>JBFWVE010000035.1:0-2668 GCA_050246895.1 Vicinamibacteria bacterium | reverse complement strand
CGTAAGCGTCCGGTGGTGCCGGGCAGGTTCCTCAGCCCCCGCCGTCGCAGCATGAGCGCTATAGGAGGCGTTCATGGCAGCGACAGCTTCAACCGAGGAATTCCGACGTCAGCTCCTGGCCGAGCACCAGAGCAGCGGGCTCTCGGTCAGGGCGTTCGCGGAGGAGCGCGGCATTCCCGCGGGCACCTTCGCGTCCTGGGGCCATCGCCTGCGGCGGAAGGAGGCCGAGGCTCAGAGCGGATCGGAGCCCAGCTTCGTCCCGGTGAGGGTCGTCGAGGCGGTCCCGCAGCTCGTCGAGCGGACGCGGGGCGGCTACGAGGTCGAGCTGGGCGTCGGGCGCGTCATTCGCCTGCCGGCCGACTTCGACGAGGCACGGGCCGCGGCGTTGATCCAGGCGGTGGCGTCGTGCTGACCCTTGGCCCGTCGATCAAGGTCTACCTGGCTCGCGGGACGACCGACATGAGGAAGTCGTTTGACGCCCTCGCTGGCGCCGTGCGCGAGGTGCTCGACCAGGACCCGCTCTCGGGCCACCTGTTCGTGTTCCTGGGCCGACGCCGGCACCTGATCAAGGTCCTCTACTGGGACGGGAGCGGCTTCTGGATCCTGGCCAAGCGGCTCGCGCGCGGGACGTTCGCTTGGCCCGAGCCCGACGACGACCGCAAGGCGATCGAGCTCCGGCCCGACGAGCTCGGCGCGCTGATCGGAGGCGTGGACCTGCGCCACGCGACATGGCGGCCGTGGTGGCGCCAGCCCACCGGCTCGCAGCAGCTGCCTCTGCCGGTCCCGGCGACGGGCTGACCAGATCCAGCCGTTCGTCTCCGGAGCGCATCACATGCGTCGTTCGTCACACGCCGCCGCGGGCTCGCCCCCGCGGCGCGCGCGCTTTGTGGCGTGGCATCGCACGTGTGAGGGGCTCTACCATGGCAGCCCTCATGACCCCCCAGGAAGAGCTCGATCGTCTCCGCGCCGATCTCGCACGCGTCACGGCCGAGCGGGACGCCGCGCTCGCGGCCAAGGCGAAGCTGGAGGTGAAGGTCTCCAGACTCGAGCACGCCGTCGACGAGCTGGTGAGGAAGCTCTATGGACGCTCGTCGGAGAAGGTCGATCCGGCGCAGCTGCTCCTCGAGTTCGCCAAGGAGGCCTCCGAGCAAGAGCTGCCGGCACCGCCTCACGCCGACGAAGCTCCCGACGGCGAGACGGCGGAGGAGGAGCAGGAGAAGAAGGCGAAGAAGCGGAAGGGTCACGGCTGGAGAAAGCCCCCGAAGGACCTGCGGCGCGAGCGGGTCGAGCTCTCGCCCGACCCCGCGGATCTGAAGTGCGGGTGCTGCGGCGGGGAGAGGAAGTCGATTGGGTCGCCGGAGGTCACCGAGCGCTTCGACTACACGCCCGCGTCGGTCTTCGTCCGAGAGATCGTGCGTCACCGCTACCGCTGCCCGACCTGCCAGGACGGGACGGTCGTCGCCCCGCTCCCGCCGCCCCCGCTCGCGTCCACGCTGGAGAGCCAGAGCGACCGCGGCCGCGCGGAGGCGGGTCTGCTCGCGGCCGTCGTGACCGCGAAGTTCAACGACCACCTCCCGCTGCACCGCCAGGAGTCGATCCTGTCCCGCGAGGGCGTCTCGCTCAGCAGGTCCACGCTTGCCGACTACGTCCACGGCACGGCCCAGCTGCTGCGCCCGATCGCGGCCGCGGTGTGGCGCGAGGTCCTGTCAGGGGCCGTGATCGGCCTCGACGAGACGAGCGTGCTCGTGGTCTTCGACCGGAAGGAGCCGAAGAACGGCACCCGCAAGGCGCGGATCTGGGTCTATCGCGGCCGGCCCGGCGAGGTCTACTTCGCGATCACCGAGACGAAGGCGAAGGCCGACGAGGGTGGACCCTTGATCCTGCTCGAGGGCTTTCACGGCTTCGTCCAGGCCGACGCTGCTGCCGCCTTCGACGATCTCTTCACCAGCGGCGAGCGCCTAGAGGTGGGCTGCAACGCTCACGCGCGGCGGAAGTTCTTCGAGGCGAGGAAGTCGAGCCCCAAGGAGGCAGCCTTCGCGCTCGCGACCTACAAGAAGGTCTACGAGATCGAAGCGCGTGTCCGCGACGCCAGCCCCGAGGAGCGGCTCCGGGTGCGGCAAGCGGAGACTAAGCCGCTCCTGGCTGCCTTCGACGCCTGGCTGGACGAGCTCGCGGCCTCGTCGGCGCTCGTGCCCGGCACGCCCCTGGCGACGGCAGTGGGCTACGCGCGAAACCACCGCGTCGCGCAGCGGCGCTTCCTCGACGACCCGCGGCTCTCGCCCGACAACAACGCCGTCGAGCGAGCACTGCGCCTCGTGGCGGTTGGCAGGAAGAACTGGCTGTTCGCCGGCAGCGAGCAGGCCGCGTACGACGCGGCCACTCTCTACACGCTCGTCGCCAGCTGCAGGGAGCTCGGGATCGAGCCGTGGGAATACCTCCACGACGCGATCAAGCGGCGAGCGGCCGATCCAGACGCACCCGTCCCGGCGCTCACGCCCCGTGCCTGGTGGGAGGCGAAGCGGCGAGCGGCCGAAGTCGCGGAAGCAGTCTCCGCGATCTGAACGCCCTGACTCCTTCGGCCTCGACCGGCGCGCCCGCCATGGACGCTGCCGGTCGGGGGGTGCGTACCGCCCCTTGCCCGGTACCCGGAACCACCGGACGCTTACGT
>JBFWVE010000034.1:0-2721 GCA_050246895.1 Vicinamibacteria bacterium | reverse complement strand
CGGACTTGGAGAACACGGTCACCACGTCCCCGGGCTCGAGGGGCACGTTGTGCTGGGGATCGCGCTCGAGCACGACTTTCCCCAGGTTGAACGGGATGAGGGAGGCCGTGAGGTCCTCGCGATTGAGACGCTCCACCACCGCGTAGTCCCAGTTGATCTCGTCGTACAGGCGCCGCACGGACTCGGCGAGCTCGCCCGTGCCCACGGACTCGCGCTGCACGGCCTGGTTCCGCCGGTGGAAGTAGTCGCGCGTGATCAGGGCCTCCTTCTCGGGAATCAGGTCGGAGACGCGCATGCCGTCCTTGTACGGGTGGCGCAGCGCCAGGGCCACGTGGCCGCGCAGCGTCACCGCGTTGTCGAAGCGCGGCGAGATGGGGTAGACGGAGACGAGGTCGCCCTCGCGCACGGTGCGCGCCATGCCGCCGGCGTCCAAAGAGAACTTGTCCACCACGCGCCGCTCGCGGGACTCGATACGCTCGATGGTGACCTCCTTCGTCTGCGCGGTGGTGGTCAGGCCGCCGGCGTAGTCGAGCAGCGCCACCACCGACGAAGGCCCCTTCAGCTCGTAGATCGCCGGGTTCTTCACGTTGCCCGCCACGGCGGCCAAAGGCCCCTGGGGCGGGAAGTAGATGACGTCGCCAGGCAGGAGCGCCGCGTCCTTCGACTTGTCGCCGCGAAGCAATAGATCGTAGAGGTCGAACTCGGTGACCACGGAAGAACCGCGCTTCAACTGGATCGCGCGCATCGAGCCCGTGGTGGAGGGGCCGCCGGCCGCGAACACCGCGTTCACCAGGGTGGAGAGCGAGCTCACCGTGTAGGCGCCGGGGCGCGCGGCGCGCCCGACCACGAACACCTGGATGGAGCGCAGCTGCCCGAGGGTGACGAGCAGCTCGAAGTTGCGGAAGTTCTTCGCCACCGCCTGCTTCACGAGCGCGGTGAGGTCGGAGTACTTCACCCCCGCGACGGGGATCGTGCCCACGCGCGGGATCGAGACCACGCCGTTACGGTCCACCACGGCGCGGTAGTCGATGTCGATCTGCCCCCAGGCGCGGATCATCAGCTCGTCGCCGGGGCCCACGAGGTAATCGGGCGTCACGGGCACGTTCTCCACCGGCGCGAAGGTGGTGGGCGAGGCGAAGAGGTCGTAGCCGTACAAGGGCAGGCGCTCGCCGATCGAGCGCTGGATGAACTCCTGGAAGTCGTTCGGCGTGGACTTCGCGGGCGCGGGAACGACGACGGGGGCGCGCGCCGCCCCGGCGCGCTGGCGCTCCTCGGCCGGCACCAGCTCGAGCAGCCGCGGCTCCTCGCGCGTGTTGGTGATGGTCGGCGTCTGCACCGGCTGCACGACGGCCGGCGGCGGCGCGCCGTAGGTCCCGGTCTGCGCGAGAGGGAACGACGCCGGAAGCGCGAGGGCTAGAGCAAGCAGAACGGCGCGGCGCATGGTCCTCACCCGGAGGGACACAAGAATGCGGGGAATTCTAGCGCCAAGCCCGCGAAGCGGCCCTCCCATGGACGCGTGCTGCGGCGCAGCGGTCGTACGCGCCCTCACTCCCGCCACAGCGCCGGCTTGTCGAGCTCCGGCGCGAGCTTCAGGAGCGCCGCCCTGCCCGCGCGCGCGCGCTTGCGCCACCCCGGCCCGCGCTGGAGCGCGTCGCGCCAGGCGGCGTTCAGCTCGCGCGGCCGCTCGCGGGCGAAGTACTCGGCGAGGCAGGCGGCCTGGTGCAGGTCCTTCACCGCCTTGGCCCGCTCGCGCGCGGGGCGCTCGCCGTGCACGATGAGCTTGTGCACCGCGTAGCGCGCCGGCGCGGGGAGGTTCACGACGGTGGCCCCTTCGGCGGCGAACACCGCGCCCTGCGTGACCGCCTCGAGCGAGTACTCCATGAACTTGAGCGGCTGCAGCGCGACGTTGAGGTGCGGGATCTGCACGGGCTTCGCCCCGCCGCGGTGCCCGGGCGTGACGAAATCCAGCCGCAGCTCGGGGTCGCGGGGATTGCGGTACCGCGCGCCCACCTCGCCGCCGAACTGCGAGATCGGCAGCAGGCCCATCTCGAGCGAGGCGAGGGTCTCGTGCACGTCCACGCGGATGCTCGCGGGCAGGGCCACGGAGACGTTGCGCCCGGCGTGCGCGAAATCCACGTCGAGCGTGCGGTCCGCATCGCCCCAGCGCACGCCGAGCAGGTTGCCGAGCGCGACGAAGGCGTGGGTGCCGACGAGCAGCCCGCCGGCCCGGAAGAAGCCGTAGTCCGCGAGTCGCCGCACGATGCGGTAGTGCCGCGCGGGCAGCGCCGCGCAGCCGAGCGCGATGGCGGCGCGCGCGCGCGGCTCGAGCGAGGCGGCCTTGTCGGCCGCGTGGCGCTCGATCAGCCGCCGTACGCGCTCGTCGTCCGGACCCACGTAGGCGAAGCGCACGCCGCCGTCGAGGTCGCGCCAGGCGAAGTACCAGTAGTCGCGCCCTTTCAGCTTCTTGCGGTGGAAGCTGCCCTTCAGCCGCCCCAGGTGGTGGCGCATTTCGAGCGCCTGGGTCTGCTCCAGGAGCTCGGCGTAGGCGGTTTGCGCGCCCAGGGATAGCTCGGCGTAGCGCATGGCGGGATCCAGTTACCAAACAAAATAGCCTTCTGTTTGGTAACCGTCAAATGGGGACGGACCTCAATTGCCCCGGGTCGGGGCAATTGAGGTCCGTCCCCAATTACGCGTGCTGGCGCACGAACTCCCGGACGCGGG
>JBFWVE010000033.1:0-3044 GCA_050246895.1 Vicinamibacteria bacterium | reverse complement strand
CCAGACGACCGAGGAGCGCGTCGCAGATCTCCCGCTCATCCGCCGGGAGCCCGGTGAGGACGCCGCCCGCGCGCATGCGCTCCACCAGGCGGCGCGCGACCTCGAGCGAGCAGCGTGCGTCGGCGAGCGCCCGGTGCGGGTGCGGGCGCTCGAGCCCGAGCAGCTTCGCCAGCGGATCGAGCGACATCGACGGCAGCTCGCCGGTGACGACCAGCGGCCACGCGAGGCTCGCGGTGTCGAGCCGGTGGTAGTCGACGTTCGGCAGCGCGAGCCCGGCGCGTCGAAAGCCAGCCTCGAGGAAGGCCCAGTCGAAGCCGACGTTATGGCCGGCGACGAGAGCGCCCTCGAGGAGCGGGGCGACCTCGAGCAACGCCTCGCGGAGCGGGAGCGCGTGCTCCCAGGCTGCCGTCGTGAATCCGTTGATCGCCAGTGCGTCGAGCTGCGCCTCTCCGAGCCGCTCGGGCGCAACGAGCGCCTCGTACTCGTCCAGCACCTCCAACGTGCGCGCGTCGACGCGGACGATGCCGATCTCGATGATGTCGTGCCGCGATGGATCGAGGCCGGTGGTCTCGAGGTCGACGAAGGCGACGGTCGTCTTCGGTGCCCGGCGTGCGTGGCGCGGAGCGTCGTGGGGGATGATGGGCGCGGCGGCTGCCGACGCCGGACCGAGCGGCGGCGGGAGCAGCATCACGCCACCTCCTTCGCCCAGAGGCGCGGCGACATGCGCTTGTCGGCGTGCGCCTCGAGCTCGGCCTTCAGCAGCGAGACGCGCGGCTTGTCGAGCTTCTTGTCCAGCGACTTGAGGAGCGCGTCGAGGGCCTTCTTGTCGATGGCTCCGAGCTTCCCGAGCACCTCGTCGCGCGAGAGACCCGTCGCATCCGCGAGCAGTGAGAGCGTCGGCTCGAGCGGGTAGTCGAGGCTGGTGGTCGCGAACATCCGGTAGCGGACGCCGCCGAGCACCAGCTCGTCGCGCTCCTTGAGCTGCGCCTTGAGGATGTCCTCCAGCTCCTCTTTTCGGGCGTAGAGCGCCTTCGCGAGGCGAGCGACCTCCTCGCGCTCGCGGGCGACGCCCTCGAGATCGGCGAGGTCTTCGGCGATGAACTCGCGCTTACCCTTGAGCGCTTCGGCGTAGGCCGGGCACTGCTTGCGGTGGTCGCAGTAGGAGCAGTTGGTGTTGAGGCGCGCCGGGTACTCCGTCGCGGTCTCCGTCTGCCTCCCGAGCGTCTCGACGTAGGCGAGCGCGTCGGCGAGCTGCTCCTCGGTGCGCGTCGTCACCTGCCGGACGCCGTGGCGCAGCATCCAGAAGGTCAGCTTCACCTTCTTCGCCCACGGCCAGAGGCGGCGCACCGCCACCTCGTAGAGGCTCATCTGCAGCGAGGTGTCGACCTCGTCGCGGGTGAAGAGCTGGTGGTTGGTCTTGTAGTCGATGACCTCGACGGTCTCGTCGTCGAGCCAGTCGACGCGATCGATGAAGCCCAGCACCTCGAAGGGGCCGACCGGCAGCCGGAACTCCTTCTCGATGGCGAGGACGTCGCGGTGGTCGACGACGCCCTGCTCGGCGATGAAGCGCCGGAGGATGGCGAGCCCTTCGGCGAAGACGTCCATGCCGGTGAGCTGCTCGGCGCCCCACGCCTCGCGGTAGAGCTCGATGGCGCGCTCCTCGGACAGCGGGCCCGTGCGCTCGTCGTCGACGACCTCCTTGATGAGGCGCTCGAGGACGGCGTGGATGGTCTTGCCGAACCGGAGCGGCAGCCCTGGCTCGGCCTGCTTCTTCTCGATGTAGTGGAGGCGGTACGAGAGCGGGCAGGTCTCGAACCTCGAGAGCCTGCTGTAGCTGAGATGCTGGTTCTTGAACGGGGCGACGGTGGTCATGAGCGCTCCTCGAGGGGGCGCTCTCGGCGCTCAGGGTTGTTGGTCTTGGCGGTCTTCTCGAACGAGACGATGTGCGAGCCCGGGAACACGCTCATGACGCGGGCGAGCGTCGCGGCGTGCTCGGGGGTGATCTCCTTGCGCTCGCGGCCCGTGTAGGCGGGCACCAGCCACACGTCGCCGTAGTCCTCCGAGTGCAGCAGCACCTCGACGCCGAGCGCCTTGAAGCTCTCGATGTCCTCGGTGGTGAAGCCGCGAAGCTGATCGACGTCGACTGCGGGCTGCGCGTCGGCGTCGGGCTTCGGGCCGAGCGCCATCGGCGCAGGCGGCGTCGAGGCCTTCGCCGCGGGCTGCGCGACCTCGGGCAGCGGGTTGCCGAAGAGGTCGCGCGCGACGGGCTTCGGTGCCGGCGCATGCTCGACGACGGGCGCAGCTGCGACGACGGGCAGCGTGCGCTTGTTCGGCCCGTTGTGCTTCTGCCACTCGGTGCAGACGAACTCGTCGGGCAAGGCGCACGTGCCGCCCTGCTGGAAGTGGATGCAGCGCTTGCCGTCCTCGCCCCGCGTGTACTTCTCGCAGGTGATGTTGGGCGGGCGCTCTGCGGCCGGTGTCGGCGGCGGCAGCTCCGGTCTGACGAGATCCTTGATGGCCATGCGCTCCCTGGCCGGCGACAGGAAGCGCCGGTGGGAAAGAAAACGCGGGTCGGCTCAGCGGGCTGGGACAGGCTTCGAGCGGCCGCCGACGAATTTCCGCGCCGAGGGGAGGTGGAGGACGGCGCAGCGGCGGCGGTCGCCCTCGTGGTCGAAGCGCACCCGCTCGGAGCGCGCGACCACGACGTCGCGTTCGTGCCGCCACCCGAGCTCGAGGAGCGCGCGCAGCTCGCGCCGGAGGAGCCGCCCGCGCTCGGCCCGGTAGAGGGCCGTCGCGACCGCCTCGGGATGGACGGCCACGCGCTCGTCGGGCAGTCGGGCGAAGTGCTCGCCCTCCTTCAGCGTGCCGTCCTCGATGCTGACCAGGATGTTGAACACCAGGTCTGCGAGGTGGCCTTGCCGTTCATCGGCGAGGCGCCGCTCGCGGTGGATGGTCCGCATCAGGCGCGTCGAGGTCGCAGGCGCGATGAGCCTTGCCTGCGCGAGGCGGGCAGCGAGGCGCTGGAACTCGAGGACGAGCGCGTC
>JBFWVE010000032.1:0-3115 GCA_050246895.1 Vicinamibacteria bacterium | reverse complement strand
CCCCCACCACCTGCGCCGAAAGCACCGCGGGGTGCGCGAGCAGCACCTCCTCCACCTCCGCGGGCGCGACGTTCTCGCCGCCCACGCGAAAGACGTCCTTCGCGCGCCCGATCCACTTCAGCCGCCCTCCCGGCTGCAGCTCGCCGAGGTCGCCCGTGCGCAGCCAGCCGTCCTCCGTGAACGCCTGCGCCGTCGCCTCGGGGTCGTTGTAGTAGCCGCGCATCAGGCTCCAGCCGCGCACCTGGATCTCGTTGTCCACGGTGCGCAGCTGCAGCTCGGGAAGCGGCGTCGGCAGCCCCTGCACGCGCAGCACATCCGGCTCGCGCCAGTCGCTCATCACCACGTTGGGCGAGGCTTCCGACAGGCCGTAGGCGGCGCAGATCTCCCTCGCGCCCAGCTCGTCGACGATGCGCCGCATGGTCCGCGGCCCCGCCGCCGCCCAGCCGCCGCGCAGCGACAGCCGGCGCTTCGGGAAATCCGGGTGCCCGAGGAGCAGCTGGAAGATCGTGTCGTTGCCCGAGGTGAGCGTGCAGCGCTCTTTCTCCATCCATTCGAGCGCCGCGCCCGCCTCGAAGGTGGGCAGCGTCACCAGGCAGGCGCCGTGCACGAGGCAGGCGAGCGCCGAGAGCGTGGAGCCGCCGACGTGGAAGAAGGGCCGGCAATTGAAGTAGCGGTCGTCCGCGCGAATGCCGATGCGCTCGCCCGCCGCGAAGGCATTGCGCAGCATGCTGTCGTGCGTGAGCATCACGCCCTTCGGGTACGCGGTCGTGCCCGAGGTGAACTGGATGAGGAGCAGGTCCCCGGGCGCGGGGCCGCCGGGCGGCATCGGCGCCGGCGCGAGCTCGCCCGCGCGCACGGCGTGAACGAGCTTCGGCAGCCGCGGCCGGATCTCCGCGAGCATCGCCTCGTAGTCCTGGCTGAGGAAGCGCGGCGCGTAGACGAGCGCCTTGCAGTCGGCTTTTCGCAGGCAGTACTCGAGTTCGGGCGCCTTGAAGCGCGTGTTCACGGGCACCGTGACCGCACCGAGGAGCGCCGCGCCGTAGAAAGTCGCGAGCCAGTGCTCGTCGTTGCCCATGAGCAGGCCCACGTGGTCGCCGTGCCCCAGGCCGAGCGCGTGCAGGCCGCCCGCCGCGCGGATCGCGCGCTCGAGCAGCTCGCCATAGGAAAGCCGCGCCGTGGGCGTGACCAGCGCCGGGGCTTGGGGGTCGCGCCCGATGAGGTACTCGCCCAGGGCGCGCGGCGTCCAGGCGCTCATCGCTTGCTCATCCAGTCGCCCAGGGCGAGCTGCTCCTCGATTGCCGCCAGCTCGGCTTCGAGCGCGCCTCTCGGATCGCGCTCGACGCCCTGGTCCACCGCGCGCTTGGCGAGGCGCAGCGCGCGCGGCGGCGCCTCGAGGATCGTTTTCGCGATCTCCGCGAGCGCCGCCTCCAGCGCCGCGGGCTCGACGATGCGGCTCACCAGGCCGTGGCGCTCGGCTTCTTCCGCCGAGAGCGCGCGGCCCGTGAAAAGCAGGTCCTTCGCCAGGCGCTTGCCGAGGATGCGTGGCAGGCGCTGCGTCGCCCCCACCGTGCCGCGCAGCGCCTCGGGCACGCGAAAGGACGCGGCGGGTGTCGCGACGATGAAGTCGCAGGCGGCCGCGATCTCGCAGCCCGAGCCGATCGCGGGACCTTCCACCACCGCGATGGCGGGCATCGGCATCGCTTCGAGCGCGGCGTAGGCGGCGAAGGCCTTGTGGCGGCGCGCGCGCACCTGCGCCTCGCTCATGCCCTGGCGCTCCTTCAGGTCCGCGCCCGCGCAGAAGACGGGTCCCGACGCGCGCACGAAGACGAGGCGCACCGACTCGTCGAGGGTTCCGGCCGCCGCGATGAGCGCCTCGCACATCGCGAAGTTGAGCGCGTTGCGCGCCTCGGGGCGATCGAGCGTGAGGCTCGCCACGCCGTCCTTGCGCTCCACGCGCACGCTCATATGGCTTCTTCCTTGCGCAGCGCGGCGATGCGCTCCTCGGAGTACCCGAGCCGCTCCCTGAGGATGCGCTCGGTGTGCTCGCCGAGCGCGGGCGGGCGGCCGATCTCCGGATCGTCCCAGCCCACGAACTTGTAGGGCAGCCCGAGCGCCTTGAATTCGCCCACGCCCGGATAGTCGAAGCTGCCCACCAGCCCGCGCGCGCGCACGTGCGGATCGGCGAGCACCTCGGCGACGTCGTTCACCGGCCCCACCGGCACGTCGGCCGCATCGAGTCGCGCGATCAGCTCCGCGCGCGAAAGCCTGCCCACCGCCTCCGTCAGCAACGCCATCACCGCGTCGCGATCCGCAACGCGCCCGGCATTGCTCGCGTAATTGGGGACGGACCTCAATTTCAGCGCCTCGCACAGCTTCGGCCAGTGCTGGTCGCTCGCGGTGATGTGCGCGTACTTGCCGTCGGCGCAGCGGAAGGTGGCCGAGGGCACGCGGCCCGGATGCTCGGTGCCCAGCCTCGGCGGCACTTCGCCCAGCGCGAAGTAGCGCGC
Organism: Vicinamibacteria bacterium; assembly: GCA_050246895.1. GTDB lineage: Bacteria > Acidobacteriota > Vicinamibacteria > Fen-336 > Fen-336 > JBFWVE01. Next base: position 608 of record JBFWVE010000032.1, on the reverse strand, counting down.
AGCAGCGAGCGTGAGCAGGCTCACCTGCCCGTCGAGCATGGAGAAATCGATGTAGGCGCCGCGCCCACTCTCGGCGCGGCCGGCGAGCGCGGCGAGGATCGCGATCGCCACCCAGAGTCCCGAGGTGAGATCGGCGACGGGCAACCCGGGTTTCACGGGGCCGCCGCCCTTCTCGCCGGTGAGGCTCATCAGTCCGCCCATCGCCTGGAACACCGTGTCGTAGCCCTTCTTGCGCGCGTAGGGCCCGCTCTGACCGAAGCCGGTGCAGGACACGTACACGAGCCTCGGGTTGAGCGAAGCGAGCGTCGCGTAGTCGAGCCCCTGGCGTGCGAGCGTGCCCACGGGGAAATTCTCCACCAGCACGTCCGCCTGCTGCGCGAGCTCGCGCACGATGCGACGGCCGCCGTCCGTCCGCAGGTTGACGGCGATGGACTGCTTGGAGCGGTTGCAGGCGAAGTAGTACGCGCTGTCCTTCGCGAGCTGCGGCTCGAAGCCGCGCGTCTCGTCGCCGGCGCCCGGCTGCTCGACCTTGATCACGGTGGCGCCGAGCTCGGCGAGGATCATGCTGGCGAAGGGGCACGCCAGCACCCGCGAGAGGTCGAGGATCG
>JBFWVE010000031.1:0-3185 GCA_050246895.1 Vicinamibacteria bacterium | reverse complement strand
GTCTCGGGCGCCGAGCCGCCGACGATCGCGAGATGAGTCGTGGCGGCGTCTTCGTCGACGAGTCGGAGCTCGAGGGGATCGGGTGGCTTCGCAGTGCGGAGCTCGGTGGTCATGTAGAGCCTGTCCCCCTGCCAGGTCAGGTAGAGGCCGACGTCCGTCCAGGCGTGGATGTCGCCGCTGCCACGCAGGGCCTGGCCATGGCGAGCGTGGGCTCGCTTGGCGGTGTGATGCGCGAGGGCGACCGCGAGGTCGTGTTCGCGCTGGAGGGCGCGGAGATAGCCGAGGAGGTTCGAGATCTCCTGGCTGCTGTTCTCGTCCAGCTGGTGCAGGCGCACGAGCGGGTCGAGGAGCAGCAGCTTCGGCTGGACGGACGCCACAGCCGCCTGGAGCCGACGGCGATCGCGGTCCTGGTCCAGGCGGAGCGTGGGCTCAGCGATGATGTGCAGGTCCAGACGGTCGAGGGCCAGGCCCCGGCTGCGGGCCAGGCACTCGATCCGCTTGCGCACGTCGCGCAGCGCGTCCTCCGCGAGGTAGACGAGCGCCGAGCCCGGAGACGGCACAGCGAAGCGGCCGAGACAGGGGGTGCCCGAGGCGACCGACACGGCGACGTCCAGACCGAGCCAGGTCTTCCAGGACTTCGGCTGCCCACCGATCACGGCCACGGCGGCATGCGGCCAGAGGGCCTCGATCAGCCAGCTCGGGCCGTGGTCCCCGGGGTCGATCTCGTCTGCGCGCAGGACGCGGAGCGGTGGCTCCGATCCCTGGCTCATGGCCAGAGGGCCTTGCGGGCCTCGGCCAGGTGCGTGGCGCCGACCACGTCCTCGTCCTTCTGAGCTGCGAGATCGAGGGACTTGCGGGCGAGCTGGTCGATCGCGCGCAGGTTGCCTCGTGAGAGCTCGTAGATCGCCTCGAAGGCGTCGTCGTCGAAGGGTGGGGTCAGGTTGCCGGCCGTGGTGCAGCGGTGCTCGACGTAGCTGCGAGTCTCTTCGCGCGAGAGCAGGCGTAGCTCTGCATAGTGCGCGATCCGGCGCGCCACGTCCTCGAGGTCCTCACGCTGGAGGACGCGGCGGAGCGGGGGTTGGCCCACGAGGATGATGCTGACCACGAGGCGCGAGTCCATGTCGTAGTTCGTGAGCACCTTGAGGAGGGCCATGGACTGGGGGCGCATTTCGTGGGTGTCGTCGAAGATCAGCACGGGGCGGGTGCCTTCGTTCTCCTTGAAGGGCTTGTCGAGGCGCTCCTGCAGGTTGCGGACGAAGGCCGGAAAGGAGCCGGCCGGCTCGGCGCCGACTGCGAAGGCGATCTCGCGGCACATGTCGCGGCGGGAGAGGTCGGTGACCTTGATGTAGTGGACGCTGAAGCGGGCCTCGGGCAAGCGAGCGCAGAGGGCGCGCATGGCGACGGTCTTGCCGCTACCGGCGGGCGCGATCAGGGCGGCGGACTCGCGCTGGATCACGGCCTGATGGACGCCGTCGACGATCTCCTCGAAGTGGGGGAGCTGGTAGCGACGGTCGATGGGGAATTCGCGGGAGAAGGGTGGGGAGTGGAAGCCGAAGCGGCTGCGGAAGTCCTTGGGGCCGCCCTTGCGCTTGGTGGGGGGACTGCTCATGTCGATCCTTCCTCGTCGAAGTCAGGGAGTTCTTGCACGCCTCCGTCGTCGTCGACGACAGGTCCGAGGTCGCGCTCGAAGGCCAGGTCTGCCGCCGTCTTGGCCGGCGGCGGTGAAGGGGCTCGGTCTTCGCGCTCGTCGCGGGTGGCGCGCTGGCGCTGTCCGCGCGCGTTCGCCGTGAGGTCGACGGGCTGAAGGCGGAGGAGCCGGTCAGCGCACAGGACGTGATAGGTGTCGTCGAGCAGGCGGTGAGTGATCTGGAGGCGTCGCTGGGGGTAGCCAGCAGGGCCAAGGGCGAGCGGGACCTCCAGGCGGAGCTTGCCCACGCGGATCACGCGGTCGTTGCTGACGGTGCGCTTCAGGTGGAGCACGAAGGCCCGCAGCAGCTCGTCCGCGGTGACGTGGGCCAGCGCGCGATCGTCGCGCGACCAGCGCTCCCAGGGGGACTCGGTGCGCGAGCTGGCCGGGCTCACGGACGCACCAGGCTCTCGTGGGGCTCGTGGTTGTAGACCTCGCGCAGCCAGTGGGCGAGGCGGATCTCGAGCGCCTTGCAGTCGTCGTCGACGTCGGGTCGTCCGCTGAGCGAGCGGAGTACGGCCTCCTGAACGGTCTGGTTGAACTTCTCGACCTTGCCGTGCCCCTCGGGGTACTTGCTCTCGCCGTGGATGAGCGAGAGCTCGAGGCGGCGGCAGACCTCGGCCACGGCGGTGGCGATGAAGCCAGGGCCGCGGTCGAGGTAGACGATCCCCATGCGGCCGTAGTCGCGGAGCACGGCGTGGAAGCCGCGCAGGAAGAGGGCGGCGGTCTCGGAGGTGCCGACCACGACGTGGAGCCCGAGGCGGGTGCAGTCGTCGAGGAAGAAGAAGGCTACGCGGCGGCTGCGGGCGGCGCCGGCGCGGAAGTGCTTCCCGTCGGCGAGCACGAGCTCCATGCGATGTGGGTAGGCGAAGCGCCGCACGTCGCGGTCGCGGGTCTTCTTCCTCCGGCCGGTCGCGACCTTCATGCGCACGAGCGCGCGGAAGACGGTCGTGCGGTCGACGTCACGCCAGGCGCTGAGGAGGCCGGCGTGGACGGCGCGGCGGAGGAGCTCGGGGATCGAGGCGTCGCTGTCCTTGTCGCGCTCGGTGGCGAGAAACTCGAGGAGCTTGGTGGGAAGAGCGCGTGAGGCGGCGCCCGCCTCGCGGGCCTGATCCTCGAGCGCGGCCGCGCCGCCGGCCTCGTACTGCGCGAGCCAGCGGTAGACGCTGCGTGTGCTCACGCGCACGAGCTCGCCCGCGGGCGTGGCGTGGTCGAGCCTCGCGACGGCGTCGACAGCGGCCGCCCGGCCCTCGCCCGCGAGCAGCCGCGCGCGGACGAGGGAGACGACCTGATAGCGGAGAAGCGCCTTCGGTGAGAGCGGCCCTGGGTCGCGGCGGGTCATGGGCGTTACCAATACCGCGACCCGAGGAGCCGCCTCCAACACTGAAGTCGTTGATTGCGACTCCGGCCGCTCAGCGCGGCGGGCGGTGCCTCGTTCCCGGGTCGTCGTTGGCCCAGAACGGCCGGCCGAGCTCGAGCAGTCGCTTCGGCCGCGGCA
>JBFWVE010000030.1:0-3206 GCA_050246895.1 Vicinamibacteria bacterium | reverse complement strand
GCCATCCGTTTCCGGGGCCGGGCCTCGGCGTACGCATCCTCGGCGAGGTCCGGAAGGAGTTCGCGGAGCTGCTGCGCCGCGCGGACGACATCTTCATCCAGGAGTTGCGCGCCGCGGGCTGGTACGACTGCACGGCCCAGGCCTTCGCGGTCTTCCTGCCGGTCAAGTCCGTCGGCGTGATGGGCGACGGGCGGACCTACGAGTACGCGGTCGCGCTGCGCGCGGTGCAGACCACCGACTTCATGACCGCGGACTGGGCGCCGCTGCCTCATGAGCTGCTGGCGAAGGTCTCCAGCCGCATCATCAACGAGGTGCGCGGCATCAACCGGGTCACCTACGACGTCTCGTCGAAGCCGCCCGCGACGATCGAGTGGGAGTAGGGGCAGGCTAGGGCGACGGCGCGCCGAGCAGCCCGCGCCACTCGGCCACTACCGCGGAGGCCCGGAATTCCGGGCGCAGGAACGCCTTGGGGCGCGCGCCGGCGCGCCAGGCTCGCAGCCTCTCGATCACCGCTCGCGTGTCCCGCGCGTCGACCAGCTGGTCCGGGCTGCTCAGGACTTCGCGCGCCGCGCCGAAGTCGTGCGCGAGGACCGGCGTGCCGAGAGCGTTCGACTCGGCGAAAACGAGGCCGAAGGTCTCCGCGTGGTCATCCTGCGGATAGAAGACGCACAGGGCTTCGCGCACATGCCGGAAGAGCTCGCGCTGAGGCACGCGACCCAAGAGCTCCACGCCGGGTTGGCGCGCGAGGCGGGCGATGCGGACAGAGCGCCGCATCGCCTCCTCGATGGAGTTCCCGGCGACCACGAGCCGCAGGCTGGGCAGCGCGCGCCGCACTTCGCCGAACGTCGCCAGGACCCGCTCGATGCCCTTGTTGCTGAAGTAGATCAGCTTGTCGCGATCGACAGGCGTGTCGTCGGGCGAGAGTCCCTCGTCGACCGGGTTGTAGATGCGCAGTACCGGGATGCGGCCACCCAGCGCGCGGGCCAGCGGGTGATTCATCAGGCGCCGGGTCGCTTCGCGATGCGCTTCCGAGACCGTGACGATCGCACTGGTGCTGCGAGCCAAGCGGGCGCGAAGCAGCAGCGTCTCGGGCCGCTGCCAGTTGTGGATCCAGAGCAAAAGGCGCGCGCGGGGGAACCGGCTTTGCAGCTTGACGACGTGCCGGTGCTTGCGCACCACGACGGCGCAGTCCGGCGCTGCGCCGCCGAACGGGGCCGGATCCTCCAGCGCCACATAGCGCAGCTTCGAGTGGGGCGAGAAGGGCTCGGATCGCCCGCGCTGGGCGACCGCCACGTCGCAGAATTCCGAGAGCCCTTCGGCCACGCGCACGACGCTCGCCTCGGTGCCGCCGACCCCGCGCCGCGACATCACGTCCGCGTCGTACGCGTAGTCGGACGCGGCGTCGTGAAGCAGAACGCGCATCGCTAGCCTCGCAGCCGTGCCACCAGCTCCCGCACCGTCGCCTCGCTCGCGCCTGCGATGCGCGCGTTCGGCCGGCCCGTCGCGAAAGCGACTGCCAGCAGGATCTCGTCGGCGCGCGGCGCGCCGGGCACGCCTACCGTCATGGTGTCCATCGCGTCGTAGTGCCAGCCGTCGTCGATGCCGCCGAGCACGATGTCGAGGGCCTCGCCCGGGCCGCCCATCCTGGCATTGCCGGGAATGAGGGCGTTGCCCGCGCGGATCGCGGTGCGCATGGCAAGTCCGATCCGGCAGTGGATCATGGCCGCGCCCTGCTCGAGGTCGCCCGCCTCGCCCACCAACGCCGCCTTCCCATAGGCGACCGGGACGCGGCCACCCAGCCCGTCGAGCGCCCTACGGGTCAGCACCTCGCCAACCTCCACCGACGCGGCCACGTAGGACTCGAAGTCGTCCATCGCCGGTTGGCCGGCCCGGGGATTGGCCAGCACGGCGCAGCAGGCCGCGCGCAGGGCGGGAGGCCGAACCGGGCGGCCGGCCTGCTCGGCGATTTCCTGCACGAAAAGGTGGATCTGTCGGACTTCCATGACGCTCCTTTCTTGACCGCCATTCTGGCCGATACAATTTCTTCCGCCGCAACCCGAAGGAGACCCGAATCATGGCCAGAAAGAAAGCCGCCAGGCGCCGCCCCGCGCGGCCCGCGTTCCGCCTGTCCAGCCCCGACTTCCGCTCCGGCGGCACGTTGTCGATGGAGCAGGTCTTCAACAGCTTCGGCTGCACCGGCCAGAATATCTCGCCGGCGCTCACTTGGTCCGGTGCACCCAACGGCGCGAAAAGCTTCGCGCTGCTATGCCATGACCCGGACGCGCCGACCGGCGGTGCGGGATGGTGGCACTGGCTGGTGCTCAACATCCCTGCGTCGGCGACGGGGCTCGCGAAGGACGCCGGCAAGGCCGACGGCTCGAATCTGCCGGCGGGCGCAATGCACGTGAACACCGATTTCGGCGGGCCGGGCTGGGGCGGGCCCTGTCCGCCGCCGGGCGAAAAGCCGCACCGCTACGTGTTCAGCTTGTACGCGCTGAAAGTGGACAAGCTGGATCCAAGCGGGGGTACGGCCTCGCTCGCCGGCTACATGGTGAACGGCAACGCGATCGCCAAGGCGCAGCTGATCGGCAAGTACGGCCGCAAGAAGTAGGCGGCTTATCCGCCGAAACCGTCCGCTACGGCAACGTCGAGGAGGTTCGGCGCGCCGGAGGCGATCCCTTCGCGCAGCGCGGGCAGGACGTCCTGCGGGTCGGTGACGCGACGCGCAGGCACGCCGAGCGAGGTCGCGAGCCGCACGAAGTCGATGTCCGGCTCGCGGATGTCCATGCCGACGAATCGGTCGGTCTTGCGGAACGACACCAGGCGCTCCTTGAGGATGCGGTAGCCCCGGTTGTTCGCGATCACATAGGTGATCGGGCGCTTAAGGCTCGCCGCGGTCCAGAGCGCCTGGATGGTGTACAGGGCGCTGCCGTCGCCGATCAGCGCCACAACCGGGCGCTGCGGCAGCGCGAGGCTGATGCCCACCGCGCCCGCAACGGCGAAACCGATGCCGCCCGAGGCGAGCCCGTAGTAGCCCTGCCGATCGCGCTGGCGAAGGTGCGCCGGCAGCGAGGCCGAGGTCGTGAGCGCCTCCTCCACGAGCACGGCATCCGCCGGCAGCGCATCGGCGATCTGCATCATGAAGTAGCGCGGATCTATGGGTTTCGCCACGGCAGCCTTCAGGGCCTCTTCCCGTGCGCGAGTGT
>JBFWVE010000029.1:0-3447 GCA_050246895.1 Vicinamibacteria bacterium | reverse complement strand
ATTCCTGCATCGCGCAGGCGCTGCACTTCGGCGACGTCGAGGACCCGCAGAGCAACGTCTCCCAGCTGCTCGCCGAGAACCAGTTCTTCCGCATGCACGAGGAGCTCGGCACCGGCCCGCGCTTCTACTACCTGTGGGACAGGAAGCCATGAGGTGGCTGCAGAAGCACTGGGACGCGCGCGCGGCGCTGAACTTCATGCTGGGCGGCGCGGGCAGCGGCCTGATGATCGCCGCGGCGATGGCCTATCCGGACAGCCGCGCGCCGGTGGCGCTCTCGCTCGTCCTCGTCGCCGCGGGGCTCGGCGCAGTGTGGCTCGAGATCGGCAAGAAGCTGCGCGCGCTGAACGTCTTCTTCAATCCGTTCACCTCGTGGATGACGCGCGAGTCGTTCGCCGCCGTCGTGCTCTTCGCGCTCGGCGGCCTCGCGCTCTGGAAGAGCGCCTTCCTGCCGCTCGCCGCGCTGGCGGCGCTCGCCTTCGTTTACTGCCAGGGCCGCATCCTGCGCGCCTCGAAAGGCATTCCGGCCTGGCGCGCGCCGCAGGCGACGCTGCTCATCGTCTCCACCGGCCTCGCCGAAGGCGCGGGGCTCGCGCTCTTCTTCACCACCGCGCCGCTCGCCGTGGGCTGGTTCGGGCTCGCGCTCATCCTGCGCGCTTTCGCCTGGACACGCTACCGGGCGGCGGTGGCCAATTCCGCGCTCGAGGCGCCGGGCAAGGCGCTCGTGCAGCTCGGCACGATCGCCGCGCTCGCCCTGGCGCTCGCGGGCGCCTGGCTGCCCGCCTCCGCGCAGCTCGCGGGCCTCGCCGCGCTCGCCACCGGCGCCTGGCTCAAGTTCGCGCTGGTGACGCGCGCTTCGCTCAACCAGGGATTTTCGCTGCCCAGACTTCCCGTACGGGGTGCCCGATGAAGCGCTACTTCTTCGACCGCGAGGCGGAAACCCTCTCTCGCGACGCGCTCGCGAAGCTGCAGTTGAAGCGCCTGCGCGCGACGCTGAAGAACGCCTACGGCAACGTGCCGCTGCACCGCAGCCGCATGAAGGCGCTCGACGTGCGCCCGCAGGACATCCGCACGCTCGAGGACGTCGGCAGGCTGCCGTTCACGCTGAAGACCGACCTGCGCGAGCAATATCCCTTCGGCATGTTCGCGCGCCCGCGCGAGACGCTCGCGCGCCTGCACGCCTCCTCGGGCACCACCGGCAAGCCGACGGTCGTCGGCTACACCGCGCAGGACCTCTCGACCTGGGCCGGCCTCATGGCGCGCTCGATGGCCTGCGCGGGCGCGCGCCCGGGCGACCTCGTGCACAACGCCTACGGCTACGGCCTCTTCACCGGCGGCCTCGGCGCGCACGCCGGCGCCGAGCGGCTCGGCGCCACCGTGGTGCCGATGTCGGGCGGCGCCACCGAGCGCCAGGTGCTGCTCATCAAGGACTTCGGCGCGCGCGTGCTGTGCGCGACGCCCTCCTACGCGCTCGCTATCGCCGAGGTCGCCGAGCGCGAGGGGGTGGACCTGCGTGCTTCGAAGCTCGAAGTGGGCCTGTTCGGCGCCGAGCCCTGGAGCGAGGCGATGCGCGCGGAGATCGAGGCGCGCCTCGGGCTGAAGGCGATCGACGTCTACGGGCTCTCCGAGATCATGGGGCCGGGCGTGGCGGTCGAGTGCGAGGCGCAGGCCGGGCTGCACGGCTGGGAGGATCACTTCCTCTTCGAGATCATCGACCCCGACACGGGGCGGCCGGCGCCCGAAGGCGAGGCGGGCGAGCTCGTCATCACCACGCTCACCAAGCAGGCCCTGCCGATGATCCGCTACCGCACGCGCGACATCACGCGCGCGACGCGCGCGCGCTGCGCCTGCGGGCGCACGCACCTGCGCCTGCAGCGCATCACCGGGCGCAACGACGACATGCTGATCATCCGCGGCGTGAACGTGTACCCCTCGCAGATCGAGGCGGTGCTCGTGGGACTGCCCGGCGTCGCGCCGCATTACCAGCTGGTCGTCGAGAGAAACGGCAGCCTCGACGAGCTCACCGTGGAAGTGGAGGCCGCGAGCCTCGAGCACGCCCTCGAGGAGCTCGAGGCCCGCGTGTGCCACCAGATCAAGTCCATGATCGGCGTCACCACGCGCGTCGTGGGGAAGAAGCCCGGCGAAGTGCCGCGCTCGCAGGGCAAGGCGGTGCGCGTGCGCGACCTGCGGCCGAAGGGCGCCTGATGCTCCCGGGCGTCTCGCGCAGCCGGTTGCTGCCGATGTCGGTGCCGTTCCGCTACTTCGGCGCGGCGGCCGGCTTCCAGGTCGCCGCCTGGGCGCTGCTCGCGGCGAACGCGGGCGAGCTCGCCGGCTTCGAAGGCGGCCTCGGGCCCGTGTTCGGCGCGCTGCACCTCGTCACGCTCGGCGTGCTCGCCATGAGTGCGATCGGCGCGACGCTGCAGCTCCTGCCGGTCGCGACGCGCCAGGCCGTGCGCGCGCTCTGGGCGGTCAAGCTCGCCTGGTGGCTGCTCGTGCCGGGCGTCGCGCTCTTCGCGTTCGCGGCGGCCACCTACCGCGTGCCGTGGCTGGGGCCCGGCGCGATGCTCGTCACGGGCGCCTTCGGCATCTACGCGGCGCTGATGTTCGCCAACCTGCGCGGCGCGCGCGGCATGCGCGTCGTCGTCGCGCACGGCTGGGCGGCGCTCGCCTGCCTCGTGCTGCTCGCCGCGACCGGGCTCGCGCTCGTCGCGCGCTACGAGCACGGGCTTGCGCTCGACCACGCGGCGTTCCGCGGCGCGCACCTCGTGCTCGCCGCCTACGGCTTCATGGGGCTGCTCGCCGCGGGGCTCTCGAGCTTCCTGCTGCCGATGCTCGCCGTCGCGCCGCCGCCGAAGGCGCGCCATGCGTATGTCGTGCTCGCGCTGGCCCTGGCGGGCATCACGCTCGCCGTGCTCGGCTGGACGAAGGCCGGCGCGCTCGTCGGGCTCGCCGCGGCGCTCGGTCACGTGTGGCTGATGGAGCGGTCGCTGCGCGCGCGGCTGCGCGCGCCGCTCGGGAGCGGGTTCCTGCTGGTGCGCGTTTCCTGGGCCTGCCTGCTCGCGAGCCTTGCAGCGGCGGCGCTCGGGGCGAGCCCCGCGCTCTTCGGCCTGCTGCTCGTGCCCGGCTGGCTGCTAACCTTCCTGCTCGGCGTGCTGCAGCGCATCGTGCCGTTCCTCGCCTCGGTGCATTCGCTCTCGGGCGACCGCCCGCTCGCCTCCCGGCTCACGCCCGCGCGGCTGCTCGCCGCGCACGCGGGACTGCACCTCGGCGCGCTCGCGCTCCTGTTCACCGGCTTGCACGCGGCGGGGGCCGCGCTCGGCCTCGCCGGCGCGCTCGCCTTCGCCGCCTTCTTCGTCTACGTCCTCGTAAAGGCCCACCATGGAATTCGAACGCGCCATCAGCCGGCGCCTGCATGAAGAGCACGCCGCGACCCTCGCCCTCTGGGGCCGG
>JBFWVE010000028.1:0-3496 GCA_050246895.1 Vicinamibacteria bacterium | reverse complement strand
CGTAAGCGCCCGGTGAGTCCGGGTCTGCTCTGGTGCCCCGACTTGGCGAGCATGGCGCGCACGGAGGTGCCCCATGCCAGCAGCGAAGCCGATGTCCCCGGGCCAGCGAGCGCGGTACTACAGCGGCTTGATTCGAGAGGCCGAGGAGAAGGGTCTGCAGTTGAGGGAGGTGGAAGCGGCCCATGGCCTCAAGCCTGGGAGGCTGTCCAGGTGGCGCTACGAGCAGAATGGTCGCCGGCGGAAGAAGGAGGCGGCCGCCAGCGCCAAGCCGGCCAAGCCTAAGGTCGCCTCAAGGAAGGCGGAGGAGTCTTCGCCCACCTTCGTGCCCGTGAAGGTGGTGCAGCCGGCTGAGCCAGCTGCGCCGTCGATCCGGCAGGGCTACGAGGTGGCGCTGGCAAATGGGCGCACCTTGCGAGTGCCCGCGGACTTCGACGGAGCGCGTGTCACCGCGCTGGTGGCCGCGCTGGAGTCGGCGTGCTGACCCTCGGCCCCTCGATCAAGGTCCACCTGGCTCGCGGCACGACGGACATGAGGAAGTCCTTCGACGCGTTGGCAGGAGCGGTGCGCGAGGTTCTGCAGCAGGACCCCCTCTCCGGGCACCTGTTCGTGTTCTGCGGCCGTCGCCGCCACATGATCAAGATCCTCTTCTGGGACGGGTCCGGCTTCATTCTGGTGGCCAAGCGCCTGGCCAAGGGGACGTTCGCCTGGCCGGAGCCGAGCGACGGGAGCGGAGCGATCGAGCTGCGCGCCGACGAGCTCACTGCCCTGTTAGGTGGAATCGACCTACGGAAGACCACCTGGCGCCCGTGGTGGCGGTCCAAGAGCGCGTCAGCGCTCCCGCCACCGCCCCCGCTCTCCGCCTGATCTGCCCAGCACCGGGCGTTCGTCTCCGGAGCGCGTCACTTGGGTCGTACGTCTCACGCCGCCGCCGGGATACCCGCGGCGGCGTGCGCGTTTGCGGCGGCATCCAGGATGCGGAGGCGTGTAGCATGACGACCTCGACCATGGCCCACCCCGAAGAGCTGGAACGACTGCGCGCTGAGATCGCCCGGATCGCGGCCGAGCGCGACGCGGCGCTCGCCGCGCGTGATCAGGCCGTCACGGCTCGCGATCGCGCCCTGGCCGCGCAGGACAAGCTGAAGAAGAGGGTCGACCAGCTGCAGGTGAAGGTCGACGCCTTGCTGGGTCAGCTCTACGGGCAGAAGTCTGAGCGCCACCGCGAGGTCGAGGCGCAGCGCGAGCTGTTCGAGGCGGAGAAGAAGGAGCAGGCGGAGTCCGAGCTCCCGGCACCACCCTTCGTGGGCGAGGCCCCGGACGGCGAGGTGCCCCAACCGGATCCTGTGCCCGGCAAGCGCGGGGGGAAGGGCAAGGAGAAGAAGAAGGGCCGCCTGGATCACGGCTGGGGCAATCTGCCTGAGTCACTTCCTCGCGTGGAAGAGCTCCACCTCCCCTCGCCCGACGAGCTGAGCTGCGATCGCTGCCAGCGTGAGCGAGTCTCGATCGGCTCGCCGGAGATCACCGAACGCCTCGATTTCGCACCCGAGTCCTTGTTCGTGGTCCGCCACGTTCGGCCCCGGTTTCGTTGCCCGTGCTGCCAGGACGGGACGGTCGTGGCCCCATTGCCTCGCACACCGATCGGGACGAGCAAGGGGCGGCCGGAGGCTGGTCTTCTGGCCTATGTCGTGGCGTCGAAGTACAGCGATCACCTGCCGCTGAATCGGCTGGAATCGATCCTCGCCCGGGAGGGCTTCGCCCTTTCGCAGTCGACCATGTGCGACTGGCTGGGTCTGACTGCAAAGCTGCTCGACCCGATCGCCAAGCAAGTGCTCCAGCAGGTCGTCACACGGCCCGTCGTCGGTATGGACGAGACGGGGGTGCGGGTGCTCTACCGCGAGGAGGAGGGCCTCAAGGGGGAGAAGCGGAAGGCTCGGATCTGGGTCTACCGCGGCCTTCCCGGCGAGGTCTACTTCGCGATCAGCGAATCGAAGACGAAGGACGACGAGGAAGGTCCTCTGAACGTGCTCGCGCAGTACAAGGGCTACGTCCAGGCCGACGCCGCGAGCAACTTCGACGAGGTCTACAAGAGCGGCGAGCGGATCGAGGTGGGGTGCAACGCGCACGCGCGCCGGCGCTTCTTCGAGGCGAGGAAGGCCTTCCCCCGCGAAGCCTCCTTCGCGCTCGGCACCTATCGCAAGCTGTGGGAGATCGAGGCGCGCATTCGCGGCATGACGCCCGAGGAGCGCCGCGCCGTGCGCCAGGCCGAAACCAAGCCGCTGCTCGACGCCTTCGACGGGTGGGTGGACGAGCTGGCGGCCTCTCCGGCGCTGGCACCCGGCACGCTGCTGGCGAAGGCGATCGGGTACTCCAAGAACCACCGCGTCGCCTTGCGCCGCTTCCTCGACGACGGGCGTCTGGAGGTCGATAACAACGCCGTGGAGCGGGCTCTACGCCTCGTCGCTCTCGGTCGCAAGAATTGGCTCTTCGCGGGGAGCAAGCAGGCCGCTCTGGACGCCGCGGTCTTCTACACCCTCATCGCGAGCTGCAGGGAGCTGGGGATCGAGCCCTGGGCGTACCTGCGCGATGTGATCAAGCGACGCGCGGAGGAGCCCAGCGCTGACCCCGCGCTGCTCTCGCCTCGCGCGTGGCAGACGGCGCGCGTAGCTGCCGAGTCCCCCGTGCGGGCCGAGACGACCTCTCCCACTGTCTGATCACTCCGGGCCTGGCTCAAAAGCCCCCCCGCCGGAGCGCCTGAAACCGGGCGCGACCGGCTGGGCTTACGTACGGCCGGCAGGTGGCTCGAAAGCTAAGGCTTTCAAGCCACCTCTCGCAGCACCCTGGTGACCACCGTGCGCGAGAGACCGGTGGCGCGCGCGATCCCGCGCAGGCTCGTGCCCGCACGCTGCAGCGCGAGCAGCTGGTCTGCGTCCACCCCCAGCCTCGGTCGGCCGACGTGCTGGCCGCGCGCACGCGCGCGGCGCTGGCCCTCCACGGACCGCTCGACGATCAGCGAGCGCTCGAGCTCGCCCAGCGCGGCGACGATCGAGAACAGCGCCCGCCCCAGCGGCGTGCTGGTGTCGATGCTCTCGCTGTAGCTGACGAAGTCCACCTCCAGGGCCTGGAACTCGTCGAGCGCGGTGACCAGGTGGCGCACGCTGCGGGCGAACCGATCGAAGCGGTAGACCAGGACCACATCGAGCTGCCGCTGCCGCGCGGCGGCCATCAGGCGGTCGAGCGCAGGCCGGTGATCGCGGGCACCGCTCACACCGTGGTCGACGAACTCCGCGACGACCTGCAGCCCGCGGTGGGCGGCGTACTCTCTCAGGGCGTCCAGCTGCATCTGCGGGCTCTGGCCCGCCAGCGTCGACACCCGGGCGTAGATCGCCGCGCGCTTCACACCAGCATCATCGGCGGCGGCGGACCAGATCCGCACTGCCCCCGCACCCCCAGCATCCGGGCGCCGTGCGAGGCATCAACCCGGCATCACCGGGCGCTTACG
>JBFWVE010000027.1:0-3802 GCA_050246895.1 Vicinamibacteria bacterium | reverse complement strand
AGGCCCAAGGGCGCGTTCGCTACATCGGCGTGACCACCACCATCGCCCGGCAGTACGACGACCTCGTGGCGCTCATGAAGCGCGAGCGGCTGGACTTCATCGGCACCGACTACGCGATCGACGAGCGGCACGCGGAGAACGCGATCCTGCCGGTCGCTCGCGATCGCGGCATCGCGGTGCTCGTCTACGCGCCGTTCGGGCGGCGGCGGCTGTGGCAGCGCGTGCGCGGCCAGCCGCTTCCCGCCTGGGCGGGCGAGATCGGCGCGTCGAGCTGGGCGCAGTTCTTCCTCAAATTCGTCGCCAGCCACCCGGCGGTGACCGCCGTCACGCCCGCGACCAGCCGTCCGAAGAACATGGCCGACAACATGGGCGCGGCGCTCGGGGTGCTGCCCGACGCGGCGATGCGAAAACGCATGATCGACGTCGTGGAGGGATTGCCGTCATGAAACGCAGAGCCTTTCTGGTCCTGTCCGGTGCGCTCGCCCTGCCCTGGCGCGCCTTCGCCGCCGGGACGAAGATCGGCATCGTCGGCTCGGGGCGCGTGGGCAGCGCGATCGGCGCCGCCTGGGTGAAGGCCGGCCACGAGGTCATGTTCTCCTCGCGCAACCTCGACAACGACAAGGCGCTCGCTTCGCGCCTGGGCGGCGGCGCGCGCGCCGGCACGCCGCGCGAGGCGGCGGCCTTCGGCGAGGTGGTGATGGTCTCGGTTCCGTACCACGCGCTGCCCTCGGTGGGTAAAGACCTGGGGGATCTGCTCAAGGGCAAGGTGGTGATCGATACCTGCAATCCGTTCCCGGGGCGCGACGGCGAGATCGCCGAGTGGGCACGCAAGAAGGGCGCGGGGCTCGCAGCGGCGGAGCTCATGCCGGGCGCGCGCCTGGTACGGGCCTTCAACGCGATCGGCGCCGCGCGCATGGGCGCGCAGCACGAATCCCCGGGCTCGGTCGGCATGCCGATCGCGAGCGACGACGCGCAGGCCGCGGAGATCGCCTCGCGGCTCATTCGCGACGTGGGTTACGCGCCGGTCCTGATCGGCGGGCTGGCGAAGGGCCGGCACCTCGTTCCGGGGACGGCGCTCGCGGGAGAGAGAAGCGCGGAGGAGATCCGGAGGATTGCGGCGACTCTGGACTAGGACAGGCGGCGCGGCAGCGTCAGGGCACTTCCAAAAGTGGACACGATGTCGTCCTCGGACAACGCCTCGTTCTCCAGGCAGAGATCGGCATGCAGCGGCGCTGCGAGGCTGAGCGCGTGGACCTTGCGAACCGATTCCTCGCTCGCGGGAATCTGATTCGCCGAGTCTCGCGCGGCGATGCGCCGCAGGCACAGGTCCAATGGGGCGCTCACTCGCGCCACCAGGATCCCCGATGCCCCGGCGATAGACACCAGATCGGCCAGGATCTCGGCAGAGGCGCCCGTCGTCTCGACGCAAAGGTGCTCGTGCTCCCGCAGGGCCTCCGCGATTCGCGGATGCACCCGTGAGATGCCCTCCGCGATGGACGGTTCGCGGCCCGAAGCCTTGCACTCGGCGTGGTACGCCATCCAAAGCGGCTCCACGTGGAAGAATGGGATCCCCAGCCTGCGCTCCAGCGTGCGCCCGATATGGCTCTTGCCGCTTCCCTTCGGGCCTACCAGCAGTATGAGCACTGTGCCCGAGTTCCCGCGCTTGTCGCCCTGGGCGTGATCTAGAACACCGTAAGCAGCGCTACGCCGAGCGCGCCGTAGATCCCAACCACCGTCCAGAAATAGCCCGGCTCGTCCTCGCGGTGAATATGCCGCCCGCCGCGCAGGCCGCTTTGCTTGGCGTACACCTTGCCATCGAAGGCCGCCCAGAGGGTGTAGAGCGCAACGAAGATGCCGAGGGCCTTGAACATTCGCCGGCTACTTGAGGATCGGCCTCAAGTCCTCCAGCTTGTCGAACAGGTGCCAGATGTAGTCCTTCGTGCCGTTCACCCGGTGCGGGTGCAGGTCGGCGAGCTTCGGGTCGTCGCGGTAGCTCTCGAAGGCTTCCTTCGACGCCCATTCCACCAGGATCATGACCTGCCGCGGCGCGATGTCGCCGGTGGCCGATTCGCGGAACTTGCCGAGCGCGACGACTTTGCCGCCGTGGGCCATGACCTCCTGGTAGGAGCGGCGCGAGTAGGCCATGTACTCCTCCTTGCTCGCGACGTTGAAGAGGTTGAGGGCGTAGACGGGCTGGGTCATGGCTTGGGAATCCGGATCGTGCTGACCATGAGCGTACCCGAGACGGCGAAAAGCAGCACCAGGGGGTGGAGCTGCCAGGGCCCCAGCATCCACACCCCGCCCCAGAGGTTCTCGCCCAGCCGGTCGAGCCACGCGGCGGCGGCGAGCACGAACACCAGCACGATCGAGGTCGGGATCGGGGTGCCCTCGTAGTACTTCACCTTGCCCTCCTCGCCCGAGAGCTTCTCCGCCGTCACGTTGAAGCGCGCGAGCCTGGAGACGCCGCAGGCGACGAAGTAGACGAGGACCACCCTGTCCCAGCCGCCCTGCATGTCGGCGGCGTAGGCGATCACCGCCGGCGCCACGCCGAAGGAGATCACGTCGGCGAGCGAGTCGAGCTCGCGGCCGAGGAGCGAGCTCTCGTGCCGCCAGCGCGCGACCTTGCCGTCGAGGATGTCGAGGACCAGCGCGAGCGGGATCAGCGCGCAGGCGGCGAGCAGGTGCGAGCGCTCGGTGGGCGTCTGCAGGTAGGACATCGCCGCGAAGAGCGCGGCGACGCCGGCGCAGGCGTTGCCGACGGTGATCCAGTCGGCGAGCTGGAAGCTGCGGATCATGGAGAAGCGGCGGGGCATGGGCATCAGGCAGCGCTGTCGTTCAGATTGATGTCAAAGTGCATGACATCCTTTCGGACGCCGAGTTTCGTGTTCAACGCGACGGCCGCGTCGCCCCACATCCGACCCGGATCCGTCAGGCCCGCCACTCCCATACGTCGCCCGCATCCGCGTCCGCTGCGACCCCGGCAATGGAGAACCCCAGGCGCCGCAGAATCCTCGTAGACGAATTCTCTTCCTTGAGCGTGGCCATTCGCTCAGAACGAGATAGCCGCGCCTACTGCCGCGACAACCCCTCGATCTCCACCTCGAGCTGCGCCGCCTCGCGCGACAACTCCTCCAGCCGCTCCGCGAGCTGCGCTCGGGTACGCGGACTGACCCCCGGCTCGCTCAATCCGGCTTTCGTCTTGCGGATATCCGAGTTCACTTCGCTCAGCCGCCGCTCGAGGTCGCGCAGCGCTTTGCCCCGCTCGTAGCCCGCGACGAACGCCTCCCGCAGCCCCGCCGGGCAGATGCCGGCGTAGGACCGGCCGGCACGGCCGTGCGCGTAGCCGCGCTCGTAGGTGCAGAAGGTCTTCAATCCCTCGCGATGTCCCGCGACGTAGCGCTCGGCGTCCGGCGCAACGTTGTGCTCGGCGCAGGCGCGCCGGTGCGCGCCGAGGCGATCGACGCCGCGGCCCTGCGCACCGTCCTCCAGCCCGATCGCGTACCAGTCGGCGCTCACGCACTGATTCCGGTCCATGCTCGCGCATCCACTGAGCAGAAGAGAAACGGCGATCAGCAGCGTCCTCATGATCAGCCTCCCACCCACTTGCGCGCGTTCCGGAACATCCGCATCCACGGCGAATCCTCCCCCAGCTCCTCCGGCGCCCAGGACATCTGGACGGTCCGGAACACCCGCTCGGGATGCTCCATCAATATGGTGAAGCGGCCATCCGCGGTCGTCAGCCCCGTGATTCCTTCCGGAGATCCATTGGGGTTGTACGGATAGACCTCGGTCGGCCTGCCGC
>JBFWVE010000026.1:0-3847 GCA_050246895.1 Vicinamibacteria bacterium | reverse complement strand
TCTCGAAGGGATCGGCGAGCTCGATCTCCTTGGCCACGATGACGCCGGAGTTGATGACGGTGGGCGCGCCCCAGGATCTTTCAAGCACCACGGTGCGCGCCTTGGGGCCGAGCGTCACGCGCACGGCCTCCGCGAGCGTGTTCATGCCCTTCACCAGGCGGGCGTGGGCGGTGTTGCCGAACAGGAGTTGCTTGGCGGGCATCGTTGCGTCTCCGTTACCGGGGCTTGGGCATCGACTCGCGCAGGCACTTCATCAGTTGCGCGTTGGTCTCGGCGGCCGTCTCGTAAAGAGCCTTCCAGTACTCCATCGACTTCTTCTGGTTCGCGGCCAGCCACTCGGCCTGGATGCGCATCAGCTCCTGCGGCGTGGTCGCCGCGGCGAGCGATTTCTGCGTCGCCACCGCGTCGGCATGCGCCTCGGCGGCGGCCTCGAGCTGCACCTCGCGCATGCGCTCGGAGCCCTCGATCACCACCTCGGTGAGGCGCATCGCGGCGTCGAGCTGGCGCTTCCACGTATCGAGCATGCTGTTGTCGGTCGTCGTCGCCATCGGTGTCTCCTCGATCAATGTCATCGCTGCAGTACGTACTCGCCGGGCGCGTCGCCCAGGCTCCTGCCCGGCGCGGGCGGCGCGGCGGGCGCACCGGAGCGCGCCGCGAGCCAGGCCTGCCACTCGGGCCACCACGAGCCGTCGCGCCGCGGGGTCTGCGCGAGCCACGCATCGGGATCCACGTGCGGCGCGTCGCGATCGCGCGCCTGCACCTGGTAGCCGCGCCCCGCGCGCCCCGGCTCGCTGACGATCCCCGTGTTGTGCCCGCCGCTCGCGAGCAGGAACGTGGTGTCCACGTGCGTGTAGAGGTCGGCCTTGTACACCGAGCGCCAGGGCGCGACGTGGTCGTGCGCGGTGCCGACGAGAAAAAGCGGCGCACGGATGTCGCTCAGCACCACCGGCCGGCCGTCCACCGCGTAGCGGCCGGCGGTCAGGTCGTTCCGCAGGAACAGCCGCCGCAGGTACTCGCTGTGCATGGCATAGGGCATGCGCGTGGCGTCCGCGTTCCAGGCCATGAGATCGCCCAGCGGCGCGCGCGTTCCCAGCAGGTACTCGCGCACCCGCCGCGACCAGATCAGGTCGTTCGAGCGCAGCAGCTGGAAGGCGCCGGCCATCTGGCGCGTGTCGAGATAGCCCTGCGCCGCCATCATGTCCTCGAGCAGGCTGACCTGGCTGTCGTCGATGAACAGCGTCAGCTCGCCCGCTTCCTCGAAATCCACCTGGGCAGCGAGCAGCGTCATCGAGGCGAGGCGCTCGTCGCCGTCGCGCGCCATGGCCGCGGCGGCGATGGCGAGCAGTGTCCCGCCGAGGCAGTAACCCGCGGCGTGCACCTTCTGCCCGGGCACGATGCGGCCGATCGCCTCCAGCGCCGCCATCACGCCGAGGCGCCGATAGTGGTCCATCGCGAGGTCGCGGTCCTCGGGCCCGGGGTTCTTCCACGACAGGATGAACACGGTGTGGCCCTTCCCGACGAGGTACTTCACCAGCGAGTTGTGCGGCGAGAGATCCAGGATGTAGTACTTCATGATCCACGCCGGCACGATGAGGATCGGCTCGGGGTGCACTTGCGGCGTCGACGGCGAGTACTGGATCAGCTCGGCGACGCGGTTGCGCATGACGACCTTGCCCGGGGTCACCGCGACGCCGCGCCCCGGGAGGAAGTTCTCTGCGCCGGCCGGCGGCTCGCCGAGCACCTCGCGCCGCCAGTCCTCCATGAGATTCGCCGCGCCGTTCACGAAGTTCATGCCGTACTGCGACCAGGCCGCGCGCAGCACCTCGGGATTGCTCCAGGGGAAGTTCGACGGCGACCTGATGTCGAGCATCTGGCGCACCGTGAACGTGACCACGTCCTCGTGGTGCGGCGAGACGCCGCGCACGCCGGTGGTCGCGTTCCACCACCACTGCTGCATCAGCAGGAAGCCCTGGTGGATCGCGTTGAAGGGCCACTGCTGCCACGCGGGGTCCTTGAAACGCGAGTCCTGCGGCAGCGGCTCGATACAGCGCGGGCAGTCCGCGCCTCGCATCGCCTGGGCGAGGAAGTTGAGGTAGCGCAGCCACTTGCGACCGGCCTTGCGCGCGAGCTCGGTGTGCTTGCCCGGGGCCGCGGCGAGGTGCATCGCCCAGTCGCCGAAAGCGAGCGCGAGGGCGGCGGGCGACAACCCGCCGGTCGCGCGCGCCGCGTAGGCGTGCGCCATGCGATCGGCCTCCAGCGCCATCAGGGCCGCGGCGTCGAAATCCTCATCCCGCTTCACGCGCCTACGCTACCGCCCCGCGCTCGGCGGGGCTTGATCCACGTCAAGCCCGCGCGCGCCGCGCCGTCACGTAGTACAGAACCGGGATCACCACCAGCGTGAGCACGGTGGACACCAGGATGCCGAAGATGAGCGAGATGGCGAGCCCGTTGAAGATCGGGTCGTCGAGGATGAACACCGCCCCCAGCATGGCCGCCAATCCCGTCAAGGCGATCGGCTTCGCCCGCGCCGCGGCCGACTGGATGACCGCCTCCTTCAGCTCCATGCCCTCCTCGACCTTGAGGTTGACGAAGTCGACGAGCAGGATGGAGTTCCTCACGATGATGCCGGCGAGCGCGATCATGCCGATCATCGAGGTGGCGGTGAAGTTCGCGCCCAGAAGCGCGTGCCCCGGCATCACGCCGATCACGGTGAGCGGGATCGGCGCCATGATGACCAGCGGCGTGAGGTAGGAGCGGAACTGCGCCACCACCAGCAGGTAGATGAGGATGAGGCCCACGCCGTAGGCGAGGCCCATGTCGCGGAAGGTCTCGTAGGTGACCTGCCACTCGCCGTCCCACTTGATCGCGTACTCGCGATAGGGGTCCGAGGGCTGGCGGATGAAGTACTCGCCCAGCACGCCGCCGTCCTCGAGCGGCGCGCCGGCCACTTCGCCGCGCGCGGCGAACATGCCGTAGAGCGGGCTGTCCACGCGCCCCGCCTGGTCGGCCACCACGTACACCACGGGCAGCAGGTCCTTGTGGTAGATCGGCCGGTCGCGCTCGTCGGCGATTGGCGTGACGAGCTCGGAAAGGGGCACGAGCTCGCCCGCAGGCGTGCGCACCGCGAGCTTGAGGAGCTCCTCGAGGCTGCCCTGGCGCTCGGGCGGCAACGTAACGCGCACCGGCACCTCGTACTTCGACTGGCCGTCATGCAGCACGGTGACGTCCGCGCCGGCGAGCCCCATGCGGATCGCCTCGGCGACGTCGCGGCGCGCCACGCCCGCGAGCGAGGCCTTGCCCTGGTCCACGGCGAGCCGGATGCGCGGCGCGGCGTCCTCCACCGTGTCGTCGATGCCGACGATGCCGGGCGTCGCGGCGAGCGCCTCGCGCACCTGCTTCGCCGTGCGGATGCGCCCCGCCTCGTCGGGACCGTAGACCTCGGCGACGATGGGCGAGAGCACGGGCGGGCCCGGCGGCACCTCCACGACCTTCACGCGCGCGTTCCAGCGCCGGCCGATCTCCTCCAGCGCCGGACGCACGCTCTGCGCGATGTCGTGGCTCTTCCGGTCGCGCGCTTCCTTGGCGACGAGGTTCACCTGCAGGTCGCCCTGCTCCGGCAGCGCGCGCAGGTAGTACTGGCGCACGAGGCCGTTGAAGTTGATCGGCGCCGACATCCCCGCGTAGGCCTGGTAGTCGGTCACCTCGGGCACCGTGGCGAGGTGCGCGCCGAGGTCGCGCAGCGCCGCCGCGGTCGTCTCCACCGGCGTGCCGGCGGGCATGTCCACCACCACCTGGAACTCCGACTTGTTGTCGAAGGGCAGCATCTTGAGGATGACGAGCTGCACGG
>JBFWVE010000025.1:0-4325 GCA_050246895.1 Vicinamibacteria bacterium | reverse complement strand
GCTCGCGAAACGCCTGGTTGTGGTACTGGAGCTGCAGCTCCGCGTCCACGTAGGCGAGCGGCACCGGCAGGCGCGCGTCGATCAGCTCGACCTTCTCGCGCGTCGCGGCGAGCGCGTGCTCGGCGCGGGTGCGGCGCTCGGTCTCGGCGGCGAGGCGCTCGCGCACGCGCGCGAGCTGCGCCTGGCGCCGCGCCACGCGCCATTCGCTTCGCGAGACGCGCGTCACGAGCGCGATCACCGCGGCGACCAGCACGCCGGCGAGGAACGACACCCAGGGCAGCTCCAGCTGCGTGAAGTAGACGGCGAACAGCAGCAGCGCGCACAGCACCAGCACCGCGAGCGCGGTGAGGTAGGGCAGCAGCCGCTGGACGAGGCGCCGCAGCGGCGAGCGGCGCGCGCGCGCGTCCCTAAGCTCCGCCAAGTCCGAGCTCCAGCGCCTGCCGCACCAGGAATCCCCTCGGGAGTGCTATGCGGGGAGAGTGTAGCCCTTCTCGCGGAACAGCCTCAGACAGGCAGCGGCCACGTCGCGGTCGTACCCGGTGCCCGCGCCGCGCTCGATCTCGGCGAGCGCGACCTCGATGCCCAGGCCGGGGCGATACGGCCGGTGCGACGACATCGCCTCCACCGTGTCGGCCACCGCGAGGATTCGCGCCTCCAGCAGGATCTCGCCGTCCTTCAGGCCGCGCGGATAGCCGCTGCCGTCGATGCGCTCGTGGTGCTGCCGGGCGACCTCGGCGACCGGCCAGGGGAACTCGACCTCCTTCAGGATCTCGTAGCCGAGCTGCGCGTGCTCCTTGACCAGCGCGTACTCGGATGGCGTGAGCCGCGTCGGCTTTGACAGGATCTCGGCAGGCGCGGCGATCTTGCCCACGTCGTGCACGCCGCCCGCAACGCGCAGGCCCTCGATGCGATCGTCGTCGAGGCCCATCTCGCCCGCGATCGCGGCGCAGATCTCGCCCACGCGCCTCTCGTGGCCGCGCGTGTAGGGGTCGCGCAGCTCGACCATCTTGGCGACCACCTCGAGAGTACCCTGCATGGCGTGCTCGAGCTTGCCGGCGTAGCCCTCGATCTGCGCCTGCGCGTCCCGTGTCTGGCGCATGGCGAGCGCGAGCGCGAGCTTGTCGGCGAGCTGGCAGGCGAAGGCGATCTCGTCCTGCTCCCAGGCATGCGCGCGGCCGACGTGCTCGAGGCACAGCAGCCCCAGGTGCCTGCCGGAGATCTGGATCACCGCGTCCAGCATCGCCGTGATGCCGAGCGGCCTCAGGTAGCTCTCCGCGTAGCCGGCGGTGCGCGGGTCGCTATGGGGATCGTTCGCCGCCACGTAGCGCGAGGATTTCAGCGCCTGGAATTCGTTCGCGTACTGCGCTTCGCGGAGCACCGCGCCCGCGCCGTGCTCGCCCGTGGAGGCGCGGTAGTCGTCGATGCAGCGCAACTCGGTCTCGTCCGCGTTGAACAGCCACACGTTGGCCCGCTCGACGCCGACGGTGGCGGCCGCGGTCTCGGTGATCTCGCGCGC
The DNA here is from genome assembly GCA_050246895.1 of Vicinamibacteria bacterium. Lineage (GTDB taxonomy): Bacteria > Acidobacteriota > Vicinamibacteria > Fen-336 > Fen-336 > JBFWVE01. The sequence goes on along the minus strand of JBFWVE010000025.1, from coordinate 2,809 downwards.
GAGCTGGTGCACGTCGCCCGCGAGCAGCGCCTCCGAGAGCGACACGGCGCCCGCGATCTCGATCTGACGTTGCGCGCGCGCCAGGTGCTCGATGCGCTCGTCCTCGATCCGCTTGCGCTCGGTGATGTCCTGCAGCGTGCCGAGGATCGCCGGGCGGCCGTCGTAGCGGGCGATCGTGCCGTGCACGCCGATGTCGACGACGCGGCCGTCCTTGCGCAGTCCGTGGAAGCCGTAGGCCGCGCTTTGCACGTGCCCCGCGAGCCGCTCGGCGATGTTCTCGGCCACCGTGGTACGGTCCTCGGGCGCGACCAGCGCCTCGACCGGCAAGCCCACGATCGCCGCGGGCGAGTCGTAGCCGAAGATCGTCGCCATGCGCGGATTGACGTAGGCGAAGCGGCCGTCCTGGATCACGTAGATTCCCGAGATCGACTGGTCCACGAGCGCGTGCAGGCGCGCTTCGCTTTCGGCGAGCTCCGCCGCCGCGCGCGCACGCTCGGCCTCGGGCGAGCGCCGGAAGGCGCGCTCGATCAGGAGCTGGAGCAGCAACCCGGTGACGGCGACGAAGAATAAGCCCTTGGCGATCGAGAGCGCGACCCCTGGCGTCCCGCCGAGCGCGACGAGGTCGGACACGACGATCCACCCACCGGCGAGCGCCGCGTAGGCAAGCGTGATGCGCAAGGCGCGCCGGCGCGGCGACGATGCAGCTATCTCTTTTCGTGATTCCACGTGCACGCATCCAGACTAAGTGCGCCGCACGCGCCGGTCAATCCGCTACAACCCCAGCCGCCGCCAGATCTCGGCCGAGAGCGCGGCTTGGTTGAGCGTGTAGAAGTGAAGGCCCGGCGCGCCCGCATCGAGCAGCTTGCGGCAGAGCGCGGTCACCACGTCGAGGCCGAAGGCGCGGATGGACGTGGCGTCGTCGCGGTAGCTCTCCAGCTTCACGCGCATCCAGCGCGGGATCTCCGCGCCGCAGGCATCCGAGAACCTCGCCAGCTGGGAGAAGTTGCCGATCGGCATGATGCCGGGGACGATGGGGATGGCGATGCCCGCCGCGCGGCACTCGTCGACGTAGTTGAAGTAGGCGTCGGCGTTGTAGAAGTACTGGGTGATCGCGGCGTCCGCGCCTGCGTCCACTTTTTTCTTGAAGTTCTTCACCTCGTCGGCGGCGTTGCGCGTCTGCGGGTGGTACTCGGGGTAGCAGGCGACCTCGATCGTGAACCAGTCGCCGGTCGCCTCGCGGATGAAGCGGACGAGGTCGCTCGCGTACCGGAACTCGCCGCCCGCGGCGAGCCCCGAGGGCAGGTCGCCGCGCAGCGCGACCAGATGCTTGATGCCCGCGCCCTTGTAGCGCTCGAGCTGCTCCGCGATGTCATTTCTCGTAGCGGCCACGCAGGAAATGTGCGGCGCGGCCTCGTGGCCGGCCTGCATGATCTCGAGCACGGTCTCCAGCGTGCCCTCGCGCGTCGAGCCGCCCGCGCCGTAGGTGCAGGAGAAAAAGCGCGGCTCGAGCCTGGCGAGCTCCTGCCAGGTCGCGCGCAGCTTCGCCTTGCCCTCCGGCGTCTTCGGCGGAAAGAACTCGAAGCTGTTATTGGGGACGGACCTCAATTACGCCTTTGCCTTCGGTAATTGAGGTCCGTCCCCATTTAGGTACGGCTTGAGCGCGGCGTACACCGTGCGGTTCACGGGTGCTTCGAGCCCTGCTTCGCCGGACATGCGCGCCACCGCGCCCGAGAGCCAGGGCGCCTCCAGCTTGCCGCCCGCCTCGAGGTCGGCGGCCATCGAGGCGCGCATCTCGGCTGGGAGGCCCTCCACGAACTTGAGCGTCTGCGCGACGAGGTCGTCGGCGAGCTTCACGCCCTTTTTCCGGCCGAGCGCCCAGGTCTCGCGCATGCAGGTTTCCAGCATCCAGCGCAGGTCCGGGTCGGCCCGCACCGTGCCGACGTTCGAGCGCGTCACCGTGGTGGTCGCGGAGATCGCGACGAGCAGCACGAACTTCTCCCACAGGACCTTGACGATGTCCTCGTTCAGCTCGGCGTCGATCTTCGCGTCCTTGCAGGCGGCGAGGAAGGCTGTCGCGGTCCCCTTCTGCTCGGGCAGCACCGGGCCGAAGCGCAGGCGCGCCATCTGCCCCGTCTGCGCGATGACGCCCGGCTCGGCGATCCGGCCCGCGATGTACGCGGCGCCGCCCATCACGCGCTCGGGCCCGAGGATACGGCCGATGCGCTCGATCGATTCGACGCCGTTCTGGAACGGGATCACCACGCCGCCCTTCTCCACGAGCGGGCGGATGCGCTCGGCCGCGGACTCCGTATCCCAGAGCTTGACGGCGAAGAGCACGACGTCGGCCGCGCCGAGCTCGGCGGGATTCCCGGTCGCCTTCACCTTGATCGTGGCGTCGCCCAGAGGGCTCCTGAGGGTGAGCCCCTTCGACTCAAGCGCCTCGAGATGCCTGCCGCGCGCGACGAAGCCGACCTCGTGCCCGGCTTGCGCGAGCCGAGCGCCGAAGTACCCGCCGACGCCGCCCGCGCCCATGACTGCGATTCGCATGGCTGTCTCCTAATTGGGGACAGTCCCTATTTACGAAAAGCAGAAGCGTAAATAGGGACAGTCCCCTAGTACCGGTAGTGCTCGCTCTTGTAGGGGCCCAGCTTCGGCACGCCGATGTACGCGGCCTGCTGGTCCGTGAGCTCGGTGAGCTGCGCGTTCAGCTTCTTCAGCTGCAGGCGCGCGACTTTCTCATCCAGGTGCTTGGGCAGCGTGTACACGCCCACCGGGTATTTCGCCGTGTTGGTGAAGAGCTCGATCTGCG
>JBFWVE010000024.1:0-4358 GCA_050246895.1 Vicinamibacteria bacterium | reverse complement strand
TGTCGGGGCCCACGCTCGCTGAGACTCGCAGCCCTTCGTGAGCTGCCCCTGACGCTTCGGCTGACGTAGCGCTGGGCGTACGTAGGAAGACGGCCCCTCGTTCCTGGCTGGACCCGGGGCCGTCTGGACGGGTACGTGGTTCACGTACTCGAGTGCGAGTCTATCGAGTACGAGCTGGCGACCACCAGGCTCCGGGGGAGTTTGTTGGTCGGCTGCAGGTGTGCCGCGTGCGGCAGCACATCGGTGAAGCTCACCGAGTCCCGTGTCGGCCGGGGCCTGCGCACTCTCGCCACCGCTGGCCGACTCCTGGTCTGGCTCGCCCGCTGTTCGGATTGCGGGCGCCGTGAGCGCGTCCTCCCCAGCGACGCCCTGCCGGGTAAGGCACACGGCGTCGACCTCGTCCTGGAGGGCGTCGGTCGCCTCGAGGACGGGGAGTCGGTCCGCAGCATCGCCAAGGCCTTGGCCACTTCCCGCAGCCTCCTGACCTTCTGGCGCCGAGGACTAGCAGCCCGCGCGCAGGATCTGGCCGAGCTCTTCCGGCATCGAGCGCAGGTGGCGCCACCCGGGACCCCGCGGACGAGGATGCTCGTGCAGTTCGCCTCCTTCACGGTGGAGGCCGAGCGACGCCGAGGCCTCGCCACCTCCCAGCACACCGTGCGCGGGCTCGTGACCCTCGTCCGTGAGCTGGGTGGAGCTCTTCCTGCAGCGCGCCTCGGTGCCGAGGTGTTCCGCCAGGCTGTGCTTCAGTTCCGGACCGGTGGTCTCGACACGCGCATTGTCAGGCGCGCGGATCGACGCGGTCCGCGACCTTCTCCGCGTGTCCCAGCGCAGGAATCCAGCAGCTCAGCAGGTCGCGCTGTGGCGCCTGTCGGTGATCGAGGAGCTCATGGATCCGGCCGTCACAGCCCGCGGGCGAGCCGAGCTCGTCCTCCGCATCTCGCGCACACCGCTCCTCTGGCCTTCCGGGGTCTCGAGGCGGGTGTCGAAGGCCACGCTCTATCGCTGGATCGACGCCTACCAGGAGCGCGGACTCAAGGGCCTCCGCCCTCGGCCGCGGCGCGATCGCGGAAAGCGGCGCCGAAAGCTACCCACCGGCCTCCTCGACTCCGCTCTCCGCCACCTCGAGACCGATCCGCATCAGCCGCTCCCCTTCTTGATCGCTGTGCTCGAAGCCGAGCTCGAGGTCGAGCACGGGCGGAAGGTCCGGATCCCGCGCACCACGCTCCAGCGCCGCTTGGCCGCCTCGTCGACCTATCAGCGGCTCCGACGCGAGCGGTCCCGCACGCGCCGCCGAGCACGCTTCGTCGCGAGCGCTCCCCACGATCTGTGGCAATGCGACGCCAAGGGCCCCTTCCCGGTCCGCATCGCCACCGGCGAGACCGTGAGCGCTCACGTGCTCTCGATCCTCGACGACGCCACGCGCGCGATCCTCGCTGCGCACGTCGTCCCGAGCCCCACGCTCGCGGCCGCCATCAGCGTCTTCCGCGCAGCCGTCCTCCGCTGGGGGATCTGCGCGCAGTTCTACGCGGACCGGGCCTCGATCTTCGACGCCCACGCGTTCCGGGCCGGCCTCGCCGAGCTCGGCGCGACTCGCATCGCCAGCAAGCCGGGCAATGCCCCGGCCCGGGGCAAGATCGAGGCCTACCACCGCACGATCGGGGGCAGCTTCGCGCGCCGCCTGACCGCTCAGGAGGTCGTCGACTTCGTCCACCTCCAGCAGCTCCTCGACGCCGTCATTCATCGCTACTACATGCCGAAGGTCCACCGCGGGATAAAGACCCCGCCCGAGAAGGCTCTGGCCGGACAGACTTCGCCTCGGTCCGTTCCGCCGGCTCGCCTGGTCGACGCGTTCCGCGAAGAGCGGCCCAGGATCGCGCACCGGGTGACCGGCGAGGTCGAGCTCCAGGACGCGACCTGGATCGTGCCCGAGGAGTTGCGTGGCCTCGGACGCAAGCTCACCTTCCTCGTCGACCTCGCTCACGACGCTCCGCCTGTCGTCGTGCATCCGCGCTCCGGCCGGCATCTCCCGCTCCGACGAGCAGCCGTTCGACCAGGCGACGTCGCTCGGGCCCCGGAGCCTGTGCGCTGGAAGGAGGGCCCGCTCCAGACCCTCTACGACGCCTGGTGCGGCCAGCGCCGCCCACAGGCTCAGCCCGGCTTCGGGCTGCCCGAGGTCTATGCACTCCTGACCAAGGCCGCCGGGCGACACGTGCCGGCCAGCGACGCCGAGTCCTCCGCCATCCAGCGCACGTGGCGCACGATCGGCCCGCTCGCACGTCGCGCGACCGAGAAGGCTATGGCCGCGATCGCGACCCAGCTCGGCCCAGGCCGCCCGATCAAGACCTACCTAGACGCGCTCGTGGCCCGCATCGCGCCCGCCGCAGACCACCCACCCCGAGGAAAGAGGAAGAAGCCATGAGCAAGCGACCCGGCCCCAGCGTGATCGACTCCCCGCGTGAGCCGTCCGAGGCTCCGTTTCCCTACGCCGACTACGTCCGCGCCTCGGAAGCGCTCCGCGCCGCCCTGGCCGGGCCGCCCTGTTACGCGGTCGTCAGCGCGGCCTCGGGCATGGGCAAGAGCACGCTCCTCCGCGGCGTGGTCGAGTCGCTCGAAGGACGGACCTGGGTCTACCTCTCGTCGTCTCGAGCCTCGATCACCAATATCGTGCGCTACCTGGCCCGAGTCCTGCGCGTTCCGGCCAAGCGCTCGAATCTCGAGACCCTCGACGAGATCGCCAAGTCGATCCGGAGCCAGCAGCCGCCTCGGCCCGCCGTGGTCCTGGTCGACGAGGCCGACCGCCTCACCGCCGACACGCTCCAGGAGTTCCGCATGATCGCGGAGTGCGAGCTCCAGTCCGAGCCGCTGTTCAGCGTAGTGCTGTCCGGACTGCCGAGCGTCTCCGAGCTTCTCGACACGCCGATCGCCTTCCCACTGAAGCGCCGGATCGGCGTGCGCTGCACCCTCGGCGGACTCCGGCGCGACGAGCTCGTTCCCTTCCTCGAGCACCGCTTCGGTGGCGACGTACGCCGCGTTCCGCCCGCGGCGCATGACGAGCTGTTCGAGCGCACCCAGGCCGCGCCGGGCCTGATCGACCGGATCCTCCGCTCGGCCCTTGCGCATACACCAGGCCGGCTCTCCACCGATCACGTGCATGCCGCCCTCGACCAAGCCGGCATCTGAGCCCTTTCCCGTCCGCCATGTGAGTCAGGTCTCGCCCCTTCCGGCCGAGCGGCGCTGGCTCGTCGAGGGGCTGTGGCTCGCCGAGGGCGTGGGGATCCTCGGGGGCGCTCCCAAGAGCTGGAAGACCTGGCTCGCCCTCGAGCTCGCCCTCGCGGTCGCGTCGGGCCGGCCGGCACTCGGTCGCTTCGCGGTGCCTGCGCCTGGACCGGCGCTCCTCTTCTGCGCCGAGGACTCGCCGCCCTCGCTCCGGGTCCGCTTCGACGGCCTTGCCCAAGCCCGCGGTGTCGCGCTCGAGAGTGCGCCGCTCCTGCTCCTCGAGGCCGACGGGCTCCGTCTCGACAGCGAGCGCGATCTCGACCGCCTCGAGGCCGCGGTGGCACGCGTTCGCCCGAGACTCCTCGTGCTCGACCCGTTCGTGCGCCTGGCCCGCGTCGACGAAAACTCAGCCACTGAAGTCTCGGGCGTGCTCGGTGCGCTGCGCGAGCTCCAGCGCCGGCAGAAGCTCGCCGTGCTGGTGGTGCATCACGCGCGGAAGTCGCCGGCCGCCCACCCCGGGCAGTCCCTCCGCGGCAGCTCCGACTTCGCGGCCTGGGGTGACTCCAATCTCTACGTGACCCGCCGCCGCGAGGGCGTCGTCCTCGCTATCGAGCATCGCAGTGCGCCCGCGCCTGCCCCGGTGCTCCTGAGCCTCGAAGCCGATCCCGCGCCCCACCTCGTCGCGAGCGTGGGTGAGGTGGAGGAAGCTGCGCATGAAGAGCCGCTGGCCGCGCTCGTGCTCTCTCGTCTCGCCACGAGCCCGCGGCCGCGGTCGACCGCCGAGCTGGCCCGAGAGCTCCGCCGCCGCAAGCAAGACGTCGTGTCAGCCGTGGAGGCTCTGCGGGCTCAAAGCCACGTCACGCGCAGCGGCCCTGGCTGGGTGCTCGCTCGCCCGGTCGAGGACCTGCCCCTGTTCCCGCGTTCCCATCCCTAGACCGGGAACACGGGAACACTTCGGACGCGCGACAAGCAGGGCTGTGGAGAGGCTGGGGGCAGGCAGCCCCGACGACGGAGCCGGAGAGCCCCGGAGGGAGAGAGCTCGCAGGCGACGGAGGCGGGGCGTCGGCTGTCCCCAGCCTCTCCATGGCCCGGGCGTGGCCCACAGGATTAGCTGCGACTCTCAATCAGCGTGGGCCCCGACA
>JBFWVE010000023.1:0-4422 GCA_050246895.1 Vicinamibacteria bacterium | reverse complement strand
CGCGAGACCACCGCGCGCACCGCCTCCGGCATGGCGGCCGCGACGCGCAGCGCCGAGGCCGCGCCGGTGCTCGCGCCGAAAAGGCCGACGGGCAGGCCGCGGGTGCGCGGCTCGCGCTCGACGAAGCCCACGGCTTCGCCGAGCCGCTCGGTGAGCAGCGGGATGTCGAAGCGGTTGTCGTAGTCCTCGTCCTCTTCGGGCGTGAGCAGGTCGAGCAGCAGCGTGGCGAAGCCCGCCTTCTCCAGCTCTTGCGCGACGAAGCGGTTGCGCGGCGAGTGCCGCCCGGAGCCGCTGCCGTGGGAGAAGACGATTGCGCCGCGCGGCTTGGCGGGGAGCTCCAGGATGCCCTCGAGCGAGAACGCGCCGGCGGGGATCGAAACGCTCGCCATGCGCGCAGTCTGCGCGCGCGGCGTGGAGGCGTCTTGATCTGCCTCAAGACCAGAGTGGCGCCGAGCCGAAGAATGGGCCAAAGGAGAGCACGCATGAAAGTCCTGATCGCATGCCTGGCGGCGGCGCTCGCCGCGCCCGCCATAGCCGACGAGCGCGAAGAGCACCGCCTCTACCTGCGCCAGCAGGGCAGCGACACCTTCGTCGCGGGCGACAGTGCGCGCGTGGGCGAGCCCGTGGCCGGCGACCTGGTCGCGGCGGGCGGCGAGCTGCGCATCGAGGCGCCGGTGGCGGGCGACCTGGTCGCGATCGGCGGCACGCTGCGCGTGGAAGGCGGCGTGCGCCAGAACCTGTACGCGGGCGGCGGGCAGGTGGCGCTCGAAGGCGAGGTCGCGCGCAACGCGCGCGTGGCCGGCGGCAGCGTGAGCGTCGGCCCGCGCGCGCGCATCGGCGGCAACGCGAGCCTCGCGGGCGGGCGCGTGGAGGTGCTCGGCAGCGTGGACGGCTACCTGCAGGCGGCGGGCGGGCGCGTGTATCTCGACGGCAAAGTCGCGGGGGACGTGACGAGCGCCGCGGGCGAGCTCGAGCTCGGCCCCAACGCGCGCGTGGGCGGCAGGCTCACCTATCGCGGCGGCGCGCCGCTCGTGCAGCACCCGCAGGCGCAGGTGGCGGGCGGCATCGAGCGGCTCGAGATGGAAGTGCATCGCGCGCGTGCTCGCGAGGCGGCGCCGCGCGCGGTGTTCGGCTTCTGGACGCTCGGCCTGATGGCGAACGCGGCGGTGCTGGTGCTCGCGCTGCCCGGCTTCCTCGGGCGCGTCGCCGAGGCCGCGCGCCGGCGCTTCGGCTGGAGCCTGCTGTGGGGATTCCTCGCGCTGGCGGCGATCCCGCTCGGAATCGTCGTGCTGCTCGTCACCGTGATCGGCGTGCCGCTCGCGCTCGGCGCGCTGCTGCTGTACTTCGTGCTGCTGCTCGCCGGCTACGTCGCGGCGGGCATCGCGCTCGGCGAGGCCGTGCTCGCGAGCTGGTGGGCGAGCCGCGCCGCGCGGCGCGGCTGGCGCGCGCTCTTCGCCGCGCTCGGCGTGCTCGCGATCGGGCTCGCCGCGCTCGTTCCCTGGCTCGGCGCCCTGGTCGCTTTCCTCGCGCTCATCGCCGGCATGGGCGCGATTCTGATGACCTTGACGCAGCGCGCCTAGGTTCGCGTCACGGCGGGCGCGGGCAGCAGCAGCCAGAGCACGACGTAGAGCAGGATCCCCAGCCCGCCGAAGAAGGCGAGGACGAGGAACGCCGCGCGAAAGAGCACCGGGTCGAGCTCGAAGAACTCGCCCAGGCCCCCGCACACGCCGCCGATCATGCGGTCGTTGGCGGACAGCTGCAGGCGCCTGCCGGCGCGCGGCGCGCCTTGCGCGCCCTCGCGCAGCGGCACGAGGATCCAGAGCACCGCGTAGGCGAGCAAGCCCAGGCCGCCGAAGGGGATGGAGAAGAGGAAGAACAGGCGGAAGAACACCGGGTCGAGCTCGAAGTACTCGCCGAGGCCGGCGCACACGCCGGCGATCTTGCGCTCCTCGTCGATGCGCTGCAGCCGCTTCATCGCTTACCTCCGCCTCGATCTTACTTCCTGTTTGCCGTGGTACCTTTGACTCGAACCGCTCAGGAGAGTGCCGTGAAAGAGAACCTGCCCCAGGTCGGCGCGCCCGACCCCGAGCTGAAGAACTCGCCGATCGTGGATGAAGGCGAGTACGACCCGGAAGAGGCGCCCCCGCTCCTCGAGGGCGAGGCGCCGGTCTGCTACTTCAACGGCGAGGCTTTCGCGCTCGGCAGCATCGTGCGCGCCGGCGCCGAGCTCCTCAAGTGCGAGCGCGGCTCCTGGGTGCGCGTGGGCGAGCAGCGGACCGACTAGCCTAGCGCGCGCCGCCGCGCGGCGGCTCGTGGTGCTTGACGTCGCCGCGCTGCTCGCGCGCGAAGTCCTCGAGCTTGCGGCGCGCGGCGTCGAAGGCGTCGCGCAGCGCGACGTAGACGTCGCTGTCGTGCTCGCGCGTCACGGCGATCTCGCCGCCCGGCACCTTGAGGTCGATGCGCACCTCGAAGGGCTTGCCCTTCGCCTGGTGGCGCGCGATCTCCTCGACCACCACGCGGCAGCTCATGATGCGCGGGTGGAACTGCTCCAGCTTGGCGGCCTTCTCGCGCACGGCGGCGTCCAGGGCCGCGGAGCTGTCCATGCCGCGGTAGGTGACTTGCACGGGCAGTTGCATGGCGTTCGCTTCTCCGGTGGGTTCAACAGCTTCAGCATGCCCGAGCCGCGCCGGCGACCTTTGACGCAGGTCAATGGCGAAGCGCCCGGCGAAGAGCAGCAGCGCGATCAGGAATAGCGGCCCCAGCACCTGCGGCCGCAGGAGCGCCGCGGGCGACTCCGCCCCGGCCAGGCCGGCGAGCGCGCTCGCGTAGAGCCAGCTCTTCACGGCGAGGCCGAGCACGGTGGCGGTGAGGAAGCGCGCGAGCGGCAGCGCGAGCATGCCCGAGGCGTAGTTGAGCACCGCGTGCGGCATGCCGGGCAGCACGCGCAGCGCGCACAGCGTGAAGAAGTCGCCCTGGCGCTGCAGCAGGCGGTACAGCCGCCGGCGGTGCAACCGTTCCGGGTCGAGCCGCGTGAGACGGCGCGCGAGCAGGTAGGCGCCGAGCGCGCCCGAGGTACCGCCCGCGGTGAGAATGAGGGTGGCGGCGCCCGGCGGGTAGACGAGCGCGGCGACCCAGAACAGGGCCGAGCCCGGCTGCGCGAAGGTGTAGAGCAAGAGCTGCGCGGCGACGATGGCCGCGGCGAGCTGCCAGCCGGCGGCGCGATCGCGCGCCCATTCGAGCGCGAGGCGCCAGTCGACGACGCCGAGCGCCTCGAGCGCGAGGCCCACAACGACGAGCGCGGCGAGCAATCCCAGCCGCCGGCCGGTTGCGGCGGCCATGCGCGCGCTTCAGTCCGGCGGCAGCTCGTCGGGCTCGACGCTGTCGGCCCGCGGCTCGTCGCGCCGCCGGTGCCAGCGCTCGTAGCAGGCCGCGCCGCAGAAGTAGGCGACGTAATCGCGCCCTTCCGAGGAGAGCGCGTCCACGCGCGGCACGGATTTCAGGCAGACCTCGCAGAACACCTTCTGCGGGTCGGTCGGCTGGGTGGTCTTGGCCATGGTCGTCTCGCGATCCGGACCATGCTGCGCCGGCTGCGGGCGGAGGTCTTGCGCAAGATCAACATCCGGGCGCGCGAGTTCCGGCTCAATGTACGCATGCACACCCCCGAAATCTTCATCGCCTACGCGCCGCGGGGCGCCGGCCTGCGCTGCGCGGTCGCTTACCTCTCCGCCGGCGACGACGTCTTCGGCTGGTACACCGGCCCGCGCCCGGACGCGCAGCCCGCGAGCCGCTGCTTCCTGCTCGAGGACTACTACACCAAGCGCGAGACGCGCTACGAGTCGGTGGACCTCGCCGACCTGCACTCGGGCTGGTCGCTGGAGGAAGGGCGCCGCCACGAGCTCGCGCGCATGCAGGAGATGTTCGCGCGCGAGTGGCTCTTCTACCCGGACGATGCGCGCGCCGCGGCCGAGCGGCAGGCCTACGAGGAGGCCGAGCTCGCCGCGGGCGGCCCGCTGGGCGTGCGCTTCGAGCGCCTGGGCAAGTTCTCGCGGCTGCAGCCGAACTGGACCTACTACACGCCGCACTTCGAGCACTCGGTGCTGCGGCAGCTCGCCAAGCGCTGGCCGCTCGAGTACCGCCCGGATTTCGCGCCCGCCGCCGGCTAGGCGCTTGCCTTCAGCTCCCGGTGCAGCACCTTGCCGAGCGGCGACTTCGGCAGCGACTCGCGGAACTCGATCCGCACCGGCCGCTTGTAAGGCGCGAGCCGCTCGGCGCAGTGCGCGGCGAGCACCTCGGCGGTGAGCGCCGGGTCGCGCTTCACCACGTAGAGCGCCACCGCCTCGCCGCTCCTCGGGTGCGGCACGGCCGCCGCGCCCGCGTCCTTCACGCCCGGGTGCTCGAGCGCCGCCGCCTCGATCTCGGAGG
>JBFWVE010000022.1:0-4475 GCA_050246895.1 Vicinamibacteria bacterium | reverse complement strand
AGCGCCGCTGCAGGTGGAAGGGGCTCGCGCCCACGGCGCGCGCGAGCTCGGCGAGCGTCACGCGCTCGCCGCGGCGGCGGTCGAGGTAGCCCCGGGCCTGCTCGATGATCGTGTCCATGGCGGCACTCTAGCCGGGCCGGCGCGCCGTTTCTATCCGGATTTTGCGCTTCCCACGTACTTGCGCGCGGTGCGCACGTCCACCTGCATGCGCCGCGCGACCTCGGCGTAGCTCCCGAGCCGCCGATGCAGCCCGGCGGCGTAGCGCGAGAGCAGCTCGTCGGCCGTGAGCTCGCCCGCGCGCAGCTGCGCAGCAAGGCTTTCCTCGCCGGCGGCGGGGGCTTGCGCGGCTTCGCCCGCGTAGCGGCCGGTGAGCAGGATCCGGCGCACGGCCTGCTCGAGCTCGCGCACGTTGCCGGGCCAGGGATAGTCGCGCGGCAGGCTCGCGTCGAGCGCCTCGAGCACCCGCTCGACCAGCTCGGGCAGCTCGGCCCCGGCGATGCGCGCGATGAGCAGGCGCACCATCAGCTCGAGCTCCGCCGGCGACTCGGCGATCCTCTGCTTCAGCGTCGGCACCTCGATCACGTCCGAGCACAGGCGGTAGAAGAAATCGTTGCGGAAGCGCCCGTCGCCGCGCAGCTCGCCCAGGGGCTGGTTGGTGGCGGCGATCACGCGGCCCCCGAAGCGCTTGCGCTCGCGCCCGCCCACGGGGGTGAAGGTGCGCGCCTGCAGCACCTGCAGGAGCTTGATCTGCACCGGGATGCTGACCTCGCCGATTTCGTCGAGGAACAGCGCCCCGTGCTCGTTGCAGCGCTCGAACACGCCCTCGTGGTGCTCGATCGCGCCCGTGAACGCGCCCTTGCGGTGGCCGAAGAGCTCCGACTCGATGAGCGTCTCCGGGTACTGCGAGAGGTTGATGGCGATGAAGGTCTCGGTGAAGTTGGCCGCGAAGCGCCGGCGCGCCCGGTCGAAGGGAATGAATCCCGAGCGGCCGATCGCCGCCGCCACCGCGCCCTTGCCGGTCCCCGTCTCGCCGAGCACCAGGGTGGAGAAATCCTCCATGCGGCTCCAGAGCGCCGCCTCGAAGCCGCGCATGTCGTGCGTGAAGATGTTGTTCCAAAGCGCCTCGCGCAGCCGGCTCATCGAGGCGCAGCGGCCCGCGAGCCCGAGGCGGATGAAGTAGAACCCGCGGCGCAGCTGGAAGTACAGCGCGAAGTAGCGCGCCGCGCGCTCTTCGTCGAAGCCGCAGCGCATCAGGTCGCCGATCACGGCTTCCGCGAACGGCACCGGCAGCGGCTCGCCGCCCTTGCCCGCCTGGCTCTCGATCAGCGTGTCGAGCTGCGGCACGGCGCGGATGTAGCAGACGTAGAGGAACGCCGGCTCGAGCAGCCGCCGGTCCGCCTCGCTCAGCCCGGGCGCCTGCAGCCCGCCTGCGCGCAGGAAGGGCTCGAGCCGCGGGCCGACCGCGCGCGCGAGGGCCTCCGGGTCCTTGTTCAGGTCCTCGGGCCGGATGTCGGGGAGCAGCCGGGCGATCAGCTCGGCGCGATTGGCGGAGAAGACGTTGCCGTAGACGACGTCGGCGAGGGCACCGAAGAACGGACGGTCCGCAGCGGTGAGGCGGGGCTGGAGCATGCAGTAAATGTATCCATAGATATCAATAAATGCGAGATGGCAATGAGGCTATTGGAAGGATCTCCGTAGTGAATTGTGCAAAAACAACACCTTAGATAGCTGGCACGGCGGCTGCTCCTATGGGTGCGTGACCACTGGAAGGAGCGAGCCATGAACGACCGCTGCTGCGCAGTCCACGAAGTCGTCCGCCTCACCCCGAGGGAAGCCGATGTCATCCGCCTCATCGCGGCCGGCTGCACCTACGTGCAGGTCGCGGACTCCCTCGGCGTCTCCCTGCACACCGTGACCAGCCACGTGAAGAACGCCTACCGCAAGCTCGGCGTGCGCTCGGGCGCCGCGGCGGTGATGCGCGCGGTGGAAATGAAGCTGCTGGGCGAGATTTGAGAAAGGAGCCGGACATGGAATACAGCGCAATGAGTTTCCTGGCGGGCGCCGCGGTCGCGGCGATGATCGGCGGATGCGCGAGCGGCGGGGGAAGCAAAGGCACCGCCACCTACTCGGACGGCACGACGCGCGAAATCACGCTCATGGAGATGCTGGGTTGCATCCTCACGGCCGGGCTGGGCTGTCCACGGTCGGAGGGCGGCACTGCGTCCACCAGCTCGCTTGCGGCCTCCGCCTCGTCGCCGCAGCCCTTCGTGCGGTGGCCAGATCATCGCGGCGCCATCGCGTCGGCGGAAAGCAGTGACTTGACTGTCGCCTATGAGCGCGGGGGCGCCGGCACCGTGCGCCTGGGCTCCGGCGAAGCCCGGGAAGCGAGCGGGACCGCCCTTTACAGCTCGCTCACAGGCGGCGCTTACGGCGCGCTTCCCTACTGGCAGAACCAGCAGGCTCGGGTGTACATGTCCGGCGATCCCCCGCGGGGACTGCCGGGACAGCCCGGGCTTGCAGCTGCCCATGAGGGAGTCGATTTCGGCGCCCTGACTCCCCCGTTCATCGATCGGGCGGATCCTCTCGTGCCCGACGTGAACCGCCGTTACGAAGTGCAGACGATCGCCGTGGTCGGGGACCCCTATGCCCTAGGGTGGGACTACCAGTCGTTCGGCATCTGGGCGAGCGCCGCGAGCGGAGGCGGGATGCTCGGCGCCTCGAGCTTCGGTGCCCCCACGCCCGCCGCCGGCGTACCGCTGAGCGCGGCGGCGACCTTCAGCGGCAAGCTCGCGGGCCACCACGTTTCCCCGACGGGCCTGGGATCGGTCGCCACCGCGAATCTGCGCGTTGCAGCAGACTTCAGCAACCGGACGCTCGCTTTTGCCTCCTCGGGCACAACGCTCACCCGCAACCTGAGCACCGCCGTGCCGGCGCCGAACCTGGATATTCGCGGTACGCTGAACTACGCGCAGGGCGCCAGCGCGTTCTCCGGCACGCTCTCGAACACGGGCGGCACGATGAGCGGTCTGTCGAATGGTCGCTTCTACGGCCCTGCTGCGCAAGAGCTCGGCGGAACGTTCGCGCTGCGTTCTTCGACGAGCAGCGAAGCCTTCATCGGCGCCTACGGCGCCAAGCGCTGAGGATGCGATGCGCCGCGCGTTCCTCGCCCTGGGCCTTGCCCTGGCGCTCGCCGCGTCCCCGGCGCTCGCCCAGGGACCGGAGGACCTCCAGCGCATGTTCGTCGAAGGCATGCAGCAGCTGGAATCGGGCAACGCCGCGCAAGCCGAGCGCGTGTTCCGCGCCATGCTCGAGCGCACCGGCAGCCCGCGCGTGAAGCTCGAGCTCGCGCGCGCGCTCCACGCGCAGGGCAGGCTGAAGGAAGCGAAGGCGCTGTTCCGTGAAGTGGCGGCGCAATCGGACACGCCCTGGCGCGTGCGCGACAACATCGCGCGCTTCGTCGGCGACATCGAGGAGCGCACCGGCTACCTCAAGCTCGGCCTCACCCTGGTCTCGGACTCCAACCCGCGCAATCTCGCGCCGCAGGAGGAGTTCTCGATCGGCAACCTGCGCGTCACGCCAACCGAGGCGCCGGAGGAGGAGCACGGGCTGCGCTACCTGGTGCGCGGCTGGCGCCCGCTCGGGACCTCGGGGCGCACGGCGGGCTATCTTTCCGCGGCCTACAGCGACTTCGCGGGGCAGGAGATCGATCGCCTGACGCTCGACGTCGGCCTGGTGCAGGCGCTGACGGACTCGGGTCGCGTGCGCGGCAAGGCCGGCATCGAGCTCGGCGCCTTCGGCGGCCACCGGCTCTACGACTTTCCCTACCTCGGGCTGGACGCGGTCCTGCTGCAAAGGCCCGCTTGGCGCTTGGCTGGCGAGGCGAAGATCGGCAGGGTCGAGTTCGCGCGCTTCACCTATCTCGACGCGGATTTCGCGAGCGCCGCGCTGCTCGCGCAGCGCCGCATCTCGGCCGCGAGCACGGGGTCGCTGCGCCTCGGCGTCGAGCGCTCGCGCGCCGCCGAGCGGCCCTACGCCTACGACGGCTGGGACTTCAGTCCCGGGCTGAGCATCCTCTGGGCGAGCACGGCGTACACGCTCGGCGCGAACGCGCTGTACGGCGAGCGCCGCTACGGCGCGCCGGACCCGCTGTTCGGCGTGGTGCGCAAGGACGCGCGCGCGCGGCTCGAACTCACGCTCGGCAACAGGAACTGGCGCTGGCGCGACTGGCGGTTCGCGATCGTCGGGTCGCTGGAGGAGAATCGCTCCAGCATCGGTTTTTTCGACTACCGCAAGGCGAATCTCTCAGTGGTGGTGGAGTGACGGAGTAGCCATGGTCAAAGCCGCGTTGCCCCTCGCCCTCGCGCTCGGCGCGCTCGCCTGGGGCGTCTTCGCCCCGCCCGTCGTGCAGCCGCAGGCGTACCACGCCTTCGCCGACGCGCGCGCCTTCCTCGGCGTGCCGAACGCGGCCGACACGC
>JBFWVE010000021.1:0-4620 GCA_050246895.1 Vicinamibacteria bacterium | reverse complement strand
GCCCTCGCCGCCGCCGGCGCCGACGCGACCGACGACCCGATGATCCGCTGGGACTGCGACACCGAGGGCAACCGCCTCGTCCTCGAGATGGTGCGCCCGCCCCTGCAGCACGTCACCGAGCGCGAGCTGCTGCTCCTGAGCGGCGACCGCAATTTCCAGCAATGCCGGGTGAACGGCGCGCACTGGACGATGCTCGTCGACCTGATCGAGTACGACTCCGGCCGCTGCGAGCCCTTCCCCGACACGATCGTGAGCCTGCTGCGCGACGGCAGGCTCGTGCTCTCGAGAGTCCACGTCGGCAAGAACTGCGAGCGGCTGCCGGTACTGAGCGCGGCCAGGATCGACGAGAACGGCGGGACGCTAATCGAGCTCTGCGCGGCGGAGACCTACGGCGGCGCACCCACCTGCGCGCCGTTCCGGCTCGAGGACCTGCGGAAAGCGGTGGACAACGACGGCGTGGCCGCGCGAGCGCGCCCCTAGCGCCGCTCCCGGCTCAGGCAGTAGTACGTCCCCGCGAAGATCACCGCCGCCCCGACGAGGATGAGCGGATCGAACTTCTCCGCGTAGAAAACCGCCCCCACCACCGCGATCAGCGGCAGGCGGGAAAAATCGATCGGCACCACGATGGTCGCGTCCGCGAGCTTGAAGGCACGCGTCATGCAGTAGTGCGCGGCGTAGCTCCCCGCGCCGATCACCGCCATCCACGGCAGGCTCGAGGCGGGCGGCGCCACCCACTGCGGCAGCGCGGCGAGGAGCGCGAGCGGCGTCTGGATCACCGACATCCAGAACAGCACCGCGAGCGGCGAGTCGGTGGCCGAGAGCTGCTTCGTGGTGATCATGTTGCCCGCGTAGAGGAGCGCCGCGGCGAGCGCGACGAGCGCCGCCGGGTGAAAGGCGCCGAAGCCCGGGCGCAGGATGACGAGCACGCCGAGGAGCCCCATCGCGAGCATCACGATCCGCGGGCGCGTGAGGCGCTCGCCCAGCAGGGCCGCGGCGAGCACCGCGGTCCACACGGGCATGGTGAACTCGATCGCGAACACGGTGGCGAGCGGCAGCGCGCCGATCGCGAACACCCAGCAGTACTGCCCGCCGAAGTGGATGACGTTCCGGAGCAGGTGCAGCGGCAGCCGCGCCGTGCGCGTCACCGCGTTCTCGGCCTGCGCGATGACCACGAGCACGATGGCGAGCATCACCACGCTCCTCACGAACAGGATCTGGAACGGCCCCATGTGCGCGAGCAGCTCGCGCGCGGCGACCGCCATCGCGGAGAAGGACAACACCGCGCCGCCCATCCATAGCGCGCCGCGCAATTGCGCACTCAAGTCCATCCGATCGGGTCTCCTGATATCTGCAATCGTGATATCTGAAAAGCGGACGCATTGCGCAGAAGATTTGCGAAACCGCACACTGAGCGCCACGGTCGAAGCGCATAGTAGCCGGGTCCCAAACAAGCGGGGATAACCCCGCGATTAGTGAGGAGAAATGGCACTTCGTGCCGCCGCGTCGGCTGTCCTCCTGGCCGCGGCTGCCGTCGCGGCGACCGCGGTGCTCGTCCCGTCCGCCCCCGCGCTCGAGCGCATCCGCGAAACCGGCGTCCTGCGCATCGGCTACGCCGTCGAGGCGCCCTACGCCTTCATCGGCTCCGACGGCCTGGTGACGGGCGAGTCGCCCGAGCTCGCGAAGCTCGTCGCACGCGAGATGGGCGTGCAGCGCATCGAGTGGATCCTCACCACCTTCGACGCGCTGATCCCCGACCTCCGCGAGGGGCGCTTCGACGTCGTGGCCTCGGGGCTGTTCGTCACGCCCGAGCGCGAGGCGCTCGTGGCCTTCGCCGAGCCGAGCCTCGCGGTGCGCGCGGGGCTGCTCGTGCGCAAGGGCAATCCGCTGCGGCTGTTCGACTATCGCGACGCGATCGCGGACCCCGCTGCGCGCATCGCGGTCGTCGCCGGTTCGGTCGAGGAGCATCGCCTGAGCGCGCGCGGGCTGCCGCCGACGCGCACCCTGCTGGTGCCCGACGCGATCACCGGCTGCCGCGCGGTGGAGTCCGGCGCGGCGGACGCGCTCGCGCTCTCGCGGCCGACGACGAGGCTCATGGCCCGGCAGTTTCCGGGGCTGGAATCGATGGCGGTGGTCGGCAGCGAGGCGCCGGGCGGGCCCGAGGCCGAGTTCCGGGTGGCCGCCGCCTTCTCGCGCGCGCACCCGGCGCTGCGCGAGGCCTGGAACGCCGCCCAGGCTCGCCTGGTCGGCGGTCCCGAGCACCTGCGCGCCATCGCGCCCTTCGGCTTCGAGGCCGCCGACCTGCCGAGCGCGCCGCGCAGCGAGCGCGCCGCCGACCGATGACCCGCCCCGACCGCGCGACCGGCGTCTGGATCGGGCTCACGGTGCTCGCCGCGCTGCTCGTGTGCGCGGCGGTGGTCACGCTGCACCTGTTCCACAACCGCGCGCTCGAGCGCTCGGGCGAGCTGATCCGCGAGCTGCGCCAGGCGCGCGTAGACCTCGCCGAGGGCGTGCTGCACGCCACGCTCGGCGCCACGCCGGGCTCGCCCTGGGACCGCACGCAGGGCGAGGCGCTGCTCGCACAGGCGCTCGCGCAGTTCGAGCGGTCGCTCGCGCGCCTGCCCGAAGACGCCGCGAGCGTGCAGGATGTAGAGCGGCGGCTCGCGGAGTTCAAGGCGCTGCTCGCAGCGGGCGCCGACGCGCGCCGCGACGTCGAGCTGCGCGCCGCCTTCCACGACCTGGTGCGCGCGGGCGTACGCCTCGACGCCGAGGCGCGCGAGGCGCTGCTCGACATCCGCGCCGGGCAGGACCGGCTGTTCCTCGCCGTGCTCGCGGGCTCGGCGCTGCTGCTGGCGCTGCTCGTCACCGGCACGATCCTCGCCGCGCGGCAGCAGGCCGCGGCCGAGCGCGCGGCGGCCGCGGAGGCGCAGCGCTTCGAGCGCATCTTCACCGGCAGCCCGGTGGCCACCGGCATCGTGGCGCTGCGCGACGGTCGCATGCTCGCGATGAACGACGCTGCCTGCGAGCTCTACGGCGCCTCGCGCGAGGCGCTGCTCGCGAGCACGGTGCCGCAAAGCGGCGGCTGGGCCGACGACAAGCAGTACGCGAACTTCCTCGAGCGGCTGCGCGCCGAGCGCCGCGTGACCAACTACGAGATGACCCTGCGGCGCGCGGGCGGCGAGCTGCGCGAATGCCTGGTGAGCGCCGAGCGCGTACAGTTCCTCGGTCAGCCCGCCCTGCTCGTCATCCTGAACGACATCACCGAGCGCAAGCGCTACGAGGAGCGCATCGGCTACCTTGCCACGCACGACGGCCTCACGGGCCTGGGCAACCGGCGCCTGATCGAGGGCCACATCGCGCAGGCGATCACGCACTCGCGCCGCTCCGGCCGACAGACGGCCGTGCTGTTCCTCGACCTCGACCGCTTCAAGGTGGTGAACGACGGCTACGGGCGATCGCTCGGCGACGCGCTGATCAGGGCCGCGGGCCGGCGCCTGGCCGACGCCGTGCGCGAAGGCGACACCGTTGCGCGCCTGTATGGCGACGAGTTCCTCGTGCTGCTCTCGGATCTGCGCCGCACCGCGGACGTCTACGTCGTGGCGCAAAAGCTCCTGGACGAGCTTGCGCGCCCGGTCGCCATTGACGGCCGCAGGGTCCAGGTCACCGCGAGCATCGGTGTCGCCCTGCATCCCGTGGACGGCGAGGCCGCCGACGCGCTCATCAGCCACGCCAACGCCGCCATGGAGCGCGCCAAGGCCGCCGGCGGGAACGCCTACCAGTTCTACACCAAGGACATGGGCGAGGCCGCGCGCCGGCTCGTCGAGCTCGAGACCGAGCTGCGCGGGGCGCTCCCCGCCGGTCAGCTCGAGCTCGCCTACCAGCCCCGCGTGGACCTGGAGAGCCGCCGCATCGCGGGCTGCGAGGCGCTGCTGCGCTGGAACCACCCGCGCCTGGGGGCGGTGTCGCCCGCCGTGTTCGTGCCGGTCGCCGAGCAATCGGGGCTCATCGTGCCGATCGGCGAGTGGGTGCTGCGCACGGCCTGCGCGCGCGCCAAGAGCTGGGCCGACGCGGGGCTGCCGCCGGTCTGCGTCTCGGTAAACCTCTCGATCCGCCAGTTCGCGCAGCAGGACGTGGCCGCGCTCGTGCTGCGCGTGCTGAAGGAGACGGGGCTCGCGCCCGCGCAGCTCGAGCTCGAGATCACCGAGAGCCTGATCGCGCAGGACACCGAGAAAGTGATCGCCACGGTGAACCGGCTGAAGGCGGCTGGGGTGAAGCTCGCCATCGACGACTTCGGCACGGGCTACTCGAGCCTTTCCTACCTCAAGCACTTCCGCGCTCACGCGCTCAAGATCGACATGTCCTTCGTGCGCGACATGCTCGCCGATCCCGACGCCGCCATCATCTGCCTCGCCGTCATCTCGCTCGCGCACAGCCTGCGCATGACCGCGGTCGCCGAGGGCGTGGAAACCGCGGAGCAGTGCGAGTTCCTGAAGGAGAACGGCTGCGACGGCATCCAGGGCTACTACTTCAGCCGCCCGGTGAGCGCCGAGGCGTTCGAGGCGCTGCTGCGCGAGGACCGGCGGCTCGAGTTCTGAGCGCGGCGCGGACGGCTATAATCCGCCC
>JBFWVE010000020.1:0-5365 GCA_050246895.1 Vicinamibacteria bacterium | reverse complement strand
TGCTGATGGCGGTCTCCTACGTCACCACTTTCAGCGGCCAAGAGCACCACCGGGTAGGGGGACGACGCGGAGTCTGGCGAGGGCCGATGGCGGGATAGAGCACCGGCAGCCGACGCAGGAGCTGGACCTGTGGCGATCGCGGGCTGCGGCCCGGAGGGCGGGCACGCAGCCGAGCGCGTCGTGCGTTCGAGTTCGGGCACCAAGCCGCGGTTGCTGGCGGGTGCGGCATGCGGACGCGCGGGGCGTGGTCGGGGCGCAGCGCGAGCGCCTCGCCTGCCGCGGCCTCGGTCACGGCGCCGCGCCCGGTCGCGGCCAGGATCCGGGCCCGCGCCGCGAGGGCCTCGTAGGAGCGCAGGCAGAGCGCGATGGCGCGCTCCAGCTCGTCCAGGGCCCTGAGCGGACTGAGCCTTGTTCCAAGAAGAGCCGCGCAGCAGGTGGACCTTGTTCCCTGATCCGGCGAGTCACCCGGACGTACCCCGACACAGGGCCTCCACCGGTCGAGCGTGGGGACTCCGTGATGCCGGACGCGTCTGTTCAGCGGAGCGCTATCGCTTGCTCGATCCTCGGCGGCGCTTGGGCTGCGGCCGCGCGGCCTTCTTCGACTTCGAGGTCGGTGCCTTGCTGGCCTTCTTCGGCCGGGGCTTCGTGGCCTTCTTCGGCTCGGGACTCGAGGTCACGTCTGTCCCCACGTCCGCGGGTGGCGGCTTGCGCCCGACCCGCTTCTTCTGCGCGTCCGCGACCTCCTGCTGGTGGACGTGGTCGCGGTAGCTCGGCCCGTTGATGACGATGACGTGGCTGTGATGCAGGAGGCGGTCGAGCAGAGCGGTCGCGCCGAGGTGGTCTTCGAGGTAGTCGCCCCAGGAGCTCCAGGGGATGTTGCTGGTGATGATCGTGGAGCGCGGGTTCTTGTCGCCGTAGCGGGGGAGCAGGACCTTCTGCATCAGGCCAGCGCGGCTAGCGATGGTGCGCTCGACCTGCTCGAGCCCGACCTCGTCGATCACCAGCAGGTCCGGGTTGGCGTAGGGCTTGATCGCCTGGTTCAGCGTCTCGTCCGCGAGACTGGCATTGAGGACGGTCAGCATCTCCGCGCTGGTGGTGTAGCGGACGCGGCGGTTGTCCAGGCAGGCGTTGAGGGCCAGTGCCTTCGCGATGTGGCTCTTCCCCGTGCCGCTCATGCCGGCCAGGAGCACGTTCTTGCCCTCGTCCACGAAGCCCAGCGTCCCCAGCTCGAGCACCAGGTCCCAGTCGAGGTCGGGCTGAAAGGCGGCGTCGAAGCCCTCGAGAGTCTTCCGCTCGGGGAGCCTGGACTCGCGGAAGCGCCGCTCGAAGCGCGCCTCCACGCGCGCGACCAGCTGGGGTTCGACGAGGCGCCAGAGCCACTCGAGCCGCGAGACGTCCGGCGCGGGGTCCGCGAGCTGCTTGTCGAACTGGGTCGCCGCGTGGCGCAGCCCGAGGGTCTTGAGGGCGTCGCGGATTCGATCGGCCAGGGCCGCCGGGGGGAGGGGCTTGCTCATGAGCTCGACTCGGTCTCGTGGTTCTCGGGTGAGGGTGGTGGCGAGTCGTTGCCGACGTCGCTGGACAGCGCGCGGTCGCCGCGGCTGAGCGCGTCGTAGGCGGTCAGCGGCCGGAGGCTGACCGGGTGCTGCTTCATGACGCCCTGGATGCGCTCGCGAGAGGCTTCGGCGATCTGCTCCTCGAAGCGGCGCGGCGTGAAGCGCGCTTCGAGGATCCGCTGCAGCTTGGTCACCTCGTAGCAGCCGTAGCTCGTGGCGTGCTGCATGGCCTCCACGAGGTCGTCGAGCGACCACGAGACCTGCAGCTGGAGCACCCTCACCAGCTCGGCGCCGGCGCAGCGTCGCCTCTCGCGCACCCTGGCGGCGAAGACCGCCGCACCTTCGCCCCACGCACCGACACGGGCGACGAGCTCGTCCACGTCGTAGCGCACTCGCTTGGCGGACTCGGGTTCGAGCTTGACCCGCGCGCCCGCCGGGAGCCGCTCGTGTTCGCCCACGCGGCGGGCTTGAGCGTCGCAGATCACCACCCGCTCCGCGTCCGCGCACACGTAGACGCGAGCGCCGACGGGCGCCCGCACCGGGTAGTGGTTGGTGTCCAGGCGGACGCGCTGGTAGTCGTCCACCACCCGCACGACCACGTCGCGCGTGTCGTAGGGCCGGGCGGGCAGGGGCTGGAGGTGCGCGCGTTCCAGCTCGAGCACCTCGCCGATCGGCCGCTGTTGCTCGGGGTGCGGGCGGCCGAAGACCTTCTCGCGCTGCCACCAGTCGATCAGCTCGGCGTACTCAGCCGGGTTGGCGACGTCGCGCCCGTTGAGGCAGTTCTCCTCGTGGTGGCGGAAGCGGCGCTCGGCGACCGCCTTCCAAGTCGGGCACCCACGCGGCGCGATCAGGGCCGTGTAGCCGTAGAAGGCAGCGAAGTCCACGTAGCGCACGTTGAGGACGGGCTCGTCGCATTCCCAGCGGTCGACGACCCCAGGCATGGAGTCGGTCATGGCCTCCGCGGGCACGCCCTTCCAGCTCTCGAAGGACTCGCGGAGCATCCGCAGGGTCGTGGTCTGGCGGTAGTTGTTGCTCGCCGCCAGGTACGGCGCGCGCGACCAGCGCAGCGCCGCGTGCCACAGGTTGACCTTCGTGCCGTCGTCCAGGGTGTAGGGCGACCAGTCGAATTCGGCCCGCTGGCCGGGCGCCGTCTCGACCGGAGTCGACGGCGAGCGCGGAGGCCGGAGCTCGGCGCGGAGGAGGCGGACGCGTTCGCGCACGACGGTGTAGCCGCCGCGGAAGGTGGTCTCGTCGAGCAGCTTCTCGTGGCAGCGCACGGCCGTCAGATCGGGCCACCTCTCGAGCCACTCGCGGATCTTGTCGTCGTAGCTGTCGAGCAGGCTCGGCTTGGGAGCGCGCGGGCCCAACTCTCGCTCCAGAGCGTCGTCGCCTTGGGCGCGCCGCGCTCGCAGCTCGTTGAGGAGGGAGCGGACGGTCCTGCGTGCGATGCCGAGCGCGCTCGCGATCTCGCGTTGCGAGCGGCCGGCGCGGTCGAGCCGCTGGACCTCGTAGGCCAGGAGGCGGCGGCGGTCATGACGCATGCCGCGTCTCCTCCAGGCCGGGCTCGAGCAGCTGCCGCAGGCGGCCGAGCGCGACGCGCGCCTTGGCCAGGATCTGAGGAGCGAGCTCGCGGAGCAGCGCGAGGTCGCGCTCGTCGAGGCGGCTGTCGAGCAGGAGTTCGTCCAGACGGTTGACCGCTCCATGCAGGCGGAGCAGCTGCTGACGGACGCGGTTCCCCTCCTCGCTCAGGCGGGCGTCGACCGAGGGCCTGTCCGCGCGGTTGCCTGGTCCGAGGTGCTCGAGGGGGGACGCGAGGATCGCGCGCCGCCCCGCGACGTCGGCGCCGAGCAGGGCGTCGACCAGGCGGTTCGTCTGGCGGCTGCTGAGATCGTGGCGGGTCACGGCCTCGGCTGCGCGGGTCTGGTTGCCGCGCGGCAACCGGGCGAGCTCGCGGGCCGTGGCCGGCGGGATGAGGCCCAGGCGGACGTCGTCTTGGACCTGGCGCTCGAGCTTGCGGATCAGTTGCAATCGTCGGCAGACCCAGGTCTTGCTGCGGCCCAGGAGCTCGCCGATCTCCGGCTGGCTCAGGCCGCCCTCGCGCTGCAGGGACTCGACCACCCAGGCTTCTTCGAGGTCGCTCGCCCCCGCTCGCCCGGTGTTGGTAGTCAGGAGAGCGGCGAGGGCAGAGGGCGCGTCCAGGGACATGACCCTCGTGAGGGCGCTGGGGACGCCGAGCGCAGCGAGCGCCTCGACCCGCTTGAAGCCGTCCACGAGCACCAGCGCCCCGACCACGATCGCGTCGGTCGCGAGCAGCGGCTGCTGGAGCCCGTGTCGCTTGAGGGAGCTCTCGAGCGCGTGCCGCTCGGTGGCCTGTGGCGGAAGGCGCAGCCCCCGATAGCCCAGGTCCAGCGCTTCGACCGGGACGATCCGCACGTCTGGCTCAGCAGAGAGCGTGGACATGGCTCAGAGCTCCTCGACGCCGAGCAAGGCGAAGGGCGACGGCGGGCCGTCGAGGGGGAGAGCGAGCACCTGCCAGAAGCCGTCTGGCGCGCCCGCGCGGAAGGGGCGATGCGCGACCAGGTCGAGCCGGAGGAGTCGCCCGAGCGCGGCGTCGAGCTCGTCCTCTCCGAGCCCGAGCTCACAGGCCATGCGCCCTCGCCGATAGAAGCTGACCCCGTCGCGGTCCGCAGCGAGGCAGAGCAAGACGTAGGTCGCCACGTCGGCGGGGCTCAGCACCTTGAGCCAGCCTGCACGCAGCAGGGTCGTCGCGATCCACCCGAAGGACGTCGCGCCCAGGCCACGGACTCGGTCGGGGCGGGGCACGACGCGTGTGAATCGGCTTCGTCTCGTGGGCATCTCCGACCTCTCGGGCTAGCTGCCGCGGAAGGTAGGAAAGGCTCAGGGCGGGAGCGACGGCGGCCGAACAAGGGGCAGTCGCTACGGCCCTGCCTCAGAGACCTCGACCGCGCGGCGTGCAGCCCAGCGCCGACGGCGGTCCAGTGCGCGTCGAACCGCCCGGGCGCAGGGCGAGGCGCAGTAGGAAGGGCACCTCTCGTCGCGAGCCCGAGCAGGCTCGTGGCAGCCGGGGCGATCGCAGAGCGGCCGTGTTTGACAAGTTCCATGAGGAGCGTGACAGGACGCCTGTGCCGCTTCGGGAGCGGCTTCCAGCGGCTGCGCCTCGAGATCGCCGGGCGAGTTCGAGTCCGGCGCGGACGGTTCCGGGTCGCGCCGGGCAGCTCGTCGGCGGCGCTGCCGCTCTCGCGCGAGCACCCGGCGTCGCTCGCGCGAACAGCCTGCGCAACGCGAGTGAGTAGGGCTGCGAGCGAGGAAGGCCTCCTCGCAGCCTTCCTCGGCGCACAGGCGAGCCCCGAAGTCCAGCGGCGGCTCGAGCGGGCCGAAGCGGTCGCGGTGCGGTCCCTTCGCCCTGCGCCAGCGCTCCAGTGCCCTCTCGCAGTCCGCCTCGCCGCAGAACACGGCCTCGCCCTGCCAGGGAGGTGGCGCGAAACGATCCGGACATCCCCTCCGCAGGCACTCTCGGCGCCGAGGACGTGCAGGAGGCGCCCGGCCAGCGACGACGGTACGATCGGTCTCGCTCACGGGAGTGCTTGTCCCGCGTGCACGGCCTGGGGCGGCTGCCACCGCCCCAGGCCACTTCACGCTCCCTCTGAGGTAGCTCGCCCACTCCGCTCATGCGCGAAGAACTACAGGACGGCGGCTGGTGCTCTATCCCGCCATGGCGCCCACCGACGCGGTGGCGGCCAGTGGTGCTCTATCCCGCCATCCGCGGGGCCAACAAAACCGCCATCAGCACC
>JBFWVE010000019.1:0-6177 GCA_050246895.1 Vicinamibacteria bacterium | reverse complement strand
TCGCGTTCAGCGAGGCGCTGCCGCGCCTGCGCGAGCGCGTCGAGCGCGACCTGCGCGGCGACGCGCTCGACCGCCGGCAGCTGCTCGCCACCGTGGTGCGCCTGCTCGATCGCACGCTGATCCGCGTCGGCAACGACGAGTACGCGCGCGAGAACCGCTCCTACGGCCTCACCACGCTGCGCCGCCGCCACGTGCAGGTGGACGGCAGCCGCGTGCGCTTCACCTTCCGTGGCAAGAGCGGCATCGAGCACTCGATCTCGGTGGAGGAGCCGCGCCTGGCGCGCATCATCCAGCGCTGCCAGGACCTGCCCGGGCAGGAGATGTTCCAGTACCTGGACGCGAACGGCCGGCGCCAGGCCGTGATCTCGGACGACGTGAACGCCTATCTGCGCGAGGCGAGCGGGCGCGACGTCACGGCGAAGGACTTCCGCACCTGGGGCGGCACCATGCTCGCCGCGGTGGAGCTGCGGCGCATGGGCCCGGCGGCGAGCCGGCGCGAGGCCGATCGCAACATCGTGCGCGCGATCGACGCCGTGGCCGAGCGCCTCGGCAACACGCGCGCCGTGTGCCGCAAGTACTACGTCCATCCCGCGCTCATCCAGGCCTATCTCCTCGGCCTCACGGCGCCGCAGCCGGCGGCGCTCTCGCGGCGCGCGCGGCGCAAGGGCCGCGGCGGCGCGCTGCGCCGCGACGAGGTCGCGGTGCTGCAGTTCCTGCAGGACAAGGTCCCCGCGTGGAAGCCGCCTTCCAGCTCGCCGACGTCGGCCTCGCCGACCTCGCGCTGATCGCGGGCGTCGCGCTCGCCGGCTCCATCCTCGGGGGGCTGGCGGGCTACGGCACCGGGCTCGTCGTGCCGATCTTCCTCGCGCCGGTGGTGGGCGTCGCCAACGTCGTGCCGGTGATGGCGGTCGGCATGATCTTCGCGAACGGCGGGCGCGTCGCCGCCTTCCGGCGCGACATCCACTGGCCCTACGCGCGGCGCATCCTGCTCTTCGGGCTGCCGGCCTGCGTCGCGGGCGCCTATGCCTACACGCTGCTCGCGCCGCGCTGGGTGGCGCTGCTGCTCGGCGCCTTCTTCGTCGCATCCGTGCCGCTGCGCCGGCTGCTCGCGCGCGCCGGCTGGACGCTCGGGCCGCGCGGCGTCTCGGTCGCGGGCGCGGGCTTCGGCTTCGTGAACGGCGGCATGACGGGGGTGGGGTTGCTGCTCATATCTCTCCTCATGGCCGCGGGGCTGCAGGGCGCGACGGTGATCGCCACCGACGCGATCGTCTCCGTGATCATGGGGGTCGCGAAGATCGCGCTCTTCGGCAGCGTGGCGCGGCTCGACTTGCAGCTCGCCGCCGCGGGCGTGCTGATCGGCCTGTGCACGCTGCCCGGCGCCTTCATCGCGCGACGGCTGCTCGAGGTCATCCCGATCCGCGTGCACACGGCGTTCATGGACGCGATCGTGCTCGCCGGGGGCGCGAGCTTCCTGTGGCGCGCGCTCGCCGCCTGAGGGGGCTTGCCAGCGGGCCGCGGCCGGGCAGATACTTTAGGTATGAGTGATTTAGGCCTGATGGATCGGGAGACGCGGGCCACCGTGGACGACCACCGCGCGCTGCGCCTGTGGCTGCGCCTGCTCACCTGCTCGCAGCTCATCGAGCGGGAGGTGCGCCGGCGGCTGCGCGAACGCTTCGGCACCACGCTGCCGCGCTTCGACCTCCTCGCGCAGCTCGAGCGCCATCCCGGCGGCCTCAAGATGAGCGAGCTCTCGCGCCTGCTCATGGTCACCGGCGGCAACGTCACCGGCATCGTCGACCAGCTGGTGAAGGAGGGGCTGGTCGAGCGCCTCGACGACGCGCGCGACCGGCGCGCCTGGCGCGTGAAGCTCACGCGCGCGGGGGAGCGGGCCTTCGGCGAGATGGCGCGACAGCACGAGCAGTGGATGGTGGAGTTGATGGGCGGGTTGTCGAGAAAGGAATCGGATTCGCTGATGCAACTGCTTGCACGCCTGAAGCAGGTCACGCTGGAGAACGCGTGATGGACCGCTTCGCCCACCTCGATTGGCCTTTCTTCGATCCGCCCCACGCGGCTCTGGCGCGGGGGGCGGACGCTTGGGCGATCGCCAACCTGGAGCATGCGCATGGAGCGGATGCGGATGCGACCTGCAAGGAGCTGGTCCGCAAACTGGGCGCAGCCGGCTACCTCAACTACTGCGTCAGCGACAACCCGGACGTCAGGAGCATCGCGCTGATCCGCGAAGTCCTCGCCTACCACGCCGGCCTCGCCGACTTCGCCTTCGTCATGCAGGGCCTGGGCAGCGGCCCGATCGTGCTGGCGGGGGGCGACGCGCAGAAGAAGCGCTATCTGCCAAAGGCCGCGGCCGGCGAGGCGCTCGCCGCCTTCGCGCTCTCGGAGCCCGACGCCGGCTCCGACGTCGCCGCGATGACCACCACGGCGAAGCGCAAGGGCGACGCCTGGACGCTGGACGGCGTGAAGACCTGGATCTCGAACGGCGGCATCGCGGACTTCTACGTCACCTTCGCGAAGACCGAGGAGGGTATCAGCGCCTTCGTGGTGGACGCGACCGAAGTGGACGCGAGCGAGCGCATCGACATCGTCGCGCCGCACCCGATGGCGACCGTGAGGTATCGCGGGGCGAGGGGCGAGCTGCTGGGCGAAGCCGGGCAGGGGTTCAAGCTCGCCATGAGGAACCTCGACGTCTTTCGCACCACCGTAGCGGGCGCCGCGCTCGGCTTCGCGCGCCGCGCGCTCGCCGAGGCGCTCGCGCGCGCGAAGGACCGCAGGATGTTCGGCGGGCGCCTCGCCGACCTGCAGATGACGCAGGCGAAGCTCGCCGACATGGCGACCGCGATCGAGGCCGCGGCGCTGCTCACCTACCGCTCGGCCTGGGTGCGCGACGTGAAGAAGGCGCGCGTCACGCGCGAGGCGGCGATGGCGAAGATGCAGGCCACCGAGGCCGCGCAGGCCGTGATCGACGATGCGGTGCAGATCCTCGGGGGGCTCGGGGTGACGCGCGGCCATCCGGTCGAGCGCCTGTACCGCGAGGTGCGCGCGCTTCGCATCTACGAAGGCGCGACCGAGGTGCAGAAGGTGATCATCGCGCGGGAGCTCCTCAGGTGAAGTGGAAGAGCGCCCACGTCGACACCTTCGCGCGCGACAACCTGCCGCCGCGGGAGCTGTGGCCCGCGTTCCTCTTCGAGCGCCCGGAGTTCCGCTACCCGGTGCGCCTCAATTGCGCCACCGAGCTCCTCGACAAGATGGTGAACCGCGGCTTCGGCCACCGGCCGGTGATCCGCGCGCCCGAGGGCGGCTGCACCTACACCGAGCTCTACGCGCAGGCGAACCGCATCGCGAACGTGCTCGTGCGCGACATGGGCCTGAAGCCCGGCAACCGCGTGCTGCTGCGGGGCCCGAACAACCCGATGATGGCCGCGTGCTGGTTCGCGGTGATGAAGGCGGGCGGCGTGTGCGTGGCCACCATGCCGCTCCTGCGCGCCAAAGAGCTCACCGACATCGTGCGGAAGGCCGAGATCTCGCACGCCCTCTGCGACAAGCGGCTCGCCGCCGAGCTCGAGGCCGCGCGGCCCGGCTGCCCCACGCTGAAGAGCGTCAAGTACTGGTACGACGACGCCCCCGACTCGCTCGATGCGCGCTGCATGCGCGCGCCGCAGACCTTCGTCAACGCCGACACCGCGGCCGAGGACGTCGCGCTCATCGCCTTCACCTCGGGCACCACGGGCAAGCCCAAGGGCACGGTGCACTTCCACCGCGACGTGATCGCCATGTGCGACGCGTTCCCGCGCTCCTGCCTAGGCGCGACGAAGGACGACGTGTTCTGCGGCACGCCGCCCATCGCCTTCACCTTCGGCCTGGGCGGGATGCTCGCCTTCCCGATGCGCGTCGGCGCCTCGACCGTGCTCGTCGAGAAGCTCGCGCCCGACACGCTCCTGCGGACCGTCCAGGACTTCAGGGCGACGGTGTGCTTCACCGCGCCGACCATGTACCGGCAGATGGCGAATCTGGCGAAGGACTACGACCTGTCGTCGCTCAAGAAGTGCGTCTCGGCGGGCGAGGCCTTGCCCGATCCCACGCGCCAGCTCTTCAAGCAGGCGACCGGCCTCGAGATCATCGACGGCATCGGCTCGACGGAGATGATCCACATCTTCATCTCGCACACGCCCGAGCGCGTGCGCCGCGGCGCGACCGGCTACGCCATCCCCGGCTACCGCGCCACCGTGCTGGACGACGAGGGCAACCCCTGCAAGCCCGGCGTGATCGGGCGGCTCGCGGTGAAGGGCCCGACGGGCTGCCGCTACCTCGCCGACGCGCGGCAGACGAGCTACGTGCAGAACGGCTGGAACGTGACGGGCGACGCCTACGTGATGGACAAGGACGGCTACTTCTACTATCAGGCGCGCACCGACGACATGATCATCTCGGCGGGCTACAACATCGCGGGGCCCGAGGTGGAAGCGGCGCTCCTCGCGCACCCGGCGGTCGCCGAGTGCGGGGTGGTGGGCGCGCCGGACGCCGAGCGCGGCACCATCGTGAAGGCCTTCGTCGTCCTCAAGCCCGGGCAGCCGCGCAGCCCGGAGGCGGCAAAAGCGCTCCAGGAGCACGTGAAGAGCGCGATCGCGCCCTACAAGTACCCGCGCTCGATCGAGTTCGTGGACGCGCTGCCGCGCACCGAGACCGGGAAGCTGCAGCGCTTCAAGCTGAGGAACCCATGATGAAGATCCTCCAGCCGCCCTCGTGGGCGCGCCCCAAAGGCTTCTCCAACGGCATCGCGGTAAAGGGCGGCACGACCGTCTACATCGCCGGGCAGGTCGGCTACACCGGCCAGGGCGAATGGAAGGAGACGGGCTTCGCCGGGCAGTTCCGTCAGGCGCTCGCGAACATCCTGGAAGTGCTCGCACAGGCGGGCGGGCGTCCCGAGCATGTGGTGCGCCTCACCTGGTACGTGCTCGATAAGGCGGAGTACCTCGCATCGCTCAAGGAAGTCGGCGCCGCCTATCGCGAGCTGATGGGCAGGAACTATCCGGTCATGGCGGTGGTGCAGGTGAGCGGGCTCGTGGAGGACAAGGCGCGGCTCGAGATCGAGGCGACGGCGGTGATCCCGGAGGGCTGAGATGAAAGTCACCGTCATCGGCGGAGGGCCGGGAGGTCTTTACTTCGCGCTCCTCGCGAAGAAGGCCTGGCCGCGCTGGGACGTCACGGTCTACGAGAGGAACCGCCCGGACGACACCTTCGGCTTCGGCGTGGTGTTCTCCGACCAGACGCTCGACACGTTCAAGGCGTACGACCTGGTCACCTACGAGCGCATCCGCCGGCGTTTTGCCTACTGGGGCGACGTGGACGTGGTGTACAAGGGCCGCACGCTCAGGTCGGGCGGCAACGGCTTTTGCGGCTGCTCGCGGAACGCGCTGCTCGCCATCCTGCAGGACCGCTGCCGCGAGCTCGGCATCGCGATCCGCTTCCAGACCGAGGTCGAGAGTCTCGCGCCCTTCGCCGATTCGAACCTCATCGTCGTGGCCGACGGCATCAACTCGAGGATCCGCGAGCAGCACAAGGATCACTTCAAGCCGAGCGTGGACCTGCGGCCGAACAAGTTCACCTGGCTGGGCTCCACGAAGCCGCTGGACGCCTTCAAGTACTTCTTCCGCGAGACGCCCGAGGGCATCATCCTCGCGCACTGCTACCAGTACGAGGAGGGACGCTCGACCTGGGTGATCGAGACCGACGAAGCCACCTGGAAGAACTTCGGCTTCGACAGGATGAGCGAGCAGGAGATGCTGTCCGTGCTCGAGCGCGTGTTCGCCGCGGAGCTCGACGGCCACCCGCTGATCGCCAACCGCTCGATCTGGCGGAATTTTCCGACCATCGTCAACGAGACCTGGGTGATGGGCAATGCCGTGCTCGTGGGCGACGCGAAGGCCACGGCGCATTTTTCCATCGGCTCGGGCACCAAGCTCGCCATGGAGGACGCGATCGCGCTGTACGAGGCGCTCCGGAAGGACGGCGAGGTGAAGCCGGCGCTCGCGCGCTATGACACCGCGCGGCGCGAGGAGGTGGAGAAGACCCAGCACGCGGCGAACGTCTCGCTCGCCTGGTTCGAGCACATGAAGCGCTACTGGGGCATGGCGCCCGAGCAGTTCGCCTTCGGCGTCATGTCGC
>JBFWVE010000018.1:0-6773 GCA_050246895.1 Vicinamibacteria bacterium | reverse complement strand
CCGGCGCTGCTGCCGGAGAACCTCGGCCGGCTGAAGAAGGCCGAGGCCGCCAAGGTCATCCGCCAGAGCCGCCCCGGCGTGCAGATGCCGGCCTTCGGCGGCACGCTGTCGGAGGCCGAGATCGCGCAGCTCGTGGAGCTCGTCTACACGCCGCTCGCGCCCGCGCCCGCCTGGAGCGAGGCCGACATCCGCGCCTCGCGCGTCGTGCGGCGCGCCCCCGCGCCGCTCGCGCGCCCGCGCTACGACGCCGATCCCCTGAACCTCTTTCTCGTCGTCGAGGCGGGCGACCACCACGTGAGCGTGCTGGACGGCGACCGGCTCGAGCCCATCGCGCGCTTCGCCTCGCGCTTCGCGCTGCACGGCGGGCCGAAGTTCTCGCCCGACGGGCGCTTCGTCTACTTCGCCTCGCGCGACGGCTGGATCACGAAGTACGACCTATGGTCGCTGGAAGTGCTGGCCGAGGTGCGCGCCGGGATCAACACGCGGAACGCCGCCGTCTCGGGCGACGGGCGCTACGTCATGGTCGCCAACACCCTGCCCGGGAACCTCGTGCTGCTCGACGCGGACCTCGAGCTCGTCGGGATCCTGCCCGCGGGCTCGCGCGTCGCCGCGGTGTACGACGCCACGCCGCGGCGCAGCTTCGTCGCCGCGCTGCGCGACGCGCCCGAGCTCTGGGAGATCTCCTACGACCCGCAGGCGGAGCCGATCGCCGCGGGCCTCGTGCACGACTATCGCCTCAAGGAGGGCGAGTTCGTGCCGGGGTTCCTCAACCCGCGCCGCACGAAGCTGGACGCGGTGCTCGAGGACTTCTTCTTCACGCCCGACTTCAGCCGGGTGGTGGGCACGAGCCGCGGCGCGAAGCGCGGCCAGGTGGTGCACCTCGACGTGCGCCGCGCCATCGCCGCGGTGGACCTGCCGGGCCTGCCGCACCTCGCCTCGGGCATCAGCTGGGAGCGCGCGGGCCGGCGCGTCATGGCCACGCCCAACCTGCGCGAGGGCGTGGTGAGCGTGATCGACACCGCCGACTGGAAGACGGTGGCCGAGATCGAGACGCTCGGCCCGGGCTACTTCCTGCGCAGTCACGAGCTCTCGCGCTACGCCTGGGTGGACTCGATGATCGGGCCGAAGGGCCGCGACACGCTCCAGGTGATCGACAAGGAAACCCTGCAGGTGGTGGCGCGCCTCACGCCCGAGCCCGGCCGCACGCTCGCGCACGTCGAGTTCGACCGCTACGGTCGCTACGCGCTCGCGAGCCTGTGGGAGGACGACGGCGCCGTCATCGTCTACGATGCGAACACGCTCCGGGAGGTCAAGCGCCTGCCGATGCGAAAGCCCGTGGGCAAGTACAACGTGCACAACAAGATCACCCGCTCCGAGGGCACCAGCCCGTGAACCGCCGCGCCCCGCCGATCAAGATCCAGGCCTTCCTCGCCAATCTGCCGATGTTCAGCGAGATGAGCGCGGACGAGCTCGACCGCATCGCCGCGGCCACGCTCCCCGTGCACGTGGAGAAGGGTCAGACCGTGTGCCACTGCGGCGATCCGTGCACGGGGTTCCACGTCGTGGTCTACGGCCAGGTGAAGCTCGGCTTCACCTCGCCCCAGGGCGTGGAGAAGGTGGTCGAGATCGTGCGGCCCGGGCAGAGCTTCGGCGAGGCGCTCATGTTCCTCGACAAGCCCTACATCGTCTTCGCGCAGGCGCTCGCCGACTCGATGCTGCTGCACGTGGCGCGGAGCGCCGTGATGGAGGAGCTGCGCCGCGACACGGGATTCGCGCTGCGCATGCTCTCGGGGCTGTCGCGGCGCCTGCACGGCCTGGTGCGCGACGTCGAGGCCTACACGCTGCGCTCGAGCCACGAGCGCGTCATCGGCTACCTGCTCGCCGAGGTGCCCGAGAGCGCGAGCGGCGGCGCGGCGGAAGTGCACCTCACGCCCGGCAAGAGCGTGATCGCCTCGCGCCTGAACATGACCCCCGAGCACTTCTCGCGCATCCTGCACGAGCTCGGCAACGCGGGCCTGGTCGAGATCCAGGGCCGCGCCATCCGCATCCCCGACCTGGAGAAGCTGCGCCAGGGCGGCTAGTGCAGCCCGGCGGCCGGGGGCTCCTCGAGCGGATCCCAGAGCGCGAGGCTGCGCGAAGGCGCGAGCGCCTCGCGCACGTAGCGCAGCACCTCGGGATCGGTGATGAACGCGGCGGCGCTCGGGGCGCCGAGCAGCCGCTCGGCCTCCAGCGGCCGCGACACCGCGTAGCCCTGCACGTAGTCCACGCCGGCGCGCGCCAGCGCCTCGACGGTGGCGCGGTCCTCGGCCCACTCGGCGATGGTCTGCATGCCGAAGTTGCGCGCCAGCTCGACGATCGCCTCGACGATGGCGAGGTCGGCGGGATGCGCGGTGAGGCTCTTCACGAAGCTGCCGTCGATCTTCACCACCTCGGCCGGCAGCTCCTTCAGGTAGGAAAACGACGTGTAGCCCGCGCCGAAGTCGTCGAGCGCGAGCTTCGCGCCGAAGCCGCGCACGCGCTCGATGAAGCGCCGGGTGTTGGCGAGGTCGTGCAGCGCCACGCTCTCGGTGATCTCGATGCACAGGCGCCCGGCGGCGCGCGGCGCCGCGCGCAGCATGGCGAAGGCGTCCTGCGCGAAGCGCTCGTCGTTCAGCGACGCGCCCGACAGGTTCATGGTGGCGAAGCGCGTGCGCGCGAGCGCATCGCGGTGGCGCTCGAGCCAGGCCAGCGTGTTGGCGAGCACCCAGCGGTCGATGACCGCGGCGCGCCCGTTGTTCTCGGCGGCAGCGATGATCGGGCCGGCGGGCGTCACCGAGCCGTCGGGCTCGCGCATGCGCACCAGCACCTCGAAGTCGAGCGCCTCGAACGGCGCGCGCAGCGACAGGATCGGCTGCATCACCAGGAACAGCCCCTCGGGCGCGACCCCGGCGCCCAGGCGCTCCACGAGCCGCAGCTCCTGCTCGCGGTCGCGGAAGGCGCGCGCGCCGCGCTGGTAGACGGCGAGAGCCTCCGCGCCGCCCGCCTTGGCGTCGCGGCAGGCGCGGTCGGCGACCGAGATGGCGTCCTTGACGACGAGCGGCGGCTCCACCTCCACCAGGCCGATCGAGGCGCGCACCTGGAAGGCCTTGTCCCCGGTCTGGAAGGCCGCGCCGCCGATCGCCTCGACGATGCCGCGGCAGATCGCGGCCGCGGCCTGGATCGGCGTGCGGCGGAAGACGATCACGAACTCGTCGCCGCCCACGCGCCCGAGGGCGTGGCCGCGCGCGAGCAGGCCCTCGATGCGCCGGCAGGCCTGGCGCAGCACGTCGTCGCCGGCGACGTGGCCGAACAGGTCGTTGATCAGCTTGAAGCGGTCGAGGTCGAGGTAGGCGAGCGCGAGCGGCCGGCCGGCGGCGGCCTCGCGCGCGGCGCGCTCCAGCACCTTCTCCACGCCGCGGCGGTTGAGCACGCCGGTGAGCGGGTCGTTCTCGGCGAGGTAGCGCAGTCGCTCGGTGGCCTCCAGCCGCTCGGTGAAGTCCTGCAGCGAGCCCTCGATGCGATCGCCCGTGAGCGCCGCCTTCACGTGGTACCAGCGCGGCGTCGCCCCCTCGCGCGGCAGTCCGCGGATCTCGAGCTCGCCGCCCGCGCGCTCGCGCACGAGCTCCTGCAGCCGGTCCCAGGAGCCCGGCTCGAAATGGTCGCGCCAGTAGCGGCGCGCGCCGAGCGCGGGGTCCCCGCCCAGCATCGCCGCGAGCGCCGGGTTGGCGCCCTCGAAGGCGCCGTCGCGCCCCAGCGTGAACAGCCCGATCGGGATCGCCTCGTAGGCGTTCTTCAGCGCGGCCTGCGCCTGGAGCCGCTCGAGGCGCTCCTCGCGCATCTGCACGGCGATGGCGAGCGCGCACAGCAGGCCCGAGGAGAGCGCGGCGGTGACGTGGTTCACCGCGCCGACCAGCGCTTTTGCGCCGACCGATGCCCCGAGCACCTCGTGCACGCCGGCGAGCAGCACGACCGCGAGCGAGGCGCCGTACCACAGGGCCACCGCCGAGCGCGTCACGCGCAGGATGCGCGCGAGGAAGAACACGATCACCGAGATGCCGACCGCAACCGTGGCCCACATGACCGGCAGGAACTGCGCGAACGGCAGCGCGAGCGCCGCGGCGAAGATCGCCACGCAGGACGCCTGCGCGACCTGCAGCAGCCAGGCGGCGCCCACCTTGCGCAGGTCGTCGCGGAACAGGCGCGCGAACAGCGCGTAGGTGAGCACGAAGTACACGGCGATGGTCAGCTTGCGCGTGAGCAGGAGCCAGTCGGCCGGAATGCTGCGGCCGAGCCAGTTCATGTCCCAGCCCGCCGAGAGCGCGCCCATGCGCAGGCTGGCGAGCAGCCACGCGGCGAGCAGCACGTGCAGCCACTCGCGGTTGATCACCGCGGTCACGAGCACGAAGGCGGCGAGCACCAGCAGCCCGCCTTCCAGCAGCCCCGCGTTGCGGTGGAACTCGCGCACCGACACGGCGAGCTCGCCGGGGGACCACTGCTGCGCCGAGATGCGCGCGGGCCCCGCGAAGCTGCCGCGGCACAAGAGCGGCACGCTCGCCTCGCCGGGCGGCAGCCGGATCGCGAAGCCGGCCTTGAGCGCCCTCACCGCGCCCGCGGCCGCGCTGCGGCTCGCGCTCCCGAGCGGCTCCAGGCTGCGCGCGTTCCAGCAGGCGATCGATTGCGCGTGACGCGAGGGCAGCTCGATTTCGCTGCCCTCGCCCTCGGGCGCGGCGGTGAACGCGAACCAGAACGGCGACTCCGAGCGCCGCGTGTCCCGGTGCGGCACCGGGACCTCGGCGCGCAGCCGCGCGGCGGCCTCGGCCGGGGCGAGCGCCGCGCCGCGCGCCTCGAGCACCGCGATGGGGAGCGGCGCCGGGTCGGCGCGCTCGTACTGGCGCTCCCAGGCGAGGAGCGCCACGAGCGTGACCGCGCCGATCGCCGCCGGCACGCCGTAGACCGACAGCGCGAAGATCGCCGCGTCGAGGGCCTGGCGCAGGGGCGTCATGCCGCGAGCGCGGGCCGGGCCTCGTGTCGCAGTTCGATCGGGCGCGCCACCGGCACGCGTCCGCCGACCTCGATGTCCGGGTGGCGCGTGCCGACGAACAGCTCGAGCAGCGGATGCCGCGCCGCGCTCCAGCGCGCCTCGGCGCTCGCCAGCTCGAAGCCGAGGATGCGGTGCGGCAGGTTGCCCGCGTGCTTGAGCGGCACGTAGCCGCGGCCCGGGAACACGTCCTCGAACAGCAGCCCCGCGTACATGCGGTCGAGCGGCGCGCGCGCGCCGATCACCATCCAGTCGATGTCCTCGGCCAGGCAGTGCAGGTAGAGCGCCTTGAACAGCATCGTCTTCACCATCCGCCCGACGCGCCCCTCGGCGACGCCCAGGCGCGTGGCCTCG
Organism: Vicinamibacteria bacterium; assembly: GCA_050246895.1. Lineage (GTDB taxonomy): Bacteria > Acidobacteriota > Vicinamibacteria > Fen-336 > Fen-336 > JBFWVE01. Next base: position 1,363 of record JBFWVE010000018.1, on the reverse strand, counting down.
GCGAGGCTCGCGCCCGCGAGCCATGCCGGCAGCTCGACCGAGCCCTCCAGGGCGAGCGGCCGATGGCGGTTGGTCTGGATGCGCAGCGTGCCGAGCGGCGCGCCGTCGAGGCGCGACTCCGCGAGCAGCACCACGTTGCCCGCGTCGCGGTCCTGCGGCTCGGGCTCCCGGAGCAGCGCGCCGAGCTCGGGGACATGCCGCCCGTAGGCGCGCTGGCGGACGTCGACCGCCTTGCGCAGCTCGCGCTCGTGGCGCACGGCGCGCACCGTGAAAGGCAGGCGCTGCACGGGCATCAGGACTTGCATCGGATATGGCGCGTTCATGTTCTCCCTCCCTCGAGAAATGGGTTCGAGCGGAAATTGGATGTCAGGAACTGCAAGCGCCGGACGCCGAAAGTTGTTCCAGATCAATCTCCCGGCGTGCGAAACCTGACGCGGCTTCTAGGATCGGGACTTTGTTCACGCTCGAGGAGCCGGCATGGAGCTCGTCTGCCCGGCAGGAAGCCTGCCCGCGCTGAAGGCCGCCGTGGACCACGGCGCCGACTGGGTGTACCTGGGGCTGCGCGACGCCACCAACGCGCGCAACTTCCCGGGGCTGAACTTCGACGAGGCGGCGCTCGCCGAAGGGCTCGCCTACGCGCATGCGCGCCGGCGCAAGGTGCTGATGGCGATCAACACGTATCCGCAGGCGGCGAGCTGGGCGCGCTGGACCGCCGCCGTGGACCGCGCGGCGGCGCTCGGCGCCGACGCGATCATCGTCGCGGACGCGGGGCTGCTGCAGTACGCGCACCGGGCGCACCCGCGGCTCGAGCTGCACCTCTCGGTGCAGGGCTCGGCCACCAGCCACGAGGCGATCGAGTTCTTCCGCGAGCGCTTCGGCGTGAAGCGCGCCGTGCTGCCGCGCGTGCTTTCCCTGCAGCAGGTGGAGCTCGTGGCGAAGCGCACGCGCGCGGAGATCGAGGTGTTCGGCTTCGGCGGCCTGTGCGTGATGGTGGAAGGGCGCTGCGCGCTCTCGGCTTATGCCTGCGGCGAGGCGCCCAACCTCTCGGGCGCCTGCTCGCCCGCGCACGCCGTGCGCTGGAAGGAAGGCGCCGCGGGGCTGGAGTCGCGCCTGGGCGGCGTGCTCATCGACCGCTATGCGAAGGGCGAGCGCGCGGCGTATCCCACCGTGTGCAAGGGCCGCTACGCGGCCGGCGGCGACACCTACTACGCCTTCGAGGAGCCGACGAGCCTCAATACGCTCGAGCTCCTGCCCGAGTTCGCGCGCATCGGCGTGCGCGCGGTGAAGATCGAGGGACGGCAGCGGAGCCCCGCGTACGTCGCGCAGGTGACGCAGGTCTGGCGCGAGGCGATCGACGCGCTGA
>JBFWVE010000017.1:0-7144 GCA_050246895.1 Vicinamibacteria bacterium | reverse complement strand
CGCCGCGGAGCTCACGTGGGGGCTCGTCCTCGCCGCCGTGCGCCAGATTCCGCAGCAGATGCAATCGCTGAAGCAAGGTAACTGGCAGATCGGCGTCGGCAATACGCTGAGGGGCAAGACGCTCGGCATCTACGGCTACGGCCGGATCGGCGCGGCGGTCTCGGGTTACGGAAGTGCCTTCGGCATGAGGATCCTCGTCTGGGCGCGCGAGGCATCGAGAAAGAAGGCGCAGGCGGACGGCTACGCCGTGGCGAAGAGCAAGAAGGATTTTTTCGAGACCGCGGACGTCCTCTCGCTTCACATGCGCCTCGTGAAGGAGACGCGCGGCATCGTCACGAAAGCCGACCTCGCCCTCATGAAGCCCACCGCTCTCCTCGTCAACACGAGCCGCGCGCCGCTCATCGAGTCCGGCGCCCTGGTGGAAGCCCTGCGTGCCGGCCGTCCCGGCATGGCGGCGGTGGACGTCTACGAGGAGGAGCCGCTGAAAGACACGAGCCACCCCCTCCTCAACCTGCCGAACGTCGTCTGCACCCCGCACATCGGCTACGTGACCAAGGAAGAGTACGAGCTGCAGTTTTCGGATATCTTCGACCAGATCCTTGCCTATGCGAACGGCAAGCCGATCAACGTGGTGAACCCGCAGGTGCTCGACATGCTCAAGCAGAAGGCCTGATGCTGAAGACTTATCAGGGCAGCTGCCACTGCGGCGCCGTGCGCTTCGAGGCGGAGCTCGACCTCGCGCAGCCGTCGTTTCGCTGCAACTGCTCGATCTGCCGCCGCAATCGCTTCTGGCCGGCGATCGCGAAGGCGGACGGCTTCCGCCTGGTCGCCGGCGAGGACATGCTCACCGAATACCTCTTCAACACCCGGAAGAACCAGCACTTCTTCTGCAAAAAATGCGGCGTGCGGCCCTTCGGCGTGGGCAACGACACCCCCATCGGCAAGATGTATGGGGTCAACATCGGCTGCCTGGAGGGCGTGGGCGAGGAAGAGCTCGCGAAGATCCCCATCACCTACGTGGACGGCCTGCACGACCGTTGGGATCGAGCGCCGGAGTACTTCGAGCACCTGTGAGCACGATAGACGAGGCGAAGCGGCTCATGCACGCGTTGCCCGCCGCCGGCATCCTCGCGGCGGCGCTGTCGCTTGCCGCGGGACAGGCCGCAGCCCGCTGCGACGACGAGAACCGCATCTGCGCCGCCGGCTCCCCCTGGTACACCCTGGGCAGCGCCGAGATCCACAGCAATTATGGGGACGCGTCGATCGACTTCACGCTCGAGCTCATGCCAGGCAACGACGCGCGCGTGCACTACAGATTCAGGGAGGGAAAGGAAACCAACGAAGGCGAGGTGCTGCTCGTCGGCGGCCGCGTGCTCGCGCTGAAGGGCGGCCGCATCGAGCGGGGTTACGAGATCGACTACCTGGACGGGCCCGTTCTCACCATGCAAACGGTCGTAAGTCTGCTGCACGCCGCGATTCCCGAAGGCCCTGCCGCGGTGCATGGCAGGCGAGCTCTCTCGACAAGTGAGGCAAAACGCCGGCTCGACGTGGCCACGACGAGCGCATCTGCCAAGTACGGCGCGCCCTGGACGTTGACGGGCTGGGTCGAGCGGCGCTCGCCGGAGTCCGTCGCCTTCGATCTGAACTTCGTCTACATGCCGCTCGATCCTTTCGGCGGAAGAACCAACGAGAAGCCGCAGTCCCTGAGCTATTCGGGATCTTTGGGCTTCCCCAAGGCGCGTGCGGCACTACCGGACGACTTCAGCCTGTCGGAGTGGAACGTCCTCGGCCTCGGTCCGCAGCGCGAGCAGCGCGGCGGCTCCAGCAAGCTGGACTACGGCGCCAGCGCGATGGACAAGGCGCCCAGGACTGTCGGCGAGGTCCGCGCGGCTATTCGCGAGGAGACCAATCCCGGCACCCCGGATCCGAGCCTCAACCTGACGGGCTTCTGGAAGGAAAAAAGCGAGGAGAACCACGGCCTTCACATCGCGCGGGCCGGTACCGACGGCATGTACTCCGTTTCATTCTGCGGCCCGGGCGGCTGCTTCGAGCCCGGCACCTATCGGCCGAACACCTACATCAGCGGCGACCGCAGCTACCAGGTCATCAGCGCAACCGAGATCAGGGTCCTCGGCGGAGACGGCTGGGCCACCTACCGCAGGTGCGGCGACAAGCCTCCGGCGCCGGTGAGAGAATCGGTGCCGAAGACGAGATGACAAGCACAGCACTTCTATTTCTCCTCGCCCTCGCCGCCGCCGGCGCCGACGCGACCGACGACCCGATGATTCGCTGGGACTGCGACCCCGCCGGCAATCGCCTCGTGCTCGAAATGGTCCGCCCGCCCGTCGCGCACGTGACCGAGCGCGAGCTCCTGCTCCTGAGCGGCGACCGCAACTTCCAGCAATGCCGCGTCAACGGCGCGAACTGGACGATGCTGGTCGACATCCTCGAATACGACTCCGGCCGCTGCGAGCCCTTTCCCGACACGATCGTGAGCCTGCTGCGCGACGGCAGGCTCGTCCTGTCCAGGGTCCACGTGGGCAAGAACTGCGAGCGACTGCCGGTGCTGAGCGCGGCGAGGATCGACGAGAACGGCGAGACGCGCATCGAGCTCTGCACGGCGGAGACCTACGGCGGCGCGCCGACCTGCGCACCCTTCCGGCTCGAGGACCTGCAGACGGCGGTAGACAGCGACGGCGTCGCCGCGCAGGCGCGTCCTTAGCGCCGCTCCCGGCTCAGGCAGTAGTACGTCCCCGCGAAGATCACCGCCGCCCCCACGAGGATGAGCGGGTCGAACTGCTCCGCGTAGAACACCGCCCCCACCACCGCGATGAGCGGCAGGCGGGAAAAATCGATCGGCACCACGATGGTCGCGTCCGCGAGCTTGAAGGCTCGCGTCATGCAGTAGTGCGCGGCGTAGCTGCCCGCGCCGATCACCGCCATCCACGGCAGGCTCGAGCCCGGCGGCGCGACCCACTGCGGCAGCGCCGCGAGGAGCGCGAGCGGCGTCTGGATCACCGACATCCAGAAGAGCACCGCGAGCGGCGAGTCGGTGGCCGAGAGCTGCTTGGTGGCGATCATGTTTCCGGCGTAGAGGAGCGCCGCGGCGAGCGCGACGAGCGCGGCCGGGTGGAACGCGCCGAATCCCGGGCGCAGGATGACGAGCACGCCGAGGAGCCCCATCGCGAGCATCACGATCCGCGGGCGCGTGAGCCGCTCGCCGAGCAGGGCCGCGGCGAGCACCGCGGTCCACACCGGCATGGTGAACTCGATCGCGAACACGGTGGCGAGCGGCAGCACGCCGATCGCGAACACCCAGCAGTACTGCCCGCCGAAGTGGATCACGTTGCGGAGCAGATGAAGCGGCAGCCGCGCGGTGCGCGTCACGGCGTTCTCGGCTTGCGCGATGACCACGAGCACGATGGCGAGCATCACCACGCTCCGCACGAAGAGGATCTGGAACGGCCCCATGTGCGCGAGCAGCTCGCGCGCGGCCACCGCCATCGCGGAGAACGACAGCACCGCGCCGCCCATCCATAGTGCACCGCGCAAGTGCGCGTTCAGCGACATCCGGGGATCTCCTGCTATCGGCAATCGTGATATCTGAAAAACGATCACATCGCGCAGAAATTTGCGAAACCGCACACTGCGCGCGCTGGTCGAAGCGCATAGTAGCCGGGTACTGAACAAGCGGGGATAACCCCGCGGACTTTGAGGGGAAATGGCTCTCCGTGCCGCCACTTTGGTTGGGCTCCTGGGCGCGGTTGCGGTCGCGCTTGCGACGCTATTGCCGTCCGCCCCCGCGCTCGAGCGCATCCGCGAAACCGGCGTCCTGCGCATCGGCTACGCGGTCGAGGCTCCCTACGCCTTCATCGGCTCCGACGGCCTGGTGACGGGCGAGTCGCCCGAGCTCGCGAAGCTCGTCGCGCGCCAGATGGGGGTGCAGCGCATCGAGTGGATCCTCACTACCTTCGACGCGCTGATCCCCGACCTGCGCGAGGGGCGCTTCGACGTCGTGGCCTCGGGGCTGTTCGTCACGCCCGAGCGCGAAGCACTCGTGGCCTTCGCCGAGCCGAGCCTCGCGGTGCGCGCGGGGCTGCTCGTGCGCAAGGACAATCCGCAGCGGCTCTTCGACTACCGCGACGCGATCGCGGACCCAGCCGCGCGCATCGCGGTCGTCGCGGGCTCGGTCGAGGAGCATCGCCTGCGCGCGCGCGGTCTGCCGCCGACGCGCACCCTGCTGGTGCCCGACGCGATCACCGGCTGCCGCGCGGTGGAGTCCGGCGCGGCGGACGCGCTCGCGCTCTCGCGGCCGACGACGAGGCTCATGGCCCGGCAGTTTCCGGGGCTGGAATCGATGGCGGTGGTCGGCAGCGAGGCGCCGGGCGGGCCCGAGGCCGAGTTCCAGGTGGCTGCCGCCTTTTCGCGCTCGCGCCCGGCGCTGCGCAAGGCCTGGAACGCCGCGCAGGCGCGCGTGGTCGGCGGTCCCGAGCACCTGCGCGCGATCGCGCCCTTCGGCTTCGAGGCCGCCGACCTGCCGGCCGCGCCGCGCAGCTCGCGCGCCGCCGACCGATGACCCGTTCCGACCGCGCGACCGGCGTCTGGATCGGGCTCACCGTGCTCGCCGCGCTGCTCGTATGCGCGGCGGTGGTCACCCTGCACCTGTTCCACAACCGCGCGCTCGAGCGCTCAGGCGAGCTGATCCGCGAGCTGCGGCAGGCGCGCGTGGACCTCGCCGAGGGCGTGCTGCACGCCACACTCGGCACCGCGCCGGGCTCGCCCTGGTCCCGCGCGCAGGGCGAGGCGCTCCTCGCGCAGGCGCTCGCCCAGTTCGAGACCTCGCTCGCGCGGCTGCCCGCGGCCGCCGAGGGTGCGCAGGACTTCAAGCGCCGTCTCGCGGAGTTCAAGGCGCTGCTCGCCGCGGGCGCCGACGCGCGCCGCGACGTGGAGCTGCGCGCCGCCTTCCACGACCTCGTGCGCGCGGGCGTGCGCCTCGACGCGGGGGCGCGCGAGGCGCTGCTCGGCATCCGCGCCGGGCAGGACCGGCTGTTCCTCGCCGTGCTCGCGGGCTCGGCGCTGCTCCTTGGGCTGCTCGTCACCGGGACGATCCTCGCCGCGCGGCGCCAGGCCGCGGCGGAGCGCGCCGCGGCCGCGGAGGCGCAGCGCTTCGAGCACATCTTCACCGGCAGCCCGGTGGCGACCGGCATCGTGGCGCTGCGCGACGGGCGCATGCTCGCGGTGAACGACGCCGCGTGCGAGCTCTTCGGCGCCCCGCGCGAGACGCTGCTCGCGAGCACGGTGGCGCAGAGCGGCGGCTGGGCCGACGAGCAGCAGTACGCGGACTTCCTCGGGCGGCTGCGCGCCGAGCGCCGCGTGACCAACTACGAGATGACCCTGCGGCGCGCGGGCGGCGAGCTGCGCGAATGCCTGGTGAGCGCCGAACGCGTGCAGTTCCTCGGGCAGCCCGCCCTGCTCGTCATCCTGAACGACATCACCGAGCGCAAGCGCTACGAGGAGCGCATCGCCTACCTCGCCACGCACGACGGCCTCACGGGCCTGGGCAACCGGCGCCTGGTCGAGGACCGCATCGCGCTGGCGATCACGCACTCGCGCCGCTCCGGGCGGCAGACGGCGCTCGTCTTCGTGGACCTCGACCGCTTCAAAGTGGTGAACGACGGCTATGGCCGCACGCACGGCGACGAGCTGCTGCGCGTCGCGGCGCGGCGCCTGACGCAGGCCGTGCGCGCGGACGACGCCGTGGTGCGCCTGTACGGTGACGAGTTCGTCGTCCTGCTCGCCGACCTTCGCCGCACGGCGGACGTCTACGTCGTCGTACAGAAGATCCTCGACGCGCTCGCCGCGCCCGCGGCGGTGGACGGCCGCGAGGTGCAGCTCACGGCGAGCGCCGGCGTGAGCCTCTACCCGGTGGACGGAGAGACCGCGGACGAGCTCATCAGTCATGCGCACTCGGCCATGGAGCGCGCCAAGGGGCTGGGCGGCAACGCCTACCAGTTCTACACGAAGGATATGGGCGCGTCCGCGCGGCGCCTCGTCGAGCTCGAGACCGAGCTGCGCGGCGCGCTCGCCGCCGGCCAGCTCGAGCTCGCCTACCAGCCGCGCGTGGACCTGGAGAGCCGCCGCATCTCGGGCTGCGAGGCGCTGCTGCGCTGGAACCACCCGCGCCTGGGGGCGGTGTCGCCCGCGGTGTTCGTGCCGGTCGCCGAGCAATCGGGGCTCATCGTGCCGATCGGCGAGTGGGTGCTGCGCACGGCTTGTGCGCGCGCCAAGGCCTGGACCGACGCGGGGCTGCCTCCGGTCTGCGTGGCGGTGAACCTCTCGATTCGCCAGTTCGCGCAACAGGACGTCGCCGCGCTCGTGCTGCGCGTGCTGAAGGAAACCGGGCTCGCGCCGGCGCAGCTCGAGCTCGAGATCACCGAGAGCCTGATCGCGCAGGACACCGAGAAGGTCATCGCCACCGTGAACCGGCTGAAGGCCTCGGGCGTGAAGCTCGCCATCGACGACTTCGGCACCGGCTACTCGAGCCTTTCCTACCTCAAGCACTTCCGCGCCGACGCGCTCAAGATCGACATGTCCTTCGTGCGCGACATGCTCGCCGACCCCGACGCGGCCATCATCTGCCTCGCGGTGATCTCGCTCGCGCACAGCCTGCGCATGACCGCGGTCGCCGAGGGCGTGGAAACCGCGGAGCAGTGCGAGTTCCTGAAAGAAAACGGCTGCGACGGCATCCAGGGCTTCTACTTCAGCCGCCCGGTGGGCGCGGAGGCGTTCGAGGCGCTGCTGCGCGAGGACCGGCGGCTCCAGTTCTGAGCGCGGCGCGGGCGGCTATAATCCGCCCCCTCATGGAAGCCGAGCGCCTCAACGCCCTCGCCGCCCAGCTCGAGGACCTGAAGGCCCGGTCCGCGGAGCTGAGGAGGTACCTTTGACTTCGACGGCAGACAGCTCAGGCTCGTAGAGGTCAACAAGCAGCTCGAGGACCCTCAGGTCTGGTCCGATCCGAAGCGCGCCCAGGAGCTCGGGCGCGAGAAGAAGTCCCTGGAAAGCGTGGTCGAGTCCCTGGCCGCGATCGATCGCGGGCTGAAGGACGCCGAGGAGCTGCGCCAGCTCGGGGTCGCCGAGGATGACG
>JBFWVE010000016.1:0-7161 GCA_050246895.1 Vicinamibacteria bacterium | reverse complement strand
CCGAGCTCAACTGGCGCCTGGACGCAGGCAGCTTGCGGCACACGGTCCTCGGGGGCCTCGAGCTCGCGCGCGAGGAGCTGCACCGCTGGAACTACGTGCTCGACGCCGATCCGCTGACCGCGGGCACGCAGGCGCCGGCGTCCATCACGTCGCTGCTCAACCCGGATCCGTACACGCAGCTCTCGTACTCGAAGACGCCCAACGTGCGCGCCAATGCGCGAGGCGACACGGTCGCGCTGTATGCGCAGGATCAGGTCGAGCTCAGCGAGCACTGGAAGGCGCTCGTCGGGCTGCGCTGGGAGCGCTACGAGGCGCAGGCGCGCACCAGCAACTTCCTCACCGGCGCGATCGCCAGCGGCCCGTTCGAGCGCAGCGACACCATGGTGAGCGGGCGCGTGGGACTGATATGGCAGCCGACGCCGCAGCAGTCGCACTACCTCTCGTTCGGCAACTCCTACAACCCCTCGGGCGAGCTCGGCGTGTACGGGGGCACCGGCACGGCCTTCAACGCCGGCACCGAGCCCCTCGACCCCGAAGAGAACCGCGGCTACGAGCTCGGCACGCACTGGAACGTCGGCACCCTGCAGCTGCGGGGAGCGCTGTTCCGCAACGAGAAGATCAACGCCCGCATGACCGACCCGGTACTGGGCGCCACGGTGCTCGCGGGCGAGCGGCGCGTGGACGGCGTGGAGCTTCAGGTGAGCGGTCGCCTCACGCGCAAATGGGAGATCACGAGCGGCATCGCGTTCATGGACGCCAAGATCGTCTCCGGGCCGGCGAACGTGCAGGGCAGGACGCCGCTCGGCGTGGCCGAGGTCGCCGGCAACGTCTGGACCGTGTACCACCTCGGCGGCGGCTGGGAGGTCGGGGGCGGCGTGCGCGGGACGTCCTCGTACTGGCTGAACGACGCCAACACCGGCAGGGTGCCCGCGTACCACGTGATCGACGCGACGGTGGCCTACGTGCAGAAGCGGTACGAAGTGCGACTCAACCTCTACAACCTCGCCGACGAGACCTACTACTACGGGGGCTACCAGAACAACCCGAACCGGGTCCTGCCAGGCGCGCCGTTCAGCGGCGCTCTCACGTTCCGCTACAAGTTCGACTGATGCTGCTACAGGTCCCCGAGGTGCTGAGCGCGGAGCAGGTGAAGCAGTTCCGCGCGCGCTTGGACGCCGCGTCGTGGGTGGACGGCAATGTCACCTCGGGGCACCAGTCTGCCCGCGCCAAGTACAACGAGCAATTGCCGGAAGAGAGCGCCGTGGCGCGCGAGCTGGGCGAGGTGATCGTGTCCGCGTTGTCGCGCAACCCGCTGTTCTTCTCGGCGGCGCTGCCCAAGCAGGTGTTCCCGCCGCTCTTCAACCGCTACCGCGAGGGCATGACCTTCGGCAGCCACGTCGACAGCGCGATCCGCACGCACGCGCCCTCGCGCCTGCGCATGCGTACCGACCTCTCGGCGACGCTGTTCCTATCGGAGCCGGGCGAGTACGACGGCGGCGAACTGCTGGTCGAGGATACCTACGGCACGCACAGCGCCAAGCTGCCGGCGGGGCACCTCGTGCTGTATCCCGCCACCAGCCTGCACCGCGTCAACGCGATCACGCGCGGCGCGCGCGTGGCGTCCTTCTTCTGGATCCAGAGCATGGTGCGCGACGACGCGCAGCGCGCGCTGCTCTTCGACATGGACATGGCGATCATCCGGCTTGGCAAGGACCTCCCCGAGCACCCGGGGCTCGTGTCATTGGTCGGCGTGTATCACAACCTGCTCAGGATGTGGTCGGAGCCCTAGGCGCGCGCGGCGCTTGCGGCTCCAGATCACGACGCCGGTGACCGATAGGACCGCCACCGCGAGCCCGAGCAGCGAGACGAGGATCCGGCCCGGCAGGCCGATGATGTTCCCCGTGTGCAGGGGCAGCAGCCACTGCATGAAGACGTCGCCGCGCGTGCCCTCGCCGGGCGCCGTCCAGGCGAGGATGCGCCCCTCCTGGTCGTCGAAGTACATCCAGGGCACGCCGAGGCCCGGCGCGTGGTGGTCGCCGAAGCCTACGCCGTAGGCGCCGAATTCCTGGCTGTAGAAGCTGTCGTACGGGGCGACCCAGCCTCGCGCCCGCGCCTCGGCGCGAGCCCGCTCGACGACATCCGAGAAGGACTGCTTGGGCTCCGCGCCGGCTTCGCGCTTGCGCAACGCCGCGACTTCGATCGGGCTCGGGGTCACTTCCATCACTGCGCCGAGCGCCGGCCGGAAGACCTCGTACTGCAGGTTCAGGTACACCGCGCTCAGCGCGATCACGAGGAGCAGGCCCCAGAGCCACAGCCCGCCCGCGCGGTGCAGGTCGAAATTCAGCCGCCACGCGCTCGCCCCGCGCTTCACCGTCCAGTAGGCGCGGCGCATCGGCAGCACGAGGCCGAAGGCGACGAAGCAGTCGAGCAGCCACGCGAGCGCGACGCCGCCCATCAGCCACATGCCCCAGCGCTCGGGCAGGTGCAGGGTGTAGTGCAGCGAATAGAGGAAGGGGATGAGGTGCGCGCGATCCAGGCGCGCCGCGCCCCAGTCGCGCCGGCCGAGCTCCTCGCCGGTCGCAGGGTCGAGAAACACCTGGTTATAGCCCAGCTCGCGCGGCGCACCGCGCTCGTCGAGCCGGCCCGCCACGCTGAAGACGTAGGCGTGTCCCGGCTCGGGCTCGAGCGCGAAATAGGTGACGCGCGCAAGCGGGTCCTCGCGCTCGAGCCGCTCGGCGAGCGCGTAGGGCGAGAGCGGCTCGCCCGCCGCGCGCGCCTCGAACAGCGCCGGGTTGAGCCATTCGTCGAGCTCGTGGTTGAAGGCGATCACGCTGCCGGTGAGCCCCGCGACGGCGAGGAACGCCGCCGTCGCGAGGCCGAGCCAGCGGTGCAGCCGGACGAGCGCGGCGCGCATCAGAAGCGGTACGCCGCGGAGACGATCGCCGTGCGCCGCGCGCCGATCCAGCAGTCGCCGCGCGACAGGCAGGGGCTCACGTAGATGCGGTCGGCGATGTTCTGCACCGTGAGCGCGTAGCGCCAGCGCCCTTCCTCGTAGGCGAGCATGCCGTCGAAGAGCGTCGCCGCGGGCGTCTCCGGCGTCGTCGCGCCGTCGCGGTAGCCGCCGAAGTGGCGCATGCCGAGGCCGCCGCTGAAGCCCTCGAGGCCCGCGAGCGCGAAGCGCGTCTTGCCCCAGATCGAGAACATGTGCTCGGGCATCTGCTCGAGCTGCGGGTCCACCTGCGTGTAGGTGTACTGCGCCGAGATGTCCGTGCGCGGCGCAATGCGGCCGACGAGCTCGAGCTCCAGGCCGTGCGCGCGCGTCTCGCCCGTCTGCACCGTGTTGAGCGGATTGACGGGATCCGTGACGAGCTGGTTCTCCTCCACGAGGTCGTACCAGGCGGCATTGAAGGCGAGCCGGCCGTCGGCGGATTCCCACTTCACGCCGGCCTCCACCTGCTCCCCCTGCAGCGGCTTGAAGCGCGCGCCGAAGAGGTTCGTACCCGCGACCGGCGTGAAGGACTCGCTGTAGCTCAGGTACGGCACGAACCCGCCCGCGAGCCGAACCATGACGCCGGCGCGCTTCGTGGTGGCGCTCGACTTCTCGTCGGGCTGGCCGGCCACCTGGTTGTTCGTGTCGTCGCGGCGCACGCCGAGCACGGCGGTCCAGCGACCGAGCTTCACCTGGTCCTGCAGGTACACGCCCGTGTGGCTGAGCTTCGTGCGCGGCTGCGCGGCGAGCGGGGGCGGCGTGTAGGGCGCGTACACCGGCGCATAGACGTCGATGTTCGGGATCGTCCCCCCCAAACCCACCGGGTCGTCGAAGGAAACCTGCGCATCATCCTTGTGGTTCGCGGTGTCCAGTCCGAGGAGCACGGTGTGCTGCAGCGCGCCCGTGGCGAGGCGCGCCTCGAGGTGCTGATCGGTCGAGAAAGTGTCCACCTCGCGATGCTCGAAGTAGCCGAAGCGTCCGAGCACCCGCCGCGCCGGATCAAGGAACGGGTTCACCGGATCGCTGAACGAGTCCGCGTACAGGGAGAAGTAGTCCACCTCGTTCGACGTGGAGCGCGCCGACTGGCGCAGCGCCCAGCGCTCGCCGAAGCGGTGCTCGAAGTGCCAGCCGAGCTCGGTGCGCTCGGAATCGTAGCGGTCCTGCCCCGGCTGGCCGATGAAGGTGTCCGTGGGAATGAAGCCGTTCGGTCCGGCGAAGACGACGCCTTCCCAGGGGAAGAACTGCGACGTGGAGCCGGTCTCGTCCTTCTGCCACAGCGCCTGCAGCGTGAGCGTGGTGCGCCCGCTCGGGCGCCACGTGAGCGAAGGAGCGATGAGCTGCCGGTCGTCGGGCACGAAGTTCACCTGCGTGTCGGACTCGCGGCCCACCGCGACGAGGCGGTAGAGCCACTCGCCGCCGGCCGTGAGCGGCCCGGTCAGGTCGGCCTGCACCTGCTTGCGGTCGTAGCTGCCGAGCTGCACGCCGATCTCGCGCAGCGCCTCGGGCTGGGGCCGCTTGGAGACCATGTTGATCACGCCGCCGGTCGTGCCCTGCCCATAGAGCATGGAGGAGGGACCGCGCAGCACCTCGATCCGCTCGAGCGTGTAGGGATCGACGCGCGTGTTGCTCGTGTAGAAGCCGCCCAGCTGGCGGCGCAGGCCGTCGAGGTACTCGGTCGGATAAGCGCCGCGGATACGCACGCTGTCCGTGCGCGAGTCGAGGCCGTAGGCGTCCGAGCGCACGCCGGCCGCGTAGTTGAGCGCGTCCTGCAGGTTGGTCGCCCCCTGGTCCTCGATGCGCTCGCGGGTCACCACGGTGACCGACTGCGGCGTCTCGATGAGCGGTGTGTCGGTCTTCGTCGCGCTCGCCGAGCGCTTCACCTCGTAGCCCGTGTCGGGGCCGATCGGGCTCTCGGGCGTCTCGGCGCGCACCTTCACTTCGGGCAGCACCTGCTCCTGCTGCTGGGCGTAGGCGCCGTGCGCGGCGAAGAGCGCTGCGACGGCTACGGCAATTCTCGTCCTGCTGCTGGACTGCATGAAACCTCCCTGGTGGATTGACAGTGATGCGGCTGGCTGTCCACCGGGAAGGCGGATTGGCTGGCGGAACTGCGGAAACTCATGCCGCGCGCACCGGTCGCGCCGCGAAGAACGCGAACGCGACGAGAAGGACGGCGAGAAGCTGTGCGCCGAGCGCCTCGGCGCTCGGGTAGATGCCGAGGAGCGGCACGGGGTTGAAACGGAAGCTGGTGACGCCGAAGACGCCCGCTTCCTGCAGCGCCGCGACGCCATGGCCGGTGAACACGATCGCGAGCAGCGCGATCAATGCCGAGGTCGCGCCGAAGAACGGGCCGATCGGCAGACGCACGCTGTACTTGAGGATGGCGAAGCCGATGAGCGCGAGCGTGACGGCGGCGGCGCCCGCGCCGCCGAGTACGGCGCCATGGCCAGCCGGGCCCGACTGCGCCCAGAGCGCCTGGTAGAAGAGCACGATTTCGAACATCTCGCGATACACGGCGAGGAAGGCGACGACCGCCATCGCCCAGAGCGTGCGTCGCGCGAGCGCGCGTCCCACGGTCTCCTTCAGGAACCGGTTCCAGGCCTCGGCATAGGACTTCGCGTGCAGCCAGTACCCTACGTACAGGAGCATCGCCGCGGCGGCGAGCGCGGTGATGCCCTCGGTGAGCTCGCGGTTCGCGCCCGAGATCTCGAAGGCGTAGGTGGCCACGACCCAGGTGGCGAGCCCGAGCCCGAGCGCGCCGATCCAGCCCGCGTGCACCCAGGGCAGCGCCTCGCGCCGCCCGGACTTGAGCACGAAGGCGATGATCGCCGCGAGCACGAGGATCGCCTCCAGCCCTTCGCGCAGCAGGATGACGAGGGACGCGGTGAAAGCCGCCGCCGGCGCAAGGCCGTCCACGCCGAGCTTGTCCTTGGCGGCGGCGAGCAGCTCGTCCACTCGCGCCACGCGTGCCGCGTACGCCTGCGCCGGCTCGCCGCGCTCGATCGCCGCGCGCAGCGCGAGCATCTCGCGCTCGATCTCGCGCATGAGGGAGGCATCGACGTTGGCGAGCGGCGCCTCGGCGAGCTCGAAGCCCTCGAGGTACCCCTGGATCGCTGCGTTCCGCGCCGCGGCGCGCTCGCCCTTGCGGTAGGCCTCGAGCGACTCGGCGAGCTTCTGGCGCGAATAGGCGAGCGGGGCGGGGCGCAGCACCGAGGGGTTCGCGCGCAGATAGTCCTGCACGTGCGCGGCCGGCTCGCCGTGGCGCGCGCGGACTTCATTGGTCGAGAGCGTCGCCACCGGGCCGAGGTCCGGGAACGCGCGGCGCGCCGTGCCGCCTTCCCAGAGTGTCTTTCCATCGCGCACGCGCTCGGCCGGGACGCCGAGGTTCGCGACGTGGAACGCGAGCGCCCAGCGCTCGTCTTCACTCAGGTGCTTGAACGGCACCATCGAGGTGCCGGCGACGCCGAGCGTGATGGTGTTGTAGAGGGCGTAGGCGCTGCGCTGCGCCATGCGCTCGAGGTCGTGGAAATTCGACGGCGCGGGCTCGAGCCCTTTTGCCGCCGGTCCGTCGCCGCGCCCCTCGGTTCCGTGGCAGCCTGCGCAATGCTGCGCGTAGAGCGGGCTCGCGCGCTCGAGCGGCGGCGCGCCGCGCGGGGCGAGGCGCAGCTTGTAGGTCTCGACGATCGCTCGGCGCAGGCTCGACGAAGCTTCGGCCACCGCAGGCGGCGGCGCCTTGTCGGCGACGAGTTGCGCGAGCGCCCGCGCGTCGCGAACGAGCGCTTCGCTGCGCGGCAGCTCCCGCAGCCGCGTCGTGACCTGCGCGGTGAACTCCTGCATTTCCGCGTACTCGTCGGCATTGCGGATCTTGCCGTCGGCGACTGCCTCGGGGTAGTCCACGCCGATGTAGTCGAGCAGGTGCAGGATGGTCTGGGCGTCCTGGGCGGAAGCGGCGATCGGTAAGCCGAGTAACAGCGCGAGCAGCAGCCGCTTCAGCATCAGTTCTTCTCCTGCGGATCGGTGACGAAGCCGATGCGCGTGAGCCCCGCCCTGGCGGCATCGGACATCACTTCTGCCACGCGCCGGTAGGCGGTCGCGCCGTCGGCGCGGATGTGCACCTCGGGCTGCGGGCGCTGCGTGGCGGCCGCGTCCATGCGCGATCGCCAGCCGGAGCGGTC
>JBFWVE010000015.1:0-7906 GCA_050246895.1 Vicinamibacteria bacterium | reverse complement strand
AGCGCCATGTGATCGCCGCGCTTCAGGCCGCGCTCGGCGAACCCGCAGGCGAGGGCGCGCACTTCCTCGGCGAACTCGTGCCAGGTCCAGGTCTGCCAGATGCCGAGGTCCTTCTCGCGGATCGCGGGCAGCGCGCCGCGCACCTGCGCGTGGTGCAGCAGAAGCTTGGGAAACGTATCGAGCGTCCCGATGTCCGTGCTCATCGAGCCTGTGCCTCCTCCTAGGTCGGCAGGATTCTTACATAGAATCCGGAGCGTATGCAGCGCTCGCCTGTCCAACGCTGATGCGCCGCATCCTCGGACCGATGGCGATCCTGCTCGCGCTGGCTTGCGCGCCGGCCATGGCCGCCGGCATCGCCTACGACGTGGACATCGAGGCCCCCCCCGAGCTCGCCGATGCCCTGCGCGAGGGGCTGGACATCGTGCGCTGGCAGGGCGATCCGCAGATGAGCCCCGAGCTCCTGCGGCGCCTGGCCGAGGAGGCCGTGGCCGACGCGCGCGAGGCAGCGGCCGCCGAAGGCTACTTCTCCGCCGAGGCGGCCGCCTCGATCGATGAGGGCGCGCAGGCTTGGCGCGTGTCCTTGCGCGTCGTGCCTGGCGAGCGCACGCGGGTTGCCGCGATCGACATCGGCTTTCGCGGGCCGGTCGCGACCGATCCGGACGCGGGCGAGGCGCTCGCGCGCGTGCGCCGCGCCTGGCCCTTGCGCACCGGCGCGCCTTTCCGCCAGGCCGACTGGGAGGACGCCAAGCTGCGCGCGGTGGCGGAGCTTTCCGCCTGGCGCTACGCCGCCGCGCGCGTTGCTTCGAGCGAGGCACGCATCGACCCCGCGACGCGTGAAGCGCGCCTGTCGGTCACCCTCGAGAGCGGCCCGGCATTCCGCTTCGGCGAGGTGCGCGTCTCGGGCACCTCGCGCTACGACCCGGCGCTCGTCGAGAACATGTCGCCCGTGCGCGCGGGCGAGGACTACGAGCGCGCCGCGCTCCTCGTGTATCAGCGGCGCCTTGCCGAGACGGGCTACTTCGCCAGCGTGCAGGTGGATGTCGACTCGCGCCCCGAAGTTGCGGCGGCCGCGCCAGTACGCGTGGCGGTCCTCGAGGCCCCCGCCAAGCACGTCGAGAGCGGGCTTTCCTACAACACCGACGTCGGCGTGCGGCTGCAGCTGCGCTACAGCGACCAGGACCTGCGCGATGCGGCGTGGCGCCTGCGCACGGGCTTCGCAGTGGACAGCAAGATCCAGGAGCTGCAGCTGGACCTCGACTCGCCTCCGCAGCGCGGCGCGCGCTGGAACAACTACTTCGCGCGCCTCGCGCGCACCGACATCCAGAACGAGATCGCGCGCTCCTTCGCGCTGGGCGTGGCGCACAACTTCGGCACCGACGTCGCGCCTTCGGCCGCCATCGTCTCGTGGCACCTCGAGGATCAGCGCACGGGCACCACGCTCACGGACAGCCGCCACGCGGTCTACGCGGGCCTGCGGCGCAATTTCCGCCGTACCGACGACGTGGTCGATCCGCGCTCCGGCTACTTCGGCCACGTGGAGATCGGCGGCGGGCTTCCCGAAGCGTCGTCGCAATCGTTCCTCCGCGCCGTCGCTCACGCGTCCTACGTGTTGCCGCAGGGGCGGCGCAGCGAGCTCCTGCTGCGCGCGCAGGGCGGCGTAGTGCGCGCCGATGCGCGCGCCGGCATCCCGACCACCTTCCTCTTTCGCACCGGCGGCGATCGCACGGTGCGCGGCTACGCGTTCGAGAGCATCGGCGTCGCCGAGGGCGACGCGATCGTCGGCGGGCGCCGGCTCTTCGTGGCGAGCGTCGAGTACACGCACTGGGTCAGCGAGAGGTGGGGCGCGGCGGCCTTCGTCGATTCCGGCGACGCCTGGGACGACGGCGAGCGCTTCGATCCGGTCGTCGGCCACGGCCTGGGCGTGCGCCTGCGCACGCCGATCGGGCCGGCGCGCGTGGACATCGCCTACGGCCGCGAGACGCGCGACTATCGGCTGCACCTGTCCATCGGGTACGTGTTCTGATGCGGCGCGCCGGCTTTCTCGTCGCACTGCTGCTCCTGCTCGCCGTGGCCGCGACGCTGGCCGGCGCGGCGTGGCTCTTTACGACCGAGGGGGGGCTGCGCTGGGCGCTCGCGCACGCGGGCGCGCTCGCGGACGGCAAGCTCGCGCTCGAGGACGCGCGCGGCACGCTGGCGAGCGAGGTGTCGATCGCGCGGTTGCGCTACGGCGGCGACGGCATCGAAGTGGAGGCGCACGACGTGCGCGGCCGCGGCAGCGCGCTCGCCCTGCTTCGCGGCAAGCTCGGCATCGAGCCGCTGCGCATCGCGCGCCTGCGCGTGGAGCTCCCCGAGGCGAAGGCGCCGTCGAAGCCTGCGCCCGATCTCGCGCCGCCATTCGGCATCCGGTTGGGGGATGTGCACGTCGAAAGGCTGGAGCTTCGCACGGCCGAAGGCCGCGAGCTGATCACGGATCTGCGCCTCGCGCATCTCGCGCTCGACGCACGCGCGCTTTCGCTCGCGGGCTCGGCCGAGCGGCCCGACCAGCAGTTTCCGGCGCGCGTCGCGTTCAAGGCCAGCGGCAGCCTGGAGAAGCTCGTCGCAACGCTGGATGCCCGCATCGCCGAGGTTCCGCTGCGCGCCGAGCTCGAGCTCGCGCGGCGCGACGGCCGCTATGCCGGGCTCGCAACCATCGTGAACGCGAGCCCCGGCCCGCTCGACGCGGGCGCCCTGCCCGTGCGCGTGATGCGCGTGCGCTTCGCAGGCACCGAGTTGCCGGAGTTGCGCGTGGAGCTCGCGGGCGGCGCGGTGCTGGCAGGGCGGGGCCGGCTCGAAGACATGCGCCTGCTGGCCGACCTGCGCGTGCGCGACCTCGATTTGCGCGCGCTGCGCTCGAACCTGCGCCGCACTGCGCTCGCCGGAGACGTGAAGGTGGCCATCGGGCGCGACGCGCAATCGGCAAGCGGCGCGCTCGCCCAGGAGGGCTTGCGCATCGAGGGGCAACTCGAGCGCGCAGGCGACACGATCGAGCTGCGTGCGCTGCGCGCCGCGACCGCCGGCGGCGAACTGCGCGGCGACGCTCGCCTGCGCCTGGGAGAGCCGCTTCGCGCGCAGGCCCGGCTTCAGCTCGAGCGGGTCGATCCGTCGGCCTTGGGCGACTTCCCGCAAGGCGCGATCACCGGCGAGCTGGATGCCGAGGGCGATCTAGGCGCGGAGCCGCGGCTCGATGCGCGCTGGCAGATCCGCGGGAGCACGCTGCTCGGCGAGCCGCTGCAAAGCGAAGGCCGCGGGCGTTTCTCGCGCGAGCGCGCTGGAGACGTGCAGGCGCAAGCCCGGCTCGGGCCCGTGCGCGCCACGGCGCGCGGCAGTCTCGGGCGACCGGGCGACAAGCTCGCGTGGACGATGCGCGTCGACGACCTCACCTCGCTGGACGCCCGCGTGTCGGGCCGGCTCGAAGCGAGCGGGACGCTGACCGGAACGCTGACCGATCCCGCGGTCGACGCCCTGGCCCGCGCATGGGACCTGAGGCTGCCGGGCGACGCGACCGAGCGCGCCGTGACGCTGAGGCTCGAAGGCCGCCGCCGCCGGCACGAAGCTCAGATCGCCGTGAAAGGGGGGGACGTGCAGGCGAAGGCGCTGCTCGCCGGCTCGCTGAGCGATGCGCTGGCCTGGGAAGGCGAGATCCGGTCGCTCGCCAACGAAGGTCTATACCCCCTGCGACTGCTCGCGCCGGCGCCGCTGCGCGTCTCGCGCGGCGGCGTCTCACTCGGGCGCTTCGAAGCCGCGCTCGACGAGGGCCGGGTGGACATGCGCGAGCTCGCCTGGTCCGACGGCAGGCTCGTCACGAGCGGCGTCGCGAGCGCCCTGCCCGCGCAGTGGCTCGTGCTCGCCGCGGGAATGGGCGAAACCGTGCGCTCAACGATGCGTGTCGACGGGCAATGGTCGCTTGCCGCAACGCCCGCGCTGGAGGGCGCGCTAACGCTGCGCCACGCGGGCGGCGACGTGGACCTGATCGTCGAGGGCGAGGCGTATCCGGCCGGACTTTCCGCCGCGGCGCTCGAGGCGCGCATCGCCGCGGGCCGCGTCGAGCTGCGGCTGGACGCGGACTCACGCTACGGCAAGCTCGCCGTCGAGGGCGGCGTCGGTGCCGCGCTCGATGCGCAATCGCCCGTCAATGTGCGCGCGCGCTTCGACGCCGCCGCGCTCGGCGCGCTCACGCAACCCTTCGTCACGCAGGCGCGGGTCGAGGGCCGCTTGTGGGCCGACCTGCGGGTCACGGGCACGCTGGGCGAGCCGCACTACTCGGGAGCGCTGCGCGGCGAGCAGCTGCGCGCCGAGGTGCCGCCCTATGGCGTGTTCCTGAAGGACGGCGCCTTCGCGGCCGAGCTCGAAGGCGACCGGCTGCACCTGCAGTCGTTCTCCATCCGCGGCGGCGAGGGCGAGTTCACGGCGAAGGGCAGCGTGCCGCTGCGCTTCGCCGAAGGCGGGGCAAAGCTCGAGTGGTCGGCGCGCGCGCTCGAGGTGCTCGCGCGCGCCGACCTGCGGCTCACCGTCTCCGGCGACGGCCAGGCTGGCTTCGACGGCCGGCGCCTGTCGCTCACCGGCGCGCTGCGCGCCGATCGCGGCTACCTGCGCATCGCGCGCGACGCCCTGCCCCAGCTCGGCGAGGACGTCGTCATCGAAGGCCGCCCTGCACCGGAGCCCGCAACCCGGGCCGCACTGCCCGTCTCGCTCGATGTCGAGCTCGACCTGGGGCGAGATCTCTCGATCGAAACCCGCGCGCTGGAAGGAAGGCTCACCGGGCGCCTGCGACTGACAGGCCGAGAGGGCGAAGAGCTTGCGGCGTTCGGCCGGCTGCAGCTGGTCAACGCGACCTACTTCGCCTACGGCTACCGGCTCCAGATCGATCCGGGCGTGCTGATCTTCGACGGCGCGATCCGCAATCCGGGGCTGCAGGTGACCGCGTGGCGGCGCAACCAGGCGGTCGAGGTGGGCGTACAGGTATCGGGCAACGTGCAGGCGCCGCGCGTCGTGCTCGTCTCCACGCCCGCGGTATCCGAGGCCGAAGCCCTTTCCTGGCTCGTGCTCGGCCGCGCGCCCGGCGAGGCGAATCGCGCGGACCTCGGCCTGCTGCAGGTCGCCGCGGGCGAGCTCCTTTCGTCCGGCAGCGCGCTGCCGCTCGACCGGCGCCTCGCGCGCGCGGTGGGGCTGGACGAGGTCACGCTGCGCGGCGGCGGCGGCGTCGAGCAGAACGTGGTCGCCTTCGGCAAGCGCCTGTCCGACCGTCTCTACGTCACCTACGAGCAGGGGCTCGGCGCCGTGGCCAGCAACCTCGTCAAGCTCGACTACTCGCTCGGGCGGCGCTGGTCGCTGCGCGCCGAGACCGGCACGACGACGAGCGGGGCGGGCCTCTTCTACCGCTTCTCGTGGGACTAGAGGAGCGGAAAGGCGCTGAGCGGCCCCGGCTCGCTCACCGCGGGCGCAGCGGCGAGGTGCCCGGGCGTGAGCTCCGCGATCGAGGCGGCGCCCAGGAGCCCCAGGCAGATGCGCACTTCCTCCTCGAGGATCTCCAGCGCGCGCACCAGGCCCGCGACGCCGTCCGCCGCCAGGCCGAGGCACGCGAGCCGCCCGAGCCCGACGCAGCTCGCGCCGAGCGCGATGCCCTTCACCACGTCGGTGCCGCGCACGAAGCCGCCGTCCACCCAGACCTGCGCGCGGCCGGCCACCGCCCGCACGGCCTCCGGCAGAACCGCCGCGCTGCCGAGGCCATGGTCGAGCTGGCGCCCGCCATGATTCGACACATAGACCACGTCCACCCCGTGCTCCGCCGCGATTGCCGCGTCCTCCGCGGTGGCGATCCCTTTCAGGATGAGCGGCAGGTCGTGGCGGTCCTTGTAGCGCTTGACGTCGTCCCAATTGAGCGCGGACTGATACTGCATGCCCTGCGCCACGCCCGCGCGCCAGGGCTTGACGAAGCGCTCGGCGAGATCGCGCTCGCGGCGGCTGTACATCGCGCTGTCCACGGTCAGGCAAAAGGCGCGATAACCGTGATCCTTCGCGCGGCGCACGTGGTCGTCCACCCAGTCCGCGTCCCCGCGCACGTAGAGCTGGAAGAGCCGCAGGTTGTCCGCCGCCGCCGCGGTCGCCTCAAGGCCCGGCTGGCAGACGGACGAAAGCATCTGCGGCACGCCGAACGCGTGCGACGCGCGCGCCACCGCCGCCGCGCCGCCTTCGACGAAGGACTCCACGCCGCCCACGGGTGCGATGAGCACCGGCAGCCGCGTGCGCATCCCGAGCAGCTCGCCCGCGGCATCGATCCTGCGCATGTCGCGAAGCACGCGCGGGCGAAAGGCGATCGTATCGAGCGCCTGCCGGTTGCGCCGCACGGTGGTCTCGGTCTCCGTGCCGCCGATGAGATAGGCCCACGGGCCCGGCGCGAGGTTGCGCCGCGCGGCGGCGGCGATCTCGTGCAGGGTCAGGTACTTCTCGCGCACGTCCGCGTTCATGCGCCCGCCCTTCGCACGCAGGACTCGAGCAGTTCGAGCGCGCGCTTCGCAAACACCCGCATGTTCGCTTCGCGATTGGCGTCGCCGGTTTCCACCGTGACCACGGCTTCCATCGGTCCCGACACGGCGATGCACGCATGACCCGGCGCGTCGCCGTAGCGGTTGCCGCTCGGCCCGGCCGCGCCCGTCTCGCTCAAGCCCCAGGTGGTGCCGAGCCTTTCTCGCACGCGTCGCGCGAGCAGTTGAGCGAACGCCTCGCTCGCCGAGCGCATGCCGGCCATGTCTTCGGTCGCAATGCCGAGCAGCGATTCGCGGCCGGCCGCCGTGTAGATGATGCAGCCGCCGACGTAGTAGGCCGAGGCGCCCGGCACGGCCACGAGCGCCGCGTTGATCAGGCCGCCGGCCGAAGACTCTGCGACGGCGAGCGTCTGCCTGCGCTCCGCGAGCAGTGCGCCGACCGTGGCACCCAGTTTCGACACCGATTCCATTCTCTCCCCGTCCCGCGGGCTAGACTCCGCGCGTGACTATACCCGTGCCTTTCGTCGCCGCCGCCAGGATCCGGGTGCGCCCCGAGTGGATCGACTACAACGGCCACATGAATGTGGGCTACTACCACGTCGCCTTCGACATCGCGGCGGAAGAG
The DNA here is from genome assembly GCA_050246895.1 of Vicinamibacteria bacterium. Classification (GTDB taxonomy): domain Bacteria; phylum Acidobacteriota; class Vicinamibacteria; order Fen-336; family Fen-336; genus JBFWVE01. The sequence continues at coordinate 760 of JBFWVE010000015.1, read as the reverse complement.
TTCTTCCAGTTCCTCGGCTTCACGCCGGAGTTCAGGCAACGGCACGACAGCACGACTTTTGCGCTGGAGTCGCACCTCAACTTCCTGCGCGAGGTGAAGCAAGGCGATCCGCTGCGCTTCGAGGCGCGCCTGCTCGACCACGACGCGAAGCGCATCCACTTTTACCAGGAGATGTTCCACGCCGACGAGGGCTACCTCGCGGCGTCCTGCGAGTCGCTGAGCGCGCACGTCAACCAGAAGGCCCGGCGCACCGCGCCGATGCCGCAGGAGCTGATCGAGCGCCTGGGGCGAATCAAGGAGGCGCACGCCGCGCTGCCGCGGCCCTGGCAGGTCGGGCACGTGATCTCGGCGAAGCCGTTGCGCTAGTTACATGCTGCGCCGGTACTGCCCGCCCACCTCGAAGAGCGCGTGCGTGATCTGCCCGAGCGAGCACACGCGCACCGCGTCCATCAGCACCGCGAAGACGTTCTCGTCCCGGATCACCGCCTGACGCAGGCGCTCGAGCATCGCCGGGGCGTCCTTCGCGTGGCGCTTCTGGAACTCGCGCAGGCGCTTCAGCTGCGACTGCTTCTCGGCCTGCGTCGAGCGGATGAGCTCGAGCTTCGCCGGCACCGGGTCGCCGTGCGGGTTGCGGAAGGTGTTCACGCCGATGATGGGATACGAGCCGTCGTGCTTCTTGTGCTCGTAGAACATGGACTCTTCCTGGATCTTGCCGCGCTGGTAGCCCGTCTCCATCGCCCCTAACACCCCGCCGCGCGCG
>JBFWVE010000014.1:0-11403 GCA_050246895.1 Vicinamibacteria bacterium | reverse complement strand
TCGAGGAGAAGGTCCCGCCCTTCCTGAAGGGCAAGGGCGAGGGCTGGATCACCTGCGAGTACGGCATGCTGCCGCGCGCCACCCACACGCGCAGCCAGCGCGAGTCGACGAAGGGCAAGCCCTCGGGCCGCACCCAGGAGATCCAGCGGCTGATCGGCCGCTCCCTGCGCGCGGTGGTGGACCTGAAAGCACTCGGCGAGCGCACGCTGTGGGTCGACTGCGACGTGCTGCAGGCGGACGGCGGCACGCGCACGGCCTCGATCACCGGCGCCTTCGTAGCGCTGTGCGAGGCGCTGCGCAAGCTGAAAGGCGCGGGCGCCTTCGGCGAGCTGCCGCTCGTCGACTACGTAGCCGCGACCTCCGTCGGCCGCGTCGGCGGCAAGTTGCTGCTCGACCTCAAGTACGAGGAGGACTCGGCCGCCGAGGTGGACATGAACGTGGTCAAGACCGGCCTCGGCCGCTTCGTGGAGGTCCAGGGCACCGCCGAGTCGGCGCCCTTCGGCGACGACGACCTGGCGGCGATGCTCGCGCTCGCCGACACCGGCGTGAAGCGCCTGGTCGAGGCGCAGCGCAAGGTCGTCGGCGAGCTGCCGCTCAGGAAGCCGAAGCCGTGAGCGCGCCTTCGGGCAGGCCGGCCAGGAACTCGCGCAGCTTCGCGAACGACTGGCCGCGATGGCTGACCCGATCCTTCGAGGCGCGGTCCACCTCGCCGAAGGTGCGCCCGAACGGCGGGTAGAAGAACAGCGGGTCGTAGCCGAAGCCGTTCGGGCCGCGCTCCTGGTGCGCGATGCGCCCCTCCACCGTGCTCGTCGCCTCGAACAGCAGCCGGCCGTCCTGCGCGAGCGCGACCGCGCTGGTGAAGCGCGCGCCGCGGCGCTCGTCGGGAACGCCGGCCAGGCGCTCCAGCAGCAGGCGGTTGCGGTCCGCGTCGCTGGCGCCCTCGCCGCCGAAGCGGCTCGAGTAGAGGCCGGGGCCGCCGTCCAGCGCGTCCACCGAGATCCCCGAGTCGTCGGCGATCGCCGGCAGGCCCGCGCGCAGCGAGTACCAGCGCGCCTTCTGGGCCGCGTTCTCGGCGAAGCTCGATCCCGTCTCGTCCGGCGACTCCAGGATCCCCAGCTCCCGCGGGCCGCGCACCACGAAGGGCAGCCCTTCGAGCAGGACGCGCATCTCGGCGAGCTTGCCCGGGTTCTGGCTGGCGAGCAGCAGCCTCGTCGCGCTCATCGCGGGCATGATACACTCGTTAGGCATGTCTCTCCCGGGGCGTAGCGCAGCCTGGTAGCGCACCTGCCTTGGGCGCAGGTGGTCGCCGGTTCGAATCCGGCCGCCCCGACCAGACACGGCACGAGACGTCGGAGGTCCATGGCTACTCGAGTTTCCAAGACCAAGAGAGCGCGCGCGCCACGCGGCGCGCCGCGCCCGCGTACCGCCGCGCCAGCCAAGGCCGGCGCGGCGAAGCTGCGCTGCGCCGCGCCCGGCTGCAGCAAGAGCTTCGCCCCGCCAGCCTTCACGTCGCGGCGACAGCGCTACTGCTCGAACGCCTGCCGGCAGCGCGCCTTCTACTGGGAGTTCAAGCGCCGCCACCGCGTGCGCTACGCCGCGCGGCCGAAGCCGGTGAAGCCCCGCCGGCGGCGGACGGCGGCCCGGAAGCGTCCCCGCTAGCGGCCGCGCGCAGGCGCTCGGCCAGCGCGTCGAGGCGAAGGGCCGCTCCGCGCAGGCCCGCGACGGAGTCGCCGAGCGGCAGCGCCAGGGGCGGCACCTCGTTCAGCCACTCGGCGAGCGACGGGGAGACCGAGGCCAGCTCGCGCAACTGGCCGGCGACGCGGGCGTACTCCGGATCGCGCGGCAGCGTGTCGAGGGCCTCGCGCAGCGCCTGCGCCACGGCCGCCGACTCGGCGGCCGCCTCAGCCAGCAGGGCGGGCGGCGCCGCCCCCCGCGCGCGGGAGGGCGGGCTCAACGGGCTGCGCGCCTCGAACGCCTCGCGCAGGCGCTCGAGGCGGCCCGTCGTCTCCGTCAGTCCTCCCATCAACTGCGCCACCGGTCCGACCGCGCGCATGGTGGCGGCCAGCGCCTCGGTCAGCGCCGGCGAGACGCGCGCGAACTCGCGCAGCGGCGCCGACAGCGGCTCGTAGTCCTCGGCGCGCGGGAGTTGCAGCAGCGACTCGCGCCAGCTCTCGTGGGTCGCCTGCAGCGTGTCGGCGATCTCCTGCATCGCGCGGCTCGCCCCCTCGATCGGAGCCACCGCCGCGCTCACCGACTCGAGCCCTTCCAGCAACCGCGGCGCGCTCTGCGCGAACTCGTAGAGGTGGTCGGCCAGCGGCTGGAAGTCCTCGGCCTTCGGCACCTCGGCGAGGGCCTCGCGCAGGGCGGCGGCCGAGGACTCGCGCAGGGCCGCGACCTCGGCACGCAGGCCCTCGATGGCCTCCCGCACCTCGAACGGCTCTCCGGTGGCGGCGTGGGCCGGCGCCTTTCTCGCGCGCGGCGCCTTCTCCCCGGTCGAACCTGCTGCGCGGCGAGTGCGGGCCATGCGGCGAAGCATAGCGAAGGTCGCGGGGCCGCGGGCGTGCTAGACTCCCGTCTCGCCCGATGCGCCTGTAGCTCAGATGGATAGAGCGGCAGCCTTCTAAGCTGCGGGTCAGGGGTTCGAATCCCTTCAGGCGCGCCAGACGGCTCCTGCGGTGGGTGTAGCTCAGTTGGTTAGAGCGCCAGGTTGTGGCCCTGGAGGTCGCGGGTTCGAATCCCGTCACCCACCCCAAACTTACGAGCGGCCCTCGGGCTCGGCGCTGCTCCGGCGTTGCGAGCCCGGGGCGACGATCGCCCGAAGGGAGCTGCCTCCACCTATTCCCCGCCTAGCGCGCCGGGCCCCCCGAGGGATAGGCGCCGATACGTAGCCAGGTTCGAAACCGTATCGATCACTCCAACAGCGAAGTCGGCATCCGCCGCGGTGGCTGGTACTGGTACTCCGACGACGAGTTCATGCCACACAGTGGCAGCGGTGTCGTTCGCTCGCGCCGGCGCTAGGGGCACTTCGAAGACTCTCTCGCGGAGCTCAGGGGCGTTGCCCTCCACCCCCCCGGCGGTCGACCACACCGCAATGATCACGCGGATCCTCGCCCGAGGGCTCGAACCAGTTCTCTCCAAAGGCGACAGGTGCGTTAGGGGCACGCGGATCCGAAGCTGGACCTCTGCCGTATTCGTTCGGTCCTCGGCGATTGGCCGGCGCTCGAGGGAGATGTTCGCGCCAAGCGTGTCCGTCCCTGGGTCGCCCAACAGGGCGGCCATGCTTCGCCTAACACTGGCTTCGGTTCCGACCCCGTGATAGTAGGTACGCGTGTGTCGAACGCGAACCCCACGCCGGTGAACCTCGACCCGCAGGTGGTGGGTCTTTCCCTCTGGCTCGTGATCCGGCACGAAGCCGAGCGTGTAGTGACTTCGAATCTGATCCGCCAGTAGCGTCATCGCCTTCTTGGGGAAGTTCGCATCGAAGACAGCTGAACCGCCGGTCTGATCGGCCAGGATCCACTGACCCGACCTCAGGTTCTCCGTGCGCAGCGCGCTCGCCTTCGGAGAGAAGACGAATCGGCGGTTTCCCTCAGACAGGTCTCCCAGCGGCGGTCCGCGCAGGCCCGAGGCGTCAATCGGGTAGAACGTGACGCGATTGACGTTGGCATGCGCCGCCAAGGTCGTGAAGGCGCGGGACAGGTCGTATTCCTGCATTGGAGCCATGAGCAGGGAGAAGGCCTTCTGGAAGGCCGTTGGGCAAAGGTCTCCAAGGTGAAAGAAGAGATCGATCGCTGGCCTTTGCTCCAGACCGCTGCTGACGTAGAAGAAGACCTTCGAGCCAGCCAGCGCCCCCAACGGTTGGAGTACCGCGTTGATCCGGGACAACAGAAGCTGGAGTTCTTGCGAACGAATCTCGGCTTGCAGGCGAATGGGAGCCTGCAGCACCGACAGGTCGTCGCAGCCGATCCCGCCGCCTTCCAGCAAGCCCTTCACGGCGTCAAGCGCTTGTCTCTCGCCCATGCGCGTGACTTGGCCATGAACAGGTTGACCCCGCAGCCCATCAAGTCCCTCAATGACCTTTGCAGCGTCGCTCGTCAGGGGCGTCACGAGCTGCATGGCTTGGCCAGCGGATATGACCACCGCCGCGGCGTTTCCGAGTTCCAGTTGGCTGGACAGGAAGGACTTGATGCCCGGCAGAACGCGAGCGCGATCGCCTTGCATGAGGTTCCGGTTGTCAACGTATACAACGAATGTCAGCGGGTCGGCCGCGGGGCCACGCGGGACGCCTGCCGGTGCTGCCCCCGTGCTGCTCGCCCCAGCGTGAAGACCGCTCGCACTGCCGGCGTCCTTCCCATCGTGGAAGTCCCTGACCGCCTTCGGCCGACCATCCTCGAAGACGCTGAAATCCTCGAGGCTCAGGTCACGTACTGGGTGACCGCTGCGATCCGTGACCACGGCCTCGATTCGAACAACTTGTGCCTGAGCGGAGAACGTAATCGGCGGCTGGGGTTGGCCCGGCGCCGCCATGGCGATCAGTCCGGCCAGAACGAAGGCGTGGCGTTCCCGCATGAATGCTATTTCGCTCGGGCAACGTGCAGCGCTTTCTGGACGGCTTCCGGAGCGCGCGCGATGACGAGGAGATAGGCGCGGGTCGGCCCTTCCGGGACGCGCTTGCCCTGCTCCCAATGGCGAAGCGTGTTGATGCTGAAACCAAACGTCGCCGCGAAAGCCTGTTGCGTGAGACCCAGCTTCGAGCGGATCTCCCTCACGTTATCGAGTGTAGTCCGAGAGCGGGAGACCCCAACACCGGCGCCGCTCACTCCTCGAAGACGCGGTAGCCGCCGCGGCCTGCCTGCTTGGCCCGGTACATCGCGGCGTCGGCTTTCCTGACCAGCTCGTCCTCGGCCTCGCCGTGGTCCGGATACAGCGCGATGCCCACACTGACGCCCAGCCTCCACAGGCACCCATCGACCTCGAACGGGTCGTCGAACACGCGGATCAGCTTCCGCGCGATGCGCTCGGCGTCGCCGGCGGAGCGCACCGATGGCAGCAGCACGACGAACTCGTCGCCGCCCACCCGGGCGACCGAGTCCCCCTCGCGCAGGCAGGCGCGCAGCCGGGCCCCGGCCTCGCGCAGCAGCGAATCGCCGGCGGCGTGGCCCAGGCTGTCGTTGACGGCCTTGAAGTCGTCGAGGTCGAGGAACATCCAGGCCATGCGGTCGCCCTCGCGCCGCGCCCGCGCGAGGTCGATGCCGGCGCGCTCCTTGAGATAGATGCGGTTCGGCAGGCCCGTGAGCGGATCGTGGTGCGCGCGGTACTCCGCCTGCTGCTCGCCGAGCTTCCTCTCCGTGATGTCGACCAGCGTGCCCTCGACGAACTCGGCGCCGCTGCCTTCGCGCAGCAGGGCCTGGCTGCCGAGCGCCCACGCGGTCGACCCGTCCTTGCGGCGCAGGCGCAGCTCGACGTTGCGCGAGAAGCCCCGCGCGCGCAGCTCCGAGAGCAGGCGCTGCCATTCCTCCGGCTCCACGAACTCGTCGAAGCGGCGGGTCGCGGCCTCGGCTCGGGTCGCGTAGCCCAGGATCCTGGCGAAGGCCTCGTTGCACTCGAGCAGGCGGCCCTCGGGCGTCGCGCGGTAGACGCCGGCCAGGTTCCTCTCGAAGAGCAGCCGGTAGTGCGCCTCGGACGCGCGCAGGCGCTGCTCGGCGCGCTTCGTCTCGCCGATGTCCCGGGCGATCGACGAAGCGCCGACGATGACGCCGTCGGCGTCCACGAGGGGAGAGACGCTCAGCGAGATCGGCACCCGCCGGCCGTCGCGGGCGACACGCACGGTCTCGTGGTGCGCGACGCGCTCGCCCTGGCGGATCCGCTGGATCAGGTCCTGCGTCTCGTCGGGCAGCCCCGGTGAAGCCAGGATCGAGATGTGGCGCCCGACGGCCTCGGCGGCGGGGTATCCGTAGAGCCGCTCCGCGCCCTGGTTCCAGCTCACGATGACGCCATCCAGCGTCTTTCCGACGATCGCGTCGTCGGAGCTGGCGACGATCGCGGCCAGGCGCGAGGCCTGCGCCTCGGCGCCGCGCCGCAGCGCCACCGCCGCGGCCACCGCGAGGTTGGTGACGCCGATCGAGGCCATGAACGCCTGGAGCAGCAGCAGCGTCTCGTTGGGCGACCGCCGCGCGAAGGGTCCGTAGCCGTGGAGCGCCCCGTAGACCGCGATCGCCGACGTCAATGCGGTGGCGCTGGCCGCCTCGCGCGGGGCGAAGCGGAAGCTCGCCCAGAGCAGGGGCGGCAGCGCCAGGAACTCCACCGGATAGCCGCGCACCGGCAGCAGCCCGGCGAAGATCGCCGCGCCGGTCAGCACGGTCGCGGCCACGGCCGCGATCTGCTCGCGCCAGCGTCCGGGCTCGAGCGCCGGGCGCGTGTCGATCGCCCACAGGATCAGCAGCGGGGCGACGATCAGCGCGCCCCCGACGTCCCCGAGCCACCAGGTCCACCAGACGAAGCCCGCGCCCTGCCAACTCGCGAGACCGCCGAGCCACAGGCTCGTCACGCCGAGCGTGGCGCTCACGGTGGCCGCGAGCCCGGCGACCAGCGTGAAGGCGAAGACAGTCCGCGGGCGCTCGAAGGCCCTGCGCCCGCCGGCCCAGCGATCGACCAGCCAGGAGCCGAGGACGCCCTCGAGGGTGTTGCCGGTGGCGATGCCCAGGCAGGTGAGCGCGGAGCCCGCGGTCGTGAAGTTGACGACGAAGGCGGCTGCCAGGATGGCGGGCCACAGGCGGCGCCCGAGGAGCAGGAAGGCGGCGAGCGCGATGCCGGTCGGGGGCCAGACGGCCGTGGCGCTCGAGTGGACGAAGGCGAGCGCCAGGCCGAGCTTCCCCGCCGCGACGTACGTGGCCAGAACGAGGACCCAGGAGACGCCCCGCCAGTGGACGCCGGCAGCCTGGCCCGCTTGGCGCACGAGAACGCCTCCCGCCTGCCCGAGGCCGGGCGAAGCCCGGCTCGGACAGGCGAGAGTAGAAAGGCACGCGCGCGGCCAAGGTGATCCGCGCCACGCGCGTGTGCTGGCTCACACGCCTGGTCGCTCTACCGGGCCTTGATCTCGTCCGCTGCGACCCGGCAGACGGTGGCGACCATTCCGAGAGAGGCGCCCTTCACGTGGACGCGCCCGCCGATCTGGAGCTGGTCGAGGCTGAGGGTGCGGTTGCCCTTGCGGATCCGGGTCGAGGAGCTCACCTCGCACAGGAAGTTGCGGGCCTGGCCGCCCTCGTCGTCGTCGTCGTCCATCTCGCCGTCGTCGTCGTCATCGTCGTCATCGTCGTCCGGAACCCGGGAGACCGCGATGCTGGCCGCGCTCTTTGCCGTGATCACGCCCTCCACCTCGGTCTTGCGGCCGATGGTCGCGCAGCGGGCCACGGGAGCGGGACTGGGCGATGCCGTAGGCGAAGGGGATGGCGAAGGCGATGGCGAAGGGGAGGGCGATGCCGAGGGCGACGGGGAGGGTGACGCTGACGCGGACGGCGAGGGCGAGGGCGAGGGATCAGCGTTGATCACGAGGCTCGCACGGTTCCCCGAAACCGAGACCGCCAGCGTCAGCGTCTGGCCCGCCTGCAGGCCGGAGACCTCGAGCCGGGCATCGACGCCGGGTCCCTCGAAACGAAGCGTGATGGAGCCCGTGGGAACCCCGGTGAGCACGAACTGCCCCTGCGAGTCGGTGGTCACCGAGAGGCCGGTGCCTTCGACCGATACGGTGATTCCTTTGCGGCCCGCGTCCGAGACCGGGCCCGAGCCCGAGAAGGCCGAGGCGGTCGCGGAGGGCGGGTTCACGGAGCCCCGGATCGTCGCCAGCCCGGCGGGCGAGGTCGGGGCGCTGTCGCCGCAGGCGATCAGGAATGATGTGACGACGAACGCGAGGCTCGTGAGGACGAGCCGGGTCGAGAATTTCATGAGAGTCCTCCAACGGGTATGAGGTTCGGCAGCCCCAGGCAAAACGCCGGAGAGCCGCCGAATCTGGAAGAACTCTTAGACCCTAGCGAATCGATCTCGATCGTCTGTGCGCCGGATCACACGCCGGCCGCAAGGGCCTGGGCCCTCGGAGGTTCTCGGGGCCGCGCTCCCTCAGGCCGGGCCCGGCGCGCCGCCCGGAACAACCTGCTCGATGTGGGCGGCGACGATCGCGAGCAGAGCCTGCGCCCGGAACGGCTTCGCGATGTAGCCCGAACAGCCGGCGCCGAGCGCGCCCTCGCGGTGGTACTCCTGGGCAAACGCCGTCATCGCGAGGATCGGGATGTGGCTCCGCTCCGGATCGCGCTTGAGCTCGCGCGTCAGCTCGAGCCCCCCCATGCCCGGAAGCTGGATGTCCATCAGGATCAGGTCGGGCTCGAAGTCGTACAGGTGCGTCTTCGCTTCCCCCGCGTGCGAGGCCGTGCGCACGGCGTAGCCCTCGTAAGAGAGCAGGATCTCGAGGAACGAACGGGTCTTGTCGTCGTCCTCCACGACCAGAACGCTCTTCATGCCGCCTCTCCTCCTCGAAGCACGCGAGGCAGGCGCGCGAAGAACACGCTGCCGGCGGGGACTGCCGGCCGGTATCCCACGCTGCCACCCTGCGCCTCCACGATTCTTCTCGCGATCGCGAGCCCGAGGCCCAGGCCCTGCTCCGTCGGCGAAGGACCGAAGCGCTCGAAATCGCGGAACAGCCTGCCCGCCACCTCGGCGGGTACGCCGGTGCCGTTGTCCTCGACGTCCAGCCGCCACCAGTGCGGCCCCTCCAGCTCGCCCCGCACCTCGACTGCTCCGCCCACCGGCGTGAACTTGAGGGCGTTCGAGAGGTAGTTGAACAGCAGCTGCCTCAGCTTGTCCCGGTCCGCCAGCACGGCCCCCAGCGCGGGATCGATGCGCGCCGAGACCTGGATTGCCTTCTCCGCGCTGAGCGGGGACAGCGCGTGCGTGACCTCGCTCGCGAGCTGGCACACGTCCACGGTCTCGCGCTCGACGTCGATCCTGCCGGCGTCGAGTCTTGCGAGATCCAGTACCCCGTCGACCAGGCTCAGCAGCAGCTGGCAACCCTGCTCGATCTGGCTCACGCAGCGCTGCTGCATCTCGGAGAGCGGGCCCGCGGTCCCCCGCCCGAGCACGTCCGTGAACCCGACGATGGAGGTGAGCGGGGTGCGCAGCTCGTGGGACACGTGCGAGACGAAGCGCGACTTCTGCCGCGCGACCTCCTGCATGCGGCGGTTCTCCTCGCCGAGCTGCGCCGCGTACTGGCGCAGCTCCTCGAGCCGCCGCCGATCGCCCACGTCGCGCGCGATGCTGGCGTAGCCCACGATCCGCCCCTCGCCGTCGCGAACCGCGGAGACCGAGAGCGAGACGTGGGCCGGCGAGCCGTCCTTGCGGGCATGTTCGGTCTCGACGGCCTGTTGCTCGGCGCCCTGCGCGAGCTGGTCCAGGATGCGCCGCGTGCCCTCCGGGCCGCCTGCGAGCCGGATCGGCCTGCCCAGCATCTCCCCCGCGGAGTACCCGTAGAGCCGCTCCGCCCCGGCGTTCCAACTGGTGACGAGCCCGTCCGGCCCCGCGCCGACGATGGCGTCCTGAGACGACGCCACGATGCTCGCCAGCCGGCGCAGCTCCTGCTCCGCCAGCCGGCGCTCGTTCATGAGGGAGGCGACGGCGAGGGCGCCGACGCTCAGCACGACCAGGTAGGCCATCAACGGCAGCATCGGCTCGTCGATGTCCGGGCGCGCGAAAGGGCCGCGTCCGCGCAGCGTCGCGCCGACCCCGACGAACGCGAGCAGCAGCGTGGAGGTGGCGGTCGCGCGCAGGTGGAGGCGGAGCGACGCCCACAGGACCGGGACCAGCCCGATGAACGCGAACGGCATCAGGCCGGTGAACACGATCAGGGCGACGCCGATCGTCGCCGCCAGCACGAGGACGGTCTCGACGGCATCGGTGTGATCGGGCGGCAGTGGCGAGCGGGCCCAGACGATCAGGAACGGCGCCAACACCAGCGCGCTGCCGACGTCGCCGGCCCACCAGGCGAGCCAGACGTCCGGAAAGCGGTCCCAGCTCGCGAGCCCGCTCAGGCCGAGGCTGCTGACGCCGATCGTCGCGCTGAGGCTCGGTCCTGCCAGGCCGGCGGTGACGGCAAAGGCGAACACCCCGGCGGGCCGTTCGAACGCGGCCTTTCCGCCCGCGAAGCGCTCGGCGAGGTAGGAGCCGACGACTGCTTCCAGCGTGTTGCCGGTGGCGATGCCCAGGCTCGCCAGCAGCGAGCCAGCCGTCGTCACGTTGACCAGGAACGCCGCCGCGAACACGACCGGCCACAGCCAGCGCCCGAACAGGATCATGGCGGCGAGCGCGACGCCGGTGGGCGGCCACACCACCGTGGCGCTCGGGTGCACGAGCGCCAGCGCCAGTCCCAGCCTGCCGGTGACGAGATAGGCGCCGCCCACGCCGACCGCGAGGAGCAGGCGGTCGGACTTCTGCGGAAGCCACGAAGAGGAGGCTCGCGACGGCTGCATTGGTGTGAAGAGTGGGATTGTCGCTCTTCGAGGGACCCGCCGGCAAGGAGGCCCGGACGAGGGAACTCGCTGGTACTATAGCGCTCCGCGTGCCCAAGCCGCCCCCCGACGTACAGCCCGAGATCGTCCGCGGCGACCTCAGCGAGGACCTGCTGGCGGCGTACCTGCGCTCGCCCGACCTCGCGATCGACACCGAGACGCTCGGGCTCCAGACCTTGCGCGACCGCCTGTGCCTGGTGCAGCTCTGCGACCGCTCGGGCCGCGCTTCGATCGTGCAGATCCCCCGTTCCTCCACCCACGGCGCGACGCTGCCGGCGGAGCGGGCGCCGCGCCTGAAGCGTCTGCTCGAAGACCCGCGCGTGACGAAGGTGTTCCACTTCGCCCGCTTCGACGTCGCCGCGCTGCGGCATTACCTGGGCATCGAGGTGGCGCCCCTCTACTGCACGCGCACCGCGAGCAAGCTGGTGCGCACCTACACCGACCGCCACGGCCTCAAGGACTGCCTGCTCGAGCTGCTCGACGTCGAGCTCGACAAGCTGGTCCGCCACTCCGACTGGTCGGCCGAGACGCTGTCGCCGGAGCAGGTCCGCTACGCGATCTCCGACGTCACCCTGCTGCTGCCGCTGATGGACAAGCTGCAGGCGATGCTGGTGCGCGAGGGCCGCGACCAGCTCGCCCGCGAGTGCTTCGCCGCCATCCCCACCTGCGCGAAGCTGGACCTCCTCGGCTACAACCTGCTGTTCGAACATTGAGTCTGGGGGGTGCTGCGCCGCACCCCCCAGACCCCCCCTACGCTGCGCGGGAGTGAATCCCGCACCGCTCCGAGCCCGTAGCCTGAACGGTGCTGCGCCGCACCCACCAGACCCGACGTTCCGCGCGAGGGAATCGCGGT
>JBFWVE010000013.1:0-26878 GCA_050246895.1 Vicinamibacteria bacterium | reverse complement strand
GATCCGCGCGCACTGCGCCGGGCGCCGTCCGGCGAGCGCGTGCGGGATCATCGAGACGCTGTCGCGTCCGATGGCGCGGCGCCGCCGCCGCAGCACTCACGTGCGCGGCGCGAAGTAGAGGATTGCCAGCCCGGCGGTCATGACCGCGCTGCAGGCGGCGCGCCTCGGAACACGAGTACCTTGTCCGCCCATGCAGGCGGTCAACGGTTGCTGCGCCCAAGGCACCACTAGGCGAACAGCTGCCGCAATCGGGGCAACGCGTTCTCCGCGGCCCGCTCCCCCGCCCTGACATGCTCGGCGATCACCTTCGCCGACATGTTGCTGTGCTCCGGGATCGCCGGTGCGAGCATCACGTCGGCGAGATTCCGCTCCTCGAGCGCAAGCTTGCGCGTCAGGATCGAGAAGCCCTGGTAGAGCGCGTCGAACGGATCGGACAAATTGGCTTCGTCCGGCGGGAATGTGACGTCCACCGCGACCACGCGCCGCGCGCCCAGCCCGAAGGCGGCGCTCACCGGCACCGGCGCGACGATGTTGCCGTCCACGAGCAGCCGCCCTTCCATGACCACGGGCTCGAGCAGGCCGGGAGCGCTCGAGGACGCCTGTACGGCCAACCCCGCGTCGCCCCGCTCGAGCATGACTCGTTCCCCCGTGCGTAAGTCGGTCGCCACTGCCGCAAACCGCATCGGCAGCGACTCGATGGGCCGCACGCCGATCTGCTTGCGCACGAAGCGCGCGATGCCCGAGCCGCTGAAGATGCCCAGGTTCGGAAATATCCAGTCGCGCAGCACGTTCGGCGTCAGCCCCTCGCCCAGCGTCGCGATGCGCTCGGTGCTCAAGCCCGCCGCATAGAGCACGCCGATGAGGCTCCCAGCGCTCGAGCCGACGATGAGGTCGGGCCGCAGCCCCTCGCGCTCCAGCACGCGCAGCACGCCCAGGTGCCCGTAGCCGCGGCAGCCGCCGCCGCCGAGGACGAGCGCGCTTGGATCCCGGCGCGCGGCGCGCGCGCTACCGAGCGCCGCCATGGCGGCTGCTCCGGCCAGGAACTGTCTACGCTTCATGCCAGCCTCCATTGCAGGTGTGGTCCCGCGCATCAGGGTACGACGGGCTTACGGGTCGAGGGTCGATGCGGCGCGCCGCCGTTCGCGCAGAAAGTGGACGGCTAGCGGAAGCCCGGTCAGCAGGCCAAGCGCCAGCACCGAGTACAGGATACGGTCGGCCTCGCCCGTCGCCATCTCGCCGCCGAAATGCGCGAGCACGAAGCTCGCCGGCAGGATCCCGGCGAACGTCGCGAGCGCGAAGCGCCAGAACGTGAGCGAGGTGAGCCCGGCGGCATAGCTCACCACGTCGAACGAAATGAAGGGCAGGAGCCGGCTCACGAACACGATCGCCATCAAGTACCCTTGCGAGCCAAGCCGCGTGCGCGGCAGGCGCTGACCGAGCCAGCGCTGCAGCGCGTCGCGCCCGAGCAGGCGCGCCAGTCCGAAGGCGAGCAGCGCGCCGAGCTCCGCGCCCGCGAGGATGTAGACCGTGCCCCAGGCATGCCCGTAAGCTGCGCCCGCCGCGAGCGCGATCGGCGCGCTCGGGATCGGGCTCACCAGGATCGCGAGCGTCATGAAGCCCACGACGGCGAGCGGCCCCGCGGCGCCGAGGCCGACGACGGTCTGGCGCAGCTCGCGGCCGTCCATCAGCGTGGCGAGCAGCCCGCTATCGCGGAACAGCCAGTAGGCTGCGGCGAGCGCCGCGACGCCCGCCAGCCCCACTGCCACCTTCACGCGAATGCTCGGGCCCACAAGACTTCCTTGACGCGCTACCTTGCCGCGCCCAGCATGCTTGCGCAAGCATGTGGCGGAGCGTTCTCTGCGCGATCATCGCCTTCACGCCGGGCGGCACGGCGCCCGCGCGCGCCGATGCGCCGATCGCGGTGCTCGAGCGGCGGCCCCTGGCCGTGGCGGTCGAGACGTCGACGCGGCCGACGCACCGCCTGTCGGTGACGCTCGCCTACTTCGAGGACGCGTGGCGAGCCGATGCGATCGCCTCGGCGCTGCGCGAGAGCGCACGCATCCTCGCGCAGTGCGGCGTAGCGGTGGAGAGCGCGGAGCTCGTTCGCCTCGACGCGCCGCCTCGCTTCCGCGACTTCGACACGCCCGCCTCGCGCGAGCTGGCGCGCACGCTGCGGTTGCCCGGGCCGACGGTCTACTTCGTGGCCGGCACCCGCCAGAGCCCCGCGTTCGAGGCCGAGGCCGTGGGCCGCGCGAACAGCGGCACGCGCCCGGAGCTCGCGGACTCGGTCTGGGTGACGCGCGGCGCGCGCGACCCCGGCATCGTGCTCGCGCACGAGCTTGCCCACGTCCTCATGGACAGCGGCACGCACTCCGGGAAACCCGGCAATCTCATGCGCGAGGACACGACGCCACGAAATACGCGCCTCGATGCCGCGCAGTGCGCGCGGCTGCGCGAAACGGCCACCGCGAACGGGCTGCTCAAGCCGCTCGCGCCAGGCTTTCGATGATCGGGCAGGCCACCTTGCCGCGCGCGCGGTCGCAGCGGCCGATCAGCTCCCGCAGCACGCCGCGCATCCGCTCGAGGTCGGCGAGGCGCGATTCCACGAGCGCCAGTTTCTCCGCGGCGAGCGAGCGCGCCTCACCGCAGCTCTGCGGGTCCCCGAGCCGCATCAGGCGCCGGATCTCGGCAAGCGAGAAGCCGAGCTCCTGCGCGCGCTTGATGAAGCGCAGCCGGGCAACCGCGGTTTCCGAGTAGCGGCGCACCCCGCCGGGAGGCTTGGGCGGCTCCTCGAGGAGCTTGAGCCGCTGGTAGTAGCGGATGGTTTCGACGTTGACGCCGGCCGCCCGGGCCAGCCTGCCGATGCTCATCTCGGTCATGCGACCTCCACCACCCTTTGACTCCGTACCGGGGTACGGAGTTTAGACTCCCCGCATGCACAAGCCGGCCCCGGAGAGCGCGTCCATCTTCGCTGGCGCCGCGTCCGCGCTCGGCGCCTCGACCTGCTGCGTCCTGCCGCTGGTCCTGGTCTCGATGGGATTCGGCGGCGCCTGGATCGCGCAGCTGCGCGCGCTGGAGCAGTTCCAGTGGGTATTCATCGCACTGGCGGCGGCGGCGTTCGGCTACGCCTTCTATCGGCTTTACCTCCGCCCGGCGCCTTGCGGACCCGACCTGGCATGCACGCCCGCCACGCGTCGCCATCAACGCGTCGCTTTCTGGGCCACGCTCGTGAGCGCAAAGGCCATCCTGCTGGCGCCATTCTATGTACCGCTTCTGCTGGGCTAGCGCGCTCGCCCTCGCGCTCGTGGGGCCTGCGGACGCCGGCGAGCCCGTGCGGGCCACTCTGGATGTCCCCAGCATGAACTGCTCGCTGTGCCCGATCGCCGTGGCGGGCGTGCTGCGCAAGCAGCCCGGGGTGCAACAGGCGTCGGCGGATCTCGCCTCGAAGACCGCTCGCATCCTCTACGACCCCGACCAGACGACGCCCGAGCGCCTCGCGCAGGCGGTGACCGAGGCCGGCTACCCGGCAAAGCCGAGGGCGCCGTGAGCGCCGTGGTCCTCGAGAGCACCCTGACTTGCCCGCGGTGCGGCGCGCGCGCCGCTGAGCGCATGCCGACCGATGCGTGCCTGTTCTTCTGGAATTGCCCGGCGTGCGGTGTGCGCGTGAAACCGAGGGCAGGCGACTGCTGCGTGTTCTGCAGCTATGGCAGCGTGGCCTGCCCGCCGAAGCAGAAGGGGGACGGCTGCTGCGCCTAGGCGGCGCGCCCCACGCTGAGGATCGCGTCGAAGAAGATGCGCGGCCGGTCGCGCAGCGAATTGACGAAGATCGCGGTGACGCTCACCGCCATCGCCGCCATCGCCCAGACGGGATAGACGAGCCCGGTTGCCGCCAGCGGCACCCCGATGCCGTTGAAGGCGACCGCGAGGCACACGTTCTGCACCATCTTGCGGTAGCTCCAGCGGCTGATGCGGCGCGCCTCGAGCAGCGCGCCGAGGCGGTTGTTGAGGATGATGACGTCCGCGGCATCGATGGCGACGTCGGTGCCGCCGCCCATCGCAATGCCGATGTTCGCCTGCATGAGCGCTGGCGCGTCGTTGATGCCGTCGCCCACGAAGGCGACGCTGTCCGCGGCCTGCAGCCGGCGCACGAGCGCGGCCTTCTCTTGCGGCAGCAGCCCGCCGTGCGCCTCGTCCACGCCGGCCTGCGCGGCGGTGCGCCGGCTGGCGGCGGCGTTGTCCCCGCTCACCAGCAGCGTGCGCACGCCCGCGCTGCGCAGCGCCGAGACGGTGGCCGCCGCATCCTCGCGCAGCGCATCCCCGAAGGCGAGCAGCCCGAGCGCGCGGCCGGCGCGCGCCGCCAGGATCACCGTGCGGCCCTGCTGCTCGAGCTCGGCAGTGCGCGGCTCGAGCGCCGCCACCTCCACGCCGCGCTCTTGGAGCAAGCGCAGGTTGCCGACGAGGATCTCCTCCCCCGCCATCCGTGCGCGCACGCCGCGGCCCGGCAGCGCCTCGAAGTCCTCGAGCTCTTCCACCATAACGCCGCGCTCCAGCGCCGCGCCCAGCACAGCCCTGGCAAGCGGATGCTCGGAGACCGCCTCCGCCGCGGCCGCTGTGGCGAGTAACTCAGACGAGGTCGCGCCATTCGGCTCGATCTCGCGCAGCAGCGGCTTACCTTCGGTGAGCGTGCCGGTCTTGTCGAACACGACTCGAGTGGCGAGCCGCAGGCCCTGAAAGGCTTCGCCGGTGCGCATGAGGATGCCGTGCTCGGCCGCTTCGCCCGCGCCGCGCACGATGGAAAGAGGGGCCGAGACGCCCAGGGCGCAGGGGTAACCCATGACGAGCACGGTGAGGCCCGCGAAGGCCGCGCGCTCGAGGTCCGGCACGCCGCCGAAGAGCCACGGCAGCAGGATCCAGCCAAGCAGCGCGAGCAGCGCCAGCGACAGGACGCTCGGCGCATATACCTTCAGCACGCGATCGACGAGGTGCAGCATGCCGGGCTTCAGCGCGCGCGCATCCTCCACTTCGCGCGCCACCCGGCGCAGGAAGCTCGCCTCGCCCACGGCGGTCACCCGTACGAGCAGCGTGCCGAAGCCGTTCGTCGAGCCGCCGATCACCGCATCGCCCGGCGCGCGCTCCACGGGCATCGGCTCGCCGGTGACCAGCGACTGGTCCACCGCGGAGCGGCCCTCCAGCACCACCCCGTCCACGGGCACGCGCTCGCCCGGACGCACGCGCACGCGCTCATCGAGCGCGACAGTCTCGACCGGGGCTTCCGATTCCGCTCCGGCGCGCACGACGCGCGCGGTCTCGGGCTGCAGCGCGAGCAGGCGCCGCACGGCCTGCGAGCTGCGCGTCTTCACGATCAGCGACAGCCACTCGGAAAAGATGTGGTAGTTGCACACCATCACGGCGACCACGAAGAACGGCGCGGTCGGAAACCCCGGCCCGCCCGCGGCGAGGCCGTAGACGCCGCCGGCGACCCCGGCGAGCGCCGCCGCCTCGAGCAGCACGTGCTGGTTGACGATGCCGCGGCGCGCGGACTGCCAGGCCATCGCGAGGATGTGCCGCGCCGTGCCGGACACCGCCGCGAGCGCCAGTGCGCCCGCCAGCCACGCTTCGGACCCGCCGAGCCTGCCCGAGTGCCTGAGCCAGGCGAGCAGCAGCGCAAGGCCGAGCGCGGCACCCGCGCCGGCGAGCGCCCGGGCCGTGCCGGAAGAGCGCAGCACGAGGAAGACGAAGCCGAGCAGGCTCGTCACCACGAGCGCCTCCAGCGCCGCGTACCAGAACTCCCCCGGCCGCGCGATCAGCGTGAGCGACGCGAGGCTGAGCACCGTCGCCCAGAGGAAGCGCCGGCCTTCGCGCACCAGCTGGCGCTCCTGCGCCTCGAACGGCTCGAGCTTCCGCGGATCGGAGATGGCGTAGCCCATCTGCCGCAGCGTGCGCAGCAGGTGCTGCGGCTGCACGCGCGCGGGGTCGTACTCGACGAGCGCCTGCTCGTGCGTGAGGCTCACCGAGACCTTGTCGACGCCGTCGTGGCGCAGCAGCGCCTTCTCGATGGTGCCGGTGCAAAGCGAGCAATGCATGCCCGCGATGCGCGCGCGCAGGCGCGCGCGGTCCGGGCGGCTCGCGGGTTCCTGGGTCCAGAGGGGGAGCGCGGCTTCCATGGTCCCGAGCCTAAGCCGCGTACCTAGGTCCGGAGTCAAGCCCTAGCGGATCCTGACGAAGAGCCCGAACCAGATCGAAAACAGCCCGAGCGCGACGAACAGCAGCCCCGTCCAGAAGGGGATGCGGCGGCTGAGCGCGGCGATCCAGTCCAGGGCGCGGCGCGCGGGTGCTATCAGCACGACCGCCACCAGCGGCAGCGACAGCGCCAGGCCGAAGAGCGCGAGCGATATGAAACCCTGGGCGAGCGTCGCGCCGCTCGCGCCGCCGGCGGCGGCGGCGCCGAGCAGCGCAAGAAGCAGCGGCGCCGCACAAGCCGGGATCACCAGCCCGAGCGCAGCGCCGAGCGCGAGCGCGCCGCGCGCGCTCGACAGGACGCCGAGGCGCGGGCCGACGGCGCGCATCAGCAGTCCGATCCTGCCGCTCAGGTAGAGCGCGCCGATCGCGGCGTACAGCAGCCCGGCGACCACCCACATCGCCTTCTGCAGCCCGAGAAACAGCGAGCCGATCAGGACCGCGAGCACGCCCAGGAGGCCGGTGAACGCAGCGCGCGCCGCCGTGAACGCGAGCACCTGGGCCGCCTTGGCGCGCGCGGGCGCGCCCTCCATGGTCTTGATGAACAGCAGCGTCGCGCCGATCGCGCAGGGCTCGACGAAGCCGAACAGGCCGAGCCCGATCGGCAGCAGGATGAGGCCGGCGAGCTCGCCGCCCGGCACCGCTAGCGGTCCGGGCGCACCCGGTAGCCGGCACGCTCCACGGCCTCGCCGAGCGCCGCGAGGTCGATCCGCTCGGGATCGAACACGACCTTCGCGGTTCCCGTCGCGAAGGAGGCGCTCGCCACCCTGACGCCAGGCTCGGCCGCAAGCAGCGACTCGACGGTTTTCGCGCAGCCGTCGCAATGCATGCCCTCGATGATCAGCTCTGCGGTCTTCATGGCGGATCTCCTTGCGCCGCGCTTCGGCGGCGGCGCGGTGCGTTGCGGCGCGGATAGGGCCGCGACGATCGGGCAATCGGCGAGACTCCCGCGCCCGGGACAGCGCGCGAGCAGCCGGTGCAGCGCCGAGCGCATGCGCGAGAGCCGCGCCATGCGCGTATCGAGCTGGCCGAGCTTCGCCGCCGCCCGGCCGCGCACCGCGGCGCAGTCGGTGGCGGGATCGCCGTTGAGCGCGAGCAGCGCGCGCACTTCGGCAAGCGTGAACCCCAGCTCCTGCGCCTCGCGCACGAAGGCGATGCGCGCGAGCGCCTTGCGCGGATAGGCGCGGTAGCCCCGCGTTGGGCGTGCCGGACGCTCGAGGAGTCCGCGACGCTCGTAGAAGCGCACCGTCTCCACGCCGATGCCGGCGGCCTGCGCGAGCTCGCCGATACTGAGGCTTTGCGGGCCGTGCTTCATGCTCGTGGATTCTTGGCCTGTACCTTGGTACGGAGTCAAGCGGCGCGTCCAGGATACGTGCCGCGGCCGACATAGCCGCTTCCAAACAGGGTCACGTCGGCGATCGCGAAGTCCGGCAGGTACTCGGCGAGCAGGCTCCACGGCGCTTCGAGCCCCTCGAGCGTGCTCACGTAGTGCCGGATGCGCCAGCGCACCCAGAAGTTCAGGAACGACAGCGCCCGCGGGTACAGCTTCGCGCCGGCCGCGGCGACTCGCGCCCCCGGCCGCACCGCCGCGAAAACGCGGTCGAGCGCTCGCCGCGAGCGCAGCACGTCGTGCGCGTAGCTGAAGAGCACCGCGTCCACCGGGCCGGGGATCGCGGCATCCTCCATCGGCGCTTCGATCAGCGTCACGTTGCGCAGACCCAGCCGCTCAACGCGCTCGCGCGCCTGCGCGATCATCTCCGGACTCAGCTCCACCCCGATCACGCGTCCCCCGGGCCCCACGGCGCGCGAGAGCAGGTCGAGCACCGCCCCGGTGCCGCAGGCCGCGTCGAGCACCGTGTCGCCCGGCACGAGCTGCAGCAACCCGATCGCGCGCAGCCGCTTGCGGCCGATGAGGCGAGTCGCCTCATCGTAGCCGGGTGCGAGGCGCCGGTAGCTCTCGAGCGCGTGAGTGCGGTCGGGCGTGCCGGAGCGGCGCATTGCCGCGCTACCCGAAGGTCCGGCGCAGCGCGGGCAGGGCCGCCATGGCGGCTCGTTCCCCGGCGTCCATCAGCGCATGGAGCGTGGCCTTCGACATGTCGTCGTGCTCCGGCAGGCGTGGCTCCAGCACGACGTCGGCTCCCGCCCGATCGTCCAGCGCGAGGCGCCGCGTGAGGATGGAGAAGCCCTGGTAGAGCGCGTCGAACGGGTCGCCGAGATCCGCCTGCTCCGGCGGAAAGGTCACGTCCACCGCCACCACGCGCCGCGCGCCCAGGCGCCGCGCGGCCTGCACCGGCACCGGCGCCGAGAGGTTGCCATCCACGTACACCCTGCCGTCGATGCGTACGGGCTCGAGCAGTCCGGGGATGCTCGCCGAGGCCTGCACGGCGCGACCGAGATCGCCCCGGTCGAGCACCCTCATTTCGCCGGTCTTCAGGTTCGTCGCGACCGCCGCGAACCGGGTCGGCAGCGCCTCGATCGACCTTTCGCCGACACGCTCGATGACGAAGCGCCGTATGCGGTTTCCGCCGAATACGCCGAGCTTCGGGAACACCCAGTCGCGCAGCAGATTCGGGCTCATGCGTCCGCCGTAGCGCTCGATTTCGGCCGCGCTCATGCCGGCCGCGTACAGCGCACCGACGAGAGCGCCGGAGCTCGAGCCGACGACGAGATCCGGCTGCAGTCGCTCGCGCTCGAGCACGCGCAGCACGCCGATGTGCCCGTAGCCGCGGCAGCCCCCGCCGCCGAGGACGAGCGCCGCGCCGCCACGCGATCCGGCGCTTGACGCCTCGGCGAGGGCGAGCCCCGCCGCGATGGCGAGAAAGCGACGGCGCCTCAAGCGCTCATCGTTCATCGTCGAACCGGCAGTTTCGCATCATGCCGCCGTCCTCGTGCTCGAGGTTGTGGCAGTGGTACATGAACAGGCCCGCGATCGGCGGCGCGAGCGCGATGCGCACGCGCTCGCCGGGAAAGATGCCGAAGGTGTCCTTGTCTCCGGCCCGCAGCATCCCCTCGCGCAGATCGGCGGGCACCCTGCCCCAGTCGCGCTCCAGCACGCGGAACTGCACGCCGTGTACATGCATCGGGTGCGGCATCGACATCATCCCGTCGTCGTTCGCGAACGTCCACAGCGACGTGCGGCCCGCAGGCAGCCGCTCGTCGTCGGCGACCGCCGTCATGTCGTCCTCGTCGAAGCTGCGACCGTTGAGAAAACCGCGCATGTGGCGAAACGAAAGCCGCGTGTACAACTCGTGCGCTGGGGATTCGCGCGGTTCCTTCCGCACCGGGAGCACAAGCTCGGGTGCTCGCGTGCGCGCGCCGGCGCCGACGATGAACCGGGCAACGTGCAGCTGCTCGCCCTGCGAGGGGCCCATCATGCCGCCCATCATGCCGCCGCGGCCCATCATGCCGCCGCGGCCCATCATCCCGCCACCGCCCATCATCCCGCCACCGCCCATCATCCCGCCACCGCCCATCATCCCGCCACCGCCCATCATCCCGCCGCCACCCATCATGCCCATCATGCCGCCCACGCCGGAGAACGGCTGGCTGACGAGGGCGACCTCGGCGCCGTCGCGCCGCGCGCCGAAATCCTCGAGCACCTCGACGCGCTCGAACGGGAAGAGAGTCACGTAGGGCAGCGCCTGCGCGCCTTCGGCGCGGTTGAAGAGTCCACCGTCAGAGCCGATGACGCGCAGCGGCCGGCCGTCGGACCAGGCGAGCTTGTAAATGCGTGCGTTCGATACGTTCGCCATGCGCAGCCGGTAGAGCCGCGGCGCGACCTTGAAGGCCGCGTCGTCGACGCCGTTCACGAGCACCCGGTCGCCGAGGACCCCGTTCATGTCGTCCATCATCATCCGCTTGAACACGAGCTGGTTGTCCCGGTTGAAGCGGCGGTCCTGGAGCACGAGCGCCAGCTCGTGCCCGGGGCCGGGCAGGCCCATGTCGCGTTCCGCGGGCTCGCGCACGAGGATCAATCCGGCCAGGCCGCCGTAGGTCTGGCGCCCGGTGATGCGATGCGGATGGGGGTGATAGAGATACGTTCCCGCGGCGTTTTGTACGGTGAATTCGACCGCGTAAGCGCCGTCCGGGCCGATCGCCTGATGCGGATGGCCGTCGGCGGAATCCGGCACGATCATCCCGTGCCAGTGGATCACGGTCGGCTCGCCGAGGCGGTTCACGACCTCGATGCGCACCCGCTCGCCCCGGCGCAGCTCGAGCGTCGGCCCGAGATTTCCCGCCTGGGGGCCGATCGCGTCGCGCCGGCCGCGCAGCACTTCCCCCGCGTAGCGCAGCCCGCGCGTCTTCGCGCCCGCGCGCATGGCCATCGCGGCGGGCGCCGCGACGAGCCGCAGCATCACGTCCGGCTCCTGTGCACCAAACGCCGTGCGCAGCGCGGGCGACGTCGCAAGCACGCCGCCCGCGGCGAGGGTTTTCAGTACTCCGCGTCGTGTCCACATACCACTCTGCGGGACTCAACCGATGCGCCCCAGCGCCGGAAACGTCTCCAGCAGCCAGAACGCAAACCTCGAGAGATGGCCGGTCATCATCGCGATCCCCATGACGACGAGCACGGCGCCGGCGGCGATCTGCAGGATCCAGCCCACGCGCCGCAGCGCGCGCATGCGCGCCGCCAGCTCGCGGGTGAAGAGCGCAACCAGCAGGAACGGCACGCCGAGGCCCGCGGCGTAGACCGCGAGCAGCTCCGTGCCGCCCGCGCCTTGCGCCGCGCTCAACGTCAGGATCGCGCCCAGCACCGGGCCGATGCACGGCGTCCAGCCGAAGCCGAAGGCAAGCCCGAGCACGAACGCGGCGATCGGCCGCCCGCCCGGCAGATGCGGATGAAAACGCCACTCGCGCTGCAGCCACGGCATGCCGCGCGACATGCCAATCATGAGAACGCCGAAAACGATCACGATCGCGCCGCCGATCAGGTTCGCCTCGTAGCGGTAGCGCAGCAGCAGGCTGCCGAGCGCGCTCGCGCCTGCGCCCAGCGCGACGAAGACGACGCCAAAGCCGAGAACGAACACCGCGCTCAGCCCGAGCGCGGCGAGCCGGTGCTCCAGGTCGCGCCGGCGCGCCAGCGCCGTGTCCGACTGGCCGGCCACGTACGACACGTACGCGGGCACGAGCGGCAGCACGCACGGCGAGAGAAACGAGATCATGCCCGCGGCGAAGGCCGCGGCGAGCCCGATCGCGCCGGCTTCCATCAGCGCGGCAGATGCTTCGAAATGAGCTCGACCACGGCCGGGTCATCCCAGCTCGCAGGCCCCGCATGGCGCCCCAGCTCGCGTCCCCGCTCGTCGATGAGCAGCGTCGTCGGCACGCCCGGCGTCGAGAGCTGCGACGTGGCGCGCATGCCGGGATCGACGTAAATCGCGAGCGACCCGATGCCGATCTCCTTGTAGAACTGCTCGACCGCGGCCGCGCCGCCTGCGTCGATCGAGAGCGCCACCACTTCGAAGCCCGGTCCGCCGAGCGCCTTCTGCAGCCGGTCGAGCGAGGGCATCTCCTCGCGGCACGGCGGGCACCACGTCGCCCAGACGTTGAGCAGCACGGCCTTGCCGCGAAAGTCCGCGAGCCCGACGGGCCGGCCTTTGCCGTCCTCGAAGCTGAGCGCGGGCAGCGCGCGCGGCGCGGCGTGCAGCCGCAGTGCGGATCCCTCCGCCTTCGCCGCCGGTGCCTCGCCCGGACGGTTGAGCGACAGATACGTGCCGGCGCCGCCGATGACGAGCGCCGCGGCGCCGAGCGCCGCCAAGGCGACACGCATCGGCGTCCAGCTCGCCGTCACTGCGCCTTGCCCTGGTCGGCGATCTGGCGCCACGTACGGCCCCGGTCGGGACTCAGGTACACGCTGCGACGGAACGTGGCGATCGCGAGCTCGCCGCGGCGCGCGGGATTCTGCGCAATATAGGCGACCGCGTCGCGCTCGAGCCGCGGCAGGGGCACGCGCTCGGCTTTCCCGCCGTCGAGCGACACGCGCGCAAGGACTACGCTTCCATCGAACGCCCCGTACCACAGGTGCTTGCCGTCGAGGTCGAAGAACGCGGAGAGCCCGTCGACGCCGGAGGCGACGGGGCTGAAGCGCTCGCCGGAGTCCCGCGACAGGTATACGCCTTTCTCGGTCGCCACGGCGACCGTTGCCGGATCATCGGGGTGCACCGCGAGCGCACGCGGCGCGCCTTCGAGCCCGGCGGCGCGCGACGGCTTCCACGCGAAGCCTTCGTTGCGGGTCGAGTGCAGCCCCGGCTGGCGCATGCGCGAGCTCGGCGCCGGGTTCCACACGTAAATGGCGTTCGTGTTCCAGCCCGTCGCCAAGAGGTGGAAGTCCGTCTCGCCCTCGAGGCCGAGCTTGTCCCAGGTCTTGCCGCCGTCGCGGCTGCGAATCAGCCCGAAAGGATTGACCAGCCCGGAGCCCGGCGCGGGGTGGCCGCTGCTGTAGAGATGCTCCGCGGTGGCGGAGAAGCCCATATAGTCGTGCTCCGGGCCGGGTGCCTTGGACCATTTGCCGTTGGCGTACACAGCGAGGCCGTGATGGCTGGGGATCATCAGCCGCTTGCCGTCGGCGCTGTAGGAAAGCCCGTGGACGTGGGTGAGGGTCACCGCCGGAGCGGCGGCCGCGGCCAGTGCGGCGACCGCCAGCAGAGTAGCGAGGACCAACCGGATCGACTGCGTCATTTCGCTCCCTTCGCGGGCGATGCCGCATCGAGAATCCGCCGCGTTTCCTCTAGGGGAATCGCGCCCGTGTAGCGCTCGCCGGTCTCGACGAACCAGGTCGGCGTCGAACTCGCGCCGAGGCTGCGCCCCAGCGCGACCAGCTTCTCCACCGGCGTGTCGCAATCGGGAGCGGCAGTGGGCTCGACGTCGCGCAGCATGAGGTCGTTCCAGGCCTTGGCGCGGTCCGCCGAGCACCAGACCGACTTGGTCAGCGGCACCGACTCGGGCCGGATCACGGGGAACAGGAAGATGTGCACCGTGATGTCGTCGAGCTTCGCGAGGTCCTTCTCGAAGCGCTTGCAGTACGGGCAGTTCGGATCCGAGAACACCGCGATCTTGCGCCGTCCGTTGCCGCGTTTCGTGGTGACGGCGTCGGCGAACGGCAGCGACTTCCAGTCGATGGCGTTCAGCGTGCGCAGCCGTTCCTCGGTCAGGTTGAAGCCGGTGCGCCCGTCGAGCACCTGGCCCACGACGATGACGCGCGCCTTGTCGTCCACGTAGAAGAGCTGCGGGCCCTTCGGGCCGCGCAGCGTCACCTCGTAGAGGCTGCTGCCGGGAACGCGCGCGACTCCCTCGATCCTCGCCTCGGCGCCGATGCGCGACTGGATGAGCCGCCGCACCGCCGCTTCGTCCGCACCCGCCGCGCCCGCCGCCAGCGCGAGCAGGACCGCCATCAGCGCCGCCATCGGCCTCATTTCAGCAGACTCCTTGAGCCGGCTCCCATACCCACCTCCACCCATTGCTCCTGCGGGATGTAGCACACGCCGCTGTCGGAGCAACCCTGCGACACGACCTTCAGCTTGATGCTCCCTCGGCCAAGGTCGCTGCCGGAGA
This sequence comes from Vicinamibacteria bacterium, assembly GCA_050246895.1. Classification (GTDB taxonomy): domain Bacteria; phylum Acidobacteriota; class Vicinamibacteria; order Fen-336; family Fen-336; genus JBFWVE01. The sequence goes on along the minus strand of JBFWVE010000013.1, from coordinate 13,093 downwards.
GCGGCACCCGGATCGTCACCCGGTCGCGGTAGATCTCCGTGCGCCCGAAGAAGGGGTCCTGCTTTACCTTGCCGCGCGGCAGCTCGGCCTCGGCGAGCAGCCGGCCGTCCGCGGTCTCGAAGCGGAAGCGGTCACGGTACAGGTAATAGCCCTCGGCGATGCGGAACTCGACCAGGGCGCTCTTCGCGTCGAGCGCCAGCGCGCGCAGGCGGAAGGCATCCTGCGGATCGAGCAGTTCGCGCGGCTCGAGCGCTGCCGCCCGCAAGGCTACCGACAGCGCGGTCCACATCAACGCCCGAACGACCGGCAGCTTCATGAGTCGAGCACCAGCCGCAGGTCGTGCGCGATCGCCTCGGGCGAAGCGTCGTGCGAGCGGATGTAGAGGCGCAGGCGCCCTTGCGCATCGAGCACGTAGATCTGCCCGGAATGGTCCACGCCATAGGCGCCGTTCGCGTCCGGCTTCTGCGCCTGGTAGTAGATCTTGAACTCCTTCGCCGCGCGTTCGGTCTGCGCCGCATCGCCGTGCAAGCCGAGGAACGTGGGATCGAACGCGGTCACGTACTTCGCCAGCACCTCGGGCGTGTCGCGCTTCGGATCCACCGTGACGAACAGGCCCTGCACGTGCCCCGCCTCCTCGCCCAGTCGCGCGCGCGCCTGCGCGATCGTCGCGAGCGCCGTCGGACAGACGTCGGGGCAGTGCGTGAAGCCGAAGAAGAGCGCGACCGCCTTGCCGCGGAAGTCGGCGAGCGTACGGCGCCTGCCGTGATGATCGAAGAGCTCAAGCTCCCGGCCCCAGTCCGCGCCCGTGATATCCACGGCGTTGAACTTGGGCGGCGCGGCGCCCGGGCGCAGCCATGCGTATCCCGCGGCCCCGGCCGCGAGCGCGGCCGCGGCGACCGCGATCCACAATGCGCGCGCCGCCGCGCTCATCGCCTCGAGGCGCTCGCCGACATCTGCGCGCGCGCTTCGCGCACCTCGGGCGAGGTCCAGCGCGACTTGATGAAGGCGAGCACCGCCCAGATCTCGTCGTCCGAGAGCTTCCCGGCGAAGGCCGGCATGTCGGACTCGTAGCCCGCGGGCGCGTGCGGCGGCACCAGGCCTTCCTTGGTGATCGCAAAGAGCAGCCGGTCCGGATGGTGCCAGGTGTGCCCGCTCTCGTCGTGCGGCGGTGCGGGCAGACGGCCGTTCGGCTGGCGGCTGCGCCAGTTGGGCTGCCCTTCGAGACGGGCGCCGTGGCAGGAGGCGCACTGCTGCGCATAGATGCGCTCGCCGAGCGCGACCCGAGCCCGGTCGCCCGCGTCGGCACGCGGGTCGTTCCACTGGGCCGGCTGCTCGCCGCAACCCGCAACGAGCGATAGCAGGGCGATAGCCGCCATGGTCGGTCGAACCCGCTTGGTCATTGCGAGACGGCGCGCACCACGACGACGGCCGAAGGCAGGCGCCGGCCTATCGCTCCCTGTGCGCGCGCCGCGACTTCGGCCGCGTTGAAGCCGGCGGCCACGTGCAGGTGCACCGCGAGGCGGAGCGTCGGGCTTTCATCGTCGTGCGCTACGTCCACGGCGCTCACCCCTGCCTCGCGCAAGGCGATGCGGCGCGCCGCCAGGCTCGCAAGCGCGCCGCGCACTTGGAAGCCCAGTGCCTGCCACGCGGCTCTGGCGATCAGGCCCATGTCTAGCGCGACGGCGAGGAGCGCCAACGCTCGTTCGGCTGCGACCCGCCCATCATGCCGCCGCCCATCATCCCGCCCCCCGACATCATGTCGGCGCAGCCATCCATCGAGCCGCCGCGGCCCGCGAGGCGCGCTTCCAGCCGGGCTACCGCGCGCTCCAGGCGTTCGAGCCCGCGCTCGAGGACGCCAGGGGCCGCGCGCTCGGCGCGAATGTCCCGCGCTTCGCTGCCTTCGTCATGGGCCCACGCGACCCCCGCCGCCAGTACGCTGCTGATCGTTAGTGCGATCCAGGTTGTCTTGCGCATATGCGCCTCCTTCTTGAGCGTTAGGTCACGCGGATGCAGGACATCATCCCGCTCGCCTGGTGCTCGAGGACGTGGCAATGGAACATCCAGTCCCCCGGGTTGTCGGCGACGAAGGCGATCTCGGCGCGCTCGCGCGGCTCGAGCATTACCGTGTCGAGCCATTCGCGATGCTTGGTCGCACTGCCATTGCGCGACATGACACGGAACGCGTGGCCGTGCAGGTGTATGGGATGGTGCCAGAGCGTGTCATTCACCAGGTCGAGCACGTAGCTGCGGCCCTTGCGCAGCACGAGCAGCGGCTCGAACGGCAGGCCGCTGTCGCCGCAGCCGTTGGCGACGCCGTTCACGCCCCAGGCCATGCCCCGCCCGAGGCCGCGCATGTTGCCCATCATCCCGCCGCTGAACACGATCCGGTGCCGCTCGGCGGCGCGCACATCCGGCTCAGCGAGCGGGTTGTCCGGCAGGCGCGGCGGGTCACCTGCGCGAGCGCGCAGCGGCGGCTCGTCGCCGTATTCCAGCTCCACGAAGTCGTAAGCGCGGCGCTGGTAGAAGCCGTCGTGCACCGCGTGCCGGCTGCCCGGCGCCGCTGTCATATCCAGGATGACGTCGGCGCGCATCGCCGGGCCGAGCAGCACGGCGCCGCCCGGCGGCTCGTGCGGCTCGACCGGCTGGCCGTCGAGCGCGATCACCCAGGGACGGTGCCCGCGGAACTCGAGCGCGAACACGCGCGCCGGCGCGGCGTTGATCAGCCGCAGGCGGATGCGTTCCCCGGCGCGCACCCGGAACGTCTCGGGCAGGTGCCCGTTGAGCGTCACCGTGTTGCCGATGCGCCCGGCGTGGCTCACGTCCATGAAGTTGCCGAAGCCGCCGCGGATCGACGCGTCCGCGTTCAGGCGGAAGTCGCCGAGCACCCAAAGCACGTCGCGATCCACCGCGGGCGGCGTGCGCTCCTCCACGATCAACGCGCCGGCGAGGCCGCGGCCGACCTGCTCGTAGCTGCGCTGGTGCGGGTGGTAGAAGAACGTGCCGGCGTCGGGCAGCGTGAACTCGTAGGTGAACCCGGTGCCGGGCTCGATCGGCCGCTGCGTGATGTAGGGCACCCCGTCCATCTCGTTCGGCAGGCGGATGCCGTGCCAGTGAACGGTGGTGGGCTCCGTCAGATCGTTCTGCACGTGCACGCGCAGGCGATCGCCCTGGCGCGCGCGCAGGATCGGTCCCGGCACCGCGCCGTTGTAGGCCCACACGCCGGTAGCGCCATACTTCTCCGGCACCATCTGCACGTCCTTTGCGGCGGCGACGAGCCGGGCCTGAACCAACACGGGCTCGGGCACCGCCTGCGCGCCGCCGCGTACGGGCAGCAGCGGCAGCCCCGAGATCCCGGCGAGGCCGGCGAGAAATCGGCGCCGCGAGCGCGGCGAGCCGGTGAACGTCTTCTTCAAGATACCTCCGTCGTCATGACCCGCTGACGGGTCGTCTCGCGGCGCCCCTGCGGCGCCGCGCGCTCAGACGAGGGGCTTCGGGGGCGCAGTGTCGGGGGCGCGCGCGGGCCCCGCGATGAACTGCGTGACGCGGGTCGCAGCAGAACTCGACGCGCACGGCGCGTGGCCCCGCGTCGCCGGCGCGACCGGCAGCACCACACCGGCGCAGTGCTTGCCCGTGCAATCCTGCGTCGCGGGAGCGTCGCCGCAGCATCCCGCTTCGCTCGACGCGTACAGCTCGGGGCAGCGCTCAGGATCGCCCGGGGGCTGCGCCCCCGCCGAAAAGGCGGTGGCCAGCGACAGGCCGATGATCAGGGCGAGAAGTTTGCGCACGCGGTGGGCAGCCTAGCAATTCATCCGGCAGGCGGTCAATCGAATCCCTTTCGACCGCGCTCCGCGTCCTTGGTTCATGCCTTCGGATCCTCTCCCACGACCAGCCTCGAAGCCGACGCATAGTGATAGGGCGGAACGACGAGATTGGTCGGCGCCGGCGAGCCGCGGTAAACGCGCCCGGCGAGATCGAACTTCGAACCGTGGCACGGGCAGTAGAAGCCGCCCGGCCAGCCCGGCTGCAGCGAGTCCGGCTCGGGGTAGTAGGACGGGATGCAGCCCAGGTGCGTGCACAGGGCCACGGTCACCAGCGTCTCCGGCTGGATGGATCGGGTCGCGTTTGCCGCGTACGCGGGCTGCTGGCTGCTCACCTCGGAGCCCGGATCGGCAAGCAGGCGCCTGGCCGAATCGAGCCGCTCGAGCATCGCGGGCGTCCGGCGCAGAATTCACACCGGCTTGCCGCGCCACTCGATGGTGCGAAGCTCGGCAGGCTTGAGCGCACCGAGCTCCACTTCGACCGGCGCGCCCGCGGCCTTGGCCCGCTCGCTCGGCGCGAGGCTGGCGACGAATGGCGCTGCCGCGCCCGCCGCCGCGAGCCCGCCCGCCGCGGCGGTCAAGCGCACCAGCGTTCGGCGCCGCGATTCGTCGCTCGGCACGCGCGCCACCGTGACCCCTACATCGCCGCGAGCACGCGCTCGAGCCGCTGGCGCACCTCGGTCGCGATGCTCTCGATCTCCGGGCGCTCGACGAGCTGCAGGACCGCCTGCGGGTCCATGATCTCGACGCGCGTCTTGCCGTTCTCCTCGCGCACCACCACGTTGCACGGCAGCAGCGCGCCGATCTCCGGCTCGAGCGCCATCGCCTTGTGCGCGAACTGCGGATTGCAGGCGCCCAGGATGCGGTAGGGCGCGACATCGATGCCGAGCTTCTTCTTCAGCGTCGCCTTGACGTCGATCTCGGTGAGCACGCCGAAGCCCTCTTTCGCGAGCTCTTCGGTCACGCGCCGGATGGCGTCGTCCTGGCCGAGAGCGACGGTCTTTCCAAAGACGTACTTCGTGGTCGTGGACATGTTGCCTCCTAGAGATGAATGCGCCGCAGCCGCAGCGCGTTGGTGACCACCGACACCGAGCTCGCCGCCATCGCCGCGCCGGCGAAGATCGGGGAGAGCAGGATGCCGAAGACGGGATACAGGACGCCCGCGGCAATGGGGATGCCGAGCGCGTTGTAGGCGAACGCAAAGAACAGGTTCTGCCGGATGTTGCGCATGGTGGCGCGCGAGAGCGCCGCCGCGCGCGCAATGCCGCGCAGGTCGCCTTTCACGAGCGTGACGCCCGCGCTTTCCATCGCGACGTCGGTCCCGGTGCCCATGGCGATCCCGACGTCGGCCTGTGCGAGCGCCGGCGCATCGTTGATGCCGTCCCCCGCCATGGCCACCTTGCGGCCTTCCGATTGCAGGCGCTTCACTTCCTTGGCCTTGTTCTCGGGCAGCACCTCGCCCACCGCCTCGTCGATGCCGAGCTGCTTCGCGACCACCGCGGCGGTGCGCTTGGAGTCGCCGGTGAGCATGACGATGCGCACGCCGCGCTTTCTCAGAGCCGCGATCGCCTCGGGGGTGCTGTCTTTCACCGGATCGGCGACCGCCGCGATGCCGTAGGCACGACCGTCGACTGCGAAGAAGACCACCGTCTTCGCTTCACCGCGCCATTGCTCGCCGCGCTCCTCCCAGGGGCCGGTGTCCGCCCCGCGCTGCTGCAGGAAGGCGCTCGAGCCGACCAGCACCTTGCGTCCGTCGATGCGCGCTTGCACCCCCATGCCGTTCACTGCTTCGAAGCCCTCGGCGCGCGCCGGCGCGACGCCGCGCGCTTTCGCGCCCTCTACGATCGCGTTCGCGATGGGGTGCTCAGAGGGCTGCTCGACCCCGGCGACGAGCCGCAGCGCCTCGGCCTCGTCCATGCCCTCGCAGGCGAAGTCGGTGAGTGCGGGCTTGCCGAGAGTGAGCGTGCCCGTCTTGTCCACGACCACGGTGTCGATCTTGCGCATGTGCTCGATGGCCTCGGAGCTGCGGAACAGGATCCCCATCCCCGCGCCGCGTCCCATCGCCACGGTCATCGAGATCGGGGTGGCGAGGCCCACCGCGCAGGGGCAGGCGATGATGAGCACCGCCACCGAGTTGAGCAGCGCGTAGGTGAGCGCGGGCTCGGGGCCGAAGAACCCCCAGACGATCGCCGTGATGATCGCGATCGCGACCACCGTCTGCACGAAGTACGCGGCGATGATGTCGGCCAGGCGCTGGATCGGCGCCCGCGTACGCTGCGCCTCCGCCACCATGTGCACGATGCGCGACAGGAGCGTCTCCGAACCGACTTTCTCGGCGCGCATGACGAGCGAGCCGCTGCCGTTCACGGTCGCGCCGGTCACGCGGTCGCCCGGCTTCTTCGCCACCGGCACGGGCTCGCCCGTGATCATCGACTCGTCGATGCGGCTCTCGCCTTCGAGTACGGTGCCGTCCACCGGGACCTTGTCGCCGGGCTTGACGCGGAGGCGCTCGCCCGCGTGCACCGAGTCGAGCGGCACCTGCGCCTCGGTGCCGTCCTCGCTCAGCCGCCAGGCGAGGTTCGGCGCCAGCTCGAGGAGCTGCCGGATCGCCTGGCTCGTCTGACCCAGCGCGCGCAGCTGCAGCACCTCCCCGACCATCACCAGCGTCACGATGACCGCCGCCGCCTCGAAGTACGTACCCACCGAGCCGTCGTGCTCGCGGAACTCCTGCGGGAAGATGTCAGGCAGCAGGATCGCTGCGAGACTGAACAGGTACGCAAGGCCCACCCCGAGGCCGATCAGCGAGTACATATTGAGGCGCCAGCCGCGGAGCGAGCGCACGAACTTGGCGAGCAGCGGCCAGCCGACCCAGAACACCACGGGGGTACCGAGCACGAACTCAACCCAACCGCGCACGCGCGGCGCAAGACCGAACGGTTCGGCGATTCCCACCATGGGCGACATGGCGAGGATCACCATGGGGATCGCGAGCACGACGCCGACCCACATGCGGCGGGTGTGGTCGAGCAGCTCGGCGTTGTCCTCTTGCGCGGCGGCAGCGCCCACCGGCACGAGCGCCATGCCGCAGATCGGGCAGTCGCCGGGGCCGTCTTTCAGCACCTCCGGGTGCATCGGGCAGGTGTATTGCGCGCCTGCGGGCGCGGGCGCCGGCTTTGGCGTACCGTGCGCGTGGTGCGCATGGCCGGCGTGCTTGCCTTCCGCGGGCTTCGCATAGCGCGCGGGATCGGCATTGAAGGTGCTCAGGCAATGCGTCGAGCAGAAGAGATACGTCGCGCCGTCGTGCGTGGCGCGGCCCGCTTCCTTACCCGGCTCGACGCGCATGCCGCACACCGGGTCCTTCGTTTGCATGTTCATGTGCGGTCCTTGTCGCTCCTGCCCTGCGTTGTGCCGCGATGACCCCCGTGCCCACCATGTCCGTGGAACAGGTGCAGCAGCGGGCAGGCGAGCAGCAGCGCGAACGGCAGCCACTGCAGGGCATGCGCCCGGTGCTCGAGGATCAGCAAGACCGCGGCGATCGCGATGAAGCCGCAGAGGGCGATCCCGGCCTTCGAGCGCCAGAAGCTGCTTTCGCGTTGCGTCCCGTCCGTATTCATAGGCATCTCCGGGTGCATAGTCTCAGCCCTCCCACGATGGGAGCGTCAAGCTAAGCGACGCACTGCGCGTGCGCCTGCGAGGCCTTGTAGAGCTTCGTCCCCACGTAGGCGATGCCCGCGGCGTTGAACGCGAGCCCGACCCAGAAGAGCTCCACCTGGAAGTGCGCGACGAACGCGACCAGGCCCGTTGCGCCGATCACCGGCGCCACGTTCGCGAGGTAGTGCGCACAGCAGGAGATCATCGCCGCCGTGGACGTGGTTCCCGAGGCAGCGATGACCGCGCCCGCCTGCTTGGCCCGGCTCACCACTTCGCGCAGCTTGAGGAAGAGCGCCACCTGCAGCCCGAAGCCGGCCACGAGCGGCACGATGTAGAACCAGAACTCCCGAAACTGCTCGAGCGTGAAGCTCCAGCCGGAGACCAGGGCCAGGATGCCGAAGTACAGCGCGAGCAGTACGCCGAAGGCGCCCACGCCGAAACCGGCGGGGCGCGCGTTCGCGACGGCGACGTTCATGGCGAACCTCCTATTTCAGCGTCCAGCGAAAGCTGCGCGGGGCGCTCTCGCCCGAGCGCCGGATCTGCAACTCGATAGACCCGGGCGCCGGCTGCGGCGCCTTGAAGCGCAGCACGCCCTTGCGGTGGTGGCCGCCGGGCCCAGCGCCGTCCCAGGCGAGCGGCGCGTGCCGGGCGCCTTTCGCGCCGATCAGCACCGAGTTCCTGACGAGGTCGTCGCTCAGGTCCCCGCTGTGGGTGTCGAGCACGATCTCGAACTCCCAAGTCTGCGCACTGGGCGCGACCTGCGCGGGCGTCACTTTCACCGTGACACCCGACGCGCTGCTCGAGCGCGTCTCGAGGTTTCCGGCGGTGGCGGCGCCCGCGATCACGAGCGCCGCCCCTGCGAGCACAACACGTAGCGACTTGATGGCTTTCACGTCAGCCTCCCAGGTCGCGCCGGCGCGCGTCGAACTCCTGCTTGTCGATCTCGCCGCGCGCATAGCGCTCGCGCAGGATCGTCAAAGCCCGGTCGCCCTCCGCGCCCCGGCCGGAGCCGCTGCTGCCGCCGAAGAGCCACTTCGCCAGCACCACGATGCCGAGGATGATCAGGAACCACCACAGCACCATGTGCACGACGCCGAACCAGCTCCAGCCCCAGCCCATCATGTCCCCGCCCCACATGGCGCTAGCGTCCCCGGCGCCCGCGGTAGTTGCGCTGCAGCTGCTCGCGCTGCTCCTTCGTCAGCACCGCCTCGACCTGCTTTCGCATGTCCAGCTGCGCCTCGAACATCTGCTTCCGCGCCGCCGCCATCGCGTCGTAGGCCTGGCGTGCGGCCTTCTCGTCGCCGCTGAACATCTGCTCCATCGGCCCGCCCGGGCTGTGCATGGAGGTCATCAGGCCCCAGTGCTTCTGCGCGAACTCCTGCTGGATCTCGCCGATCTTCTCGCGCTGCTCGGCGCTCAGATCGAGGCCGTAGCCGTAGCCCGGACCATAACCGCCCATCATCCCGGGGCCCATACCGTAACCACCCATCATCCCCGGCCCCATGCCGCCGCCCATCATTCCAGGTCCCATGCCATAGCCGGGGCCGTAGCCACCGCCCATCATCCCGGGGCCCATGCCATAGCCGGGGCCGTAGCCGCCGCCCATCATCCCGGGGCCCATCCCGTAGCCGGGACCCATGCCATACGGTTGCGAGAACGCCGCGACCGCGGTGCCGAGCAGCGCGGCGGCCGCGACGGCTATCAGTTTGCGTTTCATGTTCGACTCCTTTCGTTGACGGATTGACCTGCGTCGCGCGGCGAGCTCGCCTCGCGACTACTTGGAGAAACTGGATGCAGCCGCTCAGCGCCGGATGCGCGCTGTGCGTGCGTAGAAAGAAAGTGGCGAGGTAAGGGCGTCGGGCGGATGCCGGGCGAGGGCGCCTGGCCTGCGCTCGGCGGGCAACACGTTCAGCACGGGCGACGGGAAAGCCAGCTTGCCGTCGCCCGCGCCGGGCGCAATGGCCGCTGCGCTCGGGGTTGCCAGCACGCCGTCGTCAAGCTCGGCGCAGCACGGCACGGACTCGTGATCGTGGTCGCTCGCGGTTGCATGAGCCTGCGCACCATGCTCGTCATGCGCGACGCTCGCCGCCTGCACTTCGCACACCGGGCGAAGCAGCAGGAAGAGCACAGCCGTCAGCGCAAGAAAATGCTTCATGGCGTTCAATGCTGCGCGAACACCCGCTTCGATGAGCCGCTGAACGCGATCGTCGCAAACCGCTGCGCCGGCCCCGTCTCCATGCCGGGAGATCCGACCACCATGCCGGGCACTGAAAGCCCCTTGACCGCGGGCTTCTCGCGCAGCAGGCGCCAGACGTCCTTCGCGGGCACGTGGCCCTCGATGGCGTAGCCGCCCACGACCGCCGTGTGGCAGGAGTAGAGCGACTCCGGCACTCCGAACTTGCGCTTGACCGGCGTGACGTCGTCCATCATCTGGGTGTCGACGCGAAAGCCGTTCGCCTCCATGTGCTTGGCCCAGTCGCCGCAGCAGCCGCAGGCGGGGTTCTTGTACATCGTGACCCTGGGCGCGTACTGCGCGGCGGCCGGCAGCGCGCCGCCCGCGAGGGCCGCCGCCACCAGGAGGGCAAATTGCCGTCTCGTCATCATGGGAATGGACTCCACTCGATGATTGGTAACCCCCGCATGGTCTCTCCACTGGGGGAGCGGGGGTTGATGCGCGTCAAGAAAACCCCCTATTTCGCCTGCTCGATCGTCGTCACCACGTACTGCCCGCCCACCTTCCGGGCATCGAACTTCACCTTGTCTCCGGCCTTCACGGCATCGAGCATGGCCGGCTCCTGGACCCGGAACACCATGGTCATCGGCGGCATGTCGAGGCTCTTGATCTCGCCGTGCCTGATGGTCAGCTTGCCGGCGTCCTTGTCCACCTTGCGGATCTCGCCGTCCGCGAGCTGCGCCAGCGCGCCGGTCGCCCCGAGCGCCAGTGCCAATGCCAACGCAATGCGCTTCATCTGCGTTCTCCTTTCTAGCGAACCGTGATCTTGCCCACCATCCCCGCCTCGTAATGGCCGGGAATCAGGCAGCCGAAATAGAACGTGCCGGCCTGCGTGAACCGCCAGCCGATCTCCCCGCTCTTGCCCGGATCGACGTGCGCCATGTGCGGCTCGTCGTGCTCCATGCCGGGGAACTTCTTCATCAGCTCGGCGTGCTTCTCGAGCTCTTCCTTCGTGCCGAGCACCATCTCGTGCAGCACCTGGCCCTTGTTGGCGGCGACGAAGCGCACCACCTCGCCGCGCTTCACCGTGATCTCGGCGGGCGAGAAGCGCATGGCGTCGCTCATGTCCACGCGGATCGTGCGCTTCGCCGTGGCCGGATCGGCGGCGATGCCGAAAGGCGTAGGCTCCGCTTTCGAGTAGTCGAACGCCGGCGCGCCATGCGCCTTCTCGCCGTGCGCCAGCGCGGGCTGCGCCAGAGCCATCAACGCCACTGCAACCAGATACCTCATCTCGTCTCCCTAGTGATGACCGGCGTGCCCGCCGGGCTTGCGCACTTTGAGCGTGACCTCCTCGCGCGGTGCCGCGGACTTGCGCTCGGCGCGCGGCGCTTCCCCGGTCCAGGGGTATGACACGGTGCCGGGCGGATGCTGGTACCAGCCCGGATCCCGGTAGTCGTTCCGCGCCAGCCCCTCGCGCACCTTCACCACCGAGAACATGCCGCCCATCTCGAGCGGCCCGAACGGGCCCGCGCCCGTCATCATCGGTAGCGTGTTGTCGGGGAGCGGCATCTCCATCTCGCCCATGTCGGCCATGCCGCGTTCGCCCATTACCATGTAGTCGGGCACGAGCTTCATGATCTTCGCCGCCACGCCGCGATGGTCCACGCCGATCATCGTCGGCACGTTGTGGCCCATGGCGTTCATCACGTGGTGCGACTTGTGGCAGTGGATCGCCCAGTCGCCCGGCGCGTCCGCCACGAACTCGAAGGCGCGCATCTGGCCGACGGCCACGTCCACCGTGACTTCCGGCCAGCGCGCCGACTTGGGCACCCAGCCGCCGTCGGTGCACGTGACCTCGAAGTCGTAGCCGTGCATGTGGATCGGGTGGTTGGTCATGGTGAGGTTGCCGAAGCGGATGCGCACGCGGTCGCCCTTCCTGACCACGAACGGATCGATGCCCGGGAAGACGCGCGAGTTCCACGACCACAGGTTGAAGTCGAGCATCGTGTTCACGCGCGGAGTGAAGCTGCCCGGGTCGATGTCGTAGGCGTTCAGCAGGAACACGAAGTCGCGGTCCACGCGCATGAACTTCGGGTCGCGCGGGTGCACGACGAGAAAGCCCATCATGCCCATCGCCATCTGCACCATCTCGTCGGCGTGCGGGTGGTACATGAAGGTGCCGGACTTCTTCATCTGGAACTCGTAGACGAAGGTCTTGCCCACCGGGATCTGCGGCTGCGTGAGCCCGCCCACGCCGTCCATGCCGTTCGGCAGGAGGATGCCGTGCCAGTGGATCGTCGTGTGCTCGGGGAGCTTGTTGGTGACGAAGATCCTCACCTTGTCGCCCTCGACGCACTCGATGGTCGGCCCCGGCGACTGGCCGTTGTAGCCCCAGAGATTCGCGGTCATGCCCGGCGCCATCTGCCGGCGCACGGGCTCGGCGATGAGGTGGAACTCCTTCCAGCCGTCCTTCATGCGCCAGGGCAGCGTCCAGCCGTTCAGCGTCGCCACCGGGTTGTAGGGCGGGCCGTTGGGCGGCGCGAGCGGCGGCGCCATGTCCGGCTTGTCCATCATCGGCGCCTCGGGCAGCGAGGCCGCCTGCACGCGCGAGACGAGCCCGGCGCCCAGCAGGCCCGCGGCGGAGGTGCGGAGAAAGCTTCTGCGTGTCGTCATCTTTCCGTCTCTCTTCAGTGCCCGCCGCCGGCGGGCGCGGCCGGCGCGGCGGCTTTCATGGCGACGCCCCCGCCGCCGGGCGAGCCGGTGGTGAGCGCCATCTGCAGGTCGGCGTCCGCGAGCCAGAAGTCGCGCTGCGCTTCCAGATAGGCGTTCACGCTCGCGACCGCCTCGCGCGCGTCCGCGAGCAGCTCGAACACCGAAGACAGCATGCCGTTGTAGCGCAGCAGCATCTCCTCCGAGATGCGCTTGCGAAGCGGCACGATCTCGTCGCGGTAGTGCCGCGCGAGGTCGAAGGCGGTGCGGTAGGCGCCGTAGGTCTCGCGCACCTCCGAGCGCGCGCGGATCGCGGTGTCCGCGGCGCGGTTCACGGCCTGCATGTACAGGTTCTCCGCACGAGCCGTGCGCGCGCCGCCGAAATCGAAGATCGGCACGCGCAGTTCCACCTCCCAGCCCCGCTGCACCGGCTCGCCGGTCTCGCGGTTACGGAGCGCGCCGACCTCCAGCAGGTCCACGTAGCGCGTGACGCGCGTGAGGCCCAGCGATTTCGCAAGCCCCTCCGTCTCGCGGCGCGCGGCCTGCACGTCGAGCCGCGCCGTCAGCGCCTTCGCTTCGAGCTCGTCCCCATCGCGCACGGACTCGGGCAACTCGGGCAGCCGCTCCGGCAGCGCGTACTGCGCCTGCTCGCCCCACAACCCCATCAGGCGCGTTAGCTTCTCGCGCGCGGCGAGCGCCGACTGGCGGGCGCGCGCGAGCTGCGCGGTCGACTCGGCGTAGA
>JBFWVE010000012.1:0-33109 GCA_050246895.1 Vicinamibacteria bacterium | reverse complement strand
GACCGCGCCGAGGAGGACCCAGGCAGCCTGGGGATCTCGGTCGTCGCCCGCTTCGCGTTCGCGGCGCCGCCGGGAGACGAGGAGGACGAGGCGGCGCAGCGCCTGGCCCGGATCGCTACCAGGAGGGACTTCAAGCGCGCCGACTGGGTCGCCGACCCCGCCGCCAACCCGATCGGGCTGCACGCTGGGACCGAGGCCCCGAGCGAGCTGACCGAAGGCGCGACGCGCGCGCTGGACCGGATCGTGGCTCGTGAGGGCCGGACCCAGGCCCGCCTGCGCGCACTGGCGTTCCTCACTCGCTACTTCGGCGACGCCAGTGGGGACGAGGGCGACGAGGGCGCCGAGGACGAGGGCCCCGGCGAGCTCCAGGCGCGCCTGGCCGCGCAGGATGAGGAGCTGGCGACCCTCCGCGAGCGGGTCGCCACGCTCCAGGCCGCGGAAGAGGCGCGCCAGCGCAGCCAGGCGGACGCCTACCTGGACGAGCTGCGCGTCCGCTCGGCCGCGCTCAACGCGCCGATCCCCGCCCGCGACCTGGCGCGCGTCGAGCGCCACCTCGCGGCCGGCGACGCGGACACCGCCCGGGCTCTGGGCGAGCTGCTGTTGGTGCGCAGCGAGGCCCAGCGCGAGCCCGCCTTCGAGCGCGAGGAGGTGCGCTCGCTCGGGCTCGACACCGACCGCCGGAAGGCGGCGGTGGGCGCTCAGGCCTACGCGCTCCGCCAGCGCGGCTTCCTCGTCGAGGTCTCGCCGGACGGGACCGAGATCCTCAGGACCACCGCACCCAAGGACGGCACGAAATGACCCTGCTCCCCGGCGTCTACTCCCACGAGCTCGAACCCCGCGACCCGCTCGTCAACGACCAGGCCCTGGTCCGCGGACAGGACGTGGTCCTCGCGCCGAGCCTCCGCAGCCCGCTCGATCCGCCCTACCGGATCCACCCCGGTACGGTGATCGTCCCCGCCCAAGGGGCCCGGCGCTTCGTCGCCGCCACGGACCCCGCCGGGCAGCGGAACGAGCCCGCGAGCGTCTCCGCGCTCCAACCGGCAGACGCCGCCTGGGCCGTGGCCACGGTCACCGTCTCGCGCGCCCCGGGCCTGGGCGTCCCCGTCGTCCTCGACCCGACCACGGCCACCACCGCGGACGTCGTCGGCCGGCTCAACCAGGACCGCGACTTCAGCGCCAACTTCCTCGCCGACGAGGATGCCCAGGGACACGTGCGCGTGCGCACCCGCGCCGCCGGCGCCGACCAGCACCTGCGCGTCGAGTGTTCGCTGCCCGGCGCCTTCGGCCCCGACGGCCAGGCGGGCCACGGGACCGACGCCGACTACCGGGTCACGATCCACCGCGCCGTCGAGGTCCAGACGACCTCCGGCAAGCCCGTCGAGGCGCTCGTCCCCACCCTGCTGGCAGGTCACTTCGACCCGCGCCGGCTCCTGCACCTGACCCCCGAGGCGCGCGTGGTGTTGGCCCGCCGCGGCTCGATCTTCAAGGAGTGACCCATGGCCATGACGACGATCGACGACCTCCTCGGGGTCGACACCCTGACCGGGCTCGTGCGCACCTTCGCGCAGCAGGCGGAGGAGCGCACCTGCACGCCCTTCTTCGAGCAGAACGCGGCGCGGATCCTCCCCGCGGGGACGTCCGCGAGCTGGGACGAGGTGACCTTCAGCCGCCACCTCGCGCCCGTGGCGGGCCTCGACAGCCCCCACACCCGCGCCCAGCGGCTCAAGCCCAAGAAGCGCTCCAGCACCATGGCGGTGATCAAGGCCTACAAGGACCTGCCCTCGAGCGACCTGTTCCTGAACCGGGCCCCCGGCCAGGACATGGCCGACGCCGCCGCCGTCTTGAACAACGAGCTCGAGGACCTCGCGAACCTGATCGCCAACACGCGCGAGTACCTGGCCTGCGGCGCGCTCCTCGGCCGGATCGAGGTCAACGAGCGCACGGTGCCCGGGAGCGAGCTCGAGTTCACGGTCGACTTCGAGAACCGGACGCTCGACGCGGGCGCGTCGTGGGCGGACGAGGCGACCAGGATCCGCTCCAAGGAGCTGCTCGCGCTCAAGCGCGCCTACAAGGACGGCGCCGGCATGCGCGCCGGGGTCGCGATCACCGACCCCAACGTCGAGGGCTACCTGACGCAGAACAAGGAGGTGCAGACCTTCGCCCGCGACGCGCTCGGGGTCACGATCCTGCGCAACGCCGAGCTGACCGGCGACAACCTGCAGTGGGCTGGCCTGGGCGGCCTCGACTGGCGCTTCACCGACGGCACCTACCAGCCGGAGGGCGGCGCGGTGACCCGCTACTTCACGCCCGACCGGGTCGTGGTCCTCCCCGCACCTGCTCGCCTGCGCGGCGTCCTCGGCTGGGCCGAGGGCAAGGTCCAGGTCCCGGCGGGGCCGGTGTTCGCGGGCGCCGCGGGCGCGACGTCGCTCGTGCGCGAGCTGCGCGGCTTCTACGCCTACGCCAAGCTCCGCGACGACCCCGTGGGGATCCGGCTCTACGCCGGCTGGCACGGGCTGCCCGTGGTCCTGAACCCGAACGCGGTGCTCGTCTACCGGACCGTGCCGGCCGCCCCCGCCCCGTAGCCAGACCCGAGGGCGATCAACGGGACGACCACGTGCGTGCAGTGGGGATGGTTGGGGACCTTGAGCGCCGTCTGCCACCGGCCCTGGCGGTAGCTCTGCAGGAGGAGCCGCAGGAGGGTCTCCGCGTCCTGGGTGCTCCCCGCGAGGTGGAGCGTGCAGGGCGAGCTCGCGTCCTCCCGGGGAGAGGGCGGAACGTGGACCTGGCTCTCCCCCGCGGCGAGGACCAACTCCAAGACGGTCTGGTTGTAGCTGACGCTCAGCTCCGTGCGGACCAGCCGCTCGGCCCAGCCCGCGGCGAAGACCTGGTTGCTCTGCGCGTGGAGGCAACCCGCCCTCGGGAGCGCCGCCTCGGCGGCCAGGTAGGCCTCGTCCAGTGTGTAGGGCGGCTGGAGGGGGGCCAGGAGGTCGGTCAGGACCCGGCGGAGCGCTGCCGGGCGCCCTGGTCCCTCCAGGACCTTGGCGGGCATGGGCTGGCCGGCGACGCGGCGGACGACCTCCCGGCGCAGGGGCTCGTTCTGCGCGAGGACGCTGGGGATCTCGAAGAAGTGGCTGGCGTAGGGACCGTTCACGGGCGCCTCCTGCGTCCGTGGTAGCGGGAGGGGCGGGGTGGCCGACATTGGCAAGCTTGATGATTGACGGCGCAGCCCCCGGGTCGTTGGGTCCGCTCAGTGCAATGCCTCGGCGCCCTGATCGCCCGGAGCCGGTCTGCTATGGTCGACCAGGCAACGCCCCTTGGAGGCCGGAATGCCCGACCCCACCGACCGCCGGTCCCACACGATCCGGAGCCTGAAGGTAACCGGGGGCGGGTTCCTCGACGGCTTCGAGGTCGAGTTCAGCCCGGGCTTGAACTGCATCATTGGCGGCCGCGGCACCGGCAAGACGACGGTCCTCGAGTTCCTGCGCTTCGCCCTGGGGGCCATGCCCGACGCGCGCCGCGGCGCCGAGAAGCGCGCCGACGGGATCCTGAAGCTCGTCAAGGCCAACCTCAAGCGGGCCGGCCGGATCCACGTGCAGGTGGAGACGCGCGAGGGCACGACCTACCACGTGCGGAGCACCCTCGACGACCCGCCGCTCGTCCTCGACCAGGAGGGCAACTCCACGCCGCTGAAGCTCGGCCCTGGCTCGGTGTTCGACGTCGACGTCTACAGCCACAACGAGATCGAGGAGATCGCCACCAGCCGGCCCGCGCAGCTCGAGCTGATCGACCGGCTCGCGGGGCCCGAGCTGCTCGAGGTCAAGCAGCGCCTGCGGGCGGTGCGCCGCGAGCTGGAGACGAACGCGGGCGCGATCAAGCGCGTGGCGTCGGAGGCGGCGGACCTCTCCGAGGGCCTCTCCGAGCTGCAGGGGATCGAGGACCGGCTCCAGGCCTTCGAGCGCGCCGCGGAGGAGGGGCCGGAGCTGGAGCTGGAGCGGGAGATCGCGCTCAAGGGCCTGCGCGACGCCGAGGCGCGCGCGCTGCGCGCCGCCGCGGCCGAGCTGTCCACCCAGGGCACCTCGGTGCGCGAGCTCCGGGAGCGGCTCGCGCGCCGCTTCGAGGTCCTCGTCCCCCAGACCGCCCGCGAGGGGCCCAACGGCGCTGCCCTGGAGCGCGTCCACGGGGCGCTGCTCCGCTGCGCCGAGACCGTGGCCACGCAGCTCGCGGCGGCCCTGGCGGCCATCGAAGACTGCGCGGGCGAAGTGGAGGCGGAGCAGAGCGACCTCGCCCAGGCCCACGCCACCCAGGAGCAGCGCTACCGCGACCTCCTCGAGCGGCACACCGACGAGCAGGAGCGCGCCGAGGAGCGGATCCGCCTCCAGCGGCGGCGCAACGAGCTCCTGGAGCGGCAGCGGGAGCGGGAGGGCCGGGACCGGAGCCAGCAGGAGCTCGCGGGCCGCCGCGGCGTCCTCCTCCGCGAGCTCTCCGCACTGCAGGACCGGCGCGCGGCGCTGCGCCGCGGCGTGGTCGAGCGCCTGCGCTCCCAGCTCCCGAGGGAGATTCGGGTCGAGATCGCCTTCCGCGGCGGCACCGACGAGTACCGCCAGGTCTTGACCGAGGCGCTCAAGGGCCGCGGCAGGCAGTACACCGACCTCGTCCAGGCCGTCGTCAGCGCGCTCCTCCCCCCGGGCGAGCTCGCCCGGCTCGTGCGCGCCGAGGACGCGGGCGCGCTCGCCGAGCAGCTCGGCCTCGAGACCCAGCGCGCCCAGCGCCTGGTCGAGGCGCTGAAGGAGAGCGAGGCCCTGCTCGCGCTCGAGACGATCGAGCTCGGCGACGTGCCGAGCATCGCGCTCTGGAACGGCGAGGACTACAAGGACTCCTCCGCCCTGAGCACGGGCCAGAAGTGCACCACGGTCCTGCCGATCCTCCTGCTCGAGAGCGAGAAGCCGCTCCTGATCGACCAGCCCGAGGACAACCTCGACAACGAGTTCATCTACACCGCCGTCGTCACCCAGATCCAGCGCGTGCAGCCCCAGCGCCAGCTGATCTTCGCCACCCACAACCCCAACATTCCGGTCCTGGGCGAGGCCGGCCAGGTGATCGTCATGCGCCCCGGCGCCCGCCGCGCCTCGCTCGAGGCGTCCGGCACCGTGGACCAGGTCAAGGGCCACATAGAGACGATCCTGGAGGGCGGGCCGGCGGCCTTCCAGGAGCGCAAACGACGCTACGGGTACTGAGCGTGCAGGACGAGCTTCGGCTGCAGGAGATCGACGAGCGCCTGGCGTCGGGCGACTGGGTCGCCCGGCTCACCGGGGTCGAGGGACTGGCCGCGCTCCTGCGCACGGTCCCCGGCGCCGCCCTGGAGGCCGACCTCGCCGCCCGGCTCGAGCGCTTGTCCGGAGACCCCAAGTGGGAGGTCCGCCGGGCCGTCGCCCTGGCGCTCCTCCACCTCCGCCACCCCTCCTTCGACCGGATCCTCGCCCGGCTGGCCGAGGACCCCGACGCCCCGGTCGCGCGCGCGGCGGAGCGCACCGACAAGCGCCGGCGCCAGACGAGGCGCCGCGAGCAGGCGCACACCGAGGAGTGCGCGTCGGTGCTCGCGCGGCTCGACGCGCTGCGGGCGCAGCACCCGCCCGACCTCGTCGAGCAGGCGGTCGGGATCGGCCGGGCCTACTACGCGGTGGCGGCCGCCATGACCTCGCACGACACCGTGAACGTCCTCACCTCGGTGCGCATGACGCTCCGGGCGCTCGCGGGGGACTTGCGCGCGCAGGAGGTCCCGGCCGAGACCTGGGCGCCGCACCTCGACCGGATCGAGCGGCTGGCGGGGATCCTCGAGCACGTGGCGGTCAACCTCGAGCGCCTGGCCAACGACGCCCCCACGACCTCGCAGCGGGAGCGGCTCGCGGAGCTGGTCGAGCAGGCGCTGGGCCTCGTCCGCGACCGTTTCCGCGACGACCCGCGCGCCCCGCGGGTCGCCACGCGGGTCGAGGTCGACCCCGAGCTGCGCGTCGAGGTGCCGCGCGAGGGGCTGGTGCTCGCGCTCGTCAACGTGCTCAAGAACGCCTTCGAGGCGATCGAGGCGGAGGGGACGGTCACCGTCCGCGCGGCGCAGACGCCCCAGGGCGAGCTGGCGCTCAGGATCGGGGACGACGGCTGCGGGGTCCCAGAGGACAAGCGGCGCGCGGTGTTCCTCCCCGGCTGGACGACGAAGAAGGCCCGCGAAGGGCGCCGCGACAACACCGGCATGGGCCTGGCGATCGCCCAGAAGATCGTGGTCGAGCAGTGCGGCGGCGAGCTGCTCCTCCAGAGCGAGGAGGGACGCGGGACCGAGGTGACGCTGCTCCTCCCGCTCGCGCCCGCGGAGCGCGGCGCGTGAGGCAGCACCTCGTCCTACTCGTCGAGGACGACGCCGACCTGCGCCAGCTCCTCGAACGAGTGATCCAGTCGCACGGGCACGCCTTCCGCTCCACGCCTTACCTGGAGACCGCGCGCCAGCTCCTCGCCGAGCACGCCTTCTGCGGCGCCCTGGTCGACCTGTGCATCCCGCTGCGCAAGAACACCGAGGACCGCGTCGACAACGGGATCAACCTCCTCCTCCACGCGCGCGAGCAGCGCTCGCCCGAAGACCTCTACCTGCTCGCCATGACCGCCCACGGCCGGGAGCACCACGAGTGCCGGCGCGCCTTCCGCGCCGGCTGCAGCGACTTCCTCAAGAAGCCCTTCGGCGGCGAGGGCGAGTCGATCGACGACAAGCTGCGCGAGGCCGCCAGGCAGTGTGAGGCCGCCCGCCGGCGCTGCCTCCACACCCGGGCCGACGCGCTCCACCCGGGCTCGGGCCAGTCCTTCCAGGCCGACAATGCGCTCCACTTCACGGGCCAGGTGCGCGACCGCCGCTGCCTGCTCCTCGTCGACGGGCAGCGCGAGGCCTGGGTGCGGCGCGAGGCCTTCGAAGTCCTCTGGCGGCTCGCGGTCGAGCTCCTGCGCGGCGGCGGCGGGTTCGTCGATCGCGCGCGGCTCGGCAGCAACCACTACAAGGCCGTGTCGCGCACCTACGAGGCGCTCGAGGCGCTTGGGCTCGACCGCGCGGTCGTGGAGAAGGACGGCCACGGGGGGCTGCGGCTCTCGATCCCGCCGGGGAACGTGAGCTACGACCGGCAGGGGCTCGAGTCCCAGCACCCCGCCCTCCTGCGCGACCTCGACGCGCGCTGAGCGGACGCGCCTCGCGCGCGCCGAGCGTCTGACCTCGGTCTGACCTCTCGGACCGCGACCTGACCCGGGTGCGACCCCGCCTGCACGCAACCCGTACCGCAAGAGGAGGTTGCGCAGGTCAGGCCCGGGTCAGTCCGGGGTCAGGCAACCGTCCACTGACGGTCCTAGGTGGCCCACCGCGCGCTCTCTAGGGTGCCGGTCATGAAGCGAACGCATCACGGCCGGGACGAGCGCCGCGCCGAGGGGAGCCGAACGGGCCCCGCCCACGAGGCCGACCGCCCCGCTTGGGCGCAGCAGCTCGACCAGCTCTACGGACGGCTGGGTTGGTCGCAGGGCGTCGAGCGCTGCACCTCGTCGGTGTGGAGCGTCCCCCTCGCTGGCGGCCTCGGGTACGTGGCCTTCGCCGCCGTGACCGCGTCGGTCTCGGTGGGGCCGCCTCGAGCGCCGCTCGCCACCCGCCAGGAGACCGGGCACCACGAGTCGTCCCCCCAGGAGAGCGCTGGCCCCGCGGTCGCGCTCGCCGAGCGAGCGGCCGTGGCCGACGCGCTCGCGCGCTGTGCCCGCGCCCTCCTCGACGGAGCTCCGCCGGCACCGTCCCCCGCCCCGAGCCCGAGGGGCTCGCAGGAGGACGGCGACCCCACGCCGCCGCTGCCCTCCGCACTGACCGACGTCGCCCTGCTCCAAGAGGACGAGCCCGTGTCGGCCGAGCTCATGAACCAGCTCTGGCGCACCGCGAGACACCTCCACGGGCGCGAGGGCGCGAACGCGCTCTGGGCGGACCTCGACCTCGCGTCCGACCAGCCGCCGCTGGGCCGCCACGCCCTCCGGCTCGCCCAGCTCCTCGACCTCGACCCCTGCACCCGAGGTGCCTCGTGCCCCCTCTGACCTCCGACCGCCACCGCGCCGACATTACACCGACCAAGCTGCGCGAGCTCCAGCGCTGCCCGCAGCGGGCGTTCTTCGTCCACGGGCTGGGCCTCGCCGACCCTGGGCACGAGGCCCGCGAGGTGGGCGGGATCGTGCACGACGTGCTGGCGCGGGTGGCCCGCGAGCGCCTCGGGGTCGCCGAGCCGTCCGCGCGGGTCCAGGCCGCGGAGCTACGCCGCGCGCTCGAGGACCGCGGCGGCTCCCCCGGCGCCGTGGTCCGCGCCGCCGAGCTGCTCGACGCCCTGGCGCCCGAGCTCTCCTTCGCTCACACCGTCGCCGCGAAGGAGCGCTGGCAGCTCCGCCTCGGCCACGACGAGGAGTCGGGCCTCCCGATCGTGGCCGGCGGCCGCTGGGACCGCGTCGACCGCCTGCCCGACGGCACGACCCGGATCGTCGACTACCGCACCGGCCGCCTCCTGGGCCGCGCCGAGCTGCGCTTCGACGACCAGGTCGGGCTGCGCCTGGCGGCCGCCCGCGCCCGCTGGCCCGAGGCGCCGCGCGTCGAGGCGCTGGTGTGGTGGGTCGACCAGGACGCGCGCGTGACCGTGCCCTGGACCCGCCGCGAGGACGAGTTCGCGCGCCTGCGGGCCCGGATCGGCTACCGCCAGCTCCGGCGCGGCGACCAGACGCCCCGGCTCGGCGCCCACTGCGCCGACTGCCCGTTCCGCGGCCGCTGCGACGCCTACCAGGAGGAGCTGCGCCGCCTGGAGGCGGCGCCGCCCGACCGCGCTCAGGACGGGGAGACGCCCCGCCGCCTGCTCGAGGAGCGCGAGCGGCTCAAGCAGGTCGCCGCCCTGGCGGAGGGCGCACGGCGCGACCTCGACGAGCGGATCCGCCGGCGCATCGGCGACCGCGGAGAGCTACGCGCGGGCGACCTGCGGGCCAAGCTCGTCACACGCAGGCGGCGCGACGTCTCACCCCGCGTGCTCCGGACGCTGGCCACGTCCCTCGACCGCGACCCCCTGGACCTGCTCGAGGAGGTGGGCCAGGTCAGCGCGACCAAGCTCCGCACGCTGCTCGACGGCGCGCCAGAGGAGGCGCGGCGCGCCGTCGAGGCCCAGGTCTGCCACGACGCGACGAGCTACGTCGAGGTGCGCGAGGTCGCGCCGCTCGCGGACACGCAGGCCGCCGCCAAGGGGGGCCGCCGTGGCTGAGCCGCTGCGATCCCTGGTGGTCGACGCCGAGGAGCCCTCGCGGGCCTTCCTGCGAGAGCTCCTGGGCGCGCGCGGCCACACCTGCGCCGTGGCCAGCTCCCTCGCGGAGGGGCGAAGCGCGCTCGAGCGCGGGCGCTTCGACCTGCTGGTCACGGACCTGCTCCTCCCCGCAGACCGCGGCAGGACGCCGCTCGTCCAGAACGGCTACGAGCTCGTGCGGGGCGTGCGCGCGCGCTCCGCACGCGAACAGGCGCACGTCCTCGTGTGCGCGAGCGAGGGCCTGACCGCCACGGACGTGGCGCTCGCGTTCGACCACGGCTGCGACGTCTTCGTGTTCAAGCGCGACCGCGAGCGGCTCGTGGCCAAGGTGGCCGAAGCGGAGGTCCGCCTCCGCAGCGCCGCCGGGGGGGTGGGGTCGAACCTCCCGCTCGAGGCCGAGTCCTGGGAGGACTGCACGATCGTCCTCGGGCAGCCGACCTCGGCCCGCGTGGGCTCGGGCGGCGAGGTGGTCGTGGAGCCGACCCCGCGGGTCGAGCAGGTCCTCTACCACCTGCAGTTCGGCGAGCAGGGGAGCGACCTCCTCGCCCTGGCCAGCGTGAAGGCCACGCGCCGCTCCCTGGCCCGGCACGCGCGGGAGTTCCTCCGCGCGGTGTTCCGAGTCCGGAGCGGGCCCAGCGACCCTCTCCCCTGGCAGCGCGCCCAGGGGACCTGGGCGAGCCGCGTCCGGCTGCGCGAGCGAGACCACGAGCGAGAGACGCGCTCGTACGAGGAGCTCCGCCGCCGAGGCGCCGCCTCCGAGGAGGTCGCCGAGTGAGGAGCGTGCCGCGAGCCGCGCAAGCTTCAACCGCATGCCGCCGATCGACCTGCGCGGGCGTGCCGGCCCGTGCCGGTCGGGGCGACCTCACCTCCGCGCCGAGCGCGCGTGGGTTGTGCCCCGTGCTGCTCGCGTGGCGCGACACGCGCCGCTCGACGCTTGTTCCGCAAGCGGTTCGGGCCGGCGGCACGGAGCAGCACAAGGGGAGTGTAGAGGACCGCGAGTCCGAGGTGGTCGCAGCGGCCGCTCGCGAGACAACGAGTCGCCCATGAGGGCGCACGCCAACTGGAGGCACGTCATGAGGAACGAGGACCGCGACTCCAATGGGACCCGTGAGGCCGCGATCGACCGTCGCCCCCGCTGGACCGGAACCGACTACGCGGAGGCTGTGAAGCAGATCGCGGACACGATCACCTGGGACTGCGCGCGGGAGATCGTCCTGGTCGTCCACGACCATGACCTGTACGCCTTCGCCCGCCTGGACAACGGCTGCGGGGACGAGCCCGCCGTCTACGTCACCTCGGTCGACCTCGCCGACAGCTGGCCGCAGACCATCAGCCACGAGCTGATCGCCGGCCGCAAGCCGCTCGCGGCCTTGCGTGAGGTGATCGACCGGGAGCTCGCCTGCGCACGACGCGACGCCCCGAACGCAGCGGACGTCCGGGGAGGAGGCGCGTAGTGCGCGTGTTGTTCGACGCCCGCCCCGCCAACGCCTGCCGGACCGGGATCGGCCGCTACGCCGCCAGTCTGAGCGCGCTCCTGCGCGATGGCGTGGCAGACCACACCTGCGGGTCGCTGGGCGACGACGTGGTCCTCGCCGCCGCCGACCTGCGCGAGGAGGAGCTCGAGCTGCCGGCGCTGCTCGAGCGCGAGGCCGTGGACCTTTTCCACTCCCCGCTGTTCCACCTCCCGGCGCTGCTGCCCTGCGCGGCCCTCGTGACCGTGCACGACGCGGTTCCGCTCACGCGTCCCGACCTCTGCACGCCCGAGTTCGCGCGACTCTTCGAGCGCGCGGGTGACGCCGCGCGGCGCGCCGCAGGCGTGATCTGCCCGAGCGAGCACGCCCGCGCCGAAGTGGTGGGTTCCCTCGACCTCGACCCCGCCCGCGTCCACGTCGTCCCCGAGGCGCCTGCCGCATGCTTCCAGCCGCTGCCCCACCCTGAGGCCCGGGAGCGCCTGGGCGAGCGCGTGCCCGAGGTGCCCTTCCTGCTAGTCGTCGGCGCGCTCGAGGCGCGCAAGAACCCGCTCCTCGTGCTGGACGCGCTGAAGCAGCTCCCCGAAAGCGCGCGGCCGTACGCGGTCTACGCGGGACCCACGGGAGCAGTCGACGTGCGCGGCGCCGCGCGCGAGCGCGGACTCGCGCGCTGGGTGACCGTCCTCGGCCCGGTCGCGGACGACGAGCTCGTCGCGCTCTACGCCCTGGCCCAGGCCCTCGTCTTCCCGAGCCTCCACGAAGGGTTCGGGCTCCCTCCCCTCGAGGCCTTCGCCTGCGGGACGCCCGTGATCGCGTCGTCCGCCGCCTCGATCCCCGAGGTCGTGGGGGACGCCGCGCTCCTCTTCGAGCCGACGGACGCCGCCGCCCTCGCCCGGCACGTGGAGACGGTCGCGGGCTGGAGCGAGGACGAGCGGGCCGCGCAGCTCGAGCGCGGCCGCGCGCGCCTCGGCCGCTTCTCTCCCGAGGTCGTCAGCGCGCGCCTGGCCGAGGTCTACGGGCAGCTCGAGCGAGGTGGCGCGTGAGGATCGTCCTCGACTGCCGCTCCGTCTTCCCGGGCATGGGCGGGATCGGCCGCGCCACCGCCTGCCTGGCTCGCGAGCTCCCCCGCGCGCTCCCTGAGGCGGAGCTCGTGTGCCTCCTCGGCGCGCGGCGGCCGCCCGAGCCGCTCTGCACCGCCCCCAACGCCCTCGAGGTCACGGCTGACGCCGCGATGATCGACCCGCTCTTCGAGCAGCGACGCCTGCCCGCCCTGCTCGAGGACCTGGGCGCCGACCTCTACCACGGGACCTGCTTCGCGATCCCCCTGGCCACGAGCGTGCGCCGGGTCGCGACGGTCCACGACGTCGTCTTCCGCCGGCGGCCGGACCTCGTGGAGCCCTCCCTCTGCGCCTACCTGGACACGTGGACCGAGGCCTCGTGCCGGCACGCCGACGCGGTCGTGACCGTGTCCGAGTTCTCGCGCGGGGAGCTCGTCGCGCTCTACCCCTGCCCTGCAGAGCGCGTGCATGTGGTCCCGAACGCCGTGGACGAGCGCTTCCACGGCGTCTCGCGCCGGGCCCAGCGCGGCCGGCCCTACCTCCTCTACGTGGGCGCTCTCGAGGAGAAGAAGAACGTCCGCCAGCTCCTGGCGGGCTTCGCCGCGCTCCTGCGCCGCGAGCCCCGGCTCGCCCACGACCTCGTGCTCGTGGGCGGCGCCGGCGGCGCGCCCTTCGACGTGGGGCGGGCGCTCTTGGGCGAGCCTTCCCTGCGCGGTCGAGTCCACGTCCTCGGGCACGTCCCGGACGCGGCGCTCCTCGACCTCTACGCGCGCGCCGAGCTCTTCTGCTACCTCTCCGAGTACGAGGGCTACGGCCTGCCCCCGCTCGAGGCCATGGCCGCGGGCGTGCCCTGCGTGGTCGCCGACCGCTCCTCCTTGCCCGAGGTCACCGCGGGCGCCGCGCTGCTCACGGACCCCCACGACCCGGACGCCGTGTCCTGGGCCATGACCCAGGCGCTGCACGACGCCGGCCTGCGCGAGCGCCTCGTGGCTCGAGGCCGCGCCGTCGCCCGGCGCACGAGCTGGGCGGCGAGCGCGTCGCGGCTCGCAGACGTCTACCGCGCCGTCCTCGGCGCCCAAACCCCAGAGAGGCCGCGCGCGCCCCTGCGCGCGGGAGGTGACCGGTGAGGATCCTGCATCTCGCGTCCGAGTATCCGCCCGGGCAGGTCTACGGCCTGGGGCGCTTCGTCCACGGCCTGGCCCGGGCGCAGGCCGCCCAGGGCGACGACGTGCTCGTGCTCACCAACAGCCACGGCGGTGCCGAGGACGACGTCGTCCGCGACGGCGTGCGCCTGCACCGGATCGCCTCCCCGAACCCGCCCCGCCCGCCGAGCGGCCAGGGCGAGGTGCTCCAGTTCAACCACGGCCTCGTCGCCCGCGTGCTCGAGCGCCGGGAGGACTTCGCCGGTGTCGAGGTCGTCTGCGGGCACGACTGGCTGACGGCGCCCGCGGCCCGCGAGCTCGCGGGCGAGCTGGACGCGCCCCTGGTCGTGACCGTCCACGACGAGGTCGTCGGCAAGCGCTTCGGCGTCCCCGCCGGCGCCGACGCCTTCGTGCGGCAGCTCGAGGCCTTGACCTGCCACGACGCGAGCCACGTGATCGCGAACAGCCGCTACGTGGCCGACCAGGTCGTGCGCCGCTACGGCGTCGAGCCCGCGCGGGTGTCCGCGATCCACGGCGGGATCGACCCCGCCCTGCTAGAGGTCGAGGACGCGCTCGTCGACGAGGTCCGGTCGGAGCTCGTCTCCGCGGACGAGCGGCTGGTCCTCTACGCCGGGCGCCTCGACGCGGAGAAGGGCCTGGGCGTCCTCGCCGACGCCGCGCTCCTCCTGCGCGACACCTGCCCGCACCTGCGGCTCGCGATCGCCGGGACGGGGGTCCTGGAACCGGCCCTGCGCGAGGCGTTGGCGCCGCTCGGCCCCCGCGTGCAGTTCCTCGGCTACGTCTCGGGGCCGCGCCTGGCGGCGCTCTACCGGGCCGCGGACGTGGTGTGCGTCCCCAGCCTCTACGAGCCCTTCGGGCTGGTCGCGCTCGAGGGCATGCTCGCGGGCACCCCCGTCGTCGCCTCGAGCTGCGGCGGCCTCGCCGAGATCGTGCGCCACGAGGAGGACGGGCTCCTCGTCCCCCCCGGCGACGCGCTGGCTCTCGCCACCGCCGTGTCGCGGCTCGCCCGTGATCCGGAGACCGCCCGCGCGCTCGGCCAGGCCGCGGCCGCCCGCGCGCGCGAGGTCTTCTCCTGGGAGCGCATCGCCGCGGAGAGCCGCGGCGCCTACGCGCAGGCCCTGGCGGA
The DNA here is from genome assembly GCA_050246895.1 of Vicinamibacteria bacterium. Classification (GTDB taxonomy): domain Bacteria; phylum Acidobacteriota; class Vicinamibacteria; order Fen-336; family Fen-336; genus JBFWVE01. Next base: position 18,964 of record JBFWVE010000012.1, on the reverse strand, counting down.
GCGCCGCCCCCCCTGCGCTGCGCCGCCGCCGACCCCGCTGCCGCCGCTCGTGTCGGTCGTGATCGCCTCGCGCTCCCTCCTGGGCGAGCGTGCCGCGGCGGCCGCGGGCGCGCTGCTCGCTGGCACGGACCACCCCGCGCTCGAGGTCCTGGTCGTGGGCGAAGGCGAAGGGGCGGAGCTCCCGCTCGGCCGCGCGCCGGCCGGCCACGAGCGCCAGGCGCGGCTGCTCCGGCTCCAGGGCCCCTGGTCCCTCGGCCGCGCCCTGAACCTCGGGGTCGAGGCCGCGCGCGGCGAGCAGGTCTGCCTGCTGGGAGAGGACGTGCGGGTCCTGCCCGAGGGTCGCGGCTGGCTCTCGGGCCTGGTGTGGCTGCTCGACGACGCGCGCGCGGCCAGCGCCGCGCCGACGCTCGTCGGGCGCGTCTCGGAGGCGGCGGGGGCGGCGGCGCTCGGCGCCGCCGCCCCCGCCCTCGGGTGGCGCTCCTGGGCCGAGGGCTGCGTGCTCGTGCGGCGCGCCGCCTTCGCCGAGCACGGCCCGCTTCCCGAGGACGCAGACGACCCCGTCGACGCCTGGGCCGCGGCGCTGCCCGGCACGCACTGGACGCACCCCGCGCGCCTTGCGCTCGAGGGAGCCCAGTCCCTCGAAGGCCAGTCCCTCGAAGGCCAGTCCCTCGAGCTCCAGCCCCTCGATCAGGAGGTGCTCGCCCCGGGCGCCGAGCCGCTGGCCAGCGTGGTCCTCGTGGCCCACGACGGCCTGGCCGACACCCGCGCGGCGATCGCCGCCGTCCAGGCCGGGACCCGTGTCCCCTACGAGCTGGTGCTCGTCGACAACGGCTCCAGCGACGACACGCGCGCCTTCTTCCGCGCCCTCGCGGCGGCGCCCGGCGGCCCGCGCTGCGCCCGCGTGCAGGTGATCGAGAACGAGGAGAACCTCGGCTACCCCCGTGCGGCCAACCAGGGGATCGCCGCCGCGCGCGCCCCTCACGTCGTCCTCCTCAACAACGACACCGAGGTCCGCCTGGGCTGGCTGAAGGCGCTGCGCGCCGCCGCGCGGAGCGCCCCGCGTGTGGGGATCGTGACCGCCAAGATCCTGAACCCCGACGGCACCGTGCAGAACGCGGGCGGGATCCTGCACCACCCCGACGGCAGCTTCACCGTTCCCCACGCGGGCGAGGACCGCCTCGCGCCCACGGTGAGCGAGCGCCGCGCCGTGGAGAGCGCGTCGGGCCCGTGCATGCTCCTGACCCGCGCGCTCCTCGACGAGGTGGGCCCCTTCGACGAGGCCTACAGCCCCGCCTACTACGAGGACTCGGACCTCTGCTTCCGCGCCCGCGCGGCGGGCTTCTGCCTCCTCTACGAGCCCGGCGCCGAGGTCGTGCATCGCGCCCAGTCCACCTCGGGGCGCCTGGTGCGCGAGGGGAAGCTCGACCTCGCCCGCTGTCTACGCGAGAACCAGGCCCGCTTCTACGGGCGCTGGCGCCGCGAGCTGATCGAGGACGAGGGCTGGCGGCGCCTGCTGGCGGTCGCCGACCGCCTGCCCCGCCACCGGGTCCTCCTCTGCTACGGGCGGAGCGAGACCACCACGGCGGCCTACGTCGAGGCCGCCCTCCGCGAGGCGCACGAGGTGGTCGTGGCCGGCCCGGGCCAGGCCCTCGACCTCGGCGAGCGCGCGAGCGCGGCCGAGCTCTGCGAGGCCGGGGGCGGCGGCTTCGACCTGCTCCTCTGCGTGGAGGGCGAGAACTACTTCCCGGCCCGCCTCGCGGACGCCCCCTGCCCCACGGCGCTGTGGGCCATCGACAACCACCTCCACGCCCGGGACTCAGACGGCTGGCACCTCGAGCTGGCGCGCGCCTTCGAGCACGTGTTCGTGGCCCAGCGCGACCACCTGCCGCTCTTCTGGGAGCGGGGCGTCGCCGCCCGCTGGCTGCCGCTCGCCTGCGACCCCGCGGTCCACGGCCGCAAGGACGTGGAGCAGGATCTCGACGTCGTGTTCGTGGGGCACGTGCGTCCCTTCCACCGCCGCCGCCGCCGGCTCCTCGACCGGCTCGCGGCCCGCTTTCGCGTGCACGAGGCCCAGGGGGTGTTCCGGGCCCCGCAGGCCGAGCTCTTTTCGCGGGCCAAGGTCGTCTTCAACTGCTCGCTCGCGGGCGACCTCAACATGCGCGTGTTCGAGGGGCTGGCCGCGGGGCGCCTGCTCCTCACCGACCGGATCGGCAACGGCCTCGAGCAGCTCTTCGCGGACGGCGAGCACCTCGTGCTCTACGAGGACGACACGCTCGAGGACCTGGTCGCCCGCTACCTCGAGGACGAGCCCGGCCGCGAGGCGATCGCCGCCCGCGGCGCGCGCCTGGCCCTGACCCACCACACCTACCGCCGGCGCACGGACTCCATCCTGCGACGGATCCGCGACGCCGCCCGCGCGGCGGCGCGCGAGGAGCGCGTCGCGTGACCGAGCCCAAGCCCCCCGTGGTCGTCTTCTGCGAGCGCCTGGACAACGAGTCCTTCTGCGCCTCGATCGTGCACGAGCTGGGCGCCTACTACGACGTCCGCCCCTGCGGCCCCGGCTGGGAGCACGCCACGCTCGTCCAGGTCGACGCCGAGTCCGCGCGCTTCGTCCTCGAGCTCGACGCCGCCTCGGGCGCCTTCGTGCGCCCCGAGCCCCGGCGCCAGGGCAGCGCCGTGCCGCGGGTCGCCTGGCTGATCGACACCCACAAGAAGCCCGAGTTCCACCGCCAGATCAGCGCCGAGTCCGACCTCACCCTCCACGCCATGCAGGCCTGGGGCCACGTGCTCCACGGAGTCCGGGCCTGGCTGCCCGTCCACTGCGACGAGCGGCTGTTCTGCCCGCGCGACGTCGAGCGCGACCTCGACCTGGTGTTCGTGGGCAGCCAGGCCTGGCGCGCCGAGCCCCTGGAGCGGATCGCCGCGCGGCACGGGCTCCGGCTGCTGGTGACCACGACCACCGGCCCGCGCGAGAAGAGCGAGACGGCCGCGTTCTACGCGCGGAGCAAGCTGGTCTTCAATCGCCACGTCGGGAACGACCTCAACTTCCGGGTCGTCGAGGCGCAGGCCTGTGGCCGCGTGCTCCTCACCGACGCCCAGCACAACGGGCAGTACGAGCTCTTCGCGGACGGGCGCCACTACGTGCTCTACAAGGACGAGCGAGACCTCGAGCGGCAGGTGCTGCGCTACCTCGCGGACGACGAGGCGCGCGCGCGGATCGAGCGGGCGGCCGCCGAGCACGCGCGCGAGCACCACACCACCCGCGCCCGCGTGGCCCAGCTCCACGAGATCGTCGAGGCCTTCCTCGCGCGGCGTCCCCCCGCTCGGGCCCCGCGACCCGCGCGCCGGACGGCGAGTCGGGCCGCTCCGCGAGCGGCCGCTGCGGCGGCACCCGCGGCAGTGGCCGCTGCGGACGCGACGCCCGCGGCCGCAGTGAACGCGCCTGCAGCCCTGGAGCCTGGGGCCGCGGGGCCCGCGCCGCGTCGCTGGCTGGTGGTCGCCGGGGCGGAGCCGGCCACGGTCGAGCTCCGGACCTACGCCGAGCTCCTGGCCCGAGACCTCGCCGCGCGCAGCGCGGAGGTCACGGTCCTGCGCGCGCGCCGCCGGCAGAGCGCTGCCCCCGTGGCCACCCTTCCCGGCGCGCCGGACGTCGTCGAGGTCGAGCTCGGTCCGCTCCCTGCGCCCGAGACCGAGGCCAGTCAGCTCCTCGCGCAGGCCGCGGCGCTCCAGCGGCGCGCGGACCGCGTGGCCCGCGAGCGGGGGCCCTACGAGGGCGTGCTGGCCGAGGGCCCGCTCGGCGCGCTGGTCGGCGCCGAACTCGCCGCGCGGCTCGGGGTCCCCTTCCACCTGGCCCTCGAGCGCTGCGAGGTCGCGCGCCGCCAGAACCGCCTCACGCGCGAGCAGCTCTACCTGGCGGAGCTGGAGCACTGGGGCGTCGAGCGCGCCGCCGCGGTGTGGACCCCGAGCGAGGAGGTCGCGGACGCCGTCCGCCGCTACTACGAGGCTGCCCGGGTCTCCTGCGTCGTCCCCGCCTGGCCCGCGCTCGCGCCGCCCGAGCTGCGCGAACGTCTGCGCCTGCTCGCGGCGCTCGGGCTCCCCGCGGCGCCCGCGCTCGCGGTCCTCGGTCCGCCGCCCCCTCAAGAGCGGCCGCGGTCCGCGCGCCCCGACGCGCCGGTCCTGTTCCTCGGAAGCGGCCTGTGGGTGTGGCAGCCCGACGGGAGCCTCGAGCGGCTCGGCCGCCGCGACCCGCGCGGGCCCGCCCTCGCCGCGCTCCTGATGGCGGCGGGCCGGGTGGTCGCGCTGGAGGCGGACGACCCGCGTGTCCGGGAGGCAGAAGCGCTCGGCGCGCTCGTGCAGGCCTGGCCCGCCGCGACCCGGCCCGACTTCGCCGCCCTGGCGGCGCTCACCCGAGAGGAGGTGCTGTGTGCAGCCCAGTGAGCAGGTCGAGGGCTCCAGCCCGACCGCGAGCACGAGGAGCGGCGGGCGGCACGCGGAGGACCCACGCGTGGATCGGCTGATCCACTGGGGTCTCTCCGCCGCCTCGGCTGTGGCCCTGGCTGTGGGGGCGTGGTTCTTCTCCAGCCTCAACGAGAGCGTGCGCGCCCTGCGCGAGGAGATCGGCGGCCTGCGCGAGCGGATCGCCGTGCTCCAGGTCGGCCGGCAGGAGACGGCCGAGATCAAGGTCGAGCTGCGCGAGCTGCGCGCGCGCCTGCGCTCGCTCGAGACCGAGCGCCGCGAGCCCCAGGGGAGGGCGCCGCGATGAGCAAGAAGCTCCAGGCGCTCGCGAGCGGCACGCTGCTCGTGGCGGCTGCGCACCTCCTGCTCGAGGGCCCGGCGGCCCGCGACCTGACCGAGAAGGTCACCGCCCTCTTCGTCGCCTGCCGTTCTCCCGGCCGCTGCGCTCGCTGCGCTCGCTCCGCGTCCCAGGGGGAGGAATCCCCCGCCTTCGCTTCGCTCAGGCTCCCCCTCGGACAAGGCGTCGCCGACCACGGCAAGGAGGCCGCCAAGGTGGGCGCCCAGGGGAGGCCCTCGTGAGCGCGCCCCTGGTGAGCGTGGTCCTGCCCACCTGCGACCGCGCGCGGATCCTGCCCCGCGCCGTGCGCAGCGTCCTGCGCCAGACCCACGAGCAGCTCGAGCTGATCGTCGTGGACGACGCGTCCACCGACACCACCCCGGAGGTCCTCGCCGCCCTGGCGGCGGGGGACGTGCGCGTGCGCGTCCTGCGCCGCGAGCGCAGCCAGCTCGCAGGGAACCCCGTGAACCCGCGCAACCTCGGGATCGAGGCCGCGCGCGGCGCGTACCTCGCGTTCCTGGACGACGACGACACCTACCGCCCGCGCTTCCTCGAGCGGCTGGTGGCCGAGCTCGACGCCCGGCCCGAGCTGGGGCTCGTCTACTGCGACACGGTGTTCCACCGCCGGGAGCGCGGGCGCGAGGTGGCGAGCGTGGACCGCTCGGTGGACTTCGACCGCGCGCTGCTCGAGCGCGTGAACTACGTGAACACCACCGAGCTGCTCGTGCGGACTGCCTGCGCGCGGGAGGTGGGCGGCTGGGACACGCACATAAAGCAGGGCAGCGACCGCGCCTTCGTGCTCCGGGTCTCTGAGCGCTGCGGAGTGCTCCACGTCCCGGAGGTCCTGGGCGACAAGTACTGGGGCCGCGACGAGCCGTGCCAGGCGAGCGAGCACTACTGGGACCCCGACCACGAGCCAGAGTACGAGCACGGGTACGGGCAGGGGGCCGAGGCCCCGCGCGAGCCGACCGCCCACGCCCCCTGGCTGCGCTGCTCGCCACGGCGCGAGCCGCGCGGCGAGCGGCTGTCCTTCGTGACCTACGACGAGCTGACGCGGGACGCCCTGGCGCTGGCGGCGAGGCTGCCCCGCGACTACCGCGCGGTCTACGGCGTGCCCCGGAGCGGGCTCCTGCCCGCGGCGATCCTGGCGACCGAGCTGCACCTGCCCCTGGGCGTGGTGGGCGCCCAGGGGGAGTTCGCGGGGGAGCGCCTGCGCGCCCACGACGCCCGGCCGCCCGAGCGCGGCCCGGTGCTGCTCGTAGACGACTCCTGCTCGACGGGCGGGGCCATGGCCCGGGCCAAGGCGCTCCTGGCCGAGCGCGGCGTCCGCGACGTGCACACCTGCGCGCTCTACGTGACCGAGGACGCCCCCACGCGGCTCGACCACTTCGCGCGCGTCGTCCGGCCCCCGCGCCTCTTCCGCTGGAACCTCTGGGGCTGCGTGCGCACGCAGCGCCTCATGTGCGACCTGGACGGCGTCTTCGCCCGCGACCCGGACGTCCCAGACGACGACGGCCTGGCCTACGCGGCGGCGCTCGAGACGGCGCCGCTGCTCCAGCGCCCGCTCCTGCCGGTGCAGGCGATCGTGAGCAACCGGATCGAGCGCTGGCGCGAGACGACCGAGCGCTGGCTCGAGCGCAACGGGGTCCGCTGCGGCCGGCTCCACCTCCAGCCCCACGCCTGCGCCGCCGACCGCCGCCGCGCGGGCGACTACGGGCGCTTCAAGGGCGAGCTCTACGCGCGCTCGGACGCGCTGTTGTTCGTGGAGAGCGAGGAGGGCCAGGCGCGGCGGATCCACCAGGTCTCGGGGCGCCCGGTCCTGAGCCTGGAGACGGAGCGGCTCCACAGATGACCGCTCCACGCGTGACTGCGACGACGCGCAAGCTCGAGATCGGCGCCGTGCGCGCGGGCCCCGTCGGGGCCGGGTTCGAGACCCTGGACGCGCTCGCGGGCGCGGACCACCGCGCGCGCTGGGGCGAGGAGCCCCTGCCCTTCCCCGACGAGGTCTTCGGCGAAGTCTACGCCAGCCACGTCCTGGAGCACGTGCCCTGGTTCCTGAGCGTCGCCGCCCTCCGCGAGGCCCACCGCGTCCTCGCGCCCGGCGGGCTGCTCGAGGTGTGGGTGCCCGACCTGCGCGCGATCGTGGACAGCTACCTCGCGGGTCGCTGCGGCGACGGCTGGCGCAAGCACAACCCGGACGGCGACCCGCTCCTGTGGCTCAACGGGCGCCTCTTCACCTACGGCCCCGGCGACGAGAACTGGCACCGCGCCGCCTTCGACGCCGAGCACCTCACGGCCTGCCTGACCCGCGCCGGCTTCGCCCGGGTCGAGGTCACCCGGCGCCGCACGCGCGGGGTCTCGCACGGCCCGATCGACCTCGGCGCGCTGGCCTGGAAGGCGGCGGGGAAGAGCACCGGACCAAACCAACCACCTCCACTGACTGACGGCCGCGTGGCCTGACGCTCTCGGCAACGACACCTCTCGACTCGAAGAAGGAGCAACGCAATGGGTATCTCGCTGTCACACCCCAGCCTGGGGAGTACGTCCTGGTTCTCGGCCATGGACGGCAACCTCGACACGCTCGAGGAGGAGTTCTTCGCGCGCCTGAACAGCGACGCGAGCAACGTGACCGTCACGGGCACGACGTCCGAGACGGCGCTGCAGGTGAACGCGGTCGTCCCCGCCAACTCGCTGCAGGCGGGCTCGGTCCTGCACCACTTCGCCTACGGCACGGTCACGATCCCGGCCTCGAGCACGCCGTCGGCGACCTGGCGCTTCCGCTGGGGCGGCACGGGCGGGACGCTGCTCACGCCGGGCTTCGTCTGGAACTTCTCGAGCGACCCGAACCCCTACACGCTGCCGTGGCTGGCCGAGTACCGGCTGATCCCGGTGAGCGTGGGCGCGAGCGGGGTGTTCGAGGTCGTGGGCTTCATGACCATGGGCTCGACCTTCGTCACGGGGACCACGACCTCGACGACGGGCTCGATCGACACCACTGCGGCCACGGTCCTCGGCTGGACCGTCCAGCCCTCGGCCAGCGGGGTCTCGGTCACGCAGCGCGTGACCGTGGCGCAGCGGGGCTGAGGAGGGCGCCATGGACCACCCCCTCCCTCAGCGCGCTCGCCGACCCGGCGCCCCGCCCCTGGCGCGGCTCGCCGGGCTCCCCGAGGTCGCCCCGCCGACCCTCGACCGCGCCTCGCCGCCGCCCGCGGCCTGGCTGGGCGCGCTCGAGCCCGCGCCGGACTCCGGGTCGGCGCCGGGTCCCGAGGCCGGACCGGAGGCCACCGGTAGCGCCGGCTCCAGCGCGGCCGGCGCGGCCGGGATCGCGGAGCTGCCGTCGTGACCCCGCTCGCGCGGTCGCGATCGCGTCGCTGCAGCTCGACCCCGGGGCGCCCCGCGCGCGCCCCGGGGCGCCCCGCCCGCGCCCCGGGGCGCCCCGCGCGCGGCCCCGGTCGGGGCCGAGGTCGCGAGCCGCTCGCCCGGCTCGGCCTGGCGCTGGGGTGCGCGCTGGCGGTCGGCCTCGCCTTCGCCCTGGCCGGCTGCTGCGCGCTCGGTCCCGAGGATCTGGCGCTGATCCGCACCATGCAGGCCACGAGCCTCGGCGACGCGCGCGACGAGCGCCTCCCGCCCGAGGCCCGGGCGATCGGCCAGGACCACTACGACGCCTGGAGCCAGCTCCGGCGCGCGGCCGAGGGCACGCCGCTGCCGCTCGAGGTGCGCGCGCGCGTTGAGGCGCGGCGCGCAGCGCCGGCCTCGAGTTCGGCGCCGCTGGACTCCGGGGCGACGGGCACCACAGCCATGGACTCCGGCGCGGCGACGGGAGGTGGGCAATGAGCTGGTCCGCCCTGACCCTCGACCGCGCGCAGGCGGCCGCCACCCGCGAGCTCGCGGAAGGGGAGCGCGCCGAGGCCGCCCGCGCCCTCGACGCGCTCCGCGCGGCCGAGCCCGCGCTGGCGCGGGGCGGGGCCGCGGCCCTGCGCCGCTTGAGCGCCGCCCTGCTCGCGGGCCCCGCCTCCGAGGCGTCGGGCCCGCTCCACGCGCGCTCGCTCGAGGACGAGGCGCGACTGGCGTGGCTCGCGGGGGGCGCCTCCTTCGCGGAGCGCCGCCGCGCCCGCCACGACGCCCTCGACGCCGCGGTCGCGGCCGCCGACCAGCGCGAGGCCGACTGGGCCGCGCTGTGGGCCGCGATCGAGCGCGCCGGCCTCACCGCGCTGCGGATCGCGCTCCCCTTCCTCCTGGCCGCGGCGGGGATCTGACGTGACGCGCTACTCGCCCGAGGTCCTGGACCACTTCCACCGCCCGCGCAGCCCGGGCGTGCTCGCGGACGCCGACGCGGTCGGCCGCGCGGGCACGCCCGGCCGCGGGCCCTACCTGGTGCTCTACCTGCGCTGGGACGGGGCCCGCGTCACGGCGGCGAGCTTTCAGACCTACGGCTGCCCGCCCGCGATCGCGGCCGGCAGCCTGCTGGCTGCGCGCGTCCCCGGCCTCACGCTCGCCGACGCCCGCGCGTGGGCCGACGAGGCCCGCGTCCGCGAAGCGCTGGGGGGCCTCCCGGCCCACAAGCACCACTGCTCACGCCTGGCCGCCGAGGCCCTGGCGGCGGCCCTGCGCGGGCTCGCGCCCGATCCGTCGCCCGACCCGTCGCGCGAAGCCTCTCCCGACCCCACACCCTCACCTCGCTCGAGCTGAGCTCGAGCCCGACCTAACCAACCGACCAACCGACTCGACCAACCAACCCAACGAACTACTCAGACCAAGAGGTAACCATATGGCTTCGATCACCATCCCCCTGAACACCGCCCCGATCGCCGTCCAGCCTGGCCAGGCTCTGCGGCTCACCGCCGACGCGTCCGTCGCCTGGAGCTATCGCCTGAACGAGGGCTCCTGGACCGCGATCACCACCGCCGCCTCGATCGTGTTCACGACCCCGACGTCCGTCACCAACCGCTGGACCTTCGACCGGATCGAGATCGCGATCGGCTCGACGGCGAGCCCCGACGACACGCGCGACTTCAACCTCTGCGAGGGCCCGCCGGCCGTGCAGTGGGCGACCGCCCAGCTCCAAGACCCGACCCAGGACCCCTCGCCCAACCCCAACCTCGGCGAGGGCGACGACCCGCCCCACGCGCTGGCCTGGCGCCTGCCCGGCGCCAATCGGGACGGCTTCGCCACCGAGAGCCCCGAGCGCGCCCACGTGGCGGGCGGCCCGGTGACGCTCCTCGAGAGCTTCCGCGGGGGGATCTTCGTGGACAGCGCGGGCAAGGTCGGTGCGCGCTCGACGCTCCTCGGCCGCGTCTCGGGCCTCGGGCCCTTCCCCGAGTCGGCCCTCTACCACCACGGCGGGACCTACTTCGAGCACGACTTCGGCAAGGGGCGCACGATCGGCCTGACCCGCGTGCTCCTCGAGGACGGCGACGGCAACGTGGCCGTGGTGCGCGGTGACGGGCGCCGGAACACCTACCGCTTCGTGAGCACCACCGACGGCGTGACCACCTTCGAGTCGGCGGCCGGCCTGCGGACCACGCTCCAGAAGCTCGCGGGCTGGGGCAACCAGCCCTGGGGGATCAGTCCCTACGGCGGCGGCACCTGCTTCGTCGAGGAGGCGCCCAGCGGCCGGCGCTTCGTCTACGCCGAGGACGGGCGGCTGACCCACGTCCTCGACCGCTACGGGAACCTCGTCGTCTACCGCTACGACGCCAACGACCGCCTGCAGAAGATCGAGAGCGACCCCGCCGGCGGCTCGGGGCTCGTCCCCTACCTCTGCTACGACGGCTCCGGCCGGCTCTCGCGCCTGGTCTTCGAGGACGCGCTCGAGCCCGCCAACAACCGCACGACCTACTTCAGCTACGACGGGGCGGGGAACCTGCAGCGCCTGACCGGGCCCGAGGGCTGCGAGACCTACTTCGTCTACGGGGGCACGGGCAGCGGGTTCTTGACCCGCGCGGAGGACGCCGACGGCTTCGCGTGGGAGGTGGGCTACCAGAGCGACGTGGCCTCGGCGGTGGTCGACGGCCGCGGCAACCACGCCTACTTCGCCTTCGACACGGGCGCGGCGCGTGCGACCAAGGTCGACCGCGCGGGGACCGTCACCTACATGGACTTCGACGCCTTTGGCGCGCCGATCGGGCTCAGCAACCCCGGCACCGCGGAGGACGTCTTCGCCTACGACGGCGAGGGCGGGCTCCTCTCCACCGCCAACCGCCTCGGCAACGCCTGGAGCTTCGAGCGCGACGAGCGCGGCAACCGGATCTCGGTCACCGACCCGCTCGGCGCCCGCACCTACTTCGCCTTCGACGCCGTGGACTCGGTGCGCACGGCGATCGACCCGCTCGGGCGGGTGAGCTACTTCAGCTACGACTCCGACCGCAACCGCACCGTGGCCGTGGACGCCCTCGACCAGGCGACCTACTTCACCTGGAGCGGCGCGGGCCTGCTCGAGACGCGCACCGACCGCCGCGGCGCCGTGACCTCGCTCAGCCACGACGCGCGGGCGAACCTGACCCAGGTCACCGATCCCCTGGGGAACGCGACCTACTTCGCCTTCAACTCCGCGGGCGAGCCGATCGAGCACAAGGACGCGCTGCTCCGGACCACCACGATCGAGCGCGACCTCAAGGGCCGCGTCGAGACGCAGGTGGACCCGATCGGGGCCGCGAGCTACTTCGCCTACGACGCGCGCTGCAACCTGGTCAGCCAGAAGGACGCGCTCCTGCGTGAGACGAACCACGTCTACGACGGCAACTCGAACCGGACCCTCACGCTCCAGCCCACGCTCGCTGGCGAGCGCTTCGCGACCTACTTCGGCTGGGACGAGGAGGACCGGCCTGAGCGCGTGATCGACGCGCTGGGGCGTCCGACCTACTTCGCCTACGACGCCCTCGGCCGGCGCGAGAGCCAGACGGACGCCTTCTTCGGCGTGCGCGAGTTCGCCTACGACGCCGCGCACGAGCTGAGCGCGCAGACCGACGAGCGCGGCAACCCGACCTACCTCCGCTACGACGTCGTGGGCCGGACGAGCCACCAGCAGGACGCGCTCCTCCAGGAGACGTACCTGGGCTACGACCTCAAGGGCAACCACGTCATGACCCTCCCCCCTGGGCTGACCGTGCCCACGGTGGGGATCTTCTGGACCGACAGCACGCTCGACACGATCAAGCGCGCCGACGCCGACGGCAGCAACGTGGCCACCGTCGTCTCCTCCGGCCTCTCGGTCCCGCGCGGGATCGTGGTCCACGCCGGGCTGGGGGTCATGTACTGGATCGACTCGGGCAACGACACGATCAAGCGGGCGAAGCTCGACGGCAACGACGAGGTGACCCTGGTCTCCGCCGGGCTCTCGACGCCGCGCGACCTCGTGGCGGACTTCGGCGCGGGGCAGCTCTACTGGATCGACTCGGGCAACGACACGATCAAGCGCAGCGAGCTGGACGGCTCGGGGGTGGTGACGGTCCTCTCGCTCGGCGCAGGGACCCCCGAGGGCCTCGCGATCGACCCCGAGGGCGGCAAGCTCTACTGGACGGACTCCGCCAACCAGACGATCCGTCGCTGCGACCTCGACGGGACCGACGCCGAGACGCTGGTCACGAGCACGCACGTCTCCGCGCCGTCGGGGATCGCGCTGGACCTCGACGCGGGCCACGTGATCTGGACCGACCCGGGCAACGACACGATCAAGCGCGCGGACCTCGACGGCGGCAACGTGACCACGCTGGTCTCGAGCGGCCTCCAGACCCCGCGCGGGATCGCGGTCGACCCGATCGGCCAGAAGCTCTACTGGGTCGACGCAGGCACGGACAAGGTGCAGCGGAGCGAGCTCGACGGGAGCGACGTCACCGACCTCGTGACCAGCGGTCTCTCGGCCCCCGAGGGGATCGCGCTCGAGCTGCCGGCCCGGGTGACCACGATCGAGGTCGACGACCTCGACCGGCCTGTCGCCGTGACCGACGCGATCGGTGCCGTGCGCCAGAGCGTGTTCGACCCTGAGAGCAACCTCGTGCGCTCGATCGATCCGCTCGGCAAGACGACCTACTTCACCTTCGACCTGGCCGGGCGGCAGACCCACGTCGAGGACCAGCTCGGCAACGTGACGTACATGGGCTACGACCGGGCCAGCCAGCAGGTGCTCGCGCTCGACGCCCTGGGCTTCCCGACCTACTTCCGCTTCGACGCGGCGGGGCGGCAGACCCACGTGACCAACGCCTTCTCCCAGACGAGCGCGCAGAGCTTCGACCTGGTGGGGAACCTGACCCGCACGCTCCCGCCGTCGGAGGCGGTGCGGATCTGGTGGACCGACTCGGGCAGCGACACCCTGTCGCGGGCGAAGCTCGACGGGAGCGACGCCACGGCCGTGGTCTCGAGCGGGCTCCAGGTCCCGCGCGGGCTCGAGGTGGACGCCGCGGCCGGGCACGTCTACTGGCTGGACTCGGGCACGGACACGATCAAGCGCTGCGACCTGGACGGCGGCAACCTGACCACGCTCGTCTCCACCGGACTCTCGACGCCGCGTGACCTGGCGCTGGACCTCGAGGCGGGGCACATGTACTGGACCGACTCGGGCAACGACACGATCAAGCGGGCCGACCTCGACGGCACGAACGTGACGACCCTGGTCTCGAGCGGGCTCGACACGCCGGAGGGGATCGCGCTGGACCTGGTGGCAGGCAAGATCTACTGGACCGACTCGGGGTCCGACACGATCAACCGCTGCGAGTTGGACGGGACGGGGGCCGAGGCGATCGTGTCCAGCGGGCTGGCGTCGCCCTCCTCGCTGGCGGTGGACCCGATCGGGGAGAAGGTCTACTGGGTCGACTCCGGCACGGACAAGCTCCAGCGCTGCGACCTCGACGGCAGCAACGTGGAGGACCTGGTCACGACCGGGCTGGTCACGGCCCGCGGGGTGGCGCTCGACCTGGCCGCGCGGAAGGTCTACTGGATCGACTCCGGGAACGACACGGTCAAGCGCGCGAACCTGGACGGTACGGGCGTCGAGACCCTGATCTCGAGCGGGCTCGACACCCCCGAGGCGATCGCGCTGGAGGTGCCGGTGCGCGAGCGGCGCTTCAGCTACGACGCGCTCGACCGCCAGGTCCAGGTCGAGGACGCCTACGGCAACGTGGCCGAGACCGTCTTCGACCGCGTAGGCAACGTGCTGCGCTCGATCGACGAGCGGGGGACGACGAGCTACTTCAGCTACGACCGGCTCAACCGCCAGACCCACCGGGAGGACTCGGTGGACTTCGCACCGACCTACATGGGCTACGACGCGGTGGGCAACATGGTCGTCGACGTGGACGCGCTCGGCTTCGCGAGCTACTTCACCTTCGACGTCCTGAACCGGGTGAGCTTCGCGCACGACCGAGCGGGAGCGCTCAGCTACCACGCCTTCGACGAGGTGAGCAACGAGGTTCAGAACACCGTGCTCCTGGGCGCGGGCGGGGAGCGGCGCGACACCTACTTCCGCTTCGACCCCGCGAACCGACGCACCCACGTCCAGGACGCGCTCGGCGGAGTGGCCTACATGGGCTTCGACCTGGCGAGCAACCAGGTGCTGAGCGTGGACCCGGTGGGACGGCCGTCCTACTTCGACTTCGACCTCCTGAACCGCCAGGAGGCGCGGCGGAACTTCCTCGACGAGACCTGGTCCAGGGTCTTCACGGCGCGCAGCGAGGTGGAGAAGGAGGTGGACCCCGTGGGGAGGACGACCTACTTCCTCTACGACCGGCTGGGACGGCAGGCCGAGCGCTCGAACCTGCTCGGTGAAACGACCTACATGGGCTTCGACGCGCGGGGGAACGAGGTGCTGCGCGTGAACCCGCGCGGCTACCCGACCTACTTCGCGCTGGACCTGCTCGATCGACGGAGCCAGCAGCAGGACGCCCTGGGCGGGGTGCGATACTTCGGCTTCGACGCAGTCGGGAACGGGGTGTTGCGGCTGGACGAGCTGGGGAACCCGTCCTACTTCGAGTTCGACGGGGCGCGGCGGCTGATCCGGGCCACCGACGCGGCGCAGGCGCACACCTACATGGAGTACGACGCGCGCGGGGCCGTGACGAAGAAGCTCTCGGCCGCGGCCGCGGCGGGGACGACGTACATGGCCTACGACGCAGCCGGGCGGCTGGAGGTGGAGTGGTTCGCGAAGAGCGGCGGCGGTGAGGACCAGCCGATCTACTTCAGCTACGACGAGGTCGGAAACCTCACCGGCGTGATCGACGACAGCGGCGCCGACACCGTGCAGGAGTGGGACAAGCTCGACCGGCTGACCAAGAAGGTCACCGTCGCGGGCCCGGTCTACTTCGAGTACGACCAGAGCGGGATCAAGCGCGTGGTCAAGAACCCGGCCCTGGAGAAGACGAGCCTGGTCTACGACGAGGCGGCCCGGCTCCACTTCGTGGCGATCAGCGCGGGCGGCGTGCGCAGGCACTACTACACCTACGACGCGTCGGGCATGCCGCTGACCAAGATCCACCAGGACAACAAGGTCATGGCCTACTACTCCTGGGACGACGCAGGTAGGCTGGAGCAGCTCCAGAACCTCGACCAGAACGCCGCCGTGCTCAGCTACTTCTCCTACGAGCGCAACGCCCTGGGGGCCGTGACCCAGATCCGCCACGAGGCGGGCGGCTGGAGCTACTTCGAGTTCGACGCCCTGGACCGACTCACCCACGAGGAGCGGGTCGGGTCGAGCAGCAAGGACTTCGACAAGAGCTTCGTCTACGACGCGGCCAGCAACCGGATCCGCGAGGACGAGGGCGGGGAGCACACCTACTACGCCTACGACGAGCGGAACCTGCTCCAGCAGACGTGGGGGCTGCCGACCGCGGCGGCGAGCTACTTCAGCTACGACGACGCGCAGCGAATGACCGAGGAGCTGGTGGTCGGCGGGCAGTCGACGTACTTCAGCTTCGACCAGCGGGACGAGGTGACGCGGCTGGAGTTCGCGAGGGCCACGGATCCCGACTCGACGCGGGTCATGGTCTACAGCGGCACCGGCGAGCGGGTCTACGTGGAGGACGGGTCCGGGGCGTTCAACCAGACCTATTGGAGCTACGACGGGTCCAAGCTGCTCATGGAGCGCAAGGCCGACGGGGACCCGGCGCGGACGTACCGGCACGACGATTCGTCGTTCGCCATGGACGAGAGCAGACTGGGGTCTCTGCTTGAGTTTGACTCCGAGATTCTGAGCAAGGCTTACTACGCCTGCGCAGACGAGTTGGCGAACGTCGTCGACTTGGTGGACGCGGGGGACGGTAGCGCGGACGGGAGCTACTCCTATGACGCATTCGCCGAGCTGATCCAGAGCAGTGTGGAGGCCGACAATCGGCTCCGCGCGCGCACCATGGCCCTCGTCGGGTTGAGCCTGACCAACGAGCAAGTCGACCTGACGCGGACTCCCACTCTCTACCTACCAGGCTTGAACGCGGTGACCAGCCGGGGAGCTGCCAAGGCTGAGGTCTCGTGGCGTCTAGGCGGGTCGCCTCTGCTAGACGTTTTGGATCCGCCTTGTCCTACAGGGTTGTGTCCGAAGCACGCTGCCATGGTTGCCGGCGGCTGCGGAACGGGCATGCTGGGAGTCCAGTTCGTCTCGGGGCTCTCTGTTCCTTCCTTCGGCGGTCCGCCAATCTTTGCCGCGGCAGCTGTTGCGGGCGCGATACCCGTCCCTGAGAGCCTGATCTGGCGCGAGGTCTGGAAGCGCGCCTCAGCGTGGCTGGCCAAGCGAGGAATCGTGATCGCGGGCTTGGCGTGCGCGGACGGGCCTCTTCCCTTTGGAGATCTCCTAGCGCTTGGTCTCGGCTTCCTTACCGCAATCGACCTCATCCTCTTGGTGCGTCACCTCTACCGCGCGGTGAGGCGTCATTTTGAGGCAGCGGCGGCGGCTAAGGCAGCCGAGGAACTTGCCCGTCACCGGGCGGAGGCCGCTGCCGCTGCCGCGGTTGCACTCCCGGTGCCGCTGGATCCGAGGGCGGAGCCCGCAGGTCCAGCCTTGGAGCGGGTCCTTGAGAGGCTGCGTCGACTCAACGGCATGTGCGAGTTCTACCTGGCCTGGTGCCTGTGGGCGAACGAGAGACCTGCGGGCGATAAGGGCAAGGGCTGGAAGCGCGGGGCGGAGTGCGCCGTGTGCTACGCAACCTGCAAGCGCACCGCCAAGTGGCCATTCTCCAGCTGCCCGTTCCCCCCACGGGGGCCCCGCTGGGAGGGCAACCGGGGTGGCAGGCCATGGCCAAAGCCGGGTGAGTACTAGAGCCAGGAGGGCGGGACGTGCCAGACCTCGACGACTTAGAACGTGCGCTTCGCGCCCAGGGGTTCCACTGCAGCAGGAGGACGGGCGACGAGCCCGCCGTGATCTGTAGCACGGAGGAGGACGGTGGGAATAGCTTCTGGGCCTACAAGGGCCGCGCTGGGTTCTGGTACCTCTGTACCTGGACGAACAATCTCTACCGGATCCCGGCTGGTCGGCACGTCAAGGCAATTGCAGCTGCCCTGAACTGCAGCCAGGGGACTCTCTACCTTGTGCCGCCCCAGGTAGTGAGCTCCCTAGAACTTGAGGAAGTGGACTGGGACCCGGAAGGGGACCTACCAGCCTGAATGCTCAGATCAGAGTCGGTTGTGATGGCGCAGTGACGAGATGGTCGAGCCTGTGATGGCGCAGTGACGAGATGGTCGAGCCCAGGAACGCTCCGGCGTTCGATCTGGTGCAGGACTGCCGGAGGTCCGGCGGCGCCTGATTGGACCTGGCGAGGGCCCGAGCGTAGCTCGGGCCCTCGCGCGTGGTGGCCGCGCGCGGAAGGTCGTCCGGTTGGGCCGTGCTACGCGACCAGCGAGTACTCATGGACGAGGCCGTTGAGCACGGGAGTCACGACGAGGCGGCCGAGGTCGAGGGACGCGGGGTCGCGCGCCTCGACGGCCTCGCCAGCGCGGACCTGGGCAGGCGAGCGGAGCCCCAGGCCCTCGCCCTGGTGGGAGCGCCGGTGGTAGTGGGCCAGGTACTCCCGCAAGAGGGCGCGGACGTGGTCCTCGTCGCGCGGGATCACCCGGTCGAACAGCTCCCGGCGAAAGGTCTGCACCATGCGCTCCGCGTAGGCGTTGGCGACTTGCGTGCGGGGAGGTGTGCGCAGCACCTCGCCGCCGTGCCCTTCGATCACGGCGTCCGCGCTGGCCGTGAACTTGCCGTCCCCGTCGCGGATCAGGCGCGCGGGAGCCTCGTCGAGGCAGGCGTTGCGGAGCTGCTGGGTGGTCCACTCGGCGCCCGGGTGCTCGCTGACGTTGGCGAGCACCACCTCGCGCGTGTCGAGGCGCAGCACGAAGAACACGTAGAGGGTGCGGAAGCCGAGGGTCGTGACCGTGAAGAAGTCGCAGGCCCACGTGCCCTCGAGGTGGTTCTTGACGAAGGTCGCCCAGCTCTGCGCCGGCGCGGGGCGCCCGTTCGGGAACTCGCGCTGGAGGATCCGCTGCACGGTCCGCCGCGAGACCTGAGAGCCGAGCTTGCGCAGCTCGCCCACGATCCTGAGGCTGCCCCAGTCGTTCTCCCTGGCCATCTCCACGATCAGCGCTCGCAGCTCAGCGCGGGTCCGTCGCGGGGGCCGGCGGGGTCTGGCGGGGCGAGATCGTCGCGCCCAGAGCCAGCGTCCGAGCTCTCGGTGCCAGCGGAGGAGCGTCTCCGGGCGCACCAGGTGCAGCGTGGCACGGGTCGCTGCCGGTGCGACCCGGCCGATCGCGGCGAGGACCACGCGGTCGGCGGCGTCGGGCTGCGCGCGGTGGACCTGGCGCTTGAGCGCCGCCAGCTGGGCGCGCAGCGCCACGTTCTCCGCGAGCAGCCGCTCCTTGGGCCGAGTCAGGTCGCGCACGCAAGCCCCGAGCAGGCCCACCGCTCGCCCCGCGACCCTCCCAAGGACCCGGGCCGTCGCCGCGGCCGTGCGGATCCAGTCGATCACCTCAAACCTCCTCGCCGGATCGGGCCACGCGCACGCGGCCCGGGCTGGGGCGCGCTCGATCCGGGCAATAGCGTAGGTGGCCTGCCTCATGGTCCTTCCGGTTCCCGTCGAGCGCTCAGGCCAGGGATTCAGGGGTCTGGGGTCCCAGGAGCAGGACGTCAGGTCAGGTCAACTCGGGCGAGATCCTCAGGGATTAGAACCAGGGACCAGCCGAGTGGCGTGTCGCACGAGCACGAGCACGGAG
>JBFWVE010000011.1:0-66244 GCA_050246895.1 Vicinamibacteria bacterium | reverse complement strand
CCCGAGGGCTTGCCCTTCGTCGACTCGCGCTGGCTGCGCGTGTGGGTGGCGCGCGGCAGCATGCCGTACTCGCAGGTGATCCAGCCCTCGCCCTTGCCCTTCAGGAAGGGCGGGACCTTCTCCTCGACGCTGACCGCGCACACGACGCGGGTGTCGCCCACCTCGATCAGAGCCGAGCCCTCGGGGTGCCGCAGGTAGCGTGGCGTGATCGTCACCGGCCTGAGCTCGTCCGGGGCGCGGCCGTCGATGCGCATCTTCTTCTCCTGGCCGCGCAGCAGCGCGGGATCGATCTTGCCCTTGAAATCGCCGATGCGGAAGCCCATCAGGGCGCCGCCTCGTCCTGCTCGCCGAGCGGGACGAGCCCGTACAGGCGGCGATACTCCTCGCGCGCGCCCAGGATCGACGTCACGTAGAAGCGCGTCTCGGTGAACGGGATCGACTCGATGAAGTCCTCGGCGCTGATCGCCGGGTCCTCCGCGGTCCAGGCCGCGACGCGGTGCGGGCCGGCGTTGTAGGCGGCGAGCGCCAGCTCGGGACGCTCGCCGAAGTCGTCGAGCAGCCCCTTCAGGTAGTGCGTGCCGAAGGCGAGCGCGACGCTCGGGTCGTGCAGCCGCGCGCGGCTGTAGCGCACCTTCAGGGAACGCGCCAGGCTGCGCCCCGTCGCGGGCATGATCTGCATCAGGCCGCGCGCGCCGGCCACGCTGACGGCGCCGGGGTCGAAGGTCGACTCCTGGCAGATCAGCGCCGCCACCAGCGCCGGGTCGAGGCCCCGCGCCCGCGCGTTGCGCAGCAGCGGCTCTTCGTGCTCCAGCGGGAACAGGACCTTCCAGACCTCGGACGGAAGCTGGTCCCCTGCCTCGCCGACCCACTCGGGCAGCGCGCGCTTCATCGCGTTGATCGCAGGACGCAGGCGACCGCGCCTGCTCTCGGCGAGCGCGAGCGTCGCGAGCGCCGTGCGCGAGCCGTTCAGCGCGCGCGCCTCGTCGGCCGCTTCCTCGAAGCGCCCGATCAGCAGCAACTGGCGCAGCCGCTCGCGGTCCTCCGGCGGCAGCGGGTCGTCCGGCGCGGCGAGCGCGGGCGGCGCGGTGACCGGAGCCTGCGCATCCGAGGCGTCGGTCGCTGCCGTGACGGCCGGCGCCGCGGGAGGGAGGGCAGCCAGCGCGTCCTGCGCGCGCCGGCCGTGGTAGCTGTGCTTGAAGCGGCGCACGACCTCGTCGAGAAGCGCCCGCGCGCGATCGCTCTGCGAGAGCAGCAGGCGCGCGCGTGCGCTCCAGTAGAGCAGGCCCGGCGTGATGCTGGCGCGCGGGCGCGCTCGCGCGAGCCGCTCCATCGCGCCCGCGGCCTGCTCGTGGCGGCCCGCGCGCAGGTCGCCGAGGCCCACGCGCCAGGTGGCGCGCTCGACGTAGCGGCCGTCGGGAAACGCCTCGATCAGCCGCCGGTAGTGGGGCAGCGCGTCGTCGTGCAGCGCGTCCTTCTGGAAGTGGTTGCCGAGCGCCACGAGCGCCTCCTCCGCCCACGGGCTGCCCGGGAAGCGCGCGACCACGTCCTCGTAGCCGTCCACTGACTTCAGCGAGCGCGCCTGGATGCGGGCGAGCAGGAACGCCGCCTCGGCCTCGTGAGGCGAGCCTGTGGGGACGGCCTCGAGCACGGCCTCGGCGCGCCGCGAGGCCCCGCGCGCGAGATGCGAGCGCGCCCGCAAGACGCGCGCCGCGTCGGCTTCGGCAGGCTGCAGCCGCTCGAGCCGCAGCGCCCCGAGCAGCCGCAGCGCCTCGGTGTGCCGCCCGGCGCGGGCGAGGGCGCCCGCCTTGGCGAAGGAGCGGGCGGCGGACTCGGCGGGCGTGCGCTTCGGCAGCGAGGAGGCGAGCTTGCGCAGCGCCCGGCGCGCGTCCCGACCCTGGTCGCGCGCGGGAAAGTCGCGGTCGAGCTCGTCGTACAGCAGAGCGGCGCCGCGCCGGTCGCCCGTCGCCAGGCGACTGCGCGCCAGCAGCAGCAGGAGCTCGGGCCGCCGGCCGCAGGGCTGCGTCGCGGGCTCGAGCACCCCGAGGGCCCGAGCGGGCTGCTTCTCCAGCAGCGCCTCGCCCGCCAGCAGCCGCGCGGGGCAGGCGAGCGGGCCCTGCGGCCGCGCCTGCGCGGCCTCGACGTAGGCGGCCGGCGCCGAAGCGTCGCCCGCAGCCGCGAGCGCGCGGCCGAGCGAGAGGAACGCGTGATCGACCAGCGCCGTGCGCGCGACGTCTTCGTGGCGGAGCGCGGCCGCGGCCTCGGCGGGACGCTCGGCTTCGAGCAGCGCCAGGCCGGCCGCGAAGCGCGCGAGGCCGGCGGCCCGCGTGCCGGCGCTCTCCTCGGCGAGCCGCAGCAGCTCCGCCGCGGAGCCGGCGGGGCCAGCGAAGCCGCGGGCCTGCCCGATCTGCGCCAGCCGGGCCTCGGCCGCGTCGGCCGGGACGGGCTCGACCCAGGGCAGGGGCTGGCCCGCCGCCGAAGCGGCGGCGAGCAGAAACACGAAGGGTGTCGTCAGGATCAAGGCAGGCTTGGGCGCGGCCTTTGGGACGTCGCCGCTACATCGGGCCGAGAGCGCCCGCGTCGCCACCGGCGAGGATGCGCACCAGCTCGTCGTAGAAATAGTTGGTCTTGTCGCGGATCCCGGCTGGAACGCGGTCGGTGTACATCGCGCGGCCGCGCTCGATGTCCTCCTTCAGGCGTTCGTAGACGTCCTTGTTGCGGCGCCCCTCGTTGACCTTGGCCTCGTTGTAGAGCTTGATCTCGCTGACGACCAGCCGAGCGAAGCGCTTGGCGTCGTCGTGCGCCTTCTGCTCCTCGGGCGGGATCGCCGGGCCCGCCGGCGGCGGCGGGGCGGGAGCCGGCGCGGCCGGCTTCAAGCCCGCGAACTGCGAAGCGCTGAACATGACGGTCGAAGAGCCTTCGTCCGCGGGCGGGGCAGCCGGCGCCGGCGGGCGGGACGGCGCAGCGGGCGCCCGCGGCATCATGATGGTCGAGGAGCCGTCGTCCGCGTGGGCCGCCGCCGCCGGACGGGCCGCGGGAGCGGGCGCGGGCCGAGGGGCCGGCGCGGCGGGTGCGTGCGCGGGCACCGCTGGCTTCGCTCCGAGCGAGATGAGGTCGATCGTCTTCGCGGCGGAATGGACCAGGATCTCGATCAGGTCCGCCTCGCCGGCGGGGATCGCGTCCGCCGAGGTGTCGCAGTAGAGGATCGCCGCGAGCTTGTCGCGCAGCACGAGCGGCACCGCCAGCACGCCGCCCGGCGAGCCGCCCAGGCGCGCGAGCGCCTGCGCGGTGCCGTGGGACTGGCTGATGTGGCCGACGAACGGCACGCGGCCCTGCACCTGGCGAAACACGGTGTCGGCCGCGAGCGGCACGCTGACCTGCTTGATGGCGTCGGGCGGATGCACCCCGCGCGCGTACCAGCCGATCGCGTTCGGGCCCTTCACGATGAACATCGCGGCGCGCTCGACCTGCTGGGACACCTCGTTGACCAGGAAGGTGAGGACCTCGGACAGGTTCGTGCCGTGGTCGACCGCGGCCATCGCCGCCTTCAGGCGGTCGAGCCCCGGACCCGCGGGAGCGGGAGCGACGACCGGCTCGGGAGGGGGCTGGCTCGCCACCACCTCGGCCATCGCCATCTCGATGTCGGCCTCGTTGATCTTCTCGTCGTAGCGGGCGACGCCTTCCTGCAGCTCGTCCAGCGCGCGCATGAGGTTGGCCTGATGACCGCCGATCTGGCGCTGGATCTCCACGACCCAGTTCGCCATCTGCTGGCTGATCAAGGCGAGCGTCCGTGCCTTCAGGTCCTCTTCTAGGCTCATCGTCTACCTCGGCTGTTCGCCGAAACCTCGGCGCTTCCTGAACTTAGCAGGCCGCTCGGGATTATCGGATGCCTCGCGCGGGGAGTCAACGCTCCGGCTATCCGGGAGGGCGGCGCCGAGCTACCGTTATCGTCTCGCAGATGGCCGCGCGAATCCAGGTTTCCCGGGCTCGGAGCCGCTTCCTGCTCGCGGTGCACGCCGGCCTCCGCTCGGCCTGCGGCGAGCTCGGCTGGTGGCCCGCCGAGACGAAGTTCGAGATCTGTGTCGGCGCGCTGCTCACTCAGAACACGGCCTGGACCAACGTGGAGCGGACGCTCGGCCAGTTGCGCGCGCGGGGCCTGCTGAGCTTCGCGGCCCTCGACCGCCTGAGCGCGCTTCAGCTCGCCCCCCTCCTGCGCTCCGCGGGCACCTTCAACGTGAAGGCCCGGCGCCTGCGCGCGCTGCTCGACTTCCTCGGCTCGCACTTCGACGGGCGCGTGGAGCGCATGGCCGCGGAGCCGGCGGACGCCCTGCGCGCGAAGCTGCTGTGCGTGAAAGGCGTGGGCCCGGAGACGGCCGACGCCATCGCCCTCTACGCGGCAGGAGCGCCGCTCTTCGTCGTCGACGCCTACACCCGGCGGCTCTTCACGCGCCTGGGCCTGCTCTCGGGCCGCGAGAGCTACGCGCAGATCCAGGCGCTCTTCCACGCGCACCTGCCCCGCGACGCTCGTCTCTTCGCCGACTACCACGCGCTGATCGTGGAGCACGCAAAGGCCGTGTGCCGCAAGCGGCCGCGCTGTGGCGAGTGCGTGCTGCGCCGGCGCTGCGCCTTCGCGCGCAATCCGCGCGAACCTCGCAAACGCAGCGGCCGGGACTCGGCAGGCGTGCTAGGCTGAACCCGTCGCCAGTGGGGGCGACACGGTTTCGACGGGAACGTAGACCCCGAGAGAAGCAGGTCGAGCGTGCCTACCGGCTCGATAATCCGGTGGGAAAGTCACAACTGCCAACGATAACTTGGCTCTGGCCGCCTAACTAGGCGACCCGCTCCTCTGGAGCCCCGCCCGCGGGAACTGGAACGAGCGTCATAAAAGCGGGCTGGCCCTGGTCCTCGGTCCGTGGACGAAAGGCGAGATCAATCGGACTAGCCGTCGCCGGTTTCGTCGAACCTTCACGGCGGCGGCGAAATTTCAGGTTCGACTAAACCTGTAGCGTCTCTCGCAGGCTCGCTTCCGGACGCGGGTTCGACTCCCGCCGCCTCCACCACTCACTCGCTCCGCTCGTTCGTGGCGGAGTCGGCGTGCGACGGTCATTCGGCGCCGCATTGCATGCGGCGCCAAAGGTGCAACTCCCTTGCTCGCCAGCGCCGCCTCGCGTTCCGCGAGGCAGCGTGGCTCGCCTGCAGGTTGCTTTTCGCTGCGCTCGTTCGTGGCGGATTTCGCCGGGCGACCGGGACCGGGGAGCCCGTTGGCGGGGCTCCGCGTCCCCGGCCGGAGTTGGCCGCACCCGGCCGGAGTTGGCCGCACCCGGCCGGGCTCACCACTCCCGGCCGGAGTCAGTCGCACCCGGCTGGATCCGCCGATCCCGACCGGGATGTTCACCTACTCACCCCGGCCGCGCAGGCCTTCATCTTCCTCTCGAGCGCGTCCAACATCCGTACGAGCCGCGCGAGCGCCTGCTGCGCCTGCTCGCACCGAGCCGGTTCTCCGATTTCCCGCGCAGCAGCGAGGGCGATGATCGCCGAGGACTCGAGTGCGCTGCCACGAGCCACGGCGTAGAAGTGGGCCTTGTCCCGCGGCGCCCGCCTGCCGAGTCCCTCGGCCAGGTTCAGCACCGCGGACGCGGACGCCCGATCGAGCTGGTCGCGCAGCGCACCTGAGCCGCGACCGAGCAGGCCCGCCGCGACCGAGTGAAAGGCAACGGCGACGCGATAGCAGTCGAACCGATCGAGCCCAGCTGCGAGGGTGCGGGGTGCAGTGCCGGTATCGGGAATCGCCATCGAGACCTCCTTGGGGCCGCAGCGGAGGATTCGCGGCCCTCACGAAAGGGGGCCGCGAATCCGGCCAGCGGCTCGGCGGGTCTGCGAATACCGATCGGTGCAGCCGGCGTGCCCGCTCGGGCTATGGCCGTTTCGAGCGGGCGCGACGGCTGCTTGGCCGTTCGTTCCGATCATGCGGGGCGCCCGTTGTCGGGGTGCCGCGTACCCCGGCCGGGCTCGCCACGGCCGGGAGTTGGCCGCACCCGGCCGCTGGCTCGCTACCCGTGAGGGCTCACCGAGGGCTCGCGTCCTCGCGCCGCTCCAGGAAGTGCAGGTAGCGGCCGTTCGCGAGCCGGGCCACGCGCGGGGCGTACTCGCGCTGAAGGCGCTCCGGGTCGGCGAACACGTCTCCCTCGCGGGCCTCGATCCACGGGTTCCCGGTCCTCACGAACTGCGGGTGATCCGGCGGCAAGGCGGCCGAGAGCACCCGCACGTTGCCGAGCAGCAGGAAGCGCGGCCGGCGTGACAGCACGTAGGCCCCGTCGTGCTTCTCGTGACCGGTCCAGCGCCGCTCGGCGGGCGGCATCTCGCGCCGCGCGATGTGCCGGTCCACCAGGCCGAGCATGTCGATCACCGTGAGACCGCTGTAGTAGCCGACGGCGCCGATTGGCGCCAGGGCGACGGCGTCCCCCGGTCTCGCCTCGCCGCGCAGGAAGAGGCCGGCGGCGCTCCAGTCGGGGATCTCGCGGTCGCGTTGGTCGCGCATGATCGCGACCTGCGGGTCGCTCGCGGGCGGCCGAGCCGCGGAGAGCGCGACGAGCAGGGCAAGGCCGCCAGCGGCGGCTGCGAGACGTGACGCGGCGTCCGGCCGCCAGGCGCGGGCCGCGCGCAGCCCGTCGGCGAGCAGGGCCGCCCACAGCGCGGCCCACAGCGGAACGACCGGCACCAGGAACCGGTACATGGGAAGCCCGTCGCCTCCGACTGCGGCGACGCCGGCGACCATCAGCACGGCGGCGGCCGCGGTCGCCAGCCAGGCGACGTCGCGCCGCCAGAGCACGGCGGCGAACGGCAGCAGCACCAGCGGGCCGGCGCCGAACGCCTGCGCGTAGTCGAGCACGTAGCCGATGCCGCGCACGAGCTGGTCGAGGTCGCGGCCGACCTTCACGAAGTACGTGTTCGGCAGCCAGTCGCCGTAGTAGGCGTGCCGCCAGAGCAGGTGCGTCATCGCGATCGCGAGCATGGGCACGAGCGTGGGCGGCAGCCGCCGCGCGCCGTCGCGCAGGAGCAGGGCGGCGCACCCGACGAACCCGACGAGCCAGGCCTCGGAGCGCGTGAGGAGCAGCAGGCCGAGCAGGCAGCCGTAGGCCGCGCGCTTCGCCGCGGACGCCTCCGGCTCGGGCAGCAGGGCGAGCGCGAGGGTCGCGAGCAGCGCGTAGAGCGGCGCGTCCATGCCCGCGAGCGCCCAGCAGGCGAACGGCGCATGGGCGGCCAGCAGGAGCGCTGGCAGCGAGGCCAGGGGCGCGTCGCTCGCGACGAGGCGGGTCGCTAGCCGGCTGGCGGCGAGGAGCGTCGCGAGCGCGGCCACCAGGCTCAGCGAGCGCGCCGCGAGGACGAGGTCGGCACCGAGCGCCCCCACGCCCGCGACGAGCAGGGTGAAGAGCGGGCTCGAGTAGCCCTCGACGCGCTCGCCCGGGTTGTAGACGAGACCGTGCCCGTCGAGCAGGTTGCGGGCGTAGCGCAGGAAGATGAAGGCGTCGTCGGCGAGGAAGCCGAGCCGGCCCGCGTGCAGCGTCAGCAGGCAGCCGGCAGCGGCGAGCGCCGCGAGGGTCCAGGCCCGGCGGTTCATCCGCCGGCATGATAGCCCGCGCTCGTGCGGACTCTGGCACCGAGCGCCCGCGTCAGCCCTTCGGCTTCCCTCCGTTCGGGTCGTACCGGCTCTTCCAGACGGTGTCCGTCAGCGCCGCCAGCTCGCGGTCGTAGGCGATCAGGCCCTCGTGATACGCGGGGTCGAGCAGGGCCTGGCCCGCCTCGTCGCTCGCGGGCTTCGGGCGGTGCTCGTCGACGAGCTTCATGAAGTCGGCGTGGTGGTCGCGGATCAGGCAGGGGGCCAGCCAGTTGCCAGTGGCGCCTCGCTTCTCGCCGTTCTCGCGGTAGCCGTAGCCGCGCTGCCAGCGGCGGATGCCGGCGAAGAACGGGTCCTGCCAGACGTCGTCGAGCGTGCCGCCTGCCGCGAAGACGTCGCGCAGGTCGACCGGCGCGTAAGGCATGAACACGCAGGGGCTGAGGGCGCCGTTCCAGTCGACGTGGAAGTAGCCGCCCGGGCGTCCGGCCGCGATGCAGCCGTTCGTCACGGTGGCGCTGTTCCAGAAGTCGGCGATGAAGATGTGGCGCCCGCGGATCAACTGCCACATGCGCCGCCAGAGATCGAGGCGCTGCTGCGGCGTCGCCATCAGCTCGAGCGTCGGAGCGCGGCCGATCGGCATGTAGTGGAAGACCCAGGCGTAGAAGGCGCCGAGCTCGCCGAAGAAGAGGTCGACCACCTCGTCCGACAGGATCTCGGCGGCGTTCTCGCGGGTCGCGGTCAGGGAGACGCCGAAGACGACGCCCTCGCCGCGCAGACGCTCGATCGCGGCCAGCACCTTGTCGAAGACGCCGTCGCCGCGCCGCGCGTCCGTGCGCTCGCGCATGCCCTCGATCGACAGCCCCGGGCTCAGATTGCCGAGCCGGCCCAGGCGCCGCGCCAGCTTCGCGTCGATCAGGGTGCCGTTCGTGTAGGACATGAAGAAGCAGTCGGGGTGGCGCTCCGCCACCTCGAGCAGCGTCCGTTCACCGTCGCGCCAAGCGAAGGGCTCGCCGCCCGAGATCACGACGAAGCGGACGCCCCACAGCGTCTTGGCCTGCGTCACGACTTCCGAGAAGGTCGCGAAATCGAGCTTCTCGCGCCCCGGGCCCGAGTCGGCGTAGCAGCCGGCGCAGCGCAGGTTGCAGGCGCGGCCCGGGCTGATCACGAGAAAGCCGGGCGGATTGCAGCCGTGCGCCTCGCGGAAGCGCTGCTTCGCGTTCGCGCCGCCGCGGCGGCTCAACACGTCGCGGGCGAGGACGCTGACGAAGGCCCGCAGCGCCGCGGGGCTCAGGCGCCGCTCGCACAGAGCGCGCTCGACGTCGTGCAGGAAGGCGGACGCCAGGTCCAGCTTGTCCGCCTCGACGCCCGGCGGGTTGCGCAGGTCCTCCGGCCGGATGCGCGCCTGGCTCGCGCGCATCCGGCGCTCGGCCACGCGGGCGAGCGCATGCACGAGGCTCGGAGTCCAGCCGAGCGCCCGAGCGCCCAGGGCGAGCGCGTCGAAAGCGCGCGGCGTTCTGGCGTCCAGGGTGGGTGGCATTCCGTGCCGTCCGAAGGCGGCCCCTCACGTCGCCTCGGAACAGGATGCCCCCCAGCACCCGGGTGGGGGCAATGCTGCAAATGAACTAGATCGCGGGTTCCAGAAAGCGGCGCAGCTCGGTACGCAGCGCGTGGACGTCCGCGAACGAGCTGGCGAGGCCCAGCGAGACCCGCACGGCGCCGGACTCGTGCGGATCCACGCAGCGGCGCAGCTCCTCGTAGCTGATCGGGCCTCCCGCCTCGGCGAAGCAGCGCTCGAGCTCCTCTCGCGACAGCCCCAGGGCCGCTTCGCCCGCGCCCGGGTTGCAGAAGCAGCCCGTGCGCAGCGAGATCCGGCGCTCGGCGGCTCGGCGCTCGACGAGCGCGTGGTCGATCACACGGCCCTCGGCGTCGAACAGGTTGAACGCGAGGGTGCCCCCGCGCCGCTCGTCGCTCGGCGGGCCGTAGAGACGAACCAGGGGCTGGCCGTTCCCGTGCTTCAGCGAAGGCAGCTCGTCGAGCAGCCAGCTCGCCAGCATCCGCACCCGCTCGTGGACCAGCTCGATGCCCAGCTCGTCGAGCAGGTCGAGCCCCACCTCGACTGCCGGGATGTGGAGGAAGTCGGCCGTGCCGTCCTCGAAGGCGGCCGAGCCCGCGGACAGCACGTAGCGGTCCGCCTGGACCGACGCGACGTCGATCGTGCCGCCGGCGAACCATGGCCGGTGCAGCCGCGCGAGCGCCGCGCGGCGGGCGATCAGCGCGCCGACGCCGGTCGGGTAGCCGAACATCTTGTAAAAGGAGAGGGCCACGAAATCGGGACGCACGGCCGACAGGTCCAGCCGGTTGGTGGGCACGAAGGCGGCGGCGTCGAGCAGCACGTCCCAGCCCCGCTGACGGGCCCGGGCCACCCACTCGAGCGGATGCTGCACGCCGGAGAAGTTGGACTGGGCCGGGAACGCGAACAGGCCGTGGCGTCCGTCCGGGACCGGGTGCAACATGACGTCGAGCAGCCCCTCGTCCACGCGCAGATCGGGCGGCGCCAGCGGCAAATAGCGGGTGCGAGCTCCCCGCGCGCGGTCGAACTCCCGGATGCCGTTCACCGAGTTGTGGTTGTCGAACGTCAGCAGGAACTCGTCGCCCGCTCCGAATGGATACGACTCGCCGACCAGCTTCAGCGCGTGGCTGGCGTTCGCTGTGAAGACGACGGCGTACTCGCCCGGATCCGCGCGGAAGTAGCGCAACACGCGGGCCCGGCCGCGCTCGATCAGCTCCGTGCTGGCGAGCGAGGTCGGGTTCGCCGAGTGCGGGTTGCCGAACACACCCTCGCGCAGGCGGGCCACGTGCCGCTCGACGAGCGAGACGGGATAGAGGCTGCTGCCGGTGTAGTCGAGGTAGACGTGTCCGAGCGCGTCGAGCCGCGCGAACTCCCGCGCGCGCAGCGCGTCGATCGCCCGCGTCGCGGCATACGCGGGATGGGCGGCGCGGAAGCGCGCCTCGTCCTCGACCAGCCCGGGGGCCCGCTCCGCCAGAGGCGCCATCCTTCGCAGTGTAAAGGCAGGCGCGCCCCGCGGTTGCTGGTGCTTTCGGACCACTCTGCCGGCCCCGTCCGGGTGTACCGTTGGCGGTGAAGGAGGCGGCCCCATGTCTCGTGTGGACAAGAGAGTCTGGGCCGCGAGCTGGCTCGCCCCGGTCGGCTGGACCGCGGCGGCCGTGCTCCTCGCCCTGAGCCTGCTCGTGCCCGTGCCGACGATCGAGCCGCAGCTCTTCGTCTGGGCCCTCGGCCTCTCCCTGATCGTGGCGGCGATGGGGCACCTGCTGCACCCGCATCGCCACCCGAGCGGCCGGCACGCCGCCGATGCCGCGCCGCGGGCGGGATGGCGGAGCGCGCTCGGCCGCGTCGCGACCCGCCTCGTCGCGCCACGCCTGGGCCGTGGCTACTACAGAGGCCACCGCCACGCAGGCGGCCGGCCGCGCTTCGACTAGCAGGGTGCGCGCGCTATCCTGCGACGCGTGAGCCGGGCGCTCGTTCTCGGGACGCAGACGCCGGAGGCGCTGCGGATGGCCATCGCGCGCGCGGCCGAGCGGTTGCGGGCGGGCGAGCCGGTCGCGCTGCCGACGGAGACCGTCTACGGCTTGGCGGCGAACGCGCTCGACGCGGCGGCGGTGGCGCGCATCTTCGCGGTGAAGGGGCGGCCGGCGGAGAACCCCGTAATCGTCCACGTGGCCGGCCTCGAGATGGCCCGCCGCTGCGCCTCCGCCTGGCCGGCCGCCGCCGAGAGGCTGGCGGCGGCCTTCTGGCCGGGCCCGCTCACGCTCGTCCTGCCCAGGGCGGCGCTCGTGCCCGACGTAGTGACGGCGGGCGGCCCTACGGTCGGCCTGCGCTGGCCGAGTCACCCCGTGTTCCAGGACGTGGTACGCGCCTGCGGCTTCCCGCTGGCGGCGCCGAGCGCCAACCGCTCGAGCGAGCTGTCTCCGACCACGGCCGAGCACGTGCTTCGCTCGCTGGGCGACCGCATCTCGCTGATCCTCGACGGCGGCCGCTGCGCCGTCGGCATCGAGTCGACGGTGGTGGATCTGTCCGCTCGGCCGCCGTGCTTGCTGAGGCCGGGCATGGTGCACGAGGCGTCGCTGCGCGCGGTCGTCGGCGAGCTGGCCGGAGCCGATCGCCGCGCCGCGGCGGAACCCCTGCGCAGCCCGGGTCTGCTCGAGCGCCACTACGCGCCGCGCGCGCGCCTGCTGCTGCTCCGCTGGGACGACGACGCGGACCTGCGCCGCCAGTCGGCCGCGGCAGGTCTGGAGCCCGCTGCGACGCAGGTGGTCGCGCACACCCGCGTGCCTTCGGCCGAGGGCTGGGCCGGCGTCCGCCTTCTGCCCCGCGACGCCCGGGCGTTCGCGGCAGCGCTGTACGCGGAGCTGCACGAGACGGACGCCGCCGGCGCGGCGGCGGTCGTCGTGGAAGCGCCGCCCGAGGCTCCGGAGTGGCAGGCCATCGCCGACCGCCTGGCGCGGGCTTCGGTCCGCTAGGCCCCTCGTCGAGCAGGCACGCCGCTCAGAAGGCCCGCCAGCCCTCGACCGTCCCGCGGATCCACGCCTCCACGCCTCGCAGCAGGGCGGCACGGTCCTCGCCCGCGCCGCGCGGGATCGGGTCGCCGATGCGGATCCGCACGCGGGTGCCGAAAGGCACCGGCCGCAGGCCGTGGCGCACGATCCGCCACGACTCGTCGAGGGCGATCGGCACCACCTGCAGCGCCGGCGCCGCGTCGAGCAGCTCGAGCGTGCCCGCGGGCTTGAACTCCTTCAGCGCGCCGTCGCGCGCGCGCGTGCCCTCCGGATAGATCAGCACGGCGAAGCCGCGCCGCGCGGCGCGCTCGCCCAGAGCGCGAATCTCGCGCACCGCCTGCCCGCGGTTGCCGCGGTCGATCAGCGCGTGGCCGCCCGCTCGCAGGTTGTACGAGATGCCCGGGATGCCGTGCGTCAGCTCGCGCTTCGCCACGTACTTCACGAGGTTGGTGAAGAACAGCCCGCCGACGGCGGCGATGTCGAACATGCTCTGGTGGTTCGAGACCAGGATGTAGGGCGTGCGCGGCTTCACGAGCGGCGAGCGCTCGATCTGAAAGCGCGTGCCGCTGAGGTGCAGCGCCCGCCAGATCGACCACTGCAGCGCGGCGGCGGCGTACTCCTGCGGCCGCTGGCCGAACAGCCGCGCGGCGCGCTGCACCACGTCGAACAGAACGAGCAGCGAGCCGAACGCCAGCAGGAAGAGAACCGTGGTGGGCCAGTCGAGAAACCGCTTCAGCGTAAGCTCCTTGCGCCGCGCGATTGTACGCAAATATTGCGCCGGGAGGGCTGGCGCGATGTGTGCTACAAACCGGCATCGTTGCCTGGAGGAGAAACGCAATCATGCTGAGAGCCGCCGCCGTCACCGTCCTTTCGGTCGCCGTCGCCGGATGCAGCGGCAGCGCCCCACAGCCGAGCACCCGCAACGACGCTGCGCCGGCCCAGAAGGCCCCCGCCCAGCCGGCCGCGATCGCCGAAGCCGCGGGCCTCGCCGTCAGCGGCAGCGTGCTCGAGACGATGGACTCGGGCGGCTACACCTACCTGAAGCTGAAGACCGCCGACGGCGAGATCTGGGCCGCGGTGGGCCAGACCGCCGTGAAGGTGGGCGAGGACGTCACAGTGTCCGGCGCGAACTGGATGGACGGCTTCGAGAGCAAGACCCTGAAGCGGACCTTCGACCGCATCCTCTTCGGCAACCTCGACGCGCCGGCCGCCGCCGGCCTGCCTCCCGGCCACCCCGCGATCTCGCAGGCCTCGTTCCAGGCGCCGCAGGCGGGCGCTTCGGCGGCCCCGGAGGCCCCGATCGAGGTCGCCAAGGCCGACGGCAAGGATGCCTACACGATCGCCGAGATCTACGCGGGCACGGCCAAGCTGAAGGACACGCAGATCGTGGTGCGCGGCAAGGTCGTGAAGTTCAACGCCGCCATCATGGGCCGCAACTGGCTCCACATCCGCGACGGCTCCGGCTCCCGGGAGAAGCAGAACGACGACCTCACCGTGACGACGTCCGACACCGTCGCCGTGGGCGACGTGGTGACCGTGCGCGGCAAGCTCGCCGTCGAAAAGGACTTCGGTTCCGGCTACTCGTATCCCGTGATCGTCGAGGATGCCCGGGTCGCGAAGTAGCCGCGCGCTCGGCCTCCTGATCGCCGCGCCGCTCCTTTGGGGCGGCGCGGCGTTCGCATTTGAGGAGCCCGAGCCCGTGCGTCCGCTGATCGTCGCTGGCCGCGCGGAAGGCGCGCTGCGCGTCGACGGCCGGCTCGACGAGCCCGCCTGGGCTTCCGCCCCCGCGATCGACGGCCTGACGATGGTGGAGCCACGGCAGGGAGACACGCCCAGCCAGCGGACGGTGGTGCGCGTGCTCGTCTCGCCGGACGCGCTCTGGTTCGGCGTGCGCTGCTTCGACGACGAGCCCGCGGGGATCGTCGGTCGCACGCTGGAACGCGACGGCGACCTCGAGTCGGAGGACTACCTGCTTCTCGTGCTCGACCCGTTCCAGGACGGGCGCAGCGGCTACGTCTTCGCCGTGAATCCGCGCGGTGCCCGGCTCGACGGGCTCGTCCAGCCGGGCGGCGAGGACGCCGACTCGGCGTGGGACGCGGAGTGGGAGGCGGCGACGCTGCGAGACGAGTCGGGTTGGGTCGCGGAGATCCGGATCCCGATCCGGTCGCTCGGGTTCAAGCGCGGGCTGTCCGAGTGGGGGCTGAACGTCGAGCGCCAGGTGCAGCGCCTGCAGGAGATCGCCCGCTGGTCCGGAGCGCGCCAGGACCTGTCGCCGTTCCTGACGAGCCGCGCGGGCCTGCTCTCGGGCCTGCCGGCCTTCGACCTCGGCTGGGGACTCGGCTTGCGCCCGGCACTGGTCGGCGGGTTCGCCAGGCCCGCGGGCGACGCGCCGGCCGACGGCCGGCTCGAGCCCAGCCTCGACCTGACGCAGCGGCTCGGCTCGAACGTGCTCGGCTCGCTCACGATCAACACCGACTTCGCCGAGACGGAGGTGGACGCCCGGCAGACCAACCTGACGCGCTTCCCGCTCTACTATCCGGAGAAGCGGACCTTCTTCCTCGACGGCGCCGACATCTTCGCTTTCGGCGCAGGCATCGGCGGCGAGAGCCTGTTGCCGTTCTTCAGCCGCCGCATCGGGCTCGTCGAGGGCCGCGAGGTTCCGATCCTGGCCGGCCTCAAGGCGACGGGCCGCATCGGGCAGACCAACCTCGGCGCCCTCGCCGTGCGGACGCGGGAGCTGGAGGGTGTCGCCCCGGCGACCACGATGGGCGTGCTGCGGCTTCGCCAGAACGTCCTCGCAGAGTCTCGTGCCGGCATCATCGCGACCGCCGGCGACCCGCTCGGTCGCTCCGGGAGCTGGGAGATCGGCGCCGACTTCACGTTCCAGACCTCGCGCTTCCGCGGCGACAAGAACTTCAGCGCCGGCGCCTGGGGCCTGGTCACCGAGCGCGACGGCCTCGACGGCGACAAGTCGGCCTACGGGCTGAAGCTCGACTACCCGAACGACCTGTGGGACTGCCGGCTGATCTACCGGCACATCGGCGACGGCTTCGATCCTTCGCTCGGCTTCGTGCCCCGGCGCGGCATCGAGGACTACACGGGGGGCTGCACCTACGCGCCACGGCCGAAGTCCGGCCCGATCCGGCAGTTGTTCTTCGAGCTGTCCCCGCGCCTGACGACGGACCTCGAGGGTCGCTGGGAGAGCTACGGCGTCTTCGCCGCGCCTCTGATCCTCCAACTGGAGAGCGGGGACAGCGTGTTCGCGGCGGTGGAGCCGGAAGGCGAGCGCCTGGCGGCTGCGTTCGAGATCGCCGAGGGCGTCGCGATCCAGCCGGGAGCCTACGACTGGACGCGCTACGGCTTCGAGCTGGAGACTGCGTCCAAGCGCCGACTGGCGCTGGAGGCCGAGGCGTGGTTCGGAGGCTTCTACTCCGGAACGCTGACGACGCTGTCGCTCGAGGTCTCGCTCACGCCGTCGCCCCTCGTCACCTTCTTCCTGAGCGCCGAGCGGCACGACGCCGACCTGGCCGAGGGCTCGTTCCGGCAGACCGTCTTCGGCGGCAAGCTGCGACTCAACCTGTCACCCGACCTCCAGCTCGACTCCTTCGTCCAGTACGACTCCGAGGACGGCAGCGTCGGCAGCAACACGCGCCTGCGCTGGACGTTCCACCCGCGCGGCGGCGTCTTCGTGATCTACAACCACAACCTGCGCGAGATCGAAGACCGCTGGCAGCGCGACTCGAACGAGCTGCTGGTGAAGGCCCAGTACACCTTCCGCCGCTAGCCACGAGCGCCCGTGGGGTCAGTGGCCCTGGTGATCACCGCCCGTGGCATAGCCGCGCAGGCTGTCGTAATGCCGGACCTGCTCGTCCCCCAGCACGCCCCTGGTTTCGAGGTGGGCGCGCAGGTGGGCCCCGCGGATGCGGCTCTGCAGCTCCGAGATGCGGGCGAGCCGGGCGTCGAGGTCGGCGCTCGTGATGCTCCCGGAAGCAAACGCCGCGTCGAGGGCTGCCTCCTCGTCGACCAGGCTGGCCCCCAGGGCGCGCGCCTCGCGCTGCATCCGCTCGAAGCTCCCCTGGATTGCGGCTCGTTGTCCCTCCGTCAGCCCGAGCTGCGCTCCGAGGTCGAGCACGTGGCGCGGGCCGGGGTAGTGGTTGAGCTCGGCGGCTTTCGCGAGCCCCATGCCGGCGCCGGACCGGTAGCTTTCGATCTCGTCCGGCGACAGGGCCTTGATCGGACGAGCCTGTTCGCCGGCGTAGGGCGAGACGGAGGCGGGCGCCGGCACCTGGCCCGCCGCCAGGCGCGCGGCCGGCAAGGCGACGGCGAGGGCGGCGGCGACGAACCCTGATCTTCTCGGCATCGTGACTTCCTTTCGTTCCCCGGTTCTCCGTTGAGACGAGTTGCGGCGCCAGCCGGTTCGAGCCCTCGAAGTGAAACGTTGTGCGCTTGACGCTCGCTCGGTTCGACCACTACGCTTCGCGGCATCTCGCTCAGGGGGTCTCCGACATGCGCACGCCCGCCGTGGCCATTCTGCTCTCGCTCCTCGCCGGGAGCGCCGCCGCACAGAACGAGGCCGCGCTGCGCGGCGCGCTCGAGGGACGCAGCGTCGTGGTGCGCATCGACCTGCCCGCGAGCCACAAGGGCGTCGACCTGCGCTTCGACAAGCCGCAGCCCTTCAACGAGCGGGAGAACGCGCAGCGCATCCGCGACTTCGATCTGGCGCTGCGCTCCGGCGACCGCGTGCCGATCACGCAGATCAAGGTCAAGGACGACATGATCGAGTTCCAGCTCGCCGGCGGCGGCTTCAACTGGGGCACCCAGAGCACCACCGAGACCTTCTCCTCGACCCCCAAGAGCAATCGCGAGAAGGACCTCGACGACCAGATCAAGCGCGAAACCGACAGGGAGCGCAAGCGCAGCCTGGAGCGCGAGCGCGACGACCTGCGCTCGGATCGGACGCGGCGGGACGACGACAGGCGCCGCGAGGTCGAGTACCGCAACGAGCGGGCGCGGGAGCGCGACCGCGCGCGCGCGGAGCGCAGCGGCTCGCGCTTCAACCTGCGCTTCAAGAAGGCCGTGCCCGCCGACGCGCTGACGCCCGACGGCCTGCTGCGCTACCTGGCGCCCTGGGTCGAGGCGCCGGGCGCGGCCTCGGGCGCGCGCCGCGACGACCGCGACGAGCGCGACGATCGGGAAGACGCGCGCGATCCCGACGAGGAGCCGGGCGGCCTGCGCAAGGGCATGTCGCGCGTCGAGGTGCAGCGGGCGCTCGGCAGGCCGGTTCGCCAGGAGGAGTGCAAGGCGGGCAGCTTCGACTGCGCCCGCATCGTATTCGCGGACGGGCGCGAGGAGGTCGAGGCGATCTTCGTCGAGGACGTGCTGGTCGCGTTCTCGCGCCGCCCGCGCTGAAGCGATGCGCCGCGCGGGCCCGGCCGACGTCCGGCGGGCCCGCACGGGAGAGGCCTACTTCGTCTTGACCGGATCCGCCGGCTTGCTCGGCAGCTTCATCGGCTTCTCCTGCATGGCCTTCAGGACCTCGGCGATGCCGCGCTCGAGCTGAGGGTCCTTGCCGGCGATCACGGAGGCGGGATCGTTCTCCACCTCGATGTCCGGAGTGACGCCCTCGCCCTCGATGATGTACTGGCCGTTCTCGTCGTTCGTCGCGTTCAGCGGCACGAAGACGTTGCCGCCGTCGAGCAGCGGGCCGCGGCCCGAGATGCCGACGACGCCGCCCCAGGTGCGCTTGCCGATCAGCGGACCGAGGCCCGCCTTGCGGAAGTAGTAGGGGAAGATGTCGCCGTCGGAGGCCGAGGTCTCGTTGATCAGGCCGACCATCGGGCCGTGGAAGACGGTGCCCGGGTACGTGCCGGGGAACTCGCTCGAGTAGCCGAAGCGGGTGCCGAGCAGCTTGCTGTCGAGCCGCTCGATGATCCACTGCGAGACGTTGCCGCCGCCGTTCGAGCGCACGTCGACGATCAGGCCCTGCTTGCGGATCTGCGGGTAGTACCACTTGATGAACTCGTAGATCCCGGGCGCGCCCATGTCGGGAACGTGCAGGTAGCCGACCCGTCCGCCGGTCGCCTTCTCCACCTTCTCGCGGTTGCCGAGCACCCAGTCGAGGTAGAGCAGGTTGTCCTCGCTGTCGAGCGGCCGGTAGCTGACCCGGCGCGCGCCTTCGAGCTCGGGACGCGTGTTGAGCGTGAGCGTGACCGGATCGGTCTTGTGCTGGAGCAGCCGATAGGGGTTGTCGTCGCCTCGCAGCTCCTCGCCGTCGATCGCCAGCACGTAGTCGCCGACGCGCGCGTCGACGCCCACCTCGGTGAGTGGCGAGCGGTAGCGGTCCTCGGCGTTCTGGCCCCGGAAGATGCGCGAGATGCGGTAACGGTTGGTCTTGGCGTCGAGCTCGAAGCGCGCGCCGGGCAGGCCCACCTTCGGCCGCGTCGGGATCGCGAAGTCGCCGCCCTCGATGTAGGCGTGGCCGACGCTCAGCTCGGCCACCATCTCGCTGAGAACGTAGTTCAGGTCGGAACGGTGCGCCACGAAGGGCAGCAACTGGCGGTAGCGGTCGCCGATCGCCTTCCAGTCGTAGCCGTGCAGGTTGCGCACGTAGAAGAAGTCGCGATAGCGGCGCCAGACCTCGTCGAAGATGGTGGCCCACTCCTGCGCGGGCACGCGGTCGAGCATCAGGCCCTTCGTGGAGACCGTCTTCTTGTCCTTGGCCTTCGGTTTGGCGTCGTACAGGTTGAAGGCCTGTCCCTGGCGGGCCAGCAGCTTCTGCCCGTCGGCGGAGAGCGCGTAGCCGCGCACGTCGGCGACGAGCTCCGACTCCTCGCGCTTCTTGAGGTCGTAAATCTGCAGGCTGGCCTTGGCGTAGCTGTCGCGCCCGTAGAACGGCGCGCCCGTCTTCACGTAGAGCAGGTGCCCCTTGGTCGCCGCCAGGCCGCCGAGGTTGTCGGCTTCGATCGGCACGCGGGTCACGCGGGTCTCGAGCCCGTCCCAGTCGATCACTAGCGGCTTCGGCGCAGGCTCGGGCTTCTTCTCGCCGGCCTTTGAATCGGCCGGCTTGTCCTTGCCGGCCTCGGCCGCGGGCTTTTCGGCCTCGGGCTTCTTGTCCTTGTCCGCCGCGACCTCGTCGCTCTCGGGCGGGAACGGGTTCGCGACGTCCTTCCGCAGCGCGATCGCGAAGATGCCGGTCTGCCGGTTGCCGGCGAAGTTCCATTCGACCGAGGAGATCTGCGGCGCGAACTCGCGCTCGGACGTGTAGTAGAGATAGCTGCCGTCGGGGTCCCAGGCCGGGTTCTCGGAGTTCCAGAGATCGTCGGTGACCCGCCGCAGCTTGCTGTCGGCCGCGCTCCAGACGTGCAGCGTGCGGTTGCCGTTGGCGCTCTGCAGCGAGAACGCGAGCTGCTGGCCGCCGGGGGCCCACGAGTAGTCGAAGACTCCGCCGAAGGCGTCGTCGGCGACCTCGACGAGCTTCTTGTCGGCGATCGTCAGGACGAAGAGCTTGCCGTCCTTGTCGGAGAAGGCGAGGCGCTTGCCGTCGCTCGCCCATTCGGGCGCCTGCAACTGTGCCGCGAACTGCGTCGTGAGCTGCTCGGGTTTGCCGGTGCCGTCCTCGTCGAGCAGGTAGACCTGCTCCTCGCCGCTGCGGTCGGAGATGAAGGCGACCTTGCGCCCGTCCGGCGACCAGCGCGCGTGCTTGTCGTGGGCGCTCGAGCTGTTCGTCAGGTTGCGCGTCGGTCCCTTCTCGATCGGCGCCGTGAAGACGTCGCCCCGCGCCACGAACAGCGCGCGCTCGCCCTTGGGCGAGAGCTCGAAGCCCTCGACGTTCTTCTCGGCGGAGTAGCGCGAGGGCCGCATCGCCAGCCCGTCGTTCGGGACCTGGATCTGCAGCTCGCGATCGGCCTTCGTCGCCACGTCGAACACGTGCAGCGCGCCGCCCAGCTCGTAGACGATCTGCTGGCGGTTGTCGGAGCTGGCCCAGCGCACGTCCCAACTGGTGCTCTTCGTCAGCTGCTCGACCGTCATGCCGGCGGCGTCGGTCCTGTAGAGGTTCAGCGTGCCCGTGCGGTCCGACACGAAGTAGATCGAGTCGCCGATCCACATCGGGTCGCGCTCGGTGCGCACGGAGCGCGCGATCGGGTTCGCCGCGTGGGTCGCCAGGTCGTGGACGTAGAGGTCCTGGGCCCAGCCGCCCTGGTAGCGCTTCCAGCTGCGGAAGTCGCGGAAGAGCGGCGAGTAGACGATGCGCTTGCCGTCGGGCGAGTAGTCGCCGGCGCCCGAGGTCGGCATCGGCAGCGCCGCCGGCAGCCCGCCCGCGACGGCGACGCTGTAGAGCGCCGTCAGCGTGCGCCCGCGGTCGGCGTCGCGCGTCGAGCGGAACAGCACGCGCTTGCCGTCGGGCGACCAACCGTAGACCTGGTTGTCGTAGCCCCAGCGCGGAGGCAGCGGCCCGTGGGCGGGGTAGAAGGTGAGCTGCTTCGGCACGCCGCCCGAGGCAGGAACCACGTAGACCTGCTCGTCGCCGTCGTACTGGCCGGTGAACGCGATCCACTTGCCGTCCGGCGAGAACTTGGCGAACAGCTCGAGCCCCGGATGCGCCGTGACGCGGCTGGCGGCGCCGCCGCCGGCTGACGCCGTCCAGATGTCGCCGCCGTACGTGAAGGCGAGCGTGTTCTCGTGGATGTCGGGGAAGCGCAGCAGCTTGGTCTGCGCCGCGGCGGGGCCGGCCAGCAGGTGCGCCGCGGCCGCGGCGAGGGCGCGGGTCAGAAGGGATGCCTTGGACATGATCCTCCTCCGAGAAGAGCGACGGGGGGGCGGGCCGCAGGCCCGCGGGAAAAGGCGGCGCAAGGTTAGCACCGGCTCCCGCCGCGGCGCCGCCTGTTCAGGCGATTGGATGCGGGGCAGGCTCGGCGGGCTCGTCGCACAGCGTCACGAGTCCCGTCTCGAGCGAGTACTCGGCGCCGACGATCAGCAGGCCCTCGCGCGCGACGAGCCGCTCGAGGACCTCGGAGCCGTGCCGCAGCCGCCGGGTTGCAGCGCGCACGTTGGAGCGCACGGCTTCGGCGAACAGTGCCGTCGGGTCGCTCGCCAGCGGGCCGCGGAGCAGGCCCTCCACCGCGGGCGCGATGCGGCCGACGATCGAGCGCAGATTGGGCGACTGGTTCGCGTCGGGCCGGCGCAGCTCCTCGAGCGTCGCCTGGATGGCACCGCACAGCGAGTGGCCCAGCACCACGACGAGGCGCGTGCCGAAGCGCTCCGCCGCGAACTCGACGCTGCCGATCTGGGACGGGGCCACGACGTTGCCCGCCACGCGGATCACGAACAGGTCGCCGAGCCCCTGGTCGAAGATCAGCTCGGCCGGCACGCGCGAGTCGGCGCAACCCAGCACGATCGCGAACGGTTGCTGCCCCGCGAGCAGCTCCGCGCGCCGATCGCGGTGCGTGGCGCTGTCGAGGCTCGAGTCGCTGGCCGCGAAGCGGCGGTTGCCGGCGAGCAGGCGGTCGAGGGCTTCTCGTGCGTTCATTGCAGATGCTGGCGGAGGCGTCGCGCATTGTAGGGCGGGGCGTCCGCGTTCGCCCTCCTATAATCCGCAGGGACGGGGCGTCGGGGCGCGCCTCAGGAGAGCATCGGCGGATGAACAGCGTGCGTGCCGGCGGCGTCGCCGCGATCGTGCTTCATGGGTTGCTGGCGACCGCGGCCCCGGCTCTCGAGGGCCGCGTGCTGCTGCCCGACGGCTCGCCGGCCGTGGACGCGACCGTGTCGGTGCTGGGCCAGCCCGGCTCCACCCGGACCGGCGCCGACGGCCGCTTCGCCTGGTTGCCGGATCCGCCGCTGCCGTTCCAGGTGCTGGTGATCCTGCCGGGCGGGCTGTACGCCGCGCCCGTCCTGGTCGAGGCCATGCCCGCCGATGGCAAGCCGGTCCCGATCCACGTGCGCGCGACGCTCAGCGAGACCGTCACGGTCGGCGCCGGCTCGACGCCGTTCACCGAGGCTCCGCCGGCAGCGGGCGCCACGATCCTGGCCTCGCGCGATCTCGAGCTACGCCGTCCGCTCACGCTGATCGAGGGCATCGAGTCGCTGCCGGGCGTCAGCCGCATCGACGAGGGGCGGACGGGCGTGCCCTCGATCCGCGGCCTCGCGCGCGGGCGCACGCTGATCCTGATCGACGGCGCTCGCGTGACCACGGAGCGGCGCGCGGGACCGAGCGCGACCTTCCTGGATCCCTTCTTCCTGGAGGCGATCGAGCTCTCGCGCGGCTTCGGGTCGGTGGCCTGGGGCTCGGACGCCTTCGGCGGGATCATCCACGCGCGCACGCGGCGCGGCGCGCCCGGCTCGCCGCTCGCCGGTCAGATGCTGTTGACCGGCGGCGTGGGCGTGCCGGAGCTGTCCGCGGCGGGCGCGCTCTCGCGCGGCATCGGAAACGGCAGCGCGCTCGTGCAGGGGCGCTACCGCGAAGCGGACGACTACGACACGCCGCTCGGCGAGGAGCCCAACTCCGGCTTTCGCGACTGGGGCGTGCAGGCGCGCTTCGACCACGAGTGGGGGCCGGGCCGCCTGCTCGCGAGCGCGCAGATCGACCGCGGGCGAGACACCGGCAAGCCCTCCTCGGATCGCGCGACGCTAACCAGCTATCCGATCGAGGACTCCGACCGCTACACGCTCGCCTACGAGGGCGATCCGCGCGCCGGCCTGCTGCGCTGGGGAGCGCAGGCGTTCCTCGGCACCTACCGCCTCGTCACGGACCGCGAGCGCCTGGCGACCGCGACCCAGGCGCGGCAGCTCGCGCGCGCGGACGTCGACGCGCAGGACTACGGCCTGCGCCTGGCGGCCGCCGGGGGAGTGCGGGGGGCGCGCGTCGAGGGCGGGATCGATCTCAACGGGCGGCGCCGTCTGTCCGCGCTCGGCTCGACGCTGCGCTACGACGCGGCCGGGAAGCTCCTGCGCACGGATACGGAGCAGAGCATCGAGGACGCCCTGCGCAAGGACGTCGGCGCGTTCCTGACGCTCGACGGTCGAGCGCTCGCCTGGCTGACCGTGTCCGTGGGAGGCCGCCTCGACCACGTCACGACGCGCAACCAGGGCGGCGAGTTCGGAGACGTGGAGACGAGCCACGACGCCGCCTCGGGCTTCGCCTCGGCGACCGCCGGCCCCTTCGCAGGCACGACCGCGACCGCGCAGATCGCCAGCGGCTTCCGCGACCCGACGCTGTCGGACCGCTACTTCCGCGGGGTCGGTGGACGCGGCTTCGTCACCGGCAACCCCGAGCTCGAGCCCGAGCGCTCCCTGCAGTACGACCTCGCCCTGCGCAGGGCGGGTCGCGTGCGCAGCGCGCTCTACCTC
The DNA here is from genome assembly GCA_050246895.1 of Vicinamibacteria bacterium. Classification (GTDB taxonomy): domain Bacteria; phylum Acidobacteriota; class Vicinamibacteria; order Fen-336; family Fen-336; genus JBFWVE01. The sequence goes on along the minus strand of JBFWVE010000011.1, from coordinate 42,714 downwards.
TACCGCTACCGGATCTCGGATCTCGTCGAGCGCTACCGCGCGGGCGCGGACTTCGAGTTCCGCAACCGCGGGCGGGCGTTGATCCGCGGCGTCGAGCTCGAGGCCCAGGCCGAGGTCACCGGCGGGATCGAGCTGGAGATCGGCGCCCAATTGCTGAGCGGCGAGGCGCTCGACGACGACACGCCGCTCGCGGACATCCCGCCGCCGGGCCTGACGCTGTCGCTGCGCCGCGCGTTCGGCGAGCGGTTCGAGGCTGTCGTGCGCGGCACCCTGCGCGCGGCCGACGAGGAACCCGGGCCCACCGAGCAGCCGATCGACGGCTGGGCCACGCTCGACGCCACGTTGGTGTTCCGGCCGAGCCCGCGGATCGAGGCTCGGCTCGTGGCGCGCAACCTGTTCGACGCCGCCTACCTGCAGACGCCGGACGAGGCCGCCGCCCACGCCCCCGGCCGCTCGCTGTCGCTCACGCTGCGCGCCGGCTTCTAGCCGCGGCCGGCGCGCCGCCCGGCTTCAGCCTGTGTTACGATTTTCTCGCAAGTCTTGAGATTCGAAGCACATCGCGCGATCCGCCGGGCCGTGGCTCTGGGCGCAGTGCTGATCGCCCCGCTGGCTCAGGCCGCCGCCGAGCCGCTGGTGCTGCTCCAGGAGGGCCAGCGGCGCGAGGTGCTTCCGCTGTCGAGGGCCGGCGCCGAGCTGTTGCCGCTCGACCTGCTGCTGGGCGGCGCGCGGGTGGCGATCCGCAGCGACGCGCGCGGCGGCTCCGTGACGCTCCAGTACGAGGGCCGCGAGGCGATCTTCTACCTGCGCAAGAGCCTGGCCTCGCTCGCCGGCGACCTGCGCCTGCTGTCGTCGCCCGTGCTGTACGAGGACGGCAAGTGGCTGGTGCCGCTCGACGCCGTGCCGCGCGTGCTGGGGCCTCTTCTGGGAGTGCCGGCCGAGTGGCGCGCCGGCTCGCGCCTGCTGCTGCTGGGCAACGTGCCGGCGGCGAAGGTCAGCGTCGACACTTTCGTGGCGGGCGATCTCGTGCGGGTCGTGCTCGAGTCGAACGAGCGCGTGCCGTTCCACGTGGTGCAGGAGGCCGAGCGGGTGACCGTGGCTCTGCAGCGCGACCTGGTCGAGGTCGCGTTCCAGCAGCAGCGGCTGACCGGCGGCATCGTCGACCTGGTGCAGTACCTGGGCGGGCGCGAAAACCTGCTCGCGGTGACGCTGGGGCGTCGCTTCGGCCAGCTCACCGCCAGCGAGCAGGAGCGGCCCTCGCGGCTGGTGCTCGAGTTCAAGGCGACGGCGCTGGCCACCCGCCCGCTGCCGCCCTCCGCCCCGCCCCGGCCGGCGGGCCAGGGGCCGGGACCGCGGACCGTGGTGATCGATCCCGGCCACGGCGGGGCCGAGGTCGGCGCCCAGGGGCCCACGGGCGTCCTCGAGAAGGACGTCACGCTGGCGATCGCGCGCAAGCTGCGGGCGCTCGTCACCAGCTCGCTCGGCTTCCAGGCGTTCCTGACGCGCGACCGCGACGGCGAGGTGGAGCTCGACGAGCGGGCGGCGATCGCCAACAACTACAAGGCCGACCTGTTCATCTCGATCCACGCGAACTCGAGCCGGGCGGCGCGCGCGTCCGGCAGCGAGGTCTACTTCCTCTCGTACCAGGCCTCGGACGAGGACTCGCGGCGGGTGGCGCTCGCGGAGGGCGCCGTGGAGACCGCACCGGCCGGGACCGGCAACGACGTCGCGCTGATCCTGTGGGACATGGCGCAGGCCGAGCACCTCGAGGAGAGCTCGTCGCTCGCCTCGCGGCTGCAGGAGGAGCTCTCCGTCGTCACCGGCAGCGAGGGGCGCGGCGTGAAGCAGGCCCCGTTCCGCGTGCTGGTCGGCGCCGCGATGCCGGCGGCGCTCGTCGAGATCGCCTTCATCAGCCACCCGGAAGAGGAGAAGCTGCTCTCCTCGGACGCCTTCCAGAGCAAGGTCGCCGCCGCGCTCGCGCGCGGCATCGCGCGCTTCGCGCGCGAGCAGGACCAGCGCGAGGAAGCGCTCGGCCGGCCGGCCGCCGGCCGCTAGCCGAAGGGTCTCGATGCGCCGCGCCGAGGTGTCCGCCGTGCTGGCCCTCGTCGGCCTGCTGACGGCGCTCGCCGCGAGCGCGCCGAGCTGGGGGCGGCTGCTGCGCCGGAGCGGGGCCGCCGGCCTGCCCGCCGGCTCCGACGCCGACGCTGCCCCGCGCCCGGCCGCCTCCGAGGCGGGCCGGCGCATCAGCGTGAAGCTCTTCTTCGTGGACACGGAGCTCCCGCTGCTGGTCGAGGAGGAGCGCGCGGTGGCCTTCTCGAGCGAGCTGTCGCAACAGCTCCTGACGGTGGTGAGGGAGCTGGTGGCCGGCTCGACCAGCGGCCGGCTCGCGCCGCTGCCGCCGGAAACGCGGGTGCTGGCGGTCTTCGTCACCGCCCGCGGCGACGCCTTCGTCGACCTCTCGCCTGAGGCGCTGGCGCCCGGGGGCGACGGCGGCTCGCTCGCCGAGCGTCTCCGGGTCTATGCGCTCGTCAACTCGATCACCGCCAACTTCCCCGCGATTCGCCGGGTGCAGATCCTGGTCGAGGACAAGCCGGTGCTGACGCTCAGCGGCCACCTCGACCTCTCGCGGCCGCTGCCCCCGGACCTGACGCTGATCGCCGCGCCCGAGCCGGTGCCGATTCCCCAGGAGGCGCCCGTGGCGGCCGCTTCCGTGGCTCCGACGCCCGTGCCCAGCGCGAGCCCGCGATGAGCGCCCGCCCTTCCGAGAAGGCCACGCGCTTCACCGAGTCGGTGATCCGCGAGATGACGCGGCTCGCGCAGCAGCACGGCGCCGTCAACCTGTCCCAGGGGTTCCCCGATTTCCCGGCCCCGGCGGAACTGAAGGAGGCGGCCTGCCGGGCGATCAGCGAGGACGTGAACCAGTACGCCATCACCTGGGGCGCGCGCCCGCTGCGCGAGGCGATCGCGGCCAAGTTCACCCGCCTCTACGGCGTGCCGGTCGACCCCGAGCGCGAGGTGACCGTCACCTGCGGCTCGACCGAGGCGATGATCGCGGCGCTGCTGGCCGTGCTCGACCCGGGCGACGAGGTCGTGGTGTTCGAGCCCTTCTACGAGAACTACGGCCCCGACGCCGTGCTCTCGGGCGCCGTGCCCCGCTTCGTCAGGCTGCGCCCGCCGGGCTGGAGCTTCGACCCGGACGAGCTGGCGCGCGCCTTCTCCTCCCGCACGCGCGCGATCGTCGTCAACAGCCCGAACAACCCGACCGGCAAGGTGTTCTCCCGCGAGGAGCTCGCGACGATCGCCGGGCTGTGCCTGCGGCACGACGCGCTCGCTATCACCGACGAGATCTACGAGCACATCCTGTACGACGGCGCGCAGCACGTGCCGATGGCCTCGCTGCCCGGCATGCGCGAGCGCACCATCACGATCAACGGCATGAGCAAGACCTACAGCGTGACCGGCTGGCGCGTGGGCTGGGCGATCGCGCCTCCCGTCCTGAGCGGGGCGATCCGCAAGGTGCACGACTTCCTCACCGTGGGCGCGGCAGCGCCGCTGCAGGCGGCCGGCGCGCTGGCGCTGGGGCTGCCCGACGCGTTCTACTCGCGCCTGGCCGCGGGCTATCTCCGGCGCCGGGACCGCCTGCTGCCGGTGCTGGAGCGCGCCGGCTTCCGCGTGCACGTCCCGCGCGGCGCCTACTACGCGATGACCGAGATCGACGCGTTCGGCTGGGACGACGACGTCGCCTTCGCGCGGCACCTGGTCGAGGAGGTTGGCATCGCGGCGGTGCCGGGATCGTCCTTCTATCGTGAGCCCGCGGACGGCCGGCGCCAGGTGCGCTTCGCGTTCTGCAAGAAGGACGAGACGCTCGACGAGGCCGAACGCCGCCTCGCCCGCTTGCGCCCGAGGTGACGACGTGGACCTGAAGCTCTTCTTTTCGACCTTCGCGCTGATCTTCCTGGCCGAGCTGGGCGACAAGACCCAGCTGGCGGCGCTCAGCCTGACGGCGTCAGGCAAGTCGCGGCTCGTGATCTTCCTCGCTTCGAGCGCCGCGCTCGTCGCGACGAGCGCGCTGGCGGTGCTGCTCGGGGATGCGCTGGCGCGGGTCGTCCCGGAGATCTGGATCAAGCGCGTCGCCGGCGTGGGCTTCCTCGTGATGGGCGCACTGTTCCTGATCGGGAAGGACTGAGGATGGGCGCCGGCCGCGAGACGTCACGGCGGTGCGTGCGTCACGCTGCGTGCGCGCTGGCCCTCGGCGCGCTGCTCTGCCAGGCTGCCGAAGCCCAGGCTCCGCGCGGCGGGCTGGCGCCGAAGGCGACGCCGACTCGGGTACAGCGCGCCGAGACGCTGGCTCTCGAGGCGTCGCAGGCCGCCGCGTCCGATCCGGCTGGAGCGCTGGCCAAGGCGCGGAACGCGCTCGCGCTCACGTCCGATTTCGAGCCCACCGCCTTCGTCGGAGCCGGGCGCAAGGGCGAGGTCGTGGAGGACGCCTACGTCGAGGCGCGCAGGGCCTACCGCCGGCATCGCGCCCGGCTTTACCAGGCGGTCGGTGTCGCGCTCGCGGCCTGCGGCCGGCACGACGCGGCCGTGCGCTACCTCGCCCGCTCCGTGACTCTCGACGCCGACGGCGGCGGGGCGCTCGCGCTGGCGCGCAGCCTGGCGTCGCTCGGCCGCGGCCGCGAGGCGCTCGACGCCGTGCTCGCGCGAGTCGCCCGGGGAACGCTGTCGAGCGAAGCGCTCGCCGTCGCCGCGCGCGCCGCCGACGCCGCGCGAATCGCGTGCCTGCAGTGCGAGATCGACCGCCTGCGCCTGGCCGGCGAGGAGGGACATCCAGCGCCCGAGCTGCGCGACGGCCCGTTCCCGCTCACTGGACGCGAACGGCTCTCGACCGGCTCGCGCTTCGGGCTGCAGGACGAGCAGGGAACGCTGGTCCTCTACCTGGCCGACCCAAGCTGCCGCAGCTGCTCCGCGGACCTGGAGGCGATCGCGCGCACCGCGCCGCCGTCCGCCCGCGTGGTGCTGGCGCCGCCCGGGCCGGACCAGGACACGGTGCTCCGGCGCGCGGCAGCGAGCTACCGCTACCCCTGGCCGGTCGTGGTCGGCCCCGGGGTCGCCGTGACGCTCCGCGTGGCCGAGCTCCCGGCCGTCCTGCTGGTCGCTCGCCGTGGCTACCTCGGCGTCGTGCTCGGGCCGCCCTTCGCCTCGAGCCTGCCGCCGGTCTTCGAGGCGCTGGCTCGCTCCGACGTGAGCGAAACGCTGCCGCGCGCCGAGTGGAACCGGCGGCCCGCCGAGCGCCCGCGGCCCCCGCAGCCGCCGGGCCTGCTCGAGGGCGGCCTCGCGCCGGGCGAGGATCTGCCGGCGCCGCCCGTGTTCGAGCAGGCGGTCGCCGCCTATCGCGCGGGCCGTCCCGGCGAAGCGCTGCGGCTGTTCGAGGCGCTCGAGGCGGAGGGCGACGGCTGGCTGCTGCCTCCCGAGGCCCGGCTCGACCGCGGCCTGTGCCTCGCCGGCCTCGGCCGCCGCGAGGAGGCTCGCCAGCTTCTGCTCCGCACCGGCGACAGCCGCTTCCAGGACGAGGTCGACCGCGCCCTCGAACGCGTGGCCGCGGGCCGCCGCCGCTGAGCGCTCGCTCGCGTATTAACATCAGCGACAGGAGGCTTGCATGACCGCAGCGGCGCCGCGCGCCATCATCGAGACCAAGTTCGGCGAGATCGAGCTGGAATTCCTCAACGACAAGGCCCCGGGCCACGTCAAGAACTTCCTCGATCTCGCGAAGAAGGGCGCCTACGACGGCACCACCTTCCACCGCGTGATCCCGGGCTTCATGATCCAGGGCGGCGATCCGACCACCGCCGATCCGAGGGCGCCGCGCCAGCGCCACGGCACGGGCGGTCCCGGCTACACGATCAAGGCCGAGTTCAACGACACCCCGCACAAACGCGGCGTCCTCTCGATGGCGCGTGCGCAGGACCCCGACTCCGCGGGCTGCCAGTTCTTCATCTGCGTGGCCGACTCCAACTTCCTCGACCGTCAGTACACGGCATTCGGCCGCGTCGTGCGCGGCATGGAGGCGGTCGACAAGATCGTGGCGTCGCCGCGCGACTCGCGCGACAACCCGAACGAGCGCATCGACCTGAAGGTGCGCGTGGTCGAGTAGCGCGCCGCGGCTGCCGCTCGTGGCCGGCCCTCCGATCGAGACCGAGGTCAAGCTCCGCCTGCCTTCCGCGGAGGCGGGGCGCGCCTTGCTCGCCCGGCTCGGCGCCCGCCTGGAAGCCGCGCGCCACCTCGAGGACAACCGCCTGTTCGACGACGGCCAGGCGACGCTGATCCGGCAGGGTGGCGTGCTGCGCCTGCGCCGTGCCCGCGGGCGGGGCGTGCTGACCTACAAAGGACCCAAGCGCGTCGAGGGCGGCATCCGCTCGCGCGAGGAGGTCGAGCTCGAGGTCTCGGATCCCGACGCCTTCGAGCGGATCCTCGCCGCCATGGGCTTCCGCCCCAGCTTCCGCTACCAGAAGTACCGCGAGGTCTACTCGTACGGCGAGGTCGAGATCGTGCTCGACGAGCTGCCGATCGGCTGCTTCCTCGAGATCGAGGGAGAAGAGGCAGGGATCCGAGCGGCGGCCTCGGCGCTCGGGTTCTCGCAGGCGGACTTCGTCAGCGAGTCGTACGTGGGGCTCTTCTTCGCCGAGGGTGGCGCCGGAGACATGCTGTTCGAGGACGGCGGCGCGTGAAGGCGATGCTGCTGGCTGCCGGGCTCGGCACCCGCATGCGCCCGCTCACGCTGCTGCGGCCGAAGCCCGCGCTGCCGGTGTTGAACCGGCCGCTCGTCGGCTACACGCTCGAAGCGCTCGCGCGGGTGGGCGTGCGCGAGGTGGTCGTCAACACCCACCACCTCGCGGCGGCGATGCGCCGCGCGGCGCGCGCGGCGTGCCCGCGCGGGATGCGGCTGCGCTTCTCGCACGAGCCCGAGATCCTCGGCTCGGCCGGTGGCGTCCGCAAGCTGAGGCGCTGGCTGGGGGACGAGCCGTTCCTGCTGCTGAATGCGGACATGGTGTTCGACTTCGAGCTGCGCTCGCTGGTGGAACTACAGCGGCGCAGCGGGGCACGCGCGGTCGTCTCGCTGCAGCCCCCGCGGGCCGCGGGCCGCTACGGCGCCGTCGTCACCGACGCGAGGGGACGCCTGCTGAGCTTCGGCGGCTGGCCGCGGCCGCCTGCCGGCCACCGCGCCTGGCACTTCACCGGCATCCACGTGATGGACCCCGCGATCCTCGATCGCCTGCGGCCCGGCTACGCGGAGACCGCGCGCGACCTCTACGGCCCCCTGATCAGCGATGGCGAGCCGGTCCTCGGCAAGCTGCTGCGGGGACCTTGGTACGATCTGTCGAGCCCGGCGCTGTATCTGGCCTCGCAGCGCGCGCTGCTGCGCCGGGGATTCGGGAGCGCGAGCTCGGGCCGGGCCGTCGCGGCCGGCGTGCGGGCCGCGGCGTCGGCGCGGGTCGAGGGGTCGGTCGTCGGGGCGGGCTGCCGCATCGGGCCTGGGGCCCGCGTGCGGGACAGCGTGCTGTGGGAAGGCGTCGTCGTCGCGGAGGGAGCGCGGGTCGAGGGCTCGATCCTGGCGGACGGCGCCCGGATCGAAGCGGGCGAGCGGGTGGAGGACGAGATCGTCCTGCGGAGGGGCCGAGCCACGGCGGGCCTGGGCGGCCTGCAGGGCGGGCAGCACCGGCTGGCGCTCGGGGATTGAGGAGGAAGAGAGCTTGACCTCGCGGTTGCGCAAGGAAGAGGTGGTCGCGAAGAACGTCCCCGAGCCGCTGGCGAGCTTCGTGGGCGAGCGCGTGGGCCGGGACGCCGAGATCGAAGCGCTTTCGGGCGACGCTTCGACGCGTCGCTATTTCCGCGTCCGCCGCGCCGGCGAGAGCTGGGTGGCGGCGCTGTATCCGGAGCCGTTCGACCCCGCCGAGCTGACCTTCAACGTCACCCGCGGCCTGCTCGGCGAGTACGGGCTGCCGGTGCCCGAGATCCGCGACCAGGACGGCGCACGCGCCGTGATCCTGCAGCAGGACCTGGGCGACCAGACGCTGCAGATTGCGCTCGAGACGGCGAGCCCGGCCGAGGCGCGCGACTTCTACCGCGAGGCGATCGACCAGCTCGTGCTGCTGCAGGCTGCCGCGGCGCGCGGGCCGCAGCGCGCTTCCTGCTTCCAGATCGCCTTCGACATCGAGAAGCTGTCCTGGGAGCTGCACTACTTCGAGAAGCACTTCCTCGAGGGCCTGCGCGGCTGCGACCTGTCGGTCGAGGATCGCTCGACGCTGGCCGAAGGCTTCAGCCGGCTGTCGCAGGAGCTCGCTTCCTGGCCGCGCGTGCTCTGTCACCGCGACTTCCACAGCCGCAACCTGATGCCGCACGCCGGCAAGCTCTACTGGATCGACTTCCAGGACGCGCGCATGGGCCCCGCGAGCTACGACCTCGCCTCGCTGCTGCGCGACTCCTACATCGGCCTCGACGAGGACTTCGTCGCCGAGCGCGCCGAGGAGTTCCGCCAGAAGGCCGTGCCGGGCGAGTCGCGCGAGACGTTCCAGCGCCGCTTCGAGCTGATGTCCGTGCAGCGCAACCTGAAAGCCCTCGGCACCTTCGGCTTCATGGCCACCCAGCGCAACAACCGCGTCTACATCCCTTACATCCCGGGCACGCTCGCGAACGCGCGCCGCAACCTGCTGCGGCACCCCGAGCTCGGCGGCCTGCACCGCGTGCTCGCCCGCCACGTCGAGGAGCTGCGCTAATGGACACCGTACGCATCGAGGACCTCCACGCGCACGTCGGGGAGCAGGTGAGGCTCCAGGGCTGGCTCCACAACAAGCGCTCGAGCGGCAAGCTGCAGTTCCTGATCGTGCGCGACGGCAGCGGCTTCGCGCAGGCCGTGGTCGGGAAGAAGGACGTCGCGCCCGAGGCATGGGAGGCGGGCGAGAAGGCGGGCCAGGAGTCGGCGCTCGAGCTCCTCGGCAGCGTGCGCAAGGACGAGCGGGCGCCGGGCGGCTACGAGCTGACCGTCGCCGAGCTCAAGCTGCTGCACGCGACGCACGACTACCCGATCACGCCGAAGGACCACGGCACCGCGTTCCTGATGGAGCACCGCCACCTGTGGCTGCGCTCGCAGAAGCAGCACGCGATCCTCCGCGTGCGCCACGCCGTGGTGAAGGCGGTGCGCGACTACCTCGACGACCAGGGCTTCACGCTGGTGGACACGCCGATCTTCACGCCGGCGGCCTGCGAGGGCACCACGACGCTCTTCGGCGTGCCGTACTTCGACGAGGGCACGGCCTATCTCACGCAGAGCGGCCAGCTCTACAACGAGGCGACGGCGGCGGCCCACGGCAAGGTCTACTGCTTCGGTCCGACCTTCCGCGCCGAGAAGTCGAAGACGCGCCGCCACCTGACCGAGTTCTGGATGGTCGAGCCCGAGATGGCGTTCGCGCACCTCGAGGACGCGGTGAAGGCCGCCGAGGGCCTGATCTGCCACGTCGTCGCGTACGTGCTCGACAAGAAGAAGGAGGAGCTGAAGGCCCTCGAGCGGGACACCGCCAAGCTCGAGAAAGTGACCTCGCCCTTCCCCTGGCTTCACTACGACGACGCGATCAAGCTGATCCGCGAGAAGGGCTCGCAGACGGAGTGGGGCAGCGACTTCGGCGGCACCGACGAGACCGTGATCGCCGAGGCGCACGAGAAGCCCGTCGTGGTCCACCGCTTCCCGGCCGCGATCAAGGCCTTCTACATGGAGCCCGACCCACAGGACGCCAAGTACTCGCTGTCGGCCGACATCCTGGCGCCCGAGGGTTACGGCGAGATCGTGGGCGGCGGCGAGCGCATGTCGAGCGCCGAGTCGCTGCTCGACGCGATCCACAGGCACGAGCTGCCCGAGGAGGCGTTCCGCTGGTACGTGGACCTGCGCAAGTACGGCAGCGTGCCGCACGCAGGCTTCGGCATGGGCATCGAGCGCGTGGTGACCTGGATCTGCGGGATCGAGCACCTGCGCGAGACGATCGCCTTCCCGCGCATGCTGTACCGGATCTACCCCTGACGCACCCGCTTCGGTACGACCTGCTCGCCTCGGCGTTGCCGCTGCCCGGCCCTCGGCGCCGACCCTGACCGCTGTCGGCGGGTTGCGACCGCCGCCCGGACCGCCGATGATCGCTGCCGTTCATGATCGTCGCCTACGTCTCCGGCCACGGCTTCGGTCACGCGACGCGAACGGCCGAGGTGCTGCGCGCCCTGCGCGCCCTGCGGCCGGAGCTGCCGATCGTGGTCTCGACAACGGCCCCGGCCTTTCTGTTCGAAGGCATCGTCGCCGGGCCGTTGCGGATCCGGCGCGTGGCCTGCGACGTCGGCCTCGCGCAGGCCGACGCGCTGCGCATCGACCTGCCAGGAACCGTGCGGGAGTGGCGCGAGCACGCGCGCGGCCTCGGCGCGCTGCTGGCCGAAGAGGTCGGTTTCCTGAAATCGGCGCGGCCGGCGCTCGTCCTCGGTGACGTGCCGCCGCTCGCGTTCGCGGCGGCGGCAGCGCTCGGCGTGCCGAGCGCCGCGCTCGCGAACTTCTCCTGGGACTGGATCTATCGGCACTACGCCAGCGCCGAGCCGGAGCTCGGTGAAGCGGCCGATCGCTGTGCCGCCGCCTACCGGACCTGCGGGCTGCTGCTGCGGCTGCCCTTCGCCGGTGACCTGTCGGCCTTCTCCCGCGTCGAGGACGTTCCGCTCGTGGCGCGCAGACCGCGGGTCTCGCGCACGGATGCGCGCCGGCGCCTGGGCCTGCCCGCGGGCAGGCTGGCACTGCTCTCGTTCGGCGGCGTGGGCGTGCCGGGCTTCGACCACCGAGCGCTGGGCGCGCTGCGGGACTTCCACTTCTTCGAGGTGGGCGCCGACGACCGGTGGCCGCCCGGCGGGCCGCGCGTCCCGGACAACGTGAGCCTGATCGCCCGCTCGGCCCTGGCGGCCGCGGGCCTCGGCTACGAGGATGCCGTCGGCGCCGCCGACGTCGTGGTGAGCAAGCCGGGTTACGGCATCGTCTCCGACGCGATCGGCGCCGGAACCGCCTTCGTGTACACGGAACGCGGTGACTTCCCGGAGTACCCGATCCTCGTCGAAGGGCTGCGCCGCTGGCTACCCTCCGCGCACGTCGGCAACGCGCAGCTCGCGCGGGGCGAGCTGCGCGACGCGCTCGAGCAGGCCCTCGCAGCTCCCTGGCCGCAGCCCGCGCCGGACGCATCCGGTGCGGAACACGCCGCCCGGCGCCTGCTGGCCTTCGCCGGCCTTAGCGCGCAGTGAATGCCCATGGCCAATCGGTCACCCGCGACGGACGAAAGGCCGATGGCCACGGGCTTCGGCCGGAGGGCGGCGGCGTGGGTCACGCTGACGAGGGCGTATGAGGCGCGCATCCCAAAGTCTTGAGCCAGGGGGCGCTGCGCCGCGCCCCCTGGAACCCCCGCTCGCTCCGCCGAGGTGAACTCGGCTGCGCTCGCAGGCCGTAGCCGCGGCCTGCAGCTCCCGCGGGTGCGGCGCCCCCGGCCGGTGGCAACTTGGCCCGAAATGAATCGCCGCTCGCAGACGCAGCGGGTCGCGACGCCCCGTCAGGTCGCGGCGCGACTCGCGAGTGATTCCCCCTCCCCCGTATGTGGGGAGGGGATAGGGGTGGGGGGGCGATGACGCGGGCGTGAACCCAGGCGCCGCCCGGCCGGCAGCGACGGACCCTGGCTAGAGTCCCAGTAGCTCCAGGCCGCCCATCGCGTACCTCTTGATCTCGGCCTCGTGCTTGCGGAACAGCTCGATGTTCTGCTGTGGCGCGTCGTACTCCTTCAGGCCTGAGCGCGCCTCCGCTGCCCCCTTGCGCATCTGCTCGATCGACTGCTTCATCGCCTCGCGCTGGTCCGGGGGCAGGTCCTTCAACTGGGCTTCCATCTGCTTCAGCGCCTCGACCGACTGCTCGGCCCCCGCCGCAGCCGCCTCGGAGACGCTCTTGCCGGTCTGCTTCTCGACCTCCGAGGCCCAGGCCGACTTGTAGACCTGCTCGACCAGGAAGCGGTATTCCTCGTCGCCCATGCCGACGTCGGCCTGCGCCTGGGCCGCGGTGGCGCGCAGCTCGTTGATCCATCCGAAGGCCCTGATCGCGTCGCTGAAGTCCCCCTGCTCCTTCTTCGCGAGGGCCTCGATCTCGCCGCTGTGCTTCTCGTACTCGCCGTACATGCGCTGGCGGATCTGCAGGAACTTGAGCAGGCGGTCCTCGCGAACCAGGCCGTCCTCGGGGCGGGTGAAGGGGGCTGCCGCCGCGGCCCGCTTCTTGGCCTCCTCGATGCGCTGCTCGTTGCCGGTGACCTGCTCGACCTTGCCCTTGAGCCACCAGGCCCCGCCGACGAAGAGGGCCGTCGCCGCGACGCCGGCCAGGACCAGCGCCACGACGCAGCCGATCGCGATCTTCCCGATGGTCTTCACGGTCTCGCCTCCCGCCGCGAATGCTAGGCCGCCGACCGCGCGGGGGCAATCGTCACGCCCACCCGATACGGTCGTGGCTCGCCGCTGCCGCGATTCGCGGGTATCATGCTTGTTTGCCGCGGCCGGCGCCGCCCGCGCGACGGCGGCCCCGCGGGGCCGCCGCAAGGAGAGACGAATGGAACCCCAGTGGCATGACGGTCTCAGCCGATCCGCCCTCGTGGAGCTCTGCGAAGGGCTGCTCATGGCCATGGACAAGTCCGTCTCCCGTCTCGACGCGATCGCCCATCACCTGTCGCTGCTCTCGCAGCAGGGCGAGGCCTACGAGGTGCTCGGCGGCATCAGCGACCAGGTGGCCGACATCGGCGACGAGATCTACTCGGCTTCCGATCGCGACCACCTGAAGGAATGGGGCCACAAGATCGACACCCCGGACAACAAGGCCCACTGAGCACGCCGGTGACGCACGACAAGCGCCGCCACCTGCCGGTGGTGGACGCCCGCCACTCCGCCCCCGCCGGCACCGTCGCCACGGGCTGCGCTGACAGCGGAGCCTGCCGCGCTTCCGACTCGGAACGCGTCGCGCAGGCGCAACGGGCTGCGAGCGAAGCCGGATTCACTCCCCTCTCCATCGGCTTCGTCTCGCTCGGCTGCCCGAAGAACCTGGTCGACAGCGAGGTCATGCTGGGCCGCCTGCAGGCGAGCGGCCACGAGATCGTCGCCGATGCGAAGGCTGCGGACGTGATCGTGGTCAACACCTGCGCTTTCATCGACCGCGCCAAGCAGGAGTCGATCGACACCATCCTGGAGATGGCGCGCGAGAAGCAGCAGGGCCGGGCGCGCCGGCTGGTCGTGACGGGCTGCCTCGCCCAGCGCTACGACGGCGAGCTGCGCCGCGAGATCCCCGAGATCGACGCCAGCCTGGGGACGGGCCAGGTCGAGGACATCCTGAAGGCCGTCACCGGCGAGGAGACCCATGTGGACGCCGCAGCCGGGCTGCCGACCTGGGTCTACGACCACCAGTCGCCGCGGCTGCTCTCGACGCCGTCCTACATGGCGTACCTGAAGATCAGCGAGGGCTGCGACTACACCTGCTCGTTCTGCATCATCCCGACGTTGCGTGGACGCCATCGCAGCCGCGGGATCGAGGACGTGGCGGCCGAGGCCGAGGCGCTCGCCGCTCGCGGCGTGAAGGAGCTGGTGCTGGTCGCGCAGGACTCCACGCGCTACGGCCTCGATCTCGGCCTGCGCGACGGCCTCGCCCGGCTGCTGCGGCGGCTGGGCCGGATCGACGGCGTTCGCTGGATCCGCGTGATGTACGCCTATCCAGCCACGGTGACCGACGCGGTGCTCGAGGCGATCGCCTCCGAGGAGAAGGTCGCGAAGTACATCGACATCCCGCTGCAACACGCCTCACAGGCCGTCTTGCAGCGGATGAAGCGGCCGACCGGCCGCGGCAACTTGCTCGGGCTCGTCGAGAAGATGCGCGCGAAGGTGCCGGGCGTCGCGCTGCGTTCCTCCTTCATCGTCGGCTTCCCGGGCGAGAGCGAGGCCGATTTCGCCGAGCTGCTGCGCTTCCTGGAGGCGGCGCAGTTCGACAACGTCGGCGTCTTCACGTTCTCGGACGAGGAGGGCACCAGCTCCTTCGAGCTGGCCGATCGCGTGCCGCAGCGGACCAAGGAGGCGCGCAAGCGCAAGCTGCTCGCGCTGCAGAAGAAGATCTCGCTGCGCCGGAACCGCGCCCGCGTGGGTCAGCGCCTGCCGGTCCTGGTGGAAGGCCCGCACCCCGAGAGCGAGCTCCTGCTGCGCGGACGCCTCGAGGGCCAGGCCGCCGAGATCGACGGCGCGGTGCTGATCACGGACTCCGGCGAGCGGGCGCTGCGGGCGGGCGACTTCGTGACCTGTCAGATCACCGGCGCGCACCCATACGACCTCGAGGCGCGTGTCGTCGCCTGACGGCCTCGGCGGCTTCGCCCCCGGCGGTTTGCCGCCCCCGCAAGTCGCTGCTATAGTATGCGTTCCAACTCGCGATGCATCATCAGAGTGGGTTCGAGACCCACTCTTTTTTTTCGGCGGACGAGGGGCGGATTGGTCAAGGGGAGCGCGATCGAGGCGGTGCGGGCGGTGGCCCAGCGGGTCACGGTCGCGCGCGGCTTCGAGCTCGTGGACCTCGAGTTGAAGCGGCAGGGCGGAGGGTCGCTGGTGCGGCTCTTCGTGGACAAGACGGGCGGCATCGGCCTCGACGACCTGCAGTCGGTCTCCGAGGAGGTGTCGGCGATCCTGGACGCCGAGGATCCGGTCGAATCGACCTACACGCTCGAGGTCAGCTCGCCGGGCCTCGACCGACCGCTGCGCAACGAGGCCGACTACAGGCGCTTCGTCGGCAAGCTCGCCAAGCTCTCGAGCTACGAGCTGGTCGAAGGGCGCAGGCACTGGACCGGACGCATCGAGGCTGTCGAGAACGGCGAAGTCCATCTGAAGCTCGAGAAGGAAGGCGGCCTGCTGTGCCGCATCCCGCTCGACCGGGTCGCCCACGGGCGGCTCGAGGTCGAGTTCAAGTGAGCCGGGCGGACGGGAGCTAGCGGAAGGGCAGATGGCGAATCAGCTGCGTCAACAGATCGAACAGATCAGCCGGGAGAAGAACATCAATCCCGACGTGATCATCGCGGCCATCGAGGACGCGATCCTGACGGCCTCCAAGAAGTACTACAAGAACAACGAGGATCTGCGCAGCCGCTTCAACGAGGAGAGCGGCCAGATCGAGGTGTTCGCGGTCAAGCAGATCGTTGAGGCCGTCGAGATCGACGAGACCCAGATCGGCCTGGCGGAGGCGCGCAAGCTGATCCCGGAGGCCGAGGTCGGGCAGGAGATCGAGTTCCCCAAGCCGACCGACATCCTGGGCCGGATCGCCGCGCAGACCGCGAAGCAGGTGATCTTCCAGAAGGTGCGCGAGGCCGAGCGCGACAACGTGTTCGCCGAGTACTCCGGGCGCGTGGGCGAGGTCGTCAACGGCATCGTCAAGCGCCAGGAGATGGGCGACTTCGTGGTCGACTTGGGCCGCGCCGAGGCGGTGCTGCCGCGCAAGGAGCAGAGCCGCGCCGAGGCCTACCAGACCGGCGACCGCGTGCGGGTGGCGATCACCAAGGTGCTGAAGGCCGCCAAGGGCCCGCAGGTGATCGTGAGCCGCGTCGACCCCGCGCTGCTGATCAAGCTGTTCGAGATGGAGGTGCCCGAGATCTACGACGGCACCGTCCAGATCCGCGGCTGCGTGCGCGAGGCGGGAGAGCGCGCCAAGGTGGCGGTGATCTCGCGCGAGAAGGACGTCGACCCGGTGGGGGCCTGCGTCGGCATGAAGGGCACCCGCGTGCAGTCGATCATCCGCGAGCTGCGCGGCGAGAAGATCGACATCGTCGAGTGGAGCGACGACCCCGTGAGCTTCGTCGAGAAGGCGCTGTCGCCGGCCAAGATCAGCCGCGTGACGGTGGTCGACGAAGAGCAGAAGATCATGGAGGTCGTGGTCGAGGACAAGCAGCTCTCGCTGGCGATCGGCAAGAAGGGCCAGAACGTGCGGCTGGCGGCCAAGCTGGTCGGCTGGCGTATCGACATCAAGAGCGAAGAGGAGAAGCGCCAGGAGGTCGAGGCCGAGATGGCCCGCATGGCGCGCATGGTCGAGGAGCTGAAGAGCCTCGAGGCCCACGGCATCCCCGAGCGCATCACGCAGAAGCTGGTCGACGTCGGCGTGCAGGGCGTGCACCACATCCTGGAGATGAGCGCCGAGGACCTGATGTCGATCGAGGGCATCGGCGAGAAGACCGCCGAGAAGCTGCGCGAGGCGGCCGCCGCGGCGAAGGCCCTGTGGGACAGGCGCGACGCGGAGGAGCAGGCCCGGCTGGACGCCGAGCGCGCCGCCAGCGAGGCTGCGGAGGCCGCCGAAGCCGCCGAAGCCGCGGCTGTGGCGGCGGCGGAGCAGGCGCCCGCCGCGGCGGAAGAGGGCGAGGCCGTCCCCGCCGAGGCGAGCGCCCCCGGCGCGGATGGAGAGAACGAAGGAAATGCATAACGTTCGGGTCTTTCAGCTCGCGCGTGACCTCGACCTCAGCAGCCAGGAGGTCGTCGACCGCCTGCGCAAGCTCGGCGTCGAGGTCAAGACCGCCTCGAGCTCGGTCGATGAGGACACGGCCGACAAGCTCAAGCGCGCGGTCAAGATCGACTCGCTGACCGCCAAGAAGAAGCGCGTCTACGGCAGCGACGAGGACGAGGCCGAGCGCGAGGAGCAGCAGCGCGCGCTGGCGGCCAGGATCGCCGCCGAGCGAGCCGAGCGCGAGCGCGCGGCCGAGGAGGCCAAGGCGGCGCGCGAGGCCCGCAAGGCCCGCCCGCGTCGCGCCAAGGCGCCCGAGGCCGGCGTGGCTCCCAAGGCCGAGGAGCCGGCGCTGCATCACGCCCCCGGCGCGCCGCGGCTCGCGCCGCGCCTGCCGGCGCCGCTGCCGGTCGAGGAGGGGGCGGAGGAGCCCGAGGCCCCGCCCGCCGAGCCGGAGGCGGAGGCCGCCGCCGAGCAGGTCGCCGCCCCGCCGGCGGCCGAGGCCCCGGCGCCCGCTCCCGAGCCCGCCGCCGCGCCGGCGGCGCCGCCCGCGCCGACCGGTCCCGTGATTCGCGCCGCCGCCCCGCGCCTCGGGCCCGTACGCCCGATCGCGCCGCCGGCGCCGCCGGCGCCGCCTCCGCCCGCGCCAACAGCGCCAGCCGCGGCGCCGGCCCCCGTCGTGGCCGCGCCGCCTCTGCCGGCGCCCGCACCGACCGGGACGCTGGCCCGGCCGGCGCTGCCCCGGCCCCTGCGTCCGATCGCGCCGCCGCGTCCCGTCGGCCCGCATCCGACCGCGGCCAACCCGTCGCCCAGCGGCGCCGCTCTGCCCCGCTCGCCCCACGTGATGGCGCGTCCCGGCTCGTTCAGACCCGGTGCGCCGGGGCCCAGCCGGCCGGTCGGCCGTCCGGCGCCGAAGCGCGACAAGGCGAAGTCCGCTCCGCCGCCCCGCGAGGAGCGCCCCGTCTACAGCGGGCCGCCGCGCAAGATCACCCTGACCGAAGGCGTCACGGTCAAGGAGCTCGGCGAGAAGATGGCGGACGTCAAGAGCCGCGACATCATGAAGGCGCTGATCCAGCGCGGCATCATGGCGACCGTCAACCAGACGCTCGAGCACCCGCTGGCGATCGAGCTGTGCCGGGAGTTCGGCTACGAGGCGACGATCCAGTCCTTCGAGGAGGCCGTCGAACAGGACCAGGGCGAGGTGTCGCGGCCGGAGGATCTCGAGCCGCGCGCTCCGGTGATCACGGTGATGGGCCACGTCGACCACGGCAAGACCTCGCTGCTCGACGGCATCCGCGAGACGAAGGTGGCGGCGGGCGAGGCCGGCGGCATCACCCAGCACATCGGCGCGTACCACGTCGAAGTCGGCCATCGCAAGGTGGTCTTCCTCGACACGCCCGGTCACGAGGCGTTCACCCTGATGCGCGCGCGCGGCGCCCGCGTCACCGACATCGTCGTGCTGGTGGTGGCGGCGGACGACGGTGTCATGCCGCAGACGGTCGAGGCGATCGACCACGCGAAGGCCGCCGGCGTGCCGATCGTGGTGGCGGTCAACAAGATCGACAAGGCCGACGCCCAGCCCGACCGCGTCAAGCAGCAGCTCTCCGACCGCGGTCTGATGCCCGAGGAGTGGGGCGGCACCACCGTCTTCGTCAACGTCTCGGCGAAGAAGCGCCAGAACCTCGAGCAGCTGCTCGAGATGCTGCTGCTGGTCGCCGACCTGCAGGAGCTGAAGGCCAACCCCAAGAAGCCGGCGACCGGGACCGTGCTGGAGGCGCGCCTCGACAAAGGCCGGGGCCCGGTGGCGACCGTGCTGGTCCAGGACGGGCGGCTCGAGGTGGGGGACACCGTGGTGGCGGGCGCCGTCGCGGGCAAGGTGCGCGCGCTGGTGGACGAGTTCGGCACGCGGCTCAAGTTCGCGGGCCCCTCGACGCCCGTCGAGATCCTGGGCCTCGGCGCTCTGCCCGAGCCGGGCGACCAGGTGCTGGTGGTGACCGACCAGCTGAAGGCGCAGTCGATCGTCAACTTCCGCCAGATGAAGCTGCGCGAGAAGGCGATGGCGACCTCCTCCAAGATCTCGCTGCAGGACCTCTCGCGCGCGATCGCCGAGGGCCAGTTGAAGGAGCTGGCGCTGGTCGTCAAGGCCGACGTGCAGGGCTCGGTAGAGGCGGTGGTCGACCAGCTGATGAAGCTGCCTCAGGACAAGATCAAGCTGCGCGTGATCCGCTCCGGCGCCGGCGCCATCACCGAGAGCGACGTGCTGCTGGCGGCCGCCTCGAACGCGGTCGTGATCGGCTTCAACGTGCGCCCGGAGCGCAAGGCGGCCGACGCCGCCGAGCGCGACGACGTCGAGGTGCGCCTGTACACGGTCATCTACGACGCGGTCGACGAGATGAAGAAGGCGATGGAGGGCCTGCTCGAGCCGACCATCCGCGAGGTGCGCCTCGGCGCCGCCGAGGTGCGCGACACCTTCAAGATCTCGAAGGTCGGCACGATCGCCGGCTGCTACGTGCAGGACGGGCGCGTCACGCGCCAGGCGCAGATCCGGCTGCTGCGCGACAACGTGGTGATCCACACGGGCAAGGTGCACTCGCTGCGGCGCTTCAAGGACGACGTCAACGAGGTCAAGTCGGGCACGGAGTGCGGCATCGGCATCGCGAACTACAACGACCTCAAGCCCGGAGACGTGATCGAGTTCTTCACCACCGAGCAGGTGAAGGAGAAGCTGGCCTAACGGATCTCTCGCGACGACGATGGTGATCGGCCTGCTGCGGCTCGAGCTGCACTTTCCAGGGGCCCGCTCGCTCAAGGACAAGCGCCAGCTGCTGCGCAGCCTGGAGACGCGCGTGCGCAACCGCTTCAACGTCTCGGTGGCGGAGGTCGAGCACCAGGACCTCTGGCAGCGGGCGACGCTGGCCGTGGTCGGCGTCAACACCGACCACGCGCACCTCGAAAAGGCGCTGCAAGGCGCCCTCGCCGAGGCCGAGCGCGTCGGCGACCTGCAGGTGCTCGACGCCAGCACGGAGATCCTGTGAGGGGCCACCGCGTCGGCCGCCTGGCCGAGGAGCTGCGCGAGCAGATCGCCGACATCGTCGGCTCGAAGCTGAACGACCCGCGCATCGGCTTCGTCACCATCACGCGCGTGGAGCTGGTGCA
Source organism: Vicinamibacteria bacterium (assembly GCA_050246895.1). Classification (GTDB taxonomy): domain Bacteria; phylum Acidobacteriota; class Vicinamibacteria; order Fen-336; family Fen-336; genus JBFWVE01. Next base: position 23,021 of record JBFWVE010000011.1, on the reverse strand, counting down.
GGACGGCAGCTTCGCGCGGGTCTTCTTCGGCGTGCTGGGCGACGAGGCGGCGCGCGAGCGCAGCAAACAGGGGCTCGCCAAGGCGGAGGGGTTCGTGAGGCGCGAGGTGGCCCGCCGCATCCGGCTGCGGCAGCCTCCCGAGATCCGCTTCGAGTACGACAAGGGCCTCGATGCCGCCGACCGCGTCGGCCGCCTGCTCGGCGAGATCGCCGCCGCGCCGCGCAGCTCCGAAGAGCCGCCGGACGACGACTCGTCGTCTTGAGCCTCGCCGGCGCGCTGGTCGTCGACAAGCCCCGCGGCCCGACGTCGCACGACGTCGTGGCCCGCGTGCGCCGGGCGCTCGGCATGCGCCGCGCCGGCCACACCGGCACCCTCGATCCCTTCGCCACCGGCGTGCTGGTCGTCTGCCTCGGCAGGGCGACGCGCCTCGCGCGCTTCCTGGCGGAGGGCGACAAGCTGTACGAGGCCGAGGTGCGGCTGGGCTTCGCGACCAGCACCGACGACCTGGAAGGCGAGCCTCTCGGCCCGCTCCGGCAGCCGGAAATCTCGCGCGAGGCCGTGCTCGCGGCCTGCGCGCGCCTCGTCGGCTCCCACTTGCAGCGGCCGCCCGCCTTCTCGGCGAAGCGGGTCGGCGGCCGGCGAGCCTACGCTCTCGCCCGCGCCGGCCGGCCGACGCAGCCGGATCCGGTTCCCGTCACGGTGCACGCGCTGGAGCTGCTGGCGTTCGAGGGCTCCCGGCTGGAGTTCCGGGTCCGCTGCTCGCCCGGCACCTACGTCCGCGCGCTCGCGCGCGACCTCGGCGAGGCGCTCGGCACGGGCGCCCACCTGGGCGCGCTGCGCCGGACCGAGTCGGGCGGCTTCGCTCTCGAGGAGGCGCTGCCCCTGGATCAGATCGAGACGCGAGGCATGGAAAGCGTGGTGCCGCTGCGACGGCTGCTCGCGGATTGGCCGTGCGTGCTCGTGGGGGAGCCGGGGCGCGAGGCACTGCGCCATGGCCGCGACCTCGGCGAAAGCCAGGTCGCGGAGGGCTTCCCGGAGGAGCCGCCGCCGCCCAGGCTGAGGGTCCTGGGGCCCGACGGCGAGCTGCTGGCGCTCGCCAGCCCCCGCGGCTTCGGGCCCGCCGTCGCGGGCCTGTCCCGGCAGCCGGCTCTCCACCCGGATCTCGTGCTGCTCGGGGCGGACTGAAGCGGGGCCAAGCCGCCGGGGCTCAGCCACTTGTCCGGTCGAAGCCCGTCGTGCTAAGCTGGGATGTTTAGAGAGACGAAGAAAGAGAGCGAATTTCGGAGGTAAGTCGGGTGACTCTCAGCAAGACGGAAAAAACCAACGTGATCGCGGGCGTCCGCACGCACGCGAGCGACACCGGGTCACCCGAGGTCCAGGTGGCGATCCTCAGCGAGCGCATCAACTATCTGACCGAGCACTTCAAGGTGCATGCGAAGGACCACCACTCGCGTCGCGGGCTGCTGATGCTGGTTGGCCAGCGCCGCCGGCTGCTCGACTATCTGAAGCGCAAGGACCTCCAGCGGTACCGCGGTCTCATCGACAAGCTCGGCATCCGCAAGTAGGCGCGGCCGCCGGCCCTAGCCGAGTCCGACCCCGACCCTCGCCCCGAGGGTCGCTCTCCCGAAAGCAGAACGCGCCCGAAGCAGGCGCGCGGGCGGCTCCTCCGCCCGCCCGCCGGGTCCCTCTGCGCGTTGGTACATCCGCCCGCGGGAGCGGGCGCTGAAAGGCGAGCGAGCGATGAAGCAGCGAGTGGAGATGCCCCTCGGCCGGTCGACCCTGTCGATCGAGACGGGCCACATGGCGAAGCAGGCCGACGGCGCCACCGTGATTCGCCTCGGCGACACCGTGGTGCTGACGACGGCCTGCGCCCAGCGCGAGCCGCGGGTCGGCTTCGACTTCCTGCCCCTGACGGTCGACTACCGCGAGAACAACTACGCGAGCGGCAAGATCCCCGGGGGCTTCTTCAAGCGCGAGGGCCGGCCCAACGAGAAGGAGGTCCTCACCTCGCGCATGATCGACCGCCCGTTGCGGCCGCTGTTCCCCGAGGGCTACGCCTGCGAGACGCAGGTGGTGGCGCTGCTGCTGTCGGCCGACCTCGAGAACGACGGCGACACGCTGGCGATCGTCGGCGCCTCCACCGCGCTCTACATCTCGGACATTCCGTTCGAGACCCCGGTCGGCGCCGTGCGCGTGGGCTTCTGGGACGGCGAGTGCCACATCAACCCCGCCAGCAACGAGCTCAAGAGCAAGAGCCTGCTGAACCTGCTGGTGGCCGGCACCGAGCACGCGCTGGTGATGGTCGAGTCGGGCGCCAAGGAGATTTCCGAGGCCGACATGGTGCGCGCCCTGCAGGCGGGCCACGCCTCGATCAAGCAGATCGTGGCGCTCCAGAAGGAGCTGCGCGCGCGGGTCGGCAAGCCCAAGCGCGCCTTCGCCAAGAAGGAGCTGGACCCGGCGCTGGTGGCCGAGATCGAGGGTGCGCTGCGCGAGCCCGTGCTGGCGGCCGTCAAGCTCTCGGGCAGCGAGGGCAAGCTCGCGGCCTACGCGAAGATGAAGGAGGTCAAGGACTCCTTCGTCGCCTCCATCCCCGAGGACCGGCCGGAGAAGAAGGCCGCCGTCCCGGCCGTCTACGACCTGCTGCGCGAGAAGCTGCTGAAGGAGGAGGTCTTCAATCACGGCCGCCGCCTGGACGGGCGCCGTTTCGACGAGATCCGCAAGATCGCCTGCGAGGTGGGCGTGCTGCCCCGCACGCACGGCTCCGCGCTCTTCACCCGCGGCGAAACGCAGGCGCTCGCCACCGTCACGCTGGGCACCGCCGAGGACACCCAGATCATCGACACCGTGCAGGAGGCCGAGTACCGCAAGCGTTTCATGCTGCACTACAACTTCCCGCCGTTCTCGGTGGGCGAGGTGAAGTTCCTGCGCGGACCGGGACGGCGCGAGATCGGACACGGCGCGCTGGCGGAACGGTCGCTGAAGGACATGCTGCCGCCGGAGGAGACGTTCCCCTACACGGTGCGTATCGTCTCGGACATCCTCGAGTCGAACGGCTCCTCCTCGATGGCCACCGTCTGCGGCGGAACGCTGGCGCTGATGGACGCCGGGGTGCCGCTGAAGGCGCCGGTGGCGGGCGTCGCGATGGGCCTGGTGATGGACGGCGAGCGCTACGTGGTGCTGACGGACATCGCCGGCGAGGAAGACCACTACGGCGACATGGACTTCAAGGTCGCCGGCACGCGCGAGGGCATCACGGCGCTGCAGATGGACATCAAGGTCGGCGGCGTGCCGGCCGAGCTGATGGCGAGCGCCCTGGAGCAGGCGCGCGTCGGCCGGCTGCACATCCTCGACCGCATGACCGAGGCGATCTCCAGCCCGCGCGCCGAGATCAGCGTCTACGCGCCCCGCATCCTGACGATCCGGGTTCCGGTCGACAAGATCCGCGACATCATCGGGCCAGGCGGCAAGATGATCCGCTCGATCACGGAGCGCACCGGCTGCAAGATCGACATCGAGGACGACGGCCGCGTCAACATCGCCTCGGTGGACGAGAACGCCGCCAAGAAGGCGATCGCGATCATCGAGGAGCTGACCGCGACCGCCGAGCTCAACAAGACCTACCTGGGCAAGGTCGTGCGTGTCGTCGAGTTCGGCGCTTTCGTCGAGATCCTGCCCGGCACCGACGGCCTGCTCCACGTCTCCGAGATGGCCCACCACCACGTGAACGACGTGCGCGACGAGGTGAAGGAGGGCGACCAGATCCTGGTCAAGGTGATCACGATCGACCCCTCGGGCAAGATCCGGCTCTCGCGCAAGGCGCTGCTCGCCGAGGCCGAGGGTGGAGCCCCGGCGGGCGAGGGCGCCTCCGGCGAGCACTCGCACGAGCGTCCGCGGCACGACGGGCCGCGCCGCCACGACGGGCCCCGGCGCGACGGGCGGGGCGGCGGCCGCTTCGACCGCGGTGGGCGCGGCGGCGGTGGCGGAGGCGGGCGCGGCGGCGATCACCGGCACTGAGCCATTCTCGGGGCACCGCGCCTGGGCGTGACGCGCGCCCCGCCGGCCGCTAGGATGTCGAGCATGTTCAGGCGCGGCCGTCTCGTCGGCAGGACGTTGCTCGCCGGCCTGCTCGCAGCCGCGGCGGCCGGCTCCGCCGCCCTGCAGGCCGTCGAGGAGATCGAGGTGGTGGCCTCGAACACCGGTTTCAAGCCGGGGGTGCTACGGCTGCGCCGTGGCGATCCGGTGCGCCTCTCGCTGCGCACTGAGGACGGCGAGCACTGCTTCGCGGTGGACGCCCTTCGCATCGAGAAGCGGGTGATGCCCGGCCGAACGACCAGCGTCGACCTGACCCCGGACCGCGCGGGCGAGTTCCCGTTCTACTGCTGCCTCGAGCCGGACAGCGCGAAGCTGCGGGGGCGGATCGTCGTCTCGGAGTAGTCACGGGCCGCGCGCCCGCGCGGGCGACTGCTACAATTCGCGGGCCTTGCGCTACGCCTTCGTCATCGACAACCGGCGCTGCATCGGCTGCCACGCCTGCTCGGTCGCTTGCAAGGTGGAGCACGAGGTGCCCCTGGGCGTCGCGCGGACCTGGGTCAAGTACGTCGAGAAGGGCGCCTTCCCCGACACGCGGCGCAGCTTCCAGGTCACGCGCTGCAACCACTGCGAGGACGCGCCCTGCGTCGAGATCTGCCCGACGACGGCGCTCTTCCGTCGCCGCGACGGCATTGTGGATTTCGACGGCGCCCGCTGCATCGGCTGCAAGGCGTGCATCCAGGGCTGCCCCTACGACGCCCTCTACATCGACCCCGCGAGGAACACCGCGGCCAAGTGCAACTACTGCGCTCATCGCGTGGAGGTGGGCCTCGAGCCCCCCTGCGTGAGCGTCTGCCCGACTCAGGCGATCGTGGCGGGCGACCTCGACCAGCCCGGCTCGCGTGTCGCGCAGATCGTCGGCCGCGTGCCGGTCCAGGTCCGCAAGGCCGAGAAGGGCACGCGGCCCAAGCTCTTCTACGTGGAGGGCGACTCGAGCTCCCTCGAGCCGTCCGCCGCGCCGCCCGCCTCGGACTACATGTGGTCGCACGCGCCTCAGTCGCTGGCGCTGCCGCTCTCCGAGGAGGCCGGCGCGCCGCGCCGGGTCTACGGCGTCGGGGAGCAGCACCGGCACTCCTGGGGCGTGAAGGTCTCGCTCTATCTTTGGACGAAGTCGATCGCCGCCGGGGCCTTCCTGGTTCCGGCGCTGCTGGCGCTGCGTTCCGGCGCCGGCGTCCGGCCCGGCCCAACGCTCGTCGCGGCGATCTTCCTGGCGCTCACCGGCCTGCTGCTGGTGGCCGACCTGCGCCAGCCGCAGCGCTTCCTGTGGACGCTGACGCGGCCGCAGTGGCGCTCGTGGCTCGTGCGCGGCGCCTACGTGATCACCGCCTACGGCGCGCTGCTCGGCCTTCAACTCGCGGCCGGGCTGGGGCTGTTCGGCTGGCGTTTGCCCCCGGCCGTCACGGGCTTGACCGCGCTGCTGGCCGTCGGCACGGCCGTCTACACGGCCTTCCTGTTCGGCCAGGCCAAGGGCCGCGATCTCTGGCAGTCACCGCTGCTCGCGCCCCACCTGGTGGTCCAGGCGCTGCTGGCGGGGGCCGCCCTGTTCCAGCCGGCGTGGCTGCTGTGGCTGCTGCCTCTCAACGGCCTGCTGCTGGCCGGAGAGGTCTTCACGCAGCATCCGACCGAGGACGCGCGCGTCGCGGCCCGGCTCATCGCGGGCGACTCGCGCTTCACGAGCGGCGTGCTCGTGAGCGGGCACCTGCTGCCGCTCAGCCTGCTCTGGGCCACGCAGGAGATGGCGGCCGTCGCGGGCGGGCTGACGCTTTTCGGCCTGCTCGTGTGGGAGCATCTCTACGTGCAGGCCCCGCAGAGGATCCCGCTCGCATGAGCATCGATCGGCTGCTGCCCCCTCCCGACCTGGCGAGCGCCCCGCCGCCCGAGCGCTGGCACGACTGGAAGGAGTACGACGCCCGCGCCTGGCCGCGCCGGGTGGAGCGGCGCTACCTGCTGGTGCCGACGATCTGCTTCAACTGCGAGGCCGCCTGCGGCCTGCTGGCCTACGTCGACAAGGACAGCATGCAGATCCGGCGCTTCGAGGGCAACCCGGTGCATCCGGCCTCGCGCGGGCGCAACTGCGCGAAGGGCCCGGCGACGATCAACCAGATCCACGACCCCGAGCGCATTCTCTACCCGCTGCGGCGCGCGGCCGGGCGCGGCGAGGGCAAGTGGAGGCGCGTCGGCTGGGACGAGGTCCTCGACGAGCTGGGCGGCAGGATCCGCAAGGCGTTCCTGGAGGACCGGCGCAACGAGGTGATGTACCACGTGGGTCGCCCCGGCCACGAGCGCACCATGGACCGGGTGCTGAAGGCCTGGGGCATCGACGGCCACAACTCCCACACCAACGTCTGCTCGGCCGCGGCGCGCCTCGGCTACGCGCTGTGGAGCGGCTACGACCGGCCGAGCCCCGACCACGCGCGCGCCCGCTTCATCCTGCTGCTGTCGTCGCACCTCGAGACCGGCCACTACTTCAACCCGCACGCGCAGCGCATCATCGAGGGCAAGCTCGCCGGCGCCAAGCTCGCCGTGATGGACCCGCGGCTGTCGAACACGGCGTCGCAGGCCGACTTCTGGCTGCCGACCTACCCGGGCTCCGAGGCGGCCGTGCTGCTGGCGATGGCCAAGGTGCTGCTCGACGAGGGCCTCGCCGACCTCGAGTACGTCGAGAAGTGGACCAACTGGCGCGAGTGGCAGCGCGAGCGCCACCCGCGCGAGGAGCCGAGCTTCGCGTCGTTCGTGGCCGACCTGAAGGCCCAGTACGCGGAGTTCACGCCCGAGTACGCGGAGGCCGAGAGCGGGGTGCCGCGGGCGAAGATCGTCGAGGTGGCGCGCCTGATCGGCCGGGCACGCGGGGCCTTCGCCTCGCACGTCTGGCGCGGGGCCGCCAGCGGCAACCTGGGAGGCTGGCAGGTCGCGCGCGCGCTGCAGTTCCTGACCGTGCTGACGGCCAGCGTCGGCACCGCCGGCGGCACCTCTCCCCACGCCTGGAACAAGTACAAGCCGACCTTCTGGCAGGAGCCGCCGGGCCAGAAGCAGTGGAACGAGCTGCTGTTCCCGCGCGAGTGGCCGCTCTCGCACTACGAGATGTCGTTCATCCTGCCCCACATGCTCAAGGAGGGCCGCGGCCGGCTCGACACCTACTTCACGCGCGTCTACAACCCGGTCTGGACCAACCCCGACGGCATGAGCTGGATCGAGGTGCTGCGCGACGAGGCGCTCGTCGGCCTGCACGCGGCGCTCACGCCGACCTGGAGCGAGACCGCGATCTTCGCCGACTACGTGCTGCCGATGGGCCATGCCGGCGAGCGTCACGACATCCAGAGCCAGGAGACGCAGTCGGGCCGCTGGGTGAGCTTCCGGCAACCGGTGCTGCGCGCGGCGCGCGAGCGCATGGGCGAGAGCTTCCGCTTCACCTACGAGGCGAACCCCGGCGAGGTCTGGGAGGAAGACGAGTTCTGGACCGAGCTGTCCTGGCGGATCGACCCCGACGGCGCCCTCGGCATCCGCAGCTGGTTCGAGTCCCCTTACCGCCCCGGCGAGAAGCTGACGGTCCACGACTACTACCGCTGGATCTTCGAGAACGCCGTGCCCGGCCTGCCCGAGGCCGCCGCCCGCGAGAAGCTGGCGCCCCTCGACTACATGAGGAAGTACGGCGCCTTCCTGATCGAGAGTGACGTCAAGGAGCTGCACAAGGCGAAGCTGGCAGTGCCCGCCGGCGCGCAGACGGACCCGGAGACGCGGGTCGTGCGGGTGGCGGGCAAGCCGGTCGGATTGGAGGTCGACGGCGAGCTGGTGGCAGGCTTCCCGACGCCGTCGCGCCGGCTCGAGGTCTTCTCGCGCACGCTGAAGGACTGGGGCTGGCCCGAGCAGACCCTGCCCGGCTACATCAAGAGCCACGTCCACCGCGAGAGGCTCGACGTCGCGCGCGGCGAGCTGCTGCTGCTGCCGACCTTCCGGCTGCCCACCCTGATCCACACCCGCAGCGGCAACGCCAAGTACCTGAACGAGATCTCGCACAGGAACCCGCTGTGGGTGCACAGCTCCGACGCGCGGCGCCTCGCGCTCGAGACGGGCGACCTGGTGCGGGTGACGACCGAGATCGGCTACTTCGTGAACCACGCGTGGGTGACCGAGTCGATCGCGCCGTTGGTGGTCGCCTGTTCGCACCATCTCGGGCGCTGGCGCCTGCGCGAGGGCGAGGGCAGCCGCTGGTCGGCGGCGCGCGTGGCCTTCACGCGCCGGAGCGAGTCGGGCTTCCTGCTGCGCCAGGTCGAGGGCCTCGGGCCCTTCGCCAGCGAGGATCCCGACTCGAGCCGTATCTGGTGGTCGGATGGCGGCGTGCACCAGAACCTGACGCACGCCGTGCACCCGGATCCGATCTCGGGCATGCATTGCTGGCACCAGAAGGTGGTCGTCTCCCGCGCGCGCGCCGAGGACCGCTACGGCGACGTCTTCGTCGACACCCGGCGCTCGATGGAGGTCTACCGGGAGTGGAAGGCGCTGGCGCGTCCCGGGCCCGGGCCCGGCGGCCTGCGGCGGCCGCTCTGGCTCGACCGTCCGCTGCGGCCCGCCGAGGAGATGTTCACGCTGTGATCGAAGGCGCCATCTCGCAGGGAGTCGTGCCAGGGCTGCTGCGCGAGCTCTACGTGGCGCGCCGCTCCGGGATGCTCAGCTTCGAGCGCGGCTCCGAGCAGCGCGGCGTGCGTTTCCGCAAGGGCCACATCATCCACGCGGACACCAACGTGCGCGAGGACCGCATGGGCGAGGTGCTGGTGCGCCGCGGGCGCCTCTCGGCCGAGGACCTCAAGCGCGCGCTGGGCTTCGCCGTTCGCGACGGCAAGCGCCTGGGCGCGGTGCTGGTCGAGACCGGGGTGCTGACCAGCGACGCGCTCGAGGGGGCGCTGGCGCTCCACGTCCACGAGATCCTGTCGAAGGTGTTCAGCTGGCGCGAGGGCCATTACGCCTTCGCCGAAGAAGACGACGTGGCGCCGTTGCCCGACGACGTCACGCTGAAGGTCTCCACGGGGGAGCTGATCCTGCAGGCGGCCCGCTCGGTCGAAGACCCCGACGTCGTGCGCTACTGCCTGGGAGACATCGACCGGGTGCTGGGCATCGCGGCGGACCCGCTGCTGCGCTTCCAGCGCGTCACGCTGACGCCCACCGACGGCTACGTGCTCTCGCGCGTGGACGGTACGCTCAGCGCGCGCGACCTGGTGGCGATGATCCCGCTGCCGGCCGAGGAAGTGCACCGCAGCCTGTTCGGCCTGCTCTCGACGGCGATGATCGAGTACCTGGCGCTGCCGACGAAGCCGCGGCTGCATTCCGAAGCGCCCGGGCCGCGCCACGACCCGGCGACCGTCACGCCGCCGGGCGAGGCGCGGGGGGAACGGCCCGCGCCTAGACGGCGCCGCGGCTCCGAGCCGGGACCGCCGGCGCCTGCGTCCGACTCGCCGGCGAGCCCGGCCGAGCCGGCCGCCGCCAGCCCGCAGCCCGCGCAGCCCGCGCAGCCCGCGCAGCCCGCGAGCCCGCAGGCGGCCCCGGCGGGGGATGCGGCGGCCAGCCCGGCCGCGGTCGGCCCCGAGCCGACCGTCCACATGTCGTCGGCGTTGCACTCCGAGCTCGAGGCCGCGCTGCGCCGGGACGCTGCCGCGCGCGCGGCCGCGTCGGGGGCGCCGGTTGTTGAGGGACAGCCTCGCGACGAGGCCTCGGCCGGCCGGGCCGGCGGGGCGCCCCCGGCAGGGCCGGCCGCGGCCGAGCGAGAGGACGACCCGCGCCGGCTGGAAATCGTCGAGGCCTACGCCGGGCTGGCGAAGCGCACGCACTTCGAGGTGCTGGGGGTCGCCCGCGACGCGACAGAGGCCGTGGTGAAGGAAGCCTATTTCCGCCTGGCCAAGCGCTTCCACCCCGACGTGCACCACGATCCAGCGCTGGCCGATCTCCGAGACCAGATCGAGGCCATCTTCGTGAGGCTGGGGGAGGCCTACGAGGTGCTCTGCAACCCTCGGCTGCGGGCGAGCTACGACCACAAGCTCGATCCCAACACCGGCAAGCTGCGCGCGCTCAAGCTCGACGAGCATCCCGACCCCGCGCGGGAGGCGCGCGCCGTCAGTGAGGCCATCCAGCGAGCGGCCCGCAGCCTCGGCGAGGACAAGCCCTGGGAGGCGATCAGCACGCTGGAGCACGCCATCTTGCGCGCCGAGGGCCCGGCACGCCTGGAAGCCCGTATCCTGCTGGCGCGGGCCTACATGAAGAACGTCAACTGGGTGAAGCAGGCCGAGGAGCTGCTGCGCTCGGTCGCGCGAGAGGCTCCGGAGAACGCCGAGGCCCTGCTGCTCCTGGCCCAGATCTACCGGATGCAGAGGCTGACGACGCGTGCCGCGGGCACGCTGCGCAAGCTGTTGGAGCTGGACCCGGCGAACCAGGCGGCGCGCGAGCAGCTCGCGGCGCTCGCCACGGGTACGGACGCCGATGCCAAGGCCTCGCGGAGCCTGCTGAAGAAGCTCTTCCCCCGCGGCTGATCGGCCGAAGCGGCCCGCCGCGCTACTTGCGATCGCGCAGGAAGCGCTCGGCGAGGGCGGCGATCTGGCGCTGGATCTCCGGCCGCGGCTCGCCGGCCTCGCGCACGGGCGCGGTCGCCGCCACCGGAGCCGCCGGCCGCCGCTCCGTGACGGCGTGGGCGTGCGCCACGAGCGCGGGAGAGCGCCCCACGTGGCCGAGCGCCAGCATCGCGAGGGCCAGCGGCGGGTTCATCGCGTCGCCTGCGGAGCAGCCACCAGGCTGCTCCATGCGCGCGAGGCGACGGCTCGGGCGCGGTCGGGCAAGTCCGGCACCGCCAGCCAGGCGGCCCCCAGCAGCACGGTCTTCACGGCGTAGCTCAGGGCGAGCAGCTTCAAGGTGCGTGGGCTCATGGTCAGCGGGGCTCCGTGGGCTTGCGGGAGAGGATGAGGGCCACCGCCAGCGTGCTCACGAGCAGCAGGTCGGAGGGCGCCGGCCCCGCCAGCCCGGTTCCACCCAGGAACGTGCCCAGCATGGCGACGAGCGCGAGGATCGTGTTGACGGCCTTGCCCTCGAGCATCTCGTGTCTCTCGTATCGCTCCCGTTTCGCCCGGGAAGAGAGCGAGGATCGTGCCATCAGCTAAGTCATTGACGGCACGAGCCAAGCGTGTGGCGGACGCCACCGCTGTGTGTGGCTGCGGCCCACACTCGGGGCCGGCCGGCCACACGTGGGCTCGTTACGGCTGGCGCGCGGGGAGGGCCGGCAGCGTGAGCCTGAACGTCGTGCCTTTGCCGGGAGCGGTCGTGAACTCGATGCGCCCGCCGTGGCGCTCGGCCACCATCAGGACGGTGGAAAGGCCCAGGCCCGTGCCCTTGCCTTCGGGCTTGGTGGTGACGAACGGCTCGAACAGGCTCCCCTGGATCTCCGGGGGGATGCCGGGGCCGTCGTCGCTCACGCTGAGCTCCACCTCTCCGTTCCGCGCGAGCGTCGCGACGCGCAGCTCGCCCTCGCCGTCGAGCGCGTGGATCGCGTTCACCACGAGGTTGATCAGCGCCACCTCCAGCTGGTTCGCGATCGCGGCCACCCTGGGCAGCGAGGGCGCCAGGTCCCTCTGCAGCCGCACGCCGCCCTTCAGCAGGTGGTAGTGGCAGAGCTCGAGCCCCCGCAGGACGACCTCGTTGAGGTCGAGCGGCCGCAGCTCCTCGTGCGCGGGCCGCGCGAAGGCGAGCAGCGCCTGGGCCAGGTTCTGGATGCGCTCCGCGCCCCGGCCGATCGAGCGGAGCATCTCCTGCTGCGGCTCGCCGAGCCCCTGTGTCTGCAGCAGCTCCACGTTCCCCATGATGTAGGTCAGCGGCGTGTTGAGCTCGTGGGCGAGGCCGCTGGCCATCTGCCCGATGGTGGCGAGCTTCTCCTGCTGCACGAGCTTGCGCTGCGCGAGGCGCAGCTCTTCGCTGCGGCGCCGCTCGGTCGCGAACAGGCGCGCGTTCTCGATCGCCAGCACGGCGTGGCGCGCGAGAGCCTCGGCGGCGCCCAGGCTCTCGGGGCTGAAGGGCGCGGAGCTCTCCGGGTTGTCCACGTAGATGACGCCCAGCGACTCTGCGCGCCGTCGCGCCGTCTCGTCGCCCGAGCGCTCGAGCAGCAGCGGCAGGCAGACGATCGTGCGCAGCTCCAGGCCGGCGACGCTCTGGGCGCCGGCCAGCGCGGGGTCGGTCAGCGCGTTGCCGGTCGCGATCGTCTCGCCGCGCGAGAGCGCCCGGCGCACCACCGAGGTCGAGATCACGCCGGTGTCGACCGGCGCCTCGCGGGCGTCGCGCCGGCGCGTCAGCGCCACGCGCAGGTCGGCGACCTCCACGCCGCCCGGCGCGGCGACCTGTGACGGTTCGCCCGCCGCCGCCGCCAGCAGGATGAAGCCGCGCTCGGCGCGCGTGATGCGCATGATGCCCTCGAGCACACGCTCGAGCACCTCGGAGAGCTCCAGCGTGGAGCTGAGCGCGCGGATCAGCGACAGCACCAGCCGCTGCTGCTCGATCCAGGGGGGCGGGGCGGCCTTTGCGGTGGTCGAGCCGCCCGGGCGCGGCAGGTCGAACGACAGCGTGACGTTGCCCAGCTGGAGCTGCGACTGGTCGGGCAGGGCGGCGCGTTCGACGCGCAGGCCGTCGATGTAGACGCCGTGGGTGCTGCCCAGATCCTGAACCTCGAAGCGGCCGTCCTCCCAGATCAGGCGCGCGTGGCTCTTCGAGACCGACGGCTCGACCAGGGTGATGTCGTTTCCCCGTGCCCGGCCCAGGCTGTGGTCGCGCGGGCGCAGCTCGAAGCGCTTCTCGGCCACCTCGCCGCGCACCACGTCGAGCGTCGCCACGATCAGCGAGCCCTGGCAGCTCGGGCACGCCTCTGCGGTGTCCGCGACGAGGTGACTGCAGCGGGGGCAGTTCATTGAGGGCTACCGAATGATACCGTGCCGGCGAGCCTCACGTTAGGATCCGGGTGTGGCCTCCGGCTCTCGCCGCGCGCTCCTCGTGCTCGAGCCGCTCGCGGCGGCCGGCCTCGTGCTCGGCCTCGCCCGCCTGGGCACGGCCCGCGCCGTGTTGCCGGCTCTCGGCCTGCTCGAGGGCCCGCTGGGCGCCGCCGTCGCGGCGCTGGCCGTCGCCATCGCGCTCGCCCGCAGCGCCCTCCCCGATGCGCCTCGGCTGCCGGGCGCCGCGGCGAGAACGGCGCCTGGCGCCGCCGACCTGCCGCTGACCGTCGCGAGCTTCGCTCTCGTCGCGGCCGTCGGCCTCTTCTACGCGGGCCGCCTGCAGGCGGCGGGCGACGAGCCGCACTACCTGCTGATGGCGCAGAGCCTGTGGAACGAGGGCGACCTCGATCTGCGCGACAACTACGCCCGCCAGGACCATCTCGACTACAACCCCGGGCCGCTCGAGCCGCACTACGCTGCGCCCCGGCGCGACGGCCGGCCCTATCCGGCGCACAGCCCCGGCCTGAGCCTGGCGCTCGCGCCGCTCTACGCGCTCGGCGGCCGTTCCCTCTGCGTGGTGGCGCTCGCGCTGACGGCGGCGCTGGCGGCGCGCGAGGCGGCGCTGCTGGCGGCGGCGCTGGCCGGTCCGCGCGCCGCCCTGTTCGCGCGCCTGACGGCGCTCGGCCCGCCGCTGTTCTTCTACGGGTTCCACGTCTACACCGAGGCTCCGGCGGCGCTGGCGCTCGCCTTCGCGCTGCGAAGGGCGCTCCTGGGCGGCGGGGCGTCCGCCGCCATCGCGGCGGCGCTGGCCGCGGCCGCGCTGCCCTGGCTCCACCTGAAGCTGGGACTGGCGGCGGTCGGTGTGGGCCTCGCCGCTCTCGCCGGGTTGCGGGGCCGCCCGCGCCTTGCGTTCGTAGGGACGGCCGGCGCGGCGGCCCTCGCCTTCGCGGGCTACTACCTCTACGTCTTCGGCCGGCCCACGCCCTTCGCGATCTACGGCGGCGTGCCCGCCGACGTGGTCACGGCGAGCCCGCTCGCCGCGGCGATCGGCCTGCTGCTCGACCGTTCCTTCGGCCTGCTTCCCGCCGCGCCGGTCTATCTGCTGCTGCTGGCGCTCGGGGGTGGGAGGGTCGATGCGACCGCCGGCGAGACCGCTCCAACGCCGCTGGCGCGACGGCTCGCCCTCTGGCTGGCAGGCCTCGTGATCTGCATCCTGCTGCCGGCGGTGTCGTGGCGGATGTGGTGGGGCGGCATGTGCCCGCCCGCGCGGTTCGTGGTTCCCGCCGCGCCGCTGCTGGCGGCGGCGGTCGGAGCGCTGGCCGCTCGCCAGCCCGCGCGCGGTCTGCTGCGCTGGCGCTGGCTGCTGCTGGCTCTTTCGTGGGCGCTGGCGGCCTTCATGGTCCAGCGTCCGGTCGACCGCCTGCTGCTGAACCGCGGCGACCGGCCGACGCGCGTGTGGGACGCGCTCGCGGCGGGGGAGGCGACGCCCGGCCGCTACCTGCCCTCGCTGGTCGGGCCGGATGCCGCCGAGTGGCGCGTCGCGCTGCTGTGGCTCACGGCTCTTGCGCTGCTCGCGCTGCTCCACCGCGCCGCCCAGCGCCACGACCGGGTCGACACCGCCTTCCGGACGCTGAGCCTGCCTCTGGCATTGGGGTTTGCCGTGGCGGCGCTGGCGCAGTGGCTCGGGTAGGGCGACTGAGCAGGCTCCAGGGCGAACGAGACGTCGGCCCCGGAAGGGAGCCGACGTCTCGTGAGGCTATTTCCCTCCCCCCACGTGGGGAGGGATAGGGTGGGGGGTCGATGAATAGGTCTAGTTCAGCCTGAGCTGCCAGCGCTGCTGCTGGCGCGCGACGTCGTAGGGCTCGCCCGGCTGCAACGCCTTCTCCAGGACCTCTTCGATCGACGACACCAGGTGGATCTTCAGGTCGTTGCGGACGTTCTCCGGGAGATCCTCCTTGACCGCCTTCTCGTTGCGCTTCGGCAGTAGGATCTCGCGCACGCCCATGCGGTGCGCCGCCAGCACCTTCTCCTTGATGCCGCCGACGGGCAGCACGCGGCCGGAGAGCGTCACCTCGCCGGTCATCGCCACCCGGGGCCGCACCGCGCGTCCGGTCAGCAGCGAGGTGATCGCCGTGACCAGCGTGATGCCGGCGGAGGGCCCGTCCTTGGGAATGGCGCCCTCGGGCACGTGCACGTGCAGGTCCACTCGCTCGAAGAA
Source organism: Vicinamibacteria bacterium (assembly GCA_050246895.1). Lineage (GTDB taxonomy): Bacteria > Acidobacteriota > Vicinamibacteria > Fen-336 > Fen-336 > JBFWVE01. Next base: position 7,766 of record JBFWVE010000011.1, on the reverse strand, counting down.
GGAGTCCTCGATGCCCAGCTGGCGCGCGTGCGCGCGTACCCAGGAGAGCGCGGTCTGCGCGCTCTCCTTCATCACGTCGCCCAGCTGGCCGGTGATGGTGAGGCCCTTGGCGCCCCACATCTGCGTGGCCTCGATGTAGAGCACCTCGCCGCCCGCGGGAGTCCAGGACAGGCCCATCGCGACGCCGGGGATCACGGTGCGCTCTTCCATCTCCTCGCGCATGAAGTAGGGCGCACCCAGGAACTCCTCGACCTTCTCCGGCGTCACGGCCACCAGCCCGCCGGCGCCCTCGGCGCGGCGGCGCGCGACCTTGCGGATGATGCTCGCCACCTCACGCTCGACGTTGCGCAGGCCCGCCTCGCGCGTGTACTCGCGGATCAGCTTGATGATCGCCTCGTCGCCGAAGGCGATGTCCTCGGCCTTCATCCCGTGGTTGTCGAGCTGGCGCGGGATGATGTGGCGCCGGGCGATGTGCAGCTTGTCCTCCTCGGTGTAGCCCGCCAGCCGGATCACCTCCATGCGGTCGCGCAGCGCGGGCGGCACGGTGTCGAGGATGTTGGCGGTGCAGATGAACAGCACCTCGGAGAGGTCGAACGGCAGGTCGATGTAGTGGTCCTTGAAGCTGTTGTTCTGCTCCGGGTCGAGCACCTCGAGCAGCGCCGAGGCCGGGTCGCCGCGGAAGTCCATGCCGAGCTTGTCCACCTCGTCCAGCATGAACACCGGGTTCCTGCTCTCGGCCCGGCGCAGGCCCTGGACGATCTGGCCCGGCAGGGCGCCGATGTAGGTGCGGCGATGCCCGCGGATCTCGGCCTCGTCGCGCATGCCGCCCAGGCTGATGCGGTGGAACTTGCGGCCCATCGCCGAGGCGATCGAGCGCCCGAGGCTGGTCTTGCCGACGCCGGGAGGGCCCACGAAGCACAGGATGGGGCCCTTGATGTCCGGCTTCATCTTGCGCACGGCCAGGTACTCGAGGATGCGGTCCTTGACCTTCTCGAGGTCGTAGTGGTCGTTGTCCAGGATCTCCTTGGCCTTGACGATGTCCAGCTCGCTCTCGGTCTTCTTGGACCAGGGCAGCTGCACCAGCCAGTCGAGGTAGGTGCGGGTGACGGTGTACTCGGCCGCCGCCGGCGACATCTTGGAGAGCCGGTCGAGCTCGCGCAGGGCTTCCTTCTTGTGCGGCTCCTCCGGCATGCCCGTGGCTTCGATCTTCTCGCGCAGCTCCGAGATCTCGCGCTGCTGGTCGTCGCCCTCGCCGAGCTCGCGCTGGATCGCCTTCATCTGCTCGCGCAGGTAGTACTCGCGCTGGTTCTTCTGCAGCTCGGTCTTGACCTGGTTCTGGATCTTGCTGCCGACCTCGAGCACCTCGAGGTCCTTCACCAGCACCTTGTTCACGCGGTCGAGCCGCGAGCGCACCTCGAGCACCTCCAGGATCTCCTGCTTCTGCGCGGTCGTCAGCGACGGCAGGCTGCCCGCGGTGAAGTCGGCCAGCCGGCCCGGGTCCTGGATGTTCGCCGCCAGCGCCTGCAGCTCGTCGGAGAGGGTGGGGGACAGCTCGACCACCCGCTGGAACAGCGACTGCACGCTCTGCGCGAGGGCCCGCACCTCCACCTCGTGCTCGGCCGGCACCACGTCCTTCAGCACCTCGACGCGGGCCTTCACGAACGGGCGGTACTGCAGCACCTGCAGCACGCGGAAGCGGTGGATGCCCTGGACGACCAGCCGCAGCGAGCCGTCGGGGAACTTGAACATCTTGTGGATGTGGGTGAGCGTGCCGATGCGGAACAGGTCGCTCTCCACCGGATCGTCGACCGCGGGGTCGCGCTGGGTGACGACGCCGATCACGCTGCGCTCGCGCACGGCGTCGTTGACCAGGTTGACGGAGCTCTCGCGCGCGACCGCGAGCGGCAGGATCGCGTTGGGGAACAGGATGGTGTCGCGCAGCGGGAGGATGCCGAGCTCCGCGGGGAACTCGTGCAGGTCCTGGACGCCCCCCGACTCGAAGTCCGGCTTGCGGTCGCCTGTGTCGTTCATCGGTTCCTCAGCTCCGCTGTCAGCGGCCCCCGGACAGCTCGGACAGCCGCGCCTCGGCCTGGCGCAGCTCGCGCTGCTCCTGCGCCCGGCGCTCCTGCGCCTCCTGGCAGTCCCGGCACAGCGCCGCGAACGGCAGCGCCTTCAGGCGCGGGGCGGCGATCGGCTGCTCGCACTCCGCGCAGGTCCCGTAGCGGCCCGCCTCCAGGCGCCGCAGCGCGTCGTCGATCTTCGCCAGCGTCTCGGCCTTCATCTGCATCAGGGCGAAGTCGACCTCCTGCACGAAGTCCGCCACGCTGCGCTCCTCGTCGTCCTTCACCTCGAGCACCTCGGCCGGCAGCGTCTCGCGCAGCGAGCGGAGCTTGCTTTGGATCTCCGAGCGGCGGTCCTCGAGCATGCGCTTGAGGACCTCGCGCCGCTCCGCGTCGTACGCCTGCCGGCCGTGCGACTTGTGCTTGACCGCCATGACAGCCTCCATGAGGTTCTCGCCCCCGATCACCTCACTTGAAACGCAGGATCACGAACAGGTAGCCGTTCCCGCGCCGCACGCGCAGGCGCGCGATGCCCTCGTCCTTCAACGCCTCGATCTGCTCGTCGAACGAGCCGACGCCGTCGACGCGGTTCCCGTTGACGCTCACGATCACGTCGCCCTGGCGCAGCCCGGCGCTCTCCGCGGCTTCGCCCGGCTCGACCTCCGTCACCACCGCGCCGCGCGAGCCGCGCGGCAGCTCGAGGTGGTCCGAGAGGTCCGGCGTCAGGTCGCGCAGCGTCATCCCGAGCGCGCCGCGGGCCTCGGCCTGCGCCTGCTCGGCCGGGCCGTCCTCGGGGAACGTCCCCAGCGCCACCGCGATCGTCTTCTCGACGCCGCCGCGCAGCACCAGCAGCTTCACGGTCGTGCCCGGAGCCTTGCTCGCCACGTAGCGCGAGAGGTCCGAGTTGTCCTCGACCTTGCGGCCGTCGACGCCGATCACCACGTCCTCCGCCTTCAGCCCGGCCTTGTCGGCGGGGGAGTCCGGGTTGATGTCGACCACGGCGGCGCCCCGGCTGTCCTTCATGCCGTAGGTCTTCGCGACCTCGTCCGTCACGGGCAGGATCTGCACGCCCAGCCAGCCGCGCACCACCTTGCCGGTCTCGCGCAGCTGCTGCAGGATCTCCCGGGCCACGTTGATCGGCACCGCGAAGCCGACGCCGGCCGACTGGCCCAGACCGCCCGTCACGATCATGGTGTTGATGCCGATCACCTCTCCGCGCGTGTTCAGCAGCGGACCGCCCGAGTTGCCCGGGTTGATCGAGGCGTCGGTCTGGATCATCTCCACCTGAGTCCCCACCACGGGCCCGAGGTTCAGCGGCCTGCCCTTGTAGGACACGACGCCGACGGTCACGCTATTCCCGCCCAGGCCGAAGGGGTTGCCGATTGCCATCACCCAGTCGCCGGCTTCGGTGCGGTCCGAATCGCCCATCGGGATCGGCGTCAGCGCGTCCTTCGGCTCGATCTTGAGCAGGGCGACGTCGGTGCGCGAGTCCTTGCCGACCAGCTTCGCGCGGTACGGCGTGTCGCCCGGGCGCTGGGTCGAGAGCGTGACGTTGATCTCGTCCGCGTCGTCGACCACGTGCCGGTTGGTGAGCACGTAGCCTTCCTTGTCGATCACGAACCCGGAGCCGAGCGAGGTCTGGCGCTCGCCGCCGCGGCCCCGGCCCTGGGGTCCGAAGAAGCGATCCATCATGTCGTCGCCGAAGAACTCGCGGAACGGGTCGCGGTTGCGCTGCCGCTTCACGGTCTTCGAGGTGTTGATGTTCACGACACCGGGATTCGTCTGGCGCGCGATCTCGCGAAAGGTGTCGAGCCCGAAGGGAGCGCCCTGGCCCGGCGCCGGCAGGGTGACGCTGGCGACCGGCACCGCGTCTCGCGCCAGCGCCGTCTCGGGACGACGGATCTCCTGGGTGACGAGCGCGCCGAGCAGCATGGCCGCCATCGCCACCGAGAAGAAGGACGCGATCGTTCGGGTTCTCGTCTTCATGACCTCTCTCTCAGATCTTCCGCAAGCAAGCAATCCACGTACCCGGGCCGGGTTGAGCCTGCGCGCCCATTCTCACGCGCAGGCAGTTCGACGGTGTCGGCAGCGTAAACGTATCATCGCCCAAGAGTTACGCCGAGCGCACGCAAAAAGTTGTGTGAGCTTGGTGAGGGTTCGTGTCCGGCAAAGGGGACAGGGCGTGACACGCCTTCCTCGACCACCCCGCCCCGGGGCCTTTGGACGTCCCCAGGGCGGGGAAAGTCTCCGCCGAGCCTAGTAGTCGTCCATCCCCGGAGAGGGCATCGGGGTGTCCTTCTTCTTCTCCGGGATGTCGGCCACGATGGCCTCCGTGGTGAGCATCAGCGCGGAGATCGACGAGGCATTCTGGATCGCGCAGCGCACGACCTTTGTGGGATCGATCACACCCGCTTCGACCAGGTTCTCGTACCGCTCGGCCGCCGCGTTGAAGCCGAAATCGGCCTCCTTGGCCTCGCGCACCGTGCCGACCACGATGTTGCCCTCGAGCCCCGCGTTGTTGGCGATCCAGCGCAGCGGCTCCTCGAGCGAGCGGCGCACGATGTTGATGCCGGCGGCCACGTCGTGGGGCAGCTTGGCATCGGCGGCCAGCTTCTCGATGGCGGGCAGCGCGCGCAGCAGGGCGACGCCGCCGCCGGGCACGATGCCCTCCTCGACGGCCGCCTTGGTCGCGTGCATCGCGTCCTCCACGCGGGCCTTCTTCTCCTTCATCTCGGTCTCGGTCGCGGCGCCGACCTTGATCACCGCGACGCCGCCGACCAGCTTGGCGAGCCGCTCCTGCAGCTTCTCGCGGTCGTAGTCGGAGGTCGTCTCGTCGATCTGGACCCGGATCTGCTTGACCCGGCCCTCGATGTCCTTCTGCTTGCCCGAGCCCTCGATGATCGTGGTGTTGTCCTTGTCGATGGTGATCTTCTTGGCCTTGCCGAGGTCGTCCACCTTGATGTTCTCGAGCTTGATGCCGAGGTCCTCGGTGATCGCCTTGCCGCCGGTGAGGATCGCGATGTCCTCGAGCATGGCCTTGCGGCGGTCGCCGTAGCCGGGCGCCTTGACGGCCGCCACCTTCAGCGTGCCGCGCAGCTTGTTGACCACCAGCGTCGCCAGCGCCTCGCCCTCGACCTCCTCGGCGATGATGACGAGCGGCGCCCCCTGCTGGGCGATCTTCTCGAGCACCGGCAGCAGGTCCTTCATGCTGGAGATCTTCTTCTCGTGGATCAGCACGAGCGCGTTCTCGAGCACGACCTCCATGCGCTCGGGATCGGTGACGAAGTAGGGCGACAGGTAACCGCGATCGAAGCGCATGCCCTCGACCACCTCGAGCGCGGTCTCCATGCTCTTCGACTCCTCGACCGTGATGACGCCGTCCTTGCCGACCTTCTCCATCGCCTCGGCGATGATGCCGCCGATCGTCTCGTCCTGGTTGGCCGAGATGGTGCCGACCTGGGCGATCATCTTGCCCTTCACCGGCTTGCTCAGCTTCTTCAGCTCGTCGGTCACGACCCCGACGGCCTTCTCGATGCCGAGCTTCAGCTGCATCGGGTTGGCGCCGGCGGCCACGTGCTTGATCCCCTCGCGGAAGAGCGCCTGCGCCAGCACGGTCGCGGTCGTGGTGCCGTCGCCCGCCGTGTCGCTGGTCTTCGATGCGACCTCGCGCACCATGCGCGCGCCGAGGTTCTCCATCGGGTTCTTGAGGTCGATCTCCTTGGCCACCGTCACGCCGTCCTTGGTGATGGTGGGGGAGCCGAACTTCTTGTCGATGATGACGTTGCGGCCCTTGGGGCCGAGCGTCACCTTGACGGCGTCCGCCAGTGCGTTGACGCCGCGGAGGATCGCCTGTCGCGCGTCCTCCCGGTAGACGATGTCCTTCGCCATGCTCTTGAAAGCCTCCAGATAATCGATGCCGTCGTTCGTACGCCGGGCCCGGCTACTGCAGGATGCCGAGAACCTCGTCCTCCTTGAGGATCAGGTACTCCTCGCCGTCGATCTTCACGTCGCTGCCCGACCACTTGCCGATCAGGACCTTGTCGCCGGCCTTCACCGCGAGCGGCTCCGTCTTCCCGTTGTCGAGCAGGCGGCCCGACCCGACCGCCACCACCTCGGCCTGCTGCGGCTTCTCCTTGGCGCTGTCGGGAATGATGATCCCGCCCACCTGCTTCTCGCCCTCGTCCAGCCTGCGCACCATGATGCGGTCGCGCAGGGGTCTCACCTTGGCCATTGAGCTGTCTCCTTTCGAGTGGGAATCCCGGGCCGGCGCCGCGGCGGGCCGGCTGACGGGAGGCTTTGTTGCGGGGCCGGAGCGCGGGGCAGCCCCGCGCTTCGGTCCCTTGGCCGGCGGCTTCGCCCGGCCTCTGCCTGCCTTGCGCGAAGCGGCGCTCACCGGCTGACCGCGATGCTGATCTGCTTGGGCTTCGCTTCCTCGCGCTTCGGCAGCGTGACCTTCAGCACGCCGTCCTTGCAGTCGGCCTTGATCTTGTCCTGGTCGACGACGCTCGGCAGCGTGAAGGAGCGGCTGAAGGCGCCGTAGGCGCGCTCGACGCGGTGGTAGTTCTCCTGCTTGACCTCGGTGTCGAGCTTGCGCTCGCCGCGCAGCGTCAGCACGTTGTTCTCCAGCCGGATGTCGACGTCCTTCGGGTCGACGCCCGGCAGCTCGGCCTTCAGCACGATGTTGCCCTCGTGCTCGTAGATGTCGACGACTGGCGCCCAGGAGCCGCCGAGCGCCCATTCGTCACCCGACGGGCGCGCCACGCCGCGGTACGAGTCCTCGAAGATGCGGTTCATCCGCTCCTGAAGGCCCACCAGGTCGCGGAACGGATCGAAGCGAACGATGGCCATGGTCATTCCTCCTCTGTTCTTCAGTTCTTGACCGTGTACTCGGCGTCGACGACGTTCGGGTCGGCCGGCGCCGCGCCGGGCGGCGGGGCCTGTGGGCCTCCGTCCGTACCGGCCGTCTGCTTGTAGAGAAGCTCGGCGACCTTGTGGCTCTTTGCCGTGAGCTGCTCGGTGGCGCGGCGAATCGCCGCCGTGTCGTCGCCCTGCGCGATCTTGCGGGCCTCGGCGATCGCCTCCTCGAGGCCCTTGGCGTCCTGCTCGGGGACCTTGTCCCGGTTCTCCTTCAGGAGCTTCTCGAGGTTGTAGGCGAGGGAGTCGGCCTGGTTGCGCGCGTCGGCGAGCTCGCGCTTCTGCTTGTCCTCGGAGGCGTGAGACGCCGCCTCCTCGACCATCTTCTCGACCTCGTCCTTGGCCAGGCCGGAGGACGAGGTGATCGTGATCTGCTGCGACTTGCCGGTGCCCTTGTCCTTCGCCGACACGTTCAGGATGCCGTTGGCGTCGATGTCGAAGGTGACTTCGATCTGCGGCACGCCGCGCGGCGCGGGCGGCAGCCCGACCAGGTGGAACTTGCCCAGGCTGCGGTTGCCGCTCGCGATCTCGCGCTCGCCCTGCAGCACGTGGATCTCGACCGAAGGCTGGGAGTCGGAGGCGGTGGAGAAGACCTCGGTCTTCTTGACCGGGATCGTGGTGTTGCGCTCGATCAGCTTCGTCATCACGCCGCCCAGCGTCTCGACGCCCAGCGAGAGCGGGGTGACGTCGAGCAGCAGCACGTCCTTCACCTCGCCCGCCAGGATCCCTGCCTGGATCGCCGCCCCCACCGCCACCACCTCGTCGGGGTTGACGCCCTTGTGAGGCTCCTTC
>JBFWVE010000010.1:0-142675 GCA_050246895.1 Vicinamibacteria bacterium | reverse complement strand
ACCGCCCCGCACCAACCGCACCGCCTCAGCCTTGTACTCCTTCGTGAACGCCCGACGCTTCCTTCTCTCCATATGGACACCCATGTTCCCCTCTTCCAAGGTGTCCACGAAATCGGGTCACTTCCAGGTACACAACTCCCTACCTTGAGTCGCGTCGGAACCTAAAGAGAGCATTTGACTCTGACATCGAGCTCCTTCGGCAAAGTAGCCTGCGCGCCATCAAGAGACCTGAGGACTTCGAGGCGGCGCTGGGGCCATACCTCGAGCGCTTTCAGGCTGATCTTCCAACCTACGTTCCGCGCCTGCTTAGAACAGCTTCAGTTGAGCACACCCGAGGAATCATCTTCTTCGTCGATAACGTCGATCAATTGGCGCCGGCCTATCAGGCGCAGGTCTTTCTGCTTGCGCAACGGATCACGAGACTGACCGGCTCCAGCACGATCATCTCCCTTCGAGAAGAGTCGTACTACGTTGCGTCGGTCCAGAAGACGTTCACGGCCTACAGTAACCGTAAGTTCCACATCGCCTCACCCCGCTTCCGCACCCTGATCGCGAATCGCATAAGGGTGGCCCTGCGTTGGCTGCAAGAGCAGGACGAGGCGCCACCGATCCCAGCGTCAAAGGGTGCGGCCAGGATCGACCTGGATCGCGCGTCCATCCACGACTTCCTCCGAATCGTCGAGTACAGCATTTTCGAGAGCAACCGGACGATCGCTCGCTTCATTGAAGCGCTCTGCTTCGGCAACATGCGCCTTGCCCTCGAGATGTTCGCCACTTTTCTTGGCTCGGGAGCGACTGACGTCGACAAGATGCTCCGGATATACCGGCGTGAAGGCGCCTATTACGTCGCATTTCACGAGTTCGTCAAGTCAATAATGCTCGGAGACCGCAAGTACTACCGGGAGAGCCACAGTCGAGTAATGAACCTCTTTGACTGTGGTCCCGAGAAGAACGCAAGCCACTTCACAACGATCCGAGTCCTCCGATTCCTCGCGGCGCTGCGCGGACAGTCCGATCCTGCAGGGCAGGGCCACTGTGATGTAGATCGTCTGCTCTTGACATTCGAGAATGTATTCGACAATCGCGAGGACCTAATTCGATCGCTCAACAGGCTAGTCAACCGCCAGCTCCTAGAAACCGACACCAAGGCCGCGGATAGCATTGCGGGCAGTTCCTCGGTCCGAATCACGTCCGCTGGCTGGTATTACTTGCGGTATCTAGTTAGGTCGTTCGCGTACCTCGACCTTGTCCTTCAGGACACACCCCTGAATGATCCACGAACTGAAGAGGCGCTCAGGATGTCCGTTCGCGAGGTGGACAACCTCGCCGGGCGCGACGAGGACAAGGAACAGCGGATGGATGCCCGGTTTGGTAGGGTCGGGTGCTTCCTCGAGTACTTGCGCAGCGAGGAGGAGAGAGAGCGCAAAGAGTTCGCCTTGAATGAAACTACCGGCGACCTGTCGGAGCCAGTCATGACGCCCATCCTTGCTGAGTTCGGCAAGGAATCGGAGTGGATTCGGCGGAGGATTCGCGAGAACCGCGAGAGGTACCGGGAGGACCATCAGCAGTTTGACGCCGCTGACGTGCCCCCCGGGCAACCGGATGAGGAGGACGACCAGCTCGAACTCGGACTCGACGGCCCCCCGGGGACAGAGTAATTCGGCGAGTGCGAACCGGGCGGCGGCGACGTGACTGGTCGCCCGCACACCCAGATGCCGGACCCCGTCGCCCTAACCACGCGGGGGCGGCCCCTTCGAGGCTCAGCCGGCGAACGATCGAGGACGCGCACGAGCACGCTCACTACCGGAGCAAGCCCGATGGCCGATAGGTACTTGAAGCACCTTCCCGGGCCCCTCCTCAGGGACCTTGTTGAACAGCGTTGGCTGCCCATCGTGGGCTCTGGACTATCGCGCAATGCTGTGGCTCCGAAGAACCGTCAACTTCCGCTCTGGGACGAGCTGGGCCGCGCAGTGGCGGATGAGATTCCAGACTTTCCCTACTCCGGGGCAAGCGATGCGATTTCGGCCTACGCCCACGAATTCTCGCGGGCACGGTTGGTCGAGATCATGTCGCAGCTCCTGTTTGTCGGAAAGGCCCAACCTGGGGTGGCCCATCGGGCCTTCTGCTCTATTCCCTTCGATCTCGTGTGCACGACGAACCTGGAATTCTTGCTTGAGGATGGGTATCGCGCGGTCGATCGTTACTGCCGGCCCGTCATTGATGAAGATCAGCTTTCCGTAGCGCCAAGGGACTCAGCCGTAACTCTCTTGAAGCTCCACGGGGATCTTCATCATCCCCAACGCCTTGTAGTCACCGAGGAGGACTACGATCGCTTCCTCACGGCGCACCCTCTTCTCGCCACCTACCTGGCGAACCTCTTGATTACGCGCACTGCCGTATTGATCGGCTATAGCGCTGACGACCCCGACTTCCGGCAACTGTGGCAACTGGTCGGCGATCGATTGGGTAAGCTACGCCGAATGGCGTATGCCATCATGGTGTCGCCCCGGACAACCGACATCGCGCGGTTTGCGCGGCGGGGCGTCAAGGTACTCGCACTGCCCGGATCTCCTGCGCGATATGGCGACGTGCTCGGCGCGCTCTTTGATGAGATCCGTACCTACCAGGCGGAAAAGGTGGTTTCGGCGAGTCAGGTAACTGAGGAGCATCCGCTTGCGGAGCTCGTGCTGCCCAAGGAAAGTGTCAACCGCCTGTGCTTTCTGTCGGTGCCGCAGGCCGGGCTACCGTTCTACAAGGATCGCGTTTTCGAGCTTGTCCGACGTCACGGGTTCGTGCCCGTAACGGCTGACGACGTTCTTGCACCGGGTGACGCAGTGGCGCCCAAGGTCGAAGCGTTGATTGGCAGGTCCGAGCTGGTCATCGCCGATGCGTCACAGCCCTGGACTCGGTATGAACTTGCTCAGGCGCGACGCCGTCTGGGGCCTCACCGCGTCCTGGCAGTCCTGCAGAAGGACCTCCCTATTCCTGCCGATCTGGCAGACGTCCGTTTTCTTCGTCGCCCCACACTTCCGGTTGAGGAACCCGAACCGTTGCTCGCCGAGATTGACAGATGGCTCACAGAGAGGGCAGAGGCGGCCAAGCCCAAGCTGGCGGAGGAGCCTGACCGGCTGCTTCGGCTGCGTGAGTACCGGGCTGCGGTCGTGGCTGCGGTGACGCTGCTCGAGTCGAGTTTGCGCGAACGTCTCGAGCCGGCAGTAATCGAGCGGGGGGCGAGCACAAGCGTGGGCCGGCTGGTCGAGACCGCGCGGCAGTCGCAGATCATCACGCCAGAAGAGGCCGGCCAACTGGAAGCGTGGCGTCGACTGCGCAACTTGGTCGTTCATTCGCCACACAGGGTTACCGGCAAGACCGCCCGAGAAGCCGTAACGGGAATTCTGCAGATCGTGAGGCGCCTGGTCACATAGGAACGGCGAGCGATTCACACCTCCCGCATCGGGCGCTTGCCCGAGCCAGCGCGTTCCTCCCGACCGGCATGCCGACATCTTCGAAGCTCAGCCTGCGAAGGATCGAGCACGTGCACGACCGACGAGCACGAGCACGACCACGGCGGGCTGCACGCGCCGCGCCCGCTCGCCCGTTCTGCCTGACCGCGAGCGGTCACGTCGCGTGCAGGCGGATGGGGCGTCCGGCGCGAGCCTCCGAGCGGCCTTCGGTCGCACCTCCTTTCGTGAGAGGCGCGCCCGGAAGGCCGCCTCGGCAAGGAGGCTCGCGATGAATGACGCCCCACCCGCACGGCACGACGACAACCGGCCCTTCGAAGTACAGCCAGCGAAGGTCGAGCACGAGCACGAGCACGTCCTGCTCGACCATGAGCGGCTCGATTGCTACCAGGCCGCCCTGGAGCTCCAGGGCCTGTTAGTAACTCTGACGGCTCGCTGTGGCCACAGCCTGAAGGACCAGCTCGACCGGGCTGCTGCTTCGGTGCTGCTGAACTTGGCGGAAGGCTGTGGCCGGCGGCAGCGGCGGGATCGGGCTCGGTTCTATGGCATCGCCCGTGGCAGCGCGATGGAGTCCGCCGCCATCTTGGACATCCTGACGGTCAGACAGCTTGCGCCGTTGGTCTCCTGCCGGCAGGCCAAGAGCTTGCTCGTGCGGATCGTCAGCATGCTGACCAAACTCCAACGGCGGTGAGTCCGGCCTCTTCGGAGCCGGCGGCTCTGCCGGCGAGCCGAGCCACGCCGGCGCCAGCGCGTGCCGGCCGGTGGCCTGCTCAGGCGACTACGCGGACGCCGAGCTTTCGCAGGTCGTGATTGACCTGCAGCGTCATCCAGAAACGGGGCGTCATACCGAGTACTTTCGCGAGCCCGACCGCCGTCTCCGCCGTGATCGATCGGCGGTTGTTCACGATGCCGTTGACGACCTGGACGGGCCGGTCCATCCGGCGTGCCAGCTCCAGTTGCGACATCTTGCGCGCGGCGAGCTCGCGCGCGAGCACGCGGCCCGGGAACGAATCGGAACGTTCGATGTTGACCGGCACCCAACCCGCCTTCCGTGTCGGTTTCTTCCTCATCGGTGGTAGTCCTCCACACTCAGGAGCGTCACCTCCGTCCGTCCTCGGTTGAACCGGACGACGAGACGCCAGGCGGGACTCAGGTCGAGACTCCACAATCCCGCGTAGTTCTTCAAGCGCCGACCGAGGGGCTTCAGCCTCCAGGTCCCGCTCCGCAGCCCGTCGAAGTCGACGTCGGTCTCGACCGCTTGCAGGACCTCGACGCAGTCGTAGAAGGCGTCACGCAACTGGCTGGGCACTTGCGCCACCCGGCTCGTCACCCTCACAGGTCGTATGCTAACACGCGAGGCGTTCTAGCGCGTCGCGCAGGCCGCAGGATGTCCCGACGGAAGGTCTCCGCCTCGGCGGCAACTCGCGCTGCGCATGGGGACGTGCTTGCCGCACTTCGGGCAGAGCCAGAACCGACCGGTCGCGCACGTGCACGAGGCCGAGGTCTGAGCTGATCCCGCACGGTAGCGAGCCTCTTCGAAGCTCAGCCAGCGAAGGATCGAGCACGTGCACGTGCACGTGCACGGGCCGGCGTACCGTCGGTTCGTACCGCTCGGCCGACGAATTCCCCGTAGCGGGCGATGGCGCGCCGCAAGGCGCCGAGCCACGCTTTCGGCAAGGGCGTGAAGGGCGACGGCGTGACCACGATGCCGTCCGACCGGCTGCGGCGTTGCCAGGTTCCCACGACGCGGCCGTTGACGACGAGCGGTGCATGGAACATGCCGCCCGCCCAGACGCGCGGCTGGAGGTGTGGGGCGAGAAGCTCGTCCCGGTCTCGATAGCTGGTCAGGTACTCGTCGAAGGGGGCGAGGAGATGGAGCGCGCGTCGTCGCGCGTCCGTGGCGGCGAGGCGGGGAGCCACTCCTCCAGCAGCGCGAACGCGGTCTGCTTGCCCTCGCGCCCGGCGCAGCAGAGGAAGCCCTCCATCGCCAGCCGGCAGACGATGTGGATGCCGCGCTGGCCAGTCGCGATTCCCGCGGCCTCCAGGCACGCGTAGAGGTCGGGTCGCGACAGCCGGCGTCCGTCGCGGAGGGCTCGCGCCAGCACGCGCCGCGCCTTCGCAAGGAGGCGCTCGTCGATGCCGAGGCGTCGCTCGTGGGCGGCGCCACCGCGCAGGAGTCGCGGCGTCAGGAGGGAGAGCATCCAGCGCGCGTCGGCTGCGGCGACGAAGTGCAGGGTGCCGCGCATGGGCCAGGTGCGGACGATGAGGCGCTCGTCCGCGGCGCGCTCGACGGTCGCCTCGGTGGATCCCGGCGCCCGCAGCCCGATCGCCCAGAGCGAGCCCGCGTAGTCCTGCGCCTGCACGGCGCACAGGGCGGCGACGACCTCGGCGGGTGTGCGTTCGTCGTCGCCAGTCACGCGCTGCGCGCGCAGGCGCGCCGCCCCGAGTTGGGTTGTGGTCCCAGGCATCGAGCGTGAGGATGTCACCATTCGGGTCGCTGCGCATCGCTGGACGCTTGCGCCCGTCCCGAGAACCCGTTCCATCGGGGAGGGTCAGGCCGAATCGGTCGGAGCGCGCCTCTTCGAAGCTCAGCCAGCGAAGAATCGTGCACGTGCACGTCCACGTGCACGTCACGACGAGAGGATCAGGCGAGCTTCAGGGCAGCTTCTGCCCCTTCGCGGCCTGGCCGCGGAGTAGAAACGTGCGCGGGAACTCCCCTTGGCCACAGACCTTGAAGGAGCCAAAGTCCTTGTACCAGGCGCCGTCGGGCGCTAACGGCTCCGTTTCGCGCCACAACTTGAGGCGGTAGACGTCCTCGGCGCGAATCTGGCGTTCGCGAAGTCGCTCGAAGAGGTGGTCCCGCAGGGCCGGGGGAAGATCGGTCCAGCGGATCTTGGGCATCAGCGACCGAAGGTCAGGGTCGCGAGTTCTTCCTTGAGCCGCTTCTGCTCCGCCGCGTCCTTCGAGTTCGTGAGACGGTCGGCCAGCTCCATGAAGCTCTGCCGTTCCCGGTCCTCGGCCTCGAGTCCGGATTCGACTAGCTCCGCGATCACCCGGCTCGCGCTGGCACGCCGCGCCCTGGCCAGCGCCTTGACGCGCCGGACGGTGCGCGAAGGGAGAGTAACGCTCTGCCTCAGGACCTTCTCGATTCCAGCCATGGCGGAACGCTACACCAGATTGCACCAGGTTGCACCGACTCCTTCGAAGCTCAGCCAGCGAAGGATCGAGCACGTGCTCGAGCACGAGCACGTCACGACGGCGAGATCAGGCGACGCCGAGCTTCCCGCGTCCCTTCGAACTGGCGGGGGTTGGTCTCTTCGAAGTACGGCCAGCAAGAATCGAGCACGAGCACCCCCGAGCGGCGGGCGCGGATGGAGCAGATCCGCGCGCGGACCGCCAAGGAGTCCTGAAGGCCCTGGACCGGCCGGCAGTTCCGGCCTTGCCTCTCCATACTGAACTTTGTATAATCCTCCGGCGTGGACAAACCGATTCTCTGGGTCGGGTCCTCGCTGCACGCTCTGAGGGCGTTTCCAGAGGACGCGCGACGCGCGGCGGGTTTCGAGCTTCGGAGAGTGCAGCAGGGGCTACGACCCACCGATTACAGGCCGATGGCCAGCGTAGGCCCTGGCGTCCAGGAGATCCGCGTGCACACGGGGCAAGAGCACCGTGTGTTCTACGTTGCCCGGTTCGAGGAAGGGTCTACGTCCTTCATGCGTTCGAGAAGCGATCGCGGAAGACTCGCGCCCGGGAGATCGAAGTGGCGCGTGCTCGGCTGCAGGACGTTCTGGCGGCCAGGCGGAGGGGACGATGACGCGCACAAGCAAGCTCAGAGTGACTCGTTCCACCGGAAACGTATTTCGCGATCTCGGGTTCCCCCGCGGCAAGGCGGAGCACCTCCTGGTGCGTGCCGATCTCATGATCCGGCTCGAGAAGGAGCTTGCATCGCGCGGCTTGAAGCAGGCCCAGGCCGCCAAGATCCTCGGAGTCACTCAGCCACGAGTCAGCGACCTGCTTCGCGGCCGGGTCGATCTCTTCAGCGCGGATGCCCTCATCGACATGCTGGCTCGGCTGGGCGTCAGGGTCCGTCTCGTCGCATCGGCTCGCGCCAGAGTCGCGTAGAGCAAATCCGCGGGGGTCCTCGCCCGCTAGCCCGGTCGCCTCTCGCTGTCGAGGTGAGCCATGAGGGGGGTGGGATAGCGGTCCCCCGCGGCTGCGCCCTTCGGGACGGCGGCTTCGATCCGGGCGAGTTCCTCCGCGCCGAGCCGTACGTCGAGGGCGGCGAGGGAATCGGCCAGCCGGTCGCGCCGCCGCGCGCCCACGAGGGGGATGACGTCCTCGCCTCGCGAGAGGACCCAGGCGGTGGCGAGGGCGGCGACCGTCGTCTCCTTCTCGCGGGCGAGGGCGCGGAGCGCCTCGACGAGGGCCAGGTTCTTGTCGAGGTTCACACCCCCGAAACGGGGCAGGTAGCGGCGGAAGTCGCCGGGCGTTACGGCCCGCTCCCTGGACCAGTGTCCGCTGAGCAGGCCGCGCGAGAGGATGCCGTAGGCGGTGATCGCGATGCCGAGCTCGCGGGTGGTGGGCAGGATCTCGTCTTCGATCCCGCGCGAGACGAGCGAATACTCGATCTGCAGGTCGCAGATCGGATGCACCGCGTGGGCCCGGCGGATCGTGGCCGCACCGGCCTCGGAGAGGCCCACGTGCCGCACGTGGCCGGCCTTCACCATCTCCGCGATCGCGCCCACCGTGTCCTCGATCGGCACCGCCGGGTCCACGCGCGCGATCCGGTAGATGTCGACGTGGTCAGTGCCCAGGCGCTGCAGCGTGTAGGCGAGGAAGTTCTTGACCGCGGCGGGCCGGCCGTCGGCGCCGTTCCAGTTCCCGCAGACGTCGCGCAGCGCCCCGAACTTCACGCTGAGGACGAAGGCGTCGCGGGAGCGGCCCGCGAGCGCCTCCCGCAGCAGCAGCTCGTTGTGGCCCATCCCGTAGAAGTCGCCGGTGTCGAGGAGCGTGACGCCGGCGTCGAGGGCGGCGTGGATCGTGGCCACGCTCTCCGCCCGGTCGGCGGGGCCGTAGAAGTCGGACATCCCCATGCAGCCGAGGCCGAGGGCCGAAACCGTGGGACCGACCTTGCCGAGCGCGCGCGTTTCCATGCTCTCCTCCGGAGGACGGGTACGGGAGTCTACGCGCAGCCCGCCCGACGCGAAGCTCTTCGAAGAGATGGGCAAGTTCAACCAGGAGTTGGAGAAGGCGGGCATCCTGCTGGCCGCCGAGGGACTGCAGCCGAGCTCGAAGGGTGCTCGGGTCCGGTTCTCGGGAAGCAAGCGCGCGGTGATCGACGGGCCCTTCACCGAGGCCAGGGAGCTGATCGCGGGCTTCTGGCTGTGGCAGGTGAAGTCGAAGGAAGAAGCGATCGAATGGGTGAAGCGCTGTCCCAATCCGATGCTGGGGGATTCCGAGATCGAGATCCGTCAGGTGTACGAGACCGAGGATTTCGCGGACCTCGGACTCGAGCTCACCCCCGAGCGGCGGGCGCGGATGGAGCAAATCCGCGCGCGGACCGCCAAGAGGTCCTGAACCGAAACAGGAGCACGAGCACGTCCTCGCACATCAGAGGCGCCCTTCCGCGGCCAGCACGGCCTTCAATCCTCGTTCGATCAGCAACGCCCGCGAAATGCCGAGGTTCTTCGCCAGCGCATCGGACCTGGCCAGGAGTTCCTGCTCGAGGCTCACGGAGATGACCTTGGCGCCACGTCCCCTGCGCGGCCTGCCTGGCCGTCGGCGAACACGCTCCCACCACGCGCGTTCCTCGGGCGTGAGGGGCCTCGACTTGGAGGCCGCCATCTCCTTGTCGAACTCCGCCGTCTCCGACCGGAGCTCGGCGGCGGTCATCCGCGCGTACTTTCCGACCCCCTTCTTCGCGCTCATCGTCCTCTCCTGCGATGGAGGCTTTTCTCCCGCTTCGTCAGCTCGCGGCCATGAATCACGAACGCAGTCCCATCGTCGTCGACGACGAAGATGACCTGAAGCAGGCGGCCACCCCTTCCTGGGCCCCAAACGAGGAGCTTGTCCTCACCAATCCGCCTCGGATAGGGGCGCTTGGCCTCCCTGACCACGTCCGCGGCTTCCTCGGGAGCGACTCCATGTCCGGCCAGGTGTTCGATGTTCCACTGGTTCCAGCGGAAGTCCACGAAGCCTCCCCCTCCAGATCATCACACGCGCGCGCGGTTTCCTCAATAAGATATTCAGCCGACCGGGGTCGAGTAGCGCCCTACGAAGCTCAGCCAGCGAAGCATCGTGCACGTGCACGAGCACGTGCACGTGTTTACGCGCCGCCCGCCCCCGCCTGGGCGGAGCGCAGGCGCGAGATGTCGAGCAGCAGGGCCGCGACCCCGATGCCGCATTGCTGCAGGCCAGCCTGCACTCCCAGGTGGGCTCCCAGCAGGGGAAGCCGGACCACGATCAGGAGGCAGGGCAGGATCAGGGCGGCCAGGAGGGACCACCAGGCCCAGGTCTCGCCGCGCCTGTAGGGGCCGAGCACGATGGAAAGGAAGAGAACGGCATAGCCCGCCCCGAAGGCGCCCGAGGTCCCCCGGATTCCGCGCAGGCCGAGCAGAACCTCCTCGCGTCCGGCGGCCACCGCCCCCACGGCCGTGCCGCCGACCGCGTAGTTGCCGCGATAGGCGAGGTAGGTCGAGAGCAGGCTCACGAGCAGAACGAAGGTCCCGAGCGCGGTCAGCAGGATCCAGCTTGCGGTGCGCAGTTTCATGGCGAATCTGTCTCCTCGGCCGCGCGGGGCGGCCTCCCTCAGTGCGACTCGATTTCGACCCGATCCGGGAGCGAGGACGAGACGGGGCCTGGACAGGACTCCTCTCAGACCATCGAATAACGGGCGAGGGAGACAGATGAGCGGCCTGAGCGACGATCTTCGGCACGCCAGCCGGATGGTGCGACGTCATCCGGGGTTCTCGGCCATCGTGATCGCGACGACGGCGCTGGGGATCGGCTTCAACACCGCCGTCTTCAGCCTGCTCGACGCGCTCCTGCTGCGCCCGCCCGCGGTGGTTGCTCCGGAGCGCCTGGCGCACGTCTACAGCGCGGTCTCCGGTGACTTCCTGAGCCACACGCCGCTGGCCTTTCCCGACTACGAGGATCTCCGCGATCGCGCGCGAAGGTTCGGCGAGCTCGCGGCGTATGCCTGGTTCCCCCTGGCGCTCGAGCGTGGCGAGAGCTCCGAGCTGGTGATGGCCGAAGCCGTCACCAGCAACTACTTCGCCATGCTCGGTGTCGTGCCGGCGCGCGGCCGCGCGTTCAGCCCCTTCGAAGATCGCCCGGGCTCGGCGAGCCCGGTCGCGATCCTGAGCCATGACGGATGGCTCCGGCACTTCGCAGGTTCCCCCGACGTGATCGGTCGAGAGGTCCGTCTGAACGGCCGCGTGTTCACCGTCACGGGCGTCGCCCCGCGGGGCTTCCGGAGCCTGATCCCCGGCTTCTCGCCGGATCTCTGGTTGCCGATCCACGCCGCTGTCTCGCTGCCGACCGGGGTGACCATCAGTTTCGGAGGGGTGACGCCGAGGCTCGAGCGCACCGCCGATCGCGCCCAGCGCTGGGTCTGGGTCACTGGCCGCCTGCGCCCGGACGCATCGGTGGAGCAGGCCCGCGGCGAGCTCGCGGCCCTGGCCCTCCAGCTCGGGCACGAGTACCCCGCGAGCAACGCCCGGCGTGCGTTCACCGCCGTGGCGGCCAACGAAGTGCGGCTCTCGCCAGGAATCGATCGCGCGGTCTGGGCGGGCTCTTTGCTGGTGATGGGAGTCTTCGGGTCCGGCCTCCTGCTCGCCTCCGCCAACGTCGCGAGCCTGTTTCTGGCCCGCGCGCTGCGCCGCCGGCACGAGATTGCGACGCGCCTCGCCATCGGGGCCGACCGGCGGCGGTTGGTCCGCCAGCTCCTGCTCGAAGGCCTTCTGCTCGCGCTCGCGGGTGGCGGGCTCGGGCTCCTGCTCGCTCGCACGTCCAACGCCGTGCTCGGCCGCGTGGGCCTTCCCCTCACGGCCGCGGTCGGCTGGCCGCTCGAGCTCGTGCTCGCTCCCTCGCTCGACCTGCGGGTGTTGTGCTTCGCCTTGGCGGCTGCCGCGCTGAGCGCCGTCGTCTTCGCCCTGTTGCCCGCGGTCGAGGCCACTCGTTCGGACCTCTCCGCGATGCTCCGCGACCTGGGCGCCGCGGCCGCCGCGCGCGGGTCGCACGGCCTGCGTGAGACGCTGGTGGCGGTTCAGGTCGCCGTCTCGGTCGCCCTGCTCGCCGCCGCCGGCGTCGCACTGCGGAACCTGGTCGATACCACGCGGGTCGACGCGGGGTTCGAGCCCGAGGGGGCAGCCATCGTCACGCTCTCGCCGGACCTCCTCGGGTACCGGATGGACGACGCCGAGGCGCTCTTCGATCGAGTGCGCCAGCGGGTCTCGCGGCTCCCGGGAGTGAGCTCCGCGGCGCTCGCGAGCCACCTTCCGCTGACCGCCGCGATCAACCTCCGTAACGTCCGGTCCGAAGCTGGCGATCCGAGCGCCCGAGAGCTGCCGGTCGACTTTGCCAGCGTGGGCCCGGGGTATTTCGAAGCCATGCGCATCCCGCTCGTCGCGGGCCGCTCGTTCGGGGGGGGCGACCGCTCGGCTGCACCCCGGGTCGTCGTCGTCAACGAGACGCTGGCCTCTCGGCTCTGGCCGGGCTCGCATGCGCTCGGTCGCCACCTGAGCGACGGCTCGGAGGTCATCGGCGTCGTCCGCAACGGCAAGTACCGCACGCTTGGGGAAAGCCCGCGGCCTTTCCTCTACACGAGCCTGGGGCAGGACCGGCGTGGGACGCGGACGCTGGTGGCTCGCACGGAGGGCGACACAGGCCCGCTCTTGCCGGCGATCCGCCAGGCGATTCGGGAGCTGGACCCGCGAGTGCCGGTCAGCAACCCGCGAACGCTCGCGGGAACGGTGGACGACGCGCTCTTCCTGCCGCGTGCGACGGCGGGCTTGCTCGGGATCTTCGGGGCGCTCGGTCTGCTCCTGGCCGCGGTCGGGATCCTCGGTGTCATCGCCTATCTCGCGAGCGCCCGCACCCGGGAGATCGGTCTGCGCCTCGCGCTCGGCGCGAGCCGGGGGGCGATCCTGCGCTGGCTCCTGAACCGGGGCCTCGCCCCTGTCGCGGCCGGGCTCGCCGCCGGTGTCGCGGTGGCCGTGAGCGCCGCCTGGGCCTCATCCGGCTTCTTCACCGGGATCTGGCCGATCGATCTGCGCGCTCTCCTCGTTGCCGTGTCGCTGCTCGCGCTCGCCGCCATCACCGCTGCCATTGTCCCTGTCTGGCGCGCCGCGAACCTCGACCCAGCGACAGCGCTGCGCCACGAGTGAGTCCGCAGCGGGCTACCACCAGGCCGGAGCGTCGGCGCCGTCCAGCTTGAACAGCTCGTGCTTCTTGTAGAACGCCTCGAGCCGCTTTCTCGTCGCGTTGTTCGGGGCGGTCCTGGCCAGGCCGAGGAAGCGCAGGGCGTTGGCGGAGCGGAAGTCGGTCTTGACGCTCGCGTCGCCGCCTGACAGCTCTTCGTCGAAGAACTTCAGGTAGCGGCCGACGTAGGCGCCCGGGCTGGCTTGCACGTAGGTCGTGTGCCAGTCGGTGCCGAACATGATCTTCTTGCGCCAGTCGAGTCCTTCCTCGCGCGCGCTGTTCATCTCGTAGGAGTAGCTCTCGGCGGACCTCGCTCCTGGATTCACGAGATCGTGGGCGCCGACGTCGCCGTAGACGTTCGGAAAGTCGACGGCCAGTTGCACGGCGCCGGGCAGGAAGCTGGGCCGTCCCGTATCCCCGCCGAAGTGGCCGAGGTTCAGGCGCAGGGCGTTGAACTTGGTCAGGACGGTCCGCCAGAAGCGCGGATCGGAGTGGTAGCCGCGACCTCGCGACGCTTCGGCGCCGTGGTGGGTGCAGTGCGCCATCACCGGCACGTCCGCTGCGACGCAGTACTTGAAGAGCTGGTCCATCGCCTCGTCGAGGTCGGCTCCCGTCATGTCGACTTCGACGCTCTTGTCGTTCTTGGCGAGCTTGCAGCGCACCGGCTTGCCGTCCGGCCGGCGCACCTTCGCGCCGCCTTTGTAGTACTCGGCGTTCCGCGCCGGCCGATAGCCCATGGGCGGATAGACCTTGACGCCGACGAACCCGTCCTCTTCCACCGCCTTGCGAACCTGCTCGAGGTGGTCCTTGCCCGCGCCGAAGGCCAGGCGCGTCGCGTGCTGTCTCACCGGATCGAAGCCGACGATCGGATGGACGCGGCCCTTGAACTTGTCTTCCCTGGCCAGAGCCCCGTGCTCCGCGACCCGGTCGTCGTAGAAGGAGGCGTCCCCCAGCCAGCAGTCCATGTCGGTGATCGCGGGGGTGAAGAGGTCGACGGCCTTGAGCTCCGCGAGCATCCGCGCGGTGATCGCCTTGACCGGACGGCTCATCAGGTCCGCGTAGGCGGCGAAGCGCTCGAGCAGGTTCCGTTCTTCCGCCTCTTGGAAGTCCGACTGGAGGCCCTGGGCCGACATGGCGGCCGACTTCGCCTTCTTGATGCGGGACGCCCCGGGCTGATCGGTGGCCGCCGGATGCGTTGCCAGCCACTCGACGAAGTAGGCCAGACCCCAGGGGATCTCGCGGCCGTAGTACAGGAACTCGGCGAGCGGGATGTCGCGGCCCGAGAAGACGTGGCAGTGCGGATCGACGAGGAGTCTTCTTTCCTTGTCCATGGACGTGGGCCTCACTTCCTAGGGCAAACGCGCCCCTGCCGAAGTCAGTGCCTCCAGGAAGGCCAGGACGCGCCTGCCCTCCTCAGCGGTCAGGAAAAGCGGCGGTGCTTCTCGCCTAGTTGACCCACCAGGCGCGGAGCGAGAAACCGCCGCCGCCTGGCTTGGGCCCAGGGTTGCCGCCGGGAGGTGGGGGCTGGGAGGCCAGGCGGGAGAGAAGCTCGGGCGCGGAGAACCCGAACGCGATCGCTTCCTTCGCGTTCTTGGCATCGAGGACGAGAGCGCAGGTCGCCCCTAGGAGACCGAGGATCGCCATGCTGGCAACCAGCCCTGCGTGGAGCGGCGAGGGAGCACTCTTGTCTCGAAGCTCCCGGGCGAGGCGGATCATGTCTGGGACGAGCCCGCCGAAGAGGCCAAGACTCAGGATTGCCCAGTCGATCGTCATCGATCACCTACCTGCTCTTCAACGCCGGAACTTCGGGGCGGTCGTCGAAAGTCTCGTCGTCCTCCGCCAGGGCCTTCAGCCTGTCCCACCAGGCCTTGGGCTCGAAGGTCTCCTCCTCGCCCAGCGAAGCCGGCGCGCGAAGGGGGATGAACCGCTCGCTCGACCCGTCTGGGCCCCTGAGCCAAAGGGCGAAGACACCCAGCTCTGGCACGCGAAGCGCGTTGAGCTCGAGCTCGCTCGCCGACTCGTCGGCCTGCAGGCGGGCGACCCAGTCCATGGTCCCTTGCGCGAGGGGCCCTTCCACGATCTTCGCGAGTCGATGGAAGTCCGCGTGATCTGCCACTTCGGCCGCGGTTGGCGCCTCGGACTCGGTGTCGATGACGTAGCGCCACGCCGTTGGACGGGCCCCTTCTTCCGGATGCCCCTCGAGAATGTCGCGCTTCGACACGACGAACACGCGGTGCGGAAACAGCACCTCCTGTGCGGAGGCTGGCGTGTCCGTCTTCATCGAGTGCACGAAGGAGCCGCCGGTCTGGGGCTTCTTCAGGTTGGCGATCTCGGAGAGCGCCTCGATCGATGCGAAAGGGGGCTCGGCGATCCGAATGGCCATCCACCTACCTCGTGAAGAAGCGGTCCGTAACGACTCCCGCTCCCTCGTAGTTGCGGATCAACTCGTCGAACTGCACCGTGGACGGCCCGCCATCGCGCGGATCATGGACCGTCACGAACTCGCCGCCCGACTCGTACCCGGACACCACTACGAAGTGGCCGTTGCTGTCGCTCCATTCGATGCGAACGGGCATCGGGCGGTCTGCGTCGATCTGGTCCACGGCCTCCGAGAACGCCCCGGGGCCGCCTGCGGTGCCGAGCAGGTGCCCGACGCGAGCCAGGGCATCCTGCAGCGTCGACCTCTTGTCGCAGGATCTCGGCACCGGCTGCTGGCAGCACGAGCCGGCCGGTTGCCCCAACTGCGCGGTCGCCAACTGGCACTGGCTCACGGCGAAACCCGGGTCATAGAACCGAGCCGTCGAGACGGCGACGGCGGCCCAGCACCAATTCTGCGCCTTCTGCTCTTGCATCTGGAAGGACAGGATCTTCGTCGTCACTTGTTTCGCCCTCGCCCGCTGATCCCCTGTTGGACTCGAGCCTACGGCGTCACGGTCAGTTGCACGTAGAGGCCGGTCTTGAAGCGGGTCGAGAGCTTCAGGTCCTCGGGCTTCTGCAACTTGGCGCCGACAGTCAACCCATCCTCCAGCTTCTGGACCTGGAGCAGGGTCAGCCCGAGGCCGAAGTTGAATCGAGAGAACCCCGAGAGCCCCGCGCCGAAGTAGAAGGCAACCTGGTCTTTCCGAGGCGTCACCCCGACCTGGAAATATGGCGAGAAGGACGGATCGCTCCAGGCGGCCGGGATCACGTTGAGCATGATGGCGGCGTCGTAGGCCGCGAAGTCTTCCGAGGACACGGCGACGACCAGGTCATCGCCCTGTTTCGCGGTCGAGTACTTCGGCACGTTCACGAAGCTGTAGACCACCCCGCCAGCCATCTTGAAGTGGGCCAGGGTCCTCGGGTGGAACGCGAACTTGTACTCCCCGACTCGATCCCGGATCGATGTCTCGATGTGGGCGACGTCCTCCTTGGACAGGATCGCGTCGTAACGCTTGGTCCTCGCCACGGTGACGCTGAGGGCCTGATCGACGCGGGCATCGTAGGCAATCGCGACGGACGCGCCGTCGGGCGTCTTGAGGTCGAGATCCGTCACCTGCCGTTGCTCGTCGATCTCACGGAGGACCCGGGCCATCTCGAGGAGGGGTTCTCGGACCTTGATCAGCTTGTCGGCGTACTGCTCGATCGTCCAGAACCCCGGCACGGCCGCGGCGTTGCACGGGACGTCGATCTGCTGGCTGCCCCCCCGCGTGGACGAAGACACTCGCGCCCCAACCGTCTGTGTACCCGTCAGGCCGCAGGCGTGCTCGATGGCGGCCGCCTTCTTGAGTGCTGCCGCCACGCTGTCGCCGAACTGGGGCCAGCGCGAGGTGTCGCTGATCCTCACGCCGCCGTCCTTCGTCAAGGACGCACGAATCACCCCAGGGATCGAGGCGAAGGCAGATTGGAGGTCCGCGACGCCGCGCTTCGCCGCCACGAGATCGAGGCTGTCGACCTCACACACCACGAAGGGCTCCAAGAGGGCGTCGACTTTGACCTGCACGGCGACGGGGCTTCCGGGGCACACTTCGTTCGTTCCGTCTTCGGCCTTCCCGGCCGCGGCCTCGGGCCCGCCCCCGCCCGGCCTGGGGCCCAGAAGGGGCCCGATCTTGCCGAGAGCCTCCGCGAAGCGCTGAACGGCCTCGAAGTCGGCAGTGGGCGTGTTGGTGACCTCGCTGGCCTTGTAGTCGAAGACGAGAGGGTTCGGATCGCCGACCTTGAAGAAGACCGTGTCCCCCGGCCGCAGATCGAAGTCGTTGACCTTGGCCTTGGTCAGCTCCGGCGCCAGCCTCGACGAATCCGCGATCCAGCTGGCCCGCGGCGGCCCCTGATGGAAGACGTAGAGCGTCCTCGTTTCGCCCATTGCGGCATGGCTCAGCGAGACGCCCGCCAGGGCAAACAGCGCGATTCGGCCCAGGCCGGAAGGAAGCGCGGCGCCCGCCAAGCGGGCCGCGGGGCGAATCCGAGCAGTCATCGACACCTCGTCGAGGGACAGTGTGTCCCTGCTGAACGGACTCTCTCCCATCGGTTGCTCCTCGATTGCACTTGAGACGGACGCGCGGCGGGTTTTCGTCGTAGTGTACGACATGAGTCAACAGAGTATTCATGTTGCGGGCGGGTCGATGGGCTGCCCTGCGGGACGTAGGCGAGCCCTCTTCGAAGTTCAGCCAGCGAAGGATCGAGCACGTGCACGTGCACGAGCACGTCGCGCGTTCACTATTGACACGGCCCGGCGCGCGCCAGTAGCCTCCTCCACCAGCCCTTACCTGTAGGTGCGACGGCGATGACCGGTGCGCTGCGTGCGAAGGAAGCGCCCTTCGTCCTGACGGTGCTGTGCGGGTTGCTCGCGTGGACCGCGACGCGGGCGATCGATCGGGCGACGGAGGCGCCCACGATCGAGTACGACCTGCAGCGGGAGTGGTCTTCGGGCAAGGTCACTTACTCGATCCGCAATCTCTCCCGCGACAAGGCGTTCAAGCAGCTCGAGTTCATCGTGGTCGCGAAAGGCGGAACGCTGACCGCCTCGCGGCGGCTCGCGGAGACGGTCGTCTGGCACGCCCCCTGCCTGGAGGGCGCGGCCGAGGAGGGCAAGATCCGGCCGAAGGCCGAGGTCCTGATGGGCGCTCTCCAGGTCCCGATCATGCGCCTCGATCCCGGCTGCCAGATCGATCTGGTCGCGAAGGTCGAACCGCCGGGGGCGGAGATCGAGATCCTGCTCAGCCTCAGCCAGGGGGCCGACGCGGTGCGTTTCGTGCCCGCTTCGACCGTCACCCGCTTCGTGCGGTACGAAGGCACCGTCCTGCTCGTCCTTTTCCTGATGTGGCTCTTCCCCATCGTTCTCTACGCGCTCGTCTGGCGAGGCGAGGTGTCTTGATGATCCCGTCGTCGTTCTGCCGTTTGGCTCTCCTCGCCGCGTCCAGCCTGTCGCTGCTGGCCGGCGCGGACCCGCCGCCGTACGTGGTCGAGGTGATGGACGAGCGCGGCGCTCCGGTCAAGTCCACCTTGTGGAAGCGCGATGCCGCCCGCCAGCGTTCCCGGATCGGAACCCGTTCCGACGGCGTCTTCAGCATTCCAGCCAACTGCGCCCAGGGCGAGGTCCTCGAGGTCGAGCCGGCTCTGAGGCTCCTGGCCGAGGCGGCCATCGAATGTCCGCTCGCCTCGTCGCCGCACCAGTTGCATCTGGGCAGCTACCTGATCGCCTTCAAGCTCAGCCGCACGGCCGCTCGCAAGTTCGATGCGGGCGATTGGGGCACGGCCGCGCTGCTCTACAACGACGTGCACGTCCGGGCCACCGCGATCAACCCCGAGGTCGCGCAGACCGCCTCGAAGCGCACCTACGAGGCGATGGGCAACTACCTGACGGCCGAAGGGGTGTCGGGCCCCATCTCCGTCCCGTCGGTGTGTCCCCAGAAGGCGCCTTCGTGCGTGATGACCGACGAGATGTCCCAGGCCATCGCCAGCTTTCAAAGGCAGAACCGCATCCAGTCCGACGGTGTCGTCGACTACAAGACTCTCCGCTCTGCCGCGAAGTCCGACATCGCGCCGTACCTCGCGATCCGCGACGAGACGTTCGACCAGGCTGAGCTCGAAGCCTTCATCGGCAAGAAGCTCACGCCGGAGGACGTCAAGCTGCTCGAGCGCGCGGGGCGGAAGCAGTGAGCAAGGACTGAACGCCCCCGTCGAAGCTCAGCCAGCGAAGGACCGCGCCCGCGCACGTGAGGCGGGACAGGGAGACTGCACTGCATTTCTCACTAATTGCTTGACAGGCAATTTATGTGAAATAGAATACAGCGTGAAACGGCGGCTGGGGAACCTCGAGCGACAGCTCCTCGCCTACGCGCAGTTGCGCAAGGTCCGGGAGCTGCGAACAGGTGATTTGACCAAGCCGCTCGCGATCAGCCCCAAGCAGGAGCGGGAGCTCTTCAGCCGGCTGGCGCGGGCTGGCCTGATTGCGCAGGTCCGTCGCGGCCTGTACTTGATCCCACCAGGCCTGCCCCTCGCCGGCGCCTGGACGCCGGACCAGGCTCTCGCGCTCGACACCTTGATGGCGGATCGGGGCGGGCGCTACCAGATCTGCGGCCCCAACGCCTTCAATCGCTACGGATTCAGCAATCAGGTCCCCAACCGCGTCTATGCGTACAACACCCGGCTCTCCGGGCAACGAACGATCGGAGCCGTCGCCCTGACCTTGATCAAGGTGGCAGACGCTCGCCTGGGGGAGGTCGAGCAGGCCTCCACGCGGGAGGGCCTGATCGTGTCGTACTCCTCGCGGGTCCGAACGCTGGTCGATGCCGTCTACGACTGGGCCCGTTTCGGCAGCCTGCCCCGCGCCTTCGAGTGGATCGATCGTGAGCTGGGGGCGGGCCGGGTCACCCCGGCCGCGCTGGTCTCGGCCACGCTCCGCTACGGAGACCTCGGCACGATTCGTCGCATCGGCGCGCTCCTCGAAAGACGAAGTGCCGGCGCCGCGCTGGTCGGCCGCCTTGCGCGCGCGCTCCCGGAATCGACCGCCACGATTCCATGGATTCCCACCAGGCCCAAGCGGGGCACCCTCAGCCGGCGCTGGGGACTGGTGATGAACGGCGAGATCTGAGCATGCCCATCCGGCTTCATGCCGACGACCCGGACCTGCTGGTGCAGGCAATCGAGTTCACCGCCCGTCAGACCGGGTTCGACCTTCGCCTCGTCGAGAAGGACTATTTCTGCAGCGTGGTGCTGGAGCACCTCGCCGCGCAAGGCGCGGGAATGGCGTTCAAGGGCGGCACCTGTCTGGCCAAGGTCCACGGCGGCTTCTATCGACTGAGCGAAGACCTGGACTTCAGCATCTCGACACCTTCGACGGCGTCCCGCAAGGAGCGGAGCCGGAGCGCCTCCCCGCTCGCCGGAGTGATCGGCAGCATCCCGAGGACCCTCCAGGGACTCAGCATCGTCGAGCCGCTCCGCGGGCCAACGAGAGCACCCAGTACGCAGCCGTGGTCGGCTATCGGTCGCTGCTCGACTCCCGCCTCGAGCGCGCGGTCGAGATCCTCAGGGATGTTGCCCGACGGCTCGCGTAGCCGTCCGCGGGGTCTCGCTCCCGGGGGGATCGGCTCCAGCCCACGATCTCGACGTCGTCTTCAGCCTCGCATCCAAGCGGCAGCAGATCGCCGCTTAGGCGGGTTGAGCCTAACGGGCCGCGCTTCCTCTTCGAAGTTCAACTGGCGAAGGATCGAGCACGAGCACGGGCGCAGGCACTCACCAGCGTGTGGCCCACTTCGGAGTCTCGACGGTCTTCGGTTTGTTGCCGTTCAGGTCGATCAGCAGCGTCTCTTGCAGGCGGTCGCCGTCGAAGGTTGCGGTGAAAAGACAGCCGCCGCGGGCGAAGACCAGGCGGCCTTGCTGGTCCCAATCGGCCCACTGGGCGCCGGGGATCGGCAGGTCGGGCCGATCGTTGCGCCTGAGTCGATACGAGAGGACCGAGGGGCCGCCGGCCGCCTTGGAGTCGAGCTCCTCCAGCGAACGGACGAGCGTGACGTTGGAACGCTGCAGCGCACGCTCCCAGATCTCGGCACGCTCCGTCCGCGGCCGGCCGCCTTTCCAGCGGTATTGCCCCTCCTGAACGAGGCTCCAGCCGTCGCGCGCCGTGCGAGCCGACCAGATCGAGTGGTCCTCGCCCGGGGCGAAGCGGCCCGGAGTCACCCGTAGGCCTCGCGGCGGCGGATGGTCGGGATGGTGCGCCGCCTCGAACGGCAGGTGATTGAGGAGGAGGTGGCGCGACGATTCGAACAGACCGCCCCCGTTCCAGCAGTCCCCTTTCGGCCACAACGCGAGGGCAGTGAGAAACGGAAGCCGGCTCACCGCGGTCCAGGCGGAGGTGGAGTCGGACTCCATCGTGCGCGCGTCGATCTTCTGGGCGAAGGACACGAGCCGGCTGCCGTCCGGCGAGAGATCGCAGCGGCGCTCGTAGATGCGGCCGTGAAACCACTGCCCTTCCTCGAAGGCGTCCGTGTCCGTCGACCACTTGAGGATCTGGACCCGCGTCGACGGCCCGCGGCGAAAGACCGCGGCCACCGGCGCCTCGCGTGCGAGGATCACGTACAGCCGGCAGGCGGAGGGCGTGGGCGCGGGGCGCTTCGGTCGCAGAGGCATGAGGATGGGTATTATCGACTCGACTGCGGCACGAGCGCCTTCGAGGCTCAGCCAGCGAAGGATCGGGCACGTCGACGAACACGTGCCGGGGTGTCGATCCGGGCCCGGCTCGATCGTCGACATTTCGGAAGGGAGGAACCACGCTGATGTCGAGGCTTCGGGTGAACGCGTTCGGAATCTCCATCGATGGTCATGGCGCCGGTCCCGGCCAGGATCTGGCCAATCCGATGGGAGTCGGAGGGATGGCGCTGCACCAGTGGGTCTTGGGCACGAAGACGTTTCGAAGAATGCACGCCGACTTCGCCACGTCGCTGATCGGTGACCGGGCCGGCCGGGAAGGCGTCGACGACGACTTCGCCGCGCGCGGTTTCGAGAACCTCGGCGCCTGGATCCTGGGCCGCAACATGTTCGGGCCCGTGCGGGGCCCCTGGCCCGACGACGGCTGGAAAGGATGGTGGGGCGAGAACCCGCCCTACCACGTCCCCGTCTTCGTGCTCACGCACCATGCTCGTGCGCCCCTCACGATGGAGGGCGGAACGACCTTTCACTTCGTGACCGAGGGCATCCATGCCGCGCTGGAGCGCGCGAAGGAGGCGGCCCAGGGCAAGGATGTCCGGCTCGGCGGCGGCGTTGCCACCATTCGCCAGTACCTCACCGCGGGGCTGATCGACGAGATCCACCTCGTGATCGCGCCCGTGCTTCTGGGCAGAGGCGAGAACCTGTTCGCCGGCGTCGATACGGTGGGCCTCGGCTACCGGTGCACCGAGCACGCCTCGACGGAGCACGGCACCCACGTCGTCTTGACGAAGTAGCGCCCTTCGAAGCTCAGCCAGCGAAGGATCGAGCACGAGCACGGTAGAATCGCGTCGTGGCTGGCGTGCTGAAGGTCGCGCAGGGCGAGGCTTCCGAGGAACGGGAGCTGGCGTTCGAGATCGACTACCAGTTGTCGCTGACGACGGCCCAGCGCTTCGAGATGATGCAGCGGAAGTCGCGCGAGATGGCCGAGGAGCTTCTGAAGCGTGGATACAGAGGGCCTGCTTCGGTCCTTAAACGCTCATAGCGTCCGCTACGTCGTCATCGGCGCCACGGCCTTCCCGATCCACGGCTACGCGCGCGCGACGCTCGACGTCGACATCTTCATCGAGCCGACCCTGGAGAATGCCGGGCGAGGGCGCCACCTTCGAGGACGTCTGGCGCAACCGGATCGAAGAGCGCTTCGGGACGGAGCCCGCAGCCTTCGCGAGCCTCGCGGACCTGATTCGGATGAAGGAGGCTGCCGGCCGGGTCAAGGATCTCGAAGATCTCGGGGTGCTTCGCGAGATTCAGAGGAGAAAGGAATAGGCGGGCCGAGTCGCCTCGAAGCTCAGCCAGCGAAGGATCGAGCACGTGCACGAGCACGGGCGCGGCGTTGCAGGCGAGCTAGTCGCGGTCGAGGGCTTCGCGCACGGCGCGGGCGAGGCGGTCGGCGCTGAACGGCTTTTCCAGCAGAGCGAGGCCTTCGCCGAGGATGCCGTGCTGTGAGATGGCGCCGTCGGTGTAGCCGGACATGTACAGCACGCGCATCGCGGGCCGGGTCTCCGACAGCCGCAGCGCCAGGTCGCGGCCGCCGAGCTTCGGCATCACGACGTCGGTCAGCAGCAGGTCGATCGGGCCGTCGTGAGCGCGGGCGAGGGCCAGGGCCTCCTCGCCGTCGAGGGCGAGGAGCAGCGTGTAACCCCGCTCTTCGAGGATCTCGCGGATCACCTCACGCAGAGTCTCGGTGTCCTCGACGAGCAGGATCGTCTCGACGCCCCGCGGCGCCTCGCCCGTCGGGCCGGCCGCAGCCGCGTGTTGAGCCGGCTGGTCCAGGCGGGGCAGATAGACCTTGAAGGTCGTCCCGCGTCCGGGCTCGCTGTAGACCCAGATGAAGCCGCCGCTCTGCTTGACGATCCCGTAGACGGTGGCCAGTCCCAAGCCTGTCCCCTGCCCCTCGGGCTTGGTGGTGAAGAAGGGCTCGAAGATCCGCTGTTGGGTCTCCGGGTCCATCCCGATTCCGGTGTCCGAGACCGCGAGCATGACGTAGCGGCCGCGAACGGCGGGAGCGTGGGCCGCGGCGTAGGCCTCGTCGAGCTCCACGTTCGAGGTCTCGAGCGTGAGGCTGCCCCCTTTCGGCATGGCGTCACGGGCGTTCAGCGCGAGGTTGAGGACCACCTGCTCGATCTGGCCGGGATCGGCCATCACGGTGCCCAGCTCCGAGCCGAGGCGAACCACCAGCTCGAGATGCTCGCCGAGCAGGCGGCCGAGCATCGCCTGGGAGCCCGCGATCAGGCCGTTCAGGTCGAGCGCGCGCGGCTGCATGATCTGCCGGCGGCTGAAGGCGAGCAACTGGTGCGTGAGGTCCGCGGCGCGGGCGGCGGCCTTGACGATCTCGTCGACCCTGGCGCGGGCCGGGTGACCGGCGGCGAGCTGGCGCTGTGCCAGCTCCCCGTAGCCGGTGATCACGCCCAGGATGTTGTTGAAGTCGTGAGCGACGCCGCCGGCGAGCTGGCCGATCGCCTCGATCTTCTGCGACTGGCGCAACTGATCCTCGAGCGCCTTGCTGGCCGTCACGTCGATCGCGGTGACGATGCAGCACGCAGCGCCTCGCATGGCGACACGCACGCCCACGAAGTAGTGGGGAATCTGCCGCCCGTCCTTGGCGCGGAGCGCCAGCTCGGCGCTCGCGGACCCGGTCTCGAACACGTCCCGGAAGCCGTCCTCGACCTTCGCCCGATCCGCGCCGCCGAAGAAGTCGGCAGGGCCCATGGCGGCCAGCTCCTGCGCCGAGTAACCCGATGCCGCCTCGAAGGCGCGGTTCCAGCGCAGCAGCCTGCCTGCCTGATCGAAGAGCCCGAAGATGCCGGGCAGGCTGTCGAGCAGAGCCTCGGAGAACTCCTTCTCCTCGAGGATCGCCGCCTCGGCCCGCCTGCGCTCCGCGATGTCGCGCACGACCGCGCACTGGAGCTCGGTCTCGCCGAACGCGACGTGGGTGACGACCACCTCGCTCGGGAAGCTGGAGCCGTCCTTGCGGCGAGACGCGCCCTCGGTCCTCAGGGAGCCGGCCTGACGCGCGGCCTCCCACATGCCGGGCCAGGCTTCGGGTGACGGCCCGACCGCGATGCGCCAGATCTCGCTGCCGAGCAGCTCGTCGCGCGCATAGCCGAGCCGGCTGGCCGCGGTCTCGTTCGCGTAGATCAGCCGTCCGTCGCGGTCGACCCAGAGGATCATGTCCGCGGCCTGGTCCAGCGCCGAGCGCGCGAGCTGCAGGGCGTGCTCGGCCTTCCGGCGCTCGGTCACGTCCTGGCCGATGCCGACGAAGCGGAGCACGTGGCCCGCGCGGTCGCGGATCGGGGCGATGGTGAGCTCCTGCGCGTAGAGGCTCCCGTCCTTGCGCCGGTTGACGAGCTGGCCGTGCCAGCTCCCGCCCGCGCTGATCGTCGCCCACAGCTCCCGATACAGGGCGGCGTCCTGCTTGCCCGACTTGAGCATCCGCGGGTTCTGCCCCACGGCCTCGGCGGGCGCGTAGCCGGTGATCCGGGTGAAGGCAGGATTGACGTACTCGATGCGGCCGTCGATCCCCGTCACCACCACCGAGACCGGGGCCTGGTCCACGGCCGTCGCGAGGCGGAGGCTCAGGTCCTCGAGCCGGGCCGTGTCCATGGCGAACGACAGATCCATCGCCATCTCGTCCAGCAAGCGCAGCTCGCTCTCGTCGAAGAAGCCCGGCTCGCCCGCGTAGAGCGTGAAGGCCGCCACGGCCTCGCCGTTCACGCTCAGCGGGAACGCCACCGAGGCCCGGTAGCCGAGCGCCAGGGCATCGGCGCGCCAGGGCGCCATGCGCGGATCGGCCTCGATGTCGTTCCAAACGTCGTGGCGGCCCTGGCGCAGCAGCTCCAGCGTTCCCTCGAGCTCGCCATGCTCGGCGGCCTGCAGCCTCTCCAGATACCCATCCACCACCCCGGCGTGGGCGACGGGCCGGATGCCCCCCTCCGGCTCGAGCCTTCCGACCCAGGCCATGCGGAAGCCGCCCGTCTCCACGGCGATGCGGCACGCTTCGGCAAACAGCGCGGCGGGGTCGCGGACGCGCACGATCGCCTGATTGACCTCGCTCAATACGGCGTAGACCCGGTTCAGCCGGCGGATGTGCTCCTCGGTCCGCCGCTCCGTCTCGCGTTGCTGCCGCAGGTCGCGAACGCGCTGCTCGCGCCAGACCGCGGCGACGCCGGCCACCATGGCCGCCAGCAGGCCGCCCAGGAGCACGAGCATCGAGCGCAGGCGGTCGCGCAGCGGCGCGTTCGCTTCGGCGGCGTCCATCTGGGCGACCAGGAACCACCCGGAGCCGGGGATGGCGCGCAGGGCGGCGATCACCGAGGTCCCGCGATCCTCCGCCTCGACGATCCCCTCCTGGCCCAGCACGGCCTTCACGACGGCGGCGTTCCGGCTCGAGAGCGGCGTGCGAGACGTGAGCGCCGAGCCGTCGCCTGGCCGCAGCTCGCTCAGCAGGACGGCGTCGTTTCCCTCGCGGCGGACCAGCGCGGTCGCTCCGCTCGGCGAGGGCGTCGGCCAGTGGGCGACGAGCGGGTACAGATTGGTTTCGGGATCGATGCCGAGGGCGAGGACCGCCAGCGGGCCGGCGCGCTCGTCCAGGATCGGAACCAGGACGCTCAAGCGGACCCGCCCGTCGCGCTCGTCCCGGTAGAAGTCCACGAACACCACCGAGGCAGAGCGAAGCGCGTCGGCGGCGCGGCTGGCGACGGCGGCGGGCACCGCGCGCGGCTCGCCGGGAACCGCGAGCTTCTCGCTTCCGCGCGGATCGAGCAGGGAGACGCGATCGTACGGATAATGGGCCTGCGCCCTGGTGAGCCAGGTCCGGACCTGCGTCTCGGCCTCGCCGTCCCGCGCCCGCGCGAACAGGCGGCGCACCAGCGCCGCGAACGGAGGGTTGGCCAGGAACAGCGAGGCGTCGCCTACTCGCTCGGCCCGCCACTGGGCCAGCTCGCCCGCCTTGAGGTCCGCCACCGCGCGAAGGCGCTGCTCGAGGTAGGCCCGATAACGGGCGGCGTCGCTCCGGTAGTAGAACCCGCCCGCGCCGAAGATCGCCGCGGCGAGCAGTCCGAAGAGGAGCACCAGCGCTCGAGGGAGCGTTGCGAAAAGCCTGGCCCGCCCGCGGGCTTCGGCGCGGCGCCGGGAGAGGCCGATCAGCGCGGCTGCGAGCGCCGCGAAGGCTGCGCTCGTGGTCGCCGCCGGCGGGATCAGCGACCCGCCGTAGAAGAGCGGGCTTCCGAACAGATAGGCCAGGACCAGCACCGAGCTGGCGGCGAGCAGGACCCAGGCGCTCGAGCTCGCCCACGCCGACTGCCAGTCGCCGCGCGCGGCAGGAGCCAGCGCGCCCACCAGCGACGCGCTGGCGAGCAGGAAGCAGGCGGCCGTGACGGGCGACATGTGACCGATCGGGGCAGCGCCCACGCTGCCGACGGCCTGGAGCCCGAGGCGCTCGAAGGCGGGGTGAATCCCCAGAGAGGAAAGGACCAGGAGCGGCCCGGCCGTCAGGGCGCCGGCCATGCTCAGCGCCAGAGCCGCCATTCGGCGCCCTGGGCGGATGGGCTCGGGGGCGGCGAGGAGCGCGGCGATTCCGTACAGGACGAAGAGCAGCGCCGTGCTCGGCGCCATGGGGATGTTGTGCGCCCCGAGGCTGGCCAGGAAGGGGCGTCCGGTCGTCCAGCCAAGCAGGGCCAGGAGGCCGGACGCGGCGGCGATCGAGCCCCCGACTCGGACGCCTCTCAAACCGTCACCCTCGTCTCGACAGCCCCTTTCGATCGCGCGCTGAACGAGTCCGACGCACCCGTCGCCCTCGACCGTCCAGGTGTCTGAAGGATCGCGCAGCCGGCGAAGATCCGTTCAACCTCTGCCAAGAACTGCTACACCGGATGGTAGTCGGTGCCGGGGGTCCCCGCAACTCGCCGCGAGCAACCGCACGTGCACGCGTCGGGCCGGTCCTGGGCTAGGCTGGGTGCTTCCCGGAGGTGGCGCAGATGGAACGGATGCAGGCGACCGATTTCGATCCGGAGCTCCTGGCGCTCTTCGATCTCTACGTCCATGGCGGCGTCGATCGCCGGCAGTTCATCAACCGGGCGTCGCGATTCGCCGTGGGCGGCGTGAGCGTCGCCGCGCTCGTCGACAGCCTGAGCCCGAACTACGCGTGGGCGCAGCAGGTGCCGCCGGCCGACCCGCGGATCAAGACCGAGTACGCGAGCTATCCGTCGCCGCAGGGCCACGGGACGATGAAGGGGCTCCTGGCCTGGCCGGCCGACGCGAAGGGCAAGCTGCCGGCGGTGCTGGTCGTCCACGAGAACCGCGGGCTCAATCCCTACGTCGAGGACGTCACGCGCCGGCTCGCGGTCGCGGGCTTCCTGGCCTTCGGACCCGACGCGCTCACGCCGGTCGGCGGCTACCCCGGCAGCGACGACAAGGGCCGCGAGCTGCAAGCGACGCTCGACCGCGAGAAGGTGCTGGCGGACATGGTCGCCGGCGCCCATTTCGTGAGGACGCACGCGGCATCGAGCGGCAAGCTCGGCGTGATCGGCTTCTGCTTCGGCGGCAGCGTCGCCAACACCCTCGCCGTGCGCGTGCCCGAGCTGCTGGCCGCGGTGCCGTTCTACGGCGGGCAGGCGCCGGCGGCCGACGTGCCGAAGATCAAGGCCGCCTTGCAGCTCCACTACGCGGGCAACGACCAGCGCGTGAACGCGGGCTGGCCGGCCTACGAGGAAGCGCTGAAGGCGAACGAGGTCGAGTACGCGGTCTACTTCTACGAGAACACCAACCACGGCTTCCACAACGACACGACGCCGCGCTACGACGAGGCGGCCGCCAAGCTCGCCTGGCAGCGCGCGCTGGAGTTCTTCGACAAGAAGCTGCGCTGAGCGGGACGCCGTCCCTTCGAGCTTCAGCCAGCGAAGAATCGAGCACGTGCACGAGCAGGTGCACGGGACGAGAGCGGGATCCGCTAAGCTGGTCGCGATCGGCTGAGGCCCTTGCGCGCGCTTCGACTTCTCGCGCTCACGCTCGTCGCGGGGGGGGCCCTCGCCACGGTCGGCTCCCTGATGCGCGACGCTTTGCTCCGCGGTCTCCTCTACTTCCCGATGCGGCCGTCTGGACTGACGCCGGCCGCCGCCGGTCTCGCCTTCGAGGACCTGAGCTTCCACGCGGAGGACGGCGTGAAACTGCATGGCTGGTGGATCCCGGCCGACAGACAGCGCGCGGGGCGGCCGGCCGTCCACCTGCTGCTGTGCCACGGCAACGCGGGCAGCATCGAGGACCGGCTGATCCACGCCCGTTCGCTGGTGGACGCCGGGGTGGACGTCCTGCTCTTCGACTACCGGGGGTACGGCCGGAGCCAGGGCAGCCCCAGCGAGGCCGGCACGTATCAGGATGCCCGGGCGGCCCGGCAGGCGCTGCTGGCCCGCAAGGGCGTCGATCCTGCGCGCATCTTCTATCTCGGCGAGTCACTGGGCGGCGCGGTGGCGCTGGAACTGGCGCTCGCCCAACCGCCCCGGGGCCTCGTCCTGCAGTCCACGTTCACCAGCATTCGCGACATGGCCCGCCATCACTACCCGTTCATCCCGCAGGCGCTGGTGCCCGACGCCTATCCGAACCTCGCGCGCGTGCGCGAGCTGCGCGCGCCGCTGCTGGTGCTGCACGGAGACGCCGACGACATCGTGCCCGTGGCGGCCGGCCAGGCGCTCCATGCAGCGGCGCCGGAGCCGAAGAAGCTGCAGCTTCTCCATGGCCTCGGCCACAACGATCTCGTGAGCCGCGCCGGGGCGGACTACGGGCGCATCATCGCGGAATGGGCCCGCGGGCTCTGAGGAGAGAACCCGAGCGGCGCAGGTATCAGCCTTTGCCTCAGCCGGCGGCTGCCGAACGGAAGAAGAAGTCGAGCATCGCCTTCAGGGGCGCGGCATCCCGCCGCAGCCGGCTCCGAAGCGCGGCGCCCTCCCAGCAGTCGACCAGCAGGCTGGCCATGCGCCGCGCATCGGCATCGGCCGGGATCTCGCCGCTCTGCCGGGCTTCTTCCAGGCAGACCGCCAGGCGCGCGGCGATCTCGGAAAAGCACTTCTCGATCTTGCGCCGGAACACGTCGCTCACACCCGACAGCTCCTGCCCCAGCCCGCCGAGCAGGCAGCCCATGTACCCTTCCTTCCGGTAGCTCTGCCGGGTCAGCTCGAAGAAGTGACGCACTCGCTCGAGCGGGGGGCGCCTCGTGTCTGCGAGGCAGGCATCGAGGCCCGCATGCACCTCCCGCATGTACTGGTCGATGACCTGAAGAGCGAAGTCCTCCTTCGTCTCGAAGTGATGATAGAAGGAGCCCTTCGGAGTGTCCGTGGCTTCGAGCAGCGCCTGGATGCCCAGGTCGTTGTAGCCGTGCTCCAGGAGCATGGCCAGGCCCGCGTCGACCAGGCGCTGCTTGGTCGAGTGCGTCAGCTAGCCCTTCACCTTCTCGGTCATGTGGCTGATGACCCGGCTGTGCTCGCGCTCGGGGCTGAACATGATGATCTCCGCGTCGGCCTCCACCCTCACGTTGTGCCCGGGCGGCCAATAGAACAGGTCGTGCGCCTCGACCGTTTCCCGTGCCCCAGAGGCGTCGGTCGTCGTGAGCTGGCCCCGCAGGACGAAGCCCCAGTGAGGGCACTGGCAGAGGTCGCCTTCCAGCCCTTCGAAGAGCGGGGTGGTGTCGACGCCTGCCGCGAGCGTGAAGTACTCGCCGCTGATCTTCCCGAACCCGCTCGCGTCGCCAAAGTCCGTCTGCTGGCGAATGACGGCTCCCGGAATCTGCATCTTGACGTCCAGCTTCTCCTTCGCCAGGCGCATGCTCTCCTCCCCTTTCGGTTCGACCCAAGTAGACCAATCGGTCTAGTCGAGAGCATACCCTGCGAGCGGAGCGTGTCAAGAGCTGGGCGAGAGTGGCTCCGGAGAGCGGGGCCGCGGCGGGAGCGGAGAGCAGGAGGCCTAGTGGATCTGTGCCGAGGCCGGCACCGGCGCCGTAACCGCGTCGAGGCCGGCCAGCCCCTTCTCGAAGTCGCCTCCGACCATCTTGTCCATGTTCATGAAGACGCAGAAGGCCTTGGCCATGAAGTTGTTGGTGCCGGTCATCGTCCAAACGACGTCGGTGCCCTTCCCGCTGGGAGTCAGGTCGAACTGGGTGGTGTTCGTCGCCGTCCACGGCTTGATGAACTCGAGCCGGAGCGTGACGCCGCGACCAGGCTGACTGGCGGTGATCGTCATCCGCCCCTCGCCCACCTTCTTGTTGCCGACCCAGTGGTACGACGCGCCCGTTCCCGCCGCGGGGCCGGAGAACTCGCGCTTCATCCCGGGATCGAGCTTCTCCCAGGGCGACCAGGCGGTCCAACGCTGCAGGTCGTCGACGTGGGCGTGCACGATCTCCGGCGGTGCCGCCAGGGTTCGCGAGCGGGTGATGCGGAACTCGGAGGGGCGCGTGGCGACGAAAGCGAGAAACGCCGCGACGACCAGGACCAGGGCGACGGCGAGGGTCAGGGGCAAGGGTTCACTCCTCGGCTAGTGGGTGAGAGCTGGATCATATACGCGACCTCTCGAAGTGCAGCCAACGAAGGTCGAGCACGGGCACGCGGCCCGTGATGTTCGGGCGGGATCAAGTCCAAGCGAGAGCGGTGACCGTCCGGGCGTCGCCCTCCCAGGCGCGGGCTTCGAAAGCGGCGCGGACCTCTCTGCCCCCGGCGAGCTCGACCAGGCGCTGGAAGAAGCCCCTCGCCTGCACGCAAGCCGCCTGCTCGGCGCGGTCGCCCATCTCGAAACGCATCTCGAGCCGGGCCGTGCGGTCCGTGACCTCGGCCAGCCTGAGCGCGTCGAAATCGAAGAAGGCGCCGCGCATGGCCTGGAAGCGCATCAGGGACTCGCGGGGATCGCCCGGGACCAGCAGGCCGGGCACGGATTCGACGAGCAGGTCCGCGGACTGGCGTCCCCACTCGCCGACGGCTCCGAGCTCGCCCCGCGCGATCTCGTCGAGGATCGCCAGCCCCAGGCGCTCGAAGACGTCCATCGGATACGACGCGGTGGGCTCGATGCGCTGGGAGAGGAAGCGCATGTCGGCGGGCAGCAGCTGGCGGCCCCAGTCCGTGTGTTTGCGGGACTTCAGCATCCGAACGTAGTGAAGAAACAGCAGGCCTTTCACCTGGCGTGTCAATCTCCCGCCTCCGTCCGCCGCTGAAGGCTCGCGCGCGAGCGATCCCGGCTTGGTGGCGGGAGTGTACATCGGCAATACGAAAAACGGTTCCGCCCTGCGTCGGGCGCGCCTCGTCGAAGCTCAGCCAGCGAAGGTCGAGCACGAGCACGGGCACGTAGACTGCTGCGGGAACCCATGTCCACGCACCGGGGCTTCGTGCTTCAGCCGACGTATCGCACCGAGGCCGGGCGGCCGGTCGTCGTGCTGTACGGGAAGCTGGAGGACGGCAGGCCCTTCGTCGTCCGCGACAACAGGCAGGTTCCCCACTTCCACCTGGCGGCTGAGGATGCGGAGGCGGCCCGGAGGCTCGGGGCGGTCCGGCAGCACGTCACCGATCAGGTCACGCTGACGGGGCGGCCCGTGGTGCGGGTCGAGGTCGACGACCCGAACGAGGTCGCGGGGCTCGGGAACCGCCTGGCGGCGGCGGGGATCGGGACGTACGAAGCCGACGTGCGCTTCGCGATGCGGTATCTGATCGATCGC
The DNA here is from genome assembly GCA_050246895.1 of Vicinamibacteria bacterium. Lineage (GTDB taxonomy): Bacteria > Acidobacteriota > Vicinamibacteria > Fen-336 > Fen-336 > JBFWVE01. Next base: position 110,434 of record JBFWVE010000010.1, on the reverse strand, counting down.
GGAATCCGCGGCTCGCTCGAGATCGAAGGTGAAGGGCGCGAAGTCGCGGGAGCGGGCGTCTTCTTCGAGGATCCCGAGACGCGGGCCGCCGACTGGACCCCGGCCCTCCGCACGCTGTCGCTCGACATCGAGACGGATCCCGCTGCGAGGCGGCTGCTCTCGGTGGGACTCCACGGGTGCGGTGCCTCGGAGGTCCTCCTGCTCACGCCCGAAGGCTGGAGCAGCCCCGAGGGCGCCGTGCCCTGCCCGACGGAGAGAGCGCTGCTCGGGCACCTGGCGGCGCGGATCCGGCAGCTCGACCCCGACGTGATCACGGGCTGGAACGTCGTCGACTTCGACCTCGCCGTCCTCGCGCGGCTGGCGGAGCGCCTGCGCGTGCCGCTCGAGCTCGGTCGCGGGCCCGGGGCGCTGCGGGTGAGGGCGGGGCGCGGGCAGGCGCAGGCCGACCTTCCAGGCCGGGTCGTGCTCGACGGCATCCGCCTGCTTCGCGGCTCCTTCGTTCGGATGGACGACTACGGGCTCGACGCCGTGGCGCGAGAGGTGCTGGGCGAGGGCAAGACGCTCCACGCCAAAGGCAAGGCGGAGGAGATCCTGCGGCTGTTCGAGCACGATCGCCCGCGCTTCGTGGAGTACAACCGCACCGACGCCCGTCTCGCCCTGGAGATCCTCGAGCGGCTGCGGCTCGTCGAGCTGGCGGTCGAGCGCTCGCGCCTGACGGGCCTGCCGCCCGACCGCGTCGCGGGCTCGATCGCCGCTTTCGACGTGCTGTACCTCGCCGAGCTGCGACGCCGGCACGTCGTCGCTCCCAGCGTGCGCGCGCCAGGCGAGGTCGAGCCGCAGGCGGGCGGCCACGTGCTCGACTCGCGGCCCGGGCTCTACGCCAACGTCGTCGTGCTCGACTTCAAGAGCCTGTATCCGACCCTGATCCGGACCTTCGAGATCGACCCGCTGAACCTGGTGCGCCCGGAGGCGGGGATGCGGGAGGCGGATCCGATCGTCGCCCCGAACGGCGCGGCCTTCTCGCGCAAGAAGGCCATCCTCGGCGCCCTGCTCGACGAGATCATGCCGCGGCGCGAGGAAGCCAGGCGCGCGGGCGACCAGGTCAAGAGCCACGCCATCAAGATCCTGATGAACTCGTTCTACGGCGTGCTCGGCACGCCGGCCTGCCGCTTCTACGACCCGCGTCTCGCCAACGCGATCACCGGCTTCGGCCGCGAGATGCTGCTGTGGTCCAAGAGCCGGATCGAACGCGAGGGCCGGCGCGTGCTGTACGGCGACACCGACAGCCTGTTCGTCGAGTCGGGGGCGGCGGACGCGGACGCGGCCCGCCACTTCGGCCAGTCACTGGCAGGCCTGCTCAACCGCGACCTCGGCGCGTACATCGCGGAGCGTTGGCGCGTGACGAGCCGGCTCGAGCTGGTCTTCGACCGGCTCTACCTGAGGCTGTGCCTTCCCGCGATGCGGCACGACAGCGCCGGCGCCCGCAAGCGCTACGCCGGCCTGGTCGAGACGAAGCAGGGCCCGAAGGTGGTCTTCACGGGCATGGAGGCCGTCCGCAGCGACTGGACCGCGCTCGCCAAGGAGGTGCAGCGCGAGCTGTACGCGCGGCTGTTCGCGGACGAGCCCGTCGAGCAGTACCTGCGCGAGGTCGTCGGCAGGCTGCGCGCGGGCGAGCTGGACGGCCGCCTGGTGTACCGGAAGGGCCTCCGCAAGCCGCCCGAGACCTACACCAGCACCACCCCGCCGCACGTCGCGGTCGCGCGGCAAATCGGCAAGCGCCGCGGCCGCATCGCCTACGTCGTCACCACGGCCGGCCCCCAGCCGGCCGAAAGCCGACGCGACCCGCTCGACTACGACCACTACCTCGACAAGCAGATCCGCGCGGTGGCCGAGCCGGTGCTGACGCTGCTGGGGCTGGACGTGGAATCGCTGGTGGGAACGGCCCGGCAGTTGCGGCTGTTCCGAAGCTAGGACGGCGGTTGCGAGCGACGCCTCCGGGGGGCTCGCCCGGAGGGTGATGCATCCGGCCCGGCCGCCTGAGCCATCGGAACGATGCGAGGCGGAGGACGATTGGCCTAGCTTCCATTCGTGGTGTTCCCGGCGCCTCCGCTCGACGCCCTCGCCGCCGGCCCGATCGGGCCGCGGCTCGAGCGGATCCACTCCTGCGTCCGCGCCCACTTCCGGGACGTCGGCCGGATCGCGGCCGCCCTCTACGACGAGCGGAGCGACAGGCTGAAGACGTTCGTCCACAGCACCGATGGTGGAGCTCCGATCGACCACTACGAAGCGAGCCTGGCCGACGTGCCCTCGCTCGACGAGCTCGCGCACAGCGGGCAGCCCCGAGTGGTCGACGATCTCGAGGTCTTCCGCGGCTCGCCCTCGGAGCACACCCGTCGGCTGCTGGAGCGCGGCTATCGCTCGAGCTACTCGCTGCCGTTGCGCGAAGGGGAGCGGCTGTGGGGCTTCCTGTTCTTCGACTCCACCCTGAAGGGCTACTTCCAGCCGGCCGTCACCCAGCGGATCGACGTCTTCGGCCAGATGGTGGCCGCGATCCTGGCCCACAGCATCGCCCCCATCCGCCTGCTCTTCAAGACGCTGCGGATGGTGTCGACGCTCACCCACTACCGCGACCCGGAGACGCTGGGCCACCTCGAGCGGATGTCGCGCTACTGCCGCCTGATCGCGCAGGAGCTCGCGCGCCGCGGCTCGCACAGCGACGAGTACGTCGAGTTCGTGTTCATGTTCGCGCCCATCCACGACGTGGGCAAGATCGCGATCCCGGACGCCGTGCTGTTGAAAGAGGACCGCCTGACCGAGGCCGAGTTCGAGATCATGAAGGAGCACGCGGCGAAGGGCGGCGAGATCGTCGACCAGCTCGTCTCGCATCTGGGGCTGGAGGCGTTTCCCCACATCGACGTGCTGCGGAACGTGGTGCGCTTCCACCACGAGGCCGTGGACGGGAGCGGCTATCCGTTGGGGCTCAGTGGCGACGCGATCCCGCTCGAGGCCCGCATCGTGGCCGTGGCCGACGTCTTCGACGCCCTCACCAGCCGCAGGCGCTACAAGCGAGCCTGGCGCACGGACGAGGCGCTGCCCTACCTGCGCGAGCTGGCGGGACGCCAGTTCGACCCGGCCTGCGTGGACGCGCTGCACGCCCGGCTCGACGACGCGGACGCCATCCAGCTTCTCTTCCCCGACGCCGCGGACGACCCGTACCAGTCGCGCGAGGGGTACGGGTACGACTTGTAGGCGTTCTCGGTCGCGCGACGTGCGCGAGCACGTCACGGCGTGATGTTCGCGACGTGCGTCGCGAGGAACCAGTGGTTGCCGAAGGGGTCGGCGACCTCCGCCGCGCGGTCGCCGTAGGGGCGATCGGAGGGCGCACCGAGCGAGGTAGCGCCGGCCTCGAGAGCGCGCGCGTAGGCGGCGTCGACGTCGTCCACGTAGTAGTGGATCGAGCAAGGCATCGGGGACACGAAGCCGCGGGCCTCGCCCAGCTCCAGCACCGAGTCGCCCAGACGCAGCTGCGCGTGCACGACCGTGCCGTCGGGCAGGACCGTCCGGTCGAGCTCGTCGGCCCCGAAGGCGCGCCGGACGAAATCGATCAGGCCGTCGGTTCCCTCGACGTGCAGGGTGGGCGTGACCGTGTGGAGCCCGGCGGGAATCGGCCCGCCCTGCCGGCGCGTACCGATGTACCAGTTGTTGCCGAACGGGTCGGTGACGTCGCCTTCACGGTCTCCGTAGGGCATGTCGGCCGGCGCGAGCAGCGAGGTGGCGCCGGCTTCGATCGCGCGCGCGTAGACGGCGTCGGCGTCGGGAACGTAGAGGTGGATCGCCGCCGGCCGCGCCGGCCAGGCTTCCAGGCCGTCGCCGAGCTCGACCACCGAGTCTCCGATGCGCACGGCCGCGTGCTGGATGCTGCCGTCGGCGCGCTCCACCCGCAGCCGCTCTTCGGCCCCGAACGCCCGCTTCATGAAGTCGATCAGGCGCGCGGCGCCGCCCACGACGAGGTAGGGCGTGATCGAGCGCAGGCCCTCCGGGATCGGGCCGATGCTCTTCGAGGCCTCCGGCGCTGTCGTCGGGCCCATCGCTCTCCTCCTCAGGTCCTCGGCCAGGCGGGCGCGGAACTCCCGACGCGGCAGATCCACGAGATCGGCGGCGACACGCCACAGTGTCGCGAGCTCGGCGTCCGGGGGAACGCTCGCGCGCTCCGGACGCCGCAGCATCGTCTCCACTGCCTCGTCGAGCCGGTCGATCAGCGCGCGCTCAGGCATGACGTCCCATCCACGCCCGCAGGCTCTCGACAGCCCGGAACTGCAACTGCTTCACGGCTCCCTCGCTCCGCCCGAGCGCGGCGGCGATCTTGCGGATCGGCTGCTGTTCCACGAAACGCAGCAGGATCACGCGGCGCTGGTCCTGGGGCAGCCGCTCGACCAGCCGGAAGAGCCGCGCCTGCTCGTCGATCCCGGCGAAGTCCTGTTCCGCGGCGGCTTCCGGCAGCGGCGTGCCCCGCTCACGGGCGCGCCGCTCGAAGCGGTCCGCCACGGCGTTCGCCGCGATCCGGATCAGCCAGGCGCCGAACGGCACGCCGCGCCACTCGAAGCGGGGCAGCGCGCCGAGCGCCTGCTGGAACACCTCCGACGTCACGTCCTCGGCCTCGGTTCGATCCCGAAGCCGGCGGACGACGTAGGCGTACACCCGCTCGAAATGGGCCTCGTACAGGTCGGCGAAGCGGCCCGGGTCCTTCTGGGCCGCCTCGATCAGCGACCGCTCGTCGGCCGTGGCGTCGGTCACGCGGTTCTCACGCTCATGGATATCAACCGGCCCGGGAGCCAGAGGTTACGGCGAAAAGCCCCGGGCGCCATGTATGCTCCTCGCATGGCTGCCCAGCCTGCCGACGCGCCGATCGAGCCGGACGTCGACGAGAACGGCGTCGATCGAGCCCAGATCCGGGCGATGCTCGAGCTGACACCCGAGGCGCGGCTGCGTCGCGCTCAGGCCTTCGTCGAGGCCGCGCTCGAGATCCGGGAGCTGAATGAGCCGCGCCCGATTCGCTGAGATCCTCCAGCTCCTGGCGGCGGGCGACGTGGAGTTCGTCGTCGTCGGAATGGCGGCGGGAATCCTCCAGGGCGCACCCGTAACGACGCTCGACCTCGACATCGTGCACCGCCGAACGCCGGAGAACGTCGTGCGCTTGCTGCAGATCCTCGCCAGCCTCGACGCCGTGTATCGCCACGACGCTCGCCGGCTTCGGCCCCGGGCTTCACACCTGGAGGGGCCGGGCCATCAGTTTCTGACCACGACGCACGGAGATCTCGACTGCCTGGGTGCGATCGACGATGGCCGGGTCTATGAAGATCTGCTCGCGCAGGCTGCCGAGCTTCGGCTCGCGAGCGGCCTCACGATTCGTGTCCTCGGCCTGGCCGCGCTCGTCGAGATCAAGCAGCGCCTCGGACGGCCCAAGGATCTCGCGGCGTTGCCGGTCTTGAGGGCGACCCTCGACGAGGCGACCCGCCGCTCCTGAGCCGCCTCCCGGTCCCTGTGAAGCTCAGCGAAGGTCGAGCACGTGAACGTGAACGTGAACGTCAACGCGAACGAAGGCGACCTTCTAGCGGGGTCGGCGGGGGCGACGACCGGCGGGCTGGGCGCGGGCCGGCTTCTTCCTGCCGCGACCGATCGGCAACTCGCCGTCGTCGTCCGGCACGGCGGTCGCCTCGATGCCGAGCCAGCCGTCGGGGGTTTCCTCGCCCCGCGCCTCGTAGAGAAAGCGTGACGGCACCGAGCGCGCCAGGCGCCCGTACTTCGCCCGCTCGAAGGCGAAGCTGAGGGTCAGCGTCGTCATCGCGCGCGTGATGCCGACGTAGGCGAGGCGCCGCTCCTCCTCGATGCCGCCCTCGGCGACGGCCCGCGCGTGCGGCAGCAGCCCCTCCTCCAGCCCCACCAGGAAGACGTGAGGGAACTCGAGGCCCTTGGCGGCGTGCAGCGTCATCAGGGTGATCGCGTCGCCGCGGAGCTCGGGCTTCTCCTCCGGCCCGTCGCCGCTCGAGAGCGCCAGCTCCTCGAGAAAGCCGAGCAGCGAGGGCCTGCTCGAACGACGCACGTGGTTCTCGGCGAAGTTCAGGACCTCCAGCACACCTGCCCAGCGCGCCTCGCGCAGCATCGGGTCGGAGTAGAGGCGCGTCACCTCGCCCTTGTAGTCGATCGTGTTCAGGAACGCCTCGAGGCGGGCGACGAGCTGGCGACCGGCGTCGGCCAGTCCGGATCGATCGATCGCGCCCCGCAGCCTCTGATATCCCTCCACCGACTGCGGCGACAGCCCCTCGATTTCCGCTGCGCGCTCGAACGCCTCGCTGGCGGGGAGGCCGTGGTCCGTCGCGAACGCGAGCACCCGGTCGAGGCTCGCCTTCCCCACCCCGCGCGGCGGCGTGTTGATGATCCTTGTCAGCGAGGTCTCGTCGCGCGGGTTCACCGCCAGCTTCAGGAAGGCGACGATGTCCCGCACCTCCTTGCGGTCGAAGAACGACATGCCGCCCACCAGCACGTAGGGCAGGCCGTTCGCGCGCAGCTCGCCCTCGAAAGGCCGGAACTGGATCTGCGTTCGGCACAGGATGGCGAAGTCGGAGGGCTTCGCGGCGCCGGCGCGCAGCAGCCGCTGGGCCGCCTCGACCACGAACTGCGCCTCGCCGGTCTCGTCCTTGAGGCGCGCGAAGCGCACGGGCTCGCCGTCGCCGCGCACCGACTCGAGGGCCTTGTCGTGGCGCGCGGCGTTCTTGCGGATCACCGTGTTGGCCGCCTCGAGGATCGGGCGCGTCGAGCGGTAGTTCGTCTGCAGCCGCACGACCTTGGCGCCCCCGAAGTCGCGGTGGAAGCCCAGGATCTTGCGCACGTCGGCGCCGCGCCAGCCGTAGATCGACTGGTCGTCGTCCCCCACCACGCAGACGTTGCGATGCCCGCCGCCGATCAGCCGGACGATCTCGTACTGCGGGTGGTTGGTGTCCTGGTACTCGTCGACCAGCACGTGGCGGTAGCGCTTGCGGTAGTGCGCGCGCACGTCCTCGTGGTCGCGCAGCAGGCGGACCGTCTCGAGCAGCAGGTCGTCGAAATCGAGCGTACGCGTGCGCGCGAGGTACTCCCGATAGCGCTGCCACACCGAGCCGACGAGCTGGTCGCGGCCGCCACTGCCTTGCGCCAGGAACTCCTCGGGCGTCTGCATCCGGTTCTTGGCGAGCGAGACCCTCGCGAGCACGGCGGACGGTTGCATCGTCGTCTCGTGCACGCGCAGCTCGCGCATCGCCGTCTTCACCGCGCTCAGCTGGTCCGAGGCGTCGCAGATCGTGAACTTGCGGGGCAGGCCCAGGGCGTGGCCGTGCTCGCGCAACACGCGGGCGCAGAAGGCATGGAACGTCCCCATCGTCACCGCGCGCGCCGTCTCGCCGGCCAGGGCGGCCAGCCGCTCGCGCATCTCGCCCGCGGCCTTGTTCGTGAAGGTGACGGCCAGGATGCTCGCCGGATCGAGGCCGAGCGAGATCAGGTAGGCGATTCGCGTCGTGATCACGCGGGTCTTGCCGGTGCCCGCACCCGCCAGCACGAGCAGCGGCCCTTTCGTGGTGGTTACGGCCTCGCGCTGGTCGGGGTTCAGCTTTGCCAGCAGGACGTGGTCGCCTGCCGGCCTGTGGGCCCGCGACGCGCTGGAGGATCGAGAGGAGGGGCCCAAGGGGGCGCTCTTTCTATCACGAGCCACTCCGCCTCGGGAGCGCGCCCGCGAACCGCTACAATCCGCGCGGTTTGCTCACCTCCTCGACGGCGGCCGCCGTCTTCGACCAGCGCGAGTCGCCCGACGCACGCGCGCGCTTCGCGCGCGCCCAGCTCAGGTTCCTGCTGCAGCTCGCCTACTCGGGAGAGCTGGCGGCGACGCGCGCGTACCTGGGCCACCACCATTCGCTGCGGGACCGGACGGAGCGCGCCGAGCTCGCGAAGATCATCCGCGACGAGATCCGCCACCGCCACTGCCTGCTCGATCAGCTCGCGGAGCTGGGAGCGCGGCCGGACCCGTGGCGGGAGCGCAAGATGGAGCGGGTGGGCCGCTCGATCGCGGCCTTCTGCCAGGTCGGCGGCTGGTTCTTCCCGATGTGGGGCGCGGGCCGGCTCGAGGCGCAGAACGTCCGCGAGTACGAGGTCGCGGCGCGGCTCGCCCTGGTCGCGGAGGTCCGCGACTTCGTCGAGCCGTTTCTCGAGATGGCCGAGGTCGAGTGGGACCACGAGCGCTACTTCCGCGGCAAGGCTGCCAGCCACCCGCTGTGGCGCGTGATGCCGGCGTGGCCCGCCCTGTCCCCGCGCGAGTCGATCCGCGCCAGCTTCCGCGCGTTCGAGGCCTCGCCCGATCGCCCGATCGCGGTCGTGCGCGCCCCCTGGCTCGTGCGCTGAGCCGCCCCGCCCTCTAGCGAGCCGGGCGAACGATCCCCGGCAGGCCGCTCGCGGCGAGGGCCTGGTTCAGCCTCGGCAGGCTCTCGTCGAGGAAGCGGGCGGCCCGGTCGAGCGCCGTCCGGGCTTCGCCGCGCAACTCCTCGAAGTAGGCCAGCTGCGCGGCCGTCGGCGCGGCGAAGGCCGAGTCGACGGCGCCGAACAGGCCGTTGAGCTGCTCCGACACACGCGGGCCCTGGCTCCAGCGCGGCTCGCCTTCGGGCTGCGCCAGCCCGTCGAGCACGGCCTTCCAGTCCCTCTCCGCCGCGGTGAAGACGGCGCTCGCCTCCTCGCCCAGCACGATCCCGAGGCTGCGAGCCGTCGCGCGGCGTTCCTTCATCTGGGCGCCGACGGCGTCGAGCGCCCGCAGGGCGAGGTTGGCCTCGGTGCGGATCGGGGTGAGGGCGGATGCCAGCTCGTATTGCGCGCGCAGCTCCGCCTCGGACACGGGAACCAGCGGATCGACGCGGACCTCGACCGGGGTCTCGTGGCTCTTGCCGTCGACCGTCAGGCGCGCGGTGTAGCGACCCGGCAGCGCGGAAGGGCCCGAGGGAGGCGGGCCGAACTCGGAGGCCTCGACCGGGCCGTCCTTCCGCGGCTTCGGCGCCTCGTGGCGCAGGTCCCAGACCGCGCGGTTGACCCCCTTCGCGAGGCCGAGCTTGTCGAGCGTGCGGACGAGCCGGCCGCTCGAGTCGAGGATTTCCAGCTTCAGGCGCGCCTTCGCGGGCGCCGCGGCCTTCGCACCGGCCGCGGCCGGTGAGGCGCCCTTGGCCTCGGCCGGAGGCGGCTCCAGGCTCTCGGCGAGCGAGTAGTGGATCAGCGCGCCGGACGGCGGGTTCGCGCCCTTGAAGGCCTTGTCGCCGACGCCGTAGCGCGTGAAGCGCAGCGGGAAGCGCAGGCCGGGCCGCACGTCGAACAGGCGCGACGCGGGCGGCGCGGCCGGATCGAGCTGCTGCAGCGGCGTCGCGTCGTCGAGGATCCACAGCGCGCGGCCGTGAGTCCCCAGGATCAGATCGTTCTCGCGCGGATGGATCAGGACGTCGTGCACCGGCATCGCCGCCGGCAGGTTCTTGCCGCGCAGCGCCTGGAAGCTGCGGCCCTCGTCCCAGGAAGCGTAGAGGCCGAGGTCCGTGCCCGCGTAGACGAGCTTCGGGTTCTTCGGATCCTGCCGCAGCACGTGAACGTAGCCGAGCGACGGCAACCCGGCCCCGACGCGGGTGAAGGTCCGCCCGAAGTCGCGCGTCAGGAACACGTGCGGCGCGGAGTCGTCGAACATGTGGCGGTCGAAGGCGACCCAGGCGCTGCCGGGCTCGCTGCGCGATGGCTCGACGTGCGAGACCGGCGAGAAGGCGGGCAGGCCCTTGACGTTGGCGACCACGTTCGTCCAGGTCTTGCCGTCGTCCTGCGAGAGCTGCAGGTTTCCGTCGTCGGTGCCGGCCCACAGGACGCCCGCCTTCGCCGCGGACTCCGCGAAGCTGATGATCGTGCAGTGGTACTCGGCGGTGGTGTTCTCCTTCCACACCGGCCCGCCCGCCTCCTTCTGTTTCTCGGGATCGTCCGTCGTGAGGTCGGGGCTGAGCGTCTCCCAGGTGAGGCCGAAGTCCTTCGAACGGAAGACCACGTTGCCCGCGAAATAGACGTGCTTGCCGTCGTGGGGAGAGGCGACGACCGGCGAGTTCCAGTTGAAGCGGTACTTCAGCGGGCCGACCGGTCCGCCGTCGTTGCGCCGCGGCTGCGGGCTGACCGCCCGCTGCTGGCGCGTGCGCAGGTCCGTGCGATACAGGCTGCCGCCCTGCGACTCGCTGAGGATCAGGTCGGGATCGTCCGGGTGGACGGCCATGTAGAAGGCGTCGCCGAAGCTCGGCATGCGCCAGTCGTCCTCCAGGATGCCCGCGGGCTCACGGGTGCGGCTCGGGCCGTACCAGGCCCCGTTGTCCTGCAGGCCGCCCCCGAGGAAGTAGAAGGGGACGCGAGCGTCCGCGTACACCTGGTAGAACTGCGCGAGCGGCAGGTTGCGGATCGGCTCCCAGCTGACGCCGTCGTAGCTCACCGCGACGCCGCCGTCCTGCCCCTGCCACATGCGGCCCGGGTCCAGCGGGTCGATCCAGAGCGCGTGGAAGTCGATGTGGGTCGAGCGCGAGATCCGCTTCCAGGTGCGGCCGCCGTCGATCGAGTGCTGCAGCAGGCTCGCCACCGCGAAGACCGACTCCGGGTTCTTCGGGTGCACGCGCAGGTCCGTGTAGTACAGGCCGCGCGAGACGATGTTGCGGTCGTCGCTCACCTTGTGGAAGCTGTCGCCGCCGTCGTCCGAGCGGTAGAGCGTGCCCTCGAGCGACTCGGTCATCACGTAGACGATCTTCGGATCGGACGGCGCCACCTTGACCGCGACGCGGCCGAGCAGCTTCGGCAGGCCGTTCTCGAGCTTCTTCCAGCTGTCGCCGCCGTCGACCGAGCGCCAGACGCCGCCCTCGCGCGAGCCGCTCGTGTGGGTCCACGGCTTGCGCTCGAAGCGCCACATCGCGGCGAACACCAGGTTCGGGTTGACCGGGCTCAGGTCCATGTCGGCGACGCCGTGCTCGGCGTCGAGGTAGAGCACCTTCGCCCAGCTCTTGCCGCCGTCCTTCGAGCGGAAGACGCCGCGCTCGGGGTTCGGCCCGAACATGTGCCCGAGCGCGCCGACGAAGACGACGTCCGGGTCCCGCGGGTGGACCAGCACGCGCGAGACGTGCCGCGTCTCCTCGAGGCCGACCAGCGTCCAGCTCTTGCCGGCGTCGGTGGACTTGTAGACGCCGCGGCCGGGCGAGATGCTGTTGCGCGCGTTCGCCTCCCCCGTCCCGACGTAGACGACCGCGGGGTTGCTCGGGGCGAGCGCGATGTCGCCGATCGAGTGCACCGGCTGCTCGTCGAAGACGGGCCGGAACGTCAGCCCGCCGTCCTCGGTCTTCCAGACTCCTCCCGCGGCGGCGCCCACGTAGACGACCTTCGGATCGCCCGGCACGCCCTCGACGTCGGACACGCGCCCGCCCATGTTCGTCGGGCCGACGTTGCGGAACTCGAGGCTCGCGAACGGCGAGCCGCCGGCGGGCGTGTCGGCCGCCTCGGCGGGCAGCGCGGCGAGCGCAAGCAGAACGAGGGCGAGGGCGGACAGAAGTCGCATGGGACCTCCTCGGGGGCGGCCGGCGCGAGTCGCGCCAGCCGCGGGATGATACCAGCGAGGCCGACTACGATCCGCTCAGGCCGTCGTCTTGGCGGGCATCGCGTCGAGGCGGCGCGGGCCTGACTCGACGACCTCCGGCGGGCAGCCGGCGGCCAGGATCTTGAAGTTCTCGATGAAGCGCGCGGCCAGCGCGTCGTACCTCTTGAAGTACTCCTCGCGGCTGCCCCAGGTGTTGGCGGGATCCAGGATCTCGGCCGGCACGCCCTCGCAGGTCTCCGGCACCTCGAAGCCGAAGACGGGGTCCTTCCGGTAGCTCACGCGGTCGAGAGCGCCGGAGAGCGCCGCGTTCAGCAGGCGGCGGGTGTGGCCGATGCTGATCCGCTTGCCGATGCCGAAGGAGCCGCCGGTCCAGCCGGTGTTCACCAGCCAGCAGCGCGAGCCGTGCTGCAGCATCTTCTTGCGCAGCAGGTCCGCGTAGACGTACGGGTGGTGCACCATGAACGGGCCGCCGAAGCAGGCGCTGAAGGTGATCTCGGGCTCGATGCCGAGCCCGATCTCGGTGCCGGCGATCTTGCTGGTGTAGCCCGAGACGAAGTGGTAGATCGCCTGCTCGGGCGACAGCCGCGAGATCGGCGGCATCACGCCGCTCGCGTCGCAGGTCAGGAACACCACGTTCTTCGGGTGCCCGGCGCGCTTGTCGGGCATCGCGTTGTCGATGAAGTCGAGCGGGTAGGCTCCGCGCGTGTTCTCGGTGAGCCGGTCGTCGTTGAGGTCGAGCACGCGCGAGACCGGGTCGTAGACCACGTTCTCGAGCACGGTGCCGAAGCGCCGGGTGCAGGCGTGGATCTGCGGCTCGGCGTCCGGCGAGAGCCGGATCATCTTCGCGTAGCAGCCGTCCTCGATGTTGAAGACGCCGTTGTCGCCCCAGCCGTGCTCGTCGTCGCCGATCAGGCGCCGGGCCGGGTCGGCCGACAGCGTCGTCTTGCCGGTGCCGGAGAGGCCGAAGAAGATCGCGGCGTCGCCGTCGCGCCCCACGTTGGCCGAGCAGTGCATCGACAGCACCGCCTCGAGCGGCAACAGGTAGTTGAGGATGGTGAAGACCGTCTTCTTGATCTCGCCGGCGTAGCCCGAGCCGCCGATGATGCCGAGCTTCTGGCGGAAGTTCAGCACGATGAAGGTCTCGCTGCGAGTGCCGTCGGCCATCGGGTTCGCCTGGAAGCCGGGGGCGGCGATGATGGTGAAGCCGGGGACGTGGTGGCGGGCCTGGTCGAGCGTCGTGTTCTTCAGGAACATCGTGTGCGCGAACAGGCTGTGCCACGCCTTCTGGCTGACGATCCGCACCGGCAGCCGGTAGTCGGGATCGGCGCCCGCGTGCACGTCCTGCACGAACACGTCGCGGCCCTGCAGGTAGCCGCACAGGCGCGCGTGCAGCCCGCTGAAGCTCTCCGGGTTGAAGGGCCGGTTGTACTGGCCCCACCAGACGTGCTCCTCGGTCGTCTGCTCGCGGACCACGAACTTGTCGGCCGCCGCGCGGGCGGTGTGCTTGCCCGTGTCCACCACCAGCGGCCCGTGGGCGCAGATCTGCCCCTCGGAGCGGAAGACCGCCTCCTCGTAGAGCGCCGCGGCCGGCAGGTTCCAGTAGACCCGCCGCAGGTTGTTGAGGCCGTGGTTCTCGAGCCCGTACAGGCTGGCGAACACCCCGGCCTGCTTGACGGCGGGCGACTGCACGTCGAGGTAGATGTTCATGCCCAGTCCCTCACCAGCTTGCGGTCGCCGAGGAACAGCTCGTTGGGGGCCGCCGGATCGAGCGCCCACTTGATGCGCTCGACGCCGTCGGTGATCTCCTTGATGCTGCCGCAGTAGCTGAGGCGCAGGTGGCCGTCCATGCCGAACTCCTTGCCCGGCACGGTCACCACGCGCACCCGCTCGAGCAGCAGCTCGGCCAGCTTCTGCGAGTCCTTCAGGTAGGCGCTGAAGTCCGGGAAGCAGTAGAACGTCCCGTGCGGCTTCGTCACGTGGAGGCCGGGGATCGTGCGCAGGCGCTCGAGCATCACGTTGCGCGCGTTCTCGAGCGTCAGCCGCAGCGTCTCGATGCTGGTCTGCACACCCGAGAGCGCGCCGATCGCCGCCCACTGCGAGACGGTCACCGGCCCGGAGGTCTGGTGCGACTGGATGTTCGTCATCGCCTCGCTGACCTCGCGGTTGGCGATCGCCCAGCCGATCCGGAAGCCCGTCATCGCGTACATCTTCGAGACGCCCTGCACCACCACCAGCCGCGACGAGTCGCCGAGGTCCTTCGCGAACGCGTACGGGTTGGGCGCCGCCTGGTGGTCGAAGACGAGCCGGTTGTAGAGGTCGTCCATCACCAGCCACAGGCTCTTCTTCTCGCAGTACTCGACCATCTCCCGCACGAAGTCGCGCGTGTACATGGCGCCGCTCGGGTTGTTGGGGCTGTTGAGGATGATCGCCTTGGTGTACGAGCCCACCTTGTCCGCGATGTCCGGCACCGAAGGCTGAAAAGTCCCGTCCTCGGGCAGCACCGGCACCGCCACGCCGCCCGCGAGCTTGACCATCTCCGGGTAGCTCACCCAGTACGGCGCCGGGAAGATCACCTCGTCCTTCGGCTCGAGCACCGCGTAGAGGAACGACATGATCGACTGCTTGGCGCCGCTCGAGACCACGACGTTCTCGGGCGCCGGAATGTGCTCGTAGTGCTCCTCGGTGTAGCGGATCACCGCCTTCTTGAGGGCCAGCAGCCCGTCGGCCGGCGCGTAGCGCACCTCGCCCGTGTTGAGCTGCGCCGAGCAGTTGAGCACCGCATCGAGGGGCGGCTTGCTCTTGGGCTCGCCGCCGCCCAGGTGGATCACGGGCTCGCCCTTCTCACGGAGCTTGGCGGCCATCTCGTTGAGCTTCAAGGTGGGCGAAGCCTTGATCGACCTCGCCAGTTGGCTGATGCTCATGGTCTTACCTCGTCGGGGCACACGGCGTTCACCAGAAGGGCTCGCGCCCGTGCGGTGGAGTCTAGAGAATCAGGCGGCTCAGGCGCTATGAGCCGTTTGGACGGGGAACGCTGCCTGGGCGGCCCGTCGCGAGCAACGCCCGCACCCGTCGGTGAGGCGCACGTCGCCGACCGTAGTCGTGTACAGCTCGGGCCTGTTGATCACGCAGTGCTGGCTGCCCGGGGCCGTGTACGAGGCGAAGTTCACGTTCTCTGCCCGGATCGTGGCGACCGATTCCTGCATCCTCGCCGACCACTGGTCCGGCGTCACCAGGCCGCCCTGGCTGAGGGCCGCGAAGAAGACCTGGTTGGCGTCTTGCAGGGTGTTGAACTGCGAGAAGCCGAACAGCGGGAAATGCCCGGCGATGCCGGAATAGAGGTCGGCGAGCGTGACCCGCGCCTGATCGAGCGTGTCGAGCGAGAGGGAGGGAATGAAGGACGGCCAGGCCGACTCGACGCCCCAGTTGTCGAGCACGGTCTGGAAGAAGCCCGTCTGCACGACGCCTGCCGCCGAGTCGGCGAGCTGCGCCACCGACGCGCCCGGGTAGCGGTTCATCACGTGCGCGGACCACAGCGCGGCGCCGTAGCCGCCGGCGCTGCAGCCGGCCACCAGCACGCTCGTGGGCGCCGTCGCGTTCTCGAACGCCCAGTCGACCGCGCTCGCCGCGTTGACGGCGCCCTTGTGCTCGATCCTGAAGTCGCCGCTCGCGCCGGTGTAGGTCTGGGTCTTGTTGCCCCAGTGCAGGTCGCCGGTGCAGTACGGCACGTAGACGTGGGTGTAGTCGCGAACGGGGTTGTCGGCGTTGCCGCGATCGTAGATCCCGACGAGCAGTCCTTGCTGTCGCGCCAGCTCCGGGTCGATCGTGATGCGGCGCGTGTAGACGTCAGCCTCGCAGGTCACGCCGCTCCAGCAAGCGCCGCCACCCTCGAACTCGACCAGCAGCCTGGCGGGATCGCCCGCGTGCACGAAGAAGCGGAAAGGACTGCCGTCCGAGCACACGGTCGCCCCCCCGGGCTCGATCGTCCGCCACTGTGCGGCCGCCGGGCCCGCCGCGAGCAGCGATCCGGCGAGGGCGGCCGCGAGCAGGCGGGAATCGTGCATCGGAAGCGAAGCCTAACACCGCGAGGCCCGGAGAAAATCCTTGCCCCGCCGTGCGGCTGGTCCGTAGAATTCTCGCTGGCTCAGCGGCTTCCGCCAGGGCGGGCCGGCCGCGACTCGAAGAGGAGCGCACCTCATCCGAATGAACCGGGCGAAGGCCGCCTTTGCGCTGCTCGTGCTGCTGCTGCTGCCGAACCGTCTCCCCGAGCGGATGGCTGCCCCGGCGCCTTCGCCGCCCCGCCTCGAGCCGCTGAAGATCCTGCACGGCGAGGTGGCGCCCCGCTCGACTCTCGCCGCCATGCTCGACGGCTCGCTGTCGCCGGGTGCCGTACATGCCCTGGTGGAGGCCGCGCGGCCGGTCTACGACCTCGCGCGCGTCGGCGCCGGCCGCCCCTTCGGGCTGGCGCTCGGCCCCGACGGGCTGGTGGCGGCGTTCAGCTACGGCATCGACGAGCTGCGCACCCTGCGCGTCCGCCGCATGGGCGACGAGCTGCGCGCCGACATCCTGAGCCGCGAGTACGAGACGCGCGTGGCCGCTGTCTCGGGCGTCATCGAGTCGAGCCTGTTCGGCGCGGTGACCGACGCCGGCGAGGCCGATCAGCTCGCGCTCGACCTGGCCGAGATCTTCGCCTGGGACATCGACTTCAACACCGAGCTGCAGCAGGGCGACTCGTTCAAGGCGCTGGTCGAGAAGCAGACGCTCGACGGCCGCTTCGTCCGCTACGGCCGCATTCTGGCCGCCGAGTTCGTGCGCGGCGAGCATGCGTTCCAGGCGATCCGCTTCGCCTCCTCGCGCGGGGACGGCTACTACGCGCCCGACGGCACGCCGCTGCGCAAGGCGTTCCTGCGCTCGCCGCTGCGCTTCACGCGCATCAGCTCGCGCTTCAGCACGGCCCGCCGCCATCCCGTGCTCGACGTCGTGCGCGCGCACAGGGGCGTCGACTACGCCGCGCCCAGCGGCACGCCCGTGAGCGCCTCGGGCAGCGGCGTCGTGGCGGCCGCCGGCTGGCAGGGCCAGCTCGGCAGGGCCGTGCGCGTGCGCCACCCGAACGGCTACGAGACGGTCTACGGCCACCTGTCGCGCGTGCTGGTGCGGCCGGGCCAGCGCGTCGCGCAGGGCGACACGATCGGCGCCGTCGGCTCGAGCGGCCTCGCGAGCGGCGCGCACCTGCACTACGGCATGCGGCGCGACGGCCGCCCCGTGAACCCGCTCACGATCCAGTCGCCGCGGGCCGAGCCGGTGGCGCCCGCAGAGCGCGAGGCCTTCCTGGCGCTCGCCGCGGAGCGCGGCGCCGAGCTGGACCGGCTGCCCGTGGCGCGACTGGCGGTCGCCGCGGCCCCCGCCCACCCGGCGGCGGCCGAGGCTCGCCGGCAGTAGCGCCTGCTTCGGCAGTAAACTCGCGACCAGGTCCCGTATGCGCCAACGCTTCGCGTTCGCCTGCGTCGGTATGGCGCTGCTGCCCGTCATCGGAAGCGCCCAGGTCGAGCTGCGGCAGCGGGGGGACCGGGTCGACCTGGTGGCGACCGGGGTTCCCCTCTCGGACCTGCTCCAGCGGCTCGCGCGCGAGACGGGCATGAAGGTGGTCTACGAGGGCGCCCCGCCCCGGACGCTGCTGACCGTGTCCCTGCTCGATCGCACCCCGGCCGAGGCCGTGCTCGGGCTCTTCGAGGGGCTCGGGCTCAACTACGCCGTCAGCTTCGACCGCAGCGGCACGCGCATCGACACGCTGCTGCTGGCGGGAGCTGCCGGACCCGGAACGAGCGTCACGCGAGCGCCCGCCGGGCAGCCGATCGCGGGCGTGCGGTCCGCTCCGGTGCGGCCGCAACTGCCCTCGCGCGGGGCGCGCGAGGATCAAGAGGAGCGCGACGAGCCCGCGGACGATTCGCAGCCGACCGAAGAGCAGGCCGAGGCGCCCGCCGAGCCGCCGCCCGTACCCTCGCCCGCGGCGGGCACGGTCGGGCCGCTGCCCGCGCCCGGCCAGCCCGGGTCGCCGTTCGACTTCAAGCCGCGGCCGCTGACGTTCCCGACTCCGGTTCCGCCCGGCGCGGCCTCGCCGGCGCCATCGCCGTCGCCGTCCCCCAGCCCGCAGAGCTAGAGGCGGGATCCCCGGTCCGAGCGGCGTTAGGTGCCCGGCCGCCGGATCGTCTGCCCGGGCCGCTGGGGCCCGCCGGGCGGGCCGCCGATGACCTGGCGGCCGACCATGATCGGCTGGCCCGCCACGAAGAGCCACTCGTTGTAGCGTTCCCGGCCGTTGACGAGCCGCAGGCCTTTCTCGGCGCTGCGGCTGGCGACGCCGACGATGGCGCCGACGCCCGGCCCGACGGGGCCGAAGGCGGTGCGCGGCGTCGGGGCCGGAGAGGGCGTCGGGGACGCCGAAGGCGCGCCCGGGCGCCCGCTGCCCGGCGAGCCGGGCGGCAGCAACGGCTCGCCCTGGCGAATCAGCCGCCACTCGCCGTCCTTCGTCATCGGGTCCTTGAACGCCTGTCGCAGGAAGCGGCCCTTGACGAGGACGTCGAGCGAGACCGGCAGCGCGTTGGCGTTCTTCGCCTGGTAGCGGCGGATCGCCTCGGAGATCTGGCGGCCGCGGAAGATCAGCTCCTCCTCGCGCTCGTTCTTCATCACGTAGCGCCAGGAGGGCGCCGCGGCGCCCATCAGCAGCAGCATGATGGTGGTGGTGGCGAGCAGGGCGATCAGCGCGTAGCCGCGCTCGCGGCCGCTCACGAGCCGCCCTGGTAGCGCCGCAGCACGCGCTCGACGTACTCCCGCGTCTCCTTGTAGGGCGGGATGCCGCCGTGGCGCGCGACGGCTGCCTCACCCGCGTTGTAGGCCGCCAGGGCCTGGCGCAGGTTGCCGCCGGAGCGTGCCAGCAGCGCCTTCAGATGGCGCGCGCCGCCGTCGAGGTTCTGCGCCGCGTCGAAGGCGTCGGCGACGCCCAGCTCTCCCGCCGTGCCGGGCATCAGCTGCATCAGGCCCTGCGCGCCCTTCGGCGAGACCGCGTCGGACCGGTAGCCCGACTCCACCGCGACCACCGCGGCGACCAACTCGGGATCGAGCCCGTGGCGGCGGGCGGTGTCGACGATCAGGCCGGCAAGGTCGGGGACGCCCGCGGCCACGGCCGCCGGGGCCCGCGTCTCGTCGGCCACCTCGTCGGGCACGAAGCCCAGCACCTGGCCGACCGGCACGCCCACCTCGCCCCCGCCGCGCAGCTCGAGCCGCACCAGCCCCCGTTCGATGCGCCAGCGGTCGACCTTGAAGGTGTGCCCGTTGCCCAGCACGGCGATCTCTGCGCGTGCGGGGAGCGCCGCAAGGCCCAGCGCGAGGAGCGCCGCGCAGATGGCCCCGGCGCGTGCGGCGCGCCGGCGGAGCCCGGCGGTCAGCAAGTCCAGGCTGAGTGCCCGTATCCGCGAATTCGCAGGCATTCGAACGCCGATGCGTCCCGGCTCGGCGTTCTCGGCGCGCACCGTGCTTGCGGACCAGGGCACTCAGTTGATGGTGACCGCGGTCGTCCCGGCCTTGGTGCTGTCGAAGGCGGCGGTCGCGCGGATGGTGACGATCTTCGCGGGATCGTCCGAGGGATAGCGCACGAGCAGGTTGTCCTCGGCGACGCCGTTGTTGTCGGTGAAGACCGGCGCGCCGCGGCTCTCCATGAAGTCGGCGTTGAGGGCGCCCGCCGGCTGCTCGACCGTGAAGATCACCGGCACGTTGTTCACCGGGTTGCCGTTGGCGTCGACCACGAAGGCGCGAATCAGGGACTGCCGCGGCGAGGTGACGCGCGTCGGGTTCGCCGTCACCAGCACACGCGCGGGCAGCGCGCTGCCGATCACGACCTGCACCGAGGCCGAGCCGGTGCCGCCGGAGCTGGCCGGCGAGGCCGCGACCGCGGGCCCGCCCGAGAACGCGCTGACCGTGGCGGTGCCCGAGCGCGCATCGGCGACCAGGTTGACGCGCGCGACGCCGGCCCGCGTCCTGCCCTGCTCGTCGATGCGGCCGAGGTTCGTGAAGAACTGCACGATGGTGTCGTCTGGCACGGGCGTGCCCGCGGGCTCGATCACCAGCGCCGTGATGATCGAGACGCCGCCCGAGGCGGCGATGAACCCCGGGTTGGCGATCAGCGTGATCGTCGAGCCCGGGGGCGCCGTGCGCAGGGAGTCCTCGCAGGACAGGTTGAGCGCGGCCAGCACGACCGCGCCGCAGACGACAGCGGCCCGCATGGGCGACCTCCGCGATGCCGGCGTCATTCCGTCACCTGGACCCGCGCCGGCGCCGCCGGCACCACGCGCGCGCCGCCGCCGGGGCTCGTCAGCAGCAGGGACTGCAGGGCCAGCAGCCCGTTGCCCTGCTTCAGCGCGCGGAAGCGCAGC
Organism: Vicinamibacteria bacterium; assembly: GCA_050246895.1. Classification (GTDB taxonomy): domain Bacteria; phylum Acidobacteriota; class Vicinamibacteria; order Fen-336; family Fen-336; genus JBFWVE01. The sequence continues at coordinate 90,358 of JBFWVE010000010.1, read as the reverse complement.
GTGCAGACGGCGCCCGAGCCCGTCGCCGGCGTCTGCCGGCTGAGGCGCACGCGCGCGCGCCCGGCCTCGAAGCGCTTGTCGGCCGACACCGGGACGCCGTCGAGCGTCAGCAGCGTGCCGGCCGTCGCCTCGACGCCCTCGAGCAGCGACGGGTCGTAGGCCAGCACCAGCTCGACCTGGGTCAGGTCCCTGGCGCCCAGCACCACGACGTCGATCGCGGCCTCGTCGCCGGGCCCGAGCTCGATCGAGCCGGGCCGGATCAGCGCCGAGAGCCCGGCGGTGGGCGCCGCGGCGGCGGGCGGCGCCACGCTCGGCGGGAGCGGCTGCGAGGTCGGGGCGCTCGGCTCCGCCGTGTCGGCCAGGGCCGCCACCTCCGGCGCTGCGGGCGTCGGCGCGGGAGTCGGAGCCGGCTCGGGAGCCGACGCCGGAGTGGACGGCGCGGTTTGCGGAGCCGCCGGGCCCGGGCTGGCCGTCTCGGGCGCCGGCTCGGGCAGGCCGAACAGCCGCGGCCGCGCCGAGGGCACGCGCACGATCTCCTCGGAGCCGATGTAGAGCGACTTCAGGTCCTTCTCCGTCAGCTTCGGCGCTCGCACCAGGTGCGGCGTGATCGAGATCAGCACCTCCGACTCGTCGCTCTGCTTCTGCCTCGAGGTGAAGATCTTGTTGAGGATCGGGATGCTCTGGATGCCGAGCGCGCCCTTGAAGCTGTCGGACTCCCGCCCCTGCAGCAGGCCGCCGATCAGGCTGGTCTCGCCGTCCTTCAGGCGCAGGACGCCCGTCACCTTGCGCGAGAGGAAGGTCGGCACCACGATCGGGTTCTGGCCGGTGCCGACGTTGCGGTCGTCGCCCAGCAGGCTGAACTCGGCGCCGAGCTCCAGGCTGATCTCGCCGTTCGCAGAGACCTTCGGCGTCAGGCCCAGCGTCACGCCGACGTTGCGGTATTGGAAGGACGTCGCGGGCGCGAAGGTCGAGGTGCCGGCCTGGGTCGAGGTGAAGGTGGTCACCGGAATCGGCACCTCGGTGCCGATCGACAGCTCGGTCTTCTTGCCCTCGGCGGCCCGCAGCCGCGGCGAGGCCAGGATGCGCACGGTCGACTCGGTCTGCAGGAAGCGCGCGAAGATCGTGCTGGGGATCGAGACCACGAAGTCCGACAGGCTGAGCGAGGAGAGCAGGTGCGCGCGCACGTTGGTGAAACCGTCCGCCACCTCGCCGGCGGCCCCGGTCGGCGAGTAGGTCAGGCTCGCTTCGTAGTTCGACAGCTCGATGCCGTAGCTCTTCAGCTTGATGCGGTTCACCTCGAGGATCTGGACCTCGACCATCACCTCGCCGCGCGCCTTGTCGTTGGCCTCGATGATCTTCTCGACGAGGGCCAGCCGGTCCGGCGACGCCACCACCGTGATCGCGCCGAGCGTCTGGTTGGCGGCCACCTTCTGCACGCCCGCGAGCTTGGTCAGCAGGGCCGCGATGTCGTTCGCCTCCGTGTTCTGCAGGTAGAAGGTGCGCACCAGGTTGTCCTCGTACTGGCGCCGCTTCTGGGCCGACTCCGGCACGATGATCAGCGTGTTCTGGTCGAGCACCTTGTAGAAGAGGCGGTTCACCAGCGTGAGCTGGTCGAGCGCCTCCTCGAAGGTGATGCCCGAGACGTTGAAGTCCACGCGCTTGTCGCGGAAGCCCTCGTCCGTCAGGATGTTCACGCCGGTCAGCTTGGAGAGCGACTCGAAGACCTTCTGCAGGCTGGTGTCGGCGAACTTCATCGTGATCGGCACCGGGCTGCGCGCGGAGAGCACCGGCAGCGGCACGTGCGCCGCTCGCACGCGGTCCCGCATCGACTCGAAATCCGACAGCCGCCGCTTCTCGTCCTCCAGCTCCCGCAGCCGCTCCTGCACCAGGCGCAGGTCCTCGGAGGCCGAGAGGTTGGAAGGATCGTAGCGCGTGGCGATCACGAGCTCTTCGCTCGCTTTCTCGAGCTCCTGGGCGGCGAGCCGCTTCTGCGCTTCCTTGTGGTGCACGCGGGCCGCCTCGACCTTGGCGTTCTCGAGCGCGATCTTGTAGCGGATGTTCCTGGGATCGCCCCCGAGCGCCTTCGTCAGCCGCGCGACGGCCAGGTCCCAGTCACCCTGCTGCCCGGCCTTCTGGCCCTGGCGGAAGGCCTTCGAGGTGGCGCAACCCGCGGCCAGCAGTGCCACGGCGAGCAGCAGCGGCAGCGCGGGGAAGCCGAGCACGCGAGGACGAGCCATTCAGTTCCCCTTCAACGGGATCCGCCGCGTGCGATCGGCGCCCACGTCCTGCACGTCCACCGACTCGAGCCCGATCCTCACGATGCGCAGGCGGTTGGCCACCACCTCGCCCTCGCGGCCGGTCAGGATCTCCTTCTTGTCGTCCGACATCAGGATGGCCACCTTCGCGCCCTTGCTCTCCAGCGTGCCCACGTAGCGTACGGCGAACGGAGGCGGCGCGGGAGGCCCCGGCGGCGCCGCGGCGACGAGCGGCGGCGGCGTGGCGGCGGCGAACGCAGGGGGCGCTGCTGCTTGAGACGCCGAGACCGGCGGCGCAGACGGCCTGCCGAACTGGAAGACGTCGCGTCCGGCGGGTTCGGCCGGCGGCCGCGGCGAGGCCAGGCGGTCGAGCCCGATCCGCGGCAGCCCGGCCTCCGCGGCTCCCCTGGCGGCGGCGCGCGCCGGCGCGGGCGTCGCGGCGGCTTCGTCCCGCGGCCGCGGCCAGGTCTGCCAGGCGACCAGCCCGAGGGCGGCCAGGAACGCGACGACCAGCGGCTTCCGCGGCGCCTTCACCATTCGTTGTAGGGCGTTCCGGAGAGCGAGAACGCCGCCGACGCGCTCTTCACGTCGGAGACGCCGGGCGCCTCGCCGGGGTTGTCGGGGTCGGGCTCGGCGTAGACGACCTGCCAGTCGGCCGCGCCGGTGATCGGGTCGACCGGCAGGCGGCGCAGGTAGCCGTCCTCGACGAGCGCTTCGAGCGACGCCGGGTAGCGGCCCTTGTCCGCGTAGTACTGGTCGATCAGGTCGCGGAAGCGGAACAGGTCCTCGCGCAGCACGGCCTCCTTCGACTGGATGATCGAGTTCTTGTACTGCGGCAGGGCGATGCTGGCGAGCACGCTGATGACGAACGCCACCATCATCAGCTCGATCAGCGTGAAGCCCAGGCCGGAGCGCTGTCTCGCGGGCACCGGGTCCATCCTACCAGTCGGCATACCTGGTGCCGTCGAGGGCCGTGCCCTGGGCCTTCGAGTAGACGTCGTAGACGTTGTCGCCGCACCAGCTCGTGCTGTCCGGGTCGTCCTGGTAGCAGCGCAGGCCCCACTCGTCCGAAGCGCTCAGCGGGTCGCGCGGGATGCGGCGCAGGAACTTGAGCTTGTGGTCGAGCCGTCCCACCTGGCTGACGCCCTTCACCAGCGTCTCGAGCGCGGGCGGATAGCCCTCGCTGCCGAGCCGCACGTCCGAGCCGCCGATCTGGCCCTGGTCGACCGCCAGCTTGTAGCGGTCGATCGCGGTGCGCATCTCGCGCAGCGCGCGGCGCAGCTCCGCCTCGCGCTGGCGCTTCGCGGTCACCTTCGCGAGCGGCAGGATCGCCGAGGCCAGGATCAGCAGGATCGCCGCGGTGGCCATCACCTCCGCGAAGGTGGTGCCCCGCTCCCCGGCGCGGCTCATCGCGCGCCCTCGGGCTGGAGGTAGATGGACACGCCGACGTCGAGCCCGCCGCTGTCGCGCAGCGCGATGCGGTCGATCGTGAGGAAGCGCGGCAGCGCCTCCAGCCTCGCGAGGAAGGCCCGCAGCTGCGCGTAGGAGCCCTTCACGGGCATGCTGATCGCGATCCGCTCGCCGCCCGCGCCCTTGAGGTCCTCCGCCCGATAGCTGCGCGGCTCGCGCGAGGCGGCGAGAGCCTCCAGCTCGCGCAGCACGGCCTCCAGCTCGGAGCGCGGCAGCAGCAGCTCGCCGCGGAAGCGCTCGAGGTCCCGAGCGTTCTGCTGGCGGATCGCCGCCCGCTCGTGCAGGCGCGCCACGGCCGTGCGCTCGCGGCCGAGCTCCGCGCGCAGCGCCGACTCCTGGGCGCGAAGCCCGCGCTCCCCCAGCAGCGCCGGGAACGTGTGCGCGAAGAAGACCGCCGCGTTCAGCAGCGCGAGGGCGGCGAGCGGCTTCGCCAGGCGGGAACGCCAGCTGCGCGCCCTCACGGCCTGGCTCCCGCAGCCGCCGGCCGCGCCCGTGTGTCCCAGGCGATCCGGTAGACGAAGCGTTCGCCCTCGTCGCCCGAGCTCATCGAGAGCGGCATCACCTCGTCGAAGCCCGCCTCGCCGAAGACACGGATCAGCGACAGGCCCTCCTCGCGGCTCCTCGCGATGGCGTCGATCTGCAGCCTCACGAGCGGGCCCTCGATCGCGGGGGCGATCGAGACCAGCCTCACGCCCGGGGGCAGGACGCGCTCGAGCCGCTCGAGCAGCGCCGTCCACGAGAAGAGACGCCGATCGACGAGCTCCGCCACCGCGCGCCAGGAGTCGAGGGTCGCCTTCTCCGGCTCCGGCGCGCGCAGGCCCTTCGCCTCGGCGCGCAGGCTCTCGAGCTGCTTCTGATACGTCACCAGCCCCTGACGCCGCGCGCGGCTCTCGGCCGAGTGCAGGTCGAGCAGCACCCGGGCGTGCCAGCCGCTGAAGACGAGGGCCGCGGCGCAGGCCAGGCCGAAGCCGAGGTTCGGCAGCGTGTCGTTGCGGAACGGGCGGCTCGCGAGGTTGAAGCTCACGCGGCCTTCCCCCCGAGCGCCGCGGCCGCCGCCGCCAGCGGAATCGCCGCCGGGCCCGGTACGGCGCCCTGCAGGCCGGCCCAGGCGTCGATCGGCGTCGTCGCCGTCTCGAGTGCAGCCGCCAGCGCGCCCGCGTCCGCCGCAGCCGCGGCCGGCCGCAGCAAGGCGCGCCTCAGCGCGCCGCCCTCCAGGCGCTCCCGGTGGTAGAGAAGCGTGCTGGCCGCCTCGCGCGCGACGTCCTCGGCTCCGGCTGCTTGCAGCGTGCGCACCAGCGCCGGCACGCCGTCCTGGGTCAGCAGGAACGAGACGTAGCCGTCGTCCCAGTTGACCAGCAGGTCGTCGCCGCCCGGGCCCGAGCCCGCCGCGCGCAGCAGCGCGAGCGAAGCCGGCTCCACGTGGCCCGGCTCGAGGCCGGCCTCGCGCACGGGCGCCTCGTAGCTCAGGAGCACCTCGCGGGCCATCGCCGCGGCCAGCGCGCGAGCGGGCCGGCCCGGCGACGCCGGCCACGCCTCGAACGCGAGCGCCGCCTCGCGGATCTCGAAGGGCACGCCCTTGCGCAGGCGGAAGCGCAGCACCTCGTCGGCGTCGCGCGTGCGCGAGACGATCTCCTCCGCCGGGAACACGGCGAGGCGGGCCGCCGGATCCGGCAGCAGCAGGGCGGCCGGCGAGCCGGGCGCGACGCCCGCCCGCTCCATCGCCGCCCGCAGCGCGCGCACGAGGGCCGCGGCGTCCGTCACGTTCGGCTGCAGCAGGGACGGCGCGACGACGCCCTCGGGCAGGTCCACCAGCGCCGCCGCGGCCAGCGTGGCGGCGCCCCCGCGGCGCGCGACGCGCAACACCCCCAGCGAGCGTGGATGCAGCTCGACGGCGACGTCCGGGGCGGGGGCCTGCAGCAGCCGCACCCGCAGCCGCGTCAGCAGGCCGCTCACGCCACCTCCACGAAGGTGACCTTGTTGATCTCCTGCAGCGTCGTGACCCCGCGCAGCGCGCGCGAGACCGCCGACTCGCGCAGGAAGATCATGCCGTCCTCGCGCGCCACGCGCTTGATCTCGGCGCTCGACTTGCGCTGCAGGATCGCCTCGCGGATCGGGTCGCTGACGTCGAGCAGCTCGCAGATGGCGGTGCGGCCCCGGTAGCCGGTGCCGCCGCACTCCATGCAGCCCGCGCCCTCCATGAAGCGGGCGCCGGCGTACGCCGCGGGGTCGAGGCCGGACAGCTCGAGCAGCGCCGCGTCGGGCGTCGCCGGGCGCTTGCAGTTCTCGCAGATGGTGCGCACCAGCCGCTGCGCCTGCACGCAGTTGAGCGCCGAGACGAAGTTGTAGGGCTCGATCTTCATGTTCAGGAAGCGCCCGAGCACGTCGATCACGTTGTTGGCGTGCACGGTGGTGAACACCAGGTGCCCGGTGAGCGCCGACTGGATCGCGATCTCGGCGGTCTCGGGGTCGCGGATCTCCCCCACCATGATCTTGTCGGGGTCGTGGCGCAGGATCGAGCGCAGCCCGCGCGCGAAGGTGAGCCCCTTCTTCTCGTTGACCGGGATCTGCGTGATGCCCTTCAGCTGGTACTCGACCGGGTCCTCGATCGTGATGATCTTGTCTTCCTCGGTCTTGATCTCGGAGAGCGCCGCGTAGAGCGTCGTGGTCTTGCCGGAGCCGGTGGGGCCGGTGACCAGCACCATCCCGTAGGGCTCGCGGATGAAGCGGCGGAAGCGCGCCAGCTCGCGCTCGTCGAGGCCCAGGATGTCGAGCCGCAGCGAGGCGAACTGCTTCGACAGGCTCTCCTTGTCCAGGATGCGGATCACGGCGTCCTCGCCGTGCACGGAGGGCATGATCGAGACGCGGAAGTCGATCGAGCGGCCCTGCAGCCGCACCCGGAAGCGGCCGTCCTGCGGCACCCGCTTCTCGGCGATGTCGAGCTCCGCCATCACCTTGATGCGGCTGATGATGGTCGCGTGATGCTCGCGCGCGATCGGCTTCATCGCGGGCTGCAGCACGCCGTCGATGCGGTACTTCACCACCACCGCGTCGTCGCGCGTCTCGATGTGGATGTCCGAGGCGCGCCGGTTGAGCGCGTCGAACACGGTCGAGTCGACCAGCCGGATGATGGGCGACTCGTCCGCCTGGATCTTGTCGATCGAGAGGATCTCCTCGCCGTTCTCCTCCTCGCGGACGATCTGGATCTTGAAGGACTCCGAGGCCTCCTCGAGCACGCGCTGCGTGCCCTGCGAGCGCTTGAGCGCCTCCTGGATCGCCCCGGGCGCCCCCACCGCCGGCTGCACCGGCGTCTGCAGCAGGATCTGCAGCTCGTCGAGCACCGGCAGGTCGGTGGGGTCGGCCATCACCAGCACCAGCCGGGCGCCCTCGCGCCGGTAAGGCAGGAAGTTGTAGCGGAACATCAGCTCGACCGGCACCGACTTCAGCAGCTCCGGGTCGGGCGCGAAGGAGGCGACGTCGACGAACTCGAGGCCGTGGCGGGCGGCCAGCGCCCGCGCGCGCGCCTCGGCGCCGGCGGCCTCGAGCAGGTCCTGCGGCTGCGAGGTCACCGGCCGCTCCGCACGCTCACCGGATCCCCTGGATGGCCGAGATCGCCTCGAACAGCGGCAGGTAGAAGGCGAGCAGCATCAGCGCCACCACCGAGGCCATCACCACCAGCAGCACCGGCTCGACCAGCGAGAGCACGGTGGCGACCCGGGTGTCGAGCTCCTCGTCGTAGAACTCGGCGACCGAGCCCAGCATCTCGGCGAGGGCGCCCGTCTGCTCGCCGACCTTGACCATCTCGAGCGCGAGCGGGTCGATCACGTCGGTGGACTCGAGCGCGGCGGTCAGGCTGCGGCCCTCGCGGATCTGGGTGGTCGCCGGGCCCACCGCCGCGGCCACCGCCCGGTTCCCCACCGACGCGGCCGCCACCTCGAGCGCGTTCAGCAGCGGCAGCCCTCCGGCCAGCAGCGTCGACAGCGTGCGCGCGAGCTGGCTGGTGGCGTACATGCGCATCAGGCTGCCCAGGTACGGCAGCTTCAGCAGCGCCGCGTCCACGCTGCGGCCCGAGCCCTCGCGCCGGTACCAGGCGGCCGCGAGCAGGGGCAGCACGGCCGCGAGCGGCAGCAGCCACCACGCGTTGCCCGAGGCGACGGCCGCCACCCGCAGCAGGACCCGCGTCGGCAGCGGCAGCCGGACGTTCATGCCCTCGTAGAAGTCCTGGAAGCGCGGGATCACCTCGACCAGCATCACGGTGACGATCACCAGCATCATCGCGAGCAGCAGCGCCGGGTAGATCGAGGCCGCGATCGCCTTCTTGCGCAGGGCCTGGTTGAGGCGCAGGTACTGGGTGAAGCGGCGCAGCACGCCCTCGAGGCTGCCGCTGCGCTCGCCGGCCACCAGGCTGGCCGCGAAGATCGGGGGGTACAGGGCGCCCTCGGCGCGCACGGCGTCGGACAGCGCGGCGCCGCTCTTGACGCGCTCGCGGATCCCCTGCAGCGAGGCCTTGAACAGCGGGTGGCGCTGGCGCTCGAGCATCACGTCGAGCGACTGGAACAGCGGCAAGCCGGCCTTCAGCAGCGCGGCCAGCTCCTGGCCGAAGATCATCAGCGTGTCGATCGGGATGCGCGGACGGCGCAGCCGCAGCTCGGCGAGCGAGAAGCCGCGCCGGATCGAGAAGAGGTAGTAGCCCTTCTGGTCGAGATCGGCGCGCAGCGACGCCTCGTCGACGGCGCTGAAACGGCGCTCGACGATGTCTCCCGTCGGGGTCCCGACCTTGCAGACGTAGTCCATCCGCCCGGTCGTTGGACTGTATCAGCCGTCGCTTCTAAGGGTCAAACAGTGAAGGACTTAAGGCGAGCGACCAGCAGCGTGGCGTCGTCCTCCGAGGCGCGGCCGCCGGAGAAGTCCTGGATCGCGCCGAGCATCGTGTACAGGGCGATCCGTGGGGCGTCGTGACGGCTCGCGACCGCCGCCTGGCGCAGCCGCCCGGCCCCGAAGAGCTCGCCGTTCTCGTTGCCGCGCTCGCTGAGGCCGTCCGTGAAGAGGACCAGGCGGTCCTCGGGTCCCAGGGTCGTCTCGCCGCTCTCGTAGCGCGCGTCGGGCAGCAGGCCCAGCACCGTGCCGCCGCGGGCGAGCTCGCAGACCGTGGCGTCCGGGCGCACCACCAGCGGGTAGTCGTGGCCCGCGTTGACGAACTCGAGGCGTCCGCTGCGCGTGTCGAGGATGCCCAGGAAGAAGGTCGAGAAGCGCCCGCGCGGCGTGACCTCGCAGAAGAGCCCGTTCATGCGCGTGACGATCTCGGCCGGCCCGAGGCCCGGCATCAGCAGGTGGGCCCGCAGCAGCGCCTTCAGGTTCGACGCCAAGAGCGCCGCCGAGACGCCCTTGCCCATCACGTCGCCGATCGCGAAGGCGACCCGGCCGTCGCCCGCGCAGGCGACGTCGTAGTAGTCGCCGCCGATCTCCTGCACCGGCAGGAACTCGCTGGCGATCTCGAGGCAGGGCAGGTCGCGCGGGTGCGGCAGCAGGGCGCGCTGCACGCTGGCGGCGACGCGGACGTCCTCGTCGAGCCTCTGCGACAGCGCCGCCAGCCGCTCGCGCAGGTGTGCGACCTCGGCGTCGCGGCGCTCGAGCTCGGCCCGCAGCAGGGCGGCTTGGCTCTCGTCGTTCGGCGCTGGCAGCGGCGCGGCGGCCGGGGCCGGCTTCGGCGGGTCCGCCGTCGGGACCCCGGAGCGCTTGGGCTGGAGCGAGTCGAGCACGAGGCGGAACTCTCCCCGCTTCTAGGCCGGGTCCACGAACTTGTAGCCGACGCCGTGGATCGTCAGGATGTAGCGCGGGTCGGAGCCGGAGTCGCCGATCTTGGCGCGCAGCTTGGCGATGTGGGTGTCGACGGTGCGCGTCGAGGGGTAGCTCTCGTAGCCCCAGACGTCCTCGAGCAGCTTGTCGCGCGTGACCGTCTCGCCCTTGCGCTCGATCAGGTAGCGCAGCAGCTCGAACTCGCGCGGCGACAGATCGAGCGCTGCCTCGCCCTTCTTCGCGCGGTAGGCCTCGAAGTCGAGCTCGACGTCGGAGAAGCGGTAGCGCGCCAGGCGCTTCTTGCTGCCGTCCGTGCGGCGCAGGATCGCGCGCACGCGCGCGAGCAGCTCGCGGATCGAGAACGGCTTGGTCACGTAGTCGTCGGCGCCCAGCTCGAGCCCGACCACCTTGTCGATCTCCTGCCCGCGCGCCGTCAGCATGATGATCGGCTGCTCGAAGCCCTCGCCGCGCAGCGTCTTGCACACCTCGAGGCCCGACAGCTTCGGCAGCATGATGTCGAGCACGACCAGGTCCGGCTTGGCGGAGCGCGCGCGCTCGAGCCCGCTCTGTCCGTCCGAGGCGGTCAGCACCTCGTAGCCCTCGAACTCGAAGTTGTCCTTGAGGCCGAGGACCATGTCCGGCTCGTCCTCCACGATCAGGATCTTGCCCATTGCTGCTGTCACCACTGGTCTCCCGTGCTCAAGCGCCCTTCGCGGGGAAGGCGAGCGTGAAGGTGCTGCCGCGGCCCGGCGCGCTGTCGACGTCGACGCTGCCGCCGTGGGCCTCCATGATGTGCTGCACCAGCGACAGCCCGAGCCCGCTGCCCTTGGTCTCGTGCACCAGGCTGTGCTCGGCGCGGTAGAACTTCTCGAAGATCTTGCGGTGCTCGGTCTTGGCGATGCCGATGCCGCTGTCGCTGACCGAGAGCTGCACGCGCTCGCCGACGCGTTCCGCGGCGATGCGGATGCGCTTGTGATCGGCGCTGTACTTGATCGCGTTGTTGACCAGGTTGATCAAAGCCTGGCTGACCGCCTCGCGGTCGATCTCCAGCTCCGGCAGGTCGTCGGCCACTTCCACCTCGAGCGCGAAGCCCTGCTGCTCGATCTGGAAGCGGTAGGCGTCGACCACCTCGTGGATCACGCGCGCCGGGTCCGTGCGCGCGAAGCGGTACTCCTTGCGCCCCGCCTCGATGCGCGAGAAGTCGAGGATGTTGTTGATCAGGGTGGTCAGCCGCTGGCTCTCCTTGTTGATCACCCGGTAGTACTGGCGCGCCTTCTCCTCGGAGGGCACGCGGCCGAGCTCCAGCGTCTCCGCGAAGAGGCGGATCAGCGCGAGCGGGGTCTTCAGCTCGTGGCTGACGTTCGCCACGAAGTCGCTCTTGAGCCGCGAGAGGTGCAGCTCGCGGCGGACGTTGCTGTAGACCAGGAACAGGCCGGCGCCGAGCATCAGGTCGATGAAGCCGATCATCGCCATCTTGGTCAGCGAGAAGCGCTGGATCGCCTGCTCGATCGTCTGCTCGCGCGAGCGCAGCATCAGGTTGAGCCCGCGGAAGGAGGCGCTCTTCATCGGCCACTTGAGCTCGAACTTGTCGTCGGGCGTCGGCGCCGTCTCGTAGAGCACCTTGCCGTTCGGCTCGGCGACGCGCACCACGAAGGTCTGGTCCGGGTTGGAGAACTCCTTCTCGAAGTAGTCGCGGATCAGCTCGCCGTGGGCGTACTTGCAGGCGTAACGGAAGCGCAGGACGCCCATCACCTCGCTTTCGCCGCCGGTGAGGGCGACCGCGTCCTCGTCGAGCGAGGCGGGCGCGCCCTCGAGCGAGGCCAGCGCCTCGCGCAGCACGTCGAGCTCCTTGTCGCGCGCGGCCGCGGCGCCCGAGCGCAGCAGGCTGCCGGCCTCGAGGCGCAGGCTCTCGAAGCGGCCGGGGTCGATCCCGTGCTTCCGCAGCGCGGCGCTCACCACCTCGGGACGGCCCTCCAGCAGGCGCTCGGTGCCCACCGCGCGCGCCGCTTCCAGCGCCCTGTTGCGGGCGCTCGTCTCGAGATCCTTCTCGATGTACCAGAGGGTCTTCTCGGCGCGCTTGTAGAGGTTGATCTTGAGCGCCTCGGCCTGGCGCGGCACCGAGTAGAAGGACATCACCGACAGCGCGAGCGACGGCAGCAGCACGGCGCCGGCGAAGATCGAGATGAGCCGCCCCTTGGGGTCGTGGGGCTTCGCGACGAGGCGGTTGATCTCGGACATCGCGGGCTTCGAGTCAGGCGAATGTAGCAGAAGCCCCAGGCGGCGGTTGTCATGAGCCGCCAACGAAGCGTAAAAGCTTGTGACGACGGAGGTTCTGCCGGTCCGCCCAGGCCGCCTCCCGGCGAAGGGCGCCCCCTGCTAGGGGCGATAGCGGCTGAGCAGCGCGTCGCGTGCCAGGGCCGCCAGGCTCCAGCCGGCGCCCAGGACCAGCAGCCAGCCGACCGCGCGAAGGCGCGGCCGGCCGAGGAGCCAGTCGAGGCCGGCGGCGGCCTCGAGCGCGAGCAGCGGCGACAGCGCGTACAGATAGCGAACTTCCAGCGGCGAGAAGGTCGCAACCGCGAGAAGCGCCAGGCCGGCAACCCAGAACGGAAGCAGGCCGTGGCGGTGACCCGGCTCGACGCGGGCGCCCCAGACGCCGGCCAGCGCCAGGGCCACGAGAGGCAGGCCCCACTGTCCACGCACGCTTCCGAGCTGGGCGAGCAGCGCGTCGAGCGGCGCGAGCGTGCCACGGCCGCTGCCGCCCTCCGCCAGCCGGGGCAGTTGCTCGATCACCAGTCGCGCGAAGCCCGAGTAGTAGAGGGCAGCCGCTCCGAAGCCGGCGAGCAGCGCCAGCCGGCGGGCGTGATCGACCGCGAGCGCGCGGGCCCGCAGCGCCGCCAGCGCCAGCCCGAACGCCACCAGCACTACGAAGCTCGACAGGTGCGCGAGGCAGGTGACGAGCACCAGCGCCGCGCCGAGCAGGGGATGGCGCGCGGGGCCCAGCCACCAGGCCAGGAAAGCCGTGCCGGTCGCCTGGCCGAAGACGTTCGACAGGTTGCCGAAGGAATGGACGTCGAAGCCGATCGGCACGAGCTGCAGCAGCAGCGTCGCGAGGCCGGCGAGCCGCGGGCCTCGCCGCAGCGCGAACGCGAAGGTGGCGCACGCGCAGGCGAACGCCGAAAGGCCGGCCCCCCAGCGCACGAGCGCCACCGGGTCGAGCCCGGCGCGCAGGAGGGGCGCGAGCAGCAGGTAGAAGGAGACTCCGTAGGGAAAGCGGAAGGGCGTCGCGTGCTGCGTCAGGCTGACCGGGAACAGCTCGCCGGCGGCGACCTGTCCGAGCTTGTTGGCATGGAACACGACGTCGCTCGCCACCAGCAGCGGCGAGAGCGCGACGCCGAGGTGCAGCGCGCCCGCCACCAGCAAGGCGCGATACGCCCAGCGCGCCGCGTCGGCGCCTCGCCTCGCGAACAGCCGCGCGCCGGCTGCCGCCAGCACGGCCGCCAGCGTCAGCACGATCGCGAGCCGCACCGGCTCGGGCGAACGGACGAGGCCGAACGGCCAGAGCAGCGCGGCCTGGAGCATCGAGAGCGCCGCGGCCTGCGCGAAGGCTCCGAGCGGAGCGAGCCCGGCGCCGATGCCTCCGGCCGTTGCCAGGAGCGCCGGCAACGCGAAGGCCAGCACGAGCCGCGCCGAGGGGCCCGCGGCGGCCGGACTCGTGATCGCGACGCGGGTGAGCGAGGTCCCCAGGCGGCGGCCGTCGCCGGCCACGAAGGGATCGACGCGCAGCTCGACGTCGAGGCTCGATTCGCGCGACGGCGGCAGCTCGCGTTCGAGCACCCGGGCGCCGGGCGCGAGCGTTCCCACGATGGCGCCAGCGGCCACCACGGTGACCGGCGAGCGGTGTCCGGCCAGCTCCACCCGGAGCCGGCGCGGCCCGGGCGGCAGATCGCGGAAGCGCGCGACGGCCTGCTCGCCCGTCCAGCGCAGCGGAGCGCGGCTGCCGGGCTGGAACTCGCGGAGGTGGAGGCCGACGACGAAGGCGTCCTCGCTGCCGTGGGAGACGTCGGCCACCGGCTGCGGCGAGAGCCGCGCGAGGGCGGCCGCGCAGAGAAAGGCGACGGCGAGAGCCGCCGCGCCAGCCTTCCAGGCGGGGGGCATCGGCGCGCGGAGTGTACGCTAAGATCTCGCATCACCCCCCGAAGCAAGGAGGAGCGCGCATGAGAGCCGTTGCCGTCGTTCCCGGCAAGCCGGGCAGCCTGCACGTCCGCGACGACGCGCCCGAGCCCCGCCCGCAGGCCAGCGAGGCGGTGGTCCGCGTGGTCGAGGCGGGCGTCTGCGGGACGGACGCCGAGATCAACCAGGGGCTCTACGGGCGCGCGCCCGACGGCAGCCCGTACCTGATCCTCGGCCACGAGAACCTCGGCCTCGTCGAGACGGCGCCCGAAGGGTCGCCCGTGGCGGCGGGCGACCTGGTGGTCGCGACGGTGCGCCGTCCGTGCCCCGAGGGCTGCCTGCCCTGCTCGACCGAACAGAACGACATGTGCCTGACCGGGCACTATCTCGAACGCGGCATCGGCGGCCTGCACGGCTTCATGTCCGAGCGCTACACGGAGGCCCCGCGCTACCTGGTGCGGCTGCCGCGCGCGCTGCGCCGCTTCGCGGTGCTGCTCGAGCCGATGAGCGTCGTGCAAAAAGGCATCGAGCAGGCCTTCCGGATCCAGGACCGGCTCGCCTGGGACCCGCGCACGGCGGTCGTGACCGGCGCCGGGCCGGTCGGCATCCTGGCCGCGGCGACGCTGCGGCTGCGCGGCCTCTCGGTGGTGGTGGCGGCGCTCGAGCCGGAGGGCGGTTTCAAGGACCGCTACCTGGCCGAGGCCGGGATCCGCTACGTGTGCACCGCGAAGACGCCGCTCGAGTCGCTGCCCTTGAGCTTCGGCCGCATCGATCTCGTGTTCGAGGCGACCGGCGCGCTTCCGGTCGTCTATCCGGCGATGCGCCTGCTGGGACCGAACGGCGTCTGCATCCTGTCGAGCGTCACCGGCGGCGACCACGCGGTCAGCGTCGACCTGGCGACCTGGAACCGCGAGATGGTGCTGGGCAACCGGCTGGCCTTCGGCACGGTCAACGCGGCGCGCCGCCATTTCGAGGCCGGCGTGCGCGACTTCGAGGCCGCGCAGGAGCGGCTGCCCGGCTGGATGGAGCGCATGATCACGCGCCGCATGCCCTATGCGGACGCCGCGCGCGCCCTCGAGCGCAGCCCCGACGACGTCAAGACCGTGCTGGAGTTCGACTGAGCCGATGACGGCGAAGGTCCCAGAGGCCGAGCAGCTCGTCGCCAGCAACCGCAAGGCCTTCTTCAACTACGAGATCCTGGAGAAGGCCGAGGCGGGGATCGTGCTGCGCGGCACCGAGGTGAAGTCGATCCGCGAGGGCAGCTTCAACTTCGGCGACGCCTTCGTCGACTTCAAGAACGGCGAGCTGTTCCTGGTCGGAGCCCGGATCGGCCCTTACAGCCACGGCAACCTGACGAACCACGCCGAGCACCGAGATCGCAAGCTGCTGCTTCACAAGGCGCAGATCAGGAAGCTCGGCGGCCGTGCCAGCGAGCGCGGCCTGACCATCATGCCCCTGCGTGCCTACTTCAAGGACGGGCGGCTCAAGGTCGAGATCGGCCTCGCGCGCGGCAAGAAGACGCACGACAAACGCGAGTCGATCAAGCGCAAGGACATCGCGCGCGAGACCGAGCAGGCGCTGCGGGCCCGGCGGTAGGGACTAGCGCTTTCCGCGACTGCCGCGGCCGTTGCGGGGGCTCGGGCCCTGGCCCCGTTGCGGACGCTGCTTGCGGCCGCCGCGCTCCGCAGGCACGCCCTTCGCCCCCTTCGCACCTTTCGCCGCCGATCGCGAGCGACCCGTGCCTTCCCGCGAGCCTCGGCGCTGGGGGCCCGGCGGGCGCGGGGCGGGGCCGCGGCGGGCGCTGCGCTCGAGGACGTCCTTCAGCACGAAGTCGAGCTGGCGGCGCGCGAGGTCGGCGCGGACGAGCTGGACCTCCACGTGGTCGCCCAGGCGGTACGCTTTGGCGCCGTTCTCGCCGCGCAGCAGGTGGGCCTTCTCGTCGAAGTGGTAGTAGTCGTCGCTCATCGACGAGACGTGCACCAGGCCCTGGACGTACACCTCTTCGAGCTCCACGAACAGGCCGAAGGCCTGCACGCCGGTAACGTAGCCGCGGAACGCCTCTCCCAGCTTGTCCGCCATGAAGCGGACCTTCTTCCACTCGACGCTCTCGCGCTCGGCATCCGAGGCGCGGCGCTCCATCTCGGAAAGATGGCGGCCCATCTCGGGCAGCGCCTCGCGCAAGGACGCCCGGCGCTCGGCGTCGGGCGCCCTGCGCAGCGCGCGCAGGGCGCGGTGGACGACGAGGTCCGGGTAGCGCCGGATCGGGCTGGTGAAGTGCGCGTACATCTCCGTCGCGAGCCCGAAGTGGCCCAAGTTCTGCTCGTGGTAGCGCGCGAGCTTCATCGTGCGCAGCAGCAGGTACGAGACCAGACGCTCCTCGGGCCGGCCCTCGATCTGCTTCAGGATGCTCTGGAAGTCCCGGGGTCCGATCTCGTCGAGGTCGTCCGGGATCCGGAGGCCGAACGAGCCCGCCAGCTCGCAGAACTCGGCGACGCGCTCGGGATCCGGCCTCTCGTGCACGCGGTAGAGCGCTGCCACGCCGGCGCTCGCCAGGCGCTCGGCCACCGCTTCGTTTGCCGCCAGCATGAACTCCTCGATCGCCCGCATGCTGTCGAGGCGCTCGCTGGCGACGATGCCGGTCATCTCGCCGGCGGCCCCGAGCACCAGCTTCGGCTCCGGCAGGTCGAAGTCGAGCGAGCCGCGCTCGTAACGGCGCCGGCGCATCAGCTTCGCCAGCGAGTCCATGCGCTCGACCAGGGGCACGACCGCGGCGAAGCGCGCGCGCGCCTCCGGCACTGCGTCGACGATCGCCTGCGCCTGCGGGTAGGCGAGCTTCGCGTCCACCCGGATGACGCCGTCGTGGAACTCGGAGCGCACCACGCGGCCGCTGCCATCCACCTCCATCACCACGGTCTGGCTCAGCCGGTCCTCGCCCTCGACCAGGCTGCAGATGTGATTCGACAGCGCGTGCGGCAGCATCGGCACGACGCGGTCCGGGAAGTAGACCGAGGTGCCGCGCAGGTAGGCCTCCTGGTCGAGGGCACTCGCCTCGGGCACGTAGTGCGCGACGTCGGCGATGTGGACGCCCAGCAGCCAGTTGCCGTTCCCCATCCGGTCCAGGCTGATCGCGTCGTCGTGATCGCGCGCCGTCTCGGGATCCACGGTGACGGTCCCCCACGGGCGGAAGTCGGTGCGCTCGCGCGCCTCCTCCGGGCCGACGGCCTTCGGCACGCGGCTCGCGGCCGCCTCGACCTCGGGCGGGAAGGCGTCGGGCAGGCCGTACTTCGCCATCACCACCTTCACGTCGACGCCCGGATCCTCGAGCCGTCCCAGCCGCTCGAGCACGCGGCCGAACGGGTTGCGGGCGGCGGTGGGCGGACGCGTGATCTCGGCGGACACCATCTCGCCGCCCTCGGCGCCGGCTTCCTCCCCCGCGGGGACGAACAGCTCGTGCAGCACGCGCGGGTCGAACGGCACGACACGGCCGCCGAAGGCGCCGTCGCGCTCGTAGCGGCCGACGATCCGCTGCAGGCCCCGCTCGAGGACGCGGATCACCCGCCCCTCGAGCCCCTTCGGCGTCCTGCGCTCGACGCGCACCACGACCCGGTCGCCGTGGAGCGCGTCGCGCAGGTTGCCCGCGGCGACGTAGACGTCGGTGGCGCGCGAGGGCGCGCCGGCCTCCGGCACCACGAAGCCGAACCCGCCCGGGTTGCAGGTCAGCCGCCCGACGACCAGGTTCATGCGCGACGGCAGGCCCACCCGCGAGCCGCTGATCTTGACGATCTCGCCGTCGCCGATCATGCGACGCAGCTCGGCGTTCAGCTCGTGGCGGCCCTGGCGGTCGAGGTCGAGGCGCCGGGCCAGGTCGCGCACGGAGACGGGCTTGCCGTCCTGAAGCAGCAGCTCGAGGAGACGGGAACGGAGGGCAGCGGCCGGCGCGCTCATCGAGCGTTCCGGCGATCGAGGACGACGACGAAGGCTGTGTTCAAGGGACTCCAACGGAGTATAGGCGTGGGCTGAGACCAGCGGCCTCGCCTGTCAGGCCCCGAGCCCGGACCGAGGGGCAGGGGCGGCCAGCGGGAGAACGCCGCGAGCGACGAGGCGCCCGGAGCGCGAGGAGCGAGGAACGAAGAAGGCGAGGGGAGCGCCGTGGTTCTAGGCGTAGTGGGTCGAGACGGTTGAGAGCAACGATGCGCCCCGCCCCCCGGCCGCGGCCAGCATGAGAACGCCGCGAGCGACGAGGCGCCCGGAGCGCAAGGAGCGAGGAACGAAGGCGAGGAAGTCGGTCTGGTTCTTGGCGTAGCGGACCGAGACGGTTGAGAGCAACGATGCGCCCCGCCCGCAAGGCGCGACGAGCGACGCGGGCTCGTATGCCCGCGAGCGAGGAGCAACGCCGCGGGCGGGGATGCAGCGTTGCTCGAATGGTGCCGGAGGTGGGACTTGAACCCACACTCGCCGAAGCGAACACGGCCCTGAACCGTGCGCGTCTGCCAATTCCGCCACTCCGGCGCGAGACAAAAAAGGAGTGTAGCAGCGAGCCCGCGGGAGGGCAAGGCTGGGCCACGCCGGCGTATATTCGCGCGCATGCGCATGCATGATCCCGCCAAGGGCGATCCCGTCATCGAGCAACCGGAGCCCGTCACGCTGTTCCTGCCGATCCTCGAGGCCTCGCTGCGCCGCGCCGGCGTCGCGACGACACGCGACGAGATGCTGAGCCGCTTCATGCGCGGCGAGCCCCGGGTGGCGATCGTGGCGGGCTCGCGCGACCACCCGGCGCAGATCGACGACGACGGCGTCTCGCGCCTCGCGGTCGCCGCGATCTGGGCCCAGGGCGCCCTGCCCTTCGAGACCAGCCAGCCCGCGGTGTGCGACGGCATCGCGCAGGGCCACTACGGCATGACCTTCTCCCTGATCTCGCGCAACCTGACGGCGGCCAGCCTGGTCGCGCAGGTCGAGGCGCACGTCTACGACGCGGCGCTGCTGCTCGACTCGTGCGACAAGCGCCCGGTAGGCAACCTGGCGGCCGTGATCGAGATCGACCGTTACCGCCGGCGGCGCGGGCGCAAGCCCTTCTACGCCTGCTTCATCCCCGCCCACGTGATGCCCGAGCGCCACCTGACACCGGACCTGGAGGCGGCGCTGCTGGCCCTAAAGCCGCACGCCAGCCCGGCCGAGGCGGAGGAGATCGACGCGCTGCTGCTGCACCGCCTGAAATGCAACACCTACGCGATGTTCAAGAAGCTGCTCGACGGCCTCGAGGCGAAGGGCGCCCTCGCGGGCGAGCAGCGCGACCGCCTGCTCGCGGAGATCGCCAAGCTGACCTGCGAGGCGGGCGGGACCTGCGCCTTCATCGGCACCGGCAACACCGACAAGGTCGTGCTGCACGCGATGGGCTTCGTGCCGCGCGCCGCCGACCTGATGACGAAGGCCGCCGGCGAGGAGACGGTGGCGCGCGCCGTCTCGGTTCTGCTCGACGCCGTGCGCCACGCCCGCGAGGAGCGCAGCGCGTCGCGCCTCGCGCGAGCGAATCTGAAGAACGCGCTGCGTGCCTGGAGCGCCGTCGGCGGCAGCATGAACTGGCTGCTGCACTTTCCTTACGTCGCCGCGCAGCTCGGCGTGCGCGTGACGCCGAGCGACGTCGCCGACCTCTCCGACGAGACGCCGTTCCTGATCGACATCAGCCCGATCCGGGGCCGCAGCTTCTTCACGCTGGCGATCGAGAAGCAGGCGGGCGTGCATTCCGGCTTCGACTCGACGGCGCGCCACCTGCTGGCGAGCGGCCTGTTCGAGGACGCGGAGACGCTCGAGGGCCGCTGGTCCGAGCGGCTGAAGGACGCCAAGGACCCCGACGACAGCATCCTGCACAAGACGGCCCTGCGGCCCACGAGCGGGATCATCGAGGTGCGCGGCAACTTCACCTCGAGCGCGATCTTCAAGCGCGC
Source organism: Vicinamibacteria bacterium (assembly GCA_050246895.1). Classification (GTDB taxonomy): domain Bacteria; phylum Acidobacteriota; class Vicinamibacteria; order Fen-336; family Fen-336; genus JBFWVE01. Next base: position 70,728 of record JBFWVE010000010.1, on the reverse strand, counting down.
CGGTCTGAGCCCCGAGGCGCTCGCCTCGTTCGACCGCAAGGTCTACGTCGTGGTCTTCTACCTGGGCGAGGCCGAGGCGCAGCAGGACCTGTTTCACGGCCGCGTCCTCGACAAGCTGCGGGGACTGCTGCGGCCGGAGGGGCTGCGCCAGCTCGCCCGCGCGAACTTCGGCGACGAGGCGGCAGCGAGCCTGGCCGGCGACGACGCGGGCCTGTTCGACCGCGCGATCCAGAAGAAGCTGCTGCGGACGCTGGTCGTGATCGCCGGAGAAGGGCCCAAGGCCAACGGCATCCCGGAGATGTTCTATCCCTCGGAGTACCTCAACCGCGACCCCGTGCTGCGCCACGTCTCGGCGATGATCACCGACGGCCGCTACTCGGGCGCCACCTACGGGCCGTGCATCGGCCACGCCTCCCCCGAGGCGATCGAGCGCGGCGGCATCGTGGCGCTGCGCACGGGCGACCTCGTGTACATGGACACGCGCGCGCGGCGCATCGACGTGCTCGACGCGGCCCGCAGCCTGGACGGCCTGCGCTTCGCGCCGATGCCGCTCGGGCACGGGGTGCTGCTGGGCCGGCCCGAGGTCGAGGAGCGGATCGCCTGGCTCGAGAAGCGGCGGCTGGACATCCCGCCCTCGATCCGTCTCATGCTCGAGGCCACCACGACCTGCCAGGAGGGCGTGACGCCCCGTGGGCTCGTACTCACGGAAGAGCTCTAGCCGATGGCGTCCTGGAATCAGCGCACATCGGGCCGGCGTTTCCCGGATCGAGGACACTCCCGCGCCGGAGCGGCCTCGTAAGTCGTTGACCGGAATGGCGCGAGCGGGCACGTCGCTTGCTTCGGTCCTGAGCGGGAAACAGGTCCCCACGACTCGGGGTCGATCATGAACGCTCGGATTCCTGCCCTGCTGATCGTGCTGGCGGCCGCGGCGCCCGCGCTCGCGCAGGACTATCGCCACGGCCGGATCAGCCACGTCGAAGGCGGCACGACCCTGCAGCGCGCCTCCGAGACCGGAGCCGAGGAGGCGCTGCGCAACCTCCCGTTCCTGCCGGGTGATCGCGTCTGGACCACGGCCGACGGCCGCGCCGAGTTCCAGTTCGTGGGCGGCGTGCTGCTCCGCCTCGACTCTCGCAGCAAGCTCGACTACATCGCCCACGAGGGCGAGCGAGACGACGAGCGGCTGGCGCTGCGGCTGTGGTCGGGCTCGACCATCCTGCGGCTGTCGAGCCGGGCCCCGATCGTCGAGATCGAGACCCCGGGCGGGCTGGTGACGGCGCGCAGCCGCTCGGCGCTGCGCCTCGACGTGCGCTCGGGCGAGGCGAGGCTCGCGGTGCTCGAGGGCCGCGCCGATCTCGACACCGGGCGGCGGCGGGTCCGCCTCGAGGCGGGCGAGCAGACCTTCGCGAGCCAGGGCGAGGTGGACGAGCCGCGCGAGCTGGACCTGCGGGGCGACGACGACTTCGCGAGCTGGGAGCAGGATCGCGAGGCGCAGGTGGGCGTCGCCGACGATCCGCCGCGCTACCTGCCGGAGGAGCTGGCCGAGTACGAGCCCGAGCTCGACCGCAACGGCTCCTGGCACGTCGAGATCGGCGTCGGCAACGTCTGGGTGCCGAACGCGGGCTCCGGCTGGCAGCCGTATTTGAACGGCGGCTGGCGCTGGACCCCCTACGGCTGGACCTTCGTGCCGAACGAGTCCTGGGCCTGGGCGCCCTCGCACTACGGCCGCTGGGGCCACTCGGTCAACCTGGGCTGGTACTGGATGCCCGACAACGTCTGGGGCCCGGCCTGGGTCTCCTGGTCGGCCGGCGGCGACTACGTCGGCTGGTGCCCGCTCGGTCGTGGCGACCGGCCCGCGACCTACCGTCCGCGCGACCGGGGCCACGCGGTGCCGCGCGGCTCGGCCGCCGAGCGTGCGGCCGGCGCCGGCGCCTGGACCTACGCCCGCCGCGGTGACCTCGGCGCGCGCAACGTGGCGACGCGCCGCGTGGCGCTGAGCGAGATCGCGGCGCGCGAGCTGCGGCCGATCACGCCGCGGGTCGAGCGCCTCGGCCGCGACGCGCACGTCGGGCCGGCGCGCTCCGGCACGGGCGAGTACGCCGGCGCCCGCGCCGTTCCGAGGAACATCCAGACGCGCCCGACGCCGGGCGACACGGTGCCCGAGCTGCGCACCGACCCCGCGACCACCATCCCGTTCCCGGTGGCGCGGCGGAAGAAGCCGGCCGACGAGGAGCGCCGCCAGGGCAACGACCGGCAGACCCAGCAGACCCGGCGCTCGCGATTCAGCGAGTCGGCCGCCCCGCAGGAGCGCGGCGGCGCGGTCTCGGCACAGCCGCGCGGCGCAGACCAGGAGACGGAGTCGGAGGATCAGGGCTCGTGGAGCCGTCGCAGGGTTGTTCCGGTGACGCCGCCCGCCGAGCGGACGAGCGAGGAAGGCGCGCGGAAGCGGCAGCGCGAGGACGCGGAGCGCGACGACACGCGGCGCGACAACGAGGTGCTGCGACGCGTGTTCCGGCCGCTCAGCGAGGGGCAGAGCCGGGGCGGCGAGCGCCAGCGCGACGACAGTGCCAGCACGGAACGCCAGCGTCAGCGCGACTCCAACGCGGAACGCGACCGACAGACCGAACGGCGGAGGCCGGAGGCCGGGTCGCCCTGGAGCCGGCCTCGCTCCGATCCGCGCAGCAAACCGCCGCAGGCCGAGCGTCAGCGCTCCCAGCCCAAGGGCGAGCGCTCCGGCGGCGCCGTGCGCCGCGAGAAGGAGAAGCACTAGACTGGCGGCATGACCGCCGCGGCCTCCGCGTCCGAGACGCGACGCGGAACCCTCCGCAGCGCGGCGCTGGTGCTGTTCTTCGGCGCCGCCGTGCTGGCGGGCGGCCTGCTGGGCCTCTACCTCGCCTACGAGAGCGACCTGCCCCAGGTCGGTTCGCTCGAGGACTTCCAGCCCAACATCATCACGCAGGTCTTCGCGGCCGACGGCGAGCTGCTCGGCGAGTTCTCGATCGAGCGGCGCGTGATCGTCAGCTTCCCCGAGATCCCGCCGCTGCTGCGCAACGCCGTGATCGCCGTCGAGGACGCCGAGTTCTGGAAGCACATCGGCATCAACCCCTGGCGCATCCCCGGCGCAGCGCTCGCCAACCTCCGCTCCGGGCGCCGTGGCCAGGGCTTCTCGACGCTGACCATGCAGCTCTCGCGGCTGCTGTTCCTGACCCCCGAGAAGACCTACGAGCGCAAGATCAAGGAGATCCTGCTCGCGTTCCAGATCGAGAAGAGCTTCACCAAGGAGGAGATCTTCGCCTTCTACTGCAATCAGGTGTATTTCGGCCACGGCAACTACGGCGTCGAGGCCGCCAGCCGCTTCTACTTCGGCAAGTCGATCAAGGAGCTGCGCCTGCCCGAGGCGGCGCTGATCGCGGGCATCGCCCAGAGCCCGCTCCGGCTCTCGCCGATCGAGCATCCGCAGCGCGCGATCGAGCGGCGCAACCACGTGCTCGCGCGCATGGCCGAGGAGAAGTACGTCTCGCCGGCCGAGGCGGAGCGCGCGCGGCGGGAGCCGCTCGAGCTGCGCGTGCTGCGCGAGCCGCCCTCGTTCGCGCCCTATTTCCTGGAGGAGGTCCGCAAGTACCTCGAGCGCGAATACGGCAGCCAGCGCATCTACCAGGGAGGCCTGAAGGTCCACACGACGCTCGACCCGCGGCTCCAGCGGGCCGCCACCCGGGCCTTGCGCAACGGGATCCTGGCGGTCGACCGGCGCTCGCGCGGTTTCGTGAAGCCCACGGCCAGCGTGCTGGTGGACGGGCGGCTGCCCGAGCGCATCCACCTCGACGAGTGGGACGCGCCGTTCGCGGCGGGCGACGTCGTGCGCGGCGTGGTGCTGCAGTCCGACCGCGGCTCGGCCAGCGTGCAGATCGGCGAGATGGTGGTCCGCCTCGGGCCGCAGGAGGCCGCCTGGAGTGGCCGCCGCAGCGTCGCCGAGGTGCTGCCGGCCGGCGCCGTCGCACCGTTCCGGATCCTGGAGCTCTCCGAGAAGGACGGCAAGCGCGGCGCGCGCCTGGCGCTCGAACAGGAGCCGAAAGTCGAAGCGGCGCTGCTGGCGATGGAGGTGCGCAGCGGCGCCGTGCGCGCGATGGTCGGCGGCTACGACTTCGAGCGCAGCAAGTTCAATCGCGCGACCCAGGCGATGCGCCAGGTCGGCTCCGCCTTCAAGCCGGTCGTCTACTCGGCGGCGCTGGAGACCGCCTCGTACACTCCCGCCACCATCATCGTCGACTCCCCGATCTCCTTCGCCAACCCCGGCAGCCGTACGGTCTGGGCGCCCCAGAACTACGACGGCAGCTTCTGGGGCCCGATCCCCGTGCGCCGCGCCCTGGAGAACAGCCGCAACATCCCAGCGATCAAGACGCTGCAACGGGTCGGCATCGAGACCGGGATCGCCTACGCGCGCAAGCTGGGGCTGACAGGCGAGCTGCCGCCGTACCTGCCGATCGCGCTCGGCGCCGGCGAGGCCACGCTGCAGGAGATGGTGGCCGCCTTCGGCACCTTCCCGAACCAGGGGCTGCGCATGAAGCCCTACCTCGTCACCCGCATCACCGACCGCGACGGCAACACGATCGAGGACAACCGCCCGGAGGCGAAGGACGCCATCCGCGCCGACACCGCCTACATCATGACGAGCCTGCTGCGCGGCGTCGTCGAGCGGGGCACGGCGCAGAAGGCCAAGCTCCTCAAGCGGCCGCTGGCCGGCAAGACCGGCACCACCAACGACTTCACCGACGCCTGGTTCATCGGCTTCGAGCCGACGCTGGCTGCGGGCGTCTGGGTGGGCTACGACGACAAGCGCGTCTCGCTCGGCCCCAAGGAGGAAGGTGGGCGCGCGGCGTTGCCGATCTTCATGGAGTTCTGGGCGGACGCGTCGAGGGACGCGCCCATCGAAGAGTACAGCGTCCCCGGCAACATCGTGTTCGTGCCGGTGGACTCGTCGGGCCGGCCTTCACGGCCGGGCGCACCGGGCGTGCTGCTGGAGCCCTTCGTCGCCGGCACCGAGCCCCACGCCAACTGGACGGCCGCCGCCGCGGACGCCGGCGCCGCGGCCCCGGCCCGACAGTAGCCTCAGCCCTTCTTCGTCTTCGTCGGCCTGCGGGCGGCGGCCTTCTTCCCGCTCCGGCGCTGCTTCGGGGGCAGCGACGCCACGTAGGCGTGCCCCCGGGCGACCCACTTCCTCAGCTCGCGCGGATCCTCGACCAGGCTGCCCGGCAGCACCACGTACTCGCGCATGACGCGCCCGGGGATCGGCTCGAACAGCCTCGCTTGGTATCGCTTCTGGAAAGCCGCGCGATCCACTTCCGACAGGCGCAGCATCATGCTGCTCTGGTGCAGCCCGCTCAGCATGTTTCCCGACACGAATGCGACGGGACAGCCGAACATCTGTCGCAGCTCCGCGCCCGGCAGGCCGTCGAGCAGCTTTCCGAAGCGGGCCACCAGCGCCTGCGGCGGCTTCGTCCACTTCGCCGTCGCCCGCTTCGCCTTCGTCGCCATCACGCCTCCCCGCTCTTCCCTCTACTCCTCGTCCGCCGCTCCCTCCTGCAGCGTGCCCCTGGCGCGCGCGACGAGCGTCGTCTTGATGAAGTCGTCGATCTCGCCGTCCAGCACGCGGTCGGGGTTGCCCTGCTGGTACTTGGTGCGGTGGTCCTTCACCATCTTGTACGGGTGCAGCACGTAGGAGCGGATCTGGCTGCCGAAGGCGATCTCCTTCTTCTGCGCCTCGACCTTGTCGAGCTTCTCCTTGCGCTTCTGCATCTCGAGCTCGAACAACCGCGATTTCAGGACCTTCATCGCGACCTCGCGGTTGCGGATCTGGCTGCGCTCGTTCTGGCAGGCGACCACGATGTTGGTGGGCAGGTGGGTGATGCGCACCGCCGAGTCGGTCACGTTCACGTGCTGGCCTCCCGCGCCGCTCGAGCGGTAGGTGTCCACCCGCAGGTCCTTCTCCTCGATCTTGATCTCGATGTCGTCGTCGATCTCGGGCCAGGCGAACACCGAGGCGAACGACGTGTGGCGGCGCGCGGCCGAGTCGAACGGGCTGATGCGCACCAGCCGATGCACGCCCGCCTCGGCGGAAAGATAGCCGAAGGCGTACTCCCCCTGCACGATCAGGGTGGCGCTCTTGATGCCCGCCTCCTCGCCGGCCTGGATGTCCGTGATGTCGCGCTTGAAGCCGCGCCGCTCGCACCAGCGCAGGTACATGCGCAGCAGCATCTCGGCCCAGTCCTGGCTCTCGGTGCCGCCGGCGCCGGCGTTGATCGAGAGGATGGCGTTGGCGCGGTCGTGCTCGCCGCCGAGCATCTTCTGGAACTCGGCCGCCTCGACCCGCTCCGCGAAGCCGTCGAGCGCGGCGGTCAGGTCCTTCTCGACGTCCTCGCCGGCGTCCAGCCAGTCCGCCAGCACGCGGGCGTCGTCCTCGCTGCGCCCGAGGGCCTTCAGCAGGCCGAGATCGGTCTCGATCCGCTTGCGCCGGCGCTGGACGTTCTGCGCGGTCTCGTGGCTGCTCCAGAAACCCGAAGCGGACATCCGCTCCTCGAGCTTGCCGAGCTCCGCCTCGAGCCTGCCCCGATCAAAGATAGCCGCGAATGTCCGCGGCCCTCGCTGCGAGATCGTCCATCCGTTGACGGAGCTCCTGACCCAATCGCACGCCTCCTGTTGCGGCGATTCTACCGGCTTCCACTAAGATCCATGCCGTGAGCGGCGATGCGCGCGAGTCGGGCCGCCGGCTGGCCGCGAGCCTGGCCGGAGGCCGCCTGCTGCAGCATCTGGCGATCCTGGCCTCGTTCCTCCTGCTGCCCCAGATCTTCCAGGTCGCCAACTACCGGGACAACTTCCACTGGCCCCCGGACGAGCCGCCGTCGATCGTCTCGGCCTGGAAGACCTGGGACGCCCAGCACTACCTGTATCTCAGCGATCACCGGTACGAGCCCGGCCACCCCTCGGTCGCTCTCTACCCGCTCTGGCCCTGGGTGATCGGCGCCGGATCGCGGCTGCTCGGCGGGCACACGCTGCTGGCCGCGCTGCTGCTGGCCGGCGCGTTCGCGACGGCCGCCAGCCTGCTGCTGCATCGAATGGCGGAGCGCAAGCTGGGGCGCGAAGCGGCGGCTTGGAGCCTCGTGCTGCTGCTCGCCCAGCCGGCGGCCTTCTACTTCGGCCTGCCGTACGCGGAATCGCTCTTCCTGCTGCTCGCGCTGCTGGTCGTCGACCGGCTCGAGCAGGGCCGGATCCTGCAGGCGGGGATGCTCGCGGCCTTCGTCCCGCTGGTGCGCCCACCCGGCGCCTTCATCGTCTTCCCCGTCGCCGCCGCGGTCGCCTCACGCTGGCGGGCCGAGCGCCGCTTGCGCTGGCAGGATGCGATCGCCGTCGCGCTGCCGCTCCTGGGCACGGCGGCGCACGCCGCGCTGATGTGGGCGCAGGCCGGCGACCCGTTCGCGGCCACGACGATCCAGTCGAACTACTGGGGCAAGGGCTCGCTGCTGCGCCTCGTCGATCCCGTCCTCGTCTTCCGCGAGCTCGTGACGGTGGACGGGCTGCACACGCCGCTCGGCTCTCTTCTCAATCGCGCGCTCTTCGTGGCGTTCGCGCTGAGCCTGCCGGCGATCGCGCGCCTCGGGCCGATCCAGCTCGCCTACGCGATCCCGATGGGCCTCGTCACCGGCGTCGCGCAGGGCGGCTTCACCTGCTTCATCCGCTACCTGACCGTGGTGTTCCCGGTCTTCCTCGCCTGGGGCAAGGGGCTGGCCGATCCGAGGATGTCGTGGTGGCGGCCGCTGCTGGTGGTCGCGTTCGGGGCGCTGCAGCTCCTGCTGATGGTGCTCCACGTCAACAACTACTACGTGGGCTGAGCTTCGCGCGAGCGCTTCGGAGCGGATCGTTCAGCGGCGCGGCGCGCGCCGCATGAGCGTCAGGCCGAGGCTCGCCAGCAAGCAGGCCCATCCGAAGACGTCGCCGAACCGCGAATAGGCAGTCTGCGCCCGCAGGTAGGACACCTCGCCGACCAGCGCGCGTGCCTCGAACAGGCGGGTGCTCGCCTGGACGCGGCCCCAGGGGTCGACGATCGCCGAGATTCCCGTGTTCGCCGCGCGGACCAGGTAGCGGCGATTCTCCACGGCCCGGAACACGGCCATCGCGAGGTGCTGGTAGGGCGCCGAGGTGCGTCCGTACCAGCCGTCGTTCGTGACGTTCACCAGCAGCTCGGCGCCCGACTCCGTGAACTGCCGCACCAGGTCAGGGAAGATCGCCTCGTAACAGATGAAGATGCCGAGCGGCCGGCCGGCGGCGCCGATCTCGGCTCGCTCGCCCGGCGTGAAGTCGGCCACCTGCTGCACGAGCTTCGCCGCGTAGCGGCCGCCGAGGGTCAGCAGCGGCTGCAGCGGAACGTACTCGCCGAAAGGCACCAGCCGCATCTTGTGGTAGCGCAGCGCGAGACGCCCGTCCGGCGCCAGCATCTTGGCGCCCACGTAGTGGACGCCTCCGTGGTGGTCGTCGTTCCCGAACGCGAGATGCGCGCCGGTCTCGCGGGCGAGGTTGCGCAGCAGGTCTGCGGCGCCGGGATCGTCGTCGAAGCGATACGGCACCGCGGACTCCGGCCACACGATCAGCTTCGCCCCTTCGGCCGCGGCGCGGCGCGTCAGCGCGACGTGCTTCGTCAGGTTGTCGAAGTAGGCCTGCTCCGACCACTTCTGGTCCTGCGGGATGCTGGCCTGGACCAGCCCGACGCGCACGCGGCCGCTCGGATCGAGCGGGGCGCCGATCGACAGCGCGCCCCACAGCGTGGCGCCACCGATCAGCGCCAGGGCGCCGGCCAGCGCCCCGATGCGCCGCGCGAGACGCGGCTCGTGGGCACAGTAGGCCAGGGCCGCGGAGGAGGACGCCACCAGCGCCGACACGCCGTACACGGCCGTCAGCGAGGCGATCTGGATCACGGCCGGCTGGCTCCACTGCGAGTAGCCGAGCAGCGCCCACGGGAAACGGAGCGCCGTGTAGGAGCGCACCATCTCGGTCGCGACCCAGGCCAGCGGCGCGAGCAGCAGCCCTGCCGGGCCCAGTCGCTCGAGCCACCGCGCCACCACCCAGGCGAACGCCGCCGGGAACGCCGCCACGGCCAGGCACAGCAGCGCCATCACCAGCGCGGCCACGGGCAGGGATAGCCCGCCGAACTGGGTCACGACGAGCGCCGTCCAGTAGAGCAGGCCCAGCCCCGCGACGGCGCCCGTGACGTACCCAAGGCGCAGTGCCGGCCAGCCGGAGACGCCCGGAAGCGCGATCAGGAGGGGCAAGAGCGCCGCCCACGCGACGGCGCCGTGGCCGAACTTCGGGAACGACAGGACCAGCAGCAGGCCCGACAGCGCCGCCAGGCCTTCGCGCCGGCGCAGGCTCAAGCGAGCGGCGGCCGAGCGGCGTGGCGGCCCGCGACCTCCTCGGCGTTGAACGACGAGCGCACGAAGACCCCGGCGTGAACCGTCGGGAAGCCCAGCTCTCGGGCCATCCGCTCCAGCCGGGCGAAGCCGTCCGGCGAGACGTAGCGCTCGACGGGCGCGTGATCGCGCGACGGCCGCAGGTACTGCCCGAGCGTGACGATGTCGACGTCCGCTGCGCGCAGCTCCGCCAGCACCTGGGCGATCTCGTCGTCGGTCTCGCCGAGCCCGACCATCAGCCCGCTCTTCGTCGTCTGCCCCGGTCGCAGCCGCTTCGCGGCCCGCAGCAGCTCCAGGCTCGTCGCGTAATCGCCCTGCCGGCGCACGCGGGTGAAGACGCGCGGCACCGTCTCGACGTTGTGGTTGAAGACGTCGGGCTGGTCGGCGAGCACCAGCGCGAGCGCCGCCTCGTCCCCCTTGAAGTCGGGCGTGAGCACCTCGACCTGCGCCTCAGGCGAGCGACGTCGGATCGCGCGCACGGTGTGCGCGAAATGCCCGGCTCCCCCGTCGGCGAGGTCGTCGCGCGCGACGGAGGTCAGCACCACGTAGCGCAGCCGCATGCGCGTCGCGGCCGCGGCCACCCGCTCCGGCTCGTGCGGGTCGGGCGGCAGGGGCTTGCGCGTGTCCACGGCGCAATAGTCGCACCGACGCGTGCAGCGGTCGCCGAGCAGCATGAAGGTCGCCGTCCCGCGCGAGAAGCACTCGCCGAGGTTCGGGCAGCGCGCCTCCTCGCAGACGGTGTTGAGGCCTCCCTCGCGCAGCAGCACGCGCAGCTCGCGCGCCTCCGCCGCCAGCGGGCTTCCCTTGCGCGCCCACTCGGGCAGCCGTCCGGGTGCGACGTCGCGCGCCGTCGTCATCGTCGCGAGTCTAGCAGCGCGCCGCGGGCCGCCGAGCACGCGCCAGGGTGGAGCGAGGGAGCGAAGCGGCGCCAGTCGAGGTCACGGGCGACGGGCTGCGAGCGGAGCCCGATGAGCCAGAAAGGACCGCGCTCGGGCTGTGGCCCGTAGCGGTCGGCTGGGCGGCGTCGGGGTTCACGCCTGCGTCATCGACCCCCCGCCCCTATCCCCTCCCCACATACGGGGGAGGGGGAATCACTCGCGGGTCGCGCCGCGACCTGACGGGGCGTCGCGACCCACTGCGTCTGCGAGCCCCCAACCGCAGGCACAGGCCTGCGCCATCGACCCCCCACCCCTATCCCCTCCCCACATACGGGGGAGGGGGAATCACTCGCGGGTCGCGCCGCGACCTGACGGGGCGTCGCGACCCACTGCGTCTGCGAGCGGAGCCGAGTTCACCTCGGCGCAGCGAGTGGGAGGGCGCGACGCAGCGCTAGTCAAGGTCACAGGCAACGGGCTGCGAGCGGAGCCGAATTCACTTCGGCGGAGCGAGCGGGAGCTGGCGGTGTTGCGCAGCATCGCTCAGGCCACGGCAACGGGCTGCGAGCGGAGCCGAATTCACTTCGGCGGAGCGAGCGGGGGGCCTGGGGGGTGCGACGCAGCACCCCCCAGACTCAATTCTTGACAATAAACGGCTTGAACTTCTCCTCGTCGCGGAGCTTGGCCTGCACGCGCTCCGCGTCGGCGCGCGCGGGGAAGCGGCCGACCCAGACGTTGAACAGGCCGTCGGCACGCGTGACGATGAAGGCCTCGTAGCCCTTCTTCTTGAGGCGCCCCACCACGGAGTCGGCGGCGCTGCGCTTGTTGAAGGCGCCGACCTGGATCGAGAAGGTCCCGGCCGGCGGCTTGCCGGCGTCGGCGGTCCGTGCGCTGGGCGACGGCCTGGGGGTCGCCGTCGATCGCGGAGTGGGAGCCGGCGTCGCGGTCGCCCGCGGCGCGGCGGTCGGAGCTGTGGGCGGCGGCGCTGCCGCTTTCGTCGTCGTCGCTGGCGCCGGTGTCGTCCGCGTCGCTGCCGCGCCCGGGCGCGGGCGCTCGAGGCTGTCCTCCGGACGATCACCCTCGAGCCGCTGCGCGTAGGTCAACTCCTCGGCCGCGGGCGGGCTGGGCCGGGGCGTCTCCTCGGGGACGATGCGCTCCTCCTGCACGGGACGCGCCGCCTGCGTCTCGCTGGCTCCGTTGTCGACTCCGCGGCCGACCATCACGCCCGCGAGGAAGCTCAACACCAGCGCAGTGGCGCCGGCGAGGAAGTAGAAGACGAGCTGCTTGTTGTTGAGCTGGATCTCGTAGTAGTAGTCGTCCTGCGGTTCCGTCAATCCTTCTCTCCCTTCACCCTGAGTTCCGGGCGATCGAGTCGGCGCGCTCGCCGCGTCCGCCTATGCCGTACCGATGCGCCGGAAGCCTTCCTTGATCAGGCCGCCGACGACGGCCTCCTCCTCCTTGCCGAGCCGCGTGCGCACCGAGAGCTGCATCACGAAGACGAGCTCGTTGAGCCCGGCCACCATCAGGCTGTGCCGCTGCTCCGCGGGCAGGTCGGCGACGTTGGCCAGCATCGTCTCGTAGTCGGCGCGGCCGTAGAGCTTCAAGTCGACGCCGTCGAAGAGCCGGCCGTACTGGCGCGAGACCTCCTCGAGCGCCTGGTCCATGAAAGCGTCGACCTCGTCCCCGAGGCGCCCCTTCAGGAAGGAGTAGATGCGCGAGAACATCTGGTTGAACTTCTCGACGATCTGCTCGAGGTCGAGCTCCTGCTCCCGCTCGCGCAGGCCCTCGCCGGCCGCCTCGGCGTCGCCGGCGAGCCCTGGCCGGATCAGGCCGAGCACCAGCACCGCCCACAGGATGCGGCAGGTCTCGAAGTGCGAGAGGTAGGAGAGCTGGCAGATCTGCTCGATCGTCGAGCGGCCGTTGACGTGCGAGAGCACCTCCTGCTCGTCCTCCGACAGCTCGAGGCGGATCTGCAGCTCGGTGTTGCCCGTGGGGACCGGAACGTTGAGGATGCTGCCGATCCCGCGCAGCACGCGCGTCCAGCTGCGGCTGCGCCGGATCCCTTCGAGGATCAGGTTCTCGGTGGAGAGGTTGAGGGAGACCGTGTCCGCCGGCAGGTCCTTGATCGTCAGCTCGTAGTCTCCGGTGGTCCAGGAGAACAGGTCGAGCATGATGTCCTTGACCTGGTTCTCGACCGCCGGGATCAGGTCGTCCGGGTCGATCGCGCGCAGGTCGACGAGCAGGGCCCCCAGCCGCCGGCCGGGCCCGAGCAGCTTGCTCGCCTCCAGGTAGTGGCGCGGCGTGATCCGGCCGCGCACCAGCAGGTTCTCGCCCAGACGCTCGTCCGGGTCGTTGCTCTTCGCGAACACGATGCGCCCCTTCTGGACGTAGACGGTCTTGGTGATGTCGTCGTTCTTGAAGACGAACAGCCCCGTCTCGCCGCTCCGCAGCACGGAGAGCAGCAGCTCCGGCACGCTGGTCGTCTGGATCTCCCCCCGCAGGGTGAGGTCGTCCTCGGGCTCGTCGCTGATCGCGCTCATCCGCTCCTACGCGTGGTCCCGCGCCGCCGGCTACTTGTCGTGCTTCGCGTGCTCGCCCTTGCCGCCCGAGATCAGCGCCTGCATCCAGTCGATCGGCAGCGGGAAGACGATGGTCGAGTTCTTCTCGGCCGCGATCTCGGTGAGCGTCTGCAGGTAGCGCAGGTGGATCGCGACGGGCTGGGTGTTGAGCTCCTGGGCGGCCTCGGTGAGCTGGCGCGACGCCTCGAGCTCGCCCGAGGCGTGGATGATCTTGGCCCGCTTCTCGCGCTCCGACTCGGCCTGGCGCGCCATCGCGCGCTGCATCTCCTGCGGCAGGTCGACCGCCTTCACGGCCACCTGGGTCACCTTCACGCCCCACGGATCCGTGTGCAGGTCGATCACCTCCTGCAGCATGTTGCCGAGGCGCTCGCGCTCGGACAGCAGCTCGTCGAGGTGGGCCTGACCCAGGATGCTGCGCAGCGTCGTCTGCGCCTCCTGGCTGGTCGCGTACAGGTAGTTCTCCACCTGCACCACGGCCTTGTTGGGGTCGACCACGCGGAAGTAGACGACGGCGTTCACCTTGACGGTGACGTTGTCGCGCGTGATCACGTCCTGGGCGGGCACGTCGAGCACCAGCGTGCGCAGGCTGATGCGCACCATGCGGTCGATCGGCCAGACGATGAACACCAGGCCCGGGCCCTTCGGCACGGGCAGCAGCTTGCCGAGGCGGAACACGACGCCGCGCTCGTACTCGGCGAGCACCTTGAGGCTGTTGAACACCCAGATCAGCAGCAGCGCGATGACGATCCCTAGGCCGGGCATCATTCCTCCTTCGCGAGCTCGAGCGTCAGGCCGTCGACGGCCTTGACCCGCGCTCGCTCGCCGCGCGCGAGGCCGCCTTTGGCCACCGCGCGCCACTGCTCGCCCTGCACCTGCACCCAGCCGTCTGGAGACAGGTCCGTCAGCGCGATCGCCAACTGCCCCACCAGCCCCTCGGCGCCCGTCACCACCGGCCGCCGGCGTGCTCCCAGCACCAGCCGCACCAGCAGGGTGGACCAGGCGGCCATCACCAGCGCCGCCGGCACCAGCGTGGTCCAGGCGATGCGCAGCTCGGGGACATCGGAGTCCACCAGCATCATCGCTCCGAGGATCATCGCCACGATGCCGCCGACGGTCAAGAGGCCGTACGAGGCGACCTTGACCTCAGCCACGAACAGCGCGACGGCCAGCAGGATCAGCAGCACGCCGGCCCAGTTCACGGGCAATATCTGGGAGGCGAACAGGAACAGGATCAGGCAGAGCGTGCCCAGGATCCCCGGGAACAACAGCCCCGGGTGGCTGATCTCGGTGCCCAGGCCAGCCAGCGCGCCCAGCAGCAGCAGGAACAGCACGTCCGGCCGCGCGATTAGGGACAGCACCTGCTTGCGCCAGTCCATCCGGACGTCGACCGTGCGCTGGCCCGCGAGACGCAGCGTCACGGCGCTGCCGTCGAAGCGCCGAACCTCGCGCCCCTCGAGCGCCGCCAGCAGGGCCGGGATGTCGGCCGCCACCAGGTCGATCAGCTTGCCCTCGAGGGCCTCCTTCTCGGTGAAGGACATCGACTCGGTGATGGCCTTCTCCGCCAGCTCGGCGTTGCGGCCACGCTGCGCGACCTTGCTGCGCAGGTAGGCCGCCGCGTCCTGCGTCACCTTCTTCGACATCGTCTCGTCCATCGGGCCGCCCATGTTGACGGGGTGGGCCGCGCCGATGTTCGTGCCCGGCGCCATGGCGGCAACGTCCGCGACGACGGTGATCAGGAACCCGGCCGAGGCCGCCCGCGCGCCCGAGGGGCCGACGAAGACGGCGACCGGAGTCTTCGAGCGCAGGATGGCCTCGATGATCTGGCGCATCGAGCTGTCGAGCCCGCCGGGCGTGTCGAGGCGGATCACGACGAGGGGCGCGCGCGTGGCCTCGGCGCGGGAGAGCGCTTCGACGACGTGGCCGGCGCTGACGGCGTGGATCGCGTCCGTCAGCTCGACGACAGGGATGTCCGCCTGGGCGGGGCGAGGCGAAAAGGCCCAGAGAGCGGCGAAGAGAAGCGAGAAAGCCGTGCGGGCCGACACGCAGAAGCGTAGTCTTTTCAACGGGTTCCTGTCAAACCAGAAGCGCGTCTGGTAAGCTGGTGTCCTCGGAGGCGCGATGTTCGGCACCCTCGGCGGACCCGAGCTCATCCTCATACTCGTCGTGGCGCTCATCGTCTTCGGCCCGCGCAAGCTCCCGGAAATGGGCAAGAGCCTCGGCAAGATGATGCTGGAGTTCCGGCGCGCGTCGAACGACTTCCGCCGCACCATCGAGGACGAAGTCGAGACCGAGAAGCTGCGCGAGGCCACACGGATTCCGGCTCTCGACGTGCCGGCGCCGGCCGCGACGCCGGTCGCGGGCGCAGTGGCCGCGCCGGACGCCGTCGCCCCGCCCTCTTCCCCGCCGGGCACGCTCACCCAGGGCGCGCCGGCCGCTTCGGCCGCGAGCGATGCCCCGGCGGACGCCGCTTCGAGCGGCGCCGCCACGCCCGAGCCCTCCGCCGAAGGCCAGCGCTAGCCCCTCGTCCGCGCCTTGGCCCAGCGACTCCCTCCGCCCGACAAGATGACCTTCCTCGAGCACCTCGAGGAGCTTCGCCAGCGGCTCGTGCGGTCGCTGCTGGCGCTGGTCGTCGGATTCGCGGCCTGCTGGAGCTTCGCCGAGCCGATCTTCCGCTTCATGACCGAGCCCCTGCGCAAGGCCTACCCGAACGTCCAGTTCATCTATACGGAGCCCACCGAGGCCTTCTTCCTGTACATGAAGATGTCGTTCTTCGCGGGGATCTTCCTGGTGGCTCCCTACCTGCTCTACCAGGTCTGGGCCTTCATCGCTCCCGGGCTCTACTCCCACGAGAAGGCCTACGCGGTCCCGTTCATCCTGTTCGGCTCGCTCTTCTTCCTGCTCGGCGCGCTCTTCGGGCACTACATCCTGTTCCCGATGACCTTCAGCTTCCTCGGCCAGTACGCGGGCGAGACGATGACGTTCATGCCGAAGGTCAGCGAGTACTACTCCTTCTACTCCTGGTTCCTGCTGGGCCTGGGGCTGGTCTTCCAGCTGCCGGTGGTGATCTTCGTGCTCTCGCGCATCGGCATCGTGAGCGCCGGCTTCCTGCTGCGCCAGTCGAAGTACGCGGCCTTCGGCGCCTTCGTGCTCTCGGCCGTGATCACGCCGTCGGGCGACATGGTCACGCAGACGGCGCTCGCCGTTCCGATGCTGGGCCTCTACTTCCTCGGGGTTCTGGTCGCCTGGCTGTTCGGCAAGCCGCGCAAGCGCGAGCAGCCGGCCACCGACGCGGTGACGCCCGTCTAACGCAGCTCGAAGGCGACGCTCGTCCCGACCGCGACCTTCTCGCGCCGCGCCTGCCCCGCGTTCAGCTCGATCACGTAGGCGGCCCTCTGCAGGGGCTCGTAGGACGGGCAGGGATCGGCCTTGCAGGCCGGCACGGACTCGGCGAGGTGAACCACCCGCTTCTGCTCGTCGAGCCAGACGATGTCGATCGGGAACCTGCAGTTCTTCATCCAGATGCCGTGGAAGCCGAGCTCGCCGAAGACGAACAGCATGCCGCGGTCGGCCGGCAGCGAGGGCCGGAACATCAGCCCCATCTGCCGATCCTCGTCGCTGACCATCACCTCGACCTGCAGCACCTTGCCAGACGGCAGCGTCAGCGGCACCACGGCCGAAACGGCGGCCAGCGGCCCCGCCGAGGCCGCGAGCACGAGGACCGGCAGCGCGAAGCGAAGGCGGCGAGGGAGCATCGACCAATGCTAACAGACGGCTGGACCGTCCTCAGTCGCTCGTCCTCAGTCGCTCGTCCTCAGTCGCTCGTCCTCAGCGCGCGCACCACCAGCCCGCCGAGCGCCAGCACCGCTCCCGCCAGCACGACCCAGAGCAGCACCGGCCCCGGCGTGAGCCGCAGCAGCTCCCCCGCCCGCCGCCTGTAGGAAGCGTTCGGCTCGAGCCCGCCTGGAGCGACGCGCGTCGCCGAATACGCGAGCAGCTCCCGGCGCAGGGCCGCGATGTCGTAGCGCGGAGGCGCCAGCTCGGACCGGCCCAGCAGCACGCGCGCCTCGCCCGGGCGCGCCTTGAACACCACCCGCGGCGTGGCCACCCGAACGCTCGCAGCGCGCAGGCTGAGCGGCGCATCGTCGCCGTCGTCCACGTCGAGCGCCAGCGCGGTCACCCGAACGCCGGAGAGGCCGATCCGGAGCGGAGCCGCCGCCGAGCCGGGCTCGGACCGCTGGCTCAGCACGCCGTCGTAGAGCCTGCGCTGGCGCCCGTCGGCCAGCGTGGCCTCGATCCGCGCCCGGCGCGAGAAGAAGGCCGGGGTCAGCTCCAGCTCGAGGGCGGCCGCGGGCAGCCCGCCGTCGCCGACGCCGCGCCCGGGCGGCAGGCTCAGCCGGAAGCGGCTGTGCTGGGCCGGCGCCCGCTCCTGCTCGACGCTCAGGGGGACGCCGCTCTCACCCGCGCCGCTCTCGAGCAGGAAGGGGATCTGCAGGCCTGCCGCGCCCTCCAGCCGCAGGTCCCCGAGGTCCGCGCGCAGCTCGCGCAGATCCTCCGGCTGCAGCTCGAGCGCGAAGATGTCCTCGCGGCCGGCGATCGCGAGCCTGCGCGCGAGCGCGAAGCGATCGGACTCGACGGGTGCACCCGCCGCCGGCGCCACCGCGAGCGGCGGCAGCGGGCGATGGCGCGGGTTCGCGATCTCCGCGCCGAGCCTCGCCTCGGCGGCCGGAGCGAGCTGCAGCCGCCCGCGCAGGTTCCCGAGGTCGTAGAGCGGCGCACGCGTCACCGGATTGCCGTAGTAGAGCCACAGCGGGCCCGGCTCGCCGACCGGGAACACCAGGCGGGACTGCGGACCCGACGCGATCGCGCGTGGCCGCCGCAGCGGAGGGCTGTCCTGGTCGCGCAGCTCCAGGATCAGCAGGCGTCCCTCCTCTGCCGCCGTGATCGGGACCTCCAGCGCCTCGGCGACCGTTCCCAGCTCCTCCACGCGCACGCGATAGAGGTCCGCCTGGCCCACTGTCCGCGCCGTCCCCGTGCGGCCGTCGCGCGCCTCCGCCACGATCCTCGCGCCGCGGAAGAAGGCCGTGTCGTCCGCGTCGAGACGCAGGCGGTCGGCCCCCGCCGCCGGATCGAGGGCGATGCGATAGCGGCTCGTGCCCGCCGCTCCGGCCAGCCGCTCGAGCGCGAGCGCGCGTTCCCAGCGCCGCTGCTCGGGCTCGCGCGGGGCAACGCCGGCCACGCCACGCACGGAGATCGGGCGCGAGCGCCGATCGTCGAACGTGAGCCGCAGGTAGCGCGCACGAACGCTGCGCCCGGCGCGGACCACGCTGTTGCGCACCCGCCCGCTGCCCCAGGGCCGGTCGAAGATGCCTGCGTCGCTCGCTATCTCGAAATAGGCGCTCGCATCCTGCGAGCCGTCGATCCGGACGCGCTTCGCGAACTCGCCAGAGGCGACGTCGAGGCTGACGGCCTCGAGCTCGCGGATCTCGCCGAAATCGACGACGACGACGCTCGCGTCACGACGCTCCTGCCGCGCGTCGATCAGCCGGCCCTGGAACGCGGTCGGGAGACGCGAGGTCCCCTGCACGACGACGTAGGGCCGCTCGCGCCCGTCGGCGTCGATCAGGCGCAGGTCGCGCTGGTCCCCGGCGGCGCGGGAGAGAAGGTCCGGGTCGAGCGCGATCGCCGCGAGGCCATCGGTTGCGGTCAGGCTGGCCGCCCGGCGGAAGGCCCAGCCGGCGCGCGCCTCGTCGATCGCAACGTCCGGCGCCGCGCTCGTCTCGCCGCTCGCCACCCTCGGACTCGGCACGGGCGTGGGCTGGGCCGAGGCGACGGCCGCGACGAGCGCCCCGGTCAGCGCCAGCGCCAGAACGCCGCGAACGGCCACGCCCACGTATCTCGGGGCGCTCATTCGGCCGTCTCCTTGCGGAACACGAAGCGCTGGTAGAAGAGCGAGACCAGGATCAGGCCGAGGCCCAGGCCGAGGAACGAGAGCACGCGATAGAGGCCGCCCAGGTTGGAGAGGTCGAACAGGAACACCTTAGCGACCGTGAGCAGCAGGAAGCCCAGCGAGACCTGGCGCAGCGCCGGAACGCGCCGCCAGACGCCGATCACCAGCAGCGACATCGCGTACAGGCCCCAGGCGAGCGAGGTCGTCAGGTCGCGCGCGTAACCTCGGTCCCCCGTCAGCTCCAGGTAGCGTCCCGGCGAAAAGTAGTCGGCGATCTCGAGGTTGATCAGCGCGAAGACCAGCAGCAGCCCGAGCAGGCCGGCAGCGTCGGCCAGCCTTCCCGGCACGACGCCCGCCGCGCGCGCGTCCGCCCCCGTCTCCGCTCGCCTCAGCGCGGCGCCGCCGAGGAATGCCGCGAGCGCCGCGACGCCGTAGCTGTAGAGAATCCAGTTGAAGACGGGCAGGCCGCGCTCGTGATAGCGCAGCACCTCGGGGTTCAGCAGCAGCCGCACGCCGACGGCCGCGAACAGCAGCGCGCCGAAGAGGCGCAGGCCGGGGTGCGGCACGCGACCGAAGAGCCACCACACGGCCGCCGCTTCGAGGGCCCAGCCGAGCGTCAGCCACTGCCGGTCGAGCTGCAGCGGGATCGCCACGGCGACCAGGCCGAGGGCGACCGCCGCGAAGAGGGCCACGTAACGCAGCCGCGGCCGGTCGGCCTGGGCGTCGCGCTGGCGCGGGAAGCGCAGGACCACCGCGCGCAGCGCCGGCAGCAGCAGCGCGGCCAGCGCCAGCGGCAGCGTGCCGATCGCGAAGCCGGGCGCGCCCCGCTCGAGGGCGTGCCGCAGGGCCACGAAGAAGACCGGGCCCGCCAGCGCCGCGGCGCCGAGCGACCACGGGCTGCGACCGAAGCGTCGTTCGAAGGCCCCCGGCAGGAAGGGCAGCGCGAGGAACGAGACGACGCCAGCCAGACCGAACACGAGGACGGCGCCCAGGTCGGCCGGCTCGAAGCGCGCCAGCGTCCACAGCGTGAGGTGCCCGGCGGACAGCGCGAGCGCCAGCGGCACCAGCGGCGCCCACGCCTGCGCGAGCGCGGAGAGCACCAGCAGGCCGGTGCCGATCACGGCCGCGAGCAGCAGCGGCAGCGGGTCCGCGGCGAAGCGCGAGGTGCCGATGCAGACGTAGAGGCCGGCGAAGCCCACCAGGTTCGCTGCGACGGCCGCCGCCTCCGACCACGCGGAGCTTTCCCCCTGTCCCGCGCCTTCGGCCTCGGCGCGCCGCAGGCTGGCCGCGGCCTGCAGCACGATCGTCACGGCGAGGGGCACGGCCAGGTTGCGCACGAGCGTCGTCTCGGTGGTCGCCGAGAGCAGCCAGGCCTGCGCGAGCAGCGCGATGGCGGCGCCGCCGAGCGGGGCGAGACGGCCGAGCGGCAGGCTCGAGGTCCGCTCGAGCTGCACGAGCAGGAGGCCGGCGAGCACCGCGAAGAACGCCGCGGGCGGCTCACCCGCGTTGCGGCCCACGAGGACGAGGCCGAACAGGCCGAGACCGGCCCCGGCAACGGCGCCGGCCGCGTCCACGAGGACACCTCCGGGCCGGTCGAGCCAGGCCGCGAGGCGGGGGCCGAGGTTCAGCAGCAGCACGATCAGGGTGGCCGCGACGGACGGCGCGAGCGCCTCCGCCGGACGCAGGGCGCTGCCGGCCCACAATGGCAGCACGAGTCCCGTCGCGAGCGCCGCGCTGACCGCCAGCACGTGCCGCTCGCGCAGGACGGCCACCGCGATCAGGGCCGCGTCGAGCAGAGCCACGAAGCCGAACAGCAGCGGCCACTCGGCCGCGTACGCCTTGTCCCCCGCGATCAGCATCGCGAACAGGAAGGGGGCGACGCCGCCCACGGTGCCGACACGCAGCAGGCTCGCCTCGTCCGCTTTCCCGTCGCCGCCGGCGAACAGCGGAAGCAGCAGGTAGAGGATGCCGAAGACCAGGAACGCGAGCAGGCCGATCAGCATCTTGTGCGGCGCCATCTGCTGCGAGAACCAGCCGAGCTCGATCACGAAGGTGCCGGCGAGGGCCAGCAGGGTCAGGCCATGCCAGCGCTTGCGCAGCGCGACGGCCACCAGGCCCACGTTCAGCAGCAGGATGTACGAGAACAGGCCGATCGGGCGGTCGACGCCGGTGGAGAGCGCGACCGGCGTGGCGAAGCCGCCGAGCAGGCCCAGCAGCGCCGTGAAGAAGGCGTCGTAGCGCACGGCGAGCACGCCCGCGAGGACGGTCACCAGCGCCATCAGCGCGAAGGTCAGGCCGAGGGGCAGCAGGCCGTAGAGCGAGTGCGCGGCGAAGAACGTCGCGTAGAGGATGGCGATGCCGGCGCCCGAGACCGAGTTGGCGGTGGTGGCGTAGCCGCGCCGCAGGCTCAGCTCGGCCGCCACCAGCGAGCCGGCGCCGGCGAGCGTGAGCAGGGCGATGCGCAGCTCGGGCGTGATCAGGTTGCGGTCGATCGCGAACTTGGCGAACAGGATGCCCGCGATCGCGAAGGCGATGCCGCCCACCCACGCGGCGCCCTTCACGCCGAGCAGGCTCTCCCAGTCGAAGCCGGCCGTCTCCGGCGCCGGTGGCGCGGGCGGCGCCCCGCCACCGCCAGGGGCACTCGCCCTCGCCGGTCGCGGAACCGCGGACACCCGCGAAGGAAGCTCGGCCGGCGCCGGGCCAACGGCGGGCGGGATCGCCGTCTGCGAGGCCTGCGGCGGCGGTGCGGCGGGCGGGGCCGCCACGGCGGGCATCGGCGCGCCGGCGACGCTCGCGTCGGGAGCGGGCGCGGCGGGCGGACGCGGAGCAGGGGGCGCGGGGCTCGACGGAATCCGCGCAGCCTCGGCTGCACCCGCCGCAGGCTCCGCGCTCCGCGGCCGCTCCATGACCCGCCGGCCGAGCAGCTCGAGCCGCGTCTCGAGCGTCGCGACCTGCGTCTCGAGCGCCTCCGCGCGGCGCGAGAGCGATGCGACGCGAACGAGCAGCACGATCGCCGCGATGGGGACACCCAGCACGAGGCCGAGGGCGAAGATCACGATCAGCGCTTCCAAGAGGTTCCTCCCGGGGCGCTTCGCCTGCCCCTGCACGGACCATACGGCGGGCGTCCCACCGACGATCGCCGCGCCTGTGACGGTGAAGAAAGCGTCCCGGCCCGGCTCAGCGCCGCACCTTGCCGGTCATCGGCACGAAGCGCACGGGCAGCACCCGGCGCTCCTCGAAGCGGGCGCCGCGGCGGGTGACCACCACGAGCTCCTGGAGCTCGTCGCCGACCGGCAGCACCAGCCGGCCCCCGTCCGCGAGCTGCGCCTTCAGCGGTTCCGGGATGCGCGGCGCGGCCGCGGTCACCATGATCGCGTCGAAGGGAGCCTCGTCGGGCCAGCCGAGATAGCCGTCGCCCTCGCGGACCACGACGTTCCGGTAGCCGAGGCGCTCCAGTCGGGCACGGGACTCGCGCGCCAGCTCGGGCACGATCTCGATCGTGCGCACCTCGGCCACGATCTCGGCGAGCACCGCGGCCTGGTAGCCGGAACCCGTGCCGATCTCGAGCACGCGGTCCCGCTTGCCGAGGCCGAGCGCCTCGGTCATGAACGCGACGATGTACGGCTGCGAGATGGTCTGGCCGCCGCCGATCGGCAGCGGGTGGTCCTCGTAGGCGAGCAGCGCCTGCTCCGGAGCCACGAACAGGTGGCGTGGCACCTTGCGCATCGCCGCGAGCGTCGCGGGGTCGCGCACGTCGCGCGCCTCGATCTGGCCGCGCACCATGCGCTCACGGCGCTCGGCGAGGGCGGCCTCGTCCTCGCCCATGCTCACGGCGCAGGCGAGGGCCGCCAGCGCCAGCAGCAGGGGAAGCAGCGACATTCGGGGGCCTCCCCCGAATTGTAGGCCCGGCCAAAGGCGTTAGTACGCCTGGGCGAAGTAGACCTCGCGGCCCTTCTTCCCTGTGACCAGACAGGGCGCCTCGCGCTCGGGGTCGGTCGGGATCACGCGGATCGTGGCCTTCGTCTCGTCCTTGATGCGCGCCTCGACCGCCGGGTCTCCGTTCCAGCCCGCCACGATGAAGCCGCGCTTCGCCTGCATCGCCTGCTTCAGCTCGTCGTACGTGTCGACGCGCGTCGTGTTGTCGGCCACGAACTGGCGTGCGCGCAACAGCAGGTCCGTCTGCACGGCCTCGAGCAGCTCGCGGGTCGCCTGCGCCAGCCCGGCGACCGGCACGAAGGCCTTCGCCCGGGTGTCGCGCCGTACGAGCACGCACTGGTCCTTCTCGATGTCCTTCGGCCCGACCTCGAGCCGCAGCGGCACGCCGCGCATCTCCCAGTCCGCGTACTTGAAGCCGGGCTGCTGGGTGTCGCGCGCGTCGAGGTGGACGCGCAGGCCGGCCGCGCGCAGCTGCGCCTGCAGCTCGCGCGCCTTCGGCAGCACCTGCTCGTTCCAGTCGCCCTTGCGCGGCGGGATCGGCACGATCACTACCTGGTGCGGCGCCACGCGCGGCGGCAGGATCAGGCCCGAGTCGTCGCCGTGGGTCATGATCAGGCCGCCGACCATGCGCGTGGAGGTGCCCCACGAGGTGGACCAGGGCTTCTGGCGGCTCTGGTCCCGCGCCAGGAACTCGATGCCGTAGGCGGTCGCGAAGTTCTGGCCGAGGTTGTGGCTGGTGCCCGCCTGCAGCGCGCGGCCGTCCTGCATCAGCGCCTCGATCGCATAGGTGCGCACGGCGCCGGCGAACTTCTGGTCGTCGCTCTTGCAGCCCCAGACGACGGGCATCGCCAGCACCTCCTCGCAGAAGCGCCGGTAGACGTCGAGCATGCGCAGCGTCTCCTGCTCGGCCTCCTCGGCGGTCTCGTGCAGGGTGTGCCCCTCCTGCCAGAGGAACTCGGTCGTGCGCAGGAAGGGTCGGGTGACCTTCTCCCAGCGGACGATGTTGCACCACTGGTTCATCATCACGGGCAGGTCGCGCCAGGAGTTGACCCACTTGCCGAACATCGTGCAGATCATGGCTTCGGACGTCGGGCGGATCGCGAGCGGCTCATCCAGCTCCTCGCCGCCGCCGACCGTGACCCAGGCGCACTCGGGCGAGAAGCCAAGGACGTGCTCCTTCTCCTTCTCCAGGAAACTCTTGGGGATCAGCAGCGGGAAGTAGGCGTTCTGCGCGCCGGTCTCCTTGATGCGGCGGTCCATCTCCGCCTGCATCGCCTCCCAGATCGCGTAGCCGTAGGGCCGGATCACCATGCAGCCCTTGACCGGACCGTAGTCCGCCAGCTCGGCCTTCAGCACCATGTCGAGGTACCACTGCGAGTAGTCCTCGGCGCGAGGGGTGATCTCCTTCATGCTGCGTTCTTTCTCCATGACGCCGTCTACTTCTCCGCTTCCGCCTGCGCCTTCTTCGGGAAGGCCAGGGACAGGGCGATCGAGGCGCCGATCACCCCCAGGATCACGCCGAGCGAGATCTGGATCGGGAAATGGCCCCCGAAGAGCCGGTTCAGGATCGCCATCTTCAGCCCGACGAACACGAGCACGATGCCGAGCCCGTACTTCAGCAGGTGGAAGGTGTCCACGGCGCCCGCCAGCAGGAAGTACAGGTTGCGCAGGCCGAGGATCGCGAAGATGTTCGAGGTGAACACCACCAGCGGCTCGCTGGTGAGGCCGAAGATCGCCGGCACCGAGTCGACCGCGAACAGGATGTCGGTCAGCTCGAGGAACGCCACGGCGATCAGCAGCGGCGTCGCGTGCAGCGCACCGTCGTGGCGCACCACGAAACCGGGGCCGTCGATCGACGCCGTCACGCGGAAGTGGCGGCGGAAGGCGCGGATCACCCAGCGCTCGTGCAGCTCCACGGGCTCCTCGTCGCCCCCGAACATCAGCTTGGCGCCGGTGAACACCAGGAACGCCCCGAACACCCAGACCACCCACTCGAACTGCAGCAGCAGAGCGCCGAGCGCGATGAAGATCGCGCGGAAGACGAGCGCGCCAAGGATGCCGAAGAACAGCACGCGGTGCTGCAGGGCCGGCGGGATCGCGAAGTAGCCCATCACCACCACGAACACGAAGATGTTGTCGATCGACAGCGAGTACTCGACGACGTAGCCCGCCAGGAACTCGAGCGCCGTCTGGGTGGCGGCCTGCCCC
The DNA here is from genome assembly GCA_050246895.1 of Vicinamibacteria bacterium. Classification (GTDB taxonomy): domain Bacteria; phylum Acidobacteriota; class Vicinamibacteria; order Fen-336; family Fen-336; genus JBFWVE01. The sequence continues at coordinate 45,731 of JBFWVE010000010.1, read as the reverse complement.
GGGTCGAAGCCGGACAGCGCCAGCAGCCGCGGGTTCTGGGGGAAGCTCGCCAGCATGTAGCGGTAGAAGCCGTAGTTGAAGGCCATCGCGAGCGAGACCCACACGACGCACCAGGCGCCGGCCTCGCGGAAGGAGACCCTGTGGGCGGCCTTGTGGAAGAAGCCCAGGTCGAGCGCCAGCAGCACCAGCACGAACAGCGTGAAGACGCCGTAGAACCACCAGTATTGGGCGAACGGGAACAGCTCGATTCTGGGTGTCATCGCGTCGGTGTCATCCGGGGAAAGGCGTGTGGGCCAGGCCGCGACCGGGCCATCTGCCCTGGACGGCGCTGCAGATTCTAGTCGAAACAGGCTTGACGGGCCGGCGGCCGCGGCCTACCTTGTCGCTTGGCCTCGCGGACCTCCCCCGCGCCTCTTCCCCACTCTTCTCTCTGGAAAGGTCGCACCGCCCATGTGGCGAGTGCTGTTGCTGGCCTGTCTGCTGCCCGCGGGGGGCGAGTCTCCCGCGTCCCCTGAGTCGAAGGCTCCCCCCGCGCGGGTGGTGCCCACGTATACCGACGCCGACCTCGCTCGCGTCCACGGGCTGCGCGGCGAGACGGGCGTCTTCTCCGTTCCCGATCGTGATCCCGCCCCACGCGCGCGTCGCGCCCGGGACCGCGCAGCCGGACCCGAGGGCGCCCCCCCGATGGCCGAACGCGAGCGATACTGGCGTGGCGCGGCCGCGGCGGAGCGCCGCCGCAGCGACGCGCTCGCCGACCGCCTGTACGAGGTCCGCGAGCGGATCGCCGAGCGGCGCCGGCAGGCCGCGACTCGCAAGCCCCCGCAGGGCCGGGTCGATCCCGCCCCGGCCGACACGCGCTCGCTCGAGGCGCGGGCGGCCGCGCTCGGGGCCCGGATCCGCGACGAGCGGGACCGCTTCGAGGAGCGCGCGCGGCGCGAGGGCGCCCTGCCGGGCTGGCTGCGCTGAACGGGGGCCCTGATATCCTCGCGGCGTGATCGGCCTTCGCGTCGGCCTCGGCGGCCGCGGCTATCGCGTCCACGTCGGCACGGGCGCGCTGCGGCGGCTGCCGGCTCTACTCCGCGATCTGCGCGGGCGCCGTCTCGTCGTCGTGTCGAGCCCCCGAGTCTGGCGCCGACACGGTGCGCGGCTCGCGAGCGGGCTCGAGCGGCTCGGACCCTTCGACCGGCTGCTGGTGCCCGACGGTGAGGCGCGCAAGAGCGTCGCCGGGCTCGCCGGGCTGTGGCGCGGCTTCGCGAGGCTGCGCCTGCCGCGCGACGGCGTCGTGCTGGCGTTCGGCGGGGGCGTCGTCGGCGACCTGGCCGGGTTCGCGGCGGCGAGCTGGCAGCGCGGCGTCGACTGGGTCGTGGTCCCGACCACGCTGCTCGCGATGGTCGACAGCTCCGTGGGCGGCAAGACCGGCATCAACCTGCCCGCGGGCAAGAACCTGGTCGGGGCCTTTCACCAGCCGCTGGCCGTGGTCGCCGACACCGAGCTTCTGATCACCCTCCCGCGGCGCCAGCGCCAGAGCGGCGCCTACGAGGTGCTGAAGTGCGGGCTGATCGGCGATCGCGGGCTCTTCGAGGCGCTGGCACGCCAGCCGGCCGCGCTGCTGGGCGCCGGCGGGCGGGCCGAGGAGCGGGCGATCGCGGCCGCCTGCCGCCTCAAGGCCGCGGTGGTGGCGAAGGACGAGCGCGAGGGCGGCCTGCGGCGCGTGCTGAACCTCGGCCACACCGTCGGCCACGCCCTCGAGACGGTCACGCGCTATCGCCGCTTCACCCACGGCGAGGCTGTGGGCTGGGGGCTGCTGGCGGCCGCGGCGATCGCGCACGGGCGGGGGCTGATCTCGGCCGGAGAGCTGGCGCGCCTCGCCACCGCCGTCGAGGGCCTGGGCCCCCGACCGGCCGTCCGGGACCTGGCGGCGACACGCGTCCAGCAGGCGCTCTCCCGCGACAAGAAGGTCAAGGCCGGCCGGCTCGCCTTCGTGCTGCCGAAAGGGCTCGGCCGGGTCGTGATCCGCGACGACGTCACGCCGCTCGAGCTGCGCTCGGCGCTCGCGGCGATCGGCCTGCCCGCCTGAAGCCAGCGGCGCGACCCGCCGGCGGCCGGGCCGTCCGCCGCTACGGGAGTCGGCCGCCGAGCAGCAGCGCCAGGATCGCCTTCTGCACGTGGAGGCGGTTCTCCGACTGCAGGAAGACCACGGACTGCGGCCCGTCGATCACCTCGGCCGCCACCTCCTCGCCGCGGTGCGCGGGCAGGCAGTGCATGAAGACCGCGTCGCGCTTCGCGACCGACATCAGCTCGGGCGTGACGCAGAAGCCCTGAAACGCGGCCTTGCGGGCCTGCGTCTCCGCCTCCTGCCCCATCGAGGTCCAGACGTCGGTGTACACGCAGTCGGCGCCCGCGATGGCCGCGCGCGCGTCCTGCGTCAGCACCGGCGGCGGCGTCTTCGCCTTCTGGGCGTCGCGGACTGCGCTCTTCACCATCAGGGGGTTCGGCTCGTACCCGGCGGGCGTCGCCACCTCCATCGACACGCCGAGCTTGACGGCCCCCAGCAGCAGCGCGTGGCACATGTTGTTGCCGTCGCCGACGTAGGCCAGCTTCGTCGAGCCGAGATCGCCCTTCAGCTCCCGCAGCGTGAAGAAGTCGGCGATCGCCTGCACCGGGTGCAGAAGGTCGCTGAGCCCGTTGATGACGGGCACCGTGCCGTGCCTGGCCAGGTTCAGCAGGTCCTCGTGCGAGTGGACGCGGGCCAGGATCCCGTCGACGTAGCCCGAGAGCACCTTGGCCGTGTCGTCGATCGACTCCCCGCGCAGGACCTGGATCTGGTCGCTGCCCAGGAACATCGCCTGGCCGCCGAGCTGGAACATCCCGACCTCGAACGACACGCGCGTGCGCGTCGAGGGCTTCTGGAAGATCATCGCGAGCGACTTGCCCTCGAGCGTGCGCGAGTAGGCCGCGGGGTTCGCCTTCATCCGCGCCGCGAGGTCGAAGATCTCCTCGAGCTCCGGCGCCGAGAAGTCCTTCAGCGACAAGAGGTGTTTCTGCTTCATGGGCGCCCTGATTTCAACACAGGCGGCAGCTCCCGAGCAAAAATGACGGCCATGCTGCTGTACGCGATCCTGCTGGCCGCGGGCGAAGGCCGCCGGATCGGCGGCCCCAAAGCCCTCCTGCGCCTGGGCGAGACGAGCTTCCTGGCGCATGGCGCCCGGCTGCTCGGTTCTCGGCCGGGTGTCAGCGGAGTCGTGGGCGTGATTGGAGCCGAGGCCGAGCGCGTCCGCTCCGAATCGGGGCTCGACCCCGGCGTCACGCTCGTCGTGAACGCTGCCTGGCGCGAGGGCGGCATGCTCTCCTCCGCCCTCGCCGGACTCGAGGCGGCGGAGCGGCTCGGCGCCGACGCGGTGCTGCTGCACCCCGTGGACCACCCCGCGATCGCTCCCGAGACGATCGACGCCGTGATCGCCGCTCTCCTCGGCGGCGCCCGTATCGCCGTTCCGAGCTTCGCGGGGCGCCGCGGCCACCCCGGCGGCTTCGGCCGCGACGCGTTTCCCGCCCTGCGTGCGGCTCCGTCCGCTCTGGGCGCGCGCGAGGTGCTGCGGGGGCACCCTGAATGGGTGGTGCACGTGCCGGGCGATGCCGGCTGCATCCGCGGCATCGACACGCGGGAGGACTACGCGGCCCTGCTGCGCGACGCCGCCCGCGCCGGCGACGATCGCACGGGTTAGCGGCCACTTCGCCTAGCCGCTTCGCGCGAGTCGCCGGCGCCCCGGAGCCCGCCGAAGCTCCCCGGTGAGCACGCGGGCGCGGGCACGTGATAACATCCGTATCCCTTTCGTCCCGGCTGCGGCCGTCGGCCGCGCCCGAGCGCCCGCACAAGTGGACCGAGGGCGCGCTTCCCCGAAACGAGAACCGATGCAGATCCGAAACGTCGCCATCATCGCCCACGTCGACCACGGCAAGACCACCCTGGTCGACGTGCTGCTGCGCCAGAGCGGCGCCTTCCGCGCCAACCAGGAGGTCGCCGAGCGCGTGATGGACTCGAACGAGCTCGAGCGCGAGCGCGGCATCACGATCCTGGCCAAGAACACGGCGATCCACTTCGGCGACACCAAGATCAACATCGTCGACACGCCCGGCCACAGCGACTTCGGCGGCGAGGTGGAGCGCGCGCTCAAGATGGTCGACGGCGTCCTGCTGCTGGTCGACGCCTCCGAGGGTCCGCTGCCGCAGACGCGCTACGTGCTGCGCAAGGCGCTCGAGGCGCGGCTGCCCGCGGTGGTGGTGATCAACAAGATCGACCGCAAGGACGCGCGGCCGCAGGAGGTGCTGAACGAGGTCTACGACCTCTTCATCGACCTCGACGCGACCGAGGAGCAGCTCGAGTTCCCGGTCCTCTACACGAGCGCCAAGGACGGCATCTGCCGCACCGAGGCGGACGGCGAGGACCGCAACCTGAAGCCGCTGCTGGACGCGCTGGTGAAACACATCCCGCCGCCCGCCGGCTCGCCGGACGGCGTCCTGCAGATCCTGATCGCCAACCTCGACCATTCCGACTACGTCGGCCGCATGGGAATCGGCAGGGTGTTCTCGGGCCGCGTGCGGCTGGGCGACACGGTGGCGATCTCGAAGCGGGACGGCCGCCTCGAGACGACGCGGGTCACCAAGCTCTACGTCTTCGACGAGCTGAGGCGGATCGAGGCCGAGGAGGCGAGCTGCGGCGAGATCGTGGCGCTCGCCGGCTTCGAGGGCATCAACGTCGGCGAGACGGTGACCTCGGCCGAGACGCCGGCGCCGCTGCCCCCGCTGCACATCGACGAGCCCACCATCTCGATGGTGTTCCAGGTCAACACCGCGCCCTTCGCCGGCCGCGACGGCCGCTACGTCACTTCGCGCAACATCAAGGAACGCCTGGAGAAGGAGCTGCTCACCAACGTCTCGATCCGCGTCGAGCCGACGGACTCGGCGGACTCCTTCAAGGTCCTCGGCCGCGGCGAGCTGCAGCTCGCGATTCTGATCGAGATGATGCGCCGCGAGGGCTACGAGCTCGCGATCTCGAACCCGGAGGTCATCACGCACGAGGAGGGCGGCGTGCGCAAGGAGCCGCTGGAGCTGTTCGTGGTCGACCTGCCCGAGGGCTACATGGGCATCGTGCTCGAGAAGATGGCGATGCGCAAGGGCAAGCTGGTGAAGATGGTCAACCACGGCTCCGGCCGCGTGCGCCTCGACTTCCACGTGCCCACGCGGGGCCTGATCGGCATCCGCACCGAGCTTCTGACCGACAGCCGCGGCACCGCCGTGATGAACAGCCTGCTCGAGGGCTGGGTGGACTGGCAGGGCGAGATCCCGCGCCGCGCGACCGGCGTGCTGGTGGCCGATCGCACGGGCGACACGACGGCGTACGCGCTGTCGCACATGGAGGACCGCGGCGAGCTCTTCGTGGGCCCCGGGGTCGCCGTCTACGAGGGCATGGTCGTCGGCGAGAACGCGCGCGCGGCCGACATGGACGTCAACGTCACCAAGCAGAAGAAGCTCACCAACATGCGCGCGTCGACGGCCGACGAAGCCATCCGGCTGACGCCGCACCGCGTGCTGAACCTCGAGCAGGCGCTCGAGTTCATCGCCGCCGACGAGCTGGTCGAGGTGACGCCGACGGCGATCCGCCTGCGCAAGCGCGTTCTGGCGGCGAACCAGCGCCCGAAGCGCCGCAGCGAGGCCTGACCGGCGCCCTAGCCCTTGAGCCTCTTGGCCAGCGCGGCCGGGCTGAGGCCCAGGCGGCGCGCGGCCGCGCTGCGGTCACCGCTCGCCTCGCGCATCGCCGTTTCGACCGCGGCCTCCTCGGCCCGTTCGGCGGCCCGGCGCCCGACGTCGGCCAGGCTGCCCGAAAGATCGAGCAGGTCGCCGAGGCTCGGCCCGTGCGCCCTGGCGGCGCCCAGCAGCAGGTGCTGCGGTCCGACGAGCAGCCCGTCGGCCAGGATCACCGCGCGCTCCATGCAGTTCTGCAGCTCGCGCACGTTGCCCGGCCAGGAGTGCTCGCAAAGCGCCCGCTTGGCCTCCTCCGAGAGCCGCAGCTGGCCGCGGCCCATCTCCCGCGCATAGCGCTCGAGGAACGCCTCGGCCAGCAGCAGCACGTCGCTGCGGCGCCGCCGCAGCGGCGGGATCTCGATCGGGAACACGGAGAGCCGGAAGAACAGGTCCTCGCGGAACTCCTTGCGCTCGACCGCGGTCTTCAGGTCGTGGTTGGTCGCCGCCACCACCCGCACGTCGACGCTCAGCGTCTGCAGGCCGCCGACGCGCTCGAACTGCCGCTCCTGCACCAGGCGCAGGATCTTGGCCTGCAGCGCCAGCGGCAGGTCGCCGATCTCGTCGAGGAACAGCGTCCCCTTGTGCGCCATTTCGGCCTTGCCGGCCTTGCGCGCGGTGGCGCCGGTGAAAGCGCCCTTCTCGTGGCCGAACAGCTCGTTCTCCAGCAGCGCCTCGGGGATCGCCGCGCAGTTGATCGCGACGAAGGGTCCTTTGGCCCGCGGCGAGAGCTGGTGCAGCGAGCGCGCCATCAGCTCCTTGCCCGTGCCGCTCTCCCCCAGTAGCAGCACGGTCGCCTCGCTCTGGGCCGCGCGCTGCACGTGCAGCAGGCACTCCTTCAGCGCCGGGTCCTCGCCGATCAGCCGCGGCAGGCCGAAGCGCCGCTGGTACTCCTCGCGCAGCAGCACGTACTCGGTCTTCAGCCGCCGCCGATCGATCGCGCGCTCGAGCAGCAGCAGCAGGTGGTCGGTGTCGACCGGCTTGGTCAGGAAGTCGGCGGCGCCTTCCTTCATCGCGCGCACGGCCTCTTCCACCGTGCCGAACGCGGTCATCACGATCACGGCCGTCTCCGCGTCCACCTCGCGCGCGGCCTGCAGCACGTCGAAGCCCGAGCCCGCGGGCAGCCGCAGGTCGGTCAGCACCACGAGGTAGCGCGTTCCCTGGATGCGCCGCCGCGCCTCGTAGGCGTCCGCGGCCTCGTCGACGCCGTAGCCGCGGCCCTCGAGCGTCTTGCGCAGGACGGTGCGGAGGGAGTCCTTGTCCTCGACGACGAGGATCTCGGACAGGCTAGCCCTCCCTTATCCAGCCCGGCGGGACGCTGGAGCGCCGGGCGTCGTCCTCCAGGATCTTCACGTCCTCGCGGGCGTCGGTCAGTGCCGCTTCCGCGCGGGCGATCTCCTCGCCGACCTGCGCGGCCTGCGCCCGCAGGCGCATGATCTCGTTGGTGTCGGTCGAGCGCAGGGCGTCGCCCAGCAGCCGCTCGCGATCGGCCTTGAGCCGGTCGAGCTGTGCGGTCGCGTTCCGGACGCCCTCGTAGGTGCGGCGCGCGCGCTCCCGCCAGCTCGCCTCCTCCTGCCCGGGATCGGCGGAGCCGAGGACGCTGCGTCCTTCTTGGTGATCGTGCTTGCGCTGAAGCTCCTCGCGCTGCTCCGGCGTCAGGTCGGCCCATTCGGCAGGAGCCCAGTCGGGCTTCCCCTGCGCGCTGCGTCCGGTGGTGCCGCCGCCGGCCGTGCCCCCGCCCACGGCGAGCGTGCCGGCTGACTTGCCGAGCTGTTCGTCGGTCACGACCTTCGCCGCCGCGCCGGCCTTCTTGCGTTCGCGCTCGCGGCGTTCGCGCTCCTTGGCCGCAGCCTCGGCGAGGGACTGCGCGAGCGCGCCGCTCGCGAAAGCCGCCAGCAGCAGTGCCGCGACGACCAGCCGTCCGCGCATGCCAGGCTCCGGCCTAGGAGCGGCTCGCCTGGAGGCGCCGCTCGAGCTGGCCGGCCCGATCCAGCAGCGTCTTGGCGTCGTCGGCGTTCGGCGCGATGCGCGCGTACTCGCGGTACTCGGCGATCGCCTCCTGGATGCGGCCGCTGCGCTCGAGCAGGCTCGCCTTCGCCCGCCGGAGCATCGGAGCGTTGGGGTCGGCCGTCAGCCCCTCGTCCACCACCGCCAGGGCCTCGTCCTTCTTGTTCTGCTTCAGCAGGACTTCCGCCAGCCGCGCTCGCGAGACGGCCGCTTCCGGCACGGTGCCGAGCACCCCTCGATAGGCCTCGACCGCCCTGTCGAGGTTGCCCTGCTTCTCGAACGCGTAGGCCAGCTCCTGCCGCAGCGCGACGTCGCGCGGGGTCGCATCCACGGCGCGCGCCAGCAGCGCCACCGCCGCCTCGGCGTTCCCGCGCCGGTTCTGCAGCAGGCCGAAGTCCTTCAGCACGGTGGCGTTCTGAGGATCCAGCTCGAGGATCTGCTCGTACTGCAGGACGGCGTCGTCGGCGCGCCCGACGAGGTTCAGCGCCCCGGCGAGCCCGAGGCGGATCTCGGGGTCCTCGGGCCGTAGCGCGACTGCCGCCTCGAACTCGGCGACGGCCCGATCACGCTGGCCGGCTGCGAGCAGGGCCTGGCCGAGCTTGCTGCGGTAGGCGGGGTTCTCCGGGTCTTCCTTGACGGCCGTCTCGAGGAGGGGCAAAGCGCCCTGGAACTCGCCCCGCCCGAGCGCCATGCGACCCGCCTCGAAGGACTGGGCCCCCGCGCCGGACGGCGCACCCACCGGCGTCGGCACGGCTGCGGGCACGGTTCCCATCCGGAAGATCCCCGGGTCGACCGGGGCTTCGGGCGCCGGACGCCGCATGGCCCAGTACCCGGCGCCGATCACGACGAGAACCATGAGGGTGGCCGGGATCAGCGCGCTGAGCCCGCCGCCCTCCTCGGCTGCTTCCACTTCGGCCCCCGGCGCCGGCGCTGCCTTCTCTTCGCGCGGCGCGACTCCGACGGCCCCCAGGGACTCGCCGCAGCCGACGCAGAACTCCCACTTCGCCTTGTTCCGAGTTCCGCAGGCCGGGCAGATCTTGGATTGCTCAGGCTTCGCCATGGTGACCTCAGGTTACACCCGGAGGTCAAGAGAATCCAAGACTTTTGTTTAGGCTACGGCATCGAAGTGCCCGCCCCCCAAGGATTCTTGGCTCCTTCGGGGGCGGGCGAGGCTTGGGGTCCGCCTACTGGCAAACCCGAGGGGGTGTGCCCTGCGGGAAGACCGGGATGTTCTTGGCGGCGTCCGAGAGCGCGAAGGAGATCGTCGGGACGCCGGCGACCGTCTTCGGCTGCTCGCCCGGAGGCGGCGGCGGCACCACTGCGGCGCCACCGCTCATCAGCCCTTCGTCGATGATCAGGCGGCTGCCGCCGCTCGTCCCCGGCGCGGAGCCGACGGCGGCGGGTTCCTTGATGATCTGCAGGGCGGTCTTGCGGCTGTTCTCGAGGACCAGGAAGGAGTCGCCGCCGAAGTCGTAGGCGGCGCCGCCCGTCTCGGCCCCGACCGCGTAGATCACGCTGTCGAAGCTGGATCGGCAGGGATAGGGGACCGGCGCGAACAGCGAGCCCGGCTCGTTGAAGCGCGTCCCGCCGAAGAACACGCGGGCGAGCTGGTCCGTGGTGAATGCGGTGGCCGGCTGCAGGGTCCCGCGGAAGTTGGTGTCGAACTCCTGGGAGAACAGGAAGACCGCGGGCGAGGCCACCTGCACCGCCGAGTCGCCCGCCGCCGCCGTGGGAGTCCCGTGGGTGGTGTCGGTGTCGCTGCCGTCGTCACGGAAGCCGAAGAACTTGAAAGGCCCGGTCGCCCGGCTGTCGTTGCCGGCTGCTACGTAGACGTAGGGTTTTTCGTCGAGGGCGATCAGCGCGGCGCCGACGCCGACCGCCTGGTCCTCGCCGAGGTCGGCCATCAGCACGGCCTTCGTGGGGTCGGCGCTCACGATCTTCCAGAGCCGCCCGTGGACGTCGCCGATGTAGACGCGCGTGACCGGGTCGGCGGGATGCGCCGTCTGGCCGACGATGAGCTGCTTCTTGCTGAACGCCGCCGGCGGCGCGACGAGCGCGTTGGCGTACGGGAGACCGCTGCGCTGCACGCCGTCGGTGAGGGCCTGGGCCTCGACGTCGGCGGCCGCGACCGGGTCGCCGTTGAGGGCGTCGAGCGTGTAGAACGTCGCGCCTTCGCCGCTCACGTCGCTGTAGCCCGAGCCGGCGTAGGCGACCACTCCGATGCCGCCCTTGCTGCTGGTGGTGTTGTAGGGACGCCGCGTGGTCGCGTTGGCCGCCTTGTCGACGAACGCGATCGCCGGCACCGACCAGGTCTCGCCCATCTTCGAGTAGGCCGTGGTGTCGGCCGTGGAGTGCGTTTCCGTGGTCCCCGCCACGCCGTCGAAGGTGTCGGGGTTGCCGCGGCTCCACCAGGGGATCGGGGGGTTGGTGCCGCTGACCTCGGCCGTCACGCCGGGCGCGCCGATCGACTTGAGGGTGTAGGCCCCGCGGTTGGTCACGTCCAGCGCGGTGAGGTACTTGCCCCCGGGCCCGCGACCGAAGTAGATCACCTGCCGCCAGACGCCCTGGATGTCGTCCAGGGTCAGGCCGCTGACCGGAGTCACGTCGATGGCGTCGGGCGAGGACGCCGGGTTGTAGTCGGGAGCCGCCGAGACGGGCACGAACACGTCCGCGAAGCGCACCGGGGCCGCCACCACGTAGGTCTTCGTGTCGCGCTCCTGCGGCTGACGCATGGTCTGCAGCTTGCCGAGCTGGTCGAAGGGCAGGAAGCCCCAGAGCTCCTCGCCGCCCTGCTCGGCGCACACCGCGTAGGTGTTGCCGGCGCCGGGGGTCTTGCAGCTCGGCCCGGCGCGGAAGGCGTGCAGCATGTCGTTGGCGCCGATGTAGATGGTGGTCATCACCGGCTTCAGGCCGCTGCGGGTGTCCACGAAGGTGTCGGCCTGGCCGCTCTCCTTGTCGGGGTCGCGCAGGCCGAAGCCCGCGGACAGCGCGTTGACCTTGGCGGTCACCGGCTTCTCTCCGGTGTAGTACTGGTACTCGTTGGAGAAGGCGTTCGGCTTCTGGCCGATCGGCGGCCCCACCACGGCCGGCGGCGCCAGGCTCGACTCGGCGAGGATCCAGGTGCGGGCCTGATAGAGGATCTGGTAGGCCTGGTTCGCCGGCGTGGCGGTCGAGGGCAGGCGCGTGGGATCGCCGTTGACGTCGAGCACGGGCTCCGCGCCGGCCACGAACGCGAGCATCATCTCGCGAGCCTCCTTGCGGGCCGCCTGGATCTGGGTCGCGACCGTCGCCGAGGCGCACTGCGGGTTCAGGTTGCTGCCCCTGCACGCCCCGAAGTTCGCCTGCAGGCGCGCGAGCTCCGTGGCCTGCTCCGCCGCGGACCAGCCCGTGATCGTCGCGTTGCTGGGCAGGCCCATCGCCACGTCGAGCAGGCCCTGCACCGTGGAATAGCCGGTGCCGGTGTCTGTCGGCGCCACGGAGGCCGCCACGTCGGCGGTCGTCGGGGGCCACAGGGCCACGCGGCCGTGCGCGGTGCTGCCGTCGTAGACGCCCACGGAGCCGGCGAACAGGCCCGCGAAGGGGTTGGCGCCCGACTGGATCACGTCGAAGTAGCCGTTGCGGTCGGTGGTGTAGATCCGGCGGCGGATGCCCATCGCCGCCGAGGTGGTCACCGCGGAGTCGGACAGCCCGCCGTGGAGCTGCCGGAAGGTCAGTTGGCCGGCGGTCGCGGGGCTGGTCGGCGCAATCGCGTTGATGCCGGTCGTCACTCGGGTCAGCAGCTTCGCGCCCGCGTTCCACTGCTCGACCGAGACGCCGCTCTCGTTCTGGAAGGCCCTGAGCTGGCCCCTGTAGCCCGGCAGCTCGAACGACGCCTGGAACAGCGTGGGGATGATCACGTTGTAGCGCTGCTGCGGCTGGAAGGCGTCGTAGCCCGTCACCTCGCCCGCCAGCTCGAACACGTTGGCCGTGATCGACTGCTGGGCGGTGAACGATCCAGAGGTCGCGCCCTGATCGATGATCGACTGCAGCACCGCGGCAAGCTGGTCGGCGTCCGGCGCGATGAAGGCGTCGATACAGGTCTTGCAGTTCGTCCGGTCGCCGGTGGTCGGGGCCGTGGACCAGCGCGTCACCGTGTTGTCGGGGACCGTCGTGCGCTGCATGCCGCTGCCGCCCCAGGCGATGTAGTTGAGCAGGTTGGTGGAGGCGCCCGAGCCGAAGCCGATCACGTAGGTGGTCACCGACGAGTAGCCGTCCGCTCCCGCCGTGAAGAAACCAGAAGGCGTCTGCACGCCGCCGACGATGGGATCGTAGAGGAGCTGGGCCTCGTAGGCGGCGGCCAGCGCGCGGTCGGTTCCACCGCCGCTGACGTCGGCGCAGGTGTCGTCGCCGTCCGTCACGAACATGACGATCGTGCGCTCCTTGGGGTCGGTGTGCGCGCTGATGGCCCCGACGGCCGGGTCGATCGCCGGGTTGGGGGTGCCGTTCCACATGTCCAGCCAGATCGCGCGAATGTCCTCCAGCGAGTCGCGGATCGGCGTGGCCCCAGCGGCCACGACGCCAGTCGTGGGCTGCGAAGCGATGTTCCAGCCGCCGTCCTGGGACTCCGCGTAGCCCAGGACCGTCTGGCTCGGAGCCGTGCCGGTGAGGCGGATCTCGTTCTCGAGCAGTGGGCTGATGATCGAGAACTGGGACTGCGTGGTGTCGCACAGAGCCAGCGGCACGCGCGACTGGAAGCCGTTGCAGGTGTTGGAGCCGCCGCCGAACACGCCGCCCTGGAAGGTGAAGGTCACGGTCTGCAGCTCCGTGGTGGAGCTGCAGGCGCTGACGCGCGCGAGCTTCAGCGTCGGCGGATCGCTCGGCGCGACGCTGGAGGCGATGCCGCAGAAGGTGCCGTCGGCGAGCACGTAGAACGTCTCGCCGTTGAAGAACTTCCCTGCATCGGCCCAGTAGTACGTCACGCCCCCGAAGGTGGTGTTGTTGTCCGTCGAGTTGAAGTGCGGCGAATCGTTGTTGCGGCGCCGCAGCAGGATGGTCGTGTCGTTGGTGATGAACGAGCCGGCGCCGAGGGACGTGTTCGCCACGCCGGCCTGTCCGAGCGCTCCCGCGATGTTGTTCGGCGTGTCGGCCCAGCGCATCTGCCACGGGTTCGTCACGCCGCTGGCGCGGGAGAACTGGAAATCGGGCCCGCTCGTCGGTCGATACGTCACGGTGTAGGTGTTGCGTGTCGCGCCGCGCGCCAGGTTGCAGGTGGCGTCGTTGTTCATGGCGTTCTGCAGTGCCGTCGCGAGCGCCTGGCCCGTCTGGTAGAACTGCGCCGCGATCGGGACGGCGCACACGACAACGCTGGACGTCGTGATCGTGCCGCCGAGCGGGGTCAGGTCGTACGTCGAGGTCGAGCTCGACCAGCCGGAGTTCGTCGTGACGTTGGCGACGGTGCGCCCGCTGTTCGGCAGGCTGCCGGTGAAGCCGATCGTACCGGCGATCGAGTTCGTCTCGGAGGGGCCGTACCAGATGTAGGGACGGACGTAGCTGGTGACCCGGATGCTGAACCGGTAGTTGGCCGAGTCCCACGTGACCGAGAAGTTGTTCGTGGCGGACTCGACGTTGCCGCCCTCGTCGGTGCAGACGCGGTCGGCATGGGTGCCGGCCTGCATGCGGCTGGTCAGCTCGGCCGCCAGGTCGCTCATCTCGACGTCGTCGTCGAGGGTCGCCGGGAAGCTGCCGCCGACGGCCGACGCGGGCAGGGTCACGACGCACACGTGATAGCGATACGGCGAGCTGCGCTCGCGCTCGGCGTAGTAGAACTTGTTGTTGGCGGCGCTGATGACGATCGACGGGTTGACGTAGCTCGTCGCGTTGATCTGCTCGCCGTAGTAGAGCGTGTTCCAGTTTGCGCGGATGTCCTGCCAGATCTGGAAGCCCGGCTCGCCGCTCTCGTTCGACGGCGTCCTGTAGAGCGCCAGCTCGCTCGTCGCCATCGAGGTGTCCGTGGTGACGTACCGGAAGCGCGCGGACGTGCGGAAGTCGCTCAGGGCCGGCGTCTGCGTGTACTGGCCGAACATGAAGTTGACGTCGCTCTCGTTGGCCTGCACCACCTGCTTCAGGACCTGCTTTGCCTTGTACATGCGCGACTCGGTCCAGTCGCCGGTCAGCGAACCGCCGCCGCCGCCCGGCGCGCTGGTCATCGAGCCCGAGCTGTCGAGCACGACGATCACGTTCGGCTTGACCGACAGCTTGAGCACCTCGAGCGGGTCGATGCCGCCGCTGGCCGCGCCGCGGACGCCGTCGCCCACCAGCAGGACGAGGATCGCGCCGAGCGCCAGGCCCCGGACGCCACGCCGCCAAAAGCTCCGTCGCATCATTGCTTCGCTCCCAGAATGCCCGTTCGTCGTGCGCATGTCGGGGCTCACTTGACACCTGTGTCCGTGATGGCGCCGCCGGCGGCGGCGCCGAGCGCCGCGTCGAGTGCAGTCGAGGTGAGCGGCGCGCAGGCGCCGAAGTTGGCGCCGCTGGCCGTGGTTCCCGTCTGGCCCTCGGCCGACTCGCAGGCGACGTTCTCGCCCTGGTTGCGGGACAGCCGGATCTGCAGCACGCGCACCGCGCGGTTGATGGAGGCGAGCGCCCCGCCGACGCCCGCCGGCCGCGGCGCGACGCCCTCCACCACCAGCACCAGCGACGTGAGGCTCGTCGAGTCGACGAATTCCCCCTGCTGCGTGCACTCGGCCTCCGGGTTCGCGGCGGCGCGGCAGGTCACGATGTCGCGGCGGACCCAGAGCGAGAAGGCGCCCGGCAGCGGCTGGCCCAGGAAGCTCGTCACGTTCTCGTAGGGACCGGCCGCGGCCTGGCCTAGGCCGAGGCTGCCCGAGTTGCTGTCGTCGAGCACCGCGCCGTAGCCGATCTGGTTCGTGTCGTCGCAGAGCGAGTTCTCGTAGTTCCGGGTCGCCGTCGTGCTGGGCGCGGCGGAGGGCACCGCGGCTGGCGTGGCCGAGGGGCCGCCCCACGGGGCGGTCCGGCGCACCGGCAGCACGGTGTTCCAGTCGGTCGGGATGTTGCGCAGGATGACCTTGGCGGCCTCGATGCCGGCCTCGGCGTTGTAGAGGGCCTGCTGGCTCCAGCGGTAGTTGGTGGCGATCTGCAGCTCCGTCGACGTGGTCGTCGACAGCGTCAGGCCGAGGAAGGTGAGCAGCATCAGGGCCAGGATCGCCAGGATCAAGGCGAAGCCCGCCTCGTTCGTGGACCGCGCCTGCGTGGGCCGTGCGTTCATCTCTCGCTCCTCGTCTTCTTCGTTCGCGTTCGGGCTGGCGGCTCTCAGCGCCATTGGTTGCCCTCGTGCAGGGCCAGCAGAGCGGCCCGCGGCGTGACCGCCGTCGTCAGGGAGCCCCGGCGTGCGTTGGTCGTCTCGCCCACCGTCTCGCCGCCGATGTTGAGCGCCAGCGCGCGGGCCGATAGCGTCACGCGCACCCGCCGCACGATCGTCTGGTAGTTGTTGGTCACCACTGAGCCAGGGACGTCGGCCCAGGTGTTGGCGGTGAAGTTGGCCCCGGGCTGGTACTCGACCTGCAGGTCGTCGACGCCGCGCGCGATGAGCTGCCAGGGGCTGTTGGCGCCGATGAAGGGACCGGTGTTGACGCTGGCGCTGCCATCGGGGTTGCGCCGGCCGTACTCGCTGCGCCACAGGCTCGGCGGGTTGCGCAGGACGTCGAGCGCCGCGGCCGGGTTCTCCGGCGCCAACTCGTAGCGCACGAGCGAGATCTTGGAGACGCTCTCACAGAGGTTCGTCGCCGTGGTGGCGGTGCCGCCCGGCCCACACCCGCCGAAGGTAGGGCTGCCTTGGCCGGGATTGATGCCCGCGCCCTGGCCCGGCTGCAGGCCGACGTGACCCTCGCCGCAGCCGCCGCCGCCGCCCGGTCCGGGCGGGGTTATCCACAGGAGTCCCGGCGCCAGGACGCCGTTCGCCGGTCCCCCCGTCCCGGACACGTAGCCGAACGCGGGACCGGGCGGCGAACCGAACATGCACGCGGGCAACGGGGCATCCGTGAAGATCTGACTGCCGGGCGCGCCGCAGACGGAGAGGGACGGGCAGGAGCCGTCGTTCACCAGCATCTCGAGGAAGTCCGCGCGCTCCCCGGAAACCAGCTCGGATGGCACGGAGCCCAGGCTCGAGGCGGGGTTGTCGAGGCCGTCGCTGAAGGCTTGCGAGAACGTCGTGATGCCGGCGCCGGCGCTTTGCAGGTCGCGCGTGATCAGGTCGAGCGCGATGCGGATGTTCTGCTGCCGCTCGACGAGCGCGGGCTCGCGGCGGAAGGCGTTCTGGCCGCCGGCCATCAGGCCGTAGATGGCGCCGCTCACGATGAGCGTGATCATCATCGCGACCAGCAGCTCGACGAGGCTGAAGCCGGCCTGGCTGCGCGGGACGTGGATCGGGAGGCTGCGCTGCATGGTTCTCTCCTCCACCTACGGGGCCGCCGGGCAGCAGTCGGTGACGCCGGCCGGGCAGCTTCCGCTGGTGTCCGGCATCGGCGCCGTGCAGGAGCGCAGGGTGGCGAACTCCGCGCGCGTGCGAGCGCCCAGGAAGGTGCCGCGGGCCTCCGAGCGCACGACGATGTAGCGCAGTTGCGCCTGGCCGGCCACCGCCGAGACCTGCCAGCGCGTGTGGATCGTGCCGACGCCGGGGACGAGCTGCTGCGCGAAGTAGCCGGTCGCGTCGGAGCTGAGGCTGCCGCCGGGAGTCAGCGAGGCGCCGCCGCCGATCGACACGAACGGGACCGTCTTCAGCAGCTCGATCGTCTGCGAGGCGATCGCCGCCGACGCGGTCTGCTGGTTCGCCACCGTGTTCGAGTTGGCGGCCACCAGGAACAGGTTGGTCACGGCCATCAGGCCGAAGATCAGGATCACGATCGCGACGAGGGCTTCGACCAGGGTGAAGCCGGCCTCGGAGCGGCGGTTCGTCTCGCTCATCGCAGTTCCTCCACGCGGCCGCCTGTCGAGACCGACACCCGCCAGGCGAGGCCGGTCCGGGGGTCGCGCAGGCACACCATCGAGCCCGGGTTGCCGGTGGTGCCGCTCGCGACGACCGTGGCCGCGGTGCTCCCGCCGCCGAGCGGGATCTCCGGGCACGCCGTCGAGCCGCTCACGGGGGCGCAGCGGCCGCCGAGCCGGGTGAACCGGAAGCCGGTCGCGTTCGGCACGAAGCCTGCCGCGCTGTTGCACTCGGCCGCGCTGGTCGCGAACTGGATCGGGTCGGTCAGCACGAAGCGCGTGGACTGCCCCTGGTCCGGCGCGTCGAAGTCGAGCGCCTGGCGGCCCCCGGCGGCCGTCCCCTGCACGTCCTCGTTGTGGACCCAGTACCTGGTCGCGTCCTGCACCACGAAGTCG
The DNA here is from genome assembly GCA_050246895.1 of Vicinamibacteria bacterium. Taxonomy (GTDB): domain Bacteria; phylum Acidobacteriota; class Vicinamibacteria; order Fen-336; family Fen-336; genus JBFWVE01. The sequence continues at coordinate 28,553 of JBFWVE010000010.1, read as the reverse complement.
ACCCCGTAGTTGCCGCTCTTCAGGATCGCGCGGGTGCGGGCCGCGTTGATGTTGGTGGCCAGTTCCTGGGCGGCGCTCCGGATCCGGTACTGCCGCAGGTAGCTGATCACGTTGGGGACCGCGATCGCCGCGGACACACCGATGATGCCGAGGACGACCAGCACCTCGATCAGGGTGAAGCCCGCCCGGGACCGCTGCTTCGAACCTTCGCGCATACGCGCCTCCGTTGAGCAAGGACCATACCGCTGGCCGGATGTTCGACTTAAGTCTATTGGTTTGAATCGCTTGTTGGAAGAGCGTCGTCGCCGGACCCGGCGCGCGGGGGCGCCGAGCCGTTACGTTCTGTAACGTTCGCTGAAGCTGCGTGCGCGCGAGGCAACACCACGACGACGGCCAATCCTCGGGGCGACGCGTCCTCGAAGCGGAGCTCGCCCCCGTGAAGCTGGACGATCTTGGCGGCCATCGGCAGGCCGAGGCCGAGCCCGCGGGGCTTCGTCGTGTAGAAGAGCCGCGGCGCGCGGCGGAGGTCCTCCGGCAGGCCCGGCCCGTCGTCCTCGATCCGGACCATGACCGCCGCGCCGAGGTCCTCCGCGCCGGCGCGGACCCGCCCCTCGGGCCCGGCCGCCTCGAGCGCGTTGCGCACCAGGTTCTCGAAGGCGCGCTCGAGCAGCTCCTCGTCCCCATCGAACGAGACCTGCGCCCCGGCCAGCGTGACATTGCTGCCCGGTCGCGACCGAGTCTCGCGCGCCACGACCCGGCGCAGGAGGAGCTCGATTTCGAACGACCGTCGTTCGAGCGCCTCGTCCTTGACGAAGTCCACGAAACGACGGACGACGCTGTCGAGCGTCTCGCACTCCTGGCGGATGCCCCGGGCGGCGTCGAGCCGCTCGCCCTCGGCCTGCGCGTGCTCGGCGAGGCGGGCGTAGCCGACGATCGTTCCCAGGCTGTTGCGCACCTCGTGCGCGATGCCGGCCGCCAGCTCGCCCGAGCGCGCGAGCGCCGCCTTCTCGCGCAGCTCGTCCTCGACCCGGCGCAGGTCGGCCTCGCGCTCGCGCGAGCGCGCCTGCAGCCGGCTCATGGCGGTCTCGTAGGCCGAGAGCGCGTGTTCGCCGGCGGCGGGCGCCGGCTCGCCCGCCGGGAACAGCGCGAGGGCGCCGGCGAGCAGCACCAGGCCGAGCGCCAGCGCGTGGGCGAGAAACAGTGGCTGGCGGTCCCGCAGATCCTCGACCAGCTCGGGCACCGGCGTCGCGAAGCGGAGCAGCACGAGCCCGCGGCCCGACGGGAAGGCCACGTAGGTCAGGGCCCGCGTGGCCTGGCCGAAGAAGGGGCCCGCGCTGACGACGCCGCCCTTCCTCGCCGCCTCCAGGTCGGCGGGCTGCGGCCAGTGCTCGACGGGCGCGGCCAGGGACGGCTCGCGCTGCACGAGCGAGCCGTCGAAGGAGAAGACCTCGATCTCGGAAGCCAGGCCGGACGCGATCGCGTCCTGAATGGCGTCGCGGAAGGCTGCCGGAGTGCCAGGCTCGACGCGCGCGGCGAGCCGGGGCCAGGCCGCAGCGATCGCGCCTCGCACGACGCGGACCACGCGCTCCCGCAGGCGCCCCTGCCCCGCCAGTGTCGTCGCGATGCCCTGGACCTCGACGATGCCGACGAGCAGCACCGCGAGGCCGGCGGTCGTCCGCAGCGACGGGCGGCGCATCCTCGGTCAGGGCTCCGGAAAGAAGCCGGCGTACCACGAGAGCAGCTCGCGACCGCCGTAGAGCACCGCGAGGCCGGCGATGCCCAGGAAGCTCCCGAGCGGCAGCTTCGACTGCATGTCGCCGCGGCCGCGCGCGATGAGCAGGCCGCCGACGAGCGAGCCGCTGAGGGTGGCGAGGAAGACGGTGAGCAGCAGCCCGCGCCAGCCGAAGAAGGCCCCCAGCAGCGCGGCCATCTTCCAGTCCCCCTGCCCCAGCGCTTCCATTCCGCGCCAGGCCCGCCAGCCGCGCGCCACCAGCGCGAAGAGCAGGTATCCCCCCGCGGCAGAGAGAGCGGCCTCGAGCGGCGGCAGCGGCGAGCCCGGAAGGAAGCTCGCGGCCAGCCCGAGAGCGGTTGCCGGCAGGGTGATCGCGTCCGGCAGCAGCTGGTGCTCGAGGTCGATCAGCGTGAGAACCAGCAGTGCCGTCGCCAGGAAGCCGAGCACGGCCGCCCGGGGCGTCGGGCCGAAGAGCTGCGCGGTCAGCAGCCAGAGCAGGCCGTTGGCCAGCTCGACCAGAGGATAACGGACCGAGATGGGCGCCCGGCACTGACGGCAGCGCCCGCGCAGCAGCAGCCAGCTCAGCACCGGCACGTTGTCGCGAGCCCGGATGCCCGCGCCGCAACGCGGGCAGGCGGAGGGCGGGTGGACCACCGACTGCTCGCGCGGCAGCCGGTGGATCAGCACGTTGGCGAAGCTGCCGAAGACCAGGCCGAAGGGCAGCGCGACCCACGGCCAGACCTGCGCCAGCACGAGGTCCAGGTCCTGGAGCATGATCCGAGGCGGATTGTAGTGTTAAGGTCCCGAGCCGTCAGGAGGTGCCTGCGGATTGCAGATCAAGGGCTGTCGCGTTCTCGTCACGGGCGGGGCGGGCTTCCTCGGCTCGCACGTGGTGGAGGAGCTCGAGCGGCGCGGCGCGGGCTCGGTCTTCGTCCCGCGCAAACGGGACTACGACCTCGTGCAGCGTGAGGCGTGCCGACGGCTTCTCGAAGACGCGAGGCCCCAGTTGGTGATCCACCTCGCGGCGCGCGTCGGCGGCATCGGCGCCAACCGCGAGAACCCGGGCCTGTTCCTCTACGAGAACCTGTTGATGGGCGCGCAGCTCCTGGAGGAGTGCCGCCTGCTCGGGGTCCCCAAGCTGGTCAACCTGGGGACGATCTGCGCCTACCCGAAGTTCACGCCCGTGCCTTTCCGCGAGGACGACCTCTGGAACGGCTATCCCGAGGAGACCAACGCCCCCTACGGGCTCGCGAAGAAGATGCTGCTGGTGCAAGGCCAGGCCTACCGGCAGCAGTACGGCATGAACGTCCTGCACCTGCTGCCCGTGAACCTGTACGGGCCCCGCGACAACTTCGACCCGGCCTCGTCGCACGTGATTCCGGCCCTGATGAAGAAGCTGCAGGACGCGCTCGACACGGGGGCCGGCTCGATCGAGGTGTGGGGCACCGGCGCCGCCTCGCGCGAGTTCCTGTTCGTGGAAGACGCGGCGCGCGGCATCGCGATGGCCGCCGAAGGCTACGACGGGCCCGAGCCGGTGAACCTCGGCGCCGGCTTCGAGATCACGATCCGGGACCTCGTCTCGCTGATGGCCCGGCTGATGGGCTTCTCCGGCGAGATCCGCTTCGACCCGAGCAAGCCGGACGGGCAGCCGAGGCGCAGCCTGGACACGGCCCGCGCGGAGCGCCTCTTCGGGTTCCGCGCCCAGGTCGGCTTCGAGGAGGGCCTGCGGCGGACCATCGACTGGTACCGCGCGCGGCGCACGGAGCGCGAGGCGCGATGAGCAAGCGGGCCGCCGCCGTCGCCGCCTTCTACGACGAGCGACACGAGGCCTTCGAGAGGCGAGGCACGTCGGCCTACTTCCGGGGCGCCCTCGCGCGAGCCCTGCGGGCGCGCATCCCGCCCGGCCAGCAGGTGCTCGAGATCGGCTGCGGCTCGGGCCGGCTGTTGGCGGCGCTCGAGCCCTCGCGCGGCGTGGGCATCGACCTCTCGGCCCGGGCGATCGCCACGGCGCGGTCGCGCTACCCGGGCCGGAACCTGCACTTCCTGGCGGGCGACGGCGGGGATCCGGCCCTGCTCGCCTCGGTCGGCGGGCCGTTCGACGCGATCGTGCTGGTGAACGTGGCCACGGAGCTCGAGGACGTGCAGCGCGTCTTCGAGACGCTGCAGGGCGTCTGCCACGCGCGCACGCGGCTCCACGTCTGGAGCTACAGCCGGCTCTGGCAGCCGGCGCTCGCGCTGCTCGAGCGGCTGGGCCTGAAGAACGACACCCCACCCGAGTCGTGGCTGCCGCCCGAGGAGGTCGAGCACATGCTCCACCTCGCCGACTTCGAGCGCGTTCGCCGCGAGCGCGCCGTGCTGCTGCCAGCGGGCGTGCCGCTGCTCGCGAACGCCGTGAACCGCTATCTGGCCCCGCTGCCGCTGGTGCAGCACCTGTCCCTGATGTGGGGCCTGGTGGCGCGGCCGGCGCCCCACCGCTTCCCCGGCGCCCGCGCCTCGCGGCCGAGCGTCAGCGTGATCGTGCCCTGCCGCAACGAGGCGGGACACGTGGGCCCGCTGATCGAACGGCTGCCGGCGCTGCCGCCGAACTCGGAGTTCCTGTTCGTCGAGGGCAACTCGAGCGACGACACCGAGGCCGTGCTGCGCGCTGCCATCGCGGAGCGCCCCGAGCTGCCGCTGCGCTTCCTGAAGCAGCGCGGGCGCGGCAAGGGCGACGCCGTGCGGCTCGGCTTCTCGGAGGCGCGTGGCGAGATCGTGCTGATCCTGGACTCGGACATGGGCGTCGCCCCCGAGGACGTGCCCAAGTTCGTGGACGCGCTGGTGCGCGGCAAGGGCGAGCTGGTCAACGGCTCGCGCCTGGTCTACCCGATGGAGGGGCGCGCGATGCGCTTCCTCAACCTGCTGGCGAACAAGTTCTTCGCGCTGCTCTTCTCGTGGTTGCTCGGGCAGCAGGTGCGCGACACGCTGTGCGGGACGAAGGCGCTCTACCGGGAGGACTACGAGCGGATCGCGGCGCAGCGCTCGTTCTTCGGGGACTTCGACCCGTTCGGCGACTTCGACCTGCTGTTCGGCGCGGCGCGCCTCGACCTGCGCATCGTGGACCTGGCGGTGCGCTACCACGAGCGCCGCTACGGCGAGACGAACATCTCCCGCTTCCGCCACGGCCTGCTGTTGCTGCGGATGAGCGGCTTCGCCGCGCGCAAGCTCAAGTTCGTGTGAGCGGCGCGGGCGGCAGGCGCAGCTCGGGCGCATCCGAGAAGCGCCGCGGGCGCAGCAGCCCCAGGCGCCAGAGCCTGAACTCGACGCTGGTCCGCAGGCAGCCCAGGCCGTAGACCAGCGAACGGCGGAAGCCGATCGAGCTGGCCTCGGGGAAGTACCGCGTGGGGCAGGAGATCTCCCCCACCGCGAAGCCGGCGCCGAGCGCCTGCGCGATCACCTGGTTGTCGAACACGAAATCGTCCGAGTTCGCGAGCAGCGCGAGGCGCTCGATCACCTGGCGGCGATAGGCCCGATAGCCGGTGTGGAACTCCGACAGCTTCGAGCCGAGCAGCAGGTTCTGGAACGCGGTGAGCACGCGGTTCGAGACGTACTTGTAGCGCGGCATGCCGCCGCGGCGCGCGGTGCCGCCGAGGATCCTGGAGGCGAGCACCACGTCGTAGACGCCGGAGGCCACCATCGCCGCCATCGGCGTGATCAGCCTTGGGTCGTACTGGTAGTCGGGGTGCACCATCACCACGACGTCTGCGCCGAGCCGCAGCGCCTGCTCGTAGCAGGTCTTCTGGTTCGCCCCATACCCCCGGTTCCTCGGGTGGACGAAAGTGCGGATGCCGAGCCGCTCCGACAGCCGTGCGGTGCCGTCACTGCTGGCGTCGTCCACCAGCAGCACCTCGTCCACCACGTCGCGCGGGATCGCCGCGTGGGTCCGCTCGAGCGTGCGCTCGGCGCGGTAGGCCGGCAGCACGACGACGATCCTCTGACCGTGCAGCACGCGGCCTCCCTCGGGGACGGGTCAGCGGCCGGGCGCCCGGCTCAGGGCCGCAGCAGCTCCCCGAGTCGGATCGGATCGACGACGCCGAGCACCAGGTCCTCGATCTTGCCGCCTGGCGCCAGGCGCAGCGTGAGCGGCACCTTGTTGACGCCGTTGGCCCGGGCGAACTCGTTGCCGGGCGAGCGCACGACGGGGAACGAGACCGGCATCGCCTGGAAGAACCCCGGCGGCTCGCGGTCCATGATCACGCCGACGATCTGGACCCCGGGCTGGCGGCGCTCGTAGGCGCGATTCCACTCGGGGATCATGCGGTGGCAGGTCGGGCAGCTGCTCAGGAAGAACAGCAGCACGGTGGTGGTGCCCTTCGGGTAGCTGATCTTGCGCGGCGCGCCGTCGACGCCGGTGGTGTCGAACGCCGGGAACGCGTTCCCCAGGGTCGGGGTCTGGTTGAGGTCGCCCAGGGCCTGGGCTCCGGCCGCGAGCGGGGCGGCGAGCGCGAGCACGGCGGCGAGCAGCGACGTTCGGATTCTCATCTCTTGCGTGGCCTCAGGATCGTCCTCCAGAGCGGCGAGCTTCTCGAGATCGAGACCGTCCCGGTCGCCGGATCATAATCGAAGGCCGCGCCCGAGGGATCCACGGGCACGAAGGGCATTACACCCGCGGCCGCCATCTCGCGCAGAGAGGCCGGGTTGCGCTCGAAGCGGGCACGATACAGCTTGACGAACCCTTCCACGCGCTCGATCAGCTCCTCCGCGTCCAGGTAATCGAGGTGCGACTGGGCGTTGCGCCGCAGGCGCGCATCTTCGGCCTGCTCGAGCAGCAGGCGCCACACGCGGCGCGCGGTCTCGCGATCCCCCGCGCGCCCGAGGAAGTCCGCAGCAAGGGTGCTGAACCAGGTCGGCGCCCCGGGCAGGCGCGCCCCCTCGAGCATCACCTCGGCCGCGCGCCTCGGCTCGTCGAGATGAAAGTAGATGAAGAAGCCCAGCGTCTGGCGCAGCAGCCACGACTGGGGCAGCGCGCGCGCGCCGCGCTCGAGCAGGCGCACGGCCGCCTCCGGATCGCCCGCGCCCATCGGCCAGGGCTCCGCGAGGAAGGTCGCGCCGTAGCGGTAGGCGATCTCGAAGCGCGGGTCGAGCGTGACTGTGATGTCGATCAGCGGTCCCAGCAGCTCGTAGCGCCGGCTGCCGAAGACGCGCTCGCCGCCGAAGTACTGGACGGTGCGCAGCCAGTAGAAGTCCGCGGTCACCAGCTCGAGACCCGGCCACAGCTTCTTGAGGTGCTCACCAGACCACACGTAGAGCACCTCGCGCTGCGCCCGGTGGGAGCCGAAGCGGGCGTCGAGCTGCGCCTGCACGAGCGGCACCAGAATCGCGAAGGCGACGAGCAGGGCCCGCAGCATCGTCACTGCAGCTCCTTGCGCTGGAACACCATGATGGCGGCGACCAGCAGCAGGCCGGCGTACACCGCGCAGTAGGCGCTCACCCAGGCGAGATCTCCCGCGGAGACCGGGTCGCCGTAGACGACGCGGGCCTTGAAGTCGAAGTTCCGGAAGTTCGGCAGCGCGTAGTAGAGGAACCTGATCAGCAGCACCGGCGCGTCGGGAACCACGTCCTTCATGTTGAGGATGACGTCCGAGAAGCGCCCGGCCACCACCAGGCAGACGCTGCAGACGGCGGCCAGCGCCGACGACGCCAGTGTCGAGAAGAGCAGGGCGATGCTGACCACCAGCAGCAGGCTCAGGAAGATCGGGTAGACCGCCCGCAACAGGCCGAGATCGATGCGGCCGCGCGTCAGCAGCACGGTCAGCTCCAGGCCGATCGTCATCACCACGGTGTTGACGAAGAGCGTGACGCCGAGGCCCAGGAACTTGCCCAGGATCAGCTCGTGGCGCTCGAGCGGCTTCGCGAGCAGGGGGTAGATCGAGCGGCGCTCGAGCTCCTTGCTGACGAGCGTGACGCCCACGAAGATCGCGATCAGCGAGCCGAACACCTCGATCGAGGCGAGGCCCAGGTCCCTGACGATCTTGTCGTCCTGCCGGACCGAGAGCCGGTCGAGGAGCAGGCCCGACAGGATCATCAGCACCGCGAAGAAGACCAGGTTGTAGAGCACCCGCTCGCGCACGGTCTCGCGAAAGGTGTTGGCGGCGACGGCCAGGATCCGGCTCACGCGTCGAGCTCGCTGCCAGGCGTGCCGCCGAGCTCCTTGAAGAAATAGTCCTCGAGGCTCTGGCGGACCTGCTGCGCCTGCACCACACGCCCGCCGGCCTGCTCGACCGCCAGCACGAGGCTGCCGAGCCGCGCCTCGGGGACCCGGAGGCACGCCCGCTCGCCCACCAGGAGGCGAGCCTCTGGAGGCAGCTCCAGGCGGTCGAGCTCTGCGGCCGCGAGGCCGGACACGACGACCTCCACGTGCGAGACGTCCAGGTCGAGGATCTCGTCGAGCCGGCCTGCCGTCAGCAGCTCGCCGGCGCGCAGAACGGCGATGCGGTCGCACAGGCTCTCGGCGTCGGAGAGGATGTGGGTCGAGAAGAACACGGTCTTGCCTCGCTCGCGCAGGCGCAGGATCACGTCGCGCACCATGCGCCGGCCGATCGGGTCGAGACCCGACATCGGCTCGTCCAGGAACAGCAGCTCGGGGTCGTTGATCAGGGCCTGCGCCAGCCCCAGCCGCTGCACCATTCCCTTCGAGAAGCGGCGCAGCGGGACGTCGATCGAACGGATGAGGCCCACGAGCGACAGCAGTTCCTGCGTGCGGTCCCACACCAGCGCCGCCGGCAAGCCGAGCAGGCGGCCCGCGTAGGCGAGGTACTCGCGCGGGGTCAGGTAGTCGTAGAAGTAAGGGTGCTCGGGCGTGTAGCCGGCGTGGTAGCGCCAGGCCCGGCTCTCGAGCGGGTGGCCGAGGATGCGGACCTGGCCGGCGTCGGCGAAGACCAGGCCCATCAGGATCTTGAGTGTCGTCGTCTTACCCGCGCCGTTCGGCCCCAGGTAGCCGAACACCTCGCCCCGCGGCACGCGGAGCGTGATGCCCTTGAGAGCCGTGTGATGCGCCCGCCGGAACAGCCCGCTCGAGTAGCGCTTCTCGAGCCCGACGATCTCGACGGCGGGATCCTGCGTGGGCGAACTCCTCCGCTCGCAGTCTAGCCCGGAGGAGCGGGCCTCAGCGGATCGGCTGGCAGGCCGGGTCGAGCGACGGTATCGCTGTCAGCGGAGGCGATGCGCCGTTCGGATCCATGCAGATCAGCCCGGAGTTGTCGCCCGCGAAGCCGCGGGTCCCCGTCTGGTTGACGGTGACGGGGGTGGCGACGTAGACGAACGTCAGGACGCCCGGATCCGGCGCGCCTGCGCCGGCGGGGCCGGGGGCGAAGCTGCGGGCGTAGCCCGCCTTCGCTCCCTGGTTGGCGATACCGGAGTCGATGAAGGGCAGGGTGCCTGCTCCGAAGCCGCAGGCGGTGGGTGTGCCCAGGCAGCTGATGGCGCCGTAGTTGGCGCTGTTCGAGGCGGCGTAGGTGTGCTCTGCCGAGATCACGGCCCGCACGTCGCCGATCGCGGCCGTCTCGTTGGCGGCGATCCGCGCCCGCAGCAGGCTCGGGATCGCAATCGCGGCGATGATCCCGATGATCGCGACGACGATCAGCAACTCGATCAGCGTGAAGCCCGACTCCTTGCGCAGCATCGGCATTCCCCTCTCGGCTACCCCGCGGGGTGGTTCGAAACTCCTGAGTCAGACGTCCATGGGAGAGAAAGGCGAGCGCGGGGGACTGTCCCCCGCGCTCGAAGAGACGCCTACTTCAGCGGAACGCAGGCCGGGTCGAGCGAGGCGTTCGCGTTCGGCGGAACGGTGCCGTCCGTCGTGAAGCAGATCAGGCCCGAGTGGTCGACCGCGAAACCGCGGTTGCCGGTCTGGGCGACGGTCACCGGGGTGGCGGCGTAGACGAAGGTGGCGACGCCGTCGGTGTCAGGCGTACCGGCTACGGCCGTGCCCGCGATGAAGGAGCGAGCGTAGCCCTGCTTCGGCGCCTGGGAAGCGATCTGCGGGTCGATGAACGCCGTCGTGCCGGCCGCGAAGCCGCAGTCGGTCGGGACCGACAGGCAGGTCAACTGGCCGAACACGCCGCCGTTCGACGAGGAGTACGCAACCTCGGACGAGCTCACCGAACGGGAGTCGCCGATGGCGCCCGACTCGTTGGCCGCGATGCGGGCGCGGAGCAGGCTGGGAATCGCGATCGCGGCGATGATACCGATGATCGCCACGACGATCAGCAGCTCGATGAGGGTGAAGCCCTTCTGACTCTTCATTCGATCTCCTTGAGTGTTGCCAATTGGCTGGCCGCCTGCCCGGAAGCAAAGTCAATACCATCCAGAATCCTGCACGACATAACTCACTATAAAGTAACGTCTTAGCTGCCGTAGCCGCCAGCTCCATGCCGCCGCAGTCGGCACGTCTGGCGACAAAATTTGTCGCCAGGGTCAATTCTTGTCAGCCGGCCTGTGCTTCGAAATGAGGTAGCGAAGGGAGCGCGGAGCGATTCCGAGGAGGCGACTGGCGGCGGCGCGATCCCCCCCCGCCCTCTCGAGCGCCGCGTCGACGAGGCGCGCCTCCAGGCCCGCCAGGTACGCGTCGAGCGCGAAGCCCTCGTGAAGCTCCGGCAGGACCGGCTGGGCGCGGGCCACGGGCCGCACCCCGCGGGGCAGGCTCACGGCCGCGACCTGCTCGCTCGACTCGAGCGCAACGGCCCGTTCGACGACGTTCTCGAGCTCCCGCACGTTGCCGGGCCAGGCGTAGCCCTCGAGCTCGGCGAGCGCGTCGCCCGAGAAGCCGCGGACGGACTTTCCCATCTCGACGGCCAGGCGCGACAGGAAGTGATTCGCCAGCAGCGGGATGTCCTCGCGGCGCTCGCGCAAGGGCGGGATCCGCAACGGGATCACGTTCAACCTGTAGAAGAGGTCCTCGCGGAAGCGTTTGTCGCGCACGAGCTCCTCGAGGCTCTGGTTGCTGGCGGCGATCACCCGCGCGTCCACGTCGATCTCGCTGGTGCCGCCCACACGGCGGATCTGCTTCTCTTGCAGCACGCGCAACAGCTTCACCTGCATCGCGGGCGGCGTGTCGGCGATCTCGTCGAGGAAGATGGTGCCGCGGTGGGCCACCTCGAACAGCCCGCGCTTGGCCTGGTGTGCGTCGGTAAAGGCGCCCTTCACGTGTCCGAACAGCTCGCTCTCGAGCAACGTCTCGGGCAGGGCGCCGCAGTTGATCGAGACGAAGGCCGCGTCCTGTCGCGGCGACAGCGAGTGGATCGCGCGCGCCGCCAGCTCCTTGCCGGTGCCGCTCTCGCCGGTGATCAGGACCGTCGAGGAGGTGCGCGCGACGGTGCGGATCATGTCGAAGACCGCGATCATCGACGGCGAGGCGCCGACCAGGCGGTCGAGGCCGTGCTTCCGGCGCAGCTCGGCCTTCAGCAGGCGGTTCTCGTCCTCGAGCTGGCGCTTCTCGAGCGCGTTGCGCACGACGATCTTCAGCTCGTCGACGTCGAACGGCTTGATCAGGTAGTCGTGCGCGCCGAGCTTGAGGGCCGCGACGGCGGTCTCCGTGGTGCTGTAGGCCGTCATCACCACGACGACCGTCTCGGGAGCGGCCGCCTTCACGTGGCGCAGGATCTCGATGCCGTCCCCGTCCGGCAGGCGCAGGTCCGTCACGATCAGGTCGACCGGCCCGCGCTCCAGGACGCGCGCGGCCTCGGCGCGCGAGGCGGCGGTCACCACCTCGTGGCCTTCCTTGCCCAGCATGATCGTGAGCATCTCCCGCATCGAGAGCTCGTCGTCGATCACGAGCACGCGCGTCTTCGGTGCCATCGGAGCGTGCTTATACACCAGGTCGGCGGCGCGGCGGCGCCGCGCCCGCCAGCAGCGCCACGGCGAGCAGGCTCGCGGCGCAGACCAGAACGCCCGGCAGCAAGCCCGGCGGGAGGTAGCGCAGTGAAACGAGGTGACGGCCCGCCGGCACCGGCACCGCCCGGAACAGGACGTTGGCGCGCAGCACCGGCGCGGGAGCGCCGTCCACCTTCGCGGACCAGCCCGGGTCCCAAGCCTCGGTCAGCACGACGAAGCCCGCCGCGCTGAGCTCGGCCTCGATCCGGATCCGGTCCATGCGTCGCTCGAGGGTCCGCACGCTGCCTTCGAAACCGGGCTGCGCGCTCCTGGCGAGCGCCGGCGGCGGCAGTACGACCTCGACGGCGGGCTCGAGATCCGGCGCGAACAGCGCGACGTACGCCTCCGGCTCGGCGGCCACGCGCACGCCAGAGACCGCGTACGCCCGCGGCAGCGGATCGGGGACCGCCGAGAGCGCGACAGCCTCCCGGAAGACGCTCGGGAACGTCCGCAGCGGCCGCAGGCCGACGTAGGGCGGCGTGCCGACGCTCACCACGTGGGTCACTGAGGCGAGCCGGAGCAGGTGCAGGCCGAGGCTGTCGCGCGTGTGGCTTGCGAGCAGCGCCCCGAGTGTGTTGTAGGTGAGCGGAGCGAGACCGGTGAAATCGCCATCGAACGAGCCCGCGATGAGGAAGCGCGACGACGCCGGCGGCCGCAGCGTGTCGACCAGCCCCAGGTTCCAGCTCGCCTCCGCCGAAAAACCCGCGGGCCCGCGCACGAGGCTCCTCCCCACGACGTCCTGCGGCTGCTGGGCCACGATCACCCGCGTGCCGGGCGCGCGCAGGGCGGCGGCGACGGCGGGGCCGTGATCCAGCAGTTCCACAGGCGCCGTCGGATGCACCTCGCGGCCCCAGAACGCCGCATCGGCGAGCACGAGCAGGGCCACGGCGGTCAGGGCCCGCGGGCGATCGGCAGCGAGGGCGCGGCAGCCGAGCGTTCCGGCGAGGAGCAGGGCGGCCGCGAGCAGCAACCGCAGAGCCGCAGCGTGGGCTGCGGTCGCCAGAACCTCCTCGGGGGCGAGGCCCGCGAGCGAACTCGGCGCGAGCCAACAAACCGCCGCCAGCGCCACGCCGGCTGCCGCCAGCCCGAGCGGCAAGGCCCACGGCCGTCGCCGATCCCCTTCTCGCAGCGCGTCGAGCCCGCGGCCGGCGAGGAGCGCCCAGGCGAACGCCACCGCCACCGTGGCCTTGACCGGGAAGCGCATCAGCGAAAACCCTGGCAGGGCAGTGAGCAGCCCGAAGACCGGGACATGCCGCCCCAGGGCCAGCAGCAGGAAGAGGACGGCGACGCCCAGCAGGGCACGACCTGGGCCACGACGGGAGCGCGCGCCCGCCAAGGCCAGCGGCAGCGCCGACGCGGCGAGGTACAGCGAGGGAAGGAACGGCTCGCGCGACTCGAACAGCAACGCGCGCGCGGCCGGCTCGAGCGGCAGGGCTTCGAGCAGGCGCGGCACGAGCAACCCGATCAGCCCGAGCGGGTGCAGAGACCAATAGGCGCGCGCCCACGGCTCCATCGCGCTGCGACCGGACTCCGCAACGATCTCGAGGGTGGGCATCCACTGAGGCGCGGACAGGCCGAGGGCCAGCAGGCCCGCGCCGATTCCGGAGAGGGCAACCCGCCGAACCTCGGCGGTCGCCGGTCGCGAGAGGAGCCACGCTCCGATCCGCAGGCCGCCCACGAGCGTGATCATCGCCGTGAAGTCGGCCGAGCCGGCCAGCACGGTGATCGCGCAGGCGAGAGCCAAGCGCAGGCTCGCACGCGCGGACGGCGCAGCCAGCAGGCCCTCGAGCGCGGCCAGCACCCACGGCGCCATCGCGGCGGCCGTCAGGTGCTGGATCATGAAGAGCGACAGGAACGGGCCCGACGTCGCGGCCAGCCCGCCCGCCAGCAGCGCCGCGGGCTCGCTCAGGCCCAGCAGGCGCCCGAGCCGGCGCACGCCGAGGGCAGCCAGCAGCCCGTGGCCGAGAGCCACCACCTTGAAGAAGGCCGCGGGCGGCAGCAGCAGGTTGAGCCACATCGTCGGCAGCAGGACCTGATAGCCCGGGTCCGCCAGCATCGGCGAGCCGAAGGCGACGTCGGGGTTCCAGAACGGCCACGAGCCCTCGCCGATCGCCCGCACGAACGATTCGATCTGCGGCAGCCAGTACTGCATCACGTCGCGCGCGAACAGAGTGCGCGACGGCGCCAGCGCCGGCCCCCAGGCCACCAGCAGGACCGCGGCAAACGCGGCCCCGGCGCGCGCGGCCGGGCCCGGGCCCTCCGCCGCTGCGCTCAAGCGGCGGCCGAGGCCTTCGCCAGCGGCAGGTGCACCTCGAACTCGGTGCCTTTGGTCGCCAGGCTGCGCACGCTGATGTCTCCGTGGTGCTCGCGCACGATCTGGTACACGATCGCGAGACCCAGGCCGGTGCCCACCGCGCTGCCGCTGTGGAAGGGCTCGAAGATCCGGCTGTGTTCCTGCCCGGCCAGCCCGCGTCCCTCGTCGCGCACGGAGAGCACCGCCTCGTCCTGGCGCCGGAACATCCGGATCAGCAGCAGCCCGCCCTCGGGCATCGCCTCGAGCGCGTTGCGCGCGAGGTTCCAGAACACCTGCGTGATGCGATCGGGGTCGGCGAGGCAGTAGAGCGGGCCGTCGGCCGCCTCGAACTCGACGCGGTGCGGGGGCTTCACCTCCGGCCCGTTGCGCAGCAGCAGCACCGCTTCCGCGATCACCTGGCCGACGTCGATCGGATGAGCCGGCACGCGCGTCACTCGCGTCGAGTGGAGGAACTGATTGAGGCTGTCCGACAGCCGCCGCGACTCGCGCCGGATGATCTCGAGCAGCCGCCCCTGCTCGGGCGAGAAGCTCGGCTCCGCCAGCAGCACCTGGGCCGAGCCGCTGATCGAGCCGAGCGGGTTGCGGATCTCGTGGGCGAGCTGGGCCGCCATCTCTCCCACCGCCGCCAGCTTGTCCTTGGCCCGCACGTCGCGCTCGAGGCGCTTGATCTCGGTCAGGTCCTGGAACACGAGCAGGAAGCCGCCCTCTGTCGTCGCCAGCGGCGAGGCCGAGATGCCGAGCTCCAGCCTGATCCCGTCCGGCCGCTGGTAGCCGACGTCGAGGCGCGCGAGGTCGCCTCCCGCGGCCGGCAGCGGTGTCCGCAGCACGTCCGAGCCGAGCACGCTCGCGACGGCGAGCCCGCGCGTCTCGGCGGCACGCCGGCCCAGGATCCCCTCGCCATAGGCGTTGACGTACAGGATGCGGCCTGCGGCGTCGGTGGTGAGAAGGCCCGAGTGGATGCTGCCGACGATGATCTCGTTGAGCTTCTGCAGGTCCGCCACCTGCCCGGTGGCCTCCTCGAGCTGCTCCGAGGCGCTCGCCAGGCTGGCCGACAGGTAGCTGCCGATCAGCGCCACCGTCGCGCAGGAGACGCCGGTGACGAAGACCGAGTAGAGCAGCGCCTTCGTCTCGAGAAACAGCACGTCGGCCAGCCCCTGCGGCGACACGGCGCCCGAGCGCACGGCCCACAGGATGCCTGCGTAGAACAGCGTCGCCAGGGCGGCGAGCCCGCCGCCGCCGCGCGCCAGCAGCACGTTGCCCGTCAGCACGGCGATGGGGTAGAGCAGCATGAAGCCGGTGCGGCTGCCGCCCGTCAGGTAGACGAGGCCGGTGATGATCAGCAGGTCGCCGACGACCTGCAGGTAGACGAGCGCCAGACGGCTGCGCAGCATACGCAGCGCGATCGCGTGGATCACCGTGAGCCCGTAGGTCACGCCGATCAGCAGGTAGAACGGGTTGAAGGGCAGCAGGTACTCGGACAGCGACTCGATGTAGACGGCGACGAGCAGCAGCGTCGTCACCATCACGAGCCGGAACGCCATCAGCGTCTTGAGGCGCTGCTCGAAGATCGGGTCCATGGGCGAGTTCCGGAGGGGGCGCCACGGCGCGCGCGGTCCGCACGCGCCGTGCGGCAGGAGCGGCGCGGACGCGCCGCCCCCGGGCAGCCGGCCTTAGGTCAGCTTGCTGATCAGGTCGAACAGCGGCAGGTACATCGCGATGACGATGCCGCCGACCGTGGTGCCGAGGAACAGGATCATCACAGGCTCCATCAGCGTCAGCATGTTGGCCACCGCTTGGTCGACCTCGTCCTCGTAGAAGTCGGCGACCTTGCTGAGCATCGCGTCGAGCGCGCCCGTCTGCTCGCCCACGCCGATCATCTGGACCACCATCGGCGGGAAGATGCCGGACTCCTTCAGCGGCTGCGCGATCGTCAGGCCGCCCTCCACGCCGCGCCGCACGCTCATGATGGCGTCCTCGATGATGGCGTTGCCCGCGGTCTTGGCGGTGATCTCGAGCCCGTCGAGGATCGGCACGCCCGAAGAGATCAGGGTCGCCAGCGTGCGGCAGAACTTGGAGACCGCGACCTTGCGCAGCAGGTCGCCGAAGATCGGCGCCCGCAGCAGCGTGCGGTCGACGACGCGCCGGCCGCCGTAGGTCGCGTAGTAGCGGCGGAAGGCCCCGACCAGCAGGAAGCCGCCGACGGTGCCGGGAAGCAGCAGCCGTACCAGCCAGTTCGACATCGCGATCACGATGCGGGTGGGCAGCGGCAGCGTGGCGCCGAGGCCAGCGAACATCGCGGCGAAGGTCGGGATGACCTTCCACAGGATGACGGTGATCACGATCGCCGCGATCGAGACGACGGCGATCGGGTACATCATCGCGCCCTTGATCTGCGCCTTCAGCTTGACCGACTTCTCGATGTAGGTGGCCAGGCGCTTCAGGATGGTGTCGAGGATGCCGCCCGTCTCGCCGGCCGCGATCATGTTGCAGAACAGCTCGTCGAAGGCCTTCGGGTGCTTGCGCATCGCCTCGGCCAGGCTGGCGCCGCCCTCGACGTCCATCCGGGTCTGCGTCAGGATCTTGGCGAAGGTCTTGTTGTCGTTGGCGCTGCCCAGGATCTCCAGGCACTGCACGAGCGGCAGGCCGGCGTCGATCATGACGGAGAACTGGCGCACGAAGATCGCCAGGTCCTTGGCGGGCACGCTGCCCCCCAGCTTGGGGACAGCGACCTCCTTGCCCTTCTCCTTGACGGAGGAGACCAGGATGTTCTCGCGCCGGAGCAGGGCGAGGGCGGCCTCCTTGCTCTCGGCGACCCGCTCGCCCGAGACCATCTTCCCGTCCTTCGTCTTGCCCTTCCACACGAAAGCAGGCATGGGCTCTCCTTCAGTCGAGACGGCGCCCCTCGGGCGCCAGATGAGCGCGATCCCGATCGGCCACTAGCGGGCCCCCGGACGCACGGGACGGCCGGACTGCGGTGTGGCCAGGCCGGCCCCGCGGTTGATCATTTCCTGCAGCTCGTCGGGCAGGCTCGAGCGCTGCAGCGCGACTTGCAGCGTGATCTGCTTGCCGAAGTAGAGGCTGGCCAGCGACTGGTTGAACGTCTGCATGCCGTACTTCTCCTGGCCCGTCTGCATCGTCGAGTAGATCTGGTGGATCTTGTCCTCGCGGATCAGGTTGCGGATCGCCGAGTTGGGCACCAGGATCTCCATCGCCATCGCGCGGCCGCTGCCGCTCGCCTTCGGCAGCAGCGCTTGGCACATGATGCCCTCGAGCACCAGCGACAGCTGCGCGCGCACCTGCGGCTGCTGGTGCGAGGGGAACACGTCGACGATGCGGTTGATCGTCTGGGCCGCGGAGTTCGTGTGCAGCGTGCCGAAGGTCAAGTGGCCCGTCTCGGCGATGCGCAGCGCGGACTCGATCGTCTCCAGGTCGCGCATCTCGCCGATCAGCACCACGTCGGGATCCTCGCGCAGCGCGGCGCGCAGCGCCGCCGAGAAGCTGTGCGTGTCGGCGTGCAGCTCGCGCTGGTTGACCACGCACTTCTTGTGCTGGTGCAGGAACTCGATCGGGTCCTCGATCGTGATCATGTGCTGGTGCCGCTCGCTGTTGATCTTGTCGAGCATGGCCGCCAGCGTCGTCGACTTGCCGGACCCCGTGGGCCCGGTCACCAGCACCAGCCCGCGCGGCTTCTCGCAGATCTGCGCCACCACCGGCGGCAGGCCGAGCGACTTGAAGTCCTTGATCTCGTACGGGATCGTGCGGTAGACCGCCGCCACGGCGCCGCGCTGCATGAAGCAGTTGGCGCGGAAGCGCGCGAGGCCCTTGATGCCGAAGCTGAAGTCGAGCTCGAGGCTCTCCTCGAAACGGTGCTTCTGCGCGTCGGTCAGCACGCTGTAGGCGAGCTGCTTGGTGTCGACCGCCGTCAGCTGCGGCATGTCGAGCGGGCGCAGCTTGCCGTCGACGCGGATCTGGGGCGCGGTGTTGGTCGTGATGTGGAGGTCACTGCCCCCCATCTCGATCATCGTCTTGAGCAACTGGTGCAGGCTGACTGCCACTTCGCCCTCCCCTTCCTCGCTTAGAGGACCGTCTCCCTCAGGACTTCCTCGATCGTGGTGATGCCCTGCTTGAGCTTCTCGATGCCGCTCATGCGCAGCGTCAGCATGCCTTCCTCGATCGCCTTGCGGCGCAGCTCGACCGAGGTGGCGCCCGACAGGATCAGGTCGCGCAGGCCCTCGGAGATCTCCATCACCTCGTAGAGCCCGACGCGCCCCTTGTAGCCGGTGCCGTTGCAGTTGCCGCAGCCGCGGCCCTTGTACAGCTTGAAGCTGCCGATCTCGTCGGGCGAGACGCCGATCTCGACCAGCGTCTTGCTGGGGACGTCGGTCAGCTCGATCTTGCAGTTGGAGCAGATGCGCCGGATCAGCCGCTGCGCCTGGATCAGGTTGACGGCGGTGCCGACCAGGAACGGCTCGATGCCCATGTTGACCATGCGCGACACGGTCGACGGCGCGTCGTTCGTGTGCAGCGTGGAGAGCACGAGGTGGCCGGTCAGCGCCGCCTTGACCGCGATCTCGGCCGTCTCGTAATCGCGGATCTCGCCGACCAGGATGATGTTCGGGTCCTGGCGCAGGAACGAGCGCAGCGCCGCCGCGAAGTTGAGGCCGATGTTGTCGCGGATCTGGACCTGGTTGACGCCGGCCAGGTTGAACTCCACCGGATCCTCGGCGGTCATGATGTTGATGTCGGGCTTGTTGAGCGAGGCGATCGCCGAGTAGAGCGTGTTCGTCTTGCCAGAGCCGGTCGGGCCCGTCACCAGCACGATCCCATAGGGCTTCGAGATCGCGCGCTGGAAGCGCTCGAGCGAGTGCGGCTCGAAGCCGAGCTTGGTCATGTCGAGCATCAGCTTCGACTTGTCGAGCAGGCGCAGCACGATCTTCTCGCCCCACAGCGTCGGCAGGCAGGAGACGCGGAAGTCCATCTCGCGGCTGCGGTCCTCGATCTTCAGGCGGATCTTGATGCGGCCGTCCTGCGGCAGGCGCTTCTCGGAGATGTCGAGCTTCGCCATGATCTTGACGCGGGAGGTGAGCGGGTCCTTCAGCTTCATCGGCAGCGCCATGATGTTGTACATGATGCCGTCGATGCGGAAACGGACCCGGAACTCCTTCTCGTAGGGCTCGATGTGGATGTCCGAGGCCCCGCGCTTCAGCGAGTCGATCAGCAGGACGTTCGCCAGCTTGATCACCGGCGCCGCCTCGGACGAGCGCGCCAGGTCGCCGAGGTCGATCTCGTCCTCCTCGGTCTTGACCTGCTCGACGTCGGCCTCGTCCTCGCCGAGCGAATCGAGGTCGACCTCGGAGAGGCCGACCGCGGCCATGTCGTCGAAGGTCAGCGCCGGGCCGTCGATGACCTCCTTCAAGGAGGGCGCGCTGCCCAGGCTGCTGCTGCCGCCGCCGCCGCCCCCGCCCTGCCCCGACGAATCGGTCTTCAACTGCAGCGAGCGCGTGGAGCCGTAGTACTTCTCGATCGCCTCTTCCAGCGAGCTTTCCGAGGCCACCACGGGCTCGACGTTGTAGCCGGTCATGAACTTGATGTCGTCCATGGCGAACACGTTCGTCGGGTCGGCCATCGCGATCGTCAGCGTGGCTCCGGAGCGCGAGAGGGGCAGGATCTGGTACTTGCGAGCGGTCTCGGCGGGGATGATCTTGATGATGCCGGGGTCGACCTCGAAGTGCTCGAGGTTGATCGAGGGAACCCCGTACTGCCGAGAGAGCAGGCTCGTGATCTCCTCGTCCCGGACGTAGCCCAGGGACACGAAGGCCTTGCCCAGCTTCCCGCCGCTGCGCTTCTGGTAGGCGAGCGCCTCCTGAAGCTGCTGCGGCGTGATCATGTTTTCCTTGAGCAGGAGCTCGCCGAGCTTTACGGGCATTCAGTTTTGGAAGAAGCCTAGGTTTCTCTTGTACTTAGTCGGTGGATTCTCGCTTGTGGCCTCGGGAACTGTCAAGTGTCTGACACGAGCTCCTGGCCTACACTCCTCGGTCAGCCCCGTGCTCTCGCGCAAATCCATCGCCGGTCTGGCCGCCGCCCTCGCCCTCCTGCCCGTCGTGCCTGGCGCGCTCGCGGGCGGCGCCTTGTATTTCCGCGACCTCGGGGGGCAGTTTCTGCCGGCGCGGGTGTTCGCGCTCGAAGGCCTGCGGTCGGGGGAGATCCGGAGCTGGAACCCCTATCTGCACGAAGGCGAGCCGGTCACTCTGCCGGCCCTGGGCTACCCGCCCGACCTGCTGCAGCTCGCCTGGCCGGACGAGCGCGGTGTCTCGCTGAGCCTGGCGCTGCACCTGCCGGCGGCGGCGCTCGCGCTGTTCGCGCTCGCTCGAGGCCTGGGCCTGCAGCCGCTCGGGGCGGGCGCCGCCGCCGCCGCCTACGCGCTCGGCGGTTTCGCGTTGTCGAGCCTGAACCTCTACGTCTACGTGCAGGCCCTGGCGTGGGCGCCGCTGGTGATCCTCGGCCTGCTCCGCGCGGCGCGCGGCGCCCGGCGGGAGCTCGTGCTGGGAGCGCTCGCCGTCGCGACGGCGCTCTCGACGACCGCGGTCGAGCTGGTGGCCCAGGCGCTGGCCGTGGGCGGGCTGCTCGGCGTCGTCGCCGACGGCCGCGACCGCAGGCGCGAGGCGCTGCTCCGGATGGGCGCGGGCGCGGCGCTCGGCCTCGGCCTCGCCTCGTACGTGGTGCTGCCGCTGACGGCGATCGTCGCCGGCAGCGCGCGCGGGCAGGGGTTCCCGACCGAGATCGTGCTGGCGCACTCGGTCCACCCGATCACCTTCCTGCAGGCGCTGATCGCCGGGCTGCACGGCGATCCCGCCAACATCACCGGCCGCTGGTGGGGCACCAACTTCTTTCCGCGCGGCTTCCCATACGTCCTCAGCCTGTATCTGGGCCCGACGCTCGTGGCACTCGCGCTGGCCGGGCTCGCCGCAGGCCGTGGAATGTCGGAACGGGATCGCCGGCTGCCGCTGGCGCTGGCCATTCTCGCGCTCGCGGCCGGCGTCGTCTGCCTCGGCCGCTACGCGGGGCTGGGGCCGATCGTCGATCTGCTGGCTCCGTTGAGGTCGCTGCGCTACCCGACGAAGGCGTACTTCACGATCCATCTGGCGGCCGCGCTGCTCGGGGGCCTCGGGCTCGACGCCCTGGTGCGCAGCCGCGAGGGGTGCCTGCGCCTCGCCCGCCTGGCCGGCGCCCTCTCCGTTCCCCTGCTGCTGCTGCCTCTCGCTCCCCTGCTGCTGCCGGCGGGCACCCGCTGGTTCCTGGCAGGGTTCTGTCCGCCCGGCTTCGGCTGGCCCGCGCGCGAGTCGGTGTTTCGCGCCGTCGCCTGGGACGCGGCTGCCGGCGGCTTCCTCTGCCTGCTGGCCGCCGCCCTGGGCCTGCTCGCCGCCCGCGGCGCCCTCGCCAGGAACCTCGCCGCTGGCCTGCTGGCCCTGCTCGTGGCCGCCGACCTCCTGCGCGCAGGGGCGGGCCTCAACCCGTGGACGTCGCGCGATCTGCTGCGGCCCTCGGCGGAGAGCCTGGCCGCGGTCGCCGAGCTGCGCCCCGCGCGCATCTTCAGCTGCGACGTGCTGGCGAGCGCCGCCTACCGGAACGAGCGGCTCGCGCGCGGCAGCGCGCACGAGAAGCTGACCTTCGCGGCGCTCGCGGACACGCTGACGCCCGACACGAACGTGGCGGTCGGCGTGCGCTCGGGCCTGGGCCTCGACCGCACGATGCTGGTGCCGGTCGAGCGGGTGAGCGAGCCGGAGCAGGCCGACTGCCACGACCTCGCCGCGCTGCTGCCTCGCATGCGGGCGGCCGGCGTGTCGCACGTCGTCAGCCTGGAGCCGCTCGTCTCCGGCGAGCTGGCGCTGGCGGCGGCCGTCGCCCCGGCGCGCATCCGCCCGCTGGTCGTACGTTTCTACGCGTTGCGCGACGCGCGGCCGCTCGTCGAGCTGCGTGCCGTCGGGACCGCGGAGCCCGCCGCGGGAGTCGCCCGCGTGCTCGCCGAGCGGCCGGGCCAGTACCGGATCGCGGTAAGCGCCGCGGAGGCCGCCAGCCTGGTGGTTCGCGAGGCCTGGGCCGAGGGCTGGCGCGCGGAGGTCGACGGCCGCGACGTCGGCCTGGTGCGGGCGGACGGGCGTCACCTCGGGCTCGGCGTCCCCGCAGGCGCCAGCGTCGTGACGCTCCGCTACGAGGCGCCGCGCCTGCGGTCGGGCGTCGCCCTGAGCCTCGCCTCCGGGCTCGCCTGCGCGCTGCTGGCACTCGGCGCGCGGGCGCCCAAGGCGGCGCCCGGCGCGGCCTGACCTGCGTGCTACGATCTCGCCCCGTTTCGACATGACCCTCGCCTTCACGAAACCCTGGTTCGACGCGGCCGAGGCGCAGCGCGTGCACGAGGCGCTCGCGAGCCGTGTCGGCGGCGACGGCCCGTTCGGCCGCCGCGTGGAGCGACGGCTGCAGGATCTGCTCGGCGTCCCGCGCGTGCTGCTCACGACTTCCTGCACGCACGCGCTCGAGCTGGCGCTGCTGGCGACGGGCGTCGGCGCGGGGCGCGAGGTGATCTGCCCCTCGTTCACCTTCGTCTCGACCGCCAACGCCGTGCTGAGGGCGGGCGCGCGCCCCGTCTTCGCGGACATCGAGCCCGACACGCTCGGCCTCGACCCGGACGACGTCGCGCGCCGCATCACCCCGCGCACGGCCGCCGTGCTGCCCGTCCATTACGCCGGGCTCGCCGCACGCATGGACCCGCTGCTGGCGCTGTGCGAGGAGCGGCGGCTGCTGGTCGTGGAGGACGCCGCCCACGGCATCGGCGGCGCCTGGCGCGGGCGGCCTCTCGGCTCGCTGGGCGACGCCGGCTGCTTCAGCTTCCACGACACCAAGAACGTGACGTGTGGCGAGGGTGGCGCGCTCGCGCTGCACGATCCCGAGCTGGCGCGGCGCGCGGAGATCATCCGCGAGAAGGGGACCAACCGCAGCGCCTTCCTGCGCGGCGAGGTGGACAAGTACACCTGGGTGGCCGAGGGCTCGAGCTACGTGCTCTCCGACGTGCTGGCGGCCATCCTCGACGCGCAGCTCGACAAGCTCGCCGAGATCCAGCTTCGCCGCGCGCGGATCGAGGCCCGTTACCGCGAGGGCCTCGCCGACTGGGCGGGTCGCGCGGGCGTCCGGCTGAAGCCGGTGCTCGCCGAGCGCGAGGACGCCCACCACATCTTCTTCCTGCTCTACCCGGACGCGGCGGCTCGCGACCGCGCGCTCGCCCGCCTGCGCGAGCGCGGCGTGCCGGCAGCGTTCCACTACGTGCCGCTGCACTCGTCGCCGTTCGGGCGCGGCCTGGGCGACTCGGGCCAGCTGCCGGTGACCGACGCCGTCGCGGCCGGCCTGCTGCGGCTGCCGCTGCACCCGCAGCTGTCCGATGCCGAGGTCGAGCAGGTGCTGGCGGCCGTGCGGGACACGGCATGAGCGCGCGCGCCCGGATGGTCAGCGTCGTGGTCGCCTGCTACAACGAGCAGGAGACGCTGCTGTCGAGCTTCGCCGAGCTGCGCGCGACGCTCGAGGACCTGGGCCGTCCCTTCGAGGTGATCTTCGTGGACGACGTCAGCCGCGACCGCACGCGCGAGCTGATCGCGCGGATCGTCGCCGACCACCGGGATCTCGCGCTGCGGGTGATCCTGCACGAGCGCAACCTCGGCCGCGGCGGCAGCGTGACCGACGGCTTCCGGTCGGCTCAGGGAGACGTGGTCGGCTACCTCGACATCGACCTCGAGGTGCACTGCCGCTACATCCCCTCGCTGGTGCAGGCGATCGAGCGCGGCGCCGACGTCGCGACGGTGCGCCGCATCTACGCGCTGCAACTGCGCCACCTGGACCGCTACTTCATGAGCCGCGGCTACTCCTGGCTGGTGAAGCGGCTGCTCGCCACGCGGCTGCACGACACCGAGACCGGCTACAAGTTCTTCCGCCGCGAGCCACTGCTGCCCGTGCTCGACGCGATAGAGGACGGCGGCTGGTTCTGGGACACCGAGTTCATGATCCGCGCCGAGCGCCGCTGCCTGCGCATCGTCGAGATACCCGGCGCCTACGTGCGGCGCGAGGACAAGACCTCCACCGTCAGCGGCCTGCGCGATTCGCTCGCCTACTTCGCGAAGCTGTGGCGCTTCCGCCAGCATCTGCGCGAGGCGGCGTGAAGGCGGCGGACGAGATCGGCTGGGCGAAGCTCCTCAAGTTCGGAGCGATGACGCTGGCGATGCTGCCCTACCGCGCCGCGCTGGTGCCGCCCCTGCGGGCGGGGCTGCTGCGGCTCTACGGCGCGCGCATCGGCCGCCGCTGCGTCGTCCACGACGTGCGCTTCTTCAACCTCTACCGGCGCGGCCTCGCGGGCCTGCGGATCGGCGACGAGGCGTTCCTGGGCGACGAGTGCCTGCTCGACCTGGCCGAGGGCATCGAGCTGCAGGACCAGGTGACGCTGGCCGAGCGCGTGCTGATCCTGACCCACACGAACGTCGGCTACGGCGACCACCCGCTGCAGCGCCACTTCCCCGCGCTGGCGGCGCCGGTGGTCGTCGAGCGCGGCTCGTTCGTCGGCGCGCAGGCGGTGCTGCTGCCCGGCCTGCGCATCGGGGCCGGCTCGTTCGTGGCGGCGGGCAGCGTCGTCACGCAGGACGTGCCGCCGCACACGCTGGTCGCCGGCGTGCCGGCGCGCGCGATCCGCGCGCTCGAATGAACGCGCGCGGGCCGGGCGACGCGCGCGAGCGCGCCCCGGGCCTGCGCCGCGCGCTGCTCGCCTGGTATCGGCGCAGCCGCCGCAGCCTGCCCTGGCGGGCCGACGCAGACCCCTACCGCGTCTGGGTCTCCGAGGTGATGCTGCAGCAGACCACCGTGCGCGCGGTCACTCCCTACTACGAGGGGTTCCTCGCCCGCTTCCCCAGCCTCGCGGCGCTCGCCGCGGCGAGCGAAGAGGAGGTGCTCGCGGCCTGGTCGGGGCTCGGCTACTACAGCCGCGCGCGCAACCTCAGGCGAGGCGCGCAGTACCTTCTGGCGCACCACGCGGGCCGCTTCCCGCGAACGCTCGACGCGGCGCTCGGCGTGCCCGGCGTCGGCCGCTACACCGCGAGCGCCGTGCTGTCGATCGCGCATGGCCTGCCGCTGCCGGTCGTCGACGGCAACGTGCGGCGGGTGCTGGCGCGTCTGTTCGCGCTGCGAGGCGAGCGCTACCGGCGCGACGGCCCCTTCTACGACCTCGCCGAGACGCTGCTCGCTCCGGAAGCGGCCGGGGATTTCAACCAGGCGCTGATGGAGCTGGGCGCCACCGTCTGCCTTCCTCGCCGACCCACCTGCGACACCTGCCCGCTGCGCGGGGGCTGCCTCGCCCGCAAGCGCGGCCTGGCCGAGCGCCTGCCCGAGCCGCGGCGCCGCCGGGCCACGCAGCAGGTCAGTGTCGCCGCGGCGCTGGTGGAACGCGGCGGTCGGCTTCTGCTCGTGCGGCGCCCGGAGGGCCGCCTGCTCGGCCGCATGTGGGAGCTGCCGCAGACGGGGCTCGACGAGGCCGGAGACGCGGCGAGGCTGGCGGCGGCGCTGCGAGAGCGGCATGGCCTCCGCGTCGAGCTCGGCCCGCTCGTGGTGCGCGCGCGTCACGCGCTGACCTTCCGACGCATCGAGCTGCTCGGCTACCAGGCGCGCCTGCGCGGCCGGGCGCGCGCCGACGGCGAGAGACTGCGCTGGGCACGGCCGGACGAGCTCGACGCGCTTCCGCTCTCCTCGATGACGCGCAAGCTGGCGCGCGGCTACGCGAAGGCGCATCTGCCCGTCGAGCCATCGCGCGGCCGGCCGCGGGCTCGGAGTTGAAGTAGACTCCTCGGATTCGCGATGCCGTGTCTTTTCTGCGAGATCGCCGCGGGGCGGATCCCTTCGAAGAAGGCCTTCGAGGACGATTCCGTCGTCGCTTTCCACGACATCAACCCTCAGGCCCCCGTCCACGTCCTGCTCGTGCCCAGGCGCCACGTCGGCAGCCTCTTCGAGCTGCAGGCCGCGGACGAGCCCATCCTCGGCGCGCTCGTTCGCCGCGGGCGGTTGCTGGCCGCCGAGCTGGGCCTCGAGCCGCGCGGCTTCCGGCTGGTCTTCAACTGCGGGAACGACGCCGGCTACAGCGTCGACCACGTGCACCTCCACCTGCTCGGCGGGCGTGTGCTCGGCTGGCCTCCGGGATGAGGCACACGAAGACCGAGTGAGCACAAGCAAGCCCGCCGGCTCCGGCTCGGACCCCGAGGAGATCGCCGGACGCTACGCCGTCGAGCGCAAGCTCGGGGCGGGCGCCTTCGGCACGGTCTACAAGGCCAAGGACAAGCTGCTCGGCCGGATGATCGCGATCAAGACCATCCGGCTCGAGGGCCTCGCCGCCTCGGCCCAGAGCCTCGACGAGCTGCTCACCCGCTTCCGGCGCGAGGCGATGGTGTCGGCGCAGCTCAAGCACCCGAACATCGTCACCATCTACGACATCGGCGAGAGCCAGGGCATGTCCTACCTGGCGATGGAGTTCATCGACGGCGTCGGGCTCGAGAAGGTGATCCGCGACACCGGCCCCTTCCCGATCGAGCGCGCCGCCTCGATCGCCGCGCAGGTGGCCGACGCGCTCGACTACGCCCACCGCCAGAACGTGGTGCACCGCGACATCAAGCCGGCCAACGTGATGATCGAGCCCGGCGACCGCGTGAAGGTCGCGGACTTCGGGATCGCGCGCGTCACGAACTCGGCGGACCACCTGACCGCCACCGGCAGCCTGCTCGGCACCCCCTCGTACATGAGCCCCGAGCAGGCGCGCGGCAACGAGCTCGACGGCCGCAGCGACCTGTTCTCGCTCGGCTGCGTGCTCTACGAGATGCTCGCCGGCCGCCGCGCCTTCCGCGGCGAGTCGATCACCGGCCTCATCTTCAAGGTGATCACCGAGGATCCGCCGGCGCTGGCGGACCTGCGGCCGACGATCCCGCCGGAACTGGTGCTGCTCGTCGCGCGGGCGATGGCCAAGCAGCCGGCTGCGCGCTTCCAGTCGGGCCGGGAGATGGCGGACGCGCTGGTCGCCTTCACGGGCGCGGGCGCGACCCCCACGATCCGCCAGGCCGAGACCCCCACCGAGTCGATGCCGCCGGCGCCGACGCTGGCGCTCCCGGCCGAGCAGACGGCCTCCGCGCTGCCGACCGCGGCCGTGCCTGCCACGATCTCCGGCGCGCCGACGCGGGTCGCCTCCGCTTCACCGCCGCCGCCCCGTGCAGCGGCTTCCGCGAAGCCGGCCTCCCGCCCCTCGGCCCCAGCCGCTGCGGCGCCGGCGGCGACGAGCACGGGCAGCCGGCGCGCAGGCCTGAAACCGGCCGCCCTGCTCGCGATCGGCGGCGGCGGCCTGCTGGCGCTCGCGGCGCTCGCCGGCGCGGGCTGGTACTTCACCGCCGGCCCCGGAGCGCGCCGTGCCGACGTCACGACACCGCCGACGGTCGCCTCGATCGGGCCGGGGCCTGCGGCGCCCGGGACGAACCCGTCAGCCGCGCCCACGCCGGCCGAGTCGGTCCCGCCGGCCGCGGTGCCGCCCGCGACAACCAGCCCGCCCCCCACGCAGGCGCCGAGCGTCACTGTCGCGCGAGACGAGGCGCCGACGCCGGCCCAGCCGGCTCGTCCCGCGTCCGGCGAGCCGGCCCAGCCGGCGCCCGCGCCGCATCGCGCCGAGCGGCCGGCGCCCGCCGAGAGCTATTCGTTCCTCGACGACGAGCAGCAGCGGCCGGACGACCGGGTCGCCCGCGGCCTGCCCGAGGGCTACCGGGGCGGTTCGAGCTACCCGAGCGGCCGCCGCCTGACGGCGCGCGACCGCAGCCCGATGGGCGTCGGTCCGCTGGAGAAACCGGCCGTCGCCACGCTGCGCCACCTGATGAACGCCCAGGAGGCGTACTACCAGCAGCACTCGCGCTACGCGAGCCTCGCCGAGCTCCTGCGCGACCGCTTCGCCGCGCTCGACGTCGCCCAGAGCCGCGACAGCTTCACGCGCCGCGGCTACCGGTTCAGCATGACGATCGAGGAGGACGGCTTCACGATCCGCGCCCTGCCGGTCGAGCGCGGGCCCCGCCCGTTCGTCGGCGACGACACCGGCTTCATTCGGGTCGGGACCGAATAGGACCCATTGAGCCAGGGGGCGCTTGCGTCGCGCCCCCTGGAACCCCCCGCGCCTGCGCGGGAGTGAATCCCGCTTCGGCGCGCGGCCCGTTGCCGATGCCCACTGCACCGCATCCCTATGAAACCCCGCACCCGTCGACGAAGTGAATGCCCATGGCCTATCGGCCACCCGCTATGGATGAAAGGCGAGTAGCCGCATCTGCTTCGGCTGAGGGCGGCGGCGTGGGTCACGCCCGAACGGGGCGTGTGAGGCGCGCATCCCAACGCACCGGATGGGCCACAGTGTTCGCGCCGAACCGAGCGGAGGGGCGCGTGGAGTTGCCCCGACTCCGTGGACAGGTTTCTTATGCTGCTCCGTTGAGTGCTGCGTGTTGCCTCTCGTAATTGATCGGGCTGAGCTGCCCGATGGCCGAGTGGCGCCGGTACGGATTGTAGAAG
>JBFWVE010000009.1:0-149215 GCA_050246895.1 Vicinamibacteria bacterium | reverse complement strand
CTTCTACAATCCGTACCGGCGCCACTCGGCCATCGGGCAGCTCAGCCCGATCAATTACGAGAGGCAACACGCAGCACTCAACGGAGCAGCATAAGAAACCTGTCCACGGAGTCGGGGCAACTCCAGTGAGGACGCTGAGCTGCTCAACTGTTCGAACGCCGTCTGGCTCTCGGTCACGCGTGATTACACGAATCTGTCCGGTGCGTTCGTCATCGTGGAAGGACAGTTCACGACGAAGGGGCGAGGCCACCTTGGAGCCTGGCCTGGCGAACTTCGGGACATTCGTCGGCTCGAGAGAATGAGGACCCGGGCGGACTACGAACGCATGAGACAGGAAACGCAGAAATGACCGCTCACAGAGGCGCCGGCGGGCCGTCGAACGAGCGGATGCAGCTGCCGAAGCGCGAGGCAACTACTGTAGGTTGGGCCGCTTCGCGGCCCAGCCCTATTGAGTCGCGCTTCGCAGCTGATCCTAGGTGTTCGGCGTACGGGAACGGAAGGCTGGGAAGCAGAGCCAAGAACGGCGGCAGCCGGCTCTGAGACAGGGGCAACAACGGACTCCCGGCTCGCGGGGCATGGCCGCGTCGCGTATGGCAAGTCTCGAGGCCCTGCCAGCGCCGCGCCCCTAATCTTGTTACCCGCGTTGCGGGGTTGCGTTCGAGGTCGCCGGAGGCGTCGTCGTCGCGCCCAGTAGCTCTGCGTCACCTGACCGGCTCTACGGAGCGCTGGCCGGGCCATCCTGGCCTTGCGGGGCTCCACGCAACGGCGAATCGGCACTACCCAACCCAACACCGCGTGGTCTACGCTCTCTTGCATGAAGGGACGGCCCTGCATGCCCGGGCGCCCGACGCCGAACGAGGCGTTGCAGCTGACGAAACGCGAATACCTTGTAGGTAGGCCCGCTTCGCGGGCCAGCGTCATTGAGTCGCGTTTCGCAGCTGAACGCCGGTGTTATACGCCATGTGAATGGCAAATGCCGGACGTTTCCGGTCAAGAATGAGAGGAAACGGTATGGCTCTCAAGCGCATGGACAACGTGGGCATCGTCGTAGAATCCATCGATACCGCCATCTCGTTTTTCGTCGAGCTTGGCATGAAGCTCGAGGGGCGAACCACAATCGAAGGAGAATGGGCCGGGCGCGTCACCGGACTGGGCCTCCAGCGTGTCGAGATCGCCATGATGGTCACTCCCGATGGCCATAGCCGGGTCGAGATCTCGCGATTTCTCACCCCGCCTACAGTCGCAGATCACCGGAACGCCCCTGTGAACGCTCTCGGCTACCTACGCGTCATGTTCACCGTGGACGACATCGACGAGATGCTCGCCAGGCTCCGCAAGCGCGGCGCGCAGCTCGTCGGCGAAGTGGTTCAGTACGAGGACTCGTATCGGCTCTGCTACATCCGCGGACCCGAAGGACTTCTCATCGGGCTCGCCGAGCAGCTCGGGTAAAGCGTTCCCGTATAGGAGCAGAAGGGCACTTGCCTTGCGGCAAGCGAACGGCCGGTGGGATACTTTCCTTGGCGTATAACAACCGGTTGCAGCGGACGGTCCGCCGCGCGGCCCGCCGCTGAACCGGAGCGTTCGGCCGACCAAGAGGAGCAGGTGCAGCCGGCGGCGGGGTTGCGGTAGGCTCACCAGCAGTCATGCGGTCCTTTAACGTCGTTGTCGAACGAGATCCCGATACGGGGCTGTTTGTGGGCCACGTGCCTGGCTGGCCTGGCGCGCACAGCCAGGGCGAGAGCATGGACGAGCTGCAAGTGAACCTTCGCGAAGTGATTGCCATGCTGCTCGAGGACGGCGAGCCGCGCCTCGAGTCCGAGTTCGTAGGAGTTCAGACGATCAAGGTTGCGTAGTGGGCAACCTGCCCACGCTCAGGCCCCGAGAGGTCGTGGCGCTTCTCGAGGCCCTGGGTTTTGTGGAGATCAGCAGCGGGGCTCGCACAAGCAGTTTCGGCATTCTGACGGCCGAGGTACTACAGTTCCCTTCCATGCAGGACGGGACATCTCACCAGCCCTTCTGCGTCAGATCGCCAAGGACATCGGTCTGACGGTCGACCAGCTCCTGAAGCGTGGGTAGGCGGCCGAACGAGGCGTTGCCGCTGACGAAACGCGGGGCAAATACTGCAGGTGGGCCTGCTTCGCAGGCCAGCATTATTGAGTCGCGCTTCGCAGCTTATGCGCGGTGTTCGACCGACCTTGCTGGGATCGCAGCAACTGGCTAGACTCTGGCCAGAGTGCGCTTCGAGATCATCCTCTCGCCGAACGCGGTCAGGCAGTATCGACAGATGCCTGCTCGAGTTCGGGCTCAGGTTCGGGATGCCATCGAACGCCATTTGCGCCATGAGCCGACCAAGGTCAGCAAGAGCCGCATCAAGCGACTCCGGAGCCTCGATCGGCCTCAGTATCGTCTTCGGGTCGAAGACACGAGGGTGTTCTATGACGTCCACGCGAGCACGGTCGAAGTCCTTGCCATCGTCTCAAAAGCCGAAGCGCAAGCGTGGCTTGACGACGAGGGCACCACGTCCGCGGCGGGTGGCCCTGGCGGAGGTCAAGGATGACTTCTCACGGTTTCTCCGGCTCGCGGCTTCAGAGGAGATTCTGATCACACGGCATGGGCGGCCCGCCGGTGTGCTGATCGGGTTCGAGTCGGAGGAGGACTGGTTCGAGTACCGCCTTGAACACCACCCCGAGTTCCTGCTGCGCATTCGCGCGGCAAGAGCTGCCCTGGCCGCGGGTAAGGGGACGAGGCTGGAGGATGTCCCCAAATAGGGAGGGGCGGTCGAACGAGGCGTTGCAGCTGACGAAACGCGAATACAGCGAAGCAGGAGGGCCTGGCTGAGCGAATCAGCCTACGGCTGGCGACGGATTCGGACTGGGTACTGCCTGAGCACTATGACTTCATTCTGGCGTTCTGGATGCTACATGAGGTTCCAGCCCAGAAGGGCCTGCTGGAGACGCTCAGGAAGGTGTTGAAGGCCGGCGGACGCTTCCTTCTGGTTGAACCGAAGGTACACGTCTCCGAGCGAGCTTGGGAAGAGTCGCTGGCGCTCGCCGATCGAGTCGGGTTCCATTCATGCCAGATGCCTCCGGTCAAGTTCAGTCGTGCTGCACTGCTGCACTAAAGAGCGAGTGGGCGGGCTAACGAGGACGAGTTCCTGTGGCGCTTCCCCGAGGGGGCCGTCGAGGCCAACGGCCTCGTCTGCGGAGCTGGCGGTCAAGGGGCGGCGTGGGAGTTCTACGTTCAGCGCGCCGGACGAGGCAGCCCCTCGGAGGCACGGCGCCCTGGTCGCCGCGTCCCAATGTCGAAGGCCTCGCGCTCAGGCGGGAGCATCTCCGTGAGGAAGTCGGCGATCTGACCCCAGCATGAAGCAATCCATCGTTCACGTGGCGCTCGTCGTTCGCGACTACGATGAGGCCATCGAGTTCTACACGAAGAAGCTGGGCTTCAGGCTGGTCGAGGACACGTACCAGCCCGAGCAGGACAAGCGCTGGGTCGTGGTCGCGCCCCCGGGATCCGACGCTACGAGCTTGCTGCTCGCCAGAGCCTCGACGCCCGAGCAGGGGGCATTCGTCGGCAACCAGACGGGTGGCCGGGTCTTCCTGTTTCTCGAGAGCGACGATTTCTGGCGCGACTACGGGAATCTGATCTCGCTCGGGGTGGAGTTCGTGAGGGAACCGAAGGTCGAGTCCTACGGTACGGTGGCCGTCTTCAAGGACCTCTACGGGAATCTGTGGGACTTGCTGCAGTTGAAGGCGAAGACGCAGGCCGATGCGGGTTGAGGGCTCGAGGTGGACTTCGAGACGCTCGGTACGGTGGTAGCCTTTCGAGCATCGGCGCAGCGAAATGAAGCCGGCGAAGCCCACGGCGGCCGATCGACACGACACCTGGGACCAGGACTGGGAGGCTCGTCTCGTCGCGCACGTGCGCGGGGCGGGCTTCGCGAGCGTCTGGGAGTACCTGCGCAGCCGGCCCGGGCGCACCTATGCCGAGATCGCCGAGGAAGTCGCCGATGACGGCGGCTTCGGCGTGGCCCCGATCCAGATCGAGCGGCTGCAGGCGCGCCAGACGCCGGCTGCGGAGCTGCGACTCTCGGTCAGGGACTCCCTGGTGCGGCACATCCGCCACTCGTTCAAGTCGCTCGCCTGGCGCGACGGGCCGTACTGGGAGAGCACCG
Organism: Vicinamibacteria bacterium; assembly: GCA_050246895.1. Lineage (GTDB taxonomy): Bacteria > Acidobacteriota > Vicinamibacteria > Fen-336 > Fen-336 > JBFWVE01. The sequence continues at coordinate 145,041 of JBFWVE010000009.1, read as the reverse complement.
CGATCGGGGCGCTGGTGTCGTGGTCCGCGATGTGGTCCGAGCGGGTGGACATCAGCCACCTGAAGCACCGCCTGTTCGATCAGGCGCCACCGGTCGGCTGGCTGCCGGCCGACGATCGCGACCCCTACGTGCTGGCGGTGCTTCCGGACGACGAGCCGTTGTGAGCCGCGGCGCCGGGAGTGGCGCGAGAAGGGCCGGACAGGAGGAAGGATGAGCAAAGGGCGGCTCGAGGCCTTCAGCGACGGCGTGGTGGCCATCCTGATCACCATCATGGTGCTGGAGCTGAAGGTCCCGCACGGGACCGAGCTTTCGGCGCTGCGGCCGCTGCTGCCGGCGCTGCTGAGCTACCTGCTGAGCTTCGTCTTCCTCGCCATCTACTGGAACAACCATCACCATCTGCTGCAGGCCGCTCGCCACGTGGACGGCCGCATCCTCTGGGCCAACGTCCACCTGCTGTTCTGGCTCTCGCTGGTGCCCTTCGTCACCGCCTGGATGGGCGAGAACTTCGCGCCGGTGCCGGTGGCGGCCTACGGCGTCGTGCTGATGCTCGCCGGCGTCGCTTACTACATCCTGGCGCGCGCCCTGGTGCGGCGCCACGGACGCGACTCGCGGCTCGCGCTCGCGATCGGATCCGACTTCAAGGGCCGGCTGTCGGTGGGGCTCTACGCGGTCGCCGTCCTGCTCGCCTTCTGGGAGCCCGCGGCCGCCTGCCTGATCTACGTGCTCGTCGCGATCACGTGGCTGGTGCCCGACCCGCGCATCGAGCGGGCGCTGGCGGCCGAGGAAGCAGCCGAGTGAAGTGGGCGAGTACGAGGCGCTCGACGCCGCGCGCCGCGCTGACGACGCACGAGACCCCGATTGCCGAGCTCGAAGAGCTGCCGTGAGCCACGAGGAGGGCGTATGACGAAGAGGATGCACGTTGCTTTCGCCGTGGCGCTGCTGTGCGCTCCGGCCGCATGGACGGCGGACACCCCCGAGCAGGCCGCGACGAAGAGCGCCGAGGCCTTTCTCGCGCTGGTGGACAATGGCCGATACGACGAGAGCTGGGACGCGGCAGCCAAGCTCTTCCAGGGCGCGGTGACACGCGAGAAGTGGAAGGAAGCCCTGACCGCGACGCGGACGCCGCTCGGAAAGCTCGTCTCGCGCGGCCTGAAAGTCGCAAAGCACACGACCTCGCTGCCGGGCGCGCCGGACGGGCAGTATGTCGTGGTCCAGTTCGCCACCAGCTTCGAGAACAAGAAAGAAGCCGTCGAGACGGTGACGCCGATGCAGGAGAAGGACGGCTCCTGGAGGGTCTCCGGGTACTTCATCCGCTGAGGCGGGCGACCCTGGACATGAGCCCCGACCCGACGCTGGAAACGCTCCTCGCCACCGTCCGCGGCTTCGTCAGGGACGAGCTGCAGCCGCTCGAGCCCAGGCTGCTCTCGGGCCCGTTCCGCGAGCTGCTACCCGCGCTGCGAGAGAAGCGCGAGCGCGTGCGCGCGCTCGGACTCTTCGCGCCGCACCTGCCGAAGCAGCACGGCGGCCTCGGCCTGCCGCTCGCGGAGTTCGGGCGGCTCAGCGAGGAGCTGGGCCGCAGCCCGCTCGGCCACTTCGCCTTCAACTGCGCCGCTCCCGACATCGGCAACATGGAGCTGCTGCTCGGCCACGGCACGCCGGAGCAGTGCCTGCGCTGGCTGGGGCCGATCGCGCGCGGCGAGCTGCGCAGCTGCTTTTCGATGTGCGAGCCCGAGGAGCCGGGCTCGAACCCGGTGCTGCTGCGCACGACGGCCCGGCGCGAGGGCGACGACTACGTGATCGACGGCCACAAGTGGTTCACCTCGAGCGCCGACGGCGCGGCGGTGGCCGTGGTGATGGCGGTGACCGACGCGCAGGCGCCCAAGCACCAGCGCGCCAGCATGATCCTGGTGCCGACCGGCACGCCGGGCTTCCGCCTGGTGCGCAACATCTCGGTGATGGGCCACGTCGGCGACGACTGGGCGAGCCACGGCGAAGTGCGCTACGAGGGTTGCCGCGTGCCGCGGAGCAACCTGGTGGGCCGGGAGGGCCAGGGCTTCGCGCTCGCGCAGGAGCGGCTGGGGCCGGGCCGCATCCACCACTGCATGCGCTGGATCGGCATCGCCGAGCGGGCCTTCGAGATGACCTGCGAGCGCGCGGCCCGCAGGGAGATCGGCCCCGGCAAGCCGCTGGCGGCGAAGCAGGCGGTGCAGCACGCGATCGCCGACTCGCGCGCCGAGATCGACGCCGGGCGCCTGCTGGTGCTCGACACGGCGGTGGCGATCGACCGCCACGGCGCGCGCGCGGCCCGCGAGCGCATCTCGGCGATCAAGTTCTACGTGGCCGGCGTGCTCCAGCGCGTGCTCGACCGCGCGATCCAGGTCCATGGCGGTCTGGGCGTGACCGACGACACGCTGCTGTCCTTCTGGTTCCGCTCCGAGCGCGCCGCGCGCATCTACGACGGGCCGGACGAGGTGCACAAGTCGGTCGTCGCGCGGCAGGCGCTCAAGAAGTACGGCGTCGAGATCGAGGTGTGAGCCAGGCGCCGAGCGGGGCGCGGCCGGACGCGGCACGGCCGGTGCGCGAGGGCGAGGAGCTGCCGCTCGAGCCGCTGCGGGCCTGGTTTGGGGAACGCCTGCCCGAGCTGCTGCGCGAAGCCGACGGCGCGCCGCTCGAGGTCGAGCAGTTCCCCGGCGGCTTCTCCAACCTGACCTACCTGCTACGCCTCGGCCCGCGCGAGCTGGTGCTGCGGCGGCCCCCGCGCGGATCCGAAGTGCGCTCAGCCCACGACATGGGCCGCGAGCACCGCATCCTGAAGGCGCTGCACGACGTCTACCCGAAAGCGCCGCGGCCACTCGCCGAGTGCGAGGACGCGGCCGTGATCGGCGCGCCCTTCTACGTGATGGAGCGCGTGCGCGGCGTCATCCTCCGCGACGGCGCGCGGCTGCCGGAGCCGGCGCTCGGCGCCGACACCATGGCGCGGCTCTCCGCGGCGCTCGTGGACGGCCTGCTGGAGCTGCACGCCGTGGACTTCGAGGCGTGCGGCCTCGACGGGCTGGGCCGGCCGGAGGGCTACGTGGGCCGGCAGGTCGCGGGCTGGGCCGAGCGCTGGCGGAAGGCGCGCAGCGACGAGGTGCCGGACGTCGACGCGGCCGCCGCCTGGCTGTCGGGGAACCAGCCGATGGACGGCGCGCCCGCGCTGATCCACAACGACTTCAAGTACGACAACCTGGTGCTCGACGCCGCGCTCGAGCGGATCCTGGCGGTTCTCGACTGGGAGATGGCGACGATCGGCGCTCCCCTGCTCGACGTCGGCACCAGCCTCGGCTACTGGCTCGATCCCGACGACCCGCCCGCCTGGCGCAACCTGGGCTTCCTCGGGCTCACGGCGCGCCCGGGGAACCTGAGCCGGGCCGGTCTGCTCGAGCGCTACGCGCGGGCGAGCGGCCGCGACCCCGGCGACGGCGTCTTCCTCTACGTGTTCGGCCTCTTCAAGATCACGGTGATCGCGCAGCAGATCTTCGCGCGCTTCCAGAGGGGCCTGACGCGCGACCCGCGCTTCGCCGGCCTGGGGCAGGTGGTGCGCGCGTGCGGGGCGCAGGCGCGGCGCGCGATCGAGCTGCGGCGGATCGACGGGCTGGGCTAGCGGGGCGGGGCCACAGCGTGGGCTTTAGCGCCGCTCGCGCAGCAGGCGGACGGCCGCCGTCCCCTGGGTGAAGAACAGCACCCACAGCGTGGGCTCGACGAAGAACTTGTAGCGCATGTTCTCGCCGCTCTCGAAGATCACCGAGACGGCGAAGACGTAGAGGCAGGGCAGCGCCAGGCCGAGCGCGCGGCGCGCGGCGGCCAGCGAGAGGCCGTCGCGCCAGAAGACGACGCCCGCGCTGCCGAGGAGCAACAGCACGAGCGGCACGCCGCTCATCACGAAGTCGAACGGGGCGCGCCAGGGCAGCGCATCCACCAGCACGTGCGGCGAGTGGCGGCTCGAGGGCTTCAGCCAGTGGCCCAGGGTGTGCTCGACCAGGCCGAGCAGCGTGCCGGGCGACGTCTCGCGCAGCAGTGCCTTGTACTCCTGCATCTGCGAGAACGAGCGGCGCAGGAAGGCGAGCTGGTTCCAGTTGTACTCGCCGTTCAGCTTCTCGATGCGCCGCAGCGCCGAGGCCGCCATCGGCGAGGGCAGCTCGGGCAGCGGCACCGGCGTCGTGCCCTGGCAGAAGGCCGAGAGGCCCTTGCAGAAGCTGTCGGGGCCGAAGCTCGAGGTCATCGTCAGGCCGAAGAGGGCGTACTGCTTCGCCATGAACAGCGCGATCACCAGCGCGAAGGGTCCGAGCGCGCGCAGCGCGCGCCGGCGGTCGACCCTGAGCAGCCAGAAAGAAGCGGAGATCACCAGCAGGAACGGCCACTGCACGATCGAGCGCGTGAGGAACAGCAGGCTCAGCACCAGCGCGAGACGGCCGGGCGAGCCGCCGCCTCGCGAAAGGCGCCACAGCTCGTAGCTCGCCCAGGCGACCCCGGCGCCGCTCGGGAACGTGCTGTCCTGGAAGGTCGCGTAGAACAGGAAGGCCGGGTGCAGGATGAGCAGAACGGCGCCGGCGAGCGCCACGCGGGGGCCCGCGGCGGCGTGGAGCCACTCGTGGACGAGCGTCGCCAACAGGCCCGCCACCACTGCCCACACGAGGTAGATGTCGGCGTCGACGGCGTTCTCGAGCGCGATGCCGTCGAGCGCCCGGTGCCGCTGCGCGGACATCGCGCGCAGCGCGTCGAGCAGCGGCGGCTGGATGTGGTTGTAGACGAGCGAGCGGACCGGCTCGATCCTGAGGTCGGCCACGCTGACGGTCTGCATCAGGTACTCGCCGGTCCAGGCGTGGAGATGCAGGCCGTCGGGTGCGCTCGGCGAGGCGAGCAGGCGCAGCAGCGTCACGAAGAGCGCGGCAGCGAGGCCGAAGGCCGCGGAGCGGCGTGCGACCGGTTCGGTGACGGCACGGCGCAGGGCTGCCGTCAGGCTCGCGCGCCAGCCCGCCAGCGCGGCGCCGAGCCGCAGCGTGACCAGGGCGGCGGCGAGCCAGATCGCCGCCAGGCGCGCCGCTCTCTCGAGCGCGACGCGCTCGCGCTCGTGGAACGCCCGGGCGCTGGCGGCGCCGTCCGCGGCGAGCGATGAGGGACCGATCGCGGCGTAGACGGAGCCGACCGTCACGGCCGCGGGCCGGCGCCACTCGAGTCGCAGGAAGCCCTGGCCGCGCGCGACGAAGCTGGCGTTCAGCGAGTAGGCGCCCTCGCGGAGGGCGATCTCGCTCTCACCCGGCGCGGCCAGCACGGGATGGCCCTCGAGCGACAGCGAGCATTCGGACGGGCACCCGAGGCGCAGCGCGTAGCGGCCGGTCTCGGGAGCGACCAGCGCGCCGTCGAGCCTCAGCTCGTAGCCGCCGCCCTTCCCGAGCGCCTGGGCCGCGCGGTAAGGACCGCGCAACACCTCGGGCGCGAGCGAGAGGGACGAGGGCGCGACGCCGTCGCTCGGCACGAGGGTCGCCGCGACCGGCGCGTGGCTCCCACGCTCGGCCTCGCCGCGCAGATCGAGCACGGCCCAGCCCGTCACCAGCGTCAGCAGCGTCAGCGCGAGGCCGTAGACGTGAGGCAGTGGCAGCGGGCGGTGCGGCGCGAGCAGGGCGATCGCCAGCAGGCCGAGAAGCAGGGCGCGCGCCGGCAGCGGCTCGAGCGAGAAGCCCCAGAGGGCGACGCCCTCCCGGCCCAGGCCGTCGAGGACGGCGGCCAGCGCCAGGACCAGCAGGCCGGCGATCGCCCAAACGCGCGAGGAGAAGACCCGTCCGGGCGGAACCACGCGTGGATTATCAGGCATAGAATCCGCCGACCGCTTCCCTCCCAACCCACCGCACGACAGGTGCCCGCCGGAGTGTGCCGATGGCCTGGACCAGCTCGCTGTCCGCAGCCGAGATCCCGAACACGGCGCTTGGGCCGTACGTGCTCGAGAAGGCCGCCGCCCTGGGCGAGCAGCCGGCGCTGATCGACGGCGCGAGCGGCCGCACGATCGGCTACGGCCAGCTCGCGGAGGGCGTGCGGCGGGTGGGCCGCGGCCTCGCCGACCGCGGCCTCGGGAAGGGCGAGGTGGTCGGCATCTTCAGCCCGAACCTGCCCGAGTACGCGCTCGCCTTCTACGGGATCGCCGGCATCGGCGGCGTGACGACGACCGTCAACCCGCTCTACACGACCGACGAGCTGGCGAAGCAGCTCGAGGACTGCAAGGCGCGCTTCCTGATCACGGTGCCGTCCTTCCTGGACAAGGCGCAGGAGGCGGCGAAGCGCGCGGGCGTGCGCGAGGTCTTCTCGATCGGCGAGGCGCCCGGGGCGACGCCGTTCGCGGAGCTGCTGCGCTCGAGCGGCGCGCCGCCCGAGGTGGCGATCGACCCGGCCGAGGACCTGGTGGCGCTGCCGTACTCGAGCGGCACCACCGGGCTGTCGAAGGGCGTGATGCTGACCCACCGCAACCTGGTGGCGAACATCGCGCAGTGCCACGGCATCGAGAGCTTCGAGCCGGGCGACACCACGATCGCGGTGCTGCCGTTCTTCCACATCTACGGGATGGCCGTGCTGCTGAACATGGTGCTCCGCCAGGGCGCGACCGCTGTCACCATGCCGCGTTTCGAGCTCGAGGCCTACCTCGCGCTGATGCAGAAGCACCGCTGCAAGCGCACCTACCTGGTGCCGCCCGTGGTCCTGGCGCTCGCGAAGCATCCGCTGGTCGAGAGGTACGACCTCTCCTCGCTGCGGGTGATCATGTCGGGAGCGGCGCCGCTGGGCGCGGATCTGGCCCAGGCCGCGGCCGCGCGCCTCGGCTGTGTCGTGAAGCAGGGCTACGGCCTGACGGAGACCAGCCCCGTCACGCACGTCAACCCCGACGACGCTCCACGCCCCGGCTCGGCGGGAAAGCTGGTGCGCAGCACCGAGTGCCGCGTCGTGGATCCGGTGATGCTGACGGACCTGGGAGCCGGCGAGCGCGGCGAGGTCTGGCTGCGCGGGCCGCAGGTGATGAAGGGCTACCTCGGCCAGCCCGAGGCGACGCAGGGCTGCATCACGCCCGACGGCTGGTTCCGCAGCGGCGACATCGGCTACGTGGATGCGGACGGCTACCTGTTCATCGTCGATCGCCTGAAGGAGCTGATCAAGTACAAGGGCATGCAGGTGCCGCCCGCGGAGCTCGAGGCGCTGCTGATCACGCACCCCGCGGTCGCGGACGTGGCGGTCATCGGCAGCCCCGACGACGAGGCGGGCGAGGTGCCGAAGGCCTTCGTGGTGCTGAAGGCCGAGGCCACGCCGGAGGCGCTGATGGAGTGGGTGGGCGAGCGCGTCGCCCCCCACAAGAGGATCCGCCGCCTGGAGGTCGTGAACGAGATCCCGAAGTCCCTCTCGGGCAAGATCCTCAGGCGCGTCCTGGTCGAGCGCGAGCGCGAGCGCGCGGCGCAGGCGAGCTGACGCTTCCGGTCAGAACTTCACGTACGCGGTCTTGGTCTCCGTGTAGAACTGCATCGCGGCCGGACCCTGCTCGCGCGGGCCGTGGCTCGAGTCCTTGCTGCCGCCGAACGGGATCTGGTACTCGATGCCGGCCGACGGCAGGTTGACCATCAGCACGCCCGCCTCGGCGCGCTGGATGTAGTCGAGCGCGCGGCCGAGGCTGCGCGTGCAGATCGACGCCGAGAGGCCGAAGCGGGTCTCGTTGGCGAGCGCCACGGCGTGGTCGAAGCCGTCCGCCTCGATCACCGCCAGCAGCGGGCCGAAGACCTCCTCCTGCGCCAGGCGCGAGCCGGGCGCGACGCCGGCCATGATCGCGGGGCGCACGAAGTGGCCGTGGGCGTGGGCGCCATCCGTCAGGCGCTCGCCGCCCCAGACGAGCCGCGCGCCCTCGCTCTTGCCGATCTCCAGGTAGCGCAGGTTGGTCTCGAGCTGCGCCTGGTCGATCGCGGGGCCCATCTGCGTCTGCGGGTCGCGCGGGTCGCCGATGCGCAGGGCCTGAGCGCGGGCGACCAGCTTGTCGAGGAAAGCGCCCTGCACCGGCTTCTCGACGATCGCGCGGCTGGTGGCGGTGCAGCGCTGGCCCGTCGAGTAGAAGGCCGCGTTCAGCACGCACTCGACCGCCTCGTCGAGATCGGCGTCGGCGAGCACGATCGTCGGGTTCTTGCCGCCCATCTCGAGCTGTACGCGCGCCAGGCGCTTGACGGCGGCCTCGGCGATCGAACGGCCGGTCTGGTCGGAGCCCGTGAACGAGATCGCGCGCACTTTCGGATGCGCCACCAGCGGGGAGCCGACGCGGCTGCCCGAGCCGGTCACGACGTTCAGCACGCCCTCCGGCAGGCCGGCCTCCTGCAGGATCTGCGCGAGGCGCACGGCCGTCATCGGGGCCTGCGACGCCGGCTTCAGCACGACCGCGTTGCCGCAGACGAGCGCCGGCGCCAGCTTCCAGGCCGGGATCGCGATCGGGAAGTTCCAGGGGGTGACCAGCGCGACGACGCCCACGGGCTGGCGCAGCGTGAACATGAAGACGCGCTCGCGCTCCGAGGGCAGCGTGGCGCCGCCGAGGCGGGCGCCCTCGCCCGCGAAGTACTCGAGGATGCGCACGGCGCGCGTGGTCTCGCCCTTCGCCTCCGCGAGGGTCTTGCCCTCCTCGCGGCTCAGCAGGTCGGCGACGGCGTCCAGACGTTCCTCGAGCAGGCGCGCGGCACGCAGCAGGATGCGGCCGCGCAGCGGCGCAGGAGTTGCGGCCCAGCCCGGCAGGGCGCGCGAGGCCGCCGCGACGGCATCCTCGACGTCCTCCGGGCCCGAGTCTTGCAACGATCCGACGACGTCACGGGTGTCGGCGGGGTTGGTGTCGGCGAAGCTGCGGCCCGCGCGACAGGGCCGCCACTCGCCGTCGATCAGGTTGAGCAGCGTCTCGGGCTCGGTCATGGCGTAACTTTATAGCGTCAAGGAGATCCAAGTGGAGGAAGCACGCGCAGAGATCCGGCTGGGCCCGGAAGACTACAAGACGACGATGAAGGTGCGCGGCCACGTGTTCACGGCCGACGAGCCGCAGGACAAGGGAGGGCTCGACACGGCGCCGACGCCGACCGAGATGCTGACGGCGGCCCTGGGCGCCTGCACCGCGATCACGCTGCGCATGTACGCGAAGCGCAAGGGCTGGGAGCTGGGCGAGGTCCGCGTGGAGGTCGAGTACGCGCAGGACGGCGAGAGCCGCAAGGCCGAGCGCAGGATCTCCTTCTCGGGCGACCTCAGCGAGGAGCAGCGCGCGCGCCTGCTGCAGATCGCCAACGCCTGCCCGGTGCACAAGGCGCTGACCAAGGGCGTGGAAGTCGCGTCGAGCCTGGGCTAAGGCCTGAGCCAGGCTCCCTTCAGCCGAAGCCCGTGGCTGTCGGCTGGGCGGCGCCGGGGTTCACGCCTGCGTCATCGACCCCCCACCCCTATCCCCTCCCCACAGACGGGGGAGGGGAAATCACTCGCGTGTCGCGCCGCGGCCTGACGGGGCGTCGCGACCCGCTGCGTCTGCGAGTGGCTGCTCATTTCGGTCCGGTGGGGCGGCGCACCCGCGAGAGCCGCAGCCGCGACTACGGGCTGCGAGCGCAGCCGAATTCACTTCGGCGGAGCGAGCGGGGGCGGCGGGGCCGCGAAGTCGAGCGCTGCGAGACGAGAGGCAACCCGACGCGTGACGCGCGACGCACTGCGTCGCACCGTCTTCCAGATCGACAATCTCGGGAGTCTGCCGGGCCGCCCTTACCTACCCGCCCAGAAGACCAGGGACGAGCGGGTCCAGGCTTCGATCAGGGGCCAGGCGAAGAGCGGAGCGAGGTTCGCGAGCGTGAAGGCCGTCAGCCAGACGCGATCGCCGAGCGGCAGGGCGATCGCCGGCTTCTCTTCGTCGCCCTCGTCCATCACCATCGTCTTCAGCACGCGCGCGTAGTAATACGCGGCGACCGCCGCGTTCAGCGCGCCAGCGACGGCGTACCACCAGTAGGCCGGGCCGCGGTCGATGATCGCGCCGAAGACGAACAGCTTGCCCATGAAGCCGACGAGCGGCGGGATGCCCATCAAGGAGAGCAGGAACACCGCCATCGCCAGCGTCAGCAGCGGGGCGCGCCGGTAGAGGCCGGGGTAGTCGCGCAGGTCGAAGGTGTCCTCGTGGTTGTGGACCAGCGTCACCACCAGGAAGGCGCCCAGGTTCATCACCAGGTAGGCGACGATGTAGACCATCAGCGCGCGCACGCCCTCGGCCGAGAGCGCCACGACGCCAATCATGATGTAGCCGGCGTGGGCGATCGAGGAGTAGGCCAGCAGCCGCTTCATGTTGGTCTGCGTCAGCGCCGCCACGTTGCCGACCGTCATCGTGGCGACCGAGATGATCATCAGCAGCTGGGGCCACTCGACGACGCCCTGCAGGTCCCAGGCGGCGCCGCCGCTCGAGGAGTAGCCGCCGAAGAAGAAGCGCAGCATCACCGCGAAGCCCGCGGCTTTCGGCGCGACCGACAGGTACGCAGTCACCGGCGTGGGGGCGCCCTGGTAGACGTCGGGGCACCAGAAGTGGAAGGGCACGGCGGCGGTCTTGAAGCCGAAGCCGGCGAAGACCAGCAGTGCCACCACGAACACCGTGAAGCGCGCCTGGCCGGGCAGCGGGCCGGTCACCGCCTGGCGGATGCCCTCGAAGCTGGAGGCGCCCGTGAAGCCGTAGAGCAGCGAGAGGCCGTAGACCATCGCCCCCGTCGAGAAGGCGCCGAACAGCACGTACTTCAGCGACGCCTCGTTCGACATGCGGTCGCCCTTCATGTAGGCCACCATCACGTAGGACGTGATCGAGACCATCTCGAGGGCGAGGTACAGCATCGTGATGTCGTTGGCGGACGCCAGCAGCAGCGTCGACAGCGTGACGGCCAGCAGCAGGGCGTAGAACTCGCCCTGGCCGAGGCCGCGCAGCTCGCGCGAGCTGCCGAAGCCGAACGCCAGCACGATCAGCAGCGAGGCGCCGACCAGGACCGCCTTGAAGAAGGCGCCCAGCGGATCGACCGCCAGCATGCCGCTGAAGCTGGTGCTCGCGGCGACACCCAGCTGGTCGATCGACAAGGCGAGCGCGGCGGCGAGCGAGACGGCCGTCAGCACGCGCACCACCGCGTCGCGCAACCGGCCGCCGGCGGCGTCCACCAGCACCACCAGCAGCAGGCCGATCGTGAGCGCCAGCTCTGGCTGGAACAGGCTCAGGCTGCGCAGGACCTCTTCCATGTTCAGCCCTTCAGGATGTCGGCTTCGTCGAGGTTCGGGGTGCGCCGCAGCCGGTAGAGGGTCAGCACGATCGCGAGCGCGACGGCCACCTCGGCGGCGGCGACCACGATCACGAAGACGGCGAACAGCTGGCCTTGCAGGTTGCCGACGCCGTAGCGCGAGAAGGCGACGAGGTTGATGTTGGCCGAGTTGAGGATCAGCTCGATCCCCATCAGGACGTGGACGGCGTTGCGGCGGGTGAGCGCGCCGAACAGGCCCAGCGAGAAGAGCGCGGCGGAGACGATCAGGTAGTGCTGGAGGCCGATCACGCGTTCCTCTTGCGCCGCACGATCATCGCCGCGCCCATCAGGGCGACCAGCAGCAGGATCGAGGCGGCCTCGAAGGGCAGCAGGTACTGGCCCATGAAGAGCTGGCCGATCTCGCGGGTGGTGACGGCGGGCGCGCGGCCGGGCCCGCCGGCCCAGGGCGTGCGCACGGCGCCCACCGCGAGCACCACGAAGACGCCCCCCGCGATGATGGCGGCCGGCGCGAACTGGGTGACCTCGCTCTTCAAGTCGAGGTCGTAGAGCTTGTGCGTCAGCATCACGCCGAACAGCAGCAGGATCAGGATGCCGCCGACGTAGATCAGCAGCTGGGTGGCGGCGATGAAGTCCGCGCCCAGCAGCAGGTAGAGCCCGGCGACGCCGAAGAAGGTGAACAGCAGCGCGAAGGCGGCGTAGATCAGGCTGCGCGCCAGCACCACCACCGCGGCGGAGCCGACGGTCAGGATGGCGAAGATCCAGAAGACGGCGGCTTCAGCGGTCATCTAGTCGGCCTTGGGCTCGGCCGGCGCGGTCGGGGCGGCGGGAGGTGCCGGCGGCTTGGGGTTCACCGTCAGGAACTTGGCGTCCTTCTTGGCGAAGCGGTACAGGTGCTGCGTCAGGTCGTCGCTGGCGAACTCGTACTCCGGCGTCATGTAGATGCAGTCGGTCGGGCACGGGTACGTGCACAGGTTGCAGTAGCAGCACAGCGACATGTCGATGTCGAAGACCTTGACGTCGAGCTTGATCGCCTGGCCGTTCGCCGCGTAGATCGGCGCCGCGCCGGCGGCGCGCTTCTCGGCCACGATGTGGATGCAGTTGACCGGGCAGGCGCGCGCGCACTGGCCGCAGCCGATGCAGTCCTCGTAGGCCAGGAAGAGCCGCATCCGGCTCTTGGGCGGCAGCGCCCACTTCTCTTCGGGATAGTGCAGCGTCACCTTGCGCGTGAAGAGGTGGCGCCAGGTGATGTGCATCCCGATCGCCGTCGTCGAGATCGCGTCCCAGATGTCGCGCGCCCAGAGCGTCATCGCGCTCATGCGGCCGCCTCGCCGATGGTGCCGGCCTTCGTGCCGTAGGCCCGGAAGGCCGTGCCGACCAGGTAGCCGACCAGCGCCAGCGAGAGCACGACGGCCGCGATGCTGTCCCAGATGCCGAAGCCCCTGGCCGTCGCCGGCCACATCACGAGCAGGCCGATCACCACCACCAGCGCCATCGCGACCGGCAGCAGCACCTTCCAGGCGACGTACATCAGCTGGTCGACGCGGATGCGGGGCAGCGTCCAGCGCAGCCACGCCTGCACGAACATCAGGAACCAGGCTTTGCCGATCAGCCAGAAGGGGCCGAGCGGGATGGCGGTGCCGGGGACGCTGTCGAGGAAGCCGTTCGGGAAGGGCGAGTGCCAGCCGCCCAGGAAGAGCACCGCGGCGGTCGAGGAGACGACCAGCATCTCCGTGTACTCGGCCAGGAAGAACATCGCGAAGAAGAAGCCGCTGTACTCGGTGTGGAAGCCCGCCACCAGCTCGCTCTCGGCCTCGGGGATGTCGAAGGGCGCGCGGTTGCACTCGGCGAGCGTCGCCACGAAGAAGATCAGGAAGGCGATCGGCATCAGCGGGAAGTAGCGGAACACGAACCAGCGCGTGACGCCCCCGGCCTGCCCGGCGACCAGGTCCTGCAGCGACAGGCTGCCGACGATCATCACGGGCAGCAGCAGCGACATCACCGCCGGGATCTCGTAGGAGACGATCTGGGCGGCCGAGCGCATCGCGCCGAACAGCGCGTACTTGTTGTTGCTGGCCCAGCCCGCCATGATCAGGCCCACCGTCGAGATGCTGGCGATCGCCGTCACGTAGAAGACGCCCACGTTGAGGTCGGCCGTCTGCAGCCCCTTGCCGAAGGGGATCACCAGCAGCGGCATGAAGGCGCCGATCACCACCAGGCAGGGGGCGACCACGAACAGCAGCTTGTCGACGCCCGCCGGGAAGATGGCCTCCTTGAAGAGCAGCTTCACGGTGTCGGCGATCGACTGCAGCATGCCGTGGGGGCCGACCCGCTTGGGGCCGATGCGGTCCTGCATGAAGCCGGCGATCTTGGTCTCGGCGTAGACGTAGAGCACGGGGCCCGCCGCCATGCCGCTGACCAGGATGATCCCCGGCACCAGCGTGGCGATCGCGATCGCCAGCCAGAAGGGCATGTCCGCGGGCAGCAGGCTGTAGATGAGGTCCATTAGCGGTCGATCTCCCCGAGCACCACGTCGAGGCTGCCGATCAGGGCCACCACGTCGGCGAGGTAGAGGCCCTTCGCCAGCACGTGGAAGACGCTCATCGCGGTGAAGCAGGGGCTCTTCACCTTCACGCGGTAGGGGTTGACGGCGGCGCCGTCGGCGACGACGTAGTAGCCGAGCTGGCCGCGGGGGGCCTCGGAGCGGCAGTAGACCTCGCCCTTCGCCGGCTTCACCCGCTTCGGAACCTTCTCGCGGACGTCCGTGCGCTCCATCTTCTCGAGGCGGTCGAGGCACTGCATCACGATGCGGTTGCTCTGGAACATCTCGACGGCGCGCACCCAGTTGCGGTCGAAGCAGGAGCCCTTCGGCCCGAAGCGGCCCTCGCCCAGCGCGACCTCGAAGTCGTAGCTCTCGTAGCCGCTGTACGGCGCGTCCTTGCGCAGGTCGAACGGCACGCCGCTGCCGCGCAGGTTGGGGCCGGTGAGGTCGTAGGAGATGCCGACCTCCGCCGGCAGCACGCCGACGCCGGCGGTGCGGCGGATGAAGATCTTGTTGCCCACCAGCAGGTCCATCAGCTCGGGGTGGGTGCCGCGCTCGAAGTCGCGAGCGAAGGCGCGGCAGGCCGGGATGAAGCCTTCGGGCAGGTCGTGCGAGAGGCCGCCGATCCAGTTGTAGTTGTAGAGCAGGCGCGCGCCGCAGGTCCACTCGAAGAGGTCGAGGATCTTCTCGCGGTCGCGCAGCAGGTGCAGGAAGGGCGTGAAAGCCCCGAGGTCCATGCCGTAGGTGCCGACCGCCACGCAGTGCGAGGCGATCCGCTGCAGCTCCGCGAACAGCACGCGGATCGTCTGCACGTAGGGGCTCACCTCGATCCCCATCAGCTTCTCGACCGCCAGCGCGTAGCCCAGGCTGTTGCCCATGGACGCGACGTAGTCCATGCGGTCCGTGTAGGGGATCACGCCGGGGTAGTCGACCTTTTCGCAGTGCTTCTCGAAGCAGCGGTGGAGGTAGCCGATGTGGAGCCGGACGCTGCGCACGATCTCGCCGTCGGTGCGCAGCTCCAGGCGCAGCACCCCGTGGGTGGAGGGGTGCTGCGGCCCCATGTTGACGATCATCTCGTCCGTGTCTAGGTCTTGAAACTCGGGGGGGTAAGTGCTCACGACGGCACCCCCCCGCGCGCATGCGCGCTCCCCCCCGCGCCGCTCGCGGCGAAGTGAATTCGCCGCTCGCTGCCATCGTCGTTGAAGGGGGCTGTCATGACACGTGCCTGTTCGGGGGGGTGAAGTCGAAGGGGCCGACGCCGATGGCCTCGCCGGCCTTGGCGCGGTCGACCATCTGCTGGGTCGGCTTCACGCGCATGCCGTTGTAGAACTCGGGGTCCACCCAGTCCTTGCGCAGCGGGAAGCCCTCCCAGTCGTCGGGCAGCAGGATCCGGCGCAGGTCGGGGTGGCCCAGGAAGCGCACGCCGAACATGTCGAAGGCCTCGCGCTCGTGCCAGTTGGCGACGCTCCAGACCGACTCGACGCTCGCGACCTCGGGGTTCTCGCGCGGGAGCATCACCTTGAGCGCGAAGGTGTGGCGCTTCTCGTACGAGAACAGGTGGTAGACCACCTCGATCCGCGGCGGCGTCTCCTTCGGGAAGTCCACCGCGGAGAGGCACATCAGGTTGTGGAGCACCAGCTCGGGCTCGGCCTTGCAGAAGGCGGCGACCTCGAGGATCGCCTCGGGGGCCACCACGGCGAAGGGGCTCGGCCCTTCGAGCGTCGCGGCCGTGACCCTGTCGCCGAAGCGGGCGACCAGGCGCTCGTGGATGGCCTTGGCGTCCATGGCGTTACCCGATCGCCTCGGGCGCCTTGCGCGCGCCGACCAGGGAGCCCTGCGTCGCGCCCCGCTTGCGCAGCACCCGGTCCTCCACGATCTTCTCCTGCAGCTTCATGATGCCGTAGAGCAGCGCCTCGGGCCGCGGCGGGCAGCCGGGCACGTAGACGTCCACCGGCACGATCTCGTCGACGCCCTTCAGCACGTGGTAGCCGTGCTGCCAGTAGGGGCCGCCGTTGTTGGCGCAGGAGCCCATCGAGATCACGTACTTGGGCTCGGCCATCTGCTCGTAGAGCCGCTTCAGGCGCGTCGCCATCTTCAGCGTGACGGTGCCGGCGACGATCATCAGGTCGCTCTGGCGCGGCGTCGCGCGCGGGATCAGGCCGAAGCGGTTCCAGTCGAAGCGGGTGCCGCCCGCGGCCATCATCTCGATGGCGCAGCAGGCGAGGCCGAAGGTCATCGGCCAGATGCTCGACTTGCGGCCCCAGTTGATCACCTCGTCCACCGTGGTGGTGATCAGGTTGTCGCCGAACTTGTTCTGGATGACGCCGGTGATCTCGCTCATGCCCGGGCGCTGGCGCTCATGCGGCTCGATCCTCCGGACGCACCCACTCGAGGTCGCCCTTGCGCCAGACGTAGGCGAGGCCGACCGCGAGGATGGCGATGAACACGAGGCCCTCGACGAAGGCCAGCAGCCCCAGCTCGCGGAACACCACGGCCCAGGGCAGCAGGAACACGGCCTCGACGTCGAACACGATGAAGATGAGGGCGAAGACGTAGAAGCGGATGTTGAACTGGATCCAGGCGGAGCCCTGGGGGTTCTCGCCGCACTCGTAGGTGGTGAGCTTCTCCTCGCTGAAACGGGCGGGCCTCACGACCCACCAGGCGATCAGCGCGCTCGCAACGAAACCGATCCCAATGACCAGGAAGGCCAGGATGGCCGAATGTGCCGCGAGAAAGTCGCTGCTGGGTCCAGGCTGCAACGTGTGCCCCCCTCCCCCTCGAGGTTCCCGCGAACCTTATGTCAAGGCAGCGGGGTTCTCAAGAGCCGGATGGCTCATGCCCGGTTCCCTAGCTCCTTGCCTGCGCGGGCCTTTCTGCTACCATTCGCGTTCCGCCCCGCGGCCCCGCGGGACGCCACGCCCCGCCGGCGTAGCTCAGTTGGTAGAGCAGCTGATTCGTAATCAGCAGGTCGTCGGTTCAAGTCCGACCGCCGGCTCCAGTCGCTCCTGACGGCCTCGCAGGGCCGACGCGGACGCTAGCCCCGCCCGTCGTTCTCGAGGAACTCGACGCCGGCCAGATCCTGCAGGCGGCCCGACGCCTTCTTGTTCTGGATCAGGTGCCGTGGGCCGCCAGCGGATGCTGGGCCTGCGAGCAGCGGCCCTCGGATCGCGCTCGAGGAGGCAGGCCGCTCAGGCCCAGCGCGCGCCGCGGGACGGCGAGGCCACCAGCCGCACGCGGCCGAGCTCGACCGCTTCCTGGGCCCCCCGCTCGAACGCGGCGATGGCTCCTTTCGGATCCTCGCCAGGGACGGCGGCGACGCCGATCCAGCGGTTGCGGCCGCTGCGCTTGGCGACGTAGAGCCCGGCGTCGGCGACGTCCACGGACTGCTCCCAGCCCACGGCCTCCGCCTGCTCGGGCGAGAACGGGAAGCTGGCGAACCCGATCGAGGCGGTGCGCCGCACGATCCGGCCGTCCGCGAGCGCGAAGGCGTGCGCCTCGACCGCGGCCCGCAGCTTCTCCGCGATCTCCTCGGCCTGGCCTCGCTCGACGAAGCGCGCCACCACCAGGAACTCCTCGCCGCCCCAGCGCACGACGTGATCGGCCGAGCGCACGTTGCGGCGGAGCAGGCCGGAGAGCTGCGCCAGCACGGCGTCGCCTGCGGCATGGCCGTAGGTGTCGTTGACGCTCTTGAACTCGTCGAGGTCGAGCAGCAGGAAGACGAGATCGGCCTCGCGCGAGCCCTCTCGGGACCTGCGCAGCGCCGTCGCCAGGTCCGTCGCGATCGCCTGCTCCAGGAAGCGGCGGTTGTGCAGGCCAGTGAGGGGGTCGGTCAGGCTCGCCGCTTCGATCCGGGCGTAGGCGGCCTGGAGGTCCCGCGTCCGCTCCGCGACGACGCGTTCGAGCTCGAGGCCGCGCTGGCGCAGGCCGCGGACGCGCAGGCGGTACGCGGAGTAGCCGGCGAGGCCCAGGCCCAGCCCCACCAGGACCCGGAAGCCGCGCGTCTCGGCGAAGACCGGCGGCACCTCGAGCGGGATCCTGATCTCGCGGGGGCTCCACACGCCGTCGCGATTCGAGCCCTGGACGCGGAGCGCGAACGACCCCGGCGGCAGGTTGGTGTAGGCGATCGAGCGGTGCGCGGCGTCTGTCTCGGTCCAGTCGGGATCGAAGCCCTCGAGGCGGAAGCGGTAGCGGTTGCGCGCGGGGGCGCTGAGGTCGAGCGCGGCGAACTCGAGGCGGATCGAGCGCGCCGAGGCCGGCAGCGACAGCGACCCCGCGCCGAGCGGCAGGCGCAGGGCGGCGCCGCCAGCCCTGCCTCCCGTCACCGCGAGAGACGGCTCGTAGCCCCAGGCAGCGATCTGCTCGGGACGCACGACCAGCAGCCCGTCGGGCGAGCCGAAGAGCAGCGCGCCGTCGCGGGTGCGCGCGCGGCTCGCGAAGTAGAAGTTCGCGAGCGTGACCCCCTCCGCCGACGAGAACTCGCGATAGCGCCAGCGGCGCGGGTCGACGCGCAGCCGCGGGCCGAGCCAGACCTGGCCCTCCGCGTCCTCGATCAGCGAGCGAACGGGCTCCGCGGGGCGGCCGAGGCGTCGCGCGACGTCGTCGAAACTCGCCTGCCGCCCGTCCCACGACGACAGGACGGCGGCGCCCCCCTGGGTCGCGAGCCAGAGCCGGCCGTCGACGAAGGCCATGTCCGGGATCCAGTCGTGGGGCAGGCTGTCGGCGCGGCTGGGGTCGCGCACGATCCGTTGCGACCTGCCGCTCGCGGGATCGAAGGCGTTGAGCCCGGCGTCGGTGCCGACCCACAGGGTGCCGTCGGGGGCGCTCGCGATCGACTCGACGGTGTCGCTGGTGAGCGTCGTCGCGTCGCCGGGCTGGCTCCGGTAGACGCGGACGGCGTGCGTGCGCGGATCGATGCGGGCGAGGCCGCCTGTCGATCCGGCCCAGAGGGCGCCGCTGCGATCGAACGTCAGCGCGCGGATCGGGCCGCCCGCGAGGCCCTCGCGCGGCGTGAGTCGCTCGAAGCGGCGAGCCCCCGGCCGCCAACGGTGCAGATCTCCGTTCAGCGTCGCGGCCCAGATCGAGCCGTCCTCCGACTCCGCGAGACACGTGATCGACCCATCGGACAGCGCGCCCGGGTCGCGCGGGTCCGGGCGGTGGCCTCCGATGCGCCCGAGGGCCAGGTCGATCAGATCGACGCCGTTGCCGTTGGTGCCCACCCAGAGCGCGCCGTCCCGCGCTTGAAGAGAGCGGACGGCGGCGGGATGACTGAGCCCCTGCGGCCGCCGGGGGCTGGAGCGCAGAGCACGGAATGCCCGCGTCGACGGGTCGTGGCGCGCGAGGCCCTGGCCCCAGGTGCCCACCCAGAGCAGGCCCGCCCGGTCGCGCAGGATCGCGCCGACGCGGTCGCCTCCGAGTGTCGAGTCGAGCGCCGGATCGTGGCGCAGCCGCTCGACGACGCGCAGCGTCTTCGGCTCCACCACGTCGACACCGCCGCCGAAGGTGGCGATCCAGACCTCGTCGGCGGTGGCCTGGGCGATGCCGTAGACCCAGAAGTGGCTCAGGCCCGCCGGGTCGTCCGGCCTCGGCCGCAGGCGCCGCAGGGAACCGCGCTCGCGATCGAGGACGGCCGCGCCGTGCTCCGCCGTTCCGATCCAGAGCCGGCCCTCCGCGTCCTCCCAGAGCTTGGTCACCAGCTCTCCCGCCAGCGAGCCGGGCTGTCCGGGATCGCTGGCCACACGCTCGAAGGATCCGTCCCGGTAGACCTGGAGGCCGTCGCGCGTGCCGATCCAGAGCCGGTCCTCGCGATCGACGAGCAACGCGCGCACGCGATCGGCGGCAAGGCTGCGCGGGTCCGCCGGATCGTGGGTCAGGCGATCGATGCGCCCGTTGCGCGGATCGAGGCGATCGAGGCCGCCGTCGGTGGCGATCCAGATCCGGCCTTCGCCGTCCTGCGCCAGGCCCTCGACGCGGTCGCTGGAGAGCCCGGCCGGGCCGCGGCGATAGGTGCGGAACGAGTCCGTCTCCGGCTCGTAGACGGACAGGCCGCCATCGAAGGTGCCGGCCCACACGCGCCCGTCGGGCGTGGGCAGCAGCACTCGAACGTACGCGCCGGCCAGGGCCCGTGCGTCCGAAGGATCGGGCGGGTAGACGCGCCAGTCGTAGCCGTCGTAGCGCACCAGGCCGTCCTGCGTGCCGAGCCAAAGGAATCCCGCGGCATCCTGGGCGAGCGCGGAGCACAGGCGCGCGGGCGTGTCGTCGGGCATCGGCACGCGCACGAAGGACACGAGGCCCAGCCGAGCCGTGTCCGCACCCGCGGTGGCCACGCCGTGCAGTGCCACGCAGACCAGGCCCAGCACGCCGAGGCGCCGTCCGTAGCTGCCGGCCAGGGCGCGCCCGGGCTCACTTCTGCGCCGGGACGTCGCGGGGCGCATCGCTTTCAGAAGGAAGGTCGGCGGAAGCACGGTCGAGGATCGTATCTCGGCCATAGCGCGGCGTTTCGCGCTAGCCTGTCGGCATGGAGTTCCTGAACTTCTCGCTGATGCTGGCGTCCGGGGTGCTGCTGCTGCGCAGGCCACAGAAGGAGAACCTGGCCTTCGCGCTGCTGGTGGCGAGCGCGCTGCTGAACACCTTCCTTTTCCTCGTCGGCACGCGGACCTCGGTCCTGCCGCCGCTCAACTACTGACGTGCGCAGCGAGCGGCTCTACTCGGCGGTCGCGCTGCTGGCGCTGGCGATGGCGGCCGGACCCGTCGGGTCCTCCGCCTTCGTGGTGGGTTTCCTGTTCGGCGAGTCGCCCTGCGTGCTGTGCTGGGCGCAGCGCGCCGGCATGGCGCTCGTCGCGCTGACCGCGCTCTTCATCGTGCGCTACGGCCCGCGGCCGCGCTATCTCGGGATGGGCGTGCTGATCGCGGTCCTCGGCATCTACATGGGCCTGCGCCATTCCGCCCTGCACCTCGTCCGCGACATCGGCCAGGGCTTCGCCGGCGAGTTCTTCGGGGCCCACACCTACGTCTGGTCCCTCGTCATCTTCTGGGTCGCAGCCCTCGTGATGGGCCTGCTGCTGCTGCTGACGCCCGACGGCGAGGCGCGCGGCGTGACGCGCGATCCGGGCTGGCTGGGGCGCGGCGCGATCGTGGTGTTCCTCGTCGCCGTCGCCGGCAACGCGGCGCAGGCGCTGATGAGCACCGGGCCGCCGCCCTACATGGGCCAGAGCGACCCGGTGCGCTTCTCGTTCGTCCCCTCGACCTGGGTCTGGTCGCTCGACGAGTGGCGCCCGGTCCCGTTCGGCTGGCGCGGCCGCTACGACGTCGAAACACCATCCCTCGAAGGCCTGCCGGCAGACCCGTCGCGCGGGCCGCTCGCGGGCCTCGAGCCGCTCCCCGTGCTGCGCGAGCTGCGCATCGGCGCCCCGCTCGGCGGCGAGCTCAGCGACCTCGCCTACGACGCCGCGGGCGACCGCTTCCTGGCGACGACCGAGTCGCACGAAGTGCTGCTGCTCGACGGCTCGTTGTCGCGGGTGCTGCGCAGGACCGTCCTCGACCCCTACTTCTCGCTGGACCTCGGCCGGCAGGTCGGGGCGGCCTTCGTGGACGCGAGCACGTTGCTGACGCTGGGCCACAACAAGAGCTGGGCGCTGCTCGAGCCCAAGGACGGCGCCGACGCGCGCCGCACCTTCCGCCACTTCCTCGAGGGGTGGGATGCCTTCGGCGAGAGGGGCCGCGGCCGTTTCGCCACCGTGCGCGCGCGGATGAGCTACGTGATGTCGCTCGCCTACGATCCCGCCGGCGCCTCGTTCTACACCGCCAGCGTGCCGAGCCGCCGCTACCCGGCGCTCGTCGTCTCGCGCTTCGCGCGCGAGGACATGACGCTCGCGGAGGAGTACCGTCCGCGGCTCGGCCCCGGGCTCGCGCTGTCCGGCGAGAAGCGCTCGCTCGACGAGCTCTACGTCACGGGCCTCACGTTCGCGGCGGGCCGGCTCTACGCGATCAGCGCCAGCCATTCCACGCTGCTCGCGATCGATCCCGCCAGGCGGGAAGTGACGGCCGCGCGCTCGGTGCCGGGGCTGGTGCGCCCGACGGGCCTGTGCGCCCGAGGCGACGAGCTGCTGGTCGCGCAGGCGGACGGCCGGATCGTGGCCGTGCCCCGGCCTTGAACGGCCGGGGCGGCGTCCGTGCGTGATACGCTGCCGCCGCCCTGAGCACCCTGGTCCTGCGCATCGAGCCGTACCTGGGAGAGCCCTTCACGCATCAGGTGACCGGCGACTCGCTGGTCTTCGGCCGCTCGTCGAAGGCCGACCTGGTGGTGCCCGACCGCTACATGTCGCGGCTGCAGGCCCGCCTCTACCGCGACGGCGAGCGCTGGCTGCTCGAGGATCTCGGCGGGCGCAATCCCACGCTGCTGAACGGCAAGCCGGTGACCCAGGCAGCGCACGTGGGGCCGGGCGACGTGATCATGGTGTCGGAGACGCGCGTCTACGTCGAGGCGCCGGGCGGCGGCGGGCGCGTCCACTCCGACGAGCGCACGGACTCGGGGCACGCCCTGTTCCGGCCGGCGTCCGTGATGCTGGCCGCCGAGGCGCGCGACCTGCCGGACGTCGGCGACGCGGGGCTGCGGCACCACACGAACCGGCTGCGCCTGCTGAACGACTTCCACCGCACGCTGGCCGGACCGATCACGCTCGAGGCGCTCTTCGAGCTCGTCTTCGACCGCGCCTTCGCGGACCTGCATCCCGAGGAAGGCGTCATCTTCCTGCGCCAGCCCGACGGCGAGTTCCAGCGCGTCGCGCAGCGCCGGCTGCCGGGAGTGACGGGCGAGTTCCTCTACTCGCGCAGCCTGGCGCGCGAGGTCACGGAGAAGAGCCTCGCCGCGCTGGTGGTGGACGTCAGCGCCGACGAGCGCTTCAACACCGCGCAGAGCATCATGACCTCGGGCGTGCGCAGCCTGGTGGCGGCGCCGCTGCTCGACCCCCACGGCTGTCCCGGGCTGATCGTGCTGAGCTCGCGGATCCAGGTGCGCTCGTTCAGCGAGGAGGACATGGAGGAGCTGGTGTCGCTGGCCGCGGCGGCGGCCATGCGCATCCGCAACATCGCGCTCGCGGAAGAGGCCGCCAAGAAGCAGGTGCTCGAGAAGGAGCTGGCGCTCGCGCGCCAGATCCAGATGACGCTGCTGCCGGCCGAGCTGCCGGCGGTGCCCGGCTTCGAGCTGCGCGCCTCCAACATTCCGACGCGCGCCGTCTCCGGGGACCTCTACCAGGTCCAGATGCGCCGCGACGACAAGGAATGCGTGGTGCTGCTGGCGGACGTCTCCGGCAAGGGGATGGCGGCCTCGCTGCTCACGGCGTCGCTCGAGGCGCTGGCGGCGGGCCCGATCGAGGTCGGCCACCCGCCCGACGGCATCTGCAGCCGCCTGTCGCGGCGGCTTCACGCGCGCACCAGCGCCGAGCGCTACGCCACCGGCTTCGTCGCCGTGCTGCACACGGACAGCGGCCGCTTCTGCTACACGAACGCCGGCCACAACCCGGCGCTGCTGCTGCGCGCTTCCGGCGAGCACGAGGAGCTGAAGGCGACCGGCCTGCCGCTCGGCCTGCTGCCCGGCGGCGAGTGGGAACGCGAGGAGCGTCAGCTCGGTCCCGGCGACCTGGTGGTGATCTACACGGACGGCGTCACCGAGGCGGCCAACCCGGCCGGCGAGGAGTACGGCCTGCCGCGGCTGGTGGACATCGCGCGCCGGCACTCGACCAGCGGCGTCGAGGCGCTCGCCGCCGCGCTGCAGGCCGACCTCGACACGTTCGCCGCCGGCGTGCCGTTCGGCGACGACCGCACGTTCGTGCTGCTGCGGCGCCTGCCCTAGCCCGGGGGGCTCATTCGAGCGACGCAATGCGTGGCGCGTCACACGGCGGGTCGCCGCTCGTCTCGCTCCGCTCGACCTCGCGGCCCCGCCGCCGGCGCGGGAGTGAATGCCCATGGCCTTTTGGCCACCCGCGAGGGATGAAGGACCGATCGCCGCGGGCTTCAGCCGAAGCTAGCGGCGCGGGTTACGCCGTCCCCGGCTGGCGCACGGCCGTGGGGCTGGCGCGGGGGCGCGCGTCCCTTGCTGCGGAGCGCGCATGTCTTCAGTGAGGACGGACGTGGGGCCCCCACCCCACGAGGAGTCAAGAGGAGCTAATCGCGCGCTCCTCGCTGCGGGGCGCGCTATCCCCCGCGCCTTTCATCGCTGTAGAGCGCCTTCCGGCCCAGCTCCGGCGCCGCCCGGCAGCCACGGGCTTCGGCCGAAGGCGGCGGACGGGTCACGCTGACGAGGGCGTATGAGGCGCGCATTCCAACGCGCCGGATGGGCCACAGTGTTCGCGCCGAATCGAGCGGAGCGGCGCGACTGCAGATCTTCCTTCTGACAGCGATGCGCCGCGCAGCGACCCCGCGCAGGCGTGAACCCCGACGCCGCCCAGCCGACAGCCACGGGCCTGCGGCTCGTTGCCGTGGCTCACCGCTGCGGCGAAAGCCCCAGGGCACCGCCGAGGTAAGCTCGACATCTGCCGCGAACGGAGGGGTCTTGAGATCGGCGTCTGTCGTCCTGGCCTGCCTGCTGCTGGCGACACCTGCGACGGCGGAGCGCCTGTTCGACGCGGCCTCCGGGCCCGCGCGAGTCCCCGACGCGGCCACACCGGCAACCCCGTGCGGCTCGACCGAGGGCCTCGAGATCGGCCCGCGCCTGAGGCCGCTCGTCGAGCTGCGGCAGGCGAAGTGCGGGACGATCGCTCCCTACGAGCCCACCTTCCTCGAGCGCCAGATCCTGGGCTTCGAGAAGGCCGAGCGCCCGTCGATCTTCCAGCTCAACCTCTTCGGCCTGTACCCGCGCCTGCAGACGATCGACCACCGCTCCCAGATCGCGGGCGGCGCGCGCCTGCTGCAGCCCGGGCTCGGCGGCTCGCCGCTCGATCTGACGGGCACCGCGTTCTGGTCGCTGCCGGGCTTCCAGTACTACGACGCCCAGCTCGGGCTGCTGCCGGGCAGCGGGCGCGGCTTCCCGCTCTTCTCCCACAAGGCCGACGACGTGTTCGAGCAGCCGAACGTGCGCTTCGACGAGGACCGGCGCACCATGCTGTTCGCCTCCTACGCCTACCGCTGGTCGCCGAAGTTCGACTTCTTCGGCCTCGGCCCCGACTCGCGCAAGGAAGATCAGTCCGACTTCCGGCAGAAGGACTCGGTCGTCGAGCTGGTCGCCGGCTATCGCGTGCTGGCCCATCTCACGCTGAGCGCGCGCGCCGGCTACTACCGGGTCTCGCTGGGGCCGGGGACGGACGAGGAGCTGCCGAACCTGGGGGCCACGTTCTCTCCCGAAGAGGTCCCGGGCTACGACCAGCAGCCCGACTTCCTGCGCATGTCCGCGGGCGCCGTCCTCGACCTGCGCGACGTGGCGGAGAACCCGCACCGGGGCGCAGTGCTGGCCGGGCAATGGCAGCGCTACGACCAGCGGGGCGGCGACGCCCAGAGCTTCGACCGCTTCGGCGCCGACGCGCGCGTCTACCTGCCGCTCGGCCACCCGCAGCGGATGCTGGTGCTGCGCGCCTACGGCTCGCGCGACCGCCCGCGCGCCGGGCAGGTGCCCTTCTACCTGCAGGCCTTCCTGGGCAGCAGCCACGCGCTGCGCGGCTTCCAGAGCCAGCGCTTCCGCGGGGAGAAGGTCGCGGCGCTGCAGGCCGAGTACCGCTGGGAAGCGGCGCCGGCGCTCGAGCTCGCGACCTTCGTCGAGACCGGGACCGTGGCGACGCTCCACGGCGACCCGCTCGGCAGCTGGAAGACCGCCGGCGGCGTCGGGCTGCGCGTGAAGACCCACGAGACCGTGATGCTGCGCTTCGACTTCGCGTGGAGCCACGAAGGCTTCCGCTTCCTCTGGCGCTTCAGCCCGTCCTATTGAAGATGCGCGCCCAGGCCAGCCGCCCCGCCCGTCTCGCCGCCGCCTGCTGCAGCCTGCTCCTCTGCGCGCCGGCGTGGGCCCAGCGCTTCCTGCCCGACGACCCTGTGCTCGAGGACCGTGACGACCTGCCGATCCCGCGCCCCGGCAGCATCGAGCTGGCAACCGGCTACGACGTGGTGGAGAACACCCTCTTCCGCAAGGGACCGGACCCGCGGCGGATCCCGGCCGCGCAGAACGTCAACACCCTGGGCGAGGTTCCCGACTCGAGCTGGTGGAAGAACCGCATCGGAACGCGCGAAATGCCGCTCGAAGAGATCGCGCGCGGCCCCAACGACGGCGACGGGCCGGACACCAGCCGGCCGCTCACGATCGTCGGCGGCAAGACCGGCGGCATCACGCCCGGCTTCACCCTGCGCGACGCGCGGGGCGATCTCTACTTCGTGAAGTTCGATCCGCCGGCGCACTTCGGGCTCGCGACGGGAGCCGACGTGATCGGCAGCAAGTTCTTCCACGCCTTCGGCTACCAGGTGCCGACCAACTGGATCGTCTACTTCGACGACAGCCAGCTCGTGATCGGCGAGGGCGCCAGGACGCGAACGCCTGGCACGAAGGCGCGGCAGATGCTGCCGGCGGACGTGGCGAAGGCGCTGGCGAACGTCGCGCGCCTGCCCGATGGGCGCGTGCGCGCGGTGGCGAGCCGCGCGGTGCCCGGCAAGGTGGTGGGGCCGCGCAAACACTTCGGGACGCGGCCCGACGACCCGAACGACGTGATCCCGCACGAGCACCGCCGCGAGCTGCGCGGCTACCGGGTCTTCTGCGCCTGGCTCAACCACGACGACTCGCGCGGCATCAACTCCCTCGACAGCTGGGTCGAGCATCCTGGCGGCGGCGGCCATCTCGTCCACTACCTGCAGGATTTCTCGTCGATCCTGGGCAGCGGCTCGAACTGGCTGCGCGAGATCGCGCCGCAGAACCCGCGGGCCGGCAACGAGTACATCGTCGAATGGGGCCCGATCTGGAAAACGGCGCTCTCGTTCGGGATCTGGCAGCGGCCCTGGCACCGCTTCCGCTACGAGATCTACCCGCAGGTCGGCGCGATCGAGGCGGAGCACTTCGACCCCGAGGCGTGGCGGCCGGAGTTCCCGAACGCGGCCTTCCAGCACATGCTGCCGGAGGACGCGTTCTGGGCGGCGCGCATCGTGTCGAGGCTCTCGGACGCCGCGATCCGCGCGATCGTGGCCGAGGCCGACCTGCGCGCGCCCGCAGCCGAAGCGCATTTGGTGCGCACGATCGTGGCGCGGCGCGACAAGGTGCTCGCGCGCTACTTCTCCGATCTCAATCCTCTCGCCGACTTCCGGGTGACCGCCGCCGCGGGCGCAGAGAGGCTCGAGTTCGCCAACTACGGCGAGGCGGCCGGGCTCGCCACGGTGGACTCCTACGAGCACCAGTGGTTCGCCTTCGACAACACGACCGGCGAGACGCGCGCGCTCGGGCCGGCGCTGCGCACGAGCGGGCGCTCGCTGCCGCTGCCCGACGCCCGCCCCGAGTACCTGACGCTGCGGATCAGGACCTTCGCCGCGGGCGCGCCTGCCTGGCAGAAGGGGGTGGACGTCTTCCTGCGCACGGCGGGCGGGCCGAAGCCGGTGGGGATCGATCGCGAGAGCGGCGAGGAGGCGCGATGAACGGAAACGGAACCGTGCGCGGACTGGCTCTCGCACTGGCCGCTTCGCTCTCGATCGGCGCGGACGCGGCCGTGGCTGGGGCGGCCCAGGCCGCGGCGTCCGAGCGGCCCAGGCGGCGGGTCGTGATCGCGCCCGATTACGCGGCGAGCGGCTTCTACCGCTGGCTGTTCGGCACGGACTATCGGCCGCTGTGGACGGCGCCGATCGAGGTCGAGGAGCTCGATCTGGCGAGCTTCGCCGGAGGACTCACGCCGGTGCGGCGGGTCGGGGGCCAGCAGACGAAGGGGCTGGCGCTGAAGGGCGCGGACGGCCGCGACTACACGTTCCGGTCGCTGGACAAGGACCCGACCCAGTTGCTACCCGAGGACCTGCGCGAGACCTGGATCCGCGAGCTGGTGCAGGACCAGATGGCGGGCCAGCACCCGGCGGCGCCGTTCGTCACCGAGGAGCTGATGGAGGCGGCCGGCATCCTCCACACCGCGCAGCACCTGGTCGTGATGCCCGACGCTCCGGCGCTCGGCGAGTTCCGGCAGGAGTTCGCCGGCGTCGTCGGCCAGCTCTACGAGTTCCCACAGCCGCGCTCGGCGGACAACCCGGGCTTCGCGGGCGCAAGCGAGATCCTGAAGCACAAGGACTTCTACGCTCGCCTGCGGGCCGGCGAGGCCCAGCCCGACACGCGCGCCCTGCTGACGGCGCGCCTGCTCGACCTGCTGATCGGCGACTGGGACCGCCACCGCGACCAGTGGCGCTGGGTGAAGAACGAGAGCGCGGCGACGTGGCAGCCGCTGCCCGACGACCGCGACCAGGCGTTCTCGCGCTACGAAGGCCTGGTGCTCGGTCTCACGCGCGCGAGCGTGCCGTACCTGCAGAGTTACTCGGGGCGCTACTCGAAGATGCGGGGCCTCGCCTGGAACGCCCGCGACCAGGATCGCATGCTGCTGGCGGGCCTCGAGCGGCCCGCCTTCGAGCAGGCGGCGGCCGAGCTGCAGGCGCGGATCAGCGACGACGTGATCACGCGCGCCGTGCGCCAGATGCCGGCCGCCTGGCTGGCGCGGGACGGCGAGCGTCTGATCCGCGACCTGCGGGGCCGCCGCGACGCGCTGCCGCAGGCGGCGCTCGCGTTCTACTTTTCGCTGGCCGACAAGGTGAAGGTCCACCTGCCCGACACGCCCCAGCTCGTGGAGCTCGAGCGCCTGCCGGACGGCGATGCGCACCTGCGCGTGTGGCGCTCGCCGGACGGCCAGCCCGCGGGCGAGCCCTGGTACGACCGCACGCTGCACGCGGGCGAGACGCGGGAAGTGCAGGTGTACCTCGGCGGCGCGGCCGACCGCGTCGTCACGCGCGGCGAGGCGGACGGCATCGAGCTGCGCGTGATCGGCGGCGGCCGCGACGTCGTCGACGACCGCGCCGGCGGCGGCACGCGCTTCTACGACACCCACGGCGGGGAGCTGCTCGCGGGCCCGGGCTCGAAGCTCCTGCGCAAGCCCTACGAGCCGCCGCCGCCGCCGAGGAACGCGCCCTGGATCCCGCCACGGGACTGGGGACGCGACACGCTGACCTCTCCATGGCTCAGCTACGGCAGCGACCTCGGCCTCTTCGCGGGCGCCGCGGTCGAGACCCAGACCTGGGCCTTTCGCAAGGACCCGTTCTCGACGCGACAGGTCGTGCGCGCCGGCTGGTCGTTCGGCGAGAGCGTGGCGCGCGCCGACTGGCTGGCGGACTTCCGGCTGGAGAACAGCGCCTGGCGCGTCGGCTGGGTGGCCGCCGCCTCGGGCATCGAGTCGACGCGCTTCTTCGGCTACGGCAACGAGAGCGCCGCGGAGGACCCGAGCTCCGACTTCTTCAAAGCGCGCCAGGCACAGTACTCGCTGACCCCGGTCGTCGGCGTGCGGCTCTCCCGCCGTCTGCGCTTCGACCTGGGGCCGGTCGTGAAGCTGAGCGAGAGCCGCCACGACGACGAGGCCTCGCTGATCGACGAGCAGCAGCCGTACGGCTACGGCTCGTTCGGCGCGGTCGGCCTCGTCGGCCTGCTCGAGCTCGACACGCGCGTGTCGGCCTCGCGCTCGCGCGGCCTCGTGCTGCACCGGAGCGGCGTCGCGCGCGGCGGCGCCCTCGTGCGGCTCGGCGGGCGGGTCTGGCCGAAGGCCTGGGACGTGGAGGAGACGTTCGGGTCGGTCGAGGGCAGCGCGGCGGCCTTCCTGACGCCGGGCGGCGATCGGGCTCCGACGCTCGCGCTGCGCGCGGGCGGCAAGAAGGTCTTCGGCGACGCGCCGTTTCACGAGGCCGCCTTTCTGGGTGGCGGCAGCGACAGCTTCGGCTTCAGCGTGTCGGACGGCATGCTGCGCGGGCTGCCGCGGCGGCGCTACGCCGGCGACGCCGCCCTCTACGGCAACGCCGACCTGCGCGTCTACGTCTCGCGCATGCGCCTGCTGCTGCCCGGCGAATGGGGCGTCCTGGGCTTCGGCGACGTGGGCCGCGTCTATCTCGAGGGTGAGAGCTCGGACGCATGGCACACCGGCTGGGGCGGCGGCCTGTGGTTCGCCTGGCTCGACCGCGCCAACACGCTGTCGCTGTCGGTCGCGCGCAGCGAGGGCCAGACCGGCGTCTACTTCAGCGCGGGCTTCGCGTTCTGAAGCCTCTCCCGGCTGGCTGCATAGCGGCCGAGAGCGGTGCCGGCAGCGGGTTCAGCGCCGGATCGCCAGGGCGACGGCGTCGGCGGCGGAGGCCAGCAGGGTCAGCAGCTCCTCGTCGGGGCCCGGCGCGCCGGCGTCCAGGTAGAGGACGATCACGCCGTGGAGGCCGCGCCCGGTTCGCAGTGGCACCGCCACGACAGGGGCCGGCGAGTGGCCCGCTTCCTCCAGCGCCCGCGCGAGCGCCGGGTTCGCGCTGGCCTCCCTGCGGACCGGGGCCGAGGCTCCAGAAACCAGGGCCGCCACCAATCGGCCTGCCTGGGGCGCGTCGGCCACCGGATCGCCGCCGGCGTCGAGGCCGGCCACGACACGCACCTTGCCGCCGGCCGCCGGAGTCAGCAGGCTGGCGCTCCGCGCGCCGGCCACCGACGACAGCCGCGCCAGCAGGTCGTGCAGCGGCTGCTCGGGCGCGGCGCCGTCGGCCAGCGAGCGCGCGACGGCCACCGCCTGGCGCAGCGCTTCATGGCGCTCCTGGGCTCGGCCGCGCTCGCCGCGCGCGCGCTCGAGCTCGGCGCGGGCGTGGTCGCGCTCGCGCGCCAGGCGGGCGGAGTCGTCGCGCGGCGCCGCGGCCTGTCGCGGCTGCGCCGCCGTCTGAGCCGGTGCGGCCTGATTCAGGGCCGGCGGGGGGGCGGTCGCGGGAGCGGAAGGCGCCGGAGTCGCGGTCGGCTCGGGCGCGGGCGCGACAGGGCTTCCCGGCTGCTTCTCGGGCGCGCCCGCGGCGGGCTGCGTTCCCGCCGCGATCGCGGCGAGGGCCTCTTCGACCATCTTGACCGAGAGCTTGCGCGTGATCGGCTCGGTGGCGATGTCCTGGAAGATGCGGCCGGGCAGCGTCGGCTCCTTTGCGACCTTGATCGGCGCGAAGGTCTGCTCGGCGTGGAGCTCCTGCAGCTCCTCTTCGACGGGCGGCGCGGGCGCGACCAGGGTCACGCGCCCGAACAGGCCCTCGATGGTGTCGGCGACCCAGGTTTCCGCGTCGCGCCCGCCCAGCAGGTTGAGCGCCTCGTTGCGCTGGGAGAGCATGCCGATGGTGCCGAGCAGCGCGGCCGCGAAGCTCTCGAGAACACCCTCGCCGCGAGTGGCGACGGCGGGCAGGGCGGCCAGCAGCCTGCGCGCGTTGAGCGCCTCGTCGAGCTCCGCCAGCGAGAGCGCGTCGGCCGCGTCGCGGTGGTTGTACTGCAGCAGCAACGGCACGGAGATCGTCTCCAGGCGCTGC
This sequence comes from Vicinamibacteria bacterium, assembly GCA_050246895.1. Classification (GTDB taxonomy): domain Bacteria; phylum Acidobacteriota; class Vicinamibacteria; order Fen-336; family Fen-336; genus JBFWVE01. Next base: position 113,718 of record JBFWVE010000009.1, on the reverse strand, counting down.
GCGGTCAGGTGCTGCGCCATCTCCCGGTAGCTCGCCATCGTGTCGTCGAGGCGCGCGCGCGAGGAGTCGGCCACGAACACGACGCCGTCCGCGCCGCGCAAGGCGAGCTTTCGCGTGGTCGGCATCGGAGCCGGGCCGCTCGCCGCGGTCAGCTCGAAGCGGATGTCGAACTCGCGGTAGCGGATCGGCTGCAGCGGGGCGAACTCGAAGCGCAGCGTGCGCTCCGAGCCGATGCCCGCCAGCGACAGCTCGCCCCGCCTGTCGCTGCGCAGCGCCCGGTGCAGCGCCCGCAGGTTGGTGGCGCGGCCCCCGCCCGAGGGGCCGTGGTAGGCGAGCTTGACGAACGCCAGGCGGTCCTGCCGCCTCAGCTCCATGGGGTCACTCGCGCTGCAGCGTCTCCAGGTGGCGGACCAGCAACCGGATCCGCTCCTTCACCTGCTCGCGCGAGTAGCCGAAGCGCGACTCGAGGAAGGCGTCGCCCCAGATCGGCATCTCGGGGCCGCCGTGGCCCGGGACCGGATCGCGCCCGTCGATCACCCTGGCGGCGAGCTCGGCCGGGAAGCGGCCGCGGTTGCGCGCGGTCAAGCGCGTCAGGTCCGGCGGCGCGTAGCGCAGCTGGCCGGCCATCGGGCCGTCGCCCAGGCCCCTGGGGCCGTGGCAGCTCGCGCAGTTGGCCTTGAAGATGGAGGCGCCGGCCGCCTGATCGGCCTGCGCCGCCTCGGGCGCCTGTGCGGAGGCACGTCCGCCGGCCGGCCCCGGCACCAGGGCGGCCAGCAGAAGGAGGCTCAGCCCGGCCTTGCGCATCGCGGACCTCCTCGCGGGCGGTGCCACCGAAGCCCGCGGGCCCAACGCTAGCGCCGAGGCCGTTGTCCCACAAGCCCGGCTCCGGCCATTCACGAGAACCCCGGGGCCGCAGCCTGCGCCACGGACGCGGCGGCCGGGGGCCCCGGATCGAAGCCGAGGCTCCAAGGAAATGGACGGTCCGTTAGGCGAATCGGGGGCCAACGGTTCGGTGTTATGGTCAGCGCACGCGTTCCCGGAGGCCACAGTGAAGAAAGCGGCCCTAGCCCTAGCCCTCGCCCTAGCCTTTGGGGCGCTCGCCACGAGCGTCGCGCGCGCCCAGGCCCAGCGCTCCCGCCAGCTGCCCGTGTTCGGCGCGGAGGCGCTGGTGGTGGCGGTGCCGGTCTTCGTCGTCGACAAGGACGGCCGCAGCGTGCCAGGCCTGACGGCGGAAGCCTTCGAGATCGAGGACGACGGCAAGAAGGTGCCGATCGTGGCGTTCGAGGCGATCGACGCCGGGGCGCCCAGGGAGCTCGGCGGCGCCGGGATCACGCGCGCCGCGGCGCGCCGGCAGTTCCTGTTCCTGTTCGACCTCTCCTTTTCGACGGTCTCGGGCATCCGCCGGGCCCGCGAGGCGGCGCTGCAGGTCCTCGACGGAGGCCTCGCTCCCGGAGATCTCGCCGCGGCCGCCACGTTTGGCGTCGCCGGCGTGAAGATCCTGATCGGCTTCACGAGCGACCACCAGCAGCTGCGCGCGGCGTTCGATGACCTGGGCGGAGCGCAGACCGAGCGCCGGCCCGACCCGCTCGGCCTCGCCTTCGACATGGGCCTCGGCAGCAGCGGGAGCAGCGGCACCGGCGAAAGCGAGAGGGCCGGCGGCAAGGCGCAGCTCGCCGAGGAGCTGCAGGCCCAGCTGATCCAGATCGACAGGGTCGAGAAGCAGGTCTACCGCAACCGCGTGACGAACTTCCTCGGCGGCCTCGAAGGGCTCGCGCGCACGCTCGATGCCGTGCAGGGCCGCAAGCAGGTGCTGCTGCTGTCGGGCGGTTTCGATCCCAACGTGCTCTCGGGCGTCGAGGGCATCGAGCGGGCCGAAGCCTCCCGCGCGGTCACCGAGGGCCGGATCTGGGAGGTCGACTCGTCGGCCTACTTCGGCGACACCCAGTCGAGCCAGGCGATGGACGGCGTCTTCAAGGCGCTCGCCAGCTCGGACACCGTGATCCACACCGTCGACGTCGCGGGCATCGCGGCGGGCGGCGGAGCCGAGACGCAAGGCCCTGGCGGAGGCGGCGGCCGCGGCCGCGAGTCGCTGGCGCAGCTCGCGATCAACTCGGGCGGTCGCTTCGTCAAGGACACCAACGACGTGGCCGGCGCGATCCAGGGCCTGCTGGACGCGAGCCGCTACTATTACGTGCTCGCGTTCGAGCCGCGGCCGGGCGGCAAGAAGCCGGGGCAACTGCGCCGTCTGAAGGTGCGAGTGCAGGGCGACGACATCAAGGTCTCGGCGCGCGCGGGCTACACCCTGCGCGATCCGAAGGCGCCCGAGGCCGCCGGCCGCAACCGCCTCGAGGCGGCCGAGGTGATCGCGAAGGGCATCTCCGGCGGAGCCTTCGAGGTGCGCGCCACCGCCACGCCCTACCGCAATCCCCAGGGCCGCCTCTCGCTGCCGGTGGTGCTCGAGGTCGACGGCGCCGGCCTGCTCGCCAAGACGACGAGGAAGGGGATGGCGCTCGAGGTGTTCGGCTACGCCTTCGACGCGGAGGGGCGCATCGTCGACGTGGTCGCGCTGACGCCGAGCCTCGATCTCGGGCAGGTCCGCGCCTCGGTCGAGCAGAAGGGCCTGCAGATCCTGACCGCGTTCAAGACGGCGCCCGGTCCGCAGGAGATCCGCTTCCTCGTGCGCGACCCCGGGACCGGACGGGCCGGGGCCGTACGGCTGGAGGTCACGGTTCCCGACTTCGCGTCGGGCCGCCTCGCCCTGTCTCCGCCGCTGCTGATGGACGACCCGCGGGCGCGCCTGGTGATCCCCGCTCCGACCCGGGGCAACCCCCAGCTCGAGATCCCCTTCCGCCTCGGGGACACGCCGTTCACGCTCGAAGGCGCGGCCGTCCTCAAGAACGGGACGCCGCGCGAGGTGTGCGTGATGAGCTGGCAGGGCGCCAACCACACGACCAGCTCGAAGTACGAGGTCTCCGCCAGCCTGGCGGACGCTGACGCTCGGCAGCCCGTCGAAGCGAAGCTCGCGCGGATCGTGCCCGACGCCGACGGCTTCCAGCGCTTCGTGATCGCGGTGACCGCGAAGGGCGCCGCCAAGGGCGAGCACGCGCTGCGCATCGTGTTCAGGGACCCGGCGAGCGGGACCGAGACCGCGACCGAGGCGCCGGTGCGGGTGGAGTAGCCGCCAGCTAGTCCTGACGCAGGGCGCTCGACGGATCCACCAGCGCGGCGCGTCTCGCCGGAAGCACGGAGGCGGCCGCCGCGACCGCCGCCAGCAGCAGCGCGACGGCCGAAAGGGTCGCCGGATCGTGAGGGCCGACGCCGAACAGCAGCGGCCGCAGCAGGCGCGCGAGCCCGAGCGCCAGCAGCAGGCCCAGCCCGAGGCCGACGCCGGCCAGCGCCAGGCCCTCGCGCGCGAACAGCCGCACGACATCGCCGGCTCGCGCCCCGAGCGCCATCCGCAACCCGATCTCGCGCGTGCGGCGCAGCACACCGTGGGCCAGGACGCCGTAGAGGCCGAGGCCCGCGAGCAGCACGGAGAGAGCCGCGAAGGCGCCGAGCAGCAGCGCGCTGAAGCGTGGCAGCGTCGCGGCCCGGTCGACCAGCAGGCTCAGCGGTTCCGCGGTGCGCACGGGGAGCTGCGGGTCCACGGACCGGATCGCCTCGCGCAGCTCGCCGGCCACGCGCGAGGCGTCGCCGCGCGTGCGCGCGACCAGGCTGACGAAGCCGGTCGGCCGCAGCTCGTAGGGGTAATAGCAGTGGGGCCGTTCGTCGGAGCGCAGCCCAGCGCGCCGCACGTTGCCCGCGACGCCCACGATCTCGAATTCCAGGCTGCCGGCCCGGAAGCGCCGGCCGAGCGGATCGCGGCCGGGCAGGTTGCGCTCCACGAACGCCTGGTTGACGACTACGGCGGCGCCGCTCGCGCGAGCGTCGCCGCGCGCGAGATCGCGGCCACGCAGGAGCGGGATGCCGAGCGCGCGGAAGTAGCCGGCCGTCACGCCGTCGAGGCCGGTGAGCTTCCGCTCTTCCGGCGGCGGCTCCGGCTCGCCCTCGATGCGGATGCCCGTGTCGTTGTAGATCCCGCCGAGCGGCAGCGTGGAGACGACAGCCGCGGCCTCGATGCCGGGCAGGGCCGCCGCCCGCTCGATCGCCCGCTCGACGAACGCCGGCCGCGCGCTCGGGGGGTAGCGGGTTGCGGGAAGCGCCAGCGAGGCTGTGGCGACGCTCTTGGCATCGAAGCCGGGCGATTGACGGATCAGGCGCTCGAAGGTGCGCAGCAGCAGCCCCGCGCCGGCCAGCAGCGCGAACGCGAGCGCGACCTGAGCGACCACGAAGGCGCGCTGCGAGCGCCGGCCGCCGGCGTCGCCGGTGAGCCGCGAGCCGGCGAGAGCCTCGCGCGCCGAGTGCAGCGCCGGCGCCAGGCCGAACAGCAGGCCCGCTGCCGTCGCCGTCGCCAGCGAGTACGCGAGCACCGGCCCGCTCATTTCGAGCTTCACCCAGGCCGGGAACTCGACGGGCGAGACGAGACGCAGCGCGCGCAGGGACCAGGAGCCGACCAGCAGGCCGAGGGCGCCGCCGCTCGCGGCGAGCAGCAGGCTTTCGGTCAGCAGCTGACGCAACAGCCGCCCGCGGCCCGCGCCGAGCGCCACGCGCACCGCGATCTCCTGGCGCCGGGCGGCCCCGCGCGCGAGCAGCAGATTGGCCACGTTCGCGCAGGCGACCAGCAGCACGAACAGCACGGCGCCCTGCAGCACCAGCAGCGCGCCGCGGTAGTCGGCCGCGGTCTGGGCCTGCATCGAGACGGCGGTGGCGCTCCAGCCGGTGTTGGAACGCGGGTACTCGCTCTCGAGCCGCGCGGCGACGGTCGCGAGGTCGTCGCGAGCGGTCTCGATCGCGACCCCGGGCCGCAGCCGCGCCACCACGGTGAGGAACAGCGCGCCGCGGGCCTCACGGTTCTGCCGGTTCCACGCCGCCGGCAGCCAGATCTGCGCGCCGGACGGGAAGGCGAAGCCCTCCGGCATCACGCCCACCACGACGACGGGCCGGTCGTTGAGCGTGACGCTGCGGCCGACCACCCGCGGATCGCCGCCGAAGCGCTGCTGCCAGAGCGGGTGGCCGAGCAGCAGCACGTCCTCGGTTTCCCCGTCGTCCTCGCCCGGGGCGAAGGCGCGTCCGAGCGCCGGCCGCACGCCCATCACGTCGAAGAACTCCGAGGTGACGATGGCGGCGTCGAGCGCCACGGGCTCGCCGTCTCCGGTCAGGTTGCGGGTCATGCTGTCGACGCCGGCCATCGCGCTGAACGAGCGCGTGCCCTCCTGCCAATCGCGGAAGTTCGGGACCGAGGTGACGTCCTGGGGGATCCCGCGTTTCGGGCTGGTGCCGAAGACGTAGACCAGTCGCTCGGCCCCGGGGAACGGCAGGCCGGCGAGCAGGGCGCCGTGGACGGCGCTGAAGACCGCGGCGTTGGCCCCTGTCCCTAGCGCGAGCGTGAGCAGGGCGACCGCGCTGAAGCCGGGCTGGCGCAGCAGAGAGCGCACGGCGAAGCGAACGTCCCGGACCAGCGTCTCCATGCCCACCCCCTGCCGCATGGCGAGAGCCCGCGCTGGCGGCCCCGTTCTCGCGCGCAGATACAAAGGGCAGGCCACGCAGGTTCAGGCGTCGAGCTGGCGCGGCGCCAGTGAGTTGCAGCCCCCGGCTCCGCCACGCCGGTGCGGTCCGCGTTCGGGTACGGGACGCCGCCGTCCCACCCCCGCGCGGCCTCCAGCGCACTGAACGCCGTCGCCTCGTTCGTGCCGGGCGGGGCTGGGTCAGGTCGCTCAGCCGCAGTGCAGGTGCCGCTGCACGAGCGTATTGAGGCGGTCCGCGTCTCCCGCGAGCCCTTCGCTCAGGTGCTCGTCGTCGTACGCCCTCAGAGTCGCCGCGATCGAATCGATCAGTCCCGCGGGGAAGACGCCGCCTTCCTCGTAGCGGGCCCGGTCCCGCTTCAGGCACTCCGCGGCCTGGTGGCACGAGACGGGGAGGGCTTGCCACGGGGAAGCGTCGGGGGCAGCCGCCTGGACGTCGAGCTCGCGAGCGATGCGCAGCGCGTCGGGATGCTCGAGCCCGTAGCGGGCCGCCACGGCCATGCCGGCCAGCAGCAGGTGGACGTGGGCGGACCCGTCCGGACTGCGCAACTCGACGGTCTGGTTGCTCTCGAAGGCCTCGACGTCCTCGGGCCCCTCGAGCGGGTTCGCGTCGCGGATCATGCGGTCGCCCACGCCGGTCCAGCCCAGCGGCACGCGCACGAGCGCCGACCGGTTCCGCTCGCCCCAGCAGATGCTCGTGGGCGCCTCCTGGTTGGGGACCAGGCGCAGGAACGAGGTAGGCACCGTGTTGCCCAGCGCTGTGAGCGACCGCGCGCTCATCAGCAGCCCTGCGATCAGCTTCCTGGCGGTATCGCTGAGGCCGTTCTCGTCGGCCATCACGTTCCGGCCGTCCTGCATGAGCCGGGTGTGCACGTGCAGGCCGCTGCCCGCGTGCCCGACCGAGATTTTGGGGGCGAAGCTGACCTCGAGCCCGTGCTTGTAGGCCACCTCGCGCAGGACCCACTTGGCCGTCGCCAGCTGATCGGCCGCCTCGTCGACCGGCACGGGCAGGAACTCGATCTCCTGCTGCACCAGCTCCAGGTTGCCCTGGAGGATGTTGCCGACCTCGGCATGGCCGTACTTGATCTGGCCGCCCATCTCGCTGATGTGCTTCATGGCCTCGCGGCGGACGAGGCCCCACTTCGAGAAGGGGTGCGACTCGTGGTACCCCTTCTGCTCCACGATGGGGTAGATCCGGTCCACCTCGGACATCACGTAGTACTCGAGCTCGCCCAGGGCCTCCAGGCTGAGACCGGTGCGCTCCGTGAGCAGCGCCTGGGCCTTGCGCACGATCTGCTCGGGCGCGCTCGCCAGGGGCTGGCCCAGGCTGTCGTAGAAGGAGCAGATGAGATCGAGCGTGGGGACGTCCGCGAAGGGATTGACGAAGGCCGTCCGGTACCTGGGCACCACGTACAGGTCGCTCGAGTTCGCCGACACGAAGGGGAACAGGCTCGAGCCGTCCACCCGCTCGCCCATGGTGAGGACGCGGTCCAGGTGGGCCTTTCCGTTGATGACGAAGTTGAGCTTCTTGAGCCGCCCGTCTCCCGCGACGAAGCGGAAGTTGAGCATGCGGATGTCGTTTCCCTCGATGAAGGAGACGATGTCCCGCCGGGTGAACTCGCAGGCCGGCTTGCCCAGCGCGCGAACGAGGCGGTTCGGGGTCAAGGCAATCGCTGGGTCCATGCCGCTCCTGCGCTCCACCGGCGTCACCTGGCCTCCCGCACCGCTCAGCGCTTGCCGGCGAGGCGCCAGAAGCGCTTCTCGTCCAGGAGCGTGATCCGGTAGCCCCGCTCGCGCAGGCGTTTGATCTCCATCAGCTTCAGGCCCGCGTCGCGACCGGCGGCCTGGAGGGGGTTGGGACGGCCGCGCACCACGACCGTCGTCAACTGGGACGGCGCGCCGTGAACCACGGCCCCGGCGCGGCGGGCCGCGGCCGCGGCCACCCGCCGGGGGCGGCTCAGGAATCCGGTGAAGGCGAGGTGCGCTCCCTTCAGGCTGCGCAGGGCGCCTGCGCGCAGCCGCGCGGGCGGGTTGCGCAGGGCCTGGATCAGCTCGTCCGCCGTCTCGTAGCGCTTGCGCCGCTCGCCGATGCAGCGGTGGACGATCTCCTTCAGGTGGTCGCTGCAGGGGAGGGCGCGGATCTCTTCGGTCCGGATCCGGACGCGCGCGTTCCCCTTCACCAACATGCCCAGCAGCTGTCCGACCTGGTAGACGTCGTCGCGCGCCTGCCACTTCGGCACCGCGCCCGCGAGCACGTCGCTCGGCGCGTTGATCGGATTGAGCGTGCCGGCGCTCGCTCCGCGGCGGTCGCTCTGGTGCCGGACCAGGCCGAAGTCGCCGAGCTTGAGCGTGGGGCCCTCGCACACGAACACGTTGAGCGGCGTCAGGTCGCGATGAAGGAGCTGACCCCGGTGCAGCTTGCCGAGCACCTCCAGCACGCCTGCGATCTCGCGCCGGGCCTTCGCCTCGGGCCAGCCTCGCACGCTGCCGTGGAGATAGGCACGCAGGTCTCCGTGGCGCGCGTGCTCGAGCGCGAGGCAGTAGAGCACCCGACCGCCGTCACCCACGAGCGGGAACGCGTCGTAGACGCGGATCGCTCTCGGGTGACGCTCGAGCAGCTGGCCGAAATAGGCCTCGCGCAGCCAGCCGTCGATGCGCGGGCTCAGCTTCACGCAGAGGCGCGCGGGGACGAGCGCCGAGCGCCCGAGCCGCCTGGCGAGATAGACCTGCCCGAAGCCGCCCTCGCCGATCAGGCGCAGGACGCGGTAGCGGAGGCGCGTCTCGGGGCTGGCGAGCGCCTGCCCTGGAACCGCGAGCGGGCCCAGGCGGCGGCTGGCCCGCAGCGGCGCCGTGCGGGTCGCCGCCGCGGAGAGCCGGCTCGCGGCCGTCGGTTCCGAGATCGTTCCCGGCACGATTCAATCCTCCGCCGGCACCCTGCCCCGCGGGAAGCAAGAGCCAAGCGAGCACCAGGGCGAAGCTCGCCGGGTCCGGAAGGAGGATATAGCAGATGTCTCCAACGCAACCCGCCCGCTGGAAAGGGCGCCGAGGGTCTGCGCCGCGGGCGTGAGCGGCGCCACGCCCGCACGTCGCCGTGAGCCTGCTCACCGCCGCCGGCCGGCCTCGTGCCGAGACTGCGAGAGACGGGAGGTGCTCATGCGTTCGATCGTCCTCTTCCTTTTTGCCGCCCTCGGCCCGCTCCAGGCTTCCGCCGCCGAGCACTCGCTGGTCTTGAAGCCGGCGTCGCTCCAAGCCGTGATCGAGTCGATCGGCGAGGCCGCGCCGCCCCTCTACCAGCTCCGCTCGCGGCGCGCCTGGATCCGGCTCGAGACGCCCTATGTCCGGCTGGCGCGCGCGGTCGCCGAGGCCCGCCAGCGCGACCAGCCGGTCGGCCCGCGGCTCGGAACCCCCACGGTTCTGGCGCCGGTGCTGCGCGTGATCGCCGGCCCCGAGACCCGGGGCGACGCCGACGTGAAGATCGAGAAGGTGGTCGCGGAGCTGCCCGATGGCACGTCGCTCGAGGCTCGGATCGAGGAGCGCTTCACCGATCTCGCCCAGACGCGGCGGCGCAGGGGGATCAAGCTCGTGGGCGTCCGCGCCGTGCTGCCGCTCTCGGCGCTCGCGCCGGGCGTCCGCTTCCGCGTGGCGATCAAGGGAGCGCCCGAGGAGCTGATCGAGCCCGAGCCCTTCTGGATCGAGGACGTGCGCTAGGTCGCACTGCCGGGCTCGACCTTTCACGGGCCAAGTACCGCGCGTTCAAGCGCTTCTGGCTCCGACGTTCCTCTGGCACGGACGTCGCCCCCGACGCCGGGGACCGCTTCCGCAGCCGCTTCGCGGCCAGGAAGCTCCAGTTCCTGCCCGGCCTGCGCGGCCAGTCCCAGCTCCGCGATCGCTTCCAGACGCCGCTGGCGGTGCTGTTGGGGATGGTGGGGCTGGTGTTGCTGATCGCCTGTGCCAACGTGGCGAACCTGCTGCTCGCGCGCGGCGCGTCGCGTCAGCGGGAGCTGACGATCCGGCTGGCGCTCGGCGCCGGCCGCGCCCGTATCGTGCGCCAGCTGCTGGTCGAGAGCCTGCTGCTGGCGCTCGCGGGAGGCGGCGCCGGTCTGCTGCTCTCGCAGTGGACCGGTGAGGCGCTGATCCGCGCGCTGCCCTTCCAGGACGCGCGCGAGGTGCTGAGCGCGAGCCCCGACCTGCGCGTCGCCGGCTTCGCCTTCGCCCTGTCGCTCCTGACGGGAGTCCTGTTCGGGCTGGCGCCAGCGCTGCGCGCGACGCGGCCGGACCTCGTCCACGTGCTGAAGGAGCAGGCCGCGGCCGTGGGCGGCGGGGCGCACCTGCGCTTGCGCAAGGGCCTGGTGATCGCGCAGGTGGCGCTCTCGCTGCTGTTGCTGGTCGGCGCCGGCCTCTTCACGCGCAGCCTGGTGAACCTGCGCGCGCTGGATCCCGGGTTCTCGAGCGAGGGGCTGACCACGTTCTCGGTGGATCCCGCGCTCTCCGGCTACGACCCCGAGCGCACGCTGCAGTTCTACGGGCGCCTGCGCGAGTCGCTGGCGGCGCTGCCCGACGTGCGGCAGGCGTCGATGTCGGTGATCGGCATGATGACGGGCAACGACTGGCGCTCGACGGTCCGCGTCGACGGCTACAAGCCGAAGGAAGACGAGGACATGAACCCGGCCTTCAACGCCGTGGGCCCCGACTACTTCGCGGCGCTCGGCGTGCGATTGCTGGCGGCGCGCGAGTTCAGCGAGCAGGATGCGCTGAAGGCGCCGCGCGTAGCGATCGTCAACGAGGCCTTTGCGCGCTACTACTACGCCGGCCAAAGCCCGATCGGCCGCCGTTTCGGCTTCGGCCGCGACCAGGCGACGGACATCGAGATCGTGGGCCTGGTGAAAGACGGCAAGCCGATCAGCCTGCGCGAGCAGACGCCGCGCTTCGTCTACGTGCCCTATTCCCAGGCGGGCGAGCTCGACTCGATGGTGGTCTACGTGCGCTCGACCCGCGCGGAGGCCGCGATCACGCAGGCGATCCGAGACGCCGTGCGGCGGGCCGACCCCAGCCTCCCCGTCTACGACATGAAGACGATGGAGGCGCAGCTCAGCGAGTCGCTCTTCGTGGAGCGCATGATCGCCGCGCTGTCGGCGGCGTTCGGCCTGCTCGCGACAGTGCTGGCCGCGCTCGGGCTCTACGGCGTGATGAGCTACAGCGTGACGCGCCGCACGCGCGAGATCGGCATCCGGATGGCGCTCGGCGCAGAGCGGCGCGACGTCGTCGGCATGGTGATGAGCGAGGTCGCACTGCTGGCCGGCCTGGTCCCGGCCCGCCGCGCCACGGCCGTCGACCCCGTGCACGCCCTGCACTACGAATAGCGACCCCGCCTCCTCGCGGACCCGAGGGAGCGTGGACCCAAGACCTTCGGCCGCCGGCCAAGTACAATCGACGGGATCGGTTCGGCGCATCGCTTCCGGCCGGAGGAGTCAAGTCATGGGCAAGCGAATCTTCCTGTTCCTCGCGACCAACATCGCGATCGTCGTCACGCTGTCGATCGTGCTCAGCCTGCTCGGCGCGACCGGCTACGTCCGCGGGCTGTCCCCGGCCGAGCTGGCGCCGCTCGCGGTGTTCTGCCTGGTCTGGGGCATGGGGGGCGCCTTCATCTCGCTGGCGATCTCGCGCATCGTGGCCAAGTGGTCGATGAGCGTGAAGCTGATCGACGGCCGCACCGGCCACGAGGAGCTCGACTGGCTCTACAACAAGGTCGCCCAGCTCTCACAGCAGGCCGGCCTGCCGATGCCCGAGGTCGGCGTCTACGAGTCGCCCGAGGTGAACGCCTTCGCCACCGGCCCCACCCGCAAGCGCAGCCTGGTGGCCGTCTCCACGGGACTGCTGCGTGGCATGAACCGGCGCGAGGTCGAGGGCGTGCTGGGCCACGAGATCTGCCACGTCGCCAACGGCGACATGGTGACGATGACGCTGCTGCAGGGCGTGATCAACGCCTTCGTGATGTTCATCGCGCGCATCGCGGCCTTCCTGATCGTGCAGGCGCTGCGCCGCGACGACCGCGACTCCTCGCCCTCCTACATGATCCAGTTCTTCGTGCGCATCGTGCTCGAGATCCTGCTCGGCATCCTGGGCTCGATGATCACGGCCTGGTTCTCCCGCTACCGCGAGTTCCGCGCCGACGCGGGGAGCGCGCAACTGAGCGGCCGCGAGAACATGATCGCCGCGCTGAAGCGGCTGCAGTCGACCTCGCAGCTGGTGGACAACCGCAACGCCGCGCTCGCCAACTTCAAGATCGCCGGCGGCGGCCGCGGCTGGCTGAGCCTGTTCGCCAGCCACCCGCCGCTCGAGCAGCGGATCGGCGCCCTCGAGCGCATGATGTGACCCTCGGCTTCGAGGACGTCGAGGACGCCGCGGCCCGCCTGCGCGGCGTCGCTCACCGCACGCCGGTGCTGACCTCGCGGACGCTCGACGCCGAGCTGGGCGCCAGCGTCTACTTCAAGTGCGAGTCGTTCCAGCGCGCCGGCGCCTTCAAGTTCCGCGGCGCGATGAACGCGCTCTGCCGGCTGACGCCCGCAGAGCGGGCCCGCGGCGTATTGAGCTACTCCTCGGGCAACCACGCCCAGGCGGTGGCGCTGGCGGGCCGCCTGCTGGGCATCCCGGCCACGATCGTGATGCCGGCGGACGCGCCTTCGGTGAAGCTCACCGCGACGCGCGGTTATGGCGCCGAGGTCGTGACCTACGACAGGAAGCGCGAGGTGCGCGAGGAGATCGGCCGGCGCATCGCCGAGGCGCGGGGGCTGGTGGTGATCCCGCCCTACGACCACCCGCACGTGATCGCGGGCCAGGGCACGGCGGCGCTCGAGCTGTTCCAGGACGTAGGGCCGCTCGACCTGCTGCTGGCTCCCGTGGGCGGCGGCGGGCTCATCTCGGGGACTGCGCTCGCGGCCCGCGGCGCCTCGCCGGGCTGCCGCGTGATCGGGGTCGAGCCCGAGGCGGGGGACGACGCCACGCGCTCCTTCCGCACGCGCACCCTGCAGACCGTGAAGGACCCGGACACCATCGCCGACGGGGCGCGCACGCCGTCGCTCGGCTCGCTCACCTTCCCGATCGTGCTCGAGCAGGTGAGCGACATGCTGACGGTGCCCGACCACGAGCTGTTGCGCGGCATGCGCTGGCTGTGGGAGCGGCTCAAAGCCGTGGTCGAGCCGACGGGCGCGCTCGCGGCCACCGCGGTGCTCGAGCGGCGCGTCCCGGTCGCCGGCTTGCGCGTCGGCATCATCCTGAGCGGCGGCAACGTGGACCTCGCCGCCCTCGCGCCGCTGCTCGCCTAGGCCTCCAGAGGTGATCTCAGGGCTCGGAGATCCAGGCCTCCGCCTCGATCTCGACCAGCATCGCCGGGTCGATCAGCCGGCTCACCTCCACCATGCTGGTTGCGGGCCGGACCGCGCCGAAGACCTCGCCGTGGGCGCGGCCGACCGCTTCCCAATCGCGTTCGATGTTCGTCACGTACATGCGCGTGCGCACCACGTCCTCGACGCGAGCGCCGGCGCGCTCGAGCGCCTGTCGCACGTTCGCCAGGGTCTGCCGCGCCTGGGCCGCGGCGTCGCCGCGGCCGACGAGGGCGCCGGTGGCATCCGTGGCGGTGGTGCCCGAGACGTGCACCAGGCGGCCCAGGCGGACGGCGCGCGAGTAGCCGACCACCGGCTCCCAGGGCGTGCCGGTCGCGAGGTTCGTACGGGTCATGCTGGTGTCCTCCGTTGGCGGCGATTCTGCCATCGCGCCGCGCCGGCGCGAGCGTGCGCTTCTCGATGAATCGGGCCCGGGCGCTCGCCTCGTACGCGGCGCTGACGGTGGCCTCGACCTGGCCCCTCGCAGCGCGGCTGCACGTGATGGACCCCGGCGACTCGGCCTTCTTCGCCTGGATCCTCGGCTGGACGCTCCACGCGCTGACGGGGGACGTGGCGTCGCTGCCGCACGCCAACATCTACCACCCGGCGAAATGGGCGCTCGGCATGGACGAGCCGATCGTCGGCACCTCGATTCTGGCGCTGCCGCTGCTGCCGTTCACCGACGACGCCGTGCTGATGCTGAACCTGGTGCGCCTGCTGACCTACGTGCTGTCGGCGTTCGGCGTCTACCTGCTGTGCCGCGAGCTCGGCACCGGCGAGGGGGCCTCGCTCGCCGCGGGGGCGTTCTTCGCGTTCTCGCCGCTGCGCTCCGACCAGGTGGCGCACCTCTCGACGCTCGGGACGCAGTGGCTGCCCCTCGTCTTCCTCTACCTGCACCGCTTCGCGCGCAGCGGACGCGTAGGGCACGGCCTGCTGGCTGGCCTCTTCTTCGTGCTCGCGGGCTGGGCCTGCGGCTACCACGGGATGCTGGGGCTCGTGCTGCTTCCGCCGGCGGCCGCGGTTCTGTTCTGGGGCCGCCTCGACCGCATCCCGAAGGGCCTGCCCGCGGCGGCGCTCGGCGCCCTCGGCCTGTATCCGCTGTACGTCCTGCACCGCGAGGCCTTCGATCCCCACGGCTTCGTGCGCGGGTTTCAGGAGACGGTGTTCTACTCGGCCGGGCTCGAGAGCTTCCTGACCACGAGCCCCTGGAACCGGCTCTACGGCACGATCACCGAGAGCCTGCGCGGCCACAGCGGCGGCTACATGTTCCCGGGGCTGGTGGTGCCGGGGCTCGGGCTCTGGGGAGGCCTGCGCCTCTGGCGCGAAAGGCGCTGGCCGTCGCGCGACGTGGTCGCGCTGCTGGTGGTGGCGCTGGGCGCCCTCGTGGTGGCGCTGGGTCCCGAGATCAAGTGGATGGGCCAGCCGCTGTTTCCGGGGCCCTACAAGCTGTTGCGCGAGTCGGTGCCGATCTTCCAGAACATCCGCGTCACCAGCCGGGCGGGCATGTTCATCGCGCTGGTGCTGGCGGTGCTGGCCGGCCGCTCGCTCGACGCGCTGCGCCGCCGGCCGCAACTGGCGGCGGCGCTTGTGCTGGCGGCCCTGGCCGAGACCGTGATCGCGCCGATCCCCCTCGCTTCCTGGGCGCAGGTGGTGGACACGCGCAAGCCGGCGCCGGAGGTGTACGGCTGGCTGGCGCGCCAGCCGGGCGAGATCGCGATCGTCGAGCTGCCGATCGTGCCGAACGACGGTTACTTCCGGCAGCCGGCCTTCGACGAGACGATCTACATGATCCGCTCGACGTTGCACTGGAAGCGACTCGTCAACGGCTACGCGGGCGTCGAGCCCGAGGCCTACCGCAAGGCGCGCGAGCTGGCGCAGCGCTTCCCGACCCGCGAGTTCCTCGACCACATGCGCGCCCTGGACGTGCGCTACGTGGTGCTGCACCGCCGCGGCTTCGGGCCCAACAAGACGGCGCGCATCGAGCGCGAGCTGCCCGCGTTCCTCGCAGACGGCCAGCTCGCGGAGCGCGCGCGCTTCGGGGACGACGTCGTGTATGCGCTCGGGCCGGCGCCGGAAGGGACCGCGCCCGCACGCTGAGGCGCGCGCCTCCGCCGACCCGTGGCCGGGCTCAAGGCCGGACCGGCGTCTGCATCAGCTTCTCGATCGCCGGCGCGATCGCGGCGGCGGCCAGCGTGTGGCCGAGCTCGTTCGGGTGCAGGTCCGCGGGGTGGACGGCGAGCGCCTCGCTGGAGCGCCCGCGCAGCGCCGGCAGCAGGTCGACGTGCGGAATGCGCAGCCGCTCGAGCTCGCCGCCGAGCCTGGCGTGCACGTCCTCCAGCGGATAGCGCCCGTCGAGCCCGACGATCAGGGGCCACAACGCGACCATGAAGCGCACGCCGTGCCCGCGGCACTCGCCGCGCATCCGGCGCAGATGGGCGCGCGTGCGCTCCCAGCCGTCCCGGTTCTGCTCCTCCGAGTAGAGCGCGCGGTACCACGAGACCGTGTCGCGCGAGATGCGGAAGGCCTCGTAGCGCTCGCCGACCAGGGTCAGCAGACGCGAATCCAGGGGCCCCGGTGCGGCGATCGGCCGGCGCACCATGACCCAGTCGTCCAGTCTCGGCCAGCGGCGATCGAGCGCCTGCGAACGATCGCCGTCGTTCAGCACCATCGCGTAGACGACCACGTCGGGCTCGGCCGCCAGCGCCAGCTCGAAGGACTCGAGCAGCGCGGGGAAGTCGTAGCCGCGACGGCCGAAGTTGCGGGTCTCCCAGGCCGATCCGCCGGGACGGTTCAGCAGGCGCTCGACGACACGCACGTATCCGTCGGACTCCCGGATCCCCATCGCCTCGGTGAAGGAGTCGCCGACGAACGCGACCCGGCGCGCGCCGGCCGGCTTGGGGCCCACCTGCTTCTCGCGGAAGCCGAGCCCGTTGTAGGCGAACTCCACGCAGAAGGGATAGCTCTGCGCCACCTTCTCGAGGTCGCGCAGGCCGCGCCGCGCCCAGGCCTCCCGCGTCGCCGGCTGGCGCAGGTCGAGCTGGAAGTAGCCGCGCGGGTTGCTCGAGTAGCAGTCGAGGATCGTCGCGTTCTCGCGGATCTCGAGGTCGCCCTTGTCCGAGACGCGGTAGATCGGGCGCTGGCGCAGGGGCGCGTACCCGATCGCGCGCAGCGCGATCTCCCCAGCTAGGAAGCAGAAGGCGAGGGAGGCGAGCGCCAGGCCGAGGTTCGACAGCAGGCGCCGGAGCGCTCCGGGCGGGCTCAAGCCAGGCTCGGATCCAGCTCCGCGGGCGCCCAGAGCAGCCGGCCCTCCATCCCGCCCGCGACGGTCAGGATCTGCCCGCTGAGGTGGCGCGCCGCGCGGTCGGAGGCGAAGAAGGCGACCGCGTGCGCGACGTCCTCGGGCCGCGCGAGCTGGGGCAGGGCCATGGTGGCGGTCACGCGCCGCACGGTGCGGGCCGCTCCGAGCTTGCCGGCCGTCCGCGGCACCACCACCCAGCCCGGGCACACGCAGTTGACGCGGCCCCCGCAGTAGGCGCGCGTGTGCGGCGCGATGCGGGCGATCTCGTTCTTCAGGGAGCGCGTCAGGCCGAAGGCCATCGCGGCCTTCGCGGCGGAGTAGTCGGCGTGGCCCGCCTCGCCGAAGATCGCCGCGGTCGAGGCGACCAGCACGGCGTTGCCCTGCCGCTGCCGCGCGACCTGCCGCAGGAACGCCCGCAGCGAGAGGAAGGCCGAGGTCAGCACGGCGTCCTGCGTGGCGCGCCACTGCCGGAGCGTCATCCGGTGGAGCGGGACGTCCGCGTCGGTCCAGGAGCCCGCGTTGGCGACCAGCGTGTCGACGCGGCCGAAGCGCGCGACCGCCTTCGCGATCAGGCGCTCGGCCGCCGCCTCGCGCGCGAGGTCGCCGGCCACGACCAGGCACTCGGTCCGGCGCAGCTCCGCGGCCAGCGCGCGCGCCCGCTGCGGTTGCGAGCGGGCGTGCAACACCAGCCGCGCGCCCTCGGCCGCGAGCTGGCGCGCGACCGCGCCGCCGATGCCGCCCGAGGCGCCGGTGACGACGACGACCTTGCCCGCGAGGCCGAGCTCCACCTCACTCCTTCTCGAACCAGAGCGGCCCGCGCTTCTGCTCGCGCGGGGCGATCTCGTCGAGGGTCGCCGCGTCGTACAGGCGGCCGTTCAAGACCGTGTAGCGCACCTTCTCGCTCTGGCGGATGTCCTGCAGCGGGTTGCCGTCGATCACGGCGAAGTCGGCGAGCTTGCCCGCCTCGAGCGAGCCGATGTCCGCGTCGAGGCCGAGGTAGTGGGCGCCGTTCAGCGTCGCGGCGCGCAGCGCCTCGTGCGGGGTCATGCCGCCCTGCACCAGCATCCAGAGCTCCCAGTGCGCCGCCAGCCCCTCGCGCTGGCCGTGCGCCCCGAGGTTCACCTTCACGCCGGCGTCCGTCAGCGCCTTCGCGCCGCGCGCGATCGCCACGTGGTTGAAGTCGCCGTCGCCGGCCGCCATCGGGCGCCGCATCGCGCGCGCCTCGACGTACTCGCGCGGCACGAACGACAGCAGGCGCTGGTTCCTCCAGACCTCGCTGCGCTCGTACCAGTAGTTCTCGCCGGAGAGGCCGCCGTAGGCGACCACCAGCGTCGGCGTGTAGCCGACCTTCGTCTGCGACCACAGCTGCACCACGTCCCTGTAGAGCCGGGCGACCGGGATCGAGTGCTCGACGCCGGTGTGGCCGTCGACCACCATCGTCATGTCGTGTTCGTAGAGCGAGCCGCCCTCGGGCACCACCAGCATCTCGAGCTGGCGTGCCGCCTCGATGAGCTGCTGGCGCTGGTCGCGCCGCGGCTGGTTGTAGCTCTTGACGCTGAAGGCTCCCGCCGCCTTCATCCGGCGCAGGTGGAAGAGCGCGTCGTCGAGCGAGTCAACCTCGACCCGATACGAGCCGCCGGCTCCGTACAGGATGGTGCCGGTCGAGTAGATGCGTGGCGCCGTGATCAGGCCCGCGCGCGCCATCTCGCTGGCGGCGAAAACGGTGCTGGTGTCGTTGGAGGGATCGTGCACGGTGGTGACGCCGAAGCCCAGGCTGGCGTACATGACCCAGTTGCGCTGCGGCACGATCTCGTCCTGGCCGAACGAGCCGTGCCAGTGCGCGTCCACGATGCCGGGGATGATCGTCTTGCCGGCGGCGTCGATCACGCGCGTGCCCGGGGGCAGCGCCACCTCGCCGGCGCGGCCGACCGCGCGGATGCGGTTGCCCTCGACCAGGATCACGCCGTTCTCGATCACCTCGTCGCCCTTCATGGTGACGATGCGGGCGCCGCTGACGGCATAGCGCGCGCCGGGCGCGTCCGCGGCGGCCTCGAAGCCGATCTCGACGCCCTTGGCGGTCGGCTCCGGCAGCTTCTCGGGAGCGCCGGCGAGGAAGGCGAACGAGTCGGTCAGCGCCCGCGTGTAGAGCTCGCGGCCGAGCGCCCAGTGCAGGCTGCGCGAGTCGCCCGCCCAGTGCAGCGAGTCGCCGGAGTCCCTGGCCACCAGCGACACCGGCAGGCTCTTGGTCTTCGGCCCGATCTCCTCCTTCTTGCCGGTGGACACGAAGGGGGCGACGTAGAGGTGATAGCGCTCGGCGAACGCCACCCACTTCTCGTCGGGGGAGACCTTCAGCTCGACCGCCGCTTCGCTGCCGAGGTGGGCGCGCTCGTCGCTGCCGTCGAGCTCGATGCTCTTCAGCGCCCGCTTGTCGCCCTCCTCGGTGTCGCTGAAGTAGACGCGGTCGCTGGCGGCGCCGAAGTGCGGCGCGCGGCCTCGGCGCGTGACCAGGCGCGGCGTGCCGCCCGCGAGCGCGACCGCGTAGAGGCCGGTGTCGGACGACCACAGCGGCGAGCGCGTGTAGCCGCCCGCGACCTTGCGGTAGACGACGGCCTGGCCGTCCGGGGAGAAGGCGGGCTCGACGTAGTGGCCGGGCCGGGTAGTGAGGGCGCGCCCCTCGCCGCCGCGCGCCGCGACCACGCGCACGCTGCCCAGGCTGTCGTCGTTCCAGGTCGCGTAGACGATGCTGTGGCCGTCGCGCGACCACGACGGGTACAGCTCGAAGTGGTCCTTCTGCGCGGTCAGCCGGCGCGGCGTGCCGTTCGGCAGATCGCGCACGTACAGATGGCCGAGCGCCTGGTAGACGACCTGATCGCCCTTCGGCGAGACCTGCACGAAGCGCAGCATGCGCACCGGGAACCTCGCGGGCGCCACCTCGGTCGGGAAGCGCAGCGCGGCCGCCGCCTTCAGCGTGGTCTTGACGCGGAACGGCACGTCCGCGACCTGCCTGGTCGCGACGCCGACGCGACGGAGCTTGCCGCCCGCCCAGACCACGATCTCCTGGTCGTCCGGGGTCCAGGCGAACGTCGGATAGACGCCGTGGATCGCCCAGGTCTCCTGCATGTCGCGGTCGAGGCCGTCGTAGACGGCGCGCTCGCGCCCCGACTCGAGGTCGCGCACGAAGAGCACCGTCCTCTCGCGCACCCGGCGCACGAAGGCGAGCGACTTGCCGTCTCGCGACGGCGTCGGCCGGATCGCCCCGCCGGGGCCCTCGACGAGGGTCTCGATGCGGCCCGTCTCGCGATCGAGCCGGTTGATCGCGTAGATGCCCTCGTAGGGGTTCTTGTTGTACTCGAAGACGGCTCCGGGCGTCGCGTCGAGCGAGTAGTAGACGTAGCGGCCGTCAGGGGAGAGCGCCGGCTCCCCGACGTCCTTCTGGTCGTTCGCCTTCTTCGTGAGCTGCAGGCCCTCGCCGCCGGAGCGGTGGTACAGCCAGATCTCGCCCGCGCCCAGCGAGCGGAAGCCGGTGAAGTGCTTGCGCGCGACCAGGTACTCGCCGTCGGGCGTCCAGGCCGGGCTGTTGAGCAGCCGGAAGCTCTCTTTCGTGACCTGCGCCGGGTTGCCGCCGTCGCGGTCCATCAGCCACAGGTTGTCGCCGCCCGCGCGATCGCTGGTGAACGCGATCCGCTTGCCGTCGGGGCTGTAGCGCGGCTGCATGTCCCAGGCGATGCCGCCGGTGAGCGCCTTCGCCTCGCCACCCGTGATCGGAACCACGTAGATGTCGCCCAGCAGGTCGAAGGCGACCTGCTTGCCGTCGGGGCTGACGTCGAGGTTCAGCCAGGTTCCCTCGTCCGTGTCGATCGCGACGTCCGAGGTGGGGTAGGGCGGCGCGTTGACGTCCCACTTGGGTTTCTCGGCCTTCGGGTCAGCCTTGTCCTGCGCGAGGAGCAGCGCCGGCAGGGCGAGCGTGGCCAGGGCGGCGGTGGCGGTGAGGCGGAGCTTCATCGGCGGTCCTTTCCGGGGTCGGTCCGGCGAAGACCGAAGGATATTCGATCCGACGCCGGGACGCCCGCGGCGGCAGGATCCGTCGCGCGCCCCGATCAACCGGACAGTGGTCATCTGCTACCCTGTGCCATTACACAGAGCCGCCAGGCGGGGGGAAGCATGAGGCAGCGACACGCCGTCGTCCTGTCCGGCGGTGGCGCCGACGGAGCCTACGAGGTGGGCATCGTCGACGCGCTCGTGACCGGACGCGCCACGGCCTGCGGCGGCCGGCCGCTCGTTCCGGAGGTGTGGACCGGCACCTCGATCGGGTCGCTGAACGCGGCCTTCCTCGTCGGCCACGCCGACGGCCAGCCCGCGCAGGCGGCGAAGCAGCTCGAGCAGCTCTGGCTCGACAGGCTGGGCCGGGTCTCGCTCCTCGACCAGTCCGACGGCTACCGCTTCCGACTCGACCCGACCGAGCTCGTCGACGCGGTCGTGCGCGGCCACCGGCCGCTCGAGAGGCTGCGGGACCTGGCCGCCGACGGCTTCTACGTCGGCCGGCTGCTCGCGGATCGGGCCGTGCACTTCGTGACGGCCTCCAAGTCGCTCGGCGAGCGGCTGCTGGAGACCGCCAACATCAGCGCCTTCGTGTCGCGAGCGCCGTTCCGCCGGCTCCTCGACGAGACGATCCGCTTCGAGGCGATTCGCCGCTCGCCGAAGGCGCTCCGGATCTCGGCGACGAACTGGGGCAACGGACAGCTGCGCGTCTTCGGGAACGCGGACATGACCGACAGCTTCGGCCCGCTGGCCATCATGGCCTCGACGGCGATCCCTGGGTTCTTTCCCGCGGTCGAGGCGGGCGCCGAGCGCTACGTCGACGGCGGCGTGCTGATGAACACGCCGCTCAAGCCGGCCATCGCCGCGGGCGCCGACGTGCTCCACGTCGTCTACCTCGACCCCGACGTCCGGGACATCCCGATCGGTCCCTTCGACAGCATCCTGGACACGATGTACCGGCTGAGCATCATCACCTGGGCCGCGCGGCTGGACGTGGACATCCGCGAGGTTCGCCACCGCAACAAGATCCTGTCGTACGACGGGCGGCTGCGCCGGGCGCTGGCGAGCGCCGCCGTGCGAAAGGGCCTCGAGGCTGCCGGCGTCTCGTTCGAGGAGCGCCCGGGCTCGACCGCGGCCTGGCGCCCCCTGACGGTCCACCGCTACCACCCGCGCGACGACCTGGGCGGGCCGCTCGGCCTGCTCAACGTGGGCGTCGACCGGTTGCGCGGCCTGATCGCGCGGGGCGCGGAGGACGCCTCTCGGCACGACTGCGCGAGCTCCGGCTGCGTCGTTCCCTGACGGTCTGCCTCCGGGCACCTCGGGGTGTCGGGCCGCCGGCGCTGGCCGGTCGGTCGTGGCGCGAGGCGCGGGAAGCGCGGGTTCAGCGCGAGCCGGGTGGCCCTCCGCACGCAGGCTGATCCAGGCTGTAGCTGATGTTGAAGTTGCCGCGCATGATGCCGCGAACCTGGCGCGTGGCGGCGTTGTCCGCGCCGCCCGAGGTGGTGACCACCTGCCGGGCGCCGCCCTGGACGTCGATCACCCCCGGCGTGTGGTTGACGACGTTCAGCTGCACCGGCCGGTCGCTGCCGAGGATGCCGAGCCGCATCGTCGTCGACTGCCCCTTCCACAGCTCGTTCTGATCGATGCTCCCCTGGAGCTGCAGCACGCGGAGCGGCACCGGCTCTCCGCCAATGCCCAGCGCAGGATGCCACCGAATGAAGTGGGCTCCGGGCTTCACGCCATCCGGGATGCGGAGCCGGATCGTCGTCGGCGACGCCGCCTGCAGCTTCAGCGGAACCTCGCCGTCCAGAAGCAGAAAGCCCGCCATCCGGTCCGGATGGGCGAAGCAACCGGTCACGCAGGCATCCTGGCCGGCAAAGGCCTGGGGAGCGCCGCCGGTGAGCGTGGGCTTGCACTTCTGGGCAGGCGCCTCGTCCCACCCGGCCACGCCGTTGACCAGTTCTTCGTTCCATTCGTCGCGATACGACAGCCGGGCCGGTTCGGCCGCGGCGCTCCGGTGAACGTACCGGACGGCGAGTGACAGCGACCTTGCCACTTCCGCCTCCACCTCCCCGGACGCAGGCACGGCCGGGCCATCGAGCTTGCTGAAGACGAAGGCGGTGTCCGGGCCGAGGAGACGCCACGAGCCCGCTCTGAGGTTCGGAGCCGGTGTGGCGAAGACCATCTCGCCGGGCGTGACCTGGGGCGGCAGCGTGATGGCGTCCTCGAGGGAGGTGAGCAGCTCGACCTTGGGAAGCAGGGAGACCTTGAGTCCGAGCTTATAGGTGGGCCCCGCGCCCGCCTGTGGGCCGACCTCGAGCGCGAGCGTCTCGCCACCCTGCCGCGTCAACCGCGGGATCATGCCGGAGCCCCGCGCGGTATCGAACCGCAGATTCACGAGCGGGAGTGCCGGGCCCGAGACGATCAGCGCCTTGTCCTTCTGTACGAGCTTCCAATCGGGCGGGGCGTACGTCAGAGAGAGTTCGAAGCGCGACGGAAGCCGGAAGCTCACATGACTAGCCTGCGACTCTCTCGCCGTCACCGTCACGAGCAGCGACTCGTCGCCGTTGGCCCGTTCACGGACGTGCACGCTTCCGGTGATCGTCCCGACGCCGGGTTTCGGCTGGGCCTTCACGGGACCGCTGGGCGGCTGCGCCGGGCCGGGCGCGCCCCCCGTCTGAGCCGGGGCAGAGCTCCGCGCGGCAGCGGCCTTGGCCTTGAAGTAGCGCAGGTGCCCGAGCGCGATCGCGAGGTTCCAGGGCGTGGAGCCGAACCGACCCTCCTCCTGCAGCTTCTCGACTCTCTCGAACGCCGCTCGTCCGCCCTTGCCGACCTCGGATTCGGCGGCCCCCCAGAGCACCTGGACCAGGTCCATCAACTCGCCGAGGTCCGTGGGGAGCCTGTGCGCGCGGAGGTAGTAGCGGACGGCGTCGCGCAAGTCGTCGACCACCGGATCGTCGGGTGGGATGGGCCCCTCGTGGTCCCGGATGTTCTGGAGCGCGTCGTCCAGAGCCCAGGCTGCCTGCTCCTGGGTCGCCTGCTCCCCCAGCTTGTCGAGGTCCCTTTCGGCCCTGGCCTCCGGCGCGTTCGGGTCGGGCTTCTCCTCCTGGGGCTTCGGCGGAGGGGCCGGCTGCTGCGCCATGACCGCGAGGGTTGCGCTCGCGAGCGTCACCCCCACGAGCAGGCACAGGGCGCCAGGCCGAAGGCGATTTCGAAGCGAAGGCATCGGTCACCTCTCTACGGCTGCGGACCTTTCGGGGACGGTGCCGTGACTCTACCCACGCGGCCCCGGGCAGGGCAAGGGAATGGCGGCGGGGGCCAAGGCGACAAGACGTCCGCGGCGGGCTAGCTTCGGGAGTGAATGCCCATGGCCTGCGGCCAGCGGCGATGGATGAGGCGCCGATGGCCGCAGGCTTCGGCCGAAGGCGGCGGCGTGGGTCACGCTGACGAGGGCGTGTGAGGCGCGCATCCCAACGGACCGGATGCGCCACGGCGTCCGCGCCGAACCGAGCGGAGCGGCGCGGCCGCTGATCTTCCTTCTGAAAGCGATGCGCCGCGCAGCGTCCCGAGGAGGCGTGAACCCCGGCGCCGCCCAGCCGGCAGCGACGGACAGCGGCCCGAGCAGACGCGGCTATGGCTTCTGGATCGACCAGAGATAGTGCGTGATCCGCGCGACGGCGGTCTGCACGTCCGGCGAGGCGGTGCCCTTCGTCTTCGGGAAGACCTCGCCCCAGACCGGCATGTCGGGCAGGCCGTGGCCGCGGGCCGTCTGCCGCCCGTCGATCACCTGCACCACGCGCTGGAACGGGAACTTGCCGCCGCTCCTCTTCGCGAGCAGGGTCAGGTCGGTCGGCGGGACGGCGAGATCCTTGGCCATCGCCCCGTCGCCGGTCGCCTTCTCGCCGTGGCAGCTCCCGCAGTAGCGCTGGTAGACGATCTGCCCGATCGCCGAGGCCACGGCATCCGGCCCGACCGCCTCCTGCGCCGCCGCGATGCAGGGAAGCGCCGCGAGTGCGATCGCCGCGGCGAGCGCGGCGATGCCGGCCAGTCCTCTCGTCCCATCAGAGTGCTTCATCGTGAGCCCCCGGGGAAGGTGCGCCTGACGTCGCAAACAAGCTACTCCCGGGTGGCCTCGGGCGCAATGAAGCAGACGGACGCGCGGGCCTCAGGCGAAGAAGCGGTAACGGAAGATCGCCCAGATCGCGTGCAGGCCGTCGCGGAAGCGGATCTTCTTGCCCTGGTCGTACTCGCGCGGCATGTACGAGATCGGCACCTCGTAGAAGCGCGCGCCCGTGCGGGCCAGCTTGATCGTCAGCTCCGGCTCGATGTCGAAGCGGTCGGCCCTCAGCGCGAGCGACTTCAGGATCGGGGCACGGGCGACCTTGTAGCAGGTCTCCATGTCGGTCAGGTGCAGGTTCGTCAGCAGGTTGGTCAGCGTCGTCAGCAGCGCGTTCGCCAGGTAGCGCGTGTAGCTGTTCACGCGGTGAGGGCGGCCGCCCATGAAGCGGCTGCCGAAGACGACGTCGGCCCAGTTCTTGTCGATCGGCTCGAGCAGCACGTGGTAGTCGGCGGGATCGGTCTCGAGGTCGGCGTCCTGGATCACGCAGACGTCGCCGCGCGCCTCGGCGATCGCGGTGCGGATCGCCGCCCCCTTGCCGCGGTTGCGCTCGTGATAGACCACGCGAACGTCGGGGTAGCGGCCCTCGACGCGCTCGCGCAGCACGTCGCGCGTGCCGTCCGAGGATCCGTCGTCGACCACGACGATCTCCTTCGGGATCGGTACCGCGCGCACGCGCTCGATCACCTCGACGACGTAGCCGCGCTCGTTGTAGACGGGCATCAGCACCGACAGCAGGCGTTCGCTCATCGCGCGCCCGCCGCTGCGCGCCGATACACTCGGATCTCCGGGTTCAGCTTGTCGAGGTTCGTGGGAATGCTCTCCGCGCGCTCGCGCAGCCACTCGTCGAGGCGGAACGGCCAGGGGATCTCGGAGCGCCGCGAGAACGCCGGCTCGTAGCCGAGCTTCCCCGAGGCGAGCCCCTCGTACAGCTCCCGGGCCCGCGCGTCCTCGACGCGGCGCGCGTAGTCGGCGTTGATGATGACATAGTCCGGAGCCATCCCCTCGATCGCGCGCACGAGCTCGGCGCGCTGCTTCCAGTGCGCGCCCTGCGGGCGCGGCAGGTACTCGAGCGGGCCCAGCAGCGCCACACGCGCGTCGGGCGCGAGGTTGGAGCGCAGCCAGTCCTCGGCGGCGTAGCGTGGATCGGCGTCGATCAGCAGGCACAACGAGACGGCGCGCAGCAGGCCGAGGCCCGCGACGGCCGCCGCGGCAAGGCCGGCGAGCGCGCGGTAAGCACCTGCCGCCCGCCACGGGCGCGCGAGCGCGAGGCCGGCGAAGAGCGCCAGCACCAGCGCCGCCGGCAGCAGGAAGCGGTCGTAGGCGTACCTCACGACGGAGGTGAAGAACAGGTGATACGAGACCGGCAGCAGCAGGATCGCCAGCCAGCGCCAGTGCTGGCGCGGGCTGGCGAGCGCGAGCCCCAGCCCCGGCAGGACCAGCAGGGCGGCCGGGACGCCCAGCGCGAACGCCAGCAACCGCCCGCTCAACAGCAGGAGGCCGGCCTGGCCCGCGAGCCCGGGCGGGACCATCTGGAGGCCCTCGCCGAGGGGCCCCGTGATGTTCCGGACGTGCGCGACGAAGCCATCGAGGTTGAAGGCCAGGTTGTGCACCAGGGCGAACAGCGCGGCCGAGGCCGCGACCGGTAGCAGCAGCCGGCGGTCCGCCACGACGCCAGCGGGCGAGCCCGCGGCCTCCTGGCGACGAGCGAGGCCCAGGCGCACGACGACGGCCAGCCACGGCAGCACGAAGAGCGCGTAGGCCTGGTCCTTCGTCAGGATCGCAGCCATCGAGGCGGCCGAGTAGCCCAGCGCCGAGCCCAGGGTCGGAGCACGCAGCAGGCGCAGGAACCAGAGCAGGGCCAGGCACGACCAGAAGCAGTAGGGCACGTCGAAGTTGGCGAGCTTCGAGTAGTAGACGAAGGTCACGCCCACCGCGCTGACCAGGCCCGCGCCGAGGCCCGCCAGGGGGTCGCCGAGCTCGGCGCCGCACAGGTAGAGCAGCAGCACGATGCCCGCGCCCATCAGCGCAGACAGGGCGCGGCCCGCGACGAAGAGTCGCTCGTAGGCGGCCGACGCGGCCGACACCTCGACGTGTCCCGCTTGCGAGGCGAGCGTCGGCGCGTAGACGAGCGACATCAGGTAGAAGTGCAGCGGCGGGTAGGGGTTCCACCAGCCGCCAGAGAAGCGCTGCTCGAGCCCCTCCAGCACCTGCGCCGGGATGATCTCGTCCGGCGCCCAGGTGTGGACGTTCGGCAGGCCCCAGCGCAGGCCCCAGGCGTTGAGGCCGAGGCTCGCCGCCAGCAGCAGGCCGAGCGCCAGCCGCGTCGGCCAGCGGCCGGGCCCAGCGGTCCCGGCGCCGGCCGTCACGGCCCGGCCCGCAGCTGATAGAGCGACACGCCTTGCGCGTCCTGCAGCAGCAGCGTCAGGTCGTGGCGAGCGGCGAGTTGCTCTCGCACGTGCGTGACGCGCGGCTCACGCCAGCGCGGGAAATGGACGACGAGGTGGGTCACGCCGAGCCGGTGAAGCTCGGCGAAGGCGGCCTCGTCCGGGAAGCCGCGCAGCGCGGCCGCGCGCGCGACGAAGGCGGGCGGCGTGAAGCCGCTGTAACCGTTGACGAGCCGCCGCCAGTGCGCGGTCGAGGCGAGCACGTACGGCGCGTGGCGGTAGACCTCGCTCGCGGGGAAGAACGGCAGCTCGGCGACCACCGCGGCGTCCTCGGTCGCGAGGCGCGCATACAGCGGGCTGGGCGCCTGGTGCGGCGCCAGCGACATCGGCGCGACGAGCGCCTCGCCCTGGCTCGCCACGAGGAGCACGCCCGCGAAGGCGGCCCCGCGAGCCTTCGCCCAGCGCTTGCGCAGCGCGGCGAGACCCGCGGCCGCCAGCAGCGCGGCGCCCAGCACCACGAGGTAGCCGAAGCGCGAGGGATCGCGCAGGCCCTGCATCGGCGGGAAGGCGGCGTGCAGCAGGCGATAGGGAAGGCCCTGCGGCCCGAGCGAGAGGGCTACACCCGCGAGCGCGATCGCGAGGCCGGAACGCACCAGCGGGCTGCGCAGGCCGGGGCGCAGCAGCGCGACGCCCGCGAGCGCCAGCACCACCGCGCCCGGGAAGTGGCTGCCGCCCTGCTCCTGGTAGAGGCCTCCGCCGGTCGCCTCCCAGTAGAGACGCGACGGCGTCGAGAAGAAGTTGCGCCAGGTGCTGGAGAAGGAGGCGGCCTCGCCCAGCGTGCGCGTGAGCCCCTGCTCGCGGTGCGCGCGCCAGTAGGGCATGAGCAACGGCAGCGTGAGGGCGATCGCGAAGGCGGCCGCGCCGGCGATGCGCGTGAGCGCCTGCGGCGCCACCACCTCGCGCGGGCGCACCAGCGCCGCGCAGGCGAGGGCCACCGCCACGAGCGCACCCCAGTAGCCCGACGTCAGCGTCAGCAGCGCGACCCACAGCCCCAGCCGCGCCCCCGCGCGGCGGCCTTCGCCGCGCAGCAGCTCGTCCTGCGCCAGCAGCGCGAGCGGGAAGCCGAAAGCCCATTGCGCCTGCAGGTGCGGCAGCCGGCTCAGCGTCTGCGCGTTGAAGGCGAGCGTCGCGCCGAAGAAGAGCCCCGCCGCGGCGTCCCCGGTGAGCCGTCGCAGCGCGAGGAAACCCGCGAGCCCGGTCCCCAGGAAGCCCAGCAGCGTCAGCAGGTTCAGCTCGAGCAGCGGCGAGGCGCCGAGCCAGGCGAGCGGCGCGCCGAGGACGCCGGGCACCAGCAGCGGCTCCGAGAAGGCCAGGCTGCGCGGCTCGGGATAGAAGATGTTGGCGTCGAACAGTCGCAACGGCTGCGCGCGCAGCGCATGGCCGATCCAGGCGACGATCCAGGCGTTCAGCTGGGCGTCGGCGTTGTCGAAGCGCGACAGCGTCGCCGGCGCCGTGGCGAGCGGCCAGGTGTGGACGACGGCGGCCGTGGCCAGGACGCCGGCGGCGGCCAGCGTCTGCGCGCGCCGGGTCAAGGCGTCAGCGGGCCCGCTCGGCGGGGGGTTTCGGGAGCGGCGGCAGGCCCAGGCGGCCCAGTTCCGCGTCCACCATCTGGACGAACTCGTTGATGCGCGGCGCGCGGCGCCCGTTGATGAAGACGGTCGGCGTCGCCTGGACGCCGGCCTTCACCGCCTCGGCGATGTCGGCCTTGACGCGCTCGAGCGTCGCCGGGCTCGCCAGGCAGGCGCTGAACGCGCTCGCGTCGAGCCCGAGCGCGGGCGCCAGCTCCGGCAGGTTCGCGCTCGTCGGCTGCCGGCGGAACTCCGTCTGGAACACCCGGTCGTGGTATTCCGAGAAGCGGCCTTGCGCCGCGGCGCAGACGGCGCCCTTCGCCAGCTCGCAGGCGCCCGGGTGCACCGTGCTCTTGATGCTGCCGTTGCAGCTCGTGTCGAGCGGGAAGTTCTTGAAATGGATCGCGACGCGGCCGGCGGACTGCGGCAGGAAGCCGTTGAAGCCGCCGGCCAGGCTGCGACAGAAGGGGCACAGGAAGTCCGAGAACTCGACGACGTGGATCGGCGCGTCCTTCGGGCCCTTGACGAGCGGGGAGGAAACGTCGAGTGCCACGGGCCTGGCGCTCTCGAACTCCCGCATCGACTTCTCCTGGAAGTAGACCTCGAGCTTCTGCGGGTCGTCGAGGATCTGGTGCAGCCGGTCGATCTCGGCTCGCGCGGCGGCCAGGGACGCTGCGTCGCCCGTCGCCGCTGCGACCGAGCCGGCGGCCACCGGAGGCGTCGCGGGCTGGGAGCCGGAGCCACTCGCCGCCGGCGCGGCCTGCGCCGACACCTGCCCGAGCAGACTCTGAGAAGACGTCGCGGAAGCGAAGGCCGCGTCGACGCCGAGGGCGCCGCCCGCGGCGACCAGGCTGGCGAGCATCCAGCCCGCGAGGGCGACGCGACCCCCGCCCGCCGAGAGCGGGGCGAGAGCCGCGCGGCGCGCGGGCCACAGCGCGGCGAACGCGAGCGCGTTCATCGCGTAGGTGCCGAGGCACAGCGTGCACCACTGGCCGATGTAGTAGTACTGCACGAAGGCCAGCCAGACGTCGCCGAGGAGCGCCACGGCCAGCAAGCCGAGCGCCAGCCTGCCGAGCGGCGCCGCGGCGTCGGGCGCCATCAGCGAGAGCGCCAGCAGGATCGCCAGCGAGACGGAGAAGGCGAGACCGACGGCCGCGAGCGAGACGCCGGCGAGCTTCGACCAAGGGCTCTGGTTGACGACGTCGCAGCCGCTCGTCTCGCCGACGCTGCACAACGCGTCGGCCGCGGCGAGCCCATGATGGCGGACGAGCAGGGAGCCGGCGAGGCCGGCGGAGATCAGCAGGGCGAGCAGGGCGGCCGCGATGCGCTTCGGGTCGAGCATGGCGCTAATCGTCGGTCGTTCTCCGCCGCCGCGCAAGCGGCGGGGCTTTCCGGTGGTGGTCCCGGCTCAGGCCTCCCAGGGCAGGCCGGGTTTCCCGAAGTGGCCGTAGTTGGTGGTCTGGCGGTAGATCGGGCGCAACAGGTCGAGCCTCTCGATGATGGCGGCCGGCCGGAAGTCGAAACCGCGCACCAGCTCGGCCGCGGCGCGCTCGTCCCCGCTGCCGAAGGTCTCGACCTTGATCGAGACGGGCTGCGCCACGCCGATCGCGTAGGCGACCTGGATCTCCGCCCGCTTCGCGAGGCCGCGCGCCACGATCTGACGCGCGACGTAGCGGCAGAAGTAGGCGCCGGAGCGGTCCACCTTCGACGGGTCCTTGCCGCTGAAGGCACCGCCGCCGTGGCGCGCCGCGCCGCCGTACGTGTCCGCGATGATCTTGCGGCCGGTGAGGCCGCAATCCGCCGAAGGGCCGCCCTCGACGAAGCTGCCGGTCGGGTTCACCAGCACGCGGGTCTGGCCGTCGTGCCATCGGCCGAGCACGCGCGGCACCAGGCTGCGCTGCACGTAGCCCCTGATCGCTTCGGCGTCGGCGTCCTTCGCGTGCTGCGCCGAGACGAGCACGTCGGAGACGCGCAGGGGCCGGTGGCCGTCGTAGACCACCGACACCTGCGTCTTGCCGTCGGGCCTCAGGAAGGGCGCCGCGCCAGAGCGGCGGTCCTGCGAGAGGCCCTGGGCCAGGCGGTGTGCGAGCAGGATCGGCAGCGGCAGCAGCTCCTCGGTCTCGTCGGTGGCGAAGCCGAACATGATGCCCTGGTCGCCGGCGCCCTGCTCGCCGCTCTTGCTGGTGCGGGGATCGACGCCCTTGCCGATCTCCCAGGACTGCCCGGTCAGGTGCTGCAGCACGTTGACGCCGTCGGCGTGGAAGGCCTGCGCAGGGTCGTCGTAGCCGATCGAGCGGATCGCGTCGCGCACGAGCGCCACGTGGTCGAGCGAGCCTGTCGAGCTGATCTCGCCCGCGAGCACGACCGTGCCCGACTTCGCGAGCACCTCGCAGGCGACACGGCTGCGAGGGTCGAGCGTGATGTAGGCGTCGAGCACGGTGTCGGCGATCAGGTCGCAGACCTTGTCGGGGTGGCCCTCGGTGACGGACTCCGAGGTGAAGGTGTGGGTCAGCGCGGCGGCGGCGTCAGCGCGCACGCGAGCCTCGGGTGCGGCGATCGTGCTCATGGTTCCTCTCCGGGCTCAGGCCGCGTACCGGCGCTGGGGCTCGGAGCGGGGAATTCGACGCTCGGGCTTGCGCGGCGGCGCGAGGCGCAGCGACAGCTCGCAGGCCCGAGTCTCGGGATAGCTCTTCAGCAACTGGTCGCGCAGCCGGCGGGCCTCGACGACGTCGGCGGTGCCGAGCGAGAGGCGGACGCGCTCCTTCTGCCAGCCGGGCAGGTGGACCGTGAAGGCCACCCACCAGAGCCGGCCGTTGCGCCAGAGGTGGTGGTTGGGATTGGGATCGTGCGACGGGCGGGCCGCCGCCGAGGGACGCTTGAAGCTCTCGAAGGAAACCTGGCTACTGGCCATGGTGTCTTCTCCTTTCGGAAAAGACACCCGGAGAGCGCGGCTCCTCGCCGCGCCGGACACTTCGTTGCCCCATTGCTTCGGGGCCACATCTCCAATGCTGCCTGGCCTTTCGCCAGGCTCGCACCGGACCGGCACCTTGGGATGTCCGCCCAGGTTGCCGGACCCGCTCTCGCGGGCCGCTCCGGATGTCGAGATGAAATATGCCCCAACCGATCGTTCGGTGCAAGTCCCGGGGTGTGTCATAAGCGTGACCCGAGCCGCCGCCTTCGCCTGAAGCCCGGCGCCTTGTCTTCGAGTCGAAGATCAGCAGTTGCGCCCCTCCGCTCGATCGGCGCGGACGCCGTGGCCAGGGCGGTCGTGTCCCATGCGCGCCTCCACGCCCCGCTCCGGCGTGACCCACGCCGCCGCCCTCGGCCGAAGCCCGCGGCCATCGCCCTTTCATCCGTCGCGGGTGGCCGAAGGCCGTGGGCATTCGCTTCGGCGGAGCGAGAGGGTCAGCGCTCCACCACAAGCCACGGGCTGCGCAGCCCAATTCACTTCGGCGGAGCGAGCCGGGGGTCTGGGGGGCGCGGCGCAGCGCCCCCCAGACTCAATTCAGCGCCGTTGGGACCGCGAGATGAAACGGCGCGATCTCGGCGTCGAAGGAGTCGCCGTCGGGGAGGACCATCCGGTAGGAGCCGTGCATCGAGCCGAAGGGGGTGGGCAGCGGGCAGAAGCTCGAGTACTCGAAGCTCTGGCCCGGTTCGAGCACCGGCTGCTGGCCGACGACGCCGGGGCCTTCGACGGTCTCGACGTTGCCGTCGGCGTCCAGGATCACCCAGCGCCGGCTGACGAGCTGCGCCTTGCGGTCGCCGAGGTTCGAGACGCGCACGTGATAGGCGAACAGGTAGCGGCCGGGGCCGCTGCGGTCCGGGAGATAGGTCGGCTCGACCTGGATCCGGATGCCGTTGGTGGTCGTGTCGCTCATCGGGCTTCGCCGCTCAGGGCCTCTCGCCGGTGCGCACCTTGATTCCCGCCCGCGACCATGCGGCGAGGCCGCCCTTCAGGGCGGCCACGTCCTTCAATCCCAGCCGCACCAGCGTGAGCGCCGCACGGGCGCTCGTGTGCTCGGACGGTCAAGCACAATACGCCACGATCGGCTTCTTCGCCGCCCGCAGCTCGGCGAGCCGCGCCTCCAGGTCCGACTCGGGAACCGACAGCGCGCCCGGGATGTGGCCGTGCCGATAGGCCTCGGCCGCGCGCACGTCGATCGCGACGATCCGGCCCGCCGCCAGGTCCTTCCGGAACTGCTCGAACGCGACGCGTGGGATCTCGGCTTCCGTTCGGGGCACAGGCGACGCCGGCTGGGCGAAGGCGGCCGGGGACAGCGCGCCGGCCGTCAGCGCGGCCAGCAGGATGCGTCTCGTCTTCATGCGCACAGTTTCGCCCGCCCGCGCGCTTCTGTCCAAGAGGCTCCCGCTCGGCCCGCGGCGCGCTACGATGCCGGCCGTCCACGTTCGCGGAGGCCCGGCGATGAAGAAGATGACGACGCTCGTGCTGCTGGCGCTGACGGCGCTGACGCCGCTCGCCCTCGCGCAGGAGGAGGACGAGGCCGCCGTTCGCGGCCCGTTCGCGGCGCTGCGCTACCGGCACATCGGGCCTCCGGGGAACCGGCTGAGCGCCGTCGTGGGAGTGCCGGGCGACACCAACGT
Organism: Vicinamibacteria bacterium; assembly: GCA_050246895.1. Lineage (GTDB taxonomy): Bacteria > Acidobacteriota > Vicinamibacteria > Fen-336 > Fen-336 > JBFWVE01. Next base: position 80,648 of record JBFWVE010000009.1, on the reverse strand, counting down.
CGCCTACGTCGGAGGCGCCTCAGGCGGGGTGTGGAAGACGACCGACGCCGGCGTCCACTGGCGCCCCGTCTTCGATGGCCAGACGTCGCAGTCGATCGGAGCGCTGGCGATAGCACCTTCGGATCCGAACGTGGTGTGGGCCGGCACCGGGGAGGCGTTCCTCCGCAGCAACGTCTCGCTGGGCGACGGCATCTACAAGTCGACCGACGCCGGCCGCAGTTGGAAGAACGTGGGGCTCGCGGCGACCGGCCGCATCGCCCGCGTCGTGATCCACCCGAAGGACCCGAACGTCGTGTTCGCGGCGGCGGTCGGCCACGCCTACGGGCCGCAGCAGGACCGCGGCGTCTACCGCACGCGCGACGGCGGCAAGACCTGGCAGCGCGTGCTCTTCGTCGACGAGAAGACCGGCGCTTCGGACGTGGCGATGGATCCGACGAACCCCGACGTGCTGTTCGCGGGGACCTGGCAGATCGACATCAAGACCTGGGGCCGCGAGAGCGGCGGGCCGGGCAGCGGCGTCTACGTGTCGCGAGACGGCGGCGACACCTGGAAGCGGCTGCGCCGCGGGCTGCCGGAGCCGCCGCTCGGCAAGATCGCGGTGGCGGTGGCGCCCTCCAACCCGCGCCGGGTGTACGCGCTGATCGAGACGGGCGAGCGCGGATCGCTCTGGCGCTCCGACGACGGCGGCGAGAGCTTCCGCGTCGTGAATCACTCGCGCCTGCTGAACGAGCGGCCGCACTACTACACCCGCATGGTCGTGATGCCCGACGACGAGCGCGAGCTCTACTTTCCGTCGAACGGCATGAACGTCAGCTACGACGGCGGCGAGACGACCGAGCCCATCCGCTGGGGCGGCGACAACCACGACATGTGGGTGGATCCGCTGAACCCGTCGCGGATGCTGATCGGCAACGACCTCGGCGTGATGATGACCACCACGCGCGGCCGCGAATGGGGCTGGCAGCGGCTGCCGGTGGCGCAGGTCTACCACGTGGCCGCCGACACGCGGACGCCCTACTTCGTCTACGGCCATATGCAGGACTATTCCTCGCTCAGGGGCCCGAGCAACAGCCTGGGCTTCGGCATCCACCCGAGCCTGTGGACGACCACGGCCGGCTGCGAGACGGGCTGGAACATCCCCGACCCGGTCGACCCGGACGTCGTCTGGGGCGGCTGCTACGCGGGCGCGCTCGAGCGCTACGACGGCAAGACCGGCCACTCGCGCAGCGTCAGCGTCTGGCCGGAGCGCTCGATGGGCGCCCCGGCGGCCGACCTGAAGCACCGCTTCAATTGGACTTTCCCGGTCGTCCTCTCGCCGCACGACCACGAGCGCGTGTACGTGGGCAGCCAGTACGTCAACGAGACGACGGACCGCGGCGAGACCTGGCGCCAGATCAGCCCCGACCTGACCCTGAACGACGAGAGCCGGATGGGCGACTCGGGCGGCCTGACGCTCGACAACCTGAGCGTCGAGTACTACGGCGTCGTCTTCGCGCTCGCCGAGTCGCCGCTCGAGCAGGGCGTGCTGTGGGCCGGGACCAACGATGGCCTCGTGCAAGTGAGCCGCGACGGCGGCGCCCACTGGACGAACGTGACCGCCGCGATGCCCGGCCTGCCGGCCTTCGGCACCGTCAGCAGCGTCGAGCCGTCGCGGCACGCGGCCGGCGTCTGCTACGTGGCGGTCGACTTCCACCAGGTGAACGGCTTCGACCCCTACCTGTACAAGACGGCCGACTACGGGAAGACCTGGACGAAGATCGTGAACGGCATCCCGAAGAGCGCTCTCAGCTACACGCACGTGCTGCGCGAGGACCCGCTGCGGCCGGGCCTGCTCTACGCCGGGACGGAGAACGGCGTGTACGTCTCCTTCGACGACGGCGCCTCCTGGCAGGACCTGCAGCTCAACCTGCCCCGGGCGCCCGTGCACTGGATCGACGTCCCCGCCCACTTCGGCGACCTGGTGGTCGGCACCTACGGGCGCGGCATCTGGATCCTCGACGACCTCTCCGCGCTGCGCCAGTGGACGCCCCAGGCGCGCGCAGCCTCGGCGCACCTCTTCGAGCCGCGCCCCGCGTACCGCTTCCGGCGCACCGAGCGGCGCGACCTCGCGCCGTCCGGCTCGACGGCGGGGCAGAACCCCGCCTATGGCGCGACGCTCGACTACCTGCTGAAAGCCCCGGTCGAGGGCGGCGCGACGCTCACGATCGTGGACGCGGCGGGCGAGACGATCCGCACCCTGAAGGGCGGCAACCGCGAGGGCTTGAACCGCGTCGTCTGGGACCTGCGCTACGAGCCGACGCAGGAGATCGCGCTGCGCACGATCCCCGCGGGCAACCCGCACGTCTTCGAGGAGAAGCGCTTCCGCGGCCGCGACAGCCGGCCCATTTCGTACTACGGCATCGCCGATCCGAAGCGCGGCCCGCTCGTGGCGCCCGGCCGCTACACGGTGCGCCTGGCGGCGGGGGGCAGGACCCACGAGCGCTCGCTGGAGGTGCGCAAGGACCCGAACACCGGCGCCAGCCTCGCCGACGCGATGGCCTCGACGAAGCTGCTCGTCGAGATCTGGCGCGAGATCGACACGGTGGTCGCGCGCGTGAACGAGATCGAGGTCGTGCGCGAGCAGCTCGAGGACCTGCGCACGCCGCTCGCCGGCCACCCGGGGCGCCCGGCGATCCTGAAGGACGCCGACGCGCTCGACGCGAAGCTGCGCGCGGTCGAGGACCAGCTCGTGCAGAGGACGCTGGCCGAGGCGGACGAGAAGTCCTTCCGCGGCCCGATCCAGCTCTACCTGAAGCTGCTCTGGCTGGCGGCCGAAGCCGGCACCGGCGGCGGCGACGTGATCGGCAGCTCGGACCACGCTCCGACCCGCGCCCAGCTCGAGGTGCACGTGCTGCTGAAGCAGCGGCTGGCGGCGGTCGAGGCCGAGTATCGCCGCGTCGTGGCCGAGGATGTCGCGGCCTTCAACGCGCGCCTGCAGGCGCAGGGGCTGCTGAACGTGGTGGTGCCGGCCTCGGCCCGCTGAGGGCCGGTCCGGAGCCTCAGATCCTGACGGCGGCGGGCAGCCGGGCGAGGCCGGCCAGCACGGCGTCGGCGGCGCCTTCGACGCCGAGGATCGCCGTGTTCACCACCAGGTCGAACGCCGTGTGATCGCCGTAATCGGCGTGGAAGTACTGCGCCAGGAAGGCGCGGCGCTCGGCCTCCTCGGTCGCGATTCGGCGCTCGGCCTCCTGGGGCGAGATGCCCTCCCGCTGCGCGATGGTGGCCACGCGCGCCGGCAGCGGCGCCACCACCAGCACCCGCAGCGCCTCGCCGCTGTGCAGGATCAGGTGCGCTCCGCGTCCCACGATCACGGCGCCGCCGAAGCGCGCGACGGCCTCCACCACCCGGGTCAGGTGCTGGCGGTAGGAGTAGGGGCTCAGGTGCTCCGGGCTCGCCAGCGACAGCAGCCAGTCCGTCAGCAGCGGCCGGTTGCGCTCGTCGAGATCGGAGACCGCGTGATCGCTCATGTGCGCGCTGGTCGCGATGCGGTGCAGCAGCTCGCGGTCGAGCACCTCGATCCCCAGCCGCTGGCCCAGCAGCGCCGCGAGGTCGTCGCCGCGCGAGCCCGGATAGCGGGAGATGGTGATCACGGGCTGCGTGGCCACGGGGCGCGCGCGCCCGGCGTACCAGCCGGCGGGCGGGCCCGCGAGCAGATCTCTGATCGAGGGTTGGCGCATGACAGACCCCTCTCTGCCTACAAGGTCGGCCGGCCCGATCTCGTAGTCAATCGACCATTTGCGCCAGATGCCGCTTCGGCCATGGCGCTCGCCTCGGCGGCTTCGAGCGCGCCGATTCGCCGGTCTTCGGCCGGGGGTAGCATCCGGCATGGCCAAGCGGCTGCCCCCGCTGCGGAACGATCTCGAGGTGATGCCCTCGCCGGTGCCCGACCGGCCCGGCGTGCTGATCCGCGACGCCCTGGGGTTCGCGAATGGGATCCTGATCATCCCGCCGCCGCTGGTTCCGGCGCTCGCCTGCTTCGACGGGACCTCGAGCGAGCTCGACCTGCGGGCCGCGCTCACGCGGGCGACGGGGGAGATCGAGGTGGGCGATCTCGTGCGCAACGTGCTGGGGACGCTCGCGGACGGCGGCTTCCTCGAGAACGCCGCCTACCTCCGCCTGCGCGACGACAAGCGGCAGGCCTTCTCCGCCGCCTCGCGCCGCGAGCCGGCCCACGCCGGCCAGGCCTACCCCGAGGAGGCGCCCGCGCTGCGCGAGGCGCTGCGCGGCTACGCCGCGGCCGCAGGCGTGGCGGCCACCCAGACGGCCGGCGGCCAGACGAGCGAGGCGGCGCCGGCCCGGCCGCCGCTGGCGATCGCCGCGCCGCACGTCAGCCCCGAGGGCGGCTTCCGCTCGTACGCGGCCGCCTTCTCGCGGCTGGGCCCGGAGCTGCGCGAGCGGACCTTCGTCGTGCTCGGCACCTCCCACCACGGCGAGCCCGACCACTTCGGCCTCACGCGCAAGCCCTACGTGACGCCGTTCGGCCCGACGCGCACCGACCCGGATCGCGTCGAGCGCTTCGCGCGTGCGGCCGGAGAGGCCGCCCTCGCGGAGGATTACTGCCACGCCGTCGAGCACTCGATCGAGTTCCAGGTGGTCTACCTCCAGCACGCCGTGGCGCCCGACGTGCGCGTGGTGCCGATCCTGGTCGGTCCGTTCGCGACCGCGCTCCTGCGGGGAGGGCGGCCGGAGGACGATCCCGCCCTCGCGCGCGCCTTCGATGCGCTGGCTGCCTTGCGCGAGGGGGAGGGCGGCGCGCCCGTGTTCGTGCTCGGAATCGACATGGCCCACGTCGGGCGCCGCTACGGCGACCGCTTCTCCGCGCGCGCGGGCGAGGGTCGGATGCTCGAGGTGGAGCAGCGCGACCGCGGCCGCATCGAGCGCGCGCTGGCCCCCGATACCGAAGCCTTCTGGGCCCTGGTGCAGGAAGGCCGCGATCCCCTGCGCTGGTGCGGCGCCTCGGCGCTCTACGCCTTCCTGCGCGCGATCGCGCCGGGGCCGGGACACCTGCTGCGCTACGAGCAGTGGAACATCGATCCCCGGAGCGTCGTCAGCTTCGCGGCGCTCGAGTGGGAGGCCTGAGCGTCACACGCGAGGCACGTGAGCGCCCGGGGGACCGCCGCCGCGCGAGCCGCGCAGGAACAGCGAGCGCGCCGTCAGCTCGCGGTGATCGAGGCCGGCCGCCTTGTCGAGCAGCCGCAGCCGCTCGGGCAGCTCCGCGGGGAAGCGCCACTCGTCCTGCCGGCCGCCGCGACTCTCGAAAGCCGCGGCCCACTGCGGCCAGGCCGAGGCGACGCGGCGCGCGATCGGCTCGACGACCAGCAGCGCCGCGCCCTCCGCGCGCGCAGCCAGCAACCGCTCGAGCAGCGCCGCTGCCGGCTCGGGTTCCAGCTCGTTCAGCGTCCACGCGAGCAGCACGCCGCCGGTGCGTGGCAGGCGGGCGCCCAGCAGATCGCCCTTCGACACGCGCCCGCGCAGACCCAGCGCCCGCAGGTTGAAGCGCGCCTCCTCGACCGCCCAGCCGTTCAGCTCGACGCCCGCCACTTCGGGCGCGGGCGCGCTGGCCAGCGCCCAGCCGGCTCCGGCCGCGGCGCTGCCGCAGCCGAGGTCCACGATCAGCGGAGGGTCGAGCCGCCCGATCTCGAGCGCCCGCGCCACGGCCCGCACCGTCAGGAAATGCAGCGGGCCGTAGAAGAGGCCGAAGGCCGCCCGCTTGCCGGCGCCGTCGAGCGCCGCCCCTCGCGCAAGCCGCTCGCGCCGCTCGACGTAGAGCGAGGAGAGCGCCTGCAGGCCCTTGCGGACCTCCTGGAAGGTGAGCGACGCGAAGTGGCGCTTCTCGAGCGCGTCGAACCAGCCGGGGAAGCGATCGGCGCCGGTCACGGGCGCGACGATACCAGCCCCGGCCGCGGCATTGGTCGGCGCCCGCGTCGCTGGTTGGGGCCTCGTCCGCGTCTTGACGCTCGCGGAGGGCGAGGGCTACACTCTTTTTCCCCGAAAGGGCGCTTAACTCAGCGGTAGAGTGCCACCTTCACACGGTGGAAGTCGTAGGTTCGAATCCTACAGCGCCCACCAATTCTCTCATCACTTGGCGCCCGGCCGTCACTTCGCGTCACCCCCGAGCGGCGCTTCCCGCCGCGAGACGGTCTGCAGCGGCGGCGCGCGCCCGGGGTTCTGACTGTCCGAGCGATCTCTGACCCCGAGGTGCGGGAACCTAGGCTACGCGGGCTCAGGGATCGGAGGCACCGACACCATCCACTCGCGCTCAGCTGCAAGCCAAGCCTTCCGAACACGGGCTCCATGACCGGTCGCCCGGTAGCGTGGCCGCGGAGTCCGGCCAGAGCCTTCCGGGAGGACCTCAGGCCTGCTTTCGACAAGGCCCTTGTCCTGCATGCGGTCGAGCATCACATAGACCGTGCCGCGCTTCAGGGTTCCGTTCGATGCCTCGACCAGCTCAAGGCCAAATCGGCCGTCGGTACCCAGCAGCAGGTCGAGGATGAGTGCCTCTTTCGGCGACAGCGTCGGAATCATGACTTCACCGCCTTCACAACGCCTGAGATTGCCCGGGCAGCGCTGAGCGTCAGCGCGACGATCATGGCTCCCGCGTAACGAACCCTGATCCAGCGAGCCTTCCACGGTCGCTTCTGCTCAAGTGCGTTGAAGTACTCCAGTTGCAGGTCAGCGACAATTGGCGCCACCACCCTCTCGAGCGTCCTTGGGGAACAGATGAAATCGGCGACGTTGAGGATTACCACGCCAGGAGGGCGCCCCACGCGCCGGCCAACGAGCTTCCACACCAGCATCGAAAAGGGCAGGGCGCCCGCTCCAAAACCGATTTCAAACCACAACTGCTGATCGTGAGCCACGGGAGGGAGGAAGGCGGCCACGATCGAGCCCGCCACGGGCATGAACAAGCCGAGTGCGGCAGCCACTGCTGCTACCAAGCGCCTGATGAACCGCGTCTCCATCTTACAACTTGTAAGACAGTGCCCTCCCCTTGTCAAGGTCGAAGTTCGCAGCATCCGCTGAGGGGAGGGATTCCTGCTGACCGGAGTACGACTCTTCCGCCACGCAGGATTAGCGTAATATAGTAAACATCTTACGACCCGTCATGGATGGCAGCCCAGGAGAGCAAGGTCCGGATCTTGACCCTGGGTGGGCTTGACAGTGATATCGCATGCGATACTATCTCCTCGGAAGGGGGACCGGCTCACGCAGCGGCTAGTATGCGACCATACAGGTACTCATGTCCTCCGATCCGGAAAAGCTGCTCGCCGACCTAAAGCAGAACAAGTACAACAGATCGCTTGCCGACCTAGAGCGGGTCCTGACGGTCTTCGGCTGGGAGTTTCGCCGGAAGTCAAGTAGTCACCGGATTTGGAGACATCCAGGGAAGAGGGAACTCCAAGTCACGCTCGTGTCGCGCACGGGATCAAACCAACTGCCCGCCTACGTTTCCGAGGTCTGCAAGCTCATTGAGATGGGACGAGACAACAACGATGAATGAAGCGAAGGGCGCACGGTATCCGATCAGGCTGATCGAGGACGAAAGCGGCGAGGGCTTCGTTGCTCTCCATCCTGACCTTCCGGGTTGCATCTCACAGGGGGCGACAGCCGAGGAGGCGGTTCGAAGCCTGGCAGACGCCCGCGCCCTCTGGATCGAGGATCGGATCGCCGAAGGGCTTCCTGTCCCTACGCCACTCGCAGCCGAACCGAGTGGCCGGGTCCTGGTTCGTATGCCGGGGTACCTGCACGCGCAACTCCAGGAGATCGCGCAGGGTCAAGGAGCGAGCCTCAACCAAATCCTGGTGTCGGCCTTGTCCGGGTTCGTTGCAGCCTTCCCTTATCGACAGGGCGCGAGTCTCTGGGGCGAGCCGGCCGCCTTCTCCAGTGTGACGGTAGAAGCCCCGGCCTTTTTCGGTAGCTACCATCTGCCCAGCCTGGGGTTGGGTTGGGGCAGTGGACCAGTTTGGGGGACCTGTCAAGAGCATGCTTTCTCGATTGCGTCACAGGGTTCTGAGTTTCTCGAAAGCCCGACCATTCAGGAGACCCAGCGGGCGCGCACGCTTCACCTCGTTAAGCAGCCTAGAAAGCAAGAGGAGGTTGCGTGAGGGACCTCGAGGTTCTTGACGCCAAACAGGTTCGCATCTTCGCCGTCGATGCCCTTCCGATCGACCGATTGGGCCTTGCTTCCGCAGCGCTTCGAGAACGCTTTAATTGGGACAAGGGCGAGGTACAGGCGGACGGTGACTTGCTGCTCCAGGGCGGGGCATCGCCCGCCAAGGGCGATCCCAACGCGGTCATCATCCGGACCCTCCAACTGGGCTCGCGCCGGATTGTCCTCTCCGTCGTGGGGGACACCCGGGACGCCGATCGCATCTACTCGGAGCTGATTGAAGTGTTGGTATCTGCGACTGGCCGAGAGAGTTGGCGGGCTCAGCCGGTTCTCAAGGTACACGAGACGGCAGCCGTTGTTACGCTGGATGTGGACCCCCGAGCACTGATTGCGCCTGCCCTGCTTTCATTCGTGGATCAAGCTGGGAATCAGCTTTCGCTTGAGAAGGTGAGGGCTTGGTGGCGGGAGTTCTCTCTCTCGTTCAAGTTCTCGTACGACTTGGAGACCCACGACCTCAAGGAGTACAGCACCACCGTTTCCGACAAGCTTCTGACGATCGAGCCGCGTTCAGGGTTGCCGCTCGATGGCCGAAGGTACTTCACCAAGTCGCCCGTTGACACCGACACGCACCGAGCATTGCTCGAAGACCTAGAGCGCCGGCTCACGGCGCAAGCGCGCTAAGTCCGACAAGCCGACCTTCACCCTGGAGCAGGGGCGCTGGTCCGTGCGTGATCAGCGCTTGGACCTGTTCACTCGCGCGCGAGGCTTCTTGCTCTTGGGGCGCGGCTCCTCGGCACTACTCAGCAAGCCAGTCGGGGCCATCACCTCGAGGGCTCGCTGGTGGAGTTCGCCGTGGCGGCGACCTGCCACGCGGCGAGTCGGGCCAGCAGGAGCCCGGTTGGATCTCTGAGCGAGGGCCTCCGACGGCTGCGCGCACTCCGTGAGCAGCTCGTTCGAGGTTGCGCGCGCGAAGCGCGGGAGCGAGCCATCGGTGTGGCTAAGGCCCGTAGAGCCCTCGATCAGTCAAGCTGGTCAAAGATCAGCCCGTCGAATGGCATCAGATGTCGCGGCTGGCCCCAGGACGAGTAACACGTTAGTGTGCCAGCCGCGAACAGGTGCCGCATCAGCGGCAGCACCGTGCGGCCCTTGGGGTCCGCCGCGATGAAACGCCTACGGAGCGCGCGGGGCATCCGCGTTACGCTTCCCGACTTCGCCAGCTTTCCGCCGATCTGGTCCACGACCATGATTGGTTCGCGAGACCGCGGGGTGATGAACTTCGGCGTCGCCCCATAGCTCATTACCTCGGGGAACGCTTGGAAGAAGAACCGCACCTCGCCCGCCACGAGGTCCGCCAGCTGGAGGCCGAGCTCTTTGGTCGAGGGCGTGTCGTTCTGGAGCCCGCGGAAGTAGTCGCCCAGGTCCCGCCGAATGGATGTGTCGGACGGCAGATTCTTCAGCGCGTCCAGAAGCTGCCTATGATCGGCGATCTCAGACTGAACCGCCCGATCCTCTTTCGTCTCGCGCGGATCATGGACAATGACGAAGGGGCAATTGAACGCGGCCAACATGTGGCCGATGGCGGTTATCGGCCAGTGCAATAGACGTCCGATGAGCTTCGATTGACCCACTCCCGCGTAGTCGTCGCGAAGCCGCGCAGCGCGGCCTTCCAGCAGTCCCTCGTAGTCTTCAGGCAGCTCGTCGCTACCGTCCATGAGGTCCATCCGCACCCATTCGAGGACGTGGGACCGGCACGGAGTGAAGAACCCGGCTATGAAGGCGCCATGCGCCGCGAGCATTTCACGCATCTGGACAGCCAAGCTGCGACGCTGGGCATATGGGAGGCGCACGAAGTCGCGATGCTTGAACTCGAGAGACGCGGGACCTATCAGCGCCTTGTATCGCTCGAAGACCGGCGCCAGATCTGAGCGCAGCGCCTCGTATTCGGTCGCCGGGACCCCGACGGCCCCGTGGCAGTAGTAGCCGGTTCGCGAGGTAAGGCGCCAGAATTCGAAGACAGATTCGTCCATGAAGACGGTGTACTCCTGGCCGCGCCGCTTTTCCCAGATGGGTCGACCCGGACACGTCAGCAGAGGCTGCGGCGAGGTGACTAGCCGCATCGCATGTCGCCCGCCACCCATTGGCTGATTGTAGCGACCTCGTCTGTCACCTCCTTGTCACCTCGGAGCGTCCCGTGAGGTCGCTCCGCACCAAGTGAGTGAGGCCAAGTGCTTGATTCGGCGAGTGAAGGCGGGGCCAGGGGGGGCCGGTGGCAAGTTTGAATCCTACAGCGCCCATCAGGCTCCCCTCCGGTTGTCACGGTTTCGGGGCCCCGGCGTTCCTCGGCGCGGCATTCGCTCTGTCTGTCGCCGCGGGTGCCCCCGCGTTTGGCGGGGTCGCCCACGCGCCGGGCTGGGCTGGTGTTGACCTGCGACCGCCTGCTGCTCGCGCTGCAGCGGCGAGGATTCGTCGACTGGCGCGGGCCGGGCGAGAAGGCCGGCTGACCGCCGCGCGGGACCCGTCGAGCCGCCGGAGGACCTTGATCCGACGCGAACGGCGGCGCTAGCATCGCGACCATCCGAAAGACGAGGCTGAAGACGAGGCTGAGGGCCTGGACGGCCTCGGTCCGGCAGGCCTCACCCGAACGCCCGAGGAGCGCCAGGCGAAGGACTGGTCATGCTCAGGCTCCTGCTGGTGTGCTGGTAGTCGTCGTGGCGGGCCACACCTCGAGAGATTGGTTGATCAGGTTCTGGCGGGGGAGCGGACCGACCCAGGATCTCCTCGGCCGCCACGTGAGGGAGCACGAGGGGCGGCGCGTGCGGGAGTTCGACCTAGAGCCAGGCGGCTAGGGGGCCTTCGGCCTCTACGGTGGGGCAGACACGCCCTACGCCTCGTTCGGCGTCTCCTACACCTTCGACGGCACGACGCTGCGGGCCGAGAGCGAGCGCGGCGTCCAGGTGCTGAGCGTAGAGGGCAACGAGCTGCACGGCTCGCTCGAAGGCGGCGTCACGGGCGCGACGCCCGACCTCGTCTACATGAAGCAGTAACCCGCTACTCGTAGTGCAAGGCGCGCATGGGATCGATGCGCGCGGCGCGCTGCACGGGGACGAGGCCCGCGCCGAGCGCGACGGCCGCGAGCGCCATCGCCGCTCCGGCCAGCACCAGCGGGTCGTGGCCCTCGACGCCGTAGAGCAACGCCCGCGCCGCCCGGCCGAGGGCCACGGCGGCGACGAGGCCGAGCAGGCCGCCGACGAGGGTCATGCGGCCGACCTGGGCGAGCAGCATGCCGCGCACGCGGCTCGCGTCCGCGCCGAGCGCCATCCGCACGCCGATCTCGCGCGTGCGCTGCGCCACGGTGTAGGCCAGCACGCCGTAGAGCCCCACCGCCGCGAGCAGCGTCGCGAGCACCGCGAAGGCCGCGCACAGCGTGCTGATCAAGCGGTCCACGAACACGTTCTCGCGCACCTGCGTCTCGAACGTGCGCAGGTTGTCTACCGGCAGCCGGGCGTCCAGCCGCGCGATGGCGGTGCCGACCGGCGCCAGCAGCGCCTCGGGGGCGAGCTCCGCCCGCACGTAGAAGCTCAGCGCGCCGATCCGCTCGTCCTGCCGGTAGGGCAGGTAGTACTGCGGCGGGGGCGCGTCCTTGACTTCGCTGTAGCGCGCGTCGCGCGCGAGGCCGACGATCTCGATGTCGAGTGTCGCCGCCCTGCCGCGGCTGGCGCTCATGCGGCGGCCGACCACGTCCTCGCCCAGGCCGAACTTGCGGGCGAAGGCCTGGTTGACGATCGCCACCTTGGGCGCGCCCAGGCCGTCCGCCCGCGTGAACTCGCGCCCGCGCAGCAGCGGGATCGCCATCGTGCGGAAGAAGCCTGGCCCGACCTGGTTGAAGCTCGAGTGGGTATCGGTGTCCGGTCCCGCGTCGAAGCCCTCGACCGACACGCTGTTGCCCCAGTTGCTGCCGGAGACGAGCGGAACCATCGAGCCCGCGACGCCGGTGACGCCCGGCAATGCTCCGAGCTCTTCCTCCAGCCGCTCGAAGAACGCGCGCGACTGCTCGGGGGCGTAGCCGCTCAGCTCGGGGGAAACCGCAAAGGTGGCGAGGCCTTCGGTCTTCAGCCCGAGGTCGACGCGGCTCACGTTCGCCAGGCTGCGCGTGAAGAGGCCGGCGGAGACGAGCAGCGCCATCGAGAGCGCGATCTGGGTCGTGGCGAGGCTGCTGCGGAAGCGCGCCGCGGCGCGGCTGCCGCCGGGCTGGCCCGCCTGGCCCTTCAGCGTGGTGGCGAGCTCGAGCCGCGTCGCGTCGAGGGCCGGGAAGAGCCCGAAGGCGAGGCCCGTGCCGACGGCCAGCAGGGCGGTGAACGCCAGCACCGTGCCCGAGATCTCGGGGCGCATCACCGCCGCCGGGTCGGCCGGCAGCATCGACACGATCAGCTTCAGGCTCCAGTAGGCCGTCAGCAGGCCGGCGGCGCCGCCGAGCAGGCCGAGCAGGCACGACTCGGCCAGCAGCTGGCCGACGAGCTGGCGCCGGCTCGCGCCGATCGAGAGCCGCACGGCCATCTCGCCGGCGCGGGCGGCGCCGCGCGCGAGCAGCAGGTTCGCCACGTTGGCGCAGGCGATCGCCAGCACCAGGCCGGTGACGGCGAAGAGCAGCATCAGCGGCGCGCGCGCCTCGCGGTGGATGCTGCTCTGGCCGCGCGCTCCGGGAGCGAGCCCGAGCTTCTTCGCCTTGAAGCGCGCCAGCGTCTCGTCGCTCATGCCCTTCTGCAGCGGGGCCTCGACCTCGCGCACGATGGAGCCGTAGGCGGCGTCGAGCGCGGCCTGCGCCTGTTCGAAGGAGACGCCCGGCTTGAGGCGGCCGAACAGATAGGCCCAGTAGGCGCGGCGGTCGTCGAAGACCTTCCAGCCGGGAGTGAGCGCCTCGCGCAGGCTGATCGGCACGAAGACCTGCGGCCGCGAGCCGAGCGTCGTGCCGAGGAAGCCCGGCGGCGCCACGCCGACGATCGTCAGCAACTGGCCGTTCACGACCAGCGACTCGCCGACCACCGCCGCGCTCTCGTCGAAGCGGGTGCGCCAGAAGTCGTGCGAGAGCACGGCCAGCATGCCCGCGCCGGGCGCCGCGTCGTCCTCGGGGGTGAGCAGCCGGCCGAGCGCGGGCCGCACGCCGAGGACGGGGAAGTAGCTGCCGGAGACCAGCATTCCCTCGCCGCTCAGGGTCTGGTCGCGGAAGGCCAGGTTGGCGCCGAACGAGCGGTGAGCCGCGAGGCCGGTGAGCACCTGCTGCTGCCGTTCGAGGTCGCGGAACATCGGGTAGCTGAAGATGTTCTCGCTCCGGCCCGCGTTGTTCGACGACTGCGAGCCGGGCTTGGGCCCGGGGGCGCTCAGGTTCACCAGGCGCTTGGGCTCGGGCACTGGCAGCGGTCGCAGCAGCATCTGGTCGAAGAGCGAGAAGATCGCCGCGTTGGCGCCGATGCCGAGCGCGAGCGAGAGGACCGCGACCGCGGTCACCAGCGGCGCGCGGACGAGGGTGCGCAGGGCGAGCGGCAGACGAACCATGAGCGGCCTCCGAGGTTAGTCTCGCTTGAGACGCTCGAGCCGCACGAATGGTTTGTTGAGAGGCTGGGTCTGGGGGGCGCGGCCCAGCACCCACCAGCTCAACGACTAGCGTCTAAGGCGGCCTTGGCGTCCAGGCGGGGGGTGGCTCGGCCGTTGGCGCGATCGGTGACGGTCACCGAGCTCGTCTTGATGGCCGCCACCAGCCGGTCCACCGTCAGTCCTGGCGTCGCCTGGAAGAGCAGCGCGGCGACGCCCGCCGCGTGGGGGCAGGCCTCGGAGGTGCCGACGGTCGTCTGCGTGCCGCCGCCCCGGCCTGACGCCAGGATCGGGGCGCCGGGCGCCACGACGTCGAGCTTGCTCGAGCTGTTCGAGAAGCAGGCCACCTGGTCGCGGTCGGTGGAGCTGTCGGTGCAGCCGAAGCTGATGGTGCCGGCGTTGCGCTCGTAGACGGCGCCGACCGAGACCGCCGCCCCGATGCAGGCGGGCACCGCGATCTGGCTCTTGTTGCCGTCGTTCCCGCTCGAGACGAACACCGCCGTGCCCCGCGCCTTCAGGGAGCCGATCGACTGCGCGAAGACCTGCGTGAAGGACGCCAGGTTGTCGCAGACGCCATCGAACAGGTTCGACAGCCCGAGGCTCATGTTGACGACCTTCACCTCGGGCCGGCTCTTCACGACGTAGTCGAGGGCGGAGACCAGGTCTGCCGCGGCGCCTGCACCCGTCCTGTCCAGCACCTTGATCGAGACGATCTGGGAGTCGGGCGCCACGCCACGCGGGGCCGCGCGGCCTCCGCCGCTGATGATGCTGGCGACCGCCGTCCCGTGGCCGTTGTCGTCCTCGCCGGCGCCGGCGCCGGTCTGCTGCGTCGTGCCGTTCGGGCAGCAGTTGCCCGCGCAGAAACAGGCCTGGCCGATCACGTCGCCCGAGAGATCGGGGTGACCGCTCTCGACGCCGGTGTCGATCACCGCGACCGCGACGCCCTGTCCGGTGAAGCCCGCGTCCTGAACCTCGCGCGCGCGGATCAGCGGCACGCTGACGCCGAGGTGGGCCCTCACCGCCGGATCGAGGTCGACCCGGTCCACCTCGGGGCTGCGGCGCAGCTTCTCGACCGCGCTCGGCGTCGCGCTGCCGGCGAAGCCCGCCACCGTGTCCCAGCGGTGCGTCAGCGCGAACTCGTCCGGGTCCAACGCCTCGAGGGCGCGCCGCTGCGCGATCTCGACCTGCGGCAGGCGCAGCGCCAGGCTGCCGGCCCGCGCCTCCAGCTCCCGGAGCGAGACGATCACGCGCACGCGGCCGCCGCCGTCGGGCGCCGCGAGCGCCTCGTAGACGGCCGAACCGACCTGGCCGCCGCGGGCCACGGGTGCGAGCGCCAGCGCGAGCGCCGTGCCGATGAAACGCCTCGAGAGCGTGCGCACCAGTCGCTGCCCCGCCTAGAACGCCAGGTAGGTCTGGACGCGCAGCTCGTGGGCTTTCAGGCCGCGGCCCTTGTCCTCGAGCTGGCGATAGTCCGACTGCAGCTTCAGCGTGTGCCGGTGGATGAAGTAGTTGACGGCGCCGCCGATCTCCGTGCGGTCGTCGCCGGCCACCGCATCGGTCGGATCGTAGCTCGCGTAGCGGAACGCCAGCTCGAGCTTGTCGCGCTTCAGGAAGTAGCCGGCCTGCACGTGGTAGCCGTTCGAGCCGAAGCTGGCGCCGGTCTCGGGCTCGCGCTCGCGCCAGAAGTACTCGGCGAAGGCGGAGAAGCCGCGGTACTTGAGGACGAGCTCGGCGCCGAAGATCGTGGTGTCGAAGTCCGTCGCGTTGGTGGCGTTGGCGAGGTCGTTGTTCTCGAACTGCGCCCCGAGCGCCAGCAGCGGACGATCGGTCGACTCGAAGTCGCCTTCCGAGTAGCCGACCTCGCCCCAGGGCTGGAACAGCAGGTGGGCGTTGTACTGGTACTTGGAGTTGTCGTTCTCGATGCGGCTCGCGGGGTTGCCGTTGAAGATGCCCGCCGCGTACGAGAGCTTGCCCTTCGCGACCGTCCCGTCGAGCATCACGCCGACGTCGCGGCCGCGCGAGAACTCGCCCGACAGGATGTCGCGGTCGCAGAACTGGAGCTTGCTCGAGGAGGTCATCTCCTGGCGCCCGAGCGGCACCTTGAACTGGCCGAAGGTGACCGCGAAAGTGCTCTTCTTCGAGACGTCGTAGCTCAGCACCAGGTCCTCGAGCGGCGTGTCGGTGCTGGCGCCCGGCTCCGGCCCGGCCCAGCTCAGTTGCAGCTCGTAGGTCAGCTCGGGCACCCAGAACCAGCCGGCGAGCTCGGTCTTCGCGCGGCGCACCCGGAACGAGCCCTTGGCATCGCCCGCTTCGGCGGTGCCGGGCAGCCGGAAGTCGTCGTCGGGATCGCTCTCGGTCCAGCGAAACTCGACGCGGTTGTGCAGCTCCAGCAGCGCGTTCTTCGACTGCAGGCGCGTGCGGCCGTCCTTCCAGCCGACGAAGACCCCGCCGCGCGCCGCCTGCTCGCTGCGGGCCTCGTCGTCCGGCTCCACGGGCGACGCGCCGCCGTGGCGGGCGTCGAAGTACCACAGCGCGTCCTCGGCGTCGAGCACGACCGTCTCGCCCCCTGGGCCGTAGGCCGGCTTCGAGATCGCCCCCTGGATCCTTCCCGTGTCGCGCCAGCGCTGGTAGCTCTGGGCGCTGCTGAACACGTAGATCGAGCCGTCCCTCGCGACCTCGCGATAGTAGGGCGACGCGTGCGCGGCGGCGGCGCCCGATACCAGCAGCAGGGCGCAGGCGCCCAGCGTGAGCCACAGTCGCCGGCGTGCCGTCATCGAGGTTCCTCCTGACCGCTGCCGCCCTGCACGTGGGCCCAGCCGAAACGTCCCTTGATGCACAGGTGCCCGGACGTGACGTCGTGGTCGCGGGGCGAGTCGGCCCGCACGATGCGCCCGTCCTGCACGCGCAGCTCGAGGTTGCAGCCGACGCCGCAGTACGGGCAGACCGTGCGCGTGGTCGTCTGGCGCGCCTCGTCCCAGGCGCCCGCACGGCGCAGCTCGTGCTCGCTTCTCGGCATCAAGGCACCCGTCGGGCAGACGCCGATGCAGTTGCCGCAGTAGACGCAGGCCGAATCCGTCAGCGGCTGGGCGAACTCCGTCGAGATGCGGGCGTCGAAGCCGCGCCCCGCCACCGCGATCGCGAAGGTGTTCTGCGCGTCCTCGCCGCAGGCCTCGACGCACTTGTAGCAGAGGATGCAGCGCGAGTAGTCGCGCACGTAGAGGTCGTTGTCGAGCTTCACCGGCTGCGCCACGCTGGCGGCGCGCTCGCCGTCGGCCGCGTGGTGGTGGCCCGGGACCGAGGCGTCGCGACCGCCGTCGGTCGCGGGTGGGGCCGGCGGGCCGAAGCGGCCCGGGTCGACGCCGTAGCGGCGCATCTGCTCGCGGGTGCGCTCCTCGACGAGCGAGAGGTCGACCGAGGAGGCGAGCAGCTCGAACACCAGCCGCCGCGCATGGCGCACCCGGGCGCTGTCGGTGCGCACCGCCATGCCGGGCTCGACCGGACGCGAGCAGGAGGGCACCAGCACGCGCGAGCCCTCGACCTCGACGACGCAGACGCGGCAGACGTTCACGGGCGCGAGCGTCTCGAGGTAGCACAGCGTCGGCGTGTCGACGCCGCGCGCGCGCAGCGCCTGCAGGATCGTGGCGCCCTCGTGCGCGCGAGCGGGCTGGCCGTCGACCTGGAACTCGATCATCCGGCGCCGCGGCTGCAGCGGGATCGCCTGGCTCATGCCGCCCCCCCGAACAGCTTCAAGCGACGGATCGCCGAGCCGATGGCGCTGCCGGCCGTCTGCCCCAGGCCGCAGATCGAGGCGTCGCGCATCACCTGGTCGAGCTCCGCCAAGAGCGCGATCTCGGCGGCGCCGTCGCCCTTCGCGCGCAGCAGCCGCGCGAGCGCCTCCTCCTGGCGCTGGGTGCCGACGCGGCAGGGCACGCACTGGCCGCACGACTCGTCGCGGAAGAAGGCCGCGATGCGCCGCAGGATCGCCTTCAGGTCGACCCTGTCGTCGAGCACGAGCACGACGCCCGAGCCCAGCGTCAGGCCGCGCTCGCGCGCGGTGTCGAAGCCGAGCGGCAGGTCGAGCTCGTGCGGTCCCACGAAGTGGCCCGCGGCCCCGCCAAGCAACAGGGCCTGTAACGGGCGGCCTGCCGCGACGCCGCCGGCGAGGTCGAGCAGCTGCTGGAGTGTCGTGCCGAAGGCGACCTCGTAGATGCCGGGGCGCTCCACGCAGCCCGACAGGCAGAAGAGCTTGGTGCCGCCCGAGCCGTCGGCGCCGGTTCCCGCGTAGGCGGGGCCGCCGTGGGCCAGCACCTCCAGCACGTTCACCAGCGTCTCGACGTTGTTGACCGCGGTCGGCCTGCCGAAGAGCCCGACGTGGACCGGGAAGGGCGGCTTGTTGCGCGGCTCGCCGCGCCGGCCCTCGATCGACTCCATCAGGGCGGTTTCCTCGCCGCAGATGTAGGCGCCGGCGCCGCGGCGCAGCTCGATCTCGAAGCTCAGCCCCTTCGACATCACGTCGTCGCCCAGGAAACCCCGCGCGCGCGCCTGCTCGACGGCGTTCGCGATCCGGCGCGCCGCCTCCGGGTACTCGCCACGCAGGTAGAGGTAGCCGCGCTCGGCGCCGACGGCGAGGCCGGCGATCGTCATCGCCTCGATCACCGCGAACGGGTCCTCCTCCAGCAGCACCCGGTCCTTGAAGGTGCCCGGCTCGGACTCGTCCGCGTTGCAGATCACGTAGTGCGGGCGGGCGGCGGCCTCGGCGACGGCCTTCCACTTGACGCCCGTCGGGAACGCCGCGCCGCCGCGCCCGACCAGCTTCGAGTCGAGCACCTCTCGCAACACGCGCGCGGCTCCGACGTCGAGCGCGTGGCGCAGCGCCTGGTAGCCGCCGTGGTCGCGGTAGGAGTCGAGCGACTCCGGGTCGGCGACGCCCACGCGCCTCAGCAACCGCAGGGGCTCGCGGGTCGCCGGCGGCCGGCCTTCGCGCGCCGTGCGGCCCGCGGGCGCCTCGCCGCCGAGCGCGGCGAGGGCGCCCTCCGCGTCGAGCGGCGCGATGCCGGCCTCGCGCGGCTCCTGGCCCGCCTGCTGCCAGAAGCCCGCCGGCGCGCGCTCGCACAGGCCCAGGCAGGGGCTGCGCTGCCAGGACGTGCCCGCGGGCAGGGAGGCGCCGGCGGGTCCCGCGCGGCGCTCCAGCTCCGCGCACAGCGCGTCGGCCCCGCGCGCCTTGCAGGCGACGTCGTCGCACACGTGCAACAGCGCCGGCGGGCGCGGGGTCGTCGAGAGCATCGAGTAGAAGGACGCGACGCCGAAGGCCTCGGCCGGTGCTATGCCCAGGCGCTCGCTCACGTAGTTGAGGCCGCCGGGGCTGACCCAGCCGGCCCGCGCCTGCAGCGCCTGCAGCGCGGGCAGCAGCAGGTGACGCTGCCCGCGCAGCGCGCGGCCGTCGCTCGAGACGCGCAGGTCGTCCGTCTCGCGCTCGCCCCCACGCCAGCCCGATTCGGCGGGGCCGATCACGGCGTCGACGGCCTCGCGCTCCTCGCCGCTCGCCCTCGCCGCGCTCGTACGCAGGTCCACCTAGCGGCTCCCCGCCGCGGCGGCGCGCGCCCCGGCGCGCTCGGCCCTCGCGGCGTCGAGCTTCTCGACGCGGATCGCGGTGGCCTTGAACTCGGAGGTGCCGGACTTCGGGTCCCAGGCGTCGATCGTGACGCGGTTGACTTCGACCTCGTCGGGGAAGTGGAAGGTCATGAAGGCGAGGCCGGGCCGCAGGCCCGGGTCGATCCGCACCGGCGCCTCGATCGAGCCGCGCCGGCTGCTGATGCGGACGCGCTCGCCGGCCCCGACGCGGTAGGCGCGGGCATCCTCGGGCGAAAGGTCGAGCGTCTCGCCCGTGCGCAGCGGCGAGGCGAAGCCGCCGCTCTGCACGCCGGTGTTGTAGTCGGACAGCCGGCGGCCCGTGGTGAGCCGGATCGGGAAGTCCTCGGAAAGCTCGTCGACCGGGGGCTCCTGCCGTAGCGGGCTGAAGGGCGCGGGAGCGCCGCGCTTCGCGGCATCGGTCTCCCAAAGCCGGCCGTGCAGGAACGTCGCGCCGGGGTCGTTCTCGTCGCGGCACGGCCAGCGCAGGCCGCCCGCGGCTTCGAGACGCGCGTAGGACATCCCGGCGTGCATCGGCGAGAGCGTGCGCAGCTCGTTCCAGAGGTTCTCGGCCATCTCGCGCGGGGTCTCGCCGTAGCGCCACTCGCGGCCGAGCCGCCGCGCAAGGTCCTGGATGATCGCCATGTCGTCGCGCGCGGCGCCCGGCGGATCGAGCGCCTTGCGCACCCGCTGCACGCGGCGCTCGGAGTTGGTCACGGTGCCCTCGGACTCGCACCAGGACGCGGAGGCCGGCAGCACCACGTGCGCGAGCTGGGCGGTGCGGGTCAGGAAGATGTCCTGCACCAGCAGGAAGTCGAGGCCGGAGAGCAGGCGCAGCGCGCGCTCGGCATCGGCCTCCGACTGCGCCGGGTTCTCGCCGATCACGTAGACCGAGCGCAGCTCGCCGTGCTCCATCGCCTCGAACATCTGGGAAAGGTGCAGGCCCTTCTTCGCCGGCAGCGAGCAGTCCCAGGCCCGCTCGAAGCGCGCGCGCGCGGCCGCGTCGCTCTCGACGTCCTGGAAGCCGGGCAGCTTGTTCGGGATGGCGCCCATGTCGCCGCCGCCCTGCACGTTGTTCTGGCCGCGCAGCGGGTTGAGCCCGCAGCCGAAGCGGCCGACGGATCCCGCCAGCAGCCCGAGGTTGATCAGCGCCAGCACGTTGTCGACGGCGTTGTGGTGCTCGGTGATGCCGAGCGTCCAGCAGATCTGCACGCGGTCGGAGCTGCCGAGCGCGCGGGCCAGCGCGCGGATCGCGGCCTTCGGCACGCCGGTCTCCAGCTCGGCGCGCTCGAGCGTCCAGGGCAGCACGCTCTCGCGATAGGCCTCGAACCCCGTGGTGCCGCGCTCGATGAAGGCGCGGTTCTCCAGCCCTTCCTGCAGGATCTCACGCGCGACCGCGTTCGAGAGCGCGATGTCCGTGCCGACGTCGAGGCCGAGCCAGGTGTCTGCCCACTGCGCGGAGGAGGTGCGCCGCGGGTCGACCACGAACAGGCGCGCGCCGCGGTGGACGGCCCTCAGCACGTGGTGGAAGAAGATCGGATGCGTCTCGCGGGCGTTCGATCCCCACAGCACGACGAGGTCCGCCTGCTCGACCTCCTCGTAGGTGCTGGTTCCGCCGCCCGCTCCGAATACCGTCGCCAGACCGACGACGCTCGGGGCGTGTCAGGTACGGTTGCAGCTGTCGATGTTGTTCGTGCCCATCAGCTGGCGAGCCAGCTTCTGGGCGGCGAAGTTCATCTCGTTCGAGGCCTTCGAGCAGCTGAAGATGCCGAACGCGTTCGGACCGCCCTTGCGGGCCGCGTCGAGCCCGCGGGCCGCCCGCTCGAGCGCCTCGTCCCAGCTCGCCGGCCGCAGCCGGCCGTTCTCGCGAACGAGCGGCTCCCGAAGGCGTTCGTAGCCTTGCGTCATGCGGGGATCCTCCGGGGAGGAGTCTACGGCAGGCGGCGGCTCGCGGTCAGCGACGGACACAAACGGAAGCCGCTCCTCGAGGAAGCGGCCCATCGACCCTGGCTGGCGAGAGACGTGGGAGTTGTGCGCTCCTGCGTCAGATCCCGCATAGGGTCCGGCACTCCTCGGCGAGCACTCCTCCCTGGACCCTGGGAGCCGGCCTCCACCCGTCGAGGAGCGGCGAGTTGAGGACGGGGAGCACCGATGTCGCGCCCCCCACGTGAGGCGCCGCGACGCCGTAGACCACCGCGGCGATCCCCGATGCCCGGATCACGTACGAGCACATGAAGCAGGGCTCGGCCGTGCTGTAGAGGACGGCCCCCTCGAGGCGGGAGCGGCCCTGGCGCACCAGGGCGTTCCGGCACGCGAGCACCTCGGCGTGGCCCGTGGGGTCGTTCCCCTTCGGCAACTCCTCGGAGCCTTCGCCAACGATCTGGCCGGCCAGGACCACGACGCTCCCGACGGGGGTGTTCCCCTCGGCCCGAGCCCACCGTGCCAGCTCCAGGCAGCGCCGCATGTAAGCCTCCTGGGTCGCCCGCTCTGCGTTCAGGCGGGACCGCCCTCGTACCGTGCGAGCCTGGACCGGAGCTCGCGGACCTCCTGCTGGAGTTTCTCCAGGACCGGAGCGACCGCGGACGCCGGATAGCGCTTGTGGATGTGCTGGGTGCAGTTGACGTCCCAGGCCTCGATCTCGAAGAGCACCGCGCGCTCGACCGCTCCCGGATAAGCCCGATCCGACAGGCGCTCGATCAGCGCAGGATCGCCTTCCACGACCCGCGCGCGGCCCCAGAGCTTGATTCGCTGGGCGTTGAAGTAGTCCATCAAGAAGATGAAGGCCTTGGGGTTCTCGGCCAGGTTGCCGATCGAGACGTACTGGCGGTTGCCTCCGAAATCGGCGAACCCGAGCGTCTTCTCGTCGACGACCTTGAGGAAGCCGGCGGGTCCGCCCCGGTATTGGATGTAGGGCTGGCCTTGGGCGCTCGCCGTCCCGATGTAGAACATGTCGAGCCCGGACAGGAAGGCCTCGAGCTTCGGGGTCACGGTGGTCTTCCATCCCGCGCCCTGTTCCATCCGGGCGTAAGCGCCGCGAGAGCCCTTCTCGCTCTGCAGCTTCTTGACTGCAGGGGTGAAGGCGACGTCGCTCGCGAAGCGGGGCAGCGGCTTCACTCGACGGCCAACCCGAAGCGGGCGTCGTGGAGACGAGGGCCCGGCGCCGGCCAGAGCAACTTCCGGTCTGCCGCCGCGACCGGGCGATCGCATTCGTACGGGTAGCGCACGGCGATGCGGTTCTCGGCGTACGTCCACAGGTCGCTCATCAGCCAGCCGCCAGTCAAGCTCCCGCTCCCACTTGCGTTTCAGGAACGACCGGATCGCCAATCGGTAGGCGCGCGCCTGGAAGCGCCGTGCGAGCGCCTCGAAGGCGGGCTGGTCCCCGGCCGCGGCGCGCCGCCGTCGCTTCGTCGCTCGATTCCGGGCCGGGGACGTCCACCGCTCTTCAGCCTACCGGCTCTGAATGGCCGCCTTGACCTTGGCTGCCAGCTCTGGAGTCACCTCGGTGACGCCGTGGTCCTTCGCCGCGTGGGCCGTGACCTGCCTCAGCAGCTCATCCTCGCTCGCGGCACTGGCCTTGAAGGCACAGCCTTCGACGACGTCGTTGCAAGCAATGTGCTTCGTCATTCGCGCTCCTTCCGCCGGAGAATGCCGGCTACCTGCTTGAGATGCCGGGCCGGGCCGAGTGTGACGGGCGTCCAGAGGCGCGTGATCAACTTGGCCCCATGAAGGGGCAGGGGCTGTACGGGCCAGATCCTGGCTGACGGAGCTTGTCGCTTCGAGGCGCCTGGTCCGGCCCTGGGTCGTGTCGCGTGGACCCTATGCGGCGAGGGCGTTGCCGAGCTGGCGGAGCAGCGCCGCGCCGTCGCCCCGGAACGAGGAGCCGTGCATGCAGGCCAGCAGCCTCGGATCCGCGCGGGCGAGCCGCTCGACCACCGCGTCCGCGCCACGGATCGGGGCGTAGGGGAATCCGCGCCGCATCACCTCGCTCGGCTCCCAGATCGCCATGGCGGACTCGGTCAGGGCCGGCATGTCGACGCCGGGCTGGCTGAAGAGGTCGCCGCAAAGGAGCACGCGATCGGTCTCGTCGAAGAGGTAGCCGCATTCCATGCCATGGGGCAGGTGCGGCGCGTCGAGCCAGCGGACGGTGCGCCGCCCGAGCGACAGCGTCTCGCCGTCCGCCAGGCCGCGCGGCTCCCGGTCGGCGACGTCGGCGACCGACACCAGGGCCGCGAGCTGGCTGCACAGCGGCTGCGAAGCCGGCGCTGCCGCCAGCCACTCGTTGAGCGAGCCGCACTCGTCGGCCTCGAAGTGCGAGAACGAGATCCAGCGCAGCTTCTCGAGCGGCAGCACGCCACGCACGGCATCCCGGATCGCTGGAAACAGCTTCCTGGGACCGGTGTGGAACAGCAGCGGCGCGTCGTCGACCAGCAGGAACTGGTTGAAGGTCAGGCCGCCGGGGATCGCCTCGGGCGGCACGGGCGTGCTGATGCGGAACAGGCCGTCCGCGATCTCGGCGATGCTGGTCCCGGTCCGGGCGTCGGTCGTCGTCATTCATGGCCTCCTGCCCACACGTGCCGGAAGCGGCCGCGGCGTTACACGCCGTGACGCCTTCGATACGATCCGGCCATGTCCGCGTCGGACCAGCAGCCGGTGCCCTTGCCAGACGCCGAGGTCGCCCGGCGCGTCAGCGCGCGCGGCGAGGACGCTGCCGTGCACGAGGCCGAGCTGTGCCGGCGGTACCTGAACCGAGCCAGGCTGTACGGCCTGCGGCATCTGCGCTTCGACGTAACGGCGGCCGAGGATCTGGCACAACAGGTCATGCTGGTCCTGATCCAGGCCCTGCGAGCCGGGCGCGTCGAGGACCTCGAGCGCATCGACCGCTTCATGCTCGGCACCTGCCGCAACGTGGCCCATTCCATGCGCCGGGCGCGGCGGCGCCAGGCGCAGACGACCGAGCGGCTTTCCGCCGAGCAGGCCGGCGCGCTCGTCCCGCCCTGGGATCGGATCGAGGGCCGTCGCGTCGAGCAGTGCCTCGAGGCTCTCGCTCCGCGCGACTCGCGGGTGCTGCGGCTCCTGTTCCAGGAGGAGAGGACGGCCCCCGAGGTCGCCGCCGCCCTCGGCACCACGGCCGGCAACGTGCGCGTGCTTCGGCACCGCGCGATCGCCCGTCTGCGCGAGTGCGTCGAAGGCGCTCCGCAGGAGCGGCCGTCGTGAGCGCACGCTGCGCGAACCCGCTGCCGGACGAGCGGCTGCTCGAGTACCTCTGCGGCGAGCTGTCGCCAGAGCAGGAGGGGCCGCTGGAGGACCACGTCTTCGGCTGCGCGGCCTGCGCGGCCGAGGCCGAGAAGATCGCTGGCCTGGTGGCCATTGTGCATCGCCTGATTCCCGCGGTTCTGACGCGCTCGCGCTTCGAGGGCCTCGCGAGCGCCGGGCTCGTGTCGGCCTCGAAGGCGATGACCCCGGGGAAGGTGGCCGAGGTGGTGTATCCGCCCTCCGGCCAGGTCCTCGTGCTTCGGCTCGGGGGCGCGGACCTCGGGCGGGCGGCTCGCCTCGACGTGGAGCTGCGGACGGCCCAGGGCGCCTCGATCGGGCGAATGGAGGGCGTTCCCTTCGACGCCTCCGCGGGAGAGGTGCTGGTCGCCTGCCAGCGCCACTTCGCGGAGAGCTACCCGTCGGACGTCGTGTTCGTGCTCGAGGTCGTCTCGGGCGAAGCGCGCCGCCGCGTCGGCGAGTACACCGTCCTGCATCGCCTCGCCTGACCAGCGCACGAGCGCCTTCGCCCCAGCACCAGGCCGCGCTGGAGCTAGTGCATCCGGCAGCGTTCGTGGGGCTCGGTGCCGGCGACGAAGGACTCCGCCATCGTCTTGGGGCAGTTCGGTGTCGCGAGCAGGCCGGTCTGCTTGTCGATCTCGACGAAGACGACGTTCTCGGGCGGCACCGGGAACTGCTTCGGCTCGGTGCCCGAGAGCGCCTGCTTCATGAAGTCCACCCAGATCGGCAGCGCCGCCTTCGCGCCCTGCAGGTTGATCGGAGTGTTGTCGTCGAAGCCGACCCAGACGACGCACAGCAGATCGGGAGTGAAGCCCGCGAACCAGGCGTCGCGCATGTCGTTGGTGGTGCCGGTCTTGCCCGCCGCGTCGAGGTCGAAGCCCAGGCCGCGGGCGCTGGCGGCCGTGCCCTCGTTGAACACGCTGCGCATCATGTTGACGACCAGGAACGCGGATTCCTCGTGCACGGCTCGCGAGGGTGGCTTCGCCTGGTGTTGCTCGAGGAGCTGGCCCTTCTCGTCGGTGATGCGCAGCACGGTCACCGGGTCCACCTTGAGCCCCCCGTTGGCGAGCACGTTGTAGGCGGTGGCCATTTCCAGGGGCGTCGCCTCGAAGGAACCGAGCGCCAGAGCGGGGAACGGCTTGATGTTCTGTGCGATGCCGAGACGCGACGACCACATCTCGGCGACGCGCGAGTAGCCGACCATCTCGGCCACCTTCACGGTCGCGACGTTGAGGCTCTTGATCAGCGCCCGCCGCAGCGTGACGAGGCCCAGGTACTCGTCCTCGTAGTTCTGCGGGATGTACTCCTTGTCCTCGAAGAAGAAGACGGACGGCACGTCCTCGACCACCGTCGCCGGCGTGATCGGGGGCAGCGCCGGGTCGTCGAAGACCGCCTCGAAGGCCGTCAGGTAGACGAACGGCTTGAAGGTGCTGCCGGGCTGGCGGCGGGCCGCGATCGCGCGGTTGTACTGGCTCTGCCCGTAGGAGCGGCCGCCGACCAGGGCCACGACGGCGCCGCTCGAGGGCTCGAGCGCGATCAAGGCGCCCTGCACCGGCCCGGGTTTGTCCTTGCGCTTGATCAGCGTGTCCACGCGCGCCAGACCGCTCGCCAGCGCCTCCTGCGCCACCGCCTGCAGGTTGGGGTCGAGCGAGGTGTAGATCGACAGGTTCTGGGTGACCAGCCCGGGATAGCGCTGGGCGAGCTGCGCCTTCACGAGATCCACGAAGTAGGGAGCCTCGCCGGTGTCGAGCGGCTTCTTCTCGACGCTGATCGGCTCCTGCATCGCGGCCTGCGCCGTCTGCGCGTCGACGAAGCCCGCGTCCTGCATCGCCCGCAGCACGGCGTTGCGCCGGTCCGTCGCGCGCTGCGGGTGGCGCTGCGGGTTGTACGGGTTCGGCGACTGGATCATGCCCGCCAGCAGCGCGGCTTCGGCCAGCTTCAGGTTCTGCACGTCCTTGTGGAAGTAGACGCGCGCCGCCTCGCCCATGCCGTTGATGCTGAACGAGCCCGCCTGGCCGAGGTAGATCTCGTTCAGGTACAGCTCGAGGATCTCTTTCTTGGCGGCGCGCCGCTCCAGGATGAAGGCGATGAACGCCTCCTGCGCCTTGCGGCGCAGCGTGCGCTCCGGCGTCAGGAAGAAGTTCTTCACCAGCTGCTGCGTGATCGTGCTCGCTCCGTGCGGGGTCTCCCGGTCGGAGCGGATGTTGCGCACGATGGCGCCGGCCAGGCGGAACGGGTCGAGCCCGGGGTGCGAGAAGAAGCGGCGGTCCTCGATCGCGAGCACGGCGTGGATCAGGGTCTCGGGCAGCTCCTCGTACGTCACGAAGCGGCGCTTCTCGCGGCTCTCGTCGAACAGGTACGTGACGAGCTCGGGCTCGAGCGTCTGCGTCGCGTAGAGCCGCTTGCTGCGCAGGCCGCGCAGCTCCCGGATGCGGTCCTTGTCGAAGACCACCAGCACCGGCTCGCCGCCGGTGTCGATCCCGGGCCGCAGCTCGACCACGACGCCCGCGTCTCGCAGGGCGAACTGGCCCGGGCCGCCCGTCTGCGCCTCGCGCTGCTCGTACTTGAGGCCGTTCAGCGTCTTCAGCAGTCGCGCCCGCGTCATCGGCAGCCCGGGCCGCAGCGTCAGCGAGCGCGAGTACAGGCGCGAGGGGATCATCCAGCGCTCGCCCGAGAGGCGGCCCTCCACGATCGCGCTGTACTGGAGGTAGTAGTAGACGACCGCCGCCGCGCCGAAGACGAGCGGCAGCGTGAAGAGGGTGAGCAGCGCCAGCACGAGGCGGAAGCGCCGGGCGGAGTAGACGTTGCGGGCGGTGGAGGACATTCGGACGCTTCGCGAAAAGCTCGCGAGGCTAGCCTATCTTGCCCCAATCGCCGGCCCGCCGCCGCGCCCAGGCGGCGGCGAGGGCCGCGGCCGTCAGGGTGAACAGCGAGAGCGCGACTCCCGCGCGCAGCTCGGCCGGGCGGTACACGAGCTCGACGCCGTGCCGGCCCGCGGGCACCGGCACCGCGCGAAAGGCCACGTTCGCCCGCAGCACGGGCGCCGGCCGCCCATCGACCGTCGCGCGCCAGCCAGGGTCCCACGCGTCGAGCAGGACCACGTAGCCGGCCGCGGACAGCACGGCGTCGAGACGCACACGATCGGGCAGCAGCTCCGCGACACGGCTCGTGCCCGCGAAACCGGGGGCGGCGCGCGGAGCGCCTTCGGGCAGCACGATCTCGTGGGCCGGATCGAAGTCGGGCTGCAGCAGCAGGGCGTAGGCCGTGGCGCCGTCCGCCACCCGAGCGGCGCCGACGGCGTAGCTGCGCGGCAGCGGGTCGGGCACGCGGAACACGCGGATCGGCTCGCGGAAGACGCCTTGGATGCGCGCGACCGGCTCGAGCGGCTCCTGGCCGCCGTCGTGCAACGCCAGCACGTGCGTGACGCCGGCAAGACGCAGCAGGCGCCCGTAGCCCGGCGTCTCCGGCGCCTCGCGCACCAGCAGCGTGAGGTCGTGCAGGCCCGCGGGGTAGAGCCGCATCAGGTCCTTGGTGAAGCTGCCGAAGATGCCGAAGCGGCTGCCGGTCGAAGGATAGAGGTAGGCCTGCAGGCCCGCCGCGCGCGAGAGCGGCACGGGGGCACCGACCGGCGTTTCCCGATAGAAGGAGCCGAGGTCGCGCTCGGGGAAGCGCTTGCCGGGGGGCACCGGCCGGTAGTCCCAGACGTGGACCCTCGTGAACGGCCCCGACCCGGTCGACCCGACGGCTGGACGAATCGCCTCGACGACGGGAGGAGGCGTCGCGAAGAAGGCGGCCGGCGCCGTCGGGTCGAGACCCACGTGCTGGGTCGCCACGTCGAAGAGCGCCAGGCAGGCCGCGGCGGCGATCGCCGTCTCGCGCCGCTTCCCTTCGAGCCGCGCGCCGGCGAGCAGCAGCACTCCCGCGGCGAGTGCGAACGCGACGATCTCGCCGGCAGGGCGGGCTGGCAGAGGGCTCCAGGCCGCCGAGGAAGCGGGGGCCCCGGCGGCGAAGCCGAGCGCGAGCGCCGTCGCGAGCGCCGCCCCGGCGAGCCCCGCTCGGCGCGCCTGCCCGCGCGCGAGGGCGTCCGCGCCCAGGCCGGCGAGCAGCGCCCAGCCGAGCGCCACCAGCGCCATCGCCTTCGCCGGGAAGCGGAAGGCCGCGAGCGGCGGCAGCTTCCAGAGTGCCAGGCCGAGGATCGGCAGGTGGCGGCCGAGCGCCAGCAACGCGCCGAGCGCCAGCAGCGCGAGCGCCCCCCGGGTCGCCGCGCAGCGGCGGCGCGCGAGCGCGGCGGCCACCAGGCCGAGGGCCGGCAGGCCGAGGTAGAGCGAGGCGAGAAACGGCTCTGCGTTCTCGCTGGCGAGCGCTCCGTCACCTGAGGGAAACGGCAGCGCGTCGAGCGGAGCCGGCAGGATCGCTTGTGCCAGCGCCACCGGGTGCACCGAGGAGAAGCCGCGGTCGGCGTCCGGCAGGTCGCGGCGAATCGAGCGCCCGGCGAGGGCGAGCGCGGGCCACCAGAGCGCGGCCGAGAGCCCGAGGGCCAGGGCGCCGGCGGCGGCGGCCGTCGCGAGGCGCCGTCGCCGCGCCGTGCCCTCGTCGCGCGAGCAGGCGTGCACCACCTGCGCCGCGTTCAGCAGCGCCGCGAAGGCCGACATCTCGCCCGCGCCGGCGAAGACCTGCAAGGCGGCGGCGCCACCCCAGACGAGCGCCGCGCCGGGAGTCGCCCGCCGCAGCGCCCGGTCGGCGAGCAGCAGCAGCCACGGGATCCAGGCGGCGCCCGCGAGCTGGTGCCACACGTTCAGCATCGAAAGGTACGGTCCCGACAGCGCGACGAGGCCGCCGGCCGCGAGGCGCGGCGGGAGCGCGGCGCCCGCGCGGCGCAGCAGCAGGCAGACTCCGACCCCGGCGAAGACGAGGTGCCCGATCGCAGAGAGCGTGAAGGCCGCGCCTGGCGGGAGAACCAGCAGCAGCAGCGTGGGCGGGTACAGCGTCTGTGTCTGGGGCACCGCCCAGTGCGGCTGGCCGAAGCCGTAGTAGGGATCCCAGAGCGGCCAGCGGCCGGCGGCCGCCGAGCGCACGAAGGCTGCAGCGTGCGCCATCCAGGTGAGGTGAATGTCGCGCTCGAAGAAGATCCGGCCTGCGAGCAGCGCGTCGGGAAAGACGAGCAGCAGCAGGCCGAGCAGCGCGCCGGCCGCCAGCAACGCCTCGCGCCCGGCGCCCCCTCGCGGCTCGGACGCCGCGGGACGGGGGCTCGGCTGCGGGCTTTCGGGCGGCGGGGCGCTCATGGGTCGACCGGGTCGGCGGGCACGATAGCACCGGCCTCCTGCCCCATGTCGTCCCGGGAGTCCCTATAATCGCGCGCTCGTGCGACGTTACTCGCCGGTCATCCCGTGCCTGCTGCTAGGCGCTGCGTCTCTCGGCTTCGCACCCCCGGCTCAGGCGCAGACCCGCCCGCGACTCACCGAGGAAGCGACCACGGCTCCCGCCGGCCGTATCGTGCTCGAGGCGGGCGCCGACTGGATCGCCTCGGAGACGAACTTCCGGACCGGCAAGGAGCGCGACCGGCTCGACGTGCCGGTCCTCAACTTCGTGTGGTCGCCGGCCGACAACGTGGAGCTCGACATCGGCTGGGTGGGCCGGGTGGTCGCGTTCTCCGATCCGGATTTCGGGACCGTCTCTGACTGGGGCGACGTGACGTTGCGAGCGAAGGCGCGGGTGCGCGGCGGCGCACCGGAGCGGACCGCCCTCGCCTTGCGCTTCGGCGTGAGCCTGCCCGAGACCAACGAAGCGCGCGGCCTCGGCCCGAACACGCTGCGCATGTCCGCGGAGCTGCTGGGCAGCAGGTCGCTCGGCCGCGTCACGCTTCACGCCAACGCCGGGCTGGCCTTGCAGGACAAGGTGGATCGGCCGCACGAGCAGCGTGACTTCCTCGCCTGGGGTGTGGCGATCGACGCTCGGCTGGGGGCCCGCAACGCGCTCGTGGCCGACGTGAGCGGGTGGGCGGGGGCGAGCAGTCCCGGCGCAGAGCAGAGGGCCGAGGGCCGGCTCGGGCTCCGCCACGAGCGCGGTCGCCTCGCGCTCGACGTCGCGCTGCGTTTCGGCCTCACAGCCTCAGCGGGACGCGGCGTGACGGCTGGGATCCGCTGGACCGCGAAAGCGGGAGGCGCGCCTGCTACGGACGGCGACGTGAACGGGGCAGCGAGCTACGAACGTGAACGTGAACGTGAACGTGAACGTGAACGTGAACGTGAACGGGCGCGGGAACGAGGGGCCTCGAGGACGCCCTGACGGCCGGCCCGCTAGCTCGGGAGCACCTCCAGGCGCACGCGGCCGGTGCCGGGGCCGATCAGGCCGATGCGGCGCGCCGCGCCGCGCGAGAGGTCGATCGCGCGGCCCTTGTGGGCGGGGAAGCGGTCGTTGATCCGCACCACCACGCTCTTGCCGGTCGAAAGCAGCGTCACGCGCACGCGGGTGCCGAAGGCCCAGTACGGATGGGCGGCGGTCAGCGCATCCATGTCGTAGACCTCGCCGCTCGACGTCTTCTTGCCGTGGTAGCCCGGCCCGTACCAGGAGGCGATGCCCTCCTGCACGGTACCGGCGGCCGGCGCCTCGGGCGGCGGGAAGTTGTAGCGCTTGGCCGCGCACGCGGAGCCGGCCGCGACCGCCAGCAGCAGAAGCGCCGCCCGCGCCCAGCGCGTGCGCATCAGGCGATCGTGTGGACGCGCAACATGTTGGTCGCGCCTGTCGTGTGGCTCTGGCCGGCCAGCATCAGCACCACCTGGCCCGCCCGTGCGAGGCCCAGCTCCTGCAGCCGCGCCTCGCCCCTGGCGAGCATGTCGTCCGTGTTGGGCGCGAACTCGGAGCGCACCGGCACCACACCCCACCACAGCGCGAGCCGGCGATAGGACTCGTCGTTCGGCGTGATGGCGGCCACCGGGGAGCGCGGACGGAAGGCGGAGATCAGCCGCGCCGTCGCCCCGGACTCGGTGAAGGCGACGATCAGCTTGCAGTCGAGCTCCTCGGCGACCGTCGAGGCGACGCGCGCCAGGCTGCGCGCCACCATCGAGGCGGCGCCGCCGGTGACGCGCGCCGGCGCCCGGAAGCCGTAGTTCTCCTCCGTGTAGGCGGCGATCCGCGACATCGTCTCGACCGCCTCCAGCGGGTAGCGGCCGGAGGCGGTTTCGGCCGAGAGCATGATGGCGTCGGTGCCGTCGAGGATGGCGTTGGCGACGTCCGAGGCCTCGGCGCGCGTGGGCCGTGCGTTCTCGATCATGCTCTCGAGCATCTGGGTGGCGGTGATCACGACCTTGCCCGCCCCGTTCGTCATCTCGATGATGCGCTTCTGCAGCGTCGGCACCTCCTCGGTCGAGAGCTCGACGCCGAGGTCGCCGCGCGCCACCATGATGCCGTCGGTGACCTCGAGGATCTGCGGCAGGTCGTTGACCGCCTCGCGCTTCTCGATCTTGGCGATCACGGGTGTCGTGCCGCCCTGCGAGCGGATCAGGGCCTTGCACTCCACGACGTCGGCGGCCTGGCGCACGAAGGAGAGCGCCACGTAGTCGACCCCGTGCTGCACGCCGAAAGCGAGGTCGCGCCGGTCTTTCTCGGTGAGGGCCGGCGTCGACAGCTTCACGCCCGGCAGGTTCATGCCCTTGTTGCTCTTCAGCACGCCGCCGTGCACGACCTCGCAGCTCACCTCCTCGCCGGCGGCCGAGAGCACGCGCAGTTCCAGGTTGCCGTCGTCGAGCAGGATGCGGTCGCCGGGATGCGCGTCGCGCGGCAGCGGGTCGTAGCTCGTCGAGATGCGCGCCGGCGTGCCGACGACGCTCTCGTCGGTGGTGATCACGACGCGCGCGCCGTCCCCGAGCTGAATCTCGCCGTTGTCGACCTTGCCGGTGCGGATCTTCGGGCCCGAGAGGTCCTGCAGCAGCGCCACGGCCCTGCCCTTGGCGGCCGCGATGCGGCGCACGGCCCCGATCACCGCGAGGTGGTCCTCGTGGCTGCCGTGGGAGAAGTTCAGGCGCACGACGTCGACCCCGGCGTCGATCAGGCGCTCGAGCATCTGGGGGCTGCGCGAGGCGGGGCCGATGGTGGCGACGATCTTGGTTCTTCGCATGTTTGCGCGAAGCCTAGCGGAGGCCCCGGGCGATTGCGAGGCACGCGCCGCGGCTGCCGCGGCCTCGCGGTTGACACTTCCGATTTGCGAACGGTATATTCGCGCGGCTTCGACGGCGTTCCTCCCCAACTTCAAGGGGTTAGCGCGCGCCGGGTGTTGGCCGGAAAGGCACCAGGAACCCCGCATGGACAGCGCGCTCCCGGGCTCCGCTCCCCTCCTGCTGCTGGGGCTGGTGGCCGTCGGCTTCGGCATCCTCACCGTGGTGCTGTCGCGGCTGTTCGGCAAGCCGCGGCCGAACGCCGCCAAGAGCTCCACCTACGAGTGCGGGATGCCGGTCGTGGGAACCGCGCGCGAGCGCTTCCCGATCAAGTTCTTCCTGGTCTGCATGGTCTTCATCCTGCTCGACGTGGACGCCGCGTTCCTGTATCCGTGGGCGCTGATCTTCCGCGAGCTCGGCGTCTTCGGCTTCCTGGAGATGCTGCTGTTCGTCAGCCTGCTGGGGGGCGGTTTCGCCTACGCGTGGAAGGTGGGGGCGCTCGACTGGTAGCGCCCGCGACACCACTGAGGTCCTGAAAGAGACGAGATGGAGTTCACCCCCGAGCGAAAGGCCCGCTTCGACGAGATCGTGAAGCGCTATCCGGTGAAGCGCTCGGCGATCCTGCCCGCGCTGTACCTGGCGCAGGACCAGTTGGGCTGGCTGCCCACGGAGGCCCTCGAGTACGTCGCCTCGCTGCTCGATCTCTCGCCCGCGCAGGTCCACGACACCGCGTCGTACTACGCGATGTTCCGCTTCAAGCCGCACGGCAAGACCCACGTCGAGATCTGCACCAACCTCTCCTGCGCTCTGGCCGGCGCCGACGCCCTCGTCGAGCGCGCCTGCAAGCGGCTCGGCGTCCAGGAAGGCGAGATGACCCCCGACGGGAAGTTCACCGTCAACCGGGTCGAGTGCCTGGCCGCCTGCGGCGGCGGCCCGGCGGTGCAGGTGAACGGCGAGTGGCTGGAGAACTGCACCGAGGCCGACCTCGACCGCCTGCTCTCGGGCGAGGACGTGCGCCGCTACTTCGACTGGCCGAAGACTCAGGGCGAGACGGTGCTGCTGCGCAACGTCTTCAAGCCGAACTCGGCCTCGCTCGCGGTCTACGAGCAGGGCGGCGGCTACAAGGACCTGAAGAAGAACCTGCAGACGGCGCCCGAGGCGATCATCGACGAGCTGAAGAAGTCGAACCTGCGCGGCCGCGGCGGGGCGGGCTTCCCGACCGGCATGAAGTGGGGCTTCCTGCCCAAGGACGCGCCGGTGCGCTACCTGTGCGTGAACGCCGACGAGTCCGAGCCCGGCACCTACAAGGACCGGCTGATCATCGAGAAGGACCCGCACCAGCTGATCGAGGCGACGGTCGTCTCCGCCCACGCGATCCGCGCCAAGCTCGCCTTCATCTACATCCGGGGCGAGTTCCACGAGGGCATCCGCACGCTGGAGAAGGCCGTGGCCGAGGCCTACGCGAAGGGCTACTGCGGCAAGAACATCCTGGGCACCGGCATCGACGTGGACGTGGTGGTCCACGCAGGCGCCGGCGCCTACGAGTGCGGAGAGGAGACGGCGCTGATCGAGAGCCTCGAGGGCAAGCGCGGCCAGCCCCGCATCAAGCCGCCCTTCCCGGCGGTGGTCGGCCTCTACGGCAAGCCGACGATCGTCAACAACGTCGAAACGCTCGCCTGCGTGCCGCTGATCCTCGAGCGTGGCGCCGAGTGGTTCGCGAGCTGCGGCATCGAGAAGAACAGCGGCCCCAAGCTCTACTGCATCAGCGGCCAGGTGAAGCGGCCCGGGACGTACGAGGCCGGCATGGGCAAGCTGACGCTGCGCGAGCTGATCTACGACGAGAAGTACGCGGGCGGCATGCTGCCCGGGCGCAAGCTGCGCGCCGTGGTGCCGGGGGGCTCCTCGACGCCGGTGCTGGCCGCCGACGAGATCGACGTCGGCATGGACTTCGACTCGCTGGCCAAGGCCGGCTCGATGCTGGGCTCGGCCGCCACCATCGTGATGGACGACAGCGTCTGCATGGTGTGGATGGCGCAGCGGCTGACCTACTTCTACAAGCACGAGTCGTGCGGCAAGTGCTCGCCCTGCCGCGAGGGCACGGGCTGGATGCTGCGCCTGCTCGACAAGATCGAGAACGGCCAGGCGAGCCTACACGACCTCGACGTGCTGTGGAAGGTGGCCGACTCGATCTCGGGCAAGACGGTCTGCCCGTTCGGCGACGCCGCCATCGCGCCGCCGCAGTCGACGCTCAAGAAGTTCCGCGACGAGTACGAGTACCACGTGCGGGAGCAGGGCTGCTGGCGCCGCCACGCGAAGACGTTCGCGGAGGCCCTGGCGCTCCAGGGGCAGGGCGCGTGAGCAACCTCCAGTTCGAGCTCGTCGCCGTCGTCGTCAAGATCGGCGTGCTGATCGGCGGCCTGCTGGGCATCTTCTCGGCGATGACCTGGGTCGAGCGGCGCACGCTCGCCTTCATGCAGTTCCGGCTGGGCCCGAACCGAACCGGGCCGCTGGGCGTGCTCCAGCCGGTCGCCGACGGCATCAAGCTCTTCTTCAAGGAAGAGGTGATGCCGGCGGGGGCGACCAGCTGGGCGTTCCTGGCGGCGCCGGTGCTGGCCGTCTCGACCGCGCTGCTGACGATCGCCGTGATCCCCTACGGCCCCCCTCTCGAGATCTTCGGGCGCCAGGTGTCGCTCCAGATCGCCGACCTCGACATCGGCATCCTCTACCTCTTCGCGCTCGGCTCGCTGGGCGTCTACGGCATCGTGCTGGCGGGCTGGTCGGCCAACAGCAAGTACTCGATGCTCGGCGCGCTGCGCAGCTCGGCGCAGATGTTCTCGTACGAGCTCTCGCTCGGGCTGTCCTGGGTCGGCGTCATCATGCTGGCGAGCTCGTTCCGGCTGGAGGAGATCGTGGGGCGCCAGGCGGGCGGCTTCTGGCACTGGCACGCCGTGGCCGGCCAGCCGCTCGCCTTCGTGATCTACTTCATCGCGGCGACGGCCGAGGTGAGCCGCACGCCCTTCGACCTGCCCGAGGGCGAGACGGAGCTGGTGGCCGGCTTCCACACCGAGTACTCCTCGATGAACTTCGCGCTGATGCAGATGGCCGAGTACCTCAACATGATCACCGTTTCCGTGCTCTGCTCGCTGATGTTCCTCGGCGGCTGGCACGCGCCCGTCCCTGGCCTGGACTTCGCCTTCGGGCAGCCGCTCGGGGTGCTGTGGCTGGCGGCCAAGGCCTTCGGGGTGCTCTTCGTGTTCATCTGGCTGCGCGGCACGCTGCCGCGCTTCCGCTACGACCAGCTGATGCACTTCGGCTGGAAGGTGCTGATCCCGCTCGCCATGCTGAACGTGCTGGGCACGGCGGCCTGGCTGACCTTCGTGAAGTGAGGGGGCGATAGGGCACTGATGGACGTCCAGCAGATCCTCGAGACGGCGGTCGGGCAGCTCGACGCCGTGATCTTCTACGCGGCCGCCGCGCTGGCGCTGGCGGCGGGCGTCTTCATGGTCGTGCAGCGCAACACCATCCACAGCGCCTTCGCGCTGATCGTGGTGATGTGCTGCCTGTCGGTCGTCTACGGCATCCTCGGCTCGCCCTTCATCGCGGTGCTGCAGATCGCCGTCTACGCCGGCGCGATCATGGTGCTGTTCCTGTTCGTGATCATGCTGCTGAACGTGCGGACCGAGTCGCACCCGCGCGGCGAGGGGCGCAGCCTGAAGGCGCTGGCGGTCGGCCTGGTGGCGGTGCTGGTGGTCCAGCTCGCCGCGGTGCTGCTGCGCGCCGAGTTCGCACCGGGCCCCGCGGGCTTCGAGGCGACGGCGCGCAAGGTCGCGGCGGAGCTGTTCAGCCTGCGCTTCCTGTACGTCTTCGAGGCCACCTCGATCCTGATCCTGGCCGCGCTGGTGGGCGCCGTGGCCCTCGCCAAGAAGGATCTCTAGGCATGTCCGCACCGCCTCTCGTCGACTCCGCGCTGCTGCTGAGCCTGCTGCTGTTCGCCGTGGGCGCCGTGGGCGTCTTCCTGCGGCGCAACCTGATCACCGTGTTCATGTGCGTCGAGCTGATGCTGAACGCGGTCAATCTCGCCTTCATCGCGTTCAGCCGATCGCTCGGCAGCTTCGACGGCCAGGTGCTGGTGTTCTTCGTGATGACGGTGGCGGCGGCGGAGGCGGCCGTGGGCCTCGCCATCGTGATCGCGCTGCACCGGCACGAGGACACGCTGGACGTGGACGCTTTCACCCTCTTGAAGTGGTAGCGCGGTGCAGAACCTGATCCCACCGGCCGGCCTCGCCGAAGATCCGACGCTCACCTGGATGCCCTTCATGGTGCTGCTGCTCCCGCTCGCGGGCTTCATCGTGCTCGCCCTGTTCGGCGACGCGATCCGCGACCAGGAGACGGAAGCCCGCGCCAGGGGCGAGCAGGGGGGCGTGCGCGCCGGCGGCACCTACGGGGCGATGCTGCTCGCCTGCGTCACCGTGCTCTCGTCGTTCGGCCTCGCCGTGGCCTCCGCGCTGCGCCTGGGCGGCCTGGTGGCGGGACCCGAGGGCCTGCGTTTCTCGCAGCCCTACCTCGGCTTCGAGTGGATGGAGGTCGGCGGCTTCCGGGTGCCGATGAGCCTGTTGCTCGACCCGCTCTCGGTGGTGATGATCCTGACCGTCACCGGGGTCGGCTCGCTGATCCACATCTACTCGGTCGGTTACATGGCCGACGATCCCGAGCGCGTCCGCTACTTCGCCTACCTGAACCTGTTCACCTTCTTCATGCTGCT
Source organism: Vicinamibacteria bacterium (assembly GCA_050246895.1). GTDB lineage: Bacteria > Acidobacteriota > Vicinamibacteria > Fen-336 > Fen-336 > JBFWVE01. Next base: position 43,102 of record JBFWVE010000009.1, on the reverse strand, counting down.
GCTGGTGCTCGGCGGCAACCTCCCGCTGATGTTCGTGGGCTGGGAGGGAGTCGGCCTGTGCTCCTACCTGCTGATCGGGTTCTGGTTCAAGAAGAAGAGCGCTTCCGACGCGGGCATGAAGGCCTTCATCGTCAACCGCATCGGCGACGCCGGCCTGATCCTGGGCATGATCGTCAGCTTCTACACCTTCGGCACGCTGGACCTCGTCGAGCTCGTCGACGCCGTCGCCGCGCGCCCGGCCGAGGCCGCTTTCGGGCCGCTGACGCTGATCGGCCTGCTGCTGTTCGTCGGCGCCTGCGGCAAGAGCGCGCAGATCCCGTTGCACGTGTGGCTGCCGGACGCGATGGAGGGCCCGACCCCGGTCTCCGCGCTGATCCATGCCGCCACCATGGTGACCGCGGGCGTCTACATGGTCGCGCGCCTGGGTCCGCTCTACGCGCACGCCCCGCTCGCGATGGAGACGGTCGCCGTGGTCGGCACCGTGACCGCCCTGATGGCGGCCACGATCGCGATCGTGCAGACCGACATCAAGAAGGTGCTGGCGTACTCGACGGTCAGCCAGCTCGGCTACATGTTCCTCGCCTGCGGCGTGGGCGCCTTCGGCGTGGGCGTCTTCCACCTCTTCACGCACGCGTTCTTCAAGGCCCTGCTCTTCCTCGGCTCGGGCAGCGTGATCCACGCCCTCTCCGGCGAGCAGGACCTGCGGCGGATGGGCGGCCTGCGCTCGCGCATCCCCAAGACCTACTGGACCTTCGTGGCCGGCTGGCTCGCGATCATGGGCATCGGCATCGGCCCGATCGGCTTCGCCGGCTACTTCAGCAAGGAAGAGATCCTGGGCGGCGCGCTCGCGGCGCACCAGCCGGTGCTGTTCGGGATCGCGCTGCTGACCGCCGGACTGACCGCCTTCTACATGTCGCGCATGATGTTCATGACCTTCTTCGGCGAGTACCGCGGCGAGCTGGAAAAGGCGGGCCATCACGACACCGGGCACGGGCACGACCCCCACGGCGGGCACGGCCACGGCGGCATCCACGAGTCGCCCTGGTCGATGCTGCTGCCCCTGATGGTGCTGGCGGCCGGCTCGGTGCTGGTCGGCTTCATCCACGTGCCGCACTTCCTGGCGCCCGCCGTGCGCGTCGAGGCGCCCGAGGCGCACTTCGCCTGGCTGCCGTACCTGGCGCTGCTCGTCTCGGCCACCGGCATCACGATCGCCTACTACCTCTACGTGCTGGTGCCCGACGCGCCCGCCCGCATCGGCGCGACGCTGCGGCCGCTGCAGCGGCTGTTCGAGGCCAAGTACCACTTCGACGACGTCTACGACGGCTTCGCCTCCGGGGTGGTGGTCGGCCAGAGCCGCGAGACGCTGTGGAAGGGCGTCGACGCCTGGTTCATCGACGGCATCGTCAACGGCGCCGGCAGCATGACCCGCCGCCTGGCCGAGGCTTCGCGCTACGCGCAGGCCGGCCTGATCCGTGGCTACGCGCTGGTGATGCTGGGCGGCGCCGTCGCCGTGCTCTCCTACCTGCTGTGGCTCAAGTGAACGCCGTGACCTCCAACCTGCTCAGCCTGCTCCTGCTGCTGCCGCTCGCCGGCGCCGTCGTGATCGCCCTGCTGCCGCGCGCGGCCGTCACGCTGCACAAGAGCCTCGGCGTCGCCGTCTCGCTGGTCGTCTTCGCGCTCTCGCTGCTGCTGCTGCGCGACTTCGAGCCGACGGCCGCCATGCAGTTCGCGGAGAACCGGCCCTGGCTGCCGGCCTGGGGCATCTCGTACCACCTGGGCATCGACGGCCTGTCGCTCTGGCTCGTGATCCTGACCACGTTCCTGACGCCGATCGCGCTCGTCGGCTCCTGGTCGTCGATCGGCAGCCGCGTGAAGGAGTTCAACGTCTTCATGCTGCTGCTGGAGACGGGCATGCTGGGCGTCTTCTTTGCGCTCGACCTGTTCCTCTTCTACATCTTCTGGGAAGCCATGCTGATCCCGATGTACTTCCTGATCGGGATCTGGGGCCACGACCGGCGCATCTACGCGGCGGTCAAGTTCTTCCTGTACACGATGGCCGGCAGCGTGCTGATGCTGGTGGCGTTCCTGGTGCTGTACCAGGCGAGCGGGACCAACAGCTTCGACCTGCTCAAGCTGCAACGGGTGAGCCTCGACCCCTCGCTGCAGGGCTGGCTGTTCGCCGCCTTCGCGCTGGCGTTCGCGATCAAGGTGCCGATGTGGCCCTTCCACACCTGGCTGCCCGACGCCCACGTCGAGGCGCCGACGGCGGGCTCGGTGATCCTGGCGGGCGTGCTGCTGAAGATGGGCGGCTACGGCTTCCTGCGGCTGGCGATCCCGCTGTTCCCGGACGCCGCGCGCGAGTTCGCCCCGCTGATCGGGGTGCTGGCGGTGGTGGGCATCATCTACGGCGCTCTGGTCTCGCTGGTGCAGCCCGACATGAAGAAGCTGGTGGCCTACTCCTCGGTCTCGCACCTCGGCTTCGTGATGCTGGGCATCGCCGCGATGACGACCACGGCCGTCACCGGCGCCGTCTACCAGATGCTGAACCACGGCATCTCGACGGGCGCCCTGTTCCTGATGGTCGGCATGCTGTACGACCGGCGCCACACCCGCCTGATCTCCGAGTTCGGCGGCCTCAAGACCGCCATGCCCTGGTTCTCCGCGATCTTCCTGATGATCTGCCTGTCCTCGATCGCGGTGCCGGGCTTCAACGGCTTCGTCGGGGAGTTCCTGATCCTGGTCGGCTCCTGGAGCTTCAGCCCCGCGCTCACGGTCGCCGCCTCGCTCGGCGTGATCCTGGCGGCCGCCTACATGCTGTGGATGGTGCAGCGCGTGCTCTACGGCGAGGTCACCAACCCGAAGAACCAGAAGCTGGCCGACCTGTCGCCGCGGGAGCTCGGCGTGCTGATCCCGCTCGTGGCGCTGGCGCTCTTCATGGGCGTCGCCAGCCCGCTCTTCACGCGCAAAATCGAGCCGTCGGTGGACGCCCTCGTCGCCCGCATGAAGGCCCCGCGCGCTGCGACGGCGGCGGTGGTGCTGCCGCCCGCGGCGCCCGCCGCGGCCGCGGAAGGGGGCCGCCAGTGATCGGCGGCGTCGAGCTGCGGCCGGTCCTGCCCGCGCTGGTCGTCGCGATCACGGGCGTCGTCGTGCTGCTCGCGCAGGCCTTCGCCGCAAAGGGCAGCCGCGCCCCGTCGGTGCCGCTCTCGCTCGCCGGGCTGGCGCTCGCGCTCTACTCCACGGCCAGCACGTGGTCGGGCCCCGGCCGCGGGAGCGTGCTGGGCGGCTCGGTGGCAGCCGACGACTTCGCCCTCCTCGGCCACGCCGTGATCCTGAGCGTCGGCCTGCTGGTGGTGCTGCTCTCGCAGGGCTACCTGCGCGCGCTGGGCCAGGAGCGCGGCGAGTACTACGCGCTGGTGTTGTTCTCGGTCGTGGGCATGCTCGGCCTGGTCTCGGCGCTCGAGCTGATCTCGCTCTTCGTCGCGCTCGAGATCATGTCCGTCGCGCTCTACGCGCTGGCGGGGCTCCGCCGCGACCGGCCCGAGAGCCAGGAGTCGGCGATCAAGTACTTCGTGACCGGCGCCTTCGCCTCGGCCTTCTTCCTGTACGGCGTCGCGATCCTGTACGGCGTCTCGGGCTCGACCTCGCTGGCGCAGATCGGGACGGCCGTGGCCGAGCGCTCGGCCGGCAGCGGGCCGCTGGTGGTGCTGGGCGCGGGCCTGCTGCTCGTCGGTTTCGGCTTCAAGGTCGCGGCCGTGCCCTTTCACATGTGGGCGCCCGACGTCTACGAGGGCGCGCCGACCACGGTCACCGCTTTCATGGCCGCGGGCGTCAAGGTCGCCGCTTTCGCGGCGCTGCTGCGCGTGTTCGCGGGCGCCCTGGCCTCGGCCGGCAACGACTGGCAGCCGGCCGTCGCGGTGCTCGCGGCCCTGACGATGATCGTGGGCAACCTCGGCGCCCTGGCGCAGTCGAGCATCAAGCGCATGCTGGCCTACTCCTCGATCGCCCACGCCGGCTACCTGATGACCGGCCTCGTCGCGCAGCCGGTGCAGGCGGGGGAGTCGGTGCTCTTCTACCTGGTCGGCTACGCGGCCGTGAACCTCGGCACGTTCGGCGCGATCGCCGCGCTGTCGCGGCGCGACGCGGAACCGCTGACGCTCGCCGACTTCGCGGGTCTCGGCGAGCGGCGCCCCGTGCTGGCGGCGGCGCTCACGGTGTTCCTGATCTCGCTGACGGGCGTGCCGGTCTCGGCGGGCTTCGTCGGCAAGTTCTACCTGTTCAGCGCGGCGGTGCGCGCGGGCTACGCCGGCCTGGCGGTCGTCGGCGTGCTGATGAGCGTCGTGTCCGCCTATTACTACCTGCGGGTGGTGGTCGCGATGTACATGGAGGAGGCGCAGGCCGACGACCGCTGGTCGCCGCTGCCCGCTGCCGCCGTGCTGGCGCTCGCCGTGTGCGTGGCCGTGGTGCTGGCGCTGGGCGTGTATCCGGGCCCGGTGCTGATGGCGGCACGCCTGGCCGGCGCGGCCCTCTAGCCGGCGCTAGCTTCCGAACAGCGTCATCACGGCCTCCGGGTCCACCGGGATGCCGTGCAGGTAGACGGCCCAGTGCACGTGGGGCCGCTCGGCGATGCCGCTGTCGCCCGAGACGCCGATCACGGCGCCCTGCATCACCGAATCGCCCGCCACCACGTCGAGCCGCGCCAGATGGCAGAGCGCGCTCACGAGGCCCTGGCCGTGGTCGATCACGAGGGTCTGCCCGGTGAGCAGCAGCGGAGCCGCGAACACCACGGCGCCTCCCGCCGGCGCCAGCACCAGGGAGCCGGGGGCGACGACGTAGTCGAGCCCGCGATGGTGCGAGCCGAGGCCCCCGTCCATCCGCGTCTCGACCGGGATCGGTCCGGTCGAGGCGACCCGCAGGCCGTAGCTCTGCGTCGGCGGCACCGGCGTCGGCGAGCGGAAGGGACCGGAGAATCGCAGGCTCGGCGTCAGCACCCGCAGCGCCTGCATCAGGCGGCGGCCGTCGCGCAGGCCCGCCGGATCCTCGAGCATCGAGAGCTTCTCGTCGGACAGGCGCAGCGCGCGCTCGCCGAAAGCGCGCTCGCCGATCTCGAAGCGCATCTGCAACCGCTGAACTCCCCTGCGGGCCATCACCTCGATGCCGAGCTGCGCGCCGCCCGGCGGGGTCGTGGCAGGGATCGGCACCAGCGCGCGCAGGCCCGCCGGGCCCCAGAAGACCGGGCTGCGGCGGCCCTCGAAGAGCGCATAGGCAGTGCCGAGGCGGCCGCTCGTGCGCAGCTCCACGACCAGAATGCCGCCAGGGCGGGCGAGCGCCGTGTCGGCGATCACCCGCAGCCGGCCCATGCGGCCCTCGACGTGCTCCGCTCGCGCCGGGAGCGGCAGCGCCAGGGCCAGCAGGGCCGCGCCGGCGATCCCTCGCTTCAAGACCCGCTCTCCTGGATCTCCGCGAGCGCCGCGAGCAATGCGCTCTCGAGCGGCGCGTCCTGCTCGGGCAGCACGCTGCGCAGATCGAGCGCCAGGCCGTCGTCGAGGATGCGCGCGACGACCGGTGGCCGCTGTCGCCGCAGCGCGGCCGCAAGGCGATCCGGTCCGAACGCGGGCGTCAGCACGAGCAGCGCCGTCTCCACCTGCGCCGTCGGAGCGGCGCCGCCGCCGACGGCCGAGAAGCCGGTGAGGACACCCCCGGGCAGGTCGGGTCGGCGAGCCTGGAGGCGCGCGAGCAGGGCCTGCGCGCGCGCCCGCACGGCGGCGGTCGGCAGCGAGAGCATCCTCAGCACCGGCACGCTCTCGGCGGCGCGCCCCGCTTCGTGCTCGCGCAGCGTCCAGTCGAGCGCGGCCAGCGTCAGCTTGTCGACGCGCAGGGCGCGGTAGAGCGGGTTCCTGCGCATGGCGTCGATGCGCTCGCGGCCGCCGACCGCGAGGCCCGCCTGCGGTCCGCCCAGCAGCTTGTCGCCGCTGAAGGTGACGACGTCCACGCCGGCCGCGAGTCGCGCGGCCACTGGCGGCTCGCCGGCGACCGCGGGCACGGCCGTCAGCAGGCCGCTGCCGAGGTCCTCGACGAGCGGCACGCCCGCGCGCCGCGCGAGCGCCACCAGCTCCGGCAGCTCCGCTTCCTCGGTGAAGCCCACGACCTTGAAGTTGCTCGGGTGGACCTTGAGGATCAGGCCCGTGTCGGGCCCGAGGGCCGCCTCGTAGTCTGCGAGGCGCGTGCGGTTGGTGGTGCCGACCTCACGCAGGCGCGCGCCGCCCTTGCGCAGCACGTCGGGGATCCGGAACGAGCCGCCGATCTCGACGAGCTCGCCGCGGCTGACGACCGCCTCGCGGCCCTCGCCGAAGCTGTTGACGGCCAGCATCACCGCCGCCGCGTTGTTGTTGACCACCACCGCCGCCTCGGCGCCGAGCAGGTTGCGCAGGCGCGTCTCCGCGTGGGTCTCGCGGTTGCCGCGAGCGCCCTGCGCGAGGTCGTACTCGAGGTTCGCGTAGCCCGAAGCGACCTCGGCGACGCGCTCGAGCGCGCCCGCCGCGAGCGGGGCCCGCCCGAGGTTCGTGTGGACCACGACGCCGGTGGCGTTGATCACCGGAGCCAGCGAGGGCGTCGCGGCCCGCTTCGCGCGCTCGAGCAGCGCCTCGGCGACCCGCTCGCGCGCCGCCTCCGCGGAGCCCGCGTCCGTCAGGCAGGCCGCCCCGTCCCGGCGCAGCTCGTCGAGCAGCGCGCGCCCGAGCCGTAGCAGCGGCTCGCGTCCGTGGGAGGCGATGCCCGCCTGCACCGCCGGGTGGGAAAGCAGGGCGTCGACCGAGGGCAGCAGGCGGCGGGCGTCCATCGCGCTCATGCTATCCTGCTCGCGCTCATGGGGCGCGAGCGCGCCAAATCATTCGCCGACCGTCTGCCTCCGGTGGTGCCGAAGGAGGAGACCGACATCTCGCACCTCTCGGACGAGATGGCGGATCTGCTCTACCCGGGCCGCCGTCCGCGTCCTTTTCGGATGGGCGTCGTGTTCGAGGCCTTCTCCGGCCCCAACTACCCGCGTGCGCTCGACCTCGCGCGCCGCTCGCCGGTCTATCGCGAGACGGGGAAGCCGAGCGCCCTCGTGCACAGCGCGGAGTTCGAGGCGAAGGACGCGCGGCTGCTGCGCGAGCTGTACGAAATCGTGGGGCCGATCACGGGCAGCGAGGTCACGGTGGACGGCCGCCGGGTGCCGTACGCGCGCGAGCTGTGGCTGCCGCTCTACTGGCTGTTCCTCAAAGAGGAAGCCTGAAAGCGTGTCGATCGATCAGGACCTCGACCTCTTCGAGCGCTCGATCCGCCTGCTCCAGATCGAGTGGGAGAAGTTCTTCCAGGGGATCGAGAAGCGCCCGCCGACCGAGCTGAAGGCGCGCGTCGAGCGGATGACGCGCAAGTACGACATGGGCGAGATCCGGAACAACACCTCGCGCTTTCGCTACCAGACGCTGATCGCTCGTTACAGCACCTTCAACGAGCTCTGGCAGAAGCGGCTGCGCGCGCTCGAAGAGGGCCGCCCGCTCGGCTACCACGGAGTCCGGGCCCAGGCCCCGCCCTCGCTGGCGGCCCCGGCGGAGGGCTCCAGCGGCGACGGGGCGCAGGAGATCTCCGAGGACGGCTCGCCGCTCGCGGACCTGCTGGCGGCGCCGCGCGCCGGTCCGGCGCCCGCCGCCGGCGCGCGGACCGCCGGCGCGGGCATGCGCGTGGCCGATCCCTCGCGCGACAAGGAGGCGGTGCAGGCGCTCTACAGGCAGTTCCTCGAGGAGCGCAAGCGCACCGGCGAGTCGGCAAACGTGAAGTTCGACAGCTTCGAGAGGCTGATCTCGCAGCAGGCCTCGCGCATCCTCTCCGAGAAGGGCGCCACGGCCGTCGACTTCCGGCTGGAGACGAAGGACGGCAAGGTGAGCCTGAAGGCGAGGCCCGTCAAGTGAGCGCCCGGCTGCGGGCGGTGCTGCTCGCGGCCCTGCTGCTGGCCCCGGCCGCGCCCGCGGCCGCCTGGCCCGAGGCCCTGATGCACGGCCTCGCGCGCGACGCGCGCCGCTTGCTGCCCGACAGCCTGAACCGCCTGATCGGGGAGCGGCAGGAGCGCATCTTCGACGAGCTGCGCCGCTTCCCGCCCGAGCTCTCCCAGGCCCTCGGCCGGGACCTGCGCGCCGGCCGGGTCCGGCCCGACACCGCGCAGCGGGTCGACGCGCGGCTCGGCGAGTGCGTGCGGCTGCTGCGCGAGGGGCGGCTGACCGACGGCCTGGTGCTGCTCGGCAGCACCCTGCGCGTGGCCGCCGACCTTTCCGATCCCGTGCTGGCGGTCGGCCCCGACGGCTACGAGCCCGGGGTCGTGCGCGAGTACTACGCGTTCGTGCAGACGAACCTCGACAGGATCCCGGTGGTGCTCCAGGACCGCGGCGCGCTCCACCTCGAGCGGGCGGCGCTGCCGCCCTACTGGCAGTCGCTGCTCGCGCGCAGCCGCGAGCAGGCACAGGTGGTGCGCGGCGAGATGTGGCGCGGCGGCCGCGCGGTCGACCATCGCACGCTCGACTTCCGTTCGCCGGTGTTCGGGGTGGCGCAGACGTCCTATTCGCGCGCGGTCAACGCGATCGCCGCCACCTGGCTCGCGGTCTGGCGCGAGGCCCGCGGCGACGTCACGCGCACACCCTCGCCGATCCCGGTGGCCCCGCAGGCTCCCGCAGGTGAACCATGAAGAAAGCCCCAACGAGCAAGAGCACGAGCAAGCGCGCCCTGCTGTCCGTCTACCGGAAGGAGGGCATCGTCGAGCTCGCGCGCGGCCTCGCGCAACGCGGCTTCGAGATCGTCTCGACGGGCGGCACCGCGGCCGAGATCGAGCGCGCCGGGGTCCCGGTCACAGGGGTGTCGGACGCGACCGGCTTTCCCGAGATCCTGGACGGCCGCGTGAAGACGCTGCACCCGCGCCTGCACGCCGGGATCCTCGCGCGCCGCGAGCTGCCCGCGCACCTGTCGACGCTCGCGGAGCACGAGATTGCACCCGTCGACGTGGTGGTGGTGAACCTCTACCCGTTCGAGGACAAGGTGGCCAAGGGCGCCAGCTTCGAAGAGGCGATCGAGAACATCGACGTCGGCGGCCCCTCGATGCTGCGCGCCGCCGGCAAGAGCTTCCGCGACGTGGCGGTGGTCGTCGATCCCGCCGACTATCCGTTGCTGCTCGAGCAGCTCGACCGCGAGGGCGGCCCCGACGCGGCGACCCGCCTCTACCTCGCGCAGAAGGCGTTCCGCCACAGCGCCCGCTACGAGGCCGCGATCGCCGGCTACCTCGCGCAGGTGGAGGTCAGGCCGGAAGGCTACACGGCGGCCGAGGCCGACGACAGCTTTCCGTACCGCCTGTCGCTCAGCTTCGAGAAGGTGCAGGACCTCCGCTACGGCGAGAACCCGCACCAGCGCGCGGCCTTCTACAGCGATCTCGGATCGACGCTGTACTCGATCTCCGCGGCGCGCCAACTGCAGGGCAAGGAGCTGTCTTTCAACAACATCCTCGACCTCGACGCCGCCTGGCGCATCGCCACCGAGATCGACGAGATGGCCTGCGTGATCGTCAAGCACAACAACCCCTGCGGGGCCGGCAGGGGCAAGACGGCGCTCGAGGCGCTCGAGCGGGCGTGGGCCTGCGACCCCGTGTCGGCCTTCGGTGGCGTCGTCGCCTTCAACCACCGGCTCGACGGCGCCGCGGCCGGGAAGCTCGCCGCCCACTTCGTGGAGGCGGTGGTCGCGCCGGGCTACGACGGCGAGTCCAAGCAGGCGTTCGCGGCCAAGAAGAACCTGCGCGTGATGGACATGGACACCACGGGCATCCACCGCGTGCAGGGCTTCGACCTGCGCCGGGTGATGGGCGGGCTGCTGGCGCAGGAGTGGGACCTGCTGCGGCTCGACCGCAAGAAGTGCGAGATCGTCAGCAAGCGCAAGCCGACGGAGGGCGAGTGGCGCGCGCTGCTGTTCGCCTGGACGATCGCCAAGCACGTGAAATCGAACGCGATCGTGTTCGCGAACGACCAGCAGACGCTCGGCGTCGGGGCAGGCCAGATGAGCCGCGTCGACGCCGCGCGTTTCGCGGTGCTGAAGGCGCAGTTGCCGCTGGCCGGCTCGGCCGTCGCCTCGGACGCCTTCTTCCCGTTCCGCGACGGCGTCGACGAGATCGCGAAGGCGGGCGCGACGGCAGTGATCCAGCCGGGCGGCTCGGTCAAGGACGAGGAGGTCATCGCCGCCGCCGACGAGCACAAGCTCGCGATGGTCTTCACGGGCGTCAGGCACTTTCGGCACTGAGATTGAGTCAAAGGGGGGCTGTGCCGCCCCCCTTTGGAACCCCGCTCGCTCCGCCGAGGTGAACTCGGCTGCGCTCGCAGCCCGTAGCCATGGCCTCGGGACCGCCGGGCTCAGGGTGCGCATCCCAACGGACCGGATGCGCCACGGCGTCCGCGCCGAATCGAGCGGAGCGGCGCGACCGCTGATCTTCCTTCTGAGAGCGATGCGCCGCGCAGCGTCCCCGCGGAGGCTGCACCCCGGCGCCGCCCAGCCGACAACCACGGGCCCGAGAGAGACTCTCTTCTGGCGAATCCGGCTCCGCTCGCAGTCTCCGCCGGCAGCCACTGACCAGGACCACCGCTAACGGAGTCGATCGAAGCGCGGGTCGGCGGTCGACGTCAGGACCGCAAGCCGACCAGGGACCGGGCGGACTCCCAGACGAAGCGGGGCGCGGCACGAATGAGCCTTCGCTTCAGGCCCACGTATCCCTGATCGCCGAGGACCAGCTCGGCGAGCACCTCGCGGATGGCTGCGCTGCGGGCGGCGTACCGGATCATGCGCGCGGTGAAGCCAGGAGCGTAGAAGCGTTCGCGCAGGGCCGCGGCCTTCAGGAGGTCCCGGCCGAACTCCTCCAGCACGCGGGCCGGGTAGCGCACGGGACCGCCGTCCTCGAGAAGCGTCTGCGCGAGCAACTCGGCCGAGCGCAGGGCGTAGTAGATGCCCTCGCCCGTGATCGGGTCCGCGAGAGCCGCGGCATCGCCGGCGAGCGCCCAGCGCGGCCCGGCGATCTCGAGGATCGAGTCGGGATCCGTGCTCGGCGAGGGGATCGTGTGCGCGTAGCGGCCCGCTTCTTCCTCCACGAGAGCCGGGTACGCGCGGACCACCTCGTGCTCCAGGCGGTCGAGCATCACGCGGGTGGGCACGCTGCGCAGCGGCGCGCAGATGCCCACGCCGACGTGGTCGCGGCGTGGGAAGAGCCACAGGTAACCGCCGAGCCCCGGTGTGAAGCGAATGCTCATCGGCGAGTCGCCGCGGGCGTACCAGCCGGTGGCCATCGTCAGGCGCTCGGGCGGCAGCGGGCCGAGGTGCCTGCGGCGCACGAGGCTGTTCGCTCCGTCCGCGCCGACCACGACGTCGAACGCGTGGACGCCGCCCGCCGTGCGCAGCTCGCCATCCCTCTCGGCCGCCAGCACCCGTTCCGCCACGAGCCGGGCGCCGGCCGCGGTCGCGCGGCGCAGCAGCCAGGCGTCGAGCTCGCGGCGCGCCGCGACCGCCACCGGCTGGTCCAGGTCGAGGACCACCGCCTGGCCGTCGCCCGACTCGAACACGCAGCGGCTCTCGAAGCGCGCGGGCAGCGTGTCATCCGCCGGCGCCGGCGGCAGCAGCGCGAGCGCCTTGCGCGTGAGGCCGCCGCCACAAGGCTTCTCGCGCGGATGCGAGGCGTCGAACAGCGTCGCTTCGGCGCCGCGCTCCGCGAGGCGCAGGGCGAGCAGGCTGCCCGCCGGCCCGGCGCCGACGATGCCGACGCGCATCCCTCGGGGGCCTAGCCGCGGGTGGCGGCCGCGGCCAGCACCTCGTCCCGCGAGGCGGTCGCGGTGCCGAGCTTGCCGACGACGACGCCCGCGGCGAGGTTCGCCAGGCGCGCGGCGTCCTCGAGGCGCGCGCCGGCGGCCAGCGCCAGCGCCAGCGTTCCGATCACGCTGTCGCCCGCCCCGGTGACGTCGAAGACCTCCTGGGCGGCGGTCGGCACGTGGACGGCGCGCCGGCCGGGGCGGAGCAGGCTCATGCCGTGCTCGCCGCGTGTGACGAGCGCGGCCTCGCAGCGCAGCGCCGCCAGGATGCGGCGGCCCGCCTCCGCCACGTCCGCGTCGTCGCGGATACGCACGCCCGTGGCCTGCTCGGCCTCGAGCTGGTTGGGCGTCACCAGCGTGACGCCCCTGTACAGCGTGAAGTGGCGGAGCTTCGGGTCGACCAGCACCGGGATGCCCCGCCGCCGGGCACGCGGCAGCAGGGCGCGCATCAGGCTGCCGGTGACGACGCCCTTCTGGTAGTCGGAAACGACGACGGCCGCGGCGCCGGGCAGGGCAGCGACGGCTCGCGCCACCAGGTCGGCTTCGAGCGGGCCGGTCATGTCGTCCGGCGCCTCGCGGTCCGTGCGGACGATCTGCTGGTGATGGGCGATCACGCGCGTCTTCACGGTGGTCGGCCGCTCGCGCGCGCTCGCCGCCAGGCTCGCCTCGATGCCGCAAGCCGCCAGGTCGTCACGCAGCCGGGCGGCGGCCTGGTCCTGGCCCACGACCCCCACCAGCACCGGCTCCGCGCCGAGCGCCTTGACGTTGGCCGCCACGTTGGCCGCGCCGCCCAGATGCGTCGTCTCGTGGGAGATCTCGACGACCGGCACCGGGGCCTCGGGCGAGATGCGTGCGACGCGGCCCCACACGAAGACGTCGAGCATCACGTCGCCGACGACCAGCACCCGCCGGCCCTGGGCGCGCTCAAGCAGGCGCCGAGCGCGAGGCTCGAAGCGCGCGCTCACGCGGGCGCGGGCTCCCGCCGCGCGAGGCGGGTTCCGAAGGGCAGGGCCGACACCAGCAGCGTGAACATGAGCACTTCGGAGTCGCCGAAATTGTACTCGAACGTCCCCGCGACCATGATCGCGAGCAGCACTGCCAGCGCGGCAGCGGCGGGCCAGCGCGCGGCGCCCGCGGCCTGCCGCAGCTCTCTCCAGGCCTGCGACGCGAGCGCAGCCACCAGCCAGAGCCAGAACACGAGGCAGGGCACGCCGCGCTCGGCGGCGATCTGCAGCAGGTTGTCGTGCAGGTGAGGCGCCGTCGGGTTCGGAGCCTCCGGCCAGCGGTAGCGCGGGTACATCTCGCCGATCATCCCGGGACCCTGCCCGAACACCGGCTTGTCCATGATCATGTCGAGGCCGGCCTGCCACATGTAGTAGCGGTCCACGCTCGAGGCGTCGGTCAGCGTGAGCCGATCCGCCACCGTGGCCGGCCGCACGATCAGCACCGCGGCCACGGCGGCCGTCAGCAGCCACAGCGCGCGCGGGGCCTTCAGCAGCGCGAGCAGCGCGAGGCCAGCCAGCGTGCCGAGCCAGGCGCTGCGCGTGCGCGAGACGAGCAGCGCCCAGGCCGAGAGGCCCGCCGCGCAGAGGGCGAGCGCCGTCAGCGTGCCGGGCCCGGGCCAGGCCCCGCGCGACAGCGCGAGCGACACCGCCAGCGCGGCGACCCCCGCGACGAACAGCCGCTCGCTCTCGAGCGCGAAGATGTCCGCCTGCTTCAGGGCGGTCAGCGCCAGCAGCGCGACGCCGATCCCGGCGATCCGCAGCAGGTCGCCGCCGCTCGGACGCCGCGATGGCGGGCCCAGGCCGAGCCGAGCCGTGGCCAGCACCAGCACGCCCATCGAGAGGCCGGAGGCGGTCATGTAGTGGCCGAGGAAGCTGCGCGGCCGGTTGTCGAGCGTGTCGAAGCCCAGCAGGTAGAACTGCGCCAGGGCCCCCGCCGCCAGCACGCAGCCGCCGAGCAGCGCCGCCGCCAGCAGCCGGTCCCGCGCGTCCTCGCGGCGGAAGGCGTCGGCGGCCAGCCACAGCAGCGCGAACAGCACCAGCTTCTTGGCGCTCTCGTGGGACGCCAGCGGGCGCTGCGAGAAGGAGGCAGAGAGCAGCGTCCACACGCAGAAGGCCAGGATCGGGCCCCCAACGGCGAGCGGCGGCCAGACGCTCTCGCCGCGTGCCGCCCGCAGGGCGAAGACGCCCAGCGCCGCGGTGAGGAACACCTGTGCGGCGAAGATCGAGACGAGGCAGGTCGCCGCGATCGCGGCGAGCAGCGCGAACTGGACCCGCTCGAGGCTCACGAGCGGCCGCTCAGGCGTCCTGCGACGCCTCCTCGGGCAGCATGATCGGGATGTCCTCGCGTACGGGATAGACCCGGCGGCAGGTGGCGCAGCGCAGGCCGTTGCCGTCGTTCACCGGCTCGACCGGGGTCTTGCACAGGGGGCACGCCAGGATCTCGAGCAGCTCGGGGTGGACCGGCATGCCGGGCAGTGTACACCGGCCCCCCGCCAGCCATGGAGCGGCGGACCTCGCCCGTCAGGGGGCGGGGCTATCGTGCGGCTGGAGCCGGAGGCGTTTCGCCCCCGGCCCGTTTCGCGCCGGCCGCTCTCCCCGTCCGGTCCATCGCCAGCCGTCGTTCGTTTCGCGATCGATTTTCCGGAGGTGAGAGATGCGTGTTCAGTTCGTGGAGAAGGAGAACGGGCCCGAGCGGCTCGTGTGCGAGGCCGAGCTGGTCTTCGACGAGGGCCCGCTGAGCGGCATGAAGCTCGTCGGCTTCTCGCTGTGGCGCGGCACCGACGGCGAGGTGTACGTCACCTTCCCGTCGCGGGCGTTCGGCGCCGGCAGCGAGCGCCGCTACTTCGACTTCCTGCGCAGCGTGGATGGCACGCTCGCCGAGTCGCGCCGCGTGAAGGCCTGGGTGCTCGAGGAGTACACCGCGAGCCGGAAGGCGGCGTGATTGAAACTGGGGGGTGCTGCGTCGCACCCCCCAGCCCCCCCTTCGCTCCGCGCGAGTGAATGCCCATGGCCTATCGGCCACCCGCGACGGATGAAAGGCGGGTGACCTGAGCTGCTGCTACAGAAGGGCGGCGGGTGCGGGTCACGCCGTCGCCGGAAGGCGCAGCGGCCGTGGGGCTGGCGCGGGGGCGCGCGTCCCTTGCTGCGGAGCGCGCATGTCTTCAGTGAGGACGGACGTGGGGCCCCCACCCCACGAGGAGTCTAGAGGAGCTCATCGCGCGCTCCTCGCTGCGTGCCGCGCTATCCCCCGCGCCTTTCATCGCTGCGGAGCGCCTTCCGGCCGGCTCCAGCGCCGCTCAGGCGACAGCCACGGGCTTCGGCCGAGGGCGGCGGCGTGGGTCACGCCCGAACGGGGCGTGTGAGGCGCGCATCCCAACGCACCGGATGCGCCACAGTGTTCGCGCCGAACCGAGCGGAGGGGCGCGACCGCTGATCTTCCTTTTGAGAGCCATGCGCCCCGCAGCGTCCCCGCGAGGGCGTGTACCCCGGCGCCGCCCAGCCGACAGCGACGGGCCGCAGCCTCATCGCGAGTCCTTTCTGGCTAATCGCGCTGCGCTCGCCGCCCGTAGTCGCGGCTGCCAGCTCGCGCGGGTGCGGTGCCCCCCGGTCAGTGACTACTTCGCCCGAAACGAATCGCCCCTCGCAGACGCAGCGGGTCGCGACGCCCCGCCAGGTCGCGGCGCGACCCGCGAGTGATTCCCCCTCCCCCGTATGTGGGGAGGGGATAGGGGACGCCCGCTCTCTTGGCGCTTTTTCGGGGCGCGTGGGACAATCGCTCACGGGGTGAGGAAAACGTCCTTGATCAGCCGCTCTCTGGCGTTCCTGGTGGCGCTCGCGTGGTCGGCGCTGCCCGCCGTCGCGCAGGCGCCCGTCGACCATGCGCAGGCCTACTACCACTTCAGCCTCGGTCAGCAGGCGAGGCTCGTCGGCGACGGCGAGAAGGCGCTCGAGGAGCTGCGCAAGGCGCTGCGGATCGACCCCGGCGCCGCCGACATCCGCGCCGAGCTCGCGCGGCAACTGCGCGACGCCGGGCGCGTGGACGAGGCGCTGGCCGAGGCGAAGCGGGCGGTCGCCGGCGACAAGGAGAGCCTCGCCGCGCACCGGGTGCTGGCCCAGCTCTACCAGGGCCAGGTGACGACCCTGGGCGAGGAAGCGTTCACCAAGGCCGCCGCCGAGTACGAGGAGGTCCTGCGCCTCGAGCCGGAGGACGGCAACTCGCTGCTCGTCCTGGGCGCGATCTACGGACAGCTCCAGCGCCACGCCGACGGCGTGCGAATCTGGGAGCAGTACCTGCAGCTCGACCCGGGCAACTTCGACGCCCACCTTCGCCTCGGCACCAGCGCGCTCGCAACCGGGGACGTCGACCGGGCGACCTCCGCTCTGCGCAAGGCCCTCGAGCTCGAGCCGGACTCGTCGCGCGCCTACCAGAAGCTCGGCGAGATCTTCGCGCAGGCGCAGCAGACCGAGCAGGCGGTGCTCCACTTCCGCAAAGCGCTCGAACTCGATCCCGAGCAGCTGCGCGTCCGGCTGCAGCTCGGCGACGTGCTGTTCGCGGCCCGCCGCTACGCCGAGGCCGAGGCCGAGGCCGAGGCGGTGCTGAAGGAGGACGCGAAGAACCGTTTCGCGCTCGACCTCAAGGGCCGCTCGCTGCGCGAGATGAAGGACTTCGACGGCGCGTCGGCGGCGGCCGACCGCGCGCTGGCGGCGGACGCCAACGACCTGCGCGCCCAGTTCCTGAAGGTGACCGTCGCCGAGGCGCGCCAGGACTACGTCGCGGCGGCCGCGGGCCTGCAGGCGATCCTCTCGCGCAACCGCGCCGGCGAGGAGCCCGCCGAGGCCGCGGGCAACGACCGCATCTTCTACGCCCGGCTCGGGCTCGCCTACCAGCAGCTCGGCCGCCCCGCCGACGCGGCGGAGGCTTTTCGCAAGGCGGCGGCGGCGAGCCCCGGCGACACCGACTCGGAGCTGGCGGGCCTGCGCATCGAGGCGCTGTTGCAGGCGAAGCAGCTCGACCGGGCGCTCTCCGAGGCGCGCGACGCGCGCGCGCGCTTCCAGGGCGACGCCGAGCTGACGGTGCTCGAGGCGATCGCGCTGCGCGACAAGGGCGACCAGGGAGCCGCCGACGCGATCGTCGCGCGGCTGCGGCAGGAGAGTCCGAAGGAGGCGCGGGTGCTGGCGCAGGTGGCCCGCTACCACCAACGCGGCAAGAACTTCGCGGCCGCCGAGGAGGTGCTGCGCGTCGCCCGCGAGCTCGAGCCCAAGAGCCTCTCGGTGCTCTTCCAACTGGGCGCCGTGCTCGAACGCCAGAAGAAGCTCGACGCGGCGGAGGCGGTCTTCCGCGAGGCGCTGGCGCTGCAGCCCGACTCGGCTCCCGTGCTGAACTACCTCGGCTACATGAACGTGGACCGCGGCGTCCGCCTGCCGGAGGCGCTGGGGCTGATCGAGAAGGCGCTGGCGATCGATCCGGAGAACGGCGCCTACCTCGACAGCCTGGGCTGGGCCTACTACCGCCTCGGCCGCTACGAGGAGGCCGAGCGCACGCTGCGGCGGGCGGCCGGCAAGCCCGGCGCCAACGCGGTGGTGCTGAGCCACCTGGGCGACGCGCTCGCGCAGCGCGGAGCGACCGACGAGGCCGTCGAGTACTGGCAGAAGGCGCTCGTCGGCGAGGACGAGGACGGCGAGCTGGACCGCCCGGCCGTCGAGAGGAAGATCCGCGAGGCCCAGCTGCGGCCCGATGGCTCCCGCCCTCGCTAGGCACACCAGCCGGCCGCGGGCGCTGGGGTGGCTCGCGGCGCTGCCGGCCGCGGCCTGCGCCAGCCTCGGTCCTCCCGCCGCTCCCGGCGTCGCCGCCGCCGCGCGCGCCACCTCGAGCTACGCCGCCGAGCTGCGCGTGCGGCTCGACGGTCCCGAGCTGCGCGCCCGCACCGCCGCGCTCGTCGCCTTTCGCCGCCCGGACGGACTGCGCGTCGAGATCCCCGGGCCCGCTGGCCCGCGGCTGGTGGTCGTGGCCCGGAGCGGACGGCTCGTCGCGGTGTTCGCCAGCGAGCGCGCCGTCTTCGAGGGCGCCGCCGAGCCGGGCGAGCTGGAGAAGCTGCTGGGCATCGGCCTGTCGCCCGAGGAGATGATGGACCTGCTGGTGGGCATCGGCTCACCGCGCCTCTCCGAATACCGGGTGGGCTGGGGCCCGAAGCTGCCCGGCCGCATCGAGGCGAAGCTGCCCGACGGTGGCCGCCTTCGCGTCACCATCGAGCAGCCCGAGGCGGGTGTCGCGCTGCGAGACGAGGCCTTCCTGCCGCCGCCCCACGCGGGCTACCGGCGGATCGACGCGCGGGAGGCGCGCACGCTGTGGTCGCGCTGAAGCCGCGCGGGCTGACCCTGCGCTCGTACGCCAAGCTGAACCTCGGCCTCGAGGTGCTCGGGGTGCGGGAGGACGGCACCCACGAGCTGCGCACGATCTTCCAGAGCATCGACCTCCACGACGTGATCGGCCTGCGCCTGCTGCGGCGGGGAATCCGGCTGATCTGCGGGCACCCGGCGCTGCCGAAGGACGAGAAGAACCTGGCCGTGCGGGCTGCGCAGGAGCTGCTGCGCCGCTCCGGCCTCGACGCCGGCGTCGAGATCCGCCTCGAGAAGCGGATTCCGGTCGCCGGCGGACTCGGCGGCGGCAGCAGCAACGCGGCCACCGTCCTGCACGGGTTGGACCTGCTGCTCGGCCTCGGCCTCGGGTCTGTCGGCCTCGACCCGATCGCCCGGCGCCTGGGGGCGGACGTCCCGTATTTCCTGCAGGGAGGGACGGCTCTGGGGCTCGCCCGGGGGGACGAGATCTACCCGCTGCACAGGCAGGTGGACGCCCACGTCGTCGTGGTCGATCCCGAACTCCCCCTGAGCACGGCCGCCGTGTTTCGCCGGTTGGACGCCACGTTGACACCCCGGGAGAACGGAATTACCATCTTTCGCTTTGTATCGAGTGACTTGGAGGGACGCGCGTCTTTTCGCGCGCTCGCCAACGAGCTCGAGAGGGTAGCTCTGGAAGAAGCCCCGGACCTCGCGGCCCGGGCACGCGACATCCGGAGGGTGCTGGTCGGGGAGGGGGCGCTGCTGGCCGCGATGTCGGGCAGCGGTTCCACCTTTTTCGGTCTGTTCGAGGAACGCCGGCAGGCGGCGCGCGCGAGCGCGGCGCTGCGGCGCGCGGGCCTGCGGGCCAGCCTCGCTCGGACCGTGAGCCTCGACCGGTATCGCCGGAGCCGGGTGATCCGCCGCGAGGGAGATTGGCGCTTGCGCGGGGCGGAGCGGGGGTAAGGAGCGCACACCATGGAGATCACGGACGTCAAGGTCATCCCGGTCGACGACGAGAAGCTCAAGGCGTTCGTGTCGATCGTGTTCGACGGCGACTTCGTCGTCACCGACATCAAGATCATCAACGGGCCGAAGGGCTTGTTCGTGTCGATGCCCAGCAAGAAGCGCAAGGACGGGACGTTCAAGGACATCGCGCACCCGCTGAACAACAAGATGCGCCAGTACCTCGAAGAGAAGGTGCTGGGCGTCTACAAGCAACAGCTCGCGCAGAGCGCGACGCCCGAAGCCCCCGCTGCCGCAGCCGAGCCGCCGGCGCCGCCGTCGGGCGGGGGCTCGGGCGAAGGCGAGGCGTAGGGCGGAGGACGTTGGGGAGGCTGTTTCCAGGGCAGGGCTTCTCGTTGGGGCGTGGCCAAGCGGTAAGGCGCGGGGCTTTGGACCCCGTATTCGAAGGTTCGAATCCTTCCGCCCCAGCCATCCCCCGAAGCGTCCCCGCGCGGGAAACCAGAAGGTCACGAAACACACGGCACGCGACGTGAGCGACAGACCCACGACCCGGCAGCTGCGCGTCTTCACCGGCAGCGCCCACCCCGCGCTGGGGGAGGCGATCGCCCGGCACCTGGGGATCCCCCTGGGCCAGACCTACCTCGCCCGCTTCAGCGACGGCGAGGTCTGGTTCCAGATCCAGGACAACGTGCGCGGCGTCGACGTGTTCCTGGTCCAGCCGACGGCGCCGCCGGTCAACGAGAACCTGATGGAGCTACTGGTGATGCTCGACGCCTTCAAGCGCTCCAGCGCCGCGCGCATCACCGCCGTGATTCCCTACTACGGCTACGCGCGCCAGGACCGCAAGGACCGGCCGCGCGTGCCGATCTCGGCCAAGCTGGTCGCCGACCTGCTCTCCTCCGCCGGCACCGACCGCATCCTGACGATGGACCTGCACGCCGCCCAGATCCAGGGCTTCTTCGACGTGCCGGTCGATCACCTCTTCGCGGCGCCCGTGATCATCGAGTACGTGGCCAACCTCGGCCTGCCCGACCTGACGATCGTGTCGCCGGACGCCGGTGGCGTCGAGCGCGCGCGCGCCTATGCCAAGCGGCTCGACGCGCCGATCGCGATCGTCGACAAGCGGCGCGAGACGGCCAACGTGGCGGAGGTGCACCACGTGGTCGGCGAGGTCGAGGGCCGCACCGCCCTGATCGTGGACGACATCGTGGACACCGCCGGCACGCTGCAGAAGGTGGCCGAGGCGGTCAAGCGGGCGGGCGCCCGCGAGGTGCTGGCGAGCGCGTCGCACGCGGTGCTCTCCGGACCGGCGATGGAGCGCATCGAGGCGAGCGCGCTCTCCAGGCTGATCGTCACCGACTCGATCCCGCTCTCCGAGGAGAAGCGGCGCTCGGGCAAGATCGTCGTGCTTTCGATCGCGGAGCTGCTCGCGAAGGCGATCCGCAACATTCACGAGGAGGCGTCGGTCACGAGTCTCTTCGTCTAGGACCTGCAGCCGCCAGACCCGGCGAGGCGCCCCGCGAGGGCCGCCGACGCGGGCTCTGCGAGCCAAAGGACGTTTTCGTGGCCGTATTCAAGGAGTCGAAATCGCATGCCTGAGATCGTCGTCGCGGCGCAGAGCCGGCCTGCCGCCGGCAAGAACGTCAACCGCCGCCTGCGCGGCCAGGGGCTGATTCCCGGGGTCCTCTACGGCGCCGGCAAGCAGGCCGTGCCGGTCGCGGTGTCGCCCAAGGAGATCGGGGCGATCCTGCGCAGCGCCTCCGGCGAGAACACGCTGTTCGACCTCGAGGTCGGCGGCAGCCGCCGCAAGGTGATCCTCAAGGAGTTCCAGGTCGAGCCGATCCGCGGGCATCTGCTGCACGCGGACTTCTACGAGGTCGCGCTCGACAAGCCGATCGAGGTCAAGGTCCACCTCGAGCTGAAAGGCGTGCCGGTCGGCGTCAAGGTCCAGGGCGGCGTCCTCGACTTCGTCACGCGCGAGCTCGAGCTCACCTGCCTGCCGACCCAGATCCCCGACAAGATCGAGGTCGACGTCAGCGAGATCGAGCTCGGCAAGCACCTGCGCGTGAGCGAGCTCAAGCTGCCCGACACCGTGAAGCTGATCACGGAGCTCGACGTCGTGATCGCCCACGTGGTGGCGCCGCGCGCCGAGGTGGCTCCGGTCGCCGAGGCCGCTCCGGTCGCCGAGGGCGCGGTCGCCGCCGAGCCCGAGGTCATCAAGAAGGGCAAGGGCGAGGGCGAAGCCGAGGCCGAGCCCGCCGCCGAGAAGGGCAAGGACAAGGACAGGGGCAAGGAAAAGAAGGAGAAGAAGTAGGCCTGCGACTGGTCGTCGGCCTCGGGAACCCCGGCGAGCGCTACCGCCGGACCCGGCACAACGTCGGTTTCATGGTGATCGACGAGCTCGCCTTGCGCGGCGGCGCGCGCGGCGCGGGCGAGCTCGGATCCTGCTGGCTCTGCGAGAGCGAGCTCGGCGACGAGCCGGTCGTGCTCGCCAAGCCGCTCACCTTCATGAACCACTCCGGCTTCGCCGTGCAGGAGCTGCTCGCCCGGCTGGGAACGACCCCCGCCGAACTCGCCGTCGTGGTCGACGACTGGGCGCTCGAGCTCGGCCGCATCCGCGTCCGGCCGGCGGGCAGCCACGGCGGTCACAACGGGCTGCGCTCGCTGATCGACGTGCTGGCGAGCGAGGAGTTCGCCCGCGTGCGCTGCGGGATCCGCGGCACGGAGCCGCCGGCTTCGGACATGTCCGACTACGTGCTGGCGCCCTTCCCCGAGCCCGAGGCGAAGGCGGCGCGGGGGATGGTCGGGCTGGCCGCCGACGCGGTCGCCTGTCTCGTGCGCGAGGGCGTCGCGGCCACGATGAACCGCTACAACGGCCCCGCCGGCCCGCCCGGACCCGCCGCCCCCGAAGCCCGCCCGCTCGACTCGCGGGAGAAAACGTAGCAAAATAATAGTTTCCGCCCGGAGTGCCGGGCGGTGACAACCGGAACTCCTTGCCCCCATTAGGGCCCTCCCAGGGCTCGAGGGGGGCTCGATGATCCAAGGGGAGGTCGACGAAAAACGTGAGCAACCGTGTCTACGAGATCCTGTTCATCGCGGATCCGAACCTGGGCGAGCCCGAGGTCGACGCGCTGACCACCCAGATCCAGGGCTACGCCGAGAAGGAAGGCGCCCAGATCCAGAAGATCGAGAAGTGGGGCAAGAAGCGCCTCGCCTACCCGGTCGGCCGCCACCGCGAGGGCTCCTACGTGCTGCTGGTCGTCGAGGGCCAGGGCGCCATCGTCAAGGAAGTGGAGCGCCGCATCAAGGTGACGGACGGCGTCGTCCGCCACCTCACGGTGCGCGTCGACGAGGAGCTGCGCAAGGCCGAGAACCGCAAGGCCCAGCGCGTGGCGGAGGAAGCCAAGCGGCGCACGCGCCAGGAGTCGCGCGCCACCCAGGCCGTCGAGGAGGGGGTCTAGCATCATGGGCAGCCAGGGCAACTTCAGAGGCGGGTCGGGCGGCGGCGGGCGCGGACGCGACGCGAAAGCCGGCGGACGTGGAGGCGACAAGAAGGAGGGCGGCAAGCGCTACTTCTTCCGGCGCCGCAAGGTCTGCAAGTTCTGCGCGGACAAGATCGACTACGTCGACTACAAGGACGTGAAGCTGCTGGCCTCGTTCGCGCCCGAGCGCGGCAAGGTCCTGCCGCGGCGCATGTTCGGCACCTGCGCCGAGCACCAGCGCAAGGTCTCGCTGGCGATCAAGCGCGCGCGCGCGATCGCGCTGCTGCCCTTCGCCGGGGAGTAGGCCGGCAGACGAGCGCGGAAGCTCGATGAACACCCAGTCGGTGCGTGCCGACGAGCGGCACGAGCCGCGCGGTGGCGGGGTCTTCGGGGCGTCGCTGACGGCGTCTTTGCTGTTCGGCGCCGCCCTGATCGTCCCGTGGCTGGCGGCGCTCGCCTCGGCGGCGCCGTTCCCGCTGCTGGTGCTGCGCCTGCGCAAGGGCGCCTTCTCGTCCGCGGTCGCGGCGGGACTGGCGACGGCGCTCGTCGCCGGCATCTTCACGCCCGGCCAGGGGCTGGTGTTCCTCGCCTTTCTCGCCGTGCCGGGGCTGCTGATCGCCGAGGCGATGGCTCGAGGCCGTGGCCTGTTGCGCGGCTGCCGCTGGGCCTTCCTCTGGCTCACCGGCCTGGTCTCCCTGGCGCTGCTGTTCGCCGGCCCGCAGCTGGTGGAACCGATCCTCGAGCAGCTGCAGCGCTACCACTCGCAGGAGTTCCTCGACGGCATGCGCTCCTCCGGCCTGCCGGCCGAGCGCGTCGACGACTGGGCGGAGCAGGTGACCACGCTGACGAGCGTGATGCAGGTCGTCTACCCGGCCGCGTTCCTGATCCTGGCGGCGATGGTGGTGCTGGTGAACGCCGCGCTGCTGCGGAGCTGGCTCGCGCGCCGCGATCCGGGCTGGCTCGACGGCGGGGAGTTCGAGACGCTGCGCTTTCCGCTCGGGCTGGTGGTGGCCTTCGTGCTGGCGGGCGGCTCGCTGGCGCTGCCGGCGGCGCGGCCCACGGCCTACAACGCGCTGCTGCTGGTCGCGTTCTTCTTCGCGCTGCAGGGGCTCGCCGTCGTTTCCTACTACGCGCACCGCCTGGCCGGCCCGCCGATCCTGCGGGTGGGCCTGATGGTGCTGGTGCTGATCAACCCCTGGGCGCCGCAGATCCTGGCGCTGCTGGGCCTGTTCGACACCTGGTTCGATTTCAGGAAGTGGGCCGATCCGCCGCCGGCGGACGAAGCCTGATCCTTTTCAGGAGGCGTGATGGAGATCATTCTCAGGGAGGACGTGGAGAAGCTCGGTCGCCGCGGCGAGATCGTGAAGGTCGCCGAAGGCTACGGCCGCAACTACCTCCTGCCTCGCGGGCTCGGGATGGCGGTCAACGCGGCCAACAAGGCCATGATCGAAAAGGAGCGCAAGGCCTGGGAGGTCAAGCTCGCCAAGGAGAAGGCCGAGTGGCAGGCGGTGGCCGACCGCATCGGCGGCCTGCGCTTCGTGGCGCCGCGCAAGGTGGGCGAGAACGAGCAGCTCTACGGCTCGGTGACCTCGGGCGACGTGGCCGAGTTCCTGAAGGCGAAGGGCGTCGAGATCGACAAGCGCAAGGTGCAGCTCGAGGAGCCGATCAAGAAGCTCGGAGACCACGAGGTCAAGATCAAGCTCCACCCCGACGTCGTCGCCACCCTCAAGCTGCTCGTCAGCAAGGAAGGCTAGCGGTAGAGTCGGGGCTTCCGTGGCGACCGAAGCCCTCTCCCGCGAACGCTCGCTACCGCACAACGCCGAGGCCGAACGCACGGTCCTGGGCGCCGTGCTGGTGGACAACGCGGCCTTCAACTCGGCCGCGGAGATCCTGACCCGCGACGACTTCCACCGCGAGGGCCATCGCCGCATCTTCGAGGCGATGGCCGCCCTCGCCGAGAAGAGCGCGCCGATCGACACCGTCACTCTGGCCGACGAGCTCCAGCGCGAGCAGGCGCTCGAGGCCGTCGGCGGCATCGCCTACCTGTCGGGTCTCGCCGACGGCCTGCCGCGCATCACCAACGTCGAGCAGTGGAGCAGGATCATCAAGGAGAAGGCGGTGCTGCGCCGCCTGATCCACGCCGGCAACCGCATCGTGCAGGAGTCGTTCGAGGCCGAGGACGAGGCCGCGGCGATCCTCGACCGCGCCGAGAAGGCGATCTTCGAGATCGCCGAGCGCCGGCTGACGCAGGGCTTCGTGGGCATCCGCGAGATCGTGAAGGAGAGCTTCCGCACGATCGACCAGCTCGCGCAGTCGAAGGAGCTGGTGACGGGGCTGCCCACCGGCTTCGTCGACATCGACGAGATGACGAGCGGGCTGCAGAAGGGCGACCTGATCATCGTCGCCGCGCGGCCCTCGATGGGCAAGACCTCGTTCTGCCTCAACGTCGCGCAGCACGCCTCGCTGCGCGCCGGCGAGACGGTGGCGATCTTCTCGCTCGAGATGTCGAAGGAGCAGCTGGTGCTGCGCATGCTGTGCGCGGACGCGCGCATCGACTCCCACAAGCTGCGCACCGGGAACCTGCAGGAGAAGGACTGGGCCCGGCTCGCCAAGGCCTACGCCGACCTCTCTTCCTCGCGCATCTTCATCGACGACTCGGCCACCGTCTCCCCGCTCGAGATGCGCGCCAAGTGCCGGCGGCTGAAGGCGGAGCACGGGCTGGGGCTGGTGATCGTCGACTACCTGCAGCTGATGTCCTCCGGTGGGCGCGTCGAGAACCGGCAGCAGGAGATCTCGGCGATCAGCCGCTCGATGAAGGGACTGGCCAAGGAGCTGGGCGCGCCGCTGATCGCGCTCTCGCAGCTCTCGCGCGCCCCCGAGGCGCGCACCGACCGCCGGCCGCAGCTGTCGGACCTGCGCGAGTCGGGCGCCATCGAGCAGGACGCCGACGTCGTGATGTTCATCTACCGGGAAGAGGAGCACAAGCCGACGGAAGAGAACCGCGGCATCGCCGAGATCATCGTCGGCAAGCAGCGCAACGGCCCGACCGGCAGCAAGAAGCTGGCGTTCCTCAAGGAGTTCACGCGCTTCGAGAACCTGCAGCAGTGGTGAGCCCCAGCCCGCAGCACGCGCTCGCCCGGCTGCGTCCGGCGCGGGCCCGCATCGACCTCTCCCGCCTCGCCTCGAACTACCGGGCGCTCGCCGCCTACGCCCGGCGCCCGCTGATGCCCGTCGTCAAGGCCGACGCCTACGGCCACGGCGCCGCGCAGGTCGTGGCCCGGCTGCTGGCCGCGGGCGCCGAGCGGCTGGCCGTGGCGTATCCCGAGGAGGGGATCGCGCTGCGCAGGGCGGGGGTCCAGGCGCCGGTGCTGGTGCTCGCGGGCTTCGCCGACGCCCAGCTGTCGCCGTTGCTCGCCGCGGGCCTCACGCCGGTCGTCTCGACGCCGGCGACGCTCGCGAGCGTCCTCGCGCGCGCGGGGCAGCCGGGCCCGCGCTTCGCCGTGCACCTGAAGCTCGACACCGGGATGAGCCGCCTCGGCTTCCCGCCGCAGCCGTTCCTCGACGCGGCGCGCCGGCTGGCCGGCTCCGCGCGCATCGAACTCGAAGGTGTGATGACGCACCTCGCCAGCGCCGACGAGGATGCCGATGCGACGCGCCGCCAACTCGACCGCTTCGACGAGGCCGTGGAGGCGCTCGCGCGCGAGGGCCTGCGCCCGCCGCTGGTTCACGCCGCCAATAGCGCCGGCCTGGCCTTCCTGCGCGAGACGCACACGTTGGCGCGCCCGGGCCTGCTGCTCTACGGCGTGCGGCCGCGGCCGCTGTCGCCTGAGGTCGAGGTACGGCCCGTGATGTCCCTGTCGGCGGACGTCTCGCTCGTCAAGGACGTGCCGGCCGGCGCCGCCGTCTCCTACGGCGGGCGTCACGTGACGCAGCGGCCCACGAGGATCGCCACCCTCCCGATCGGCTACGCGGACGGCGTGCCCCGCACGCGGGCGATGGCCGAGACTGGCGCCCTGGCGCTGCGCGGCGCGCGGGCGCCCGTGGCGGGCACGATCTGCATGGACCTGACCATGGCCGACGTCGGCGCGCTCGCCGGCGTCGAGGCGGGAGACGAGGCGACGCTGCTGGGCGACGCGCCGGCGCCCGACGCATGGGAACTGGCCGAGCGCGCGGGCACGAACGCCTGGCAGGTCCTGACCGGCATCGGGCCGCGCGTGCCGCGTGTCTACCTCGAGGACGGCCGCGTGATCGCGGTCGAGTCGCGCTATTAGCGCGCGCGGCGGACCTCGAAGGGCGGGCGCCGCCGCTATCCTGACGCGCAGATGACCAAGCTGCGATCCATCTTCGCCTGCCAGGCCTGCGGCTTCGAGAGCTCGAAGTGGCTCGGCCGCTGTCCCGACTGCGGCGAGTGGAACTCGCTGGTGGAGGAGCGGCAGGAGCCCGCGCGGCCCAGCTCCTCCAAGCAGGGCTCGCTGCCGATCGCGATGGGCAGCGGCCGACCCAAGCCCTACGACGTGGTCGACAGCAGCGAGGCGGCGCGCGTCTCCTCGGGCGTCGGCGAGTTCGACCGCGTGCTCGGCGGCGGCATCGTGCCGGGCTCGATGGTGCTGATCGGCGGCGAGCCCGGCATCGGCAAGAGCACGCTGCTGCTCCAGGTCGCCCACCTTCTGGCGCGCAACGTCGGCAGCGTGCTCTACGTGTCCGGCGAAGAATCCGAGCGCCAGATCAAGCTGCGCGGGGAGCGGCTCGGCATCACGGGCGGCGGCCTGTTCCTGATGGGCGAGACGGCGCTCGAGCGCGTCCTCGAGGAGGTCGAGACGCTGCGCCCGCAGGCGCTGGTGATCGACTCCGTGCAGACGATCTTCTCGAGCCGGCTGCCGTCGGCGCCGGGCACCATCAGCCAGGTGCGCGAGGTGGCGACGCAGCTCCTCTTCGTCGCCAAGGGCAAGGGCGTCACCACCTTCCTGATCGGCCACGTCACCAAGGACGGCGCGCTCGCCGGCCCCAAGTCGCTCGAGCACATCGTGGACACGGTTCTCTACTTCGAGGGCGAGCGGCGGCTGCACCACCGCATCGTGCGGGCAGTGAAGAACCGCTTCGGCGCCGTCTCCGAGCTGGGCGTCTTCGAGATGACCGGCGCCGGGCTCGAGCCCGTGCCGAACCCTTCGGCCCTCTTCCTCTCCGAGCGCGTGGAGGGAGCGCCCGGCTCGGCGGTCGTGGCCACCGTCGAGGGCTCGCGGCCGATGCTGGTCGAGGTGCAGGCGCTGGTGTCGCCGACCTCGTTCGGAACGCCGCGCCGGATGTCGCTGGGCATCGATCCCAACCGCACGACCTTGCTGCTGGCCGTGCTCGAGAAACGGGTCGGCCTGGAGCTGCTCGGCGACGACGTGTTCGTCAGCGTCGCGGGCGGGCTCGAGATCGACGAGCCGGGCGCGGATCTGGGCGTGGCGGCGGCGATCGCCTCCTCGTTCCGCAACCGGCCGCTGCCACAAGGCACGGCCCTCTTCGGCGAGGTCGGCCTGGGGGGCGAGGTGCGCAGCACCGGCCAGGCCGCGCTGCGCATCCGCGAGGCCGCGCAGATGGGCTTCAAGCGCGTGCTGCTGCCGGCGCGCAGCGTCCCGAAGGAACCCATGGGCATCGAGCTGGTGGGCGTCCAGACGCTCGAAGACGCGCTCGATCGCCTCGCATCTTTCTGAGCCCTCGCTTCTTCCGCCGCTTCGGGGTTTAGAATCCCGCGCCAGCGGGCCCCCGAGCAGGGCGCGCGGGTTTCTTCCTCCATTCACGGCGCCGTCATTCGAAAGGCTTCGATCTCTATGTGGCTGGTCCTCTTCAGGGCTTTCATCCTCGCCCTGCTGGCCCACGCCGGATACGTCTACACGCCCTTCGACAGCCAGCCCGGCGCGGGTCTCGCGCTGGGCCTGATCCTCGGCCTCGGCATGATCACGCTCGAGGCGAGGATGCGGTCGGTGCCCGGCCCGCACATGGTCGGCGCCCTCGTCGGGGGCGTGACGGGCCTGTTCGGCGCGCGGTTCCTGTGGGGCGCGCTCGCCGGCCTCGACGTGATGGGCGAGCACTTCGTCCACGCGTTGCTGGTGATCTTCCTCGGCTACATGGGCGTCGTGATCGGCGGCTCGAAGGGCGAGTGGTTCGAGCCGGCCCGCATCATCGCCGCCTTCAAGGACTCGTCCAGGCTGCACCAGTACAAGGTGCTCGACACCTCGGTGATCATCGACGGCCGCATCGTCGACATCTGCGAGACCGGTTTCATCGAGGGTGTGCTGGTGGCGCCGCAGTTCGTGCTGCGCGAGCTGCAGCAGGTGGCCGACTCCTCCGATTCGCTGAAGCGCAACCGCGGCCGGCGCGGCCTCGACATCCTGCAGAAGATCCAGAAGATGTCGAACGTGCACGTGCAGATCGTGGAGACCGACTTCCCGGAGATCCACGAGGTCGACCTCAAGCTGATCGAGCTGGCGCGCCGGATGGACGGCAAGATCGTGACCAACGACTTCAACCTGAACAAGGTCGCGCAGCTGCGCGGCGTGCAGGTGCTGAACATCAACGAGCTCGCCAACTCGCTGAAGCCGGTGGTGCTGCCGGGCGAGACGATGCGCGTCTTCGTGTTGAAGGAGGGCAAGGAGGCGGGCCAGGGCGTCGGCTACCTCGACGACGGCACGATGGTGGTGGTCGACCAGGGCAAGCGCGCGCTCGGCCGCACGATCGAGGTCAGCGTGACCAGCGTGCTGCAGACGACCGCCGGCAAGATGATCTTCTGCCGCTGGCCCGAGGCGCTCGTCGGCGAGGAGACCGGCCGCCGCGAGGCGCGTTTCGATCGCGGCGACCCGCGCGCCGACCGCAGCGACCGCATGCGCGGCAACGGACGCGACCAGCGGGGCGAGCGCGGCCACGCCGAGCGCAAGGAGGCCCAGGAGGTCGAGCGCGCCGAGGCGCGCCCGGAGGCGGCCCCCGCGCCGCCGCCGGTGGAACCCGACAAGCCCGCCGTCAAGGCGGACTAGCCCACGGCTTGGTCAGGGCCGTCGTCGCGGCGTGCGTCGTGGCCTTCGCCACGGCCGGCCTCGCGCCGCTGTGCCTGCTCTTCGCGCTCGGCGGCCGCCGCGACCGCGCGCACGGCGTGATCCGCTTCTGGTCGCGGCTGCTGACTCGCGCCTTCGGCATCGCGGTGGTGGTCGCGGGCACGCCGCACGAGGGGCCCGCCGTCTACGCGGCGAACCACGCGAGCGCCGCGGACGTCCCGTTCCTGTTCGGCTTCCTGCCCTTCGAGTTCCGCATCATCTACAAGCGCTCGCTCGCGTACGTGCCGCTCGTGGGCTGGTGCCTGCTGGCCGCCGGCCACGTCGCGATCGACCGCGCCAACCCGTTCCGGGCG
Organism: Vicinamibacteria bacterium; assembly: GCA_050246895.1. Classification (GTDB taxonomy): domain Bacteria; phylum Acidobacteriota; class Vicinamibacteria; order Fen-336; family Fen-336; genus JBFWVE01. The sequence goes on along the minus strand of JBFWVE010000009.1, from coordinate 13,077 downwards.
AGGCGCAGCCTGGAGGCCGCCGCCGCCCGCATCCGCGCCGGAACCAGCGTCGTCGTGTTTCCCGAGGGGACGCGCAGCCCCGACGGCAGCGTCGCGCACTTCAAGCGCGGCAGCTTCTCGCTGGCGATCCAGGCCGGCGTGCCGATCGTGCCGGTCTCGCTGATGGGTGTCAAGAACGTGATCCCGCGCGGGCTCGGCAGCCTGCGGCCCGGTACCGTGCGGGTGCTGATCCACCCGCCGCTGCCGACGGCCGGCCGCCGGCCCGAGGACGCGCAGGCGCTCGCCGAGGAGACCCGGGTGGTGGTCGCGCGAGGCGTGGCGCAGGAACGAGGGGCTGAGGGTGTCGCGTGAGACGCGGCCCCTCGAAAGGAGCGAGATGAGACGGCTGGCGCTGGCGTTGGGCCTGGGTCTTGCGTTGGCGGGCGTGGCGGAGGCCCGCGACCCGTCGCCGGGTTCCCTGAAGCGCGCCATCGATCGGCTGGTGGACCGGCCCGCGTTCGCCTCCGCGACCTGGGGCATCGAGGTGCGCAGCCTGACGAGCCGCCGCGTGCTCTACGCGCGCAACGCCGGCAAGAACATGAAGCCGGCCTCGACGCTGAAGCTGCTCGCCACCGCGGCCGCGCTCGACGCCTTCGGTCCCGACGACCGCGTGCGCACGACGGTCGAGACGTCCGCGCGCCAAGACGCCCTCGGCCGGCTGCTGGGCGACGTCCACCTGGTCGGCCGCGGCGATGCCAACCTCTCGGGCCGCTTCACGGACGGCCGCATCACCGCCGCCTTCGAGGAGCTGGCCGACGCGCTGGTCGCCGCGGGCGTCAAGCGCATCGAGGGAAGGCTCGTCGGGAACGAGGGGCTCTTCCGCGGCGACCGCCGCGGCGACGACTGGGCCTGGGACGACCTCGTCTGGTGGTACGGCGCCGAAGTGTCGGCCCTGTCGTTCAACGACAACTCGCTCGATCTCGAGGTCGGGCCCGGCGAGCGCGCCGGGGATCCGGTGGTCGTCGACTCGGCGCCGCTGACGGCGTACGCGCGCGTCGAGAGCGTCGCCACCACCTCGCAGGCGGGCGCCGAGAGCGACCTCACCGTCGAGAGACCCCTCGGCGGCAACGTCATCCGCATCTCGGGAACGCACCCCCTCGGCAAGGAGCCCTGGCAGGGCAGCGTCGCGCTCGAGGATCCCGCGCGCTACGCCGCCAGCGTCTTCGCGGAGGTCCTTTCCACGCGCGGCATCCGCGTCACGGGCGGCGTCGCCACCTCGTCCGAGCCGCCGCCGGCGGACGCGCGCGTGCTCGCCGCGCACGCCGGCCCGCCGCTCTCCGAGGCGCTGAAGGCCGTCAACAAGCCGAGCCAGAACCTGCACGCAGAGCTGCTGCTGCGCCGGCTGGGCGCCGGTCGCCCCGGCCAGGACAGCCTGAAGGCGGGCCACGAGGCGCTGCGGGAGTTCCTGAAGCGCAGCGGCGTCCCGCTCGAGGCCGGCGACCTTCGCGACGGCTCGGGGCTGTCGCGCTCCGACCTGATCTCGCCCCACCAGCTGGTCGAGCTGCTGGTGGCCATGGACCGGCACCCGCACGCCCAGGTCTTCCGCGACAGCCTGCCGATCGCCGGCGTCGACGGCACGCTCAAGAAGCGACTGGCGACGGCGCCGACGCAGGGCCGCGTGCTCGCGAAGACGGGCACGCTGCGCCACGTCAGCGGCCTCGCCGGCTACGCGCCCTCCCGCGCTGGAGCGAGGATCGCCTTCGCGATCGTGGTCAACCACCACGACCGGCCCTCGCGCGAGGCGATTGCCGCGATCGACGAGATCGTGCGGGCGCTCGTGGGGAGCTGATGCCATGAGCCTGCCCGTGCTGACGGTCGCGCCCGAGCTGCAGGGCCGGGTGCGGCTCGGGCTGCTCGCGCTCGAAGGGCTGACCGTGCGCGAGCGGGCGGACGCGCTCGCGGCCGAGATCGAGGCGCTCTGCCTGGCGCTGCGCACGCGACACGCGGGGGCGCCGAGCGGGCAGGTGCCCGGGGTCGAGGAGGCGCGAGCGCTCTACAAGGGCCTCGGCCTGGACCCCACCAAGGCGAGGCCCTCGAACGAGGCGCTGCTGCGCCGGGTGCTCAAGGGGGAGCCGCTCTACAGGGTCAACACGCTGGTCGACGCGCTCAACCTCTGCTCGCTGCGGGCGCAGCTGCCGTTCGGCCTCTACGACCGGGGTCGCCTCGAGCCGCCGCTCACGCTGCGCCGCGGCCGGGAGGGGGAGGCCTACGAGGGCATCCGCAAAGGGCAGGTCGGCGTCGCCGGCAGGCCGGTGCTGGTCGATGCGCAGGGGCCCTTCGGCAACCCGAGCTCCGACTCCGCGCGCAGCTCGATCAGCCTCGCGACCACGCGAGCGCTGGTGGTGGTCTACGCGCCGCCGGCGCTCGCCGCCGCGCGCCTCGCGGCGGTGCTCGACGATCTGCAGGCGACGTTGACGCGGCACTGCGGCGGCGCCGCCGCCGGTCGGGAACCCGCCTAACGTCTCGACGCGCCGGCCGCCACCTTCTCCCGGGCCGCCGGCTTCGTCCCGGCGGCGGACGCGGGGGCGCTCACGGGCAGCGTGAAGAAGAAGCTGGCGCCGCGCCCCGGCTCGCTCTCGACCCGGATCGTGCCGCCGTGGGCGAGCACCGCCAAGCGGCAGAACGCCAGGCCCAGGCCGCTGCCGCGGCCGGAGACGTCCCCCGTGACGAACTCGGCGAACAGGCGCTCGCGCAGCGGGGCTGCGATCCCCGGCCCGTCGTCCGTCACGCCGAGCTCGAGGGCCCCGCCCCCTGGCGCGGCGCGGGCGCGCAGCCGCACCCGGCCGCCCCGCTGGGTGAACTTGAGCGCGTTGCCGATCAGGTTCTGCAGCACGCGGTCGATCAGCCGCCGATCCAGCTCCAGCGGCGGCAGGCCCGACTCGACCTCGACCTCCAGCCGCTGCTGCTTGCCGGCGGCGAGAGCCGTCTGCAGGCGCGCGGCCCGGCCCAGCATCTCGCCCGGGTCGGTCCACTCGAGGTCGAGCACGATGCGCTCGCCGCGCAGGCGCTCGACCTCGAGGATCGCGTTCACCACGTCGAGCATCCGCTGCGAGCTCTGGCGGCCGAGGTCGACCAGCTCGCGCGCATGGGGCGACAGCTGCGCCGACTCGCCCTCCAGCAGCTCCAGCGAGCCGTGGATCGCCGTCAACGGGTTGCGCAGGTCGTGGACCATCGTGCGCGTGAGCGACTCGCGCAGCCGCTGCCCCTCCACGCGCCGGGTGGCGTCGTGGAGCACCGCCAGAACGCCGTAGACGTCGCGCGCCAGGGGCAGAGGCGTCAGCGAGGCGTCGAAATGTCGCGGGCGGTCCGCGAGCGTCCGGGTCAGCTCCGTGCGCAGCGTCTCGCCGCGCCGGGCGCGCTCGATCGGGGTGGCGAGGTCGGGCAGCAGCTCGCTGGCCAGGCGTCCCTGGACCCGCTCCGCGTCGGAGGGCAGCAGCTCGAGCGCCGCGGGATTGAGATCGGCCAGCCGGCCGTGCTGGTCGAGCACGAAGACGGCGTCGCGCAGGCTGGCGACGATCGTCTCGCGCGCGACCGGCAACACGTCCCACAACCCCATGCCGAGCATGCCCCAGGCGATCACCAGCGCGGCGATCGACTGCGCGTAGGGGTTGGGATCGACGCCCTCGAAGCCGGGCGTGAGCAGGTACGCGGCATGCGCCCCGACCGGGACCAAGAGGCCCGTCAGCAGGACCCAGAGCTGTCGCTTGAAGAGGCCGCGCGCGCGCGCCAGCTCGCCGGCGAGCACCGCGATCCCGCCCGACAGCAGCAGGTAGGCGTAGCCGTTGTGGATCCAGTACCACTGGCCGCGCTCGAAGAAGGTGCGCGTCAGGTCGCCCGAGGGGTCGATCCGCAGGTTGCGCCAGATCAGCTCGTGCCGTTCGTTGGTGAAGGCCAGGGCGCAGGTCAGCGCGGGCAGCACCGAGACCAGCAGCACGCTCGCCGGGTTCACCAGGCGCTGGGCGCCGGTGTACCCGAGCACGGCGAAGAGCACCATGGCCGGCAGGTTGGCGACGCCGAGGTACTGGATCGCCAGGTAGAGCCGCACGCCCTCCAGGCTGCTGCTGCCGATCTCGAGCGCGTAGCCGACGTCGTAGACGACCATGCAGAAGGCGAGGCCCACCAGCGCCAGGCTGCCGTGGCTCGGCCGCCGCCGCCAGGCGAGCGCCGCGACCAGCGCCAGGCAGGCGGCGCCGGCGAGGAGAGGTGCCGCCGCGATCCGGAACTGCCAGCCCACGGTGATCCCATTGTGGACCCGATCGGGGACCCGTCGCAGCCGGCGGGCGTGTCAGACTCGCCGGCGATGGCGAGCGCGATCGGTGCGGCCGAGGAGCGCATCCTCGAGGGGCTCTCGGACTCGCAACGCGAGGCCGTGCTTCACGGCGGCGGCCCGCTGCTGATCGTCGCCGGGGCCGGCACGGGCAAGACCACGGTGCTGACGCGCCGGATCGCCCACCTGATCGCCAGCAAGCGCGCGCGCCCCGAGGAGATCCTGGCGCTCACCTTCACCGAGAAGGCGGCGCTCGAGATGGCCGAGCGCGTCGACCAGCTGATTCCCTACGGCTACGCCGAGACCTGGATCTCCACCTTCCACGCCTTCGGCGACCGCGTGCTGCGCCAGGGGGCGCTCGAGGCGGGGATCGATCCCGAGTTCCGCGTGCTGTCGCGGCCCGAGCAGATCATCTTCCTGCGCGAGCGGCTGTTCGCCCTGCCGCTGCGGCGGTTCCGGCCGCTCGGCGACCCGACCCGCCACCTCGACCATCTGCTCGGCGTCGTCAGCCGCGCCAAGGACGAGGACGTCTCGCCGGCGGACTACCGCGCGTTCGCCGAGGGGCTCGTCGCCGCCGCGACCACCGCTGCGGAGCGCGACGAGGCCGAGGCCCAGCTCGAGGTCGCGGCGTTCTACGAGAGCTACGACCGGTTGCTCGTCGAGGCGGGGGCGCTCGACTTCGGCGACCAGATCCACCGCGCGCTCGAGCTGTTGCGCGCGCGCCCCGCTGCGCTCGCGCGCCTGCGAGAGCGCTACCGCTACCTGCTGGTCGACGAGTTCCAGGACACGAACCACGCCCAGCTCGAGCTGGTGCGGCTCGTCGCGGGCGAGGCCGCCAACATCACGGTGGTCGGGGACGACGACCAGGCGATCTACCGCTGGCGCGGAGCCGCCTCGGCCAACCTGATGAGCTTCCTGCGGCTCCACCCGCAGGCGCGGCGGGTGGTGCTGGCGCTCAACTACCGCTCGACCCAGGACGTGCTCGACGTCGCCGCGCGGCTGATCTCGTACAACAACCCGTTCCGGCTGGAGGTGATGGCCGGCATCGACAAGCGCCTGCGCGCGGAGCGGGGCGCGGGTCCGGCCGTGCGCCAGCTGCGCTTCGACACCGCCTCGGCCGAGGCCGACGGCGTCGCGGCCGAGGTGGAGCGGCTGTTCGCCGCGGGCTTCCGCCCGCGCGACGTCGCGCTGCTCGTGCGCAGCAACGCGGACGCCGAGCCTTTTCTGCGCGCGCTCAACCTGCGCGGCCTGCCCTACCGCTTCAGCGGCAGCCGGGGCCTCTACGCGCGCGAGGAGGTTCGCCACCTGGTCGCGTTCCTGCGGCTGCTGGCGAGGCCCTCCGATTCCGTGTCGGCCTTCTTCCTGGCCGCCTCCTCGCCCTACGCGGTGCCCGAGCCCGAGCTGCTGCGGCTGAACGACTACGCGCGGCGCAAATCGCGGCCGCTGCTCGACGTCTTCCGCGCCCTGCCCACGAACGAGGAGCTGGCGTCCGTCTCGGGCGAGGCGCGCGCGCGGATCGCGCGGCTCGTCGCCGACGTCGAGTCCGCGGCGCAGGACCTGCCGCACAAGCGGACGGGCGAGGTGCTCTACCGCTACCTGCAGGCCTGCGGCGTGCTGGCCCGGCTCGCCTCCGAGGCGAGCGCCGAGAACGAGGCGCGCGTGCGCAACGTCGCCCGCTTCTTCGACGCCGTACGCGCGTACGGGGAGTACGCCGAGCACGACCGCGTGCCGAGCTTCGTCGAGCACCTCGAGCTGCTGCGCGAGGCGGGCGACGACCCGGCCGTGGCGGAGGCCGATCCCGACGACGACGCGGTGCAGATCGTCACCGTGCACAAGGCGAAGGGCCTCGAGTTCGGCGCCGTGTTCCTGGTCGGCTGCGTCGAGGGCCGCTTCCCGGTCCAGCGCCGGCCCGAACGGCTGGAGCTGCCCGCGGCTCTCGCGCGCGACGAGGCCGCGCCCGGCGACGCCCACCTGCAGGAGGAGCGGCGGCTCTTCTACGTCGGCATGACGCGGGCGCGCGACGAGCTGGTGCTGACCTCGGCCGCCGATTACGGAACGGCCCGTACGCGCAAGCTCTCGCGCTTCGTGGTCGAGGCGCTCGACCTCGCCTCGCCGACGCCGCTCGTCCGTCGCAGCCGCGCGCTCGAAGCGCTCGCGCGGAACCGCCCGCCCGAGGAGGCGAGGCCGACGGCGCCGGCGCCGCCGGCGGAAGCACGGCTCCGGCTCTCCTTCGGCCAGCTCGACGACTACGCGAGCTGCCCCTACAAGTACCGCTACGTGCACGTGCTGCGGGTGCCGCTGCTGGCCCACCACCGCGTGGTCTACGGCAGCGCCATCCACAAGGCGGTGCAGGAGCTGTTCCGCGCGGGGATCGAGGGCCGCGCCTTCGGCGAGGACGAGCTGCTCGCGGCCTTCCGCGCGGCCTGGATTTCCGAGGGCTTCCTCTCGCGCGAGCACGAGGAGCGCCGGCTGCGGGCCGGCGAGGAGGCGCTGCGCCGCTTCCTGAAAGAGCAGCAGCGCGCGCCGCTGCGGGCGAGCGCGGTCGAGAAGGAGTTCGCCTTCTACGTCGACCGCACCAAGGTCGTGGGCCGCTACGACCTCGTCGTGGAGAGCCAGGGCGGCGTCTCGATCGTCGACTTCAAGACGAGCGCGGTGGACGACCCGCAGAAGGCACGCGAGCGGGCCGAGCAGAGCCTGCAGCTCGACCTCTACGCGCTCGCCTATCTGCGCACGCGGGGCCGGCTGCCGGACTGGGTCGAGCTGCGCTTCATCGAGTCGGGCACGTCGGGGGGCAAGCGCCCGACAGCCGAAGAGGCGGAGCGCACGGAGGCCGGGGTGCGAGACGTGGCCGAGCGCGTCCGTGCGCGAGAGTTCACGGCGACGCCCTCGCCGCGCGTCTGCGCGCCCTGCGCGTTCCGCGACATCTGTCCGCACGCGGCCGGCGGCCCGGTCGCGCGCTGATCGGGGCGGGCGCGCCCGCGCCGATCGACACAGAAAGGAGGAGCCTGGCGATGGCAGCGAAAGCGAAGGCGATCGAGATCCGGTACCCGCGGCCGCTGCTCGACAAGCTGGGCGTCAAGGCCGGCGCGCGGGTGGCGCTGGTCGGCCTGCGGGAAGCAGAACTGCCAGAGTCACCGCGCTCGCGCACGGACGACCTGAGCCTGGGCCGCGCGAAGGCCGGCAGCGACCTGGTGCTCGCCGGCTTCGAAAGCCGCGACGAGATCGGCGGCCTGGCCGCGCTGCGCGGGCGCATCAAGCCCGACGGGGCCATCTGGGCGATCTGGCCCAAGGGCCGCAAGGAGCTGCGCGAGGACGACTTCCGCGCCGCGGGGCCGGGCCTCGGGCTGGTGGACGTGAAGGTCGTCAGCGTTTCGGAGAGACTCTCGGGCCTGAAGCTGGTGATTCCCGTGGCGCAGCGGCCGAAGCCCGAGAAGAGGCCACGGGCCGAAAGGAAGCGACGTCGATGAAGAAGAGGATCGGGTTCGCCGGCCTGGGCCTGATGGGCAGCCGGATGGCGCGCCAGTTCGTCGACAAGGGCTGGCCGCTGTCGGTCTGGAGCCGCGACCAGGCCAAGGGCGCGCCGCTCGTGGCGCGCGGCGCGACGCAGGTGGCGAGCCCGCGGGCGCTGGCCGAGGCCTCGGACGTGGTGATCGCCTGCGTCTCCGACCCCGCCGCCGTCGAGCGCGTCGTGTTCGCCGAGGACGGCGTCCTGGCGGGCGCGCGCGCGGGCTTGCGCTACGTCGAGGCCTCGACCATCTCGCCCGGCCAGATGCGGCGCATCGCCACGGCATTCCGGGCGCATGGCTGCGACGCGCTCGAGGCGCCCATGACCGGCTCGAAGAACGGGGCCGACAAGGGCAGCCTGCTCTTCATGTGCGGCGGCGCGCAGGCGACCTTCGACGAGCTCCGCGACGTACTCGACGCCATGGGAGCGAAGTCGATCCTGTGCGGCGAGATCGGCGCGGGCTCGCTGGTGAAGCTGATCGGCAACACCTACATCTCGTTCATGCTCGAGGCACTCTCGGAGACGGCGGCCGTGGCGCGCAAGGCCGGCGTGCCGCTCGCCAAGGTGCTCGAGGTGGTGATGGCGTCGGGCTACGCGTCGCCCTACTACACCTTCAAGGGCGCGGCGCTCGCGTCTCGCGACTTCGACCAGCACTTCTCGATCGACCTGCTGGTGAAGGACCAGGGCCTGATGCTCGACGAGGCCGCCGCGCTGAAGGCGTCGATGCCAGGCCTGGCGGTGATCCGCGAGGTCTGCCAGGCGGCGCGCGGGCAGGGACTCGGCCAGCAGGACATCATCGCCGTCGCCAAGGTGCTCGAGCGCAGCGCGGGTCTCGACGACTAGCCTGCGAGAGCGCGCCCGGCCGAGCCAGGACGGACCTCGGGGGGCCTTCTGTCGTGGCAGGCTCGGGCCGGCATGGAGACCCTGGTCCTCGCCGCCGCCCTGACGCTGGCCGTGGCCGGCGTGTGCGCTCTCGCGCTGTCGCTGCGCCGGCCGCCGCAGGCCTCCGGCGTCGAAGCCGTGCTGCGCTCGCTGGGCCTGCTCCAGGCCGGCGTCGAGCGCCTGGCGAGCGGGCACGAGTCGCTGCGCTCCGAGGTGCAGCGCGGCAGGGAAGCCTCGCTGCGCGAGCTGTTCGACGCGACCCAGGGCCTGCGCGCCGAGCTGTCTTCGGCGCAGCGCACGCTCGGCGAGGTGCGCGCGCTCGACGGCGCCCGGGCGCAGCAGCTGGCGGCGGCGGCGAGCAGCCTGCGGCGGCTCGAGGCCGTGGTCGCCGGCTCGGCGACGCGTGGCGCGGCCGGCGAGAACGTGCTCGCGGCGGCGCTCGGCCAGCTGCCGCCCGATCTGCTCGAGACGAACGCCGCCTTCGGCGGCAAGCTCGTCGAGTACGCGCTGCGCCTGCCCGGCGGCCGGCTGCTTCCGATCGACAGCAAGTGGCCGAGCGCTCTGCCGCTCGAGCGCCTCGACGCCGACCCGCCGCCCGACGAGCGCCGCCGCCTCGTCGAGCAGGTCGGGCGCGAGGTGCGCGGGCGTGCTCGGGAGCTCGGCAAGTACCTCGACCCCGCGCGCACGCTCGGTCTGGGCCTGCTGGCCGTGCCCGACGCGGTCCATGCGCTGTCCGCGGACGCGCAGATCGAAGCGGCGCGGGACGGCGTCGTGATCGTGCCCTACTCGCTGGCGCTGCCCTACGTGCTGTCGCTGATGCGGCTGGCGGCCCGTTTCGCCGCCGCCGCGGAGATCGAGTCGGCACTGCTGCGCTTGCACGATCTGGACGAGGCGCTGCGCCGGATGGACGACGAGATCGAGGGGCGGCTGTCGCGGGCGCTGGTGCAGGCCGGCAACGCGCGCGACGCCCTGCGCGACGAGCTGGGAGGCGCGCGACGCTCGCTGACCGGCCTGCTGCGCGAGGCGGGGACGAGCCCCGCGCCCGAGGCCTCGCCGCCGCCCGAATTGACGCGCTCGGCGCAGAGCCGCTAGTCTTGGGTCTCCAACGCCTCCCGCTCGGGAGGCGTTCTGGTCTATGGACACCCTCGCGATCCTGGTCGCCGCGGGCCGTGGGACGCGCCTCGGCGGCTCTCGCCCCAAGGCGTTCCTCGAGCTCTACGGCGAGCCGCTGCTCCTGCGCGCCGCTCGCGCGTTCGAAGTCGCGCCCTGTGTCGACGCCATCGTGGCGGTGGTGCCGGCGGGCGAGGAAGGCGCGGCGCGGGCCGCGCTCGCCCCGCTGCGCAAGCTGCGCGGCGTGACGGCGGGCGGGGCGGAGCGGCAGGACTCCGTGCGCGCCGGCCTGGCTCAGGCGCCCGCCGGGTTCGACGGCATCGTGCTCGTTCACGACGCTGCGCGCCCCTTCGTCGAGCCCGAGCTCGTGTGCGCCGTGGTCGCGGCCGCGCGCAGCGAGGGCGCCGCGCTGCCCGTCGTCGAGCTGGCCGACACCGTCAAGCGCGTCGACGGCCCGCGCGTGGTCGGGACGGTGGACCGCGGCAGCCTGCGCGCCGCACAGACGCCGCAGGGCTTCCGCTTTCGGCTGCTGTCTCGCGCCTACGAGCAGGCGGCCCGCGAGGGCGCCCTGCTGACGGACGAGGCGATGGCCGTCGAACGGATCGGCGAGCCCGTGGCGACCGTCCCCGGCTCCACGCGCAATCGCAAGATCACGACGCCCGCCGACATGGCATGGGCCGAGGAGGAGCTGCGCAGGGCCGCGGCTGGCACCCGATGAGCTTCCGCATCGGCACCGGCTTCGACGCGCACCGGCTGGTGGCCGATCGGCCGCTCTTGCTCGGAGGGGTGCGCGTGCCCTGCGAGCGCGGCCTGCTCGGACACTCGGACGGCGACTGCCTGCTGCACGCGATCTGCGACGCGCTGCTCGGGGCGGCCGGAGCAGGAGACCTCGGCCGGCTCTTCCCGAGCAGCGACGCGCGTTACAAGGACGCCCCCAGCCGGCTGTTCCTGACCGAGGTCGCGCGGCTGATCGCCGGACGTTTCCGTGTCGCCAACGTGGACGCCACCCTGATCGCCCAGGAGCCCCGGCTCGGTCCCCACACCGAGTCGATGCGCATCGAGATCGCCCGCATGCTGGGAGTCGCGGTCGAGCGGGTTTCGGTGAAGGCGAAGAGCAGCGACGGCCTGGGCGCCTTCGGCCGGGGCGAGGGAATCGCGGCGCAGGCCGTGGCGCTGCTCGAGGTCGTGGACGCCCGATGAGGGAGCCTCTCTCGACATGAACCTGATCTGCGGCATCAACCCCGTGCTGGAGGCGCTCGCCGCCGGCCAGCGCCACTTCGAGCGCCTGCTGGTCGTCAAGGGCCTGCGCAACTCGCGCATCTCCGAGGCGATCGCCCGCGCCACCAAGCTCGGCATCCCGCTGCGCTTCGAGGGCCGCGACACGCTCGACCGCATGGCGGGCGGCGTCTCGCACCAGGGCCTGATCGCCGTGGTCTCGGCGAAGGCCGCGCTCGATCTCGAGACGCTGCTGTCGACCGCGCGCCAGCCGGCGCTGGTGGTGGTGCTCGACGGCGTCGAGGACCCGCGCAACCTGGGAGCGATCCTGCGCAGCGCGGAGGCCGCGGGCGCCGACGGCGTGGTGCTCCCGGAACGCCACAGCGCCGGCCTGACCGAGACCGTGGCGCGCGCCTCCGCGGGCGCCCTCGAGCACGTCAAGGTCGCTCGCATCGGCAACCTGGCGCAGACCGTCGAGCAGCTCAAGCAGCGTGGGCTCTGGGTGGTCGGCTTCGATGCCTCGGGCGCCGACCGCTGGGACGCCGTCGACTACAAGCGGCCGCTGGCGCTGGTGCTGGGCGGCGAGGGTCGCGGCATCCGTCGCCTGGTGCGCGAGCGCTGCGACCAGGTCGCCTCGATCCCGCTCTTCGGCCACGTCGGCTCGCTCAACGTGTCCGTGGCCGCGGGCGTCGCGCTCTACGAGGTGATCCGCCAGCGCGGCGCCGTCCCGAGCAGCGTGCGCCCGATCCCGCCGCGGCCCGCGGGCGTCGCTCCACGCCAGGTGGTGGGTCCCCCCGCCGGCGACCTCGAGCACGATCCCGGGCACGTCGGCCCGCGGGCCGGCGCCACGGACGAGGGCGACGAGGGCGACGACCTGCAGGACGCGGAGCCGCTGGTGCGCCTCGCCGACGAGGACGTCGCCTGGGGCCGCTCGCAGGTGCAGGTGGTGGAGGGCCGGATCGAGCGCCACCGCGACAGCCGGGACCCCGGCCGCGAACGCGGGCGCGGCCGTCGCCGCCGGCCCGGCCAGGACGGCCGCTCGCGGGGCGGACAGGCCCCGCCGAGCGCAGGCCAGGCCCCGGCGGGCGACAAGCCGTCCAGGCCGGATCAGGCGGCCGAGAGCGGTGACGCGCGCGGGTCCCGCGGCCGTCGCCGCAAGCGCCGCCGCGGGCCGCGCCCGGAAGGCGGCGGAGGTCAGCCGGGACCGCGTCCCTTGGCCTCCGCAGGCGAAGGCGGCGCCCCGGCGAGCGCTCCAGAGGGTGGGGGCGGGGAGGCGCCGGGCGGCGACGCGCGCCGCCGCCGCCGCCGCCGCAGGCGCCGTTGAGGCGTTTTTGTGCACGGCCCTTGCTAGCTGAAAAGGGCTTTGCTAGCATTGGCGTTTGTCGCTGGCGTAGCTCAGCGGTAGAGCGGCTGATTTGTAATCAGCGGGTCGGGGGTTCAATTCCCTCCGCCAGCTCCAACCGCATGCTTCGTCGGGCCGCGACAACGGGGAGGTAGCGAAGCGGTCAAACGCAACAGACTGTAAATCTGTCGCCCCTGGGGCTTCGAAGGTTCGAATCCTTCCCTCCCCACCAGGTTGGTCGGAAGGGGTCGAGGCGGCCGAAGCGGCCGCGCGCGGCTCCCACGGTCCGCTCAGGGCGACGGCAAGGCGGGCGTAGCTCAGTTGGTAGAGCTCCAGCCTTCCAAGCTGGATGTCGCGGGTTCGAACCCCGTCGCCCGCTCCAAACGTCGCGGGAGGCGGAAGTTCGAGGAGCGGGGTTTTCGGGAAACGACTTCGGGCCCACGTAGCTCAGCCGGCAGAGCGCGTCCTTGGTAAGGACGAGGTCACCAGTTCGAACCTGGTCGTGGGCTCCAGACGTTGAGATGCGGTCGGCGGCGCGCTGACAGGTAGAGGAAGCTCGAGCGATGGCGAAGGAGAAGTTCGACAGGACGAAGCCCCACGTGAACATTGGGACGATCGGTCACGTGGACCACGGGAAGACGTCGTTGACGGCAGCGATCACGAAGGTGCTGGCGACGGGGAACCCGAAGGTGCAGTTCCGTGCTTACGACCAGATCG
>JBFWVE010000008.1:0-164687 GCA_050246895.1 Vicinamibacteria bacterium | reverse complement strand
CGGGGGACAACACGCAGATGGAAGTGGCGCTGATCGCCCCGATCGCCATGGAGAAGGGCCTGCGCTTCGCGATCCGCGAGGGCGGCCGCACCGTCGGCGCCGGCACCGTCGCCGAGATCGTCGAGTAGCCAGGTCACGAGAGGCGAGTAGTCGTCATGCTGATGAACGAGAAGATCCGGATCCGGCTGAAGGCGTACGACTACCGGATCCTCGACCAGTCCACCGGCGAGATCGTGGACACCGCGAAGCGGACGGGCGCTCGGGTGGCGGGGCCGATCCCGCTGCCCACCGAGAAGAACCGCTGGACGGTGAACCGCTCGCCGCACGTCGACAAGAAGAGCCGCGAGCAGTTCGAGATCCGCACCCATCGCCGGCTGCTCGACATCTTCGAGCCGACGCCGCAGACGGTCGACGCGCTGATGAAGCTCGACCTGCCCGCGGGCGTCGACGTCGAGATCAAGGCTTTCGGCAAGGAGCACGCGAAGTAACGCTTTCCCGCGAGGTTGCGGCGGCGCTGGGCGCCGTCCCGGACGTCAGGACGTCCCGTGAGGGCCCCCGACCTCGGAGCTGAAGAGAAGAAGGAAGAGATGGCAGTCCAGGGAATCATCGCGAAGAAGCTCGGCATGACGCAGGTCTACGCCGAGGACGGCCAGGCGGTGCCCGTCACCGTGCTGCAGGCCGGCCCCTGCGTCGTGGTCCAGCGCAAGTCGAAGCAGAAGGACGGCTACTCGGCCGTCCAGCTCGGCCTGGTGGAGGAGCGCAAGACGAAGCACGTCACCAAGCCGATGCAGGGACACTTCAAGAAGGCGGGCCTGCCGCCGTGCCGCGTGCTGCGCGAGTTCCGCGTGGACGAGGGCGCCGAGGTGAAGGTCGGCGACAAGGTGTCGGTCGCGCTGTTCGCGCCGGGCGACTCGATCGACGTCACCGGCACCAGCAAGGGCAAGGGCTTCCAGGGCGTCGTCAAGCGCCACCACTTCCGCGGCGGCGCCGCGACCCACGGCTCGATGTTCCACCGCGCGCCCGGCTCGATCGGCGCCTCGGCCTTCCCGTCGCGCGTGCTGAAGGGCATGCGCGCGGCCGGCCACATGGGCTCCGAGCGCGTCACCATGAAGAACCTGACGGTGGTCCGGGTCGACGCCGAGAAGAACATCCTGGTCGTGCGTGGCGCCGTGCCCGGCGCCGCCAGCGGCTACCTGGTCATTCGCAAGGCCTAGGGCCGCCACCGGAGAATCGAGATGGCCGAGAAAGAGAAGAAGCCGACGAAGCCGAAGGCGCCGCGCCAACCGAAGGCCCGCAAGGCCGAGGCCGCGCCGGGAGCCGCCGTCGTGGTGAACGCGAGCAATCAGAAGGTCAGCGAGGTCTCGCTGCGCCCCGAGGTGTTCGCCGCGAAGGTCAACAGCCACCTGATCTACGAGGCGGTCAAGCAGTTCCGCGCGGGCGCCCGAAGCGGCACGCACATGACCAAGAATCGCGCGCTGGTCTCCGGCTCGGGCAAGAAGCCCTGGCGCCAGAAGGGCACCGGCCGCGCCCGCGCCGGCGAGACGCGCAACCCGCTCTGGCGGCACGGCGGCACCGTGTTCGGGCCCGTCCCGCGCGACTACTCCTACACGATGCCGAAGAAGGCGCGCGCCGCGGCGCTGCGTTCGGCGCTCAGCCAGCGCGTCGCCGAGGGCGTCTTGAAGGTGGTCGATCAGTTCCCGGTCCAGCTGCCGCCCAAGCCGCCCTTCCGGCTGACGCGCCAGCTGCAGGGCATCCTGGAAAAGCTCGACGTCAAGGGCAAGACGCTGATCGTCGACCACGAGCCCTCGGACGCGCTGGTGCTCTCGGGCCGCAACCTGCCCGGCGTGCGGGTGGTGGCCGACTCGCACCTGACCGTCTACGACGTGCTCGACTGCAAGAACCTGCTGGTCTCCCAGGAGGCGCTGGGCAGGCTCGAGGAGCGGCTGCTGCCGTAAGCGAATGAAGAACATCTACGAAGTGATCCGCCGTCCCCTGATCACCGAGAAGTCGACGCTCGCGCGCGAGACGCAGCGGGCGGTCACCTTCGAGGTGCACAGGGACGCCACCAAGCCCGAGATCAAGAAGGCCGTCGAGGCGCTGTTCGGCGTCAAGGTCGCCGAGGTGCGCGTGGTCCGGGTGCACGGCAAGGTGAAGCGCCAGGGGCGCTTCGTCGGTCAGCGTCCCGACTGGAAGAAGGCCTACGTGGTCCTGAAGCCGGGCGAGAAGCTGATCGAGTTCTACGAGCAGGCCTGAGAAGACCGATGCCAGTCAAGAGCTACAGCCCGACGTCGCCCGGTCGTCGTTTCATGACGACCCTGACCTTCGACGAGATCACCAAGGCCACGCCCGAGCGCGGCCTGACCGAGCCCAAGCGCCGCAGCGGCGGCCGCAACAACAAGGGCCGCATCACCGCCTGGTTCCGGGGTGGGGGCCACAAGCGCCGCTACCGCGTGGTCGACTTCCGCCGCGACAAGCGCGAGATCCCCGCGACGGTGCAGGCGATCGAGTACGACCCGAACCGCTCGGCCAACCTGGCTCTGCTCGCCTACCGTGACGGCGAGAAGCGCTACATCCTCTGCCCCGACGGGCTCAAGGTCGGCCAGACGATCGTGGCCGGCGAGGCTGCCGACATCCTGCCGGGCAACGCGCTGCCGCTGAAGGCGATCCCGGCCGGCACCATGGTGCACAACATCGAGCTCCGGCCCGGCAAGGGCGGCCAGATGGTGCGCACCGCGGGCGGCGCCGCGCAGCTGGTTGCCAAGGAGGGCGACTACGCGCAGGTCAAGCTGCCCTCGGGCGAGGTGCGCAGGGTCGACCTCGACTGCGTCGCCACCATCGGCCAGGTCGGCAACATCGACCACAAGAACGTCTCGATCGGCAAGGCCGGCCGCACCCGCTGGCTGGGCAAGAAGCCCCACAACCGCGGCGTCGCGATGAACCCGATCGACCATCCGCACGGCGGCGGCGAGGGCAAGACCTCGGGCGGCCGTCACCCGGTGACGCCCTGGGGCAAGCCCACCAAGGGCGCCAAGACCCGGTCCAACAAGCGGACCCAGAAGTTCATCGTCAAGAGGCGGAAGTAACCGATGGCACGCTCGCTGAAGAAGGGGCCGTTCGTCGACGATCACCTGCTGAAGAAGATCGACTCGATGAACGCCGCCAACGACAAGAAGGTCGTCAAGACCTGGTCGCGCCGCTCGACCATCACGCCGGAGATGGTCGGCCACACGCTGGCCGTCTACAACGGGAGGAAGTTCATCCCGGTCTACATCACGGAGAACATGGTCGGGCACAAGCTCGGCGAGTTCTCGCCGACCCGCACCTTCAAGGGCCACTCCTCGAAGGTCGAGAAGGTGGCCAAGGTCGCCGGCGCTCCCGGCGCGGGGCCGAAGGGGTAGGGCGATGCTCGAAGCCAGAGCCCACGCCCGCTACATCCGCACCTCGGCCCAGAAGGCCAAGCTGGTGCTCGACCTGATCCGCGGCAAGCAGGCCGCCGAGGCGCTCTCGATCCTGCGCTTCACCAAGAAGTCGGTGGCGCGCGACGTCGAGAAGCTGCTGCGCTCGGCGATCGCCAACGCCGTGCAGACGGCCGACCGCAGCCAGAAGCGCCGCGTCGACGAGGACGACCTCTACGTCGCCGCCTGCTGGGCCAACCAGGGGCCCACGCAGAAGCGCGTGCGCCCTGCGCCGATGGGGCGCGCCTACCGCGTGATCAAGCGCACCGCGCACCTCACCGTCAAGGTCGCCGAGAGAGGGGAGAAGTAGACGTATGGGCCAGAAAGTTCACCCGATCGGCTTCCGGCTGGGCTTCAACAAGACCTGGCGCAGCCGCTGGTACGCGGAGAAGGACTACGCGCCGCTGCTGCACGAGGACCTGAAGTTGAAGCGCCTGCTGAAGAAGCGCTTCAGCCACGCAGGCGTCTCGCGCATCGAGATCGAGCGCGCGGCCAACAAGCTGAAGGTCAGCATCTACACCTCGCGCCCCGGCATCATCATCGGCCGCAAGGGCTCCGAGGTCGACAAGCTGAAGCAGGAGATCCAGAAGAAGACCGGCAAGGAGGTCTTCATCAACATCCAGGAGATCCTGAAGCCCGAGCTCGACGCCCAGCTGGTGTCGGAGTCGGTGGCGCTGCAGCTCGAGAAGCGCATCGCCTTCCGCCGCGCCATGCGCAAGGCCGTCGACGCCGCGCTGCGCTTCGGCGCCAAGGGCATCAAGGTCCGCGTCTCGGGCCGCCTGAACGGCGCCGAGATCGCGCGCTCCGAGTGGTACCTGCACGGCCAGCTGCCGCTGCACACGCTGCGCGCGGACATCGATTTCGGCTTCTCCGAGGCCAAGACCAGCTTCGGTCAGATCGGCGTCAAGTGCTGGATCTACAAGGGCGAGCTCGACGCGCTGCGCCCCGGACGGGCGCTCTAGGAGCCGCGGAGTAACGCAATATGTTGATGCCCAAGAAGGTCAAGTTCCGCAAGCAGCAGCGCGGACGCATGGCCGGCAAGGCCTGGACGGGAAGCAAGATCTCGTTCGGCGACTACGGCCTGAAGGCGCTGGAGCCGGGCTGGGTGACGGACCGCCAGATCGAGGCGGGCCGCATCGCGATCACCCGTTTCATCAAGCGCAACGGCCGCATCTGGATCCGCATGTTCCCGGACAAGCCGGTCACCAAGAAGCCGCAGGAGACCCGCATGGGCAAGGGCAAGGGCGCGCCCGAGCTGTGGGTCGCGGTGGTGAGGCCGGGACGCATCCTGTACGAGATGGAGGGCGTGCCCGAGTCGGAGGCTCGCGAGGCGCTGCGGCTCGCCGCCCACAAGCTCAACATCAAGACGAAGTTCGTCACGCGCCTCGGGATGGAGGGCTAGCGTGAAGGCCGACAAGGTGCGCGAGCTGAGCGTGACCGAGCTGGAGCACAAGCAGAAGGAGCTCTCCGAGCAGCTCTTCAAGCTGCGCTTCCAGCAGGCGATCGGCCAGCTCGACAACACGATGAAGCTACGTGAGACCCGGCGCGACATCGCGCGGGTGAAGACCATCCTGAAGCAGAAGGTCCGCGCCGCCGAGGCGGGCCAGAGGGCGTGAGCATGGCTGAGCTACAGCAGGCGAAGGCGCCCCAGCGGCGCCGGCAGGAGCGCATCGGCGTGGTGGTCAGCGCCAAGATGCAGAAGACCGTGGTGGTGGCCGTCGAGCGCCTCGTCGCGCACGGCCTCTACCGCAAGCGGCTGCGCCGCACCACGCGCTTCATGGCCCACGACGAGGTGGGCGCGCGCCAGGGCGACCGCGTGCGGATCGTGGAGACGCGTCCGCTCAGCCGCAACAAGCGCTGGTCGGTCGCCGAGATCGTGGAGCGCGCGTCCGCCGTCCCGGCCGAGGCCGAGGCGAAGGCCTAGGAGGCGACCATGATCCAGATGAGGACGATCCTCGACGTGGCCGACAACTCCGGCGCGCGCAAGCTGTCGATGATCCTGCCGCTCGGCGGCTCGGCCGGGCGCTACGCCCACCTGGGCGACGTGATCACCGCCAACGTCAAGGAGTCGGCTCCGGACGCGCCCGAGGGCGCCCGCAAGGGCAAGGTGGTGAAGGCCGTGATCGTGCGTTGCCGCAAGGAGCAGCGGCGGCGCGACGGCACGTACATCCGCTTCGACCGCAACGCGGCCGTGCTGATCAAGGAGGACGGCGAGCCGGTGGGCACGCGCGTCTTCGGGCCGGTCGCGCGCGAGCTGCGCGAGAAGAAGTTCATGAAGATCATCTCGCTCGCGCCGGAGGTGCTGTAGCCATGGCGCAGCCGAAGGGCCGGACCCGGATCCGGCTGAAGAAGGGCGATCTGGTGGAGGTCATCTCGGGCAAGGACCGCGGCAAGCGCGGCAAGGTGCTCGTGGTGCTCCGCGAAAAGGCGCGCGTGATCGTGCAGGGGGTGGCCTTCATCAAGCGCCACACCCGGCCGAATCCGCAGCGCAACATCAAGGGCGGCATCGCGGAGCGCGAAGCCGCGATCCACGTCTCGAACGTGATGCTCGTCTCGCCGGAGGACGACCGGCGCACGCGCATCGGCGTGAAGTTCAGCGAGGACGGCGGCAAGGCGCGCATCGCGCGTCGTGACGGCACGGTCCTCGACAAGTGAGAGCGATGAGCGCGCGACTCAAGGAAACCTACGTCAAGACGATCGTGCCGCGCCTGATGAAGGAGCGGAGCTACTCGAGCGTGATGGCCGTGCCGCGCCTCGAGAAGGTCGTGATCAACATGGGCGTCGGCGAGGCGACCCAGAACGTCAAGCTGCTCGACACCGCGATGGAGGAGCTCGGCCGCATCGCCGGGCAGAAGCCCGCGGTGCGCCGCGCCAAGAAGTCGGTGGCCGCCTTCAAGCTGCGCCAGGGCATGCCGATCGCGGCGCAGGTCACCCTGCGCGGCGACCGCATGTTCGAGTTCGTGGACCGGCTGTTCAACCTGGCGCTGCCGCGCGTGCGCGACTTCCGCGGCGTGCCCACCAACTCGTTCGACGGTCGCGGCAGCTACACGCTGGGGCTGAAGGACCAGCTCATCTTCCCCGAGATCGATTACTCCAAGGTCGAGAAGCTGCGCGGCATGAACATCACGTTCGTGACGACGGCCAGCAGCGACGAGGAATCGAAGCTGCTGCTGCAGTATCTCGGGATGCCGTTCAGGAACCAGTAGGGGGATCGCAAGTGGCGAAGACGTCTCTGATTGCCAAGGCCAAGCGGACGCCGAAGTTCGCGGTGCGCCGCTACAACCGCTGCCAGCAGTGCGGCAGGCCGCGCGCGTACCTCCGCAAGTTCCAGCTTTGCCGCATCTGCTTCCGGAAGCTCGCCCTGGCCGGGGACGTTCCCGGCGTGATCAAGGCGAGCTGGTAGTAGCGAAGGGAAATACGCGATGAACATGACCGACCCGATCGCGGACATGATCACCCGCATCCGGAACGCAGTGCGCGCCCGGCTGCCCAAGGTGGACATCCCGAAGAGCAAGCTCAAGACCGAGATCGCCCGCATCCTGAAGGACGAGGGCTACGTGGCCAACTACAAGGTGGCCGAGGACGGCAAGCAGGGCGTGCTGCGCGTCTACCTCAAGTACGGCCCGGGCATGGAGCGCGTGATCACGGACCTGCAGCGCGTCAGCAAGCCCGGCTGCAGGATCTACTGCGCCAAGGACGAGATCCCGCGCGTCTACGGAGGCCTGGGCATCAACATCCTGTCCACCTCCCGCGGCGTGATGACCGGCCGCACGGCAGCCCGCGAGGGCGTCGGCGGCGAGATCCTCGTCAACGTCTGGTAGGAGCGCCATGTCCCGCATCGGACGCAAGCCGATCGCCGTACCCAAGGACGTCAAGGTCCAGATCTCCGAGAGCGCCCTGCAGGTGCAGGGCCCGAAGGGCAAGCTGACGACGCCGGTGCCGCCGGGCATCTCGTTCGCGCTGGCGGGCGCCGAGCTGAACTGCTCGCGCTCCTCGGACGAGCGGCAGCAGCGCGCCTTCCACGGCCTGGCGCGCGCGCTGGCGCAGAACGCCATCGACGGCGTCACCAAGGGCTTCAGCAAGGAGCTCGACATCGTCGGCGTCGGCTACAAGGCCGCGGTCGAGAGCCCGAAGAAGCTGGTGCTGGCGCTCGGCTACTCGCACCCGGTGGAGTACGAGATCCCCGAGGGCATCAAGATCGCGGTCGACAAGCAGACGCACCTCGTGGTTTCCGGCATCGACCGCCAGCAGGTGGGCCAGGTCGCGGCCGAGATCAAGAAGCTGCGCAAGCCCGACCCGTACAAGCAGAAGGGCATCCGCTACGTCGGCGAGGTGCTGAAGAAGAAGGCCGGCAAGGCCGGAGCCACCGGAGCCAAGTAGGGAGGACGGGAACGCCCGACGCCGACAGCGGCGACGGGGAACGCCCGCAAGCGAGCATGAGCGTCAAGACCAAAGAGGGGATCCGGCAGCGGATCCACCGCCGCATCCGCAAGAAGATCGCGGGCACGCCCGAGCGGCCGCGGCTCGCCGTCTACCGCAGCCAGGCGCACATCTACGCCCAGCTGATCGACGACGACGCCGGCCGCACGCTGTGCGCGGCCTCCTCGCTCGACGAGTCGCTGGCCGGCGAGAAGAAGGGCGGCGACGTGGCCGCGGCCAAGGCGGTCGGCACGCTGATCGCCAGCCGGGCAAAGGACAAGGGCGTCTCCGCGGTGGTGTTCGATCGCGGCGGCTTCCAGTACCACGGGCGCGTCAAGGCGCTCGCGGATGCCGCCCGCGAGGCGGGCCTCAAGTTCTAGAAGGGCTCTGATGAGAAAGCTGATCGAGAAGATCGACGCGTCCAGCCTGGAGCTCAAGGACCAGGTCGTCGCCATCAACCGCGTGACGAAGGTCGTCAAGGGCGGCAAGAACCTGTCGTTCTCTGCCCTGGTGGTGGTGGGCGACAGCGCCGGCCACGTCGGCTACGGCATGGGCAAGGCGCGCGAGGTGGCCTCGGCCATCAAGAAGGGCATCGAGGCGGCCAAGAAGAACCTGATCAAGGTCCCGCTGACGACCAAGGGCGGCACCATCCCCCACACGGTGGTGGGCCGCTTCGGCTCGGGCAGCGTACTGCTGAAGCCCGCCTCCGAGGGCACGGGCGTGATCGCCGGCGGCGCCGTGCGCGCGGTGATCACGGCCGCCGGCATCCAGAACGTGCTGACCAAGAGCCTCGGCTCGACGACCGCGCACAACGTGGTGAAGGCCACGCTGAACGCGCTCGAGACCCTGAAGCGTCCCGAGTCGGTCGCGCGCCTGCGCGGCAAGTCGGTGGAGGACGTGACGGGCGTCGAGGAGAAGCCGAAGCCGGAAGCCAACGCCGCCGCCAGCGCCGCCAAGACGGCCGAGGCGGGGGCCTAAACGGACGCGGGCGAGAGGCGAACGCTGATGGCGAAGAAGGAAGCGAAGGCCGCGGGCAAGATCCGCGTCAAGATGATCGGCAGCCTGATCGGCTGCACCGACGTGCAGCGGGCCTCCGTGCGGGGGCTGGGGCTGCGCCGCATGCACCAGGTGGTCGAGCGCCAGGACACCCCCGCCATCCGCGGGATGGTGAACGCGGTGCCGCACCTGGTGACGATCGTCGACTGAAGCGGACCGGGTAGAGAGACAGGAGAACGACAGTGGGTCTTCACAACCTGAAGCCGGCCAGGGGCGCGGTGCGCGGCCGCAAGCGCGTCGGCCGCGGTCCGGGCAGCGGCCTCGGCAAGACGTCCGGCCGCGGAGAGAAGGGCCAGAAGAGCCGCAGCGGCTTCAGCCGCAAGGTGGGCTTCGAGGGCGGCCAGATGCCGCTGCACCGGCGCGTGCCGAAACGGGGCTTCAACAACATCTTCCGCAAGGAGTACGCCGAGGTGAACCTCGAGCGGCTGGAAGCGTTCGACGCCGGCACCATCGTGACGCCGGAGCTGCTGATCGAGCGCGGCATCGTGCGCAAGCTGCGCGACGGCGTGAAGATCCTCGCCAAGGGCAGCCTGACCCGCGCGCTGACCGTGAAGGCGCACAAGTTCAGCGCGAAGTCCAAGGAGACGATCGAGAAGCTCGGCGGCAAGGCCGAGCTGCTCGGGGCCTGACGGAGGCCGATAGAAAATGCTGCAGAGCCTGCGCAACATCTGGGAGATCCCGGACCTCAGGAAGAGGGTGCTGTTCACCCTCGGCCTGCTGGCCGTGTACCGGCTCGGCAACCACATCCCGACCCCGGGCATCAACGCCGCGGCGCTGATCGACTTCTTCGAGCAGAACCAGGGCAACTGGTTCGGGCTCGTCGACATGTTCTCCGGCGGCAACCTGGCGAAGGTCACGGTCTTCGCGCTGGGGATCATGCCGTACATCTCGGCCTCGATCATCCTGCAGCTGCTGACGGTGGTCTGGCCGTACCTCGAGAAGCTCTCCAAGGAGGGCGAGCTCGGCCGGCGCAAGATCACCCAGTACACCCGTTACGGCACGGTGCTGCTGTGCCTGGTGCAGTCGCTCGGCATCTCGGTCTACCTCGAGCGCATGACGGTCGATCAGAGCTTCCAGATCGTCGAGCACCCGGGCTGGGCCTTCAAGGCGATGACGGTGCTGACGCTGACCACCGGCGCCGCCTTCGTGATGTGGCTGGGCGAGCAGATCACCGAGCGCGGCATCGGCAACGGCATGTCGCTGCTGATCTTCGCGGGCATCGTGGTCGGGTTCCCGCGCGGGCTGTTCGACACCGTCCAGAAGATCGGCCGCGGCGAGCTGGGCCTGCTCAGCACGCTGGTGCTGCTGGCGATGATGATCCTGGTGGTGGGCATCATCGTGTTCGTCGAGCGCGGCCAGCGCCGCATCACGGTGCAGTACGCCAAGCGCGTGGTGGGCCGCCGCATGTACGGCGGGCAGTCGACCCACCTGCCCCTGCGCGTCAACACCAGCGGGGTCATGCCCGTGATCTTCGCGGCCTCGATCATCGCGTTCCCGCAGACGATCGCCTCCTACTTCCAGGCCCAGAGCCCGTGGATGCAGTCGGTCTCGGAGCAGCTGCAGTGGGGCATGCCGCTCTACAACCTGCTCTACGTCTCGTTCATCATCTTCTTCTGCTACTTCTACACGGCGATCGTGTTCAACCCGGACGACGTCGCCGAGAACATGCGCAAGTACGGCGGCTTCATCCCGGGGATTCGGCCGGGCAAGCGCACCTCCGAGCACCTGGATCACATCCTGAGCCGCATCACCTTCGGCGGCGCCGTGTACCTGGCGGTGATCGCGCTCCTGCCCGAGTTCCTGATCGCGGGCTTCAAGGTGGCGCCGATCCCGGTGATCGGGGCGCCGCTCGACATGTTCCTGTCCGACAACAACCTGGGCTGGATCACCCAGGGCCTGGGGCTCAACTTCTACTTCGGCGGCACCTCGCTGCTGATCGTGGTGGGCGTCGCGATGGATACGGTCTCGCAGATCGAGGCGCAGCTCGTGATGCGGCACTACGACGGCTTCAGCGGCAAGGGCCGGAGGATCCGTGGCCGACGCTAGCGCCGCCAAGGGCGGCCGCGTGCGCGTGATCTTCCTGGGCCCTCCGGGCGCGGGCAAGGGCACGCAGGCGGCTCGCCTGGCGGGGCACCTGGGCGTGCCGAAGATCTCGACTGGCGACATGCTGCGCGAGGCGATCGCCGGAGGCACGCCTCTCGGCAAGCAGGCCGGGCCGCTGATGGAGAAGGGCGGGCTGGTGCCGGACGAGCTGCTGATCGGCCTGATCGACGAGCGGCTGGCGCGGCCCGACTGCCGCCCCGGCTACATCCTCGACGGCTTCCCGCGGACGCTCGGCCAGGCCCAGGGCTTCGAGGCCCGGCTCGGCGACGGCGGCAGCAGCGGATTCGTGGTGTTCAACTTCGAGGTGCCGCGCGCCGAGCTGCTGCGGCGGCTCTCGGGCCGGCGCTGGTGCCCGGGCTGCCAGGCCACCTTCCACGTCAGCAACAACCCGCCGCGCAAGCAGGGCGTCTGCGACCGCTGCGGGACCGCCCTGATCCAGCGCGAGGACGACAAGGAGACCGCCGTGGCGCGCCGGCTGCGCGAGTACGACGAGCGCACGGCGCCGCTGATCGGCTACTACGGCAGCCGCGCGGGCTATCGCCAGATCGACGGCAACCGCGCCGTGGACGTGGTGTTCGCCGAGCTCAGGGGCGGCCTCGAGGCGGCGCGATGAGCGTGCAGAAGGGCTGGCCCGAGCTGCAGGCGATGCACCGGGCGTGCCGCATCGTGGTGGAGGCGCTGGAGGCGCTGGCGCAGGCCGCGGTGCCGGGCACCACCACCCGCGAGCTCGACCGCATCGCCGAGGAGCGCATCCGCAAGGCCGGCGCCAAGCCCGCCTTCCTGGGCTACCGCGGCTACCCGGCAACGCTGTGCGTGGCGATCAACGAGCAGGTGGTGCACGGCATTCCTGGCGAGCGCAAGCTGCGCGAGGGCGACATCGTCGGCCTCGACCTCGGTTGCGTCGTGGACGGCTTCTACGGGGACTCGGCGCGCACCGTGGCGGTGGGCAAGGTGGCGCCCGAAGCGAAGCGCCTGCTGCAGGTCACCGAGGAAGCGCTGCACGCCGGCATCGCGGAGTGCCATCCGGGCCGCCGGCTGGGGGACCTGGGCCATGCGGTGCAGAGCCACGCCGAGAAGAACGGCTTCTCGGTGGTGCGCGAGTTCGTCGGCCACGGCATCGGCACCAAGCTCCACGAGGAGCCGCAGGTGCCGAACTACGGCACGCCGAGCCGCGGCCAGCGCCTGGTGCCCGGCATGTGTCTGGCGATCGAGCCGATGGTGAACGCCGGCCGCCACGAGGTGAAGGTGCTGGAGGACGGCTGGACGGCGGTGACCGCCGACGGCAGCCTGTCGGCCCATTTCGAGCTTTCGGTGGCGGTGACGGAGCACGGCCCGTGGATCCTGTCCGAGGCCTATCCCTACGCGCGGGCGGAGCAGCATGCGTGAAGGCGCAGGGTCGGGACGGGGAGCCGCTGGTCGTGGAAGCGCGCGTCGTGGAGGCGCTGCCGAACGCGCTCTACAAGGTGGAGCTCCTGGGCGAGCGGAGGTCGTTCGCGACCGCGCACGTCTCGGGCGCTTCGAGCCTGCTGAGGCTGCTGCCGGGCGAGACGGTCGTGGTGGAGCTGATGCCCTACGACGCGAGCCGGGGCCGCATCGTGCGGCGGGCCGGTTGAGGGACGAGAGAGTCCGCGAGAGGTTGAAGTGAAAGTCAGGTCCTCGGTCAAGAAGATCTGCGTGAAGTGCAAGGTGGTCCGCCGGCAGGGTGTCGTGCGGATCATCTGCCCGAACCAGAAACACAAGCAGAGGCAGGGGTAAGAAGGTATGGCACGCATCGCTGGCGTCGACCTGCCGCGTCAGAAGCGGGTCGAGGTGGGTCTCACCTACATCTACGGCATCGGACCGCATCGCAGCCGCATCATCCTCGGCAAGGCCGGGATCGAGCCGGCCGTGCGGGTGAAGGATCTCTCGGAAGAGGAGGTCAGCCGCATCGCCAAGATCATCGACGCCGAGGGCGGCGTCGAGGGCGACCTGCGCAAGGACGTCGCCATGAGCATCAAGCGGCTGATGGAGATCGGGTCCTTCCGGGGCATGCGCCATCGGCGCAACCTGCCGGTGCGCGGGCAGCGCACCCACACGAACGCGCGCACGCGCAAGGGCCCGCGCCGCGCCATGATCAAGGCCAAGACCACGGCCGCGAAGTAGGAGACGGTTCATGAGCACGACCACCACCCCCACGCCGGCGGCGAAACCCGCCTCGAAGAAGAGCAAGAAGGAAAAGCGGCACGTCGCCCACGGCGTCGTGCACATCCACGCCTCCTTCAACAACACACACGTGACGATCACGGACCTC
The DNA here is from genome assembly GCA_050246895.1 of Vicinamibacteria bacterium. Taxonomy (GTDB): domain Bacteria; phylum Acidobacteriota; class Vicinamibacteria; order Fen-336; family Fen-336; genus JBFWVE01. The sequence continues at coordinate 151,364 of JBFWVE010000008.1, read as the reverse complement.
GAAGGCAACGTGGTCGCGTGGTCGAGCGCCGGCACGCTCGGCTTCAAGGGCTCGCGCAAGGGGACGCCTTTCGCGGCCCAGCAGGCGGCCACCGCCGCCGCCGCGGCCGCCAAGGACGTGGGCCTGCGCTCGTGCGAGGTCCGCGTGAAGGGCCCGGGCAGCGGCCGCGAGTCGGCGATCCGCTCCCTGCAGGCCGCGGGCATCGAGATCAAGTCCATTCGTGACGTCACCCCGATCCCGCACAACGGGTGCCGTCCCCCCAAGCGTCGCCGGGTCTAGGAGAGAAACGTGGCTCGATACATCGGTTCCGTCTGCCGCCTGTGCCGCCGGGAGGGCATGAAGCTCTTCCTGAAGGGCGACCGCTGCTTCACCGAGAAGTGCGCGATCGAGAAGCGCAACTACGCTCCGGGCCAGCACGGCAAGGGCGGCCGCATCAAGAGCAAGCTGCAGGGCTACGGCCTGCAGCTGCGCGAGAAGCAGAAGGCCAAGCGGCTCTACGGCATGCTGGAGGGCCAGTTCAGCCTGTTCTTCGACCGCGCCTCGCAGGAGAAGGGCGTCGTCGGCGAGAAGCTGCTGCAGAAGCTGGAGCGCCGGCTCGACAACGTGGTCTACCGGCTCGGCTTCGGCAGCTCGCGCGCGCAGGCGCGCCAGCTGGTGCGCCACGGGCACGTCCGGGTCAACCAGCGCAAGGTGGACATCCCCTCGTTCCAGGTGCGGGTGGGCGACGTGCTGAGCCTCGCCTCGCGCGCGACCAAGAACGAGACGGTGCAGGCCGCCGTCGAGGCCGTCAAGGGCCGGGGCGTGCCGAAGTGGCTGGAGCTCGACTCCGCCGAGATGAAGGGGAAGGTGCTGTCGCTGCCCGCTCGGGACGACGTGAACTTCCCGATCCAGGAGCAGCTCATCGTCGAGCTGTACTCGAAGTAACCCGCTCGCCGACAGCGACAGGCGAGTAGAGAGGACCGGAGAAGCCAATGCTGTGGAAAGGGTTCCAGAAGCCGAAGCGGCTCGAGGTCGATCGGGAGAGCCTGACCGACCACTACGGGCGCTTCTACGCCCAGCCGTTCGAGCGGGGCTTCGCGACCACTGTCGGCAACGCGCTGCGGCGCGTGCTGCTCTCGAGCGTCGAGGGCGCCGCGATCACCGCGGTGCGCGTCGAGGGCGTGCTCCACGAGTTCTCGCCGATCCCCGGCGCGATGGAGGACACCACCGACCTGATCCTCAACCTGAAGCGCGTGCCGCTGAAGCTGCACGTCGAGCACCCGAAGACGCTCTACCTCAAGACCTCCGAGGCCGGCGAGGTGCGCGCCAAGCACATCACGCCCGACCCCGACATCGAGGTGCTCGACCCCGAGGCCTACATCGCGACGCTCGGCCAGGGCTCGACGCTGTCGGTCGAGATGCGCATCAAGCAGGGGCGCGGCTACGTGCCGGCCGACAAGAACTTCGACGAAGACCTCTCGATCGGCTGGATCCCGGTGGACTCCGTCCACTCGCCGATCAAGAAGGTCAACTACTTCGTGGAGAACGCTCGCGTCGGCCAGGCCACGGACTACGAGAAGCTCACGCTCGAGGTCTGGGGCAACGGCGCGGTCTCGCCGCGTGACGCGGTGGGCCTGGCGGCCAAGCTGATGCGCGACCACCTGGCCATCTTCGTCAACGTCGAGGACGACTTCGACGACGCCGACGTGCCGGTGGAGGTCTCCGAGCAGGACCGCGAGGCCTTCTTCGAGAAGCTCGGCAAGAGCGTCGACGAGCTCGAGCTGTCGGTGCGCTCCTACAACTGCCTGAAGAACGCCAACATCCGCACGATCGGCGAGCTCGTCCAGAAGAGCGAGGCCGAGATGCTGAAGACGAAGAACTTCGGACGCAAGTCGCTGAACGAGATCAAGGAGATCCTCTCCGGCATGGGCCTCTCGCTCGGCATGAAGGTCGACAACTGGCCGGCCCCGCAGAACCAGGGCTGAGGCGGGCTCACACGGAAAGACCATGAGACATCGAGTCGCGCACCGCAAGCTCGGGCGCACCACACCCCACCGGATCGCGCTGCTGCGCAACCTCGCCACGGCGCTGTTCGAGCGGGAGCGCATCCGCACCACGCTGATGAAGGCCAAGGAGCTGCGGCCGTTCGCCGAGCGCCTGATCACGCTCGCGCGGCGCGAGGACGACCGCATCCACGCGCGGCGGCTGGCCGAGCGCGACATCAAGAGCGCGCCGGTCCTGAAGAAGCTGTTCGACGACCTGGGCGCCCGTTTCGCCAGCCGCCCCGGCGGCTACACCCGGATCCTGCGGCTCGGCAGCCGCCAGGGCGACGGCGCCGAGATGGCGATCGTCGAGCTGCTCGGTTCCGAGTTCAAGCCGTCTTCCAAGGACGAGAAGAAGGACCAGAAGTCCGAGGCCAAGCCGAAAGCGGAGGCCAAGGCCGTCAAGCCGAAGGCGGAGAAGAAGCCCAAGGCCGAGAAGAAGCCGAAGGCCGAAGGCGCCAAGCAGAAGAAGGCGGGGGCCAAGAAGCCCGAGTAGTTCCCCTGGGAGCGCGACTCGAGCCGAAAGGGCGGGCCCCACGGCCCGCCCTTGTTCTGTCTGCCGCGCCGCCAGCGGGACGGCGTCAGGGCTCGAGGCTGACGACTGCGCTCGCCTGGTCGGCCTCGTAGCGCACCTGGGCCACGGCCATCAGGCGTTCCGGACGCAGGCGGCGGAAGCTCCACGACTCGACCATCTGGCGCGCCGCCCTCTCGAGAGCCTGCGGGCCTTCGACGGAGGCCACCTGCGTGGCGCCGCCGGAGTCGATCGAAAAGCGCACGCTGACGACGCCGTTGACGCCGCCCAGCCTCGCGAGCGGAGGCACGACCGGCCGTCGGCCGCCGCCGAGCTCGGGCACGCCCTGGCCGAGCACGACGTCCCGCACCGCGGAGACGTGTTGCGCCGTCGATTGCGGGCCCTCGGGCGGCGCGCCCGGGCTTGCCGGCGCCCCGGGCTGTGCCCCGGCCGGAGCGCGCAGGACCTCGGTGACAGGAGGCTTGACCGCCGCCGCGGCGGGCGCCGCGTCGGTCCGGGCCGCCGCTGCGTCGCCTTGCGGCTGGGGGCTCGCTGGCGCGGCAGGGCCCGGCGCGGCCGTGGGGGCGATCGGCGCAGGGGCAGCGGGCCCCGCGGGCGGGGGAGCGCCTGGCGCGGCGGCGTCTGGCGCCGTCGCGGCGGGAGCCGCGGACGCCGGCGCGACCGGAGCCGGGGTCTCCGACTGTGGCGCAGCGCTGGGCGGCGGGGCCGGCGCGGGCGGGGCCGCCGGTGTCGCGATTGGCGGCGCCGGGGTCTCCGCCTGCGGCGCGCTCGGCGTTGGAGCGCCGGCCGGCGGGGCGGCTGCGGCCCGCTCGGGCAGATCGTGTCTCACGCCACCTGCCGTGAGCGTCACGGCCGATCTGCCGCGCTCGGCGGGCTGGAACTCGGCCTGCAGGCGGAAGGCGATCATCCCGCGCTGCACGTCCGCCACGAAGGCCCACGTGCGCAGCGCCTGCAGCAGCGCCTCGGAAAACGGCGACTCGCCCTTGACGATCTCGGCCTCGACGAGCTGCCCGTCGGGGTCGACGGTGAGCTGCGCCGTGACCGTGGCCCTGCCCTCGGGCCGCGGGTTGGCGGGCATCGCACCCTGGCGCAGCTCGGGAACCCCGACCTCGCGCGCGACTTCGGGCAGCTTCATCAGGAAGGTGATCGGCACCGTCAGCCGCACCGGCGTCGCGCGGCCGTCGATCTTCACGGGCTCGTACTCCCACTGCCGCACGGCCGTGATCGCGGCCTCGTCGAGCCCGGGGATGCTGCGCACCACGTCCACCTCGGACACCTTGCCCTGCTCGTCGATCAGCACCTGCAGGATCACGATGCCGCGCACGCCCTGAGCCTGCGCTGCGGCCGGGTACTCGGGCAGCACCGACTTGGTGCGCTTCGGGACCGGGACGCCTTCGGCCCCGGCCAGCGGCACGTCGCTCGCGGCCTGCTGCGCGGCCCCGGGCGAGGCGAGGGCCAGCGCCAGCAGCACGAGGGCTGGACTCCGCTTCACTCCTCCTCCTTGGCGTCCCCGCGCTCGGCCTTGGCGGCCTGCACGATCTTGTCCTGCAGATGGCCGGGGACCTCGTCGTAGTGGTCCATCTCCATGTGATAGGAGCCTCGGCCGCCCGTCATCGAGGTGAGCTCGGCGTCGTAGGAGAGCATCTCGGAGAGCGGCACCTCGGCCTTGATCACCTGCTGCGAGCCCCGCGGCTCCATGCCCTGGGGCCGCCCCCGCCGGCTCGACAGGTCGCCCATCACGGCGCCGGCGTACTCTTCGGGCACGCTGATCTCGACCGTCATCACCGGTTCGAGGATCGTGGGCCGGCACTTCGCGACGGCGTCCTTGTAGGCGAGCGAGCCCGCGATCTTGAAGGACATCTCCGAGGAGTCGACGTCGTGGTACTGGCCGTCGTAGAGCTCGACCTGGAAGTCCACCATCGGGAAGCCCGCCAGGAAGCCCCGCAGGCGTGCGTCCTGGATGCCTTTTTCGACGGCCGGGATGAAGTTCTTGGGGATCGACCCGCCGAAGATGTCGTCCACGAAGACGAAGTCCGACCCGCGCGCCAGCGGCTTCATGCGGATCCTGCAGTCCCCGAACTGCCCGTGGCCGCCGGTCTGTTTCTTGTGCCGTCCGTGGCCCTCGGCGGCGCCCTTGATCGTCTCGCGGTACGGGATCCGGGGCTTCTTGAGGTTGACCTCGACCTTGTAGCGCTTGCGCAGCTTGCCCACCACGACCTCGACGTGAAGCTGGCCCATGCCCGAGAGCAGCAACTCGTGCGTCTGCGGGTCGGTCGAGACGCGCAGCACCGGGTCCTCGTCCTGGATCCGGCGCAGGGCCTGCGCGATCTTGTCCTCGTCGCCGCGAGTCTTCGGCTCGATCGCGAAGGTGGTCGCGGGCTCGGCCAGCTCGACCTTGGAGTACACGATCGGCGCCGCCTTGTCGGCCAGCGTGTCGCCGGTCTGCGTCTCCTTCAGCTTGGCCACCGCGCCGATGTCGCCGGCGCCGACCTCCTCGACACCCGTCTGGGTCTTGCCCTGCAGCAGCAGCAGGCTGCCCAGGCGCTCCGCGCTGTCGCGGGTCGTGTTGTGGATCGCCGAGTCGGACCTCAGCCGGCCCGAGTAGACGCGGAACAGGCTGATGCGCCCCGCATGCGGGTCGGCGATCGTCTTGAACACGAACGCCGAGGCCGGCGCGTCGGGCTCGGGGGCGCGCTGCGCGACGGAGCCGTTCGTCCTGCCCTCTGCGGCCCCGCGGTCGGTCGGGGCGGGACACAGGTCCACCAGCGCGTCGAGCAGCGGATGCAGCCCGACGTTCCGTCCCGAGGACGCCGGCAGCACCGGGAACACCTTGGCCGCGCGCACGGCGTTGCGCAGGCCCTTGCGCAGGTCCTCCTCGGCGAGGCTGCCCTTCTCGAAGAAGGTCTCCATCAGCTCCTCGTCGGTCTCCGCCACCATCTCGACGAGGGCCTCGCGCCGCGCGTCCGCCGCCGGCTTGATCGCCGCCGGCACGTCCTTCATCTCGAACTTGCCGCTCTCGTCGCCCGCGTAGACGCAGGCCTTGCCCAGCACCAGGTCCGCGACGCCCGAGAACGCCTTCTCCTCGCCGAGCGGCACCGCGATCGGCACCGCCCCGCGGCCGAAAGCGGCTTGCAGCGACTCGAGCGCGCGCTCGAACGACGCGCGCTCCCGGTCCATGCGGTTGACCACCACGATGCGCGGCAGCGACAGCGCTTCGGCCAGGCGCCAGACCTTCTCGGTCTGCACCTCGACGCCCGCGACGGCGTCGACCACGACCAGGGCGGCGTCGGCCACCCGCAGCGCGAGCTGGGCCTCGGACAGGAAGTTCGCGTAGCCCGGCGCGTCGAGCAGGTTCAGCTTGGTCTTGCGCCACTCGCCGAAGGCGAGCGCCGCCTGCAGGCTGATCTTCCGCTCGATCTCGTCGGGATCGAAGTCCGTAGGGGCCGTGCCGTCTTCCACGCGGCCGATGCGGGTGGTCGCGCCCATGTCGAAGAGGAGCGTCGACACCAGCGACGTCTTCCCGGCTCCGCCATGCCCGACGACCGCGATGTTGCGGATGCTGGGGGCGTCGTAGACCTTCATGCCACCTCCTGGGAGTGGTCCTCTGGCTCCCCTGGCGGGCGCCAGGAACGCGGGACGCGAGACGGCGGGCGGATCATAACCCGTGGCGGGCCAGGTTGGGGGGGCGGCTCCGCACGGCCTTAGAATCGTCTCCGTGCGACGAGCGCGGTTGCTGCTCGCCTTCGACGCGTCGTCGGTGATCGGCGTCCACGCGGGTTCCCTGACGGGGTCCGCGGGGGCCTCGAGCGCCGAGCGGCGCCTGCCTCGCGGCGCCCTGCGTCCCGGACCGTTCGACGACAACGTCGTGGCGGCCGACGTGGTGCGCGACGCGCTTGCGGAGCTGCGCCAGGAGCTCGGCGTGAACGGCCGGGCGGCGGCGCTGGTGCTGCCCGACGGTTGCGCCCGGCTGGCGCTGATCGAGCCGCCCGCCGGCGTCGCCGCGGTCGAGTACGCGCGCTTCCGCCTGGCGCCAAGCCTGCCGTTCCCGCCTGGCGAGGCCCTGGTCGACGGGGTGCGGAGCGGCCCGCACCTGCTGGCCGCGGTCGTCCGGCGTCGCGTCGTCCAGGGCTACGAGGACGTGGTGGCCGCCGCCGGCTTCAGGCAGGACCGCGTGGACGTGGCGCCGCTGCTGGCCGCCGGCTCCCTCCTGCGCAAGCCGCCCGGCCCCGGCGGCGTCGTCGTCGTGCTGAGCGGTGATGCCGCCCAGACCTTCTTCGGCTTCAGCGACGGCCAGCTCTGCGCCGCGCGCAGCCGCCGGCGCGATGCCGATGCGGCTGACGAGGCCTCGCGCGTCGCCGCGGAGGCGGAGCGCACCGCAGCGCTGCTCGACGGAACGCCGTCCCGAATCCTGCTCGCGGGCCGGCAGGCGTCCGAGCTGGCGACGGCCTTGCGGGCGCTCGGACGGGACGCCTGGGCTGAGGCTCCGGCTGGCGTCGCCGGCTGGCTGGCAGAGGCGATCGCGTGAGCCGCCTTCCCGATTTTTCGACGCGGCCGCGGACCGCAGCGCCCGCCGGAGGCACCCTCCTGCTCGTGCTGGGCGCGCTGGCCCTCGCGGCCTCGCTCGGCGACGCCTGGCTGCACCGCGCCGAGGCGGCACGCGCACGGGCCAGCCTCGAATCGCTGCGGGCCGAGCTGGGCCTCTCTCGCCGGCGCGCGGATGCCCTCGCCGCCCGCGAGCGCCGCGGCGAGGGCCGGCTGCCGGGCCAGGTCACGTGGACGGCACTCGCGCCGCCCGCCCTGGTGGTCGCCAGCTTGACCGAGCTGCTGCCCGACGACGTCCGGCTCGACTCCTTGCAGCTCGACTACGGCTCGCGGCTCGAGCTGGAAGCTCAGGTGAGTGCCCGGCGGCCCGAGGCCTACGATGATCTGCTCGCGCGGATCGCCGCGGCGCCGGCCTTCGAGGACGTCCGGCCCGGCGCGGAGCAGCGGCAGGACGAGATGAAGGCGACGCTGCGCTTTGCCTGGGCGGGAGAGCGGCCGTGAACCGACGCCTGCTCGGCCTGGTGCTGCTGGCCGGCGCGCTCGCCGCGCAACTGGCGCTGGCGCGGCCCGCGCGCGAGGAGCTGTGGCGCTCCTTCGACGAGCAGCGCGTCCTGCGCGAGGAGCGGCGCTCCGTGGAGCGGCGCGCCGCGGCCTCCGAGCGCCGCGTGCGGCTGCAGGACGCTGCGTTCGCTCGGCTCGGCGCGCGCGGCGGGGGAGCGACCGCGCAGCGCGCGGCCCTGCTCGAGAACGTGCGGCCGGCGGGGCTCGACCAGGTGCGCCTGTCGGTACGGCCCGGCCCGCGCGGCACGGCCTTCAGCGTCGCCGCGACAGGCTCGATCGAGGGCGCGCTGCGCTATGCCGGCGACGTCTCGGCGCCGGGCGCCGGCGTGGCTCTCGCGCGGCTGCGGCTCGAGGGCCGCGGGCAGGACGTCGCCTTGACGCTCGACGGCCAGTTCCTGGGAGCGCGCCCGTGAGGCGAGCGTTGCCCGCCGCTGCCCTGTCATTGGCCGCGCTGGCCGCCGCGGCCGTGGCCTTCGCCCCTTCCGTCCGCGAGCCGGTCGCCGGGCCCGCGCGCCCCGTTTCCGCGTCCCCGGCGCCGGAGCTTCGAGTGCCGACGCCCCCCGAGCTGAAACGCGATCCCTTCCGCTACGCGCAAGCGCGCCTGCCGGCCCGCGCCCCGGCCGATGATGGCGGCATGGCCTCCGGAAGTGACGAAGAGCCTGTCGCGACGCTGCCCGCGGAGCCGCCCGTTCGGCTCGTCGGCATCCTGCGCCGCGGCGGCGGCCTGCGCGGCGCGCTCTCGATTCACGGCGAGCTCGCGCTGCTGGCCGTCGGAGAGCAGGCGGGCGGCTTTACCCTGCGTGGGCTCGACGAGGACACCGGAGCCCGGATCGAGGCGCCCGACGGCTCCATCCTGCAGTTGCGTCCGCGCTGAGGCCGGCTGGTTTGCCCGCCGCTTCGCGCGCGTGCTAGGCTGCGGCGCAACCTAACGTTCCCCTCGCCAGAGGATGCATCTCTCCATGTCCTCCCCGCAGCGGTTCGGCAAGTTCGTGCTCCTGGAGCAAGTCTCGGAGTCCGGCCTGGGGCCGGAGTTCAGGGCCGCCAAGCTGTCGCCCACCGGCCTCGAGCGGCTCGTCTCGCTCGTGCGCATCACGCCCGCGCTGTCGGCCAACGCCGAGTTCGTCAAGGCGCTGATGGACCAGGCCAAGCTGGCGAGCCACCTGCAGAATGCCAACGTGCAGCGCATCCTCGCGATCGGACGCGTCGAGGCGGACTACTACGTCGCCTACGAGCACGTCGAGGGCAAGTCGCTGCGCGCGGTGTTCGAGCGCTCGCGGCGCGACGGTTTCCCGTTCGCGTTCGACCAGGCGCTGCTGATCGTCAGCAAGGCCTGCGCCGCCCTCGAGTACGCGCACGGCAAGAAGCTCGACGCCGGCCGCCTGGCGCACGGGCTGGTCACGCCCGAGGCGGTGCTCGTCTCCTACGACGGCGACGTGCGCGTGCGCGGCTTCGGCTCCTGGGCGGCGGGCATCCGGGCGGCGAAGGGGCTGCTGCCCGAAGAGGAGCGCTTCCTGGCGCCGGAGCAACGCGAAGCGGGCAAGGCCGACGCCCGCACCGACGTCTACCAGTGCGGGGTGCTGCTGCTCGAGGCGCTGACCGGGCCGCTTCCGGCAGGGGCTGACGCACGGGCGCAGGCGGCCGCGGGCCGCCTGCTGAGCCCGGGCCCCGACGGCGACCAGATCCCGCCTCCGATCGCTGCCGTGCTCGAGAAGGCGCTGCCGAGCGACCCCGCGGCGCGCTACTCCGACATGGCCGAGATGCGCAAGGCGGTCGATGCGCTGCTGTTCTCGGGCGAGTTCAACCCGACGACCTTCAACCTCGCGTTCTTCATGCACTCGCTGTTCCGCGAGGAGAGCGAGCGCGAAGCCTCGGCGATCGAGCGCGAAAGAGCCGCGAGCTACGCCGAGTACATCCAGGAACCGGCCAAGGCCGCGGCCCCGCCGCCGCCCGCGCCCCCCGCGGCGGCTGTGCGCGCCGCCCCGCCCCCGGTCGCCCCGGTGACCGCCGCCCCGCCCGAGCCGGCCCAGGCCCAGCCCGCGCCCCCCGCGGGGCGCGCCGCGCAGCACGCGGTCTCGACCCCGGCCCCCGCCGTGCCCGCGGCCGCCACTCCCCACGCCGCCGTTCCGGCGGCGGAGCCCGCGCACGCGCGCGAGCCCTTCGCGGCCGCAGCTCCCGCCCCCGCCGCGAGTCGCGGGCCGCTGCTCGCCGGCATCGGCGCCGTCGCCGTCGTCGTGGCCGCCGCGGGATGGTACTTCCTGCTCGGGCCCGGGGGCGCGCCGCCGCAGGCCCCCGCGCCTCCGCCGGCCACCCTGAGCCCGGTCGCTCAGGCCGCGCTGGCGCGCGTGAAGGAGCTGGAGTCGCGGCTCGCCGAGTTCGAGAAGCAGCGCGAGGAGGCCGAGACGCAGGCCGTCAGCGACGCCAAGAAGAAGGTGGAGGCCCAGGCGGCCGCGCGGGGCCAGCAGGTGGACCCGGCTGCGCTGCAGCGCGCGCAGGACGAGGCGCGCCGCAAGGCCCAGGAGGAGCAGGAGCGCAAGCTGCTGGAGGAGCGCAAGCGCATCGAGCAGGAGAAGCGGGCGGAAGAGGCGCGGCTGGAGGAGGAGCGACAGCGCGCCCTCGCCGCGGCGGCAGCAGCAGCCGCCGCCGCCGTCACGCCGCCCCCCGTCGCGACGACGCTGGCACCCGCGACGCCGCCGCCGACCACGCTGCCGCCCCCGACGACGCTCGCCACCCCCGAGCCGGTCAAGCCCGGCGCGCTCGTCGGCCTCAACGACCCCGGCGTGATCGAGCCGCGGGTGGCCAGCCAGCCGCCGCTCAGCTACCCGCCGATCGCCCTGCGCCAGCGCGCCGAGGGCGTCGTCGAGCTGAACATCCTGGTGGACGAGAAGGGCAACGTCGGGGAGGTCAAGATCGTGCAGGGCGCCGCCGGCCTCGGCCTCAATCAGGCCGCGGTCGAGTACGTCAAGCGCCGCAAGTACCGCCCGGCGACCAAGGACGGCGTCCCGGTCAAGGTCTACATGCCCGTGACGGTGAAGTTCACCCTGCCTAGGTGAGCGACGCGCGCCGCGCGCGACGGGGGAGCGCGGAATAGGGTCGGGGCCCACCTCGTATCTCGGACGGCACGAAGTTCCGGGAGGTGGGTGATGCTGCGGTTGCGAGGTCTCTGCGCAGGGCTGGCGCTGGCGCTCGTCGTGGGCGCCTTCGGATCGAGGGTCGGGGCGCACGAGGAGCAGCCGACGAACGCCCAGATCGTGGCGGCGTTCGGCAAGCAGGGCATCCGGATCAACGGCGCCGAGGCGCAGGGTATCCGCGCGAACGTGCTGCTCGCGCTGCAGGAGGCCCGCCGCGCGGGCATCGGCAACAGCAAGGTCGATTTCGCCGCGGTCGAGATCGCCGCCGATCTGGGCCTCGACGCCCAGCCCGGCTCGAACACGGTGAAGAACGTGGTGGCCGCGCTCCGGCTGCTGCACGGCGGCGTCTCGGTCAACCCGCGGGTGGCGCCGTTCCCCGAGCCCGCGCCGCCCGTGGCCTGGGAGCAGTACTTCTCGCAGACGCTCGACCTGTGGAACGACGTGGGCTTCATGCGCCTGGTGCGGCGCAACGGCTTCTCGCCGGTCAAGATCAGCTGGGAGGACATCGGCCGCTACCAGGGCAGCGTCTGGGGCGACCGCATCAGCGACGTCGGGATCTGGGTGCGGAAGCACGAAGGCGACCCGCAGTCGGCGCAGCTCGCGCTGTCGGTGCGGCGCGACTCGAACTTCCGCGACAAGGTGCTGGTGGTGCCCGCGGACAAGATCAGGATCCACCAGCGCTTCGGTGGCCGCACCGTGGAGAAGACGCTGCCCGAGCGGCTGGCTGAGCTCGGGCTGACGAGCCGCACGCGCGACCGCAACGTGATCGTGTCGAACCAGTTCGCGATCGCGCCGGTGCCGGCCCGCGGCATGCGCGGGGCGTGGCCGCGGGGCGTGCCGCCGCGCGCGGCCTTCACCTTCAGCATCTTCCCCTACGGCTCGACCAACTTCGTGATCACGGACGTGATCGAGGGCAGCCACGAGGCGGTCGTCGGCCCCGGCAGCCACCAGTTGCTGTTCGCGAACGTCGAGGGCGAGCGCGCTCCCTTCACCGCGAGCCGCGCGGAGGACCGGCCCGACCTGCTGCGGCTCGAGCGCGAGCTGAAGGCGCAGGGCATGGACGTCGACGTGCAGCGCTACTACCTGATCCAGATCCCGCTGCGTCGGGACGTCGCGGGCATCCAGCTCTCGAACATGGGCACGCCGCCGTGGCGGCAGCAGGGGTTCGCCTTCGCCGCGCCCCAGGCGCTGCCGGCCCCAGCGGTCGGCGGAGCCGTGGCCAACGAGTCGGCCAAGGCCGCGCTCTCCGAGAGCCTCGAGCAGGACGAGGGGAGGGCCAAGCGCAGCGCGGGCCTCGCCCGCGTGGCGATCGGCCACGGCGAGCCGGAGGGTTCCTACTTCACCGGGGCCGGCTACCAGGGGGCGCGCGCTGAGGAGCCGATCCGCGTGACGGTGGTCTATTTCGTGACGCCGGTCGGCAAGGTGACGCCGAGGGACATGCAGGCGTTTGCCAGCGCCTTCGGGCAGTGGGACGGCCAGGCGATCTGGGGCGGCAGCTTCGTGACGAAGGAGAGCTTCTGAGCGAGCTGCGCGAGCCGGTGCTCGAGACCGAGCGCCTGGCGCTCTCCAAGCTCTCGGCTCTCGACGCCGGTTTCATCGTGGAGCTGCTCAACGAGCCCGCGTTCCTGCGCTACATCGGAGACCGGGGCGTCCGCGACGCAGCGGACGCCCTCCGGTACCTGGAGGCCGGGCCCGCGGCGAGCTACGCGCGCTTCGGCTTCGGCCTCTACCGCGTGGGCCTCAAACCCGGCGGCGACCCCATCGGCATCTGCGGCCTGCTGAAGCGGGACGCGCTCCCCGACCCGGACATCGGCTTTGCGATCTTGCAGCGTTACCGATCGCGCGGTTTCGCACACGAGGCGGCGGCGGCCGTCCTCGCCCACGGGCGTGAGGCCTTGGGCCTGCGACGAGTGCTGGCGATCACATCGCGCGACAACGACGTCTCCATCGGCCTGCTCGTCAAACTCGGGTTTCGCTTCGAGCGGCTGGCGCGCCTGGCGCCGGACACGCCAGAGGTGAAGGTGTTCGCGGTAGAGCTCTGAGATAAACGCCTCGAGATACGCGGCGCTGGCTGGCACCGCGGAGGAGGTCTCCAGGGCCTGCTGTCGGAGTGGGGGACTGCGAGCGGAGGGCGACGGGACTGAACGGCCGGGAAGGAGCGAACGGCTGGCCAGCGGGAACGGGGAACGGGATTAACGGGTCGTCGGCTCTTCCAGGCGGCCGATGCGGGACCTCAGGTCCTTGATCTCGGCGTCGGCCGTATTGGCACGACGATCGAGCTCCGTGTGCGAGAACTTGATCAGCCCCTTGACCTCGCGAAGCTCCCCTGCGACCTCGCCCCGCATTCCGTCGATCGTCGCCCGAAGGGACGCCTGTCCCTCCGCCACGAGCTGCATGCGACTCTCCAGTCCCTCGACGACGATTCCGAAGTGCCGCTTGATCTCTTCGACGGTCTCGTGATCCATGGCCGAAGGCTAGAGGATACACGGGTCGGGTCGGGTCCGCGGCAGCGACGAGTTGCCCTCCGTCGGTGGCGGCTGGACAACCACGCGCCGGAATTCGGCATCTCCCCCCCCGATAGAGCGTCGGAGGGCGCTCGTTGCCTGGCGTGGGGCACCGAACGAAGGGCCTCGGAGACTCCTCATGCTCCTTGCACCTCAATGCTGGATACACGAAGACCGGTTGGCATACGGCGCCGTCCGAGGCGCGCTACGGCCTCTTCAGCTTGGAAGCGGCGGGTTCAGTTCACGGTCGAACAGGTTGCGGACTTCGCGAAACACGAGGTCAAGATCAACGCAATGCGCCCTGGGCCTCGTCTCGTTCCGGCTGAACGACGGCCCGAATCCGGAGGCCCATGAGCATCGGTTCGGATCCGCGCTCCTGACGGGCGGTGGAAGCCGGTGGCCGATCGCCTGGCGTCGCTAGGACCGAACGTCGCCTGGCGGGCAGGGAGGCGGGACCAAGATGAAAAGGGGAGCCTTGCGGCTCCCCTTCTTCACGGCCGGGAACGGGAACGGTTGACGGAGGCTAGAACCCGCCGCCGTGGGGCATCTGCGGGGCCGGGGCTTCCTTCTCCTCGGGGATCTCGGAGACCAGGGCCTCGGTGGTCAGCAGCAGGGAAGCGATCGAGGAGGCGTTCTGCAGCGCAGAGCGCACGACCTTGGTCGGGTCGATGACGCCGGCTTCGACCAGGTTCTCGTAGGTCTCGGTGAGGGCGTTGAAGCCCTCCTCGGCCTTCATCTCGCGAACCTTGGCCACCACCACGGCGCCCTCGAGGCCGGCGTTGCCGGCGATCTGGCGCAGGGGCTCCTCGAGCGAGCGGCGGATGATGTCGACGCCGACCTTCAGGCCGCCGTCGACCTTGATCGCCTCGACGGCCTTCTGCGCGCGCAGCAGGGCGACGCCGCCGCCGGGCACGATGCCCTCCTCGACGGCCGCCTTGGTCGCGTGCATCGCGTCCTCCACGCGGGCCTTCTTCTCCTTCATCTCGGTCTCGGTCGCGGCGCCGACCTTGATCACCGCGACGCCGCCGACCAGCTTGGCGAGCCGCTCCTGCAGCTTCTCGCGGTCGTAGTCGGAGGTCGTCTCGTCGATCTGGACCCGGATCTGCTTGACCCGGCCCTCGATGTCCTTCTGCTTGCCCGAGCCCTCGATGATCGTGGTGTTGTCCTTGTCGATGGTGATCTTCTTGGCCTTGCCGAGGTCGTCCACCTTGATGTTCTCGAGCTTGATGCCGAGGTCCTCGGTGATCGCCTTGCCGCCGGTGAGGATCGCGATGTCCTCGAGCATGGCCTTGCGGCGGTCGCCGTAGCCGGGCGCCTTGACCGAGCACACCTGCAGCGTGCCGCGCAGCTTGTTGACCACCAGCGTCGCCAGCGCCTCGCCCTCGACCTCCTCGGCCACGATCAGCAGCGGCTTGCCGAGCTTGGCGACCTGCTCGAGCACCGGCAGCAGGTCCTTCATGCTGGAGATCTTCTTCTCGTGGATCAACACTAGCGCGTTCTCGAGCACGGCCTCCATGCGCTCGGGATCGGTGACGAAGTAGGGCGACAGGTAGCCGCGGTCGAACTGCATGCCCTCGACGACCTCGAGCGAGGTCTCCATCGACTTGGCTTCCTCGACCGTGATGACGCCGTCCTTGCCGACCTTCTCCATCGCCTCGGCGATGATGCCGCCGATCGTCTCGTCGTTGTTGGCGGAGATGGTGCCGACCTGGGCGATCATCTTGCCCTTCACCGGCTTGCTCAGCTTCTTCAGCTCGTCGGTCACGACCCCGACGGCCTTCTCGATGCCGCGCTTCAGCTCCATCGGGTTGGCGCCGGCGGTGACGTTCTTGATGCCCTCGCGGTAGATCGCCTGCGCCAGCACGGTGGCCGTGGTGGTGCCGTCGCCCGCGACGTCGCTGGTCTTGGACGCCACCTCGCGCACCATCTGGGCGCCCATGTTCTCGAGCGGCTCCTTGAGCTCGATCTCCTTGGCGACGGTGACGCCGTCCTTGGTGATCAGCGGCGAGCCGAACTTCTTGTCGAGGACGACGTTGCGGCCCTTGGGGCCCAAGGTCACCTTGACGGCGTCGGCGAGGCGGTTGACGCCCCGCAGCATCGCCTGCCGGGACTCGTCGCCGTACGTGATCTGCTTGGCCATGACTTCAGGATCTCCTTGACGCGAAAAATGCTCAGCCGACGATCGCGAGGACCTCGTCCTCGCGCAGGATCAGGTACTCCTGGCCGTCGATCTTGATCTCGGTGCCGGAGTACTTGCCGAACAGGATCTTGTCGCCGGCCTTCACCTCGAGCGCGACCTTCTGGCCGCTGTCGAGCGTCTTGCCGTTGCCGGCGGCGATCACCTCGCCCTCCTGCGGCTTCTCCTTCGCGGTGTCGGGGATGATGATCCCGCCCTTCACCGTCTCCTTCTCCTCGATGCGCTTGACCAGCAGGCGGTCGTGAAGCGGACGAACCTTCATGCTCTTCCTCGTCTCCTTGAGACTCGTGAACCTGGGTTTTTGCCCCGGAGGGGGCCCGTCGGGCGGGTCTAGCAGTCGTGCCCGACGAGTGCCAATGTAGGCCCCAGGCTGGCACTCTGTCAAGTGGAGTGCCAAGCGCCGGACGCCTAGAGCTCGTACTCGGAGACCTTCTTGCCCAGGGTGTTGCGGTGCATCCGCAGGTCCTTGGCGGCCCGCGACAGGTTGCCCTTGTGGCGCTGCAGCACCCGGGCGATGAAGCGCTTCTCGAACTCGCGACGCGCCTCGTTGAAGAGGATGCCCCTATCGATCATCTCGGTGATCAGAACTTCCAACTGCTGCTTCACGGACGACTCCAGGAAGAAGGGCTCCAGGAGGCGGGGGCGGGCTCGCCGAGCCGCCGGCCCGTCAGGCGCGCGTAGGCCTCCCGATAGCGCTCGCGGGTCCGCGCGACGATCTCGTCGGGCAGCGCCGGACCCGGCGGCCGCTTGTCCCAGCCGAGCGTCTCGAGGTAGTCCCGCACGAACTGCTTGTCGAAGCTCGGCTGCGAGCGCCCGCGCTGGTAGCGGTCTTTCGGCCAGAACCTCGACGAGTCGGGTGTCAGCGCCTCGTCGATCCAGATCAGCCGGCCCTCGCGCACGCCGAACTCGAGCTTGGTGTCGGCGAGCAGGATGCCGCGGGCCTCCGCGTGCGCGCGGGCGCGCTCGTAGATCCGCAGGCTGGCCTCGCGGACCTCCGCCGCGCGCGCCGCGCCGAGCGCCTGCTCGACCGCGGCGAAGGGGATGTTCTCGTCGTGCCCGACCTCGGCCTTGGTGGAGGGCGTGAACAGGGCCGGCTGCAGCCGGTCCGATTCGACGAGGCCGCCCGGCAGCTCGATGCCGCAGACGCGTCCGCTCGACCGGTAGTCCTTCCAGCCCGAGCCGCTGATGTAGCCGCGCACGACGCACTCGACCGGCAGCGGCTCGGTCTTGCGCACCAGCATCGAGCGACCCTCGAGCAACTCGCGGTGGGGCCGCAGCGACGCCGGGAAGTCCGCGACGTCGCTCGCCAGCACCTGATTCTCCACCACGTCCTTCAGAAGCTCGAACCAGAACAGCGACAGCTGCGTCAGCACCACGCCCTTGTCGGGGATCGGCGTCGGCAGCACCACGTCGAAGGCGCTCAGGCGGTCGGTCGCCACCAGCAGCAGCTCGTCGCCGAGGTCGTAGACGTCGCGCACCTTGCCGCGCCGCGCGAGGCGGAGGCCGGGCAGCTCCGTGCGCAGCACGGGAGGGCGATCGCTTCGTTCGCTGTGCGTTGGGCTGCTCACGCGGGAATCCGGAGGCGGGCGAGTGTACCCAAAGCGCGAAGCGCGGCGCAAGGCCGCTTCGCACGACTCCGAAGGCTCAGCGCTCGGAGGGGCTCGCGGGCGCCTTCGGCGCCCCGGGCGCGGAAGGCACGGAGGGAGCCTCGGGCGCCGCCGGAAGCGTCGGGGCGGTCCGTCTCGTGCGCGCGCTCGGCCGCGGCGTGCCGCCCGCCACCAGCTCGACGTCGGCAGACTGGGTGGCCAGCGTGACCCGGGGTCCTCCCTGGCCGAGACGCGCGCGCAGGCGGTGCTCCGACGCCTCGGAGATCGTCAGGCCTTCGAGCTTGGCGTCGATCGAGCCGTGCTCGGCCGTGGCGTCCAGCTCGAGGCGGCTGCCCGCCGGCAGCTCGAGCCGGATCCCGCCGAAGCTCGCGCGCACGTCGATGCTGTCCCCCAGCGCGACCAGCGGCGCCAGCGTCGCGCCGCCGCGCTCGACTTCGATGCTGACCGGACCCTCGAAGCCCTCGAGCAGCACGTCCTCGCCGCTCGCCTTCACGCGCGCCCCGCGCGCGAGGTCGCGGCCGCTGAAGCCGCCGTGCTCGATCTCGGCGACGACCGCGCCGGAGACGCCACGCGCCTCGATCCGGTCGTAGCTCGCGCGGGCCTCGAGCGAGCCGGCGATCTCGCTGGCCGAGACGGAGCCGTGCTCGGACCTGACGCGGGCGTCGCCGCCGACCCGCGTGAGCGTGACGTCGCGGTAGCTGGTCTCCACGCGCGCGTTGCCCTTCACCTCGCGGGCGTGCACCGCCGATTGCTGGCCGTCGACCTCCAGGCTGCCCACGTCCTCGGCGTCGAGGTCGCCGTAGCGCAGCGTCGCCTGCAGCGGCCCCGTGCGAGCGACGCCGACGTCGCCGTGCTCCGAGCTCACGCTGGCGCGGCCCGCGACGTCCTTCAGCTCGACCGTGCCGTACCGGGCCGTCACCTCCACGTCGCCCTTCGCGCCGAGGACGCGTACGTCTCCGTGCCGGCTGTCGACGCTCGCGTTGCCGCCGATCCGCTCGAGGCGGACCGGCTCGTACGAGGTCCACACGGCGGCGGCGAGCGCGTCCGCCACCTCGACGCGGCCGTGCTCGTTCTGGACCTTCACCTCGAGCCCGGGCGGCACCTGCAGCTCGAGATGCGTCTCGAAGCCGACGTCGCGCCCCTCCTCCAGGTTCTCCACCTCGCGGCGGTTGACCACCACCTTCAGCGTCTCGCCCTCGATCGTGACGCCGGCCCGGATGCGTTCCGCGAAGGCCCGCGCCTGCGCCTCGGTCGGCCGGTAGACCACCTTGCGCAGGCCGAGCGCCAGCGTGCCCGGCTCGCCCGCGCGCACCAGCACCTGGCCGAACGCGTTCTCGACGCGCAGCGCGCGCACGCCCTGCGCCTCGTGCGTCTCGCTCGACTCGAAGGAGTAGGACGGCCCCTGGAAGCGCCCGGTCAGCACGCGGCAGCCCATCGGCAGGAAGCCCACCCGATGCTTGACGCTCCAGGCGGTCTCGATCGAGCCGCCCACGCCGAGGATCAGCAGCAGCAGCGCGAGCTTCGACGCTTTCAAGAGGATCTCCTCGCGCGCCAGGTGTTGACGAGCTCGGCCGCGCCCCAGATCACCAGCGACAGCGGCCACCAGGTACGCAGCGTGTCGATCAGCTCGAGAGCGCCCAGGTTCGCCAGCGTCCAGACGACGCCCAGCAGCAGCAGGCAGACGCCGAGCACGAAGCTCTCGACGCGCACGTCACTGCTCCTTGCGGCGCTCGAGCGAAGTCCACAGCATCACGATGCCGGCGACGATCAGCAGCACGGGCCAGTAGCGCTGCAGCGAGGCGAGCCGCAGCCAGCCGAGGTTGTTCGCGAGCAGCAGCGCGCCGAGCGTCACCAGCGTGCCGCCCCAGGCCGGCGACTCCGCGGTGTCCTCATCGAGCAACGCGCCGCCCGCGGCGCGCGCGTTGATCAGGCTCGCGCTGCGCCAGGCGTCGACGACGTTGTACAGGTAGACGAACGGGATCAAGAGCGCGAAGGGCATCGGGTCGCCCTCTGCGGTGGCCCAGATCGAGAGCGCGAAGCCGAAGAAGAAGACGAGCGCCTTGGCCGGCTGCCCGTTGTAGACCTGGCCGAGGCCGGGAAACAACGACAGGAACGAGGCCACCACGGGGTTCTTGGCCATCGCCGGCACGGGCCGAGGGGGCATGGGCGGCGGCAGCGGTGGCAGGCTGGGCGCGCCGTACTGCGGGTCGGTCGTCATCGTCATGCTCCTTCGAGGGCCCGGGAGTCCTCCGCGCCCGGCTCAACCCGTCCTACGGATCCCGGGGCCGCCGGGTTCACTTCCTTTGGCCGCGGGGTCTCTCTCGCGTCGCCGGCGCGCCGTTCGTCGAGCAGGCGCTTGTAGTCGTCGATGCGGTCGCTCAGACGATCGACGCGCCCTTCGAGCGCGGCCGAGAGCACGACGCGCAGCGCACGCACGCCGGCGATCGCGCGGTCGCGCCGCTCCGTGAGGTAGGCCGCGACGCCGGCGCTGCGCTCGGCGAAGCGCTCGGCTGCGCGCGCGGGCGCGGCCGCGGGCCCGGCCAGCAGCAGGCCGGCGCCGAGTGCCACGAGCGTGGCGGCGGCCGCCAGGCGCAGCGCGCGCGGCGCGCGCCAGGGGCCGGCGTCCGACGAGCTGCGCGGCGGCCGCCGGCCGGCGCGCAGCGCCGCGTCGGCCGCGCGCGCCGCGAGATCCTGCGCCGGCTCGAGCACGGGCGTCGCGCGCAGCGCGGCGATCACCTCGGAAACACCCGCGTGCAGCTCGCGGCACTCGGCGCATTCGCCGAGGTGCACGCGCAGCTCGCCGGCCAGCAGCGAGTGCAGCTCTCCCTCGATCTCGTCGGAGAACAGCTCCTGCGCTCGCGAGCACGACAGCCTGGAGCTCACGCCTGCAGCTCCCGCTTGCGCGAGGCGAGCCGCCGCGCGAGCTCGATGCGGCCGCGGTTGATGCGGCTCTTGATCGTGCCGAGCGGGACACCCAGGGCCTGCGCGATCTCCTCGTAGGGCAGCCCCTGCAGGTCGCACAGCACGACCGCCTCGCGCAGGTCGGCGGGCAGCGCGCGCAGCGCCCGGCGCACCAGGCGCGCGCGCTCCTCGCGCAGCACGGCCTGGTCCTGCGCCTCGCCCCGGGCGGGCAGGGCCTCGAGCCGCTCCTGGTCGTCGTCGGAGCGCAGGCGCTCCTCACGCCGCCGGCGGTAGTGGTCGATCGCGTGATTGCGGGCGACGGCCATCAGCCAGGCCTGGAACGAGCCGGCTGCGGGCTGGTAGCGGTCGAGCGCCTGATACACCTTCACGAACACGTCCTGGGTCAGATCCTCGGCCTCGTCGACGCGGCCGGAGAAGCGGTAGGCCAGCGCGAACACCCTGCGCGTGTGCAGGGTCACGAGCTCGCGCCACGCCGCCTCGTCGCCGCGCCGGCACCTTTCGAGTCGCTCGCCGTCGGTCTCGTTCAAAAGCGTTCTTGAGCCCAGACGGCGCGGGCCTCGCTCTCGTCGCCAGCCGTAACGGGGCGGGACCCGCCCCGGTTCGGAAAAGTGGACCCCGCAGGCGCCGCGGCCGGCTTCCTTGACGCTCGGATCGGCAGTGTAGTAGAGTCGCAGACCGCTATCAAGTATCTGAATGAAAAGGCTTTGCGTGAATCACAGCGGGTACGGTGAGCGTCGGTCGTAAGGGCCGACTCGCGCTCGGCGGCGGGCTCGCCCTGCTGCTGCTCGCCTTCTTCTTCCGCGGCGTCGAATGGGCCGCGATCGGCCGGGCCTTCCGCGAGGCGAAGCCCGCGTACCTGGTCGGCGTCCTGCTCGCGACGCTCGCGACCTACCTGCTGCGTGCCTGGCGCTGGGGCTTTCTGCTCGCGCCCATCGTGCGCGTGCCGCTGCCGCGGCTCTTCTCCGCAACGGTCGTCGGCTTCATGGCCGGCCTCGTGATCCCCCGCGCGGGCGAGGTGGTGCGCCCGTACCTCGTCGCGCGGCGCTACGGCGCCAGCACCTCGGCCGCCTTCGCCACCATCATCCTGGAGCGCCTGTTCGACCTGCTCACGGTGGTGGTTCTCTTCGGCGGCTACCTCTACCTGCTCCCGCACCCGCCCAGCCAGACCGAGGGCCCCCTGATCGGCGTGCTGAAGGCCGGGGGCGCCGTTGCGGGCTTGGGTGCCCTGGCGATCACGGCGGTGCTCGCGGCCTTCCACTCGAACGCGGAGCGTGCGATGACGCTGTTCGACCGGCTGTTCCAGCGCCTGCCGGAGCGCTT
Organism: Vicinamibacteria bacterium; assembly: GCA_050246895.1. Classification (GTDB taxonomy): domain Bacteria; phylum Acidobacteriota; class Vicinamibacteria; order Fen-336; family Fen-336; genus JBFWVE01. The sequence goes on along the minus strand of JBFWVE010000008.1, from coordinate 130,030 downwards.
CGCGCGGCCGCTCTCCGGCGCGCTGCGGGCCTTCGGCGACGGCCTCGCCGTGCTGAAGGCGCCCGCGGGCCACCTGCTGGCGATCGCCGGGCAGTCTCTGCTCACCTGGCTCGCCATCGCCGCGGGCGTCCACTGGGCCAACCTGGCGTTCGGCATCGAGCTGCCGTTCCAGACCGCCTTCCTGATCATCGGCTTCCTGACCGTGGGCGTCGCGGTGCCCACGCCGGGCATGGTGGGAGGCTTCCACGAGTCGTACAAGCTCGCGCTCACCCAGGTCTACGCCGTCGCGCCCGGCCCGGCGGTCGCCGCGGGCATCGCCGCGCACGCGCTCAACAACCTGCCCGTGCTGCTGCTCGGGCTCGCCTACCTCGGCAGCGAAGGCCTGACGCTGGGCCGCGTGGCCGCGATGACCGACGAAGAGGGAGGTCCTTCATGAAGTGTCCCTTCTGCGCGCACCTCGAGGACAAGGTGGTCGACTCGCGCGAGAGCAAGGAGGGCGAGGTCATCCGGCGGCGGCGCGAATGCCTCAAGTGCGGCAAGCGCTTCACCTCCTACGAACGGATCGACCAGATCCCGCACATGGTCGTGAAGAAGGACGGCCGGCGCGAGCGCTTCGACCGCGAGAAGGTGCTGCAGGGTCTGCTGAAGGCCTGCGAGAAGCGGCCGGTGCCGATGAAGAGCCTGGAGCTGGTGGCGGACCGCGTCGAGGCGATGGTCCAGGAGAGCCCCGAGCGCGAGGTGCCGACGGTGCAGGTCGGCGAGTACCTGATGGAGCGCCTGCGCGAGCTCGACAAGGTCGCCTTCGTGCGCTTCGCCTCGGTCTACCGCGAGTTCAAGGACGTCGACCAGTTCATGGCGACGCTCAAGGGACTGCTCGAGACCGGCGGCAAGGACTAGCTGGCTGCCAGAGCGACGGGCGGCCTACTCGAGGGTGTACTTGAGCTTGGTCTCGCCGATGCGCAGGACGTCGCCCTCGCGCAGCGGCTGGCGCTGGATGCGCATGTCGTTCACCCACGTCCCGTTCGTGCTCTGCAGGTCGTGGACGACGAAGAGGCCCGACTCCGGGCGGATCCGGCAGTGCTCGCCCGAGACCGACGAATCGGCCAGCGTGATGTCGTTCGTGGGCCCGCGGCCGATCGAGAGCGCGGAGTCGGCGCCGAGGGCGTAGGTCTCGCCCTCCGACGGGCCGGCGATCACGCGCAGCACCGGCTTCATCCGCAGCAGCATCGTCTTCTCGACGGCGCCCACGTCGGAGCTGCGCATCACGACGGTGGATTCGGCACGCTCGCTGTCGTCGAGCGGCGCCGACGGCTCCAGGGTGCCGTCCTCGAGCGGTCCCGACAACGGCCGCCCCAGGCCGCCGCGCGCGGCGGCCGGGGGCAGCGGTATCGGCGGCGGCGTGCGCAGCCGCATCAAGATGAAGGTGGCTGCGCCCAGGGCGATCACGATCAGCCCGATGCCCAGGATCAGGCGGATCGGCGGGCCGGAGGGCTCGACGGCCACGGCAGCCTCGTCCGCGTCCGGGGTCACGGCGACCGGCGCCGGCGTCGGCGCTGCGGCGAGCTCGGGCGAGGGCTGCAGCGCCGCGATGCGCTCGGCGATCTGTGATCCGGTGAACTCGCCCATCGGAGCGTACTCGCCCGACGTCAGCTTGGCGACCCGGCGCAGCACGGTCTCCTGGATCTGGCCGATGCCGATCGCGTAGACGGGGATCTTGGCCTCGACCGCCACTCTCAGGCCGTCCTCGGCCTGCAGCGCGCTGTTCTCGTCCTTGCCGTCGGTGACCAGCACGATCGCCTTGCGCGCGCGCGGAGCCTGTTGCAGGTAACGGCTGGCGTCGTAGAGCGCGTCGTAGAGCGCGGTGTAGCGCCCGGCGCGGTTCACGCCCGCGAGTGCCTGACGCACGGCTTCCGGGTCGTTCGTGCGCTCGAGGATCACCCGCGAGGCGTCGTCGAAGGTGAACAGCGCGACCTCGCTGCCGGGCGGCAGCGCCTCGAGGATCGAGACGGCGAGCGCGCGCGTCTGCTCGAGCAGGGCGGGCCTGATGCTGCCCGAGGTGTCGAGGGTCAGCGCGACGATGGCGGGCGGCTCCTGCGACGAGGCCGGCAGGGCGGCCGCGCACAGCAGCAGCCCGAGGACGACGGAACGCCAGCGGACCCTTGGACGCATCTCCTTGACCCTTGAAGCCTTACGTCTCTTAGCATGCGGCGCGGGCGCGGTCAAACGCACTGAACGGCCGAGTGTGGCTTCGACGCTACAATCGTCCGCGAGCCCGATTTCATGGCCCCCTCCCGGCGCCTCCTGCGCGACAACGCCCGCTTCGCCTTCTTCACGGCGCTCGCCGTGGTGGGAGTGCTGCTCGCCGTGGAGCTGCTGCTGCGCCGCAGCCGCGACTTCTCGCCGGACTTCCTGGCTTCGGCGCTGCTCTACGGCCTGACGGTCGTCAACTTCTCGCTGCTGCTCGTGCTCGTCTTCGTGCTCGGGCGCAACCTCGTGCGCGCCGTGATGGAGCGCCGGCGCGGCGTGCTGGGCGCGCGCTTCCGGCTGCGCCTGATGCTGGTGTTCCTGCTGATGGCGGCGGCGCCCTCGAGCCTGGTGCTGGTCGTCGGCAGCGACCTGATCCAGCAGACGGTCGACCGCTGGTTCAACGTCGACGTCGAGCGCATCCTGTCCTCGTCGCAGGCGCTCGCCGGGCAGCTGCGGCGCGAGCGCATCGAGCAGTGCAGGCTCGAGGCGCGCGCGCTGGCGCGCGAGATCGAGCGCCGGCGCCTGCTGGAGCCCGCGGGGCAGGCCGGCCTGCGGCGCACGGTCGAGCTGCGCGCCCGCGAGCGCTCGCTCCACCTGGCCTCCGTCTGGGGCGGCGCGCGCGAGCTGGTGGCGGTGGTCGACCCGCGGGTGCCGACCGCCGCCTACGATCCCGCCGCCTCGGCGGGCCTGGTGCGCGCGGCGCGCGACGGCCGGGAGCCGGAGTCGAGCCTCGCGCTGGGCAGCGGCGAGCTGCTGCTGGTGGCGGTGCCGATCGGCGGGAGCGGCCAAGGGGCGGTGCTGGTGGCGAGCCTGCTGGCGGCGCGCACAGCGGGCGAGCTGCGCGAGGTGGAGGAGCGCTACGCGAAGTACCGCAACGCCGAGTCGGCCAAGGAGCCGATCAAGGCGCTCTACCTGTCGATCTTCCTGTTTCCCGCGCTGGCGATCCTGTTCGGCGCGGTCTGGCTCTCGCTCTACCTCGCGCGCCGCATCACCGCCCCGCTGCGGCTGGTGGCCGAGGGGGCCGAGCGCATCGCCACCGGCGAGCGCGGCGTGCGCGTGGAGTTCCCGGCCGGCAACGACGAGTTCGCCGCGCTGATCGGCTCGTTCAACCGCATGTCGGAGCGGCTCGCGCGCAGCGAGGAGGAGGTCGAGCACGGCCGCGCCGGCCTGCAGCGCAAGAACCAGGAGCTCGAGGATCGCCGGCGCCTGACGGAGACCGTGCTCGAGACGGTCGGCACCGGCATCCTGGTGGTGGACGCCGAAGGCACGCTCAGCGCTTCGAACGCGGCGGCGCAGCGCCTGCTCGGCCTCTCGGACGCGACGGCCGGCCGCAGCCTCGACGCCTTGCTCGAGGGTCCCGGCAGGGACGAGATCCGCGGCCTGGTGCGGCGGCTGCTGTCCGGCCGCTCCGCTCGCCAGGAGCGCGAGGTGGCCGTGGTCGAGCAGGGGCGCGAGCGCCAGCTGGCGGTCGTGATCGTGCCGCTGCCGGCGGCGCCCGGCGCGCCCGCGGGCGCGCTCGTCGTGCTCGACGACCTGACCCCGCTGATGCGCGCGCAGAAGGTGGCTGCCTGGGGCGAGGTCGCGCGCAAGCTGGCCCACGAGATCAAGAACCCGCTCACCCCGATCCAGCTCTCGGCGCAGCGCATCCGCAAGGCCTACCTGAAGCAGGCGCCCGACCTGGAGCGCATCGTCACCGAGTGCACCGCGGCGATCGTGCAGGAGGTGGAGGCGCTCAAGAACCTGGTGGACGAGTTCGCGCAGTTCGCGCGGCTGCCCGCGGTCAACCCGGTGGCGGCGTCGCTCCACGACGTGATCGACGAGGCGCTCTCGCTCTACGACGGCTTCGCCGGCGTACGGCTCGAGCGGCGGCTGGGCGCCGACGTGCCGGAGCTGCGGCTCGACCCGGCCCAGATGAAGCGCGTGCTGATCAACCTGGTCGACAACGCGATCGAGGCCACCGCCAAGACGGGCACCGTCACCATCACGACCGAGTTCGACCGTGCGGGCGGCCGCGTGCGGCTGGGCGTCGCCGACGACGGCCCCGGCATCCCGGCCGAGGACCGCGACAAGCTGTTCGTTCCCAACTTCTCGACCAAGCGCCGCGGCAGCGGTCTGGGGCTGGCGATCGTGCACCGCATCGTGCAGGAGCACCAGGGCCAGATCCGCGTCGAGGACAACCTGCCCCACGGGGCGCGCTTCGTGGTGGAGCTGCCCGCGTGAGGGCCGCCCGCGCGGCGCGCAGGCACTGGAGAGCTCGGACGCATGCGTGAATCGATCCTGGTCGTGGACGACGAGGCCGGCGTCCGGCAGTCGCTCGGCGGCATTCTCGGCGACGAGGGCTATCTCGTCGACTCGGTGGAGAGCGGCGAAGCCTGCCTGCAGGCGCTCGAGAGCCGGCGCTACGAGCTGCTGCTGCTCGACGTCTGGCTGCCCGGCATCGACGGGCTCGAGACGCTGTCGCGCGTGCGCACGCTGGACCCCGACCTGCCGGTGCTGGTGATCTCGGGCCACGGCAGCATCGAGACCGCGGTGAAGGCCGTGCGCATGGGGGCCCGCGACTTCGTCGAGAAACCGCTCTCGCTCGAGAAGACCCTGCTCGCCGTGCGCAACGCGCTGCGCCAGCAGCGGCTCGAGAGCGAGAACCGCGCGCTCAAGGAGCAGGTCGAGCACCGCTGGACGATGGTGGGCGAGAGCGCCTCGATGCGCCAGCTGCGCGCGCAGATCGCGCAGGCCGCGCCCAGCAACGGGCGGGTGCTGATCTACGGCGAGAACGGCACCGGCAAGGAGCTGGTGGCGCGCAACATCCACCTGCAGAGCCGGCGTGCCGGCGGGCCGTTCGTCGAGGTCAACTGCGCCGCCATACCCGAGGACCTGATCGAGAGCGAGCTGTTCGGGCACACCCGGGGCGCCTTCACCGGCGCGCTCGCCGCCAAGAAGGGCAAGTTCGAGCTGGCCGACGGCGGCACGCTGTTCCTCGACGAGATCGCCGACATGACGTTGAAGACGCAGGCCAAGGTGCTGCGCGTGCTGCAGGAGCAGAAGCTGGAGCCCGTCGGCGGCACCGCCTCGGTGATCGTCGACGTGCGCGTGATCGCGGCCACCAACAAGCGGCTGGAGGACGAGATCCGCAAGGGCAGCTTCCGCGAGGACCTCTACTTCCGGCTGAACGTCATCCCGTTCGAGGTGGCGCCCCTGCGCGAGCGGCGCGAGGACGTGCCCGTGCTCGCGCGCCACTTCCTGGCCGAGCTGTCGGCCGAGTACGGCAAGCGTCCGAAGGAGCTGGCGCCCGAGGCGCTGGCGCTGCTCGGCGCGCATGCCTGGCCGGGCAACGTGCGCGAGCTGCGCAACGTGATCGAGCGCCTGGTGATCATGGCGCCGGCCGACCGCGTGCTGGCGTCGCACCTGCCGGCCTCGCTGCTGGGCGGCGCGCCGGCTGCCGCTGCGCCCGCCGCGCCGGCCGCGGCTCTCGAGGCGCTCGCCGACTTCCCGTCGCTCGCCGCGGCGCGCGAGGACTTCGAGAAGCGCTACATCCGCAAGAAGTACGTCGAGTGCGGCGGCAACATGAGCCGCACGGCGGAGGCGCTCCAGGTCGAGCGCTCGAACCTCTACCGCAAGATGAAGGCCTACGGCCTGATCCCCGCGCGCAAGGGCGAGTCGGGGGAGCCGGCGTGAGCGGCGGGGAGCCACCACGGCTCGACTCGCGAGCGCGTTTCAGCGAGACCGCCGACCTGTACGAGCGCTACCGGCCGTCGTACCCGCCGGAGCTCCTCGACTGGATCGTCGCGCAGTGCGGGCTGCGCCCCGCCGACCCCGTGGCGGACCTCGGCTGCGGCACCGGCATCTCGACGCGCCTGCTGGCGGCGCGCGGGCTCGACGTGGTGGGCATCGATCCCAACGAGGCGATGCTCGAGCGCGCGCGCGCGGCGGGCGGCGCGCGCTACCTGCGCGGCGAGGCGAACGCGACCGGCCTGCCCACGGGCAGCCAGGCGGCGGTCAGCGTGGCGCAGGCCTTCCACTGGTTCGACGTGCCGGCCGCGCTGCGCGAGATCGGACGCGTGCTGCGGCCGGGCGGGCGCTCGTGCGTCTACTGGAACCTGCACGGCCGCTCGCCCTTCCTCGCCGAGTACGACGCCCTGCTGATGGCGTCGAGCTCGGAGGCCGGGGTGATGCAGAGGCCGCTGCGCACGATCGCCGCGCTGCGGGCCGCGCCGCCCGTGCGCGAGGCGCGCGAGGCGGAGTTCGCCTACTCGCAGAGCTTCGACCGCGAGGGCATCTTCGGGCGGGCGTTCTCGAGCTCCTACGTCCAACACGGCCTGGCCGATCGCGCCGGCTTCGAGCGGGCGCTCGGCGGCCTGTTCGACCGCCACCAGCGGGACGGAAGCGTCGACTTCGTGTATCGAACCGTGGCCATCGGCTTCACGCTCGCCCTATAATTCCCGCGTGACCTGCCCCGCCTGCCGCGAGGCCGTTCCCCCCGGGCAGGACAGCTGCCCCGCGTGTGGGGCGGCGCTCGGCGCGCCGGTCGAGGGCGCGCTGGCACCCGATCTCTCGCGGATCGCCCAGGACAAGATCGAGCCGCTGCGCGCGATCCCGGGGCTGCGGCGCCGCGAGCCGACCTGGAAGGACGAGGTCCGGGAGCGCGTGCGCCACCGGCGCAAGAAGCGCGGCGCGGAGGCCGAGCCCGAGCTGCCGATCTTCGACGAGGCCGAAGCGGCCTCGACGCCGCCCGTCGCGCCAGCGGTCGAGCTGGGCGAGGCGTCCGAGATCGACTCGGGCCGCGAGCTGCTGCTCGATCAGAGCAGAGCGCGAGCCTCGGAATTCGGCACGGGCGCCGGCGAGCCCGCGGACGTCCTCGACCTGCCCCTGAGGCGGACGGGAGCGCCCGAGCCCGTCGCGCCTCGCGAGCGCGAGCCGCTGGACCTGCCGCTCGCCTCCGAGCGCAAGCCCTCGCGGTTCGAGCCGCCCGTCCTCGAGCCGCGGCCGCTGGCCTGGGCCGCCGCCGAGGACCCGGAAGCCGAGCCGGAGCTGCCGGGACTGCTGGAGCCCGCGCGTCCGCTGGAGCGGCCGGCCTCGCCGGGCGAGCGCCTGCAGGCGGCGTCGATCGATCTGGCGCTGCTGCTCGCGATCGACCTCGTAGTGCTGTACTTCGCGGGCCGCGCCGCGCGCGTGCCGCTGACGGCGCTCGGGCCCGCGCTCGGCTGGCTGGCCGGCTTCTGCGCTCTCGTCGCGCTGCTCTACGCGGCCTTCTTCACGAGCGCCTGCGGCGCGACCATCGGCAAGATGCTGCTCGGGCTGCGGGTGGTCGACCGCTCGGGCGACCGGCTCGACTTCAAGCGCTCGCTCGCCCGCGCCGCGCTCGGCAGCCTGGGCACCGCCGCGCTGCTCGGCGCGCTGCCGATGTTCTTCGACCCCGCCCGCCGCGCGCTGCACGACCGCCTGCTGCGCTCGCGCGTCGTCCGCTTCTGAGCGCGCCCGACGGCGCGAGCCTCGACGCGGCGGCCGCGGAGGCGAGCGCCCTTCTCGCAGGGCGCCATCTTTCGCGCCCGCGAGCTGCCGGCCTCGCCGGCGTCTGCTTCGAGATCTCCGGCGCGGGCTCGCGGCGGCTGCTGCTCGACGCGGGGCGCCTGGCGCCGGGCCTCTACCTGATCGAACGCTCTCTGCTCGCGCGGATCGAAGCGATCGCCTCGGCCGAGCCCGCTGCGCGCACGCGCCACGCGCTCCTCTCGCTGCGCAAGCATGCGGACGGCGCCCGCGTTCGCGCGCTGCGCCGGATCCGCGGCGAGCGCTGGCTGCTGATCGAGACCGGCGGCGGCACGCTCTCGCTCCGGCTGTCGGGCCGAGCGCCGGCGCTGACGCTGGCCCTCGAGGGCGAGCCGATCGCCAGCCTGGGCGACGGGCCGCCCGCCTGGCCGCCGCCCGCCGACGACGAGAGCCGGGAGTGGAACGCGCTCACGCCCTCTTCCGTCCAGGACGCGCTGGCGGCGGGCGCCGCGGCCGGCCGCGCGCCGGCGAGCGCCCTGCAGGCCGCGTTCCCGACGCTCGGGCCGCTGCTCGCGCGCGAGATCGGGGCGCACCCGGAGGCGGCCGCCGAGTGGGCCTCGCGGCTCGCTTCGCCACGACCGAGCGTGCTGCTTCCCGGCGCTCTCGGCAGCTTCAGCGACCGCGACCTCATGCGCTCGCCCGCGGCGCTCGCGCCGGCGGCGTTGCCCGGACGCACCGCGCACGCGACGGAGACCTGGGCCGACGCAGGGGCGCTGCTGCTCGAGCTGCGCGTTCGCGAGGCGGCGTTCCGGGGCCGAGTCGAGGCGGCGCGCGCGCGCGCCGGGAAGCAGGCGAAGCGGCTGGCCGAGCTGGAGCGCCGGCTCGGGGCCGACCTCGCGCGCGAGCTCGAGGCGCCGCTGCTGCGCCGCCGCGCCGAGGCGCTGCTCGCCGGAGCCGCGTCCGTACCGCGGGGCGCACGCGAGGCCGTCGTCGAAGACCCCTACGAGCCCGCCAGCCGCATCCGCGTCGAGCTCGACCCCGCGCTGCCCGCGGCGGCGAACGCCGACCGCCTCTTCGAGCGCGCGCGGCGCCTCGAGCGCAGCCGCCGGCACGTCGAAGGGCGGCTCGCCGCGACGCGCGACGCGCGGCGCGAGGCCGAGGCCGACCTGCAGCGGGCGCTCGGGGCGCGGAACGTCGAGGATCTCGAGGCGCCGCCCGAGCCCGCCGCGGCGAGCGCCGCCGCCACCGAGCTGTCGGGCCCGCGGCGCTTCCTGACGTCGCGCGGGCTCGAGCTGCTCGTCGGCCGCAGCGCGCGCGAGAACCACCAGCTCACGTTTTCCGTCGCGCGGCCGGAGGATCTCTGGCTGCACGCGCGCGACGTGCCCGGCTCGCACGTGATCCTGCGCGACCGCGAAGGACGCGCCGGAGCCGAGGACCTGCGCGAGGCCGCGGAGGTCGCGGCCTTCCACTCGGAGGCGCGCGCCCAGGCCGCCGTGGACGTGCACGTGACGCGGCGCAAGCACGTGCGTGCCGCGAAGGGCGCGCCCGGCCGCGTGCACATCGGCTACTCGGAGACGCTGCGGGTCGCGCCGAGGGACCCGCAGGGTCGCTTGCGCCGGCGCTGAGGCGCGGGAAGACAGGGTCCTCCGCGCCGACGTTGAGGTGGCGGGCGATCGGAAGCGCGAGCCTCAGGTTGAGTCCCCGTCCTCGGCAGCGTAGACGAGGCTCGATTCGACTACCCGGCCTCACGAATCGCTCCTTGCTAAGATCTCATTCGAATGTCGAATGACGCCGCCCTCCAGGGGCCAGTGGAACGGGCGAAGCCCGGGCTGCTCGGCACCTTCGCGACCCTGCTCGCGACCGGCCTTGGGTCCGGGTACTCGCCGATCGCGCCGGGGACGGCCGGGACCGTCGTCGGACTGATCTTCTACTGGCCGCTGCGAGGCCTGCCGATCGGCGGTCAGCTCGCGTCCACCGCGCTCCTGTTCGTCGCCGGGGTCTGGGTCTCGACCTACGTGGCCGACAGGGTCGGCAGGAAAGACCCCGGGGTCGTGGTCGTCGACGAGGTCGTCGGCATGTGGGTGACGCTCGCGTTCCTGCCGTTCACCCTGACTTCGATCGTGGCGGGCTTCCTGCTCTTCCGGCTCTTCGACGTGGTCAAGCCGTGGCCGGCGCGGCAGCTCGAAGACCTGCCCAAGGGCCTCGGGATCATGGCCGACGACGTGATGGCGGCGATCTACGCGAACCTCGCGCTGCGCGTGGTGGGGCTCGTCATCCCGCTCGCGTGAAGGCGGAGATCCTCGCGGTCGGCAGCGAGCTGCTGACCCCCCAGCGACAGGACACCAATGCGATCTTCCTGACGGCGAAGCTGCTCGAGGTCGGCGTCCAGATCGTGGCTCGGCAGACAGTCGCCGACGACGCGCGTGCGCTCGAAACGGCGTTCCGAACCGCGCTCGAGCGGGCCGACGTGGTGATCGCGACGGGGGGGCTCGGGCCCACCGAGGACGACCTCACGCGCGAGGCCGCCGCCGCTGCGTTGGGGCGCCCGCTGCGGCGGCAGCAGGAGTATCTCGAGGCCCTGAAAGCCCGCTTCGCGCGTTTCGGGCGCGTGATGGCCCCCGTCAACGAAAAGCAGGCCGACCTGATCGACGGCGGCGAGCTGATCCTGAACCCGCGGGGCACGGCGCCCGCCCAGTGCGTGAGAGCGGGCGACAAGCTGCTCGTGCTGCTGCCTGGGCCGCCCGCTGAGATGGAGCCGCTCTTCACCAAGGCAGTGCTGCCGCAGATCGCGGCGCGAGCGGGAGGCCGGCTGCTGCGCACCCGGATCCTCCGCATCGCCGGCCTGGGGGAGAGCGACGTCGAGCAGATCGTGGCGCCCATCTACAAGACCTTCGAGAACCCGGCCACCACGATCCTCAGCTCGCCAGGGCAGGTCGAGCTGCACCTCGTGGCGAACGGGACGTCCGAGGCCGAGCTGGAGCAGCGCATCGAAGCGCTGGCGGCGCCGATCCGGACGGCGCTCGACGGGCGCGTCTACAGCGAGGACGGCAAGGATCTACCGACAGTGGTGTCGGAGCTGCTGCGCGAGCGCGCGCTGACGCTGGCGCTCGCCGAGTCGTGCACCGGCGGGCTGCTCGCGTCACGGCTGACGGACCTGCCGGGCGCCAGCGCGCTCCTCGAGCGCGCGTTCGTCACCTACACGAACCGCTCGAAGCAGGAGGAGCTGGGCGTGCCCGAGTCGCTTCTCGAGGCGCACGGGGCCGTGTCGGAGGAAGTCGCCCGGGCGATGGCCGAAGGCGCGCGGCGCGCGGCCGGCACCGCCCTCGGCGTCGGCATCACGGGCATCGCGGGGCCCGACGGGGGCAGCGCCGAGAAGCCGGTCGGGCTCGTCTACGTCGCGATCAGCGGCGCGGCGGGGGACCGCGTGCGGCGCGCGCAATTCCCCGGCGACCGCGAGCGCATCCGCTTCCAGGCGACGCAGGCGGCGCTCGAGATGTTGCGCCGCGGGCTGCTCGGCCTGCGGCCGTTGTGACCGAGGGCGACCCACGCGCAGCCGGTGGCCGCGTGCGGGCCTTCGTCGCGCTCGAGATCGACGCCGCGCTGCGCGCGCGCCTCGGCGCGCTGATCGAGGCGCTGCGGCCGCGGGTTCCCGGCCTCCGCTTCGTTCCGCCGGAGAACCTGCACCTCACGCTGCGGTTCCTGGGGCCGAGCGCCGAGGGCCAGCTGCGGCGGATCCGCGACGCCCTGGCGCCGCTCGCGGGGGCCTGCCCGGAACAGCGCGTGCCGGCGGCCGGCCTCGGGATGTTCCCGCCCAAGGGTCCGCCACGCGTGCTGTGGACCGACCTCGCGCTGTCCGAGCCGCTGCTCGAGCTGCAGAAGGCCTGCGAGCGCGCCGCCCGCGCGGCCGGCTTCGCGGGGGAGACGCGCGCGTTCCGCTCGCACCTGACGCTCGGCCGCTTTCGCGACGCCGCGCGCCGGCCCGAGCTGCCCGCCGTCGATCTCGGCGACACGCTGATCTCGCGGCTGACGCTCTTCCGCAGCGAGCTGCGGCCCTCGGGCTCCGTCTACACGCCGATCGAGCGCTGGACGTTGGGGAGCGGCCGCAGGCTGGACTAGAGTCTCGGCCGTGATCGCGGCCGTCCTCTTCGGCGCCTACCTCCTCGGGTCGATTCCCTTCTCGTTCGTGATCGCGCGCCTCTTCGGCGTCGCCGACGTCCGGCGCGTCGGCAGCGGCAACGTCGGCGCCACCAACGTGATGCGCAGCGCCGGTGTCGTCCCGGGCCTGATCGCTTTCGCGCTCGACACCTCCAAGGGGGCCGTGGCCACCGCGGTCGCGGCGCGCCTGTCGGACGATCCCTGGCTGCCGGCGCTGGCGGCCGTCGCTTCGGTGCTCGGGCACATCTTCCCGGTCTGGCTGGGCTTCCGTGGGGGCAAGGGCGCCGCCACCGGGGCCGGCGCCTTCCTGCCGCTCGTGCCCTGGGCCACGCTCGGCGCCTTCGTGGTGTTCGGCCTGGTGCTGGCGCTGACGCGCTACGTCTCGCTGGGCTCCATGCTGGCTGCCATCGCGCTCGCGGCGCTGCTGCCGGCCCTCGGCGCGCCGCCGCCGGTCGGCTGGGCGGGCGCGCTGCTGGCCGCCGTCATCGTCGCGAAGCACCACGAGAACATCCGCAGGCTGTGGAGGGGTACGGAGAGCCGCATGGGGGCGCGCAGGCCGTGAAGCTCTCGGTGCTCGGCGCCGGTTCCTGGGGCACGGCGCTCGCCCAGCACGCGGCGAGCTGCGGCCACCCGGTCACCCTCTATGCGCGCGAGCCCGAGCTGGCGCGCGCCATCGACCGCGACCACGCGAACCCGGAATTCCTGCCCGGCGTCGCCCTCGCACGCGAGCTGCGCGGGACCTCGGACCTCGGCGAGGCCGTGGCGGGCGCGGAGGCGCTGATCGTCGCGATCCCGTCGGAGTTCTGCCGGACCTTCTATCGCCAGCTCACGCCGCTCGCGCCGGCGACAGCGCCGCTCGTCTCGGCGACGAAGGGCCTCGAGCTCGGCAGCCTGAGGCGCATGACCGAGGTCGCCGCCGAGGAGCTGCCGGGCCGGCCGCTGGCGGCGCTCTCCGGCCCGAGCTTCGCGCTCGAGGTCGCGCGCGGCCAGCCCAGCGCCGTCGTGCTCGCGTCGGCTCACGAGGACGCCCTCGCGATGCTGCAGCGCGCGCTGTCGAGCCGCAGCTTCCGGGTCTACGGCAGCTCCGATCTCGTTGGCGTGGAGCTGGCCGGCGCGCTCAAGAACGTGATCGCGATCGCGGCCGGAATCCTGGCGGGTCTCGGCTACGGCCACAACACCGTGGCCGCGCTGATCACGCGCGGGCTGGCCGAGATGAGCCGGCTCGCGCTGGCGAAGGGCGGACGCGCGGAGACGCTGTCTGGCCTCGCGGGCCTGGGCGACCTCGTGCTCACCTGCACCGGCGCGCTCTCGCGCAACCGCGCGCTCGGCGAGGCCCTCGGCCGCGGCCAGTCGCTGCAGGAGGCCCAGGCCGGCACGCGCATGGTGGCCGAGGGCGTGCGCACCACGGCGGCCGCCTGCACGCTCGCCGAGCAGGCGGGCGTGGAGATGCCGATCGCGCACAAGATGCGCGAGGTGCTCTACGAGGGCAAGGCCCCGCGGCTGGCGCTGGACGAGCTGATGCTCAGAAGTCTCAAAAACGAGTAGACTTGCACCCCGGCCATGTATCGTCTCAGCTACACAGACTCTGAAGGTCAGGCCAAGGAATACCCGTTCGCCTCCGGAGAGGTCGTGATCGGCCGCTCTCCCGAGTGCGGGGTCTGCCTGAAGGACTTCGGCATCTCGCGCCAGCACGCCAAGGTCGTCGTCGACGGCGACCAGGTGCGGATCGTCGACCTCAAGTCCAAGAACGGGACCCAGGTGAACGGAGTTCCCGTCGTCGAGGCCCCGCTCAAGGACGGCGACAAGATCCTGCTGGGCAAGTTCCAGATCACGTTCGCCAAGGCGCTCGAAGGCCGCGTGGTGCTCGAGGACGAGCGCCCGCTGGGCAGCGAGGAATCGGGCACGATCATCCGCTCGGTCGGCGACATCTCCAAGATGCTCGCCGCCTCCGAGACGGCCGGCGCGGCGGCGCTGCCCGGCGCGGCCAAGAAGGCCGACGTCTCGGAGATCGAGCGCTCCAACCGCATCCTGCGCGTGCTGACCAAGGTCGCCGAGACGCTGATCGCGGTGCGCCCGGTCGAGGAAGTGCTGCAGCAGGTCATGGACATCGTGTTCGACCACATCGCGGCCGATCGCGGCTTCCTGATGCTGACGGACGAGCACGACAAGGCGAAGCTGGTGCCGATGGTGATCCGCCACCGCAAGCCGGGCGGCGACCAGGCCAAGATCACCATCTCCAAGACGATCGCGGACAAGGTGATCCGCGACAAGGTCTCGATCCTGACGGCCGACGCGATGGTCGACCAGCGCTTCACCGCGGGCGACTCGATCCGCTTCCACGGCATCCGCAGCGCGATGTGCGCGCCGCTGTGGAACAAGGAAGAGGTGATCGGCATCATCTTCGTCGACAGCCTGATGCTGACCAACAACTTCACCAGCAACGACCTCGACATGCTGACGGCGCTCGCCAACTACGCGGCGGTGGCGGTCGAGCGGGCGCGTCTCAACCAGAAGATCGTGGCGGAAGAGAAGAAGCGCGAGCGGCTGGGGCGCTTCCTGTCGCCGCAGGTGGCGAGCCGGATCCTGGCCACCTCCGACTCGCACAGCGCGGAGCTCGGCGCGCCCGAGGTGAAGGACGTGTCGGTGCTGTTCGCCGACATCGTCGGCTTCACCACGATGTCCGAGCGGATGACGCCGTCGGCGGTGGCGCTGCTGCTGAACGACTACCTGTCGCGCATGACCGACGTGATCTTCAAGCACGAGGGCACGCTCGACAAGTACATCGGCGACGCGATCATGGCCGTCTTCGGCGCGCCGCTCGACATGGCCGACCACTGCTCGCGCTCGATCAAGGCCGCGCTCGAGATGCGCGAGCGGCTGAACGAGTTCAATTCCGAGCGCAAGGAATCGGCCGAGCTGCGCATCCGCATCGGCATCAACAGCGGCAAGGCGGTCGCCGGCGAGATCGGCTCGATGAACAAGCGCGAGTACACGGTGCTCGGCGACACCGTGAACACCGCCTCGCGCCTGGAGAGCTCGGTGGCGAAGCCGATGATGATCGTCATCGGCGAGAACACCTACGAGGCCGTCAAGGGCCAGTTCGAGCTGAGGTCGCTGGGCAACGCCACGCTCAAGGGCAAGGAGCGAGAAGTCGCCGTCTACGAGGTCGTCGGCGCGGCGCAGGCCGCGCCCGAGACGACTGGCTCGACGACGTCGATTCCGCCGAGGCTCTGAGCTCGATGGCCGCGCCGCGGGAGCGGTCCCGGCGGGGGCGGATTCTCACCACCCTGCTGCTGCTGCTGTTCCTGGTCGGCGTCTTCCCGCTGCTCTGGACGTCCTACACGCTCGTCTCCGGCAGCCGCGAGATCCTCGAGCTCGACCAGAAGACGATCCAGCTCGACAAGGCGCGCAGCCTCTCGCAGCAGGTGGCGATCTACGTGCGAAGCCTGCAGCAGCAGATCGCGACGATCGCGCGCACGCTGGGCGCCGACACCCGGCCCGGCCAGTTCGCCGCGCGCATCGCACGCATGCGCGAGGCGAAGGCGCTCGAAGCCTACGTCGGCGGTTCGACGGCGCTCACGTCGGTCAGCGTAGTCGAGGCCGCCGGCGCCGGAGCCGTCTCGGGCGTGCAGCTGCCGGAGGCGGCGATCCAGCGGCTGCAGGAAGAGGGCTTCCGGCGCGCCCTCGGCGGCCGGGCGATGATCAGCCCGCCGGTGATGGCCCGCTCGCTGCAGGAGCCGGTGATCGTGCTGGCGGAGCCGGTGCGGCTGCCCGACGGCAAGGTCGAGGGCGTGGTGCTGGCGGTGGCCAGCCTGGGGCCGCTCTGGGGCATGGCCCACCAGATGGCGGAGGGCGAGGTGGCCGTCTACGTGGTCGACGGCCGCGGCCACCTGATCGCCCACTCCGACGCGCAGGCCGCCGAGGCGGACCTCGACCTGTCGCAGGTCGAGATCGTGAAGCAGTTCCTCGAGTCGCGCGGGCGCGCCGGCGCCACCGTGCCCTTCAACCTGCAGACGGAGAAGGGCCCGCGCCAGATGCTGGGCACCTACGCCCGCGTGGCGGACGACTCGGGCTGGGGTGTCATCGTCCAGATCGAGCAGGACCTCGCCTACTTCAGCGCGATCCAGATGTGGAACCAGTCGCTGCTGCTGGTGGCGGTGGTGGCGGTCGCGGCCGTCGTCACCGGCTTCCTGTTCGCCGGTGAGATCAGCCGGCCGATCCAGCAGCTCGCGCGCGGCGCCCGGCGCCTCGCCGGCGGCGACTACGCGACGCGGGTGGCCGTCAAGAGCCACAACGAGGTCGGGGTGCTCGCCGACGCCTTCAACCACATGGGCGCGGAGATCCAGAAGGCGATCGAGGAGATCCAGCGCCAGGCGGCGATCAACAAGGAGCTGTTCATGGGCTCCATCCGCATGCTGGCGAACGCGATCGACGAGAAGGACCCCTACACGCGAGGCCACTCCGAGCGCGTCGCGTACTACTCGGCGGTGATCGCCAAGCACCTCGGGATGCCGCCCGAGGAGGTCGAGCGCGTGCACCTGGCCGGCATCATCCACGACGTCGGCAAGATCGGCATCGAGGACAAGATCCTGCGCAAGGCGGCGGCGCTGACCGACGACGAGTACGAGATCATGAAGCAGCACCCGGCCAAGGGCGAGCACATCCTCGAAGCGGTGCCGATCCTCAAGCAGATGGCCGGCGACGGCCTGATGCACCACGAGAACGTCGACGGCAGCGGCTATCCGCGCGGCCTGCGCGGAGGCGACATCCCGCTGCTCGGGCGCATCGTCAGCGTGGCCGACGCCTTCGACGCGATGACCACCGACCGGCCCTACTCGAAGGCGATGACCTTCGAGGCGGCGCTCGGGCGGCTGCGCTTCCTGATCGAGAAGAAGTTCGACAAGGAGTGCGTCGAGGCGATGGAGAAAGCGAGCGCGACGGGCGACCTGTCGCCCGCCAAGGCGCGGCGCGCGGCGATCGAGGCGCGCCGCTTGTCCGAGCCGGCCGCGACGCCGGCGGCCGCTTCGGAAGTCCAGGAGGTGACCGGATGAAGCCGACCCGCGCCGTGACCGCGCTGCTGGCGCTGGCGATCTGTGCCGCCGCCCCCGGGGCGCGTGCCCAGTCGAGCGACGCCGAGCTGACGTTCAACACCGGCCTCACGCACCTGCGCGAGGGCCGGCTCGACATGGCGCTCGAATCGCTGCGCAAGGCGATCAGCCAGGACTCGAAGAACCCCTACTTCTACAAGGGGCTCGGCATCGCGCTGACGCAGGCGGCCAACAGCTGCGGCGAGGACCAGAAGTGCCGCGCGAACCGGCTGGAGGAGGCGATCTCCGCCTCGCGCAAGGCGCTCGAGATCAACCCCTACTACACCGACGCGCGCAACGACCTCGGCACCACGCTGATCCTCGCCGGGCGCCACGAGGAGGGCAAGAAGGAGCTGCTGGCGGCCTACGAGGACGCCATGAACCCGACGCCCGAGATGTCCGCGCGCAACCTGGGCCAGGCCTACTACGAGGAGAAGAACTACCAGCAGGCGCAGAGCTGGGCCTCGACCGCCGCCAACCGCAACAAGCTCTACATCGACGCCCACCTGCTGCTGGCCGACGCGCTCGTCGCGCAGAACAAGCTCGAGGACGCGGTGCTCGCTCTCGAGGTCGCCTTGAAGGCCAACCCCAACAACCCGGCTCTGATGCTGGCGGCTGGCCAGGCCTGCTTCAAGGCGGGCCGTTTCGCGGACGCGCGCGGCTACCTCGAGCAGGTCGCCGGCCGCGATCCGACGGGGCCGTTCGGCCGCAGGGCCGCCGAGCTGCTCCAGAGCTTTCCCCGCTAGGCCGGCGCCGTGGCCGCCCTGCTCGACCGGCTGCGCCGCGGCCTCACGCGCACGCGCGAGGTCCTGGAGACGCCGGTCGAGGACCTGGTGCGCGGCCGCCGGCCGCTGCAGCCCGGCGACCTCGACGCGATCGAGGCCGCGCTGCTCGCGGCCGACCTGGGCCTGCCCGCCGTGACACGCGCGCTCGAGACGCTGCGCGCTCGTAGCGGCGAGATCGCGAGCGGCGGCTTTCCGGCCATGCGCGAGCTGCTCGTCTGCGAGATCCGCCGCACGCTCGAGGTGCCGGCCGGCCCCGCCCCCTTCTCGGCCCGGCCCTGGGTGGTCTTCGTGATCGGCGTGAACGGGGCGGGCAAGACGACGACGATCGGCAAGCTGGCGAGCCGCTGGCGCGAGCAGGGCCACGACTCGCTGCTGGTGGCCGCCGACACCTTCCGCGCCGCGGCGGCCGAGCAGCTCGAGGTGTGGTCGCGGCGCAGCGGCGCGCTCTTCCACCGCGGAGCCGAGGGCACGGACCCTTCCGCCGTGCTGACGGACGGCCTGCGGCGGGCCGCCGCGCGCGGCTGCCACGGCGTGCTCGTCGACACGGCCGGCCGTCTCCACACCAAGGGAAACCTGATGGCGGAACTGGCCAAGATGGTGCGCGTCGCCGAGCGCGAGGTGCCGAGCGCGCCGCACGAGCGGCTGCTGGTGCTCGACGCCACCGTCGGCTCGAACGGCCTCGCGCAGGGTCGCGAGTTCGCGAAGGCCGCCGGCGTCACCGGGCTGGTGCTGACCAAGCTCGACGGCACCGCCAAGGGCGGCGTCGCCGTCGCTGTGGTCGAGGCCCTCGGCGTGCCGATCCGCTACGTCGGCGTCGGCGAGTCGGCCGAGGACCTGCTGACCTTCGACGCGCGGGCCTTCGCGGAGGGCCTGTTCGTCGAGGCCAGCCCGGCTCCGGCCTGAGAAGCCGCATGCCCCAGAAGCACCCCGCGCCGAAGCAGCGTGAGGACGACGTCCGTTTCATGCGTCGCGCGCTGCGCCTCGCCGCCCGCGGCGCCGGCGAGACCAACCCGAACCCCGTGGTCGGCTGCGTGATCGTGAAGCACGGCCGTGTCGTCGGCGAGGGGTTCCACGCGCGCGCGGGCGGCCCGCACGCCGAGGTCGTCGCGCTCGAACGGGCCGGCGCGCGCGCTCGCGGCGCGACGCTCTACGTCACGCTCGAGCCGTGCGCCCATCGCGGCCGCACGGCGCCCTGCGCGCCGCGCGTCGCGGCCGCCGGGGTCGCGCGGGTGGTGGCGGCGATCGCCGATCCCTTTCCGCGCGTCTCGGGCCGCGGCTTCGCGCTGCTGCGCCGCGCGCGCGTCCTGGTGGAGACGGGCGTCGAGGCGGACGCCGCGCGCGCCTTGAACGCGGTGTTCCTGGGCGCCGCGCGCCTGCGGCGGCCGTTCGTGCTGCTGAAGGCCGCGGCGACGCTGGACGGCCGCATCGCCACGCCCGCCGGCGAGTCGAAGTGGATCACGGGCGCCGCGGAGCGGCGGGCCGCTCGCGCGCTGCGCCGGCTGTGCGACGGTGTGCTGGTGGGCGTCGGGACCGCGCTCGCCGACGACCCGCTGCTGCTGCCCTCGCCGCGCACGCGGCGGCCGGCCTTCCGGGTGGTGCTCGACTCGCGCCTGCGGCTGCCCCTCGAGAGCCTGCTGGTGCGCTCGATCTCGCCGCGCGCCCCGTTGCTCGTCGTCACTTGCGAGTCGGCCCTGCGCGGCCGAGCCGCGCACGCCCGGCGCCTGACGGCGGCGGGCGCCGCGATCGTCCCGGCCCCGGAGCGCGCGGGCCGGGTGCTGCTGCCGGCGGCGCTGGCGAAGCTGCGCCGGCTGGGGCTCTTCAGCCTGATGGTCGAAGGCGGCTCCGAGGTGCTGGGCTCCTTTCTGGCCGAGCGCCTCTTCGATGCGTTCGTCCTGTTCCGTGCGCCGCTGCTTCTCGGCGGCCGCGGCTCCCGCCCCGCCTTCGGCGGTCCCGACCCGAAGGCCCTCGCCGAGGCCGTGCGCCTCGTCCCCGGCCCGCCGCTGGCGCGCCTGATCGACCCACTGGGCCATGCGGCCGCTGGCGCCCTGGCGGAGGTCTGGTACCCTCGTTTTCGGCAGGCCTGAGTGTTCACGGGAATCGTCGAGGAAGCCGGACGGGTGATCGCCGCCGAGCGCCGCGGCGACGTGCTGCGCGTCCGCATCGGCGCCGGCAAGGTGCTGGCAGACATGCCGGCCGGCAGCTCGATCGCCGTGGACGGCTGCTGTCTCACCGCGGTGGACGTCGCCCCCGGCAGCTTCGGCTGCGACCTGACCGAGGAGACCCTGCTGCGGACGCGCTTCGAGGGGAAGCTCCGGCCGGGGCGGCTCGTCAACCTCGAGCGCCCGTTGCGCGCGGACGGCCGCTTCGACGGCCACATCGTGCAGGGCCACGTCGACGGCGTCGGGACCCTGGTCGCGCTGCGCTCGCTGGGCGAGTCCGCGGAGCTGGTGGTCGCCACACCCCAGGAGCTGCGCCGCTACCTGGTGCTCAAGGGCTCGGTAGCGGTGGACGGCATCTCGCTGACCGTCGCCGGCCTCACGGAGACGGAGTTCTCGGTCGCGATCATCCCGTTTACACTCGAAGTGACCAACCTGCGCGAGGCGCGGGCCGGGGACCCGGTGAACCTGGAGGCCGACGTGATCGCCAAGTACGTCGAGCGCCTGCTCCGGCCCCCTGCCTGACGTCCCCCCGGAAAGTGACACGACAGATGCCGTTCGCCAGCATTCCCGAGGCCATCGAGGACATCCGCGCCGGGCGGATGGTCGTGGTGGTCGACGACGAGGACCGCGAGAACGAGGGCGACCTCACGATCGCGGCCGAGAAGGTCACGCCCGAGGTGGTCAACTTCATGGCCCGCCACGGGCGCGGCCTGATCTGCCTGCCGATGACCGCGGAGCGGCTCGACGAGCTGCGGATCCCGCTGATGGTGCAGGACCGCGAGAACAGCGCGCGCTTCGGCACGGCGTTCTGCGTGCCGATCGAGGCGAAGGTCGGCACCACCACCGGCATCTCGGCGGGCGACCGCGCGCGCACCGTGCTGGCGGCGATCGACCCGCGCACGAGGCCGGAGGACCTGGCGCGGCCCGGGCACATGTTCCCCCTGCGCGCGATGCCGGGCGGCGTGCTGCAGCGCGCCGGCCAGACCGAGGCCGCGGTCGACCTGGCGCGGCTCGCCGGCCTCTATCCCGCCGGCGTCATCTGCGAGGTGATGCACGAGGACGGCACGATGGCCCGCGTGCCGCAGCTCGACGTCTTCTGCCGCGAGCACGGCCTCAAGATGATCACGGTGAAGGACCTGATCCGCCACCGCATGAACCACGAGCGGCAGATCCGGAAGATCGCCGAAGCCAACCTGCCGACGCGCTACGGCCCGTTCAAGATCCACGCCTACGAGAGCCTGGTGGACGGCCGCCACGACGTGGCGCTGGTGATGGGGGAGATCAAGCCCGAGGACAAGGTGCTGGTGCGCGTGCACTCGCAGTGCCTCACCGGCGACATCTTCGGCTCGACGCGCTGCGACTGCGGCGAGCAGATCGACCGCGCGCTGAAGCTGATCGCCGACGAGGGCCAGGGCGTCCTGCTCTACCTGCGCCAGGAGGGCCGCGGCATCGGCCTGATGCACAAGATCATGGCCTACCAGCTCCAGGACCAGGGCCAGGACACGGTCGAGGCCAACATCGCGCTCGGCTTCCCGGCCGACCAGCGCGACTACGGCATCGGCGCCCAGATCCTGGCCGACCTCGGCCTGCACGCGATCCGTCTGCTGACCAACAACCCCCGCAAGTTCGTGGGCCTCGAAGGCTACGGCCTCGAGATCGTCGCCCGCGTCCCCCTCGAGATCGCCCCGTCGGAAGAGTCCCGCCGCTACCTGCGCACCAAGAAGGAAAAGCTGGGCCACCTCCTGCGCGGCGTGTAGAGACCCGGGCCGCGGGACGACTTCCGTCGAACAAAACGCCCGTGGCTCTCGTTCTGCAGCCCGGAGGTTCCCGATGAGCGAGTGGCCTGCCGACCTGCGGATCGCGCTCCGCCTGCTTCGCAAGACGCCGGGGTTCACGGCGTCGGCGGTGGCCGTGCTGGCGCTCGGCATCGGGCTCAACGCGGCGATGTTCGCGGTCGTCTATGCGCTGACGCTGATGGGCCCGCCGTACGCCGAGCCGGACCGGCTGGTTCAGCTCTACTCGAGCCGAACGCGCCAGCCCGACTCCTACCAGGCGTTCTCCCACCCAGCCTACGAGCTCGTCGCGGCGAGCGGAGGCCCGCTTCAAGGCGTCCTCGCGCACAGTCCCACGATCGTCGGCATCGGCCAGGGCGCGCAGTCGCGCCGAGCGTTCGCCGTCCTCGTGAGCCGCAACTACTTCGACCTGCTCGGCGTGCCGCTCGCCACGGGGCGCGGCTTCACCGAGGAGGAGTGCGCGCCCGGAGGGGACGTGCCGGTGCTCGTCGCGGGATGGAACTACTGGAAGCGCACCGGGTTCGATCCGGGGCTGCTCGGCGCGTCGGTGCGGATCAACGAGCGCTCGTTCACGGTGGTCGGCATCGCGCCCAAGGGGTTCACGGGCACGATGACGGCCTTCGGTCCCGAGCTCTTCTTCCCGTTGGGCGTCTTCGACTCGCTCTCCAAGGACTTCCAGGGCTCGCAGCCGAGGACGCTGGCGCGCGCGGACGCGTTCCACCTGTTCCTGGTGGCGCGCCTCCGGAACGGGGCGGACGCCCGTGGCGCTGCGGCGTCGCTCGCACCGATCGCGGCCGGCCTCGCGGGCGCCTACCCGGCGGAGTACCAGGACGCGCGCCTCACGCTGGGCCCGCTACCCCGGTTCGGCACCAGCACCTCGCCACGCGACGAGGGCAGCCTCGGGCTGCTCGGCACCGGCATGCTGATCCTCACCGGCGCCGTGCTGCTCACCGTGTGCCTGAACCTGGCGTCGCTGCTGACGGCGCGCGGGGTGGCGCGGCGCAAGGAATTCGCGATCCGCCTGGCGATCGGCGGCGGCCGGCTGCGGATCGTCCGGCAACTGCTCACCGAGGGGCTCCTGCTGTCCCTCGCCGGGGGCGCGCTCGGCATGGCGCTCGGCCTGTTCGCCGTGGATGCGCTCGTGACGTCGATCGCGTCGCTGCTGCCGATCACGATCGCGCTCGAGGGAGCCGTCTCCCCGGCGCTCCTGGCCGCCACGCTGCTGCTGTCGCTCGTGGCCACCGCGGCCTTCGCGCTGGGGCCCGCCCTGCGGCTCACGCGCGGCGAGGTGCTGCGCGACCTCAAGCTCCAGGCCGGCGAGGCCCTCGCAGGACGGCCGCGGGGCCGGCCGGCGCGCCACCTGCTCCTCGTGTCGCAGGTGGCCCTGTCGCTGGCGCTGCTGGTTGCCGCCGGGCTCTTCGTCCGCATGGCGCGGACGGCCACGGCGGTCGACTTCGGCTTCCGCGCGGACGACACGGTGCTGGCGGAGGTCGACAGCTCGCTGGCCGGCCTCGGCAGCGAGCAGAGCATCCTGCTCTACTCCCGCCTCGAGCGGCGGCTCCAGTCCCAGCCCGGCGTGCAGTCGGCCGCGGTGGGCGCGCTGGTGCCGCTCGGTTTCGTGAGCATGAGCCGGGGGGTGAAGCGGGCCGGTGTCCACGTGCCGCCCGACGCCCGGCCGCAGACGCCGGAGCAGGGACGAGCGTTCCGGGCGCCGTGGAACGCGGTCAGCGGGCCCTACTTCGCGACGATGGGGCTGGCCATCCTGCGCGGGCGCACCTTCACCGCCCTGGAGTCCTTCGAAAAGGGGGCCCCGCCGGTGGCGATCGTCGACGAGGCGCTCGCCCGCAAGCTGTGGCCCGACGGCGACGCGCTCGGACAGCACGTCGAGTGGAGGGAGGGGGACGCCTCGGCCGCTACGGTGAGCCGCGAGGTGGTTGGCGTGGTCGCGTCCACGCGGAGCGACCTGTTCGAGAAGACCGCGCCCGGGGCGGTCTTCGTACCCTTCGCCCAGGGGGCCCTGGGCAACGCCTACCTGCACGTGCGCCCGCAGCGGCCGCTCGCGTCGCTGGTGGACACGGTGAGGCGCGAGATCCGCGCCGAGGCTCCGGGCCTGCCCGTGTTCGGCGTGCGCGCCTACCGGGCTCACATCCAGCAATCGGCCGAGTACTGGATGCTGCGGCTGTCCTCCGTGCTGTTCGCGGTCTTCGGGGCCTTCGCCACGCTGGTCGCGATGCTGGGCGTGCACGGCGTGCTCTCGCAGGCCGTGGCCGGGCGCACGCGGGAGATCGGGATCCGGATGGCGATCGGCGCGCTTCCGGCGGCGGTCGCCCGCATGGTCCTCGGCGAGAGCCTGTCGCTCACGCTCAAGGGCGTCGCCCTCGGCCTGCTGCTGGGCCTCGGAACGGGGCGGCTGATGTCGGCGCTGTTCGTGGACGTCGCGCCGTTCGACTGGGCGATCTTCAGCTCGCTGCCGCTGCTGCTGGTCGCTGCCGGTCTGCTGGCCGCCTGGCTTCCGGCGCGGCGCGCCACGCGCGTGAGCCCCCTGACGGCACTGCGCTGCGAGTGACGCGCCCGCCGGCTCGCACGCTCCCCATGACCCATGGGCCCGAACGGGCGCAGCCTGCTTCTGGAACCTTTCGCCTCGGCCGGCCGTTCTCCCCGCAGGTGGATCTCCGTCGCGAGGAGGGCACGTGGGGTGGTTTGGACGCGACCTGAGAGTCGGGCTGAGGCTGCTCAGGCGGGACAAGGGCTTCAGCCTCACGGTGGCGCTCACCCTCGCGCTGTGCATCGGCGCCAACACCGCGCTCTTCTCCGTCGTCCATCAGGTGCTGCTGCGGCCGCTGCCGGTGCCGGAGCCCGAGCGCATCCTGCTGATGAGCAACGTCTACCCGAAGGCGGGCGCCGAGGACAGCTCGAACTCGGGTGTGCCCGACTACTACGACAGGCTGCGCGAAACGAGCGTGTTCGAGGAGCAGGCGATGTTCAACACCTCGAACGTCAGCCTGGGCCAGGACGGAACGCCGACGCGGGTGCGTGTGATGAACGCGACGCCGTCCTATTTCAGGGTCATGCGCGTCACGCCCGCCCTGGGCCGCGTGTTCAGCGAGCAGGAGGGGGAGCCCGGCCAGGAGAGGAAGGTCATCCTCACCGACAGCCTGTGGCGCAGCCAGCTGGGCGGCGATCCGGGTGTCGTCGGCCGGGACCTGCGGCTCGACGGCCAGCCCTACACGGTCGTCGGCGTGATGCCGAGGTCGGTCGAGCCGCTGGCCCCCGACGTCACGCTGTGGCGGCCGCTGGCCTTCAAGCCGGAGGACAAGGCCGACGACCGGCGCCACAGCAACAACTACTGGAACGTGGGCCGCCTGCGCCCGGGAGCGAGCCTCGAGCAGGCGCAGGCGCAGGTCGACGCGCTGAACGCGGCCAACCTCGAGCGCTTCCCGCAGTACAAGGAGGTCCTGTCGAACGCGGGCTTCCGAACACTGGTGAGGCGGCTCGATGCCCACCTCGTGCGCGGCATCCGGCCCACCCTCTACCTGCTCTGGGGCGGAGCCTTGTTCGTGCTGCTGATCGGCTGCGTGAACGTGGCGAACCTGGTGCTGATCCGGGCCCGCTCGCGCCTGAAGGAGCTGGTGACGCGTCTCGCACTCGGCGCCGGCCCCTGGCAGCTCGCGCGCCAGCTCGTGGTCGAGAACGTGCTCGTGGCCCTGGCCGCGGCCCTGCTCGGGCTCGCGGTCGCCGCGGTCGCGTTGCGCGGCGCAGGCGGTTTCGACCTGCAGGGCCTTCCCTACGGCTCCGAGATCCGGCTCGACGGCCTGGCGTCCGCCTATGCCCTCGCGCTGTCACTCCTGATCGGCGCGGGCATGGGCGTCCTGCCGGCGCTCGGCGTGCTGCCGGCCAACCTCGCGTCCGTGCTGCACGAGGAGGGACGCGCGAGCACGGGAGGTCGCGGCGCGCGCGCGCTGCGCCGCGGGCTGATCGTGACGCAGGTCGCGTTCACGTTCCTGCTGCTGATCGGCGCGGGCCTCCTGCTCGCGAGCTTCCGCAGAGTCCTGGAGGTCGACCCGGGCTTCGTCGCGGAGCGGGTGCTGACGGCCTCATTGGTGCTCCCGCGCTCGCGCTATGCGGACGACGCCGCCCGCCGCGGCTTCACGGACGAGGCCCTGCGCCGGGTGCGCGGGCTGCCGGGCGTGGTCGCCGCGGGCGTCACCGACACGATCCCGTTCGGCGGTCGCTCGAACGACAGCGTGATCCTGGCCGAGGGCTACCAGATGAAGCCGGGCGAGTCGGTGATCTCGCCGAACATGGTGGACGCGTCTCCCGGCTACTTCGAGGCGATGGGCGTCCGGCTCGTGAAGGGCCGGACCTTCACGGACGCCGACGGGACGGATGCGCCGCGCGTGGCGATCGTCGACGAGAGGCTGGCGCGGCGCTTCTGGCCCGACCAGGACCCGATCGGCCGCCGCCTCTACAGCCCGACCGATCTCAACGACCTGCTGGCGATCACCGACAAGACGGTCTTCTACACCGTCGTCGGCGTCATCCGCGACGTGAAGCTGCACGACCTGGCCGAGGGCGAGAAGGGGGTCGGCGCGTATTACTTCCCGATCGCCCAGGACACGTCCACCCTGCTGAGCTTCGCGCTCAGGACGCGCGCCGGGCCCGAGGCCGTGGCCGGCGCGCTGCGCGGGGCGATCGCCTCGCTCGACCCCGAGCTGCCCCTGTTCGACCTGCGCACGATGGAGCAGCGGACGGAGACGGCCCTGCTCAACCGGCGCTCGCCGGCGCTGTTGTCGCTCGGCTTCGGCCTGCTGGCGCTGCTGCTCTCGGCCGTCGGCATCTACGGCGTGCTGGCCTACCTCGTGACCCAGCGCAGCCGGGAGATCGGCATCCGGATCGCCCTGGGCAGCAGCGCGCGCGCGATCTTCCGGCTGGTGCTGCGCGAGGGGCTGCTGCTCGTGGGCTCGGGCCTGCTGGCGGGCGCCGCCGGAGCCGCCGTGCTGCGGCGGAGCCTCGAGAGCCAGCTCTATGGCGTCCGGGCGGGGGACCCGCTGGTGCTGGCGTCCGCCGCCACCCTGCTGGCGCTGGTGGCGCTGGCGGCTTGCGCGATGCCCGCCGTCCGGGCGACCCGGATCGACCCGAGGGCGGTCCTCGCGGAGTAGCTAAACCTCGCCGTTTCCGGCTGTTACCTTTGACAGCCCGCTCCCGGCCAGCTTAGAATCACCCGTTACTTTCGGCCTCGCTCGGCCGGGGCGTCCTCGTGCGCCTTGGCCTGGCCAGCCCGTTTCCAAGGACGGAAGAGACGTGTTCGAGGCGCTCAGCGACAGGCTCCAGGGTGTCTTCCGCTCGCTCCGCGGCCAGGGCACCCTCTCGCCCGAGCAGGTCCAGGCAGCGCTCCGCGAGATCCGCCTGGCGCTCCTCGAAGCCGACGTCAACTTCAAGGTCGCCTCCGCGCTCGTCGAGCGCGTCAAGGAGCGCGCGAGCGGCAGCGAGATCCTGAAGAGTCTGACGCCCGACCAAGCGGTGCTGCGGGTGGTGCGCGACGAGATGGTTGCGGCGCTCGGCGGCGACCAGCCCGCGCGCCTGCAACTGTCCTCGAAGCCGCCGAGCGTCGTGCTGCTGGCGGGCCTGCAGGGCTCCGGCAAGACCACCACCTCGGCCAAGCTCGGCAAGCGGCTGGCCAAGGACGGCCACCACCCGCTGCTGGTCTCGACCGACGTCTACCGGCCGGCCGCGCGCGAGCAACTGCTGCAGATCGGCCGCCAGAACGGCCTCTCGGTCCACCATCCCGAGAGCCTGCAGGCGCCGGCCGAGATCCTCGACAGCGCCCTGCGCGAGGCGCGCAGCGTCGGGCACGACGTGCTGATCGTGGACACCGCGGGCCGCCTGCACGTCGACGACGAGCTGATGCTCGAGCTGGCGCAGCTGAAAGCGCAGTGCGAGCCGTCCGAGGTGCTCTACGTGGCGGACGCCATGACCGGACAGGACGCCGTGCGCAGCGCGCAGGAGTTCGAGCGCCGCGTCGGCATCACCGGCATCGTGCTGAGCAAGCTCGACGGCGACGCCCGCGGCGGCGCCGCGCTGTCGGCGGCGGCGGTGACGGGCCGGCCCGTCAAGTTCGCCGGCATCGGCGAGAAAGCCGACGCGCTCGAGCCCTTCGAGCCCGCCCGGCTCGTCTCGCGAATCCTGGGCCTGGGCGACGTGCTGTCGCTGATCGAGCGCGTCGAGGTGGCGGTCGATCGCGAGCAGGCCCTCGGCATGGCCGAGCGGCTGCGGCGCAGCGAGCTGACGCTCGAGGACTTCCGCGACCAGATCAAGCAGCTGCGCAAGCTGGGGCCGCTCGACAGCCTGCTCTCGATGCTGCCCGGCATGGGCGGCGCCCTGAAAGGCGTCGACGCCGAGGCGGGCGAGCGCGAGATGAAGCGCACGCTGGCGATCATCGACTCGATGACCCCGCAGGAGCGGCGCAGCCCGCAACTGCTGAACGGCAGCCGCCGCAAGCGCATCGCGAAGGGCTCCGGCACCCAGGTCGAGGACGTGAACCGCCTGCTGAAGCAGTTCGTGCAGGCCAGGAAGGCCCTGAAGAGCTTCGGCTCCGGGGCCGGGATGATGAAGAAGCTCGCCGCCCGCATGGCACCCATGGGGCGGCCGCACTAGCGTTTCGAAGAGAAGAGAGGAAAGATGCTGGCAATCCGTCTGCGACGCACCGGATCCACCAAGCGGCCCTACTACCGGGTCGTCGTCACCGACTCGCGCGCCTGGCGCGACGGGCGCTTCGTCGAGGTGCTCGGCCACTACGACCCGCGCCGCGCCCCGGCGGTCTTCAAGATCGACCAGGAGCGCGCCAGCTACTGGCTCGGCAAGGGCGCCCGCGCCTCGGACACCGTGCGCAGCCTGCTCGAGGCCGCGCCGGCCCCGGCGGCCTGAGCGGCCCGAGCGGACGCCCGCGGTGAGGCACCTGGTCGAGACCGTCGTGCGCGAGCTGGTGGACGAGCCCGCGCGCGTCGTCGTCGAGGAGCAGACGACGGAGGGCGTCGTGCGCGTGCGCCTGGGCGTGGCGCGAGCCGACCGCGGCCGGGTGATCGGCCGCAACGGCCGCACTGCGGACGCGCTGCGCACGCTGCTCGACTGCGTCGGACGCCAGCGCAACCTGCGCGTCGAGCTGGAGGTGCTCGCGTGACGAGCGCCTTCGTGACGATCGGCCGCGTGGTGAAGCCCCAGGGCCGCCACGGCGAGCTGCTGGTGGAGCCGCTCTCGGACCGGCCGGGCCGCTTCCCGTCGCTGCGCAGCGTGCTGCTGGCGCGGCCGGGCGAGCCGGGCCGCCGCGTCAAGGTCGTCTCGGCGTGGCCGCACAAGGGCCGGTTCGTGCTGAAGCTCGAGGGCGTCGATTCGATCGACGACGGCGAGCGGCTGCGCGGCCAGGAGCTGGTCATCCCGCAGGACGAGCTGCCGGAGCTGCCCGAGGGCTCCTATTACCACCATGAGCTGATCGGCCTGCCGGCCGAGGACGAGGCGGGCCAG
This sequence comes from Vicinamibacteria bacterium, assembly GCA_050246895.1. Classification (GTDB taxonomy): domain Bacteria; phylum Acidobacteriota; class Vicinamibacteria; order Fen-336; family Fen-336; genus JBFWVE01. Next base: position 100,805 of record JBFWVE010000008.1, on the reverse strand, counting down.
CCGCTCGGACGCGTCCGCGCCCTGCTCGACACCGGCGCCGTGCCCGACCTGGTGCTCGAGCAGGAGGGGCAGCAGGAGCGCCTGGTGCCGCTGGCCGCGGAGTTCTTCAAGCGCCTCGACCGCGCGCGCGGCGTCGTGGTGCTGGCCCCGCCGGTCTGGGCCAAGGAGCGTTAGCACGATGCTGGCGCTCGACGTCGTCACCATCTTCCCGGCCATGATCGAGGCGCCGCTCGGCGGCGGCATCGTGGGCCGGGCGCGCGACGCGGGGCTGGTGCGGCTCGGCGTCCACGATCTGCGCGAGTTCAGCGACGACAGGCACCGCAGCGTGGACGACGCGCCGTTCGGCGGCGGCCCGGGCATGGTGATGAAGGCCGAGCCGTTCTTCCGGGCGCTCGAGCGGATCCTGCCGCAGGGGCCGGGAGCGCGCGACGCCGTGGTGCTGCTGTCGCCGCGCGGGCAGCGCTTCGACCAGCGCAGCGCGGCGCGCTACGCCGGCCTCGAGCGCCTGGTGCTGCTGTGCGGCCGCTACGAGGGCGTCGACGAGCGCGTGCGCGAGAGCCTCTGCACCGAAGAGCTGAGCCTGGGCGACTTCGTGCTGACGGGCGGCGAGGCGGCGGCGCTGGCCGTGGCCGAGGCGACCGTGCGACTGTTGCCGGGAGCGCTGGGCGACGAGGGCTCGGCGCAGAGCGACTCGTTCTCCGACGGCCTGCTCGACTGGCCCCACTACACGCGGCCGGCTTCCTGGCGCGGCCGCGGCGTGCCCGAGACGCTGCTCTCGGGCGACCACGGCAGGATCGCCCGCTGGCGCCGGCGCGAGGCGCTGCGCGCCACGCGCGCGCGACGACCCGACCTGCTGCGCGCGGCCCGGCTTTCGGCCGAGGATCGCGAGCTGCTGCGAGAGATCGAGGACGAGGAGAAGGCGAAGGCCAGCGTGGCCTGACGCCGAGATAGGAGCAAGGAAGCACGACGATGAATGCGATTGACCAGATCGAGGCCGCCGACGAGCGGAAGGGGCTGCCGCGGCTGCAGCCCGGCGACACGGTGCGGGTGCACGTGCGCGTGAAGGAAACGACGGTCAAGGAGGAGAAGGGCAAGAAGGCCAAGGAGACCGAGCGCGAGCGCGTGCAGATCTTCGAGGGCCTCGTGATCGGCCTGCGCGGCGCCGGCGCCCGCGCCACCATGACCGTGCGCAAGGTGTCGTTCGGCGAGGGCGTCGAGCGCATCTTCCCGCTGAACGCGAAGACCATCGAGAAGATCGAGGTGGTCAAGCAGGCGAACGTGCGCCGCGCGAAGCTCTACTACGTGCGCGAGCGCAAGGGCAAGGCCGCTCGCATGAAGGAGAAGCGCGTCAACGCCTAGGCCCGCAGCCGGGAAGGGGCGAGCTCCGGCAAGGCGCCGGAGCGCCCGCCGCACGAGCGGTTGCAGCTGCCGCTTCGAGGAAGAGGCGCGCGCGCAGGGCTACCTCGCCGTGGCCGGCCTCGACGAGGTCGGCCGCGGCGCCCTGTGCGGCCCGGTCTTCGCCGGGGCCGTGATCCTCGGCGACGCCATCGACACGAGCGGCCTCGACGACAGCAAGAAGCTGACCGCGCGCCAGCGCGAAGCCCTGGCCCTTCGCGTGCGCCGCGACGCGCTGGCGGTGGCGATCGGCGTCTGCCAGCCCGAGGAGATCGACCGCCTCAACATCCTGAGGGCGACGCAGCTCGCGATGCGGCGCGCCCTGGAGGCGCTGACGCACAAGCCCGACCTGGTGCTGGTGGACGGCCACCTGCCCGTGCCCGCGCTCGACCTCCCGCAGCGCGCGATCGTCAAGGGCGACGCCCAATCCGTCTCGATCGCCGCCGCCTCGATCGTGGCCAAGGTGGCGCGCGACGCGGAGATGGAACGCCTCGACCAGAGCTTCCCGGGCTACGGCCTGTCGGGCAACAAGGGCTACGGCAGCGAGGAGCACCGGCAGGCGCTGCGGCGCCTCGGCCCGAGCGCCGTGCACCGGCGTTCTTTCCATGGAACGCAGGCATGGTTATTCTAGGGGCGCTGGACAGCCGGCGGACGGGTCGGACGGCGGGGTCCGGTGCGCCTGCGCGGCGCCATCGGGAGAGTATCGTCAGCGCGTTCGAGGGAGCCGAAGGATAGGCGTGGCCAAGATCAACCCGGTCAAGGTAAAGCAGGACGCCGACAAGGAAGAGAAGGCGGGTCGCCTCGACAGGGCGATCCTCCTCTACCGCCAGATCCTCGACGAGAACCCCAAGGACTGGAACACCATCAACAAGATCGGCGACCTCTACGCCAAGATGAACCGCTACCAGGAGGCGTCCTCGGAGTACGCCAAGGTCGCGGACTTCTACGCGAGGGACGGCTTCCTGCTGAAGGCCATCGCGATCTGGAAGAAGATCAACAAGCTCGACGCCTCGGCGCTCGATCCGTACCTCAACCTGGCTGATCTCTATTCGAAGCAGGGCCTCGCAATGGAGGCCAAGAGCCAGTACCAGATCGTCGTCGACGAGTACGTCAAACGCGGCAAGACGCGCGATGCGGGCGACGTGCTGCGCAAGATGGCGGAGATCGATCCCTCCGACCTGAAGATCCGCAGCAAGCTCGCCGACCTCTACACGCGGGAGGGCAACACCGGCAAGGCGATCGAGGAGCACGTCGCGATCGCGGAGGAGCTCTCGCGCAAGGGGCACCCGGCCGAGGCGCTGCAGGTGCTCGAGAAGGGCCTGAAGATCGACGCCAGCTCGACGCGGCTGCGCGGAGAGCTGGCGCGCGCCTACGTGCTGCAGAAGAACTTCGACAAGGCGGCGCACTACCTGCCGGACGTGCTGCGCGGCAACACCGACGTGCCGTCGCTGGTCCAGCTCGGCGAGGCGTACCTCGCGAGCAACCGGGTGGGCGACGCCGAGAAGGTGTTCGCGCGGCTCGTCGAGCTGCAGCCGGACAACCCGGAGACGCGGGTGCAGATGGGGCGGCTGTGCCTGGCGCGCGGCCAGTTCGATCGCGCCTTCGACGAGTTCCAGCCCGTGGTCGACCAGCTCGTCGAGCGCAACCAGGGCGAGCGCGCGGCGCCGCTGCTGCAGGCGATCGTCCAGAAGAGCCCGACGCACGTGCGCACGCTGGTCAAGCTGGTCGAGCTCTACCGCCAGTTGAAGAGCGAGCGCCAGGTGATCGCAACCTACTCGCAGCTCGTCGAGGCGTACGTCAAGTCGGGCGAGCTGGAAGGCGCCGCCTCGGTGCTCGAGATCCTGGTGTCGATGGAGCCGCAGAACCAGCAGCATGCCAGCAAGCTCCAGTTCGTGCGCGGCAAGCTGGGCGGCGCGCCGCAGGCCGACGCGGGCACCGGCATCGAGCTCGACCTGCCCGCCTCCGAGGAGGTGAGCTTCGAGAGCGAGCCGGCGGCGCTCGGCGAGGCGGCCCCGCGTGTCGCGAGCGGTGGCGGCGGCAGTGCGGCCGCCGCGATCGAGCTGTCCGGGCCGCTGTCGGAGGAGGACAACGAGTTCATCGAAGAGCACCTCGCCGAGGGCAAGGTGTTCCGCAAGTACGGCCTGATCGACAAGGCGGCGGACCAGTTCGAGGCGATCGTCGCCCGCTTCCCGGACCACCTCGAGACGCGGCAGGAGCTGCTCGACGTCTACAAGGAGAAGGAGGAGCAGGCCAAGGCCGGCGCGCAGGCCGTGGCTCTCGTCCAGATCCACCGGCTGAACGGCAACGCCGAGGCGGCCGAGGCGGCCCTCGAAGAGGCGCGGGCGCTGGCGCCGGAGCTGGTCACGCCCGAGATCGAAGGGCGAGCGGCCCCGGCCGAAGAGGTCACGCTCTCTCCGGAGCCTGAGCCCGAGGCTGCCCCGCTGGCGGAGGAAGAGCTCTCGCTCAGCGAGGACGTCGACATCCCGCTCGAGGTGGAGGAGGGCGGCCTCGAGGCCGAGTCGCTCGAGCCCGAGGCCGACCTGGGGCTGGAGGGCGCGGAGCCGCTGACCGAGGAGGCGCCGGCTCCCGAGGCCGACCTGTCGCTCGACACCAGCAGTCTCGACCTCGCCGCGGGCGAGATGAGCCTCGAGATGGGCGCCGCGGGGCCTGCGAGCGCCGCCGCGAGCGACGACCTCGGTCTCGACCTCGGCATGGAGGAGCCGCCGCCGGCGGTCGAGGCGGAGCCTCCACCGCCGCTCGCCGCGCCGCTGCAGTCGGCTCCGCGCGCGGCGGCGGCAAAGCCCGCTTCGGGCCTGCCGGCGGACCTTCAGAAAGTCCTCGACGAGTTCGAGTCGTACATGTCCCTCGGGTTCGTCGACGACGCCAAGGACGCGCTGAGCGAGATCGCCGCGAAGTACCCGTCGCACCCGGCGATCCTGGCCAAGCTGGCGGAGCACGGCGTGGACCTCGAGGCCGAGGCGCCCTCGTTCGAGCCGGTCGCGCCGGAGCCGGCCATGCCGGATCCGTCGCTCGACGACCTCGTCGGCGCAGGGCCCGAGTCGCCGTCCTTCGACGGGGCTTCGATCGAGGACGCCCTCGCGGGCATCGATATTCCGGAACAGGCCGCGTCCGTCTCGATCGCCGAGGCGCCGCCCGTGCCCGATGGCGGCATCGACCTCGGCGCCGAGCTCGGCGAGCTGTTCGGCGCGCAGACCGCGGTCACGGCGCCCGAGCCCGAATCCGCGGAGAGCTCTTTCGGCGACGCGGGCCTCGCCGAGATGTTCCAGGAGTTCAAGAAAGGGGTCGACAAGCAACTCGGCAAGGAGGACTACGACACCCGCTACAACCTGGGCATCGCCTACAAGGAGATGGGCCTCGTCGACGAGGCGATCGCCGAGTTCCAGCTCGCTGCCAAGGACGAGAACCGCCTGCTCGAGTGCAGCTCGATGCTGGGCATCTGCTTCATGGACAAGGGCATGCCGAAGCTGGCGGTGAAGTGGTTCGAGAAGGGCCTGAAGGCGCCCGGCCGCATCGACGAGGAGTACCAGGGCCTGCGCTACGACCTCGCCGGCGCCTACGAGGCGGCGGGCGAGGCCGATCGCGCCCTCGCCATCTTCGAGGACCTGTACGGCCAGGACGCCAACTTCCGCGACGTCGCGCACAAGCTGCGGGAGCTGAAGGCCGCGCTCGGCTAGCCCCCCGGCGCGAGATGCGGCACGACCGGCCGTCCCCGCCGTGAGCGCGTTCCTGTCGGTGCTGAGCTCGACGATGGTGGGCCTGATCCTGACGGCCGCGCCGTGGACGGCACTCTGGGACGGGAACTACCTGCTGCACGCGCACCCGCTGCTGCGTGCGGCCCTGCTGAGCAGCTTCACGCGCGGGGCGGTCTCGGGCCTCGGCCTGGTGAACCTGCTGCTGGCGCTGCACGAGGCCCGCCAGCATCTCGTCGCGCTGCCGCCGGGCCCGGAGGAACGATGAGCAGCGGGCCCTGGCTCGTGCTCCCGAGCGCCTTCGTCGTGCTGCTGGCGCTCGCCCGCGCCGCCCGTCTGCAGCCCTTGCTGCGCCCGCTGGTCGTGCCGATGGCGCTGCTGGCCCTCGCCCTCAGCGGCCTGTCGCTGGCGGGCGAGCCGCTGGTGCCCGAGAGCGGCCCGCTCGCGCTGGTCAGCCTGGTTCCGATCCTGGTGCTCGGCGTGCGCGCCTGTGCGATCGTCTTCGAGCTGCTGTTCCGCCGCTCGCAGGGCGAGCCCCCGCCCTCGCTGCTCGGCAGCCTGGTGGCGGTGCTGCTCTACGGGCTGGGCGCCGGCATCGTGGCCCGCTACTGGTTCGGCGTCGAGCTGACCCCCGTGCTGGCGACCTCGGCGGTGGTCGGCGCCGTCGTCGGCCTCGCGCTGCAGGACACGCTCGGCAACCTGTTCGCCGGCATCTCGTTGCACACCGCCGCCCCCTTCCGCGCGGGCGACTGGGTGCAGCTCGGCGCTCACGAGGGCCAGGTCGAGGAGATCAGCTGGCGCGCGACCCGGCTGCGAACCTGGAGCGGGGACATGCTGACGATCCCCAACGGCGAGGTTTCCCGCAGCGCGATCCTGAACTTCAGCCAGCCCGCGCAGCCTCACTCGCGCGTGCTGCTGATCGGCGTCAACTACCAGACGCCCCCCTCGAAGGTGCTCGCGGTGCTGGGCCACCTGCTCGAGGGCATCCCCGAGGTCGTGACCGATCCCGCGCCGCGCCTGCGCATCCTCGCCTTCAAGGACTTCTCGATCGAGTACGAGATCCGCTATTTCGTGCGCGCTTACGAGGACTACCGGCGCATCGAGGGCGAGATCAACCGGATGATCTGGTACCACTTCCGCCGCCACGGCATCGAGATCCCGTTCCCGATCCGCACGGTCCACCTGCGCAACGTCGATGAGGACAAGGCCGAGGCCCCCAGCTCGCGCCTCGAGCGCGCGCTGCGCGCGATCGACCTGTTCGCTCCGCTCTCGGAGGAGGAGCTTCGGCTCGCGGCCTCGCGCTTCCGCCGCCTCCACTACGCCGGCGGCGAGCGGCTGATCGCGGAGGGCGAGCCCGGCGACAGCTTCTTCGTGATCGACCACGGCGAGGTCGAGGTGAGCAAGCGGTTCGGCCGCAGCCAGCGCACCCTGGCGCGCCTGATGGAGGGCCAGTTCTTCGGCGAGATGGCACTGCTGACCGGGGAGCCGCGCTCGGCCAGCGTGGCCGCCGCGACCGACGTCGACGTCTTCACCATCGACAAGACCGGCTTCCACGAGGTGCTCGTGAAGAACCCCGCGATCGCGGTGGACATCTCGACGATCCTGTCGGAGCGCCAGGAGGCCCTCAGCCAGGCAGAGGGCGACCTGACAGCCCGCTACGAGGGCAGCTCGCGCGGGCAGCTCAAGCAGGACCTGCTCGAGCGCATCCGCAGCTACTTCGGGCTCTGAAGCGCGCGGCCGCGGACGTCGACGAGCTGTTCCGGGCGGTGCTGGCGGCACGCGGCGCCGGAGAGCTGCAGACGCTGCTGAGGGAGCGCGAGCCTGACGCGGCGACGCTCCTGGCGCTCCTGCGGCGGCCCGTTCCGGTGGCGCTGCTCGAGCTGGTCGCCACGCGGCCGCCCTTCTGCGAGGAACGCCGCGTGCTTGGAGCCGTCGCGGCCAACCCCCGGACGCCGCCCCGCCTGAGCCTGCGGCTGCTGCCCGACCTCTACTGGCGCGATCAGGCGGAGGTGGCCCGCAACCTGGCCTTGCCGCCGGCGGTGCGCTCGCGGGCTGATTCGCTGCTGCAGGACGGGCTCGCGGAGCTGCGCCTGGGGGACCGCCTCACCCTGGCCCGGCTGGCGACCCCGATCCTGCTGCGGGCCCTGTTGCGCGACGCCGACCCGCGGGTGATCGACGCCGGCCTCGAATGCCCGCGGCTGTCGGAGTCGGAGCTGACGCAGGCGATCGCCCGCAAGGACGCTCCGGCGCGGCTGATGGAGCGGGTGGCGGCGTCCACGCGCTGGGGCGAGAGCTACGCCGTGCGCCTGGCGCTCGTGGCCCAGCCTCGCACACCGCTGGGAGTGGCGCTCGCGCAACTGACCGGGCTCGACCGGCGCGACCTCCTGCGCATCGGGGATTCTCCAGGCCTGCTCCCCCTGCTGCAGGCGGCGGCCCTGCGCGTGGTGACGGAACGCACGAAAGCACTGAACTAGAACCAGATAGCATTGACACGCCCTGGGGTGGGACCTAGAATCTCGCGCAGTCGAGTCAGGGTAGGACGGGCCGCACGGTCCGTCCGGGGCGTCTTCTTCTCAGGCACCGACAGGGGCGCGAGTTGGCTTCGTTCGGAGAGGGTCTCCGGAGAGAGCGCGAGTTGCGCGGCGTCAGTCTGCGCGAGATCGCCGACGCCACCAAGATCAGCGTACGCTTCCTGGAAGCGCTCGAGAGAGACCGCGTCGACGTGCTGCCGGGCGGCGTGTTCCGACGCTCGTTCGTGCGGCAGTACGCGCGACATCTCGGCCTCGACGCCGAGCGCCTCGTCGCCGAGTTCGTCTTCGCGCACGGCGAGACCGGCGAGGAGGGCTCGCCCCCGGCGCGGATCCGGGGTGGTTCCCATCCGGGCAGCGTCTTCCTGGTGGGAGTGTTCGCGGCGCTGGCCGTCATGGCGCTGCTGAAGGCGCGCCCCTCGCAGGAGACACGCACGCCGCCGCTGGCCGTGCCGCCGCCTGCGACGATCCCCGTGATCGAGCGTCCGGCGACGCCGGCGCCCGCCGCCGCCTTCGTGAGCGAGCAGCGCGGCCTGACGCTCACGCTCGAGGCGCAGGCCTCCTGCTGGGTCGAGGCGCGTGTGGACGGCCAGGTGGTGCTGAACCGCGTGCTCGCGGAGGGACAGTCCGAGACCGTCGAGGCCACCGGCGAGATCGTGCTCTCGGTCGGGAACGCCGGTGGGCTGCGGGTCACCGTGGGTGACCGCCCCGGCGTCGTGCTCGGCAAGAGCGGCGAGGTGCGTCGCAACATCGTGATCACGAAGCAGAGCCTGCCCTCCCTCCTGGAGGAGGCCTCGAGCGTGAGAGCCTCGCACAGCAGCTAGGCGGGCTCATGGCGGATTCGCGAGCCTCGAATCCCCTCGTAGAGCAGTTCCGCCGCGGCGGCGTGCCCAGGGAGCTGCGCTTGATGGCAGCGCAGGGCGCGCTGCCGCTCGGCCCGGTGGACCTGCTCGACCTGCTGCAGCACCTGCTGAGCGATCCCGAGCCCGAGATCGCCGCCACCGCGGACAAGTCGATGCACGGCGTGCCGGCCGAGGAGCTGCTGCCGATCGCGAAGGACCGCGCGACGCCGCCGCACCTGCTCGACTGGATCATCTCGAGGCGGACCGAGAAGGACGTCGTCGAGGCGGCGCTGCAGAACACCAGCACGACGGACGAAGCGATCGAGGCCTGCGCCCCGCGCTACCCTGCCGAGCTGGCCGAGATCGTGGTGATCAACCAGGTGCGCCTGCTGCGGCGCACTTCGCTGCTGGTCGCCCTCGAGTCGAACCCCAACCTCAACCGCGACCAGCAGCGGCGCCTGCGCGAGCTGCGCGAGACCTTCAGGATCGGCGCCGAGCCCGAGCCGCCGCCGCCAGCGCCTCCTCCTCCGCCGGCCGCAGAGGCGCATCCAGAGACGCCGGAGCCGGGCGAGGAGGTCGCGCTCGAGGCGCCCCAGATGTCGGAGCAGGAGGCGATCGGGCACTACCTGGGCCCCGACGAGCAGCTCGACGCCGAGAAGGTGAGCGTTGTCCAGGAGATCTACCGGATGAACACGGCGCAGAAGATCATCAAGGCGCTCAAGGGAAACCGCGACGCGCGCACGATCCTGGTGCGCGACCCGAACCGGCTGGTCTCCGCCGCCGTGCTCGGCAGCCCGCGGCTCACCGAGGCCGAGATCGAGGCGTTCGCCGGCATGAAGAACATCTCCGACGTGATCCTGCGGGCGATCGGCACGAACAGGGAGTGGACCAAGAAGTACAGCGTGGTCTCGAGCCTGGTGAAGAACCCGCGGACGCCGCTCGGCATCGCGATGACGCACGTCTCCCGGCTGAACCCCCGCGACCTCAAGAGCCTGGCCGTCGACCGCAACGTGCCCGAGGCGATCCGCAAGCACGCCCAGAAGTTCGTGCGCCAGCAGCCCGGCCAGAAAGAGGCGCGCTAGCCAGCGATGACGACCCACTACGACGTGCTCGGGGTCAGCCCGACGGCCAGCAGCGAGGAGATCCGCGCCGCCTACCTGCAGCGGGCCCGCGACCGGCACCCGGACCGCTTCCTGGACGCGGCCGAGAAGGCCCGCGCGCAAGACGAGTTTCAGAAGATCAGCGAGGCCTTCCAGGCGCTGTCGAACCCGCAGCGCCGGCAGGCCTACGACAGGGACCTCGCCGCGCCGCAGCCGAAGTCTCCCGAAGAGATCGCGGCCGACGCGTACGCGCGCGGCGTGAAGGCCGCCGAGGCGCGCGACGACCAGGCTGCTGTCGACCTGCTGAAGATCGCCCTCCACCATCAACCCGACAACGCGCAGTACCACTTCGCCCTGGCCCAGGTTCTCTCGCGCCACCCGGCGCACGCGCGCGACGCCATCCAGTCGCTGGAGCGCGCCGTCCAGCTCAAGCCCGGCAACGTCGGCTGGCAGGCGCAGCTGGCGGCGCTGCTGTCGAGCCAGGGGCTGAAGATCCGCGCGCGCAAGGTGATGGAGACGGCGCTCAAGGCCGCCCCGGCCGACCGTACCCTGCAGAAGCTCGCGCTCGACCTCGGCCTGGGCGGGACGGAGGCCCCCGGGGACAAGCCCGCGGCGGGGCCGAGCGGAGGGTTGCGGGGCTTGTTCGGGCGCAAGGGCTAGCTCGGCCCCCGGGCCGGGTGGCGCCCGGTCCTGGGCTCTTGTAGGATCTGGCCGGAACGGCCCCGCTAATCCCAATGAAGATCGCCCATCACGCCTTGACGGACGTCGGCCGCAAGCGCAAGGGGAACGAGGACAGCCTTTTCGTCAACCCCGAGCAGAACCTCTACGTGGTCGCCGACGGCATGGGCGGGCACGCGGCCGGCGAGGTTGCCTCCAAGGTGGCGGTCGAGGCGATCAACGAGTTCGTCTGCATGACCGGCGGGGACGAGGAGATCACCTGGCCGTTCGGGCTCGACGAGAGCATGTCGTACGACGGCAACCGCCTCAAGACAGCCGTGCGCTACGCCAACAACAAGGTGCTGGCGACGACACAGGAGTCGAGCGAGTACGAGGGCATGGCGACGACGGTGGTCGCCGCGCTCGTCGACGGCCAGACCGCGAACATCGCCCACGTCGGCGACTCGCGGATCTATCTCCACCGCAATGGCGGCCTGGTGCAGCTGACGAGCGACCACTCCTGGGTGAACGAGCAGATCCAGGGCGGCATGCTCTCGGCCGACCAGGCGCGGACGCACCCGCTGCGCAACGTCGTCACTCGCGCCCTCGGCGGTCGCGCCGACCTCGACGTCGAGATGCAGGTGCACGAGGCGCTGCCCGAGGACGTGCTGCTGCTCTGCTCGGATGGGCTCACGACCATGGTGCCCGATCCTGACATCGCCCGCATCCTCGGCGCCGCCGCTGGCGACGTCGAGAAGGCCGCTCGGGACCTCGTGGACGAGGCCAATACCCGCGGCGGCGAGGACAACATCACCGTCCTCCTGCTGCGTTTCTTGGAGTAGCCCGTTGACGCCCGGCCCGAGCAGCCCGGCCACGAGCGCCGCCCCTGCCGGCCGCGGGCGGCCGCACATCGGCCGTTTCGTCGTGATCTCCCGCATCGGCCGCGGCGGCATGGGCATGGTCTACCGCGGCCTCGACGAGGCGCTCGACCGAGAGCTCGCGATCAAGACGCTCACGGGCGAAGGCCTCGCCGAAGAGGAGAACCGCCAGCGTTTCGAGATCGAGGCGAAGGCGGCGGCCAAGCTGCAGCACCCGAACATCGTCACGGTGTACGAGCTGGGCGAGGACCGTGGCGTGCCTTTCATCGCGATGGAGCTGCTGCCGGGCTCCGATCTCGAGACGCTGCTGCGCGCCGAGGGCGAGCTGGCGCTGCACGAAAAGCTCGACATCGTGATCCAGGTCTGCCGCGGGCTCGCCTTCGCGCACGACCATCGCATCGTCCATCGCGACATCAAGCCCTCGAACATCCGCCTGCTCGACGACGGCACCGTCAAGATCATGGACTTCGGCATCGCCAAGCTGGGGGCGACCAACGTCACCCGGGCCGGCATGATGGTCGGCACCATGAACTACATGAGCCCGGAGCAGATCCGCGGCCTGCCGCTCGACGGCCGCAGCGACGTCTTCTCCCTGGGTGTGATCCTCTACCAGCTGCTCGCCGGCCGGCGGCCGTTCGTCGGCAAGGGCGGGCCGGACGTGCTCTACAAGATCGTGCAGGACGAGACGCCGGCGCTCGGCGTCGATCTCGGGCCCGAGACGGCGCGGCTCGAGGCGATCGTGCGGCGGGCGCTCGAGAAGGAACCGGACAACCGCTACCCGACGGCGTCCGCCCTGGCCGAGGAGCTGGTCGAGGTCCGCGCCTCGTGGGCGCGCACTCACGTGCCGCCAGCGGCGCCCGAGGAGGCCGAGGCGGTGACGGCCGCGCGCCGCGCGCTACGCGAGGGCCGCTACGAGGAGGCCACCGGCCGGCTGCAGACTCTGCTGGAGAAGCGGCCGCTGGCGCTCGAAGCTCGGCGCGCGCTGCGCGCCGCGAGGCGCGCGCAACAAGCGCATCTGCAGCCCGAGGCTCCCGCCGAACAGGATTTCCCCGAGCTCGACGCGACCTTCCGGTCGTCGCGCACGCAGACGTCGCCCGACACCCTGGTGCGCGCGCAGCTCGATCAGGGTAAGACCGCGACCGTGGCCTCGACGGCCGCGGCCGCTGGCGGCGGGCGTTGGCTGCTGATCGGCGCCGCAGCGCTGCTGGTCTTCTCCGTCGGCGTCGGCCTGATGCTGTTGGGCGGCGAGGGTCAGGCCCCAGCGGGCAGGGCCACCGCTCCGACCAGTCTGGTGGGCGAGCCCGGCCCGGGCGCCGCGCCCGTCGCGACCGTCCCCGCGGAGGGGGCTCCAGCGCCGGCCCGCGTGTCGAAGCCGCTTCCGCCGCGGGTCGTCCGGCTGCGCGTCGAGAGCGTGCCCGACGGCGCGCTCGTCGCGGTGGACGGCAAACGCGCCGGCGCCACGCCCCAGGAGATCGCCCTCGACCCCGGCGCCGACCACGTGATCTCGTTCTCGAAGGACGGCTTCGTGACCCGCGAGCTGAAGCTGGCCGGGGGCAAGCTGCCGCCGAGCGTGCAGGCGACGCTGGAGCCGGCGGGTCCGCCCGCGATCCTCACGCTGGTCTCCGTCTACCCGGTGGACGTGACGCTGAAGGGCCGCAGCCTGGCGAAGGGCGCCGCCTCGCCGCGGGTGTCGCTGCCGCCGGGCCGGAACCTGGTGACGGTGTCCTCGGCGACGCACTTCCTGAAGCGCGAGTACACCGTCGACGCGAAGCCGGGAGCCAGCGTCGGGCTCGAGCTGCCGGGCCTGGGCCGGATCAGCATCAAGGCCAACCCGGACAACTGCGAGGTGCTGATCGACGGCGACTTCGTCGACTATCCTCCGATCCTCGACCGTCCGATCGTGGAGGGCAGCCACCTGGTCGCCTTCAAGTGGCCCGACGGCCTGAGGCGCGAGCAGCGGATCGAGGTCGCGCGCGGCGGCATCGCCTACGTGACCGGGCGGCGCGAGTGAATGCATTCCGGCGCGCGGAGCTGGCGCTCGCGCTGCTGCTCTGCGCCGCGCCCGCGGCCCGGCCGCAGCCCGCCAACGACCCCGAGGAGCAGGCGCGCCGGCTGCTCGAGGACGGCCGTGCCTACTGGCGCGAGGGCAAGTACAAGCAGGCGCTCGACAACTACAACACCATCGTCTCGGGCTTCTCCGCCACCCAGTCGGTCGACGACGCGCTGCTGGAGATCGGGCGCCACCAGGCCGACGTCGAGCAGGACGCCGACAAGGCCCGCGGCAGCTTCGACGCGATCGCCAAGCGCTTTCCGCAGAGCGACAGCGCGCCCGGCGCCTACTACTACCTGGGCCTGCTGGCGCTGCGCAACGCGCGCGGTCCCGCCGACCTCGAGGACGCGCTCGCGCAGTTCACCCGCGTCCAGCGCCTGTACCCGAAGAGCGAGTGGGTGCCGCGTGCGCTGCACGCCGCCGGCCTCGTGCTGCGCCGCGGCGGCCAGCTCGAGGAGGCGGTCGAGTCGCAGCGGCGAGTCTCGCTCGAACACCCGTCGAGCGATGCCGCCGCCGAGGCCCAGTTCGAGATCGGACACTGCATGGCGTTGTTGGGCGACGGGGCTCGCGCGATGGAGGAGTTCCAGCAGGTCCGCAACCGGTTCCCGCAGGCGCCCGTCGCGGCGCAGGCGCTCGATCGCATCACGATGCTCTGGCGCCTGACGCAGGGCGGACGCCCCAGCTTCGGCCTCGACGCGGGCTTCGCGGTGGGCGGAGGCGATCTGCTGAAGGACGTGCGGGCGATCCTGATGACGCCCGCGCGCACGCTCTGGATCGCGTCCGACAAGACGAAGTCGGTGGTCCCCTTCGACGCCAAGGGCACGAGGGGGCCCGGCATCCCGGCCGAGGACGTCAGGCAGCTGTCGCTGTCGCCCTCGGGCGAGCTGGTGGTCGCCTCGAGGCTGGCGGCGCGCTTCGGTGCGAAGGACCTGCGCAGCTTCTCGGTGCCGACCGACAAGCCGGGCGAGTCGCAGCCGCTCGACCGCGTGGGCGCGGTGCTGGCGCTGCCAGGCGGCGACACCCTGGTGGCCGACGACAAGCGCAAGCGCGTGTTTCGCTTCGGCCGCAGCGGCGAGCCCAAGGGCAGTTTCCCGGACGGGCAGCAGCGAGAGGTGACGCGCATGGCGATCGACAGCGAGGGCGGTATCGCGCTGCTGGACGCCGACGAGAAGAGCGTCAAGGTTTTCGACGACGGCGGCAAGCTGCTGCGCGCGGTGCTCGCGCGCGGCGCCGGCTACGAGCTGAAGAAGCCGGCCGACATCGCCTTCGATCCCGCGCGCAACCTGTACGTCGCCGAGGAGGACCAGGGCGTGCTGCTCTTCGCCCCCGACGGCAAGCTGATCAGCGTGCTCTCCGGGGGCGAGGAGTTGCGCAAGCTGAAGGCCCTGACCCTGGCGCCCGACGGGGCGGTGCTCGTCTACAGCGAGCGCGCCCAGCGCGTGCTGCGGTTCCAGTGATGCGGCGCCTGGCGCTCTCGCTCGCGTTGCTGCTGGCGCTGCCGGCTTGGGCCAGGGCGCAGGCGACGCCGGCCGCGGTCGAGGCGGAGACCGCCGCTGTCGGCGAGCTGGTGACGCGCGCGCTCGCCGAGTTCGACGGCCCGCAGCAGAGCCGCTCGATCGCGCTGTTCGACGAGGCGATCGAGCGGCTCGAGACGCAGCGCCGCCTGGCGCTGCTGACCGACGCCGGACGCGAGCTGCTGGTCACCTGCTACGAGCACCGTGGCCGGGCCTACTTCGGCATCGGCCTGCAGGACAAGGCCGCCGAGAGCTTCCGGGCGCTGGTCCAGGTCCGCCCGCAGCACGTGATCAGCAAGGAGCGGGTCTCGCCCAAGGTGGTGGCGCTGTTCGACTCGGTGAAGCAGGAGCTGGTCGGCTTCCTGGCCGTCTCCTCGCGCCCCGCCGGCGCCCGCGTCTCGTTGAACGGCCGGTTCCTGGCGCTGACGGACTTCTTCCCGGTGGAGGTGCTGGCCGGCACCTACACCGTCGAGATCGCGCGCGAGGGCTACGCCAGCGACACGCGCGAGGTGACGATCGTCCCGCAGGCGACCGAGACGCTGCAGGCCGACCTGGTTCGCACGACCGCCAGCTTCTTCTTCGTGACCGAGCCGGCCGGCGTCGAGATCTGGATCGACGGCCAGTTGCGCGGCAGCACCAGCGGCGCCTTGGCGCCCGACCTGCACGAGACCGCGCGAGCGGCCGGGCTCGATCCCGCCCGCGCCTCGGGCCGGCTCGAGGTGACCGGTATCGCCGTCGGCACGCGCCAGATCGAGCTGCGGCGGCGCTGCTACGAGCCGGTGCGCCGCGCGCTCGACGTCACCGAGCCGAGCGACTTCGAGGTCCCGCCGTTCCGGCTGGAGGACTCCGTCGGCTCGCTGCAGCTGACCTCCGACCCGCCAGGCGGGCTGATCTACCTCGACGGCGAGCCGATGGGACAGACGCCTCGCGAGATCGAGCGGGTCTGCTCGGGCAAGCACCGGCTCGAGGTGAAGCACCCGTCGGGCAAGTTCCTGCAGGACGTCGTGATCGGCCGCAACGAGGTGGTCTCGCTCGACTGCCCGATCCGGCCCAGCCTGGCCTTCCTCGGCACCGTCGCCGAAGGTCCCGGCGGCGAGCGCGTGCTCGCCGACGCCGACGAGAAGCTCGGGCAGCTCCTCTCGAAGATCCGTACGCTCAACTTCGTGCCGGCCAGCCGCGACCTGGTGACGCGGGTGCTGGAGGGCGACGGCCTGACGGCGCGCGGCCTGGTCCCGGGCCAAGGCACCGAGCCCGACGTGCTGCGCCGCGTCGGCGAGAAGCTGGCGGCGGCCCTCGAGGTGCAGGGCTTCCTGATCGCCTGGCTGCCCGAGGAGCGCCTGCAGCGGACGGCGGTGCTCCACCTGCTGGCCGCCGGCAACACCGTCTCCGACACCTGGTCGCTGGCCTTCTCCGAGCCCACCTCGTTCATCCCGTTCATCACCGCGGTGGACCAGAAGGCGACGGTGTTCCGCTCCTGGTCGGGCCTGATCACCGTCGACACGGAGCTGCACCAGGGCGTGCCGGTGCTGCGCATCGTGCCCGGCAGCCCCGCCGCCTTCTCGGGCATCCTTCCAGGCGAGGCGATCTACGCGGCGGACGGCGCCCCGATCGCGGGCACCGCGGAGCTGCTGCGCGTGGTGGAGACCAAGAAGCCGCGGGACAAGCTGGCGCTGCAGGTCCGCGGGCCGGAGGGCGCTCGCGCGCTCGAGCTGACCCTCGGCGAGACGCCGCAGGAAGTGCCCCTCAACGAACCACGCCTGCTCTACAACAAGGTGATGATGGACCTGCGGCAGCAAGTCCAGGGCTATCCGGGCAGCGAGCCGGCGGCCTACGCGCGCCTGAACCTCGGCATCTGCGCGCTCCACTTCGGCGACTTCGCGGCGGCGCACGAGCACTTCCTGAAGGCCCGCGCGGAGCTGCCCGCGCGGCCCGGCGTCTCGCGCGGCACGGCCGTGTACTACCTGGGGCTCGCGCTCGAGCGGCTGGGGCTGCAGCGCGAGGCCGCCGAGGCGTACAAGGCCGCCTCCGGCTTCGTGGACGCCACGCTGTTCAACAACGACGGGCCAGCACTGGCGCCGCTCGCCGCGCGCCGGGCCGCCGGCCGGCAGTGACCGAGGACTCGAGGGCGGCCGAGCTCGTCTGGGAGCGCCCGGACGGAGGCCGCCAGGCGTTCGCGCTCGAGCGCGAGATGACCCTCGTCGGTCGCGGCGAGGAGGCCGACGTCCGCATCGACGAGCCGCTCGTCTCGCGGCTGCACGCGCGCATCGAGCACAGAACCGGCCGCTACTTCGTGGTCGACCTGGGCTCGACCAACCTGACGCGAGTCAACGGCGACGTCGTGCAGGAGCGCGAGCTGCGTGACGGGGACGAGTTGCTCTTCTCGCGCGCCCGTTGCCGGTTCCAGCAGCCGCCGCGCACGACGGACGAGCCAGACTAGGCGGGCTCGGGCCCCGCCTCGGGGCGGCCCAGCAGGTAGCCCTGGCCGTAGTCCACCTTCATCTCGTCGAGCGCGCGCGCCTCGTCCTCCGACTGGATGCCCTCGGCGATCACCTTCGCGCCGATGCCGCGGCCGAGCGAGAGGATCGCCTTCACCATCTCGCGGTTGACCAGGCTCTCGTGCACGTCCCGCACCAGGGCCATGTCGATCTTCAGGAATGCGGGCTTCAGCTTGGCGATCGCTTCCAGGCCCGAGTAGCCGGCCCCAACGTCGTCGACCGCGAAGTCCATGCCCAGGTCCGTGAAGTAGGCCATCGTCTCGCGGAACAGGCTGTAGTTCTCGATCACCAGCTTCTCGGTGATCTCGATCACGATGCGGTTGGGCGCCACGTTCGCGCGGTCGAGGAAGTCGATCAGCGCCTTGCCGCGGAAGTTGGGATCGCGGATCGTGGTCGGCAGCGTGTTGACGAAGATGCGGGCGTGGGTCGGGATGCGGCTCGAGGACAGCAGCGCCCGCGAGCGGCACAGGCGGTCGAGCTCCGTCATCAGGTTGTGACGCTCGGCCGCGTCGAACAGGGCGGCGGCCGACTCGAGCCCGCTGCCGCGGGCCCCGCGCGAGAGCGCCTCGTAGGCCATCATCCGCCGCTCGGGCATGCTGACGATCGGCTGGTAGGCGGTCATCACGCGCTCGCGCACGATCAGGTCCTGCAGCTTCTCGAGCGCCTGCAGCTCCTCGGCGCGCGCGTCGAGCTCGGCCACCTCGATCGCGTCGCGGAAGGCGCGCGCGATCGGCCGCCGCGGGCCGATGATCGAGTTGTTGAGCGCGATGCCGTGGCCGAGGGCGATGCGCGGCGGCGTCTTCAGGTACGGGAAGGCCGCGCGGCCGAGGCTGGCGACCAGCGAGGTCGCCAGCCGGCTCCTCATGGCCTTCAGATCGGCCGCGCCCACCGCCAGGTTGCGGCGGCGCTTGCGATCGAGCAGCAGCAGGAAGCGCAGCCCGTCCGGCTCGTCGACGGCCACCAGATCGCTCGACCGGAAGTCCCGGCCCTGCTGTTCGCGCAGGACGCGCACGACGCGCGCGCGCACCTCGGCGAAGGCGGCCGAGCCGTACTCGAGCTCGATCGCGGCGAGCGACGTGAGGTCGACCAGCATCAGGCCGAGGCCGCCGCGTTCCTCCAGCTGCGGGCCGAGCTCGCCCATCAGCTCGTGGTAGGTCGGGATCGGAGCGCTCATGCGGGCGGGCCCTCCGGCAGCACGGGCTGCGGGGGCGCCAGGAAGTGGCCCTGGCCGAGCTCGACGCCCATCTCCCGGACCGTGGCCAGCTCCGATTCCGCCTCGATGCCCTCGGCCACGACCTCCGCGCCGAGGCGGGCGGAGAGGTCGACCAGCGTCTCGAGCAGGCTGCGCTTGATCACGCTGCGGTCGATGTTCCGGACCAGCGAGATGTCGAACTTCAGGAAATCGGGCTCGAGCTCGACGATCGACTGCAGGCTGGCGTAGCCCGCGCCCATGTCGTCGATCGCGATGCGGAAGCCGCGCCGCTTGAGCTCCGCCAGCGCGGCGCGCGGGCTGCGGCCCGGCTCCAGGGTGACGCGCTCGGTGATCTCGAGCACGACGTCGCCGTGGGGCAGCCCGGCTGCGTCGATGCGCCTGACGAAGCCCGCGCCGGCCACCTCGGAGTCGCCCAGCGTGTGGGCGGCGGTGTTGAGGAAGAGCTTCTCGCCGGGCCGCAAGTGGCGGTGCACCGAGTCGAGCGCACGCTGGCGGCACAGCCGCTCGAACTCGACGACACGGCCGGTGCGCTCGGCCAGCGCGAAGAGCTGCTCGGGGTCCTCGAACGGGCTGCCGGGCGCGCCGCGGGTGAACACCTCGTGGCCGACCACGTGGCCGTCGGCCAGCCGCACGATCGGCTGGTACAGCGTGACCACCTGCTGGCCCTGGATCAGGGCGTCGAGGCCCAGCGCGCGTTCCGCTTCCTCCTGCGCTCGCCGCCGCTGGCTGACGAGCACCGCCTCGTCGAGCGCGCGCAGCACCGCGCGCTCGGCGCGCAGCATCGGCTCGCGGTGCAGCAGCGCGTGCCCGCAGTCGAGGAGCACGGGCAGCGCCAGCTCGGCGGGCAGCTGCAGGGCGAGCTCGCGCTGCAGCCGCGAGCGCAGCTCGAGCGAGAGCGCGTCGAGCGCGGCCGGCTCCATGCCCGCCGCCCTCTGGGCGCTGGCGAAGAGCACGAACTTGTCGCTGCGCACGCCGAGCGTCGCCGCGAGGTCGCGCGGGCCGAGCAGGCCGTCGGCGCGCAGGCGGCGCACCGCGGCCGCCAGCTCGCGGACCACCACGTCGTAGGCCTGCCAGCCGTGCGACGTCTCGAGCTGGCCGGCGCCGCCGGGGTCGAGGTAGACGACGCCCAGCGAGCCCCGCTCCTCGAGCAGCCGCCGCACCTCGTCGAGCACCGCCGCCAGCGTCGGCAGCTCGGTGTCGGCGTCGATCAGGTGGCCCTTGAAGCGCAGCCATTCCGCGCGCAGGCGGAAGTACTCGTTCTCCCTGCCGCCGCCGGGGGTCATCAAACCGGCTGTCTGCGCCGAGAGCCGGCGCGGGTGTCGGGCAGCACCAGGCTCCTTCAGGAGGCCGACGGGCGCCGCTCGGCGGCCGCTTCGAAGATCGAGTCGAGCTTGCCGAGGAGCTCCTGCAGCGAGAAGGGCTTGCAGATGTAGTCCACCGCCCCTTCCTGCAGGCCCTGCACCCGGTCCTTGGCCTCGGTGCGGGCGGACAGCATCGCGACCGGGATGTGGGCCGTCTCCTCGTCGACGCGCAGCAGCTTCAGGACCTCCCAGCCGTCCATCTGCGGCATCATGATGTCGAGCAGCACGAGATCGGGACGCTCGATCTGGGCGCGCGTGAGCGCTTCCTGCCCGGACGAGGCGACCAGCACCTCGAAGCCCTTCTCGCGCAGGACGAGCTCCAGGAAATGCAGGATGTCGTCTTCGTCGTCGACGACCAGGATCTTCTTCTGGGGCGGCATCGGGCCTCTCAAGAATACCCCGGAAGCCCCGGGGGATGGGCTTCGTCCCGCCCCAGCAGGGGCAGTCGGAATCGGAACTCGGTGCCTCGGCCCTCCTCGCTGTCGACGCTGATGCCCGCCCCGTGGGCCTCGAGAATGCTGCGCACGATCGCGAGGCCCAGCCCGACCCCGCCGAAGCGGCGCGTGGTGGAGCTGTCGACCTGGTGGAAGCGGTTGAAGATGCGGGCCAGCTGGTCGCGCGGGATGCCGATGCCGGTGTCCCGCACCGCGACCTCGGCGGTCGCGGGCGCCACCGGGTCCCTCGCGGCCGAGAGCGCGATGGTGCCGCCGGCCGGGGTGAACTTGATGGCGTTCACCACCAGGTTCTCGAGCACCTGGGCGAGCTTCTCGCGGTCCGCGATCACCGGCGGCAGGCCGGGCTCGACCTGCGACACGAAACGGACCTGCTTGCGATCGAGCTCCGAGCGCAGGGTCTGGTGGATCTGCTCGACCAGGCCGGGCAGCGCGAAGGGCTGGAGGTTGAGCGAGATGCGGCCGACGTCCATGGTGGAGAAGTCGAGCAGCGCCGAGATCGAGCGGGAGAGCCGGTCGAGGTTGCGCTGGATCACGACGAGGCCCTTCTCCTGCTTCTCCGACACGGGCCCGAGCTTGCCGTCCAGGATGTACTCCGCGTAGCCCTTGATCGCCGTCAGCGGCGTGCGCAGCTCGTGGCTGACGTTCGCCAGCAGGTCCGACTTCATGCGGTCGAGCTCCTTCAGCTCCTCGTTGGCCGCGGCCAGCCGCCGGTTGGTCTCTTCCAGCTGCGCCACGTTGTCCTTCAGCTTCACGGCCATCTGGTTGAACGTCTCGGCCAGCAGCCGCAGCTCGCCGGAGCCCGAGACCTCGAGCGGGCGGTCGAAGCGGCCCTCGCCGACGGCGAGGGCGCCGCGCGTGAGCTGCTGAATCGGCTTCGTCAGCCGCGAGGCGAGCGCCAGAGAGACGAAGGCGACGACGGCCAGCGAGACCAGCGCCAGCGAGGCGGAGGTGGCGAGCGCGGCCGCGACCGCCTCGTCGAGGCCCGACAGCGTGAAGCGGAAGTAGACCACCGCCTCGCGCCGTCCGGCGGCGTCGATCACGGGAGAGGCCGCTTCGAGCAGGAAGCCGCGTCCCGGCTCGCGCAGCAGCTTCGAGTCGAAGGCGGTGACGGTCGCCGCCTGCTGCAGCGTGCGGTCTGTGCTGAGCGGGTAGGCCTCGGGCCAGACGCCGGGCCGCGCGCGGTCGGTGTCGAAGACGACCTCGTCGCCGCGTACGATCGCAACCCGCTCGAGCGCCGACTCGAGCTGCCGGTAGCCGCTGAGCATGTCGGGCAGGCGGGCGTCGCGCGCCGCCTCCGAGGAAAGGAAGACCCGCCAGGTCGGGGCCGTCGACAGCCGCGCGAACGCGTTCGCGTGCGTCGTGAGCTGATCGCGCAGCACGTGGCTGTTCGACAGCGACAGGTAGGCCGAGTTGAAGATCAGCGCGGCGGCGAGGATCGCGCAGTTGGCCACCGCCAGCCGTGCCGTAAAGCTCTTGGGACGCAGCGTCATCGGCTGCTTCGCGCCCGCCTTTCAGAGCAGGGACGAGGGAGCATACCGTGGGGCTCGCTCGGAGCAAACTCGCGTAGAATCCTGCTCCCGCATGCCGATCCTGGCCCGGATCCTCAAGGACCGCGGCATCCTCACCGAAAAGCAGCTCGAAGAGGCGATCCAGCACCAGGTGCTCTTCGGCGGACGCCTGGGCACCAGCCTCTACGAGCTCGGCATGATCAGCGAGGAGCGGCTGCAGGACGCGCTGTCGCGAGCCGTGGGGCTGCCGCCGATGCCGGTCGACCCGCGCGAGGTGCAGCCCGAGGCGGTGGCGCTCGTCTCGAAGGCGCTGGCGGCCCGGCACAAGATCTGTCCTTACAGAGTCAAGGGCAAGACGCTGTTCCTGCTGATGGTCGAGCCGTCCGACCACGCGACGGTGGCCAAGATCGGCTTCTCGCTCGGCTACATCGTGAAGCCGATGGTGGTGCCCGAGTTCCGCATGGTCCAGTTGCTGCGCGACCACTACGGCGTCGACGAGCGATGGCGCTTCGCGGACACGCACCGCAAGCGGGCGGCGGCGCCTCAACCCCTCGACGACGCCGAGGCGAGCGCGCGGCTCGAAGCCGCCCTGACGCGGGACGAGGTGGTGGAGGCGCTGGTGGGCGCCTGCCTGCGCTCCTTCCGGCGCGTGCTGTTCTTCATCGTGCGCGAGCCGTGGCTGGTCGGCTGGAGCGGGGCCGGCGAGGGCGTCGACGCGGCGCTCGCGTCGTCGCTGCGGATCCCGCTCGACCGGCCCTCCGTGTTCCGAACCGTCACCCGCGACAAGGCGCCGTTCGTCGGCCGCTTCGGCCCCGAGGAGGAGAACCAGGCGTTCCTGCGGACGATCTCCAAGCGGCCGAGCACCAACGCCGCGCTGCTGCCCGTGGTGGTGCGCGGGCGCGTGGTGAACCTCGTCTACGGCGACACCGGGCCGGCCGGCAACGTGAAGGCGAACCTGGGCGGGCTGATCGTGCTCGTGCAGCGCGTGGCGCGCGCCTACCTGAAGATCATCCGCCGGCGCGTCGAGGAGACGCGCAAGCTGGACGAGGCCCCGGAGGCGGGGCCCGAACTCGAGGAGAGGAAGGACCGATGAGCGAGAGGATGAAGGAGATCCGGCGGCGCCGGAAGCGCAAGGAGAAGTCGATCAAGGCGAGGCGCAAGCTGGCGATCGCCCAGGCCGCCAAGAAAGCGGCGAAGAAATAAGCCGCCTGCCCGGTTTCCTCCAGGCCCTCTCGCACCGCAGCTTCCGGCTGCTGTGGGCGGGGGCCTTCCTGAGCAGCGTCGGGACCTGGATCCAGGACGTCGCGCTCGCCTGGCTGATCCACGTCGAGTTCCAGAACCCCGTGTACCTGGGCCTGCGCCAGTTCGCGGCCGACGTGCCGCTGATCAGCTTCATGCTGCTCGGCGGGGTGGTGGCCGACCGCATCGACCGCCGGCGCATCCTGCTCGTCTCGCAGGTGCTGCAGATGGCGTTCGCGCTGGCGCTGGCGGCGCTCTACGGCCTCGGCTGGCTGGGCCTGGGCGCGATCCTGCTGATCGCCTTCCTGACCGGGCTCGCGCAGTCGCAGTCGGCCCCGACTTACCAGGCCGTGATCACGACGCTGGTGCCGGCGGCCCAGATCCCGAAGGCGGTCGCGCTCAACTCCCTGCAGTTCAACCTGTCGCGCACGCTGGGGCCGGTGGTGGCCGGCCTGCTGCTCGCGAGCGCCGGCATCACCTTCTGCTTCCTGGCGAACGCGCTCTCGTTCCTGGCCGTGATCTTCGCGCTGTGGCGGATCGAGATGCCGCCCCCGCACGCGGCGCCGTCGGGCGGGATCCGGGCCAACCTGGCCGAGGGCCTGCGCTATGCCGTGGAGGAGCCCACGCTCGGCCTGCTGATGCTGCTGGCGGCGGCGGGCAGCTTCTTCGCCTTCCCCCTGGTGACGTATCTTCCCGTCGTGGCGGACGAGACGATCGGCACCGGCGCCGCGGGTTACAGCGCCCTGATGTCCGCCTTCGGCGCGGGCGCCATCCTCGGCGCGATCGCGACAGCGCAGCGCGGCAACCAGCCCGGCCGCGGCCGGCTGCTGCTGCACGCCTTCCTGGTCTACGGCGCCACCTCGATCGGCGCGCTGGTCGTGGGCCGGCAGCTGCCGGCGATGGCGCTGCTGGCGGTCGCGGGCGCCTCCCTGGTCACGGCGTTCTCGACGCTCAACTCGCTCGTGCAGGAGCTCGCGCCCAACGAGTTGCGCGGCCGCGTCGTCAGCATCTACGGCCTCGCGTTCCGCGGCGGGGCACCGCTCGGCAGCCTGCTCGCCGGCGTTCTGGTGGCCCGGCTGGGCGCGCCGCTGGCGCTGGCCGGGTACTCAGGGCTGCTGATCACCACCGCGGCCGTCGCGCGGCTGCAATCGAAGCGGCTGGCTGTGCTCTGATGTCCGCCAAGCCCAAGCCGCGCAGCTCGCACCGGCCCGGCAACTACGTTCCCTGCGGGACCTGCGGCCGGCTGCTGAGGATCGACTGGCCGGTGCGCAGCATCGTCTGCGCCTGCGGGGCGCGCATCGATCCGAAGGGCGTCGGGAAGTAGGGATGGGATGGTGCCGGAGGCGGGACTCGAACCCGCATGGGTTTCCCCACACGCCCCTCAAACGTGCGTGTCTGCCAATTCCACCACTCCGGCACGGAGAAGCGGCGACGCGGACGGAAATTCTAGGGACCGCGTTCCGGGCTGTCAACGCGGGGCGACGCGAGGCCGCCCGCCGACGGCCTAGCAATCCCTGAGCACCTCGCGCGCCGCGTTGGCCCCCGGCAGGCCGGTGACGCCAGCGCCCGGGTGCGTGCCCGCCCCGCACAGGTAGAGGCCGGCGATCGGCGCGCGGTAGCGGCTCCAGCCGAGCAGCGGGCGGCCCACGAAGAACTGGTCGAGCGAGCCCTCGGCGTGCCCGGGATGGCCGCCAGCGAGCCCGTACTCGCACTCCAGCTGCTCCGGCGTGATCACGCGGTGAGCGAGCGTTCGCGCGCGGATTCCCGGCGCGACGCCCTCCAGCAGCCGCAGCACCCGGCTCGCCAGCTCGCCGGCCTGCTCCGCCCAGCCGCTGCCGCGCAGCGTTCGCGGCGTGAACTGCACGTAGGCCGAGAGCACGTGAGAGCCCGCCGGAGCGAGCGTCGGGTCGAGCAGCGTCGGCAGCGTCAGCTCGAGCGGAGGGCGCTCGGGGATCTCGCCGCGGCCGGCCGCGTCCGCGGCGCGCTCGACGTCGAGGACGCTCGCGGCGACGAGCAGGCGGCCGCGCAGCAGCCCGGGCTCGGACACGCCGGCGAACGCCGGCAGCCCGTCGAGCGCGAGCAGCAGCTTCGAGACCCTGCCCCGCTGGCGCAGGTGAGACAGCCGGCGCGCGTCGTCCGGGTCGAGGTGCTCGGGATCGATCAGCCGCAGCGCCGTCGTCTTCGGATCGGCCGAGGAAATCACGCGCGCCGCGTGAATCTCCTCGCCCGAGCGCAGCACGACACCGCGGGCGCGGCCGTCGCGCACCAGGATCCGCTCGACCGCCGCCTCGGTGCGGACCTCGGCTCCGAAGCCGTGCGCGGCCGCGGTCAGGGCCTGGGCGAGCGCGCCGGGGCCGCCCGGCGGCTGCAGCGTCGCGAACGGCCGCCCGCCCGCGAGCGCCGCGCGCAGCAGCAGCGGCAGCGTGGTGCCTGGCGCGAGCGGACCGTGCTCGCCGCCGAGCACGGCCTCGAGTGCGAGCGCGGTGCGCAGCGGAGCGCTCTCGAACCACTCGGCGCCGAAGTCGGAGGCCGGCATCGCCGGCCAGCGCAGCAGGCGCTGCGCGTCGGCGCGGCCGAGGCCGCGGAACGCGAGGCCGACGCGGCCGAGCGAGAGCAGGTCGCGCGTCGAGGGCGCGTCCAGATCGGGGGGCGTCGCCGTCAGCAGGCGGCCCAGCACGCGGGCCACCCGCCCGAGCACGCGCGTGAACTCGGGCCAGCGCGCAGCGTCCGCGGCCGAAAGCGAGCCGAGGGCCCGGACCGTGACGGCGGCGTCGCCGTGGAAGGCGACCGGGGCGCCAGCGCCGAGCAGCAGCGCGCCCGGATCGCAGTCGACCAGCGCCAGCCTCAGGCCGAGCGCGCGCGCGACTCGCGCGTCGAACGGGCCCGTCGCGTGGGCGAGGACCGGCGCGCGGAAGCCGGGGTGGATCTCCTCGGTCACCGCCGCGCCGCCCGTCACGCCCCGCCGCTCGAGCACCAGCACGCGCAGGCCGCGTCGCGCGAGCAGCCCGGCCGTGACCAGGCCGTTGACGCCCGCTCCGATCACGATCGCGTCGTGGCCGGCGCTCACGCGTTCTCCAGCCCGCCCAGGATCTCGCGCGCGGCGAGCCGGCCGGGCGCCGCCATGATGCCGCCGCCCGGATGCGTCGCCGAGCCGCACATCCAAAGGCCCGCGACCGGGGTGCGGTAGCGCGCCCAGCCGGGCACCGGACGCAGGAAGAACAGCTGCTCGAGAGACAGCTCGCCGTGGAAGATGTTGCCCTCGGAGAGACCGAACTCGCGCTCGAGGTCGAGCGGCGTCAGCACCTGCCGGTGCAGGATCACGTCCTTCAGGTTGGGCGCGTACTCGCAGAGCGTGTCGATCACCGCGTCGCCGAAGGCGTCGCGGCGCGCGTCGTCCCAGCGCCCTTCGGCGAGCGCGTAAGGCGCGTACTGCACGAAGCAGGAGAGCACGTGCTTGCCGGGCGGCGCCAGCGTGGGGTCGGTCAGCGTCGGGATCACCATGTCGACGTACGGCCGGCGGGAGAAATCGCCGTACTTGGCGTCCTGATAGGCGCGCTCCATGTAGTCCACGGAGGGCGAGATCGAGACGGCGCCGCGCAGGTGGGCGCCCGGCCCCGGCAGGCAGCGGAAGTCCGGCAACGCGTCGAGCGCCAGGTTGACCTTGCCCGAGGAGCCGCGCAGCTTGTAGCGGCGCACGTCGTCGAGGAAGGCCTGCGGCAGCGCGCCGGGCTCGAGCAGCCCCAGGAAGGTGCGTCGCGGATCCAGGCTCGAGACCACGAGCTCCGCGTCGATCTCCTGCCCGTCCTCCAGCACGACGCCGGTGGCGCGCTCGCCGCGCGTCTTGATCGTGCGCACGGCGGCCTCGGTGCGGATCTCCACGCCGGCCGCGCGCGCCGCGCCCGCGATCGCGAGGCTGATCGCCCCGGTGCCGCCGCGCGAGAAGCCCCACGAGCGGAAGGCGCCGTCGATCTCGCCCATGTAGTGGTGGAGCAGCACGTAGGCGGTGCCGGGCGAGCGCACGCCCAGGAAGGTGCCGATGATGCCGGAGGCCGACATCGTCGCCTTCAGCGGGTCGCACTCGAACCAGCGGTCGAGCAGCTCCACCGCCGACAGCGTCATCAGCTCGATCAGGTTGCGCCGGTCGTTCAGCGACAGGCCTCGGAAGCGCTCGACGAGCGAATAGAGGTCGGCGAAGCCCGACAGGTCGAAGCCGAGCGGATCGGGCGGCGCCATCGCCAGGATCGGCTTCACGAAGCGGGCCATCTCGGCCATCGCCTTCGAGTACTCGTCGTAGGCGTCGGCGTCGAGGGGCGAATGGCGCGTGATCTCGCGGCGGGTGCGGGCGTGGTCGGAGTTGCGCCAGAGGTAGTCCCCGTCCGGCAACGGCGTGAAGGTGCCGTCGAGCGGCAGGATCTCGAGGCCGTGGCGGGGCAGCTCCAGCTCGCGGATGATCTCGGGCCGCAGCAGCGAGACGACGTACGAGCACACCGAGAAGCGGAAGCCCGGGAAGATCTCCTCCGTGACCGCCGCGCCGCCCAGCACGTGCCGGCGCTCGAGCACGAGCACGCGGCGGCCGGCGCGCGCCAGGTAGGCGGCGCAGGTGAGGCCGTTGTGGCCTCCCCCGAGCACGACCGCGTCGTAGCGCCGCGACACGCCTAGCGCCTGCGGCCCGGGTGCCGCCCGCGGGCCTTGCGGGCGGCGCCTCGCTTCGTGGCCGGCCTCGGCCCCAGCTCCTCCAGCACGCCCTTCACCAGCAACGGCCATACGGTCGTCGCATCCGCGTAGACCTCGGCGAAGCGCCCGCCCTCCGACGCTGGCACGAACTTGCCCCAGGAGACGCCCTCGGAGTAGGTGCAGCCCGACAGACCGCCCCAGTGCACGGGCTCCGGGCAGATGCGCACGGCGTAGCGGTAGCGCGGGGGAGTCAGGCCGACCTTCAGGCGGTGGTTCACGATGTCGACGAACGGCCCCACCTCCTGCGCCCAGTTGCGCGGCACGCCGCCGCCGATCGTGAAGATGCCGAGCCGCGGCGCTCCGAGGGCGAAGCGCGCGAAGCTCGTCAGATCGTGGTAGGGGTTGTAGCGGGGCAGCGTCGAGAACAGCTCGAGCGGGTCCTGGCCCTTCCGCTGCGCCCTGTGCATCGCCCAGGTGCCGAGGTCGAGGCCGAGCTCGGAGTCGGTGAAGGCCGGGACGTAGACCGGCACGCCTTTCAGGTAGGCGGCGCGGAGGACACCGTGGCCCTTCGGATTCTTCGCCAGCAGGGCGCCCAGCGCCCGGCAGATCCGCTCGCTCGACAGCTCCTCGCCGGCCAGCGAGTCGAGCGCCTTCGAGGTGAAGGCCTCGACGTAGTTGAGGTTCTCCTCCATCTCGAGCGTGTCGTAGACCCGGTTGTAGCCCTTCTCGAAGAGCTCCTCGTCGGACATGCGCGGATCGTGGCGATAGTGGACCATGCCGACCGCCTCGGACATGCCGTGGGCGATCAGGGCGCCGGTCGAGACGATCGCCTGGACCATGCCGGCCTCGACCATTCGCGTGATCACCCCGCCCATCTTGGCGATCGTCATCGCGCCCGAGAGCGTGAGCACGACCTTGCAGCGGCGGTCGCGGACCATCTCCAGCGTGACGTCGAAGGCCTCGCCCAGCGCGCGCCCGCCGAAAGCGGTCTTCGACATCGCGCGCAGGAGGCCGGCGAAGCTGGTGACCGACTGCGGGTCCAGGCTCTCCAGCGGGACCAGCCCGTCGCGGCGGCCGTCGTGGAACTCTCGGGCGTGCTTCATCGCGCTCATCACCTCGGCCGGAAGGGAGGGCGGCGCGGGCCGCGCGCGCCCGCGCGATGGTAATGACTCCCCGCCAGGCGCGCAAGGCTGCGCGAGCGGGCGCGGCGGATCGCCAGTCTGACGTTAGGCGCCGCCCCGGCGCTCCTCGCGCTTGGCTTCCTCCCAAAGCGCGTCCATCTCGGCGAGATCCGACTCGACCGGCTGCCGGCCGCGCGCGCGCAGGCCGGCCTCGACGCGCGCGAAGCGCCGGCGGAACTTGCGGTTGGCTGCCTTCAGCGCGCTCTCCGGGTCGACACCCAGCAGGCGGGCCACGTTGACCGCCGCGAACATCAGGTCGCCCACCTCCTCCTCGATCTCGCGCCGCTGCTCGGGCCGGGCGGCGGCCGCCCGCAGCTCGGCCGCCTCCTCGTCGAGCTTGGCGAGCACGCCGGCGGCGTCGGGCCAGTCGAAGCCGACGCGCGAGGCCTTGGTCGTCACCTGGAAGGCCTCGAGCACGGCCGGCAGGCCCTTCGAGACGCCGTCGAGCAACGACTCGGCTGCCTGCGCCTTGCCCTGGACGCGTCGCTCCTCCGCCTTGAGCGCCTCCCAGTTCCGCAGCACCTCGTCCGGCGTCTCGGCCTGCTCGCCGCCGAACACGTGCGGGTGGCGGCGCACCATCTTGTCGCTGACCTTCGCGATCACCTCGCGCAGCGTGAAGCGGGACTCGTCCGTGGCGATCTGCGCGTGGAAGACCACCTGCAGCAGCAGGTCGCCCAGCTCGCCCGCCAGCTCATCGTCGCCGTGGTCGATCGCCTCGACCACCTCGTAGGCCTCCTCGATCGTCATCGGCTT
This sequence comes from Vicinamibacteria bacterium, assembly GCA_050246895.1. Classification (GTDB taxonomy): domain Bacteria; phylum Acidobacteriota; class Vicinamibacteria; order Fen-336; family Fen-336; genus JBFWVE01. Next base: position 71,252 of record JBFWVE010000008.1, on the reverse strand, counting down.
GAGGCTCTCGTGCGTCTGCTCGCGGTCCCAGGGACAGCCCCCGGGGGCGCGCAGCCGCGCGATCAGCCGGACGAAGCCCTCGAAGTGCTCTCCGAGGGGCGCGTCCTTGGGCGTGGGTTCCATGGCCGGCGACTCTAGCAAGAGCGCGGTGCCTGGGCGCGGCCCGTCGCTCGTTGCTGCTGGCGGGCGCGTCGGGGTTCACGCCTTGCGGGGGACGCTCCGGGGCGCACCATTTCACAAGGAAGATCTGCGATCGCGCCCCTCCGCTCGGCTCGGCGCGGACGCTCTTGCGAACCGGCGATGTCCCATGCGCGCCTCACACGCCCCCGCAAGTCGTGACCTTCGGCCGAAGCAACAGGGCGGTTGCCGAGGGCAAGGGTCATGCGCTGGTGGGACAATCACCGGATGATCCGCATTCCGCTTTATCAGCTCGACGCGTTCGCCGACCGGGTGTTCGCCGGCAACCCGGCCGCCGTCTGCCCGCTCGAGGGCTGGCTGCCGGACGCCACCCTGCAGTCGATCGCCGTCGAGAACGCGCTCTCGGAGACGGCGTTCCTGGTGGGGGGCGCGGGGCGCTACCGGCTGCGCTGGTTCACGCCGGGGGCCGAGGTCGACCTGTGCGGCCACGCGACGCTGGCCGCGGCCTCGGTCGTGTTCGAGACACTCGAGCCGGGCCGCTCGCGCGTGGTCTTCGACAGCCTCAGCGGCGAGCTCGCCGTCGAGCGCGACGGGGAGCTGCTGGCGCTCGACTTCCCGTCGCGTCCGCCCGTTCCGTGCGACGAGATCCCGGGCCTGGCGGAGGCGCTCGGCCGCGCGCCCGGGGAGCTGCTCACTTCGCGGGACCTGCTCGCCGTCTACGCGAGCGAGGAAGACGTGCGCGCGCTGGCGCCGGACTTCGCGGCGCTCTCCCGCATCGACGCCTTCGCCGTGATCGTCAGCGCTCCCGGTCGCGGCTGCGACTTCGTGTCGCGCTTCTTCGCGCCGCGCGTCGGCGTGCCGGAGGACCCGGTGACGGGCTCGGCGCACTGCACGCTCGCGCCCTACTGGGCCGCGCGGCTGGGAAAGACCGTGCTGCGGGCCCGCCAGGTGTCCGCGCGCGGAGGCGAGCTCGCCTGCGAGCTGCGCGGCGAGCGCGTGCGCATCGCCGGGCGCGTGGTTCGCTACCTCGAGGGCACGATCACGCTCGGCTGAAGGCCAGGGCCCGAAGCGCTCAGCGCCGGACGTCGACGTTCGCGTCGCTCTTGAAGCCGAGCTTCTTCAGCCCGCCGCCCTCGCGGACGTAGAACGTGCCCTTGACCTCGACCCTCGCACGGTCCTGGTCGAGCACGCGCATCACGGCCGCGGGCAGGCGCAGGAAGTTCAGCGCGAAGCGCGAGTCGAAGCGCTCGTTCTTGAACCCCGGCAGGTCGAGAGGCTCGCTGACGTAGCCGCGGCCGAGATGCTGCCCGTTGAGCTTCAGCTCGTACTCCATCCTCTCGATCAGCAGCGTGTCGGCGTTGGGGTTCTGCAGCCGGAAGCCGACGTCCATGCCGGCGCCCGTGATCCCGAGCTTGCCCAGCCTCAGCGACTCGACCTGCAGCGTGGGCGCTTTGAGAGACGCGCAGGCGGAGAGTGCCAGCGCGAGGGACGGAACGACGAGGCGGACGAGGCCAGCATTCTGCATGTGGGCGAGTCTAAGGCCGGCTCGTGGACTTCTCTCGCTCAAGGCAGTTCCTCCCACCCCAGCCACTCCAGGGCAGCTCCCTCGTCTGCGAACACCTGCAGCTCGATCCCGCTCCCCGCCAGCAAGGCCTGGTACTGCCGCCCCTGCCCGAACAGAGCCGGCGTCGACACCACGAGAGCCCAGCGCGTGGAGAGGATGCTCTTCAGTGCCGCGGCGTTCTCGGCCCGCTTCTGGACCTCCGCGTAGGACACGGTCTGCAGATCGGGCTGGCGGCCGTCGATCAGCACCGGCACCCCCTTCAGGTCCTGCCCAGGGTGTTGCCGTTCGAGGTTCTGGAGGGCCTGCGCGAACACGTCGGGCTCCGGCGTCCGCCGAAGCGTCACCCGCAGCAGCCCGCCTCTCAGCTCGCACTCGACCGAGCTCACCCTCCACCGCCCTGCCGAGGCCCGCTCGGGCCACGACACGGCCAACGGGCCTTCGGCCCGGCTGAGCCGTCGGTGCAGGGGGGGAGCCGAACCCGGACCCGGGGTCGCATTGAAGCCTCGCCGGAGGGTGGATACTTGCCGGCAGAGAGTACGCCTAGTAATTGATCGCAGTCAAACCCACCGCCCCGCAGCAGGTTCTTCACGCCTCCGCGAGGCCCAAGAGACGAATCCTGTCGACAGCTTTGGGTTGAGTAGTTAGGATGCACGCACCGGGAGTTGGCGTGGAACCTGGCGACCCTTCTCTCTCCCTCTCCTTCGACGGCAACGCCCTCCTAGGGTCCCAGACCTTTGGGCAACGCCTGGCGAGCGAGGCCGCCCGCATTCGCCGACGCGGCGGGTTCCTTTCGCTGGCATTGATGAGCTGCAGGGAGGCTCGAGGGGGCCGGCTCGAGCGAGAGTACGCGCTGGCTCGGTCGGTGCAGGCACAGGTTCGCCTGCACGACGTCGTCGGCCTCGCGGGTGATCGCGTCGGCCTGCTGATGCCCGATACCACGATGTCCGAGGCCTGCCTGGTGGCCGAGCGCCTGGTCCGCGGCGAGGGGGCCGCAGCGTGCGCCGCCGGCGTCGCGACGGTGTACGGCGAGGTCGAAGGCGAGGGAGACGCCCTTCTCGTGGCGGCTGCCGACGCACTCCGGCGGGCGCAGCCCGGGAAGGTCGCTCCTAGCGGCGCGCTTCAGGGGCGCCCCGGAGTGCTCGTCGTCGACGACGAGCCGCTCTTCGCGCGGCTGCTGGCCGAGCTGGTCACGCAGCGAGGCTGGGACGGCCATCCCTGCACCGACCCGGTCGACGCGCTGCAGCGGGTCAAGGGGGAGACCTACAGCGCGCTGTTCGTCGACCTCGTGCTGGGACCGGAGATCAGCGGCGTCGACGTGATCCGGGAAGCGCTGGCTTGGCATCCCGGCCGGCCGGCGGTGCTGATGAGCGCCAGGGACAACGACCGCCACCAGAGCATCTTCGACGCGCTCGAGCTCGGGCCCGTCACGTTCGTTCGCAAGCCCGTGAGCCTGACTGACCTCGACGCTTCGCTCGAGATGTTCCGCAGCCTGCTGCCGGGCTTGGGCCGCAAGTCCCGCAAGTCCCGCGAGACCGAGGGGAGCGCGGGCCCCTCAGCCGACTACTGACCCCGAGGCTGGTTCCCGAGCTGCGGCTTGATCCGCGTCGCATAGCAGTCGGGACAGATGCTGTGCGTGAACGACGCGTCGATGCGCTGCGACACGTAGGCCTCGACCGGAACCCACGTCGGAGGCAGCAGGCTGCCTTCGTCCCCCGCCTCGCGGATCTTCTTGCAGAAGGAGCAGATGGGGAGGAGGCCAGAGAGCTGGTTCACCTCGGCCTGCAGCTGCGAGATGCGCTCGGCGACCTTCAGGCGCGTGAGGAGCTGCTCGTGCTCGAACGCCTTCGAGAGGAAGTCGTCGGCGCCGGCGGCCATGCCCTCGAGGTAGCTCTGCTTGTCGTCGCGGGCCGTCAGCAGGATGAGATATGCGTAGCGGCGGCCGAGGCCCTCAGCGACCCGGCGAGTCTCGTCCGCGCGGATCCGCCGGACGAGGTCGACGCCGCTCATGCCGGGCATGTTCCAATCCGAGATGACGACCGAGTAGGCGTCCTCGAGCGCCACCAGAGCGGCCTCGGCGTTCTCCGCGGCGACGACGGTGTGCCCGAGGGCCTCGATCTGGCGGACCAGCACCTTTCTCGAGACCGCGCTGTCGTCGACGACGAGAACCCTCATGGACGTCGATCGTACGCGGACCGCTTAATGGACGCGCGCACCGATCTTGGCTCGCAGCGACGAGGCGTCGTATGGCTTCAACAACAGGTCCACGCCGGGTGCGAGGCCCGATGCTGCCGTGTCGGTCGTCGTGATGACGACCCGGATCCCTCGGGTTCGCGGATCGCACGCGAGCGCCTGCCGGACCTGCTCGCCGCTCATCCCGGGCATGTTCATGTCGGTGAGCATCACGTCGGGCCGCTCCTCGATCGCCTTGCGCAAGGCATCGAGGCCGGTCTCTGCGGTGATCACGTCGTACCTGTCCTCCAGGAACGCCTTGGCGATCCGAAGGATCAACCGAGAGTCATCGACCACGAGCACCTTGGCGCGTTCCATCGCTGCCTCCTTCTCTCCACGGGCCCAATGAAGCAACAAGGATGCCGCGATCCCCGTCGCTGGCCCGTCCGGGCCCTGCCTCTCCCAAGTCGAGGTAGGGGAAGGACTTCTTCGATTGCAGCTCCACGCCACGCCTGCCCGCGAGCCCGTCGGCGCCCAGCGGCCGGGAACCATTCCCGTGTGAGCGGGAAATTAGCCAGAAAGGCCTCCCGCTCAGACAGCCGGTCCGTCGCTGCCGGCTGGGCTGCGCCGGGGTTCACGCCTCCTCGGGACGCTGCGCGGCGCGTCGCTTTCAGAAGGAAGATCAGCGGCCGCGCCGCTCCGCTCGGTTCGGCGCGGACGCTATGGCGCATCCGGTTCGTTGGGATGCGCGCCTCACACGCCCTCGTCAGCGTGACCCACGCCGCCGCCCTCCGGCCGACGCCAGCGGCCGTAGGCCTTTCATTCGTCGCGGTGGCCGAAGGCCATGGGCCTTCTCTTCTTCCTGCCCTGGTTCGGCAGCCGTCGAAGGCTTGGTGCCGGAGGTGGCGTCGAACCCACGCGACGTGTGAAGGACGGCCCGCAGCCGCGGGGTGAGGGGGAACTGCCGCCCCTCGCCCGACTTCGTCTCTCCGGGGTCCGGCGCAGCCAGCCAGGCCGAATGCGGCCGCACGCGGAGCAGACCGCGGCCGTCCGGAGGATCGGCCGCGCCAGAGCAGGCGCAGGACCACCGCTTGGGCCCCAGGTCCAGATGGCGCCGCTCGCGGCTCACCAGCTCACGCCTCCGCCAGCCCGTGATGTAGGCCGTCTCGATCAGGGGCTGCAGGTACTCGGGCGGGTGGCCCAGCACCGCCTCGAGCTGCTCGGCCCGCGCGTTCCGCTCCTCCAGGAGCGCGAAGTGCGGTCGGGCGGCGAGGCGGTGCAGGCGCACGCCCAGGGTGAACATGCGCCGCAGGGCGGCCAACTCGCGGTTGATGGTGGCGGGCTTCGCGCCCTCCTCTCGCCGCAGAGAGATGTAGCTGTTGATCTCCGCCTCGTTGATGTTCTTGGCCCGCCGCTCCCCGCCGAGGTGCTCGATCAGGTGTCCGCGCGACTGCTCGAGACGAAGCAGGCTCTTGCGGGTGTTGGCTTCGTAGTCGCTCCGGATCAGCCCAGCGAGGTCCTCGATGGTGGTGCGCTCGACCCGCACGATCGGCTCGCCGGCGTCGAGCGCGTTCAGCCTCGCGCGGAGGACCTTCTCGGCCTCGCCCTTCTGGGCCGCCTCGCAGGACCCGGCGCGGCTGCCGATCTTCCACCACCAGACCCTCTGCCTGCGGAGGACGCCGTCGCGATCCCGATAGGTCGGCTGGTAGAGGCTGCCCCCGCCCCTCGTTCGACGGCTCCGCCTGATCCTCATCAGGATGCAGGTTCCACCCGGAGGTGGTCAGGAGAACAGGTTCTGGTCGCGGGAGGCAGATGGGGGGCTGGCCTCAAGGAAACAGACCATTCATTATTGCACCCTCATTTGAGGTAAGATTTATGAAGGTGGAGGTAGGAGAAGTATGGAAACGGCTAGGCAAAAAGGAAACTGTATCGTGTACCAAGGGGCGGCGGCTCACGCTCGACTGCTTGCGCTGGGCTTGAGGCCACGCGATCTAGTGGACGCGGCAACGCGAGTCGAGATTGAGCGCCGCAGTTGCGGGCCGCTGACGCCCTCCTACACCATCGGGATCACGGCGCATGGGCGAGGTTTCGTGACCCTCGCCGAGCGCCTTGTCGCGGCAGCTTGGGAGAAGGACGAGACCTTCGGGATCGCCCGCATGGTGAATCCCGAGACTGGTATTGCCGTCGCCCTTTGCAGTGGCGATGGCGACGTTGGGCTGGCTTCAGGGCGACCGCGGAGCAAGTGCCCTCACGGAGTCGGCGCCGCTACGTTCGTGAAGCACAACGAGCAGATGGAGATCCCGTTCCCCGGTCGGCCGCGAACCGAAGCAGCACCCCCGTGCAAGACGTACTGGCTCATGACCCACTCGAACGGCAAGGATGTGCTGCGGGCCGAGCTTTCCCTGCCCGTGGGTGTGGACGACGAGAACTACTTTTCCATTTGGCACGAGCGCGTGATCCTCGACATGCCGCCGGTGGACTCACTCGCGGGCAGGCGCGTCGTCGAGGACGAACCGTTGGACATTGTCGTGAACATCCGCCCGAAGATCTGAATGGAACAGTCCTTCAATCCTTCGCGACTTGTGGTCGCACGCGCGCGCCGCGCCCTCTTCCAGGTTGAGCTGGCGGAAAGGTGCGATGTATCGGCACACACCGTTGCTGCCTGGGAGTCTGGCGCGCAAGCTCCGAACGAGATGAACATCACCCGGATTGCCGCCGCGACCGGCTTTCCGAAGGCCTTCTTTCATCGCAGCGAGCTAGAGCCCCTGACGGACGGTGCAGCGAGCTTCAGGGCAAGGACGAAGATCCCGGCCCGGCAGAAGCAAGCGGCCCTTTCGTCGGGTGCTATGGCCAGGGAGTTTGTCGAGTGGCTGGAGAACCGCTTCGAGTTGCCTTCCGTTGACCTTCCCGACCTCGGGGCCCCAGAGCTCCGTAGCAAGCCACGCCTCGTGGCGAAGCTCGTTCGCGATGAATGGATGCTCGGCGACAAACCGATTCCGAACGTGATTCGGCTGTTGGAGTCTCGTGGAGTCTTGGTCTTCTCACTGGTGAGGGATGTCCAGGAGCTCGACGCGTTCTCCTTCTGGTCGAAGGGCCGCCCAATCGTCTTCCTGAATACGATGAAATCGGTTGAACGAGGCCGATTCGATGCAGCCCATGAGCTGATGCATCTCCTTTGTCACCGAGAGAAGACGGACAAGAAGGAGGAGGCCGAGGCGAATGAGTTCGCCGGCTCGTTCCTGATGCCCAAGGCGGACATCTACGCCAACGTCCCTCGCATACCGGACCTGAACACCTATCTGTCCATGAAGCACCGATGGCGTGTTTCTCTCAGCAGCCTCGTCTACCGTCTCCACGAGCTGAGACTCCTGTCAACGTGGCAGTATCGAGTGCTGATGGTTGAATTGTCGAAGCGGGGTTATCTGAAGAGCGAGCCGAATCCCCTCGTGGAACGAGAGTCGTCAACCGTGCTCGCTCAGGTCTTTGCGTCGTTGGCGAAGCGCGGCGTCCGCGTTCCCGATATTGCGCGAGAGATTGCCTGGCAGCGAGAGGACCTAGAGGAGCTGATCTTCGGCCTCGGCGCGACGATGCTGCAGGTTGCAGGTGGAAAGGGGCAGACGAAGGTGAGTGGGCGCACTTCCCCACGGCGCAACCACCTGAGGCTCGTCAGGTAAGGCCGTTGGCGCGAGGGTGCGGTGCAGCCCCCGGCCTCCCGCGCCGTGGCGGGCTTGCTCGGCACAGGTCGTATACTCCCGCTACGGAGGGCGACTATGGTCAAGAAGCGCGTGTTCGTGAGCTTCGACTTCGACAATGACAAGACGCTGAAGGACTTCATCATCGGTCAGTCCCGCTTGGACGACTCGCCTTTCGACGTAATCGACCAGTCGCTGAAGGAAGCCGCGCCAGAGCGAGACTGGGTGGCGAAAGCCCGCGCCGCCATCGCGAGGTCGGACACTCTGATCGTGATGCTGGGTTCGGCGACACGCCGGGCGCCGGGCGTTCTCAAGGAGATCGCAATCGCCGCCGAACTCGGGAAGCCCACCTTTCAGATCATCGGGTATCGCGACGGTAGTGCCGACTGGGGCGTTCCCGGGGGCGGCCGCGTCTATCGGTGGGACTGGGACAATCTCAAGAAGCTCCTCGGTTGAGTTCCGCGAAACCCCTCGACCCTGAGTCTGGAGCGGTGCAAGGTCACCTTGCGATCCTGCAAGGCATCATCACCCGCATGGCCACCAACAGCGCCAACGCGAAGACTTGGTGCGTAGCTCTCGTGTCGGCAATCGTTGTCGTTGCAGCTGAGCAGAGACAGCCAAGACTAATGGTGGTCTGCCTGCTACCAGTCGTTCTCTCGTTGTTCCTCGATGCGTATTATCTCGGCCTTGAGATGCAGTTTCGCGATCGATACGTTGAGTTCGTGCGCAAGCTGCACTCGGGCGAGGCTCGCACCGAGGATCTGTTCGTGGTGGGGGCACGCCCTGAGCCCGTGGCGAGCTTGCGCGAAACAGGCAAGGCCCTCCGATCGCTTTCCATCTGGCCCTTCTATGTCTTGCTGGCGCTGATGTTGATTTCTTATCTTCTGTACCTGCCCCGCCGGGTCGTCACGGTTGGGTAGCTCCCGCTAGTTGGCCTCCCTCCCCGAAGACCTCGACCAGCCCCACTGGGCTCAAGGCCGCCACGCTGAATCTCCGCTCAGCGTCGTCGAGGAGGCACTAGCCCCGGCAGCTTCTCGAAATGCTTGATCTTGACCTTGAAGTTCTTCTCCGCGCTTCCCTCGCCGATCGCCGTCACGAAGAACTCGTCCTGCCCCGGCGTGTTAATCAGGGTCTGGACGTCCTCCAGGTCGAACTCCGCCGTCAGGCCGTCAAACGAGTACTTCGCGCCGAAGGCGTTCTGAAGCTCAGTGCTGAAGGGCTCCTTCAACAGGGGCTGGATGACTCGTTTCTTCGCCTCGTCGCGGACCACGACGTGCTCCACCGATGATGCGGATCCCGAGCTTCTAGAGTCCATCGGCTTGTCGGGGTGCACCAGGATCCGGAGGACGGGGCGAAGCATGTCTTCGGAGACGTCATCGAACGTGAAGGTGCGGTACTGTTTCGCGGCGAAGCTGGCCTGCTGCTGAATCCAGGCCAAGGGCGTGTAGAGCTCGACCGCGAATCCGGTTGTCTGAGGCGAGCTGTTCTGGTTGCCGCCCAGTGCCGCCATCGCGTTCATGAAGGCTCGGCCTGCGTCTTCGAGGCGTAGCCCGGCGATCCGCCCTTTCAGCGCGGTGCCCCGGAGAATCGCGCTGGCGACGTCCGGCTCGCTGAGATTCACCTTGCGAACGAACGGGGGCGGACCTTTGGGCGGCTCAGGCACATCCGCCGCGGGTTGAGGGGGAGCATCCTGTGTGACCGCCACCCCTGGACTGGAGATCGGGATGGGCGTGGCCGCCACCGCCGGGCTGGGGCTCGGCAGCGGCTCCTCCTGCGTGGCCTCGGCTGAACCGGCGAGGCAGAGGAGTACGACCATCCCGACGTGGCCGATGGGTCCATGCATTCGCATGACGACCTCCGTGGACAGAAAGTAGCCAGAGGCTACGCCCGCCAACGGAGCACCGTCAACGGCCTGGCCCGGCAGGGGCTTGCGTGCTGCGCGCGCGGGCTGAACGGCTGCCCACGCCTATTTGTAGTAGACGTCCGGGTACTTCTTCAGCCAGGCGAGACACGCGGCGTAGATGGACTCCCACAACTGCTCGGCCTTGCTGAACTCCGAAGCCTCCAGCGCCAGGCACGTCGTTCGCAAGCAGAACTCGGGGAGGTTGCGGCTTTTGTTCCACTTGATCTGTTCCAGGCCTTCGCCGAACCAGACCTCCTCCAGGGTGATGTCACTGCCGTAGGCGAGGATTCTCACCCCGACGTCGGTTACCTCGACAACCCGCAACGTGCCCGCCTCCTCGCGCAGGGAAAGGGCGTTCAGGGTTCTGGTCACCTTCTTCGACGCCTCGCGCCTTCCCGCAGCGGTCTTCGAGGGATCGGTGGGGGTAGTGCTCCATCCGCACGCCTCTTGGACTGGCGCAATCGCCTTGCGCAGGCCGGCGAGATCGAAGAACACCTGCTGCGGTGAGGAGCGGAAGGGTGTGAACTCGAAGACGAGCCTCTTTGCGCCGACGAGCTGCCGCGCGAGCGTGACACCTCCAGGCAGAAACAGGGCCTCATCGTCGGTCGACTGGAACGCGACCATGGTGCGCGGTGCGGTGGCGTCGAAGCGGACAGTCACGGTCGCCTTCTCGTGCAGGCCGAGTTCTGGATTCACCGACATACCCGTGATGACGTACACGTCCGTCTTCCTCGACGCGCACCGGATCACTAGGCCCGGCCGCTGCCGTGCGAGCCACCCGGCAGCCTCGTTCTCTGCCGCAAGGGAAAGCACCACGATCCTGCTGTCGTCCATGGGCGAGCGAGACTCGGCGAGCTGCCACCCGCCGGTCGTGCGCGGCGGTGTCGGGGACGTACCCCTCGGCGGCGCCGACGGCGTGGCGGCGGTCTGAACTGCTTTCTCAAGAGACGACTTGCCGAGCACGTACGCGAAGACGCACGCACCAATAACCACCAGCGCACCGATTGCGGTGGCGATCAGGGCACCCCGCAGACACCCACGGCCGCCGGCGCTGCGCTCCATCGGGCGGGCACAGCCAGGGCAGGCCGTCGCTTGATCGGATACGTCGCGGCCGCAGTCGGGACACTTTGTGAGCGCCACGGACGGCTTCCTAGACCTCGGGTTGGGCCATCCAGGCCTCCGAAAAGAAAGTAGCCGGAGGCTACGCCGGGCGCGGGCCGACCGTCAACCCTTACCTATTCCTCGTCCTGCGCCACGTGAATGACGCGGCCCAGCAGAAACCTCTGCAGCGGCCGCTTCTGGCGCGAGCTGCGGGCCGCCCGCTGGTGCCGGTCGATCCACCTCGCGGCCGCATGAAGGTGAGAGACATGTCGACCATACCCCCGAGGACCTGCGCCGGCTTCGCGCGCTGCGAGAGCAATTGGTGCTGGTTGCCCGTGAGGCGCGCGACCACGCTGTGGCCGCTAGCGCTGGGTAGGGGGGTCGCTAGAGATTCAAAGGCCCGGGGCTTCGCCCCCGGGCCTTGGGTACTAGAGCAATCTGAGCGTTGATACTAATAGTTAGGCAGGCCGAAGCGTTCCCCCGCGTCGGAGCCACTCCGCGGCGTCCACGACTTGCTCCTCTGACAATGCGACGTACGACTCGATATCCCAAACCAAACGCCCTCGGCGGGCGTAGTTGTCGAAGATGCGGTAGCCGTGCCTTCGAATCAAGGCCACGGCCTCTGCAACCTCGTCGGGCGAAACGCTTGCGATCGAAAAGAACCCGAACAACCCCATCACCTCCTCGCCCAATGAGGCTAGCAGGCCCCGGCCCTTAGATGAAGGGGAACTCGTAAGTGAAGGTTGAGCTAAGGTCGGCCTTCCGGGCCCGACGGCGGCTGCTCCGCTAAGTTGTTGAAGGCTTGGTGCCGGAGGTGGGGGTCGAACCCACACGAGGTGTGAACCTCTCGGGATTTTGAGTCCCGCGCGTCTGCCAGTTTCGCCACTCCGGCGCCTCGTCTCAGTCTCTCTGAAACGGGCCTGACGAGCCAGCAGCGTCGCTCCTGCTGTGGCCGGCCGGGCCGATCCCGCGCGGCTACAATCGCACCTATGCGACTCCTGCTCGCAGCGTTCCTCCTCGCCTCCGCCGCCCACGGCGCCCAGGTCCCCACGGCGGGCTCCTCCGCGGCCGACGCCGCACTGGCCGGCTCGTCCCTCGCGCCCCAGGCGCTGTGGCAGGCCTGGCCCAGCACGCGCTTCGTGACGACGCCGGCGCCCTGCCTGCGGCCCGCGCAGCTCGACGAGCTGCTCGCGTCGCTCGCCACGCGGCATCCCGGCGCGCTCGTCGTGGAGGAGGTCGGGCGGTCCGTGGAGGGGCGCCCGATCCGCCTGCTGCGGCTCGGCAGCGGTCCGCGCCGCGTACTGCTGTGGTCGCAGATGCACGGCGACGAGCCCTCGGCGACGCCGGCGCTGCTCGACCTGGCCGACTACCTGCTGACCCGGAGCGAGCGGCCGGAGGTGCGCGGCCTGCTGGAGCGCTTGACGCTGCTGCTGGTGCCGATGCTGAACCCCGACGGCACGGAGCGTTACGAGCGGCGCAACGCCCAGGCGATCGACGTCAACCGGGACGCGCTCAACCTGACGACGCCCGAGGGGCGCCTGCTGAAATCGCTGCGCGACCGCTTCGAGCCGGAGCTGGGCTTCAACCTGCACGACCAGAACCGGCGCTACGCGGTGGGTGAGAGCGGGCGCCTCGCGACGCTGTCGCTGCTCGCCGTCTCGGGCGACGCACAGGGAACGCTGACACCCGGCCGCCTGCGCGCGAAGCGCGCCTGCGGCCGCATCGTCGAGACGCTGGCGCCGCTGCTGCCCGAGGGCGCCGGCATCGGCCGCTACGACGAGGACTGGAGCCCGCGCGCCTTCGGCGACAACCTCACGGCCTGGGGCACGCCGGTCGTGCTGATCGAGAGCGGGGGCGCGCCGCAGGGCCAGGGCCTGGAGCTGCTGACGCGGCTCAACTTCGCGGCGCTCGGCGCGACGCTCGACGCTCTCGCGCGCGACGACCTGGCGCAGAGCGATCCGGTGCGCTACGACGAGCTGCCCCGCAACGCCGGGGACGCCTACGCCGACCTGGTGCTGCGCAACGGGCACGTCTTCTCGCACCGGGCCGGCGCGTATCGGGCCGACCTGGCCTTCAACGCGCCGGGCGGGGATCTGGCGGAGTCCGGCTGCCCGGGCGCGCGCGAGCGGCCCTCGCGGGTCGTGGAGCTGGGCGACGCGCGCTTCCTGGCCGGACCGGCCCAGGACGTGACCGGGGCGCTGCTCGTCCCCGCGTTCTCGGCCGCAGCCGAGTGGCCGGGGGCGCGCGCCTGGCTCTCGCCCGAGGCGCTGCAGGGGCTCGCGCGGCTCGGCGTCGGACGCCTGGTGATCGAGGCCGCGGCCGCGGACCTCGAGGCGGCCCGAGCGGCGGCCGCCACGCCGGCCCGCCGGCTGCGGATCGAGGTGCGGTCGCCGAGCGAGACCGCCGATGCGCGGCCGGCGCTGCGCCTGCGGAGCCCACCGCCCGATCTGCGGGCCGAGCCCGGCGCCGGCGCGCTCCTTCTCGTTGAGGTCATGAAGGCCCTGGCTGGACCCGAAACGGCCGAGCGGCTGAAGCAGCTTCCCGCCGCCGAGGCTCTCGCGCTGCTCTGCGGCGACGCGTTCCTGCGAACCGACGCTCGCGCCAGTCTCGTGATCCTCCGCGGCGCTGCCGGGCGGCCGCTCGACCCGGAGCGGCTGGATCTCGGCCCGCTCGCGCTCGACCAGGTCTTCCTCGACGGCCAGCGCGAGCGCTGAAGCGCCCTCTGCTATCCTTCGCTCGATGTCCGAGGCACTCGATCCCGTCTGGAAGGAGCTGCGCGGGCAGTTCCCGGCGACGCAGGAGTGGGTGTACCTGAACGCGGCGGCGGCGAGCCCGGTGCCGCGAGTCGTCAGCGAGGCGGTGACCGGCTTCTATCGCGACCTCGAGACCGGTGGCGACCGGCTCTGGGAGGACTGGCTGGGGCGCGTCGAGCACATCCGGCACCAGGTCGCGCGCTTCGTCGGGGCCGCCGAGCCCGGCGAGATCGCCTTCGTGCAGAACACCTCGACGGGCATGAACCTGATCGTCGACCTGTTGGCGGGCGACGGTCCCGTGCTCAGCGACGAGATGGAGTTCCCGACGGTCACGCTGCCGTGGATCCACCGCGGCGTGCACGTGAACCTGGTGCCGGCGATCGAGGGCGTCATCCGGATCGAGAGCTTCTCGCCCGAGTACGCGCCCAAGGCCGCGACGATGCTGCTGAGCCACGTGCAGTTCACGAACGGCTGCCGGCTCGATCTCGAGCGGTTCGGCGCGATCAAGGCGGGCCGCCACTTCGTGGTGTGCGCGAGCCAGAGCGCGGGGGCCTTCCCGCTCGACGTGCAGAAAGCGGAGATCGACGCTCTCGTGACCGCCGGCCACAAGTGGATGTGCGCCGGCTATGGCGCGGGCTTCGTGTACGTGAAGCGCGAGCTGTTCGAGAAGCACCCGCCGCGCGCGATCGGCTGGCTCTCGGTGCAGGACCCGTTCCTGTTCGACAACCTGAGCGTGCGCCTGCTGCCGTCGATGCGGCGCACCGAGATGGGCTGCCCGCCCTTCGGCCCGATCTTCGCGCTGGGCGCGGCGCTCGAGCTGCTCTCGGGGATCGGGATCGAGAAGATCGCGGAGCGCGTGCTCTACCTGAACGAGTACCTGACGTTCCGCCTGGAGCGCAAGGGCTTCCCGGTGCTTTCGCCGGGCGAGGGCTTCCGTTCCGGGCAGACGCTCGTCGAGGTCGAGCGCCCGGCGGACGCGGTCGCCTTCCTCAAGGAGCGCAAGATCCTGGTCACGGAGAAGCCGGAGGGCATACGCGTCGCGACCCACTTCTTCAACTCCGAGGATGACTGCGAGGCCCTCGTACGGGCGCTCGCCGAGTACGCGCGCCAGGCCGTCTGATACACTGGTCGTTGCCGAGCGGACCCCACGACAACGAGCCCGCCCGTCGCTGCGAAAGAGAGGTCGGCGTGGACTTCCGGATCGGCGACAAGGTCGTTTACCCGAACCACGGCATCGGCGTCGTCGAGTCGATCGAGAGCCGCAGCATGCCGGAGGGGCGGCTCAGCGGGTACGGGCTGCGCATCCTGGCGAACGACTCGCGCGTCTTCGTTCCCCAGCAGAGCGCCGACGGCATCGGACTGCGTCCGATGGTCAGCTCCGGCGACGCACGCAAGATCCTGAGCGCGCTGGGCGACGCCAAGATCGACCAGAACCCGAACTGGAAGGGCCGCTTCAAGCAGAACTCCGATCGCATGCGCACCGGCAGCCTGTTCGACGTGGCGAGCGTGCTGAAGGGCCTGACCTCGGTCGCGCGCACGAAGGTGCTCTCGTTCCGCGAGAAGCGGATGCTCGAGCGCGCCCGCTACCTGATCGTGACCGAGCTCGCCGAGGTCGAGGGCAAGAGCCGGACCTCGGTGGAGGAGAGGGTCGACAAGGCCCTCGATCGCGCGCTGGCGGCCGAGCCCCGGCCGACCGTCCAGAGGCCCGTCGTGGTCCGCCGCCCGTCCCACGCCTGAAATCGGCGGAAGTCCACCACTTTCCTTGACTTCGGGGGGATGGCGCGTCTACACTTTGCGGGCGTTTGCTCCCTTTCTGAGATGGCGATGACCGAAGACCAGACCCCGCGCAGCGCGATGACGAAGGCGGACCTGATCGCCATCGTGGCCGACAGGCTCAAGATCACGCAGGTGCAGTCGAGCATCATCGTCGAGGCTGCGCTGCGCAGCATCGTGTCGGCCCTCCAGAAGGGGGAAGAGGTCGAGATCCGCGGCTTCGGGAGCTTCCGCTTCCGGAACCGGGCCCCGCGCAAGGGCCGCAACCCCAAGACCGGCGAAAAGGTCGACGTGCCGCCGAAACGGATCCCCTACTTCAAGATGGGGAAGGAGCTGAAGTCGCTTCTGAACGGCGCGATCGCCCAGGCCGCCGAGGGCTCCAAGGTCCCGACCGAGCCCTGACCAAGGACGCCGCGTCCGCCTCGCGGCGGCGGCTCCACCCGCTTGGACCGGCTCGGGCCGGGAGTTACAGTTGCGCGACCGCTAAGCCAGGTGTCCCTCTCGAGAGAAGTCCAGGAAGGCCAATGTCGCCGAGCGACCACAACGAGAAGCGGCAGACGCCGCGCCTGCAGCCCTTCGTGACCGCGTGCCAGGTCGACGACGGCGCGCGCCGCCTGCGCGGCTGGCTGACGGACCTTTCACTGAAAGGCGCCCGCGTCGCCATCGAACAGGAGCTGCCTCCGGTCGGCGGCGCGGTGACGATCGAGGTCCGCTTCGGGCGGCGGCCGCCGGCTCGCCTCTCCTGCCGGGTGAAGTGGGCTCAGCCGGCGCCCGATCCCAGCGAGACGGCGACCTTCGGCGTGACCTTCGAAGGGCTCGACCCCGAGCGCCAGGCGCTCCTGCGGACCGTGATCGAGGAGTTCCAGCAGCGGGCCGCGGCGCTGTGAGCGAGGAAACGCCATCACGCCGCCAGCAGTGGACCACCGCCCCCGACGCGGCGGGGCTGCTGGCGCTGAGCGACGACGAGCTGCTGTTCCACGTCGAGGCGCTGCCGGCCGACCACCAGGAGGACGCCCTGCTGCTCCAGGTCGTCCGCAGCGACCGCCACTTCTTCGTGCGCCAAGAGGCGGCCAAGCGGCTGCGCGACAAGACGCCGCTACGCGACCACTCCGAGGATCGCCACCTCGGGCAGATCCTGGTGCGGGACATGACGCGCGCCGAGGACATCGCGTACCTCGAGCGGCTGATCGGCGAGACGCGCCACCTCGAGGTCCGCAAGGCGGCCGAGGCGCAGCTTCGCGTGCTCCGCTCGCGCAGCGGCCCCGCGGGCGCCTGAGCGGGCGCGCGCCCGTGCGGCAAAGGCCGCGTCGCGGGCGCTGAGGCGGGATCGCCGCCCGTGCCTGGCGCCAACTTCAGCGGCATCGACGTCGGGGGCCTGGACGTCGAGGCCTTTCTCGGCACGAGCCGCGCGCTCTACCCCGTGGTCGCGTTGGCTCTGCTCGGGCTCGCCTGGCGCCGGCGCGGGCCGGGCCTGCTGCTCCTCGGCGTCGTGCTCGGCAATGCCTGGGCCTGGTTCGTGACCAACTGGCCGCTGCGCAGCCTCTACGGGCTGCTGTCGAGCTCGGACCGGCTCGGCAACCTGGGGCTCGTGCAGGTCGTAGCCGCGGGCAACTCGCCGATCCGCACGTCGCAGGTGGGGCAGCTCCACTTCGAGCCGTTCTGGGGGGCGTTCCTCGCCCTCGTCACGGGCTTCGAGCCCGAGCGGGTGCTCGCTCTCTACCCCTTCCTGCCGCTCGTGATGGCCGTGGGCTTCGCGCTGACCCTGTACTGGGCGCTCTCGGGCCCCGGCGGCTCGGGCCTGCCGGCAGCCGAGCGCGCCGTGATCGCCGGCTTCGCGACGCTGCTCTCGTCGGCTCCGCTCGAGTTCGCCGGAACCTACCGCACGCCGTGGGCGCTGATGTTCCTGATGAAGCCCAACCACGCGCTGGCGCTCGTGCTCGCCCCGCTGGTGCTGCGGCAGGTTGCGGGGATCCGCGGCTGGCGCGACCGCGTGCTGGCCGGAGCCCTGCTGCACCTGCTCGCCTGGGCGTTCGTGCTCCACATGGCGTTCTTCTCGGTGGGCCTCGTGGCGTTCGCCGCCTGGTCGTTCTTCGACAGGCGAACCGAGGCGCGCAAAGACGCCGTGGATGTCTGCGCTGTGATCGGCGTGAACGCCCTGATCGTCAGTCCCTATCTCGTCATGCTGCTGCTCGGCTACGCGTTCCTGCAGCCGAGCCCTCACATGACGATCGCCCCCTACTCGGCCCACCTGCTCGAGGCGCTGATTCAGCACGCGCCGCTCACGCTGCTCGCGCTGATCGGTATCCGGACCCTCGCGCGCGGCCCGCGCCTCGCGCGGCTGCTGGCGGCCCAGGGCGTGGGCGCGGTCGTCGTCTGGCTCTGCTACTTCCTGTTGTCGTTCCTGCAACTCGCGCGCGAGCGGGACGAGGCGTACTACTGGCTGCGCATCTGGCTCGCGGCCTGTGCCGCCTCCGGCGCCTTCGAGCTGGCGCGCCTCATCGCCGAAGCCGCGAGGCTCGAATGCTGCGGGCCGCGGCGTGCCGCGGCCGTGCTCGCGCTCGCGCTGCCCTGGAGCGTGCCGTACTGGTGGCAGCCCGCCCTGATGGACTCGTACTTCGCCGGCTCGCTCGCACCCGTGCCGGATCGGCTGCGGCTGCCCACGGACTTCATCCGGCGCGAGACGGATCGGCGGGCAGTCTTCGCGGGGGACGAGCAGTACTGCCGCTACGTCGCGGCGCTCGGCGGCCGCCGGGCGCTGCTGATGCCGGCGCTCGGCCAGACGCGTGACGCGGGGCACCGCTACGAGATCGAGACGTCGCTGCTCGCGCTGCAGCCGTCGCTGGCGGACGCGCGCGCGATGGGCGTGAGCCATCTGGTCGTGACGCGCCAGTACCTCGAGGCGAAAGGTGTGAGCCTCGACGAGCTGCGCTCCCGCGCGCACCTGCGCGAGGTCTTCCGGTGGTCGTCGCCCTCCGACTTCGTCAGCGTCTTCGAGCTGCGGGGCGCACCGTGAGCGCTCCCCGGGACCTCCTGGGCCTGCCGGCGCCCGGGCTCCAGCTCGACGAGGCGGTCCTGCGCTGGGTGCTGCTGCTCGCAGCGCTGGCGCTGGCCTGGCTCGCCGCTCGGGTTTCCGAAAGGGCCGCCGCCGCAGGCGCGCTCGTGCTGTGCGCCGTTCCGGTCCTCTACTGGATCGCGGCGCTTGGACGGCCGTTCGGGTTGCTCGAGGACCCCGGCGCCACGCGGCAACTGGCGCTGGTCGCGGTGCGCAGCCAGACGCCCGAGGCGGTCTCGTGGCTCGCGCGAGATCCGGATCCTCCCCGCGGCCTTCCGGTCCTGGTTCCGCCAGGCACTCTCGAGACGCGGCTCGCGCTGCCGAGCTTCGCGCCTCTCGCGGCCCTGATCGGCGTCGGTCTCGCGTTGCTGGTCGCGACCCCGGGCGGCCGCGCGCCTCTCGCGACGGTCCTGTGGCTTGCGGCCGGCGCCGGAGGGCTCGACTGGCTGCGCGGCGGGGGGCTCCTGCCCGGGGCCTGGCGGAATCCCGAAGCCGCGCTCCTGCTGCCGTTCAGCGCCGCCGCTCTGGCCCTGGCCGGGCGACTGCCCCGCCTCCCCGCAGCCGCCCTCGCGGCGCTCGGTGTCGGCCTGCTGGGCCTGGCGTCCGGCGCAGAGCGAACGGGCTGGCCCGAAGCCATCCTGCTGCTGACCCTCGACCAGGGAGTCTGGTGCTGGCCGCTCCTCGCCCGCGCCCTGCCCGCGATCCGTGGGGCGCTGCCGAAGCCCGAGCGCGGAGCGCTCTGGCTGGCGTCCGCGGGCGCGGCCTTCGTCCTCGCCGCCGCGGCCGGCGCTCCCGTCAGCCTCTGGGGCGGCGCGATGCTGTTTCGCTGCGGGCTGCTGCAGCTCGCGGCGAACGACCTGCCGGCCTTCGTCCCGCGGATCGGCGGCCTCTGGAGAGCGGCCCCTGCCGCGCTCGTGGGCGACCCCTCCCGCGCCGCGCTGACCCTGTGCCTCGCGCTCCTGCTTCCGAGCGGAATGCTCGCTTGGTGGGACCCCGTGCGGAGCGACGCGCAGTTCCGGGCCAGCTCCGAGACCGTGACGCCCGCCTACGCCCTGCTCGTGCGATTCATCCGAGAGGAGACGCCGCGCGGCGCCGTGTTCATCGCGAGCGCAGATTACGCGCCGGTGGTCGCCGCGCTCGGCGGGCGGCCCGTGCTGCGAGCGCCCAGCCTGGCGGAGCCGGCGGACGACCGGCTGCGCCTGCGGGTCGAGGGCGCGATCCTCGGCGGGAGACCGTATCCGCCGGCGGCGCCCGACTACGGCGTGCGCTACGTGCTGATCGGCCTCGGCGACTTTCGCGCGCGCGGCATCCAGCGCCCTGAGGATCTCGACGGCCGTTCCGGCCTGGTCCGGCGTTACGCGGACGCCCACGGATACCGGGTCTACGAGGTGGTCCGCTAGAATCACGCCGCAATGTTCGAGGGCCGCCGGGTCACGGTGGTCGTGCCGGCCTACAACGAGGAGAAGCTCATCGGGCGTGTCCTCGACACGATGCCGGCGCTCGTCGACCGCATCATCGTCGTGGACGATGCTTCACGGGATGGAACCGCCGCGGCCGTCGACGCCGCGCGCGAGCGCCAGACGGAACGGGTCCGGCTGTTGAAGCTGACGCAGAACGCAGGTGTCGGAGGCGCGATCGTGGCCGGCTACGAGGCCGCGCTCGAGGAGAACGGCGACGAGGGGCTCGTCGCGGTGATGGCGGGCGACGCCCAGATGGACCCGGCCGACCTGCCGAAGCTGCTGCTCCCGCTCGCGCGCGGGCAGGCCGACTACAGCAAGGGCAACCGGCTGTTCACCGGCGAGGCCTGGCGCATCATCCCGCGCTACCGGTACCTGGGCAACGCGGTGCTGTCGCTGCTCACGAAGGTGGCCTCGGGCTACTGGCACGTCGCCGACAGCCAGTCCGGCTACACCGCGATCACCGCGTCCGCCCTGCGCGTGCTCAAGCTGCGCCGCCTCTACCCGCGCTACGGCTTTCCGAACCACCTGCTGGTCGAGCTCAACAACTACGATTTCCGCGTGCGCGACGTGCCGATCCGGCCCGTCTATGGCGTCGGGGAGCAGTCCGGCATCCGCCTCCACCGCGTGATCCCGACGCTCTCGTGGCTGCTTCTCAAGTGCTATTTCTGGCGGATGAAGGAGAAGTACGTCATCCGCGACACGCACCCGCTGGTCCTGTTCCTGGCCTTCGGCCTGTTGCTGACGGGCGCGGGCCTCGGCCTCGGCCTCTGGATCGCGTACCTGCGGCTCTACCACGGCGCGCTCTCGCCGAACGCGGTGATCTTCGACGCTCTGCTCCTGATCATGGGCGTGCAGATGCTCTTCTTCTCGATGTGGATGGACATGGAACACAACAAGGAGCTGCGATGAGCGGCGAGCGTGTGGCCACGGCGCTCGTCGGCTGCGGCTACTGGGGCAAGAACCTCGCGCGCAACCTGCACCAGCTCGGGCATCTCGAGGTCGTCTGCGACTCCAGCCCCGCCGTGCTGGAGGGCGCGAAGGCGGCCTACAAAGGCGTACGCACGACGCGCAGCTACGAGCGGGTGCTGGCCGACCCGAAGCTGAAGGCGGTGGCGCTCGCCTCGCCCGCCGCCCAGCACCACGCGATGGCGAAAGCCGCGCTGCTTGCGGGCAAGGACGTCTTCGTGGAGAAGCCGCTCGCCTTGCGCGTGCCCGAGGCCGAGGAGCTGGTGGCGCTCGCGAAGCGGAAGAAGCGGGTGCTGATGGTCGGGCACATCCTCGAGTACCACCCGGCCGTGCGCAAGCTGAAGGAGCTGGTGCAGGCGGGCGAGCTCGGCGAGATCCACTACGTCTACTCGAACCGCGCCAACCTCGGCAAGGTGCGCCAGGAGGAGAACATCCTCTGGAGCTTCGCGCCGCACGACATCTCGGTGATCCTGCTGCTGGTCGGCGCGATGCCCGAGTGGGCCACGACCAGCGGCGAGAGCTACCTGCAGCACCAGGTCGCGGACGTCACCATGACCTGCCTGGCCTTCCCGGGCAAGGCGCGCGCCCACATCTTCGTGAGCTGGCTGCATCCGCTGAAGGAACAGAAGCTGGTGGTGATCGGCAGCCGCAAGATGGCGATCTTCGACGACGTGGCCAAGGAGGGAAAGCTCAAGATCTTCGACAAGGGCATCGACATGCGCGAGGGGCGGCCGGTGGTGCGCCAGACATCGGAGTCGACGCTCTTCTTCCCGGACATGGAGCCCCTGCGCGAGGAGCTGCTCCACTTCGCCGACTGCGTGCGCAGCCGCCGCACCCCGCGCACCGACGGCGAGAACGGCCTGCGCGTGCTGCGCGTGCTCGACGCCTGCCAGCGCTCGCTCGAGAGCGGCGGCGCGCCGGCCCGCCTGGCCGCCGAGACGCCGCTCGAGCCGGCGCCGAAACGGACCCGACGCACCCGATAGGAGAAAGACATCCATGACGGACAAGCCCTATTTCGTCCACGAGTCGAGCTACGTCGACGAGCCGTGCGCGATCGGCGAGGGCTCGAAGATCTGGCACTTCTCGCACGTGCTGAAGGACTGCACGATCGGCCGCAAATGCTCGATCGGGCAGAACGTCGTGATCGGGCCGAAGGTGAAGATCGGCGACGGCTGCAAGATCCAGAACAACGTCAGCGTGTACGAGGGCGTCGAGCTGGAGAACGACGTCTTCTGCGGCCCCTCGATGGTCTTCACCAACGTGGTGAACCCGCGCAGCGAGATCGTGCGGCGCGACGAGTTCAAGGCCACGCTCGTCAAGCGCGGCGTCTCGATCGGAGCCAACGCGACGATCGTCTGCGGCCACACGCTCGGCGAGTACGCGTTCATCGGCGCGGGCGCCGTGGTGACGAAGGACGTGCCGGCCTACGCGCTGATGGTCGGCAACCCGGCCCGCCGCTCGGGCTGGATGTGCCGCTGCGGCGTCAAGCTGCCGGCGCCGCAGAAGGAGCGCGCGAGCTGCGCGGCCTGTGGCGCGGCCTACGTCGTCCAGGGCGGGCAGCTGCGTCCGGCACCGTGACCGGCCGCGCGGAGCCGAAGGTCCCAGCGTCGTTCAGGGGCCGCCTCGCCACGGGCGGCGAGCACAGCCGCCGCCTCGGGCCGAGTCCGGCCGCCTGGAGGGCCCGCTAACCGATGTGCGGGATCGCCGGGCTGGTCGAGGCGCCCGGCCGCAGCCCGGACCGCGGCGTGCTCGAGGCGATGGGCGGGGCCCTGCGGCACAGGGGACCCGACGACGGTACGGTCGAGAGCTGGGGCCGCGCGGGCTTCGCCTTCCGGCGGCTGTCGATCATCGACGTCGCTGGCGGCCGCCAGCCGATCGCCAACGAGGACGAGACCTGCCGCATCGTCCTGAACGGCGAGATCTACAACCACCTCGACCTGCGGGCCGATCTCGAGCGGCGCGGCCACCGCTTCCGCACCCGCTCCGACGTCGAGGCGGTGCTGCACGGCTACGAGGAGTGGGGCGACGAGGTCGTCACGCGCCTGCGCGGAATGTTCGCCTTCGCGATCTGGGACGAGCGCCAGCAGCGGTTGCTGCTCGCGCGCGACCGGCTGGGCAAGAAGCCGCTCGTCTACCGCGAGTCGGGCGGCCGGCTGGCGTTCGCCAGCGAGCTGCAAGGTCTGCTAGCCGACCCGTCGCTCGAACGGCGGCCCGACCTCGAAGCGATCCACCACTACTTGACCTATCAGTACGTGCCAGCGCCCTGGACGGCCTTCGAGGGCGTACGCAAGCTGCCGCCGGCCCACCGGCTGGTCTTCGAGAACGGCGCCGGCCGTGTCGAACGCTACTGGAGCCTGGCGCCACGGCCCGAGAGCGGCCTCGACCTCGAGCAGGCCGCAGCCGAGGTCCGACGCCTGTTGCGCGACGCCGTGAAAGTGCGCCTGATGAGCGAGGTCCCGCTCGGCGCTTTCCTGTCGGGCGGCGTCGACTCGAGCGCCGTCGTCGCCCTGATGTCGGAGTTCGGGCGGGTCAAGACCTTCTCGATCGGCTTCGAGGAGGCCGAGTTCGACGAGCTGCGCTACGCGAGGCTGGTCGCGGAGCGCTACGGCACCGACCATCACGAGCTGGTGGTGCGGCCCGACGCCGCCGAGGTGCTGCCGCGGCTCGTCGAGCACTTCGGGGAGCCCTTCGCCGACTCCTCCGCGATCCCGACCTACTACGTCGCGAAGCTGGCGCGAGAGCACGTCACTGTCGCGCTGAACGGCGACGGAGGCGACGAGCTGTTCGCGGGCTACGACCGCTACCGGGCGCTCGGTGTGTACGAACGTCTCAGCCGGGTCCCGGCCGGCCGCTCGCTCGGGCTCGCGCTGGCGTCGCTCGGAGGCTCCGGATTGCCGTCGCGCGCGCGGCGCCTGCTCGAGGCGATCGCCGCCGACCCCGAGGAGAGCTACGCGCGCACGATCTCGTATTTCGCGCCCGAGGCGAAGCTGGCGCTCTACCGGCCCGAGCTGCGCGAGAGGCTCGCGGCGACCGACTCCCACGCGGTTCTGCGCGAGCACTTCCGCGCCTGGAACGGGCGCGATCTCGTCGCCCGCACCCTCCACGCCGACACCCTGACATATCTGCCGGGCGACCTGCTCGCGAAGGTCGACATCGCAACCATGGCCGTCAGCCTCGAAGGCCGCTCGCCTCTGCTGGACCACCCGCTCGTGGAGCTCGCCGGCAGCCTGCCCTCGCACCTCAAGCTCGCGGGTCGGCAGGGCAAGCGCGTGCTGCGGCGAGCGGTCGAGGATCTGCTGCCGCCTGCGATCCTGACGCGGCCCAAGATGGGCTTCGGCGTGCCGATCGCGCGCTGGTTGCGCGCCGAGCTGCGGCCGCTGGCCGAGGACGCCCTGCTCGCCTCCGGGGCGGCGACGCGCGAGCTGTTCGAGCCCGCCGCGATCGCCCGCATCTGGCGGGAGCACCAGTCGGGCGCGCGGGACCGCAGCCCACAGCTCTGGGCGCTGCTCTGCCTGGAGCTATGGTGGCGTCAGTTCCTCGGGACCGCCGCGCGCTCGAGCGCCCGACGGTAAACGGCAAGCGTGGCATCGACCATGGTTGCGACGGAGAAGTCGGATCGCATGCGCCTGGCGGCGGCTGCGCCGAGGCGCCTCCGCTTTGGCACGTCGTCGAGCAACGCGTCGAGCGCGCTGGTCAGGGCGCCCGCGTCGGCGGGAGACACCAGACACCCGCTGGATCCGTGCTCGATGAGATCGGGCACCGCGCCCACCGCGGTGGCCACGACCGGCAACCCGAGGCTCATCGCTTCCATAACGGCGTTCGGCATGCCCTCGCTGAGCGAGGGCTGGACGTAGACATCGGCTGCTTCGAGCAGCTTGCCCGGATGAGGGTCGAATCCCGAAAGCACGACTGACTCCTGGATCCCGAGCGCCCGAATCCTCGCCAGCAGCACCTCTCGCATGGGGCCCTCGCCCGCCAGCACCATGCGCGCGTCGGGATGGCGCCTGGCGACCTCGGGCCACGCCTCGATCAGGAAGCGATGGCCCTTCTCGGGGGTCAGTTGCCCGACACAGGCCACGAGCTGACCCGGCGGCCGCGCGGAGGGCGCTTCTTGCGTGCCAGGCGGCTTCGCCACGCCGTTCGGTACGTACACGACCCTCTCCCGCGGCACGGCCGCCGTGGCTTCGCGAGCGGATGCCCGCGAGTTCACGATCAGCGCGTGAGCGCGCCGGTGGCAGGCGTGGGCGACGGCGCGCAGCAGCGGATTCAGGCCGTCGCGGTAGGAGCAGCGTTGGGAGAGAACCAGCGCGGGCGCCCGCTTGCCGGCCAGCGCCACGGTCGTCACCAGGTTCGCGAAGAACAACGAGGCATGAACGACATCAGAGGGGTCGGCTAGCAGCACGCGGCGCAAACGCAGTGGCAGCCCGAGATCAGAGCGACCTGTCTGGCGCAGGTGGACGAGGGGCAAGCCGCTGGCGGCCAGTTCCGCCTCGAAGTCGTTTCCTTCCTTCAGCAGGATGAGTGCGACATCGTGCCCCGCCGCGGCGAGCCCCCGGGCAAGCAGCACGTGTTGGGATTCGGCGCCCGCACGCCTGAGGTCGTTGATCACGAGCCGGACCCGGAGCAGCGACGCCATGCGCAAGGAATGTACCGCGTCGGCGTGCGCCAGTCGCGCGGCTGCCACGCCCCGGCAGCGTTGAGCAGCCCGTCCCCGTTCGCGGTACACTGACGCCTTCGCGGAGCGGCGCCCGGGCGCCCCGCCCGCTCTTGTTCCACCGTGTGAGTCTCCTTGTCGCAACCTAAAACGATCCTCTGGCTGATTCCCGCACGCAGTTGCTCCAAGGGAGTGAAGGGGAAGAACCTCCGGCTCGTGGGAGGCATTCCGTTGGTGGGCCGCGCCGCGCGTACCTCGCAGCAGGCGGCTCGTCTGCTGCCGGCATACCAGCATCGTGTCGTCTGTAGCACCGATTCCGACGAGATCGCGCGCGCCGCCGCCAGCTGGGGCGCCGAGGTGGCGTTCCTCAGGCCCGCCGCACTGGCAACTGACGACGCCGACTCGATCGACGCGGCGTTGCACGCGAGCAGCTGGCTTGCCGGAATCGCGGGTAGCGCTCCCGATGCGGTCGCCGTGGTGCGCCCGACGAGCCCCCTCGCCTCTCCAGAAGATCTCGCCACGGCGATTCGGCTGCACTTCGAGACGGACGGCGCTCCGGTGGTGACGGTCAGCCCTACGCGCGAGTCACCCTGCTCCTTTCGACTCGAGGGGGCGCGCCTCGCCCTCTCGTCGAGCGAAGCCCCCGGTCGCGGTGAGGGCCTGGTTCAGACGGTGATGCCGAACGGCGCGGTGTGCGTCGCGACCTCTGGCTTCCTCCAGAGAGAGAGGCGCCCCGTGGTGCCGGGACTTAGCTGCGGCAGCCTGATGCCCCCAGATCGGAGCATCGAAGTCACCCGCGAGTCCGATCTCGCGGTGTGTGATGCTCTGTTGCGGGGCCGAGCCGTGCCAATGATAGCGGTTGGCAAGAGGGAGATCGGACCCGGTCACCCTTGTTTCATGATCGCAGAGGCGGGAGTGAACCACAACGGAGACCCTGCCCTGGCGCATCGCCTCGTGGACGCCGCCGCGGCGGCAGGCGCCGACGCTGTGAAGTTCCAGACCTTCGATCCCGCCCGGCTCGCTGCAGCCCGGGCACCGAAAGCCGAGTACCAGGACCGCGCCCTCGGTACGGGAGAGGACCAGCGTGAGATGCTCGCGCGGCTGGTGCTCCCGCGCGCGGTCCACTCGGAGCTGATGGCGCACGCGCACGAAGGAGGCCTCGAGTTCCTGTCGAGCCCATTCGACGAGGAGGCTGCTGACTACCTGCGAGCACTGGGAGTCCCGGCCTTCAAGGTCCCTTCGGGAGAGCTCACCAACCATCACCTTCTGGAGCACCTGGCTGGCTTTGGCCTCCCGCTGCTCATGTCGACCGGAATGAGCACGATGGCGGAGGTCGCGCAGGCCGTCGACGCCGTCCTCGGCGCGGGCGCCCCGCCCCTCGCTCTTCTTCACTGCGTCTCGAACTACCCGGCCGAGCCGGCCAGCGCCAACCTCACTGCTATGAGCTCCCTCGCGCTCGCGTTCGGAGTGCCCGTGGGCTGGTCTGACCACACGCCCGGCATCGAGATTGCGCTGGCGGCGGCTGCGCTCGGCGCCGGTATCATCGAAAAGCACCTCACGCTATCGAGAACGCTTCCAGGGCCGGATCAGGCATCGTCGCTCGAGGAGGGAGAGTTCGCTGCTCTCGTCCGAGGTGTGCGCCACGTGGAGCAGGCGCTGGGCGATGGAGTCAAGCGACCGTCCGCTGCGGAGCTGCCGATTGCAGCAGTCGCACGCAAGAGCCTGCATTGGAACCGCGATCGAGACCGGGGCGAGCGAATCAGGCCGGACGACTTGATCGCGCTCCGGCCAGGGACTGGCCTCTCGCCTGCGCGCGCGGGATCCCTGATAGGTCGTTGCCTGAAGCGAGACGTGAGGGCAGGAACCGTGGTCCGGGTCGAGGAAGTCGATCCCGCATGAGTGCCGTTCCGCCCGGAACCCATCCGCTGGCCACGCGGATCATCGCACGCCTCGACATCAAGGGCCCGAACCTGGTCAAGGGCATCCATCTCGAGGGTCTGCGCGTGATCGGAGACCCTGCGGAACATGCCGTGCGTTACTATCGGGAAGGCGCCGACGAGCTCATCTACATAGACATCGTTGCGAGCCTCTACGGGCGCAACAGCCTGCTGGAAGTCGTCGAGCAGACTGCTTCCCAGATCTTCGTGCCGCTCACAGTAGGCGGTGGGGTTCGCAGTCTCGAGGACATCCGCCGCCTGCTGCGCGCCGGGGCCGACAAGGTTGCGATAAACACCACCGCCCTGCGCCGGCCGGAGTTGCTCACCGAGGCGAGCCGTGTCTTCGGCTCGCAGGCGATCGTGCTTTCGATCGAGGCGAAGCGCAGACCCAACGGCGGTTGGGAGGCCTACACCGACAACGGCCGGGAGAAGACCGGCGTCGACGCCGTGGCGTGGGCGCAGCGGGGTGTCGAGCTCGGCGCGGGCGAGATTCTGCTGACGTCGGTCGACGCTGAGGGCACCCGGCGCGGCTTCGATCTGGATCTGATCCGCGCGATCGGCCCCGCTGCGCGCGTTCCGGTGATTGCGTGTGGTGGGGCCGGCGGCGCCGAGCACATCGCGCAGGCCGCCCGCAGCGGTGCGGACGGCGTGGCCATCGCGAGTCTCCTGCACTATCGGACGGAGACGCTGAAGGGCATCAAACGCCGGCTGGCGACGGACGGGATCGAGGTGCGCTTGTGACCAGCGTGGCGCTCGTGGACTATGGCAGCGGCAACGTGCATAGCGTGGCCAAGGCATTGCGCCACGTCGGGGCCGAGGTCGTCCTTACCGCAGATCCAAAGCAGATTGGAGACGCCGACAGACTCGTCCTTCCCGGGGTCGGCGCGTTCGCCGACTGTGCCTCAGGCGTGCGCGAGCGGGGTCTCGTCGAGCCGCTGCGGGCTTACGCCGCAAGCGGGCGCCCATTCCTCGGCATCTGCGTCGGCATGCAGCTGCTCTTCGGCGAGAGCGAGGAGTTTGGTCGCCACGCGGGGCTCGGGCTGATCCCGGGCCGAGTCAAGGCGATCCTGCCCCCACCGGGTATCAAGGTCCCCCACATCGGCTGGAACTCGATCTATCCGGCACAGGATCGCAGCTGGGGTGGCACGCCGCTCCAGGGCCTCCAGCCGGGCGCGATGGTCTACTTCGTGCATTCGTACTCAGCCGATCCGGCGGACGCTGCCGATTGGCTCGCGGTCGCGCACTACGGCGGCTATCGCATCTCGGCGGCGGTGCGACGCGGGAACGTCTGGGGCTGTCAGTTCCATCCGGAGAAGAGCGGTGAGCTCGGCCTTGGCGTGCTCCGACGCTGGCTCGACAGCTGAAGAACGAGCGTGGAGAACGGGGCGTGAAGGGACGAATCGCGGTGCTGACGACCGGGCGTCAGGACTGGGGGATACTCCGCAGCACCTGTGTCCTGCTTCGCGCCAGCCCGGCCTTTGATCTCAGAGTTCTGGCTGGCGGCATGGCGTGCTCGCGCCGTCACGGACGTACCGAGACGCTGCTTCACGAAGATGGCTTCGCCCCGGCCGAGTCCCTTCCCTGGGTGGGCGACGAGGGCGCCGCTGGCGCGCTGCAGCAGGCCGGCGCTGCTGTCGTTGCGGTCGGCGAAGCGCTCTCGCGTCAGCTGCCGGAGGCGTTAGTCTTGGTCGGTGATCGCTTCGAGACGGCCGCTGCCGCCCTCGCGGCTACCCTATGCCGAGTCCCGCTGGTCCACCTTCACGGCGGCGAGGAGACGCTTGGGTCGATGGACAACGCCTTTCGTCACGCCATTACCAAGCTGTCCCATCTGCACCTGGTCAGCCACCAGCAGCACCGTGACCGTGTGATCGCGATGGGCGAGGCGCGCGAGAGTGTCCACGTCGTCGGCGCGCCCGGGCTCGACAACGCCCGGCGCGAGGATCTCGCCGATCGAGCGGAGCTCGAGGCGCTGTTCGGGCTCGATCTGAAGCCGCCGGTCGTGCTGGTGACCTTGCACCCCGTGACGCTCGGAGGCGATCCGGAGTCCGAGGCCCAGGCCGTATGCGCGGCGATGGACGCCGTCGAGGCTCGCTACGTGATCACGCTGCCCAATACCGATCCGGGGCACGAGGGGGTGAGACGCAGGCTGCACGCGGCCACGGCCCGGCCTGGCCGCGTCGCCGTCGAGGCTCTCGGCGAGCGCCGCTACTGGGGCCTGCTGCGGCTGTGCGATGCCCTCCTCGGCAACTCGTCGAGCGCGCTGATCGAGGCACCCCTCCTGCGCCTGCCTGCCGTCAACGTGGGGCTTCGTCAGCAAGGTCGCATGCTCGCGGCGAACGTGATCGAGGCGCCGGCCGCCGCAGCCGAGATTGGCGCGGCCTTGACCCGAGCTCTCTCGGCCCGCTTCCGCAGCTCGCTTGCAGACATGGACAGTCCATTCGGTGACGGCGGCGCTGCGGAACGGATCCTCAGCGTGCTCAGCGATTGGACCGTGCCGAAGCCTCCGGCCAAGCGGAGCGTGGCTTGAGCGAGAGCGTCCGCCGTCTCGTCGTCATCGGCGGGGGGGAGCACGCCAGGGTGCTGATGGAAGCGGCGCGTTCCTGCCCGCAGCGCTGGCAGCTGCTCGGCTTCGTGGATCCCGAGCCCTGCGCAGAGACGGCACGGCGCCTGGGGCTCGCCCGCCTCGGCGGCGATGACGAGGGCCTCCGGCTCGCGCGAGAGGTCGTGTCCCTCGCGATCGGCGTCGGCAGCGTGGGAGTCGGAACCGTCCGGCGGCAGGTCGCCGCGCGCTACGACGAGGCCGGGGCCGCCTGGGCGACCATCGTCCACGCCGCGGCCTGGGTCTCGCCGTCGGCCATGCTGAGCGATGGCGTCTTCGTCTCAGCGGGCGCTTGCGTCAACGGCGGCGCCACGATCGGGCGCCACTGTGTCGTCAACACTGGAGCCGTCGTCGAGCACGACGCTTCGCTGGGCGATTTCAGCCAGCTGGGCCCGGCAGTGGTGATCGGCGGCGGGGCCCGAATCGGCGCGGGGGCCTACGTCGGCCTCGGCGCCTGCGTCAGGGATCACGTGACCATCGGCTGCAATGCGACGATCGGCATGGGCGCAGTCGTCGTTTCGCACGTGGCTGACGAAGCCGTAGTGGCTGGCGTGCCGGCGGCTCCGTTCGTGGCCAAGGTGCGCCGGTGAAGTTCGAGACCTGCCGTATCCCGGCCACGGCGACGATCGAGGACGCGATGCGTTCGCTTCACCGCAGCGGAGCCGAGATCGCGCTGGTGGTAGACCCCGCCGACCGTCTGCTCGGCACCGTCACCGACGGCGACGTGCGGCGCGCCCTGCTTGGGGGAGGCACGCTCCAGAGTCCAGTTGCGAATCACATGTGGCGGGACTTCGTCGCGGTCGGGCCGGAGGCCGGTCGGGCCGAGGTGCTCGACATCATGCAGGCGCGCACCCTCTCCGGGATCCCGATCATCGAGGCCGGCGGCCGCCTGATCGGGTTGCACCTGATTCACGAGATACTAGGCGCCGAGCGACGCGCGAACTGCGCCGTCGTGATGGCCGGCGGCAAGGGTGCCAGGCTCTGGCCGCTCACCGAGAACCTGCCGAAGCCGATGCTGCGGGTCGCGGGGCGGCCGATCCTCGAGCGGATCGTCCTCCACCTCGTGAGCTGCGGCATTCAGCGCGTGTTCATCTCGGTCAACTATCTGGGTAACGTGATCGAGCAGCATTTCGGCGATGGCTCGCGGCTCGGGTGCCAGATCGAGTACCTGCGCGAGGACAAGCCGCTGGGCACGGGAGGCGCGCTGTCGCTGATGCCGGAGCTGCCCTCGTTGCCCCTCGTCGTCATGAACGGAGACCTGGTGACGCAGGCGAACATTGGGCTGATGCTCGATTTCCACGCTCGCGTGCGGCCGAAGGCGACCATTGCCGTTCGCCCTTATTCGCACGTCGTGCCGTTCGGCTGCGTCGAGCTCGAGGGTGCTCAGGTTCGTCAGTTGGAGGAGAAACCACGGCTGACGAAACTCGTGAACGCCGGGATCTACGTGATCGAGCCGGAGCTGGTGCTGCGCGTGCCACGGGGCGAGGAGTACTTCGTCACGGACCTGTTCGCCAACTGTCTGGAGCGCGGAGAGCCGGTCGCCGCCTTCGAGATCGAGGGTGACTGGATCGACGTCGGCCAGCGCGAGAGCCTGCGTCAAGCGAACGGCCGGGAAGCCTGACATGCTGCTTTCGGGACGCAAGGTGCTGGTGACGGGCGCCGACGGGTTCATCGGCAGCCACCTGGTGGAACGCCTGGTGGCCGAGGGCGCCCGAGTTCGCGCGTTCTGCCTCTACAACTCGCAAGGCACGCGCGGCTGGCTCGAGGACGCGCCGGAGGACGTCCGCGGCGCGCTCGACGTCCGGCTCGGAGACATCAGAGATGCGCGCTTCGTGGAGGAGGCCTGCGACGACGTCGAGCTCGTCTTCCATCTGGCAGCTCTGATTGCGATTCCTTACTCTTACGTGGCTCCGGAGAGTTTCGTCGACACGAACGTCAAGGGGACGCTCAACGTGCTCGAGGCGTGCCGCCGTTGCGGCGTTCGGCGACTCATTCACACCTCCACCAGCGAGGTCTACGGTACGCCGCACACGCTGCCGATCCGCGAAACCCATCCACTGAGGGCGCAGTCCCCGTACGCCGCATCCAAGGTTGCGGCAGACCAGCTCGCGCTCGCCTACCACGCGAGCTTCGGCGTGCCCGTGACCGTCCTGCGGCCCTTCAATACCTATGGCCCTCGCCAGTCGACCCGCGCGGTGTTGCCGACCATCTTGACCCAGCTCCTGGCGGGGCGGCCGGAAGTGGAGCTCGGGCGCCTCGACCCGCGACGCGACCTCACGTACGTCGACGATACCGTGGAGGGGTTCGTGCTCGCGGCCACGGCCGAGGCTGCCATCGGTCAGACCATCCAGCTGGGCACTGGCCGTAGCCTCTCCGTACGCGAGATCTTCGACGCCGCCTGCCGAGCGCTGGGGGTCTCCGCGGGGATTCGCCAGGATCCGCGCCGACTACGGCCGGACGCCAGCGAGGTGCTGGTGCTGCAATCGGACCCGACCCTGGCGCGTGAGGTGCTCGGCTGGACGGCGCACGTCGCTCTGGAGGACGGCCTCGAGAGCACGGCTGCCTGGCTGCGGACCCGCCGGCCAGGGTATCAACAGGATTTCCTGCAT
This sequence comes from Vicinamibacteria bacterium, assembly GCA_050246895.1. Lineage (GTDB taxonomy): Bacteria > Acidobacteriota > Vicinamibacteria > Fen-336 > Fen-336 > JBFWVE01. The sequence continues at coordinate 38,882 of JBFWVE010000008.1, read as the reverse complement.
GTCTGAGCGGAGGATTGCGCTCTCGGAGCCGTTTCTGGGAGGGAACGAGCGTCAGTACCTCAACGAGTGCATCGACACGAACCTGGTTTCGTCTGTAGGCCCTTTCGTCGATCGCTTCGAACGCGAGTTCGCGGCGTGGGTCGGTGCCCGTCACGCCGTGGCCTGCTCGAGCGGCACGGCCGCCGTTCACGTCGCGCTGCGCTTGCTGGGGTTGCAGCCCGGCGACGAAGTGTTCGTCTCGACGCTGACCTTCGTCGCCTCGGCCAACCCAATCCTGTACGAGAGAGGCGTCCCTGTCCTGGTCGACGCCGAGCGCGAGAGCTGGAACCTCGACCCAAGCCTGGTCGCCGAGGAGCTGGACCGCCGCGCCAGGCGCGGCCTGCGTCAGCCCAGGGCCGTCGAGGCCGTCCACATCCTGGGTCAGCCGGCCCGCATCGCGGAACTGGTGGCAACCTGCGAGAGGCACGGGGTGGCGCTCTTCGAGGACGCCTCCGAGGCACTCGGCGGGCGCTACGCGGACGGCCCCTATGCGGGGCGTCAGGTCGGCACCATCGGCAGGCTCGGCTGCTTCTCGTTCAACGGCAACAAGGTGATGACAGCCGGCGGCGGCGGCATGGTCACGACGGACGATCCGGAGCTCGCGAGGCGCGCCAAGCACCTGACGACCCAGGCACGCCTGCCTGGCCTCGAGTATCGCCACGACGAGGTCGGTTACAACTATCGACTCACGAACCTGGCCGCCGCCCTCGGGCTCGGCCAGCTCGAGCAGCTCGCGGACCTCTTGGCCCGCAAGCGTCGCATCGCCGGACGCTACGATGCCGCTCTGGCCGAGGTCGCGGGCATCCAACCTCCGCCGCGGCCGAGCTGGTCCACCCCCACGCACTGGTTGTACTCGGTGTTGGTCGACCCCGCGGCATTTGGCCTGGACAGGCGCGATCTCCACGCGCGGCTTCGGGATGTCGGCATCGAGACGCGGCCGATCTGGTCGCCCCTGCACAGCATGGAGCTGTACGCCGATGCGCCCCTGCTGGGCAGCGGCGGGGTGGCCGAGGATCTGTTTGCGCATGCCGTGAGCCTGCCCTGTTCGGCGGGACTCCAGCCTCAGGATCAGGACTTCGTGATCGAGGCGCTGGCAAAGGCGCCGGCCCAGGGCAGCCCGACGCCGTCCAGCCGAGCCGAGTGCTGATCAGCCTACCGCCGGGCGTCCCCGCGAACGTAGGCGATCGACACGAGAACGGATCGCGTCGAGTGCTCTCGCCGCCGCTCCTCTAGGGTCTGGCATCCGGCGCGCCGCCGCCCAGGCCTCTCGACGCGTGGCGACAAGGCCAGCCGTGCCCAGCACGACACCGAGATCCTCGGCGCGCCAGGCCGCCAGCGCCAGGCCGTCGTGGAGGTAGGGGAATTCGTCGAGGTGGACGTTGTCGCGGCAGTACGCTCGCACCTCGGGGTCGAACATCAACGAGACGGGCGTGATCAGCGGTTCCGTGGCGTATCGGTTGAGGTACACCGAATCGTAGTTGCAGAGCGAGAACGCGCTGCAGACGACGTCGCAGGCGACGAGCGACTCCTCGACTGTCCGCGTCTGGGTGAGACGACATTCCAGGCCGGTCGAGCGGATGAGCTGGAGCGTGGCCTCCGCGTCCGCCGGGCTCTCGCGGGGATGGGCTCGGTAGATGGCGACCGTCGGGCCGGGGAGCGCCCGCACGGCCAGCGCCCAGTCGCGGACCGTTCGACGATAACCCTCCAGGTGGTGAAGGCCCTGGCCGAACAGCCCATAGACGATGGCAGGCTCCGTGATCGCGAGCGCGCCTCGCGTGTGGCCTCGGAGCTCGCTGGGGTTGAGTTCCGCGTAGGCAGCGTGACGCGGTGACCCGATCGCGATTCCCTCTACGCCGTGGCGCTTCCGCGTGAGGCGCACCGCCTCCTCGTCGAGGCCGAGGTAGAAATCGGCGGCCTTCCCGAAGAACGCGTTGGCTTCGCCCCAGAAGTCCTGCATGACGAAGGTCGACACCCCCGCGAGCGCGATCACGGCTTCGTCGATGCCGCCGTCCAGGGGGGTAGACAGGCCGGCGAGGACGGCGTCGGGGTGGGTGTCCTCGAGCGTTCCTCTCGCGCAGCCGAGCAAGGCGGCGGCGTCGTCATCGTCTCGTGTCCGTGCGGGCGGCAGGTTCACCAAGGTTGCGTCCAGGCCGGCAGCCCGCAGGTAATCGAAAGCGGGTCGCTGCGCGACGACGGACGTCGAGAAGGTCGCGTCGAGCCGGGCGGCCTTGACGATCTCGATGAGGCTGAGAGTGGCCCCGACGTCGCGTGTCGTGACCAACAGGCGCAGAGTCACTCGCCGCTCGACCAGATCGCGCGCAGCACGTCGCGCCGCTCGCGCGCCAGTTCCTCGAGGAAGACGAACTTCGCCCATTCCTCGCGCTCGACCGGCACCTCGCTCCACTCGCTGAGCGCGAGCGTGCACAACGCCCGCAGGGCGCGACCGCGGATGCAGGCCACCAGATCCTCGTCCGTGCCGGCCGCGGCGCAGCCGCCACCACCGCGATAGGCGGCGAGGAAGCGTGAGCCTAGGGCCGAGGCTTCCGAGTCACGGACCTCCGACACGAGGACGATCCGCTCGATCACAACCGCCAGGTCGTAGATAGGCGGCAGCACACTGTGCAGAGCGTCCTCGAAGTCCAGGAACAGCGGCCGGTCGGAGTCTTCCGTGAACAAGATGTTCCCGGGGTTGAGGTCGTCGTGGATTGGCGTGCTCGTCGCGCTCCGACCCTGGAACGCTGAGCTTCCGTCACGAGCCAGGGCCAGAAGCGCCCCCGGGTCGGGCCCTGCCCTTCGCCCGCGAGCCAGCTCTCCGCGTGCCCGGTGAAGCTGCGAGAAACGCGCATCCGTCGCCTCTTCGAGGCGCGCGCGATCGGGGTAGCGAGCCAGTGTCCGATGCAGCTCGGCGAGTGAGGCCCCCAGCGCCTCGAGATCCCGCGCTTCCGCCCGGGGACGGCGGCCTTCGCGATAGGGATAGGCGCACACGACGTGAGTCGGGTCGAACGGGCGCGGATAGCCGGGGAGGCACGCGTTGACGAAGAGGCCCTGGTCAGCCAGCCATCGAGCCAACCGCTCGGTTTCGTGCAGCGAGCCCCCCCGGCTCGCCGGCACGATCTTCAAGAAGAGCGGCGCCGCCTTCTCCGGCTCGAATCTTGCGCAGGTGGGCGCTCCGCTCCCGAGGCGGGCCCGGAGCACCTGCCCCCGCAGGCCAGTGACCTGCTGGATCGCGCGCGAGAGTGCTTCTGGCGCGGGCTCGAACGCCGGCAGGCCCGGCCGGAGGCCACTCCAGGTCGGGTTCCTAAACAGGGCTCGGCCTGACATGCCTCCACTCGATCGGGCGTCCGGCGGCGACAGACTCGGCGAGACGCCACCCGTCCACGAGATCCCAGCTCTCCACGGGAATGCCCATTCGAGGGAATGCGAAGCGAACCGTCTCCAGGTTGATTGCGTCGCCCGGCACCAGAGCGCGCCTCGCCACGAGGCCCTGCCGCTGCGAGCTGCCGATCACGCCCTTGACCTTGTACGCCGGATCGCGAGCCGTCGCACCGAGGGCAAGCCAGCAGTCGTTCGTCCGCTCGAGCACGCCGGGCAGATCGCGAGTGGACATCGTGTGCGAGATGTCCTGGTCCAGGTCCTCCGGGTCGAAGGCGACGCCTTTCTCCAGCACCGATGCGCCGAGCGCGATCGCCACGTACAGCATCTCCACACCGACGTAGTGGTCGGACAGGCCCGTTGGGAGGTTGAACGCCTGCGCCAGCGTCTGCAGGATTCTCAGGTTGTGGGCTTCGGGCAACGCGGGGTGACCGTCCGGGCTGTGCTGCAGGACGATGTCGGAGCAGCCGGCTGCGCGTGCCACATCCACGGCCCTGTGCACTTCGGCGATCGTCGTACGCCCCGTATCGATGACCATCGGCAGGCCGAGCCGGGCGACGTGGCGAATGAGGGGCACGTGGGTGACGTTGGAGGAGGCGATCTTGAGCGCTGCGGCGCCGTTCTCGCGAGAGAAATCCGCGGCCCGGAAGTCGTAGACGGACACGACGAACGGCACCCCCGCCTCCCGCGGAATGGCGAACAGCTCGCGGTAGGACTCGAGCGGCAGGACCTTGCGTTCGATGAGGGCGCGATAGTTCTCCTTCCGGACTCCACCGCCCTTGCTCGCGTAGGTCTCTTCGAACTCGCCGGGCAGGCAGATCTCCGGGTCGTCGAGGATCTCGGTCTTGAGGATCATGGGCTGCCGCGGCACTTTGCGATGCGCCTCGATTACCGCCCGGATCATCCTTCGAGCGAGCTCGACGTCCCCGTTGAAGAAGCTGCCGATCTCCGCGAAGAAGACAGGCGGGTGCTCCGGTCCGACGGGAAGGCCTCCGATGTCGATGGTCTTCATGCGCTCCTCTGGGTCACCGCTCGACCTCGATGAAGCAGAGATCGAGGAGTAACTTTAGCCCGTTCGTGAGTTGACGCTCGTTCGCCTCGGTCCGCATCGTCCACGTGCGGACGGGATCCGCACGCCTGGCGAGGTCGAGGTCGATCTGGAAGTCGTGGAACCGCCACGCCCGGCAACGGCCCTCGAGGATCTCGCCCACGGTCTCACGGCTGTGGATGTTCCAGCCCGTCTCCCACTCCCCGAGCTTGCCGCCGATGCGTTTGCGGTGCCGGATCATGCAGTCGACCCCGTACTCGTTGAGGGGGCCGAGGGCGAGAATGCGGCCGCCCGGGCGGATGACTCGCAGGAGGCCCTGCCAGAAGCGCGGCAACTCGACCTCGTCGAAGAGGGAGATGACCCCGACCGCCGTGACGGCGTCGAACGAGCTATCCATCTCGACCGGGAGGTCGAGCGCCGACGACGCGGCGAAGCGAGCCTCGGGAACGCGTTGGCGGGCCTCGGCGAGCAGCGGCTCGAAGACGTCCACACCCGTGAAGCTGAAGCCCGGGAAGCGGGCCTGGAGGTACTTGATCAGCTCCCCGGTGGCGCACCCGATGTCCAGCAGGCGCGCACTGGGAGGAAGTTGAGCAGCAGCCAACAGGTCCGCCAGGCGCACGAAGGTCCGCTTGGGCTGCTCCGCCCAGCCTTCGCGAATGTAGTGCTCGTAGTTCCTGTAGCTCGCGGGGCCCGGCGTCATCCTCGCGCGCCTCGCCGATGACTCTGTAACATAGCCTCCGCCAGAGCCAGGTCGAACTCGGTGTCGACGTCGACACTCTCCTCGCGACTCATATGGTAGGGGAGGCACGGGGCAACGACGAAGCGGCTCTGACTCAGGAAGGTCCCCGTTGCGAGCGCGTGGATGGCACCGTTCGGCTGAAAGGTCGGCGCGAGTCGGTCGGTCCGCAGGTCCAGATCGGCCCCCGGCTCGTAGGGCTCCGCGAAGCCGTTGCGCACGACGACCATGGCCCTCGGGTGACACTGCGCCGCGCAGACGCTCATCGTGCTCCGCGCCTCGCTGCGCAGGTAAGCCGCGAGGCAGGCGTCGAGGTGTCTCGCCGTACGCAGCGGAGACGTGGGCTGTAGCAGCACCACGTGCCCGAAGCGTTCCCCACGCGCCGCGAGCGCCTCGATCGCGTGCCGGACGACCTGGGTGTTCTGGACCTCGTCCGCCGCCAGCTCCGATGGTCGCTCGATGACGCTGGCCCCGAGGTCTGCCGCCAGCCGGAGCACATCGGCATCCTCCGAACTGACGTACACTCCGCCGAGCCAAACGCAGCGTAGCGCCGCTTCGATTGTGTACGCGAGCATCGGCTTGCCATCCAGCGGCATCACGTTCTTCCGAGGCAATCGCTTCGAGCCTGCTCGAGCGGGAATCACGGCGAGAACATCGCCAGGCTTCAAGAGGGCACTCCCGGACAGTTATGGGGCGGGCGACGGGCAACCAGATCCTCATCCATGCGGCGTCTCGCACGCAGTGGTCGCTGCTCGGCCGCCTGGCGCAGCGCCTTGCCGGCGCCGGCGAGCGACTGAGTCTCAGTCACGAGGGGCCCGATCCCCGGGACACGGGTCCCGCCCTCGCGGGCGGGGAAGCCACCGACTTCGATGGCCTGGCCGCGGCGATACCCGAGAACGATGCAACGCCCTGGTTCGAGCGCCTGGTGCCACGCCCGCTCAAGACCGCCGTCCTGGGCCAACCGCGGTATCGCAGCTTCCTCGCTCTCCACCGCACGAGACTCGAAGCGGCCCGTCGCCTGGTGCATCGCACCGCCCCCAAGCTCCTGATCGTCGCCGAGGACGGCGTCGCGGGAAACCCCTGGCTGATCAAGGCGGCTCAGGATGCCGACGTGCCGGTCCTGGTCACCCCCTACGGCTATGGCAGTCGGCGTGATTTCGACAACGCGCTCGCGCAGAAGTACCGGGCGGGGGACCTGATCCTGGCCACCGGGGCCGATGGCGCGAAAGTTCTCGCAAGGTACGCCCAGTGGGTCAAGGCTACCGACTTCGGTCCCGCCTTGCTCTTCCCGTCCGACTACGTCCTGGCACGCGAACGCCTGGGCCTCACGCTGCGTGATCCCTGGACCGTCCATGGTGGTCCGGCCGAGCGGATCGCCGTGGAGAGCGCGATGATGCGACGACACTACCTTCGGGAGGGCATTCCCGAGGGGAAGCTGACCGTCACCGGCACCGTCTATTGTGACGTCGCTTACGACGCCCTCGGCGCCCAGCCGCGATATCGGCGGGCATTCGACGACGCGTCGAAGGTCGAGCTTGGCCAAACGCGAATTCTGGTCGCGCTTCCCCCGAGCTACCACGGGGAGCGGCAGGCGGAGACCGAGTTCGGGAGCTACCGGGAGCTCTGCGAGCAGACGCTGGGCTTCTTGAGCGCGCTGCCAGGCGCGCGCCTGACCGTCTCGATTCACCCGGCGACGTTGCCCGAGGATCGCGCCGCCATCGAGCGGAGTGGCGCGACGATCAGCGACGCCTACGTCATCGAGCTGATCGCACGCCACGACGTCTTCGTCACGTGCTTCTCCAGCACGATCCGTTGGGCGATCGCCTGTCGCAAGCCCGTGGCGAACTACGACATGTACAGATTCAGGCTCGAGGATTACGCAGGAGTCCCCGGTGTCCTCACGGTCGAAACACAGGACGACTTCCGGGCTGTCATGAGGACGTTGGCGGGGGACGAGGATCACTATCGCGTCGTGGCTGGCCAACTGGCCCAGGTCTCGCAAGACTGGGGAGTGATCGACGGGAGGAACTTCGACCGGATCCACGCCCTGGTCAAGCAGCTCACCGAGCGCGCCGGCTGACCCGGCCGGTGTCCCGTCCGGCGCGTCAAGCCCAAGGAAACCGCCGCTGCGCGAACTCGCCGAGGTCGTCGAGGGCGACTTCCCGGCTTCCCTCGGCCGCCGACCGGTATGCCGCCGCCAGGGCAGCGACGACGGTACGCCCCACGCGGCCGTCGGGGTAGTCACTGCCGGTGATCAGTGCCTCCTGAACCGCCGCGGTAGGGCCGACGTTGTCCGGGGGCGGGAAGCTGCGGCGCCAGCGATCCGCGGGAAGGCCGTAGCGAGTCAGCGGTTGCTCCCTGTGCTCCGGCTTGCGTGCCGTCGCCGTATACTCGCCCGCCAGCTCGTCGACCAGGATGTGCCCCCAGGTCGTCGCGTAGGTCACGGTCATCCCGTGGCCCTGGTCGGCGCCGATCTCGAGGTTGAGGCGAGAGCCGTCTTCGGCGACGAAGCGCAGCTCGCCAGCCGCATCCCTGAACTGCGGTCCCCGGGGGCTACGGAGCTGCTCCGGCGAGAACCACGCCGTAGCGGTTCGCAGCCGCGACTCGCTCAGGTATCGGAACGCCTCGACGTAGTGGGATCCGTTCATCGCCACGCCGAAGCACCCGGCGACGACGCCCATGCTCGCGAGCCGCCCGAAGCGACCGCTGCACAGCTCCTCCTTGACCAGTGCGTACTGGGGCATGAAGCGCATCTGGTGGTTGATAGCCAAGCGCGTGCCCCGGCTCTCGCAGACCTCCAGCATCCGGTCGCACTCGCGGACCGACGGCGCCATCGGCTTCTCGCACAGCACCAGCCTGGCGCCGGCCTCTGCGGCGCGGCAGACGAGATCGCAGTGACCGTCCGCCGTGGTGGCCACGACAACCAGGCCCGGCCCAGCGATCTCCTGAAACAGTCGCTCGGAGTCCGAGTACCTGTGCGCCCGACTCACGCTGAGTTCGTCGCCCGCCTGCGCCAGGTTGTCCGCATTCGTGTCGCACACGGCCCCAACAGCCAAGCCCTGGCGCAGCAGAGCCTGCCCGTGGGACCGGCCCATGCGCCCCGCGCCGATCAGCACGGCCGGACCGCCGAGCCGGCCGGCGAGGCTTCGAACATCGGCCGTCGCGTCGTCGTTCGTTTCCATCCAGCCTGCGATATTGCGCTGGGCTCGCCCCCCGGTCAAGGCACGGGCGTCCCTCGTTTGATCCAGGGGCCGGAGTCATGCGATTCTCTGCGTTTAGCTGGCTTCCGAAAGGGACGCCGGTGCCGCGGGGAAGGTAGAGTGATCGAACGAGAGCGAGTCATCGCCATCGTGCCGGCCCGGGGCGGCAGCAAGTCGATCAGGAACAAGAACCTACGTCCCCTCGGGGGCAAGCCCTTGCTCGCCTGGCCAATCGCCTCGGCTCAACAGACTCCCGAGCTCGACCGCATCATCGTGTCGACGGACGATCCGCGGATCGCTGAGACGGCGAGAAGCCTCGGCGCGGAGTGCTACGACCGGCCAGCGGAATACGCGGGCGACGAGGCACTCGTCGTCGACGTGATCCGCCACCTCTACGGCGTGCTGCGGGCGGAGGGCGAGACCGCCAACATCGCCGTGCTGCTCGAGGCCACCTCGCCCTTTCGCAGCCCCGCGATGATCGGCGCCTGCCTACGCCGGCTGGTGGACGAAGGACTGGACTCGATCGCCACCTTCCACCCCGCTGCCATCAACCCCGAGCGCGTGTGGAGGATCGAGAACGGCGCACCCCGCCCGTTTCTGGACGGCGCCGTACCGTGGCGCCCGCGTCAGCTCCTGACGCCCGCATACCAACTGAACGGCGCCGTCTACGCCTTCCGCCTAGACCGAATGCCCGCCGACGGCCCCGGAGTCCTGTTCGGAAAGATGGGCGCCGAGATCGTGCGCGCCGAGGATGTCGTGGACATCGACGACGAGAGGGACCTGGCGATCGCCAATGCCCTACTCTAGCCCCGAGACCTCTCCTGCCGTCGCCGAGCTCTTCTCCCTGCGCGGGCGAAGCGCGCTCGTCGTCGGCGGCGCGGGCCTGCTCGGCGGCGAGATATCGCACGCGTTCGCCGAGTTGGGAGCGCACGTGATGATCGCAAGCCGCGACGTCGACAAGTGCCATCGCTTCGGGGAGGCGATCCGAGCCCGACACGGAGCCAGGGTCGACGCGCTGGCGGTCGACATCACGGAGCCCGCGTCCATCGGGCGCCTGCTGGCCGAGGTCGGTCGCCTGGTGGACGGTCTCGACGTTCTCGTGAACTGCGGGTGGTCGGGGCGCAAGAACACCTTCGACTCGATCTCGGACACGGACTGGGACCTGGACATCGAAGTGTGCCTGAACGGGGTCTTCCGCACGATCAAGGCCGCCGTGCCGCTGCTCGAGAAGCGGCGTGGCAACATCCTGAACATCGCCTCGATGTACGGCCACGTCGCCCCCGATCACCGGCTCTACGACAACGAGCGGTTCGCCAATCCGCCCAGCTACGGTGCGGCCAAGGCCGGGATCATCCAGCTGACCCGCTATCTCGCGAGCTTCCTTTCGCCCCGAGGCATTCGCGTCAACGCGATCAGTCCCGGGCCATTCCCGTTCGAGAGCACGCAGCGCGACGCCCCCGCGTTCATCGACCGGCTGAGCGCCAAGAACCCGCTGAACCGGATCGGCCGCCCGCACGAGCTCAAGGGGCCGGCCGTGCTGCTGTGCTCCGACGCGGGGGCGTACATGACCGGCCAGAACGTGTGCGTCGACGGCGGCTGGGCCATATGGTGATGCGAGTGGGTGTAGCCGGCATGAGCCCCGGCAACGGACACCCATTCTCGTTCTCGGCCATCGTGAACGGGTTCGACCCCACGCGTTTCGCCGAGGCCGGCTGGCCCGTGATCCACGAGTACCTGGGCCGGCAGCCTCCAGATGCCTTTGGTTTCGAAGGCGTGCGCGTCACGCATGCCTGGACCCAGGACAGCGAGGTCACGCGGCGCCTCTGTTTTGCCTGCAGCATCGAGCATGCCTGCCTGCGCCTCCAGGATCTGGTGGACTCCGTGGACGCGGTGATCCTCGCGCGCGACGATTGGGAGAGCCACGCCGAGATGGCGCTCCTCGCGCTCGACGGCGGCAAGCCGGTCTTCGTCGACAAGCCGCTCACCCTCGACGCAGGCGAACTGCGAAGGCTCGCGCCGTATCTGGAACAGGGGCGTTTGATGTCGACGTCGGGGCTCCGCTTCGCGCGCGAGCTGGAGCCCCTGCGCCAGAACGGCCAGTCGCTGGGACGCATGCGACTCGTGGAGGGCGTGGTGCTCAACGACCTCGCGGCGTACGGCGTCCACCTGCTCGATGCGGTGAGCGGGCTCGGGCTGGGCGTCCCGGTCGGCGTGCGTCGCATCCACACCGAACACGAGGCCTTCCTCTTCGAGCTGGACAGCGGCGTTCCATTCACCCTGCACTGCCTCGGCAGCGTGGCCAGGACCTTCCGGCTGCACTTCTTCGGCGACGAGGGTCATGCGGGGTTCGACCTTCACGACAATTTCGCGGCCTTCCGCCGAACGCTCGCCGAGTTCTTCACGATGTGTCGCAGCGGCCGCGCACCCATCGCCCCCGCGCAGACCATCGGCATCATGAAGGCCATTATGCTCGCGCGCCATCTGGCGCCGGGCGAAGCGGCGCGCGTGGACCCCCATGCCTGAGCCATTCGATCTGACCGGCAAGACCGCGATCGTGACTGGCGGGGCAGGCATCCTCGGACGCGGCTTCTGCGCGGCCCTGGTCGCGAGCGGAGCCAACGTGGCGGTCGTCGATGTCGCTGCCGAGGCGGCGGAGGAGGTGGCGCGCGAGATCGGCGGATCGTCTTCCGGAGCGCGAGCTGCTTCCTTCGGCTGCGACGTGTCCGACCCGGAGAGCGTCGCGCGGATGGTGTCTGCGGTACAGGCGTGCTTCGGCTCGGTCCAGGTCCTGGTCAACAACGCCGCCACGAAGACGGCGGACCCGGATGCCTTCTTCGCGCGTTTCGAGGAGTACGAGCTCGCCGAATGGCGACGCGTGATGTCGGTGAACTTGGACGGGATGTTCCTCGTCGCCCAGGCCGTCGGTCGGCTCTTGGTCAGGCAGGAACAAGGCGGGAGCATCATCCAGACCGCCTCGGTCTACGGTGTCGTCGCGCCGGACCCGAGGATCTACGCCGGCTCGTCGTACCAGGGCCGGCCGATCAACACGCCTGCCGTGTACAGTGCGTCGAAGGCGGGGGTGATCGGTCTCACGCGTTACCTGGCGGCCTATTGGGGACCCCAGCGAATCCGGGTCAACGCCCTGACACCGGGAGGCGTCTCCAGCGGTCAGAACGAGACCTTTCAGCGTCTCTACGGCGCGCGCGTGCCCCTCGGCCGAATGGCCGAGCGTACCGAGCTCCAAGGGGCGGTGGTGTTCCTGGCCTCGGACGCGGCCAGCTACGTGACCGGCCAGAATCTCATCGTGGACGGCGGGCTGACGTGCTGGTGACCATGCAGCGCGCCTCTAGGAGGTAGTTGATGGACGTGATTCCGTATCCCGCCCCCGTCGATGCCAGCTCGTACAGCCCTGAGGCTCGCGATCGGCAAGCGTTCTATGGTCTGCCGAAGGAGGTCGCCTTCTGCGCTCGTTGCACCTACAGCAACCAGAAGCCCAACTCGGAGAAGGAGTACCGGCACACCGCTGGCAGCAAGAAGCCGACAGTTGCCTTCGACGAGCATGAGGTCTGTTCGGCGTGCCGCGTCGCCGAGAAGAAGAAGGCGATCGACTGGACGGAAAGGGAGCGCCAACTGCGCGCCGTGTGCGATCGCTATCGCCGGCAGGATGGGAAGTACGACTGCCTGGTGCCCGGTTCCGGAGGCAAGGACAGCTTCTACGCAGCTCACAAGCTGAAGTACGAGTACGGCATGCACCCCTTGACCGTCACGTACGCCCCGCACATCTACACCGACTGGGGTTGGCAGAACCTGCAGGCCTGGATCCACGCCGGCTTCGACAACCAACTCCTCACCCCGGACGGGCGGGTCCACCGCCTGCTCACCAGGTTGGCGCTGGAGCGACTCTTCCATCCGTTCCAGCCATTCATCATGGGCCAGATGTACTACCCGCCCCGGATGGCGGCGTTGCTGAGAATCCCCTTCGTCGTATACGGAGAGAACCCGATTGAATACGGCAACGCCCAGGCGGGCGACAAGCCGACCAAGGACTGGGAGTACTTCACGGCCTCCGACCCGTCCAGCATTCACCTCGGCGGAACGTCGCTCGCCGACCTCGAGCACCACTTCGGCCTGAGCAAGGCTGAGCTGCGTCCCTACATGCCTCCCGACCGGCAGGAGCTGGCAGCGGCCGGCGTCGACGTCCACTACCTCGGCTACTACCTGCCCTGGCATCCACAGAGCTGCTACTACTACGCGGTGGAGCACGGCGGTTTCCAGGCCGCTCCCGAGCGCACCGCCGGGACCTATAGCAAGTACAGCAGCATCGACGACAAGATCGACGACCTCCACTACTACACGACGTTCATCAAGTTCGGTATCGGCCGCGCCACCTATGATTCCGCGCAGGAGGTCCGCAGCGGCGACATCGATCGCGACGAGGCCGTGGCCCTGGTCGCACGCTTCGACGGCGAGTACTCCGACCGCTTCGAGGCCGACAACTTCGCCTACCTGAGCCTGCCGCCGAAGGAGTTCCCGGCCGCTTCCCGCATGTTCGAGCAGCCGCTGGTGGACCGCAGCTATTTCGAACGCCTGCGGGACCGCTTCCGCTCGCCCCACCTGTGGGAGCTCGATGGCGGGGAGTGGAAGCTCCGCCATGCCGTGTACGGGGACCACGCCCTGCCTGGGCGGTCGCGGGGCGCAGTGGGCAGGGTCTCCGAAACACAGATGAAATGACGGCGAGCCGATACTCACCGGCCGCCCGTCGATTCCTGTCTCAAGAGGTCCGCAAGCGACCTTGGCGACTCGCGCTCTTTCTCCTGATGAGCCTGGTGGCCGCGCTGCTCGAGATCGCCGGAGTGGCGCTGGTGTTCCCTCTGCTCTACCTCCTCGTCGAGCCGGACGCCGTCAGGCGCTTCCGGATGGTGGAGGAGGCGTCCGTGCTGCTGGGCCTCGACACACGTCGCGACCTCTACGCCTTCCTCATCGCGTCAATTGCAATCGTCGTAGTCGCCAAGGGCGCCTACATGGCGGCCTTCTACAACCTGCAGATGCGAACCCTGGCAGGCTGGAAGGTAGCGCTGAGCCACAGGCTCATGCAGATGTACCTCTTCTCGGACTTCAGCATTCACCTGCGGAAGACCTCCTCCGAGATCATCCGCAACATCAGCCTCGTCTCGACGGTCTACGACCAGTTCGCGATGTCTTGCGTCAACATCCTGACGAACGCGACGATCGCCACGGGACTCGTGCTGCTCCTGCTGCTGGTCCTGCCGCTCGAGACGACGCTCGGCGTCTCGATCCTCGCTGCCAGCACCGTTGGACTGTACGTGCTCCTGAGACGGCACGTGCTCAGTCTGGGGGAGGAGTCAGCGGTCCTGTTCAAGGTCCGCCAACGCCTTCTCCAACAGTCGGTCGGAGCCTTCCGAGAAACCAAGATCCTGGGAAAGGAGGCGTACTTCGCCGACCGGTTCTCCGAGGTCGAGAGGCGGGCCTTCGCCAACCAGAGGCACTACTCGTTCGCCGCCTTGGTACCGTCACTGGTTCTCGAGGCCGTCGTCATCCTCTCGCTGCTCGGGATCATCACCTACATTCTGTTCGTCGCTGGCGAGCCCTCTGTCGCGTTGGCCACCCTCGGGGTTGTCGGTGGCGCGATGTTCCGTCTCGCCCCGCAGTTCAATCGCATCCTGGGCGCCATGCAGATGCTCAACCTGAGCAAGCACACTCTCGAGATCATCGCAGGCGAGCTCGAAGAGCTGGAGGCCGGCCTTTACATACCGCCGCCGGGCCTGGGCCGGCTGCCACTGACCTCGGGCCTCCGCCTCGATCACGTCAGCTTCCGCTACCCGGCAGCGCAGCGGCCAGCAGTCACGGACGTCTCGCTGGAGATCCGGAGCAACGAATTCGTCGGCATCACGGGGCCGTCTGGCGCCGGTAAGACGACACTGCTGGCGATACTCATCGGGCTGTTGCGCCCGACGGAGGGGGCCGTTCTCGTGGACGGCATCCCCCTGCAAGGTCACGAACGGTTGCGCATGTGGCAGAACAGCATCGGCTACGTGTCCCAGTCCACCTTCCTCGTGGAGGACAGCATCCTGCGCAACATCGCGTACGGTGTCGACGATGCGGACATCAACGAGGCACGCGCACGGGAGGCGGTCCGCCTCGCTCAACTCGAGGGCCTCGTCGAGCGCCAACCGCAGGGGATCGACGAGAACGTCGGAGAGCATGGATCGAGGCTCTCGGGTGGCGAGCGGCAGCGCATCGGCATCGCGCGTGCCCTCTACATAGAACCCAGCTTCCTCGCATTCGACGAAGCCACCTCGGCACTGGACGTGGCGACCGAGCGGGCCGTGACGCTGACCGTCCTTGGCCTCCGAGGGCGGCAGACGATCGTCACGATTGCCCACCGCCTGAGCACGCTGCGTGACTGCGACCGCATCGTGATGATGGACGCCGGTCGGGTCGTCGGCGTCGACGCATTCGACGAGCTCGAGGCGAGCTGTCCTCCGTTCCGCAGGCTGGTCGAGTTGTCCCAGCTTCGGAAGGACGGACTCATCGCCGACGTAGCATCTCCCGCGCTCCACGACGTCGCAGCGGGGGCCAGAGCCGAGTGAACGGGCGAAGGCACGTCGCTCTGGTCGCGCAGCGACCCTCGGACTTCGTCGAGATGCGGCGGGCTGCCGAGGCGCTGGTCGCGCGCGGTCACAAGGCGACCTTCGTCTACCATCTCTTGCACCGAGCCGACGCTCAGAATCGCACCGTGCTCGCGCAGCTTCGCGAACTGGAGGCAGCAGGTGTCTGCGAGCCGTCAGAGATCGTCGGAGCGGTGGGCGCCGGCGCGTCGGGCGTAGCGGCCGGCGGCAGACGCCGGAGCCTGCGCGAATGGGTGCAGGCCCATCCGGCCATTCGGCTGTCGCTGCGCGCGTTGAGAGTCCACGTTGCCGTGCGCGCGCTCGCTTTGGCGTTCGTGCCACAACAGTACGTGGCCAGACGTCGGCGCTATCGGGCCTGGCTGCGAAGGACGAAGCCCGACATCATCGTTCTTCCGGAGGATGTCGTCGGCTACGTGACGCCGCTGGTCATTCTCGCCGGCCACGATCTGGGGATTCCCAGCCTGATCCTGCCCTACACGATGGCCAATCAGCTCGAGGCATTCCAGAGCCTGAAGTCCAACCCTGCCTACAGCCTCGACTCGCCGAGCAACCGGCTCGCCGGGCTGCTCTTCCCGAGCTGGGTGATGCGGCGGGACGGCGCGGCCGTGCTCCGGCTTCCCGCGCCCTACGTCATCGGACATGCCGTCACCGGTACCGCCCCGCCCGACCCCTGGATGATGAACAGCGGCTTCGCCAACCGGATCGCGGTGGAGAACCAGGTGATGCTCGACTACTACACCCAGGCTGGCATCCCCGCCTCCAAGCTGGAGGTCGTCGGAGCGCTGTCCGACGACGATCTCGCCCGTCAGCGTGCCGAGAAGCCGCAGGCGTTGGCTCGCCTGAAGGCGGAGCTGGGCATCTCCGGCGATCTCCCGCTGCTCCTGATCGGCGGCTGCCCAAACCAGCTCGGGGTGGCGCCCGGCTTCGATTTCGCCGGCTACGACGAGATGGTCGCCCACATGCTGGGCTGCCTGGAGCCGCTTCGCCAGCACTACATCATCCTGATGCGGCCACACCCCAACTTCGTCGAGCTGCGGTCCACCTTCGAAGCGCGCGGCATTCGCTGCTCGATGCTCGAGACGGCCCGGCTCGTCGCGCTGTCGGACGTGTACATCGCCTTCGCGTCGGCGACCCTGCGATGGGCGGTAGCGTGCGGCATCCCGAGCATCAACTACGATGCCTTCCACTACGATTACGGCGACTACAAGGCCGCGCCCGGGGTGCTCAACGTCAGCCGGCCCGAGGAGTTCCGACAGGCCGTCGCCCAGCTCGCCCCGTCGAGCGACGCGTATCGAGCCCTGCTGGCGGCGTCGAAAGGGGAGCAAGGTCGCTGGGGCCGCCTCGACGGTCGCAGCGCCGAACGTATCGAAGGCCTCATCGAGCGGCTCTGCGCGGAGCGCCCTGCGCCCCGCACGGCGGCCTGATGCGGGCACCGCAGATTGGAGCCTGGTGGACATGCTGAGAGTCGCCCTGGTCGGCGCCGGCGGTATGGGACGGGAGCACGGCCGAGCCTTCGCAGCGATTCCAGGGATCGTCGTGGCCGGCGTGCACAGTCGCACCCGCGCGCGCGCCGAAGGCCTGGCCGCGGAGCTCCAGGTGGATCTCGTCGTGGACGACCTGGGCGAGCTCCAGGCGCGCACGGGCGCCGACCTCGTCGTGGTCGCCGTGCCCGAGCTGGAGGCGAACCGCGTGGCCAAGCTCTGCTTCCGGCAGGACTGGGCCGTCCTGCTCGAGAAGCCGGCCGGCTACGACCTGGCGGACGCGGAAGACATCGCGGCCGCCGCCCAAGGCCGGGCGAAGCCGGTCATGGTCGGCCTCAACCGACGCTTCTACGCCAGCACGCTGGCTGCCAAGACCGACCTGGATGGTCGCGCCGGCCGGCGCTACATCCAGCTCCAGGACCAGCAGAGCTACGCGGAGGCGCGCCATCACGGGCACCCGCCTCAGGTCGTGGAGCGGTTCATGTACGCGAACTCGATCCACATCATCGACTACGCGATGAACTTCGGGCGCGGCGAGATCTCGCAGGTCACTCCTCTGTTGCCCTGGCGCGGCGAGGACACCGACGTGTGCGTGGTGAAGATCGACTTCGACAGCGGCGACGTGGCTCTCTACGAGGGGCTGTGGCGCGGTCCGGGGCCCTGGGCCTGCGCCGTCAGCACCCCCGGCCGGCGTTGGGTGCTACAGCCGCTCGAGCAGGCCCGCTTCCAGAACGCGGGCGAGCGTAGGACGAACGAGGTCTCAGCTGATGCCGCGGACGTGCAGTACAAGGCGGGCTTCCTGCGCCAGGCTGAGGCGGTCGTGGCCCGCGTCCGCGGGGAGCCCAGCACGGCCGTCAGCCTCGACGAGAGCTTGCGCACGATGAGATTGATCCAGCGGATGTTCGGCGTGTAACGCACGGCTGCACCGCGCCTCCTCGCCTACGCAGTCGTCGATTCCGTCCCAAGCGTGGTTGCGTGTTGGAGACGCGTCGGTCACAGGCTGTTGGCGGCCGAGGGACGGCTCATCGAATCCAGCAGTCGCAGCAAACGCTCGCCGCTTCGGCCGTCGAGGCGGCCCCAGCGGCTTGCGCGGGCCAGGTCCGGCGCGCGTCTCGAGCGCTCCCTGGCCGCGCGTATCGCACCGGCGAACTCCGAGGGCTGGTCCAGGGTGACGACTTCCGGTTGGTCTGCGTAGTCCTCATACCCGTAGCGATATACGTCGAAGTTCACCACCGGCTTGGCGCATGCGAGAGCCCAGCGGATCGTCGCTGAAACGGCGGCCACGAAGACGTCGCACAGGGGCACGAGATCAGCCGTGTCCCGCGAGAGGAGTGCGACACCGGGACGAAGTGAAAAGCGGCCGACCACGTCGCGCGAGCGGGGATGCGGCACGACGACGACGTTCCAGGTCGGGTCCGTGGCGACGGCGTCGAGCCAGAAGCGGACGAGGTCGTCGAACGAAGCGAATGGCGATGACCGGCCCCGTCCGTGCTGGTCCGGCGGCAGGGCGCAGAGCAGGAGCGGACGGCCCGGGGGCAGCCCAGCCTCTCGGTACAGGGCCTCCCGGCGCTCGGATGCCTGGGCCAACCCGGCCGCGAGCACGTCGTCGCTGAGCGCGCCGGTCATCACGAGTCGATCCGCCGGCAGCCCCTCTCGCAGATAGTGCTCCATCATCGCCGGGCTCTCGACCGCCAGGTGATCCGCGCTGCCGCTGTTGAGCGTCCAGGGGCGCGCAGGCGCGAGGCCGAGCCGCTCCAGCGCGAGTGCTTGCACGAGGGGCAGCCTGAGCAGCGCCCGTCCCTCGAGCTCGTACACCCACTGCGGGTGGCTGCGGGCAAACCGACGCCGCAGCCAACCGGCCACCTGGTGTTCCCGGTTGTCGCGGTACGACTCCGCGGGTTCTCGGGCGGTGGCGATCGTGAAGGGAAGGATCAGGACTTTCGTTTGTCGCTCATGCGCCGCTCGGATCAGCGCGGCCGTGCCATACTCGACGTTGTCCTCGGCGAGTATCACGACCGAAGGGGCCTGCCGAGCCACGATGCTGCGCGCGTTCTCGATCTGGCCGCTGGCCTGACGAATGGCTCTTGGCAATCCCAGCACCAGGCTCTCGCGCAACACGTGGTGCCCGAGGCGGCGCGCCGCGCTGGCCAGCGGTGCGGGAAGGCGATCGAGCGTGCGCGTCCCTTTGGCGAAGAACTGCCCGCGAGCGACGAGCCGCACGGCTTCCGCACCGTCCCCGACGACGTCGAAACCCCGCCCACGACAATCGGCAGCATCCTCCAAGGCGCCCTCGTACGCTCGAGGGAACCAAAACACGGCCCTGAAGGAACCCGAGCGGCCGAGCCGCTCGGCGACCCGTCGGAGCTCCGTGAGGTGCGTCCGCAGGTGAGCGACGAGGAGAGCAGTCCTCACGGCGCGCCTGCCATCGACGTCATGCGAGCAGGCGATCGACGAGAGAGGCGATCCGAAGGCTGGTCTTTCCATCGCCACCGACGATGTCGCTCCGAGGCTCGACCGAGTCCGCGGCGGCGTGTTTGAGAGCCTCCCGAAGCTCGTCGAGGTCCACCGGCGCCGAGCCGATGCCGAGCGCTTCGGACATGCTGGTGACCGCGGGCAAGGCGCCGAAGCCGAGGAGAAGAACGGGCTTGCCCAGGACGGCGGCCGCGAATCCGACCGCCGATCCGAGCGACGCCACCACGCCGGCAGCGTGGAGCAGTCCCGCTAGGTCGCTACGAACGACCGCAATCGGCGGCGCCAGGCGCGAGGCCACGTTCACCAGAGTGTCGTCTCTCTCACGCGGATGGAGCTTCACGACCAGATCCAGGGCCAGCTCCCGGCAAGCCGTTGCCAGGGCTTCGAAGGCCGCGGACTTGACAGCCGGAGGCACCAGCAACTCCTCGTCGCCGCCTGAGGGTGAGGAGAAGAAGACGACCAGCTTGCGCCCGTCCCTCAGGCCGAGTCGGCGGAGCAGCTCGCTCCGGGTCTCCAGCGGCTCGGCCACGAGGTCGTCCAGCTCTGGCCAGCCACAGGCTTCGAGTCGAGACGGGTCGGCGCCGGCGGCGGCCAGTCGGGCGCGAATCCCCTCGCTGGGCACGACGATTCGAGCGTGCCGGGTGATCTCGGGCGCGAAGAGCGGCGGCAGCAGGTAGTCGCCCCCCGAGGGCAGCCCGAGGACCTTCACGCCGGCGTCGGCAGCGGTGCGAGCGATGACGCAGCCCATGCCGGAGGCCAAGTTCGTCGCGAGCAGCAGCCGTGGTTTGTGCGCGGCCACCGCGCGTCGCACGGCCGCAGCCATGGTGCCCGCTCGGAACCAGCTCTGGCGCAGCCACCGAGCGGAATCCGCGATCGGCATCCAGGGCAAGCGCGGCAAGCGTCCGCGCGAGGCGGCGAAGCGGCGAGCAAGACCCGCGGCGAGGCGCACGTAATCGCCCGGCTCGACGTACGCGCGTAACGGCAGGATCTCCGCGGGACTGTAGCGCGTTCCATCCGGCCAGGGCCATGGGCCCCGGAGAGGTACGACGACTCGAATGCGGTAGCGGTCCGAGAGCAACGCCAGAAGGCGATCCTGCTGGACAGCGACGTGTGGTTCGAGAGCGAGGTAGAGAATGTCACACAGGTCCCGTCTTCGGTCACCGCTCCCGACGGAGAGCCGAGTCGAGGTCGTCCGTGGCGCCGCTTCCTTTGCCTGTGGGGGGCCGACCCGAGGTACGGGACGCTCGAGTGCCGCACACAGGCCCTGCCACTGGAACGCACTGGAGCCCCAGTATGCCACCTCGCCCGCGGGCCGGATCTCTCTCGCGATGCGGTTCGCCAGCCACTGGCTAGGAAACCCGAAGGTCGCCGCATCCGGCCACCGGAGGGCCGGGGCCAGGTCCACCTGCCCGGAGTGCAGCCACCGGCGGGTCCGTGTGTCGGCCTCCAAGCTGGCGCAAAAGCGCTCGAGATCTCGCAGCACCACATGCGGCGCGCGTTCTTCCCAGTGGCGCAGCTCCCCAAGTTGCTCCCTGTTACCGCCGAAGGTGGCTTGAGTCAGCGCGTCCAGGGCGACGAGTTGGTCGGCTCCCGCCAGGACCGGGATGCGGCGCTCGTCATGACAGCCACCTACGAAGAGCGTCCGCACGAGGCCAAGTCTACTTTGCCCCCGTCGCGCACGCCGTCGCGCGTGCGTGGCGTCGGTGGGCACCGTGGCGCTGCCACCCGAGTGGGCACTCGAGGCTCGCCGCGCGCCAACGCCCGATCCGGCGGCGCGGGGCGTCGCCGCGAGCGAGGCTAGGACGCGTGAGCATCCTGCCGCACCTCGCGATGCCAGAGCTCGACGGCGCAGAGCCGCCACAGCCCGCGCCGGCGCGCGAGCGCGGCGTCGGTCTCGCGCAGCCAGCCCTGCAGCACGTCTGGACGCACCAGGCCCGCGGCGAAGGAGCCGGGGCCCAGCCACTCGCGCACCCGGGGCGCGATCTCCTCGAGCCAGCGCTTCTCGGGCGTCGCGAAGCCGAGCTTGTCGCGGCGCAGGCGGACCGCCTCGGGCAGCAGGCCGCGGGTCGACTCGCGCAGAATCCACTTCGACCAGCCGTCGCGGACGAGGTCGGTCGCCGGCAGCCGCATCGCGGCCTCCGCGACTCGGTAGTCCAGGAACGGCGTGCGCGCCTCGATCGAGAAGGCCATCGAGTTGCGGTCCTCGTAGCGCAGCAGAGCCGGCAGGCTGGTCGAGAGCACGTTGGCGCGGCGCTCGTTCGCGAGACGCGCGTGCGGCGCGTGGCGCGCGCCCTCGATCCAGCCGTGTCTGCGCCGGATCGCCGGATCCAGGGCCGACCCGGGCAGATGGCCGTGAGTCGACGTGCGCCCGATTGCGAGCGCCCGTAGGCGACTCGGCATCGGCAGCCGATGATAGGCGCCGAGCCCGAGCAGGAAGCCGAGCGAGCGCCCGGTCACGCGCGAAAGCGCCCGCGCCTCTGCCATGACACGGGCCGCTCCGTGCCGGTCGAACACCTCGGCCAGGAAGGGGCCGAGCTGGTAGACGTAGCCTGCCAGCAACTCGTCTGCGCCTTGGCCGTCGAGCAGGACCGACACGCCGTGCTCGCGCGCGAGCGCCATCACGCGCCACTGGGAGTAGGGCCCGAGGGACGGCAACGGCTCGTCCTGGTGGCGCACGAGAGCCGGCAGGTCCCGCAGCAGGTCCGCGGACGTCGCCGTGGCCCTGGCGCCCCGCGCGCCGGTCGCCGCGACCACCTCTTCGACGAACGGCTCCTCGCGCATGCCGGGATCGTCGTAAAGCACGCTGAAGGTACGCCGCCGGCTCGCCGCGCGCGGGTCCGTCAGCTTGGCGGTCAGCGCCACGATCGCCGACGAGTCGAGCCCGCCCGAGAGGCAGGTCCCGACGTCCACGTCGGAGCGAAGCAGGCGCAGTCGCACGGCATCTTCGAGCAGATCGCGGAACTCCGCGGCGGGCAGGCTGTGGTCATCGCACGCCGGCAGCTCGTAGTAGCGCCGGGTCTCCGGGTCGCGGCCGGGCTCGAGTCTCAGCCAGTGACCCCCGGGAAGGCAGGTGACGCCTTCGAAGAAGGTGCGGGAGCCTTCGTCGAGCGCGCCGCGCGTGAGGAAGCCGAGCACCATTCCCTCGTCCGCGCGCGCCGGAACGCCCGGGTGGGCGAGCAGCCCCTTGATCTCGGAGGCGAAGGCGAAAAAGCCCGGGCGGCTGTGGTAATAGAACGGCTTCACGCCGAAGCGATCGCGCGCGCAGAAGAGGAGACGCTGGCGGGTGTCGTAGAGCGCGAAGGCCCACATTCCGTTGAAGCGGTGCAGGCACTCGGGGCCCCACTCGGCCCAGGCGGCGAGCAGCACCTCGGTGTCCGATCCCGTCGCGAAGGCGTGCCCGAGCCCGCGCAGCTCCTCGCGCAGCTCCAGGTAGTTGTAGATCTCGCCGTTGTAGGTGACGACCAGCGAGCCGTCCGCGGACAGCATCGGCCCGTGGCCGGCGCTCGACAGGTCGAGGATCGCCAGCCGGCGGTGGCCGAGGGCGAGGCCCACGCCCTCCGGCGGGCGGGCGGGGAGGCGCGGCAGATCGAGGCCGGCCGCGGTGTCCGGCCCGGAGTAGGATCCGATGCGCGCCGCCTGGATATCGACGAGGGCGAAGCCCTCGTCGTCGGGCCCACGGTGCTTCAGTGCCGCCGTCATCGCCCCGATCGGGGCGAGCCGCTCCGGATCGGACGAGACGACCCCGGCGATGCCACACATGGCGTCAGGCCGCGCCGGGGTCGGGCCTCAGGCGCGCACGCCCGCGGCGACGTGCGCCTTGACCGCCTCGGCGATGCGATCCACCTCCTCGAGCGGCAGCTCGGGGTAGAGCGGCAGCGAGACGATCTCGTGCGAGATCTGCTCGGACACCGGCAGGTCGCCGGCGCGTCCGCCCGCGGCCGCCATCGCCGGCTGCAGGTGCAGCGGCCTGGGGTAGTGGATCGCGGTGGAGATGCCGAGACCGTTGAGGTGCTTCTGCAGGCCGTCGCGGTCGGGCACGCGCAGGGAGAACAGGTGCCAGGCCGACCGGGCTCCGGCACGCACGCGCGGAACCACGACACCCGGCAGGCCGTCGAGGGCTTTGGCGTAGGCCGCGGCGCGCTCGGCCCGCTCGCGGTTCCAGGTGTCGAGGTGGGGGAGCTTCGCGCGCAGGACGGCGGCCTGCAGCGTGTCGAGCCGGCTGTTGGTCCCGGGCACCACGTTGTCGTACTTGTTCGTTCCGCCGCCGTGGTTGGCGAGCTGCCGCACCTTGGCGACGAAGGCCTCGTCGTTCGAGACGACGGCGCCGGCGTCGCCGTAGGCGCCGAGGTTCTTGCCGGGGTAGAAGCTGAAGCAGGCCGCGTGGCCGAGCGTGCCGGTGCGCCGTCCGCCGACGTCGGCGCCATGCGCTTGCGCGGAGTCTTCGAGCACCGGAATGCCGTGGCGGGCGGCGACCGCGTTGATCGCGTCCATGTCGGCCGGATGGCCGTACAGGTGAACAGGGATGATCACCTTGCTGCGCGGCGTGATCGCGGCCTCGAGCCGGGCCGGATCGAGGGTGTAGCTCACCGGGTCGATGTCGACCCAGACCGGCGTCGCTCCGTTCAGCAGGATCGCCTCGCCGGTGGCGATGAAGGTGTTGGCGACGGTGACGACCTCGTCGCCCGGCCCGACGCCGTAGGCCTTCAGCGCGAGCGTGAGGGCGTCGGTGCCGTTCGCCACACCGCAGGCGGCCTTGGCCCCGCAGTAGGCCGCGAACTCCTTCTCGAACAGGCCGCAATCGGCGCCCCGCACGAAGGCCGTCGTTTCCACGACCCGCGCTATCGCTGCATCGACGTCCTTCCGGATGCGCAGGTACTGGGCGCGCAGGTCGACCATCGGTACGGTTTTCTGGGCGGACATTTCTCTGACGAGTCCTTTCCTTCGATAATGGCGCGGCCCGGTCCGATTCAGCGCCGGGCGCGTGCGGCGCGGGCGCCGCAAAGACCAGGAATGTTAACGCCCCGATGAGCGCCACACCAAGCCGCCGCAGCCGCCGGGCCCGCCCCGTCGTGATGACCGTCGTCGGCGCACGGCCGCAGTTCGTCAAGGCCGCGCCGCTCTCCCGCGCGCTGCGGCGCCAGCTTCGCGAGGTTCTGGTCCATACCGGGCAGCACTACGACGCGGAGATGTCCGACGCCTTCTTCCACGAGCTCGGCATCCCCGCGCCCGACCGCCACCTGGGCATCGGAGGCGGCGGACACGGCCGCATGACCGGCCGCATGCTCGAGGCCCTGGAGGCGGCCATGCTCGAGGAGCGGCCCGACCTCGTGCTGGTCCTCGGCGACACCAACTCCACCCTGGCCGGGGCGCTCGCTGCCGCGAAGCTCCAGATCCCGGTCGCGCACCTCGAGGCCGGCCTGCGCAGCTTCGACCGGCGCATGCCCGAGGAGATCAATCGGGTCGTGGTGGATCACGTGTCCACCCTGCTCTTCAGCCCCACGCCGGAGGGCGTGCGCAACCTGGCGGCGGAAGGGATCACCCGGGGCGTCCACCGCGTGGGCGACGTGATGATGGACGCGGTGCTGGCGCATTCGGGCCGGGCCCGGCGCCGGCCGCTGCCGTTCGGCCAGCGCGCCGGCGCCTACTACCTCGCCACCTTGCACCGCCAGGAGAACGTCGACGATCCTGCACGGCTCCGCTCGATCCTGGGGGCGCTCGAACGCCTGCCGCATCCCGTCTTGCTGCCGCTGCACCCTCGCACGCGTTCGCGCATCGCACGGGCGAAGCTGCGCCCGGGACCGAACCTGAGGCTGCTGCCGCCGTTGGGCTACCTCGACATGCTCGGCCTGCTGACGCGCGCGCGCGCGATCCTGACCGACTCCGGCGGCCTGCAGAAGGAGGCCTTCATCCTCGGCCGGCCCTGCGTGACGCTGCGCGACACCACCGAGTGGGTCGAGACGCTGCGGGGCGGCGCCAATCGCCTCGTCGGCGCCGATCCGGAGGCAATCGCCCGCGCGGTGAGGGCGATCGAGGCGCGCCGACCACGGCCGCCCGCGCGCCACCCCTACGGCGACGGGCACGCGGCGCGCCGCATAGCGGAGCGCATCGCCAGCTTCCTGAAGGGCCGCGGCTGAAGGCGGCTCAGGCCGCCTGCGGCGGCCCATGTCGGCGGACCCGCTCGGTCAGCAGCCGCCACTGCCATTCGCTGAGGTCGACGCACTCCGCGAGCATGCGCTCCCGCCGCGATCTCCATTCGGCACGCAGGGCGGCGCCGCCAGCGAGCCAGCCGCGCACGGTCTCGAGCACGCGCTCGGGCTGGCTCGGCGGGATGCCCACCGTCAGCCCGAAGCGGTGCTCGAGCTCCTCGAGGACGCTGATGTGGCCGACGAACGTGTTGCAGCGCAGCGAGGGCACGCCGAGGACGCCGGCTTCTATCGCCATCGTCTGGCTGTCTCCGATGTAGGCCGAGGCGAACGCCAGCGCGTCGTGAATGCGCTCCGGGGGTAGCGGGAAGCGGAAGCCGGCGAGGTCTTGCGGCAGCGCGGCCTCGGACGTGATGAGCGGACGGCCGTGGGCCTTCAGCAGCCCGACGAGGGCACGTGTTGCCTCGAGCGACAGGCCGCGCGTCGCGCGGTCGTGATGGCTGGCGAGCGCCACCAGCCGCAGCACAAAGTAGGGCTCGTCCGGGCGGAGTCCGCACGCGCGCAGCGACTCCTGATTCGGCGCGAAGTGGTTCGGATGCAGGTAAGCGAGCTCCTGGTAGCCCGGATACGTCAGATGGTTGCGGTGCCGCTCGTGCGCCAGCGCCGCGGGCGTCACGACCGCCGTGGCGAGCGGATAGGCTGCGGCGGCGAACAGCGGGGCTACGCCCCGGTCGTCTTCGTTGAAGACGAAGGACGGGCGACCCAGGAGCCGTCCGACGGTTCCGATGCTGACCGAGGTGCCGAGCAGCGCGTCGGGACGGAAGCGCCGGGCCAGGCCGTGCAGGCGGACCGTGCGCGACACGAGCTCGACGGAGAGCCTCAGAAAGCCGCGCCCGCGCGCTTCGCTCAGCACGGTGTGGGGAATCCGATAGGCGTCGCACAGCTCGACCGTCACGTCCTTGTGACGTGTCACGACCAGGGATTCGCCGCCCTCACGCGCGATTCGAGCGATCAAGTTGCGGAACAGGTGCACGTGATGGGGGTGGGCGATGTCGAGAATGACGCGCGGCGCGGGGCTCGCGGTCATCGTGCGTCCGAGTTCGACGCCCGTTCGAACAGAGCGCGCACGGCATGGTCCAGGTTCTCGGCCAGCAGTTCGGGGACAGACGCGACCAGCGCCTCGCGGTTCGGGAAGCCGCCCGGCACGCCGATCGCGTAGGCACCCGCGGCGCGGGCCATCTCGACGTCCTCGGGGCTGTCGCCCACGTACGCGGCGCCCCGCGGCTCGACACCGAGCTCGGAAAGCGCGCGCAGCAGGCCTTCTGGGTGCGGCTTCTTGCGGATCACGTCGCCGGCGCAGACGAGCGCTTCGAAGGCCCCGTCGAGCCCCGTGCGCCCGAGGTCCGCGGTGACGCGCTGCCGGTCGCCGCTGGTGACGATGCCGAGCGCCAGCCCCGCCGAGGCCAGGCGTCTCACGGCGTCGGCTGCCCCTGGCAACAGCCCCGGCGGCGCCTCCGCGTACAGGCGCAGGAATGCGGCGTCGGCCTCGGCCCAGCGCTCGCCGGGCAGGCCCACGCCCGCGTACGTGCGGCGCCAGTCGGGCGAGTAGGTGCGCTCGAAGTCGGCGCGCTCGAAGCGCAGGCCGAACCCCTGGAACAGGCGCGCGTAGGCGGCGAAGGTGGCTTCCGCCGAGTCGATCAGCGTCCCGTCCCAGTCGAACAGCACGGCACGCAGCTTCACGAGCGTCCGCGCGGGGACACGCTCAACCCCGGAAGGCGACCCAGACGCTCGACAACAGCACCAGCAGGATGCCCGCGGAGAGCGCGGCGAAGCGGGTGTCGCGCTCGAGCGCCAGGCCCGCGGTCAGCACGACCACGCGCGCGCACGGGGTGAGCCACAGCAGGCTCAGGCCCGCGCGCAGGACGCGATCGCCGCCGCCGGCGAGGCCCGCGAGCAGCAGCAGCGCGCTCAGCAGCAGGCCGGCGCTCAGCACCACCTCGATGGCTCGCTCCATGCGCGTGCCACGCGGGCCGAACGAGGTCACAGCGCCGCCGCTCGGAACGCCATCTGCGCGGCCACGGCGAGCAGCACCACCGCCATCATGATCTTGAGCGAGCGAGCGTGCACGCGGTCCGAGAGCCGCGCGCCCAGCAGGCTCGCCGGCAGCGCCCCCAGGGCGACGGCCGCGGTCATCGACAACGCGACGTCGCCGCGCGCGAGGTACTGGATCGCCGAGGCGGCGGCGGTCACGCCGATCATGAAAGTCGAGGTGGCGGCCGCCACCTTGATCGGGACCCCGCAGAAGCTGTTCAGCACCGGAACCTTCACGATGCCGCCGCCCACGCCGAGCAGGCCCGAGACGGTGCCGGCGGCGAGCGAGGAGCCGAGCGCGAGCGGCAGCCGGCGCACGTGGTACACGTAGCTCTGGTCGCCCTCCGCCAGCCGTCCGCCGAGGACGCCCGGATCGCGCTCGCTGTCAGGGATCACGTTGCGGCGCCCGGAGCGCGCGGCCATCACGAGACCCATCAGGGCCATCACCAGCCCGAAGCTGACGTAGAGCTGGCGCGGGGTGAGCAGCGCGGCCGCCAGGCCGCCCAGGATGCCGCCGATGCTGGTGGCGACCTCGAGCACGAGGCCGAGCCGCATGTTCACCAGGCCGCCGCGGCCGAGGTTGACGGTCGCCGAAGCTGAGGCGCTGGCGATCACCGAGAACAGGCTGGCGGCGATCGCCGTGCGGATCGGAACGCCGAGGGCGAGCGTC
The DNA here is from genome assembly GCA_050246895.1 of Vicinamibacteria bacterium. Classification (GTDB taxonomy): domain Bacteria; phylum Acidobacteriota; class Vicinamibacteria; order Fen-336; family Fen-336; genus JBFWVE01. The sequence goes on along the minus strand of JBFWVE010000008.1, from coordinate 10,980 downwards.
AGCAGCGGCACCAGCAGCACGCCGCCGCCGAGCCCTAGCATCGACCCGACGAGACCCGTGGCGGCTCCGGTGATCAGGTACAGCAGAGGGCTGTGGTCCACGCTCGGGAGCGCATCGTACCAGCAGCGCCTCGGGCTTGCAGGGTCCAACTCGTTGGAACGTCAACAGTTGATGACACGATTTCACAAGATTGCGGGAAACGTCGGGCGCTCCCCCGCGTAGTATCAGTCGAGCAAGGGAGGAGGCGTGGGATCAGCGACGTGGTGACGGCGCGCCCGGACTGATCCTGTGCCCCCAGAGAGGTCCGATCGGCGTTTCCGTCGTGTCGGTTCCCACGCCCCCTTCCGTCTCTGCTCCGGCCGCGCTGCTTTCCGCTCTGATATCATCCTCGCCATCTTGAACAACCTGCTGTCGCGGCCCCGCGTGCACCTCCGGCTGTCCGGAGCCTGAGCCGAGGTGCGCTGGCTGAAGCGCCTGGGGCTGACCCTCGTGGCCGCCCTCGCCCTGTTCGCGTTCGGCTGGGCGCCCTACTATCTCGCGGGGATCGCCACCACGCGCCGCTTCCAGTTTCCTGACAAGGAGAACGCCGGGCTCACGCCCGCCTCGTTCCAGTTGGCCTTCGAGGACGTGTCCTTCAAGTCCGCAGACGGCGTCGTGCTGAAGGGCTGGTGGGTGCCGGCCGAGAACTCGAAGGGCACGGCCGTGCTGCTCCACGGCCTCAACCGCTCGCGCATCGAGATGGCCCGCAAGCTGCCGTTCCTGCGCGAGCAGGGTTGGAACGCGCTGCTGTTCGACCAGCGCCATCACGGCGAGAGCGGCGGCGACGCGACGACGTTCGGCGCCCACGAGAAGCAGGACGCGAGGGCCGCCGTGGCCTGGGCGCGCGCCCGTTCGCCGGTGCCGGTCGTGCTGTGGGGCGTCTCGCTCGGCGGCGCCACCGCGACGCTGGCGGCGGCCGAGGAGCCGCAGGTCGCGGGCGTCGTCTGCGACAGCAGCTACCGCAGCCTGTCCGATACCGTGCGCCATCACCTCAACCTTTTCCGCGGCTTCCGCTGGTGGCTCCGCGTCGTGCCGAGCTGGCCGGTGGTGGACGAGGTGCTGTTCTGGATGGGGCGGCGCGCGGGCTTCGACGCGACGGCGATCGACGTGCTGAAGGCGGCGGGCGCTCTGCACGGGCGGCCCGCGCTGTTCGTCTGCAACTCCGACGATCGGCGCATGCCGAAGGAGATCGCCTTCGAGCTGCAGGCCGCCGCAGGGCCGCAGGCGAAGGTGCTGGTGGTGCCCGGGCGCAGCCATGGCGGCGCCTGGCGCGACGGAACCGAGGCCTACGGCTCGGCGGTGGCCGGCGTGCTGAGAGACGTCGAGGCGGGGGGCGGGACGAGCCCGGCAGTCGCGGGATCGAGCGGAGGACGGCAGTGAGCGAAGAGGACAAGCACCACCATCAGCCCTTCCCCGAGGAGGACAACGGCGAGCCGGCGGCGCCGGCGCAGTCGAGCTCCTACACCATGGTCGACCCGCGCTTCCGCGCGATCTACTTCCAGTTCTACAAGGAGACCTACAAGCCCTCGGCGATCGACCGCAAGACGAAGGAGCTGATCGCGATCGCCGCCAGCCTGGCCAGCAAGTGCCAGGGCTGCCTGGAGGGCCACGTCAAGAAGGCCCTCAAGTTCGGCGCGACCCGCGAGGAGATCTCCGAGGCGATCGCGATCGCGATCGGCGTCAACGCGGCGGCGATCGTGGATCTGACTGACATCGCCGCGGACAACACCGGGCTCAAGCTCTACTAGCCCGCGCGGCTCGCGGCCTGCCGCGGGACGGGGTCAGGCCCCGGGCGCCTTCGCCGGGGGCCGCGGCTCGAAGCCCGCGCGCCGCCGCCGCCAGGAGCGCCGCAGCAGCCGGAACACGCCCCAGAAGACGAGCAGCCAGGGCGCCGCGAAGACGCTGACCGAGACGAGGGCCGCCACCGACTCCGAGAGCGTCGCGAGCGAGTCTCGCAGGGCCTCCACGATCGGGTCGAGCAGGCCGGGCCGCACCACCGACTCGGGCTCGCGCAGGTTGAGCTGGAGCGTCGAGAGCGCGATCTCGTGGTCGTAGAAGCGCCGCTGACCCTCCGCCACCTCGATCTCCTCCACCAGGCGCGACAGCTCGCGCTCGGCGTCGAGCACGTCCGAGAGCTTCGCGGTGCGCTCGCGCAGGATCTGGCGGATGCGCGCCTCGGCCTCGCGCTTGATGCGCAGGCGGGTCTCCAGGTCGGTGTAGGCGCGCGTGACGTCCTCGCTCGAGACCCCCTCCGATTCCACGCGCCCCAGCGGCTTCAGCTCGGCGACCGCCGCGTCGAAGCGGTCGGCGGCGACGCGCAGCGTGAGGGTGCCGCTGCGGCGCCCGTTCGGGGCGACCGACGACTGGCTGTCGGCCACGTAGCCGCCGTGCGCCTGGGCGATGCGGGTGGCGTCCGCTACCCCCTTCGCGAAGTCCGCGACCTCGAGGGTGAGCTGCCCGCGCCGGATCAGCTTGCGAGCGGCACTCGGGGCGGGCGCCTCGTCGGCGGGCGCTCCGGGCCCGGCAGGGGCCGTCTCGGCGAACGCGGCCTTCTCCTGGGGCGCCGCCCCTCCCTGCATCTGGAGGCGCGCCTGCTCGGGGGCCGGCCGTGCGGCTGGCTCCTGGCGATCGGCGGTGCTCTTGGCCCCGCAGCCGGGCACGACCGTCACGGCGAGGGCGAGCGCAAGGGTCAGCGCGAAAGCGGGGCGTCGGGTCATGGCGGCCTCCGGCGGAGATACGACCTGGTGGGGCTGGCTATTCCCCGGTCTCCATGGCCGCCTCGAAGCGGCGGCGCAGCCAGTCCGGCAGCGTCACGGGACGGAACGTCTTGAGGTCCACCACCACCGCCACGTTGCGGGCCTTGAAGACGGGGCGGCCCGCCACCGCGCCGGCGTAGCGCATCTGCACCGAGGACCGCCCCAGCCGCTCCACCACCAGGCTGACCTCGACGCGATCGCCGTAGTGCACCGGCGACAGGAACTCCATCTCGACCTTCACGGTGGGGAAGCCCAGGCCTTCGCGGAAGACCTCGGGGTAGGGCCGCCCGACGTGCCCGGCGAAGAAGTCCTCGAAGGTCTCGTGCAGGAAATTGACGAGGCGCGGGTAGTAGGCGATGCCGGCGGCGTCGAGGTCGCCGAAGCGGACCAGGATCTCGGTCGTGAACGCCATCGCCCGCGGCCTCGCGGGGCCTACGCCTTGCTGCCCAGGTGCTCCATCACCGAGACGCTCAGGATCTCGCCGAGCACCTCGAAGGCAGCCTGCCCCTCTTCCGGGGACGCCGCCGTCGGGTCCCCGAAGTAGGCGTCCTCGCCGCCGGCCTCGACGAAGGTCTTGACGCCCTTCTTGAGCGCGGGCATCAGGCCCTCCATCGGCGCCAGGTTGCGGCGTTCGTGGTCGCGCACCTTGTCGGGCGCGGCCGCCATCACGAGCGAGGTCTCCCAGGCGCCCGCGTGGTCGCCCGCCAGGAAGGCGGCGCCCAGCCGGTCGGCCCAGCGCTTCTTGGTGATGTCGATGAAGCAGGCCGAGGCGCCGGCGGCCTTCGCCTCCTCCATCGCCTTCTTGACGCACTCGAGATGCTGCGGCTCGAGATGGATGGTGGCGAAGGCGACGGCACGGAAGCGCTTCGAGGCGGAGACCGCGACGTCGCGCAGCAGGCCGATCGACGTCTCCGGCGAGACGCTGATGGTGCCGGGGAAGTCGGCCCCGAACTCGGCCAGCGTGAAGGGCACGGGGGGAAGGATCAGGGACGGCACGCCGTGGGCCTTCAGCTTCTTGGCCCCGCGGCGGCACATCTCAACGGCGATCAGCGTGTCGGTCGAGACGGGCAGGTGCGGCCCGTGTGCCTCGATGGCGCCCACTGGGACGAGGGCGACCGGTCTGTCCTTGAGCGCCTCGTCGATCTCGGTCCACGTCAGCTCGGCAAACACGATGTTGTCGGCCATGTCCCTTCGGAAGGTTTTCCCCTCGCTCCTTTCCTGGTCGCCTGCCGGCTCTTCGAGCCGGGCTGGCGGGTGACTCGTCCTATCTCAGATTCCTGCGGTCGATCTTTCCCCGGTCGTTCTTGGGCAGCGCCGCCGCGAACTCGACGACCCTCGGGTACTTGTATGCCGCCAGGCGCGCCTTCACGTGCTCCTGGAGGTCCAGAGCCAACGCCGCGTCGCCCTTGCCCTCGCGAGGAACCACGATTGCTTTCGGCTTGATCAGACCGCCGGCGTCTTTATACCCGATCACCGCGCATTCCGCCACCAGCGGGTGCTGCAGCAGGCAGTTCTCGACCTCCAACGGGCTCACGAAGATGCCGCCCACCTTCAGCATGTCGTCGCTGCGGCCCTCGTACCAGAAGTAGCCCGCGACGTCGCGCCGCATGTGGTCGCCGGTGACCACCCAGTCGCCCCGCAGCACCTGCTTCGACTTCTCGTGGTCCTGCCAGTAGAGGATCGCCGCCGACTCGCCCCGTATCCAGAGCGTCCCGGGCTCGCCCTCCGGCGCGTCGGTGCCGTCCGGACCGACGAGCCGGGCGTCGTAGCCGGGCACCAGCCGGCCCAGGCTGCCCGGCTTCACGTCGCCGGGGTAGTTCGAGATGTAGATGTGGAACATCTCGGCCGAGCCGATGCCGTCGAGGATCTCGACGCCGAACGTCTCCATCCAGCGGCGGTGGAGCTCGGGCGGCAGCGCCTCCCCCGCGGAGAGCACCAGGCGCAGCGAGGAGAGGTCGGGCCGCCGCGCGCCCGGCGCCTGCACCTGCTGCAGCATCGCGCCGATCATGGTGGGGACGGAGGTCAGCACGGTCGGGCGGTGCTTCTCGATCACGTCGAACAGCGTGCCGGGCTCGCTGCGCTCGTCGAAGAGCACCGCGGCGGCGCCGACCGAGAAGGGGAACAGCAGGTTGGTGCCGGTGGCGTAGCCGAAGAACAGCTTGGGCACGGAGGCCGTCAGGTCCGACTCGAGGATGCCCAGCACCTGCTTCGCGTAGCGCTCCGTGTTCCAGGGCAGGTCCTGCTGCAGGTGCACGGCCGCCTTGGGCTTGCCGGTCGAGCCGCTGGTGAAGAGCCAGATCGCGGGGTCGTCGCGGTGGGTGTCGGCGTTCGTCAGGCGCTCGCTGACCCCCGCGCACAGCTCGTCGAACGAGGCGTGGGGGCCGGCCTCGCCGACCACGATCAGCTTGCGCAGGTGGGGATACGCGGGCAGCTCCAGGCGCGGCAGCACCGACTCGTGCACGACGGCGACGCGCGCGCGGCTGTAGTTGAAGTAGTGGAGGTAGTCCTCGGCCGGCAACAGCGGGTTGACCATCGCGATCACGGCGCCCACCTTGGCCGCGCCGAACCAGGCGAAGGCGAACTCGGGGCGGTCCGGCAGCACCAGCAGCACGCGGTCCTCGACGTCGATTCCCGCCCGGCGCAGCACGTTGCCGAAGCGGTTGGCGCGCGCCTGGACCTCGGCGTAGGTGTAGCGCTCGTCCCGGTAGTGCAGGCAGACGCGCTCGCCCCGCCCCTCCTCGAGGTTGCGGTCGAGGAAGTACCACGCCATGTTGAAGCGCTCGGGGAAGACCATCGGCGCGGTCGTCATGCCTCTTCTCGACGCGATTGGCTCGCTACGCGAGCCTTCTGTAGCTGCGCGCCTGGTAGAGCAGGGGCCGGCCGGGGCGGACGGCGGTCCAGATCACCTCGCCCAGGTAGATCGTGTGGTCGCCGCCCGGAAGCTCCGCGTAGAGCCGGCACTCGATCTGGGCGAGGGCGCCGGGAACCAGGACCAGGCCCAGCCGGCTGGTGCTCAGCGTGACGCCGGCGAACTTGTCCGCGCCCGCGGCAGCGAAGCGGTTCGACCACTCCTCCTGGCCCTCGGCGAGCACGCTGACGGCGAAGGCGCGCGAGGCGCGCAGGCCGGCATGCGCGTCGTGGGAACGGTTGTCGATCGAGACCAGCACCAGCGGCGGGTCCAGGCTGACCGAGCAGAATGCGCTGACCGTCAGCCCGACCGGCATGCCGGCGTCGTCGCGCGTCGTCACGACCGTGACGCCCGAGCCGAACTGGCTGAGGGCATCCTTGAAGTCCTGCGGGTCTATCGCCATCGTTGCCGGAGACAGGACTAGGCGCCTGCCTCCCTCCTGTAGAGCTCGAGCTGGCCGCCCAGCAGGCCCAGGCGCAGCGCGAGACGCGCGACGACGAAAGCCTGCAGCAGGACCAGGCTCAGGGCCTGGCTGCGATAGCCGGTCGTCTCCCATCCCGCGTCGACGAGCGCCCAGAGCGCGAACGTGACGGCAGCCGCGAGGCCCACCGCCGCGTACTGCGCGGCGACGGCCCCGGCGTTGCGGAGGCAGAAGCCGGCCGCGCTCAGCCAGGCGAGGACGGCGCTGGCGCGCTCCTCGAGCACGCAGATCGCCTTCGCGCACGAGGAGATCGCGTGGACGGCCAGCAGCGCGACGAGCAGCAGCGCGTGGCGCCCGAGCGTCCAGCCGAGCGCCGCCGCCTCCGAGACCGAGTCGAGCGCGCGGGCGTCGACGAAGCGCGCGAGCGGCGCGTTCAGGCGGAAGACCACCCAGGCCGCCAGCAGACCCACGAGTGCGATGCGCAGCATGCGGCCGAAGTAGAAGGCCGAGCCGTGCAGCAGGGCCCGCGGGCGCAGCGGCGCGCGCGCGCGGAAGGCCGCCAGCACGCCGCCCGCCAGGAACGCCTGCAGCAGCAGGTAGACGAGCCCGAGCGCCAGCAGAACCGGGTCGAGGCCCAGCTCGAGCGAGCCGCCCCCCGCGAAAAGCCGCGCCGGCAGCTCGCCCCGCAGCAGGATCTCGGCGTTGCGCGGGGCGAAGCCGATGCCCGCGATCTCGGGGCGCAGGCTGGCGGCCCAGTGCGGCGCGGCCTCGGACCAGCGCTCCCACCACGCGTAGTCGAAGCCGAAGGTCATGTTCGCGGCCGCCTCGCGTCCGCGGAGGTCGCGCTCGAGACGTAGCGCCAGCGGAACTGCCAGCAGGAGCGCGCTGCCGAAGTTGCCGAGCCAGAGCAGCAGCACCAGCGACGGAGCGCGCCGCAACGTCGAGAAGGCCGTCCGCAGCGCGCTCATCCGAGCACCGCCTGCAGCTCGAGCAGGTTCTGCAGCCAGAACATCCAGCGCGCCGCCCACTTGGTGGCGGCCCGCCGCGCGAGCCCGCGCTCGTGGACCCAGGAGTTGTTGGACGGGTCGACGTCGAGCGCCAGCTTGCCGGCCGGATCGGCGACGGCGCGCACGACCTTGGCCGCGCCCGAGTAGCGGAAGCGCGTCCAGCGGTCCTTGCCATCCCAGTGCTCGAGCAGCCGCCGGCCGTCGTCGAACTCGACGAGCAGATCGACGGGCAACCGCACGCCGCCCTTCCTCAGCAGGCTGACGCTCGACTCCCAGCCCGCCTCCGCCGGCTTCGCCTCCGGCGCCGGCACCGGAAGCCCGCCGCCGGGGCCGTCGACGAAGCCCTCGACCCGCCGCGGGCGCTCCTGCCGCACCTCCACCGCGTAGTCGCACAGCTCGCTCGAGAACCAGGTCTCCTCGAAGAACCAGCGCCAGTCCTGTCCCGTCACTTCGTCGACGGTGCGGATGAAGTCCTCGCTCGTCGGGTGGGCGAAGCGGAAGCGCCGGGCGTAGCTGCGCAGCACGCGCGTCATCGTCTCGTCGCCCAGCAGGGCCTCGAGGGTCTGCAGCGAGAGCGCCGGCTTGCCGTAAGAGTTCAGCGTGTAGGCCTCGGGCAGCCGGTACTCCCAGGCGCGCCGCGCCATCCGGTCGACCTCGCCCGTCTTGCGCAGCGCGGCCAGGTCGCCTTCGCCGCGGCCGATCAGAACGCCGGGCGCCACGACCGGCAAGCCGCCACGGCTGCCGCGGCCGGGTGTCGCGACACCGAAGTAGCGCCGGGCGTAGCCGCGCGGCCCGAGAGCCAGAAAGGCGGCCTTCTCGTCGTGGTAGCTGTTGAATCCCTCGTCGAGCCAGGCCTCCTCGAACTCGTTGTTCGCGACCAGGCCGTACCAGAACTGGTGTCCGGCCTCGTGGATCGTCACGCCCTCGGGGCTCTGCAGCTCGGGCGGCGCCCAGACGTTGGCGCCGCCGGTGAGGAGCGTCGGATACTCCATGCCCCCCGACGCCGAGCGCCAGGCCGGGTCCACCACCGTGATCTGCGGATAGGGATAGGGCGCCGACCAGGCGCCGTAGCTGCGCAGCGCGATGCGCGTCGCCTCGACGTAGCGCTCGGCGAGCGCCGCGTGCTCCGGCTGCAGCAGCAGGCGGATGGCGACCGGGGGATAGCCGGCGTCCTCGAAGCGCCCCGTGCGCTCCAGGAAACGCCGGCTGGCGGTCCAGGCGAAGTCGTGCACGTCGTCCTGGCGAAAGCGCAGCGTCCGGCTGCCGTCGGAGTTCGCCGCCGTCTCGGCCAGCACGCCCGTGGCGCCCACCACGAAGTCCGCGGGGAGAGTCAGCTTCACGTCGTAGACGCCGAAGTCCGAGAAGAACTCGCCCGCCGCGTGGAACTGGTGGGCGTTCCAGCCGTCCTTCTGCAGCACGCCGATCTTCGGGAACCACTGCGCCACGAAGTGGTAGTCGTGCACCCAGCCGGCGCGTCCGACGTCCCCGTGCGGTACGCGCGAGGTCCAGGCGATCGCGAAGCGAGCGCTCTCGCCCGGGCCCACGGGCTCCGGCGTGCGCACCTCCATCACGCTGCGGTCGTCGGCGTTGTCGTCGTCCGGGTGCAGGTAGCGCAGGCTCGGCGTCAGGTCGCGTTCGGCGGCGCCCAGCAGGCGCACGGAGCGCACGTGCGTGTAGCCCCAGCCGCTGGCTCCTTCCCGGTCGCGGTTGCGGGCGGCCCGGCGACCGGCGCCCCGCGCGGAGGTCGAGAGGTTGTTGCGGAAGGCGTTCCAGTACAGGTGGAAGGGGAAGGCGTCGACGGCGGACTCGCTCGTGTTGCGCCACTCGAGGACCAGCGAGCCCTCGATCGTGTGCTGCTCGGGGTCGAGGCGCGCTTCGATCGTGTAGTTGGCGTTGCGGGCCGAGCGCTCGGGCAGCGGCGGCAGGCCGGCGTCGGGGCCGGGCAGCGGCGGCAGCGCGAGCGTCGGCGGGCCCGTGGGGACGGCCAGGTCGGCCGCGCGGGCGCCGGCGTGCAGCAGCGCGAACGCCGCCAGCACCCCGGCGCCGGCCAGGATCACCTGTGCGAGCGAGGGCGAGCGGCGCTCCATGCCCGGCCTCAGCGGACGGCGGCGGCCGCGCGGAGCCGCTCGGAGCCGCGCTCGAGCGCGGCGGCGACGCGCCGCGCTTCCGCCTCGAACAGCGCGCCGTCCTCGTCGGCCACGGCCTGTGCCAGGCCCGGGAACGGCCAGGCGGCGTAGCCGGTGGTCGTGCCGGGCGCGTACAGCGTGTGCCGGAACCACGGCCGGCGCGGCAGGCCCTCGGGCGAGAGGAAGGCGCGCTCGACGTCGACGAGCGCCGCCGAGACGCGGGCGGCCAGCGCCGCGTCTCCGGAGGCCGCGGCGCGCTGCGCGGCCTCGTCGGCCGCCGTGCCCGCCTCCGCGAGCCCCTCGAGCGCTCGCAGCACCGGAGCGAAGTCGGGCGCGAAGGCTGGCTTGTCGGCGGCGGGCTTCGCCCCGCGCAGCGCGCGCACCGCGTCGCGCCGCAGGGCGTCGAGGTCGACGCGCAGGGAGCGCGCGTAGCCCGCGAAGCGCAGGGGCACCACCTCCGGAGAGGCCAGCCGCATCGCGATCAAGCCGTAGAGGCGCGCTGCGACCGCGTGGTAGTGGAAGCCGGGGTCGCCGAACTTCTCCATCCAGCGGAAGTTGTCGTAGACCGAGTGGTAGACGCCGTAGGGCCCCGAGAAGCCGAAGTCGAGCGACGGCACGCCGAGGTGGTCGAGGAAGGCGGTGTAGTCCGAGCCCGAGCCGAGCGGGTCGAGCCGGGGCTCGAACGGCGCCTCCGGCGAGGCGAGCTCGACCGGCGCATTGCGGGCCCAGTTGCTGCGCTCGCGGGCCTCCCAGGCGGCGCCCACGCTGCCGCCGCGGCGCGGGTCGCCGACGGCGCCCGCCGCCTCGCGCACGACGCCGAGCAGCGAAGGCACGCCGCCGACGTCGAGATCGCCGCCCGTCACCGACGAGTCGAGGTTGACGTAGGCGACGGCGTTCTTCGACAGCTCCACGGCCTTGTCCTCGGCCCACTCCGTCGAGCCGACCAGGCCGTATTCCTCGGCGTCCCAGCTCGCGAGCAGGATCGTGCGGCGCGGCTTCCAGCCGGCCTTCAGCGCCGCCGCCAGGCCGCGCGCCGTCTCCAGCATCGCGGCCGTGCCCGAGTTCGGGTCCACGGCGCCGTGGGTCCAGGCGTCGCGGTGGTTGCCGAGGATCACCAGCTTCTCGGGCTCCGCGCTGCCCGGGATGCGCGCGACCACGTCGTAGATCGGCTTGATGCCGTCGTCCATCTGGACGACCATCGCCACCGCCGCGACGCCCGGGCCGACGTGGTAGGCGAAGGGCAGGCCGCCCTGCCAGCCGCTCGGCACGTTCGGGCCGCCCAGGTGGCGCAGGATCTTCTCGGCCTCGCCGTAGGAGATCGGCAGCGACGGGATGCGCGGGACAGTCTCCATCTTGTCGCGCGTCACCCGCTTCGCGTTGGCCGTGGACGGCCAGCCCGGCGTGCTGGGGTCGCCGGGACCGAGCGAGAGGAACTGCACCGAGCCCCGCTGGATCGCCGACGGCGGCCGCATCGGCCCGTCGGGGTAGACGTCACCGCGCATGTAGCCGTCGTCGGCGGGATCCGAGAAGATCAGGACGCCGGCGGCGCCGCGGTCCTGTGCCTCCTTGACCTTCAGCCCGCGGAAGACGGCGCCGTAGCGGGCGAGCACGACGCGCCCCGCGACCTTGATGCCCATCTCTTCGAGCCGCTCGAAGTCGGCGCGGGTGCCGTAGTTCACGTAGACGACCTGGCCCTCCGCGCGCCCCGACGCGGCGTAGCCGT
>JBFWVE010000007.1:0-217037 GCA_050246895.1 Vicinamibacteria bacterium | reverse complement strand
ACACCCCGGCGGGCCGTTCGAACGCGGCCTTTCCGCCCGCGAAGCGCTCGGCGAGGCAGGAGCCGACGACTGCCTCCAGCGTGTTGCCCGTGGCGATGCCCAGGCTCGCCGGCCACGAGCCGGCCGTCGTCACGTTGACCAGGAACGCCGCCGCGAACACGACCGGCCACAACCAGCGCCCGAACAGGATCATGGCGGCGAGCGCGACGCCGGTGGGCGGCCACACCACCGTGGCGCTCGGATGCACCAGCGCCAGGGCCAGGCCGAGCCTGCCGCTGACGAAATAGGCGGCGGCCACGCCGACCGCGAGGAGCACGCGGTCGGACTTCTGCGGAAGCCACGACGAGGAGGCTCGCGACCGCTGCATTGGCGTGAGGGCAGGATTCTCGCTCGCGCGAGAGCGGCCGGCAAGGAGACCCCGAAGGGGAGGGCGCGCTGGTAACATACCGCTCCGCGTGCCGAAGCCGCCCCCCGACGTGCAGCCCGAGATCGTCCGCGGCGACCTCAGCGAGGGCCTGCTGGCCGCGTACCTGCGCTCGCCCGACCTCGCGATCGACACCGAGACGCTCGGGCTCCAGACCCTGCGCGACCGCTTGTGCCTGGTGCAGCTCTGCGACCGCTCGGGCCGCGCCTCGATCGTGCAGATCCCCCGCTCCTCCACCCACGGCGAGACGCCGCTGGCGGAACGGGCGCCGCGCCTGAAGCGGCTGCTCGAGGACGCGCGCGTGACGAAGGTGTTCCACTTCGCGCGCTTCGACGTCGCCGCGCTGCGGCACTACCTGGGCATCGAGGTGGCGCCGCTCTACTGCACGCGCACCGCGAGCAAGCTGGTCCGGACCTACACCGACCGCCACGGCCTCAAGGACTGCCTGCTCGAGCTGCTCGACGTCGAGCTCGACAAGCTGGTCCGCCACTCCGACTGGTCGGCCGAAACGCTCTCGCCGGAGCAGGTCCGCTACGCGATCTCCGACGTCACGCTGCTGCTGCCGCTGATGGACAAGCTGCAGGCGATGCTGGTGCGCGAGGGCCGCGACCAGCTGGCCCGCGAGTGCTTCGCCGCCATCCCCACCTGCGCGAAGCTGGACCTCCTCGGCTACAGCCTGCTGTTCGAACATTGAGTCTGGGGGGTGCTGCGCCGCACCCCCCAGACCCCCCCTACGCTGCGCGGGAGTGAATCCCGCTCCGCTCCGAGCCCGTAGCCTGAACGGTGCTGCGCCGCACCCTCCAGACCCTACGTTCCGCGCGAGTGAATCGCGCTCCGCTCCGAGCTCGTGGCTCGTCGTTGACACCGCGTCGCACCCTCCAGCCCTCCGCGCCTGCGCGGGAGTGAATACCCATGGCCGCGGACCGGCCGCGCAGCCCTCAGGTCGGAGATAATCGAAGCGGCATGAGTTCGGAAGCGCGCCCGGCGATCGGGCGCTACGAGATCCGGCGCGAGCTGGGCCGCGGGATGATGGGCGTCGTCTACGAGGCTCACGATCCCGTGCTGGGCCGCGAGATCGCCCTCAAAGTGATCCAGCTCGCCTTCAACCCCTCGGAGGAGGACCGCCAGGGCTTCGAGCAGCGTTTCTTCGCCGAGGCACGCACGGCGGCTCGCCTGTCGCACCCGGGGATCGTCGTCGTCCACGACGTCGGCCGCGACGAGCGGTCTGGAACGCTCTTCATGGCCCTCGAGCTGCTGCGCGGCGAAACACTGGACCACGTCCTGAAGCAACGCGGCCCGCTCGACTGGCGAGAGGCGCTGCACATCGCGCAGCAGGTCGCCCAGGCGCTGCACCACGCGCACGCCAGCGGCGTCGTGCACCGCGACGTCAAGCCCGCGAACGTCATGCTGCTGCCCTCCGGCGAGCCGAAGATCATGGACTTCGGCATCGCCAAGATCGAGGCGGCGCACCTGACGGCCTCCGGCCAGTTCCTCGGAACCCCGCTCTACATGTCCCCGGAGCAGGCGCTCGCCCACCCCGTCGACGGGCGCTCCGACCTGTTCTCGCTCGGCTCGGTCCTCTACGAGATGCTCACCGGCCGCCAGCCGTTCGCCGGCGAGAGCGTCACCAAGATCCTGTTCCAGATCATGAGCCGGGAGCCCGAAGAGCTCTCGCTCGTCCGTCCGGGCATCCCCGACGCCGTCGACTACCTGCTCGCGCGCTGCCTGGCCAAGGACCTGTCGCGACGCTATCCCGACGGGCGCGCGCTGGCCGAGGACATCGACGACGTCCTCGCCGGCCGTGCCCCGAGAGGCCAGGCCTCGTGGCAAGCGCCGATCCAGGGATCGGGGACGTTGATCGCACCGGCTCCGTCGACGCCCGGCGCCGGCGCGCCGCTCTCCCCGCGAGCGCGCCCTCGGCCTGGCGACACCGATGGCGCACGCCCCCCGAAGGCCAGCGGCCTGGGCGTGCGCGCGCTGGCCGGCCTCCTGCTCGCCGCCGCCGCCGCCGGCGCTTTCCTGCTGCTGCGGCCCGAGCCGGTCGCGCGGCGGGTCGCCCCGGCGGACCAGGCCCAGCCGAGTGAAACGACTCCGGCGACGGCGCCGGCGCCGCCCCAGGAGCGAGGGGAAGGGCCCGCACGGCTCATCGTCGACTTCGAGCACTCCTTGAAGAGCGGGACCCTGCGCGTGTGGGTCGACGACGATCGCGTCGTGGAGGAGACCATCGGCGGCCGCGTGACCCGTGACATCGCCGGGCTCAAGTTCCGAAAAGGGCGGCTGTCCGATACGTTGGAGGTGATTCCCGGGCGGCGCCTGGTGCGCGTGCAGGTGGCCTGGGACGACAACGTGAAGTCCGAGAGCCTCTACGCGACCTTCAAGCCGGGCGAGACCTCGCGGCTGCGCGCCAGGCTCGGCAGCCTGGGCGGGCTGAAGAAGGACCTTTCGCTGGACTGGTATTGATGACGAGCAGCGAGCTTCCCCGGAGCATCGGACGCTACGAGATCGTGCGCGAGATCGGCCGCGGCGCGATGGGCATCGTCTACGAGGGCCGGGACGCCAGCTTGATGCGCTCCGTCGCGCTCAAGTGCCTTTCGCTCACCCTGTCGATCCCGGAGGAGCACCGAGCGCAGTTCGAAACGCGCTTCCAGCAGGAGGCGCGCGCAGCCGCGACCCTGCAGCACCCCTGCATCGTCGTGGTCTACGAGGTGGGCACCGACGCCGCCACGAACACCCCCTACATGGCTCTCGAGTACCTGCGCGGCCGCACGCTCGACAGCCTGCTCGCCGAGGGCGGACGCCCCGAGTGGAAGGCCGCCCTGCGTCTTTTGGGCCGGCTCGCCGAGGCCCTTCACCACGCCCACGCGCACGGGATCGTCCACCGCGACATCAAGCCGGCCAACGTCATGATCCTGGCCTCGGGAGATCCCAAGATCATGGACTTCGGCGTGGCCAAGCTCGAGGCGTCGCGGCTGACGACCCAGGGGCAGGTGTTCGGCAGCCCGTCCTACATGGCGCCCGAGCAGGCCCTCGAGGCCCGCGCCGATGCCCGCAGCGACGTCTTCGCGCTGGGCTGCATCCTGTACGAGCTGCTGACCGGCCGCCGGGCATTCCCGGGCCGGAACGCTGCGGAGATCGTGATGCGCCTCGCGAACCTGGAGCCCGACCCGCCGAGCCGGACGGCGCAGGGCATCCCGCCCGAGGTCGATCTCGTGGTCGCTCTCGCCCTCGCCAAGGATCCCGACCAGCGGTACCCCAGCGCAGGGGCCCTCGCGGAGGACCTCGAGGACGTCGTCGAGGGCCGCTCGCCGCGGCATGCGGTGCGTCCGCCGCGCACGCCCCCGGCCTCAGCGCCCTCTGCGGCTCCGGCACAGGCGCCGGCTGTCGGTGCGAGCACGCAGGTGGCGGGCGGAGCCGGCGGCGGGCTCGCGCTGCCCAAGGGCAAGCGCGTGAGCCTGGCTTTCCTTTCGGGTCCGCGCTCCGGCGAGGTGTACGTGCTCGAGCGGCCGACCGTGCTGATCGGCCGCGAGGGCGCGGGCGGCGGGGCGGGCGTCGAGCTGGCCGACGGTCAGGTCTCGCGGGCCCACGCGATCGTCGAGTGCCACGGCGCGCGCTTCGTGCTGCGGGACCTGGAGAGCTCGAACGGCACCTTCGCCGACGGGCAGCGCGTCCGCGAGCGCGAGCTCGAGGACCGCGACGAGTTCCAGATCGGAAGCTCGCGCATCGTGCTGATCGTGGCCGACGCCGACTGACGGCGTTGCGCGCTCAGAGCTCCTGCCAGATCTCGCGCGTGACCGTGGTCGGAATGCCGTCGCGTAGATAGCGAGCCGCGAGCCACTGCCGGACGCGCGTTCTCGTGTCGGGGTCCCTGAGGTCGGACTCGATCACGGGCCACAGGTAGCGCTCGCTGACCCTGAACGGCGGGCACGACCCCTGGCACGCCCGCAGGCTCGAGCCGTCGCTCGCCCGCGTGATCTCCGCCGGACCGCCGCACAGCACGCACCGGAACTGCATGGCCTGGATCCTCTCTCCCAGCGTAGAGCACCAAACCGGATACTTTCAACTCTCTACTGTATAGTTTCGTCCCCTCTGAGCGCAATGCGCCCCGCAGCGTCCCCGCGAGGGCGTGCACCCCGGCGCCGCTCAGCCGGCAGCCACGGGCTTCGGCTGAAGGACGGCGGCTACTACAGCAGGCCCTGCACGTCCTCGGGGCGAGCGAACTTCAGGTCCTTGAGGGCGGCGACCAGGGCCTTCGCGCAGGCGCGGCAGTGCTCGAGCATGGCGTCGCCGCCGGGTTCGAGGACGCGCGCGCCGCCCGTCGACCAGAGCATGCGCTGCGAGTCGGTGTGCGGCACGCAGGCGCCGCCCTCCACGCGGTGGGGCGGCTTCTTCTCGTACTTGAAGCCCGAGACGCCGGGGAAGGCGTAGCCGAGCAGGAAGTCGATCACGCGCACGATGCGGGGCCGGTCGTCGCCCAGCAGCCGGCTGTCCGCGCGGATCGAGACCTCGGTGCCGCGGTCGGTGACCGCCACCGCGAGCCCGATCGAGGTGCCCTCGATGCGCAGCAGCTCGTTGGCGATCTCGGCGATCACGTCGCGGTGCGATTCGCGGATGTAGCCGACGGGGGCGATCCTGACGGCCCCGGTCATCTCCAGGTTCTGCCACGCCCTGGCGCGGTAGGTGAACCACTCGGGCGGCACCCGGTAGTCGCGCAGGTCGTCGAGCACGTCCTGCGCCTGCTCGTCGCGGGTCAGCTTCTCGAACATCCGGAAGTCGAGCGCTGTGGCACCGTGCAGCAGCGCGCTGGTGTCGGTGTAGATCCCCAGCGCCACCGCGGCGCGCGCGGCGGCGTCGAGCCGGTCCCAGACGCCGAACGCGATGCCGAGCGCCGCCAGGAAGGACGACGTCGAGCCCACCGGCAGGCCGACGAACGAGTGGCGCACGCGGCGCACGCCGTGTTCCTTGCAGCGCGCCTCGACGTCGGCCGGGTCGGCGTGGTGGTCGGCGACGAAGAAGAAGTCGGGCACCGGCTCGACGCGGCCCGTCGAGCCGAGGCCGAGCGGCGGCGAGGCGTCCACCATGCAGTGCAGCCCGCGTGGCAGGCGCTCGGCGTTCGGGTCCTGCAGCGTCAGGCCGCAGCGCGCGACCAGGTTGCGGTTCTGCGGGTGGCCGAGGCTGCCCGTCAGGATTCGGACCTCCTTGGCGCCCAGCTCGCGCAGGATCGCCCGCAGCATCACCGCGCTGCCGAGCGCGTCGGGATCCCCCACCCACTGCGTGAAGATGTTGGCGCCGCGTCCGCGGATCTGGCGCGCCGCGCGGCGCAGGCTGGAGTGCGCGGCGGCGACCTGCTGCAGCACCGCCAGGTTGTTGCGCGTGAAGCGCTTGCCCAGCACCTTGCCGAAGCGCGCCTGCACCGCCCGCGCCGCCGGCAGACGCGCCGGCGTCTGCAGCACGGCCCCGGAGCGGGCCGCGCGCAGGTCGCGCTTGCGGGCGGCGCGCCTCTCGCCGTTCTTTCTTTCGGCGCCTTTCGGCTTCTCCGCCGGCTTCGGCTTCTCGCCGTTTCCGGGCTTCTCCCCGTTCTTCATCCGGCGATCGCCTCCAGCGTCGAGCGGTCGCCGCTGCGCACGATCTCGCCGTGCATCCGCACCAGCGGCAGCGTGCGGTGGACGTAGCGCTCGGCCAGCTTGCGCCGGGCGGCGTCGCCGCGGCTGGCGGCGACCAGCGCCTCGGCCGCGCGCGTGTGCGCGAGCATGGCACACAGCCGCTCGGCGGAGAGCAGCGCGTAGGCGAGCCCGTCCTTCGGCAGCGGACGGCCGGCGAGACCTGCGATCAGGCCGAGCGCCCCGGCGCTCTCGAGAAGTGCGCTGCGCAGCGCGCGCGAGTATTCGCCCGCCATCTCGTGCAGGGCGTCGCCGAGCAGGTCCCCGGGCGCGTCCACCGAGACGGAACCCGTGAGCAGGCGCCAGGGCCGCTCGAGCGCCCAGCGCGCCTGGTCCTTCAGCGACATCAGCGCCTGGATCTGGCTGGTGCCCTCGTAGATGGGCAGGATCAGCGCGTTGCGGTAGTGGCGCTCGACGTCGTACTCCTGCACGACGCCGTAGCCCCCGTGCACCTGCACCGCCGCGCGCGTCACCCACAGCGTGCGCTCGGAGCCGAGCCACTTCACGAGCGGGGTGCGCTCCCGCACCGCCCGCTGCAGGCGCGCGATCTCGCGCGCCGAGCCGTGGCCCGAGGCGCGCTCCAGGCCGATCAGCCGGTCCTGCAGGGCCGTCACCCGGTACACCAGCGCCCGCATCGCGGCGACCTCGGCGCGCATGTCGAGCAGCAGGTCGGCCACCAGCTCGTGGCGGGCGATCGGGCGATCCATCTGCACCCGCCGCGCGGCGTAGGCCGTGGCGTCGTCGAGGGCCGCCTGGGCGAGCCCGAGCCCCTGCACCGCCACCGCCACCCGCGCCTCGTTCATGAAGGTGAGGATCTCGGCGAAGCCGCGGCCGCGCGCGCCGAGCAGCTCCGCCTGCGAGCCCTCGAAGGCCAGCTCGCAGGTCGCCGAGCCGCGGATCACGAACTTCTTCTCCGGCTTCGCGACCCGGTAGTTGTCGCGGCCGCCGAGCCGCCGCGGCACCACGAAGAGCGACAGGCCGCCGAAACCGGGAACCTGCTCCGAGCGCGCCACCACGATGCAGACGTCGCCGCAGCCGTTGGTGATGAACTGCTTGGTTCCGTCGATCCGCCAGTGGTCTCCGTCGAGGGTCGCGCGCGCCGCGATCTTCGCCATGTCCGAGCCGACGTCGGGCTCGGTGATCGCAACGGCCCCCGACAGGCGTCCGTCGGCCAGCGGCTTCACCCAGCGCTCGAGCTGGTCAGGCGTGCCGAAGCGCAGCACCATCAGGGCCGGGCCCTGGTAGAAGGCGTAGAGGAGCATCGTGTTGGTGCAGGCCCTGCCGACGACCTCGAGCATCGCCGCGCCGATGCTCATCGGGAAACCCAGCCCCCCGACCTCGCGCGGCAGGCTCGGCGCGAGCGCCCCCAGCTTGCGCAGCCCCTCGATGTTGCGCAGCAGGGCCGCGGGCTGCACCACCTGGCCCGCCTCGAAGCGCACGCCCGTCTCGTCGATCTCGCGCGCCGCCGGCGCGATCTCGCGCGCCGCGAACTCGCCGACCTCGCTCAGGCTGGCCTCGTAGAGCTCGAGCGCCTCGGCGACGCTCTTCGGACCGTCGGCGCTACGGAAGCCGTCCTCCCACAGCGGCACGATGCCGTCCCAGGGGATCGCCCGGGTCACGTGATGCACGAGGTCGGGGTTGTCTCGAAAGTGGTTCATGGCCATGAGCCGATGCCTCAGGCGGAGTGGAAGCTGCGGCCCTCGCGAGCCTTGTCGACGAGCAGCGGCGCGGGCGCGAAGCGCGCGCCGTGCGCCGCGGCCAGGCGCTCGAGACACTCCACGGCGAAGCGCGCGCCGAGGTGGTCGAGGTAGCGGAAGGCGCCTCCGAGGAACGGCGGGAAGCCGAGGCCGAAGATGGCGCCCACGTCGCCATCGCGCGGCGAGCGCAGGATGCCGGCCTGCAGGCAGTGGACCGACTCGTTGAGGAACGCGAAGACCAGGCGCTCCTGGATCTCACGCGCCTCGAACCCGCGCCGCGCCGGGTCCTCGAGCAGCGCGTAGACGCTCGCGTCCGGGCGCTTCTTCTTCCCGTCGTGGACGTAGAAGCCGCGCTGGTTCTTGCGCCCGAGCCGGCCGTCGTCGATCACCTTCTGCATCGAGGCGGGCGGCGCCATCCGCTCGCCGAAGGCCTCGTGCAGGATCTTGGCGACCTTGGCGCCCACGTCGATGCCCACCTCGTCGAGCAGGGCCACGGGCCCGATCGGGAAGCCGAAGCCGGTGAGGGCGGCGTCCACCTCCTCGATCGTGGCGCCCTCCTCGAGCAGGCGCGCCGCCTCGTTCATGTACGGCGCAAGCGCGCGGGTCGTGTAGAAGCCCGGGCCGTCGCGCACCACGATCACGTGCTTGCCCAGCCGGCGGCCGAAGGCCACGGCAGTCGCGGTCGCCGTCGCGTCGGTGCGCGGCGTGACGATCACCTCGAGCAGCGGCATGCGATGCACGGGCGAGAAGAAGTGCATGCCGAGAACGCGGCCGGGCCGCCGCGCGTCGCGCGCGATCTCGGCGATCGGCAGCGACGAGGTGTTGCTCGCGAACACGCAGTCGTCGGCGGTGGCTGCCTCGCACTCGGCCAGCACCTGGCGCTTCAACGCGGCGTCCTCGAAGACCGCCTCGATCACCAGCTCGGCGCGGCGCAGCCCGCTGGCGTCCGCGGTCGCCGAGATGCGGTCCATGCGGTGCTCGACCTCGAGCCGGCTCAGGCTGCCCCGCCGGCGGCGCTCGTCGTAGAGATCGCGCACGTAGCGCAGGCCCTTGCCGAGCGTCGCGCCGCTGGTGTCATTCAGGCGCACGGCGACGCCCGCCTGGTCGGCGGCGACGCCCGCGATGCCGGCGCCCATCAGGCCGGCGCCGATGACGCCGAGCTTCGTCACCTCGCGCGCCGGGGTCGCCTCGGGATAGCCCGCGTCCTTCTTGATCTCCTGGGTCGCGAAGAAGACCGAGACGAGGGCGCGAGAGACCTCGCTCACCAGCAGCTCGCCGAAGAGGCGCGCCTCGATCTCGAGCCCGTGCTCGAGCGAGGCGGCGCCGCCCTGCTCGATCGCGTCGATCGCCTTCAGCGGCGCCGGATAGTGGCCGCCGCTCTTCTCGAGGGTCGTCTGCCGCGCCTTGCGGAAGATGATGGGCCGCGCCAGGCGCTCCGAGACCGGGATGCCCGTGCGCGTGGGCCGCAGCCGGCCCTCGGCGAGCGCCAGGGCGGCGGCCTTGGCGGCCTCGAGCAGGATCGGCGGCGGCACGACCTCGTCGACGACGCCGGCGCGCAGCGCGCGAGCGGCCTTCAGGCTGCGGCCGGTCAGGATCAGATCGAGGCCCTTCGCGAGGCCCACCAGCCGCGGCAGGCGCTGGGTGCCGCCGGCGCCAGGGATCAGGCCGAGCATCACCTCCGGCAAGCCGAGCGCCGTCTTCGGGTCGTCCGAAGCGACCCGGTAGCGGCAGGCAAGAGCCGTCTCGAGACCGCCGCCGAGGCAGGCGCCGTGGATCGCCGCGACCACTGGGAACGGCAGCTCCTCCAGCCGCGACAGGATCGCCTGGCCGCCGCGCGAGAGCGTCTCGCCCTCGAGCGCGCTCTTCACGCCCAGGAAGTCCTTGATGTCGGCGCCGGCGATGAAGCCGTCGGGCTTGCCGCTGCGCAGCACCGCCGCCCTGACGTCCTGCCGCGAGCCGAGCTCGCCGATCAGCGCGTCGAACTCGGCCATCATCGCGCGCGACAGCGTGTTGAGCTTCTCGCCCGGCACGTCGATCGTCAGCACCAGCACACCGTCGTCGTGCAGCTCGCTCGTCAGCGTTCGCTGGCTCACAGCACCACCCCGCCGTCGCGCAACTCAGCGATGCCGGGCGCGTCGTAGCCCGCCTCGCGCAGGATCTCGTCCGCATGCTCTCCGGGCTTCGGCGCGGGCCGCCTGAGGCCGCCGCAGACGCTCTCGCCCCAGACGGGCGTGCCGGCAGTGACCAGGAAGGCGTCGCCGACGGGCACGCGCAGCAGGCGCTCGCCCGCCTCGCGCAGCGCTTCGACCGGCTCCAGCACGGGCTCGACGCAGCAGTCGAACGGCTGCAGCTCCGCGAGCCAGGCGTCGCGGTCCCTCGTCGCGAAGAGGCGGGCGAAGAGCGCTACGGTCTCGCGCGCCTGCTCGCCGCGCTCCCACTGGCGCGAGATCAGCTCCTCGTGACCGAGGCCGCGGCAGAGCGCCTCCCAGAACTTCGGCTCCAGGGCGCCCACGGCGAGGTGCAGCCCGTCGCGGCACCTGTAGACGTTGTAGCAGGCGAAAGCACCCGACAGCTCGTTGGCCTTCGAGCCGCCAGCCTGCAGGCGGGCCGAGGCCACGATCGCGAGCGACAGCATGCCGCCCTGCAGCGAGGTCCGCACGTGCGAGCCCCGGCCGCTGCGTTCGCGGGCCTGCAGCCCGGCCAGCACCGCGATCACCGCGAGCAGGCCGCCCGTCATGTCGGCGATCTGGACCGACGGCAGCACGGGCTCGCCGGACGCGTCACGGTTGAGCGCCAGCAGGCCGCCCACGGCGGCGTAGTCGACGTCGTGGCCGGCGCGGTCCGCGCGCGCGCCCTGCTCGCCGTAGCCCGTCAGCGAGCAGTAGACGAGCCGCGGGTTCGCCTCGAGCAGCTCCCGGGAGCCAAGGCCACGGCGGTCGAGGACGCCGGGTCGGAACGCCTCAACCAGCACGTCCGCCTTCGACGCCAGTCGCTTCACCACCTCCGCGCCCTCGGGCCGGCGCAGGTCGACCACCAGCGAGCGCTTGTTGCGGTTGAGCGCCGCGTGCAGCGCGCTGTCGTCGCCCAGCGCGGGCGGCACCACCCGCGTCACGTCGCCATAAGGCGGCTCCTCGAGCTTGACCACGTCGGCTCCGAGGTCGCCCAGCAGCATCGTGCAGTACGGGCCGGGGATATTGCGCGTCAGGTCCACCACGCGCGTGCCGGCGAGGGCGCCCGTCATCTCGGCTGCTTCACCTCTCCAGCACCATCGCGAAGCCCATGCCGCCCTGCGCGCAGACCGACAGCAGGCCGAAGGTCGCGTCGCGTCGCTTCATCTCGCGCGCGAGCGTGGTTGTGATGCGGGCGCCCGTCGCCCCGAAAGGATGGCCCAGCGCGATCGAGCCGCCGCTGACGTTCAGCCGCTCGCGATCGACGCGGCCCACCGGCTCGGGGCGGCCGTGGGCCTCGGCCCACGCGCGCGACTCGAGGGCCTGGAGGTTCGAGGCCACCTGCACCGCGAAGGCCTCGTGCATCTCGACGAGGTCGACGTCGGCCAGCCTCAGCTTCGCGCGCTCGAGCGCCAGCGGGATCGCCAGGGCCGGGCCCATCAGGAGCTGGCCGCCGGGATCGACCGCCGCCACGGCCCACGAGCGGATGAACGCGAGCGGCTCGGCGCCGACCGCCTTCGCCTTCTCCTCGGACATCAGCAGCACGGCCGCGGCGCCGTCCGTCAGCGGCGAGGAGTTGCCGGCGGTCACGCTGCCGTGGCGGCGATCGAACACGGCCGGCAGCTTGGCGAGCGCCTCGAGCGTGGTGTCGCGCCGCAGCAGGTTGTCCTGCGTGACCTCGACCTCGTAGCGCGGCGGCGCCAGCACGCGGCAGATCTCGGGCCCGAGCCGCCCGTCGTCGAGCGCGCGCGCCGCCCGCGCATGGCTCTGATACGCGATCTCGTCCTGCTCGGCGCGGCTGATGCCGTTCTCCTTCGCCATCTTCTCGGCGGACTGGCCCATGCTGAGGCCGGTCGAGGGCTCGGCGATCGCCGGGGTCTGCGGCACCAGGTCCTTCGGCCGGAAGGCGGCGAAGGCCCGCAGCCGGGTCCCGAAGCTGCGCGCGCGGGAGGCCTCGACCAGCATGCGCGCCATGCGCCTGCTGTGCAGGATCGGCACGTCCGACAGGCTCTCGGCGCCGCCCGCGATGCCGACCTCGGCGTGTCCGGCCAGGATCGCGCTCGCCACGTCCGCGATCGCCTGGTTGGAGGAGGCGCAGGCGCGGTTGACGCTGTGGGCGGGTGTCGTCCGCGGCAGGCCCGCCCGCAGCGCCGCCTCGCGGCCCAGGTTGGGCGCCTGCACCGACGGCACCACCTGGCCCATCACCACGAGGCCGACGGAGGCGGGATCGACTTCAGTCCGCTCGACCAGCTCGCGCACGGCGAGGGTGCCGAGGTCGAGGGCGGTCAGGTCGCGGTAGTCGGAACCGGCCCGCGTGAAGGGCGTCCGGCAGCCACCGACGATGGCCACCCGCCCGGGAGAACTCACAGGCCAATCACTATAGGCCAAATCTAGGGGGTTTCACGGCCCTCCCGACCAGCCCCGCGGCGAACGCGAGCTTCGAGACGCGGGAGAGGGAGCGCTCCTGCGAGGGCGTGAGCAGGCGCGCGTGAGGAATCGTGCAGAGGTGCTCGGGGATGTACCAGAGGTCCTCCTCCGCCGTCATCCAGCCCCGGGCGTCGAAGCGAGAGAGATCCACGGGGCGCGAGAAGCAGCGCAGCGTGCGCTCGCCGCGCAGGTTGAAGTAGGACTCGAAATAGGAGAAGACCAGCGCGCGCAGGGACGGGTAGACCGGCTCGCGGTAGCGCAGGCCCGAGTAGTTCGAGCGCGCGACCGAGCCCCAGCGTCCCCGGCTGCGGAAGACCGCGAGCACGTGATCGTCGTCCTGCACCGCCTCGAGGTCCACGATCCACGCGGGGTGGCCCTGCATGCGCAGCGCCGCGGCGGCGAACAGCGCACCGTCCATGCACTGGGCCCTGCGCTCGCGCAGCATGCGGCGCGGGGAGCGACAGCCCGCGCCGTCGAGGTCGTACTCGGCGTCGTCGAGGAAGCGCTGGATGCGCCAGGGCGGATCCAGCCGCTCGAGCGAGCGGGCCTCCGACGGCGTCAGGCCGAAGCGTCCTCCAACCGTCATGCTCGACACCGGGGCCGGAGACGCCCTAGTCGCCCTGGTGGCCGCGCCCGTTGCGGCGCGAGAGGGGCGTGAACGCGAAGCGCCGGCCGCAGGCGTCGCATCGCGTCACGCTCGCACCCAGCAGGCGCATCGCGAAGCGGAACAGCGCGCCCTTGCGCGACGGCCGGACGCGCGAGGAGCCGCAGTAGGCGCAGTGCCGAGCCTGTCGAACGACCTCCCCTGCCGAACCCCGATGCGAATCTGACACTCGCGGGCTCCCTCGCCACGTGATCGGTGGCCGTCGCTACCGGCATGCGTCGAAGAGCGGCCCGCCCAGGGGCCCGGAGGGAGGCCAAGACTTACCAGACGCCCCGGGGCGACGCAAGGGCGTGCGGGCGCTGGGTGATCCCCGTCACCGACCGGGGATCAGGCTCAAGGTCCTGGACGCTTCCTCCCGGACCTCGCGCTCGGGATCCCGCAACGCGGCGACCAGCGCCGGGATCGCGGGACGCGAGCTCTCGCCGATGCGCCCGAGCGCGCGGGCGGCCTGCACCCGGACGTCCTTGTCGGCGTCTCCCAGCGTTTCCGCCAGCGCCGGAACAGCCGAAGCCGCGGCGGGGCCGATGCGGCCGAGCGTGCGCGCGGCCCTCCAGCGGCGGCCCGGGTCCGCTTCCCTGAGCTCCGCCAGCAGCGCGGGCACGGCTGCCGCCGCCGCCGGGCCCATCCGCGCGAGGGAGCGCGCCGCTCCTGCCCGGCCCGCGCCGCCACCCTGACGCAGCTCCTCGGCCAGGGCCGCCGCCGCCGCGGCTCCGGCCGCGGCGCCCATCTGCCCGAGCGACCAGGAGGCGAACGCGCGCACGTAGCGGTCGCGGCTCTTCAGCTCCGCCACCAGCGCGTCGGCCTCCCCGGGGCCGACGCCGATGCGGTGCAGCGCGTCGGCCGCGGCGAAGCGCAGCGGCTCGCGGGGGGCGCGAAGGGCCTCGAGCAGCGCTGGCACGGCAGAGGCCGCAGCGGCCTTCGCGCGCGCGCCAGGCGCCCCCGCCGCGACCGGGCCGTGCTCGCCCAGCGCCCGCGCCGCGGCGACGCGCACCAGGTCGCTCGGGTCTTCGCGAAGCAGCCGCGACAGATCGTCGACGACACCCGCGGCAGCATCCCCATCGCTCGCCGCCCGCGCGGCGGCTTCGCGCCCGGCCTCGGCCGCCTGGCGTGCGGCCGCGGCCTTCCCGAGCGCAAATGCGGCAGCGGCTCGCTGCTCCGGCTCCGCAGCGCCGAGCGCCTCGCGCAGCGTCGCCACCACGAGGGCGCCGGCCTCCTGCTCCGGCGCCGCGAGCCAGGCCGCCGCACGAGCCCCCGAGGCGCCCCTCTCGAGAAGCCACGGCTCGAGCCGCTGGCGCGCGCCGCCAGCAGCCGGCAGCAGCGCGCTCCGCCGCAGCGCCTCCGCCGTGAGACGCGCGCCTTCGGCGCTCAGGTGGTCGTAATCGAGGAACGCGGCCTCGCCGAGCGGCGCCAGCGCCGGCAGCAGGTCGAGGCAGGGCAGCTTCTCGCGCGCGCACCAGTCGAGGATCGTGCGCTGCGCGAGCGGCGGCGGCGCGCCGGCGGCCATCTGGAAGCGGAACGGGAACACGGCGAGGCCCAGTTCCCCGCCGTCCGCGCGCACGGCGTCGCGCAGCAGGCCGAGCTCGCGGAAGAACAGCTCGAAGCCCTCGCGCACTTGCGGGGCGTCGGACCGCGTGAACAGCTCCTCGACGTCGTGGATCTCGCGGCTCTG
The DNA here is from genome assembly GCA_050246895.1 of Vicinamibacteria bacterium. Classification (GTDB taxonomy): domain Bacteria; phylum Acidobacteriota; class Vicinamibacteria; order Fen-336; family Fen-336; genus JBFWVE01. The sequence continues at coordinate 202,331 of JBFWVE010000007.1, read as the reverse complement.
CGCGCCCACCAGCAGGCGAACCGCCGCCGACCGCGCGTGCAGGACCGAGAGCCACGCCGGCGGCCGGGTCAGGTTGTTCTTCACCTCCGGGATGTCGTTCAGGCAGATCGCCACCAGCACGCGGTCCGGCCGGTAGCGGCGCGCCACGCGCTCGTACGCGTAGCGCTCCTGGCGCGTGCTGTAGCCCCAGAGCGCGAAGCTCATCACCTCCACAGGCGCGCCCTCGCGGTCGTAGAGCGACTGCAGCACCCGCGGGAAGGCCTGGGCGGGCTCCAGGCCGTGGCCGAAGGTCACGCTGTCGCCGAGGAACGCGATGCGCGCGACGCCGGCCGTCTTCTCCCCCGGATGCGTACGGTCACGGAAGCCGTCGCCGTTGATCTCGGCGCCCGGCGGCCAGCCCGCCTCGTCGGAGGCGAGCGTGTAGAAGTCGTCCTCCCACTGCTGCTGCCAGTCCCAGATGTAGTCGGCGCGCGGCGGCGCCGCGGGCCGGCGCGACTCGACGAGGCGCGCGCCGCCCTCGATGACAGCCACGAAGAGGCCGAGGGACACGAGGCTGAGCCCGAGGTTCGCGAGGAGGCGCCGCACCGCGGCGATGATAAACGCCATCCGGCTCACGGCCCGCCGAGACGGGCTCATAGAATGCGCGGGTGACGCGCCGCATGGCACTCTGCGCGCTGCTGGCCGCCGCGGCCGCGACCTTCGGGGGCTGCCAGCGCGCCGCGTTCTCCGGTCCGCTGCGGCTGCTCGATCTGCCGACGATCGAGGACCGCCTCGCGCGCGTCGGCTCCCTGACGGCCGCCGGCGAGACGCGCCCCGCGCTGCTCGAGCCCGCGCGCTGGCGCGTGCGCCTGCCCGAGCGCGGCCTGCTGACGCTCGGCGCCGGCGTCGCCTGGGCGGGCGAAGGCGAGGCGCCGGGCTGGTTCCAGCTCGAGGTCACGGCCGGCGGCCGCGTGCTGGCAGAGCGCAAGCTCAACCCGCGCGCGCTGCACGGCTTCCGCGACCTGAGCCTGCCGCTCGACGGTCTCTCGGGCGAGACCGAGCTGGGGTTCGAGCTGCGGCTCACCGATCGCGAGGGGCGCGACACGCCAGCGCCGCCCGGCCTGCTGCTCGGCCTCGCCGATCCGGTCGTTCACGACCTCGCGGCCTACGGCCGCGCGAAGGGCGTCGTGCTCGTCTCGATCGACACGCTGCGGCGCGACCACGTGGGCGCCTACGGGTACCCGAAGCCCACGACCCCGCGCCTCGACGCGCTGGCGCGCGAGGGAATGCTGGCCGAGGACGCCGTCAGCGTCTCGTCGTGGACGCTGCCCTCGCACCTGTCGCTGCTGACGTCAGTCGATCCCGGCGTCCACGGCGGCACCGACATGCGCCACGGCTTCAACCGGCGCGTGAAGACCCTGCCCGCCACCCTGCGCGAGCGCGGCTTCGCGACGCAGGCCGTGACGAGCCACCTCTACGTCTCCGGGACCTACGGCCTCGACGACGGCTTCGACCACCTCGACTTCCGCCAGGACCGCAAGGCCACCGAGGTCGCCGACCGCGCGATCGACCTTCTCGACCGCGTGGGCGACCGCCCGTTCTTCCTGTTCCTCCACTTCTACGACCCGCACTGGCACTACGACCCACCCGAGGCGCAGCGGCGGATCTTCGAACAGGACTATTCGGGAACGCTCACGGGCCTGTGGCAGGATTTCAAGGACAGGACGCGCGAGACCACGACGCCGGCGGAGCTGGTGCACCTGCTGGCGCTCTACGACGGCGAGATCCGCTACACCGACGACGAGCTGGGCCGCGTGCTCGACCACCTGAAGGCGCGCGGCCTCGACGCGGGCACGCTGGTCGTCGTCAGCTCCGACCACGGCGAGGAGTTCCTCGACCACGGCTCGTGGGAGCACCAGAAGACGCTCTACGAGGAGGTCGTGCGCGTGCCGCTCGTGGTGAGGGGCCCCGGGGTCGCCCCGCGGCGCGAGCCGCGACAGGCGAGCCTGCTCGACGTCGCGCCGACGATCCTGGCCTGGGCCGGGCTGCCGCCGCTGCCTGGCCAGCAGGGCCAGAGCCTGCTCTCCCCCCTGCCCGAGCGCGAGACCTACGGCGAGACCGACCACACCACCGACGGCAGCCACAAGCTCTTCCTGCGCGGCGGCGCGTCGCGTTGGAAGGCGATCCTGGCGCTGCGCCCGGATCGCCCGGAACCCTTGAGCGAGGAGTGGTTCGATCTCGCCAAGGACGCCGCCGAGAGCCGCGACCAGCGGCCGCGAGAGGCCGTGGCCGCGGCGATCCGGCAGCGAGCCATCGACCGCTGGCGCGAAGGCCGCGCCCGCGGCAGCGGCGCCCCGCCCGTCACGCTCACGCCGGAACAGCGCGAACGACTCCGCGCGCTGGGTTACGTGGGATCCTAGGCCTCCGGGAAGTCTCCATCGGATCCCCTGCCGGCGCTGCGCTGATAAGCTCCCCGCAGCGATGGCTCATCAGCTGACGGCCGAGCGCGAGGGCGCATTCTGGGCGGGACTCGAGAACGCCAGGAGGTTCTTCATGGGGGAGGCCGACGTCCAGCGGGCCCTGGAGCGGCTGACCAGCATCCTCGAGGAGAAGGGGATCCCCTACGCGATCCTCGGCGGGCTGGCGCTCAATGAATGGGGCTACCGGCGGGTGACGGTCGACGTGGACGTGCTGCTCACGGCAGACGGCCTGCGCTCGCTGAAGGCGGAGGTCCTGGGCAGGGGGTACCTCGAGAAGTTTCCGGGGAGCCGTGGCTTGCGCGACATGGAGTCGGGAGTGACCGTGGATGTCGTGCTGGCGGGCGAATACCCAGGCGACGGCAAGCCCAAGCCGGTGGCGTTCCCGGACCCGGCGCAGGCCGCCGTCCGAGGCCGGCGGATCGCTCTCTTGCCGCTGGACAAGCTCATCGAGCTGAAGCTCGCCTCCGGGATCAGCGCGCCGCACCGCCTGAAGGATCTGGCCGACGTCCTCGAGCTGATTCGAGCTCTCTCCCTTCCGCTCGACGAAGCGCAGGCGCTCGACGCCTCGGTGCGCGCGAAGTACCAGGAGCTGTGGCAGGCCGCCCAAGCGGCCGAGCGCGAGTAGCCGGCGCATCCGCCGGCCGTTGACGCCGTGCGGAGTGGTACGATTCTCCGACGGACGCCGCCTTCAGCCGCGTCCAGCGACAGCGGCGACCCGCCGGGCACTCACCCTCAGCCAGCCTCAACAATCCAGGGGGCATCATGCAACATCGCGATCGCATCCCCGCGGCTCTCGCCGCCGGGCTGAGCCTCGTCCTCCTCGCGGGCGCGCCCCGTGCCGGCGCCCAGGAGGTCACCGAGCCGAAGAGCGGCGTGAAGTTCGCCGCCAAGCAGGGCGACATGTCTCTCCTCGGCGTCGGGCTGCGCACCAAGACCTTCCTGAAGGTGAAGGTCTACGCGGTGGGCCTGTACGTCGCCGACTCGGCGCTCGCCGGCCCGCTCGCGGCTCACAAGGGCAAGCTGGGCACCGCCGCCTTCTACAAGGACCTCGTCTCCGGCGATTTCGAGAAGCAGATCGTGATGAAGTACACGCGGGACCTCTCCGCCGACCAGATCCAGGAGGCCTTCCGCGAGGTCCTGGCCGGCACGGATCCCGGCAAGCTCGCGCAGTTCCTCGCTCTCTTCGGGCCGATCAAGGAGGGCCAGGAGTGCGTGCTGGCCTGGAAGCCGGGCGGCCTGCTCGAGACGCGCCCGCCGGGCATGGTGGCGAAGCCGATCGAGGACAAGGCGTTCGCTTCGGCCGTCTTCGGCATCTGGCTCGGCGACAAGGCGATCCAGGACGACATCAAGAAGGGCCTCGCCTCGCGCGCGCCGGAGCTGATCAAGTAGCCGCGCGTGCTATAGTTTTCGTCTCGCACGCCACGTGCGCCCGTAGCTCAACTGGATAGAGCGTCGGCCTCCGGAGCCGAAGGTTATAGGTTCGAGCCCTATCGGGCGTACCAATAAATCAACAACTTACAGGGATGACTTCTCATCGTGGCGTTTGGGGGTACCGCTGGGGTACCGCCCGCAGACGAGCTCCCTTCCCAACCAGGGGCGCTTCGAGCGCCCAGGCGTCGGGGGCGGTAAGCCGTCCTAGGCGAATGGGAACACGAACGCCCGTACGCCAGGATCGAGGAAGTCGATGTCGAACGTGCGATCGTCGACACGCGTGCCCTGTCGAATCAGCTGGTAGAGACAAGCTCGCCGATCTCACCCTCTCCAACAGCGCGACTGTCGGTTAGTCGAAACTCAGCCTGGGCGGGTTTGGGGGCCTCGAAGAACGTCCGTGCCTGCCTGCTCGTCCGCCGTCTGACGGCGAGCGATTCCCGCTGCGTCCGGCTTGGACAGCGCCGCCTGCAGTGCGGTCCGGTCCAAATCCATGCGGTATGCTGGAGTGTCCGGCTGCTGGCGCCGGGACTCGGCGAGCGAGCCGGCATCGATGCCGTCGAAGCCCAACTCGCCGAGGAGGCGCAGCACCACCTGCTTGGCGGCTGGCTCGTCGCCGGCGACTGAAAGGCAGACGCGGCCTGGAGTGCCCTCTGGCGTCCCGCGCGAATCCGAGCTCGCGGCCAGAAGGTTGTTGAGCGCCTCGACCACCGGCCGGCCGAGCACCTGCGCAACCCGCCCGCCGTCGGTCAGGCCCTCGTCGCGCGCTCGCTCACCACTCGTGTCGATCGAGCCAGCCCCGAATCGCGCGCGCGATCTCCTCCGGTGTGTCTTCGGGCGCGTGGTGTCCGGCCCGGCCGAGCGAGATGATCTCGACCGCCGTGAGTTTCTTCCGGACCCAGTCGATGATCTCCGGCGCGCCGAGACCCGTGTCCCCGAACGTGAGCAGCAGGGCGGGCTTCGCGGGCTTCTGCGAGAGCCATGCCCCGTACTGCGCGATCACCGACGCGACGTCGGCGGGCTCACCCTCGATCGGGATCTCGCGCGGCCATTGGAGCAACGGGCGCCGCGTGCCCGGATCCGGAAACGGGGCGTAGTAGATCGCGCGATCCTCGTCGGCGAGGCCGCTCGTGACGCCGTGGTCGAGGGAACGCGCGAGGAACACATTGTCCTCGAGCACCATCTTCTCGCCGACGCCCGGCGTGCGCAGCGCGCGAAACAGCTCCGCGCCCTGCGGAGGCCAGTCGCTCCAGCGCATCGGCCGGAGGAACGTTTCGAAGACGACGACTCCGCGCACCCGGTCCGGATGCCGCCGCGCCCAGTCGAGGCTGAGGACGCCGCCCCAGTCATAGCCGACGAGCACCACGTCGCGAAGATCGAGCGCGTCGAACCACGCATCCAGGTAGCGCGCATGATCGGCGAAGCGGTACGGGATGTCCGGCTTGCCCGAGCGTCCCATGCCGATCAGGTCGGGCGCCAGGCAGCGACCGCGATCCTGGAACCCCGGGATGACGTTGCGCCAGACGTGCGACGACGTGGGGTTTCCATGGAGAAACACGATGGGGGCGCCGGTGCCGGCCACCCGGTACGAGAGGAACGAATCCAGAACGTCGACGCGAGCGGTGGACATGGCTGTGCTCCGGGGAGGGTTGGGGGCGGACGGAGGGGAGGCGATGAGCGCTGCCGCGGTCAAGCAGTCGATCAAGTTCGTCATTTCCTCATCATGGGTCGGGCTATACAGTTTGTATAAGTGACTATTCGTGACATATAACATCACCCACGGTGAGTATTGGGCTGGCTGCGCTGGACCTCAATCTCCTGCTGGTGCTCCACACTGTCCTCTCGGAGGGCAGCGTCGCGCGCGCTGCCGAGCGCCTTCACGTCACCCCGTCCGCCATCAGCAACGGCCTGGCCCGCCTCCGGGCGATCCTCGGCGACCCGCTCGTCACGCGCAAGGGGCGCGGGATCGTGCCGACGCCTCGCGCGACCGTGCTGGCTCCGCTGATCGCGGGTGGACTGCGTGAGCTCGAGCTCGCCGTCCAGCAGGCCCCCTTCGATCCGGCGAGCTGCACGCGAAGGTTCACCCTCGCCGTGGCCGATGCCGGGCAGCTCACGTGGGTGCCATGGATCGCGGCGCAGATGGCGAAGGAGCTGCCCAGCGCGCGCCTCTCCGTCGTCGGTATCGACTCGCTCGTGTCCCTCGGTGACCTGGCCTCCCCGGCGATCGACCTGCACATCGGCGTCCCCGGGAAAGGCGCGGGTCTCCATTTCGAGCGGCTCCTCGAAGAGCGCACCGTCCTCGTCGCGCGTCGAGGCCACCCCGCACACGGCAAGCAGCTCTCCCGGCGGGCGCTCGGCGCGCTACGTCACGTCGGCGTGGAGATGGTGCCGGGTCGGGGGATCCCGGACCGCGTCGGCACCGCGTACGCACGCGCGGGCCTCCCCCGCGACGTCGCGATGACCGTGCCGTCATTCACGGCCGCCAGCGCCGTCGTCGCCGCGACCGAGCTGGTAGCGACATTGCCGGAGTCGCTCGTCCGAGCGCATGCGGCGCGCCTGGGCGTGCGCGCGCTGAAGGCCCCGGTCCCCGCGCACGTGGTCACGATCGCGCTCGGCTGGCACGAGCGCACGCACGCCGACCCGGCGGCTCAGGCCTTTCGTGCGCTGGTCCGGCGCGCCGCCGCATCGTCTGTTCCCAGTAGCTGAGGTCGAGGAGTTGCTCCTGCGTCGGGAGGGCTGCACGGTGGCCTCGACGACGGCGTCGAATGGCGCCAATCCGTCGCTCTCGTTGCTGCGGATCTGACCGATCAGGATGAGCCGTGTCGCGCATCAGGATTCTGGAAAGGGCGATCAGACCGACCAGCGTGTTGATGCCGAACGGCTGCTGGAACAGCAGCGAAGTCAGCGTGACGCCGATGAGGCAAGATCCAGCGCGTCTTCTTCCATGCGGACGAAACCCGCATTCGGCGTCTCGCCCAGGGCGCCCGCCATTGAGCTGCCATCCGCACAGCGGAGCCGGGCACTGCGTGGTATCGAGGCGGGCCCTTGACACGTTCGTACCAATGACGTAGCGTGTACGTACGATGCGAAAGCGCTTGACCCGGACCGGAAACAGCCTGGCCCTGGTGTTGGACCGCCCCCTGCTCGAAGCCACCGGCATCGACGCCTCGATCCCGGTCGAGGTCTCGACGGACGGCGACGTAATCGTGATCACCCCCGTGCGTGCCCGGAAGCGGACGCGGAAGCTGGAGTCGGCGCTCGAAGCCATCAACGTTCGCTATGCCGGCGTCTTCAAGCGCCTCGCCGAGTAGTTGGCAGCCCCGCGCTTCCTGACGCTCGACGAGGTCCTGCTCATCCACGCCGATCAGATCGGTCGCTACGGGGGCAGCCATGGCGTGCGCGACCTGGGTTTGCTCCGCTCCGCCATCGGCATGCCCGCGGCCGCGTTCGGAGGAACCTACCTCCACCCGACGCTGGCCGAGAAGGCGGCCGCCTACCTTTTTCACATCGGGCAGAACCATCCTTTCCTGGACGGCAACAAGCGCGCCGCCCTGGCCACCGCGCTCGTCTTCCTCTGGCTGAACGGCCAACAGCTAGACGCGGGAGAGGACGAGCTGACCGAGCTCGCGATGGGCGTGGCGTCTGGCCGGATCCGAAAAGCGGAGCTCGCCGTTTTCATCGGCGACCACTTGCGCCCCGCCGACTGATTCCGATCTCCATGATCGTTCGGATCGGAAGCCGCGCCGGCGTGGCCTAGCGCGATAGCTACGGAGCCGAAGGTTGTAGGTTCGAGCCCTATCGGGCGTACCAATAGAATCAGCGACTTAGGCCACTCGCGCCAGAAGATTGCCAGAAGAAAAAACGGCCCGAGCTCACTCCGCGGGCGGTTTCCCGCCGACGTGCCGATCGAAGGCGGCCGCGTACCAATCCCAGGTTTCCGCGGCCTGGCGCCTCACGGCCCGGCGCGTCTTCGCGCAGAACGCGCAGCGAGCGCGCCGGCGACGCGACGGCCAGGCGTGCCGGCGACGAAACGGGCCGTCGGGCCGGGTAGCATCCCGCCGTCCGAATCGGCGCCGCCGGCGGCGCCTCCACGATTCTAGCCCCGCAGCCGCTCGAGCGCGACCAGGAAGCCGGCCCAGGCGGCGGCCGGGGTCCCGTTCGTCCCCTCGAGCGTGCCGAGCGCGTTGAAGATCCCCAGGAAGTCGTTGAACGGGACCTCCTGCCCCGACCCGCCGGCGTCGAAGAGTAGACCGGCGCCCTCGAAGGCCGGCGTCCCGCCGAGCGCGTTGAAGCGCGAGCGGAGTTGGTCGAGGTCGGCGACGAGCTCGTCGAGTTGCGCCGACGTCGCGCGAGTCTCGGCGAGAACGGATGCTTCGCGAGCGTTCACGGCCATTGGAGGGACCTCCCCTAGAAAGCGCCCGCGGCCGGGCGGAAGTAGTACCGCGGCGCGCTGTACGCGCGGAGCTCACGCCAGAGCGTCAGGCGCTCGCGTGGCGCGAGCCGGACGCCGCGCCGCGTCGCGAGCTCGCGACAAAGCCGCGGGATCTCCGCCAGGCCGACGGCGGCGAGCGGGCCGAGGACCTCGAAGACAAGCGCGATGAGGCCGGCGGCGGGGACCGTATGCGTGAGCTCGACCCAAATCGACGTAACGCGCGCGGCGAGCGCCGAGTCTGTCGGGACGCTCACCCTCGCCTGGATGTTGTTAACCGCGAAGTCGTCCTTCACCCAGGCGCCGCCGCCAGGCCGCGCATAAGCCAGTGAGCTAAAGGTCGAGTAGTAAGCGGCCGTAGAGGAAGGCGACACTCCGCCAGTGCCGGCCCGGAATAGCTGTCCAGAGAGCGCCTCGACGCCGGCGGACGCCATCCCGCCGCGGACAAAGAAGTCGACGTTCAAGACGTCCACCATCAGCGGTACGCCGGTATTCATGTAGAACGATTGGAGGTTCGCGCCGCCAGGCGCCGCGCCGACCGCGATGTAGGTCGACCCGTCGTCGTGCGACACGGGGTCGCCCGGGTCGACCGCGGCCGCCTTGCTGCCGCCAGCCCCAAGCGACCATGCATCGCCGAGTGACCCGGAAGCCGACGGACGGATGATCGAGACGGGCATCTAGTTGACCTCCGTCGGGACGCGGAAGGCCTCGAAGGGCCGCGGCCAGCAGATGAACTCCGCGACGGCCGTCGCGTCGGCTCCGGTCGTCCCGGTGCCAATCTGGTCCTGGTCGAGCGAGAGGACATCGCCGCGAGCGAAACAGCGGTTCGCATACGTCCCATCAGGCGCGGCGCCTCCGGTCGGCGGCGCCGCGGCCGCGGCGATCTGAGGCCGTGTCGAGTACGCGCTCGAGCCGTTCTTGTTGGCGTCCCAAATCGCCGCCTGTGTCGCCGGCGCCGTGCCGGCGTAGATGTCGACGCGGCGGAGGACGGCCGGCATCGGGAGCGACAGCCGCCAACCGTTGATGTAGGTCCCGACGACGAGGTCGCCTTGCTGCGTGCCAGGCCCCACGAAGAGCCGGCCCTCGCGCGACGGCTGCGGGTACGCCGGCGCCGACGGGCCTAGCGCGAGAGCGGCCGCGGAAACGTAGGCGACGACGGTCCCCGCCGCGGCCTCGACGCGCCAGGTCGCCTCCGTCGCCGCGGCGTCGAGCGTCCGCGCGCCGGCGAGCCACCACCAGGCCGCGTCGCCGGGATGGTGCGTTATGGCCGTCGTCCAGGCGAGGTCTCCCGCGTGCCGCTTGTCGGCCCAGGTCGTCCCGACGCCGTCATAGAGCCCGACGCGGACGGAGCTCGCGGCGCTCGCGTAGAGCCAGCATCCGAAGCCGAAGGCCAGCCCCCGTAGCCCCGACTTGAACGAGCTCGAGGTCAGGAGACGTTGGTCGAACGTCGCGGCGGCGCCGCCGCCCGACGTGATGCGCGCGCAGAAGTCCCCATGCTTCGCGCGCGTGTCCGCCAGGCCGACGCCGCATCGCTGGATCGCGGCGCCGGCGCCGGCGAGCGTGAAGTGCGCCGGCGACGTCGTGTCGCCGGCCGGCCAGCATTCGAGCGAGTAGTCCGCGAGCGCGTTCCCGTTCCCGAGCGCGGCCTGGATCGCGGCGAAATTGGCGCGGTGGTCCGCGGAAATGAAGTCTCCGCCGGTCGGCGGTTTCGTCGGGTCGAGTTGCGTCGGCATCGTCCTAGACCTCCACCAAAGAGCACGCTTGCTCGGCCCGGAGCGGGTCCTTTTCGATCGACAGCACGCGGAAGAGCACGGCGTCGAGGCGGCCCGTCGTCGAGATTCCGCGCGCGCGAGTCACGCGGACCTTTGTCCCGACGGTTGCTCGCGCGAGCTTCCCCTTGACCGTCGCGCGGATCACGCGCCGGAGCGTGCCGGCCTTCCCGGCGAAGTCGATCGCCCTCGCGGTGGCGTCGACGGAGCTCCGGAGCAGCGTCCGGAAGGCGCGCCAATTCGGCCGCCCGTAGCGTGTCGGGACGGCGGTCTGCGCCGTGCCCGCTGGTTGCGCCCGCGTCGAGACGTTCCCGGTCGTCGGGTCGGCCGCGTACTCGATCACGACGCCGGCGTAGACGTCGCGCCAGGTCTTCCCCATCGCGAAGGCTAGGAAGTCGCGATCGTAGAGGTCGACGACCTGCGGCGGGACCTCCGCGTCGCCCGGGACGTAGTAAAGGCGCCCGTCGTCGCCGGAGACGACGTCAGCCCCTCCGGAGTATTCGAGCCACTCGAGGACCTCGCGAAGCTGCGCCGAGCTCGCGAGGTAGAGCGTCAGGAGTTGCGGCGCCGCGGCCCGGCCCGCGACCTGAGTCGCGACGTCGACGAGCTCCGGCCGGCCGGCCACGGCCCCGGCGAGGTACGCGAGGAAGTCCGGGCCGAGCTCGAGCAGAGCGCCAGGCGTTCCGGTGTAGGTCCCCGCCGCGTCGTCGACCAGGCCGCGCGCGTTCACTTGGAGAACATGGTCGAGGTCCGCGTCGACGAAGAGAGCTTGCGGCGCGGTGTAGGACGTGAGGCCGGCCAGGTCGGAGCCGCCCGTGTAGCCGAGCGTTCGCCAGATCCCGCGGTCGGCCGCGGCGCCCGTGTCGAGCAAGAGCGAGAGCGGCGAGCCGGAGCTCCTCGCGATCGTGACGACGTGCGCCGTCTCTGAGTAGCTCGCGACCGCGGCCGCCGTGCCGGCGGCGATCATCGCCGCTTGGACGGCCGCCGCGAGCGTCCGCGGCGTGTAGAGCCCCGGCGTGATCGTGGCGGCCCGGACGCTTCCGTCGTTCCAGTCGAGCGCGTTCTCCCCGTCGACGACTTCGAGGACCTGGACGTCGGACAGGACCTCGATCGTCCCGGCGCCGAGGTCGACCTGGTAGTCCGTCCCGGCGACGAGCAGGAGCCGGCGCCCCTGGTCGCGCGCGTCGGCCGCGGCCTGGTCGACGTAGGCGAAGACGGCGTCGACGCCGCCCAGGCCGGCCGGCGCCCCGTAGGTGTCGGCGATCTCATACGTCCGGTATCCGGTCGAGCCGTCGCGCGCGATCCCGTTCGGAGAGATACCCTCGGCAACTCCCAGGAAGAGCGGCCGCGGCTTCCCGTCGAGGCCGACCTCGAGGTCGGCGAAGTCGCCGCCCGAGTACGTCCGGAGCGGGAGCAGGATGTTTACGAGCTCGCGGCGAATCGCCGCGTCGAGGTCGACCTCGCGGACCTTGACGCCGCCGAACGTCCGGACCTCCGGCCAGGCGCCCGCGGCGCCGGCGCGGCGCGCCGTCTTCACGTGCACGCCCAGGCGCCGCGCGAGCTCCGGATAGTCGAGGAGCCGCTCCGGCCGGCCGGCGCCGGCGCCGGCCGCGGCCTCCGCGATCACTTCGGCGAGAGCGTCGACGAGCTCGAGCGCCGCGGCGCGGAGTCGATCGCGAGACACACTTCGAGCGTTCAATTGGCGCGGCCTCATTCGTGTTTCTGTTTTGGTCTTTAGGCGGTGGCTAGCGGCTCAGCTTGTCCGCGAGCCAGGGGTCGAAGCACTCGTCGATGAACTGCTCGAGCAAGCGGTTCTCGTCCGTCTCGATCATGTAGCGCCCGCCCAAGACGAGCTTCGCCTCGCGGAGCTTGTCCTGATGCTGCGGCGTGAGCCGTGTCTGCACGCGCCGGGCGGGCGCGCTCTTGATCGGGGGGGCGTCGATCTCCACCTGCTGCACGACGCCCAAGATAGGGGCTCGCTTCGCTGCGGGAAACTGAGCACCGGCGGTTTGACGGACACTCGCCACGTTGCTATCCGCACGTCTCAAGGTATGCATAGGTGTGATTAGCTTCGCGTTCGCGCGCAGGGAAGGGAGGTCGATCCCGGCGCGGGCGATCCGCTCATAGAGCGCCTTGCGCGTAACGCCGAGCTCGTCGGCGGCCGCCTGGACGTTCCCGCGCCAACGGATGAGGGCGTTAGAAACGGCGGCGACCGTGACCTTTTCGCGGGCGGCCATGTTGCCTACGTTACCTTAGCAACATTAGAGCGTCAAGTAGCTATTGACACGCCCGCCGGAGCCGGGCGATGATCCCTCCCGATGAAGGCGAGAGAGAAGAAGGCCGCACCAGGACTGACTATGGCGCGCGTGCCGAGCGAGCAATACAAGCGGCTCCGCGCGCTCGCGGTTCTCAGCGGCGCCAAGGTGACCGACCTCATCGCTGCGGCCCTCGACGACTTCCTGAAGAAACGCGGCGTGTAGCAAGTAGGATTCGGCTCCCCGGAGCCCGCGGAGGATACTTTCGAGCCGCGCCACGTTCGGTCCGTCCGCCCCACGAAAGACCGCGCCGCAAGATGTAGCGGCTCCCAGGAGTGAAGAACGGTTGCCCCTGCTCACTTGCCCCGACTGTGGCGGTAGCGTTTCCGACCAGGCGCCGGCCTGTCCACGTTGTGGCCGTCCGCGGCGGACGGCGTCGCCGGCGCCGCTCACGGACGGCGGGCCGAGCCCAGGCGTCGCGGCCGTCCTGAGCCTGGTGATCCCCGGCGCCGGACAGATGTACCGCGGCCGCGTCGGCGCCGGCCTCGCCTGGCTCTTCGTGGTCGCGTTCGGATACCTCGCCCTCTTCCTTCCCGGCCTGGTGCTGCATCTCGTCTGCGTCGTGAACGCGGCGAGCTCGAGCGCGGTCGTGTCGCACGCCGGCAGCGCGACCTCTGCCCCCGAGAGCGCCGGCGGAGCCGACGCCAGGCCCCCGGCGCGGACGGGCGAAGGGTGCGCCCTCGCGGCCGTCCTGGCGCTCCTAGTCGCCCTCCTGGCGTTCGGATTCGTGCGAATGCTCGGCCAGCGAGCGGCGCCGGCGTCGCCCGTGTCCGATCCTGCCCGCTCGCGCTGATGCCAGCCGGCCGGCGCTTTCGCCAGGTCCCCCGCCGTCGCGACGCGATCGTCGAGCGCGACCGACTCCTCGCCGAAGGCCGGGCGCGACGCGCGTGGATCTACAAGCGCGCGAGGACGAAGTCGTGGACGGTCGAATGGGAGCCGGGCGCGCGCCGCGGCGCCGCGGGCGGCCTGACGCTGGCGACGTTCGCGCGCCCGTTCCTAGAGCGCGCGGAGGTCCTCGTCCGGCCGGGAACCCTGCGTCTCTATCGTTGGGCGCTCGACCTCCACGTCCTGCCGACGATCGGCGCCCGGACGCTCCGCGAGCTCGAGGCCGACCCGACGCACGTCCGGGACCTACTCTTCGACCTACTCGCGAGCGGACTCGCGAAGCACACGGTTGCTAACGTCCGCGGCGTCCTGTCATCGCTTCTCGAGGACGCCGTCGAAGCGGGCGTGATTGAGCGGAATCCGGCCGCGCTCCGGTGGAAGCGCCTACGGCTCGCGACGACGCGCGCGGAGCGGGCGCGCAAGGTCAAGGCATTCGACGCCGACCAGGTGCGCCGGCTCCTCGAGGCGGCCGACCAGGTCCTCCCCCGGTGGTCGACGCTCTTCCGCCTGACGTTCGCTTGCGGGCTCCGTATCGGCGAGGCGCTCGCGCTCCAATGGGACGACCTCGACGTCGAGCGGCGCGAGCTCGCGATCCGCCGCGGCTGGACCCGCGGCCGCGTCCAGCCGACGAAGACGGGCGACGAAGGCGTCGTCGACGTCCCGGCCGACGTCGTCGATGAGCTCCACCGTCGCGAAGTGGCCGCCGCCGCGGAGGCCCTGGCGGCCGGCTCGCGGCGATCGGCCTGGATCTTCCCGTCGAAGACAGGGTCGCCCCACGACTACAACGACGTCGGCGACGCTTTCAAGCGAGCCCTGAAGGCGGCCGGCCTTCCCGGACACTACTCGCCGCACAGCCTACGGCACACGTTCGCCTCGCTGCACCTTCAGCGCGGCGCGCCGCTTCAGTACGTGCAGCGAATGCTCCGGCATCGCACGGTGTCCTTGACGGCGGACCTCTACGGCTCCCACCTTCCAGCGAGAACGCCGGAGCTCGCGGACGCGCTCTTCGCCCAGGCGACCGGCGCCGCCAAGGTCCCCCCGACCCGGGCGACGAAGAAGAGCGGCGCCTAACGCGCCAGAAGAAACGCCAGAAGAAAAGCGCCCCCCTTGGCTCCCGGTCGCGCCCCGTGGCCCAGAAACCCAAGGAAAAGCGCGGTTTTCAGGGTGCCACGGGGAGCGGCCGGGCGCGTTTGGTAGGTTCGAGCCCTATCGGGCGTACCACAAAATCAATCACTTAAAGGGGCGCCGCGTCTAAGACGGAGATCCGGGCTACCGCTGGGGTACCGGCTGCTCCCGCTCGCCAGGTTAGCGAACGGTTTCGCGCCCCCCGCGCTCAGGTCGGGTTGTCGTCGTGCCAGACCAAGAACGCCGCTGACCACCCGGAGTGCGCCCCCTCGGCCACCTCCGGGTCACCCGCGGCCATCCGGCGGGCCGCCTCGCTGCCCATCGCTTTCCCTCGGCCGCGGCGCCTCGTGGCTCATGCGTTCATGATGCGAGAGAAGACGGCCTGGTGCAGCCAGCGAGGCGTTGCCCAGACAAAGATCACGATGGCCTTGTTGGCCCAGCCTGGCACCACGCTGATGCGCCCGGCCTGTAGCGCGCGGATCCCGGCGCGCACCACGGGTGCCGGTTGCATCATCACCCGCTTCAACGCGGGCGTGATCTTCTGGTGCGCCGCGGCGGCGAATCCGGTCTCCGACATGCCTGGGGACAGCGTCGTCACCGTGACGCCCTCGTGCTTGAGCTCGCGGTGAAGGGCTTCGCCCAGACGCAACACGTACGCCTTGGCGGCCGCGTAGACCGCGAACTTCTCCACGCCCTGGTAGGCCAGCAGGCTGGCGACCAGCAGGATCTTCCCGCGTCCACGCGTCCGCATGTCTTGCGCGAAGACGTGGGTGACCGCGGTCAGGCTCACGACGTCCAGCTGCAGCATCGCCAGTGCCGCATCCAGCGTGCCGTCCACGAAGGTGCCTTGCAGTCCGTGGCCGGCGTTGTTGATCAGGATGTCGACCGCAATGCCTCGCTCGCGGAGCCGTTGATGCAGTCGGACGACTGCCGCAACATCCGACAGATCGACCTGCTCCACGACGACATCGATGCGGTACCGCTGGCGCAACGCGTCGGCGAGGGCTTCAAGTCGGTCCAGCCGGCGCGCCACCAGAACGAGAGGATGGCCTTGCGCCGCATACTGGCGGGCGAATTCCTCGCCGAAGCCGCTCGAAGCGCCGGTGATGAGCACCCATGAGTGGTCTTTTGTCGTCATGGCGTGTACCCGTGATCAGTCAGGAATGGTCCAATGTGCGAAGCGCGCGATCCTGAGCCACGCGGCTTGCACGGGGGAAGGAGTACCAAGGTCAGCACGGTGTCACCGAGCACTCTGCCGATGTCCGTGAACCTGTCCATCGAGAGTCGCAGCGGGCCCGGCGCCGCCGGCATGTCGCGCATCCCATCCGCCTCCCAACGCCCGGAAGGAGGCAATGGCGGCTCGCGCCGCTTTGGTTTGCGCCTGTGCCTTCGCATCGCGCACCTGCAGCAGGTTGCTGTCGGCATCCAGCACTTCGATCAGGCTGACGACGCCCCCTCTGTAGGCTGCGTCCGAGCTCTCCCTGGCACGCGCGAACGCTGATTCGCCCTGCGTCAGGATGGCGACCTGGGCCTCGCGTTTGACGAGGGCGGAGAAGGCGTTCTCGACATCCTCGGTCGCCCGCAACACGGCCAGCCGGTACACCGCCAGCGCTTCGGCCTCCTGGCCACGCGCCGCGGCGATCTGCGCATCGACCCGGCCGAAGTCGAACAGCCGCCAGCGAAGTCCGAGGACGCCCAGGGCCTGGTTGGCGGCGCTCGTGAAGAGATTGCCGCTCGATATCGTCGTGGCGCTGCCCAGCAGCGCTCCGAGCGAGAACCTGGGGTAGTACTCCGAGATCGCCGCGCCGATGCGCGCATTGGCGGCAGCAAGGCGCCGCTCGGCCACGATGAGATCCGGCCGGCGCCGGATCATCTCGCCCGGAGTGCCGGTCTCGACCAGCCCCGGCGCGACCGGGACAGGCAGCGCCGGGCTCAGTTCGGCGCGGTAGGTTCCCGGCTGCATGCCGAGCAGCACGTCCAGCGCGTTCATCGCCGAATCGAGCCCGGCTTCCAGGACGGGGATCTGCGCCTCGACCTCCGCGAGCGAACCCTCGGCCTGGTTCACCTGTAGCTCGGCAGCGAGCCCCTTTTCGTACTGGAGCTGGACCAGGGCGAGCAGCCGCCGGCGGGTCTGGGCTTGCTGCCTGGCGATCGCGATGCGCGCCTGCAAGCCCCGGATCGTGACGTACACATCCGCCGTCTGCGCGGCGACGGCGAGGCGTGTCGCGACCGCGCCGGCTTCGGACGCCGCGTACTCCGCGCGTGCGGCATCGCGCCCGCGCCGCAGACCGCCGAACACGTCGATTTCCCAGCTCGCTCCGAGGTTGGCTTCGTAGGACCTGCCCGTGCGGTCGAAGTCGGGCGTGGCTTCGAGCACCCGTCCCAGCGGTGTCTCGAGCGACTGGTAGACCTTCGCTCCGTGCGCGGTCACATGGGCCGATGGAAGCAGCGCCGCACCGGCATAGCGCAATGAGGCACGCGATTGCGCGACACGTGCCGCCGCTTGCGCGATATCGAGATTCTGGTCGAGGGCCAGGGAGATGAAGCGCGTCAGCGCAGGATCATCGAAGGAGGCCCACCAGGCCTGGAGGTCCGCTTTGGTCTGCACCTCCCGGCTCTCGACAGCTTCCTGACCGAGGAAGCGGGCCGACACGGGAATCTCAGGCGTCTTGTAGTGCGGGCTATGCGCGCAGCCCGTCGAGACGCTGACACTCAGCAGAACGGCGAGAGAACGGGGCATGATCGTCCTTTCAGGGGAACAGGGAGAGATCTCTAACCAGCGACGGGTTCCGCTCGAATCGAAGGAAGGGAGGTCCCCTCGCCGGCCTCGCTTGCCGGCACGATCCTGAACCAGATCGCGTAGAGCGCCGGCAAGAACACCAGGGTGAGCACGGTCCCGCCGAAGGTTCCACCGATCAACGTGTACGCCAGCGTTCCCCAGAAGACCGAATGGGTGAGGGGAATGAACGCCAGCATGGCGGCGAGCGCGGTCAGAACGACCGGACGGGAGCGCTGCACGGTGGCCTCGACGACGGCATCGAATGGCGCCAATCCCTCCATCTCGTTGTGGCGAATCTGCCCGATCAGAATGAGCGTGTTGCGCATCAGGATTCCGGAAAGCGCGATCAGGCCGACCAGCGTGTTGATGCCGAACGGCTGCTGGAACAGCAGCAGCGTCGGAGTGACGCCGATGAGGCCCAGCGGCGCCGTCGCGAACACCATCACCATCGCGGAGATCGACCGGACCTGGAAGATGATCGTGATCAGCGTGAGCGCGATCATGATCGGGAAGAGCGGCACCAAGGCGCGATTGGCCTTGCCGGATTCCTCGATGGAGCCGCCCTGTTCGATGCGGTAGCCCGCCGGCAGTTCGGCGTTGATCGGCCGCAGCGCCTTCCACACCGCGGTGGACACGTCCGGCGGCTGCAAGCCCTCGGCAATGTCTCCACGTACGGTGATCGTCGGCGTGCGATCGCGGCGACGCAGGATCGGGTCTTCCATGCGGACGTCCACGGTTCCGACCTGCGACAGCGGAATCCGCTGGCCGGCCGTTCCGACCAGAGTGAAATCGGTGATCTGGCGCGGGTCGAGCCGCGCGCGGCCGGCAGAACGGGCCACCACCTGCACCGACCGGATGTCTTCGCGGACCTCGGTGATCGGGATGCCGCTCAACAGGAACTGAAGCTGTTGACCCACATCGGCGGACGTCAAGCCGATGCCCTGAAGCCTGTCCTGATCGAGTGAGAAGCGAAGCGTGGGCACGCGCTCGCCCCAGTCGGCATTGACCGTTCTCATCTGGGACATCGCGCGCATCACGGCGAGTACCTGCGCCGCAATCCCACGCAGCCTGTCCGGGTCGGGGCCCATCACGCGGAACGCCACCGGAAAGGGCGAGTAGGGGCCGAACACCAGTTGGCTCACCCGTACGCGGGCCTCGGGTGCCAGGCCTTCGGCTGCGGCCTGTCGCAGTCTGAGCTGGAGCGCCTCACGTGCCTGCTCGTCGTCCGTCAATACGACGATCTTCGCGAACGAGGGATCCGGCAACTCGGGCGACATGGCGAGATAGAAGCGCGGCGCTCCCTGCCCGACGTAGGCGGTCACGATCCTGGCTTCCGGCTGCTCGGCCAGCCACGCCTCGACCTTGGCGCTGGCGGCACTCGTCTGCTCGATGGACGTCCCATACGGCATCTGCAGCTCGACCAGCACTTCCGGTCGATCGGACGTCGGAAAGAACTGCTGCTTGACGAGGCCCACGCCCAGCACGGCGACGACGAAGGTCCCGACCACGCTGCCCGCGACCAACCATTTGCGGCGAATGACAAGACCAAGGACCCGGCGGAAGCGGTGGTAGTGCGGCGTGTCGTAGATCGCCTCGTGCCCGCCCTCGCGCTTCGCGATGTTCGGGAGCAGCTTCACCCCCAGGTAGGGCGTGAACACGACGGCAACCACCCAGGACGCGATGAGCGCGATGCCGACGATCCAGAACATGTTGCTGGTGTACTCGCCGGCGGTCGACCGGGCGAAGCCGTTCGGCATGAAGCCGATCGCCGTCACCAGGGTGCCGGCGAGCATGGGCGCGGCCGTATGGCTCCAGGCATAGGCCGCTGCACCGATGCGGTCGTAGCCTTCTTCCATCTTCACGACCATCATCTCGATGGCGATGATCGCGTCGTCGACCAGGAGTCCCAGCGCGAGGATCAACGAGCCGAGGGTGATGCGGTCGAAGTCCTTGCCGGTGGCCGCCATGACGACGAATACCGCTGCGAGCGTCAGGGGAACCGCCGCCGCGACGACGATGCCGACGCGCCATCCCATGCTGAGGAAGCTCACCAGCATCACGACACCGAGCGCGAAGAAGAACTTGACCATGAACTCGTCGACGGCTGTCCGGATGTTGACGGACTGGTCCGTGACTTTGGAGAGGCTCAGGCCCAGCGGCATCTCCGCGTTGATCGCCGCCGCTTCCTCCTCGAGCGCCTTGCCCAGCTCGAGGCCGTTCCACCCCTCGCGCATGACCACGCCGAGCAGCAAGCTCGGTTCGCCGTTGTTGCGAATCAGGAAGGTCGCCGGATCCTCGTAGCCCCGCTTCACCTCGGCGACGTCGGAGATCTCGAGCGTACGGCCCTGCGCGGCGACGGGGGTATTCCGGATCGCCTGCAGATCGTCGATCGCGCCCTCCAGCCGGATGAAGACCTGCGGGCCCTTGGCTTCGATCGAGCCGGCGGGCGTCATGACGTTCCGGCTGTTGAGCGCGGCGAAGAGATCTCGCGGGGACACGCCCAGGGTCGCGAGGCGGTCGGAGGAGAACTCGACGAAGATCCGTTCCGCCTGCTCGCCGATGATGTTCACCTTCTTGACGCCCGGCACGTGCAGCAGCCGCTGGCGCAGGACCTCCGCATCGCGCACGAGCGCTCGATGAGGCTCGCCCTTCGCCTTCAACGCGTAGAGGGCGAACGTCACGTCGGAATACTCGTCGTTCACCAGCGGACCGATCACGCCACGCGGCAAGCTGTGGGCCTCGTCGCCGAGCTTCTTCCGCGCCTGATAGAACTGCTCGGGGACGTCGGCGGGCGGCGTGGTGTCGCGCAGGACGACCATGGTGAAGGCCAGACCGGGACGCGTGAAGGTCTCGGTCCGGTCGTACCAGCGGAGCTCCTGCATCCGCTTCTCCAGCCGTTCGGCGACCAGCTCTTCCATCTCCTTTGCCGTGGCCCCCGGCCAGGCGGTGACGACGGTCATCTGCTTGACGGTGAAAGCCGGGTCTTCCGCGCGACCCAGCGTCAGGAAGGCCACGACGCCGGCAATGGAAATCGCCACCAGCAGGAACAGCGTCACGGCGCGCTCGCGAACGGCAAGCGCCGAGAGATTGAAGGCGCTCATCGCCGTTCCTCGCCAAGGGCGGCGACGCGCGCTGCGGCCTTGCGCCCCGCGAGTCGCACGTGGTCGCCTTCGTGCAGCAGGTGCGCGCCGAGCGCAACGACGCGATCGCCCGCCTCGAGCGCGCCGACCACCGACGCCGCCTCGTCACCGAGGCCGGCGACTTGCACGGCACGCCAGGTGACCCGGGGCGTCTCCCCTTCGATCAGCCATACGCCCGGTCCCTGGCCCGCATCGAAGATCGCGCCCATCGGAACCTGCAGCGCCGGGGCGGACGAGCCGTCCTGGATCTGGATGGAGATGGTCGAGCCCAGCGGCGCGTCTGCCAGACGGCCCTCCAGCACGTAGCGAGCCTCGAACGTCCGGGTGTGCGGGTTTGCGGCGTCCGACAACTGGCGAAGTTCCGCCGGGCCGGCTAGCCCGTTTCCATACAAACTCGCCCGGCCGGTAGATCCGATCGCCGGGCGGAGCGTTTCCGGCAGCTGGATGACCGCCTCGCGGCGCCCAGCACGCGCCACACGAACGACGACCTGGCCGGCACTGACGACCTGCCCCGGCTCGGCCAGGGTTTCCACCACCACACCGTCGGCATCGGCGAGCAGCACGGCGTAGCCCGTTTCGTTGCGGGCAACGTCGGCCTGGGCGTTGGCCGCGTTGAGCTCGGCACTCGCTGACTCGGCGGCAGCCTTCACTCTGTCGTAGGCGGACGCTGAGACCGCGCCCTTGGAGACGAGGTCGCGGTATCGCGCCTCGTCCTCCGAGGTCTGGCGCGCGCGGGCCGTGGCGGCGGCAACGGCCTCTTCCTGCGCGCGCGTGGCGAGCCTCAGGTCCGTGGGATCGATGCGCATGAGCGCCTGGCCGCGCTTGACCGTCTGCCCGCTATCGACCAGGCGTTCCATGACCTTCCCGGGAACGCGGAATCCCAGGTCGCTTTGCACCCGCGCCGCGACGGTTCCGGTGAACGAACGCTCCGTCTGTACGGAAACTGCAACCGTTGCGACCCTCACGAGCGTCGTCTGCATCCGCGGATCATTGGAAGCAGTTGCGTCGCGGCATGCCGCCGCGGCGAAGGGCAGCAGAGCGACGACGACCAGGAATGGGAGCGGACGGCGCTGAGACATTAGAGACCTCCACCAGAGGTCTCAATCATACGACTAGTGACTGTTCTAGTCAAGCGTCACAGAGTCAAGAGTTGTGTCCGGAGGTTCCGTGCAGGTTGGCGTCGGCGACGCCCCCTAAAGTCCTGATACGCCTAGGGCGTCCTGCGAATCCCTAGGGGGCCAAGCTCCGCAGCACCAGGTTGGAGAGCTGCACCGGCGCCTCCTCGGCCACATCGAGGTTGTACTGGAGCAGGAGCGGATTCACGTAGGGCTGCACGACGAGATCGATCGCGCGCACTGTCTCGTCCAGCGGTGTCTTGCGCTCGAACTCGCCGCTCTCCCGCCCTTCCCGGACGATCTCCGCCAGGATCTGGCTGATGCGCTCACAGTAGGCGCGGGCAGACGGCCACTGCTCACCCGCGGCATGGGCGGCGATGTCGTACAGCTTCCGGTCGTTGAAGAACAGACTCACGCCCGTGGCCACCAGGATCTTGAACATCTTGCGGAGTTTCTCGGTTGGCGTGTTCGCGCCAGCGACCGCCTCTTCGACCGTCGCGACGATGCCGCTCAAGGTCGTGGAGCAGATGGCCTCGCCGATGGCCTGCTTGGAATCGAAGAACCGGTAGACGTATGCCTTGGAAAAGCCGATCGCCTTGGCCAGGTCGGAGACCGTGGTCTTCTCGTAGCCGTAGCGGCTGAAATGCTCTCCAGCCGCCTTCACGATCTGCTCTCGAACCGCGTGGTCGACGGGGCCGCGCGTTGGGGGGGAGGAAGACGGGGTAGCACTCATAAGGGAACAATAACCCTCCCGCCCCCGGCATGCAACTAGTGACTAAACGGGACTATGGTCGCCATACTCCTCACGCTTGAAGAGGCTTGGAATGTCCTCAGGCCGTGAAAGGCGCCCGCGCGCATGGCCGGGTGCCGGCATGAGGCACACGCCCGGCTGCTGGCCCCCGGCGCGCCTAACGCTCGACGGCGTAGCGGGTCCTGACGGCCTTGCTGACCGCGGCACCGCCCGTTCACGGCGGTGCGGACGAGCAAGAGCTCCGGGGACAGTTGGCGGCCCTGGGAGCTCCGCTCGGGGGGCCGGCCCCAAAGAGCCGCCATCTCCGCGCGGAGGAGGTCCTCGCGCAGGGCCTGGTCCTGGCCCACCACAGCCCGACCGTCGCACGCGTTCTCCCCGTCGCCTTCTGGCGGCAGCGCGAGACGCTCGACTACGAGCGTCTCGAGCGAGCGGCCACGCAGCGGGACGAGCGCCAGGCCCTGGGCTTCTACCTGGAGCTGACGGGCCAGCTTGGCGGCGACAGGCGCCTCGCGCGTCGCGCAGGCGGTCTGCGAGATCGCCGCAGAACGGCCCTGCGGCCCGACTTCTCGGCCGGGCGCGGCCCCCTTGCCCTGCCGCGGCCGCGAGAAGTCTCCGGCTCTCGCTCGGCGTTGGGGCTTCCTGATGAACATGGAGCTCGAGAGCTTCGCCACGGCCTTCCGCAAGCACGTCCCGGCCGCCGCGTGAGGGACTACGTGCGGGCCGAGATCGAACCCTTCCTGAGGGCGGTGGACAGGGCCCTTGAGCGGCGGGCGACCGCCATCGTCATCGGTGGCGGCGCAGCGGCTCTGAAGTATCGGATCGACGATCCGACCACGGACATCGACACCTTCAACGCTCTTGGCGCCGATCTCAGGCGTGCGATCGAGGCCGCGCGGAAGGCGACCGGCTGAAACTCGCAGGGTCGGCGCTCGGCGCTAGCGCCTGGCGGGCGGCAGGAAGCGCAGGTGCAGCCGGCGCACGCCGTCGGCGCCGACGTAGCCGCCGCGCACCTCGGCGCGGGCGCAGAAGACGCCCTCGGACTCGTCGATCTCGAGCGTCTGGCCGGCCGCCGCGTCGAACTTCGACTGCACCTTGGCGCCGCCCGCGCTGAAGTCCTCGAGCACGGTCGTCTCCTGCTTCACACGGCCCTCGCCGAGATCGAAGCGCAGGTGGACCTTGAGCAGCAGCTCGCCGCGCTTGCCCCGGCGGCGCTCGCCGACGACGCTGCCGCCCGGGTCCGCGGCGTGGGCGGCGGGGGCCTCGCGGCCGAGCAGGGCGGCGCCCACCCGGGTGCCGGCGCCGACCTTGGCCGTCGACACCACCAGGGCGTAGGTCTTGTAGGTGGCTTCCGCCTTGTCGTAGCTCCGGAACTTGGTGGGCAGCGGCAGCGTCAGGTGCAGCACGTGACCGACCTGGACGGGGTGCTTGACCACGAACGCGACGCCGCTCTGCGACACGTCGAGCGACTTCGTGGTCTCTTCCCAGGCCTTGCCCGAGCTGTCGTGGCCCCGGGCCCGGACCGGGATCCAGATTCCGACCCTCTCGTCCCTGCGGCGCTTGGTGGCCATGGCGTCGGCCAGTCTAGCGCCGGAGCCCGGCATCGAACGGCCTACCACACCCGCTGTTTCTGGTCGTCGCCCGTCGACACCGGCGAGGCGGGCTGCCTGTACCACAGCCCTGAAGAGGACGCGTTCGTCGAGCCCGTACCCGGCCGGCTCGTGCCCCATTTCGGCCGACCCGGCGGCATCCTGCCCGTCGTCGGCCCCGCGCCGCCGGGCTGAGCCTCGAGCGGGTCCCGGACGAGGAGCCGTCTCAGTCGCCTCCCAGTGCCTCCCGCACCTTCCGAGCGAGCGCATCGGCCGTGAAGGGCTTGCCGATGAACGCGATCCCCGGGTCCAGGACGCCGTGCCGAACCACGGCTTCGTCGGTGTAGCCGGACATGAACAAGAACCTGATGCCGGGCCAGGCGCGGGCAATGGCGTCGGCCAGGTCGCGGCCGTTCGTTCCGGGCATGACCACGTCGGTGAGCAGGAGATCGGCCGGGTTCGGACGGCCCTCCGCCAGGGCGAGCGCTTCTGCAGGGTTCGCGGCCTCGATCACCGTGTATCCCGCGTTCCCGAGCGTCTCGGCGATCATGGCTCTCAGGCTGGCCTCGTCCTCGACGAGGAGAATCGTCTCGGTGCCGGCGGAAATCGGCCCGCGGGCAGCGGCGGAGCGGCTGGGCGTCGCTTCGTCCTCGACACGCGGCAGATACACCTTGAAGCTGGAGCCCATCCCCGGCTCGCTGGAGACGGTCACGTGGCCGCCGCTCTGCCGCACGATTCCGTAGACCGTGGACAGGCCCAGGCCGGTGCCCTTGCCCAGCTCTTTCGTGGTGAAGAAGGGCTCGAAGATGCGGCTCCGGGTGTCGGCGTCCATGCCCACGCCCGTGTCGCTCACGGCGAGCATCACGCAGGGTCCCGTCGGCGCGCCCACGTGGCCCTCGGCGTGGGCCGCGTCGAGAACGACGTTCACGGTCTCGATGACGAGCCGGCCGCCCTGGGGCATCGCGTCGCGGGCGTTGACCGCGAGGTTCATGAGCACCTGCTCGAGCTGTCCCGGGTCGGCCTTCACGAGCCCGAGGCCGGAATCGAGCGAGACGCGCACCTCCACGTCCTCGCCGATCAGGCGCCGCAGCATCTTCTCCGTGTCGCCCACGATGCTGTTGAGGCTCACGACCTTGGGGTCGAGCACCTGCTTGCGGCTGAACGCCAGGAGCTGGCGCGTCAGGCCGGTGGCCCGCTCCGCGGCCTGGTGGATCTGCTCGAGGCGCCGCGTGGCGGGATGCTCCGGCTCCGCCCCGCGCAGCAGCAGGTCGGCGTAGCCCAGGATGACCCCCAGCAGGTTGTTGAAGTCGTGGGCCACGCCGCCGGCCAGTTGGCCCACGGCCTCCATCTTCTGCGACTGTCGGAGCTGCTCCTCGAGGCTCCGTCTCTCCGAGATGTCTTCCTGGACGGCGACGAAATGGGTGATGCGCCCGTCCCCGCCGCGCAGCGGCGAGATGCGGGTGGAGAACCAGCGAAGCTGTCCGTCCTTCGCGCGGTTCAGGATCTCTCCCGACCACTCGCGCCCTGAGAGGATCGTGCGCCACATCTGCGCGTAGAACCCGGCGGGCGTCTTCCCCGACTTGAGCATCCGCGCGGTCTGGCCGATCGCCTCGTCCGCGGCGAAACCTGTCGCAGCCGTGAACTTCGGGTTCACGTACTCGATACGGCCCGCGGCGTCGGTGATCAGGATCGCCGCGGGGCTCTGCTCCACGGCCCGCGTCAGCTTCCGGAGCGCCTCCTCGCCCTGCTTGCGCTCCGTGATGTCGTGGACGCTGCCGATCACGCCGATGGTCCGGCCCTCGGCGTCGCGGCGGGGGACGAGCGTGCCCGTCGTCCAGACGATCGTGCCGCCGCCGGGGACCTCCACGGGGATGTCGGGTGTCGTCACCGTCTCCCCGGCCAGGGCCCTCTGGAGGAGCGCCTCGACGCCCTGATCACCCAGACTGGGGAAGATGTCCAGCACGCGTCGGCCGATCACGTCCTTCGCAGCGATACCGCTCGACTCCTCGGCGAACCGGTTCCAGAGCACGTAGCGCAGGTCGCGGTCGCAGGCGAAGAGCACCTGGTGGACGCTGGCGATGATCTCCGCGTTGAAGCGGTTCGACTCGGCCAGCTCCTTCTCCGCCCGCAGCCGCTTCGTGATGTCGCGGGCCACCGCGTAGATCCGCTCGCCCTCGGCGTAGGAGCGCCATTCGAGCCAGCGGTAGCTGCCGTCCTTGCAGAGGTAACGGTTGACGAAGCCCAGCACCTCGCGCTGCGAGGACAGTTGCGCCACGGCCGCGAGCGTGCTCGGCAGGTCGTCGGGATGCACGAAATCCAGGAACCGGTGGCCCTCCAGCTCCGCGAGCGGCCAGCCCAGCAGCGCCTCCCACTCCGGGTTCAGGCGGCGGAAGAAACCCTGGGTGTCGGCGATGCAGAGCAGGTCCAGGCTGGACGTGAAGTAGCGGTCCAGCTCCTGCGTCTTCGCCTGCAGCGCTTCCTGCGTCCGCTTGCGCTCGGTGATGTCGAGGATGCTCCCCTGCAGCTCGACGAGGCTGCCCGCGCGGTCGCGGACCGCGACGGCGTTCAGCAGCACGTGGATCGGCGTGCCGTCGCGCCGGCGCAGCTCGGCTTCGAAGTGGTCGAGCGCGCCGCTCGCGCGCAACCGATCGAGCAGGCGCTCGCGCGATTCGATGTCGGGATACAGCGCGTAGGCCCGGGCGCCCAGCGCCTCCTCCACGGAGTCGAAGCCGAGGATGCGGGCGAAGGCGGCGTTGCAGGCCAGGATGCGTCCTCCCGGCGTCGTGATGACGTTCCCGGTCAGGGCCTGGTCGAAGACGCGGCGGTAACGCGCCTCGCTCTCGCGCAGCGCGGCCTCGGCCTGCATCTGCGACGTGCGGCTGCGGTGCAGCTCGACTGCGTAGCGGATCGCGGCGCCGAGAGCGGCGGCGTCGAGCTGCGACTTCCTGAGCTGGTCCGCCGCCCCTTGCTCCATGGCCTCGACCGCCAGCTCCTCGCTTTCCTGGTTCGTGAGGAGAATGGCCGGCGTGTCGATCCCTTTCGACCGCACCTGCCGCAGGAACGACTCCCCATCGTCCGCTCCGAGCGGGTAGTCGATCAGGAAGATGTCGTACCGCTCGGCCCCGGCCTTGAGCAGGGCTTCGGGGACGGACGAAGCGCGGTCGAAGGTCGTGCCGCCGTTGACGCGGGCCTCGGCCACCTGATCGGCGATCAGCCGCGCGTGGTCGTCGTCATCCTCGACGAGGAGAACCCGGAGCGAATGTGCTTTCACGACGTCACTTCCTTCTTCTCGAACAGGGAGTCCAGGACGGCGACGAGGCGTCTCCCCATCTCCGGCTTGGCCACGAACGCGTCGGCGCCCGCGGCGCGGGCGGCCTCGCGGTACTCAGGGCCGTCGTGGAACGTGAGCAGCACGACCTTCGGCGACGCGGCGCAGGCCTTGATCCGGCGGGCGGCTTCGAGACCGTCCATCCCCGGCATCGCGAGGTCCATCAGTACGACCTCCACGGCCAGGTGCCGCAGGAGCTCGAGGGCGTCGGCGGCGGATGTCGACCGGCCCACGACCTCGAGGCCCGGCCCGGAGAGGAGGTCGGCCGCCGACTCCAGAAAGTCCGGGCTGTCGTCCACGAGCAGCGCGCGGATCGGGTGGTCTGCCATGCCGGCAGCATCGCCGGAGGCGGCTCTCGGCCACAATCGGGGCGGACCCGGGATGGGGGTTCGAAAAGCCCTAGCTCGCCAACCCGCTGAGGGTTCTTGGTTTGCTCTGCCTCAGGCTCGGCCGGCCGAGCCTACCGATCCGAGTTCACGAGTCCCACGCGGATCGCGTACCTCACCAGGCCCGCGACGTCGTGGATGTCGAGACGATCCATGAGCTGGGCGCGGTGGGTCTCCACGGTCTTGACGCTCACGTTCAGGCGGTGTGCGATCTCCTTGGTCGAGGAGCCCTCGGCGACGAGCTGCAGGACCTCCCGCTGGCGGGGCGTCAAGGCGGAGGCGGAGGGAGCGGCCGCCGGCTCGGCGCCCGTCCGCTTCACGTAGTCCTCGACGACGCGCTTGGAGATCGCCGGGCTCAGGTAGATCTCGCCGCGCAGGACCGCGCGCAAGGCGAGTGCCAGCTCGGGAACGCTGGCGTCCTTCAGCATGTAGCCGGCGGCGCCGGCCTGGAGCGCGCGCAGCACGTACTCCTCGTTGGCGTGCATCGACAGGATCACCACGCGGACCGCCGCGTGCTCCTTGGCCGCGCGCGCGGCGACGTCGAGGCCGTTCAGCCCCGGCAGCGCGATGTCGAGGAAGACCACGTCGGGCTGGAGCTCCGCGATCAGCCGCAGCGCCTCGTGGCCGTCGCCGGCCTCGCCGAGGACCTGGACGCCCTCGACACTCTCGAGCAGCGAGCGGAAGCCGGCGCGCACGAGCGCGTGGTCGTCCACCAGCAGGATGCGGGCGGCGCTCATGGCGCGTCCTCGGCGCGCAGAGCGAAGTACGCGACGACCTGCGTGCCCGATCCCGGCGCCGACGCGACCTCCAGCCGCCCGCCGGCGAGCCGGGCGCGCTCCTCCATCCCCGAGAGACCCATGCACGCGCCCGAGGCGGCGCGCGCGCGGGCCTCGGCCGTGTCGAAGCCGGCGCCGTCGTCGCGCACGCGCAGCTCCACGCCGGCTCCGCTGCGGCGCAGCTCCACCCACACGCGCCTCGCTCGCGCGTGGCGGAGGACGTTGGTGACGGCTTCCTGCGCCAGGCGGAAGCAGGCGATCTCGACCTCCTGCGGCAGGCGCTCCTCGATGCCGTTCGTGGCGACGTGGCCCTCGATCCCGGCGTCCCGCGTCTGGCGGTCCACGTACCAGCGCAGCGCTGCGGGCAGCCCGAGGTCGTCGAGCAGCGAAGGGCGCAGGTCGAGGGACAGGTCGCGCGCCTGGGCGATCGCCTCGTCCACGATCTTCACGGCCTTGGGCACGCGCTCGCGGGCGGCCTCCAGGGTCGCCTGGCGAGCCACCGATTCGAGGTTCAGCTTCACGGCGGTCAGGGCCTGGCCGATCTGGTCGTGCAGATCGCGGGCGATGCGCCGGCGCTCCTCCTCCTGGACGGAGAGGAGCCGGCGGGACAGCGCGCGCAGCGTCTCCCGTGCCTCCCTGCTCTCGGTGACGACCTCCGAGAACAGGATCAGGCCCCCGACCTCTCCCGCGGCGTCGCGCCAGGGACGTATCTCCCAGCGCACCCAGTCGAGGCTTCCGTCGGCCCGAGGAAAGGGATCCTCCTCGGCCCGCTCCGTCGCTCCCGCGAGACAACGCCTGTGGATCTCCTTCCAGCGTTCGGGCAGGTCGGGGAACACCTCGTAGTGGCTGCGCCCCTCGAGGCGCTGGTCGGCCAGGCGGTAGTCGGCGAGCCAGCGGCGGCTGGTCGCCAGGTACCGCATGTCGCGGTCCAGCATGGCGATGGCGGCCGGGGCGTTCTCGATGAAGAGCTGGAGGTGCAGGCGGCTGAGGGAGAGCGCCTCTTCCGCGCGCCTGCGCTCGGTGACGTCGAGGCCCGACACGATCAGGTGCGTGACCCGCCCGGCCGCATCTCGAATCGGTGAGGCCGAGAAGTCGATCGTGATCATGCGACCCTCGGCCGCCCGCACGTCCAAGTCGCGCCGCACCGTCTCGCCGCGCGCCGCACGGAGGATGTCCTCCCGCACGTTGCTCCGGCTCTCATCCGAGAAGGACAGCCAGTACGAGTCCTCGAGCGGCTTGCCAAGGACGTCCTGCGGGCGCAGCCCGCCCATCTCGAGCGCCGCTCTATTCGCCTCGGTCAGAACGCCGCCGGGCGTCACGACGCCGACGAACGAGAGCACGTTGTCTATCAGGAGCCGCAGTCTTTCCCGGGAAGCACGAACCTCGACCTCCGCGTGCTTGCGCTCGGTGACGTCGAGGTGGCTCCCGAGGGCGCGCACCGGGCGGCCCGCGGCGTCCAGGATCGCCTCGGCCCGGGTGTAGATCCAGCGGTACGAGCCGTCCTTGTGCCGGAACCGGAACTCGTTCTCCAGGATGGAGCCGGGGGTGTCGATGAAGGCACGGACGCTCGCCAGGGCGGCGTCGCGGTCGTCGGGGTGCAGCCGGCTCTCCCACTCCTCGAAGCGGTCGGGCAGCTCGTCCACCTCGTACCCGATCTGCCGCTTCCACTCGGGCGAGAAGCGGACCTGGTTGGTCCGCAGGTCCCAGTCCCACAGGCCGACGTTGGCGGCTCGGACCGCCAGGCTCAGCCGCGCCTCGCTCTCCGCCAGCGCGATCTCGGCCCGCTTCCGGTCGGTGACGTCGTGAAAGAAGATCGCGAGACCGTCCGGCGAGGGGTAGATGCGATTCTCGAACCAGCGATCGTAGGGGGTGTAGTACTCCTCGATCTGGACCGGGACCTGCTCCGCCAAGGCCCGCTCGTAGGCGCGCTGGAACGGCTGGCCGACGCCCTCCGGGAACTCCGTCCAGATGTGCTTTCCCAGGAGATCGTCGGGCCGCCTCCCGAAGATCTCGCCCGCCCTCGCGTTCACGTAGGTGTAGCGCCAGTCCCGGTCCAGCGCGACCACCGCATCGCTCACGCGCTCGAGGATGCTGGCCGCGTCCTGCCGGACGGGCACCCGGGGCTTCACTGCCGGGATCGAGGGAGGAACGTCGTTCGCCTCCTCTCAACGCTCAGAGGAAGACTATAGCCGGACGGACCGACGAGATCGCCACACTGTTTCAGTTGCTCAGCGACTGCTCGAACGCGGCGGCCAGGCCGTCTGCAACGGCCAGTCCGGACAGCGTCGGCACCAACCGCCGGCCGCCCTCGGCGTCGGCGCACACGACGATGCGGCCCTCGTCACCGAGGCGAGCGACGAGGGCGCCATTCACGGCCAGCAGGTCGACGCCGTAGCGCGCCAGGAAGCCGTCGAGGTCGATCCCGGCGGTGGTGCGCAGGCCCAGGAGCAGCGCCTCCGCCGCCAGCTCCTTCGGACCCAGGAGCTCCTGGGCCTCGATCGGACGCTCGCCCGCCGCGAGCCGCTTCTCCCAGGCCGGCGTGCCGCGCTCGTTCCACCAGCGGCGGGCGCCTGATGCGTAGCCGACTGTCGAAGAAGATCGAGGTGGGGTTTCGCCCCGAGCGGAAGATGAGTGCGCGGCGGCGAGCGAGTGCGCCGACGGGCCGAGGCCGAGGTACGGCGTGTGGTCCCAGTACTTGCGATTGTGCCGCGACTGGTGGGCCGGGCCGCGCGCGAAGTTGGAGACCTCGTACGCCGCGAAGCCCGCACCCGCGAGGAAGCGGTGCGTCAGCTCGAAAAGCGTCGCCTGGTCGTCCTCGGGAAGCTCCGTGAACCGGCCCTGCTTCGCCTGCACCCCGAATCGCGTGCGGGGGTGGATCGTCAACTGATAGCACGACAGGTGCTGCGGCTCCAGGGAGACAGCCGTGGCCAACTCGACCCGCCAGTCCTCTGGCGTCTGCCCCCGCAGGCCGAAGATCAGATCGATCGACACCGTGTCGAACCCCGCGGCCAGGGCCGTATCGACCGCGGTCCGAGCCTGTCGTCCGCTGTGGCGGCGGCCGAGGAATCGCAGCGTCTCGTCCGAGAAGGACTGCACCCCGAGAGACAGCGTGCGCACGCCGAGCGCCCGCCAAGCGGCGCAGGCTTCAGAGGTCACATCCTCGGGGTTGGCCTCGAGGAAGACCCACGGCGCGGGTGGAGCGAACGCGAGGTGCGTGCGGCACGCGTCGAGCACGCGCGCGAGCTCTTCGGGCGAAAGCTGAGAGGGCGTCCCGCCGCCGAAGTACACGGTGTCGAAGGGGCGCGGGTCGCGCCACGCGGCCGCGGCGAGCGCCACCTCCGCGACCAGCCGGGAGGCGAAGCGCTGGCGGGCCGGGGAGGCCGCGACCATCACCGAGAAGTCACAGTACGGGCAGATCGCCGAACAGAAGGGAACGTGGAGGTAGAGCCCGGGAGCCGCCACTACTCCTCGTCCTCGTCCTCCGTCCGCAGCACGGCCACGAAGGCGGCCTGCGGGATCTCGATCGACCCCACCAGCTTCATCTTCCGCTTGCCTTCCTTCTGCTTCTCGAGCAGCTTCCGCTTGCGGCTGATGTCGCCGCCGTAGCACTTCGCCGTCACGTCCTTGCGGAAGGGGTTGATCGTGGTGCGGGCGATGATCTGGCCGCCGATCGCGCCCTGGATCGCGATCTTGAACTGCTGGCGCGGGATCGTCTTGGCGAGGCGCTCGCAGTAGCGCAGCGCCCGCGGCCGCGCGAACTCGCGGTGGACGAGCTGCGACAGGGCGTCGACCTTCTCGCCGTTGACCAGGATGTCCACCTTCACCATGTCGCCCAGCCGGTAGTCCAGCAGCTCGTAGTCGAACGATCCGTAGCCCTGAGTGATCGACTTCAGCCGGTCGTAGAAGTCGAAGAGCACTTCCGCCAGCGGCAACTGGCTCACGACCTCCATCCGGCCCGCGGCGAGGTAGTTGTAGGTCGTCTCCACCCCGCGCCGCTCCCGGCACAGCTCCATCACCGTCCCCAGGTAGCGCTCGGGCGTCATGATGGTGGCCTTGATGTAGGGCTCGTACGCCTCCTTGATCTGGGCCGGGTCCGGATAGAAGGTCGGGTTGTCGATCCAGACCTCGGAGTCGTCGTTCAGGACGATGCGGTAGCGCACCGACGGCGCGGAGAGGATCAGGGACAGGTCGTACTCTCGCTCGAGCCGCGCCTGCACCACGTCGAGGTGGAGCAGTCCCAGGAACCCGCAGCGGAAGCCGAAGCCCAGGGCGGTCGAGCTGTCCTTCTCGTAGATCAGCGACGCGTCGTTGAGCTTCAGCTTCTCGAGCGCCTTCGTCAGGTCCTCGTAGTCGTCGGTCGCCATCGGGTAGATCGACGAGAACACCACGGGCTTCGCCTCGCGATAGCCGGGAACCGGCTCCGCGGCGGGCCGCTCGGCCTCCGTGAGCGTGTCGCCGATGGCCAGGCCCGCGAGGCTCTTCATGCCGGCGAGCACGTAGCCGACCTCTCCCGCCGACAGCTCGGGCACCGGCACCCGCTTGAGCCGCTGGTTGCCGACTTCCTCGACCTTGTGCTCGGCATCCGAGTGCATCAGCCGAACGCGGGTCGGGGCTTTCAGCTTGCCGTCGAAGAGCCGCACCAGCAGCACGGCGCCGCGATAGGAGTCGTACTGGGCGTCGAACAGAAGCGCCTTCAGCGGCGCCTCCGGGTCGCCCTTGGGCGGCGGGAGCTTCGTGACGATCGCCTCCAGCAGCTCGTCGATGCCCGTGCCCAGCTTGGCCGAGACCTGGATCGACTCGAACGGGTCGAGCCCGAGGTCGCGGTCGATCTCCTCCATCACGCGGTCCACGTCGGCGGACGGCAGGTCGATCTTGTTGATCACCGGCACCACCTGCAGCCCGAACTCGGTCGCGAGATACAGGTTCGCGAGCGTCTGCGCTTCCACCCCCTGCGAGGCGTCGACCACCAGCAAGGCCCCCTCGCAGCTCATCAGCGAGCGGCGCACCTCGTGGGAGAAGTCGACGTGCCCGGGCGTGTCGATCAGGTTGAGCTCGTACGTCTTGCCGTCCCTGGCGGTGTACGGCAGCGTGACGGTGTTCGCCTTGATCGTGATCCCCCGCTCCCGTTCGAGGTCCATGGAGTCGAGGATCTGGTCGCGGAAATCCCGGTCTTCCACCGCCCCGCAGCGCTGGATGAGGCGGTCGGCGAGCGTCGACTTGCCGTGATCGATGTGGGCGATGATGCAGAAGTTGCGGATGTGGTCCATGTTTCGTGCCCTAGGGTACAGCCGGCCGGGCCTGAGGCCGAGCCACCCTCCTGTGTCGGGCCGTACGGGGTCTGCGAGTCCCAACTGGCTCCATCCCGTACTTGACAACCAATAAGCCGCAACTTATCTTTCACAGATGCCGAGCGCGGCCGTCGTCGAAGACAGGATCTTCCACGCCCTGGCGGACCCGAGCCGCCGCGCGATCCTCGAATCGCTCACCCGCGGCGAAGCGGCGGTGAAGGACCTCACGGAGCGCTTCGACATCTCGCAGCCGGCGGTCTCGCAGCATCTCGCCACCTTGAAGGACGCCGGCCTGGTGAACGGGCGGCGCGAGGGGCGCTGTGTCTACTACCGGGTGGAGCCGCGCGGGATGAAGCCCCTGATCGACTGGATCGCGCACTACCGCGCCTTCTGGACGGACCGCGCCTTTCGCCTCGAGAAACTGCTGGAGAAGATGGACAAATGACACTGACCGACACGACCGCCCCAGCGCAGACCGAGTCGATCTCATTCGAGTTCGAGCTGCCGCATTCGCCGGAGAAGGTGTGGCGCGCGCTCACCGACCCGGCGCTGCTCACGGAGTGGCTCCTGCCGGTCGTCGGCTTCGAGCTCGAGCCGGGGGCGGCGTTCAGCTTCAGGACCGAGCCGCATCCCGGTTGGGACGGGACCGTGAGCTGCCGGTTCGTCGAGATCGAGCCACAGCGGAAGCTCGCCTACACGTGGAGCGTCCCCTTCCTCGACACCGTCGTGACCTTCACGCTCACGCCCACGGCCTCGGGCACCCGCCTCTCCCTCGTGCAGTCGGGCTTCAAGCCGGACCAGAAGCAGAACTTCGGAGGCGCCCGCTACGGCTGGAGGCTGATGGGCGGGAAGCTGGTCGAGCTGCTGGGGCGAATCTCGTGAGCCGATCGAGGCTCGCCACCTACTGGGTGACGACCGGCCTGGTCGCGTCGCCCGATCTTCGTCCGGCTCGTCTTCAGAGGAGGTCAGATTGAACTGGAGCAACTGGGTGCGGCAGGCCCACCGCTGGGTGTCCATCGCATTCACTCTCACCGTCGTCGCCAACTTCGTCGCCTTGTCGCAGGGGCAGCCTCCCGCCTGGGTGACATACTCGCCGCTGCTCCCGCTCGCTCTGCTGCTGCTCACCGGCCTCTACCTGTTCGTACTGCCGTATGCCGTGGCGTGGCGAAGCGGGCGACGCGCCGACTGATGCGCCGCAACAGAAGCGCAGGCGCGAACGGCACACCCGCTTCCCGCCTGATCGACCAACGGGCCCCGAAAACCGGGAAGGTCGTGCTGCTCTCTGGCGGCAACCCGCAGATCGCGAAGGCGGACGGCGACGCTCCGGTGCAGGCGTACATCGCCGCGATGCCGGGCTGGAAGCGTGCCATCGGGAAGCGCCTCGACGCCATCATCGTGCGAACCGTGCCCAACGTGCGCAAGGTCGTGAAGTGGAACTCGCCCATGTACGGCATCGAGGGCCAGGGCCTGTTCCTCGGGTTCCACACCTTCAGCCGCTACGTCAAGGTGACCTTCTTCCGCGGCACCTCGCTGCGCCCCGTCCCGGCCGGACGCACGGGCGAGGACGCGCGCTGGATCGACGTCCACGAGGATGATCTCGACGAAGCGCAGCTGGCGGCCTGGGTGAAGCAGGCGGCCGCGTTGCCCGGCTGGATTCCTGGCCGGACGTCCTGAGGCTCCGCCTTCGCCCGACGGCAGGTGCGCGCGACCTCCCGGGCCTCGGCCTTGACCTGCTCGAGGCGTCCAGCTAGCCTGAATCACTCATATGGTGCGTTCGGTCCGGGTCCGGTGGGCGTTCGCCGCCTCTCTGCTGCTGATCGCCGCCTTCGCTGCGGGGTTGGCCGGGGACCTGGTCCACACCGATGACGGGTGTCAGGTCGAGATTCACTGTCTCGCCTGCCAGCGCGTCCTGGTGTCGGTCGGCACCGTGGCGGTGGTTCCGCCCTGGGGCCCATCGATCGAGCCCGTCGGTCGAGTCGCGACCCGCCACGACGTTCCGACGCGCACCCCGGATGCACCAGTCGCCGGCTGCCGTGCCCCGCCGCTCGCCTGAATAGAGCCCCTGTTGAATGCCGGCTTCGGCCGGCGGCGCCTTCGCAATGAAAAGGCGTCATCGTTCGCCGTTCCAACTCTATTCGGTCGAGGTACTCATGCGAATCCAGGGATCCGGGCTGCAGGCGGGCCGATTGGGCGTCTCTTTCCTTTGTCTTCTCCTCGCGACAGGCGTTCGGGCCGCCACCGTCGAGGTCGAGGTCTCCGGTCCGGGCGGCGACCGCCTGGCCGGCGCGGCCGTGAAGCTCGTCCCCTCGAACCGCGTGGTCCCGACCGACGCCGGCGGCGTCGCCAGGTTCGACCACGTCGCGCCTGGCGCGTATCACCTGGCGGTCCGGCTCTCGGGATTCGCTCCCTTTCGCACCGACGTCACCGTTGCCGAAGGCAGTCCGACCAGCGTGCCGGTGAGCCTCTCGGCTCAGGTCCACCTCTCGGAATCCGTGACGGTCAGCCCCGACGGCAGCGACGTCTTCGAGGCTTATCAGCCGGCGAGCGTGCTGGGCGGCGAAGACCTGCAGCAGCGTCTCGGGAACACGCTCGGTTCGACCCTCGCGAGCGAGCCCGGGGTCAACGTCCGCTCGCTCGGCTCGGGGAACGCCCGGCCCGTGGTGAGGGGCCTGGACAACGACCGCGTGCTGATCCTCGAGAACGGCGCGCGAACGGGGGACGTGTCGAGCCAGTCCGCCGACCACGGAGTCACGCTCGACCCGGCGACCGCCACCCAGATCGAGGTGGTGCGCGGGCCCGCGACCCTGCTCTACGGCTCGAGCGCCATCGGCGGCGTCGTGAACCTGGTCTCCGACGAGATCGCGACGAAGCCCGTCGAGGGCCTGCACGGCGCCTTCACCGCCCAGGCTGCGACCGCGGACGAGAACGGGGGCGTCGCGGGAAATCTGAGTGGTGGCAACGGCCGCGTCGCGTACCGAGTGAACGGCTCGGCGCAGCGGACGGGCGAATACCAGACGCCCGAAGGAGACGTGCCGAACAGCCAGTCGAGCTCCAGATCGGGCGGCGGGTCGCTGGCCCTCACCGGCGAGCACGGATTCGTCGGCGCCTCCTACCAGTACGTCGACACGCGCTACGGCGTGCCGTTCGTGGAGGAAGGAGAGACGACTCTGCATCCGCGCCGGCACCGGGTCGACTTCCGGCTCGAGCGCCGCGGGCTCGGCTCGTTCGTGAACGGGATCAAGTTCCAGGCCGGCTTCCGCGACTACAGGCACGACGAGATCGAGGGCAGCGGAGAGATCGCGACGACCTTCGCGAACAAGCTGACGGAGGGGAACCTCTACGTCAGCCAGAAGCCGATCGGCCCGCTCACGGGCACCTTTGGACTGCGCGCCGAGTATCGAGACTACAGCGCCCTGGGCGAGGAGGCTCTCGCGCCGCCGACGATCCAGAAGACCCTCTCGGGCTTCTTCTACGAGGAGCTGGGCTACCGCCATCTCTCCGTCCAGTTCGGGGCCAGGCTCGACCGCACCTCGCTCGACCCCGACGGCGCCGCCATCGAGCGTCCGGGCTTGCCGAGGCGGGACTTCACGAACGTCTCGGCCTCGCTCGGCATGCTCGGCCACCTTCGCGACGACCTCACGCTGGCGCTGAACCTGGCGCGCGCGGTTCGCAACCCGAGCCTCGACGAGCTGTACAACTTCGGCCCCCACGCCGGGAACTTCGCCTTCGAGATCGGGGACCCGACGCTGCCCACGGAAGTGGCGTACGGGGCGGACCTCGCGCTGCGACTCCGAAGGCCGCGCTTCGTCGGCGAGGCGACCCTGTTCCTCAACAGCGTGGACCGCTACATTTTCCCGTTCCAGACCGGCGAGGTGGACGAGGAGGGCTTCACCGTCGTGGAGTTCCGGTCCGCCGACAGCCGGTTCAGGGGCTTCGAGGCGCACGTCGACGCCGGCCTGACGCAGGACCTGTGGCTGCTCGTCGGCGCAGATGCCGTGCGGGGCGAGCTGCGGGCGGACGACAGCCCCCTGCCTCGGATCCCCCCCCGGCGCCTGTGGTTCGGGCTGCGCTTCGAGCGCGGGCCGCTTCACCTCGAGGGAGAGGTCAAGAACGTCGGCGAGCAGAGCAGGGTCTACGGCGCTGAGACGCGGACCGACGGCTACACCGTGCTGAACTTCCACGGCTCGTACCAGATCACGACCGGCACCACGGTACACACCGTGACGTTGCGAGTCGACAACGCGGCCGACGAGCTCTATCGGAACCACCTCTCCTACATCAAGAGCCTCGCGCCGGAGATGGGGCGGAGCCTCAAGCTCGTGTACGGCGTTCGGTTCTGAGGCGGGCTTGGCGCCACGCTTCGATCCACGTGGAGGATCGACGCCACGGGCGTCGCACCGTCCTGGCCACTCGCCCGCCCGGCGAGCCAGCCCACGCCGACACCGACTGCCAGAGCGATCCCGGCGAAAGCTGCGGGCCTCTTCAGCGTGACCGGCCTCCACTGGACGGGTCCGCCTGCGCACGCGCCTGAACCGCGCCCTGCTGTCGACCTCGCAGGTGGTGGCGCCCGACGCGAGCTCGAATGTCGCGACGGCCGCCCGCCGATCGCGCGGTCAATATAATGCCCAGCAACCATGTGGGCCACGACCGAGCTCCTGCGCTTCGCCGCGGCCGTCGTCGCAGTGCTGTTGGGGGCGGTGGTGCTGCGGGATCACCGGCGCAACGCGACAGCGGTCGCGTCCGCCGCACTGCTGGCCGGCGTGGCGGCGCACCTCTTGCTCCTGCCGCTGCTCCGGCACGGCGCCTGGCAGCCAGTCGTGCACACGGTCCTCCTCCTCAGCCTGACGGTGCCGGTTGCGTTCTGGCTGCTCGCTCACCTGCACTTCGACGACGACTTCCGGTTCCGACGACGCCACGCCTGGGCGGTGGCGGCGTTCGTCGCGGTCGGCTACGTTTCGTGGCTCGCGGCGGTGGAGTCGGCGCAGAGCGACCGCTTCTGGGTCCTGCTTCCCAGGCTCCTCGGGCTCGTCGTCGTCCTGCACGCCCTGCTCCGGGTCTACGTGGGAGCCGGCGCCGACCTGGTCCTGCCGCGGCTGCGAGCCCGATTCGCCGTGCTCGTGGTGTCCGGCAGCTATGTCCTCCTGGAACTTCTCGGCGAGGTGCTCTTCTCGGGATCCGCGTCCGAAGCGACGGCCGAGGCTGCGCACGCCGTCGCTGTCCTGGGCCTGATCATGGGAGTGGCTTTCGTCTCGCTTCGGACCGCATCGGATGTGTTGCGCCTGCCCGAGGCGGCGCTCGATGGTCCGGCTCTCGATGCCGACCTGGCAGAGCGCCTTCGGCGTCTCGTCGAGATCGACGAGGTCTTCCGCGAGGAGGGTCTCACGATCGGCAGCCTCGCGGAGCGGCTCGGGGCGCAGGAGCACAAGCTGCGCCAGCTCATCAACGCCCAGCTCGGCTTCAAGAACTTCAACGCCTTCCTGAACCGGTTCCGGATCCGGGCGGCCGAGAAGCAGTTGGCCGACCCCACGAAGGCCCACCTCGGGGTCGCCGAGGTCGCGTACCAGGTCGGCTACCGGTCGCTGGCGACCTTCAACCGGGCATTCAAGGAAGTGACCGGCCGGACTCCCACCGAGCATCGGG
Organism: Vicinamibacteria bacterium; assembly: GCA_050246895.1. Classification (GTDB taxonomy): domain Bacteria; phylum Acidobacteriota; class Vicinamibacteria; order Fen-336; family Fen-336; genus JBFWVE01. Next base: position 163,132 of record JBFWVE010000007.1, on the reverse strand, counting down.
CCGCGCTCCGGCAGTGAAGCGGCGGAGCGGCGCCGAGCGCCGCCGGAGCCCCACTTCGCGTTTTCGAAGCTGAGGAGCATCTTCAGGGAATCGAGAGGCTTCGCGGCGCCAGCCAGCCCACCTTGGTGGGCACGGCCTGGGCTCGTGAAGGCCCGGGCGGGAGGTGATCGCGGATGCGCCGCCCATGGCGCGAGGTCGCTCACGACCGTGCGCCGTCCTGAGTTCGTCGCCCGCCAGTCGGCGTTCCCGTCCGGGCTCCTGGGGCGGCTGATCGGTCACGTGATGGCGCGGGAGACGGCCGCGGTCAATGAGGCTGCGCTCGAGCTCCTGGAGCTGCGACCGACGGACGACGTCCTCGAAGTGGGCTTCGGTCACGGGGCGACGATCGCGCGGTTGGCCGCCGCGGTGAGGGGCGGGCGCGTGAGCGGGGTCGATCCATCCCCTGAGATGTGCGCGATGGCCTCGCGCCGCAACCGGCGGGCGATCGAGGCGGGCGCGGTGGCACTGCGCCGGGCGCCGGCGGAGGCGCTACCCTTCCCCGAGGCGTCCTTCGACAAGGTGCTTCTGGTCCACACGGTGTACTTCTGGCCCGAGCTGGCGCCCGCGTTCGCCGAGATCGCTCGCGTTCTGCGGCCGGCCGGGTCCGTCGTCCTGGCGCATCGGACAGACGCCTCGGCGGCCCGGGACTTCCCGGCCCCCATCTATCGCTTTCGGGAGCCAGCCGCGGTGAGGGCCGCGCTCGAGGCCGCCGGCCTGAGCTGTGACGAGGCCATCCTCCGGGCCTTCGGCCGTGGGACCATCTGCTTCCAGGTCGCCCGCCGCTGACCCGCTCTCTACCGGCGCGAGAGGCGTTGCCACGCCTGAGAGAGCGCCTGCGCGGCCCGCAGGACCTCGACTTCGCTGGTCCCTCGCCCGAGGCTGAGGCGAACGGTCCCGAGAGCCTCGCGCGAGGCAACGCCCATCGCCACGACGACACCAGGCGCCTGCTCCTGGCCCGCGTGACAGGCCGACCCGGTCGACGCCGCCACGGCGGGCGCGGCTTCGAGGAGGGCCGAGCCCGAGACGCCAGGGAAGCGGACGCTCAGCGTGTTGGGCAGGCGCTCGGACGAGTGGCCGTTCAGCGCCAGGCCGGGGACCGCGCCGTGCAGCTCGTGCCAGAGCCTGTCGCGCAGGGCGCGGACACGGGCGGACTCGGAGGCGAGGTCGAGGCGGGCCCGCTCACACGCGACGCCCAGGCCGGCGATGGAGGCGACGTTCTCCGTCCCGGGCCGCAGGCCGCCCTCGTGGCCCGCCCCCAGCACGAACGGCCGCAGCGGCGTCCCCCGCCGTACGTAGAGCGCGCCGACGCCCTTCGGCGCGTACAGCTTGTGCCCGGCGATCGTCAGCAGGTCGACGCCGAGCGCGCCAACGTCGACGGGGACCTTCCCGACTGCTTGAGCCGCGTCGGTGTGGACGATCGCGCCTGCCTGACGCGCGGCTCCGGCCACCGCCTGGACGGGCTGCAGAACGCCCGTCTCGTTGTTGGCGAGCATGATCGTGACGAGCGCGGTCTGCGGACCCAGCGCCGCCACGGCCTCTGCCACGACCACTCGCCCGTCGCCGTCCACGCCGACGCGCGTGACTCGCCACCCGTGGCGCTCCAGCCAGGCGCACGGGGCGGCGACGGCGGGATGCTCGACGAGGGAGCTGACGATGTGGCGCCGGTCGGGCCGGGCCTCGGACACGCCGCGGATCGCGAGGTTGTTCGACTCGGTGCCTCCGGAGGTGAAGACGATCTCGTCCGGGTCGCTGCCGATCAGAGCGGCCACCTGCTCGCGGGCCTTCCCCACCGCTTCGCGCGCCGCCCGCCCGAGGGGGTGCGAGCTGGAGGGATTGCCGAAGTGGTGACGCAGGAACGGGAGCATCGCGTCGACCACCTCCGGCAGCATAGGAGTCGTCGCGTTGTGGTCGAGGTAGATGATGTCTTCCGTCATCGGGTTCCTCAGAGCGCCACCCGGACGCCGTATGCCCGGCCTCCCCACTCGAGCGCGATCTGCAGCGCCCGCCGCCGCGGCCCGAAGGGCGCGAGCCACCACTGCTCGAAGAGCAGCTTGCCGAGGTGCCACGCCCTGCCGATACGGCGCAGCCGAACCTCGGGTGAGGGCTCGCCGAAGAAGTTGCCGTAGGCGAAGCCCGCGAGGTCCTCGCCCGCCTCCAGCATGCAGTAGCCGTCGCCGCAGAACTCCTCTGCGGCGCCCGCCCCCGTGATCGCGGCGGCGATGCGGCGCGCGACGACGCGCGCCTGGTCGTGCGCGAAGACGCCCGCCTTCGGGAGCATGAGCGGCACGTCCTGCTGCCAGCGGCCGGGGATGGGAATCGCGCTGACGTCGCCGATGGCGTACACGCCCTCGTGGGGCGTCGAGAGCGTCCGGCGATCGACCGGAACCCAGCCTGCCTCGTTGGCCAGTCCGGCGTCCCGTACCACGAGCGGGCCACGATGCGGAGGTATGGCAACCAGCAGGTCGTAGCGCGCGGCGGGCTTGCCATCGAAGGCCATCTCTCGGCTGCCGTCATCGACGGCGGTGAGCTTGTGCGAGGGATGAAACGCGATGCCCCGGCCCCGAAGCATCTGGTCGACGGCCGCTCCCAGCTCCGGCCCGGCCACGGGCATCGCCTGCGGCTCGGGGGTGAAGAGGTGAAGGTCGACCTTCCCGCGCAGGCCGCGCCGCCGGAAGTAGTCGCTGATCAGCATCGCGCCCTCGTGGGGAGCGCCGGGGCACTTGTAGGGCAGCGCGCTCACGACGACGGCCACGCTGCCGCCGGTGAAGCCGTCGAGCGCATCCCGCAGCCGCTCGGCTCCTGCGAGCGTGTAGAACGTGTGGGCGGCCTCCGAAAGCCCTGGAATCGCCCCCGGGGCGAGCTCGGCGCCGAGCGCGACCACGAGATGGTCGTAGCCGATGGCCCGGCCGTCGGTCTCCACGCGGCGGGCGGAGAGGTCGATCGCGCGCGCCTCGGCCTGGACGACTTCGACGCGGGGCCGCACGAGCGCCCGCAACTCGCGGGTGATCTGCGAGGCCCGTCGGTGACCCGTCATCAGCCAGAGGAACGAGGGCGCGAAGGCGTGGCGGGCCGATCTCTCGATGAGGAGGATGCGGTGTCGACTGGGCAAACGGCGGGCGAGCTCGTTCGCGGTCACGAGCCCCCCCACGCCGCCGCCCAGGATCACGACCGTCTGCCCGCTCATGCTCAGAACACCAGGACCTTGTCGGCTTCGAGCGTCCAGGCCGTCAGCTCGTCCATGGAGCTGCGACGCGCGCCTGCGAGGAGCTCCGTCTCGCCGATCCCCCGCGCCTCGATGCAGGAGCCGCAGACGCCGACGGCGCCGCCGTGACGAAGCACGGCGCCGACCATCGTGGCGACGTTGTAGTAGCCCGACGGCACCTTCTGACCCCCCTTCGCCGAGGTGACGGCGTCGCCGATCAGGAACACCCTGACCTGCACGTTCTCCTGGCGCGACAGCGATCCGGCGAGTCGCAGGCCGTTGTAGGTACGTTCGCTGCCGTAGGGCGCGTCGTTGAGGATGAGGAGTGTGTTCATGACGGTGCTCCTTGGCTTGATCGAGGGTTCGTCGGCGGTCGGTCGCCGAGGCGGACGAGACGACTCATGAGGGGTGCCCGGTGCCTGTTTCCACTGGGAGGCCTGCGGCGCGCCACTCGGGAAGGCCCTCGACCAGACGCCGTGCGCGGCGGCCCTTCGAGCGGAGCTTCTCCACGGCGGCATAGGCCATGAGGCAGTACGGCCCTCGGCAGTACGCGACGATCTCCTTCCGCGCCGGCAACTCGCGGATGCGCCTTTCGAGCTGGTCGAGGGGCAGGCACAGCGCGCCTCGGATGTGGCCGGCGCGGTACTCTTCCTGCGGCCGGACGTCGATCACCACCACGGTGCCCTCGCGGGCGCGGCGCAGCAGCTCCTCGCGCGGCACCGCCTCCAGCTCGTCCCGGGACTTGAGGTAGGTGCGCACGAGGGTGTCGAGCTCCGCCAGGCGCCGCTCCGCGAGGCCGCGGACCGCCCGCACGGCGTCGTAGACCTCCGGCTCCGCGAGGCGGTAGTACACGCGCAGACCGTCCTTGCGAGCCTCGACCAGCCTCGCCCCCCGGAGCACCTGCAGGTGACGTGAGGCGTTCGCGACGGAGAGGGCCGTCTGTGCCGCCAGCTCCTCGACCGATCGCTCGCCCTGGGCCAGCACCTCCAGCATCTCGAGCCGCCGGGGACTGTCCAAGCCGCGGGCGATCCGTCCGACCTCGGCGTACAAGCGATCCTTGAACTCGCGTCCCGTCATCGGGAGTTATTCAACTATGCAATTGAATAGGTGTCAATACCCTGCCGGGCAGATGCACCCGGGCCCCTTGCCCGGGGTGGCGCGTTCTGCCACTACGTTGGCGCGTTCTGCTAATGACCCGGAACTTCCGGCAGCCTAAGTTGCACGGGTGTTGGAGGAAACCTGGTCATGAGCGAGGCGACGCAGGGAACGCTGGCCGAAGGGGCCGCAAGGGACGCGCGGACGTACGAAGCAAGGGCCTATGCGGCTTCGAGCGCGAGCTCGGGGCTTGCACGGACCAGCGTCCGCCGCCGCGACCCGCGGCCGCAGGACGTGCAGTTGGACGTTCTCTTCTGCGGGGTCTGCCACTCGGACCTGCACCAGGTGCGGAACGAGTGGCAGGCGACCATGCCGACCGTCTATCCCTGCGTGCCCGGACACGAGATCGTCGGCCGGGTCGTGAAGGCGGGCAGCGCGGTCCGGGCCTTCAAGGAGGGCGACCTGGCGGCGGTGGGCTGCCTGGTCGACTCGTGCCGCACCTGCTCCGCGTGCCAGGCCGGGCAGCAGCAGTTCTGCGAGGGCCCGGCGACCTTCAGCTACAACTCCCCGGACGAGTACCTCGGCGGCGTGACGTACGGCGGCTACTCCGAGAGCCTCGTCGTCGACGAGTCCTTCGCGCTGCGCGTCCCGGCCGGCCTGGACCTGGCGGGCACGGCGCCCCTCCTGTGCGCCGGCATCACCACCTATTCGCCGCTGCGCCACTGGAACGTCCGCGAGGGCCAGAAGGTCGGCGTCGTGGGCCTCGGCGGCCTCGGGCACATGGGGGTGAAGTTCGCGAGCGCGTTCGGCGCCCGCGTCGTCGTGTTCACGACGTCGCCCGGCAAGGCGGAGGACGCGGTTCGGCTGGGCGCGCACGACGTCGTCGTTTCCCGAAACGCGGCCGAGATGCAGCGGCAGGCCGGCAGCTTCGACTTCATCCTGGACACCGTGTCCGCTCCGCACGACCTCAACGCGTACATCAGCCTCCTGAAGCGGGACGGCACCCTGACCCTGGTGGGAGCTCCGGAGGCTCCGACGCCGCTGCATGCGATCGGCCTCCTCTTCGGGCGCCGGCGGCTGGCGGGCTCGCTCATCGGCGGCATCCGGGAGACGCAGGAGATGCTGGACTTCTGCGCCGAGCACGAGATCACGTCCGACGTCGAGCTGATTCCGATCCAGAAGATCGACGAGGCCTACGACCGGCTGCTGAAGGGCGACGTAAAGTACCGCTTCGTGATCGACATGGCCTCGCTGAAGTGACCAGCCGGTTCCGCGTGGCGACGACGCTCGGGCGCAAGCTCGAGGAGCTCGGCGTGCCCCCGGCGGACGTGTTGCGTCATGCGGGCCTGCCTTCGGGCCTTCTGGACCAGGAGAAGATCCTGGTGAGCACCGAGGAGCTGTTCGCCTTGTACCGCGGGCTCGGGCTGGCCAGCCGCGACCCCGCCATCGGGCTCAAGCTGGGAACGGAGCCACGCATCGAGAGGTACGACCCGATCGCGATCGCCGCCGTTTCGGCACGGTCGCTGCGGGACGCGTTGCAGCGGCTGGCACGCTACAAGCAGCTCACGTGCCCGGAAGAGCTGGTCGTGACCGAGCGCCGGGACGAGTGCCGGGTCCAGTTCCGCTGGCTGCTCGCGCAGGAGACGGAACCGCCGGTCCTGGTGGACCTGTGCTTCGCGTGGGTCGTGGGCATCGCCCGCCGAGGGAGCGATGGGCTCGTCAACCCCAGGCGGCTCGAATTCCGCGGTACCACCGGGAGCCGCGAGATGTACGAAGCCCACTTCGCTTGCCCGGCGAAGCTCGATGCCCGCCAGAACACGATCGTGTTCGCCAGGTCGGACCTCGATCGCCCTTTCCAGACCCACAACGCGGAGCTCTTCGCGATGGTCGCGCCTCAGCTCGACGCCGAGCTGGCGCAGGCCCGCGCTTCGAAGGCGATCGGCGAGCAGGTCAAGGCCGTGCTGAAGCGGCTGCTGGCCGGCCAGCGTCCGGGCATCGAGCACGTCGCGAGAGAGCTGCGGCTCAGCTCGCGGACGCTGCAACGCAGACTGGCCGGGGAGCGCGCGACCTTCCAGCAGCTGATGCAGGAGGCCCGCCGCGAGCTGGCCCGCCACTACCTGCAGCACTCGTCGCTGGAGCTCAACGACACCGCGTACCTCCTGGGTTACGAGGACGCCCACTCGTTCTTCCGGGCGTTCCACGGCTGGGAGGGCATCCCGCCCGGCGAATGGCGCGCGCGTCACGCGCGGGCGACGACGTCGCTCGACTAGGAGGCAGCAGCATGCAGAAGCGCAAGCTGGGCAAGAGCGGGCTGGAGGTCTCGGCCATCGGCTTCGGTTGCATGGGGCTGAACTCCTCTTACGGGCAAGGCGTGCCCAGGCAAGAGGGCATCGCGCTGCTCCGCGCGGCCGTCGAGCGCGGCGTCACCTTCTTCGACACCGCCGAGGTGTACGGCCCGTTCACGAACGAGGAGCTCGTGGGCGAAGGCCTCGCTCCCTTCCGCGGGCAGGTCGCGATCGCCACCAAGTTCGGCTTCAAGCTGGATCCGGGCGCGCCGAAGTGGGTCGGTCTCGACAGCCGCCCCGAGCACGTCAGGCAGGTCGCCGAGGCCTCGCTGAAGCGCCTCCAGGTCGACGCGCTGGACCTCTTCTACCAGCACCGCGTCGACCCGGACGTGCCGATCGAGGACGTGGCGGGAGCGGTGAAGGAGCTGATCCAGCAGGGCAAGGTCAGGCACTTCGGCATGTCCGAAGCGGGCGTCAAGACGATCCGGCGCGCTCACGCTGTCCAGCCCGTCGCCGTGGTGCAGAGCGAGTACTCGCTCTGGTGGAGAGCGCCCGAGGCGGAGCTGCTGCCGACGCTCGAGGAGCTGGGGATCGGCTTCGTTCCCTACAGCCCGCTGGGGCGGGGCTTCCTGACCGGCACGATCGACGAGAACACGAGCTTCGACAGCGGCGACTTCCGCAGCGGGCTGCCGCGCTTCACGCCGGAAGCCCGCAAGACGAATCAGGCGCTCGTCGAGCTGCTCCGCGCCCTGGGTGAGCGCAAGCGGGCGACACCGGCCCAGATTGCGCTCGCCTGGCTTCTGGCGCGGAAGCCGTGGATCGTCCCCATCCCCGGCACCACGAAGCTGTCACGCCTCGAAGAGAACCTGGGCGCGGCCGCCGTCGAGCTGTCGACCGAGGACCTCCACGAGCTCGAGAGCGCCGCGTCCAGGATCCCGGTGCAGGGCGACCGCTATCCGGAGCGTCTCGGCCGCATGACGGGGCTCTGACGACGGATCCCCGACCTTCCTGGCCTGGTCGCGGCCGGGCGCGTCCGCCCGTGGCTTGAAAGGCGCGTTCGGGATCTCCGCGGCCAGCAGGCGGCGTTCGGCGATCAGCAGCTGACGCTCAGTAGCCAGCAGGACTCGCGGGACACGGGGCCGGGGCCCGGGTTCGCGCCAGGCAGCCGAGATCTTGGAGTCGCCGTCGGCGATCCCCTGGCCGGGCGAGATCGGCAGCTCGGCGAGCGGTACGTCAGAGCGATCGTGCGGACCCGATCACTGCCGCGCGACGTTCCAGGTCCCGCCGGGGTCGCTCGGACCGGTCGCCGGGAAGGTTCCGCTCATGCTGTTGCCTGAGAGCGTGCCGGACCACGTGACGGGGCCGTGCTCGGCGGCGAGCGTCAGGGTCACCGAGTTGCCCGCCAGGGAGCCGGTTCCCCGCACCACCTGGGTTTGGCCGGCCTGCGCGTTGCAGTCGGCACGGTCCATGTGGGTGAGCTCGCGCACGGTCGCGGTGGCCGAGAGGGTGTTGCCCGACTGCGTCAGGTCGAGCGTCAGGTCGGCGTCGATCATGCATCCCCCCGGATCGACGTGCAGCCTGCCGACCCAGCGGCCGCTGACGCTCGGGCCCGCAGGTGTCGGGGAGGCCGAGGAGGACGGCGTCTCGGACGAGTCCCCGCTCGACGCGGCGACCGCGACGCCCCCAGCGGCGGCGGCGCCGCCGACGATCCCCACGACCGCGGCCGTCGAGAGGCCCCCCGCAGCCGCAGCCGCGCTACCCGCGGTCGCCGCGCCTGCCGCGCCGGTGGCGCCGGCCGCGGCGCCTGCGACGGCCCCGGTGGACGTCCCGGCGGCCGCCGTCACGCCTGCCGAGCTGAATCCCGGAGGCAGCGCGGGAGCGCCGGGCGCGACTGCGCCGGCCACCACCTTCGCGCTCGACAGCGCCGTCGCCCCCAGGGCGCCGGGAGCGCAGCCACCCGCGGCCACGACCGCGGGCTCGTAGCTCGGCGTGCGTGCGGAGGCGAGGGAGCGGTCGTGCACCTCGACGTAGTACTCGACCCGTGTCGTCGCCGCCAGCGGCTTCGGCAGGATACCCTGGAAGAAGCAGCCCTGCTCAGGCTTCATCTCGACGAAATACCAGTCCCTGGTGCCTCCGGCCCGGAACAGCACGCGAGCGCGGCCCACGGCCTCGACCGGCTCGAGCCCCGCCTCGATCACGGGGAAACGGTCGGCCATGATGCAGGCGACGGCGTCGTGGTCGATGGAAACGGACTGGGCGGCGGCCCAGCCGCAGAACGACAGGCTCAGGACGAACGCGGAGAAGGCCCGGATCGTTTTCATGCTTGACATGGAATGCCGTCGCGCGTCGCGCGTCAATGAACCCTTTGAATGCCGGGCGACGGAGCGGTCCTATGATTGGCGGCGTGCCGACCACGCGCAGCCGGACACGAAGCCGGGATCCGCTCTCGATGCTGCGCGCGATCTGTCTCGCCCTGCCCGAGGCTCGCGAGAAGATCTCCCACGGCGAGCCGACGTGGCTCGCCGGCAAGGGCAAGGTGTTCGCAATGCTGGACGACCACCACCACGGCGCCCCGCATCTCTCGGTATGGTTGCCTGCCGCGCTCGGCGCCCAGGAGGGGCTGATCGAGTCAGACCCGAAGCGCTACTTTCGGCCGCCCTACGTCGGGCATCGCGGGTGGGTCGGCGTCGTGCTCGACGCGAAGCCGGACTGGGCCGTGGTCGCGTGGCTGGTCGAGCAGGCCTATCGGCTGGTGGCCTCACCGCGGCTGGTGGCGCAGCTCCCCGATCGCATTCAGCAGTAGTCGCCCAGCCGTCCGCTGGAGCTGGCAGGGAGCGCACGGCGGACCGCTGTGGGGGGGGCTCGTCAGAACCTCGGGTCGTCGGCCGAAGGCCCGTAGATGGACGGCACGACCGCGTCGTTGAGCCGGAGGTAGACGGTCAACTGACCGCGGTGATGCGCGAGGTGCGTGAAGACGTCGGCGATCACCTCGTGCCGCGGCTTCTCCATCACCACCTTTCCGCCGACCAGGAGCCTCCACGGCGTCGACAGATGGCGGTCGTTCGTCTTGCGCAGCGCCTCGAGCCCCTGGGCGACCGACTCGTCGTGAGCGCGCAGCAGCTTGGCCGTGGTGTCCGTCGCGGGCCGCGTCACGCCCCCGCCGCCGGGCGGGTTCAGATCCAGCTCGTCCTGCAGCACCGTCATCGCGATCCAGCCCGGCATCGTGGCGACGAGCTGGGACAGGTAGCCGAGCGGCATCGACTTCGGGTGCGGCTTCCAGTCCGGTCGGCCCTCGGGCACGCGCTCGAGCGCCCTGCGGGAGGGCTCGGACTCGCGCTCGAGCTGTGCGGCGAAGAACTCGGTCATGTTCACTGGCGACCTCCTTGATCTGTTCGACGAACGGTTCGGCAGGTGGAACGAGCAACAGCATACGAGCCCAACATGTCAGCGGCGCCGGCGCGCTCTTTACATGAGGTCCCGCCGCGGCGCTGCTTGCGTCACCGCGGCGACGGCCGCGGAGCGGCGGCCGCCGCCTCCATCCGCGTGTCGGTCGCGATCCAGTTCACTTCCCACGTCCTGCCCCCGTCGTCAGAGAACGACTGCTCGAAGCGGCAGGAGTCCGGCGTGATCTTCAGGATGACGAAGCGAGCGAGGATGGCTCGGCCGTTCAGCGTCTCCTGAGAGAAGAACTCGCCGCCACCGTCCTTGAACTCGCCGATCATCGGCACGCTCAACGAGCCGGCCGCGAGGTTGGCGAAGTTGAGGCTCCACTGCCGCGACTCGGGGTCATAGAGGCGAAGGGAAACGCCCAGGATGCGCCCAGCAGGGCCCTCGACGTCGAGCTCCACGAGGTTCGCACGCCCGTCGGCGACCGGGCGGACGATCGAGGTGCCCTCGTACTGGACCCAGATCGTGGAGCCCGTCAGGGGACGCTGCAGGCGCGAGAGCTGGGTCTTCCAGCTCCCGATCTCGAAGTCGAAGTCGCGTTGCCCGTCGCGGACCGGCGCCTGCCGCGAGCCGTCACCCGCTGCGCCGGGAACCTGGGCACGCCCCGGAAGCGGGTGCAGCAGGAGGACCAGGCCGCACCACAGCATCCACGGCGCGCTGGACTTGGATCGGTTCAATTGGCACCTCCCGGCGTCTCAGTGCGACGGGCGGGACGCCCCTCGAGCGGCAGCACGACGGCCGCGTGGATGCGCAGCGTCCTCGGGTCCTGCAGGAAGGCGGCCAGCCCCAGGTTCTCCGCCTTCCAGCCGCGCTCGAGCTTCAGGTCGAGCAGCCCCTGCCTGCGCGTGCCCGCGACGGATGCCAGCGAGAAGGCCGTCTCGAGCCACCGGACGATGAAGTCGTTCCGCAGCGTCCGGCCGGCGTTCTCCCCGCGCTCGACCTGCGTGACGAGGCCGCTCTCGAAGAGGGCGACCCGCAGCTGGAGCTTGCGCGCGGCGACCGGCTCGAGGATCTCCACCGAGACGTCCAGCGCGACCGCCGGTTCCTCGGCTCCGGCCATCCGCGCCGTGCCTTCGATCCTCGCCGGCGGGCGGCGCCGCCGGGCCGTATCGATCTCGCCCAGCACGCGGGCTCGCTGCGTGCCGTTGAGCTCGGTCCGTCCGTTGACCACGAGCTGCGGGGTGTAGGCCCCGCCCTCGACCCTCAGGACGCGCTCGTACGCCTCCTGGCGCAGCGACCAGGCGCGCGAGCTGTACGGATCCCACCAGCCGAGGCGGTTCCAGTAGTCGACGTGGTACGCGAGGGGAATCACGCTGGCCCGGGTGCGCTCGTCGAGACCGAGGCGGCTCAGCAGCTCCTCCGCCGCGGGACAGCTCGAGCAACCCTGGGACGTGAAGAGCTCGAGCAGCACCGGGCTCGTCGGCTCGACCTCCGCCTGCGCCGGCGACGGCGGCGACGCGGCCAGCAGTGAAAGCAGGATGCCCAGGCGCACGACCTCACGCGTGGCTGCCACGATTCCTCCTGAGCGTGATTCTGCCTCAGGCTCCCAGCCCGCGGGAGGTCCACTCCGGCCGTCGTGGATGGGGCCACTCAGCGGCCGCGGTCAGGGCCCCGGAGTCAGCGGGGACGCGTGGCCATCCAGCGGACGATCGCGGCCTTCGGGGCGAAGCCCCGCCAGGCGCCGAGGAGCAGCTCCTCGAAGAGCCAGGGGTCCACACGGCGCAACTCGACGCTCGTCCAGCCGCGGCGAGCGCCGGCGGCCCGCTTGAAGACGCGCGGCTGGGCCCGGGTCAGCACGGCCCGCGCCTCGGAGCACAGCCTCAGCGCCGCGCGCCGCTCGGCCGAGTGCAAGCGGGCGAAGACGCGGCCCCGCACCTCGAACGACCTGGTTCCGAGGGCCGACCGCTCCGTGACCTCCGGTAGCGCCAGAGCGAGCAGCCGAACAGCGTGCAGGGTCAGCATCGGGGGCGCGGGTCGCCGGTCGCCGCCGCTCGGCGCATGCGCGTGATTGTCGAGCCCGGTCACGGAGAAGGCAGAGAGCCAGTTGCCCGAGGTCGCATGCGGCCACTTCCGGGCCGGGACGAATCGACGAGTGTTAGCATCGAAAGGTCCCCTCCACGAGCATGCGTGAGCGCAAGGCTGCAGGCCTGCTGATACGTGTCGACGCCCGCCGGGGAGAGCTGCAGCGGCAGATCTACTCGGGGCTGCGCCAAGCGATCCTGGACGGTGTGGTCGGCCCCGGAGAGCGTCTGCCCTCTTCGAGGGAGCTCGCCGCCGATCTCGGGGTCTCGAGGACCACGAGCCAGCTGGCTTTGGAGCAGCTGCTGGCGGAAGGCTACCTGACCACGCGCCGCGGCTCGGGGACGTTCGTGGCCCGAGAGCTGCCCGACGACGCTCCCCCGCTCCGAAGCTCGCCCGCGCCCGCTGGCCTCCGCCATCCTCCGCTCTCGAAGCGGGGCGAGGCCCTCGTCGCCACGCGACCCGCCGCGCGTCGCGTGGGAGGGCCGCCGCGTCCCTTCCGGATCGGAACGCCGGCGCTCGACCTCTTCCCCGTCCGCATCTGGTCGCAGCTCTGGAGCCGCCGCCTGCGACGGGCGACACCCTCCCAGCTCGACTACGGCGAGGCGGCCGGCTTTCCTGCGCTGCGGCAGGCCATCGCGGATCACGTGCGGGCCGCGCGCGGGACCCGCTGCTCGGCCGATCAGGTGTTCATCGTCCCCGGCGCGCAGCGAGCGATCGACGGCATCTGCCGGCTGCTGCTCGATCCGGGGGACGAGGCCTGGCTGGAGGAGCCGGGCTATCCGGGCGCCCACAGCGCGCTCGTCGGCGCGGGGGCGCGGATCCACTCGATCCGCGTCGACGACGACGGCCTCGACGTGGAAGCGGGAGAGCGACAGGGCGTGCGCGCGCGCCTCGTGTACGTGACGCCCTCCCACCAGTTCCCGCTCGGCGTGCCGATGAGCCTGGCCCGCCGGCTGGCCTTGCTGAAGTGGGCCAGCTCCGTCGGCGCCTGGGTGATCGAGGACGACTACGACAGCGAGTTCCGCTACGGCGCTCATCCGATCCCGTGCCTGCACGGCCTGGACGTGGAGGGCCGCGTCATTTACGTGGGCAGCTTCAGCAAGACGCTGTTTCCGTCGCTGCGGCTCGGTTTCATGATCGTGCCGCCGGACCTGCACGACACGCTGCTGACCGTGCGGCGGAACGCCGACACCTACCCGCCCCTGCTCGACCAGGCAGTGCTCGCCGATTTCCTGCTCGAGGGGCACTTCGAGCGGCACCTGCGGCGCATGCGTGTCGTCTACCTCGAGCGACTGCAGGCGCTCGAGCAGGCGCTCCTGCGCCGCTGCGCAGGCGGCTTGCGGCTGCGCCCGACCCGCACCGGCCTGCACGCGGTGGCCGACCTCGTGGAAGCGGGCTCCAGGGAGGTGTTCGCGGAGGCCACCGCCCGCCGGGTCGAGGTGACGCCGCTCGACGCCTACTTCTTCGGGTCCACGCCGTCGCCGAACGCGCTGGTGCTCGGCTTCGGTTCCGCCCGGCCGGACTCGATCGACGACGGCGTGCGCCGGCTCGCCGCGGCGATCGAGGCGGCGAGGCTCTCCTGACGGCCGCAGGCTCAGCGCTCGCGGCCGACCGGGTCATCTTGCGGTCGCCGCTGCGGCGCAGCTGGCCAGCTCTTGCTTAGGCTCCGGCCAACGCGGCCTTCACGCGTTCGGGCGTGAGCGGGAGCCGGTAGAGCCGCATGCCTGTCGCGTCGAAAACGGCGTTGGCGATGGCCGCCCCCATCGGGACGATCGCGGGCTCGCCGCCGCCCTGCGGCGCGACGGCGTCGTTCTTCACCAACAGCGTCTCGATGCGCGGCAGCCAGGACAACCGCGGCACCTCGTAGCTGTCGAAGTTCTCGTCGAGCAGCTCTCCGCCGCGGAAGCGCAGCTCCTCGCTGAGCACGTACCCGAGGCCCATCGCGATGCAGCTTTCCATCTGCATCGTCGCCCCGTCGGGGTTGACGACGATTCCCATGTCTTGCGCGCAGACCACGCGCTCGACCCGGATTCCGCCGCTCTCCCGGTCGACCTTCACCTCGACGGCGAGCACGGCGTAGGTTCCCGCGTCGATCCCGCAGGCGACGCCCCAGCCCCGGCGGCTGGGGCCCGCCGCAGGCTTCCAGCCGAACGCCCGCGCCGCCTCCTGCAGCACGCGACGCATCCGCTCGTCGCCCAGGTTGCGCAGGCGGAACTCGACCGGATCGAGGCCTGCCGCGGCCGCCATCACGTCGATCTGCGACTCGCGCGCGAACACGTTCATGTTCGCGCCCGGCGCGCGCCAGGGGCCGACCGCGAAGCGGTGGGCCTCCGAGCCCGCGCCGCGCCAGCTGCCGCGGACCCGCATGCGCGTGTGAGGGACGTCGTAGAAGAGCTCGGCGCCCCGGTCCCCCGCGAAGTAGACGTCGTAGTCCCAGAAGCCGATCTTCCCGCCTGCGTCGAGTCCCGACGCGATCTTCACCACGCAGGCCGGATCGAAGGTGTCGTAGAAGAACTCCTCGGCGCGCGTGAACGCCAGCTGGACGGGCCGGCCCGTGAGCTTCGCGAGGCGCGCGGCCTCGTCCGACTGGCGGCCCGCGCTCTTGCCGCCAAAGCCACCTCCGACGTACGGCGTCAGCACCCGCACGTCCTTCGGATCGAGCGAAAGGTCGCGCGCCAGACGATCGCGGGTCGGAAACGGCGTCTGCGTCGAAGCCCAGACCGTCAGCTTGCCGTTCTCGAAGAGGGCGGTCGAGACGTGCGGCTCCATCGGAGCGTGGGCGACGTAGCCCTTGCGGAACGTGCTCTCGAAGCGCCGGTCCGCCGCGGCGTGCGCGGCCGCGACGTCGCCCTTGACGTCCTTCTCCTGGGGCTGCGGCGCGCGCCCGAGCAACTCGTCGAAGATGCCCTCGTGGTCGGCGCCGGGCGGGGCAGGGGTCCATTCGGCGCGCACGCCGGCGAGAGCCCGCTCCGCGAGCTCGGGATCGGCGTGCAGCACGGCGACGAGATCCCCCTCCTCGACGACCGTCACGCCCGCGAGCGCGCGCGCCGCGGAGGCATCGGCCTTCACGAGCTTCGCGCCATGCGCCGGCGGTCGCAGCAGCCGGGCGTGCAGCAGTCCCGGCAGCTTGACGTCGCCCGCGTACTGCGCAGAGCCCGTCACCTTCGCGACGGCGTCGAGCCTGCGGGCCGAGCGGCCCATCAGCGTGAACTCGCCGACCGCGCGCAGCACGGCCTTCTCGTCCACGGTCCGCACCAGCGCGCGACCGGCGGCGAGCTCGGCATAGCTCACCTTCCGGCCCGGCTCGCCCTTCACGGAGACGACGCCGTGCAGGACGACGAGCTGCTCGCGGGGCGCGCCCAGCTTTCCGGCGGCGAGACGCAGCAGCACCTGCCTCGCCTCGGCCGCCGCCGTCCGCAGCGCGGGCCCGAACATGCGCGTGGTGAGCGAGCCGAAGGTGCCCATGTCCCACGGGCAGCGATCGGTGTCGCCCATCACCATCTCGATCGCGTCGAGCGAGACGCCGAGGTCCTCGGCGGCCATCTGCGCGAGCGAGGTCATCACACCCTGCCCCATCTCGATCTTGCCGGAGAAGATCGTGACGCGGCCGCTCTCGGCGATGTGCAGGTAGGCGTTGAGGTCAGCCGGGTAGCCGCGCGCCTGGGCCCAGGCGTCCTCCGGCCGCAGGCTGACGAGAACCACGATGCCCCCGCCGAGCGCCTTCAGGAACGAGCGACGATCGACCGTGGCGCTCATCGGGCGCCCCCTTCCCCGGCCGCCACGGACTCGATGGCCTCGAGGATCCGCTTGTAGGCGCTGCAGCGGCAGATGTTGCCCTCCAGCGCGTCGATCACGGCCTTGCGCGCAGGATGCGGGTCGCTCAGCAGCAGACCGTAGGCGCTCATGATGACGCCCGGCGTGCAGTAGCCGCACTGGAAGCCGCCCTTGTCGATGAACGCCTGCTGCAGCGGATGCAGGCGATCGCCCTGGGCCAGGCCCTCGATGGTCGTGACCTGCTTGCCTTCGACGAGCGAGAGCGGGACACGGCAGGACCGCACCGCCTTGCCGTCCAGCACGACGGTGCAGGACCCGCACAGGCCCTCCCCGCAGCCGTACTTCGTGCCGGTCAGACCGAGGTCGGTGCGCAGCACCCAGAGCAGGGTGCGCCGAGCGTCGGTCTCGAGGCGGACGGGCCTGCCGTTGACACTGAAGGACACCGTCGGCATGGGTCCTCGTTTCCCGCGGCAGCAGGCCGCGCAAACCCATCTCATACGCCCGGGCGCTGGGCGCCGTCAACGGGGGCCCTCGGCGCGGCGATCCTGGATCGGCTGCTGGCGCTGCGCTATGCGCGCCGCGACCCGGTCGGCCGGGCGGTCAGCCTGTCGCTGCGGAGGGCGGCATTCACCGAGCGGCCTGAAGCACAGGATCGCTGACCGGCGCCGCGAAGCGCCGCGTGCAGAGGCCGATCGGCAGGCCCACGAAGAGGGCGTGGATCAGCAGGCCTCTCAGGAGCCAGGGCAGCGAGTAAGGGGCCAGCCGACCGAAGGTCAGCGGTATCACGACCAGGTTCATGAAGGCGAACACGGCCACGCCGTAAGCGATCCCGCACGGCACCACGGCGCGGACGAGCACCGGCAGCCTCCGGCTCGCGACCACGAAGACCGCGGCCGCACTCGTCGCGATGAAGAAGTGCAGGACGAGACCGAGGGCAGCCGCCGCAAGCCCGCCCTGGTAGGCGTCCCGCCCCAGCAGGCCGCTGGCGATCGACTGGAACACACGCATCGGAGCGGCCGCAGAGGTGAGGACCGCGGCGAGCCCGTCGAGCACGCCGACCAGCAGGCCGCCGCAGGCGATCGCCTTCGCGTACGGCGTCGATGAGGACGTCATCGGGATCTCCTCGCCCCGCCCGGATTGTCGCTGCGGGGTCATGCGCCTGGGAAGGGCCACTTCGGCGGAGTGTGGGCCCCGGCTCGCGCCGGGGCCCTCGAGGCTAGAAACGGACGCCAGCGGAGAACTGGAACGTGCGCGGCGTCTGGTACGCGAAGCGCGAGAGCGCCTGGCCGAAAGCCGGGCCCTTGCGCCAGTGGACGCCCTCCACGGGCGTCTGCGTGAACGGGTCGAAACGGGCCAGGCTGGCGGTGTTGGCGTTCGTGAGGACGGTGGTGTTGATGCAGCCGCCAGTGCCACAGGTGTCGAAGAAGTTGGTCAACTCCTGCCGGTTGAAGACGTTCAGCACGGTGCCGCGGAAGAACAGCTCGGCGTTCTTCACGCCGATCCGGCGCGACCAGTTGAGCGCGAGGTCGCTGCGCAGCATGCTCCGCGTCCTGTAGGCGTCGCGCGCCGTGAAGAAGTAGTTCACGCTGGCCGGCGGCGTCGCGTAGCCGGGGTTGGCCACGAAGGGCCGCGTGTCGACCGGGCCGACGGCGCCGTACGGCGTGCCGCTGCCGAAGAACTGCAGCGCCGCCAGGCTGAGGCGCCCGAGCGCGCCGGGAACGGGCGAGTCCCAGATCAACCAGCCGCGCGCCTTGTGCCGGACGTCGCCCAGCATGCCGCCCACCGGGAAGCCCCAGGCCGGGTCGAAGTACTCAGGGTAGGTCACGATCGCCGCCGGCTGCGGGCCGCTCGGGCCGTTCTCGCCCTCGAAGTTGCCCCGCAGGGAGCCCAGCGTGTAGTTGGCGCCGAGGTTCACGCGCGAGCCCGCGCGCAGCTGGGCCTGCGCGTTGAGGCCCTTGTAGCTGCGCTCGACGTCGTCGGTGTTCTGCTGCACGCGCACGTCGAAGCGGCGCCCGAACGGATCCGTCACCTGTCCCGTGCCGCGATCGACCCGCGTCGCGTAGAAGTCGCCGTAGCTGCGGTAGACGCCGTCGACCCGCAGCGAGGCGCGCGTGCCGAAGCGCCGCGTGAAGCCGAGCACGTACTCGAGGCTGTTCGGCGAGACCAGCGTCTCGGACATCCGCGTGTTCAGGCCCGGGACGACCGGCGCGCCGCGCGTGGCGCGGTCGGTGCCGCCGTTCGCGTCGAACCAGGCCCACAGCACCTCGAGCGCCTGGTCCGTGCGCAGCGGGCTCGCCGGGTTCCCGGCGTTCACCTGCGGCCCGAGGTAGTCGTACTGGTAGCTGGCCGGGTTGCCCGCGGAGGAGGCGCTGCCGCCGGCGGCGTTGCTGATGCCCGCGACGTAGCGGCCGAAGGCGGCGTTGACCGTGAAGTTGCCGTCTCCCCTCGGGTCGAAGCTGGCGGAGAGGCGCGGGCTGAAAGCCGCGTCCTTCACGACGGTGGCGCCGCTCTGGTCGATGCCGTCGTTCTTGTCGTAGCGCACGCCCAGGTTGAAAGTGAAGCGGCGGTCGAGCGTCCAGACGTCGTTGAAGAAGGCGGAGACGGTGCGGAAGCGGTTGCCCTTGCTGCTGACCGGGATCGGGTTCCACTGGATGATCGTGCGGGAGTCGAACACCGGGAAGATGTCCTGGCCCTGGACGATGGCCGAGGTCGCGAAGACGCGATAGTCGCTGCCCGACTGGTGGTTGTTCGAGAAGCGCTTGTCGTCGAAGACGTCGACGCCCGCCACCAGGTGGTGCGAGCCCAGGCTCCGGGTCGAGACGAAGTAGCTCCCCTTGGCGATCAGGTTCTGGTTGTCGCGCTCCTCGTCGTCACACACCCCGCAGAAGGTGGGCGACCAGAAGCGCGCGTTGCCGCGCGACTGGTCGAGCATCAGCGTGCCCTTGACCGGATCGGTGAAGCGAGAGCCCGAGCCGACGAAGCTGAAGCGGCGCCGGGAGTACTGACCCTCGACGAAGAACTGAGGGCTGAGGATCCCGGTGTAGTTGGCCGACAGCAGGTCCTGCGGCGTCTCGCGGTTCACCAGGCTGGCCGTGTCCATGATCGGCGGGAAGAAGTTGCCCTCCTCGCTGTCCTCGATCCTGGTGTAGGCACCCTTCAGGGTGTGGCGAGGGTCGAGCGCCAAGCTCAGCTTGCCCTCGTAGCGCTTCTGGTCGCGCACCACCGGGAACGAGACCGCCGTGATGGAGGTCGCGTTGCTGGTCTCGCGCCTGGCCAGGCGCGCCGCCCCGAAGAACCACAGCTTGTCCTTGACGAAGGGGCCGCCGAGCGTCGCCTCGTGCGTCGGCAGCAGCTTGTCGGTGCGGCTGTCGTTCTTGTAGGGCGTCAGCGCCGTCCAGTCGTCGTTGTCGACGGTCAGCCGGTAGGAGCCGTGCAGCTCGTTGCCGCCCGACTTGGTGAGCGCCTCCACGACACCGCCCTGGAAGCGGCCGTACTCGGCCGACACCGAGCCGGTCTTGATCGTGGTCTCCTGCAGCGCGTCCTCGACGAACAGCGTCATCGCCTGGCCGCGCAGGTTCTCGTTCACCACGACGCCGTCCACCACGTACAGGCTCTCGAACGACATCGCTCCGTTGACCATCACGTTGCCGCCCGGTCCGGACGCCTGCACGCCCGGCGCCAGCTGCGCGGCGCCCACGACGCTGCGGTCGAGCGGCAGCCTCTCGACGAAGTCGCTCTGGTAGCGGGTCGAGACCTGGGCGCCCGTGCCGAAATCGGAGCTCGGCGTCGCCTGCACGGTCACGCTCTCGGCCAGCGACTGGATGCGGAGCCGGGCGCTGACATGCGTGGTCTCGCCCGTGCGCACCACCTCCGTCCGCTCGAGCGTGGCGAAGCCCCCGAGCTCGAACCTCAGCTCGTACTCACCCGGCGGCAGGAACGGCAGGATGAAGTCCCCGTTCGACGACGTCACCGTGCCGCGGGCGCCCTGCAGCCCAGTGGAGGTGGCGCTCACCGCGACGCCCGGCAATGCCAGGTTCTGGTCGTCGACGACACGGCCGCTGAGGCTGCCGGTCGGCGTGGTCTGGGCATGCAGCGTGCCCGCGACCAGCAGCACCGACAGCGTGTGGATCCATGCTCTCATTCGTCCCAAGCCTGTTCCCCTTCGAAAACACTGCCCCGCGTGTGCGGCGATGTTCGCGGTTGCGGCGGCGCGGCCCAAGCGCCACTTCCGTCGCCACGCGTCAGGCCACTTCGGCCGCGAGTGGATCCATCCGATCGCAGGAAACTGGATCTAGCGCCGTGTCGATCCGGCGGGGTCTGATTCGTCGTGAGGATGAGGGGCGAGGTGCGGGAGTGAGATGCGATTCATGATGATGGTCAAGGCGTGCGCGGAGGCCGAGGCGGGGCTGCCGCCGCGCCCGGAGCTGATCGCCGCGATCGGCAAGCTGAGCCAGGAGGCCACCAGCGCGGGGGTCTTGCTCGCGAACGAGGGCCTGCAGCCGACGTCGAAAGGGGCGCTCGTCAAGGTCTCGGGCGGAAAGCTGCGCGTGCTCGACGGGCCCTTCGCCGAGACCAAGGAGGTGATCGGCGGGTTCGCCATCTTGCAGGCGAGCTCGCGGGAGGAGGCGATCCGGCTCGGGAAGCGCTTCATGCAGGTCCACGCCGACGTGCTCGGCGACTCGTACGAAGGCGAGCTCGAGATCCGCGAGATGTTCTGATGAGCCACAACCGGGTTGACGGCCGGTCCTTCTGGACTGTATCTTTCAGGCGTGAACCAAGCTCAGGACAACCAGCAGCTTCTCGGGTTGATTCGGGCGATGCACGCGGTCCAGTCGCAGCTCGAGGCATCCTTGGAACCACTGGGGCTGTCGCTCGCCAAGCTCGGGGTCCTCGCCAAGCTGGTCGACGCGGGGGAACCGGTATCCCTGGGGACGCTGGCGGACCGCATGGCGTGCGTGCGCTCGAACATCACTCAACTGATTGATAGGCTTGAAGTTGAGAGGCTCGTCGTACGGATCCACGACCCGCGCGATCGGCGCACCGTGCGGGCCGCCCTGACCGAGCAGGGCCGGGCGCGGCACGCGGCGGGCGCGGCGGCCCTGAACGAGGCCGAGCGGCGCCTCTTCGAGGGCCTCGACGACGGCCAACGCCAGCGTCTGCTCGAGCTTCTGGGTGGCCTCAAGCCTGCCCATTGACGTTCTTTTACGGATCATAGTTCAGCGCTGTATCGTTTAGCTCATTGTTCAAAAGGGGGATCCCTCTCATGCGTAAGAACCGGATGGCGTTGATGCTGCTGGGGATGGCGGCCGTGGTCGCCGCACTCGCGGGCATCAAGGTCAGGCAGTTCCAGGCCATGGCCGCGCAGGCGGCGTCGTTCCAGCCGCCTCCCGAGGCCGTGACGACCGTCGTGGCGACCCAGGAGAACTGGCCGGCGACGCTGCAGGCGATCGGCAGTGTGGCGGCCGTCCAGGGCGTGACGGTCAGCGCCGACCTGCCGGGCCTCGTGTCCGAGCTCAGCTTCGACTCCGGCCGGGTGGTCGCGGCCGGCGAGATCCTCGCCCGCCTCGACACCCGCCAGGAGCAGGCGCAGTTGGCCGCCGCCCAGGCGCAGCTCGAGCTGACCCGCCTCAACCTGGGCCGCGCGCAGGGCCTCGTCGACCAGGGCGTCGTCGCCCGCGCCGACTACGACCGCGCGGTCGCCGAGCACCGACAGGCGGAGGCGCGCGTCGGCGAGATCGAGGCCACCATCGACCGCAAGCAGATCCGGGCGCCTTTCTCGGGCCTGCTCGGCATCCGCCAGGCGAACCTCGGCCAGTACCTGAACGGCGGCGACCCGGTGGTCCCGCTGCAGTCGCTGGACCCGATCTACGTGAACTTCTCGGTGCCGCAGCAGGACGGGGCGCGCCTGCGCGCCGGCAGCGATGTGCGAATCGAGGCCGAGGGGGCCGGCAGCTTCAGCGGCCAGATCACGGCCGTCGACTCGGTGGTGGACGAGGCCACGCGCAACGTGCAGGCGCAGGCGACCTTCCGCAATCCCGCGGGCCGTCTGCGCCCTGGCATGTTCGTCAAGACCCAGGTGGGGCTCGCTGCCAGCGCGGCGGTGGTGGCGCTGCCCGCCTCGGCGATCAGCTACGCGCCGTACGGCGACTCCGTGTTCGTCGTCGAGGAGATGAAGGGAGCGAACGGCGAGAGCTACCGCGGCGCGCGCCAGCAGTTCGTCAAGCTGGGCGCCGCGCGCGGCGACCAGGTTTCCGTGCTGGCGGGTGTCGCGGCCGGCGAGCAGATCGTCAGCTCGGGCGTCTTCAAGCTGCGCAACGGCGTCGCCGTCAAGATCGACAACGACGTGCAGCCCGCGAACGACCCCGCGCCGCGGCCCGAGGACAACTGAGGGGCCGATGAAGCTCACCGACATCTTCGTCAAGCGGCCGGTGCTGGCGGTCGTCGTCAACCTGGTGATCCTGATCGCCGGGCTGCAGTCGATCCGCGCGCTCTCGGTGCGCCAGTACCCGCGCAGCGACATCGCGGTGGTCCGCGTCACGACCGCCTACGTCGGCGCCAGCGCGGACCTGGTGCGCGGCTTCATCACGACGCCGCTCGAGCGCGTGATCGCCAGCGCCGACGGCATCGACTACATCGAGTCCTCGTCGGCGCAGGCCGTCAGCACGATCACCGTCCATCTCGAGCTCAACTACGACACCAACGCGGCGCTGACCCAGCTCCAGGCCAAGGTGGCTCAGGTGCGCAACGACCTGCCGCCCGAGGCGGAGGCCCCGGTGATCGAGCTGGAGACCGCGGACAACCAGTTCGCCGCGATGTACATCGGCTTCGCCTCCGCGGACCAGGACCAGAACCAGATCACGGACTACCTGGTCCGCGTCGTGCAGCCGCGCCTCTCCGCCATCAGCGGCGTGCAGCGCGCCGACATCCTGGGCGACCGCACCTTCGCCATGCGCGTCTGGCTCAAGCCCGAACGGATGGCGGCGCTCGGCATCTCCCCCTCCGACGTGCGTGAGGCTCTGGCACAGAACAACTACCTCTCGGCGCTCGGCAAGACCAAGGGCTCGATGGTCTCGGTCAACCTGATCGCGAACACCGACCTGCGCACGCCGGAGGAGTTCCGCCAGCTGGTGGTCAAGCAGAAGGACGGGGTGGTGGTGCGCCTGGGCGAGATCTCCGACGTTGTGCTCGGCGCCGAGAACTACGACGAGGACGTGCGCTTCGACGGCCAGACGGCCACCTTCATGGGCGTCTGGGTGCTGCCGGCCGCCAACTCGCTCGAGGTGATGGAGCGCGTGCGCGCGGTGCTGCCCGAGATCCAGGCCCAGCTGCCGGCGGGCATGAAGCTCGGCATCCCCTACGACTCCACGCTCTACATCCAGGACGCGATCGACGAGGTGATCAAGACCCTCAGCGAGACGCTGCTGATCGTGGTGGCGGTGATCTTCCTGTTCCTGGGCTCGCTGCGCTCGGTGCTGATCCCGGTGGTGGCGATCCCGATCTCGCTGGTCGGCGCCGTGTTCCTGATGCTCGTCGCCGGCTTCACGATCAACCTGCTGACGCTGCTGGCGATCGTGCTCGCCGTCGGCCTGGTGGTGGACGACGCCATCGTGATGGTCGAGAACGTGGAGCGCCATCTCCACGCCGGCAAGCAGCCCCTCGCTGCCGCGATCGAGGCGGCGCGCGAGCTGGTCGGCCCCATCGTCGCGATGACGATCACGCTGGCGGCGGTCTACGCGCCGGTGGGCATCCAGGGCGGCCTGACCGGCGCCCTGTTCCGCGAGTTCGCCTTCGCGCTGGCGGGCGCCGTGATCGTCTCCGGCGTCGTCGCGCTGACGCTGTCGCCGATGATGGGCGCCACGCTGTTGCGCGCGGGCGACAGCGAGCGAGGCTTCGCCGGCTGGATCAACCGGCGTTTCGCCGCCGTGCGCGCCCGCTACGTGCGGATGCTGGCCTGGACGCTGCTCGACCGGCCCGCCGTGCTGGCGCTGTGGGCGATCGTGGTGGCGCTGCTCGGGCCGCTCTACATGTTCTCGATGAAGGAGCTGGCTCCGGTCGAGGACCAGGGGATCGTGTTCGGCATCGTGCAGGCCCAGGCCAACTCGACGCTCGACCAGACGCGCCTGTTCTCGCAGAAGGTCCACGACGTCTACCGCTCCTTCCCCGAGACCGGGAGCATCTTCCAGATCACCTTCCCTACTGGCGGCTTCAGCGGCATGGTGACCAAGCCGTGGAGCCAGCGGACCAAGAACACCGAGCAGCTGCTGCTCGAGTCGAGCGTCAAGCTGGCCGAGATCCCGGGCCTGCGCGTGATCCCGATGACGCCGGCGCCCCTGCCCGGCGCGGGGGACTTCCCCGTCGACCTGGTGATCACCTCGACCGCCGAGCCCGAGCGCCTCGGCGAGATCGCGGGCCAACTGGTCGCCAAGGCCTTCGCGAGCGGGTTGTTCATGTTCGCGGACGCCGACCTCAAGTTCGACCAGCCGCAGGCCGAGGTGGTCTTCGACCGCGACAAGCTGCGCTCCCAGGGCGTCGACCTGGCGCAGGCCGGGCGCGACCTCGCGACGCTGCTGGGCGGCGACTACGTCAACCGCTTCAGCATCCAGGGCCGCAGCTACAAGGTGATCCCCCAGATCAAGCGGGGCGACCGGCTGACCGCCGAGCAGCTCGCCCAGATCCACGTCACGGGCCCGAACGGGCGACTGGTGCCGCTCTCCACGTTCGCCACGCTCGAGACCTCGACGCAGCCTCGCGAGCTGAAACGCTTCCAGCAGCTGAACGCGGTGCGCGTGCAGGGCGTGATCCCGCCAGGGGTCTCGCTCGACCAGGCGCTCGGCAGCCTGGAGAACGAGGCCCGTGCCCTGCTGCCGCCGGGCTTCAGCCTCGACTACGCGGGCGAGTCGCGTCAGCTGCGCACGGAGGGCAGCAAGTTCCTCGGCACCTTCCTGCTGTCGGCGATCCTGATCTACCTGGTGCTGGCGGCGCAGTTCGAGAGCTTCCGCGACCCCTTCATCATCCTGGCGGGCTCGGTGCCGCTGGCGCTGGCCGGGGCGCTGCTGTTCTCGTTCCTGGGCTTCACCACGCTCAACATCTACAGCCAGGTGGGGCTGATCACGCTGGTCGGGCTGGTCGCCAAGAACGGCATCCTGATCGTGGAGTTCGCGAACCAGCTCCAGGAGACAGGCAGGCCCAAGCTGGCCGCGATCGTGGAGGCCTCGGCCACGCGCCTGCGGCCGATCCTGATGACCACGGCCGCGACGGTCGTCGGGCACTTCCCGCTGGTGCTCGCCGAGGGCCCCGGCGCGGGAGCGCGCAACAGCATCGGAATCATGCTGGTCAGCGGCATGGTGATCGGCACGCTGTTCACGCTGTTCGTGGTGCCGTCGATCTACGTGCTGCTCGCGCGCACCCGGGTGGCGCAGCCTGCAGTGGCGCCCGCGGCGCAGCAGGTGGTGGCGGTGGCCTGACGCGCCGCCCCTTCGTCCCTACTTCGTGACCCGGATCCCGGCCCGGACGCGGAAGAACCCGCTCCGGGCCGGGAGCCACAGCGTGAGGACGTGGCCGCGATCCTCTTCCGGGCCCGCCGTGATCGAGCCCGGCTGGCCGGGCGCCTTGATGCGCCCGACCTCGCGCGTGACTCGCGAGCCCTTCGGTTCCTCGATCTCGACCCGGATCGCCGGCCCGCCGCCGCTGCGGGAGCTGTCCGTGCCCGCGGCGACGAAAGGCGCATCCGACTGCAGGCGCCATTCGACGGATGCGGGGCGCTTCAGCTCGAAGGCGTCGGCCACCGTGAAGGCGTCGCGGCCGTCGAACGAGAAGCTGCGGGTGAACGCCGCCAGCCCTTCGACCTTCGGGTAGGCCGCGGCGAGCTCGGCCTCGATCACGACGCCCGCTCCGTCCCGCTCGATGCCTCGGATGCGGATGCCGTCGAACGTCGCGTAGGGCGCGCCACGCCAGACGTCGTGCTCCCCTTCGACGCCCTGACCGATCCCAGCGAAGGTCACCGTGTTGTGGTTGCGCGCGGCCGGCAGCCCGGCGTAACCCGTGTCGCCGGTCAGGTAGCGGCCGTGCGCCCACAGGATGAAGCTGCCCGCGTCGGGATGGGCGTGGCCGCTGTCGAGCGACCACTCGGGCAGCTTCGGCAGCAGTCTCGCGACGCGATGGCCTTCCGGCGGACCCGCCTTGAACGCGAACGCGAGCGCGTCCCTCTCCCACGACGTGCGGGCGTAGAAGACGCCCATGTCCTCGAAGTGGTGCTGCAGCGGGAAGGCGCTCATCGGCGCCGCCTTCAGCGCGGGATCGCGCCAGAGCAGCGTCCAGTATTCCTCGAGGTTCGTGTGGCCGAAGCCGGCGTAGCGCTCGGCGATCGCCTGGGCCTCGGGATCCTGGAGCCGGGCCGCGACCCGGTACATCACGTTGTAGTTGCTCTGCAGGGTTCCGCCCGGATACGCGCGCGCGTAGTCGCCGCCGGCCTTCGCGCGGGTGAGAGGTCCCTCCCAGATGTCGCCGAAGTCGAAGACGTTCTGGCCGTCCGGCAGCAGCGCGTGCGCGAGCAGCGTCTTCCAGTTGCGGAAGACCTCGCGGCCCCACAGGCTCTCGCCGGTCGCGTGCTCCCAGGCGTCGAGGAAGTGAACGAGCCACGGAGTCGAGAAGATCCAGTACTCGAAGCCCTCGTAGTAGTAGCCGTCCGGGCTCAGCAGCTGGCCGGCGCGATGCTGGTGGGCGCGAGCGAGCGCCGCCCAGCGCGGGGCGTCGCGCGACTCGCCCATCAGCGCGAGCGCCGCCACCCCGAGCCCCGCCGTGGGGATGAAGTCGTGGTTCTGCGTGAAGCGCAGCTTGCGGCCCGGCTGCGGCGCGAACGCGTCGTGGACGAGAGCGGCGTGGCGCTCGAGCGAGGCCCGGATGCGCGCGCGCTCGGGCGCGCTCAGCTCGTCGTAGAGCAGGTCGTACGCCCAGCCGATCGCGTACAGCAGGTGACCGGCCGCGAGGTCGGTGTTCGGCTTGTTGTAGGTGTAGCCCCAAGGTTCGTAGTCGATCGCCGCGAGCGTCCAGGCCCTGGCGGCCGCGAGATACTCTGGCTTCTGCTCGACCGCGTAGGCGAGGCTGGCCTCGGCGATCGCGAAAGCGACGTTGTTCTGGGAGCGTCGCGCCTGCGGCCCCGGGGGCGGTGGCGGAGCGCCCTTCGTGGCCGCCAGGTTCGCCAGCACTTCCGCCCACAGGGCGCGATGGGTCGTGCGCGCCCGCGCCCGCAGCGCCTCGAGGCCGGCCTTGGTGACGAAGACCCGCGGATGGACGCCGACCAGCTCCGGCTTCAGCGCGACCCGATGGGCGAGCAGCTCCTCGAACGTCGGCAGCGCCTCCTGGGCGTCGGCGGCTGGGGCCAGCAGCAGCCCCAGCGCGAGGACGGCGGCGCAGCCCTGGTGGCTCATGAGGTCGCTTCCTCCGTTTCGAGCGTGACACGTCCGATGCGACCCGCGAGCGCCAGCGTGACGACGAGACCGAGCGGCCCCAGCACGCCCGCCACCAGGAAGACGGGCGTGTAGCCGAAGGCGTCCACCACCCGCCCGGTCCCCCAGTTGTAGAGGACGCTCGCGACGGCGGCCGCGAGGCCGCCCATGCCGAAGACCGAGCCGACCGCGTTGCTCGGGAAGAAGTCGCTGGGCAGCGTCTGCAGGTTGTTCACCCAGACCTGGAACCCGAAGAGCACCACCGCCATCCACGCGAGCGCCACGTAAGGATCGCTCGCGCGCATCGCGAGGATGCCGGCGGAGGTCAGCAGCGCGCCGATGGCCATCACCAGCTTGCGTGCGCGATCGACGCTCCAGCCGCGCGAGATGAGGGCGCCCGATGCATAGCCGCCTCCCAGCGCGCCGATGCCCCCGGCCAGGAACGGCAGCCAGGCGGAGAGGCCCACCTGCTGCAGGCTGAAGCCGCGCGCCTCCTGCAGGTACGAGGGCAGCCAGAAGATGTAGAGCCACCAGATCGGATCGGTGATGAAGCGCCCCATCACCACGGACCAGGTCTGGCGATGGCGCAGCAGCAGCCTCAGGCTCGGCCGCGGCGCCGCCGCGGGCTTCGCCGGCGCGCCGTCCAGGATCAGCGAGCGCTCCTCTTCGGTGATCCACGGATGCTCCGCCGGCGTGCGGTAGAGCAGGAGCCACAGACCCAGCCAGAGGAACCCGAGCGCACCCGTGAGCACGAACGTCATGCGCCAGCCCCAGTTGAGCGCCAGCCAGGCGATGATCGGCGGCGACAGCGCGCCGCCGACGGCCGCGCCCGTGTTGAAGATCCCCATCCCGAGCGCGCGCTCGCGCACCGGGAACCACTCCCCCACGGCCTTCGCCGCGCCGGGCCAGTTGCCCGCCTCGCCGAAGCCGAGCGCCGCACGGAAGATGCCGAAGGAGGCCGCGCTGCGCGCCGTGGCGTGGGCGAGCGCCGCCAGCGACCAGACGACGATCGAGAACACGAAGCCCAGCCGCGTGCCGATCACGTCGTACAGTCGGCCCGACACCAGCTGGCTGATCCCGTAGAAGACCAGGAAGCTGTTCTGGATGGCGGCGTAGTCGGAGTTGCTGAGGCCGAGATCCTGGCTGATCGCGGTCTTCAGGACCGCGACCGTCTGGCGATCGACGTAGTTGATGACGGTGGCGAGGAAGACGAGCCCGATCATCAGCCAGCGCAGGCCGCCGAGCCTCATCGCATGTTCATCCCGCCGTTGATCTCGATCGTCTCCCCGGTCAGGAACGAGCTGTCCGCCGAGGCGAGGAAGGCCACAACGGCCGCGACCTCGTCGGGCGTGCCCGCGCGCCCGAGCAGCACGCCCTTGGTGGCGGATTCGAAGGCGGCGGGCACCGTGAAGCGCCCGTGGAAGGCGGTCTCGCCGATCAGGCCGGGCGCCACGCAGTTGACGCGGATCCCGTGCGGCGCCAGCTCCTTCGCGAGGGCCTTCGTCAGCGAGACGACCGCCCCCTTGGCCGTCGCATAGGCGCCCGCGCCCGGGCCGCCGCCGTTCCAGGCGGCGAGCGAGGACATGTTGACGACGACGCCGCGCTTGCGGGCGGCCATGCCCGGGCAGACGGCGCGGCAGACCAGGAAGGCGGTCGTCAGGTTCACGTCCATCACCGCGCGGAAGTGCTCCTCGCTCATCTCGAGCAGCGGTTGCCGCGCGATCAGGTCCCCGGCGTTGTTGACCAGGATGTCGATCGAGCCGAAGCGCGCCGTCACGGCAGCCGCCAGCGCCTGCACCTCGGCCGCCTGCGTGAGGTCGGCCTGGAAGGCGGCGGCGTCCGCGCCGGCCGCCTTCAGCTCGGCCGCGACGGCCTCGGCGCCGGCACGGCTCTTCATGTAGTGCACGGCCACGCGGGCGCCGCGCCTGCCCAGCGTCAGCGCGCAGGCGCGGCCGAGGCCGGCGCCTGCGCCCGTCACGAGCGCCACGCCCTGGAGCGATGTCATGGCAGGAAGTCCTCCCGAATCGGCGAGAAGATGTCGATCAGGACCACCTCCTCGTCGAGGATGGTGGCGCCGTGCCAGAAGCCGCTCGGGAACAGCAGCACGTCGCCCGGTCCGAAGACCTTCTCCTCCGCGCCCACCACGAAGCGGACCCGGCCCTTCTCGACGATCGTCATCTGCTCGTGGACGTGGTCGTGAGCGAGCGTGACGCTGCCGGGCGCGAAGCTGAGCCGGCAGATCATCAGCGCGTCGCCGTGGATCATCTGGCGCGCGACGCCGTCCGCGATGGTCTGCTTCGGGATCGTGGACCAGTTCCAGGTCCGGTGCCCGGCCGGCGCCCGTGCCGCCATCGCTACTTCGCGGCCCGGCCGGCTTCGAGGCCCGAGCCGCCCTGCCGGAAGTCCGGATGCACGTTCACGACGCCGAACAGCCGGTCGTCGGTCTCGCGATTCGCGGCCATCATCCAGAGGAAGTTGATCGGCCCGCCGGGCGCCGCCACGTTCGGGTGGTAGCCCCTGGGCATCAGCACCACGTCGCCCTCGCGCACCACCACCGCGAGCTCCGGGCTCGCCTGGTCCGTGTAGACGAGCTGGAGCCCGAAGCCCGGCGCCGGCATCTCGATGTAGAGGTACGCCTCCTCGGCCAGCGCCGCGTGCTCGTGCGGGGGCCACGAGGTCCAGTTGCCCGGGGCCGAGAATGTCACGCCCGCCATGATGCGGCCGGCCTCGACGTTCTTGCCGAGCAGGACGTTCAGCGTCCTCTCGGCGGCGGGCCCGCCCGCCTTGAAGTGGAGCCCCGGATCCTGCTGGACGTCGGCGTACGAGACGAACTGAACCGGATGTCGGCCGGCGACCGGCGCCGAGAGCTCGGCGAGGTCGCAGCCCCCGGAGCCGGGCCGGACCTCGACCGCGCTGTCGCGCGGCAGGTACAGCGCGTCGTAGCGCCCCAGCTCGAAGACCTTGCCGTCGACGCCGACCCTCGCCGTGCCGCCGAGGCCGACCAGCCCCGTCTCGTGCTCGCCAGTCGAGAACGCGAGCGGCGCGTCGCCCGCGCCGAGGATGATGCGGCCGTAGTGGAGGTGCTTCGCGGAGGTCGCGCCCGGGCTGACCGAGCGCGTGCGCCCCTTGCGGGCTGCGGTGTCGCGGACCACGCAGCGTGCGGGATCGAGGGAAGCGTCGGCGGCGGCGATACTCATCGGCTGTTCCTCTGCATGAGTGGTGAGACGGTGAAGGCGACCTCCCAGCTACGAGGCGCACCGGGCCGAAGCTGGACGTCCGCCGCCTCCAGGGCGACGTGGATCGGGACACTGCCGCGGGCGCCGCGGCCGAGAGGCTCGTCGCCGAGCCGCTGGATCGACAGCGAGAGCGGAAGGTCGCCGCCGCTGCGCAGTTCGAGGGTGCCGTCGCGCCCGAGGAGGCGAAGGGCGGTTGGGATCTCCGGCGCGGACTGCCGCTCCGTCGCGGTCGAGGGCAGGCTCCACCACAGGCGCCGGATCGTGACCTCGCGGCTCGCGCTGAGCGTCTCGCTGCGGGTGAGGGTCGACCCTTCGATGCGCCAGCTCACTGCGACCTCGAACCCGGGCTCGATCCAGGCCCCCGTCTTGCCGCCCGCGAGCGCCAAGCGGCGCCAGGTCGCGCGCAACGAGCGTCCGTCGGGGGCGGCCGCGATCTCGTCGGCGCCGTCCGTGGCGACCAGGACCTGCCCGTCCGGCATCTCGTAGAAGGACGCCCCGGCGGGCATCACCTGCTCGACGGGCGCCGCGAAGCCGGGAAGGCCGTGGGGCGAGGGCAGGTAGTCCGCGACGCCCGGCCTCGGACCGCTGGTGATCGGCAGCGCGAAGCGCAGGGCGCCCTGGCGCACGAGCCACACGCCCGCGGGGCGCTCGCCGCGCCGGAAGAACTCGAAGCGCGCCACGGGCGGCAGGCGCGGCGCCTCGGGGATCTCGCCGACACTCTCCGCGGCGAGGACCCTCATCAGGGTGTCCTGCGCCATCAGGGCCTTGCCGAAGAAGCCCGCGGTCTGCTGCCACTCGCGCTCGCGCGAGATGTAGGAGTAGTTCCCGCGCCCGGGAGCGAACACCGAGAGCAGGTGCGTGTCGGGCCGATAGTCGGCGCGCAGCCAGAGCCAGGCGAGGCGGTACTCGCTCGCGAGATCCGCCAGCGGCGCGGGCCGGAAGGCCGCGTGCTTCGCCAGGAAGGCGACGATCTCCAGCGTGTCGAGGTAGCTCACGACGCCGAGGCTGCGGCCCCACGGATACCCGTAGCCGTCGGGCGCGACGAGGTCCCACCACAACCGCATCTGGGCGCGGAGCGAGGGACCGAGCGCGGCGAGCAGGTCGGGGCGTCCGGCCGTCTCCGCGGCCTCGTACACGTAGCGGGCGTACTCGTTCGAGTAGCGGTCGTAGCGCCCGCTGCCGCCCGCGTCGTCGGCGTAGAGCGCGCCCCTCGTGAACGGCTCGGCCGCGCGATCGAGCAGCGCGTCGACGAAGGCGCGGTCCTCGAGGACGCCCATCTGACTCGCGAGCGTCGCGACACGAGATGCGACGCCCAGGTAGTTCTCCGGCAGGTCGATCACGCGGCGCGTCTTCGGGTCGTAGAAGCGCGCCGGATCGAGCAGCGACCTCCACGCCGCGCGGTCCGCATCCGAAAGGGACTGCCAGATCGCGTTGCGCGAGAGATCGGCGCCGAAGTGTCGCAGGGCGAGCGCCGCGTAGAGCTGCGCGAAGGCCTTGCTGCCGCTTCTCGACTCGCTGACGCCGACACGGGCGATCAGCGGCACCACGTCGCGGCCCGCCACCATGCGCGTCTGGCGCGTCTCGGCGTAGGCCGCGAGAGCGCGCACGAACGTCGCCCAGGAGAACTGGCCGGTGGTGAGGGCCCCGTGAACGCGGTCCGGCAGCGGCCCCTCGGGCGGAACCTGAGCCAGGTGAGAGCCGATCTCGCGGTCGAAGAAGGCGTCGATCTCGCCCTTCAGCGCCGCCACGCGGACGCTGCCCCCCCCGCCGCCGGCCGGAGGCTGCGCTCCGGAGGATGCCACCGAGAGGATCAGGCCGAGCGCCGCCCCAGAGGCGAGCAGCGGCCCGATCGCACGCCGCGAGCGATGCGGCCTCACGCGACGACGCTCTCCGAGAACGAGGGTGCGGCGACCAGGGCGGCGGCCCCGCGCAGCCGGGGGTACTGCTCCGGGGGAACGATCGTGATCGGCATCGCCCCGGCCGGCGGCGTCAACGCCCGTTCGGCGAGGCCCGAGCGCACGGTGGCCTCGATCAGATCCCAGGCCGCCGTGATCTCGCCGCCGATGTAGACGAGGGACGGGTCGATCGCGTTCACCACCGAGCCCAGGCCGAGCCCGAGGTAGCGGCCGGTCGAGAGCAGGGCCGCGAGCGCCTTGCCGTCGCCGCCGCGAGCGCGGGCGATCAGGTCGCCGACCGTGAGCGCGGCGACGTCGGAGGGCACGGGCCGCTCGCGCAGATCGCGACCGAAGTAGCGCGAGAGCGTCGCCAGGTTCGAGACGTACGCCTCCCAGCAACCCGTGGCGCCGCAGCCGCAGCGGGGACCGTCGACGTTCAGCGGCACGTGCCCGAACTCGCCGGCGATGTTGTGCTGGCCGCGGACCAGCTCGCCAGCCAGCACGATGCCCACGCCGAGGCCGTCGGACACGTTGATGTACACGAAGTTGCTGGGCGCGCTCGCGTCGCGGGTCGCCCACAGCTGCGCCAGCGCGCAGGCCTTGCCCGAGTTCTCGATCTGCACCTTCAGGCCGAGCGCCGCGGCGAGCGGGTCGCGCAGCTCGACGTCCCGCCAGCCGAGGTTCGGGGCCAGCAGGACCCGGCCCGCTCCCGACTCGACCATGCCGGGAACCACGACACCCACTCCCTGGCAGCGGCCGAGGTCCTTGTGCTCGAGCAGGATCGCCTTGACCCGTTTGGCGAGGTCCGCCACGAACCTCCTCGGCTCGCGCTGCGTCGGGAAACTGGTGACGCCGGCGAGCTGCTGACCCACCAGGTCGGTCACCATCACGAAGGTGCGGGTGGGCCGGATGTCCACGGCCACCACGCAGCGCTTGCGCGAATCGACGTAGAGGAAGGTGGGCTTGCGGCCGCGCCTGGCCTCGCCAGTGGCGCCCTCGAACACGACGCCGTCCTGGATCAGCTCGTTGACGAGCAGGCTGGCGGCGCCGCGCCGGATCCCCATCAGCCGCGCCAGGTCGGCGCGCGAGATGGGCTGCTTGGTGCGGATCAGGTTGAACGCGATTCGCCGGTTGATCTCCCGGGTGGTGCCGCGGGTGGCCACGCGCAGGTTGTGGGGGTGGACGTGTCGCATTTGTCTCGCTCGCGGTCAATATACGCAGGCAGCGGCTCCGGAAGCAACCCCCTTTTTTCGGCCGCCACCTGCGAGGAGTGGCCCACCTGCTCGATCAGAGCGGTCCTGCGCCTCATGACTTTTTTGGCAGGGGTCCGTGAGTTTTGCTTGACACGCCCCCGATCCGACGCCTATTGTCCCGCGTAGAGACAAATGCCCCGCGCGTGGGCCCGGCATCCGATCGCACTCAGGAGGCGCGAATGAAGGCACTGCAGACCCGGGAACCGGCGAGTTCCCAATCGCGGCCGATGGCGTGGAGCCTCGCCGCCTCTCTCTTGACGGCGGCCCTGCTGCTCGGCCTCCCCGCAGCGGCGCAGACCCCGACCGGGACCATCCTGGGCGTGGTCAAGGACGCCCAGGGCTCGGCCGTGCCCGGGGCCACGGTGACCGCCACCCATACCGGCACCCAGTTCTCGCGCAGCGCGACCAGCGACGACGGCGGCCAGTACGCCCTCCGCCTGCTTCCCGTCGGGCAGTACACGCTGACGGTCGCGATGCCCGGGTTCAAGAACTACTCCCGGGCCGGCATCCTGATCGAGGTGGGCCGCAACGCGCGAGTGGACCCGACGATCGAGGTGGGCGCCATCAGCGAGGTCGTCTCGATCGTGGCCGACGCGCCCCTCGTCGAGACGAGCTCCTCGGCCCTGTCACGGACGGTGGGACAGAACGAGGTGTTGAACCTGCCGCTGGTGAACCGGGACCTCTACTCGATGCTGAGCCTCACGGGCGGCGTCAGCAGCAACGACAACTCGAACTCCCTCGGCGGGCCCGAGCAGCTCACCACCATCAACGGCTCGACCCGCGCCCAGATCGGCAGCGTCAGCTTTCAGCTCGACGGCGGCAACAACACAGCGGGCCTGCGCGGCACCGGGAACCCGGCCCCGAACCCGGAAGCGGTCCAGGAGTTCCGCGTGATCACCAACAACTACGCCGCCGAGTACGGCCGCTACCAGGCGGGCATCGTGGACATCGTCACCAAGTCCGGGACCAACGAGTTTCACGGGGCCGCCTTCGAGTTCTTCCGCAACGAGAAGCTGAACTCGGCCCGCTGGGCTCCCCCGGGGGTCGCCAGCACGAAGGACCCGCTCGACCGCAACCAGTTCGGGGCCGCCTTTGGCGGGCCGATCCAGAAGGACAAGACGTTCTTCTTCGCCAGCTACTCGGGCCTGCGCCAGGAGGAGACCTACTACCGGAACAGCGCGCGCGTGCCGACGGCGCTCGAGCGGACCGGCGACTTCTCGCAGTCCGCCCAGAAGCCGAGGGACCCGCTGACGGGCCAGCCGTTCCCGGGCGGCATCATCCCCTCGGCGCGCTTCGACCCCGCGGCGCTGACGATCCAGAACCAGTTCGTGCCGCTCTCGAACCTGCCCAACAGCTTCTTCGAGGTCAGCGCGGCCGACCCGCTGGAGAGCGACGAGGCGACCTTCAAGCTGGACCACAACATCTCGCCCACGCAGATCGCCGCGCTCAGCTACTTCTACCAGAAGGGCACCGACACGCAGCCGATGTCGCTCACCGGCAACATCCCGTGGGTGGACCGCGACTTCGAGTGGACCCAGCACAACCTCAACCTGTCCCACACCTGGACGCTCAGCTCCACGAAGATCAACCAGTTCCGCGCGACCTACATGCGGCAGTTCGGCGGCCGCGTCAACAACCCGACCACGTCGCTCGGCGACCTGAACTCGAGGTTCACGCTCCAGGGCGTCCCCACGCTGCCGCGGCTCACCGTGTCCGGCTACTTCACCGGCCAGGTCTCGATCGCCGGACCCGACGCCGGCAGCGACTACTTCGGCGTGAAGGACACGCTGAGCGTCGCCCGCGGCAACCACTCCTTCAAGCTCGGCGGCGAGGTCTCCTACGAGGCCATCGTCCACGACACCCTGCTCGACAACTACGGCGTGTTCGCCTTCAACGGGAGCAAGACGGGCAACGCCTACGCCGACTTCCTGCTCGGCCTGCCGAGCACGATGACGCAGGACGCGCCGGTGCGGAAGACCGACAACGGCTGGTACCTGAGCCTGTTCGCGCAAGACGACT
Source organism: Vicinamibacteria bacterium (assembly GCA_050246895.1). Taxonomy (GTDB): domain Bacteria; phylum Acidobacteriota; class Vicinamibacteria; order Fen-336; family Fen-336; genus JBFWVE01. Next base: position 127,421 of record JBFWVE010000007.1, on the reverse strand, counting down.
GGCGCCTCAGCCCGCGGGTGACCCTGAACCTCGGCCTGCGCTACGACCTTCAGTTCCCCTTCACGGACCCGGAGGACCGCAAGCTCGCCTACGTCCCGGGCGAGCAGTCCCAGGTGGCGCCGACCGCTCCCGAGGGCCTGCTCTTCCCCGGCGACCCGGGCATCGGCCGCGGCATCGTCAGCACCGACTCCAACAACGTCGCGCCGCGCATCGGCGTCGCCTGGGATCCCAAGGGCGACGGCCGACTGGCGATCCGCGCGGGCTTCGGCGTCTTCTACGGCAGCACCACGGGCAACGAGTGGAACACCACCGCGGACAACCAGCCCTTCGCGATCCGCCAGTCCTTCCCGACCGTGAAGACGCTCTCTGATCCCTACGGCAACCTGCCGGGCGGCAGTCCGTTCCCGTTCATCTACGACCCGGCGAACCCCTCGTTCCGCTTCCCGGCGCAGGTCTTCGGCCCCGCGCTCGACTTCGTCTGGCCGTACACCTATCAGATGAACCTCACGATCCAGAAGGAGGTCTTCCGCGACTACAGCCTGAGCGCGTCGTACGTGGGCGCGCTCGGCCGCAAGCTGCCGGCGAGCGTCGACCGCAACTACCCCGTCTACGGGCCCGGCGCGACCACCGGCAACGTCAACGCGCGCCGGCCGTACCAGCCGGGCGTGATCGGCGCGGCCCGCGTGCTCGAGTCGGCGTTCAGCAGCGACTACCATGGCCTGCAGCTCGCCGCCGAGAAGCGCGGCGCCCACTTCTCGGCCAAGGCCTACTACACGTTCAGCAAGGCCCTCGAGGACACCGAGTACCAGGGCGGCGGCCTGCCCGCGTTCCAGAACACCAGCCGCCTCGACCTCGAGCGGGGGCGCACCTCGAACGACCGCACGCACGTCTTCGTGGTGTCCGGCGTCTGGCGGATCGACTACGTCGAGGACGGCAGCCCGCTCGCCAAGGCGCTGCTGAACGATTGGACGCTGTCGGGCATCGTGACGCTCCAGAGCGGCCAGCCGCTCACGATCACCGCCGGCCAGGATCGCAACCTGGACGGGCTCAGCACGGACCGCGCCGACCTCGTCGGCGATCCCGTGCTCGACAGCGGCCGACCCCGCGACGAGGCGATCGAGCAGTGGTTCAACACCGCGGCCTTCGCGCTCCCCGCGCTGGGGACCGACGGCAGCGCCGGCCGCAACATCGTCGAGGGCCCGGGGCTGCGCAACGTCGACCTGGGCCTGTTCCGGGACATCCCGCTCACCGGCAGGCTGCTGCTGCAGTTGCGGGCGGAGGCGACGAACGTGTTCAACGTCGTCAACCTGTCGAACCCCGGCACGAACCGGAACGCGCCCGCGACCTTCGGCAAGATCCGCAGCGCCCGCGACATGCGGCGGATCCAGCTCGGCGCGCGCCTCTCCTTCTGACGAGCCTCCCGGGGGCGGCTGCCCCACACCGCCCCCGGGCCCTCCGCCCCCGCTCCAGTAGCCGGCTTTCGGGGCGTCCTACGCGCTGACCGTAGCCGCTTCGCGGGCCTTTGGCCGTACACTCCGCGTCATCCCCCTGGACTTTCGGAGGAGGGCGCGATTCCGCACAGCGTCTCGTTCCAAGGGCTCGCGATCGTCGCGGCAGTGGCGTTCTTCACGCCACTGCTGCTGGGGCTGGCGCCTCGCCTCCGCGTGCCGTCCGTGGTGCTCGAGATCCTGGCGGGCGTGGTGCTGGGACCCTCGGTGCTGGGCCTGGTGGAGGTCGACGCCCCGATCCAGATCCTGTCGCTGATGGGCCTGGCCGCCCTGCTGTTCCTGGGCGGGCTCGAGATCGAGCTCGAGCACATCAAGGGGCGGCTTCTGCGGCTGGCCTCTCTCGGCTTCCTGCTCTCGCTGTCGCTGTCCGTCGTCGTGGCCTTCGGCCTGCAGGCCGTCGGACTCGTCGAGGCGCCGCTGTTCCTGGCGATCGTGCTGGCGGCCACGGCGCTCGGGTTCGTGATTCCGATCCTCAAGGACTCGGGCCACATGAGCGGCGAGTTCGGCCAGCTGGTGGTGGCCGGCTCGTCGATCGCCGATTTCGGCACGGTGATCCTGCTGTCGCTGTTCTTCTCGAGGGAGGCGACCAATCCACTGGCGCAGCTGCTGCTGCTGGCCGGCTTCGCGGCGCTGGCGATCGCCGTCGTCGTCTGCGCCACGCGGGCGGGCCGCTCGACACGGCTCTCGGCGGTGCTGCTGCGCCTTCAGCACACCACCGCCCAGATCCGGGTGCGCGGAGCGATCCTGCTGCTGGTGGCGCTGACGGCCTTCGCCGAGAGGTTCGGCCTCGAGACGATCCTGGCGGCCTTCATGGCCGGCGCGATGCTCACGCTCGTCGACAAGGACTGGGCGGCGACGCACCCGGACTTCAGGATGAAGCTCGAGGCGATCGGCTTCGGGGTCTTCGTGCCGGTCTTCTTCGTGGCCAGCGGCCTGAAGTTCAACCTGCAGGCGCTGCTCGCGAGCCCGGCGGCGATCGCGCAGGTTCCCGTCTATCTGGTGGCGCTGCTGATCGTGCGCGGGATCCCGGCCTGGATCTACCGCCCGCTGATCGGCAGCCGCCGCGCGGTGGCCGCGGGCCTGCTGCAGGCGACGAACCTGGGCTTCATCGTGGCGGCGGTCCAGATCGGCAGCGAGCTTCGGATCCTCGACGAGGCCACGGCGGCCGCTCTGATGGCCACCGCGCCATTGTCGGTCCTGGTCTTCCCGGTGGCCGCCGAGATGGTGCTTCGGGCAGAAGCAGGAGCGCCAGCCAGCCACTGAGGCGCGACCTGTGCGCGGGTGGGGACGGCGCCCCGGGGCACGCGGCCGACAGCTGGTTTCGTGTTGACAGCGCCCGCGGGCGCTCTTAGTCTCCCCTCGATCCCAACGCAGCCGGCATGACCATGCGTGTCACGACGATCGAACAACGCGTCCTCATCGCCGCCCCGCCGCTCCGCGTGTACGAGGTCCTCGTCAGTCCGCGGCTTCACGCGGAGTTCACAGGCTCGCCCGCGAGCGGCAGCAGGCGCGTGGGTGGCCGCTTCAGCGCCTGCGACGGCTACATTTCCGGCGTGCACCGCGAGCTGGTGCGGGGCGAGCGGATCGTCCAGGACTGGTCCACGACGGAGTGGCCCGAAGGCGCTTCGCCGTCCCGGCTCGAGCTCACGCTGAAGCCGGTTGCCGGCGGCGGCACCGAGCTGAGGATGCAGCACTCGAAGGTGCCGGCGAGCCAGGCCGCGGGATACCGGCAGGGCTGGATCGACTACTACTGGAACCCGCTCAGGACGTACTTCGAAGCGCGCGCGCGGCGCGCCCCGAAGCGGCGGGCGGCCTCGCGGCGTTCCACGCGCTGACTGGCTTGCGGGGCGAAACCCGAGGAGGCTCGATGGCGCTCAAGATGGCGTGCGCGGAAACCGGCGCGAAGTGCCCGTTCGAGGTGGTGGCGGAGACGAAGGAAGAGCTGATGCAGCACGTCGGCATCCACGCGAAGATGGCGCACCCGGAGCTGGCGGCCAACCCGCCGTCGCCCGAGATGATCGCCAAGCTGATCCACGAGGTGTAGCCGCCGGGCGGCCTCGCGGCGGGCTCAGGGAGCCTGTCGCGAGACCGTCAGCAGGCGATCGACGCCGGGCACGGGCACGTTCTGCTTCGCCCCGTCCGGCCAGGTGACGCCCAGCGAGTCGACGCGCTCGCCGGCGCCGAGACCGAACGTGACGATCGGCTCGACCTGGGACAGGTAGCTGCGGGTGGGCATCACCTGACGCCGCTGCGTCAGGCTGCCGGCAACGAGCTCGACCCATGCGCCGACGGCATCTTGGTTCGTCCCGTCCTGCGCCAGGCGCACGCGCAGCCAGTGGTGGCCGGTGGCCTGGTCGTTGCGAAGCAGCAGCGCCGGGCCTGCGATCTGCGTGAGCACCAGGTCGAGGTCGCCGTCGCCGTCGAAGTCGGCGTATGCGGCCCCGCGGCCGACGATCTTCCGCGTCAGGTCGCCGACCCGCCCGTCCGGCAGCAGCTCGAAACCGCTGCCGGTGTTCCAGAACAGTTGGCCGGGCTGGCGGTAGGCCTGGCTGGGATCGACCTTGCCGATCTCCTCCTCGATGTGGCCGTTGGCCTGCAGCAGGTCGAGCCGGCCGTCGAGGTCTGCGTCGAAGAAGAGCAGGCCGAAGCTGAGCATCAGGCGGCTGGGCGCGCCGATGCCCTCGCCGATCGATTCGTCCACGAAGAACTGCGGATCGTCCTGGGCCACGTAGAGCGAGCTCATCTCGTTCGCGAAGTTGCCGATCGCGAAGGCGAGGTTCCGGTCGTTGCGGTGGTACGCGGAGTCGACCCCCATGGCGCCGGTCGCGTTGCCGTTGCGGTCGTAGGCGAGGCCGAACAGCTCCCCGGCCTCCTCGAAGAGCGGCCCGCCGTCGGCGGCCGCGCCGCGGTTGTGGAAGAAGAACTTGCGAACGGTGTCGTTGGCCACCAGGATGTCGATCCAGCCGTCGCCGTCGGCGTCCACCGGAGCGACCGCCAGGGACTTGGCCATCGGCAGGCTGGTCGCCGGGTTCACGACGCGGACGCCCGCCTTCTCGGAGATGTCCGAGAAGCGCCCGTTGCCCTCGTTGCGGTAGAGGTACGGAGCGCTGCCCTCGTAGTTCTGGGGCGGGCCGAAGGCGCGGCCCACGCCGGTCAGGCGAAAGTCGAGCTTGAAGTCGATCTCCTTCGACCAGCGCACGTAGTTGCAGACGAAGAGGTCGAGGTCGCCGTCGCGGTCCACGTCGAGGAAGGCCGCTCCCGTCGACCACTCCTCCGCCGCTCCTGCCACGCCGGCCGTCCCCGTGACGTCCGTGAAGCGACGGCCGTCGTTGCGAAGCAGGCGGTTCCTGCCGACTCCCGTCACGAACACGTCGCGGTCGCCGTCGCCGTCGTAGTCGCCCACCGCGACGCCCATCCCGTAGAGCGGCTCGCGGAACGGCGCCTCCAGGCCCGCCTCCCGGGTGACGTCGGCGAACCGCAGCGGCCCGCCGGGCGCCGTGTCGTTGCGATAGAGGGCGAGCGGCGCCGAGGGCGGCTGCGCGTAGCGATGGTGCGGCCAGCGGCCCGAGTCGACGAACAGCAGGTCGTCGTCGCCGTCGCCGTCGTAGTCGAAGGCCGCGACGCCCCCTCCCATCGTCTCGGGCAGCAGCTTGTCGCCGTAGGCCCCGTTCGAGTGGACGAAGCGCAGCCCGGCCTCCGCGGCCACCTCCTGGAAGGGCAGCTCGGGCGCAGCCCCGGCGGGCGCGCTCACCGCCTCGGGCGCGGCGACGCCGATCGTCTTCTGCGGCGCTTCGCCTCGGGACCGCTGCTTCAGCCAGTAGCCGGCCAGCCCGAGCAGCGCCACCGACGCGATCACGAGGACCGAGCGTCGGAAGGCGACGCCGATGACGCTGTCGTCGCCGGAGTCCTCCTCGCCGGGCTGCTCGGGGTCCAGGGGCGGCTGCGTCGGGGGGCTCGTCACTTCGCACCGCCCGTCGCCGGCTTCGGCTCCGGCGCGGGCAACGGCACCACCAGCTCGTGGGCGCTCGCGGCCCGCGGGCCCGGCGTCGCCTCGTAGGCCCCGGCCCGGTTCAAGTCGTAGATCACGATGGCCTCCGCGGCGTGGTTGGCTGCCGGGTCGTTCATGCGGGCGCGCGTGACGGCCCGGTCGCGCGCGTTGTCGTCGACTTTGTACTTCTGGTACTGGGCGGCGTGCTTCTCGGCCCGCTGCTTGTCGCCGAGCTGCCGGTAGAGCAGGTCGAGGTTGAAGTGCGCGCTGGTGTTCTCGGGGTCCAGCTCGAGCACGCGCTCGAACTGCGCCCGCGCGTCCTGCAGCAGCTCGCTGCGCCGGGCCTTCCTGGCCTCGCCGCGCTCCTGCTTGGCCCGCTCGAACAGCGTCTGGCCGAGCTCGGCGATCAGCACGTAGTCCTTGGAGAAGTCGAAGCCGCGGCGCCGGGTCTCGGCGTCGTCCGCCTCGAGAATGCTGCGGAAGCTCGCGATCGCCTCGTCCAGATAGCCGTTCTGCTTGTCGACCTGGCCCGTGAACCAGGCGACGGTCCAGGCGGGCGCCGGCGGATCGAAGCTGGCGGCCCGCTTCAGCGCGGCGATCGCCTGATCCTGGACGGTGCCCTCGATGAAGTAGACCCGCGCCAGGTTGAGCGGGCCGTCGGGCCGGCCCAGCGCCTCGACCTTCTCGAAGGCGTGCTCGGCCTGGCGCAGCTCGCCCTTCGACTTGCCGCCCTTGCGCAGCAGCCCGATCCCGTAGTCGTTCCAGCGCTGCCACTCGGGGGCCGGCGGCTCGGCGTTCTGCGCGGCGGCGGCGCCAGTCGTCACCGGGAAGCTGATGCGGTCGCTCGCCAGCGTCAGGATCGGCAGCTCGTTCACGTAGTCCTTGCCGTAGACGTGCTTCATGTAGGTGGTGTCGAACTTCCTGTACTGCAGGCGTGCCTCGACCGTCACCGGCGCCGTGACGTCCTTCGGCAGGGAGAGCCGATAGTGCAGCGCGTCCGCGGCCCCCGGCGGGATCTGGTGGTTGTAGAGCGCCACGAAGATGTCCTGGGCGTTGCGCCGGTCGATGCGGTTCCCGTCGCGATCGAGCACGTAGTTGTTGAAGAAGTGGGACCAGGGATCGACACGGTTGTCGGGACCGAGGCCCCCGGTGCGCCCGAGGACCCGCTCGCTGCCGTCGGCCCGGGTGGTCGTGACACGGAGGTCGAGCCAGGCCTCGTTGGAGTCCGCCGTGCCCTCGGTGAACAGGTGCCCCATCTTCAGTGTGCGCACCACCGTCTCGAGCAGGTAGGTCTTCCCCGGAACCAGCGCCGGCACCTCGGGACGCAGGGGCGCCCGCAGCTCGCCGTCGATGCCGCCGCCCTCCTTGATGCCGAAGATGTCCACGCGCATCACGCCGGTGTTGAAGTCGCGGTGCTTCTGGTTGACCTTCGGATCCAGCTTCAGCAGGTGCGGCAGCGCCGTGTTGGCCGACGGGAACTGGTGGCCGTGCGCCTTGAGCACGCCGCTGCCGTCGAAGTCCTGCGCCGCGAACTGCGTGGAAGGCGCGAGCTTCATGTGGCAGTTGTTGCAGTTCGGCTCCGCCTTCGCCGGGTAGTAGAAGCTCGCGACGAAATGGCCGGAGACGCCGCTCAACAGGAACGAGTCGTAGTGGTTCTGGCCTCGCAGCCACTTGTACTTGTTGAGCTGCTCGGGCAGGAAGACCTTGTGGCAGACGCCGCAGAACTCCTTGGTCTTGTGCAGCGGCTTCAGGAAGGTCTTCTTGTGGAACTCGGGCTTGGCCTTCACCAGCTGCCGGCTCACCCAGCGCAGCGCGGCGTTCTCGCTGTAAGTGAAGGGATAGTGGACGGGCTCCTCGATCGTGAAGTCGCTGTTGCCGCGCGGCGAGTTGACGTTGGTGATGGCGTGGCACGACGTGCAGGTGATGCCCGCCTGGCCCGCGGGATCGTTGACGTCGTCGAACTTGGGATCGTCGAACCTGCCGGAGAAGAACACCACCGGATCGTGGCAGCCGGCGCAGAAGCGCGAGGCCTGCATGTCCTTGTCGCGCTCGAGCGCGACCTTGCGCGTCTCGCGCACGGAGAACAGGTAGGCGGGGTTGTTGAACGACGAGAAGCGGTGCGCGCTCGTCGACCAGCTGGCGTGGGTGTCCTGGTGGCACTCCTTGCAGTAGTCGTTGTCGCTCAGCACCCGCTCCGGGATGAAGTTGCCGGTGGCAGTGCGCGCGAGCGACGGGAAGAAATACCTCTCGCCCGACGCCGGGCCAGCCACGTTCCAGCGCCGCGGGTCCTGCGCCTGCCACACCACCATCACCACCCCGAACGCCAGCGCGACCGCCCCGAGACGCCGCCCCACCTCCCAGCGGATGCGCTTGCCCGCCAGGCGGTGGAGCACGAACAGCCAGCCCGCCACCAGCGGCGTGATCACGTGCGCCCAGTAGGCGAACGAGCGCACGGCCGGGTCCTTGACGACGATCACGCCTTCCAGCCGGGTCAGCACGATGCCGCTCGCGATCAGCACCAGGGCCGTGGCGAAGAGGCCGTAGCCCACGCGGACCGCGCGGCGGTTGCGCCGGTCGTAGGTGTTCGTCATGTGGACGACGCCGAACACGATCGCCGGCACGACCAGCAGCAGGCCGAGCACGAGGTGCACCAGGAACATGTTCATGTAGAACCAGTTCTGGTACGTCCGCCCGGTGGCCCACTCGAGGACCGTGACGCCCGTCAGGTAGACGGCGTTGATCGAGAGCAGCGCGAACAGCCCGAAGACGACGATCAGCACCCTCTTCAGGCGGTCGCCGACCGCCGGAACGTAGCGGCGAGGCTTGGGCGGCACGGCGCTCTGGGGCGGCAGGGGCGGCGACTGCTGATTCATCGACGACTGGCTCCGATCAGGACCACGGCTCGACAATTGTTGACGACGACAACATACGAGACCACACCCCGGACTTCAAGGCGGCTGCTCGCGATCTTGCCGCGACGATCAGGGCTCGGCGAGCCCCTCGGTCAGCGGCCGGACCAGACGCAGCGCCGGCCGGGTGTTGTAGTGCTCCCGATAGAGCGCGTGCTCGCCGCCGCTCGGGTACTCGTGCGGCAGCGCGTAGGGGTACTGCGGCATGCCGTGGTAGGGCAGGGGCTCCACGGACTGGGAGTAGGCGGTGTTGGCGTCGGCGTCCTTGGCCCAGCCGTCGACGACGAGCAGGAAGTCCCGGCGCCGGCCCGGCGGCAGCGCCGGCAGGGCGGCCGCGTCGAAGCGCAGGCGCAGCTCGTCGCCGGAGCCCATGATCACCAGGCGGTCGTCGCTGCGGCCGACCAGGGCCCGCACGTCGCCGTAGCGCGTGTACAGGCCGGGCGTCGGGTTCCAGGGGGCTCCCGGGCGCAGGCTCCCGTAGACGAAGCGCTCGGGCTGCCGCCGCTCGGGGTGGACGATCACCTCGGAGAAGCCGCGGAAGCGCAGGTCCGCGGCGGCGGGGCGCAGCTCGCTCAGCCGCACGTCGGGCGCCTGCGTCTGCGTCGAGAGGAAGATCTCGTCCCAGTAGACGCACAGGCTGGTGACGATGCGGACCTCGCGCGAGGCCGACAGGAACTTGTCGGTCAGGTCGACCACGATCGTCTTGGGCTTGCCGGCCGGGATGCCCATGTCCTCGATCACGGTCTGCCACTCCCCGCGCGCGTTCTTCACCTGCAGGTACGGCATCACCAGGCCGGCGTCGCTGGCCTGGGCCGCGGCCAGGAAGGTCGAGCCGTCGGCCCAGTCGACCCAGCCCGACAGCACCAGGATCGCGCGGCCGTCGGGCGCGGCGGTCCCGAAGTCGAGGTCGATGTGATGCCGCTCGGCGACCCCCGCCAGGTCGCGAGCGAAGCCGTCCGGATAGCGCTGATCTCGCGCGAGCACGCGCTCGAGCACGTCCGCGCCGCGGTGATCACTGGCGGAGACCGGCGCGATGCGCCGCTCCACGCCGAACAGCCGAAACTCCGGGAACGGCGGGCCCTTGAACTTGTCGTTGGTGAAGACCTCGACGCTCGCCGGCCGGTCGACGGCGATCAGCCGGATCTCGTCGAGGAAGGCCACCTCGCGCAGTTCCTCGACGACGCGGACCTCGTAGGCGCCGTCACGCACCCTCAGTGACTCGCCGGAGATCTGGACCACCTCGTCGTGGTCGACCGGGAAGTACTGCCCGTCCCCGGCGCTCGCGCCGAGCGGCGCGACACCGAGCACGTCGGTGATGAACTCGAACTCCGCGCCGTTCCAGGTGTAGATCATCGGGCACGAGCCCGACAGCCGCTGCGCCTCCGGATAACGGTGGACGCGGCCGGCGGCCTGGCGGGTTTCGTTCTGGATCAGCCCGTTCGGCCATGTGATGCGCACGACGTCGACCTCGGCGTAGCCGGCCAGGCCGAACAGCAGCGGGCCGCCCGCGAAGGTCTTCTTCTGATAGCTGGTCCCCGCGCGCACCTCGACCTCCGCGCCGGGGGCCAGCTTCAGGTTCTTCGTCCCTTCGAGCCTCACGGCCAGCCAGCGGTTCTTCGATTCAGTGCGGTTCCACAGCACCTGGAGCGCGCCAACCGCGTCGACGGCGGCGAGATCGAGGCGTCCGTCGCCGTCGAAGTCCGCCGCGGCCACGGCGCGCATGGCCTTCGGCCAGCCCGCCGGCGCGGCGCCGGCAGCGAGCTTCGAGAGGCCGAGGTTCGCGTGGGCTCGCCCGCCGGCGATCAGATCGCTGGCGGCCCGGTTCTCGAGATCGGCCCACAGCACCGGCGCGCCGGCCTCGGCCTGCCCGCGCTGCACGAAAGCGCCCATGTGGTCGTTCTGGAGCAGCAGCGTCCGGCGCGCGTCGGCGGCGGTCAGGTCGGTCCAGCCGTCGGCGTCGGAGTCGTGAGCGACCAGGCTGCCGAAGGCCGCCGGCAGCCCGGGCAGCGGCACTGCGTCGTAGCGGGCGCCGAGGCGGTCGCGATAGAGCACGCCTGCGCGGCCCGCGTAGGCCACCACCAGGTCGAGCCCCTGGCTGTCCGAGATCGCGTCGATGCCGGTCGCGGCGATCGCCTCGCCGTCGACGAACGGGAAGTCGGCCGTGCGGTCTGCAAAGCCCTTCTCGGCCTGGTTGCGCAGCAGACGCGAGCGCGCGCCGAGCAGGAACAGGTCGAGGTCGTAGTCGTGGTCGTAGTCGAGCCAGATCGCCGTACGGTAGCTGCCCGCGGGAAGCTGGGCCGCGTGCGCCTGGAAGCGGCCGGCCTGCTGCCGGTAGAGCGAAGCGCCCTGCGGCGTCAGCACCACCAGGTCGGCGAGGCCGTCGTTGTCGAAGTCGCCGGCGGCCACGTGCACCACGTCGCGCAGGGCCTCGAGCCCGACGGGCGCGCTCTTCTGGGCGCCCGTGTAGAGGACGATCCCGCGACGCGACCAGGCGAGCAGGTCCGGCGCGCCGTCGCCCCCGACGTCGAGCGCCAGCAGCCCGGCGTTCGCCGCATCGAGAGCCGGCTGGAGCGAAAGCGCCTCGAAGCGCAGCGCCGCAGGCGCCGCCTGCCGCGCGGCGCGGGGCTCGACCACGTCGTAGAGCTCCGAGTAGTAGCTCCACTCGAGGTCCTCCGGAAAGGCCGCCCCGGCGGTGCGCTGCTTGATGTCGCGGAAGGTCGCCATCGCCTTGTTCGCGTCCTCGGGGCGCTTGACCTGGCGGTAGGCCGTGGCGAGCTGGAAGTGCGGCCCGGCCAGCTTGGGATCCAGCGCAGCGGCGCGCTGCCACTCGCGGATGGCATCCTCGAGTCGCCCGTTCAGCTTGAAGAGCACCCCGAGGTTGTAGTGGCTGATCGGCTCGTCGGGGACGAGCTGGACCATGCGCTCGAGCTGGGCCTGGGCCTTCGCGTACTGCGAGGCCTGCTTGTACGCGATGCCGAGGTTGAACCAGGTGTGCGGTATCGACGGGTCCTGTGCCTGCGCCTTCTCGAGCTCGGCGATACCCTTCTCGGCCTGCCCCGCCCGCAGCAGCGCCAGGCCGTAGTTGACGCGCTCGCGCGCAGAGCCCGGCGCCAGCGCGAGCGCCTTCTCCAGCTCGCCGATCGCCTCGTACTGCGTCGCCGGGTTCTCGTAGAAGGCCTTGCCCAGGTTGCGGTGCTGCTGCAGGCGCTCCTGCGTCGACTGCGCGGGCGCGGGAGCGGCCTGCCAGGCGAGGCCCGCCAGCCAGAGCGCGACCAGGCGGCGCCTCACCGCTGCGCTCCCTTGCCCTCCACGATCGTGCTGACGGCGTCGATCGGGATCGGCGGGCGGCCGTCCTTGGCCTTCAGCACCTCCGTGGCGCCCCCGGGCCAGCGGATCTCCACCTCGTCGACGCGACCCTGTGCGCCGAGGCCGAAGTGCAGGCGGAAGCTCGACTGGCTGGAGTAGCCGTTGCCGCCGTTGACCTCGCGCAGCCAGCTCTCGCCGCCGGCGCGCAGGGAGACGCGCGCGCCGATCGCGTTGCGGTTGGCCCTGGTGCCGGCGAGACGCAGCTCCACCCAGTGGCCGGTGCCCGTGCTGGCGTTCATGTACAGCAGCGAGGTCTGCCGGGCGTTCGACTGATAGAAGTCGAGCCGGCCGTCGGAGTCGAAGTCCCCTACCCCGATGCCCCGGCCGTCGAGCACGTTGGCGACGCCGGCCGCGGCGCCGATCTCCTTGAAGGTGCCGTCGCCGAGGTTGTGGAACAAGCGCTTCTTCTGGTAGCCGCTCCAGGTCATGTCGCCGATGTCCGGGTAGCTGTCGAGGTCCGTGAAGTCGACGCCCGGCTTGATGATGGTGTTCTCCAGCAGCAGCGGGATGTAGTTGGCCTTGCCCGCCGAGCGCAGCCCGTTGACCGCGAAGATGTCCTCCCAACCGTCGTTGTCGAGGTCGGCCCACTTGGCCGCCCAGCCCCAGTCGCTGTCGCAGGTCCCGGTCTCCTTGGACAGCTCGCTGAATGTCAGCACGCCGTCCTCGCCGAGGCCGTTGTTGCGCCAGAGGAAGTTGCACTCCTTCATGTACTCGTCTGTGATGTTGGTGACATAGATGTCCAGCCAGCCGTCGCGGTCGTAGTCGCCCATGTCGACGTTCATGCCCTTGCGGGTGTCGAAGCCCATCGCCTGCTCGGTGGCGTCGCGGAAGCAGACCCGGCCCTCCGCGTCGGCCCCCTGGTTCAGGAACAGCCGGTCCGTGCCGTAGTCGCCGGCGACGAACACGTCCTGGTCTCCGTCGTTGTCGAGGTCGGCATGGCCGATGTCGAGCGACCAGCCCGTGTGGTGCGAGAGCCCCGCACGCTTGGTCTCGTCCACGAAGCCCCGGCGGCCGTCGGGCAGCCTGACGTTGCGGTAGAAGGTGACTCCGCCGCCGTTGGTCGCGTAGTCGAGGTTGTTGGGCAGCACCTTGGTCGTCTCGAGCTCGAGCAGGTTGAGCGGCTGGAAGTAGTTGGCCAGCATCAGGTCGAGGAAGCCGTCGGCGTCGGCGTCGAAGGCGATGCTGCCGATGGTGTTGCCGAAGACGGTCAGCCCGACACGCTGTGAGACGTCCTCGAAGCGCCACTCGCCGCTCGCGTCCTTGCCCAGGCTGCGGAACAGCACCGGCGTCCCGAAGCGGCCGAGGTACAGATCGAGCCGGCCGTCGTTGTCGTAGTCGAGCCAGAGCGCGTCGGCCACGATCGAGCGCGCGTCGTTGCCCCCGCCGACCCCGGCGGCGGCCGTGACGTCCGTGAAGACCGGAACGCCGTCGCGCACGCCGTCGTTGCGCATCAACCGGTGGGGCTTGCCCTCGTCCGAGTCGGTCAGGAACAGGTCGTCGTCGCCGTCGGCGTCGTAATCGCCCACCGCCACGGCGGCGCCGCCGTCGGTGAACATCTCGAGCACCTGCGCCTTGTGGCGGTCGTGGAAGCGCCGCGGCGTCTGCACGAAGCGGACGCCGGCCTTCTCGGCGACCTCCTCGAAGCGAATCACGGGCGCGGCCGGCTTCTCGTCCGCCCGTGCGGGCGCGGCCGCGGCCGCGAGCGCGAGCAGCAGGGCCGGCCGCAGGTCTCGGAGCCTCACGCGGGCGCTCACTTCGAGGAGACGCCGGCGAGGCGATCGCCGTAGATCTCGTTGAGGTTCGTCGCGACCCGCTGGGTGGTGTCGTAGTGGGCGTTCAGGAAGGCGTCGAGCTCCGTGCGGTCGCTGCGCGCGTCGCGCGCCTTCAGCTCCGGATCGTTCGGGAACAGCGCGAGCCCCTGCTTCCAGATCTGGCGAGCCCGTTCCAGGTCCTCCTGGCGCCAGTAGCCGTCGCCGAGCGCCGCCCAGGCGCGGCCGTAGTAAGCCTGCCGGTCGCCCTTCTGCTTGCTGAGCTCCACGGCCTTCTCGAGGTCGGCGATGCCCGCCGCCACGCGGCCGAAGATCGGGGGCCAGAACAGGTACGCGTGCCCCCGCGAGTAGTACCCGAGCCAGCTCTCCTCCAGCTCGAGCGCCTTGCCGAAGTGGCCGAGCGCCTTGTTGGCGAGCAGCACCTGCGTGATGGCGCCCTCCGCCGGGATCTTGTCGACGTGGGCGAAGCCCAGGTTCAGGTGGGCGTTCGCCGCCCGCGGGTGATCCGTCACCAGCCTCTCGAAGAAAGCGATGCAGCGCACGTAGGGCTCCAGGCTGGCCGCCGCCGTGGCGGCGCCGATCACCGCCTGGCGATAGTCGGTGCCGACCACGACGTCGTTGGGCGCGGCGGCGCTCGCCGCTTCCAGCGTGTCGACCGCCGTCTTCCAGTCGCGCGCGGCGAGGGCCGCGAGCCCCTTGCGGTGCAGCGCCTTCGGGTCGTCGGCTGCGCCGGCCTGCCGCGCGAGGAGCGCGAGCCCCAGGCCCAGGGCGAGCGACACGGCGTGAGCGGCCCGGAGCCCGGTGCGGAAGGTACCCAGATCGAGACGGCGAGAGCTTGTGCTCATGATCCTCACTGATTGCGTCCCTTGGGAGCGAAGGCAAGCAGGTCCGACCCGCCCTCCGTCAACCGGAGCGCGCGGTCGGCCGCCACGTTCTCGAACACCTGCTGCAGGCCCGACGGCCAGATCACCTCGATCCGATCGACGCGGCTCGCGCCGGCGAGGCCGAAGTGCACGGCGCGGGTCGACTGGGAGGCGAAGCCGTTGCCGCCGTTGACGAAGCTCGTCTGCCAGCGCTCGGCGGTGCGCACGCGCACGCGGGCGCCGACGGCGTCGCGATTGCTGCCGGCGCCGGTCAGATGGAGCTGGAGCCAGTGGTTCCCGGTGGGCTGCGCGTTGCGCCACAGGTAGGGCGCCTTGCCGGAGTTGGTCACGAACATGTCGAGGCGGCCGTCCTGGTCGAAATCGGCGACCGCGATGCCGCGCGCGTCCTCGATGCTGTCGACGCCGTGGCGCTTGGCCTCGTCCTTGAACGTCCCGCCCTGGTTGTGGAACAGGCTCTTGCGCTGGAAGCCCGAGAGCGTCTTCTTGCCCATCGGCGGCCAGTTGCGCGCGTCGGCCAGATCGATGCTGGGATCGACGATCACCTTGAAGATGTCGAGGACGTAGTTGTCCTTGGGATCGGCCGACTGCGAGACCCAGCCGTTGACCACGTAGAGATCCAGCCAGCCGTCGTTGTCGTAGTCGAAGAACTTGCCGGCCCAGCCCCAGCCGGTGGCGTGCGTCCCGGTCTCGCGGGCCACGTCGGTGAAGTGCAGCTCGCCCAGGTTCTTCCAGAGGAAGTTGCCTTCCTTCATGTACTCGTCCGTGATGTTGGTGACGAAGACGTCGAACAGGCCGTCGTTGTCGAAGTCGCCCCAGTCGACGTTCATGCCCTTCTTGGTGTCGATGCCGATCGCCTGCTTGCTGACGTCGGTGAAGCTGCCGTCGCCGTTGTTGCGGAA
Organism: Vicinamibacteria bacterium; assembly: GCA_050246895.1. Lineage (GTDB taxonomy): Bacteria > Acidobacteriota > Vicinamibacteria > Fen-336 > Fen-336 > JBFWVE01. The sequence continues at coordinate 112,098 of JBFWVE010000007.1, read as the reverse complement.
GAACGAGTCCGTGCCGAAGTCCGCCGCCACGTAGAGGTCCTCGTCGCCGTCGAGGTCGGCGTCGGCGTGACCGAGGTCGAGCGTCCAGCCCGAGACCACGATGCCCGCCGCCACGGTGACGTCCGAGAAGGTGCGGTCGCCGTTGTTGCGGAAGAGCGTGACGCCGCCGCCGTTCCTCGCGGTCTCGAAGCTCTCCGGGAAGAAGCGGGGCGTCTCGGGGTTGAACAGGTTGACCGGCGCGAAGTAGTTGCCCAGGAAAAGGTCGAGGTCGCCGTCCTTGTCGTAGTCGAAGGCGATCGCGACGATGCAGTTCAGGTAGCGCTCGAGGCCCGCCCGCTTGGTCACGTCGGCGAAGCGCACGACGCCTCCGGCGTCCTTGCCCCTGTTCTCGTAGAGCAGGTTCTGGCCGAAGCGCACGACCAGCAGGTCCTGGTCGCCGTCGTCGTCGTAGTCGAACCAGAGCGCGTCGGCGGAGGCGTTCTGGGGGTCGTTGCCCTCCGCGACGCCGGCCGCGGCCCCCACCTCGGTGAACGTGAAGTCGCCTTCGTTGCGGTACAGCAGGTTCTTGCCGTCCTCGCTCGATACCGTGAAGAACACGTCCTCCCAGCCGTCGCCGTCGAAATCGGCCACGGCCGCGGCGGCGCCGAGGGCCGTGTAGCCCTGCATCACGTTCGCGTAGGGGTTCTTGAAGGTGCGCGTGACGTGCGGGCGCTCGACGCGGGCGGCCGCCGTGCGGTTCTCGAACCAGCCGCTGGCGGCCTGCTCCTGGGCGGCCGCGGCCAGGGCGGCGCCCGCCAGCAGGCAGCCGAGGCCGAGCGGCAGCCTCATACGCCGCCCCCGTATGCCTTCTTCACCCAGGCCTCGGCTCCCTCCTCGATGGCGATGATCTGGTTGGCCGGCACCTTCTCGAAGCGCTGCTCCTGCCCGGAGCGCGGCCACTTCACGATCACCTCCTCGAGCACCGGCGCCTCGCCGCCCCGCTCCCCTCCCAGGCCGAAGTAGAGGCGGAGCGAGTTCTGCGAGGCGTAGCCGTCGCCGAGCGCCACCTCGCGCAACTGGCGCTCCCCGCCGCGAACGATCGTCACCCGCGCGCCGACGGCGTCGCGGTTCGATCCCTTCGGCAGCTTGCCGGCGGCGCCCGTCAGCTCCACCGCCAGCCAGTTGTGGCGCAGGCCCACGTCGTTGCGCAGCAGCGCGTGGCGATCGGTGGAGGCCGCCACCGCGATGTCGAGGACGCCACGGTTCCAGAAGTCGGCGAAGGCGGTGCCGCGGCTGTTCAGGATCAGGTCGGAGCCGGCCGGGTGACCGATCTCCTCGAAGCGCACGCGCCCGTCGGGCCCCTTGCCCTTCGAGCGCAGGTGGCGGTTGCGCTCCCAGCCGTGCCAGGACATCTCGCCGAAGTTCCTGGGGTCGAAGAAGGCGCCCGTCTTGTACTCGTCCTGCTTCGTCACCACGTTGTTCAGGAACTGCAGCTCGATCTCGGTGCCGCGCTTGTTGTAGACCCAGCCGTTGGCCGCGTAGATGTCCTGCCAGCCGTCGTTGTCGAAGTCCGCGAAGCCCGAGCCCCAGAACCAGCCCGGCGGGTTGGCGGCGCCCTCCCAGGTCTCGTCCGCGAAGGTGCCGTCGCCCTTGTTGCGCAGCAGGGTGTTGCCGGAGGCCATGTCCTGGAAGACCTTGACGAAGCCGAAGCCGGACTGCCGGAAGATCTCGAAGTAGAGCGGCATGTCGCTCATCCACACGCCCTGCCGCCAGCTGTTCAGCATGTAGCGGAAGACGGTGGGCCACTCGGCGTACCAGGAATCCTCGGAGCGGATCTGCGCCGCGTAGATGTCCAATAGGCCGTCGTTGTCGTAGTCGCCGAAGGACGCGCTCATGCCCGCGCCGTAGGCGAGCGTGCCCGACTCGACCGTGACGTCCTTGAAGCGGCCGGTGCCATCGTTGCGATACAGGGTCTTGCGGCCGAAGTCGTTGACGACGTAGAGGTCGGCGTCGCCGTCGTTGTCGTAGTCGCCGAAGACGGTACCCAGGCACAGGCCGATCTCGCCGACCCCGGCCTGCTCGGTGATGTTCGTGAACGTGCCGTCGCCGTTGTTGCGGTAGAGCTGGTTCGGCTCGCCGTTGCGGGCGTAGAAGGTCGTGGGGATGTGCTTCCTCGGCTCGAGGTAGCGGCCGACGTAGAGGTCGAGCAGGCCGTCGTTGTCGACGTCTCCCCAGGAGGCGACGGTGGTGCAGCAGTCCTCGCCGATCTTCGACTTCGCGGTGACGTCGGTGAAGGTGCCGTTGCCGTTGTTGTGCCAGAGCTGGTTCGGCTTGAAGGTCCGGCTGATGAACGCGTCCTTGTAGCCGTCGTTGTCGTAGTCGGCGAAGACGCCCACCCCGACGCCGTCGAGCCCCGCGAGGCCGGAAGCCGCGGTGACGTCCTCGAAGCTGCCGCCTCGGTTGCGGAAGAGCCGCGCCTCGACCCCGTCCGGAACGAACAGGTCGTAGAAGCCGTCGTTGTCGTAGTCGACCGCGGTGATGCCGCCCGGGCCGTACTTCAGCATCCCGAAGGCGAGCGGTGTGTCCCGGTTCTCGGGCAGGTAGGCGGGGTAGTAGCGGTTCTCGAAGGCGACTCCCGCCTGGGCCGCGACGTCGACGAACTGGGGCTCGGTCGAGAGCATCCGGTTGCCCTCGATCAGCTCGGAGGAGACGATCTCGGTCCCCTCGGACGTCGCGCGCAGCCGGAGCCGGAAGAAGCCGCGGTCGATTCCCGAGCGCGCCTCACCCGTCGGCGTCCCGATCAGCTCGAAGCGAACACTGGCGACCAGGTCGGTCGGCGACGCCCAGGACTCCAGGCGGTGCACGTAGAGGTGCGCTTCCTCGATCGAGTCGAAGCCGGCCAGGTAGTCGCGCCACTCCGCGACGGCGGCCGCGCGGTCCGCGCTGCCGCCCGGCGACCGGAAGGGGTAGATGCGCAGGCCGTCGCGCGACTCGGCGAGCTTCAGGCTGCTGAGGCCGAGCGGCGCGCCGCGGAAGTCGCTCGCGTAGAACTTCTCGATCCCCGCCATGTCGCGCGCTGTGAGACGCGCGCCGAGATCCGCCAGTTTGTGTGTGAGCCCCTCGCCGGTGCGGAAGAACTTCCACCCGATGCGATCCACCCAGCTCGCGGCGACCAGGCCGACGATGGCCAGCGCGACGAGAGCGCCGAGGACGTAGCGCAGGCGGCGGTAGAAAGGCCTGCGGGGTCCCGCGGCGTGCTGGCTCGCTCGCGCGGGACTGGGCTCCAACGACATGGCGTTCCCCTCCTCTTTTCCACGGATTGGCCGATCCAGGTGTGCGGCGCGGTCGCAAGCTGCGTGCTGAAGCCGCTCTGCCGGATCCGGGCGCCAGCGGCCGGCGGGCGCCGTCGTCCACCTCGCCTCGCGCCTTCGGCGAAGCGAGGAATTGGCCGCGCGATCTTACCTTAGATGCCGAAGCCGATGATCGCCTTCGTCTCCAGGAACTCCTGCAGGCCCCACTCGCCGAACTCTCTTCCGTTGCCGGAGCGTTTGTAGCCGCCGAACGGCGCGCACGGATCGAAGCGGGCGCGGTTCAGCGTCACCTGTCCGACCCGCAGCCGCGCGGCGATCGCTCGTGCGCGCTCGGCCGGCCCGGAAACCTGGGCGGCGAGCCCGTAGGGGCTGTCGTTGGCGATGCGAATCGCGTCGTCCTCGTCCTCGAAGGGCAGGATGCAGAGGACGGGCCCGAAGATCTCCTCGCGCGCGATCGTCATCTCGTTGCGAACCCGCGCGAACACGGTGGGCCGCACGAAGTAGCCCCTGTCCATGCCCTCGGGCCGCTCCGGCCCGCCGGCCACGAGCAGCGCTCCCTCCTCGATGCCGGCGCGGATGAAGGCCCGGACCCGCTCCAGCTGAGCCCGACTCACGAGCGGCCCCATCGTCACGCCGATCTCGAACGGATCGCCGAGCCGCACCTCGCCCGCGACCCTGCGCGCGATCTCGATCGCCTCGTCCTGGCGCGCGGCCGGCACCAGCATGCGGGTCGGCGCGTTGCACGCCTGGCCGCTGTTCAGGAAGCAGTCGTTGACGCCGGCCCTGACCGCGCGGGGCAGGTCGTCGTGGTCGAGGATGAGGTTGGCGGACTTCCCGCCGAGCTCCTGCGTCACCCGCTTGACGGAGCCCGCGGCGGCGCGCGCCACCAGGATGCCGGCCCGGGTCGAGCCGGTGAACGACACCATCTCGATCCCCGGGTGCGCGGCGATCGCTTCGCCGGCGACGGGGCCCTCGCCGTGAACCAGGTTGAAGACGCCGGGCGGCAGCCCGGACCCGGCGATCACCTCGGCCAGCAGGTTGGCGTTGAGGGGCGCCAGCTCGCTCGGCTTCAGCACCACCGTGCAGCCCGCCGCCAGCGCCGGGGCCAGCTTGCCCGCGATCTGGTGGAGCGGGAAGTTCCAGGGCGTGATCAGGCCGCAGACTCCCACCGGCTCGCTGACGACCCGCGTCGAGCCCGCGTCGCGCACGAAGGAGCGCTGGCCGAGCAGGCGCGCGTAGCTCGTGAAGTGCGTCGGGGGCAGGGCGGCCTGGATCATGCGCGCGAGCTTCAGCGGCATGCCCATCTCGCGGGCGATCGTCTCGGCGAGCTCGAGCTTGCGGGCGAGCAGGCCGGCTGCGATCGCGTCCAGCATCGCCGCTCGCCGTTCGGGGCTCGTCTGCGACCACTCCGCGAAGGCGGCGCGCGCCGCGGCGACGGCGCGATCCACGTCTTCGGGCGTGCCGGCGGGGACCGAAGCGAGCACCTCCTCGGTCGCCGGGTTCAGCACCGGGATGCGCTCGCGGCCCGAGGCCGCGACCCACTCGCCGCCGATGAAGTGCCCGTCGCGAGGCGTCATGCCCGCGGCTCGGGGGCGCGCGGGGCGCGACTCACCAGGAACCGAAGGACGGCGTCCACCTCTGGCCCTCCCAGACGTCCGCCATTCCCAGCACGACGTCGGCGTGGACCGTGCCGTGGTGCTCGAGGAAGACGCGGTCCAGGGCCGCGTGCGCGCTCTCGCGCAGGCCGAAGACGCCGAGCGACATCAGGTCGACCATGCCGACGGAGGCGTAGACGGGGTCGAAGCCGGCCACGTCGAGCACCTTCTGGCTGCGCGGCGCGACCAGGAACGCGACTTCCACCTCGACGTCGCCGTTGAGGTAGAGCAGGAAGCGCCACTGCTTGATGGCCGCCCCGAACTTGCCCGGACCGAACCCGAAGAGATTCGACTCGACCTCCCGCGGGAGGAACGCGTAGCCGAAGCGGCGCTCGGCCATCACGCCCTTGGGCGCCTTCGTGATCTCGCGCGCGAGGTCCTCGTGGATCACGACGTAGGCGGACTCGCGGATGAAGCGCGACAGCGTCTTGTTGTAGGGCTCCAGCGTCTTGTTGACGCGCACGAAGTCGAGGATGTCGACCTGGAGCACGCCCCATTCGAGCCCGTTCCTGAAGGCGGCCAGGTCCGCGCCGAGGGCCTCGCGATCCGCGGGCTCGACGAGGCGCCCGCCCTTCTCCTTGAAGCAGATGGGCCGGTAGCGGAAGCCACCCGCCTCGCCGCCCGGGTGGTAGCGAAGGCTCTTCTCCAGGAAACGTTCGTCGATGAAGGACTCGAGATGGGCGCCCGCGTCCCCCGTCGGAGGGCGGCGACGCTTGAAGCGGTTCCGCTGCAGGCAGCCCATGATCGAGATCGGCTTCATCTGCCCGAGGAACAGGATCTCGTCGAAGAAGGCCTGCATCTCGTAGTACGGCGGGTAGGCGGGTTTCAGCGGGAACAGCTCGAGGGCATTCTCGAGCGCCTTGGTCCGCCACCACTCGACGATCTCGCGGCCGGTGCGAAGCGCCTTCTCCGCGTCCGCTGCGAAGGCCTGCAGGCGCGCGTCGGCGGCGCCGCTGGCAGGCTGCTCAGGCGCGCCCGGCGCCGAGGCGCGCGCCTCGCCGGCGGCGGGCCCTTCCGCGAGCACGCGCGCGATCTGTCCGCGGTGCCGCTCCTCGTGGCGAGCCAGGATGCGTAGCAGCGCGGGCACGTCGTTCCTGCCGAGCATCGGGTGGTCCAGGATCAGGCCCGAGACGTCGCGATCCGCGAGCAGCGCGACGGTCGCCTCCCCGGAGGCGCGCAGGCGGAGGCGCAGCTCGTCGATGCCGCCGTGCGGCTGCGGGGCCGCGGCATCCGGCGCCTCGAATGGGATCACGGCCACACGCGTGAGGTACTCCCTGAGCGCGGCCGGGACCATCCGGTTGATCAGCCGGAACGGCAGATCCAGATACGGCAACGCGGCCGCCGGCACGAAAGGAGGCCGGGTGTTGAGCTCCTTCAGGCCGACCTCGAGCACGAGGTCGCCGCCGGCGTTCTTGCGCTCGAAGAGCCTGCCGATCTGCGAGCGGTAGACCTCGTCCGTCCTGATCAGGTGGTCGACGACCTGCGAGACGGACCAGCCGCCGTCCGCCGCCGGCCGTCGCGCCCGCGGCTCGTCGAGGCCGGCGACCGTCTCGAGCGTCGCCGCCCTCGCCTCCGTGATCTGGCGCACACCCTCTCGAAGCCCAGCGACCGTCCTGTCGTCCGCCATCGCGTGAGACCTCCCCGGGAGAAGAGCCAGGATTCGGCCGAGCTTACACCGTCGCGAGACGCACCCGTCAGCGCCGTTGGCGGTTCGACGACCGTGTCGTACAATCCCGCGCGGGAGGCTGTCTCCCGAGCCGATTCCAGAAGAAGGGCGAGCGTGACGAACACTTTGGCGCAGAAGGCGACGATCGTGGCCGGCGGCGTGCAGGACGGCATGCTCGAGCTCGGTCGCTCGATGCTGCGATTCTCGTGGGCCATGACCGTGTTCGGCGCGCAGCAGGCCGCCAACCTGGTCACCGGCTCCGGGTCGGGCCAGGCGACGCCCGCGGCCGCAGACGCCTTCGACGCCGTGGCGCACGCCGTCGAGGGCCAGTTCGGCGGCGTCTTCCGGGGCGCCTACAACACCGGCAGGGACTGGCTCCCCGGGTTCGGTCGCAAGCAGTCGGAGGTGTCCGACTCGAAGGTGTAGAAGGCCAGGGCCCCGAGGGGCCGCCCATGCGCGTCCCCGGAAGCAGCTCAGGCCAGCCGGCCGGCGTTAATCCCCGTTTCCTGACCTCACACGTGTAGCCGAAAGCGGCGTTCACGAAGGTCGGAGGAAAAGACGAAATGGACCGCGACGAGATTAGGAAGGTCGTCAAGGGGCTGATCGCCAAGGTGATCGATCTGCCTGTCGAGAAGATCGCGGACAACGCCTCGTTCCGCGACGACCTCGAGCTCGACTCGCTGGCGATGATCGAGATCGGAGTCCACGTCGACCACGCCTACAAGCTCCGCCTCACCGAGGACGAGATGGGCAGCCTCGGGACCGTCGAGGACGCGGTCAACATGGTGATCAAGAAGCAGGCCGAGCAGGGCGTCATCGCTTCCGGGTCATGACCAGGCGGGTCGTGGTGACCGGCATCGGCCTGGTCACTTCCATTGGCTCGGAGGTCGACAGCTTCTGGTCCGCCCTGCTCGCCGGGCGCTCGGGCATCCGCCCGGTCGGCTCCTTCGATACCAAGGACTACAACGTCCACATCGGCGGCGAGGTCGTCGACTTCTCGCCCGAAGGCGTCGTCAGCCGCCTCGACCTCCGCCAGGTGGGCCGCGCCGCGCAGTTCGCGATCGTGGCGGCCTGCCGGGCGCTCGCCGACGCGGGGATCGACTGGCGGCGGCTCGACCCCGCGCGGGCCGGCGTCTCGATGGGCACCACCTCGGGAGAGCCGCGCGAGGTCGAGACCTTCACCGACGCCTACCTCGCGGGCGATCTCGGCAAGATCGGCTCGGAGCTGGCGCTGCGCTACCCCTGCGGCTCGATACCCGGCAGCGTCGCCGCGGCGCTGGGCTTCGCCGGCCCGAACACGATGATCCCGACCGCCTGCGCCGCCGGCAACTACGCGGCCGCGAACGCGATGGAGTGCCTGCGCGACGGCAGCGCCGACCTGATGCTGGCGGGCGGCTCCGACTCGTTCTCCCGCATCACCTACACCGGCTTCGCCCGCCTGGGGGCCATCGCGCCCGAGAGATGCCAACCCTTCGACCTGAACCGCAAGGGCATGGTCCCGGGTGAGGGGGCGGCCGTGCTCGTGCTGGAGCCCGCCGACCACGCGCTTCGGCGCGGGGCGCGCGTCTACGCCGAGCTCGTGGGCTACGGCCTCTCCTGTGACGCGCACCACATGACGGCCAGCCACCCCGAAGGCGACGGCGCCGTGCGCGCGATGCAGGCGGCCCTGGCGGACGCCGGCCTGCGCCCCGCGGACGTCAGCTACGTGAGCGCCCACGGCACGGGCACTCCGACGAACGACCGCATCGAGACCCTGGCGGTGAAGCGCGTCTTCGGGGACGCGGCCTCCCGGATTCCCGTCAGCTCGGCCAAGTCGATGCTCGGTCACACGATGGGCGCGGCCTCGGCGATCGAGACCGCGATCTGTGCGCTCGCCATCCACAGCGGCCGCATCCCGCCCACGATCAACTACGAGACGCCCGACCCCGCCTGCGACCTCGACTGCGTGCCGAACCAGGCCCGCGAGTGCCGCGTCGAGGTCGCGATGAACAACGCCTATGCGTTCGGCGGCAACAACGCGTCGCTGATCCTGAGACGCTACCAGGGGGCGAAGTGAGCCGGGGCCGGCGCGTCGTCGTCACGGGCCGGGGCCTGGTCTGCTCGCTCGGCGACGACGCGGCGGCGGTTCACCAGGCGCTGCGAGAGGGCCGCAGCGGCCTCGGGACGATCGACGTCTTCGACCCGGCTCCGCTCGCGCGGCCCATGGGCGCCCAGGTGCGCGAGTTCGACGCCAAACGCTACCTCGGCCAGAAGAACATGCGGCCGCTCGACCGCACGGCCCGCCTGGTCGCGACCGCCGCCCACCTGGCGCTCGGCGACGGCGGTTGGAGCGTCGAGTCGCGGGCGGAGCACGCGGTCGGCCTCGTGCTCGGCACCATGTACGGCAGCGTGCGCACGATCGCGGAGTTCGACCGGCGCGCGATCGAGGAGGGCCCGATCTACGCGAGCCCCCTGGATTTCGCCAACACCGTGATCAACGCCGCGGCGGGACAGACCGCCATCTGGCACGGCCTGCACGGCCTCAACTCCACGATCGCCACCTCCCAGACCTCGGGACTGCGGGCGATCGCCTACGCGGCCGGCTTCATCGAGTCCGGGCGCTGCGACGTGCTGCTCGCGGGCGGCGCCGAGGAGCTGTGCCTCGAGTCCTTCCTCAGCATGGAGCGGGCCGGTTTCCTGGCTCCCGCGGGAGACGCCGATCCGGTCCCCTTCGGCCCGAGCCCGGCCGGCTTCCTGCCGGGCGAGGGCGCGGCGCTGATCGTGCTCGAGAGCGCGGAGCTGGCGGCGCGGCGCGGCGCCCGGGTCCTGGCCGAGGTGCGCGGCTACGGCATCGCCTTCGACCCCTCGCGAGGCAGCGACGCGGAGGAGGCGATCCGGGCGACCGAGCGCGGCGTCGCCGCGGCGCTCGCCGCGGCGGGAATCGGCCCCGACGACGTCGGCGGCGTGAGCGCCTCGGCGAACGGGGGTCCGCAGGACGAGCTCGAGGCGCGCGGCCAGGCGCGGGCGCGGGGCCCCCGCCCGGCCCCGCTGCCCCTCACCGCGGTCAAGGCCACCGCGGGCGAAACGCCCGGCGCGGACGGCGGCCTGCAGGCCGTCGTCGGGCTCGAGAGCCTGCGCACCGGCGAGCAGCCGGGGATTCGCGGGCTCCGCAGCGTGGCGCCGGAGTTTCCCTTCCCGCTCGCAGGCACGGGACCTCGTGCGCTCGCGGGGCGGAGCCTGCTGCTCCACTCGACGGGGTGGGACGGCCAGCGCTGCGCGCTGGTGATCTCGCGACCCAGCGAGAGCTGAACATGTCGGACTCCGAGACGCCCGCGGCCGAAGCGCCCCTCGAGCTGGTCCCGCGAATGACGCGGCAGGGCTACAGCCGCGAGCAGATCGACAAGCGCCGCGCCTGGCTGGAGGCCAAGACCGGCGCGAGGCTGCAGCACGTCGCGGCGATGACGATCCCGGCCGAGAGCCTGCGGGGCAACATCGAGAACCCGATCGGCAGCGTGCAGGTCCCGCTGGGCGTCGCGGGTCCCCTGCTGATCCACGGCGAGCACGCGCAGGGCAGCTTCTACGTGCCGCTCGCCACCACCGAGGGGGCTCTGGTGCGCTCGTACGAGCGCGGGATGGTGACGCTCACCCGCGCCGGCGGGGCCACCACGCGCGTGCTCGCCGACCAGAACCGCGTCTGCCCGACGTTCGTGTTCGACGGCGTGGCGGCGGCCAGCGACTTCGCCCGGCAGCTGCCCTCGCAGCTCGATGCGATCCGCGCCGAGGCCGAGTCGACCACGTCGCACGGCCGCCTGCTGGGCCTCGAGTGCCACGTGATCGGACGCGAGGTGATCGTCGACATCCGCTTCTCCACAGGCGACGCCCACGGCATGAACATGATCGTCAAGGCCGCCAGCAAGGCCTGCGACTGGATCATGCGGCACTCGGCGGCGCAGCGCTTCTACCCGTTCAGCGGCCTCGAGTCGGAGAAGAAGGCCTCGGGAAACCTGCTGCCCGGCGGCAAGGGCAAGCGCGTGGTGGCCGGCGCCCGCATCCCGGCCGGCCTGCTGCGCACCCACCTCCACGTCGAGCCGGCGCAGCTGCAGGACCTCTGGCACCGCACGGTGCTCGGCTCGCTGCACGCGAGCACGCTCGGCTACAACGGCCACTTCGCCAACGGCCTGACCGCGATGTTCATCGCCCTGGGCCAGGATGTCGCCAACGTGACCAACGCCGCAGTCGGCATCAACAGCCTGGAGGTCCTGGAGAACGGGGACTTCTACGCGAGCGTCACGCTGCCGTCGCTGACCGTCGCCACGGTCGGCGGCGGCACGGGCCTCGGCAGCAGCCGCGAGTGCCTCGAGCTGCTCGGCTGTCACGGCGCGGGGCGCGCGAAGAAGCTCGCCGAGATCATGGCCGCCAGCCTGCTCGCGGGCGAGCTCTCGATCGGGGCCGCGATCGCCAGCGGCGAGTTCGTCGCGGCCCACGAGCAGTACGGGCGCAACCGGCCGGACCCGGTTCCGCACAGGTAGCCATGAAGCTGTCGGAGCTGCCTGACGACGACCCCCGGAAGCCTGCCTACCTCGGGCGGCGCTCGCCGCCCGAGCCCCGCTACGACGCCGTCGTGATCGGCGCGGGCGTCGGCGGCCTGGTCTGCGGCAACCTGCTCGCGAAGGCGGGCCTCAAGGTGCTGATCATCGAGCAGCACTACGTGGCCGGCGGCTACTGCAGCACCTTCCGCCGCAAGGGCTACGTCTTCGACGCCGCGACCCACTTCTACCCCCTGCTGGGCAATCCCGACACGATCACTGGCCGCCTGCTGAACGACATCGGCATCCCGACGCGCTGGGTCAAGATGGACCCCGTCGACCAGTTCCACTTCCCGGACGGCTCCTCCTTCGCGGTGCCGGCCGACTTCGACACGTATCTGACGAAGCTGAAGGGCGATTTCCCCGAGGAGAACGGCGCGCTCGACGCGTTCTTCGCCGAGGTCCGGCAGGTCTACTACCACGGCCTGCTCCACTATTTCCGCTGGCGCGACTCGCCCCGGCTCGAGCCCTACCGGGAGCAGACGCTGCGACAGGCGCTCGACCGCCACTTCCGCGACCGCAAGCTGAAGCTGCTGCTGGCCGCCGACGTGCCGCACTGGGGCTCGCCGCCGGAGCGCACCTCGTTCGTGTTCGACTCGATGCTCCGGCTCTCCTACTTCCTCGGCAACTACTACCCGGTGGGCGGCTCCCAGGTCTTCGCCGACGACCTCGCCCGCCGCTTCGAGGCGCAGGGCGGGCACCTCTGCCTGCGCACGCTGGGGCTGAAGATCCTCACCGAGGACGGCCGCGCCCGCGGCGTCGAGATCGAGACCGGGCTGCCGTCGCGCCGGACGCGGCACACCGTGCTGGCCGACCGCATCATCTCGAACGGCGACCTGCTGCGGACCTACGAGGAGATGCTGGGGCCGGACCAGGTGGAGCCGGAATACGTGGCCGAGCTGCGGACGCTGCGGCCCTCGATGCCCTGCTTCCTCTCCCACATCGGCCTGCGCGACGTCTCGGAGGAGCTGCTGAACGAGGTGTCGGGCTACTACTGGGACAGCTGGGACACCGACGCGGTCGGCCAGACCGCGCTCCGCTTCAAGATCTTCGCGCCCACCCTGTTCGAGCGCCGGATGGCGCCTCCGGGGGGCCAGGTCGTCATCATCCAGCGCGTGCGCGAGATCGACTACGAGGCGATCCAGGACTGGCCGGCGCACAAGGCCGAGCTGGAGCGCTTCGCGCTCGACCACCTCGAGAAGCTGATCCCCGGCCTCCCCGGGAAGACCGTGGTGATGAGCAGCGCCTCCGCGCGCACCTCCTACCGCTACACGCTCAACAGGCGCGGCGCCATGCTCGGCTGGGAGATGTCGCCCGACCAGCTCGGCCGCGGGCGGCCGGAGGTCACGGGTCCGATCGACGGCCTCTACTTCGTGGGGCACTGGACGCGGCCGGGCGGCGGCATCACGCCCGTGATCGTGTCCGCGATGCGCGTGGCGGAGCTGATCACCGCCTCGCCCGCGGCCTCGCTGGCTTCGGGCCACGGCAAGAACAGGGAGCCCGCCTCGAGCCAACCGCGGTGAGCCGAGCCGGGGAGCGTCACCTGATCCGCCGCAGGCGGGAGGCGGTGGAGCAGCGCCTCGAGGCCGCCGGCTTCAGGCGTGCCGCGCTCTCCTGCGTGCCGCGCTGGGTCGATCCGCAGGCGCAGCAGCGGCTCCTGGCCCTGCGCCCGCTGCTGGCTGAGCTGGGTCCGCTCTTCGCGCGCTTCGGACGCTACCTGGCGACCCGGCTCGACCTGCTCGCCGGCGTCGACTGCCTGAGCCTGACGAGCCTGCCCGATCGCGACGCTGCGCTTCCGGCCGGCGAGGTGCGCAGCCTCCTGCGCGCCGAGCTCGGCGTTCCGGGCCTCGCGTCGTTCGCCGAGGTCGAGCCGGCGCCGTTCGAGTCCCTCGCCTTGTCCCAGGCTCACCGGGCCTGGCTGAGCGATGGCCGTACGGTCTCGGTCCGGCTGGCGAGAACTCGCGTCCTCGCCGACCCCGACCTCAGCGTGCTTCTCCAGCTCGCGCCGTATCTGTCGAGCCTCGGCTGGCCCTTGCCCGCCGCGCGGCGCGTGCTCGACGATTTCGTACTGCTGGTCGAGCGCCGGCTGGACCTGCGCCGCGAAGCAGACGCCCTCGGAGCGCTCGCGGGGCCGCCGAGCGACGGCGAGCGCTTCGGCGCGCCCCGCGTCGTGCGTGCCCTGTCGACCTCCCGCGTGCTCACGCTGGAGCTGCCAGGGGGCTCGCCGCTCGGGGCGCCGCCCGAGCCCGAGGCCACCGCGCAGGCGCGGGCCCTGGCCGACCTGTGGATGCACCTCGTGTTCGAGGAGCTCCAGATTCCCGAGGAGCTGGCGGCAACGGACCTGCGCACGACGCAGAGCAGGGCGCTGGAGATCGGCGGAGGCCTCTTCTTCCCGCTCGCGCGCGAGGACGCGGAGGCCATCTGGCGCTACCTGGTCGCCGCGGCGCGCGACGACCCGGACGCGATCTTCGAGGCGTTGCGGGCGCTCACCAGCGAGGCCAGCGGGGCCCTGCCGGCCGCGCTCCGTCATCAGATGGGCCACGTCGTGCCCCGGCGCGACGGACGTTTCGGGGAGGCGCCGCCGGGCTTCCCGGAGCTGCTGCTCTCGCACTGGCTGCACGCCGAGAGACACGGCCTGGTGCCTAGCCCGGCGCTGCTCGCGTTCTACCGCGGCCTCGTCGCCCTGCGCGAGGTGGCGGGGCCGGCGCTCTCGAGCGGCGTGCTCCGCGAGTCGCTGCAGGTGAGCCAGATCTCCCGCGGCACCGAACGGCTGCGGCGCGCGATCGAGCCGGGCCTGCTCACGCGCAGCGCGGAAGGCGTCGTCAGGCTGTTGACCGAGATGCCACGGCTGCTCGAACGCTCGGGCGCGCTGCGGCGGCCGGCTCCCGAGCCCCCTCGCCTGCGGGCCGAAGAGCCGCCGGATCGCGGCGTCGCGCTGCTCGCCGCCTGGCTGTTGCTCGCGGCGACCGCGGGCCTCTGGTTCCACCGGCTGCCGACGCTGCTCGGCGCCTGGACCGAGACGGCGCAGGCCGGGGTCCTGGCCCTGCTGGGGGCCGGCCTGCTCCGCTGGATCTGGCGTTCGACCTAGGCCTGCCCGCCTAGCTCGGGTAGTACGAGCCGTGGAAGCAGGGAGGGGTCGCCTCCTCCAGGTGCAGCACGGCGACTGGGCCCGCGGCGATCCCGTGGGCGTCGAACAGCAGGTAGGCGTCTCGCTCGCGCTCGGCATCGAACCGCTTGCACAGGACGACGCCCCGCGACGCGTCGCGCGGATCCGGCAGGAACGTCGGCTCGGAGCCGAAGTAGAAACGCTCGGGCAGCGTGTACGCCTCGGCGATGCTCCCGCTCGAGAAGTCCACGTGCGCCAGCTGGTCGAAGTACTTGCGGCCCGCCTGCCCCGTCTTCGAGAGGCCCAGCATCCAGAAGTGGTCGTTCGGGCGCAGCGCGCGCCTCGGATCGACGCTCGGGAAGTCGTGGGACAGCTTGGAGGGGACCGCGATGCGTTCCATCACCTCCCAGCTTCGGCTGTCGATCACGTACCGCACCGGACGAGCCGGACGCACCCGCGTGAAGATGTCCGGGATCACCTCGTAGTCGCCGTAGACGGGCTCCTCGAGCTCGATGACGTCGTAGATCAGGCGGCCGTCCTTCTCGAACGCGTTCACGGTGTGCAGGCAGTAGCCGCGCTCGAGCGGGATCCGGGCGAGCCGCTCGCCCGTCTCGCGCGACGCGATCAGCAGGCTGGCGCCCCGCTCGGGCTCCCAGTTGAGCGCCTCCAGGATCGTGCTGCCGCCGTCCCGCAGCGCCGCCATGTCCAGCACGTGGCCGTTCAGGTAGACGATCAGGTAGCTGGGGCTCAGGCAGAAGTCGTGGATCGAGGACGGGTCCGGGACCTCCACGCGCCGGCGGTAGACCATCGCCCCGCGCGGGTCGAAGCGGTACAGGTTGAGCGTGGGATGCGCGGGCGAGTACGACATCCCGAAGTTGAACATCTCCCCGCTCGCCGGATCGATCTTCGGATGGGCGGAGAACGGGCTCACTTCGTTGAGCGCGCCGCCGAAGGTGTAGGGGCCGCGCGTCTCCAGCGTCAGCGGGTCGAGCTGCCACGGCAGGCCCTGCTCGCCGAAGGCGAGCAGGCTGCCGGCGAAGCGCCAGGCGCTGACGTTGACCGGCGACTCGATGCCGATCCCGTAGCGGCCTAGCCGGTCGCCCGGAAAGCGCGTGCCGAAGGTCCGGTAGAGGGCCGCACCGGCCTGCTGCTCCTCGCAGTGCTTGCGTGAGCGCACGAAGCGGTTGGCGAAGCGGATGCCCCCGTGCTCGAAGCGCAGCGAGCGCAGCATGCCGTCCCCGTCGAGCAGGTGGCGGTAGCGCAGCGCGCCCACGGCGTGGCGCGAAGGGCCGTTGCTGTAGTAGGTGCCCCTGACGAACTCCGGGACCCGCCCCTCCACCGTCTCGATCGGGTAGCTCCGCTCCGAGAAGCGGAGCGTGAACGCCCGCTCGATCAGCGTTCCGGTCACATCGTGACCTCGGATGCCTGGGCGGCCAGCGCCGGCGCCGATCCGCTGCCGACCCGGAAGCGGCGCATCAGCGTCGAATCGAAGGACCACTGCCACGTCTCGTCGCTGGACGCGGCCTCCTGCCAGCGCCGGCGCAGGTCGTCGAGCGTGAGACGTTCGGCGCGCAGGTCGATGCCCTCGACGAAGCGCTTGTTCTCGATCACGCGCTCGTCGCCGACGACCACGGAGGTCACGTGCGCGACGATGAAGCGGGCCAGCTCCTCGAGCGTGCCCAGGTGGCCGTTCAGCGTCTCGCGGGCCTCGTCCACCGAGACGCCGACCTTGTAGAAGCACTTCTCGGCCGCGCGCATGGTGCCGAAGTCCATCAGGTCGAAGAAGACCGGCTCGCCCTGCGGCGTGATCCTGCCGTTCTCCTTCTTCCAGCGGAAGAAATCGCTCAGCAGCTGGTGCAGCGCCTGGTTGATCGGGCCCAGGCGGCTGAAGAAGCGCATGAAGCCGACCAGGAAGCGGCGGTCGGCGAACAGGTCGTTGATGAAGGGGAACACGTAGGCGACGAAGTACACCGAGAGCTCCCAGGCGTACTTCATCGAGAACGCCTCTTCGTCTCCGAGGCAGTCGTAGCTGATCGCGTAGCTCGGCACGTAGGCGTTCGCCAGCGCCCGCATCATCTGCTCGTAGGTCTCGATGGCGCCGGCGCGTTCCGCCGGGTCGTCCAGCTTGATCGCCGCCACGATCATCGTGTTGTAGGTCGAGATCAGGTCGCTGCCCGGGCTGTACAGCGGGTCGGTGAAGCGGCCCGCCTCGCCGGTCATCGCCCAGCGATCGGGGCTGATCGTGCGCTCGCAGCTGTGCGAGTACTGGCGGATGGTGCCGAAGTCGAGCACCTTCCGCTGCGGCAGGTCGCGGGCGAAGAGCGGGAACTTGTCCAGCACCCAGGCCGTCGCCTTCTCTACAGAGTTGATGTTCTCGTGGCGGATCACCCGGCTGTCGTAGACGAGGCCGAGGCTGGTCTTGCCCTGCAGGGGGATCACCCAGAACCACAGTCCTTCGGCGCAGAAGTGGTTCGTCGCCAGGAACACCGGGAGATGCCCCAGCATCGAGCGCTCGGGCTTCAGCCGCACCTCGCGCGGCGAGCGGTCGGTCAGCTTCTCGATGTCGACGGTGCCCTCGACCCACCAGAAGAAGGTGTTGTTGTGGATCTCCATCGGGCGCAGCAGGCCCAGCTTGCGGGCAAGGAAGCGGTTGCGCCCAGACGCGTCCACCACCCAGGTGGACTCGACCGTCGCCTCCTCGGCGCCGGCCTTGTAGCGGATCCGGTGCGGGCCCGCCGGGTCGATCGCCACGTCGAGGTCCTTGACGCCGGTCAGCACCTCGAAGCGGTCGGACTGCTTGTTGAGGCGCAGCAGCTCCGCCTCGAGCGTGTTGCGGTTGAGCTGGTAGCTGGGCACGTTCGAGAACGGGCGGATCGAGATGTGCCCGTAGTCCTCGAAGCGGCTGTTGTCGCGCGCTCCGCTGCGGAAGTAGAAGCGGAGGTTGTACTTCATGAAGTGCTCGTGGAGCAGGTAGCGCTCCAGGTCGAGGACCTTGCCGAAGTAGTGCCCGGCCAGCTGAACGCTCGACTCCCCCACCTTCTGGTGGAACCAGGGGATCTCGTCGCGGCGCTCGAGCATCAGGATGCGCTTGTCCGTCTCCAGCAGCAGATGACGGGCGAGGGTCAGCCCCGCCAGGCCGCCCCCGAGAATGACGACGTCGTACCGCTCGCTCATGTTCCTCAGCGCTTTCCTTGTCCGCTCCGGCCGGGGCGGCCGGCCAGGGCCCGGCGCGCGGCTGCGAACGCCGCTCCGCGACCGCTGAGGATAGCAAAGACCTCAGCCGCGCGCCTTCGAGTAGATCCCGTCCAGGTAGGCCAGCTCTCCGGCCCGCATCGCCGTCACGAACGGGCCGATCTCGCTCACCCCGCCGAAGGCGCGGTGGCCTCGCTCGAGCAGCGCCAGAAGCGACTCGGCTCGGGCCGGTCCCCGCACCCGGCGCGCGGCGGCGAGCAGGCGTCCGACCGAGCGGTGCCGGCTGAGCTCGAAGCCGAACGACGTGCCGGCCTCGGACAGCGCGATCTGGCGGGCGCGGTCCGCGTAGTCGTCGCAGCGGCGGTAGGCGGCCTCGAACTCCCCGGGCGAGAAAGCGCCCGAACAGCCGCCCGCGACCAGCGTCCGGGCGAGGCGATCGTCGAGCTGCTCGGAGAGCGCGTGCAGCTCGATCAGCCCGACGGCGCCGTGGTGGATCCAGGCGGGCAGCACCGGCCGCAGCACGTCCGCCAGCGCGGCGAGCGACCCCGCCCGCGAGAGGCCTCCTTCCCAGGGGCCGTAGAGGTCGCCGACGAAGAACTCGCACAGCGGTCCGTAGCCCGGCGTGCGGAAGAGGGCCTCGTGCGTCGAGCGCATGCGCGCGACCTGGTAGCGTTCGATCGCGCGCAGCACGGGACGGCGGTCGACGACCGTCACTCAGTACTCCGGGAAGACGATCAGTCCCTCGGAGCGCAGGGCGCCTTCGAGATACCGACGCTTGAGCAGGTCGTACTGGAGCTTGCCGTTGTAGGTGCGCGGGATCGTGCGCGGCCGCACGAGATAGACGCGGCCCGGACGCAGTCCGAGCTGCCCGTGGACGCGCTCCACGATGCCGAGCGCCAGCTCGGCGCAGGCCTCCTCCGGCAGCGGCCGCCGCAGCTCGGCGAACAGGAACGCCTGCTCGCCCTCGACGCGCCCCTTGTCGATGCCGAGCGCCGCCGAGAAGCGCACCTCCGGGAAGGTGTCGGCGATCTCCTCGAGCTCGCGCGGCGCCACGTTGCGGCCGGCCGTGATGATGATGTTCTTCTTCCTGCCGGCGATGTAGAGGTTGCCGGCCGCGTCCAAGCAGCCGAGGTCGCCGCTGTCCAGGTAGCCGTCCCCCTTGTGGAGCCCGGCGCTCGCCTCCTCGTTCTTCCAGTAGCCGCGGGTGTTGGCCGGGCTCTTGATCAAGATGCCGCCGATCTCGCCCGGGCCCAGCTCGCGCCCGTCCTCGACGATTCGAACGCGCACCTCGGGGAAGGGAGGACCCACCGAGACGAGCCCGCGGGAGTCGACGGCCGGCCGCGAGCCGGGGGGCCACATCGCGACGCCCACCGTCGCCTCCGCCAGGCCGTAGCCGGCGACCATCACCCCGCTGAGCCCGAAGGCCCGCTCGAAGTCGACGATGGTCGACTCGCGCACGGGCTCGGCGGCGTTCAGCGCCACGCGCAAGCTCTTCAGGTCGTAGGCGCCGGGATCCCTGATCGAGCGCAGGCACAGGCGGTAGGCGAAGTCGGGCGCGGCGGTGAAGGTCCCACGGTGGTCGTGGATCGCCTGCAGCCAGCTGCGCACGTTCGTGAGGTTCGTCGGCAGCAGGACCAGCCGGGCGCCGAGGTAGAAGGGCGCCATCGTCTTCAGGATCAGGCCCATGTCGTGGTACACGGGCAGCCAGCTCACGAAGATCTCGGCCGGCGTGATCCGCATGCCGGCGATCATCTGGCGCACGTTGGTCACGAGGTTGCCGTGGCTGAGCTGCACGCCCTTCGGATCGCCCGTGCTGCCGGAGGTGTACTGGAGCATCGCGACGTCGTCTGGCGCGACCACGGGTCGCTTCAGGCTCGAGGCCCCGGCGCTCCCCGCGAAGCTGGTGACACGCACGTCGCTGCCTGCGGCCGCGGCCTCGAGCTCCTGGAGCTGCGACGCCTCCGTTTCCGAGGGCACCACGATCAGGCGGGCGCCGCAGTGGCGGGCGCGCGCGACGACGCGCTCCGGGCCCGATCCCGGGAACACCGGCACGGCGATGCCGCCCGCCAGCAGCGTCCCGTAGAAGCCGTAGAAGAACTCGGGGCCGTTCGGCAGCACCAGCACGATGCGGGCGCCGTGCTCGGAGCCCTGCGCCTGCAGGTACGCGGCCATCCTCAGGCAGCGGTCCCACAGCTCGCGGTAGCTGTGCTCCTCGCGATCCCAGAGGAAGGCCGGCTGCCCGGGCGTCGACTCGACGCGTCGCTCGAGCATCCCGACGAGCGTCGCGACCTCGCTCACGAGCGTGCCGCGAGCTTGCCGACCAGCAGCGTGTGGATGTCGCGCACGCTCTGGAGGCCGGCGATCTCCTCGTCCCTCAGGGAGACGCCGTACTTCTCCTCGAGCGCCCCCACGATGTTCAGGATGTCGATCGACTCGACCCCGAGGTCTGCGGCCAGCTGGTCGTCCGCCTTCACGCCGCGCTGGCCGAGCTGGCGGCCGACGAGTTCCTGGATCGCTTCGACGGGCACTGGCGTCACTGTCGTTCCCCCTCGGTCGAGGCCGTTCGGCCCTCCCGGCGGAGGGCCAGCGCGGCCTCGAGCTGTTTCTGGTCCATCGCCACGGCGAGCTTGCCTTTGGCGCACAACACGCCGTCGCTCGTCACGCGGCCTTCGATCACGGTGAACTGGCCGAGCCGCTTCTCCACCCGCACCTCGAAGCGGACGTCCTGGCCCGGCTCGATCGCGCGCTGGAAGCTCATTTCCTGAACGCGCGCGAGATAGCCCAGCGGGAGGTCCGGCCCCGCGGCCTGCAGCTCCGCCGCGTGCTCGGCGAGCAGGACGACGAGCGCCGTCTGCGCCAGCGCCTCGATCATCAGCACGCCCGGCAGCAGCGGCCGCCCCGGGAAGTGCCCGGCGAAGCAGGCGTCCCCGTCCCGGAACAGGCGCCTGCCGACGCCCGAGACGCCGGGCTCGAGGTCGACGACCCGTTCGAGCATCAGGATCGGCGGCTGGTGGGGCAGCAGCTTGCGGACGTCGAGGATCTCCATCAGCTCGGCCGCGCCTCCGGGCCGAAGATCGATCCGAACAGCACCCACTTGCGACGAGCGCGCATGTCGTCGATGGCCGCCTGCATCCGGCGGCGCACCTCGTCGCCGATCCGCTTCACCACCCGCTCGTCGGCGGCGGCCTCCGGCCCGTGCTGCTCGTGGACGGGCAGCGGCTCCAGGATCCGCGTGTGCCACTTGGTGGGGAACGGTATCGGCAGCAGCGGGAACGGAGGCGCTATCGGAAAGCACGGCCAGCCGGTGACCCGCTTCCACCACTCCCAGTCGAGCTTGGCCAGCACCGGGAACATCTCGACCGTGCCGACCGTGACGAAGGGGATGATGGGCGCCCGGTTGCGCAGCGCGGTCTTGACGAACTCGTCCCTGCCGAAATCCCCGCGCAGCCGGTAGGCCTCCCAGTAGTAGCCGAAGGCGCCCTCGACACCCTCCGGGAAGTAGCCGAGCAGCTCGCCTCGACCGAGGACCCAGTCCGCGTTCTGCCGACAGGCGAGGACGCCCCCCTGCTTCGTGATGAAGTCGGCGAGGAAGACCTCCTTCACCAGGTTCGGGTGGATCAGGAAGCGGGGATGGCGGCCCACGCGCCTGACGAGGTCGTACTGGAGCATGGTGCCGTCGAAGGGCATGAAACCGCGGTGCACGCCCGCGAGCACGGCCGCCCCCCGCCGCGGGACGTTCTCGATTCCGGCCAGCTCGACGCGCCACCAGATGTTGTGCAGGAAGCCCAGCACCGTGCGGTGCAACCAGGCGATGTACTGCTTGTCCTGTCCGTACGGATCGAACTCGGGCAGCTCCCCCGTGGCACGGCCGGCGGCGAAGCTGGCGGCCACCTCGGCGCTCGAGAGGCGCGCGCGGAAGCCCAGCGCCTGCTCGATCCGGCGGCCCGACACGGTCGACGAGTAGCGGATGCGCTCTGCCTCGGCGAAAGGTGCCATTCCCAGCCCCGCGAGCGCCCAGCGCGCCAGCCGGTGCAGCCAGGCGGGCAGCGGCACGGGCAGCGTGCGCGCGAACCTGAGCGCCTGGTACACCGGCACGACGCCTGCGGGCGCCACGTGGAAGACGCCCCCGCGACTGCCGCGGACGGCCGCGGCCACCGCCCGGCCCAGGTCGTCCGCGCCGAGCAGCTGGATCGAAGGATCGTGTCCGACGAAGGTCGCGCCGATGCGGCCGCGCAGCAGGCGGCTCAGGTAGTCGTCGCCGTCCGGCGTCGGAACCGGCGCGGGGCGGAGGATCGTCAGGCAGGCGCCGGCCTCGCCCTCGAACGCCTTCCTCGCCGCGGCCTCGAAGGCGGCCCAGGCGTCGGAGGCGGCGTTCGCGCCGCGGAGCGTGGGCTTGGCCTCGTCGACCATGCCGGGGTGCGGATGCCGGGGCGGCACGACGGCCGCGCTCGACACGGCGACCACGGCCTTCGCGCGCGCGACGGCCGCGGCGCGGCAGAGCAGCTCCGCCCGTTCGGGCGCCGGCGGGCGCCCGCGGCGCCCCAGGGCGGCGCCGAGCAGGACGATCGACTCGTAGCGGGCGCCGGGCGAGAGCTCGAGCGGGCTCGCGCCGCTCGCGTCGACGACGTCGCACGCGATCCCGGTGGACTCGCGCAGGCGGTCCGCGACGGCCCGGGTGAGCCGGCCCGGACCTCCGAGCAGAAGCACACGCGTCATCCGGACGTCTCTCGATCTCGCGGCTTCAGGGACGGACGTCGTCGAGCTTGGGCGGCTTGGTGTTGACGTTGGAGACCCGGCCTCCGCCGATCTGGATGCTGACGTAGGGCGCCGCGGCCGCCTCGGAGATCTGGACGCACGCGAGGTGCAGCCCGCCTTCCGGATCGCGGCTCCAGCTCCCGAAGCCCGCGAAGGAGATCGTGTCGTAGCCGTCCCCGCCGTTGCCGTTGCGCGAGTTGATGAAGCTGACCCAGGTCAGGCTCTTGAGCCGGAAGACGCCGTCCACCGTGTGGTTGGCGTACTCGAAGCTGGGCGGACGGCGTGCGGGATCGCCGCAGATCTCGTACTGGTAGGAGAACTGCTCGTTCGCGGAGCTGACCACGTTCGAGGCCGAGCCGCTCATGACGGCGTCGGTCGAGCGCTCGTGCTGCATCGCCTGGATCCAGTAGAAGGGATCCAGCTCCGAGTGCGGGCCGACGGGGACTCCCGTGGCCATGTCCGGCGACGGGAACAGGTAGCCCTCGGGATAGGGCACGTTGACGAGCCCCGCGAAGCGCAGCAGCGGACGACCGTCTCCGCCCTTCTCGAAGTGAGCCGGGCCGCGGAAGTAGAACGAGGACTTCGGCGTGCGCGGCTCGACGCGCAGCAGCGCGTAGAACAGGTTCTGGCCGATCAGGGCGCGGTGCAGCAGGTCGCTCAGGAAGCGCCCGCTCGAGCGCGACACGTTGCCCACCGAGAGATCGAACGGATCGTCGATGCAGGTGAGCGCGTCGAGGTAGTAGGTGCGCGTCGCGAAGCGCAGGAACTCGTTGTGCCCGACCGGCGCCGGGGGCAGGCGTCCGGGGAACACGTCGGCGAGCGGCGACGGCGTCGGCTCGGTCAGCATGCCGCCCGGGTTCAGGGCCGAGATGGCGACCGGCACGGAGTCGCCGCTGGCGGGCCCGAACTGGACCTGCACGCGGCCGAGCAGGTGCGAGCGCCCGGTCGGGTCGCCGGACAGCTCGGGCGAATGCAACGTGAACTTGTCGCCGAACGAGGTCTGCCGGGCTTGGATCGTGTACTCGCGCACGGTGTTGACCGGGATCTCGGGCACCAGCGCCGGGTCGGCGGGCTCGGGCTCGCGCGTGCTCAGGTGGAGGTGCGGGTGCAGCGCGGTGCCCGGCGCGGCGATGCTCGCGAACTCGAGCGTGGGCCCGCAGAGCGGCAGCGGGAAGCGGACCGGATCGCCCTCGAAGGCTCCCCCCAGCGGGATGAACGTGGTGCCGTAGAAGCTGAAGTCCAGCAACCCGTCTTCACGCTGCTGGAACCTCGCCCAGGCGGAGCCGTAGAGCCCGGGGAACTCGATCGGCACGTCGGGCAGCTTCGGGTTGACGCGGACGAGCGCCAGCAGCGCCGTGTTGCCGAAGCGGACGGCGAACTTGAGGTTGCTGACTTCGCCCGTCGCCAGGTCGAGCTCGCCCGAGGAGACGAGCTTGTCGTCGTCGCGCACCTCGTTGCGCCGCGCCGGCAGCTTGAAGAACTGCGGCGCCGCCAGCGTGCCGTCGTCGCCCTCGAGGCGGCCGACGCTGACCTCGAAACGCGTGACGTCGTGCTTCGGCTCGGAGAAACGGATCTTGATCTCGCCCGAGACGTGGCTGTCCACCATCGCCAGGCCGCCGAACAGCAGCTCGCGGCCGCTGCCGAAGGTGCGCTCGTTCTCCTCGCGGCAGTGCACCGCGCGGATCGCGTCCCCGAAGTAGCTCGCCGCCTTGGACAGCGGCAGCGTCTGCTCGAGCCCGGGGGGCAGCTCGAGCCGCGCGCTCGCCTTGCCGCGCGCCTTGCTCGCGGGTTTCGCGGCAGCTTTCGCCGCCTTGGCGATCCGCGCGCCCGCGGCCTCCGCGCGCCGGCTGGCGACCTCGGTCACCCCGGAGCCCGCGCCCTTGAAGTCCTTTCCCGTGACCGCGGGCCCGCCGGCCGGCCGGTGCTCGGCGGCCGGGTCGCGCCGCAACACCTGCTCGAGGTCGATGCGGGGGAAGGAAGCGCCGTGCTTCTGGTTGAGCTGGTCGAGGATCGCGTTGGCGATCACCGCGTGGCCCGTGGCTCCCGGGTAGTACCCGTTCAGGAGGTAGAAGCCGCCGAGGAAGTCGGCCTTGAGCTTCCGCGAGCCGACCTGGACGCCCGTCTCCGCGACCTGATGCAGCAGCGCCGCCAGGTCGAACACCTCTGCGCCTTCCGCCTCGGCCAGCTCGCGAATCGCCGCGTTCAGGCCGCGCACGTGCTCGCTGATCTGGCTGGCCGCAGCCCGCTTCAGGATCGCGCCGCTCGGCAGCGGCCCGACGCTGCCGACGAGCAGCTGGAAGCCCATCTCGATCAGCGCCGGCACCGAGATCAGATCGTCGTGGGCCAGCCCGAACGCCGCCGCGAGGACCGCGGGCGTCGCCCTGACGTTGGCGGCCGCGGAATCGACGCTGGAGAAGTACGCCGTGTCGAGCGGGTCGGGGATCGTCGTCAGCAGCAGCCGGGCCCCGGTGGCGCGCAGCTCCGAGACCAGCTTCGCGTAGTCGCGCCGGAACGCCTTCGGGTCCGGCAGCTCGGCGGGGCGACAGGCCACCGCGGCCTCGAGCACCTCGTAGAAGCCGAGCTCGACCAGCGCGAAGGACGGCGCGTGCGCGACGGCGCGTTCGATCTGCGAGGGCAGCGCCTTCGAGGACGCGCCCTGGAGCAGCTCGGGCAGGCCCAGGATCAGGTTGGCGAGGGTCTGCCGCGCGTCGTCCTGGTGAACCAGCGGCTGCACGGGCCGCAGCCCCGCGGCGTCGGCGAGCCGCCATCCCGGCACTGACAGATTGCGCGGCGGGCGGGCAGGCGGGAACTCGCTGAGGGCCGTCGTCTGCATCAGGGCCGGGACCATCACCGGCAGCCGCTCGTAGCCCGGGGCGTCCCCGAGGCCCGGCGACTCGACGCGCGGCAGGCTCAGCTCGGCGCCCATCTGCGCCGCGAGCTGCGCCGCGAAGCTCTCCCGCTGGAACTCCTCCGCCAGGCTGAAGTCGCCGAAGCCGGCGGCCATCCCCTCCCCGAGCACCACCAGCGAGCGCAGGTCGAGGTCGCCGGAGTGCGCGGGGGCGGGCTGCTTCGCGGGCTGCTCCGCGTTCGCGCCGGCCGGTGGCTTCGACTGCGCCCCGGTCCCCGTCGTGGCGGGCTGGCGCTCCGCGGCGCCGAACACGTCGCGCTCCAGGCGCACACCGCCCTGGTAGAGATCCCTGGCCGTGCCCTCGAGGCGAGCCTCGACGGCGTGCGTGACGGACTCGATGTCACCGGTGACCGATCCCGTGTCTCCGCGCGCGCTCCACAGCTCGGCGGCCTGCTTCGCGGCGAGCAGCGGCATCGCCACCGTGACGTGCACCATCGACCGGATCAGATCACGCATGCCGCTCTTCCCCTCCGCTGGTGTGACGGGTGCTGCTCCCCAGAGCCAGCAGCCGGCCGAAGGCCGACTTGGTCCTCTGGGCAGCCGAGACCATGTCGATCACGTGGTTCATCGCATCGGCGGCCGAAAGGCGCCCGCCGCGCAACGCGTACAGCGTATGAAGATAGGCGGTCAGGAACTCGTTCACCACGCCTCCATCATCTCATCGGGCACGCGTGCGTCCGGAACGCAAACGCTCGGAGGGGGCCTCGGGGCGAGCGTGGGAGCGAGCCGGAGCCGCGATTATGCACCAAGGTGCCGAGCGCCGGGGGGTGAAAGTCGGGGCGCCGCAGCCCGGCTGAGGTATGATGCCCGCTCGCGCCATCCTTCCCGTCAGCCCAGTTGATGGAATGCCGATGAATCCTCCATTGCGTGCCCCGCGTCTCGCGAGGGGCCCTCAGGAAGGCGGAAGGCCCTGACTCCCGAAACCGCAGGCGATCGTCTCGCGCAGCTCTCGAAGATCCCGCTGTTCAGCCTGCTGGCCCGAGCGGAGCTGGAGTCGGTGATCGCGATCTCCGAGGAGCTCTTCCTCGAGCGCGGCGCCTGCGTCTTCAACGCCGGTGACCCTGGCGAGGCCTTCTTCATCGTGCTTTCGGGCCGCCTCGAGGCGCGCAGCGCCGGCTCCGAAGGCGCCATCATCGGCGAGTTCCTGCCCGGAGAGCTCTTCGGCGAGCGCGCGGTGATCCTCGACGAGCCGCGCTCGGCCTCGGTCGAGGTGGCCGAGGACGCCCGGCTGCTGGTGGTGCCGCGCAGCGCGTTCGAGCGCTACTTCGCGGACAACCCGAAGACACGGGACTACCTCGACCAGGTGCGGCGCGAGCGCAGGATCGACGCGATCGCGCGCAACCCGCTGTGCAGCTTCCTGGACGCCGGCGAGCTGGTGGAGCTGGAGAAGCTGCTCGAAGAGCAGTCCTTCGATCGGGGCGACGTCGTCGTCTCGGCCGGCGACCCCGGCGACGCCCTCTACTTCGTGCTGAGCGGCGAGCTCGGGGTGTGGGCCGGCGACAAGCTGGTCGGGCACCTGGGCCCGCCAAACTCGTTCGGCGAGGTGGCGCTGCTGACGAACCAGAAGCGCACCGCCACCATCCGGGTGGCCGAGCCCGCACGCGTGCTGGTGTTGCGGCGCGAGACGTTCGAGCGCTTCTTCCTCGACAACCCGCGGGCGCTCGAGTACCTGGAGGACATCCGCCAGGACCGGCGGCTGCAGACGCTGGAGCAGATCCCGCTCTTCGGCTATCTGAGCCGCGAGGAGCTCAACACCATCCAGGGCCTGTTCTCCGAGGTGGCGTTCGAGAGGGACGACGTCGTCTGCCGGGCGGGCGACCCGGGGGACGCCTTCTACATCGTGCGCAGCGGCCAGCTGGAGGTGTGGGCCGGCGAGCGCGGGCGCGAGCTGGTGGACACGATCGGCCCCGCCGGGTTCTTCGGCGAGGAGTCGCTGCTGCTGGGCGAGCCGAGGGCGGCCACGATCCGGGTCTCGGAGCCGGCGCGCCTGCTCGTGCTGAAGAAGGACGCCTTCGAGCGCTTCTTCCTGCGCAACCCGAAGGCGGTCGCGTACCTGGCCGAGGTGCGGCAGCGCCGCCGCGCCGCGGCCCTCGGCCGCATCCCGCTCTTCAACCTGATCAGCCCCGAGGACCTCGCGGACATGCAGGCCGAGTTCCTCGAGCAGACCTTCCGCAAGGGCGACGTGGTCTGCAAGGCGGGCGACGAGAGCGCGACCTTCTACGTGGTGCTGAACGGCGAGCTCGAGGTGTGGAGCGCCGCGGAGCCGTCGGAGCGCCTGGCGCGGCTGCGGCCGGGGGACTTCTTCGGCGAGCTCGCCGTGATCCTGGGCGAGCGCCGCTCCGCCACGGTGATCGCGGGCCAGCGCACCCAGCTGCTGGGCCTGCCCAAGGAGGCCTTCACCCGCCTGTTCATGCGCAACCCGCGCTCGCTCGAGTACTTCGCCCGCATCATGTGCCAGCGGCTCTCCTCGGCGGTCACCGGCGAGCACGTCGGCGAAGGCACGGTGCAGATCGCGGTGACCAGCCAGCCCGGGCTGCACGGCCGGACGCTGGTGGCGAGCTGCCTGGCGGCCCTGCTCGCGAAGCTCACCGGCGCCAACGTGCTGCTGGTCCGGCTGCAGCTCGCCTCCCCCAACGAGCGCCTGCCCGGCCGGCACCTGCATCTCGCGAACGTCGAGCGCTCCTTCGAAGGCGTGCGCCGCAGCTTCGAGCTGCCGGCCGAAGGGCCGGTGGAGCTGACGCTCGGCATCGAGGCCGGCGAGAGCGCCGAGCAGTACGGCGGCCGCATCTCGGATCTGGTGAACCGGCTGCGGGCGGACTTCCGCTACCAGGTCTTCGACCTGATCAGCGAGCCGCGCGCGGTTCCCGCCTCGGCGCGCGACTTCGCCGACGTGCTGGTCGAGATCGTCGAGCAGGCCGAGGCGCGCTTCCCGGCGCGCGTCGAAGCGGAGGGCTCAGGCCTGCGCCGCTATTCGGTGGTCAACCTCCACAACCCGCGCTCCCGCCGCATCCCGATCAGCGCCTGCGCGCCTTTCGTGCTTCCCGAGGAGCCCGGGCTCAGCCCGGAGACGGTGCTCGCCAACCGCCGCTCGCCGGCGGCGATCCCGCTCTGGCGCCTCGCCCGCAAGATCCTCGGCCGCAGCGTCGGGCTCGCCCTCGGCGGCGGCGCCGCCTTCGGCATCTCGCACCTCGGCGTGCTGCAGGTGCTCGAGCGCAACGAGATCCCCGTCGACCTGGTGGTCGGCTGCAGCATCGGCTCGCTGGTGGCCATCAGCTACGCCGCGGGCTACCGCGTGGAGGACATGATCGAGAAGGCCCACGAGATGGGCCGCAAGGGTTACGTCGCGAGCGGCCTGGACTTCACGCTGTCCAAGCCGGGCATCCTCGGCGGCGACCGGCTGCGCAGCCGCTTCTCCCCCCTGCTCGGCGAGCACAGGACGTTCGAGGACCTGCTGCTGCCCTGCCGCACGGTGGCCACCGACATCCGCTCGGGAGAGCTGGTGACGATCGGCCGCGGCAGCCTGGAGCATGCCTACCGCGCGAGCATCGCGGTGCCGATGGTGCTGTCGCCCGAGGCTCTGGACGGCCGCGTGCTCGTCGACGGCGGCGTCGCCGATCCGGTGCCGGCGGAGACGGTGCGGCACATGGGGGCCGATCTGTGCGTCGCCGTGCCGGTGGTGCCCGCCCTCAAGAAGGGCGTCGAGACCGCGATCTCGAAGTGGACCGCCCGCCTCAACCTGTTCAACCCCTTCGCCTACCTGGGCGCCGCCGACATGCCCAACTCCTTCGACATCACGATGAACTCGCTCCAGACGCTGCAACACGAGCTGGGCCTGTACAAGGTGATCTCGGCGGACGTCTCGATCCTGCCGGAGCTCTCCGATTTCACCTGGACCGATTTCGACCGTTCGCGCGAGCTCGTCGAGAAGGGCGTGGAGGCCGCCGAGGCGGCGCTGCCCGAGCTGCGCCGCCTGCTGCAGGCCTCGGGTCAGCGATAGCGGAAGAGCTCGGGCAGCCGCGCGGCGGCGTCGGGCCCGGCGCTCGCCAGGCGCCGGAGCGTGTCCTCGAACGGCGCCCGCACGATCCGCTCCCAGCGAGGGCGCTGCTCGACCGCCGCCACGTGGCCGACGAAGGCGCGCAGCTCCCTCGAGCCGCCGCTCGCCTCGTGCCAGAGCTCGAGGGCGGAGGCGACGCCTTGCGCAACGGGATCGCGCTGATCCCCGGGCCCGGCATGCCCGGCGAGGAAGGCCTCCACGACGGCCGGCCGCCTGAGGTTGACCAGCGCGACCGCCCACGCGAAGCCGGCCAGCGCGTTGTTGCGCCCTCGCTCGTCGGGCGGCTCCTCGCGACAACTGGCCAGGCCCCGCCAGGGCGCGCTGCGGGCGGGAGGCAGGTTGGCCGGCAGGAAGTAGACACCACGGCCCACGCCGTGCCAGAACAGCTCGCCCCAGGGCCCGGGAAGCGCCGCGAGGTCCTCGGCGATGCCGGCCACGAGGGCCGGCTGGAGGATGCGGGCGACGAGCCCGAGGGGCTCGAAGGCGAGCTCGGTGTAGCCCGGGCGTGCGGCCTCGCGACACTCCGCGACGTGGGCCTCGACGGCTCGCCGGCGCAGCGGCGCGCTGCCCGCGGACGCGATGCGCGCGAGGCCGGCCTCCGCCAGCGCCATCCCCATCCCGGTGTGGAGCACGGTCCAGCTCCCGGGGGGCACGCGCTCGTCCGGCGCGCTCAACAGGCCGCGCGCGCTCGGCCCCGCCTTCAGCCGCCGCTCGAGCAGCTCGTAGCCGATGCCCTCGGTCGCCCAGACCGCCTGCTCCTGGCCCAGACGGCGCTGGGCGTCGCGGATCGCCTCGCCCGCCACCAGCGGCCCGCGCTCGAGCTCCAGGGCGGCCACGACCGTCTCGAAGAAATGGAAGGCCCGCAGCTTGTCGTCGAGCTCGAGGTAGGCGAGCCCCGCGTGCGACCCTCGCCAGAGCGTTTCGAGCAGCTCGGCTCCGAAGCGCGCGGCGAGCATCCCGGCGCGGGCCAGGTGCCGCGGGTCCAGCAGCGCGACCGCCCTGGACGCGGGATCGGGTTGCGGGGGCTCGGCGGCGGCCGCGAAGCGGAACGCCGCGCGTGCCACGTGTCGCATGCTCAGCATCGACGAAGCGGCTCCTCCGGGGCGCGCAAGTCTCGACGATCTCGTTGACTGTGTCCACGCGCGTCCCTTACAGTGACTTCATCCAGAGTCGCAGCGGCGGCCCCAGGGGAGCTTTCGCCCGGGCGGGCCGCACGAACGCTCTGGGCGAGGGAGATGCGATGAGCACGGCCACCCGTATCGACGACGTGCAGCACCAGGTCGTGGACATGAGCCGCGCGATGATGCGGCTGTCCTGGGCGATGACGGTCCTCGGCGCCCAGCAGGCCGTCAACCTGATGACGCCCTCCAAGATCGCCAAGTCGGGCGAGAGCCTCGCCGCCACCTTCGACGCCGTGTCGAGCGCGATCGAGGGCCAGTTCGGCAGCGGGTTCCGCAGTGCCTATCGCACCGGCTCCGCCTTCGCGATGGCGCCGCTCGACGGGCTGCCCAGCTTCGAGCTCAACCGCGCCATGCAGAGCATCGCCATGCAGCCGATGGTGTTCGACTCGCTGAAGTTGATGATGCCGCCGATGGCGGCTTCGCTCTCGGCGTTCATCCCGGGCCGCGACGCGAGCCTCGCCCGCCAGGAATGCCAGGCGAAGATGGACGTCATGCAACTGGTCCAGGACGTGCGCAAGGTCTGCCCCGACAAGAACGTCCACGTGCCGCTCGCCGAGATCGTGGCGAAGGGCTACGCGCTCGGCAGCTTCCCGGCGCTGTGGGCCGTCGAGGGCATCGGGCACGACTTCGTCGAGGCCCGCCGCCACCGCGGCGAGACGCTGACGGAGCTGCTGACCTCGAAGGACGTGGCCGACCTGCCGGACGGCAGCCTGACGATGCTGCACGCCGGAATCGGCCTGGCGCTCGCCGAGCTGGCCCTCGAGGACCTGCGGCCCGACTCCGCCGCGGACGCGATGGACGCGGCGCTGCGGAGCTTCCTCGAGAGCTGCCGCTCGTCCTCGCGCGAGGGCTACCTCGGCTGCGCGCTCGAGTCGCTCGGCCTGGTGACGCGGCACTTCTACGGCCACTCGATGGTGCTGGCCGTGGACGGCCGGCTCGAGGCCATCGACCCGGCCCTGCGCGGGTTCTTCTGGCACGGTGTCGGCCGCGCGCTCTACTTCTCGCCCGAGAACATGGTGCCCGGCCTGAGCTCGCCGTGGCCGGCGGTGGGGATGTGCGAGCGCCTGGCGCCCCACGATCTCGCGCGCGACAACATGATGGCCGGCCTCGCCTGGGGCATGACGATGGTGAACCTCAAGCAGCCGGCCGTGCTCGAGGGCTTCCTGAAGCAGCACGGGCACGGCTTCGGCGACACCGACGCCTTCATCAACGGCGTGATGTCGTCGATGATCATGCGTAAGGACACCACCCCCGACGAGCCGTACAT
The DNA here is from genome assembly GCA_050246895.1 of Vicinamibacteria bacterium. Lineage (GTDB taxonomy): Bacteria > Acidobacteriota > Vicinamibacteria > Fen-336 > Fen-336 > JBFWVE01. Next base: position 80,459 of record JBFWVE010000007.1, on the reverse strand, counting down.
CGCCGCGCTGCTGGCCTACGAGCCCGCCTCGAGCGATGCCCGGCTCCAGGCGCAGTGGGACCGCGTCGTCAAGCACTCGGTCTCGAAGGCCCTCGACGAGCACTACCCCAAGCTGAAGCAGAAGAAGCTGCTCGGCGAGATCTTCCGGTTCCAGTCGCTGAAGGAGCTGGCGGGCTGATCCGGCGCGCGCGGCGCTCACGCCGTCGCGCGCGGCATCGACGGACGGACGCCTCGGGGCGGCCTGATAGAGTCGGCGCGTGCGAAGCCTGCGCCGTGCCTTCGGCATCGGCCTGATCGCGGCCGGCCAGCTGGCGCGCGCCGGCGTCCACCGCCTGCTCGGACGCCGTTCGCCCGGCCTCGCCAGGGCTTTCGCGGGCCCGCCCCTGACCGGCCCCCAGCGGCTCCGGACGTTCTTCGAGAGGTCCGGCGGCGCCTTCATCAAGCTCGGCCAGCTTCTGGCCCTGCAGCCGGACATCCTCCCCTTGCGCTACTGCAACGAGCTCTACGACCTGCTCGATCGGGTCGACCCGTGCCCCTACGCGGACATCGAGTCCGTCTTCCGGGAGGAGCTGGGCCGCACGCCGGACCAGGCCTTCGACAGCTTCGACCACGAGGCGCTGTCGACGGCGTCGATCGGGCAGGTCCACGTCGCGACGCGGGCCGGCCGCAAGTACGCGGTCAAGGTCCGCCGGCGGGGCGCCGACGCCGAGTTCGCCGCCGACATCCGGCTGATGGACGGGCTGCTGCGGCTGGTCGAGTCGCTGCGCGCCGAGCGGTTCTACTGGATCCGGTCCCCCATCACCGAGTTCATCGACTGGACCTCGGAGGAGCTCGACTACCGGCAGGAAGCCCGCTACATGGAGGAGATCCGCCGGAACAGCGAGCGCGATCTTCGCTCGATCGTTCCCGCCGTCGACTGGACGCTCACCACGCGGCGCACGCTGGTCGTGGAGTTCCTGGAGGGCACGACCGTGCTCGACCTGCTGCGCTCCTTCGACGCGGGAGACGAGCGGCTGCTGCGCGACCTGAAGGCTCAGGGCTTCGATCCGCCCGCGGCCGCGCGCAGCATCATCGACATCTTCCTGCGCGACGCGTTCATGCACGGGATCTTCCACGCCGACCTGCACCCCGCCAACCTGCTGATCCTGCCCGGCAACGTGATCGGCTACGTCGACTTCGGCATCACGGGCTCGCTCAGCGGGACCACGCGCCGCCGGCTCGCGACCCTGACGATCGCCTGGTCGGTCGGCGACCTGGGGCAGATCGCGGAGACCTTCTTCCTGCTGGCGAAGGCCCCGAGCGAGGCCCAGAAGGAGGCCTACCGCGAGGGGCTGGCGGCGCTGGCGGCGGACTGGTACCAGCCAGTCGACGGCCAGGAGCGGCTGACCAAGAGCTTCACGCTGGTGATGCTGGAGATGCTCGCCCTCTCGCACCGGACCGGCATCATGCCGGACCGCGCGGTGACGCGGTACCTGCGCTCGGCGATGGCCACCGACGGCCTGGTCAAGCGCTTCGCGCCCGGCCTCGACGTCGCGGCCGAGCTGGAGCTCGGCTGCCGCCGCTACCTCACGAAGCTGCTGCTGAGCGACTTCTTCTCGTTCGAGAACGTGGCGTCCTGGTCCGCGTTGATGGAGGCGCTCGTGCGCCAGACCCTGCCGGGGCGCCACGAGAGCGCGCTCCCGCTCGCCAGGAAGGCCCGCCCGCGCGCGGACGCCTCGCGTCACGCGGCCCGGGCCCTGCGACTCGCGGTGGTCGGCTTCGCCTTCGCGGCGATCGGCGCCCTCACGAAGGGAGAGCTGGGCCCGGCGCCGGGTCTGCTGGCGGCGTCGCTCGGCGTCTCGCTCGCGGCGAGCCTGCTGCTGCTGGCCTCGCTGGTGCGCCAGCGCTAGCGCTCGCGCACCAGCCGCTTCATCGCGGGGCCGCCGAGGGCCGACGTCACCAGCGCCATCACCACCAGCGCCACGAAGACGCGCTGGTCGATCAGCCCGCTCTCGAGCGCGACCGAGGCCAGGATGATCTCCATGGCGCCTCGGGCATTCATCCCGAAGCCGACTGCGAATGCCTCGCGCGTCCGCATGCCGCCGAGCCACGCGCCCAGGCTCGCCCCGCCGACCTTGCCCACGCAGGCGACGACCAGCACCAGCAGCACCAGCGGGAGGTCGAAGTCGCGGGCGAAGTTGGCCTTCAGCCCGATCGAGACGAAATAGAGGGGGGCGAAGAAGCTGACCGCGAACTGGAAGATCACGTCGTGCGCCTCGTTGGTCTCGCCCGGCTCGAGCGTCTGCCCGAGGGCGATGCCGGCGAGGTAGGCCCCGAAGACGGCGTGGATCCCCAGCGACTCCGTCACGGCCGCCGCGCCCAGCATCACGACCGTCGTGATTCCGATGAACGCGCTCGGCCAGGAAAGGTGCGCCCGCATCCAGAGCAGCGCCGGCCGGCTGAGCCAGCGACCCGCCAGCAGCACGACCACGGCGAACCCGGCGAGCAGCCCGAGGTCGCCGAGCATCGTCTCCCGGCGCGCGCTGGCCGCGACCGCCTGCGCGGGGATCAGCACGTTCAGGATGATCGCGAACAGGGTCCAGCCGATCACGTCGTTGAGCGCGGCAGCCGTCATCACCACGATGCCCAGCTCACGCTGGATCAGCTGCAGGTCCATCAGGATCCTCGCGATCACGGGCAGCGCCGAGATCGACAGCGCCGTGCCCACGAAGATGCTGAACGCCCAGCCGCCGTGGTTCGCCAGCGGGCCCCACACTCCAGGGAAGAAGCGCACCGAGGCGATGCCGAGGCCCATCGGGACCAGCAGGCCGAGGACGCTGGTGAGGGCGACCGGCATGCCCCGCCGCCGCAGCTGCGAGAGCTTGACCTCCAGCCCCGCGACGAACAGGAAGAACAGCATCCCCACGCTGATCAGGGACTCGCGAGCGAGCGCCAGAGACTTGTCCGCGGGAAACAGGCGCTCGAAGCTGCCCGGTGCGAGCGTGCCGAAGACGGTCGGCCCCAGCAGGATCCCACCCAGCAGCTCGCCGAGGACGGCCGGCTGCTGGAAGCGGCGCACGACCTGGCCGCAGACCACAGCCACCAGCAGCATCACGCCGCATTGGGCGAACAGCAGGATCAGCGCGTGATGGTCCAGGGAGGTCTTTCCAGGGCGGCGGTCGGAGGACGCCGCGGCGGGCCGAAGCATACGCGACCCCGAGCGCTCAGCTACTCGGGTCGCGTGCTCCTCGCGGGCGCGGCGGGCGCGGCGGCTCGCTCTGCGAGCCGTCGCTCAGAACGTGAAGTTGAGCCCGATCAGCGCGCTGGTGAGCTTGTTCGAGGTCTCCACCGTGCCGATGTCGAAGCCCTGCACCACCGGGAACGGGCCGCGCACGCTCTCGCGCGGCGAGTAGTAGAACGAGGCCTCCGCCGTCAGGAACGGGAAGGCCTTGAGACCCAGGCCGCCGCAGAAGAAGCTCTGGAAGGTCTGTGGGGCGATGGTCCCAGCCGTCAGGATGACCTCGGACCTCAGCGGCGTCTGGCTGTAGTTGTAGCCGAGGCGCAGCGTCAGCTTGTCGGTGGCCTTGTGCTGCACGCCCGCCTTGAAGGTCCAGACGTTGCGCCAGCCGAAGGGGTTGATGATCCCGTCGATGACGCCGCCGGGGCTGCCGAACCCGGCGACGCCCTCGTACTTCGTGAACATCCCGTCGATCGCGACGTGGGTCTTCGCGCTCAGCTTCAGGCCCGTGCCGAAGCTGAAGCTGGCCGGCCCGTCCAGCTGCGCGGTCACGGTCCGGTGCCTCCCGTAGAGCACGTGCCCCGGGTCCACGTAGGTCGAGTTCCACTGGAACCCCTGGAAGTTCTGGGGCGTCGTGAAGGAGGCGCCGAGGCTGACCTTGGGCGTCGCCTGGTAGACGAAGCCGAACTGGCCCGCGAGCCCGAAACGCCCGTCCATGTTGCCGGCGGTGGGGTACCAGCGGGCCCCGTTGGCGCCCACGTCGAAGATGTCGTGGGGCAGCGGGCTCTGGGCGAACTCGGCGTAGTAGACGTTCGCCGATGCGCCGATCGACAGCTTGGGCGACACCTGATAGGCGAGGGCGACCGGGATCTTGGTCAGCCGGTAATCCGAGAAGACCCGCCCGAAGCCGAACGGAGGCTGCCCGAACAGGATCGAAGCCGAGTCCTGCGGATAGTCCGTGCGGAAGCCGCCGAGCCCGATCAGCCCGAACCCGATCGCCAGCTTCTTGTCCGGATGCCGCGACATCCACCCGAACGCCGGGTAGATCACGGTCTCCTTCGAGGCGACCGCGGTTCCCGACGGGGAGCCGGGCAGCGACAGCGTGGTGTGGATCTCGGCGCCGTCCTTGAAGAACTCGGTCGTGAACGAGAGCTGGTTGCCCTCGACGGTCCCGATCAGCGCCGGGTTGAAGGCCAGCGCGGCGACCGAATCCTCGAGCAGCGCCGTGCCGGCGCCGCCCATCGCGCTGTTGATCGGCCCGAAGCCGTGGAGCATGTGCCCCTGCGCGCCCGCAGGCAGGGCGGCCAGCGACACGCAGGCTACGACGAGGAGAAGTCTGAACCGAGCGCTCATCGGCATCTCACCCTTCATTTGCCGGGGCCTACGGGGCGACCCGCTTCAGCGTGAACTTGAAGACCAGCGGGCAGCCCTGCGTCTTGCACGTGGCCGGGTCCGTCACGAAGTTGTTCTTCGGCGTGATGATGTCGGCGGCCTCGGGGGGGAACGTCGGGAACTCGTTCTCCGCGAGGGGCTGCCAGGAGAGAGGCACGGGCGGCGTCGCGTAGCCGTTCACGTAGCCGACGATGGTGTTCGCGTCCACGACGTGGGCCTGCCAGCGCGCCCGGAAGCCCGAAACGGCCAGGTAGGGCACCGGCGGGAACGGGCCCAGCATGAAGATGTAGTCCGCGACGAAATCGGTGCTGCTCGTCGGGTACCACTGGCCGTGCGCGGTCGTGTGCGGGGCGAAGGGCGCGCCGACCCACAGCAGCGAATCGTCCGCCACGAACAGGCCCTCGCCCGTGAGCGTCGGCGTCATCAGCAGCGTCACCGCCGGCTGTCCGCCGGAGCAGGACGAGGGGGCGACGCCGGCAGGGCACAGCTGGATCGCCTTGCCGTACCACGACCCGACGGCGGGGTGGCCCGAGTAGTCGGCCGCGAGCGTGGCCGGCGGGTGGCCGAGGCCGGCGAGCGCGAGGGCCGCCACCGCCAGCAGCCTGTACCGTCTCCGACCGGAAAACCTGTCCGGCATGTCTCCCCCTCCCCCCGCCTCTCGAGCTTCCTCGTCTTTCGTCATGGCTATGGCTCTGCTGGTGAAAGGCCGACTAGAACGTGAAGTTGAGCCCGATCAGGGCGCTGGTCAGCTGGTTCGAGGTGTCCAGCGTGCCGATGACCTCGCTGTCGAGATTGGGCAGCGGTCCCTTCAGGTGCTTCCGGGGCACGTAGTAGAACGACGCCTCGGCGCTGACGAACGGGAACAGCCTGTAGCCGAAGCCGCCGCAGAAATGGTGCTCGAAGGTGGCCGGGGCGCCGGTGCCGGTCAGGATCACTTCCTCCCGCAGCGGCGTCTGGGAGTAGTTGTAGCCGAGCCTCAGGTCCAGCTTGTCCTTGATCCGGTGGCGGGCGCCGATCTTGAACGTCCAGACGTTGCGCCAGCCGAACGGGTAGACGATGCCGTCCACGATCCCGCCGGGGCTGCCGAAGCCCTCGACGCCCTTGTACTTCGTGAACATGCCGTCCATCGCGAGGTCGGTCTTGTCGCCCAGCTTGAACGCCGAGCCGAAGCTGACGATCAGCGGCCCGTCCAGGTCGAAGTCGATCCGCCGCGCCAGCCCGAACCGAGGAGAGGCCGGATCGGCGAAGGTCGAGTTCCACTCGTAGGGGTCGAAGTTCTGGGGCGTGGTGATCGACGCGGCGAGGCCCAGCTTCGGCGTCGCCTGGTAGTGGAAGCCGAGCTGCGGGGCGAAGGACCAGCTCGAGACCAGGTTGCCGCCACCGGGGTAGTAGCGGTCGCCGTTGGCGTTCAGGTCGAAGACCTGGTACGGCAGCGGGGCCACCGAGAACTGGCCGTAGTAGACGTTCAGCGACGCTCCCAGCGAGAGCTTCGGGCTCACCTGGTACGCCAGCGCGATCGGGATCTTGGTGAGGCGATAATCCGTGTAGATCCGGCCGAACCCGCTCGGAGGCTGCGAGAACAGCAGGCTCTCGTTGCTCTGGAAGTAGTCGGTTCGGAAGCCGGCGACACCGATCAGCCCGAAGCCGAGCGCCAGCTTCTTGTCCGGGTGGCGCGACATCCAGCCGAAGGCCGGGATCACGCCGAGGTGCTGCGTCGGCTCCATCGTCCCCGCGAGGGTGTCGATCGTGGTGTCGATCCGGATCGCGTCCTCGAAGAATTCGGTCGAGAACGTCACCTGGTTGCCCGTCACCTTCGCGAGCAGGGCGGGGTTGAACATCAGCGCGCCCACGGAGTCCTCGAGCAGCGCCGTGCCCGCGCCGCCCATCGAGCTGTTCACGGGGCCGGCCCCGTGCAGCATGTGCCCTTGCGCCATGGCCGCCACCGGGAGCAGCGAGAGGCCTGCGACCAGGGCAATCGGCCGGAAGCGACGGATCATCGGGACCTCACTCTTCATCGGGCACTCCTTGAGCGGCGATCAGCAGCGTCCCTCGTCTTCGATGCGTCCCGCCCCGCGAGCCGAGGCTCCTTCGCGCCGGGTGGATGCGCTCGCCCCGCGCGGTTTCGCGCTCGAATCGTACGCTGGCACCGGATTCAGGCAATGAGACATTCTGCCCGTGACGGTCCGGAGCGAACTGCTCGCTTCGCTCGGCTCGCGTGCGATGACCGTCGGAGACGGGACGGGGCTAGCACGAACACGCGCGCCTCGGCGCGCAGGCCGCCTCAGTGAACCGGAGCGGGGGTGCCCAGCACGGCGGCTCGGAGCTCGGCTGGCAGCCGCGCCAGCGCGGCCAGCCCCAGCCGGTCGGCGGCCGCGTCGTCGCCTTCGAACGACAGCAGCGAGGCGTCCCAGATGTCCGCGCCCCGCTCGCGCCATTCGAGGTGCGCGGCCCGCAGCGAGGCCGCCGCCGTGCCGGCCAACGGCAGCGCGCGGATCTGATCGAGGCGCGCCTTCAGCGGCCTGCCGACGAAGCCGGTCGCTCGCCCGCTCTCGATGCCGAGGTGCAGGCGCGGGCTCGCCAGCTCCACCCACGGGCTCGCGTCGCGGTTGCGAGGCGCCGCCCGCAGGCGCGGCTCCGCCGGATCCAGCGGCCCGACGAAGTAGAGCCACAGCCCGGCCGGGTGGGAGAGGTAGGGGTTGCTGCGATCGGGCGTCTCGGCCAACGAGCGCGTGCGGGCATCGACGAGCGCCGCGTCGAGCCCGCGCGGATCGGTGTGGCCGATCAGCGCCACGACCGCTGCGCCGGCGGCGAAGTCCCCGCGCCACAGCGTCGTCCGCGGGAAGACGTCGAGGAACGAAGCGGCGATGGCGTCGAGCTCGGCCTCCGAGATCTGGTAGAGCGGGACCCACTGGCAGTAGAGCCCGCCTGGCGCGAGCACCCGCCGCACCGCCTCGAAGCTGTCCCGGGTGTAGAGCGAGGACTCGCCGCGCCGCCACGGCACCACCAGGTCCCCGATCACGACGTCGAAGCGCTCGCCGGTCGCGCTCACGAAGCTGCGCGCGTCCTCCGCGCGCACGCGGACCCGCGGGTCCGCGAGCACGTCGAGGTTGGCGCCGCCGAACCAATCGCGCGCCGCGGAGACCACCTCCGGCACCAGCTCCAGCGCCAGGGCCTCGCGGATCGGATGGAAGCGGATCGCGCTCAGCGAGATCCCGGTGCCGAGGCCGAGGTAGGCCACGCGCTCGGGCCGCGGATGCAGCAGCAGCGGGATGTGCCCTTGCAGCCGCTCGTCGCCCGCGGCGGCGCTGCCCCCGAGCACGTAGAAGTTGTTCAGCTTGATGCGCCGGTGGCCCTCGTGCTCGACCACGGCCACGCTGCCGAGGGCGCCCTCGCGCAGATCGAGCAGGCGGTCGGCGTCCGACAGCTTCAGGCGCGGCAGCGAGCCGGGCGGAGCCAGGAGGAGCGCCGCGACCGAGGCGACGACGGCGGCGGCAAGCGCCCGACGCGCTCCTCGGCCCGCGCCGCGGGCGGCGGCGGCGGCGCAGCCGATCGACAGCGCGCCGAGCAGGCTCACGGCCGTCCACAGCCCGACCGCCGGCCCGAGCACGAACAGCGCGAGTGCCGGTCCCAGGATCGCGCCGATCGTGTTCGCGGCCATGAGGCTCCCCACGGCAGGGCCACCCTGCCGCGCGCTCTCGCCTTCCTCCTGCATCAGCGCCGGCAGCACCAGGCCGAGCAGGACGCTCGGCCCTAGCAGCGTCACCGCGACCAGCGCGGCGAGCTGAGCCTCGTGCGCGAACAGGCCGACGACGACGAGGTACTCGAGGCCGGTGACGCGCACGAACAGGCCCGGCAGCAGCGTGATCCAGGCGCCGGCGCCCGCCCACCCGACCACGACGAGACCGCGGGCGGCGATCCCGCGCTGCAACGCTGCGCGCGCCAGCAAGGCCCCGGCGCCGAGCCCGGCGAGAAACACGGCGACGACCGTCGCGAACGAGTACACGGAGTTCTCGTGCACCAGCGCGAACGCGCGCGTCGCCAGTGCCTCGAGGCCGAGCGTGATCGAACCGGACACGAAGGCGAAGGCGAGCGTGCTTCCACGCAGGCTTCCGGCAGCCGACGCGACTCTCGGACCCGGGGCCGCCGGCCAGGCGGATCGCGCCCGACGCCCGATGAGCAGCGCGCCGCCGCCGATCAGCAGGCTCGTCGCAACCACGGCCGTCAGGGCGCCGTCGGCGCCGAGTTGCGGGAGCAGCACGGCCGGGACCGCGAGGGCTCCGAGGGCGGCGCCCAGCGTGTTGACCGCGTAGAGCCCGCCGGCCCGGATGCCGAGCGCCTGCGCCTTCGCGGCGAGGAGCTGCGCCAGCAGCGGCAGGGTTCCGCCCATGCAGGTGGCGGGAGCCAGCACGGCGACGATCGCGACACCGGCCTTCAGCGCCAGTTGCAGCGCGGGGCTTGCAGCGGTCGCGCCGTAGAGAGCGGCGTAGGCGGGCTGCGTCGCTGCGAGCAGCGGGTCCACCGCCAGCGCGGAGATCCCGGTGGCGACCTCGAGCAGCGCGAACGCGTGCAGCGGCCGGGCCACGCGCGGGGCGAGACGCCCGAGCAGCCAGCTGCCCAGGCCGAGTCCCACGAAGTAGGCCGTGAGCGCCGCGGCGACCGCGGGAGCCGTGGCTCCCAGGAGCACCGCGAAGCGGCGCATCCAGAGCACCTCGTACGCGAGCGCGGCCGCGCCGGACAGGAAGAAGAGGGCGTGCAACGCCAGCCGCGACGAGGTCAAGCTGCCGGCCTTCTCCATCGCGGCCCGCCGGAGCGCGGCCCCTCGCCCTCTTCGGGCTGACTAGCGGCTGCCCGCCGGAGCGGAGGAGGGCGTCGCCTCGAGCAGGATTCTGTCGACCAGCGCGCGCAGGCGCGCCTCGTCGGTGGCGCCCTGGATGCGCGCCGCGATCCGGCCCTCGGAGTCGACGATCACGGTCGCGGGCAGCTCCGGCCCGACGCCGAATGCCTCCATGTGGTCGAGGGAGGCTTCGAGCCAGATCGGAAACGCGATCTCGAGGCTGCGCGCGAACTCCCGCACCTTGTCGCGCGAGGCGCGCGGCTCGTTGGCGGCGCCGATCAGCTCGACGCCCCTGTCCTGGTAGGCGGCGTAGAGCTTCGTGAACTCGGGCATCTCGCGCGTGCACGGCCCGCACCAGGTGGCCCAGAAGTTCACCACCACGACCTTGCCGTTCAGCTGAGTGAGCTGACGCTTCCGGCCCTCGACGTCACGGAGCGAGAGCTTGGGGGCCGCCTCCCGCCTTTCTTGCGGAACCCAGGCCTCCTGCGACGAGGCGAAGGCGGACCGGGCCGGGCCGGCCGAGAGCGCGACGGCGAGCAGCGGAAGCAGGCGCGCGAAGTTCATGGCGCCCAATGTTAACAGAGAGTACAAGTGGCAGGCCGGGCCGAAGCACCGCCGTGCCGCGGCCCGGCTCCTGCGGTAGCCGCCTCAGAAGCGGCGCGTGTACGCGACCAGGATCAGGTAGTCGGCGAAGGCCGCATCGCCGTGCGCGCCCCGCGCCTCGTCGGCGACGCTCACCAGCCGGTTCCGGTAGATCGCGAACGGGACTCCGAAGCTGAGGGCGTTCTTGTCCTTGACCCAGGTGAGCGCGGGCTCGACGGAGACCGCGTAGCCCGGCCGGCGGAAGCCGTCGCTCGATCCGAAGAGATCGCGCACCGGAACGCCTTCCCAGCGGATGCCCGCGCTGAAGGAGAGGTTCTGGCTGCCGGGGATGGCGACGGCGGCGCCGCCGCGCAGGAGGTACTGGTCGGCGATCGACATCACCTCCTCGCCCGGCGCGCTGCGGTAGGTCCGCACGCCGCTGGTGCCTCCGGGATTCGCCAGGTACACGCCGCTCGCGTACAGCGAGAGGTTGCCTCCCGCGAGGCTCTTGAACGTGCTGAAGTCCGCCATCACGCCGAATCCGCCGTCACCGGGCTGGATCGACTGGTCGACCGTGCGGATGACGTTCGAGACACTGCCGTTCGGCGGGGGTGTCGCGGAGAAGACCCGGAAGGTGTCGACCACGTTGTTCTCGCCCGCGGGGATCTTCACGCCCAGCCCCAGCAGCAGGTTGCCGCCCTGGTGCTTGTCGGTGTCCAGCATCCAGCGCCGCGCCGTGAAGACGACGTCACCGATGCCGCGGGCCTGCGTCTGGTAGCGCTCGATGATCTCGCGCCGCGCGTTGCGGAGCGTCTGCGAGCGTGTGGCCATCAGGAAGGGCGAGCCGAAGCCCAGCTCGATGCGCTTGGTGGCCTGGAACCGGACGCTCAGGTCCGCGAGGTTGATGTGGTTGATGACCTGGCTCTCCTCCTCCGTGCGGTTCGGCTGATACTCGTCGCCGACGTAGTGCTTGTCGGACTTCTGGTAGCGCCAGCCGAAAGAGGCCGACCAGCTCCCCTTCTCCGGATACGTCCCCCCCTGCACGCCAAGCACGGGCGTGCCCATTCTCGCGGCCACTCAACCCTGGGCGAAGGCGTGCCTCGGTACGGCCAGCATCACGACCACGCCGACGGCGGCCACGAGACAGCGGCGAAACGCCGGGCTCATCCCTGAATCCCCCTTAATTGACGATGTGAACGACGAAAACATACAGGTGGACGCCAGGGCTGTCAACGTGCATTACTCTTCTGCCGTGGCCCGCACCGCGCCGCGCGAGAAACCCCGGCCCTATCACCACGGAGACCTGCGCCGCGCGCTGATCGACGTGGCGCTGCAACTGGTGGCAGAAAAGGGCGTCGAGGGCCTGACGCTCCGCGAGGCCGCTCGCCGCGCGGGCGTCAGCCAGGCCGCCCCCTACCGTCACTTCCCGGACAAGACGGCACTCCTGCTCGAGGTGGCGGAAGAGGGCTTCCGCGCGATGCACCAGCAGATCCTGGAGGCCCTCGCGCAGGCTCCGGCCGACACGGCGGCGCGGCTGTCGGCCATCGGCGTGGGCTACGTGAGGTTCGCGGTCGCCCACCCCGCGCACTTCCGGATCATGTTCGGCAACGAGCTCGCGCGCAGCCAGGCGAGCCCGACGGCCGAGCAGACCGCGATGGCGGTGTTTCGCGAGCTGGCCGGCGAGATCCTGAAGGGACAGATGTCGGGTGTGATCCGCGGCGACGACCCGCTCGGCCTCGCCGTCGCGGCCTGGTCGATGGCCCACGGCCTCGCGGCGATCCTGGTGGAAGGCCTGCTCGACCCGCGCCGGCTCGGGCCCGCGGCCGCCCTGGATCCCGAGGCCCTGACGCGCCTCGCGACCCGACTGCTGATCGAGGGGCTGGCGAAGCGCTAGCGGCGGCGCTCAGAGACGCCGCTTGGCGGCGTCGATTCGCGCGTTGTTGCCCTCGTAGCTGAGCCCGGACGCCGGCGTGGGATCGCCGTCCGGCGGATAGATGCGGGACGAGTACACCGGGTAGGCCTCCGTCCGCAGGTGCGCCAGCATGTGGTGGCCGCGGCGCGTCTCGCGCTCGTGGCGCAGGGCCGAGACGTCGATCGGCGCCACCACGATCCGCTCGCCCGGGCCGGGCGACGCCTGGGCCAGGAGCCGCCCGTCGTAGTCCACGATCATGCTGCCACCCGGCCAGGAGTAGGGCGGATAGTGGCGCAGCGCGGCTCCCTGGTTGGCGCCGACGACGAAGGCCGTGTTCTCGAGCGCGCGGCAGCGGTTGACGACCGTCCACCAGTCCATCGGCTGCGTCGCCCCCCAGGGATCCATGTACGCGGAGACGCGAATCAGCACCTCCGCGCCGTTCGCCGCCAGCTGGCGGATCGCCTCCGGGAACAGCCAGTCGTAGCAGATCGCGCAGCCGATCTTCCCGATCGGCGTGTCGGCCACCGGGAACAGCGCCTCGTCGTAAGCGGGCAGCAAGTCCTGCGGGCTCGCGTGCACCTCGTACGGGATCCAGGGATTGACCTTGCGGTACTTGTAGAGGATTCCCTGGGGCCCGATCAGGCAGGTGGTGTTGAACACCACGCCGGGGTACTTCGGATCCGCCTCGAGCATCGAGCCGCTCTGGACGTAGACGTCGTGCTGCCTCGCCTTCGCCTGCAGACGCTCGGTGTGCTCGTTGGGAATCGGAACCGCCAGCTTCTCGCGCAGCTCTGCGAGCGTCGGGTAGACAGGCGCCGCGTGGGCGAACTCGGGGAAAGCGAGGAGCCTGACCGGCAGGAAGGGCGCAGCCCCCGCCACGGCCGAGTCGATCATCGACAGCATGCGGTCGGTGTTGACGCGCATCTCGCGCCGCGCGGTCGGGTTCGGCAGGTCGGTCTGGCAGGCCGCCGCGGAGTACCGGAGCATCGAGTCGGGCGCCCTACTTCGAGCCGACGGCCTTCTTGATCTCCTGGTAGCCGTCGATCGCGCAGCCGAGAGCCAGCGAGAAGAACGCCGCGAACATCACCTTGAAGGGTGTCTGGTCCGGGAGCGCCTGGAGCGGCACCTGCTCGACCCAGGTCGCGAGCACGGCGCCGACGGTCAGGAACAGGCCGAGCAGCTTCTTCGGCGTGAAGAGCAGGTAGCCCGGCCCGAGCAGAAAGAAGTTCAGCAGCGTTCCCAGCCAGATCTTCCACTTCATAGCGTGTCTCCCTCGAGCGTGACGGGCCGTCGCAGACGACCTGAGAAACGGCCGGATGCCCGGCATCATACGGCCCCGCGGGGCCCGGCAAGCGTCGATGACTTCACGAAGCCGCCGCGGTCGATCCGCGCGCTGTAGAGTGGGCACGGATGGCGAGCCCACTGCCGTTCGTGCGCGAGCGCTTCGTCCGTGCTTGCGGGGTCCGCCTCCACCTCCTCGAGGCCGGACCGGAGGACGGCCCGCTCGTCGTCCTGCTGCACGGCTTCCCGGAGTTCTCGTACGGCTGGCGCCACCAGATCGGGCCGCTGGCCGCCGCCGGCCATCGGGTGATGGTGCCCGACCAGCGCGGCTACGACGCGAGCGACAAGCCGGCGCGGGTCGGGGACTACCGGATCGAGCGGCTCGCCGACGACGTGCTCGCGCTGATCGACGCCGCGGACCGCCGCCGGGCCACGCTGGTAGGACACGACTGGGGCGCCGTGGTCGCCTGGTGGCTCGGCTCCCACCACCCGGAGCGCATCGAACGGCTGGCGATCCTCAACGTCCCGCACCCGCTGGTGATGCGACGCCACCTGCTGCTGAACCCGCGGCAGATCCGCCGCAGCTTCTACATCTTCCTCTTCCAGCTGCCCTGGCTCCCCGAGCGGATGCTGCGCCGCAACGGCTGGAGCCTCGCCGCGCGGGCGCTGCGCGGAGGCGCCCGCAGGGGCAGTTTCGCGGACGACGACCTCGCGCGCTACCGCGAGGCGTGGAGCCACCCCGGCGCGATGCGCTCGATGATCCACTGGTACCGCGCGGCCATCCGCGGGGCGTTCCGACCGTACGGTCCGCGGCGCATCCCGGTGGAGACGCTGCTGATCTGGGGCGCGCGCGACCCCGCCCTCGGGCGCGAGATGGTGGCGCCGAGCCTCGCGCTGTGCGACCGCGCCCGCCTGGCCCTGCTCGAGAACGCCAGCCACTTCGTGCAGCACGACGAGCCGGCGCGCGTCAACGAGCTGCTGCTCCGCTTCGCGGCAGGCGGCCTGCCGGCCCTGAACGGCCAGGCGTTGTAACATCGCGCGCATGCGGCGAGTCGCGGTGGCGATCTTCAAGGGCGGGACCGGGAAGTCGACGGTCGCGGTCAACGTCGCCGTCGGGCTCGCGCGCCGCGGCAAGCAGGTGCTGGTCGTCGATCTCGACGCCCAGGCGAACGCGACGCACATGCTCGGCGCGGCGGAGGCCAGGCCCACGCTGCGCGAGGTCCTGATCGACCGCATCCCGCCGGAAGAGGCGGTGCGGGCGGTGGAGACGGGCCTCTCGATCCTGCCCTCGAGCCGCGCGCTGGCCCCGATCGACGCCTGGCTCGCGACCCAGGTGCGCCGGGAGGAGGTCCTGCGCCAGCGTCTCGCCTCGCTCGACGAACGCGACTTCGTGATCCTGGACTGCGCGCCGGCCTGGTCGTTCCTGAACGTCGCCGGCCTGCTCTTCGCAGACGAGATCTGGATCCCGGTCTCGATGGACTTCCTGGCCCTCGTCGGCGTGCAGCAGCTCGAGGACACCTTCGACATGCTGCGCGACGAGCTCGGGCACACGCTCGCCCGCAAGCGCATCATCCCGACCTTCTACGACGGCCGCACGCGGATGGCGGCCGAGGTGCTGGCCGCCCTGGGCGAGCGCTACGGCGACGAGGTGCTGCCCCCGCTGCGCACGTCGGTCCGCGTTTCGGAGGCGCCCGGCCACGGCCGTTCGGTCTTCGATTACGCGCCCGGCTCGACGGCGGTCGCGGACTTCGAGCGCCTGGTCGAGGCTCTCGACGGGAGGTGAGCGTGGCCAAGAAGAAGTCGCTCGGCACAAACCCACTGGGCGCGAAGGCGAAGGGCGGCGACCCGGTCCTGCGCGAGGCGCTCCAGACCTCGGCCCGCGCGTCGCGCGAGGAGCCGGCGCGTACGGCCATCGTGCTCTCCGGCCGCGGCGCCGAGGCCGCGTTCGAGGTGGGCGTCCTCGCCGGCCTCGCGGCCACCAGCGGGTTCGATGCCCAGGTCCTGACCGGGGTCTCTGTCGGAGCACTGAACGCCGCGGTCGTCGCCGCTCACGACGGCAGCCTCGCGCAGGCCGCGGCGAAACTCAGCGGCATCTGGCTCGAGCGGCTGGCCAGCGACGCCTGGACCGGACGCAACGGCCTCTACCGCTCGCGCGGCGACGTGCGCTCCTTCCTCGACCCGCGCCGGCTTCCCGGCGCCGTCGTCGACATCCTGGGCGACGGCTCCCACTGGCTGCGTGACGCCCTGAATCGGGGCGCCCGCATGGTGCGTGCGAGCGACGACCTCGCTCTGCGGATGCTGTGGCTCGCGGACCTGAGCTCGCTGCTCTCGCTCGAGCCGCTGGCCGCGCTGGTCCGCGAGCTGGTCGACCTGAACGCGCTGCACGCCTCGCGGCGGCTGCTGCGCGTCTCCAGCGCGGACTGGGTGAGCGGACAGGTCGAGGTTCGCGACGGCAAGGCGCTCGACGTCAGGACCGGCCACGACCGCATCGTCGCCGCGGCCGCCCGGCCCGGGGTCTTCCCCTGCGTCGAGATCGGCGGCCGGGCCTGCGTCGACGCCGCCGCGTTCTCGCCCTCGGAGCTCGGGCCCGCCCTCGACGCGGGGGCCACGGAGCTTCACGTGCCGGTCTTCCTCGCCACGCGCGCCGACGACGATCGGCCGACGAGCACGGTCGACGCCCTCGACCGGGTGCTGGCGGAGCTCCAGCTGACGCGGCTGCAGCGTCAGCTCGCCGAGCTGCGCGAGCACGCGGCGCCGCCGCGCGCGGTGCACCTGTACCGCGGACGCCTGGGACCCGCCAAGAGCCACGGCTTCCTCGACCTCGGCCACGACCGCATCAAGGGCCTGATCGAGCACGGCCGGCAGGCCGTGTCACGCCACGACTGCGTCGAATCGGGCTGCCTGGTGCGTGGCGCGGCCAGCTCGCTCGCCGTGCAGGCAGCGCGCTAGGCCGGCGGCGGGTTGACGCCGGTCGGCTGCCAGTCGGCGTCGCCCGGCAGCGGCATGCCGAGCGAGCGCAGCAGGCCGAACACGTCCCAAGCGATCCAGCCTTCGGCGATCTGCCCGCCGCGGATCACGAACATGTCGATCCCGCTCGTGGAGACGCGCCGCCCTCTGGCTTCGGGCAGGAAGAGCGCTCCGGTGTGAACGCCCTCGCCCCGCCAGCGCGCGACCACGCGATCGCCCTCGGCGACGACGTCCTGGATCTCCATGTGGATGTCGGAGAAGGACTCCCGATACAAGCTCAGCAGCTGCTTGACCGCCTCGGGACCGACGACGAAGTCGGTGCGAAAGGGCACGCGGGCGTCGATCCGGCAATCGCGGGTCAGGATCTCGTCCGCGATCTCGAGCCGGCCCCTGTTCCACAGGTCCTCGCGAAACAGGCGCGCCAGCTTGCGATTCTCTTCGAACATATGCACGGGGCTCCGTTAAGATCGTACCAAATCGCGCGAGGGGGTCGGTCGAGGCCACGGACCGTTGCGACCCGCTGGCCAAGACGCCCTACCACAAGAACGTTCCGGTGCGGCTGCGCCGCGCCGGCGCCTGAGGGACCGGCCGGCCGCCTCCTGGCGCGCGGCCGGAGCGGCGCTCAGCGGGCTGGGGGACCGAGCCGGCGAACGGCCGGCGACTCCTCGGACTCGGGCGGCTCGTGCGGGTCGATCGGCGCCGTGACGTCCCAGGAGAGCTTGCGGATGCCGGTGAGCGAGCTGGACACGCGCAAGGTCCCTTCCTTCACCAGCTGCTGCGCGCCCTGGCAGATGGCGTTGAACAGGCGCTCGATCGGCAGCGCGGCGATGCCGGGATGGAAGCCCACCCAGGCGTCGCGGCCGCTGGCCTTCGCGACGTAGAGGGCGCGGTCCGCGACGCTGATCACCTGCTCCCAGCTGAGGGCGTCGAGCTGCTCCCGGAAGAAGGGATAGCAGGCGAAGCCGATCGAGCAGGTGGTGCGGGCGACGCGGCCCTCGCCGACGTCGATCACCTGCTCGGCCACTCGCCGCCGGATCCGCTCGGCCAGCTCGGCCAGGCCGTCGCCGCTCAGGTCGCGGGCCACCATCAGGAACTCGTCGCCGCCCCAGCGCACGATGATGTCCGAGGAGCGGCTGACCGACTGCAGCACGTCTTTCAGGTGCTTCAGCACCGCGTCGCCGGCGGCATGGCCCGAGGAGTCGTTGATGTTCTTGAAGTGGTCGAGATCGACCATGATGAACGCCATGTCGAGCATCTCGCTCGCCAGCTTGCCCTCGGCCAGGCGGCGGTAGCGGCGATGCAGCAGCGGCACCTCGCGCTCGAGGTACTCGGTCAGGAAGCGGCGGTTGGCGAGGCCCGTCAGCGAGTCGGTGATGCTGGCCTGCGCCAGCTCGTAGTTGGCGCGCTCGAGCTCCACCTGGCGCGCCGAGAGCTGCTGTGTCCGCTCCTGCACGCGCAGCTCCAGGGTCCGCGCGTACTCGATCTCGCGCTCGAGCTTCCGTCGCTGGGTGCGCGCCGCCGCATAGACGCAGCCCGCCAGCAGAGCCACGTATGACACGAGGGCCCACGGCCTCAGCCAGGGTGCGGGCGCCACGTCCACCGCCACGGCCAGGCCGTCCTCGTTCCAGCGCCCGTCGCTGTTGGCCGCCCTCAGCCGGAAGGTGTAGCTGCCCGGCTTGAGGTTGGTGTAGGTCACGCTGCGGCCGCCGCTCAGCGGGACCCAGTCGGGATCGAAGCCCTCGAGCTTGTAGGCGAAGCGGTTGCGGGCGGGCGCGTTGAAGTCGAGCGCGGCGAAGTCGAAGTCGAGAACCTTGTCGCGGAAGCCCAGCGAGATCCGGCGCGTCTGGTCCGCCGGCCCGCCGAGCGGGCGATGGTCCACCGCAACGGTCGTCAGCACGACGGGCGGCGGCTGCGCCGCCTGGCGGAGGCGGTCCGGCACGAAGGCGTTGAAGCCGTTGATGCCGCCGAAGAACAGCTCGCCGCTGGCACTCTGGTGGGCGGCGCCGAAGTTGTACTCGATCGCCTGCAGGCCGTCGCTCACGCCGTAGAGCCGGAAGGCTCCGCTGCTCGGGTCGAAGCTGGCCAGGCCGTTCGTCGTGCTCAGCCAGAGCCGGCCCTGGCGGTCGCTGCGGATGGCGTAGACCACGTCGCTCGGGAGGCCGTGCCTCGTGGTGTAGGTGCGGAACCCGGTCGCCTCGGGCGCGAGGTGGCTGAGGCCGCCCCGCGCGCCGACCCAGAGGCCGCCCGCCGCGTCCGTGTAGAGCGCGAGGATGGAGTTCGAGGGCAGCGAAGCGGGATCACCCGGCCTGTGCTGGTAGCGGCTGAAGCGGCCCGAGCGCGGGTCGAGCAGGTTGAGGCCCTTCTCCATCGTGCCCACCCAGAGGCCGCCCGTGGGCGACTCCGCCAGGCTCGAGACGCGGTCGCCGCTGAGGCTCGAGGCGTCCTCGGGGTCGTTCCTGTAGTGCGTGAAGCGCTCGCTCCGCGGCTCGAAGCGCTCCAGGCCGCCACCGTAGGTGCCCAGCCACAGCCGGCCGTCGCGGTCCTCGAGGATCGAGGTGACCCCGTTGTGGCTGAGACCCTCGGGGCGCTTCGGGTCGCTGCGAAAGTGCGTGAACGCTCCCGTGCCGGCACTGAATCGGTCCAGCCCGGAGTCGAAAGTGCCGATCCACAGGTCGCCCCGGTGGTCGTGCAGCAGCGCCGCCACCTTGTCGCTGCCGAGGCTGCGGGGGTTCTTCGCATCGCGCCGGTGTGGCGTCATCTCCCCGCTGGTGCGATCCATCACGTACAGACCGGCGTCGAAGGTGCCGACCCACAGGCGGCCGGCGCGATCCTCGGAGAAGGACGTCACGTGCCCGCTGCCGAGCGCCTTCGGATCCGCGGCGTCGGGCGCCACGTGGCCGAACTGCCAGCTGAGCGGCCGCCACTTGTGCACGCCTCCGAGCCGCGTGCCGACCCAGATCACCCCTCCGCGGTCCTGGGCCAGCGACAGGACGTGGTCGTCGCCGAGGCTCGCGGGCTGGCCGGCGTCGTGGCGGTAGTGCGTGAACGCCTGGCGGTCCGCGTCGAACAGGTCGAGCCCCCCGCTGGTGCCGACCCAGAGGCGCTGATCGGCGTCGAGCAGGATCGCGCGGACCTGGTCGTGCGCGAGGCTGGAGTCGACGTTCGGGTCGCGGCGGAAGCGATCGAAGCGGCGCGTGCCGGGATCCAGGCGGTTCAGGCCTCCCTTGGCCGTCCCGACCCAGACGGCGCCCGAGCCGTCCTCGGCGATCGCGCGCACGGCGGCGTCGCTCAGGCTGTTGGCGTCCGCGCCCGGCAGGAAGCGCTCGAAGCCGGCTCCCCCGGTTTCGAGCAGGTTGAGGCCGCCGTCGGTTCCGATCCAGAGCCGGTCCTGGCCGTCGAGGTGGAGCGCGTAGATGCGATCGTCGCTCAGGCTCTTCGCGTCGGCAGGATCGTGGACGAGCGAGGCCGTCTTGCCGCTGGCGATCTCCAGCTTGACCAGGCCCGCGTCGCGCGTGCCGACGAAGAGCGCGTTCTCCTTGGGCGCGAACTGCAGGGCCCGCAGGTGCTGGCCCGCCAGCGCCTCGTGCCGCACGATGCGGTCGGCGTCCCGCTGCCAGCGGGCGAGCCCGCTGCTGGTGGCGGCCCAGAGGTTGCCCGCGGCATCTTCCGCCAGCGCCCAGACGAAGCTGCTGGGCAGCGACGCCGCGTCGGCGGGATCGTGCTTGTAGACCTTGAACGAGACGCCGTCGTAGCGGTTGAGCCCGTCTTCCGTGGCCAGCCAGACGTAGCCGGTCCGGTCCTGGAGCACGTCCATCACGGTCGACTGCGACAGCCCCTGCTCCAGAGACAGCCGCTCGAAGCGGATCGGCCGCGCGGGAGCCGCCGGGGCGGCCGCGGGCAGCGAGAGCAGCGCCATGCCCAGCAATCCGGCGACCCGGCTTCGGGTGTTCGTGGACTTCATCGGTCTCCGCTCTTCGAAAGCTCGATGGACGGGATGGCTCGTCCCTTCGGCTGGCCGGCGGCCTAGTTGTCGGGCTGCAGCTCGGCCTGGGACAGCATCTGATCGTCGGGCCACAGGTCGGCCAGCGAACCCAGCGCGTCGTCGGGCCAGAGCTCACCGAGTGCCGCCGCGTCGGGCCACAGCTCGGCTTCGCTCCAGAGGGCGCTGTCGGGCCACAGCTCGGCCTCCGGCCACAGCTCGGCGTCCGCCGAGAGCAGCGAGGCGGTCGCGTCGGTCGTCGACGACTGGACCACGGCGTAGGACCAGACGATCGGGTCGCTCCATTGCGTGCCGACGGACCAGAGGACCGAGGCCGCCCACACCGCGTCGATCGTGAACAGGGAGTCTCCCCAGAGCACGCCGGTGTTCTCGACGCCCAGCATGCCCCTGGCGGCGTCAGGGAAGATCCGGGGCGAGGGAGCGTCGGCGACGCGCCCGGTCGCGCGCAGGGCGCCCTGGATGTCGAGGGCTCCCGCGCCGCTGGCGAAGGGGTCACCCACCGCCGCCTTCCGTGCGGACGCCATCAGCCGCGCCTTGATCGTGCCCGGGTTGAGGCTCTGGTCCTGCTCGAGCATCAGCGCGGCGGTCGCGGCCACGATCGGCGCCGCCATGCTGGTCCCCGACATCTCGACGTGCCCCACGACCTCGGGCTCGGCGGGATCGGCGGCCACACGGCGCTCGGGGAAGAGCAGGTCGAGAGAGGACCCCGCGGAGCGCAGCGACACGATGCGGTTGCCGGGCGCCAGTAGATCGGGCTTGGCGACCAGGTCGCCCAGCGTCGGCCCGCGCGAGGAGTAGCTGGCGACCGCGTCGTCCGCCGTGTCGGCGGTGTTGCGGTCGTTGAGCGCGCCCACGGTGATGACCTTGCGCGAGTTGCAGGGGCTGGTGACGGTCGCGCTGCCGGCGCGTCCGGAGTTGCCCGCCGAGCACACCACGACGACGCCCGCGTCCCACAGCGCCTCGACGGCCTGCACCAGCGGGTCGTACGCGGCGGGCTCGTATACGGGATGGCCGAGCGAGAGGTTGACGACGCGGATGCCGAGCTCGTCCTTGTTGTCGGCGATCCACTGCAGCCCGGCCAGGACCTCGGAGGTCAGGCCGCTGCCCGCTTCGTCGAGCACGCGCACCGAAACGAGGTTGGCCGCGGGGGCGATCCCGGCGTGGCGGCCCCCGGCAGAAAGGCTCCCGTTCGCGACCATGATGCCGGCGACATGGGTGCCGTGGCCGTACGGGTCCACGCTGAGCTCGGGCGCGGTCGTGGGCACGTCGACGACGCCCCAGCGCTGGGGCTCGACGGTGAAGTCCACGGCGGCGATCAGGGTCTGGATCTCGGGGTGCTGCGCGACGCCGGAGTCGACGACTGCGATCGTGACGCCCGCGCCCTTCAACGCGCTTTCGTGAGCCGTGACGGGAGGCTCGCCGGCGGTCTGGCGGGCCACGTCCATCGCGCCCGCGACGGGCGCGTCGGCGGCGACGAACTCGACGTTGGGATGCTCGGCCAGCTTCGCAAGGCGATGGGCCGGGACGCGGAGTGCAATCCAGCCCCCGCGGCGGAACTCGCGGCGGATCTGGCCACCGAACGCGCGCACGAGCGAGCGCTCGGCCGCGCCGGGGTGCCGGCGGAACCGGACCAGCACTTCGACCTTGGCCGTGCCCTTCTCTTTCGCCTCGTGGCGGGTTCTCGCGCTGAGCTTGCTCGACCGCGGTTCGGCGCTCGCCGCCGCTGCGCAGCCGAGGATCAAGGCCAACACGGCTACGAGGTGGCGCCCTGGTCTCCGCGAACTCGTGGTCCTCGACATCTCGGGGCACCTCACTGCAACCGAGGTGCCACGAGGCTGCAGTGCCGCGTGCAGGCGATCTAAGCCACTGTGCTTCGTGCGACTTGAAGTGGTGCTCAGCCCGGCCACGGGCGGTGCGCCAGATTCCGGAGGCGGCGCGCCACCCAGCCACATGGCGCGCCGGTTTTTAGGAATGGCGCGTGAGTTCGGTTTTTCGGCGCAGGAGAGTCGGCTGGGTGACGCCGAGCAGGGCAGCCGCGCGCCGGGCGTCTCCGGGGACCGCTGATTCCACTTCGGCGAGGAGGCAGGCCTCGGCCCACTGACAGACGTCGAGGTCGGGCCGGCGGGCACGGATGAAGTCGTCGAGCACGCTCGTCACCGCGCCCCACGACGCCGAGCGGACGCGGAGCCCGGTCGCATTCCGGCTGGCTGCGGCCTCCAACTGGCGGCGATAGGTCGTGTCGGGCAGCCCGAGAAGCTGGGAAGCGCGCCGCGAGGTGCCGCCAGCGAGGCGATCCGCGGCGAGGACCAAGTCCTCGGCCAGCCATTTGCCGATCGGCGCCAGGCCGCCGTCGCCGTGCCGCAGCGCGCCCGTGATCTCCCGGGCGAGCGCGTGCTTCAGCGCAGCCGCCGCGGGCCACTGGGCGGCCGACCCGGCGCCAGCCGGCTCCCCCGCCGCTTCAGTGGGCACTTCCGCGGGCGCGGGGGCGGAGGCCGGCGCCGACACCGGCGCAGCGCCCTCCTCGGCGCCGAGGCCGCGCAGGTCCTCGACGTCGACGTCCGTCTCGTCGTGGAAGAGCACGGTGGTGAGCACCAGGTTCTGCAGCTCGCGCACGTTGCCCGGCCACGCGTAGGACTCGAGCGCCTGCTCGGCGGCAGCGGTGAAGCGCTGTGCCGGCCTGCGGTAGAGGGCGGAGAACTGCTGCAGGAACAGGCTCGCGAGGTGGACGATGTCCTGCCGGCGTTCGCGCAGCGGCGGCAGCTGGAGCCGCACGACGTTCAGGCGGTGATAGAGGTCCTCGCGGAAGCGGCCCTCGGCGACCCGCGCGCGCAGGTCCACGTTCGTCGCCGCGATGATCCGCACGTCCAGCTTGCGCGGCTCGACGCCGCCCACGGGCGTCAGCTGCTTCTCCTGCACGAAGCGCAGCAGCTTGCCCTGCAGGTCGAGCGGAACGTCCCCGATCTCGTCGAGGAACACGGTGCCGCCGTTGGCCTGCGCCAAGCGCCCGAGCTTGCGGGTGTGCGCGCCCGTGAAGGCGCCGCGCTCGTGCCCGAACAGGTCGCTTTCGATCAGCGACGCGGAGATGGCGCCGCAGTCGACCACCACCAGCGGCCGCCCGTGGCGGGGGCTCAGGCCGTGCACCGTGTGCGCGAGCATCTCCTTGCCCGTGCCGCTCTCGCCGGTGATCAGGATGGTGGTGTCGGTCGCCGCGACCTTGCGAGCCGCCGACAGCACGGTCTCCATCTCGGCGGACTGGTACGCGATGCGCGAGGCCCTGACCACCCGCCGCAGGTCCTTGACCTCCGCCTCGAGACGCTCGCTCTCCTCGCGCAGGCGCTGGCGCTCGCGGTCGGCGAGCCGGGCCCGATCGAGCGCCACGGCCATCTGGGCGGCCAGCGCGTCGAGGAACTTCCGGTCCGGGCCCTCGAAGGAGATGTTGACCGACGTCACCTCCAACAGGATCGCGCCCAGGCAGCGGTCCTCCAGGAACAGCGGCATGCCGCACAGCGAGAGCCCGCCCGGCTCGCCGCCGGCCTCGGCCACCAGGGTTCGCTCGCTCACCGCTCGCTCCAGCAGCGCCCGGTCCCGCGCGAGCACGAGAAGATCCTGCGAACCGGCGTCGGTGCGCTCGACCCCCGCGAGCACGGCGAAGCGGCCGTCGACGCGCTCCAGCACGCCCACGCGGCGCGCGTGCAACGCCAGGAACAGCCCCTGCGTGAAACGGCGAGCCAGCTCGCCGGGATCCGTGGAGCCCGCCACCACGGTCACCTGGTCCAGCAGCAGCCCCATGTTGCGGTAGTCCTTGGACCGGTCGCCCGTGAAGATGCCCTGAAGGCGGTCCAGGCTGACGGCGCGCTCGACCTCCGAGCCCTTCTCCCACAGGCGGACGCTGCCGGCCTGGCCACGCTTGGCCGCGCTGAGCGCCTGATCC
This sequence comes from Vicinamibacteria bacterium, assembly GCA_050246895.1. Lineage (GTDB taxonomy): Bacteria > Acidobacteriota > Vicinamibacteria > Fen-336 > Fen-336 > JBFWVE01. Next base: position 56,343 of record JBFWVE010000007.1, on the reverse strand, counting down.
GCGCGCCGGATCAGCTCCTGCGCGTCGACCGGCTCCCCCGAGTCGCGGGCGGCGACCCCTGCGCTGAACTCGAGACGCAGCGCCTCGTGGTAGCGATACTCGCCGAGGCGCCGCACCAGGTTCTCGGCGACTCGCTGCCCGTCCTCGGCGGCCGTGTCGTACAGGATCGCCGTGAAGATCGCTCCCCCGTAGCGCGCGACGTGATCGCGGCTGCGCAGGCCTCCCCTCAGGCCGGTCGCGACCTCGAGCAGCACGCGGTCGCCGGCGCGCCTGTCCAGCCGTTCGTTGACCCATCCGAAGTCGTCCGGGGCGAGCAGCAGCAGCACGAGCGGAAGGCGGGTCTTTCTCGCGCGCGCGAGAGCCGCCTCCAGCTCGGCCTGGAACTCGGTGCGCTCCGGCAGCCCGGTGACCTGGTCGAGCAGCGTCCTCGAGACCGAGCGGGCGTGCGACGCGAAGGCGGCGGCCAGGCCGACGAAACCGCGCCACACCTGCTCGTCGCCCAGGGCGCCGAGGCCAGCCGCCTGGTCGAACCTCACGCCGATCCAGGCGATCGGTGCGGCCTGCGACGCCTCGGGCGCCAGCTTTCGCCGCTCCCGGTTGACCGCGTCGCCCTCCGACCGGGAACGCAGCGAGACACGGTGCAGCACGCCGTCGCCGCTGCGGCTGGCGAGCCGCGTGGCGCCGTCGTCGAGCGCCGGCGCTCCGCCGAACTGACGGTGGAACTCCGCGGCGGCCTTCACGTCGGCGAGCTCCGGGAGCGGGGCGAGGCCGCCCTCGTGAATCAGGATCTCGCGCTCGCCGGGGGCGTTCGGCGGGAGGTAGAGGGAAGCCGAGGCCCCGCCGCTGAGCTTCCCCAGCAGTTGAACGCAGGAGCGTAGGATCTCGTCCGCTTCGCTCATCCGGCGCTTGGGGGCCGCGGGCCTCTAGAGAAGTGAATTCGGCGGCGATCGTGGAGCAGGCGGCGGCCGCCCGTCAAGGGCCCGCACGGCACGCCCCGGGTGCTATACGGAGGCGCCATACGGGCGGTATACGCTGTCTGGATCGCGCGAGGAATCGCGTCGGGAGGGCGGATTCCGGCTCAATAGGGCGGTCTCGTCGGGCCGCCCTGAGACAGGCCGCCGGCGGTGTCACGCTCACTATTTATCCATTCCGATCGCGATCGGAATCTCCGTGCGCCCGGGCGAGGTCGATCGCCCCGTGGCAGCCGGGGCCCGAGGCCACGCCGGTCCCGCATTTGCGCAGCGCGCCGCCTGCTGCTAACCTGGGTCCGCTTTAGTTGGCCGTGCTCCGGCGTTTCGGAAGGAGCCGCCCACGGTGGGCGGCTTTCGTTTTGTGGCGCGCAGGCGAACGTGACAGCTAGGCAAGGCCTCAGGAGGGCCTGCTCGCTATGATCGAAGGTACCGTCAAGTGGTTCAACGAGTCCAAGGGTTTCGGCTTCCTCTCGCGTGAGGGTGGTCCCGACGTGTTCGTCCACCACTCCGAGATCCGGACCGAGGGCTTTCGCACGCTCAACGAGGGCGACAAGGTGACGTTCGAGGTGACGGACAGCCCCAAGGGGCCCCGCGCCGCGAACGTGACGCTCGCCCGTTAGCACTTCCCGAAACGACCGTCGAAGCCGGGCCCGCGAGGGCCCGGTTTTTTTTGGCCGGGTGTAGCCTTGGTCGTCGTGATCGACGCCTTGCTGCGCTTCTTCCGGTCCGAGGTCGCGCCCGCGACTTCGGCGCCCGCCGAGGCGGACCGCGAGCACGCCCTGCGCGCGGCGGCCGCCGTCCTGCTGTTCGAGGTGGCCCGCGCGGACGGCAGCGTGGACGAGGCCGAGCGCACGGTGCTGCGCGCCGCCCTGCGCAGCGCCTTCGAGCTGTCGCCGGCCGAGACCGACGACCTCGCCCGGCTCGCCGAGGAGCAGTCGCGCAGCGCCGTCTCGCTCTACGAGTTCACTCAGCTCGTCGACACGGAGCTCGACGCCGCCGCGAAGAAGCGCATCGTCGAGCTGCTCTGGCTGGTGACCTTCGCCGACGCGCGGAAGGACGCCCACGAGGAGCACCTGGTCCGGCGCATCGCGGGCCTCCTGCACGTGGACCACCCCGACTTCATCGACGCCAAGCTGCGCGCGCGCGCCCGCAGCGGCGGGGGACATTCAACGGACCGTCCGTGATCCAAGTGCCTGGATTCACGGTTCTGTAAGGCTCGAGGCGGCCGCCGGGGATGGGGCTGGAGAGGCTCCTGCCGGCTCAAGTCGTTACGAGCGCCTGCCCGGCCTGCCGACCCGCGGCGAGCCGCGGCAGGCCTCTTGCTATCCCGGTCCGCCAAGGACGTCTCCTCAGACAACCTCACTGCCCATCCGTTCTCGGATTCCCAAGGGAGAACCTGTCATGAATAGGAGTCTTCTCGGGAGGCTCGGGCTCGCGCTGGCTTTGATCGGCCTGGCGCTGCCGGCCTTCCCCCAGTCCGCGGTCGGCTCGATCCAGGGTGTCGTTCGCGACGAGCAGCAGGCCGTGACGCCCGGCGTCGCCGTCACGATCCGCAACGTCGACACCAACCTGACTCGGACGCTGGTGAGCGACGGCTCGGGACGCTACCGGGCGCTGAACCTCCCGCCGGGCCCGTACGAGGTCACGGCCGAGCTGACCGGCTTCGCGAGGGTGGTCCGCTCCGGCATCACGCTGATGATCAACCAGGACGCTGTCGTCGACTTCACGCTCAAGGCCGCGGCGATCGCCGAGACGATCACGGTGCAGGGCGACGCGCCGCTGCTCAACACGACGAACGCGGAGGTCGGCGTGCGCTTCGACACGAAGCGGATCTCGGAGCTGCCCGTCGGCAACTCGCGCGACGTGTTCTCGCTTGCGCTGCAGGCCGCCGGCGTGAGTCAGACCAACACGGGGCAGTCCAACTTCGCCTCGGGCCCCAACTTCGCCTCGAACGGCATGCGCACGCGCTCCAACAACTTCATGATCGACGGCCAGGACAGCAACGACCCGAGCGTGACCGGCCGCCAGCAGCCGATCAACAACACCGACACGGTCTCCGAGCTGCGTCTGATCACGAACCAGTTCACCGCCGAGTACGGGCGCGCGGCCGGCTCCGTCGTCAACGTGATCACCAAGAGCGGCACCAACACCTTCCACGGCTCCGCCTTCTGGTTCCTGAACCGCAACGACTGGAACGCGATGAGCAACCTGGACAAGGCCGCCGGCCGCACCGAGGCTCCCTTCCGCGAGGACGACCAGTACGGCGCAACCCTCGGCGGCCCGATCGTGAAGGACAACACGTTCTTCTTCGGGGGTTACCAGCACTGGACACAGAAGTTCCTAGGCTCCGGGTTCACGCTCAACGGCGCACCGACCGAAGCAGGCCGAGCCGCGCTGCAGGCGGGCGCCGGCAGCCTGCCGCAGGTCCAGGCACTCTTGAAGTTCCTGCCCGCGGGCAGCGGCTTCGTGAAGAACGCCAGCTTCAGCCGCGGCGGCCAGACCTTCACGGTTCCGCTCGGCTCGATCACGGGCTCGTCCGACGGGACCTTCACCAGCGACCAGTACACCACGCGCCTCGACCAGCGCCTCGGCTCGAAGCACAACCTGAGCGCCCGCTACCTGCGGAGCGAAACCGAGTCGGGCGGGACCGGCCAGGTGACGCCCCCGGGCCTCACCACCGTCAACGTCGCGACGCAGCAGTCGGCCGCGGTCTGGCTGACCAGCACGCTCGCGAGCAACGTGGTCAACGAGTTCCGTGTCGCGTTCTCGAGGCTCAGCACGGAGACCAACTCCGCCGACCCCAGTTCCGAGGAGATCCCCTCCCTCGAGATCAACGAGCTGGGCCTGGTCGGCTTCAACGCCGCGGCCAACCGCACCGCGATCGGCCTCGCCGTCAACCTGCCGCAGTGGCGCAAGAACGACCTGTTGCAGATCCAGGACACTTTCTCGTACATCCGCGGCAACCACGCCTGGAAGACCGGCTTCGATCTGCGCATGGTCGACGTCGACAGCTTCTTCAACCCCACGCTGCGCGGCCGCCTGGTCTACCCCACGCTGCAGCGCTTCGTGGACGACGTCGCCGACGTGGCGACGATCAACGGCCCGCTGCCCGGCGGCCAGACGGTGGTCAACTACGCCTGGAACGACGCGTACTTCTTCCTGCAGGACGAGTGGCGGGTGCGCCCGAACCTGACGCTCAACCTCGGCGTGCGCTACGAGCTTCCGGGCAACTGGATCGACAGCCTGCAGGAGCTGAACGACCAGGTCGTGGCGGCGGCCGGAGGCGACCCGCGATACGCGCTGAGCCCGGTGCCGGAGCGCGACACCAACAACGTCCAGCCGCGCCTCGGCTTCAACTGGACGCCGCAAACGAGCTCGGGCGGCCTGCTGGGCTTCCTGACCGGTGGCGACAAGCTGGTGGTGCGCGGCGGCTACGCGCGCACCAACGACTACGCGTTCCTCAACATCGCGCTCAACATCGCGAGCTCCTTCCCGTACGTGGCCTCGGTCACCTATGCAGCTCCCGTGGCCAACGCCTTCGTGCGCCTGCCCGCGACCACGGCGAGCGGCCTCAACCCGCTCACGCTCACGCGCACGATCGTGGACGAGAACTTCGTGTCGCCGTACGCCGACCAGTTCAGCTTCGAGCTGCAGCGGCAGCTCTCCGACGACATGGTGTTCCGCGCGGGCTACATCGGCACGCGCGGCCACGACCTGTTCCAGACACTCGACGGCAACCCGCGCCGGCCCTTTTCGACCGTGCGCCAGGACCCGACCCGGGGCATCATCCGCCAGCGCGCGAACGCCGCCAGCTCCTGGTACGACTCGCTGCAGCTCAGCCTCGACAAGCGCGTCTCCAAGGGTTTCAGCGCCGGCTTCCACTACACCTACAGCAAGTTCATCGACACGGCGTCCGAAATCTTCAACGTCTCGAGCGCCGAGGTGGCCGTGGCCCAGGACTCGTTCGACATCGCGGCCGACAAGGGCCGCTCCTCCTTCGACCGGCCGCACCGCTTCACCGGGAACTTCGTGTGGGAGCTGCCGGTCAAGCGCTCGCAGGAGGGCGCCGCCGGCAAGCTGCTGGGCGGCTGGCAGCTCAACTCGACCTTCACCTTCCAGAGCGGGTCGCCGTTCTCGGCGCTGAATGGCGCCGACCCGACGGGCGCGTTGTCGGGCATCGACGGGCTGGTCGGCAGCTCGATCCGCCCGATGCTCAACACGAACCTGGACATCTCCAACATGACGATCCAGGAGATCAAGGACGCGGGCGGCGCTTCGCTCTTCCGTCAGCTCTGCGGCAACCCGTCGGCCACCTGCCCCGGCGAGCGCGTCGGCAACGTGCCGCGCAACATCTTGCGCTCCGATGGCGTCTTCCTGATCGACTTCTCGGTGATCAAGAACACGCGCATCATGAGGAACCACACGCTGCAGTTCCGCCTCGAGATGTTCAACGCGACCAACTCGCGCAACTTCGGCATCCCCGACGGCCGCATCAACTCCGCGAACTTCCTGAACGAGAAGGGAACGGACGGCGGCAATCGCACGATCTGGCTGTCGGCGCGCTACATCTTCTAGAGCGCGCGCCTGAGAGCCGGCCCCGGGGGCGGTCACATGGCCCCCGGGGCCGGACGCGCTGCCCCAGGGCTGATCAGGGCCGACCGGATCCGCGGCAGGTCCGGTGACTTCCTCGGCGGCGCCATCGGGCGTTGGGGTCGTTCGCGGCCCGTGCGCGTCCGTGATCGGCGGGCAGCGTAGAATCGCTGCGCCTTCGGCATCCACTTGGGACGCAAGCAGAGCCGGAAGAAACGCGAGCCGGCGGAGCCTGCGGCCGCGGCACCGGCCGGCGCGTCCAGGCGGGGCCGGGCGGCCGGGATCGGCCTGCTGGCCGTGCTCGCGGTCGCGGCCCTGCTGCTGACGCGGCCGCACGGCCCGCTCCCGCGCGCCCTGGGCCACGACCTGCTGCTGGTGTCGATCGACACCCTGCGCGCCGACGCGCTCGGCGCCTATGGCCGCGCCGATGCCGGGACCCCCTGGCTCGACCGGCTGGCGGCCGGCGGCGTGCGCTTCACCACGGCGCGCGCCCACAACGTCGTGACGCTGCCCTCGCACGCGAGCCTGCTCTCGGGCCGCCTGTCGTTCGAGCACGGCGTGCGGGACAACAGCGGCTTCCGGTTCCCGGCGGAGCTGCCGACCCTGGCGACGCTGCTCCAGGCACGGGGCTATAGGACCGGCGCCTTCGTGAGCGCCTTCGTGCTCGACTCCCGCTTCGGCCTCGACCGCGGCTTCGACGTCTACGACGACCGCCTCGGGGGCGGCGAAGCCCACGCCGCGTTCGCCATGCCCGAGCGGCGCGGTCCGGACGCCGTGGCGGCGGCCCTGCGCTGGCTCGACGCGGCCGACGACACTCCTTCTTTCCTGTTCCTGCACCTCTACGAGCCGCACGCGCCGTACGACCCGCCCGAGCCTTTCGCCTCGCGCTTCGCCGCCGACCCCTACCAGGGAGAGATCGCCACCACCGACGCGGCGCTCGAGCCGCTGCTGCGACCGCTGCTCGACGGACGAAGGCGGCGGCCCGCGGTCGTGGTCGTCACCTCCGATCACGGCGAGGGCCGCGGCGACCACGGTGAGCAGACGCACGGTGTCTTCGCCTACGACTCGACGCTGCGCGTCCCGCTCGTGCTCTGGTCCGAGGGGCGGCTGGCGCCGCGCGTCGTCGAGCAGCCGGTGCGTCTGGTGGACGTGGCGCCGACGCTGCTCGATCTGCTCGGGCTGCCAGCGCTGGCCGAGACGCCGGGCCGCAGCCTGTTGCCTCTCGCCGTCGGGCGCTCGTTGCCGCCGGCCGACACCTACTTCGAGGCGCTCTCGGCCTCGCTCGACCGGGGCTGGGCTCCGCTGCACGGCGTCGTCTCGGACCCGTTGAAGTACGTCGACCTGCCTCTGCCGGAGCTGTACGACCTCGCCGCCGACCCGCACGAGACCGTCAACCTCGTCAGCCGGCGACCGCTCGCTCGCGAGAGCCTGACGGCGCGGCTCGCCCGCTTCCGCGCGACCGACCCGGGTCCCGGGCGGCGCACGCGCGAGGACGCGTCGACGCTCGAGCGCTTGCGCGCCCTCGGCTACGTGACGGGCGGAGGGGCGCGGCCCCGGGAGAGCTACGGACCAGACGACGATCCCAAGCAGCTCATCGCAGTGGAACGCCGCGAGGCCGAGATCCTGCGCCTCGTCCGCGGCGGCGAGCTCGCGGCGGCGCGCGCCCTCTGCCTCCAGAGCCTCGCGGAACGACCCGACATGTCGCTCACCTGGACGCAGCTCGCTTCGATCGAGCGCGCGGCCGGCGATCTGGCGGCGGCGGCGGCGGCGGCGCGCAAGGCGCTCGCGCTGCGTCCGCTCGACCCCGCAACGGCGTCGATCCTCGCCGGATCGCTGGTGGAGGCGGGCCGTGCCGCGGAGGCGCGCAAGGTCCTCGCGCCGTTCCTGGAGGCGTCGCGACCCGACCCCGATCTGCTGATCGTGGACGGCATGGCGCTGGCACGCCTCGGGCGGCCCGAGCAGGCGCTGGCGGCGTTCGAGCGGGTGCTGTCGCTCGATCCCGGCAACGCGAGGGCATTGGTGAACGCAGGTACGGTCCACCTGATGGGCGGAGCGACGGCTCGCGCGGCGGAGGCGTTCCGCGACGCGCTGGCCCTCGACCCGACGGCAGCGGCCGCCCACAACGGCCTCGGCGTCCTCGCCGCGCGCGCCGGGCGCACCGGGGAGGCGGTCGCGCACTGGAAGCGGGCGGTGGAGCTCGACCCGCGCGACTACCAGGGCCTGTTCAACCTGGGGGCGACCCTGCGCCAACTTGGGCGCACGGCCGAGGCGCGGCCGTACCTGGAGGCATACCTGCGTGTGGCGCCGCCAGGGCTCGAGGCTCGCGACCTGGCTCGCGTCCGCGCCTGGCTGAGCGGCAGCCCCTAGCAGCCCGTGGCGAAAGTCAGACCGCGCCCCGAGCGGATCTTCTTCGCCAGCTCTGCGTTGCCAAACCTCGAAATACTCCCGGTATTCCTGCGGTTTGGCGCCTTGATCTGACGAAGAATCTCTCGCTCGGCATCGCGGTGCACTTCCGCCACGGACTGCTAGCCGCGACGGCAGACGCGCCGTTCTCGGCCGGTCGCCGCTGCTCGCCGCCAGGGTCTCGCCGCGCGCGGCGCTCGCCTGTTCAGCGCTCGCGCTTCAGCAGCACGAGGCCGTCGGCCGTGACGATCGGGCCGACGATGGCGCCTGGACCGAGACGGGAGGCCGCGGTGCGCAGGGGCTCCGCCAGGTCGGCCACGCGGATCCTGCCGAGGTCACCGCCCTGCGGCGCGGTCGGATCCTGGGACAGAGCGCGCGCCACCGTGCCGAAGTCCTCGCTCGCGCGCAGGCGCCGGATCACGGCCTGCGCCCGCTCTTCGTCGTAGACACGGATGATCCGCAGGCGCAGGCGGCCTGGCGCCGCCGGCGCCGTCGCGGCGCGCGCTTCGGCGAGCGCCTCACGGGCGCGGGGGTAGCTCGGCGCGCGCCGCAGCAGGTCCTCGAGAGTTGCCGCCGCCTCCGCCTTGCGTCCTTCCCGCAGGTCGGCGAGCGCCAGGAAGAACATCGCGTCGGGGTGGCCGGGGGCGCTCTCGAGCGCCCTCGCCATCGCCGCGCGCGCCTCGTCGAAGCGGCCCAGTTGCGCGAGGCACGCGCCCTGGGCGACGAGCGCTTCGGCCGAGCGCGGATCGACCTCCACTGCCGCCTCTGCCTCGGCCAGCGCCTCGGGCAGCCGTCCCAGGCCGCGCAGCGCGTTCGCGAGGTCTGCGCGCAAGAGGACGTCGCGTGGATCCGCCTCGCGGCCCGCCTGGAGCGCCGCGAGGGCCTGCTCGGTCGCCCCGCGCTGGAGCAGCAGGCGTCCTTTCATGCGCAGCAGCGCCACGTGGCGCGGCGACTCCGCGAGGCCGGCCTCGGTCGTGGCCAAGGCCTCCTCGAACCGGCCCGCCCCGGCCTGCGCATGCGCGAGCGCCGCGCGCAGCGTCGTCGTCCTGGGGCTGAGCCGCAGGGCGACCTCGAGCGGCGCGATCGCCTCGGCGAAGCGGCCGAGCTCCAGCAGCGCGCGGCCCAGGTAGAACGACACCGCGAAGGAGTCGCGCCTTTCGCTGCGGCCGTCGCGGCCGCGGACCGGCGCAGTGAGGGGCTGCAACTCGCGCACGACGGCCGCGAAGTCGCCTTTCTCGAAGAGGGAGACCGCGCGCGCGCTGGCGGCGTGGAACGCCTGGTACTCGCCGACGCGGTCCTTCGGGTCCGTGCCCGAGGGTGTGCCCCTGAAGAAGGCCCCGCCGAGATAGCCGAGGGCCGCCAGCCGCTCGGCGGCCTGCGGGTCGGCGGAGACGGCCGGAGCGCGCGCCTCCACCCTGTCGTAGGTGCGCAGCCGATCACGCATGGCCGCTGCGAGCGCAGCGCGCTCCTCCGCCAGGTTGCGCGTCTCGCCCGCGTCCGCGCCCAGGTGGTACAACTCGGGCCGTGGCGCGTCGACGTACTTGAAGCCCTCCCCGCGCAGCGCGCGCAGCGGCGCCCAACCGAAATGAAGCTGGCCGAACAGGCTCTCCGCGTACGACTCGTTCTCGGGGATGCGTCCGCCGGCGCGCAGGGCGGCGGCCCGGCTCGCCCCGCTCGTCGGCACCGCCGGCGCGCCCAGCAGCTCCAGCAGCGTCGCCAGCAGATCGACGCTGCGGTACTGGCCGCCGATGCGCTTGCCGGCCGGCAACTGCCCCGGCCAGCGGAACAGCATTGGCACGCGCAGGGTCGAGTCGTAGACGAAGAGCTGGTGCTCGTCCTCGCCGTGCTCGCCCAGGCCCTCGCCGTGATCGGAGGTGGCCACCACCAGCGTGCGCGAGGCTGCGCCCGAGCCGTCCAGCCACTCGAGCAGGCGGCCGATCTGCTGGTCGGCGTACGCGATCTCGCCGTCGTATGGCGCTTTGGCGAAGCGCTCCGCGAAGGGCGGAGGGGGCTCGTAGGGCGCGTGCGGGTCGAACAGGTGGACCCAGGCGAAGAACGGCTGCCCGCCGGCCTTCTCGAGCCAGGCGAGCGCGGCGTCGACGACCAACCCCGCGGGGCGCGCGCTCTGCTCGAGCCGTGGCCCGCCTCCGGGCGCACCGGCGAAGGGGTCGTCGAAGACGTCGAAGCCGCGGTCGAGCCCCGAGTCGCGCGACACCGGATAGGCGCCGACGAACCCGCCCGTGACGTAGCCACGCTGCTTCAGCACGCTCGCCAGCGTCGGGTGCGACGCCGCGAGCGGCGCGGAGAAGTTGTCGCGAATGCCGTGCTCGTAAGGCTGGCGCCCCGTGAACAGCGAGGCGTGCGACGGCCGCGTCTGCGGCACCTGCACGACCGCGTCCTCGAGCAGGACGCCCTCGCGGGCGAGCCGGTCGAGCGCCTCGGTGCGCGCACCGGCGTACCCGTACGCCCCGACGCGATCCGCCCGCAGCGTGTCGATCGTGACCAGCAGGAGGTTCGGCGAGCCCGCGCCTGCCGCCGCTCCGGACCGGACCTGGACCTCGGAGGCTCCCTTCCGCAGCAGTAAGAACCCCAGCGCCAGGGCGGCCAGGGCGGCAGCCACCACGACAAGCAGCTGGCGGCGAGCGCTCACGCCGCCATTATCGGCGAATGAGGCGGTTCGCAGACGCAGCGCGTCGCGACGTCCCACCCCAGTGGGCGGCGCGACACGCGAGCGGCGTCCCTCCAGCCTACGCGCGGAGGGAGATTGAAGAGGCGGTTCGCAGACGCAGCGCGTCGCGACGTCCCACCCCAGTGGGCGGCGCGACACGCGAGTGATTCCCCCTCCCCCTACGTGGGGAGGGGATAGGGGTGGGGGGTCGATGAATACGAAAAGAACGGCCCTGGGGGCGAACCCCCGGGGCCGTGAAAGGCTCCGACTCGACGAATCGCCTAGAACGAGAAGCGAGCGCCGAAGCGGAAGATGCTGGGGCTGATCACTTCCTCGATGCGGCCGAGCCCGGACGAGGCCCCACCGGCGCCGTCGACGAAGGCCGAGGAGTTCGCGTAGCGGTAGCGCGACAGCACGAGGTCGGTGTTCATCACGTTGAACCACTCGGCGGACAATGTCAGGCCGGTCCCTCCGCCGAGCTTGAAGGTCTTGGCCAGCCGCAGGTCGATGTTCCAGAGGTTGTCGTAGCGGTTGGTGTCGACTTCGGGGGTGGCTAGCGCGTTGACGGTGCCATCCTGGCCGGCAGACAGCCGGACGTCGATCGGGTAGGGGCCGCCCTGGCGTCCGAAGATGGCGGTCGAGAAGTCGAGGCCCAAGGGACCCTGGTAGAGAGCGTTGGCGTAGACCTGCCACTTCACGCTGCTGTAGAACGACGCCTTGCCGGAACCGCCGGAGAGCAGCGCCACCTGGCCGCCGCTGACCAGCGGATCCGTCTCGACGCGGCCGGGGCTCCCGTTGAACTGGGTCGCGGTGCCCTCGAAGTCCTCGGTCCAGTCGTTGAAGGAGAAGGCGACCCGGCTCATCCAGCGGTTCGAAAGGCGCTTCGTCAAGGTCAGCTCGACGCCGTTGAACGAGGTCGAGTAGCCCTCGCGGTTGGTGCGGATGCGCCCGCCGCCGCCCGCCGCCACCAGGGCCGCGATGGGCGAGTAGGTGCGGGCCGTGAAGCCGTTGGCCGTCACGGGGTTGTTGGCGGTGTAGTCGCCGGGCCCGAGCGTGCGGCAGCTCGAGAGCGTCGCGGTCTCCAGATCGCAGACGCTTCCAAGCCGCAGCCTCGAGGCGTAGTCGCTACCCTTGCGATAGGTATAGGCGGCACCGACCGCGAAGTTCGGCCCGACCTCGTGGTCGAGGCCGACCACGAACTCGTCGAGCGTCGGAGACTTGTAGTCCTGGTCGATGCGGTTCGAGGGCGTGGCCGAGCCGGGGTTGGCCAGGTTGACGCCGTAGCTGTACAGGAAGTTGTTGAGGTTGACCTCGTTCGGCTGCGCGAACTTGTCGCCATTGAAGTCGTTCCACTCGTAGGCCTTGGCGCCCCAGCTGATCGGGTTGATCTCGGAGACGTCACCGAAGGACAGCAGGTTGCCGTAGCGCGCGTAGGAGGCGCGCAGGATCGACTTGCGCGACTCGTTGAGCGCATAGCTCATGCCGACGCGCGGCGACCAGGTGGTCCACTCGATCATGTTGTTGGTGTTGCCGTCGTAGACGAGGTCAGGCATGACGGCCGGGAAGCTGGCGTTGGCGCTGACCGTCGCGGCCGAGTTGATCGCCGTCTGCAGGTCCCAGCGCACGCCGACGTTGAGCGTGAAGCGGTCCTTGCTCAGCACGTCGCCGATGTACGCGCTCCAGTACCTGCCGGTGTACTCGTAGGGCTCGGAGCGGCCGATCTCGACCTCGCCGCAGTGGGCCGCCCCCGGCGCGCAACCGGTGTCGGATTCGAGGTAGCCCTGCAACTGGTTGCCGCCGAGCTCGTAGCCGCTGACCGTCTTGTAGTCGCGCCAGGAGAAGCCGAACTTCAGCTCGTTCTGGGCGCCCATCCCCTCGAAGAAGTAGTTGCCGTCGATCGTCACGTTCTTCTGCGGGCGCACCGCGAGGTACTGGGGCGAGCTGCCGAGGCCCTCGCCACGCACGTAGTCGAGTGTCCACGAGTCCCCGAGGCCGCCGTGAGGTGTCAGCGAGAAGCCGGTGTCGTAATAGGCGCCCTTGGCCGAGACCAGGAAGTTGGGCGAGAACGTGTGGTCGATCTGCATCTTCCAGAGGCCGCCCGGCAGGCCGCCGTCCATGAACTCGTTGTCCTGGTCCCAGGCGAAGCTGGCGGTGGGCGTGACGCCGAAGCCCGGGTCACGCCCGAACTTCTGCTTGGCGCCCAGGAAGTAGAAGCCCGACACCATCGTGTTGGCCGCGGCCTGCCAGTTGACCTTCACGTTGTAGGACGGCATCAGGGTCTTGTCCGGCGTGCCGTTCAGGCGGGTGAGCCGGATGTCCTGCTTGCCCCAGGTCCCGTAGAACCACAGCTTGTCCTTGAGGATCGGGCCGCCGATGTCGAAGCCGTAGTCGGCGATCTGCTGGATGTGGTCGGCGCGGTCGCGGTAGCTGCCGTCCGGGTTCTTCAGCCGCGGGTCCTGCGCCATCTCGGAGGGGACGTTGCCGAAGCCGAAGTCGTCGTGGGCGAGGAAGCCGCGGGCGCCGCCGTGGAACTTGTTGGTGCCGCGCTTGGTGGTCATGTTGATGCTCATGCCGCCGCCCTGCGTCGAGAGATCAGCGCCGCCGGTGGTGACCCCGATCTCCTGGAAAGCGTCGAAGTCGAAGTAGGTCGGCGAAGCGCCCGTGGCGGACATGTCGGTGATCACGATGCCGTCGAGGTTCCACATGCGGTCCGCGGAGCCGGTGCCCTTGGCGGCGGAGTTGGCCTGCTGGCCGTTCTCGTTCCCGGCGATGTTCACGCGGTCGACGAGCACGCCGGGCACGGCCTTCAGCACGGCCCAGGGGTCGCGTGCGTTCGGCACCAGCTGCAGCTCGTCGCTGGTCATCGTGGTCGAGGTGCCGCGCTTCTTGGTGTCGACGAGCGGCGTCTCGCCGGTGACCTGGATCGACTCCTGCACGCCCGACACCTTCAGCGAGAGCGTGAACTCGACGTTCTCACCGGTCGTCACCTGCACCGCGCGCGTCACGGTCGCGAAGCCGGTCAGGCTCGCCGCGACGGTGTAGCGGCCGGAGTTGAGGTTCAGGAAGCGGAAGGCCCCCTGAGGCCCGGTGACGGCGGTGCGGGTCCCGGTCTCGCCCGTCACCGTGATGCTCACGCCCGGCAGGACGGCCCCGGACTCGTCCAGGACCGTTCCGTAGATGTTGCCGCCCGCACTGACCTGTGCGAACGCGGCAGGCGCGAACGCCAGCAGAAGCGCCAGCGCCAAGCCGATCAATCGCTTCATAAGGCTTTCCCTCCCCTTGCGGTCAGGATTGAATAGGAGACGACTGAGATCCAAAGTCAGCAAGCGGCCTGCCACTGCGGGCAGCTCCAGCTCTCCAAAGGCAAGCCGTTGAAGCGGCTTGACTTATTCCGATGAGTGAACCATTTGAGTCGGTTGTGCATATCCATCGTCTTGGATTCACGGTGCCCCGAGGACTCCATTCCGTTGAACTTCCCGGCTCTGGCGAAACGGGTGGCGAAGCCGCAGACTCGCGCCGTAACTTGGGCGCCGGGGGAGCAGCGAAGGATCAAAGATGACGCTCGCATCTGCCTGCGCCACGATCGTGAGCACCGGCCTGCTGCTGCTTCCGGCCGTCGCATCCACCCAGACTCCGGCCGGGCAGGCCAGAGAGAGCACGCCCGTCTTCGGCACGGACGTCTCGCTCGTCCTGCTGCCCGTCTTCGTGAGCGACACGGGCGGTCGCGCCGTCCGCGGCCTGCGCGCCGAGGACTTCACGGTGCAGGACGACGGCCGCGCCGCCGAGGTCGTGCTCTTCCGCTCCGTGGACACCAGCGATCCCCGGCAGTCGGTCGAGGAACTGGGGATCGCCTCCGCCGCTCGCCGCCGCTTCCTCCTGCTCTTCGACAAGTCGTTCACCGAGCCCGCCGGCCTGCACCGCGCGCAGAAGGCGGCGGCCGACTTCGTGCGTATGCGCCTCGCCGAGACCGACCTCGCGGCGGTGGCGACCTTCGACGTACGGCGCGGGATCCGCCTGGTCGCCAACTTCACCGAGGACCGCGCGCTGCTGGTCCACGCGGTAGCGACGCTCGGCATTCCACAGCTCAGCAGGATCAGCGATCCGCTGGCCCTCGCCGCCGACGTGTCCGCGGCCGACATCAACCTGCCTCCCGGGGAGGGCGACCAGCCGATCCCGCAGGCTCTGCTCGACAACGTGATGGACGTGCTGGTGCGCCAGATGCGCAGCGCGGAGCGCCAGCAGTACGAAAGCCAGATCGCCACCTTCGGCGGCAGCCTGCAGGACCTGGCCCGCGGCCTGCGCAACGTCGAGGGCCGCAAGCAGGTCCTGCTGTTCTCGGCGGGCTTCGACTCGCGCATGCTCGTGGGCGAGGAGGGCGATGCCCGCATCTCGTCGTCGCTCTCGCTGGAGCAGGGCCGGCTCTGGGAGGTGGACGGACAGGCACGCTACGGGGACAGCCGGTTGCGCCAGCTGATGAGCGACGCGCTCAGGCAGCTGACGGCGGCGGATTCGGTGATCCACGCGGTCGACGTGACCGGCCTCGGCGCCGGGCTGACGCTCGACCAGATCCCGGAAGCGCTGCAGACCGGGCGCCGCAACCCCGGCCGCGAGGTGCTCAACCTGCTCGCGGCCGACAGCGGAGGCCGCCTGTTCGCGGACACCACCGACCTGACCGGCGCGCTCGGCGAGATGCTGGAGATGACCTCGCGCTATTACGTGCTCGGGATCCAGCCGCGCGACCCGCGGGGACCGGGCCAGTTCCACAAGCTGAAGGTGAGGCTGGCGCGCAAGGGTGTCGCGCTGTCGCACCGGCCGGGCTACTACGAAAGGGTCCCGGTCCCGCAACAGACCGCGCTGCAGCGTCAGTTCGAGGCGGCGCAGCTCGTGATGACGGGGGCCGGAGACGCCGACCTGCCCTTTGCCACACTGTGCCTGCCCTTCCCCGAAAAGGGCGAGCGCCAGACGCTCGGCGTGGTCGTGCAGGTGCCGCGCGAGGCGCTGCGCTGGACCGCGGGAACCGCGGAGTCGTTGGAGCTCTACGGTTACGCAGTCGACGAGGAAGGCAGCGTCAGGGACCACCTCGCCCAGCTCGCGCGAGTCGACCCGGGACAGGCCGATCCCGAGGGCCGGCGGCTGGGCGTCTCGTTCTTCGGAACGCTCCGGGTCCCTCCGGGCACCTACTCGCTGCGGCTGATGCTCCACGAGCGCGAGAGCGGCCGCTCCGGCCGGCAGTTCCTCGAGCTGACGGTGCCAGCCTACGACCCCGAGGTGGGCTTCCTGCTGCCGCCGGTGGTGATGGACGACCCGGGCCGCTGGGTCACGCTCGACATGGGCCGGCGCGGCGAGGCGCGAGCGTTCCCCTTCACGGTCGACGGGCAGCCCTTCCTGCCGCGCGCGAGCGGCGCCGTCAGCAGCGGCGGACGGGAGCGGATGGTGCTGATCGCATACGAGCCGCGGCTGAAGGGCGACCCGGCGGCGGACCTCCAGATCTGGACCTCGCTGGTGGACCGCGAGGGCGGGCGTTCGGCGCCCGGGATCCTGCACGTGGAGCAGGTGCACGACGACGGCGCGGGCCGGCGCACCTACGTGCTCGGCCTGATTCCCGAGGTGGCGCGCGCCGGCGACTACACGCTGCGGGTGAGCGTCGGCGAGGCGGGCGCGCTGCTCGAGTCCTACGCGCGCCTGCGCATCGGCCCGGGCGCACCCTGACGGTCCTGTCACCTCCTGGGCGCGTTGCGATTCGCCTCAGTCGCGGCGGGCTACGATCATCTCGTAGCCGTAGCTGTCGCCGTGCCGGCGGTGGAGCTCCGCCTCGGCGGCCAGCTGCCCGAGCTCGTGCAGCGCCGCCGCATCGCCGGAATGCCGCTCGCGAAGCTCCGCGAGCCGTGCCTCCATCGGCGCGTAGAAGTCCGTCCACCACGCCTGCCGCGGCAGCGTGAAGTGACCGACGACACGCAGGCCGGCGGAGCGAACCCGCTCGACGGTCGCCTCGATGCTGGAGATCGCGGGGTACTCCCTCTGCCAGAAGTTCCGCGGGCCTTCGGCCGGGTCGGCTGTGAGCCAGACGGCCTCGCTGCACACCAGGAAGCCGCCAGGCCGCAGCATCTCGCGGCACAGCCGCACGCCCCGCGCGAAGTCCCCGGCGTTGTAGAGGGCGCCCTCCGCCCAGACGAGATCCAGGCTGGCGATGGCGAACGGCAGCGTCTCGATCGCGGCGCGTACGGCGAAGACGCGGTCCGCCAGACCCTCCGCGCGCGCCCTCCCCCGGGCGTTCGCCACGAAGGGTGCGTGGAGGTCGACGGCCACCACGCGTGAGTGGGACAGCCGCCGCGCCAGCCAGAGCGTCGCCGCCGGACCGGGGCCGCAGCCGAGATCGAGCACTCGAGCCCGCCGGGGCAGTTCCTGCACGAGCGCCAGCGCGCGCTCCGCCGAGCCCGCGTCGCCGGGGGCCGCGCGTGGCAGCGCCTCGAAGACCTCGAAGAGCACCACGGCCACGCGCTCGACTATAGAGCTTGCCGCGCGCCCGTGCCGAGGATAGCCTCCGGCGGACTCCCCGTCGAAGCCGGTCACAGGGATTCGACTGGGCACGCGGACGGCCGACGTGGCGGCCGGCCACGTCCGGTCGGGAGAGGATGAGCACGATGGCGGGAAGCAGCCTGCTCGGCTTGATCGACGACATCGCCACCCTGCTCGACGACGTGGCGATCCTGGCCAAGGTGGCGACCAAGAAGAGCGCCGCCGTGATCGACGACGTGGCTGTGCTGACCAAGGTCGCCACCCAGAAGACGGCCGGCGTCCTGGGCGACGACCTGGCGCTGAACGCCGAGCAGGTCACGGGTGTCGCCACGGACCGCGAGCTGCCGGTCGTCTGGGCCGTCGCCAGGGGCTCCTTCGTCAACAAATCGATCCTGGTGCCGGCCGCCCTCGTGATCAGCGCGCTCGCTCCGTGGGCCGTGATCCCGCTGCTGATGCTGGGCGGGGCCTTTCTCTGCTTCGAGGGCTTCGAGAAGCTGGCGCACAAGTTCCTGCACTCCCACGCCGACGACGAGAAGGCGCACGCGGAGCTGACGCAGGCGCTGGCGGATCCGAACCTGGACCTGGTGGCGTTCGAGAAGGAGAAGATCAAGGGCGCCGTGCGCACCGACTTCGTGCTCTCGGCGGAGATCATCGCGATCACCCTCGGCACGGTCGCGACGGCGCCGTTCTTGACGCAGTTGTCGGTCCTCACCGGCATCGCGATCATCATGACGGTCGGCGTCTACGGCTTCGTGGCCGCGATCGTGAAGCTCGACGACGCTGGCATCTATCTCAGCCGGAGGCCGGGCAAGGGCGCGGCGCGGCTGCTGAGGGGCCTGGGAGCCGCGCTGCTGGCGGCCGCGCCGCTCCTGATGCGCTTTCTCTCGATCGCCGGCACGGCGGCGATGTTCCTGGTGGGCGGCGGCATCCTCTCGCACGGCATTCCGGCCCTCCACCACTGGACCGAAGGGGCGTGGGCGCCGCTCGTCAACCTCGCGGTCGGCGTGGTCTCGGGCGCGATCACGCTCGCGGTCGTGAGCGCCGCGAAGCGCGTGCTGGGCGGCCTCAAGGCCGCCTAGCGGTCAGCCCGGGGCCCGGGAGCGCCCGTGTTAACATCGCGCTGCTGAGCCGCGCGGGCCGCTTCGGTCCCTCCACGAGCTGGTGAGAGAGGGATTCGGCGGTGACTTCGGCCCTCGCTCCGCTGCTCCGCCGGCTCGCGGGACGCTCCCGCCCCGCCCCCGAGAAGCCCCTCCGCGACGAGCTGCTGAGCATCGAGCGGCTGGAGGAGCGGGCCAAGGCCCTGGCGGCCCGGCTCACCGTCGATCCCACGCCGCGGAGCAACGCGCGCGACGTGTTTCCCCGCTTCGCCGACAACGCCCGCGTCCTGCGCGAGGCGTACCTCACCATGGCCGAGGACGTGCACCGGGGCGAGTTCGTCACGCCGGCGGCGGAGTGGCTGCTCGACAACTACCACCTGGTCGCCTCGGAGGTCCGCGACGTCCGCCAGAACCTGCCGCGCGACTACTACCGCGAGCTGCCCAAGCTCGCCACGCGCCAGCACGCGGGCGACGCGCGCGTCTACGCGATGGCCGTCGAGCTGATTCGCCACAGCGACAGCCGCCTCGACCGCCAGCAGTTGCTGCGCTTCATGAACAGCTTCCAGACGGTGGCGCCGCTGACGATCGGCGAGCTGTGGGCCTGGCCGAGCATGCTCAGGCTCGCGCTGATCGAGAACCTGCGCCGCCTGGCGGAAGAGACGACCGGGGCACGCGAGGCGCGGCGCGCGGCCGACCTCTACGTCGCGCAGATCGACGCCGCCGGGCACGGCAGGCCGCCGCCGCTGCCGCCGGAGATCCATCCGGCCTTCGTCGTGCAGCTCCTGCAGCAGGCCCGCGAGTACGGCCCGCGCCTCTCAGCCGTGCGGGCCGCCGTGGACGCCTACCTCGCCCTCCGCCAAACCGCCGCGGAGGAGGCGATCCGCGGCGAGCATCGTCGCCAGGCGGCGGCACAGGTCTCCGTCGGGAACGTCATCACCAGCCTGCGCTTGTGCTCGACGCTCGACTGGAGCCAGTACTTCGAGTCGGTGAGCCTCGTCGAGGGCGTGTTCCAGCGCGACCCCGCCGCCGTCTACGGGCGGATGGACTTCCTGAGCCGCGACCGCTACCGGCAGGCCGTGGAGGATCTCGCCGACGGCACCGGCGAGGGTCAGCTGCGGGTCGCGCTGCGAACCGTCGAGAGCGCGCGCCAGGCCGCCGAGAGCGGCGCCGCCGGTCGCGCGATCCACGTCGGCCACCACCTGATCGGCAGGGGCCGCGTCGATCTCGAGACGGACGTCGCGTACCGCCCGCGCCTGCACCGCCGCGTGAGGCGCTTCATGTTCGCCCACGCGACCAGCGCCTACCTCGGTACGATCGCCCTGCTGACCGCCGTCCTGCTCGGCCTCGGCTTCGCCTACGCGCGCCGGGGCGGCGACTCGCCCTGGCCGCTCGCCTGGGTGGCGCTGCTCCTGCTGCTGCCTTCGAGCGAGGTAGCCGCCGCCTTCGTCCAGAGCCTGTGCGCCCGCCTGGCTCCCCCACGGCGCCTTCCCCGCCTCGACTTCCTGGGCGGCGTTCCGGAGAGCGCGCGCACGATGGTCGTGGTGCCCACGCTGCTGACGAGCGTCGAGAGGGTCGGCGAGCTGCTCGAGCATCTCGAGGTGCTCGCCCTCGGCAACCCCGACCCGTGCATCCACTTCGCGCTGCTCAGCGACTTCACGGACGCACCCGCGCGCGAGATGCCGCAGGATACGCCGATCCTCGACGCGGCCCGCGCCGGCATCGAGGCCCTGAACGCCCGCCACGCCGAGGGCCGCAACGACCGCTTCTACCTCGTCCACCGCGTACGGCAATGGAACGCGCGCGAGGGCGTCTTCATGGGCTGGGAGCGCAAGCGCGGCAAGCTGGAGGAATGGAACCGCCTCCTGCGGGGAGGCACGGACACGAGCGCCACGGTGGAAGCCGGCGATGCTTCCGTCTTCCCCGGCGTCCGCTACTGCATCACCCTCGATTCCGACACGCGCCTGGCGCGCGACGCCGCGAAGAAGCTGATCGGCATCGCCGCCCATCCGCTGAACCAGCCCCACTTCGATGCGCGGCTCGGCCGGATCACGGAGGGCTACGCGATCCTGCAGCCCCGCGTGAGCGTGACGATGGCGAGCGCGGCCGGCTCGCTGTTCGCGCGGCTGTATGCCGGGCATACCGGTGTCGATCCCTACACGACCGCGGTCTCCGATACCTACCAGGACCTCTTCGGAGAGGGGATCTTCACCGGCAAGGGGCTCTACGACGTCGATGCCTTCGTCACCGCGCTCGAGGGGCGCGTGCCGGAGAACGCTCTGCTCTCGCACGACCTGTTCGAGGGGCTCTACGCGCGCACGGCGCTGGTCACCGACATCGAGGTCGTCGACGACTACCCCGCCAGCGTCCTCGCCCACGCGCGCCGCCAACACCGCTGGGTGCGGGGCGACTGGCAGATCCTGTGGTGGCTGTTCCCGTTCGTGCCGACGCGCTCAGGCCTGCGCCGCAACCGCCTGCCGCTCATTTCGCGCTGGAAGATCCTCGACAACCTCAGGCGCAGCCTGATGGCGCCCGCGACGGTGGCCCTCTTGCTGCTCGCCTGGACGGCGCTGCCGGGCAGTCCCTTCGCGTGGACGGCCGCGGTGCTGGCCGCGCTCGCCTTCAATCTCTACCCGCTCGCCCTCAAGGCCCTGGGCGGCCCGCCCGCGCAGCAGCCGTGGCGCGTCTTCTTGCGACTGCTGAGGGAGGACGCCAGCACCGCGCTTGCGCAGAGCGGCCTGCAGCTCACCTTCCTCGCGAGCGAGGCCTGGCAGAGGGCGCATGCGATCGGCCTGACGCTCGTGCGCTTGACCGCGAGCCACGGCCGCTTGCTGGAGTGGGAGACCGCCGCAGCCAGCGCCGAGAGGGGAAACGGGCGCACGGGAGCAAGCACCTTCGTCAAGGAGATGATCGCGAGCCCGCTGATCGCGGCGATCGCGCTGGTGCTGGTGATCGTGGCGCGCCCGGCGGCCCTCGGCGCGGCGCTGCCGGTGCTCGCGCTGTGGGCCGCGGCGCCGCTCGTCGCGCACGCCCTCAGCCGTCCCGTGCCGAAGCGCCGGCTCCCGCTGGGCGCCGAGGACCGGGCCCTCTTCGAGCGGGCCGCCCGCGACACCTGGCGCTACTTCGAGACCTTCATGGGCCCCGAGGACCACGGCCTGCCCGCAGACAACTTCCAGGAGACGCCGGAGCCCAGGACCGCCCATCGCACGTCGCCCACGAACATCGGGATGGGGCTGCTCGCGACGCTGGCCGCGCACGACCTCGGCTTCATCGACGGGAAGCTGCTCGCCGAGCGGGTCGACGCGGCTCTCACGACGATGGAGGGCCTCGAGCGGCACGAGGGCCACCTGCTCAACTGGTACGACACGCACAGCCTCGCCCCGCTCCAGCCTCGCTACGTCTCGACGGTCGACAGCGGGAACCTCGCCGGCGCGCTGATCACGCTCGCCCAGGGACTGCGCGAGGCGGGCCTGCCCGAGCTCGCCTTGCGCGCCGGGACCTTCGCCGACGCCATGAGCTTCCGCTTCCTCTACGACCCGCAGCGCCGGATCCTCTCGATCGGCTTTCGGCTGGCGGACTCGGAAGGGCCGGGCCGGCTCGACGGCTCGTACTACGACCTGCTCGCCTCCGAAGCGCGCCTGGCGAGCTTCATCGCCATCGCCCGCGGGGAGCTGCCCGAGGCGCACTGGTTTCACCTCGGCAGGCTGGTGACGAGCGTCGGCGGTGCGCCGACGCTGCTGTCCTGGAGCGCCACCGCCTTCGAGTACCTGATGCCGCTGCTCGTGATGAGGAGCTACCCCGGCACGCTGCTCGACCAGAGCTGCCGGATGTCGGTGCGCCGCCAGGCCGAGTACGCGGCGGAGCGCGACGTGCCCTGGGGGTTCTCCGAGTGCGCCTACAACCTCACCGACCGGCACGGAAGCTACCAGTACAAGGCTTTCGGCGTCCCCGGCCTCGGCCTCAAGCGCGGCCTCGCGGACGAGCTGGTCGTCGCCCCGTACGCGACGGCCCTCGCGGCGATGGTCGAGCCGCAGCTCGCCGCGGGCAACCTGAGGCGCCTCGCGGCGGAAGGGCGGGCGGGCGCCTACGGCTTCTACGAGGCGGTCGACTACACCCACCCGACGCTCGGCGAGGTCTCCGCGGGCGAGGCCGGAGCACCAGCCGGCGGGACAGTCGTGCGCGCCTTCATGGCCCACCACCAGGGCATGAGCCTCGTCGCGCTGGCGAACGCCCTGCAGGGCGAGCGGATGGTGGAGCGCTTCCACGCCGATCCGCGCGTCAAGGCCACGGAGCTGCTGCTGCAGGAGCGAGTGCCGCGCCATGCGCCGATCACTCAGCCGCGGCCGGTGGAGGAGACGCGCGCCGCACCGGCCAGCGCCCAGGCCGTGCGGCGCTTCCGCTCACCGCACACGCTGTGGCCCCACGCCCAGTTCCTTTCCAACGGCAGCTACACCACGGTCGTGACGAACGCCGGCGGCGGCGCCAGCTTCTGCAGGGGACGCGTGGTGACGCGACATCGCGAGGACGCGACGCTCGACCCCGGCAGCCAGTTCCTCTACTTGCGCGACGTGCGTAGCGGAGCGGTCTGGTCGGCCAGCCATCACCCGGTGGGAGGCGAGGCGCAGGACTACCGCGCGACATTCCTCGCGGAGAAGGCGAGCTTCAGCCGCCGCGACGACGGCATCGCCACGCTGCTCGAGATCGCCGTCTCGACGGAGGACGACATGGAGGTGCGGCGGCTGGCGGTGACCAACCACAGCGACCGCGCCCGCGAGATCGAGGTCACCAGCTACGCCGAGATCGTGCTCGCCCAGGCGGCGGACGACCTGGCGCACCCCGCCTTCGGCAAGCTGTTCGTCGAGACGGAGTACTTGCCGGAGCGAACGGCGCTCCTGTGCGCGCGCCGGCCGCGCTCGGCCGACGAGGCGGCGCTGTGGGCCGTGCACGTGCTGAGCCTCGAAGGCCGCGCCCAGGGCCCTCTCGAATGGGAGACCGACCGCGCGCGCTTCCTCGGCCGCGGCCGCGCGACGGACGACCCGCAGGCCCTCGACGGCCGCTCCCTGACCGGCACCACCGGCGTCGTGCTCGATCCCGTCGTCAGCCTGCGTCTGCGGATTCGCCTCGCTCCCGGAGGCTTCGTGCGCCTGTCGTTCGCCACCGGCATGGCGCTCTCGCGCGACACCGCCCTCGCCCTCGCCCAGAAGTACCACGAGCCGAGCTCGGCGGCCCGGACCTTCGCGCTCGCCTTCGCGCACGCGCAGAGCGCCCTGCGGCACCTCGGCGTTACCAGCGAGGACGCCATGCTCTACGAGCGGCTGGCCTCGCGCGTGCTGTACGCCGATCGCTCGCTGCGCGCCGCCCCGGAGCTCCTGGCCAGGAGCGAGCTCGGCCAGGAGGGGCTTTGGCCCTACGGGATCTCGGGCGACCTTCCGATCCTGCTCGTGCGCGTGGTCGAGGAGGACGACCTGCCGCTCGTCCGCGAGGCGCTGCAGGCCCAGGAGTACTGGAGGCTCAAGGGCCTGCGCGCCGATGTCGTGATTCTGAACGAGCACCCCGTCAGCTATCTCGACGAGATGCACGGCCAGCTCGCGGCGCTGCTCGACAACGGGCCGTGGCGGGCGTGGAGCCACCAGCCGGGCGGGGCCTACCTGCTGCGCGGCGACCGGATGGGCGAGGCCGAGCGCGCCCTGCTCGCGGCCATCGCGCGAGCGGTGCTGCGCGGCGATCGGGGCGACCTGTCGGCGCAGCTCGAGCACGCCCATGCCCACTGGCCCGAGCCGGAGCCGCCCGACCTCGTGCCTTCGCGAGAGCCCGATCCGCCCGCGGCCTCCGACCCCGGGATCGAGCCGCCGCCGCTGACCCTCGCCAACGGCCTCGGCGGCTTTGCTGACGGCGGGCGCGACTACGTCGTGCTGCTCGACGGCGAGGCCGAGACGCCGCTGCCGTGGGCCAACGTGATCGCCAACGCCGGCTTCGGGACCGTGGTGACCGCCAGCGGCTCCGCCTGCAGCTGGGCCGGCAACAGCCGGGAGAACCGCCTGACGCCGTTCGCGAACGACCCCGTCAGCGACCCGACGGCCGAGGCCCTGTTCGTCCGTGACGACGAGACCGGCGAGAGCTGGTGTCCGACTCCGGGGCCACTGCCTCGCGACGCCAAGAGCCGCGTGCTCGTCAGACACTCGGCGGGCGTCACGCGCTTCTCGCGCATCGCACAGGGCGTCCGCCACGAACTCGACGTGTTCGTCGATCCGCAGGATCCCGTGAAGCTCTCCCGCCTGAGCCTCACGAACGACTGCGACCGGCCGCGCCGCCTGAGCGTCTTCGCCTACAACGAGTGGATCCTGGGACCGCCGCGCGAGGGACAGGCGTCGCACGTCGTCAGCGAGCTCGACGCCACGACCGGCGCCATCGTCGCGCGCAATCCCTACAACACCGAGTATCCGGGGCACGTGGCCTTCGCCCACGCCAGCGAGCCTCTGCGTTCGGCGACCGGCGATCGGACGTCGTTCCTGGGCCGCAACGGATCCCTGAGGCGACCGGGGGCGCTTGCCCGCGAGGCGCTCTCGGGCCGCTTCGGCGCGGGCCTCGATCCCTGTGCCGCCCTGCATGTCGAGGTCCTGCTGGCGCCCGGCGAGACGCGAGCACTGGTGTTTCTGCTGGGACAGGCGAAGGACGCCGTCACCGCGCGCGAGCTCGTCTGGCGCCACGGCTCGCCCGCGGCGGCCACGGTCACGCTCGAGGAGGTGCGCAGCGCCTGGGACCGGACGCTCGACGCGGTGCAGGTGAGCACGCCGGACGACTCCTTCGACCTGCTGATGAACCGCTGGCTGCTCTACCAGGACCTGAGCTGTCGGCTGTGGGCGCGCACCGGCTACTACCAGCCCGGAGGCGCCTTCGGCTTCCGCGATCAGCTCCAGGACGCGATGGCACTCGCGCTGGCGCGGCCTGACCTCGTCCGCGAGCACCTGCTGCGGGCGGCCAGCCACCAGTTCGTGGAGGGCGACGTCCAGCACTGGTGGCACGAGCCGAGCGGCCGCGGCACGCGCACTCGCTGCTCGGACGACCTGCTCTGGCTGCCCTACGCGGCGGCGCACTACGCGCGGACGACTGGGGACGCGGGAGTCCTCGATGAGAGCGTGCCGTTCCTGGAGGCGCCGCCGCTCGCCGCGGAGTCGCAGGAGGCCTACATCCGGCCACGCGTCTCGGCCGAGCGCGCCTCGCTCTACGAGCACTGCCTGCGTGCGATCGACAAGGGCCTGACGGCGGGCGCCCACGGCCTGCCGCTCATCGGCAGCGGGGACTGGAACGACGGCATGAACCGCGTCGGCTGGCGGGGCCGCGGCGAGAGCACCTGGCTGGGCTTCTTCAGCCACAGCGTGCTCTCCGCCTTCGCCCCGCTGTGCGACGAACGGGGTGATCTCGAGAGGGCCCTGCGCTACCGCCGCGAGGCCGGGCGCCTGGCGCAAACGCTGGAGCGGACCTGGGACGGCGAATGGTATCGGCGCGGGTACTACGACGACGGCTCGCCGCTCGGCTCGGCCCAGAACGAGGAGTGCCGCATCGACGGCGTGTCCCAGTCCTGGGCCGTGCTCTCCGAGGCAGTCCCGCTACGCTTCGCCGACCGTGCGATGGACGCGGTGCGGGCGCACCTCGTGCGCCGGGGACATCGGCTGCTGGCCCTGCTGACGCCGCCGTTCGACCGGTCGCCACAGGACCCGGGCTACATCAAGGGCTATCCCCCGGGCCTGCGCGAGAACGGCGGGCAGTACACCCACGCCGCGGTGTGGTCGGTGATGGCCATGGCTCGGCTCGGGTACGGCGAAGAAGCGGTCGAGCTGTTCCACATGCTCAATCCCGCGAACCACACGCGCACCGCCGCCGACGTCCAGCGCTACAAGGCCGAGCCCTACGTGCTCGCGGGCGACGTGCTGGCGGACCCGGCGCACGCCGGCCGCGCAGGCTGGACCTGGTACACGGGCTCGGCGGGGTGGATGTACCGGGCCGGCCTCGAGAGCATCCTCGGCCTGCGCCGCCACGGCGCGAGCTTCGAGATCGATCCCTGCATCCCGGCGGCCTGGCCGGGCTACGCGATCGCCTGGCGCTTCGGCGCGACGCGCTACGCGATCGAGGTCGGCAACCCGGAGCGCCGCTCGGGCGGCATCGCCGAGACGCTGCTCGACGGGATCCCGGTCGACCCGCGCGCGATCCCCCTCGCAGACGACGGCGGCCGGCACGAGCTGAAGGTGGTCCTCGGCGCGCGCGTCGCCGTCGAGGCGCGGAGCTGACGGCGACTCGGCCGGCCGCTGCCCCGGCCGGAGGCGAGCTTCAGGCCCGCGCGTTCCTCTCGATCTCGAGGCGCGCGGCGAGCTGCGCAGTCGATTCCTCCGGCTGTCGGCGGGCGCCCGCCGGGACCGGCAGCAGCCAGCCGTGGCCCGGGGTGAGCTGCGATCCGGAAGCGTCCGCGAGTCCCATCCAAACCCGGAGCGTATCGATCACTTTGCGTAGCGTTTCCAAGAATGTGCCTCTTCGGCCCGGCGCGGGAAAGAAGGTCCACTCTCAGGACCACTATGCAGATACGGGGCAGGAGCGAGCCTCGGAGCTGGGAGCCCGCACGGGATCCCTAATGAGGCACTTTAGCACGATTAAAGACGGTTGGCCTCTTTGGGGCTTGCTATCCGCCGGAATCGGCGTAACCTGATGCTTGCGCAATCCGCTTTCCTGAGCGCTGTCGACACAGTCCATCTTCCGACAGCTCACCAAAGCAGTCAGTCGAAATAGCTGGGAGGGAGCCTCCAGATGAGGGACTTCGTGTCCGGTCTGCGGCTGAGCGACTTCGCCCAGGCCGACCGCCGCGCGTTCTGCGCTGTTTCCCAGGCGAGGCCGGCCGAGGCCGCTTCGATTCCGCCGGAAACCCGCCAGGGGCTCGAGCGAGCCAAGGGAGACACACGATGAAGATGAAGATCCGTCCGCTGCACGACCGGCTGGTCGTCCGCCGCATCGAGGAGAAGGAGACGGCCAAGGGCGGGATCATCATTCCCGACACGGCCAAGGAGAAGCCCCAGGAAGGCGAGGTGCTGGCGGTCGGGACCGGCCGCATCCTCGACGACGGCAAGAAGCTCCCGCTGGTCGTCAAGGTGGGCGACAAGATCCTGTTCGGAAAGTACACCGGGACCGAGATCAAGCTCGAAGGCGAGGATGTCCTGATCCTCCGCGAGGACGAAGTCCTGGCCGTGCTGGCGTAGTCGTCCAGAAGACCACCCACAGGAAGCAGGCAAGAAGATGGCGAAGCAGATCACGTACGGCGACGAGTCGCGGCAGGCGATCCTGCGCGGTGTCAACCGCATGGCGGATGCGGTCAGGGTGACGCTCGGCCCCAAGGGCCGCAACGTCGTCCTCGACAAGAAGTTCGGCTCGCCCTTGATCACCAAGGACGGCGTCACGGTGGCCAAGGAGATCGAGCTCAAGGAGCCCCTGGAGAACATGGGGGCGCAGATGGTGAAGGAGGTCGCGAGCAAGACCTCCGACGTCGCGGGCGACGGGACGACCACCGCGACTGTGCTGGCGCAGGCGATCTACCGCGAGGGGAGCAAGAACGTCACGGCCGGCGCCAACCCGATGGCGCTCAAGCGCGGCATCGAGAAGGCCGTCGCGGCCGTCACCGAGGAGCTGAAGAAGCTCAGCAAGCCGGTCAAGGGCAAGATGATCGCCCAGGTCGGCACCATCTCCGCCAACAGCGACGAGACGATCGGCACGATCATCGCCGAGGCGATGGAGAAGGTCGGCAAGGACGGCGTCATCACGGTCGAGGAAGCCAAGTCGATCGAGACCTCGCTCGAGGTGGTCGAGGGCATGCAGTTCGACCGCGGCTACCTCTCCCCCTACTTCGTGACCGATCCCGAACGGATGGAGGTCGTGCTCGAGAACGCTCTCGTGCTGATCCACGAGAAAAAGGTCTCCAGCATGAAGGATCTGCTGCCCGTCCTGGAGCAGGTCGCCAAGCTCGGGCAGCCGATGCTGATCGTCTCCGAGGACCTGGAGGGCGAGGCGCTGGCGACGCTGGTGGTCAACAAGCTACGCGGCACGCTGAACGTGGCAGCCGTCAAGGCGCCGGGTTACGGCGACCGCCGCAAGGCCATGCTCGAGGACATCGCGATCCTCACCGGCGGCAAGGCGATCACGGAGGACCTCGGCATCAAGCTCGAGAACGTCAAGCTCGACGACCTCGGCAGGGCCAAGAAGATCACCATCGACAAGGACAACACGACGATCGTCGAAGGCGCTGGCAAGAAGAAGGACATCGAGGCGCGGGTGAAGCAGCTGCGGCTGCAGGTCGAGGAAACGACCTCCGACTACGACCGCGAGAAGCTGCAGGAGCGGCTGGCCAAGCTGGTCGGCGGCGTCGCCGTGATCAAGGTCGGGGCGTCGACCGAGACCGAGATGAAGGAGAAGAAGGCGCGCGTCGAGGACGCGATGCACGCGACCAAGGCGGCCGTCGAGGAGGGCATCGTGCCCGGCGGCGGCGTCGCGCTGCTGCGCTGCACCAAGGCGATCGACGCGCTGAAGGCCCACGGCGACGAGGCGGTCGGCGTCGGCATCATCCGGCGCGCGCTCGAGGAGCCGATCCGGCAGATCGCCGGCAACGCCGGCCACGAGGGCGCTGTCGTGGTGGGCAAGGTCCGGGAGATGAAGGCCGACGAGGGCTTCAACGCCCAGACCGAGGCCTACGAGAACCTGGTCGACTCCGGTGTCATCGATCCGACCAAGGTCGTGCGCTCGGCGCTGCAGAACGCGGCATCGATCGCTTCCCTGCTGCTCACCACCGAAGCGACGATCTGCGAGATCCCGAGCGAGAAGTCCGACGCCGGAATGGGCGGGATGCCGCCGGGCGGCGGGATGTACTGAGGCAGCAGGCCGCGCGTCCTGCACGCCGAGGTTGCGCTCGAGCAGCGGGGAGACTCTCGCCAGGATCGAAGAGTCCCGGTCTCGGTGCAGGACGCCAGGCTCCCGGTCCGCGCCGCGAGCGCGGCGACCAGCCCACGCCGTGGCTGATGCTGTTCGCGACCTCCTCTCCGGTCGACTGGTGTCGCCGGACGAGTGCGGGCGCACTCACCGGTTCCCATCCTACGCGCGTGGCGCTCGCCGAGGGGAGCGGGGGCGGTCCCGGCCCGGGCTGCGTTATCGTCGGGCTTTCCGCGGAACCAGGACCAGAGGAGGCTCCAAATGGCGCGCTTCGTCGACGGTTTCGTCCTGCCCATCCCCAGGAAGAGCGTGAGCGCCTACCGGCGCCTCGCGCGTCTGGGCGCGAGAGTCTGGCGCGAGCACGGCGCGCTCGAGTACTACGAGTGCGTGGGAGCGGACCTGAACGTGAAGTTCGGCATGCCCCTCACCCGGCTCGCCAAGACGAAGCCCGGCGAGACGGTGGTCTTCGCCTGGATCGTCTACAAGTCCCGCGCTCACCGCGATCGCGTCAACGCCAAGGTGATGAAGGACCCGCGCATGCAGACGCCCCCGAAAGGGATGCCCTTCGACCCGAAGCGGATGGCCTGGGGCGGCTTCGAGGTGCTCGTCAGGGGCTGAGGCCCGAGGATCCGGCCGGCGGCGCCGGAATCTGAGGCCGGTGGCCTGTCGATTCTCCCCGCCCTCGTTCGTCGTCACGGTGAAGGGGGCGGGAGGAGAGCGATGTTCGGCAAGCCGGTTTCGGAGTATCTGCGGTTCCAGGCGGTGTTCCTGGCGCTGATCGTGGCGGTGGGCCTGGTCCGGCTCGGCCTCTCCCTGGCGGGACTCCCCGACTCCAGCGTTCGCTGGGCGTCGATGAACGTCCCGCTCTGGGTGGGCACGCTGTACTGCGGGATCGCGGCGCGGCTGACCGGCTTCGGCAGCTACCGGCAGCTGCTGCCGCTGGTGTTCCTGCAGCTCGTGCCGTTCCACGCGGTCGCGGTCCTCGGCATCCTGCTGGCGATCGCGGGCGTCCCCAACATCTTCGCGGCCCCGGAGTACAGCCCGACGGCCGAGGGCGTCGGCCAGTGGGCCCACGTCCTCGCCCATCTGACG
The DNA here is from genome assembly GCA_050246895.1 of Vicinamibacteria bacterium. Lineage (GTDB taxonomy): Bacteria > Acidobacteriota > Vicinamibacteria > Fen-336 > Fen-336 > JBFWVE01. Next base: position 26,050 of record JBFWVE010000007.1, on the reverse strand, counting down.
ATCGGCATGGCCGTGCCGACGCTGCTGCTCTGGGCCGTGGCGGCCGCCGCCTACCGGATCACGCACGCCCTGGCGCGCCGCCCGGCGACGGCTTGAAGCCGGATCGAAAGGAGAGCTCGATGCGGTTCATGATCATCGTGAAGGCGACGAAGGACTCGGAGGCGGGCGTGATGCCCAACCCCAGGGAACCGCTGATGATCGAGATGGCGAAGTACCACGAGGAGCTGGCGAAGGCGGGCGTCCTGCTCGATGCCAACGGCCTGAAGCCGACCTCGAAGGGCTGGCGCGTCCGTTACGCCGGCGGCAAGCGCAGCGTGGTCGACGGGCCCTTCGCCGAGACCAAGGAGTTGATCGCCGGCTACACCCTGATCCAGGTGAAGTCGCGCGAAGAGGCGATCGAGTGGACCCGGCGCTTCCCCAACCCGGTCGGCGAGGGCGCCCAGTGCGAGATCGAGGTCCGCCAGCTCTTCGAGCTCGAGGACTTCGGCGAGGGCGAGGGCGTCGATCGCTTTCGCGAGCTGGACCGCTCGCAACAGTCGTAGCCGCGCGCGCGGCGCGAGGCGGCGGGCCTTGCGCCACCCCGAGGAAGATGGTGTGATCGGCGGCCGTGACCGCCGCCGACACCCATCGCGCCATCGAGGCGGTCTTCCGCATCGAGTCGCCCCGCCTGATCGCGGGGCTGACGCGGATCGTGCGCGACGTCGGCCGCGCGGAGGAGCTGGCGCAGGACGCGCTCGTGATCGCGCTCGAGAGCTGGCCCGCGTCGGGTGTGCCCGACAACCCCGGCGCCTGGCTGATGACAACGGCGAAGCGCAAGGCGATCGACGCGCTGCGCAAGCGGGCGCTCCACGAACGCAAGCAAGATGCGATCGCCCATGAGATCGAGGCGCAGCTCGAGAGCACGGCGACGGACCTCGACGCGGCGCTCGACGATCACGTAGGCGACGACCTGCTCCGCCTCGTCTTCACGGCCTGCCATCCGGTGCTCTCGACGGAAGCCCGCGTCGCGCTCACGCTGCGCCTGCTCGGCGGGCTGACCACCGCGGAGGTCGCCCGCGCGTTTCTGGTGCCCGAGGCGACGATGGCGCAGCGCATCGTGCGCGCCAAGCGCGCGCTGGCCGAGGCGGGCGTCCCGTTCGAGGTTCCGCGCGGGTCCGATCTCGCCGCGCGGCTGTCCTCGGTGCTCGAGGTCGTCTACCTGATCTTCAACGAGGGCTACTCGGCCACGGCCGGCGACGACTGGATGCGGCCGGCGCTGTGCGAGGACGCGCTGCGCCTCGGCCGCGTCCTCGCCGGGCTGGTCCCGGGCGAGCCCGAGGTCCACGGCCTGGCGGCCCTGATGGAGATCCAGGCCTCGCGCGTGCACGCACGCGTCGGGCCCGCCGGCGAGCCGGTCCTGCTGCTCGACCAGGACCGCTCGCGCTGGGATCAGTTGCTGATCCGGCGCGGCCTGCGGGCGCTCGAGCGGGCCGAGGCGCTCGGCGGCGCGGGGGGCCCCTACGCGCTGCAGGCGGCGATCGCCGCCTGTCACGCCCGCGCGCACACGGCCGGGGAGACCGACTGGGTCCGGATCGCGGTTCTCTACGCCGCGCTCGCCGAGCGCACGCCCTCGCCGGTGGTGGAGCTCAACCGCGCCGTGGCCGTCGCGATGGCCTTCGGCCCGGCGGCGGGCCTGGAGCTCGTGGAGCCGCTCGCCGCGGAGCCGTCGCTGGCGAGCTACCACCTGTTGCCCGCCGTCCGCGGCGACCTGCTCGAGAAGCTCGGGCGCTTCGAAGAGGCGCGCGCCGAGTTCGAGCGCGCGGCGGGCCTCACGAAGAACGCGCGAGAGAGCGCGCTGCTGCTCGCGCGGGCGGCCGCGGCCGCCGGCCGCGCCTAGGCGGAGGCCCGGTCCGCCCGGATCCCGGCCATCAGCCGGAGCACCGCGAAGGGCGTCGCGTCCTTTCGCGCCAGCTCCGCGGCGACCCGGCCCCGGCGCATGACGAGGACTCGCGTCGACAGGTTCAGCACCTCGGGCAGCTCGCTCGAGATCAGCAGGATGCCGGCCCCGCCGGCGGCCAGGGCATCGATCAGCGCGTGGATCTCGGCCTTCGCGCCGACATCCACCCCGCGCGTCGGCTCGTCGAGGAGCAGGATGCGGCAGCGGGCCGCCAGCCATCTGGCGAGGACCAGCTTCTGCTGGTTGCCGCCCGAGAGCCCGGCGGTCGTCGCCTCGAGCCCGCTCGCGCGGACGCCCAGGCGCTCGAGGTAGCCGGCGACCAGGGCGCGCTCGGCGCCCCGGCGGACGAAGCCCAGCCGGGCGAGACGCCGCAGGATCGGCAGCGAGACGTTGTCGCGCGCGCGGAGCTGCAGCACCAGGCCGTGGCGCTTGCGGTCCTCCGGCACCAGGCCCAGGCCCGCCTTCAGCGCCGCCGCGGGCGAGCGCGGCCTGCCGGGGCGTCCTGCGACGACGACCTCCCCCGTCGCCTGCGCGTCGAGACCGAACAGCGCCTGCGCGAGCTCCGTACGCCCCGCGCCGACCAGGCCCGCGAGGCCCAGCACCTCGCCGGCGCGCAGCGAGAACGAGACGTCCTCGAAGCGCCCGCGGCTCGAGAGGCGAGACACCCGCAACAGCTCCTCCCCGGGCGCCTTCTCGACGTGCGCCGGGAAGTACTCCTCGATCCGGCGGCCGATCATCAGCTGCACGAGGTCCCCGGGACCGAGCGCCGCGGCGGGCTTCGTCGCCACGTGGCGGCCGTCGCGCAGCACCGTCACCGCGTCGCACAGCTTCAGGATCTCCTCCATCCGGTGCGACACGTAGATCGACGTCACGCCGCGCGAGCGCAGCTCGCCGATCAGGCCGTACAAGCGCTCGGCCTCGGGCTGCGACAGGCTGCTCGTGGGCTCGTCGAAGACGATGACGCGCGCGCCGCCTCCCACCGCGGCGGCGATCTGCACCAGCTGCTGCTGGGCGACCGTCAGCGCACCGAGCGGCCGCGAGACGTCGAGCTCCGCGCCCACGGCCGCCAGCAGCTCGAGCGCCCGGCGCTTCGTCGCGGAGCGCGAGACGAAGGGGCCGCGGCTGGGCAGCGAGCCGAGGCACAGGTTCTCGGCCACCGAGAGGTTCTCGCAGAACGCCAGCTCCTGGTGGACGACGCCGATGCCGGCGAGCAGCGCGTCGCGAGGGTTCGAGAAAGAGACCGGGCTGCCGAAGAGCAGGATGCGGCCGGCGTCCGGGGCGTGGATGCCCGCGACCAGCTTGCCGAGCGTGCTCTTGCCCGCGCCGTTCTCGCCGCACAGGGCGTGGCACGAGCCCCGCGCGACCTCGAAGCTGACGTCGTGGAGCGCGAGGACGCCGGGAAAGCGTTTGCTGACCCCCTCGAACGCCAGGGCCGGCGCGTCGCTCATTGCGGGAGCTTCAGATAGGCCTCCGGCACGTCGCTGAAGCCCCATTCCTTCAGCTGGCGCGCCCAGGCTCCCAGGTTGTCCTGCGTGACCCGGACCAGCTCCATCGGCGTCTTCTCGGGCACGTCCTGTTTCAGGAGGACCTTCTGGACGATCTTCTCGACCGAGACGGAGCCCCAGAGATACGTCGGCTGCGCCAGCAGCACCGGCGCGAGGCCCTTCTCGACGTAGGGCAGCATCGCCGGCAACGCGTCCACGGCGACGATCTTGATCTTGCCCGGGTCGAGGTCCCGCAGCAGCGCCGGCGTGAACAGCGGCCAGCCGCCGACCATGGCCCAGCCCTGGATCTCCGGGTAGGCGTTCTGCGCGCGGATCACCTCGGCCGCGGCGTCCTGCGGCGTCTCGACGTGGAAGAAGGTGCCGACGAGCTGGATCCCCGGGTGCCGGGCCGCCTCCTGCTTCACGCCCAGCACGCGGTTGCGCAGGTTGGGCGCGTTCTGGTTGCCCGCCAGGATCGCGACCTTCCCCTTGCCCCCCATCTGGCTCGACAGCTCGGCCAGCACCGCCTCGCCGGTCTTCACGTCGTCGACGCCGTAGAAGGCGAAGCGCTTCGAGCCCTCCGCGTCGCTGTCGAACGTCATCACCGGCACGCCGCGGGCGGCCGCGTCGTCGATCGCCCCTCGCAGCTTGCCCGCGTCGGAGCAGGCGAGCAGGATCGCTCCCGCCCCCTCGTTGACCGCCTGGGCCACGCGCTGCGCCTGGACCTGGCCATCCTCGGTCGGAGGCGTGAGCCAGACGATCTCGATCGCGACGCCGTGCTGCTTCGACTGCTCCCGGGCCGCGGCCTCGGCGCCGCTGCGCGCCGCGAGGAACACCGGGTTCGTGGAGCTCTTCGCGATCATCGCGATCTTCAGTCCGCGCGTCCGCGCGTTCGTCGCCTGCTCCGCGGGAGCCTGCGTGGGCTGCCCGCAACCGGTCGCCAACAACGCCCACGCGCAGATGCCCGCAACCGCCGCAACTCCTGGTCTCGTCATCATCGGGCTCCCCTTCCCCTTCGCGACGCCTCGAAGCTCACTCCCGCGCGGCCTCGCGCGAGAGCCGGCGCGCGGCGAGCCGAGCGCTCGCCTGGTCCAGCACCACGGCCAGGATGATCGCGGCGCCGATGATGATCCACTCGTAGTTCTGGTCGAAGCGCAGCGTCCGGATCGACTGCCGGATCAGCACGATCAGCAGCGCCCCCAGCATGGCGTTGACGGCGCTCCCCTTGCCGCCGGTCAGGCTCGCGCCGCCCACCACCGCCGACGCGATCACGTACAGCTCGTAGCCCGTCGCGTCGGCGCAGGAGGCGGAGCCGTAGAAGCTCGCGCCGAGGAACGCCGCGATCCCCGCCGTCAGGCCCGAGAGCGCGAAGACACCGATCTGGATGCGGCCGACGCGCAGGCCGGAGTACCGGCTGGCCTCGACGTTGCCGCCGATCGCGAAGACGTGCCGGCCCATCACCGTACGCGTGAGATAGAGCGAGCCCGCCGCCGTCACCGCCAGCATCGTCAGCAACGGCACCGGGTACAGCGAGGCGGCGAGGCCGAGCGGGGCCTTGGCGACCGAGGTCAGGGCCGGCGGCACCAGGATGCTCTCGGCCTTGCTGGCGACGAACGCGATGCCGCGCAGCACCCACATGCTGCCGAGCGTGATGATGAACGGGTGCACGCCGAGGCCGACCACCAGTCCGCCGTTCAGCAGGCCGCAGAGCAGGCCGATGCCGAGGCAGACGGCGAGCGCGACCAGCACCTCCGTCGCACCGCCCGGCGCCCGTCCGCGCAGCAGCATCGCCATCGTCACGCCGGCGAGCGCGTAGATCGAGCCCACCGAGAGGTCGATGCCGCCCGAGACGATCACGATCGTCGCGCCGACCGCCATGATCGCGAAGAAGCTCGCGTCGGTCGCCGTCTGGATCAGCGTGTGCCGGTTGAGGAAGTTGTTGACGGGCGCGCCCGTGATCGGGTCGAGGTGCGAGCCCGCGAAGACGCCGAGCGTGCCCGCCAGCAGCAGGATCACCAGGACCAGGCCGGTCTGCTGCGAGCGGAGGAGGCGGCGGATCATCGGGAGGCCGGCCCGATGGTATGGAGCGCGAGCAGCGATGGTCAAGGCGAGAGCGGCCGGCGTCGCGCGGTCCGGGTAGCATAGCGACCGGGGGCGCGCGCGAGACGCCCGCCGCTGCGAGCGTGACCAGAGGAGGGTCTTCGATGAAATCCGGCGCGCTCCGAGCGCTCGCCTTCGTCGCCGTCGCCCTGCCCCCTTACGTCGAAGCTGCGGGACTCGTCGACCCGGCGACCGAGAGGAGGATCGATGCGCTCCTCGCGCGCATGACGCTGCAAGAGAAGGTCGGCCAGCTCAACCAGTACACGAGCGCCTTCGAGGCGACCGGGCCCGCTCCGGACGAAGGCCGCGCGAGGCAGGTCTACGAGCAGCTGCGCGGCGGCCGGGTCGGATCGATGCTGAACGTCACCGGCGCCGAGGCGACGCGCCGGCTGCAGCGCCTCGCCGTCGAGAACAGCCGCCTGGGGATTCCCCTGCTGTTCGGCCTCGACGTCGTCCACGGCTACCGCACGATCTTCCCGATCCCGCTGGGCGAGGCCGCGAGCTGGGACCTGGAGGCGATCGAGCGCTCGGCCCGCGTCGCCGCGACCGAGGCCGCCGCGGCCGGCCTCCACTGGACCTTCGCTCCGATGGTCGACATCGCGCGCGACGCGCGCTGGGGCCGGATCATGGAGGGCGCGGGCGAGGACCCCTTCCTCGGCTCGCAGGTGGCCGCGGCCCGCGTGCGCGGCTTCCAGGGCAGCGACCTGGCGGCGCACGACACCATCGCGGCGTGCGCGAAGCACTACGCGGCCTACGGCTTCGCCGAGGCGGGCCGCGACTACAACAGCGTCGACATCTCCGAACAGGCCCTGCGCAACGTGGTGCTGCCGCCCTTCAAGGCCGCCAAGGATGCCGGCGCCGCCACCTTCATGAACTCCTTCAACGAGATCGCGGGCATCCCCGCGACAGCGAGCGTCCACCTGCAGCGCGACATCCTCAAGGGCGAATGGGCCTTCCAGGGATTCGTGGTCTCCGACTGGAACTCGATCGGCGAGCTGGTCACCCACGGCTTCGTGGAGAACCCGGAGCAGGCGGCGCTGAGAGCCATCAGAGCCGGAAGCGACATGGACATGGAGTCCCGCGCCTACGTCAGCCACCTCGCGGGCCTGGTCGAGGCGGGACGGGTGGACGTCGCGCTCGTCGACGACGCGGTGCGACGGGTGCTGCGCGTCAAGTTCGCCCTCGGGTTGTTCGACGACCCCTATCGCTACTCGGATGCGGCTCGCGAGCAGCGCGTGCTCGGCGCCGCCGCGCACGCCGACGCCGCGCGGGACGTGGCTCGCCGGTCGATCGTGCTGCTCAAGAACGAGGACGCGGTGCTGCCGCTGGACCGGAACACGAGGTCGATCGCGGTGATCGGCCCGCTGGCCGACGACAGGGACACGCCGCTCGGCAACTGGCGGGCGCGCGGCCAGGCGGGCTCGGCCGTCTCGCTGCTCGAGGGCATCCGCGCCGCTGTGGGTCCCGCCGTGCGCGTCGTTCACGCGGAGGGGGCGAAGCTCGTCACCGGGCCGCGCAGCTTCTCGGCCCCATCGGTCGTCAACACGAGCGATCGCTCCGGATTCCCCGCCGCCGTCGAGGCGGCCCGATCCGCGGACGTCGTGATCGTCGCCGTGGGCGAGGACGCCTACCAGTCCGGCGAGGGGCGCAGCCAGACGGACATCCGGCTCGCGGGGGTTCAGGAGGATCTGCTGCGCGCGGTCTTCGAGGCCAACCGGAAGCTCGTCGTGGTCTTGATGACGGGACGGCCGGTCGCCGTGCCGTGGGTGGCGGAGAAGGTGCCGGCGCTCATCGAGGCCTGGCACCTCGGCTCACAGGCGGGTCACGCCATCGCCGACGTCCTGTTCTGCGACTACAACCCGAGCGGCAAGCTGCCGGTCGGCTTTCCTCGCTCGGTCGGCCAGCTTCCGATGACCTACGCGCACAAGAACACGGGGCGCCCCGGCCCCGGGCCCACCGTCACCTGGTCCTCCTACAACGACTCGCCGAACGACCCGCTGTTTCCGTTCGGCTTCGGGCTGGCCTACACCACTTTCTCGTACTCGCCCCTGCGGCTGAGCGCCAGCGAGATCGGCTCGGGCGATGCGCTGCAGGTCTCGTTGACGCTGACCAACACGGGCACGCGCGCCGGCGTCGAGGTCGTGCAGCTCTACATTCGCGACCTCGTGGGCAGCGTGACCCGCCCCGTCAAGGAGCTCAAGGCCTTTCAGAGAGTCGAGCTGGCGCCCGGCCAGGCGCGGGAGGTCACGTTCACGCTGACGACCGGCCTGCTCGCGTACTACACCGCCGCCGGCAGCTGGGAGGCCGAGCCGGGCGCCTTCCGCGTGTTCGTCGGAGGCAACTCGCGCGACCTCCGGGAGGCAGGCTTCACGCTCCGCTGAGGAGCGCAGAACGCGTACCATGGCGCGGCGGCATGCCCCGCCGCCGAACGTGCCGAGCCCGGGAGGCAACCGATGACCGCCTATTTTCCTGAGATCCGCAAGCGAATTCCCTTCGAAGGACCGGGCTCCCGGAATCCTCTCGCGTTCAAGCACTACGACGCCCGTCGCAAAGTCGGGAGCAAGACGATGGCGCAGCACCTGAAGTTCGCCGTCGCCTACTGGCACACGCTGAAGGGAGACGGCTCCGATCCCTTCGGCGGCGCCAGCCTGGATCGGCCCTGGAACCACGGCCACGACGCGCTGGAGGTGGCCGACAAGACCCTGGATGCGGCGTTCGAGTTCTTCGCCAAGCTCGGCGTGAAGTACTACTGCTTCCACGACCGCGACATGGCTCCCGAGGGCTCGAGCGTCAAGCAGAGCCGCAAGAACCTCGAGCGGATGGTCCGGCGCGCGGCCGCGCTGCAGCGCGAGACCGGCGTCCGGCTGCTGTGGGGCACGGCCAACCTCTTCTCGCACCCGCGCTACACCCACGGGGCGGCCACCAACCCGGACCCGGCCGTGTTCGCGCACGCCGCCGCGCAGGTGTGCGCGGCGCTCGACGCGACGCTCGAGCTGGGCGGCGCGGGCTACGTGTTCTGGGGCGGACGCGAGGGCTACGCCTCGCTGCTCAACACGGACCTGAAGCGCGAGCGCGAGCAGCTCGCCCGCCTGTTGCACCTCGCCGTCGAGCACGCGGACGCGATCGGCTTCGAGGGCGTCTTCCTGATCGAGCCCAAGCCGCGCGAGCCCTCCGCCCACCAGTACGACTTCGACGCCGCGACGACGCTCTCGTTCCTGCGCGAGTTCGGGCTGCTCGACCGCTTCCAGCTGAACGTCGAGGCCAACCACGCGACGCTCGCGACGCACTCCTTCGCGCACGACCTGACGGTCGCCTCGGCCGCGGGCAGGCTGGGCAGCCTCGACATCAATCGCGGCGACCCGACCTGCGGCTGGGACACAGACCAGTTCCCGACGGACATCTACGACGCGGTGCTGGCGATGAGCGTGATCCTCGAGCAGGGCGGCCTGCGGGGCGGCCTCAACTTCGACGCCAAGGTGCGGCGCGGCTCGTTCGACACGGTGGACCTCTTCCACGCCCACATCGGCGGGATGGACACCTTCGCGCGCGGCCTGCTGATCGCCGATCGCCTGCGCCGCGAGGGCGCCCTCAGCCGGCCGCGCGCGCAGCGCTATGCCGGCTGGAGGAAGGGGATCGGCCCGCGCATCCTCGCGGGCAAGACGTCGCTGCGCGCGCTCGAGGCCTGGGCGCACGAGCACGGCGAGCCGGAGCGCGTCAGCGGACGCCAGGAGCTGCTCGAGAACGTCCTGAACGGCTACGTCCTGTCCCCCGAGAAGTAGGCGGCGGCGCGGCACGATGGCCCGCTGCTTCCTCGGTCTCGATTCGAGCACGCAGGGCCTGACGGCCGTGCTGATCGATCTCGACTCGCGCCGCGTCGTCGGCGAGGCTGCCCTCTCCTTCGACGCCGCCCTGCCGGCCTACGGCACCCGCAACGGCGTGCTTCGCAGCGACGACCCCCGAGTCGTCCACGCTCCTCCCCTGATGTGGGCCGAGGCGCTCGACCTCGTCTTCGCGAGCCTCGCCCGTCAGGCGGCGCCGCTCGGCGAGCTGCTGGCCATCTCGGGCTCCGGCCAGCAGCACGGCTCCGTCTACCTGAACGCCGGCGCCGAGCGCGTGATCGAGGCGCTCGATCCGTCACGACCGCTCGCCGCGCAGCTCGCGGGCGTGTTTGCCCGCTCCACGGCGCCGACCTGGATGGATTCTTCCACCAGCGAGGAGTGCCGCGAGATCGAGGCGGCCCTGGGCGGGCCGCGCGCCACCGCCGAGGCCACCGGCTCGGCCGCTTTCGAGCGCTTCACGGGGCCCCAGATCCGCCGCTTCTTCAAGACCAGCCCGGAGGACTACGCCCGCACCGTCCGGATCAGCCTCGTCAGCTCCTTCCTGGCCTCGCTGGTCGCGGGGCGCCTCGCGCCGATCGACCACGGCGACGGCGCGGGCATGAACCTGATGGACATCCGGCGGCGCTGCTGGCATCCACAGGCGCTCGCGGCCACCGCGCCGGACCTGGAGCGGCGCCTGCTGCCACCAGTCCCGCCGTGGCAGGTCGTCTCCCCCGTCGCTCGCTACTGGGCCGAGCGTCACGCCGTGAATCCGGCGGCCCTCGCCTGCGTCTGGTCCGGCGACAACCCGTGCAGCGTCGTGGGCACCGGCCTCGTGCGGCCCGGGCAGGTCGCGATCTCCCTCGGCACCAGCGACACCTACTTCGGCACGATGGCGGAGTGCCGCATCGACCCGGCCGGCGAGGGGCACGCCTTCGCGGCGCCGACCGGCGCGTACATGAGCCTGATCTGCTTCAAGAACGGATCGCTCGCCCGCGAGCGGGTCCGCGACCTCTACGGGCTCGACTGGGGCGGCTTCTCCCGCGCGATCGCCTCGACGCCGCCGGGCAACCACGGCAAGCTGATGCTCCCGTACTTCGAGCCTGAGATCGTCCCGCGCGTGCCGGCGCCGGGCGTGCGGCGCTTCGACCTCCGCGAGGACGACGTCGCGGGCAACTGCCGGGCGGTCGTCGAGGCACAGATGCTGTCGATGCGGCGGCACTCGGCGTGGATGGGCGTACGTCCCGAGCGGATCTACGCGACGGGGGGCGCGTCGCGGAACCCGGAGATCCTGCAGGTGATGGCGGACGTCCACGAATGCCCCGTGTCCCGGTTCGAGGTGACGAACAGCGCGGCCCTCGGAGCGGCGCTGCGCGCGGCGCACGCCTGGCATGCCCGCGGCGAGCGGCCGCTGGCGTGGCCCGACGTGGTGGAAGGCTTTTGCGATCCGGTCCCGGGCTCCGAGATCCGCCCGCGGCCGGAGGCAGCCGCGGCCTATCGCCCGCTGCTCGCGCGCCTGGCCGAGCTGTCGGCGTGAACGGAGGACGCTCCGGGCGCGCTCAGCCCGCTGCCGTCTCGATCTCGGCCTGGATCTGCGCCAGCTCGGCCTCGCTGAGGGCGGGCGCGAAGCGGCGCACCCGGGGGAGCAGGTCGCCCGTCTCGAAGTAGGCCCGCGCGCAGGCCGTGTGGACGAAGCCGGCCGGGGAGAAGCGGTCCTCCTCGTAGAACACCAGCGGAATGCGCCAGCTTCCCTTCGCGATGGCCGCGCGGCACGACCGGCACTGGGCGCGGCCCGAGGGGTCGCGTTCCGCGCCGGAGACGCGCGGCAGCCGGTGATGCACGAGACCCGGCGCTGCCGCGGCCCGCAGGCGGGCGGCCTCGTCCGAAGTCACGAGCGCCGGGTCGAGACCGCCCGGAGTGTCGAGCAGCTCGAGAAACGGCGCGGGCCGCTTGAAGGCCGCGCAGTCGAGGTGGAACCAGTGCGTCGTCTCGCCCTCGCCGAACGGGTTGGGCAGGCTCTCCCCGAAGCGCAGGACGCCCGCGGCGATGCGCTCGCCGCAGCCTCGGCACTTGGAGCGGGCGGTCGCGGCGGCCTGGATCACGTGCGGCATGTCAGAGAAGCAGAGCCTCGAGGTCCGCCAGCTCCGTGAAGGCCGGCTCGACCGCGTAGGCGATCGGCCGCTCGATCGAGTCGCGCCAGGACTCGCTGCCGGCCGGCACGACGAGCAGCGTGCCGCCGCGCTTGTGCCCGCGCATCGAGACGGCGAGGCGCAGCAGCACCTCGACCGGATCGCCGACCTCGCCGGAGGTGTCGACCGCGCTGCAGGCTGGCCCAGAAGCCGGCGTCGATCAGCGCCTCGATCTCGGCGGCGACGGGCAGCGGCGGTCCTTCCGGCTCGTCGGCCGGGCGCTCCGCCGCGTGACCCGCGAAGTGCCGTTCGAGGCGGGCGGCGTAGCTGCGGGCGGCCGGGTAGTGGGATTCCATCTCGAGCACGAGGATAGCGCGCATCGTCCCCGCGGGCCGAGGCCCCTCGCTCCGGGTCGTCGGTTCCGATAGGCTGGCCGCAACTTGCCACGAGCCGCCCCCGGACTCCGACCGCCGGGGCGGCCGGCGAGGACCACAGCCAGGGCGCTCGAGCCCGACCCCGAGGAGGTCTCTTTTCGATGACGGCCCGGGCGTGGGTACTGGTACTGCTCGGCGCCTGTGTCGGCGTCCGCCTGACCGGCCTCGAGACGTTGCCGATCTTCATCGACGAAGCGATCCACATCGGCTGGGCGTCCCAGCTCGCCGAGGAAGGCACGCTCGACGGTCCCTTGCGCGACGGCAAGGTCCTGCAGGCGGCGCTGCTGGCGGGGATCCTGCCCTCGAGCGCTCGTCCGCTCCGCGCCGCTCGAACTGTCTCGGTCGCGGTAGGCGCCCTCGGGCTCGCCGCGACGGCGTGGCTCGGGAGCCTGCTCTTCGGACCGCACGTCGGCGTCGTGGCCGCCGCCTTCTACCTGCTGTGCCCGTTCACCCTCGCCTACGACCGCATGGCCCTCGCCGATACCTACCTCTCCACGCTCGCCAGCCTCAGCCTCGCCCTGGCCGTGCGCCTCGCACGGCGCCCTCGCCGAGGCACGGCCCTCGCGCTGGGCCTCGGGCTCGCGGGCTGCGTGCTGGCCAAGGTCACCGGTGCGATCGTCCTGCTGCTGCCACCGCTGGCACTGCTCCTGCTCGGCCGCGGCGGGCGGCGCCGCCCCGCGATCCTGTTCGGCCTCGCCAGCGCGACAGCGGCGCTGATCGCGGGCTTTCCGTTCGTCCATTTCCTGCAGCGCAGCGAGCAGCTCGACAAGGCCAATCTGGTCGGGACCGGCCGCCTGGAGGTGGCCGCCCAGAACTTCCGCACGCTCGGCTCGTGGCTCCTCGACTATCTGACGCTGCCGCTGCTGACGCTCGGCATCCTCGGCCTCCTGCTCGGCCTCGCCTACCGGCGCCGCGAGACGCTGCTGCTCGCGCTGGCGGCGGCGCTGCCGCTTTTGATCTTCGCGAGCCTCTCCGTCCACTGGTACCCGCGCTACGTGCTGTTCGCCGTGCCGCCGCTGCTGGTGGCGGCCGCGCGCGGTCTCGTCGTCCTCGGAATCCTCGGCCGGCGCGCGTTGCACGGGCGGGCGCGACTCCCGCTGCTGCTCGCCCTCGGGCTGGCCGCGGCCAGCCCGGCCAGCGTGGCCTTCGACGCGCGGCTCGTCCTCGATCCTCCGAGCGCGCCCTGGCCGGAGGTCGAGAGCTTCCAGTACGTCTACGGGTTCTCGTCGGGCTACGGCTGCGTCGAGCTGGTCGCTCGCCTGCGCTCGGAGGCGGAGCGCCAGCCTGGCGGGATCCTGGTCCTGGACGACGCGTCCGCCGGCCGCAGGACCGCCTGGCACGCGATGGGTGCGCTTCTCGCTCGAGAGCCCCGCGTCGAGCTGGGCCTGCTGGACCTCAGCGAGGAGTTCGACCGGAAGCGGATCGACGCCTGGGCCCGCGGCCGGCCCGTGTTCGTGGTCGCCTGGTCGCGGCGGGTGGCCGAACAGCGCGCTGCGCGGCCGTGGACGTTGATGGCGTCGTTCGTCAAGCCGAACGGGGTTCCGGCGGGGGCTCTCTACGTGCTCCCGTGGACGCGGCGGGCGTCGGGTGTCCGATGACGGAAAGCCGCTCGCGCAGGATCGCGCTCGCGTTGGGACTGGCGCTGCTCGCGGGCCAGACCTTCTGGGCGCTGCGCCACGTCGGGAGGCTCGGCCGCTACTCGGACGAGTTCCATCACCTGCGCCAGATCCTGCGCTTCTGCCGCGGGGAGTGGGTCCTGGATCCCAAGATCACGGTGCTGCCCGCGTATCACGCGCTCGCCACGGTGTGGGCGACGGCCCTGGGCGGCTGCTCGCTCGACCGGGTCCGCGCGCTGAGCGCCGCGGCCGGCCTGCTCGTTGCCTACGCCTGCTATCGCGCGGCCGGCAGGCTGCGCCTGCCTGACCCCGAGGCACGCGCGCTGCTGTGCGTCTTCCTCCCGGTGCTGCTCCCTTACCACGTGCTCGCCTACACCGATTCCGTTTCGCTGGCGGCAAACATGGTGACCTTCTCGTTGCTCGTGGGCCAGCGGCCTCGGCTCGCCGGCCTCGTCGCCGGGGCCAGCATCCTGATCCGCCAGACGAACGTCGCCTGGGCCGTTCTGGTGTGCCTCGTCGAGATCGCGGAGAGCCGTCCCTGGGCGGGAGGCTGGAGCTCGCTGCGCGAGCTGGCGCGCCGCCTCTGGCCCGCCGGCGCGAGCCTCGCCGCGTTCGGGGCGTTCGTGATCTGGAACGGCGGCGTGCCGGTGGGGAGCCGAGGGGATCACCGCCTGGGCCTCTACTCGGGCAACGTCTTCTTCGCGCTCTTCCTGCTGGGGGTGCTCGCCCTTCCGCTGGTGGCCTGGACCCTGTTCCTTCATCGGCGGCGGCTGGCCGAGCCGCGCCTTCTCGCGCTGCTCGCCGCCGCGGGCCTCCTCTTCGCGGGCACGTTCCGGGCGGACCATCCCTCCAATCGCATCCCCGGATTCCTGCACAACGATCTCGTCGCGTGGGTGGTGTCGGATCCTCGGATCGCGGGTGCGTTCCTCGTCCCGGTCGCCGCCGCGCTCGCCATGCTCTACCTGACGCCGCTCGCACGTCCCTCCCTGTGGGTGATCTACCCGACCGCGCTGTTCGCGCTCGTGCCGGCGAAGCTGATCGAACATCGCTACGCGATCCCGTGGCTCGTGCTGTTCCTGCTCTGCCGGCGTGGCGCGCCCGCGCCGCTCGAGTGGGCCGCGGTCGCCCTCTCCGTCGTGCTGGGCGATCTGCTGCTCGCGGGCATCGCGCGGAGCCTGTTCTGGATCTAGTGATGCCGATCCTGGAAACGCCGACGCGCGCGACCGCGGCCCGTCTAGCGCGGGCCGTGCATGGCGGCAAGCTGCCGCCAGAGCGCGCGTCCGCCGCCCCAGGCGACGGCGCCGCCGACCAGCACCAGCGCGGCCAGCACGACCACGGTCTTCCTGCTCATCTGACCCTCCTTCGAATCCCGCGCCTTCATTCGTAGGCGATCGCTTCCCTCACGGGCCGCCGCGAGGCGTGCCAGGCGGGCACAAGGCTCGAGACGGCGCCGATCGCGACCGAGACTCCGAGCCAGATCAGCACGCCGCCCGTCTCGAAGCGGAAGTCGAGCGGCGTGCGGAACATCGCGAGCACCATCGCGTCGCCCGCGAGCCTGCTGACGGGCCAGGCCAGCACGGCCGCCAGCGCCCAGCTCAGCAGCCCGATCGCCACGCCCTCGCAGACGACGATCAGCCAGACGAAGCGCGGCGTCGCGCCGATCGCGCGCAGCACGCCCATCTCCCGCCGGCGCTCGAGCACGTTGAGGCTCATGCTGGTCGCCTGCCCCAGCCCGCCGACGCCCGCCAGGATCCCGGCCATCACCAGCAGGAAGACGTAGATCATCAGCATGTGCTGGTCGAAGCTGTAGCGCCCGTCGCCCTTCGCGCTGCTGCTGGCGCCGCGCACCTGCTCGCGCTCGAGGGCCGCGTCGAGCGCCGCGCGCGCCCTCTCGATCGAGGCGGGGTCGTTGCGCTCGAGCGCGAGCCGCAGGCTGTTGGTCACGTCTCCGAGCCCGCCTTGCCGCTCGAAATGCCGCTTCGGCACGTAGGCGCCCGCGGGGACGAAGGGCTCGCGCACGACGCCGACGACGGTCCACGCGAGGGTGCGATCTCCCATGCGCAGGCTCACCTCGCGGCCGACCTCCAGCTGCGGGTAGCGATCGGCGAGCTGCGCGTTCACGACGATCGCGTCGGCGTCGCCGGCAACGAGCGCACGACCCTTCACGACCTCTGGCACGAGCAGCTTCGTCTCCGCCGGAAGGGCCACCACGCGAAAGCCGTCGCCGCCTGCGGCGGCTGCGTGCGGGCCGCCCCCGCGAGCGTCGCCGGCCGCCCCGGCGGCGTGGGCGCCCGCACCCGCGGCTGGCTCGGGTTCGGCGAGGCTCGCTTCGGTGGCGATCCAGCCCTCCGCACGCGAGATGCCCGCCGTGCTCTCGAGAGCGGTCGCGATCCGCTCCCAGGGCTGCATCTGCCCGAGGCCGACGCTCAGGTCGAACTTCATCGCGTCGAACAGCCGGTCGAGCGTATGGACGAGCGAGGAGCGGATGCTGAGCGCCGACATGAAGAAGACCCCCGCGGCCGAGAGCGAGACGACGCTCAGCGCGAGGCGGCCGCGCCGCCGGAAGCCATTGCGCACCGCGAGCAGCAGCGGGCGGCCGAGTCCGCCGGCGCCCGCGAGCGCGCGGTCGAAGGCGCCGGTCCCGAACGCGTTCCGCGACACCCCGAAGTCGTCGAGCGCCTCGCGCACCGACGCGCTGGTCCCCTTCCACACCGGCCAGGCCGCGGCCAGCAGCGGGACCAGCAGCGCGACGCACGCGTCGAGCAGGTAGACCCAGGCCGGCACCGACAGGTTGTCGAGGTCGAAGTTGAGGAACACAGCCATGTAGCGGCAGAGCGCGCGGCCGCCGACGAGGCCCACGGGCAGCGCCACCGCCAGCGCCGCCACGCCGAGAAACGACGCCTGGCCCAGATAGATCGCCGCGATCCGCGCGCGCGTGCCCCCCACCGCCTTCATCACGCCGATCTGCCGCAGCTGCGCCGCCATCAGCGCGGTCACCAGGTTCACCACGAGCACGCCGGAGAGGCCCAGAGCGAAGCAGCCGAAGCCCGCCATCGCCAGCAGCAGCATGCCCATCAGGGCCGCGTGCGGATGGGCGCCCGGCGTGGGCACCTCCATCCGGCGCACCGGCCGCCCCTGTGCGGTCAGCCAGGCCTCGACTCCCGCCGCGACCTTTCGCACGTGCGCCTCGTCGAAAGCGTCGCCGTCGGCGAGGATCTTGAGCTGGTCCAGCCGCCGCTCCTCGCCGAGGAGCTCGAGCGTCTCGAGCGTCACGTAGCCGTAGACGACGTTCTCCATCCGCGCCTGGGCCTGGCCCACGTCGTGGACGCTGCCGGCCACGCGCAGCGTCCGCTCGCCGCCGCGCGCTGTCCGCACGGTCACGCTCTCGCCGATGGCGGCCTTCGCCACCTGCAGCGCGTCGCGTTCGATCAGCAGCTCGCCCGTGGCCGGCGGCCAGGCGCCGTCCTCCGACGAGATGGTGCTGACGCGGATGTCGGAGAAGTCGCGGATCACGAAGAGCTGCAGCGCGCGCCAGGCGACCGGTCCCGTCTTGATGCG
Organism: Vicinamibacteria bacterium; assembly: GCA_050246895.1. GTDB lineage: Bacteria > Acidobacteriota > Vicinamibacteria > Fen-336 > Fen-336 > JBFWVE01. The sequence continues at coordinate 8,975 of JBFWVE010000007.1, read as the reverse complement.
GCCGGAGACGCTGCGGCGGGCCTCCGCGGCCCGCACGCCGCGGCCGGACGAGACGACCGCCCTCGACAGCTCGTCGTCGACGGATTCGAGCCACAGCGTCGCCGACGCCGGCTGCGTCGCCAGGTAGCCGTCATTCAGCTCGCGCGTCAGGATCGCGTACGCCGAGAGCACGCCCGAGAAGCCGGCGATCCCGAGCGCGATCGCCAGCACCACCAGCGCGCTGCGCGTGCGCTCCTGCCAGAAGTCCCGGACCGCCTTGCGCAACGGCGTCGCGAGCCTCACCGCCCGACCACCCGCCCGTCCGCCAGCGTCAGCCGGCGGTCGATCAGGCCGTCGAGGTCGCGTTCGTGGGTCGCGATCACGACGGTGGTGCCGCGCCGCGACAGGCCGCGGAAGAGGTCGAGCACCTCGCGGGCCGTGGCCGAGTCAAGGTTGCCGGTCGGCTCGTCGGCGATCACCAGTGGCGGGTCGTTGGCCAGCGCGCGGGCGATCGCCGCGCGCTGCTGCTGCCCGCCCGAGAGGGCGGACGGCAGCTTGTCGGCCTGCTCGGGGATGCCGACCAGGCCGAGCAGCTCGAGCGCGCGCGCCCGGCGCTCGCGCGGCGGCCGCACGTCCGCGAAGTCCATCGGCAGCATCACGTTCTCCACGGCGGTCAGCGTCGGCAGCAGCTGGAAGAACTGGAACACGACGCCCACGTTGCGGCCGCGCCAGCGAGCGAGCGCGTCCTCCGACAGCGCGTGCACGGCCTGGCCCGCGACCCGCACCTCGCCCGCGCTCGGCCGGTCGATGCCGCCCACGAGGTGAAGCAGCGTCGACTTGCCGCTGCCCGACTTCCCCGTCACCGCCACGAACTCGCCGGCGCCGACCTCGACGTCCACCTGCCGCAGCGCGGGCCACTCGCCCGCCGGCGTCAGGTAGCTCTTGTCGACGCCGCGCAACGCGACGAGCGGCTCCGCCCCGACGGCCACCGGAACTGGCTGTGCCATTTTTCTGCCGACCTCTCTCCCCATCCCCGCGAACCAGCCTACGAGGCCGCCGCTGAACGCTTCGTGAACGCGGCGTTCAGGTGCCGTTCAGGGCGGCCTGCGCTATAAGGGCGCCAGGAGGTCGGCCTCGCGTATCCTGGTCGTGGAGGACGAGAGGCTCCTGTCCGAGGAGCTGGAGTCGGCGCTCGCCCACGCGGGCTACGCCGTCGACTGCGCGCGCGACGGCGAGCGCGCCGACTTCCTGGCGCAGACCGAGGGCTACGACGCCGTGCTGCTGGACCTGGGGCTGCCGAAGCTCGACGGCCTGACGCTGCTCCGCCGCTGGCGCGAGGCCGGCCTCGGCATGCCGGTGCTGGTCCTGACGGCCCGCGGCAGCTGGCACGAGAAGGTCCAGGGGATCGACGGCGGCGCCGACGACTACGTGGCGAAGCCGTTCCGCATGGAGGAGGTGCTCGCCCGCCTGCGAGCGCTGATCCGCCGCGCGAGCGGCCAGCCGGCGCCGCTGCTGCGGGCCGGCGCGGTCGTGCTCGACGCGCGCGCGGCGCGGGTGACCAGGGACGGCGCGCCGGTGAACCTGACGGCGCACGAGTTCCGCGTGCTCTCGTACCTGATGCACCAGCGCGGGCGTGTCGTCTCGCAGAGCGAGCTGGTGGAGCACATCTACGCGCAGGACTTCGACCGCGACTCGAACACGATCGAGGTCTTCGTGGCCCGGCTGCGGCGCAAGCTCGGCGCCGGCTTCATTCGCACCGTGCGCGGGCTCGGCTATCGCGTGGACGACACCGCGTGAGGTCGCTGCGCGCGCGCCTGCTTTGGGGCGCCCTGCTCTGGACGATCGGGCTGCTGGCGGCCACGAACGTCGCGGTGACGCTGCTGCTGGGCCATCGCCTCTCCGGCCCGCTGGTGCACCTCGGCGCGATGTCGGTGGTGGCAGTGGGCCTTTTGGCCGCGGGCCTCAGCCAGGTGCGCACCGGCATGTCGCTGCTCGGACGCCTGCGGACGCGCCTCGCGGCGGTGCGCGACGGCCGCGCCAGCCGCGTCGAGGGCGAGTATCCCGCCGAGGTGAGACCGCTGGTCGACGACCTCAACTCGCTGCTCGAGGAGCGCGAACGCAGTGTCGAGCGCGCGCAGGCCAAGGCCGGCGACCTCGCGCATGGGCTGAAGACGCCGCTGGCGGTGCTGGCGCAGGAGGCGATCCGGGCCGCGGCCGCGGGCCACGGCGAGCTCGCCGCCAGCATCGGCCAGCAGGTCGAGCGCATGCGGCGGCAGGTGGACTACCACCTCGCCCACGCGCGAGCCGCCGCCTCGGGCGCGCACCTGGGCGCGCGCGCCGGGGTCGACGAGTCGGCGCAGAGCCTCGCGCGCACGCTGCTGCGCCTGCACGCCGAGCGCGGGCTGGAGATCGAGCTGAACGTCCCGGGCGGGCACGCCGTCCGCTGCCAGCGCCAGGATCTCGACGAGATGCTGGGCAACCTGCTCGACAACGCCTGCAAATGGGCGCGCGCGCGCGTGGCGCTGCGCGCGTCGCTCGAGGCGGGCTTCGTCGTGATCCTGGTCGACGACGACGGCCCCGGAATCGAGCCGTCGAGCCGCGAAGCGGTGCTCCGGCGCGGCGTGCGCGCCGACGAGCAGGCGCCCGGATCGGGCATCGGCCTCTCGATCGTGCGCGATCTCGCCGAGGTGTACGGCGGCTCGATCGAGCTCGCCCACTCCCCCGCGGGAGGGCTGCGCGCGGTCCTGCGCCTTCCCGCCGCCTGAGGTCGGGGACGAGCTTCCCGCTTGACTTTCGCTTTCTGTTCGCCTATCTTCCCCTGAGCCAAGGAGCCCGACCCAATGACGAATCGTGAGTTCTGCATTGCCCGCCGAAAGGCGGAGACGAAGGCGTTCGTGTCCGTTCTCAAGGCCGTTCCCACCCAGCGTCTCGACTACCGGCCCGATCCGAAGGCGCGTTCCGCCGGCGCGCTCGCATGGCTGCTCGCGGTCGAGGAGGCCGCTCTGATCGCGCTGCTCGACACCGGGGAGGTTCGTTGGAAGGAGTCGGCGCCGCCCGCCTCCACGGCGGAGATCGTCGCGGCCTACGAGCGCGACGCCGCGGCCGTCACCGCGCGCATCGAGAGGCTCGACGACGCGCGCTGGGACGCGCCGGCGCGCTTCCTGATGGAGGGCGCGCCACCCTGGGAAGATCGCCTCGGCGAGTTCGTCTGGGGCTTCCTGTTCGACGCCATCCACCACCGGGGACAGCTCAGCACGTACCTGCGCCCGATGGGTGGCAAGGTACCTTCGATCTACGGGCCGTCAGCCGACGACCCGGGCCAGTAGCGCTGGGGCGGGCGGCGCGCCGCAACGGCGCGCCGTCCGAGCCGTCTACTGCAGGCTGGCCAGCGCCTTCTTGGCCATCTGGCCCATGTCCGAATCGGGCGAGAGCTCGATCACCTTCTGCAGGTCGACTCGGCACTCGTCCTTCTTCCCGAGCTGCAGATACGCGAGCGCCCGGCGGTAGTAGCCGTCCACGTACGTCGGGTCGAGCGCCACCGACTTGCCGAAGTAGACGATCGCGTCCTCCGGCAGGTTCGCGTTCAGGAAGTTCACGCCCATGTTGAAGAAGACGTCGGGGTTCTTGATGGTGCCTTCGTCGACCTTCCCCAGCAGCTCGCGCCCCTTGTCCAGGAAGCCGCCCTCGAGGGCCGCCTGCGCGGCGATCGCGCGGATCTGCTGGTTCTCGGGCTGCGCGGCGATGACCTTCTCGAGCGTCGCGATGGCCGCCTCGTAGTTCTTCTCCTGGATGTGGCAGAGGCCGATGCGCGTGTTGATGGTCACCGCGTGCTCGGGCAGCTTCGCGAGCAGCCGCTCGAACTCCGCGCGTGCCTCGGGATAGCGGCCCTCCTTGAACAGGGACTCGGCCACGTCGAGCTCGGCGATGACTTCGGCTGACGGCCCCTTCGGCTGGGCCTTCTCGAGGCTGACTTCGATCGGAGGAATGCGCACGGACTCACCCGGCAGCCGGATGCTGATCCCCTTCGGCGCGTAGCCCTCGAGCTCGAAGTCGATGTTCCAGTTGCCCCCGACCAGGCCGAGCATGGCCCACTTACCCCTCTTGTCCGTCTTGATCGTCGGGCCGCCGCCCCGTTCCGGGTTGTCGAGCTTGACGGTGACGCCCACCAGGGGCTTGCCGTCCACGTCGGTGACCTTGCCTTCGAGCCGGCCCGTCCCGCGCCAGTCCTGGGCCGCGGTGCCGAGCGCCAGGGAAAGGGCGAAGGCCGTGGCGATGAACCGGATGAACATGAAGACCTCCTGCCGCGCGATGAGTATAGCGCTGGGGCTGTAGAATCACCGACTTCGAGGCCCTCGCCTGAACCCCAAGAAGACCAGGAAACGACAGCCGTCGGGCGCCGACGCCGGGCCTGACCCCCGGCCGGCGCTAGCAGCTGCCGACTCGGCCGCTGACGCCGGCGGTTCGAGGGCCGGCTGGTCTCGAGGCTCAGGCCGGGCCTGGCTCGGGGGCCTGTTGTTGCTGGCGCTCGCGGGCGCCGCGATGCTCTGGCGGAGCCCGGCCGGCGTGCGGCGCGAGCCCGGCCTCGACGTCCTGCTCGTCTCGATCGACACGCTGCGAGCCGACGCGCTCGGCTGCTACGGCCGGGCCGACGCCTCGACTCCCTGGATCGACCGGCTCTCACAGGCGGGCGTGCTCTTCGAGCGCACCTACGCCCACAACGTGGTGACGCTGCCCTCTCACACCAACCTGCTCGCGGGCCGCCTGCCGCTCGAGCACGGCGTGCGAGACAACAGCGGCTTCCGGGTGCCCAGGGATCTGCCGACGCTCGCGACGCTGCTGAAGCAGGGCGGCTATCGGACGGGCGCCTTCGTCAGCGCCTTCGTGCTCGACTCCCGCTTCGGCCTCGACCGAGGCTTCGACGTGTACGACGACCGCCTCGGCGGCGCCGAGACGCGGCACGTCTTCCTGATGGCGGAGCGGCCGGGCAGCGCGACGGTGGAGGCCGCGCGACGCTGGCTGGCCGATGCGGACGGCCGGCCCTCGTTCGCGTTCGTCCATCTCTACGAGCCCCACTTCCCGCACGCGGCGCCCGAGCCCTTCGCGGCGCGTTTCGCCGACGCGCCCTACCAGGGCGAGGTCGCCGCCGCGGATGCGGCGCTCGAGCCGCTGCTGCGGCCGCTGCTGGAGGCAGGCCGCGACGGCCGCACGCTGGTGGTGCTGACCTCGGACCACGGCGAGGCTCTCGGCGAGCACGGCGAGGACACCCACGGCATCTTCGCCTACGAGGCGACGCTGCGCGTGCCGCTGATCCTCTTCGCGCCGCGGCTGCTCGGCCCGCGGCGCGTCTCCGCGCGCGCGCGCCACATAGACGTGCTTCCGACCGTGCTCGACGCGCTCGGCGTCGACCCGCCGGCGGGCCTCCCCGGCCACAGCCTGCTCACGCTCGCCGCCGGCGCGGGCGCGCAGGTCGACCCGCCGGTCTACTTCGAGGCTCTCTCCGCGTCCCTCAATCAGGGCTGGGCGCCGCTGCACGGGGTGATCGACGACCAGTTGAAGTACGTCGCGCTGCCGATCCCCGAGCTCTACGATCTCGCGGCGGATCCGCGCGAGTCCCGCAACCTGGCGGCCGAGCGGCCAGAGGCGCTGGAGCGCCTGCAGGCCCGGCTCGCCAAGGCGCGCGAGGGCGAACGCGGCGTGAGCCGCGTGCGCGAGGAGGCCTCGGTCCGCGAGCGCCTGCGGGGGCTCGGCTACGTCGCCACGGAAGCGGAGCCGACGGCGCGGCGCCCCACCGAGGCGGACGACCCCAAGCGGCTGATCGCGATCTACCAGCGCAACTCGCGGATCGAGCGCCTGCACGACGCGCGCCGCTACGACGAGGCGATCGCGCTCTGCCGCGAAAACCTGCGCGAGCGCCCGGACATGGCGCTCGCCTGGATGCAGCTCGCCAGCCTCGAGCGCGCCCGCGGGGACCTGCGGGCGGCCCTCGACGCGGCGCGGCGCGCCCTGGCGTTACGCCCCGCTGACACCGAGACGGGTGCGATTCTCGGCTTGTACCTGGTGGAGGCCGGACGAGCGAAGGAGGCCGTGGCGCTGCTGGAAGCGTTCGCCGCGCAGGATCCCCCGGACTTCGACGTGCTGCAGACACTGGGCGTCGCGCTCGCCGGTCTCGGACAGCGCCAGGCCGCGCTCGCGAGCTTCGAGCGCGCTCGCCAGCTCGATCCGACGAGCGCGTCCGTCCAGGTCAACCAGGGCACCGTCCACCTGATGGCCGGCGACCTGCGCGCCGCCCGAGCCGCCTTCGAGGGGGCGCTCGCGCTCGACGCCGGGGTGGCGCGCGCCTGGAACAGCCTCGGCGTGATCGCGGCGCGCGAGGGCCGCCCGGACGACGCCATCGAGAGCTGGCGCAAGGCGGTGTCGCTCGATCCGCGCGACTGGCAGACGCTGTACAACCTCGGGCTCACGCTGCGCCAGCGCGGCCGCGCCGCGGAGGCGCGCCCCTACCTCGAGTCCTACCTGCGCGAAGCGCCTGCCGCCGTCGAGGCGGCCGACATCGCGCGCGTGCGCTCCTGGCTGGCGCAGGGCTCGTGAAGCGCGCGACGCCGGCCCTCGCGATCGCGGCCCTGACGATCGCGGCTCTCGCGGCCGGCGCCCGCTGCGGACGCCGGGCGCCCGACGGCCCGTGGCCGCAGGCCCCGGTGATCCTGATCTCGATCGACACGCTGCGCGCCGATCGCCTGCCGGCTTACGGTTACGGCCGCGGCTCGACGCCGCAGATCGACGCGCTGGCGAGCGAAGGCGTCGTGTTCGAGGACACGATCAGCCACTGCCCGCTGACACTGCCCGCGCACGCCTCGCTGCTCAGCGGTTTGCTGCCCCCGCGGCACGGCGTGCGCGACAACGTCGGCTACCGGCTGAAGGACGAGCACCGCACCCTCGCGACACGCTTCCGTGCCGCCGGACGGCCGACGGGCGCGGCCGTGTCCGCCTTCGTGATGCGCGCGGCCACGGGCCTCGCGCAGGGCTTCGACCGCTACGACGACGCGCTCGCGACGGATGCGAAGGATGCCTCGCTCGGCGCCCAGCAGCGCGACGGGGCCGCGGCCGTCGAGTCCCTCTCGCGCTGGATCGAGGCCCAGGGCACGCGGCCGTTCTTCGCGTTCCTCCACCTGTACGAGCCGCACACGCCCTACGCGCCGCCGGAGCCCTGGCGCAGCCGGCAGTCCGACCCGTACGACGGCGAGGTCGCCTACGCGGACGAGCTGGTCGGCCGCTTCCTGGCGCGCCTGAAGGCCGCCGGCGTCTACGAGAAGGCCGTCGTGATGCTCACCTCCGACCACGGAGAAGGCCTGGGCGACCACGGCGAGCAGGAGCACGGCTTCTTCCTGTATCGCGAGGCGGTGCGCGTGCCGCTGCTGCTTCGGCTGCCCGGCCGCGCGCGGGCCGGGACGCGGGTACGCGGCGTGGTGGCGCAGGTCGACCTGGCCGCGACGCTCCTCGACCTGACCGGCCTCGCGGGCGACGGCCTCGACGGCGCGTCGCTGCGCGGCGCCCTGGCGTCCGGCCAGGCGCCGCCGCGGCGGGTCTACTCGGAGACCTTCTTCCCGCGGCGCCACTTCGGCTGGAGCGAGCTGCTGGCCGTGAGCGAGGAGCGCTTCCGCTTCATCCGCGCTCCGCGAAACGAGCTGTACGACACCAGCGCCGACCCGCGCGAGACGCGCAACCTGGCCTCGGAGCGGCCCGACGCGGTCGCCGCGATGAGCGGCTGGCTCGACCGCGTGGCCGGCACGCGGGCGCCCGCGGCTCCCGAGGCGGTGCCCGCCGAGACGCGCGAGGCGCTGCAGGCGCTCGGCTACGTGGGCGGCGGCGTGCGTGCGCCGAAGGCCGGAGCAGCGCTCCCCGATCCGAAGGACAAGGTCCAGGTCTACGAGGCGTGGCGGCGTGCCACCCAGCTGGCCGCGGAGCAGCACGACGCCGAGGCCGTGCCCGAGCTGCGCAAGGTGCTCGAGGACAGCCCGGGCATGCTCGATGCCTGGGAGACCCTCGGCCTCAGCCTGCAGCGGCTCGGGCGCGAGGGCGAAGCGATCCGCGCGCTCGAACGCGCGCTCGAGGGCGATCCGCAGCGCGCGTCGACGCACCTGGCGCTGGTGCGCGTCCACACGCTGGCCGGACGCGGCCGGCAGGCCGAACGCCATGCACGGGCCGCCGCTGCCAGCGACCCAGGGCGCGCCTACGAGACACTCGCGCAGATGATGCTCGAGCAGCGCCGCTATGCCGAGGCCGCCGACTACGCGCGCCGCAGCCTGGCGGCCGACCGCGAGAGGGTCATGAGCCACTACGTGCTCGGCGCCGTGGCGCGCTCCCAGGGTCGCTGCGCGGAAGCGGTGGCCGCGTTCCGCGCGGCAGCCGAAGCCAAGTCGAGGCAGGTTCGTCTCGTGGTGCCGGGCCTGCACTCGGGCACGGCCGACTGCCTGGCGCGGCTCGGGCGCGAGGCCGAGGCCGAGGTCGAGTTCTCCAGGGAGATCGAGCAGATCCCCTGGTCGCGCGACGGCCGTGTCGGCCTGGCCCTGCTGCGCCGGTCCCAGGGCCGGGACGCGGAAGCGCGCGACGCGCTCGCCGGCATCGTGACGCGGAACTCGCAGGCCGGCGCCGAGGACTACTGGATCGTCGTGCGCACGCTGGCGGGGATCGGCGACGCCGCCGGCGCCCGAGAGTGGGCCACGAGAGCACGCCAGCGCTTCCCGAACGACCCGCGATTCAGGTGATTGAGCCGGGGGTGCTGAGAGCCGGTCAGCCTCCGACCTCGACTCGCTTGTAGCTCGCTGCGCCACCGAGGACGTCGCTCACGCCGACGGCGACCTCGCGGGGTCCGGCCGCGGCAGGGATGCGCACGACGATGTCCCGGCGCGCGTTCGGATCGTCGCCGCCCGGAGGTGCCGGAGGCAGGCTGAGCTCGATCTCCTTCTCCCTCGCGTGCGGGCGCGCATCCTCCATCGACT
>JBFWVE010000006.1:0-374555 GCA_050246895.1 Vicinamibacteria bacterium | reverse complement strand
TAGCGGGCGAGCACGACGCGCCCCGCGACCTTGATGCCCATCTCTTCGAGCCGCTCGAAGTCGGCGCGGGTGCCGTAGTTCACGTAGACGACCTGGCCCTCCGCGCGCCCCGACGCGGCGTAGCCGTGGAAGGCGGGAAACATGCCGCGGCTCGAGGAGTCCTTGTCGACGTCGAGCGCGTCCTCGCGCAGGCTGAGCGTCTGCTCGACCGGCGTCACCAGCTCGAGCGAGACGCTCTTCGGGTGGTTCAGGAACACGTCGTAGCGGACGAGCTCCGCCTCCAGGCCGAACTCCTTGAAGCGCTCGAGGACGTACTCGGCCACCTTCTTCTCCTGCGGCGTGCCGGCCACATGCGGCTCTTCGGTCAGCTCGAACAGCCAGCGCCGGGCGCGCTCGGGCGTCGGCGTCTCGAGCAGGGCCCGCTCGGCGGCCGCCTGCGCCTCGCGCGAGGCGGCGAAATAGCCCGTGACGTCGGGGGCCGCGGCGCGCGCGGCGCCGCCGGCGAGTGACACGGCGCAGCAGGTGGCCAGCAGGGGGAGGGCTTTACGGGGCATTCGGTTCACGCTCGCTTCCTGTGGTTGAGACGGCTCGGCGGATTGTAACTGCGCCGAGCCGGCGCGCCGCCCCGTAGAATGTCGGACGGATGCCCGCAAAAGAGGACCACGGGCGGGCGCGCCGCTACTTCGACGAGCTGGCGCCCGAGTACGACCGTGCCTTCGCGCAGGCGGGAGGTGACCCGCTGAACGCGCTGGTCAACCGCTTCTTCCGCGGGCCGACCTTCGCCCGGCGCATGCGGCTGCTCGAGGCGCTGTTCGGCGAGCTGGGGCTCACCGGCCGCAGCCTGCTCGATCTCGGATGCGGCAGCGGCCAGGTCAGCCTGCTGGCCGCCAAGATGGGCGCCTCGGTGCACGCCGTGGACATCGCCCCGCGCATGCTGGCGATCGCGAAGGAGTCGGCCGAGCACGCGGGGCTCGCGGGCTCGATCCGCTTCGAAGAAGGCGACGTCTCGGCGACGACCTATCCCGCGGCCGACGTGGTGCTGCTGGTGGGGGTCGTCGAGTACTACGCGGACCACGCCGGCCTGCTGCGGCGCGCGGCCGAGGCCGCGCGCCGCACGCTGGTCGTCGCCCACACCTCGCGCGTGCCGCACCGGGTGCTGCTGCGCCGGCTGCTGTTCCTGTTCAAGGGCTCGAGCCTGTATTTCCATCCGATGGCGGACGTGATCCGCTCCGGCGAGGCCGCCGGCCTGCGCCTCGCGCGCGAGATCCGCGACCGCGCCTTCTCGATCCTGGTCTTCGAGCGGCCTTGACCCCGGGCGTGCCCGAGCGGCGCGTCGTGCTCTCGGTCGACCTCGACGAGTGGTACCACTGCCGCTGGGCGACCGGCTCGCCGAAGGCGCGCTGGCCCAGCACCGATGCGGTGTGGCGCGAGCACTACGGCCTCGACCGGCCGGCGGGAGAGCTTCTCGACCCGACTCGCCGCATGCTCGACCTCTTCGACCGGCTCGGCGTGCGCGCGAGCATCTTCATCCTGGGGGAGGTCGCCACGCACTACCCCGACCTCGTGCGGGAGATCGCCGCCCGAGGCCACGAGGTCGGTTGCCACGGCTTTCACCACACGGACGCCGATCTCCTCGGCCCCGACGGCTACCGGCGCGAGCTGTTCGCGGCACGCGACGTGCTCGCAGGGCTGCTGGGTCGTGCTCCCGTCGGCTACCGCGCGCCCAACCTGCTGCTGCGCGACTGGATGATCCCGGCGCTGCGCGAGGCCGGCTTCCGCTACGACGTCTCGGTGTGCACCTCGCGCGCGTTGCTCGGCAAGGACTTCGGGCACGAGCACGTCGCGCTGCACCCGTACCGTTTCAGCGAGCGCTTCTCGCGGCCCGACCCTTCGGGCGATCTCGTCGAGATCCCGCTGCCGGTGTTCCCGTGGATCCGGCTGCCCGCTGGAACGGGCATCCTGACGCGCGTCGCGGGGCTCGGCTGGACGCTCGCGGCGTTGCGCGCCGCGCTGCGCACGGGCGACACGCAGTACTACTTCCATCCCTACGAGATGGGCGCCCGGCCCCAGATTCCGCTGGGACTGCGCGAGCGCCTGTTCCTGCGCCGGCTGGGCCCCTGGATGGAGCACGCGGTCGAGCGCATCGTGCGCCGCCTGCAGAAGTGGAACGTCAGGTTCGTGACGGCAGGGGAGCAGGCGCGGGGACTGCTCGGGGTCTAGGTCGATGCCCGACTCGCCACCGCCGCCGGGCGCCCAGGCCGGCCGTTCGCCTTCGCCGCACGCGACCGACGACCCGCTCGCCGATCAGGTCGGCCGCTGGCCGATCAAGCGCGGGGGCGCGCACGTCCGCTTCGCCGGCCAGCGGCTCGTCTCGCCGGGCTCGGGCCGCGTCCAGTTGCAGGGCACGTGGCCGGCCCGGCTCTTCTTCCTGCCGCCCGCGTTGCCGGGCCTCGCGTTCTGGGGCCTGCTCGTGTGGCGGGGGGACCGGCTCGAGGTGCACGAGATCGGCCTGATCTTCGTGATGGGCGGCCTGCTTGTGGCCTGGGCGGCCCTCTACCGGCTCGCCGCGCCGTTCGTCCGCTTCGACAAGGAGGGGGGCATGGTCACGCGCACCGCGCTGCCCCCGTTTACGCCGGTTCGGCGCGTTCCCCTGAGTGACGTGCATGCGCTGCAGCTGCTCCGGGCGCCCGCCGGCTCCGGCTTCCGGAGCTTCCCCTGCTACGAGCTCAACCTCGTGCTACACGACGGCCGGCGGGTCAACGTCGCGGGCCACGGGCACCTGGACCGGCTCCGGCGCGACGCGCGCGTGCTGCGGTCCTTCCTGCAGGTGCCGCTGTGGGATGCGGCCGAGGTCGACGCGCCCAGGCCGCCGCGCCGCCGCGGCTGGATGCGCGACGCCTAGCTCGCGGAGCTCCAGGGCTCCGGCAGCACGCGCAGGCGATGGTCGGCCGGGTGCTTGGGCCACAGCGTGCAGGTCACCTCGAGGTGCCGCTGGTCCTGGTCCTCGCAGTAGGGGCAGAAGACGCAGCCGCGCGCTTCCGCCTCGCGGGCCAGGCGCCACTTGCGGGGCAGGTCGGGGTCGGCGAGCAGGGCTCGTGCCATGCCGACGAGGTCGGCGCGCTCCTCGCGCAGGATGGCCTCGGCGTGTGCGAGCGTCGAGATGCGGCCGCTCGTCACGACCGGTGTCGTGAAGCCGGCGGCCCGCACGGCGCTGCGGATGCCCTCCGCCAGGTAGACGTTGACGCCGGGAGGGTCGTCCTTCGCGCGCGGGATGCAGCGCGAGCCCGAGTGGCCCGTGTAGGGATACATCGCCTCGCCGACCGGCGGCTGCCTCGCGTCCTCGAACTTGCCGCCGCGCGAGACGGACAGGAAGTCGAGGTCCGCCCGCGCCAGCTCGACCGCGATCGCGCGCGCGTCGTCGAGCGTGTTGCCGAGGATGCGGCCGTCCGGCGCCAGGATGTCCTCGGAGCCCAGGAAGCGACAGCCGACGAGGAAGTCGGGTCCCACCTCCTCCCGCACGGCCGCGATCACCTCGACCGGGAGGCGCAAGCGGTTCTCCAGGCTGCCGCCGTAGGCGTCGCGGCGCGCGTTCGTCACGGAGAGGAACGAGGCGAGCGTGTAGGCGTGCGCGAAGTGCAGCTCCACGCCGTCGAAGCCGCACTGCCGCGCCCGCCGGGCCGCCGCGGCGAACCAGCCAGGGATGCGGCGGATCTCCGCGAGCTCGAGGTCCTCGATCGTCTGCCGGTAGCCGTAGAGCATCTCGCGGCGCAGCCGCGGATCCGGCACGAAGGCCTCGGGCGTCGCCTCGACTTCCGCGTCGGTCGTGGCGAGCACCTGCTCCGGCAACAGGCCCCGCGCGACCGCCGACTCGAGGAAGGCACGTGTCGGCCGGCGCCGCGCGATCTTGAGGAAGTCGATGAGCTGGGGCACGACAAGGGACGGCCCGAGGGCTCGCAGCTCCTCGCGCAGCGCGCGCAGGCCCGGCACGAAGCGGTCGTCGGACAGCCGCAGCAGGGGCCCGCTGCGCACCTCGCGCACGCCCGTCGCCTCGAGCACCACCATGCCGGCGCCGCCCGCGACGTAGCGCCGGTAGATCTCACGCAGCGAGTCGGTGACGAAGCCGTCCTCGGTGCCGCGCCAGGTCACCATCGCCGGCAGCCAGACGCGGTTGGGCACGCGGAGGCCGGCGCGCCCGAGCGGGAACGGGGAGAAGATCAATTGTCGTCGTCGTCGTCGCCGCCGCCGCCGTTGCCCCGGCGGCTCCTGCGGCGCTGGCTGGTGTCTTCCTCCTCTTCGAGCTCGCCCTCGCCGGAAGCCATCTCGGCCTCGATGCCGACGTCGAGCAGTCGCCGCCGCAGGGAGTCGAATCCCGCGCGATCGGGCGGAGGGGCGTCGCGGAAGGCCTCGAGGATTTCCTCCAGGCGGCCGATGCGCCGCGAGAGCTGGCCGAGCGCTTCGAGGTCGAGCGGCGCGCCGGTCTGCTTCGCGCGCTCGAAGGCCTGCTCGTCGCCGTAGGCGCCCAGCAGCTCCACCAGCCGGGCGCTGAGGCTGTCGGCCGCCTCGACCAGCTCCGACTGCATCAGGCTCTCCTGGACGATCGCCAGCGCGTCCTCGATCTCGTCCTCGCTCCAGTCCTGGCCGAGGCGCTCCTGCTCCTCCATCGGCAGCACCAGGCCGCCGTCGCCCGGCTCCGCCGCTGCAGCGATCTCTCCGCACAAGTCAAGGATGCGACCCATCGTCGTCCTCCGTGGCCCGAAGCGGCGGGCCGTGGTGTCTCAGGCTTCGTCCTTCGAATGCCGCAGGAGCTGGCGGGCGATGATCAGCTTCTGCACTTCGCTGGTCCCCTCGTAGATGCGCAGCGCCCGCACCTCGCGATACAGCCGCTCCACCGTGCGCCCGCGCAGCAGCCCCTGGCCGCCGTGGATCTGCAGCGCGCGGTCGACCACGCGCTGCGCCATCTCGGTCGCGTAGAGCTTCGCCATCGAGCCGGCCAGCGTCACCCGGCGCGCCCCCCGGTCTTTCTCGAGCGCCGCCTGGCGCACCAGCAGGCGGGCGGCTTCGAGCTCGGTCTTCATGTCGGCGAGCGCCATCTGCACGCCCTGGAAGTCCGAGAGCGGCCGGCCGAACTGCCGGCGCGCGAGCGCGAACGAGAGCGCCTCGTCGAGCGCGCGCGCGGCGAAACCGCAGGCGGCGGCGCCGACGCTGGGGCGGAAGGTGTCGAGCACCTTCAGCGCCAGCGCGTAGCCGGCGCCGTCGGCGCCCAGCAGCAGCGCGGGCGTGCCCTCGAAGCGCAGCTCGCCGATCGGATGCGGCGCCATCAGCTCGAGCGGCTTGACGGCGAGCCCCGGGGAGCCCCCGTCGACGAGGAACATCGACAGGCCCTCCTCGCCCTGGGAGTCGCCGCTGCGGGCGAGCACGGTGTAGAGGCCCGCCAGGCCCGCGTTGGAGATGAAGGTCTTGACGCCCTCCAGGCGGAAGAGAGCGCCGTCGCGCACCGCCCGCGTGCGCACGGCGGTCAGATCCGAACCCGCCTCGGGCTCGGTCAATGCGAAAGCCGCGATCACCTCGCCGCGCGCCACCGCCGGCAGCCAGCGCCGCTTCTGCACGTCGGTGCCGGCCAGCGCCAGCGCGTGCGAGCCGAGGCCCTGCATCGCGAAGGCGCTGTCGGCGAGCGACGAGAAGTAGGCGAGGCCCTCGCGCACCAGCACCAGCGAGCGCAGGTCGAGGGCGCCGTAGGGCGCCGGCACGCTCGCCGCCAGGATGCCGGCGTCGGCGAGCGCCAGCGCCAGCTCGCGCGTGCGCTCCAGGCAGTCGCGCTCGTCCTCGGCGCTCGCGCGCAGGCGCTCGTCGCCGAAGGCGCGCACGCGTTCCGCGAGGTCGACGTGATGAGGCTCCAGGAACGGGTCGACCATGCTCATTCGGGCGCTCCGGAGAAGCGCGGCGCCCGCTTCTCGCTGAAGGCGAGGAAGCCCTCGCGGAAGTCCGGGCCGAGCATCAGCTCGGCCTGCACGCGCGCCTCGTGGTCGAGCGCTCCCAGCAGGTCCATCTGGGTCTCGGCCTCGAGCGCGCGCTTCGTGGCGGCGAGGCCCGCCGCCGGCCCGCGCGCGAGACGCAGGGCGAGCGTCCGCGTCTCCTCGGCAAGCTGCTCGCCCGGCAGCACCCGGTTGTAGAGGCCGATCCGTTGCGCCTCGTCCGCCTCCACGAAGTCGCCGGTCAGCAGCAGCTCGCTGGCCCGGCCGATGCCGACGATCCGCGGCAGCAGCTGCGCGCAGCCCATGTCGGCGCCGGCCAGGCCGACCTTCACGAAGAGGAAGGCGATCCTCGCGCTGGCCGCCGCGAGCCGGAGGTCGCAGGCGATCGCCAGAGCCGCTCCCGCTCCCGCGACCGTGCCGTTGAGCGAGGCGATCACCGGCTTCGGCAGCAGCCGGATGTTGCGCACCAGCTCGCAGGTGAGGCGGGTGAACTCGACGAGGCCCGCGGCGTCGCGCTGCAGCAGCTCGCCGATGATGTCGCGCACGTCGCCGCCCGTACAGAAGGCGCGACCGTTGCCAGTGAGCACCACGGCGCGCACCGACTCGCGCTCCCGCAGCGCGGCGAAGGTGTCTGCCAGCTCGCGGTACACCTCGAAGGTGAGCGCGTTCATGCGCTCCGGCCGGTCGAGCGTCAGGGTGGCGACGCCCTGTGACTCCTCGTATCGGAAGCTGGACGTGTTCACGCGTCCTCCCGCGCAGGTTGGCCGAGGCGGCCGAGCAGCTCGCGAAGCTGGCGCAGCTCGGGCCGCGACAGCGCCAGGAATGGCCCGCTGACGGCGCGCGCGTGCCGGGGCAGGGCGCGGCCCAGGCGCCGCCGGCCGGATGCGGTCAGGCGCAGCCGGCGTGCGCGGGCGTCGCGAGCGTCGCGCGAGCGCGAAACGAGGCCCGCGGTCGCGAGGCGATCGACGATGCCGGTCAGGTTGCCGGCCGTCACCAGCAGCTCGCGCGTCAGCTCGGCCGCGGTCATGCCCTGCGGCCTGCGCTCGAGCTGCACCAGCACGTCGAACTGCGGCAGCGTCAGGCCCTCGGGCAGACCGCGGCGGGCCTCGCGCAGCAGCAGCGCGTGGGCCTTCAGCAGCCGCACCCAGGCCGAGAGAGCCGCCTGCTCGCGATCCCTCACAGCAGCGCCGTCGCCTCGATCTCCACGCGCGCGCCGTCCTCGAGCAGCGCGTTCACCTCCACCAGCGTCATCGCGGGGAAGTGCTTGCCCATGCGCCGGCGGTAAGCCTCGCCAAGAGGCCGGCGCCTCTCCGCGTACTCGCGCTTGTCCGTCACGTAGATGGTCAGCCGCGCGATCGACTCGGGATTGCCGCCCGCGGCCCACACCACGTCGAGCACGTTGTCGAGCGCCTGCGCGAACTGCTCCACGAGGTCGGCCGACACGATTCGGCCTTCGCGGTTCCAGCCGACCTGTCCGGCGACGAACAGCAGCTCCCCCGAGCCCTTGATGCCGTTGGAGTAGCCGACGGGCTTCGCCAGCGAGTCCGGAGCGACGATGCTCAGGCGGCCGCTCATACGAGCGTGCCGCCGTCGAGGCTGAGGGCCTGCCCGGTCACGCCGCGCGCCTCGTCGCTCACGAGGTAGAGCACCATGCGCGCGACCTCCTCGGCCGTCATCAGCCGCTTCTGCGGGCTCATCGCCGCCAGGCGCCCGCGGATCTCACCCGGATCGCGCCTGGTGAGCACCGCCATCCTCTCGACGCCCGCGTCCGTCATCGGCGTGTCCACGTAGCCGGGGCAGACGGCGTTCACCGTGACGCCCTGCTCCGCCACTTCCAGCGCGGCGCACTTGGTGAGGCCGAGCAAGCCGTGCTTGCTGGCCGCGTAGGCCGAGATGTAGGGCGAGCCCGTCTTGCCCGCGATCGAGGCGAGGTTGACGACGCGCCCGAAGCGGCGCTCCAGCATCGAGGGCAGCGCCTCGCGCATCGCGTAGAAGCAGCCCGTGAGGTTGAGCGCCAGCGTCTCGTGCCACTGCGCGTCGGTCGTGCGCACGAGCGGCGCCGAGGGTGCTATACCCGCGCCGTTGACCAGCACGTCGATCGGGCCGAGGGCCCCGCGCGCGGCGGCGAACAGCCGCTGCACGTCCTCCAGCCGCGAGACGTCGGCCGCCACGCCGAGCGCCTGCACGCCCTTGGCACGGCACTCGGCGGCCGCCGCCTCCACGTCCGCCGCGGTGCGGGCCGCGAGCGCCAGCGAGATCCCGGCCCCGGCCAGGTCGCGGGCGACGGCCCGCCCGATCCCCTTGCCGGCCCCCGTCACGATCGCGGTGCGAGCGCTGAAGCTGAGCATTGCTTTAGGTGTAAAGCATCTGCCCCCGGAGGTCAAGACGGCCCTATCCTCCCCACAGGCGGGGGAGGGGGAATCACTCGCCGGGTCGGCCGCGACCTGACGGGGCGTCGCGACCCGCTGCGTCTGCGAGAGGCGATCCGGTTCGGGCTATGCAGCCACCGGCCGGCGGGCGCAGCACCCCCCAGCTCGACACACGAGTTGACGAATGTTGGCGGAACTCGCGCTCGGCGTGCTCGCGGCAGGACGGCGCTGTCGCCGGCGGAGGTCGATCAGCCCGGCGATCGGGCTGCAAGTCCCTGAGACGCGCCGCCAGGACGCTGGCAAGAGGCTTGCTCTCGGAGCCGGCATAGCGGCCGCGACCGGCGGCGGCGGATAGGAGCGACGTCATGGGCACAGAGCGCATGGTGCGTACGGTGGCCTTCGGCCTGCTACTGGGCCTGGTCGCGAGCGGGGCGTCGGCCGGCGAGCGCGACGCTGAGCTGAAGCAGCGGATCGAGGCGCGTCTCGCCAGGGCCAAGCTGGCGGAGCACGCGCAGGTGGCGGTCGGGGTGCGGGAGGGCCGGGCCACGCTGACAGGCTTCGCGACGACGCTCGACGCCCGCGCGCGGGCCGAACGCGCGGCGCTCAAGGAGGTGGCCGAGGTCCGCAACGAGCTGCAGGTGGTGGCCGGGGACCGGCCCGAAGCCGAGGTGCGGAAGGCCGTGGAGGACGCGATCACGCGCTATCCCTACTACGGGGTCTTCGACGCGGTGGGGGCCGACTTCGCCGCCGGCACGCTCGTGCTGCGCGGCTCGGTGCGCCACCCCTGGCGCCGCGACGACATCGAGCGCGAGGTCTCGCGCGTCGAGGGCGTGACCGCGATCCGCAACGAGCTGGCCGTGCAGTCGCTCTCCCTGCACGACGACCGCCTGCGCGCCGAGCTCTACGCCCGGATCTACGGTCACTCGCTGTTCGAGACCTGGGCCGGGCGGCCCGACCCGCCGGTGCGCATCCTGGTGGACCGCGGCCGCGTGACGCTCGCCGGCTGGGTGGGCAGCGAGGTCGAGCGCGTGGCACTCGGGATGATCGCGCGCGGCACGCTGGCCTTCGCGGTCGACAACCAGGTGCGGCTCGAGAGCGAGCGCGGCCGGGCCGCAGAGGCGGCCGCCAGGTCCATAGAGAAATCCTGATGGATCTGTAGTAACTCGGTATTGGATCTATTCCGACGCCGACCCTAGCCTCTCCCTCGGCGCCATCCGTGCGCCGGGGGAGAGTCGATGTTCTGGGCGTACGCGGGTTTCACCGGCCTGATCCTGACGCTGCTGGCCCTGGACCTGGGGGTCTTCCACCGCAAGGCCCACGTGGTCTCGGTGCGCGAGGCGCTCGGCTGGTCCGCCGTCTGGATCGCCGTCGGGCTGTGCTTCGTCGGCGTGATCTACGCCGGCTACGACCGGCACTGGCTGGGCCTGGGCCTGACGCCCGACATGATGGGCGGCGCGCCCGAGCAGGTCGCGGGCGTGGGGCTCGTCTACAACGACGGCGCCTCGGCCGCGCTCAAGTACGTCACCGGCTACCTGGTCGAGAAGTCGCTGGCCGTCGACAACATCTTCGTGATCGCGATGATCTTCGGCGCGCTGGGCGTGCCGGCCATCTACCAGCACCGCGTGCTGTTCTGGGGCATCGTCGGCGCCCTGCTGATGCGCGGCCTGATGATCGGCATCGGCGCCCGGCTGATCCAGGAGTTCAACTGGATCCTCTACGTCTTCGGCGGCTTCCTGATCCTGACCGGGATCAAGATGCTGCTGATCAAGGAAGGCAACGCCGACCCGAACCACAGCGCGGTCGTGCGCCTGGTCCGCCGCCTGATCCCGGTGACCGAGCGCTTCCACGGCGAGCACTTCCTCGTGCGTGCCGGCTCGGCCGCCTCCCACGAGGCGGCGGAGCCGGGGGCGCCGACGCTGGCGGACCGCGTGGTCGACGCCGCGCGACCTGGAACTTTGCTGGCGACGCCGCTGCTGTTGGCGCTGGTGCTGGTCGAGGTCACGGACCTGATCTTCGCCGTGGACTCGATCCCGGCGATCTTCGCGATCACCGCGGACCCGTTCCTGGTCTTCACCAGCAACGTGTTCGCGATCCTGGGCCTGCGCAGCCTCTACTTCGCGCTCGCCGGCATGATCGACCGCTTCCGCTACCTGAAAGTCTCGCTGGCGGCCGTGCTGGTGGTGGTCGGCGTCAAGATGCTGAGCCACGCGCAACTGAAGGCCTGGCTCGGCGAGCAGTTCAACCTGTACCTGCTCGCCCTGGTGCTGGCGATCCTGGCGGCGGGTGTCGTGGCCTCGCTGGCGGCCGGCCCGCACGGGCCGAGGGCCCCGCAGCGGCGCGAGAGCTGAGTCCCGCAGTTTGACGGCGGCGCGAGCCCGTCGCTAGAGTCCGCCGTCAACCGCTTTTCGGGCGCCGCCCGAGCCGACCAAAGGAGCCATTCGCTTGGACTTCGTCTCGCTGTCGCACTATTCCTGGGTCCTCGGCCTGCTGGGACTCGGCGTCGCGTTCCTGACCTACCGGGGCGTCGTCGCCCGGCCCACGGGCAGCCCCGCGATGAGGGAGCTGGCCGAGCAGATCCACAGCGGCGCGATGGCCTTCCTGAGGGCCGAGTACCGCGTGCTGCTGCCCTTCGTGGTGGTCGTCGCGGGTGCTTTGGCGTACGCGGTCGAGCCGCGCGCGGCGCTCGCCTTCGTGGGCGGTGCTTTGTGCTCCGTCGCGGCCGGCTTCTTCGGCATGGAGGCGGCGACGCGCGCCAACGTGCGCACCAGCGAGGCGGCGCGAACCGGCGGCCAGGCGCCGGCGCTGAGAACGGCCTTCGGCGGCGGCGCCGTGATGGGCCTGTCGGTGGCGTCGCTCGGCCTGGTCGGCCTGGGGCTCGCGTTCCTGCTGCTCG
This sequence comes from Vicinamibacteria bacterium, assembly GCA_050246895.1. Lineage (GTDB taxonomy): Bacteria > Acidobacteriota > Vicinamibacteria > Fen-336 > Fen-336 > JBFWVE01. Next base: position 363,321 of record JBFWVE010000006.1, on the reverse strand, counting down.
GCCGCGCGCTCTGGGGAGACGCCGAGATCCGGCAGTTCTCCGAGATCGTCTCGGGCTTCGCGATGGGAGCGAGCTCGATCGCGCTCTTCGCGCGCGTGGGCGGCGGCATCTACACGAAGGCCGCGGACGTGGGCGCCGACCTCGTCGGCAAGATCGAGGCGGGCATCCCCGAGGACGACCCGCGCAACCCGGCGACGATCGCGGACAACGTCGGCGACAACGTCGGCGACGTGGCCGGCATGGGCGCCGACATCTTCGAGTCGTACGTCGGCGCCGTGGTGGCGACGCTGGCGATCGCCGCGACCGGGGCGGCCTTCGCGGGCCACCGGCTGGAGGCGATGGCGCTGCCGATGCTGTACATCATGGCGGGCCTGGTCGCCTCCGTGATCGGCATCTGGTCGCTGCGCATCTTCGAGAAGGGGAAGATCGAGAGCGCCCTGCGCAACACCACCTTCGTGGCGGCGGGGCTCTTCTTCGCGTTCGCCTGGCTGCTGACGGCGCGCGTGAACGTCTTCGCCGACGGCTCGCCCTGGTCGCAGATGGGCCCGTTCTGGGCCGTGGTGCTGGGTTCGGTGGTGGGGATCCTGATCGGGCTCTCGACCGAGTACTACACGGCGTGGGGACCGGTGCGGCGGATCGCCCAGGCCAGCGAGACCGGCGCCGCCACCAACATCATCGCGGGGCTGGCGGTCGGCATGGAGTCGGTGGCCGTGCCGATGCTGCTGATCTGCGTCGGCATCTACGGCTCGTTCCAGCTCGCCGGCCTCTACGGCATCGGCATCGCAGCCGTCGGCATGCTGGCGACCGTGGGCGTGACGATGTCGGTGGACGCCTACGGCCCGATCGCCGACAACGCCGGTGGCATCAGTGAGATGAGCCAACTGGGGCCCGAGGTCCGGAAGATCACGGACTCGCTCGACGCCGTGGGCAACACGACCGCCGCCATCGGCAAGGGCTTCGCGATCGGCTCGGCCGCGCTGACGGCGCTCGCGCTGTTCAGCGCCTATGGCTCGGCGGTGGGGCTGAAGAGCATCGACGTCACGCAGCCGGCGGTGATCGTCGGGCTCTTCGTCGGCGGCATCCTGCCGTTCCTGATCTCGGCGATGACGATGACCGCGGTCGGCAAGGCGGCGCAGCGGATGGTCGACGAGGTGCGCCGGCAGTTCCGCGAGATCGAGGGCCTGATGCAGGGCACGGCGAAGCCCGACAGCGCGCGCTGCGTCGAGATCTCGACGCAGGGCGCCCTGCGCGAGATGGTGGTGCCCGGCGTCACCGCCGTGATGGTTCCGGTGGTGGTCGGGAGCTGGAACACCGAGGCGCTCGGCGGCCTGCTGGCCGGCGCCACGCTGACCGGCGTGCTGATGGCGCTCTTCATGGCGAACGCGGGCGGGGCCTGGGACAACGCCAAGAAGTACATCGAGTCGGGCCAGCACGGCGGCAAGGGCGGCGCGCCCCACAAGGCCGCGGTCGTCGGCGACACCGTGGGCGACCCCTTCAAGGACACCTCGGGCCCCTCGCTCAACATCCTGATCAAGCTGATGAGCATCGTGTCGCTGGTGCTGGCGCCCTGGTTCTTGGCCCTGCACCGCTGAGCCCCGCGTCGGTCGGGCGCGCCCCTAGCCGCCCTGGCGCTTCCTGAAGAAGGCGTAGGCGGGCAGCCCCAGGGCGGCCAGCAGCAGCCCCAGGCCCGAGTTGCGCGGGTCGCCCTTCAGGATGAACACCAGGAAGAAGAGCGACGTCAGGATGAAGACGGCCGGCAGCAGCGGATAGCCCCAGCTCTGGTACGGGCGGGGCAGCTCGGGCTCGCGCGCTCGCAGCACGAAGACGGCCGCGACCGTCAGCGTGTTGAACAGCAGCGACACGAAGGCGACCATCGTCAGCAGGTCGCTGTAGGTGCCGGTCAGCGTCAGCAGCGCCGCGATCGCGGCCTGCAGCCAGAGCGCGGGCGTCGGCGTGCGGCGCACCGCGTGCAGCTCGCCGGCCCAGCGGAAGAACAGGCCGTCGCGAGCCATCGCGAACACCACGCGCGCGCCGGTGAGGATCAGGCCGTTGACGCAGCCGAAGGTCGAGGCCAGGATCGCCAGCGCGATCGCGGCCTCGCCGGCTCCGCCCAGCAGGCGCCGCGCCGCCTCGGCGGCGATGCGGTTGTCCGGCACCGACGCCATCTCGCCGATCGGGACCATGTAGAGATAGGCGCTGACGGCGCCCATGTAGGCGGCGGTGATGCCGAGCGTGCCGTAGAGCAGGGCGCGCGGCAGGTTGCGCGCCGGGTCGCGGATCTCCTCGGCGGTGAAGGTGACCGAGTACCAGGCGTCGTAGGCGAACAGCGCCTTGCTCATCGCCACCGCCAGCGCCGCGAACAGGCCGAGCTTCACGCCCTCGGGACCGAGTTCGAGCCCGAGCAGCGGGGTGAAGTTCGCGGCCGAGCCGCGGCCGAGGGCAAGCGCCAGCGCCAGCAGGGCTGCGATCGCGGCGACCTTCGCGACCGTGAAGGCGTTCTGCACCAGCGCTCCCGCGCGCACGCCCATGGCGTTGAGCACGCTCAGCACCACGATCACGAGGAGCGCCACCCCCTGCGCCGTGGAGAGCTGCCCTTCGCCCAGCTCGAAGAGGGCGGTCTGCTCGTCGATGCCCGGCAGCAGCACGCCCAGGTACTTGGCGAAGGCGACCGAGACCGCCGCCACGAAGCCCGTGTTGATCGCGAGCAGGAAGGTCCAGCCGTAGAGAAAGCCCGCGGCGGAGCCGAACGCCCGCGTGAGATAGACGTACTGGCCGCCGGCAGCCGGCAGGGCCGCGGCCAGCTCGGCGACGGCCAGGGCGCCACACAGCGTCAGCAGCCCTCCCACCAGCCAGAGCCCGAGCAGGAGCCCGGGCGTCAGCACGTAGCCCGCCATCAGCGAGGGGGCCACGAAGATGCCCGAGCCGATCACGCTGCCGACGATCAGCGTGGTGGCGTCGAACACCGTCAGGCTGCGGATCAGGCGAGGCGCTTCGCCGGGCGGCGGGCTCACGGGATGGGTTCCTCCTGCGCGGGCGCTCCGGACGGGCGGCCCGCGGCGCGGGCGCGAGTCGTGCCGAAGGCGAGAGTGGCGACCGTCGCGATGCCGACGAGGCTCGAGGGCAGTGGGCCCAGCCGGCGGGAAGGCGTGCCGAAGTGGATCGCCAGCGTCACGGCGACACCGGCGCCGAGCGACCACAGCATCGCGCGCGGACGCACGCGCCGCACGTAGAGGCCCTCGAGCACCGGCACGAACAGGCAGACGCCGAGCAGCGTGTAGAAGACGCTCAGCACGCCGATCACCGACTCGGCGACGATCGCCAGGGCCACACCCGCGACGCCGCCGGCGACGGCGGCGCAGCGCGCCACCCGCAGCACCTGGCGGTCGCCGGCGCCGGGGTTGAGGAAGCGCTTGTAGAGGTCCTGCGACAGCGAGGTGGACAGGATGAACAGGATCGCATCGGCGGTGTTCACTTCCGTCGAGAAGACGGCGGCGAGGGCCAGCGCTCCCACCAGCGGCGGCAGGTCCGAGATCAGCAGCGTCGGCAGCGCCAGCTCGTGGTTGGCGAGCCCTGGGTGCAGCGCGCGGGCGACGATCCCGAGCAGGGCGGGGATCCCCGCGAACAGCAACAGCACCGCCGCGTTCAGCCCGACCCCCCAGCGCACGGCGCGGTCGTCGCGCGCCGCGTAGACCTTCTGGAGCTGGCCGGGTGAGATGATGAACGCGGGCGAGAGCAGCGCGACGTAGACGAAGCCGGAGAGCCCGCCGGAGAAGAAGTTCCAGTAGCCGGGATCCTGCGGTGCCAGCGCGACGACGCGCTCGAGACCGCCCGCCGACGCCAGCGCCAGCGGCACCAGCGAGGCGAAGACGACCAGCTCGAGCACGAGCTGCATCGCGTTGACGACCACGGCCGATTGCAGCCCGCCCGCGGCGAAGTAGATCGTCATCACGGCGCCGCCGGCCAGGCAGCCGGCCCACTTCGGCGCTCCCAGCACTGCGTTCAGCACCCAAGCGACGGCGATCAGCTGGCCCGACAGGATCGCCAGCGTCCCCAGCCAGAGCAGCGCCGTCACCGCCGCGCGCACGCGCCGGTCGTAGCGCAGCTCGAGGAAGTCGCCGACCGTGCGCAGGCCTTGCTCGGCGGCCAGCGCGCGCATGCCCGGGCCGACCACGAACGCCAGCACCAGCGAGCCGAGGCCGGCCGAGCCGACCCACCACCAGGCCGCGACGCCGTCGCGGTAGCCGAGGCCGGCGGCTCCGACGGTGGAGCCCGCCCCGATGTTGGCCGCCACCAGGGTCGAGAACAGCAGCGCGGGCCCCAGGCCGCGGCCGGCGACGAAGAAGCCGTCCGCGCTCTTCACGCGCCGGCCCATCCAGAGACCGAGCAGGATCTGGAGCAGCGAGTAGCCGACGATGATCGGCAACGCCAGGCCCATGGGGAGTGGCCCACTCTAGGCCATTCCGAGGCCGGCTTTGCTGCCCTCACGCGCGCGGGCTCGCGGAGCCTGCCTGTTCGCTCGGCGGCGGAGGCGCCGCCCGTCCGGCGGGCGGATCGGCGCCCTCGGTCGCCTTGACTTTGCCCGAGGGGCGTCAGTACTCTCCCGGCCGCGCGCCGCCCGAAGCATCCCCACGCCGAGGAGAACTCATGGTTGAGATGGTCCTGCCGCTGGTGCTCGCCATCAGCGCGCTCTCGTTGATCGTCGCCGTCGTCCTGGCCCGCCACGTGCTGGCGGCCGACCAGGGCAAGCCGGAGATGCAAGAGATCGCGGCCGCCATCCGCGAGGGCGCCGAGGCATTTCTGGCCCGGCAGTACCGCACGATCGGAATGCTCGCCGTCGTCGCGGCGGCCCTGATCTTCGGCTTCTACTTCGTGAACCGGGACGTCAAGAACATCGCCGAGATGGGGCAGGGCACGGCCTGGAAGGTCACGCTGTCCTTCTTCACGGGCGCCCTCTGCTCCGCGATCGCTGGCTACGTCGGCATGTTCGTCTCGATCCGCGCCAACATCCGCGCCGCGGCGGCGGCGATGACGAGCCTCAACCGCGCGCTGCAGATCGCGCTGCGCGGCGGGGCGGTCTCGGGCCTGTTCGTGGTGGCGATGAGCCTGCTGGGCGTCGGCGGCCTGTTCTGGCTCTTCGGCGGCATGCAGGACTACGAGCACGTGCCGCTGCAGATCGTCGGCTTCGGCTTCGGCGCCAGCTTCGTGGCCCTGTTCGCACAGCTCGGCGGCGGCATCTACACGAAGGCGGCCGACGTCGGCGCCGACCTCGTGGGCAAGGTGGAGGCCGGCATCCCCGAGGACGACCCGCGCAACCCCGCTGTGATCGCGGATCTGGTGGGGGACAACGTCGGCGACTGCGCGGGCCGCGGCGCCGATCTGTTCGAGTCGACGGCGGCCGAGAACGTCGGCGCCATGATCCTGGGCATCGCGCTCTACCCGGTCTTCGGCCTGGGCGGCATCCTGTTCCCGCTGCTGGCGCGCGCCTTCGGCCTGCTCGCCACCATCGTGGGCGTCTTCAGCGTCTCGTGCCGCGAGGACGAGGACCCGATGAACGGGTTGAACCGCGGCTACCTGGTGACGACCGTGCTGGCGATGGGCGGCTTCGCCGCCGCCGTCTACATGCTGCTGACGCCCGTGGCCGGCTCACCGATAGCGGTGAAGCAGCCCTACCTGCTCGCCGCCGGGGTCATCGGCATCCTGACGGCCTACGCCTTCGTCTGGATCACGCAGTACTACACGGAGTACAAGTACCGGCCGGTGCGCTCGATCGCCGAGGCCTCGCGCACGGGCCCCGCCACCAACATCATCAGCGGACTGGCGGTGGGCTTCGAGTGCACGGGCGTCCCGGTGCTGGTGATCTCGGCCGCGCTGATGGGCGCCTACTGGTGCGGCAAGCTGGCGCTGGGCGACCTGCCGGGCGCCGGCCTCTACGGCACGGCGATCGCGACGATGGGCATGCTGGCGCCCTGCGCCTACATCCTGGCGATGGACACCTTCGGGCCGATCACCGACAACGCGGGCGGCATCATCGAGATGTCCAAGCAGCCCGAGGAGATCCGCCACAAGACCGACCGCCTCGACGCCGTCGGCAACACGACCAAGGCGCTGACCAAGGGCTACGCGATCGGCTCGGCCGCGCTCGCCGCCTTCCTGCTGTTCAGCGCCTATCTGGACGAGATCAGGAAGATCACCGGCGAGCACATCGGCGTCGACCTGACCCGGGTACCCGTGTTCGTCGCAGGCCTGCTCGGCGCGACGCTGGTCTTCGTCTTCAGCGCTCTCGCGATCCAGGCCGTGGGCCGCGTGGCCCAGGTCGTGATCCAGGAGGTGCGGCGCCAGTTCAAGGAGAAGCCTGGCATCATGGCGGGCACCGAGAAGCCCGATTACGCGCGCTGCGTGGACATCGTGACGGTCGGAGCGCTGCGGGCGATGATCGCGCCGGGCCTGCTGGCCGTGCTGACGCCCGTGGCCGTCGGCTTCGGCTTCAAGTACCTCTCGCCCTACGGGCAGATCGGCGCCGAGTCTGTCGCCGCGCTGCTGATGGTCGGCACGATCGCCGGCATCCTGATGGCGACGGTGATGAACAACGGCGGCGGCGCCTGGGACAACGCAAAGAAGTACATCGAGTCAGGTCTGTTCACGGTGGACGGCGTCGTGGTCGGCAAGCGCTCGGAGCCCCACAAGGCCGCCGTCGTCGGCGACACGGTGGGCGACCCCTTCAAGGACACGGCCGGCCCGTCGCTCCACGTGCTGATCAAGCTGCTCAGCACCATCACGCTGGTGCTCGCGCCGCTGTTTGTCGTCTAAGGCTGGGGGGTGCTGCGTCGCACCCCCCAGACCCCCCGCTCGCTCCGCCGAGGTGAACTCGGCTGCGCTCGCCGCCCGTAGTCGCGGCTGCCAGCTCGCGCGGGTGCGGTGCCCCCCGGCCGGTAACGAAACACCGCTCGCAGACGCAGCGGGTCGCGACGCCCCGTCAGGTCGCGGCGCGACCCGCGAGTGATTTCCCCTCCCCCATATGTGGGGAGGGGTCAGGGGTGGGGGGTCGATGACGCATGAGCGGCTTCAATCGACAGGCTGCTTCCTCCGCGCCCGCTTGCGGATGACCAGCTCGCGCAGGGCGTCGGCGGCGATCCAGCGGGCCGCGGGCGAGTCGAGCGCGCCGATCCGTCTCGCCTCCGCGATCGCGGCCTTCCGCAGCCTCGGGTTGCGCTTGCCGATCTGGCGCAGCGCCCAGCTCACGCCCTTCTTCACGAAGTTACGATCGTCGCTCGCCTCGCGGGCGATCACGGGTAGGAAGCGCAGGAAGACGTCGTCGCCCAGGTCCTCGCGATGCACGGCCATCCCGGCCATCAGCGCGAAGCCGCAGCGCTTGACGAATTCCGAAGAACGCGCGCTCCACTCGTGCGCCTTCTGCTCGGCGTGGGGCGTCCGGTCGAAGAGGCCGCAGCACAGGGCGTCGGTCAGGCCCCAGTTGTCGCAGTCGGCCGCCCAGCGCTCCATCTGGGAGCGGCTGACGAGCCGCGGGTCGTCGATCACGGCGGCCAGAACCATCGCCTCGCTGATCTTCGTGTCCCAGAGCGCGCGGGCCAGCGCGTGGTCGTGGCGGTGGGGGCGGCCGATGCTCCGCAGCTCGCCGACGCCGATTCCGAGCTGCTCGTAGCGCGTGACGAGACCGAAGCGGCGCATGCCCTCGACGTTGGCGGGGTTACGGAGCGAGCGCAGGCGCGAGACGAGATCGTCGACGCCGGCGGGAGCGACCGCCTCCGCCGGAGGGGGCTTCGGCCTCGCCCGCCTGATGGCGCGCCGCCGGGAGGCCGATTCGAGACGGCGGTTCTGGCGCATGGGGCGAGCGGAGTGTAGCTCCGCGGCTGTCCGACGTCGGGTCTCGATGGGCTGGCGACACGTGGCGCTAGAGTAGGGTCGTGGACCTGCCCTCCCTGTTGCTGGCGGCCGCGGTCGCATTCCCCGGCCCCGCGACCGTCGCGGTATCGCCGGACGGGAAGCACGAGATCGTCTGGATCACCGCCGTGCTCGAGGGCGATCCCCAGCGCCTGATGCTGCGCGAGACGGGATCCGGCGAGGCCCGGCCGCTCTTCTCCTTTCCGCGCCGGGTCGAAGTGCTGTGGTCTCCGCGAGGGGATCATCTGGCGGTGACGAGCGAGGGCCTGCGCGATCGGAAGGCCGTCCTCGTCTGGGACTCGCTGGAGACGCCCCCTGCCGACCTCGAGGAGGCGCTGCGCGAGGCGCTCCGTCCTGACGACGAGCTCGCCGCCAGCCCGCGCCTCACGATCGCGGCGTTGCGCTGGGACGGGCCGGCCCGGCTGAGGGTGCGGGTGACCGGAGACGTGGTGGGGAAGAAGCTGGCGCGCGAGCTGGTGTACACGATCGGCTCGGGCTTCGGCTCACGCTGAGCCCGCCGCGTTCGGCCGGGACGCGTTTATCCTGAGGCCATGAAGACGATCCCGGCCGTGCCGATCCTCATCCTCTGCGCCGCCGCCCTGGCCGGCGGCGCCTGCCAGGGCTCGAAGCAGGCGCCCGGCGCCACGACGTCACCCGTCGCGACGGCCGCAAAGCGCTATCCGCTGAAGGGGCGCGTCGTCAAGATCGACGTCCCGCGCCAGGAGGTCACGATCGCGCACGAGGAGATCCCGGACTACATGCCCGCGATGACGATGCTGTTCCCGATCAAGGGACCGGCGCCCTACAAGGCCCTGCTGCCGGGCGCCCTCGTCAGCGCGACGTTCGCCGTGGCGGGAGACGAGTACTGGATCGAGGACGTCGTCGTGACGAAGGTGGCGCCCGACGACGCCGTGAACCCGACGCCTCCGCCGGCGGTCGAGCCCTCGCCGGGGGCCGCGCTGCCGGACGTCGCGCTCGTCAACCAGGACGCGAAGCCGATCAAGCTGGCCGACTTCCAGGGCCGGGCGCTCGCGATCACCTTCATCTTCACGCGCTGCCCGCTGCCGGAGTTCTGTCCCCGCGTGACGGACGGCTTCGAGAAGGTCCAGGCGCTGCTGGCGAAGCAGCCGGCGCTGCTGGCGAAGACCGCCCTGCTGTCGGTGACCTTCGACACCGAGTTCGACACGCCGAAGGTCCTGCGCGCCTACGGCGCGCGCCACCAACAGGCGGCGGCCGGGGCGGCCTTCTCGCACTGGCAGCTCGCGACCGGCACGCCGGAGGAGATCAAGCGCCTGGGGACTTTCTTCGGCCTCGAGTACGAGGAGGAGGGCGCGACGTTCGCCCACAACCTGCGCACGGGCGTCGTGCGCCCCGACGGCACGCTGTTCAGCGTGCGCCGGGGCTCGGACTGGACGCCGCAGGAGATCGTCGCCGATCTCGAGAAGGCCGCGGCGGCGCGCTGAACGGCGGCGTCAGCGGGCGTGGACGAGCAGCGCGTCGCGAACGGGGCGCTCGCCCGTCGGGTCGGACGGGCTGTTGACGACGCGGCCGCCCACGACCATCGCGGAGGAGCCGCCGCCGTCGAGGTTGAGCGCGACGGCCGCGCCCAGCTCGAGCATCAGCGCCTGCAGCTCGGGGATCGTCATGCCCACGCTGCGGCGGGGCTGGCGGCCGTCCACCACGACCAGCAGCAGCGAACCATCGGCGCGCACGCCGGCCACCGTTCGCGGGTGGCGCTGGTGCAGGAAGCCGCTCGCGTAGGGCGCATCCGCCGGCAGCGCCGAGGCCGCGCCGGCCTCCACGAGCGCGGGCCCGCCGCCCACGACGGCCACGGGAGCGAAGCCGAAGGCCGGCGTTGCGATCATCCGCACGTCGAGGCGGGCGCGAGCTCCTGGCCGAGCGACGGAGAGCAGCCACTCGCGCGCCGCGCCGTCGCCGGACAGCACGAAGCCCTGCTCGGGGATGCGCCGGCTGCCCTGGCTCGCCGCCAGCTCGACCACCCGTTCGCGCTCGACGACCGCCTCGGCGCCGTCCGGTGACGTGAGCGTCGTGCGGTGGAACTCGGGCGTGTACACGATCAGCTCGTCCGCCTCGCGCGGCCGGTTGAAGCCGGAGATCTCGTGCGGCTTGCCCCCGACGAGCGCCCTGGCCGACGTCTCGAGACGCGCGACCGCCAGGCGCGCGCGGCCGCCGGCGTCGCCGAGGGCCACCACGGGCCGCCCGCGGTGCGGCTCGCTCAGCAGCCGCTCGCCGAGCGCCAGCGCTCCGATCGGCTCGCCGAGCAGAAGGCCCGCGGTGCGGAAGTAGCCGCCGTTGATCGCGGCCAGGGCGCGATGACGCGCGGCGATCGAGCTGGTCGCCTCGACCCCCACCACGGCGTCGCGCGCGAGGCCCAGCGACAGCCCGACCCGGGCCGGATCCAGCGCCAGCACGTGGATCTCGAGGGGCTCGCCGGTTTCAGCGGCGGGGTCTCCGCGGCGCAGCAGGCGATACTCGGCCCCGGGAAACGGCTGCGTCCCGGTCGCGGCCTCGGCGGCTGCCGGCGGCTGCGCGCGCGACGACTGCCCTGGCGCCGGCGGCTGCGCGACGACAGTCCCGGCCGTCGCCAGGAGCAGGAGGCGTGCGGCGTGCAGCGCAGGCTTCATCGAGTGGCCTTCGAACGAGCGGGGTGCGGGCGGCGGCCGCACCCCGCGAACGGGCGCTACTTCGCCGTGAAGGGCGCCTTGAAAGCCGCGTTGCCCCACTTCATCTCGAACTCGCCGGCGTTCTTCTCGCCGCGCAGCTCGATCGTGAAGGTCTCGACGCTCTCGTCGAGCTTCGAGCCCGTCAGCGGCACCTCCTGCACGACCTTGTCCTCCTTGCTGATCAGGAGGTTCCACTTGTCGTCGGCGATCTTCTTGGCGGTCAGCACGTACTTGCCCTTCGGGACGATCGCCGTGCCGAAGCTCAAGTCGGCGTCGGTCTTCAGCGCGGTCGGCGAGTTGGCGCCCATGCGCCAGACCTGGCCCACGGCCGCCTGGCCGAGCATGTCCCGGCCGCGCAGGCTGGGGCGGCCGTACTCGATCGCGACGCTCTTGCCGGCGAGCGTCAGCTTCGCCTCGCCGACGACGGCGGCGGGCGCTGGCTGGGCGGAGGAGAGCGCGGGCACGGCCACGAGTGCGAGCAGCGTCACGAGCTTCGACATGGTTCGCATCGAATGGACCTCCATCGGATCGTCAGCGGGCCCCGGCTGCCCCCGCCCCGCCGGGACCGTTCAGTCGTTGTCGAAAGGGTTGGGCGGCCGAACGTAGGGCTCCGAAGCGGCCTTGCGGCGCGCCTCCTCGAACTTCTTCTCGAGGATGTCCTTCTGGTGGCGGGTCTGCTTGACCGAGCGTTCGAACTTCTCGTCGAGCACGCTGCGCTGCGACTGCACGCGGTCGACCAGGTCGTCGAAGCTCCTGGCGGGACCCTGCTTGCGCTCCATCCAGACGACGGCGCCGGTCTCTGGATCGACCTTCAGCCGCGCGCTGCAGCACGGGCAATCCACGTCCAGCGCTTCGGGCACGAGTCGAGCTTACCACTCGCGGTTATCATGGAGCACGCACTCAGGCAGGCGGGCCAGGGTGCCGTTCGCGCATCGAGCGGAGGAGCCGATGAAGGGCAACGACGACGTGATCAAGGTCCTGAACGAGGTGCTGAGCGCCGAGCTCACCGCGATCAACCAATACTTCATCCACTCGATGATGTGCGCCAACTGGAGGTACCAGAAGCTCGCGGAGCACTCGCGCAAGGAGTCGATCGACGAGATGAAGCACGCGCAGGAGGTGATCGAGCGCATCCTCTATCTCGACGGCCGGCCTGCGATGGACAAGTACATGAAGATCAACGTCGGCGCGACGGTGCCCCAGCAGCACGAGTTCGACCTGCAGCTCGAGAAGGACGCCGTGGCCAGGCTCAACGCCGGTCTCGAGCTGTGCCGCGCGCGCGAGGACAACGGCTCGCGCCTGCTGCTCGAGAAGATCCTGGCCGAGGAAGAGCAGCACGTCGACTGGCTGGAGGCGCAGCTCCAGCAGATCCAGGAGATCGGCCTGCCGAACTACCTCGCCCAGCAGATCGAAGGCTGACGCCGGGCCCCGCGCCCTGCTAGCCTTCGCGCGGTGACCAGCCAGCCTCCGGATCCCGCGCCCGGCGCGCCGGCGCTCGACGCCGGGTCCGCCACGCCAGGACCTGCCGCGCCGGCGGTCGCTCGGGGCGACGACTGGATACCGGCCGCCGCCCGGGCGCTCGCGCTGGCGGCGCTCGTCGTGATCCCGCTGCGCATCCTCGCCCAGGGCTACCTGCCGGCGGACGACGCGCTGCGCCACGCGGCCAAGGCGGTCTCGGGGCGCGACTGGAGCGAGATCCTGCTGCTGCGGCCGGAGCTCACGCTCGACCAGCACCCCGGCTGGCACGCGATCCTGGGTGCGCTGCACCGCGGCCTCGGCTTGTCGCCGCTCGACCTCGTCCTGTTCGCCGTCGGCGCGCTGTTCGTTCTCTACTCGCTGGCGCCCGTCCTGCTGTTGCGGCGGCCGGAGGCCTGGCTGCTCGCGCTCGCCCTTCTCTGCATCGCCGATCCCGTCTTCGTCGAGCGGCTGATGCTCGGGCGTCCGTACCTGCTCGCCTCCGCGATCGTGCCGCTCGTCTGCCTGCTCTGGCCTCGCCTCGACGGCCCGAAGCCGGCGCCGGCCTTCGTGCTCTTCACGCTGCTGTCGGCGGTCGCGACTTGGATCCACGGCAGCTTCTACCTGCTGGCGCTCCCCGTGCTGGCTCTCGCGGGGGCGCGCGAGTCGCGGGCGGCGCTCCGGCTGGCAGCGGCCTTCGCGTGTGGCGTTCCGTTGGGCGCCCTGCTGACGGGGAATCCCGCCGGCCGCCTCTGGGAGACGCTGGTGCACGGCTACCTCGCCGTCGGCTCGGCGAAGGCCGCCGCTTCCCTGGTCACCGAGCTCCAGGCTTTCGAAGGCCGGCCCGCCGTGGTGGCGGCGTTCCTCGGTCTCGCCGCCTGGAGGGCGGCGCGACGGGACGGCCGCGGCCCGCTCCGGCGCGAGCCGGCCGTGGTGATGGCCGTCGGCGGCTGGGCGCTCGGCTTCCTGGCCTCGCGCTTCTGGATCGACTGGGCGGCGCCCGCGCTGCTCGTCTTCGCGGCGGTGGAGCTCGAGCGCGCCTTCGAGCGCCACGCGCCGGCGGCCTCGCGAGCGCGGCTGGGCGTCGCGGCGGGCGCGGCGCTGCTGCTGCTGCTGGTGACGGGCGCGGACCTGAAAGGCCGCTGGAGCGACACCGCGGGCCGGACCTTCCTGGCGCGCGACAACCCCGAGCAGGCGCCCTGGCTGCCCGAGCCGGGCGGCATCGCCTACAGCGTGGACATGGGCCTCTTCTACTCGACGTTCTTCCGCAACCCGGCCGCGCCCTGGAAGTACGTCCTCGGTTACGAGCCCGCGCTGATGCCGGTCGAGGACTTCCGGATCTACTCGGCGATCCGCGCGAGCAAGGGCTCGACAGACTCGTACCTGCCCTGGGTGCGGCGCATGCGGCCGGAAGATCGGCTGTACGTGCGCATGGTGTCCAACCAGGCGCCGCCGATCCCGGGCCTCGAGTGGAGTCAGCCGGCGTTCGCGCTCTGGGCCGGGCGGCTGCCGCGGCCGGCGGCGCCCTCGCCGGCGCGCTGAGGGTGGGCAAGCTCGCGCGCCTCGCCTCGTTGCTCGGGCACGCTGCCCTCGCGGCCTGGGTCTTCGCGGGCGCGCTCTTCGGGGGGCGCGTCCTCTACCTGCGCGACATCTCGTCGCAGTACTACCCCGACTGGGTCTTCACGGCCGACTCGCTGCGGCTTGGGATCTGGCCGCTCTGGAACCCGACGATCCTCGCGGGCACGCCCTGGCTGGCGGCCTACCCGCCCGACCTCGCCCTGCTGCTCGCGGGCGGCGCCGACCTCGCGCTGAGGCTCGGCCCGCCGCTGCACGTGCTGCTCGCGATGCAGGGCGCCGCCGCGCTCGCGCGGAGGCTGGGGGCGGCTCCGCTGGGGGCGTTCTCGGCCGGGGCCGTCTACGGCCTTTCAGGCGCCCTGCTCTCGCTCGTCAACGTGCTGCACCCGCAGCTTCCCGGCGCCGCCTGGCTTCCTTGGGTGGTCGCCCTGGCGCTCGACTTCTGCGAGCGGGCGACCGCGCGCCGCGGCGTCGCGCTCGCCTGCGCGACTGCCTCGATGGCGAGCTCCCTCGCGGCCGAAGCCGGCATGCACGCCGCGATCTTCGTCCTGCTGCTGGTGCCCGCCGGGCTCCTCGCCCGGCGCGCCCTGCGTCTGGCGCTCGCGGCGGGCCTCGCGGGCCTGCTGCTCGCGCCCATGCTGGCCGCCGCCGCCGCGCTCCTCTCGGGCACGGCTCGTGGGGCGGGCTTCTCCCCGGCCGAGAGCCTCACTTTCTCGGCGTCGCTGCCGGTGCTGATCGAGGGCCTGCTCCCGGGCTTCCTGGGGGACGTTCACACCGCGAGCGGCGGCACGTACTGGGGCGGCGCCTACTCGCCGACGGGGTTCCCGTTCCTGCTGAGCGTGTATCTCGGTCCGGTCGCGCTCACGCTCGCGGCTCTCGGCCGCGGCACGCGGTTGCGCTTCGCGGTTGCGCTGTTCGTGCTGCTCGCCATCGGAGGCCACGGGCCGCTCGGCTGGCTCGTCGGACGGCTCGCCTACGTCCGTGCGCCCGTCAAGTTCCTGGTGCCGGCGTCGCTCGCGCTCGCGCTGCTCGCGGGGCTCGGGATCGAGCGCGCACGCAGGGAGCCTCGCCGCGCGCTCGCCGTGCCCGCGCTGGCACTGGGCGGCCTGCTGCTCGCGCTGGCGCTCGCGCTGCGGCTGTCTCCCGAGCTGCCGGCGCGCACGCTCGGCTCGCTGCTGCCGCCGCTCGCCAGTCCCGAGGCGCGGCGCGTGGCGGCGGAGATCTGGCCGGGCAGCTTCGCCGCCTCGGGAAGCCTCGCGCTGGCGGCGGGCGCCGCGCTCTTGCGGGGAAGCCTGGCCTGGCTGGCCGTCCTGCCCCTGCTGTGCGACCTGCTGCTCGTGAACGGCGCGCTCAACCGCTTCGCCCCGCGCAGCTTCTACGAGCTGCGGCCCGAGGTGGCCAGGCTGCTCGCGCCCGTGCGGGCCGCGCAGCCCGGGCGTATCTTCTCGTTCGGCCTCGCCTATTCCGAGAGCGCTCGCCTGCTGGCGCCGCTCGCGCGAGACGATCGCGACGTGTGGCTCTACTCTCTGGACCGACAGGCCCTGCTGCCGCGCGCGCACGTCCTCGACGGGCTGGAGGGCGCCTTCGAGGTGGATCGCGACGGGCTCGCGCCTCGTGGGTCCGCGCTCAGCGTGTCCGAGGCGAGCCCGGCGCGCTTTCGCACGATCGCGCCGCGCTTGCGCGAAGCGAACGTGCGCTTCGTGCTGTCCTTCGACGCGCTGCCCCTCGATCTCGCGCTGCCGATCGGCGAGACCAGGCTGCCGGGCGTGACGCAGCCCCTCAGGCTCTTCGAGCTGGCTGGCGCCTTGCCGCGCGCCTTCTTCACGCTCGACGCGCGCCCGCCGTTCCGAGTCGCGCCCGACGTCCCAGTGCGTTTCGAGCGTCTCGGCCCGCACGCCTGCGCCGTCTCGGCAGAGACGCCCCCGGGGCTGATCGTCGTGCTCGAGGGTCACGCCTCCGGCTGGCGCGCCTACGAAGGCGGGAAGGAGCTGCCGATGCGGAGGGTGGGAGCCCGCTATCGCGGAATCGAGACGCCAGGGGGAGCGCGGCGCTTCGTGATGCGCTACGAGCCCGCCTGGCGCCTGCCGAGCCTCGGCCTCTGCCTGGCCGGAGCCTGCGCGGCGGGCCTGCTGCTGGCCGCCGATGCGCGCGCCAGGGCGCGCGCCGCGCAAGCTTGACCCTCGCGCGAAGCGGGTGCTAGCCTGCCCGGGCCCGGCGCTCTTGCAGCGCGGTGCGGAGGCCCTGAGATCGCGATGAGCAAAGAGTCACTGACCATCACCGACAACCGCACCGGCAAGACCTACGAGGTCGCGATCGACAACGGCACGATCAGGGCGCTCGACCTGCGCCAGATCAAGACGGGCGCCGACGACTTCGGGCTGATGACCTACGACCCGGCTTTCACGAACACCGCCTCGTGCAAGAGCCGGATCACCTTCATCGACGGCGACAAGGGCATCCTCAACTACCGCGGCTACCCGATCGAGCAGCTCGCGGAGCAGAGCAGCTACCTCGAGACCGCCTACCTGGTGCTGCACGGCGAGCTGCCGACGAAGCAGCAGCACGAGCGCTGGGCGTACGACATCACGCACCACACGATGGTGCACGAGAACATCAAGGAGCTGATGGGCGGCTTCCGATACGACGCCCACCCGATGGGCATGCTGATGTCCACGGTGGCCGCGCTCAGCACCTTCTACCCCGAGGCGAGGGAGATCAAGGCGCCCGAGGTGCGGCGCAAGCAGATCTTCCGGCTGATCGCCAAGATCCCCACGCTCGCGGCCTTCGCGCACCGCCACTCGATGGGCATGCCGTTCGTGTACCCCGACAACGACCTCGGCTACTGCGCGAACTTCCTCAACATGACGTTCAAGGTGGCGGGCAGCGACAAGGTGAACCCGGTGCTCGAGCGCGCGCTCGAGGTGCTGTTCATCCTGCACGCCGACCACGAGCAGAACTGCTCGACCTCGGCCATGCGCGGCGTCGGCTCCTCGGAGGTCGATCCCTACTCGGCCACCGCGGCGGCGATCGCGGCGCTCTACGGGCCGCTGCACGGCGGCGCCAACGAGGCCGTGCTGCGCATGCTCAACGAGATCGGGCACAAGGACAAGGTCGCGCAGTTCATCAAGGACGTGAAGACCTCGGGCGGCGACGTGCGCCTGATGGGCTTCGGCCACCGCGTCTACAAGAACTACGACCCGCGCGCCAAGATCATCAAGAAGATGGCCGACCAGGTGTTCGAGGTCACCGGCCGCAACCCGCTGCTCGACATCGCACTCGAGCTCGAGCGGATCGCCCTCGAGGACGAGTACTTCGTCAAGCGCAAGCTCTACCCCAACGTCGACTTCTACTCGGGCCTGATCTACCAGGCGATGGGCTTCCCGGTCGACATGTTCCCGGTGCTCTTCGCCATCCCGCGCACCTCGGGCTGGCTCGCGCAGTGGGACGAGATGCTCGAGGACAAGGATCAGAAGATCGCGCGCCCGCGCCAGGTCTTCCTGGGCGCCGAGCGGCGCGACTACGTGCCGCTGGCGAAGCGCGGCTAGCTCGCGCCCCTACAGCCGCAGCAGGCCGGGCCCGGCGCCGGTCGCGAAGAAGGCCGGCGCGTGCGCGCGGAAGGTCCGCCGGTAGCCGCGCTCCCAGGCCGCCAGGAACTCCTCGGCGCGCCGCTCGTCCACCAGCGCCCAGACGCTGCCGCCGAATCCCGCGCCGAAGGCCGAGGCCGCATGGGCGCCCAGCTCGCGTGCGCCGCGCGCCAGCTCGATCGTCTCGGGGATCTGGTTGCCCAGCAGTCGCTCGGCCCCCGCCTGCGACCGATCTGCAATCGCGCCAAAAGCCGCGAGATCTCCGGCCGCGAGCGCGTCGCCGGCGGCCGGCACCAGCTCCAGGCTCTCCTGGAGGAAGTGCTCGACGCGCCGATCGAGCTCCTCGGCCGAGAAGCCGCGGCACGGCCGGCGCGCGACGGCCTCGCGCAGGCGCTCCGGCGCGTCGGGGGCCGAGGTCGCCGCGCGGAAGAGCGTCTCGTCGTCGCGACCGGTGTCGGTCCGCCATGCCTCGAGCGCCGCGGCCGCGGCGCTCGAGGCGCGGTTGTAGCGCTCGCGGGCGGCGCCGGTCTTCTCGGCCTCGACGCCGCTCACCGCCACCGCGAACACGCAGCCTTCGGGCACCGGCGCCACGCCCTCGGCCTCGACCGGGCAGAAGCGGAAACGGCTGAGCTTGCCCGGACGGCACTCGAGGATGGCCGTGTGGTCCTCGCTGCCGCCCAGCGTCCCGACACCGTGGTCGCCCTGCAGGCCGCGGAACGCGTAGCCGTTCTCCACGCAGCCCAGATAGCTGGCGAGATCCTCCCGCGTCCTCAGGTTCCTCGCGTGTTCCTCTCGCTCCCAGAGGCGGTTCTCGTCGGCGATCACGCTGTAGAGCAGGCTGACGAGAGCGGCGGAGCTGCTGAGGCCGGCGGCGGCGGGCAGATCGCTCGCGTAGGCGAGATCGAGGCCGCGCAGGGGGCCTGGGAAGTCGCGCGCGAGGCGGCGCGCCACGACGGCGGCATACAGGCCGGCGCCCGAGGGCGGCGGCACGGCTTCGGGATCGAGGGGGACCGAGACGCCGGCCCCGCTGATCGCGTCCTCGAGCGCGAGGACGGCGTCCTCGCGCGGCGCCGCCACCGCACAGAACCCGCGTTCGGCGGCGACCAGCAGGCTGCGGCCGCCCGCGTAGTCGGTGTGCTTCCCGAGCACCTCGATGCGGCCCGGAACCCAGTAGCGCCGGCCCGGACCGAGTGCGCTCTCGGCCACCGCGAAGAGCGCGGCCTTCTGCGCCGCTTCCGGCCTGCCGAGCCCCGCTTCGCGCAGGCGCGCGGCGGTCGATCTGGTCACGGGTCGGCCCGCAGGCCGCGCAGGCGCTCCGCAACGCCGGCCACGTCCGCACGGCTCGACAGATCGAGAACGCCGTCGCTCGAGCGGATCACGCGCAGCCGCACGCCGCCGCGGATCGCGTCGGCGATCGCCTGCGTCAGCTCGCGCTCGCCGCGCACCGAGAGCGCCACCGACTGGCAGAAGCGGAAGAGGGCGCGCGGCAGCCGCCAGCAACTCATGCTGACGAGCGCGTCGCGCCCGAGCGCCTCGGCCTGCGCCGAGTCGGGCTTCTCGACGATGGCGGCGAGGCAGCCCTCGGCGTCGACGCCGCACAGCGCGAACGCCTGCACGCGCTCGGGCGGGATGTTGCTCCGCGCCACGAGAGCGTCGCGCTCGAACAGCACCGCTCCCGGGCCGTCGAGCGCCAGCAGGGCCCGCAGCGCCGACGTCGGATAGAGGTTGTCGCCGTTCAGAACCAGGAAGTCGCCGCTTTCGATCAGGGGCCGTGCCGCGAGCAGGGCGTCGGCCGTGCCGAGCGGCCGCTGCTGCACGGCGTAACGCACGCGGATCCGGCGGGGAGGCGCCAGTGTCTGGTAGCGCTCCCGGACCGCCTGGTGCTCGGGGCCGATCACGAGACAGGCCTCGTCGCAGCCGGCGTCGGCCAGGCCCGAGAGCGCGTAGTCGAGGAACGGGCGCTCGAAGGGCATCAGCGCCTTGATCCCGGCTTCGGCCGCCGAGGCCTGCGCGCCTTCGAGCGTCGTGCCCGGCTCCGCGCGGCGCATCCGCGTCCCCAGCCCGCGCGCGAGGATCACCGCCTTCACGGCCGTCTCACGCCCGCGGCTTCCGCAAGGCCCTGCGGCTCATCGCGCGCGTCCGGCGCGGGAGCTACGGCGCGTCTTCCAGTCGCCGGCCGCCGCGTCCTCGCGCCCGTCGCTCATCGGCCCCCTCCGGCCGGGGATTGTAAGGGCCGATCCGGGTGCTAGCCTGCTCGGCGTCACGAGGAGGTCCTGAGTGGCCCGCATCCACCGCACGATCGCCCTTGCCTTCGCGGCAAGCCTGCTCCTGCCGGGCTCCGCCGCGCACGCGGACGAGGGGTACTGGACGTTCGACGACCCGCCCACGAAGCGCCTGCGGGAGGCCTACGGGTTCGCGCCGACGGCCGAGTGGTTCGACCGGCTGCGCCTCGCCTCCGTCCGCTTCATGGATGGCGGCTCGGGTTCGTTCGTCTCGCCCGAAGGGCTGATGATCACGAACCACCACGTCGGCTACGACTGCATTCAGAACCTGTCGAGCCAGCAGCGCGACTACGTGGCCGACGGATTCCTGGCGGCGACGCGCGAGCAGGAGCTCGCCTGCCCCGGCTACGAGGTGAACGTCCTGCTCTCCACGCAGGACGTCACGGCCCGCCTGCGGGCGGCCGAGCGGGCCGCCGCGGACGCGAAAGCGGCGCAGGACGCCCGCGGCGCCGAGATCGGCCGCATCCAGAACGAGTGCGCCGCCGCGACGGGACTGCGTTGCGACGTGGTGACGCTGTACGGCGGCGGCGAGTTCCGGCTCTACCGGTACAAGAAGTACACCGACGTGCGTCTGGTGTTCGCCCCCGAGGAGCAGCTCGCGTTCTTCGGCGGCGATCCGGACAACTTCACCTTCCCGCGCCACGATCTCGACATCGCCTTCTTCCGGGCATACGAGCAAGGCCGCCCCGCGAGGCCCGCCGCTTTCCTGCCCTGGAGCCGCACGGGCGTCGCGCAGGACGAGCTGGTCCTCGTCTCGGGCAACCCCGGTTCGACGGCCCGGCTGAAGACGCTCGCAGAGCTCGAGACGCTGCGCGACGCGACGCTGCCCCTGACGCTGCGCTTCATCGACCGGCGGCTGGCGGCGCTCTCCGCCTACTCGGCCCGCGGGCCCGAGCAGGCGCGGCGCGCGCTGGCCGAGCTGCGCAGCTTCGAGAACGGCCAGAAGGCGTACCGCGGGCGGCTGGCCGCCCTCGAGGACGCGAAGGCGATGGCCGGGAAGGCGCTGAAGGAGCAGGAGCTGCGCGCCACGGGCGCCTCGCTGCTCTCCGGCGAGGACCCGTGGGCGGAGATCGCCGCGGCGCAGGAGAAGCTCGGCCGCCGAGCGGCGGAGGCGCGCCACGCCAGCTTCAAGGGCGCACCACGCCTGCTGACGATCGCGGCGAACGTCGTGCGTCTGGTGGCCGAGAGGGTGAAGCCGAACGAGAAGAGGCTCGCCGAGTACGGGGACGCCCAGCTCCCGTCGCTGACGAACGAGCTCTACTCGCCGGCTCCGATCGCGGCCGACCTCGACGAGGCCGTGCTCGCCGACTACCTGCAACAGGCCCGAGACGTCCTCGGCGCGGAGCATCCCTTCGTCAAGGCGACGCTCGCCGGCCGCGAAGCGAAGGAGGTCGCGCGCGCGGCCGTGGCGGGCACCGGGCTCGCCGATCCCGCGCAGCGCCGCAAGCTGGTCGCCGGCGGTGTCGCCGCCGTGGCTGGCTCGGAGGATCCGATGATCGCGCTGGCTCGCGCGATCGACCCGCTCGATCGCGAGCTGCGGCGCTGGACCGAGCAGGAGGTGGACGCCGCGGTCAGCCGTGCCGCCGCGCGCATCGCCGGCCTGCGCTTCGAGGTGTACGGCCGCGCCCTGTCCCCCGACGCGACCTTCACGCTGCGCCTCTCCTACGGCGCCGTGAAGGCCTATCCGGCCGAGGGCACGCGCGTGGCTCCGTTCACCAGCTTCCACGGGCTCTACGACCGCTGGGCTTCCTGGGGCGGCCGCGCGCCGTGGAACCTGCCGCGGCGGGTCCTGGACGCGAAGCAGCGCATCGCGCTCGAGACCCCGCTCAACTTCGCCTCCACCGCGGAGACGATCGGCGGCAACTCGGGGTCGCCCACCGTGAACGCCGCCGGCGAGTTCGTCGGCATCATCTTCGACGGCAACATCCAGAGCCTGGCGCTCGACTACTTCTACACGGAGGAGCAGTCCCGCTCGGTGTCGGTCGACGCGCGCGGCATCCTGGAGGCGCTGCGCTCGATCTACGGCGCCGAGGCCCTGCTTCGAGAGCTGAGCGCGGAGTCGCGCTAGCCGACCAGGAACGCAGCGAGAGCGCCCACCGCGACCAGCAAGCCAGCCGACGGCAGGAAGCTGCGCCGCAGCTCGGCTGAGCCGAGCGACAGGGCCATCCCGGCCTTGACCAGCGTGTTCGAGAGCACCGCGATCAGGATCGCCCGCGCGGCGGCGGCCAGCATGCCGGGATCGCCCTGGGACAGGCTCGCCATCGAGAGCACGATCGCGTCCACGTCCGTGAGGCCGGCGAGCGCGCCGGCGAGGTAGAGGCCGGCGTTGCCGAGGTAGATCTGGGCGGCCTTGGCGGCGAACGTGACGACGCCGAAGATCAGGCCGAACTTGACGGCCGCGCCCAGCTCGAAGGGGTTGCTGCCGGAGGTCACCTTTGCCGTCTCCGCCCCGCCCCGGCGGCGGAAGAGCCAGCCGCAGATCGCCAGGTTCACCGCCCCAAGCATGCCGATCCCGAGCGCCAGGCGCCGGGCGAGCGCCATGTCGATCAGCGCCACGACCACCAGCACCCGGAAGAACATCACCGTCCAGGCCACCAGGATGCCGAGCGTCAGGCTGCCGCCGAGCCCCGGCTCCTGCCGGCTGCGCTGCGAGAGCCCGAGCGTCACCGCCGTGCTCGAGACGAGCCCGCCCAGCATCCCGGTGAGCGCGATGCCGTGCTCCTGGCCCACCACCTTCACCAGCACGTAGCTCGCGAAGTTGAGGCCAGAGATCAGCACGACCATCAGCCAGACCTTGTACGGGTTGACGACGTTCAGGGGCTCGGGTCCGAAACTGTGGTCCGGGAGCAGCGGCAGCACGATCACGGTGATGATCGCGAACTTGAGCACGGCCTCGACGTCGGCTGCGTCGATCCTCTCTGCGAAGCGGTGCGTCCAGCCCTTGACCGAGAGCATCAGCAGGGTGGCGACGGCGACCGCGGTGGCGAGGCCCACCTGGCCGGCGCCGCACAGGCCGCCGATCACGAAGGTCAGCAGCGCCGTCACCTCGGTGGTGGCGCCGACGTCTCCCTGCTTCGAGGTGATGTAGTACGAGGCCACGGCGATCGCGGCGACGGCCGCAAAGGCGGCGATCGGCAGCCACTCGTAGCCCAGGCGCAGATCGAAATCGAATGTGACGCCAGCCAGCAGCGCGATCAGCGCGAAGGTGCGGGCGCCCGCGAAGGACTGCGTGTCGGGATGCTGGGTGCGCTCGCGCTCGAGGCCGAGCAGCAGGCCGAGACCGAGCGCGCTCCCGAGACGGGCTGCGATCTCGAGGGGCATCTTCCGGGGCGGATTCTAGTCCCCGCGCCCCGCGCGCGGGGCGGCCCTACCGGGAGGCGGCCGTGGCCGCCTGTTCCCAGTCGGTGTGCGGCGCCCGGTTCTTCACGAACCACTGCCAGGCGATCTCACGGTAGCTGTGGGCCTTCAGACCCACGCGCGCGTAGAAGGGCTCGAGCGCTTCGTTCACGCGGCGCAGGTTGTAGAAGGGGATGCGCGGGAAGTAGTGGTGCTCGAGGTGGTAGTTCGAGTAGAGGAACAGGAAGTCCCACAGGCGGCTGCGCTGCATCAGCGTCGACCACTTGAGCGGGTTGCCGGGCACGATGTTGTAGTGCTGGCCCAGCCGGTTCAGCGTGAAGGCGACCGGGAAGACCAGGAAATAGGGCACGAACCAGATGCGCGCCAGCTTGCCCGCGTCGCCGAAGGACCACACTGCGGCGGCGACTCCCAGCTGGATCACCACCGTGGCCAGGCGCTCGAGCGCGATCGTCCGCCGCAGCCCGGGCGGGTAGCCCTTCGACTCCTGCGCCGCCGCGCGGAAGTAGATCGGCATCAGGGCCGGCGTGCAGTAGAGCAGCTTGTACCAGCGCGCGTTGCGCTTCGGCGACAGCCAGTGCCGCTTGGGGTCGTCCTCCCAGGAGCCGAGGTTGTCGTGGTGGTCGAGGTGCCAGCGCGTGAACTGCGAGGCCGAGATGCCGCTGCTGATCGCGTAGGCGAGCCCGAGCGCCCGCTCGGCGCCCCTGCGCGGCAGCGCGAAGACGCTCTCGTGCACGACCTCGTGCAGCAGCGTCGTCATGTTGAAGAACGTGAAGCCCTGCAGCACGGCGAGCGGCGCCCACAGCCAGGGGCTCTCGAGCTGCCACAGCGCGAAGCTGCAGGCGGCGATGATCCCGAACTGGCGCGCGGCGTAGGCGAGGTGGAGCTCCGGGCGCCGCACGTGGAGCGCCTTCAGCTGCTCGTTCGGGATCGCGTCGGCGATCTGTGCCTTGACCGCCGCGATCTCCTTCCAGTACGTCCGCGACTTCGTCACCCCTCGATTATACGAGGAGGGGTCGCGCTGGCCGGAAAGCGGGGCGTCGCGCGCCCTGCGCGACGCCCCGGGCGGCTCGGGCGAGGGCTAGCGGCGATAGCGGTCGTCGTGGCGGTAGCGATCGTCGTGGCGGTCGCGATCGTCGTAGCGGTCGCGGCGAACGTGGCTGCGGTAGGACCGGCGGTAGCCTTCCTCGAAGCCCCGGCGGTAGCCGTTGGCGTACTCGTAGCGGGGACCCATCCAGCCCTTGTAGCCGCGATCGGAGTCGCGGTAGCGGCCCTCGTCCCGGAAGCTGTAGCGCTCGCGGTGGCGAGCGTCCTTCTCGCCCTCGCGCAGACCCTCCTGGAAGCCCCTGTCATAGCCGTAGCGCCAGGTGTTGCGAGAGGACTCGCGGGCCCAGCCGTCGCCGACGCGGATCCCGATGCCGACGCGCACGTCGGCGTTCGCATCCGCGGGGGCGGCGAGGGTCAGGGCCGAGGCGAGCAGGCCAGCGGTGAAGAGCGTCATCTTCTTCATGGTCGTCTCCTTCGGTCCCGGCGCCCCAGGAGCCGGAACTGCCAGGGAGGAGAGCAACCGATGTGCCGCGGAGGAATGACGTGTTAAGTGTATATTAAAGAGTATCTTACGACCAAGCTGTCCTCATGCCGGGCTGTCCTGTCCAGAGGACAAAAAGGGCGCTCTGGGCCGCGGCGTATACTCGCGGCCGTGCCCACGCGCGACCTCTATCTCGGAAAGGCCGTCGACCCGAAGACCGGTGCGCAGACGCAGCGCCTGGACCTGCGTTCGTCCGACCTGCTGACCCACGGCCTGATCGTCGGCATGACCGGATCCGGGAAGACCGGGCTCGCGATCGCCCTCGTCGAGGAGCTGCTCGGCCGAGGCGTGCCGGTCCTGGCGATCGACCCGAAAGGCGACCTCGGCAACCTGCTGCTCCTCTTCGAAGACCTCCAGCCAGCCTCGTTCGGGCCCTGGATCGACCCGCAGGCGGCCGCGCGCGAGGGGCTGACGCCCGAGGCAGCGGGCACCGCGGCGGCGGAGAGCTGGCGCAAGGGCCTGGCGGAGTGGGAGCTCGGCTCGGCCGACATCGCCGCGCTCAAGAGAGCGCATGACGCGCGCATCTACACGCCCGGCTCGTCCGCGGGGCGCGCGCTCAACGTGCTGCAGTCGCTCGCCGCGCCGGAGGTGCCCTTCGCGAGCGCCGAGGAGGACCTGCGCGACGAGATCGCCGGCATCGTCTCGGGCCTGCTGGGCCTGGTGAGGGTCGACGCAGACCCCCTGGCTCGCGAGGCGGTGCTGCTGTCGAACCTGATCGAGCACTCCTGGCGCGCCGGGCAGGACCTGAGCCTCGAAGGCCTGATCGGGGCGATCGGCGATCCGCCGTTCGAGAAGCTGGGCGCCTTGCCGCTCGAGAGCCTCTACCCGCGGAAGGAGCGCCAGGCCCTGATGACGGCGCTCAACAACCTGCTCGCCTCGCCCTCCTTCGAGAGCTGGCGGCAGGGCGATCCGCTCGAGGTGGAGTCGCTGCTGTTCACGCCCGAGCGCAAGCCGCGCCTGTCGATCGTCCACCTGGCCCACCTGGACGACGCCGAGCGGCTCTTCGTGACCGCGCTGCTGCTCGACAAGCTGAAGACCTGGATGCGGCGACAGGCCGGCACCAGCGAGCTGCGCGCCGTCCTCTACATGGACGAGGTGTACGGCTTCTTCCCGCCGCACCCCCTGAACCCGCCGACCAAGAAGCCGCTGCTCACGCTGTTGAAGCAGGCGCGCGCTCACGGCGTCGGCGTCGTGCTCGCGACGCAGAATCCCGTCGACCTCGACTACAAGGGGCTCGCCAACATGGGCACCTGGCTCGTCGGCAAGCTGCAGACCGACCAGGACCGCGAGCGCCTCCGCGAGGGCCTGCTGGGAACCGGCGCCGACGCGAAGACGATCGACGCGCTGCTGGGCGCCGCCAGGAAGCGCGTCTTCCTGCTCCACGACGTCCACCGGGACGGGCCCACGCTGCTGCACTCGCGCTTCGTGATGTCGTACCTGCGCGGGCCGCTGACGCGCGGCGAGATCTCGCGGCTGACGCAGGCGTCCGGCGCGCCGGCGCCCGCGGCAGCGGCGAGCGGGTCCGAGGGCGAGGGGCCGCCCGTGCTGCCTCCGCCGTTCCGCCACCACTACCTGCGGAGCTACGGCGGCGAGCTGGCCGACGCGCACCTGCTGGTCAAGTACGCCGTGCGTTTCAAGGGCGTCGGCGAGGCGCAAGCGGTGAAGGCCTGGCCTCTGGCTTCCGCCAGCGCGACCGAGCTCCTCGAGGCCGAGCCGCTGGACGTCGACGAAGCCGCGCTGGCGCCGGCTCCGCCGGCGGCGCTGCGGTACGGCGAGCTGCCGTCCTGGCTGGCCTCGGCCGGCGCGCGCGGCATCGAGAAGGTGCTGAAGGACCGGCTGCCCGACAAGCTCGGCTACGCGCAGCTCGTCGATCCGGCGACCAAGCTGGCGTCACAGCCCGGCGAGGACGCCGCGGCGTTCGTCGAGCGCGTCGCGGCGGCGGGCGGCGGGGCCAGGGTCGCGAAGCTCGCCGACCAGCGCGACAAGAAGCGGCGCGAGCTGGCGCAGCGCGAGCAGGACCTGTCGGGCCGCAAGCAGGAGAAGTGGATGGCGCTCGGCAGCGCGATCCTGTCGAACATCGGTCTCGTCACCGGTCGCAAGCGCTCCATCAGCGGCGCTGCGACGGTGCTCTCCAAGAACCGCATGGAGAACAACGCCGAGGCGCGGGTGGACGCGCTACGCGCCGAGATCGCGGCGCTCGAGGAGCAGATCCGCGAGCTTTCCGACGTGGACGCCGCCCGCTTCGAGCAGAAGCCGATCGTCGCCGCGAAGACCGACGTCAAGCTGCTGCGCTACGACGTGGTCTGGATCTACTAGCCCTAGAACCGCGCCGGCTTGCAGGTGACGGCGTACCCGTAGAGGTTGACGTGGCTGCCGTCGCCGAGCAGGACGTCGTACTGCTCCGAGAAGTCGTTAGACGTCTTGACCGCGATCTCGTCGTCGATCGGATTGAAGGCGGAGGCGCACGCGCCGTAGTGCTCGATCAGGCGCTTTTCCAGAGCCAGCATGAACTGGAGCTGGTCCTTCACCGTGGTGCCGTCGATCAGGTCCTTCCGGTTCTCCTGCAGCCAGATGATCGAATCGGTCACCATGCCGCCGAGCTCGTCCGTTCGCTGACGGCAGCAGCCGAAGACACCCTTGGGGTTCTCGGGCGCGGCGCAGTTGGGCATCGCCGCCAGCGTGCAGCTCTTGACGGCCGGGGTCGGCGTCGCTGTCGGGGAAGGGGTGGGCGTCGCGGCGACGGGGGGCGGCGTCGGGGCAGCGGTCGGCGAATCGGATCCGCAAGCGACCGCCAGGCTACTCGATACCGCCAGCAGGCTCATCAGGGCGCGGCCAGATCTCATCTCTCAAACCTCGGGGGACAAGGACGGGCCGAAGGCGCCGCCGATCAGGAACATTCGGGGCACGGCACTCGTCTCAAACGCACGGAGCCACGATCGGGGCCCCTTGTGGGCTCAAGCCATGGCTCGATGAGGGTAACCTCTGGGGGGGCAGTGGTCAACGGTTTTCTGGCGGCCGCCGGAGCGGGCGCGTGAGCAGCCAGCCGGACGATCTGCGCGCACGATTCGAGGCGATCGCAGCGCGCCTGGGCGAGCGGGCGCGCGGGGCGCGGGGCGCGGTGCCGCCCCCGGTGCGGCCGGCCCTCAAGGAGGACTACTGGGCCTCGGTCCAGGACCTCTTCACCCGCGACGTCACCGGCCATTCCTTCCGCCAACTGGTCGGCTACGACGCGGGCGAGACGCTGCGCTACTTCGCTCGCGAGGTCGACCTCGACGCGCTCGCCCAGCTGCCCTGGTGGGAGCGCGGCCCCCTGGTCGCCTGGAAGGTGTTCCTGGCGATGGCGTACCGGCTGAGCCCCGCGCGGCGCGTGCTGTTCGCGGTGGCGGTGCCGATGCTCGCCTTCGGCTGGCTGCACTACCTCGCCCTGCGGCTGTCGAGCGGCACGTTCTGGTCACCGCCGATCCACTCGTGGGAGGACTGGTTGCTGCTCGTGGCCAGCCTGCTGTTCGGCCTGCTGCTGCTCGAGCTGCGCGACAAGCTCTCGCTGAAGGGCGACCTCGAGGTGGCGCGGCAGATCCAGTTCGGCCTGGTGCCGCAGGAACCCTGGACGCGGGAGGGGATCGCGATCCACGCCTCCATGCGTCCCGCGAACACGGTGGGCGGCGACTACTACGACGTGATCGACCTCGGCGGCCCGGTCGCGTTCGTGGTCGGCGACGTCGCCGGCAAGGGCATGCCGGCCGCGCTGCTGATGGCGCTGCTGCAGGGCAGCCTGCGCACGCTGCTGACGGCCGGCCTGCGCGGGCCCGAGCTGGTCGGCAAGCTGAACGCCCACCTCCACGCCAACATCCCGTCGAACCGGCTGGTGACGTTCTTCTACGGCGAGATCGACCCGGCGACGGGCCGGGGCGCCTACGTGAACGCGGGCCACAACCCGCCCTTCGTGCTGCGGCAGGACGGCTCGCGCGAGCGGCTGGCGGCAACCGGCGTCGCGCTGGGCGTGCTGCCCGAGGCGTCGTTCGAGGCGGGCGAGCTCCACCTCCAGCCCGGCGAGCGGCTGCTGCTCTTCACCGACGGCATCACCGAGGCGGAGAACGCCCGGGACGAGGAGTTCGGGGACGAGCGGCTGGCCGCGAGCCTCGACGCCAGGCGCAGTCTCCCCGACGGAGCCCTGATCGAGGCCCTGCGCGAGGAGGTGCTGGGTCACTGCGGCACGGCCCGCCCCCGCGACGACATGACCCTGATGGTCGTCTCCCGCTCGTCCCGCTGACCTCTACTTCAGGTCGTTCCAGTTCAGGATCGCGTTCCAGACCAGGCGGAAGTCCGATTCGGTCTGGTAGCGGTGGATAGGGTCGAAGTCGAAGGCCACCACGCGGCCCTGGCCGACCGGGATGTCGAGCAGCGCCGGCTTGCCCTCGATCTCGGAGGCGCCCTTGAGCCCGCCGCTGACGACGAGGGGCTGCTTCTTGTCGTCCTTCGCTTCCGCGCCTTCCGTCTCGGCGCCAGCGTCGTCGTCGTCCTTCGGCGCGGCCGCGCCCCATTGCAGCACCACTCGTCCGAGATCGGCGCGCCGCACGGCGTAGAGCGGGCGGTTCTCGCGGAAGGCGGAGGTGACTTCCGGATAGCCGTAGGCGAGGGGGTGGTCGGGGCGCCGGAAGCGCGCGCGCAGCTCGCTGCCGGGGTTGTAGACGCCCCGCGCCGTCGCGCGGCGCACGTCGCGGGCGATGCCGCCGTCGAGCGGCAGCGTCGAGGCGCCGCCCAGCGTCACCAGCACGCCGCCGCGGCGCACGAACTCCTCGAGGCTCTGCACTCCGGACCAGCCGAAGCCGCCGGTGATGTCCGCCGACGCCGTAGGCGCCCCGTGGCTCGCGAAGCGCGGCGCCTTCGTGAACGCGAGCGGAGAGAACTTCGGGTCGAAGCCGCCGACGATGTCCTTCAGGGCGCGCCCCGTGTCCGGGTAGAGGATCACGTCGAAGCGCGCGCGCAGGCCACCCTTGCGCACGTCCTCGTCCATGATCAGCGTGTGGGGGATCGCCTGCTCGTCGAAGAGCATGCGCGCCCAGCCCGCCGACTGCGTGTCGTTCCAGGCCTGCAGCAGCGCGAGCCGCGGCAGGTCGAGGGCATGGCGGGGCGCCGCGGGCGCCGCGTCGGCCGCCTCGAAGTCGAGCGCCAGCTCGGCGGCCAGCTTGTCGAGCCCGGCCCTGAGCCCGGCCTGCGCCGGGATCACCCACGAGCCCGCGGGGTAGTCGCGGCCGCCGGAGGCGAAGCCCTTCTCGGCCGCTTCGACCTTGAACTTCGCGAGCCGCACGCGGGCCGCCAGCAACGCCTCCTGGCCTGTGTCCCGCAGCAGGTAGAACGGCCCGTCGGCATCCACGGCGCCCTTGTACGAGACCGGCGCGTCGAGCCGCGAGACGGGCACGTCGCGCACCGCGGCGTCCTCGATCGCCTTCACCTCCACGCCGAGCGCCACCGGCAGCGCCCAGGCGACGTCGTCGTACGCCTCGTAGGGCGCCTTGTCGGCCGGGTACTTCTGTGGCAGCAGCAGGTCGAGCGCGTAGCCGCGATAGGGCTGGTCCATGCGCACGACGTACGTCCCGGCCGGGAAGTCGCCCTCCGCGACCTTGAAGGCCGCGCCGGCGCGCTGCACCTCGATGCCGTGGTCGCGCAGCAGGTTGACGAGGCGCGCCAGCCGGCGCCGGTCGTCCTGCTGCTCTCGGATCGCGACGGCGTAGGGCTTCTGGTCGCGGCCGCGCCTCAGGGAGTTGGCTCCCCGGCGGTAGAAGCTGCGCAGCATCTCCGGGGCGTTGCGCGCGGTGTAATGCAGCGCCGCGAGGACACCCGTCTGCATGTAGTTCGTGTTGTTGCGCAGCGACCACTTGAAGCTCCTCGGTGGCGGCACCATCCGGTACCAGTCGGGCTCGGTCACGGGCCGCCCGGTGTAGCGGTTGCGCTCCGGGTCCAGCCTGCGCTCGACGGTCTCGGCGGTGGCGTTGCCGAACGTCTCGTAGCCGCGGCCGATCGCGTTGTGGTTGATCGCCACCGAGTCGGCGTAGACGTGGGCGAAGCCCTCGCCGAAGCCGTAGGTCCAGACGCCCGGCATGCCGAAGCCGGTGAGCGTCGCCACCTCGTTGAAGGCGAGCGTGTGCCACTCGCTGAAGACGCTGGGGTCGAGGTTGACGTTGTATGGCCCGGTGCCGGTCCAGATCGAGAGCAGCGGGATCGACTCGTGCAGGTCGTGGACCACGATCGGCAGCCACTTCAAGAAGGCGTCCTGCGTGGCACGCGTCAGCGCCAGCTTGCGCTGGATGCCGTCGCGGTTGTTGTCGTGGCGGACGTACTTGCCCCAATACGGCGGCGAGACCGGGGGGAGCTGGTCGTAGTCGGTCTTGCCCTTCAGGTGCCGGTAGAACCAGTCCACCATGCGGTCGCGGCCGTCGGGCTCGGCGACCGGGTTGATCAACAGCACCAGCCCGCCGCGGATCTGGCGGGCGAGGGGCGCCTCCGAGACCGCCAGCCGGTAGGCGAGCTCCATCAGCATCTCGGGCGGACCCGTCTCGGTGGAGTGGAGGCCGCCGTGCAGCATGTAGAAGGGCTTCGTGTCCGCGATGCGCTGCTCGGCGCAGTTCTCGTCGCAACGACGCGGGTCGGCCAGGTCGGCCATGTCCTTGCGCAGCCGCTCGACCTCGGCCAGGCTCTTCGCGTCGCCGACCAGCACCAGCAGGATCTCCCGGCCCTCCTCGCTGGTGCCGATCGTTTCCACCCGGACGCGCGGCGTGGCCGCCGCGAGCGCGCGGTAGTAGCCGTAGATGGCCTTGGTGTCGTGCAGCTCGCCGGGCGCCCCGACGATCGCGCCGAAGGCGTCCTTCGGTGACGGCACGCTCGGGTGGTCGGGGACGGACGCAACCCAGGGCGAGAGGAAGCGCGGCTCCGTGGTGGCCGCCGCGATCGCCTCCGTCGATCCGGGCTCCGGCGTGTCGAGCCCCTGCGGGAACGCCGGCGCCGCCGGCAGCGCCGCCAGCACGCAGGCGGCCAGCCAGGGCCGCCGGCGCAGGTGATCCAGCTTCACGCCCGCTCGTTCGCTCATCGCTCGCACTCGCTCCCTTCGATGTTCCGCGTCCCTTCGAATGCGCTCGCCGCGCGCCCTCTCACTCGCTCGCTTTGTCCGCGGGCGCTGGCCCGGGCGGCGCCGCGGGCGGCGGCAGGTCGTTCCAGTTCAGCAGGGCGTTCCACAGCATTCCGAACTCGCCGTGGTTCTGCCAGCGGTAGCACGGGTTGGTGGCGAAGAGCAGCACGCGGCCGCGCCCGGCGGGCACGTCCACGATCGCGGGCCTGCCCTTGATCTCGCTCGCGCCCTTCATCAGGCCCGACAGCACCGCCGCGTCGCCGCCCGCGAACGTCATCAGGACCTGGCCCTTGTCCGCCTCGGGGACCTGCAGCAGCGGGCCGTTCGCCCAGCGCACGGGCAACGTCTTGTCCGCGTAGCCGTAGAAGACCGGGTGATCGGGGCGGGCGACCTCGGCCTGCACGATCGGACCCGGCGCGTAGAACGCCGCCGACGCGCGGCCCGCGTCGATCCGGCGCAGCAGGCCGAAGTCCGGCGGAAAGGCGCTCGCGGTGCCGAGCGTGATCAGCACGCCGCCCTCCGCCACGAAGCGGTCGAGCTCCCGGGCCCCCTCGAGACCCATGCCGCCGGTGATGTCCTCGGATTCGCCGTAGGCCCCGTGCGTCGGGAAGCGATCGGTCTTCGTGTAGGCGAGGGGCTTGCCGCGCGACGGCACGTCGAAGACCAGGCCCTTCGAGCCGCGCCCCTGGTTCGGGACGAGGATCACGTCGAAGTCGGTTCGCAGGCCGCCCTTGCGCACGCGCTCCTTGTGCACGAGAGCGTAGCGCACGCCGAAATGATCGAGCGCGTGCCGCACCCAGCCGACTTCCTGGGTGCTGCCCCAGGTGCTGAAGACGGCGAGGCGGGGCAGGTCGAGCGCGTGGGTCGGCACGTCTGGCATCGCCGCGAGCGCGACGGCGTCGAGGTCCACCCGCTCGATCCGCTCGCGCAGGTGCCGGACGCCGTCCTCGCCGTTCTCCGCGGGGATCAGGAAGGAGCCGGCGGGGTACTCGGCGCCCTCGGCCGTGAACGCCTTCTCGGCCGCCAGCACCGCCTCGCCCGCGAGCGCGTAACGCAGCGCGATCATCTGGTTCGAGCCCCGGTGCGCGACGACCCAGGCCTTGCCCGCGCCGCCCGTGACGCGCCCGGCCGGCCGCACCTCGTCGACGGGCTCGACCGCGGCGCCGAGGATCGCCTTGTCGGCGACCTCCTTGACCTCGGCCTGGAACATCAGGCCCATCGTCCAGCCGGTGTCGTCGTAGGTGCGCAGGTTCCCCTCGGGGAAGCGCTGCTTCTCGAGCAGGGTCTTCGCGAGGCGTCCGTACGGCTGGTCGCGCTTGATCACGTACGAGCCGGCGGGGAAGCTCGCGTCCTTCAGCTCGATCTCCGCCGTCGCGCGCCCGATCTCGATCCCCTGCAGGCGCAGCGTGTTGACGAGCGTCGCCACGCGAGTGCGGTCCTTCTGCCCGGCCGGGATCACGAAGCCGAAAGGCGCCTCGCGGCGCCCCGACTCGATCGAGTTGCGGGTCTTCTTGTAGAAGTTCTCCAGCAGGGTGGCAGGAAAGGCCGAGGCCAGCTCGAGCCCCGACAGCACCATCGTCTGCATGTAGTTGGTGTTGTTCCGCATCGACCACAGCACGTCCTTGTAGGGAGGCAGGGGCCGGTACCATTCCCGCGAGGTGGCGTTGATGCCGCCGGTGGCGCCCTCGGGCGGAGCGACGTGGCGTTCCATGGTGGTCGCGCCGCCGTTGTTGAAGGTCTCGTACATCCGCACCAGCCCGTTGTGGTTCGACGACATGAAGGCGAGGTAGCCGGGCGACCACATGTCCACGAAGGCGTGGGTCCAGACGCCGGGCAGGCCGTAGCGCGCGGCCTGCGTCAACTCGAAGTTCGCGAACCAGGGCAGCTCCCCGTAGAGGATCGGGTCGAGCGAGGGGTTCTGCGGGGCCTGGCCGCTGAAGGTGTAGAGGAAGGGCACCGACTCGTGGAGGTCGTGCATGACCGGCGGATGCCACGCGAGGTACCACTTCAGCAGGTTGCGCATCGTCAGCTGCGAGTAGTTGATGTCGCGGTTGTTGTCGTGGAAGACGTACTTGCCCCAGTAGGGCGGCCCCCCCGAGTTCTCGCGCTCGTCCGTCTCGTCGAGGCGATGGCGGTAGTACCAGTCGAGGTAGCGGTCGCGGCCGTCGGGCTCGGCAGCGGGGGTGATCGACACGATCAGGTTCTCGCGGATCTGCCGGAAAGGCGCGCCATCCTCGACGGCCAGCCGGTAGGCCAGCTCCATCAGCATCTCGGGCGGGCCCGTCTCCGCGCTGTGCAGGCCGCCGATCAGGTGATAGATCGGGCGCGTGGCGCCGATGATCTGCTTCACCTGTGCCTCGGAGAGCCCGCGCGGGTCGGCCAGCTTCGCCAGCCGCTGCTTGTGGCCGTCGAGCGCGCGGATGTTGGCCTCGCTCGAGACGAACACCACCAGGCACTCGCGGTCCTCGTCGGTGCGGCCGATCTCGAGCACCTTCACGCGCGGCGACTTCGCGGCGAGCGCGCGGTAGTAGCCGTAGAGGTCCTTCGTATAGGTGAGCGTCTTCGGCTGCCCGACGTGGTAGCCGAGCACGTCCTTCGGTGCGGGCACGCCCGCCACGCGCGGCAGATGGTCCACCAGCGGCGTCAGGAACTCGGGCTTCGTGGTCCACTCGCGGACGCTCCTCGCGAAGTCGGGGTCCATCTGCTGTGCCGGCTGAGCGACCGCGAACGGGGCGCTGAGCAAGAGGACGAAGGCGGCGCGGCGCAGTCGCATGCGGCTCCTTTCGGGAAGACCGAAGGGCGCAAGGCTAGCGCAAGTCGGAGGCGGAGCCTCGGCGCTCCCGCGAGCGCGGGCTCGGGCCGGGCGGGTCAGCCCTTCTTCGGCGGCGCCTTCGCCCGCGCCGAGGGCTTGGTGACGATCTGCGCGAGCGTCGGCGGCAACGGCATGGCAGGCAGGGTGGAATGGCGGTTCGGGCCCTGGGACGCCTGCTGCGCGGCCTCGAGCAGCGAGCGGAAGGCCAGGGACTTGTCCGTCGAGAGCCGCGGCTGAACGGCAGCCTCCGGCTCGCTGTTCGCGGCAGCCGCCTCGCCGGCCACCCAGCGCTGGGTGTCTGCGCGCGCGCCGCTGGGCGCCGCCATCTCGGTCTCGCCGCTCCGCAGCGCGAGCTCCACCGAACGGAAGCACAGCCGCGTCGCGACGCGCAGCGTCTCCTCGACGCCGATGTTCCGGATCGCGATCGCCTGCAGGGCGGGGCCAGCGCCCGCGTTCAGTCGCGCCTCGAGCTCGCCGAGCGAAACCGCGGTGGGCAGGTCGAACTTGTTGTATTGCATGACCACGGGCGTTCCGGCGCGCAGCGTGCGACGCAGGCTCTCGAGGCACGCCAGGTTCGCGGCGAGCGCGTCGGCCTGGCTGTCGGCCACGAACACCACGGTGTCGGCGCCCTTCAGCGCGGAGCGGAGCGAGGGATCGGCCTGCACGGGACCCTGGATGCGGCAGAACTGAAGCCGCAGCGGGCGGCCCACCAGGGAGCCGAGCTCGTGCAGGAGCCCGTCGAACAGCGGCGCGTGACTCGCGCCGGCCCCCAGGATGCGCGTGTCGCCGAGGGAAGCGTGCTGGCAGACGAGCTCGAGGTTCGTGGTCTTGCCGCCGCGGGGCGGCCCGAAGTACACGATGCGGGCGACGACCTCGCCGGAGGAGTGGTCGATGTGCGCCATGGCGGAGAGAACCGCGTCGCGTCCGGGCGACGCTCAAATGTGCGACGCGCACGGGATTCAACCGAGGTGAGAGAAGGCGATCCGAGGCAGCCCCACGCCGGAGCCCTCGCGCACACGATATGCGCTTTGGGGCGCCGAGGGTGTGACGGCGAGCACGCTGTGACGCCGCTCACATCGTGAGGCGGGCCGGCGATCAGGACCGGCGCATCCAAGCTGACGACGAGACCTCGTTCACGGAATCGAGCTTGGCGAGCGCCACGATACTCTAGTGCGGCCGCGCAGCGGCGGCCCGATCCTGATGACATTCCCGAAAGCGACGATGCTCTGCGTGCTGGCCGTCGCCGTCGGCGGGGCATGCTCCCGCCGCGAGAGCGCCGAGGATGCTCGCGCCCGCTCGAGGGACACCTTCCTTCGCGAGCAGATCGCGGGCCTCGAGAAGACGATCGGCCAGGCGGAGCGGGGCGAGATCAGCACGACCGACCAGGTGGCGATCGGAGTCTCCGAGGACCTCGCGAGGGGCCTGCTGAACGCCTCGCTGCCTTTCGAGATGGTGCTGGCCGGCCGGCTGCGGATCCGGGTGGACTCCGCGCTGCCGCTCTTCAGGGGCTCGCAGGCCGCCCTCGTCTTCCGCACGACCGTCGGCAGCGTCGACATTCCAGGCGCTTCCGCCTCTCTCGAGATCGGCGGCTCGCTGGAGACCTTCGAGCTCGCCGACGGACGCCTGCGGGCGCGCGTGAAGCTCGCCCATTTCGTCGTCACCGAGTCGGGGCTGGGGGACCTCGCCGCCGAGGCGATCGAGGGACTCGTGCGCGCCAACGCGACAGCCTTCCAGGATGCGATCCCCGGCTTCGAGATCCCGGTCGAGCTCGACGAGGCGATCGCGATCGGGGGCCTGCGGGAAGGACCGGTCGTCGCCAGGCCGGGCGCGCTGCCGCTCAGCATCGGCGTGAGCGAGGTGATCGTCGGCGACCGGCGTCTGTGGGTCCTCCTGAAGGCCGAGGCCGGCGCCTGGCGGCCGGAGTCCGCACCGGAAGAGGCCGAGAAAGCAGCCCGCGAGAAGCCAGCCGACGGGCGGGCCACCGGCGAGAGGGCGCGATGAGACGCAAGGCACTCTTCGCCCTTCTGATGTTGGCCGCCGCTGCCGGACTCCTCTACTGGCGCTGGCCGCCTGCGCCCCTCCCGCCGCCGCCGACCGAGGCGGAGCTCGAGGCCCTCAGCGAGCGGCGTGACGCGCTCCAGACCCGTCTGCGGGAGATCATCGTCGCGAACGGCGAGAAGAGCCTGGCCGAAGCGCCCGTCGGCGACGTGATGATCGGCATCCCGACGAGCTTCACGCGCACGGTGATCCAGCAGGTGACCGCGGGCCTCTTCGACGACATGACGCTCACCATCGAGAACCTGAAGGTGCACAAGGAGGGCGACGTCAAGGTCAAGCTCCTCTTCGGCCGCAAGACGGTGGGTCACTACGTTCTCGACGTCCAGATCCACCGGGTGCAGGGCACGCTGAAGCCTGGCCCGCCGGCGGTGGAATTCTCCAAGGACCGCGTGGCGATCCGCCTGCCCGTGAAGCTCGCCGCGGGAACGGGCAACGCCGACGTCCGGCTCCAGTGGGACAGCAAGGGCCTGGTGGCGAACAGCGTCTGCGGCGACACCGACGTGACGAAGGCCGTGACCGGAGCCGTGATCCCGCAGGACTACGTGCTGAACGGCGCTTTCCGCATCGCCAGCGCGGGTGAAGCGATCGTGCTGCGGCCGGACTTCCGCGAGGAGCTGAGGGTCAAGATCCTCGTCGATCCCTCGGAACAGGCCTGGCAGGCGGTGCAGGAGGTCGTGAAGCAGCAGCGCGCCGGTTGCGAGGCGGCGCTGAACAAGATCGACATCCAGGAGGTCCTGGCGAACATCGTCGGCCGCGGCTTCGACGTCAAGATCCCGGCGACGGTCATCAAGCCCATCCGCCTGCCTGCCGGCATCCGGCAGTCGCTCGAGATGCAGGGCATCCGGGTGGCCCTGCAGGTCAGGGCGACGGGCCTGAAGGTGACCTCCGGCCGCCTCTGGTACGGCGCGAACGTCGCCCTCGAGATGTCGAAGCCGACCCGGGTCCCGACGTCTCCCTGAATCAGCCCCCGGCCCCGGCCCGCGCCACCAGCTCGTCGGCCAGCCGCTCGACCGCGGCGGCGACGGCGGGGCTCAGCCCCTGCACGAGCTCGAGCCGCTCGGGCTCGATGCCGAAGAGCGTGTAGCGAACGGCCGCGAGCTCGGGCCAGGCCAGCGCCAGCCAGCGCAGGGACTCGGGCAGGCTCAATTGGTGGGCGGTGCCGTGACGCTGCGGGATCCGCAGCAGCTCGGCGTGGGGCACCACGTGCAGGCTGCCCGGCGGCGCGCCCCGCAGGAGCGCGTCCACCAGCCAGACCTCCGGCTCGCCGCGCCAGAGCGAGGGCAGCCGCAGCGAGTCCTGCCCGCCGTCTTCGGCGCGCAGGCGAGGACGCTCCGCCCGGCGCAGGCGCTCGACCAGGGCGGGGCCGGCCCCGTCGTCGGCCATCAGCGTGCTGCCAAAGCCGACGACGAGGACGCGGCTCAGCGCTCCCTGACCAGATGGACCGAGCACGAGATGCAGGGATCGTACGCCCGCGCCACCATCTCGAGGCCCAGCTTCAGGCGCGGGTCGGCGATCTCGCGGTCGCTGGCGAGCATGCTCTCGACGGCGCGGCGCATGTCGCGCTCGACGTTCGCCAGGTTCTGGGCCGTCGGCGTGATCACGTTGGCGGCGGCCACGCGTCCCTCGGCGTCGATCTCGTACTCGTGGAAGAGCGTGCCGCGCGGCACCTCGATGCCGCAGACGCCTCGGCCGGCGCGCAGCTCGTAGTCCACCAGCTCCTTGTCGTCCGCCGGCATGGCCAGCAGCAGATCGCACACCTCGACGCCGCGCTCGACGCAATGGACGAGCTCCACGAGCTGCGCCCAGTTGTTGTAGAGCACGTTGTCGACGACTCCCTCGGGGAACAGCCGCAGGAACGCCTCGCGCGCGCGGCCCTCGAGGAAGTGGCCCCAGAGCTTGAGCCGCGCCAGCGAGCCGACCATGTAGGTCTCGCCGGAGACGAGCGCCGAGTGCTTGGCGTGCGAGTGCTCGACTGTGTACTCGCGCACCAGGTCCTTGTAGCGCTCGACGGGATACTCCTCGCCGCGGGAGGTGCACAGCATCTCGCCGCGGAAGCGGTAGGCGTCCTCGTAGGGCCGCAGCGCCACGTAGACGGCCTCCTGTGCCGGCCAGTCCGGTACGGGGATGCCGGCCACCAGCTCGACCGCGCCCGTCAGCGGGTCGAGCACGTCGCGCAGCTCGTCCCGGATCGTGCGCAGCGCGGCGGGCGAGGGGAGCCTGCCGAAGCCGCCGACGAGGGTGTTGATCGGATGGATCGCCCGGCCGCCGACCAGCTCCTGGATGCGGTTGCCGAGCTGCTTCAGCCGGAGCGCGAAGGCGACCTCGGCCGGGTATTTCGCCGACATCGAGATCACCGAATCGAAGCCGAGGAAGTCGGGCAGCGCCAGCGCGAACACGTGCAGCGCGTGCGACTCGATGGTGGCGCCCATCACCAGCAGGCCCCGCAGCTGGTGGACGCGCGCGGACTGCTCGACCCCCAGCGCCTTCTCGATCGCGGTCAGCGCGGCCACGGTGTGGCTGGCCGAGCAGATCGCGCACACGCGCGTGATGATGCCCTGGATCTCCAGGAAGTGCTTCCCCTTGAGCAGCGCCTCGTAGTAGCGGCTGCCCTCGAAGATGTCCATGTTCACCTCGTGGACGACGTCGCCCACGATGCGCACGTGGATGCCCCCGTGGCCCTCGACGCGCCCGAGGTGGGAGATGGCGACCGTCCTACCGGGTGACGTCACTGCGCACCTCCTGCTCGAGCCCCTGCTTCATCCAGGCCGGGGCCGAGAAGCTGTTCATGCGGCGCGCGATGTCCAGCCACGAGATGCCGCGGCCCTTGAACATGGTGATGTTGGCGTCGTAGTTCGGCTCCTCGACGGGCCCGCGGCACCCGGCGCAGGCCACCCCGTGCGAGGGGCAGCGCGCGGCGCAGCCCGCGCGCGTCATCGCGCCGCAGCAGACCTCGTCGAAATGGACCACGCGGCAGAGGTTCTCGCCGACCTTGCACTCCCAGCAGACCGGCACCCGCGGCAGCTCCGCCCTGGTGCCGAGCAGCAGCGCGTTCACCACCTTCAGGAACTCGTGCCGCTCGATCGGGCAGCCCGGCAGCAGCACCTCGAAGGGCACGAACTGCGAAGCCGGCCGCGCCTCGACGGTGTCCTGGTAGGCGGCGCCCTTGCCGTAGACCTCGCGCGCCAGCACCTCGCGTGGCAGCTCGTTGCGCATCGCCGGCAGCCCGCCCCAGACGGCGCAGGTGCCGATCGCCACCAGCACGCGCGAGCGGGCGCGGACCTCCTTCAGGGTGTCGAGGTCGCGCTGGGTGGCGACGACACCCTCCACGAAGGCGATCTCGAGGCGCGAGGTGTGGTCGTTGTCGGATTTCGCCATCACCCAGTCGACGATGTCGAGCCGCTGCGTGAGCCGCAGCAGCTCGTCCTCGCAGTTGAGGATCGCGAGCTGGTCGCCGGCGCAGCCGGTGAGCCCGAAGATGCCGACACGGGGCTTGCCGTCGTGCATGCTGGCCTCCTACGTGTAGATCAGCTCGGGCAGGTTGAGCGCGTCCCAGTAGCTGAAGACCG
This sequence comes from Vicinamibacteria bacterium, assembly GCA_050246895.1. Taxonomy (GTDB): domain Bacteria; phylum Acidobacteriota; class Vicinamibacteria; order Fen-336; family Fen-336; genus JBFWVE01. The sequence goes on along the minus strand of JBFWVE010000006.1, from coordinate 323,341 downwards.
GACCGTGCAGGCAGGTGAAGGTGTAGCCGATCGCGCAATGGCCGCACTTGCCGACGCCGCACTCCATGCGGCGCTCGAGGCTCAGGTAGATGCGGTCCTTGGCGAGCCCCATCTTGACCAGGCGCTCCAGCATGAACTTGTAGAAGATGGGCGGGCCGCAGGCGACGGCGTAGGTCCTGGCGACGTCCAGCCGCACGTCGTCGAGCAGCTCGGTCACGACGCCGACCTTGCCGGTCCAGGGCATCCCGTTGTCGCGGTCGACCGACAGCCGCACGTCGGCGTCGCCGCGCCGCGCGAGCGAGGCCAGCTCCTGGACGAAAAGGATCTGGTCGGGCGAGCGCGAACCGTACAGCAGCGTGACGTTGCCGAACTCGTGGCGCAGGTCGATCACGTACTGCAACAGGCCGCGCAGCGGCACCATGCCGAGGCCGCCCGCCACCAGCAGCAGGTCCGCGCCGCGCAGCCGGTCGACCGGGAAGCCGTTGCCGAGCGGGCCGCGGATGCCGACGACGTCGCCCTCGCGCACGTGGTCGAACAGGTAGTCGGTCAGCGAGCCGGTGCGGCGGATCCCCAGCTGGAAGATGCCGCGCCGCGTCGGCGCCGAGGGCAGCGAGAACGGCGCCTCGCCGACGCCCAGGATCGACAGCATCACGAACTGGCCCGGGCGGAAGTCGAAGGCCTCGGCCAGCGCGGGCTCGACGAAGCGGACGTCGTACAGGCGCACGTCGGGCACCAGGTTGCTGTAGCGCATGATGCGCGCGGGCGCTTCGAGGTAGGCGTTCTGGCCGGTGGGCAGCGCGCGCGGTCCGCTGCGCACGGGGGCGCCCTCGGCGATACGGCCGGAGATCAGCATCGCTCACCTCGCACGTGCTGGAAGACCTCGACGACGTTGATGCCGGTCGGGCAGTTCTCGATGCAGCGGCCGCAGCCGACGCAGGACGGCTGGCCGAACTCGCGCACGAAGGCCTCCTGCTTGTGGTAGTAGCGGTTGCGCACGCGGTCGGCGCGATCGCTGCGGAAGTTGTGCCCGCCCGCGACGAGCGCGTAATCGCGGAACAGGCAGGCGTCCCAGCAGCGCAGGCGCTGCGCCTTGCCCTCGACGGGCAGCTCGTCGAGCACGTTGAAGCAGGCGCAGGTCGGGCAGACCATCGAGCAGGAACCGCAGCAGAGGCACTTCTTGCCGAGCTCGTCCCAGACCGGATCGTCCTTCTTCAGCTCCAGGATGTAGGGCAGGTCCGAGACGTTGAGCGCCAGCGTGAAGGCGGCGCGCCGCTGCTCGACGCGCTCGAGGTAGTCGCGCGTGTCCTGGCGCGTGACGGGCTGGAACAGGTCCGGGTTGGCGCGCACGATGTCGTCCCCGCGCGCGCTGCGCACGGTGACGAAGAAGCGGCCCTCGAGCGGGTTCAGGAACAGGTCGAACACCTCGTCGACGTGCGAGGTTCCCAGCGACTCGCAGAAGCACTTGTCGTCCGGCCAGCAGCCGTAGCCGACCACGGTGAGCTGCTCGCGGTTGCGCTTGTAGTAGCTGTCCGCGTAGTCCGACAGGTAGAGCATGTCGAGGATCTTCAGCGCGTGCACGTCGCAGGCATGCGCGCCGAAGAACACCGTCGGGCCGCGATCGTTGTCGTGCGACTCGCGCGGCGGGCCGTGCCCGTCCCGCTCGACCATCACGAAGCGCGGCTTCATCAGCAGCTTCTTGAAGGGCACGATCGTACGCAGCGCCTCGGGACGCGCTTTCGTGACGTCGCCGAGAGCGTCGAGGCCGTAGACCCCGGGGGCCTTCTCGACGGGCGCCCACACGGTGCCCCAGGCCTTCAGGCTCTCGACGAAGGCCGGCAGCGAGTCCGTCTTCATCCGCAAGGATTGCATCTTCAGGGCCTCCGCCGGGCTCCGGTGCGCAAGCGGCGCGGGTCCGGAACCGCTGGAGATGGGACGGGGAATAGGCTGGCGGCGAACCGGACTTGCCTGTGGGGCAACGAGTTCGGTCCTCGGGACTCAGACGGGCGGGACGCCTCCGAGGCCATCAGCCCTCGATCTCCCCAGACGGGGAGCTTCAGCCGCCTCAAAAAGTGCAAACGCCAGGCCAGGCGGGAGCGCTTAGGCGGCTTCGAGCGCGTCGCTCAGCGCGCGCGCAACGGCCGTCCCACGAGCACCACGGCGCCCGCGCGGGCGAACGCGGCTCGGGGCCGCGGCGCCGGCTCGGCCTCGATCGGCAGCGGATCCCCGGCGAAGGCCGCGTCCTCCGTCGTCAGCGCCACGTGCAGCGGCGCGTCGGCCGGGAGCACGCCGGCCGGGGCTTCGACGGAGCCCGCGCCCCGCAGGCGCACGAGCACGACGAAAGCGCCTTTGCCCGCGCGTGCGTACCAGAGCGCGAGGCCGTCCGGGCCGGCGGCCTGCGCGCCGAAGTCCTCGCGCGCGCGCTCGGACAGCAGCGGATGCTCGCGCCGCAGCGCGAGCAGCGATCGCACCAGACGCGCCTGCGACGCATGCGGCTCGCGCACCGCCTCCTGCCAGTCGAGCACGCTCTTACGGAACGTCTCTTCGGACTGCGGGTCCGGCAGCGGCCGATCCGCCGCCTCGCGCAGGGCACCCGAGCGCCGCAGGTCGCGCTCGCGGCCCTGGCTCACACGGAGGCCGAGGCCGTCCTCGTGGTCGGTGAAGTAGAGGAAGGGCGCCGACGCCGACCACTCCTCGCCCATGAACAGCAGTGGCGTCTCCGGCGCCAGCAGCACGAGCGCGCTGAGCGCGCGCCAGAGCTCGGGCGCGAGCCGATGGTGCAGCCGCTCGCCCTGGGGCCGGTTGCCGACCTGGTCGTGGTTCTGCAAGCAGACCACGAACCTCGAGAACGGCAGGCCGTTCGCCTGGCTGCCGCGCGGGCGGCCGTAGTAGGCGGACGCCTGGCCCTCGTAGAGCCAGCCCTGGCGCAGCGCGCGAGCGATCTCGTCGCTTTCCCCCGTGAAGTCCCGGCAGTGCCCGTGGCTCGAGCCCGTCGCCGCGCGGCGCAGCGAGTAGTGCAGGTCGTCGGCCCAGACCGCGTCGATGCCGAAGCCGCCGCTCTCCAGGGGCTCGAGCACGCGCCGCAGGTTGCGCTCGTCCTCGGCGATCAGCAGCGGGCGAACGTCCGGCCGCGCCCGTTCGCGGCAGGCACGTGAAAGCCGCGCGAGAAACGGCTCGCCGGGTTCGTCCGCGTAGTGATGCGTGGCGTCGAGGCGCAGGCCGTCCAGGTGGTACTCGTGCAGCCAATGCAGCGCGTTCTCGATCAGCAGCTCCCGCACGCCGGCCGCGTCGGGGCCGTCGAGGCCGATGGCGTCGCCCCACGGCGTGCGCCGCCGCTTCTCGGCGAAGCGCCGGCAGAAGCGGGCGTGGGGGGCGCCGTCGGGTCCGAGGTGGTTGTAGACGACGTCGAGCAGCACGCCCAGGCCGGCGGCGTGGGCCGCGTCGACGAGCGCCCGCAGCTCCTCGGGCCGGCCGTAGCAGCGAGCGGGCGCAAACAGCGCGACACCGTCGTAGCCCCAGTTGCGCTCGCCCGGGAAGTCCGCCAGGGGCATCAGCTCGAGGGCCGTCACGCCCAGATCGCGAAGCCAGGGCAGCCTTTCGCGCGCGGCGGCGAAGCTGCCTTCCGTCGTGAAGGCGCCTATGTGCAGCTCGTAGATCACGAGGTCGGCGGGCCGCAGCCCCGTCCACCCCGCATCGCTCCAGGCGAAGCGAGGATCGACGACCTGCGACGGCCCGTGCACGCCCCGCGGCTGGAAGCGGGACGCGGGGTCGGCGAACGGCCCCTCGCCGTCGAGACGATAGCGGTACAGGGCCCCGGGGCGCAGGCCCGGCACGAAACCGGCGAAGCAGCCGTCGGGCTCGCGCGCGAGCGGGTGGACCGTCTCGCCGCCCGGAGCCTCGAGCAGCAGCTCGATCCGCCGCGGGTCCGGCGCGAAGACCCGGAAGCGCACGCCCTCGGGCTCGGGGACGGCGCCCAGGCGCGGGGCCCAGGCCGGCTTCACCCCGCGGGCTCCGTGGGTCGCCTGGCCTCGGCGCGCCGCCGCAGGCTGCCGAGCCGGAGCACCGCCATCGAGCGGCTGGCCGTCTCGTAGCGGCCGCGGCCGGCGAACGGCTGGGCGTCCTCCGGATCCGCCGTGTCGAGCACGCGCTGCCAGCGCCGGCCTTCCTCGGTCGGCGGCAGGCGGAAGGCGACGGACGCCTCGGCGGCGTTGAACAGCAGCAGCAGCGTCTCGCCCGCCACGCGCTCGCCGCTCTCGTCGATCTCGTCCACCGCGTCGCCCGCCAGCAGCACGGCCAGGCTGCGCGCGTGGCCCTGGTTCCAGTCGGCGTCCGTCATCTCCCGCCCCTGCGGCGAGAGCCACAGGATGTCCTTGACGTCGCCGCCTCGCAGCGGCCGGCCCTGGAAGAAGCGCCGCCGCCTCAGCACCGGCTCGGCCCGGCGCAGCGCCAGCAGTCGGCGCACGAACTCGAGGAAACCGCGCCGCTCGTCGTCGAGCTGCCAGTCGAGCCAGCTCGTCTCGTTGTCCTGGCAGTAGGCGTTGTTGTTGCCGCCCTGGCTGTGGCCGAGCTCGTCGCCCGCGCGCATCATCGGCACGCCCTGGGACAGCAGCAGCGTGGCCATGCAGTTGCGCATCTGGCGCCAGCGCAGCGCCCGCACCGCGGGGTCGTCGCTCGGTCCCTCGACGCCGCAGTTCCAGCTCAGGTTGTCGTTCTCGCCGTCGGCGTTCCGCTCGCCGTTCGCCAGGTTGCGCTTGGCCTCGTAGCTCACCAGGTCGCGCAGCGTGAAGCCGTCGTGGGCCGTGACGAAGTTGATGCTGGCGTACGGCCGCCGCCCGCTGTGGCCGTACAGGTCGGAGGATCCCGCCAGGCGGGTAGCCAGCTCGGAGACCTGCCCGCCGTCGCCGCGCCAGAAGCGGCGCACCGCGTCGCGGTACTTGCCGTTCCACTCCGTCCACAGCACCGGGAAGTTGCCGACCTGGTAGCCGCCGGCTCCCAGATCCCAGGGCTCGGCGATCAGCTTGACCTGCGAGATCACGGGGTCCTGGTGGATCACGTCGAAGAAGGCGCCCAGCTTGTCGACCTCGTACAGCTCGCGCGCCAGGGCGCTCGCCAGGTCGAAGCGGAAGCCGTCGACGTGCATCTCCAGCACCCAGTAGCGCAGCGAGTCCATGATCAGCTGCAGCACCCGCGGGTGGCGCAGGTTCAGGGTGTTGCCGCAGCCGGTGAAGTCGAGGTAGCTGCGAGGGTCGCCCGGCGCCAGCCGGTAGTACGCGGTGTTGTCGATGCCGCGCATCGACAGCGTGGGGCCGAGCTGGCTGCCCTCGGCGGTGTGGTTGTAGACGACGTCGACGATCACCTCGAGCCCGGCCGCGTGCAGCGCGCGCACCATCATCTTGAACTCGCGCACGGCCCCGGCCGGGTCGGCGCCCCTGGCGAAGCGCGCGTCGGGGGCGAAGTAGGCGAGCGTGTTGTAGCCCCAGTAGTTGACGAGGCCCCGCTCGACGAGCGCGCGCTCGTCGCTCTTGTGGTGGACCGGCATCAGCTCGACGGCGGTGACCCCCAGCGAGCGCAGGTGGGCGAGCGCCGGCTCGGAGGCGAGCGCCGCGAAGCTGCCGCGGCCGTTCGGCGCGCCGAGGGCGTGCCCGGCGAGCTCGGGATGGCGCGCGGTGAAGCCCTTCACGTGCAGCTCGTAGATCACCGTCTCGTGCCAGGGCGTTCGCGGCGGCCGGTCGGAGCCCCAGGTGAAAGCCGGGTCGATCACCGCGGCGAGCGGAGCGATCTCGGCGTTGTCCCGCTCGTCGAGCGAGAGATCCGCCTCGGGGTCGCCCAGGCGGTAGCCGAACATGCGCTCGTCGGCGGCGTGCGGAGCCCGGGCGATCGCGCGCGCGTACGGGTCGAGCAGCAGCTTGTGCGGGTTGAAGCGGTGGCCGGCGGCGGGCTGGTAAGGACCATGGACGCGGTAGCCGTAGAGCTGGCCGGGGCGCAGGCCCGGCAGGTAGCCGTGCCAGACGAGGTCGGTGTGCTCGGGCAGCGTGACGCGCTGCGACTCGCGCCGCGACTCGGCCGAGTCGAACAGGCACAGCTCGACCCGGGTGGCATGCTCGGAGAAGAGCGCGAAGTTGACGCCGAGCCCGTCCCAGGTCGCTCCGAGCGGCGAGGGGCTGCCGGGGCGGACCTTCACCGAGGCGAGACCAGGAACACCGCGCCGAGCGGCGGCAGCGTCAGGCTCAGGCACTGGGCCTGGCCGTGCGCGGGGTGCGGCTGCGTCCCGACGCCGCCCAGGTTGCCCCAGCCCGCGCCGCCGTAGTCCGTCGCGTCGGAGTTGAGCGCCTCCCGCCAGAAGCCGGGCGTCGGCACGCCGACGCGGTAGTGGCTGCGCGGCACGGGCGTGAAGTTGAGCGCGACGGCCACGTCGGGCCGGCCCGGGCCCGCGCTGCGCAGCAGCGTGAGGACGCTGTGCTCGGGGTCGTGGCAGTCGATCCAGCGGAAGCCGTGAGGGTCGCAGTCGAGCTCCGAGAGCGCGGCTTCCTCGCGATAGAAGCGGTTGAGGTCGGCCAGGAAGCGCTGCACGCCCGCGTGGAGCGGATCCTCGCGGAGCAGGTGCCAGTCGAGGCTCGCGTCGTGGTTCCACTCGCGCTGCTGGCCGATCTCCGCTCCCATGAACAGCAGCTTCTTGCCCGGCAGCGCGTACATGTACGAGTAGAGCAGGCGCAGGCTGGCGAGCTTCTGCCAGTGGTCGCCGAAGAGCCGGCCGTACAGCGAGCCCTTGCCGTGGACGACCTCGTCGTGGGAGAGCGCCATCACGAAGTTCTCGGTGTAGGCGTACATCATGCGGAAGGTCAGCTCGGCGTGGTGGTGCTTGCGGTAGATCGGATCGAGCGCCAGGTAGCCCAGGGTGTCGTGCATGAAGCCCATGTCCCACTTGAGCCCGAAGCCGAGGCCGCCCACGTACAGCGGACGCGAGACCATCGGCCAGGAGGTGGACTCCTCGGCGATCGTCTGGACGTCGGGGTGCTCGCGGTAGACGGCGGTGTTCGTCTCGCGCAGGATCGAGATCGCCTCCAGGTTCTCGCGCCCGCCGTGCGGGTTCGGCACCCACTCGCCGGGCTTGCGCGAGTAGTCGAGGTAGAGCATCGAGGCGACCGCGTCCACGCGCAGCGCGTCGGCGTGGAAGACGTCGAGCCAGTAGAGCGCGCTCGACAACAGGAAGCTGCGCACCTCGTGGCGGCCGTAGTTGAAGATCGCCGAGCCCCAGTCGGGATGCTGGCCCTGGCGCGGGTCGGCGTGCTCGTAGAGGTGGGTGCCGTCGAAGTAGCCGAGCGCGTGCTCGTCGGACGGGAAGTGCGACGGCACCCAGTCGAGGATCACGCCGATGCCGCGCTGGTGCAGGCGATCCACCAGGCGCATGAGGTCCTGCGGCGTGCCGTAGCGGCTGGTGGGCGCGAAGTAGCCCGTGGCCTGGTAGCCCCAGGAGCCGTAGAACGGGTGCTCCATCACGGGCAGCAGCTCCACGTGGGTGAAGCCCATGCGCTCGACGTACTCGGGAAGCTGCTCCGCCAGCTCGAGGTAGCTGAGCGGCCGGTCGCCATCCTCCGGCACGCGGCGCCAGGAGCCGAGGTGGACCTCGTAGGTCGAGATCGGCGCGGTGAGCGCTTGCCGATGCGCCCTGCCCTGCATCCAGGCTTCGTCGCCCCACTCGTAGCCGAGGTCCCAGACGACCGAGGCGAAGCCGGGGGGCTGCTCCTGGAAGACGCCGAACGGATCCGACTTGTCGACGCTGTAGTCGTCGATCCGGGAGACCACGCGGTACTTGTAGAGCGCTCCGCGGCGCACGCCCGGCAGGAATCCCTCGAAGACGCCGGAGGCGCCCCGCTCCGCCAGCGGCTGCGCGTCCGGGTTCCAGCCGTTCCAGTCGCCCATCACCGCGACGCTGCGCGCGTTGGGCGCCCAGACGGCGAAGTGGGTGCCGTCGACGCCGGCCGCCCGGCCCGCATGGGAGCCGAAGACGCGCCAGGCGCGCGCGTGCGTGCCCTCCGCGAAGAAGTGCAGGTCCTGCTCGCCCAGCAGGCTGACGTCCGTGCGGACCGGGGTTGTCATGGGGCTCTCCAAGTGCCGGCCCCACTGTATGCCGTTCCGCGGCCGGCTTCGCGATCTCTCCCTGGACGGAAGCAGGCTGCGCAGGCGGAACGGCGCAGGCTCGGTCTATGATCCGGTCTCACGCTTCCAGGGGGCCCGAGCCGATGCTCCGACAACTCGCGGTCGCGACGCTGCTGGCGGTCCTGGGCTGGAGCCTCGGCGCACCGCCGCTCGGGCGCGCCGACGAACCGAACGCCTTTGCGCGCCTCGTGCGCGAGGCGGGCGACGCCTACTACGAGCGGCTGAAGCGCGACAGCCCGCAGCTGCGGCTGTCGCTCGGCCTGCCGATCGAGTCGCTGCCCGACCTCTCGCTCGCGAAGGAGGAGCAGGACGCCGCGGAGGCGCGCGCCTGGCTCGCGCGGCTGGCTGCCGCGAAGGCGGATGAGCTCGCGCACGAGGACGCGCTCTCGCTCGACGTGCTGCGCTTCCTGCTCGAGGCCGAGGCCGACGCCCCGCGTTTCCACTGGCTGCGCTTCCCGGTGACGCCCTACGCGTCGCCGTTCCGCAGCGTCCACGGCGTCTTCGCGGCGCAGGCGGTGACGGACGCCGTCGGGCGCGCGCGCTTCCTGACGCTGCTCGGGCACTACGCGCGGCTGATCGGCCAGATGCGCGAGATCCTCGAGGGCCAGGCGGCGCGGGGCATCCGAATCCCGAAGCAGGAGCTGGATCTGGTGGTTCCGACGCTGCGCGCGATCGCGGGCGGCGTCGACACGAGCCCCCTCGGTGTGAAGTCCGGCCGCCTGGCGGGCGTCGCGCCCGCAGAGGCGGAGGCCTTCCGCTCCGAGGTCGGCAGGCGGCTCGAGACCCAGGTCAATCCGGGGCTCACGGCGCTCGCGAGCTGGCTCGACGGCGAGTACCGCAAGGCGGCGCCGGACGCGGTCGGGCTGGGGCAGTACCCCGGCGGAGCCGACTACTACCGCTGGCTCGTCCGCTACCACACCTCGCAGGACGTCACCCCCGAGCAGGTCCACCGCATCGGCCAGGAGCGCGTCGCCGCGATCGAGGCCGAGATGGCCTCGCTGCGTGCCCGCGTCGGTTTCACCGGCACGAAGGCCGAGTTCCGGGAGAAGCTGCGCACGGACCCGCGCTTCTTCCCGAAGACGGCCGACGAGATCGGCGCGCGGCTGATGGCGCACGTCGCGCGCATCGAGCCGAAGGTGGACGCGTTCTTCCTGCGCAAGCCGAGAGCGCCGTACGGCGTGAAGCGGCTCGAGCCGGAGCTCGAGGGAGCGGCGACCTTCGGCTACTACCAGCTGCCGACGGCGAGCGACCCGGGCGGCTACTACCGCTACAACGGGTCGAAGCTGGAGGACCGCTCGCTGCTGAACGCCGGCGGGCTGATCTTCCACGAGCTGGTGCCGGGGCACCATTTCCAATTGCTGCTCGCGATCGAGAACCAGGGCCTGCCCGCGTTCCGGCGCGAGACTTTCTTCACGGCCTACAGCGAGGGCTGGGGCGAGTACGCGTCGGACCTCGCCGGCGAGATGGGCATGTACGAGGACCCGTACGACCGCTACGGGCGCCTCGCCATGGACATCTTCATCTCGACCCGGCTGGTGGTGGACACCGGCATGAACGCGCTCGGCTGGCCGCGCGAGAAGGCGGTCGCCTTCATGCGCGAGCACCTGATGGAGACGGACACCCAGATCCACACGGAGTCGCTGCGCTACTCCACCGACATCCCGGGCCAGTCGCTGGCCTACCGGATGGGCTCGCTCGAGCTCCGGCGGCTGCGCGAGAAGGCGCGGGCGGCGCTCGGGCCGCGCTTCGACGTGCGGCGCTTCCACGACGCGGTGCTCGGCAGCGGCGCCCTGCCGATGCGCACGCTCGAGCAGCACGTCGACTGGTTCGTGAAGCAGGAGCAGGCCCGATGAAGGCGAGCCGGCGGCGTTTTCTGGGCGCCACGGGAGGAGCGATGGGGGCGGCGGCCACGGCGAAGCTGGCGGCGGCGGAGAGCGGCGCAGCGAGCGAAGCGCAGGCGCCGGCGGTGCAGGCGGGCGCGCGCAGGTACGACGTCGCGGTGATCGGCGCCGGCGTCTTCGGAAGCTGGACCGCCTGGCACCTGCGCAAGGCCGGCCGCTCGGTCGTGCTGGTGGACGCCTACGGACCGGCATCGTCGCGCGGAAGCTCCGGCGGCGAGACGCGCGTGACCCGGATGGGCTACGGCGACAAGGAGATCTACACGCGCTGGTCGTGGCGCTCGCTCGAGCAGTGGAAGGCGCTGTCGGCGCGCGCGGGCGGCGCGCCGTTCTTCCACGAGACAGGCATGCTGTGGATGGCGCGCGACCAGGACCCGCTGACGCTGCTGACGCTCGCGACACTGGGCCGTGTCGGCATTCCGCACGAGAAGCTCGACCGCGCGGAGCTGGAGCGGCGCTGGCCGCAGATCGCGTTCGGGCCGATCTCCTGGGCGACCTTCGAGCCCAAGAGCGGCGTGCTGATGGCGCGGCGCTCGGTGCAAGCCGTCGTCGGCGAGCTGCGGCGCGACGGGGGCGAGCTGCTGATCGGACGGGCGACGCCGCCCGCCGGCCGGGGTCGCCCGAGCGAGATCACGCTCGCCGACGGGTCTCGCGTCCGCGCGGGCGCCTTCGTCTTCGCGCTGGGGCCCTGGCTCGGCAAGGCGTTCCCAGAGCTGCTCGGTCCGCGGATCTTCCCGACGCGCCAGGAGGTGTTCTATTTCGGGCCGGCTGCCGGCGACTCGCGCTTCGCGCCGCCGCGGCTGCCGGTCTGGATCGACTTCAGCGAGGAGATCTACGGCCTGCCGGACATCGAGACGCGGGGCTTCAAGGTCGCGCCCGACCGGCACGGGCCGGCGATCGATCCCGACACGGCCGAGCGCCAGCTCACGCCGGCGACGCTCGCTTCCGTCCGCGAGTTCGTGGCGCGGCGCTTCCCAGGCCTCGCCGACGCGCCGCTCGTCTCGAGCGAGGTCTGCCAGTACGAGAACAGCTCGAACGGCGACTTCCTGATCGACCGCCATCCCGACCTCGAGAACGTCTGGCTCGTCGGCGGTGGCTCAGGCCACGGGTTCAAGCACGGCCCGGCCCTCGGCGAGTACGTGGCCGCCCACGTCCAGAGCGGTGAGGCGGTCGATCCGCGCTTCAGCCTGGCCACCAAGGAAAAGGTCCAGAACCGCGGCGTCTACTAGGCTCTCCAGGACGGTTGGCCATGAGGACGTGAACGGCAAGGAACGATGAACCCGCTATGCTTGGCTCATTCCCAGTGGTCAGGCCGGAGTTGCGTCGGCCTGGAGGAGGGAGAGCATGAGGGACGTGACGAGCCGGGCGGCGCTTCGGCTGGCGGGAATCGTGGTGCTGGCTGTCGGGTGCGCGCCGACCGCCAGCGCGCAGTGGTCGCCACCGGATCCGACCAACCTCCAGGTCCTGCCCAAGGACACCAGCGGACGCGACGTCGTCGGAATGATGAAGGGCTTCACGCAGGCGCTCGGCGTGCGCTGCCAGAACTGTCACGTCTACAAGGGCGACGATGCCGACGATCTGACCAAGTACGACTTCGCGAGCGACGAGCGGGACGACAAGCGCACGGCGCGGGTGATGCTCCGCATGGTGTTCGCCATCAACGGCGAGCTGCTGAAGGGCGTCGGGGAGCCGGCGGCGCCCGGCGCCCCGAAGGTCACCTGCTACACCTGCCACCGGGGCGAGACGGAGCCGCAGACGCGCAAGCCGACGCCCTGACCGGCCCCGAGCAAGGCGAGGTTCGGCGATGCCGAGTGACGCGTGGTTCGAGGCCTACACCGGCCAGACGACCGACGAGCTGCTGGCGCTCGAGGCCAGGTACCGGATCGACTCGCTGGTGCTGGCGTTCGAGCAGGCGATCCAGCAGAAGACCGGCCCGCTCTCGACGCAGGAGCGCTTCGTGCTCGCCGTGGAGGCGCTCGAGCGGGAGGTCAACAACGGCGGCTACAGCCAGTTCTTCGTCAACTCCTCGAACGAGTTCGTGGACGTCATCGTCGCCGCCCTGCACGCGATCGGCTGCCCCAGGGTGGCGGGCATCACGCAGGCGGCGATCGCGGCGCTCGGCGTCGTGGGCGAGCTGACGCCCGAGAAGGCCGAGTCCAGGGCGTCGGCGGCCATCGTCGGCGAGAGTGGCGACCTTCACGACGCGCTCGAGAGCTGCGACGCGCAGTTCTATTCCAACGAAGAGCCGATAGCCGACCGGCTCTTCGCCTGGATCAAGGAGAACAGGGCGAGCCTGCGCCTTCCCGCTCGTGGAGCGGCAGGGAGCTGACGCGGTGACGGGGCCAGTGGCCAGGGCGTTCGCGACCCCCGCCGAGTTCCGTCGCTGGCTGCAGGGACACCCCGGCGAGAGGGAGCTGCTGGTCAGCTGCCGCAAGGTCCAGGCGAGCCGCCGCGGCGTCACCTACCGGCAGGCCCTCGACGAGGCGCTGTGCGTGGGCTGGATCGACGGCGTGCGGCGCGCCGTGGACGCGGAGAGCTTCAGCGTGCGCTTCACACCTCGCAAGCCGAAGAGCGCATGGAGCGCGGTCAACGTCAGGCGCTTCGAGGAGCTGCGGGCCGAGGGCCGCGTGCGACCGTCGGGGCTGCGGGCGTTCGAGGCCCGCGTCGAGCCGAGCTACTCCTACGAGAACCGGCCGCGCCGCCTCGCTCCCGCCCTCGCCAAGCGGTTCCGGGCGCAGGCGCGCGCCTGGCACTTCTTCCGCACGCAGCCGCCCTGGTACCAGCGAACCTGCGCCTTCTGGGTCATGAGCGCGAAGCGCCCCGAGACGCGCGAGCGCCGCCTCGCGCAGCTCGTCGCCTGCTCCGAAGCGGGGGAGCCGATCGCGGCGCTGAAGCGCCCGACTGGCCGGCCCGGAGGCTAGCTGGGGGCCTGGGCCCGCTTCTGCGGAGCGACCAGCTTGTCGTAGGCGATCATCAGCAGCGTCGAGACGACGCCGATGGCGCCGACCACGAACCACATCTGCTGCGGCGCCGCGGCGCCAGGGCCGGGAACGAGCGTGCCGTCGACCGTGGTGCCTATGAAGTGGGTGACCAGGCGTCCCGCGATGGCGCCGGCCACGAAAGTGCCGATCGCGACCGGCAGGAACGCGAAGCCCATGTACGTGCCCATCTGCTCCTTGGGCGCCAGGTCGGCGACGTACTCGTAGTAGCGCGGAGCCTGGATCGCCTCGCCGACCGCGAACAGCGCGATCGCCGCCACCGTCGCGAACAGCGTGGGCATCGCGCCCATCACGAACCAACAGGCGGTCGCCAGCGCGAAGCCCAGCGTCATCGCCCGGATCGGCCGCAGCTTGTTGGCGAGCGCGGCCGCCGGCACGGTCACCACGATGATGGTCCAGGCGTCGACCGTCTCGATGATCTCGAAGCGCGGGTAGCGCAGCACGTCGCGCACGTAGAACGGCAGCGAGTAGAAGATCTGCCAGAACATCGCCCAGAAGCCCGAGAAGATCACCAGGAAGGCCATGAAGCGCAGGTTCAGGAACACCGTGAACATGTCGCCGACGACCCCCGCCATCGACTTGGCCGGGGCGGCGTCCTTGGGCCGCGGCGGCTCGCTGAAGAAGATCACGGTGGAGCTGAACAACAGGAAGCTCACCAGCGAGGACATCACCAGCACGTAGGAGATGCCCAGGTTCTCGCGCACCTGCAGCGCCAAGATCGGGCCGACGGCGCCGCCGATGTTCACCAGCGTGTAGTAGATCGAGTAGCCGAGCGACTTGGTCTTCTCGTCGGTCGTGCGCGCGACCGTGCCGACGATCGAGGGCTTGATCAGGGAGCCGCCGATCGCGGTCACCAGCAGCGCCAGCACCATGTAGGCGCGCGGGCCGATCGCCTGCACGACGCCCTGGCCGGCCGGCAGGCCGGCGAAGCCGATCATGAAGTAGCCCAGCGAGAAGATCGCGAAGCAGGCCATCAGGCTGCGTTTGAAGCCGTAGCGGTCGACCACCGTGCCGGCCAGGATCGGCAGGAAGTAGAGCAGCGTGTTGAAGAAGCTGCCGACCAGCCAGCCCGCCTGCTCGGGGCCGAGGCCCACCTGCTCGGCCACGTACACCGCCAGGATCGCCTTGCTCCCGTAGTAGGCGAAGCGTTCGAAGAGCTCGATGACGTTCGCGATCCAGAACGTCCGGCTGAAGCCCGTGCGCATCGCGGTGATCGTGGCGGCGAGGTCCAAAGCGGCCTCCTGCGAGAAGTGGCGGGTATCTTGCGGGGATTCGCGCAGCGCGTCAAACGCGAGCGGCCCGGGGGGGCCGCCGCGCGCGGTCGACTCCGGGCTGCGGAGCCCACTATGCTGTGGGATCCCCGGGCGGCGGATGCAGGAGGCGGGCATGAGTGGCTCCACGGCTGGTGGTTTCGGCCTCGCGGCGATCGGGCAGATCGCTGTACCGGTCGCCGACATCGAGCGGGCAGTCGCGTTCTACCGCGACGTGCTGGGCATGCGCTTCCTGTTCCAGGCACCCCCCGGGCTCGGCTTCTTCGACTGTGCCGGCGTCCGGCTGATGCTCGACGCTCCGGCTCGCGACAGAGCCGGCAACGCGTCGGTGATCTACTACAAGGTGGCCGATCTGCAGGCGGCCGCCGCGGCGCTCGAGGCGCGCGGCGTCGCCTTCGAGGCGAAGCCGCACCTGATCGCGAGGCTCCCCGACCACGATCTCTGGATGGCGTTCTTCCGCGACCCCGACGGCAACCTGCTCGCCCTGATGGACGAGGTCCGCGGCGCGCGACGCGAGCGAGCGTAGGCGAGTGACAGCGGGCGTTGCGCCCGCCGAGCCGCCCGCGGCTAGCCGCAGCTAGACGGCCTGCCGTCGCCCGCCGTTGCGGAGCGCCGACGACAGCGCGCCCACGCCGACCGCGATCGCGGACCCGATCAGCGAATACCACGGCCAGGCGATGCCCTTGGCCGCCTCGAAGGGGAGGAAGCCCTTCGAGCCGAGCCACAGGGAGAACATCGCGAGCGCCGAGATGCCGATGCCGAGCAGCACGTCCGCCTGCCGCGCGCGCTTCACGAGCAGGCCCAGCAGGAAGGCGCCCAGCAGCCCGCCGGCGGTGACGCTGGCGAGGCCGAGCGCCACCTGCACGGCGGGCTCGCCCTGGCTCATGTACGAGAAGGCGATCGAGAGCCCGGCCAGGACCAGCGTCCAGACGAGGGTCAGCGTGCGCCCGAGCCACAGGCCGCGCCGGCCCTCGATCACCTGCTCGCCGAAGACCGGGGCGACGATGTCGTGCGCGAGCGCGGAGGCCAGCGAGTTGAGCGCGGACGACTCCGAGCACATCGCCGCGGAGAAGATGCCGGCCACCAGGTACGCCGAGGCGAGCGGCGGCAGGTGCTGCACGATGAAGGAAGGGAAGATCGCGTCGCTCGAGCGGAAGGCGTCGGCGACGGCGCCCGTCGGGTCGATCGCGCGGCCCCCGAAGAAGGCGTTGAGCGCCACGCCCAGCGTCAGGAACACCGCGAACTGGAGCACGATCAGGACGCCGCTGCCCACGAGCGCCCACTGCGCGTCGCGCAACCCCCGGCAGGCGAGCAGCCGCTGCACGATCAGCTGATCGGCGCCGTGGCTCGCCATCGTCAGGAAGCCGCCGCCCAGGATCCCTGCCCAGAGCGTGTAGGGCTTCGACAGGTCGAAGCCGAGATCGATCGCGCTCGCGAGCGCCCGGCCCGACACCACCGTGCCGAAGCCTCCCGGGATCGCGGCGAACAGGTAGTGGAGCGCGATCATCGCGCCCGAGAGGTAGACGATCACCTGGATCAGGTCGATCCAGATCACCGCCTTCAGCCCGCCGACGTAGGTGTAGATCGCGGTGCCAGCGGCCAGGATCAGGATCGCCACCCACACCGGCACGCCCAGGATCAGGGCGATCGGGATCGCGGGCACCGCGAGCCGGACGCTCGCCGCCATCACCCGCGTGACCATGAAGATCAGCGAGGCGAAGCGCCGTACGGCGACCCCGAAGCGCCGCTCGAGCAGGGCGTAGGCGGTGGTGATCCGCCCGCTGAAGTAACCCGGCAGCAGGATCAGCGAGACCGCGATGCGGCCGATCAGGTAGCCGAAGGTGAGCTGCAGGAATGCGAAGCCGCTCTGGTAGGCGTCGCCCGGCACCGACAGGAAGGTGAGCGCCGAGGTCTCGGTAGCCACGATCGAGGCCATCACGGCCCACCAGGGCATCGCGTGGCTGCCGAGGAAATAGTCGCCGGCGTCCTTCTGGCCGCGCCCGAGCCAGGCGCCCAGCAGGTTGATGCCGACGAGGTAGACGAGGACGGCGAGGAGGGTGGGGAGGCCGATGCTGAGGAAATCCACGCGGGCCTGAGTAGAGCCCGGCCGCGCGCCGATTTCAAGCGTTGTGCTAGCGTCCGCCCGAGCACGGCGGCCCCGGAGGTCCACGAAGATGCAGCTCAGCTGGCTCGACTGGCTCGCGATCGGCCTCTACTTCGCCGCCAACGTGGCGATCGGCCTCTACTACCGCGCGCGCGCCACCGCCTCCACCGAGGAGTTCTTCGTGGGCGGGCGCAACGTGAGCTGGTGGCTGGCCGGCACCTCGATGGTCGCCACCACCTTCGCCGCGGACACGCCGCTCGCGGTGACGGGCCTGGTGGCGGCCCACGGCATCGCGGGCAACTGGCTGTGGTGGAGCATGCTGATGAGCGGCATGCTCACCGTCTTCTTCTACGCGCGGTTGTGGCGGCGCGCGGGCGTCCTGACCGACGTCGAGTTCGCCGAGCTGCGCTACGCGGGCCGGCCGGCCGCCTTCCTGCGCGGCTTCCGCGCGCTCTACCTGGGGCTGCCGATCAACTGCATCATCATGGGCTGGGTCAACCTGGCGATGGTGAAGATCCTGATGATGATCTTCGGCATCGACAAGCTGCAGGCGCTCGCCGCGGTCTTCGGGATCATGCTACTGACGTCGATGGTCTCGGCGCTCTCCGGCCTGTGGGGCGTGCTGGTGACCGACCTGTTCCAGTTCGTCCTCAAGATGGGGATGGTGATCGTGCTGGCGGTGTGCTCCGTGCGCGCCGTCGGCGGGCTCGACGCGCTGCAGCAGAAGCTGGCCGCCCTCGACGCAGCGCGCGCGGCCGCGGGCGGGGGTCACGGCTCGATCCTGGCCTTCGTGCCCGACTTGGGCTCGCCCTGGATGCCCATGATCGCCTTCTTCGTCTACGTGGCCGTCAACTGGTGGGCGACCTGGTACCCCGGCGCCGAGCCCGGCGGCGGCGGCTACATCGCGCAGCGGATCTTCTGCGCCAAGGACGAGAAACACTCGCTGCTGGCGACGCTCTGGTTCAACGTCGCCCACTACGCCGTGCGGCCCTGGCCCTGGGTGCTGACGGCGCTCTGCTCGCTGGTGCTCTACCCCGACCTGGCGGACAAGGAGTCCGGCTTCGTCAAGATGATGCTGGACCCGAACGTGTTCCCCGCCGCGCTGCGCGGAGTGATGGTCGCCGCCTTCGCGGCCGCCTACATGTCCACCGTCAGCACCCAGCTCAACTGGGGCGCCTCCTACCTGGTCAACGACTTCTACCGGCGCTTCCTTGTGAAGGGGCGCGACGAGAAGCACTACGTGCGGATCTCGCAGCTCGCGACCGTGGCGATCATGCTGATCTCGTGCGTCGTGACCTACTACCAGGACTCGATCGCGGGCGCCTGGAAGCTGCTGATCGGGCTGGGGGCGGGCACCGGCAGCGTCTTCATCCTGCGCTGGTTCTGGTGGCGCATCAACGCCTGGAGCGAGGTCGTGGCGATGGCCGCCTCGTTCGTGGCATCGCTCGTCCTGCAGTACGGCTTCGGCCTGAAGAGCGAGGACCCGAGCGAGTTCGCCTGGCTCGTGATCATCACGGTCGGGATCTCGACCGTGGCCTGGCTGTCGGCGACCTACCTGACGGCGCCAGAGGAGCGGGCGATCCTGCTCGCTTTCTACCGGAAGGTGCGGCCGAGCGCGGCGCTCTGGGGCCCGATCGCGCGCGAGGCGACGGACGTCGTGCCGAAGCACGACGCGCTCTACAACCTGCTCGACTGGGCCGCCGGCTGCGTGCTCGTCTACATGACGCTCTTCGGCGTCGGCAAGATCATCTTCGGCGAGCCGGCGCTGGGGCTCGGCCTGCTGGTGGTGGCCGCGGTCGCCGGCGGCATCGTCTACTGGGACCTCAACCGCCGCGGCTGGAGCACGGTGCTCGAGTAGCGGGACGCCGGAGGCTCGCGCCCGCGGCAGCCCAGGCGCGCGCTACTCCAGCTTGCGGCCCTTCGTCTCGGGCAGGGCGAGCGCCAGCAGCGCGGCCACGAAGAAGGCCGCGGCCTGCAGGAAGAAGGCCGAGCCGAGGCCGAAGCGGGCCGCCAGCAGGCCGACGATCGCCGGCGCGGCCGCCGACAGCCCGCGGCCGATGTTGTAGCTGAGGCCCATGGCCGTGGCGCGGATCTCGGTAGGGAACAGCTCCGAGGCGACGGCACTGAAACCGGAAAAGAAGCCGGTGCCGAAGAAAGCCACGAACGGGCCGAGCAGCAGCAGCCACAGCGGGCTCTCGGCCATGCCGTAAAGCGGCACCAGCGCGGCCGCGACCAGCAGGTAGGTCACGTAGGCGCGGCGTCGCCCCGCGGAGTCGGCGAAGAACCCGAAGAGGGCGTAGCCGAACCACTTGCCGACGCCCATGATCACGAGCCAGGTGGTCGTCTGCATCAGGTCGAGGCCGCGCCCTCCCAGGGCGACCGGCAGCGCCAGGTAGGCGGGGATCCAGGTGAACAGGCCCCAGTAGCCGAACATGCCGAAGGCGTTCATCGCGGTTGCCAGGATGCCGTGCCAGCGGATGTCCTTGCGCCACAGCACGCGCAGCGAGCCCCTCTCGCCGCTCGCCTGGTGCTTCAGCCAGAGCTCCGACTCCGGCACGTCGCGCCGGATCCAGAAGACGACGAGCGCGGGCAGCACGCCGACGAAGAACACCGCGCGCCAGCCGTAGACGGGCAGCACCAGGGCGACGATGCCCGCCGCGAGCATCTCGCCGATGGCCCAGGTCGACTGCATCAGGCCGAGCGCCTTGCCGCGGTGCTCGGGGGCCCAGGTCTCGGCGATCAGCGCGGCGCCCGTCGTCCACTCGCCGCCCATGCCGAGGCCGAGCAGGAAGCGGAAGAGGGCGAGCTGGGCGATCGTGGTGGAGAGCCCGCAGGCGCCGCTCGCCAGCGAGTAGACCAGGATCGAGAGCATCAGCGCGCGCGTGCGGCCGACGCGGTCGGCCAGGAAGCCGAACAGCAGGCCGCCGATCGCGGACGCCAGCAGCGTGAGCGAGTTGAGCAGGCCCGCCGTCGGCTTGTCCATGCCGAGGTCGAGCATCAGGTGCGCGAGCACCATGGAGTAGAGCATCACGTCCATGGCGTCGAGCATCCAGCCGAGGCCGCCCGCGACGAGCGAGCGCCGCTCGGCCTCGCTCACGTGACGCGGCCATTCGAGCAGGCCGAGGAGGCGCCGGGTGGGAGCCGCGGGAGCCGGCGCTTCGGAGGTCACGAAGCGCGACTATAAGGGTTGCCGGCGCAGTCAGCCGATCGTGATCACGACCTCGTTGCCGCGGATCGCCGCCGGGAACGTCGAGAGCGGGCGGGCGGCGGGGCCGTTCACGACCTGGCCGGTGGTGCGGAAGCGCGAGCCGTGGCAAGGGCAGTCGAGCGTCGCTCCGGCCGAGGCAGGCAGCGCCACCGTGCAGCTCTCGTGCGTGCAGATGCGCGAGACCGCCACCACCTCGGTGGCCGACAGCCGCGTGACGGCGAGCGGCGTCTGCAGGCCGCCCACCAGGTTGACCGAGGTCGCGCTCGTCTCGCCGATCCCCATCAGCGGGATCCGGACCTCATTCGAGCCGGGCGTCGGCGTGGGTGCCGGGGTCGGCGTGCCCGCGGAGGGAGCCGTCGGCGAGGAGCCGCCTCCACCACCGCCGCAGCCCGCGAGGGTCGTCGCGACGCTCGCGCCGGCGACCGTCACGAAGGCGCGCCGGCTGGTCTTCACCGGCCGATCCCGAAGCGGTAGACGACGCCCGCGGCGGCGCGGAAGCCGCTCGTCTTGGCGCCTTCGGGGGCGTCGTTCCAGAGGTAGTCGCCCTGCACGCGCACGGCCCAGGCGCGCGCCACGCGCAGGTCGATCCCGCCGCCGGCGAGGACGCCGAGCCGGCTGTTGCTCTCGCCGATGTCCACGTCGAGGACCGTGATCGAAGCGCGGTCGTGCACAAGACCGCCGAGCGCCCGCACGAAGAACACGCTGCCGCCGGCCTTGCCGAAGCGCATGCCGGGACCGGCCATCAGCGTCCAGTCGGACAGGTCGACGCCGGAGACACTGGCCCAGTGGGCGCTCGCGTCGACGAAAGCGGAGACGGGCCCGGCGAGGGCGAGGCCGAGGGCGGCGTCGGCGCCGTGACGGCCTTCCTCCGAGATGTCCGCGTAGGAATAGCCGGCGAAGAGGTCCACCGGCAGCTTCTCGCCGGCCGACGCCGTCGGGGCGAGCAGGGCGGCCAGGGCGGCGATCAGCGGCGTCGCACGGCGAAGCGGTCGTTGCACTCGATTCAGGTCCTTTCCTGGTGAGGGCTGTCTCAGACGACTCCGACGCCGGAGCCCGGGGTGTAGCCGGGGAACAGCGATGCGGTGATGCCGAACTGCGCGCGCGCGACTTCCTGGAAGACGTCGCGGAAGTCGGTCGTCGCCGCCAGGTCGCGGTCCTGGTAGAGCTGCCCGCGGCCCAGCCCGGGCCAGCGGCCGAGCACGCGCCCGCCGCGGACCCGGCCCCCGAGCACCAGCATGGCGTAGCCGGTGCCGTGATCCGTGCCCGCGGCGCCGTTGACGGCGGCGGTGCGCCCGAACTCCGTCGTCACCATCAGCACGACGTCGTCGAGCAGGCCCCCGAGGTCGGTGGCGAAAGCCGCCAGCGCCTGGCCGATCGGGCGGTAGTCGACGGTGTTGTTCTGGAGCTGGTTCGAGTGCGTGTCGAAGCCGCCCGTCACGTTGACGTAGATGCAGCGGGTGCCGATGCCGGCCTTGATCAGCTGCGCCGCCTGGCGCAGGGAGTTGCCGACGTTGGCGACCGGGTAGGCCGCCCCGTTGGCAGGGGCCGCCGGCGGCACGCGCAGCAGCGTGTTGATCGCCTCGAAGGTCTCGCGGCCGGTGGCGCCCACCTCGGTCTGGTCGGCGTCGTACATCGAGCGCAGCAGCGTTTCGGCCTCCGCGCGCCAGTTGCGCGCGCGCAGGTCGAAGGAGGCCAGCGACTGCGCGACCAGCACGGGCTCCGGACCGAGATAGGAGCGCACGAGCTGCGTGGAGAAGGAGACGGCCTGCGTCACCTGCGCGCCCGGGATCTGGGCGATCGCGCGGTCGAGCCAGCCCGTCGGCGTCTGTTTGCTGCCGGGCGTGCCGGATTCCTGGAAGTCCTGGGCGTCGAAGTGCGAGCGTGTCACCTGCGGGTTGCCGACGGCGTGGATGACCGCCAGCCGGCCGTCGTCGAAGAACGGCCGCAGCGGCGCGAGCTCCGGGTGCAGGCCGAACGTGCCGTCGAGCCGAACGACGCCGCCGGACGCTCCCGGTGCCGGCAGCGCGATGCCCTGGCGCAGGTCGTAGTACTGGGCGTCGCCGTAGGGGGCGCACAGGTTGAGCCCGTCGGCTCCCCCGCGCAGGAACACCTTGACCAGCACCTTCTCGCCGAGGCCGGCGGCCTGGGCCGTGCGAACGAGCAGGGAGGAAGGGGCGATGCCCACGCCAACGGCGGCGAGGCCGGCGCCCTTCAGGAAGACGCGACGTGAGGCGTCCCAGCTCATCGGCTCACCTCACCTGCATCTCGGGACCGGCGAAGATCACGCCCGCGACCCGCGTCGACACCGGCACGCTCGCGGGAGTCGTGACCCGCGCGGCCGCGGCGAGCGTGCTGGAGGAGAGCGTCCGTCCGAAGACCTCGCGGTCGATCGCCTCCGCCGCCGAGCGCGGGTTCTCGGCGTCACCGCCGCCGTCGCGGATCAGCGTTCGCACGTCGGTGACGACGCCCGCGAGCGCTCCAGCCGAGGCGTCGAGCGCGAAGTTCATGCGGTAGAGCTGCGCCGACGGGTTCAGCCAGTCGTCGCCGCGGTTGCTGTAGCCGGTAGGTGGGTTGCAGGCGTAGAGCGGCATGCCGGCGTCCTGGAGCGCCGTGCGCACGCTGCGCGTCTGGTTCAGCCGCGCCCCGGTCGCCCGCAGCACGCTGATCACGTACTCGAAGCCCGTCTTCGGCTTGCCGGAGCCGAAGGCCTCCGCCCAGAACTCGGGGCTGCCGAACAGCGCGCGCGCGACCTCGCGCAGGTCGCCGTCCGTGCGCAGGAAGGCTTCGGCCAGCCGTCCGACGAGACCCTCGGGCGGGACGTCGGCGACGAAGCGCTGGGCCAGCCGGTAGCAGATGAAGCGAGCGGTGGCCGGATGGCTCGCGAGGTGGTCGAACAGCAGCTCGACGTCGCGCTCGCCGCCGCCCGCGGGCACGGAAAGGCCGAAGACCTGCTTCGCGCCGTTGTCGTGGTTGGCGGGGCGGTAGAGGTAGTTGCCGCTGGCGCCGAGGTTGTCGATGCCGTGGCCGGTCAGACAGCGCGAGGCCTCGACCACGTCCGCCTGGGTGTAACCGGCGTCGACGCCGACCGTGTGCAGCTCGAGCAGCTCGCGGCCCTGGTTCTCGTTGATGCCGCCGATGACGCGGTTGCCCTGCTGGCGCGGCACCGTGTTCAGGTAGTTGTCGAGGTAGAAGAGCATCGCCGGGTGCAGCGAGGCGGCCTCGAGCAGGTCCCGGAAGCGTCCCAGCACGCGCGGCCGGATCGCGTCGCGCTCGTACGAGCCGATCGAGTAGCGGTCGAAGCCGTCGTTCACGAAGACGTTGAAGTGGTTGAACCAGAAGTCGACGAGCGCCTCCTGGAGCTGGTACCTCGCGTAGACCGAGCGCACGATCTTGGCGCTGAACAGCTCGTCGAGGATCACGCCGATCGAGCGCTGGTCCGCGTTGTAGAGCGAGAGCACCCGCGTGGTCGTGTAGGACAGCGTCGGATAGGCCGCGAGCCTGGCGTCGAGCTCCGGGTCGGGACCGGGGGCGAGCTGATCCTCGATCCATTCGGTCGGCCCGCGCCGGAGCACGTCCTCGATCTCGCCGGGCCGCGGGCCGTAGGCGGCCCGGTTCAGCAGATGCAGGACGACTCGGGATCCCAGGCTCTCCGGTGCTGGCAAGGGTCGCCTCCTGGCTTACTTCGACCGTAAGGATGTCTTGAAGGTTGAACGCGCGCAAGGTCCCGCTCGGGCGCCCCCGCCGCAGGTCGGATTCGCCTTCGGCGGCGCGGGAGAGGGGTCTCTCGTACCTTACGATTGTCAATGCAGTAGTCGGCTCAGATTGACATACGACTGAGTGGAGTCGGAGAATCAGACTGTCCGGCCAGGACGGTCGGCGACGGGGCTGCGGAAAGGCGGGATGCCGATGGACGCACGCGAGCGCGAGGAGCTGATTCGGGAGTACGAGATGGGTCCGGCGCGGCTGCGCGCCGCCTGGGAGAAGGTGCCTGCCGAGGCGCGCCAGTGGCGGCCGGACGAGGACAAATGGTCGGCCCACGAGGTGGTGGTGCACTGCGCCGACTCCGAGAGCAACGCCTCGCTGCGCATCCGCTATCTCGTCGCCGAGAAGGAGCCGCTCATCCTCGGCTACGACCAGGCCGATTGGGCGCGCGTCCTGGACTACCACGCGCACCCCGCGGACGTCGCGCTGCGCACCGTCGATGCCGTGCGGGCGCACACGCTGCCGATGATCCGGCGCCTGCAGCTGGCGGACTGGGCGAAGCAGGGCCGGCACACGGAGTCGGGGCCCTACGGCGCGGAGGACTGGCTGCGCAGCTACGCGCGGCACCTCGAGGGGCACGCGCAGCAGATCGAGCGCAACCTGGAGGCCTGGCTCACTTCACGTAGATCGTCTTGACGTTCACGAACTCGCGGATGCCCCAGACTCCGAGCTCGCGCCCGTAGCCCGACTCCTTGATGCCGCCGAACGGCAGGCGCGGATCGGAGCGCACGAACGCGTTGACGAAGCAGCTGCCCGCCTCGATCTGCGTGGCGGCCAGCCGCTCGGCGCGCTCCAGGTCCGCGCTGAAGACCGCGGCGCCGAGGCCGAAGGGGCTGTCGTTCGCGAGCTGGACCGCCTCGGCCTCGTCGCGCGCCCGCACCACGGCCGCCACGGGGCCGAACAGCTCCTCGTCGAAGGCCGGCATGCCCCTGGCCACGCCGGCCAGCACGCTCGGCGGGTAGAAGGCGCCGGGACCGGCCGGCCTCTCGCAGCCGAGCAGCGCGCGCGCTCCCGCCTTCAGGCTGCGCTCGACCTGGAGCTCCAGCTCGTCGCGCAGGTCCGTGCGCGCCTGCGGGCCGACGTCGACGCCCTCGGCCAGCGGATCGCCCATGCGCCGGGCCGCCATGCGCTCGACCAGCAGCCGCGCGAAGCGGTCGTGCACGGCCTCGACCGCCACGAAGCGCTTGGCCGCGATGCAGCTCTGGCCCGAGTTGATCAGGCGCGCGGTGGCGCAGGCCTCGGCGGCGGCCTCGAGATCGGCGTCCTCCAGGATGACGTAGGCGTCGCTGCCGCCCAGCTCGAGCACCGACTTCTTGAGCGCCGCCCCGGCGGCCCCGGCCACCGCGCGGCCGGCGGGCGTCGAGCCCGTCAGCGTGACGGCCCTGACCTCGGGCGCCTCCACCAGGGCCTTCACCCGCGACGAGGGCACGAGCAGCGTGCGGAAGGCCCCCTGCGGCACGCCGGCTTCGTGCAGCAGCTCCTCGATCGCCAGCGCGCAGCCGCTGACGTTCGACGCGTGCTTCAGCAGGCCGACGTTGCCGGCCATCAGCGCGGGCGCGGCGAAGCGGAACACCTGCCAGAGCGGGAAGTTCCAGGGCATCACCGCCAGCACCGGGCCGAGCGGCTGGTAGGCGACGAAGCTGTGCGACGCCTCGGTCGCCACGTCCTCGGAGCGCAGCAGGGCCTCGCCGTGCTCGGCGTAGTAGCGGCAGACGGAGGCGCACTTGTCGACCTCGGCGCGGCCCTGCGCCAGCGGCTTGCCCATCTCGAGCGCCATCAGGCGCGCGAGGGCCTCCCTGCGCTCTTCCAGCAGCGTGCCCGCCTGCTCGAGCGCGCGCCGGCGCTCGCTGAAGCTGGTGCGCCGCCAGCCGGCGTAGCCGCGGGCGGCGGCCGCCAGCATCTCGGCGACGCGGGCGTCGGAATGCTCCTCGTATTCACGCAGGCGCTGGCCGTTCACCGGGTTGACCGAGACGAGTGCCACCTGAGCCTCCTGGCCTATGGTAGCGGGCTTTCGCTGATCTACACTGGCCGGCGCCGCGCCGCAGCCGCGCGGCGCGCGGCTCTCATCTCGTAACGATCAGGCTCTGATTCGGAGGGACCACGAAGATGGCCAACGGCATCGTCAAGCAGGCTCTCGGCTACCTCGACGCCCACTACGGGGATTTCAAGTCGACGCTCGTCGAGCTGTCGAAGATCCCCAGCATCTCGGCCGCCGGCTTCCCGGCCGCAGAGGTGCGCCGCTCGGCCGACGCGACGGCCCGCGCGATGCGCGAGGCGGGCATCGAGAACGTCGAGGTGCTCGAGATCCCGGGCGTCCACCCGTACGTCTACGGCGACTGGCTGAAGCAGCCGGGCGCCCCCACGATCCTGCTCTACGGGCACCACGACGTCCAGCCCGAGGGCCGCCACGATCGCTGGGACTCGCCGCCCTTCGAGCCCGCCGAGCGCAACGGCCGCCTCTACGGACGCGGCACCGCCGACGACAAGGCCGGCGTGATGGCTCACGTGGCCGCGGCGGCGTCCTACCTGAGGTCGAGCGGCGCGCTGCCCTGCAACGTCAAGTTCGTGATCGAGGGCGAGGAGGAGATCGGCTCCGGCAACCTGGGCAGCTTCCTCGCGAAGTACGAGGACCGGCTGGCGGCCGACTTCATCGTGCTCTCCGACACCTCGAACTTCGCGGTGGGCGTGCCCGCGCTGACCTACCAGCTGCGCGGCATCTGCCAGCTCGACGTCGAGGTGCAGTCGCTGAAGCAGCCCGTCCACAGCGGCATGTGGGGCGGCCCGGTTCCCGATCCGGTGCAGATCCTCTGCAAGCTGATCGCCGGCCTGACCAAGGACGACGGCTCGCTCGACATCCCGGGCCTCTACCGGATGGTCGCCAGGCCTCCCAAGAAGCAGCTGCAGCGCATCCGCGCGCTGCCCTTCAGCGAGGCGCGCTTCAAGAAGGAAGCCGGCATGATGCCGGGCATGAGGCTGGCGGGGGAGCAGGGCTACTCCGTCTACGAGAAGCTGTGGACGCGGCCTTCGCTGACGGTGATCGCCTTCGAGGCGCGGCAGTTCCAGGGCAGCTCGAACCAGATCATCGACGCGGCGCGCGCGCGCCTGTCGCTGCGCACCGTGCCGGAGATGGACGGCAACAAAGCGGCGAGCCTGCTCAGGAAGAGGCTGACCTCGAAGGTGCCTTACGGCGCCAAGGTCAGCGTCAGCCAGAGCCGCAAGGCGGTGACGCCGTGGTGGACCACGGATCCCGAGGGTCCGGCCTTCGAGGCCGCCCGCCGCGCGCTCGAGGCCGGCTACGGCAAGCAGACCGTGATGATGGGCGCCGGCGGCTCGATCGGCTTCGTGGGCCCGTTCGCGAAGCTGCTGGGCGGCGCGCCCTGCCTGCTGATGGGCGTCGAGGACCCGGCCTGCAACGCCCACTCGGAGAACGAGAGCCTGCACCTCGGCGACTGGGTGAAGTGCATGAAGTCGGCGATCTACCTCTACGACGAGCTGTCGCGCACGCCCGTCAGCAAGAAGCGCCGCTAGGACCCTAGCCCTCGCGCAGTGCGCGCTGCGGGTCGATGCGCGCGGCCCGCAGCGCGGGCAGCGCGGAGGCCAGGCCGGCGACGCCGACGAGCGCCAACGCCACCGCAGCGACGCCCAACGGGTCCTGCGGCCTCACACCGTAGAGCAGGGAGGCGACGAAGCGGCCGAGGAAGGCCGCCGCCAGCAGGCCGAGCGCGAGGCCCGCGCAGGCCAGCCGCAGGCCGCGGCCCGCGACCAGCCGCACCACGTCGCGCGGCCGCGCGCCGAGCGCCACGCGCAGGCCGATCTCGCGCGTGCGCAGCGCCACCGCGTACGACAGCACGCCGAACAGGCCGACGCCTGCGATCGCGAGGGCGCAGGCGGCGAACAGCCCCAGCAGCAGCGAGTAGAGCCGCGGCCGGGCCAGGCTCGTCTCGACCATGTCCTGCATGCTGCGGATCGAGCCGAGCGCCAGCGCGGGGTCCTGCTCGGCGACCAGCGCGCGCAGTGTCGGCGCCAGGGCCTCGGGCGCGCCGCCGGTGCGCACGACCAGCACAGGCTCGGTGAGCGCCGCGCTCGGGCGCTGGCGGTAGGACGCGAACAGCTCGGGCTGCGGCGGCTCGGTCAGGCGGGCCTGCTTGACGTCTTCCACGACGCCGATCACCTGCCAGCGCTCGTGTCCCTCCTCGAGCCGGATCGGCAGCACCGATCCGACGGGATCGTCGCCCAGGTGACGCCGGGCGAACGTGCGGTTCACCACCAGCACGTCCGGCGAGCCCGCCGCGTCCGCCTCGCTGAACCAGCGGCCGGCAAGCAGGCGGCGACCGAGCGCGGGGAAGTAGTCGGGGCTGACCAGGCGCACCGCCGTGTGCAGGCGCCCGTCCGCCGCCCCGCGCGTCCCTTCCGGCACCGTGAAGGCGGCGACGGCCTCGTTCGGCGCCAGCGGGACGATGCTCGTGAAGGCGGCGTGCCGGACCGCGGGCAGCGCCCGCAGCCGCTCGACCAGCCGCTCCGGGATCTCGCGCCGGCGCGCCGGGCTGAACAGCGCGCCCGACATCGGCAGGCGGGCGACCAGCAGGTTCGCCGGCTCGAAGCCGCGCTCGGTTCCCAGCATCGCGAGGAAGCTGCGGCCGACCTGCAGCGCGCCCAGCAGCAGCAGCGCCGCAACCGCGACCTGTCCCGTCAGCATCGCCGCGCGGATCCTGGCCGCGCTCGAGCGGCCGGCGCCGATGGCACCGCCGCCGTCGTCGGCGAGCGCCTCGGTGAGCGGGATCCCGCGGGCGAACAGCGCCGGCAGCACGCCGAACGCCACGCCGGCGCCGAGCGAGAGCGCGACCGCCACCCCCGCCACCAGCGCGTCGAGCGCGATCGCGTCGGGCCGCGGGAAGTCGGGTGGCAGCAGAGTGGGCAGGCTGCCGTGCCCGACCGCGGCCAGCGCGAGCCCGAGGCCGCCGCCGGCGAGGCCGAGCAGCAGGCTCTCGGCCAGCAGCAGGCGCGCGAGCCGGGCGCCCCCAGCACCGAGCGCCGCGCGCACCGCGAGCTCACGGCGGCGGGCGGTCGCACGCGCGAGCTGCAAGCTGGCCACGTTCGCCGTGGCCGCGGCCAGCAGCAGGCCCACCGATGCGAGCAGCAGCAGCAACGCGGGCCGCACCTCCGCGACGAGCGCGTCCTTCGCGGGCACCGCCCTGATGCGCACGGCGCCCTTCGTCCCGAACAGCGCGAGCGCCACCATCCCGGGGTCCGGCCCGAGCCGCGCAAGCTGGGTTGCTTCCTCCGCGGCCTGCTCGGGCCTGACGCCGGGCCGCAGCAGCGCCATCGCGGAGAAGAGCGAGATCCCGCGCGAGGTTCCGTCGGCGCCCACGACCGCCGGCACCTGCAGCGGCCGCCACGCGCGCGCGTCGGCGTCGGGGAACTCGAACTCGCGCGGCATCACGCCCTGGACCCGGTGCGGCCGCCCGTCCAGCTCGACGACCTGGCCGATCGCGTCGGGCCGGCCCGCGAAGCGCTGCTGCCAGAGCGCGTGCGACAGCAGCAGCACGCCGTCTGTCACCTGCGCCTCCGAGAACGCCTCGCCGAGCTCCGGCGTGACCGAGAGCATCGGAAACAGGCTCGGCGTCACGTCGGCGAGGCTCAGGCGCTCGGGGTCGCCCCGGCCCGTGAGCGTGACGGTGTCCTTGCGCCAGCCGGCGAGCGCCTCGATCGTGGCGGGATCCTCGACCCACGGCAGGTAGCTCGCGTTGGTGAACATCCAGGGCCATTGCCGTGTCGCGCCCTCGCGCGTCTCGGCGAGACGCACCAGCCGCTCGGCACGCGGCCAGGGCAGCGGCCGCAGCAGCACGCCGTGGACCACGCTGAAGAGCAGCGTGGTCGCGCCGATGCCGACGGCCATCGTGAGCACGACCAAGGCCGAGTGGCCCGGCTGGCGCCGCAGCGAGCGCGCCGCGTGCCGGAGGTCGTGGAGGACGCCCGCGAGACCGCTGGTTCCCGTGGCGGCCGGCTCCAGCAGCGGAGGCCGTCGCGGCCGACGGCCGAGCCCGGCCTGCGCGCCGCCCCAGCCCGCCAGCTCCGCTTCCACCGCGCGCTGCGCCTGCTCTACGCTGGCGCCCTCCGCGCGGGCGGCCGCGTAGCTCGACGCGGCGTGCTGCGCGAGCTCGAGCACGACGTCCGCGTCGGCTTCCGGGCCGAGGCGGCCTCGCACGCGCGCCGCCCAGCCCGCTTCGTCGGCGCTCACGCCGGCCGCACCCGCGCGACGCGGTCGAGCGCCGCGAAGAAGCTCTCCCAGACGCCGCGCTGGCGCGCGAGCACGCGGCGCCCCTCGGCGGTCAGCCGGTAGTAGCGCCGGCGCCGCGTGCCGGGGCGCTCGACCCAGCGACCCTCGAGCAGACCGCGGTCCTCGAGGCGGTACAGCGTCGGGTAGAGCGAGGCGACGTGGAAGCGGATGGTGCCGTTCGAACGGCTGTCGATCTGCTGGCCGATCTCGTAGCCGTGGCGCGGGCGTTCCTCGACCAGCGCCAGGATCAGCAGCTCCGCGCTGCCGCGCTTGAGCTCCCGCTCGAGCATGCTCGTGGACATATGTGGCCACACGATATATGAGCCCGGCGCGGACTGCAACGCCCTCACGGCGTGGCGCGGCTCTCGCCCGCTCCGCCCTGTGACCGGCCTCACGCCCAAACCGGCCTCGAACGGCTTAGGCTGTGCGCCACTGGCCGGCGACCTCGGTGGGCGGGGCCCGCCCGAGGGTGCGCGGCGCCATCGAGAAGCGGCCGCGAGCGCGGCCTTCGTCCGTCAGGGGGTTCCCGAAAATGCGCCGATTGATCGGCATGCTGATGCTGCTGGCCGCGAGCGCCCCGGCCCGAGCCGCCAACCTCTCCTTCGAGTACACGATCGAGCGCGAGCGGGGCGGCGCAGTCAGCTCCGCCAGCTTCCTGAAGGGCTTCGACACGGCCGACGCGCTGCGGCTGAAGGTCAAG
Organism: Vicinamibacteria bacterium; assembly: GCA_050246895.1. Lineage (GTDB taxonomy): Bacteria > Acidobacteriota > Vicinamibacteria > Fen-336 > Fen-336 > JBFWVE01. The sequence goes on along the minus strand of JBFWVE010000006.1, from coordinate 292,968 downwards.
CTCGAGCAGTCGAGCTACTGCTACGTGATCATGCGCGGCCCGAAGGGCGACTACCGCCTGACGTTCCCCGAGGCGGGCGCGCGCCCGGTCGAAGCGCAGCCGGCCAACCAGTGGGCGAAGCTGCCCAAGAGCACCTTCGTGCGGCTCTCCGAGGAGCCGGGTGTCGAGCGCATGTACCTGGTGATCGCCTCCGAGCGCGTGCCGGAGCTGGAGCAGGCGGCCCAGAAGGGCCAGTCCCTCGAGGAGGGATTCGCGCTCGACGTGCGCGATCGCTACCAGACGGACGGCTCCTACAGCCGCGACCTCGCCGGCAACACGATCAGCGTGCGCTACCGCCCGCGCGGCGTGGGCGCCAGCGTGGTGGTCGAGGAGATCTCGCTCCGCGCCCGGGACTAGAACGTCAGCTTCGCGCCGAGCTGCAGCTGGCGCGGGTCGTTCGCCGAGGTGAACTCGCCGTAGGTCGAGCGCGGGGCGAGCTCCGTGCCCCAGGTCGTGTTGACGCCCGCGTAGTTGGTGCGGTTCAGCAGGTTGAAGGCCTCGCACAGCAGTTGCAGCGAGCGTCGCCCGCCGAGCCCGATGCTCTTCGCCAGCCGCAGGTCCACGGTCAGGTAGTCGGGCCCGATCAGGCCGTTGCGCTCGATGATCGAGCCGTCCACGAAGGGCCGGTCGGTCGAGCTGTTGCCGTCGCCGTTGACGTCCGAGCCCACCGTCACGTTCTGCGGCGTGCCCGAGCGGTACCTGACGAGGCTCGAGACCACCCAGTTCCCCAGCACGGCGCGCAGCGCGGAGCCTTCCCCGCCCGGCTCCGGCACGCGCCACACCGCCGTCAGCGTGAAGCGATGGCGCTGGTGCTCCTCGGACAGCGAGTACTCGGCGTCCCGGTCGTACGGATCGTCCGGCTGCTGGGCCTGCACGAAGTCGGAGGCGTCGTCCTTGGCGGTCGACAGCGTGTAGCTCGCGCGCAGCTGGAGGCCGCGGCTCATCCGCTTCTGCACGGAGAGCTGCAGCCCGTCGTAGTGTGAGCGCCCGCCCGAGGAGACGACCTGGATGTTGTTGAACGCGGGGTCCAGCCGCGCCGTCGAGCCGTAGTACGAGCGGCCGAGCTGCTGCGGGTTCGGGCGAGCGACGCCGAGCGAGGCGGCGTTCTCGGCCGTCAGCACCGTCGGCGGCGCCAGGTTCGTGTTGTCCGACACCAGCAGCTGCCGCCCGAGCACGAGCACGTAGTTGGCGGCCACGGACCAGTCGGCGCCGAGCTGGCGCTCGAGGCCCACGCTGAACTGGTGGTTCTTCGGGATCTCGATGTCCTCGCCAGCCAGGTTGATGTTGGGGCGCACCAGGCCGAAGCCCGGCGGGAGCTGGTCGCTCTCCGGGAACGCCCCCTTCGCGAACTGGTCCGCCGCGGCCGTGCCCGAGAGCGAGATCGACTGCCGCGCGAGCAGCGCGTTGCGCGCGACCAGCAGGAAGATCTTGTCGTAGAAGGCGCCGTAGCCCGCCCGCAGCACGCTGCGGCCGTTCCCCTTCGGGTCGAAGGCGAGCGAGACGCGCGGCTGGATGTTGTTGCCGTCGCGGTGGATCCCGTCCTGCAGCGGCGCCTCGATCGGGTTCGAGCGGTCGCGCGGGATGTCCTGCGGCTGCATGTCGTAGTCGTAGCGCAGGCCATAGGCGAGCGTCAGGCGTTCGTCGACGCGGAAGCTGTCCTGCACGAAGGCCGTCAGCAGCGTGTCCTTCAGCCGGATCTCGGGGTTGCCGAAGCCCTGGGTGAAGCTGGTCGGCCGGCCCTGGCCGAAAGTCGCGAGGCTGCCGAACGAGAAGCTGCCCGCGAACGAGATCGGGAACGACGTGAGCGCGTTCACGTGGGTGAAGTCGCCGCCCGCCTTCAGGAAATGGCGCCCCTTCTGCCACGAGAAGGTCTGCAGGAGCTGCCAGCGCGTCTCGTCGAGCAGGACGGGGAAGTTGACGTTGCGCCCGAAGGTGGCGACGCCCGAGATCGACACGCGCGGACCGATCAGGTCGTTGCTGTACTGCGTCAGCTCGCGCGGCGCGAACTGCAGGCGGGTCTCGGACAGCAGGCTCGGCTTCAGCGTGCTGGTCCAGGCCAGCACCAGCGCGTGGTCGCGCGTGCGCGCGCCGCCGCCGCCCGAGACGTCGGTCAGGCCGCCGATGCCGACGCCGCCCGAGTTGCCCTCGTCGCGCTTGCCGAAGCTGTAACGCAGGCTCAGGTTGTTGCGGGAGTCGAGCGAGTGGTCGAGCTTCAACGACACGAGCGTCGTGTCGTTCTCCACCGGGAAGCTGCCGTTGGCGATGCTCGTCACGCCCGCGTTCGGGATCGGACGGGCCGCCAGGATCGCGTTGACCCCCGCCAGGTTCGGGTCCGAGATCGTGACGACGTCGCTCTCGTCGCGGGTGATCTGCTCGAAGGCGGCGAAGAAGAAGGTCCTGCCCTTCACCAGCGGGCCGCCGAGCGTGCCGCCCCAGTTCCTGCGGTCGAACTGCGGCTTCGGCTCGTCCGCGGGGGCGAAGGCGTTGCGGCCGTCGAGCGACTCGTCGCGCATCAGGTAGAAGGCGTTGCCGGAGAAGCTGTTGGTGCCGGACTTCGAGACGACGTTGACCAGCCCGCCGCCCGCGCGCCCGAACTCGGCCGCGAACTGGTTGGTGACGACCTGGAACTCCTGCACCGCCTCCTGGCTCACGGTGAGGCGCGTGTTGCCGTTCAGCTGGCCGTTGCTGTCCGCGCCGTCGACCGAGACGTTGTTGCTGCGCTGGCGGCCGCCGTTGACGCTGATGCCGCTGCCCTGGCCGCTGTTCTGGGAGCCGGTGACGCCGGGCACGGTGACGGCGAAGTCGAGGAAGTTGCGGCCGTTGATGGGCAGGCTCTCGATGTCCCCGCGGTTGACGACGACGCCGAGCTGGGTGCGGCTCGTCTCCACCACGGGCGCCGCCTGCGTGACGGTGACCGTCTCGCTCACTCCGCCGACCCTCAGCGCCAGGTCGAGCGTCGCGAGCTGGCCGACCTGAAGCAGCAGCCCCTTGCGCTCGAGGCGTGAGAAGCCCGCGAGGGTGGCGTGCAGCGTGTACTCGCCGGGCGGCAGGCCGGACACGCGATAGGCTCCGTCGACTGCGGTGCGGGTTTCATGGGCGACGCCGGTCGCATCGTTCGTGAGCGTGACGCTGACGCCGGGCAAGGCGGCGCCGGTGTCGTCGCGCACGAGACCGAAGACGTCGGCCCCGGTCGAGGTCTGGGCGAGCACGGCGCTCGCGTGCGCGAGGCACGCCGCGGCCGCCAGCGAGAGCAGCAGGCGCTTCTTCATGGCAGGGCCTCCATCGGGAGAGGTGCGCTCATTCGGGCCTTTGGGAAAGGCCCCAGCGATGCTGAAGAGACTCTACGCTCGCGTGCGGCGGATGTCGTCGGGCCTCGGCTACTCCGCGCGCAGGGCCTGAACCGGATCGACGCGGCTCGCGCGCAGGGCGGGCAGCAGCGCCGCGCACAGGCTGACCGTCGCGACGAGCGCCAGCACGCCGGCGAAGGCGGCCGGGTCGTACGGGCTCACCTCGAAGAGCAGGCCCGCCAGCACGCGCGCGAGCGCGAGCGCCCCGAGCAGCCCGGCCGCCGTGCCCGCGATCGCCAGCCGCACGCCGTCGCGCAGCACCAGCCGCAGCACGTCCGCCGGCCGCGCCCCCAGCGCGAGCCGCACGCCGATCTCGGGCACCCGCTGCCCGACCGCGAAGGACAGCACGCCGAACAGGCCGATCGCCGCCAGCAGCGCCGCCGCGCCCGCGAAGGCCGCGAGCAGCGCGAGCGTGAAGCGCGGCTGGCGCAACGAGTCCTGCACCGCCTCATCGAGCGTCCCCACGCGCGCGAGCGGGATCGACGCGTCGAGCGACGCGAGCTGCGCTCGGGCCGACGGCAGCAGCGCCTGCCCCGAGCCCGAGCCGCGCAGCACGAAGCTCATGAAGTTGTTCGGCAGCTGCGTCTGGGCCCAGTAGAGCGTGGGGCGCGGCTCGGTGTCGAGGCCGCTCAAGCGCACGTCGCCGACGACGCCGACGACCTCGGCGTCGAGCTCGCGGCCCCAGTCCATACTGATGCGCTTGCCGATCGGATCCTGCCCCGGCCAGAACTCGCGCACGGTGGCCTCGTTCACCACCACGACGGTCGGCTGCTCGGGCGTATCGCGCGGCTCGAAGTCCCGTCCCCGCAGCAGCGGCATGCCGAGCGCGCGGAACGTGCCCGGTGTCACCATGCGCACGTCGGCCACCGGCTCCTGGCCGGCGGCCGGCTGCGGCCGGTCGCCCAGCGTGAAGCTGGTCGCGGAGCCGTTTCCGATCGGGCGCCAGGAGATGGCGCCGGCGGCCTCGACGCCCGGGATCGCTGCCAGGCGCGAGACGGCCTCGGCGAAGAACCGGCTCTGCGCCGCCCCCTGGGCATAGGCGGGACCCGACAGCGAGACCTCGAAGGTGAGGGCGCGCGCGTCGAAGCCGGGATCGACCCCTTGCAGGCGCTCGAAGCTGCGCAACAGCAGGCCCGCTCCCACCAGCAGCACCACCGAGACGGCGATCTCCGCCCCCACCAGCAGCCGTGACAGCCGCCGGCTCTGGCGGCTGGCGCCCGAGCCCGCCGAGCCCTCGCGCAGCGAGGCAGCGAGCGATCCGCGCGCCAGGCTCCAGGCGGGCGCCAGTCCGAAGATCAGCGCGCTCGCGAGGCTCAGCAGCGCCGTGAAGGCGAGCACCTTCTGGTTCAGCGTCACGTCGAAGAGGGCCTGAACCTGGGCCGGCACCACGCCCATCAGCGCTTGCAGCAGCGGGCCCGCGAGCGCGACGCCGAGAGCCCCGCCGGCGGCCGCCAGCAGCAGGCCCTCGGTCAGGAACTGGACGAGTAGCCGGCCCTGGCTGGCGCCGAGGGCGCGCCGCACCGCCACCTCGCGCTCGCGTGAGAGCGCGCGGGCCAGCAGCAGGTTGGCCAGGTTGCCGCAGGCGATCAGCAGCACCAGCGCCACCGCGCCGAAGAGCAGCAGGGTGGCCGGCCGCGCCTCGCGCACCAGGTCCTCGTGCAGCGGCGCGACGGTCACGCTCCAGCCGGCATCGCGCTCGGGGAACTCTTTCTCCAGCTGCGCCGCGATGCTCAGCATCTCGGCGCGGGCCTCGCCCAAGGAGACGCCGGGCGCCATGCGCGCGATCGACATCATGTAGCGTCCGCGCGCGTTGCGCAGATTCTCGCTGACCGTCTGCGGCACCCACAGCTCGACGCCGGGCGGGATCGAGAAGGAGGCGGACATCACCCCGACCACCGTCTGCGTCCGACCGTTGAGCTGCAGCGTCTTGCCGATCACCGACGGATCGGCGCCGAAGCGGCGCTTCCAGAGCCCATCGGCGATCACGACCACGTCGGCCGCGCCGGGAACGCCGTCGCCGTCCGTGAAACCGCGTCCGAGGCTGGGCGAGACGCCGAGCGTCGCGAAGAAGTCGGACATCACGATGCCGGCCTGGATCCGCTCGGGCTCGCCCTCGCCCGCCAGGTTCATGCCCCACTGCGTGAAGGCGGTAAAAGACTCGAAGGAGCGCGCGCGCTCCTTCCACGCCAGGAAGTTGGCCGGGTTCACCACGTTGTGTGTGCGTGAGCGCGGGAGGTTGTGCTCCCAGACGATCACCAGCCGTTCGGGCGATTGCACCGGCAGCGGGCGCAGCAGCACGCCGTCCACCACGCTGAAGACCGCCGTGTTGGCGCCGATGCCGAGCGCCAGCGTGAGGATGCCGGTGAAGGCGAACCCAGGCCGCTTGACGAGCATCCGGGCGGCGAAACGCAGGTCCTGCAGGACGGTCATGGCGCCTCCTGCCGCCGGCGCTGCAATGGGCGCACCAGGCGGCTCCCTGCTGGAACGCGCCGAGGGCAGAAGGAGTTGCGCCCTCCCGGCGAGCCCGGAGGACGCTGCGGTGTCCGGCGGTGGGACGGGCCCTGTCTGAACCGGGTCAGCGTCGAGGCCGGGGAGGCCTCAGCTGGTGGCGACCTGGGCTCCCGCGCGCAGGTCGTCGCGCGTCAGGTCGACCGGGTAGACCTGGCCGGGCAGCTTCTCAGGAGGCGTCTGCAGCGCGCGCTCGATGGCGACCCCGATCGCTCTCTCGACGTCGGCTTCCGACGCGCCGGCCGCAAGCGCCGCGGGCAGCGTGATGCGGAAGCCGCGGTTCCGCTCGACGTCGTGGACCTCGAAGGTCCGGACTTTCTCGCGGTCCGCCGCGATCTCGGTGATCTGGATGACGACCTCGAGCCGAGGCGTCTTCGTCTGCTTGAACAGGCTGGTCAAAGCTCGGGCCTCCTGACGGCGCTCCCATCATTGGCTCAGACATGCGTCGATTCTGTCAAGGGGCCATGCGCACCACCCGCTCGGCCCAGGGCGAAAGCTGCGCAGAGCAACCCCACACCCGCGGCATCCGCCCGCGGGTCGCCCGCGACCAGCAGCAGCCCGCCGAGCCCGGCCAGCACGCGCTCGGCGCGCGTCGCCGGCCGCCAGAGCCCGCCGCCGAGGCCGTGGGCGAGGGCGGCGATCCCGAGCGCGGCGGTGCCGAGCGCGAGCAGCGCGCCTCCCCACGTCCCCTGCAGCAGCAGGCCGGCGCCGGCGGGGCTGAGCGTGAAGGCGAGCGGCACCAGGAACGCCGGCAGCGTGTACTTCCAGGTGAGCAGCATGGTGGCGACCGGCCGGCCGCCGGTGAGCGCCGCGGCGGCGACGGGCGCCAGCGCCGTCGGCGGGCTGACCTCGGATAGCACCGCGTAGTAGAAGATGAACATGTGGGCGGCGAGGCGCGACACGCCCACCTGCTCGAGCGCCGGCGCGATCATCACCGCCGCGATCACGTAGGACGCGGTGACCGGCACGGCGAGCCCGAGCGCCAGCACCGCCACGGCCGAGAACAGCACGCCCAGCGTCAGGCTGCCTCCGGCCAGCGACACCAGCAGGCCCGCGGCCTTGAGGCCGAGGCCGGTGAGCGCCGTCACGCCGACCACGATTCCCGCCGTGGCCGTGGTGACGGCGACCGCCACGACACCGCGGCCCGCCGAGGCGAGCGCCTCCACCAGCGCTCGCGGCCGCAGGGCGCCGCTGCCGCGCAGGGCCGCGCTCGCGAGCTCGACCAGCGTCGCCAGCACCACGGCGCGGAACGCGCTGAAGCCTGCGGCCATCAGCGCGACGATCGCCAGCAGCGAGAGGAAGTGGTGCCCCCGCTGCCAGGTCAGCCGCCCGAGCGGCGCCACGGCCGGCGGCGGGCCGCCGGGCGCCACCAGCCGTCGCGCGTCGGCCTCGATCATCAGGAAGACGGAGAGGTAATAGAGCAGCGTCGGCGCCGCGGCCATCACCAGCACCTGCAGGTACGAGATGCGCAGGAACTCGGCGATCAGGAACGCCGCGGCGCCGAGCGTCGGGGGCGAGAGGATCGCGCCGATGCCGGCAGCCGCCAGCACGGCGCCGCCCGCTTCGGCGGAATAGCCCGCGCGTCGCAGCAGCGGCCAGGCCACGGACCCCAGCGTGACGGTCGTCGCGACCCCGCTGCCCGAGACGCTGCCGAGCAGGAACCCGGCGAGCGTCGCCGTACGGCCGGGCGCCGCGGGGCTGCCCGAGCGGCCGAGCGCGGCGAGCGACCAGTCGATGAAGAAATGTCCGGCGCCCGAGCGCTCGAGCACAGCGCCGTAGACCGCGAACAGCACGATGTAAGTCGCGGCCACGTCGAGCGGCACGCCGAACAGGCCGTCCAGGCTCAGGTACAGCGTGCCCACGATGCGGTCGAGGCCGTAGCCGCGGTGCGCCACCAGGCCGAGGCCCACGCGGTCGAGGTAGGGGCCCAGCCAGGCGTAACCCAGGAAGCCGAGGGCGGTCAGCGGCAGCGCCCAGCCGACGGAGCGGCGCGTGGCCTCCAGCACGAGCGCCACGGCCAGCGCGCCGAGCGCGAGATCCGTGGCGCCGGGCGTCGCCGCGCGATAGGCGAAGCGGGCCCGATCGAGGATCGGCCAGGCTGCGACGGCTGCCGACGCGGCGGCGAGCGACCAGTCGAGCGCGGACGGCGCCTCGAGCCGCCCCGGGCGCGCGGGATACATCACGAACGCCAGCGCCAGCGCCACGCCGAGAAAAGCGGCTCGGTAGGGCTGCGCCGGCAGCACGGTCACGACCCAGACGAGGCCCAGCAGGGGCAGCGCCAGCGCCAGCGCGAACGCGACCCGCCCGGGGCCGCCGGCGAGCCTCCGGGCGGGGGCGGCCTCGGCGACGAGCTCTCGCGAGTCGCTCAGCGAGGCCAGGCCCCGCGCTCCCGGAAGTAGCGCTGCGCCCCCGGATGGAACGGCGCGGGCGAGGCGTCCGCCGCCTGCGGCAGCGTGAGGTGCTCGGCCTCGGGGTGCGCCGCCACCAAAGCCTGCTTGCCTTCGAAGAGCGCCTTGGTGATCTGGTACGCGAGCTCGGGGTCGAGGTCTTCGCGCACCACCAGCACGTTCGAGACGCCGACGACGGGCACGTCCTGCGCGAGCCCCGGATAGGCGGCCGCCGGAATCGTGGCCGGGAAGTAGAGCATCCCGTAGCGGCCGCGCAGCACGCCGAGCGCGCCCGCGTTGGGCACCAGCAGCAGCTTGCGCCCGGGCGTCGCCGCCAGCTCGAGCAGCGCCGCGGTCGGCACGCCGCCGCTCCAGAAGAAAGCGTCCAGCTTGCCGTCCTTCAGCGCGTCGACGGCAGGGCCGACGCCCAGCGCCTGCCGGTTCAGGTCACGCTCCGGATCCAGGCCCGAAGCCATCAGCAGCCGCGTCGCGATCGTCTCGGTGCCGCTGCCCGGCGCGCCCAGCGACACCTGCTTGCCGCGCAGGTCGCCGAGCGAGGCGACGCCGCCGCCCTCGAGGGCCACCACGTGCGTGTGGTTGGTGTAGAGCACCGCCAGCGCCGCCGCCTTCACGGGGCCGTCCTCGAACGGAGCGCGGCCGTCGAGCGCGTCGCGCAGGCTATCGGCCAGCGCGAAGGCCAGGTCGGCCTTGCCGTCGCGCAGCAGCTTCAGGTTGTCGACCGAGCCCGAGGTGGTCTCCGCGGTCAGCTCCACGCCCGGGATGGCCGCTCCCACGACGCGAGCGATCGCGGCGCCGTAGACCGAGTAGACCCCGCCGAGCAGCCCCGCCGCGATCGAGAGGCGGCGCACGCCGCCCGGCTGCGGCTTGGGTGCGCAGGCCGGCACGAGAGCGAGGCAGACGGCGGCGGCGCAGGCCAGGCCGGCGACTGGTGCCCGGCGCATCAGCGGGCGGACACGCTGGCGAACCCGGCGCCATAGCTGCGCTCGAAGTCGGTCGCGGCGTGCGCGTCGCTGCCGCGGGTGAAGCGCAGTCCGAGGGACGCCGCCGCCGCCCGCAGCGCCGCCAGGAAGCGGCGCTCGTCCTCCAGCCCGAACAGATGCGGCGAGCAGGCGTGGTAGGGGTACTCGAGCTCCACCGCGTCGAGCCCCTCGGCCACGAGATCGGGCAGCCGCTCCAGCACTCCCGCGAGGCCGTCGCGCTCGTAGTAGCCCGCGTGCGCCAGCGATGCCCAGCCGCCGGCCTCGTGGATGATCCGCACCGCCTCGCCCACGTCCGGCCGCGGCACCTCGATCCCGGTCTTCACGTTCGCGTGGTACCACGCGTTGGCCAGCTCGTAGCTCGCGAAGAACCCGCGCGCGAGCAGCGGGCGGATGAAGTGCGGCTTCATCAGGGTCTCGCGGCCCGGCACGAAGACGTCAGCTTCGCGCACGGCGCCCGCGCCCAGCAGGCCGCAGACGACGTCGATCTCGCGGCGGGCCCGTTCGCGCCGCGTCTCACGCACGCGCGTGAGGTGGTGGTTGAGCCGCCCGTCGTCGAGCGACACGTCGAGCCCGAGCACGTGCACCTCGACGCCGTCCCAGTCGGCGTCCATCTCGATGCCCACCGTCAGCTCCACCCCGAGCCGGCGCGCCTCGCTGAAGACGGCGCCCTCCTCCCAGCGGTAGGCCCCCAGGCTGTCGTGGTCGGTGATCGCGGCCCGCCGCACCCCGTGCCGTGCCGCGTGCGCGAGCAGCACGGTGGGCGTCAGCTCCCCATCGCTGATCAGCGTGTGGAGGTGGAAATCCTCGAGCATTGGAAGCCGAATGTACCCCAGCCCGGCCGTAGCATTCACGTTGACGCTCTCGTTGACGTTCACGTTCACGTCCGTATCACCGACCCGTCAGCCCGTACGTCCGTACGTCCGTTGGCCCGCGGGCCTGGACGGACGTGAACGTGAAACGGCGCACGTGAACGTGAACGTGTGGAAGGGTTGGCCTGGAGGCAGCTCAGCGCTCCGAATCCGACATCAGCCAGCTCAACGCCGCGGCTTCGTCGGCGTGGGGGCCTACGCGCAACCCGCGATTCTGCGCGACGAAGGCGCCAAACCGCTCGGGGTCGATCTGATCCTCCCTGGGAACGACTGCCAGCCGGATCCTCCGATCCCAGAAGGCCGCCATCCGGTCGCCCAGGTGAAACCGGTCGCTGGTCGTCAGGTCCGGGTGTCTCAGTCGCGAGACGTTCACGAGGAGTCTCGCCACGCCCGCGTCCTGGCAAGCCTTCATCGCCTGCTCGAGCATCACCAGGAGCTGCTCGACCGTCGTCGGCCCAGCGGGCCTGAAGACGGCGTACCCGTCCTTCACCTCGAACGCCTCGAGCGCAACCACCCGTCGCCTCCGCCCGCCTTTCACGTTCACGTTGGTCGTTGACGTTCACGCCCGTGGCCTTCCCGTCGACCTGAGGCTCCCCGGCTCGGACGGACGTGAACGTGAACGACGCACGTGAACGTGAACGAACGAACCTACACGACCGTCGCGAACACGGCGCCGACGCCCGCGGTCAGCGCCATGGCAAGCGCACCCCAGAACGTCACGCGCACAGCCCCCTCCACGGCGTTCGCACCGCCGGCGACCGCGGCCAAGCCGCCTAGGAGCGCGAGGAATACCAGCGCGGTTCCGGCGATGACTGGGATGACGGGGACGCCGGCGGCGACGACAGCCGTCAGGAGCGGCAGTGCCGCGCCCACGGCGAACGAACCGGCGGAGGCCAGCGCCGCCTGTACGGGCCGCGCGCTGAGCGTGTCGGAGATGCCCAGCTCGTCGCGAGCATGGGCGCCCAGCGCGTCGTGGGCCATGAGCTGCGCGGAGACCTGTTGCGCGAGCGGAGGATCCAGACCGCGCTGGACGTAGATCGCCGCCAGCTCCTCCCGCTCGTGCTCTTCGTTCGTCGCAAGCTCCCCGCGCTCGCGCTCGATGTCGGCCCGCTCGCTGTCTGCCTGGGAGCTGACCGAGACGTATTCACCCGCGGCCATGGACATGGCCCCCGCGACCAGCCCTGCGACCCCCGCCACCACGACGTCGTGGCTGGTCGCCCCGGCCGCCGCAACGCCGACCAGGAGGCTCGCCGTCGACACGATGCCGTCGTTCGCCCCCAGCACCGCCGCGCGCAACCAGCCAACGCGGCCGGTCCGGTGTCTTTCGCGATGGCGCATGAGCACTCTCCGGTTCCGCGTCGAGATCGAGCCGAAGTCGGTTCACCCGGACGTTCCTCGTTCACGTTCACGTCGGCTCCGTCCCGCCGGCGCCTCCAGCCAGACCGACCTGACCCCGAAGCATATTGAGCCAAGCCCGGCAGAGCCAACGAGAAACACTCCCACGGGAAGCGCCGCCCGCCCCAGCAGCTCTGGGATCAGCGCCACGTCGAGCCACTCCTCGAGCCCCACGCCCACCAGGAAGGCCACGACGAAGAGAAGCGGGGGCATCAGGGCCCAGAGGGCGTAGCGGATCACCGCGCCCATCTTGCTGAGCCCGCCGCACTCGACGCGGGTGGACAGATCGCGCCACACCCACGCCTGGAGCGCCACGACACACCCGAGAACCAGGAGGAGCACGGCCGCTCAGGCCTTCCGGAACGTACGGCGCCAAGTCACGCGAACAGCCATGAAAGCACCGCGAGTGCGCCGACGATCAGGAGACCCAGTACCGCAGAGATACCCAGCGCCGCGATCAACTGGCCGGCGGCGCCGAGCCCCTCGCCGCGCGGTGGTTCCCCCTCGGCCTCGTCGTCGATCTCACGCAGCTCGAAGGGAGCCTCTGAATCCTCCCCACCTTCACCTGGCCGTTCGTCACGTTCGTCGTTCAGGTTGACGTTCCCGTTCACGTCCGTTAGGCCGCCTCCCGACGTTCACGTGCACGTTGCTCGTTCACGTTCACGTCCGTAGCCGACCGCCGCCGTCGTTGTCCATACTCTCCCATTCGGGGCGAAGAAGGCTGAACACCCAGAAGTCCCGCGGCAGTCCTCGGCACGTGCGGTACGACCTGAGGCAACCCTCTCGGGTGAAACGGGCACGTTGCAGAACGCGCTCGGAGCGGACGTTGCCGACCATCACGAACGCGTGAACCCGGTTGAACCGGGGCTGCTCGAACGCCCAGGCCAGGCAGGCCCCAACAGCTTCCGTGGCGAGCCCACGGCCCCAGTGGGAAGCGGCCAGCTCGTAGGCCAGCTCGGCCCAGCCTTGGCTCCGCGACCACTCGTTGAACCCACAGGTCCCGACGAGCGTGTCGTCGGGCCCGGCGGCGATCGCCCATTTGCACGACGTGCCTGCCGTGTAGCCCTCGCGGTAGTGCTCGACCATCGACTCGACCGCCGCGAACGTCAGCGTCGGATAGCTCGTCAGCTCGGTCACCACAGGATCGCTCAAGTAGTGGTACCACGCCGCGGCGTCCTCCGGCCGGAGCCCGCGCAGGCGCGCGCCCGCCAGCTGCACCGTGGGCGGCATCCCGCCCTCGTTGTCGTTGACGTTCCCGTTCACGTCCGTTAGGCCGCCTCCCGACGTTCACGTGCACGTTGCTCGTTCACGTTCACGTCCGTAGCCGACCGCCGCCGTCGTCCGCCGACGACTGACCGCCGGCCCGGGGGACTAAGACGCCTTGAGGAGCGAGTCGCGAACGGCGGCTGGCACGTCGATCGCGACGAAGCGGTCAGCAGAGAAGAGATAATCCTCGCCGCTCTCGTCGACCACGCGGAGCTGCTGGTGCCGCTCTGCATCCAAGTCGGGAAGCACGAGGTAGATCTTGTTCTGCTCGAGCGAGGCTTCATAGCCCGAGTTCCGGACGCAGACCACGAACCTCCTCTCGGGGCCCTTGGGGCGCCTAGTCGAGGTACCGCTTCGCTTTGAGCTCTTTCCGGCCGATGCCGTGCGCTTCATACCAGTGCAGTTCCGCCAACCGGACCCCTCCAAGACGCAGACGGATCCGAGCAATGCCCTTCATCTTGCGCCAACGACCCTTCCCGTACAAACGGATGAGCCGCTGCCGGTCCCGAACGGCCCGACCCGCCGCGATCGACTCGATCTCCAGGATCTCCCCGACGAGCTCGAAGTCACGGTCCACCGCCGCAGAACTCCATGATCCACGCTGCTGCCCTGGGTCCACCTTTCGTTCACGTTGCCGTTCCCGGTTCCCGTTCACGTCCGTAGCCGACTGCCTCCGTGCCGTCCTAGCGCGCCGCCCCCGCGAAGGCTCCTTGCACCGTCGCCCTCATCTGGCTCAGCTCGGGGCTGCGGCGCAGCAGGAACGTCGCCACCCGCGGCCCGCCCTCGCGTGCCTGCAGCTCCTCTCCCGTGCGAACGAAGGGCAGCATCACCAGCCGCGGCTGCCGGACCTCGAGCTCGACCTCCTTCAGCGCGCGCCGGGCCGCGATCGCGTTCAGGCGGGCCGCGGCGGCCCTCGTGAACAGGCCGAACAGGGCGAAGCGCGCCGTCGCTCGCGCGTCCTCCTCCGTCACGCTCACGGGCCAGGGCCGCGCGCGGCCGCCGAGCGGGATCTTGCCGGGCACGATCCCGGGCGGCTCGGCGTGGACCCACTCGACGAGCGCCTTCCAGACGGCGTCGCCCGGCGCCGTCCCCAGCAGGCGCGCGGCGGGCAGGTAGAGATGGGGCCCCTTCACGGCGAAGCCGGGCGTCGCCTGCGGCAGCAGCGCGCGCACGTACTCCTGCAGCGCGCCCGCGCGCTTGCCGTCGGGGAAGCGCGCCTCGATCTCGTAGCGCCAGAACGGGAGGTAGTCGGCGTCGAGCTCGCCGCCGGCGCCGTGGTCGTAGGGAACGACGCGGGCGCCCGCGGGCGTCAGCTCGAGGCCCAGGTTGCAGTTCGGGCACACGCTGACGACGGCCGTCGGCTCGAAGCGCGACTCGGCGCCGCAATCGGGACAGCGCGAAGGCACGACGCGGACCCGCCGATAGGGCGCGCTCGCCGCGCGCAGCGGATCGGGGTCCCGCAGCGCCCCGAGCGCGCGCGCTTCGGGCTCGGTCGGGTAGCCGGCGATCGTGCGGAAGCAGCCGTCGAAGAGCAGCCACTCCTGCCCCTTGTCGGTGATTGCCTTCGCCAGCCAGTAGGGCCGGTAGATCAGCAGCCGCCGCGCGTAGAGCAGCTCGCCGTGCTTGAACATCGGCTCGACGTCGGGGTCGAGGTCGCGCTGCAGCCACTTGTCGATCTCGCGCGACTGCTGCTCCGGCAGCTCCACCCAGGGCAGGAACGAGCCGCGCTCCTTCACCAGCGCCGACGAGAGCGGCCGCGCCAGCGCGCGGTCCATGCGCAGCCCCTTGTCCCGCAGGTTGGCCTTCAGCGTCGAGTAGCCGGGCACGGTGTGCTCCAGCGCGAAGGCCCGCACGTGCGTCAGCTTGGCGTCCTTCCGGCGCGCCAGCAGACCCTGCACGATGGCGCCCGTCAGGTGCCAGTAGGGGACGTGCAGCGGCCGCGTGGCGATGAGGCGCGCCTGCTGGCGCAGCTTCGTCTCGTAGGCGCGCAGCTCCCGCTCGATCAGCAGCTCGGACGGCGGGTTGCCCTCGGAGTCGCGGTTGCGGTGGATGATCTCGGCGCGCTGCGCCTGCACGCGGTACTCGACCAGGATCTCGAGCAGGTCCGCGGGCCGCTCGACCTGCCCGTCGACGACGTAGATCTCCTCGCGCTCCGGCGCCTCGAGCAGCAGGCGCGAGGCGCAGTGCTCGCACAGGACGCTGCGCGTCTCGTCGTCGACGCTGAAGGGAGCCCCGCAATGGGGGCAGGCGAGCAGGATGCGGACGAGCGCGCCTGCCGCCGGGGTCGCGGTCGGGCGCTCGCTCGTCACCGGAAGCTCACCACGCGCGCGCGCGCCAGCCGCTCGAGCTCGCGCTGGACCGCGGCGAGCGTCACCGGCGCGTAGCGCCCCGACAGCACGTCGCGGATCTCGCCGACGCTGCGGCGGCCGTCGACCAGGTTCAGCAGCTCGTATGCGAGCCGCTCGTCCTGCTCGCCCTCGGGCGCCGTGTCGGCGCCCGAGCCCGTGGGCAGCGTCGCGGCCAAGTGGTCGTAGTAGTAGACCGAAAGTGGGCCCTTGATCTCGGGGCTGCGCGCCGGCACGCGCCGATCCTCCTGCGCGGGCGCCGCGGGCGTGCCGGCCTGGTGCTCGAGGCGCCGCGCCTGGTCCTCCGCCGCGGCCGCCACGGACGGCCACAAAGCGCCCGTGGAGCGCAGCGCCGCGGCGCCGGTCAGCGCGGCCTCGCGCACGAAGAGCGCGCCGTCTCGCGCGTCGGCCGAGAGCTCGCCGCGCAGGCGCGCGCGGACGAGCCGCTGCTCGGCGCCGGCCCGCGCGAGCGCCAGCAGCCTCGGCGCCTCGGCGTCGGGCAGGGCGGCGAGCGTCCAGGCGATGCCCGCGCCCATGTACGCGACGCGCCCGAGCTTGGTCGCATCCAGGTTCTCCGGCAGGTCCTTGTTGGTGTGGATGCTGACGTCCGGCCAGTCGTGGAAGTAGACCATCGGCACGCCGAAGGGGGCGGCCTGGAAGACCTGGTGGTCGCTGCCCAGCTCGAGCGCGCGCAGGTCGCCGAGGAAGACCTCGCGCGAGCCCGGCGGCCAGACGAAGCCGGCGCCGGGGTCGCCGCCGTGCTCGGCGTGCGCCGCGGAGGCCGCGACGACCTCCTCGAAGAACGCGCCCGCCACGTCGTTCACCACGTGGGGCAGCGACTCGGCGGAGCGCGACAGATGGAAGGTGCCGCGCGTGGTCGACAGCAGGCCGCCGACCATGTCCATGTGGATGCCGGCCACCAGGCGCGACGCCAGCTCGGGATGGCGCACCAGCCAGGCCTGGGCGCCGGCGATCTCGGGCAGCCAGAGGAAGCGGATGCCGCGGCGGGGAGCCGGCAGCGCGCCGCGCTCGATCGCCGCCTGCAGCGCGCGCGCGACCTCGAGGATGGCGGCGCTGCCCGAGGCGTTGTCGTTGGCGCCGGCGGACTGGTGACAGAGGTGCGCGGTGAGCACGATCTCGCCGGCCTTCGCGTCGCTGCCGGGGATCAGGGCGCTCACCACCTCGAAGCTCGCCGGGCGCATGCGCGCGGCGACCCGGGCGCGCAGCATCAGCGTCTCGCCCCGCGCGAGCCGCGCGCGCAGGGCGTCGGCCTGGCGCTTCGACAGCATGAAGGCGAAGCGGTTGCGGGTCTCGTAGGGGGACAGATGGCCCCAGCGCACCAGGTCGCGGTCGTCGCCGGACCAGGCGGTCGTCTGGTTGGGAAAGTCCGAAAGGAGGCCGAGCGCGCCCCGCTCGATGCACGCGGCCTGGTGCGCCGCGGGCAGCGGCCCGCTCGCCAGCACCAGCCGGCCCCGCACGTCCTTGCCCTCGTAGTCGGAGGCGGAAACGCCGCGGCCGACGTCCACCAGCTCGGCCATCACGTCGGCGTCCTGCGAGTAGTCGGCGAGCGCCACCGGCGACTCCGGGAAGCGAGCCAGCACGCGCGCGGGCGAGCCCGGCTCCTCGAGGACGGCGCTCGTCGCGGTCCACCCGAGGTAGCTGCGGAAGTGGGCGTAGCGCGTCTCGCCGTCGGCGGGGAAGCGCAGGACGCGCGCCTCGCGCAGGCCCGCGGCCTCGGCGCTCGCCCGCACGTGCTCGGCCGCCGCGCTGAAGCCGGGCGAGCCGTGCACGCGGTGGAAGCGCCCGAGCGCGCGCACCGTCTCGAGCGCCGCGCGGCCGTCGACCTCGGCCTGGATGGCGGCGGGCACGGCGTCCGGCCAGAACGGCACGCGGCGTTCGGCGCCAGCCTCCGCGGCCAGGGCGGCGAGAGCTGACAGACACGACGCTGCAGTGCTGGGCTTCATCCGAGACGTCCTTTCGTTCGACGCGGTTCGCGCCGGATTCTACGTGCGGCGTGCTCCCGCGGAGGCCCGCCGCACGGGAAGGGCGGCCAAAGCCACTACAATCCGCGCGTGCGCACGCTGATCTCACACGCGCGGCTGGTCGCCACGATGGACGACCGGCGCACCCGATTCGAGGACGGCTACGTCCTGATCGAGGACGACCGCATCCTGGCGGTCGGCAGCGGTGAGCCGCCGGCGGAGCCCCGGCCCGACCGCACGCTCGACGCCCGCGGCAAGGTGGTGCTGCCCGGCCTCGTCAACACCCACCACCACCTGGTGCAGACGCTGACGCGCAACGTGCCGCGGGTGCAGGAGGCGCCGCTCTTCCGCTGGTTGACCGAGCTGTACCAGGTCTGGCGCGGCCTCGACCAGGACGCGGTGGACGCCGGGGCCCGCGTCGGGCTCGGCGAGCTGCTGCTGACGGGCTGCACCACCACGACCGACCACACCTACCTGTTCCCGCGCGGGCAGGAGCGCTTCATCGACGTGCAGATCGCCGCGGCGCGCGAGCTGGGGATCCGCTTCCAGCCGACGCGCGGCTCGATGAGCCGGGGCGAGAGCCAGGGCGGGCTGCCGCCCGACGAGGTGTGCCAGGACGAGGAGACGATCCTGGCCGACTCGCTGCGGCTGATCCGCGAGCACCACGACGCGCGGCCGCGGGCGATGACGCGCATCGCTCTCGCTCCCTGCTCGCCGTTCTCGGTGACCGACGAGCTGATGCGCCGGACGCGCGACTTGGCGCGCGAGCACGGCGTGCGCCTGCACACGCACCTGGCCGAGACGCGCGACGAGGACGAGTACTGCCAGCGCATCTACGGCTGCCGGCCCGTCGAGTACCTGCGCGGGCTCGACTGGCTCGGCCCCGACGTCTGGCTCGCGCACTGCGTGCACCTGAACGCCGAGGAGGTGCGCCTGTTCGCCGAGACGGGCACCGCCGTCGGCCACTGCCCGTCGTCGAACCAGCGGCTGGGCTCGGGCCAGGCGCCGATCCGCCCCCTGCTCGAGGCCGGCGCCGCCGTCGGGCTCGGCGTCGACGGCTCGGCCAGCAACGACTCCTCGAACATGCTGGCGGAGCTGCGCCAGGCGCTGCTGCTGCACCGGCAGGAACCCGACCCCGCGCGCTGGATCTCGGCCGAGGAGGTCTTCTGGATGGCCACCCGCGGCGGCGCGCGCTGCCTCGGGCGCGACGACGTCGGCAGCCTGGAGCCGGGCAAGGCGGCCGACCTGCTGCTGGTCGAGACGCGCCGGCTGTCGTACGCCGGGGGCGGCAGCGACATCCTGGCGGCGCTCGTGTTCTCGCCGTGGCCCGAGCCGGTCGACACCGTCATCGTGAACGGCCGTGTCGTGGTCTCGAGCGGCGAGCTGCTGGGCGTCGACGTCGAGGCGCTGGCCGCGCGAGCCGAGGCCGTCTCCCAGCGGCTGCTGCGCGAGGCGTCCGCCCGCACCGGCCGGGACTACTTCGGGAGGACCTGAGCCGCCCGCATGCGCGCCTACGGCATCCGCAGCTACCACCGGCCAGGCCGCATCGAGGAGGCGCTCGCGCTGGCGGCCGAGGGCGCCGTTCCGATCGGCGGCGGCACGCGGGTGCTGGCGTCGGCCGAGCCGCTGCCGATCGTGCTCGACCTGCTGGCCCTCGACGACGGCGCCATCGAGATGCACGAGCTCGACGGCGGCGAGTTCGACCTGGTGATCGGCGCGTCGGCGACGCTGCAGGAGGTGCTCGACTCGACGCTGCTCTGGCAGACCACCTGCGGCGTCCTGCCCGAGGCCTGCCGCGCCCAGTCGCCCTCGCGCCTGCTGCGCAACCTGGCGACGCTGGCGGGCGAGGTGATCGACGGCGCCGCCGGCTCGGACGTCGGCGCGGTGCTGCTGGCGCTGAACGCCGTGTTCGTGGTGGACGCGCGGCGCGGCAGCCTGGAGGTGCCCGCGCTGCGCTTCGTGCGCGCGCCGCAGGACGACCTGGCGGGCGGCGGCATCGTGCGCCGGCTGGTGATCCCGGGGCCGGTGCAGGGCGCGGCGCTCGAGCGCGTCTCGGCCGTGCCCGGCGGGCCCTCGCTGCTGTCGGTGGCGGCCAGCGTCGTCTTCGCCGGCGAGCGCTGCGCGCGCGCCCGCGTCGCGATCAGCGGCATCGAGGACCGGGCCCTGCGCATCGTCGAGGCCGAACGACGCCTGGAGGGCTCGGCGGGCGAGGACGAGGCGATCGAGCGCGTGGTGGAGGAGGTGCTCCGGCGCGCCAGCTTCCGCGACGACGCGCAGGCGCCGGCGTCGTATCGCGCCGCGGTCGTCCCCACGCTGCTGCGCCGCGCGCTGCGCAAGGCGATCTGGCGCGTCGGCATCCCGGCGGAGCCGCCCGAGCCGGGGCTGTGGGGCGCGCCCCCGCGCGCCGCGCCGATCTCGCCGCTGCCTTACTTCACCTCGGGCCGCGTCGAGCTGCAGCTCAATGGGCACGCGCGCGCTCTCGAGGTCGAGGCGCGCACCAGCCTGCTCGACGCGCTGCGCGACGCCGGGCTGACGGGCGCCAAGCGCGGCTGTCAGGACGGCGAGTGCGGCGCCTGCGCCGTGCTGCTCGACGGCCGCCCGGTGCCCGCCTGCCTGGTGCCGGCGGTGCGCGCCCACGGCCGCTCGGTCGAGACGATCGAGGGCCTCGCGGGGCAGGACGGCTTGCACCCGGTGCAGCGTGCGTTCGTCGAGGCGGGCGCCGTGCAGTGCGGCTACTGCACGCCGGCACAGGAGCTGGTGACGAAGGCGCTGCTGGCGGCGGTGCCGCGGCCGACCGAGGCCCAGGTGCGCGAGGCCCTGGCCGGCTGCCCGTGCCCGTGCAGCGGCGGCGTCGCGCCGGTGGCGGCCGTGCTCGAGGCGATCGCGACGGCCCGCGGCCGCCGCTGACGCGCCTAGCCCCGCAGCCGCTCCACCAGACGGCGCGCCCGCGCCCGCGCGTCATCGTCGGCCTGCGCCGGCATCAGCCGCGGGTCGCCGCTGGCCTCGGCCGCCGTGCGCCGCAGCCGGTGCGAGAGCAGCAGCGCGACCGCCCGGTAGAAGCGCGAGGCGAACGCGGCGTCGGTCGAAAGCCTGGCCTGCAGCGCGGCGCGCGGCACGGCCAGCACCAGCGAGTCCTCGCTCGCCACCAGGTCGGCGGCGGGCGGGCTCTGGTCCACGAAG
This sequence comes from Vicinamibacteria bacterium, assembly GCA_050246895.1. GTDB lineage: Bacteria > Acidobacteriota > Vicinamibacteria > Fen-336 > Fen-336 > JBFWVE01. The sequence continues at coordinate 272,649 of JBFWVE010000006.1, read as the reverse complement.
GAGACTTCGCCCAGCATCTCCCCCGGCCCGATGCCGATCGTGCTCGCCGCGCCGTAGATGTCGAAGCGGCCATCGAGCACGATGAAGACGGCGGCCAGCGGCTTGCCCTGCTCGATCAACAGCGAGCCCACCGGGATCGGCCGCCGTTCGCCCGCGGCGGCGAGCCAGTCCGCGTCCGCGTCGTCGAGCTGGGCGAGCATGGACGGGGCGTTCATCGAGGCGGGATTCTAGCGCTCGCGCGGACTCGCGCGCAGCGGCGCGGCGCGTGGGAGAATCGGGCCCCGGCCCGGGAGCGCCGGGCTCTCCCGTGAGCATTCGAAGCCAACCCGCCGTCCGGCCGATCGCGCGAGTCGACGCCGCCAAGCTCGCCACCGGCCGCGCGGTCTTCGCCGGCGACGCGCTGCCGGCGGGCGCCCTGCACGGCGCGGTGCTGCGCTCCCCGCACGCGCACGCCCGCGTGCGCCGCGTCGACGCGACGCGCGCCCGCGCGCTGGCCGGCGTCGCCTGCGTGCTCAGCCACGAGGACGGCGCGCCGCTCTCGGCCGAGCTGTTCTTCCGCGGCGACCGCGTGGCGCTCGTGGCGGCCAGCGACCCGGAGCTGGCGCGGCACGCCGCCGAGGCGGTGGAGGTCGATTACGAGCTGTTGCCCGCGGGCGACGCAGCGCTGGAGTTGCCCGCGCTGCTCGTCGTGGAGCGGGGCGACCTGCAGGCCGGCTTCGCGGCGGCCGAGCGCCGATTCGAGGGCCGCTACAGCGTCCCGGCCCTGGCCGACGCCACGCTCGAGCCCCGCGTCTCGGCGGCCTGGCTCGACGAGGACGGGCGGCTGGTCGTGCGCACCTCCAGCGAGCGGCCGTTCGCCGTGCGCCGCGCGCTGGCGGCGGCGCTCGGCCTGGCGAGCGGGGGCATCCGCGTGGTGGCCCCGCGCGTCGGCGGGGGGTTCCTGCGGCGCGCGGAGCTGCTGACAGAGGACGTCTGCGCCGCGCTCGCGCTGCGTACGGGACGGCCGGTCCGTTACGAGCTGCCGGCGGCTGAGGCGGGCCGTCTCGCGCTGACGCTGCCCGGCCTCACGGCCGACATCCGCAGCGGCGTCCGCGAGGGCCGGCTGGTCGCGCTCGAGGCGTGCCTCGTGGAGGAGGTCGGAGCCGTCGCTCCGGGCGGGGAGGCCCCCGTCACGGCCGGGTTCGGCGCCTTCGCCGCCTACGACCTGGCGAACCTGCGGTGCGAGGTGCGGCGCAGGCGCGGCCACGCGCCTCCCGCGCCCGCGCTCGACGCCCACGCCTCGCCCGACGTCAGCTTCGCGCTCGAGAGCCACCTGGACGAGATCGCCCTCGGCCTCGGCGAGGATCCGCTCGATTTCCGCAGCCGGAACCTCGGGCCCGCGGCCGCGGAGAGCGGCCTCGAGCTGGCGATCGCCGCCGGCTCGGCCCGCGTCGGGTGGGCCGCGCGGCGCGAGCAGCTCGGCCCCGAACGGCCGGCGCCGCGCCCGGGCCCGCCGAGGCTGGCCGACAGCCTTCCGCGGCTGCGGCGCGGCCTGGGCATGGCGCTCGCGACGGCCGTGCCGGGCCTGGCCGTGACGGGCTCGGCCGGCGCGGCCCTGCGGCTGGTGGAGGACGGAGCGCTGCAGCTCGTGGTCGGCGTGCCCGACGGCGCCGCCGGCGCGCACACGCGCTTCGCCAGCATCGTGGCGAGCGAGCTGGGCATCGGGGCGGAGCACGTCAGCGTGCAGCTCGCGGACACCGACGCGGCGCCGGCCGGCTCCGAATACGGCGATCCGGCGACGCACGACGCCGCCGCTCTCGCCGTGCTGGAGGCGGCGCAGGGCCTGAAGCGCCAGCTGCTCGAGCGCGCGGGCGCGCTGCTCGCGCTGCCGCCACGCCGGCTGCGACTGCGCGAGGGGCTCGTCAGCGCCTCCGACGGCCGCACGCTGACGCTCGAGCGCATCGCCCATGCGCGGGGCGAGGGAACGCGGGCCGCCCCCCTGGCGGCGGTTGCGGCCAGGACCAGCTCGGAGGCGCCCGCGGCCGGCGCCGCGGTCTTCGTGGAGGTGGAGCTGGATCTCGAGACGGGCGCGACGCGGGCGATCAGCCTGCTGGCCGCCGTCGACGTCGGGCGTGCCCTGAACCCGCGCCTCGTCGAGGGCCGGGTCGAAGGCGCCCTGTGCCGGGGCGCGGCGCGCGCGCTGGGCGCCTGCTGCGGCGTGCTGAGCACGCTCGAGGCGCCACAGGTGTCGGTGGTGCTGGTGCCGACGCAGGCGCCCGCAGCTCCGCGCGGCGAAAAGGCCCTCGGCTCGATCGTGGAGGCGGGCGCCGCGGCCGCGCTCGCCAACGCCGTGGCCCACGCGAGCGGCGCCCGCGTGCGCGAGCTGCCGCTCTCGCCCGACCGCATCCTGGCCTCGATCCGCGAGGCGCGCCAGTGAGCCCGTCGGCCCGCTTCGCGAACGTCCCCGGCGGCCTGCCTGCCGGAGACGTCACCGCCCGCGGGCTGGCCGTTCCCGACCAGCCGCCGCCGCCACCGCTGGTTCCGGCGGCCGCGCTGCGCGAGGCGCTGGGCCAGGGCTACGGCCTCGGCGATCTGCGGGCGGACGTGCTGGCGGGGCTGGTGGTGGGCGTCGTGGCGCTGCCGCTCTCGATGGCGCTGGCGATCGCCTCGGGCGCGCCGCCGCAGCACGGCCTCTACACGGCGATCGTCGGAGGCGCGCTGATCGCGCTGCTCGGTGGCTCGCGCGTGCAGGTCTCGGGCCCGACGGCGGCATTCGTGGTGGTGCTGGCCCCGATCCAGGTGAGCTTCGGGCTCGGCGGCCTGCTGATGGCCACCGTGCTCGCCGGAGCGATCCTCGCCGGCCTCGGGCTGCTGCGGCTCGGCCGCCTGATCCAGTTCGTGCCCTATCCGGTGACCACGGGCTTCACCGCCGGGATCGCCGTCGTCATCGCGACGCTGCAGCTGAAGGACCTGCTCGGCCTCGCCGTCTCGAAGATGCCCGAGCACTTCCCGGAGCGCGTGGTGGCGCTCGCGCGCGCCCTGCCTTCGGCCCGCCTGGGCGAGCTGACGATCGGCGGGCTGACGCTGGCGGTGCTGCTGCTGTGGCCGCGGGTGACCCACCGCGTGCCGGCGCAGCTGGTGGCGCTCGTCACGGGAGCCGTCGCGGCGTTCGCGCTCTCGCGGGCGATCGGCGGCTTCGAGGTGGCGACGATCGCCAGCACCTTCCACTACGAGCTGCTCGGCGCGACGCACGGCGGCATCCCGCAGACGCCGCCGCTGCCGGTGCTGCCCTGGCGCCTGCCGGGCCCCGACGGCCGCCCGCTCGTGCTCTCGCTCGACCTGCTGCGCCAGCTGCTGCCCTCCGCCTTCACGATCGCGATCCTCGGCGCCATCGAGTCCCTGCTCTCCGCCGTGGTCTCGGACGGCATGACCGGCCATACCCACGACCCCGACGCCGAGCTGATGGCCCAGGGCACTGGCAACCTGATCGCGCCCTTCTTCGGCGGCATCGCCGCCACCGGCGCCATCGCGCGGACCGCGACCAACGTGCGCGCGGGGGCCCGCTCGCCGATCGCCGCGATCGTGCACGCGGCCTTCGTGCTGCTGGCCGTGCTGCTGCTGGCGCCGCTGCTCGGCTACCTGCCGATGGCCTCGCTCGCCGCGCTGCTGCTGCTGGTGGCCTGGAACATGAGCGAGAAGGAGCACTTCGCCCACATGCTGCGGGTGGCGCCGCGCTCGGACGTGGTGGTGCTCCTGCTCTGTTTCGGGCTCACGGTGCTGTTCGACATGGTGGTGGCCGTCAGCGCCGGCGTGCTGCTCGCCTCGCTGCTGTTCATGAAGCGGATGGCCGACGTCTCGCAGGTGCGCCTCGTCGATCACCACCCGCTGCAGCTCGAGACGCCGCTGCCGAAGGGCGTCCTGGTCTACGAGGTCGCCGGCCCGCTCTTCTTCGGGGCGGCGCAGCAGGCGATGAGCGCCCTCAAGAGGGTCGACCACGAGGTGCGCGTGGTGATCCTCGACCTGCGCTCGGTTCCCGCGATCGACGCCACCGGCCTCGTCGGCCTGGAGTCGGCCTTCGAGCGGCTCTGGAAGGCGCAGGTCTTCGTGATCTGCGCCGGCGTGCAGCCGCAGCCGCTGCGCGCGATGGCCCGCGCCGGCTGGCGCGACCGCCACGGGCGCCTGGCCATCTACCGCTCGCTCGAGCGCGCCATCGACGAAGCCCGGAAGGCCTTCGGCTAGCGGGCGCTCGCCGGGCCCGCCCGCCTCCGCCTCAGTCCGCCCGCCAGCTCCCGGCCGGCCGCTTCTGTCCAACCCGCCGCGGGTCTTCGCGAAAACCGTTGACAGCGACGCCGCGCGGCCGACAGACTAGCGCACCAATCGCATACGAAGTAGTCATGCGCGATGCACGCCGAGTCCCGCCGGGCGCCGTCCTGCGCGTGCAGCGCGCCAGTCTCCCCTATCAAGGAGCGTGACATGAGAATCCCCGTCAGAGCGCTGACGCTCTGCATGCTGCTCGCGAGCCTCGCCGCCGGCTCGGCCCAGGCGGACGACCGCGAGCGGCTCATCGTGCGGACGCCCAAGCCCTACGACCAGATGGTCGCCACCATCCGCAGCCTCGGCGGCGAGGTCCTCCACAAGTACGACAACGTCGACGCGCTCGCGGTCAGCCTGCCGAGCCGCGGCATGGGCGCGCTGCTCGCGCTGGTCGGCAGCGACGGCGTGACCAAGGACGTCGTGGTCGCCGCGCCGCGACCGATCGAGGAAGCCGCCGTCTTCGCGGCCGAGCTTCCGGGGGCCGAGACCCTCGTTCTCGACGCTTCGGCCAGCGCCGAGCTGCTGGCGAGCGCGCCCGCCAACTACAGCTTCAACAATGCCCTGACCGGGGCCGCCACGCTGCACGCGGCCGGCCAGACCGGGGCGGGTGTCGTGGTCGCCGTGATCGATTCGGGCACGGCCAACGCGCCGGTGGTGCCGGCCCTCGCGGGCAGCGTGATCGGCGGCGAGAACTTCGTCGCGGGCGATCCCGTGGCGTCGGCCACCAGCCGCCTCAACGGCTCGCACGGAACCCAGACCGGCACCATGATCGCCGCGCACGGGCTGTTCGTCTTCAACAACACCTCCATCCTGCTGCAGTCGGTGCTGGCGCACGCGCCGAGCAGCGCGATCCCGTGCCCCGTGCCCTACGTGGCTCCGTGCTCGGCCACGCGCTCGATCATCCCCATGGTCGGCACCGCTCCCTCGGCGAGCCTCTACGCGCTCAAGGTGTTCGCCTCCTCGGGCGGTGGGGCCCCCGAGTCGCGCATCATCGCGGCGATGGACCGCGCCCTGACGCTGAAGCGCAACTTCGACGCGGGCGGGTCCGCGAGCCCGGTCTCGGGCACGGGCACGGAGAACGACCCCTACGTCTACGACGCCCTCGACATCCGCGTCGTGAACATGAGCCTGGGCGGGCCGACGCTCTACGCCGGGCGTGACATCGAGGACCAGTTGACGGAGGAGATGGCGAAGGCCGGCATCACGCTCGTCGTTTCGGCCGGCAATGACGGCCCGAGCGCCATGACCGGCGGCAGCCCCGGCACCGGCCTCGGCAGCCTCACGGTCGGCGCCGCCTCGACAGCGGCCCACGAGCGCATCCTGCGCGACGTCCAGTACGGCCTGGGAGTCGGCGCGCTGTATCGCGCTTCCGACCACATCCAGACGGCCGACTTCAGCTCGCGCGGCCCGACGGCTGACGGGCGCATCGACCCCGACCTCGTCGCCAACGGCTACGCGAGCTTCACCCAGGCCGCGAACGGCGGCCTCTCACTCGCGTCCGGCACGTCCTTCTCGGGTCCCACCGTGGCCGGCGCCGCGGCGCTGCTGAGAGCGGCCTCGCCCACGTCGACCGGCATCCAGGTGCGCAACGCGCTCGCCCGTACGGCCAACGCCTCTCTGCTCGGGGACGACTCGGGTGCGATCGACCAGGGCGAGGGCTTCGTCGACATCCCCGCGGCGCTCGCGCTGCTGCAGTCCGGGCACGTCAGCGGCCGGCTCGACGACGACGGCTGTCGCGACGGACGGCACCGTCACGGCCGGCGTGGCGCGCACGGACGCGACGAGCCCAGCCGCGACGTGGAGCGGAACATCCGCGAGGCCGGCTTCCGCGCCGTCTCGTTCCGCAACGACCGCTTCACGACCTCCCTCAGCGACCTGCTGCCGGGCCAGGCGGCGCACTTCTTCGTGGAGGCCGACGAGAAGACGGATCAGCTCGTCGTCAGCCTCGACGACGTCACCCCGGATCTGGCGCCCGCAGACCAGAACGCGTTCTTCGGCGACGACCTGCTGGTCTCGATCGTCGACGCCCCGACGTCTTTCGCGGACCAGCAGGAGTACGCGTTCGTCGCCGCGCCGACCTCCTTCACGCTCGACGATCCCCAGACCGGGCTCGTCCGCGTGACGGTGCTCGGCGACTGGACCAACGCCGGGGCGATCTCGGCCAACCTGACCATCGATCGAGTGCGCGCCTCGCAGGGATTCGCGTCCGGCAGGGGCCGCGTCGCGGAAGGCGACCTGGTGCCCTTCGAGTTCGAGGTGGCGGCCGGCACAGGCCAGGCGGTCGTCGAGCTGTCCTGGAAGGAGCACTGGGGCCGCTATCCCACGAACGACCTCGATCTCGTGCTGATCGATCCTTCGGGAGCGGCCGTCACGGACGGCGCGACGCTCGCCTCGCCCGAGCGCGTCGTGCTCGCCTCGCCCGCGCCCGGCACCTGGACCGCGCTCGTGCAGGGCTTCACCGTCCACGACGTCGACGAGCATGGCCGCAAGCATGGGCACCAGGGCGGGACGTGCGACCGCCCCGCGCAGGACGAGTTCGAGCTGCGGGTCAGCCTCGACGGGACCCGGTTGCGCCTCGATCCCTAAGCGGTCGCCCGAGCAGAACCGCGAGCGGGGGCGCCCTCGGGCGCCCCCGCCGCTCCCGCGTCGCTCAGCGCGGGCTCGCGCAGGCCCGGACTCGCTCGCCGGCCACCGAGTAGACGTGGCGCCGGCCCTGTGCCTCCAGGTCGACCCGGAAGGCCGGCGCGTCCGCCGCTGCACCGCCAGCAGTGAGGTCGGAGCACTCGGGCTCACCCTCGGTGAGCGGCGCCGAGGCCGGCCGGACGCGCAGGATCCGGATTGCCGAGGCCTCGATGCCCAGCGAGCGCGCCAGCTCGCTCCGCGCCCGGGCGCCCGCCTGAACGGCGGCACGCGCGGTCTCGACCGACTGGCGGCGCGACTGCCGCGGAGCTTCGCAGACGACGGCGCGGCCCGCGCCCACGTGCACCGCATACGAGGAGCCGGCGTGCGCGAGGGCCACCTCATAGCCGGGCGTCACGACCTGGGCGTAGACCATGCCCTTCTCCGGGCAGCCCAGGCTCGCATCCGGCCAGTCGACGGCCTGTGTGCTCTCGAGGCTGAGCGCGGCCGCGCCGACGCCGAGCCGTTCGGACAGCGCCTGCTCGGCGAGACGGACCGCCTCCTTCTGCTCGGCGCCCGGATCGCCGGCCATCAGCACCCCCAACAGCATGAAGAGCGGCATCGCGACCTCTTGGTTAGGATACCGCCGACACCATGCCCATGAACCAGGAAGCTGCCAGGGACCTGCTGCTGCGCATGCCGAAGACCGAGGTCCACCTCCACCTCGAGGGCACGATCGCGCCCGAGACGCTGTGGCGCATGGCGGCGCGCAACCGCTCGGCGCTGCCGGCGGACAGCCTGGAGGGCTTGCGCCGGCTCTACCACTTCGAGAGCTTCGACCGCTTCGTGACGCTGTGGCTCGCGATGTGCTCGTGTCTCAAGACCGAGGCCGACTACCTCGAGATGGTCGACAGCCACGTCGCCGAGTGCCGGCGCCAGAACGTGCGCTACGTCGAGGCGCACTTCACCCCTTTCAACCACGAGCGTTACGGCTTCGGCGGCCGGCGCGCGCTCGAGATCGTCAGCGGCCGGCTGCGCGAGGCCGAGGCCGCCGGCGGGCCGGCGACGCGGCTGATCCTCGACATCCCCTCGGAGTCGTACGGCGACAGCGGCCCCTGGACCGCCGACCTGCTGGAGGAGATCGCGAACCCGCTGGTGGTGGCGATCGGCCTAGGCGGCCCCGAGGACGGCTTCGCGCGCACCCTGGTGGCGCCCTTCTTCGAGCGCGCGCGCAACGCGGGCTATCCCGCCGTGTGCCACGCCGGCGAGACGGGCGGCGCCGAGCACGTGCGGCAGGCCGTCACCTTCCTGAAGGCGCGGCGCGTGCAGCACGGCGTGCGGGCGGTCGAGGACGCGTCGGTGCTGCGGCTGCTGGCCGAGCGCGAGGTCTGCTGCGACGTGGCGCTCACCAGCAACGCCTGCCTGACGCCGTTCCGCGACCCGCGCAGCCACCCGATCCACGAGCTGCTGGCGGCGGGCGTGCCGTGCACGCTCAGCACCGACGACCCGCCGTTCTTCGGCACCGATCTGGCGGGGGAGTACGTGCTCGCGCACGAGCAGGCCGGCCTGCCGCTGGCGCTGCTCTGGGAGCTGAACCTGAACGGCCTGCGCTTCGGCCTCGGCGAGACGGGGCTGCGCAGGGAACTGCTGCGGCAGTTCGAGAGCGAAGGCCGCCGGCTCGGCCTGCAGGCCTGAACCCGCGCCCGGCGGCGGCGCGTATACTCCGCCCGCTCGCTTTCCGTCCCCCCGGAGGTGGCCTTGAAGAACGCCCTACTGCCGGCCGCAGCTCTGCTGGCCGCCGCGACGCTCCCCGCCTTCGCCCAGTCGTCGCCTTTCCTGCCCGAGGACTTGCGCCGCGCCCTCGTCAGCGAGATCTCGGGTGACCGCGCCTACGAGAACGTGCGCTGGCTGTCGCACTACCACCGCACCGGCGGCAGCAAGGACTTCTTCGCGGCCGCCGAGTGGATCGCCAAGGCGGCGAAGGAGGCTGGCCTCGAGGACGTCAGGCTGATCCGGCAGAAGTGGGACGGCAAGGGGTGGTCGTGCGCTTCGGGCGAGGCGTGGCTGCTCGACCCCGACGAGAAGCTGGCCGACTACGGCGCGGTCGCGGTCTCGATCGCCGACATGAGCCGCAGCGCCCACGTCACGGCCGAGCTGGTGGACGTGGGCAGCGGCACGCGCGAGGCCGACTACCAGGGCAAGGACGTCAAGGGGAAGGTCGTGCTCGCGAGCGGCTCCGCGGGCACGGTGCACGCCGAGGCCGTCTGGAAGCGCGGCGCTCTCGGCGTGCTCTCGTACCAGACCAACCGGCCCGAGGACTTCGACGCGCCCGACCAGGTCGCCTGGGGCCGCATCGGCTACGAGGCCAAGGGCGTCGCCGGCGTCAAGGACGGCACGCCCGGCTCCTTCGCGGTCATGCTCTCCCCGCGCCGGGGCCGCGCCCTGCAGAAGCGCGTGCTGGCGGCGGGCAAGCCGCTGCGCGCGAAGGTGGACATCGAGTCGTCGTTCCAGAGCGCGGAGCAGGCCATGGTGGAGGGCTGGATCCGCGGCAGCGAGATCCACGACCAGCAGATCGTGCTGACCGCCCACATCCAGGAGGAGATGACCTCGGCCAACGACGACGGCAGCGGCTGCGGCAACCTGCTCGAGATCGGCCGCGCGCTCAGCCGGATGATCGAGGACGGCCGCCTGCCGCGGCCGCGGCGCGACATCCGCTTCTGGTGGCTGAACGAGCTGTCGAGCCAGAAGCAGTTCTTCCGCGAGAACCCGCAGGAGCCGCGCAAGCTGCTGCTCAACATCAACCAGGACATGGTCGGCGCGCGCCAGAGCTGGGGCGGGCGCGTGCAGTACGGCTCGCTGCTGCCCTGGAGCCTGCCGCACGTGCTCGACGACGTGATGGAGAGCGTGCTGGGCGCGGTGCGCGACGGCAACACGTCGTACCTGAACAACCGCGGCACCGGCCAGCCGCAGCCGTTCCTCGCCGAGATCACGGCGGTGAAGGGCTCGCGCGAGCCCTATCACGCGCGGATGGTCCCCTACTTCGACTCGACCGACCACCACGACTTCACGCCGTCCTTCATCGGCGTGCCCGGCACCTCGCTGACCAACTGGCCGGACGAGTTCATCCACTCGACGGGCGACGACCTCGAGAACATCGACGCCACCCAGCTCGAGCGCAACGCGGTGGTGGTGGCGGCGGTGGCCGGCTACTTCGCGGCGCTGGGCGACGAGCAGGCGGCGGCGCTCTCCGCCTACTCGGCGGGCCGGGCGCGCGCGCGGGTCGCGGCCGACGTGGCGACGGCGGTCGCGCACCTCGGCGGCGCCGCCGCGGCCGGGCGCGACGCGGCCTTCCGCGCCGCGCGCAACCTGGTGCTGCAGAGCCACCGCAAGGAGACGGCGCGGCTCGCGACGCTGCGCCGGTTGTCGCCGAAGGGCCGCGCCGTGGAGACCGCCGGCTGGGCGAGCCAGCGTCTGGAGGACCAGCTCGCCACCGATCTCGACACGCTCGAGCGGGCCTACACGTCGCTGACGGGCAAGAACCCCCCGAACCTCGACCTGTCGAAGGAGGAGCGGGCGATGGCGCAGAAGGTCTACGCCCCCGCGACCAGCCCCGGCGCCTGGTACGACGCGCTCGAGAAGCTCGGGGCGACGCCGAAACTGCACTCGATGATGCGCTTCGAGGCGCTCAACTTCTGCGACGGCCGCCGCAACGCCTGGGAGGTCTACGAGGCCGTGGCCGCCGAGGCGCTCTCGGCGGGCGACTGGTACTACGGCAGCGTCGCGCCCGCCGACGTGGCCGACCTGCTGGAGCGGGCGCAGAAGGCCGGCGCGCTCACGCTCAAGAGCGGCAAGTGACCGCGGCCGTCCCCCCGCGCGCCTTCGGCCTCGCCGAGTTCACGCTGAAGGCCGTCGTCACGGGGGTCGGGCTCGGCATCGTGTTCGGCGCCGCCAACGCCTACCTCGGCCTGCGCGTCGGCATGACGGTGTCGGCGTCGATCCCGGCGGCGGTGATGACGGTCGCCCTCTTCCGCATGTTCGGCGCGAAGGGCAGCATCCTCGAGGCCAACCTCTCGCAGACGATCGGCTCGGCCTCGACCTCGCTCGCCACCGGCGCCATCTTCACGCTGCCGGCGCTGTTCCTGTGGGGCATGGCCCCGCCCTATCTGCAGGTCGTGGCGCTCTGCTTCCTGGGCGGCGTTCTCGGGCTCTCGGCCATGATCCCGCTGCGCCGGCTGCTGATCGTCGACGCCCGCGACGAGCTGCCGTATCCCGAGGGCACCGCCTGCGCCGAAGTGCTGCGCGCGACGACGGCGGGCGCCACGGGCTCCGAGTGGATCTTCCGCGGGATGGCCGTGGGCGCCGCGGTGAAGCTGCTGATCTCGCTCGCGTTCCTGGTGCCGAACGAGATCTCGCTGGCGCTGCCGGTGCTGCCGAACGCGCAGCTCGCGCTCGAGGTGGCGCCGGCTCTCCTCGGCGTGGGCTTCATCCTGGGCTACCGGCAGTCCGCCGTCTGCGTCGCGGGCGCCCTGGTGTCGGCGCTCGCGATCATCCCGCTGATCACCTGGGCCGGCGCCGGGCTGACGGCGCCGCTGTTCCCCGAGACGCAGAGGCTGGTGTCGGAGATGAACACCGCGGCGATCTGGGCTCGCTACATCCGCTACGTCGGCGCCGGCGCCGTGGCGGTGGCCGGGATCATCACGGTGGCCCGCGGCCTGCCGACGATGCTCGGCGCCTTCACGGCCGTCGCGCGCGGCATGCGCGCGGGCACGGGCGTCGCGACCGGCCCCCTGCCGGCCACCGAGCGCGACCTGCCGGGCGGCTTCGTGGTCGGCGGCATCCTGTTCGTGGTGCTGACCGCCGGCATCGTGCCCGGCATCTTCGCCGGCGACATGAGCCCGCTGCAGCGCGCGGTGTGCGCCGCGGGCGTCGGCTTCTTCGGGCTGCTGTTCGTCGCGGTGGCCGCGCGCATCGTGGGCATCGTCGGGGTGTCGACGCAGCCGACCTCGGGCATCACGCTGGTGACGCTGCTGGGCGTCGCCTCGGTCTTCGCGGCGGCCGGCTGGACCGACCCCGGCGCGCGGGCGGCGGTGCTCACCGTCGGCACCATCGTCGCGATCGCCGCCTCGAAGTCGGGCGACATCTCGCAGGACCTCAAGACCGGCTGGCTGGTGGGCGCGACGCCGGCGCGCCAGCAGCTCGGCCAATTGATCGGCGCCGCGTTCGCCTGCTGGGCGGTGGCCGCCACGTTGCTGCTGCTGGGCGACGCCTACGGCTTCGGCTCGAAGGAGATCCCCGCGCCGCAGGCGACCCTGATGAAGACGATCATCGAGGGCGTGCTGGCGGGCGCTTTGCCCTGGGGCCTGGTGCTGACCGGCGGCGGGCTCTCGATCGGCGCCATCCTGTGCGGCGTCTCCGGGCTCGCGTTCGCGATCGGCGTCTACCTGCCGCTCGCGACGATGGCGCCGCTCTACGTCGGCGGCTGCGTACGCGCGCTGTGCGGGGACGGCCCCAGGCGCGAGGCAGAGGCCGATCCCGGCATCCTGGCCGCCTCCGGCCTGGTGGCGGGGGAGGGGCTCGCCGGCGTGCTGGTGGCCGCGCTGGTGGCGTCCAAGCTCGCGCCGCGCTCGATCGATCCCCGCGTCTCCGGCGTGCCCGGCGAGCTGCTGGCGCTCGGGCTGGCGCTGGCGGTGTGCCTGTTCCTGTACCGGGCCGGGCGCCGCCCCGCCTAACGGGAAGGCTTCGCCGGCACGAACTCCAGGAAGTACTGGTAGGCCAGCAGGCCGTGCTCCTTCGCCAGCACGAAGCCGTTCCGGCGCATCTGCGCGATCAGCTCCTCGCGCGAGATCTTCAGCGAGAGCGGCGGGCCCACCGGCAGCGCGCGCTTGTGGAAGTCGACCATCGCCACCCGCCCGCCGGGCTTCAGCATGCGCTTCAGGCCGGCCAGGTAGCGCGGCTGTTCGGGAATGTGGTGCCAGGTGTCGCAGATGAAGAAGAGGTCGATCGAAGCGTCGGGCAGCAGCGGGTCGTCGGGCGGCACCAGCACCGTGTGCAGGTTGCGCAGGCCGGCGTCGCGGATGCGGCGGTTCAGGTGCTTGATCAGGTCGGGGTCGATGTCGACCGCGTACACGCGGCCCTGCTCGCCCACGGCGCGCGCGAGCCGCAGCGCGAAGTAGCCGGAGCCCGAGCCGATGTCGGCCACCACGTCGCCCGGCCGCAGCGCGAGCGCCGCCACCACCTCGTCGGGCCGCTGGTAGGCGTCGCGCGCCGGGTCCTCCAGCATCGCGATGAACGCCTCCGGATCGGCCGGCCGAGCCTGCGGATCGGCCGGCTCGGGGCGGGCCGTCGCGTGCTGGGCCGCGGCGGGCGGTGCTTCCGAGCTGCAGGCGGACGGCGCGCTCGCGAGCGCCAGCAGGCCCAGCGCGGCGAACGGCCGCCGAATGCTCATGCGCTGCGCCGCGCCACGGGCATCGACGGCGTGTTGCGCAGGTCCACCAGCTGGCCCGACGGGTCGACCGCGATCAAGCCCGCGAAGCTGCGGGTCTTGGTGACCTCCGAGATCACCGCCTCCGCGGCGAGCATCAGCGGGCGGCCGTCCGCCACCAGGTCGCACAGGCGCTTGGCCGACAGCAGCACCATGATGCGCTCGCCGACGCCCGTCAGCGAGACGGCGACGCGCGGCATCGCGTAGGTGCCGGCGCCGATGATCGGCGTGTCGCCGACGCGGCCCGGGTAGCAGTGGCCGGTTCCGCCGGTGGACGTGCCCGCGGCCAGCCGCCCGTCGCGGTCCACCGCCACGCAGCCGGCCGTGCCCAGGCGCGGGTTGCCTTCGCGCCAGACGCGGCCCATCGCCTCGTAGTCGAGACGCTGGCTCGCCTGATCCAGGTGGTCGCGCCAGTAGTCGGCCTTGGCCCGCGTCGCCAGCACGGCCGGATCGTGGCCCAGGCGCAGCGCCAGCTCCAGCGCCTCGCGGCCCGAGAGCGCCACGTGCGCGTCCTGCTCCAGCAGGTAGCGGGCGAGCCGGATCGGGTTCTTCAGGTTGGGCGCCTGGAACACCGCGCCCGCGCGGCCGTCGCTGGCCATCAGGCTGGCGTCGAGGCGGGCGACGCCGTCGGCCTGCAGATAGGCGCCGGTGCCCGCGTTCAGCACCTCCTCGTCCTCCAGCCGGCGCACCGCCGCCTCGACGGCGTCGAGCGCGCTGCCCCCCTGCGAGAGCAGGGCCCAGCCGGCGTCGGCGGCGCGCTCGGTCGCGAGCTGGCGCGGACGCTCCTCGTCTGGCGGCGGCGTGCCGCAGCCGCCGTGGACGATCAGCGCGGGTCGCATCGGCGGATCATAGCTCGCCGCCTCGGGCTAGGCGGGCCGCGCGGAGTGGAACAGGCGCACCGAGCCGACCAGAGACTCGACCTCGTCGCTGTCCCGCCCGGCGTGCTCCGCCGCGCAGGTGTACGAGATCAGCAGGGCCGTCTCGTCGTCGGTCACCGACCAGTAGCGCCAGTGCGCCTGCTCCGCCTCGCGCCGGTAGTGGTAGATGCGGCAGCCGATGCCCTCGCTCTGCTCGATCGCGGCCTCCTCCACGGACAGGCCGATCGAGCGCAGGAAGCGCGCGAGGAAGTCGGAGCCCCCGAAGCCGGGCTGCGGCCCCGCGGCGTGGCGGCCGCCGCCCACGAAGACCGTGCCCACGCCCGTGCCGAGCACCGTCACGCCGTCCTCGGTCGTCTGCTCCCACTCCTCCGGGAAGCGCAGCGTGAACCAGCCGAGGGGATCGGTCAGGACGGGCATCTTTCGTGCGGGACAACTCTAAGCCTCGTTCGGGGGGCGACGGGCCGGCTGCGGACGTGAACGCAAACGGGAACGTGAACGATGAACGGAACGGCGGCGGGTGGCTACGGACGTGAACGGGGAACGGGCAACGTGAACGTGAACGAAACGGGGCGAGCGGCTACAGACGTGAACGTCAACGAGAACGGCAACGACCAAGGGGGAGCGCGGCGGCCTGAGGACGCCCTGACGGCCGCGCTGCACGCGGCGCGCCGCCGCGGCCCGCCGCCGGACAGAACCGCCTGAACTGCCGCGGCGTCACGGCGCGTGCGCGGCTCCTGCTCGGGGCGTCGCTGGCCTTGCTGTCACCTTCGTTCCGCTCGGGCCGGCCTCCACTTCGCGAGAGGCCGGCCCTCGCCGGCCCGAACGGAGGTGACAGATGGCCCATCGCTCCACCAGTCCCGCAGGCGATCCCGCAGCCGGCCCCGCTCCCGCCGGTGCGTCCGCTGCTCCAGCCCGCCCGTGCCCGTCGCCGGTTCCCGGTCGTGAACCGCTGCCGGCTCGTGGTCGTGAGCCACAGCCCGACGCCTGGCTGGAGCACGACCGGCTCGACGCCTATCGCGTCTCGCTCGAGTTCCAGCAGCTTGCCGCGCGCTTGTGTCGAGGCCGCGGTCTCGGCGCCCTGCGCGACCAGCTCGACCGCGCCTCGGTCAGCATTTGCCTGAACACGGCGGAGGGTGCGGGCCGCTCGTCTTCCGGGGAGAAAGTCCAGTTCTTCTCGATCGCCCGCGGGTCGGCCACGGAGTCAGCCGCTGCGCTCGACCTGCTGCTGGCCCGCGGCCTGATCAGCCCAGCCGACCACCGCCGCGGGCGATCGCTGCTGATCCGCATCGTCTCGATGCTGGTCGGCCTGATGCATAAATTCGACACGCCCTCGCGCCGCTGACGGCGCTACACTCCTTCAACTCTTAATCTCGGCCAATCTGGAGAGTCCCCGACACATGCCGGTCCACGGCTGGCACTATTGACTGCAGTGCTAGCGGGATCATCTTGTCAGCTGCCTGGCGTTGTTCGACGGAAGGGAGATGAGACCAGCAATGCCCGACGACAAACGAGAGGGACCTGCGCCGCCAGTCGTGGACCCGGCCCTTCGGCTTGAACAGGCCAAACTGAGAGTCGAGGTGGTCAAGGCCCTCCTGGCGGTTCTTGGCGCGGCGTTCGTTTTTTGGCTTGTTCAACGACCCGAGTCCGCTCTAAACCGGGAGGCCTCGAAGGAGACCATCGCGCGCGAGCGGGCAAGGCTACTTCTGGAATGGGTTAGGGAACCGGACTCAGAGAAACGTGGTGAGGCGCTGGCCATTATTTCTGCGGCGTACGGCGAGTCGGACAACAAATGGCTTGGTACGGTGGAGGCCTTTCTTCGTGAGAAGGCTCACTATGAGTCCCTTGACAAACTCATTCGAGAGAAGCAAATGGCTTTGGAGAAGCTGCAGAGCGGAATGGTCTCGGAGGTCCACAGATCCGACCGCCCGGGGTTTGGGCCCCAGGCGGCGGCGATCTATAGGGAGATCGCTCGGCTAGATTCCGAAATCCTCAAGCTGACGATGAGCAGAGATGCGAACCACAAACAACCCTAGCCCTCCGCACGACCGTCGAACAGAGGATTGGAGCAGACAAGATCTGCTGCCAACAGACTGGGCGCCCCCTGCAGGTCAATCCAGAGGTGTTCTGCGGACTCTGCCGTCCATGTGGGCCGCGCATGGTGGCCCACTCAATTGGGCGCACAGGCGACAGCTCGTCCCCCAAGGCATCGTCCCCGTTTTCGAGGATCGCACTACACCTGAACTTGCGCACAACGGCAAGAGGCAATGCCCTTCTGCGAACCTGCGCGTCGCGGCAAGAGTTGTTTGAGCAACACCGTGCTTTCCGTGATCGTGCCGCCGCGCTTGAACAGGGGCTCTTAGAGACAAGCACTACTCTGTTCTGGGAACGCACTCTCCTCCAATTGCTCCGGACGCACGAGTCCTATCGGAGGTCGTCGCCCTCGTTGAGGCTCGCCTTGGGAGCATCGAGTGACCCGCACAACAACCAGACAGACTAACGAACCTCTTCGCATCGCCCGCGGCGTCGCGTGCTCGCCTCGCGGCGAGCATCGCGGGTTCCTGGCTTATCCGTGTGTCCGGCCCACCCAGCGAAGGTCGTGCGGGGCCGCCGCCGATATGCCATCTGTAGTTCATTGACAGATCGATATAGATATCATATATTCCAGATTGGAGATGGCAAGGGGCCATCCCGCTTCCGTAGGAGTTCTTTCGTGGGCAGCACGGGGAGAGAGTTCGTCGGACACTGGGAATGGGCCGCCGGGAAGGGTCTCCTCAACGCGAATACGGCCAACGCGCTTCGCGCCGCATGTACCAAGGTCCTCGAGATCGAGAAGGGTTGGGAGGCGTTGGACATCTCCACAGTTGACGTGGATGGCCTCCTTAGGAGATTCCGGACGCTCAAGGGGAGGGAGTACAAGCCCGATAGCCTTAAGGAGTATGAACGGCGCTTCCGCAAAGCCCATGCCTCGTATCTGGGCTATCTCAAGGACCCCTCGTCCTGGAAGATCGGTGGCCAGGAACGACCACCTCGGAACGGGAAGCTCGAGCGGGGTCGGCCGGGCGCCGAATCGGCGGAGGAGGTCGAGAAGGCGACGCTCCCTCCGACGGTGGGGTTTGTGGAGTATCCGTTCCCGCTGCGCGAAGGGCGAATCGCCCGCATGTCGTTGCCGACGGACCTCAAGTCGGCCGATGTGAGGCGGCTGTCCGCGTTCCTTGCGACACTCGTTGTCGACCAGGATGCAGCGGAGGCCTGAGGCGGCCGAACAAGCGCATGAATGCGACGACGCGCGGATCTCTTAAACGGGACCGGCCGTGGCGCGCCGGCGAGGCTATTTTCGTTGATTGAGTCGTTTCGCAGCCTCCGCGGTGTTAGGCGGGCACGTTGCGACACACTGTGAAACCGAAGGAGATGTGAGCGATGGCTGAGAAACACCCCTACATGTCAGGCAGCGGCCCTCTGTTTCAGATCGTTGAACAGCTGCGCAAGTCCTTTCCGGCCACGGTCACAGCCGAGACGCTCAAGAAGCTCGGACTTGCGCCCAACAACGAGGGTTACGTCATCAACATCCTCCGCTTCATCAATGCTCTCGACCAGGAGGGCAAGAAGACGGCGGAAGGCGCCAAGGTGTTCACGCAGCATGCCAACGACTCATTCCAGAAGGCATTCTCGAAGCTCGTCAAGGATGCCTACGGTGACCTGTTCACCCTGCATGGCGATTCCGCGTGGTCCCTGGACCAAAACAAGCTCATTCAGTACTTCCGATCCACAGACGAGACAAGCGGTGTCGTCGGAAGGCGTCAGGCGACGACCTTTCAAGCTCTGTCCGCGATCGCCGGCAAGGCCGAGCCACCGACGACCCGGACGACTGACGCCAAGGCCAAGGCTACGAAGAGCCAGAAGGGCGCAACTGTGAAGCCCAAGGCCGCAGCACCCCCGACGCCGTCGCCCATCGATGTGTCTGCCGCGAAACGGGCTCGGGACGTCGGCCTGACCGTTCGCGTCGAGATCAACCTCCCCGCGGACGCGGACCAGCCCACGTACGACCGGATATTCAAAAGCCTCCGCGAGAACCTGATCGATGTCGAGTAGTTTCGCCGCCTTTGAACGGATCGTTCGTAGCGCGCGCCGTTTCGCGGCACCCGCGAGCCAGCAGGGTGCGCCGCAGCACCCATTCGAGACACGGAACATCTCGTCATCGTTGCCGGGCCGCGTACGTCGACTGTTTGATGATGGGCACTTCGCTCAGGCTACATTCGAGGCCTACAAGTTCGTCGACAAGCAGGTTCAGCGACACGCCCGTTCTTCCGAAGCAGGCTTCAAGCTCATGATGCAGGTGTTCGGCGGTGATGCCCCGCCGCTGCGGCTCACACCGCTCGTTACTGCCTCGCAACAGGACGAGCAAAAGGGATACCAGTTCCTGTTCGCGGGTTCGATGCTCGCCATCCGCAATCCTCGGGGTCACGAGTACGACGTGCGCGATGATCCTGACCTTTGCCTCGACCACCTGTCTTTCGCCTCAATGCTCCTGCGGCGGCTCGTAGAAGCAGGCTTCCAGTGAGCGAGCGTGTTCGCCGGGGCAATGGTGGGCAGGTTCTGTCATCAGGGGGGTTCAGACGATGGGATCCGCGTTACTGCGGTTCCCCCGAGAGGCGCACTCTCGTTGCGACGTTCAACAGCAACCATGCGCTCCGCTTGTCGGGGCACTACGGGAGGGGGCAATCGACGGCCTCAACCCGTCTATTGAGATCGGTGTGGCGGCTGAGGGAGCCAGGCTTACCGTCGGCTGGCTCGGGGCCGGCGCGGTTGCAGCTCCTACGGTGGCGAACGCGCGACGGGCACTTCGCATCTATGTTGCGATTCGGGAGTTGGAACCGACCTTCTACCCGGAGGCTGATCGTGTCCGAGATCGCGCGTTCCTCGCGGAGCCGTGAGTGGTGGGTCATCGGTCGCAGGGGGAAGATGAAGAGTGCCGGCTGGAACCGTTCACGAGCACGGCTCCAGCCGGGAACTGACCGCGCGTGGGCGGACACGAGAGTGAGTTGGAGAGTTGACGGACGTATAGACGAGCATCTATACTCGCGGCGTGAAGGCGATTCGAGCGAAGCTGTTTCAGAACGGCGGAAGCCAGGCGGTTCGGCTGCCGAAGGCCTACCGTTTTGGGTCCCAGCGTGAGGTCCTGGTTCGCCGGGAGGGACGTCGGGTGATCCTCGAGCCGGCCGATGAATGGTCGGCCGAGTTCCGTGGCTGCCTGGGCTCGATCGCCGAGGACATTCCTCGCCCGAAGCAGGAGCGCCTCTTCCGCACGCGAAACCCGTTCGCCTGATGCCCCGGTACCTGCTTGATGCAGATACCGTCAGCTACGCCCTCCGCGGCCACGGGCAAGCAGCTGCTCGCATCCTCGAGCACGTGCCGTCCGACCTCTGTATCAGCTCGATTACGCTGGCTGAGCTGCGATTCGGAGCTGAACGCAAGAAATCGCAGAAGCTCCGAAAGGCAATCCGCAGCTTCGTGAAGGACCTGACGGTGTTGCCGTTCGATGAGGCAGCAGCGGAGCGCTTTGCGGAGGTGGCCGCGGGCCTGGCCGGCAAGGGTAGTCCGATAGGAATCCTGGACACGCTCGTTGCGGCCCAGGCGCTGTCGCGCGGGCTCACCGTGGTCACGAACAACACACGCCACTTCCGCCGGGTGCCGGGGCTTCGAGTCGAGAACTGGTCATAAGCGCCCGTTCACGTTCACGTTCAGGCCGTTCGGGCGCCCTGGCCCCGTTCACGTTCACGTTTCACGTGGACGTTCACGTCCGTCGCCCGTCCGTTGCCTCCGTTCGCGTGTTAGCCTTCGGCAGCTTTTCTGCTTCGAGGGTGACGTCATGGAATGGTGGCTGTGGGTCGTGATCGGCCTGGGCCTGCTCGCGCTCGAGGTCGCGCTGCCCGGGGGGTTCTTCGCCGCGTTCTTCGGCGTGTCGGCGCTGGCCGTCGGGGCGCTCGCCGGCGTCGGCTGGGCCGGGCCAGCCTGGATGCAGTGGCTGCTCTTCGCGGGGCTCGCCATCGCGCTGCTCGGCTTCCTGCGCGGGCCGCTCAAGCAGCGGCTGGGCAGCATCCGGCCCGGGCGCGCGGTCGACAGCATCCCCGGGGAGGTGGCGATGGCGCAGGAAGAGATCGCCGTCGGCGCCATCGGCAAGGCGGAGCTGCGCGGCGCCAGCTGGAACGCCCGCAACGGCGGAGCGACGGCGATCCCCGCGGGGAGGCGCTGCGTGGTCGATCGGGTCGAGGGGCTGACGCTCCTCGTGCATCTCGAGTAGTCAAGGAGGCTGCGAGCCATGGGCGGACTTCTGTTCGTCGCGTTTCTGTTCGCGCTGTTCGTGCTCTGGGTGTTCTTCAAGACGGCGGTCGTGGTGCCGCAGCAGAACGCCTACGTCGTCGAGCGGCTCGGCCGCTTCTCGGGCGTCCTGGAGGCGGGTTTCCACATCCTGGTGCCCTTCGTGGACGTGATCCGCTATCGCCACATGCTGAAGGAGCAGGCGATCGACATCCCCGAGCAGATCTGCATCACGCGTGACAACGTGCAGGTCGGGGTCGACGGCATCCTGTACCTCAAGGTGATGGACCCCGAGCGCGCCTCCTACGGCATCTCGAACTACGTCTTCGCGCTGACCCAGCTCGCCCAGACGACGCTGCGCAGCGAGATCGGCAAGATCGAGCTCGACAAGACCTTCGAGGAGCGCAGCCAGATCAACATCCAGGTCGTCACCGAGGTGGACAAGGCATCGGAGTCCTGGGGCGTGAAGGTGCTGCGCTACGAGATCAAGAACATCACGCCGCCGCAGGACGTGATCGCCGCGATGGAGAAGCAGATGCGCGCCGAGCGCGAGAAGCGCTCCGTGATCCTGCAGTCCGAGGGCGAGCGCGACGCGGCGATCAACTCCGCCGAGGGCCAGAAGCAGCAGGTGATCAAGGCGTCGGAGGCCAAGAAGCAGCAGCAGATCAACGAGGCCGAAGGCCAGGCGTCGGCCATCCTGGCGGTCGCGCGCGCGACCTCCGAGGGCATCCGCGCGGTGGCCGAGGCGATCAAGGCCGAAGGCGGGTTCGAGGCGGTGCAGCTGCGTGTCGCCGAGCAGTACGTCGACCGCTTCGGCGCGATCGCCAAGTCCGGCAACACGCTGGTGGTGCCCGCCAACCTCGCCGACGTCGGCTCGATGCTGGCGCTGGCGATGAACGTGATCCAGTCGCGCGGCGGCGCGGCCGCGCCACGCGCCGGCGGTCCCGCGCCGCGCTAGCGGGCGGCGGCCGGGGCGGGCTCCGCGTCCGGGGCCGCCCCGGCTTCGCTGCGCTCGCCGACCGCCAGCACCGAGGCCGTCAGCAGCACCAGGCTGATCCAGAGCAGGTCGGCCAGCAGCAGGTGCACCACCTGCAGCCAGACGGGCGCCAACAGCGTCACGTTCAGGAAGCCCGCGAACGACTGTGCCACGACGAGCCCCAGCGCCCAGCGCGCCCAGCGGCCGATCGCCGGCGTCCTCGCCTCGGCGGCGAGCGGCGCCGTGATCGCGAACAGGCCGAGCGCGAACAGCATCGCCAGGCTCGGGTGCAGCACGCGCAGCCGGATCAGCACGTGCGAGGTCGTCGAGAGGTCCTGCGCCAGCGCCTCGGCCAGGCTGCGCGAGGGGAACAGGGTGTCGCCGAGGGCGGCGATGGCGCCGCTCGAGCCGACCAGCAACAGCGCCGCCAGCGCGAGGAGCAGCGGCAGCGCCCGGCGGCCGGCCCCCCAAAGCCGCGGCGCAGGGGCGCCGTCCAGCAGGTGCGCGGTGAGCGCGAGCGCCGCCAGCAGGAAGAAGGTGTTCACCAGGTGGACGCCCATGAACAGCGCGCGCGCCATCGAGCGGTCGTCCGCCACCAGCTCGAACAGCACCAGGCCCGCGCCGACGGCCGCTTCGGTCAGGATCAGCGCGAGGGAGGCGAGCGCCGCCCGGCGCGCCGGGTGCCCCGGGGCGGTGGTCTTGAACGCGCGTGCCGCCAGGGCCGCCACCAGGACCAACGCGAGGCCGCTAGTCGCGCGGTGCGAGAACTCGATCAGCGTCTCGATCTCCGGCGCCCGTGGCAGCACCTGCCCGTTGCAGAGCGGCCAGTGGTTGCCGCAGCCCGCGCCGGAGCCCGTGGCGCGCACCACCGAGCCCCAGACGATCACGCCGAGGTTGAAGGCGAGCACGGCCCAGGCGAAGCGGGCGATCGGGCGTGACATGCCGGCGATGTTAGCGCGGCGCCTGGGGGAGCGGGGAGGTGACAGAATCGCGGGCGATGGCAGGCAAGCAGGCCGTGCTGGACGTCACGATGCTCGAGAGCCTGCGCGCGCTCCAGCGGCCAGGGGAGACCGACATCGCGCGGGACGTGGTCGAGGCCTTTCTCGACGCCGCGCCGGGCCGGCTCAGGGGCGTGAGCGGCGCGCTGCGCCGCAAGGACGTGCCGACGCTCGAGCGGCATGCCCACAGCCTCAAGGCCAGCGCGGCCATGGTCGGCGCGCTGCGGCTGTCCGCGCTGTGCGCCGAGCTCGAGGCGCGCGCGGGAGACCTCGCCTTCGGCGCCGTGCAGCGGCCGGAGCTGGAGGCCGCCTTCGCGGACGCGCGCGCGGCGCTGCAGGCCTACCTGGCCGCCCGCGGCTGACCCGGCTGGCTACTGCGGCGCGATCATCGCCTCCCAGACCGCGCGCGACATCGCGCGCGTCGTCTCGAAGACGCGCTGGCGCCCGGCCTCGTTCGCTCCGAAGTCGTTCGCCAGCAGCACCAGCACGTACTCGCGCCCGTCGGGCAGGCGGACGATCGCCGCGTCGTGCTGGACGCTCGAGATCGAGCCCGTCTTGTGCGCCACGACCGCGCCCGACTGCAGGTGAAGGCCCTTCGGGATCTGCTCGTTCCAGAACTGGCCGCTCAGGATCTCCCAGGCCTTGTCGCGGGAGGCGGCCTTCAGCCGGTCCGAGCGGACGCAGGCCTCCATCACCGCGCCCATGCCGCGCGCGTCGGTCTCGTTGTTGAGGCCCTTCTCGTAGGCCTTGCCGTCCTCCACGCAGCGGCGCACCTTGACGCTCGGAGCGCCGAGCGCGTCCGTGAATCGCTGGACCGCATCCGGCCCGAGCATCGACAGCAGCACGTTGGTCGCCAGGTTCGAGGAGCGCTGGATCATCTCGCGCGCCAGGAACTCGAGCGTCGCGCTCGAGCCGAGCTTCTCGCTCGCGGGTCCGTCGGCCTCAGGCTCCAGGCCGATCGAGAAGGCCGAGCCGTCCACCAGGCTGTGGAACTCGTTGCGCACCGGCAGCTCCTGATCGAGCCGCAGCTCGCCCGCGTCCACGCGGCGCAGCAGCTCGAGCAGGATCGGGGTCTTCATCGTGCTGGCGGCGTGCATCACGCGGTCGGCCCCGAGCGCGATCGTGCCCCCGCCGGCGAGGTCCTTGAAGTAGATGCCGTAGCTGGCGCCGCCCTTCGCGGCGAGGTCGGAGAGCACGCTCTCGAGCCGCTGGCGCGCCGCCTCGGAGAGCAGGCCGGGCTTCTGGGCGCCGGCTAGCGCCGCCAGGCGGCGCGCGTAGCGGAAGCGGTCCTTCAGGCGCGGGCTCGTGGCGAACTCCGTGATCTGGGTGGACGGCGTTCCGTAGGCGGTCGCCTGCAGCACGCGCCCGTCGCCCAGCCACATCCCCATGTGGTCGATGCGGCTCTCGGTGCCGAAGAATAGCAGGTCGCCCGCCTGCAGCTTCTCGAAGGCGACCGGCACCAACTGCGGGTCGCGGAAGCACATCTGCGAGCTGTTGCGCATCAGCACGACACCGTGCTGCTCGAGGATGCGGTAGACGAGCCCGGAGCAGTCGAAACCGAGCGGCGTCGTGCCGCCCCAGGTGTAGGGCGCTTCGAGGAAGCGCCGGCCGAGCGCCAGCCAGTCGGCCGGCGCGCCGAGCGCGGGCTGCGCGCCAGCGTCCTCGATCGCGACGTCGGTGGCGGCGAAGAAGCCCACGCGGCCGTCGGGCAGCGCGACCTTCGCCCAGGCGTGGCCGTCCAGCGCGACGCTCTCGAGCAGCTCGAGACGCGCGCCGAGCGGCGCCGTCAGCAGCGGCCTCGTTTCGGTGAAGTCGGGCGACGCGTAGGCGTGCGCGAGCGGCGAGCGCACGCGGGCCACGCGGCCGGCAGCAGCGCCCGCACCTCGGCGCAGCGCCCGCTCGGGGATCCAGGCCGCGTTGCCGCTGCGCGTGCGCACGCGCGCGAAGCCCGCCGTGGTCTCGACCACCGTCACGTGCTCGCCCAGGATCACCTGGTCGTCGACGGGGGAGGTCTCGTCGGGCCGCAGGTAGAGGTTCTCGACCGCGCCGACGACGACGGCCGGCGTTTCGGGGATCTGCGCCGACAGTGGCGCGGGTGAGAAGAACGCGAGGACGGCGAGGACGAGCAGGCGGGCGACGGAGCGCGAGGGCATGCGCGGATTGTGCAACAGCTCACGCCCGAGTTCAGCCCCGTACCCGGGTCGGTGCCTCCCCGCTTCCGTGGTCGACCGCGGCCCTCGCCTCGGCGAGCGCGAGCGCCTGGCCGCCGATCTGGTCGCAGAGCTGCCGCACGCGCTCGGAGAGCGGAGGCACCTCGGCGGGAGCCTCCGCCGCGCGGGCCCGCAGCGAGGCGAGGTGCAGGGCCAGGGTCTTGAGCATCTCGACCCGCCGGCTGCGCTCCGTGCGCCCCTCCTCGATCCGCGACGAGAGCTCACGAACGAGCGCGAGCTGCTTCTCCAGCAGCGGACGGACGTCCGCCCCAGTGGACGCGCCGCCGAGGGCCGCGAGCCTGGCCGCCAACCGTTCCTCCTCGCCGGGGTCGAGGCTGCGCGCGAGCTCCGCGATCTCTCGGTCCGCGTGCTCGATCGACACGAGCAACTGGCGGGCCGCGGCCGCCGCCTGCGCGCCGAGCGTCCGCAGCGGGCCGGACAGTCCCTCCGCGTTGCGCAGCACTGACTGGAGCTGGTCGTAGGGCGAGTCTGGGCGCGCCGCAGCCTGCGCGGCCGGCACGGGGGCCAGGATCGCGGCGATGTGCGGCCGCGTCCAGAAGCTCGGGCGGCTGGGCGGCATGGTGAACGCCACGCGGCGGGCGTCGGCCGGATCGAGACCCTGGTGCTCGACCTCGCGGCGGGCCCGGGACATCAGCGCGGGCCAGATGACGAGCGGGAGGCCGATCCCGAGCACCTCGAAGGCCAGCATCCCCAGGTGGAACGTCGCCGGGAAGAGCCGCCAGCTCACGGAGGTCCAGAGCACGTTCAGCCCCATGGTGAGGACGAACGCGTAGCCGAAGATCAGCATCGGCCACGCGCGAGCCAGGCGCACGCGGGCGGGCAGGCGGTCCCAGACGTTGCCGCGCCGGCGCAGGCTGCGCGGGTACCAGAGCGGCCACCAGGAGGGCTCCCTCCAGACGACTCGCTGCGTTTCGAGTAGGGACACGCCTTCGCGCCAGAGCCGGAAGCTCGCGTAGGCGTAGACGATCGCGATCTGCGCCAGCAGCGCGCTGAGGATGCCGAAGCGTAGTGGACCACTGGCGGCGCCCTTGAGGGCGGCCGCTGCGAATCCGAGGATGATCGTGAACAGCACGCCCTGGCCTTCGACCGCCCGAACGGTGTCCGGCAATTGCGGCTCCTCGGACACGCCGAGCGCCTGCTTCAGCGAACGAGCGTCCGGCCAGCGCCGCGCCGGGTCCTTGGCCAGGCAACGCTCCACGGCCTGCACCGTGGAGTCGGATAGCGCCGGCGCCAGCGCGCGCAAGGCAGGCGGCTCCTGGGTGAGATGCTTGGACAGCACGTCGCCCGCCGTCTTGCCTTCGAAGGGCAGCCGCCCGCTGAGCATCGCGTAGCCCATCACGCCCAGCGAGTAGATGTCGCTGCGCCCGTCGACGTCGGCGCGGCCGGCCGCCTGTTCCGGCGACATGTAGGACGGCGTGCCCACCACGCTGCCGGCGGAGGTCATGGTCTCGCCCGCGCCCAGCGCCTTGGCCACCCCGAAGTCGGTCAGGAGCGCGCGGCCGGACTCGTCGTCGAGGAGCACGTTGTCCGGCTTGACGTCGCGGTGGACGACGCCGTGCCGATGCGCGTGATCGAGGGCATCCGCGAGGTCGGCCAGGATGCGGCGAGCGTCGTCTTCAGCCAGCTTGCCCTCGCGGCGCAGGCGCGCGGCCAGCGACTCCCCACGCACGTAGCCCATGACGAAATACGGCATTCCCTCGACCTCCCCGACGGTGTAGAGGGGGACGACGTTGGGGTGGCCGAGGCGCGCAGCCGTCCGCGCCTCGCGGCGCAGCCGGTCCTGGACCTCGCGCGCGGAGGTGTCGGTCTTCACGACCTTGATGGCGACCTCGCGGTCGAGGCTCAGGTCGCGGGCAAGGTAGACCGATCCCATCCCGCCGCGGCCCAGCAGGCGAACGATGCGGTACTGGGACTGCAGCTTCGACTCCAGCGCGGCGCGGACGCCGTCGCCTTGCGCGGCCGGCTCGTCCGGCACGGGCGCGCCGCAGTGGCCGCAGAAGCGCATGTCGTCGGCCAGGGTGTCCTGGCAGGCGTGGCAGCGCAGGCGGGGGACGGCTTTCAGGCCGTCCTTCAGGAGGCAGGCGGGGCATAGGCCCCACACGTATTCCGCGTCTGTCGGCGTGCCACATCGGCTACAGGCCTTCGGGTCCATCGGATCCTCCCTGCCTGTGTATTAAGCAATCCGCCCGGGGGGTTACGCACGGTCGCGCGCGGGGCCAAGCGTCTCGAGGAGGTGGCGGATCTCGTCCTCCACGTCATGGTCGGGGCCGAGGGTGTCGGCCACCCGCTTCAGCAGCTCTTCGCGGAAGCGCCGGCGCAGGCGGTGGACGGCGACCTTGACCGCGCCCGCGCTGGTACCGAGGTCCTTGGCGGCGTCGGCGTGCGTGCCCGCGTCTTCATCGGCGGTGACGAACTCCTTCAGGCGGTCGAACAGCTCTCGTCTGCCGTTCTCCGCGTACTCCGCGCGGAGGCTCTGGAACACGCTGTCGAGGAGCGTGAGCGCCCACTGCCGGTCGTAGAGCCGCTCGGGAGTCTCGCCGTGGGCAAAGGCCCGCTCGTAGCGGCGTTCGGCGACGGCGGCGTCGATCGGGACTGGCGTGCGACCGCCTCCTCGCTTCTGGGCTCGTGCGCGGTCGTGCTGGTTGACGAGGTAGTGCTGGCAGGCGGTGAGCAGGAAGGACCGAAACCGCCCGCGGCTGCGGTCGGCGTCGCCGAGGTCGCCCTTCTCGATGAGCCGCGCGAAGAAGCCCTGGGTCAGGTCCTGCGCGTCTTCGGGCGCGTGGCCTTTGCGCCGCACGAACGCGAAGACGGGGTACCAGTAGAGCGCGCACAGCCGCGCGAGCGCTTGCTCGGCCGTTGCCGAGCCGCCCTGGCCGGCGGCCAGGACCAGGCTCCACTCGGTGGTCTCGAAACGCCGACCCGCCCCGGGTTCGGTATCCGCGCCGCCGCTCGAGGGCATCGTTGGTGCCTACCTTCTAAGCCTGCGCACCCGGCGCCGCGTCGAGATGGCGGCCGAGGTCGGGGTTCTCGGGACGCACGCGCCAGATCCAGGCGTCGAGCATGTAGTGCGTCGCCTGCGGCAGTGCCAGCAACGGCACCAGCAGCGCCAGCGAGTCGGCGCCGAGCGCGAGCTCGGGTCCCGGGAAAAGCGCGCCGTGCTCGTGCCAGAGCGCCCGGTCCCACGCCCACTCCTCGAGCCAGGCCGCGGCCACGAGCGGCGCCAGGTAGACCGGCCACAGCCGGGGTCGGAAGACCCCGGCGATCCCGCCGGTGATGCCCCGCCAGCGCGCGCGGCCGTGGATCCAGACGAAGGCGAGGTACGGGATGCCGTGCACCAGCACGTTCGTCACTGTGAACGCGTAGTCCGAGTCGAAGACCACGATGCCCGCGTACCAGGCGAGCCAGGTGCTGACGATCACCAGCACCTTGCCGGGATTGACCGGCCGGCCCTGCGCGCGGAGCTGGAGCTGGCGCAGCGCCCAGACGCCCGAGATCGCGAAGTGGACCGGCTGCACGAGCGAGGCGGCCGAGACCGGCAGCCCTGGCAGGAAGTCACCGGCGATGAACCACTCGAACTCGCGCGGCAGGTGGGCGTGCCAGTAGAGCAGCGGGTAGAGCGTCGCCGAGTAGATCGCCGCGTCGTCGAGCCGGCCGTCGAAAGCCGTGGGTGGCGGCGTGCGGCGGCGGTAGAGCGCGACCCAGCCGTATTGCTGGCGCACGAAATGGAACACCGCCACGTAGGCGAGCACGCGCCAGAACAGCGACGACGAGCCGCTGTAGAGCAGCACGCCGAGCACGTAGGCGCCGAGCGGCACCGCCGCGTAGAGCGCGGGGCGCCGCCGCAGCTCCTCCGGGTCGAGATACACGCGGTAGGCCGTCGCCCAGACGTGGGCGACGTCCACGCAGACGACCGTCGCGACCCAGGTCCACACCGGCAGCGGCGCCGCGAGGGCGTCCCGGGCCGCCCCCGCGGCGAGCAACGCGAAGGCGAGCAGCGCCGAGCCGCCGAACACGGCGACGTCCCAGCCGCGCGAGACGAGCCAGGGTCCGTGTGAAGCGGGCGCCGGCGTGGTCGCAGCGCGCGCGAGCGAGCCCGGCAAGGTAGCCTGCGCCACGCGCTGGTCCCCGCTCAGAAGCGGAGGCTGAGGCCCGCGTTGACGCTGAAGAACGTCGGGGTGAAGCGGATCGGCTCGAGTCGCGCCAGCAGCTCGTTCTGGATCGCTTCCTCCAGGGCGTTCGCGGGAACGCCCTCCGCGCTCCAGGTCAGCGTGCGCTCCTTGAAGACGAAGCCGCGCCCTTCGATCGACAGCGCGAGCGTGTCGGTCAGGCCGATCTGCAGCGCCAGGCCGGCGTTCGCGCCGTACTGGCCCTGCTCCTCTTCGTCCGGCGGTGCGATGGCCCGCAGGTTCACTGAGGCGCCGGCGAAGGGCAGGCTGACGCCGCCGACGCTCGCCGCCAGCGAGCCGGAAAGCGTGCCGCTCACGTCGAGCGAGCCGAGACGCGTGACACCGCCCGAGATCGACACGCGCACCGGGCCCGAGCTGGCGAGCCTCAGGTTGAGCGAGACCGGCTGAGCCCGCTCGACCTCGAGATCGCGGCCCCCCAGCACGAGCTGCGCGCTCAGCGCGGGCAGCGGCGGCTGCGAGAACCGCACGTCGTAGAGGGTGTCCGTCGCTTCGAGGTGAGCGGTGAGGCCGTCGAGCCGGGCCTCGAGCCCGAGCGGCCCCGCGAGGAACCAGGTGACGCTGCCCGAGAACGCGAGGTCCCCCCGCGCGTTCAGCTCGAGCGGACCCTGCGCCTGGACGCTGACGCCGGGCACCGGCGGGATCTCGCTGCTCGGGTCGTAGCGCAGCGCCTGCTCGAAGGTGGGCAGGGTCCGACCGACGTGGACCGCGATCTCGAAGCCGCCCGCGGCGGCGCGAGGAGCGACGCCCGCCGCCAGCAGCATCAGGGCGGCGGGAGCGAGGAACGAGGACCGGCGAGTCGAATGCATGTCCTGATTGTGCCAGACGCCGGAGTCCCGCCGCGTAGAATCGCGGCGCGCGAGATGCCCGAGCCCGCCCGCGAGGACGCCGACGTCGTGATCGTCGGCGCCGGCGCCGCCGGCCTGGCGACGGCCATCTTCGCCGCCCGCGGCGCTCCCGGCGCGCGCATCGTCCTGCTGGACGGCGCGCGCGCGCCGGGCGCCAAGATCCTGGTGAGCGGCGGGGGCCGCTGCAACGTCACGAACCGGGTCGTCGGCGAGCGCGACTTCTGGGGCGGCAGCCGCCCCGTGATCCGGCGCGTGCTGCGCGCGTTCCCCGCCGCCGCGGCGGTCGAGCTGTTCCGCGAGCTCGGCGTGCCGCTCCACGAGGAGGAACACGGCAAGCTGTTCCCCGACTCGCACCAGGCGCGCAGCGTGCTGGACGCGCTGCTGCGCGAGGTGGCGCGGCTCGGCGTGCAGCTTCGCTGCGGCGAGCGCGTCGGCGCTCTCTCGGCGGCCGCGGCCGGCTTCGTGGTCCGCAGCACGGGCCGCGAGCTGCGCGCTCCGCGCGTCGTGCTCGCCACCGGCGGCCTGTCGCTGCCGAAGAGCGGCAGCGACGGCTTCGGTCTCGAGCTGGCGCGCCGGCTCGGCCACGACGTCGTGCCGGCCACGCCCGCGCTCGCGCCCCTCGTGCTCGACGGCGATTTCCACCGCCCGCTCTCGGGCGTGGCGTGCCCGGTGGAGCTGGCGGTGCGCGCGTCCGGTGAGAAGCCGCTGCGCATCGCGGGCGCGCTGCTCTTCACCCACTTCGGCGTCAGCGGCCCCGCCGCGCTCGACGCCTCGCGCCACGTCCTGCGCAAGCGCCTCGAGGGCCGGCAGGTGGAGCTGTGGGCGAACCTGCTGCCCGGCCGCGACGAGGCCTGGGCCGATCGGGCGCTCGTCGAGCTCGCGACGAACAACCCGCACCTGCGCCTGGCCGGAGCGCTCGCGCGCGAGCTTCCGGCCGCGCTCGCGGAGCGCGTGCTCACGGTGCTCGAACTCGGCCCGCAGACCCCGCTGGGCCGCCTGCCGCGCGAGGCGCGCAAGCGGCTGGCGCGGGCACTCTGCGCCTGGCCGCTGGCCGTGCGCGACAGCCGCGGGTACTCCTTCGCGGAGGTCACGGCTGGCGGCGTCGCGCTGACCGAGGTCGACCCCGCCAGCCTCGAGTCGCGCAAGCAGCCTGGGCTGCATCTCGTGGGCGAGATCCTCGACGTGGACGGGCGGCTGGGCGGCTTCAACTTCCAGTGGTCGTGGTCCTCCGGGTTCGTCGCCGGCAGCGCGATCGCCCGGGCGCTCGGATCGCCGGCAGCCGAACCGCGCTGAGCACGCCGCGCGCCCGCCGCTGGAATGCCTGCGGGCCGAGTAGCTATGATCGTGTCCTTCGATCCCGCTAGCCCCTCGGATCCGTGAAAGGAGACGCGGCCATGAAGCTGCTTCCGTTGCTCGTCCTGACCGTGGCGACGCCGGCGCTCGCGCAGGCACAGGACCTCGAGAAGGAGATCCGCGCGAAGACCGCGACCTTCACCCAGGCGATCGTGTCGAAGGACCTCTCGGTGCTCGACAAGGTGTTCGAGACCGCACCCGACGACGTCTACTACGACATCAACGAGGGCCCGCTCGTCGGCTTCGAGCGGCTGAAGCGCGTGTGGACGGCCGCCGTCACGAACTTCACGATCTCGAGGTTCGAGTTCGGCGACGACATGCGGATCCTGCCGCAGGGCGAGGTCGTGCTCCAGGTCGGAGGCTGGACCCAGACGCAGGTGAACAAGGCGGGCGAGAGCCGCGAGATCGCGGGCCGCGCGACGATCCTGTGGCGCAAGCGCGACGGCCAGTGGAAGGTCTTCCACTACCACGCCTCGATCACGCCGCCTCGCCGCCCGCGGCCGCAGCCGAGCCCCGGCGCCTAGGCACATTGCCCGCGGCGCGCGCGTCTGCTACAAAGCGCGCCGGAGGTGACATGGTCGTCAACGTGACCGAGCTGCAGCGCGGCGACATCCTGGAGCTGGACGGGGATCCCTGGCAGGTGACGGAGCTCAACTCGCAGACGCCGTCGGCGCGCGGGGCCAGCATGCTGGTCAAGGGGAAGCTGAAGAACCTGCGCACCAGCCAGAGCCTGACCAAGACCTGGCGCGGCGGCGAGAGCGTGGCGATGGCCGAGGTCGAGGTCCGCAACGCGCAGTTCCTCTACCGGCAGGGCGACGACTTCGCCTTCATGGACCTCGCGAGCTACGACCAGTTCACCCTCGACGTGGAGCACGTGGGCGACGCCGCCGGCTACCTGCTGGAGAACCTCGAGCTGCGGACCACGCTCTACCAGGAGCGCGTGATCGCCCTGACGCTGCCGCTGAGCGTGGACCTGGCCGTCACCGACACGGCCCCGGCGATCAAGGGCTCGACCGCCCAGGCGCAGCTCAAGCCGGCGACCACCGAGACCGGGATCCAGGTGATGGTGCCGTCCTACATCGAGCCGGGCGAGCGGATCCGGGTGGACACCCGCGACGGCCGCTTCGTCGAGCGCGCCAAGGCCTGACGGAGACGCCTCAGGACGACGGGTGCTGCCCGCCGTCGCCTGGCTCCGGCGGGGGCGAAGCGACCAGGAAGGTCTCGACCAGGTGCTGCCACTCCCTCTCCTCCAGCAGCTGCGCCGTGGGGAGATACGGCTCGCCGCCGTCGGCGCCGGCAAGTCCCAGGTGCCACTCGACGTAGCGCGTGAGCCGCCGGTACTCTTCGGCCAGCCAGCTTTGCGCCGCGGTTCCGACGCGGGCGCCCGGCACCGCCCCGCCGGCGTCCTGCATCCTCACGAGCCAGGCGCGTCCGTAGGGGTCGGTGTGGAGCAGGTCGGGGTGGCGCGCCAGGCGAGAGTTGCTGGACCGCACCCTGCCGGCGAGAGGCGCCCGGACCTGTGCCCGACGGCCTCCGATGCCGATCTCGACGAGCGACTCGCCGGCTCTGAGCTGCCGCCCCGACTCCGGCAAGCGGATCTGCAGGTCGCCTGCCAGGATCCGCTGGGCGACGTCGTCCAGCCCGAGCGTCAGCCGGCTGGATCTGGCACCGCGGCGAAGCCAGACGTGGCCAGGGAGGTAGACGAGACCCCGGCGATATCGTAGGCCACCCTCAACGCGGATGCCGCGGCCCCAGTCGTAGACGCCGCGCAGCCGGCGCCAGCCCGAGAGTCCCAGCAACATGAGCGCGGCGATGACCGCCAGCAGCAGGAAGGCGAGGCCGACGCGCACGAGCAGGCCTGCGGCCAGCACGGTCAGGGCCTCGACCGCCTGTGAGAGCGAGGCCACACACGTCTCCCTTCTTCTCGCGGCCTCCTGGTGCAAGAACCAGGCGCAGCCCCGCAGCGAGTCGCCGATCCCCGGCAAGTCGCGAGGAAGACGCCATTTGTGCCCGACGGTGTGCTCGGACCTGCGAGCGCACGCCTGTCGGGTTTTCCGGCAACTCCGCTGAGATTCTCGACACTCGGCGCTCCCTTCAGCGGGCCTTCGTCCAGGTCCACTCCCGGCTGCGGGCCTCGCCCCCGATCGTGCCCTCGATGCGCGCGTGCAGCGCGCCCGCGGCGTCGAGCCAGTAGAGGATGCGCTGCGGGAAGTCGTGCGCCTCGTTCTGGAACACCACGCGCCTGTCGCCGAGCTCGACCAGGGCGAAGGCGGTCGGCGGGGCGCCGCCCGGGCTCGCGAGGTAGGCCGTTCCCTCCTTCGTGTGTTGGATGCGCAGGAACTCGAACGAGGCGATTCGGCCCGCCTTCACGGCCTTGTTCATGCCGACGAGGGCGTTACCGGCCGGCGAGGTCCAGTGCTCCTCGGTCTCGCGGCCTCCCTCGCTCCCGCTCCAGCGGCCCTCGAGCCAGGCGAGGCGGGAGAGATCGGCCGGGGCGGGGGTCTGCGCCGCCGAGGGAAGGGCCAGGGCGCAGAGCAGGGCCAGCGCCGGGAGCGCGCATCGCGACATGTTCGTTCCTCCTCGCGGCGGCGAAGGGCGCCGCCGACCCTGGTGAAGCTACTGGATCGCCGGCTGCCCCGCTTGTACGAATGCGACGCTCGCGTCATCGACCCCCCACCCCTAACCCCTCCCCACACAATTCGCTTGGGCGGAGCGAGGGGGGGTGGGCGGCGCGGCGCTCGAAGGCCGACCAGCTACGGGCTGCGAGCGCAGCCGAGTTCACCTCGGCGGAGCGAGCGGGGGGCCTGGGGGACGCGGCGCAGCGTCCCCCAGCTCAATGAAGACTGCACGCAGGCGCTCCGGGTGGGTGAAGTGGCGGGCCAGCGGTCCGTCGGCTTCGCGGCCGCTGCGGGGCGTCTTCTGGGCGAGCGCGCGGAAATCGCGCAGCAGGTGGGCCTGGTCGAAGTAGCCGGCTTCGAGCGCGAGGTCCACGGCCGGGGCGCGCTCGCGTTCGTCGAGGGTCGCGAGCACCGCATTCAGCCGCACGATGCGCGCGTAGAGCTTGGGCCGGATGCCCAGCTCGCGAGCGAAAGCGCGTTCGAGCCGTCGTCGACCCTGGCCGAGCCGGCGCGCCACGTCCTCGATCCGGATGGCGCCGCGCGAGCGCAGGATCAGGTCGACCGCGGCGCGCGCCCCGCTGGCGGCGGGGCCCTCGGCGAGCCGTGCCTGCAGCCACGCCAAGGCCGCGGCGAAGCGTCGGGCGGGCGTGCGCGCGCGGCGCAGCCCGCGCAGCAGCTCGCGCGCCGCGCGTGATTCGACGAGGGCGGCGAGCGGCACCTCGCGGTCGGCCGTGCCCTCCAGGCTCGCTCGCAGCAGCGCGGCCGCTCCAGCGGGACGGAAGCGGATGCCGAGCGTGAGCACTCGAGGGCCCGCGCGCAACAGCCACGGCCGGGTCAGGGTTCCCGCCAGGAACGCGCGGGGCTGGCGGACAAAGCGGCCGCCGCGGCGGCGGGCGAAAGAGTCGGCCAGGTGAACGATCAGCTCGGGACAGCCGTCCGGCACCACGCGGTCGGGCTCCCGCCTCGGGAGCCGGCGCCGGTCGAACACGCTCCAGACGCACTCGACGAACGGTTCCAGCTCGAGCGGCGGCGGGTGCTCGACGTAGTGCAGCACTAGCCGGCTCGGTCGCCGTCCAGCCAGGTCGCGAACGAGCGGCGCTCGGCGCGCAGCACTGTCTCGGCCGCGCGGATGCCCCAGTACTGCGCCTCCTCGAAGAGCGCCATCGCGGAGAGGTCGGTGTGGGCGAAGTGGACGCGGCCGAGGGATCGCGCCGAGCGCGCGAGCGCCTCGCTCCACACGAACCCCGGGCGCGGCCGCACCATCGCGTGCCCCCACAAGTAGACGTCCACGCGCTCGACCAGCTCGAGCAGCCCGGGATGCGCGGGCGCGAGGTCGGCCACGATCCGCTCCACCCACTCGTCCCAGCTCGTGGCGAGCATGCGCTCGCGATCGGCGCGCGGGTCGCTTCCCGTGAACGCGTGGTAGTAGGTGAAGACCGTCGGGCCGTGGTCGGAGCCGGACTGGTGCGTGGCCACCACGTAGCCGAGCGACGTGCTGTCGTAGAGCACGTTGTCCCAGGCGAGCGGAAAGCCGCGAGAGGCCGGGCGCTCGCGCAGCGTGAGGTTCGCGACCAGCCACGGGCCGTAGACGCTCTCGCCGAGGAACGCGGGCGGAGCTTCGCGCCAGGGCGCGATCACGTGGCCGGCCACGAAGCGAGGCAGCGCGAAGACCGCGTGCCGCGCGCGCAGCGCCACGGCCTCGCGGCGCAGCGCGTCGTGGTAGAGCACGTCGACCGAGTCCGCGCGCGGCGCCACGTCCGCCACCAAGGCGTTCAGGCGCAGGCGCGAGCCCGCGACGCCCGCGAGGTGGCGCACCAGGCGGCCGTTGCCCTCGGGCCAGGTCAGGAACGGGGCGGGCTCGGCCCCCGGGGCCTCGATGCGGGCCGCGAAGTAGTGGATGCCGGCCCAGGCCGAGGTCTGGTGGAGCGCCGCGCCGAAGTCGTCGCGACAGGCGTACTCCGCGAACCAGCGCAGCCGCGGCGAGCGCCAGCCCTGCTTCTCGAGGTAGTCGCCGAAGCTGATCGCGTCGAGCGCGCGCAGCTCGGGCGCGTCCGCGCAGCGCACGCGCGGCAGGTCGAACGCCCTCCGGCCGCGCGCGTCGCGCCACTCGGCCCAGCGCCGCATGTCCGCCTCGAACGCGTGCAGCTCGCGCAGCTCCTCCGGCGAGGCGGCGATTCGCGGGTAGAGGCCCTCGAACCACTCGCCCCGGAAGTAGACGCGCTCCTCCGGCTCGCGGCAGAGGATGTGCTCCGCCCACAGCGGGCGCCCGGCCGCGTCGCGTCCCGCCACGGCGCCCACCTCGTCGAGCAGGGCGACCAGCGGGCGGTTCGACGGCGCTGGCACGGGCACGTAGTGGGCGGCCCAGGGGTAGGGCGTCACGGGCCCCGTGCCCGAGCGGGACGTGCCGCCCGGGTCGCTCTCGAGCTCCAGCACGACGAAGTCGTGGAAGCCGGCCCGCTCGAAGGCCCAGGCCGCCGAGAGGCCGGCGATGCCGCCGCCGAGGATCGCGACCGCCACCTCCTCGCGCCGCGCGGGCGCCGGCCGGAAGCCCTCGCGCAGCAGGTGGCCGCGCGCGTGGTTGCCGCCGACGATCGAGCCCGCGATCGTGCGGCCCCCCTCGCGCCGGGCGCACGCGAGGAGCGGCAGCGACCCGAGGCCGGTGAGGAACTCGCGCCGCCTCATGCCACGCCTCGCGGGCTCGTCAGCAGCAGCGGTTGACGCCGGAGTAGCGCCGCTCGAGCTCGGCGAGGTAGAAGGTCCGGCGCGAGAGCGCCGGCAGGCCCCGCGCCGCGGCGCGCGCCGCGTGGCGCTCGTAGGCCGAGTCGCCGAACACGGCGCGGACGAAGGCCCAGGCGGCCCGAAACGCGCGAACGAAACGCGCGCTCATACGTCGGCCCACGCCGTCGGCACGAAGGCGGCCTCTCGCAGCTGGGCCGAGCGCCGCCCCGAGAGCAGCCCGTGCCACTGCAGCGCCGCCTCGCCGAGCAGCAGCAGCAGCAGGCCGGCGAACGTCAGCGTGACGCCGGCGTCGAGCCGGTTGTTGAAGATCAGGCGCCGCGTGGCTTCCACCCGTTCCGGCGGGATCTGGCCGGCCTGCAGGCGGCCGTCGAGCAGCCGGGCCTGCGCCAGGAACCCGACGCGCGGGTCCGCGTGGAACACCTTCTGCCAGCTCGCGGTCAGCGTGACGCTGACGAGCCAGATCATCGGCAGCACCGTGACGACGAGCGAGCGCCGGCGCCCCATCTTGAGGAGGATCGTCGTCGCCACCACCAGCGCCACGCAGGCGAGGATCTGGTTGGCGATGCCGAACAGAGGCCACAGCGAGTTGATGCCGCCGAGCGGGTCGCGCACGCCCTGGTACAGGAAGTAGCCCCAGGCCCCGACGATCAGCCCGCTCGAGAGCAGGATCGCGGGGTAGGAGCCGCGCTTCCCGAGCGGCGCCCAGACGTGCGAGAGCAGCTCCTGCACCATGAAGCGGCCGACGCGCGTCCCCGCGTCGAGCACCGTCAGGATGAAGAGCGCCTCGAACATGATGGCGAAGTGGTACCAGATCGAGAGCAGGCGCTCGCCGCCGATCGTGCTGCTGAAGATGTGGGCCATGCCCACCGCCAGCGAGGGCGCGCCGCCTGTGCGGTTCAGCAGCGAGTGCTCGCCGACCCGCCGCGCCAGCTCGTGCATGCTGGCGGCGTCGAGCGGGTAGCCCCAGGCCGAGATGGTCGCGGCCGCGGCCTCGGCGGTCTCGCCCACGATGCCGGCCGGGCTGTTGATCGCGAAGTAGACGCCCGGCTCGAGCGCGCAGGCCGCCACCATCGCCATCACGCCGACGAACGACTCCATCAGCATCGAGCCGTAGCCGACGAGCCGCGCGTGGCCCTCGCGCATCAGCATCTTCGGCGTGGTGCCCGACGAGATCAGGGCGTGGAAGCCGCTGACGGCGCCGCAGGCGATGGTGATGAAGCAGAAGGGGAAGATGCTGCCGGCGAAGACGGGGCCCGTGCCGTCCACGAAGCGGGTCAGCGCCGGCATCTCGATCGTCGGCCGGACCAGCAGGATGCCGATCGCGAGCCCCCAGATGGCGCCCACCTTGATGAAGGCCGAGAGGTAGTCGCGCGGCGCGAGCAGCAGCCACACCGGCAGCGCCGAGGCCGCGAAGCCGTAGACGATGATCGCGCTCGCGAGCGCCGTGCCCGACAGCGTGAAGACGCGCGCCCACTCGGGCGACGCCGCCACCCACTGCCCCGAGACGACCGCGAACAGGATTAGCGCCAGGCCCAGCGCGGAGGCCTCGAGCACGCGGCCTGGCCGCCAGAAGCGCATGTAGACGCCCATCAGCATCGCGATCGGGATCGTCATCGCCAGCGTGAAGGTGCCCCAGGCCGACTCGCGCAGCGCGTTCACCACCACCAGCGCGATCACCGCCAGCAGGATCACCATGATCGCCAGCACGGCCAAGAGCGCGATCCAGCCGGCGCGCCGGCCGACCTCCTCGCGCGCCATCTGTCCGAGCGACTTGCCGTCGCGGCGCAGCGAGCAGAACAGGATCACGAAGTCCTGCACGCAGCCGCCGAGGCAGGCGCCCACGATGATCCAGAGCGTGCCGGGCAGGTAGCCGAACTGCGCGGCCAGCGTGGGCCCCACCAGAGGTCCCGGCCCCGCGATCGCCGCGAAGTGGTGGCCGAGCACCACCCACCTGTTGGTCGGCACGAAGTCGCGTCCGTCGTCGAGCCGCTCCGCGGGCGTCGCCCTCCCGTCGTCGAGGGCCACCAGCTTCGCGGCCAGGAACGCGGAGTAGAAGCGGTAGGCGAGCAGGTAGCAGCAGACGGCCGCCACCACGAACCAGACGCCGTTTACCTGCTCGCCGCGGCCGAACGCGATGGCGGCGAGCCCGCCCGCGCCCAGCAGGCCGACGAGCGTCCAGGTGAGGGCCGGCAGCAGCTTCTTCATGGCACTTGGGAGGCGAATGCTAGATCAATTCCAGCGCCGCCACTCTTCCTCGTAGTAGTGGACGAGCGCCTGGTTGTTCAGCCGATTCACCTCGGCCTCGAGCGGCGCCATGTCGGGCCCCAGCACGAAGAGCGAGCGCAGCGTCGCGGCGTCGAGCGAGCGCAGCCCGGCGAGGCGGGGCGCGTCGGGCGCCTGGAACGGCCGCAGCGCGCCGAGCGCGAAGCCCCACTCGCCGAACGAGGGCACCAGCGCGTGGTAGGGGCGCACCGCGAAGCCGGCGGCCTCGAGCGTGCGGTTGATGCACCAGAACGAGCGGCGCGCCATCAGCGGCGAGGTGCTCTGCACGGCCACGACGCCGCGCTCGGGGTCGAGCCGGCGCCGCAGCAGCGTGTAGAAGCGCGTGGTGTAGAGCTTGCCGAGCGAAAAGTTGTGCGGATCGGGGAAGTCCACGAAGGCGGCGTCGAACAGCTCCTTGCCCTCGGCGAGCCAGATCAGGGCGTCGCGGTTGACCACCTCGACCCGCGGAGACGACATCGACCCGCCGTTCAGCTGCAGCAGCATCGGGTTCTCGGCGGCGAGGCGCGTCATCGCCGGGTCGAGGTCGACCAGCACCACGCGCTCGACCTGCGGGTACTTCAGGATCTCGCGCAGCGCGAGACCGTCGCCGCCCCCCAGCACCAGCACGCGCTTCGTCTCGGGAGCCACCGCCAGCGCCGGGTGCACCAGCGCCTCGTGGTAGCGGTACTCGTCGACCGAGGAGAACTGCAAGGCGCCGTTCAGGAACAGCTGGAAGTGCTGTCCAGAGCGCGTCATCACGATGCGCTGGTAGGGGGTCGACTTGGCGAAGATCACCGCGTCGGCGTAGACGCCCTCCTCCGCCAGGTCCGTCAGCCGCTCTCCGTAGGCGAAGCCGACGGTCAGCGCCAGCAGCACGGCGACCGCCTTCACGCGCAGGTCCGCCGCGGCGCCCAGCAGCGGGGCGAAGAGCCAGGTGGACCACAGCCCGACGCCGGCGTTGGCGAGGCCGAACAGCAGCGACGTGCGCACCAGCCCCAGCTCGGGCACCAGGAAGATCGGGAACAGCAGCGATGCCGCGAGCGCCCCCAGGTAGTCGAAGGTGAGCACCTTCGCCACCAGCTCGCGGAAGTCGACGCTCTCGCGCAGGATCCGCATCACCAGCGGGATCTCGAGGCCGACGAGAGTGCCGACGACCAGCACGACGCCGTAGAGCACGGGCCGGAAGAACGCCGGCAGGTAGCCGAAGGAGAGGAACAGCAGGGGCGCCGAGGCCCCGCCCAGCAGCGCGACCGCCAGCTCGACCTCGATGAAGCGGCGGGCCAGGCCCCGCTGCACGAACTTCGACAGCCACGCGCCCAGGCCGAGGGCCGAGAGGTAGACGCCGATCACCGTCGAGAACTGGGTGACGGAGTCCCCCAGCACGTAGCTCGCGAGCGCGGCGGCCACGAGCTCGTAGACGAGCCCGCAGGTGGCGACGACGAGGACGGTGACGTAGACGAGGGGAGAACGCGTTTCGGCTAGCCCCTTATCGCGGCCGAGATGATCATCGAGATGCCGATCACGAAGGCCCCCAGGATCACCCCGAGCCCGACGTTCTGATCCTCGGCGATCTCCTTTCGGATCGAGAACGGCAGCAGCTTCTCGATGGCCCAGAAGGTCCCGAGCAGGACGATCGTGCCGAGCACCGAGTAGAAGATCGAGTCGGCGACCGGCTTCGCGTGGTTCGCGATCCACTCTTCCATGGCCTACTTGCCTCCCCTCCAGTAGTTGTAGGAGCGGTAGCCGCCCGGCGACTGCCGCACGTTCTGCGGGATCAGCCCGCGCTTGCCGCCGCCGAGCTCCCAGCCGTTGAGCGCCGAGGCGCCCCACAGCCCGAGGACGCCGAGCGCGTACACCAGGAACCCACGTCTCATTCGTCGTCTCCTTCACCGCCGGAGCCCCAGGGATGGTCGCTTTCGCTCCAGCGCTCCGACTCGAAGCGCATCCAGCGCCAGCCGACGAGGAGCGGGAAGAAAGCGATCGCCAGCAGCGCCAGCACGGCCTGGTACAGGCGCGGCACGCCGCTGCGCGCGCGCACGTCGAAGGACGGCGGCGCGCTGCCCGGCTGCCACTGCGGGCCGAGCCGCATGACGTAGCGGCCCGGCGGCACGGCCCCGACATAGGCGCGCGCCTCGGTTCCGCCCTCGCTCCAGGAGCCGTCGCTGTCGGTGCCGTGGTAGTAGGAGACCTCGGCGTCGAACTCGTCGACCTCGCCGGTCTCCTCGTTGATCAGGGCGCCGTCCAGGTAGAGCCAGGAGTTGTTGACCTGGGCGCTCACCTGGATCTCGACGTTGCCGCGGCGCGGCACCTCGAAGGGCGGCGAGAAGACGGCCGACTCGGGCGCCCCGGGCTGCGCCGTGCGCTCGATCGCGAAGCTCTGGGCGAAGAGCTGGCGGCCCCCCACGATCGCGAAGCCCAGGAACGCGAGGCCCAGGACGCCGGCGGCGAGCAGCGCGTGGCTCAG
Source organism: Vicinamibacteria bacterium (assembly GCA_050246895.1). GTDB lineage: Bacteria > Acidobacteriota > Vicinamibacteria > Fen-336 > Fen-336 > JBFWVE01. Next base: position 231,390 of record JBFWVE010000006.1, on the reverse strand, counting down.
CACGCGCCTGGCGCCCTCGGCGTGCGGCCAGGGCTGGTTGGGCGCGATGCCGACGCACGCGGGCGGGCGCCCCTCGGCCTTGAAGGCGCCCCAGATCGCCTCGGCGTCCTGGTAGCTGCCGAGGCTCCAGGTGATCTCCTCCGCGCTGCGCTCCTGCGAGAGCATCAGCGGCGGCGCCACGTAGTCGTGGGTGTCCGTCTCGTCGCCTCGAGAGACCTCCCAGTACAGCTCGCCGTAGACGTGGTCGACGCGCGCGCGTCCGGACTGGAAGTGCTTGAAGCTCTGGCCCGCGTGGCGCGCGTGGCCGCCCAGCACGTTCTCGACGTCGCCCGGCGAGACGGGCTCGACGAAGCTCCAGTGGCCCTTCGCTTCGACCAGCCAGCGGAAGCCGCGGCGCGGGTCGTGGAGCAGGTACTCGCGCCAGGGATAGCGGATGCCCTCCACCGTGACGCTGCGCTCCATGAAGCCGATCAGCGTCCACTCGACGCCGGCGAGGCGGGCCTTCGAGCCGAGCGGGAAGAGCGGCTGGATCGCGGGGCTCGTGAGCGCCTCGAGGACCTGGAAGTCCTTGGTCGCGTCGAGCAGCGAGCCGCACCAGGGGCAGCCCACGCGCTGCGTCAGATCCGGGGCGCGCAGCTCGAGCGGCCCGGCGCACTGCGGGCAGGAGAGCGACTTGCCCTCTGCGCGGGCGGCGCGCGCCTCGGGCTTCTTCAGCCCGCGGAAGCCGAGGTCGTCGAGCTGCACCTCGCGGCCGACGTAGAGCGCCTCCGCCTCCTGGCCCGAGCCGAAGTCGAGCGTCGCGAACTGGCCGCCAGGGCCCGAGAGGTCGGCGTAGTTGAGCGTGCTGCCCGGCTGGGTCGCGAAGGGCAACTCGCCCTCGGCGCTCACGAAGCGCCCGCTGCGCACCTCCGTCACCACGAAGGTGCCCGGCTCGCCGAGGTCGATCGTGACGCCGGGCCGCAGGTCCTCGAAGGAGGGCACCGGCGGCAGCGGCAGGGCGCCCATGTAATGGAAGCGGCCCTGCGCCTCCGAGAGCCAGGCCCAGGAATCGTTGCCGAAGCCGAGCAGCCACTCGTCCCAGGTGCCGCTGCCGGTGTCGTTCTGCAGCCGGCCCGCGATCTGGAACGGCGGCGCGCCCTCGTAGCCGCCCTTGAGGCCGACCTTCAGAAGCGAACCGGTGGAGACGAGGTCGGCGACCTTGCCGTAGCTCTCGAGGTCGGCGCCCTTGCGCGCCACCGCGCTGCCGCAGTGATCGCAGACCTTCAGCAGCGTGGAGCCGAGGGAGAACACCACCTCGGCGCCGCAGGCGGGGCAGCTCCCCTGGAAGCTCACTCGCCCCGCTCGTAGCGACGCACGCTCACCCGCCCGGCTCCGAGCGCCTCGGCCAGCCGCACGTCCCAGGGCCAGTCCGGCCGCGGGCGGCAGCAGTAGAGGTTGAACGCCGCGAAGCCGCGCTCGGGGAAGGTGTGGCAGGCGAGGTGCGACTCGGAAAGGAGCAGCAGGCCGGTGACGCCGCCGGGCTGCGGGAACTCGCGCCACTGCGGCTCGCCGGCGGGATGCAGGCCGAGCTCGGCGACGACGCGGTCGAACAGCGCCTGCAGCGCCTCGCGTGAGCGCAGCGGCGCCGGGTCGCACTCATAGGCGTCGACCAGCCATTCGGCTCCGAGCGGCAAACTCGTCACGGTTGGCGAGAGTTAAGCAAGCGCACCGGCGCCGGTCAAGCCTTCACTCGTAGCGCAGGGCCTCGACGGGGTCGAGGGCGGCGGCGCGGCGCGCGGGCCAGTAGCCGGCGACGACGCCGACGCCGACCGAGGCGAGCAGGCCCGCGGCCACGATCCAGCCCGGCGGCACCGCCGAGAACCCCGGCAGCGCGAGCGACAGCAGCAGGCCGAACAGGCCGGCCAGCAGCACGCCGGCGAGGCCGCCCGTGCCGGAGAGGATCGCCGCCTCCAGCAGGAACTGGCGCGCGACCTCGCGCCGGCGCGCGCCGATCGCGATGCGCACGCCGATCTCGCGGGTGCGCTCGCGCACGGCGATGATCATCACGTTGGCGATGCCGATGCCGCCGATGAACAGGCTGACGCCCGCGAGCGCGACGGCGGCGAGGCCGATCGCGGCGCTCAGCCGGTCGAAGTTGGAGATGATCTGGTCGGAGCTCGAGAGCGCGAAGTCGCTGGCCTGGTCCTGCGCCACGCCGCGCAGGCGGCGCAGCAGGCCCTCGACCTCGATCCGCGCGAGCTCGAGCTGGCCGGGCTCGGAGCGGATGTAGAGCACGGTCGCGCGCGCGTCGGGGAACAGCCGGCGCGCGGTGCCGAGCGGCAGCGAGACCACGTTGTCCTGCCGGTTCTCGCCCAGCACACCGCCCTTGCGCGCCGCGAGCTCGCCGACCACCGTGAAGCTGGCGCCGCCGAGCCGCAGCTCGCCGCCGACGGCGCGGCCCTCGCCGAAGAGAGCCCGCGCGACGTTGGCGCCGACGATAGCGACGCGCGCGGCCGAGCGGTCCTCGATCTCGGTGAACGGCCGGCCCGCGCGCAGGTCGGCGCTCACGACGTCGGCCCAGTTCGGCGAGACGCCCTCGACCAGCACGCTGTCGGATTCGAGGCCGTTCGCGCGCGCGGTCAGCACGCGCCCGCCCTGCACCACCGGCACGATCAGCTGGACCGCGACCTCGCGCACGTGCCGGCCCAGCTCCGCCAGCGGGCGCGCGAAGCCGGGATCCAGCTCGCGGCGCTGCGCCTCGTCGCTGGTCGGCGCCGCGTAGGGGTCGCCGCTGCGGTGGTAGGCGAACAGGTTCTCGGTGCCGAGCTCGTGGAAGAGCAGCGCCACCTGGTTGCGTGCGCCGGCCAGCACCGCCGAGACCAGCACCACCGTCACGATCCCGACCACCACGCCGGCCACGGCCAGCAGCGAGCGGCCCGGCTGGCTGGCGACCCCGTCGTGGGCGAGGATGACGGACTCGACGAAGGCCTCCAGCCAGCCGCGCAGCGAGCGGCTCATTCGATGCGCAGCGCCGCGATCACGTCGACGCGGGCCGCCTTCCTCGCGGGATAGAAGCCGGCCAGCAGGCCCGCGCCGCCAGCGGCCAGCACCGAGAGCCCGACGGTGGAGTGGGCCAGCGCGAGCGGCAGACCGCTGGCGGCCGCGGCGATCGCGGTGGCGCCGACGGCCGCCAGCGCGCCGAGCGTCCCGCCCGTGAGCCCGACCAGCGCGGCCTCTGTCAGGGTCTCCAGCAGCACCTGGCGGCGGGTGGCGCCGAGGGCGCGCCGCACGCCGATCTCGCGCGTGCGCTGGGTGACGGAGACCAGCGTCGTGTTCGCGACGACCACGACCGCCGCCAGCAGCGCCATCGCCGAGATCGGCGGGGCAGCGCCCGAGACCTGGCCCGCCAGCCGCAGCACGAAGCTGCGCGCGGCTCCCGGCTCGAGCATGTCGAAGTTGTCGTCCGTGCCGGGCGCGAGGCGTCGCCGCGCCCGCAGCGCGGAACGCGCCGCGTCCTCGGCGCGCCCCGCGTCGTCGGTTCGCGCCGGCTCCAGGTCGCCGGCCCCGCGAGCCGTGATCTGCAGGCTCGCGGGCGTGCCGAAGGCCCGCTCGAAGGCGGGCAACGGCACGAAGACGTAGCGGTCGAGCGTCGCGCCGCCGCTCGAGCCGAGCCGGCCCTGCACGCCGATCACCAGGAAGCCGCGGCCGGCGGCCCGCAGCGTGCGGCCGAGCGCATCCTCGCCGGGGAAGAGCGCGTCGGCCACCTCGGCGCCGATCACCGCGACCTGCGCGCCCCGCCGCTCCTCGTCGCGCGTGAAGAAGCGGCCGCGCTCGATGCCGAGATCGCGGATCTCGGGCAGGGCCGCGCCGGTGCCGCTCAGGAGCGCGTTCTCCAGCTCGCGCCCGCCCGCGCTCACCGGCGCCGGGCGCTGCGCCGTGGCCGCGTAGAGCACGCGCTCCTCGGAGACGTCCTCCAGGAAGCGCAGGTCGGCGCGGCGCAGCGGCGGGTTGCGCTCGAGCATGCGCCGCAGCTCCTTGCGCGTGACGCGCCCCGGCGCCGCCACCTGCGAGAGCAGGAAGCTGTCGGCGCCCAGCGTGCGCGCGATGCTGCGCCGCGCGTAGAGCGCGAGACCGTCGAGCGCCGTCACCACCAGGCACAGCGTGAGCACGGCGACGGCCACGGCCAGGGCTCCCAGCCCCGAGCGGAGCGGGTTGGCCAGGCAGGTCCCCGCGGCCTGTCCGAGCGTTTCGGTCGCAACGGCGAAGGCGCGCCGCATCGGCGCGGCGATCGTAGCAGAGCGGTTGTTGCTACACTGCCGGCCCGATGCGCGCGCGCGTGGTGATCCCGCTGCTCGTCCTCGCCGGCGTGGCCGCCGTGGCCGGCGTGCGCCGCCAGCGCGCGGCGGCCGTCACGCTCGACGTGGACGTGGTGCGCCGGCGCCCGCTCTTCGAGTCCTTCGTCACCGCCTCGGGCGAGATCGTCGCCACCCGCTATGCCGACATCGGGTCCTCCGTGATGGGCCGCCTGGTCGGCCTGCGGGTCAAGGAGGGTGACGCGGTGCGCGAGGGCCAGGTGCTCGCGCGCATCGACCCCGTGCAGGCCCGCAGCGAGGAGCAGGCGGCCGTGGCGCTGCTCGACGCGCTGCAGGCCGAGCTGCGGGCGGCCGAGGCGCGCGAGCGCGACGCCCGGCAGTCGCTCGAGCGAACGGCAGAGCTGGCGAACCAGGGCCTGCTGCCCGCGGCCGACCTCGATCGGGCGAAGGCCGGGGCCGACGCGGCGCGGGCCTCGGTGGGCTCGGCCGGCGAGCGGGTCGGCCAGGCGCGGGCCCAGCTCGACCGCGCCCGCGACCTGGTGTCCAAGACCGAGCTGACGGCGCCGATGTCCGGCATCGTCTCGCGGCTCAACGTGCGCGAGGGCGAGATGGTCGTGATCGGCGTGCAGAACCAGCCCGGCACCATCCTGATGACCGTCTCGGACCTGTCGGCGATCAACGCCGAGGTCAAGGTCGCCGAGGCCGACGTGCTGCGCCTGAAGCTCGGCCAGCCGGCGCAGGTGACGCTCGAGGCGGCGCCGCGCCGCGCGTTCGCGGGCCAGGTGGCGGAGATCGGCGCGAGCGCCCTGCCGACCCAGGGGGCGGCCGCCGCCGCGCGCGAGTTCCGGGTGGTGGTGCGGCTCGACGAAGCCGATGCCGCGCTGCGGCCGGGCCTCACCTGTGACGCGCGCATCCTGGCCGAGCAGGCGAAAGACGCGCTGACGGCGCCGCTGTCGGCCGTCGTCGTACGCCGGGACGCAAGCGGCGAGCGGTCCGGGGTGTTCGCGATCGAGGGCGGCCGCGCGCGCTTCGTGCCGGTCCGCACCGGGCTGATCGGCGGCCTCGACGTGACGCTCGAAGGCGTCGCCGAGGGCGCCACCATCGCGATCGGTCCGTTCCAGGCTCTGCGCGAGCTGCAGGACGGCGCCGCCGTGCGGCCGCGCTCGCGCTGACGCCGCCTGCGCGTCCCGCAACTGGGCTATCGTTGAGCCGGATGAGCAGCGACCGCACGAGCCGGGCCGTCGGCCTGGCGCTCGGCCTGACGGCCGTCTTCTTCGTGGTCGAGATCCTCGGCGGTCTGCTCTCGGGCAGCCTGGCCCTGCTGGCGGACGCCGGCCACATGGCCTCGGACGTCGCCGCGCTGCTCGTCAGCCTGATCACGATCCGCCTCGCGCAGCGGCCGCACACGGGCCGCAGCACCTACGGCTGGCACCGCGCCGAGGCGCTGGGCGCCCTGGTGAACGGCCTGCTGTTGCTCGGCGTCGGCGTCTCGATCGTGTGGGAGGCCGTGGAGCGGCTGAACCAGCCTCGGCCGATCGCCGGCGGCGTGATGCTGGCCGTTGCGGCCGTGGGCCTGCTGGTCAACCTGGTGGCGCTGCGGGCGCTGCGCCCGCACGCGCACTCCGACGCCACCGTGCACGGGGCCTTCCTGCACGTGGCCGGCGACGCCCTCAGCTCGGTGGCGGTGCTCGGGGCCGGCGTCGTCGTGCTGACGACGGGCGTCACCGTGGTCGACCCGCTCGCTTCGATCGGCATCGCAGCGCTCGTCGGTGCGGGCGCAGTGCGCCTGATCGCCGACACCGTCTCCGTGCTGCTCGAGACCTCTCCGGCGCACGTGAACCTGGAAGCGGTGCAGGGCGACCTCGCGGGCCTCGCGGGCGTCGCCGACGTGCACGACCTGCACGTCTGGAGCGTGAGCACGGGCTTCGTCTCGCTCTCGGCGCACGCGCGCCTCGTGCCAGAGGCCCGCACCGACGAGGTGTTGCGCAGCGCGACGGCCATGCTGCGCGCGCGCCACGGCATCGCCCACGTCACGATCCAGCCCGAGTTCGAGACGGTCCACGGCGAGGAGCACTGCTGCCTCGACCGCGCCGCCCACGTCTAGCGCTCGTTCCGCGCCTTCCGCGGCCGCTCCGGTAAGATTGCGCCGATCATGGATCTCTCGTTTCGTCGTGCGCTGGGCGCGCTCGGCGCGCTCGCCCTCGCGTCCGTTTCCGCCGCCGCGCAGGAACCCGTCGGCCCGCCGCCGCCCTCGAGGGGCAGCGCCGGAGACGCCCAGCCGCTGGAGCTGCTGCCCGAGATCGGCCTGATCGGCGCGCAGGTGGGCATCCTCGCGGGCCCTTCGTGGAACCCCTACGGCATCGGCCGCGGCGTCGACACCGGCGGCTTCATCGACCTGCCGCTGGCGTCCGTCCCGGGCGGCAAGCTCTCGTTCGAGACCTTCGCCGGCCTGAGCCTCGCGACCTCGGAGCCGTTCACCGTCACGAGCTCGGTCGCGTTCGTGGCCAACCTCGCGGCCGGAGCGAGCCCCGCCGATGCCCTCGCCGGGCCGCCGCGCGCGCCGTTCCCGGTGCGCCGCGAGGTGCGCTCCGAGCTCCGATTCCTCCATCTCTCGCCCTTCGGCCTGAAGTGGACCTTCACCGGCCTCGACCGCGCGCGCCTGCGTCCCTACCTGGGGGTCGGGCTCGAGATCGCGGTCGCGATCACGCGCGAGGACCCCGAGCGCGACGAGAGCCTGCTCTTCACCGGCACGGCGCCCTTCGACGACGCGCTGCTCGGCGGCCTGATCGCCCAGGCGCCGGAGCTGACCGCGGCGGGGCGGCCGACGGGGCAGGGCAACATCGAGCTGGGAGGCCACGCCGCCGCGGGCGTCGAGATCCGCCTCTCGCGCCGGCTCTCCCTCGACCTCGAGTACCGCTTCACGGCCACGGAGAACTCCCGCGGCCGGCTGCACACCGCGACCTCGGCCCTTGGCTTCCACTGGTAGGCCGGGCGTGCCCGAGTCGCCCCTGCGCCGCGAGCTGATCTGCGGAACGGCCATCGCCGGCCTGCTGGCCGCCACGCGCCCCGGCAGCGCCCGCGACTACGCCTCGGCCGGCGAGGTCTTCGAGGCGATCGACGCACGCGAGGCCGAGGTGGATGCCCGGCTGGCGGCGCTCGCGGCCGCGCTGCCCGCGGCGCGCGCCTTCGCCGAGGCCGTGGCGCGCGACCATGCCCGCCACCGCCAGCAGCGGGCCCGCTGGCGCTCGAAGCTCGGCCTGCCCGCGGCAACGCCAGCCGCTCCGAGCGCCGTCGATCGCGACCTGGCGGCGTTGCGCGCGGCCATGCAGGAGCTCGTCCACGCCCATGCCGAGGGGCTGCCGGCCCTGGGTTCCGAGCGGGCGGTCGACGCCCTCGCGCGGCAGATGGTGACGCTCGCCCGGCACCTGGCGGTCGTCGACCTGTGGCTCGAGGCGGAGCAGGCCCGTGGCTGAGGCCGATCGCCTGCTCGCGCGACGGGCGTTCGCAGCCTCCGTGGCGCGCGCGGCGGGCGTGGCGCTGCCCGTCGTGGGCCTGATCGGGGGCGCCGCACCCGCCTTCGCCCGCGGCGAGCAGACCGACCTCGCCGTGCTGGCGGCGGCGATCGCGTTGGAGCACCACGCGATCGCGGTCTACGACGCGGGCCTGCGCCGCGGCCTGTTCCCGGCTGGCCTGCGCGACTACGCGGTGGAGTTCGCCGGCGACCACGAGGGCCACCGCGACACCCAGATCGCGATCGCCGAGGAGCGCGGCGGGCGTGCGCCCGAGCCGCTCGGGGACTACCGTCTCGCCTGGCGACGCTCCGAGGACCTGCTGCGCGAGGCCGCCCGCGTGGAGCTGGCGGCCCAGGACGCCTACACCGCCTTGATCAGCCAGATCCGAACCCGGGACTACCTGCTCTCGGCCGCCTTCATCCTGGTCGACGAGGTGCGCCACCTGACGGTCTGGCGGCGCGCCCTGGGCGTCCCCATCTACTGAAGAGAGCCTCTTGAAACTGCGCGGCGTCGTGATTGGAACGGGAGGACCCCGCTTCGCCGTGCTGGTCGACGGCCGCGAGCTGGTCTGCTCGCTGCGCGGGCGGCTCAAGCACCGGCGCCAGAACGTCACGACGCTCGCGGTGATCGGGGACGAGGTCGAGATCGAAGCGCAGGCGGACGGCAGCGGCACGATCGAGGCGGTGCTGCCCCGCAGGAGCGAGCTGCGGCGGCCGGGCTTCGCCGGCCGCGACCGCGTGGTGGCCGCCAACCTCGAGCGGCTGATCGTGGTGCAGGCGGCGCTCGAGCCGGGCTTCAACCGCCACCTCGTCGAGCGCTTCCTGACGATCGGGACGCGCGGCGGCATCCCGGGCCTGGTCGTCGTGAACAAGAGCGACCTGGCGGCGGACGCCGTGCTCGACCCGGCGGTCGCGCCGCTGCGCGCGAACGGCGTCGAAGTGCTCTACACGAGCGCGCGCACGGGCCGCGGCCTGCCGGAGCTGGCCGCCGCGGTGAGAGGCCGCATCGCCGCCATGGTCGGCCCGTCGGGAGTCGGCAAGAGCAGCCTGCTGAACGCGCTCGACCCCGATCTCGCGATCCGAACCAGCAACGTGAGCTGGATGAACCAGAAGGGCCGGCACACGACGAGCACCAGCCGGCTCTATCCGCTCGAAGGCGGCGGCTTCCTGGCAGATACGCCCGGCATCCGCGAGCTGGCTCTCTTCGAGGAGGACCGCGAGTCGCTCGACATCGTGTTCCCCGAGATCACGCAGCTCGCCCGCGCCTGCCGTTTCCGCGACTGCTCGCACGTCCACGAGCCCGAGTGCGCGGTGAGGTCGGCCGTCGCCGACGGCGTCGTCGCCGACGACCGCTACCAGCACTACCTCAGGCTGCAGAAGGGGGAGTAGCCTCTTCGGCGAGGAGGGCCGGGATGGGCAAGCCGTGGACCGAGCAGCAGATCCAGCGCTGGTCGCGCGAGCTCGCTGGTCACGCGAAGGACAAGGACCGCGCCCGGCGGAAGCGCCGGCTGGCGGGAGAGGCCCCGGCGGCTCCTGCGCGTCCACGTGCCCGCGCGCTCCCCGGGGACGACGCGGCCGAGGACGACGCCGACCTGACGGCGGAGACGAACGGCGAAGCGCCGGACGAGGCGTCCGACTAGACCAGCAGCGGAGGACTTCATGGATCCAGCATTCCGGGACGCGCTTTCGAAGGAGCTCGCCTCGATCCGCGAGCAGGGCCTCTACAAGGAGGAATGGCCGATCCTCGGGCACCAGGGCGCGCAGATCCGCGTCACGGGCCGCAGCGAGCCCGTGCTCAACTTCTGCGCGAACAACTACCTGGGCCTGTCGGGCCATCCCGAGCTGCTGGCGGCGGCGCACCGCGCGCTCGACGAGTGGGGCTACGGCCTGTCGAGCGTGCGCTTCATCTGCGGCACGCAGGAGCTGCACCTGCGGCTCGAGAAGCAGGTGGCAGGCTTCCTCGGCATGGACGACGCGATCCTTTACGCGGCGTGCTTCGATGCGAACGGGGGCGTCTTCGAGCCGCTGCTCTCGGACCAGGACGCGATCCTGACCGACAAGCTGAACCACGCCTCGATCATCGACGGCGTGCGGCTGTGCAAGGCGAAGCGATACGTCTACGAGCACATGGCCATGGCCGATCTGGAGGCCAAGCTGCGCGAGGCGCGGTCGTGCCGCTTCCGCATGATCGTGACCGACGGCGTCTTCTCGATGGACGGCGACGTGGCGCCGCTGCAGCAGATCTGCGAGCTGGCAGAGCGCCACCAGGCGATCCTGCTGGTGGACGACTCGCACGCGACGGGCTTCATGGGCCGCACGGGGCGGGGCACGCCCGAGCACTGCGGCGTGCAGGGCCGCGTCGACGTCGTCACCACCACCTTCGGCAAGGCGCTCGGCGGCGCCTCCGGCGGCTGCATCGCCGGCCGCAGGGAGATCGTGGAGCTGCTGCGCCAGCGCAGCCGCCCGTATCTGTTCTCGAACACGCTGCCGCCGGTGGTGGCGGGCGCCACGCTGCGCGCGCTCGAGCTGCTGACGCAGACGACCGAGCTGCGCGATCGCCTGGAGGCGAGCACCCGCCGCTTCCGCGAGCGCATGACGCAGGCGGGTTTCGAGATCCGGCCCGGCGTGCACCCGATCGTGCCGATCATGTTCTCCCGCTTCGCGCCTGACGACGCCCCGCTGGCGCAGCGCTTCGCGAAGGCCCTGCTCGAGGAGGGCGTCTACGTGAAGGGCTTCTTCTTCCCGGTGGTGCCGCGCGGGCTGTCGCGCATCCGCGTCCAGATCTCGGCCGCCCACACGATCGAGCACGTCGACCGCGCCGTCTCCGCCTTCACGAAGGTCGGGAAGGCGCTCGGGGTGATCGGCTGATCCGGGTCCACCTCGTCGACGGCACCTACGAGCTGTTCCGCGCCTTCTTCGGCGCGCCGCCGGCGCTCGCGCCCGACGGTAGGCAGGTGGGCGCCGTGCGCGGCCTGCTGCGCTCGCTGCTCTCGCTCGTGCGCGAGCCCGGCGTGAGCCACGTCGGGATCGCCTTCGATCACGTGATCGAGTCGTTCCGCAACGAGCTGTTCCCCGGCTACAAGACGGGCGAGGGCATCGATCCCGATCTCTACGCCCAGTTCCCGCTGGCCGAGCGGGCCTCGGCCGCGCTCGGGCTCGTCGTCTGGCCGATGCTCGAGTTCGAGGCCGACGACGCGCTGGCGACCGCGGCCGCTCGATTCTCCGGGGACTCGCGCGTCACGGAGGTGCTGCTCTGCACGCCGGACAAGGACCTCGCGCAGTGCGTGCGCGGCCGGCGCGTCGTGCGCTTCGACCGCCTGCGGCGCCAGGTGCTCGACGAGCCGGGCGTCGCCGAGAAGTACGGAGTGCCGCCCGTCGCGATCCCCGACTGGCTCGCGCTCGTCGGCGACTCCGCGGACGGCATCCCCGGCATCCCGCGCTGGGGCGAGAAGTCCGCGGCCACGGTGCTGCGCGCGTTCGGCAGCCTCGAGGCGATTCCCGATTCGGCCGGAGAGTGGAAGGGAGTCGCGGTGCGCGGGGCGCAGGCCCTCGCGCAGAGCCTGGCCGCGCGCCGTGGCGACGCGCTGCTCTACAAGAAGCTCGCCACGCTCCGCACGGACGCGCCGGTCGCGGAAAGCCTCGACGACCTGCGCTGGCGCGGTCCGCGCCCGGAGCTTCCCGCGTTCCTCGCCGAGATCGGCGACGATGAGCTGCTGCCCCGCGCGCGGGAGGCCGCGGCCGGCCGAGCCTAGAACCGGCATCCAGATTCTTGGCTCGACGATCGCACCCAGGCGAGCGAAGATGCTCGCCGGGGGCGCCGAATCGGGGTGGATCCGTGCCGACCTACTCGCTGACCGTCAACGGCCGGCGCCATGCCGTCGAAGCGCAGCCGGACCTGCCGCTGCTCTGGGTGCTGCGCGACCTGCTGAACCTCAGCGGAACGAAGTTCGGCTGCGGCGAAGGCGTCTGCGGCGCCTGCACCGTCCACGAGCAGGGCGAGGCTCTGCGCTCCTGCCTCCTGAGAGTCGCCGATGCCGCGGGCCGCAGCTTCGTCACGATAGAAGGGCTGTCGCCCGACGGCTCCCATCCCTGTCAGCGCGCCTGGATCGAGGAGGACGTGGCGCAGTGCGGCTACTGCCAGCCCGGCATGATCATGACCGCGGCGGCGCTGCTTCGCGCGAAACCGGCCCCGAGCGACGCCGAGATCGACGCGGCGATGGCCGGCTCCGTCTGCCGCTGCGGCACCTTCGAGCGCATGCGGCGGGCGATCCGGCGCGCCAGCGGGCAGGTGGCGAAGTGAAGGCCCCCGGTCGCCGGCGATTCCTTCGACGCTCCGCCGCCGCCGGATCGGGGCTGCTGCTGGCCGTCTATGTTCCCGAGCTGGCGGCCGACGATGCCGCGCCGGCGGCCGGCCCCTCGCTCTTCGAGCCCAATGCCTACCTGAGCATCGCGCCCGACGAGAGCGTGACGGTCTTCGTCGTGCGCCACGAGATGGGGCAGGGCGTCCGCACGCTGCTGCCGATGATGGTCGCGGAGGAGCTGGAAGCGGACCTCGCGCGGATCCGGCTGGAGCAAGCCGTGACCGGACCCCGCTTCGCGGGCATCAGGCTGCACACCAGCGGGAGCGGCAGCAGCCGTGGGACCTACGAAGCGCTGCGCAAGGCGGGCGCCGCCGCACGGGAGATGCTCGTGGCCGCCGCGGCGGAACGCTGGGGCGTCGCCGCCGAAGGCTGCCTGGCCGAGTCCGGCAGCGTGACCCACGGCCCAAGCGGACGCCGCCTGAGCTATGGCCAGCTCGCCGCCGCCGCCGCGAAGCAGCCTGTGCCGCCGGAGCCCAGGCTGAAGGACCCGTCGCGGTTCCGCCTGCTGGGCCGCCCGATGAAGCGAGTGGACGGGCCCGAGATCGTGAGCGGCCGCGCCCGCTACGGCATCGACGTGCGGATCCCCGGGATGCTGTTCGCTAGCGTCGAGCGGGCTCCCGTTCTGGGCGCGAAGCTCGTACGGTTCGACGCCTCGAGGGCGCTCGCGCGGCCCGGAGTGCGGCACGTGGTGCCGGTCCGGAGCGGGATCCAGCAGGGTGTCGCCGTCGTCGCCGACCACACCTGGGCGGCAATGGCTGCCCGCGAGGCGCTCGACGTCCAGTGGGACCTCGGGGCGCAGCAGGAGTTCGACTCCGAGCGCTTCATCGCCGAGCTGCCGCGGCGGCTCGAGGAGGACGCGCGATTCCTGGTTCGCCAGGAGGGCGACGCCCCGGCGGCCCTCGAGACCGCTGCCTCGCGCCACGCGGCCGTCTACGTGTTCCCCTTCCAGGCCCACGCGGCGCTCGAGACGATGAACTGCACGGCGGACGTCCGGTCGGACGCCGCGGAGTTCTGGGCGCCCACCCAGACACAGCACCGCTGCATGCAGCAGGCGATCAAGCTGACGGGACTCCCCGCGGAGAAGATCCGCATCCACGCGACCCTGATGGGCGGCGGCTTCGGCCGGCGCCTCTTCGCCGACTACCTGGCGGAAGCCGCGGAGATCTCGAAGGCGATCACGCGTCCGGTCCAGGTGGTGTGGACGCGCGAGGACGACACGCGCCACGGCTACTTCCAACCTTGCACGGCCGAGCGACTGGAGGGCGGTCTCGACGCGGAGGGCCGCCTCGTCGGCCTGCTGCACCGCTCGACGGTCTCGGACCTCACGATCTACGACATCCACGATGGCCGCGACATCTACGGCGGCGTCCCCGCCGAGCCCAAGAAGGCCGACCACTACTCGGCGGACGAGTACCCGTGGGGCTCGTACGACAACCCCTACGACCTCCCTCTGCGCGTGGAGGCGGTCGACGTCCGCACCCCGGTTCCCCATGGTCCGTGGCGCGCCGTGATGTATCCGTCGACTGTCTTCGGACGCGAGTCGTTCCTCGACGAGATGGCGCACCTCGCCTCGATGGATCCGCTGGCGTTCCGCCTGGCCCTGGTCGGCGAGGGCGCACGCAAGATCGGCTCGTTCCCGCTCGACCGCCGCCGCCTGGCCCGCGTCCACCAGCTCGCCGCCGAGCGCGCGGGATGGACCCGCCCGCTGCCGGCAGACGGCCGCCTGCGCGGGCGCGGGATCGCGGCCAGCGTGTACCACGGCGGCAGCTACGTCGCGCAGGTGGCCGAGGTGTCGCTTGCGAAGGACCTGTCCGACCTCAGGGTCGAGCGCATCACCTGCGCCATCGACTGCGGGCTCGCGCTGAATCCGCTGGGCGTTTCGGGCCAGGCCGAGAGCGGGATCGTCTGGGGCCTGTCGTACACGCTGTACGGCAAGGTGGACTTCGTGAAAGGCAGGGCCGTGCAGCGCGGCTACCAGGACTTCCGCGTGCTCGCGATGGACGCCATGCCGGCGCTCGACATCCACGTGATCCCGAGCCAGGAGCGTCCCGGCGGCTTCGGCGAGCATCCGGTGCCGATGGTGGCGCCGGCGGTGGCCAACGCGGTGTTCGCCGCGACCGGCATCCGCCTGCGGCGGCTGCCGATCACACCCGAGGCCCTTCAGGCAGCGAGCAAGCGCTGATCCGCTGGGCGATCGGCTGCGCCGTGAGTACCCGGCCGAGGCTCGCGCCGGGCGGCCCGTGGCACGAGAGCGGCCCGCCTGCCGGCGGGAGCTGCTACGAGCAGAGCCGTTGCAGCAGGCCGGCAGTCAGCGCGACTCGCCCCGGCAGCGAGGACAGCAGCACGTGCTCGTCGAGCGCGTGGGCCCCGTCGCCGTCGGCGCCGAGGCCGTCGAGCGCCGGCAGCCCGAGAGCGCCCGCGAAGGACACCTCGCTGGCGCCGCCCGTAGAGACCTCGCCGAGGTCGAAGCCCATCTGCGCGGCGACCGCGCGCGCGGCCTCGTAGACCGCGAGCACCTGCGGCGTCCGCTCGAACGGGGGATAGTGCAGCCCGCCTTCCAGCTCGAGCCGCACGCCCGGCACCGTCGGCCGGCGGTCGCGCACAGCGGCATCCAGCCGCTCGCCATCTGCCTGCCGAACGAAGCGCACGTCGAGCTCGACCTGGCAGCGGTCGGGCACGACGTTCGAGCGCAGGCCGCCGTGCACGACTCCGACGTTGCACGAGGTGCCGCGCGCGGTGTCGGTCAGCGCGCTGAGCTGCTCGATCTGCCGGGCGATCTCCAGGATCGCGTTGGCGCCCTTCGACAGATCGGCGCCCGCGTGCGAGGCCTTGCCGTGGGCCGTCAGCACGTACGAGCCGGAGCCCTTGCGCGCGGTCTTCACGGCGCCGCCCGGCCAGGCGGGCTCGAAGTCGAGCACGGCGCGCGAGGCGCGCATCTCGCGCTCCATCCGCGCGCGATAGGGCGAGCCGTCCACCTCCTCGAGCGGCGTGAAGAAGAGCGTCAGCGGTGGCAGCGCGCCCGCCTCGTGCAACAGGCTCGCGGCCCCCAGCGCGACCACCAGGCCGGCCTTCATGTCGTAGCAGCCGGGGCCGTAGAAGCGGTCGCCCTCGATGCGGACGGGCCGCGCGGCCAGCGTCCCCAGCGGCCAGACGGTGTCCACGTGCCCGAGCAGCATCACGGACCGCTCGCCGGCGGCGGCCGCGGGCGAGCGGCCGGTGACGATGGGGCCGGCGCCCTCGACAGGCGTCAGCTCCGCCTGCAGGCCCATGCGCTCGGCCGCGCGCACCACCCGCTCGCCGCAGGCGCGCACGGCGGCCGCGTCGGAGGACGGCGACTCGATCTCGACCAGCTCGCGCAGCAGGCCTTCGAGAGCGCTCGCGCCCTCGCGGGCGCGGGACAGCAGGCTGGAAGCGTCGATCGGCTTCGGCATCAGGACGACGGGTCCTCCGAATGAAACGCCGACGGAACGCCGGCGCGTCGGCGACGCGGCCGTCGGCGGCCGGAGGCGGGCGAGGCTGCGTCCGCTCGGACGCCGGCTAGCGGCTCAGCCAGTAGGGTTTGTAGTAGTGCTTCGAGCCCGGCGCCTTGGGCGGCTTGAGAGGCGTGCGGAAGATCGAGTGCAGCGTGGCCTCCCAGCCCTTCGGGTCGTCGAGCGCGCGGAACAGCGCGCCCACGGCGAACAGCCCGACCACGGCCGCGACGACGAGGGCGACCGGCAGCGCGACGACGAAGAAGAACGCGATGAGCTTCTCGATGATGGGCATGACTCAGTGGATCCGGATGCGGCCCCGGAACCCCTCCTCGTACGAATGGTAATACTCGAGGCCGGCCTCGGGATAGCGCCAGCAGGTGAAGGTCTTCGTCAGGCGACCGTCACGTCCTTGCAGAGGTAGACGTCCTGGATCGCGTTCAGCAACTTGATCCCCTCGGCCTTCGGGCGCTGGAAGGCCTTGCGGCCCGAGATCAGGCCCATGCCGCCCGCGCGCTTGTTGATCACCGCTGTCTTCACCGCGTCGGCGAGGTCGTTGTCGCCCGAGGCGCCGCCCGAGTTGATCAGGCCCGCGCGGCCCATGTAGCAGTTCGCCACCTGATACCGCGTGAGGTCGATCGGGTGGTCGGTCGTCAGCTTCTCGTAGACGCGCTTGTCGATCTTGCCGTACGGGTTCTCCTTGCTGTTGAGCGCGAGGTAGCCGCCGTTGTTCTCGGGCAGCTTCTGCTTGATGACGTCCGCCTGCAGCGTGACGCCGAGGTGGTTGGCCTGGCCCGAGAGGTCGGCCGAGACGTGGTAGTCCTTGTCCTTCTGCTTGAAGGCGGGGTTGCGCAGGTAGCACCAGAGCACCGTCGCCATCCCCAGCTCGTGCGCGGCCTGGAAGGCCTCGCCCACCTCGACGATCTGGCGGCCCGACTCCGGCGAGCCGAAGTAGATCGTGGCGCCCACCGCGACGGCCCCCATGTCGAAGGCCTGCTCCATGCGCGCGAAGAAGATCTGGTCGAACTTGTTCGGGTAGGTGAGGAACTCGTTGTGGTTGAACTTGAGGATGAACGGGATGCGGTGCGCGTACTTGCGCGCGACCGCGCCCAGCACGCCGAGCGTCGAGGCGACCGCGTTGCAGCCGCCCTCCAGCGCGAGCTCCACGATGCCCTCGGGGTCGAAGCAGGCCGGGTTCTTCGCGAAGGAGGCGCCGCCCGAGTGCTCGATGCCCTGGTCCACCGGCAGGATCGACAGGTAGCCGGTGCCGGCCAGGCGGCCGTGGGAATAGAGCTGCTGCAGGCTGCGCAGCACCGGCAGCGGCCGGTCGGAGACGCCGTGGACGCGGCTCACGAAGTCGGGGCCCGGAAGATGGAGCGATTCGCGCGGGATGCCGGCGCACGCGTGGTCGAGCAGCGAGCGGGCGTCGGCGCCCAGCAGTCCTTCGATTCCCTTGAGGTCCATCAGCACACCCCCGTCAGTTGAGCCGCGCCGCGCGGCGCCGCAGTTCCAGGATCTTTTCCGCCAGCGAAGCCGCCTCGGGGGCGGCCGGCGTCAGCGTCAGGAAGCTCTCGAGATCGGCCGCCGCGTGCGCGTAGCAGTCGAGCGCCGCGTAGAGCAGGCCGCGGTCGCGCAAGTCCTCGGCCGAGCGCGGGTCGAGCAGCAGCAGCATGTCGAGGACACCGAGCGCCCGCGGCAGCTCCTCGGCCCGCACGTAGATCGCCTTCAGGTTGCGCAGCATGCGCGACAGCATCTGCTTCGGCCCCGCCGGGTCGAGCAGGCTCGCCTCGAGCTGCACCTTGCCGCCGTACACGCGGTCGAGACGCTTCTGGCAGTCCTCGGCCGAGAGCAGCGTGCCGCCGTGGAACGGGTCGATCACCAGGTCGCCGTCGTCGGTCTCGACCTTGACCAGGAAGTGGCCCGGGAAGGAGACGCCCTGGATCTCGAGGCCCGCGCGGCGCCCGACCTCCATGTAGACGGCCGACAGCGTGATCGGGATGCCCAGCTTGCGGTCGAGCACGTCGTTCAGGAAGCTGTTGCGCGGGTCGTAGTACTCGTCCACGTTGCCGTGGAAGCCCTGCTGGCCCGCGAGGTACGCCGAGAGCGCCACCACCTGGTCGTCGAGCGAGCCCGCCGGCGCCACGGCGCGCCGGGCTCCCACGCCCAGCTCGTTCAGGCGCGAAAGGTAGAGGCCGACGTCGAGATCGGGATACTCCTCGCACGCGATCAGCAGCGCGGCCTCGGCGAGGTCGAGGTCCTTCTCGTCGCGAGCGACGATCTGGCCGAAGCGCTGGCGGGACGGAGTGATCATGGGCGCGTTCCCGCGGGCCGCGTGAAGAGCGACCTGCGACAGGATTCTAGCGCGCCCCGGCGCGTTCGCCCGCTCGTTTATTGCGCGTGCAACGCGCGGGCCGCGTCGACGCCGGCGGCGCGGCGCGCCGGCAGCGCGCTCGCGAGCAGGCCGACCGCGAGCAGGATCGCGATCACGGCGGCCAGCACGCGCGGCTCGGCCGTGCGCGCGCCGTACACGAGGCCCGGCGCGGCTTCGCCCAGCGCGAGGGCCAGCAGCAAGCCGAGCGCCAGGCCCGCGCCCACCATCGAGAGGCCGCGGCCGAGCACCAGGCGCACGATCCCCGCGGGCGTCGCGCCGAGAGCGAGCCGCACGCCGAGCTCGCGCGAGCCTCGCGTCACGAAGCCGGTGAGGACGCCGGCGAGGCCGAGGCTGGCGAGCCCGAGCGCCAGCAGCGCCCCGGCGGCGAGGGCGCCCGCGGCCAGCCGCTCCCGCTCGATCGAGCGCGCGCCGAGCGCGCCTGCGGGCGAGAAGCTCGACAGCGGAGCGTCGCTCGCCGCAGCCCCGAGCGCCTTCCGGACGGACGTGGCGACCGAGCCGGCCAGCGCCGGATCCTGTCGCACCACCAGCCGAAGCGACTCGAGCGAGGTGCGGCTCGGCTGGGCGAGCGGGCGGTACATCTCGGGCCAGGCGGGAGCGCCGAGCCTCTCCTGCGGCGTGTCGGCGACGACGCCGACGATCGCCACCGTGGGTGGGCCGCCGTCGAGCCCGGTGCCGATCAGCCGGCCGAGCGCGCTGCCGTCCGGGGCCACGAGCCGCGCCAGCGCCCGGTTGACGACTGCGACCGGCGGGCTCGTCGGGCCGTCGGCCGCGCCGAGGTGCCGACCCTCGAGCAACGGGACGCCGAGCGCCCGGAAGTAGTCCGGGGTCACCACGCGCCAGCACGCTCCCGGCTCGTCGCCGCGGCGGACGCTGTGTCCCGCGAGACGCAGCCCCGCGCTGGCCCCGCTGCCGGTCAAGGGCAGGCCCGAGGTGAACGCCGCGTGCCGGACTCCGGGCAGCGCCGCCACCCGTGCCACCGCGTCCTCGAAGAAGGCGCGCCGCTCCGCGGCAGTCGTGGGCCGTGAGCCGGGCGCCGACAGCTCGGCGGTGACGACGCCGTCGGGGTCGAAGCCCGGCCCGGCGGCATTCAGCTCCGCGAGGGTGCGGGTGAGGGCGGCCGCCCCGGCAACGAGCACCACGGCGACCGCCACCTGCCCGACGACGAGGGCGGAGGCGCTCGATCGACCGGCGGGCGAGAGGCGCTCGCCCGACCCGAAGGCCAGCTGCGCGTCGGTTCGCGCGAGGCGCCGGGCCGGAAGCAGGCCCGAGGCGAGCATGGTCAGGCCGGCGAGGCCGGCCGCGAAGGGGAAGAGCAGCAGGCTCGGCGCCTCGGGCAGCTCCTCGAGGCCGAGCAGGCGCGCGAGGGCGGGCGCGAGGCCCGTGGCCAGGGTCAAGCCGGCCACCAGGCCGGCAGCGGTCAACAGCAGCGTCTCGCCGAGGAGCTGCGAGAGCAGGCGGCCGGGAGCGGCGCCCAGAGCGGCCCGCACGGCCATCTCGCGCGTGCGCCGCAGGCCGCGGGCCAGGATCAGGTGCGCCAGGTTGGCGCAGGCGACGGCGAGCACCAGGCCGAAGACGCCGAGCAGCAGCAGCAGCGTCGTGCGGGAGCGGGCGCCGAGCATCTGCTGCAACGGCACGAGGGCGATCCCGTTGTCGCGGTTCGCATCGGGGTGGGCGCGCGCAAGAGAGATCGCGATCGCGTCCATCTCGGCGCGCGCCGCCGCCAGGGGAATCCCGGGCCGCAGCCGGCCGAGCACGCGGATGTAGCGCGCGTCGCGCAGCGTCCGCGGGTCGACGGGGATCGGCACGCCTGCCGTGGGCACGTCGCGCGGGGCCGCCATCCACACGTCGGCGGCCTGCGGGGTCACCAGGCTCGCGGGCAGCACCCCGACGACGGTGAGCGAGCGGCCGTCGAGCACGAGCGAGCGGCCGAGAGCGTCCGGCTCACCGCCGAACCGCGACCGCCACAGGGCGTGGCTCAGGATCAGCTCTCCGTCGTCCGGGCTCGAGAAACCGCGGCCGAGCGACGGGCCGACTCCCAGGACGCCGAAGAAGTTCGCCGAGACGCTGGCGGCCTCCACACGCACGGCCTCCGAGCCCAGCACGAGCGTCTGGCGGCGGACGGACCAGGCCGAGAGCCCCTCGAAGCTCCCCGCCTGCTCGCACCAGTCCAGGAAGTTGGCGGGGGCGACGAGGCGTCTCGGCTCCTCGCGCGTCGTCTGGAACACGGCGACGAGGCGATCCGGCGCGGGCAGCGGCAGGGGACGCAGGAGCAGCGCGTCCACCAGCGCGAAGATCGCCGTGTTGGCGCCGATGCCCAGCGCCAGCGTCAGGACCACGACGAGCGCGAAGCCGGGCTCGCGCCGGATCTGGCGCGCGGCCAGCCTGAGATCGGCGACGAGGGCGTCCATATTCCCGGAAGACGCTCGCACTCGGCGCCGGTTGGCCTTTCTTCAGGCCGGCGGCGTGCCGCGCCTGGCGACGAAGCGCCGCATCGATCCGCTGGCCCGCCGCGTCCCGGACTCGATCTCGAAGCCCGCGGCCTCGACGGCGGCCTCCGTGTCGCGGTTCGGGTGGCAGCCGCCGGTGAACCAGGTCCAGGCGGGCTGCGCGAGGTCCTGGAGCCGCGCCTGCAGCGGAGAGGCTGCCCGCACGTGCTCGAGCATCCGCAGCGTGCCGCCCGGACGCAGCACGCGGTCGACCTCGGCGAGCCCGCGCGGGGTCTCGGACACGCTGCAGAACACGAGGCCGCTCACCACGGTGTCGAAGGCGCCGTCGCGGAAGGGCAGCGCCTCGGCGCGGCCGCAGACGAGCGGGCGTCCGGCGGCGCGGCGGCGGGCCGCGAGCAACGGCTCCCACGCGGGATCGAGGCCGACGACGCGGGCGCCGTCGGTGTAGAGCGGCAGGTTGCGGCCCGTGCCGCAGCCGAGGTCGAGCGTGCGCCCGCGCGCGCCGGACACCAGCCAGCGCCGCCAGCGGCCGAGGCCGGTCGCCTCCAGCAGGGCCATGCCGAGGTCGTACAGCCAGGGGATCTGCTCGATGCCGCGCACGCGCGCAGTCTATTCGGCGGCAGGACGGATGCGCGGCGCGCGTGGTCGTGGTCAGGCGGCCAGCGGGTGGACCGGCGCGAGTGGTGGCCGCCCGCGATGCAGGAACCAGCGCTCCAGGACCACGTGGCGCACGAACCAGTCGCGGGAGAGCAACGCGCGGGCGAGCCGCGAACCGACGGGTTCGGGCAGATCGAAACGCCGGCGCCGCCGGCCGAACCGACGCTCGAGCGCGGCCCGATACGGCTCCAGATCCTGGCGCCGGTGACGGCCGTTTGCCGCGAGGATCGCCTCCGCGGCCAGCAGCCCGGACTCTACAGCAGGCCCGATTCCTTCGCCGCTCTCCGGCGACGCGAGCCCGGCGGCGTCGCCCACCAGCAGAGCGCCGTCGCCCACGACCCGGCGGCCGCCTCGTTCATAGACGAGGTAGGCGTGACCCTCGAAGCGCAGCTCGAGGCCCGGTGCGATCCGCCCGCTCCACTTCAAGAAGCCCTCGAGCTCGCGCACGTGCGACGACAGGGCGCGCGGATCCCGGCGCCCCAGGCCGACGTTCAGGTAGTCGCCCTTGCGCAGGCACCAGCCGTAGCCGCGCAGATCGCGGCAGAAGTAGAGCTCCGGCACGCCCGGCTCGAGCGCGCCGCCGCCTCCGCCCACGCGCAGCTCGACCTCCTGGGCGACGATGCAACCCCGTGCGAGCGTGCGGCCGTCGAGACGGCGGGCGACGGGACACCAGTGGCCTCCGGCGCCGACCAGCAGCGGCGTGCGCAGGTCGCCGTCGACGAGCCAGCCCTCGCCGACGCGCTCCAGGGTCTCGACTGGCCGGCCGGTCTCGACGCGCGCGCCCGATCGCTCCAGCAGGAAACGGTCGAGCTCGGAGCGAATGATGCCGTAGCCGACCGCTGCCGGGAAGCGCGTCACGCGCGCGGGTCCGCCGATGCAGCCCGTGCGGAAGGCCAGGAACGGCTGCAGCGTCCGCCCCTCCCGCGCGTACTCCTCGGCCCCGAGCTGCAGCTCCGCCAGCACTGCCGGCGTGATCCAGCCGGCGCAGGGCTTGTGGCGCGGGAAGACAGCCGCGTCCCTCACGAGCACGTCGAGGCCCGCCGCGCGCAGGCGGCCGGCGCACGTCGAGCCGGCGGGCCCGCCGCCGACGATCAGGACGTCGCAGCGGTCCACGGCTGCGCCTCGCCGCCGTAGAGGCCGGCGCGGGTGCGCGGCAGGTCGTTCGCGGCGCCGTGCGCGAAGCTGACCTGGAACAACTGCAGCGAGCCCGTTCGAAACGCGGCCTCCGAGCCGGCCAGATACAGGCGCCAGGCGCGCGTGAACTCCTCGCCGTGGCGGAGCCGGACCTCCGGCGCGGCCGCCTCGAAGCGCGCCAGCCAGTGCGCCAGCGTCTCCGCGTAATGCAGCCGCAGGTTCTCGACGTCGTGCACGGACGCTCCGGCCGGCTCGAGCACCCGCTCGATCGCCTGGGCCAGCGTGGGGGGATAGGCGCCGGGGAAGATGTTGTGCCGGATCCAGGCGTTCAGCGCCGTCGGCCGGTCGCGGCCGATGAAGTGGAGCAGGCCGCGCCCGCGCCGCGCGTCGAGACAGCGGCCAATCAGCGCTCCCAGCGTGCCGAAGTCGCCGAGCCCGACGTGCTCCAGCATGCCCACCGACACGAAGGCGTCGTAGCCCCCGTCGATGCGCCGATAGTCCTCCTCGACGAACTCCACCTGCGCCGTCAGCCCTTGACGCTCCGCCTGCTCGCGCGCGTAGGCGATCTGCTCGTGCGAGACGTTGTAGGCGCGGACGCGCACGCCGTACACGCGCGCCATGTGCAGGGCGAGGGCGCCCCAGCCGCAGCCGGCCTCGACCACGCTCTCACCCGGCGCGAGCCGCAGCTTGCGGCACACGTGCTCCATCTTGGCGACCTGCGCCGCCTCGAGGGAGAGGCCAGGGCGCTCGAAGTAGGCGCAGGTGTAGAGCATCCGCTCGTCCAGCCACAGGCGGTAGAAGTCGTTCCCGAGGTCGTAGTGGCGGTGGACGTTGCGGCGCGACTCCTGCAGCGAATGGCCCCCCCGGGAGACGCCGCGGCCGCCCGCCCGCTCGAGCGCGTGGTAGGCGGCCTCCAGGGCGGCGACCAGGTCGCCGCGGATCTCGATCCGGCCCGCCACGAAGGCGTCGCCGAAGTGCTCCTCCGGGTCGACGAGCAGCGCCAGCAGCGCGGTGCGGTCGGCGGCGACGACGCTGGCCACCGGGTGCTCGCACCCTCGCAGGAGCGTTCCGTCCCGCAGCTCGAAGCGGAGCGCCGCCTCGTGGAAGGCCCGCTCCAGCAGCGCACCCAGCCAGCGGTCGACGAGCTGCGAGGCCGGGTGGAGCGGGATCTCGGGAGGGTCGGTCCCCGCGGGGATGGGGTCGAGCACACCGCCTCCTGAATCGAAGCTAGTCGCCAGGCCGCCCGCCGCCATGAGCCTTTCGGCCCGGTCGCCGCCGTCCTGGGCCTCGTCGGGAACGCGCTCGTTCGATACCATGCGCACGGTGGATCCCGCATCGCGTCGCCAGTGGCGGACCCTGCCGCTGGCGCTGCTCGTCGCCATCGGCGGCGCGCCGTCGGCCCTGGCTTCCGGGCCGGAAGCCCTT
This sequence comes from Vicinamibacteria bacterium, assembly GCA_050246895.1. GTDB lineage: Bacteria > Acidobacteriota > Vicinamibacteria > Fen-336 > Fen-336 > JBFWVE01. Next base: position 207,701 of record JBFWVE010000006.1, on the reverse strand, counting down.
CGCTATTCGGTCGCGATTCACGACCCGGCGACACGTCTGGCCGACGTGCGGGGGGTCATTCCGACTTCGGGCGACCCGAAGCTCGAGCTGATGATGCCCGTCTGGTCGCCGGGCTTCTATCGGGTGGAGGACTACGCGTCCAGGGTCCAGGGCCTCGAAGCGCGAGGCGAGGATGGGGTGCCGCTGGCGGTCAGCCGTCCGCGGCCGAATCTCTGGGTCGTCGAGGCGGGAGGCCGTGACCGGATCGTGCTGGCCTACCGCCTGCTGTGCGACCGCCGCTCCGTCACCACCAACGAGATTGCCGCGGACTACGCGGTTCTGAACCCGGCGGGGACGCTGATCGCCCCGCGCAGGGCGGTTCAGGCTCCTCGCTGGCCGATCGAGGTGCGCCTCGAGCTTCCTCCCGGCTGGACGGCCGTGACCGCCTTGCCCCGTCTCGAAGGTGGTGCGGCGCGCGGCTTCGGCGCTACGGACTACGAGACGCTCGTGGACTCCCCGATCCTCGCTGGGCGGCTCGTGGTCCACGAGTTCGAGCTGGCGGGTACCGCGCACGTCCTCGCCGATGCCGGCGAGCTGGGCGACTGGGATGGAGCCCGTGCCGTGACCGACCTGGCCAGGATCGTGTCGGCCACGCGACGATTCTGGGGTTCGCTGCCGTTCGAGCGATACGTGTTCCTCAACGTGTTCCGTCCCGGAGGAGGCGGGCTGGAGCACAAGGACTCGACGCTGCTGACGACGAATGCGGCCCGCCTGGCCGCTCCGGGCGCGTACCTCCGCTGGCTCGGGTTCGTGGCTCACGAGTACGTTCACGCCTTCAACGTGAAGCGCCTGCGGCCCGTCGAGCTGGGCCCTTTCGATTTCGACCGCCCGCCCCGCACCAGCAGCCTCTGGATCTCGGAGGGATTGACCACGTACGTCGCCGACCTCGTCGTGCGTCGTTCGGGCGTGACCACTCGCGAGGAGTTCCTGGCCCGCCTGTCCACCCTGATCCGCGCCCTTCAGAAGCAGCCGGGGCGCCTCCTTCAGACCGTCGAGCAGTCGTCGCTGGAAGTCTGGGACAACAGCCTCTCCGGCGTGAATCCGAGCGACCAGACGGTGAGCTACTACGTGAAGGGCGCCGTGCTCGGCTTTCTGCTGGACGCGCGGATTCGCGCCGCCACGGGGGGACGAAAGAGCATCGACGATCTGATGCGCCTCGCCTACGAGCGGTATTCGGGCGCACGCGGGTTCACTCGCGAGGAGTTCCATCGGGCCGCGTTCGAGGTGGCGGGCGTGGATCTCTCCGCGTGGCTCGGGCGCGCGACCGCCTCGACCGAGGAGCTCGACTACGAAGAGGCCCTCGCCTGGTTTGGCCTGCGCTTCGCGGCCGCCACGGATCCCGCCGAGGAATGGACGCTCACGGTGCTCGAAGACGCAACCCCGGACCAGGCGCGCCGCCTGGAGGCGTGGCTCGGGAAGTAGCGCGCCTAGCGCAGGATCGCGTCCACTGCCGCCGCGGTGATCGGGTGGTAGCCCGGCCGCGCCTTCGCGTAGATCCGCCGGGCGAGCTCGCGCAGCGACTCGTCCTGCTGCATCGCCTGGTAGAGGGGCTGCACGAACTTGCGCCGGCCCTGGTCGACGAGGAACGACTCGAGCGCGGTGTAGGCCGGTTCGTGCCGGCTCGCCACCACGTGCACGAGCCAGGCGAACAGGATCTCGGAGTTGCCGGAGCCCGACAGCTCGAAGCGGTCGTCGAGCGCCTGCATGCGCTCGCGGGGCAGCGGCTTGCCGAGCGCGCTCAGGAAGTCCAGCCACTCGTCGGTGGTCCACTCGCCCGTGCGCAGCACCGGCAGCTCGCCCTTCTCGGTGAACGCCGCCGCCGCCGCTCGCGTGCGGTCGAAGCGCGTCGAGGGAGGCACGTAGACGTTCTCCGGCAGGCCCGAGCCGAAGACCCACTCCTCGACACGCACCTCGCGCCAGGCGTCCTCGTCGCCGGCGAACAGCTCGCGCTTCAACGTCTCGACGAAGACCGCCGTGGTCATCGAGCGGAAGGCGTTCGCCGCGAAGTAGGCGCGCAGGAAGGCGTCGAAACGTGGCCGGCCGAAGTGCCGCTCGAGCACGCGCAGGAAAGCGGCTCCTTTGTCGTACACGATCGCGCCGACGTCACCGTCGGGGTCCTCGATCCCGCCTTGGGCGCGCAGCCGCCGGGCGTCGGGCGCGATCGAGGGATCCGCCATCGCCTCCTGGATCAGCCGCAGCGAGAGCAGCGCCTGCATCTCGGCCACCTCGCGACCGTAGAGGGCCTCGACCAGGCGGTTCTCGATGTAGGTGGTGACGCCCTCGTTGAGCCAGAAGTCGGCCCAGGTGGCGCTCGTCACCAGGTTGCCCGACCAGGAGTGCGCCAGCTCGTGGGCGAGCAGGCCCACCAGGCTGCGGTCGCCCGCCAGGACCGTCGGCGTCGCGAAGGTGAGGCGCGGGTTCTCCATGCCGCCGAAGGGGAAGCTCGGCGGCAGCACGATCACGTCCCAGCGGCCCCAGCCGTAGGGGCCGTAGAGCTTCTCCGCCGCGCCCAGCATCGCCTCCATGTCCACGAACTCTCTCGCGGCGCGCGGCAGCACGTCGGGCTCGGCCCAGACGCCGGTGCGGGGCCCGAGTGGCCGGAACGCCAGCTCGCCCGCGGCCAACGAGAACAGGTAGGCCGGCACCGGCTGCGGCATCCGGAAGCGGAACACGCCCTTCGCGGGCTCGTGCTCGCCGGCCTCGGCGCCCATCACGACCGTATAGCCCAGTGGCACGCGCACGACGGCCTCGAAGGTCTGGCGCACCCCCGGGCTGTCCATGCAGGGCACGAAGCTGCGGGCGTGGATCGACTGCGCCTGGGTGAACAGGAAGCCGCGCTTGCGCGAGCTCGTCTGCCGCGGTTCGAGCCACTGCAGCGCGCTCGCGCCCGGGCCGCTCGAGTACGCGATGCGGACCTTGCGCGGCGCCGGCGAGTGCAGGCTGACCAGCAGCCGCGCGCCGAGCAGGGGCTGCGCCGGTTCCAGCACGAAGGGCAGCGCGCGGCCGGTGCCCGCGTCGGTCACCGAATCGACGCGCAGGTCGCTCGTGTCGAGCTCCAGAGTGCGAGTTCGCGGGTCGAGGTACTCGAGCGTCAGCTCCGCGGTGCCGCTGACGCGCTTGTGCTCGAAGTCGACCGTGAGGTCGAGCGCGACGTGCGTCGGGCGCACGGCCGTCGCGTTCGACAGCGAGTGGGGGTCGGCGACGGCCGGGGACCCTTGCGCCTCGGCGCGCTGCGCCTCGGCGGCCGGCGCCGCGGCGGGCTGCGCCCCGGCCGTCCCGGCCAGCCCGAGGGCGGCGGCGAGCAACAGGCTGGCGCGCCTCAGTGCGTGCGGGCTGCGGCCCCTCGCGAGGCTGGCGAGCGTCAGCACCAGGCCGGCCGTCTGCCGTGAAGTCGTGCGACCCTTCATCTCCGCGACGATCTTAGCGGATCTGTCCCGCCGCGCCGCCGCTGTCGCCTTCAGCCGATCTCGACGCGCGCGCGCGAGCCGTCGGCGCCGCGCTCGACGCTGATCCGCGCGGGCAGGCGGTCGGTCAGCTCGCGCAGGTGCGTGATCACGCCGACCATGCGGCCGGCGCGCGGCAGGCTCTCGATCGCGCCGGTCACGGCGTCGAGCGTCTCGGCGTCGAGCGTGCCGAAGCCTTCGTCGATGAACAGGCTCTCGAGGTGCAGGGCGCCCGCCGCGCGCTGCACCTGCTGCGACAGCTCGAGCGCCAGCGCCAGGGAGGCGAGGAAGGTCTCGCCGCCCGAGAGGGTCTCGGCCCGCCGCAGCTCGCCCGCGTTGTCGTGGTCGACCACGTAGAAGGCCTTGTCCGCGTGCGCGAGGCCGTAGCGACCGGACAGCTCGAGCAGCCGCTGCGAGGCGCCCGCGACCAGCTCGGCGAACGTCTCCTCGAGCAGCCAGGCCTGAAAGGCGCCACTTTGCAGGTCGAGCGCCAACTGGCGCAGCAGCGCCTGACGGCCGCGCGCTTCGGCCGCCTGTTGCCGGCGTGCCTCGGCCTGCTGCGTCCGCTCGTGCGCGCTCGCGAGCTGCTCGGCGAGCGTTGCCTCCTCACGCACGCCCGCGTCGCTGTCCGAGCGCAGCGCCCGCAGCTCCTGCTCCGCCGCGCCCAGCTGCTCCTCGCTCGCCTCGCGCCCCTGAAGCTCGACCTCGAGCCGGGCGAGGTCGGCCTCGGCGGCGTGGCGCTCGCGGGCGTAGCGGGAGACGGCCTCGGCCAGCTCGGCCTGGGCGGCAGGGGAGAGCGCCGCCGCGAGCGCCGCCTGGGGGCTCGCGAAGCCCGCGGCGCGGGCCGCCTCCGCCGCGCCCGCCGCCGCCTCGGCGGCCCGGGTTTCGGCGCCCTCGGCGGCCTGCCGCGCGGCTCGCAGCTCCGCCTCCGCCGCTGCCGCCGCGGTCGCCGCGCCCGCCTGCGCGGTCCGCGCCCGGTCGAGCGCGGCGGAGAGCGAAGCGGCGCGCTCTCGCAGCACCCTGGCCGCGGCGGCCGGATCCCTCTCGGGCGACAGCTCACGCATCCGCGCGTCGAGCACGCTGGCGCGCTGGCCGGCAGCGGCCGCTTCCGTCTCCGCCGCCTCCGCCTCGCGAGCGGCGCGCGCCGCGGCGTCCTCCGCCGCGCTCGCGGACTGGGCCGCGCGCGCGCTCTCGCGCAGCGCCACCTCGCTCGCGCCCCGCGCGGCCTCGGCGGCCGCCCGGGCCTTCTCGCGAGCGGCGTCGGCGGTGCGGACGGCCTCTTCCGCCGCCTGGAGGCGCGCGGCCTCGGAAGCTTTGGGCTTGCGCGCGAGCGGCCGCTCGCAGATCGGGCAGGGATCGCCCGCGCCGAGTCCCCGTCGCAGGCTGGCGACCGCGTCCTTGCGCTCGGCCGCGCGCAAGGCCTCGCGAGCGGCGCGTGCCTCCACTTCGGCGGCCGCCTCGGCCACGCGCGCGGCCGCCCCGGCCCTCGCGGCCTTCTCCGCGTCACGGGCGGCGCGCTTCGCCTGAGCGCTCGCCTCGGCCGCCTCGCGCTTGCGGCTCTGCTTCTCCTTCTCGCGGGCTGCCGCGCGCGCGCGGGCCTCGGCGGCCGCCTTTGTCGCATCGGCGAGCGGCGCCTGCAGCGCTTGCGCGCGCACCAGGGCCTCGATGCGGGCCGCGAGCCCGGGCAGCTCGGCGGCCGCCTTCTCGGCCGCGGCGAGCGCGCCTGCCGCGGTGTCCTGAGCCGATCGCGCCGCCTCGGCTCGTCGCGCCGCGGCCGTGACGAGCTGCGCCGTCTCGCGCGCCTCGCCGGCGGCGCGAGCGGCCGCCTCGACGCGGGGCAGCACCGCCGCGGCCTTGCGTGCGTCGGCGAGGCGGGACTCGTCGGCCTTCATCTCGAGGGCGCGGGCGAGCAGGCTCGCGTGCGACCGGCGAGCGGCGTCGCGCGCGCGCGTGGCGGCCCGCAGGCGGCGCAGCTCCTCGGCCTCGGCCTCCTTCCTGCGAAGCTTCGCGCCCAGCTTCTGGCCGGATTCGCGCCGCTCGACGAGCCGCGCTTCGAGGGCCGCGATCGCCTCGGGTGTCGCGCCCGCGAAGAGGCTGGCGAGCGCCTCCTCGGCGGCGCGCGCGGTCGCATCAGCCACGCGCGCGTCCGCGTCGGCGCGCTGGCGCATCCTCTCGTACACGTTGAGGCGCAGCAGGTCGCGCAGGATCTCCTGCCGCTCCTTCGGTGCGCTGCGCAGGAAGCGCGCGAACTCGCCCTGCGGCAGCACGACCGCCTGCGAGAACGCGTCGTACGAGAGCGCCAGGCGCCGCTCGAGCTCGGCCCCCACCTCCTTCACCCCGCCGGCCAGCGACTGGACTCCGCCTCCCGGCAGCAGCCGCTCGAGCTGCGCGTCGCCCGAGCCGCCGCGGCGCGCGCTGCGCATCACGCGGAAGCTCTCGGGGCCGAGCGCGAAGTCGAGCACCACCGACATGCGCTCGCGCCCCAGCGAGATCAGCTCGGAGGCGCTCTTCGCGCGCGGGAGGCGCGGTACGCTGCCGTAGAGCGCGAACAGCATCGCGTCGAGCAGGCTGCTCTTGCCGGCGCCGGTCGGCCCGGCGATCGCGAACAGGTCGAGCCCCTCGAAATCGATCGTCGCCTGCGGGCCGCGAAAGGCGGTGAAGTTCTCGACGCGAAGGCGGAGGGGGCGCATCAGGGGAATCAGTCCTGGCAGCCGTGCAGCAGCTCGTCGAAGGCCCGCATCAGCTCCTCGGAGGGCTCGCCGCCTCGACGCGCTCGCTGGTAGGCGCGGAACAGCTCGCGCTCGCTGGCCCCGGCCGCGGGGCGCTCGGCCTGGCCGCCAGCGGTTCCGGTCTCGACCTCCGCCTCGACCTTGACGGCGTTCGGGAGCAGCCGGCGCACGCGCGCGTTCAGCTCGGGATCTGCAACGCGCAGCGGCACGCTCAGCGCCAGCAGGTCGCGCGACTCGCGCAGGGCGGGGGCGTCGCGCTCGAGCGTCGCGAGATCGGCCCGCAGGCGCCGCAGCCGCCGGCCGCCCCGATACGGCACGCGCTCGATGCGCGCCGGCTGGCCCGCGCGCGCGTCGACCAGCACGAAGCTCTTGTCCTCGCCTTCCTCGCCGAAGTCCATCTGCAGCGGCGAGCCCGCGTAGAGGGCGGGCGTGGGCGCCGCCTCCACCCGCTGCGGCTTGTGGATGTGACCGAGCGCGACGTACTGGGCCCGCGACGGGATCGCCTGCGGCGTCGCCGCCCAGTCGTCGCCGAGGTGCACCTGCCGCTCCGAGCCGGAGAAGACGGCCCCCGTGAGATGCGTGTGAAGCATCAGCAGGTTCACGGCGTCGGGCCGGAAGCCCTCGCTGAGGTTCGCGACCACGGCCGCCAGACCTTCGGCGTAGCTCTGGCGTGCCACGGTCTCGCCATGCAGCCGCTGGCCCGCGGCATCGGTGCGTCCCTGCGCGGCCTCGAGCGCGCTGACGAAGAGGCGGGGAGCGGCGAACGGCACCGCGGCCACCTGCGCGCGCTCGCCGGCGCGCGTCGCCAGCTCGACGAGGCCCCCTTCGTCGCGCGAACGCGGGCGGTCGACCACCGTGACGTCCACCAGCTCGGCGAGGCGGCCCCAGGCTTCCATGCGCGAGGCGTTGTCGTGGTTGCCCGCGATCACCACCGTGCGCAGGCCCGCGCGGCCGACGCGCTTGAAGAAGGAGAACACGAGGCGCTCGGCGTCGGCGCTGGGGGCGCCGCTGTCGAAGACGTCGCCCGAGACGAGCAGCAGCTCGACGCGCTCGCGCTCGAGGTCGTCGCCCATCGCCTCGAGGACGTTCGCCAGCTCGGGCAGGCGGGCAACCTGCTTGAACACGCGGCCGGCGTGCCAGTCGGAGCTGTGGGCGATCCTCATCGGGCGGCGCGGATGCGGGCGAAGGGGTCGCGCGCCGGACCCGGAGGCGGCGCCGCCTCGCTCGCTCGCGTCGCCCACGACGGGAACGGGAAGCCGAGCAGCACCGGCGTCGGGATCTCGGGCTGCGCGACGATCATGCTCCCCGGTTGCAGGAGCTGCGAGCGCAGGCGCGCGACCTTGGTCAGGAAGCCGTACTCGCCCCGCTCGGACTCGGCGGCGTCGAGCCGGCCGACGACCTTGATCGCGGCGTTCGCGATCACGCGCCGCTCCACCTCGGAGGCCGTCTGCTGCGCGCCCAGCAGGCAGACGCCCAGCGAGCGCCCGCGCTCGGCCACGTCGCGCAGCGCGTCGCGGATCGGGCTCTGGCCCTCGCGCGGCGCGTACTTGTTCAGCTCGTCCAGCAGCACGAACAGCAGCGGCCGCGCGCTGCCCTGGGCCTCCTTCTGCATCAGAAGGCGGCGCAGCAGCACGCCCACCACGAACGTCTGGGCGCTGGAGTGAAGCCGGTGGATGTCGACGACCGTGACCTGGTGCGCCGTCCAGTCGACGCCGTAGTCGGCGGCCGAGGCCTCGCCGCGCACCAGGTGGCCGATGCGGCCCGAGATGCCCACGAGGCGCCGGCGGAAGGCGTCGAGCGTGCCCGACTGGAAGTTGCCGCGCAGCATCACCTGCTCGAGCCAGTCGCCGGTCAGCGCGTCCACCAGCTCGTCGAAGCTGCGCACGGCGTGGCCGTCGATCACCAGGCCGGCGGGATCGTCCGACGGCGTTTCGGCCGCTTTCGCCAGCTCCGCCTCGACCCGGTCGAGCACGAAGCCGAGCTGGCCGCGCGCGTCCTCGGCGTCGGCGAAGGCGTAGCGCAGCAGCCGCTGCTCGGCGAGCTGGCGCAGCGTCCACAGGTACGGCCGCACGCCCTCTTGCCGTGAGCCGGTGTCGGGCATCGGCACGGCGCCGGCCGTGGCGGGCGCGTAGAGGCCGACGCTCTGAAAGGGACCGACCGGCAGCCCCAGCCTTCCGTAGTCGGCCCGCGCCTTCTCGTCGAGGCGCGCGTTCGGCCGGTCGAGCCAGAGCAGGTCCTCGCCTTTGACGTTGAAGACGAGCGCTTTCGTGTTGGCGGCGTCGGAGCCGAGGACGCCCGAGTGGAACAGCGAGTAGAGCAGGAAGCTGGCGTAGGAGGTCTTGGTGGCGACGCCGGAGATGCCGCTCACGGAGACGTGCGCGCCGCGCGTGCCGTCGAGAAACTCGAGGTTCGCGTAGACCGGCTCGCCGCTGCGGGTGAGGCCGATCGGCAGCTTGCGCTCCATGCGGTCGAAGTAGAGGGCCTGGGCGAACTCGGCGCCGCGCACGAGCCGCGCCTCGTCGCCCGGATGCGGCGGCACGAACAGCTCGGGCTCGATGCGCGTGACCTGCACGTGGGCCGCGTAGGAGACGTCCACCGGCAGCGTGCCGGCGGCGGCGCGGAAGGCGTCGGAGTCGAAGCTCTGGCCCTCGTAGCGCTTGCGCACGACGTCGACGACGCCGTAGAAGCGGATCGGGCCCTCGCCCGCGGCTCGCGCGGTCTCGACGCAGACCAGGTCGTCGAGCTGCACGCGGGCGTCCTCGCCGACGCCGATCCAGAACTCGAGCGGCGTCGCGTCGACGCTGCCGAGCACGCGGCCGACCACGGCCTCAGGCACTGACGGCCTCCTTCGCGATGCGGCCCTCGATCCGGCGACGGTTCAGAACGGGGTCGCCCATCGACCGGCGCAGACGCGCCTCGAGCGCGCCGATCGGCAGCAGGTTCTGGGGCGCCCGCGGGTCGCGGCTGCGCGTCGGCGCGAAACGGGGGAGCCAGGCGGCGGAGCCGTCGGCCAGGGCGCGGGCCGCCTCGAGGCCCACGGTCTCGGAGACCTCGAGCCGCACGATGCCGGCGAGGTCGAAGTCGGCGGCCGCGCGGCGCGCAAGCCGCAGGAACCAGGAGTAGCGCGCGAAGCTGCCGCCGTCGATCGCGACGAGCGGCGTGCGCTGTCCTGCCTCGAGCGAGGCGAGCGCCGCGAGCGACACGCCGTGGCGGGCGAAGAGGCGCTTCACGTAGCCGACGGCGCCGCCGCGCGCGTCGCCGAAGCGCAGCGGGCCGTCGGCGATCACCAGCGTCTCGGGCGCGGCCGACTCGTCGCGCGCGAGGCGCTCCTCGGCCAGCCGCATCTCGTCCTGCAGGCGCCGAAGCGGCGCGTCGGGATCGGACTCGGCGGCGCTCACGGGCCGGTACGACAGCGCGGGGGCGATCTGCCAGGGGCCGGGCAGCGACTCGCCCGAGCCGAGCGCCAGCACGCGCTCGACGCGGCCCGCGCCGAAGCGGGCGCGGCCGTCCTCGACGACCACGGCGCCGACGCCGAAGCTGCCGAAGGCGCCGTGGACGATGCGGTCGCCGCGGCGGCCGACGACGCGCGCGTCCACCCGGCGCACGCCGTCGGTGAAGACGAGACGGCGCGGCCGGGGCGCGTCGGGCCGGGGAGCGAGGGGCGCCCAGAGCGCCTCGCCGACCTCGACGCTCGCGTCGATCGACTCGCGGGGCTCGGAGTCGGATAGCGGCAGCTCGGAGCCGTACTCCGCCTGCCAGGGATCGAGCCGCAGTTCGAGGCCTAGGGATTCCGTGAGCGCCATGCCGAGCACGTGAATATGGCACAGGGCGCGGCGCAGGGGGTCCGGGACTACTCCGGGAAGCTGAAGCGCTCGTCGGTCGCGTCGCGCACGGCCTGGCCCACGAGGCCGCGGACGTCGAGCGCTGCTTCGGCGGCCCGCGCCTGCGCGGGCTTCGAGGCGGTGGCGGGGCTGCGCGGGACGAAGAGCTGGCAGCAGTCCTGGTCGGGCAGCGTGCTGGTCTCGAAGGTCCCGAGCCTGCGGGCCTGGTCTGTGATCTCGTCCTTGTCCATGCCCACCAGCGGACGCAGCACGGGCAGGCCCGCGACCGCGTCGATCGTCGCCATGTTGTCGAGCGTCTGCGACGCGACCTGGCCCAGGCTCTCGCCGGTGACGAGCGCCTTCGCCTTCAGCCTGGGCGCCAGCGCCTCGGCGATGCGCAGCATGAAGCGGCGGTAGAGCACCACCCGCAGCGGCGCGGGCGCCTCGGCCACGATCCGCTGCTGCACGGCGGCGAAGGGCACCAGCACCAGCCTCGTGCGGAACTGCCAGCGGGTCAGCGCCCGCGCCAGCTCGCGCGCCTTCTCGATCGTGGTGCGGTCCTGCAGCGGGAAGGCGTGGAAGTGGACGAGCGCTACCGTGCAGCCGCGCTTCATCATGCGCCAGGCCGCCACGGGGGAGTCGATGCCGCCGGAGAGCAGGCAGGCGACGCGGCCGGAGCTGCCGACGGGGAAGCCGCCCGGCCCGGGCAGGCGCTCGACCGAGTGCAGGATCCGGTCGCGCAGCACCTCGACGAAGACGTGGAGGTCCGGCTGGCGGAGGTCGACGCGCACGCCGGTCGCCAGGTGGATCGCCCCGCCGAGCTGGCGCTCGATCTCGCCCGAGTTGAGCGCGAAGCGCTTGTCGGCGCGCTTCGCCGTGACGCGGAAGGACGAGAACCTGCGCCCCTCGATCGCCGCGAGCGCGCCGGCCTCCAGCTCGTCCATCCGCGGTGGAACCTGGAAAGCGCGCCCGTAGTTGGCGACGCCGAATACGCTTGCCACCCGCGTCCGCACGAGCTCCCAGGGCACGCTGTCGGGCACCTCGACCAGCAGCCGGCCCGCCAGCGAGTGGCAGCGGCCGCCCAGGTCCCGGGTGGCCGCGCGCAGGTTGTCGGCCAGCTTCTCGACGAAGAAGGGGCGGTTGCGTCCCTTGAGGGCGATCTCGTGGTAGTGGACCAGCACCTGCATGCGCCCGAATGATATCTTTGGCGGCGCGAATGAGCCTGATCCTGTCGGCCGAGGAGTGCCGCTTCTGTCCGAAGTGCGCGGCCCCGCTCGAGTCGCGCGAGCTGAAGCCGGGCGATCCGCCACGCCTCGTCTGCACGGGCTGCGGCTTCGTGCTCTACCTCGATCCCAAGCTCGCCGCGGGCACGATCTCGATGGTGGACGGCGGCATCGTGCTCGCGCAGCGCTCGATCGAACCCGGCCTCGGCAAGTGGGTGTTCCCGGGCGGCTTCGTGGACCGCGGCGAGTCGGTGGCGCAGGCGGCGGTGCGCGAGACGTTCGAAGAGGTCCACCTGAAGGTGAGCCTGCTCGGTGTCCTCGACGTCTACTCGTTCCCGCCTCACGAGATCGCGATCGTCGTCTACGCCGGGGACGTGCTGAACGGCACGCCGAAGGTCGGCGACGAGGTGCAGGCGGTGCACTGCTTCGCGCCCGAGGAGATCCCCTGGGACGAGCTCGCGTTCGACAGCACGCGGGCGGCGCTGCGCGACTACATCCGCCGCTACTTCCCGCGCGTGCGTCTGCCGCGCTGAACATCCGACAACTTCCTGGACGTCCGCCTGCGGGAGGCGTTCGTTCGGAAACGGGCGGCCGCGACCTGACGGGGCGTCGCGACCCGCTGCGTCATCATCGACCCCCCACCCCTAACCCCTCCCCACATACGGGGGAGGGGGAATCACTCGCGGGTCGCGCCGCGACCTGACGGGGCGTCGCGACCCGCTGCGTCATCATCGACCCCCCACCCCTATCCCCTCCGCACAGGCGGGGGAGGGGGAATCACTCGCGGGTCGCGCCGCGACCTGACGGGGCGTCGCGACCCGCTGCGTCTGCGAGCGGCGGTTAGCCAGAAGGACTCACGCCGCAGCCTCTCGGCGGGAGCTGCGCGGTAGACGCCTCCGTGCGGCTGGCCTGGAATTTGCCCTTCGGGGCCGGCATGAAGCTCTGCTCGAAGCTCCTCGCCAGCGCCCTGGCGGTCGGCGTGTCGTTCGCCCCCGTGCCCGCGGCGGCACAGAGACCAGCGGCGCCGCCGCCCGTGACACCGGGCGAAGACGCGCTGTCGGCCGAGATCGCGCGGGTGGCGCGGGCGCTCCGCGACGAGACGCGCACCGACGACCAGTGGAAGGGGTTCCGGGGAGCGGCGCAGCCGCTCGTCGAGCGGGCCGCGGGCTCCGCCGCGGCCGGCCGGCGGCTCGTGGCCCTCGCGCGCCTCGTCCCGGCGTGGACGGGCGTCGAGGTCCAGCGCTATCTCCAGGCCCATCGCGGCGGGGACATCGCCGCCGTCGAGCAGGAGTGGAAGCGCGTCGGCGCGGAGCTGGAGGCCGGCCGGGCGCGGCGCAAGGCCGCGGTCGAGTCGCTGCCGGCCGCGCTGCGCGCCTTCGCAGAGATCGCCGACGCGCAGATCGATGCCTACCGCCAGGCGAGCCTGGAGTACGCGCGCGCCACCGAGCCGCTCGCGGGCTTCTACTATCTCGGCGAGGCGCAGGCGCAGGCTGCGCTCGTCGAGCTGCTGCCGCGGATCGCGCCGGGTCTCGGCCGGGGCGCGGCGCCGCCGGTTCGCTCGGTGGCGCCCGAGCTCGACGCGCTCGACGCCGCGGTGGCGGAGGCGTACGTGCCGCCCGCGTCGGCCGAGCAGCACCCCGCGTTCATCCGCCTCGGCTCGACGATGAAGCAGGCGCGCGAGCTGGACGCGGCTGGCTCCCACTACGGCGCCCTCAACCGCTACCTGGAGGCCCGGCTGCGCCTGGCGCAGATCCGCGCCGGCGCGCAGGCCGGACGCCTGGACCCGCGGACCGCGGCCTCGCGCGCCGCGCCGTTCGCCGCGCGGCTGGCGCAGGACGGCCTCGACCACGGCGTCGGCCGGCTCTTCCTCGAGCTGGCGGAGGACGACGCGCAGAACGCGCCGGCCGACGGCGTGCCGGCGAGCGCGGCGTTCCTGCTCGACGACGTGCTGCCGCGCTACTTCGAGGCGCTGCAGCCGCCGGCGCGCGCGGCCGCGGCGCGCGGGCCGGCAGTGAACGTCACGCTGGTCCGCTGGCCGTACACCTGAAACGTCTCCGATCCAGCAGGTCTGCTGGCAATGGAGGTCGTGAACGCGCAGCGCGGCCGCGCGCGTCTGGTGGTCGAGAACTACGGCGAGTCCGAGCTGGCCCGCCGCTTCGGCGTGACGCGCTACCCGGCGGTGTTCGTGGACGACGTGCTGATCGCGACGCCCAGCGACTTCGGCTTCTACGGCAAGAGCGAGAGCCAGAAGGGCGGCCGCTACGCGCCCTGGGTGCGCAACCCCGAGAACCAGGCGCGCTTCAAGGCCGATCTCGCGCGCATGATCGAGCTGGTGGCCGCGGGCCGCAAGGATCTCGTGCGCGAGCAGGCCGCGGGCGCCGGCGTCGAGGAGGCAGGGCCGGCCCGGCTGCCGCAGCTCGCGCTGACGGACCTCGACGGCCGCGCGCTGTCGTCCGCCGATCTCGCGGGCCGCGTCGTGCTCGTCGAGTTCTGGGCCACCTGGTGCCCGCCCTGCCGCGGCACGCTCGCCTGGCTCGGCGAGCTGCAGAAGCAGCACGGCGACCGGCTCGCGGTGTTGGCCGTGGCGGTCGAGTCGCCAGAGGCCGAGGTGCGAGCGATGGCGAAGGACCTCGCGCTGCCCGTGCGCTTCGCGCTCGGGACGCCGGAGCTTGCGCAGGCCTTCGGCGACATCAGCGCCGTGCCCTCGCTGTTCGTCTTCGGCAGGGACGGCGCCGCCGCGGCGCGCTACCTCGGCGCGCCGCCCGAGTTGCACGCCGAGGCCGGCCGCACGCTCGACAGCCTGCTGCGATAGCGGGGGCGATCGCGGCGGCTGCGAAGGCCGCGGACCGGACGCCTTCGGCCTCGGTGGTAGGCTCCGCCGCGGTGGAGCCGTGAGCGACAGGCCGGTCGAAGACGCGACGGACGAGGCCGTCGCCGCGCGCCTCGCGCAGGCGCGGCTGCTGGTCGTGCGCGGCGAGCCCGAGGCCGCCCTCGCTCTCGTCGAGCGCGTGCTGGACGAAGACCCGGGCCGCCTGCCCGCGCTGATCCTGCAAGGGACGCTGTTGCTGCACGAGCGCGAGGAGGCCCGGGCGCTCGCCGCCTTCGAGCGCGCGGTCGCGCTCGCCCCAGGGAGCGCGGAGGGGCGCAACGGTCAGGCGCGCGTGCTGCACGCGCTGGGGAGGCACGCCGAAGCGCTCGCCGCTGCGCAGGCCGCCTTGGCGATGCTCTCCCAGGGGGAGAATTTCCGGGAGACGTCGGCCGTGTACCTGACGCTCGTCTGGTGCCTGCGCGAGCAGCACCGCTATCGCGAGGCCCTGGCGCTGGCGGAGGAGGGGCTGCTGCGCGCACCCGACGCCGTGCTGGCGCAGTGGGCGTCGGTCGTCGAGGAGGAGGCCGCGGAGGCGGAGAAGGAGCGATGCTGAGCGAGTTCCGCTTCGTGCACCCGATCGAGATCCGCTTCGGCGACATGGACGCGATCGGCCACGTCAACAACGCCGTCTACCTGACCTACCTCGAGTCCGCGCGCATCGCCTACTGGCTCCACGTCACGCGCCGCACCGGGATCGAGGCGCTCGACATGATCCTGGCGCGCACCGAGATCGACTATCGCTCGCCCGCGGTCTACGGCGAGTCGCTCGACGTCGGCGTGCGCGTCGAGTCGATGCGCCGCTCCTCGTTCACGATGCGCTTCGAGGTCGTCGAGCACCGTACGCGGCGGCTGGTCGCCGAGGCGAAGAAGGTTCTCGTCCACTACGACCACAAGACGAAGGCCACGCACGCGCTGCCCGACGCGCTGAAGCAGCTGATCCTGGCGCACGACCCGAGCGCGCGGCAGGAATAGGGCGGCTGTCCGTCCGCGGGACGCGAGGCTTCGCTCGCGGACGCCCCGCGCGTCGCCCACGAGGGAGCCCACACTCGCAGCGCGTTGATAACGTGACGCTTGCGCCTCGCGGCGCCCCCGGGCACGCCGCTTGGAACGCGGTTCGCGGGACAGGACCATGAGCGACCTCCTCCAGGACTTCCGGTTCGCCCTTCGTGGCCTCGCCAAGCGGCCGGGATACGCCGTGGCCGCGCTGCTCACGCTCGTGCTCGCCATCGGGGCGAACACGGCCATCTTCAGCATGGCCGACGCGCTGCTGCTGCGGCCGCTCCCGCTCGGCGAGCACGGCGAGCGGGTCGTCACCCTGCACTCGACCCACGCCAGCCAGCCGCCGGACTGGGAGGACTCGCCGCTGTCCTACGCGGACCTGCAGGACCTGGCGGCGGGCGCGCCCTCGCTCGAGGGCATCGGCGGCTACTTCGGGCGCAGCTTCACCTTGTTCGAGGACGGCGAGGCCGAGCGGCTGCGCGGCGGCTCGCTGACGCCGAACCTGTTGCCGCTGCTCGGCCTGCGGCCCGCGCTCGGGCGCTCCTTCACGCCCGACGAGGGCGCGGAGCCGGGCTTCGAGCAGGTGCTGATCCTCAGCCACCGCCTGTGGCAGCGCCGCTTCGGGGGCGACCCGGGGATCGTGGGCCGCGGCGTGCGCGTCAACGGGCGGGCGTTGACGGTCGTGGGCATCATGCCTGAGGGCATCCGCTTCCCCGAGCGCGACGAGCTGTGGGTGCCCTACACGCCGCGCGAGGCGCGGCGCGACCAGCG
Organism: Vicinamibacteria bacterium; assembly: GCA_050246895.1. Classification (GTDB taxonomy): domain Bacteria; phylum Acidobacteriota; class Vicinamibacteria; order Fen-336; family Fen-336; genus JBFWVE01. The sequence goes on along the minus strand of JBFWVE010000006.1, from coordinate 191,807 downwards.
CGTGATGCATCTCTCCTTCGGCGTGCTGCGCCGCGGAGCGGAGCTGTCGCAAGCCCAGCGCGAGGTGTCGGCGGTGGCGTCCCGGCTGGCGAGCGAGCACCCGGACAGCAACCGCGGCTGGGGCGTGCGCGTGCTCTCGTTCCGCGAGTTCGCGGTGGACGCCGGGATACGCGCGGTGCTGGCCGCGCTGCTCACCGCCGTCGCCTGCGTGCTGCTGATCGGCTGCGCCAACCTCGCGAACCTCTCCCTCGCTCGGGGGCTGGCGCGCCAGCGCGAGCTGGCGGTCCGGGCCGCCCTCGGCGCGAGCCGCGGCCGGCTGGTGGCGGAGCTGCTCGCCGAGAGCCTGCTGCTCTCGGCCGCCGGCGCGGTGCTCGGCGGTGTCCTCGGGAGCTGGACCCTCGAAGCCCTGGTCGGCTCCTGGCCCGAGGAGCTTCCCTACTGGATCCGCTTCGAGACCGACTGGAGGATGCTCGCCTTCACGGCCGGGCTCGGCCTGGCGACGGCGCTGGCGGTCGGGCTGCTGCCCGCGCTGCGCGCGACGCGCGGCGACCCGGGGGACGACCTCAAGGAGGGCTCGCGCGGCTCGCGAGGGGCCTCGCACCACAGGCTCCAGGGAACGCTGGTGGTCGGCCAGGTCGCGCTGTGCCTGGCGCTGCTGGTCGGCGCCAACCTGATGATCCGCAGCGCGCTCCGGCTCGGCGCCGCAGCGTCCGGCTTCGACGAGGCGCGCCTGCTCACGCTCGGCGTCTTCATCTCGGGCGACGCCTACGACCGGGTCGAGACGCGCGCCGCGCTGGTGGCGCGCATGGAGAACGCCGTGCGCGGCCTGCCGGGCGTCGAGCAGGCGGCCTTCACGTCGAGCATCCCGACCGACGACGGCGGCCTGCCGATCCAGATCGTCACGGACGGGCAGCCGGTCGCGCCGGGCGAGGAGCCGGGGGCCATCTCGATCGTGGCCTCGCCCGCGCTCTTCGACGCGCTCGGCGTGCGACTCGTCGCCGGCCGCAGCTTCGACGCCGCCGAGCACGCCAACCCCGAAACGGACGTGGCCATCGTCAACCGGCGGCTCGCGCAGCGGTTCTGGCCCGAGGGGGACGCCGTGGGCCGCCGCATCGGCATCGTCGGCGGCGCCGGAGCCGTGAGCTGGCGGCGGATCGTGGGCATCGCCCCCGACCTCCAGTACGAGGAGTTCGGCGAGGAAACGGCCCAGTCCCGGCTGAACGTGTTCGTTCCCTACGCGAGCCGCCCCTACCGCGGCCTGGCGCTGTTCGTCCGCACGCGCGCCGAGCCGCGCGCGCAGGTCGAGGCGGTACGCCAGGCGCTGCGCGGGCAGGAGCCGACCGTGGCGACGTCCGAGGTGCGCACGATGGACGAGGTGCGGGTGGCGACCACCTGGGAGCAGCGGCTGTTCGGCCACATGATGGGCGCCTTCGCGGGGCTGGCGCTGATGCTCGCCTGCCTGGGGATCTACGGCGTGCTGAGCTGCGCGGTGGCCCAGCGCCGGCACGAGATCGGCATCCGCATGGCGCTCGGCGCGCGCGCGCGCGACGTGCTGGGCCTCGTGCTCCGGCGCGGCGCGACGCTCGGCCTGCTCGGTCTCGCGGCCGGCCTCGGCCTGGCCTTCGCTCTCGCACGAGCGCTCGACGCGATCCTCTACGGCGTCGAGCCCCTCGACGCGCTCGCCTTCGGGGGGATGGCAGCGCTGCTCTTCGCGGTGGTGCTGCTCGCCAGCCTGTTGCCGGCCCGCCGCGCGGCTGGCATCGACCCGATGGCGGTGCTGCGCGGCGAGTAGCGGCGTCTAGCTCGCGCCACGGCGCGCGAGATAGCCGAGGTGGTCCAGGAACAGGTAGCGGGCCGGGCGCTCGGAGTTGCCCCGGGTGCTGGTGTAGCAGTCGCCGCAGGTGTTCGTGGCGGTGAAGTCCCGCTTGAGCGCCGGATGCGTCGGAAAGTCGCGGACCAGCAGGCCGCAGGGCGAGAGCGTCCCGTCGGGGTTCACCACCAGCGAGCGCTCGCCGGCGCGGCAGCCGCCCAGGCTCTCTCCGGCGAAGAAGCGCGCCATCCCCTCGAGCACCCACTCCGACGTGAGGATGTGGTGGTGCCGGCGCTTCTCCGCGATCAGGCGGGAGATCACCTCGCGGAACTCGCCGAGTTGCTCGGGCTGGATCATCAGCCCGCGGTCGTGCGTTCTCAGCCAGGTGTAGGCGCTGTAGTTGATGTTGACGCCCCACTCCCGCGCGCGGTCCGCCAGCTCCTCCGCCAGCCGGAAGTTCTCGCTCTGGAGCACGCTCGTGAGGACGAAGCGGCCGCGATCGCTCGCGTCGAGCCCCCGGATCAGCTCGCGGATGCGGGCGAAGAGCCCCGGTATCTTGCGATAGGCGTCGTGGCGCTCGTCCGGGTAGTCGAACGAGATCAGGAACTCGTCGACGCCGGCCTCGCGCAGCTCCTCGAAGCGCGCCTGCGTCAGCAGGGCGCCGTTGGTGTTGACGAAGACGCGCAGCGGCGCGCAGCCCCGCCTGAGCGTGCGCACGATCAGCGCGAGGTCGGGCCGCAGCAGGGGCTCGCCTCCCGACATGATCGCCACGATCGGGCGCAGCTCCCGGCAGATCTCCAGCAGCCGCTCGGGCGACGCCAGCTTCTCGCCCGGCACGAGCTCGCCGCGGTGGCAGTGGCGGCAGCGGGCGTTGCAGTTGTGGGTCAGCTCGAACGAGGCGCAGTAAGGGCGCTTCAGGAAGTAGCTGGCGACCGCGCGGCGGGCGAGTGCAACCGGGCTGGCGGCGGTCATCGCGGCGGCCATGGCGGAGGTGCAGCCTACCTGAATTCCGGGGCCGGCGCCGCGATGCGTGCGAAAGGTACGAAGCTTGCAGGGAGCACGCTCGCGAGGGAGAACGCCATGCCAGCCGCCACAGCCTCCATCAGCATCGAGGAGATCCGGACGCTACGGGCTCGGGACGTGATGACGCCCCGGCCCGTCACGGTCGCGCCGGCCACGCCCCTGTCCGAGGTTCAGGCGCTGATGGAGACGCGCGGCATCGTCCACTTCCCGGTGGTCGAGGACGAGCGCCTGGTGGCGCTGCTGGACGAGCGGGAGCTGCGCGACGCGATGCCGTCGGTCGTGACGGTGGACGATCCGGAGGCCCGCCGCCGGTTCCTCAAGGTGACGCGGGTGTCCCAGGTCGCCACCAAGAGCCCGCCGGTGGCCGCACCCGAGACGCCGATCCTGGATCTGATCGCCCGGATGCGCGGCCATCGCGCAGGCGCCCTGCCGATCGTCGACAACGGCCGCCTGGTCGGGATCGTCTCCGCGGGCGACCTGATCACTTTGCTCGAGCGCCTTCTGCGCTCGGCCTGAGCCCGCCTCTCCCGCCCGCAAGGTCTGCGCGCTGGTCGGCGCCGGCGGCGCAGGCCTTGCTCAGCGCCTCGGAAGGCCGACGACGATCAGGCTGACCTCCGGCGGCAACGAGCGGTAGAGGGAGGCCGCGCCCTCGGCCGTCAGCTCCACGCGCAGGCGCACGCGTTCCTTGGTCCCGACGCCGAGGGCCGCGCCGAGGTCCTGCAGGCGCAGGCGCGCGGCGTCGATCGCCCGCCTGAGGATCGAGCGGTTGCGGCCGCCCGCTCCCTGCGTGCTCACCTCGAGCGAGACGCCGTCGTCGAACACGATGCGATACCTGGAGGGCACCGAGACGGTCTCCTCGGCGCTCTTCGGCACGGCCGGCGCCGAGGGCGTGGGGCTGGGGGCCGGCGCGCCGCCCCCGGGCGCGCTAGGCGTGGCGGCCACGACCTCCAGCCGGTCGCGGGCGCGCTCGGGATCGAGCCGGCCGTTCGCGAACGCCGCGAGCTCCCAGTCGGCGGGCAGGCGGCGCTCCACGAACAGCACCTGGGGCACGCCCCATTCGAGACGGCTCGCCTCGTAGTCGTCGAGCACGACGCCCTGGAGCATCAGCGCGAGCCGGCGCCGCGCCGCGTCGAGCCGGAGGTAGAAGCCCTTGCCGAACGCGAGCGTGCGCTCGGCCCGCAGCGACGTGACCTCGCGGCGCAGGCTCTCGGCGGCGGCGTCGCGCTCCTGGGCCGCCGCCATTGCGTGCAGGCTGGGGAGCGCGCAGGCGAGCGCGAGCGCGGCTGCGAGCCTGGACACGCGGAAGCGATCGCGGAGCATCAGTAGATGTAGACCGGAGTGCCGAGCGGCGCCTGCCGGAAGACCTCGCGCAGCGGGTCGCGGCCGAGGCGGATGCAGCCATGGCTGACGGGGCGGCCCAGCAGCCGCTCGTAGAGCGTGCCGTGGATCATGTAGCCGTTGCCGAAGTAGAGCGCGTACTCGCCGAGCGATCCGTACTCGAGCCGCTGGCCCGGATCCCTCGGAATCGGCTCGCCCTCCTCGACGAACGCCCAGTCGGGCTTGCGCCAGATCGGGTTCTCCAGCTTCGAGAGCACCTCGAAGCGGCCGCGCGGCGTGTCGAAGACCCAGACGCGCCCGCCCGTGCCCTCCTTCAGCACCATCCCCGAGCCGGCCGAGCACGGCGCCTCGAGCACCTGAGCGTCGCCGCGGTTGAGCCGGAGGCGGTTGTGCGTCTGGTCGATCACGATCCAGGCGCCGCGCGGCACCTTCTGCCTGAGCGCGGCCCGCAGGCGCGCGCGCTCGGCGGCCAGCCGCGCGCCCTCGCGCGTCTTCGGGGCGACGGGCGCCTCGCTGCCCGGCTGGGGCACTTCCCGGAAGTCCCAGCCGGTGCCCGAGAAGGCCAGCAGGCAGAGCGCCCCGGCGCCGAGCGCGGCTCGCACCCGGGGTCGTTCGAGGCGCGCGCGCAGGCCCCGCCAGGCGAGCTGCCCGCTTTCCCGCAGGAACGGCATCACGGCGTGCCCCCACCGCCGTCGCCCGCGACCTGAGCGAGCAGGCCCGAGAACGCCCCGTCGCTGCCGTCGCCGCCGACGATCGTGACGCGGGTGCCGACGCCGACGCGCGCGAACAGGTCGTCCATGTCGGCGTTCGCCAGCGCGACGCAGCCGTCCGTCCAGTTCTGGCCGCGGCCGCCGTCGCCGTGGATCTCGATCAGGTTGCCGATGCTCGCCCCCGCCGGGAGCTCGCCCCGCTTGCGGGCGGCCGCGAAGCGCGCGCGGTCCTCCGCGTTCGGGTAGTCGAGCAGCAGCGCTCGATGGTACCGGCTCTGGCCGCGGTCCTTCTTCCTCACGACGCGGTAGCGCCCTTCGGGCGTCGCGCGGTCGCCCTGGCGGGCCTTCACGCCGAGGGCGTTGGCGCCGATCTCGGCCGCGTAGCGGCGCGACGGCACGCCTCGCGACAGCAGCACCAGCAGGTTCTTCTCCTTCAGGACCAGGATCGCGGGCCGGCCGCTCCTCCGCGACCAGGCTCGCGTCTCCTCGATCCAGCGCCGCCAGCTCGCCAACAGCTCCGGCGAGGTGTAGCGCGAAGCGGCCTGCAGCGCCGGACCCAGGGCCAGGCGCAGCTCGCTGCCCGCTCGCTCGGCCCGCTCGCGGGCCGCCTCGATCTCGCCGTCACGCAGCAGGGCCGCGGCCTCTCCGACGAGCAGCCGCGCGCGCCGCAGCCGCGCGCGCTGGGCGTGCGGCAGCGTCGTCGCGGAGACCAGCGCCTCGGCCTGCGCTTCGGCGGCGCCAGCCTCGCGCAGCGCCTGCTCCGCGCGTGCTCTCTCCGCTTCGCGCCGGTCGGCGCCGAGGGCGGCGGCGGTGCGCGCGAGGCCGGTGCTGGCGGCGAGCGAGGCGGCCACCGGGCGAAAGTCGCGCAGGGGCAGCAGCCGAGCCTGTTGGCGGCTCCAGTCGAGCAGGGCGGCACGCAGCGCGGCATCGGCGGAGGCGAACGCCGGAGGCGCCCAGTGCGGAGCGCCGGCGAGCCGCGCCGCCTCGAGGGCGGCGATCGCGTCCTGTCGCGCCGCGACCGGGGGCCGGGCGCGTCCGCTGAGCCCGAGCTCGACGAACAGCAGCAGCGCGGCGAGGCTGCAGCCGCCGGCCAGGGCGCGGGCCCGGCGGCTGCGTGGGATGACTCGCAAGGGCGCGGCGAGGTACTACTTCTTCGCGCCCTTCTTGGCGTCGATCGCCGCCTGCACGTCGGCCGCGATCTTGTCGAGCGTCGCCTTGGCCGCCTCGGCCTTGGCCTTGGCGTCCTTGTACTTCCCGCCGGCGAGCGCCGCGTCCATCTCGGCGAGCGACGCCTCGACGGCCGCCACGTCCGCGTTCATCGCCTCGAGGTCCGCGGCGCTGCCCTTGCCCTTCGGCGCCTTGGCCAGGACCTGCTTCGTCGCCTCGACCGCGGTGCGCACGCCGGCCACCAGCGCGGTGGCCTCGGCCTTCATCGCCTCCTTGCCCGCGGCTGCCGCCGTCGCCGCGCTCTCGGCCGCGGCCTTGGCGGCCGTCGCCAGCTCGGTGGCCTTGGTGTAGGAGCGCGTGAGCGCGAACTTCTCGCCCTGGGCCTTGAGCTCGGCTTCGAGCGCGGCCTGGGCCGTCTCGGCGGCAGCCAGCGCCTCCGGCGCGTAGTCGCCAGCCTCCGCGGTCTTGGCGGCCTCGAGCGCGGTCTTGGCGGCGGTCAGCGCCTCGGTGGGCTCCTTGGCGCAGGCGGCGGTGAACAGCGCCACGCCGGCCAGAACGGACAGAACCGAAATCCTCTTCATGTTGTCGATGTGCCGGCCGCGCGATCGCGAAGCCGGTCTCCAGAGAAGGTGTCCGCGATCAAGCTCCCCGGCCGCCGCCGCGGACGAAGCGCGCACCAGGAGCGACAGGACCACCCTGCGCGGCTGAGGATTCTATCAGGCCGGACTCAGTGCAGTATGCCGAGGTACTCCTTCCACGGCCCGACCGCGTCGGCGTAGTGCCTGGCCATCACGCGGGCGATCTGCGCGACGTGGTTGAGGTCGTGGACGGCCCAGGTCGCCAGCAGTTGGCCCAGCGTCACGCTGCCCAGCTCGGGGTGCGTCCCCTTCAGCGCCAGGTGCGCGGGCGCGATCGCCAGGCCGCGCAGGTAGTCGAGGTTCTCGTGGCGCAGCGCCTCGAGCTCGTTGAGCAGCAGGCTGGTCGACGCGTGCCGGAACCTGTCCTGGAACCCGAAGCGGTCGAAAGGCGTGAACGGCCGGCTCTCGCCCTCGCCCAGGATGATCTTGATCCGCGGCACCCAGTCCGTCTCCTCGCCGTGGATCAGGTGTCCCAGCACGTCGCGCGGGCTGAAGGTGCCCTCGCCCTCGTTCGCGTGCAGCAGCGGCTCCGGCAGGCCGTCGAGCAGCGCGCGCAGCGCCGCGGGCGTCCGCGAGAGCACGGCCCGGATTTCCATCGGGTCGACTGGCCTCATCTGGGGAGACTCCTCTGCCCGACGATACGCGCCTTTGACCCGATCACGTCGGGGCAGGCAGGCGCCCGCAATCCGGTCGAACGGAATCTCCCGCGCGAGCGTAGATTCGCAGCAGGGAGCGTCCAGCCAACCGATTGGGCAGCGCCCGCTGCGGGGGGACGGGGTTGAAGCGAAAGCACGTCTTCTGGCTCGTGGGCATCCTGGCCGTCGCCGGCGCGGGCGGCTTCGCTTACTCTCGCCGCGGCCCGAAGCCCACCGCGGTCCAGGTGGCGACCGTCGAGCGCGCCGACCTGCAGGCGAAGGTCACGGCCAACGGCAAGGTGCAGGCGCAGAAGAAGGTCGACATCTCCGCCACCATCGCGGGGCAGATCACCCGGCTCGCCGTCGAGGAGGGCGATCGCGTCAGGAAGGGGCAGTTCCTGCTGCAGATCGACGCGGTCAACCCGCGCGCCCTGGCCCGCAGCAACGAAGCCGCGGTGCAGGCGCTGGCGCAGGAGCTCGGCTCCGCTCGCGCCACCCTCGAGCAGGCGCGAGCCGACTTCGAGCGCGCCCGGGAGAACCACGCGGCCTCCATCATCCCGGACGCCGACTTCCAGCGCGCCCGCACGAGCTTGACCACGGCCGAGGCCGCGGCCGAGGCCTTGCAGCGGCGAATCGACCAGGCGCGGGCGACGCTCGAAGGCGCGCAGGACACGCTCTCGAAGACCACGGTGACCGCGCCGATGGACGGGATCATCACGGCCAAGCGCGTGGAGGAGGGCGAGGTCGCGGTCGTCGGCGTGCTGAACCAGCCGGGCACCGTGCTGCTGACCATCTCGGACATGTCGATCGTCGAGAGCGAGATGGAGGTGGACGAGACCTCGATCCCGTCGGTGAAGCTGAGCCAGCAGACGCTGGTGCGGATCGACGCGTACCCGAACCGGACCTTCGCCGGCGTCGTCACCGAGGTCGGCAACAGCCCCATCGTGAAGACCGGCAGCGGAGCCGAGGCGATCAAGTTCAAGGTGAAGGTCCAGATCGAGGACCCGCCCCCCGAGATCAAGCCGGGCCTCTCGGTGCAGGCGGACATCCTCACCGGCTTCCGCGCGCAGGCGCTGGTGATCCCGATCCAGGCGCTCGTGATCCGTGACATCGAGCACAAGCCGGGCGAGACGCGCAAGGCGGACGCGCCCCGCGACGAGGAGGGCGTCTACCTGGTCGAGGACGGCAAGGCGCGCTTCCAGAAGCTGAAGACGGGACTGCTGGGCGAGCTCTTGCTCGAGGTCGTCGAGGGCCTGAAAGGCGGCGAGAGCGTCATCACGGGCCCGTTCCGCGCGCTGCGGGAGCTGAAGCCGGGCGATTCCGTGAAGATCGAGAAGGCGAAGGAAGGCGAGCGGGCCGGCGGCTCCTGATGCCGCTCTCCGAGGTGCTGCGCGAGGCGCTGCGGGCGATCCGCGCCCACACCCTGCGCAGCTTCCTCACGCTGCTCGGGATCATCATCGGCGTCGCGACGCTGGTCGGCGTGGTGGCCGTGATCGCCGGCCTCAACGCCTTCGTCAGCGAGCGGGTGATCCAGCTCGCGCCCGACGTCTACGTGGTCCAGAAGTTCGGCATCATCACGAGCCGCGAGGAGTTCGTGGACGCGCTGCGCCGTCCTGACGTCTCGTGGAACGACTACCAGACGCTCTCGCGCGGCCTGCGCCTGGCCGACGAGGTGGCGGCCCAGGCGATCACCCAGACCGCCGTCAAGCGCGCCGATCGCCGGCTGCCGGACATCCAGGTCTTCGGCACCAGCGCGAACTACGGGAGCCTGCTCCGGCTCGACGTGGCGGCCGGCCGCTACTTCACCCCGGCCGAGGACCAGACGGCGCAGGCCGTCGCGGTGATCGGCTGGGACATCAAGGACGAGCTCTTCCCGCAGCTCGATCCCGTGGGCCGCTCCGTGCTCGTCGGCGGCGTGCCGTACCGGGTGATCGGCCTGATCTCCCGGCAGGGACGCACGCTCGGCGAGAACCGCGACGGCCGCCTCTTCATCCCGGTTCAGGCCTTCCGGCGGCAGTTCGGCAGCCGCGATTCGCTCGACGTGCTGATCAAGGCGAGCGGCGGCGTCGCGGGCGTCGAGGCGTCCGTGGACGAGCTGCGCGCGCTGCTGCGCGCGCTGCGCCACACGCCGTTCCGCGGCAAGGACCCGTTCGGCGTCGTCACCGCCGAGAGCCTGCAGGCGCTCTGGCGCCAGATCTCCGCGGCCGCGTTCGTCCTGTCGCTGCTGATCGCGTCGGTGTCGCTCGGCGTCGGCGGCATCGTGATCATGAACATCATGCTGGTCGCGGTCGTCGAGCGGACGCAGGAGATCGGCATGCGGATGGCGGTGGGCGCCCGCAAGCGCGACATCCGGCGCCAGTTCCTGCTCGAGTCGGCGCTCCTCTCGCTGGGGGGCGGGGTGGTCGGCGTCGTCTGCGGCGTCCTGCTGGCCGTGGGCGTGCGGGTGGTGCTCGCCTTCCCGGCCGAGGTGACGCCCGGCATCGTGTCGATGGGCCTCGCGCTGTCCGTGGCGGTGGGCGTCGCCGCCGGCTACTGGCCGGCGCGCAGCGCCTCCAACCTGCCGGTCGTCGAGGCGCTGCGGGCCGAGTGATGCGCCACCGCTCGCTGCGCATCTCCTGGCTCGAGAACGTCTCCTTCGCGCTCGCGGCGATGCGCGCCCACAAGCTGCGCAGCTTCCTGACGCTGCTCGGCGTGACCGCCGGCGTCGCCACCGTGATCATGATGGTGAGCTTCGTGGTCGGCTTCGACCACGCGATCACGGCCGGCTTCACCACCTTCGGCACCCACCTCGTGCAGTTCCAGAAGTTCGAGCCGCGCTTCAGCGGCCCCGCCGGACCGCCCGAAGAGCAGCGCAACCGCCGCGATCTCACGATCGAGGACGCGCTCGCGCTGAAGCGGCTGTCGAGCCTGGCCGCGGCGGTCTCGCAGGAGCGCTACAGGTTCGTGGGCGTCAGCGTGAAGGCCGGCCGGCTGGAGGCGAACGCCCCGCTCTTCGTCGGCACCAACCCCGACTACTCGGTCGCCAACACCCACTTCGTGCAGGACGGCCGTTTCCTGAGCGACGCCGACGTCTCGCACGCCGCGCGCGTGTGCGTGATCGGCACCGACGTCGCGGACGCCCTCTTCCCGCATCGCGACCCGATGGGCGAGGAACTGACCGTCAACGGCCGGGCCTACCGCGTGATCGGGCTGTTCGAGAAGAAGGGCTCGTTCTTCGGCGGCAGCAACGACAACTTCGTGGTGGTGCCGATCAGCAGCTTCGACGAGCAGTTCCCCGAGGTGAAGAACGGCGGCGGCGACACCATCCACATCGCGACGGTGCCGAAGCGGCCGGAGGACTACGACGCGCTGATCGAGGAGGAGACCGCGATCATGCGCGCACGCCGCGGGCTGCGGCCCGACCAGCCGAACGATTTCGCCATCTTCACCAGCGCGGGCGCGCTGGAGAGCTTCCAGCAGATCACGCGCGGCGTCGCCGCCGCGATGCTGGTGATCGCGGGCATCGCGCTGCTGGTGGGCGGCGTCGGCGTGATGAACATCATGCTGGTCAACGTCACCCAGCGCACGCGCGAGATCGGCCTGCGCAAGGCGCTCGGCGCCACGCGCCGCGACATCGCGACGCAGTTCCTGATGGAGGCCGTGACGCTGACGGGCGTGGGCGGCGCCCTGGGGATCGGCGCCGGCTTCGCCGCCGCGCTGGGCGCCCGCTACGCCTTCGACTTCCAGGCGGCGACGCCCGCCTGGTCGGTGCTGCTCGGCTTCGGCGTGTCGAGCGCGGTCGGGCTGATCTTCGGCATGTGGCCCGCGCTCCGGGCCGCCCGCCAGGACCCGATCGAGGCGTTGCGCTACGAGTAGGCCCGAGGGTGGCGGGCGCCTCCCGTGCCAGCGCCGCGGTGAAGATCGGGTTCACGCCCTTCGACGCGCGGCATGGAACAGGCGTTGCTGCTCGACGAGGCCGGAGTGGTCCGCCCGTGCGTGCGAAACCGGAGCGGCTGCCCCCAGGGTCAGCAGCGCGTCCGCAGCCGCGAGCGCCTGCGAGGGCGTGAGGGCGCGCAACTCCGACCGGCGCTGCTCGGCGAGCGCCGGGCCGGCGGCTTTCCACTGCGCCGCCCAGCGCCGCCGTGCCGTCTCGTCCATTCGACGTTCATTCTACCGCCCGCCGCCGTGGCGTCGCCTGTCAGACCTCCGGCGCCGACACGTCGACCGGGTCGAACTCCGAGAAGAGCTGGGAGGCCTCGGCCACCTGGGAGATCGGCACGTAGTCGCAGAGCCTGCCGTACTCCTCCCACATCTTCAGCACGACGGGGTGGCCGTGCGCGGCCTCGATCGCCTCCGAGGAGGCCCACTCGAAGACCTCGACGATGGTCCCGTCCTTCGACTCCATCGTGATCGGCGCCCGCCCCGTGACCAGGCCGATCGAGCGCAGCGTGGGCACGTGGGTCCTCACCAGCTTGCGGAGCGCCCCGGCTTGCCCCGCCTTCGGCCGGTAGCACGCGATCGCGATTCTGCCCATGGCCTTCCCCCTCCCCTCGGTCCTCGAGTTTCGTCAGCGGCTCCGGTACACGTCGGTGCTGAGGTCCTGGGCGACCATCGCGGCCAGCGCGGCGTCCTTCTGGTCCCTGCCCCACGGCGGCCCCAGGGCCTTGCCCAGGCTCGCCGCCAGTTTCAGCAGCCGGCCTGCGGGCATCCCGAGCGCCCGCTCCGCCCGTGCCACGAGCTGTTTCTCCGGGATCGGAACGACTCGGATGCCGCAGGCCTCGGCGGCCCGCAACAGCGCGTCGCGGAAGAGCGCGCCTTCGGCCTGGTGCATGCGCGGATGCACGGCCCGGATCTCGTCGACGCTCCACGGGGGCATCGGGCTGCCGACGAGGACGCCACAGGCCCGGACCTGGTTGCCCCGCTCGCCCTCGCGAGCGAGGGCGGCCCGCATCTCCCTGGCCGCGCCGCGGTGCGCCGCCGCGACGGCGCGCTCGACCAAACGTCGCGCCCGTCCGGCCTCGAGCTCCTCGGCCGCGTGGTAGGGCGCCTTTGCCCAAGTCTCCTCCACCAGCTCGACGCGGCGCCGCTCTGCCACCGCGTAGCCGCCGCCAGCCCGGCCGACGCTGACGAGCGCCGCCCAGCCCGAGTGAGCCTTGAACCCGAAGCTGACGTCCATCAGCCGAGCGCCGCCAATACGAGGCCCAGCACCGCCGGCACGGCCTGAATGTAGAGGATGCGTCGTGAGACCGTGGCGGCGCCGAAGGCCCCGGCCGCCGCGACGCAGCCCAGGAAGAACACCTCGATCTGAAGGCCCACCTCGGCCCGCGGGTGGAGGACTCCCCACAGGAGGCCCGCCGCGAGGAAGCCGTTGTAGAGGCCCTGATTTGCCGCCAGCACGGCCGTCGGCTTCGCGCTTTCCACGCTGTTCCTGAACGTCTTCAGGCCGATCGGCTTCGTCCACAGGAACATCTCGAGGACGAGGAACCACAGGTGCTCGAGCGCGACGAGCACGACGAGCGCCGACAGGACGGATCTCACCTCAGCACCTCCGATGGCGCAGGGGGGGGCTGCATCTCGTCCAGGGCGGACAGCATGGACATGAACGCCGCCGCTTCATCGGAGAGCGCGGTCCCTTCAGGCTGGCTGCGAAGCCACGCCTGCACCGCATCCGTTCGTCCGTCCAGGCCGTCCATCAGCTCGCGCTGCGCGGACTCCGGCGCCTTCTGCACGAGATCGAAGCGGATGATGTCGTCGCCGATGCCCCAGGTCTCCGCCAGCGGCACGAGATCGCGCAGCTCCGCCGGCACCTTTCGGGGATCGAGCCGGATCGCCGGACGGTTCTCCGCATACAGCCCGTACTGCTGCTGCAACTCACTGGCCGGGAGGATCGGCGACGGCACGCCCCGCCTCTCGCGCGCGACGCGGCCGACCTCCTGAACGGCGGCCCGGACCGCGCTGGCCGCGAGAACCAGGCAGACGATTCCGCCGACCAGCAGCCACTTCGGTCCGCTGGACCAGGCGATCGCGATCGGCACGGTCCCGAAGGCGGTGAGCAGGAGAGCGGCGTTGATCCTCAGCAGCGCCGTGCGATAGCGCGTGTCGATGCCATTGATGAAGAGAGCCACGCCAGCCAGCAGGAAGGCGACGCCGGCGGCCGCCACGGGCGCGCGACCCGCGGGAAAGGCATCCTCCCGCGGATCGAACCCCGCGATGCCGAGCAGGGCTCCCCCGGCCAGCAGCGGGAGCAGCCCGATCAGGCCGCTCGCCTCAGCGGGCCGACCCACGCCGCCTCGCCGCCGCCAGTGTCATGCGGGCCTCCCAGGATGCCCGATGTTAGCCCCGACGGGGCCCCGCTAGCCGCCGAGGATCACGACGTCTCGCGGCCGGCCGAAGTCACGGTCGTGGGTGAGGACCGCGTGGCAGCCTTCGTGGATCGCCGTCGCGAGCTGGATCGCGTCGGGGAGCTTCAGGCGGTGGCGCAGGCGCAGCCTGGCGGCGAGGACCGCGATCTCGGCGTCGATGGGGCAGAGCGACCAGCCGGGGCTCGCCGTGAGCAACCGCTGGTAGCGCGCCGCCAGGGTCTCGTTCCCGGCATTCAGCGGCCCTGCCACGACCTCGGCGAGCGTGACGGGAGTGGTCACAGCCTGGATGCGGCCGGAGTCGATGTCGGCGAACACGGGCTCGAACCCCTTGGCGAGCGGGCTTCCCTCGAGCAGGTAGATCAGCGGGTTCGTGTCGACGAGGATCGCTGCGCCGTCGGGGATGTGGGCGGCCAGATTCACGACCACTCGTCCCGCATCGCGCGGATCGTCCGGGCCGAGCGCGCGCCCCACAGGCCGCGACCCGAGCCTCGCAGCGACAGCACGCTCAGCCGCCGCCCGCCGCCCGCTGCCCCGGCGGGCACCAGGGCCGCGTAGGGCCGTCCGCGCCGGGTGATCAGCGTGCTGCTGCCGTGATGGGCCTTCTCCAACAGCTCGGGCAGCCGCGTGCGCGCCTCCTCGGCCCCGCAGATCCCCTGCTTCGGCACCGTCCACCTCCCGCCACGAAGTGTACGCTCCGTACGGTTCGGTTTCCACCCGGTCCCCGTGCCCCTTCCCGTCCCCGTCCCCGTCCGTCGGCCCCCGGCGGCGCCCGCGCGTTACACTCGGGAACCCGCAATCTCACGGTGCCGGCGAATCGATCCCGCCGGCCGCTTCGCTCGCCGGTGCTCCCGCCCGCGCGAGCCCTGGAGGCCCCGCATGCCCGAGGTCAAGGAGAGATACCAGCGCTTCGCCGACGACTACAACGCCGGAGTCGACCGCGCCGCGCTGTGCGCGACGCACGCTGTCAAGCCCGAGGAGTTCGACCGCTTCGTCGGCTTCCTGAAGCGCAAGGGCTTCCGCCTCGCGGTCGCCGACACCGGCGGCTTCAGCGGCGCGCACGAGATCGACTTCGAGATCCTGGGCGACGACATGCAGTTCGTCGAGGTGGAGCTCGATCCTGGCGAGACCGCCGTCGCAGAGGCGGGCTCGATGATGTTCATGGACGACGACATCCAGATGCAGACGATCTTCGGCGACGGCAGCAGCGAGAGCGACGGCGTCATGGGCAAGCTGTTCGGCGCCGGCAAGCGCGTGCTGACGGGTGAGTCGCTCTTCATGACCGCGTTCACCAACCAGGGCGGCGGCAAGCGGCGCGTGGCGTTCGCGGCGCCCCACCCGGGTCGCATCGTGCCGCTCGACCTCGGCAGCCTGGGCGGCGAGATGATCTGCCAGAAGGACGCGTTCCTGTGCGCGGCGAAGGGCGTCTCTGTGGGGATCGCCTTCGCCAAGAAGCTGGGCGTCGGCTTCTTCGGCGGCGAGGGCTTCATCCTGCAGCGCCTGCAGGGCAACGGCCTGGCGTTCGTTCACGCGGGCGGCGCCATCGTGGAAAAGCAGCTCGCCGGCACACAACGCCTGAGGGTGGACACGGGCTGCATCGTCGCCTTCGAGCCCAGCGTCCACTACGACATCCAGTTCGTCGGGGGGCTGAAGAGCGCGTTCTTCGGCGGCGAGGGGCTGTTCTTCGCGACGCTCAGCGGGCCCGGCCGCGTCTGGCTGCAGTCGCTGCCGTTCAGCCGTCTCGCCGACCGCATCATCGCCTCGGCTCCGCGCTCCGGCGGATCGAGCAAGGGCGAGGGTTCGCTGCTCGGCCAGCTTGGCGGCATGCTCGGGGACCGCTGAGCTAACATCCCCCGATGCGCCACCCCCGCGCCGCCGCTCTTCTGGCTTGCCTCCTCGCCGCCACCACCTACGCCCAGGCTCCGAGCCGCGGCGCTCGCCCCGGCAAGGAGTCGCGCGACGTCACGCTGCTGCCGAACGGCTGGCGCATCTCGCCCGCGGGCCGCCATCTGACGGTGGGGGACCTGCCGCTGAACCTGATCGAGTCGCCGGACGGCCGCTATCTGGTGGTCACCAGCAACGGCTACTCGAAGCCCACGCTGACGGTGGTCGACGCGCAGAACTTCTACGTGAAGTCCAAGCTGACGGTGGACCACGCCTGGCTGGGGCTCGCGCAGAGCCCCGACGGCAAGCGTGTCTACTCGTCGGGCGGCGGCGACAACAGCGTCCGCGAGTACAAGTTCGAGCGCGGCGTGCTCACGCTCGAGCGGACCTTCGTGCTCACCCGCCCGAACAGCGAGAGCTTCGTCGCGGGCCTGTCGATCACGCCCGACGGCCGCCGCCTGTTCGCCGTGCACGCCCTGGGCGAGCTGCTGACGGCGATCAACCTGCCGGGCGGCCGCGTCGCGAAGACGGTCCCTCTCGCCGCCGAGGCTTACGGCTCGGTGGTCTCCCCGGACGGCAGGACGCTCTACGTCTCGCTCTGGGGCGGCGCGAAGGTGCTGGCCTTCGACGCCGACACCCTCGAGCCGCGGGGCGAGTTCCCGGTTGGCGAGCACCCGAACGAGATGATCGTCTCGAAGGACGGCCAGCGCCTGTTCGTCGCCTGCGGCAACACCAACTCGGTCTGGGTGCTCGACCTGCCCTCCGGCGTGGCGCGCGAGCAGGTGAGCGTCGCGATGTTCCCCGGCGCGCCTCCGGGCAGCACGCCGAACGCGCTCGACCTTTCGGCGGACGGCAGGACGCTGGTTGTCGCGAACGCCGACAACAACACGGTCGCGGTGGTGGACGTCGAACGCCCCGGCCACGCGGAGGTGGAGGGCTTCATCCCGACGGGCTGGTACCCGACGGCGGTGCGCTACAGCCGCGGCGGCGAGAGGCTCTGGGTGCTCGACGGCAAGGGCCTGACCTCGCAGGCCAACCCGCGCGGCTCGCAGCCGGGGAACCAGACGAGCGAGTTCCAGTACACGGGCGCGATGCTGCAGGGCGCGCTGTCGGCGATCCCGATGCCCGACGCGAAGACACTCGCGGCCTACACCGCCACGGCGCTCGAGCTCACGCCCTACGCGGACGACACCCGGCTGCGGCCCGCGGCGGCGCCCGCCCGCTCGCCGGTCCCGTCGAAGGTGGGCGCCCCCTCGCCGATCGAGCACGTCTTCTACGTGATCCGCGAGAACCGCACCTACGACCAGATCCTGGGCGACCTGGAGAAGGGCAACGGCGACCCGACCCTGTGCCTGTTCGGCGAGGAGGTGACGCCGAACGCGCACGCTCTCGCGCGCGAGTTCGTGCTGTTCGACAACTTCTACGTGGACGCCGAGGTGAGCTTCGACGGCCACTCGTTCTCGACGGCGGCCTACGCCACGGACTTCACCGAGAAGGTCTGGCCGATGAACTACGGCCGGCGCGGCGGACGCTACCTCAGCGAGGGCGGCGGCGAGATGCGCAACCCCTTCGGCAACGTGACCGCCCCGTCGCAGGGCTACATCTGGGACGCCTGCGTGCGCGCCGGCGTCAGCGTGCGCAGCTACGGCGAGTTCGCGGGCCGCGGCGAGGACGACGAGCACGAGGTGGGGGAGGGCGTGGTGCGCGCGATGGTGCCCGGCCTCGAGGGCCGCGTCCACCCGAGCTATCCGCCCTACGACCTGCGCATCCCCGACGCCCGCCGCGTGGACATCTGGCTCGAGGAGTTCCGCAAGTTCGAGGCCGAGGGCGGTCTGCCGCAGTTCTCGATCATCCGCCTGGGCAACGACCACACCGCGGGCACCCGTGTGGGCTACCCGACGCCGCGCGCGATGATCGCCGAGAACGACCTGGCGCTCGGCCGTCTGGTCGAGGCGATCACGAAGAGCCGCTTCTGGAAGGACTCCGCCATCTTCGTGCTCGAGGACGACGCGCAGAACGGCCCCGACCACGTGGACGCCCACCGCTCGGTGGCGTTCGTGATCTCTCCCTGGAGCCGCCGTGGCGTCGTCGACAGCACGCTCTATACGACCTCGGGCCTGCTGCGCACGATGGAGCTGATCCTGGGCCTGCCGCCGATGAGCCAGTACGACGCCTCGGCGACGCCGATGTACGGCGCCTTCGACGCGAAGCCCGTGCTGACCGGCTTCACGGCCCGCCCGGCCCGCGTCCCCCTCGACGAGATGAACGCCCCCGACTCCTGGGGCTCGTCCGCCTCGGCCGCGATGAACCTGGAGGAAGCCGACCTCGCCCCGGAGCTGGAGCTGAACGAGATCCTGTGGAAGTCCATCCGCGGCAAGGCCTCGGTGATGCCCCCTCCGGTGCGGGCCGCCTTCATCCGCCCGGTCGCAGAAGCGGAGGACGACGACCGCTAGCCGCGCCCCGCCCCGTCCCCGTGCCCCTGCCCGTCTCCCGTCCCCGTCCCCGTCCGTCAGGCTTCCGCAGCGGGGCCAGGGCTGCCTTGCCGGCCAGCTCCACGAAACGGACGGCCTGGTCTCGGTTGACGGTTGGGAAGTCCGCCAGGAACACGTCGAGCGAATCACCGGCCTCGAGGTAGTCCAAGAGGGTCTGCACCAGGACGCGCGTGCCCCGAAACACCGGCGCACCGCTCATCTTGTCGGGCGATACCTCAACGACGTCTTCGAGGACAACCGTCGTAGCCATGTCTCGTCCATTGTACGCGCCGGACGCCTGGGGCCCAGCTGCTTCCAGCCCTTCCCGTGTCCCGTCCCCCTTCCCGTCGCGCAAGTCCGACGGAACAGTCAGTACCAGTTCTTCGATGCCCGGTTGGTCGTCAGTCGCTTGCGTCTATGTCAGATCGGACATAGCATGCCCCGGTGAGTTCGAAGGACAAGCCGCTGGCGTGGCTGCACGGAGAACTCAAGACGCCACCGATGAGCAAGAGTGCACGTATCGAGGCAGGGTACCTGCTCCGCGAACTGCAGCGGGGCAAGGGGCTGGGCATGCCGCATTCGAGGCCGATGCCTGAGGTAGGCCCCCGATGCCACGAGCTCCGCGTCACCGACGAGCGCACACTCTGGCGTGTCATCTACCGGGTCGATTCGGATGCCATCGTGATTGCCGACGTCTTCGCCAAGAAGACGCCGCAAACGCCGCCGGCGGTGTTGGAACGAAGTCGCAGGAGGCTGAGGGAATACGACGATGCGTCGAAGTAAGCGTAAGAGGCTCGAGAAGAGTGGCTGGCGGCTGGGAAGCGCGAAGGACTTCCTCGGCTTGTCTGACGAAGAGGCAGCCTACGTCGAGCTGCGGCTGCGGCTGGCTGATAGCCTGAGGAACCGCCGCAAGCGCCAGAATCTCAGCCAGACGGCGCTGGCCAAGCTGATCCAGTCCAGCCAGTCGAGAGTCGCCAAGATGGAGACGGGTGATCCCTCGGTCTCGCTGGACCTGTTGGTGCGCTCGCTTCTGGCCCTGGGCGCCTCCAATCGCGACCTCGCCCGCACGATCTCGGCAGCGTAGCGGGGGTCTCTGCGACCCCCGCGAGCGGCCCCAGCAGCGCCACCCCGAGCCACCACCGCCACCGAGTCATCCGGACGACCTCCAAGGTCAGGCTGCAGCGCGAACACGCCCGCTGGTCAGCAGCCACGCCAGATACGCTGCCGCCACGACGTCGTACGCGGCGCAGAACGCCGGCCAATAGACCGGGAGCCCCGGATTGGAGATGACCGCGCCATGCGCGAAATCGAAGACACCGTGTCCCCCCAGCGCGATCGCGACGACCCAGAGCGACGACCGGAAACCGATTGCAGCCGCTGCCACGAAGGCTCCAGCCACCAGCGACTCGACGACGAGCGCGCGCGTCGATCCTCCCAGGACCGCGAACAGCGAGTAGTAGGACGCGACCACGACCGTGACGGTGGTATAGAACGCCCGCTCCCGATCCAGCCCGACCAAGGTGCCAAACACCCCAACCGCGAGTGCCAGACCAGCTCCGATCAGTAGTGGCTGCAGCTCCATTCAGTCTCCTCCTCAGGCTGGATGGTGGGGGAGTCTAGCCGCCCGCCCGTGTCCCTGCCCGTCCCCTTCTCCCGTTCCCGTCCCCCGTCCGTGCAGTCTTGATCTGGCCGTTCGGTGCGGCGCCTCGCCTGCGGCAAGCTCTCGGCCAGTGGCGCCGATACGTCGGATGCTAGGATTCCGTCGTGGGTTCCGACAGTCGCGGCGGCACGGCCAGAGCCGAGGCTCTCCAGGAGGTCGTGCGCCGCATCGTCGAGGTGGCCCACCCTGAGCGCATCATCCTCTTCGGCTCCTCGGCCCGCGGGATGGCCGGCCCGGACAGCGACCTCGACCTCCTCGTCGTGAAGTCGGGAGTCGAGCACCGTCGGCGCCTCGCCCAGGACATCTACATGAACCTCTCGGGCGTGGGCGTGGGCGTCGACCTCCTCGTGCTCACGCCGCAAGACCTGGAAGAGCAGAGGGAGAACGTCGGCTCGATCGTCGGCCCGATCCTGGCGGAAGGTCGCGTCGTCTATGCCGCCTAGGCTGCGCGACGCGGGGAGCCCGGAAGAGTGGCTCCGACACGCGCGCAGCAACCTCGCTCGCTGTAGGGCCGACCGCAGCCTGCCCGACGTCCTTCTCGAAGACCTGTGCTTCGATGCTCAGCAGGCGGCCGAGAAGGCGGTCAAGGCGGTGCTCGTCCACAAGAGGAAGCGGTTCCCGAAGACCCACGATCTGGCTGAGCTCCTGGACCTGGTCGCCAAGACGGGAATCAACGTGCCGGCTGACGTTGCGGAAGCGAAGCGTCTGACAACGTGGGCCGTCACCGGGCGCTATCCCGGCGCGAGCGAAGAAGCGAGCGAAGATGACCATCGCGAAGCCCTGGAGGTTGCCGAGCGGACGGTCGCCTGGTCCACGGCGCTGGTCAGAGCGGGCTCGTAGGACTCAACCGTGCCACGGTGAGTCATCCTTGGCAGGCTTCTAGCGTCTTGGGCTCGCGGCCTCCACGCGCGAGGCGCGGGCGAGTAGAAACGGATGACTCAGTACGTTAGCCACACGGAACTCCTGCAGCACGCCTTTGAACGCATCTGCGCGCACAGCACTCATCTGTTCGGCGTCCGTCCAAATGTGAGTCCGGTGTTCATCGGCTCGGGGACGTTGGTCCGGGTCGGCACACGGCGCTGCGTCCTGACGGCTGCTCATGTTTGGACGGTCATCAAGCCGCCCCTCCGCCCACGAGACGGGTTCCCAAAGCTGGCGCTGACCGCCCAGAGCAATCCCGCAGTCGCTCTGGACCGCGATCTGTTCCAGGTCCGTTACCTGGCGACGCCCGCCACGGTGGACTGGGGCCCGGACCTTGCGCTTATCGAGGTCCCACCCACCCACGCGAGTGACATCGAGGCCCGCGGCCAGGCGTTCTATGACTTGGCGCGCCGTCGCAATCATCCCCTGATCGCCGAGGCTGTTGCCGCGAACGAGCCGCGCGTCGTGGTCGGTACACCGGGCGAGTTCACGCGGACGTGGACCACAGGCGAAGAATCGAGCCTCGTCGCACAGGCGTCGGCCGGTACTCTTCTGATCGCTTCGCGACTCCTGGCCGTTCATTCATCCGGCGACCACGACTACGTCGACCTGTCGCTCAATGACAAGCGCGATGATGGGTTCCCGAAGCGGTACGGCGGCATGAGCGGCTCCGGTTTGTGGTGCCTTGGTCGCGAGGGTCCCGACGGCACCTTCACCTGCAATCTGCAGGACATCCTCCTGGACGGAGTCGTGTATCTGCACTCCCAGGGGAACACGCCTGCAGAGGAGATGATCCGCGCTCACGGTCGCAAGAGCATCTACGCTGCCTTGCTCGGTGCAGTGGCGCCATAGGGCGCGTGGTGGAGTTGGTTAGCGACTAGACCGGAGGAGCCTAGATACCCTGTTGGGCCGCCAACGGGCAGTGTCTGGCGAAGCTACCGGTGCGCAGCGATGTAGTGCTCCCTGAAGCGGAGGACCTTTTCCGATGTCCTTGGCCGCAAAAGGGCCGGTGAGATGTCACGTCCTGCATGGAGGGGGAACTGTAGTGCCGCGGTCGCTTCTCGAAGCGTGAAGCCTCTGCAACAGGTCGCCGGGTTCCAGGCATTCGATACTGAGTATCCGCTGGATTGCGTGGCGCTTCCGCAGGATGGCCTTGTCGAGCGTGAGGAAGAGATCACAACCTTCCCGCGATGCGTTGATGAGGTGGTTCGAATCCAGCCCCTCGATGCCGACCTGCTGCCTGAGCTGATCCCGGAGGCTCATGACGTAGGGCGTCGCAATGCGCGCCAAGCCTGCGCGGGCGATGCCGGCTATGGGCACATGGGTCGGAGCGAGTGGAATGAAGTTCGCCTTGAGAAGCGCCTGAAGCCGTTCGCGTCTCGCCACTTTGCCATCGGGGATCCGATGGACTTCATGAGCGTTATCCGCGGCGACGATCGCGCACACTACGCGGCGCTCGACCAGATCCATGAGCTGAGATCCCAGTGGATCGTCGACGATCCAGTCGAGCACGTTTGTGTCAAGACAGCACTTCACGACGGGTTCTCCAGTCCGTCTTCGCTCCGTGGTCCGCAAGGCACCTGGTCAGCTCGCAAAGCCCACGTCCAGACGCTACCAGCGCGGCGGGCCGTGTCAATCTCCATGCGGTTGTTAGCGGCTCGCCCTATCACTCGCCTCCGACTCGGAACTCTCGCCACGCAATCTTCTTGGCGAGGACCACGTCTCTGATCCGCCGCTCGCGGGTTGTCAGGGACGAGCCGCCGGTCTTCACTTCCAAGAAGATGATCTCGCGGAGTGCATCCTCGCTCATACCGTCAAACACGATCAGGTCCACCGCACCTCTCGACGTTGTCCCTCACGGTCTGGGGCAGGCCTTTCGACATCGCCCCAGTCCCCTACGTCCGCCTCACCACTTGAGCTGGCCGGACTTCGCCAAGGCGAATAGAACGGCACGAAAGGCCTCAGGCCTCTCTGCGAGCTTGCCGATTAGCTCCGCTTGGTTAACCGGCTCGCCGGACGCGTGTGCAAGGAACAGCTGTAGCAATTCCGGATCCTGTGCTATCTGCGCGATCGCGAACACGACTGACGCGTCTTGCTCTTCCTTCTTCTCGTAGCTCTGAAACCTGTAGCTTGTGAGCTTGGCAAGGGCAAGGAAGTCGTTATCCGGCTCGCCGGGGTGGACGTCGAACCAGGCTAAGCGCTGCTTCAGTTGGTGGGCGAGGCCCTTCAGACCGGATGGGGTGTTCTCGTATTCAAGATAGCGGAGGCCCGCAACATCGAAAGGTGCTTGAGGAGCTCCCTTTTCGCGCACGAGGATTGTCCCGGGCCTGCACGCGTGGCGAATGCCGAGTTCATAGAACACGTTGGCGTTCGGAAACGTGATATCGGCCACGACATAGTCGGAGTGCATAAGCCGGGTGAAGATGTCGGTTGTGATGCCGCCGGGGGCAGAAACGTCGTCCGCGCGGACGACCTCCAAGTCGGGGCGTTCGCGCAGGATGGCTTCCTTTATCAGGTCGTCGTACCGGCGCCGCAACTCCTCGGCCGTGATCGCGCTCCCTGGCAGGATGACGTCGCCGATTGGCATGATTACGAAGCACGTCTTGCCCATAGTCTTTACCCCTGCGGATCTTCGGACGCTTCGCCCACACTTCCACGTCCACAGAACACTAAGTGGACGCATACGGATAGTCCCGTCGGCCCTGCATCCAGGGCCTGGCACGTAATCAGGACGAGTGGCGCGTGAGCGCCGCAAGTCCATGCATGGGCAAGAATTATACGCCGTGGTCGAGGAGGGATCGCGCACCATCCCGGGCGAACCGCCGCATCAGGCCGACGAGCATCGAGACGATCCGGCTCAGCAGCGACCGTGCGCGGCGGTGGTCGGCCGACGCAACGAGCCCGCGGGCCAGCAGGAGATCCAGCGCGGCCGCGGACTCCGTGGCCGAGCCGCGGGCGATCGAATAGAAGTGGGCCTTCTCGAGGGGAGCCGAGCGACCCGCGCCCTCCGCGATGTTCAAAACGACAGAACAGGACGCTCGGTCGAGCTGATCTCGGAGAGCGCCGATGCCGCGAGCGCGGCCGAGCCGGGCAGCGAGCGCCTGGAACTCGAGCGCGAGGCGGTAGACATCCAAGCGATCTGGGTCGAGCCAGTCGAAGGGAAGCGAAGAGGGCGGAAGCGAACGGACGGGAACGGGAACGGGAACGGCCACGGGAACGGGCACGGCGGGAACGGGAACGCGATCGCGCATCGGCCACCTCCTTGTGCCGGCTCGGGCCGGCCTCTCACGGCCACGTGAGGCCGGCCCGAGCGGGCCGGGAGGCAGCGAGCCCGCCAGTGACGCCCCGAGCCCCCAGCCCGGCAAGCAGCGTGACGGCGCGGGGCGGCGTTCTGTTTGCCGCGCCGGCGCGCTGGTTGCTCCACAGCGAACCCGGGCGTCCGCAGAACGGACGGGAACGGTGACGGGAATGGGAACGGGAAGGGCGCGGGCACGCACCCCGTCCCCGTTCCCGTGTCCCGTCCCCCCTCCCCGTCCGTGAGGCCTTCCGCCCCGTATAGTCCGGGGCATGCCCGACCCGGCCGTCTCCCTCCTCCGCGATCTCATCTCCATCGACTCCGTCAACCCGACGCTGGTGCCGGGCGCCGCGGGCGAGGCGAAGCTGGCGGAGCGCGTCGCCGACGAGCTGCAGCGCGCGGGCCTCGACGTCACCGTGCGCGAAGCGGCGCCGGGACGGCCGAACGTCGTCGGCGTGCTCGACGGCCGCGACGACGGCCCGACGCTGATGCTGTGCGGCCACCTCGACACCGTCGGCGTCGAGGGCATGAGCGCCCCGTTCGACCCCGTGCTGCGCGACGGCCGCGTCTACGGCCGCGGCGCGCAAGACATGAAGGGCGGCCTCGCGGCGATGCTCGACGCGGCGGGCCGGATCGCGCGAGGAGGCTCGCTGCGCGCCGGTCGCCTGGTCGTCGCGGCGCTCGCCGACGAGGAAGCGATGTCGGTGGGCGCCGAAGCCCTGGTGAAGGAGTGGCGCGCCGACGCCGCGGTGATCGGCGAGCCGACCAGCCTCGAGATCGCGGTGGGCCACAAGGGCTTCGCCTGGCTCGAGGTCGTGACTGAGGGCCGCGCCGCCCACGGCAGCCGGCCTGCCGACGGCCGCGACGCGATCGCCCACGCCGGCCGCGTGCTGGGGGAGCTGGAAGCGCTCGACCGGCGGCTAAGAGAAGGCCCCGCGCATCCGCTGGTGGGCACGGGCTCGCTGCACGCCTCCTTCGTGAACGGCGGCCGCGAGTGGAGCACCTACCCTGACCGCTGCTCCTTGAAGTACGAGCGGCGCACGGCTCCGAACGAGGACGGCGCGCTCGCGCTGGCGGAGGCGAAGGCGATCTTGGATCGGCTGCGCACCGCCGACCCGGACTTCCGCGCCGAGGCCCGTCTCGATTTCGAGCGCAGCCCCTACGTCACTCCGGCCGCGCACCCGCTGCCCGCGCTGCTGGAGGAGTGCCTTGGCCGCAAAGCCCCGCGCACGGCGATGAGCTTCTGGACGGACGCCGGCCTCCTGGGCCCGGCGGGCATCCCGTGCGTGGTCTTCGGCCCGGGTGGCGCGGGCCTGCACTCGGCCGAGGAGTACGTGCTCGTGGACGACGTGCTGGCCTGTCGCGACGCCTTCGAGCGCCTGGCCCCGCGCTACTGCGCCGGCTAGCTACTCGCTCGCGCTGAGGTACGTGTAGCCGTCGAGCGCTTCCTCGTAGCGGCGCATGAAGCGGCCGGACTCGGCCATCGTGATGCGCTTCTCGCGCAGCGCCGCCTCCACGGAACGGCGCATGCGGGCGACGAGGTCGTCCTTCGAGTACTGCACGTAGGAGAGGGCCTCGGTGACCGAGTCTCCCTCCACCACGTGCTCGACGCGGTAGTCGTCGCCGTCGAGCCGCACGTGGACGGCGTCGGTGTCGCCGAACAGGTTGTGCAGGTCGCCCAGGATCTCCTGGTAGGCGCCGACCAGGAAGCTGCCGATGTAGTAGGGCTCGCCGTTCACCTTGTGCAGCGGCAGGTAGTCGCGCACGTCCTTCAGGTCGATGAACTGGTCCATCTTGCCGTCGGAGTCGCAGGTGAGGTCGGCCAGCACCGCGCGCCGCAGCGGCGCCTCGTTGAGCCGCTGCAGCGGGATCGTGGGGAAGAGCTGGCGCACCGCCCAGTGGTCGGGCAGCGACTGGAACAGCGAGAAGTTGCAGTAGTAGGTGTCGGAGAGGTGCTTCTCGAGGCTCTCGAGCTCGTCCGGCACGTAGGGCAGCTCGCGCACGATCTTCAGGATCCTCTCGCAGGTGGCCCAGAACAGCTCTTCCACCCGGGCGCGCGCCCGCAGGTCGAGCACACCGAGGTTGAAGGCCCCGATCGACTCCTCCTTGAGCTGCAACGCGTCGTGGTACGACTCCTGGAAGTTCTTGCGCGAGACGCTCTTGTAGGTCTCGAACAGCTGCCGGATGATCGCGTGCTCGCCCTTGGCCAGCTTGTCGGGGATCTGGCCCAGCAGGATCTCGTTGGTGCCGAGCACGTTGAACACCAGCACCGAGTGGTGCGCGGTCAGCGCGCGGCCGGACTCGGTGACGAGGTCGGGATGGGGCACGCCCTTGGCGTTGCAGGCCTCCGCGACCTGGCTGACCACGTCCGCGGCGTACTCCTCGAGCGAGTAGTTGACCGAGGAGTGGAAGTTCGTCTGCGAGCCGTCGTAGTCGACGCCCAGCCCGCCGCCGCAGTCGAGGTAGCGCATGTTGGCGCCGAGCGCGTGCAGCTCCACGAAGATGCGCGAGGCCTCGCGCAGCGCGTCCTTGATCGCGCGGATCGCGGTGATCTGCGAGCCGATGTGGAAGTGCAGCAGCTGCAGGCAGTCGAGCATCTCCTCGGAGCGCAGCCGCTCGACGGCCGCCACGATCTCCGCCGTGGTCAGGCCGAACTTGGAGCGGTCGCCGGTGGACTCCACCCACTTGCCGGCGCCCTTGGTGGCGAGCCGCGCGCGCACGCCGATCACCGGGCGGATGTCGAGCTCGCGCGAGGCCTGCAGGATCGTCTCCAGCTCGCCCATGCGGTCCATGATGATGACGACCTGCCGGCCCAGCTTCTTGGCGAGCAGCGCCGTCTCGATGAACGCCTTGTCCTTGTAGCCGTTGCACAGGATCAGCGCGTCCGGGTTGTCCTGCAGCGCCAGCGCCACCAGCAGCTCGGGCCGGCTGCCCGCCTCGATGCCGAGGTTGAACGGCCGGCCGTACTCGATCAGCTCCTCGACCACGTGGCGCTGCTGGTTGACCTTGATCGGGTAGACGCCGCGATAGACGCCGCGGTACTCGTTGTCGGCGATCGCCTGCTGGAAGGCGCCGCACAACTGGTGGACGCGGGTCCTCAGGATGTCGGAGAAGCGGATCAGCAGCGGGAGGTTGATGCCGCGGCTGCGCAGGTCCTCGATCAGCTCCTTGAGGTCGATCCGCGCGGAGCCGGGCCCGGAGGGTGTCACTTCGACGTGCCCGGCCTCGTTGATCGAGAAGAAGTCGCGGCCCCAGCCGGCGACGTTGTAGAGCTCGGTCGAGTCCTTGACCGTCCAGGCGCGCAGTTCAGTCTGCAACTTCGGCGATCACCTCCGTGGCGCGCTGCGTCCGCCCCGCGCGCCGTTCACGGACGCGGATTGTGCGGCCCGCTGCCCCCGAAGTCCAGAGCTTTTTCGAGCTCCTCTTCGATGATCTGGACGAACTCCTGGACGTCCTTGGCGCCCTCGATGCGCCGGCCGTTGATGAAGAAAGTCGGCGTGGAGGCGACGCCCAGCTTGCCGCCTGCCTCGGCGTCGGCGCGCACGGCGGCGTCGCCCGCGGGATCGGCCAGGCAGGCCGCGAAGCGGGCGGCGTCGAGGCCGAGCTTCGCCGCGCGGTCCTTCAGGTCCTCGTCCGGGAAGCTGGAGGCGTTCGGCGGCGCGGCCAGCAGGCCCTTGTGGTACTCCCAGAACCTGCCCTGCGCTCCCGCGCAGCGCGAGGCGCGCGCCGCGGCGATCGCGCGCGGGTGGATCGAGTCGAGCGGGTAGTCGCGGTGGACCAGGCGCAGCTGGCTCGGGTACTGCGCGAGCAGCTTCTCGATGGTCTGCTGCGCGCGGAAGCAGAACGGGCACTGGTAGTCGGCGAACTCGACGATCGTCACCGGGGCGCTCGCGGGCCCGAGCGTGGGCGCTGCCGCCGGCACGCCGACCGCGAAGCGGGGCGGCTCGAGCCGCAGCTTGACGCCCGAGGCCTTGATCAGCTCGCGGCGATAGGCCTCGCGCCGCAGCACGCGGTTGCGCGCCAGCTGCTGGCGCTCGATGTCGGCCATCACCTGGTCCTTGGGCAGGCCGGCGACGCGCTGCGCGTTGCGCGCGTAGACCATCTCGGCCTCCGCCGTGTCGGCGGGAGCCGCCTTGGCGTCCACCTCCTGTTGCACCAGCGCCTCGACGCTGAGGCCCCGCTTCTTCGCTTCCAGCTCGAACAGCCGCTTCTCGAGCAGGTCGTCGAGCGCCGCGCGGCGCAGGTCGTACTCCTGCTGGCGCAGCGCCGCCAGGTTGGCGGGGCCCACCTGCTCGTCGAGCTCGGCGAGCGTGATCGGCTTGCCGGCGAGCTCCGCCACCACCGTCGCGCCGGTCGCGGCGGGCTCGGCCTTCGCTCCTGCTGCGGGGGTGTCGGCCCGGCTGCCGGAGCTGCAGGCGAGGGCGAGCGGGATCAGGGCGGCGGTCGAGAGCGCGCGGCGCAAAGCGATCATCGAATCAGGGTAGACGCGGCCGGCGGAAGGGTCAAACAGCCGCGGTGCGGCCGTCTCAGGCCTGGACGTCGCGCCGCAGCGTCAGGCCGCCGTCCACCGTGATCACCTGGCCGGTCAGGTAGGAGTCGGGCTCGAGCAGCAGCCGCACCACGCGCGCCACGTCCTCGGGCCGGCCGAAGCGCGGGATGACACCGCGCTCGACGTAGGCATCGTACTTGCCGGACTCGACCGAGGCGCGCGCCATGCCCGCGCCGGTGGCGCCCGGCGCCACCACGTTCACGCGGATGTCACGGGCGCCGCCGTACTCCTTCGCCAGCACGCGCGCGGCGTGCAGCAGCGCGGCCTTCGGCGCCGCGTAGGCCAGGCTGCCCTCGAACGGGTGGACGCCCTGCATGCTCGAGACCAGCACGATCGCGCCCCGCGTGCCGCGCGCCGCCATCGCCTCGGCGCAGAGCCGGGCGAGCAGCACCGGCGCCGCGAAGTTCGCGCGGAAGGACGCCTCGAGCGCCGGCCCGTCGAGCTCGGCCGGTTTCACGCGGGCGGGGTCGCCCGGCAGCGCGACGAGGCCGTAGACCTCGTCTTTCACCGCGAGCGCCGTGTCGAGATAGCGCTGGCGGACCTCGGGGTCGCCGACGTCGCCTTCGACCAGGGCGACCGGGCCGCCGTAGAGGTCCTGCATCTTCTGCTGGAAGGCGAGCGCGTGGCCGCGGTTGCTGCGGTAGCCGACCACCGGCAGCGCGCCGTCGTTGAGGAGCTGCGCCGTGACCGCTGCGCCCAGGCCGCCGGCGCCGCCGGGCACGAGCACGACGCGCCCGCCGAGCGCCTTGCGCGAGACGTCGTAGCGGTGCTCGGCCTGGCGCTTGAGCTGCTCGGCGTCGAGGAAGCGCGACGGCATGCCCGATTATGCCCGGAAGATGGCGCGCAGATCGTCGGGGCGCAGGCCGGCGAGGCTCGGCAGCACCCGGTGCGCCGCCGTCAGCCGCTCGGCGGGGTACGAGTTCGTCACCGCCAGCACCTTCATGCCCGCGGCGAGGCCCGCCGCGATGCCGGTCATCGAGTCCTCGATCACCAGGCAGTTGAGAGGCGCCAGGCCCGGGGCGTGGCGCGCCATGCCCCGCATCGCGGCGAGGTACGGCTCCGGGTGGGGCTTCGTCTGCTGCACGTCGTCCGCGCCCACGATGGCGCAGAACGCCGCGCGCAGGCCGTGCGCGGCCAGGATGCGCTCGATCTCCGCGTGCAGCGCGCCCGAAGCGATCGCCACGGGCATCTCCGCCGCCAGCGCGCGCGCCAGGCTCTCGACGCCCGGCAGCAGCTCGATCTCGTCGATCATCTCGGCGAACAGGCGCGCCTTGCGCTCCGCGATCGCGGCGACGCGCTCGAAGCCGGGCGAATGCCGGTGGCGCGCGAGCGCCGTGCGGATGGCGCCGCGGTCGTCGAGGGCCAGGTACTCGCGGTCGTACTCCTCGACGTCGATCTCGATGCCCTCCGGGCGCAGCGCGGCCCGCAGCGCCTCGAAGTGCAGGGGCTCGCTGTCGACCACCACGCCGTCGAAGTCGAAGATCGCCGCGCGCAAGGGACAGAAGCGTAGCGCGAGACGACGGTGGACGGAACGGGCCGGCACGGAGGCGACGCGCCGTACAATCGCCGCTCCGAGATGGCCGTCCGCCTGCTGGCCGCCGCGGCGTTCCTGCTGCTCCTGGGCGTGCTCTTCCGCCTGGCGATGGCGCTGCGCTACGCGCGCCTGCGCCGCGAGGGGGAGCGCCGCGCCGAGGAGGCCCGCGGGCGCCGCGTGGTCGCCGAGGCGCCGGACCTGCGGGGCGAGATCGGGCTCGTGCTCGAGGACGCGGCGGCCCTGTACTGGGCCGGGGGCGAGGTCAGGAAACGCGAGCTGCGTGGCGCGCAGCTGCTGCTCAACCGGCGCGTGCTGGAGCAGGCGGCGCGCGCGGGCGCGGCGCTGGCGGCGCCCTCGGCCGGCGCCGAAGACGACGGGGTGCGCGAGCGCTGGGACGTGGCGCTCCACCTCGAGAGCGGAGAGGTGATCGAGGTTCCCTGCGGCACGCTGCGCGAGGGCGTGAGCCGTGAGGCGGCGCGCGCCGTCTTCGCGGCGGCGAGCAGGGCGGTGGCGGCGGTGGAGCGCTGAGCGGGAGGAGATCGATGTGGAAGCGGTGGTCGGGCCCGGAGCTGGCCGTGACGGGCGCGCTGGCGGCCGGGCTGTGGGTGGCCGGGGCTCCGGCGCGAGGCGCCACGCCCTTCAGCGTGCGCGACGTGATGGCGGCGCCCTTCGCCTCCGAGCTGGTCACGTCGCCGGACGGGCGGGCGATCGCTTGGGTGGTCAACGACCGCGGCGTGCGCAACGTCTGGGTGGCGTCGGCGCCGGCGTACGAAGGACGCGCGCTGACGGCCTACGCCCGCGAGGACGGGCAGGAGCTGTCCGAGCTCGCCTTCTCGGTGGATGGGCGCCGCCTCGTCTACGTGCGCGGCAGCTCCCCGAGCCGAGCCGGCGAGGTCCCGAACCCGACGAGCGAGACCGCGGGCGCCGAGCAGGCGCTCTTCTCGGCGAGCCTCGAGGGCGGAGCGCCGGTGAAGCTCGGCGACGGGGCTTCCCCGGCCGTCGCGCCCGACGGCACCGTGGCGTTCGTCAAGGACGGCAAGGTGCTGGCGGCGCCGATCGACGCCTCGTCGGAGGCGAAGCCGCTCTTCAAGGCGCGCGGCCGCGCAGCCGGACTGCGCTGGTCGCCCGACGGCCGGCGGCTCGCGTTCGTCTCGCGCCGCGGCGGCCACTCGTTCGTCGGGGTCTTCGAACGTGGCGCCAGCGCGATCGTGTGGCTCGACCCCGGCGTCGACCGCGACGAGGCTCCGGCCTGGTCGCCCGACAGCCGGCAGATCGCGTTCCTGCGCCTGCCCCAGAATCCCCGGGCCTACCCGTTCCTGCCCGAGCGCGAAGGCCACCCGTTCTCGATCCGGGTGGCGGACGCAGCGACCGGTGCGGGCCGGCTGGTCTGGCAGGCGCGCGCGGGCCGCGGCAGCGTCTTCCGCGAGGTGGTCGGCGACAACCTCTGGTGGACCGCGGGCGACCGCCTGGTGTTTCCGTGGGAACAGGACGGCTTCACGCACCTGTACTCGACGCCGGTCGCGGGCGGGCCCGCCACGCTGCTGACGCCGGGGGACTCGGAGGTCGAGCACGCGGCCCTCGGCAAGGGCGCCCGCGAGATGCTGTTCTCGTCGAACCAGGGCGACCTCGACCGGCGCCACGTGTTCCGCGTCGGCGTCGGCGGGGGAGCGCCGCTGGCGCTCACCAGCGGCGAGGGCATCGAGTGGGCCCCGGCGCCGCTCGCCGACGGCGTCGCGCTGATTCGCTCCGACGCGCGCCGTCCCTCACGCGTGGCCGTCGTCGGCGCGGCGGGAGCCCGCGACCTGAAGGGTCCCGCGGTGCCGGCGGAGTTCCCCGAGGCCGCGCTGGTCGTGCCGCAGGCGGTCAGCTTCGCCGCCACGGACGGCATGACGATCCGGGGCCAGCTCTTCCTGCCGCCCGGCGGCGCCGGCGCGGCGAAGCGCCCCGCGATCGCCTTCTTCCACGGCGGCTCGCGCCGGCAGATGCTGCTCGGCTGGCACTCGATGCAGTACTACCACTACACCTACGCGTTCAACCAGTACCTGGCGAGCCGCGGCTACGTGGTGCTCTCGGTGAACTACCGCAGCGGCATCGGCTACGGGCTCGAGTTCCGCGAGGCGCTCGACTACGGGGCGGCGGGGGCGAGCGAGTTCCGCGACGTGCTGGGCGCGGGCCTCTACCTGCGCGGCCGCTCCGACGTCGACGCGAAGCGGATCGGCCTCTGGGGCGGCTCCTACGGGGGCTACCTCACGGCGCTCGGCCTGGCGCGCGCGTCCGACCTGTTCGCGGCCGGCGTCGATCTGCACGGCGTGCACGACTGGAACAACGTGATCCGCAACTTCGCGCCCGAGTACGACCCGCGGCGCAGCCGCGACGTCGCCAGTATCGCCTTCGAGTCCTCACCGCTCGCCGCGATCGCGAGCTGGCGCTCGCCGGTGCTGCTGATCCACGGCGACGACGACCGCAACGTGCCGTTCGGCGAGACGCTCGAGCTGGCGGCCGCGCTGCGCGCGCAGGGCGTCGACTTCGAGGAGCTGATCTTCCCGGACGAGGTGCACGACTTCCTGATCCAGTCGCGCTGGCTGCAGGCGATGGAGCGCGCGGACGCCTTCTTCGCGCGGCGCCTGGCGCCGCGCTGAGCGCCGCGCCCGCATGACCAGCTCCCCGCCCGCCGGCCTGCCGCCGCTCGTGCGCGCGCTGGCCCTCGTCTGGCTGCTGGTCTACCTGCCGGCCTACGCCCTGGCGTACGGCCTCGCGAACTTCCTGTTCCTGTGCAACCTGTCCGTGATCCTGGCCTGCGTCGGAGTGCTCGCCGAGAGCCCGCTGCTCATCGGCAGCCAGGCGATCGGCGTGCTCCTGGTCGGGCCCGTCTGGACGCTCGACTTCGGCTGCCGCCTGCTGACGGGCGCGCACCTGATCGGCGGGACCGAGTACATGTGGGACCCGCGCTGGCCGCTCTTCACGCGGCTGCTCTCGCTGTACCACGTCGTGCTGCCGCCGGCGCTGGCTTGGGGGGTGTCGCGCCTCGGCCACGATCGCCGCGCCCTGCGCCTGCAGTCCGCGATCGCCGTCGCGGGCGTGATCGCCGGCCGCGCGCTCGGGTCCGAGGCCAACATCAACCACGCCTTCGTCGATCCGATCCTCAAGCTGTCCTTCGAGCCGCCCGCGCTGCACCTCGCGGTCGTCACGGGCACGCTCGTGCTCCTGGTCTATCCGCTCTCCGACCTGTTGCTGCGCCGCCTGGTCCCGCAGCGGCCCCCGTCCCCGCCACCGTAACCGTCCCCGTGCCCGTCCCCGTCTGTGGTCCCCGTCCGTCGCCCCCGTCCGTCGCTCCGGTCCGCTGCGCGGCATCTGAGCGCGCGTATCATTAGCCCCGCCAGGCCTTTTCACCGGGAGGATCGAGGATCCGATCATGAAGAAGCTGATGCTGTCGCTCGCCGCCGCCGCGATCGCCTCGTCGTGGGCCGTTCACGTGCAGGCCCAGTCCGCGGACTCGAAGGGCGTCCACGACGCGCTGGTGGTCTTCGCCAACGCCTTCAACGCGCGCGATGCCAGGGCTGTGGCAGCGACCTTCGACGACAAGGGCATCATGGTGAACGTCTACGGAGTCGAGCTCGCCGGCCGGGACGCGATCGAGAAGACCCTGGGCGAGGCGTTCGCAGGGCCGCTCAAAGAGGCCAGCCTGAAGCTGACCGCCGAGACGATCCGGATCCTGAGCCCGAACGTCGCTTTCCAGAGCGACCTCTTCTACGTCGTGGGACGCAAGGACGCCGCCGGCACGGAGCAGGCGAGCCGCATGGGCCACTACCTGCTGATCTGGGCGAAGCGCCCGGGAGGCTGGAAGGTCGCGGCCCTGCAGACGATGATCCCCGCCGCCCGCTGACGCGTGAGCGCCGCGCGCGGCCCGGGCCTTCCCGGCCGCGCATGAGCCGTTTGCACCGGTCGCGCCCCGCCGGGCCGGGAGGACAATGGCCGCGACGAAAGGGGGCGAGGCCATGCGCAAGTTCATCACCATGGGTCCGCAGGGGTGCGGCAAAGGCACCCAGGCCAAGATGCTCGCCAAGGACTTCGACCTGATCCACATCAGCGTCGGCGACATCTTCCGCTGGCACGTGCAGAACCACACCAAGCTGGGCGCCAAGGTGAAGCGCATCGTGGCCTCGGGCCAGTTGGTGCCGGACGAGCTGGTCAACGACGTGATGCTCGAGCGGCTGGACGTGCACGACTGGAACTACGGCTTCCTGCTCGACGGCTTTCCGCGCAACGAGGTGCAGGCGGTGTTCTTCCTCGAGCGCTACGACGTCGACGCCGTGATCCTGATCGACGTGCCGGACGCCGTGGTGATGGAGCGCATCATGAGCCGCAGGCTCTGCTCGAACTGCGGCCTCGACTACAACCTGATCTTCCACCGGCCCGCCAAGGAGGACGTCTGCGACGTCTGCAAGGGCCGGCTGGTGGCGCGCGCCGACGACAACCTGGACGCCGTCAGGGACCGCCTGGCCGACTATCACGCCAAGACCAAGCCGATCATCGACCTGTTCCGCCGCAAGGAGCTGGTGGTCGAGGTCGACGGCGTGCGCCCGGCCCTCGAGATCCAGAACGAGATCCGGCGGCAGCTCGGGCTGCCGTCGCGCGCCGCGGCCTGAGGCGCTCTACAGCGAGCACGACACCGGGCTCTTCCAGGCCGCGGCGGCGGGTTCCGGCCGGCCTCACCACTTCTCTTCGGGCATGCCGGCCGTCTGGTTCGCGTAGCGCGCGAGGGTGAACAGCAGGTCCGACAGCCGGTTGACGTAGGCGATCACGGCGGGGTCCACCTCCTCCTGCCGCGCCAGCGCGATCACGCTGCGCTCGGCGCGCCGGCACACGGTGCGCGCGTGATGGAACAGCGCGCCCAGCCGCGCGCCGCCCGGCAGCACGAACGCCTTCAGCGGGGGCAGCTCCGCGTCGTAGCGGTCGATCGCGGCCTCGAGCGCCGCGGTCTGCTCCTCGGAGACGGCCGCCTTCGCCTTGCGCGCGCCCACGCGGCCCTTCGGGTCGGCGAGCTGGGCGCCGAGCGCGAACAGGTCGCGCTGGATTCCGCGCACCAGCGTGTGCAGCTCGGGGTGCTCGGGCTCGGCCTGGATCACGCCGAGCGCGGCGTTGAGCTCGTCGATCTCTCCGTAGGCGACGACGCGCAAGTGGTCCTTGGACACACGCGAGCCGTCGATCAGGCCCGTCTCGCCGCGGTCGCCCGTCTTCGTGTAGATCTTCACGCCGCCGATGCTAGCGCGGCTGGCGCGGAACCGGGGCGCGACCGGCGCTACTTGCGGCCGAGAACCGTGAGCGCCTGCTCGCCGAAGTACTTGGCCACGAGCCGGCTCCAGGCGCCCGAGCGGCGCGCGTTGTCGATGTAGTCGTCGAGCGCCTCCCGCAGCGCCACGTCCTCCTTGCGCACCGCCCAGCCGGCCTTGGCGACCGCGCCCACGAACGTGCCGGCTTGGAGCTGGGCGTCCTTCTGCATCATCAGCGCGCCGTCGGATACCGACATCACGGTGGCCTCGATCTGGCCGTCCTTCAGCGCGGCGACCATCCGATCGCGGTCGTCGAACAGCACCGCGGAGGCCTGCGGCAGCCCCGCGTCGAAGGCGGCCTGCGCCCAGGTGGTGCCCTCGAGCAGCCCGACCTTCGTCAGCGCGCGGAACGCCTCGACGGTCGCCACGGCTCGCGCGGGCTTGCGGTTCATCACGACGTGGCGCGCCGGCAGCACCTCGACCGTGAACGCCGCCAGCTTCGCGCGCGCCTCGGTCTCGATGATGCCGATCACCACGTCGCCCGCGCCGCGGCGCAGGTCGGGCAGGCGGTCGTCGTACGTCTTCGCTGCCACCGGCTCCAGCTTCAGCTTGTGGAGCGCCGCGAAGCCCTCGGCCAGCTCGCGCTCAAAGCCGGGATTCGCGCCGCCCTTGTGGGCGAACATCAGCGGGTCCTCGTCGACGGCGGCGATGAAGCGGATCGTGCCGCGCTTCCGGATCTCTGGCAGGTCGGAAGCCGAAGCCGTCGCGGCGAGGACCAGGGCGGGCAACGCCACGGAGAGAGTCCGGATCAGCGTGCGCATGCGCACCTCCTTCGACTCGTCGACGAGCGACGCGCGCAGTTTAGCGCCTGCCCCGCGGCGGCGGAGGCGGCGCCGGCGCGGCAACGGTCCGTACGGTTCGCTTCGCCTCGGCGTCCAGCTCCTGCAGCCGGCGTCGGGCGGCATCTGCGTTCACGGACCCCTTCGCGATCCATTCCTCGATGCGCCGCCGAGCGACGTCGGCCGCCGCCGCGGCCGCGGGCGCGGGTGTGGGCACGCGGCCGGGCCGCAGCAGCGCGACGGCCAACACCAGCAGGGCCCCCGGCAGGACGCCCAGCCAGGCGCGGCCGCCGACAGGGACCTGCTGCTCGACGTAGCGCAGCACGCGCACGCCACCCCGGCTGATCACCGCCAGCGCCAGCGGCTCGCCCTGCGCGCGAGGCAGCGCCAGCATGCGCTCGACCGCGCCCGAGACCCGGTGGCGCGACAGCTCGCGCCCGCTCGCGTGCAGCTCCACCACCTGTCCGTCCTCGGTGCCCGCGAACACCTCGTCGACGCCGTCGGCGTCGGCATCGGCGCCCAGCAGCGCGCCGATGCGCGAGCCGACGTTGAGCTGCGCGCGCAACCCGGAGCCCTCGACGACGGCGACGTTGCCGTCCCTGTCGCCGGCCAGCGCCTCGCGCGTCTTCGGGTTGCGGTCGGTCTCGGCGGGACGGATCTCCACGACCGAGCGGCTGACCACCAGCACGGCGTCGACCAGCTTGCCGCTGGCGTCGTAGACGTACATCCAGTTGTCGTCGCAGCCGACGAACAGCTCCGTCGAGCCGTCGCCGTCGCGATCGAACGTGCGCAGGCGGCGCACGGAGCTCTTCAGCCGCACGCTCGCGATCGGCAGGCCGTCCGGGCCGAGCACCGCCAGCTCGCCCGCCGTCGACCCGCGCCGCGCCAGGGCCACCGCGCGGCCGGCGCCGGGCAGTCGCACGTCGTCGAGGCCGCGGAGCTGGCCGGCCTCGCCGGACACCTGCGAGTCGTGCGACCACAGTACGCGCCCCGCCGGAGTCAGCGCGATCAGCTCGCCCGCGTCGTTGCCGGCCACGACCTCGCCGCGGCCGTCGCCGTCGAGGTCCACCACCACGACGCGCGTCGGCGGGGTGCGCCACTTCAAGGGCGCGACCCAGCGCACGCGAAGATCCCCGCCGCGGACGCGCACGGCCGGCCGCGAGTCGACGGACTCGCCGGTCACCACCTCCTCCGCGCCGTCGCCGTCGAGGTCGCCCGTGGCCATCGTCGTGTAGGCGCCTTTCTGCGTCGCGATCGGGCGCAGCTCGGGCGTCGCGTCGAACACGGCCAGCGAGTCCGCGGCCCCGACGACGAGCCGCGCTTCGGCGGCGCCGGAGAGGCGGGTCACCACCGCGGAGGTCGGCTGGTTGAGCGTGCGGCTGGCGGCCTGCTGGACCTCGAGCACGCGCTCGGGCGCTCCGTTCGCCAGCCGGAACGCATTGGCCGACAGCGCGAGCGCGGCGGCCGCCGCGAACGCGAGCGAGGGCTTGAGGCTCATCGCGCGCCTCCCGCGGGCTCGAGATGCCGGTGGACGAAGGCGAGCGCCGCCAGCAGGTCAGCGGCGGCCGGCGCCGGCTGGGGCGACTGGATCTGCGCGCAGAGCTGCCCGTCGGCGGCGGCGATGCCCGTGACCACCACGCTGCCCGCCTTGGTGGCGCCGGCTTCCGGCGCGCGCAGGCGATAGCGCGCGGCGTCGAACGCGAGCCGGACGTCGAACAGATGCTGGCTCTCCGTGCGACCGGCCTTCCACTTGTTCTTGCCGCTGCGGCCGCGCTTGAAGCGGCCCGCGCGGTCCTTCACGCGGTCGACCGCCGACAGGCGCAGCCTGCCTCCGTCGCGCAGGGGCAGCACCAGCCGCAGCCATTCGTCGCGGAAGAAGGAGACCTCCCAGCCGGTCGGCGTCTTCGCCTTGCGCAGCAGCTTCTCCGGCAGCGCGAAGCCCCGTAGGTCGAGCCAGCCCGAGATCGGGCGGCCCGTGCCCACGTCGTCGGCCAGCGCCTCCAGCACCTCGGCGACCGCCAGCGGGCGCGTGTCGGCCGGCCGCACCGCCTGCGCGCGCGCGTTGCGCCACGCGTTCAGCAGGCCGGCGCCGATCAGGGCGATCACCGCCAGCAGCGGATAGCGCCAGATGTCGCGCGCCCCGGAGCGGGCCTCGACCATGGGCTCGACCAGCACCACGAACGCCAGCGCCAGCGCCGCCAGCGGGATCGTGAGCAGGAGGCGCGCCAGCCAGTGGCGCGCCGGTGTCGCGGCGTCGCGCGGGTGGCAGCCCGCCCACACGAGGCAGGCCAGGGCGACCCCGGCCACGGGCGCGAGCGGCGAGTGCGGGCCGCCGGCGCGCGCGTCGAGGAAGAGGGCGACGGCCCCGCCGGCGAGCGCCAGCAGCTCCGCGGCCCGGCGCCGCCAGGGCGAGGGCGGGCGGTTCAGCGCCTGGGCGCGCACGAGCTCGCGGCAGAGCGCCGCCACGTCCGCAGCCGGCCTGTCGAAGCTGATCCTGGGGGCCTCAGACACTACACTTCCTCCCTTGCGCGTTCTCTACGCGGCCTTCGACGTGGTGCCGAGCCCGAAAGGGGCGGGCACCCACATCCGTCATTTCGTGGCTGGCCTGACGCGGGCCGGCTGCGAGGTCACGCTGCTGACGCCGCTGGCCCCCGGGCTCGCCGAGGAGGAGCGCTACGAGGGCGCGCGCCACCTGCGCCTCGGCACGCCGGGCTCCGGCAACTTCCTGGCGCGGGCGCTCGAGTTCGCCGAGGGCGTCGTCGCCCACGTCCGCGCATCGCCGCCCTTCGACGTGCTGCACTACCGCTCGCTGTGGGCCGGCTTGCCGGCGCTCGTGGCAGAGCGGCCCGCGCGGCTGTGCGTCTTCGAGGCGAACAGCCTGGCGAGCCTCGAGCTGCCGTTCCACTACCCGGCCCTGCGCGGCTCGGCCACGCTCGCCAAGATCGCCGCTCTCGAGCGGCTCCTGCTCGAGCGCTCCGACGCCGTGATCGCCGTCTCGCGAGTCTCGCGCGCGTTCCTGATCGGCCACGGCGCGCGGCCGGAGAGCCTGGCCGTGATCCCCAACGGCATCGACTCGGACGAGTTCGCGGCGACGCCGCCGCGGGAGCGGGCCGGCCCCGGTCAGCTCCTCTACGCGGGCACGCTGGCGGACTGGCAGGGCCTCGCGACCGCCCTCGACGCGATGCCGCGCGTGCTGGAGGAAGCCGACGTCCGGTTGCTGATCGTGGGCAGGGGCCGCTCGCGCCAGCGCAAGGAGGTGCTGCGCCGCATCCGGCGCCTCGGCCTCGAGGGGAAGGTGGAGCTGCGGCCGGCGGTCCCTCACGACGAGGTTCCGGCGCTGCTGCGTGAGTGCGACGTGGCGCTGGCGCCGCTCGCTTTCGACGAGCGCAACGTGCTCCAGGGCTGCTGCCCGATCAAGGTGCTCGAGGCGATGGCTGCCGGCCGGCCGCTGGTGGCCTCCGACCTGCCCGTGGTGCGCGAGCTGGCGCGGCCCGGGCGCGAGGCGCTGCTGGTGCCGCCCGGCTCCGCCGCGGCGCTGGCCCAGGCGGTGCTGCGCCTGCTCGCGCGACCCGGCCTCGCCCGGCGCCTGGCCGAGCGGGCGGCGCGCCGCGCGCACGCCGAGCTCACCTGGGCGCGCGCGCAAGAGCGGCTCCTGGCGCTCTACGACGCGCGGCTCGCGGCCGCGCGCTGAGGCGCTCGTAGAGGGCGCGATAGCGCGCCGTCTCGGCGGCGGGGGAGAAGGCAAGGGTCGCGCGCTCGCGGGCCGCCGCGCCGAGGCGCGCTCGCAGCCGCTCGTCGTCGAGCAGCTCGCAGATGGCTTCCGCCAGCGCAGGCGCGTCGCCCGGCGGCACCAGCCGGCCCTCGCGGCCGTCGCGCAGCAGATCGGGGATGCCGCCCGCGCGCGAGGCGACGATCGGCCGGCCGCAGGCCATCGCCTCCAGCACCGCGTTCGGCATGCCGTCGCGCAGCGACGGGTGCAGGAACACGTCCATCGCCGCGTAGACCGGCGGCAGCTCCTCGGGCGGGCGCGACGGCAGCAGGAGCAGCGGCAGCTCCGGGTGCCGCCGGCGCACGAGCTCGAGAGCGCCCTGATCCTCCGCGCGGACGCCGCCGACCGCGAGCACCGCGATGCGGCGCTTCGCCGCCACGATCGCCGCGGCCTCCAGCATCGGCACCAGGCCCTTCTTGAGCCGCAGCTCGCCCGCGAAGCCCAGCACCGCGCGGCCGTCGTCGCGCAGCGAGACCGTGAGCGCCGGATCGGCCGGCCGCGGCTGGAACAGCCCTGCGTCGACGCCGTTCGGCACGACGCTCACGCGGGCCCGCGGGGCGAGCGCAAGCGCCTTGCGCGCGAGCGCACGGCTCACCGTGGTCACCGCCGTCGCGCGCAGGGCCCGCAGCACGTGGGCGGCGCGCGCGGGGTCGAACACGCTGCGGTCGAGGTCGTTGCCGCGCGCCGAGGCGACCGACGGGATGCCCAGCAGGCGCCCGGCGTAGGCAGCGAGGAAGCCCGCGCGCACCAGGTAGAAGCCATGAACGAGGTCGAACGGCGCCAGGGCGTGGCGCGCCAGCAGGCGCTCGAAGAGCTCCGCGAGCGCGTCCGACTCGTGGCGCGCGGCGCTCGCGCGCTGCACGGAGACGCCCGCGGGGAGCACGCCCGCTGGGCCAGGCTCGCCCGGCGTCGCGACGAACAGCTCCACCTCGTCGCCTCCCGCCACGAAGCCCCGGGCGATGCGCGCCACGGCCTGCGCGAGGCCGCCCGCGTCGGGCGGGAAGCGGTCGGAGATCAGCGCGAGGCGCATGGGCTCAGGACAGATCGGAGAAGGCGTCGTCGGGCTCGTCGGCGAGGGCCGCGCTCTCGAACGCCTCGAGGTCCTGGGCCAGGAACAGCGGCGCCGTGCCCGCCAGCAGCGCCGCGCCGCCGACGGCCGCGAGCAGCGGCGGCAGCGCGTTGCCTGTTTCGCAGGCGCGGCACTTGAGGCCCGAGTCCGCCAGGCTGGCGTGGGTCTCGCACACCTGCTTGCCGCAGCTCGAGCAGGCGCCGATCGAGGCGCGGCCGCACGGGTGGGGCAGCAGGAAGCCGGTGGCGATCGCGCAGACGTTCATGCCTCGAGGATCTCCTGCAGGCGCCGGTTCTCGGCGCGGAAGTCGTCGCAGCGGTGGCAGGCGGGCAGCTTCTCCGGCCCGAGCATCGACCGGCGCAGCTCCGCGTAAGGCGCGCCGCCCCAGACGGCGGCGAAGGGCTGCTCGTGGAGGGCGCCCAGCGCAGGGGCCTTGCGCGCGTTGCAGCACGCCGAGACCATGCCGTCGTGGTCGACCAGCGCGTGCGTGAAGGGCGCGAAGCAGGGCTTGTGGCGGTAGTGGCCGTTCGCGTACTCGCCGCGGGCGCCGTGGACCAACTCCTGCTCGCTGCGGCCGAAGGGAAAGGCCTCGGCCTCCGCGGCCAGCAGGCCGCCCGGCAGCCCCTCGCGCAGCAGGCGGGGCGCGATCTCGCGGTTGAAGGCCTCGATCCCGCCGCGCGACGGGCGCAGGCCGGCGCCCAGGTGGTCGTCCACCGGCAGCAGGCGAATGCGCCGCGCGCCGAGCTTCGTCGCGAGGCGGGGCAGGCCGCCCAGCGTGCGCCAGTTGAGCCGGGTCACCACGGTGTTGAGCGACAGCGAGAGCTTGCCCCGGCGCGCTTCCTTGGCGAAGTTCTTCGCGCCCTCGACCGCCGCCGCGAAGGAGCCCGGCACGCCGCGCTGGGCGTCGTGCACTTCGGGCTCGGGGGAGTCGATCGAGACGTTGACGCCGCGCAGGCCCGCCTCGATCAGCGCGCGCGCTCGCGCCCGCGTCACGAGCGTGCCGTTCGTCGTCAGCGTGACGCGCAGGCCGCGCGAGCCGGCCTGAGCCACCAGCCGCTCGAGGTCGCCGCGCAGGCCCGGCTCGCCTCCGGTGAAGTGCACCTTGCGGCAGCCGAGGCCAGCGACCTCGTCGAGGATCGCGACGAGGCGCTCGTGGGAGATCTGCGCCGGCCGCGGCTCGCGCCAGTGCGCGCACATCGCGCAGCGCAGGTTGCAGCCGAACAGCAGCTTGATCTTGACGTAGAGCGGCCGGAAGCCCGTGCCCGTGCGGACGGCCTCGCGGAAGGCGATCGCGTCGCGGCTGACCTCTTCGAAGGCGTACATCCCTGCTCCCGCGGGTTTCGGTGGCGGGAGCTTAGCAGGGCCGGCCGATGCGTCTAGGTGGAAA
Source organism: Vicinamibacteria bacterium (assembly GCA_050246895.1). Classification (GTDB taxonomy): domain Bacteria; phylum Acidobacteriota; class Vicinamibacteria; order Fen-336; family Fen-336; genus JBFWVE01. Next base: position 149,500 of record JBFWVE010000006.1, on the reverse strand, counting down.
ACGGCAGGCTGGTCACCGTGGCGGCCACGCCGCCGATCTCGACCGCCGTGCCCGGCTCGAAGGCGTTGCGGTGAACGCAGGCGAGAGCAATCGGGCCGATTCGGGGAGACACCGCGGCGGTCGTGACGCGGCCCACCTCGCGCCCCTCGCGCAGGACCGGCGCTCCCGCGCTCGCCGCTGCACCGAGGCGCAGGCCGCGCAACTGCTTGTTCACGTTGCCGCCGCGGCCCTCGAGGCGCGCGACGACCTCCTGTCCCAGGTAACAGCCCTTCGACGACGAGTGGTACTCCGCGAGCAGGCCCGTCTCGTGCAGCAGGTGCTCCTCGGCCACGTCGACGCCGTAGAGCGGGCGGCCCTCCTCGACCCGGAGCGCGTCGAAGACGTCGCGGCCGATCGGCACGGCGTCCCCGCCCTTGAGCGCCACGCGCACGGCTTCGGCGGTCTCGGGCGGCGCGTGCACGACGAACGCGCCCGCCGGCAGGTCGGTCGCCCGCGACACGCGCAGGCTGGCCCCCGCCAGGGTGGCTTCGGCGTGGGCTTGTGGCTCGCGCGGCGCCGGCAGGCCCAGCGACTCGAGCAGCGCCGGTGCGCCCGGGCCGAGGACGCCGAGCACGGCGGCCTCGCGCGCCGCGAAGCGCACGGGTGCACCGACCCTGTAGAAGACCAGCGTCTCTTCCACCTTGGCGAGGCGCTGCTTCGGCAGCTCGAGCAGCAGCGCGTCGGGAGTGGCCAGCACCCGCATCAGCGCCGTCAGGTGGCCCTTCACGTCCATCAGCGCGGCCAGCCGTCCCTGTCCCGGCTGCAGGTCCAGCACCGCGTTCGACAGCATGCTGTGCAGGAACCTCTGGCGCTGCGGGCCCGAGGCGGCGAGCAGGCCGCGCTCGGGCAGGTCGACGAGCGCGGCGCCTTCGCGGGCCGCGCGGTACGCCGCGGCCTCGCTCAACCCTTCTTCGTCGGGTCGAGCGTCGAGATCAGGCCCGCCAGGTCGTCGGCGTGCTCCTCCTCCATCGCGAGGATGCCCTCGAGCATGCGGCGCGTGGTCGAGTCCTTGTCGCCCAGGTAGCGGATCATGTCGCCGTAGGAGTCGATCGCGACGCGCTCGGCCACCAGGTCCTCGCGGATCATGTCGACCAGCGACTCGCCCTCGACGTACTCCGAGTGGCTGCGCGCCGAGAGGCCCTCCGGCGAGAAGTTGGGCGCCCCGCCGAGCTGCACGATGCGGGCGGCGATCTGGTCGGCGTGCTGCTGCTCCTCGGTGGCGTGCTGCAGGAACTCCGCCGCCACGGCGTCCGCGTGGATGCCGCTCGCCATGTAGAAGTGCCGCTTGTAGCGCAGCACGCACACGATCTCGGTCGCCAGCGCTTCGTTCAGGAGGCGGATCACCGTGTCGCGGTCGGCCTTGTAGCCCTCGGTCACGGCGCCCTGCTCGATGTGCTTGCGGGCGCGCTTGCGGATCGTCTGGATGTCGGTCAGGAAACCCTTCGGCATGAAACCTCCACGAGAAGCTCGGATTCTAGTGCCGGCCAGTGCGCTCGCGAGCCTGGGCGCCCCGGCGCGCAGAGCGGGCGATCTCGCCTGCTAGACTGCCGAGCCAGGAACACGAGGAGCGATACGCCGTGAAGATCACGATCCGCGCGAACGGTCCCATCATCGTCAACGCCGGCGAGATGGAGATCGTGGACCACGAGGGCCGGCCGTTCGGGCTGGCCGGGCGCACGCAGGTCGCGCTGTGCCGCTGCGGCCACTCCGCGAACAAGCCCTTCTGCGACGGCTCCCACAACAAGCAGGGCTTCCAGTCCGTCTGCGAGGCGCGCGAGCTGCCGCCGCCCGCGCCGAAGGCCTGACTCACTCGACTCGCAGGACGAAGGCGTCGAAGCGGTCGCGCAGGCGCAAGGTGACCCAGGTCCCGTCGTAGGACCAGCTGCCGGGCCTCGCGGCCGAGGCCTCGCGCGCGAGGGGCGCCTCCGCCGCGCGCGCCCGGCGCGGCGCGTCACGGCCGTCCCACAGGAGGCGCACCACCAGATCGCGCGGGGCGGGCCGCCAGGAGCCTTCGGGGGCAGCCACACGAAGCTCGACCCCTCCGGCGTCGCGCGCCTGCTCGAAGCGGCGCAGCAGGAAGGCGCCCGCGCGATACGCGAAGCCGTCTCCGGCGTCCTCGTAGAGGCGGCCGGCGGAGCGCGCCGCCGGGTAGGCGTCCAGCTGGAGCGGGTTTCCGGCCATCGCGCCCGTGTGGGGCACTGCCGGCTGCCGGAACACGAAGGCGCCCGCGCGCGCGAAGATCGGGATCGACTCGAGCGAGACCGGCACCACGCAGGAGCCGCCGCCCGCGCGCCGCGCTCCCGTTCCGAAGTCGTACCAGTCGCCGGCCGGCAGGTAGACGCTGCGCTCGCTGGCGCCCTCGCCGAGCACCGGAGCCACCAGCAGCGAGTCGCCCCACAGGAACTGGTCGTCGAGCGCCCAGGTCTTCGGGTCCTCCGGGAACTCCAGGAACAGCGGTCGCAGCGGCGGCAGCCCGGTCTCGCTCGCGCGCTGCATCAGGTCGTAGAGCTGGGGCAGCAGCTCGTAGCGCAGCTCGATCGCGCGGCGGTTGATCGCCTCGTGCCGCGGGCCGTACGACCAGGGCTCCTGGTCGGCGGTGCCGAAGGCCGTGTGGGTGCGCATGAACGTCGAGAAGACGCCCGCCTGCAGCCAGCGGGTGAAGAGCTCGGCCGAGGGGCTGCCGATGAAGCCGCCGATGTCGCTGCCGACGAAGGGGAATCCGGAGAGCCCGAGCCCCAGCAGGATCGGCACGCTCTGGCGCAGGTGGTGCCAGTCGCTGGTGTTGTCGCCCGGCCAAAGCGCCGCGTAGCGCTGTCCGCCCGCGAAGCTCGCTCGCGTCAGCACGAACGGGCGCACGTCGGGACGCAGCGCGAGCAGGCCCTCGTGGGTCGCCCGCGTCATCAGCATGCCGTAGACGTTGTGGATCTCGGCGTGGTCGGTCGGCTCGCCCTCGTTGTCGTGGCGCAGCTCGAGCGGCATCGTGCCGGTCGGCGGCCGGAACACCGCTGGCTCGTTCATGTCGTTCCAGATCCCAGCGACGCCCTGCTCCACCAGCTCTCGGTGGAGAGAGCCCCACCACGCGCGGGCCGCGGGCCGGCTGAAGTCGGGGAAGACGCTCGGGCCGGGGTCTTTCTCCGCCGCCGAGGGCCAGACGGCGTCCTCGTAGATCGAGCCGTCGGGCCGGGTCACGAAGTGACCCCCGGCGAGGCCCGAGTCGTACACGGCCGAGCCCGGCTGCCGCTTCGGATGCGGGTCGACGATCGTCACCAGCCGGAAGCCGGCGCGCCGCAGGTCCGCGATCATCCCGCGCGGGTCCGGAAAGCGCTCGCGGTCCCAGGTGAACGGGGCGAAGCCGTCCAGATAGTGGATGTCGAGCCACAGCGTGTCGGCAGGGATGCTGCGTTCGCGAAAGCCGCGCGCGATCTCGCGCACCCTCGCTTCGGGGTAATAGCTGTAGCGGGACTGGTGGTAGCCGAGCGACCACAGCGGCGGCAGCGGCGCGCGGCCGGTGAGCGCCGCATAGCGCTCCAGCACCTGCTTCGGCGTGGGCCCGTCGAGGAAGTAGTAGTCGAGCTCGCCGGCCCGGGTCCCGAACGACAACAGCTCCTGGGCCTCGCGGCCGACGTCGAAGAAGCTGCGCTGGGTGTTGTCGAGGAAGAAGCCGTGGGCACGGCCCGCGCGCAGCACCATGAAGAAGGGCACCGAGGCATAGAGCGGGTCGGTCGAGGCGTCGTACGCGTAGGCGTCCGTGTTCCACATCGCGAGCGCCGAGCCGCCCAGGCCGACGCCTCGCTTGTCGAGGCGGCCGGCCTTCTCGCCGAAGCCGTAGACGTGGTCGTCGTCCCGCAGGCGCTTCCAGACGCGGCTCGCGGCGCCCGCCCAGGCGGTGCCGCGCTCGGCGTCGTCCTCGTCGAGCAGCGTGCCGTCGGCCGCCTCGATGCGCAGCCCGAACGGGGCGTGCCGCACGCCGACGCGCAGCTCGGCGGTCTCGATGCGCGAGGCGCCGGCGCCGATCTCGATCCGCGCATGCCGGTCGGGCGCCGGCCGCGCCGCGAGCGCGTAGGAGTGGTCTCGCCCGCGCGAGGGCCCCGGCGAGAAGCGCACGCGCACGACGCCTCCCGCGAGCGCCTGCACGGAGACGCTGGCGCGGCCGTCGGCAAAGAGCAGGCCGCCGGGGATCGGTCGCGGCGGCGGCAGGCGCTCGAGCGACTGCCAGCCGGCCGCCGCGGGCGTGGTGAGCGCGAGGGCGAGCAGCGCGCCCTGGAATGCGACGCGGCCTCGGTTCAAGTCGGCACCTCCGTGCGCAGGCAGCCAGCGGCGGCTCGGCATTGTATTCCGCCGTTTCTGTACAATGCCGCGCGGCGCCGGGCGCCGCTCCGCCGCGCGCCAGAAAGCACCTCACATGAAGCGAGGCCGCTCGAGCGGCGTCCTGCTGCATCCCACCTCCCTTCCCGGCCGCTTCGGCATCGGCGACCTGGGCCCCGAGGCGCACTCGTTCGTCGAGACGCTCGCGGGCCTCGGCCAGGGCCTGTGGCAGGTGCTGCCGCTCGGCCCCACCGGGTTCGGCGACTCGCCCTACCAGTGCTTCTCCGCCTTCGCGGGCAACCCGCTGCTCGTCAGCCTGGAGAAGCTGGTCGCGGCGGGCTGGCTCGGGCCTGCCGAGCTGGCCGCGGTCCCTCGCTTCCCCGCGCGCGAAGTGGACTTCGCGGCCGTCTCGGCGTTCAAGCGGCCGCTGCTGCGCCGGGCCGCCGATCGCTTCTTCGAGCGCGCCGAGGAGCTGGACCGCGCCGCCTTCGCCGCCTTCGAGGCGGCCCAGGCGCACTGGCTGCCCGACTACGCCCTCTTCGCCGCGCTCAAGCAGGAGCACGGCGGCGTCGCCTGGACCGACTGGCCCTCGGCGCTCAGGGACCGCCAGCCCGTGGCGCTCGCGGAGGCGGAGCGGCGCCTCGCGGCCGAGACGCGGGCCGTGCGCTTCGAGCAGTTCTGCTTCTTCACGCAGTGGCGCGAGCTGCGGCGCCACTGCGAGCAGCGCAAGCTGCGTTTGCTCGGCGACATCCCGATCTTCGTGGCCCACGACAGCTCCGACGTCTGGGCGCGCCGCGACCTCTACTTCCTCGACCCGGGCGGCCGTCCGACCGTGGTCGCGGGCGTGCCGCCCGACTACTTCAGCGCCACAGGGCAGCTCTGGGGCAACCCGCTCTACCGTTGGGCCGCGATGAAGCGCGAGGGCTACGCCTGGTGGATCGAGCGCTTCCGCTCGCTGCTCGGGCTCGTGGATCTGATCCGGCTCGACCATTTCCGGGGCTTCGAGGCGTACTGGGAAGTGCCCGCCGGCCAGACGACCGCGATCCACGGACGCTGGGTGAAAGGCCCGGGCGCCGCGTTCTTCCGCGCGCTCGAGAAGGCGCTCGGTGCGGGGCTGCCGATCGTGGCCGAGAACCTCGGCGTGATCACGCCGGCCGTGGAGGCTCTGCGCGCCCGCTTCGGCTTCCCCGGCATGGCGATCCTGCAGTTCGCCTTCGGCGGAGATCCCCAGGACCTGGAGGGTTTTCAGCCCCACAACCTGGTGCGCGGCCAGGTCGCCTACACCGGCACCCACGACAACGACACCACCGTCGGCTGGTGGACCTCGGGCGTCGGGGACACCACGCGCTCGGCCGAAGAGGTGCGCCGCGAGCGCGAGTACTGCCGCGGTTACCTCGGCTTCCGGGACGACCGCGAGGTCCACTGGGCGTTCATCCGTGCGCTGCTCGCTTCCGTCGTGGACACCGCGATCGTGCCGTTGCAGGACGTGCTCGGCAAGGGCAGCGACGCGCGCATGAACCTGCCGGGGCGGCCGGCGGGCAACTGGCGCTGGCGCTTCGAGTGGAGCGAGCTCGACAGGCCGACCCGCGAGCGCTTCGCCGAGCTGACGCGCATCTGCGGACGCCTGCCGCGGAGCGAGCCGGAGAACGCACAGTGAGTTTGAGGACGCCAAGCCTCGGGTTCTGGCAGATCTGGAACATGTCGTTCGGTTTCTTCATCGAGCAGGGGGACGCTGCGCCGCGTCCCCCCGAGCCCCCCCCGCCCCGACAGCGGAGTGAATCCACTGTCTGGGCGCGCCCGTCGCGCGAGGAGCTCGAACTTTGAAGAAGCCAAGCCTCGGGTTCTGGCAGATCTGGAACATGTCGTTCGGCTTCTTCGGAATCCAATTCGGGTGGGGGCTGCAGATGGCGAACATGAGCGCCATCTACCAGTACCTCGGGGCGAGCGAGCAGGACATCCCGATCCTCTGGCTGGCGGCCCCGCTGACCGGTCTGATCGTGCAGCCGATCGTGGGCCGCATGAGCGACCGCACCTGGGGGCGGCTCGGCCGCCGCCGCCCCTACTTCCTGACGGGGGCGATCCTGGCGAGCCTGGCGCTGCTCGCGATGCCACGCTCGAGCTCGCTCTGGATGGCCGCGGGGCTGCTCTGGATCCTCGACGCCTCGGTCAACGTCAGCATGGAGCCCTTCCGCGCCTTCGTGGGCGACCTGCTGCCGAACGAGCAGCGCAAGGCCGGCTTCGCGATGCAGAGCCTGCTGATCGGCGCCGGCGCCGTGCTCTCCTCGGCGCTGCCTTTTCTACTGACGCGAGGCTTCGGTGTGAGCGGGGAGGCGACACTCGAGAGCGCGATCCCGCCGACGGTCCACGTCGCTTTCACGATCGGCGCCTTCGTCTTCCTCCTCGCAGTGCTCTACACGGTGCTCGCGACGCGGGAGCATCCCCCCGAGGACCTGGCCGCGTTCTCGCGGATGAAGCGGGAGTCGGCCGGCTTCGGCAACGCCGCCCGCGAGATCCTGGCCGGGATCGGCTCGATGCCCCGCACCATGCGCAAGCTGGCCGCGGTCCAGTTCTTCACCTGGTTCGCGCTCTTCTGCATGTGGATCTACTTCGCCCCGGGGGTCGCGAAGGGGGTCTTCCGCGGCGCCCCGCTCGGCGTCGCGGACGCCGCGCTGGAAAGCCGGCTCCAGGCTCCCGAGGCTCGGGGCCTGGTCGACGCCGCGGCACGGGCCGCGCGCGGCTACGAGGATCTGAAGGCGAGCGAGGCGCGCGCGGCGCAGCAGCAAGCCGGCGGGCGCGGAGGCGGGATCGATGCCCTGCTGACGATGCTCGGCTTGAGAGCGGCTCGCCAGGATCCGGGCGCCCGCATCACGACCGAGCAGCTGGCGGCCGTGCTCGAACGGGCGCTCGTCCCCGGGGAGGACGCCGCCGTTCCGGACGCCGACCGCGCGAGCCCTCTGGTCCGGACGATCGCGGGCGTGCTGGCCGCGAACGGCGCGTCGCGGGGGGCCACGACCGGCATTCCCGCGGCCGCCGGCGCGCTCCACGGCCAACTGGCCTCCGCGCGCGCCTATCAGGAGGGAGTCGCCTGGGCCGGGGTCTGCTTCGCGACGTACAACCTCGTCGCCTTCGTCTTCGCGTTCCTGCTGCTGGCGCTGGTGAAGCGGCTGAGCGCCCGCTCCATCCACGTCGCCTGCCTCGTCCTGGGCAGCCTGGGGTTGCTCTCGGTGCTCGCGATCCGGCAGCCGAACCTGCTGCTGCTGTCGATGACGGGCGTCGGCGTCGCCTGGGCGAGCATCCTGGCGATGCCCTACGCGATGCTGGCGAACGCGCTGCCGAGCGCCAAGATGGGCTTCTACATGGGCGTCTTCAACTTCTTCATCGTGCTGCCCCAGATCCTGGCGTCGGTGGGCCTGGGCTGGCTGATGCAGGCGTTCCTCGGCAACGACGCCACCCAGGCCCTGCTGCTCGGGGGCGTTTCGATGCTGCTGGCCGCCCTCCTGACGCTGCGCGTGACCGAGGCCGAGACGGAATAGCGGGATCTTCGGCCAACCTTCGTCGCGCGTTCGTGACTCCCGGGGCCCGCGGCCGGATATTCGAGGGCGGCGCGTTACCGAGGAGGATCCCGTCCATGAGGGCTCAACGCTCGACGCTCACGCTGCTCGCGGCGCTGGCCGCGCTCCCGGCCCCGTACGGCGACGCGACCGCCGCGGCGGCGCCAGCCGTTCGCCCGAGCGTCCTCAAGGTCGAGCCGCCGAGCTGGTGGCCGCGCCACACGCTGAACCCGGTGCGGCTGCTGGTGCGCGGCCGAGCGCTCCACGGGGCGCGCATCGGCGGAGCGCCGGGTCTCGAGATCGGAACGCTCAGCGTCAATGCCGCGGGCACCTACGCGTTCGTGGACGTCGTGATCGACGAGGCGGCCGCGCCCGGGCCGCGATCGCTGCGTCTGACGACCCCGGCGGGATCGGCCGAGCTGCCGTTCGAGGTGCTGGCCCCGCTGCCGCCCGAGGGGCGTTTCCAGGGATTCACGCCGGACGACGCGATCTACCTGATCATGCCGGACCGCTTCGCCAACGGGGATCCAGGAAACGACGACCCGCCGAAGTCGAAGGGCGTCTTCGACCGGGCGCTGCCGCGCCGCTACCACGGCGGCGACCTGCAGGGCGTGATCGACCGCCTGCCCTACCTGAAGGACCTGGGCATCACGGCCGTCTGGCTGAACCCGTGGTACGACAACACCGACCGCCTCAACATCAAGGAGATGCACCAGGGCGAGGCGATGACCGGCTACCACGGCTATCACGCCGAGGACTTCTACGCCGTCGACGAGCACCTCGGCGACGTCGCCAAGCTGCGCGAGCTGGTCGACGAGGCGCACGCCGCCGGGCTCAAGGTGATCCAGGACCAGGTGGCGAACCACACCGGCCCCTACCACGTCTGGCTGCAGGACCCGCCGACGCCGACCTGGTTCAACGGCAGCGAGGCCAGGCACTCCGCGAACACCTGGCAGACCTGGACCTTCCAGGACCCCTACTCGCCGCCGGCGCTGCAGGAGCAGACGCTGCGCGGCTGGTTCGTGGACGTCCTGCCCGACCTCAACCAGGACGATCCCGAGTGCGCGCGCTACATCATCCAGAACACGCTGTGGTGGGCGGGTGTCAGCGGCCTCGACGGCATCCGGCAGGACACGCTGCCGTACGTGCACCGGCGCTTCTGGCGCGACTGGATGGCGGCGATCAAGGCCGAGCATCCACGCCTGACGGTGGTGGGCGAGCTGCTCGACGCAGATCCGACGCTGGTGTCGTTCTACCAGGGCGGCGTGAGCCGCTTCGACGGCATCGACAGCGGCGTCGACACGCTGTTCGACTTCCCCCTCTACTACGCGATCCGCGGCGCCCTGCTCGAGGGCAGGCCGCTGCGCGAGGTGCCGCGCATGCTGGCGCGCGACAACCTCTATCCGAGGCCGCAGGATCTCGTCACCCTGGTCGGCCTGCACGACGTGTCGCGCTTCATGGGCGAACCGGCGGCGACGCGCGAGCGCCTGAAGCTCGGCTTCGCGCTGATCGCCACGCTGCGGGGGATCCCGCTCGTCTATTACGGCGACGAGATCGGCCTGCCTGGCGGCGGCGACCCCGACAACCGCCGCGACTTCCCGGGCGGCTGGCGGGGCGATGCCCGCGACGCCTTCACGGCCGCCGGGCGCACGCCGGAACAGCAGGACGTCTTCGCGCACGTGAGAACCCTGCTGCGGCTGCGGCGCGAGCTGCCCGCGCTGCGGCGCGGGGCCACGACGCAGCTCCTGGCCGAAGAGCAGCAGTGGGCCTTCGCTCGCACCCTGGACGGGATCAGCGTCGTGGTGGCGATCAACAACGGGGACGGCCCGGCCGAGCTCGAGGTGCGCGTCGCCGCGCTCGGCCTCTCGGAAGGCCGGGAGCTGGAGGACCGCCTGGGCGGCGTTGCGTCCGCGAGAGTGGCCGAGGGCCGGCTCCGCATCCGGCTGGGCGCGCGCGGCGCGGCGATCCTGGTGCCGCGCTAGCTGGCCCTGTCTCTCAGCGCGCCTCGGTGAGCCGGCGGAACTCCGGATCGCTGCGCAGGGCGTCGAAGTTGGGGTCGTCGGACACGTGCTGACGCTCGCCGGGGGCGAGTGCCAGCGCACGCGAGAGGTCGCGCAGCGCCTCGGCGCGGCCCTGCAGCGCGTGCAGCCGGGCGGACTGCAGATACCAGGTGGCGTCGTCGCCTTCGAGCCGGGGCGGCTCGGGGGCGGCCTCGCCCAGCAGGACGGCCGCCAGGGCGCGTAGGCTGCCGGCTTCGAAGCGGGCCGAGGCGCTGGCGCCGGCGCGCGCCTCGAAGGCGCGGGCCCGCTCGATCACCCGGCGCAGCGTCCGCTGGGCCCGCGCGCGATCGCCCAGCTTCTGGTACGCGACGCCCGCGTAGTAGAGCGCCGCGAGATCGCCGCCGACGAAGCCGAGGTGCGCGGCGCCGAAGCCCGTCGGCGTCATGTCGTAGGCGCGCTCGAAGTCCGGGGCGGCGCCCGCCGGATCGCCGCTCGCGAGCCGGAGCCAGCCTCGCAGGTGATAGGCGTTGCCGTAACGCCGGTCGAGGGCCAGCGCGCGTTCGACGAGAGCCGTGGCTTCGCCCGCCTCGCCGGCCATGTAGAGGCCCCAGCCGGCGTCGGTCAGGTTGGTGACGTCGGCCTCGCGCGCGCTGCTCGTCGCGCGGAACTCCGCGAGTGCCTCGTGGCGCCGGCCGGCGTCGAGGCACGCCCGGCCCAGGTCGTTGCGCTGGCGCAGCAGGCTCGGGCCCGCGCTCGCCGGCCAGAGCCGCACGGCCCGCCGCGCCTCGAACAGGGCGCGCGCGGGCTCGCCCTTCTGACGGTAGGCCTTGGAGAGCAGCGCGGCCAGGCCGGCGCGCTCGTCGGCGGGCAGGGACGGCGAGTCGACGTGGGCGGCGCCCAGCGTGATCAGGTCGTCCCAGCGCCCGAGCGAGTAGTACAGGTCCGCGAGCAGCCTGGGGAGGCCGACCTCCTCGGCGTAGTTGGGGAACAGCCGCAGCAGGGCCTGGGCGCGCGACAGCGCCCTTTCGACGTCGCCGTCCGGCAACGCCGCCATCGTCTCCACCAGGAGCCGTTCGCGCTGGGGCAGGCGGCTCGCGAGTGCCGCCGCCGCGCGGATCGCCGGGCCGGCGTCGGGCGTGCCGTATCCGAAGCGCTGCCGCCAGATCTGGATCTCGGCCTTCTTCAGGTAGGCGTAGGCGAACTCGGAGTCGAGCCGCACGGCCTCGTCGAGCCGCCGCTCCGCCTCGTCCGCGCCTCGCCTGCCGCCGCGGGCGAACCAGGCGAGGGCTTCCGTGTACTGGCGGTAGGCGTCCACCGAGCGGGTCGCCAGCCGGATCGGCTCGCGCCCCGCGCTCTCGCGAGCCACGAGCGGAGCCCCATCCAGCAGCTGCCGGCAGAGCTGGTCGACGGCGTCCATCAGCTCCGCGGGATAGCGCCCGCGCGCCGTCACCTGTGCCTCCTCGCGGCCAGAGGCCGTATGCACGAGCTGGGCGGTCAGCACGAAGCGATCCTCGATACCGACGAACGAGCCCATGACGACGCGCTCGGCCCCGAGGCGGCGGGCGAGGGCCTGCGCCTGCGCCGCCGTGGGCGCGGCCCCCTCGGCGATGCTCGCGGACGGCAGCACGGCCGCGAGACGGTGCCGAGCGACGACGCTGATCCCCGGCGCTTGCACGAGCTCCGAGCGGATCAGCTCCGCGAGCCCCTGCTGGAGCCAGCGATTCTCGGCGGTCGGCGACTCGACTCTCACGGGCACGACGAGCAGGGAGCCGGCCACCGTCGGCGGGGGTGAGACGTCGGCCGGACGCAGGCCGAAGCGCAGCGTGACGAGCCCGGCGATCACCAGTGCCAGCAGAGCTCCGAGGGCAGGCACGACTCGGGCCCGCCGGCCCGCGGCTCCGCGGGCTGCCGTCCCGGAGTCCCGGACATCTTGCGCCGGTGGTGGCGGCTCCCGGGTGCCCGGGATCGATGCGGGCGTCCTCGCCACGCGGGCCTCGGCCAGGAACTGATACCCACGCCGAGGGATCGTCGCCACGAACTCCGGCGACCGGGCGTGGTCGCCCAGGGCTCGGCGGATCTCGACCACGCACTGGACGAGCACGTCCTCCGTGACGAACGTCCCTGGCCAGATCGCGGCCATCAGCTCGGTCTTGGAGACGACCCGCCCGTGTCGCGAGGCGAGGAAGTACAGTGTTTCGAAAGGCTTCGGTGGCAGCGGCACGACCTGGCCCGCCTCCAGGAGGCGGCCGGTCTCGGGGTCCAGCAGGAAGCGTCCGAACTCGATCGGCGGGCTGGCGCCCTGCGGATCGAGGGGTCGCGAGGCGAATTCGTCGAACCTTCGTCGCTCGTTCGTGACTTGCGGCCCCCGCGTACTCATTCTCTACACCAGCAGGACGTCCGCTTACTTTAATCCTATGGTCCGGGGCCGTCGTCGGGCGCTCGGGCCGGGGGGAACGAACCCATGAAGCGCTTCGTGAGACTTCCGCTCGCGGCCGCGATCGCCGGGCTCCTCGGCTGGGCCGGACCGGCCCTGGCCCAGAGCGTGAGCGCCCGCCTCGAAGGCGTCGTCACCGACACGAGCGGCGCCGCCGTTCCCGGCGCCAGCGTGACGGCGACCAACTCGGCGACCAACACCAGCCGCACGGCGACGACCGATGGCGAAGGCAACTTCGTGCTGACGCCGCTGCCGGCCGGCAACTACGTGCTGAAGGTCGAGATGCCCGGCTTCAAGCCGGTGCAGACCAGGGTCGCCCTGAGCGTCAACCAGGTGGCCCGGGTCGACCTGAAGATCGAGGTCGGCGGCGTGACGGAGATCGTCGAGGTCGCCGGCGTGACGGCGCCCATCGAGAAGACGACGTCCACCGTCGGCACGGTGATCGACAGCGCGCAGGTGGGCAACCTGCCGCTGAACGGCCGCAACTTCACGCAGCTCGCGACGCTCTCGCCCGGCGTCAACCGCGGCGTCCCCGGGGGCAACGCCAGCGGCGAGTCGGGCAACGCCGAGACCTTCCGCTACGGCGAAGTCGGCGGCGCGGCGATCTCGGCCAACGGCGTGCGCGAGCAGGGCAACAGCTACTACTACGACGGCATCGACAACAACGAACGCCTGGTCAACTCCGTGATGTTCTTCCCCTCGCCAGAGGCGCTGCAGGAGTTCAAGGTCATCACCGCCAACGCACCGGCCGAGTTCGGCCGCACCGGCGGGGCCGTGGTCAACCTGATCAGCAAGAGCGGCGCCAACCAGACCCACGGCACCGCCTACTACTACGGGCGGCCGGAGAGCCTCGCCGCGACGCCGACCTTCGCGCAGGAGAAGCCCGAGTTCTCCCGCAAGGACTTCGGCGCCACGCTCGGCGGACCGATCGTCAAGGACCGGACCTTCTTCTTCGCCAACTACCACGGCCTGAAGTCGACGCTGCCGGTCGAGGCGGGCGGAATGGTCACGGTGCCGACGGCCAAGATGCGCAACGGCGACTTCTCCGAGCTGCTCAACCCCGCCTTCACGGGCATCGGCCGCGCGATCGTCATCAACGACCCGCTGACCAACGCGCCGTTCCCGGGCAACGTCATCCCGGCGAACCGCCTGAATCCTGTCGGCGTGCGCTACCTGGGCGTCTACCCGCTGCCGACGCGCACCGACCGCGCGACGCAGAACTACGCGACCAACCGCCACCGCGACACCACCATCCACGACGCCGACCTGCGCCTCGACCACAGCCTGGGGGCCAACGACCAGCTGTTCCTGCGCGCCAGCTACTCGAACGCTGATCGCTTCGACCCCGGCCGCATCCCGGGCTACCAGGCCGGCTTCGGATCGGGCACCGCGCAGGCCGAAGCCTACGGCGGCGCCTTCGGCTACACCAAGACCTTCAGCAGCACGGTGATCAACGAGCTGCGGCTCGGCTACAACCACCTGGACTACGCGTTCCTGCCGGTCGGTTTCGGGGAGGACCAGAACGCGGCGATCGGCATCCCCGGCCCCGGCGGCATCACGCGCCCGAACGGCATCTCGCTGGTCGGCGGCGGCAACGGCAACTGGATCGAATACCTCGGCGACTTCGGCCAGTACATCGTGACGCAGCGCAACATGCAGATCTCCGACGCGCTGACGATGCTCCGCGGCCGCCACAGCTTCAAGCTCGGCGGCTCCTTCCTGATCGCGGATCTCGACACCGAGCGCACCAACGTCGGCAAGGGCTTCTACTTCTACCCCGACGACACGGCGCCCTCGGCCGGCCGCACCGGCTTCGAGGTCGCCGAGATGCTGGTCGGCACGACCTCGTTCACCTCGACCGGCATCCCCGGCTACACGCCGTTCGAGACGCGCGCCAAGGAGTGGGGGCTCTTCGTCCAGGACGATCTGCGGGTGAGCAACAAGCTCACGCTGAACCTGGGCGTGCGCTGGGACGTGTTCACGCCTTACTACGAGAAGAGCGACCGCCTGGCGAACTTCATCCCGACCTTCGGCTCGAACGGTCAGATCAACGGCGGCCAGATCGTCCTCGCGAACCAGGGCGGCGTCTCGCGCACGACCGTCGACACCGACTGGAACAACGTCGGGCCTCGTGTCGGCTTCGCCTACCAGCTCGACGAGAAGACGGTGCTGCGCGGCAGCTGGGGCATCTTCTACGCGTCGTGGGACCGCTCGGGGCCGGACAACCAGCTCACGGAGAACCCGCCCTACACGGTGACCGCCTATCGCTTCAGCGGACCGGGCTCCAACGTCCGGCTGTCCGATCCGATCCCGCTGCCGCCGGCGGTGGACCCGAACGACCCGGTGCTGCCGGACGGCTCGGGCGTCGTCTACGTGCCGCAAGACACCGAGACCAACGAGTACCAGCAGTTCAACGTCGGCATCCAGCGCGAGCTGTCGAGCAACACGGGCCTGTCCGTCGCCTACGTGGGCACCCGCGGTGACAACCTGACCGCGCAGGCGCAGCTGGCCGGCTTCAGCGGCTCGATCCAGGGCCGCATCCGCACGCTCGCGAACATCGCGACCTCCTCCTACGACTCGCTGCAGGTCTCGCTGCGCCGGAACTCGGTCGACGGCCTCTCGTACCTCGCCTCCTACACCTGGGGCCACGCCCTCAACGACTCGCCCGGCGCCTTCCCCGGCCCGGGCGGCTTCGTCACGCCGACGGTGCAGAACGACCTCGGCGTCGACAAGGGCAACGCCGATTTCGACATCCGCCACCGCTTCACGCTGGCGGCGACCTGGCTGCTGCCGTGGGCCCGGCAGGACAGGATCCTGGGCGGCTGGTCGGTCAACGCGATCGTGACGCTGCAGACGGGCAACTGGATCACGGTCTTCTACCAGGGCACCCGGCCCGATCGCGTCGGCGACCCGAACGAGGGAGGCGCGGGCACCTCCGACCAGTGGTTCAACACGAGCGCCTTCGCCGAAAGCGTCACCGCGGGCCAGCAGTCCGGACGCAACATCGTCCAGGGCCCCGGTCTCAAGACGATCGACCTGTCTCTCTTCAAGATGTTCAAGCTGACTGACCGCGTCGGCCTGGAGTTCCGCGTCGAGGGCTTCAACGTCCTCAACACGCCGCAGTACGGCACCCCAGGCCAGTACCTCGACTCGGGCGACTTCGGCCGCATCACCCAGACCCGCCTCAACTCCGAGCGGCAGGTGCAGCTCGCGGCGCGCCTGAGCTTCTAAGGCCGCGCCCCGTCGTGACCCGGCCCCGCTGCAGTCGCGGGGCCGGGCTTTCGCCTTCCAGCTCTCGTCCGCAGGAGTGACCATGCCCCGCCTCCTCGCGTCGGCGCAGGCCGCCGCGACGCTGTGCCTCTGCCTGGCGCTCGCCCGGCCGGCGCCGGCCGGCCCCGCCCCCGGCGCCCCCGGCGACAAGCCCACCTGGACGAACGGCAACAAGCAGGGCATCGGCACTTCCGCTGGCCTCGAGTCGAGGATCTGGTTCAGCCTCGGCGGCGGTGCGCTGACCGAGGTCTGTGCGCCGACGATCGACCGCCCTCAGCTGCGGCTGCTCGAGCTGGTGCTGCTGGGGCCCGACGGCGCCCTGCTGCGCGAGACGCGCGACATGCGCTCGGAGGCGGCGCTCGCCGATCCGAAGGCCCTCGCCTTCCTCCAGACCAGCACGGGCGGCGGGTTCCGCGTCGAGAAGACGACCTTTGCCGACCCGGCGCGCGACGCGGTGCTCGTGCGGGTACGGGTCAGCCCGCCCGCCGGCCGCTGGCGGGCCTTCGTGCACGTCGATCCGGCGCTGGCCGCCACCGGCGTCGCCGACGAGGCCCGCCTGGACGACGCGCTCCTGACCGCCTGGGAGGGCGGCGAGGCGCTCGCGCTCGGCAGCGCGCCGGCATTCGCGCGCGGCGTCGTCGGCTACGCCGGCGCGAGCGACGGCCTCGGCGAGCTCGCCGCGAACCGGCCGCTGCCGGCCTGGTCGAGCGCCGGGCCGGGCAACGTGGCGGCGCTGCTCGAGCTGCCGGCGCCGTCCGCGGGCTCGGCGGAGTGGACGCTGGCCCTCGGCTTCGGCTCCAGCCCCGCGCAGGCGAGGGGAACCGTCGCCGCCGCGCTCGCCATCCCGTGGGGCGAGACGCTCGAGGCGTATCGCCGCGGCTGGCACGAGTGGCTGCGCCCGCTGCGGCGGCCCGCGCTCGTGCGGGAGCAGTACGACGCCTCGCTGATGGTGCTGCGCGCGCTCGAGGACAAGACGCACCGCGGCGGCATGATCGCGAGCTTCAGCACCCCCTGGGGCGACCGGGCCGAGGCGAC
This sequence comes from Vicinamibacteria bacterium, assembly GCA_050246895.1. Classification (GTDB taxonomy): domain Bacteria; phylum Acidobacteriota; class Vicinamibacteria; order Fen-336; family Fen-336; genus JBFWVE01. The sequence continues at coordinate 132,866 of JBFWVE010000006.1, read as the reverse complement.
GACGCCCGAGGTCGGGGGCTATCGCCTGGTCTGGTCCCGCGACCTCTATCACGCCTCGCTCGCCCTGCATCTCGCCGGAGACACCGCCGCCGCGCGCCGCGCGCTCGACCACCTGCTGCGCGTGCAGCAGCGGCCGGACGGCTCGTTCCCCCAGAACGCCTGGCTGGACGGGCGCCCCTACTGGCCGTCGACCCAGCTCGACGAAGTGGCGTATCCGATCCTGCTGGCGCAGGAGATCGGCGCGACGGAGGCCGCGACCTGGGAGCGGCTTCGGCGGTCTGCCGACTACCTGGTCGCCCAGGGCCCGGCGACGCCCCAGGAGCGCTGGGAGGAGGAGGGCGGATACTCGCCCTCGAGCCTGGCCGCACAGATCGCCGGCCTGGTGGTCGCGGGTGACCTCGCGAGCCGCAATCGCGATCCCGAGCGGGCGCTTCGCTACCGCGACACGGCCGACGCCTGGGCGGCGCGCCTCGACCAGTGGACCGTCACGCGCACGGGACCGCACTCGTCTTTGCCGTACTTCCTCCGCATCGCGCAGAGGGGCCGGCCCGACGCCGGGGATACGATCGAGCTCAACAACGGCGCCGGCAGCTTCGACGAGCGGGCGATCGTCGACGCGGGCTTTCTCGACCTCGTCCGCCTCGGCGTGCGCAGGCCCGACGATCCGGTGGTGGCCGCGTCGGTCGCGGTCGTCGACCGGCTGCTCCGGGTCGAGACGCCTCAAGGTCCGGCCTTCTACCGGTACAACCACGACGGCTACGGCGAGAAGGCCGACGGTTCGGGCTGGAACGGCACCGGCATCGGCCGGCTGTGGCCGCTGCTCGGCGGCGAGCGAGGCGAGTACGAGCTGGCGGCCGGACGCGACGCCCGGCCGTGGCTCGAGAGCCTGGCCCGCTTCGCGGGCGAGGGCCGCATGCTGCCCGAGCAGGTCTGGGACCGCCTGACGTCCCCGCGCGGGCACCTGCGCTTCGGCGCGGGCACCGGCGCCGCGACGCCGCTCGCCTGGACCCACGCGCAACTGGTGCGGCTCGCGCTGGGCGTCGATGCGGGGCGCGTGCTCGGCGTGTCGCCCCTCGTGCGCGAACGCTTCGCGAAGCGCGAGGCGGCCACGCGCTAGCGCGCGTCGCAGGCCGCTATGCGGGCCGCCGGGCCAGGCTCGCGCGGATCAGGCCGAGCGCCGCTTCGCGCTCGGGGCCGGCGAGCGGCAGCCTCGGCGGGCGCACGCGCTCGCTGCCCATGCCGGCCTCCTGCTGCACGAGCTTGATCAGGTGCACGAACTTGGGCACCGTGTCGAGCCGCAGCAGCGGCAGGAACCACTCGTAGAGCGCGCCCGCTTCCGCCAGCCGTCCGGCGCGCGCGAGCTCGAAGAGCCGCACCGATTCCTTCGGCAGCGCGTTGACCAGGCCGGCGATCCAGCCGGAAGCCCCGGCCAGGATGCCCTCGACGATCAGGTCGTCGACGCCGACGAAGACCTCGAGCCGGTTTCCGAGCAGCGAGCGGATCGCCGTCACGCGGCGGATGTCGGCGGCGGATTCCTTGACCGCGTGCAGGTTCGGCAGCGCCGCCGCCAGCGCCTGGATCTGCTCGGGCAGCACGTCCGTGCCGTACGCGATCGGGTTGTTGTAGAGCATGCACGAGAGCGGCGTGGCTCCGATCACCGCCTGGAAGTGCGCCTCGCTCTCGCGCCAGTCGCCCTTGTAGACCCAGGGCGGCAGCACCATCAGCCCCTGGCAGCCGGACGCCTGGCCGAGCCGCGCCAGGGCCACGGCCTCGGCCGTGCCGGTGGCGCCGATGCCCGCGACGAGCGGCACGCGGCCGGCGATCGCCTGGCGGCAGCTGTCGAGCACCGCGCGCTTTTCTTCGAACGCGAGGGCGCCCGCCTCGCCGAGCGAGCCCAGCGCGACGACGCCGCCGCAGCCGGCCGAGACCAGGGTGTCGACGTGCCGTCGCAGGAAGTCGTGATCGACCGACAGGTCCTCGCGGAACGGTGTGGTGATCGCCGGGAAGACGCCTTGCCACTTCATGGGGTCGTGAGTGTATCGCGCGAGGGGCCGGCGGCCAGGATCTCGAGGGCCACCGGCTTGAGCGGGGGGCGGACCACGGGCGGGGGCCAGCCGTAGAGGTGCTCGAGGGCGGCGCCGCAGACGCGGCCCTGGCACGGGCCCATGCCCGCGCGCGTGTAGAGCTTGGCCTGGCGCGGCGACCAGCCGGGGTCGATGCGGCCGTGAGTCACGTCTTCGCAGCGGCAGACGACCGTGTCGGGGCGCGCGAGCGAGCGCAGCTCCGCGCGGGGGGCGAAGGCCTCGGCAAGCCCGACGGCGAACTGGCGCTCGCGGCGCAGCCGGCGCCGCAGCGCCTTCGGAATCGCGCGTTCCGCGGCCGCGAGCCCCGCGATCGCGCCCTCGACGAGCGCCTTGCCGGCGCCGCCGATGCCGGTCGGCTCTCCGGCGCACAGCACGCCCGTCACGTTCGTGCGCTGCTCGCCGTCCACCGCCACGCCGGCCGCCGTCGTCGCGCAGCCGAGCAGGCGCGCAAGCTCGAGGTTCGGCACCAGGCCGAAGGACGCGGCCAGCGCGTCGCACGGCACGCGCCATCGACGTCGGCCGTCGTCGAGCTCCACCTCGCGCACGCGCTCGTCGCCGAACGCGGCGCGCGGCCAGGCGCCGAAGCGGTAGGGCGTCAGCGCGAAGGCGGCCCGATAGCGAGCGCCTTCGAGGAGCTTCGAGGGGCGCGCGAGCAGCGCGAGGGCGAAGCGCGCGACGCGGCCGGCCGGGGCCTGCTCCGCCACGACCGCCATTCGCGCGCCCGCGCGCGACAGCGACGCCGCCACCGGCAGCAGCAGCGGGCCCGAGCCCGCGATGACGACGCGCTGGCCGCGGAAGCTCGCCCCCGACTCGAGCAGCGCCTGGGCCGCTCCGACGCCCAGCACGCCGGGCAGCGTCCAGCCCGGGAAGGGCAGGAACAGCTCGCGGGCGCCCGTCGCGAGGATCAGACGGCCACAGCGGATCTCGAGCGGGCGGCCCGCGACCTCGGCCAGCAGCGTGTCGGGCGCCGGCGCGTCGACGACGCAGGCGCCGCCGAGGTGCCGCGCGCCCGAGCGACGCAGGCGCTCGATCCAGGGACGGGCCGCGGCGACGGGAGCCGGGCTCGCGCCCTGGCGCCAGATCTGCCCACCGGGCGCGGGCCCTTCGTCGAGGAGCAGGACGCAGAGGCCTGCCTCGGCCGCGCTGGCCGCGGCCGCGACGCCGGCCGGGCCGCCTCCCACGACCGCGACGTCGACTCGCTCGTCAGCCACGCGTGCGGATCTCCATACCGGGCCGGCAGGGCTCGAGGCAGGCGCGGCGTGCGGGCGCCCCGTCGAGGCTGACGCGGCACTCGAAGCAGATCCCCATCGCGCACAGCACGCCGCGGGCGGCGCCCGATACGGACGTTCGCGTCGCCACGCAGCCCGCGTTCCAGAGCGCCGCGGCGACCGTGGTGCCCGCGGCGACCTCGACCTCGCGGCCGTCGATGCGCACGCGCACCCGCTCAGGCATGCGCCGCCTCCGGCATCGGGCGCCGCGGGTCGAAGGGCGCGGGGTCGAGCGACGGCCGCCGGCCGAGCGCGAGGTCCGCGAGCAGCTCGGCAGTGGCGAGCGCGGTCGTGATGCCGAGGCCCTCGTGGCCCGCGGCGACGTAGAGCCCGTCCTGCCAGGCGCCCACGAGCGGCAGCTTGTCGGGTGTCGCCGGGCGGAAGCCGAGCCAGGCGCGCACGGCCTGCAGGCCGCCCAGTCGCGGCAGGTACTCGCAGGCGCGCCTCAGCATGCGCGCGAGCAGGCGGCGGTCGATCGCGTCGTCGAAGCCGACGAACTCGCGCGACGAGCCCACCAGCAGCTGGCCGGTCGCGCGCGGCTGCACGTTGAAGGCGACGGACTCGGCCGACAGCTCGTGCGCGCTCCTCAGGTAGCCGAGCTCGACGAGCTGGTGGCGCGCGAAGCCGGGCGCGCGCTCCGTGATCAGGAGGTGACCACGTCGGGGCGCGACCGGCAGCCCCGGCGTGATCTGTGGCGCCCGGGCGCCCGCGGCGTTCACCACGAAGCCGGCTTCGAGCTTCTCGCCCGTCGACAGCGTGGCCTCGCGCGGTCCGACGCGACGCACGATCGAGCCCTCGCGCAGCAGGGCGCCGCGACGGCGCGCCGACTCGATCAGGTGGCGCGCGGCGTTCGTCGGGTACAGCACCCGGTCGCCCGGCACCAGCAGGCCGCCGGCCAGGCCCGGTCGCAACTCGGGCTCCGCCTCCGCCAGCGCCGTGGCGTCGAGCGTCTCGCAGGCGATCCCGTTCGCGGCGTAGAGGGCCGCCTTGCGTGCGACGTGGGCCAGCCCCTCGCCGTCGCTCGCGACCCAGAGCGTGCCGCAGGGATCGAGCTCGCAGTCGGCGGGCAGCTCGTCCGCGCGCTCCGTCCACAGGCGGACCGAGCGGGCGGTGAGCGCGAGCTGGGCGGGCGTGTCGTCCATCACCACCAGGTGACCCATGCCGGCCGCGGTGGCGCCGCCGCCCGCGAACGACGCCTCGATCAGCTGGACGCGCAGGCCCGCGCGGGCGAGCGCGTCGGCGCACGCGGCGCCGACGATGCCGGCGCCGACGACCAGCGCGTCCGGACGCGGGCTCACGCGTCTCCGATGCCGGCGCGGAAGGGATCCTCGGGGTCGAAGCTCAGCGTCGCGCGCGAGGTCACGAAGGCCCGCCCGCGGACGTGCGGCGTGAGCACGCCCTCGTGCGGCGCCAGCCACGCCTCGAAGAGCCCGCCGGCGACGCTCTCCTGGCGCCAGACGCGGCCCGGCTCCAGCCTGCCGCGAGCGTGGAGCGCGGCGAGCTTCGCCGAGGTGCCGGTGCCGCAGGGCGAGCGGTCGTAGGCCCCGCCGGGACACAGCACGAAGTTGCGGCTGTCGGCCGCGGGCGAGCGAGGCGGGCCGAAGATCTCGACGTGGTCGACGAGCGCGCCGTCGCGGCCGCGCACGCCGTCGCGCTCCAGCGCATCCTTGATCGCCAGGGTGGCGCGCAGCAGCGGCCCCGTGTTGGCGAGCGTCAGCGGCTCGCCAGGCAGCTCGCTCAGGAAGAACCAGTTGCCGCCCCAGGCGACGTCGCCGACCACGCGGCCCAGGCCCGGCACCTCGACCGCGACGTCGCGGGCGTGGAGCTCGGCGGGCACGTTGCGGATGCGGACGGCGCCGCCCGCTTCGAGCGTCGCCTCGACGGGGCCCACCGGCGTGTCGAGGCGCGCCGTACCCGACGCCAGCCGGCCGAGATGCTCGAGCGTGCGTGCCACCCCGATCAGACCATGGCCGCACATGCCGAGGTAGCCCTCGTTGTTGAAGAAGACGACACCCGCGACCGCGCCTTCGGAGACTGGCGGCGTCAGCAGGGCGCCGACGACCGCGTCGTGGCCGCGCGGCTCGAGCACGACGGCCCGGCGCAGGTGATCCTGGTCGCGGCGCATCGTGTCTCGACGCTCCGCGAGAGTCGAGCCCGCCGGCTGCGGCCAGCCCGCGACGACGACCCGCGTGGGCTCGCCCTCGGTGTGGGAGTCGACGACCTCGATGGCGTCGGGAAACGAGAGCCGGCCGGGCGCCGGGCCGCTCATTCCGGGCTGGCGATCCAGCCGCCCCCGAGGCAGATCTCGCCGTCGTAGAAGACGGCGGCCTGGCCCGGCGCGATGGCGCGCTGCGGCTCGTCGAAGCGCACGCGCACGCGGCCGCCGGGCAGGGGCTCGACGAGAGCCGGGGCCTCGCGGGCGCGGTAGCGAATGCGGACACCGGCGCGGATCGGAGCCGCGGGCGGCTCGATCGAGAGCCAGTTGACCCGCTCGGCCATCAGCGAGTCGGAGAGCAGCTCATGCTCGCCGCCCACGACCACGGCCCGCGCCTCGGGCAGGACGCGCAGCACGTAGAGCGGCTGCGGCGAGGTGAGGCCAAGGCCCCGCCGCTGGCCGACCGTGAAGCGATGGACTCCCGCGTGGCGGCCGAGCTCGCGTCCGCTCGAGTCGACGAGCGGACCCGAGCGATCCCGCGGGGGCGCGTGGCGCTCGACGAATGCGGCGTAGTCGCCGTCGGGCACGAAGCAGATCTCCTGGCTCTCCGGCTTGTCGGCCGTCGGCAGGCCGTGCTCGGCGGCCAGGCGCCTGACGGAGGCCTTGTCGAGCTCGCCGACGGGGAAGAGCGCCGCGCCGAGCTGCTCCTGCGTCAGGCCGAACAGGAAGTACGACTGGTCCTTGTCGGGATCCCTGCCCTTCAGCAGCCGCAGCCGCCCGCTCGCCGGGTCCGCGCCCTTGCGCGCGTAATGGCCCGTGGCCACGTGCTCGATGCCGAGCGCACGCGTGCGCTCGAGCAGCGACTCGAACTTGACCTCGGTGTTGCAGTGCGCGCAGGGCAGCGGCGTGCGCCCGGCGAGGTACTCGTCGACGAACGGCCGGATCACGCCCTGCTCGAAGGAGCGCTCGAGGTTGACGACGTAGTGGGGGATGCCCAGCCGGCCCGCCACCTGCCGCGCGTCGTGCAGGTCGTCGAGCGCGCAGCAGCGCCCGAACGAGGCCCCGGCGCCCTCGGTCTGGTCGTGGAGCTGCATCGACAGGCCGACCACCTCGTGGCCCGCCGCCTTCAGCAGCGCGGCGGCGACCGACGAGTCGACGCCTCCCGACATCGCGGCGACCACGCGCATGGAGAGGGCTAGTATAGCGACCGATGCGAGAAGGCAGCACGACCTGGCGCGAGCTCGACCTGCTGTTCCGCTCGCATCCCTGGCACGGGGTGTCGATCGGTGAGCAGGCCCCCGCGATCGTGACGGCGTTCGTCGAGATCGTGCCCACCGACACCATCAAGTACGAGCTCGACAAGCGCACCGGCATCCTGTGCGTCGACCGCCCGCAGATGTACTCGAACGTCTGCCCGAGCCTGTACGGCTTCATCCCGCAGACGCTGTGCGCCGAGAAGATCGGCGCCTTCTGCGCGGAGCGCGCCGGCCGCGGCGGCATCGTCGGCGACGGCGACCCGATGGACGTCTGCATCCTGACCGAGAAGGTCGTCTCGCACGGCAACATCCTGGTGCGCGCGATCCCGATCGGCGGGCTGCGCATGCTCGACGGCAACGAGGCGGACGACAAGATCCTGGCGGTGCTCGAGGGCGACGCCGTGTACGGCGGCATCACGGACGTCTCCCAGGTGGCGCCCTCGCTGATCGAGCGCCTGCAGCACTACTTCCTCACCTACAAGCAGCTGCCCGGCGCGCGCCGCGTGGTCGAGATCACGCACGTGTACGGCCGCGGGGAGGCGCACGAGGTGGTCCGGCGCAGCTACGGCGACTACCTGACCCACTACCCGGAGCTGGCGCACACGCTGGCGGTCGCGCTGCGCGGCTGAGCTCGCGAGGCCGCGGGCTGGCTTCGCGCTACCGCCGCGACCGGAACGGCAGGGGCCTCATCGCTCAACTTCCGCGATCGGGCCGCGACCGGCGGCGGCAGCGGCTGTCGCCGCGACGGCCTCGCGCAGCAGCTCGAAGGCGCGGCGCACGTGGCGCTCCTCGCTGCGCACGTTGCCGATCGCGAGGCGGAGCACGAAGCGCCCGAGCAGCCGGGTGCCCGAGACGAAGACCTCGCCGCCGGCGTTGACCGCGTCCATCGCGGCCTCGTTGGCGCGATCGGCCTCGGCCGGCGGGAGGCCCGGCAGGCGCGCGCGGAAGCAGACGACCGACATCGGCGTGGGTGCGCAGATCTCGAAGCCGCCGTCGGCCTCGAGCCAGGAGCGGAACAGGCGGGCCAGCCGCACGTGCTCGCGGATGCGCGCCTCGAGGCCCTGGCGCCCGAAGGCCCGCAGCACCATCCACAGCTTCAGCGCGCGAAAGCGGCGGCCCAGGCTGACGCCGTAGTCCATCAGGTTCGGCGCGCCCTCGTCCTCGGGCGTCTTCAGGTAGTCCGGCACCAGGCTGAACGCGCGCCGCACCACCTCGCGCCGGCGCGTGTAGAGCACCGACAGGTCGAGCGGCACCAGCAGCCACTTGTGCGGGTTCATCACCAGCGAGTCGGCGCGCTCGCAGCCCGCGAGCAGCGCGCGCGCCTCGGGAAGCAGCGCCATCGCGCCCCCGTAGGCGGCGTCGACGTGCAGCCAGAGGCCCTCGCGCTCGCAGAGCGCCGCGATCTCGGGGACCGGGTCGACGCTGGTGGTGGAGGTGGTGCCCACGGTCGCGGTGACGGCGAAGGGCGTGAGCCCGGCGGCGCGATCCTCCGCCACGGCCGCGGCCAGCGTTTCGGGCCGCATCCGGAAGGCGTCGTCGACGGGGACCCTGCGCAGGCCCTCCTGGCCGATGCCCATCACGATGCCGGCCTTCTCCACCGACGAGTGCGCCTGCTCGGAGGCGTACATGCGCAGCCGTGCCTGGCCGACGAGGCCGCGGCGGCGGGCCTCGAGGCCCGGCACCGCCTCGCGCGCGGCGACGAGCGCCACCAGCGTCGAGGCCGAGGCGGTGTCCTGGATCACGCCGAAGCTGTCCGGCGGCAGGCCCAGCAACTGGCGCAGCCAGTCGACCACCACCAGCTCGAGCTCGGTGGCCGCCGGCCCCGTCCGCCACAGCATCGCGTTGACGTTGAAAGTCGCGGCGAGCAGCTCGCCGAGGATGGCTGGCGCGGTCGACGAGTTCGCGAAGTAGGCGAAGAAGCCCGGGTGGTTCCAGTGCGTCAAGTGCGGCACGACGCGGGCGAGCGCGTCGTCGACCACCTGCGCGAGGGGCTCGGGCGCCTCGGGCGGCGAGGCCGGCAGCGAGGCGCGCAACTCGCCGGGACGGCTGCGGGCGAGCACCGGGAAGCGCTCGGGCCGCGCCAGGTACTCCGCGATCCAGTCGATCAGGCGCCGTGCCTCGGCCCGGAAGGCCTCGGGGTCGACGTCGCCCAGCGGCTCGATCGGCCTACTCCACCTCGGTGACGATGAACATCAGGACGTGGCTGCCGATGCGAAACTCGCCCTGGTTCTGCAGCACCTCCTGCTGGATGCGCAGCGAGTCCACGAAGGTGCCGTTGGTGGAGCCGAGGTCGCGCACGATCGCGTGGTCGCCGAGGATCTCGACCGCGGCATGCTGCCGCGAGGCTTCGGCGTCGTCGATCTGGACGTCGCCGCCGCCGCCGGCGCGGCCGATCACCACGCGCGGCTTCGAGATCGGGAAGATCTGCCCGGTGGCCGGGCCCTGCAGCACGGCCAGCGAGTAGCGCTTGCCCTCGCCGAGCTCCAGGTTGGCGTTCGCGAACAGGTCGCGGCTCGTGGCGACGCCCTGCACGCCGCCCGAGATCGTCTTCGTCTTGCGCGTCGTCTCTTCGGCGGCAGGCGCCGTCGGGGTCTCGCCCGGAGCGGCCGCGGCCTCGGGCGAGGGGGGCAGCGTCATCGCGCCGAACAGGGGGTTTTCGATGTCGATCGCGCTGCCGCACTTGGCGCACTTCGTGCGGGCCCGGGGCCGCTGGCCCAGCTTGCTCTCGTCGAACTTGTACCTCGCCTGGCAGCTCGCGCAGACGATGATCATTCGTCCATCTCCGCCGTGCCGGAAGCATAATACAAACCGGAGGTAGGCCTTCGGCCCTTCACGAAATGCCTCGACTCCGCTTATCGTTTTGGTGTCCGTCGGCGTGGGCCCCGAAGCCGACCGGCCTTCGAGCATCCCGGGGAGGGGAAGGGAGGAGACCCTCGTGAAGAACGACGACATCCTCTGGCTCTACGGCGACGAAGACGAGGACGACCTCGCCGAGGACGAGTACGACGACTTCGAGGACGAGGACGACCTCGACGACGACGACGAGGACGAAGAGGACGAGTTCGCCGCCGACGAAGACGAGGATGACGAGGACGAGGACGAGGACGACGACGACGACGACGACTGGGACGACGAGGACGAAGAGGACGCCGACGAGGACGAGGAAGCGGACGATTACGACTACGACGACGACTACGGCGACGACGACGAGGACGAAGAGGAAGAGGAAGACGAGTAGCGCGTGAGCGCTCCCATCGCCGTGCCGCCCCGCCCCCCCTGGATCCGCGCCCGGGCCCCACAGGGGGAGCGCTACGAAAGGCTCTTCGGCCTGATGCGCGGCCTGGGCCTCAACACCGTCTGCGAGGAGGCCCACTGCCCGAACCTCGGCGAGTGCTGGGACGCCGGCACGGCCACCTTCATGATCCTCGGCGACGTCTGCACGCGCGCCTGCGGGTTCTGCGCGGTGAAGACAGGGCTGCCGGGCCGGCCGCCCGACCCGGACGAGCCCGCGCGAGTGGCCGAGGCGGTGGCGCGCATGGGCCTGCGCCACGCGGTGATCACCTCGGTCAATCGCGACGACCAGCCCGACGGGGGCGCTACCGTCTTCGCGGAGGTGATCCGCGCGATCCGCGAGCGGGTGCCGGGCTGCAGCGTCGAGGTGCTGATCCCCGACTTCAAGGGCGACGCTGCCGCGCTACGGACGGTGATCGCGGCCCGGCCGGACATCCTGAACCACAATACGGAGACCGTTCCGCGCCTGTACCGCAGCGTGCGCCCGGGCGCGCGCTTCTCGCGCTCGCTCGAGCTGCTGGCGCGCGCGAAGCAGGCGGGGCTCGCGACCAAGAGCGGGATCATGCTCGGCCTCGGCGAGGAGTGGGCCGAGATCGAGGAGACGCTGCGGGCGATCCGCGAGCCCGGCACGGACATCCTGACGCTCGGGCAGTACCTGCGGCCGAGCCCGCAACACCTGCCCCTGGTGCGCTACTACGCGCCCGAAGAGTTCGCCCGCCTCAGGGAGTTCGCGCTGGGGCTGGGCTACGCGCACGTCGAGTCGGGCCCGCTCGTGCGCAGCTCGTACCACGCGGCCGAGCAGACGGCCGCCGCCGTCCGCTAGCTCGGCAGACCCTCAGCGGGCGGCCGGCGCGCCGCGCCGCGCCCTCTGCTGGGCCACCGCCTTCGCCACCAGGCGCGCCGCCTGCTCGACCTCGTCGTCACGGGTCGAGGGACCCAGCGAGAGCCGCAGCGACGCCTGCACGCGCTCGGGCGGCAGCCCCATCGCGCGCAGCACGTGCGAGGGCTCGACGGCGCCCGCGGCGCAGGCGGCGCCCGTGGAGACGGCGAGGCCCGCGAGGTCGAGCGCCATCAGCAGGCTCTCGGCCTCGATGCCCTCGAAGGAGATGTTGCAGGTGTTCGGCACCCGCGGCCCGCCGCCGTTGACGGCGGCGCCAGGGATCTCCAGCAGGCCGCGCTCGAGGCGGTCGCGCAGCGCGCCGAGCCGCGCGCCATTCGACTCGCGCTCCGCGAGCGCGAGCTCGGCGGCCTTGCCGAAGCCGACGATCCCCGCCACGTTCTCCGTGCCCGAGCGGCGGTTCTTCTCCTGTGCCCCGCCGCGCAACAGCGGTGCCAGCCGAGTGCCGCGCCTGACGTAGAGCGCGCCCACGCCCTTCGGGCCGCACAGCTTGTGGGCCGAGACGGCGGCGGTGTCGACGCCGAGGGCGCGCAGCTCGAGCGCGAGCTTGCCCGCCGCCTGAACGGCGTCGCAGTGCACGAGAGCGCCGTGCTGGTGGGCCAGCGCCACGACGTCCTCGATCGGCTGCACGACGCCGGTCTCGTTGTTCGCCAGCATCACGGCCACCAGGGCGGTGCCGGGGCCGACTGCCGCGCGCAGCGCGTCGAGATCGACGCGGCCGTCCTCGCCTGCCCGCACGATCTCGAGCGCGACGCCCTCGTCGCGCAGCGCCTTCGCCGTGTTCAGCACCGCGTGGTGCTCGATCCCGGAGACCACGATCTCGCGGCGCGGCGTGCGCGCCATCGCGGCCGCTCCACGCAGCGCCATGTTGTCGGCCTCGGTGCCGCTGCTCGTGAACACGATCTCCTGCGGCGAGGCGCCGAGCAGGCGCGCGACGCTCGCCCGCGCGTCGTCGAGGCGGGCGCGGGCCTGCTGGCCGAACCAGTGGATGCTCGAGGGGTTGCCGAAATCCTCGCGCAGCACCGGCAGCATGGCTTCGACCACTCGCACGTCGAGGGGCGTCGTCGCGTTGTGGTCGAGGTAGATGCGCTGCACGCCGTCGATTCTACGGCCCCTCGGGATACAATCCCCGCCCAACATGCGGCCAATCGTGGCGCTCCTCACGGATTTCGGGAGCCAGGACCACTACGCGGGGGCCGTCAAGGGAGCGGTGCTGTCGGCGTGCCGGGAGGCGACCGTCGTCGACATCGCCCACGACCTGCCGCCGCACGACGTCCAGACCGGCGCCTATGCGCTGCTCGCCGCGCACCGCGCGTTCCCGGCGGGCACGGTGTTCCTGGCGGTGGTCGACCCGGGCGTCGGCTCGCAGCGTCGCGGGATCGCGCTCGAGGCCGGTGGCTACTTCTTCGTGGGCCCGGACAACGGCCTGTTCACCCACGTGCTGGCGGAGCACGCGGGCGCCCGCGTCCACGCGCTGACGAACGCGGGGCTGTTCCGCCACGAGGTGTCGCCGGTGTTCCACGGCCGCGACGTGTTCGCGCCGATCGCGGGCCAGCTCGCGGCAGGCCTGGCCCTCGAGAGCGTCGGCCCCCCCGTCGCCGATCCCGTGCTGCTGCCGGAGGCCTCGATCCGCCGGCTCGCCGAACGGGAGTGGGAGGCGACGGTCATCCACGTGGACCGCTTCGGCAACCTCACCACGAGCATGACGCGCTCCGATCTCGACGGCATCCTCGCCAGCGTCGACGCGGACCCGACCCAGCTGGTGGTGATGGTCGGGGGCGTCGTGCTGCCGCTGGTGCGCACCTACGCCGACCTGCCCGAGGGCGAGGGCTGCGGGCTGCTGGGCTCCTCGGGACGCCTCGAGATCGCGATCAACCTCGGCAACGCCGCGCGCCGGCTGGGGGCGCAGCGCGGGACCGCCGTGCGCCTACGCGCGGTGCCGGCCGAGGGATGAGCCGGCCTGCCTACCGCCGATGAGCGCCGTGTTCGTCGCCGGCGCCGTGCGCACGCCGATCGGACGCTTCGGCGGCGGCCTCGCGCCGCTCTCCGCCGCCGACCTGGGCGCGGCCACCGCCACCGAGGCCCTGCGCCGGGCCGGCGTCGAGCCCGCGGCCGTCGACGAGGCCATCTTCGGTTGTGCGCGCCAGGCTGGCGGCGGGCCGAACGTGGGCCGCCAGGTGTCCGTGCGCGCAGGGGTGCCGCAGGAGGTGCCGGCCTACACGGTCAACATGGCTTGCGGCAGCAGCCTGAAGGCGCTCGACCTCGGCTTCCGGCAGATCCGCGACGGCGACGCGCGCGTGGTGCTCGCGGGCGGCGCCGAGTCGATGAGCCGCGTTCCCTACCTGCTGCCCGAGGCGCGCTGGGGCTACCGGATGGGGGAGCAGCCGCTCGTCGACGCCATGTACCAGGACGGCTTCGACTGCCCGCTCGCCGGCATGCGGATGGGCGAGACGGCCGAGCGGCTGGCCGACCGCTACGCCATCTCGCGCGGGGAGCAGGACGGCTTCGCGCTCGCGAGCCAGCAGAAGGCCGCGCGGGCGCTGTCGCAGGAGCGCTTCGGCCACGAGACCTTCAGCGTCAGCGTGCCCGGGCGCAAGGGGCCGGTGCAGGTGGCGCGCGACGAGCACCCGAGGGCGGACTCGACGCTCGAGGGGCTCGCGAAGCTGAAGCCGGCGTTCAGGCCCGGCGGCAGCGTGACGCCCGGCAACTCGTCCGGCATCACCGACGGAGCCGCGGCCTTCGTGCTCCTCGACGAGCGGCGGGCGCGGGAGCTGGGCGTCAAGCCGCTCGCCCGCGTCCTGGGTGTCGCCTCCGCGGGGGTCGACCCGCGCGAGATGGGCCTGGGCGTCGTGCCCGCGGTCCGGACCCTGCTCGCGCGCCTGGGACGCGCGCTCTCGGACTTCGAGCTGCTGGAGGTCAACGAGGCCTTTGCCGCCCAGGTGCTCGCCTGCGATCGCGAGCTGGGCTTCGACCATGACAGACTGAACGTGAACGGCGGCGCGATCGCCCTGGGGCATCCGATCGGGGCGACCGGCGCGCGCATCGTGGTCACGCTGCTGCACGAGATGCGGCGGCGGGGCGCGCGGCTCGGCCTCGCCAGCCTCTGCGTGAGCGGGGGCATGGGGCTGGCCGCGGCGTTCGAGCTGGCCTGACGCGGGCCGGGAGGAGACGGCGATGGCGGACGAGATCGAGAGCACTCAGGACGTCGACGAGTACGCGCCGCCCAGCGAGTTCAAGCCGCAGCACCTGACGCTCGAGGAGGCCGACGGGGTCGTGCGCATCACCCTCAACCGGCCGCCGGCGAACGTGCTCTCGATCGACGCGCTCGAGGACCTCAACCGGGCCTTCGACTCGCTCGAGTACCGCCGCGAGGTGAAGCTGGTGGTGCTCCAGGCCGCCGGCAAGTACTTCTCGGCCGGCCTCGAGCTGAACGACCACCTGGGCGACCGCGGCTACGTGATGCTCGAGGGCCTGCGCCGCGTGTTCGAGAACCTCTCGAAGGTGGACAAGCCGACGCTCTCGCTGGTGACGGGGCCGGCGCTCGGGGCCGGCTGCGTGCTGGCAGCCGCCTGCGACATGTGCCTCGCCTCGGCCTCGGCCAAGTTCGGGCACCCCGAGATCAAGGGCGGCGTCTTCAACACCGCCGCGGCCGTGCTGCTGCCGCGCTTCGTCGGCCGCAAGCGGGCCTTCGAGATGCTGCTGGGCGGCGCCAGCATCTCTGCGGCCGAGGCCGAGCGGCTGGGGCTGATCACGCGCGCGGTGCCGGACGAGCGCTTCGAGGCCGAGACCGCCGCGCTAGTCCAGCGCTTCAAGGAGCAGAGCGCCGCGGTGCTGCAGTTCACGCGGCGCGCGATCGACGGGGCCCTCGACCTGCCCGTGCGCGAGGCGATGCGGCATGCCGAGGACGTCTACCTGAACTCGCTGATGGCGAGCGAGGACGCCTCGGAGGGCCTGCGCGCGATCATCGAGAAGCGCAAGCCGGCGTGGAAGGACCGTTGAGCGGGGAGTGGATCGCGGTCGCCGAGACGCGGGAGCTGTTCGAGGCCGAGCTGATCGCGCTGAGGCTGCGCTCGGGAGGGCTCGAGGCCAGTGTCCTCGACCAGAGCTTCCGGCAGGAGCCGCTGCCCGACGTGCGCGCCTTCGCCAACGTGCGCGTGATGGTGCGCGCAGCGGACGCGGAGGCGGCCCGGCGCCTGCTGGCGCAGGGCGAGCCGTTACCCGAGAACGGCGAGAGCGATCCGTCCGAGAGTGAGGGCGGCGCCTAGCCGCCCGTTGTCCGCGCCGGCCCCGGGAACGGGCGCCCTCGGCGCATTCATCGAGAAGAAGGCAGAAGAGGCACGGCATGATCGACTTCGAGCTCTCCGACGACCACAAGGCCGTCGAGAAGATGGTCCGCGACTGGGCCGCCCGGACGGTGGCCCCCAAGATCCACGACCTCGACCGCGAGCACCGCTTCGAGAGGTCCTTCCTGAAGGACATGGCCGAGCGCCAGATCCTCGGCATCTGCATCCCCGAGGAGTGGGGCGGCGCCGGCTTCGACTACATCAGCCTGGGCCTCGCCTGCGAGGAGCTCGAGTACGTCGACACCCACCTGCGCGTGATCATGTCGGTCCACGTGGGCCTGTGCTCGATGTCGCTGCTGGCCTGGGGCAACGACGAACAGAAGCGCCGCTTCCTGATGCCGCAGGCGAAGGGCGAGAAGATCGCAGGTTACGGCCTGACCGAGCCGGACGCCGGCTCCGACGCGGTGGCGATCCAGTCCACCGCGATCCGCAAGGGCGATCGCTACGTCCTGAACGGCGAGAAGTACTGGATCAGCCTGGCCGACGTGGCCGACAACTTCCTGGTGATCGCCTGGAGCGACCTCGAGAAGAAGAAGAACCGCGACCACTCCGGCCTCTCGGCCTTCATGGTCGAGCGCAGCGCCAAGGGATTCAGCTCCTACCCGATGAAGGAGAAATGGGGGATCCTGGCGGGCAACACGGGCGGCTTCGTGATGCAGGACGTCGAGGTGCCGGTGGAGAACCGGCTGGGCGCCGAGGGGGAGGGCTTCAAGATCGCGATGTTCGCGCTGGAGAACGGCCGCTACACAGTGGCGTCGGGCGCCACCGGCCTGATCCGCGCCTGCCTGGACGCCTCGGTCCGCTACGCCAACCAGCGCAAGGCCTTCGGCGTCACGATCGGGCAGCACCAGCTGGTGAAGGAGATGATCGCGGAGATGGTGTCGGACTACGACGCCGCGCGCCTGCTCTGGCTGCGGGCCGGCTGGCTCAAGAACGAGGGGCGTCGCAACACCCGCGAGACCTCGCTCGCCAAGTGGTTCGCAACCGTCAAGAGCGAGCGCGCCGCCTCCGACTGCGTGCAGATCCACGGCGGCAACGGCTATTCGGACGAGTATCCCGCGGGCCGCTTCTTCCGCAACTCGAAGGCGGCGGTGATCTACGAGGGCACGCGCGAGATCCACAAGGTGATGCAGGCCGACTACGCGCTCGGCTACCGCCAGGACAAGCCGCGCCGCGTGGACCTGCCGCCCTTCAAGCGCGGCTAGCGTCCGCGCGCGGGATTGGCTAGGCTTCGCCGGCGCCCCGACCATCGATCACGCAGTCCCAGCTCCGCTTCCGCGGGGCGCGGCGTTTTCCATTGAGGTGAGATCAGAAATGGCACACGACGACCTGCCGCTCGAGTTCGTCCGGGTGGTGGAGCAAGCCGCGATCGCCGCGGCCCGCACCATGGGCCAGGGCGACCGCAAGTTTTCCGACCAGGTCGCCGTCGAGGCGATGCGCAGGGAGCTCGAGTCCGTCGACATCGACGGCACCATCGTGATCGGCGAGGGCGAACGGGACGAGGCGCCGATGCTGTTCATCGGCGAGAAGGTGGGCAAGGGCAGCGGGCACCGCGCGGTCGACATCGCCGTCGACCCGCTCGAGGGCACCAACCTGTGCGCAACGGGCGCTTCCAACGCGATCGCGGTGTTAGCGGCCGCCGAGCACGGCGGCCTGCTGAACGCGCCCGACATCTACATGGACAAGATCGTGGTCGGCCCGTCGTCGAAGGGCATGGTCGACATCGACGCGCCCGTCGAGGACAACCTGAAGGCGATCGCCAAGGCCCTCGACCGCGACGTCCACGACCTGACCGTGATGGTGCTCGACCGGCCGCGGCACGAGAAGCTGATCGCCGAGATCCGCAAGGCCGGCGCGCGCATCCGGCTGATCGGCGACGGCGACCTCTCGGCCGGCATCTCCGCCGCTCTCGTCGGCACCGGCGTCCACGCGGTGATGGGCATCGGCGGCGCGCCCGAGGGCGTGCTGACGGCCGCGGCGATGCGCTGCCTGAACGGCGAGATGCAGGCGAAGCTCGTGCTGACCAAGCCCGCCGACGCCGAGCGCCTCAGGAAGATGGGGATCCCGGATCTCGCAAAGGTCTACCGCACCGAGGACCTGGCGCCGGGCAGGAACGTGATCTTCGCCGCGGCTGGCGTGACGGAGGGCAGCCTGCTCGAGGGAGTCCGCTTCTTCGGCGACGGCGTCCGCACGCACTGCATGGTGCTCACCACCGAGCCGCATCAGATTCGCTTCATCGACACCATCCACGCCAGGACGGCCCCGGACCTCAAGGTGCGTCTCTAGGGCACTCCAAGGCAGCGCAACGCCCGAGCGGGCCTTTCACACCACTCCTTGGCGTAGGCGGATCGGGAAGGCCCCGTATCTTGGGGGCTTGACGGCGGGGGGGTCCTGAGCGATCCTTCCTGTGCCGGTAAGTACTTAGGTCACACCCCTTAAAATAATTGTTGACACGCCTTTCCTCGTTTGCTAGCTTCACGTAGCACTTTAACTCTGTTACGTAACTGCTGTATCCACTAACGGTTCCGTTTCGGGGTTCTCGCGCCGCCGGGTCGAAAGGGGAAACGACGACGTTCGCACTCGACGGCAGGTGAACAGAGAGGGCACCCGTGGGATTGTTCAGTTTCGGTAAGAAGAAGGGGCAGGTGGTCGGCGTGGACGTGGGCTCCTCGGCCATCAAGGCCGTCGAGCTCAAGGTCACCGGCAAGCCGGGTTCCGAGACCTACCAGCTCCTGAACATCGGCATGGAGCCGCTGCCGCCCGAGGCCATCGTCGACGGCGCGATCATGGACTCGGGCGCGGTGATCGACGCGATCCAGCGCCTGTTCAGCAGCCAGAAGATCAAGACGGGCGACGTCGCCACCAGCGTCTCGGGCAACGCCGTGATCGTCAAGAAGATCAGCCTCCCGCAGATGAGCCCGGAAGAGCTCGCCGAGTCGATCCACTGGGAGGCCGAGCAGTACATCCCCTTCGACATCCAGGACGTCGCGATCGACTACGAGGTGATCGACGGCGGCGGCGAGGGCGGCAACATGGACGTGCTGCTCGTCGCGGTGAAGAAGGACAAGATCAGCGACTACACCTCGGCGATCAGCCAGGCCGGCAAGTCCCCCCAGATCGTCGACGTGGACGTGTTCGCCCTGCAGAACTGCTACGAGGTCAACTACGGGATGGACCCGGGCCGCGTGGTGGCGCTGCTCAACGTCGGCGCCTCCATCATGAACATCAACATCCTGAAGGGCGGCAGCTCGATCTTCAACCGCGACATCGCGGTGGGCGGCAACCAGTACACCGACGCGATCCAGAAGGACCTGAGCCTGTCGTTCGACCAGGCCGAGGAGCTGAAGCGCGGCGGCTCGGTGGACGGCGCCGCCCCCGAGAACCTCTACCCGATCCTGCAGGCCGTCTCGGAGAACATCGCGCTCGAGATCCAGAAGACCTTCGACTTCTTCAAGGCCACCACCTCAGAGGACCGCATCGATCAGATCTACCTGGCCGGCGGCACCTCCAAGGTGCAGGGCCTGCGCGACCTGCTCGCCGAGCGCTTCGAGGCGAGCGTCGAGATCCTGAATCCGTTCAACGCGATCACTTACAACCCGAAGGACTTCGATCCCGACTTCATCGGTGAGGTCGGGCCCCAGGCCGCGATCGCCGTCGGCCTGGCCGTGCGAAGGGTGGGCGACCGATGATCCGCATCAACCTCCTCGCGACCGAGCGCAAGGTCGAGAAGAAGAAGTCCGCGGCAGCGCCCGGCGCCGTGCAGCTCTATCTGTTCCTGGGCCTGTTCGCGGGGGGCGCGCTGCTGGTGTGCGCGGGCCTGTGGTGGATGAAGTCGGCGGCGATCGCCGAGCTGGGCCAGCAGATCCAGGTGGCCGAGAAGCGCCAGCAGGAGCTGCAGGTCATCAAGAAGCAGGTCGAGGAGTTCGAGCGCAAGAAGGCGCTCCTCGACGAGCAGATCAAGCTGATCGACACGCTGAAGCTGCGCCAGGCGGACGCCGTCCACATGATGGACGAGATCTCCAAGGCGCTACCCGACTTCGTCTGGCTCGAGCAGCTCAACCAGGCCGGCAACGTCGTGCGCTTCACGGGCAAGAGCAACAGCCTGACCGCGATCGCCTCGTTCATCGAGAACCTGGAGAAGAGCGGCTGGTTCGCCCAGCCGGTCAACCTGGTGAGCAGCCAGGAGGCCAACAACGTCATCACCTTCCAGCTCTCCGCGAACTTCGTGAATCCCGAGGTCGCCCAGAAGGAGAAGGAGGCCGCCGCGGCGGCAGCAGCCTCCAGGCCGGCGCCTCCGCCGCGCAAGTCCTAGAGGCGAAAGAGGAACGAGATGGCTGCCGAAAACCCCCTCACCAAGCTCCCGCTGGCCGGACAGCTCGGCGTCTCCCTGGTGCTGGCCATACTGATCGGCGTCGGCTTCTATTACGGCTACTACGAAGCGGCGAACGCGGAGGAGGCGACCAAGGCCAAGCGGCTCGCCGACCTGCGCGACGACATCCGCCGGCTCGAAGCCGTCGCCAACAAGCTCGAGGAGTTCAAGCGCGAGGTCCAGATCCGCGAGGCGAAGCTCGAGCAGCTGAAGCAGGTGCTGCCGAACGAGAAGCAGACCGCGGACCTGATGCGCAAGGTGCAGTACCTGGCCGCGCAGTCGAACCTGACGATCAAGCGCTTCAACCCGGGCAACACCGTCAACAAGGACTTCTACCAGGAGTGGCCGATCAACGTGGAGGTCGAGGGCAACTACCACAACCTCGCCCTCTTCTTCGACCGCGTCGGCCGCCTGCCGCGCCTGGTGAACGCCGGGACCCTGACGGTGCGCAACGAAGCGCGACCGACCGTCTCCAAGACGATGCGCGCGACGCTGGTCGCGACCACCTACGTCTACACCGGCCGTGCCGAGGCCGCGCCCAAGCCGGGTGCCAAGCCGGCGGGCCGGCGGTGAGGAGCGCTGACATGCGTGGGAAGGCACTGCTTCTCGTCGCGGCGCTGGCGGCGGCGCCGCTTTCGGCCCAGGCCCCGGCCGCCCAGCCCCCTGCCGCACCCGCCGCCGAAGAGGCGCCCAAGACCGAGCAGGAGCTCCGCGAGGAGGCGCTCAAGGAGACGGAAGTGCAGCCCGGCGGGTACCAGTACCTGCCCGCGGGGCGCCGCGATCCCTTCGTGAGCCTGCTCTCGAACGTCGGCCCGTCGGAGATCCCCAAGGTCAGGCCCCCCGGCATGCAGGGCTTCCTGATCCAGGAGCTGGCTCTGAAGGGCATCGTCAAGGACAAGACCGGCTACATCGCGCTGCTGCTCGGGACGGACGGCAAGTCCTACTTCGCTCGCGTGGGGCAGCGACTTTACGACGGACAGGTCACGGCCATGGACGGAGTCAGCGTGACCTTCAGACAGGAAGTGACTGACCCGCTGTCCCCGGTCAAGTCGCGCGACGTCAAGAAGAGTCTGTATGCGGAGGAGGCGAGGCAATGAGAGCCAAGCTCGCTAGGGTACTACTGGCGGTTGCCCTGGTGGCGGCAGCGGGCGCGCCTGCGCTCGCCCAGGACGGGTCGGCGGCGATCACGGACATCCGGCAGGAGGCGAGCGAGCGTTCCACTCGCCTCGTCGTCGAGATGAACAGCGCCCTGGCCTACACCTATTACAGCCCCGACCCGCTCACGCTGGTCGTCGACGTCCCGGGCGTGGACGCGAGCGCGGTGCCGGCCCGGATCAACGTGGGCAGCCGCGAGGTCGAGTCGCTGCGTGTGACGCAGATGGCCCGCGGCGACGGGCGCAGCCTGGCGCGGATCGAGGTGCGGCTGGCGAGCCTGGTGCCTTACCAGATCTACTCGCGCGACAAGTCGCTCCATCTCGTCTTCGAGCGGGGCGATCGCGCAGCGGCGGCAGTCCCGGCCGCAGCATCAGCTGCCGAGGCGCCCGTGGCGGCTCCGCTCGAGCCCACGCCGCCGGTGGCCGAGGCTCCGGCAGAACCTCCGGCGGCGGCTCCCGCCGTGGCCCCGGAGCCCGAGCCGAAGCGCCGCGCGGCCGGGCCGCGCGCGACCCGGATCCTGGGCGTCACGCCGTCGACCGACGCCGGCCAGTTCGAGCTGACGATCCGCGCCGACGGCTCGTTGCAGTACCAGGACTTCTTCCTGGGCAACCCCGACCGGCTGGTGATCGACATGCGCGACGTCAGCGCCCGCGCTCCCTACCGGGCCGAGGTGCAGTCGGAGCAGGTGCGCAGCGTGCGCCTCGCGCAGTTCAGCGCGGGCACGCCCAAGATCGCGCGCCTGGTGCTCGACCTGGCGGAGCGCAAGCCCTACCGCATCGTCGAGGCGAACGACGGGCTGAAGGTCGTGTTCGGCGAGGGCCGCACGCCGGCCCCGGCGCCGCTCGCGGCCCTCAAGCCCGAGCCCCAGCCCGAGCCGGAAACAGCTCCGCTGGCCGACGCCAGCCTGCCGGCACCCGCTCCGCGCACGATCGCACCCGTGCCCGCAGTGGTGGTGCCGCAGGCCCCGGCGGCCGCCGCTGCCCCGGAAACCGGCGGCGAGGAGGTCAAGCGCTGGACCGGACACCCGATCACGTTCGACTTCAAGGACGGCGACCTGCAGGACATCTTCAGGCTCTTCGCCGACATCAGCGGCCTCAACGTGGTGGTCAACCCCGGCATCAGCGGCAAGGTCACCCTCAAGCTGACCGAAGTCCCGTGGGACCAGGCGCTCGACCTGATCCTGAAGATCAACAGCCTCGGCTACTCGATCGAGGACAACGTCCTGCGCATCGCCCGCGTCTCCGACCTCCAGCGCGAGGAGTCGGACCGGCGCAAGCTGGCCGAGGAGAAGGCGCTCGCCGGCGAGCTGACGGACTGGACGCGCCGGGTGTACTACGCGAAAGCGGCCGACCTCTCGGACACCATCAAGAGGGCCGGGGCGCTCTCGGCGCGCGGGCAGCTCAACGTGGACCCGCGCACGAACACGCTGCTGATGCGCGACCTGCCGCAGTACGTAGAGAAGGCGAAGGCGCTCATCGGCGAGCTCGACATCGCGACGCCGCAGGTCGAGATCGAGGCGCGGATCGTGGTCACCAGCCGCAACTTCACGCGCGACCTCGGCATCCAGTGGGGCTTCAACCAGGTCCAGTCGCCTCGCTACGGGAACACCACCAACCAGATCTTCCCCAACTCGATCGTGCTGAACGGGCAGGGCGTGCCGGCCGTCGGCGGCCTGTCGCCCACCCAGATCCAGGGCGTCGAGGCCATCGGAACCACAGGCCGCGGCTACGCCGTCAACATGCCCGCCTCCGGCTTCAACTCGGCGATCGGCGTGTCGATGGGCAACATCCTGGGCAACTTCAATCTGGACGCGGCGCTGACGGCCCTCGAGCGGCAGGGCCGCGGCCGCTTGCTCTCGACACCGAAGGTCACCACCCAGAACAACATGGCGGCGGAGATCAAGCAGGGCATCCAGATCCCGATCCAGACGGTGGCCAACAACACCGTCACCGTGACCTTCAAGGACGCTGTCTTGACGCTGAAGGTGACGCCGCAGATCAGCGAGGCCGGCACGGTGGTGCTGAGCGTCGAGGTGGAGAACAACAACCCCGACTTCGCGAACCTGGTGAACGGCATCCCCCCGATCAACACGCAGTCCGCGAAGACGAACGTGCTGGTGCGGGACGGCTCGACGGCGGTCATCGGCGGCATCTACCAGAGCCAGGAGCAGAGCCGCCAGGACTCGACGCCTTTCCTCGGCAAGATCCCGATCCTGGGCTACCTGTTCAAGAACAAGTTCGTGACCAGCTCGAACAACGAGCTGCTGCTCTTCATCACGCCGCGGATCATCAAGAGCTAGCGCGGGAGCGATGAGGAGAATGGACATGCGGTCTCTCTGGAGGACGTCGATGAAGAAGGCGAGCCTTCTGATCGGTCTGGCGCTGGCCTTTTCGGGCTGTGCCCCGGGCTACGTGACCGATAGCAATGCGTCTGTGATGCTGCTGATCAACAGCTTCAGCCCGAGCATCGTCGACTCGGACGTCGCGACCGACGAAGGAACCATCCTGCCGGACCTCGTCACCATGAACGCCTCGGTTCGGGCGAAGAACCAGAACGTGACGGTGCCACAGGTGGCGATGTCGGTCGACCTCGAGCGCTACGAGGTGCGTTACTTCCGCTCGGACGGTCGCAATCAGGAAGGCGTCGACGTGCCGTACCGGATCTCCGGGCCGCTGGCCGTGCCGATCAACGCGCTGACGAGCGGGGGAACCGACTTCACCGTGGAGATCGTCCGGCGGCAGGCCAAGATCGATCCGCCGCTACGGAACCTCGTGGGGGGCGGCGGGGCGATCGTGGTTACCGTCTTCGCCGAGGTGACGATCCACGGCCGAACCGTCTCGGGCCAGGCAGTCAGCGATACGGCCCGCGTACAGATCGACTTCGCCGACATCGCCGGGTAGCGCGAGCTGAGGTGAGACTGTCATGAAGAAGACCTCGTTCCGACAGGGCATCTGGCGCGGCAGGGGCGCGGCGCCCGTCCTCGCCCTCCTGCTCGCGCTCCAGGGCTGCGGCCTCGACAAGGTGAGCGTGCCCACGGACTACGTCGGTCCGGCGGCGCTCGCGCTCGACCTGCAGATGCAGGCGATTCCCGACTTCGTCGTGGCGGACAACGAGTCGGAGTCGCAGATCAACGTGACTCTGCGCGGCCCCGACGGCAAGCCGGTCGCGGGCCGCGGCATCCTGTTCCGCATCACGGACGAGGGCGGCACCGTCGCCACCATCGGCGAGTTGCGCACGACCTCGGGCGTGAACATCGCGGCGGGCTCCGCCGCGACGGCGGCGACGAACGCCAGCGGCGTGGCGACCGTGTTCCTGGCGGCTCCCGCGCGGACGGACATCCTGGCGCCGACCTCGGTGCTGGTGCAGGCGCGTCCGATCAGCGACGACGCGAACGCCGCGGTGTTCCGCTCCGTGCGCGTCCAGATCGTGCCGGCCGAGCCTCGGCTCTTCCCGCCGAACCCCGCCAACACAGCGCCCACCTGCACCATCGCGCGCCAGCCGGCGATCGGTCCCGGCACGGGCGGATCGTACCCGCCCGGGTTCCAGATCCTGTTCCAGGGCGTGGGCATCGACGCCGACACCGGCGGGCAGGTGGTTCGCTACGAGTGGGACTTCGCCGACGGAGGCCGGGAGAGCAAGGTCGACGTAAACCACTCGTTCGGATCCGCTGGAACGTATACTGTGACCCTCACGGTCGTCGACAACAACGGCGCGACAGGCACGTGCACGTCCACGGTGGTCGTGCAGTAAGGCGCAGCCCCCGCGACCGAACGTCCACGACGACGGTCCCGCCCTCGAGCGAGGGCGGGGCCGTCAGCGTCTTCTGCGGAGCCTGAAACGTGGCCACCCCGCGAGTTGAAGATCTGAGGCGTCGCCTCGAAAAGGAGCCCGGTTCCCGGCTCTTCGCGCAGCTCGCCGAGGAGCTCCGCAAGGACGGGGAGCTTGAGGAGGCGATCGGGGTCTGCCGCAGCGGTCTGGAGAAGCACCCGAACTATCCCTCGGCGCGCATGACCCTCGGTCGCGCCCTCTACGACACGGGCGACCTGGCGGCTGCGAAGTCGGAGTTCGAGAGCGTGTTGAAAGGGGCTCCCGACAACCTGCTCGCGAGCCGATTGCTGGGCGAGTGCCTCGAGGGTCTCGGCGACTTCGCGGGAGCTCAGGCCCGGTACAAGACGACGCTCTCTCTCTCCCCCGGGGACAAGCAGGCGCAGGCGCGGCTCGACGAGGTCACGAAGAAGCTGGGCGGCGCGGCTCCGGCGCCCGCAGACGCGCCGGAGAAGCTGGGGGCCGCCCCGCCGAGACAGGCGCCGGCCAGCGACCCCGGCCGGAGCCGACCGCCTTCCGGGCCAGCGTCGTCGGTGTCGGTCGTGGCAGCCGCCGTCGCCCGCATGAAGGCCGTGACGCCGCCGCCGGCGCCTGCTCCCGAGCCGCCGACGATCGAAACGGCGGCAGAGCCTCCCCCGATCAAGCTGGTCGAAGTCGAGGGGCCGATGGAGATCGAGTCCAGCCACGCGGCGGCTGCGACGCGCGTCGTCCCCGAGACACCGCCCCCCGGGGCTCCCGCCCCCGTGGCAGCGGCGCCCGTGGCGGGCGAAGGAGCCGAGCCTCCGCCGATCAAGCTGGTCGATGTCGACGCGCCGATGGAGCTCGAGCGATCCGCCGATGCGGGCGAGGCTCCGAGGACGCTCCCGTTCCAGCAGGCGCCGGAGCGGGCGGGCGAGTTCGAGGAGATCCCGGCGACGCTCCCGCTGGGCATGCAGGCTCCGAGTCCCGACGCGCTCCGGCACGCCGCGGCCACGCCAGCGGCGCCCGCGCCCGTCGATCAGGAAGTCGAGTTCGAGGCAGCGCCCGAGCCGGCTGAACCCGAGCCCGCGCCGCCGGAGCCGGAGTTGGAGCCTGAGATCGAGCCCCAGCCTGCGGCGATCGTGGAGCCCGAGCCGGAAGCCGAGGTGGAAGCCGAGGCGGAGGCCGAGGCCGAAGTCTCCTTCGAAGTGCCGGCGCAGAAGGCGGCTGTCGCGACGCCCGCGCCCGTGGCTCCCGCGCCGCCCTCCGAGGCTCAGGTGCAGGCCGCGCCCGTCATTGCCGAGGAGGAGATCGCGTCGGTCACCCTGGCGGAGCTGTACTTCAACCAGGGCCTGCCCGACAAGGCCGCGGCCGTCCTGCGGCAGCTCCTGGCCCGCGAGCCGGGCAACGAGCGGGCGCGGGGGCGCCTGCGCGAGCTCGACGAGCGCGAGGAGCGCCTCCGGCAGGAGACGGAGAGGGTCAGGGCGGCCGTGGGCCCGACGGCTGACCCGCGCGCGGTCCGTCGCCAGGCGATCGAGCGCTCGATCGCGCAGCTCGAGAAGCTGCTCGCGGCGCTCAGGAGAGGCTAGATGGCGTCCTTCCAGGAGGCGCTCCAGAGGATCGCCGCGCGCGTCCCCGAGACGCAGGTGCTGATGATCATGGGGACCGACGGGATCCCGATCGACAAGCTGATCGTGACGGCCTCCCCCAACCTGGAGGCCGTCGCGGCGGAGTACACGACGCTGCTGCGGGCTAGCGTGTCTGCGGCGACCGACACCGGCCTCGGCGACCTCCAGGAACTGACGGTGGTGACCGAGCGAATGACGGCGCTTCTCGTGGGGATCACGTCGGAGTATTTCCTCTTCGCGGCGCTGGCCCCCGGGGCGTTGACCGGCCGGGCCCGCTTCGCCCTGAAGAGCGCCGGCTATCGGCTCCGTGAGGAGTTCGCATGAGGCTGACGGTCGACTCCTCGCCCGACTGACCGGGGGGCGCCGGCTAGGCGCCCGCCGGGAGGGTGACCCGGTCCGGAGCGGATCACTTCCCCCTTGGGAATCCAGCCCACCGGATTGACAACGCTTGGCCCCCGCACCAAACTCTGATGCCCCTCGGAAGGGGGGATTTCATCCAGAGGCTCCTTGGATCTAAAAGAACTCAAAGACCTTCTGCAGATTCTCGACGAACGGCAGATCGCCGAGTTCGAGCTGGAGGAGGACGGTCTCAAGCTCCGGATCCGAAAAGCCGGCGCGAACGGAACCGTCACGACGCTGGTCGCGCCCGCGGTACCCCCCCCACCCGCCGTCCCCGGCGTCGTGTCGGCGACGGCTCCCTCGAACGGGGCGACGGCTCCCCTGGGTCAGCCGGCTGCCCCCGCAACGGCCGCCCCGGTCGAGGACGGCCTGGTCGTGGTCAAGAGCCCGATCGTCGGCACCTTCTACCGGGCGCCCGATCCGAACTCCCCTCCCTTCGTCAACGTCGGCGACAAGATCAAGGTCGGCCAGGTTCTGTGCATCATCGAGGCGATGAAGCTGATGAACGAGATCGAGGCGGAGGTGACCGGCGAGATCGTCACGATCCACCCCGACAACGGCCAGCCCATCCAGTACGGGGAGCCGCTCTTCAGCGTCCGGCCCGGGAAGTAAGCCGCAGGCGGCCGTGTTCAAGAAGATCCTGATCGCGAACCGGGGGGAGATCGCCCTCCGGGTCATCTGGGCCTGCAAGGAGCTCGGAATCAAGACCGTCGCGGTCTATTCCGAGGGCGACCGCGACAGCCTGCACGTGCGCTTCGCGGACCAGGCCGTCTGCATCGGCCCGCCCCGCAGCATCGAGTCGTACCTCAACATCCCGGCGATCATCTCCGCCGCCGAGATCACCGGCGCCGATGCCATCCATCCCGGCTACGGCTTCCTCTCCGAGTCCGGCTACATGGCCGAGATCTGCGAGGCCTGCAACATCAAGTTCATCGGCCCGGGGCCGCAGGCGATCCGGCTGATGGGCGACAAGAGCCGGGCCAAGAAGGCGATGATCCGGGCCGGCGTGCCGGTGCTGCCCGGCTCTCCGGGCGTCCTCGAGGACGAGGAGCGCGCGGTTCGCACGGCCAAGGAGATCGGCTTCCCCGTGATCCTGAAGGCCTCGGCCGGCGGCGGCGGCCGGGGCATGCGGATCGTGCGCGAGGCCGCCGACGTGGCGAACGCCTACCGGGCCGCCCAGGCCGAGGCGGCGGCGGCCTTCGGCGTGCCCGACGTCTACATGGAGCGCTACATCGAGGCGCCGCGCCACATCGAGATCCAGGTGATGGCGGACGGCCGCGGTGGCGTCGTCCACCTCGGCGAGCGCGAGTGCTCGATCCAGCGGCGACACCAGAAGCTGCTCGAGGAGGCGCCCTCGGTGGCGATCACCGACAAGCTGCGCCGGCGCATGGGGCGCACGGCTGTCGATGCCGCGCGGGCCGTCAACTACTCCAGCGCCGGCACCCTCGAGTTCCTGCTCGATCAGGACGGCAGCTACTACTTCATGGAGATGAACACCCGGATCCAGGTCGAGCACGGCGTCACCGAGCTGGTGACCGGCTTCGACCTGGTGAAGGAGCAGATCCTGGTGGCGGCCGGTCACGCCCTGTCCGTGAGGCAGGACGACGTCGTGATTCGCGGCCACGCGATCGAATGCCGCATCAACGCAGAGGACCCCGACACGTTCACGCCCTCGCCCGGTGTCATCCGCTACTTCCACGTGCCGGGCGGCCCAGGGGTGCGCGTCGACACCTTCGCGCACGACGGCTGCTCGATCTCGCCCTACTACGACAGCCTGGTGGCGAAGGTGATGGCCTACGGCCGGGACCGCAAGGAGTCGATCGCGCGCATGCGGCGGCTGCTCGACGGCATGATCGTGGAGGGCATCAAGACCACGATCCCGGTATGCCGGAAGATCATGGAGGACCGGGATTTCCAGGCGGGAAAGTACGACACGAGCTTCCTGAACCGCTACCAGCCGAAGAAGGAGAAGGCGCGGTGAGCGCGCTGCTGCTGGACGGCGCGGCGGTCGCCAAGGCGATCCGCGAGGAGCAGGCGGCCGTGGTGGCGGACCTCGTCGCGCGCGGCGGGCGGCCCGGGCTCGGCGTGTTGCTGGTCGGCGACGATCCAGCCTCAGCGGTCTACGTGCGCGCGAAGACCAAGGCCTGCGACGAGCTGGGGATCCACCACGAGACCGTGCGCCTCGGGAAGACCGCCAGCACGGACGATGTGCTCGCCAGCGTGCGCGGCTACAACGCGCGGCCGGAGATCCACGGCATCCTGGTGCAGCTGCCGCTGCCGAAGCAGGTCGACAGCCTGCGTGCGCTCGACCTGATCGACCCCGAGAAGGACGCCGACGGCTTCCACCCGACGAACGTGGGCCTGCTCGTCCAGAAGCGGCCTCGCTTCGTGGCCTGCACGCCGGCGGGGGTGATGGAGCTGCTGCGGCGCAGCGGGATCGAGGTGAAGGGCAGGCGCGCGGTGGTGGTGGGGCGCAGCGACATCGTCGGCAAGCCGATGGCGATGCTGCTGCTCCACGCGGACGCCACCGTGACGGTGGCGCACTCGCGCACCCCCGACCTGCCGGGCGTGTGCCGGCAGGCCGACATCCTGGTCGCCGCGGTGGGCTGCGCCGGGCTGGTGCGCGCCGATTACGTGAAGCCGGGCGCCGTGGTGGTGGACGTCGGCATGAACCGCATCCACACACCCGAGGAGGCGCAGGACCTGCTGTCGCCCGAGCGCCTGCCCGCCTTCGAGAAGAACGGCAGCGCCCTCGTAGGCGACGTGCACTTCCCCTCGGTGCGCGAGGTCGCCTCGGCGATCACCCCCGTACCCGGCGGCGTCGGACCGCTGACGATCGCGCTGTTGATGAAGAACACCGTGGCGGCCGCCGCGCGTCGCGCGGGCGCCTGAGGGGGCCGGCGGTCCGCCCGCCATGCTGCGCGTCGGCCTCACCGGCGGCATCGCCAGCGGCAAGAGCCACGTGCTCGCGCAGCTGGTGGCGCGCGGGTGCCACGCGCTCGATCTCGACAGGGTCGCCCACGCTTTGACGGCGGCGGGCGGCCGCGCCGTGCCGGCCGTGATCGAGGCCTTCGGCGCGGGCGTGATCGGGCCCGACGGCGGCGTCGACCGCAAGGCCCTCTCAGCCGTCGTCTTCGCCGACGCCGCGGCGCGCGAGCGTCTCAACGCGATCGTGCACCCGCTCGTGCGCGCGGAGGAGGCGCGCTGGGCGGCCGGCCTCGACGCGCGCCCGGACGCCGTGGTGGTCACGGACGCCGCCCTGCTGATCGAGGCCGGAATGCACCTGCGTTTCGATCGCCTGATCGTGGTCTGGTGCCCGCGCGCGGAGCAGCGGCGGCGCCTGATGGAACGGGACGGTCTGGGCGCCGAGGCCGCCGAGGCGCGCCTCGCCTCGCAGATGGACGTCGAGGTCAGGCGCCGCTTCGCCCACCTCGAGGTCGAGACCTCGGGCTCGCACGCGGACACGCGCGTCGCGAGCGAGCGCGTCGCGCTGGCACTCGAGCGGGAAGCAGCGAGGCTGCAAATCGCGGCGGCTCCGCCGCTCGAGGGCCTGGCGTCCGCCCTCGACGCCAGCGGGCCCACGGGACCCCACGGCCTCTCGGCCGCCCGGCTGGCCGTGGAGATCGCCGGCGCGGAAGGTCTCGACCTGTCCCGGATCCAGCGTCGTCTGGGCCGTCGTGGAGGCCCCTGGTACGCCGGAGGCGGAGCGCTGGCCGAGGCGGGCCTGACCCGCTGGGCGGTTCCGGTCGCGGCCTGGGCCTGCCGGCGTCGCGGCGGCGTCGGGCTCGCGGCCGCCGCGGTTCATTCGCTCGCCTGCCTGCTGTCCAGCTCCCGCGAAGAGCTCGCCGACGCCCTGGCGGCGGCGGCGGTCTGCGCCGAGGCACTCGGCGCCGCGAGCGGTCCGGACGACGGTCCGCAGGCCCTCTCGCAGCGTTGGAGCGGCCGCTCCGGGAACCCGGGCGGCGTGCCGTGGCTGCCGGCGGCGCTCGGCGCCTTGCGGGGACGCGGCGGCGCCCCCGGGGCCGACGCGCTGCGCGGCGCGCGCGCGCTGCTGTCTGAGCCGGCCTAGAGCGTCAGGCCCGCCCACCGCCGGCCGCGGCCAGGCGCTCTTCGACGAAGGTGTTCCACTCGTGGCAGTGGGGGCAGCGCCACTGCATGTCGTCGGCGCGGTAGCGGCAGGCCGTGCACACGTGGGGGTCGCGGTAGAAGACGGCGGCGTCCGCCGTCGCCACGTAGCGGTCGAGCTCCGGGCCGCGGACGCCCAGCGCGCGCAGCGTGCGCCAGGCCTCGAGGTGGACCATCAGCACCTGCGGGTTCGACTCCATCGCGCGCATCAGCAGGCCGAACGACTCGTCGAGCCGGCCCTCGCCCGCCAGGTGGCGGGCGAGGGCCAGCCGCGCCCGCCAGTCGTGCGGATCGGCGGCGATCAGGCGCTCGCAAAGGGCCACGAAGCGCGAGGGCTCGCCGCTCCTGGCGTAGGCGCCTTCGAGCCGGGAGAAGGCGAGGTACGCCCGCTCCGGGGCTGCCTGGATCGCGGTCTCGAGGAGCTGGCAGGCGCGCGCGGGTGCGTGCGGCAGCGCAAGATCGGCGAGCCCGAGGTGGGCGGGGAAGACGCGGGCATCGAGCGAGAGCGCGGTCCTGAAGGCCTTCTCCGCCGCCTCCAGCTGACCCGCCCGCACCGCCTCCTCGCCGAGCTTGGCCTGCAGGAAACCGAGCACCACGCTGTCGTCGGTCCGGCGCAGGCGCGAAAGCCGCGTCTGCAGCTCGTACGCGTCACGCCACTGGCGCTGCTCCTCGTGCAGCTTCAGCATGCCCGTCAGCGCGTGGACGTTCTTGGGATCGAGGTTCAGCACGTCCGTGAACGTCTCGGCGGCGCGGTCGAGGAAGCCCGCCTTGCGGAAATCCATGCCCAGGCACGCCCGCGCGTGGATCTGCTCGGCTCGCGTCAGGTCGCCGCGCGCGAGCAGCTTCTGGTGCACCTGGATCGCGCGCTCGACCTGGCCGGTCTCGCGCAACAGGTTGCCGAGCACCAGCATCACCTCGGGGGCGGCCGGGTCCTCGCGGCTCACCTTGGTCAGCTCCGACACCGCGAGCTCGAACTGGCCGGCGGTCAGGTAGTGCAGGCCCTGCGTGTAGTGGGGCGAGGTGCGGAACGCCGGCCGGTCGCGGGCGTCCCCTCGGCGCACCGCCGAGGCCCATGCCCGCCCGGCCAGCAGGCCGGCGATCACGGCCACCAGGACCGCGAGCAGGGCCGTGTCGCTCAGAGCGCGCTCACTCCGAGCCCCCGCAGCACGCGCTCCCAGTCGCCGCGTGCGCGCAGGATCGCCTCGACGAACTCGCGCAGGCAGCCGCGGCCACCCGCGGCGTCGGTCACCATGAAGGTCTGGGCCTTGACCTCGACCGGCGCGTCGGCCGGAGCCGCGGAGAGCCCGACCGCGGTCAACACGGGCAGGTCGTTGACGTCGTCGCCGATGTAGGCGACCTCGGAGGGGTCGAGGCCCTGCTCGGCCAGGATCCGCCGCAGCGCGGCGGCCTTGTCGGCGGCGCCCTGGACCACCACGTCGAGCTCGAGCTCGGCCGCCCGCCGGGCGACCGCCTCGGAGGTGCGACCGGAGACGAGTCCCGTGCGCAGGCCGGCGCGCCGCGCCAGCACCAGGCCGAGGCCGTCGCGCACGTGGAACGCCTTGGCCTCGCTGCCGTCGGCCAGCAGCAGCAGGCGGCCGTCGGTCATCACGCCGTCGACGTCGCTCAGCAGCAGCTTCAGCTTGCGGCAGCGAAGGGCGAGCGCCTCGTCCTTCATATCATCTCCGTCTTCCACAGGTCGTGCAGGTGGACGACGCCCAGCAGGCGCCCGCCGTCCCCGACGACCGGCAGCGAGGTGATCCGGCGCTCCTCCATCAGGGCCAGCGCGTGGGTCGCCAGCTCGCGTGGCGGCACGATGGTGGGGGTGGCGGTCATGCACTCCTCGGCGGTGCGCTCGAGCACGCCGGTGCCGTGGCGCTCCATCTGCCGGCGCAGGTCGCCGTCCGAGATCATGCCGAGCAGCGCGTCGCCCTCGCCGACGACGGTGGTCATGCCGAGCCGCTTCTGGGTCATCTCGAACAGCACGTCGCGCATGCGCATGCGGGGTGGCACCCGCGGCACCTCGCCGCCCGTGTGCATCACGTCCTCGACGCGCAGGAACTTCTTGCCCAGCTTGCCGCCGGGGTGCAGCACGGCGAAATCCTCGACCGTGAAGCCGCGCCGCTCCAGCAGCGCCATGCAGAGCGCGTCGCCCATCGCCAGCGCGGCCGTCGTCGAGGCCGTGGGCGCCAGGCCCAGCGGGCAGGCCTCCTGCCGGATCGAGACGTCGAGGTGGACCTCGGCCGCCTGCGCGAGGGCGGAGCGGGGCTGGCCGGTCATCGCCAGCAGCGGAACGGCCAGGCGCTTGACGCTCGGCAGCAGCGCCAGGATCTCCTCGGTGTCGCCGCTGTTCGAGATCGCGAACACGACGTCGCCCTTGACGATGCGGCCGAGGTCGCCGTGGATCGCGTCGGCGGGGTGCAGGAACAACGACGGCGTCCCCGTCGAGGCGAGCGTCGCCGAGATCTTCTGGCCGATGATGCCGCTCTTGCCCATGCCGGTGACGACCGCCCGGCCGGTGCAGGCGAACAGGATCTCGACGGCGCGGCCGAAGCTCTCGTCGAGCCGCTCGCGCAGGTCCAGGATGGCCTGGGCCTCGATCTCGAGGACTTCGCGGGCGATCTTGGCGGACATCCGGACGAATGCTAGTTGCGGCGCGCCGCCGAAAGCAACACGGCCGGCTGCGCGGCCGGCCGGGTCGGGGGTGACGGGCCCGGCTCAGCCATGCGAGGCGAGCTGGATGCGGAGCAGGCGTTCCAGCAGCCGCGGCAGGCGCGACAGCCTGTACGCGTTGGGGCCGTCCGAGAGCGCTCGCGCGGGCTGCTCGTGGACCTCCATGAAGAGGCCGTCGACTCCGGCGGCGACGCCGGCTGGCGCCAGCGTGTCGATGAAGTGCGCCTCGCCTCCGGAGCGGTCGCCGAGCCCGCCCGGGCGCTGCACGCTGTGGGTGACGTCGAAGACCACGGGCGCGCCGAACTCGCGCATCGCGGCGAACGAGCGCATGTCGACCACGAGGTTGTTGTAGCCGAAGCTGAAGCCGCGCTCGGTCAGCGTCACGTGGCGGTTGCCCGTGGCGCGAGCCTTGTCGAGCACGCCGCGCATGTCCCAGGGCGCCATGAACTGGCCCTTCTTGATGTTCAGCACGCGCCCGCTCTTCGCCGCGGCGACGACCAGGTCCGTCTGCCGGCAGAGAAACGCGGGGATCTGCAGCACGTCCGCGACGCGCGCGGCCGCCTCCACCTGAACGACCTCGTGGACGTCCGTCAGGATCGGCACGCCGAGCTCCTCGCGCACCTCCGCCAGGATGGCCAGGCCGCGCTCGATGCCCGGGCCTCGATAAGAGCCGAGGCTCGAACGATTCGCTTTGTCGAAGCTCGCCTTGAACACGAAAGGGATGCCCAGCTCGCCGGTGATCTGCTTGAGCCGGCGCGCGATCTTCAGCGGGTGGCGCGGGCTCTCGATCACGCAGGGCCCCGCGATCAGGAAGAACGGCGCCTCGCGGCGCAGCAATGCCCGCCACAGCGCGCCGGCGGGGCGTGGCCCGCTCAAGCGCCCACCGCGGCCGCCTGCGGGCGACCCTGCCGCCGCTGCTGGTTCTCGAGGCTGGCGCGGACGAAGTCCGCGAAGAGCGGGTGCGGCTCGAGCGGCTTCGACTTGAACTCGGGATGGAACTGCACCGCCACGTACCACGGGTGCTCCGGGACCTCGGCGATCTCGACGAACTTGCCGTCGGGCGTGCGGCCGGAGATGCGCAGGCCGGCGTCGCTCAGACAGCCGAGGTACTCCTTGTTGAACTCGTACCGGTGGCGATGGCGCTCGCTGATGCGGGTGGCTCCGTAGATGTGCGCCGCCCGCGAGCCGGGCTCCAGCTCGCAGGTGTAGGCCCCGAGGCGCATGGTGCCGCCCAGCTCCTCGACTCCCAGCAGGTCCTGCAGCTTGTAGATCACCTTGTGCGGCGCGTTCTCGTCCACCTCGGTCGAGTTGGCGCCCGCCAGGCCGCAGACGTTGCGGGCGTACTCCGTGACGGCCCACTGGAACCCGTAGCAGATGCCGAAGTAGGGCGTGCCGGTGCGGCGCGCGTAACCGGCGGCCGCCAGCATGCCGCCGGTGCCGCGCGTGCCGAAGCCGCCGGGCACCAGGATGCCGTCGACGCCGGAGAGCAGCGCGTCGGCGTTCTCCGCCTCGAGCTCCTCGGCCTCGATCCAGCGGCGCACGACCTTCACGTCGTTGCCGAAGCCGCCGTGCGTGAGCGCCTCGTTGAGGCTCTTGTAGGAGTCCTCGAAACTGACGTACTTGCCGACGATGCCGATGCTGACCTCGCCCTTCGGGTTGCGGATGCGCTGGACGAGGCCCTCCCAGCGTGACATGTCGCGCCTGCCTTCGAGCCCGAGCGACTTCAGCACGATGCCGTCGAGGCCCTCGCCGGAGAGCACCAGCGGGACCTCGTAGATCGAGTCCACGTCCTTGGCGGTGATCACCGCCTCCTCGGGCACGTCGCAGTAGAGCGCGAGCTTGGCCTTGATGTCCTGCGACAGGAAGCGGTCCGTGCGGCAGAGCAGGATCTGCGGATGGATGCCGATCGCGCGCAGCTCGCGCACGCTGTGCTGCATCGGCTTGGTCTTGAGCTCGTGCGCGGTGCTGATGTAGGGCACCAGCGCCAGGTGGACGAAGATCGCGTTGTCGCGGCCGGCGTCCTGGCGGAACTGGCGCACGGCCTCGAGGAAGGGCAGGCCCTCGATGTCGCCCACGGTGCCGCCGATCTCGACGATCAGCACGTCGACGTCGCTCGAGGCGGCGCGGATGGCGTCCTTGATCTCGTCGGTGATGTGGGGAATCACCTGTACCGTGCGGCCGAGGTAGTCTCCGCGCCGCTCCTTGGCGATCACGGAGCCGTAGATCTTGCCGGTGGTGATGTTGGACAGCTTCGAGGTGGTGCAGCTCGTGAAGCGCTCGTAGTGCCCGAGATCGAGGTCGGTCTCGGCGCCGTCGTCGGTGACGTAGACCTCGCCGTGCTGGTACGGGCTCATCGTGCCGGGGTCGACGTTCAGGTAGGGGTCGCACTTCATGAGCGCCACCTTGAAGCCGTGGCCCTCGAGCAGGCACCCGATCGAGGCCGCCGCCAGGCCCTTGCCCAGGGACGAGACGACGCCGCCGGTCACGAAGATGTACTTGGTCTTGGGCAGGTTCTTCGGCACGTTCTCCTCTAGCCCCTGGTTGGGACGGCCCGCAGCCGTTCGCGCACGCGCCGCAGGTCGTCCTCCGTGTCCACGGCGATGCCTCCCGCCTCCGCCACCGGCACCACCCGGATCCGGAAGCCCGCCTGCAGCGCGCGCAGCTGCTCCAGGCCCTCGGCCTGCTCGAGCGGCGAGGGGCCGAGGGCCGCCAGGCGCAGCAGCGCGTCGCGCCGGTAGACGTAGAGACCCACGTGCTTGCGCGCGACGCCGCGGTCGATGGCGGCGCGGGCCGAGTCCGCGGCGCTGGTCGCGGCGCCCAGGCGCACGAAGGGCAGCGGGCTGCGCGAGAAGTAGAGCGCGTCGCCGCGCGCGTCGCAGACCAGCTTGACCACGTCCGGCGAGAGCATCTCGCTCAGGTCCGTCAGCGGCGCCGACAGCGTCGCCATCTCGCAGGCGTCGTCGCGCACCGGCGCCACCGCCGCGTCGATCGCGCGCGGATCGAGCAGCGGCTCGTCGCCCTGCACGTTCACCACCACGTCGGCCGCGATCCCCGCGGCGGCGGCGGCGACGCGGTCGGTGCCCGAGGCACAGTCCGCGGGCGTCATCACGGCCTCGCCGCCGAAGCCCCGCACGGCGGCGAGGATCCGCTCGTCGTCGGTCGCCACCAGCACGCGGCCGAGGCTGCGCGCCTCACGGGCGCGCTCGTAGACGTGCTGGATCATCGGCTTGCCGAGGATGTCGCAGAGAGGCTTCCCCGGCAGGCGAGTGGACGCATGACGCGCGGGGATGATCGCGACGATGTTCAACGTGTAGACGGCATGCTATCGGGCCGGCGCGAGCCAAGTCAAACCCGTTCCCGCCAGTACTCGGCGGTCCGCAGCGCCGCCACCTCCGGGGAGACCGGCGGGTCGTAGTCGAAAGCCGCGCGGGCGGGTGCGATGTCGTAGAAGTGGGAGGCGGCGAGCTGGCTCGCCACGAAGCGCGTCATGGGCGGCTCGCCGCGGAGCCGCAGCAGCGTCCAGACCGCCTCGAGCAGCGCGCCCCCGGCGCGCGCGACGCGGAGCGGCACCCGCCGCGAGAGCGGCGGCAGGCCGACCCGCTGCAGCAGGTCGTCGATCCACGGCCACAGCAGCACGGGCTCGGGATCGTTCACGAAGAACGCGCGTCCCGCCACGTTGGGACGCCCGGCGAGGGCGGCCCGCGCCGCCTGCACGTGGGCGGCCGCGGCGTTGTCGACGTACGTCACGCTGACGCGGTTGTGGCCGTTGCCGATCACCGCCAAGCGGCCGCTCTTCGCGCGGGCGAAGAGCCGGGGCAGGAGGTGGGGGTCCGCGGGCCCGTAGATGAGGTGCGGGCGCAGGGCCAGCGTGTGCAGGCCGTGGGCGTTGGCCGCCAGCACCTCGCGCTCGGCGGCCGCCTTGGTCTCCGGGTAGGTCGCCTCGTAGCGCTTCGGATAGGGGAGTGCCGCCGCGCCCTCGTGGTCGCGCCCGTCGAAGACGACGCTCGGCGACGAGGTGTGCACGAGGAGCGCGACACCCGCGCTGCGGCAACCGGCGAGCACCGAGCGCGTCCCCAGCACGTTGGTGCGGAAGTAGTCCTGGCGGGGGCCCCAGACGCCCGCGCGCGCGGCGGTGTGGAAGACGACGTCCTGTCCGGCGCAGGCCGCCGCCACCGCGGCCTCGTCGGCGACGTCGGCGCGGACGCAGCGCACGCCGTGG
This sequence comes from Vicinamibacteria bacterium, assembly GCA_050246895.1. Classification (GTDB taxonomy): domain Bacteria; phylum Acidobacteriota; class Vicinamibacteria; order Fen-336; family Fen-336; genus JBFWVE01. The sequence goes on along the minus strand of JBFWVE010000006.1, from coordinate 95,223 downwards.
CTCGCGAGGGCGGGGTAGTCGGAGCGGCCCAGCACGCTGACCTCGGCGCCCTCCGAGACGAGGCGAAGGGCGATCGCCCGACCCAGGAAGCCGCCGCCGCCGGTGACGAGAGCCTTCACGACGGCAGGCGCTCCTCGGCCCAGGCCTTGAGCGTCAGCCGGTGGATCTTGGCGTTGTGCCGCACGTCCACCGGGAAACGCGGATGGAACAGCACCTCGTGCACGACGCCGCGCGCTCGGATCTCGGCGGCGAGGGCCGCGTCGGCGCGGCCCTCGACGACCAGCACGGGCCGTTCGCTGCCCGCGGGCCCGACGCCGACCAGCGCGCAGCGCGCGACGCGTGGATCCGAGGCGAACAGGCCCTCGACGAGGTCGGTGAAGAGCGGCCCGCTCGCGCCGCGGACGCGCTCGGCCTTGCGGCCGGCGAACCAGAGCCGCCCGCGCCCGTCGAAGCGCCCGAGGTCGCCCATCCGATGCCAGACCGCGTCGCCGTCCGGGATCTTCGCGGCAGCGGTCGCCTCGGCGCGGTTCAGGTAGTCGCGCGTGACCACCGGGCCGCGCACGCAGATCTCGCCGACCTCGCCCGGCGGGAGCGCCAGCGCCTCGGACCACGCCGCGATCGGGTCATCCCGGATCTCGATCACGCGCACGTCGGCGCCGGAGACGGGACGGCCGACGCAGGTGCCGTGGCCCTTGCGCGTCAGGGCCGCGGTCTCGCCGACGACCTCGCGCCCGGCGATGCTGGCGACCGGCAGCGCCTCGGTGGCGCCGTAGGGCGTGTGCACCTCCCCGTCCTCGGCGATCACCCGGTGCAGGCTGGCGACGAGATCGGGTGGCACCGACGCGCCCGCGATCAGCACGCGCCGCAGCTCCGGCAGGCGGATCCCGCGCGCGAGGCACCACGGCGCCACGCGGCGCCAGATGGCCGGCGAGCCGAACGCGGTCGTGCAGCGTTGGGACTGCAGCGCGGCGACCACCTTCGCGGGATCGCAGCGGCCGGGGCGCGACGGCTCGAGCTCGGGGATCACGCTGGTCATCCCGAAGGCCGCGTCGAACAGCGAGAAGAGCGGAAAGGCCGCGAGGTCGCGCTCGCCGCGCTCGAAGGAGTACGCGCGCTGCAGCAGCTCGACCTGTGCTTCGAAGTTGCCGTGCGTGTAGAGGGCGCCCTTCGCGGGGCCGGTGCTGCCCGAGGTGAAGAGGACCGCCGCCAGATCCTCGGACCTGGCCGCGAACGTCTCGCGGCCGGCCGCGGCGCCCGCGGCCTCGACGGCCGCGAGGCTCGGGCCGCAGCCGGGGAACGCGGGCCCCGCGACGAACGCTCGCCGGATGCCGCGGAAGGCGGCGGGGAAGAGCCGGCGCGCGAGGTGCGCGAGCGGGATGCCGATGAACGCCTGCGGGCGCGTGTCGGCCACCGCCCGCAGGAACGCCTTGCGTCCCATCCCCGGATCGATCAGGACCGGCACGGCGCCGTGCTTGAAGAGTGCCCAGGTCAGCCCGATCAGGGGCGCGCCGGCCCGCACCATCACGAGCGTCAGGGTTCCCGGCTCGAGCCCATGCGCGCGCAGGCCGGCCGCGATGCGGTCGGAGCGGCGATCGAGCTCCGCGAAGCTGAGGGAGGCGAAGCGCCCGCGGCCGTCGGGCGCGACGATCGCCGGCCGCTCCGGACCCCGAACCGCCTGCTCGGAGAGAAAGCGGGCGACGTTCACGCCGGCCGCTCCAGGAACGCGGCGATCCGCGCCCGCGCCGCCGGCCCGGCGTCCTCGAGCACGTAGTGGCCCGCGTCCGCGCAGGCCAGGACCTCGGCGGCCGGGAAGCGCCGCTGCCACTCCTCGCGGAAGGCGGGCGTGAAGCACCAGTCGCGCTCGCCCCAGACCAGCAGCATCGGCTTGTCGCGCAGGCACGAGAGACCGGCGTCGATCTCGGCCAGCACCGGCCAGGACGGGTGCTCCGGCGACGTCGGGATGTCCTGCACGAAGCGCAGGATCGCGACGCGGTCGGCCCAGGAGCGGTAGGGCGCCAGCAGGCCCTGCTCGACCTCTTTCGGCAGGCCCTTCGCCGTCGCCATCAGCGTCGCCGCCCCGGCGAAGCCGTTGAGGCCGCGGACGAGCAGCGGGCCGAGCAGCGGCCAGCGGCAGACCGAGATGCGGAACGGAATCCGCGAGGACGGAAAAGCCGCGGTGTTCGTCACCACTAGGCGCGCGATGGCGTCGGGCCGGCGCGTCGCGAGGCCCAGTCCGATGGCGCCACCCCAGTCGTGGACGCCGAGGTGCAGGCGCTTCAGGCCGAGCGCGTCGACCAGTCGCTCGACGTTCGCGACGTGGTCGGCGAGCCGGTAGCTCCAGCCAGGGGGCTTGTCCGACAGCCCGCAGCCGAGGTGGTCGGGCGCCACCACGCGCAAGCGTGGGGAGAGCTCGCGCACGAGGTCGCGCCAGAGGAACGACCAGGTCGGGTTGCCGTGCAGCAGCAGCAGCGCGGGCGCGTCGCGCGGACCTTCGTCGATGTAGTGGAGCCGGTGCCCGCCCGGCAGTTCGAGGTAGCGCGAGGCGAAGGGATAAAGGGCGCGCCAGGCGCCCGGCTTCACCAGGTGACGCTCATCATGGTGACGTTGAGGCCCGAGCCGATGCCCATCAGCGCCACGTGATCGCCCTTCTGGATGCGGCCGGCCTCCGACGCCATCGCGAGGGTCAGCGGCACGCCGGCGGGCCCGACGTTCCCGTGCTGGGGGAAGGTGAGGAAGCACTTCTCGAGATCGATGCCCAGGGCCCTGCAGAGCGCGCTCAAGTGCGGCCCGCCGACCTGGTGGCAGATGAAGTGGGAGATGTGCCGCGTCGACCACTGCGGCAGCTTGCCCTCCGCGAGCACCCAGGTCTTGAGCGCCAGCTCGATGCCCGCCTTCAGCAGCCGAGTCGACTGCGTCACCATCCAGTCGCCGGTGCCGAGGCAGAGGCGGTTTTGCGAGGTGTCGGCCAGCGTCACGCTGCCGTTGACGCGGTGGCTGGTCTTCGACAGGTCCGCGCGCGAGAGCACCATCGCCACGGCGACGGAACCGAGGGTCAGCGTCGCGAAGTTGTCCCAGAAGTCCTTGGCGGTGACGTCGAGGCTCAGCAGGCGCTTCAGCGTGGTCTCGACGATCTCGCCCGCGCTCTCGCCGTCGACCAGCAGCGCGTAGTCGATCAGGCCTTCCTCGATCATCCGTCCCGCGACCTCGATGCCGTTCATGAAGCCGAGGCAGGCGTTCGAGATGTCGAAGTTGAGGCACTCGGAACGCAGCCCCAGGTCGCCGTGCACCAGGCTCGCCATCGAGGGCTCGAGGTAGTCCTTCGAGACGGAGGTGTTGATCAGGATGCCGACGCGGTCGGCCGGGATGCCGGCAGCGTTGATCGCCTTGCGCGCCACGCGCGCCGCCACCTGGCTGACGAGCGTGCCCGGCGCCCAGAAGCGGCGCTCCTCGATCCCCGTCAGCGGCTCGATCGGGCGGAGTGGCAGCTTCAGCCGGGAGGTCGTGCCGTTCAGGCGGCTCTCGAGCTCGCTGCTGCGGACGGTCTGCGTCGGCAGCTCGTAGGAGACCGCCTCGATCGCGACGTTCCGGAAGCGCATCAACCGCATATGGTACGCCGAAAAGCGCCCCGGCCATGGCCAATTCGCTGGTCGGGCCCCAGAAAGGGGTCCGTCGGCGACTGCTGCCGGCCTACGGCAGACGCGTGAACAGGCGGAGCTCCAGGATGCCCCAACGGCGCTCCGAGCGCCCGGTCTGCAGGATGCGCAGGCGGCGCACGTTCCGGGGCGTCGAGAGCAGGAGCACCTGGCTGGGCGGCTCTCGCTGCGCGCTCAACTGCTCGACCGGCGCCCGGCCCGGGAATGCCGGGGCCCGCGACAGCTCTGCCTCGGCGTCCGCGGCCGTCCACAGCTCCAGGTTCCGGCCGTGACGGACGAGCCGGCGCGACACGAGCAGATCGACCCGCGCCAGCGTCGCCGCACCGGGCAGCTCGACCTCGATCCAGTCGTCCCGATCCTGCGGGCCCGGCGCCACCCACTCGCTTTCGGTCGAGCCGTCGCGGACGAGGTCCAGGCTCGTCGCCCCCCGCGAGCTCGACAGCCGCGCCGTGTCGAGCGGCACGGCCGCGTAGCGCGCTCGCATCGCCTGCGGAACCACGAACGCGCTCAGCAGCGGGCCCGCGAGGGGGTCCCTTGGCGTCGCGACGAGCTCGGGTGCCACGCCCGGGAGCGGTCCCGAGGGACCGAGCGCCACGACGGCGTCCACGTGCCGCGCGAGCGTCGCATCTCTCTCGAGAGACCCCGTTGCCCGCAGGACCTCGAATTCCTCGATCGGGAGATTCAGCAAGCGGTCGGCCGACAGCAGCCGCGCGCCGGAGGGCAGGCGCGAGTGCGCCCAGTTCAGGATCCGATCGCGTGTCGTCGGCTGGCGCAGCTCGGCCGACGTGCGTGCCGATTCCCGCAAGGGGAAGAACAGCGCCGCGGCGAAGACGGCGGCCGCCACGGCGGGCCGCCGGCCCCGCACGAGGCGTTCGAAGCCGAGCCCGGCGAGCACGCACAGCGCCCCGAGCGAGAGGATCACGAAGCGCTCTCGCTTCATGTCGGCGCTCGCGAACACCAGTACGGCCACGACCGCCGGCGCCAGCAGGGGCAGGCGCTGCCGCCACGCGGAGGCGACCCCCACCAGCACGAAGGCGGCGCCCAAGACGCCGATGCCCCGGAACACGAGCACCTCCGCGTAGACGCGGGCGAGCTCGAGGTAGGGTGTGCCGGCCGGCGCGGCAGGTTGCTCCGCCGCGGCATAGTGATAGCTGAACTGCTCGAGCATGCCGTGGAACGCGACCCGCGGGAGAAGCAGCGTGGCGGGAGACAACGCGAAGAAGGTGGCGAGCGAGGCCGCCGCGGCCAGCACCACCCCGCCTGTCCGCCAGCGGCCCGCGAGCAGCCGGTACGCGAGGTAGGGCGCCACGAGCAGGACGCCCGTGTACTTGACGGCCGTCGCCGCCCCGAGCGACGCGCCGGCGAGCGCCTCGTCCCACAGGCTCCGGACCGGCCGCTCGAACGCGAGGAGCGCCAGGATCGAGAAGGTGCCGAGCACGATGTCCGGCTTGACCTCGTGCGAAGTGAAGTTCTCGAGGGGTGAGACCGCCAGCAGGCCCGCCGCCATCAGCCCTGCCGCCGCCCCGCCGTGCCGCCGGCCCAGGACGTAGACGAGGAGGCAGCTCGCCAGGCCGAAGGCGACCACGACGCGCCGCGCGGCGAGATAGGCGGGCGGGCCGACGGGGTCGGCGCCGGCGAGCGCGACCGCGGGCGCCAGCAGGTAGAACGTCAAGCCCGGGTACTGGTGGAAGCCGTGGTCCCACTCGCCGCGCGACGCGATGCGGGCGGCGTTGTCCACGAACGGCTGCTCGTCCTGATCCGGAACCTGCCGCAGCCCCCAGCCGAGGCCCGTCAGGCGCAGGCCCGCCGCGAGCAGCAGCACGGCGATCAGCGCGGCGCGTCGCGCGGCCCGGCCCGGGCCTCGCGCGGCCGGACCATCGGAGGCGACCCGCTCTGCTCGGCGCAACGGTCCGAGTATATCGGCCTGCACGCGGCCCGCGATCGACGCGGGCGGCGCGCCGCGCCTTGCCCAGGCCGCTTCGCTGCTGCTAGGGTCGCACCGCCGATGCGAGAAGCCCGCACCCGCCGCCTCCCCGCGTGGGCGTCCGGCGTCTTCGCGGCGGCCTTCGCCGCGCGGCTGGGGTTCCTCCTCGTCGTCGATCAGCCGCTGCTCTACAGCCACCAGTACACCTACTTCACCGCCGCGCAGAAGATCGCCGCGCACGAGAGCCCGATCTCGTACGTGCTGACGAGCGACGAGTGGCGCACCTGGGATGCGAACTGGACGATCGCGCCGCTCTATTTCCTGGTGGCGGCGGCCAGCTTCGCGCTCTTCGGCCCGGGCCTGCTCCCGCTGCAGCTCGTCCAGTGCGCCGCGGACGCGTGCGTCGCGGTCCTGGTTGCCGTGCTGGGGCGACGGCTGGCGGGGCCGCGAGGCGCGTGGGCCGGCGCGCTGTACGCGATCTACTGGCCCGCGATCGAGATGCCGTCCTGGACCATGACGGAGAACGCCCACACGCTGCTGTTCAGCCTCGGTCTGACGCTGCTGTCACGCGAGACCTTGAGCGGGCGGCAGGCGTTCCTCGGCGGGTTCGTGATGGGCATCTCCGCCCTGGCGAGGGCCGTTTCGTCAGGCTTCGTCGCTCTCGTGGCGTTCCTGCGTTTCTGGCCCCTCCGCTTCCGTCCGGGGCTCAGGACGGGGCTCCTGATCGGCCTCGGCGGCGCGGCCGCGATCCTGCCGTGGACGGCGCGCAACTTCTGGCTGGCGAGGCAACCGTCTCTCATCGAGGACGCGGCTTTCGAGAACCTGTGGTGGGCGAACAACTTCGTCGACCGCCGGACGTATCTCGAGCAGGACGAGCGCATCCGCCAGGCGAGCAGCCAGGCCGAGCGCCGGGCCCTGGCCGTGCAGTTCGCTCGCGAAGGCGTCTCGCGAGACCCGCGGAAGCTGATCGAGAAGATCGAGACCAACTTCCGGCATTTCCTGAGGCCCGAGGGATTGCAGAACCTGGTGAGGATCGAGCGCTCGCTGGAGCCCTGGCGCCACGCGTCGTCGGTCCTGCTCGACGACGTCCCGCTCGTCCTCGCGGTCGTCTTCTTCTGCGTGTTTCTGTTGGCTGCCCCGTATTCGCCGGCGCGCGCGCTCGTCACCGGCTGGAGCGCGTACTACCTGTTCATGGTGGTGGTGGTCTTCCACAACGAGATCCGCTATCGGAGCGCCTTCGTCCCGTTCCTGTTTGCCGGCGCCGTGGCCGGCGTCGGCCTCCTGGTCGACCGCTCACGGCGCTTTAAGCTGCGGACGCTGGCCGGGCTGCTCCTCGGTCTTTCCCTGGCCGTCTCGATGTTGCGGCCCTACGCGAGCGGGACCGTGCGGGCCGCCCAGGCGGCGTGGGCCCAGCGAGGCCTGGGCGCGCTGGGACGAGACCGCGACTGGGACGGGGCCCTGCGGCTGACGCGGGAGGCGTCGGCGCTGGCACCGGGTTCCGCGCGGCCCTGGATCGCTCTGGGACGCGCCGCTGCGTGGGCCGGGGAAGACGCTCGCGCGCGGGAAGCGTACGAGGAGGCCGCCAAACGCGCGACGATCGCCAACTGGTCTCCCCGCATCGCCATGCCGCGGCTGCTCGCCGCCGCGGGCGAGCAGGAGCAGGCGCGGCGCGCGCTGCACAGGCTCGACAAGCTCTCCTTCGATGCCGACCCGTGGCTGATGCTCGAGATCGCCTGGCGCGAGCTGCCCCCTCCGCGGGCGGACGCGGTCCTGCTGGCGCAGGGCGACTACGGCGCGGTGCGTGGGTTTCTCCATCCCCGAGGCACGCACCCGGGGATCTCGGAGCACCGGCAGGAGTGGAACAGGTACGACCTGCTGGGCGGCGAGCAACCACCGCCCGGCGGGCACCGCTGGTCGCGCAGCCGTGCGTGGATTCGGCTTCTGCCGCTCAGCGACGTCGGGGCTGCTGACGTCACCGTATGGATGGGCTTCGCGTTCCCGGCGACGCGCGAGCGGGGCGTCGTGACCCTGAGCGTGAACGGCGGGCCGGCGGAGCGCTTCGAGGTCGGCCGTGAGATCAGGCCCTACACGCTGCGAGCGGAGGTTGCGCCGGGCCGTCCGATCGAGCTGAAGATCGAGTCGCCGACATGGAACCGTCCGGGTGAGCCCGCGGATCAGGGCGTCCGTGTCGACCGTGTTTCGCTCCTCCCCGCGCGCGGAGCGGCGGATCGGCCCTCGTGAGACTGCGCCGCCTCGTGGCACGCCTGCCGATCGTTCTCGCCTTCGTGGTCGTGCTGAACGAGGGGCGAGCAGCGACGCGCGGCCTCGAGTGGCCCTGGGACTACGACCAGTTCCGCAACATCGCGCAGGCCCAGACAGCGGCCGACGGCGGCTGGCTTGCCGATCCCTTCTACGCGGGCGAGTCCGTCTTCTACAACCCGCTGCTGGCCTGGGTCACGGGGATGCTCGTCGGACCGTCAGGCCCCCCGATCCACGCGTTCCAGACGCAACTCGGTTCCGCGCTCGACCTGCTCGGGCCGATCGCTCTCTTGGTGCTGCTGCGTCGCTGGCTCGGGCGCGCACCGGCCGAGATGGCCCTGCTCTATCTGCTGTTCTTCAACCTCGGGCCCGCGGGGAGCGAGCCGTTCTGGAGCAACCCGACGTACTCGCCCTGGATGGTCGCGCAGAACCTCGCCGAGCCGTTCTTCTTCGCGAGCCTCGTCGCGCTCGGCGCCGCCGTGAGCCGGCCCCGCGCCTGGCGGTACGCGGCGACGGGCGTGCTCGTCGGCCTGACTTTCCTGGCCCACACGGGGCCGCTGCCGCTGTTCCTGGTCCTGCTCGTGGCGGAGCTGGTTCGTTCCCGGCGCAGCCGCTCCTTACGACCGCGCGACGTGCTGCTGATCGGCGCCGTCGCCGCGCTCGTCGCCGCGCCCTTCCTCGCCTCGATCCTCGGCCGCTACGGCGCGCACGTCCAGAATGCCGCGCCGATCCTGTGGCGCTGGCTTCCCGAGCTGCGGCAGGCAGGACCAGTGCTGGCGGCACAACTGCCCTGGACGAGCGCCTTTGCGCTGATGGGCCTAGCGCTTTGCTGGCGCAAGCGCAGACGGCCGGGTGTCGCGCGCCTGCTGGTGCTCTCGGGCTCTGCGCTCGTCTTCTTCCTGCTGGGATTCGCGCACGACATCCCGTGGTTGCGCCGCGTCTCCTGGATCCAGCTCGTGCCGCAGCACCACTTCTGGTTCTATCTGCGCGTCTTCGAAGCCGCCCTCGTGGGTCTCGCCTGGGCCGCGCTGCTCGGCCTCGGCTTTCATCGGCTCAAGCCCTACGGGGTGACGAGCGGGCGGCGCGCGGCCCTCCGCGGCGCGCTCGTGGCGGTCGCGGTTCTGGTCGCGCTGCCGGGGTATCGGCAACGCACCGGCCTCGTCGCGGGCCGACAGGCGATCGCGCGGCAGCATCACGACCTGCGCGGCGTCGAACGGCGCCGGCTGTGGGAGTGGTTACGGCACGGCACGCAGCCGCGCGAGGTGTTTCTGGCATCCGACCTCGACGCCCTGCTCGTCGTCGCCCCGGCAGGACGGCGGGTGCTGGCGCTCGACGAGGCCTTTTCGAGCCCCTACGTCGACCTCCGCCCGCGCGTCGATGCGCGGAACAGGTTGCTGCGACTGCTCGCGGCGCGCCGCTGGCCTCGCCTGCTGGCCCTGGCGCACGAGTGGAACGTGCGCCACGTCCTGTTGCCGGCCGGCGAGGCTCTGCCGGCCGACGCGCCGCTCGCGCTCGAGTTCTCGACCGCGCTCTACCGCGTCTACGGCGTGCCGAGCGGGTGACCGCTTTGGGCGCGCGCCCAGCCCCGGCCCTCGATCAGCTCTTCCACCCGCCGGCGGACCTCGTCGCGGATCTCGCGCACGCGCTCGAGCGGCTGGCCCTTGGGATCCTGCAGCGGCCAGTCTTCGATCGCGACGCCCGGCACGTACGGGCACTCCTCGCCGCAGCCCATCGTGACGAGCAGGCGCGCGCCCATCGCGAGCTCGCTCGTCAGGCGCTGCGGCGTCGCACCCGAGAGATCCACGCCGAGCTCGGCCATCACGGCGGCGACCTCGGGATGCACCCGATCGCCGGGCGTCGTTCCCGCTGAGACCGCGCGCGCGCGCTGCGGATCCGCGGCGAGGTTGAAGAACGCTGCGGCCATCTGAGAGCGGCCCGCATTGTGACGGCAGGCGAAGATCACGCGATCCATGTTTTCCCTCGGCTCGGAACGGGTCGTTCGCAACATGTTCGCACGTGTGGCATCGGGGACGCACACCCTGCGCGTCCGGAGTCAGCTTGACCCGCAGGCTCTGCCTCCCACGGCCTCGAGCCGTTGGCCCACGGCTTGCTACGTCATTTCGTGGAAGGACGAAATGTCGAGAGCCAGGCTGGGTGAGGCGACCGAGGTCTTCAAGGCGGCCGGGCATCCCGCCCGGCTGCGGATCCTCTGCATGCTGCGGTCCGGGAGCCTCTGCGTGTGCCAGATCAAGGCGGTGCTCGGGCTGGCGGTCTCCACGGTCTCCGAGCACCTCGCGGAGCTGAAACGCGCGCGCCTCCTCGTCGAGCGGAAGGACGGGCGATTCGTCAGCTACGGTCTCTCCGAGGACGCGGCGGTCGAGCGGCTGCTGACGCCCCTCTGGGCCGGCTTGCGGAACGACCCCGAGGTGGCGGCGGACGCGAAGCTCGCACGCGACCTGAGGCGGATCCCGGTCGAGAAGCTGTGCAGCGTGGACCTCGACGTCAGGCGCCTGGGGCTGAGGCCCGAGGCACTGCGGCGGAAGGAAAGGAGCGCCTGATGCAGACGCAGACCAGCGTGAGCGTGATCGAAGTCCTGGGCCCCGGTTGCGCGCGCTGCCACGAGACGGACCGCGTCGTCCGGCAGGTGGTCGACGAGGCGAAGCTCGAGTGCGTCGTCCGCAAGGTCGTGTCGGTGGACCGCATGGTCGAGCTCGGCGTGCTGCGCACTCCGGCGCTCGCCTTCGACGGGCGCGTGGTCCACCAGGGGAGCATCCCGAAGGCGGAAGAGGTGCGTCGCCTTCTCGGGCTCGCCTGAGCGAAGGGGCCTTGGCGCCCGACGGGAGGGGCTCCGATGCGTGAGCGGACGAAGCTCGCCTTGCTGCTGGCGGCCTTCGGGACGGCGTATTTCCTGCCTATCGAGAGCCCGCGCGTCCAAGGGGCCGTCCTCGAGGGCCTTTTCCTGCTGAAGGACTACGCCCGCCAGCACGTGCTCCTGTGCCTGGTGCCGGCCTTCTTCATCGCAGGGGCCATCGGCCAGTTCGTCAGCCAGGGCGCCGTCATGCGCTACCTCGGGGCCTCGGCGCCGCGGCCGGTCGCGTACGGCGTCGCGTCGGTCTCGGGCAGCATCCTCGCGGTGTGCTCGTGCACCGTGCTTCCCCTGTTCGCGAGCATCTATCGTCGGGGCGCCGGCCTCGGGCCGGCGACCGCCTTCCTCTACTCCGGCCCGGCCATCAACGTGCTGGCCATGATCCTGACCGCGCGCGTGCTGGGGCTCGAGCTCGGCCTGGCGCGCGCCGTCGCAGCCGCGGGCTTTGCTTTCGTGGTGGGCCTGCTGATGGCCGCGCTCTTCCGCCGCGAGGAGGCGGAACGGGAGAGCCACGGCCCCGACCCGTTCGCCACGGGCCCGGAGGACTCGCCGCGCCGCCCGTGGCAGGACGCCCTGTTCCTGGCCACGATGATCGCGGTCCTGGTGCTCGCAAATTGGGGCGCGCCGAACCAGGCTGTGGGCTTCTTCGCGGCGGTCTACCGGCTCCACTGGAAGCTGACGCTGGCTGGGCTCGCCGCGCTCGGCGCGATGATGCTCCGCTGGTACGCGAAGGACGAGCTGGGGCAGTGGGTACAGGCGAGCTGGGGCTTCGCGAAGCAGATCACGCCCCTGCTGCTGGGTGGCATTCTGGTCTCGGGCTGGCTGATGGGACGGCCCGGCAGCGACGCCGGCCTGCTTCCGTCGTCGTGGATCGCCGCCTCGGTCGGTGGCAACGGTATCGGCGCCAACCTGCTGGCGTCGGTCGTCGGCGCGTTCATGTACTTCGCGACCCTGACCGAAGTGCCGATCCTGCAGACCCTGCTCGGCTCGGGCATGGGCAAGGGACCGGCGCTCGCGCTGCTGCTGGCAGGGCCCGCCCTCTCGCTTCCCAGCATGATCGTGATCCGTTCGTACCTCGGCACCGGCAAGACCGCGGCCTACGTCGCGATCGTGATCGTGCTGGCGACCCTGACGGGCTGGGCCTACGGCGCCCTGCTCGGCTGATGGCGCCCGCTCGAGGCGCCGGGGCTCGCCCTGCGTTCTGCCGGCGCTGGGCCGATGGCATGATGGAGTCGCACATCGAGGAGGGACCGAGGTGAGCGAGAAGCGGATGTCGGTGTTCGAGCGCTACCTGAGCCTCTGGGTGGCGGCGTGCATGGCGCTCGGCATCGCCATCGGCAAGCTCTTGCCGGCCTTCGTCGAGTGGCTCCGCTCGATGGAGCTCGGCGAGGGCAGCCAGATCAACATCCCGATTGCCGTGCTGATCTGGCTGATGATCTACCCGATGATGCTGAAGGTCGACTTCGCGTCGATCCGAGGCGTCGGGCGCCGGCCCACCGGGCTCTTCGTCACGGTCTTCGTGAACTGGCTGGTCAAGCCGTTCTCGATGGCGCTCCTCGGTTGGGTCTTCTTCACCAGGCTCTTCGCCTCGTGGATCCCGCCCGAGTTGGCGGCCGAGTACCTGGCCGGCGTGATCATCCTGGCCGCGGCTCCCTGCACGGCCATGGTCTTCGTCTGGTCGCAGCTGTCGGACGGCGATCCGGCGTACACGCTGGTGCAGGTCTCGGTGAACGACCTGATCATGCTGTTCGCCTTCGCGCCGATCGTGAAGTTCCTGGTGTCTGGGGCCGCCGGGCTCGAGGTGCCGTTCTCGGTGCTGCTGCTTTCGGTGTTGGTGTTCGTCGTCGTACCGCTGGCGCTGGGCTCCGTGAGCCGCGCGCTCTTCTTGCGCAGGAAGGGCGCCGCCTGGTTCGAGAACCGCCTGCTGCCGGCCTTCCAGCCCGTCACCATCCTCGCCCTGCTCGTGACGCTGGTGGCGATCTTCGCGTTCCAGGCAGAGAACATCACCTCGCGCGCCCTGCACGTCGTGCTGATCGCCGTGCCGATCCTGCTCCAGGTCTACTTCAACTCGGGTCTCACCTACGGGCTGATGCGCTTCTTCCGGGTGCCCTACGCCGTCGCGGCCCCGGGCGCGCTGATCGGAGCGTCCAACTTCTTCGAGCTGGCGGTGGCGACCGCCATCACCCTCTACGGGCCGGGCTCCGGCGCGGCGCTCGCGACGGTGGTGGGGGTGCTCGTCGAGGTGCCGGTGATGCTGTCGGTCTGCGGCGTCTGCCTCTCGAGCCGAGCCTGGTACGACAAGGGCGTGGCATCGCCCGCCGTCGCGGCGGCCACGGCGGAGCCTGCACGCGTGCCGCAGGAACGGTGACGAGAGTCGGCGCGGGCGGATCAGAGGGCGTGCCCGGCCTCGTGATGCCCCTGCACTTTGGCCTGGGAGAGATCACCGAGCCGCGGCGCTCGCGGGCCGCCCGCTGACAGTCAAGACGGCGCCGCCGGCGTCGCGCTAGCGGACGCGTGTTCCCCGGTAGCGCGCGAGCAGCCCCTCGACCGCCTCGGTGCGGCGAATCGCCGCGAAGGTGGCGCCGGTGTCGACCGTCCCCACGCAGGTACGGTCGAGATCGAAGGCGCGCTGGAGGTGGGTGCTCGCGCGGCCCAAGTCGCCGGCCAGGCCGTAGGCCTCCGCGACGACCAGCTCGGCGCGGGCGCTGTGGTCGAGGCGGATCACCGACTCGAGGTCCCGGATGCCGTCGTCCGGGCTGCCGGTCTTCAGCTCGAGCAGCCCGAGATAGACCAGCGCGCCCGCCGGCGCGATCTTCGGGTTGTTGCGCAGGGGAGCGATGTCCTGGGTCGCGCCAGCGACGTCGCCGGCCAGCAACCGGCATGCCCCCCGTTCGGCGATCAGGGGGGTCTCGTCGGGGAACGCCCGAATCACCCGGTTCATCAGAGCCTCGCACTCCGCCAGGCGCCCCATGCGCCTCAAGTTGTGGGCGCGGTTGCTGGCCGCGGTGACCAGGTTCGGCTTCAGATCCAGCGCCCGGCCGTAGTAGGACTCGGCCAGCGCCGGATCCTCGTCCCGGCCGCACGCATACGGATAGGCGCTGTAGGAATCCGCGAGCAGCGCCATCGCCTCGGCCGCGCGCGCGTCCAGGTCCATGGCGTGGCGTGCCGCCGCTCTCCAGTCCTTCAGGTTGCTCTTCGAGCGGGCGGCGAGTGCCAGCGCGATGTGGGATTCCGCGAGGCCGGGGGCAAGTCGCGCAGCTCGCTCCGCTGCCTCGGCCGCCCGCGCGCTCGACGCCGCCCCGCCCGCCCACATCGGCTGAGACAGGCGCCCGTACGTCTTGGCGAGCCAGGCCCAGGCCAGGCCGTACGAGGGGTCGAGCGACACCGCGCGCTCGAGCGCGATCAGCGCATCCCTGTACTGGCGCGACATGTAGAGGGCGCTGCCCTCCGCAAACGCCGAGTAGGCCTGTGGGTTGCGGGTATCGCCCGGATCGCCTCGATCCGGTCCAAACTCCCGCGCCGCAACGAACGCCAGCAGGGCGCCGCCGAGCAGCCCCAGCAGGGCCGCCCACCGGCTCCAGCGACGGAGCGGCGAGACCGGAGCGGCGCTTTGCGCCGGCTCGGCAGGCCGCGAGCTGAGCCTTCTCGCCATCCACTCGTCCAGCTCGCCGGTGAAGGCGACGGCGGTCGCACGCAGCCTGTGGCCGAGCCGGTGGATCGGAAGCCCTTCGTCCCGCTCCCATCGCTGAACCGTCCTGATGTCCCGATTGAGATGACTGGCGATGGCCTTCCAGCCTTCCAGCCGCTCCCCTGTCGGGTCGCCGGCCTGCCGATGGGCGATAGGGGCACGAAGCTGGTGCACGGGGATGGGCACTCCGATCGCCACATCTTAGCCCGTGACGGAGGGCCCCGGGATCTTCGGGGCGCAGGCGCGACATCATGCGGCGTCGTTGCGCTGCCGCGAAATGCCGGTTGCCGACGCGGGGGCTGTGGACGCAGTTTGTCCTCAAGGAACTCAGGGCGGGGCTTCATCCGGGTCGGAACCTCGGGAGCGGCTCAGGCGGCGTGATAACCAAGGGGGGATTGGTATGCGATCGAGACACGCGGCTGTCCGGGCCGCCGCACTGACGGCAATCCTGTCGGGGGCCTGGATGGCCGGGGCCCAGACCACGGATCGCGCCGGGATCGAGGGCAAGGTGGTCGACCAGGGAGGGGGCGTCCTGGTCGGGGTGACCGCCAGCATCGCGAGCCCGGCGATGCTGGGCGGGGCTCGCACGGCGGTCACGGACGTCGAAGGGCGGTACCGCTTCGCCGCGCTGCCGGCGGGCGAGTACCAGGTGACGTTCGAGCTCTCCGGCTTCGCCCCCGTCGTGCGGACCGTGAGGCTGGCGACGGGGTTCGTGGCGACCGTCAACGAGACCCTGCAGGTCGCGGGTATCGCGGAATCGGTCAGCGTCTCCCCGGAGTCCCCGGTAGTCGACATCAGGACCACGGGCGTCAGCACCAACTTCGGCAAGGAGGCCCTCGAGCAGCTCCCGACCTCCCGGAGCATGTGGCAGGTGCTGAACCTCGCCCCTGGCGTGCGCGTGAGCGGCGTCGACGTCGGCGGTGGCGCCGTCGGCACGCAGCAGGGCTACACCAACTACGGAACGTCGGTCGGCGGCAACAAGCCCTCGCTGGACGGCGTCGACACTCGGGAAGACGCGACGGGCGCCGGCTTCTACTACGACTACGGCGCGTTCCAGGAGGTCCAGGTCAAGGCGATGGGGAACGACGCCGAGATGGCCGTGCCGGGGACCCAGTTCGTGGGCATCCTGAAGTCGGGCGGCGACCAGT
The DNA here is from genome assembly GCA_050246895.1 of Vicinamibacteria bacterium. Lineage (GTDB taxonomy): Bacteria > Acidobacteriota > Vicinamibacteria > Fen-336 > Fen-336 > JBFWVE01. The sequence goes on along the minus strand of JBFWVE010000006.1, from coordinate 79,685 downwards.
TCCATGGCTCGGGCTACTTCGCCTGGGAGACTCCGAAGCTGCAGAGCGACAACGTGACGGACGAGCTCAGGGCCCGCGGCGCGAAGGAGGGCAACCCGCTCAAGGAGTACCACGACGCGAACCTGGACGTCGGCGGACCGGTTCTCAAGGGCCGGCTCTGGTTCTACGGCTCTTATCGGCATCAACTGATCAAGAGCGGCGTCGTCGGCTACCTGTCCTCGCCGGGCCCCGACAACACCGTCGGCACGGGGGACGACGTGCCCGGGGACTACCTGGTGACACTCGAGAACCTCACGGGCAAGCTGACGGGCCAGATCAACTCGCGCCACCGCGTCAGCGCGTTCGTGCAGGCCCAGACGAAGGACTACCCGGAACGCAACGCCGACGCCTTCCGGTTCAAGGAGTCGACCTGGCACCAGATCTTCAAACCCCTGGCCGCCAAGGCCGACTGGTCGTGGACCGCGTCGGACCGAACGTACGTCAACGCGTTCGTGGGACTCTGGAAGTACGTCACCGATGCCATCAACTGGACGGAGGCTCCGCCGGCCTATGACAGCGTCACGCTCCGGTACTCGGGCCGCTTCAACACGTCGCCCTACGTCGGCGGGCGCAAGCGCTGGCAGTACAACGCCAGCGCCTCGCACTTCGTCCCGCGCCTGTGGGGCGGCAGTCACGACCTCAAGTTCGGCGGCGAGATCACGGACGAGGACCGGACCTACGACGCGCCCGCCAAGACGAACGGGGCGGACTATCAACTCCGCTTCCAGAACGGCTCGCCCTTCCAGGTCGTGCTCTACAACTACCCGTACAGCACCCTCAACAAGATGACGACACAGTCGGCCTACCTGCGTGACGCCTGGCGCTTCGGGGACCGCGCGACCGTCAACCTCGGCCTGCGCTGGGAGCGCTACCACGTCTACGTGCCGGAGCAGTCCAAGCCGGCGGGCCGCTTCTACCCCGCGGGGGACTTCCCCTACACCGACGTGATCACCTGGAACAACTGGGCGCCCCGGATCGGCTTCGCGCTGCCGTTGGGTTCGGGCGACAAGACGGTGGTGAAGGCGACCTACGGCTGGTTCAATTTCGCCACGCAGGGCAACTACGCGGACACCTACAACGGCAACGCGGCCGCCACCACCACCTACCGCTGGAACGACCTCAACGGCAACAGGGACTTCAACGACGGCGAGCTCGGCACCTTCGTCTCGGCGACCGGCGCCAGCGCCTCGAGAATCAACCCCGACCTGAAGCAGCCGAAGACCCACGAAGCGACGGCCTCGCTCGAAACGCAGGTCGCCGCCAACTTCTCGGCCCGCGCCAGCTACGTCTACCGGCGGGAGGTGGACCGCTTCCAGAACATGAACGTGCTGCGACCATACGACGCCTACAGCGTCGCGATCCCGAGCACGGATCCGGGACCGGACGGCGTCCGGGGCACGGCCGACGACGGCGGCCCCCTCACCGTCTACGACTACGCCGCCGCCTACGCCGGCAGCGCGTTCGTGCGCAACGTGGACGTCAACACGGACGGTTACGAGAACAGCTACCAGAGCATCGAGGTCGCCGGGCACAAGCGCCTCTCGAAGGGCTGGCAGCTCGTGACCTCGTTCCTCGCGACCCGCGTCGACGAGTGGCGCAGCGATACCGCCCTGACGACGCCCGACGGGATCCCCGAGTCGCCCAACCAGGACTACTTCCCCAGGGCGCAGTACTGGGAGTGGGCGTTCAAGCTGTCCGGAAGCTACGACCTGCCGTGGGGTCTCCAGGCCGCCGGGACGTTCACCAGCCAGAGCGGATCCGTGTGGGGCCGCGACGCCCGGTTCACCCCGCCGCGCCTCGCGTCGGTCATCATCCGGATGGAGGACCCGGCGGCGAATCGGCTGCCCACGCAGAACATCCTGAACCTGAGGCTGGAGAAGCGCCAGAAGCTCGGCCCGGGCACGGCCGCTTTCCAGCTCGACGTCTTCAACGTGACCAACACGAACGTGGAAACGGGAGTCACCGTGCGCTCCGGTCCCAGCTTCGGCCAGATCACGGGAATCGTGCCACCTCGGATCGCGAGGCTGGGCGTCAGCTACACGTTCTAGTTCCAAGGCAGTCATGCCAGCCGGAGGGGGCAGCCGCGGGCCGTGGCGGCGGCTGCCCCGCCCGGCGCGAATCGGTCCCGGCTCACGGGCCCCGGCCCTGTCACGACGTTCGGCCCCGAACGGCATCGGACCCCCTCGGCGTCAATGCGGCGCCGTGCTCCTACCCGAAAGGACGACCCGATGAGGCATCGGACCCTCGTATCGATCGCGATCGCGGCCTGCGCGTTTTTCGGCCCTGGGCTCGCGCTGGCGGCGCCGCCCGGCGACGACGGCCTTCTCGCCGATTTCGTGTGGCGCAGCATCGGGCCCGGCTCGGCCGCCGGGCGGATCGTCGACGTGGAGAGCCTGGACGCGGATCCCAGGTTCATCCTCGTGGCGTCGGCGTCCGGCGGCGTGTGGAAGAGCGTCAACGCCGGAACCACGTTCACGCCGATCTTCGACCGTTACGCGACCGGCTCGATCGGCGACGTGGCCGTGAGCCGAAGGGACCCGCAGGTGATCTGGGTCGGGACCGGCGAGGCCAACAACCGAAACGACGTGGGCTGGGGAGACGGCGTCTACAAGTCGACCGACGGCGGCGCGACCTTCACGAACGTCGGGCTCGGCGACACGTACCAGATCGCCCGAATCGTGCTTCACCCCACCGATCCGCAGACCGCGTACGTGGCCGCGGTCGGCGACCTCTGGGGCGCCAGGGGCGAACGGGGCCTGTTCAAGACGGAGGACGGCGGGGGCACGTGGCGGAAGCTGCAGGCGGGGCTTCCGGCGGGCAACCGGGCCGGGGCGACAGACCTCGTGATCGATCCTGGCAATCCCGATACGTTGTACGTTGCCTTCTACCAGCGGCTGCGGCGGGCGTATCGCTTCGACTCCGGCGGCCCCGACAGCGGCATCTTCAAGTCGACCGACGCCGGCAAGACCTGGCGCCGCCTGAGTAACGGCCTGCCGGCCGGCGACCTCGGGCGCATCGGCCTGGACATCTCGCGCAAGAACCCGAGTGTCCTGATGGCGATCGTGGAGCACGGGTTCATCCCGAAGCAGGACGATCCCGCCTACGCCGACATGAGCCGGCTCGGGACCGGCATCTACCGTTCGGTCGACGGCGGCGAGAGCTGGACCTACATGAACCGCCACAACGTGCGGCCGTTCTTCTTCAGCCAGGTCCGCATCAACCCGTCCGACGACCAGCAGGTGTACGTGCTCGACGTGAACCTCTGGCAGTCGTCGGACGGCGGCAGGACGCTCGAAAAGGGCGCCCGCGGCTTCGGCTACGACTTCCACGCGATGTGGCTCGATCCGAACCAGCACGACCGCTACTACCTGGGCCAGGACAAGGGGTTCTTCGAGACCCAGGACCACGGACGCACGTTCCGCTTCTTCGACAACCTGCCCGTGACCCAGTACTACGCGATCGGCGTCGACATGCGCGACCCCTACGTGATCTACGGCGGGACCCAGGACAACGGCTCCTGGGGCGTGCCCAGCTTCACGCGGGACGCCTTCGGCATCCGCAACGACGACACCTGGAAGCTGCACTGGGGAGACGGCATGCACGCCGCGTCGGATCCGGACGACTGGCGCCGCGTCTACACGGAGGCGGAGAACGGCAGCTTCCGCCGCTACGATCCTCTGAGCCGCACCGAGGCCTTCGGGCGGCCCGGCGCCCTCAATGTGACGAACTACGAGCAGCTCACCGGCCGCAAGCGCCCGGAGAGCGCCGCCCCTGCGACGGACCTCGCGGCGTTCTATGCGCAGATGCGAGCCGACCGCAGCTTCCGCTTCAACTGGCAGACGCCCTTCATCGTGTCCCCTCACGCCGGGCGCACTCTCTACCTCGGCGCCAACCACGTCTTCCGGTCCGTGGACGGCGGGGCGACGTGGGTGGGCATCAGCCCCGACCTGTCCAACGACGATCCCGAAACGACACGGCCCGACACGGGTGGTCTCACCCCCGATTCCACCGGCGCCGAGACGCACGCCACCGTGGTGTCGCTGTCGGAGTCCCCGCTGGTGCCTGGGCTGCTGTGGGCGGGGACCGACGATGGAAACGTCTGGGTCACCAGGAACGGCGGGGGCCAGTGGTCCAGGGTGAACGACACGATCCCCGGCGTGCCGGCGAAGCTGTGGGTGAGCGACGTCGAGGCGTCCGCCCATGCGCCCGGCACGGCCTACGTCTGTTTCGACGGTCATCGCAGCGACGATTTCGGGGCCTGGGTCTTCAAGACCACGGACTACGGCAAGACGTGGGCCGACATCGGAAAGGCCCTGCCCCCGAACCAGACTGTTCACGTCCTCGTTGCCGACCCGAGGAACCCGAGCCTCGTGTTCGTGGGAAGCGAGTTCGGCGTCTTCGTCAGCCTGGACGGTGGCGCCTCGTGGAAGCCGCTGATGAACGGCATGCCCACCGTCGCGGTCCACGATCTGGTGATCCATCCGCGCGACAACGACCTCATCGCCGGAACGCACGGCAGAGGGCTGTACGTGATGGACGACATCACGCCGCTCCAGCAACTGGCGCCGGCGGCGACCGCGCCGGCCGTTCATCTGTTCGAGCAGCGCACGGCTACCTGGTGGGTGGACCAGAGCCGGGGCGGCCAGTTCGGCGACGACACCTGGGCCGGCGCGAATCCGCCCTCCGTGCGGCCGCCGGGCGCCGCGATGGACCGGGCGAAGATCGTGAACACGCCGCTGATCACGTGGCGCCTGGCCAGCGCCTCGGAGTCTCCGGCCACGCTGCAGATCCGGACGGCCGACGGCAGCCACACGCGGACGCTAACGGTCCCCGCGAAGGCCGGCATCACCCGCTACGCGTGGGACGGACGGTTCGACCCGCCGGCCGGCCACACCCCGCCGCCTCCACCGCCCGGCGAGTCCGCCTTCCTGGCCGCCTTCCGCAGCCCGCCGGGAGCGCTGGCAGGGCCGGGTCTGTTCTCGCTGGTCCTCACCACCGCCGCGGGCAGGGCCGAAGGCGTCCTGCGGATCCGTGAAGACCCCCTGGTCAGCGGGGAGACCCCCTGACCGTCCGCAGTCAAACGGCGCCGCGTGACGCCAGAGGAGGGTGCGTGAGAGCCGGAACACTCAGACTGATCGTGGCGATGGTGGCGCTCTCGGCGATCGTGAGCGAGCGCCCGCTCGGCGCCGCCGAGGGCGAGGAGTGCACGACGCTCGTCGCGGCGGGCGCCGCGACGAGTCGTGGTGGCCCGCTGTTCTGGAAGAACCGCGACACCGGGACGCTGTCGAACAAGGTCCTGCTGGTGGCCGAGCAGCCCTACAGCTTCCTGGCGCTGGTGGACGCCGACGACAGCGCCGGGCGGGCGGCGTGGGCCGGCGTCAACGCGGCCGGCTTCGCGATCGCGAACAGCGCCTCGTACAACCTGCCCCAGTCGCAGGACGAGGCTCGCGAGCAGGACGGCGTCGTGATGGCAGAGGCGCTGCGGACGTGCCGCACGGTCGACGACCTCGAGCGGCTGCTCGAGCGCCGCCAGGGCAAGCGGCTCGGCGTCCGCTCGAACTTCTTCGCGCTCGACGCCCAGGGCGGCGCGGTCATCATCGAGACGCACAACAACGGCCACACGCGCTACGACGCGGCGAGCTTCCCCGGAAGCCGCCTCGCCAACACCAACTTCTCGCGCAGCGGCGGCATCGACCAGGGGGCGGGCTATCTGCGGTTCGACCGGGCGAGCGAGCTGTTGGCGACGATGGCGCCCGGACGGCTCGACGCGGCGACCATCCTCGACGTCCTGTCGCGCGATCTGAGCCACCCGCTGCTGCAGCATCCGCCTCGCGCGGCGTGGAAGACGCTGCCTGCCGAGCGCCCGTACTGGGTGCACAGCAACTACACGATCGACCGCCCGAGCACCGCGTCGGCGGTCGTCGTCGAGGGCGTGCGGCCGGGCCAGGACCCGCGGCTCACGACGATGTGGGTGGCCCTCGGCGAGCCGGTCACGAGCATCGCCGTGCCCGTCTGGATCGCGGCGGGCGCCCCGCCCGAGGAGTTGTGGCAGGGCAAGGGAGCGCCGATCAGCGTGGAGGCCGCCCGGCTCAAGTCGGCGCTGCGTCCACTCAAGAGCCGCGAACGAAGCGAGTATGCCGACCTCACCAGGCTCGACAACGCCGCGGGCTCGGGCTGGTTGCCGGGGTTGATGGCCGTCGAGCGTCAGATCATGGCCGAGACGGCGGCCCTCCTCGAGACGAAGCCCGGCAACGAGGCCCTGGCCTCCTTCCAGCGCGAGATGGCCGCGCGCGCGCTCGCGGCGCTGAAGGCGGTCGAGGCCGCCCCGCGTGCCGACCTGCCCGTCACCGCGTCGCTGGCGGCGCCGTCGATCGCCGAGGGCGCCGCGCTCCAGCGCAGCGGAAAACACGAACAGGCGGTGTCGAGCTTGGATCGCGCGCTTGCGATCGACGCCCGGCTCGCGGACGCCCACCTTCTCCGCTGCCGGTCGCTCGCGGCCCTGCGCCGCTACGACGACGCCCTGGCCGCTTGCAGCCTGGCCCTGCAGATCCAACCGGGCGGCGCGGAGGCGCTGCGGGACCGCGGGCACTACTTCCTGAACGCCGGGCAGGTCGACGCCGGCCTGTCCGACCTGCTCGAGGCGGACTCGCTCTCGCGTGGCGATCGCGGGGTGCTCTACCACCTCGGCCTGGCCTACTACCTCAAGGGCGAGTTCGCGAACGCCGCCGCGGCTTACGAACGCTGTGTCGACGCCTCGACCTCGGACGGCGCGAAGATCGAGTGCAAGGCCTGGCTGCTGCCGAGCCTGCTGCGAGCCGGACGCCGAAAGGAGGCCCGATCGCTGCTCGCCGGAGTGTCGAAGGTTCCCGTCAGCGGACACACGTCGCTCTACCTCGATCGCCTGCTCCTCTTCAAGGGCGCGCGGACAGAGGCCGAGCTCGTGGCGACGATGCCCTCCGAAGGCCCCGTGACCGAAGCGACGGTCGGCTACAGCATCGGCGTGTGGCACCTGCTGAACGGGCGCCAGGCCGCCGCTCGGACGTATTTCCAGCGGTCGATCGACTCGAAGCTGACGACCTCGTGGGGGGCGCGCGCCTCGGAGGCCGAGCTCCGGCGCCTCGCCGCCCCCGTCACGAACAAGTAGGGGTGGGCTCGCAGAGGACGCGGGACGATCGATGTCGTGTGCGTCCAGGCCGACCGCTTCGTCCCGGCCGCGGGCTCGGCGGGTTTCGAAGACGGCTCGCCCGACTTCCTGAGCGTCCCGGCGCTGGAGCTGGGCCTGGACCTGATCGAGTCGGTCGGGATCGACACCGTTCACGAGCGGGTGCGGATGTTGAGCGGCTAGCCGATCGGCGAGCTGCTCGCGCTGCGCCATCAGGGCGGGGAGCCCCTGGTGCGCCTGGACGGGCCGCCGCACACGCGGGGGCGGGGCGGCACCCTGGCGTTCAACCTGGCCGATGCCCAGGGCCGCGCGGCCGCCGCGTGAAGCAGCGGCTCGACAGGCCGGCGTGGGTCGAGTCAGTGCACGTCGAAGGCGCAGGCGGCCGTGGCGTGACTGGCGTGCTGGGTCCCTGCCTCGACGCGGCAGGCGGCTCGCGAGCGACACGAGAACGTCAGGTGCCCGAGTAGAGCGTCTCGATCAAGCTGGCGTGCTTGCGCGAGACCACGCGGCGCTTCAGCTTCATCGTCGGCGTCAGCTCGTCGGCCTCGACCGAGAACTCGCCCGGCAGCAACGCGAAGCGCCGGACCTGCTCGTAGCGCGCCAGCTCTGCGTTGACGACAGCCAGCTGCGCCTCGACGCGCGCGCGGAACAGCGGGCAGACCGCCGCCTCGACCGTGGTCTTCGCCGGGCTGCCGGCGGCGGCGGCCTCGGCGACGACTGTGGTCGGATCGAGGGTGAGCAGAGCGACGAGGTACGGCCGGCGGTCGCCGATCACGGCCGCCTGCGACACGGCCGGCAGACGGCGCAGGCGCGACTCGATCGGCTGCGGCGCCACGTTCTTGGCGCCCGCCGTGATGATCAGCTCCTTCTTGCGATCGGTGATGCGCAGGTAGCCGTCGGCCGACATCTCGCCCACGTCGCCGGAGCGCACGAAGCCGTCGGCGTCGATCGTCTCGCGGGTCGCCGCCTCGTCCTTGTAGTAGCCCTTGAAGGCGTGCGGGCCGCGCATCAGCACCTCGCCGTCCGCGGCGAGGCGGATCTCGGTGCCGGGCAGGGCGATGCCGGCCCAGCCGGTGCGGTAGGCGCCCGGCAGCGACATGGTGGCTGGCGCCGTCGTCTCGCTCATCCCGTAGACCTCGTAGATCGGGATGCCCAGCGAGAGGAAGAACTCGAGCGTCTCGATCGACACCGGCGCGGCGGCGACGACGCAATAGCGCGCCTGGTCGAGGCCCAGGCGCTCGCGCACCTTGCGGAACACCAGCCGCTGGGCGAGGCCGTAGCCGAAGGGTCGCGGCCGGTCGCGCTGCTCGGCGTACCCGCCTTCGAGGCCGACGCGGCGCGCCCAGCGGACCAGCCGCTTGTGCAGCGGCGAGGCCGAGGCGCCCGCCGCCTGCATCGCGGCCTGCATCTTCTCCCAGACGCGCGGCACGCCGAGGAAGAACGTCGGTCGGACCTGGCGCAGCCGCTCGCCGAGGAGCTCGAGGCTCTCGACGAAGTAGGTGCAGCCGCCGCCGATCATCGGCTGGTAGAGCGAGACGACCTGTTCCGCCGCGTGGCAGAGCGGCAGGTAGCTCAGGAAGCGATCCTCGGGTCCGGTGGGGCAGTAGGTGCCGGCCGCGCGAGCCACCCAGACGAGGTTCGCGTGCGAGAGCATCACGGCCTTCGGGTTGCCGGTGGTGCCCGAGGTGTAGATCAGGCAGGCGACGTCGTCCGGCGCCTGCGCGGCGAGGCGCTCGTCGAGCGCCGACTCCGGCACAGAGCACCCGCGCTCGAGCAGCGCCCGCCAGGGCATCAGGCCGGCCCTGAGCGCCGCCGGCGGGTCCATCACCACGATCGTGCGCAGGCGTGGCAGCCGCTCGCGCAGCGCCTCGAACGTGCGCAGGAAGGCCTCGTTCTCGACGATCGCGACCTCGGCCTCGCAGTGCTCGACGACGTACCGGCACTGTTCCGGCGCGCTCGTCACGTAGATGCCCGCCGGCCGCGCGCCCGCGGCGATCGCGGCCAGGTTGGCGGTCACCCACTCCGGCCGATTGCGCCCGATCAGGGCGACGCCCTGGCTGGGAGCGACCCCGAGGGCGATCAGCCCGCGCGCCGCGAGCCGCACCTGCTGGCGGTACTCGGCCCAGCTGGTGGTTCGCCAGCCGTCGCCCTCGCGAACGGCCAGCGCCGGCCGTTCCGCGAACGCGCGAGCGGCGGAATCGAGCAACGCGGGCAGCGTGATCGGCGGGGCCTGCGCGCCGCTCATTGCGGGTTCGCCGCGCGCCATTCCATCGCCATCCGGATGCGGCTGCGGCCGCTCGGGTGGTCGAAGAAGACCCACTCCTCGACGGGCCTCGGGGAGAGCTTGCGGTACTCGCCGAGCTTGAGCGACACCTCGGCGAAGCCCTCCGGCTCGCGCGAGGCGTTGAGGCCGTAGATGTCCGCCTCCGCCTCGTTCACGCGGATGTATGTGGCGAGCAGCGGGCTGATCGCGAAGAAGTAGACGGAGAGCAGCGCCGCCAGCAGCGGCAGGCCCGTCACGTCGTCGACTCCCGCGACACCAAAGCGCGCGCCCCAGCGCAGGCGCGCCCACTCGAAGCTGCGGCTCAGGAACGCGAAGCCGAAGGAGAGCACGATCGCGAAGAAGATGATGCCCTCGTAGACGTGGTTGAGCGCATAGTGCCCGACCTCGTGGCCCATCACGGCCTTGATCTCGGGCAGCGTGCAGCGCTCGAGCAGGTTGTCGTTCAGGCGGATGCGCATGGTCCCCAGGAAGCCGCTGACGTTGGCCGAGATGCGCGTCGTCTGGCGTGAGGCGTCGAAACGAAAGACGTCGTTCGCCTCGACGCTGCTGGCGTGGGCGAGGCGCAGGATCTCGGAGCGTACGGGGCCTTCGGGCAGCGGCTCGTACTTGTTGAAGAGCGGGTCGACGTAGACCGGCGAGATCAGCGAGAGGAAGACCACGAACGCCAGCGACACGCCGGCGCCCCACAGCCACCACGTGCGCGGCTTGCGCCGCAGCACGGCGTAGAGCGCCATCAGGAGCGGCGGCAGCAGCAGCAGCGAGACGGCGAGCCCCACGGCCCGGTCGCGCAGCCAGCCGGGGAACTGCTGCGTCGCGAGGCCGTACTGGTGCTCGCGGAAGAAGTCCTCGTAGACGGTCAGGGGGAACGAAAGCAGCGTGACGAGCGCGACGTAGGCGGCCCCGAAGAGGCCGACCTGAAGCGAGCGGCGGCCCGTCAGCCTCGCGATGCGCCCGCTCAGGCGGCGCGCGAGGCCGCTGCCGAGCAGCAGCCAGGCGACGCCGAGGCCGTAGAGGAAGTTCCAGAGACGCAGCCAGTAGCCGCCCTCGAAGTAGGCGTCGGAGCGCTCCCGCTCGTCCGGCGTCAGCCGCGCGAGATAGGCCTCGGTGGCCGCGGCGGCGTCGAAGGCCGCGACGGGTGGCGGGGACGTCGCTGGAGCCTCGCCAGATGCCGGGAGCGCCGGCGCCGCCGTGGAACCCGACGCCGAAGGCGCGACGATCGGAGCCGCCAGGTCGGGAGCCTGCGCCTCGGCCGCGAACGAGAGTCCGGCGATCCCGGCGAGCAGCAGCGCCCCGGCGAGCCTTCGAGTCGTCATCCCGTGCCCCTTTGCAGTGGGCCGAGGATACCTCAGCGGACGATCAGCACGTCGGCGACGTCGAGCGTCTCGACCACCACCACGCCGGGCCCGTCGCCGCTCACGACGCGGACCCCAGACCCGCTCGCCAGCGAGACGCGGCGCTCCGCGAGCGGCTCCCGCAAGGTGACGCGCAGATCGTGCACGGCCTCGGCGGTCCAGTTGACGAGCGGCACGACGAGACCGGCGGGAGACCGCACGAGGGTCGCCTCGACGAGCGGCACGCTCGTTCGAACGGGTCGTGGCAGCGACGCGAGGGGGTCGGCGACCAGCGCTCCGACCGTCGCCTCGAAGGTCGTCGGCAGGAAGTGCGACATCGCGTCGTCGCGATCACCTCGGTCGAGCGGCCGCCTGGGGATGGCCGGGCGGAAGTAGCTGAGGCCGGGAAGAAAGGCGCAGTACAGCATGCGTCCACGGCCGACGGAGCGGGCGATCAGCGCCGGGCCGCCGTCGAAGAAGCGCGCCGCGACGTGCGCCGGCTCGGCTGAGACGCGCGCGACGGCACCGAAGACGGGGAAGGCGCCGCGCGAGCTGGCGACGTGTCCGAGGGGCTCCGCGAACGGCAGATCCTGCTTGATGTAGCCGACCTGCGAGGGCTCCGGCGCCTCGATCTCGACGTCGACCGGCAACAGCTCGCGGAGCGCCTGGTTGGGCTGGTCGTACTCGTCCCGCATGCCGGCCCCGGCGGTCGCGAAAAGAGTCCCGCCGTCGCGGACCCAGTCGGCGATGCGCCGCGAGGCCGCGCGGCTCACGTGACGGTCGGCGAGATAGAGCACGCGGTAGCGCGACAGGCCGCCCTCGAGCGCGTCTTGCTCGACCACCACGTCGAGCGGCGCCTGCGCGTGCCGGATCGCGACCCAGAGCGCGCGCTTGGCGGCGCCGAACGGCGGGGCCGAGTCGCCCCAGACGTCCGACGTCTCCGAGAACCAGAGCCCGGCCTGGGCCTCGGGCAGCGTGCCGCCGGCGACGAGCTCCTCGTAGCTGCCCAGCTCGCGCAGCGTCGCCAGGATCGTCGCGTACATGGCTTCGCTCGTGACGTGGTTCTCGGTGTACGCGGCCCAGACGGGCTCGAGCTGGAAGAGATCGGGCATCTGCATGCCGTGGGCGAGAGCCGCGTGGAACATGCGCCGCCACATGCGCGGCGTGTTGCCCGGCGAATGGGGCATCACGTAGAAGAGGATCGGCGCGCCCGGCCTTCGGCGCAGGCCCGCGCGGAAGAGGTCGAGGCTGATCTCGCTCATCTGCGGCGTGCCCACCGGGATCTGCCAGGCGTAGTCCTCGGACCAGGGCAGCGTCAGGCACTCCTCGCGGAAGCAGCTCACCCACTGCGAGACCTCGCCGAGGTAGGCGTGCGCCGCTCCAGCGTGGGGCGAGAAGTTCGCCCCGACGCCGGCGTTCGGCAGGCAGCGGCGCAGCACGTCCGTGTGCTCCTTCATGCGGTGGCGCGCGAGCGCGTGGCGGTAGCGCTGCGACCAGTGGAAGAGGCCGGGCTGCGACGCCGCGAGCTTCGGATCGGTGTCGTAGGCCAGGCGGGACCAGTCGGAGGCGCCGGGGTCGAGATCCTCGGGTCGCACGCCCTGAGCCTCGAGATACGTCGCGAAGCCAGCGGCGGCCGCCTTCGGGTCGGGCTCGGGCAGCCGGATCTCGTCTCCGAGGCTGACGACAGCGATCTCGCGCCGGCGCTCGTCGTCGAGCGCGGCGCAGGTCTGCTCGAGCTGCGCGGGGCTGCGACCGCGCCAATCCACGTACGCGCGCGGCCCGCGCAGCTTGCCGGAGATGCTGGTGAGGCCGAACAGCCGCTCGAGCGCGGGCAGAGAGCTCGAGCCGTAGACCGGCAAGCGGCTGGGCAGCCGCCCCCGTGTGGGAACGGCACCCAGGGCGTCGAGAAGGCGATGATCGAGCTCGGACGGCGTCGGGACGGCCCCGGAGTAGCGCGTGTCGGCGAGGCCCACGAGCGGCAGCCGGCCGTCGATCGCGAAGGAACGCAGTGGCTCGAGCCGACCGGCGGCCGTTCGCAGCGCCAGCTCCAGACGAGCCGGACCGCTGCTCTCGAATCCCCACTGGCCGTCGTTGAGCGAGTCCATCGTCGAGCCGACCTCGACCCACGCGCTCGTTTCGCCGGGCCCGACGGCCACGTTCACCGGCTTCCAACTGCGCTGGTGCACCCAGTACGGCGAGTGCTGCTGGAAAGGCCCGCCGAGGAGGCGCAGGCTGCGGACCGTGACGGCGGCGCTGCCGTCGTTCGTCGCGCGCAGCCAGACGTCGCCCGCCTGGGTCAGCAGGCCGTCCAGGGGCAGGTAGCCCTCTGCCTCGATGCGCCGGCGGATCCCTTCGGCGTCGCGCGTCAGCAGGACGAGGTCGACCACGCGCCGCGCGGCGTCGCCGGGCTGGCGCTCGGCGATCAGCCGGACCGTCGCGCGCCCTGGCTGCAGTTCGACGGCCGCGTCGTGCCCCTCCCAGACCACGTTCTCGGTGGCCCCCCACGGCCACGCCACCTCGGGCTGGACCTTCGTTCCGAAGGCCCAGATCTTCGGGTTGGCGCGCGCTCCATACTCCCGGTCGAAGCGCACCCGGCCGCCCTGTTCGACGCTCACGCGAAAGCGCGTCTCGAAGCGGTAGGCGGCCTCGTAGCGCGCGAGCACGAGGTAGCGTCCGGCCTCCTTCACGTCGACCGCGATGCTGGCGCGGCAGCCGTCGCACTGCTCCGGCGCCCCGAGGAAGGCCTTGCGGCTCAGGAATGTGTTCGCGAAGGTGGCGGCGTAGGCGTTCTCGCCCCAGCGCCCGGCGCGCCAGCCCGGTCCCTCGGGCTGGAACTCCTCGGCCTCGCAGAGGATCTGGCCGTCGGGAGAGGGCACGACCGGCTCGCCGCCCGCACGAAAGGCGGCGGCCTCGGGCCCGGCCGCCGGCGCCTCCCGCACACGCGCCGTGGCGGGTTTCGCGGCGCCTCGCTGCGGAGCCGTCGCCTGCGCGAGGGCAGAGCCGACCGCGAGGGCCGCGAGCAGCGGTCCGCCGGAGAGCCTCGACCGCATCGGCGAAGCCTAGACCGTTTCGCTGCCGGGGGGCGTGATCCTCCGCGTCTCCTCGGAGGTGACCAGGCCGTACCCGAACGGCGCCGCATGCCGCGGCCGGGGCTACTGCGGGGGTAGCAGCACGGCGTCGATCACGTGGATCATGCCGTTGGCGCAGTCGATGTTCGGCTTGACCACCTTCGCGCCGTTCACGGTCAGCGTGCCGCCGGCGACGCCGAACGCGACCGACTTGCCTTGAGCGGTCCCGGTCTGCTTGACGAGCTTGATGTCGTCGCTGGTCCACTTCGACGTCAGGACGTGGTACTTGAGGACCTCCTGGAGCTTGCCCTTGTCTCTGGCCAGCCCGTCGAGGACGTCCTTCGGCACCTTGGCGAACGCCTCGTCCGTCGGGGCGAAGACGGTGTAGGGGCCGGGGCCCTTCATGACGGCGATCAGCTCGGCATCCGTCAGGAGCTTGGCCAGCGTCTTGAAGCTGCCCGCGGCGACCGCGGTGTCGACGATGTCCTTGGGCTGCGCCAGGGCGGGGCTGGCGAGCCCCCAAGCGAGCGCCAGTGCCAGTAGCGTGAGACGCGTCTTCATGTCTTGCTCCCTTCCGGTCTCTACCCGGGCGGAACCGGTAGTCGGAGGCTAGCCCCGCGCGGCGGGCCGCCTATGACGGCCGTCATGCGAGTCCCTCAAAAACGCACCGCCAGGTTCGCGAACAGGCTCCGGCCGGGCTCCGGAACGCGCACGCCGGACCGGAACGGGTCGCGCTGGTAGGACAGATGGTCGACGTAGAGGCGGTCGAGGAGGTTCGCGACGCCGAGCGTCGCCCGCAGGCGGCCCTGCCGGAAGCCGGCCGACGCGTTGAGCACGCCCCAGCCGGGCGTGCGAGTCTCGCCGAGCGAGGCGTCCACGCGCTCCTGGTCCGCGGCGAAGACGCCCTCGAGCGAGCCGAAGAGGCGACCGTCGTCGAAGCGCGCCGACGCCCGTGCCCGAAGAGGCGGCGTCTCGGCGAGCGGCCCCGCGGAGATCCCTCGCGACGCGTCGCCGTCCTGCTCGGCGCGGACGTACGAAAGGTCGCCCGCCACGAAGACGCGCCCGAGCAGCACGGGAAGGCTGAGGCTCAACTCGCCGCCCGCCAGCGTCGCATCCACGTTGGCGAACGAGCGCGCCACCAGGTTCACCACGCCCGGCCGGCCGACGCGCCGCGCCTGGTCGTACACCGTCACGTAATCTGTCACGCGGCTGCGATAGAGGCCGAGATCGACGCGGAAGCCCCTGCCCGTGAACCCGAGCGCCGCGTCGAGGCCGGTGTTGCGGCTGGGCGAGAGCGTCGGGTTGCCCACCCAGTCCGTGCCCATTCGCCGCAGCGCCAGGTAGCGCTCCGTCGCCTCCGGCGTCCGCGCAGCATGCCCGACGCCGGCGGCCAGCTCCCAGCCCCCGCGGCGCCAGGCGAGCCGCAGCTTGCCGGAGGGCAGCGTGTCGGTGGCACTCAGATGGCGCGTACCCTGGTAGGCCTCGTAGAGCGCCACGTTCGCGCGGCCCGCGTCGGCCTCGCTCGTCGCGCGGTCGGCCCGGGCTCCCGCGGACAGCTCGAGGCCGCTCGCGAGCGGCCGCGTGTACTCGGCGAAGGCGCCGGCGGTGCGCACCGCGACGCCGGGAATCATCGCCTGCGGCGCGTAGCCCGAGCCGGCCAGCTCGTTGGTCGCGTTCCAGCGGCGCTCGTAGGCCTCGAGCCCGACGCTCAGCCCGCCGCGGACCGCCTCCAGCTTGCCGCCGGCGGTGCGCGTCTGCGCCTGCGTGCCCATCGAGTACGGCTTCGGCTTCGCGACGGAGGAGCTGCGCCACTCGTCCGTCATCCAGTGCTCGACGCGCGTGAAGTAGCCCTGGACGCGCAGGCTCGCCGGCCGCTCGCCGGTCCGAGTCGCCTCGTAGCGCAGGTTCACGCGATCGGTGTCGTCGCGGATCGCGTCCATCAGCAGGTACGGGTAGAGCACGGCGTCCGCGTCCTGCCGCGCGTAGGCGAGGTCGAGCTGCTGGCCCGCGGACGGCGCCCAGACCACGCGTCCCCAGGCGGTGCCGACCGAGAACGCGCGGTCGTCGCGGTTCCCCGGGCGGTAGTTCGAAAGCTCCGTGAAGCGCCGGCCGTCGCCGTCCTCGTAGGCGCCGCCCATCCGTTCCGAGTAGCCGACGAGCACCGAGAGCCGCTCGCCTCCGCGCTCCAGCGTCAGCGAGGGGTTGACGTACCCGAACGAACCCGCCGCCAGGTTGGGGGTCGCGTGCAGGCCGCGCTCGGGCTTCCGCGTCTCGACGTTCACGGTGCCGCCGAGCCCGCCCTGGTTCTTCACGTCGAAGGGCCCCTTGCCGACCTCCACGCGGTCGACCTCCGCGAAGTCGACGTGGAAGGCGGCGGGGTCCATGTGGTTGGGGCAGGCGCCGTACACGCGCTGCCCGTCGATCAGAACGTTGAGGTCGCGGCTCTGCAGGCCGCGCACGACCAGCTCGTTCGCGATGCCGCCTTTGCGCAGCCGCCAGACGCCCGGCTCCCCGCCGAGCGCGCCGCCGAGATCGACGGCGGCCGTCTCGCGAAGGCGCGACGCCTCGATCGACCCGCGCGGCACGTCGCCGACGACGCTCACCGTCTCGCGGAAGCTCGCCACGTCGAGCGACAGCTCCACCCGCGTCTCCTCACCGGCTCGGACCACGACCTCGTCGAGCCGCCCGTCTTCGAAACCAGGCAGGCTGGCCCGCAGCTCGTAGGAGCCCGGCTCCAGCTCTGCCAGGCTGAACGTCCCGAGACCGCCCGTCGACCTGCGGAAGCTGGTCCCGTCCGCCTTGCGCGTGACGACCAGCGCGACGCCGGGCAGGTGCCAGCCGTCGCGCGAGGAGACGGCGCCGGTCAGCCTGCCGCGCGCCGCAGCCGCCCGGGCCGGCTCCGCCGTGGCCAAGCACAGGAGTCCCGTCACCAAAACGAACACCTTCGCCCCCATGACACCCTCTCCGCAGCCGCGCCGGCGCACGAACGCACTCGGCGGGGCCGACCCTGTGAAAGCCGATCGACGTCGGGATCTCAGGCCGGGAGCGGGGGTTTCGGCGGTGGAACGGACGGTTCCTGTGGCCGTGCCAGGAGTCGGGACTCGGCGCGGGCCGGCGCGCCGCGCGCGGGCTCCGGCCCCCCGAGCCGCCCGGCCGCGGGCAGCAGGGCCTCGCCGCGCAGCAGCGAGGGCAGCGTGCCGCCATCCGGCCGGCCGCAGCCGCAGGCGCGGCGGAGGCAGCCGTTCTCGTCGTCCTCGCCTTCGCCCTGCTTGCAGCAGCAGCGTCCGGCCGCGCAGCAGTAGGCCCCGGAGTCCTTGGCAACAGCGATCCCGACGAGCGGGAGCGCCGCGTCGGCCAGCACCAGCCCCAGGCAGAGCGCCGCCAGAGCCCGGAACCTAGACATCGGCCTTTCGCAAGCGCCGAAGGGCGAGCGCCGTCGGGGCGACGAGCCAGAACACCAGCGAGATCCCGAGCACCACGAACGCGCCCCCGGCGCCGCGCGTGAAGCGCAGCAGCGCGAGCGAAGCGGCCCCGAAGGCCGCGGTGCCCTCGACGGCGAGCAGCGTGGCCGTGCGCACCGCGCCGAGGGGGTTCACGATCGCCGAGACCATGATCACGCGCGAGGCCGTGCCGGAGGGCAGCAGCGACGCGAGCCCCAGCGCGACGAGGTCGAAGAACGCGACCGCCACGAACCAGACCACCAGTGCCAGTGCCAGGGCGCGCGTGCGCCGGCGTCCGACCGCTCCTGCCGAAAGGAGGGCGGCGAGGCCGAGGAAGATGGCCGTGGTCACGAGCGAGGCGACCACCAGCGCCAGGAAGCCCGCGAGTCCGTCGGAGCCGGACTGCGCGTAGATCACGACTCCCGCCGCGCCGAAGCCGACGAGCTGCGCCGCGCCCAGGGCCTGGAACAGGCCGAGCAGCTTGCCCAGCAGGATCGTCGAGCGCGCCACCGGCTGCGAGAACGTCAGCTCGGCGGCGCCGCGCTCCGGCGCGAGCGACAGCACGCCGATGACGAGGGCCGTCAGCGGCACCAGCAGCAGCACCAGTTGCACCAGCGAGACCGCCGTGCGCGCGAAGTCCTGCACGCCGTGGCCGCCGGAGAGCACGTAGCCAGCCGACGCCACCGCGAACGCCAGCACGCCGAACACGATCGCGAAGATCTGCGTCCAGCGCGAGCGCAGCGCCAGCACCAGCTCCTCGCGCGCGAAAAGCCCGAGGTGCCTCACGGCTCGCCTCCGGCCGGCGGCCCGCCGGCCCCGAACAGCTCCGCCGCGGGGACGGGCGTGCCTGCGCGCGCGTCGGGGTCCTGGTCGCGCGACGCCGCGTCCGCGTGCGCCACGACGTGCGATCCCATCGGCGTCGCGAGGCCGGGCACCCTGGTGTAGACCGCGCGGTCGGCGCGGACCCAGGCCCGCGTGCGGTGGTCGGCCACGAAGGCCGTGGCAGCGGCGGGGAGCTTGCCGCCTTTCAGGAAGCTCGCGAGGCAGCCGAGGTCGTCGAAGAAGCGGGGCAGCTCTCCGGGCGCCACGAGCTGCGAGGCGAAACGCGCCTCGGAGACGGCCATCCGGCAGAACCCGCACTGCTCGTTACGGGTGTCGAGCGGCGCCGGCTCGGGTGGACGCGAGGCGCAGGCGGCGAGCGCCGCGACCAGCGCCGCGAGTCGTAGCGCGCGCGTCACGACGCGTGCTCCCCGAGGTGCACCGGACCGGCCTCCGCGATCAGCTCCCGATAGAGCACGTCGAGCCGGCCCTCGTCGGCCGTCAGGCCGCGCAGTTCGACGCCCAAGCCGCGCACGACGTCGAGCACGCGCGGCCGCAGGGCCGCGCGGCCCGGCACCACCAGCTCCTCGCCGGCCCAGTTGGCGCCCGGCGCCACGGCGCGAACCGCGGCGAGCAGGCCCTCGGGGCGCGACGCCAGGCGCAGCCGCATCAGGCCGCGCTCGGAGAGGCGGTCCTTCAGCTCGGCCGCCGTCAGGCTGGCGACGAGCCGCCCGCTCACCAGCACGGCGAAGCGGTCGGCGAGGCGTTCGACGTCACCCAGCTGGTGCGAGGTGAAGAGCACCGTCCGCCCATCGTCGCGCGCGCGCTCGACGAGGCCGTAGAAGGCGCAGAGTCCTTCCGGGTCGAGCGCGGCGGTGGGCTCGTCGAGCAGGAAGACGGGCGCCTCGGGCAGCATCGCCACCGCGAGGCCCAGACGCTGCACCATGCCGCCGGAGTAGGTGCCGACCGCACGCTCGCCGGCGCCGTTCAGCGAGGCGAAGCGGAGCACCTTCGCGATGCGTCCGGCCGGGGCGCCGCGCAGCTCCCGGTAGAACTCGACGACCTCGCCGCCAGTGAGGGCGTCCGGGAAGGACACTTTCTGGGGCAGGTACGACAGGACCTCGCGGGCCGCGGGCAGGGACGCCGGCCGCGGAGGAACGCCCAGCGTCACCTCGCCTGAGCTCGGCAGGATCAGCCCGGCCGCGGCCTTCAGCGTCGTCGTCTTGCCCGAGCCGTTGGGCCCGAGCAGCGCCACCACCTCGCCGCGCGCAACCTCCAGCGAGAGCGAGAGCACGGCGTCGTACCTGCCGAAGCGCTTGCCGAACGCCTGGTAGCGGATCATGGCGTGCCCGGCGCGCCCGGCCCGCGAGCCGGCGCCGTCCTGGCACGCCGGCCGCGCGAAAGCACCGCCGCGCCCGTCGCGGCCAGGAACAGAGAGGCCGCGATCCCGCGCGGGTCGGCACCCTCGCCGCGCTCGTCCGGCCGCGGCACGTCGGGCAGGGCCGGAGGCCGCGCGAGCGGGGTCTCGTCGTGGACGGGGATCAGGCGCAGCACCGGGAAGCTGCCCTCGGCCGCCGCGATCGCGGCGGCGGCGAAGCTGTCGGAGAGCAGGTCGGCGGCGGTGAGGTTGCCGCGGAAGTGGTCGAAGGCGCCCGAGAGGCGGTACGGCCGATCGCTGCGGCCGTCGCCGTCGAGATCCGGTTCGCGGTTCGCCGACCAGTAGTTGCCGGCGAAGACCGTGTCGGTCTGGCGCGCCACCATCTCGAGCGGCGTGATGTTGCCGACGAAGGAGTTGCCCTCGAAACGATGGCCGCCCGTAGGGTCGTAGAGCACGATCGCCACGTCGGAGCCGGCGATCACGTTGCGCCGCAGCGTGACGCGGTGCGAGCCCTCGATGAAGATGCCGCGCGCGTTGTCCGCGATCAGGTTGTCCTCGGCCAGCACGTCGTCGCAGCCCTGGAACAGCAGGCCCACCGAAGCGAACCCGCGGTTGCGCAGGAAGCGGTTGCGGCGGAACACGATCCGCTCGGAGTACATGATCGCGGTGCCGGCGGCGCCGTTCTCGAAGCTGTTGCCCTCGAACAGGTTGTCGTCCGAGAACATGTAGTGGAGGCCGTAGCGCACGTCGCGCACCACGTTGTCGCGCACCGCGGCTTTCGAGGCGTTCTGAAGGTAGAGGCCGTCGCGCACGTCCACGATCTCGTTCGCCTCGAAACGGAAGCCCACCATGTCGTAGGCGTGGATGCCGGACCCCTTCTCCCCGGGGTCCTTGCCGGGGATGCCGCGGATGCGACAGCGCTCGACGACGGCACCGTCCGCCTCGCGCAGATAGACCCCGAACAGCGACTCCTCGATCACCAGGTCGCGCAGCACCGTGTTCGAGGCGGAGCTGTGGACGCCGGCCGAGTCGCGCGAGAGGTCGCCGCCGCGCCGGCCGTCGATCGCGAAGCCCTCGATCGTCACGCCGTCGGCGCGCACGCGCACGACGCTGCCGCTGCCCGAGCCCAGGAGCCGCGGGCGGCCGCGGCCGACGAGGCGCAGCGGCTTGTCGACGAACAGGTCGCCGACGTAGTCGCCGGCCGCGACCTCGAGCAGCGAACCAGCCGGCGCCGCGTCGATGCGCGCCTGCAGTGGGGACGTCTCGGCCGCGGACGGGCGGCCCTCCAGCGCGCCAGGCGCGACGGGGGCCATCTGCTGCGCCGCCGCTGGCGGCGTGAGGAGCACCGCCGCGAGGAGGAGCGGGCGCGGGCGCATGGGATCAGGCGGACGCCCGAGGCTCCCGTCGCCACTGCCGGTGGGCGAGCCAGAGCGCGGCCAGCAGCAGGAAGGCCGTCGCTCCGAGCGCGTACGACCCGAGCTGCGGATAGGAGTAGACCTCGAAGTTCGCCAGCTTCTTGAAGCCGAACATCGGCGGCATGAACGGCTCGACCTGCACGGCGGCCTTGGGATCGAGGTTGTGGCCGTACTGGTACATCTTGTACCCGAACGACCAGAGCGCGAACGCGCCGAAGTAGAGGTAGAGGACCGCCACGTCGACGAGGTGGGACGCCTTTCCGAGCACGGCCCCGCGCAGGAAGAGCAGGCCGAAGATCCCGATCGCGAACGGAAGCCACTTGAACTCCGTGAAGTCCTCGGTGACGAGATCCCGCATGCCGATGTAGTGGTTGAGGACGTTGATCTCCTTGACGTCCTGGCCGCCGTTGCCACCCACCAGCTTGTAGCTGTAGATGTCGAGCCGCAGGCCGTCCTGGTACTGCGGGGCGAACATCGTCATGTTGTAGAGCGGCGTGAGGTAGGTGGGCAGCAGGCACAGGAACGCCAGCACCAGGAGCAGCCTGGGCCCGACGTCGAGCGGGGCGTCCAGGAACCGGTTCACGCTCTCGATGGACTTGCGCACGGGCATCTGACCTCAGCGGCGAGCCTCGAAGCTGTGGACGACCGGGAGGGAAGCGCCGCAAGCGACCTCCCGGCACGAGCGGCCACGGACCGCGCCGCGGAGCCGGATTCACTCCGGCGGGTCAACGCACTATCAGGTACCCCTGCATCTCCTGATGCAGCGCGGAGCAGAAATTGGTGCAGTAGTACGGGTAGACGCCCTTCTTCCTCGCCTTGAAGGTGACGGTCTTGGTCTCGCCCGGATCCACCACGATGTTGATGTTGTAGTCGAGGATGGCCATGCCGTGGAGCTCGTCCGTCGTCTGTTCGATGTTGGTCAGCGCGATCGTGACCTCGTCGCCTTCCTTGATCTCGAAGTCGGTCGGCGTGAAGGTGGAGCGCACCGCGATCATCTTGACGAGCACCTTGTTGCCGCTCCGCGTGACGCCGGCGTCCTTGACGTCCCAGATCGCGTGCGGGTGCTTGTTCTCCTCCTTCGGATAGACCTCGATCGGCTTGAGCTTGTCGGCCTTGATGATCTGGGCGTAGTGGGGCTCCGGCTCCGTGAAGAAGTCGAGCACCAGCTTCATCTTCTCCTCGGTGATGTCGACGAGCTGGCTCGACTCGGGCTGGGACGGCCCGACGTTCAGGTGCCGGCCGTGGGAGAGCTTGTTGAGGCCGACCAGCCACTTGCCGTCGGGGCTCACCGTGTCGCCCTCGGCCGAGGTCAGGTGGCCGATCGAGTAGGACATCGGCACCTTGTCGACGATCTCCCAGGTGCCGAGCTTCCACTTGGCGATGGCGCTGTCCACGAAGAGCGAGGTGTAGGCGTAGCCGTCGGGCCCGAACTGCGTGTGCAGCGGGCCCAGGCCCACCGGCACCTCGGCGTCCTTGATCGACTCGTACTTGAGCACCGGGATGCCGTCCTCGTCGCCTGTGAAGTCCTTGTTCTTCATCGCGGTCGTCACCTTCTCCCAGTTGAAGGCGGTGGTGACGCCCTGCAGCTTGCCGGAACCGATCACGTACTTGCCGTCGGGCGAGATGTCGACGCCGTGCGGGGACTTGCCGCAGGGCATGAAGTAGACGAGCCCGGGGTGCTTGGCGGGGTCGATCACCTTGACGCCGCCGATCGTCTGCCCCTCGCCCTTGGCCGCGAGCTGCTCGGCCATCCGCCAGTCGACCGCCGCGATGTAGTCGCGGTCCTTCTGAGCGGAGGTGACCTCCAGCTTGCCGGTCGCCTTCTCGGTGTTGTACGCGGTGAAGAACACCCAGCCGTTCGACGCGAGCTTGCCGGCGTCGCCGAGGTCGTAGTCGAACGGCGGCATCAGGATCTGCCAGCCCAGCGACAGGTCGCCCGACTTGGGGTCGATCTTGATGCCGGTGACGACGCCCTTGTAGTCGGTCGCGTACTTGTCGACGCCGGCGGGCGTGCCTTTCGGGATCGGGATCGAGAAGCGCGAGGCCATCACCGAGTACTCGCTGTTCGGCGTCACGAACGCCGAGCCGTGGTTGCCCGAGACGTTCGGCACCGGCCCGATGATCTGCTTGGTCTTGAAGTCGCGCAGGTCGACGCGCGCGATGCGGCCGTTCATGTCGTTGATGAACAGCCAGCGCCCGTCGTAGTCGCCGGCCGTCTCCGAGAGGGCGGGGTGGTGCGCGTCGCCCCAGGTCAGCTCGCCGAGCATCTTCTTCGACTCGTCGTCGAAGCCGTAGCCGGTGGCCGGGTAGGGCGTGAAGACGGGGATCGTCGAGATGTGCCGCCCCGAGGGCAGGCCGTAGACGTACATCTGCCCCGAGTGGCCGCCCGAGGCGAACATGTAGTACTCGTCGAGGTCGCCCGGCGCGACGTAGACCTTCAGCGCCGCCGCGGCCACGTCGGAGACGGCCGCTCCCCTGGTCGCGCTCTTCGGAGCGCTCGGCGCGCAGCGGCCCGCGAGGAGCCCCAGGGCCACGATCCCGGCGACGGTCGCGAGGACCGTGCCCTTGCCATGCTTCTTCATCATCGCCTCCTTGCGGATCACTGTTTCTGCTTCTGATGCTCGGCGAAGGCCTCGCGCAGCTTCTCGAGCGCCACCGCCTTCTGCTCTGGCGTCAGCACGATCTGCCGCGTCAGCACGACCTGCATCGTCCCGGTCGGCTCCCGGAGGAAGTCGTCGAGCGTGCGGCCGAAGCGGGTCTGCACGTCCTCCACGGCCGTCGACAGGTCGGGGCCGATCTGGGCCGGGCTCTTCACGCCGAAGGCCGAGATCGAGTGGCAGACGAAGCAGCCGGTCTTGACGAACCAGGCGCCGGGGCCCTCCTTCATGCGCTGCTCGGCTTCCTTCTCCTCGGCGGTCTGCGGATCGGTACGCGGTGCGCCGGCGAGGAAGGCCGCCGGCACGGGGGATTTGCGCCACGACTGGATCAGGATCCCCAGCGCCTGTGCGTCCTTGGTCGAGAAGTTGAAGTTCGGCATCACGGTGTCCTGCACCAGCGCGCGCGGGTCCTTCAGGTGCGCCACCTGCCAGGCGAAGCTCGTCTTCTGGCCCGACAGGCGGCCGTACTCGTACTGCTCGGCCGGCTTGTCGCCGACGAAGGTGAGGTCGGGGCCGATCGTGCCGCCGCGGCCGTTGATCACGTGGCAGGCGCGGCAGCCCTTGTCGTGCACCAGCCGCTTCGCGTGGTTGATGAAGTCGGCCCCCTTCGTCTCGCGGTCGTAGCGGTGGCAGACGTTGCAGTTCATCTGCATCAGCGCGCCCTTGTCCTCGACGATCGAGTAGGCCTCGCCCATCGCCTTGCCGAGCACGGGCTCTTCCCAGAAGTGCACGGGGCCGTGCGCGGGCTCCGCGTCCACCGCGAAACCCTGGCCGCCGTGGCAGGCCGTGCAGCCGAAGGTCTCGGGCGGGTGGCTGCGCAGGATCTCCTGCGGATGGGTCTTCCAGGGGTTGTCCGCGGTCTCGAAGCCCTTCCAGTTGGTGGCCTGGTGGCAGGTCACGCAGCGGTCGGCGCGGCCCATGGCGGGGACCCAGATCTGCTGCATCCCGGAGGGCAGCTTGCGGACCATCTCGGCGCCGTACTTCTCCGCGACCTGCTGCCGGAACTGGGCCTGGTACCAGCGCCACTCGTGCTCGCGGTCGTTGCGCAGGAAGAGGATCGTGCCGAGAGCCAGCACCAGGCCGATCACGGCGAGCACGGGGCGGTCGAGGCGCGGGTAGGGCGAGTTCGTGCGCATCTCCATGGTCAGATCCTCGTGGGGAGCTCGGGCCAGGCCTGCCAGGGCCAGAAGAACTGCCAGGACGGACCCCGCATGAACGTGCCGACGACCGTGAGCAGGACGACGATCAGCACGGCCAGCAGGAAGACGGCGTCCTGGCGGCGGCGGCTGCGATGGAACCAGACGCCGGCGGCTTCGGCAGGCGAGCGATCGAGCCAGGGCCAGGCCGCGAGCAGCGCCAGGATCACGCCCGGCAGGATCACGCCGCCGAGAAAGGCGCCGTTCACGGTGAAGCCGCCGAGGGTGAAGGTGGTGTCCGTCACGATCTCCTGGAGCCAGAGGAAGTACCAGGGCGCCTTCGCCGGGTTCGGCGTGACCAGCGGGTTGGCCGGCTCCTCGAGCGGCGAGCGGACCAGCGACGCGGCCAGGCTGATCACGGCGAAGGTGCCGAGCACGGCCACGGCCGCGCGGCGCAGCAGGTCGGGCACGGCGTTCACGGTCAGGTCGCGCGCCTCGGTGCTGGCGGCGCGGATCGTCGGCGCCGCGCCGCGGGCAACGCCCAGCAGCGTGTAGGTCTTCGTCTTGCCGGGGGGCTCGGGCACGGCCTCGCGCAGGCTGGCGACGCGGTCGACGCGCGCGAGCCCGCCGTCCTTGCGGACGCGCCACATGTGGTACGCGAAGAGCGCGCCCATCAGGCCGGGCAGCACGATCACGTGCAGCACGTAGAAGCGGATCAGCGTCGGCTGGTCGATGCCGCGGCCGCCGATCAGCAGCTCGCGCACGCCCGGGCCGATCCACGGGATCGAGGCCGCGATGTTGGTGCCGACCGTCACGGCCCAGTAGGCGAGCTGGTCCCAGGGCAGCAGGTAGCCCGTGAAGGACAGCAGCAGCGTGAGCATCAGCAGCGCGACGCCGATCAGCCAGTTCCACTCCCGGTGCTGGCCCCGGCCCGCGCCGTTCTTGTAGGCGCCTGTCAGGAAGACGCGCACCAGGTGGAGGAAGACCGCGGCGACCATCAGGTGCGCGCCGATCCGGTGCACCGAGCGGATCCAGGAGCCGAAGGTCACCACCCACTCGATGTCCTTCACGGAGCCGTAGGCGCGCTCGACGGATGGGACGTACAGGAACAGCAGCGGCAGGCCCGAGACGATCAGCAGCAGGAAGAGCGCGGCGCTGATGGTGCCGAGCCAGAACGAGTAGTTCCAATCGAGCGAGGGCTTGTAGACCTTGGCCGGGAACCAGTGCAGCGCGAAGTTGGCGACGATGGCGTCGCCGGACTCGCGATCGGAGCGGGGCCAGAGGCTCCAGAGCGGCTTCGGATGCACGCCCGGGGCGCTCGGCGCTTCCGGCTTCGGCTTGGCCGCGGTGGCCATGTTTCGCTCCTCCTCAGGCCGTCGTCAGACGGAAGTCGTGGCCGACTTCCTGGGCGAGATCCACCATCAGCTGCCCGTCCTCGGTGGCGACGCTCAGGTGGTACCAGGCGAGCGGGCGCGGGGCGGGGCCCGAGACGACGCCGCCGTCGCCGGTGTACTTGGAGCCGTGGCAGGGGCAGGCGAAGCGGTGCGTGACGCGCAGGGGCGCGCCCCCGGCCTCGATCGTCTCGGGCTGCGGCAGCGCCTCCGCGCGCACCGTGCAGCCGAGGTGCGTGCAGACCGCCGAGACCGCGTGGAACACCTTGCCCTCGCGGAAGACGAACAACCGCAACTCGGGCAGGAACTTCATGCCGTCCGGGAACTCCGCCGGCGCGCCCAGCTTCACGGTGGTGGGCGCGTCGTAGGACACGTTCGGCAGCAGCGAGCGCAGCGAGGCCGCTGCCTGTGTGCCGATGCCGACGACGCCGGCGCCGATCCCCAGCTTCACCAGGAAGTCGCGGCGGTCCTTGCTCTCTTCGTTCATACGCTCTCCTCGCGCGCGGCGGGGGCTTCGGTTGGGGGAGCGAAGCGCTCCAGGATCTGGAAGCGCTCCATCGTCATGGCGTCGGTGGGGCAGCGGACGGCGCACAGCCCGCAGCGGATGCAGCGGTCGTCGTCCTTGATCATCGCGGAGAGCGGTAGGCCGTCGGCCTCCGCCCGCGCCACGAGCTCCTCCCTCTCGGCGGGCGGTAGCTCCAGCGACTCGAAGGGGACGATCGCCAGGCAGTACTCGGGGCAGACGTCGACGCAGCGGCTGCACAGCACGCACTTCTCGGGGTCGTAGATCGTCTGCACGTGGCAGACCAGGCAGCGTGCGGCCTGGCGCGCGGCAGCCGCCGGGTCATAGCCCGTCTCGACCTCGGCGATGCCGGTGCGGCGGCCGAGATCGAGCGTCGGCGCCGTCTCGCGGTCGAGCACCTCGAAGCCGGCGAGCATCCGGTAGTCGCGGGTCGGCAGCTTCTCGACCTGCAGCGTGACCTCGAGCCGCGCCGTGTCCTTCGCGAGCTGCTCGTGGATCGAGCGCGCGGCGAGCTTGCCGTTGGCCACGGCCTCGATCAGGTTGCGCGGGCCGAAGGCCGCGTCGCCCCCGGCGAAGACGCCCGCGGCGGTGGTCGCCAGCGTGCGCGGGTCGACCTTGATCGTGCCGCCCGGCGTCGTCTCGACGCCGTCCTCCGGCTTCAGGAACGAGAGGTCGGCGCGCTGGCCGATCGCCAGCACGCAGGAGTCGGCCTCGAGCGTCAGCACGTCGTCGTCGTCGTACCTCGGCGCGAAGCGCCCGCTCTCGTCGAAGACCGAGCGCACCCCCCGCAGCTCCACCTGGCGCAGGCGGCCGTCGCCCAGCAGGCGCTTGGGGCCGCGCCGTGGCAGGAAGGCGATGCCCTCGCGCCGCGCCTCCTCGAACTCCTCGTGGCCCTGGGTCGAGCGCAGCACCGGCATCTCGGCGAAGCTCTCGAGCGAGGCGATCGTCACCTCGGCGGCGCCGCCGCGCAGCGCCGCGCGAGCCGAGTCGAAGGCCTCCTTCATGTGGGCGCCGCTCTCGCCGGCGAGCTGCTCCGCCTCCTCCTCGCGCCCCAGGCGCAGGGCCGTGCGCGCGGCGTCGAAGGCGACGAAGCCGCCGCCGATCACCACCACGTGGCGGCCCAGGTTCATCCGGTAGCCGCGGTTCACGTTCAGCAGGTAGTCGACGGCCTTGACGACGCCGTCGAGCTCGACGCCCGGGATCTCGAGGTCGCGGCCCTTGGAGACGCCCACGGCGAGGAACACGCCGGCGTAGCCCTCGCGCCGCAGCTCTGCGAGCCCGTAGCTGGGCGTGAGGCCCACGCCCGAACGGAGCGTGACGCCGAGCGCGAGGATCTTCTGGATCTCCTCGTGGATCAGGCTGCGGGGCAGGCGGTATTCGGGGATGCCGAAGCGCATCATCCCGCCCGGCTCCGCGGAGGCGTCGAAGACCGTGACGTCGTACCCGAGCAGCGCCAGGTCGTGCGCGGCGGCGAGGCCCGACGGGCCGGCGCCGATGACGGCCACCTTCCGCTTCCCGCCGCCCTCGCGCAGCGGCGCCACGGGGAGGTGGCCCGGGAAGAGGTTGCCCTCGAGGATGGCTCGCTCGCGCAGGCGGTCCTGGGTATCCGGCCGCCGCGACTCGACGCCGTACTGCTCCGTCACGTAGCGCTTCAGCGCGCGGATCGCGATCGGCGCGTCGATGTTGCCCCGGCGGCAGGCGTCCTCGCAGGGCGCCGCGCAGACGCGGCCGCAGACGGACGCGAACGGGTTCGGCGCCCGGGCCACGAGGTACGCCTCCTCGGCGCGGCCGTCGGCGATGAGCTGGACGTAGCGGCCGGCGTCGGTCCGGACGGGACAGCCCGCCTGGCACTTGACCTGTGCCTTCCAGTGCTCGAGGTCGGGAAGTTGCGCGCGGAAGGGCATCTCTTGGCACCTCGGACGGCGAGACGAGGCGACTGTCTCGCCGGGGGGAACGAGGCGGTATGACTTCGGTCATGGGTCCGAGCGATTTCGCAGGATTGGCCGGTCCGAGGCGCGACGGTCACCCAGCCCGCCCAGCTCGAGGCGGTCCCGCGACGGGCCCGCCAGATTCAGCGCCGGAAGCGCCGCGCCAGTCCATGGGCCCGTTGATCCAAGGGGCCGGCAAGGCTCCGGCGCGGGGCCCCCAGGCACAATCCGCTGAGCTACATGGATTTGAAAGGCGGCTGGCGCGGGCTCAGTCGAGCAGCGGGCGGAAGCGCAGGGGCTCCGCGACGTTCTTCACCTTCGCGCTGCGTTCCGGGCCGAAGCGGAAGGGGTGTCCCTCCGGCAGCCGGGGAATGCTCTCGGCCATCACCAGGATCTCGTTCCGCTCGCCGCAGCCCTGCAGGCGCGCGGTGTTGTTCATGCCGCTCGAGAAGCCGGTGAACTCCTCGTTCGGCTCGAACTCTCCGAGGAACAGCGGCGCGAGGTTGACTCCGGCCGTCACCGCGACGCCACCGGCCGCGAGCGCCTCGAAGCCCGGCTGTTCAGGCAGCCGGTTCGTCATCTCGCGGATGGCGCGCGCGCAAGCGACCGCCGCTGCCAGGCAGGACGAGGGGTTGGTCTCGTAGAACGGCGGGCCGAAGAGGGCGATCACGCAGTCGCCCACCATCTTGTCGAAAGCGCCGCCGTGAGCCCAGACGAGATCCACCGCCCGCGTGCCCCAGGTCTCCACCAGCGCGGCCACCGCGCTGGGCGTCTTCAGGATCTGTTCGGACATGCGCGTGAAGCCGGCGATGTCGACGTACAGGATGGCCACCTCCGCCTCGCGCGGGGTGAGGTAGCGCCGCCGGTAGTCCTCGGTCTGCATCAGCCGCGCGACGACGTCGGGACCGAAAGTCCGGGACAGCGTCCGCCATTCCTTGTTGTAGTCGACGACGCGCTGGCGGATGAACTCGCAGAAGGCCGCCAGCAGGTCGCGATCGTAGGTGTTGAAGACCGGCCGGCTCGGAGCCGCGACGACCTTCCCGACCACGGTCGTGTTGAGGACGCCCTCGATCAGGATCTCCTCGGAGGCGCGCGCGAAGCCCAGCTCGGTCAGCAGGCCGGGGTCGGCGTCGCGCAGGTAGGCCCGGGCCTTCTCCCGCAGCCTGGCGCTGGCCGGATCACGCTGGTTCAGGGTGTCGAGCGCCAGCTTTCCGTGCTCGAAGAGCTGCAGGTGGGGCAGGGCGGCCGGGTTGGCGTCGGCGGCGTGGACCATCAGCAGCCGCTCGAGCGGCAGCGCCGCGTCGAGCTCCTCGACTGCGTCCCGGAAGCCGTCGATCAGCACCGCGTTGCGCAGCGCCTTGCCGACCGCGAGCAAGACCTGCTGCTTCTGGCGCGCCTCGAAGCTCGCCTGCAGGTGGTTGTCGAGCTCCTCGCAGAGCGTCCGGAGCAACTCGCTCAGCAGCGGCACGTCGGCGCCGGCCGCGTCGACCACCAGCCCGGCGCTGCCGAACCAGTAGCCCGCCACGTCGAGCGGCGCGGCCACGACCAGCACCGCGCCCTCGGTCAGCGTCACGCGCTCTCCCCCCTGCGCGCCGGTCCGCACCAGGGTCTCGGCCTCGCGCGGGATCGCGAGCGATTCGGGGAAGCGGAACGTCCGCAGCGCCAGCTCCTCGTCGAAGGTGTGCACGTAGGCGCCGCGCGCGCCGAGCTGCGAGCAGGCGGCCTGCAGCACCTCGCCCAGGCAGGCGGCGAGCGGAAGGCGCGATCGCGCCGTCCGTTCGAGGGCTTCGTCGACCAGCTCGCTGAGCCGCTTGGCAGCCCTGAGGGTGGCGAGTTCGTCGGCCATGGTCATCGCTGAAGTCGAAGCGAGGCTAGCACGGCCACGGAGTCCGCTCTAGCGCCGGAGTCGTCGCTCGTGGCGTCGCTCACACGGCGACGAGCCGCGGGAAGAACATCAGCGGCCGCGCCGCTCGGCTCGATGGATCGAAGCCACGGATGCGGGCTGCGAGCGCACGACGACGACGTGGCCGGCAGCATCGAGCGGCTGCGCAAGTCACGCAAGGCGAGCTTGAAAGCCGTCGTCAACCTAGCCCTGCGCGAAGGCCTCAAGCGCCTGGCCGCGCGCTCCCCGTCTGCGCGCCAGGTTCCCTGGCCTGCGCTGGCAGAATCCGGTGGGCGCGTAGGAGACCCAGGTCCCTTTACATGCTAGAGCGATGAAAGTATGCTTTTCGCATGTCAGGTACCATGGTCCAGATCCGCAACGTCCCGACCGAGCTGCACAGGCGGCTGAAGGCCAGGGCCGCGATCGAGGGCATGTCGATGTCGGACTACGTGATGCGTGAGCTCCGGAAGGCGCTCGACCGGCCCACGCGCCAGGAGGTTCTCGACAGGCTCCGCGCGCAGCCCGTGCGGCGACTCGCGCGCCGGGTCGCCGACGTCATTCGCGCCGAGCGCGACGCTCGATGATCGTGCTGGATGCCTCGGCCCTCTTGGAGCTGCTGCTCGCGACGGACCGAGGGCGCTCGATCGCGGCGCGGATCGCCGACCCCGGGCTGGGCCTCCATGTCCCGCACCTCGCCGACGTCGAGGTGGCCCAGGCGCTCAGACGCTACGTGCGGGAGGGCGAGCTCGAGCCCGCCGCGGCGGCCGCCGCCCTCGAGGACCTCCGATCGCTGGACCTGGAGCGGCACGGCCACGAGCCGCTCCTGGGCCGCATCTGGGCTCTGCGCGACAACTTGACGGCCTACGATGCCGTGTACGTGGCCCTCGCTGAAGCGCTTGACTCGACACTGCTCACCTGCGATGGCCGGCTCGCCCGGTCTCCTGGCGCCCCGCGGCGAGTCGAGCTCGTTCGCTGACGCCTCGAGGGCTGGCCGTAAGCAGCAGAGACAGCAAGGGCCGCTCGTGGCGGCCCTCATTACAACCCGATGATCTGTATGGATTTGGAAGTTGGTAGCGGGGGCAGGATTTGAACCTGCGACCTTTGGGTTATGAGCCCAACGAGCTACCTGGCTGCTCTACCCCGCGGCCGTTGATGACAAGAACATATTAGGTTACGCCGCGCGCGCTGTCAAAGGTGGCGCGCGCGAGTACACTTTCGCCCCCATGTCGGTCAGCGGCCGGTCCAACCGTCTCTCGCGCGAGTCCAGCCCCTACCTCCTGCTCCACGCCTCGAACCCGGTGGACTGGTTCCCCTGGGGCGAGGAGGCGTTCCAGAAGGCGCGGCGCGAGGACAAGCCGATCTTCCTGTCCGTCGGCTACTCGACCTGCTACTGGTGCCACGTGATGGAGCGCGAGTCGTTCTCGAGCGAGGCGATCGCCGCGCAACTCAACGCGGGCTTCGTCTCGATCAAGCTCGACCGCGAGGAGCGGCCCGACCTGGACGAGATCTACATGACCGCGACCCAGCTGCTGACCCGCTCGGGAGGCTGGCCGAACTCCGTGTTCCTGACGCCCGACCGCAAGCCGTTCTTCGCCGGGACCTACTTCCCGCCCGACGACCGCCACGGCAGGCCCGGCTTCCCGCGCCTGCTCGAGGCGATCTCCGAGGCCTGGCACGACAAGCGCGAGAGCATCCTCGAGCAGGCGGACGCGGTGGCGCAGGCGATCCGCGAGCAGCTGACCGCCGCCCCGGCGGCCGAGGCGCTCGACGGCGAGGACCTCGCTGGCGCGCTGCGCGCGCTGCTGCTGCGCCGCTTCGATTCCGAGTGGGGGGGCTTCGGCAACGCGCCCAAGTTCCCCTCGCCGGCGAACCTGTTCTTCCTCGAGGAGCTCGCCCGCGACGGCGATCCGCGCGCGCTCGAGATGCTGCGCGTGACGCTCGACCGCATGGCGCGCGGCGGCATTCACGACCAGCTCGGCGGCGGCTTCCACCGCTACTCGACCGACGGCGAGTGGCTGGTGCCGCACTTCGAGAAGATGCTCTACGACAACGCGGCGCTGGTGGAGCTCTACGCGGCCGCCGAGCCGCTCGCCCCCGGCCACGGCTTCGCGCGGGTGGCGCGGCGGATCGCCGCCTTCGTCGAGCGCGAGCTGCTGGGAAGGCACGGCGGCCTCCTGTCGGCGATCGACGCGGAGACGGACGGCCACGAGGGCGCCTATTACGTGTGGACCCGCGACGAGATCGCGGGCGCGCTCGACGCCGGGGCGCGCGCGCTGATCGAGCCCGTCTTCGGCCTCGACGGGCCGCCGACATTCGAGGGCACGCACCACGTGCCGCACGTCCCCGTGCCGTTCGCGGAGCGCGCGGCCGAGCGCGGGCTGACCGAGGAAGCGCTCCACGCCGCGCTCGAGCCCGGTCTGCGCGCGCTGCTCGCGGCGCGCGAGCAGCGCAAGCGGCCGCTCGTCGACGACAAGGTGCTGGCCGACTGGAACGGGCTGATGATCGGGGGCCTCGCGCGGGCCGGGCAGTTGCTCGGCGAGCGGGGGGCGATCGACGCCGCCGCGCGCGCCGCGCGCTTCGTGCTCGCCGAGCTGCGCGACTCGGCCGGCCGGCTGCTGCACGCCTGGCGCGGCGGGCAGGCGCACGTGCCCGCCTTCCTCGACGACTACGCGTTCCTGGTGCGCGGCCTGTTGGCGCTCCACTCGGCCACGGGCGAGAGTCAGTGGCTCGCCGAGGCCGTGCGCCTGCAGGCCGAGCAGGACGACAGGCTCTGGGACGAGGACGCGGGCGGCTACTTCGCGGCCGGCGAGCGGTCCGACCTGCTGCTGCGCTCGAAGTCGGCGCACGACGGCCCGGCCGCCTCCGGCGCGGGCGTCGCCGCGCTCAACCTGCTGGCCCTCGCGGCCGCCACCGCGGACGCGGGCTACCGGGAGCGCGCGCGCCGGCTACTGCTCGGGCACGGGCGTGCGATCGAGGAGCTGCCGCTCGGCCACGTCACCCTGGTGCAGGCGGCGCGCCGGCTGGGCGCCGTGCGCTCCGGCGACGAGGCGCCGGTCCACGCCGAGTCGGGCGTCCTGCGCGCGCGGGGCCGGCTCGGCCCGCTCGCGGGCGGCTGGCGCGGGTTCGAGGTACGGCTCGAGATCGCTCCCGGCTGGCACGTGCAGGCGAACCCTGCCTCCGATGCCGCGCTGGTCGCGACGGCGCTCGAGTCGGATGCGGGCACGGATCTGCGGGCGCTCGCGTATCCCCGGCCGGAGACGTTGCGTGCGGGCTTCAGCGAGACCCCGCTGCAGGTGTGGAGCGGTGAGGTGGTGCTGCGCGGCGAGCTGCGCGAGGGCGGCGGGCGCGGGCTGCGGCTGGTGGCCCAGGCCTGCGACGAAGCGCGCTGCCTGGCGCCCATCGTGCTACCGGTGCCTCTCGAGGTCGAGGAGGCCTGATCCCACTTGGCTCGCGTCCTGCGGGAGTCTCTCGGCCGGTACGACGCCGTCTTCGTATCGCCGACGCCGACGGGGGCGCTCTTCTCGTGCCTCGCGCGCGTGCAGGACGAGAGGGCCCACGGCAGCTCCGTCCTCGTTGCGGTCGCGTTCGAGACCGGCGAGCCCGACACTGAGGCGACCGCGGCTCTCGACGCGCTGGGCGTCGACGTCGTGGGCCTGGGCTTCACGCCGGCTGCTGCGCGGGACGCCCGGCTCGCGAGCCTGCGGGCCGCCCTCGCCGAGCCGCACGACGGCGACGCGGGGCTTCTCGGCGAGCTGCGCGACCGGCTGAACGACCTGGCCGTCCGCACGGGCTGCCGCGACGTGTATCTGCCCCTCGGCGCCGGCGGGCACGTGGACGACCGCCTCTGCCACGCGGCGGGACTGCTGGCGCTGGCGCAGCCGCGCGGGCGCAGCGTGTTCCTGTACGAGGAGCGCCCGGCGATCTTCGTACCCGGCGCCGTGCGGATCCGCCTCTGCCAGCTCGCGGCCCGGCTGCCGCCCGGCGCGGCGGACGTGCGGGACCAGGCCGGGCTCGCGCGAGTGCTGCTGCGCTTCAACCAGGCGCCTCACGTGCGGGCCGGGCTCGGAGGGCTCGTGGAGCGGGCGCGCGCCACGCGCCAGCTCGCCGCCGACTGGCGGGCCGCTCGCGCCTGGCGCCCGCTGAAGGCGCTCGGGCTGCGGCTGCAGCCGGTGCTGCAGCGGGCCAGCGGGAGCGGCCTGGGCGACGCGCTCGCGGCGCTGTCGCGCTGCGAGGCGAGCGTCGCCGCCCTCTTCGGCTCGCGCGAGCGGATGCTGGCGCGGGCGCGCGAGCACGCCCGGCGGCTGGGCGGCGAGGATTACCTCGAGCGCTACTGGCTGCTGCTGCCCGAGCGGACCGAGGGCGGCCTGGAGCGCGCGCCGTCCGACGTCGAGCGCCTCGTCAGCTAGAGGCGACGGCCGTCACAGCTCGGCAAGCGCGCCCCAGCGCTCGGGATCCTGCAGCCAGAGCGTGTTGAGGTAGGCGGCCACCTGGGCTTCGGGGAAGGCCGCGAGCGCCGCGCGCGCGGAGCGCAGCGCGACGGGATCGGGCGGCGGCAACGCGTCCGCCTCTTCCTTGAGCAGGCCCTCCTCGTGCGGCAGCTTCAGCGCGTCGAGAAACGCCACCAGCAGGGGCCGCCGCTCGGCCAGGTGCAGCGACACCAGCAGGCCCGAGGCGAGCGCCTCGCCCGGGTCGAGGATCGCCCCGAGCGCCCTGGCGCGCTCCGCCTCGGGCAGCGCGCGCGCGACCTGCGGACGCAGGTGGCGCGCCTTCACGATCGCGCCGAGCGCCGTCGGCATCAGCTCGGCCGGGCTGTCCGCCCAGAACGCCGCCGCGGCGGCGACCCGGTCCTCGCGCGAGAGCTGCCTCCAGACGCGTGTCGCGCTGTGCTCGAGCTGCAACGCCTCCTCCGTTCGAGAACGGCGGGTATCATACCCGCGATGGCGCAGCGGCCTGCGGGCGCGCTCGACGCGAAGGGCTGCCTGACCCCGGCCGGCGTCCGGCTGTTGCAGCAGGCGCCGCCGGGCGGCGGGCCGCCCGAGCTGGCCGCCCACGTGGCGCGCTGCGCGCGCTGCCAGGAGCGCGTGCTCGCCCAGGACCTCGGCGGCGAGGCGCGGCCGCCCGCTCGCAAGGCGCCGCCGCTGTGGCGGGCGCTGCTGATCTTCGGCGTCGGCTTCCTGCTCGCGCTGGCCGCCGTCGCGATCGCCGCCCGCCTGCAGGGAGCCGGCTAGACCCCCATCGCCTGGGCCGCGCGCTCGTAGTCCTCGGCGCGCACGTAGAGGACGTAGCCGAAGCCCCCGCGCCCGTCCGAGACGGCGCTCGACGAGAGCACGTTGATCTTGGCGTCCGCCAGGCCGTGGTGCAGCTCGACCAGGGCGCCGAGCTCGTCGTCACCCTGGATCAGGAAGGCGTGCTGCGGTCCCGCCAGCGTCAGGCCCAGCCGCTCCGCAGCGCGTGCCAGCGGCGCCGCGACGTCGGGGAAGACGACGATCTGCGTCTTGTCCATGCCGAGCGGGATCACGTTGAACGCCAGCAGGCTGACGCGCGCCGCGGCGAACTGCCTCAGCACCCGGTAGGCCTCGCCCGGCAGGTCGTCGAGGATCGTGTAGTAGTACTCGACGCGCCGGATCGTGTTCTTCATGGGCTGCCTCCCCGGCTTCGTGCGGGCGCGCTACTCGCGCGCCTTCTTGAGGATCTCGGGCGCCGCCTGGCCGAAGTACTTCACGACCAGGCGGCTCCAAGTGGTGGTGCGTCGCAGGTTCTCGATGTAGTCGTCGAGCGCCCGCAGCAGCTCGGGCTCGTCCTTGCGAACCGCGTAGGCCAGGCTGCCCGGCGCGCCTAGGAACATGCCGAGCTCGATCTCGGGGTCGTCCTTGCGCAGCGCGATGGCGCTCTCGATGCCCCAGACGGCGGCGCTCACGCGCCCCTGGCGCAGGGCGTCGCCGAAGCTGCCCGGCGTGAGGCCGTCGTCCACGTTGGAGGCGGGCACGCCGGCGGCGGCGACGGCCTCGGCCATGCTGGTTCCCTTGATGGTCCCGACCTTCTCCGCCCGCAGGCGCGCGAGGTCGGCGATCGGCGCCGTCGGCCGGCGGGTGATCACGACGTTGCGGGTGGGGAAGACCTCCCGCGTGAAGCTCACCTGCTTGCGGCGCGACTCGGTCACGGTGAAGCGGCCGGCGATCACGTCGCCGCGGCCCGCGAGCAGGGCGGGCAGCAGCCCGTCCCAGGCGGGCAGCGTGACCACCTCGAGCTCGAGCTTGTGGAGCTTGACGAAGGCATCCAGGATCTCGTGGTCGAACCCCGGGGCGGCGCCGGCCTTCGTCTGGAAGAACTCCGGCCGCTTCTCGTCGATCACCGCCAGCACGCGCAGCGTCCCGCGTCTCTGGATCTCCGGCAGGTCGGCGCCCGCGGACCGCGACGCGGCCGCGAGCGCCAGCAGGACCCCGGCCGCGGCCCGGATCAGGCGGCGGCGCGTCACTGGATCCTCCGTCCAGCGTCGATCCGGCCGACGCCCTGGTCGGAGAGCAGCTTGTTGAAGGCAGGCACCTCCGTGTCCACCAGCGCGTTGGCCTGCGCCACCACCGCTTCGAGGTCCGCCGCCAGGCGCGCCTGCAGCTCGCGCTGCTGCGCGGTGGGCGGCGCCGTGATGGAGCCGATCGCGAAGTACAGCCCGCGCGCGCGGGCGAGCAGCGGGTCGGGCTCGCTGGCGAGCGGAGCGCCGGCGAAGCCGAGCGGCGCCTGGCGCGTGAGCCGAGCGGCGAGCTGCTTCGCGCTCGCGAGCAGCGCTTCGAGCGCGGGCGCCACGGCCGGCGGCGTCGACGGCCGTTGCTTCAGCGACGCCTGGAACGCCTCGAGCTGCTGTGTCAGGGAGTCGGCGATCCGGTTCGCGGCGTCGGCGCGCGCCCACAGGCGGCTCGCGTCGCGCAGGGCCTCGCTCCAGGCCTTGCGTTCGGCCGCGCTCACGCGGATGCGCGGGTCCTCGCGCACCTCGAGCTTCGCAGAGGCCTCCTGGTCGCCGAGAACGACCCTCACGGTGTAGACGCCGGGATCGACCAGCGGCCCTCGCGGCCGGCCGAAGAAGCCGCCCCCGCCGCCCGCGCCCTCGCGGGGCTTGATCGGCGGCTCGCCGCGCAGGTCCCAGGCGACCCGGTTGACGCCGGCCTCGACGGAACCGGTCAGCTCGCGCAGCGTCTGGCCCGAGGCGTCGGTCACGGTCACTTTCGCTTCGCCCTTGTCCGGCTTGCGGGCGAGCGAGTAGCTGATGAGCGCGCCCTCGGGCGGGTTCGGCGCCAGGAAGAACCTGTGGCCGGTGTTGCCCTTGTCGTTCGCCATCCGCCACATCGTCGCGGGTCGCGGCGCGAACAGATGCAGCGGCTTCGCCGCCACCGCCTCCGTCATCCCCGAGAGCGGCTCGGCGTCGTCGAGCACGAACAGGCTGCGGCCGTGGGTGGCGAGGATCAGGTCGTTCTCGCGTGGGTGCACCAGGATGTCGTCCACCGGCACGGTCGGCAGGCCGCTCGCGAGCTTCACGAAGCGGCTTCCGCGGTCGAAGCTCGCGAACAGCGCCCGCTCGGTGCCGACGAGGACCAGGTCCGCGTTCTTCGGGTGCTCGCGCACGACGCTGAGCGTGCCGCCGGCCGGCAGCGCCCCGCCGAGCGGCTTCCAGCTGCGGCCGTAGTCCTCGGTGCGGAACAGGTACGGCGTGAAGTCGCCGCCGCGGTGCCCGTCGAACGCGACGTAGGCCGCGCCGTCGCCGAGGCGGCTCGCCTCGACCCGGCTGACGTAGGTGCCCTTGGGCACGCCCGGGATCGCGGCTGTCACGTTCGACCACGCGGCCCCGCCGTCCTGCGACACCTGGACCTGGCCGTCGTCGGTGCCGACCCAGAGGACGCCGGCTCTCCGCGGCGACTCGGCGATCGTGGTGATCGTGCCGAAGTGCACGACGCCGTCGTTTCGCGAGAGGAACTCCTTGGCGGTCTTGCCGAAGATCGTCAGCGCGTCGCGGTCCGGGCTCGTCGTCAGGTCGGGGCTGACGATGGACCAGGTGTCGCCGCGGTCCTTCGAGGCGAAGAGACGGTTGCCTCCGTAGTAGAGGGTGCCGGGCTCGTGGGCCGAGACCAGGATCGGCGAGTTCCAGTTGAACCGGTACTTCTCGCCCGCCGGCGGCTCGGGCCGCAGCGTCCGGCGCTCGCCCGAGGACTGGTGCAGGCGCGACAGGTTGCCGTCCTGGCTCTCGGTGTAGACGACGTCGGGGTCCTTCGGATCCGGCACCGTGTAGAAGCCGTCGCCGCCGCCGACGCGGAACCAGTCCTCGTTCGAGATGCCCTGCACGCTCGTGGTGCGCGACGGACCGCGCCAGCTGCCGTTGTCCTGCAAGCCGCAGTAGATCCAGTACGGGTCGCGCATGTCGGCGCCGACCTCGTAGCACTGGCCCAGCGGGACGCTGTTCACGAAGTCCCAGCTGCGGCCGCGGTCCCACGAGACGTGGATGCCGCCGTCGGAGCCGGCCAGCATGTGCTCGGAGTTCGCCGGATCGATCCAGACCGAGTGGTAATCGCCGTGGATCTTCTGCACCAGGTCGGTGCGGTACGTGCGGCCCCCGTCCTCGGAGTAGAACATCTGGGCGCCGAGCACCCAGACGCGCTGGTCGTTCGACGGGTCCACCACGATCTTCGAGTAGTACGACGGTCGCGGGTTGGTGGCCGAGACCTTGGTCCAGGTCTCGCCGCGGTCCTCGGAGCGGTAGGTGCCGCCCTCCTTGGCGTGCTCGACGAGCGCGTAGACGATCCGCGGGTCCTCGCGGTAGACGCCGATGCCGATGCGGCCGACGTCACCCTGCTGGGGCAGCCCCTGCGTCAGCCTGCGCCAGCTGCGCCCGCCGTCCGTCGTCTTCCACAGACCGCTGCCGGGCCCGCCGCCGTTGTAGCCGAACGGCGTGCGGCGGCGCTGGTAGGCGGCCGCGTAGAGCGTGTCCGGGCTCTGCGGGTCCATCGCCATGTCCACGAAGCCGGTGTCCTCGTCGACGAACTTCGTGTTGATCCAGGTCTTGCCGCCGTCGCTGGTCTTGAAGACGCCGCGCTCCTGGTGCGGTCCCCAGAGCCGGCCGAGTGCGGCGACGTAGACGACGTCCGGGTTCGCCGGGTGCACGGCCACGCGCCCGATGTGGTGGGTGTCGGCGAGCCCGAGATGCGCCCAGGTCTTGCCGCCGTCGGTGGTCTTGTAGACGCCGTTGCCCCAGGACGAGGACTGGCGGTTGTTCGGCTCGCCGGTGCCCGCGTAGACGATCTGCGGATCGGAAGGAGCGATCGCGATGTCGCCGATGCTCGAGACCTCCTGCTCGTCGAAGACCGGCTCGAAAGTGACGCCCCCGTTGGTGGTCTTCAGGATGCCGCCGGCGGCCATGCCCACGTAGAAGGTCTTCGGCTCAGCCTCGAGCACCGCGAAGTCGTCGACTCGGCCGCCCATGATCGCGGGGCCGATCGAGCGGAACTGCAGCCCCTTGAAGGTCGCGGCGCTGATCAGCGACGGCGCGGGGGCCGGGGCGGCCTTCTTCTGGGCCGCGAGAGCCGGCTCGGCGCCGGCCGAGGCGAGGACGATGGCGAGCGGAAGCAGAGAATGGCGGAGGGTCATCGCAAGAACCTCGGAAGGGACGAGGCCGCAGCCTGCCTGGGGCCGTCGCGCGCGACGCTACCCCCGGCTTCGCCGGCGTGTCAAGGAAAGGACCATCGCGCCGCCCGCCGGTGGGCGGGAGCCGCGGCGCGCGCCGTCGCGCCTAACGACGGCAGCCGTCGCCCGCGCAGGCGCGGAGCGCCGCGAGCCGTGACGACAGGCTCGCCAGCAGCTCCGGCGCGGCGAGCGCGTGCAGGCTGTCGAGCTGCGGCGCGTCCAGGGCGAGGTCGTAGAGCTCTCGTTCGCCGGAGGCGTGCTCGACGTAGAGCCACTCGGCGCTGCGCAGGGCGGCGTAGTCGGGCACGCCCGCGGGCTCGCCGCCGCGCCCGCCGAGCGGGCCCTCGTCCTGCGCCTGCTCGATCAGCAGGTCCTTGCGCCAGTCGCGCAACGTCGCGCGGCCTTGCAGCAGGCGCGCCAGCGAGCGCCCGTCGAACTCCGCGCTCGGCGCCGCGCCGCCGAGCGCGGCGATCGTCGGGGCGAGGTCGATCTGCAGCGCGATCGCGTCTGAGACCGCCCCCGCGGGGATCTCGGGGCCCCGCACCACGAGCGGGATCCGGACCGATGCGTCGTAGGGATCGCCGACCGGCCCAACCAGGCGATGATCGCCCTGCTGGTCGCCGCCGTCCGACGTCAGCAGCACGAACGTGCGCTCCAGGCGTCCCGAGTTCTCGAGCGCGGCGCACAGCGCCTCCACCATCTCGTCCACCGCCTGCAGGGAGCGCATCCGCGAGCGGTGGCGCTCGTCGAGGGCCGCCGCGTCGACGTGCGGGCGCTCGCGCAGCCAGGCCGGCTTGTCGGCGAGGTCCTCCTCGTCGAAGGCGGGCGAGCGGGGCGCCTTCAGATCGGGGAAGAGCGCGTCGTGGCGGTCGGCCGGCGTCGCGGGATCGTGGGGGGCGAAGGGCGCGAGATACAGGAAGAACGGCTGGCTCGCGCCGGCGGCGAGAAAACGCAGCGCGGCCTCACGCAGCACGTCGGTCTGGTAGTCCTGCGCGCGGTCGGCGTAGCTCGCGCCGCGGCCGTCCTGCACGACCTCGAACCCGTAGTAGGCCTCGGAGAACGCGGTGGCGAACCAGGAGCTCCAGCCCGCTGGCACGTGACGCGGGGCCTCGCCCCGCATCGGGTAGAAGTTCATGTACTTGCCCACCAGCCCGGTGCGGTAGCCCGCGGCGGCGAGCCAGGTCGCGAGCGTCGCGCTTTCCCGGCCGGACTCCACGAAGCGGCGGTAGCTGCCGCGGGGCGGGGCGTTCGTCGGCACGCCGTGGTTGTGGGGGTAGCGGCCGGTGAGGATCGAGGCGCGCGCGGGAGCCGAGAGCGGCGAGACGGCGAACGCGTTGGCGAAGCTCAGGCCGCGCGCGACGATCCGCTGGCGGACGTGCGGCATCAGCGAGAAGGCGGACGCGGGCGTGTCCTCGAGCACCAGCAGCAGCAGGTTGGGAGCGGTCTCCGCGGCGGCGCCGGGCGTGCTCGCGGCGGCGGCGAGCAGGCCGAACAGGCTGGCGCCCATCGCGAGCGCGCGCCCCAGGCTCACCGGGCGTCGACGGGAATCTCGGCGCCGCTGACGGGCGCAGAGGCGGGCGAGAGCAGGAAGGCGATCACGTCCGCGATCGCCGCCGGCGGCGTCCAGTGCGACGGGTCGCTCCCCGGCATCGCCCTGCGGTTGGCGGGCGTGTCGATCGTGCCTGGCAGGACCAGATTGAAGCGGATGCCGCGCTCGCGGTTCTCGAGGGCGAGCGTGCGGCTGAGCGCGGCGACGGCGGACTTGGCGACGGCGTAGGCGGCCATGCCGGCGCCGCTGCGCGCCGAGCGCGCGCCGACCAGCACGACGCTCGCGCCGCGCCCGAGCAGGTGCGGCACGAGCGCGCGGCAGCTGGCCCAGGCGGAGGCGAGGTTGCCCCGCAGCATCGACTCCCACTCGGTCTCGGGCGCCGACTCGAGCGGTCCCGAGCCCGCCCAGCCGCCCGCCAGCAGCGCCGCGCCGTCGAGGCCGCCGAAGCGGGCGGCCGCGGCGTCGACGAAGGTGCGCATCGCCTGCGGGTCGGCGACGTCCGCCGGGGCGCCGTAGAGGCGGTCGGCGGGGGCCGCGGCCGCGAGCGCAGCCCAGCCCGCGGCGCCGCGGTAGGGCACCGCCACGCGGTCCCCGCGCGCGACGAGAGCGCGCACGACGGCGGCGCCGAGGACGCCCGTCCCGCCGGTCACCACGTAGGTGCGGCTCATCGGCCGGGTTATAGCACGAGATCCGCGAGCAGCCCGGCGACGCCGGAGTCGAAGAGCTCCGGCTGCGGCAGCAGGCTCAGCACGAGGTACCCCTCGCCGATCATGTCGAAGAAGAAGCCGGGGTGGACGAGCACGCCGCGCTCGCTCACGAGGCGCAGCACGCGCTCCTCCTCCGTGAGCGTCGCCGGCACCCGTACCACCGCCGTCCAGCCGCCCTCCGTTCGCAACAGCGTCGCCGGCCCCGGCGGGGAGAGCGCGCGCTCGAGCGCGCCGAGGTTGCGTCGCACGCGCTCCGCGATCGGCCGCTGCAGCTCGGGCAGTCGCCTCAGCAGCTCCGGCGCCGCCAGCTGGACCGGCGTCGAGACGGAGAGGTAGCTGTCGGCGACGAGCTCCAGCCGGGCGAGGGCGTCGCGCACCAGCGCCTGCGGGCCCGAGACGGCGGTCCAGCCGAGCTTGAGCTGCGGCAGGCCGCAGGACTTCGACAGCCCGCCGAGCCCGAAGGCCAGGCAGGGACCGTCGTGCGCGGCGCTCGGAGCCCGGCGCTCGTCGGGGGCGAACGAGTAATCGGCGAAGACCTCGTCGCTGACGAGGGCGATGCCGCGCTCCGCGCACAGCGTGCGGAGCGCCGCCAGCTCGTCCTTCTTGAGGTAGGACCCCGTGGGGTTGTTCGGCGTGACCGCCACCACGGCCCGCGTGCGCGGCCCCAGCGCGCGCGCGACCTCGCCCGGGACCAGGTGCCACTCGCCGTCGTAGCGCAGCGGGTAGCTCTCGACCGCGACCGACTCGAGCCGCGCCAGGTACTCGAAGAGCGGGTAGCTCGGCCGCGGCACCAGCACCGCGTCGCCCGGGTCGCAGAGCAGCTTGAACAGCCAGGCGTAGGCCTCGCTGGTGCTGGCCGAGAGCACGATGCGGTCGGGCGGAACGGCGACACCGCGGCGCCCGAAGTCGGCGGCCACCGCTTCGCGGGCCGCCGCGAGGCCGAACGCCTCGGGCTCGTAGCGCGCGGCGCGCGGGTCCGCGAGGCCGATGAGCAGCTCCTGCGGCGGAACGAGGCCCGCGGCCGTCGGATTCGACAGGGTGAGGTCGACGAGCGGCGCGCGGCCGTCGCGTCGCGCCTCGACGGCGGCGGCGATGCGGTTGCGGGCGAGCCGGAAGCTCGTGCGCTCGGAGAACATCGCGGCCGATGATAGCGTCCTGCCGTGCCTTCGCCCTCCGGCCGCCGCCTGCTCGTCGTGCTGATCCCGCTTGCGGCGGCCGCTTGCGGCGGCGCGCCCCCGGGCGGCCCGCAGCCGACGGCGAGCCCGGCGTCGCCGGTCGCCGGAGCGACGCCGGCCGCCCTGCCGAGCCCGCTGCCGCAGGTGGCGGCTCGCGTGAACGGCGAGCCGATCGCGACGCTCAGCGTGATGATCCTGGCCCGCCAGGGCCTGGGCGTGAACCCGACGCTCGAGCAGGTCCCCCCCGTGGCGCGCCGTGCCCTCGACCAGCTCGTGGTCCGCGAGCTGCTGTTCCAGGAGGCGCTGCGCCGAGGGGTCGAGGCCGACCCGCGCCAGCTCGAGCAGGCCTACAACGTGTCGCGCGTCCCGTTCCGCGAGGAGGCGGCCTGGACCGCCTTCCTGAAGGACCAGGCGATGACCGACGAGAGCTACCGGCGCGAGCTGCGCGTGAAGCTGACGGTCGAGGCGCTCGTCGGCAGCCTCGTCGCCGCCCTGCCGCAGCCGCCGGAGCCGGAGCTGCGCGCGGTCTTCGAAGGCGAGCGCGAGGCGTTCGGGGGCGGCGAGCGCTTGCGCCTCGCCCACATCCTCCTGCGCGCCGACCCGGCCCAGCCCGCCCAGCGGCTGCAGGCGCGCGAGGCGGCGGAGAAGCTGCTGGCCGCGCTGCGCCAGGGCGCCGACTTCGCGAAGCTGGCTCGCGAGCGCTCCGCCGATCCGGAGTCGGCCGCCCGCGGCGGGGAGCTGCAGCCGTTCGCGCGCGGCGCGCTCGTCAAGCCGGTCGAGGACGCCGCCTTCGCGCTCGCTCCCGGGGAGCTCGGCGGTCCCGTCGAGTC
The DNA here is from genome assembly GCA_050246895.1 of Vicinamibacteria bacterium. Classification (GTDB taxonomy): domain Bacteria; phylum Acidobacteriota; class Vicinamibacteria; order Fen-336; family Fen-336; genus JBFWVE01. The sequence goes on along the minus strand of JBFWVE010000006.1, from coordinate 35,308 downwards.
GCCGGCCGGCGTGCACGTGCTCAAGCTCCTCGAGCGGCTGCCGCCCGCGCCGCTCGCGTTCGACAGCGTGCGCGCCGAGGTCCTGAAGCGCGTGCTCGAGCGGCGCCGGGACCAGGCGATGGAGCGGCTGGTGGCGGAGCTGCGCGGGCGCGCGCGCATCGAGCGGGCGTTCTAGTGGCGAGCTCGGCGGGGCCGGCCGTGCGGGTCCGCGACCTGCACAAGAGCTACGGCCGGGTGGATGCCGTGCGCGGCATCAGCTTCGAGATTCCACGCGGCGTCTGCCTCGGCCTGCTCGGGCCGAACGGCGCAGGCAAGACCACCACCGTCGAGATCCTCGAGGGCCTGCTCGAGCCGAGCTCCGGCGAGGTGGAGGTGCTCGGGCTCGATTGGGCTCGCCACGAGGGCGAGATCCGCCAGCGGCTCGGCGTCTGCCTCCAGCAGACGGCGCTGCCCGACCGGCTGAGCGTTCGGGAGCTGGTGGGCCTGTTCCGCAGCCTCTACCGGCGCGGCCTTCCCCCGGACCAGGTGATCGGGCAGGTCGGGCTCGACGAGAAGGCGGGGGCCCGCTACCAGACGCTGTCGGGCGGCCAGAAACAGAGGCTTGCGCTCGCCTGCGCTCTCGTCGCCGACCCCGAGCTGCTCTTCCTCGACGAGCCGACCACCGGCCTCGACCCGCAGTCGCGCCGCCAGGTCTGGGACCTGGTCGCGGCCTTCAAGGCCAGCGGCCGCACGGTGCTGCTGACGACCCACTACATGGACGAGGCCGAGCGCCTGTGCGACACGATCGCGATCGTGGACCACGGCCGCGTGATCGCGACGGGCACGCCGCGCGAGCTGATCGTCTCGCTGGGCGGCGACCACGTGGTCGAGGTGGAGCTCGCGGCCGACGGCGCCCAGCCGTTGCAGGCGGAGGCCCTCACTGCGCTGCCTTCCGTGCGGCACGCGCAGGTGCAGGCGAGCCGGCTGACGCTGGCGGTGGGCGAGCCGCACCTCGCGTTGCCCGCCCTGCTCGCCTTCTTCGAGAGCCGCGGCCTGCCCCTCGCCAGCCTGCAGACCCGGCACGCGAGCCTGGAGGACGTCTTCGTGTCCCTGACCGGCCGCCACCTGCGGGAGCCGTGAGCATGGCGCCCGATCGAGAGCGAAACCGCTGGGACGCCTTCCTCGCCTTGTGCGACGCGCGCCTGCGCGAGTTCGCGCGCGAGCCGGAGGCGATCTTCTGGACCTTCGTGTTCCCGGTGATGCTGACGGTGGCGCTCGGCTTCGCCTTCCGCAATCGCCCGCTCGACCCGCCGCCGGTCGCGATCGTGGACGGGGCCGGAGCGGCCGAGCTGATGCGCGCGCTCGAGGCGGCGGGCGGCTTCCGGCCGACGCTGCTGCCCGAGGCCGGGGCCGCCCGCGCGCTGCGGCTCGGGCGCGCGGACCTCGTCGTCGTCCCCGGCCCGGCGGGCGCGCCGGAGTATCGCCTCGATCCGACGCGGCCCGAGTCGGCGCTGGCGCGGCGCGCCGTGGACGAGGCGCTCCAACGGGCGGCCGGCCGCGTCGACGCCTTCACGCCGCGCGAGCGCGCCGTGGTGGAGCCCGGCAGCCGCTACGTGGACTTCCTGGTCCCGGGCCTGATCGGACTGGGCCTGATGAACGGCGGGCTGTGGGGCGTGGGCTTCTCGATCGTCGACATGCGCATGAAGAAGCTGCTGAAGCGCATGCTGGCGACGCCCCTGCGGAGGCCCGACTTCATGGCCGCCATCATGTGCGTGCGCATCGCGGCGATGTTCGTCGAGGTCGCCTTCCTGCTGGTCTTCGCGCGGCTCGCGCTGGGGGTGCCGATCCGCGGCTCCTGGGCCGCCATCTTCGCGGTCGGGGCGGCGGGCGCCTTCGGCTTCGGCGGCCTCGGCGTGCTGCTCGCCTCGCGCGCCACGCGCATCGAGAGCGTGATGGGGCTGATGAACGTGGTCAGCCTGCCGATGACGATCGGCTGCGGCGTCTTCTTCTCGATCGAGCGCTTCCCCGAGGCCGCGCAGCCGCTGCTGCGCGCGCTGCCGCTCGCGCTGCTGAACGACGCGCTGCGGGCGGTCGTCACGGAGGGCGCGAGCCTCGCCTCGCAGGCCATGCCGCTCGCGGCGCTGGCGATCTGGGGCGCCGTCTGCCTGGCCGCGGGCATCCGCATCTTCCGCTGGAGCTGAGGCCGTCCCGCCGGCCGCGTGCTAGAGTCGCGCCACCTCCACCGAAGAATGTCACCGGAAACGCCCGCCCCGCCCACCCGAGAGCACGCGCGGCTCGCCGGACTCGACGGCGACGTGACCGCCTGGCGCCGCTTCGGCCCCTACGTCTCGGAGCGCGCCTGGGGCACCGTGCGCGAGGACTACAGCGCGGACGGCAACGCCTGGGACTTCCTGCCCCACGAGCTCGCGCGCAGCAAGGCCTATCGCTGGGGCGAGGACGGGCTCGCCGGCATCTGCGACCGCTACCAGCTGCTGTGCTTCGCGCTGGCGTTCTGGAACGGCCGCGATCCGATCCTGAAGGAGCGCCTGTTCGGCGTGGTGCCCAGCGAGGGGAACCACGGCGAGGACGTCAAGGAGTACTACTTCTACCTCGATTCGACGCCGACGCATTCCTACATGAAGTGGCTCTACAAGTTCCCGCAGCGCGAGTTCCCGTACGCGGACCTCGTGGAGGAGAACCGCCGCCGCGCAGGGCAGGGCCCGGAGTACGAGCTGCTCGACACCGGAGTCTTCGACGAGGACCGCTACTTCGACGTGTTCGTGGAGTATGCCAAGGCCTCGCCGGAGGACGTCGCGATCCGCGTGACGATCGAGAACCGCGGCCCCGAGGACGCGGAGATCCACGTGCTGCCGCAGCTCTGGTTCCGCAACAGCTGGGCCTGGGGCCCGCACCCGGACCCGCTGCCCGAGATCGTCCGGGGCGCCGCCGCGCCCGGCCACGCGAGCCTGGTGGCCGACGACACGCCGGGGCGGCCGCCGCGCGGGCTGCCGTTCCTCTATCGCCTCGGTCCCCGTCACCTCTACGTCGAGCCCGACGCCGAGCTGCTCTTCACGGACAACGAGACGAACGCGCCCGTCGTGTTCGGCCCGGGGGCGGAAAGCCGCTCGCGCTACGTGAAGGACGCCTTCCACCGCTACGTCGTGAACGGCGAGGACTGCGTCAACCCGGCCGAGACCGGCACCCGTGCCTGCGCCTGGCTGCGCAGGACGGTGCCAGCCGCCGGCTCCGTGACGTTGCGCCTGCGGCTCGCCGACGCCGAGGTCGATCAGCCGCTGCGCGACGTGGACGCCGTGATCGCCGCGCGCAAGGCCGAGGCCGACGAGTTCTACGCCTCCATCCACCCGCCCGAGGCGAGCGAGGACGAGAAGCTGGTCCAGCGCCAGGCCTTCGCGGGCATGCTGTGGTCGAAGCAGATCTACATCTTCGACGTGAACTCCTGGCTCGAGGGCGACAACCCCGACTGGCCGCCTCCGGAGTCGCGCAAGCACATCCGCAACGTGCACTGGCGCCACCTCAACTCGATGCGCGTGATGTCGATGCCCGACAAGTGGGAGTACCCCTGGTTCGCCGCCTGGGACCTGGCCTTCCACTGCGCGCCGTTGTGCCTGATCGACGGCGAGTTCGCGAAGGAGCAGCTCTGGATGCTGCTCTTCGAGCAGTTCCAGCACCCCTCGGGACAGATCCCCGCCTACGAGTGGGAGTTCTCCGACTTGAACCCGCCGGTCCACGCCTGGGCCGTCTGGCGCGTCTACAACATGGACCGGATCCGTTCGGGGCGCCCCGACCGCGAGTTCCTCGAGAAGTGCTTCCACAAGCTGCTGATCAACTTCGCCTGGTGGGTCAACAAGGTCGATCGCGAGGGCAACAACGTGTTCGAGGGCGGCTTCCTCGGGCTCGACAACATCACGGTGATCGACCGCAGCGAGAAGCTGCCCGCGGGCGCGGTGCTCGAGCAGTCGGACGCCACCGGCTGGATGGGCATGTTCTGCCTGAACCTGATGCGGATCGCGCTCGAGCTGGCGAAGGACAACTCGGCCTATCAGGCGCTCGCGACCAAGTTCTTCCAGCACTACGTCTACGTCGGCCACGCCATGAAGAGGATGGGCGGGCGCGGCTACCAGCTCTGGGACGAGCAGGACGAGTTCTTCTACGACGTGCTGCGCTTCCCGGACGGCAGCTTCGAGAAGTTCCGGGTGCGCTCGCTGGTCGGTCTCGTCCCGCTCTACGCGATCGAGCGGGTCGAGGAGCACTGGATCGACCTCTTCCCCGAGTTCAAGGCGAACCTGCTCTGGATCCTCAAGAACAAGCGTCACATCGTGCAGGACGTCTGCCACATCGTCGAGCGCGACGGCATGCGCGTCCTGGTCTGCGCCGTGGTGGACGAGCGCCAGACCCAGGGCCTGCTGCGCCGCGTGCTCGACCCGAAGGGGTTCGCGTCGAGCTACGGCCTGCGCAGCCTGTCCCGCCACCACGAGGCGAACCCCTTCCGCTTCGCGGACAAGGTCGTCCGCTACGAGCCCGGCGAGGCGGAATCCAAGATCAAGGGCGGCAACTCGAACTGGCGCGGGCCGATCTGGCTGCCGACCACGTTCCTGATGATCGAGTCGCTGCGCAAGCTCGGCCGCGCCTACGGCGACGACTTCAAGGTCCCGCGCGAGGGCCGCTCCGGGGGCGAGCCGATCACCTTGTACGACGCCGCGGAGCTGATCGCCAACCGCACGATCTCGATCTTCACGCGCGACGCGGCCGGCCGCCGCCCGCTGTACGGCGCCAACCGCCGCTTCCAGGAGGACCCGCACTGGCGCGACCTCGTGCTCTTCCACGAGTACTTCCACGGCGAGACCGGCGAAGGCCTCGGCGCCAGCCACCAGACCGGCTGGACCGGCCTGGTGGCCTCGCTGATCGACGAGTGGAGGCGGCCCATCCAGGGCAGCCAGCGGTAGCTTGCCGGAGCTCCCCGAAGTCGAGGTCACACGCCGCCTGATCGAGCCGCTGCTGGTCGGCCGCAGGATCGCTCGCGTGATCACCACGCGGCCGAGCTACTTCTTCCTGACGCCGCCGCCCGTGCTGCGGCGGCGGCTGGTCGGCCGTCGCGTGACGGCGCTCGACAGGGTCGGCAAGTACCTGCTGGCGCGGATCGACGACGAGGCCCGCCTGCTGCTCCACCTCGGCATGACGGGCCAGCTCTTCGGCGGTGGCGTCAGCAGCGTGCGGCTGCTCTCGTCGGCAGCCGGCGCCGCGCTGACGCCCGAGGCGCAGGCGCGGGGATTCCGTCCGGATCGGCACACGCACCTGCGGCTCGGCTTCGCGGACGGGGGGCCCGAGGTGGTCTTCCGCGACGTGCGCAAGTTCGGCAAGGTGCAGCTGCTCGAGCCGGGCGAGGACTCGCCCCGCCTCCGCCGGCTCGGCCAGGACGCGCTGGGCGCGAGCGGCGCCCGGCTCTTCGCGGCCGCGCGTGCGCGCCGGACGCCGATCAAGAGCGTGCTGCTCGACCAGTCCGTGCTGGCGGGCATCGGCAACATCTACGCGGACGAGGCGCTGTTCCTCGCGGGCGTGCGCCCGGCTCGCGCGGCGCGGCGCGTGACGGGGGCGGAGTGCGCGGCGATCGCAAGGCGCGTGCGCCAGGTGCTGCGGCGCTCGATCGCGACCGGCGGTTCGAGCATCAGCGACTACGTGCGGCCCGACGGCGAGGACGGCCGGTATCAGGACGAGCGCCGCGTCTACGGGCGCGCCGGCGAGCCCTGCCCGCGCTGCGGCGCGTCGATCCGGCGCCGGGTGATCGGGCAGCGCTCGAGCCATTACTGCCCCCGCTGCCAGCGGTGACAGACTGCGCCTCGATGGGCGCAGCCAGCACCGCCTCCACGCTCGACGCCGTCGACCTGCTCGCGACCGCGGAGCGCGAAGGGCGCTCGCTGCTCCTCGAGCACGAGGTCTACGCGCTGCTGGCCTCCGCCGGCATCGACGTGCCGCGCTTCCGCCTGGTGCGGGACGCGGCCCAGATCGACTCCGCCCTGTGCCGCGCCTTCGCCTGCGACGAGCTGGTCGTCAAGGTCGTGTCTCCCGACGTGCTGCACAAGACCGAGGCCGGCGGCGTGCGGATCGTCGCCAACCAGGTCCACGCCGTGGCGGACGCCGTTGCCGGGGTGCTCGAGGCGGTGCGCCGGAGCGCGCCGCGGGCGGAGGTCCGCGGCGCCCTGATCGTCGAGAAGGTGACGTACGGCCCGAGCCTGGGCCTCGAGCTGCTCGCCGGCTTCCGCCACGACCCGGCCTTCGGGGCCGTGGTCGCGGTGGGCATGGGGGGCCTCGACAGCGAGCGCCTGCTCGTCTCGCTGCGCCCCGAGGCGTCGCGCCGGATGTGGCTGGCGGAGGAGCTGGGCGACGGCGTGGCCGGCGCCGAGCAGCTCGCCGGAACGATCGCGGGCGCGGCGCTCTTCGGCCGGCTGCGCAGCTCGCGGGGGCCCGCGATCGAGCCAGGGGCGCTGGCCCGCCTGCTGGCCAGGCTCGGCGCGCTCGGGCGGCGCCTCGCCGGCTTCGCGCCCGAGTCGGGGCTGGGGCTGAAGGAACTGGAGGTCAACCCGTTCGTCGCCGCGGACGGCCGGCTGGTGGCGCTCGACGGGCTCGCGCGCCTGCATCGGCCGGCGCTCCTCGCGCCGCCGCGGCCGCTCGCGGGCCTGCGCTGCCTGTTCCGCCCCCAGAGCGCGGCGGTCGCGGGCGTGTCCAGCGAAAGCGTGAACGTGGGCCGCGTGATCCTGCGCAACCTGGTCGAAGGCGGAGGCGTGGCCCGCGAGCGGGTCTTCGCGATCCACCCGCGCGCCGCCGAGATCGACGGCTGCCGAGCGGTGCCCTCGCTGCAGGCGCTGCCGGCGCCCGTGGACCTCGCCGTGATCGCGCTGCCGGCCGAGCGCAGCGCCGCCGTGGTCGAGGAGGCCCTCGCCACGCGCCGCGCGCGCAGCGTCACGCTGATCCCCGGGGGCTTCGCGGAGACCGAGGCGGGTCGCCCGACCGAGGAACGGCTGCGCCGCGCGCTGTCGGCGGCCCACCTCGACGCCGACGGCGGCGTCCTCGTCAACGGCGGCAACTGCCTGGGTGTCGTCTCGGAGCCCGGCCGCTACAGCACCTTCTTCATCCCGGGCCACAAGCTGCCCCTGCGCGAGGCGCCGGTCGGCGGGCTCGCGGGGCTCAGCCAGTCGGGCGCCTACCTCGTCACGCAGATCTCGCGGCTGATGGGCGTCGTGCGGCTCCGCTACGCCGTTTCCTTCGGGAACCAGATCGACCTCACGCTCGCCGACCATCTCGAGTACCTCGCGGGCGACCCCGAGGCACGGGTCTTCTCGGTCTATCTCGAGGGCTTCGCGCCCGGCGACGGCGCGCGGTTGCTGCGGCTCGCGCGGCGCCTGCGCGCGGAGGGCCGGCCGCTGGTCTTCTACAAGGCGGGGCGCTCGGAGGCGGGCGGGCGCGCGGCGGCCTCGCACACGGCGGCCGCCGTCGGCGACTACGAGGTCTGCCGCGAGCTGGTCGAGAGCGCCGGCGCCGTCGTCTGCGCGAGCCTCGACGACTTCGAGGACGTGACGCTGGCGCTGACGCTGCTCGCGGGCCGCCCGGCGGCCGGCCGCAGGATCGCGGTGCTGTCGAACGCGGGCTTCGAGTGCACGGTGGCCGCGGACGCGCTCGGCCGGCTCGAGCTGGCGGCGCTCTCCGCGTCCACGCGCGAGACGCTCGCCGCCCTGCTGCCCCCGGGCGTCGTGGACGTCCACAACCCCCTCGACACGACACCCACGACGCCGACCGAGCGCTACGTCGCCTGCGCCGAGGCGCTGCTGGCGGATCCCGGCGTCGACGCGCTGCTGCTCGCGGGCGTGCCGGCGACGCCGGCGCTCGACACGCTGGCGGCGGGGCCCGCCCACCGCGAGGACGTCGGCGGCGAGGGCAGCCTGCCCGCCCGCCTGGCGCGCCTGTTCGCGCAGGCGCGCAAGCCGATCGTGTTCTCGGTGGACGCGGGCGAGCTCTACGACGAGGGAGTCCGCGTGATGCTGCGCGCCGGCCTGCCGACCTATCGGCGCGCCGACCGCGCGGTGCGCGCCCTCGCCGCCTACGTCGCCTTCCACGGCCCGCAGGCCTTGGGCGAGCCGGGCCCGGGAGACTAGGCGGGGGACGCCGTCTCCGCGGCGAGAGCGACTGCCAGCTCCCCCGCGAGCCGTGCGTTGTCCGCGAGGAGGGCGCGGTTCGAGAAGACGCTGCGGCCCTCGGTGAGGGCGCGCAGCCGCTCGAGCAGGAAGGGGGTCACGTCGCGGCCGCGTACGCCCTCCGCCTCGGCCGCGCGCAGTGCCGCCGACAGCGAGTCCTCGTAGACGTCCTGCGGCAGCTCGGCCGCCTGCGGCACCGGGTTGGCGACGACGACGCCGCCACCGGCGAGGTCGAGGTGCAGGCGCACGGCCCGCGCGAGGTCGCTCACGGAATCGAAGCGGGCGTCGAGCCGCAGGCCGCTCGAGCGCCGGTAGAAGGCCGGCAGCTCGTCGCAGCCGAAGCCGAGCACCGGCACGCCCAGGGTCTCGAGCGCCTCGAGCGTCTTCGGCAGGTCGAGCACGGCCTTGGCGCCCGAGCAGACCACGGCGACCGGGTGTCGCGCGAGCGCCGCGAGATCGGCGGAGACGTCGAAGCTCAGGGCGGCGCCGCGATGCACGCCGCCGATCCCGCCGCTGGCGAAGACGCGGATGCCGGCGCGGTGGGCGGCCAGCAGCGTGGCGGCCACCGTGGTCGAGCCCGCGCGGCCGAGGGCGAGCGTCGCGGCCAGGTTCGACGGGTTCAGCTTGCGGACGCCGGGCTCCGCGGCCAGCCGCTCCAGCTCGGCGGGGGAGAGGCCCACGACCAGCCGGCCGTCGAGCGCCCCGATCGTCGCCGGCAAGGCGCCCGCGGCGCGCACGGCCTGCTCCAGCTCGCGCGCGGCGGCGAGGCCGGCGGGGGCGGGCAGGCCGTGGGTGACGAGCGTCGTCTCGAGCGCGACCACGGCGCGCCCGGCGCGTAGCGCGTCCGCGACGGCGCCGGCCACGCGCAGCGGGCCGGCGCCGCTCACTCCGGGAACCAGGCGGCGCGCCGCGCCTCGGCCTGCTCGCGGGTCGCGGCCAGGATCGCCCGCGGCCCCCAGTCCTCCAGCGCGAAGCTCGTCGAGACGATGCCGTGGTGCAGCGCTCGCGCGGCATCCTCGCCGCGCAACAGGCCGGCGAGCACGCCCGTGGCGAAGGCGTCGCCGGCGCCGGTCGGGTCGACGACGCACTCGGCGCGCGCGTCCCACTGGCTGACGCGGTCGGCGACGGCGTCGTACAGGATGCCGCCGCGCACGGAGCGCTTGAAGGCCACGTAGCGAAGCCGGCCGCCGGCCAGGCGGCGCAGCGTCTTCAGGTAGTCGCCGGTGTCCGAGCCGACGCGCATCTCGTCCTCGCTGACGAAGAACGCGTCCACCTTGGCGGCGAGGCCGCGCCACTCGTCCCAGGTCTCGGGCCGCAGCGGCACCAGCGGGTCGAGCGACACGAAAGCGTCGGGCAGCGCCTGCAGCGACTCGACCAGCGCCTTCTGGGTGGCGAACGGCATCGGCGAGACGTGGAAGGCACGCGCGCCGCGCCAGGCCTCGGGCAGCGTGTCCGAGGTCGGGCAGACCTCGGGGTGCGCGGGGCGCTCGAGCCGGTGCACGAACTGCCGCAGCCGGTCCTCGTAGAGCAGCCAGATCCGCACGCCGGGGCGGCCGAGCGGGTGCACGCCGGCGAGGTCCACTCCGGCGGCGGCCATGCCCTCGAGCGCCCAGTCGGGGTAGTCGGTGCCCACGATGCTGACGACCCCGACGTCGAGGCCCCACAGCCGGGCGCCGAGGGCCGCGTAGATCACCGCCCCGCCCGGCTCGGCCATCCGAGTGGTGCCGTCGGGGAAGACGACGTCGTCCACCATCAGGTTGCCGAACACGACGAGGTCCTTGCTCACTCGGGGAAGGCCGCCCGCATCGCCGCCACCCGCGCGGGATCGAGGGGGTTCGACCACAGCCCGTCGCGCTTGAGCGCGGAGCCGACGATGATGCCGTCGGCCGCCGCGTAGCCGCGGACGTTCTCGGGCGTCGCCCCGGATCCCACCAGCACGGGGATCGCCACGGCCCCGGCGACCTCCGCCACGTCCTCGGGCCGCGCCGGACGGCCGGTGGAGGCGCCCGTGACCACGACAGCGTCGGCCAGGAAGAACTCGGCCGCTCGCGCCGTCTCGGCGAGCCCGACGTCCGCCGTGAGGGCGTGCGCTGAGTGCTTCTTCTTCACGTCCGCGAAGACCGCGATCGCCTCCGCTCCGATCGCCCGGCGGAAACGCAGCAGCTCGCCGGCGTCCGACTCGATCAGCCCCTCGTCCGCGACGTGGGCGAACACGAAACCCTCGGCTCGCACGAAGGCCGCGCCGCAGGCGAGCGCGACGGAGAGCGCCTCGCGGTTGGCCCCGGCCAGCAGCTGCACGCCCAGCGGCAGCGGCACCGCGCGGCGCACCTCGCGCCCGATCACCGCCATCGCCGCCACCACCTCGGGCCCGACGCCGCGACGCAGGTAGGGGCGGTCGTGCATGTTCTCCAGCATCACCGAATGAAAGCCGTTGGCCGCGAGCAGCCGGGCCTCGGCCACGGCTTCCTCCGCGAGCTGCTCGATCGGGGCGTTCGAGCGCGGCGTTCCCGGCAGCGCTCCGACGTGCACCATCCCGATCAGGGCGCGGCGCGAGCCGAAGAGGGCCGTCACGCGGCCCTTGCCGCCCGACATCAGGCGCGGCCGGCGAAGTGGGCGTGCGGATGGCGGCGGATCGAGAGTCGCACGCGGTTGCCCTTCTCGTTGTAACGGACCTCGTCCACCAGCCGGCCCATCAGGAAGACGCCACGGCCGTGAGTGTCGAGCAGGTGCTCGGGCTCCGAGGGGTCGGGCAGCGCGCCGCGGTCGAAGCCCGCGCCCGAGTCGCGGATCTCGATCGACACCTGCCCGGGCTCGACCTCGACCGACACCGAGACGCGGGAGTTGGCCCGCAGGCGGTTGCCGTGCACCGCCGCGTTCGAGAGCGCCTCGGCGACGGCGACCGCCAGGTTCTCGCGCTGCTCCAGCGCCAGGCCGGCCGGCTCGATGGCGGCCAGGATGCGCTCCACGGTGGGGGCGATGGCGTTGCGCCGGCTCGCCATGCGCAAGCGCAGCTTCGAGGCGGCGCCCCCTGCCCTTGTCTCCCGTCTTGGACGGCGGCCTGCCGTGGACATGAGCGGTGGATTCTACCCGCCACGCTCATAACCTACTCAGAACCTCGCCGGGAAGGACCCCCGGGCCGGCGAGCCGGAACCGGGGGTGGGGACGGGAGCGTTCGGATCTACTTCGGGAGCACGACGGTGTCGATCACGTGGATGACGCCGTTCGTGCAGGCGATGTCGGCCTTGACGACGTTGGCGCCGTCGACCTTGAAGCCGTCGGAGGCGTCGATCGTCAGGCTGCCGCCCTGCAGCGTCTTCGCGGACTTGAGGCCCGCCGCGTCGGCGGCCGTCAGCTTGCCGGACACCACGTGGTGGGTCAGCACGGCCGTGAGCCGCTGCTTGTCCTTCAGCAGCGCCTCGAGCTCCGCCCTCGGGATCTTCGCGAACGCCTCGTCGGTCGGCGCGAACAAGGTGAACGGGCCCTTGCCCTTGAGGGCGTCGATCAGGCCGGCGGTCTGCAGCGCCGTCGCGAAGGTCCTGAAGTTGCCGGCGGCCACGGCGGTGTCGACGACGTCCTTCTGTTGCGCCTGCGCGGCGGGAGCAAACCAGACGGCGGCCGCCAGCGCGAGCGCCGCGAAAGAGTTGCGAACCAGCGTGCTCTTCATGATCCTGTCCTTCCTCGAAGTATGAAGCCGGCGGATGGCCGCCGGACGGCCGATGAACCCCTGCCGGGGACGGCGGCGGGAACGCGCGCCGCGCAGCATCTACGATAGATCCTCTCCGAGACTCCTGCCAAGAGCTCGAAGGGGGAGGATCCGAGGACGCACCAAAAGGCGGCCCGGGTCGCTCGTAGTAGACTGAGGCTTCCATCGGCTCCCGGCAGACGGCGCCAGCAGGCGTCTTCCCCCGCGCGCGCGACGGCGCAGGACTCTAGGCGATCCAGGAAGGGGGAGCCATCAGCTCCAAGGTCTTCGTAGGCAATCTGAGCTTCGACACCACGTCCGAGGAGCTGCAGGCGCTCTTCGGCGAAGTCGGCGAGGTTTCGCAGGTGGTGGTCCCGGCGGACCGGTTGAGCGGCCGGCCGCGCGGCTTCGCGTTCGTCGAGTTCGCGACGTCCGAGGTCGCGACCCAGGCGATCGAGAAGTTCGACGGCTACGAGCTGGGGGGGCGCAAGCTCCGCGTCAACGAGGCGACCAGCGAGCGCTCCGAGGGCGGCCGGCCGAGCTTCGGCAGCAGCCCGTTCGGCGGCGGCGGCCAGGACCGCCCGAAGTTCAGGCCGAAGCCGAAGGGCAGCCGGCGCAACCTGCGCGGGCGCAAGCGCAGCATCTGGTAGGGCGGGGAGACCGGGAGCAGCCGGTCCTCCGGAAGGACGGTCAGGCCTGATGCGGGCGGGAGACGAGCTCGTGGTCGAGCTGGCAGAGCTCGCGCCGAGCGGTGAGGCGGTGGCTCCCGCGGGCGAGCGCCCGCTGCTGGTGGACGGCGGCCTGCCGGGCGAACTCGTCAAGGTCCGCGTCACGCGCATCCACGACGACCGCCTCCACGGTGAGGTCGTCGAGGTCCAGCGGCCCTCGCCGCAGCGTGTCACGCCCGGCTGCCGCCACGCGAGCGAGTGCGGCGGCTGCTCGTGGCAGCACGTCGCCTACCCCGAACAGCTCCGGCAGAAGCAGCGCCTGCTCGAGCGGCTGTTGCGAGAGGCCCTGGGCCCGCGGGCGCCGCGCGTGCAGCCGATGCTGGGCATGCCCACGGGGCCCGGCGCTGCGCCGGTCGGGTTCCGGCAGAAGGCCGCGTTCGTCTTTGGCCAGGGTCCTGGCGGCGAGCTGGTGATGGGCCACTTCGCTCGCGGCAGCCACAAGGTGGTGCCGGTGGCGGAGTGCCCCGTGCACAGCCCGCGCGCCAACCGGGTGGCGTTCGTGCTGCGCGATGCGCTCGCCCGCGCGCGCATGCAGGCCGCCGGGCAGACGCACGGCGTGCTCCGCCACGTCGTGGTGCGCACCACCGCCGACGACTCCGAGGCCGCCGCCGTGCTGGTGGTGACGGCCGTCCATCAGGGACTGCGAGTGCCGCTCGAGCGCCTGCTCGCGTCGCCCGAGAAGCCGACCGGCCTGATGCTGAACGTGCACGACCGGCCGGGGCCCTACCTTGTCGGCCGCGAGACGCTGCGCGTGGACGGCCTCGGCCACGTCAAGGAAGAGAGGCTCGGGCCGAGCTTCCTGGTGTCGCCCACCGGCTTCTTCCAGACCAACGTGACGGCGGCCGCGGAGCTCGTGCGGCTCGTGAAGGCCGCGCTGCCGCCGCGAGCGGGCCTGCGCGTGCTCGACCTCTACAGCGGCAGCGGGCTGTTCGCGCTGCCGATCGCCGTCGCCGGCCACACCGTCACGGCAGTCGAGGAGAGCCGCAAGGCGACCCGGGACGCGGGCCGCAACGGCAAGCTGAACGGCGTCCCGCCCGAGCGGCTGCGACTCGTGTGCGGACGCGTCGAGCACGCCCTCTCGAAGCTGGGAGCCGAGAGCTGGGACGTGGCGATCCTCGACCCGCCGCGCGAGGGCTGCCCGCCCCAGGTGCTGCGCGACGTGGCGGAGCGCCTGCGGCCCGAGCGGCTGGTGCTCGTCTCGTGCAACCCCGAAGCGCTCGCCCGCGAGCTGGGGCTCGCGCTGCGCGCGGGCTACGTCGCGACTCTCGTGCAGCCCGTCGACATGTTTCCGCACACGCCCCACGTCGAGACGGTCGCGGTGCTCGAGCGAGGCAAGGGCGAGCCGCGCGGGACCGCGCGGCCGAGCCGGCGCGGCGCCCGGCGTGACCGCGGCGGCGCGGGCCGCAAGGGTCCCTCGGGGCAAAGTGGCAAGGTCAGGAATGGAGTGCCGCTCTCGCCGCGGCGTCCACGCGGATAGGCCCGGCCGACGATGGATCTGGTGAATCGCCTGCGGGACAAGCCCTGAACGACGCCGCCCTGTTGGACGGGCGGCCCGCTGCTTCTCACCAATGCGACGTCCCCTGGAGAGCAGGGCCGAAGACCACGTCGCGTCCTCGCTCGCGCGTCGTCGTCGAGTTCCGGCTGGGCGCGAGTGAATGCCCATGGCCTTCGGCCACCCGCGACGGATGAAAGAGCGACGGCTGCGGCGGCGGCCGGAGGGCGGCGGCGTGGGTCACGCCGGAGCGGGGCGTGGAGGCGCGCATGGGACACGACCGACCTGGCCACGGCGTCCGCGCCGATCGAGCGGAGTGGCGCGACTGCTGATCTTCCTTCTGACAGCGATGCGCCGCGCAGCGACCCCGCAGAGGCGTGAACCCCGGCGCCGCCCAGCCGATGGCTACGGGCCCGAGCGAGGACTTCTTTCTGGCTAATCGCGCCTCGCCGGCGAGGGAGCGCTCGCTGCGGGTCTCCCGGAACGGTGGGTTCGGCGGCGTTGGCGGAAGCGCGTGGGAATCGAACCCACCGGACTTCGTTTTCGCGTCCTCGCTCGCGCACCGTTGTCGAGTTCCGTCTCGGCGCGAGTGAATCGCGCCTCGCCGGCAAGGGAGCGCTCGCTGCGGGTCTCCCGGAACGGTGGGTTCGGCGGCGTTGGCGGAAGCGCGTGGGAATCGAACCCACCGGACTTCATCTTCGCGTCCTCGCTCGCGCACCGTTGTCGAGTTCCGTCTCGGCGCGAGGGAATCGCGCCTCGCCGGCAAGGGAGCGCTCGCTGCGGGTCTCCCGGAACGGTGGGTTCGCCGACTTTGGCGGAAGCGCGTGGGAATCGAACCCACCGTTCCGGGTTTCACCCCGGCACCAGACGGCTTTGAAGGCCGCGCAGGTCACCAGACCCGACTCGCTTCCAACGTGAGCGACGGCAGTCTAGCGCGGGCGCTGGATTCGGCCAGGAGGTGGGGGCGGGCACCGTGAGGGCGGGCCGGCAGCGACGAGCCTCTGCCGACGGACGGCGGCGTGGGTCGCCGGAGGCGTATGAGGCGCACGCCACAGTGTTCGCGCCGCCCAGTCCGCAGCGACCAGCCGCGGCACGGGCCTGCGTCATCGACCCCCCACCCCTAACCCCTCCCCACATACGGGGGAGGGGGAATCACTCGCGGGTCGCGCCGCGACCTGACGGGGCGTCGCGACCCGCTGCGTCTGCGAGCGGCACGGGCCTGCGTCATCGACCCCCCACCCCTAACCCCTCCCCACATACGGGGGAGGGGGAATCACTCGCGGGTCGCGCTGCGACCTGACGGGCGTCGCGACCCGCTGCGTCTGCGAGCGGCACGGGCCTGCGTCATCGACCCCCCACCCCTAACCCCTCCCCACGTACGGGGGAGGGGGAATCACTCGCGGGTCGCGCCGCGTCCTGACGGGGCGTCGCGACCCGCTGCGTCTGCGAGCCCGCAGCCGCAGGCTTCCGGGGGACGCGGCGCAGCGCCGTTCTGGCCACGGGCTCGGAGCGAAGCGCGATTCACTCGCGCGGAGCGCAGGGGGGGCTCTGGGGGACGCGGCGCAGCGTCCCCCAGCTCAATAGAAGACTGCCCGCCGTCGAGCGTGAGGAGGCGCCCGGCGGCGGGCAAAAGGCAGCGCGGTGGAAACGTGGCGCGGTCCTAAGGGCCGCGCGCGATGACGGACGCCCCGGCCGCCAGGCCCTGGATCGGGTCCTTCAGCAACGCTTCCCGCTCCGCGAGCCGGTCCCGTAAGTCCTGGAGGTCCGTTGCGGCGGCCTCCAGCCGCAGATCCGAGAGGACGTTCGTGAGCAGCGGCCGAAGCAAGGCGGCTTGGCGGTCCGTCAGCTCGGTGCTCACAATCCCAGCACGGCCTCTCGGGCGACCACGGCGTCCAATCCCAAGCTGCGACCCCGGGTCCCCGCGGACCATGGATCAAACAGCTCATGGCAGACCCGCGCAGGACGCTCGGAAGCGCCCCCGAAGAGCGTCATAGGGGCGCGGCCCGGAAGGGCTCGAAGAGGGCGGGGCGCTACAATTTGCGGGAAATGAGCGACTCGACCACCCGCCTGGAAGCCCTGCTGAAGCAGCGCATCGCGATCATCGACGGCGCCATGGGAACGATGATCCAGACGTACCGGCTGCAGGAGCAGGACTTCCGCGGGGAGCGCTTCGCCGGCCACGCGAAGGACCTGAGGGGCAACAGCGACATCCTCAACCTGACGCGGCCCGACGTCGTGGAGGAGATCCACCGGCAGTACCTGAATGCCGGTGCGGACATCGTCGAGACCAACACCTTCACCAGCACCGGGATCGCGCAGGCCGACTACGGCCTCGAGGGCCTCGGCTACGAGTTGAACGTGGCGGGCGCGCGAGCCGCGCGGCGCGCCGTGGACGGGATCCTCGCCGATCACCCGGAGCGCGCCTGCTTCGTGGCGGGCTCGTTCGGCCCCACGAACCGCACGCTCTCGCTCTCGCGCGACGTGAACGATCCGGGCGCCCGCCAGGTGAGCTGGCAGGAGATGGAGGCCGCCTACCACGAGCAGGCCCGCGGGCTGCTCGACGGCGGGGCCGACCTGTTCCTGGTCGAGACCTGCTTCGACACGCTGAACGCGAAGGCGGCGCTCTTCGCCATCGAGCGGCTGTTCGAGGAGCGGGGCCGACGGCTGCCGGTGATCGTCTCGGTCACCATCTTCGAGAGCGGGCGCAACCTCTCGGCGCAGACCGTGGAGGCCTTCTGGATCTCGGTCGCCCACGCGCGGCCGTTCGCGGTCGGCATCAACTGCTCGCTCGGCGCGAAGCAGATGAGGCCGTACCTCGAGGAGCTGTCGCGGCTCGCGCCCGTCTACACGAGCTGCTACCCGAACGCCGGCCTGCCGAACGCCTTCGGCGGCTTCGACGAGACGCCGCCGATGATGGCGAAGGACGTTCACGAGTTCGCGGCGGCGGGCTTCGTCAACATCGTGGGCGGCTGCTGCGGGACGAGCCCTGCCTACGTGAAGGCGATCGCGGAGGCCGTGCGCGGGCTGCGGCCGCGCGAGCTGCCCGAGGTCCCACGCCACACTCGGCTCTCCGGCCTCGAGGCGCTGGTGATCCGGCCCGACGCCAACTTCGTCAACGTCGGCGAGCGCACCAACGTCACGGGCTCGCCGAGGTTCGCCGCGTTGATCAAGGAGGGTCGCTTCGAGGATGCGCTGTCGGTCGCGCGACAGCAGGTCGAGGGCGGCGCGCAGATCATCGACGTCAACATGGACGAGGGCATGCTCGACTCCGAGCAGGCGATGTCGCGCTTCCTCAACCTGCTGGCGGCCGAGCCCGACATCGCCCGCGTACCGGTGATGATCGACTCCTCGAAGTGGAGCGTGCTCGAAGCGGGACTGCGCTGCCTGCAGGGCAAGGGTGTCGTCAACTCGATCTCGCTGAAGGAAGGGGAGGAGGCGTTCCGGCGTCAGGCCGGGCTGGTTCGGCGCTACGGCGCAGCCGTGATCGTGATGGCCTTCGACGAGAAGGGGCAGGCGACCGACGTCCCGCGCAAGCTGGAGATCTGCCAGCGGGCGTACCGGATCCTGACCGAGGAGGTCGGGTTCCCGCCCGAGGACGTGATCTTCGACCCGAACATCCTCACGGTCGGCACCGGCATCGAGGAGCACGCCGACTACGCGAAGGCCTTCCTCGAGGCGACTCGCCGGATCAAGGCGGAGCTGCCGCACGCGAAGGTGTCGGGCGGCGTCAGCAACATCAGCTTCGGCTTCCGCGGCAACAACGCGGTGCGCGAAGCGATGCACGCGGCCTTCCTCTACCACGCGGTGCGCGCGGGCATGGACATGGGGATCGTCAACGCCGGCCAGCTCGCGGTCTACGAGGAGATCCCGCACGACCTGCTGGAGGCCGTCGAGGACGTGCTGCTGAACCGGCGAGCCGACGCCACCGAACGCCTGGTGGCGTTCGCCGAACGGGTGAAGCAGAAGGGGCGCGGCCCGGCCGAGCAGGACGCCTGGCGCGCCGGCAGCGTGGAGGAGCGCCTCGCTCACGCGCTCGTCAAGGGTGTCGTCGACTTCGTCGAGCAGGACACCGAGGAGGCGCGGCAGAAGTACGGGCGCCCGCTCTCGGTGATCGAGGGCCCGCTGATGGCCGGCATGAACGTGGTCGGCGACCTGTTCGGTTCCGGCCGCATGTTCCTGCCGCAGGTGGTGAAGTCGGCGCGCGTGATGAAGCGCTCGGTCGCCTACCTGCAGCCGTTCCTGGAGGCGGAGAAGCAGGCGGGCGCGCGCGCGGCGGGCAAGGTGCTGCTCGCCACCGTCAAGGGCGACGTGCACGACATCGGCAAGAACATCGTGGGTGTCGTGCTCGCCTGCAACAACTACGAGATCGTCGACCTCGGGGTGATGGTGTCGGCACAGACGATTCTCGAGCGCGCGCGCGAGGAGAAGGCGGACCTGATCGGCCTGTCCGGCCTGATCACGCCGTCGCTCGACGAGATGGTGCACGTGGCCGAGGAGGCGGAGCGCCAGGGGGTCTCGCTGCCGCTGCTGATCGGCGGCGCCACCACCAGCAAGGCGCACACGGCGGTGAAGATCGCGCCGGCCTACTCGCACCCGGTGATCCACGTGCAGGATGCCTCGCGCGCGGTGACCGTGGTGAGCGGCCTGCTCGGCGAGGGCCGGCGCGAGCAGGACGCCGCCAACCGCGCCGAGCAGGAGAAGTTGCGCCTGCAGCACGCGAAGCGCCGTGAGGCCCGGCGCTTCGTGCCGCTCGCCGAGGCGCGGCGGCGACGCCCGAGCTTCGACTGGTCAGGCTACGAGCCGCCGCAGCCTTCGTTCCTCGGACTGCGCTCGCACGACGACTTCCCCCTGGCGCAGCTCGTGCCCTACATCGACTGGTCGCCCTTCTTCTCGGCCTGGGAGCTGCGCGGGACCTACCCCCGCATCTTCGAGAACGAGGTCTGGGGAGCGCGCGCGAAGGAGCTGTTCGACGACGCTCGGAAGCTGCTCGAGCGGATCGTCGAGGAGAGGCTGCTCGTCGCGCGCGGGGTCTTCGGGTTCTGGCCGGCGAGCGCGGTCGAGGACGACGTCGAGCTGTACACGGACGCCTCGCGCACGCGGGTGCGGGCCACCCTGCGCACCCTGCGCCAACAGACCGAGCGGCCCTCCGGGCAGCCGCATCACGCTCTCTCGGATCTCGTGGCCCCCAGGGCGAGCGGGCGCGCCGACCACGTGGGCGCTTTCGCGGTGACGGCCGGCATCGGCCTCGACGCGCTGGTGAAGGAGTTCGAGCGCGCCCACGACGACTATTCCGCGATCCTGGCGAAGGCGCTGGCCGACCGCCTGGCGGAGGCCTTCGCCGAGCGCCTGCACCAGCAGGCGCGGCGCGAGTGGGGCTACGGCCGCGACGAGAACCTCGGGCACGACGACCTGATCCGGGAGCGCTACCGCGGCATCCGGCCCGCGCCGGGCTATCCCGCCTGCCCCGACCACAGCGAGAAGCGCCTGCTGTTCGAGCTGCTCGAGGCCGAAGAGCGCACCGGCCTGCGCCTCACCGAGAGCTTCGCGATGACGCCGACCGCCGCGGTCTGCGGGCTGTACTTCTCGCATCCCGAAGCGCGCTACTTCACGGTCGGCCCGATCGACCGCGACCAGCTGGAGGACTACGCACGCCGCAAGGGCCAGCCGCTCGAGGAAGTGGAGCGCTGGCTGCGGCCGCTGCTCGACAGCGAGCCGCTCGCGGTGAGCGGCTGAGATCGCCGGCCGCGCCGCCCATGACCGACGACGACGCGGACGCGCCGCAGAGCGTGGAGCTCCCGATCACGGGCGAGCTCGATCTCCACGCGTTCGCGCCACGCGACGTGCCCGGCGTCGTGGAGGAGTACCTCGCGGCCTGCCGCGAGCGCGGCATCCTCGAGGTGCGCGTGGTGCACGGGCGCGGGCGCGGCGTGCAGCGCGCGGTCGTGCGCAGGCTGCTGGCGCGGCTGCCCTGCGTGCTCGCGTTCCGCGAGGCCGCGCCCGCGAGCGGGGGCTGGGGCGCGACGCTCGTCGAGCTCGTGCCGCCGCCCGGCGTCGACTGAACCCGCGCGGCGTGCAACAAGCGGGTGCTTCTCGTCAAGAGAATTATCTGCGTCTCCGGGAGCCCGCCCGGGACGCGCGTTTCGCGCGCCGAACGCGAGATGAGCCGCGTCGTTGTTGGCGATCGCGAGCCTTGACAGTGCCTGGAGCGATCACTAGATTTCGTCACGCTAAAGCCGCGATGTCGTCGTTCTCCAAAAAGACCCCTCGCGACGTTGTGCAGGTGATCGACAGTTGCCATTGAGGAACATCCGGTTCGGCTTCTACGACGACTGTGGCGGTCCCCTCCGAGAGAACCGGATCCTGATGTTCTACTCGTTCGACACCGATTCGAACGGGTCGCGCTCGGGCATCCTGCACTACCACAAGGGCGAGCGGCGCTTCGTCGGCCCGCGCCACGACCAGGAGCTGACGAGCGCGGCGCTCGACTTCCTCGCGCGCTCTGGTCGCATCGTCGAGCAGGAAGGCTAGGCTCGCCGGGCCGGCGCCGGGCCGTGTGGTAGCATCCGCGTTCCGGGACGGCGCCCGCCGTTCCGCCTGATTCGAAGGGAAGACATCCTCATGACCAGTTCGGTGAAGGGCCGGCCCATCCGCCCGGCCGAGGGGAAGCTCGGCATCCTGCTGCCCGGGATGGGAGCGGTGGCGACGACGTTCGTCGCGGGCGTCGAGGCGATCCGCCGCGGCATCTCGAAGCCGATCGGCAGCCTCACGCAGATGGGCACGATCCGGCTCGGCAAGCGCACCGACAACCGCTCGCCGCTGATCAAGGACTTCGTCCCGCTGGCCCGGCTGGAGGACCTCGAGTTCGGCGGCTGGGACGTGTATCCCGACAGCGCCTACGAGGCGGCGCGCAAGGCCGGCGTCCTCGATGCTTCGCTGCTCGAGCCGCTGAAGGGCTTCCTCGAAGGCCTGCGGCCTTGGCCCGCCGCCTTCGACCCCCAGTACGTGAAGAAGCTCTCGGGGAGCAACGTCAAGAAGAGCCAGAGCAAGCGCGAGCTGGCGGAGCAGGTGTCCGACGACATCGCGCGCTTCAAGAAGGAGAAAGGGCTCTCGCGGCTGGCGATGGTCTGGTGCGGCTCGACCGAGGTCTATCGCGAGGCGAGCGAGGTGCATCAGACGCTCGAGAAGTTCGAGCGCGGCCTCGACGCGAGCCACCCCGACATCCTGCCCTCGATGATCTACGCGTACTGCGCGATCAAGCAGGGGATCCCCTACTGCAACGGCGCGCCCAACCTGTCGGCGGACTTCCCGGCGATGGTCGAGCTCGCGAAGAAGACCGGCTCGCCGATCGGCGGCAAGGACTTCAAGACCGGCCAGACCTTCATGAAGACGCTGCTGGCGCCGGGTTTCAAGGCCCGCCTGCTGGGGATGAACGGCTGGTACTCGACGAACATCCTGGGCAACCGCGACGGCGAGGTGCTCGACGACCCCGAGTCCTTCAAGACCAAGGAGGTCAGCAAGCTCGGCGTGCTGGAGCAGATCCTGCAGCCGCACCTCTACCCCGACCTCTACGGCAAGATCCACCACGTGGTGCGCATCAACTACTACCCGCCGCGCGGCGACAACAAGGAAGGCTGGGACAACATCGACATCTTCGGGTGGCTCGGCTACCCGATGCAGATCAAGGTGGACTTCCTGTGCCGCGACTCGATCCTGGCGGCGCCGCTGGTGCTCGACCTCGCGCTGTTCGCCGACCTCGCCTCGCGCGCCGGCATGAGCGGCATCCAGGAGTGGCTCAGCTTCTACTTCAAGAGCCCGCAGACGGCGCCCGGCCTGTATCCCGAGCACGACGTCTTCATCCAGCTGATGAAGCTCAAGAACACGCTGCGCCACCTGCGCGGCGAGGACCTGATCACGCACCTGGGGCTCGAGTATTACGACTAGGCTCGGCGCGCGGGCGCGAGGGGGAAGCGCATGTCTTCGCAGGGCTTGACGGCCGGGGTCGTGCTGCACGAGGTGGCGACGACCGACATCGTCTATCAGGGCTGCAAGGTGCTCTACTCCGACGCCGTCGGGCTGGTGATCGAGGTCGAGCGCACGCTCTCCGAGGGTGGCACCATCGAAACGGTGGTGTCGCAGATCCTGCTGCCGTGGCACAACGTGAGGCACGTGGTGCTGATGGAGAGCCGGGAGTAGCGGAAGCCTCCCTGCGCGCGCTGCACCTCGCCGCCCCGGCGGTCTATCTCGCCGCGGCTGCGGCGGGCGTCTGGCTCCGTCGCGGCGCACAGAACCCCGGGCGGCTGCGGCTCGCGCGGCAACTGGGGCTCGTGGAGCAGGCCGCATTGCTGCTGCTGGTCGCGAGCGGCCTCTTGGCGATGCGGGCGCTCGGCTGGAGCTTTGGCTGGCCGCGCTGGCTCGGCGTGAAGGCCGGCCTCACCGCCTTCCTGCTGCTGCCCCTCGGCGTGCTGCAGGCGATCGCGGTCCACGTCTTCGTGGCCAGGGGCAGCCGGCGACCGGACGCGGCCGGCGCGCGCCTCGTCGAGCGCGGCCTCGCGCTCGAGGGCATGGTGCGGACGCTGCAGCTCGTTCTGGGGCTGCCCGCCCTGCTGCTCTGCGCGTGGCTCGCGGCGGCGAGACCTTTCTAGAGACGGCGGCGCAGCACGAGGCGGTAGACCTGCGCGTCGCGCACGGCGGCGGACAGGCCCCAGCCGTCGAGCCCGAGGCGGTTCAGCTCGGCTTCGTCGAGCGCCTCGCGCTCGAGCACCCGGTACTCGAAGTGCTCGGCGGGCGCCGGCTCCGGCGCCGGCAGGAAGCCCTCGGCCGCCAGGTCCTCGACGCGCCGCACGACGCCGGCATCGAGCCCGTGGAAGCGCACGGCCAGGCCGGCGGGCTGGCCGTGCGCCGGATCGAAGCGGTCGCTGCGGCGCACTACGGTGCAGGGCAGGCACGACTCCCCGCCGGCGCGCGGCAGCACCAGGCGCAGCTCGACCTCCTGTCCCGCGGGCAGGTCGATGCGCGTGGAGAGGAAGGCGCCTTCGGGCGAGAGGTCCAGCAGCGCCACGATGTGGCTGCGGCCCTCGACCACGAGGACGCCGCTCCTGACGAACGGCATCCGCCTGCGCCGGGCCCGCCTGCGCTCGTTCATGCGCCCCCCTCCTGCAACTGGCGCTCGCTCTCGAGCAGGACCGCGACCAGCGTCTTGCCCTCGCGCAACTCGCCGCTGCGCAGCATCTCTCGCGCCTCGACCAGGGTTACGGTGAGCACCTCGATCCGCTCGTCGGCCTCCGGTCGCGGCGGCACCTCCGTGAGATCACTCGCCCGGAACAGGTGCATCACCTCGTCGCAGAAGCCCGGCGTCGTGAAGTAGGTCGCCAGGCGCTCGAGCCGGCCGGCGCGCAGGCCCACCTCCTCCTCGAGCTCGCGCAGCGCCCCCTGCTCCGGCGTTTCGCCGGGATCCAGCCGGCCGGCGGGGAGCTCCCAGACCTCGGCCGCGACCGGGTGCCGGTACTGGCGGACGAGCACCAGCCGCCCGTCGGCGTGAACGGGCAGCGCCGCCACCGAGCCGCGGTGGCGCACGACCTCGCGGGTGGCGCGCACGCCCCCGGGTTCCTCGACGTCGTCGACGTCGAGCGCCAGCACCTTGCCGTCGTAGATCCGCCGGCTCGAGAGGACCCGGGTCATGCGGCGGCAATCATAGGTCCGCGCCGGCCGGGCCGCGAGGCGCAAATGGCGGCTCAGCGCAGGGCGCGCAGCAGCGCCTCGAGGTCCTCGGGCAGCGGGCTCTCGAAGCGCAGCCGTTCGCGGGTGCGGGGGTGGTCGAAAGCGAGGCTCGCGGCGTGGAGCGCGGGCCGAGCGAGCGCCTCGATCGCGGCGCGCGCCGCGGCGGAGCGGCAGGCCGGGGGCCGCCGGCCGCCGTAGGTCGCGTCGCCCGCGACCGGGTGGCCGAGGCTCGCGAGGTGCACCCGGATCTGGTGGGTGCGGCCGCTGTGGATCCGTACCGCCAGCAGCGCGCAGGCGTCGAACGCCTCGAGCACGCGGTAGGACGAGCGCGCCTCGCGGCCTCGCGGCGCCTTGACGGACATCCGCTGCCGGTGCACGGGATCGCGCCCGATCGGCGCGTCGATCTCGCCCTGTGCGCGCCGCGGCACGCCCAGCACGACCGCGCGGTACTCCTTCTCGACTTCGCGCGCGGCGAACTGGCGCTGCAGCTCGCGCAGCGCCAGGTCGTGCTTGGCCACCACCAGCAGGCCGGAGGTGCCCTTGTCGAGGCGGTGGACGATGCCGGGCCGCAGCACGCCGCCCACGCCGCGCAGGTCCTTCACGTGGTGCAGCAGCGCGTTCACCAGCGTGCCCGAAGCGGCGCCCGCGCCCGGGTGCACGACGAGGCCCGCCGGCTTGTCCACCACCAGCACGTCCTCATCCTCGTGGATCACCCGCAGCGGCAGCGCCTCGGCCAGCGGCTCGGCCGGCTCCGCCTCGGGCTCGTGGAGGAGCACCTGCTGTCCCGCGCGCAGCCGCGCAGAGGCCCGCGCGGCGGCGCCGTCGAGGGCGACGTGTCCGGCCTCGATCAACGACTGGATGCGCGAGCGCGACAGCCGAGGCACGGCCGCCGCCAGGAAGCGGTCGAGACGCAGGCCGGCCTCCGCGGCGCCGACCTCGAGTCGCAGCTCGCGCGGCGCGGCGGTCCTCAGGCCGCGGGAGGCGCCGGCGCGGCGATGCGCTGCGTGCGCGCCACCCAGGGCCAGAGCGCCAGCGCGCCGAGCGCCAGCACGACAGCGATGAACTGCGAGGTCGAGAGCAGACCGCCGAGCACCGTTCCGCGCACCGCGTCGCCGCGCACGAACTCGAGCGAGAAGCGCGCCACCGAGTAGAGCAGGACGTAGGCGAGCGTGACCTGGCCGTCGAAGCGCTTGCGGCCGAAGAGCGCCAGCAGGCCGAAGAAGATCAGCAGCGTGAGCGCCGACTCGTAGAGCTGCACGGGGTGGAGCGGGACGTCGACCGGCGTGCCCACGGCGCGCGCCGCGTAGGCGTCCTTGAAGGTGACCGACCAGGGCAGGCTGCTCGGCTTGCCGTAGCAGCAGCCGGCGGCGAAGCAGCCGAGCCGTCCCACGCTCTGGCCGAGCACCACGGCCGGCGCCAGCGCGTCGGCTGCCTGCCAGCCGGGCAGCCCGTGCCGCCGCGCGTACCACCAGGCGACCGGCAGTGCTGCGATCAGGCCGCCGTAGAAGACGCCGCCGCTCTGCAGGATCGAGAACAGCTCGCCGGGGTTCTTCGAGTAGTACGGGAACTCCACGATCAGCAGCGCGGCCTTGGCGCCGAGCAGGCCGGCGATCAGCACGTAGACGGCGAGGTCCGTGACGCGCTCGCCGTCGAGGCCCGAGCGGCGCGCGAGGCGCGCGGCCACGAACAGGCCGAGCACGAAGGCGAGCGCCAGCAGCACGCCGTAGGTGTGGAGAGTGAACGGGCCCAAGCTGCGGCCGAAGAGCGTGAAGGCGTCGAGCGTGAAGAGCCGGGGGAACACGGGGAAGGCCTCCTAGTCGCTGTGGCCGCCCGCGGCGGCCGGCTCCTCGTCGCGCGCCGCGGCCGGGTTCCTCAGGACGTCGAGGATCAGGAGGCACACGCCGGTGGTGATCGCGGAGTCGGCCACATTGAAGGCGGGCCAGTGGTGCTGTTGCCAGAAGACGTCCACGAAGTCGATCACGTACCCGAGCCGGGCGCGGTCGAGCAGGTTGCCCAGGGCGCCCCCGGTCACCAGCGCGAGCCCCGTCTGTGACAGCCTGTCGGCGGCAGGCAGCCGCAGGGCGTAGTGCACGATCGCCAGCAGCGTCGCCAGGCTCACGATCGCGAAGAGCGCGGGCTGGTAGGGCAGCTCGGCATCCGAGAGGATGCCGAAGGCGGCGCCGCGGTTGCGCACGTAGGTCAGGCCCAGCAGGCCGGGCAGCAGCTCGCGGCTCTCGTGCAGCTCGAACGAGCGAACCACCGCGAGCTTGCAGATCTGGTCGAGCGCGACGACGCCGGCGATCAGCCAGGCGTAGGCGCGGCGCGCTCGCAGCGCGTGCATCATCGGCGCTCCAGCACCGCGGCGCAGCGCTCGCAGACGCCCGCGTGAGCCTGCAGCTTTCCGACGCTTCGCGAGAAGGTCCAGCAGCGCTCGCACTTGGCGCCCGCCGCCGGCTCCACCTCGGCCGCGACCTCCGCGCCCGCGGCGAGCTCCACCTGGCTGACGATGAACAGGTTCGCCAGGTTGCCGGGGAAGCTCGATCCTCTCGCCTCGTGCTCGCGCAACCGCGTGAGCGCCGGCTCGGGGGCGCACAGCCGGACGCGCGCCTCCAGGCTGGCGGCCACCCGCTTCTGCGCGCGCGCCTCCTCGAGCGCCTTCGTCACGACGGCGCGCACCTCGAGCAGCTCCTGCCAGCGCGCCAGCACGCTTTCGTCCGCGGGCTCGGGGTCGGGGAAGCGCCCGGCGTGAACCGGGCCGCTGCTGCCGGCCAGCAGCGGCCAGACCTCGTCCGCCGTGAAGGGCAGCGCCGGCGCCATCAGCAGGGTCAGGTCGCGGGCGATCCGGTGCAGCACGGACTGGGCCGAGCGCCGGCGCGGCGCGGCGGGCGCGTCGCAGTACAGGCGGTCCTTCAGCACGTCGAGGTAGAAGGCCGACAGGTCGGAGGCGCAGTACTGCACCAGCTGGTGATAGACGACGTGGAACTCGTACTCGTCGTACGCCCGGCGTACGCGCGCCACCAGCTGGCGGTGGCGGGCGAGCGCGTAGCGGTCGAGCTCGTCGAGCTCGGCTTCGGCGAGCGCGTCCTGCGCGGGGTCGAAGTCGTAGAGGTTCGACAGCAGGTAGCGCAGCGTGTTGCGCAACTTGCGGTAGGCCTCCGCCACGCGCTTCAGCATCTCCTCGCTGAAGCGCATGTCCTCGCGGTAGTCCACCATGATCGTCCACAGCCGCAGGATCTCGGCGCCGTAGGTCTGGATGATCTTCTGGGTGTCGACGTCGTTGCCCAGGCTCTTCGAGATCTTGCGGCCGTCGGCGTCCACCGTGAAGCCGTGCGTGATGACCTGCCGGTACGGGGCCTCGCCGCGCGTGCCGACGCCGATCAGCAGCGACGAGTGGAACCAGCCGCGGTGCTGGTCGCTGCCCTCGAGATAGACGTCGGCCGGCCAGGCGAGGTCCGCGCGCGGCGCCAGCACGGCGGCGTGCGAGGAGCCCGAGTCGAACCAGACGTCGAGGATGTCCTTCTCCTTGTCGAACTCGCGGCCGCCGCATTGGTCGCAGGCGAAGCCCGCGGGCAGCAGGTCCTTCGCCTCGCGCTCGTACCAGGCGTCGGCGCTTTCGCGCTCGAAGAGGTCCGCCACGTGGCGCGCCAGGGCGCCGTCGAGGTGGGCCTTGCCGCAGCCCTTGCAGTAGAAGGCGGTGATCGGCACGCCCCACAGGCGCTGGCGCGAGATGCACCAGTCGGGGCGGGTGGCGATCATGTTGCGGATGCGCTCCTCGCCCCAGGCGGGGTACCAGCGCACGCGCGAGATCGCCGCCAAGGCCTTCTCGCGCAGGTCCTGCCTGTCGAGGTTGATGAACCACTGTTCCGTCGCGCGGAAGATGATCGGGTTCTTGCAGCGCCAGCACACGGGGTAGGCGTGGACCTCCTTGCCGGAGGCGACCAGGACGCCGCGCTCGCGCAGGAACGCCACGATCTCCGGGTTGGCGTCGAAGACCTTGCGGCCCGCGAAGCGCTCCACCTCCGGCAGGAAGCGGCCGGCCTCGTCCACCGGGCAGTAGATCTCGAGCCCGTACTTCACCCCCGTCAGGTAATCGTCCCAGCCGTGGCCGGGCGCCGTGTGCACGATGCCCGTGCCGGTGTCGAGCGTCACGTAGTCGCCGAGCACGACCTTCGAGTCGCGCGCGAGCCACGGGTGGCGGAAGCGCAGCTGCTCGAGCTCCGCCCCCGTCGCCGTCGCGAGCGGCTCGCCCAGCGCCGGCGCCGCGCCCGCGGCGCCCTTCCGCCAGCGCTCCGTCACCAGCGCGCGCATCGCCCGCCCGATCAGCAGAACGTCGTTCGTGCCCTCGACCGGGAAGAAGGCGTACTCGGCCTCGGGGTGGAGCGCCACGGCCAGGTTGGCGGGCAGCGTCCAGGGCGTCGTGGTCCAGATCACGGTGGCGACGCTGCGGCCGGCGAGCGCCGGGTAGCGCCGCTCCAGCGAGCCGCGCTCTTCGTCCGCGAGCGGGAAGCGCACGTCGATCCAGGGGCTCTCGTGGGCCTCGTCGTACTCGACCTCGGCCTCGGCGAGCGCGGTGCGGCAGGAGATGCACCAGTGGACGGACTTCTTCGCCTTGTAGACGTACCCCGCGTCGGCGAAGGCGGCGAGCTGGCGCACGATGCCGGCCTGATAGCTGGGCGACATCGTGGTGTACGGCGTCTCCCATTCACCCATCACGCCCAGCCGCTCGAACTCCGCGCGCTGGATGCCGAGGAAGCGCTCGGCGTACTCGCGGCAGGCCTTGCGGAAGGCGACCGGCGACAGCCCCTTCTTCTTGCCACCGAGGTCCTTGTCGACCTTCAGCTCGATCGGCAGGCCGTGGCAGTCCCAGCCCGGCACGTAGGGCGAGTCGAAGCCCGCCATCGTCCGGCTGCGCACGACGAGGTCCTTGAGGATCTTGTTGAGCGCGGTGCCGAGGTGGATGTGTCCGTTCGCGTACGGCGGGCCGTCGTGCAGGATGAAGCGCGGGGCGCCCGCGCGCGCGGCCCTCACCCGGCCGTAGAGGCCGTCGCGCTTCCAGGCCTCGATCCGCTTCGGCTCGGCCTGCGGCAGGTTGGCCTTCATCGGGAAGTCCGTCTTGGGCAGATTGAGCGTGGACTTGAGGTCCGTCACCTCGGTCATTGGCGGGCGCCTGGCTCCAGCCTCGCTAGCGAGGCGAAAAACTCAAGCTAGCATGCCGGCTCAAGTACCGTCAAATGAACGAGCTACAGGGTGCCGAAATGCCGCCCTGGTCCCGGCTAGGGCGTCACGGCGGCCTGCGGTCCGGTACCGCCGGCGAGCGCTCCCGGCCCCGGCCAGCTCCGCTGGAGCAGGGTGAGCAGCGCCGCGCCCAGAAGCCCGGAGACCAGCGTGTAGAGCGGCCAGACCAGGAGCTGCGGCAGCACGCCGAGGCGGAGCACCTGATCGAGGCTGCCGGGGACGAACTCGACCAGCTCGCGCGTCAGCGGGTTGACGACGCGCACGACGCGTGAGACGTCGTAGTGCGACCCGAGCTGCAGCGTGCTGGCGGCGACCATCAGCGCCGCGATGCTCGCTCGCACCACGACACCGTAGGCGACGAGCGCGATGGCGACGGCCGCGAGACCGCGGCGCTCGCGCAGCGCGTGCCAGGCGAAGTGCGCGCCGATCACCGGAGCGATCCAGGTGACGCCGACGGGTTCGGCCCAGGCTGCGGGCGCCGCGGCCTTCTCGAGCGCGAAGCGCAGGGCCGTGACGCCGAGGCTCAAGCCGATCGCGTGCGCCAGCCAGCGCCGCGACAGCCGCTCGGCGAACGAGTCGCTGGCCACGAGGCCGAGCATCCCGAGCAGCAGGCACGCACCAGAGAGCAAGTATAGAGGCAGGCTGGCGAGCGCCTGCGCCTGGTCGGTCACGAACGGCTGCCCGAGCAGGTAGACGGCGCGGGTCTCGGTCTCGCGCACGCCCTCGGTGCGCACCGCCAGCCCAAGGAAGGCCACGCCGGTCAGTCCGGCGGCCAGGGCCAGGGAGCGCCGCCAGCGGCCGGGCAGGGCCGGCCAGAAGAGCAGGGCGGCGGCGACGGCCCAGGCGCAGGCCATGCTGAACGCGCGGTCGAGCGGCACGCGCGGGAGTCTACCAAGCCCGCTCTGTTTGACCCCGCGCTCCGCCGCGGCTTAGCGTCGCGCGGTGCATCGGACCGCCGCTGACGAGGCGACCAGGGGCAGCGCGGTCAAGCTGTTCGCCGACACGGCCGGCCGCGTCCTCGGATTCGTCACGGGTCTGCTGGTGGCCCGGGGGCTCGGGCCCGAGCGCTTCGACGACTTCGCCGTGCTGTTCGGGATCGCCGTGCTGGCGGCCGAAGCCTCCGATTTCGGGCTGCAGGGAACCGCGTCGCGCGCGCTGGTGGCCGGCACGCTCGATCTGCGCGACGTGCTGGGCGCCAAGCTGCGGCTGACGACGGGCCTGCTGCTCGCGCTGGCCCTGACCGTGCCCTTCGCGGGTGGGCGTCTCGCGCCGGCCTTCGGCGGGCTGGTCGTGTACTTCGTGCTGACGAGCTGGAGCGAGATGCTGGGCGTCGCCCTGCGCGCGCGCGGCCGGCCCCTGCGCGAGGCCGCGGTGATCGTGACCTTTCGCTCCTGCGCGCTGGCGCTCGTGGTCGCAGCCTGGCTGAGGGGAGCGGACCTGCTCGGTTACGTGGCCGCGCTGGCGGGGTCGCCGCTGGCGGCGATCGCGTTGGCCGCGGCTTTCCTGCGCGCGGGCCGGTCCGCCGCTCGCTCCGCGCCTCCGCCCCGTCGCGAGTTGCGCGACGTGCTGCGCGAATCCCTGCCGTTGGGCGTCAACGGCGCCTTGTCGCTGCTCGCCCAGCGCGTCGAGCTGTTCCTGATCTGGGGCGCCGGCAACTTCGGGGCCGTCGGCCCCGGGGCCGCGGGTCTCTACGCGGGCGCGCTGCGCTTCGTGGAGGGTGTCATCCAGGTGCCCGCGGCGATCAGCCAGGGTGCCTTGCCCGCCCTGACGCGTGAGGCCGGATCGGGCGGGCGCGCCGTGCGCGAGCGGACCGTCGCCAGCCTGGCCCTGCTGGCGGTGCCCGCCGCGATCGGCCTCGCGCAGCTGGCCCCCGGCGTGCTGCTGCTGCTTCTGGGCGAGCCTTTCGTGGGGGCGGCGCCCGCCTTGCGCGTGCTCGCCCTCGCGGTGGTGCCGGTGTTCCTCAACGTCGGCGTTTCCCACGCCCTGCTGGCCGCCGGCCGGACTCGCCTGCTCCCGCGGCTGACGGCGCTGCGTCTGCTCGCGGGGCTGCTGGCGGCGACCGCGCTGGTTCCGCCGCTCGGGCCGCTGGGCGCGGCGCTCGCGTTCCTGGCCGGCGAGAGCGCTCAGTTGCTGGCGGGCCTGCTGGCCGCTGCGCGCGCCGGTGTCGAGCTGAGCCTGCCGCGGCCCGTCGGCCGCGCGGCTCTGGCCAGCCTGCCGATGGCCGCCGCGGTGGCGCTCGCGCCGCTCGGAACGGCGGGACGCATCCTGATCGGCGCCTTCGTGTACGCGCTGACCGTCGCGGTCATCGGCCCAGGCTGGAGGACGGGCCCCCGATGAGGCCCGCTCAGCCTGCGCCGTCCTCGATGGCTCGCCCCACGCTCGTGCTGCGCCGCGCCCGGCTCTTCGCGCCGGGCGCGGCTTCCACCGACCTCTTCGACGTCGAGGTCGCGGGCGGCTGCGTCGCCGCGGTGGTGCCCTCGCCCGGCAGCCGGACGGCCCCGCGCGAGGCGGACCTGGGCGGCCGGATGCTGCTTCCGGGCCTCGTGAACGCCCACGATCACCTCGATTTCTCCACGTTCCCTCCGCTCGGGCGGCCCCCCTACACGCGCGCGGCGGAGCGCGACCGGCACGTGGAAGCCGCCGCGGGCTCGCCCGACGTGGCGGCAGCGCTCCGCGTGGCCGCCGCCGACCGCCTTCTGCTCGGCGGCCTGCGGAACCTGGTCTGCGGCGTGACCGGCGTGCTCCACCACGGCCCCTTCCACCGCTCCCTCCAGCGCGACGACTTTCCGGTTCGAGTGCAGCAGCGCTACCAGTTCGCGCGCTCTCCGGGGCTCGATCCCCGCCTGCGCCGCAGCTACCGCTCGACGGACCGCCGGATACCGTGGCTGGTGCACGCGGGCGAGGGCACGGACGAGACGAGCCGGGCCGAGATCGACGCGCTGGCCGGGCAGAACGTGCTGCGCCAGAACACGGTGGTGGTCCACGCGATCGCCTTCGGCGCTCCGGAGGCCGAGCGGCTGGCGGCGGCGCGCGCCGCGGTCGTCTGGTGCCCCGAGGCGAACCTGCGCGAGTTCGGCCGCAGCGCGGACGTGCGCGCGCTGCGGGCCGCGGGCGTGCGCGTCGGGCTCGGCAGCGACGGCCCGGCTTCCGGCGCTCGCGATCCGCTCTCGAACCTGGCGGCCGCCGCGGCCGCCGGCGTCCTCGATCCGGCGGGCCTGATCCTGCTCGCGACGCGCGACTCGGCCGAGGTCGCTCGCCTGCCCGTAGGCGGCTTCGAGCCCGGCTCGCCGGCGGACCTGCTCGCCGTTCCCGATCTCGCCAGCCTTCTGGCGGGCGCGCGGCAGGCGGTCGAGCTGGTGGTCGTGGCGGGCGAGCCGCGCTACGGCACGCCCGAGCTGATGGGCGAGCTCGGCGTGCGCGTGGAGCCGATCGGGCTCGACGGCGCCGTGCGCTCGCTCGCGGCCGGGCTCGCGCGCGATGCGCGGCGCGCACTCCGCGGCGCTCGGCTCGGCGGCGTGGCCTGGCTGCGCGGACTGAGGCTCTAGTCTTTCGCGCGCTCGCCGGGTGGCTGGATCGCGATGGGCAGCTCGCTGCTGCGGCTCCACTCCTCCCACGAGCCGTCGTAGACGCGAGCCGGGTGCCCCAGCCGCTTCGCCACGAGGTACACGAGGGTCGCCTGCTGGCCGATGTGGCAGTAGCTGATGACGGCGTCGTTCGGGCCGACGCCCGAGGCGCGGAAGGCCGCCGCCAGCTCGGCGTCGTCGCGCAGGCCGCCGTCCGGTCTCAGCAGGCTCGAGAAGGGCAGGCTGCGCGCACCGGGGATGTGGCCTGCGCGAGGCATGCTGCCCGGGTCGGCGCCGGAGAAGAACCGTTCGAGCCGCGCGTCGACGATCGCGACGCCCGGCGCCCCCAGGCTCGCCTTCACCGCGTCGAGGTCGGCCACCAGCTCGGGCCGCGGGCGGGCATGCAGCTCGGCCCGGGCCCGCGGGCGCAGCTCCGCGCTCACGGGGAAGCCGGCGGCCTTCCAGGCCTCGAGGCCGCCCTCGAGCAGCGACGCGCGCTCGCCGACGCCGCCCGCGTCGAGGGCGAACAGCACGCGGGTGGCCGGCGTGATCCAGCCCTCTGCCGCGTAGACGACGACGCGCGAGGCGTCCCCGACGCCGAGCAGCTCCAGCTTCTCGCGCAGCGCGTCGGGCGGCAGCAGCTGAAGCTGGAGCGCGCCCTCGGCGCGCGGGACGGCGAGGTCGCCGGGCAGCACCAGCTGGGCGCCCGGCACGTGCCCGCTTTCGAAGGCGGCCTTCGGGCCGACGTGCAGCAGCACCAGACCGGGATCGTCGAGGTGCTCGCGAAGCCAACCGGCGCTCACGCTCGGCTCGGCCGCGGCAGGCGCGCCCTGAGCGAGCCCCGCCAGCATCAGGACGGCGGCGAAGATCTCCATGCAAGCATCTCCAGGGGCGCGCCCCGCGTCTCGCCCCGACGGCTGATGATACGATCACACGCTCAATCGGATGGGGGCGAAAGCAAGATGAAGAAGACCGGACTCCTCCTGGCGGGCGTGCTCGCGCTCGCCGTCCCCACGGCGGCCGAGAAGCTGTCGAACGAGTTCAAGAGCTCGTTCGAGAAGACGTTCAAGCCCAAGCGGACCTATGCGGTCGTGATGAAGGAGGGCGTGCCGACGACCTCCATCTACGGCATCGAGGGCAAGGACAGCGGCACCGCGCACTTCTCGATCGACGTCGTGGACGGGGACTGGACGGCGTCCACCGGGCTGTTCGACACCGCTCAGGTCGCCGCCGACACGCTCGACCTGGGAGAGATCCTCGAGCTCGACTCGATCAGCTACAAGGACAACCGTGTCGACATGCGCTTCGTCTCCGTCGAGTCGCACAAGGTGAAGCGCGGCGACTGGATCCTGAAGACCGAGAAGCGCGAGCCGGTCGCGACGAATTTCAAGTTCTTCCTGCCCTTCGAGAAGAAGCAGGCACTGGGACCGGATCACATGGAGGAGGTCATCCGCTACGTCGAGGGCTTCCTGCGGGTCTTTCCGAACGAGGACGCCGCGCGCGCCTACTCGGCCAAGCTCGCGCGCGGGCGCGACCCGGGGGGCTCGCGTCCCGCCCCGGCGGCCGCTCGGCCCGCGGCTCGGTCCGGCGCCGCCACGAAGCCGGCGGCGTCGGAGAAGAAGGAGATCAAGGTCGGCATGAGCCCGCTCGAGGTGATCGACGTGCTGGGCAAGCCGCAGAAGGAGGTCTCCTTCCAGAACCAGCAGAAGTGGACCTACCCCGACCTGACCGTGATCTTCGAGAACGGCAAGGTCAAGGAAGTCCGCTTCTAGCCGAACGCGAGGCGGCCAAGGACCCGCGCAGAGCGGCCGCCTATGCTTGGCTCGCATCGCAGCTCGACCGAGGGCATGCAGGATCTGATCGACGTTCTCCAGGCGATGGTCGCCCGCAAGGGCGAGGCCGACCCGCGCGAGCTGCTGCTCGACATGGGGGAGCGCGTGGTCAAGTGCGTCGCCGCGATGTTCGGCTCCAAGGCCGACGAGGTGGCGATCCTGCTGCTGACAGCGGACGGTCGCCACCTTCGCTTCGCCGCCCCGCGCAAGTTCGTCGACCTCGGCACGATCCCCGTCACCAAGCGCGACTCGATCGCGGTCAGCGTGCTGGCCAGGAAGGCCGGCGAGGCGATGAACAACGTGCCGATGGTGAAGCACGTGGCCTTCTTCGAAAGCGTGAAGCTGCGCGACCGGATGGCGCCCATCCAGAAGATGATCACGGTGCCCATCCTGCGCGGCGACCAGGCGGTCGGCGTCGCGCAGATCAGCCGCAAGGGCGAGACGCCGGCCGAGGCCGGGCCCGATTTCAGCCCCGCCGACGTGACTCGCGCGCAGGACCTGTTCCAGGCCGTCTCTCGCTTCCTGGCCGACGCCCGCCCCGAACGCTTCTGAGCCAGCCGGGACCCGCTCGTCTCGCTACGCTCGATGGATCGAAGCTGCGGCTGCGGGCTGCGAGCGCAGCCGAATTAGCCAGAAAGGACTCGCGCTCAGCCTGTAGCTCGTAGCTGTCGGCTGGGCGGCGCCGGGGTGCACGCCCTCGCGGGGGACGCTGCGGGGCGCATCGCATTCAGAAGGAAGATCAGTGGCCGCTGGAAGTGACCCGATTTCGTGGACACCTTGGAAGAGGGGAACATGGGTGTCCATATGGAGAGAAGGAAGCGTCGGGCGTTCACGAAGGAGTACAAGGCTGAGGCGGTGCGGTTGGTGCGGGGCGGT
>JBFWVE010000005.1:416563-457699 GCA_050246895.1 Vicinamibacteria bacterium | reverse complement strand
CAGGCCGCCACGTCCGCCAAAGTCACGGTGCAACAAGTGGTGGTGGAGTGAGAGCAGACGCGGCCAGCCGCGCCGCAGCCTGCCGTACTCGTGCACGTTCACGTGCACGTACCCGACCTTCGTTGGCGGGCAGAGTTCTGATCGGGTCTGCCGCGCGGTCAGGGGCGATTGGCTCTTCGCAGGTCAACGAGGATTTCAAGATCGAACTAGGACAGAGCGATCCGACCTCCGCGGCTCCCAAGCGGAGATTTCGCACTTCTCAGGACTTCACCAAGACGCCTGCGGAGCTGACGTCAGACTTCCTGCACCAGGTCCTGGCACATACCACCCGCTGGCTGGAACTCCAGGGGTACTCGAAGAGCCCGAACATCCTGCTTGCCGAGCCGATCGCCATGCAGAGCGGACTGGTGGAGTCCGATTGGCTTTCCAACTACCGGCGGAATCTCCAGCGCATCCTTGTAGGAAAAGGCTTCTCGCACATCGACTTTCTCCCAGAGCCCTTCGCCGTATTTCAGTACTACAGGTACGGGCTCAAGCACCCGCTCGTCGCGGAGAAGAAGAAGCACAACGCGCTGGTGCTGGATTTCGGTGGCGGCACCTTCGACGTCTGCGTTATCTCCACCACAAGAGAAGGTGACATCAGCCAATCTGGGCGCAGCTCGCGTCCGTTAGCTGCCGCCTCGATTGCCGTGGGGGGGTTCTTCATCAACCGAGCGATCTCTCTTGACCTGTTCAGAAGGCACTTCAGCGAGGTCAACAAGCAGCTCTACAAGCGGGCTGCCGAGGCTTACCACCGGTGGCTCAAGGCTGGGAGGGGCGACGACGACCTATCGGCCCTTGCACCTGAAGTTCGGAGCTTCGTGGTCAAGCTCCACCTTGCGACCCATCTGGTTGAGGATCTGAAGCTGACGCTCTGCCGCAACATCCCGAACTGGAAGCTCGACTGCGAGTTGTCCCTCAGTGCGCCCGTTGCTCTCCCGGCCGACCCTTTCTCCGAAGACGACAGGACGATCAGCGCGCGGTACTCGGCTCGCGAACTCCGGCTGCTCTTTGAGAAGGAGGTTTGGCACCAGCATCTCCGCCCCACGGTGGCGGCAGCGTTGAAGCGCGCGCACGAAGAGCTAGACGGGGCACCAATCTCTGTGGTGCTGCTGTCAGGCGGGTCGGCGAATATTGGCTGGTTGCGCCAACTGCTCGAGAGGGATTTCGCGCCAGAGCTGACCCACGCGGATGTGATGCACTTGCCGGACTTTCAGGAGGTCGTGGCGAAGGGCCTTGCGGTTGAGTGCGCACGCCGATTCTGTAGCGGGGAAGGCGACTTTAGCTCGGTCACATACAACAGGCTGTGCCTAATGCTTGACCCGGACAGCACAGGACCCCAGCTGACACGCTTTCGACCCCGTTCCGAGGGGCTTCCCAACGTAGCTGACATGCCGGGCGTTCTGCTGCCGTCGGCGAGTGTGGTCGGCAGGTTCATTGGACGTCCCATGGCGTGGAAGTTCAGGTTGACTCGGCCGCCCAAGCAGAGGCTCGCCTATTCCTTTCTCAGGTCTAGCTTCGACCCCGCAGATGTCGAGAATCTACAGAACGTCGAGGAGAGGTTTCTACACACGCCTCAGAGGTGTGAGTTCGACCAAGACCTGAAACTGAACCTGACCGTTGAGGCGGATGGCACCGCGAGAACGCGGTTTGTCTACAAGACGGGGCGCAGTGAGGCGGAGTCAACAGTCGTCGAGGGTCGTCCCTTCTTCCTGGACATGACTTACGCGAGCGCGGCGCCATCCGCCAGCGCCTACCTGGGGTTGGACTTCGGCAGCAGTAACTCTGCCGTTTCCTTCGTCACGGACGACGCTGTGCAAGTGTTTAGGCAACGCTCCGGGGAGGAGCAGTGGCAGGGGCTTTCAGACCTCGCGATTAGCCTTCCTTTCCCGTTGGCCGACCCCCTGAGCCGATACCTCAGCCAGACGGACTCCGAGCGCCTAACAAGGATGGCCCGCGAGTTCCTTGAAGCGGCATTCGCGATGCTGGCCTATGTCGCGCTGTCCGACTACGCAGCACAGCCCCACAAGGCAGAGACGAGGTTCTTCAAGAGCCTGACGCAGCGGTCGATAGGGCCCCTCTGGGGTCTGCTGAAGGGTGTCCTCGAGGGATTGCCAAACCCGGCAACCGGACCTGCGCTCCGCGGGTTGCTGCAGGAGGATCTTCTTCGGCAGCTCGATGAGGCCGTTACCTTCGTTGGTCAGCTGAAGCACGATAAGGCTGAGGCAAATGCGTTTGATCATCTGCGCGTCGTGAGGGTCGTGGCCAACGTCAGTCAGGTGCTCTTTTCGACGTGGCTTTTTGGTGTATTCGAGGATGTGCGCCTCAAGCCGTTTTCCAAGAGCCACGTAGGCAGGTTCAGGCAAGCATGCGGTACGCCACCGTTCACCCGAATCTGGAGCTACGAAGGCGAGGAGGCGTTCTCGGGTGACCAGGCTTTCCTCATCAATCCCACAACCAGGCTAGGCCTACCCCTACAGCCATTCGTCTTCTGGGATCAGTGTAGTAGTCACCCCGACAAGGAGTACGGGCACTGCTATCTGTTTGACAGGGCTGAACGTGGCGCGGACGAACTCTTGTTCAAGGCAGCTGGGCACACCTGCACAGTCGAACTGGCCAGCGATGGACGGTATGAGGCGCTTGCTGCGCGGTTGAGGGAGTGGCGGATTCGGGACCAGAGCAGTGCGCTCAGAACGATCGGTGTGCTCGAACCCGTGACGATCGAGTGAGCCTCAGAGACGGCCACCGGGGGAAGTGAGTCAAAGTCGATGCTTCTCGAAGTCCAGGAGTTCTCTCGTCGAGTCGCCCAAGATCTCGACGGCCTGATCGCGGACCTCGAGCGACAGACTGGCCGGGCCAACGAGAGCGAACGCTGGGCCTGGCGCATTGCCCTCGACCGCGCCGCGCACGTGCTGAACCACCCCGACCTGGCCAACTTCCACCTGCATGTCGGCCAGCGTGGCGGGGTGTCCATCGAGTACCGGCTGCCTGCATCCGGCTCTTGGTGCGACCTCGTTCTCCTTGGCCAAGGAGTGAGCGCCCCGGCTGCGGTGATCGTCGAGTTCAAGGACTGGAACACCTACGGCGACCGGTCAGGACCGACGGAGGGGCTGATATGGCACAACAACCAGCTCGAACTTCACCCCGCCGACCAGGTTCGGGGATACGCGGAGTACTGCAGGTACTTCCACTCCGCGGTGCTCGAGCGCCAGGCCGAGGTGAACGGCTGCGTGTACTTCACCCAGCCGCTGAACAGGCTCCCGTATACCCAGGCCCCGCACGAAAGGTTGGTGGCCGCCTACCCGCTCTTCTCGGACACCCCGCTCGACGCGGATCCTCGCTTCGTGCAGCACCTGGCCGGCAGGCTGATCGTGCCGAACGCGCGATTCGCCCAGGAGTTCGAGAAGGGGACCTACCTTCAGGACCGCGCGTTCTGTACGCAGGTGGCGGCCCAGATTGCGGACCCGGCAGCCAGCCCGTTCGTCCTCCTCGACCACCAGCGACGCGGACTGGAGTTGTGCAAGGCGAAGATCGAGGAGGCTCTCGCGTCCTCCCAGGATCCGGAGGCGCGCAAGGTCATCCTGATCGAGGGTCCGCCGGGCTCGGGCAAATCGGCGATAGCCGCGCAGCTGTGGGCCTGGCTGGCACGCGATGGCCGGTTCAACGGCCAGTCATTCGTCGTCACGACGACTTCGTCTTCTCAGCGGCGCAACTGGGAGAGCCTCTTCCGGCAGGCAGCCGGAGGCAGGCCCGGCGCACGCGGATTCGTTCGGCCCGCCAACGCGTATGCCCCGGCGGATCCAAAGCAAGTCAACCAGTTTCTGGAGGGCACGGGGGGCCAGATGCCCGCCGAGCTCTGGCCCGAGAACGTGCGCCTCTGGGACGCGAAGCACGGCGGTCCCCCCGATCCTGGCGCCACGCTGGTTTCCATCGTCGATGAGGCCCACGCACTCATCAACCCCAAGCTCAAGAAGGCCCGCACGCCCGCAGGCTATTTCGTGGGGTTCGGGCCCCAGGCGTACCACATCATTCGATCGTCCCGCGTGTCGGTCTTTCTGATGGATGAGGACCAGGGCTTCCGAGACCGCGAGTGCACGACCCGTGATGTGATCGTGGAGCTGGCGCGGGGTCTGGAAGCGGAGTTTGCACCGGCGGTCAGCCTGGCAGGCGCGCAGTTTCGGCTGGCGGGCTCTGTGGAGTACATGTCTTGGCTCGATGAGCTTCTTGGGCTCGGAGAGGGACGGCACGTGCGTGCTGCTTGGCGCCGCTCACCCGCCAATCCCCGGGCACCTCTGGTATTCGACATCGTTCCAGACCCGCTGGCCCTGGAGGAAGCACTTCGGTCCCACGTCGCGGTGGGGGAGTCGGCCCGCCTCCTCGCGGCCTATGGCGTCCCCTGGGTCACCCAGAAGAAGGCATCGGGCGGAAAGGCCAAGGCGCAAGCCAAGAAGGGCGCCTCGGGCTACGACTTCGACATCGCCTATCGACGGGACGGTCGGGCACAGCGCTGGCGCAAGGTCTGGAACATGGTGCCGCGAGGCGACGACTACACGCTGTTCGTCCAGGCCCCCAAGGGTTCAGCGATGGCCGAGGATCCTCTTTCGGAAGTGGGCTGCCCCTACGTAGTCCGTGGTTTCGACTACGACTGGGTCGGCGTGGTGTGGCTAGGGGACCTGATCTGGCGGGACGGCGCGTGGACGGTGGACCTGGATCACATCCACGAGACGGGCGTGAAGGGCTCGCTCCAGGCGGCGCGGAAGGAACGCAAGGCCGGCCGAGTCGGCCCCGCTCACGCGGAGCTCGTTCGGCGGGTGGCCCAGGCGTACCGCGTCTTGCTGAGCCGGGCGATGAAGGGGCTCTACGTCTGGATTGCCGATGACGAGACAAGAGCCAGGGTGCTCGATGCGCTCACAGCCGGTGAGGGGGCAGCCAACGCCTAGGATTCAGAGTTCTAGAGGGCATGACTCTCGGAAAGAAGGCCCTCCTCACGACGTTGCGGCCGGCCAACCGGCGGGCGATTGCGACCGTGCCGCCTTCCAGCGCGGCGGTGGATGACGCCCACGTTCTCCTCTGCCAGCCTGAACGCGCTAGGGAAGGCACAGGTCCGCGCGTACCAGCAATGGCGCACCGTCCGCTACCTCGACAGCGCAATTCATTGCTTCAGAGCCGCCGCCCTTTCCAGGCCTGGTAGCGATGAGGCCGCTCGCGCTC
Source organism: Vicinamibacteria bacterium (assembly GCA_050246895.1). Lineage (GTDB taxonomy): Bacteria > Acidobacteriota > Vicinamibacteria > Fen-336 > Fen-336 > JBFWVE01. The sequence goes on along the minus strand of JBFWVE010000005.1, from coordinate 452,449 downwards.
TCGGAAATCTCGGCAACAGCCTGAGGATTCGCTTCAATGAACAGACCGGGCAGGCAAGCGACCTTGAGGAAGCTGACCGGTCCCTCCGGCGGTGCCTTGCGCAGCCGGGTAACACCGCCGCGCTTCAGGCCGGCTACCTCAACGCCTTGGCAAACGTGTGTTTCATCCGCTTTCGTTGCGATGGTCACCTGAGTCGCCTTGATGAGTCGATTCGGCTGTGGGCCGAATCGGCGAAGCTCACACCAGACTCGCCAGGGCACCTGCTGAACCTCGCCCTGGGTTTCCGCGCTCGGTACTCGGGGCAGCATGGTCGCGCTGATTTGAATGCTGCCATCGAATGCTCCCAACAGGCCCTTGGCCTCGCTCCTGAGTCTGGGCCCACGCGAGCGCAATCCCTCAACACCCAGGGCGTGTGCCTTTTGGATAGGTTCAAGCTTGGGCACGACGGTCACGACATCGGCACCGCGGTCGCCCTCTTCCAGGAGGCGAGGCAAGCGGCGCCGTCCCTCTCCTCTCCTTTGCTCAACAACCTCGCGTGCGCCTACACCTTGCGCTATCGATGGCTGCTGAGCGAGCTCCGTCCGGTGGATGAAGCGCTGCCAGATCTGACGGCCGCCATTGCGACCCTCCGCTCGGCAGCAGCAAACGTGCCCAAGGACTCAGCAAGAGGGACCCGCCTTTTGGCTAACCTGGCAAGCGCGCTTCGCGATCGGTACGGGCATTCCCAATCCCCGGACGATCTGGTGGCAGCCGTGGAGGCCTACGAGGAAGCATGTAGGTCAGGGATGCGCGCTGCAACAGGAACGACTCTCGACGCCGCTCAGCGATGGGCCGACTGGTCTCTCGAGCGCGGCAGCTGGCAGGAGGCGAAACGCGCGAGTGGTTACGGACTTCAGGCTCTTGAGAGGCTGCAAGGCGTGAGCGTCTACCGTCTTCATAAGGAGACTTGGTTAGCCGTGGGCACCAAGGTCCATGCCCAAGCAGCCTTCGCTGCCTTTCGCACCGGTGACGTCAGGAGAGCTGTCACTTTGCTTGAGGATGGCAGGGCTCGTCTCCTCCTTGAGACGCTGACGCGCCGCGCAGACCTGGAGACTCTGCGAGCCATGGGTCGCCATGACCTCGTCGAACGGGCCCTTGAGGCGAGCGCGGCACTTGAAGCCGCTCTTGATCCAGAAGAGGTAGCGGAAACGATACCTGAGAGCCTTGCCAGTCGAGCGGCTGCCGACGTTTCGGAGACTCTCCTTCGTGACGTCTTGGAGGAAATGCAGGATGTGTTGAGACCCGATCCGCAGCCTGAGAGGCTTCAGATCGACGAAATCCTCGCACTCGCCTCCGAGCAGACCTTGGTCTACATGGCCGCCACCGCAGGCGGCGGGCTCGCGGCCATCGTGAGGCCCGCGGCTGCCTCCGGCGCTCGTGTGGAGGGAGTGTTCCTCCCCGGCCTAACCGATGGGGAGGTGCGCCTGCGCGTCCGGAGTGAAGTACAAGGCGTTTACGGAGGCTTCCTGGGGGAACAGGCCACTGCGGACCCGTCATTTCGAGAGACCGTTGATCGGGCCTCCGCGTGGATGTGGGGCGTGGCCATGGGTCCGATCGAGGAGGTCATACGACGAGGGTTCCCCCACTCACCGAGCACGGGCTCGACCAGCCCTCCCGACGTTGTTCTCATTCCGTGCGGTCTGCTGGGTCTGCTTCCGTGGCACGCCGCGTGCGATACCCAAGCCGCAGGCGCACCGGGGGGGCGGGTTTACCTGGTCGATCAGCTTCGGATCCGCTACGCTCCGTCCGCCTCCTTTCTGGCCCGCCGCAGTGAAAAAGACGGAGCCCGCCGCGCGCGGCTACTTCTGGTCTGGGAGCCTGCGCCTGTTTCGGGTGCTTCGCTGCCGTGGGCAACTCTTGAAGCAGGCGGAATCGTCGAAGCGTGGGGCTCGGACCGGGTGACGCAATGCTCGCACGAAGACGCAACCGTCCAGCAGGTGGAAAGACTGCTTCCGCGGCACACACATTTCCACTTCGCGGGCCACGCCCAATTCGACGTCTACAGTGCTCACAAGGCCGGCTTGATCCTCTCAGGCGACAACATTCTTAGCTTGGCGGACATCCGGCGGTTGGCGATCGACTGTCGCCTTGCGGTTCTGTCTGCATGCGAGACCGGAGTGCTATCCCTGTCTCTCCCTGACGAGGTGGTCAACCTAGGCACGGCCTTCATGGAGGCTGGCGCCGCCGGTGTTATTGCATCTCTTTGGAGGGTGAACGACAAGCCCACGGCCTCGCTGATGGAGGCCCTCCACCGGCTGATGTGCCGCGAGGGGGTCGATGCGGCAGGCGCGTTGCGGCGAGCGCAGCTGGAGCTGAGAAACAAGGGCGTCCATCCTTGCGTTTGGGGGGCGTTCTACTTCACTGGTGTCCCGATGGCAGTTGAGCTGGGTACGAAGGAGGGGAGCAAGTGAGGCGCCTCAAGGACCTTCTAGTTGTTCTGCCTGGCATGGGAGGGAGTGTTCTAACCTCGGAATCTGGGCTGGTGTGGGGTGATGAGAGTCGGGTACTCGAGGCGGTGAACCACCCAGAGCCCCTCAACCCAGATCGAGAGCTGATTCCAGTCGGTTTGATAGGCACCCTCACCCTCGTGCCTGGATGGGTGCTCTGGGAGGGGTATGAGGGCCTCGTCCACGGGATACATGACGTTTTCGACAACGTTGTGCTCGACGAAGGGGACCCGAGCAAGGCGAACTGGAATGCGAACGTCGTGTTGGCTCCCTACGACTTCAGGCGCAGCATCCGCGACAGCGCAGCCGCCCTCGACTACAACATACGCCGCCGCCTCAAGCTGATCGGCGGCAGCAGTTCCGCGACGCACCGCGTCCTTGTCGTCGCACATTCGATGGGGGGCCTTGTGGCACGGTACTGGCTCGGCCCCTTGGAGGGATGGCGAGTGTGCCGCGCGCTGATAACTCTGGGGACGCCTCACCGCGGCGCTCCGAAGGCACTGGACGTTCTGGTGAACGGCGTGCGTCAGGGGCCAGTGCGCCTCAGCCAATTCTCAAAGATCCTTCGCTCGTGGCCTGGCATGCATGAACTGCTACCGCGATATCCCGTTATCACAGTGCCGGCAGCGGGGATGGAGGTGTATCCGCACGAAGTGGCGTCGGAGCTGGGACTCAATGACGACCTCGCGCGAGCGGCATTCGAGACCCACAAGGACATCGAGACGGCGTGGCAGAGCGTTCCGCCCCCGCCGGAAGGCCCCGCGGTCATCCCCCTGGTCGGCACCCGGCACCCCACGGTGGCGTCCGCGCGGTGGGATGGTAGTCACCTGGTTTGCGGCAAGACCGCTCTGCCCAAACACAGACCCGACCTCCAGGGTGATGGGACCGTGCCTGGTCTCTCAGCGATCCCGATCGAGATGACCAATCTGCCGGGTGCGTGGCGGGACGTGCCGTATAGGCACAGTCAGATCGCGTCGGCGATAGAGGCATTGAGACTGGTCGGGCAGTACTCCGAGGATCCCCCTTCCGGAGACCGCGGGATCGAGCCGGCCACAGACACTGCGCCCCGCCTTGGCCTTGACCTCGAAGAATGCTATGAGGCCGGCGCGCCCGCGACTATTCGGGTGCATGCAATGGGGCCGTGCGACAACCTCACCCAGCCCAGGGCGTCGCTGTCACAGGCCTGGCCATCCGCCCACGCCCTTGGGGAACTGAATCTCGAACGCACCGGCACGACGGAGTGGAAGGCAGCCCTGGGGGGCCTCTCCGAGGGCATGTATCGGGTACGAGTATCGCTGCGGGGGCAACCCTGGTCACGGGACGCCAACGACGTCTTTGCTGTACTGGCCTAGAGAGCCTCCGAGGTCCCCATGGCAAAGCTGAAAGAGAAAGACGTCGCCCCCGTCTACGACGCCGCGAAGCTCTTCGTGGAACGGGTCCTCAGGAGCCGCGACTCGCTCTTCACGCCAGGCCGTCCCATCTGGTCGGAAGCGCCCATCCAGGATGTCTACCGGCGCTTCATCGAAGGATGGGATGGCTCGGCTGATTCGTTCGAGGCGAAGCTCGAGAAACAACTGGCCGGCGCCGAACCGGACACCGTCCAGTTCTTCGGCGAGCTCCTCTACGTGCATTTCTTGCCCGCCAACTCGACGGGAGCGCCTCGCAAGAGGAAGGTCATCAAGGGCGTCCTCAACCAGTCCCGATCGCCCGTGGCGATCCCGACAGCCCTGGACAGGGCCCTGGAGAAGGGCCTGGCCGCCGAAGGCATGGGCTACAAGCTCAACCGCCCGTCCCTGCTGCGGTACCTCATCGAGTTTGTCCGAAAGTGGTGGCGTCTCGACGAACCGGAACGGTCTCGTGCCCTGACCGATCCCTGGACGTTCAAGGACATCGCGACGTCACTCGGCATGCCCAGGACCCAGAGTCAGGTGGAGATTCTGCTCCACCTGGTCCACCCGGACACCTTCGAGCCCATGATGTCTCGTCACCACAAGCAACAGATCGCGGATGCCTTCAGCGCGCTGGTGGAGGAACCAACCGACGACGTCGATCGGAAGCTGCTCCAGATCCGCCGAAAGCTGCAAGAGCGAGAGGGTAGGGACGTCAGCTTCTACGAGCCAGGAATCCTTGCCACGTGGCAGCCCTCCGGAAGTCCGTGGGACCAGTTCGTCCGGTTCGCCGGGCTCTTCTACCGCCTGCCTCGGTTCGACGAGTGGGAACGCGACTACAAGTTGGCCCTGGCGGAGAGGCTAAAGCCCGCGATCGCCGGGCTGGGTGAACTGAGCGACGAGTCGGTCGACATGTTCCACAAGGTGCTTCGCACGAGGGAGCAGAACATCGTCCGCTGGCAGGATTTCGAACCCTTCGTGGACTGGTACCGCAAGAACCGCCCTGCGTCACACCTTGCGGTCGCGTCAACCAGCGATGCGGCGAGGCCCGCAGCAGAGCGGATCCGGCTGTTCCTAAACCCCGTCCCGACCGACGTCGTGAAGTCCTCAGCCAGCCGCACGACCCTGGCCTCAATGTTCCTTCTGGCCTCTGATCCGCGTAACCAGATCGTCTTCCGGGCCAGCCCCTTCAACTGGGCCTATAAGCGGGTGGACTACCCACAGCCACCGGAGGCCGCCGACGAGGCCGCACGATACGAGCAGGCCGTGGGCTTCTGCGACCGATTCATCTGACCGCCGAGTTGCGGACGCGGGGCCTTACCGCGCGTTCCCAGCAGGCCGACGGCGGGGCGCTGCTCGACCGCGACGGGCACGTCTACGCGAGCGTGAGGCCGGACCTGGTTGTCTACGAGGGAGGTCTCCCCGTCGCCGTCGTGGATGCGAAGTACAAGGACTACTGGCCAGCCCGCGATGACCACTCACCGGTGCGGCGCATCGGCAACGATGACCTGTACCAGCTGTTCTTCTACTCGCAGCGTCTTCAGCTCCGATACGGCCTCGCCGTGGCGCCGCCCGCATTCATCGTCGCCCCGTTGCCGGCTGAGGACGAGCGACGGGCCAGGGTCATCGGAGATCGCTTCACGGCCGTGCGTTGGGAGGCCGGCTCTCAGGCCGGCTGCGAGGTCGCGCTGGTCCTGCTCCCGATGACCGACATCCTCCGCGACCTGGCCGGCGGTCGTCCGGGGCACGCGCGCATCTCGATGCTGGGCAAGCTGGGCACGGGTCAGCGCGAGAGCCGCCGGGTTGCGGGTTGAATCGTCTGCCCAAGGGGCCAATTAAGGAGCGATGGTGAAGGTCGCAGGCATCGACGGCTTCCACAAGAGATGGGTAGCGATTGTCTTGGACGACGGTCGATACGCGGGCGCTCAGCTGTTCAGGTCGATCGCGGCGGCGTCGTCGGCCCTGAGGGACGCAGCGGTGCTGGCGATCGACGTGCCCATCGGCCTGCCAACGGGCTATGGGCGCGCTGCGGACTTCGCAGCGAAGCAGTTCATCGGCCCACGACAGAACAGCGTGTTCCTCACCTACCCCAAGGCCGTCTTCGAGGCTCCGACCCTGAAGGAGGGCATCGAGGTCGCAAGGACCATGACCGAGCATGGGATCAGCCCTTACAGCTACGCCCTTCGCGAGAAGATCCTCGAGGCTGAAGCAGCCGCCCTCGCGGACCCCAGGATCATAGAAGTGCACCCCGAAGTCTGCTTTCGAGCGATGGCCGATGGGCCCCTGCTACATACCAAGAAGTCCTGGACCGGCGTTCTTCTCCGCCGCCGTCTGCTCCAGGGAAAGGGCATCGAGATCCCCGAGGATCTGGGCCGGGCCGGAGCGGCCGGCGTCGATGATGTCCTGGATGCTGGCGCGGCAGCCTGGACGGCCCATCGGAAGGCGAGTGGGGAGGCGCGGGTGCTCCCGGAGGGATGGGAAGGCCCGCCCACCGCGGGGGGGCAGTTGCCGGGAGTCATCTGGTACTGATGAAGGGCGTTCTCGTCCGCGTCGGCATCGACCAGGCCTACGGCGAGTGGAATGCGCCCGTCGACCCCGAAACCGGCGACTTCGTCTACGTCCCCATCCCTGACCCTGACGGGTCGCAGCGACACGGCCTCGAAACACCGTACTCCGAAGTCGTCCCCGCACTGCGGCGGTTTCCCGGCCTCGAACTGCCGCCCGCGTTGAAGCGACGGGTCATGCATCTGGACCCCGACTTCAAGCACCTGACATACGGGGACAATGGTGTCCGCCGCGGCCGAGGCCTGACCGACCTCGGCAGGGGCGATGTCGTTGCCTTCTATGCAGGGCTGCGCCCAGTCAGGAGCAGCCCCGAGCGGCTCCTGTACGCTCTCATCGGGCTGTACTCGGTCCAGGAAAGCGTCCGCCTCACGAGCGTCCCGCGCGACCGGTGGATGGAGAACGCACACACGAGGCGGAAGGACCACGAAGGGACGGACGTGATTGTCCGAGGCAACCGGTCCGGGAGCGGCCGCCTCCGGCGCTGCATCGCCATAGGCGAATGGCGTGACCGGGCCTATCGTGTGCGGCAAGACCTGCTCGAGGAATGGGGAGGACTCTCGTGCCGTGACGGCTACATTCAGAGGAGCGCCGTCCCGCCGACGTTCCTGCAGCCCGAGCGGTTCGTCCGCTGGTTCGAACGCCAGAAGCCAGAACTCATCGCCGCGAACAACCCCTGAGGAGCGGTTCATGCGAACGCTCGTCTACAAGCGCACCCATGAGGGAGATCCGGATCAAGAGGGCCGGTTCGGCATCAACGACTGCATGGGGACGGTCCGCGCGAGGAAGTTCGACGCCGTAATCGGGGTGGGTGGCACCGGCGCAAAGCCTCGGCGCAACGGCATCGCCAAGAGAATCACCTGGATCGGAATCGGCCCGCACAAGAGCCCCGGCAAGCGGGGCCCCGTGGTGACGTTCGACCACTTCCGCATGTTCGGCAAGGGCCCATTCCTCGCCGAGTATGCCCCGGCCCTCGCGGATCACATCTACGGCCGGAACGTCCGCTCCCTGATGAACCCCACGCCCCGGGAAAGCGCCGAGATCGCCGCCATTCTGAATCTGGCGCGGAACGCACCGCCGTCGCGCGCACTGGCCCGGCGACCGGGTGCGCGCAGGGCAATCAAGTGCCTTCCGACAAGGCAGCCCTCTGCTCGACGCCGTTGCTAGTGGGCTGATTCGCTGAACCCATGAGTCCCTCCTCCGACCGCCTCCACCACCTGACCCGCTTCTACGCGATCCTCGATGCCCTCGAGTCGAAGCTCGGCGGCGCTCGCGTGCTCCGCGATTGCTCAGGCCGCATGCCCTGGCCCGAGAGCGGCGTCTATTTCTTCCGCGAGAACGGTGAGGCTCGCTCGCAGACCGGCCACGGCCCCCGCATCGTTCGCGTCGGGACCCATGGCCTGAAGGCCGGTTCGCGATCGACCTTGTGGGGACGCCTGGCTCAGCACAAGGGCCAGGACGCCTCGGGCGGAGGCAATCACCGAGGCTCCATCTTCAGGCAGATCGTGGGCGCGGCGCTGATGAAGAGGACGGGCTACGAGTGCCCGACCTGGGGCTCCGGCAACTCAGCGCCGCGCGACGTCCGAATGGCGGAGCAGGGCCTGGAGCGGGAAGTCAGCACGGTCATCCGCGCCATGCCATTCCTGTGGTTGGCGATCGAAGACGCGACCGGCCCGGATAGCCAGAGAGGGTTCATCGAGAGGAACGCGATCGCCCTGCTGAGCAACTACGACAAGGAGCCTCTGGACCCTCCGTCGACAAACTGGCTGGGACACCACTGCGACCGGGAGCGCGTTCGAGGCTCGGGCCTCTGGAACTCCAACCACGTCGACGACCCTTACGACCCTGCGTTCCTGGACGAGCTGCATGCGCTCGTGGCGGCCGTGCGGGGTTCGTCATGATCGTCGTGATCCAGTGCTCCGGCTCGAAGCAGCCTGACGCCGGGCATCTCCGGACGCCAGAGGGAACGCCGGTGATGTTCGTCGCCCGTCCGGAGGTGGCTCCAGCAAGAGCAGGCCTGCTGTACGCGAGGCCCGACGACGTAGCAGGCGGCGGCAAGACCTGGCGCGACGTCCTGCTCGAGTACAACTCGCATCCTCAGGACAACCCCTGCCGCCTGCTGCCCGCCTTTCGGCTCTACGAGGAGCGGGCCTACGCCGGGCTCGTCGAGGCATTCGGGCCGGATCACGTCTACATCCTGTCTGCCGGCTGGGGCTTGATCGCGGCGAGCTTCCTGACGCCGGACTACGACATCACCTTCAGCCAGAGCGCGGAGCCGTTCCAGCGACGGCGGAAGCGGGATCGGTACCGGGACTTCCGCATGCCCTCGGCTCGAGGGGACGAGCCGATCGTCTTCCTGGGCGGGAAGGACTACGTCCCGCCCTTCTGCGCGCTCACCTCGGAGGCCCGTGGGCGGAGGACCGTGTTCTTCAACTCGACCAACCCACCGGACGCGCCGGGCTGCGCCCTCGAGCGGTACGAGACGAGAACGAGGACGAACTGGCACTACGAGTGCGCGGAGGCGGTGATTCGGGGCGCGTAGGAAACGGACCACTTCTGGCACCTCGGCCACGGACACTCCAACCCGTGGCCGACACCCACCCATCGCGCCTCTCTCCGCTGGGAAGACGGCTACGCGTCCATCACCTCGGCGCCCAGCAGATGCTTGAATACACCATGTTGCGTGACGAAGCAGCATATGCTATTTAAGCAACATGGGCCGACCGAAGGACGTGGTTTCCGTGGCGCAGGCGCAGCGTGCTCTCGAGGACCATCTCTCGCCTGGCGAGCCATTGAGGAGGGTCGCCGGGCGGGCGCCTTCGGGCCCAGACCTGCGCCTGCAGGGCCCAGGAGTCCTCTACCTGTTGGAGTGGAAGCCGAACGGGAGTGCAGCGAATGTTGGCCGGGCGATCGATCGACTGCGGGCCGATGCCAGTTCGACGAGGGAGCGAAGGTCCGTCGTTCGGATCGTCGCCGTACCCTTCATGGGTGAAACCGGGCGGCGGCTGTGCGCCGAAGCGGGTGTGTCCTGGATCGATCTCTCGGGCAACGCTTGGATCGATAGCCCGGGGACCCGCATCCGCATTCTTGGAAATCGGAACCGCTTCGCAGCCGCTGGACGCCCGGCAAGCCTGTTCGGCCCCAGGGGATCACGTGTCACTCGAGCGTTGCTCCTGGCCCCGGATCACTGCCTGACGCAGGCGCAGCTCGTGCAGGCGGCCGGCATCGACAGAAGTCAGGTCAGTCGTCTAATCCGCCGCATGGAGGCCGAGGGACTGCTGATCCGCGATCGAGCAGGGCGGGGACGCCGGCTCGGCAACCCCGCGCTGGCGCTCGAAGCCTGGCGGGAGGCCTACGACTTCGAAAAGCACCGCGTCTTGCGCGGGCACGTCTCGGCGCGCAGCCCGGAGGAGCTGACCGCCAGATTGGCCGAGCTGACCGGGAAGTCGTCATGGGCGCTGACCGGACTCGCCGCCGCCTGGCACCTGACGCGGTTCGCGATGTACAGGCTGACCTCGGCCTACCTGCGGGAGCCCCCGAGCGCATCGTGGCTGGACCGGCTCGGCTTCACGCACGAGCCGCGCGGCGCAAACCTCTGGCTCGTCGTGCCGAACGACGACGCCGTGTTCGAGGGCGCGAACGCGCTCGGCGGGGTGCCCTGCGTCCACCCGATCCAGACGTACCTCGATCTGAAGGCGCAGCCGGAGCGCTCGAAGGAGGCCGCCGAGGAGTTGAAGCGCAGACTCCTCAGGTGGGACCGGAGCTGAACAAGCCGCCGACGAGCGCAGGCTACGACGCGGCCCAGCTCGCCCTCGTGCGAGCCGAGCTCCTGGAGCTGGCCTCCATCCTCGGGGACCTCCTCGCTGAGATGGTCGTCGTCGGCGGCCTCGTGCCATCGCTCCTCATCGATTCGGCGAAGGCACGCGAGCCACACGTGGGAACGAGGGACCTGGACCTCGGGCTGGAACTGGCGATCCTCGACACGCGTCGCTATCAGGCGCTCCCAGAGCGACTGCGCCGCCACGGCTTCGAACCCGACGTCAACGAGGAAGGCAACCAGACGCGTCAGCGCTGGCGCCATCGGGGAAGCGGCGCAACCGTCGACTTCCTGATGGCGCCGTCGGATGGAATCAGGAAGGCTGGCAGCCTTCAAAGCCTCGAATCAGATCTCGCCGCGGTCGTCACGCCCGGGCTCGGCCTCGCCTTCCGGGATCGGCAGTGGGTTCGCTTGGAAGGCCGAACCCTGACGGGCGAAGCCGTGACGAGGGAGATTCCCGTGTGCGGAGTGGGGGCATTCGTCGTCCTGAAGGCCCTTGCCCTGCGGGGCCGCGGAGAGAACAAGGACGCGTACGACCTCTGGTACGTTCTCGCGAACTACGGACGGTCGGTGGAGCAGGTGGCCGAGAGCCTGAGTGCCTTGATCGATGACCCATACGCCCAGGCGGCTGTGGTCGACCTCCGCGAGGACTTCTCGGGCATCGACTCGATCGGCCCCAGCCGCGCGGCCCGGTTCATCGGGAGGAACGACGACGAGTTCAAGGCGGATGTGGCGGGCCTGGTCGCGCGCCTCCTGCTCCAGCTCGAGCGACGCTGACCGGACGGCGGAGCGGCAGGAGACGTGGCCGCAGGCATGCAACCAGTGACCAGGGTGTTCATCGGCGGTTCGCGGCGAATCTCGCGACTCGGCGCCGAGATCCGGCTCCGACTCGATCGGATCGTCGAAAAGCGCCTCCCGGTGCTGATCGGCGACGCAAACGGCGCCGATCGCGCCGTGCAGGCCTATCTGAGCCAGCAGTCTCACCATCTGGTGGAGGTCTTCTGCGCCGATGAGACACCCCGCAACAACATCGGCCACTGGCCTGTTCGGATGGTCCGGCCAGCGGGGAAGAGGCGCGCCTTCGACTACTACGCGGCCACGGACCGCGCGATGGCGGACGAATCGACGGTTGGCCTGATGCTCTGGGACGGCGAGAGTCGAGGGACCGTGATGAACGTCCTCCGCCTGGCCGAGCAACGGAAGCCGGTCGTCGTATACGTGGCGCCCAGGCGCGAGTTCGTCGACTTGAGGACGTTCGCCGAGTTCGAGGCCCTCGTCGGGGACCAACTCTCCGTTCGCCGCCAACTGCCCTTGTAGGAGTAGCCCACACAACTAGCTGGTACAGAAGTGCTTGCGTCAGACGTTCCGCTAATGTACCATGTTCCGCATTGTGCGGAACATTAAGTTTTCTGGAACGCAATTCCTAGGAAACCTCGAAGAGCGCTTTCCTGAGGGGTGGGCTCTCGCCTTTCGCCCGGAGACATCGAAAGGGGTCGACGGAGTCCTCGAACTGACGGGACCCGATGGGTCTGCTTCTGAGCTGGTGCTCCGGTTCAAGGCGCATCTCGACGCGCGTGACGTGTTGCCGCTCGTCGCCTGGCTGCAGCAGACGGCCCGCGGGCGCCCCGCGCTCGTTTGGTCGGAATACCTCGGGCCCCGGACGCGCCAGCTCCTCCGGGAGGCCGGCGTGAGCTACGGCGACGCCACCGGCAACCTCCGCGTGGCGCTCGACCGGCCCGCTGTGTTCCTGGAAGCCACCGGGGCCGCCAGCGATCCCCGCGCACGCAGACGGCCGCTGCGTTCGCTCAAGGGACCCGCGGCCAGCCGCGCCGTGCGGGCGCTGTGCGACTTCCGCGAACCGTACGGCGTCCGGGAGCTCGCGTCGCGCTCGGGTACTTCGCTCGGCACCCTCGCGCGGGTCGTGGATCTCCTGGATCGGGAGGCGGTGCTGGTTCGCGACGCTGCGGGCCGGATCGTCGAGGTCCTCGTGCCCGAGCTGATCCGCCGCTGGGCCGAGGACTACGAGCTGACGAAGACGAACCGCGTGCGCTACTGCCTGGAGCCACGGGGCCTCGAGGCCCTCACCGACAGGCTTCGCAAGGCGGGGTCCGACTACTGCCTGAGCGCCAGCCTGGCGGCCGCACGGCGCGCTCCCGTCGCTGCTCCGCGCCTCGGAGTCGTCTACGTCGAGGACGCGGACGAGGCCATGCAGAGCCTGGGGCTGCGCGCCGTGGACGCCGGCGCCAACGTCCTCCTCGCCATGCCGTACGACCCCGTCGTCTTCGAGCGCACATGGGAAGCCGATGGGCTCAGGTTCGCCGCCCTCTCGCAGGTGGCCGTCGACCTGCTGACCAGCCCTGGCCGCGGCCCGGCCGAGGCGGACGCCCTGCTCGAGTTCATGGCGGCCAAGCCGGGGTCCTGGCGTGCCTGATCCGCTGTACGTCGCCGCGCGTCGCGTTGCTGCTCGACAGCCTGCAGGCGCTCGGACCACATCTCGCAACGACATGCTCGTGCGCGCTGTGGCAGGGCTCGAGTCCGAGGCGGAGCTTCGAGCCTCGTGTGCGGGCTGGTCGGGGATCTGCTGAAGGCGCTCGGGGACACGGCCCATTCGTTCCACCTCTGGCGTTGCGCGTTCCCTTCTTGCCGCGGCCGGCCGCGGGCGATTCCCTGGTGGCCGGCCTGTCACGACGGGGGCGACCATCGGCCCCTCGCGCAGGATGCCGTGTTCGTCGCTGAAGAGGGCTTCCCCGAGGACTCGCACGCCGACGCCCGGCACCGCGCCTGCTGCCGCGGCGGCGACGAGTGCCCCGACCGCGGCGTCGAGCTGGTCATGGCCACTTCGATCTCTCCCACGCCGGTTCCTGGGACGGACGGGCTGATCACGAGGCCCGCTCCGGCCAGCGCGGCCTGCGGCCCGTCGAGCATCGAGCAGGTGGCGGCCGCGAGCTCCTCCACGATCGGCGTGACATCCAGGGGACGCGGCGCCGGATCCCAATGCCACTGCCAGAACGTGACCTCGAACTGGCCGCAGTCGCCGGGCGTCAGGCCGCACACGTCGATCGGCCGGCAGCCGGCTGCGTATCGGTCCGTCAGGTCGGCGGACAAGAACGGCGGCGAGGTTCCGACTCGGGACGTCCGCATCATCGCAGGCCGCCTGACTCGTTCCGGCTGCTTCGTGCGGAGCATGCCACGGATCCGCGGCCGAGGGGCGGGGGAGCGGACCTGCGCTGTCCCGGGCTCGATGCAAGCTCTGGAGCCATGAGCATCGGCGTGGTGAGCAAGCGGGCGGCTGGACCGACGTGGCCCAGGGGCGTCCTCGAAGGGCCAGGTCGTGATTCCGGAAGAGATTCGGGAGCGTCTGGGCCTGAAGGAGGGAGCGCAGTTCGTGGTCGTCGGTGAGAGGGACGTCGTCATCCTCAAGTGCATCGCTCCTCCAGCCAAGGAGGAGTTCGACGCCCTCGTGCAGCCGAGATACTGGCGCCGGCGGGCGGAAGGCAAGGGACGTGGGGGAGGGGGGGGTCCAGACCGGTTGGCCGTCTATACTTCTTGCGTGGGCATACGCGAACGCGTCGACCAGAAACGAGCCGAAGTGTTGCGCGCCGCTGCGCGCCACGGAGCCCGCAACCTCCGTGTGATCGGCTCTGTCGCCCGCGGTGAAGCGCGGCCGGACAGTGATCTCGACCTGCTCGTCGACCTTGACCCGGGGCGCAGCCTGCTCGATCATGCTGCGCTCGTGATCGAGCTGGAGACGCTTCTCGGCTGCAAGGTGGACGTGGCGACTGAGCGGGGGCTGCGCCCCCGCGTGCGCGACCGTGTTCTGGCGGAGGCCGTTCCGCTTTGAGGCGCGATCTCGATCGCCTGCAGGATGTCCTGGAGGCGATCGACCGCATTCAGCAGCGCACCAACCTCAGCCGCCAGGCATTCGACGCGGATCCGCTGGTCCAGGTCTGGGTGATCCACCATCTCGAGATCGTCGGCGAGGCTTGTCGAGGCCTCTCACAGGAGCTGCGATCTCGCCATCCCGAAGTGCCCTGGGGCGCGATCATCGGGATGCGCAACATCCTGGTCCACGACTACTTCGGTTTGAACCTCGACGAGGTCTGGTCCGCGGTCGAGCGCGACCTGCCGCAGCTCCGACGGCAGATCCAGGCGATCCTCGAAGACGAGCCACCGTCACCACAGTGACGTCGCCCAGCGCCGGCGGGCGGAGCGGCAGCTCGCCTTGAGCAGCGGGCGCGGGAGTGCGGTGAGGCGACGAGCTGCTTCGTGGAGGTCCACCGTCTGGGCGTTGAGCCAGATTCGGGGGTCGTGCGAAACGCGGCGCCCAGCTTCAGGGCCATTCCGGCACTGACGGAAGTTCGCCCGTTGACGAGGCGGTTCACGACCTTGACGTCACAGCCCAGTGACTCCGCCACCTGCCTTTGGGTGAGCCCCAGGGGAGCAAGGAACTCCTCTCTGAGGATCTCTCCGGGACCTGTCGGCTTTCGCGACTTCTTCATGGCTCCTCAGTGATAGTCACGAACGTCCACGTCCGTCGGGAGCTAGAGCGCGACCACCCGCCGAGGAAAGGCTCGGCTCAGGCGGCGGTCCGCGCTAACGAGGGGCAGACCGAGCGCCTCGGCCACGAAGACGAATTCCGCGTCCCAGGCGGAGACGCCGCCCCGGGCGGCGAGACGAAGGCACTCCTCGGTCGACGACTCGATCGTCGCGTCCGTGACGAGGTCCTCGGCGGCGGCGAAGGCGAGCAGGGCGGAGGCCAGCGACATCCGGCGTGCCCGCATCGTCGTCGCCAGTACGTTCCGCAGCTCGCGGCGCCAGAGCGGGGGAGCGATCCAGTCGGGATCGCTCTCGACGAGGTCCAGGGCAGCGGCGGTGCGCTCGCCCGGGAGGACCGCGTACGCGAGCACGTTCGTGTCGACCACGATCACGAGCGGCCCTCGTTCTTGGCTCGGGCGAGGAACGCATCCGTCAGCGGCGGCAGCCCCGCCAGGCGCTGGTGGAGCCGCCGCAGCGCCTTCACGCTGTCGCCGCCCGCTCGGCGCCGGGCGACGAGCGTCGATTCGAGGCGGGTCAGCGCCTCCTGGTTCAGACTTCGCCGGTTCTGCTTCGCCTCACGCTTGAGGGCCGCGAGCAGCTCCTCGGGCACGTTCTTGAGGGTCACGGTCGCCATGCTGGCCTCCACCGGGTTCCATTATGCATCCGTTTTGGTGGCCTGATCGATTCGGACCAGTCACGGCACCCCGGCCGCCGAAACTCGCGCGCGTGAGGAGAGGGATTGCTTCCTTCCGAGGAGCGAATCGTTCCCCATTCGGGTACAATCGTTCCCGCAATGGGAACGCGACCCTCTCGCGCCAGCCTTGCGGACGCGCTCTTCACGCGGGTGCAACAGCGCGTGCTACGGCTCCTGTTCGGCCAGCCCGACCGCTCGTTTCAGAGCGCGGAGCTGATCCGGCTCGCCGGCAGCGGGACCGGCGCCGTCCATCGCCAGCTCGGGCGTCTGGCCGAGACGGGGCTGCTGAACGTGACCAGAAGCGGCAACCAGAAGCACTATCAGGCGAATCGTCGCTCCCCGGTGTTCGAGGAGCTGCACGGACTGGTCGTCAAGACCGTCGGCATCGTGGAGCCCCTCCGGCGGGCACTCGCGCCGAAGGCCCGGCAGATTCGCGCCGCCTTCGTCTACGGGTCGGTCGCCAAGGGCGAGGACAAGGCGCAGAGCGACATCGACCTCCTCGTCGTCTCGGACTCCCTGAGCTACGCCGATGTCTTCGGGGCCCTGCAGGGCGCGGAAGGCGAGCTCGCGCGGCCAATCAACCCTACGGTCATGACACCTGCTGAGTGGCGAGCCAAGCGCGCTCGCAGGAACTCCTTCGCCGCCCGCGTCGAAGGCCAGCCGAGGCTCTTCGTGCTGGGGACGGCAGATGACCTCGCCTGAGCTCGAGCAACGCCGGATGGTCAGGGCTTCAGTCGATAGTCCTCGCCCAGCGGCCCTGCGCCCGCCAGGTATTTGCGCGCCCGCACCAGCTCCGCGATCTGCCGGATGTGGCCGATGTCGTGCAGCGCCCATTCGTGCAGCATCTGCGAGAGCGTGATCACGCCCGCCGCCTTGTGCATGGCCTTGCGCTCGCCCGTCTGCGCAGGCAGCCCGCGCAGGAACGCGACGTTCGTCTCGCGCTGATCCTCGAAGTGCGCGAAGTCCTCCTCGGGATCGGCGTTCTTGTACAGCTCCAGGTACATTTGCGCGTCGTCCGGCTCGAACTCCGGCATCTCCTCGCTCAGGAACCGGTCGAGCCGCGCGCGATAGCAGTGCCCTTCGCTGTGAGACAGATGCGACAACGCCTCTGCGATCGAAAACCGGTCGTCGGCCGGCTTCCATCGCGCGTCCTCCTCCGAGATCTCCGTCATCAGCCCGCGCAGGATTGCGGGCGTCGCCTCGAGCAGATCCAGACAAGGCAGTTGGTCGCTCATCAGCCGATATCCTACGATGCTCTCGCCGCCGGGCTGCGCCCTCGAGCGCTACGAGACGCGAACGAGGACGAGCTGGCACTACGAGTGGCCGACGCGCTGATCCAGGGGAGGGTTCGTGGGGAGGCAGGCTCCGGAAGAGGCTGCAGCCGCTCGGCGAGCGTCGAGGGCCCGGGAGTCCTCAGCCGGCCATGAACAGCGCGATCCCGGCGAGCACGAAGACCGCTCCGACCACTGCGAGCACCGCCAAGAGCTGGCCAATCAGCGCCACGAGCATGCCGGCGAAGCCCCGCCGATCGGCGAACGCGCGGCCGAAGTGGAACTGGCCCGTCGCGGATTGGCCGCCCCCGCTGAGCCGCGCCGCTGCGGAGCAACAGAACCTGTAGCCGAGCCAACCCAAGACGATCGCTGCAAACCCGAACGCCGTCATGAACCCGGGCATCCTGGGCACTCCCCATCAAAGCCGTCGTCGCGGCTAGTCTCGACAGTGACGCCGGGCCGTCAATCGTCCCTTTGATCCGGGCGCCAAGGAAGACCACCCACGCCGCGGCCCGCCTGGCGCCGGTTCAGCGCCGGTACCAGGCGTGGCGCAGGAAACGTGCGTGAATCATGGCGCTCACCTTGTCGAGCGCCCCGCGGGCGGGGTGGACGCCGTCCTCGACGTAGTCGGAGCGCACGTAGCACGTTCCCGAGGCGTTGGTGACGCCGGTCGCGCAGTCGGGCGCCCAGATGTACGGACCCCACCCGAACCAGACGCCGTCGAACACCGGGTGGCTGGCGAGCCATGCATTCTGCGCCAGCCCCTCCTCGAACGACAGCGGCTCGCCGCGGCCCGCGTTGCCGGCGAAGCCCCCGTAGCTGCGGCTCGTCGTGTACACCGCCTGCACCGCCGGGAACTTCTGGCGTACCCGGGCCGCGAAGGCCTGGAGATGGTCCAGGAACCGGAAGTAGTCGCTGGCCGGGTCCGGATAGGCGGGCCGCGCGCCACCCCCCGGGGCCCCGGTGTCGGCGTCGGCGGCCTTGTGGTAGACGACGCGCACGTGGCGCAGGGCCAGCCCGGCCGCGGCCAGGCGCCGCGCCACGCAGTCGTCCCATAGCACGGCATCGAAGGCCGGGTCGATCCAGCGCTCGATCGCATGGCCGCCCACGGCACAATTGACCACCACGACCTCGGGGTTCACCTCGGCGTTCAGGATCGAACGCCGCTTCTGGGCGAAGTCGGCGCACTCCTGGCTGGCGTTGCTCATGCCCACGCAAACCAGGCCGATCAGCCCGTCGACCGGATCGACGCTGGGCTCCCCGTTGTCGACCAGGGCGAGCGGCAGGCCCTTGTACGTCGAGGGGCTGGCCGCGGAACCGCCACGGTCGAGCGGAAACGGGCTCGCGGTATCGGCGGCCGCCGCCGACGCAGCCGCCTGCGACGGACCGGGCCCCTCGGCCGTGCTCGCGCCGCAGGCGGCCAGCAGGAGCACCGGGAGCAGGCTCGCGGCCGGACGGGATCGTCGATCGAGGGGCATGGCGGTCTCCTGGAGGCTTGGACAGCGGCCGGTAGCTGCCGGTTGAAGGGCGGTGGCCGTCCCTAAACCGGTTCCTTCAGCTCGATCCACCCCTCTGCCTCGAGCGCCGCGCGCAGATCCGCCGTCACGCGCTCGAGCGCCCCGCGGTCGCGCGACCGCAGCAGAATCGCCGTGCCCAGGTGCGCCGTCGTGGGGTCGAGCTCGGCGTGCACGAGGACGCCGCCGATCAGGGCGTCGCATGGCTCGGGGCCGCTGCGCCGCACTTCCTCG
The DNA here is from genome assembly GCA_050246895.1 of Vicinamibacteria bacterium. Classification (GTDB taxonomy): domain Bacteria; phylum Acidobacteriota; class Vicinamibacteria; order Fen-336; family Fen-336; genus JBFWVE01. Next base: position 433,947 of record JBFWVE010000005.1, on the reverse strand, counting down.
CGCAGCCCGTTCCCGTCGAGGTCCAGCTCCCATGCGACCGGGGGAGCGTCGCACCTGACCAGCCGCTCGCCCTCGCGTCGAAGCCGCGCGAGAAGAACGATCGGCAGCGAGGACGCGTGAGGCCATGGGTGGCGAACCAGCAGGCGAGCCTCGGCGGCGTCGGGGGCGGCGCCCAGGTCGCGGACGCGCGAGTCGAAGGCCGTGTGGCGGCCGCGCAGCCGCTCGACGGGAAGCTCGGGTTCGCGCTCGAGGAGGTAACGGGCGTAGTCGTAGAGCCGGTGCCAGGTGTGCTCGTCCCAGCGCGCGTTCGCCCCGAAGAGCGCCTCGATGCGATCGCGGTCGTCCGCTGAGGCCGTGGCGATGGCCTCGGCGATCGCGCGCTGGGCCTCTTCACGCAACTCGCGCGCGTCGTTCGGGAAGCCGCGGTCGCAGAGGTCGTTGGCGCTCCCGATGCGCAGGGAGTCCTCCGCGAGCCTGCGCAACAGCGCCTTCGTGCCTTCTTCCACCGGACTTCGGCCCTCCGCCGGGATCCCCGGGACCAAGATTACCGGACTGCGGCTCGGTACCTGCTCCTCGATCGACCTCGCGGCCGCCGCCGGTTCCCGCATCCTGCCCTGAGCGGGCGTCTGCGCCGCTCCGGTCGCTTACGTCCCACGGCCGGACATCCGCCCCGGCCCGCTCGCCCTGAAACCCAGGCTACGCAAGAAACCCCGAGGGCACGCGCCTTGCTGCCCGAAGCGGGCAGGGGAGGATCCGGAAGCGGGGAATGGCCTACTTCTCGAGCCGGTTTCGCAGCGCCTGGCAGGTCCGCTGCATCTCCGGGAACGCCCGCCGGATATTCGAGTAGATCCGTCTCGCGGTCGCCTCGTCGTAGGTGTGCGAGGTCTCGTTCCGGTCGCGGAGCATCTGCAGCCAGGCGGCCTCGTCGGAGAGCCAGCCGGCGCGGAAGGCCTCGCTCAACGCTTCGCGCGGCGTCTCGGTCGCGATGCCCTCGCGCAGCAGCAGCCGTCGCAGCGTCTTCCAGAAGATGTCGATCGCGAACTCGAATCGCTGGATCGTCCCGTCGACAGCGAGAGGGTTCGATTCGGGCTGGGAGAGGGCCTCCCCGAGCCGCTCCAGCGAGCGGACCAGCGTGGCGAGGGAACGTAGGTCTTCGCTATCGCTCAAAGAGGCTCTGCCCTTCCGTCAAGATGCGGTCGCGCAGCTCGGGCGGCACGTCGTCGAGCCGAACGAGGTCGATCGCCAGCAGCGTATCCGCGTCCTCGGCGATGTCGACGAGCCGCAGCCAGTCGCGTGCCGTCGCAGCGGGGGCCTCGACCGCGATGTCGACGTCGGACCGTGGCCGCGCCTCCCCGCGAGCCCTCGAGCCGAACAGGACGATCCGGCGGACCGTGGGCTCCGCCCCCAGGCGCTGCACCAGGCGCCGGACGGCGTCGGGCAGGTTTGGGTTCGATGTGCTGGCAGGGGCTGTTGTCATGCGGCTAGGCGCTGAGGCGTTCTTCGAGCAGCTTCACCTGATCCTGCAGGCTCTCGACCCGGGCCTTGAGCCCGAGGAGCTCCGACCGCAGCGCCATCTTGTCGAGCTGCTGCTCCACGCGGTCGAGCCGATCCTCGACCCGCTTCAAGCCCGCGACGAGCATGTGGTACTCGGTTTCGAGACGGTCGAGGCGCTGTGCGAGACCGTCGAACCCGGTCTGCATCTCGTCGCGAAGGCGCCGCTCAGCACCCTCGATGGTCTCGGACACGATGCGCTTCACGTCCGGGAGCAACACTTCGCGGTGGAACCGCGTCAGCAGCGGGAGGAGGTCTTCCGTCACGAGCACTATGCTACCTCTCGCCAGGCCCGATCAGGTTCATCGGCGCGCGGCGTGTCAAGCTTAGCCAACCCGGCAATGACCCTTTCGCAGCTCCTCCTCGATCGACTGACCGCCGGGAGTACGCAACGGACGAGCAACGCAGCGAGCCGGGATGTCCGCGAACGAGTGCGGGCCGCGGTCGAGGCGCGCGGCGAGCCCGATCTCGAGCGGGCCTACCGTCGCCTGTTCGATTGATCGCCCGGCAAGTTGCCCGCGGGTTCGGAGCGCCCTACGAACCGGCCTGCTCGTACCAGCGGAGGACGCGCAGGGCGCGCAGGGTGTTCCAGCGGCTCGGCCGGCCCTCGCCCTCGTCGATCTCGACCGGCATCCGGCCGGGGTGCCGCGTCTCGAGCGGCCAGCGGCCATCGCCAGAGCGCTTCGACGCGACAAGTGCGATCGCCTCGGCGAGGCGCCCGTCGGGCGTGACGTCGGCGCGGCGCAGGTAGTCCAGCCCCCGCAACACGTCGTAGTGCCACCATGTCGGGAAGGCGAAGCTCGTCCAGGCCGATCCGCCCTTGCGATCCCGCTCGATCGCCTCGCCGGTCGACCGCCGGCGGAAGAGACGGCGCTCAAGCAGGTACTCCTGCCCGCGGAGCCTGGCCTCGGTCAGCTCCGGGCGGCTGCCGAGAGCCCGCTCGTGCTCGAGCAGCGACTCGAGCACGCAGATCGTGGTGTTGAACGACGACCGCGTCGAGCCTCTCTCGGACTCGCAGTTCCAGCCGCCGTCGGGGAGCTGCTCGCCGAGCAGCCGCTCGACGAGGCCCCGCACGTCCTGGCCGAAGTAGGCGCCGCTCGCCGCCACCTGGCCGTTGATGCAGGGCTCGACCTCGCCCGTGAAGAAGGGATTGCCGTCGCATTCCCGCGGGCCGCATCCCTGCCACGTCACGCGGTCGCGGACGAGGCCCAGCGCGCGCCGCGCCTCGGCGCTCGCGGGATCGAGACCCAGCTCCCGCAGCAGCGACAGGGCGTGCATCGTGGAGTCCCACCCGCGGTTCCAGGCCGCGCCACCCCAGCGGCCGTCGGCCGCCTGGAGGGCGAGCAGCCGTGCGCCAGCGCCCTCGGTGGCGACCCGCGCGCGCTCGGCCGCGACCTCCTCCGCGGGCGCATCGGTCAGGTCGCGCAGCACTTGCCAGCGGAGCGACGGGTCCGAGTCGAGCAGCCAGTCGACGACGGTCACGGATCTCCCACCGCTCACCGCTTCGTGAGGCACCACGTCGTCATCGCGCGCTGGCGCTGGACGTTCGTCGTCTTCAGCGGCTCGGCGAACATCCCGCCCAGCTCCTCCGCGAGCGACTCCAGCATCGCCTCGTCCACCAGGAAGCGATCGGTGCCGTCCGGCAGCCTGTAGCGGCCGTTCCCGATCGGCGCCGCGGCGTCTTCGATCGTGATCGTGGACGCGAGCCGCGCGAAGAAGAAGCCGCCGGAGCGCAGCACGCGCCACATGCCGTCGAGCATGCCTCGGAAGTCGGCCGGGCTCTCCGCGAAGTGCAGCACGGCGCTCGAGAAGACCGCGTCGAACGAGGAGTCGGGGAAGCTCATCGCCTCGATCCGCTCGGCGCGGAAGTTCGAGGCGGGCAGCCGCGGCGCGAGCTTCGCGGCCAGCTTCCGCACGCGCTCGACGGCGTCGGGGTGAGCGTCCACCGCCGAGACGTCGAAGCCCGCGCGCAGGAAGTAGGGGAGATTGCGGCCGGTGCCGCAGCCGGCGTCGAGCAGCCGCATCCCCGGCTCGAAGCGGCCTTTCAGCGCCTGGTCGAACAGGTAGATGTCGATCGAGCCGAACTCCTCGACGAGATCCATGGGTGCTTCATCGTATCCGGACCCGGGGCGCCAGTTCCTTCGCGTACGCTTCGTCGCAACTCGTACCCGAGGTGGGTCGTCGGTGCCGGGGAGAGCGCCACCAGGGGAGTAGACTGGAGGTCCTCCGATGCCGAGCAAGAAGGGCCAGGGCGGACCCGCCTGGCAGATCATCCTCGAAGACATCCAGTCGCAGAACAGGGCCACGATCGAGGCCCTTTCCGCGACGCGCGTCGAGATCAAGCAGGACATCGCGGAACTGGCGACCGAGACGCGTTCGCGGCTTGCCCTCCTCGAAGCCGCGGTCGCGCGGCTGGCCCGTGAGACGGCAGAGCGCGACGCCAGCCTCGAGCAGGCAATCAGGGTGCTGCGGGGCGACACCGAGATAGCGCTACGGGAAGTGAGCGTGAGCCTCGACCAGAACAGCTTGGATATCCGCGGTTTGACCGCGAGGATCGCGGCCCTGGAAGAGCGCGTCGCGGCTCTCGAGAGGAGCCGGGCCAACTAGGCCGATCTCGGCCCGCGCCCGCCTTCAGGGCGCCGGCGGCTTGTCCAGCAACCCTCGCGCCCGCAGCCACTCCTCGAAGCGCACCGGCCACTCGGATGTCGTCCCCAGGCCGGCCTGCGTGCCGAAACCGTGCGGCCCCTTCTCGTAGAGGTGCATCTCCGCCGGAACGCCGTGGCGGCGCAGCGCCTGGAAGAACGACAGGCTGTTCTCGATGGGGACCGAGACGTCCTCCGCCGTGTGGACCAGGAAGACCGGCGGCGTGTCCCTCGTGACCTGGTTCTCGAGCGAGAGGCGGGCGATCAGCTCGGGCGTGGGGTTCTCGCCGAGGAGCGCGCCGAGCGATCCTCTGTGCACGAAGGGCGGAGCCATCGTGATCACCGGGTAGAGCAGCGCGGCGAAGTCGGGGCGCGCGCTGACGGCGTCGAGAGCCGCGCCAGTGCGGCCCTCGGGGGCGTCGAACAAGGTCGCGGCCGTGGCCGCCACGTGGCCGCCCGCCGAGGAGCCCATCACCCCGATGCGGTCGGGCCGCAGGCCGTAGTCGGCGGCCCGCGAGCGGAGAAGGCGAACCGCGCGCAGCACGTCCCTGAGCGGAGCCGGGTGACCGTACTCCTTCAGCCGGTACTTCAGGACGAAGACCGCGACGCCGGCTGCGTTCAAGCGCTGTCCGAACGCGCCGCCTTCCTTCGCGATCGCCAGCCGCACGTACCCGCCACCGGGGCAGACGATGACGGCCGTGCCGTTGGCCTTGGCGGCGTCGGCGGGGAAGTAGGTGAGAGTCGGGACCTGGACGTTGTAGATGCGGCCGTCCTCGAGCCGCTCCTGGCCGCCATCGGGCTTCGCGTCGGGGACCCCCTCGGGCCAGAGCGGGATCACGTCCTGTCCCCACGCCTCCACCGCGGCTCCACAGCACAGCGCGAGACCGACGAGCACGCTGATGCTCGTCCCAGATTTCCCAGCCATCAGCGTTGCCCTCCCGGGAGGCGCGCGCACCGCGCCGCGCAGCTTCGGCAGGTACTGTAAGCCGCGAAAGGCGTAACGTCAGCGCGTGCAGGAGCCAGTCCCCACCTCCGCTCCGCCCGACCGCCGCGCTCTCGCCTGGCGATCCCTGGTCCAGTTCGGCGTCTTCATGCTGGCCGCGGCGCTGATGCTGTTCGGCCTCGCCGGCCGCCTCGACTGGCGCGGGGGCTGGGCCTTCCTCGGCCTGCTGACGCTGGTGCTCGGGATCAACCTGCCGGTGCTGCTGCGCCACAACCCCGAGATCGTCCTCGAGCGCGGACGCACCAGGATCCTGCGCAAGGACACGAAGGCCTTCGACCGCGTCTTCATCGCGATCTACCTGCCGGCGGCCGTGTCGGTGCTCGTCGTAGCCGCGCTCGACGCGGGCCGCGATCCCGCGCGCGAGCTGCCGTTCGCAGCGCTGGCTGCCGGCGTCGCTCTGCAACTGCTGGGCGACGTCCCGATCCTCGGCGCCATGGTCGTGAACCGGCACCTGGAGCCCACGGTGCGCATCCAGAGCGACCGCGGGCATCGCGTGATCACCGGCGGCCCGTACCGCTACGTGCGGCACCCGATGTACGTCGGGATGCTCGCGATGTACGCGGCCTGGCCGCTGGTGCTGGGGTCGCGCTGGGCCTTCCTGCCGGCGGGGATCGTGGCCGCGATGCTGCTCGTCCGAACGGCGCTCGAGGACGCCACGCTGCAGGCCGAACTGCCAGGCTACGCCGAGTACGCGGGGCGAACCCGCTTTCGGCTCCTGCCCGGTGTCTGGTAGGCCGGTCGCAGTTTCGTCGAACCGGAGGCCGCGGCCTTCCGTAACTCCTGGCAGGGGAGCGGAAGAGTGCCGAAGAGGCTCGTTCGGGACAAGCAGCGCGGCGTCATCGGCGGCGTGGCCGCAGGGTTCGGGCGCTACCTGGACGTCGATCCGGTCCTGGTTCGCGTGGCGTTCGTGCTGCTGGCCTTCGCCAACGGCCTGGGCATCCTGGCCTATCTGGTCAGTTGGGTCCTGATTCCGCGCGCTCCCGAGGACGAAGCCGCGCCCGCGGCCTCCTCGTCCGAGGGCACTCCCGCCCCGCTCGCCGAGGTGATGGACCAGGCGTCGCAGTTCGCGGCCGAGGTCCGGCAGGCGGCGCCGGGCGTCGAGAACGTTCAGGCCGGCGTCGGCGCCTTCCTGATCTTGATCGGCGCCGTGATCCTCGCCGACAACCTGGGCTGGCTGCGCTGGCCGCACTGGGCCAACGTCGAGACGCTGTGGCCGCTCGCTCTCGTCGGGCTCGGCGCCGGCCTGATGCTCAAGTCGCGCCGCACGCACTCCGCCTCGGCCTGATCGAGGCGCGTCCGGCGCTCGGGGACGGTGAAGTCCGGCCGCATCCCTGAGACACTTCGCAGCATGCTCAACTGGATCTGGGCTGGCTTCTTCTTCGTGGCGTTCGTGGCGGCGCTCTTCCAGTGGCTGGTGCTCGGCCAGGCCGGCGTCTGGAGCGCGATGGTCGGCTCCACCTTCGAGATGGCGAAGACGGCCTTCGAGATCTCGCTGGGGCTCACCGGCGTGATGTGCCTGTGGCTCGGCATCATGCGGGTGGGGGAGAAGGGCGGCGCCGTCGACGTCGTGGCGCGCGCCTTCGATCCGCTGCTGCGGCGGCTGTTCCCCGGGATCCCTTCCGGCCATCCGGCCAGCGCGTCGATCGTGATGAACATGTCGGCCAACATGCTCGGGCTCGACAATGCCGCGACGCCGCTCGGCCTGAAGGCGATGAAGGAGCTGCAGCAGCTCAACCCGAGCCCGGACACGGCGAGCGACGATCAGATCCTGTTCCTGGTGCTGAACGCCTCGGCGGTGACGATCATCCCGACGGCGATCATGACCTACCGCGCCCAGCTCGGAGCGGCCGATCCCACGGACGTCTTCGTGCCGCTGCTGATCGCCACCTTCTGCAGCACCCTCACCGGCCTGCTGGTGACGGCAGCGGTGCAGAAGCTGCGGCTGACGCACCCGGTGACGCTCGCCTACCTCGGCGGCATGACGCTCTTCGTCGGCGGCCTGCTCGCGTACTGCTCCGGCCTCGACAAGCAGACGCTGGAGCGCCAGACCCAGCTCTTCGCCAACCTCTTCATCTTCACCTTGATCGTCGCCTTCCTGCTGCTGGCGGCGCGCCGACGCGTCGCGTTCTACGAGACCTTCGTCGAGGGCGCCAAGGAGGGCTTCACGGTCGCGGTCGGCATCATCCCGTACCTGGTGGCGATGCTGGTGGCGATCGGCGTGCTGCGCGCGAGCGGGGCTCTCGACATGGCGCTCGACGCCGTGCGCCTGGCGGTGGGCGGCCTCGGCGTCGACGCGCGCTGGGTGGACGCGCTGCCCGTGGCGCTGATGCGGCCGCTCTCGGGCAGCGGCGCGCGCGGGCTGGTGATCGAGACCATGAAGACGCTGGGACCGGACTCGTTCGCGGGCCGGCTGGCCTGCGTGATCCAGGGCAGCACCGAGACCACGTTCTACGTGCTCGCGGTCTACTTCGGCTCGGTGGGCGTCAGGAACACGCGGCACGCGATCGCCTGCGGGCTGACGGCGGAGCTCGCCGGCTTCGTCGGCGCGGTCGTGGTCAGCTACGTGTTTTTCGGCTAGGCGGCCGCGCTCAGCGCCGGATCGGGAGCGTCCAGGCGTCGCGCCAGCCCTTCTGGTCCCAGTCCCAGACCGCGACCGCCAGCCGCCGAGGCTCGACCCGCACCACCAGGAACGCGTGCGACCGGTGGCGCGGCGCGCCCGGCCGGAATACCGCGTGCCCGCGCCAGAGGTAGTGGCCGTCGTGGTGCTCGTGGCCGTGGAAGATCGCGAGCACGTTGTAGCCCGCGATCGCGCGCGCGAAGGCGTCCTTCTCCTCGTCCTCCCAGAAGTCGCTGTAGGGGCCGGCGAGCGAGTAGTGGAAGTAGAGGAGGATCGGGTGCTTGCGCCCGGCGCGGCGCAGCTCGCCCGCGAGCCACAGGACGGTCTTCGCGTCGGGGTACATGTCGAGGCAGATCATCCGCAGATCCGCCCAGTCCCACGCGTAGTCGACGCCGCCGTGCCGCTCGCGCACGCGCTGCTTGATCGGCGACGTCTGGTTGACGTCGTGGTTGCCGATCGCCTCGAAGACGGGGAAGCGCAGCAGGCCGTCCTTGCCGGTGCGCCCGTAGACCGCCTCGAACTCGGCGAACTCCGAGAGCAGGCCGTTGTCGGTGGTGTCGCCGGTGAAGAGGACGCCGCGCGGCTCGTCCACGGCCCCGCCGATCGCCGCCGGGTACGGCGTGCCGGGCAGCGCGTTCATCTGCTCGACCAGGATGCGGTTCAGCTCCGACATCCGGCGCGCGCCGAAGTGCGAGTCGCTGGCGACGAAGAAGGTGACGGCGGGCCGGTCCGCGGCGAAGGTCGAGGCGGCGCTGGCGAGGGCCAGCAGCAGGCCGCCGGCGAGCCGCGCGAGCCAGCCGCGCCTGGAGGCCCACACCCTGCTCATCCTGCCGTCGGCGCTCCGTGCAGGTACTTCTCGCAGATGCGGCGCATCGCGGTGTTGGCCGAGTTGAAGGCCCAGTTGATCGAGCCGCCCTTCTTGCCGGCGGACAGGTCGCCGAGCAGGAAGATGCCGGGGACGCTCGTCTCGTAGCCGTGGCCGAGCAGCGGCTCGGGCCCGTCGAACTCGATGCCGATCGTCTTCAGGAAGTGCTCGGGCGCGCTGCCGCCGAGCGCGTAGACGACGTAGTCGAAGCTCTCGCTGGGGCCGCCCTCGAAGGCGACCTCCGGCAGGCCGTCGCGATCGCGCACGGCCTCGATGTTCGTGCCCAGCAGCAGGCGGGCCTCGCCGCGCGCGCCGAGCGCCAGCAGGCTGTCGGCGTTGATGTGGTTCATGCGGGCGAGCTCGCTGCGGCGATAGCTGAACGCCACCTGGTTGCCCTGCTGCACGAGGTATTGGCAGTACTCGGAGGCCGAGTCTCCGCCGCCCACGACCAGCACGCGCGCGCCCTGGATCGGCGTGCTGGTGATCTCGAAGAGCAGACGGTGCCGCAGCGAGTGGGGCAGCGGGTAGGAGGGCTTGTTCGGACGGCCCAGGATGCCGATCGCGATCGCCACCACGGGCGTCTCGTACTCCCCGCGGTCCGTCACCACCGTGAAGAGCTGGCGGCCCTCGTGCTGATGGATCTTGTGGACGTTCTCCGCATAGCGCACGCGCACGTCGTGCTCCAGGATCGCGCGGTCGAGGTAGGAGAGCGTCTCGTGCTTCGTCGAGTCGAGCAGGCACAGCGTGCCGGTGCAGACCGCCTCGAAGCCCTTGTAGTTGGCGGTCACCAGCTTGTTCTCGGGATAGTACTTGCGGATCGCGAACGAGTGCTCGGCGGCCTTCTCCAGCACCAGCACGTCCTCGGCCGCCACGCCGGCCGTCCGGCTCTCCACCGCCATGCTGATGCCGGCGGGCCCGGCGCCCACGATCACGATGCTCGGCATCGGCAGAGCCTAATCGGGAAGCCGCCCGCGCGCAGCCGCCATGACACGCTCCGCCGGGCCACGGCCAGGCGTTCGAACGTGCGTTTGACGGCGGCGGAAGCGGCGGACTAGCCTCGTCGGTAAGAGGAGCGATCGGAATGGCCAAGAGGAAGGCGAGAGCGGCGAAGCCCCGGGCGAAAGCCGCGAGGAAGGCGGCCCCGCGCAGGGCAGCGCCGAAGAAGAAGGCGGCCAAGAGCCCGGCGAAGGCGAAGAAGCTCGCGCGCGTGGTCGACCGGCGGGCGAAGGACGAGCCCGAGACCCTGCGGCTGCGCAGCGCCACGCCGGGTTTCACCGTCGACGATCTCGAGAAGAGCCTCGCGTTCTACGTCGACGTGCTCGGCTTCCACGTGAAGGAGCGCTGGCAGGAGGGCGGGGAGCTGCGCGGCGCGGAGCTGGTGGCGGGCAGCGTTTCCTTCTACCTCGGCCAGGACGACTGGAAGAAGGGCCGTGACCGCGTGAAGGGCGTGGGCTTCCGCATCTACTGCACCACCGCCCAGGATCTCGACGCGCTGGCGGACGGCATCCGGCGGCGCGGCGGCACGCTGAGCGAGGGCCCGGTCGATCGGCCCTGGGGCTCGCGCGACTTCGCCGTCGAGGATCCCGACGGGTTCAAGATCACGATCTCCACCCCGATGGGCGCCTAGCGCCGCTCTCCCGGGCGCGGGGCCGATCGGCTCCGCGCCCGGCTTCCCTCCATGCGACTGCGCACGCAGCTCGCGCTGGCGTTCCTGCTGCTGGCCGTGCTGCCGCCGGCGGCGATGACGCTCTACTCCTTCACGGCCTCGCGACGGGCGTTCCGCGAGGCCGCCGACGCCGAAGGCCAGCGGCTGGCGGGGGAGCTGCGCGGCCGCCTCGAGCGCGCCGCGGCGGCCCTCTCCAGCCACATCGCCCGCCTGCAGTCGCGCTCGGCGGGCGGGCGCGACAGCGCCTTCGAGAAGGCGCGCCGCGAGGCGATCGAGCAGGCTCAGCAGGGCGAGCTCGCCCGGCTGCTGGCGCCGATCCTCTCCGAGGGCCGCAGCGGCGAGGGCAACATCCCCTTCGCGCGCGACCGCTCGGGCCGCCTCTACACGGCGGATCTGGGCGACCAGCCGACGCTCTACGGCCTGGGCCTGGCGGCGGCGCCGGCCGACGCCGCGGAGGCTCGCGTCGATCCCGACGACTGGCTGGTGGTGGCGCGCGAGGATCCCGCGTCCGGGCTGACCGTCGGCGTCGCGCATCCGCTCGGGCGCGCGCTGCGCGAGGTGCGCCGGACGGCCGTGCGCAACCTCGGCTACGGGCTCGCGATGGTGGCGCTGGCGCTGCTCGGCGTGATCCCGCTCTCGCGGCGCCTGACGCGCCACCTCGCGACGCTGACCGACGCGGCCGAGCGCGTGGGCCGCGGCGAGACGGGCGTGTCGGTGCCGCTGCCGCACGGGGCGGAGCTGCGCCGGCTCGCCGCCACCTTCAACCGCATGTCCGACGACCTGCGGCGCAACCAGGAGCGGCTGCTGGAGCAGGAGCGCCTGCGCAAGGAGCTGGAGATCAGCCGCCGCATCCAGCAGGAGCTGCTGCCGCGCGAGGCCGGGCGTTTCGGCTTCGCGGAGGTCGCGGGCCTCTCGGTGCCCGCGCGCGAAGTGGGCGGCGACTTCTTCAACTACTTCCCGCTCGGCGGGCGCGAGGCGGCGATCCTGGTCGGCGACGTCTCGGGCAAGGGCGTGCCGGCCGCGCTGCTGATGGCCAACCTGCAGGCGACGCTGCGCGCGCGGCTGCAGCTCGAGCGCGACCTGGCGGCGCTCGTCGAGCGGCTCGACCGCGAGCTCGAGAGCACGCAGACGCGCTCGCTGTACCTGACGCTGTTCGTCGCCGTGGTGGACACCGCCGCCCGCGAGCTGCGCTACGTGAACGCCGGCCACAACACGCAGCTGCTGCTGCGCGCTGCGGGCGACGCGCTGACGCTGCCGTCGAGCGGCCGCCCGCCGGGGCTGTTTCCGGGCGGCGGCTACGAGCAGAGCCGGCTGCCGATCGGCGCCGGCGACGCGCTCTTCCTGTTCACCGACGGCCTGGTCGAGGCCGAGGACGCCGCCGGCGAGCCCTTCGGCCTCGCTCGCGTGCAGGCGCTGCTGCGCGACCACGCCGGGGCGTCGGTGGGGGAGCTGCTCGCCCGCGTGGACGAGGCGCTGCGCGCGCACCGCGGGCCGCGCGAGGCCGACGACGACGCGACGCTGGTGGCGCTGCGGGTGGCGGGCCCCTTCGCCTAACGCCTCGGCTGATAGCCGGGCCCGCGCAGCACGCGGCCGGGGCGGGCGGCGGTGATGGCCCCTCCGTCGACCACCAGGCGGCCGTTCACCGCGACGTACGGGATGCCCTCGCTGTAGTGCAGCGGATCTTCGTAGGTCGCGCGCGAGCGCACGGTCTCGGGGTCGAAGGCCACCAGGTCGGCCGCCATGCCGGGGCGCAGCAGGCCGCGATCCGCCAGCCGCATGCGGGCAGCCGGCAGCGAGGTCATCTTGCGCACGGCCTCCTCCAGCGCCAGCAGCTTCTCGTCTCTCACGTAGTGGCCCAGGATGCGCGAGGCCGAGCCCCAGGCGCGCGGGTGCGACTTCTCCTTCGAGTAGATGCCGTCCTCGCCGCGCGCTCCCGAGTCGGTGCAGAACGAGACGAGCGGATGCCGCAGCGCGGCGCGCACGTCGTCCTCGCTCATCGAGAAGCTGACGCGCGCGGTGCTGCCCTTGTCGGCGATCACCAGGTCGAAGAGCGCGTCGACGGCCTGCTTGTCCTGGGCCTTCGCGATCTGCTCGATGGTCCTGCCCTCGAGCGGCTTCAGCGCCGGGTCGAGCACGCTCGTCACCAGGATGCGCGCGGCGCCGGCGGGCCAGTCCTCGTTCTCGGGCGCCCTCAGGAAGTCGGCGCGCGCGCGGGCGCGGGTCGGCGGGTCGGCGAGGCGCGCGAGCATCTGCTTGGAGCCGCCCTCACGCACCCACATCGGCAGGCTGGCGTCGAGGTTGTTCGAGCTGGCCGCCCACGGGTACTGGTCGGCGCTGACGTCGAGGCCCTCGCGCCGCGCCTCCTCAAGGCGGCGCAGCAGGTCGGGCATGCGGCCCCAGTTGCGCCTGCCCGAGGCCTTCAGGTGGTAGATCTCCGTCGGGATGCGCGCCTCGCGCGCGATGCGGAACACCTCGTCCAGGCTCCTGTCGATCCCGCCCGCGTCGTCGTCGCCCTCGTCGCGCTGGTGCGTGATGTAGCTGCCGCCGTGGCGCGCCGCGACCTTCGCGAGCTCGACGATCTCCTCGGTGGAGGCGAAGTGGTCGGGCACGTAGATCAGCGAGGTCGAGAGACCGAGGGCGCCCTCGCGCATCGCCTGGTCCACGGCCGCCTTCATCTGCTCGAGCTCCGCCGGCGTCGGCGGGCGGTCGGCCTGGCCGATCACCAGGTCGCGCACGCCGCCCGCGCCGACGAAGCTGCCGAGGTTGACGGCCGTGCCGCGCCGCTCCAGCTCCTCGAAGTAGCCCGCCAGCGTGGTGAACGCCGGCGTGACGCCGTAGTGCTGGTAGTAGGAGCGTCCGGCCTCCAGCATCCGCGCGTTGAGCGGCGCGATCGAGCTGCCCTCGCCCGTGATCTCCGTGGTGATGCCCTGCGTGATCTTGCTCGCCGCCCGGTTGTCCACCAGCAGCGAGTACTCCGACTGGCCCATCATGTCGATGAAGCCGGGCGCCACCACCAGCCGGGTCGCGTCGATGCGGCGGCCGGCAGCGACGTCGCCGAGCGGGCCGATCGCGGCGATGCGGTCGCCGACGACGCAGACGTCGGCGCGAAACCACGGGGCGCCGCTGCCGTCCACCACGCGGCCGCCCGCGAAGAGCAGGTCGCAGCGCACGGGCGGCTGCGCCCACGCGAGCGGCGAGATCAGGAGCGCCAGCGCCAGGCTTCGCTTCGACTTCATCCTCGGATCTCCTTGCGAGCACATGCGGGGCGATTGTAGGCGGGCTCGACGGCGCGGGCGCGCACTAGACTGGACGGCGTGGAAGCCTCATGCGGCTGAGCGCGCTCGTCGCCTGCGTCTCGCGCGTGCGCGGGACGCGGAAGCGCAGCGAGAAGGTCGCGCTGATCGCCGCCCTCCTGCGCGAGGGAGGCGACGAGGCACCGCTCGCGGCGCTCTACCTGGCGGGCACGCTGCGCCAGGGCCGGATCGGCCTCGGCTGGCGCGCGCTGGAAGCGGCGCTGCGCGACGCGCCCGAGGCCGCTTCGGGCGAGCCGCTCGCCCTCGGCGAGCTGGACGAGGCGTTCGGCGCTCTGGCCGCTTCGTCGGGCCCTGGATCCGCCTCGCGGCGGCGGCAGGACCTCGGCCGGCTGTTCGCGCGCGCCCAGCCCGACGAGCGGCGCCTCCTCTGCGAGCTGATGCTGGGCGAGCTGCGCCAGGGCGCGCTCGAAGGCGTGGTGCTCGAGGCCCTGGCGGAGGCGTGCGGGCTGGCCTCCGAACGCGTGCGCGCGGCGGCGATGTTCGCGCCGGACATCGGCGAGCTGGCGCGCGCCGCGCTGCGCGACGGCGAGGCCGGCCTCGCGCGCTTCTCGCTGCGGCTGCTCTCGCCGGTGCTGCCGATGCTCGCCAGCCCCGCGGCCGACGTGCCGGAGGCCCTCGAGCGCCTGGGCCGTGCCGCCTTCGAGCACAAGCTGGACGGCGCGCGCATCCAGGTCCACCGCCAGGGCGGCGAGGTGCGCGTCTTCACGCGCCAGCTCCAGGACGTGACCGACCGCGTGCCCGAGATCGCCGAGCTGGTGCGCGGCCTGCCCGTGCGCGAGCTGATCGTCGAGGGCGAGGCGCTGGCGCTGCGCGAGGACGGCCGGCCGCAGCCGTTCCAGCAGACGATGCGCCGCATCGGGCGCTCGAAGGACGTCGAGACGATCCGGCGCGAGCTGCCGCTGCGCGCGTTCTTCTTCGACTGCCTGTATCTCGAAGGCGAGGGCTCGCTGCTCGATCTGCCGTACACCGAGAGGACCGCGCGGCTCGCGCGCGTGCTGCCGCCCGAGGTCCTGGTTCCGCGCGTCGTCACCGGCGACGCGGAAGAGGCGCGCCGCTTCCTGCAGGCGGCCCTCGATGCCGGCCACGAGGGCGCCATGGCCAAGGGCCTCGACACGCCTTACGTCGCCGGCCAGCGCGGCTTCCACTGGCTGAAGCTGAAGCCCGCGCACACGCTCGACCTGGTGATCCTGGCGGCGGAGTGGGGCAGCGGCCGCCGCCACGGCTGGCTCTCCAACCTGCACCTCGGCGCCCGCGATCCGGAGGGCGGCGGGCACGTGATGCTCGGCAAGACCTTCAAGGGCCTCACCGACGAGATGCTGCGCTGGCAGACCGAGAGGCTGCTGGCCCTCGAAGAGCACCGCGAAGCGCACGTCGTGTACGTGCGGCCCGAGCTGGTGGCGGAGATCGCGTTCGGCGACATCCAGGTCTCGCCCCGCTATCCCGGCGGGCTCGCCCTGCGCTTCGCCCGCGTGAAGCGCTACCGCGAAGACAAGACAGCCGCCGAGGCGGACACGATCGAGACAGTCAGACGGCTAGCGCCTCTGGCATCCAAATCATTGTAGTAGAACATCTTACGGGCGTTGTGGCATCATCGCGCGCGGCGCCGGTGGGGAAGTCGGCTGCCCTGGCCTCAGAGGTGGTGCGCAATGCCCGGGATCGCGAGCGTTCTGCTGATGGCGGCAACCAGCGCCGCAGCCGCACAGGAATCGACGGCGCTGACCGCGGCCGATCTCGCGGGGGCCTGGGCCGGGACGATCTCGCACGCGGGAACCACGACGGCGTTCGCGCTGGAGCTCGAGCCGGATGCCGAGGGCAAGCTGCTGCTGCGGGCCACGCTGCCGGCCATGCATCTCGCGCGCGTGCCGTTCAGCAAGGCGGCGGTCGAGATCACCGGGAACGAGGCGAAGACCGGGCCGTTCGCCTTCCGCTACGACCGCGCCGCGGGCACGCTCAGCGGCACGATGCCCGCGAGCCTGCTACCGGTCTACGAGGCGCCCTTCGTGTTGCGGCGCGTCGACGAGGTCGCGGTCCCGCCGCGCCCCGAGATCCAGGCGCCGCTCGCGCAGCCTGCCTGGACCTTCGACGCGGGCTCGCCGCTGTGGCCCGGAGCGACGTTCGCCGACGGCAGCGTGTACGCCGGCGCCGAGGACGGCCGCCTGCACGCGCTCGACGCTCGAACGGGCGAGCCGCGCTGGTCGTTCGCCACCGGCGGCCCGCTGCGCTCGCGCGCGACCGTCCATGCCGGCGTCGTCTACCTGCAGTCCGACGACGGTTTCGTCTACGCCCTGGGGGCCGCCGACGGCGCCGTTCGCTGGCGCACGCGCGTCGCCGAGAAGCCTGTCGAGCGCCTGCCGTTCGACAACCCGAAGTCGCGCTACGACCGCTACGCCTCGGGCGTGACGCTCTCGGGCACGCGCCTGTTCCTGGGGACCAACGAGGGCAAGCTCGTCGCCCTCGAGGCGGCGACGGGCGCGAAGGCGTGGGAGTTCGCGGCCGGCGATGCTGTGCTCGCGGCGCCCGCCGTCGAGGCAGGCCGGGTCTACTTCGGCAGCTTCGACAAGCACGTCTACGCGCTCGAGGCGGCCGACGGGCGCCTCGTCTGGAAGCGCGACACCCGGATGCCGGTCGTCTCGACGCCGGCCGTCGATCGCGGCGTCGTCGTGATCGGCAGCCGCAGCTACGACCTCCTCGGCCTCGACGCCTCGACCGGCGAGCCGCGCTGGACGAGGTATCTCTGGTTCTCGTGGATCGAGTCCTCGCCGACGCTGCGAGACGGCGTCGCCTACGTGGGCTCCTCGGATGCGGCCATCGTGCTCGCGGTGGACACCCAGACGGGACGCGACGTCTGGACCTCCGACGTCTGGGGCTGGGCCTGGGACCAGCCCGCGGTGACCGCGGACCGCGTCTACATCGGGACCTCCGGCCAGGTCGGCTATCCCGTCACGCACCGTGGGGGAGCCCTCGCCCTCGACCGCAAGACCGGTCGCCCCGCCTGGCAGTTCCTCGGCCCGGTTCCGCCATCGGGCGCCTACGGTTTCACCGGCTCCCCGGACGTCGGCAACGGACTCGCGTTCTTCACGGCCCTCGACGGCAAGGTGTACGCCTTCTCTCAGTAGTTGCCTCCGTTCACGTTCACGTGCACGTCCACGTGCACGACCTTCGCTGGCTGGCCTTCGAAGAGCCGGTTCGCGCTCGTTGACGTTCACGTGCCCGTTCACGTGCACGAGCTTCGTTGGCTGGACTTCGAAGGGCAGAAGGGCGGCGCCCAGAAAAGCCCGCCAAAAGGCCCCTTTCTCGGTGTTGTATGTTACATAACATATCTTATCGGATGATATCGACCCTCCCCCCGGCCGGGCCGTGGTAACCTCATGTCTCTCAAGGCCCGCGTGGATCCCGGTCTTTCTCCGAGGTTCTCCGTGCCGGTTCGAGGAGAACCCATGGAACCGCTGAACAACTTCCACCTCGCCTCCCTCGCGTTCCAGCGAGTGCGCCAGCTCCAGAGCGGCGCCCGGCCCCGCGTGGCGACGAACGGCCACAAGTCGCTCTACGTCGCGCTCGAGGAGGTCGAAGCGGGCCTGATCTCCTGGGAGGTCGGCGCGGAGGTCCGCCAGGACGGCGCGGGCATCGGTGGCGCGCCGATGGCCGGCCACGACTAGGGCCGACTCGCCGGCCGGTCAGCGCTGACGTCGGTCCGCGGCGAGCACGCGTTCGACCGCCGACACCCGG
>JBFWVE010000005.1:0-416463 GCA_050246895.1 Vicinamibacteria bacterium | reverse complement strand
GAGGTCCGCCAGGACGGCGCGGGCATCGGTGGCGCGCCGATGGCCGGCCACGACTAGGGCCGACTCGCCGGCCGGTCAGCGCTGACGTCGGTCCGCGGCGAGCACGCGTTCGACCGCCGACACCCGGCCACAAGTCGCTCTACGTCGCGCTCGAGGAGGTCGAAGCGGGCCTGATCTCCTGGGAGGTCGGCGCGGAGGTCCGCCAGGACGGCGCGGGCATCGGTGGCGCGCCGATGGCCGGCCACGACTAGGGCCGACTCGCCGGCCGGTCAGCGCTGACGTCGGTCCGCGGCGAGCACGCGTTCGACCGCCGACACCCGGGCCTCGATCTCGACGGGACGGTTCCGCCCGCGGCCCGCACGCCCGGCAGCCATGTGCCAGTCGATGACGGTCTGCGGGTCCTTCAGAAGGTGGCCCGTCAGGATCGCCACCGCCGACTGCCCCGGCCGGACGACGCCCGCGGCGCGGAGCTTTCGTAGCCCGGCGAGCGTCGCCGCCGAGGCCGGCTCGCATCCGAGGCCGGCCCGATCGATCGCGGCCTTCGCCTCGAGGATCTCGCGGTCGCTCACCGACGCGACCACGCCGCGCGTCTCGAGGATCGCTCGGCGCGCCCGCTCGTGGCTCGCCGGATTGCCGATCCGAATCGCCGTCGCGACCGTCTCCGCCCGCACGCGATAGCGCCGGCGAAACCCGCTGCGGAAGCTCTTGTAGAACGGGCTCGCCCCGGCGGCCTGGATCGACGCGATCCGCGGCAACCGCGCGATCAGCCCGAGCGCGCGCGCCTCGCGCAGCGCCTTCCCGAACGCGGAGGTATTGCCGAGGTTGCCGGCCGGCACCAGGATCCAGTCGGGCGCCTCCCAGCCGAGCTGTTGCAGCATCTCGAGCACGATCGTCTTCTGGCCCTCGAGCCTCCAGGGGTTCACCGAGTTGAGCAGCGCCACGCCGAGCTCGCGCGAGGCCTCGCGCGCCAGCTTCAGGCAGGCGTCGAAGTCGCCGCGCACGACGAGCGTGCGCGCCCCGTAGGCCAGCGCCTGGGCCAGCTTTCCGGCGGCGACCTTGCCGCGCGGCACGAACACCAGGCTCGGCAGGCCGGCCTGCGCCGCGTAGGCGGCCATCGACGCGGACGTGTTCCCCGTCGAGGCGCAGGCGACCGCACTGGCTCCGGAGCGCGCCGCCTGGCTGATCGCGACCGTCATGCCGCGGTCCTTGAAGCTGCCCGTCGGGTTCTCGCCCTCGTGCTTGAAGCGCACGCCGTCGAGACGCGCGAAGCGCGACAGGGCGTCGCGGCTGTAGAGCCGCGTGTTGCCCTCGGGATGCGCCACCACGGCGCCGCGGCCGGGCAGGAGCAGCTCGCGGTAGCGCCAGACGCCGCTGCCGCCGACCTTCGCGTCGCCGCCGGAGAGTCGCCGCTCGAAGGCGCGGCGCCAGGCGCGGCCGTCGACGCCGCGCAGGTCGTGGACCGCTTCGAGCAGGCCGCCGCAAGGACATTCGGTGAGGGCGCCGCTCGCGCGATGGCGCGTGCCGCAGCTCTCGCAGACGAGCGCGACGGGATGCGGCATCAGGCGACCACCCGCGCGCCCTGCGCGTCGACCTCGCACACGTGCAGCTCGGCCTTGATGCCGCGGGAGCGGTAGCCCGAGGCGAGCGCCTCCCCGACACGCGCGCACGGCTCCCCCGCCGGCGCCAGCGCCAGGATCGTCGGGCCCGCGCCGCTGACGCAGGCGCCGTAGGCCCCCGCCGCCAGCGCGGCCGAGCGCGCCTCGACGAAACCGGGATACAGCGCGAGCCGCGCCGGTTCGGCGACGCGGTCCTCCATGCACGAGCGCAGCAGCTCGCCGTCGCCGCGCTCGAGGCCGAGCAGCAGCCGGCCGAGGTGGCCCGCCTGCGCGACGGCATCGCTGCGCGAGACCGAGGCAGGCAGGATCGCCCGCGCCTTCGCGGTGGCGACGCTGTAGGCCGGTGTCACCAGCACCAGGCCGACGGCCTCGGCCACCTGCAGCCGCGTGACGCGCGGCGGATCGACGCCCACGACCAGCACCGCGCCGCCGAGCAGCGACGGAGCCACGTTGTCGAGATGACGCCCGGCCACCACCGCCTCAGCCTCGAGCGCCGCCTGCATCAGCGCGTCCTGCGGCAGGCCCGAGCCCTCGAGCAGCGCGTTGGCGGCGACGGCGCCGGCCACGGCCGACGCGGCGCTGCCGCCCATGCCGCCGGCGAGCGGCAGTCCCTTCTCGATCGAGAGCTCGATCGCCAGCTCGCCGGCCAGCCCGCGTTGCGCGGCAAGCCGCAGCACGGCGAGCGCCGCGATCGCCGCGGTGTTGTAGCTCGGGTCCTTCGGGATTCGCGGGTCCGAGACGAAGGCGATCTTCACCTGCGGCCCGCCGTCGCCGGCCGGCCGCAGCCGCGCGCTGACGCGGTCGCCCTTGCCGGTGAAGGCGACGCCGAGGCAGTCGAAGCCGGGGCCCAGGTTCGAGGCGGACCCCGGCGCGTAGGCGGTGGCCTGTTCCAGCGCGCTACTCCTCGTGCGAGCGCAGCTTGGCGAGGACGGAGTAGTCCTCGAGGGTCGTGGTGTCGCCGAGCGTCGCCTGGCCGGCGGCGATGTCGCGCAGCAGCCGCCGCATGATCTTGCCGCTGCGCGTCTTCGGCAGCGCGTCGGCGAAGCGGATGTCGTCGGGCCGCGCGATGGCGCCGATCTCGCGCACGACGTGCTCGCGCAGCTCCTGGCGCAGCGCCTCGCCC
This sequence comes from Vicinamibacteria bacterium, assembly GCA_050246895.1. Classification (GTDB taxonomy): domain Bacteria; phylum Acidobacteriota; class Vicinamibacteria; order Fen-336; family Fen-336; genus JBFWVE01. The sequence goes on along the minus strand of JBFWVE010000005.1, from coordinate 413,724 downwards.
GGCACGACGCCGGCCGCCACCGTCACGAACGCGCACAGCGCCTGGCCCTTCAGCTCGTCGGGCCGGCCGACGACGGCCGCCTCGGCCACCTTCGGGTGCGACACCAGCGCGCTCTCGACCTCCATCGTGCCGAGGCGGTGGCCCGCGACGTTGATCACGTCGTCCACGCGACCCATGATCCAGTAGTAGCCGTCGGCGTCGCAGCGCGCGCCGTCGCCGGTGAAATAGCTGCCCGGGAAGCGGGTCCAGTACTGCGAGACGTAGCGCTCGGGGTCGCCGTGGATCGTGCGCAGCATCGAGGGCCAGGGCTGCTTGATCACCAGGAAGCCGCCGGCGCCGGAGGCCGCCGGCTTGCCGTCCTTGTCGACGATCTCGGGGACGACGCCGAAGAACGGCAGGGTGCCGGAGCCGGGCTTGGTCGGTATCGCGCCCGGCAGCGGCGTGATCATGATCGCGCCCGTCTCCGTCTGCCACCAGGTGTCGACGATCGGGCAGCGCTCGCCGCCGATCACCGTGTGGTACCACATCCAGGCCTCCGGGTTGATCGGCTCCCCCACCGTGCCCAGCAGCCTCAGGCTGCGCAGGTCGTGCCTGCGCGGCCACTGCTCGCCCCAGCGGATGAACGCGCGGATCGCCGTGGGCGCCGTGTAGAAGACGTTGATCTTGTGGCGGTCGATCATCTTCCAGAAGCGGTCGGGCTCGGGGTAGTTCGGCGCGCCCTCGTACATCACCGAGGTCGCGCCGTTCGCGAGCGGGCCGTAGACGATGTAGCTGTGGCCGGTGACCCAGCCGACGTCCGCGGTGCACCAGTAGGTGTCCTCGTCCTTCAGGTCGAAGACGAGGCGCGAGGTGAGCGTCGTCTGCAGCAGGTAGCCCGCGGTGGTGTGGACGACGCCCTTCGGCTTGCCGGTGGTGCCGCTCGTGTACAGGATGAAGAGCGGGTGCTCGGAGTCGAGCGGCTCGGGCGGGCACCAGGTGGAGGCTGCCTCCATCAGCTCGTGCCACCAGTGGTCGCGCCCGCCGTGCATGGTGACGTCCTGGCCGACGCGCTTCACCACCACGACGTGCTTGACGCTGGACGCGCCCTCGATCGCGCCGTCGACGCTCGCCTTCAACGGCACCACGTTGCCGCGGCGCCAGCCGCCGTCCGCCGTCACCACCACGCGCGCCTGCGCGTCGTGCATGCGGTCGCGCAGCGCCTCGGCCGAGAAGCCGCCGAAGACGACGCTGTGGGTGGCGCCGATGCGGGCGCAGGCCAGCATCGCGATCGCCGCCTCCGGGATCAGCGGCATGTAGATGCCGACGCGGTCGCCCTTGGCGACGCCGAGGCCCCGGAGCGCGTTCGCGAAGCGGCAGACCTCGTTCAGCAGCTCCTGGTATGTCAGCGTGCGGGTGTCGCCCGGCTCGCCCTCCCAGACGAGCGCCGCCTTGTTCTTGCGCCAGCTCGCGACGTGGCGGTCGAGGCAGTTCTCGGAGATGTTGAGCTGGCCGCCCACGAACCACCTCGCGATCGGCGTGTCCCACTCGAGCACCTTCGCGAACGGCTTCTGCCATTTCAGCGACTGCGCCTGCTCGGCCCAGAAGCCCTCGGGGTCCTCGACGCTGCGGCGATAGAGAGCCTTGTACTCGTCGAGGCTCTTGACGTGGGCCCGCTCCGCGAAGCCCGCGGGCGGCTCGAAGACCCGGTTCTCCTTGAGGACCGAGAGGATGTCATTCACGCGCGACCTCCATCAGATCCAGTCGAATCGCCGCCGCATCCGGATGCCGCTCGACCTCGACCCCGCGCCTCAGCAGCAGCACGCGCAGCTCGACGTCCTGGGCCGGGCCGGGACGCAGCTCGGAGAGCGGAATCCCGATCTCCAGCAGCGCGTCCGCCACCGCCCGCGCTCCGCTCGGCAGCCCGACCCAGCCGAGCGCCGTGCGCTCCTCGCGCAGCGGCGGGCCCTCGGCGGTTCGCACACGATAGCGCAGAGCGGTCGGTCCCGGCAGCGAGACCAGCACCTCGTGCTCGCCGAGCAGCTCGCGCGCGGGCCGGCTCGCCTCGAGCAGCAGGTGCAGGTGCTCCTCCCCCACGCCGAAGCGCAGGGCCGTGATCCTGGCGGGACCGCCCGACGCCGAGGCCGGCGCGCGGTAGACGCCGGCGGCGAGCCACTCGTCGGGCCAGGTCAGGCGCCCGTCGAGCACGGGCACGATCTGGCCGGTGGGCCGGCAGTGCCGCTCCGGCAGGCAGCGCGCGGTGACGAGCGTCCCCAGCAGCGCCTCGGGGGGCTCCTGCCCCAGCAGGCGGTAGATGGCCTGCAAATGGCGGCGGAACAGGCGGTCGAACTCGCCCTCGTCCTCCGACGTCTCGCGTTCCGCGTACCACCAGAACCAGTCGCTGCCGCAGGCGGCGCGGAAGATGCGCCACGCTCGCTCGCGCGCATCGGCGGCCAGCGCGTGCTGTCCCGCCGAGAGCGCGTCACGGCACTCGCCGAGCAGGCCCCAGGCGCGACGGTGGTCGGCGTGGGCGACCCAGGTCGACAGCTCCGCGTTCACCCAGCTTCCCGCGAAGACGCGCGGCAGCTCGGCCGGCTGCGTCCCGCTCACGGCCTCCCCCACCGTCACCGGCCGCAACCCGGGATCGGAGACCAGGCCCTCGTAGACCAGCTTCAGGAAGTCGCGGCCGCCGTCGCGGAAGTGCTCCCAGGCGTTCTCGCCGTCCAGCATGATGCCGACGACCGGCTCGCCGGGCAGGGCGTGCTCGGCCCACAGCTCGACGCTCCGCCGGCAGCGGTCGAGCAGGTCGTGCGCCGCCCGCTCCGGGTCGAACGCCGAGTAGGAGAAGCCGATCAGGTCCGAGAGCGCACGGTCGCGGAAGAGCACGCGCACGTCGCCGGCCTCGGTTCGGCGCAGCCAGGGCCGGTAGAGCAGCTCGGGCGGACGCACGCCGCCCCGGCTGTCGCGGTGCAGCGGGCGGCCCACGGTGCGCTCGAGGACGCTCTCGTCCGAGGCGGTCCAGCCGATGCCGCAGCGCGCCATCTCGACGAGCGCGGCTTCCGAGATCGCGGCCTCGGGAGGCCACAGCCCCCGCGGCGGCTCGCCGAAGACCTCGGCGTGCCGCTCGATCGCGCGCCGGATCTGATCGTGGGCGTCCTCGGGGTGCTGGAAGCGGCGCGGCAACGGCGTGCCCGGCCGGGCCTCGTGATGGGATGCCGAGTCGCAGAGCAGCGGCAGGATCGGGTGGTCGTAAGGCGACGTGCACAGCTCCACACGCCCGGTGGCGGCCACGCGGCGGTAGCCCGCCAGCACCTCGCCCAGCAGGGCCGCCTCGCGGGCAGCCAGGCTCGCCTTGTCGCTCTCGTCGAAACCGCGGCCCTTGCCGGTGAGCCGCCGCAGCTCGGGATCGCCGACCAGCCAGTCGAGGTCGAACCAGGCGAGCGTCGCGAGCAGCTGCAGGTCGCGCAGGTCCTCGACCGAGAAGCGCCGCGCGGCCTCGCGCAGCCCTCTTTCGTCGCTGGCCGGGCCGCGGGCCTCGAGCAGCTCGGCGAGCCGCGGGAAACGCGAGAGCAGCGCCCGGGCGCCCACCGGCAGGCCGCGCAGCACGGCCACGCGGTCGTGCTCGCCGAGCGACTCGGCCGGTGCCCGGGCCAGGCGCTGCAACGGCTCCAGCGTCTCGCCGCGCGCGTAACGCTCGAGCTGGTCCAGCAGCATCGGCGCCAGGGCGAAGGTGGCGCGCATGCCGTCGGTCCGCTCCACGAGGGCCGGCATCCCGAGGTAGTCCTTCAGGGCGTGGAGCCTGACCCAGGGCAGGCTGAGCGTGCCCTCCAGCGGATCCTCGCTGCTCGGCTGCTGCATGTGCCAGAGGAAGGCGACTCGCGCGCTGGTCATGATCGGCCCTCCTGAGCCCGTTCGGGGGCGCGTGCTACGATGCCCGACGAGTGCTCGTGTCCCGGCTCGCCCTCCGCCCCACCATCATCGATCGCTACGTCGCGGCGGAGATCCTGCCTCCGACCGGGCTCGGCCTGCTGCTGTTCACGTTCATCCTGCTGCTGAACCACATCACGCAGCTCACCAGCATCCTGATCTCGCGCGGCGCCGACCTGGCGACGATCCTGCGCATCTTCGGCAACCTGCTGCCGAGCATCCTGGCCACCACCATCCCGATGGCCTTCCTGCTGGGCGTGCTGCTGGCCTTCGGACGGCTGGCCTCGGACAGCGAGATCGTCGCGCTGCGCGCCTCCGGCGTCAGCGCCGGCCAGCTGCTGCGGCCCGTCCTGCTGCTCTCCACGCTCACCGGCGGTCTCACGTTCTACATCCTGGCGGTGTCGCTGCCCGCGGCGAACCAGGCCTTCCGGGAGGTCTTCTACTCGCTCGTCGTGAGCAAGGCCCGCACCGGGGTCCGGCCTCGCGTGTTCACGGACGACCTCGTGCCGGGGATGGTCCTCTACGTCTCGGACATCCCGGCGGAGACGGGCGTGTGGTCGAACGTCTTCATCCACGACGCGACCGACCCGCAACGCCCTCGCGTCATTGTAGCGAAGAGCGGGCGGCTCGCGATCGATCGCGAGCGGGAGCGCGTCGAGCTGCGGCTGCGCCAGGGCTCGCGCCACACTTTCGACGCCAACGACCCCGCCAGCTACCAGGAGGAGCGCTTCGAGGCGCTCGACACGCCGATCGACTTCCGCGCGATCTTCCCGCGCCTGCCGGTGGCCAAGGGCGACCGCGAGATGTCGATTCCCGACCTGCTCGCCAAGATCCGGGGGCTGCTCGCCGAGGGCAAGACGCGCAAGGAGACGGCGCCCTTCGAGGTCGAGCTGCACAAGAAGTTCGCGATCGCGGGCGCCTGCTTCGTGTTCGGGCTCCTCGGCATGGGGCTCTCGCTCGGCAGCCGCAAGGAGGCCCGCTCGGCAGCCTTCGGCCTCTCGATCGCCGTGATCTTCGTCTACTACGTCTTCATACGCCTGGGCGAGCAGGCTGGCGACACCGGGCTGATGCCGCCGTTCCTGTCGATGTGGGCGGCGAACCTGGTGCTGGGTGTGGTCGGCATCGCGCTGCTGGCGCTGAACCTGCGCCAGGCCGCCTTCGACCCGCTCGACCCTGCGAACTACCTGGGCTGGCTGCCGCGCTGGCGCACGCAGCCGGTCCAGTCGGCAGCGCAGGCGCGGCGCCGCCGCGTGGGCCCCGGCGGCCGGCCGGTCGTGGTGCTGCGCCTGCCCCGGCTGCGGCTGCCGACGCCCGGCATCCTCGACCGCTACGTCGCAAAGGCCTACGTCGGCCACTTCCTGCTGGTGCTGCTGGCCTTCTACTCGATCTTCATGCTGGCGCACTTCATGGACCTGTTCGACGACATCCAGCAGAACCGGGTCAAGGGCGTCGTGGTGGCGCACTACTACGTCTACTACGCGCCGGCGATCGTCTACCTAGTGCTGCCGGTGGTCTCGCTGGTGGCGCCGCTCGTCACCTTCGGCATCCTCACCCGCCGCAACGAGGTGACCGCGATCAAGGCGGGCGGCATCAGCCTCTACCGCACGATCCTGCCGGTGGCGCTGCTGGGGGCGCTGCAGAGCGCCATGCTGTTCGCGGCCGGCGAGTCCCTGCTTCCCTACACGAACAAGGTCGCCGAGCGCGACTTCAACGAGATCAGGGGCCGGCCGCCGCAGTCGTCGAGCCTCAACGAGCGGCGCTGGATCCTGGGCGGCGACCAGCGCGTCTACAACTACGAGTACCTCTCGCCAGGCCAGGGCAAGAGCCTGCGCGGCGCGGCGCTCTACGGACTCTCCGTCTTCGACCTCGACACCAGGCGCTGGGAGCTGCGCGACCGCATCTTCACCCGGCGCGCGACCTGGACGCCGCTCGGCGAGGACGGCGAGAAGGTGGCCGGCTTCTACGAGCTCGAGCGCGGCTGGCGCCGCAGCTTCGGCCCCCGCGGAGCCTTCAAGGCCTTCGACGCGGCGCGCACGCGAGAGATCGAGCCGGCCAGCTACTTCATGCAGGAGACCCCCGAGGCCGAGACGATGCGCTACGAGGAGCTGCGCGCCCACATCGCCTGGCTCGAGGCGCGCGGCCTCGACACCACCCGCCTGCGCGTCCAGCTCGAGCACAAGCTGGCCTTCCCGGTGGTGTGCCTGGTGATGACGCTGATCGGCGTGCCGTTCGCCTTCGTGGTCGGGCGCAAGGGCGCGCTCTACGGGATCGGCATCAGCATCCTGATCGCGATCGTCTACTGGGGCTGCATCGGCATCTTCGAGGCGCTCGGCAACAACGCGCTGCTGCCCGCGTTGCTGGCGGCCTGGTCGCCCAACCTGCTGTTCGCGGTCGGCGGCCTCTACCTGCTGCTCACGCTCGAGACCTGAGCCGGCCGAGCGCGCTTCAGGGGCTCGGCGAGCCGAGGATCAGCCGGTTGTGCGGCGTGATCTCCGCGGGGATCGTCTGCGTGACGACCTCGTAGCGGGCGGCCCGCAGCCGCGCCACGCGGGTCGCGTCGACCGCCAGCGGCAGCGGCAGGAAGCCCAGCAGGCCGCCGTCGTCGCAGCTCCGCGCGTCGTGGCAGCAGGGCAGCAGCGCGAGGTGAGCGCGCGCGTCGATCGCGCGCGAGAGCACGACGTCGGAGAGCGCCCCGCAGGCATGGATCGAGACCAGCAGGTCGCCGGCGCGGAGCTCGACCGTGGCGAGATCCTGCGCGCGGCGCTCGACGCGGCCTGCCAGCCGCGGCCAGGCCGAGCACAGGGCACGGGCGAGCCTCGACGCGCTCGCCACGTCCTTGCTGTCGACGGCCAGCGCCGCCTCGCTGCTGTCGTCGAGCAGCAGCAGCAGGTGCGCGACCAGGCCGTGCCCGGCCGCCAGCTCGACGACACGGCGGCCGCGGATCCGGCGCCGCACGCGCCGCGCCACCTCCCACGACTCGAACAGCTCCTTGCGCGGAAGGCACTCCGCCTCGCAGCAGGCCCGGGCCAGCCGGGCGAACAGCGTCGCGCCCTCGAAGCGGCCGAGGTCGCGGCGCGTCAGCAGCGAGCGGCTGCGCCGGTCGAAGCGCGGGCGTCCGCTAGACGGCGTCGGACTCGTCGCTGATTCCCTCGAAGAGGAAGGTCGAGAGGTAGCGCTCGCCGGTGTCCGGAAGCATGGCGAGCAGCACGGACCCCGCCGCCGCCTTCTCCGCCACCTTGCGCGCCGCCGCGAAGGTGCCGCCTGCCGAGACGCCGCAGAAGATGCCCTCGCGCTGCGCCAGCTCCCGCGCGGCGTCGCGCGCCTCGACGTCGGTCACCAGCACGCATTCGTCGTAGATCTCGCGGTTGAGGACGCCAGGCACGAAGTCGGGGACCCAGCCCTGGATCTTGTGCGGCTGCCACTCCCCCTTCGACACGATCGGAGCCCCCGCAGGCTCGGTGTAGACGATCTTCAGGTCGGGCCGCGCCTTCTTCAGCATCTCGCCGGCGCCGGTGATGGTGCCGCCGGTGCCCACGCCGCTCACGAAGTAGTCGAGGCGCCGGCCCGCGAAGTCGCGCAGGATCTCCGGACCCGTGGTGTTGCGGTGATAATCAGGGTTGGCCGGGTTCTCGAACTGGTCGGGCATGAACCAGCCCTTCTGCTGCGCCAGCTCGCGCGTCTTCTTGACCATGCCGCTGCCGCGCTCGGCCGCCGGCGTCAGCACCACCTTCGCGCCCAGGGCCTTCATCAGCTTGCGCCGCTCGACGCTGAAGCTGTCGGCCATCACGGCGACGAACGGGTAGCCCTTGACCGCGCACACCATGGCGAGAGCGATGCCCGTGTTGCCCGAGGTCGGCTCGACCACGGTCATGCCCGGCTTCAGCACGCCGCGCCGCTCCGCGTCCTCGATCAGCGCGATCGCGAGGCGGTCCTTCACCGAGCTCATCGGGTTGAAGGCCTCGCACTTGACGTAGATCGTCGCGTGCTCGGGCGCGAGCTGGTTGATGCGGACGACCGGCGTGTTGCCGATGGTGCCGAGGATGTTCTCGTGGATCACGGGGCCTCCTTCGTGCGGCGTGGGAAGCACCAATCTTGCGACGACGAGCCGTCCGAACACAAGCGCGCACCGCTCAGACGAGCGAACGGCCGGAGGGGCCTGCTTCCCCCCCGGCCGCCGCCTGAGACGGCTCGGACTCCGCTAGTAGCGGTAGTGATCGGGCTTGTACGGCCCCTCGGGCTTGACGCCGATGTAGCTCGCCTGCTTCTCGCTCAGCGCCGTCAGCTTCACGCCGAGCTTCGCGAGGTGCAGCCGCGCCACCTTCTCGTCGAGGCGCTTCGGCAGCACGTAGACCTGCCGGCCGTAGGTCGCGGCGTTCTCGGCCAGCTCGACCTGGGCGATCACCTGGTTCGTGAAGCTGTTCGACATCACGAAGCTCGGGTGCCCGGTGGCGCAGCCGAGGTTCAGCAACCGGCCCTCGGCCAGCACGAGCACGGAGTGGCCGTCGGGGAACGTGAACATGTCGTACTGGGGCTTGATGTTGGTGCGCGTGACGCCGGGCAGCTTCTTCAGGCCGTCCATGTCGATCTCGTTGTCGAAGTGGCCGATGTTGCCGATGATCGCCTTGTCCTTCATGCGCGCCATGTGCTCGACGGTGACGATGTCGCAGTTCCCGGTGGCGCTGATGAAGATGTCGGCGGTCTCGACCACGTCCTCGAGCGTGAGGACCTGGTAGCCCTCCATCGCCGCCTGCAGGGCGCAGATCGGGTCGATCTCGGTGACGATCACGCGGGCGCCCTGGCCGCGCAGCGACTGGGCGCAGCCCTTGCCCACGTCGCCGTAACCGAGCACCACGGCGACCTTGCCGGAGAGCATCACGTCGCTCGCGCGGAAGATGCCGTCGATCAGGCTGTGGCGGCAGCCGTACAGGTTGTCGAACTTGCTCTTGGTGACGCTGTCGTTGACGTTGATCGCCGGGAACAGCAGGGTGCCCGCCTTCTGCATGTCGTACAGGCGGTGCACGCCGGTCGTGGTCTCCTCGGAGACGCCGTGGCAGGCGGCCGCCACCTTGGTGAAGCGCCCGGGCTGCTCCTTGTGCAGCTTTCCGAGCAGGCGCAGCACGATCGCGAACTCCTCGCTGTCCGCGGTCCCGGGCGCCGGCACGCTGCCGGCCTTCTCGAACTCGACGCCCTTGTGGATCAGCAGCGTCGCGTCGCCGCCGTCGTCGACGATCTGCGTGGGCCCGAGGCCGTTGCCGAAGTCGAGCGCGCGCTCCGTGAAGGCCCAGTACTCCTCGAGCGTCTCGCCCTTGAAGGCGAAGACCGGCACGCCCTTCGGGGCGTCGGCGCTGCCGCTGGGGCCAGCCACCACGGCCGCGGCCGCGTGGTCCTGCGTCGAGAAGATGTTGCACGAGGCCCAGCGCACGTCGGCGCCGAGCGCCTTCAGCGTCTCGATCAGCACGGCGGTCTGGATCGTCATGTGGAGCGAGCCGGTGATGCGCTGGCCCGCAAGCGGCTGCTTGCCGCGGTACTCCTCGCGCACCGCCATCAGGCCGGGCATCTCCTGCTCCGCGAGCCGGATCTCCTTGCGGCCCCACTCCGCGAGACCGAGGTCCTTCACGTAGAACTCGAGCCCGCCCTTCTTCTGCATCGCAGGCGCGTTCAGCGTCGTCGTCATCGTTCCACTTCCTCCTGCCGCCGCCTCCGGGCGGCGCCTGTGACCGTCGTTTGCTTCGCTCGCTCGCCGCGAGCCCCCGCCGCCAGCAGCAGCGCGGGCCCTTTCGCCTGCGGCGCGGGCGCCAACGCCCGTGCCGAGACGGCGCCGAGGCCCGCTTCCTCCAGCAGCTCGCCGAGCTGCTCGGGCTCGAAGCCCGGGTGGAGCTGGCCCATCTGCTCACGGAAGTCCTCGCGGTCGTGCCGCAGCAGGTCGACCACGACCGCGCGGCCGCCCGGCTTCAGCACGCGGGCGAGCTCCTCGAGCACGCCGCGCGGCTCCGGGACGTACGTCAGCGCCAGCAGCAGCAGCGCCGCGTCGACGGAGGCGTCGTCGAGCGGCAGCGCCTCGAGCTCGCCCCGGCGCAGCTCGACGTTGGGGAGGCCCGCGGTGCGCTTGCGCGCGGCCGTCAGCATCGCCGCCGACTGGTCGACGCCGATCACCCGCCGCACGCAGGGCGACAGCCGCGCGGCGGCGTGGCCGCTGCCGCAGGCCAGGTCGGCCACCACCCACTCCGCCGGCAGCAGCGACAGCAGCGCCTCGTCGGTGAACGCCGCGCCGTACAGCTCGCCGCGCAGCTTGTCCCAGCGGGCCGCGGCCCCGGCGAAGAACGCCAGCGCGCCCGCCGGTCGCTCGGCACGCAGGCGCTCCAGGCGCAGGCGGTCCTCGCGCGCGGTGAGCCAGCCCTCCGTCTGCTCCTTGGCGAGCGACCACAGCCGGCGCGCGGCGCCGTCCGCGGGCGGCGGCATGCGGTAGAGCCGGTTCGCTCCCTCGGCCCTTCCCTTCAGCCAGCCGTGATCGACCAGGATCTTCAGATGGCGGCTCACCGTCGACTGCGGCAGCCGCATCAGCTCGACGAGGTCCGCGACGCCGAGCTCGTTGCGCTCGAGCAGCCGCAGCAGCCGCAGGCGCGCCGGGTCGCCCAGGCTGTCCATGAAGCCCAGCAGGCCCTCCGGCGTCGCCCTCGCCTCGTCCATCCGCATATCCGGATAGAAGGATACTCTGGATCCTGGCTCGAGGTCAAGCCCCTAGTAGGCCGACAGGTCGTCGACCCAGATTCGGCCCTGGGTGCCGGGGCGCACGGCCGCGTGGTCGAGCACCAGCACGATCGACTCGACGCCGTCGGGGTCCAGCCGGCCGTCGCTCTTCGCGTTCAGCGTGCGCAGCTTCGCGAACGGCACCGTAACGGTGCGCCACTCGGTCGATGTCTTGACGGAGGCGAACCAGTGCTCGAGCCCCTCGTCGGCGGACGCCGGGTTGCGGTCGCGCAACTGGACCCAGATCCGATACACGCCGTCGGCGCGCACGCGGAACATCAGGCCCTTGCGTCCCGCCAGGTCGCGCGGCTTGCGCTCGACGAGAGCGCACCACACGGTCGGCCGGCCGGGCCCTGGCGCGCCCAGGCGGAACGCCAGGCGGGCCGCCGTCGACCCGCCTTCGCCCTCGCCTGCCGCCAGCACGTCCTTCTCCATCCGCGACGACGAGTCGAACTCGGCCACGAAGCCCGAAGCACCCTCGAAGTCGTCGAGCACCTGCACGGGCGTCGGGGGCGGTGGCGGCGCGGGCCACTCGGCCTTCACGCGGCGCGCGGCCGCCTGCTCCGCGCCCGCCACGACGATCGGGTTCGACAGGATGAATGGCACCTCCCACCCCGGCACGCGGGCCTCCACGCGGTAGACGCCGGGGCCGGGCGCGGGAACGTCGAGCGCCGCGTCCCCGCTCGCCAGCTCGCTGCCGTCCTTCATCAGCCGCAGCCGCGTGCCCGCCGGCAGCCGGCCGCCCGCGCGGAGCCGCATTCCCGCGACGGGCGCCACGGTGTCGCCCATCACGGCCGGCGCCGCGCCGGGCGCCGCGGCCGTGAAGGAGAAGCCGTCCGCGGGCGCCAGCGCGTCGACGCCGACGTAGTTGCGCCCGCGCCGCAGCGCCTCCAGGACGCGCGGCGCGTCGTCCTCGAAGCGGCCCGTGAGCGGGCGCTCCAGCAGCACGTGATTGCGGGCCAGGCCGAAGAGCAGCTCGTAGGACGGGAAGCGGGGCGCGACTCGCTTCGACAGCGGCACGCGGCTGTGGGCGTCGGCGCCGGTGATCGCGGGCACGTCGCGCTCCCTCAGCAGCCGGTCCCAGCGCGCGAGCGTGGCGTCCGGCGAGCTGAGGCTGCGGGCGAGCGCCCAGCGCCCGTTGAGCGCGTAGGCGGCCGCGGTGCGGGCCAGCGTGAAGAAGCCGGCCTCGCGCCACTGGCTGTCGCCGTTGACGAGCTCGATCCCCCACGGACCCGGCTGTTCCCACGCGGTCCACAGGAAGTCGGCGCGAGGGTTGATCGGGTGCGCGGCGTACGGGAAGCCGCCGAGCTCGCGCACGTCGTCGAAGCCGTCGTCGACGTCGCCCGAGAAACGGTAGACGGGATCTCGCATCACGCCGAGCGCCAGCACGTGGCCCGCCGTGGTCGAGACCTCGGTGCCGACGAGCACCAGCACGCCCTCGCGCACGCCCTCGATCGGCTTGGCGTCCAGGTTGTTGTGGTCGGTGATGCCGACGAACGCCAGCCCCGCCGTGCGCGCCGCGCGCACGACCTCCTCGGGCGGGCCTCCGCCGTCGGAGAAGGTGGTGTGGACGTGGACGACGCCGGGGACGCGGACGAAGCCGTCGGCCGGCGCCTCGCCTGCGACCGGCAGCGGCCCGCGGCTGGCGACGAAGGCCGCGGCGGCCAGCAGGCCCAGAAACACGAAGGCCGCGAAGCGGCGCTTCAGGACGGAGCGCCCGCCCGCGGCCCTCACTCCACCGCCTGCGCTAGCGCGCGAGCGCCTTCAGCGCCGCGGCCTTGTCGCTGCTCTCCCAGGTGAACTCGGGCTCGCTGCGCCCGAAGTGGCCGTAGGCGGCCGTCTTCTGGTAGATCGGACGGCGCAGGTTGAGGTACTCGATGATGCCGCGCGGGGTCAGCGGGAAGATCTCGCGGATCGCCTTCACCAGGCTCTCCTCGGCGACCTTGCCGGTGCCCATCATGTCGGCGCGGACGGAGACCGGCTCCGCGACGCCGATCGCGTAGGCGACCTGGATCTCGACGCGCTCGGCGAGCTCCGCCGCCACCACGTTCTTCGCGATGTGGCGCGCCATGTAGCAGGCCGAGCGGTCCACCTTCGTCGGGTCCTTGCCCGAGAAGGCCCCGCCGCCGTGGCGGCCGTAGCCGCCGTAGGTGTCGACGATGATCTTGCGCCCGGTGAGGCCCGCGTCGCCCTGCGGCCCGCCGACGACGAAACGGCCGGTGGGGTTGATGAAGATCTTGGTGCTCTTGTCCAGCATGCCGGCGGGGATGATCGGCTGGATCACCTTCTCGAGGATGTCCTCGCGGATCGTCTCGAGCTTGACCAGACTCGAGTGCTGGGTGGAGATCACGACGGCCTCCACGCGCACCGGCTTGCCGCTGTCGTACTCGACCGTCACCTGGCTCTTGCCGTCCGGGCGCAGGTAGTCGATGGTGTCGTCCTTGCGCACCTCGGCGAGGCGCTGCGTCAGCCGGTGCGCCAGCATGATCGGCAGCGGCATCAGCTCGGCGCTCTCGCGGCAGGCGAAGCCGAACATCAGCCCCTGGTCGCCGGCGCCGCCGGGATCGACCCCCATCGCGATGTCCGGCGACTGCTCGTGGATCGCCGAGATCACGGCGCAGGTCTCGTAGTCGAAGCCGTACTTGGCGCGCGTGTAGCCGACGCCCTTGATCGTCTCGCGCACGATCGCCGGCAGGTCGGCGTAGGCCTTGGTCGAGATCTCGCCCGCGATGAACGCGAGGCCGGTGGTCACCAGCGTCTCGCAGGCCACCCGGCTCATCGGATCCTGCGCGATGAGGGTGTCGAGCACGGCGTCCGAGATCTGGTCTGCGATCTTGTCGGGGTGCCCTTCGGTCACCGACTCCGACGTGAACAGGTGGCGTCCCTGAATGCCCATGAGTTCTCTACAAGCTCCTTGCTACGAGTGCTTTGCGGCCGGGCCAGGCGGCGTGCTGCCGCCTGGAAAAGCTCCAAAGCGTATCACTGGGGCGCGAGCGGCGCCAACCGTTTCCCCGCCATCAGGCGCGGGGATGGAACTGGTCGTAGATCTTGCGCAGGCGCTCGCGGGTGACGTGGGTGTAGATCTGCGTCGTCGAGATGTCGGCGTGGCCCAGCATCGCCTGGAGCGAGCGCAGGTCGGCCCCGCGTTCGAGCAGGTGCGTCGCGAAGGAGTGCCGCAGCACGTGCGGCGTCAGCACGTCCTGCACGCCCGCCTTCAGCGCGCAGCGGCGCACGATGCCCCACACGCCCATGCGCGACAGCCGTCCGCCGCGCCGGCTGAGGAACAGGAAGTCCGAGCGGCTGCCCTCGCCGCGCGCCTCCAGGTAGCGCGTGACCCAGGCGCGGGCCTGGCTGCCGATGGGCACCAGGCGCTCCTTGCGCCCCTTGCCGAAGGCGGTGACGATGCCGAGCTCCAGGTCCACGTCCGAGCGCTTGAGGCCGGTCAGCTCCGAGACGCGCAGGCCGGTTGCGTAGAGCACCTCGATCATGGCCCGATCGCGCAGGCCGAGCGGAGTCGTGACGTCGGGGGCTTCCAGCAACGCCTCGACCTGCGCGGGCGTCAGGTAGCGCGGCAGCGCCGTGAAGGCGCGCGGCGCCCGCAGGTTCTCCATCGGGTCGATCTCGAGCCGGCTCTCCCGGACCGCGAACTTGTAGAGCCCGCGGATCGCATGCACCGCACGGGCCGCCGAACGGGCGCCGAGCCCGCTGTCGCGCAGCCAGGCGATGAAGTCGGCGAGGTCGCGCTGGCCGAGCGCCAGCAGGTCGCGCCCTCTGGCGAACGACTCGAGCTTGGCGAGATCCGCGGCGTAGGCCAGCAGCGTGTTCTCCGCCAGCCCGCGCTCGACCCGCAGGTGGTCGAGGTAGTCCTGCCCGATCGCCGGCCGCCCCGCGGGCTTGCGGCCCTTGGGCTTCACGCCGGCGCCGAACCGCGCCGCCGGACGAGCTGCAGCAGCGCGTCGACCTCCGGCACGCCCAGCAGGCGCGAGAACACGCCGTAGAGGACGACGCCCACGACCACCGGGACGAGGCCGGTGACGAGCTGCGCCGGCAGGCCTTGCGAGCCGACCGCGGACTCGAGGGCGCGAGCCAGCAGCAGGCAGGCCGCGGCCATCGCGCCGGCCGCCGCGGACATGCGCAGCGCCCCCGCCAGCAGCCCCTGGCGGCGCAGGCCGCCCACGCGCCGCTCGAAGGCGAGCACCAGCAGCGCCGCGTTCAGCAGCGATCCCAGCGCGGTCCCGAGCGCAACCATGCGGAACCCGAAGCGCGGCTGGAGCGCCAGGATCACCAGCAGGTTCGTGGCCACCGCCAGCGCGCTGCCGAGCAACGGCACGCGCGGGCGCCCGAGCGCGTAGAAGGCCGGCGCCAGCACCTTGACGCCGGTGTAGGCCACCAGGCCGGTCGAGTAGTACGCGAGCGCGGCCGCCGTGCCCTCGGTGTCGTGCGCGCCGAAGCGGCCGCGCTCGAACAACAGGCGCACCACCGGCACGCCGAGGGCCCAGAGGCCGGCCGTGGCCGGCACGCTGAGGAAGAGCAGCATCCGCAGCGCGCGCCGCAGCGTCCGGCGCATGCCCTCCCCGTCGTCGACCGCGGCGCTGCGCGCGAGCCCCACCGCCGCCACGGTGCCGAGCGCCACGCCGAAGATGCCGATCGGCAGGTACAGCACGCGGAACGCGTACATCAGCCAGGAGACGGCGCCCGGCTCGTGCGAGGCGAAGCGCGAGCTGATGAAGATGTTGATCTGGACGGCGGCCAGGCCGACGGTCGCCGGCCCCATCAGCGCCGCGATGCGCAGCAGGCCGGGATCGCGGGGCGCCCAGTCCCAGCCGAGGCGGAACCCGTCGCGCCGGAGCGACGGCAGCTGCGCGACCAGCTGGGCGAGGCCACCGAGCAGCGTGCCGATCGCCCAACCGACCACCACGGCGCGGGCGTCGAAGCCGAGCAGCCAGAGACCGAAGCCCCACGTCACGCTCACCACGTTGAACATCGCCGGCGCCAGGGCGGGCGCGCCGAAGCGCTCCTGCGCGTTCAGCATGCCCATCGCCACCGCCGCCAGCGACACGAGCGGCAGGAACGGCATCATCACGCGCGTGAGCATCACCGTCAGCTCGGTCTTGCCCGCCACGCCGCCGTAGCCGGGGGCCAGCAGCTCGACGATCGGGCCCGCGAACGCGATTCCCAGAGTCACCAGGATCGCGAGCAGCACGCCCAGCGCGCTGACCAGCCGCCGGGCCAGCCGATGAGCCTCCTCTGGGCCCCCGCGCGCGAGCGCCGCGGCGTACGTCGGGACGAAGGCCGCGGACAGGGCCCCTTCGGCGAACAGGTCCCGCAGCAGGTTCGGGATGCGGAAGGCGATCTGGAAGGCGTCGGCGTGCATGCCGGCGCCGAGCAGGGCCGCGAACACCTGCTCGCGGACGAGCCCGAGCACCCGCGAGACCAGGGTCAGCCCGGAGATCAGCCCGGCCGCCCGCATCATCCCCCGCTCGGCGCCGCCGCCCTTGACCTCGCCGCTCAATGCCCGTACACTATTCTTTTGTCGCGACTTACGGAGGAGACTCTTTGGCTCATCACGCATCCGCCCAGAAGCACCAGAGGCAGAGCCTCAAGCGCCGGGCTCGCAACCGCAAGAACCTGTCGCTGGTGAAGACCCAGGTCAAGAAGCTTCGCACGGTGATCGCCGCCGGCAACGCCGAGGAGGCGAAGAAGCTGCTGCCCGAGACGATCGCCGAGATCGACAAGGCCGCGAAGAAGGGCGTCATCCACGACAACGCCGCCGCCCGCTACAAGAGCCGGCTGACGAAGCACGTCAGCGCGACCGGCTCGCGGGCCTGACCGCCGGCCCTCCCAGGGCTTCGGCCGCCACGGCCGCCAGCGCCACGCGGCCGTCGACGCCGGTCTTGCAGCGACGGTCCGCGCGGTCGAGCGCCTGCAGCCCCGCGCGCAGCTTCGCATCGCTCCAGCCTCCGGCCCAGCTCAGCAGGCTGCTCGCCTTGAACGCCATGTTCGGCGGCAGACCGAGGCCGCGCGCCACCTCGTCGGGCGACGCCCGCGTCGCCTTCAGCGCGCGGGCCAGCCGCAGCTGCCGCAGCGCGCGGTGCAGCACCGCCAGGATCCGCAGCGGCGCCTCGCCGCCCTCCAGGAGGTCGTCCAGCAGCCGCAGCGTGCGCGCGGTGTCTCGGCCCTGGAAGGCGTCGGCCAGCTCGTAGACGGGCCGCGCCATGCCCCGGCCCAGCACCAGCGCCACCTCGTCGGGGCCGATCGAGCGCTCGCCGAAGCCCCAGGCCTCCAGCTTGTCGAGCTCGCCCACCAGCCGGCGCAGATCCTGCCCCACGAGGTCGACGAGCTCCTGCTGCCCCTCCACGGTCAGCGGCAGCTTGCGGGCCCGCACGAGCTCGGCGACGCGCGCGCGCAGCTCGGCCCCGCGCGGGGGCTCGACGTTGACGAGCTGGGCGCCGTCCGACAGGCGTTTCCAGACGCTGCGCCGCCTGTCGACCTTGGCGGCCAGCAGCACCAGCGTGGCGTCGGGATTCGGATCGGCCAGGTAGCCGCCGACGTCCTCGCCCTCCCCCTTGAGGCCCTCGGCCCCGCGCACGACGACCGCCCGGCGCGGCGAGAAGAGCGAGCGCGAGCGGGCCGCGTCGAGGACGCGCGCCCAGCTCGACTCCTCGCCCCGGATCAGCTGGACCGCGTCCTGGCGCTCGTCGCCGACGGCGGCCTGCAGCGCCTGCTCGAGCGCCTGCTCGGCCAGGAAAGAGTCGAAGCCGCGCTTGCCGGCGGCGATCAGCACGACGCCCCGGCTGGCCGCGGGCGGCTTCTTCTTCAGAACGCCTCGAGCATCGCCGCCACCAGGCCGCGCGCGAAGCTGACGATCAGGCGGTCGAGCACCTGGTCCTCGCGATCGAAGAAGGTCTCGGCGTCGCCGACGTCGGTCTCCTCGCGCGCCTGGAAGGACGGGTTCTCCCACAGCGGCTCGTCGACGCCGGTCTTGGAGTAAGTCACCTTCGAGCTCAGCACGATCGCGTAGCGCGTCGCCGTCGTCTGGCCCGGCTCGCCGGCGAAGCCGATCGGCACGAACTGGAAGGACGACACCTCGCCCTCCACCAGCGCGTCGACGCCGGTCGACTCCTGCACCACGTCGAAGCGGCCGCGCTTCAGCAGCTCCTCGATCACCTTGGCCGTGATCTTCTGGTCGAGCCCGGGCCGTCCGGTGCGGTCGACGAAGAGCGGCACGCCGATGCGTCGGATCGTGGGATCGGTGGTGATGCCCCTTCCCACCAGCGCGTAGCCGCAGGCCTGCGCGGCCGAGGCCGCCACGGCCGCGGCCGAGAGCCGGGCGCCCCCCGCCAGGAACGCGCGCCGCGAGCGGCTCACTTGACCACCAGGCTGACGAGGCGGCCCGGCACCACCACCGCCTTCAGGACCAGCTTGCCGGCGATCTGCTCCCTGATCCTCGGGTCGGCGAGCGCGGCCTCGCGGGCGGCGTCCTCGCCCGCGTCGCGCGGCAGCACCACGCGCGAGCGGACCTTGCCGTTCACCTGCACCGCCAGCTCGACCGAGTCCTCGCGCGCGGCCGCCTCGTCGGCGACGGGCCAGGCCTGCCGCACGAGCCCGCCGCGACCTCCGAGCCGCTCGTGGAGCGTCTCGCACAGGTGCGGGGTGAACGGGTTCATCAGCGCGATCAGCACCTCGAGCGCCTCGCGCAGGGCCGGCAGGCCCGGGCCGGAGGCAACCTCCGCCTCGACGCGGTAGATCTCGTTCACCAGCTCGTGGAAGGCCGCCACCGCGGTGTTGACCCGGATCCGCTCGACGTCGGCCGTGACCTTCTGGATGGTCTGGTGCGTCTTGCGCCGCAGCGCGGCCGCCGCGGCCGAGCCCTCGCCCGGCGCGGCGCCGGCGGGCAGCGCCGCCAGCGCAGCCGCGTGCCGGTCGACCAGGCGCCAGACCCGCTGGACCAGCCGGTGCGCGCCCTCGATGTGCTCCTCGCTCCACTCGAGCGCGTCCTCGGGCGGCGCCACCGACAGGATGTAGAGGCGCAGCGTGTCGGCGCCGAAGCGGGCCACCACGTCGTCGGGGGCGATCGTGTTGCCCTTCGACTTCGACATCACCTCGCCGTCCTTGTGCACCATCCCCTGCGGGAAGAGCCGGGTCACGGGCTCGCTGAAACTCACCAGGCCGAGGTCGCGCATCACCTTGGTCCAGAAGCGCGAGTAGACCAGGTGCAGAATCGCGTGCTCGATGCCGCCCACGTAGAGATCGATCGGGAACCAGTAGCGGAGCTTCTCCGGGTCGACGGCGCCGTCGGCCTTGCGCGGCGTGACGTAGCGGTAGAAGTACCAGGACGAGTCGACGAAGGTGTCCATCGTGTCCGTCTCGCGGCGAGCGGCTCCCCCGCACTTCGGGCACTTCGCCTCGACGAACGCCGGCACCTTCTCGAGCGGGTTGCCGCCCTCGCCCGTGAAGGGCGCGTCCTTCGGCAGCAGCACCGGCAGCTCCGCGTCGGGCACGCCCTGCAGGCCGTCCCGCTCGCAGTAGACGACCGGGATCGGCGTGCCCCAATAGCGCTGCCGGCTGATCAGCCAGTCCTTGAGCCGGTAGGTCAGCGTCGGCCTGCCGAAGCCCTTCGCGCGCGCGTGCTCGGCCATCCTCAGGAGGGCCGTCTCCGAGTCGAGGCCGTCGAAGGCGCCCGAGCCCATCACGCTGCCCGGGCCCGAGTACGCCTCGGCCATCGTGGCGCCGTCGAGCGACGCGCCGTCCTGCGGACGGATCACGGGGCGCACCAGCAGCCCGTACTTGCGCGCGAACTCGAAGTCGCGCTGGTCGTGCGCCGGCACGGCCATGATGGCGCCGGTGCCGTAGCCCATCAGCACGAAGTTGCCGACCCAGATCGGGATGCGCTCGCCGGTGAACGGGTTCGTGGCATGGCGCCCGCTGAAGACGCCTTCCTTCTCGAACTGGCCCTCGAGCCGGGCGCGCCGGTCCTGCGAGCGCAGCCGGAACACGGCCTCGCGGGCCGCCGCCTCGCCGGGCGTGCCGGCGAGCAGCGCCTCCACGCGCGGATGCTCGGGCGCCAGCACCATGAAGGTGGCCCCGCAGATGGTGTCGACGCGCGTGGTGAAGACCCGGATCGGCTGCTGGCCCTCGACCGGGAAGTCGACCTCCGCGCCCTGCGAGCGCCCGATCCAGTTCTCCTGCTGCACCAGCACGCGCGAGGGCCACAGGGCGAGCTCGCGCATGTCGTCGAGCAGCTCGTCCTGGTAGGCGGTGATGCGCAGGAACCACTGTTCCATGTCGCGCTGCAGCACGGCGCTCTTGCAGCGCCAGCACAGCCCGCCCTCGGCCTGCTCGTTCGCCAGCACGGTCTGGCACGACGGGCACCAGTTGACCGGCGAGTTGGCGCGGTAGGCGATGCCCTGCTCGAGCATGCGCAGGAAGAACCACTGGTTCCAGCGGTAGTACTCGGGGTCGCAGGTGGCGAGCTCGCGGCTCCACGGGTAGCTGAAGCCCAGCCGCTGGAGCTGGCGCTTCATGCCCGCGATGTTCTCGCGCGTCCACTTCTCGGGGTGCACCCCGCGCTTGATCGCGGCGTTCTCCGCCGGCAGGCCGAGCGCGTCCCAGCCGATCGGGTGGAGCACGTTGAAGCCGCGCATCCACTTGTAGCGGGCGACCACGTCGGTGATGCAGTAGTTGCGGACGTGGCCGACGTGGATGTCGCCGGAGGGGTACGGCAGCAT
Organism: Vicinamibacteria bacterium; assembly: GCA_050246895.1. Taxonomy (GTDB): domain Bacteria; phylum Acidobacteriota; class Vicinamibacteria; order Fen-336; family Fen-336; genus JBFWVE01. The sequence goes on along the minus strand of JBFWVE010000005.1, from coordinate 393,346 downwards.
CTCCAGCACGTAGTACTTGGGCCGCGCTGGATCCTCGGTCACCTCGAAGGCGCCGCTGTCCGCCCAGTGCCTCTGCCAGCGGGTCTCGATCTCTTGGAAGTCGTAGTCAGTCATGGAGTTCCGGTGGATGTTACCACGCGGCCTCCGCCGGGCCCGCTTCGGGCTAGGGAATGCGCCAATAGCGCGCGTGCGCGGCGCGGAAGTCCTCGATCAGGGCGCTCATCCGCGGGTGCGGCTCGCCTTCGACCGGCGCCCGCGGATCGTCGAGCATCGCCCGCAGCGTCTGGCCGGTCGCGCGCTCGAGGTTGCCGAGGTCGTAGCCGCCCTCGAGCGCGAACACCACGCGCCCCTCGGCCGCGCCCGCGGCGATCGCCAGGCAGGTGTCCGCGATCGCGGCGAAGCCCCGCTCCGTCACGTCCATCGGCGCCAGCGGATCGCCCCGGCCCGAGTCGTAGCCCGCGGACACCAGCAGCAGCTCCGGGTCGAAGTCGCGGCCGATCGGCTCGACTAGGCGAGCGTACAGCGCGGCGTACTCGGCGTCGCCGCAGCCGCCGGGCAACGGCAGGTTGACGGTGAACCCCTCTCCTTCGCCGCTGCCGGTCTCCTCGAGCGCGCCGGTGCCCGGGTAGAAGGGGTAGGCGTGCGAGGACAGGTAGAGCACGCGCGGGTCCGACTCGAAGATGCGCTGGGTGCCGTTGCCGTGGTGGACGTCGAAGTCGATCACCATCACGCGCTCCAGGCCCCGTGCGAGCGCGTGCGCCGCGGCCACGGCCACGTTGTTGAACAGGCAGAAGCCCATCGCGCGACCCGCCTCGGCGTGGTGACCGGGCGGGCGCACCGCGCAGAAGGCCCGGTCCAGCTCGCCATCGAGCACCCTGTCGACCGCGTCGACCGCGGCCCCCGCCGCCAGCGCCGCGGCTTCGAACGAGTGCGGGCCCGCGTGGGTGTCGGGATCGAAGCGGTGCGTCTTGCCCTGCGTCGCCGAGACGCGCTCGTAGTGCTCGGGCAGGTGGACGCGCACGATCTCGTCGCGCGTCGCGGGCCGTGGCCGCAGCGGGAGCAGGCGGCCGGAGAGCCCGCCGCCCAGGGCGCCGCGCGCGACGGCGTCGACCCGCTCGGGCCGCTCGGGGTGCCCCCAACCCGAGTCGTGCTCGCGGAACACCGGGTGGTCGTAGAAGCCGACGCGCAGCCCGCTCATCCCCCGTCGCCCGAGCCCCGCCGGCTCGCCTAACGCCGTGAGAGCCGCGCGTCGAGCGCGAAGCGGCCGCCCCCTGTCAGCGCCAGGCTCAGCAGCGCGAGCAGGTAGACGAGCGCCAGCTCCGGGTTGCCCCAGCCCTTCAGCGACTCTTCCGAGGCCGGAAGCAGGCCCAGCGCCGCCGCGGCCTGCAGCTGGGCCTTGTGCCGGCCGAACGCCGCGACCGCCATCGTGAAGGCCGCGGCGCCGGCAGCGAGCCGCGTCCCCAGGCCGAGGAAGACCAGCAGCCCGCAGCCGAACTCGGCGAACGCCGCGGCCCAGGCGAACAGGCCGGGGGCCGGGAAGCCCATGGCCGCCACGGCGTCGATGAACGGGCGGCCCTGGCCGTTCGAGAGGGCCACGACCTTGCCCCAGCCGTGCAGGAGCGCGAGGCCGAGACCGGAGAGGCGAAGCACGAGCAGCGCGAGATCACGCGACATGAATCGATCATAGCGGCTCGCGGCCCGCCGTGGGCCGCAGCGACGAGCGGAGACTCGCCGCAGCGCCGCGCGTCAGGCCTGAGGCGCGAGCCGCTCCGCCACGAGCTCGGCCAGGTCCTTGACCTGCACCGTCTCCTCGACGTTCTTGGCCTTGGTGCCGTCCGTCAGCATCGTCATGCAGAACGGACAGCCGACAGCGATCGTCTTCGCTCCCGTCGCCAGCGCCTGCTCCGTGCGTTCGACGTTGACGCGCTTGCCGAGCGTCTCCTCCATGAAGATGCGCCCGCCGCCCGCGCCGCAGCAATAGCCGCGTTCGCGGCTCTGCTCCATCTCGGCGACCGGCGCGCCGATGCCTTGCAGGATCTGGCGCGGCGGCTCGTAGCCCTGGTTGTAGCGGCCCAGGTAGCACGGGTCGTGGAAGGTCACGCCGCCTTCGACCGCTCCCGGCTTCAGCGGGACGCGGCCGTCCTTCAGCAGCTCTGCGATCAGCTCCGTGTGGTGGAAGACGGCGTAGTTGGCGCCCAGCTCCTTGTAGTCGTTCTTCAGGCTGTTGAAGCAGTGCGGGCAGCTCGCGAAGATCTTCTTGAACTTGTACTGCTTCAGCGTCTCGATGTTCTCGGTGGCGAGCTGGTTGAAGAGGTACTCGTTGCCCATGCGCCGCGCGGGATCGCCGGTGCACTTCTCCTCGCAGCCGAGCATCGCGAAGTCGACCTTGGCCGCCTTCAGGATCTTGACCAGCGCCCGCTGCGTCTTGCGCGCGCGCGGGTCGGTGGCGCCGGCGCAGCCCACCCAGAACAGGTACTCGACCTCGCGGCCGGGCTCCTGCTCCGCGATCTGCGCGAAGGTCGGTACCTCCAGCTCCTCGGCCCACTCCTCGCGCCGGTCCTGGCCGACGCCCCACGGGTTGCCCTTGACCTCCATGCCCTTGAAGGCGCTGGTGACCTCCTGCGGGAACTCGGACTCCATCATCACCAGCGACTGGCGCAGGCCGATCAGCGTCCCAGGCACGGAGTCGATCATCACGGGACACACCTGCACGCAGGCGGCGCAGGTCGTGCACGCCCACAGCTCGTCCACGTGCACCTGGCCGTCGAAGGCCGTGTACGCACCGTCGGAACGCAAGGCGCCCGGTGCTTCGCGATCGACCTCCGCCTTCGCCACCAGCGGCGTCCTCGGCTCGAAGGCGGCCGCCTCGCCCTGCTTGTCGGGCCGCACGTTGCCGAAGCGGTCGCGCAGCGCCAGCAGGTCCTCGCCGTTGCGGTAGCGCAGGTTGAGCTTGACGTCGTGCAGCACCTTCATCGGCAGCAGCGGCTTGCCCGTGGTGTGCGCCGGACAGGCGGCGTTGCAGCGGCCGCACTCGGTGCAGGCGAAGGTGTCGAGCAGCGTCTTCCAGGGCAGCTCCTGCACCCGGTCGATCCCGAACTTCTCGCTGTTCTCGAAGTCCACGGCCGGCGGCAGGCCGAAGCGCTGCCTGCGGAAGAAGTAGATGTTCGGCCCCGCGAACACCAGGTGCATGTGCTTGCTGATCGGGATGTAGCAGGCGAAGCCGAGGAAGACACCGACGTGAGCCCAGAAGGAGCCGCCGCGCAGCCACTCGTTGCCGGAGACCGAGAGCCCGGCGAGCGCCGACGCCAGCACCGACGTGAACGGCTGGGAGGCGACGAAGGACGCGTCCCCCGTCGCCAAGCGGCGCAGGGCGAGCGTCGACCCCTGGAGCAGGAAGAACGTCACGTACAGCCAGACGATCAGCCACAGGATGCGCTCGGCGTCCTGCGAGCGCGGCATCAGGCGGCCGATGCGGCCCGAGAGGCGGCGCCCGAGCGCGATGCCCGCCATCAGCACCACCATGAACGCCATCGCGTCCTGGCTCAGGTGGTAGAGCTTCAGCAGCGCCGGCGGCAGCACGCTCTCGTAGCCGAAGGGCGAGCGTCCGAACGCGCGCAGGAAGCTCGTCAGCCCCTCGAGCACCACCTCGACGTGCCCGATGCCGAGCGTCATGAAGCCGTAGAGGAAGAACACGTGCATGAAGCCCGCCCACGGGTCCTCGAGGACCTTCTCGTGGCCGAACACCATGCGCACGACCTTCGCGAGGCGCTCCGCCGGCCTTCCCGTCAGCGCTTCGGCGACGGGCGCGCCGGCGCGCACCAGCGCCGCCAGGCGCAGCAGGCGCGTCGCCATGAAGCCGAAGGCCCCGAGCAGCAGGGCCAGGGTCAGGATCGACTGCAGGATCGGGAGCATGCGGCGCTGATCCTAACGTCTGGCGCCGCCCTGCGCGCGGGCCAAATGGCCTAGCGGGCGAAGTGCGCCTTCGCGGCCTCGGTCAGCTGCGGCAGCACCTCGAACAGGTCGCCCAGGATCCCGTAGTTGGCGACCTTGAAGATCGGCGCGTCGGCGTCCTTGTTGATCGCGACGATCACCTTCGAGGAGGACATGCCCGCCAGGTGCTGGATGGCGCCGCTGATGCCGCAGGCGACGTAGAGCTGCGGCGAGACGGTCTTGCCGGTCTGACCGACCTGGAACTGGTGGTCCACCCAGCCGGCGTCGACCACGGCGCGCGAGGCGCCGACAGCCGCTCCCATCGCCGCCGCCAGGTTCTCGACCAGCGGGAAGTTCTCCGGCCCCTTGAGCCCGCGGCCGCCGGAGACGATCACCTGCGCCTCGGTCAGCTCGATCTTGCCCGCGGCCTTCACCTCCACGGCCGTGACGCGACCGCGCGCCTTCGCGTCCACGCTGCGGGGCTTGAGCTCCGCCTTGCGGGCCGCGTCGGGGGCGCCCAGCGGGAACACGTTCGGCCGCAGGGTGGCGAACGGCACGCCGATCTCCCAGCGCACCGTGGCGAGCGCCTTCCCGGAGTACATCGCGCGCCGGGCTTCGAGCCGGCCGTCCTTCAGCGCGAGAGCGACGACGTCGCTGACGAGGCCCACCCCGAGGCGAGCCGCCGCGCGCGGGGCCAGGTCCTTCCCCATCGCGGTGAAGGGCACCAGCACCGCCGCAGGCTTCAGCTCCTCGACCAGCGCGGCCAGGGCGCGCGCGTAGCTCTCGGTCGCGTACGCCGCGAGCGCCTCCTGGTCGGCGAGGTGGACCACGTCGGCGCCGTGGCGGCCGAGCTCGTCCGCCAGCCCGGCGACAGCTTTGCCGACCAGCAGGGTCTCGACCCGGCCGCCCATCGCATCGGCCAGCCGCCGCGCCTCGGAGAGGGTCTCGAGCGACGCCCGCCTGAGCCGGCCGTCCCGCTGCTCCGCGAAAGTGACGATCACGCTCATGACTTCCTCCCGACGCCCTAGATGACCTTCGCTTCTTCGTGAAGCAGCCGCACCAGCTCCTTCGCCTGCGTCGCAGCGTCCCCTTGGATCATCCGGACCGCGGGGCGGGCCGGCGGCAGCTCGAGCGCCACCAGCTTCGTGCGCGGCGCGAGGTCGGCCGCCGACAGGCCGAGGTCGGCCGCGCTCCTGGCGGTGAGCGGCTTCTTCTTGGCGGCCATGATGCCCTTGAGGCTCGCGTAGCGCGGCTCGTTCAGCCCGCGCTGGGCCGAGATCACCGCGGGCAGCTCGACCTCCCAGGTCTCGTGGGCGCCCTCGATCTCGCGCTCGACGACCGCCTTGCCGTCCCTCAGCTCCAGCTTGACCGCCACCGTCACCTGCGGCAGGTCGAGCAGCTCCGCGAGCAGCCCCGGCACCTGGCTGTTGTCCCCGCCGACGCCCTGCTGCCCGGTCAGCACCAGGTCGACGGCGCCCAGCGACCTGACGGCGGCGGCCAGCGCCTTCGCGACGCCCAGGGTGTCGGTCGCGTCGAACAGCGGGTCCTTCAGATGAAGCGCCGAGTCCGCGCCCATCGCCAGGCCGTTGCGCAGGGCGCTCTGCGCCCGCTCGGGCCCGAGGCCGATCAGCACCACCTCGCCGCCGCCCTTGGCTTCCTTCTGCTTCAGCGCCTCTTCGATCGCCAGCTCGTCGTACGGCGAAACGATCCAGTTGACGTCGGTCTCCACGATCGACGCGCCGCCGGGGGCCAGCTTGATGCGGGTCTCGGTGTCGGGAACCTGCTTGACGCAAACCACGATCTTCATGGGCGAAGCCTCAGAATCAGTGCTTGTCTTCGGGGGCCGGCGCCCGCCAGCCGGGCCGCGGGCGCGGCGGACGCGACGCCCGAATTATGAACGGCGATTCAGTTTTCGGCAAGCCCGCTCCTCGCGAACGGGCGGTCGGCTGGGAAGCTAGTCCGGGAGCCGGCGGAACAGCAGCGCGCCGTTGGTGCCGCCGAAGCCGAACGAGGTCGACATCGCGTGCAGGACGCGGGCCTTGCGCGCCGCGTTCGGCACCACGTCGAGGTCGCATTCGGGGTCCTGGTTCTCGACGTTGATGGTCGGCGGCAGCACCTGGTCGCGGATCGCGAGCGCCGTCAGCCCGGCCTCCAGGCCGCCCGCCGCGCCGAGCAGGTGCCCGGTCATCGACTTGGTCGAGCTGATCGCGAGCGCGCGCGCGTGGTCCCCGAAGACCGCCTTCAGCGCCTTGATCTCCTGGGGATCGCCGAGCGGCGTCGAGGTGCCGTGGCAGTTGACGTAGTCGATGGCCTCCGGCGCGACGCCAGCGTCCTTCAGCGTGCGCAGCATCACGCGGCGGGCGCCGTCGCCGTCCTCGCAGGGGGCGGTGATGTGGTAGGCGTCGCCGGACATGCCGTAGCCGATGAGCTCGCAGTAGACGCGGGCTCCGCGTGCGCGCGCGCGCTCGAGCTCCTCGAGCACCAGGATGCCCGAGCCCTCCCCGATCACGAAGCCGTCGCGGTCCCTGTCGAACGGCCGCGAGGCCTTCTCCGGCGCGTCGTTGCGGGTCGACAGCGCGCGCATGGAGGCGAAGCCGGCCACCGCCAGCGGCGTGATCGCGGCCTCGCTGCCCCCGGCGATCATCACGTCGGCGTCGCCGCGCTGGATCAGCTTGAAGGAGTCTCCCAGCGCGTGCGCGCCGCTGGTGCAGGCGGTGGCGGTCGCCGAGTTCGGCCCCTTGGCGCCGGTCCGGATCGAGACCCAGCCGGAGGCCAGGTTCACGATCGCGGAGGGGATGAAGAAGGGGCTCACCCGGCGCGGGCCGCCCTTCATCAGCGCCTCGTGCTCGCGCTCGATCGTGGCGAAGCCCCCGATGCCGCTGCCGATGTAGACGCCGGTCCGCTCGGCCGCCTCGCCGCCGAGCTCCAGCTTCGCGTCCGCCACCGCGAAGTCCGACGCGGCGACCGCGAACTGGATGAAGCGGTCCATCTTCTTGACTTCCTTCTTCTCCACGAAGCGCAGCGGATCGAAGTGGTCGACCTCGGCGGCGATGCGCGCGGCGTGCGCCGAGGCGTCGAACAGGCTGATCGGCCCGACGCCGGACCGCCCGGACTGGATCGCCTGCCAGGTCTCTTCCGTGCCGATGGCGAGCGGGGACACGAGCCCCACGCCGGTGACGACGACCCTGCGATTACGGGAGGACACGGCCGCGGGCTACTTCTTGGCCCCGTGCTTCTCGATGTAGTCGACGGCTTCCTTGACGCGCGTGATCTTCTCGGCGTCCTCGTCGGGGATCTCGATGCCGAACTCCTCCTCGAGCGCCATCACGAGCTCGACGGTGTCCAGGCTGTCCGCGCCCAGGTCGTCCACGAAGGACGCCTCGGGCGTCACCAGGTCTTCCTCGACACCCAGCTGGTCCACGATGATCTTCTTGACCCGATCGGCAACAGGCTCCATGAGGCTCCTTCCTTCTACTGAGAGAACACGTCCTCGGGCGGGCTGCCCATTCTACATATGGAAGCCGCCGTCCACCGCCAGCACCTGGCCGGTGACGTAGGCGGCGTCGTCCGAGAGCAGGAAGGCGACCGCTGCGGCCACCTCGCCCGCCTTCCCCACGCGGCCGAGGGGCACGGCCTGCATCACCGCCTGGCGCGCCTTGTCGGTCATCGCCGCGGTCATGTCGGTCTCGATGAAGCCGGGCGCCACCGCGTTCACGGTGATGCCGCGCGAGGCCACCTCGCGGGCCACCGATTTGGTGAAGCCGACGATGCCCGCCTTGCTCGCGGCGTAGTTCGCCTGGCCGGCGTTGCCGGTCAGGCCGACCACCGACGTGATGTTGACGATGCGACCGGCGCGCTGCTTCAGCATCGGCTTGAGCGCCGCCTGCGTGCAGAGGAAGCTGCCGGTCAGGTTGGTCGCCAGCACGGCCTCCCAGTCCTCGAGCTTCATCCGCAACAGCAGCGTGTCGCGCGTGATGCCGGCGTTGTTCACCAGGCCGTCGAGCCGGCCGTGGGCCTCGAGCGCGGTCTCGAAGGCCGCGTCGACCGACTGCCGCGTCGCCACGTCGAGCGCCACGGCGCTCGCCTGCCCGCCCGCGGCCTGGATCTCCGCCACCAGCTCGTCGAGCCGGCCCGCGTCGCGCGCCGCCGCGACCACCTTGGCCCCGCGAGCCGCGAGCACACGGGCGATCTCGCGCCCGATGCCGCGCGAAGCCCCGGTCACCATCACCACCCTGCCCTCGAGGCTCACGCGACTCCTCCCAACGCCTGCAGCGTCTTGTCGAGGCTCGCGGGGTCCTCCACGTTCAGCACCCGGGCCTGCTTCGAGATCTTGCGCACGAGGCCGCTCAGCACGCTGCCGGGGCCGACCTCGACGAACGTCGTCACGCCCAGCGCTGCCAGCCGCTCGACCGACTGTTGCCAGAGCACCGGCGCCGCGACCTGGCGCACCAGCCCGTCGCGGCACTCGTCCGCCCGGCGCACCTCGCGCGCGTCCACGTTGCGCACGACCGGCCGCGCCGCGTCGGCGAACGCGAGCGCCGCCAGGTCCGCCTGCATCCGCTCCTGCGCGGGCCGCATCAGCTCGCAGTGGAAGGGCGCGGACACGGGCAGCGGCATCGCGCGCTTGGCGCCGCGGGCCTTGCAGGCCGCCGAGGCGCGCAGGACCGCGGCCGCGTGGCCCGCGATCACCACCTGGCCCGGCGAGTTCACGTTCGCCGGGGCGACGACCTCGCCCGCGGCGGCCTCGTGACAGGCCTCCTCGATCTCCGGAAGCTCGAGCCCCAGGATGGCCGCCATCGCGCCGGCGCCCACCGGGACGGCCTCCTGCATGTAGCTGCCGCGGCGGCGCACCGCCAGCACCGCCTCCTCCAGCCGCAGCACGCCGGCCGCCACCATCGCGGAGTACTCGCCGAGGCTGTGGCCCGCGACGAAGTCCGGGCGCACGCCGCGAGCCTCGAGCGCGCGCAGCGCCGCGACGCTCGTGGCCAGGATTGCCGGCTGCGTGTTGGCGGTCAGCGTCAGCTCGGCGTCGGGGCCCTCGAAACACAGCTTCGAGAGCGGGGAGCCGAGCGCCTCGTCGGCCGCGGCGTAGGCCGCGCGGCTTTCGGAGAAGGCCTCGGACAGGGCCTTGCCCATGCCCGCCCTTTGCGAGCCCTGTCCCGGGAACAGGAACGCGAGGCTCATGCCGTGGTCACGCCGGCGGGCTCGGGCCGCGCCATCAGCAAGCGCAGCTCCTCCTCGATGCGCGCGTTGGCGCCGCTGGTGAAGAACTCGGCGGCCGCGCGCACGCCGTGCTTGATCGCGTAGGCGCTCGAGCGGCCGTGGCCGATCACGCAGCAGCCTCGGACGCCGAGCAGCGGCGCCCCGCCGTACTCGGAGGCGTCGATCCGCTGGCGCACGCGCCGGAAGGCCGGCCGCGACAGCCAGGCGCCGAGCTTCGCGCGCGTGGAGGCGGAGATCTCCTCGCGGATCAGGTGCAGGATCGACTCGGCCAGGCTCTCGCTCGCCTTCAGCAGCACGTTGCCGGTGTAGCCGTCCATCACGATCACGTCCACCTTGCCCGTGAAGACGTCGTGCCCCTCGACGTTGCCGACGAAGTTGAGGCTGCTCCCCTTCAGCACCTCGAACACCTCCTTCGTCAGCTCCGTGCCCTTGGTCTCCTCCTCGCCCATGCTCATCAGGCCCACGCGCGGGTTCGGCACGTGCAGCACCGCGCGCGCGTAGACCTTGCCCATCACGGCGAACTCCTCGAGATGGCGGGCCTTGCAATGCGCGTTGGCGCCGACGTCGATCAGCACGGTGTGCCCGATCCGGTTCGGCACCACGGCCGCCAGCGCCGGGCGATCCACCTCGGGCAGCAGCCCGAGCGTCAGCTTCGCGATCGTCCAGCAGGCGGCGGTGTTGCCGGCGGAGAAGAAGGCGTCGGCCTGGCCGTCGCGCAGGCGTTCGAGGCCGACCAGCATCGACGAGCGCTTCTTGAGGGTGGCCCGGGAGAGCTTCTCGCCCATGCCGACCGCCTCCGGAGCGTCGTGGAGCGTGATCGGAAGGCCGTCTGCGCTCGCGCGCCGCAGCTCCTCGGCCACGATCTCCCGGGGCCCGATCAGCTGGACCTCCACCCCCAGCTCGCGAGCGGCCGCCACCGCCCCTTCGATGACGACACGCGGGCCATGGTCGCCGCCGACGGCGTCGACCGCCACGCGCGCCGCCGGGGCCGCCGCGCTCAGAATCGGTCTCCGTGGCGAGCCACGGCTAGACCTCTTCGACCTCCATCGCCGGCTTGCCCTTGTAGTAGCCGCAATGCGGACAGATGCGGTGGGGCTGCTTCGGCTCGTGGCAGTTCGGGCAGGTGCTGAGGCCCGGAGCCTTCAGGTGGTCGTGCGCCCGCCGGCTGGCGGTGCGGGCCTTCGAGTGACGTCGCTTGGGATTCGGCATCGTCTTGGTCTCCTTGGCGGGCGGCCGCCGCTCGGCGGGCGGCCCCTCGAGGTCAGGGGAGGCTCACTTCAGCAGCCTCGCGAGCGAGGCGAGCTGCTTGTCGGCGGGCTCGAGCACGCAGTCGCACGACTGGCGGTTGCGGTTGGCCCCGCAGCCCGGGCACAGGCCCTTGCAGCCTTCGCCGCAGAGCCTCTTCATCGGAACGGCCAGGTAGAACTGCTCGCGGACCAGCTCGCCCAGATCGACCTGGCGATCGCGGTAATAGGCGACCACCATGTCGCGCTCGGTCAGCTCCACCTCGTCCTCTTCCTCCTGATCGGGCCGGTGAGGCAGGCAGAACAGGTCGAGCGGCTGGTCGACGGCCAGGCTGAACGGCTCCAGGCAGCGGCCGCAGGTCAGCGCCAGGCGGGCCGCCACCCGGCCCTTGACGTGGACCGTGTCCTCGTCCCCCAGCTCCACGCGGCAGGCGAGGCTGCCGCCCGGCTCGAGGGAGAACTCCTCTCCCGGGGGGAGCATCGGCGCCCCGGGGCCCAGCTCTTCGCGGAGCTCGAGGCCTTCGGGCGGGATCTTGGAGACGTCGACGAGAAGCACCGTTCCGATCTCGCTCAAAGAGGGCATTTTTGCCCATTTCCGACTGATTTGTCAAGGTTTAGGCGAAGCGACGGCCGTTAGAGACGCGCCAGGAACGAGCTGCCGTGCCCGAGCGGGCCCACGCCGAAGTTCTCGGCCAGGCTCTGGCCCAGATCCGCGAAGCTCCCCCGCTGGCCGAGGTCCAGCCCTGGCCGCACCTTCGGGCCCCGAACGAGGAGCGGGACGTTCTCGCGAGTGTGGTCGGTCGACACGTCGGAGGGGTCGCAGCCGTGGTCGGCGGTCAGGACGAAGAGGTCGTCCTCACGCAGCGCCGCGAAGACCTCGCCCAGCCGGGCATCCACCAGCTCCAGGTTCTGCGCGTAGCCGGGCACGTCGTTGCGGTGGCCGAACAGGGTGTCGAAGTCCACCAGGTTCGTGAAGATCAGCCCGCGTTCGATCTCGGCCATCGCCTTCAGCGTCTGGTCGACGCCGTCCGAGTCGGACTTGGTGTGCACCGCCCCGCTGACGCCGCGGCCCGTGAAGATGTCCTCGATCTTGCCCACGCCGAAGACCGGCCAGCCCGCGGCCGTCAGGCGGTCGAGCAAGGTCTCGCCGTGCGGCGGCACCGGGAAGTCGCGCCGGTTCGGCGTGCGCTTGAACTCCGCGGCGGTCCTGCCGACGAACGGGCGCGCGATCACGCGGCACACCCCGTGCTGAAGGCACGCGATCTCGTAGCCGGTGCGGCAGATCCGGTAGAGCTCCTCGACCGGGATCAGCTCCTCGTGCGCCGCGACCTGGAAGACGCTGTCGCCCGACGTGTACAGGATCGGCGAGCCGGTGCGCAGGTGCTCCTCGCCCAGCTCCTTCAGGATCTCGGTGCCCGAAGCCGCCTTGTTGCCCAGCACCCGCCGGCCGATCCGCTCTTCGAACGGGCGCACGATCTCGGGCGGGAACCCGCCCGGGAAGGTGCGGAACCCGTTCGGCGTCACCAGGCCCATCATTTCCCAGTGGCCCGTCGCGGTGTCCTTGCCGGCGCTGGTCTCGGCCATCTTGCCGTAGGCGCCGAGCGTGTGCGCCTCGCGCGCGCGGGTGAAGCTCGGCGTCAGGTTGCCGATGCCGAGCGCCGTCAGGTTCGGGATCGCCACCTCGCGCGAGGCGAGCACGTGGCCCAGGGTGTCGGCGCCCTGGTCCCCGAAGTCGGCCGCGTCGTGCGCCTCCCCCACCCCGAGCCCGTCGCAGACGACCACGATCGCTCGCCGGAAGCGCGGGCTCACGACGCCCGCTCCGGGTCAGCGGCGAGGAAGCCGGCTACCGCCACGGCCGCCTGCTCCCCGCTCGCGAACCAGGTCACGCTCGGCTCCTTGCGGAACCAGGTCATCTGTCGCTTCGCGAAGCGCATCGTCGCGGCGACGATATCACGCAGCGCCTCGTCGGCTGTCGCCTCGCCGCGCACGACGCCGATCGCCTCGCGGTAGCCGATCGCGCCGAGCGGCCTCGCCGCGGGCGGCACGCCGCGGGAGAGCAGGCCGCGCACCTCGTCGACGAGCCCCGCCGCCAGCATCGCACGCGCGCGCGCCTCGACCGCCTCGCGCAGCCGGACCCGCCCCGGGTCGAGGCCGACGACGAAGCTGCGATAGCCGCGAAGCGGCTCGCCCGCGCTTTCGCGCAGGTGCGCGGAGAGCGGGCGGCCGGTGCCCTTCCACACCTCCAGCGCGCGCACGATCCTGACGCGGTCGGCTGGCGCGATGCGCGCCGCGGCCTCCGGGTCCGCGCGCGCGAGCAGGCGGTGCAGGCCCGCGTCGCCCAGCCGCCGGGCGACTGCCTCGAGCCGCTCGCGCAGCGCCTCGTCGCGCGACGGTCCCGGGAAGAGCCCGCGGAAGAGCGCCCGGAAATAGAGCCCGCTGCCTCCGACGACCAGGGGCAGCCGGCCGCGTGCCGTGATCCCGGCTATGGCCCGCCGCGCCAGCCGCGAGTAGTCGGCGGCCGAGAAGACGGCGTCGGGCTCGACCACGTCCAGCAGGTGGTGCGGCGCCTGCCCGCGCTCCTCGAGGGTCGGCTTGGCCGAGCCGATGTCGAGGCCGCGGTAGACCTGCAGGCTGTCGCAGGAGACGATCTCGCCCGCGTGCTCGCGCGCGAGACGCAGGCCGAGGGCCGACTTGCCCGAGGCGGTGGGCCCGACGACCGCGATCAGGGCAGGCGCAGCAGCCGCCAAGCCGTCCACAGAAGAAGCAGTCCGAGCAGCAGCGCCGCGCCGCGCGCCCGCTCCCGCGTCATCGCGAGCGCTAGCGCTCGCGCAGCGTCTTGACGAGCGCCGCCTCGTGCTCGGGGCCGAGCGTGCGGCGCACCGCGAACAGCTCCGCATAGAGCAGCTCGTTCAGCCCGTCGACCAGGCGCGAGCGCCGCTCCTCGTCGGGGAAGCGGTTGAGGTTGCGCTCGACGACCGCCGCGTCGAGGGTGCCGTCCTTCTGCAGCTTCACGCCGCCGAAGACCTCCTTGCGCTGCTCGCGCAGGCCGGCCAGGTACTTCTCGAGCACGTTCTCGGCGATCGGCCCGACCTCGCGCACCATGTGCTTGAAGACCTGCCCGTACATCTGATTGAAGGACGACAGCACGCTCAGCACCGTGTCCTCGGGCACGAAGTCCTGGTCGAGCGTCACGACCTTGCGCCCCTTGCCGCGCACGGCGCCCACGCTGATCAGCCCGTAGAGCAGCTTGAGCGTCTCGTTGTCGCCGATCTCGCTGTCACGGCAGATCTCGGTCACGCTGCGCTCGCCGTCCACGAGCTGCAGCACGTGCTCCTCGTACGGCTCGAGCGCGGCAGGCGGGTCGCCCAGCGCGAGCTCGAGCACCAGGTGGCCCTCCGGGTAGCGCGCCTGCATCGGGCCGTTGGCGTCGACCCGGCGCAGGCCCGCCAGGATCAGGTCCACCACGTCGAGGTCGACCGTGATCCGCTCCTTCTCCGGAGCGTCGGAGAACTCGAAGTGGAAGTCGCCGTCGTCCCACTGGAAGACCGTGTACACGATCTCCCGCACCTGGAACTGCACCGCCTCCCAGAGGTCCTTGGGAGACAGGGCACCCGCCTCGACGAGCGCCTTGCCCTGGCGCTTGCCCTTGGAGATCGCCTTGATCGAGGCCTCGTATTCCTCGACCGTGATCTTGCCCTCGCGCAGCAGGATCTCGCCGAGGCGGTCGTTGGGCAGGTTGCTGTTCGCGAACACGACGCGGCCGGCGCGCACGTAGAGAGCCTTGCGCGCGCCTCCATGGACCAGCGAGAGCACGCCCGTGCTCTCCGTCAGCCGCAGGTGCTGGAGGATGTCGGCGACCGGGACCTCGGAGAGCGCTCCCTTGAGTCCGCCGTCGACAGTCAGTGATTCGAGACGCCTGGCGAGGGGGCTGGCCATGCGGATCTTCTTGAACTACTGGATCTTACAGAAGGATCCGGCGCCCCGTCAAAGAAACGGCTCAGCGCCGGCGGCCGAGTTGCACGCTCGAGTAGTAGTGCCCGAGGATCTGCGCGTAGGTCGCGCCGGCGTGCGCCATGCCGTAGGCGCCCACCTGGCAGAGGCCCACGCCGTGGCCCCAGCCGCGGCCGGTGAACACGAAGCGCGCCACCGAGCCGTCCGCCGCCAGCTCCCGATCGACGACGAACAGGTTCTCGCGCAGCCCGAGGCCCCAGCGCACGCGCAGGCCCGACAGCAGCAACTCGCCGTCGCTGCCCAGCACGGAGAGGTCGACCACGCGCCCCGAAACGCCGATGCGGCGCGGTATCAGGTCGCGCACGCGCCCGACGTTGCCGTAGCGGCCGACGCCGATCGCCACCTGCTCCGGCGTCAGCCGCAGCTCCCAGGACGAGTAGCGGGAGCCGCGGTCCGAGGCCACGCCTTGCGTCGGCTGCTCGACCTCGAGGTAGACGATGCGCCCCGCGCGCGCGACGAAGCGCAGCTGGTCCGAGGGAGCCACGCTCACCTCGCTGGCCGCCGCGCGGTTGTCGCCCAGCGTGCGGACGAGCCGCAGCGCCGGGTCGAGCGTGTGCTCCTCCTCGGTCTCGCCCACGCGCACGCGCAGGCGGTCGCCCTCGTAGGAGAGGAACTCGGCCCCCTGCAGCCCGGGGGGGCCGATCTTCAGGGCCAGCCGCGCCATCAGCCGCAGGGCCTGGCCGCGTGAGATCACGTTGCCCGGCCGCAGCGTGTTGTCGGCGAACGGGGCGAGTACGCCCTCGCGCAGCAGGATCGCGGCCGCCGCGCGCTCGCCCGAGTGCAGCGAGGCACCGTCCTCGACCTGCACCAGGTACTCGGTGTCGCCCGGCCCCAGCAGCCGCCGCGCGCGCTCTTCCCAGCAGGCGACGCCGACGAGGTGCTGGAAGAACGAGGCGCGGCGCGCGAGGGGGGGGTCCACGCGGCTCTCGCAGCCCTGCCGCCGCAGCGCAGCCAGCAGGCGCTCCGTCCAGCCCCGGACGTCGGCCTCGGTCGCGGCGCCGCGCAGCCATGCGGCGTCGAACGGCTGCGGCCGCGTGACGACCGCGAGCGCCTGCAGCAGGGCGACGTCGAGGCCGATGCGGTCCTCGCTGTCGAGTGCCGAGCGCGGCGCCAGGGTCTTGATGCGGCCCCAGCTGCCGCGCTCCGGGGCACAGGCGACTCCCTTCAGGTAGGGCACGGGCTCGCCGTCGAAGATGTTGCCGCCGTCCTCCGTGTGGCCGCCGCAGGTCGAGGTGTAGAGCGCGTTGATCAGGCCGCCGGCGTGAGAGATCGCGACGCCCTCCGTCTCGGTGATCGCCTGGTCGGTCAGCGGGTGCTCGGTCGAGCGCCCGCGATAGACCTGGCAGGACGGCGTCGCGCACAGGTCGTAGCCGCGGGCGCGAAACTGCCCCATGTTCCGCAGCGCGTAGGTGCGCGCCGCGACGGCTTGCGCCTTCAGCGCCTCCAGCTCGGGAAACGCCGCCGGCGAAAGCTCGTTCGGCACGACACCGCGCAGGTAGTCCTCGAGGTTCAGCACGTTGACGACCGTCAGCGCGCTGGCGGACGCCGCCCGAACCTCGAAGACGCCACGATAGGGGGTCGCGTCGACGAAGGCGCCTTCGTCGCGCTTCTCGGGCACGACGGTCGCGAACGAGAGTTCCGCCCCCGTCTCCACCAGCCGAGCCACCGCGGCGCCCTCTGCCGCGGCGGCCACGAACGTGGCGCGCTGCACGGACGCCCGCACGCGCTCGCCTTTCGCCGTGACCCCGTCGACGATCAGGCCGGAGTCGGCGCCGAGCGAGACCCGCGGCGCCTCGGTCGACACGCCGATCCGGATCGCGGGCGACGGCACCAGCGCGTCGGCCACGAGCGCGGGCAGCGCGGGCGGCGAAGGCAGCACGGCCGGCGCGACGGACGCCGAGCGACAACTCGCCACCAGGGGCAGGGTCAGCCCCAGCACCGCCGCGGCGGCCGCGACGGTCGGACGCAGCAGGTTGCGACGGCTCACGACCCCTGCGGACCCTCGTTGTAGAAGAAGGTCACCTGCATCGTGACGCTCGGAGGGCCGTAGTCCGGCGGCAGCGCCAGCAGGCGGCTGCCGAGAAGCGAGTTCATCGCGGCCTTGTCGAGCGACGCGGTGCCCGACGACTTCAGCATCTTGAGGCCGGTCAGCCGGCCGTCGCGGTGCACCGTGAAGACGATGTCCACGTGACCGCCGAAGCCCAGCATCGCCGCCTGCGGCACGATCCAGTTCCGGTAGACCTCGTTCTTGAAGTGGTTGACCCAGACCGTGAAGTCAGCCCCTTCGGGGTCGAAGTAGAGCGGCCCCATCTGCTGCCCGGTCCCGGTGGGCAGGCCGCGGGGGCCGGTCTGCTGCCAGCGCTGCTCGAGGTCGCGCAGCGTGCTGGCGATGCTGGGACCGCGGTCGGGGTCGCCGGGGCGAAGGCGCGAGCCGTCTTCTCCTCGGGCCGTGGCGTCCGGTCCCGTGCCCGGGGGCAGCAGCGGACCCTCGGTCCCGGGGCGCTCGGGCGCCGCCGGCCGGGCGCCGTCGATCGTGACGGGCCTGGGTGGGGCCGAGGGCGCCGCGCTCGGCACGGCGTTCGGCAGGCCCTTGGGCGTCTTGGTCAGGTCGTCCTCGCGGCGCAGCTCCAGGACCTTGGCGCGCTCGTCCGACGGAGGGCCGATGCTGATGCGGTCTTTGGCCTTCGCCTGAGGCTCCGGCGGCGGAGAAGCATCCCGGGGTGGGCCCGCCGGCCGCGGCGGGGGCGGCTGCATCGTCCTCGGCAACAACTGCCGCAGGACCTCGGGCGGCGGCAGAATCACCCTCCTGGCGTTGCGAATCTCCTCCGGCAGCGTCTCCGCCTCGAAGGGCTTCGGTCCGGCGGGTTTGTGCGCGGACAGCATCGTCAGGATCATCAGGTGAATCGTGGCGGAGACCAGGAAGCCCTGACGCTGGTTGAAGCGCTCCACAGGCCTCCCCCGTTCAGCCCCGAAGGGGACTCACGAACGTACCACGACCCTGACCGGAAAAACCAGCCGGAAAACCACAACAGGTCGTGAATTCCCCGCCTGCTACCACGAGCCCTCGTGGTTCAAGTCCTGCCCGATCTGTCGGTTATGGTTCGAGATCGCCTCCAGTATCCGCTGGGCCAGGGCCAGCGCCCGCCGCCCGTCTTCCCCGCTGACCAGGGGCCTGCCCCCTGTCCGAGCAGCCTCCACGAACGATGCCAGCTGTCGCTTCAGCGGCTCCTCCTCGGGGGCCGCTGATCTTTCGACTCGTATGTCGGGCGCCTGGTTGGCTCCCCCGACGAGACGGTAGATCTGCCCCTCTCGGGCCGCGAAGTCCAATGAAATGTACGTCCTGGGCGCGAATACCCGGAACTTGCGGGTCTTTTCCGCCGATACGCGGCTGGCCGTCAGATTGGCGACGAGACCGGAGGAGAAGCGAAGCCGGGCATTCGCGATGTCCACTTTCGGCGTCAGCACGGGCACGCCGACTGCGTCGACCTGGGCCAGGTCCGAACCGTCCAGCGAGAGCACCACGTCGAGGTCGTGGATCATCAGGTCCAGCACGACGTCGATGTCGAGGCTGCGCGGCGAGAAGGAGCTCAGGCGGTGCACCTCGACGAAGCGGGGCACCGACACGTTCGCCTTCAGGATGTCGAGCGCGGGGTTGAAGCGCTCGATGTGGCCGACCTGGAGCAGCCGGCCCAGCCTCGCCGCGCGGGCGATCAGGTCGTCCGCCTCGGCCAGGCTCGCGGCGATCGGCTTCTCCACCAGCACGTGCGCCGACTCGAGCGCGCGGCCGGCGACGGCGTGATGGTCGACCGTCGGGACCGCCACCGAGACGACGTCCACCTCGGCGAGCAGCGACTCCAGGTCGGCGAAGCCCCGGCCCCCGTGGCGCGACGCGACCTCCACCGCCCGCTCCGGCAGCCGGTCGTAGGCGCCGACGAAGCGCACGCCGGGCAGCTCGGCGTAGACCCTCGCGTGGTGCTGGCCGAGCGCCCCGACGCCCACGACGCCGGCCCTCGTCTCACCGCTCAAGCGGCTCCCCCGTGAGCCGACTCGATCCCGAACACGCACAGCCCGGCGGCGTCGGCGGCGGCCAGGAACTGGGGACGGTCGAGCAGCAGCGTGCGGCCGGCCTCCACCGCCAGCACCGCGCTCCCAGCCGCGCGCATCGCCTCGAGCGTGCCCTCCCCCACGACCGGCACGTCGAAGCGCATGTCCTGGCGCGGCTTCGCCAGCTTGATCACGACGCAGCCCGTCCCCGCCAGGGCTCCCGCGCGGCGAATCACCTCGTCCGTGCCTTCCATCGCCTCGAGCGCCACCGCCGCCCGGTCTTTCACCACGACGGTCTGGCCCAGGTCGAGCCGCGTCAGCTCGCGCGCGATCCGCACGCCGTACTCCACGTCCTTCGCCTCGCCGCCGCTCGGCCGCCGGCGCGTCATGGCGCCCGCCGAGGCCAGGTGCTCGCCAAGCAGCTCTGTCGAAGGCAGCAGGCGGATGCCGGCCCGGCCCAGCGCGTCGGCGACACCGCCGATCAGCGAGTCGGTGTTCCTGAAGGCGAGCCGCGTGAGCACGCCCATCAGCGCCAGGTCGGGCACGATGCCCGAGAAGATCTGGCGGTGCTTCACCTGCCCCGCCATCACCGCCTCCTCGACGCCTTGCTGCTTCAACACCTCGATGCAGCGGCCGAGCTGGCCCAGGCCGACCCACTCGAACGAGTCGAGCTCCGCCTCGAGCGCGGCGGAGGCCTCTTCCTCGATCAGGACGCCGACGAGCCGCCTGCCGCTGCGCCGGGCCTCGCGCGCGACCAGGAAAGGAAAGCGCCCGTTGCCGGCGATCAGGCCGAGGGGGCTCAGTCCTCCTCCTCGCCCCGGCGCCTGCGCTTGAGCACGACGCCGTGCTTCGCCTCGCGTATGAAGCGCACCAGCGCGCGCACGTCGTCGCTCGACGGGCCCTCTGCCTCGAGCCTGGCCACCGCCGCGCTGGCGCCCAGCCCGCTCTGCAGCAGCACGCGGTAGGCCGCGCGCACGGCGCCGATCCGCTCCGCCGGGAAGCCGCGGCGCTCCAGACCGACGCGGTTGATGCCGTAGACGCAGGCCGGGTTGCCGACGGTCTTGGAGAAGGGCAGCACGTCCTTGCGCGCCACCGTGTAACCGCCGACGAAGGCGTGGGCGCCCACTCGGCAGAACTGCTGGACGCCGGAGAACGCGCTGATGGTGGCGAAGTCCTGCACCTCGACGTGACCCGCGAGCGTCGCGCCGTTGCCGAAGATGGTGCCGCTCCCGACGAGGCAGTCGTGGGCCACGTGCACGTAGGCCATGAACAGGTTGTCGGAGCCCACCCGCGTGATGCCCCCGCCGCCCTGGGTGCCGGGCTGCAGCGTGACGTACTCGCGGATCACGTTGCGATCCCCGATCACCAGCCGCGTGTGCTCGCCGTGGTACTTCTTGTCCTGCGGGATCAGGCCCACCGAGCAGAACGGGAACAGGTGGTTGTCGCGTCCGAGCTCGGTGTCGCCGTCGACCACCACGTGCGCCTCGAGCACGCTGCCGGCGCCGATCCGCACGCGCGGACCCACGATCGCGTAGGGCCCGATCCTGACGCCCGCGCCGATCTGCGCGCCCGGCGCGATGCGCGCCGTCGGATCGACGCTGGGCTCGGGCAGCAGCACCGTCTTCAGCAGCAGCCGGGCCTCGGCGACGCGCTGCTCGCCGATCCTGACCTCGCCGCGCACCTGGCACAGGCCCGCGCGCCGCCGCAGCACGCGGACTTCCAGCCGCAGCTGGTCCCCCGGCACCACGGGCCGGCGGAACTTGGCCTCGTCGATGCCGACCACCGAGACCTCGAGCCGGCGCGGCTCGGGCGCCTCGGCGAGGAGCCAGATGCCCGCCGCCTGCGCCAGGCACTCCATGATCAGCACTCCGGGCATCACCGGCGCGCCCGGGAAGTGGCCCTCGAAGAACTCCTCGGAGCCGGTGACGCTCTTGAGGGCCACCAGCCCGCCCTCCCGGTCGTGCTCGAGGATGCGGTCCACGAGCACGAACGGGTACTGGCTGGGGATCTGGCGGATCAGGCCGCCGATGTCGATCAGCGAGCGCGACACCGCCGCGGAGCCCCGCTGGTCGGCGACCTCCGAGGCTCCGTGGCTCACGCGGGTCAGTGCCGGGCCGGCCTAGCGGCCCGAAGGCGACGGGGTCGGCGCCGGAGCCGGGGCGGCGGGCTTGGCAGCGGCAGGCGCCGCGGCCGCGGGGGCCTTGGCCCGGGCCGCCTTCTCGGCGTCGTCCGCCTTGACGACGACCTCCTGCGAGACGTCGAACTCGCTGCTGACGCTCAACGTCACCTGGCTGTCGAGCAGGATGTCGATGCCCTTCTCCTTGGCCACGGCCTCGATGTGGGGCTTGATCTTGATCTGGAACTCGTTGTTCAGCACCTGCGCCTGCTGCTGCGCGCGCTCGCGCATCCGCTGCAGCTCGGCCTGCCCGTCCTCGAGAAAGGCCTGGCGGTCGCGGCCCTTCTTGACGATCTCCTGGCGCTTCTTGTCGAGCGCCTCGGGCGAGAGCACGCTCTGCTGCTTCTCGAGCTCCTCCTGCATCCCCTTGATGGCGGTGTCGAGCTTGTCGAGGTCGGACTGCTTCTTCTTCTGCTCCGACTCGATCTCGGCCCGCAGTTGCTCGAGCTTCTGCGCGTAGCCCTTGCCCAGCAGGCTCTCGCTCGAGACCCGGGCCATGTCGATCACGGCGATCTTGGGGCCGCGGCTCTCGGCCTTGGCCGCCTTCGGCCCCTCCTGCGCGAGCGCGGCCGGTGCGGCCACGGCCAGGATCAAGGCGGGAATCAGCGTCTTCATGTGCACTCCTTGGGAAGCGTCAGAACGTGGTGCCGACGGCGAACTTGAAGGTCGACTTCGGCTGGAAGGGATCGCGATTGGGGTTGACGGCGTAGATCAGGCGGAACGGCACGTTGAGCACGGGCATGATGAAGCGCAGCTCGACGCCCGCCGAGGTGCGCAGCTGCGAGAAATCGAGGCTCTGCCCCTCGAGGTAGGCCTGGCCCGCGTCGAAGAAGAACAGGCCGCGCAGGGGTCCGGCGATGTCGATGTAGTACTCGGCGTTGAACAGCATGAACTTGTTGCCGCCCACCGCGATGCCGTCGGCGTCGCGCGGGCCCACCGTGCGCAGGTTGTAGCCGCGGATCTGGTTCTCGCCGCCCATGTAGAAGCGCTGGTAGAAGGGCAGGCCGTCCTGGCCGGTCGCCGGATCGATGCGGGTGGTGTCGCCGAAGGGCCGCACGTAGCCGACCTGCGCGCGCAGCCCGAGCGCCGTCTTGCGCAGGTGCGGGATGTAGCGGATGACCTCGAGATCGGGACGGAAGAAGTCGAGCGTGCCCCCGAGCGGTCCGCCCGTGACCTGGAAGACGCCGGAGACCTTCCAGCCCGCGCGCGGCGTCCACGGGTTGTCGACGGTGTTGTAGACCACCGACGGCGTCAGCCGGCTCTCGCGGCGCTTGCCGGTGCCCTGCAGGTAGTAGGGATCCGAGATGGTGCTGATCGTCGGGTCGAAGATCGAGGCGTCCTCGAAGTCGACCGGCTCGATCTTGACGATCTCGTAGGCGTAGCCGAGGAACAGCCGCGAGAAGCGGCTGAGCGGCACCCCGCTCGTCAGCGAGATGCCGACGCGGTCGTCGACGTAGCCCTGGATGTTCTGGCCCGCGTAGGTCTGGTACTCGAGCTTGCGCTTGTAGACGTCGAAGCCCGCGGTGATCGGCCGGTCCAGGAAGTAGGGCTCCGTGATCGCGATCTGGTAGTTCTTGGTGCGCTTGCCGCTCTGGGCCGAGATCTGGAAGGTCTCGCCGAGGCCGAGGAAGTTCGCGGTCGAGAAGGAGGCGTTGACGAACGTCCCCTCGAGCCCGGAGACGCCGCCGCCGAAGGTGAACTGGTTGCGGTTCTGCTCCTCGACCTTCATCGTGATGTCGAGCTTGTCGTCGCCGAGCTGGCTCGGCTGCAGCTCGGGGGCGCCCTCCATCGGCTTGAAGTAGCCGAGCTGGTTGATGCGCTTGATCGACAGCTTCAGCAGCTCGGTGTTGAAGACGTCGCCCTCGTTCAGGTACACCTCGCGCCGGATCACCTTGTCGCGCGTGGTGTCGTTGCCGGTGAACCGGATGCGGCCGACGAAATAGCGCTTGTCCTCGTCCATGTTGATGACGAGGTCGACCACCTTGCGCTGGGGGTCGGGCTTGCGGTCGGTGAAGCCGGTCCACTGGAAGTAGCCCTGGGCGCCGTAGTAGTCGCGCAGCTTCTCGTAGGCCTTCTTGATGCGCGACTCCTTGTAGACGTCGCCCTCGGTCAGCTTGAACAGGGGCCGGATGCCCTCCTCCTTGAAGACCGTCATGCCCTTGAACTCGACCTTGCCCACGCGGTACTGGTCGCCCTCGCTCACCGGCACCGAGACGTGCATCCACTTGACCGGCTTCTTCTTGAACCAGCCGGTCTTGCCGTCGGTGTAGCTGATCTCGGGCTTGCCGACGCTGGCCGTGACGTAGCCGTGATTCAGGTAGTGCTCGCGGATCGCCTCCTGGTCCTCGCCCCACTTCTCCTCGGTCCACTTGGTCTTGCCCGAGAGCCAGGACAGGTTCCAGAAGCCGGCCGGCTTCAGCTTCTTCATCGCGCCGCGCAGGTCGCCGTCGTCGTACACCTGGTTGCCGACGAACTCGATCGACTTGATCTTGGCGGGCGGCCCGTCCTCGATCTTGAACGAGACCTGCAGCCCGGCGCCGCCGATGTTCTTCGCCTCGTGGCTCACGACCGAGAAGGGCCGGCCCTTCTCGATCAGCATCGCGCGGATCACCTGCTCCACGCGGCGGGCCTTGGCGAGGTCGTAGAAGGTGTCGATCCGGAGCTGGATCTCCTTCTTCTTCAGCTCCTCCTCGATGTTCGAGCTGGTCAGCGCCTTGCTGCCGCGATAGTCGACCACCTGGATCCGGCGCCGCTCGCGGACCTGGAAGATCACGACCTTGCCCTTGGCGCCCTGCCTCACGTCGACCAGCATGTCGTCCAGGAAGCCGGTCTCCCACAGCCGGCGGAAGTCGTCCTTCAGCCGCCGCTCGTCGTAGCGATCGCCGACCTTGGTGGAGACGTAGAAGAGCAGCGTCTCCTTCTGCACGAACTGGTTGCCGACCAGGTCGACCCGCTCGACCGTCTCGAGCGGGGACTCGGCCTCCTGCGCGGAAGCGAGCGCCGGCAACAGCGCCAGCAGCAGCGCGAGCGCCAGTCGGCGCAAGCGGCGGAGCCTGCGCCCCCGCGGGCGGCGCGGGGGCACGACCGGCGCGTAGCGCTTCATGCGCTGAGCACGCCTCCGGGCTGATCCTGCTTGTAGCACAGGCCGCTCTCGCCGACCGTCACCTGGATCGGTGCGCCCGGCTTGACCTCGCCGCGGATGAAGGCCTCCGACAGCGGGTCCTCGACGTGGCGCTGAATCGCGCGGCGCAGCGGCCGCGCGCCGTAGGAGCGGTCGCTGACGGTCTTCTCGAGCAGCCAGCCGATCGCTTCGTCCGAGAGCTCGATGCGCAGGCCCTTCTCCTTCAGGTTCTCGTTCAGCTGCGAGACGAGCAGCCGCGTGATGCGCACCAGGTCCTCGTCGCTGAGCGCGTCGAAGACGATGATCTCGTCGATGCGGTTGATGAACTCCGGGTTGAAGGTGCGCTTCACCTCGCCCATCACCATCTCGGTGATGCGCTCGGCGGTCTCGCGCGCCTCGTTCGACTGGAAACCCATGCGCCCGCGCTTCTCGATGAAGCGGGCCCCGATGTTCGAGGTCATGATCAGGATGGTGTTCTTGAAGTCGACGGTGTTGCCGAGGCCGTCCGACAGGTGGCCGTCCTCGAACACCTGCAGCAGGATGTTGAACACGTCGGGGTGTGCCTTCTCGATCTCGTCGAGCAGCACCACCGAGTAGGGACTGCGCTTCACGCGCTCGGTGAGCTGGCCGCCCTCCTCGTGCCCCACGTAGCCGGGCGGAGAGCCGATCAGCTTCGAGACCGAGTGCTTCTCCATGTACTCCGACATGTCGAAGCGGATCATCTGGCGCTCCGAGCCGAACAGGAACTGCGCCAGGCTGCGCGCGACCTCGGTCTTGCCGACGCCGGTCGGCCCCAGGAAGATGAACGAGCCCACCGGGCGGTTCGGGTTCTTGAGCCCGGCGCGCGTGCGGCGGATCGCCCGCGCCACGGCGCTGATCGCGTGCGCCTGCGACACGATGCGCCGGTGCAGCTGCTCCTCCATCCGCAGCAGCTTCAGGGACTCCTCCTCCTTCACGGCCGTGATCGGGATGCCGGTCCAGCGCGAGACGACCTCGTCGATGTCGGCCTTGACCACCTCGAGCAATGGGCTGCCCACGTCCCACTGCTCGCGCACGATGTGCAGGCTCTCGCGCTGCGCCGCCTCCTCGTCGCGGAAGAATCCCCCGCGCTCGAGCACGTCGTTGCGGTCCACCACCACCCGGATCTTGCGCTGGTACTCCGGCTGCTCGCCCGGCGCCTGCGACTCGCGCAGCTTCACGCGGCTGCCCGCCTCGTCGAGCAGGTCGATCGCCTTGTCCGGCAGGAAGCGGTCGGTGATGTAGCGCGCCGATTGGTACACCGCCGCCTCGAGCGCCTCGTCCAGGTAGCTCACGTGGTGGAACTTCTCGTAGCGGTCCTTGATCCCGCGCAGGATCTGGATCGTCTCCTCGGAGGTCGGCGCGGCCACCTTGACCGCCTGGAAGCGCCGCTCGAGCGAGCGGTCCTTCTCGATGTACTTGCGGTACTCGGCGGGGGTGGTGGCGCCGATGCACTGGATCTCGCCCCGCGACAGCGCCGGCTTCAGGATGTTGGCCGCGTCGAGGCTGCCCTCGGCCGAGCCCGCGCCCACCAGCGTGTGCAGCTCGTCGATGAAGACGATGATGTTGTGGCTCTCGGTGAGCTCGCGCATGATCGTCTTCAGCCGCTCCTCGAACTGCCCGCGGTACTTGGTGCCGGCCACGATCAAGGAGATGTCGAGCGCCAGCACCCGCTTGTCGGCGAGGTAGACCGGCACGTCGCCCTGCACGATCTTGTTCGAGAGGCCCTCGACCAGCGCCGTCTTGCCGACGCCGGGCTCGCCGATCAGCACCGGGTTGTTGCGGGTGCGGCGGCACAGCACCTGGATCACGCGCTCGAGCTCCTCGTCACGGCCGACCAGCGGGTCGAGCGCGCCGCGCGCGGCCGCCTCGGTCAGGTCGCGCGAGAACTCGGAGAGCAGCGGCGTCTCCTTCGCCTTGCCCACGTTGGCCTTTTCGTTCAGCAGCTGGACGATGTCCTCGCGGACGGCCGACAGCCGCATCCCCTTCTCGCCCAGGATGCCGGCGGCGATGCTCTTCTCCTCCCGCATCAGCCCGAGCAGGATGTGCTCGGTGCCGATGTAGTTGTGGAGCATCCGCTCCGCCTCCTCGGCCGCGAAGCTCAGCACGCGCCGGCTCTCGGCGGAGAGCGGGATGTCGACGGAGGTGGACACCTTGTCGCGGTAGACGGCCCGCCCCTCGATCTCCTTGCGGATCGACTCCATCGACAGGTGGCTCTTGCCGAAAAGGCGGGAGGTCAGCCCCTTGCCCTCGCGGATGAGCCCGAGCAGCAAGTGCTCGGTTTCGATGGAGTTGCTGCCGAGCTGGCTGGCCTCGTAGCGGGCGAAGAAGATCACCCTCCGGGCACGCTCGGTATAGCGTTCGAACACGCTGTCCTCGGTCCTCCGTCCCCTGCGACTGACGTCTCGAGCGATTCTAGCCCAGCGCCTCGGGAGCGGGGCGGATGCAAGAAAGACGCCCGGCTTCGAGGCGGAGCACGCGATCGCAGGCGCCGGCCAGGTCTTCATTGTGCGTCACCACGAGCAGGCTGATCCCCCGCTCCCGGTTTAGACGCCGCAGCAGGCCGTGCAGCTGGGTCCCGGTCTCGCGGTCGAGGTTGCCGGTCGGCTCGTCGGCCAGCAGCACCCGCGGTCCGCGCACGAGCGCCCGCGCCACCGCGACGCGCTGCTGCTCGCCCCCGGACAGCGCGCCCGGCCGGTGGTCGGCGCGCGGCTCGAGCCCGAGCTCGCACAGCAGCGCGAGCGCCGCCCGGCGCGCCTCGGCCTGCGGCCGGCGCGCGATCAGCATCGGCATCATCACGTTCTCGAGCGCCGAGAACTCCGGCAGCAGGTGATGGAACTGGAAGACGAACCCGAGCGTGCGGTTGCGGAACTCGCGCAGCCGGCCCTCGCCGAGCTCGTGCGCCGCCTCGCCCGCGATCCGGACGGAGCCCGACTCCGGACGGTCGAGGGCGCCCAGCACGTGCAGCAGCGTCGACTTCCCGACGCCCGAAGCGCCGACCACCGCGACCATCTCGCCCGGCTCGACCTCGAGATCGAGCCGCTGCAGCACGGGGATGTAGCCCGCGGCGGTGCGGTAGCCCTTCACCAGGGCGGCGGCGGCGACGATCGGCTCGGGCATGCCGCTCACTCGTACCGCAACGACTCTGCGGGGTCGAGCCGGGCCGCGCCGCGCGCCGGGTGCAGCGTCGCGAGCGCACAGATGACCAGGGCTCCCAACAACACGAATGCCGCGTCCTGCGGCAGCAGCGTGAAGGGGACGTAGGAGATCTGGTAGACGTCGCCCGGCAGCCGGATCAGGCGGTAGTGGTCGAGCAGGCGGCAGGCCGCGACGCCCAGCACGCCGCCCACGCTCGTGCCCGCCGCCCCGATGATCGAGCCCTGCAGCACGAAGATGCGCTGGATCGCGCCGCGCGAGGCGCCCATCGAGACCAGGATCGCGATGTCCTGGTGCTTCTCCATCACCATCAGGATCAGGGTGGCGACGATGTTGAGCGCGGCCACCACCACGATCAGGCCGATCGTGATGCCGATCGCCATCTTCTCGAGCCACAGCGCGGAAAAGAGCGTGCGGTTCATCTCGATCCAGTCGGTCGTCACGTAGCCGGGGCCGAGCGCCTTCAGCACGGCCTCGCCCGTGCGGCGCACCTCGTACATGTCGCGCACGCGCACCTCGACCAGGCTGGCTCCGCCCTCCGCGTCGAAGACGCGCGCCGCCGCGGCGAACGGCACGTAGGCCCAGGCGGCGTCGAACTCGTAGAGTCCCGAGCGCACCGTGCCCGCCACCCGCACCCGCGCCGTGCGCGGCAGCACGCCCATCGGCGTCAGCCGGCCCTGCGGCGTCGTCAGCGTCAGCACGTCGCCGATCCCGGCGCCCAGGCTGCCCGCGAGGTCTGCGCCCAGCAGGATCGGCGGCAGCCCGTCGTCGCCGCGCTCGGCCTCGAGCGCCGCCAGGCTGCCGCTCGCGACCTGCCCGCCGAGGTCGGTCACGCCGCGCTCCTCGCTCGGCTTCACGCCCTTGACGGTGGCGACGGCGGAGCTGGCCGCCGAGCTCAGGAGCGCCTTGCCGTAGATCGCGGGCGCCGAGCCCAGCACGTCGGGCACCCCCCGCAGCTTTCGCGAGACCTCGTCGTAGTCGTCGAACAGCCCGCCGCCCGCGCGGAAGATGCTGAGGTGCGCGGTGGTGCCCAGGATCTTCGAGCGCAGCTCGCCTTGCAGCCCGGTCATCAGGCCGAGCGCGATCAGCAGCGCCATCACCCCGACGCTGACGCCGACCACCGAGATCCCCGAGATCAGCGAGATGAAGGCCTGCTTGCGGCGGGCGGTCAGATAGCGCAGCGCGATCCGCAGCTCGAACGGCACCGGACTACCGCGGCTCCGGGCGCATGTGCGGGAACAGGATCACGTCGCGGATCGAGGGCGAGTCCGTCAGCAGCATCGCCAGCCGGTCGATGCCGACGCCGCAGCCGCCGGTGGGCGGCAGGCCGTGGCCCAGCGCGCGCACGTAGTCGTCGTCCATCCGGTGCGCCTCGTCGTCGCCCTTGTCGCGCTCGGCGAGCTGGTCGAGGAAGCGCCGCCGCTGGTCGAGCGGGTCGTTCAGCTCGGAGAAGCCGTTGGCGATCTCCATGCCCGCGATGAACAGCTCGAAGCGCTCCGTGAGCCCGGGGTCGTCCGGTCGCTTCTTGGCGAGCGGCGAGATCTCCGTCGGGTAGTCCACCACGAAGGTCGGCTGCCAGAGCTGCGCCTCGGCCAGGTCCTCGAACAGCTGCGCCAGCAGCCTGCCGCGCGAAAGCCCGGCGTAGCGCTCGCGCACGATCGCCTGGCCCTTGTGGTTGCGCCGCGGCTCGCCGTCGCCCGTCGACCAGGCGTCGACGCGCGCGGTCGCCTCCTCGGGCCGGGCCAGCACCGCCGCGTCGAGCGCGAGCCCCTGCCGCGCGGCGGCCGCCAGCACCGCGTCCTGCATCGTCGTGCGCGCGAACGGCGTCGCGAAGCTCAGCTCCCGCTCCCGGAACACGAACCCGCCCTCCGGCCGCACGCGCCGGGCGGCCGCGGCCAGCAGCTGCTCCGTGAGCGCCATCACGTCCTGGCAGTCGAAGTAGGCGGTGTAGAACTCGAGCATCGTGAACTCGGGGTTGTGCAGCGAAGACAGCCCCTCGTTGCGGAAGTTGCGGTTGATCTCGTAGACCCGCTCGAGCCCGCCCACCACCAGCCGCTTCAGGTACAGCTCCGGCGCGATGCGCAGGTAGAGGTCGATGTCGAGCGCGTTGTGGTGGGTGACGAACGGGCGCGCCACCGCGCCGCCCGGGATCACCTGCATCATCGGCGTCTCGACCTCGATGTAGCCGCGCTCGTCCATGAAGCGACGGATCTCGGCCACCATCGCGCTGCGCGCCACGAAGGTGCGCCGCACCTCGTCGTTCGACATCAGGTCGAGGTAGCGCTGGCGGTAGCGCGCCTCGACGTCCTGCAGCCCGTGCCATTTCTCGGGCGGCGGCAAGAGCGCCTTCGACAGGAAGCGCAGCTGCTTCGCCTGCACGGAGAGCTCGCCCTTGCGCGTGCGCATCACGCGGCCCGCGACGCCGACGAAGTCGCCGAGGTCGACCAGCTCGAGCAGGCGATAGGCCTGCTCGCCCAGCTCGTCCTGCCGCAGGTAGACCTGCAGCGTGCCCTCGCCGTCGCCGAGCGTCGCGAAGGACGCCTTGCCGTGGCCGCGCTTCGTCAGCACGCGGCCCGCGATGCGGACGTCCGTCGCGAGCGCCTCCAGCTGCTCCAGGCTCTGGTCGCCGAACAGGCGCACGATCTCCGCCAGCCGGTGGCTGCGCTCGTAGCGCGTCGGATAGGGCTCGACGCCCAGCGCGCGCAGGGCCTCTGCCTTCTCCAGGCGCTGCGCGGACTCGTCCGGCCAGCCCGGCACAGGCGCCGGCTTCGGCTGCCCGCGGTCTTCCGCGTCGCTCATCTGCCCTTCCCCGCGACCCGCGCGATCGCGTCCAGCACGCCGTTGACGAAGCCCGGCGAGTCCGCCTCGCCGAAGCGCTTGGCGAGCTCGACCGCCTCGTCCATCACCACCGCCGGCGGCGTGTGCTCGTGAGTCAGCTCGTAGGCGGCCAGCCGCAGCAGGCTCTTGTCGATCGCCGCCAGCCGCTCGATGCGCCAGTTGCGCACGTGCTCGACCAGCAGCGCGTCGAGCTCGGCCGCCGCGGCGTGCGCTCCGCGCGCCAGCCGCTCGGCCATCGCGCGGCCCGCTTCGTGGGTGCTGCGAATCCTCCAGAAGCCTTCGACCACGCGCTCGAAGGGCTCGCCGCTGACCTCCCACTGGTAGAGCATCTGCAGCGCGCACTCACGGGCCTTGGTCCGCCTACCCACGCCGGCCCCGCGAGCGCCCTGTCGCGCGCGAGGGCCGCCGCTTCGGGCCGAGCCCCCGCAGCGTCGCCAGCATCGCGAGCGCGGCGCGCATCGCCTCGGCGCCCTTGTTCTCGGGCCCCGGGGCCGAGCGCGCGAGGGCCTGGCGCTCCTCGCGCACCGTGAGGACGCCGAAGCCCAGCGGCACGCCGCTGTCGAGCGCGGCCCGCATCAGCCCGGCCGAGGCCTGCTCGGCCACGTGCTGGTAGTGGTCGGTCTCGCCCTGGATCACGGCGCCCAGCGCCACGACGCAGTCGAAGCGGCCCGAGAGCGCCGCGGCGCGGCAGGCGAGCGGCAGCTCGAAGGCGCCCGGCACCTCGATCTCCTCGAGGTCGCCGGCTCGGCCGCCCGCCTCGGCGAGCGCCTGGCGCGCTCCCGCCGCCAGCCCGTCGACGACCCGCCGGTTGAACGCCGCCCGCACCAGGGCGACGCGCGCGCCGCGCGCGTGCACGCGCTCGCTCGGACGCTGCTTCACTTGCCCTGGAACTTCGCCGGTCGCTTCTCGAGGAAGGCGCGCGTGCCCTCGCGCATGTCCTCGGTCGAGCAGAGCAGCCCGAAGAGCGCCGTCTCGTGGTCGAGCGCCTCGGCCAGCGGCATCTCGAGACCGGCCGCCACCGCCTGCAGCGTGGCGCGCAGCGAGAGCGGGCCGTTCGCCAGCATCCTGCGCAGCAGCGCCTCGCTCTCGGCGAGCAGCTTGTCCTTCGGCACCACGCGGTTCACCAGGCCGATGCGCAGCGCCTCGGCCGCGTCGACCACCTCGCCGGTCAGCAGCATCTCGAGGGCGCGGCCGCGGCCCACCAGGCGGGGCAACCGCTGCGTGCCGCCGTAGCCGCACATCACGCCGAGCTTCACCTCGGGGGTGCCGAACTGCGCATGCTCGGCGGCCACGCGCAGGTGGCAGGCCAGGGCCAGCTCGCAGCCGCCGCCGAGCGCGAAGCCGTTGACCGCGGCGATCACGGGCTTCGGCATGCCTTCGATGCGGTCGAACACGGCCTGGCCCATGCGGGCCATCTCGCGGCCGGCCGTCGGGGACTGCTCCGCCAGCTCGGCGATGTCGGCGCCGGCCACGAACGCCTTCTCGCCGGCGCCCGTCAGCAGCACGCCGCCCACCTCGGCATCGGCGGCGAGCGCCGCGAAGGCGGCGTCCAGCTCGTGCAGCACGCGCGCGTTCAGCGCGTTCCGCTTGTCCGGGCGGTTGACGCTGACCGTCGCCACGCGCTCCCGGGTCTCGACCAGCAGGTACTCGTAGCTCATGCTCGCTCCTCGCGTGCTAGACGAGCCCGGCGACCGGGGCCGGCGGGTTCTGCGAGTAGTCGTAGAAGCCCTTGCCGGTCTTGCGGCCGTGGAGCCCCGCCTGCACCATCCGCTTCAGCAGCGGCGGCGAGGCGAAGCGCGTCTCGCGGAACTCGTCGAACATGATGTTCGCGATGTAGTAGGTGGTGTCGAGGCCCACGAAATCGAGCAGCGTGAACGGCCCCATCGGATAGCCGCAGCCGAGCTTCATCGCCTCGTCGATGTCGGGCACGCTGCCGGTCCCGTTCTCGAGCGCGCGGATGGCGTCGAGCAGGTAGGGCACCAGCAGCCGGTTCACGATGAAGCCCGTCTTGTCGGTCGCCCTCACGGGCGTCTTGCCCAGGCTGCCCGCGAACGCGAAGGCGCGCGCGACCGACTCGGACGAGGACAGCGGCGAGCGCACGACCTCGACGAGCTTCATCAGCGGCACCGGGTTGAAGAAGTGCAGCCCGACGAAGCGGTCGGCCCGCTTGGTGAAGGCCGCCATCTCGGTGATCGAGAGCGACGAGGTGTTGGAGGCGAAGATCGTGTGGGCCGGGCAGGCCGCGTCGAGCGCCTGGTACACCTCGCGCTTCAGGTCGAGGTTCTCGATCACCGCCTCGATGATCAGGTCGCAGGCCGCGAGCGCCTTCAGGTCGGTGGTGCCCTCGAGCCGGCCCAACACCTCCTGCATCCGCTCCGGCGCCAGCTTGCCTTTCTCGACCCCCTTCTTCAGGAAGCCTTCGATGCGGCCGAGCCCCTTCTTCAACAGCTCGTCGCTCAGCTCGCGCACGATCACGCGGTAGCCCGCGTCGGCCACCACCTGCGCGATACCCGCGCCCATCAGGCCGCAGCCGACCACGCCGACCGTCTTGATCTCCATGGTGTCCCCTTACGCGGCGCGCTCGACGATCATCGCGATGCCCTGGCCGCCGCCGATGCAGGCCGTCGCGAGGCCGTAGCGCCCCTTGCGGCGCCACAGCTCGAGCACCAGCGTCAGCAGCAGCCGCGTGCCCGTGGCCCCGAGCGGGTGGCCGAGCGCGATGGCGCCGCCGTTCACGTTGGTGCGCTCGCGGTCGAGCCCCAGCTCCTTCTCGACCGCCAGGTACTGGCCGGCGAATGCCTCGTTGACCTCCACCAGGTCGATCTGGTCGAGCGTCAGGCCGGCGGCGGCGAGCGCCTTCTTCGTCGCCGGCACCGGCCCGATGCCCATCACCTCGGGCGGCACGCCGGCGATGCCCCAGGCGACGATCCGCGCCAGCGGCCGCAGTCCGCGGGCCTGCGCCTCCCCCGCCGCCGCGACCAGCAGCGCCGCGCCGGCGTCCACGATGCCGCTGGCGTTGCCCGCGGTGACGCAGCCGTCCTTGCCGAACGCCGGCCTCAGCGCCGCCAGCCCCTCGAGCGTGGTGTCGGGCCGCACGTGGTCGTCGGCCTCGACGCGGACCGTCTTGCGGCCGGCCGAAACCTCGACGGCGACGATCTCGTCCCCGAACACACCCCGGGCCGCGGCCGCCGCGGCCGCCCGCTGGCTGCGCAGCGCGAAGGCGTCCATCGCCTCGCGGCCGATCCCGTGGTGGCGCGCGAGGCTGTCCGAGGTCTGCGCCATGTAGAGGCCGCAGTGGGTGTCGAGCAAGGCGACCATCAGGCTGTCCTCGAGCTTGCCCTGCCCGAGGCCCAGGCCCGCGCGCGCTCCGCGGATCACGTGGGGCGCCTGGCTCATGTTCTCCATGCCGCCGGCCAGCGCCAGCCTCGACTCGCCGAGCCGCAGCATCTGGGCCGCCGTCACGACCGACTGGATCCCCGATCCGCACAGCCGGTTGACCGTGAGCGCCGGCGTCTCGATCGGCAGGCCGGCCTTCAGGCCGACGTGGCGGGCGCCGTAGAGGGCGTCGCCCGAGGTCTGCATGGCGTTGCCCATCACCACGTGGTCGACCCACTCGGGCTTCACGCCCGTCCGCTCGAGGGCCGCGCGGGCGGCCTGGGCGCCCAGCTCGATCGCGGAGACGTCCCGGAAGGCCCCCACGTACTCGGCCATCGGCGTGCGGGCCCCGCCCAGGATCACGACGTCTTCAGCCATGTCCTTCCTTTCGGAACAGCGAGCCCGGCCGGACCCGCTCGAGAGGCGGCAAATGATAGCACGCCGTTGACTTGCGCCCGGAGCCGGGACTACGCTCGCCCCTCCATGAGGCTGTCCGGCCGGCTCCTTCTCGCCCCCGTCCTGCTGCTCCCCGGTTGCGGCGGCGACGAGCCGAACCCGTTTGCCAGCCAGGGCTCGATCGCCAAGCTGCGTCCGACCTCGGCGCTCGTGTTCGCGACCGATGCCTGGGCCGACAAGCCGGGGCCGAACCTCGAGATCTTCGCCCTGGACGAGAACGGCGAGGGGCTGCTTCGGCTGACCCGCTGCAACGGCGAGACCGCCTGCAACAACCTCGAGGTCTCCCCCGCCTGGGACCGCAAGCGCCTGGCGATCCGCCGCGTCGACAAGGACACCAACTCCGACGGGCTGCTGACGAGCG
The DNA here is from genome assembly GCA_050246895.1 of Vicinamibacteria bacterium. Taxonomy (GTDB): domain Bacteria; phylum Acidobacteriota; class Vicinamibacteria; order Fen-336; family Fen-336; genus JBFWVE01. The sequence continues at coordinate 359,393 of JBFWVE010000005.1, read as the reverse complement.
CCGACGGCGAGACGCTGATCATCGGCGACGTCGCGCGCGGCATCGAAGGCGAGGTGACGCTGCGCGTGCAGAGCACGGTCGGCTCCACGGTGACGAACCACCTGAACGGGCTCGACTGGTCGCCGCTGGAGGACATCATCGTCTATGGCGCGGCCGTCGCGAACGCCCCCGACGACCTGTTCCGCTCGGTGCCGCGCCCCGACACCAGCGGCGGCGAGACCTTCGCGCTCACGACCAGCTCGCAGCTCGACGAACGGGCCCCCCGCGTCGATCCCACCGGCTCGGTGGCCGTCTTCGAGAGCGTCGACGCCCCCGACGGGCGGGGGTCGATCGCGATCTTCGTCTCGACGACGCAGCAGCCGCGCATCACGAGCGGCGGCGCGCCCGGACCCGCGCTGCCCGGCACCCCCTACGTGATCGGCTCCGACGCCACGCCCGACTACTCGGCGGACGGCAACCGCGTGGTTTTTCGTCGCCTGACGGGTCCCGGACCGGACGGGCGGGGCAGTTGGTCGCTCTATACGGTCGCGACCGACGGCGGCGGCCTCGTCCCGATCGTGACGGGGGACGTCTGGCGCAGCGCCCCCGACTGGGGCCCGAAGGGGATCCTGTTCGCCGAGGCCGACACGGCGACCGGCGGTACCGCGCTCGTGGTAGTCGACGCCAACGGCGGCGGCCGCCGCGTCGTGGCCCGCTTCGCCGCGGGCTTCAAGGTCGAATCGCCCCGCTGGCTGCCGTAGAGGGATGCAGCGCGGGCCGCGGGGCTACGGCCTGAACATGCCCTCGCGGTAGGCGACGATCCTGCCGGCGACCGCCGACGCCGCGACCGTCAGGGGCGAGGCGAGCCACAGCTTGCCTGGGCCGGAGCGGTTCTGGTAGTTGCGGTTGATGGCTGAGACCGTGACCTGCTCGCGCGTCGTCGAGACCCCCGGGCCGCAGCCGATGCAGGCGCCGCAGCCGGGCTTGATCAGCGTCACGCCCGTCGCCTCGAAGACCTCGAGATGGCCCTGGCGGCGCGCGTACTCCTCGACGTCGCGCGAGCCGAACTGGATGAAGAACGAGACGCCCTCCCGGACGCGCAGCCCGGCGGCGGCGGCCTCCCTCATCACGCTCGCGTAGAGGTCGAGATCGGCCTCCTTGCCCGCCGTGCAGGAGCCGCCGTACGCGATGTCGATCGGCACCTCGCCGATCTCGTCCACGAAGGCGCCGTTCGTCGGGTCGCTGGCGATGCCGCGGTCGGGGTCGCCCGGATGCGCGACCATGGGCCGGATCGAGGCGAGCTCGATCACGTGCACGCCCCCCGCGTACAGGGCGCCGGGATCCGGCGCGACCGTCTTCGCCCGCAGCGCCTCGAGCGAGACGCCCGGCCGCCGCTCGACCAGCCAGCGCAGCGTCGCCTGGTCGGCCTCGCAGACGCCGGCCTTGGCCGCGCACTCGGTCGCCATGTTGGCGAGCGTCGCGCGCTCGTCCGGCGACAGCGAGCGCAGGCCCGGGCCGCCGAACTCCATCACGCGGTCGAGCGTCTGCTGGCTCTTCGCGTGGTTGGCCAGGATGAAGAGCATGACGTCCTTGGCCGTGACGCCGGGGCGCAGCTCCCCGACCAGCTCGAAGCGGATCGACTCCGGCACCTCGACGAAGGTGAAGCCGGCATACAACAGCGCGGCGTACTCGGTGGCGCCGACACCATACGCCAGCGCGTTCAGCGAGCCGCCCATGCAGGTGTGGCTGTCGGTCGCCTGCACGAAGTCCCCCGGCTCGATCATGCGCTCGCGCGCGATGGTGTGGCAGATCCCGGGCGAGACGCCGTCCCGCGCCGAGTAGTCCTGCACGCCCGCGTGGCGGATCAGCGCACGCTGCATCTCGCGCTGCAGCTCGATCTGCGGCAGGAAGGGCGCCATCTTCGGCAGCGCCTCCGAGTAGATCAGGTGGTCCTCGAAGGCGGCGAAGCGCTCGGGGTTGCTGACGCGGTAGCCGGCGCCGTACTCGTTCTGCAGGAAATAGTGCACCTGGCCCGAGGTGAAGTCGTGCGAGTAGCCGGCGTCGACGCCGACGCAGACCGCGTCGCCCGGCTTCACGTGGACCGGACCGGCGGCGGCCGTGACGTGGCGCGCCAGCACCTTCTCGGCGATCGTCATCGGCCGCGGCGGCGTGTCCGGCGGCGGCAGCTCGACCTCGCCGGCGGCGAAGGCGCGCGTGAAGGCGAACAGCCCGCCGTACTCGATCATCTTGCGCGTGATCGGGTCGTAGCCGCGCGCGAACTCCTCGAGCGGCACCGCCTCGCCGTCCTCGAGCCGACGCAGGACCCCGTGGTCCCCCATCAGCACGCCCTGGTTGATGTTGTTGCGGGCGTGGATCGGCGCGAAGGAGGCGGCGATCGCGATGCGGATGCCGGACCACTTCTCGGCCTGCACCGCCGTCTCGCGCGACGAGCCGACGCCCTTGCGGAAGCCCGAGACGATCACCTCGAAGTTGCCGTCGCGCAGCGCGTCCCGCGCGAACAGCCTCTCGCCGCCGATGGTGATGCCCGCGTAGGCGTTCCTGGCGATGTCCTCCGGCTTGTAGTCGAAGCAGGCCCAGGCCGGGGTCATCGCGTCCGTGTTGATGTCGTCGAGCAGGTCCTCGACCTTCAGCTCGCGCATGCGCAGGTCGAGCTCGCCACGCAGCTGGCGCCGGATCAGCTCGGCGTCCTTGGTCAGGTAGAGCACGCGCTTGCCGGGCGTCAGCGAAACCGTGGGGGCCATCCGCGAATGTTAGCGGAGACGCGCGACGATCGCGTCGCCGACCGCGCGCGTGCCGAGCGCGCCGCCGAGGTCGGCGCTCGTCTCTTCGTGCGCGACCGCCTGCTTCACGGCCTCCTCGATGCGAGCGGCCTCCTCGCGCCAGCCCAGGTGCTCGAGCATCAGCGCGGCGGTCAGGATGGCGCCCATCGGGTTCGCCACGTCCTTGCCCGCGAGCGGCGGCGAGGAGCCGTGCACCGGCTCGAACAGGCTGAGGCGGCCGGGGTGGATGTTGCCCGAGGCGGCCATGCCCAGCCCGCCCTGCAGCCCCGCGGCCAGGTCGGTGACGATGTCGCCGAACATGTTCGAGGTCACGATCACCTGGAACTGCCTGGGGTCGCGCACGAGCTGCAGCGCCAGGTTGTCGACGTAGAGGTGGCGCGCCTCGATCCCGGGGGACTCGGCCGCCACCGCGCGGAACACGCGCTGCCACAGCTCGTGCGCGTGGACCAGCACGTTCGACTTGTCCGCCATCGTCACGCGCGTGCGGCCGTTCGCGCGCGCGAACTCGAAGGCGTGGCGCACGATGCGCTCGACGCCCTTGCGGGTGTTGAGGTCGACCTCGGTCGCCACCTCGTCGGGCGTGTCCTTCTTGAAGTGGCCGCCCATCATCACGTAGGGGCCCTCGGTGTTCTCGCGGAAGACCACGAAGTCGACGTCCTCGGGGCGCCTGCCCTTCAGCGGGCACAGCCGCTCGTGCAGCAGCCGGATCGGGCGGTAGTTGACGTAGAGGTCGAGCTTGAAGCGCAGGCCGAGCAGGATCTCCGCCGCGTGGCGGTTGTCCGGCACGCGCGGGTCCCCCATCGCGCCGAGCAGGATCGCGTCGAAGCCCTCCTGGAGCATCGGCAGCGCGCCCTCGGGCAACGACACGCCGCTGCGCAGGAAACGCTCGGCGCCCCAGTCGAAGGGCGTCATCCGCACGGACTTGCCCGCGGAGTCCGCCACCGCCGTCAGCGCCTTGACGGCCTCGGCGATCACCTCCACGCCGATGCCGTCGCCCGGCACCACGGCGATCCTCAGCTCGCTCGCCATCGCCTCCTCAGTTCGGAAAAGGCGCCATCAGCCAGCCCACCAGCAGCACCGAGCCGACGAACGCCGCGAAGAGCTTCAGCCCGAAGCGCAGGCGCGAACGCGGGTCGTCTCGCAGCAGGGTGGCGAAGACGGTGGAGACGAGGGCGGAGAACACGAGCAGCGTGAGCAGGTGGCTCGCCATCACTTCTTGCGCCCGGTCGCGAGGTCGAAGCTGTCGAGCACGACCAGCACGTTCAGCAGCCCGCTGACCTCGGTGAAGGTGTTGCCGTACTCGTGCACGACGGAGGTCACGTGCCCGACGGGGTCGCCGAGCAGGCGCGCGAGGAGATACGGCAGGCCGATCGCCATCTGGGCCGCGCTGCGCAGGAGCGCCAGCGGGTCTTCGAACCCGGCCACCAGCTCGAGCCGCGCGTCCATCGCGACGCCGATCCCGAACAGCGCGAGCAGGCAGCCCAGGAAGACGAGGCCGCGGCCGGCCCGGCCCAGCAGCAGCTGACCGCCGCCCGGCACCAGCCAGCCGACCAGGCAAGCCGCCAGCGTGCGCAAGGGGGAGGGCTTCACCAGAGCCGCCGATGTTACTGGCCCCCCGAGAAGACCGTCAAGCGAGCGCATTGACGCTTTCGGAGCGCGGCCCGTAAGATCGAGCGAGAGATGACCGTGCGCCCGTTCAAACTGCTGCTCGCCGTGCTGCCGTTCCTCCTCGCGCACGCCGCGGTCGCCGTGGCGCCGGTCGAGGTGTTTCCCCTCGAGGCCTTGCGGCCCGGGATGGTCGGCGTCGGCCGCACCGTCTTCGGCGGCCCGCAGATCGAGGAGTTCAAGGTCACCGTGATCGGCGTGCTCGAGAACGTCGGGCCGCGCCAGAACATGATCCTGGCCCGGCTCGAGGGAGGGCCGCTCGAGAAGACCGGCGTGATCGCCGGCATGAGCGGCAGCCCGGTCTACATCGACGGCAAGCTGCTGGGCGCCGTCGCCTACGGCTTCCCGTTCTCGAAGGAGACGATCGGCGGCATCACCCCGATCGGCGAGATGATCGAGGCGACGCGCACCCAGGCGCCCCGCGCCGCTTCGGCGCGCTTCCCCTCGCCGTTCCGCGCGGCGGGGCGCGTCGGGCCGCTCGACCGCGAGACGCTGATGGCGGCGCTCAAGCGGCCGCTCGCGGGCATCACGGCCTCTGCGCAGGCCTTCCGCGGCGACCTGCCCGGCCCGCTGGCGGGCGCCACGCTGCGGCCGCTGGCGCTGCCGCTGGTGTTCTCGGGTTTCGAGGCCGCGACGTTCGAGTGGGCGAAGGCCGTCTTCGGCGGGCTGGGCTTCACGCCGGTGATGGGCCAGGGCAAGGCCACCGCGTCGGGCGAGACGCTGCCGGCGCTGCAGGCGGGCTCCCCGGTCGGGGTCTCGCTGGTGGAGGGAGATCTCGACCTCTCCGTGACCGGCACGGTCACCCACATCGACGGCGCGGGCCGCGTCTACGCATTCGGCCACCCCTTCTACAACCTGGGCCCGACGCAGTTCCCGATGAAGAAGGCGGTCGTCTACTCGGTCTTCCCGAGCCTCTACCAGTCCTGGAAGATCAGCGCCGCGGCCCAGGAGCCGATCGGCACGATGGACCAGGACCGCAACACGGCGATCGCCGGCACCCTCGGCAGCGCGCCGCGCATGATCCCGATCGAGGTCAAGATCCACACCAGCCGCGGGCAGGAGATCGCCTACTCGATGCGAATGGTCGAGGACGAGCTGTTCAGCCCGGTGCTCGCCTACGTCTCCGTGCTGTCCGTGCTGCAGGGCAACGAGCGCGCCTTCGGGACCTCCACGATGAGCGTCGAGGCGGAGGCCACTTTCGCGGGCGGCCGCAGCGTGCGCGTCGAGGACCTGTTCACCGAAGAGAGCCCGGCCCTGCGCACCGCGGCGCTGGTGGCCGCGCCGCTCGCCTACCTGATGACCAACGAGTTCGAGCCGGTGAAGATCGAGAAGCTCAGCGTGGACGTGCGCTCGGACGAGACCGTCCGCACCGCCAGCATCGAGCGCGCCTGGCTCGAACGCAGTGGGCCGCTGCGCCCGGGCTCGAGCGTGCCGCTCAAGCTGCGCCTGCGCACCTACCGCGGCGAGAGCGTCTCGGAAGAGATCCCGGTCCAGATCCCGCTGAGCGCACCCGAGGGCACCTACTCGCTGCTGGTCGCCGACGCCAGCACGCTGAACGGCGTCGAGGCGCGCGAGATGCGCCAGCCCTTCGTGCCGCGCGACCTCGATCAGCTCGTGCGCGCGATCAACGGCATCCGCAAGAGCAACCGCATCTACGCCCGGCTCGTGCGCGCCGACGAGGGCGCGATCGTGGCGGGCGAGTATCTCCAGTCGCTGCCCTCCTCGGTGCTGCAGGTGCTCGACGCGGGCGCGGCGGAGCAGGTGGTGCCGATCCGCACCGCGTCCGTCTGGGACATCGAGCTGCCCACCGAGTACGCCTTCTCCGGCTCACGCCTGCTGACTCTGAGCGTGACCCGCTAGGCCGCTTTCCGGAGGTCCAATGAACCGCCGCCTCGCCGCCACAGCGGCGCTTCTCGCCCTCGCGGCCGGCCTGCACGCCGCCCAGCCGCAGTTCTGGCGCATCGAGGGCGCCCGCGACTTCCTCGACGGCGAGCTCGAGGGCGTGGCGGTCGACTCGCAGGGCCGCCTGCGGCTGGCGCTCGCCGCGCGCAGCCTGCCAGCGGCCGACGCGCCCGCCGTCTGGAGCCTCGCTCGCGACGCGAAGGGCGCGCTGTATGCGGGCAGCGGGCACGACGGCAGGATCTTCAGGCTCGACGGCGAGCTGGCGGCGGTGTTCCACGACTCCGCCGAGCTGGAGGTCCACGCGCTCGCCTTCGGTCCGGACGGGCGCCTCTACGCCGGCACCTCTCCCGACGGCAAGGTCTACGCGATCGACGCCGCCGGCAAGGCGGAGACGTTCTACGACCCCAGCGACAAGTACATCTGGGCGCTGGTCTTCGACCGCCAGGGCAACCTCTTCGTCGGCACCGGGCTCGAGGCCAAGGTCCACAAGGTCGACCCCCAGGGTCAGGGCAGCGTGGTGCTCACGAGCCCCGAGAGCCACGTGATGTCGCTGGCGATCGACGAGGCGGGCTTCGTCTACGCGGGCAGCGCGCCCGGCGGAATCGTCTACCGCATCGACTCCGGCCTGCGCGTCGGCGTCGTGCACGACTCCGCCTATCGCGAGATCAAGGCGATCGGCACGGGCCGGGACGGCGCGGTGTACGTGGCAGCGGTCGACGGCGAGGCCAAGGCCGAGCCCGCGCGAGCGCCGGCCGTCGCCCCGCTGGCGCCCCAGCCCGCGGCGCCCGTGCCGGAGGGCTTCCAGGCCGACAACGTGGCGATCGTCGCTCCGGCGGCCGTGCTGCCGGCACCTCGCGCCGCCGAGCCCAGCCGCGGCCCGGCCAAAGGGGCGGTGCTGCGCATCGCCGCCAGCGGCGACGTCGACACTTTGTGGTCCTCGCCCGACGACGTGCCGCAGTCGCTGCTCGCGACCGAGGACGGCGTCCTGGTCGGCACGGGCAACAAGGGCAAGCTGTTCCGGGTGCGCGACGACCGCAGCTGGAGCATGGAGACGAGCTTCGCCGCCGACCAGGTGACGGCGCTGCTGCGGGACAAGGCGGGGCTGGCGCTCGCCACCTCGAACCCGGGCCGCCTCTACGCGCTCGAGGGCAAGGCGGCGGCGCGCGGCAGCTTCGTCTCCAAGGTCAAGGACGCCGAGACGCTCGCGACCTGGGGCCGCATCCGCTGGGACGCCAGCCTCCCCGCCGGCGCGGGCGTCGAGGTCCGCACCCGCACCGGCAACACCAGCGTCCCCGACTCGACCTGGAGCGAGTGGTCGGCGCCCTACCCGGCCGCCGGGCAGACCGTCGCCGGCGACAAGACGCGCTTCATCCAGGTGAAGGCCGTGCTCGCCGCGGGCGCCGGCGGGGGTCCCGTGCTCGAAGGGGTCCATGCCGCGTACCTGCAGCGCAACCTGCGGCCGATCGTGCAGACAGTCACCGTGCATCCGCCGGGCGAGGTCTACCAGAAGCCGCTCACGGTCACCGGCGAGATCGAGATCCTCGGCCTGGAGCCGGGCCAGGGCGAGCCACGCCAGGCGTCGCCGCCGCAGCGGCCGCTCGGCGCGATCAGCCCGTTCGGACGCCGTCTCTACCAGCGCGGCCTGCAGACGTTCAGCTGGCGCGCGGAGGATCCGAACGGCGACGCGCTCGTGTACAACGTCGATTACCGCGCGATCGGCGACGACCGCTGGCGCCCGCTGCGGCAGCGCCTCGCCGACGCGGTGCTCACCTGGGACACCTCCACCGTCCCGAACGGCCGTTACGTCGTGCGCGTCACGGCCGCGGACGCTGCGTCGAACCCCGACGCGCTGGCGCTGACGGGCGAACGCGAGAGCGCGGCCTTCGACGTGGACAACACGCCGCCGGTGGTCAGCGCCGCGCTCGTCGCCGGCCGCGCGCGCGTGCGCGCGGAGGTCAAGGACGACTCGAGCCCGATCCGGCGCGCCGAGTACGCGCTCTCGGGCGGGCGCTGGCAGGAGATCCACCCGCAGGACGGCATCAACGACGCGCTCGAGGAGGCCTACGAGTTCGACGTCGCGCTGGAACCGGGGGCGGCGCAGGTCGTCGTGGTGCGTGCGACGGACCAGCTCGGCAACGTCGGCACCGCCCGCGTCGAGGTCTCCGGGCGCGCACGCTGAGGCAGGCCGCCGTCCTGCTCGTCCGCGCCGGGGCGCTCGGCGACCTGCTCCTGCTGCGGCGCGCGATCGCCGTGCTCAAGCGGGGCGGCGCGCGCGTGACGCTGCTGGCGCCCGAGTCCTCCGGCACGGCCCTGCTGGGCCCTGGCCCGAGCGAGGCCGACGCGCTGCTCTCCTGGGACCACCCCTCGCTGGCGCCGCTCCTCGCCGGCGAGCGACCCCGTCCCTCCCCGCTCGCCGACGCCCTCCGTCGCCACGACGCCGCCATCCTCTACTCTCGGAGCGGGCCCCTCGCCAGCGCGCTGTCTGCCCTGGTTCCCCGCGTCCTGGCTCACGATCCCGCGCCCCGGGGCCCCGAGCACGCGGCCGACTGGTACGCCAAGCCCGCCCTCGCGCTGGTCGGGCCCGAATCCGCCGGTCCGGCGGAGCCGACCGCCCCGGCGCCGCGCGACCCGCCGGATGCGCGGGAAGCGCCGCCACCGGATCTCGTCTTCACTGAAGGGGAGCGCGCGAGCGCGGCCGAGCAGGTCCGCGACCTGCCCGCCGCCTTCCTCGCGCTGCACCCCGGCAGCGGCTCGCCGCGCAAGAACTGGCCGGAGCAGCGCTTCGCCGCTCTCGCCGCCTCGGCGTCGGCGGGCCGCCCGTGGCTGCTCGTCCTCGGTCCGGCGGAAGCCGGCGCGCGGCTGGCCCGCGCCGGCGGAGCGCGCGTGCTGCGGGCACCCGCACGCGTGGTCGCGGCCGTGCTGGCGCGGGCCGGCGCTTACGTGGGCAACGACTCCGGCGTCTCTCATCTCGCCGCGGCCGCAGGCGCGCCGACGCTCGCGCTGTTCGGCCCGACGGATCCCGCGCTGTGGGCCCCGCTGGGCCGGCACGTCGCGACCTTGCGGGCGCGGGACCGGCGCATCGAGGCGCTCGGCGTCGAGCAGGTTCGCGCGGCGCTCGCGCGGCTGCCAGGGCAAGGCGGCGGGCGTTAGGTGCGGCTGTGCACCACCATGCGGCTGTAGAGCCGGTACAGGCTGATCGCGACGGGGCGGCCCTCGCGCAGCGCCGGGTCGAAGCGTTCCAGGCGCAGGGCATCGGTCAGGGCCCGCGCGGCGCTCGCGTCGCCGTCGAGCACCGTCACCGCCGATACGCTGCCGTCGCGCGCGACGACCGTCTCGACGAAGAGGCTCGCCTCGTCCTGCGAGTGGATGAAAGGCTCCGGCAGCGGCTCGCGCGAGCGCAGCCGCGGCGACTCGACCCCGGCGCTCGGAAACAGCGGGTTGGCCTCGGTGCCGGACGGCGGCAGACGCGCGCTCCAGGCGTCGCCCGCGGGAATCGGCAGCTCGTTCGGCTGCTGCAGCCAGCTGAACCCGAAGGCCGTGCCCAGCACGAGCGCCAGCACCAGCGTGGCGGGCAACAGGCTCGGCACGATCAGCGGACGCGCGCGCCAGGCCGAACGGAACAGCAGCTGCAGGCCGGGCCCCCGCCGTTCGACCTCGAGCCTGTCGAGCACGGCTACAGCCACCGAGCTGTCCGGCTCGGGGCGCGGCAGCGCTCCCAGCGCGTCGACCGTCGCGCGCAGCGTGCGGTGCTCCTCGGCGCAAGCGGCGCACTCCGCGAGGTGGTGCGCGATCGCCCCGATCAGAGGCGGCGGCAGCTCCCGATCGAGATACTCGGACAGCCGCGAGCGCACCCGCTGGCACCTCACGGGCGCGCCTCCAGCTGCGGCAGCAGCTCGCGGCGCAGGGCCTCGCGTGCGCGTGCGAGACGGCTCTTCACGGTGCCTTCGGGGATCCCGAGCGTCCCGGCGATCTGCTCGCACGAGAGGCCTTCCACCTCCCGCAGCACCAGGATCGCGCGGTGATCGAAGCTCACGCGCAGCAGCGCCGCCTGCACCGTGCGCGTGCGCTCGCCCTGCAGCGCCTTCTCGAAGGGCGTCGCCGGCACGCTGGCGGCGTCCCCCATGCGCGCCTCCTCGGCGGGCGTGAGCGCCTCGAGCGGGCAGGCCTGGGCGCGCCGCCGGCGCCGCCAGAAGCGGTGTCGGTTGCGGCACTGGTTGAGCGTGATGCGGTAGATCCAGGTGCGCAGCGAGCTCGCGCCACGGAACTGCGCGAGCGTGCGGTACACCTGAAGGAAGACGTCCTGCGCGAGATCGCGAGCCTCCTCGCGGTCGCCGAGCAGCCGCGCGGCGAGGCCGTAGACCATGGACTCGTGGAGCCGGACCAGGCGGCCGAAGGCGGCCCCGTCCCCGCTCAGGCAGAGCTCGACGAGGTTGCCCTCTGACGCCGCCGGGGCGACGACCCTTTCGCCGGTGGTGGTGAGGACGACCTCCCCAGTCGCCATGCGCTCCCCCGCGCCGATGCCTACTGCCTTGGACACCCGGACCACCCTCCCGGTTCCCTCTCACGGATCTTACGTCCGAGGGACCTCGGCGCTTCCCGCCTTTTCGCCGGCGACGCCCCGCCGGGCCACCAACGTGGCCGCGGTGCCCAGGGCCGCCAGCACGCCGGAGATCAGCCAGCCGGCCGTCGTCAGGCTCTCGACCAGGCTGTTCGGCGCGCACAGCGTCGCGAGGGCTCCCGCCAGATCGAAGCTGTGCTGTCGCCGGTACTGGCTCGCCGCCTGCGTGGCGGCGAGCATCAGCCCGACGCCGGCGAGGCCGATGGCCGCTCCGGCTGCCGCGCGGGCCAGCAGGCCTGCGCGCGTGAGCGGCGCGCCGCGACGCGGCTCCGCGACGTGGAACACCGGCTCGCGCACGCCCCACGGCACGAAGCGCGCGAGCAGCAGCATGCCCGGGATGCCGGTGAAGACCGTCAGCACGAAGAAGTCCCGCCAGCCGATGGCGTCGGCCAGCACCCCGGCCGGCGGACCCGCGAAGATGCGCGGCAGCGTGAACAGGCTCGAGAGCAGGGCGTACTGCGTCGCCGAGAAGCGCTTCTGCGTCAGCCGCAGCAGCAGCACGCCGAAGGCGCCCGAGCCGAGGCCGGTCGAGCCCAGCTCGAAGGCCGTGGCTGCGTACATCAGCGGGCGGTTCGGGCCGACGTGCGCGACCGCCGCGTAGCCGAGGTTCGAGAAGATCTGGAAGAAACCGAAGACCCAGAGCGCCCGCCCCAGGCCCATGCGCAGCGTCAAGACGCCGCCGAGGAACGTGCCGGCCACGGCCGACACCTGCCCGATGCTGGCGGTGGCGACACCCACGTCGAAGTCGTCGAAGCCGACCTGGACCAGGAACGGCCGCGTGAGCGCCTGCGTCAGGTTGTCGGAGAGCTTGTAGAGGACGACGAAGGCCAGAATCTCGATCGCCCGGTGCTGCGCCAGGAAGCCGACGAACGGGCCGAACACCGCCTCGCGCAGGCTGCTCGGCGGCGGCGGCGGCGTCTCGGGCTCGGGTGCCAGCAGCGTGATCAGCATGAACGGCAGGTAGGACAGCGCCATCACCGCGTTGACGAAGCTCCACCCGCTTTCGCCGGCCCAGGTGATCGAGACGCCGCCGGAGAACAACATCGCGGCGCGGTAGAGAGCGACGCGGGCGCCGACCGCGAGGCCGTGCTCCTCGGGTCGCAGCACCTCGACCACGTAGGCGTCGTAGGCGATGTCGTGGGTGGCGGAGGCGATCGCGATCGCGAAGGCGAGGCCTCCGATCACCCACACGGCCTCGGGATGTTCGGACACCCCCGCGAGCGCCAGCCCCAGCAGCACCAGCGCGATCTGGCTGATCAGCATCCAGCCGCGCTTGCGGCCGAGAAACGGGAACGCGTAGCGGTCCATCGTGGGCGACCAGAGCAGCTTGAAGCTCCAGGGGGCCTGCGCCAGCGTGAAGAGGCCCACGACACGGATGTCGACTCCGGCGCGCGCGAGCCAGGCGGGGATCGCGATCCAGACGAGGCCGAGCGGCAGCCCGGACGCGAAGGACAGCAGCGCCACCGAAGCGAGGCGCCAGCTCCCGGTGACGGCCTTCAGGCTCTCGAGGGTCGAGGCTCTCCCGCCCTGCGCCCGCGCCATCGCGCGCGGAGCATAGCACTCGCTCGGCGGGCCTCTTCGGCCTACGCCAGCCCGAGCCGCTGCACCTTCGTCAGCAGCGCCTGGCGCGTGAGACCCAGCTCGACCGCGGCCCGCGTGCGGTTGCCGCCGCAGCGCCGCAGGGCGTCCCCCACGAAGCCGCGCTCGAAGCCGCGCAAGGCCTCGCGCAGCGAGCGCGCGGCGGGGGCCAGCCTCGTGCGACCCAGCGTCTCGTCGAAATGCCCGCGCTGCAGCGGCACGGGCCCGGCGAGCACCAGCGCGCGCTGCATCGCGTTCTCCAGCTCGCGCACGTTCCCCGGCCAGGCGTGGGCTTCGAGCAAGGCCAGCAGCTCGCGTCCGAGAGCAGGGGCGGGCCGCCCGTCCCGGGCGGCGAAGCGCTCCAGGAAATGGCGCGCCAGCAGACCCACGTCCGCGCCGCGCTCGCGCAGCGGCGGCAGCCGCAGCCTCACCACCGCCAGCCGGTAGAACAGGTCGGCGCGAAACCGGCCGCTGGCGACGCGCTCGTCGAGCGGGACGTTGGCCGCGGTGATCACCCGCAGGTCCGCCCGCCGCTGCCCGCTCTCGCCGAGCTTCCGGTAGCGCAGGTCCTGCAGGAACAGCAGCAGCTTGGCCTGCGCCCTCGGCGAGAGGTCGGCCACCTCGTCGAGGAAGAGCGTGCCGCCCTCGGCGGCGGCCACCAGGCCCTCGCGCGCCGAGACGGCGCCGGTGAAGGCGCCGCGGGCGTGACCGAAGAGCTCCGCCTCGAACAGCTCGTCGGGCAGCGCGGAAGCGTTGACGGCGACGAACGGGCCCGCCGCCCGTCGAGAGCGGAGGTGGATGGCCTCGGCAAGCCGGCCCTTGCCGGTGCCCGTCTCACCCATCAGGTGGACGAAGGCGTCGGACTCGGCGACTCGCGCGACCTCCCGCTTCAGCGCGCGGATCGCCTCGCAACGGCCGAGCAGCCCGGGCAGCTCCGTGTCCGGGTCGGGCCCGGCGGCCGCGCCGCGCTCAGGCGGCGCCTGCGCGGCGTGCTCGCCGAGCAGCGCGCGGGCGTCGGCGATCGCGAGGCCCAGCACGCGCCGGTCGCCCCAGACCGCCAGCGCTTCGAGAGCCGCGCGGCGGCGAGCCTCGCCGCGGCCGCCCTGCGCGAGCGCGACACCGAGCGTCGCGGCGTGCACCAGGTCGCTGCGCCCTCCCGCGCCCGCGACCTGCAGCGTCTCCTCGAACGCCTCCGCGGCGCGCTCCGGATCGGATCTCAGCAGCGCCCGGCCGAGCGCGAGGGCCGCCCACGCGCGCAGGACGCTCGCGCTGGGGGCCAGGCGCCGCGCGGCCCGGGCCTCGCGGGCCGCGCGCTCCGTCTCGCCCTGCGCGACCAGCGCGTGCGCGCGCCGGATGCGCGCCCAGGCCTCGCCGCGCGCCTCGCCGAGCCCCGAAAAGCGCGCCTGCGCCTCGGCGGCGACGGCATCCGCGGCGGCCGCGTCCCCCGCGGCCAGCTCCGCGTCCGAGCGGAGCAGCAGCAGCTCCGCGGGCAGCCTGGCATCGTCGAGCGTCCGCGCGAGCGCCGCCGCTCGATCCGACGCCTCGCGCGCGCCGGCGCAATCCCCCGTCGCCACTGCCAGCGCCGCGCGTGCCGTCTCGAGCACGACGGCGGCGCGGCCGGCGTCGCCCGCGAGCAGCTCCGCGGCCTCGCCGAGCAGCAGGCGCGACTCGTCCCAGCGGCCGAGCGACACCAGCAGGCAGGCCCGCGAGCAGGCCGCCCCGCCGCGCAGCGCCGCCGGAGCGTCCGAGAGCAGCTGCGCGCGACGCTCCTCGCAGGCGAGGGCCTCCGTGGCACGGCCGCGGTCGCGCAGCCAGGCGGCCTCCAGCTCCAGCACCTCGGCGCGCGCCTCGTCCGGCTCGCCGCGGAGCAGGCGCGCCGCGGCGTCGAGCTCGGCGCGCGCCTCTTCGAGGGCGAGGCGGCCCAGATGGACCCGGGCGAGCCACAGCGCGGCACGGCCCGCCTCGGCGCCAAAGGCGCCGCGCGCGCGGCCGAGGTGGTCGAGGCCCGCGGTCGTCGACCCGATCGCCACCAGCGCGGCGCCGCGCACGAGGCGCAGGCGCGGCTCCAGCTCCGGAGCGCGGCCGAGCTGCACCAGCAGACGGTTCGCCGCCAGCAGCGCCTCGCGATGGCGGCCCCTGCCCGACAGCTCCTCCGCGGCGCGCAGCTCCTGCTCGAGACCCCCTGCGACGTCCAGCGCTCGTGTCGCCATCGCTCCCCCTCGATCCTCGCTTGCGTGGCGAGAGGATCGCGTCGACCGGCGCCCCGCGCACGCCGGCGCCGGACGCTTTCGCGAGTGTCCCAGCCACGACGAGCGCGTTTGCGGCCTCGCGGGCTCGCCTGCTACGCTCCCCGCGCCGCCCGCCACAAGCGTTGCGCGACGCGTGACTTGCGGGCGTCCCGACCCCTCGAAATGCTGCGATTCCTGACCGCCGGCGAGACCCATGGGCCGGCCCTGACCGTGGTGGTCGAGGGCCTCCCGGCCGGGGTGCGCGTCGACCGCGCGCGGATCGACCAGGACCTGGCGCGGCGGCAGCGCGGCTACGGCCGCGGCGGCCGCATGCAGATCGAGCAGGACGCCGTCGAGGTGCTCTCCGGGGTTCGCCACGGCCTCACCCTGGGCAGCCCGATCAGCCTTCTGATCCGCAACCGCGACCACGCCAACTGGGCGGACGTGATGAGCCCGGACCCGCAGCCTGAAGCGGCGAAGGCGCGGCGCGCGCTGAAGCGGCCGCGACCCGGCCACGCCGATCTCGCGGGCGCCCTCAAGTACGGCACCCACGACCTGCGCAACGTGCTCGAGCGTGCGAGCGCCCGCGAGACCGCCGCCCGCGTGGCCGCCGGCGCCCTCGCCAGGGCGCTGCTGGCCGAGATCGGCACCGAGATCCGCAGCCACGTCGTCCGCATCGGCGCCGCGGCCCTCCCCGCGGACGCCAGCCTCGCCTGGACGGCCCTCGACGCCGTCGAGGACAGCCCGGTCCGCTGCGCGGACGCCGCGGTGAGCGCCGCGATGGTGGCCGAGATCGACAAGGCCAAGCGAGCCGGCGACACCGTGGGCGGGGCCTTCGAGGTCGTGGCGCGGGGCGTGCCGCCGGGGCTCGGCTCCTTCGCGCAGTGGGACCTGCGGCTCGACGGCCGCATCGCACAGGCGCTGATGTCGATCCACGCCGTGAAGGCGGTCGCGATCGGCGCCGGCTTCTCCGCGGGCGAGCGGCCGGGTTCGGCGTTCCACGACGAGATCCTCTACGAGCGCGAGCGCGGCATCGTGCGGCCGACCAACAACGCGGGCGGGCTCGAAGGAGGCGTGACCAACGGAGAGGAGCTGCGGGCGCAGGCCGTGATCAAGCCGATCCCCACGCTGCTGATGCCGCTGCGCTCGATCGACCTGCGCACCGGCGAGGCCCAGACCGCCTCCGTCGAGCGCAGCGACACCTGTGTCGTGCCCGCCGCCGGTGTCGTCGGCGAGGCGATGCTGGCGCTGGTGCTGGCGGGCGCCGCGCTCGACAAGCTCGGCGGGGACTCGCTCGCCGAGCTGCGCGACCACCTGAAGGCGAGCGAGGCCCTCTGGCGAGCCCTGGTCGCCGCGGACGCGGAGGCCTGATGGCGAATCGGCCGATCGTGAGGTGGGGACACCCGGTGCTGCACGAGCCGTCGCGGCGCGTCGAGGCGATCGACGCAGAGATCCGCAAGCTGGTCGCCGACATGATCGACACCATGTGGGCGGCGCCCGGCATCGGACTGGCGGCGCCGCAGATCGGCGTGCCGCTGCGGGTGATCGTGGTGGACCTGTCGGTCGGCGAGGACAAGGCGCAGCTGATCACGCTGGTGAACCCCGAGTACCTGGAGAAGGACGGCGAGCAGAAGCACGACGAAGGCTGCCTCTCGGTCCCCGGCTTCGGGGGCTCGCCGGTGCGTCCGGCGCGGGTGCTCGTCAAGGGCCTGGATCTCGAAGGCGCCGAGCGCCGCTACGAAGGCACGGGGCTGCTGGCGCGCGCCTTCTGCCACGAGATCGACCACGTCGACGGCCTGCTGTTCGTCGACCGCCTGTCGCCCCTGAAGCGCGACCTGATGAAGCGCAAGCTGCGCAAGAAGGCCCGCGCCGGCGACTGGTCCGCGGAGGAGTAGCCACCGAAGGTGCGCGTCGTCTTCCTCGGCAGCGGGCGCTTCGCGATTCCGTCGCTCGTCGCGGTGCTCGCCGCCGGCCATCAGGTCGTCGCCGTGGTGACGCAGCCCGATCGCGAGCAGGGTCGCGGCCGCTCCCTGGCGCCGCCGCCGCTGAAGCCGATCGCGATCGAGCGCGGGCTGCCGGTGCTCCAACCGCCGCGCGTGAAGGCGGCAGAGGCGCTCGGGCAGCTCGAGGCGCTGCGGCCCGACGTGCAGGTGGTGGTCGCCTACGGCCAGATCCTGCCCCGCCGCCTGATCGACGTGGCCCGCCTCGGCACCGTCAACGTCCACGCCTCGCTGCTGCCGCGCTACCGCGGCGCGGCGCCGATCCAGTGGGCGCTGGTGAACGGCGAGACGCAGACCGGCGTCACGACGATGCTGATCGACGAGGGCCTCGACACAGGCCCCACGCTGCTGGCGCGCGCGACGCCGATCGGCCCCGCCGAAACCGCTCACGAGCTCGAGGCCCGCCTCGCCGAGCTCGGCGGCGAGCTGCTGGCCGAGACGCTGCGCGGCCTCGAGGACGGCAGCCTGAAGCCGACGCCGCAGGACCACACGCGCGCGACCCTGGCGCCGCTCATCCGCAAGGCGGACGGCCAGGTCGACTGGACGGCCACCGCGGCCGCGCTCGCCAACCGCCTGCGCGGCTTCACGCCCTGGCCCGGTCTCGTCGCCCGGTTTGGCGGCAAGGCGGTGAAGCTGCTCGCGGCCCGCGCCGACGGCGAGGGGCCCGGCCAGCCGGGTGAGATCCTGGCCTGCGAACCAGCCGGCCTGCTGGTCGCCTGCGGCGGCGGGACCCGGCTGCGCGTCTCGGAGCTTCAGCCCGAGAGCCGGCGGCCGATGTCCGCCTCCGCCTTCGCCGCCGGCGCGCGCCTCGCCGTCGGGCAGCGTTTCGAATAGGTTGGCGACCGAGGCCAGGCGGCTCGCCGCGGCGACGCTCGTCGCCATCGACCGCGGCCAGAGCGCGCTCGGCGAGCTGCTGGCGCGCCCCGAAGTCGAGGCTCTCGAGCAGCGCGAGCGCGACTTCCTCCACGAGCTGGTGCTCGGCAGCCTGCGCCGGCGCGGCGCGATCGACGCCGCGCTGCGCCCGGCTTCCTCTCGGCCTCTCGCCGAGCTGACGCCGGAGGTGCTGGCCGCCCTGCGGCTCTCGGCGCACGAGATCCTGCACCTGCGCACGGCCCGCCACGCCGCCGTCCACGAGGGCGTCGAGCTGGTGCGCGCGCTGGCGGCGCGCGCCTCGGGCTTCGCCAACGCCGTGCTGCGGCGCGTGTCCGAGTCCGGTCCGCCCGCGGCTCCCGACCGCGCCGCCGAGCCGCTCGCCTGGCTCCGCCAGGAAGGGTCGCTGCCGGACTGGCTCGCCCTGCGGTGGGCGCGCCGCCTCGGACCGGAGGCAGCCTGCCGCCGCGCGAGCGCGCTGCTCGAGCCGCCCCCGGTCTTCTTCCGACTGCATCCCCGCCGGGACGCCGCGGCCCGTCTCGCAACGCTCGGCGTGAGCTACGAGGACGCCGGCGTGCCGGGCGCGCTGCGGCTGGTCTCGGGCCGGCTGCAGCCCGCGGTCGCGGAGGGCCTGGTGTACGTGCAGGACCAGGGCTCACAGGCCGTCGCGCAGCTCGCGCTGAGTCACGGCCGGCTGCTCGACGCCTGTGCCGCGCCCGGCGGGAAGAGCCTGCTGCTCTCCGACCTGTGCGGCGCCGGCGCGATCGTCGTGGCACTCGAGCGCGCGCCCCGCCGCCTGCCCTCCCTCGCCCACCTGGTGCGAGGCTGGCAGGCGTCGAACGTACGCGTCGTGCGCGGCGACGCCGGCCGGCCGCCCTTCGCGGCGCCGTTCGACGCGATCCTGCTCGACGCTCCGTGCAGCGGGCTCGGCACGCTCGCGCGCAACCCCGACCTGCGCTGGCGCTCGCGCCCGGGCGACCCCGAGCGCCAGGCCCAGCGCCAGAGGCGACTGCTCGAAGCACTCGCGCCGCTGGTGCGGCCGGGCGGTCTGCTCGTGTACGCGGTCTGCTCGCTCGAGCCGGAGGAGAACGAGGCTGTCGTGGAACCGTTCCTCGCCGCGCGCGCCGACTTCGCGCTCGCCGCGCTGCCCGAGTGGGCCGCGGCGTTCGCGGACGGGCCGTACCTGCGCACGCGGCCCGAAAGCCAGGGCGGCGACGGCTTCTTCGCGGCCAGGCTGCGGCGCCAGCTGTGATAACCTCGCGTCGTTCGGGTGGGAGTGGATCACAAGCGTTGACGATCCGACGCCTGGCGGCCCGCCTGCTCGAGAAGGCCCTCCTCGCGGCCGCGCTGCTGGTGACGGCCGGGCTGAGCGCGATCACGACGATGCGGGTCGTGCTCACCTCCCAGGAGGTCGTCGTTCCGTCCCTGATCGAGAAGCGCGTGCCGGAGGCCGGCGCGATCGCCGCGGCCAACCAGCTCCTGCTGAGGATCGAGGGCAAACGTCACGATCCGAAGGTCCCGCCGGACCGGGTCGTGGCGCAGGAGCCGTCGCCGGGCGCGAACCTCAAGGCGCAGCGCAGCGTGCGCGTGTGGGTGAGCCTGGGACCGAGGCGCCTGGTGGTGCCGGCGGTGGAGGGCGAGAGCCTGAGGACGGCGCGTCTCAAGCTGGAGCAGGCGCAGCTCGCGGTGGCCCGAGTCGCCGAGGCCGGGGACCGCGCGCCGGAGGGGACCGTCCTCGTGCAGCAGCCAGCGCCGGGCGAGGTGGACGACATCGGCCAGGGAGTCGCGTTGCTCGTCAGCCGCGGCAGCGCGAGCCCGCGCTACGTGATGCCCGACCTGATCGGCCGTGCGGCCGAGGACGCGCGGTCGCTGCTCGAGCGAGCCGGACTGCGGGCCGCCGACGTGCGCTTCCGCGCCTATCCCGGGGTCGCCCCGGGGATCGTGCTGCGCCAGACGCCGGCCGCCGGTCACAAGGTCGACGCCAGCGTCAACATCTCGCTCGAGGTCAGCCGGCCGTGATCCTCGCCCCCTCCATCCTGTCCGCGGACTTCGGGAAGCTGTCCGAGGAAGTGCGCGCGGCCGAGCGCGGCGGCGCGGGTGTCCTCCACGTCGACGTGATGGACGGCCACTTCGTGCCGAACCTGACGCTGGGCCCGGCCGTCACCGCCGCCGTGCGCCGCGCGACGGCGCTGCCGATCGACTGCCACCTGATGATCGAGAACGCCGACCGCTACCTGGACGCCTTCGCCGACGCCGGCGCGAGCTGGATCAGCCTGCACGTCGAGGCGATGCAGCACCTGCAGCGCAGCGTCGCGCGGTTGCGGGCCCGCGGCGTGCGGCCCGGCGTGGTGCTGAACCCCGCCACCCCGATCGGCACGCTCGACGAGATCCTGCCGGAGGTCGACTACGTGCTGGTGATGTCGGTCAACCCCGGCTTCGGCGGCCAGAAGTTCCTGCCGGCCAGCCTCGACAAGATCCGGCGCCTGCGCGCCCTGATCCAGCAGCGCGGCCTGGCGACGCAGATCGAGGTGGACGGCGGGGTCGACGCCCACAACGCCGGCGCGCTGGTCGAGGCCGGCGCCGAGATCCTGGTCGCCGGCACGGCCGTCTTCGGCGGCGGCGACGCGGAAGCGGGCGCCCGGCGCCTGATCGAGGCCTGCCGTTGAGCGCGGCCAGCACCTCGTCGGTGCGCGTGCGCTACGCGGAGACCGACCAGATGGGCGTCGCCTGGCACGGCAACTTCCTCGCCTGGTTCGAGGTCGGCCGCACGGACCTGCTGCGCCGCACGGGCTTCAGCTACCGCGAGCTCGAGGCGCAGGACGTGAAGCTGCCGGTGATCGAGGCGCACGTGCGCTACCTGCGGCCGGCGCGCTACGACGACCTGCTCGAGATCCGCACCCGGGTCGAGGCCATGACCGGCGCCCGCGTCAGCTTCGCCTACGAGGTGTACCGTTCGGGCGAGAGCAAGCCGCTCGCGACCGCCACCACCGCCCACGCGGTGATCGACTCCAGCGGCCGCGCGCGCCGCGTCCCCGAGGAGATCCGGAGCCTGCTCGCATGAAGACCGTGGTGACGGGGGTCGCGGGCTTCATCGGCTCGCATCTGGCCGAGAGCCTGCTGGCGGACGGCCACGAGGTGGTCGGCGTGGACGGCTTCGTGCCCTACTACCCGCGCGAGATCAAGGAAGGCAACCTGGCCGCGGCGCGGGCCCGGCGCGGCTTCCGCCTGGTCGAGGGGCTGGTGCAGGAGCTCGAGCTCGGCGAGGTCCTCGAGGGCGCGGGCCAGGTGTTCCACCTCGCCGCGCAGGCTGGCGTGCGCGCCTCCTGGGGCCGGGAGTTCGAGAACTACAGTGAGCACAACCTGCTCGCGACGCAGAGGCTCTTCGAGGCGGCGGTCGCCACGGGCACGCCGCGGCTGGTGATGGCCTCGTCCTCCTCCGTCTACGGCGACGCGCGGGAGCTGCCGCTGCGCGAGGACGCCCGCTGCCAGCCGGTCTCACCCTACGGCGTCACCAAGCTGGCGACCGAGCAGCTCGCCTACTTGTACGGGCGCCTGCACGGCCTGCCCGTGGTCAGCCTGCGCTACTTCACGGCCTACGGTCCGCGGCAGCGCCCGGACATGGCCTTCCACCGCTTCCTGAAGGCGGCCCGCGATACGACGCCCGTGCACGTCTTCGGCGACGGCGAGCAGACGCGCGACTTCACGTACATCTCCGACATCGTGGCGGCGACCCGAGCCGCCGCCGACTCCGGCCGCCCCGGCTGCGTCTACAACGTGGGAGGCGGCGAGCGCCTCTCGGTGAACCGGGTGCTGTCGCTGATCGAGGGGATCACCGGCCGCCGCCTCGAGATCGTCCGCGAGGCGCCGCAGAAGGGAGACATGCGAGACACCTTCGCCGACACCGGGGCCGCGGCCCGCGATCTCGGCTTCCGCTCGACCGTGAGCGTCGAAGAGGGGCTCGGGCGCGAGTGGCAGTGGCTGCGAGGCCTCGCGTGAGCCGCCTTTCCGCGCTGCTCCTGCTCGTCGCGCTCGCGGGCTGCTCGAGCCGCGGAGACGTGGACATCGCGACGCTCGCCTCGAGCTCCGACCAGATCATCTGGGAGGCCGGGAAGAAGGCCTTCGACAAGAAGCACTGGGAGGCCGCCCGCCAGCATTTCAAGCGGATCGTCGACGGCTTCCCGCAGAGCGAGCACGGCCCCGACGCGCGCATCGGCCTCGCCGACAGCTACTTCCTGGAGGGGGGCGCCGCCAACTACATCCTGGCGATCGCCGACTACCGTGACTTCTTGACGCTCTACCCCTCGCACCCCAAGAGCGACTACGCGCAGTTCATGCTGGCCGAGTCCCACTTCCGCCAGCGCAACGGGCCCGATCGCGACCAGACCGAGACCGAGAAGGCCCTCGTCGAGTTCCAGCGCGTGCTCGAGCTCTACCCGAGCTCGGGCTACGCCGAGACGACGCGCAGTCGCATCATGACGTGCCGCCAGAGTCTCGCCCGCGCCGAGTTCCTGGCCGGGTACTTCTATCAGCGCACGCGCCAGGCCTGCCGTTCCTCCCTGATCCGCTATCAGTACCTGCTCGACGAGTATCCCGACTACTCCGGCCTGGACGAGGTGCTGTTCCGGATGTCCGAATGCCTGGTGGCCATGGCCCGACCGCTCGAAGCGCTCCCTCTGATCGCGCGCCTGCGCGAGACCTTCCCGTCGAGCGCGTTCCTCGAAGAGGCGGCAAAGGTCGAGGCCGAGGCACTGGCCTTGGCACCAGTTGCCCCGCCGGCCGTGTCCGAGTCTCCCGCGCCACCCGCGCCGAGCCCCAGCCCGAGCCCGACGCCTGCCAGCTCAAGTGTTCCTTGATCCACTCCCAAAAAACTGCTTGACTCGGTTGCTCTTTTCCTGTTAGCGTCTGCCAGATTTTCGGGCATTGTTCCGGGTACGCGCGGGTCAACTCGGCCCGAACCTGTTGAAAAGCGGGGACTTGGGAGACCTTGACGGACCCTGGTCCAGGAGGTAGGCCGTGAGAACCATGCGATCGGTTCTGCTGCTCGCGGGTGCGCTGTCTTTGGGCTTGGCGGTCGCTCACGCCCAGGCTCCCCCGCCGGACGCCACGCCGGCCGACTTGAAGGTCGGGCCCGCGCCCGTGGCGAAGCACTGGTCCCGGAACCCGTATCCCGCCGACGTGCCCGAAGGCGTCCACTACTACATCGTGGTCAAGGGCGACACGCTCTGGGACATCTCGGGCCGCTTCCTGAAGAACCCGCTGCTGTGGCCGCAGATCTGGGAAGACAACAAGTACATCAAGAACGCGAACCTGATCTACCCGGGTGACCCGATCCTGCTGAAGGAGGTCGCGGTCGTCGCGGACAAGGCCGGCGAGGAGCCCGCCATGCCCGCGGCCGAGGGGGAGGAGGAGGCCGCCGGGATGGTCGCGGCCGAGCAGGGCCCCGAGGAGAACCCGCTCTACCCGGCCACCGAGCCGACCACGATGACCTGCGCCCCGTACGTCGTTCCGCAGCGCGAGGACGAAGGCCTGGTGATCAGCGGCTCGGAACAGGGCGCCGGTCAGGTCGCCTTCGCGAACCGCGACGTCGTCTACCTGAACCGGGGCAGCAACGCGGGCGTCAAGCCCGGTGACATGTTCTCGATCCACAAGGCGACCTACAAGGTCAGGCATCCGGTCAGCGGCAAGACCGTGGGCACCAAGGTGGTCTCGATGGGCTATCTGAAGGTGATCCTGGCTCAGGAGGCCTCCGCCACCGCCGTGATCGAGCAGGCCTGCTCGGAGGTCCAGGCGGGCGACTACCTGAAGCCCTACGAGAAGCCCAACGTCCCCGTGCTCGTGCGGCGGCCGCCGCCCGATCGCCTGACACCGCCCTCGGGCAAGGCCTCCGGCTACATCATCGACATCGGCGAGGACAGCGACGTCGCCGGCACCGGGCACCTGGTGACGCTCGACATGGGCAGCGAATCCGGCATCGCGCCGGGCAACATGATGACCGTCTACAAGGTCGTCTATCCCAGCGTGCCCAGCGGCCGCGTCGTTCTCGGCGAGCTGGCGGTGCTGGCGGTGCACGAGAAGACCGCTCTCGCCAAGGTGATGTACAGCGCCGCCGAGATCAGCGTCGGCGACGGCGTCGAGCTCCGCTAGCGCGACCCGCACGGCCGCCCTCGGGTGGGCGCAGCGAACGAAAGGCGCGGGCCACGGCCCGCGCCTTTCGCTTTTTGAGCGGGCTGCGGCGGAGCGGTCAGCCGACGCGTCGCTGCGAGCCCTGCCGCGTCTCGAGCCCCGCCTCGTCCCGGCCCGCGTCCCCGAAAGCCCCGCTGATCGGCTCAGCCGGCCGCGCGGCACGGGCCACGTCGCGCCGGAAGCGGTAGGCGTACTGTACACCCGACACGATCGCCACCACCACCGCGAGCCACAGCGCCACGATCCCGAACGGGTCCAGCACGGGGAAGCTGCGCCCGAGCAGCAGCAGGAAGATCGAGATCACCTGCAGCACCATCTTGCCCTTGCCGAGAGGCGAGGCGGCGATCAGGATGCCCCGCCCGGCCGCGATGTTGCGCAGGCCGGTCACGGCGAACTCGCGGCCCAGGATGATCATCACCATCCAGGCCGGGGCCGAGCCGAGCTCGACGAGCGAGATGTAGGCCGCGGTGATCAGCAGCTTGTCCGCCAGCGGATCCAGCAGGATGCCGACGCGCGTGACCTGGTTGCGGCGCCGCGCGAAGTAGCCGTCGAGGTAGTCGGTCAGCACCGCCAGGCCGAAGATGCCGACGCCGAACAGGACCCCGGTCTCGGTCCGCGTCAGCAGCACCACCACCAGCAGCGGCACCAGGAAGATACGAAGGAGCGTCAGCGCGATCGGCAGGTTCAATGCCGTCGGTCCTCCTCGCCCGCCCCTTTCGGGGCGCGGCTGTCAGAGCTTCACGATCTTCGGCGAATCGATGCCGCGGGTGGCGTTGCGCGTGTCCACCACCTGCTTCGCGGCCTCAACGACCGCCCGGTAGTCGTAGCCGGCGTGATCGGTCACGATCACGACCAGGTCCGCGTCGCGCACCGCCGGCAGCAGCTCGCTCGAGGCCAGCGTCCCCCCGTCGACACGGATGCTGGCGACGTACGGGTCGTTGTAGGCGACGCTCGCGCCGCGGCTCTCGAGCAGCTTGATCACGTCGAGCGCCGGCGACTCGCGCACGTCGTCGATGTCGCGCTTGTAGGCGACGCCCAGCACCAGGATGCGGCTGCCGCGCACGCTCTTCTCGCGCTCGTTGAGGGCCGCGGCGATCCGTTCACAGACGTACTCCGGCATCGCGGAGTTGACCTCGCCCGCCAGCTCGATGAAGCGCGCGCGGTAGTTGAGCGTCTTCAGCTTCCAGGAGAGGTAGAGCGGGTCGATCGGGATGCAGTGGCCGCCCAGCCCGGGCCCCGGGTAGAACGGCATGAAGCCGAAAGGCTTCGACGCCGCCGCGTCGATCACCTCCCAGACGTCGACGCCCAGGCGCGCGCACATCAGCGCGACCTCGTTCACGAGCCCGATGTTCACGCTGCGGAAGGTGTTCTCCAGCAGCTTGACCATCTCGGCGGACTTGGTGGAGGAGACCGGGATCACGCGCTCGACCGCGCGCCCGTACAGCGAGCGGGCGACCTCCGTGCACGCGGGCGTCACGCCGCCGATGATCTTCGGGGTGTTGCGGGTGTTGAAGCGCGCGTTGCCCGGGTCGACCCGCTCGGGCGAGAAGGCGAGGAAGAAGTCCTCGCCGACCTGGAGCCCGCCCTCCGCCAGCATCGGCAGGATCAGCTCCTCCGTGGTGCCCGGATAGGTGGTGCTCTCCAGCACCACCAGCTGGCCCGGGCGCAGAGCCGCGGCGATCGAGCGCGAGGCGTCGACCACCATCTGCAGGTCGGGGTCCTTCGTCTTGCTGAGGGGCGTCGGCACGCAGATGATGACGGCGTCGCAGCCTTTCAGCAGCGAGAAGTCGGTCGACGCGCTCAACCGGCCGGCCTTCCGAAGCTCGGCCACCCGGGCCGAGGGCACGTCCTGGATGTAGGATTCCCCGCGGCCGATCGCCGCCACCTTGTTGGCGTCGAGGTCGAAGCCGAGGACTTCGAGGCCGGCGGTGGCGAACTCGACCGACAGCGGCAGCCCGACGTACCCGAGGCCCAGGGTCCCGACGCGGGCCTCGCCGTGCTGGATCCTGGACAGAAGCTCGCTGGCGCGTGTGCTCAAGAGACGGTCTCCCCCCTCGCGCTCCGCCCCGATGCGGAGCGCACCGAAGCGCGCGCAGCCTAACACACAAACTCCTTGAGGCGAGTGAGATACGGGTGTATCCTCCGCCGCTCATGAAGGCCGTCATCCTGGTCGGCGGCGAGGGAACCCGGCTCCGGCCGCTCACGCTGGAAACGCCGAAGCCGGTGGTCCCGGTCGTCGACCGGCCCTTCCTGCTGCACCAGCTCGACCTGCTTCAGACGGCCGGCGTGCGCGAGATCGTCTTCTCGGTGGCCTACCGCCCCGAGAAGATCCAGGCCGTGTTCGGGGACGGCTCCGCGTTCGGCCGCCGCATCCACTACGCGGTCGAGGACGACCCGCTGGGCACCGGCGGGGCGGTGCGCAACGCCCAGGCCTTCCTCGACGACACCACGATCGTGCTGAACGGGGACGTGCTGACGGACGTCGACCTGCCGGCCGTCGTGGCAGAGCACCGCCGCGGCGCGGCGCGCGCCACCATCGTGCTGACGCCCGTCGACAACCCTGCCGCCTACGGCCTGGTCGAGACCGAGGCCGGGGGCCAGGTGCGGCGCTTCATCGAGAAGCCGAGCCCGTCCGAGATCACCACGGACCGCATCAACGCGGGCATCTACGTGCTCGAATCGAGCGCGCTCGACGCCATCCCGGCCGGCGTCAACTACTCGATCGAGCGCGGCTTCTTCCCCGGCCTGCTCTCGCGGGGGGAGCGGGTCCAGTCCTACGATCACCGCGGCTACTGGATCGACATCGGCACGCCCGAGAAGTACCTGCAGGTCCACCGCGACATCCTGCACGCCCGCTTCCGGGTCGCCCTCGACGGCGCCGTTCGCGACGGCGGCGTCGTCCACCCGACGGCCGAGGTCGCGGCGGACGCGCGGCTGGTGGCCCCGTTCTACGTCGGCCCTCGCTGCCGTGTCGGCCCGGGCGCGGAGCTGGGGCCCGGCGCGGTGCTGGTGGCGGACGTCGAGCTGGCCGAGGCCGCCTGCGTGCAGGACAGCGTGCTGTGGCAGGGCACGGCGCTGGGACGCGCCGCGCGCGTGACGGGCGCTCTGCTCGGGGCGCGGGTCCGGGTCGGCCACGATGCGCGGGTCGGCGCCGGGGCCGTGCTCGGCTCCGGCAGCGTCGTCAGCGAGCACTCGCGGACCGCTTGAACGGGGCCGCGCCGGAGGGAACGAAGCTCATGATCGAGCCCAGCATCTTCAAGGCCTACGACGTGCGCGGCATCACGCCCACGCAGCTCGACACCGAGGTGGCGCGCCGCATCGGGCGGGCGTTCGTCGACTACCTGGGCGCGCGGCGCATCGTGGTCGGGCGCGACATCCGCCTCTCGTCGCCCGAGCTGGCCGCGGCCTTCATCCGCGGCGCCCGCAGCCAGGGAGCCGAAGTGATCGACATCGGGGTCGCCTCGACCGACATGATGTACTTCGCGGTCGCCAGCCAGGACCTCGAGGGCGGCGCCGTGATCACCGCCTCGCACAATCCCAAGCAGTGGAACGGCGTCAAGATGGTGCGCCGCGGGGCGCTGGCGCTCTCGGGCGACGCCGGCATCAAGGAGATCAAGGAGGCGCTCGTGGCCGGGCGTTTCGCCGACGAGCCGGCCGAGCCTTGGCCCGCCCTCTCCACGCAGGACGTGCGCGAGGCCTACGCCGCGCACTGCCTCGCCTTCATCGATCCCTCGCGGGTGCCTCGGCTCAAGGTCGTGATGGACGCCGGCAACGGCATGGCCAAGGTGGGCGGCGAGGCGATCCTGCGGCGCCTGCCGCTGGCGCCGGATCTCATGTACTTCGAGCCCGACGGCAGCTTCCCGAACCACCCCGCCGACCCGCTGATCGAGGAGAACCGCCGCGAGATCATGCAACGCGTGGCCGAGACGGGGGCCGATCTCGGCATCGCCTGGGACGGCGACGCCGACCGCTGCTTCTTCATCGACGACACCGGCCAGTTCGTGCCCGGCGACTTCGTGACGGCCCTGCTCGGCGAGGCCTTCTGCCGCAAGGAGCCCGGGGCCCGCATCGTCTACGACGTGCGCGCCTCGCGCGCCGTGGCCGACCGCGTCGCCGCCGCCGGCGGCACGGCGCTGATGCACCGCGTCGGCCACGCCTTCATCAAGAAGCGCATGCGCGACGAGGGCGCCGTCTTCGGCGGCGAGGTCTCGGGCCACTACTACTTCCGCGAGAACTCGTTCGCCGACAACGGCATGATCCCGGCGCTGGTCCTGCTCGAGCTTCTCGGGCGCGAGGGGCGCAGGCTGTCCGAGATCCTGCGCCCGCTGCGCGAGCGCTACCACATCTCCGGGGAGATCAACTCGAAGGTCGGCGACGTGCCCCGCGCCATGGCGCGTATCGAGGAGGCCCACGCCGCGGGCCGCCTGAGCCGTCTCGACGGCGTTTCCGTGGACTACGACTCCTGGCACTTCAACGTCCGCCCCTCGAACACCGAGCCCCTGCTGCGGCTGAACCTCGAGGCCTACACGGCCGGCGAGATGCAGCGGCGGCGCGACGAGGTGCTGGCGCTGATCCGCGGCTGAGCGGAGCCTCGCGCTGCTTGACCTGCGCTCCGGCGGCTGGCTATAGTCGTTTCGTCTCGCGAGGGCGGGCGTAGCTCAGTTGGTAGAGTACGAGCTTCCCAAGCTCGGTGTCGCGGGTTCGAACCCCGTCGCCCGCTCCATCGTCCCGACAAGCTGCTCGGCGCTCGCGCCGGCAAGACACCTCTGGAGGCCTCTCGATGGGAATCTTCGGCAAGGCGCCTGACAGCAAGCCATCCGACGTCGTCGCGCGGCCTGCTCAGGCCGGCGCGCCGGCGCCGGCCCCGGCTCCGCAGCCCCGCTCCGCCTGCGTGATCGGCGCGAAGACCGTCCTCAAGGGCGACATCACCGGCGAGGAGGACGTCGTCGTCGAGGGCACCGTGGAGGGCCAGATCCGCATCGCGAAGGACCTGCACGTCGCCCCGGGCGGCGTCGTCAAGGCCACCGTCCAGGCCGGCTCGATCGTCGTCAGCGGCGAGATCGTCGGCGACTGCCAGGCCACGCAGAAGGTGGAGATCCGCGCCTCCGGGCGCCTGACCGGCAACATCCGCGCTCCACGCGTGGTGATCGCCGAAGGCGCGGTGTTCAAGGGGATGAGCGATATGTCCGGGCGCAAGGAGCAGGCGATCTCCTGATCCGGCAGAGGCTAGAATCCCCTCCATTCTGGGAGTTATGGCGACCGGCCACGACCTCGACGAGCGCAGCCGTGAGGTCCTGCGGGCCCTCATCGAGCTGCACATCCAGACCGGTGAGCCCGTGGGCTCGGAGAGCCTGTCGAACCGCCTCAACCGCCAGCTCTCGCCCGCGACGCTGCGCAACATCATGGCCGACCTCGAGCGGCAGGGCTTCCTCGACCACCCGCACACGAGCGCGGGCCGCCAGCCGACCGATGAGGGCTACCGCTTCTTCGTGGACAGCCTGATCCGGACGCGGCCGCTGGCCGCGCGAGAGGCGCGCGCGATCGACAGCGAGCTGTCGGGCGGCACGCCGGGCCAGGTGCTCGAGAGCGCCTCGCACCTGCTCTCGCGCATGACCCGCAACGTCGGCTTCGTGCTGGCGCCCGACCTCTCGCGCTCGAGCTTCGGCCACATCGACCTGGTGGCGCTCGCCCAGCCGCGTGTGCTGGTGGTGATGGTCTCGCGCAGCGGCCTCGTCACGAACAAGGTGATCGAGCTCGAGGAGGAGCTCGGCAGCGAGGAGCTGCAGGCCTGCGCGAACTACCTGAACGCCCACTTCGCGGGCCTGAGCCTGCTCGCGATCCGCGCGCGCCTGCTCGAGATGATGAGCCAGGAGAAGGCCGCCTACGACTCGCTGCTGCGTCACGTGGTGTCCGTCGGCGAGCGCGCCTTCGCGCAGCCGGAGGGCCAGGAGGCGAGCGTCTACCTCGACGGCGCCTCCAACATCCTCGAGCAGCCGCGCATCGAGGACATGGAGCGGCTGAAGGCTCTGTTCCGGACCTTCGAGGAGAAGAGCCGCCTGGTCAGGATCCTGAACGCCTGCATCGCGGGCGACGGCGTGCGCATCTTCATCGGCCGCGAGAACCTGGACCCCGGCCTGCGGGACGTCGCCCTGGTGACCGCGGGCCGGCCCCTGGAGCAGGACGTCGCGGTCGGCGTCGGCGTGCTCGGTCCCCCGCGCATGGAGTACGCGCGGGTGATCGCGCTGGTGGACCACGTCGCGCGCGCGGTGGCGCGCGCGCTCGGGGAGCCGCGGACGTGAGCGGCGACGAGACGAAGGACCTGGCGCCGCCCGGGCCGCCGAGTGACGCCCCCTCGGACGTCGCGCAGGCGCCCGCCGAGGGCCTCCAGGCCAAGCCCGCGGAGGCCGCGGAGCTGACCGCGCCGCCCCCGCCGACCGTGAAGGAGCTCGAGGACCTGCTGCGCCAGCGCGACGAGCTGCGCGAGATGCTGCTGCGCAAGCACGCCGACTTCGAGAACTTCAGGAAGCGGATGGAGCGCGAGCGCCAGCAGGCCCACCAGGACGCCCTCGCGGAGCTGGCCAAGGCGCTGGTGCCGACGCTCGACAACTTCGAGCGTGCGCTCGCCGCGGAGCGGGCCGGGGGCGAGCCCGCGGCCCTGCGGGCCGGGGTGGCGCTGGTGCAGCGCGAGCTGTTCGCCGTGCTCGAGTCGTTCGGCTTGCGCGCCGACGACCCGCTGGGGGCCCCGTTCGATCCCGAGCGCCACCAGGCGCTCTCTCACGATCCGGTGCCCGGCGCGACACCGGGCACGGTTGTGGAGGTTTTCGCCAGGGGTTATCGTCTGCGGGATCGTCTCTTGCGGCCGGCGCTGGTGAGGGTGGCGAACGAGGCTTCGGCCGGAGGGGATGATCTCCCTCCCGAGGACCAGGAGAGCTGATGAGAGAGGTTGCGCTTGGCTAAGGTCATCGGCATCGATCTGGGCACGACCAACTCCTGCGTCGCCGTGATGGAGGGCGGAGCGCCACAGGTGATCCCCAACCAGGAGGGCGCGCGCACCACGCCCTCGATCGTGGGCTTCACCGCCAAGGGCGAGCGGCTGGTCGGGCAGATCGCCAAGCGCCAGGCGCTGACGAACCCCAAGAACACGGTGTTCGCGGTGAAGCGCCTGATCGGCCGCAAGTTCAGCTCGGGCGAGGTGGAGCAGGCGATGCGCTTCCTGCCCTACCAGCTGGCCGAGTCGCCGAACGGCGACTGCCACATCAAGGTCGACGAGAAGGTCTACTCGCCGCCCGAGATCGCCTCGTTCGTGCTGCAGAAGCTGAAGGCCGCGGCCGAGGACTACCTGGGCGAGCCGGTGGAGGAGGCGATCATCACCGTCCCGGCCTACTTCAACGACCCGCAGCGCCAGGCCACCAAGGACGCCGGCCTGATCGCGGGGCTGAAGGTCTCGCGCATCATCAACGAGCCGACGGCGGCGGCGCTCGCCTACGGCCTGAAGAACGCCCGGGGCCAGTTCGTGGCGGTGTACGACCTCGGCGGGGGCACCTTCGACATCTCGATCCTGGAGATGACCGAGGGCCTGTTCCAGGTCCGCGCGACGGGCGGCGACACCTTCCTGGGCGGCGAGGACTTCGACCAGCGCATCATCGACTGGCTGATCGAGGAGTTCCAGCGCGAGACGGGCATCGACCTGCGCCAGGACCGCATGGCGCTGCAGCGGCTGAAGGAGGCCGCCGAGAAGGCGAAGTGCGAGCTGTCGACCGCGCAGCAGACCGAGATCGTGCTGCCCTTCATCTCGGCCGACTCCTCGGGCCCCAAGCACCTCAACACGGTGCTGACGCGCCAGCAGTACGAGTCGCTGACCGACGACCTGCTCGAGCGCACCGCCGAGCCGTGCAAGCGCTGCCTGGCGGACGCCGGCCTGAAACCCGAGCAGATCGACGAGGTGCTGCTGGTCGGCGGCCAGACCCGCGCGCCGAAGGTCAGCGAGGTGGTGCGCCACGTCTTCAACCGCGAGCCCAACCGTTCGGTCAACCCCGACGAGGGCATCGCCATGGGCGCCGCGATCCAGACCGGCATCATGGCCGGCGAGGTGCGCGACCTGGTGCTGCTCGACGTGACGCCGCACACGCTCGGCATCGAGACGCGCGACGGCACCTTCACGCCGCTGATCGAGCGCAACAGCACCATCCCCACGCGCAAGTCGCGGGTGTTCACCACCGTCGCCGACAACCAGACCGCGGTCAACGTCCACGTGCTGCAGGGCGAGAGCGACATGGCGGCGTACAACAAGAGCCTCGCCAAGTTCGAGCTGACCAACATCCCGGCGGCGCCCAAGGGCGTGCCGCAGATCGAGGTCACCTTCGAGATCGACGTGAACGGCATCGTCTCGGTCGGAGCCTCCGACCAGGCCACCGGCCGCAGCCAGTCGATCGTGATCCACCCCTCGGGCGGCCTCAGCAACTCCGAGATCAACCGGCTGGTCGGCGAGACCCGCAGCCGCGAGCAGGTCGACAAGCAGCGCAAGGAGCAGGAAGCCGTGCTGCGCCAGCTCGACGGCCTCGTCACCAACACGATGCGCTCGGTGCAGGCGCTCGAGGGCAAGCTGACCGCCGACGAGCAGCAGCGCATCCTCGACGCGATGGAGCAGGCCAAGAAGGCCCGCGGCAACGGCGACCTGCCCGAGCTGAAGGCGCGCCTGGCGGACATGGAAAAGGCGGCCAGCCTGATCGGCCAGGCGATGCTGCGCCCCTAGCCCGCAGACGAGCGGCTCCGCGCGCCCCGCCGCCCCCGGCTCACGCCGGGCGCGGCACGCACGGGCGGGGGCCGGCCGACCACGCGAATGCCCCGCGACTACTACGAGATCCTCGGCGTCCCGCGCAACGCTTCCGAGCAGGAGGTGAAGTCCGCCTACCGCAAGCTCGCGCTGAAACTGCACCCTGACCGCAACCCCGGCGACAAGCACGCCGAGGAGGGCTTCAAGGAGGCCGCCGAGGCTTACGGCGTTCTCGGGGATCCGGAGAAACGCCAGCGCTACGACACCTACGGCCACGCGGGCGTCAGCGGGGCCGGCGCCGCCGGCCAGGGCTTCGACCCGACCATCTTCGCCGACTTCTCCGACATCCTCGGCGACTTCTTCGGCTTCGGCGACGTCTTCGGCGCGCGCCGCGGCCGCGGCGGACCGCGCCGCGGCTCCGACCTGCGCTACAACCTGGAGCTCAGCTTCGAGGAGGCGCTGTTCGGAGCCGAGACGAGCATCCAGTTCCCTCGCGCCGAGACCTGCGCCAGCTGCTCCGGCTCCGGCGCCGCGCCGGGCTCGGGGCCGTCGGCCTGCCCGCAGTGCGGCGGCCGGGGGCAGGTGGCCTTCCAGCAGGGTTTCTTCACGGTGGCGCGCACCTGCGGCCGCTGCCGCGGCACGGGCCGAGTGATCGCGACGCCCTGCCACGAGTGCCGCGGCGAGGGCGCCGTCGCCCGCGAGCGCAAGCTCCAGATCAAGATCCCCGGCGGCGTCGACACCGGCTCGCAGCTGCGGATGACCGGCGAAGGCGAGGCCGGAGCCCAGGGCGGTCCGCCCGGCGACCTCTACGTCTTCGTCCGCGTCCGCGACCACCAGTTCTTCCGCCGCGACGGCACCGACCTCTACTGCGAGATCCCGCTGAGCCTCACGCAGGCGGCGCTCGGCGCCAGCATCGAGATCCCGCTGCCCGACGGCTCGCAGCACAAGCTCCACGTGCCCGAGGGGACGCAACCGGGGGCCAGCCTGCGCCTGAAGGGCCAGGGCGTGCCGCACCTGGGCGCCCGTGGCCGCGGCGACCTGCACGTGCAGGTCCGCGTGATGGTGCCGACGAAGCTGAACGCCGAGCAGCGCAAGCTGCTCGAGCAGCTCGGCAAGACGCTGCCCCGCCTCGACGCGCGCGAGAAGGAAAAGGACAAGTCGATCTTCGACCGCATCCGCGAGCTGCTCGGCGGCAGCTAGGCCGTGGCGCTCGCGTTCCTCGCGGTGGTCCGGCCGAGCGACGAGGACGTCGCGTGCGCGCTGTTCCACGAGCTGCGCACCCTCGGGCTCGAGCTCTCCACCACTCCCTCCGGGGACTCCGCGTTGATCGCCTACTTCGACGAGCGGCCCGGGCTGGAGGCCGAGTTGCGGGAAGCCTTCGCGAGGCTGCGCGGCGCGAGCCTCTCGCCGCACGCCGTGCCCGAGGTCGACTGGGTCGCCCGCTTCCGTGAGGGCTTCGCCGCTTTCGACGCGGGCCCCTTCCGGATCGTCCCCGAGTGGCAGCGCACGGGCTCGCCGGGCCCGCGCGAGATCGTGGTCGACCCGGGTCAGGCGTTCGGCACCGGAACCCACGAGACGACGCGCCTCTGCCTCGTCGAGATCGCCCTGCACGCGGCGCGCGGACCGCTCGGGCTGGTCGCCGACGTGGGAACGGGCACCGGCATCCTGGGCGTCGCCGCGCTCAAGCTCGGCGCGAGCCTCGCCGTCGGCGTCGACGACGATCCCGTCGCCATCGCGCAGGCGCGCCGGCACGCGGAGCTCAATGCCGCGCCGCTGCGGCTCGTCCTGGGCGACGGGGCCGCGGCGCTGCGCCCCGGCCGCTTCAAGCTGGTCCTCGCCAACCTGATGGCCCCGCTGCTGCTCGCCCGCCGCGCGGAGCTGTGCGCGCTGCGCGCGCCCGCGGGCGCCCTCGTGCTCTCGGGCCTGCTCGTCTCCGACCTCCCGGAGATCACCCGCGCGTTCGCAGCCGCCGGCCCGATCCGCACGCGCGAGGACGGCGAGTGGGCCGCCGTATGCGTGGGAGCGGCCTGATGGGACCTCCCCGTTTTCACGTCCCCGGGGCCGCGCCGGGCGCGCGCCTCCGGCTCCCCGACCACGTGGCGCACCACGCGCGCGACGTGCTGCGGCTGCGCGCCGGCGCCAGCGTCCACGTGTTCGACGGCGAGGGCGCCGAGTACGAGGCGGTGCTCGAGTCCGTCGACCGCCGCGCGACCGTGGCTCACCTGCGTGGCGCGGTGCCGGCGCTGCCGGAGCCGGCCCTCGCGCTGACGCTCGCGCTCTCGCCGCTGAAGGGCGACCTGATGGAGCTGGTGATCCAGAAGGCCACCGAGCTCGGCGTCGCCGAGCTGCGGCCGGTCGTCTGCGGGCGCACCGACGCCGCCGCGCGCCCGGCGCTGCGCGGGACCCGCCAGGAGCGTTGGGAGAAGGTCGCGAGCGGCGCCGCCGAGCAGTGCGGGCGCGCCCGCGTGCCCCGCATCGCCCCGGCCGGAACGCTCGTCGAGCTGCTTGGCGAGGCCTTCGACGGCCCGCGGCTGCTGCTGCAGGAGCCCGGCGCGGAGCGGCCGCCGCTCGGCGCGCTGCCGCATCCCGGGGCGCGGCTGCTGCTGCTGGTCGGCCCGGCGGGAGGCTTCGAGCCCGTCGAGATCGCGCGGGCCGCCGCGGCGGGCTTCCAGGCCGTTCGCCTGGGCCCTCGCGTGCTGCGCTCCGAGACCGCCGCGGTCGCCGCCCTCGCGGCGGCCCAGGCGCTCTGGGGCGACCTGCGCTAGCGCCGGCCGGCCGTCAGCCCGCCAGCGACTGCAGCGCCGTGATGGTGCCCACGTCCGCCAGGTCCTGCACCGAGCAGCCTCGCGAGACGTCGTTCACCGGCTTGCGCAGTCCCTGCAGGATCGGGCCGATCGCCGCGGCCCCGGCCAGGCGCTCGCTGATCTTGTAGGCGATGTTGCCCGCGTTCAGGTCGGGGAACACGAACACGTTCGCGCGCCCCGCGAGCGGGCTGTCGGCGCACTTCTTGGCGGCCACGGCGGGCACGAACGCCGCGTCGAACTGCAGCTCGCCGTCGACCAGCAGGCCCGGCTCGGCGGCGCGGCACAGCGCCACCGCCTGCTTGACGCGATCGATCGAGGCGTCCGCGGCGCTGTCGCGCGTGGAGAACGACAGGAAGGCGACCCGCGGCTCGTGGCCGAAGGCGCGCGCCGAGGCCGCCGTGGCGCGCCCGATCTCCGCGAGCGTCGCCGCGTCGGGAGCGATGTTGACCGAGCAGTCCGCGTAGAACAGCACGCGCTCCGGCCAGGTCATCACGAACACCGAAGACACCCGCGAGTAGCCCTCGCGCATCTTCACCACCTCGAAGGCCGGGATGAAGGGCTTGGTCTGGCTGTCGAGCCCGGAGACGAAGCCGTCGGCGTCGCCCTCGCGCAGCATCAGCGCCGCGAAGAAGTGTGGCAGGCTCACGCGCTCGGCCGCGGCTTCGGGCGACACGCCCTTGTGCTTGCGCAGCTCGTGGTAGGCGCTGGCGTAGCGCGCGCGGCGCGGGTCGCGCGTCGGATCGCAGACGGCGACGCCCTCGAGCGAGACGCCGAGGGCGGCCGCCTTCTCGCGCAGCGCCGCTTCGGGCCCGATCAGGATCGGCCGCGCGAGATCGCCGGCGGCGAGCAGCGCGGCCGCGCGCAGCGCCCGCTCCTCGAGGCCCTCCGGATAGGCCACGCGGCGCGCCTTGCCCCGCACCTTGTCGCGTACGTCGTCCATGAATGCCATCGCCCGCCTCCGCACGCAGTCTAGTCACGGCGCGCGCGCACGCGCCTGATCCCGACGTTCCAGGACCCCGATGCTATACTTCGCGGCCGCCTGCATGTTCCTGCTCGGGCAGAACGTCGGCAAGTACCAGGTCCTCTCCAACCTCGGCTCGGGCGGCTTCGGAACCGTGTTCCTCGCCCGCGACGCCTGGATCGACAAGAAGGTCGCGATCAAGGTCCCGCACCGGCAGAGCGGCGACTTCGACGAGCTGCTGCAGGAGCCGCGGCTGCTGGCCGCCCTCGACCATCCCAACATCGTCGGCATCGTCACCGCCGAAAAGGTCGAAGGCGTCTTCTTCATCGTGATGGACTACGTCAAGGGCGAGAGCCTGGAGGCCGTGCTCGACCGCGAGAAGTCGCTCGACGTGCCGCGCGCGGTCAACTACACCGTGCAGATCCTGAAGGGCGTGGAGCACGCGCACCAGGCGCAGATCCTCCACCGCGACCTGCGGCCGGCCAACGTGCTGATCTCCGAGAGCGGCGTCGTCAAGGTCGCGGACTTCGGCACCTCGCGCTTTCTCGAGAAGTCGCACGCGACGACCGTGATCGGCTCCCCGCCCTACATGGCGCCCGAGCAGTTCCAGGGCCGCGCCGTGCTGGCCTCGGACATCTACTCGGTGGGCGTGATGCTGTACCAGATGCTGACCGGCACGCTGCCCTACTTCAGCCCCAACCCCGCCCAGATCGAGCGCCTCGTCGCGCAGGGGCGCTGCACCCCGCCGCGCCTGCGCAACACGCAGATCCCGAAGGAGATCTCGGACATCGTGATGAAGTCGATCGCCCCGGAGCTCTGCGACCGCTACCAGCGCGCCTCGGAGCTGCTCGACGACCTCGCGACCGCCGGCGAGATCGACCACAAGGCGACCGAGCTCGACGACATCCGCAAGCGCCTGAAGGCGCGAGAGGTCCCGAAGCGCGGCTTCTGCTTCAACTGCAGGAAGCCCTTGCACGCGCGCTCCGAAGCGTGTCCGTTCTGCGGCGAGAAGCAGTAGCGCTAGAATCTCGGGGCCCCCGGGAGAGTCGGCGGTCCGCGAACGGTGGAGCCATCGAGAGGAGCCCCTTCCATGTCCTTTCCGAAGTCCGACGTGATCTGGATGAACGGGAAGCTCGTCCCCTGGGACGACGCGAAGATCCACGTCGCCAGCCACGTCGTCCACTACGCCTCGGCCGTGTTCGAGGGGGTGCGCTGCTACAACACGCCCGACGGCCCCGCGGTCTTCCGCCTCGACGCCCACACCGAGCGGCTGCTGAACTCCGCCAAGATCTACCGGATGGACGTGCCGTACACGTTCGACCAGCTCAACCAGGCCCAGCTCGAGACGGTGGGCGCCAACAAGCTCGACGCCTGCTACATCCGCCCGATCGTCTACCGCGGCTACGGCACGCTGGGCGTGAACCCGCTGCCCTGCCCGGTCGACGTCGCCATCATGGTCTGGGACTGGGGCCGCTACCTGGGCAAGGAGGCGCTCGAGCAGGGCGTCGACGTGCGCGTCAGCTCGTGGACCCGGATCGCGCCCAACACGCTGCCCGCGATGGCGAAGACGGCGGCGAACTACATGAACTCGCAGCTGATCAAGATGGAGGCGCTCAAGGAGGGCTACGTCGAGGGCATCGCGCTCGACGCCGACGGCTTCCTGTCCGAGGGCTCGGGCGAGAACCTGTTCCTGGTCCGCAAGGGCACGCTGTTCACGCCGCCGCTGGTCGCCTCGGTGCTGCCCGGCATCACGCGTGACTGCGTGATGGCACTCGCCCGGCGCCTGGGCATGAAGGTGGTCGAGGAGCGCATCCCGCGCGAGGCCCTCTACGTGGCCGACGAGGTCTTCTTCAGCGGCACCGCCGCCGAGATCACCCCGATCCGCTCCGTCGACAGGATCCAGGTCGGCGCCGGCAAGCGCGGGCCCGCCACCGAGGCCCTGCAGCGCGCGTTCTTCGACGTGATCGAGTGCCGCGTGCCGGACGAGTTCGGCTGGCTGACGCCGGTGCGCGAGGCGCTCGCCGGCCAGGGCGCGCGTTCCCTGGGCGCGAGGTAGGAGAGTCCATGCACATCAACGACCTGCTCAAGATCGCCTCCGAGCGGCGGGCGTCCGACCTGCACCTGAAGGTCGGCTCGCACCCGGTGGTGCGCATCAACGGCGAGCTGATCCCGCTGGTGGAGACGAAGCGCCTGATGCAGGAGGACACCATCGCGATGGCGTTCTCCATCATGAGCAACCGCCAGAAGCAGAAGTTCAAGGACAACCTCGAGATCGACATCGCGTACTCGGTGCCCGGCCTCGGCCGCTTCCGCTGCAACGTGTTCCAGCAGCGCGGCACGGTCGGCCTGGTGCTGCGCGTGATCCCGGTCAAGATCCTGACCATCCGCGACCTGGGCCTGCCCGTCGTGCTCGAGAAGATCTCCCAGGAGCAGCGCGGGCTGGTGCTGTGCACCGGGACCACCGGCTCGGGCAAGTCGACCAGCCTGGCGGCCATGATCGACTACATCAACGCCCACCGCTGCGAGCACATCATCACGATCGAGGACCCGATCGAGTTCCTGCACCGCGACAAGAAGTCGATCGTGAACCAGCGCGAGATCGAGGTCGACACCAAGAGCTTCGCCGCGGCGCTGCGTTCCGCGCTGCGCCAGGACCCCGACGTGATCCTGGTCGGCGAGATGCGCGACTACGAGACGATCGAGACCGCGATCACCGCGGCCGAGACCGGCCACCTGGTGTTCTCCACCCTCCACACCCTCGACGCGACGGAGACGGTGAACCGCATCATCTCCGTGTTCCCCCCGCACCAGCAGAAGCAGATCCGCCTGCAGCTCGCGGGCGTCCTGAAGTCGGTGCTCTCGATGCGCCTGATCCCGCGCGCCGACGGCAACGGCCGCGTGCCCGCGGTCGAGGTGATGATCGCGACGCCGTTCATCCGCGACTGCATCATCAACAAGGACAAGACGCGGCTGATCCACGAGGCGATCGCCGCGGGCGTCTCGCAGTACGGCATGCAGACCTTCGACCAGGCCGTCTTCCACCTGTACAAGAAGGAGCTGATCACCTACGAGGAGGCGCTGCGCCGCGCCAGCAACCCGGACGAGTTCAAGCTCAAGGTGCAGGGCATCCAGTCCACCTCCGACATGGCGGCCGACGAGATGGCGAAGACGATGGAAAGCTTCGAGATGGAGTAGGCCGTCCCCAGGCGCCCTCCCCCGCCTCCGGACCCGCCCGAGCCGGCCGAGGCCGCCCGGAGCGCCTATCTGTCCGCCCTGCGCCGCCTCGCTCGGCGCGACTTCTCGGAGCTCGAGCTGCGGCGCGCCCTGCGCCGCGGAGGCCACCCCGCCGACGCCGTCGACGCCGTGATCGCCCGCCTGCTGAAGGCCCGGGCGCTCGACGACGGACGTTACGCCGCCGCTTTCGCGCGCAGCCGGCTCGCCGGCCAGGGGCTCGGGCGCATCCGCATCCGCGCCGGCCTGCGCGCTCGCGGCGTCGGCCGCGAGGCCGTCGAGCAGGGGCTGAAGCAGGCCCTCCTCGACTTCCCCGAGACCGAGGCTCTCGACCGCGCCGCGCGCCGCCTGCTGCGCCCGCGGGCGGGCGAGCCTCGGGAGAA
This sequence comes from Vicinamibacteria bacterium, assembly GCA_050246895.1. Classification (GTDB taxonomy): domain Bacteria; phylum Acidobacteriota; class Vicinamibacteria; order Fen-336; family Fen-336; genus JBFWVE01. The sequence goes on along the minus strand of JBFWVE010000005.1, from coordinate 319,417 downwards.
GGCGCTGCGCCGCGTCAGCGCCGCGCTGCTGCGTCGGGGCTTCCCGTGGCGCCTCGTGCGCCAGCGCCTGGCTCGTCTCCAACCCGCGTGGCGAGATATACTTACGGGAAGCGAGTGGGAGCCCCCGGAGCCGTCGGGCGACCCCGAGGAGACTCCGTGAAGACCGCCGACGAGATCCGCAGCGCCTTCCTGCGCTACTTCGAGGAGCGGGGCCACCGCCTGGTGCCCAGCTCGTCGCTCGTCCCCGCCAGCGACCCCACGCTGCTCTTCGCCAACGCGGGGATGAATCAGTTCAAGGAAGTGTTCCTCGGACGCGAGAAGCGCGACTACGCGCGCGCCGCCTCCTCGCAGAAGTGCGTCCGCGCCGGCGGCAAGCACAACGACCTCGAGAACGTCGGCCACACCGCGCGCCACCACACGTTCTTCGAGATGCTCGGGAACTTCTCCTTCGGCGACTACTTCAAGAAGGAGGCGATCGCCTACGCCTGGGAGTTCCTGACCCGCGACATGGGCCTGCCCACGGATCGCCTGAAGGTCACGATCTTCGAGGGCGAGGACGGCGTTCCCCGCGACGCCGAGGCCCACGGCCATTGGCTGGAGCACGTGCCCGCCGGCCGCATCCTGGAGCTCGGTGCCAAGGACAACTTCTGGGCCATGGGCGAGACGGGGCCCTGCGGCCCCTGCTCGGAGGTCCACTTCTTCCAAGGCGACGACCTGCCTTGTGCGGAGGTGGCGGCTGGCCGTGCCTGCCTGGGCGTCGAGTGCGAGTGCGACCGCTGGCTGGAGATCTGGAACCTGGTCTTCATGCAGTTCGACCGCGACGCGGGCGGCCGGCTGCTTCCGTTGCCCGCGCCCTGTGTCGACACCGGCATGGGCCTCGAGCGCGTCTCGGCCGTGGTGCAGGGACACCGCTCGAACTACGACACGGACCTGTTCACCCCCCTGATAGAGGCGATCGCGCGCCGCGCCGGCAAGCGCTACGGCGCCGACCCCGCCGCTGACGTCTCGCTGCGCGTGATCGCCGATCACCTGCGCTCGACGACCTTCATCGTCGCCGACGGCGCCGTGCCCGGCAACGAGGGCCGCGGCTACGTTCTGCGCAAGATCATGCGGCGCGCCATGCGCCACGGGCGCCGGCTCGGGCTCGAGGACCCCTTCCTGCACGAGCTGGTGGAGGCGGTGGTCGCCAAGATGGCCCCCGCCTTCCCCGAGCTGCACTCGGAGCAGGCCGCGGTCAAGCGCGTGGTGCTGGTCGAGGAGGAGCGCTTCGCCGCCACGCTGAAGGTCGCGCTCGGCGAGTTCGAGAAGCTCGCGCCCGCGCGCAAGCTGATCGCCGGGGCCCCGGCGGTCCAGGACATCGTCGACGGAGCAGCTGGCGTCCTACCCCTGCTCGCGGGTTCTGCCGCCTTCAAGCTGTACGACACCTATGGCCTGCCGCTGGACATGATCGAAGAGCTCGCCTCGGACCGCGGCCTCGCGGTCGACCGCGAGGGCTTCGAGCGCGAGCTCGAGGCCCAGCGCGAGCGCGCCCGCCAGGCGAGCAAGCTCGGCGCCGTCAGCGGCCCCGAGTCCTACCTGAAGCTCGTCGAGAGCGGCCGCACCGACTTCCGAGGCTACGAGACGCTGGTGCTCGACGACGCCCGCGTGCTGGCGGTGCTCAAGCAGGGCCAGCCCGTGAAGCGCCTCGAGCGCGGCGAGGAGGGCGAGATCGTCCTCGACCGCACCCCTTTCTACGGCGAGTCGGGCGGCCAGCTCGGCGACCGCGGCGTGCTTCACTCGGACGGCTCGGCGGCGGAGGTGCGCGACGTGCGCCTGCCGCTGCCGGGCCTGTACGTGCACGACGTGACGATCGGCTCCGGCGGCTTCGAGGCGGGCATGCTCGTGCGCGCCCAGGTGGACCCGCACTGGCGCAGCGGCGCCATGCGCCATCACACGGGCACGCACCTGCTGAACGCGGCGCTGCGCGAGACGCTCGGCACCCACGTCAAACAAGCCGGAAGCCTCGTCGCTCCCGATCGCCTGCGCTTCGACTTCAGCCACTACGCCGGCGTCACGCCCCGCGAGCTGCGCCACATCGAGAACAGAATCAACGCCGAGGTGCTGAAGACGACCCCGGTCGAGACCAAGGTGATGGACCGCGAGCAGGCGCTCGCCTCCGGCGCCCTCGCTTTCTTCGGGGACAAGTACGGCGAGCGCGTGCGGGTGGTCGAGGTGCCCGGCTTCTCGAAGGAGTTCTGCGGCGGCACCCACGTCCGCGACACCGGCGAGGTGGGCCTGTTCCTGTTCACTGCAGAACAGGGCGTCGCGGCCGGCACTCGCCGCGTCGAGGCCGTCACCGGCGAGGCGGCCCTGGAGCGTGCGCAGCGCGACCAGGGCATCCTGGAGGAGCTCGAGGAGGCCGCCAAGACCGACCGCCGTTCGCTGGTCGACGAGTGGGCGCGGCTGCGAGAGCAGCTGAAGGCGCGCGAGCGCGAGATCCAGGCGCTCAAGCTGAAGCTCGCCACGGGCGGGCCGGCCGCCGGCGGCGGCGAGGACCTGCGCGAGCTCGGGGGCGCCAAGCTGTGGACGCCGCGCTTCGACGGTCTCGACAAGAAGCAGCACGCCTCGGTGGTCGACGACTTCCGCAACCGGCACAAGGGCGAGGCCTTCGCGCTCGTCTCCTGCGCGCTGGCCGGCGAGGGCGTCCACGTGATCGCGGCGGTCTCCGATTCGCTGAAGGCGCGGCTGGGAGCGCCCGAGCTGCTGAAGCGCCTCGGCCTGCGCGGCGGCGGCCGCCCCGACTTCGCGCAGGGCGGCGGCGTCGCTCCGGACGAGGTCGACGCGCTGCGCGCCCGCGCCGGCGCGCTGCTCCAGGAGCTGCTCGAGGGCGTCGGTGCCTGACGCCGCGCGCCGGGCGGCCGGCCTCGCTTGCGTCGCCGCGGCGCTGCTGGCGTTGCCCGCCGACGCGCAGATCTACACGCGCGTGCGGGACGGCGTCGTCGAGGCCACCAACGTCCCCGACACCTCGGACTTCCGGCTCACCTACCCCGGCAAGGGCACGCTGATCCACTCCCGCGGCTTCCGTGCCCGCTATTCCGGCGAGTACGATCACCACATCCACGCGGCGGCGGCCGCTTTCGGGGTGCCGGCCGCGTTGGTGCGGGCGGTGATCAAGGTCGAGTCGGACTTCGACGTGCTCGCGGTCTCCTCGAAGGGCGCCCGCGGGCTGATGCAGCTGATGCCGGCGGCGGCCCGCCGCTTCGGCGTCGGCGACGCCTTCGACGCGCGCCAGAACATCTTCGGGGGCGTGCAATACCTGCGCGTGCTGCTCGACCTGTTCGGGGGCGACGTGGGGCTGGCGCTGGCCGGCTACAACGCCGGCGAGAACGCGGTCCTTCGCTACAAGGGGATTCCCCCTTATCGCGAGACGCGCAACTACGTGGCCAAGATCCAGAACCTGCTGGGGGGCGTCTCGGCCTGGCTGCCGGCCGGGCCGCGGCGCGCCGGCGCCGCCGCCTCCGCGACGCCGGCCACCTCCTACGCGCCCTCGAGTGGCGTCGTTGCACGGCGTCAGGCCCGCACCGCCACCCGCCGCGAGGCCACGGCGAAGCCCCGCGTCTACTACCGCTATCGCAGCAGCAGCGGCACGCTCGCCGTCTCGCAGCAGCCGCCGCCCGACGGGGTCCCCTACAGCCTCATCCGAGCGGCGGACCGCTGATGGCCGACCCCTCTCGACGCGCGGCGGACCACGGCCTCTTCCTCAAGCACTTCAGCGCCGGCCGCCAGCTCTACGACGCGGGCTCGCTGCCGGAGAGCGAGCGGGAGCTGGAAGAGGCCTACCTGCTGCGCCCGCGGGACCACAAGGTGCTCAACCTGCTGGGTCTCGTCTACTTCAAGCAGGAGAAGCTGGAGAAGGCCGAGGAGGTGTATCGCAAGCTCGCGGCCGAGAGCCCCGAGGCGCACACGCTCTTCTACAACCTGGGCCTGATCTACTTCAAGCTCGGCCGCCTGGAGGACGCGGAGCTCGCCTTCCTGAAGGCGCTCGGGCTGAGCAAGGACAACCCGAAGATCAACTTCTACCTCGGCTCCATCTACGAGAAGCTGCGGCGCTTCCAGGACGCGATCTTCCAGTACCGGCAGGCCGGCGCCAGCATCATGGTCCGGCGCATGGAGAGCCGGCTCACCCCGGAGCCGCGGGCGTCGACGAAGGCCCCCCGCAGCGACGACACGGCCGAGTTCCACGCCTCCGAGATCAAGGCCCAGCTCGATCGCACCCAGCCCCCCCCGACGCCGGCAACCGAGACCGAGCCCTTCGTGATGCCCGCGAAGAAGCTGGAGCCCGTCAGCGACGTGCTGCTCGCCGACGGCGCGCCCCTGCGGGCCGCGGAGAGCCCCTCCTCCGCCCGCGCGCGCACCGAACGCGTCTCCTCGAAGACGCTGCCGCCGCCGACGCCGGCCCTGCCTGCGAACCGGCGCGCCGACATCGTGGCCTTCCTCGCAACGCTGCCGCCGTCGAGGCCGGGGGAGCGGGCGCCCACCGGCATCTCCTCGGGAAGCTCACGGCGCGAGCCGTCCGTCCCGACGCCGGCCACCCCCGCTCCAGCCGTCGCGGAGCCGTTCCGCCTGCTCCAGAAGAACCTGCTCGAGGCCAGCTTCTCGGGCAAGCTCTTCGTCAAGCAGGGCACGATCTACTCGTACAGCGGCAACCTGACGTTCTGGGTGAAGGAGAAGCGCCCGGGGGGCGCCAGCGTGCTGGTGATCGTCACGGGCACGGGCAAGGTGCTGCTGACCGACCGTGATCGCGACGTCAGCGTGATGGCCGTGGAAGCGGAGCCGATCCACGTCCAGCCCTCGCTGCTGCTCGCCTGCGAGGAGAGCCTGACTCCCCGCTACGCGCCGATCGGCGACGGCGACGACGCGCCCGAGTTTCTGGCGCTCGAGGGCAGGGGCCAGATCGCGCTCTCGGTGGGCAACCGCCCGCTGATCCTCAGCGTCTCGCCCGAGATGCCCGTGTCGGTGGCCGCCCACACGCTGATCATGTGGACGGGCGCGCTGCGGGCCTCACGCGTGCGCGACCCGCAGCTCAGCGAGGCGCTGGCGTCGCCCCGGGGCGACGCCAGCATGATCCGGCTCGAGGGCAGCGGCCGCGTGCTCGTCGAGCAGGTGATCTAGGCCGGCCTAGACCCAGCCCTTGGCCATGTCGCCGATCACGGGGAGCTTGTACTCCTCGTTGCCGTTGGCCTTGATCATCAGGAAGATCGTCAGCGCCAGCAGGGCGAGGCCGCAGAGCACCTCGATCGGAAGCAGGATCAGCGCGAGCGGACCCGCCACCGAGCCGACCACCATCCCGAGCACCATGAAGCCGATCCAGAGCACGAACATTGCGCCGTGCAGGAGCAGGCTCTGGAAAGCGTGGAAGCGCACGAACTTGCTCTGCTTCTCGACGATCGCGACCACGATCGAGAAGATCAGGCCGACGCAGCAGGGCACGTAGCACAGCAGGCCGCCGACGTTGGGGGCGACACCGACGTTCGTCTCAGGGTTGCTCATTCATCCTCCGTGTCAGCTCGAGCGGCATGATCCGCGAGCGCACGCGCACTGTCAAGGGAGCTTGGGCGCCGCGGCGAGCGCGGCCGCGAAGGCGCGCGCGTCGTCGGAGGCGACCAGTCGCAACAGATCCCCGGTCCGCGCGAAGCCGAAGCGCCAGCCACGCCCGTCGAAGACGGCGGCGCCCGACTCCTGTTGCGGCGCGCCGTAGGCCGAGCGGAAGCGGCGCAGGGCCGCCTCCTCGAACTCGCGCGCGTCGGCTTCGGAGTCCCAGCGCGAGCTCCAGCGCAGCAGCGTGCGGCCCGCCACGTCGAACAGGCGGTAGCGGTCGCCGCCCCAGCCCGCCGTGGCGGCCTCGGGTGCGCCGTCCCCCAGCAGCGAGCGGGCGAGCATTTCCCCCAGCACGCCCTCGATCAGCAGGCGGGCGCCCAGTGGCGCGGGGTCGGCGGGCACGTCGAGCGCCGCCTCCCCCGCTGCGTACTTGTCGGGGTGCAGCACCTGCTCGGTCGAGACCGGCGGCCGGTCCCAGGCGGCGCGCAGGGCCGGCAACCCGCCGCGGGCGACGAGATCGCGGGCGAGGTCGAGACCGGCGAGATAGGGCAGGACCAGCTGGTCGCGCAGCACGGGCGGCGCTCCCTCGATCTCGGGTGGCGACGCCGCCAGCCCCGAGGCGGCGCCCGCGGGCAGGCCGGACCCTTCCCCCGGGGACAGCCGCGAGAGCAGGAAGCGCTCCATCACCAGCGTCGCGTCGCCCTCGAGCAGGCTGAGCAGCGCCAGCCGCCGGTCGTCGAAGTCCGAGACGTCGCCGGGCAGCGCGTCGTGGATGCGCAAGTACTGGTCCTGCAGCGCGTGCCGCAGCTCGTGAACCAGCACCAGTTGGTTGGCGGGATCGAAGCGCCGCTCCGCCGAGACGGCGAACAGGCGCCGCCGGCCCGGCCGCTCGTCGTAGAAGCCCACCACGTTGTCCAGCAGCAGGCGCCGCCGCGTTTCGCGCAGCTCGACGCCTGGCGCCAGCAGGTCGAACGCCCGCAGCAGGCGCTCGTCGGTCCGCGCCTTCGGCCCCGGGTACTCGGAGTCGAACAGCTCCGCGAAGTACTGCTCGAGCTGCGCGTGGGTCAGGAAGTCGATCGGCACGGGCTCTCGGAAGGGGACGCCGCCAGCCTGCTCGACCTCGGCGCGCAGCTCCTCCTCGCTCGCCTCGCCGAAGCCCAGCAGGCCGCCGAGCAGGGCGTTGACGAGGTCCGCCGCGGCTTCGGAGGGTGGGGTCGACGGCCGGGGCGACGGCGGCGCCGACCCGCCGGCGAGTCCCGCCAGGCCGGACGCGAGGAGCGCCGCCACGCGCAGGGTCCGCTGGGGGCGGCTCACTGGACCTCGACCACGTCCTTCGGCAGCTTCAGCACGAACGCGTCCGGCGGCAGCGGCCGGTTGATCTCGACCTCGTCGAAGCGGACCAGCGTGAAGTCGTCGGTCGGCTCGGTCAGCCGTGTCTGCACCGGGATCGAGCGCGCCTTGTCGATCCAGAGCCGGATGCCTGAGAAGAGGCCCGACTGGCCGGCGCGGGGCTTCAGGTCGAGCACCCAGGCGGCGGTGGCGCCCACCTTCTCCTCCCCCACCAGCGTCACGTCGTATTTCTTGCCCAGGCCTGCGGCGCCCGGCCCGAACCCGACCAGCAGGTCGGCCTCGCCCTTGGCCGGCCCGCGGAAGACCTGCTTGCTCTTCGGGAAGTAGCGCGCGAAACGGGCGTCCTTGATCAGCATGGTGGAGGGCTGGGGCGTCGCGTAGTTCCAGCGGAAGCGCCCCGGCACCTGCAGCAACACCTCGCCCGTCGCCTCCTGCGTCTCGTCGAGCAGCACGATCGTCTTCGTCTCGAGGAAGCCGGCGCGCATCGTCTTCAGCGCGCGCCCGGCCTCCTCGAGCGACCTCAGGATCTCCCCCGCGTCGCCGCCGGGAGCGAGTGCCAGGCCGAGTGCCAGCGTGAGCGCGGCGCTCATCGGCGCGGCGCCGCGATCGGGTCGCCCAGCAGCCCCGGCGGCATCAGGGCCAGGAAGAGCAGCATCGCGAGGCAGAGCAGCTCGTAGGCCAGCGAGGCGCGGTCGTAGTCCCAGTACAGCAGCCTCTCGAGCGGGCTCATGCGGGGGCGGCGCTGAGCGCCGAGGTCGCCAGCGAGCGAACCACCTCGCCGTCGCGCATCTCGAAGATGCGGTCGCTGCGCTGCGCCGCCTCGGGGTTGTGGGTGATCATCACGATGGTCTGACCGAGCCGCCGGTTGAGGTCGCGGAACAGGTCGAGGATGTGGTCGGAGTTGCGCGAGTCGAGGTTGCCCGTGGGCTCGTCGGCCAGCAGGATGGCGGGGTTCATCATCAACGCGCGCGCGATCGCGACGCGTTGCTGCTCGCCCGCCGACAGATCGAGCGGCTTCATCTCGATCTTGTGCGGCAGCCCCACCACGTCGAGCAGCTCCTGGATCCGCGAGCGCGCCAGGCCGTTGCCGTGGATCTGCGACACGATCTCGAGGTTGCCGCGCACGCTGAGTGTCGGCAGCAGGTTGAAGCGCTGGAAGACGAAGCCGATCTTCTCGCGGCGCACGCGCGTGCGCTCGACGTCCTGGCTGGTCGACAGCTCGACGCCGTCCACCAGGATGCGACCGTGCGTCGGGTGCGCCAGCCCGCCCAGCAAGTGGAGCAGCGTCGACTTGCCGCTGCCCGACGGGCCGACGATCGAGGCGAACTCGCCGCGCTTGACCTGGATGTTCACGCCGCGCAGGGCGTGAACCTCCAGGCGGCCGACGTGGAACACCATCTTGAGGTCGATGGTCTCCAGGATCGCGTCGCGCACGCCGCCGCCGGGGCTCACTGGACCTCGACCACTTTGTAGCCCTCTGGCGTGCGGCCCTGGAAGGCGCGCTCGGGCGCCGCGCCGTTCCTTGTGAGCTTGTCGAGGCTGAAGCTCGCCAGGTAGCCCTCGACCGGCCGCTCGAGCGACACCTGTCGGGGCGCGCCGTCTTGCCACGCCCCGAGGCTGACGCTGCTCACGAGCTCGCCGCTCGCGTCGAAGCTCTGGATCCGCACCGGCAGCAGGCTCTCGCGCTCGAGCGTCACCCGCCGCCTGAGCGCGCCCCCCGCGGCCGGCACCTGGCTGAGCGCGAACGCGCGACGGTCGGACTCGAGCACCAGCGTGTCGCCCTCTCCCGGCTGCAGCGCCTCCGGCAGCAACGCCTGCACCAGGTCGGCTGGCCGCAGCGCGTAGTAGGGCGCGTCGGCCCGCTCGGATGCGGGCGCAGCGTCGCTGACGCCGGTCCAGACCGTCTTCTTGCTCGGCACCATGAACCAGAACCGGCGGCCGTCCGAGCTCACCTCGAGTGCCGTCACGATCGCGACCGAGCCCTTCAGGTAGAGACGCCCGCCGCGCGCCGCGACCAGGCGGACGCCGAGCTTCTGCGACTTGCCGGTGCGCAGGTCACGCACGTCCAGATCGCCCGAGGCGCTCAGCGTATCCAGGCGCTGGCAGTAGCCGTCGTATGCGGCCCGGACCTCCGCGAGCGTCGCGTTGCGCGGCGGGGCGGCCGGCTGCGTCGGACGAACGAGGGGCGCGCCCGCGCAGCCCGTCAGGCTCGTGGCGAGCGCAACGGTCACCCCCTGCAGCACCCGTCGCATCGCCAGCGCATGACCGATTTCGATGCTAGCCGCTCGCTTCCGGGGGGTCAACAAGCGGGCACCTCGAGCAACCCGGGCAGGCCGAGCCGGCCCTCGATGCGCGCCGCGACGCCGAACAGGTTGAGCAGCTCGACGACGCTCAGCAGGTGGCGGGTGACCTCGCCGGTCGCGACCCGGCCCCCGCCGCGAGCGAGCGCCAGCGGCACCGCGAGCTGGTCGGCCAGCCAGGGATCGACCGCCGCCGACGCCTCCTCCTCCACGTGCCTCAGGATCCGCCGCGCCATCCGGTCCCCCAGCCGCTCCGGCCGCAGGCCCTTCTCGCCGAGCGCTCCGAACGCCGCGCGCCCCCACTCGTGGACGGCCTCCAGCATCACGAACGATCCCGGCGAGGCGGCCGGCACCGCGTCGATCACCTCCCATTCGGACTCGAGCCGGCGCGCCTCCCAGAGCCGTGCGCGCGCCGCGTCGGCCAGCCGCCGCGCCACGTCTCCCTTCAGGTGCGCGGCTTGGGCCACGCCGCGGATCGACACGAGCGGGCCGCGCTCGACGAGCGTCAGGCTGCCGGGCCGCGAGAAGGCCTGGATCCGGCCCCGCAGTTCTCCCCCGCCCTTCGGGTAGAAGCCGGCGCGCACCAGCGTTGCCTCGAGCCTCAGGCCCAGCCGCGCGACGACGCTCGTCCAGTGGCGCTCCACGTAGGGAAAGGCCGGGCTCATCGGGACGTGCGTGCCGCCGGTCACCGAGACGCTGCTGGGCGCGCCGGCCGTCGCGAGCACGGGCGCGACGGTCTGCAGCACCAGGCTGGCGGCGCCGGCCGTCTCGATCTCGAAGCGGAAGTCCCCAGCCACCACCGGGCCGGGCTCGAAGCGCATGTCCGGCGAGCCCTCGAAGGCCCCAGAGAGCTTCGCGCCGCAGGCGAGAGCCACGGCGCGCACGGCGGCGAGGTGCTGGGGCCGCAGGCCGGGACGCGCGCGCCGGGCCCGGATGTTGCGGATCTCGAAGCCCTGCCCGGTCGCCGCGGACAGTGTCAGCGCCGCGCGCAGGATCTGGCCGCCCCCTTCGCCCTGGGCGCCATCCAGGGGCAGCAGCGCGCCCATCTCGGTCCTAGGCGCCGTCGGCGGGCGCGTGAAAGCAGCGCCGGCAGCGGGCTTCGTACTCGTGCGCTCCGCCCACCACCACGCGGTCGCGCGCGGCCACCAGACGCTGCGAGCGGTTGGCCGGGGCGCCGCACTGCATGCAGATCGCGAGCGTCTTGGTGACGTACTCCGCGACCGCCATCAGCTGCGGGATCGGCTCGAAGGGCCGGCCGCGGAAGTCCTGGTCGAGGCCCGCCACCACCACGCGCACGCCGCGGTCGGCCAGCGCGCCCGCCACCTCCACGAGGCGCGCATCGAAGAACTGGCCCTCGTCGATGCCGACGACCTCGGTCTCGGGGCGCACGCGCTCGAGGATCTGTGACGCCGTCTCGACCACGTCCGAGGGCAGCTTCATCTCCGAGTGCGACACGATCGCGTCGTCCGCGTAGCGGGCGTCCACGCGCGGCTTGAAGATCTGCACGTGCTGCCGCGCGATCTGGGCGCGGCGCAGCCGGCGGATCAGCTCCTCGCTCTTGCCGCTGAACATGGAGCCGACGATGATCTCGATCCAGCCCGTCGGCTGCGCCCGGGGTCCCACCTGGAGGCTTCGCCTACTTCGCGCGCTCGACGTAGGAGCCGGACGTGGTGTCGACCCTGATCACGTCGCCCTCGTTGATGAACGCGGGCACCTGCACGACCAGCCCCGTCTCCATCTTCGCCGGCTTGCCCACGTTCGACACGGTGGAGCCCTTGATGCCGGGCTCGGTCTCGACGACCGACAGCTCCACCGTCAGCGGCAGCTCGATGCCGACCGGGCGACCCTCGAACATCTCGACCTTCAGCCTGCTGTTGGGGATCAGGTAGTTCACCGCGTCGCCCAGCACCTCGTCGGACAGGCCGATCTGCTCGTAGGTCTCGGCGTTCATGAAGTGGAACATGTCGCCCTCCCGATAGAGGAACTCCATGTCGCTCTCGTCCAGGATGGCGCGCTCGATGCGGTCTTCCGAGCGGAAGCGGTGCTCGATGATGGCGCCGCTCTTGAGGTCGCGGATCTTGGCCTGCACCATGCCGCGCCAGTTGCCGGGCGTGATGTGCATCGCCGCCACGACCCGGAAGAGCTTGTTGTCGTGCTTGATGCACATGCCCTTCTTCATCTGGGTCGCTTGAATCATTCGGTCTGCTCCTCCGGAAGCTCGCCCTCGTCCCGCCGAACGGGAACCCCCAATTATAGGGGCTGCCTCAGTCGACCTCCAAGCCCCTGAGGTCCACCCGGAACGGCACGGCCCGGAAGCCCGCCGCCGCCACGCCCTGGCGCACGCGCTCGCGCGTCCCCCCATCCCGCGGGCCCGGGGTCCCCCAGCAGGCGACCATGCCGCCGCCGCCGGCGCCGCAGACCTTGGCGGCCCCCCCGGCCTCGAGGGCCGCGGCGGCGATGCTGTCGATCTCGGGGCTGGTGACCCCCGGCGCCAGGCGCTTGCGCGCCTCCCACTCCTCGGCGATCAGGCCCGCCACGTCGCCCAGGCGGCGCTCGGCCAGCGCCTGGCGCGTGCGCTTCGCGACCGACACGATGCTGGCGAGCGACTCGCGGACACCCGGTCTGCCGTCGATCTGGCCCTTGAACACGTCCCAGTTGTTGATGCCCGAGAAGCGCGTCGCGCCCGCGTCCACCAGCAGCAGCGACTCCTCGACCGCAGCGGGATCCACCGGCAGGCGCTCGACGCGCACGGCCCCGGGCTCCAGGTGCACGCCCAGCACGCCTCCGTGGATGGCCGCCAGGTAGTCCTGGATCCCGGTGGGCACGCCGATGCACTGCGCCTCCGCGTCGCGCACGACGGGCCACAGCGCGTCCTTGTCGAGCGGCCGGCCGACGGCCTTGGACACGGCGGCCGCGATCGTGACCGCCAGCGCCGACGAGCCCCCGAGACCCGAGCCCGCGGGCACGCGCGACTGCGTGACGACCTTGACGCCCGTCTCGACGGCGAGCGCCCGCAGGATGTAGGCGACGAGCGCCAGCGCCCCGCCCCCGATGATCTCGTCGACGTCGCGCCCGGAGGCCTTCTGGAGGGTGTCCTTCGACTCGATCGAGACGCCGTCCACTCCGGTCTCCACGCGGCAGAACGCGCGCCGGTCGATCGCCACGTTCAGCGTCACGGCGCCCGGGTGAAACAGGTACAGCGGCCAGATGTCGAGCGTCCCCCCGGCCAGGTCGATGCGGGTCGGCGCGCTGGCTTCGACGCCGCGGCCGCTCATGCAAGCCCCAGCAGCGGGCACAGCAGCCAGAGCATCGCCAGGATCACGAAATAGCTCAGCGCATCCACGATAAGTCCCACTTTCATCATCGAGGTGAGCGGCACCAGGCCGGTGCCGTAGACGATCGCGTTGGGCGGCGTGCCCATCGGGAACATGAAGGCCATGCTGGCGCCGAAGCAGACGGCGAGCAGCGGCGGCGTCTGCGCGACGCCCAGCTCCTGGGCCAGCGACAGCACCAGCGGCGCGAGCATGTTGACGGTCGCGGCGTTCGACGTCGTCTCGGTCAGCACGATGGTCGCCAGCAGCACCAGCGCCGTCAGGCCCCACAGGCTCTCGACGCCCGTCGCACGCAGCGCCGCCTGGCCGAGCGTCTTGGCGAGCCCGGTGTCGAACATCAGCTTGCCGAGCGAGAGGCCCCCGCCGAACAGCATCAGGGTGCCCCAGTCGATGTTCGCCGCGTGGCCCCAGTTGAGAGCCCGCCCCTGGCCGACCGGCCAGACGAAGAGCACCGCCGCGGCCAGCAGCGCCACGACCGACTCGTCCAGCACGCCGGCGAGCGCCAACAGCGGGCTCGGGGCCGACGCGCCGAGCAGGGTCGTCAGCCCTGGGAGCAGCCAGAGGAAGACCGCCAGACCGAAGGCCGTGGCACAGGCCGACTGTCCCTCGCCCCACTCCGGAAGCGCCGCGCGCTCCTGCCGCACGTAGGCGCGCAGGTCGGTGGCGCGGGCCGGGGGCACCAGCTTCAACACGACGACGAAGAGGACACCCATCAGCGCCAGCGCGAGCGGCACGCCCATCGCCATGAAGCTGAGGAAGTCGATCGAGCGGCCGGCGACGCGCTCGAGGAAGCCCAGGCCGATCAGGTTGGGCGGCGTGCCGACAGGTGTCGCGAGCCCGCCGAGCGAGGCCGAGACGGTCAGGATCAGCAGCATCCCGCGCGGCGGCTCCTTGGAGCCCGCCGCCTCGAAGGCGCGCAGCAGGCCGAGCACGATCGGCAGCATCATGGCCGTCGTCGCGGTGTTCGAGATCCACATCGACAGCGCGGCCGTCACGAAGCCGACGGCCAGTCGCATGCGCAGGGGCGAGCGCGCGACGCTCTCCCGCGAGAGGATCGCGAGCGCTATGCGGCGATCCAGCCCGTGCACGCTGAGCGCCTCGGCGATCAGGAACGAGCCCAGGAACAGGAAGATCACCGGGTCGCCGAAGGCGGCGAACGCGGAGCGCGCCGGGGCCACGCCCAGCAGCACCGCCAGCGTGGGCGCGAGCAGCGCCGTCACCGCGAGGGGTATCGCCTCGCTGACCCACCACGTCATCACCAGCCCGGTGACCGCGAGCAGGCGGTGCGCCGGCGCCTCGAGCCCGGTCGGGGCGAGCAGGAGGCCGAGGCCGACCAGCGGCCCGAGCCAGATCCCGACCTTCCGGCGCGCCCGGTCGAAGCGGTCGTCCCTGCCGTCGAGGAGAGTGTCGCTCATCGCGTTCGCGGCCCGCGGATTGTAGCGCCTCGCCTGCTAGCATCAGCTTGCGAGGTCCCTGGAAGGCCGATGAACTGCCCGCGCTGCGGACGCTCCGACGTCGAGGGGGAGAGCTGCCCCCGCTGCGGGGTGGTGTTTTCCAAGCTGCGCTCCGCCGCGCCCCGGCGCGCGCCCCACGGCACGACCCCCGCGCCCGCTCCGCCAGCGCCGGAGCCCGGCCGCGGCCCTCTCGCCACGCTCGCCCTCGTCGCCCTCGCGCTGGCTCTCGGCACGGGCTCGTTCTTGTGGGTCCGCGGCAGCCGCAAAGACGAGACGAACCTGGGCCGCCCCGTGCTGCCGCAGGCCGGCGAGCCGCAGTCGAACGCGGCGGCCGTCGCCGAGCTGGCCGCATCGTTGCCGACGCCTGCCCCGCTCGAGACTACCGCACCGAGGCTCCCCGTCGAGCCCGCTGCCGAGGCGGAGACCGCCTCCGGGCTCCGGGCCGAGGACGTCCGCGCGGCCAACCTGCTGGCTGACAGGGTGAACATGCGCGGCCCCGCCGGGGCCATCACGACCTCGGACCTGGCTCGGATCGACGAGTTGCTCGCGCGGGCGCCGTCGGAACGAGGGCTGCTGGCAGTGGCTGAGGCCGTGTTCGTGAAGGCGGCCGCGCAGGAGCGCGACGCCCACCGGCTGCCGCGCGCGCTCGAGCTGGCGCGCAAGGCCGTCAACGTGCATCCCGAGGGCCCGCAAGGCCGGCTCTTCGTGATGACGATCCTGATCGACTCCGGCGACTGGGGCGGCGCCGAGGCCGTCGCCCGCGAGATCGTGGCCAGGGACTCGCGCAACGCCGATGGTTTCTGGGGCCTCGGCTACGCGCTCTTCCGGCAGGACCGCAACCGCGAGGCTGCCGAGGCGCTCGAGGCCGCGGTCCAGCTCCGCGACCACCCGGAGGCGCGGCAGCTGCTCGCGCGCATCCGCAAGACGCAGGAAGACGAAGGCGGCATGACCGAGCAGAAGCTGGCCCACTTCCACGTGCGCTACGACGGCGAGGAGCACGTGGAGGTCGGGCGAGAGATCCTGCGCTCGCTGGAGCGCCACTACGCGACGCTGATCGGCACGCTCGACCACCAGCCGCAGTCCACCATCGCCGTGATCCTCTTCACGCGCGACAAGTACTACACCGCCTCCGGCGCGCCAGCGTGGTCGGGCGGCGTCTACGACAACACGGACGGCCGCATCCGCATCCCGATCGGCGGCCTGACGGCCTCGCTGAGCCCGGAGATGGACGGCACGCTGATCCACGAGCTGACCCACGCCTTCCTGGCGGACAAGACGCGCGGCGTCGCCCCGCGCGAGCTGCACGAGGGCCTGGCGCAGTACATGGAGGGCAAGCGCCTCGCCAGCGAGCTGCGGCCCGAGGAGCTGCGCGCGCTGGCCGACGGCCGCGTCGCCGGCGTCGGCGGCTTCTATCTGCAGGCGCTCGCGTTCGTCGAGGACCTGATCGCGCTGCGCGGCATGGGGGGCGTCAACGACCTTGCCCGCGCGATGGGAGAGACGGGCAGCGCCGACGAGGCGTTCCGCCGCGTCTACGGCAAGGACCTGGCGGGGACGCGCCGCGACTCCACCCAGCGCCTCCGCTCGCGTTACGGCAGCTAGCGGACGCGCAGGTCGAAGGCCAGCCGCGCCATCGGCGCGCCCTGGCGCACGCGCGAGGTCCAGGCGAGCAGGCTGCGCAGGTCCGGGGGCAGCAGCCGCGCTTCCACCCCGCCCTCCTCCTGCCGCTCCATGAACGTCTCGAAGAGGCCCTTGCGGGCGGGCAGCACCACCAGCGCGACGTCCGCGCCCTTCGCGATGCCGGCGCGTTCCTTGGCGAGCGCCACCGCGTCGGCGAAGCCGCCGAGCTTGTCCACCAGCCCGTTGGCCGCCGCCTCCGCGCCGGTCCAGACGCGACCCTGGGCCAGCGCGTCGATCGCCTCGTAGCTCCGCTTGCGGCCCGCGGCGGCCCGGGTCACGAAGTCGCGGTAGAAGGCGACGTTCATCGCGCGCACGTGCTCGCGCTCCGCCTCCGACCAGGGCCGGTACTCGCTGTAGATGCCGGCGTTCTTGCCGCGCAGCACCTGCTCCTTGCTGACGCCCAGCTTGTCGTACAGGCCGTGCAGGTTGAACTTGCCGCTGAAGACGCCGATGCTGCCCGTGATCGTCCCCGGCGCCGCCACGATCGCGTCGGCGCCCATCGCCACGTAGTAGCCGCCCGAGGCCGCGTAGTCCCCCATCGAGACGATCAGCGGCTTGGCCTTGCGGGCGAGCGCCACCTCGCGCCAGATGGCGTCGGCCGCCGGGCCGAAGCCGCCGGGGCTGTCCACGCGGAACACGATCGCCTTGATCGACGAGTCGCGGCGCGCCTGGCGCAGCGCGGCCGTGATGGTGTCGGCCCCCGCGGCCGTGCCGCCGAAGGGGTCGGACCCGCTCGCGCCGGTGACGATCTCGCCCACGGCATAGACGACGGCCAGCTTCGGCCGGGAGTCGAAGAGGGGCCGGCCCGACTTCACGTACGGCACCGGCTGGATCCGTGTCGCGTCCTGCAGCGTCTTCTCGAGCTCGTCGGCGTAGAGCAGCTCGTCGACGAGCCCCGCCTCGAGGGCGCCCCGGGCGTCGTAGGGTCCGGCGTCGACCGCCGCCTCGACCTGCTGCCGCGTCTTCCGGCGCCCCTCCGCGATCCCGCGCAGGTACTCGTCGTAGAGGCTGCCGACCAGCGCTTCCATCTGCTCGCGGTGCGGCTCGGTGAACGAGGACTCGGTGAACTGGTTGGGCGCGTTCTTGTAGCGCCCGACCCCCTCGAACTGAGCCTGCACGCCGAGCTTGTCGAGCGAGCCGCGCAGGAAGGTCACGTCCACGGCCAGCCCCGAGACGTCGAGGATCGCGCTCGGCAGCGCGTACACCTTGCTCGCCGCGCTCGCCAGGTAGTACTCGCGGTTGCTGCAGAAATCGATGTGGGCGTAAGCGGGCTTGCCGGAGGCCTTGAAGCGCAGCAGGGCCTGTCGCAGGTCTTGCACGCGCGCCCAGCCGGCATCGCTCAGCAGGCCCACGCGCAGCACGACGAAGCGGATCTTCGGGTCGCTGGCAGCCCGATCCAGTGCCTCCACCAGCGCCCGCAGCGAAGGCGGACGGTGCTCGAAGAAGGAGCCCAGGTCGTCGGCGGGCTGCTCGGGCAAGGACCCGCGCACGCTGAGCTGCAGGTAGGCGTTCGAGGACGTGCTGCCGAGGCTCGCGCTGCCGCCGGGGCTGCGGAACAGCAACGCGACGGCGCCGACGGCCGCGGCGCCGATCGCCACGGCCGCGACCGCCGCCGCCAGGATGAACGCCGTGCGTCGCTTCAAGGGCCCGCCTTTCGTCAGCTCGCGACCGCCGTCTCCAGGAAGTCCGCCCGGCGCCGCGCCTCGGCCGCGTAGACGCTCGACGGGAAGTCCTTCGTCAGGCGCTCGTACGCGGCCCGCGCCTCGGCTGGGCGCTGCGCCGCCTCGTAGGTCGCGCCCAGCTCGAGCAGGGCCGCGTCGCGCGGCACCTCGGACGCGGGGGCGTCGACGATCTGCCGCAGCGTCTCGACGGCCTTCTCGACCTGGCCCGCGCGCCGGTAGAGATCGGCCAGCGCGAGCCGCGCGAGACCCGACTCCAGCGTCGCGCCCGCCAGGGCCAGCTGCTTCAGTGCCTCTTCCGCCTGCTTCGAGTCCCCGGCCTCGAGCCGCGCGACGGCCGCGAAGTAGCGCGCGCGGCGGCCGCTCGCCGACGAGCCGTGCGCCCGGTCGACGCCGTCGAAGGCCGCGATCGCTTTCGTCAGCTTCTCGGCTTTGGTGGCGAACGGCGTGACCGTGGACCCGGCGCCCTCGGGCACCTCGGCCACGGTGGGCGTCAGGTAGATCCTCATCGCGTCGGAGAAGGCGAGCTCGGCGGCCTGAGTCTGCCGCTCCTGCCAGGTCCTGGCGCCCCAGACGCCCAGGCCCAGGAGCGCCAGGGCCACGGCCGCGATGCTGACCTGCCGCTGATTCCTGACGACGAACTCGTACGCGTGCTCCATGCTGGACCGGACTTCGTCCTCGCGAATCTGCCGTTTGAACTCTCTCTTCACCCTGGCAAACCTTCCAATGCTGGCGGGGAGATGGCGCGCCTGGAGGGACTCGAACCCCCAACCTTGAGCTTAGGATGCTCCTGCTCTATCCTGTTGAGCTACAGGCGCATAACGCCGGCGGGCTGCCCCGTTGCCCGCAGCGGGCAGCATACCACGCCTTCTAGTAGCGGATCAGGCTGCGCACGTCGCGTCCGGGGAGCTTCGAGCGGCCGCTCAGGAAGGTCAGCTCGACCAGGAAGGCATAGAAGGCGACGGTTCCACCGAGCCCCTCGACGAGTTCCCCTACCGCCGCCGCAGTGCCTCCGGTCGCGATCACGTCGTCGACCACGACCACTCGCTGTCCTGGGGTGATGGCGTCCTCGTGAATCTCGAGGCTGTCGGTGCCGTACTCGAGCGCGTAGCTCGCCCGGCGCGTGCGTGCCGGGAGCTTGCCCGGCTTGCGCACCGGCACGAAGCCCGTGCCGAGGCGGCTCGCCAGCACGCTGCCGAGGATGAAGCCGCGACTCTCGATCGCCACCACGGCATCCACCTGCGCGCCGTCGACGAGCGCGGCGAAGAGATCCATCGCCTCCGCGAAGCCGGCGGGGTCCTTCAGCAGCGTCGTCAGGTCCTTGAAGACGATGCCGGGCTTCGGGAAGTCGGGCACGTCGCGAATCAGCGCCTGCACGCGCGCCACGCGCGCGGCAAAGGTCTCTGCCATTCGGCTCCTCCGGGTTCTTCTATCGGATCTCGAAACCCGAGCCGCCGCGCGGCGCGGCCGGGGCGCGCTCGACGTTCTCGACGCGGGCGAACGACGGGCCCTCGCGCAGCCGCGCCTCGAGGGCGCCGAGCGCCGCTTCGTCGCCCTCGGCCAGCACCTCGACCGAGCCGTCCGGCAGGTTGCGCGCGAAGCCGGAGACGCCCAGCGCCTGCGCGGCTCGCGCCGCGTAGTACCGGTAGCCGACGCCCTGCACGCGGCCGGCGACGAGGAATCGGCAGGCGCTCATCGTTGCTCCGGAATTCTAGCGCCCCGATGCGGCGGTCCGCCGCGCGATGCAATCGATCTCCACGGCGATGCCGCCGGGCAGCGCGGAGACCTCGACGGTCGTCCGCGCCGGATGGGGCGCGCTGAACGCGCGCGCGTACGCCGCGTTCATCGCCGGGAAGTCCCGCATGCTGGTCAGGTACACGTTGCAGCGGATCACGCTCTCGAGCGAGGCGCCGGCGGCCTCCAGTATCGCGCGCACGTTCTCGAGCGTGCGCGCGGTCTGCGCGCCGACGTCTCCCGGCACGGGCTGCCCCGTCTCCGGATCGAGCGGGCCCTGTCCGGCCACGTAGACGAGGTCGCCGTCCACGATGCCCTGAGAGTAGGGTCCGAGCGGCCTGGGTGCGTGCGGGGTCTCGACCGGCTTCCTCATCGTGCCTCCTCGTCGGCGACGAGTCTCTCTCGAACCTGCGCGTCTGGCGCGCCACGCGGGGCGCCGCTACACTGCCCCCGTGCGCGAGCTCTATCCGCCGATCGAACCCTATCGCAGCGGCACGCTGCCGGTCTCCGACCTGCACACGCTCTACTACGAGGAGGTCGGCAACCCCGCGGGCCGGCCGGCGCTCTTCCTCCACGGCGGCCCGGGCGGAGGCCTCGACGAGAGCTATCGCCGCTACTTCGATCCCGCGCGCTGGCGCCTGACCCTCTTCGACCAGCGCGGCTGCGGCCACAGCACGCCGCACGCGGAGCTGCGCGACAACACCACCTGGACGCTGGTGGCCGACATCGAGCGGCTGCGCGAGGCGCTCGGCATCGAGAAGTGGGTCGTGTTCGGCGGCAGCTGGGGCAGCACGCTGGCGCTCGCCTACGCCGAGACGCACCCGGAGCGCTGCCTGGGGCTCATCCTGCGCGGCATCTTCCTGCTGCGGCGAGCCGAGTTGCTGTGGTTCTACCAGGAGGGCGCCAGCTGGCTGTTCCCAGACGCCTGGGAGCAGTACCTGGAGCCGATCCCGCAGGTCGAGCGCGGCGACCTGATGTCCGCCTATCACCGGCGCCTGACCAGCGACGACCCGGAGCTGCGCCTGCGCGCGGCGCGCGCCTGGTCGGTCTGGGAGGGCTCGACCAGCAAGCTGCGCGCGGACCCGAAGCTCGTCGAGCGCTTCGCGGGCGATCGCTTCGCCGAGGCCTTCGCGCGCATCGAGTGCCACTACTTCGTGAACGGCGCGTTCCTGCGCTCCGACACCCAGCTGCTCGACGACGCCACGCGGATCGCCCACCTGCCGGGCGTGATCGTGCAGGGCCGCTACGACGTCGTCTGCCCCGCGCGCAGCGCCTGGGACCTGCACAGGCGCTGGCCGCGCGCCGAGCTGAAGCTGATCGGCGACGCCGGCCACAGCATCTCGGAGCCCGGGATCGTGGACGCGCTGGTCCAGGCGACCGACGACTTCGCCGAGCGCCAGCCCTAGCAGCGGAAACGGGATCTCTCGTCGAGATCCCGTTTCACGGCCGGTCGATTTCGGAAAGGAAGCTGGTCGGGGCGAGAGGATTCGAACCTCCGACCTCGTGGTCCCGAACCACGCGCTCTAGCCAGGCTGAGCCACGCCCCGGTCGGACGAACGAGAGGAATCTAGCACGACTGCCGCGGCCGCGTCCACGCGCCCCACTGCGACGCGCACCCGGCGGGCCGCCCTACCTCAGCGAGCCCGCGAGCGCCGGCTCCCAGCTGCGGAACGCCTTCAGCACCGCGTGGTGCGTGGTGTCGGTCTGCAGCGGCGTGATCGAGATCAGGCCCTTGCGGATCGCGTTGATGTCGGACGGCTCCTCGCTCACCCAGCGGTCGCGGCCTTCCTCGATCCAGTAGTAGGTGCGCCGGCGCGGGTCGAGTCCTTCGAGGATCGTGCCCTCGTGCTCACGGCGTCCCTGCGAGGTGATCGCCACGCCCTTCGGCTCGCCCGGCGGCACGTTGACGTTCAGCAGGGTGCGCTCCGGCAGGCCCTTCTCGAGCACCATGCGGGCGATCTCGACGGCGAAGGCGGCCGCGTGGGTGAAGTCGGGCTCGGTCTTGGCGGCCAGCGACATCGCGATCGAGGGCAACCCGAAGAAGGTGCCCTCGCGCGCGCCGCCCACGGTCCCCGAGTAGAAGATGTCGTCTCCGAGGTTGGCGCCGCGGTTGATGCCGGAGACCACGAGCTCGGGCCGCCGGCCGAGCAGCTTCACCAGCGCCAGGTTGACGCAGTCGGCGGGCGTGCCGTCGACGGCGTGCACGCCGGGCTCCAGTTGGTCGGCCCGCAGCGGGCGCGTCAGCGTGAGCGACTGGGCGCAGGCGCTGACCTCGCGGTCGGGCGCCACGACGTGGACGTCGCCCAGCGCGCGCAGCGAGGCGGCCAGCGCCCGGATCCCGGGAGCGTGCACGCCGTCGTCGTTGGTGACCAGGATCAGCGGTGGCATCGGAGACGAAAAACCCCAGGCGCGGGAGCCCGGGGCGGATCAGTTCTTCAGGTGAGGGTGGTGGTCGGGATGGCCGGATTTGAACCGGCGACCACCTGCACCCCAAGCAGGTGCGCTACCAGGCTGCGCTACATCCCGAACGAGTCAGCTGCGGGTTTTATCACCGCGATCGAGGATGGTCAAGATTTCGCGCAGCTGGGCGCGGACCTCCTTCAGCGCGACGCGCGCCCGCTCGTCGGTCGGCGTCGGCACCGCCTCCTCCACCGACGCCTGCGCCTGGCTCTGCGGCGTCGGTCCCTTCGCGGTCAGCTCCGCCTCGAGCCGCTTCTTGGCACCCGCGATGGTGAACCCCTCGTCGTACAGCAGCTGCTTGATGCGCAGCACCGTCTCGATGTCGCGGCGCCGGTAGATGCGCTGGCCCGAGCTGTTCTTCGCCGGCGCGAGCGACGGGAACTCCGACTCCCAGTAGCGCAGAACGTAGGGCTGGGTGTCTGTGATCTCGCACACCTCGCCGATCTTG
Source organism: Vicinamibacteria bacterium (assembly GCA_050246895.1). Classification (GTDB taxonomy): domain Bacteria; phylum Acidobacteriota; class Vicinamibacteria; order Fen-336; family Fen-336; genus JBFWVE01. Next base: position 297,406 of record JBFWVE010000005.1, on the reverse strand, counting down.
AAGAAGAGCTTGTTCGGGATCTTCCTTTCCATCGCTGCTGGTCCCGGTTCGATCAATCGGACGTGGGTCCGAACAGCTTGGAGGGCCTGAAGACGACGGAGCGGCGGGGCTTGATCAGCATCTCCTCTCCAGTTTGCGGGTTGCGACCGCGTCGCTCCCGCTTCTGGCGGATCACGAACGTCCCGAAACCTGTGATCTGGACCTTCTCGCCATGTCCGAGGCAACCCTTGATCGAGTCGAAGATCATCTCGACCAGCCGGGCCGCCTCACGGTTGGAGATTCCTCCGTGGCGCTCGTAGACGATCCGGGCGATGTCGGCCTTCGTCATCGGGCGCGTTCGTCTCGCTGAGGTTCAGCCAAAAATCCTGTAACTACGAGTAGTTACGTTAAGAATTTGAAGGATTATATGAGTTGCCTGGACAGTGTCAAGCGAAAAGCTGTCAGTGCCGGCGGGCTCGTACCTTGATGACGACAGGGGCGCCCTCGAAGCCGAAGGCAGCCCGGATCCTGTTCTCCAGGAAGCGTTTGTACGAGAAGTGAAGGTCGACCGGGTGGCTGATGGAGACGGCGAAAGTGGGCGGAGCAATGCCCACCTGGGCCCCGTAGAGGATGCTGACGGGCGCGCCGCCCTTTGCGGCCTTCGGCGCGTGCTCGCGCGCGGCCTTGCCGAGCACCCGGTTCACCTGCCCCGTCGTCACCCGCTGGCGGCAGGAGGCACCCACGGCATCCGCTTTCTTCAGCAGCGCCGCGACGCCCATGCCGGTGCGGGCCGAAACGAATACGAGCGGCGCCCACGACAGGAACTTGATGTCGTCGCGCACGCCCTCGGTGAAGCTCCGCTGCTTCAGACCGCGTTCGGCTGCCAGGTCCCACTTGTTGACCGCGATCACGACACCGCGCCCCGCCTTGTCGGCGAGCCCCGCGATCGTCGCGTCCATCTCGCGCACCCCGGCCTCGGCGTCGAGCACGAGCACCACGACGTCCGCGCGCTCGATCGAATGACGGGCCTGCACGACGCTCACGTGGTCGACGTTCTCCTTCAGCAGCCGGCCCTTGCGGATGCCCGCCGTGTCGACGATGAGATAGCGCTCCGCGCCACGCTCGATCAGGCAGTCGACGGCGTCGCGGGTGGTGCCGGCGATCTCCGACACGAGCGCGCGCTCGTCGCCCACGAGCCGGTTGAGCAGCGACGACTTGCCGGTGTTCGGCCGCCCCACGAGCGCGAGCCGCAGGCCGGGCGGCGCCTGCTCGGGAACCTCCGCCCGCGGCAGCTTCGCGACCGCCGCGTCGAGCAGGTCGCCGACACCCTGGCCGTGCTCGGCGGAGATCACGACGGGCTGCCCCCAACCGAGCCGCGTGAACTCCCCCACGTCGGCGCGGCCGGTGTCGTCCTTGTTGGCGACCAGGATCACCTGCTTGCCGCGATGGCGCAGGTCCCGCGCGATCTGCTCGTCGTCTGGCAGCAGGCCCGCGCGCGCGTCCACCAGCATCAGCACCAGGTCCGCCTGCTCGATCGCGCGCTGCGCCTGCGCCTGGGCAGGGCCGAGCAGGGGATCCACGCTGCCCAGGAGCAGCCCGCCCGTGTCCACCAGCTCGAAAGCGGCGCCCAGCCAGGAGGCCTGCGCGTAGTTGCGGTCGCGGGTGGAGCCGGGGCGATTGTCGGTGATGGCCTTGCGCCTTCCGCAGATCCGATTGAAGAGAGTGGACTTACCGACGTTGGGCCTTCCGACGAGCGCGAGGGTGGGGAGCGGGATCAGTTTGACACCTATTTCGTCCTAGTCCTATGATACGTGCGACTTACAAGGAGGTCCATCCCCATGATCAAGGTGGACATCATCAACGAGGTGTCCCGAGCCGCTGACATCACGAAGGTGAAGGCGGAAATCGCCGTCGAAGCCGTGCTCGACGCGATGAAACATTCCATGATGCGTGGGGAGAGGATCGAGCTCCGCGGGTTCGGCGTGTTCCAGGTCAAGCCGAGGAAACGCGGAATCGGACGCAACCCGCGGACGGGCAAGGAGGTACGCATCCCTCCCGGCCGTACGATCCGCTTCAAGCCCGGCAAGGACCTCCAGAACCTGGCGTCCACGCAGTAGGCCGGTCCAATCTCCTCGCTTCCCCAGGACGATCCGCTGGCGGCACTCGAGAGACTCGAGGCCGAACGGATCGCCCGTCTGTGGGCGATCTACGCGCGGCCCGACCCGCCGCGATCCGCGTGGAAGCGTTGGGGAATCAACGCCTTCCTCTTCGTGCTCACGGCCGCCTCCGTCGTCGCCACCGGCTTCGACCTGACGGGAAGCCTCGAGTACGGCCTGACTCTCGCGGGCGGGCTGCTGGCGATCCTGTTCGCGCACGAGATGGGCCACTACCTCGCGTGCCGGCGCTACGGCGTCGACGCGACGCTCCCCTACTTCATCCCGCTGCCGTACGTCAGCCTGATCGGGACCCTGGGCGCCTTCATTCGCATCCGCGCGCCGATCCCGAACCGCCGCGCGCTGTTCGACATCGGCATCGCCGGCCCGATCGCCGGGTTCGTCGCCGCGCTGCCCGTGCTGTACCTGGGTGTCAACGAGGCGCGGATCGCGCCCACGGAGCCGGCGGAGTCCGCGCTGTCCTTCGGCGAGCCCCTGCTGCTGCAGTGGACGGTGCGCGCCCTCAAGGGGCCGCTGCCCGAGGGCGCGACCGTCTGGATCGGCGCTCTCGGGCTCGCCGCCTGGTTCGGCCTGTTCGTGACGGCGCTCAACCTGCTGCCGATCGGGCAGCTCGACGGCGGTCACGTCACCTACGCTCTGCTGCGGCGCCGGGCGGCGCCGATCTCGCGCGCGGCGGCCTGGGTCTGCCTGCTGCTGACCTACTTCGGGCCGAACTGGCTGGTGTGGTCGCTGATCCTGCGCATCCTCGGCCGGGAGCACCCGCCGACGGAGCGCGACGACGAGCACCCCGGCCGAGCGCGCGTGGTCGTCGGCGCGATCGGCCTCGCGATCTTCGCGGTCTGCTTCGTGCCGGACCCGTTCCAGTGGAGCTGGACCGAGTTCTTCGGAGCCTGGCGTGCGACGCTGGGCCTCGGCTAGCCCTCGTCGTCAGAGGATGCTGACGGGATCCACGTCCACGGCCACCGACCGCGCCTGCTTCGGCGACAGCGCGCTGATCGCGGCCGCGACCGCGGCTCGCATCGGCGCGCGCGCCCCTTTCAGCAGCACCTGGCAGCGGTGCTCCTGGCGGATGCGCGCGAGCGGGGCGAGCGCCGGCCCCAGCACCCGGTAGCCGCGGGCTCGCGCGCGCAGCGCCTCGGCGAGCCGCCGCGCGAGCCCGAGCGCTTCGCCCAACTCGCGCGCGCGCACCAGCAGGTTGACCAGCGAACTCTCCGGCGGATACCCCATCGCCCGGCGGAACTCCATCTCGCGCTCGAAGAAGCCCTCGTAGTCCTGCGCGCAGGCGAGGCGCAGGGCGTAGTGCTCGGGCCGCAGGCTCTGCAGCACGACCTCGCCCGCCAGATCCGCCCGCCCCGCGCGCCCGGCGACCTGCGTGAGCAGCTGGAACGTCCGCTCGGAGGCGCGAAAGTCAGGCAGCCCGAGGCCGACGTCGGCGTCGATCACGCCGACCAGGGTCACCCGCGGAAAGTCGTGGCCCTTCGCGATCATCTGCGTGCCGACGAGCACGTCGGTGCCGCCCCTCTCGAACTCGGCCAGCACCTGCGCGGCGGCGCCGCGCCTGCGCGCGAGATCGCGGTCGAGCCGCGCCACGCGAGCCGCGGGCAGCGCGGCCTTCACGGCCTCGACCACCTTCTCGGTGCCGTGGCCGGCCAGCTTCAGGTACTCGCCGCGGCAGTTCGAGCAGGCGGCGGGTGCCTTGGCGCGGTACCCGCAGTAGTGGCAGAGCGCGACGCGTCCCGCCTCGTGCAGCGTCAGCGCGACCGAGCAGTTCGGGCAGCTCGCCTCGCCGCCGCACTCCCGGCAGAGCAGGCTGGTCGCGTAACCGCGGCGGTTGAGCAGCAGCAGCGACTGCTCGCCGCGCGCGAGGCGCGCTTCGAGGGCCTGCAGCAGCAGCGGCGTCAGGATCGGGCTCGTGCCCGCGCGCAGGGACTCGCGCCGGTCGACGATCTCGACCTTCGGCAGGCCGCGCGCTCCGATGCGCTCCGGCAGGCGCACCAGCGCATATTTGCCCTTGCGCGCGTTCGCATAGGACTCGAGCGACGGCGTCGCCGAGCCGAGGAGCGCCAGGGCCCCTTCGAGCTTCGCGCGCATCACGGCCACGTCGCGCGCGTGGTAGCGCGGGCTCTCGTCCTGCTTGTAGGAGCCGTCGTGCTCCTCGTCCACCACCACCAGACCGAGCTCCGCGACGGGAGCGAAGACCGCCGAGCGCGCGCCCACCACCACGCGCGCCTCGCCCTCGCGGATGCGCCACCACTGATCGTGCCGCTCGCCCGCGGACAGCTCGCTATGCTGCACGGCCACGGTGGCCCCGAAGCGCGCGCCGGCCGCGCGCATCAGCAGCGGCGTCAGCGCGATCTCGGGAACCAGCAGCAGTCCGCCCAGGCCGGCGTCGAGCGCCGACTGGATCGCGTGGAAGTACAGCTCGGTCTTGCCGCTGCCGGTGATGCCGTGCAGCAGGAACGCCTGGAAGCGGCGCGCCGCCACGGCGTCCGCGAAGCGCGACGCCAGCGGGGACTGGGCCGGCGTCAGCTCCGGGGCCTGCGCGCGACCGCCGGCCATCACGTCCGGCGAGCGGACCTCGCGTTCCAGCTCCAGGCGGACCACCCCCGCGCCGGCCAGGCGCTCGACGGCTCCGCGCCAGGAGGGCCGCTCGCGCACGAGATCGGCGAGCCGCTCGCTGCCGCCCGAGGAAGCCAGCCGCTCGACGATCCTGCGCTGCGTCGACCCGCGCGGCGACGCCGCCGGGTCCACGAGGCGCACCAGGCGCGCCTCTCGGAAGCCCGGCGCGCGGAGGCTCTGTTCGAGCAGCACCCGGCCGGCAGCCCGCAGCTTCAGCAGCCGGCCCGACGGGTCGCGCCCCAGCCTGTGCGCGAGCGTCGAGAGCGCCAGCGGTCCCTTCGCGAGCGCGGCCAGGACGGGATCGGCTTCCTCCGCGGCGGGCGCGCTCGCCAGCCGGACGAAGGAGCGGCTCGCCCGCACGCCGGCCGGAGGGAAGGCCAGCCGATAGCACTCACCCGGCGGGGCCAGGTAGTGCTCCGACACCCACGCCGCGAGGTCCAGCAGCGGCGGCGGCGGCAGCGAGCCTTCGTCGACGACCTCGAGCAGCTCCTTCGCCTCCCCGGCGGGCGGGGGCGCTCCGCGCCCGAGCGCAACGCCGATCACGCGGCGCGGGCCGAACGGCACCAGCACGCGGACCCCGCGCGCCGGCGTTTCCGCCGCGGCCGGCACGCGATAGCTGAAGGTCGATCGCAGCGGCAGCGGCAGCGCGACCTCGACCAGGCGCTCGGGGCTCACGAGGCGGGATTCTCCCCTGCCGCGGTGATGCGAAGGGTCCGATCGCGTTTGCGCGCGCCCCGGCGGGCGGAGCTCAGGTCTCGCGCACGAAGCGCTCGAGCAGGCGCGCGGCCGCGTGGCGCCGGTACGCCGCGGTCGATCGCACGTCGTCGATCGGCGCGATCTCGGACTGGAGCGCTTCGTGCACGCGCGCCAGCGGCTCGCCTGCCGCCAGCGCGGCCTCGGTCCGGGGCAGGCGCAGCACGGTCGGCGCCACGCTGCCGATCGCGAGCCGGGGCGAGCGGGCGCGCACACCCGCCAGCACCACCTTCGAGATCGCCTGAGCCGCGCGCGTGCCGAGCTTGCGGAACCACTGCCGGCCCTCGACCGGCGGGATCTCGATGGCGACCAACAGCTCGTCGGGCCGGCGCACGCTCTGCCGGTAGCCGGTGTAGAAGCCGCTGAACGGCACGCGGCGCTGGCCCGCCCGGCTCTCGAGCAGCAGCACGGCCTCCGCTACCGCCAGCACCGGCAGCGTGTCGCCCGCCGGCGAGCCGTTCATCACGTTCCCGCCCAGTGTGCCGCGCGCCTGCACCTGCGGCCCGCCGATCTCGCGCGCGGCCGCCTGCAGCATCGGCAGCCAGCGGCCCACCAGGGCCGACGTCCGGATCTCGGCGTACGTCGTGAGGGCGCCCAGCCGCAGCGCGCCCCGCTCCACGCGAATGCCGCGCAGCGCATCCAGCCCCCACAGGTCCAGGAAGCGCCTTTCGCGCAACGCTCCGGCGTTGAGCCCGACGTAGAGGTCCGTGCAGCCCGCGAGCGGCGTGAGACCACCCTCGGCGAGCTGCCGCAGCGCGTCGGGCAGCGAGCGCGGCTCGACGAGCGACAGCTCCGAGAGCGGCGTCCTCACCGTGCGCTCCGTCCCGGCCCAGGCACCGGGTTGCGCCCGCTCGGCAAGGGCGCCTTCGCCCCGCGGGCCGCTGACGTGCTCCGTAGACGCGCCTTCGAGTTCCGGCCTGCCGTCGGCTTCGGCTTGCCACCGCGGCTGGCCTTCGCCCCGCGAGCGCCCTGTCGCCCCGCGGCCTTCGCCCTGCCGGCGTCGACCAGCGCGCGCTCGATCGCGGTGTAGCCCGTGCAGCGGCAGAGGTTGCCAGCCAGGCCCTCCCGGATCGCGGTGGCGCTGAGCCCCTTCGGCAGCGCCACTGCCGCCATCAGGACGCCCGGCGTGCAGAACCCGCACTGGGCCCCGCCCTCGGCGACGAAGGCCTCGAGCAGGGCGCGGTTCTTCACGCCCTCGATGGTCACGACGCTCGCCTCCCGCGCGTGCGCGAGCGGCACCAGGCACGAGTTCACCGGCCGGCCGCCGAGCAGCACGGTGCAGGCGCCGCACTCGCCCTCGCCGCAGCCTTCCTTCGTGCCCGTCAGCCCGCAGTCCTCGCGCAGCACGTCCAGCAGGCGCTTCATCGGATGCGCCTCGACCTCGCGCTCGCGGCCGTTGACTCGGAGCTTCATCGGCTCGTGCTCCCGCGTGCGGCCAGCGGGCGCCGGCGCTGCCGCCGCGCCGGCTTCTTCTTCGGCTTCGCCTTCGTCCGCCGCGGCGGGCGTGCCTGTACGGGCCGGCCCGTGGCCAGGACCGGGGCGCCCAGCAGCCGCTCCGGAGTCGCGGGCACCTCGCGCACGTCGAGGCCCAGGTGCCGGAGCGCGTTCACGACGGCGGGCGCGGGCCCGTCCATCGGCATCTCGCCGACGCCCTTCGCTCCGTGCGGTCCGTAGCGGTAAGGTCGCTCGAGCAGCACCGCGTCGATCGGTGGCGTGTCGAGGCTGGTCGGAATCAGGTAGTTGGTGAGCTGCGCGTTGGCCATGCGTCCGTCGCGCATCACCACTTCCTCGAGCAGCGCGAAGCCCAGGCCCTGCGCGGTGCCGCCCTCCACCTGTCCCGTCGCCAGCCGCGGGTTGATCGCCTTGCCGATCTCGCAGACCGCCGTCACGCGCAGCGGGCGCACCTCGAAGGTCTCGCGGTCCAGCTCCAGCTCGACCACGTTGCAGCCCCAGCCGTAAGCTCCGTAGGCGTCGCCTTGGTACGTGGCGTCGTCCCAGCGCAGCCCCGGCGGGGCCTCGTAGGCCTTGGTCACCACCAGCGGACCGTGGCGCCGCAGGTACTCGCGGGGCGAGAGCCGGCCGAGTTTCGCCTTCATCTCGACGGCGCAGCGCTCGAGCAGCTTGCCGACCACCATGCAGGTGCGCGAGGCCACCGTCGGTCCGCTGTCTGGCACGAGCGCGGTGTCGGGGACCTCCGTCTCGATCGCGTCGAGCGGGAAACCCAGCGCGTCGGCCACGATCTGCGCGTGCATCGTGCGCGTGCCCTGGCCGATCTCGGTGGACGCGACCTGCACGCGGGCGCCGCGCGGGGTGAGCTCCAGGGCGGCCCTCGAGCCGAGCCGCAGCTCGCCGCCACCGGTGAAGCCCGAGCCGTGGAAGAAGAGCGACAGCCCGATGCCGCGCCCCTGCGCGGGGTAGCCGCGACGCTTGCGCCGGAAGTCGCTGCGCCGCACGGCCTCGCGCAGCACCTGCAGCGCGCTCGCGTCGTTGCCGAGCTTCTGGCCGGTCGCGGTGACGTCGCCCGGCCGCAGCGCGTTCCTCTCGCGCAGCCGCACGGGGTCCATGCCGAGCGCCTCCGCGACGCGCTCCATGTGGACCTCCGCCGCGAACAGCGTCTGCGGCGCGCCGAAGCCGCGGAAGGCGCCGTTCGGAGGCGTGTTCGTGCGCACCGCGCGGGCCGCCACCCGCACGTGGTCGCAGCGGTAGGGCCCCGTCGCGTGGATCGCGCCGCGCGACAGCACCACCGGGCTCAGCGTCAGGTAGGCGCCGGCGTCGAGCAGCACGTCGATGTCCATCGCCGTCAGGCGCCCGTCCCGGCGCACGCCGGTCCGCAGCCTTACGCGCGAAGGGTGGCGCTTGGTGGTCGCCAGCATGTCCTCGGCGCGGTCGAAGACGAGCTTCACCGGCCGGCCGGACTTCCGCGCCAGCAAGGCCGCGTGGACGGCGATCACCGAGGGGTACTCCTCCTTGCCGCCGAAGCCGCCCCCGGTCTCGAGCTGGATCACCCGCACCTGGTCGGTCGCGAGCGCCACCTTCAGCGCGTGGAGCACGTAGTACGGGCACTGCAGCGAGCCCATCACCGTGATGCCGCCGTCCTCGGGCAGCGCGATGACGCCGTTCGTCTCCAGGTAGAGCTGCTCCTGGTGGCCGGTCGCGTACTCGCCCTCGACGACCAGCTCGGCCTCGGCGAAGCCGCGCTCGAGCGAGCCCTTCTCGATGCGGATCTGCTTGAAGACCTCGCGCGACAGGCACGGGTCGAGCACAGGCGTCGTCGGGTGCCAGGCGATCTCGACCCGCGCTCGCAGCAGCGCGTCGCGGTCCTCGTGGGCCAGCAGCAGGATCGGCTCCGCGAAGTGGCGGATCTCGCCCGCCGCCAGGCAGGGCTGATCCTCTTCGATCACAGCGATCGCGTTGCGCCCCGGGACGTCCCGGTGGTCGACGACCACGCAGCCGGGCGCCTCGATGCGCTTCACCTCGAAGCGGCCGCAGGCGATCTCGGAGCGGATCGTGCGCGCGTGGAGCATGCCGGGCAGGCGCAGGTCGTCGACGTAGCGGGCCGCGCCGGTGACCTTCGCCCAACCCTCGCGGCGCGGGACGTTGGCGCCCACCGACGGCATGGCTATCCCTCGAGCAGGCGCATCACGGCCTGCATGTCCAGCCAGACGTCCTTCTTGGCGGCCGGGTTCCGCAGCAGGTACGCGGGGTGATAGGTCGGCATCACTGTGATGCCCCGGTACTCGCCGATCTTGCCGCGCAGCCGCGTGATCGGCTCCGCCGTCTTCAGCAGGAACTGCGCCCCGAACTTGCCGAGGCCGACGATCACCCTCGGCTTGATCGCGTCGATCTGCCCCTCGAGGAACGGCTGGCAGGCGAGGATCTCGTCGGGCTCCGGGTTGCGGTTCTGCGGCGGGCGGCACTTGATCACGTTGGCGATGAATACCTCGGACCGCGGCAGCTTGAGGCCCTTCTCGATGATGTCCGTGAGCAGCTGGCCGGCGCGGCCCACGAACGCGAGGCCCTGCTCGTCCTCGTCGGCGCCCGGCGCCTCGCCCACGAACATCAGCCGCGCGTTCGGGTTGCCCTGGCCGAACACGATCGTCTTGCGCCCGGCCTGTAGCTTGCAGCGGCGGCAGTCGCCCAGCGTGTCGCGCACCTGCTGAAGCGCTCCCGTGGCGTCGCCCCGCGGCCCTGCGGCCGCTGCTTCGGCCGGGCCGAGCGCCGCCTGCCCGGCGGCCGGGGCTTCCGCTCCGCCGGGTCCGGAGCCCACGGCCGTCTTCGCTGCCCCAAGCGTCTGCGGATCGAGCCCGATCGTCGTCAGCTCTCCGTAGAAGCGGAGCCGCTCGCGCAGATCGAGCAGCACCGCGTCGCGCTCGCTCACGCGGGGGCCTGGCCGCGCTTGCCCGCGTGGGGCCGGCGCAGCTCGACCACGCGGTCCCAGATGCGGTCCGCCAGCTCGCGCTTGCCGACGAGGGGCACGCTGAGCTGTCCGCCGCCGGCGTCGATCAGCTCGGCCGCATTCTCGTCCGCGGCGAAGCCGCGGTCGGACGGCCGCACGTCGTTGGCCACGATCAGATCGAGGTGCTTCTCGGCCAGCTTCTTGCGGGCGTTCGCGACGACGTCGTCCGTCTCGGCCGCGAAGCCGACCAGGAACGCGCCGCCCTTGCTCTCACCGAGCCGGCGCAGGATGTCGGTGGTCCGCACCAGCTCGACGCTCAGCGGCCCCTCGGCCTTCTTGAGCTTCGCCGGCGCCACGCTGCGCGGCGTGTAGTCGGCCACCGCCGCGCACATCACGATCACGTCGGCGCCCGCGCGCTTCCGGAGCACGGCCTCCAGCATCTCGGCCGCGGAGCGCACCCGAGAGACCTCGACGCCCGAGGGCCCGTCGAGACCGGTCGGCCCGCTCACCAGCGACACCTGGGCGCCCCGGTCGCGGGCCGCCTCGGCCACGCGAAAGCCCATGCGGCCCGTGGAGCGGTTCGATAGGAAACGGACGGGATCGAGGTCCTCGACGGTCGGGCCCGCCGTCACCAGCACGCGCAGGCCGGCCAGATCCGAGCGGCGCGACAGCGCGGCGAGCGCGGCCGCCACGATCTCGGGCGTTTCCGCGAGCCGCCCCTTGCCCAGCCAGCCGCAGGCGAGATAGCCCGCGCCCGGCTCGACGACCGCGACACCGCGCGCCCGCAGCACCCGCAGGCTCTCGACGACAGCGGGGTGCTCGAACATGTTGACGTTCATCGCCGGCGCCACCAGCACGGGCGCCTTCGTCGCCAGGTAGAGTGTCGAGAGGGCATCGTCGGCGACCCCGTGCGCGAACTTGCCGAGGATGCTGGCCGTCGCGGGCGCCACCAGCAGCAGGTCGGCCTGGTCCGCCAGGCTGACGTGGCGGATCTCGCCGTTCTCGCCGAGCGCGAACTGGTCGACGAAGACCGGGTGGCGGGACAGGGCCTCGAACGTCATCGGCGTCACGAACTCGGTGGCGTGACGCGTCATCACGACGCGCACGTCCAGCTCGTGCTTCTGGAGCTCGCGCAGCACCTCGCAGGCCTTGTAGGCCCCGATGCAGCCGGTGACGCCGAGCACGACGTTGGGCATGGCCCTGTCCCGGGGCCGATCCGAACCGGGCTACGCCTCGGCGGCGGCTTCCGCCGGCGGCGGGAGCTCGTCGCGCAGCTCCCAGGAGACGGCGCCCGCGAGCACCTCCTCCATCGCGATGCGCGTGGACTTGCGGCTGCGCGCCTCGACGCGAGGCTTGGCGCCGTTCTGGATCTGCTTGGCGCGCTGCGCCGAGACGGTGATGAAGCGGAACTTGCTGTCGACGTCCTTGGGAAGAACGATGTGGGTCATGGCACTCCGATTCGAAGGTGCGGCGTCAGTCCCGAGCCCGGAAGGAGCCGAGGATGCGTTCCGCCTCGGCTTCGACCCGGCTGCGGCGGCAGCGGGCCGCCCCGATCACGCATTTTAGCGCGTCCACGGCCCGGTCGAGGTCGTCGTTGACCACCACGTAGTCGTAGCCCCGGTAGGCCTCCACCTCGCCCCGGGCGTTGCGCAGCCGGCGCTCGATCACCTCCGCGCCGTCGAGGCCGCGCCCGCGCAGCCGGCGCTCCAGGTCGCCGAACGACGGTGGGAACAGGAACACGCTGACGGCCTCGGGCACGCGTTCCCTGACCTGGGCCGCGCCCTGCACGTCCACGTCGAGCAGCAGGTCGCGCCCCTCGCGCTCGGCCAGCTCGAGCTCCGCGCGGGAGGTGCCGTAGAGGTGGCCGTGCACGTCGGCCCATTCGAGCATCGCGTCCCGCCGGACCAGGTCGTCGAAGGCCGCCCGCTCCACGAAGTGATAGTGGACGCCGTCGCGCTCGCCCGAGCGGGGCGCGCGGGTGGTGTGGGAGATCGAGAAGCGCAGCCCGGGGTCCGCGGCCAGCACGCGCGCGAGCACCGTGGACTTGCCGGCGCCCGAGGGCGCCGAGACCACGAACAGGCTGGGCCTGGGCTCACTCAACGTTCTGCACCTGCTCGCGGAAGCGCTCGATCTCGCCCTTCAGGCCCACGACCTCGTGGATCATCGGAGCCGCCGCGGCCTTGCTGCCGATGGTGTTCGCCTCGCGCATCAGCTCCTGGGAGAGGAAGTCGAGCCGCTTGCCGCAGGGCCCGCCGCGCTCGAGCGTCGCGCGGCACAGCTCCACGTGGCTCGTCAGCCGCTCGAGCTCCTCGGCCACGTCCGCGCGCTCGACGGCGCGCACGACCTCCTGGTGCAGCCGGCCCTCGTCCAGGCCGAGCCCGGCGACGGCCTCCTTCAGGCGCTCGGCGAGCGCCTGAAGGCGGGATGCCTTCGTCTCGGCCGAGAGCGCCGCGAGGCGCGTCACGCCGTCGCGCACCCGGTCGAGGCAGTCGCCCAGGACACGGGCGAGCTGGGCGCCTTCCGCGTTGCGCTGGCCCACGAGGTCTGCGATCGCCCGCTCCGCGAGCGCGAGCAGCGGCTGCGGATCCGGCCCCTCGGCAGCCACCGCCTCCTGCACCTCGATCGCGTTCGGAAAGCGCGCGACGTCCGAGACGCTGACGTCTCCTTCGAGGGCGTGCGCCCGCTTCAGCTCGCGCAGGACGCGTACGACGCCCGTCACCAGGGGTTCGGCCGCCTGCACCAGCTCCGGCTCCCCCGCCTCGAAGCGCGCGGAGATCGACAGCTCGAGCTTGCCGCGCTGGACGCGCGACTGCACCAGCCGCTTCAGCTCCGGCTCGAGCGCGTGCAGCCGGCGCGGCATGTGCAGCGACAGCTCCAGGAAGCGATGGTTGACGCTGCGGATCTGGACCGACGCCTGCAGCGCGTCGCTGCGCAACACCGCCGCGCCGTAGCCCGTCATCGACGCGATCATCGCGGGCTAGACGGCAGGCTCCTCGGAGAACTGCAGCCCGTGCAGCCGGCTGTAGAGCCCGCCCTCGCGCAGCAGCTGCTCGTGGGTGCCGACCTGCCGCACCTCGCCGCCGTCGAGCACGAGGATCCGGTTCGCCTTGCGCACCGTCGCCAGCCGGTGGGCGATCACCAGCGTCGTGCGGCCCCGCATCAGGTTGGAGAGCGCCTGCTGCACGGCGCGCTCCGACTCGGCGTCGAGCGCCGAGGTGGCCTCGTCGAGGATCAGGATCGGCGGGTCCTTCAGCAGCGCGCGCGCGATCGCGATGCGCTGGCGCTGCCCGCCCGAGAGCCGGCTGCCGCGCTCCCCGATCACCGTGCCGTAGCGGCGCGGCAGGTCGAGGATGAAGTCGTGGGCGAGCGCCGCGCGGGCCGCGGCCTCGACGCGCGCTTCGTCCACGTCCTTCAGGCCGTACGCGATGTTGGCGCGCACGGTGTCGTTGAAGAGCACCGTCTCCTGCGTCACCAGGCCGATCTGCTCGCGCAGGCTGCGCAGCGAGGCCTTCCGCACGTCGACGCCGTCGATCAGGATGGCGCCGTCGCTGACGTCGTAGAAGCGCGAGAGCAGGTTGACCAGCGTCGTCTTGCCGGCCCCGCTGCTGCCCACGATCGCGGCCACCTCGCCGGCCCGCAGCTCGAAGCTGACCCGGCGCAGCACCTCGAAGTCGCCGTCCGAGTACTGGAACCCGACCTCGCGGTACTCGAGCCCGCGCGTCATCCGCGGCAGCTCGAGGGCATTCGGCTCCTCGCGCACCTCCTGGTGGGTGTCGAGCACCTCGAAGACACGGCCGCCCGCCGCGAGCGCCGCCTGCAGGCTGGAGCTGAGCTGCGACAGCCGCTTCACCGGCTGGTAGAGCATGAACAGCGCGGCCAGGAACGACACGAAAGCGCCGGTGGTCAGCGAGCCCGCCTGGATCCGCGTCGCCCCGTAGAAGAGCGCGCCCACGAGCGCCAGGCCGCCGACCGCCTCCATCAGCGGCGGCAGCAGCGCGTTCGTGCGCGTGATCCTGAGGTTGACGTTCAGCAGGCGCGTGGCCGCGCGCCGGAAGCGCTCGATCTCGAAGCCCTCCATGGCGAACGCCTTCACGATACGGAACCCGGAGATCGTCTCCTGCAGGATCTCCGAGATGTCGCGCCAGCGCCGCAGCGAGGTCTCGTTCGAGGCGCGCAGCTTCCGGCCCAGGCGGACCAGCGGATAGAAGGCGAGCGGCATGCCGAACAGGGCGATCAGCGCGAGCCGCCAGTCGTGCCAGAACAGCACGATCAGCAGGCCGAGCACGGTCAGGCCTTCCTTGAACAGGTCGCCGGCCAGCTCCGACACCGCGTGCTGCACCCGCTCCACGTCGGTGGTGATGTGGCTCATCAGGGAGCCGGTGCTGTGGCGGGACAGGAAGGCGAAGGACTGCTTCAGGATGTGATCGTAGAGGGCGTTGCGCAGGTCCGTCACCGCGCGCTGCCCCACCGAGGCCACCAGCGTGGTGGCGAAGTAGCTGCCGATCCCCTTCAGCAGGTAGAGGCCGAGGATCAGCGAGGCCACGCGCCCCTTGTTGATGCCCTGGATCAGCACCTCGTCGAAGATCGGCTTGATCGTCCAGGCGAGCGAGGCGCCGGCGGCTGCGTAGACGGCGGTCGCCAGCCACGCGAGCGCCAGGCGTCCTCGGTAGGGCCGGGTGTAGGTGAGCAGGCGCCTGATGTCCCGAGCCTGCAGCCTCAGGTCCGCCGAAACGAGCCGCAGCTGTCTCGCGAGGCGGGGACCCCGTGCGGGCGGGCTCGGCGATGACGGCAGCGGGACGGCGATGGGAGCGGCCTCCTGGAACGGGGCGAGTATAGGGTGGCTAGTCCACGAACCGGTACTTGACGAGGGTCCACAGGGCCGGGAAGCCGTCCTTCCAGGTGATCTTCTTGCCCTCGGCGTAGTCGCGGCCCTCGTACGTGATCGGCACCTCGTAGACGCGCGCGCCCCGCTTGAACAGCTTGGCGGTGATCTCCGGCTCGATCCCGAAGCGGTCGCTCTTGAGCTGCAGGGACTTCAGCAGGTCCGCGCGCACGGCCTTGAAGCAGGTCTCCATGTCCGTCATCGTCGTGTTGTAGAGCACGTTGGTGACCAGGTTCAGGAACAGGTTGGCCAGGTAGTGCGTGAACAGGAAGCAGCGGTGGCGCCCGATGAAGCGGCTGCCGAAGACCGCGTCCGCCTTGCCGCGCACGATCAGGTCGAGCAGCTCCGGGTACTCCTCCGGGCTGTACTCGAGGTCCGCGTCCTGCACGATGATCACGTCGCCCTGCGCGGCGTCGATCCCCCGCCGCACGGCCGCGCCCTTGCCCTGGTTGCGTTCCTGGCGCAGCAGCCTGAAGCCCTTCTCCGCCGACAGGCGCTCCAGGATCTCCCGGCTGCCGTCGCTGGAGGCGTCGTCGATCGCGATCAGCTCCTTGCGCACTCCCGGCACGGCGAGCACGCGCTCGATCATCTCGGAGACGGTGTCTTTCTCGTTGTAGACCGGCATCAGCACCGAGAGCAGCGGGTCGGCGATCGGCGTCGGGCGCCCGCGCGGCGCGCTGTCGCTCACGCGGCCCTCCGATAGCCCTGCGGGTGCGCGAGGCGCCAGCGGAAGGCGCTCTCGACCGAGTCCTCGAGCGAGTAGCGCGGGCGGAAGCCGAGCTCGGCCTGCGCCCGCGCCGACGAGGCGACCAGGCGCGGCGGGTCGCCGGCTCGGCGCGGCCCGATGCTGACGGGAACGCCGCGCCCGCTGACGCGCGCGACCGCCTCCACCACCTCCCGCACCGACGAGCCGCGCTCGGTCCCGAGGTTGAAGGCGCGGAAGCGCGGCCCCGAGCCGAGCGCCGCCAGCGCCTGCACGTGGGCGCGCGCGAGATCCACCACGTGGACGTAGTCGCGCACACAGGTGCCGTCCGGCGTGTCGTAGTCGTCGCCGAAGATCGTCAGCCCGGGCCGGCGGCCGAGCGCGGCGTCGATCGCGAGCGGGATCAGGTGCGGCTCGGGGTCGTGGTGCTCCCCGAGGCTGCCGTCCGGGTGCGCCCCCGCGGCGTTGAAGTAGCGTAGCGCGATCACGCGCAGCGGGCTCGCCAGTGCGTGATCCTGCAGCGCGCGCTCGAAGGCGAGCTTGGTCGCGCCGTAGGGGTTGATCGGCTGCTGCGGGTGGCTCTCGTCCATCGGCAGCCGCACCGGCTCGCCATAAGTGGCGCAGGTCGAGCTGAACACGAAGCGCTCGACGCCGGCATCGAGCGCGGCCCACAGCAGGGCGAGACCCTTGCCCAGGTTCGTCCGATAGTAGGACGCCGGGTCGCGCATCGAGTCGCCGACGTACGCGAGAGCCGCGAAGTGCATCACGGCGCCGGCCCCGTCGAGGCCCTGCCGCAGCGCCGAAGCGTCGCCGATGTCCCCGAGCACGAAGCGGGCGGCCGCCGGCAGCGCCTCGCGGTGCCCGGTCGAGAGGTCGTCGAGGATGCTGACCTCGTGGCCGGCCTCGAGCAGCTCGCGCGACGCGTGGCTGCCGATGTAGCCGGCGCCGCCGGTGACGAGCACCTTCACCGCCGGCCGATCCCCTCGTAGTGGAAGCCCAGCTCGCGCAGGACCTCGGGGTTGAAGATGTTGCGGCCGTCGAAGATGGCCGGCGTGCGCATCAGCGACTTGATGCGCGCGAAGTCGGGCTCGCGGAACTCGTTCCACTCGGTGACCAGCAGCAGCGCGTCGGCGCCCTGCACCGCGTCGTAGCTGCGCTCACAGAAGGCCACGCGGTCTCCGAGGACGCCGCGCGCGACGGCCATCGCCTTGGGGTCGTAGGCCCGGACGCCGGCGCCTTCCTTCAGCAGCGCCTCGATCACGGTGAGCGCCGGCGCCTCGCGCATGTCGTCCGTCTTCGGCTTGAAGGCGAGGCCCCAGACCGCGATCTGCTTGCCGCGCAGGCCGCCGAGGTGCGCCGCCACCCGCGGCACCAGGATCGCCTTCTGGCCGTTGTTGGCGTCGTCGACGGCCTGCACCACGCGCATCGGCACGTGATAGTCGCGCGCCGTGCGGATCAGCGCCTTCACGTCCTTCGGGAAGCAGGAGCCGCCGTACCCCAGACCTGGGAACAGGAAGGAAGCGCCGATGCGGGCGTCCGTGCCCATGCCCATGCGCACCTGCCGCACGTCCGCGCCGACCTCGTCGCACAGGTTGGCGATCTCGTTCATGAACGAGATGCGCGTCGCCAGCATGGCGTTCGCGGCGTACTTGGTCAGCTCGGCCGAGACCGGGTCCATCACCAGGATCGGGTGCCCCGTGCGCACGAAGGGCTCGTAGAGGTCGCGCATCACCCGCTCGACCTCGGGGTCGTCGACGCCGATCACGACGCGGTCCGGCTTCAGGAAGTCGTCGACCGCCGTGCCCTCCTTGAGGAACTCCGGGTTCGAGACCACCGCGAAGCGGTGGCTGGTGCGGGCGGCGATCGCCTCGCGCACCTTGCGCGCGGTGCCCACCGGCACGGTCGACTTGTTGATCACGATCTTGAAGCCGTTCATGTGGCGGCCGATCGCCTCGGCCACGGCCAGCACGTGGGTGAGGTCGGCCGAGCCGTCCTCGTCCTGCGGCGTGCCGACGGCGATGAACAGGATCTCGCTCGACTCGACGGCCGTCTTGATGTCCGTGGTGAAGGCGAGCCGCTCCTCGCGCACGTTGCGCGGCACCATCTCCTCGAGGCCCGGCTCGTAGATGGGGATCTCTCCTCGCCGCAGCGACTCGACCTTCGACGCGTCGGAGTCGACGCAGGTGACCGAGTTGCCGTTCTCCGCCAGGCACGCGCCCACGACCAGGCCGACGTAGCCAGTCCCGACGACACCGATCTTCACCTGATGCCTCCGAAACCTGAGGTGCGAGAGGGGCGCGCCCAGGGCCGGGGCGCGAAGGCGTGCGTCCGCACTGCGGGGCGGGACTCTAGCACACGTCCTCGCCTGCTATCATACGGGCTGCCTTGAACATCGGCTTCGATCTCAGACCCTCGCTCGCGAAGCCGACCGGCGTCGGGGCCTACGTCCTGGCGCTCGCCCGGCGCCTGCCCGCGCTCGCTCCCGAGGACCGCTTCTTCTTCTTCTCGGCGTCCTTTCGCGACCGCTACCCGAAGCGCGACTGGCCGCCGAACGTCCGGCTCGTCGATCTGCGCCTCCCGGTGCGCGCCCTCAACCACGCCTGGAACCGCTACGGCGCCCCGGCGCTCGACCGGCTGGTGGGGGCCCCGCTCGACCTCATCCACTCCCCCCACCCCCTGATCGTCCCCGGACGCCGGGCACGGCAGCTGGTCACCGTCCACGACCTGTTCTTCCTGAAGCACCCCGAGATGACGGAGGCCGAGATCCGCCGCGACTACGTGCCGCTGGTGCGCGAGCACGTGCGCCGCGCCGACGGCGTCGTCTGCGTCTCCGCCCACACCGCCGCGGAGACGCGCCTGCTCCTCGACGTGCCCGCCGGCAAGATCGCCGTGATCCCGAACGGCGTCGACCCGGCGTACCGCGAGCCCGTGGGGGCCGAGGAGGTGGAGGCGGTGCTGCTTCGGCGGCGCCTGCCGCGCGGGGCGCTGCTCTACGTGGGCAGCGAGGAGAAGCGCAAGAACCTGGTCAACCTCGCGATGGCCTACATGGGCCTCGCCCGCCGCCGCTCGCGCATCCCGCCGCTCGTGCTGGTGGGGCCCGGCTCGCAGTGGGGCCTGGGCGGATCGAGCGTCGAGCCCCAGATCCGCGCCACCGGCTATCTGGAGACGCGCGAGATCCGCGCGCTGATGGCGGCCTCCGCCGCCCTCGTGCTGCCGTCGCTCGAGGAGGGCTTCGGGCTGCCCGTCGCCGAGGCGATGGCCGCGGGCCTGCCCGTCGTGTGCTCGCGCGGCTCCGCGCTCGAGGAGACGGCCGGCGGCGCCGCCACGCTGGTGGATCCGCTCGACACGGGCTCGATCGCCTCGGGGATCGAGCAATTGCTCGATTCGCCCGAGCTGGCCGAGCGACAGCGCAGCCTGGGGCTCGAGCAGAGCCGCATCTTCGACTGGGACGCGGCCGCCGCGCAGACGCTCGCCTTCTACCGGAAGGTCGCGGCGATGGGGCCGAGGGCCTGACGACGGGTGCGGCCGGCGCCACTCGCATGCGCCTCGGGATCGACGCGCGCGAGCTGGGCGGGCGGCCGACGGGCGCCGGCCGCTACCTGCGCAGCCTGCTGCGCCATTGGAAGGACGAGGGCCTCGGCCTCTTCGTCTACTGCGACGGACCGCTCGCCGGCGGCGCGCTTCCGCCGGGCCTCGATGCGCACGTGCGCGAGCTCGGGCGCGGCGGAGCGCGCGGGCTCGCCTGGCACCAGCGCCTGCTGCCCGCGGCCGTGGCGCTCGACGGCCTCGACGTCTTCTTTGCGCCGGCCTACTTCTGCCCGCTGCGTCTGCCCGTGCCGCGAGTCACGACGGTCCACGACCTCTCGTTCTTCTCGCTGCCCGAGGACTTCAGCCTTCGCGAGGGGCTGCGCCGCCGGCTGCTGACCGCCGCCTCGGTGCGCGCCTCGGCCGCCGTCCTGGCCGTGTCGGAGTTCACTCGCAGGGAGATCTGCGACCGCTTCCCCGCCGCCGCCGGGCGGGTCGTCCACGTGCCCCACGGAGCCGACGAGGACCTGGCGCCGCCGCCGCCACGCGAGGACGCGCGGCGTCGGCTCGGCCTCTCCGGGCCTTTGCTGCTGACGGTCGGCTCGGTCTTCAACCGGCGCTGCCTGCCGGAGCTGCTGCGCGTGGTGGCGATGCTCCGCTGGAGGCAGCCGGGGCTCGTGCTCGACGTGGTGGGCGACAACCGCACGAGCCCGGAGCGCGACCTCGTCGCGCTCGCCCGGGAGCTGGGCGTCGCGGACGCGGTCCGCTTCTCCGGATTCGTCGGCGAGGACGGCCTGGCCGACCGCTACGCCGCCGCCGACGCCGCCGTCTTCCTCTCCCTGTACGAGGGCTTCGGCCTGCCGGCGCTGGAGGCGATGGCCCGCGGCGTGCCAACGCTCGTCTCCGACCGCCCGGCCCTCGCCGAGATCTTCGGCGGCGCCGCGCTGGTGGCCGACCCTCGGAACGAGCGCGAGATCGCCGCGGCCCTCGATCGCCTGCTGTCGGACGCCGCGCTGCGCAACACGCTGATCGCGCGCGGCCACACGCTGGCGGCGCGCCATTCCTGGGCCGCCGCGGCGCGCGCGACGCTCGGCGTGCTGCGCTGCGCCGCCGACGGACGGCCGCCCCTGCCGTGAGCGCGCAGGTCGCCGTCGTCGTCGTGACGCACGATTCCGCTCAGGAGCTGCCCCGCAGCCTCGGCTCGCTCGCCGACTGCGCCCTGCCGCTCGAAGTGGTCGTCTTCGACAACGCGAGCCGGGACGGCTCGGCCGACGTGGCACGCCGGCTCCGGCCCGGCGCCCGCGTGATCGAGTGCCCCGACAACCTCGGCTTCGGGGCAGCCAACAACCGGGCTTTCGCCGAATCGACGGCCTCCCTCCTGCTGCTCCTGAACCCCGACGCCGAGCTGCGCACCGGCGCTCTCGAGGCCCTCGCGACCGCCCTCGCCCTGCGGCCCGAGCTCGCGGCCGTCGGTCCCGTCACCCGCAACACCGACGGCAGCCTCCAGCTCTCCTTCGGCGAGGACCTGACGCTCGCTTCGGAATGGCGGCGGCGGCGGCTCGAGCGCGCCTGCCGCGCCGGCGCACCGTGGGCGCTCGCCGAAGCGGAGCGCCGCGCGGCCTCGGAGGCCGAGCCCTTCTGGATCTCCGGCTCCTGCCTGCTCGCGCGCCGAGAGGCCCTCGCCCAGGTCGGCGGGTTCGACGAGGCTTTCTTCCTCTACGAGGAGGACGTGGATCTCTGCGCCCGCCTGCGGGCCGCCGGCTGGCGCATCGGCTTCCGGCCGGAGGCCGAGGTCGTGCACCACCGGGGGCGCAGCGTGGGCCGAGTGCCCGCGCGCGCGAGCCTCGAATATCACCGGAGCCACCTTCTCTATTACCGCAAGCACCGCGGCCCGCTCGAACGGCTGGCGCTCCGGGCGTGGCTGGCGACCCGGGCCCTGCTGCTGTGGTCCCGCGCGGCCCTCTCGGGCAACCCGGACGGACGCCGTCAGCAGGCGGCGCTGCTGGGCCTCGCCGTGCGCGGCTGAGCCCCCTTTTTCGTTGCCGCCGACGAGCGGCGCATGGTACGGTCGCAAGCGGGAGCGTGCGCTTGAAGATCGCGATCGACGCACGCAAATGGCGCGACTATGGGATCGGCACCTACGTGCGGAATCTCGTGCGCCATCTCGCGCGTCTCGACCACGAGACGACCTACTTCCTGTTCTGCAACCACGCCGACGAGGCGACGCTGCGCGACCTCGCCGAGAACTTCGTGCCGGTCGTGGACGACTCGCTCGGCTACAGCGTCGCCGAGCACGTCAGCATCCCGCTGAAGCTGCGCAGGCACGGCGCCGACCTGTTTCACGCCCCCCACTACGTGCGTCCCGTGTACTGCCCGACGCCGGCGGTCGTCACGGTCCACGACTGCATCCACCTGCTGTTCCCGCAGTACCTGCCGAACCGTTTCGCCTGGAGCTACGCGCGCTTCATGCTGGGCGTCGCGGCGCGCCGCAGCGCGATGCTGTTCACGGTGTCCGAGGCGTCCCGGGCCGACATCCTGCGCTTCTACCCCGACGCCGATCCCGACCGCATCCGGGTGGTGCCGAACGCGATCGACCCGAGCATCCTCGAGGATCCCGGCGAGGAGGAGACGGCCCGCGTCCGCGAGCGCTATCAGATCCGCGGACGCTTCGTGCTGTACGCGGGGAACATCAAGCCGCACAAGAACATCGATCGGCTGATCGCCGCCTTCGGCCTGCTGAAGGAGCGCCCCGGCCACGAGGACGTGAAGCTGCTGATCATCGGCGACGAGGTCAACCGCATGGGCTCGCTGCGGCGCAGCGTCGAGGCTGCGGGCGTGCGCGCCGACGTGCGCTTCTTCGGCTTCGTGCCAGACAAGACGCTCGCCGCGCTCTACCGGCTCGCCTCGGTCTTCGCGTTCCCCTCGCTCTACGAGGGCTTCGGCCTGCCACCGCTCGAAGCGATGGCCTGCGGCACCCCGGTCGTGACCTCCAACATCTCGTCGCTGCCGGAGGTCGTCGGCGACGCGGCGCTGCTCGTCGATCCGACGCGCGTGGACGAGATCGCGGGGGCCATCGAGCGCGTCCTCGACGACTCGGCGCTCTCCGCGGACCTGACGCGCCGCGGCCGCCTGCGCGCGGGGACCTTCAGCTGGGAGCGCTCGGTGCGGGCGATCCACGAGGGCTACCTGAAGGTCCTCGGCGCCAGCGTGCCCGCGCGCGCAGCCGAGCAGGTCCGCTAGGGCATTACCCGCGGAGGCGGCCTCCGTGGTGAGATAGCGGCCGTGCGGGTCGCTCTCGTCCACGACTGGCTGACCGGGATGCGCGGGGGCGAGCAGGTGCTGCTCTCGCTGGCACGCCTGTTCCCGCAGGCTCCCATCTTCACGCTGCTGCACGTGCGCGGCAGCGTCGCGCCGGAGCTCGAGGCGCGCGAGATCCGCACCAGCGTGCTGCAGCGCTTCCCGCAGGTCGAGCGGCGCTACCGGCACTACCTGCCCCTGTATCCGCTGGCCGCCGCCTCGCTCGACCTTCGCGGCTTCGAGCTGATCGTGTCGAGCTCGCATGCCGCGGCGAAGGGCGTCCGCGTCCCAGCCGGGGCCCGCCACCTGTGCTACTGCCACACGCCGATGCGCTACGTCTGGGACCGCTTCGACGAGTACTTCGGGCCCGGCCGCGTGTCTCCCCTGCTGCGGCCGCTGATCCGCCTGCTGGCCTGGCGCCTGCGGGCCTGGGACGTGCGCACGGCGCGCGGCGTGCACGCCTTCGCGGCCAACAGCCGCTTCGTCGCCGGCCGCATTCGCCGTTACTACGGCCGAGACGCCGTCGTGATCCCGCCGCCGGTCGACGCCGACTTCTTCACTCCGGGCCCGGCCGGGCCCGGGTCCTACGACCTCGTCGTCTCCGCGCTCGCCCCCTACAAGCGCCTGGAGCTGGTGCTCGAAGCCTACCGGGGGACGGGCCGGCCGCTGCGCATCGTCGGCGACGGCCCCGAGGAAGCGCGGCTGAAGCGGCTCGCCCCGCCCGAGGCGACCTTTCTCGGACGGCTCTCCAGCGAGCGGCTGCGCGAGGCCTACCGCGGCTGCCGCGCCGTCATCATGCCGTCGGTCGAGGACTTCGGGATCGTGCCGCTGGAGGCGATGGCCTGCGGCCGTCCCGCGATCGTGTTCGCCGAGGGCGGCGGGCCCGAATCGGTCGTCGACGGCCGGACGGGGCTGGTCTTCCGTGAGGCCACCGCCGGCGCCCTGCGCGCCGCCGTTGACTCCCTGCAAGTCTCGGGTTTTAATACGGATGCACTGAGGGCGAGAGCCGAGGAGTTCCGCCGCGAGGTCTTCGAGGCCCGCCTCCGGGCCTTCATCGAGGACGCCCTGTCCCTGACATGTTGAAGTACCAAGCCCGCGTCCTGACCGCGACCTACATCGCCCTGGACGTCGCCCTGACGGGCCTCGCCTGGATCGCGGCCTACTTCCTCCGCTTCGAGTCGGAGACGGTCGGCGCCTGGCTCCCGGTCACGAAGGGCGTGCCGGAGCTCGGCCGCTACCTGCTGCTGCTGCCCCTGATCTCCGTGGTCTGGCCGGTGGTGCTGTACTTCCACGGCCTCTACCGGCTGCGCCGCGGCCGCAGCAACATCGACGAGTTCTTCAAGGTCCTCTTCAGCGTGCTGATCGGCGCCGCGCTGGTGCTGGGCGCGACGCTCTACGTGCGCGTCTACTACCGCTACCAGCCCGAGGTCGCGCCGCTCTGGGAGTACAGCCAGGCCGTCTTCGGCCTGTTCATCGCACTCGACGTCGCCGCCCTCTGCAGCGGTCGCTGGGCGCTGCGCCGCCACCTGCAACGGCAGTGGGCGCGCGGCGAGAACCTGAAGCGGGTGCTGATCGCCGGCGCGGGCGACCTCGGCCAGAAGGTGGCCGAGACGATCCAGGCTCACGCCGAGCTGGGCTTCAGGGTGGTCGGCTTCGTCGACGACACCCGCACGGCCACGATCAGCGGGCTGCCGGTGCTCGGCACGCTCGACCAGGCGATGGACGCGGCGCGCTGCCACGGCGCCGATCAGCTCTACATCGCGCTCAGTCTGGAGGAGCACGCGCGCCTGCCGCAGATCATCCGCCAGGCCAGCAACGAGCTGATCGACATCAAGGTCGTGCCCGACCTGGTGCAGTACGCGACGATCCGCGCGGAGCTCGAGGACCTCGACGGCATCCCGATCGTCAGCCTCAACGAGGTCCCGCTGCGCGGCTGGAACTCGATGATCAAGCGGCTGATGGACATCGTGCTCGGCAGCGCGATCCTGTTCGGCCTCACCTTCCCGCTGCCCGTCTTCCCGCTCGTCGTGTTGCTGATCAAGCTGAAGGGCGGGCGGGGCCCGGTGCTGCTGCGCCAGGAGCGCATGACCCTCGATGGCAAGACCTTCGAGATCTTCAAGTTCCGCACCATGGTTCACGAGGCGGAGAAGGAGACCGGACCGGTCTGGGCGACGGCCGACGACCCGCGCCGTACCGGCATCGGAGTGCTGCTGCGCCGCCACAACCTCGACGAGCTGCCGCAGCTGCTGAACGTGGTGCTCGGCGACATGAGCCTGGTCGGCCCCCGCCCGGAGCGGCCGCCCTTCGTGCAGCAGTTCCGCGAGCACATCCCGCAGTACATGCTGCGCCACCGCGTCAAGAGTGGCATGACGGGCTGGGCGCAGGTCAACGGCTGGCGCGGCAACACCTCGATCGAGAAGCGCATCGAGTACGACCTCTACTACATCGAGAACTGGTCGCTGCTGCTCGACGTCAAGATCCTGATCCTCACGCTGTTCCGCGGCTTCGGTCAGAAGCACGCCTACTAGGAAGGCGCCGGCCATGCCTCGAACCCTCGTCACCGGAGCGGCCGGATTCCTCGGGTCCCACCTGTGCGAGCGGCTGCTCGACGAGGGCCACGCCGTCGTCGGCATGGACAACCTGATCACCGGCGACCTCGCCAACGTGGCCCACCTGACGGGGCGCGACTTCGTGTTCGTGAAGCACGACGTCACCAACTACGTCAACCTCGAGGGTCCGCTCGACTACGTCTTCCATTTCGCGAGCCCGGCCTCGCCGATCGACTACCTGCGAGTGCCGATCCAGACGCTCAAGGTCGGCTCGCTGGGCACCCACAACGCGCTCGGCCTGGCCAAGGCCAAGCAGGCTCGGCTGCTGCTGGCCTCGACCTCCGAGGTCTACGGCGATCCGCTGGTGCACCCGCAGCCCGAGAGCTACTGGGGCAACGTCAACCCGGTCGGCCCGCGCGGCGTCTACGACGAGGCCAAGCGCTTCGCCGAGGCGATCACGATGGCCTACCACCGCTTCCACGGCGTCGGCACGCGCATCGTGCGCATCTTCAACACCTACGGCCCGCGCATGCGGGTCGAGGACGGCCGCGCGATCCCCGCCTTCCTGAGCCAGGCGCTGCGCAACGAGGACGTCACGGTCTTCGGCGACGGCAGCCAGACGCGCAGCCTGTGCTACGTCTCGGACCTGGTGGACGGCATCTACCGCCTGATGCTGTCGGACGAGGCCGATCCGGTGAACGTCGGCAACCCGCGCGAGATGACGATCCGCGAGCTGGCCGAGACCATCATCCGCAACGTCGGCTCGAAGAGCCGGATCGTCAGCAAGCCGCTGCCGGTGGACGACCCGAAGGTGCGCCAGCCCGACATCACGCGCGCGCGGACGCTGCTCGGCTGGGAGCCGAAAGTCTCGCTCGAGGACGGCCTCGCCCGCACGATCGCCTACTTCAGGCAGAAGCTCGGGATCTAGCCGGCTTCGACCTGGACGGCCAGCACCTCGCCGGGACGGCAGCGCACGCGGATCGCCATCGGGCGGCAGCACACCGGGCAGTCCTCGACGTAGGTCTGCTCGCGGCCGGCGGTGGTGTCGACTTCCAGCGCCACGTCCTCCCCGCACGCGGGGCAGGCCACGAAGGCCGCTTCGATCACGCCGCGGAAGCGGGCTGCTCCGGAGGCGGTTCTCCCGAGCCATAGAAGTCGCTCGCCAGGTAGGCCGCCCGCAGGTCCTTCCAGAACACGGACAGCGAGGCCGTCACCGGCACGGCGATCAGCATCCCGATCAGGCCCAGCAGCGTGCCGCCCACGAGCACGGCCAGCATCACCACGACCGCGTGGAGACCGAGCGATTCGCCCACGATCTTGGGCGTGACGAAGTTGCCCTCCACGAACTGACCGAAGGCGAAGACGGCCGCGACGACGATCAGCTTCGTGCCGCTCTGGTCGTCGAGCCACGAAAGGCCCAGGGCGAGCGGCAGGCCCAGCAGGGTCGACATGAACGGAACCAGGTTGAAGAGGCCGATCACGAAGCCGACCAGCAGGCCCATCGGCACGCCGCAGGCCGTCAGCGCGATCGCGTAGAACGAGCCCAGGATCAGGCAGACGGTCACCTGGCCGCGCACGAAGGCCGCGAGCAGGTGATCGACGGCAGCCGCCCGCGAGTAGACGTAGGGGCGCAGCCGATGCGGCACCAGCGTCTTGATGCCGTCGCGGATGCGGTTCATGTCGATCAGCAGGTAGGCGACGAAGACCGGGATCACGATCAGGTTGAGCAGCGCCAGCACGAAGCCGAGGACGCTCGAGAACGCCGCCTGCACGAAGCGCGTGACCGGGCTCAGCACCTCGGCCCAGTGGTCGCGCAGGATGGCCTGCAGGCGATCGCGCGCCTCGTCGATCTCCGCCGGATAGCGGAGGCTCAATCGCTGAATCATCGGCTCGAGCTCCGCGCGCGCCTGCCGGGCCCAGCCCGGGAGCTTCGCGGCCGCTTCCGAGAGCTGCACCGCCACCGCGGGCACCACGAAGGTCAGGCCCGCCACGACACCGGACGCCAGGAACAGCCCCAGCAGCGCCACGGCCGCAGTGCGTGGCTCGACCAGCCGCCCCGGGCGGCCGAGCCTGGCCAGCGCGCGGGCGAGCCGGTGCTCGAGCGCGTTCACGGCGCCGTTGAGGAAGTAGGCCAGCGCGAAGGCCACCGCGAAGGGCGTCAGCACCTGGGACAGGCGTTGGACCGCGAAGACCAGCGCCAGCAGGACCACGAGGAACAGCAGGGCCTTCGCCCAGGCGGAATCGAGGACTCGTCTCAAGCCGTCCCTCCCGGGGTCCCGCGCGCGGCAGAGGCTCGCCAGGTGTAGTGAAACGCCGAGGCGACGGTGGTCCCGAGCGCCAGCAGGAACAGCGCGGGCAGCCAGGAGAAGGCCTCCTGCAGCGCGTTCGCCAGCAGCACGATGCCGGCCGTGACGATCTGCACCGCGGTCGACAGCTTCCCGAGCAGCGAGGGGTGGAACACCCGCCGTCCCAGCGTGATGTTGATGATCGCCACGCTGATCAGGATGATGGCGTCGCGCGAGAGCGTCGTCACCGTGAGCCAGGTCGGGATGCGCACCAGCACCGGCGTCCCCCAGGTCAGCACGACGAACGAGG
The DNA here is from genome assembly GCA_050246895.1 of Vicinamibacteria bacterium. Lineage (GTDB taxonomy): Bacteria > Acidobacteriota > Vicinamibacteria > Fen-336 > Fen-336 > JBFWVE01. The sequence goes on along the minus strand of JBFWVE010000005.1, from coordinate 269,934 downwards.
CGCTCAGCAGCAGCTTGTCCGCCACCGGGTCCAGGAAGGCGCCGAGCGTCGTCGCCTGGCTGCCGTGGCGCGCGACGAAGCCGTCGAGCAGGTCGGTCAGGCCGGCGACGACGAAGACCACCAGCGCCCAGCTGAATTCGCCCGACAGCACGCACACGACCAGCGCGGGGACGAGGGCCATCCTCAGGATGGTGAGCTGGTTGGCGGCCGTCAGCATGGGTTCGGACATGGCGCGCGGGGTCGGACGAAGTCTAGCGCGTCGGGAGGTGTGGCCGCCGTCACGGGGGTGGCCCGAAGCAATGGAGTATGATCAACGAACACGCAATCGGACTCGGAGCCGGGCTCAGAAAGAGAGGCGATCCATGAAACGTCTGTCGTTCCTGTTGGTGGCGGGCGGGCTGCTGCTCGGCCCCGGTCTGCAAGCGGCGGCCAAGCCGCCGACGATGGCGGTCTTCGAGTTCACGAACCGCACGAGCGCGGGCTGGTGGTACGGCGGCGTCGGGGACGATCTCGCCGACATGCTGACCAACGAGATGGCCGCCTTGGAGAAGTTCAAGATGGTCGAGCGCGAGAAGCTCGGCGCCGTCCTCGGCGAGCAGGACCTGGCTCTCGACGGCCGCGTCGCCAAGGGCACGGCCGCGAAGGCGGGCAAGCTGACCGGCGCGCAGTACATCGTCACCGGCACCGTGTCGGCCTACGAGGAAGACGTCGCCGGCAAGGGCGGCGGCATCCGCGTCAAGGGCATCGGGCTCGGCGGCAGCAAGAAGGAGGCCTACATCGCGATCGACGTGCGCGTCGTCAACACCACGACGGGCGAGGTGGCCCACACCCGCACGGTCGAGGCGCGCTCGAGCAGCAAGTCGATCGGTGTCGCGGTGAGCAAGGGCAGCGTCGGCGGCGCGTTCGGGAAGATGGAGAAGACTCCGGCCGGCAAGGCGATCCGCGCCTGCCTGATCGAGGCCTCGGAGTACCTGGCCTGCGTGATGGTCGACAAGGACGGCTGCGAGGAGGAGTACGCGCAGAAGGACAAGGCTCGCCGGGAGAAGACGAAGGGCAAGGTCAAGCTCGAGTAGCCGCGCACGCGCCGCGGCGGCGCGCTAGCGCCCCGATCGGCGCAGCTCCTCGAACAGCTCCCTCTCGCGCGGCGTCAGGCTCTCCGGCATGGCCACGGCCAGTTGGACGAGCAGGTCTCCGCGCGAGCCTTTTTCGCCCAGGCGCGGCAGGCCCAGGCCGCGCAGCCGCAGCACGCGCCCGGCTGGCGAGCCGGCCGGCACCTTCAGTCCCACGCTGCCGTCCAGCGTCGGCGCCTCGACCTCGCCCCCCAGCACGGCCGTCGTCAGCGGGACCGTCACCGCCGCCTGCAGGTCGTCGCCGCTGCGCACGAAGGTCGGGTGCGGCCGAACCTGGACGCGCAGGTAGAGGTCGCCCCGCCGTCCGCCCGAGGCCGAGCGTCCTCCTTCGCCCGCCACCCGCAGACGCGCGCCGTCCCGCACGCCCGCGGGGATCTTCACCTCGACGCTGTGGCCGGCGCGGCCTTCCTGCAGCCTCAGGCTCCGCACCGCTCCCCGCGCGACCTCCTCGAGACCGAGCTCGACCCCCTGCTCGAGGTCCCGGCCCGCCGAGGGACGGGCGCCGCGACCTCCCGCCGACGCGGCCCGCAGCAGCTCCTCGAGATCGACGCCCTCCCCTCCGCCCGCGGCCTGGGCGCCGGACCCCTGCCCGAAGAACGTCTCGAAGAAGTCCGAGAAGCCCTCGCCTCCGCCAAAGTCGACCCGGACCCGACCCGGTCCTGCGGGCCGCGCCCCCGGGCCGAAGCCGCTGCCGAACGCCTGCCAGTTCGAGCCGAGGGCGTCGTAACGGCGTCGCCTCTCCGGGTCGGACAGGACCTCGTTCGCCTCGTTGAGCTCCTTGAACCGGAGCTCGGCCTTCGGGTCGTTGCGGTTCAGGTCGGGGTGATGCTTGCGCGCGAGGCGCCGGTACGCGGCCTTGATCTCCTTGTCGCCGGCGCCCTTCTCGACCCCGAGGATCTTGTAGTAGTTCTTGTATTCCATCGGCGCTTCGGGGGGCCGCGGCCGGCCCCTCACACAATCTATACTCGCCCGTGTCGCTTCGCAGGGCGCCCCGGCTGGCCTGGCTCGCGGCGCTGCGGTATCTGGCCCACAACGGGCCCGACCGCGCCGCGGCGATCGCCTTCTACACGCTGCTGTCCCTTCTGCCGCTGCTGATCTTCCTGATCTCCTTCGGCGTGCGGCTGCTGGGCTCCTTCGATCGCGCCTACGCCGCCGTGCTGATCCTGTTCGACGGCGTGGTGCTGCCGCTCGACGAGCGCGCGCTTGCCGCGCTGCGCGCGTTCGTCGAGCGCGCGATTCGCCTGCAGTGGCCTGGCATCCTATTGCTCGCCTGGACCGCGCGGCGCGTGTTCGGCGCCCTGATCTCCGCCCTCGAGGGCATCTTCGAGGCGCCGGCCCGCGGGTTCGCGCGCGGCAACCTGATGTCCTTCGCGATGGTCTTCGCGACCGGCCTCACGCTGCTGGCCACGCTGGCAGCCACCATGCTGTTCGCCGCCGTCCACGGCGCCATCGCGCGCCTGGCCGGCCCCGCCGGAGCGAGCGCCCTGGTGAGCGTGGGGACGCTGCTGTTCACGTACGTGATCCCCTCCGGGATCGCGGCCGCGTTCTTCTTCTTCGTCTATCGCTTCTTCCCGCGGCGCGCGCTGGCGGTCGGGGCGAGCGACGCCGCGAAGGGTGCTTTGGTCGCGACAGTGCTTTGGGAAGTGGCCAAGGCGGCCTTCGCCTGGTACGTGAGCAACCTCACCCACTACGCGGGCCTCTTCGGCGCCCTCGAGGGCGTGATCGTGCTCGCCCTCTGGCTCGAGCTGTCCGCGTCGATCGTTCTCTACGGTGGGGAGGTCGTCGCACTGCTCGTCGTCGCCAGGAGCGGGTCGAGCCTTTCCGAGACCGCGCCGGCCACCATACCCGCCTAGGTCCTCGCGCGCCTGCCCATTCGACCGGCAGGCTGCCACTCGGATCCTTGAGCAGAAGTCACTGACTGATAGATAGTTACAGCAATCGCTTGCGTGCCGAGGTCGGAAAAGCGAAAATAAAGCGAAATGCAGGGACCCCCTCTGGCGGGCTGCTCGGCTACCTTCGCAGGCGGAGGATGCAGGTGACACTTCTCTCGATCGCTGCCGCGGTGGTTCTGGTAGGTGCCAGCGGGCTCGTTCTGCGGACGGTCTGGCTGATCGACCGGCTGGCCCAGCCGCCCGTTCGTCCGGCTCGCGCGCAGCCGATCGAGGCTCCCGTCGTCACGATCGAGCGACGCGCCGCCTAGTCTCCGTCTCGTCGGGGCGCCGGTCCGCAGCGGGTTAGCATCCCCGGAGATGAAGCGGCTCGGCCCGGGCTTCCTGACCGCCGTCGTCGTCGCCATCCCGTCGCTCCTCGTGCACGTGCTGCCCGCCGGCATCCTGCCGCCAGCGATCGCGTTCTTCGGGCAGGCGACGATCTGGCTGGCGCTCTCCGCCGCGCTCGCCTTCGCCGACCTCACGCTTCCCCGCCGCGGCCCCGCGGCCGTCGAGCTGGCCGAGTCGGCCTTGAAGAGAGTCGAGCCCTGTCGCCTCGCCTGGGCGATCGGACTCGCCGGGTTCACCCTCGCCATAGCAGCGATGCCCGACTACCGCTGGTCTGGCGCCTTCGCGGGCGACGAGCCAAAGTACCTGCGGATGGCCGAGAGCCTGGGCCGCGACCTGGAGGTCGACGTGGCGGGGGGGGCGACCCAGCCCCCCGACTTGCGCCGCTTGGCCGCCGGGCTCCGGAGCCTCGCATTCACCACGCGCGACGCCGCGGTGGGACTGGCGCGCGGCGAGGCAACTCCGCCGGATCACGTGTGGAACCTCGGCAACTGGACCGTCGCCGGACGCCACGGCGGGCGCTTCTACGTGCAGTCCCCCGGCCTGTCCGTCCTGCTCGCCCCGATGTGGGCCTTGCAGGCGCTCCTGCCCGACTCGCACACGCCCGAGTTCCATGCGCTGCTGATCCTCGCACTCCTCTTCGGCGCGACGCTGGCGCAGACGGCGGCGCTCGCGAGCGAGGTCTCCGGCTCGCGCCTCGCAGGGTTGCTGGCGGCGCTCCTGGTCACGACGTCGGCGCCGCTGCTCGTCGGCGGGCTTCACTTCTACCCCGAGGCCGCCGCCGCTCCGTTCGTTGCATGGTGCGCGCGGCCCGGGCTGTCCGTGGGTCCCCGCCTAACCACCAGCGGGCTCCTGCTCGTCGGGCTGGGCGCAGGCTCGCTCGTCTGGCTGCATCCCAAGTACGTTCCGCTCGCGGCCGTCCTTCTGGTGCTCGCCGCGTACCGCGCCGGCGAGCCGGGAGGCCGTCCCGACTGGCGGCGCTGCGCCGTGCTGGTCGCCGGGGCGGCGCCGCCGGTGCTGGCGCGAGTGCTGTACGACCATCGCATCACCGGCCTCCTCTCGCCCGACGCCCTCTACCGCCGATTCGGATCGGACGTCTACAGCGGCCCCGACAGCCTGGCTCCGTGGAAGCTGGCCGCCGGCCTGGCGACCGGCCCCTTCGGCCATCGCGACGGCCTGCTCGTGATGGCCCCGATCGTGATCATCGCCGCGCTAGCGCTGCCCGTGTGCTGGCGCGAATCGCGGCGGGTCACGCTCTCGCTGCTTCTGGCCGTCGGCGCCCTGTGGACCGTCGCGTCCGTCCACGAGGGCGGCGCGCCTGGGCCGCCGGGACGCCTGCTCGCGCCGGTGGCCCCGCTCGCTGCCGCCCTGATCGCTCGCGCTCTCGTCGCGCGGTGTCGGGCGCTGCCCTTCCGATGGACATTCGTCTTCGCCGCCCTCGTCGGCACTGGCATCACGCTGGCGCAGCTCGGCGATTGGCGTCTGACGGTAGACCCCTACCGCGAGCTGCTCACGCCCGAGACGGACCTCGTGGCCGTCCTGCCCGGTGCGCCCGCGAGCCCTGAGCTTCCGCTGGAGGCCCGCCGCCAGCGCGACGCGCTGCGAGGACTGATCCTCGCGGCCGTGCTCGGCCTGGCGGCACTCGGCCTCGACCGGTTCGGCTCCCGTCCCGATCCGACCGATGCCTGGCCCCTGGCCAGACGGGCGATCGCCTTCGTCGTCGTCTTCTGGCTCGTCCTGGGCGCGACGAGCGGCGTACTCGCCCGCCTGGCGCCCTGATCGAGGGCGCCGGTGAGCCCGCGTGCTAGACTTTTTTCGGCCTTGACCCTGTGGTGCAGAGGCCCAGCACGTCACCCTTTCAAGGTGAAGATCGAGGGTTCGAATCCCTCCAGGGTCGCCACACTTCTTGCGTCTCAGCGTCGCGCGAGGGTCCAGATTCCCGTCTGCCCCTCGCAGCCGCCCGTCCCTGACTCACGCCAGCTGCCGCCCATCGCGTTTCCCGAGACGCTGCCCGTCATCGTGGAGACGCATCCCGTGTGGGCGAGCGTCAGCATGACGCTGCTGCCGGAGATCGAGCCGCTCAGCGTGATCTGCAGGTTCTGGATTCCGCAGTCTGGCCTCGCGCTGGTCCGCGTGCGGAAGCTGCCCGGGCCGGAGATCGACGTGCCCGACTGGGTGAGGTCGGCGACGAGGTCGATGTCGATGTCGCACAGGATGTTCGTCTGGAACGTGTACGTGCCGACCCAGTGACCCGTGACGTCGGGTGTCGAGCCCGCGTCCGAGTCCGAGGCGACGATGATGCCTCCGGCGAGCGCGGCCGCTCCGGCGATCCCAAGCGCAGCCGTGGAGGTCGAGAGCCCTCCGGCACCCGCTCCGCCCCCGGCGACCGCACTGCTCGCGGCGCCGCCCGTCGTCGCGGTCACCCCGCCGGCGATGCTGACGACGCCGGCGGCGCTGAACCCGGGGGGCAGCACCGGCGCCCCAGGGGTGAGGGAGCCGAGCGGGATGCGCGCGCTCGGTGCGGCGGCGGCCACTCGCAGGCTGGGCGCGCACTGCCCCGGCTTCACGACCGCAGCCGAATAGTCCTCCGTCCGCACCTGGCCGAGCGAGCGGTCGACCGCCTCGATGTAGTAGTCGATCCTCCGCGTCGTCTCCAGAGGCCTGGGCAGCGTGCCCCGGAAGACCTCCTGGGCCTGGCTCATCTCGACGTAGTACCAATCGGCGGACCCTGCGGCACGGAAGAGCAGGCGCGCACGGGCCACCGCGGTCACGGGCTCGAGCCGCGCCTCGATCACCGCGAAGCGGTCGGCCAGGACGCAGCGCACCTCGTCGTGCTCGATCGAGACCTCCTGGGCCTGAGCGACACCCAGAGTCGTCAACCCGGCGCAGGCGGCCGCAAAGGCGCCATGCAGGGTGATCTCGCGCAGGGCAGGAAACCTGGCCGGCATCGGGCGCCCTCGCTGTGGCGACGCTACCCCCGTAGCCGAAACACGGTCAAGGAGAATCGCGGTCGTCAGCCGACGGTCGTCTCGCGCTCGGGGTGAAGGCCCGGAGCCTCCGGCTCGATCACCCTCAGGGTCTTCCAGTGCCCGGACCGGAAGCGGCGCAGCAGCAGCAGGCCCAGCACCACCACGTAGCCGCTGGCCGCCGTCCAGGCGACGAAGACTCCGGCTCCCAGGACGACGCAGGCGAGGTAGGCAGGTCCCAACATCATGCCGAAGGCGAGCGCCACGGTCGCGCGCATCGCGAAGGCCGTGTCTCCCGCTCCCCGCAGGGCCGACGCGCAGGTCAGGTTGATCATGTCGAAGATCGAGTAGACGGCGACGAACCGCAGCAGGATCGCTCCGAGCGAGCCGAGGTCCCGAAAGGCCTCGGCCCCGCCGCCAACGGCGTACGGCGACAGCAGCCACTCGGGCACGGCCAGGTAGAGGGTCGACCAGAAGCCCATGTAGACGAAGGCGAGGCCCAGCCCCGTCCACGTCGCACGCTCCGCCACCTCGGGCCGCTCCGCGCCGAGATACCGGCCGACGAGCGCGGAGATTCCAACGCCGAGGCCCAGCATCGGCACGAACACCAGCCCGTTCAGGTTGAAGGCGATCGTGGTGGCCGCCAGCTCCAGCGTGCCGATGCGCCCCACGATCAGCAGAAACAGCGCGAACGCGAAGACCTCCATCGAGAACTGCAGGCCGCTCGGCAGCCCGAAGCGCAGCAGCCGGCCGAGCAGCGGCGGATCCGGGCGAGCCGAGAGCGTCGCGTAGCGCTCCCGCGCCTGGGCCCGGAAGAAGCCGATCAGGTAGAGGCTCGCGCCGACCGCCTGCGAGACGACCGTGGCGATAGCGGCGCCGACGACACCGGCTCTGGGGAAGCCCAGCAGGCCGAAGATCATCAGCGGGTCGAGCACCAGGTTGACCGCAGTCACGACCAGGTTCACGCGCAGCACCAGCAGCGTCTCGCCGCGGCCCGCGTAGAAGCTCGACAGCGTAGCCATCAGCACGGTCGGCAGGCCGCCGGCGAGCAGCGTGCGGGCGTACTCGACCTCGGCCTCGCGCAGCGACGGGTCGTGACCCGACCAGTCGAAGAAGGGCTGCGCCAGCGGAGCCAGCGCGGCGAGGACCGCGCCGGCCAGGAGCGCGAAGTAGATCCCTTGCCACACCGCCGGCCCGATCCGGCGCGGCCGCCCCGCGCCCTGATACTGCGCCACGAACGTCGTGAGGTACTCCCCCGTCGTGGAGAAGAGCCCGACGACCGACCAGACCGCGAACATGCCCGTGACCGCGCCGGCCATCGCCGTCGGCGAGTACCAGGTCAGGAAGACCCGGTCCACGAAGGTCTGGAGCGTGAACGACATGTGGCTGAGCACCAGCGGGTACGCCATGCGCAGCACGTCGCGGCCCCCCCCATCGCCTTCGAAGGCGCGGGCGAGGCGTGCGGCGAGCGGCGAGCTGGCGAGGCGCTCTCGGATCAATGGCGGCTGCGGCCCCGCGAGACGGCGTCGCCCGCGCGCCGGCGGCGGGAGTCGGACGGACGTGTGCGGGGCGTCGTATTCTATTCGACGCATGAAGAGCCGAATCCGAGTCGCCGTTCCGCTCTGCGTCCTGCTGAGCGCCGCCTTCCTCTCGCCCGACGCCTCGGTCGCCCAGGAGCAGCAGCTGCAGATCCTGACGATCCGCAATCGCCCCGCCGAAGACCTGGTCGCGCTCGTCCGGCCGCTCCTGGGTCCAGGCGGCTCCGTCACCGCCAGCGGCGACAAGCTGATCGTCTCGGCCTCCCCGCGAGCGCTGGCCGAGGTCGCGCGCGTCGTGCGCGAGCTCGACGTCGCCCCGCGCAGCCTCTGGATCAGCGTCGCGCAGGAAGCGAGCGCCGGCGCCTCGGGACGCAGCGCGGAGATCGCGGGCAGGCCGCCGCGGGAGGTGCCGCCGGCACGCAGCCCCAGACGACCGAGACGCGAAACGGCACGCGCGTCGAGTACCGCAGCAGGCGAACGGTCGTGACCGGTGCGTTCGCCGGCTCGAGCGCCGGTGAAACGGGCTCACTCACGCAGAGCATCGCGGCCCTCGAGGGCCGGCCGGCGTTCATCTCCGTCGGAGAGGCTCGCCCCGTCGCGACGCCGGTCCCGGTGGTGGGACCGGGCGGAGCGATCGGGGTCGCGCCGGGGACGGTCCTGCAGGAGGCCTCCCGCGGCTTCTACGTGATCCCTCGCCTCTCCGGCGACTTCGTCACGCTGGAGGTCGCGGTCAGCGGCGACCGCCTCGCGGCCGGCGGGGCCGTCGAGCTGCAACGGCTCGAGACGACCGCCAGCGGCCGTCTCGGGGAGTGGATCCCGCTCGGTCAGCTCGCGAGCGACGAGGCGCTGCGCTCGTCCAGCCTGCTGCAGCGAAGTACTGCCCTTCGCGACGAGCTGCGCAGCGTGCGGATCAAGGTGGAGGCGGCTCGTTAGGCGAGGCGGCTACAGGCCGGCTTTCTCCTGCACGCCGGGCGACGGCGCCGGCTGGCTGCTCGCCTGCGCGGCTCCCTGAATGACGCGCTCGTCCATCCCGACGAGCGGCGCGGCTCCCGACAATCCGAGCTCCTGAACGCGGGCCTCGAGGTCCGCACGCGCCGCGGCCAGCAACGACTCCTCGGCCGCCCGCCCGGCGCCGTCCGCGACCGCCGCCTGTCCCGGGTTCGCCGCCAGCACCAGTGTGAGAGTCAGAAACGCGAGCATCTCGAGCCTCCGTGCGCCGGGCCGCGCCCCCGCGCCGCCCATCGCCTTCTAAGACGACCCGCCGCGAAGGAAAGTTGCGTCGAACCCGAGGCGCCCTGGGGCCGGAGACAAGTTGTGACCTGCGGCACGCGACGCCGGTCGTTCATCCGGCTGGACCCGCATCGCGCTCCTCGGCGCGCGACGGGCTCAGATGCGGGCGAGGAAGCCCGAGAGCGCCGGCGAGAAGCGGTCGAAGTCGACCAGAAAGGAGTCGTGCCCCTGCACCGACGCGAGCGCCTCGAACTGCACGTTGCGCCCGGCCCGGCGCAGCACGTCGGCGATCTCGTGCTGCTGGTCGATCGGGAACAGGAAGTCCGTCTCGACGCCGATCACCAGGATGTGCGAGGCCTGGATCCGCTCGAGCCCGGCCTCCAGCGAGCCGCCGTGCTCCGCCACGTCGAACAGGTCCATCGCCCGCGACAGGTACAGGTAGCAGTTCGGGTCGAACTTCCCGGCGAAGCGGCGGGCGTGCAGCTCGAGATACGCCTCGATCTCGAACTCGGCGCCGAACGCCTGGTCGCCGAAGCCGATGCCCGCCCGCTCGCGGCCGAAGCGCTCGCGCCACTCGCGCGCGGAGCGGTAAGTGATCAGGCCGAGCTTGCGCGCGAGACGCATGCCCTCGAGCGGCGGGTCGTTCTCCGGATAGGCGCCCCCGCGCCACTTCGGATCGGAGCGGATCATCTCCCGCTGCAGCGAGCGCAACGCGATCGCAAACGGTGTCGCGCGCGCGGCCGACGAGACGCTGACGAGTGCGCGCACCTCGCCGGGGAACTGCAGCGCGTAGGCGAGCGCGGTCATGCCGCCGAGCGAGGGCCCGATCACCGCCCGCAGCGACTCGATCCCCAGCTCCTTCACCGCGGCGCGGGCCGCTGCCGCGATGTCCTCGACCGTCAGCACCGGGAACTGCAGGCCCCAGCGGTGGCCGGTCTCCGGGTGCGGCGAGGCGGGGCCGGTCGAACCGTGGCAGCTGCCCAGCGAGTTCACGCAGATCACGTGGAAGCGGTCGGTGTCGATCGCCTGGCCGGGGCCGATCATCTCCTCCCACCAACCGGGCGACGGGTCCTGTGCCGAGGAGCGCGCGTGCGCGCTCGGCGACAGGCCGGTCAGGATCAGCACCGCGTTGTCGCGCTCCTCGCTGAGCTCGCCCCAGGTTTCGCACGCGATCTCGACCGAGGGCAGCACTCCCCCGTGGCGAGTTTCGAAGGCACCGGGAACCTGGATCCGGCGGCGGGAAGAGGGAGACATGACTCGAAGCTCCAATCTTAAGCCGGGGGCGGTTGGGGCGCCTCCGGGCGCGTCTGCTACCATCGAAACGATGACGAAGAGGAACCCGACGCGGGCCGTGCGCGTGGGCACGGTCACGCTGGGCGGCGGCCACGCGGTCGCCGTGCAGAGCATGTGCGCGACGAGGACCCAGGACGTGGACGCGACCGTCGAGCAGGCCGAGCGGATCCGCCAGGCGGGAGCGGCGCTGGTCCGGCTCGCGGTCGACAGCCCGAAAGACGTCGAGGCCCTGGCCCAGGTCCGCCGCCAGACCAGCGCCAACCTGGTGGTGGACCTCCAGGAGAGCTACCGCCTGGCCGAGCAGGTGGCGCCCTACGTCGACAAGGTCCGTTACAACCCTGGGCACCTCCACCATCACGAGAAGCAGAAGAGCGTGCGCGACAAGGTCGGCTTCCTGGTCTCGGTCGCCCGCGAGCACGACCTGGCGCTCCGGGTGGGGGTCAACTGCGGCAGCGTCGATCCCGAGGTGAGGGCCCGCTTCCCCGAGGACATCGAGGCGATGGTCGCCTCAGCGCTCGAGCACTGCGCGCTGCTCGACGAGCTCGGCTTCGAGCGCTACGTGGTCAGCCTCAAGGACTCGCACCCGCGCAAGGTGATCGAGGCCAACCAGCGCTTCGCGCTGGCGCGGCCCGACGTGCCACTCCACCTCGGGGTGACCGAGGCCGGCATCCCGCCCGAGGGCGTGATCAAGACGCGCGTCGCCTTCGAGCAGCTCATCTCGCGCGGCGTGGGCGACACGGTCCGGGTCAGCCTGACGCTGCCCAACCCGCGCAAGCACGAGGAGGTCACGGTCGGCCAGCAGATCCTCGCGGACATCGCCGCCGGTCGCTTCCGTTCGGTGCCTGTTTTCGACGACGACGGCCTCAACATCATCTCCTGCCCGTCCTGCTCGCGCGTCGAGAACGAGCGCTTCGTCGAGCTGGCGCAGGCGGTGAAGGAGATGACCAGCTACGCGAAGCTGCACGCGCTCACGATCGCCGTGATGGGCTGTCGCGTGAACGGGCCGGGCGAGACCGACGACGCGGACCTCGGCCTCTGGTGCGGGCCGACGCACGTCAACCTCAAGCGCGGGACCGAGGCCCTGGGGGCCTTCGGCTACGACGAGATCCTCGGGCGGCTGCGCCGCGAGCTCGACGCGCTGATCGCGGAGAAGGACGCGGCGGCGGCGCGCTAGCGCGCCGGACGGACGGGCCGGCCTTCCTGCTCCATGTCGGCGTCGACCATCTGCCGCACCAGCTCGCGGAAGCCGACGCGGGGCCTCCAACCGAGCCTCTCGCGCGCCTTCGTCGCGTCGCCCAGCAGCACGTCGACCTCGGCGGGGCGGAAGTACCGCGGGTCGACCACGACGTGGTCCTGCCAATGCAGCCCGACGCAGGCGAACGCCTCCTCGAGGAACTCCTTCACCGAGTGGGTCTCCCCCGTCGCGATCACGTAGTCGTCGGGGGCCTCGCGCTGGAGCATCAGCCACATCGCCTCGACGTAGTCACCGGCGAAGCCCCAGTCGCGCTTGGCGTCGAGGTTGCCGAGGCGCAACTCGCGCGCGTGGCCGTGCTTGATCGCCGCCAGCCCCATCGTGATCTTGCGCGTGACGAAGTTCTCGCCCCGGCGGGGCGACTCGTGGTTGAACAGGATGCCGTTCGAGACGTGCAGCCCGTAGCCCTCACGGTAGTTCACCGCCAGCCAGTGACCGAAGACCTTGGAGCAGGCATAGGGCGAGCGCGGGTGGAACGGGGTGCGCTCTGTCTGCGGCGTCTCCTGCACCAGGCCGAACATCTCGGAGCTGCCGGCCTGGTAGACGCGCGTGGGCAGCCCGATGTCGCGCACGGCGTCGAGCAGGCGCAGCACGCCGAGCGCCGTCACGTCCGCCGTGTACTCGGGCATCTCGAAGGAGACCTTCACGTGGCTCTGCGCGGCCAGGTTGTAGATCTCGTGGGGGCCGACCGCCTCGAGCGTGCGCACGAGGCTGTTCTGGTCGACGAGATCGCCGTAGTGGAGCACCAGGCGCTCCCGGACGTGGTCGATGCGCCAGGTGTTGAAGGAGCTGCTGCGGCGGACGAGCCCGTGCACCTCGTAGCCCTTCGCCAGCAGCAACTCGGCGAGGTAGCTGCCGTCCTGTCCGGTGATGCCCGTGACGAACGCCTTCTTGGGTGACGACACGCTTCTTGTTTCGACCTCCGTGCGGAGCGCGACTCTACACCGTGGCTCGCGAGGCAGCCAAACGCACGAAAAAAGGGACCGCCTCGGTCCCTTGCCGCCTGCGGTACCTCCGGGCCCGTTGGCCCGGTGCCCCGTCTTGCGCCTGCGCGGCTCCCTCCAAACCGTGCAGGCACTCGGCCGGAACGACCACAGGGGGCGCGAAACCGCGCGATCCCTTAATGCGATCCTATTGCTGCAGGCTGTGTGCCACGAGTCGCAACAATCGCAATATCTTTATAATCAATTGTTTACACACTGGCAGCCTGAGCGGAGGGCCTGAGCATGATGCAGAACCTCAACGCTGGATTATCAGTTCTGCAACGGCGATGCGTCGGCCCGGATCCCGAGCTGCTTCATCTTGCGGTACAGGTTCGTGCGCTCGATCCCGAGGTCCTGCGCCGTATGTCCGAGATTGCCGCGGTTGGCCGCCAGGCGCTCGAGGATGTACTGGCGCTCGAAGCGAGCCCGCGCCTGCCGCAGCGGCAGGGCGCCCGAGTCCTCGGCGCGGGCGGAGCGCAACTGCAGCAGCCGCATCACGTCCTCCTGCCCGATCACCTGGTGCGGCACCAGGATCGCGAGCCGTTCCATCAGGTTGCGCAGCTCGCGCACGTTGCCTGGCCAGCGCAGCTGGCGCAGGAATCCGGCCGCCCGCGGCGACAGGGACTTGGGAGGCGCTCCGTTCTCGATCGCCGCGATGCGCAGGAAGTGGCCCGCCAGCTCCTCGACGTCCCCGCTGCGGGCGCGCAGCGGCGGCACCTCGATGGTGAGCACGTTGATCCGGTGATAGAGGTCCTCCCGGAAGCCGCCACGCCCGATCTCGCTGACGAGGTCCTTGCTGGTCGCCGACAGGATCCGGACGTCGACGGGCCGGCCTTCGACGGCGCCGACCGGCGTCACGATCCCGTCCTGCAGCACGCGCAGCAGCTTCGCCTGAGTCGCCAGGCTCATGTCCCCGATCTCGTCGAGGAACAGCGTGCCGCCGTGAGCGCTCTCGAACTTGCCCTTGCGGCTGGCGACGGCGCCGGTGAATGCCCCCTTGATGTGGCCGAACAGCTCGGCCTCGATCAACTCGCTCGGGATCGCGGCGCAGTTGAGCTCGACGAAGGTCTTGTCGCGGCGCGGAGAGTGGGCATGGATCGCCCGAGCGATCAGCTCCTTGCCGGTGCCGCTCTCGCCCGTGACCAGCACGCGGCACCGCGTGGGGGCGGCCATCTCGATCAGCTGATAGATGCGCCCCATCGCCTCGGAGCGGCCGATCATGCCGAAGCGCGCGCCGTCCTGGCTGGGCTCGGCATCAGGCTCCACCCCCGGCAGACGAGCGTGGAGCGCGCGGTCGAGCGTCTCGAACAGCTTCTCGCGCGATACCGGTTTCTCCAGGAACTCCGAGGCCCCGCACTTCATCGCCTCGACGGCCTCGCCCACGTTGCCGACGCCCGAGATCACGATCACCGGCGTACCGGGAGCGTTGCGCTGCAGCTCCCGCAGGACGTCGAGCCCGACGCCGTCCGGGAGCTTCATGTCGAGGATCACGGCGCCGGGACGGCGCTCGACGAACAGCCTCAGGCCGTCGCGGACGTTGGAGGCCTCCGCCACGCGCAGGCCGCGCGTCGCCAGCAGGTCGACGCAGACCCGCCGCACGACGGCGTCGTCATCGATGACCAGTATCGGTCCGCCTGAAGCCTCGCGCATCGCCTGGAGGGGGCTCGGAACCCGCGTGGTTCCTGGGCGGCATGCTAACATCGTGCTGAAAACGGCTGCAAGAGCGGATGCTGCGAAGCTCGATCCCGACGGCGCTCGTTCTGACGGCGGCGCTGCTGTGCGGGTGCTCGGACGGCGAGCCTCCCGTCGCGCCGGCCGCCCCGGCGCTCACCCCGCCCAACACGGTGTCGGTGACGGTCGAGTATCGCCAGCCGAACGGCTGCATCAACGTCGCGTCACCCTGCGACGAGCCGGTCGTCTTCTTCGCGTCCTGGATGCAGCAGGGCGGCGAGTTTCGGCTGGTGCGGGAGCCCGGCAGCTTCGTCTGGCGCGGCACCGCCCGGAGCGTGCCCGTCAACTGGCCCCCGCGCGACGATCCCTACCAGGTGCGAGTCTTCGACCCGCACCTGCGCGAGGGCTACAACCAGGGCTACGTGGCCGATCGCATCGTGCTGGGCGGCGAGGCGCTGGTGCGGCTGGACGGCGGCGGCGGCCCCAGCCAGCACGCGCTCGCCTACGTCGACGACAACGGCCGCGGGCACAACCCCTACTAGCTCGTGCCGGGCGGCGAAGCGGCCTACTGGACGCGTCCAGCCTGGAGCCGCTTGAGCCGCTCGACCGCCCTGTTCGCTCGGTCGGCGACCTTGGCGCTCGGGTCCGCGATCAGCGGCTCGACCCGCGGGATCGCCTCGGCGTCCCCCAGCTGCGCCAGGACGTCGCACAGCTCGGCGCGCACGTCGGCGTCGGGATCGTTCAGGTACGGATACAGGTCGGGCAGCAGACCCCGGCCGAGCTCGACGATGTAGCGCCGGGCGCGGCTGCCCTGCAGGCGTGAGGGCAGGGCCAGCACGATCGTGTCGATGAAGGCGCGGTCGCCCAGCAGCACCAGCGCGAACGCGTAGGCGCTCCTCACCTCGTCGTTCTTCTCGCGCTGGAAGTCCTTCTTGAACGCGGGCAGCAGCTCGGGATCCGAGACCCGCCCGAGCCCCTCGATCGCCAGGCGGCGGCGCTCCGGGTCGGCATCGGCGACGAGCTCCCGGAACAGATCGGCCTGCGCGGGGTCGGCGATGCGGCTGAGCGTCTCGAGCACGCGCAGCCCGGGCTCCCGGCGCCGGTTGTCGTCGTAGAGCTGGCGCAGCGCCGGCCCCGCCTCCCGCACTCGCAGCACGCCGAGGGCGTAGAGCGCCCGGTTGCGCGCCCCGGCGGAAGCGTCGCTGACGAGCGGGATCAGGGAGACGCCGTCTTCCGTGGTGCCGATCTTGCCGATCGCGGTCGCCGCGGCGCCGCGCACGCGCGGCTCGGGATCCTGCAGGGCCTCCTTGAGCTGGGGTAGCGCGCTCCGCCCGTCGAGAATGCCGAGCGCCAGCGCTGCGGCCTCCCGCAGGCTCGCCGACTCGTCCTTCAGCGTCGAGGTCAGGCCGGAGAGGACCGACGGGTCCACCGTCGAGTATGCCGGAACCGAAGCACGGTCGAACTCGTCCGAGAACATGTCGAGGAAGCGCCCGACGGGCGTCTCGCGCTGGCGCTCGGCGTACAGCTCCACCAGCGTGCCGATCGACTCTTCCCGGATCCTCGGGTCGCCGTCGGCGAGCGAGGTCACCAGCGCGGGCACGGCGGACAGGTCGCGCAGCTCGCGCAGAGCCCGCACCACCTCGAGCCTCACCTTCTCCTCCGGGTCGCGCACCAGCGCGGCGAGCGGCGCCACGGCCTCGCGCCGCCGGCTCTTGCCCAGCTCGACGGCCGCTTCCTGCCGCGTCTTGGCGTTCGGGCTCTTGAGGTTGGCGATCAGATCCTCGAAGCTGAGCCGGCCTGCCGCCGCGGCGGGTAGGGCGGCCAGCAGAACGGCCAGGGCTGCGGCGCAGGCGGGCTTCATAGGCATCGTGGGCTCAGTTCCTCCGCTCGGCGACCTTCAGCTCGGCCTCGCGTTCGGCCACGAAGCGTCGCGGGTCCCGCTGCAACAGCTCCGCGCGCGGCATCAGCTCGAGCGCGCGCTGCAGCTGCGGGTCCCAGCCTGCCGCCCGCCGCCGCGCCTCGCCCTCGCCGAACACCTGCCGTAGCACCTCCTCGACGACCAGCCGCCGGATCGGCTCGCGGTTCGCCTCGAACTCGTCGTCGACGTCGTCGATCTCGAGATCCTTCAGCGAGGCCCGGAAATCGTCCATCAGCTTCGGTGTCGCGTCGAACGCGCGATCGACGATCAGCAGGTGCTCGCTCTTCACCTCGGAGCGCGAGCCGGTCCCCGCGATGTCGGCGACACCCGTCGCCTCGGAGGCCGCGAAGCGGCGCGAGAACCGCAGGAACGCCTGGCGCGCGATCAGCTGCGAGACGAACTTGCTCGCGGCCTCGGGCTCGACGCAATAGTCGGGGGTGATGCCGTCGCCGCCGAAGACGCGGCGCCCCGAGTCGGTCAGCTTGGCGTCGCCGCTGCCCTCCTCGCACGACTTGCGGTCGCGCGGCGCCACGTAGTCCTCGAGCGCCGTCTGGCCGTAATCGCGCTGGATCAGGCGGCCCGAGGGCGTGTAGTAGCGGGCCGTGGTGAGCGCCAGCGCGTAGCCGCGGCTGTTGCGCAGCGGCAGGATCGTCTGCACCAGCCCCTTGCCGAAGGTGGTCTCGCCCACGATCAGGCCGCGGTCGTGGTCCTGGATCGCGCCGGCCACGATCTCGGAGGCGCTCGCGCTGTGGCGCGAGACGAGCACCACCAGCGGCACGGCCGCCCAGCGGCTCTCGGTCTCGGTCACGTAGTTCATCTCGTCCCGCTTGCTGCGGCCGCGGGTGTAGACGACGAGCTGGCCCTTCTTGAGGAACAGGTTCGAGACCGCGAAGGCCTGGTCGAGCAGCCCGCCCGGGTTGTCGCGGATGTCGAGGATGAACGAGGTCGCGCCCTTCTCGGCGAGCTGGCGCAGGGCGCGCTCGAGCTCGCGCTCGCAGTCGTCGCCGTCCTGCGGCCGGCAGGCGGTCGTCTCGTTGAAGTCCTGCAGCCGGATGTAGCCGGTCTTCTTCGTCGCCATGAACGAGTACGGCACCGAGTGCAGCGGGATCTCGTCGCGGATCACCGTGAACTCGAGCGGCGTCTCGTAGCCGGGGCGCGTGATCGTGATGCGCACCGAGGAGCCCTTGGGGCCGCGCAGCTTCTTCACCGCGTCGTCGACCGTCAGCCCGAGGGCGTCCTCGCCCTCGACGCGGCTGATCACGTCGCCGGTGCGCAGGCCGAGCTTGTGGGCCGGAGTGCCCTCGAAGAGCGAGACGACCGTGATGCGCCCCTCGATCGCCTGGACCGTGATGCCGAGGCCGTAGTACGAGCCCCGCTGCCGTTCCTGGAGCTGGCCGAACTCGCGCGTCTCCAGGAAATTCGAGTGCGGATCCAGCGTGCGCAGCATCTCGCGGATCGAGGAGCTGACCAGGCGGTCGCTCTTGACCTCGTCCACGTACTGGTCCTCGATCGCGCCGAGGATCGCCGTGTACAGCCGGAGCTGGTCCGACAGGCGGCTGCCAGACCCCAGCACCTTCTGGCCGAAGACGCCGCCCGCCACGCTCGAGCTCACGACGACGACCAGGCTGAGCGCCGCCAGTCTGCCGATCTTCACTCTGTGATCCTCAGGGACACCCCCGTCGGATGATAGCAGACGTCGCGGGAGCGGGACGCCGCCGCCGGGAGGGCACGGCCGGCCGGAAGGCCGCCTGGAGGGAGCCGCGCCCCGCCAGCGGGGGGGGCGCGGCCTTCGCCTCCGGTACTAGAACCGGATGTTGACGCCGAGCGTGGCGCTGGCGCCGGTCAGGTCGAGCTTGTTGCCGCGGAAGTCGTCGCCCATGTCGGCCTGCGCCCACTGGTAGCGGCCCTCGGCGACCAGCGAGAAGTCGTCCCCGATCGGGATGCGGAGGCCGCCGACCACGTGGAAGCCGACGTTGACGCCCTCGGACACGAACCAGTCCTCCACCACGGGCAGGTCGACGCTGTCGAAGTCGATGAACTCGCCGTACTCCTCGTACTCCCAGGCGATGAAGCTGACGCCACCGCCGATGTAGGGGGCGAAGACGCCGCGGTCGGTCGGCCCCAGGCGCAGCGTGATGCCCATCGGGACCATGTCGAGCTCGAGCGTCTGCTGGATCTCGCGTCCGTTCGGGCGCACGTAGTCGCGATAGCTCGTGTCGACCTTGCGCGAATAGCCGTCGACGGAGAAGCCCAACTGGAGAAGCGGCGCGACCTTCATGTTCCACTCGATGCCGCCATAGAAGCTGTTCCAGTCGGACTTGTCGACGGTGTACAGCGTGGAGTCGTCGCGGAACAGGTCGTTCTGGGCCCCGGTGTCCGCGCGCGGGAAGAACCCGCCCCCTCGAAGATCGAGGCTGCCCGCGTAGGCGGGGGCGGCGATCGTGGTGGCGAGCAGGCACGTGAGCACGGCTGCGAGTCGTCTCATGGTCTCCTCATTCTCGTGGGCGGCCCAGAGCCGCCCTCGAGGGCCCGTGGAGCAGGATGGATGCCAACCGCCGAGAGGGGCCAATCCAGTCTCCTGCAATGGATTAGGGACGCTCTTCGCTGCGTGGCCTGTCCACCTTCGAGGACGCTGGCGCAGAGCCTGGCGAGGTCAGCAGGCTCGAGCGGAAGCCGTTCTCCCCGCAACCGTGCCGCGGGCGCGCGAGGAACTCAGGGCTCGATGCCCTGGGAATGGCAGGGAGGATTTGGAGCGGGAAACGGGATTCGAACCCGCGACTTCGACCTTGGCAAGGTCGCACTCTACCACTGAGTTATTCCCGCCCTTGCCGGACGAAATACTAGCGACCGGAGCGGATTCCGTCAACCCGCGCGAGGCGGTTGAACCGTTCCGCGGCAGCCCGTATCATCGGTTCCCGGACGGCGGCGTAGCCAAGTGGTTAAGGCGGAGGTCTGCAAAACCTCTATTCAGCGGTTCAAATCCGCTCGCCGCCTCCAATCCCCTCTCGCCCGATGCTAGCGCCCGTCCGCGTCGAAGGCCCCGCGGTCGTGGCGGATCTGCGACTCGCCAGACGGCCCGTCGAGGATCGACACCACGTCGAAGCGCAGCGGCCTCTCGCCCAGCCCCCGCGCCGCCGCGTAGAGGCGGGCGGCGCGCACGATGCGCCGCCGCTTGCCGAACGTCACCGCCTCGTGCCCCAGCCCGTGGCGCTCGGACGATCGCTGCTTCACCTCGACGAAGACGGTCGTCCCGCCCTCGCGTGCGATCACGTCGATCTCGCCGGAGCGGCAGCGGAAGTTGCGCTCGACGATCTCGAAGCCGCGTGCCGCCAGGTAGCGGCAGGCCAGCGACTCGCCTGATCGCCCGTCCCGCCAGGCCGAGAGCCGGTCGGCGAGGGCCTTCAGTGCCTGCGGCGCCACCGCGTCCCCTTCGGCGTGTCCTCGAGCACGACACCGCGCGCCTCGAGCTGCGCCCGTACCTCGTCGGCGCGGCGGAACTCCTTGCGCAGGCGCGCCGCCTGGCGCTCGTCGAAGAGCCCCTGCTCCTCGGCCGAGAGCCGCTCTTCGCCGGAGGGCAGCAGCACGGCGAACACGGAGTCGAGCGCCTCGATGCCCCGACGCAGCTCCGCGGCCCCCTGGCTGGTCACCTCTCCGGCGGCCAGCAGCGCGTTGCCCTCCCCCACCAGACCGTGGACGGCCGACAGCGCCTCGGAGGTGTTGAGGTCGTCGCAGAGCGCCGCCTCGAACTGCGCCTTGGCGCGCTCGACGGCCGCCACGATCGCGGGGGCCACCGGCCCCTGACGCTCCACCTCGCCCAGCCGCCGCACGAAGCCGTGGATGCGCTCGAGCGCCGCTGTCGCGTGCGACAGGCCTTCCCAAGTGAAGTTGAGCTGCTTGCGGTAATGCGCCTGGCAGTAGAGGTAGCGGATCGCATCCCCGCTGACGCCGCGGGCCAGCACGTCGGGCACGGTGAAGAAGTTGCCCTTGCTCTTCGACATCGTCTCGTCGTCGACGAGCAGGTGCTCGACGTGGAACCAGTGCTTCACGAAAGGCCGGCCCGTGCCGCACTCGCTCTGCGCGATCTCGTTCTCGTGGTGCGGGAAGGTCAGGTCGACGCCGCCGCAGTGCAGGTCGAAGGTCTCGCCCAGGTACTTCATGCCCATGGCGGAACACTCGATGTGCCAGCCGGGGCGCCCGGGGCCGAACGGGGCGTCCCACTGGGCCCAGGCGGGCTCGTCCGACTTCAGCTTCCACAGCACGAAGTCGCGGGCGTCTTCCTTCTCGTACTTGTCGGTGTCGACGCGCGCGCCCGCCTTGATGCCCGAGACGTCGAGGCGCGACAGCCGGCCGTACTCGGGGAAGCTCGCGATCCGGAAGTAGATGCTGCCGTCCGCGGTGTAGGTGTAGCCGCGCGCGCTCAGCCGCCCGATCAGCGCGATCATCTCGGGGATGTGCTCGGTCGCGCGCGGCATCAGCTCGGGCGGCTCCATCCGCAGGGTGGCCATGTCCTCCTGCTGCGAGCGGATGTGCCCGGCGGTGAAGGACTCGAGGTCCGAGCCGGCGGCAGCGGCGAGGGCGATGATGCGGTCGTCCACGTCCGTGATGTTCATGACCTCCTTCACCCGGTATCCCTTGTAGCGCAGGGTCCGGCGCAGGAGGTCCGTCGCCACGAAGCTGCGGTAGTTGCCGATGTGGCCGCGGCCGTAGACCGTGAGCCCGCAGACGTACATGCGGACCTCGGGCGGGTCGAGCGGACGCAGCTCCTCGACGCGGCCCGTCAGCGTGTTGTGAAGCCTCAGTGTCATCTCGCTGCATCCGCCTTCAGCAGAAGTGCCGTCAGGTCGTCCGAGCAGATCCCGCCCGTGAAGGCGTCGACCGCGCGCACGAGGCCGTCCAGCATAGCGTCCGCCGGGCTGCGCGCCACCTGGGCGAGCGCCTCGAAGACCCGCTCGTCGCCGAACTCCCGGTCGTCCGGCGAGAGCGCCTCGGTGACCCCGTCGCTGACGATCGCCAGGGCTTCCCCCGGCGCCAACACGATGCCGCCGGCCTCGTACTCGGCCACCTCGAGCAGGCCGAGACAGGGCCCTCCGGTCAGGAGCCGTTCGCGCCGCGCGGGGCCCAGCAGGAACGGCGGAACGTGTCCCGCGTTCACGTAGTCGAAGCGCCCGCTCGCGGGATCCAGCTCGCCGTAGAACAGCGTGACGTACTTGTTCGCCTGCGTGTTCGCGAACAGGAAGCGGTTCAGGCGCTCCATCAGGGCGCACGCAGGGGCGCTGCCCGCCAGCGCCTGCAGCGAGGCGTGCACCGACGCCATCAGCAGGCTCGCCGGCGTACCCTTGCCCGAGACGTCGGCCACCACCAGCGCGATGCGCCCGTCCGGCAGGCCCAGGTAGTCGAAGTAGTCGCCGCCGATCTCGAAGCAGGCCCGGCTGGTGGCCGCCAGGCCATGGCGCGGGACGCGCGGGGCGCGCTTGGGGAACAGGCTCTGCTGGATCTCGCGCGCGATCTGCAGCTCCCTGTCCTGCCGCTCCTTCAGCAGCCGCACCTGCTGCAGCCTCGCGCTCTCGATCGCCGCCAGGCCCTGCCGTCCGAGCGTCAGCGCGAACTCGTAGTCCTCTTCTGCGAGCGGAGCGCGGCCCGGCCGCTCACCGATCGCCAGGAAGCCCTCGAGGCTGCCTCCGGAGGTGAGGGGCACCACCCAGGCGAAGCGGCCCTGCTGCAGCCTCTCGCGCAGGGGCCCGGCCGGCAGCTCCGCGACCAGCAGCGGCTGCGTGCGGGCCTCGAGCCACGGCCGCACGCTCGCGTCGTCGAGCGGCGCCGCCGGCTGGGGCGGCTTCGGCCCGCGCTCGTGGACGGTACAGAAGCCGGCGCCGGACGCCACGTAGAGCGCGCCGCGCGAGACCAGCAGATGGCCGCGCAGCGTGCCGAGCACGACGCTCGCGGCCGCCTCCTCGTCGAGCGAGGAGGTCAGCTCGCGCGAGACGTCGAACAGGTTCTGCAGCTGGAAGATCTTGGCCTCGAGCCGCTGGTTGAGGCGCTTCAGCTCCTCGTAGATCAGCCCGTTTTCGATCGGCGTCGCGGCACAGGCGGCGACGGAGCGCAGGAAGCCGATCTCCTCGGGACCGTACTCGCCGATCAGGCGCGGGCCGAGCCCGAGCAGCGCGATCGTGCGGCCGGTGCGCAGGATCGGGCAGAGCAGCTCGAGGCCGTAGGCCGCGAAGAGCGTCGATCCCTCTTCGGCCGAGCGGAAGCGCACCTCGCCGAGCTCTGGCGCGCGCAGCGGGCCGCCGCTCGCGTCCGCCTCGGGCAGGCCGCGCGCCGCCCGCAGGCGGTACAGGTCCTCCGCTCCGCGCACGAAAAGCGCTCCGCGGCTCGCGCCGAGCTCCCCCATCACCACCAGCAGCGCGGCGTCGAGGATCTCCTCGCGCGTGAGGCTGGAGCCGAGCGTCGTGGTGAAGTCGAGCAGCGAGATCAGCTCGGACATCCGCTTCTGCAGCGGCGCGGGCTCGCCCCGGCCGCCGCGGAAGTCGTCGAGCGCTCGCTGGTACAGCAGCGCGACCGGCGCCTCCATGGCCGCGCTACCCGGCGTCGCCGGCGTCGTCGTCCGGCTCGCCGCCGCGGTGCTTCACCATGCAGCAGACGTTGCCGGCGGAGGCCCGCTCGAAACGGACCGAGTCCATCAGGCGTCCCATCAGATGCACGCCCAGCCCGCCGGTGCGCCGCTCGTGCGCGTAGCGCTCGAGATCCACGCGCGGCACGGAGGCGGGATCCAGCGCGTCGCCCTCGTCCTGCACCTCGACCACGAAGTCGGCGCCGCGGTACTCGAGGCTGACCTGAACCGCGCGGTCGCCGCGACCGTGGTAGGCGTGCTTGATCACGTTGGTGGCGCACTCGTCCACCGCGAGCCCCAGGTTCTCCGCCGTCTGGTCCTCGAATCCCGCGAGCTCGGCGAGACCCCGCACCACGTCGCGCACGAGCACGAGGAACTCGGTTCGGCTCGGGACCGTCAGCACGAGAGCCGGGGTGCGAGTCCGCGTCAGCAAGGCGGCAGGCGCTCCCCTCAGCCCGCGGCGGGGCGGAAGCTCAGCACCGCCTCCAGCTCCGAAGGGTAGATCCGGTAGAGGTGCGTGAAGCCCAGGATCTCGAAGATGTTGCGAACCGTGTCGTTCATCTCGGCGAGGCGCAGGTCGCCGCCGTTCTCCCGGATCTCCTCGATCGCACCCATGATCGCGCCGAGGCCGGCGCTCGCGATGTAGCTGAGCCCGCTGCAGTTGACGACGATCTTGAAGCGGCGCAGCTCGAGCGCGCGCTGGATCTCGCCCTCGAACTGGCGCACGGTATGGGCGTTGATGTAGCCCCGCGGATAGATCAGCGTGACGTCTTCCAGCTCGCGCGCCTCGACGCTGAGATCGCCCATCGGCTCGCAGCGACTATAGCGCACGCGCCTCGGCGAGCGCGGCACGCGCGGCGTGCACGTCGGCGCCGATCTGCCGGGCGAGCTCGTCGCCACCGTCGAAACGGCGCTCCTCCCTGAGGCGGCGCACGAACGACAGCCGCAGCGTGCGGTCGTAGAGGTCTCCCGCGTGATCCAGCAAATGGGCTTCGACGGTGAGATCGCCCCCGCCGAACGTCGGCCGGCGCCCGACGTTGGCGGCGGCGCCGTGCATCCGGCCGTCCGGCAGGCGGCACCAGGCCGCGTACACGCCCGGCCCGGGCAGGGCCTGGTTGAGCACGTCGAGGTTGGCGGTCGGGAAGCCGAGCTGCCGCCCACGACCGTCGCCGCGCACGACCCGGCCGTCCACGAACGGCAGGCGGCCGAGCAGCCGGCCCGCGAGCTCCACCTCACCGGCGGCCAGCGCGGCTCGGACGCGGCTCGAGCTGACGCGAACGCCCGCCTCGACGACCGGCGCGACCGACAGCACCTCGAAGCCGAGGCGCGCGCCCGCCGCCCGCAGCATCGCGACGTCGCCCGAACGGCCGCGGCCGAAGCGGAACTGCTCCCCCACCACCACCGCTCGCGCGCCCAGCGCCCCGGCCAGCACCCGCTCGGCGAAGGCCTCGGGCGCGAGGCCGGCCATGGCCGCATCGAAGGGCAGCACCGCGAGCCGGTCCACGCCCAGCCCAGCCAGCAGCTCCGCGCGCTGCTCGAGCGTCAGCAGCGCCTCGGGCGCCCGCTCGGGCGCCAGCACGCGGGCGGGGTGCGGGTCGAACGTCAGCACGACGGCCGACCCGGTCGTGGCGCGGGCGCGCTCGACGATGCGGCGGACCAGCGCCTGGTGGCCGAGGTGGACGCCGTCGAAGTTGCCGATCGCGACGGCGGGCGACGGCCAGCCGCGCGGACGCAGATCGTCGAGACGAACGGGCAGGGGCGGCTCCGGCCTCGTCCCCGGGCTGGTCGGCACGCCCCCTACTTCGTCTCGAAGCTGCGCTGGATCAGAGTCCCGTCGATCGCCTTGCCGGCGTCGTCCACGGCGTTCAGCGCGTAGCCCTGGCCGGCGACCTCGTAGTGGTAGGGGCGCGCCCAGGGGTCCTTCAGGAAGCCCTTGTCGACGAGCCCCGCAGCCACGACGTCGTCCAGGGTGCCGGGCGGCGTGCCGTTCGCGAGCCGGAACGCCTCGAGCGCGCGGTCCAGCCGGTCGAGCCGCGCGCGACTCGCCGCCTCGAGGTACAGCTCCAGCGTGTCGTGCAGCAGGGGCGGCCGTCCCAGCACGCCGAAGGGGGCCTTGCGCTGGAACGCCGCGCCGGCGAGCGCCAGCGCCAGGGCGACCGCCGCGATCGCGTAGCCGACCGCGGGCCGGGCCCGCTCCTCGCGCGTGGTGGCGCCGCCCTGTGTCGCGGCGCCGCGCCCGGTGGGGGCGATGATGCTGCGCGAGAGCAGGTCGAAGAGCGCCTTGCAGGTGTCGAAGTCGCCCATGCCGGTCGCGTCGATCACGCCCTGCACCGTGCGGGCGCCGTCGACCTTGCGGAAGACGCGCTCCTCGTCGTTCGAGAGCCGGATCTTCGAGGAGGCGCCGCCCTTGGATCCGCCGAGCCCGCCCAGCGCGTCGTCGTCGTCGCCGCCGCCTGCCTCGATCATGCGTGCGTCGACCGCGTGCTTGAACACGATGTCCAGGGAGGGGATCCTCTTCTCGATGATGGGCCACTCGTCCACCATCCGGATCCCTTCCATCAGGATGAAGTCCGCGCTCATCGGCTGCACGCTCGAGCGCTCGTACTCCACCTTGTCCGCCTGCTCGAAGTTGTAGTCGCCCTCCTTCCAGCGGAACAGCTTGAAGACGTTCTGCGAGACCTGCACCTGCAGCGCCGTCTGCAGGTCCTTCTGGCTGATGTACCCGCCCGCGGTGAGGATGTGGCCCAGCCGCTGCAGCGTCGCCCGCTGCTTCTGCAGCACCTCCTCGAGCTTCTCATCGCTGAGCCGGCCCTGCTTCACCAGCAGGTTGCCCAGCCGGTCCTCGATGCGCTTGGCGGAGCTGTCCGCGTTCACCACCATCCCGTTCTCGAAGGTGACGGTGACGGTCTCTGCGCCGTGCGTGAGCGTCAGCACCCCGGTCTTCCGCTGCAAGCCGATGAGCTGGAAGATGTCCGGGAGACCGAAGTCCTTGATCGAGCCCTGGAGCGCCACGTTCTATGCCCCCTGCGATGCCGGCGGCCGGCGCGTCGGCGCGCGCCGAACAGTCGGCAGCTCCACGTCGAAGCTCGGCCGCCAGCGGTAGGCGACGACCCAGACCAGGAACAGCAGCAAGGCCGGCGGCAGCAGCACCCACGGGCCGACCAGCGTCGACGGCGCGTCGGTGAGGGTCACCGGGCGCCCGGCGAGGACGAGCAGCGCCAGCAGCGAGAACCACAGGAACAGCAGCACCAGGCCGGGCAGTGCCGCCCGGGCGTAGACGTGGCCCGCGCCCGGCGCGAAGAGGGACAGCAGCCGGAACGCGCGCAACCGCCTGTCCTCCTCCTTCTGCACCTCCAGCAGCTTCTGGTTGCGGGCGGTGGCCGAGACGCCGTCGCGGACGACGAACAGGTGGAAGCACTGCGTGCACAGCCCGCCCTCGGCCTGGCCCAGGTGGCAGCGGCGGCAGAAGGCGACGCCGCACTTGGGGCAGCGCAGCGTGAACAGCTTGCTGCCGCGCCAGCGCGAGAGCCCGGCCACGGCCACCACGAAGACGCCCGCGAACACGAGGAAGCGGCTGATCAGCGCCCGGGCGAGCGTGCCGGCGTCGCTCGTCGCCAGCGGCCGGCCCGCCACGTTCTTGTGAGGCACGCCCTCGGCGGCGCCGGCGAACTTGGCCTCCAGCTGCTCGGGTGTCAGCGCCAGGTCGACCACCGAGGCGACGGCGGTGCCGCCCTTGTCGTACTTCCAGGCCGACTCGTAGCTCTTCGTCAGGCCGCCCGCCAGCCGATCCGCCTGCGCGCGGGCCTCGGTGGCGGGCTGGAACTCGAAGCGCTGCAGGTGGGCCTGCGACAGGTTGTAGTAGAAGGTCGCTCCGAACTCGGGGCTGCCGGCAGACTCGACCCCCTGCTTGTAACGCGCGATGGCCGCCGCGAACTCCGCGCGGGCGAACTCGAGGTTCGCGAGGTTGTTCAGGGCGACGGGGTCCTTGGAGTTGGCCTCGATGATCTGGCGGTACAGGGTCTCGGCCTCGGCGTCGCGGCCCGCCTTGCGGTAGAGGCGCGCCAGCAGGTACTTGAGATCGTTGTCGTCGGGGTGCTCGCGCGCGGCGCCCGCGAGGGCGGCGATCGCCGTCGGATCGGCGCCACCTTCGACAGCCTCGCGCGCGGCGCGATACAGCGGGTTCCGCTCGACGTGCAGGCGCTGCTCGAAGCTCTCGATCAGCGGCCCCACGCCGATGCCCGCCGCCAGCACCAGCCCGATCGCGACTTTCTCCAGCGTGCTCACGTAGACGAAGACGAGCGCCATCGCCCACAGCGCGAGCCAGCCGTAGCCCTGGAACAGCACGGCCGGCAGCAGCAGCAACGCCGCGAACACCCCGCGCGCGAAGGCCGGGCCGCGAGTCGGCGAGAGCTCCTCCTCGAGGTCGTGGAGCAGCAGCGGCCCGTAGTGGATCAGCAGGGCGGCCCCCGCCACGGCCGCCGTGACCGCGAACGCCAGCAGCAGCGCCGGGATCACCAGCTGCGCCAGGCGCATGCGGCCGCGGCTCGTCTGCAGCCCCGCGGTCAGCCCCGCCAGAGTCTGCCGCGCCGCCGGCGCGAAGCCGAGCGGCCCGCGCCGAACCTGAGCCTGCGCCATCGCGAGGTAGGCGTCGGGCAGGTACGGGTCGAGCGCGAGCGCGCCGTTCAGGTAGACCTCCGAAGCCTCGCGCTCGCCCCCGCGCAGCCGCGCGAGCCCCTTCGACACCAGCGCGAGCGCCATCGGCTCGAGGCTCGCGATGTTGCGCTCGGCGCGCACGCGCACGATGTCGGCGAGCGCCTTCGTCGCGCCCTCGGCGTCCCCCGACTGCTCGACGCGCTGGTACTCCTGCCACAGGCCGGCCAGCGAGCGGTTGGGCGGAACCGAGCTTCTGACGTCGATCACGCCGGCGGGCTTCTGCGCGCTCGCGCTGGCGGCGAGCAGCCCGGCCAGCAGGCCGGCGGCGACGTGCTTCATGCGCGCTTGCCCTGTGTGCGACCGAGGTAGGCCATGCGCAGTTGGTAGAGCACGTCGTCGAGGACGCGCTCCTCCTTGGGACTCAGGCGCCCGCGGGTGCGGTGCTGCAGCATCTCCAGCACAGACACGATCTGGCTGAGGCCCGAAAGCGCCTCGGGCTCGGGCAGGCCGGCGCTCATCATCGCGTTGACCTGGTCGGCCAGCAGCATCACGAGCAGGACGAACGGGCCCTCGGGCCCCGCGGCCCCGGGGAACGACTCCTGGGCGGGCGGCTCGGGCTCAGGCTTCGCGGCGACGACGCCAGCCGGCTCCGCAGGCGGAGCCGTGGGTGGCGCGGGCTGAGGGCTCGGCTCGGGCTCGTCCGGTCGGTCCGGCCGGAGCTCCCCGTCGAGGGTGAACATCCGCCGGTCCTTGACCGTGAAGGCCTTCTTCTCGTCGCTCATCCTGTTGTCACCCTCTTTGGGCAAACGAGGAGCGTGCTCCGCAAAATGGGGCCGCGTGCGGGCGGGAGCCTAGCACAAAAGTCCTGACGGATGAAAGACCTACCGCAGCCTGCGCTCCCTGCCCGCGTGCCGGTCCAAGCGCCAGATCCGAGCCCCGTCGGTGGCGATCTCGAGCGTCCCGTCCCGGTCCGTGCGCAGGATCAGCGACCCGGCTTCGTGCAGGCGCGACAGGACCTCCCGACTCGGGTGACCAAAGGGGTTGCGCTCCCCGACGCTCAGGATCGCCGTGCGGGGCCGTGTGCTCGCGAGGAACTCGGAAGTCGTGCTCGAACGGCTGCCGTGGTGAGCGACCTTGAGGACGTCGATCCGTCCGGGCGGCGGGAGGGCGAGCTCCCCCATCCGCTCGACGTCGCCCGTCAGCAGGAAACGAATCTGGCCGTACCGCGCGCGCAGCACCAGCGAGTGGTCGTTGCGCACCCGCGCGGGCGTTCCGGCGGGACCGCGCGGCCCGAGCACCTCGATCTCGACGCCGTCCCAGTTCCAGCGTGCACCCCGGGACAAGCCCGACCTCGGAGTTCCGGTCGCTCGCATCTCCCGCTCGTAGCGAAGGTAGCTCGGGTCGGCCAGGGCGCCCGGCCCCTCGAAGGCGCGCCTCGCCGAGAACGTCCGGGCGACGAACGGCAAGCCCCCGGAGTGGTCGGGATGCGCGTGCGTGACGAGCACCGACTCGACGCGCCGATGACCGCGTGCCCAGAGGTAAGCAGCGACCACGTCC
The DNA here is from genome assembly GCA_050246895.1 of Vicinamibacteria bacterium. Taxonomy (GTDB): domain Bacteria; phylum Acidobacteriota; class Vicinamibacteria; order Fen-336; family Fen-336; genus JBFWVE01. Next base: position 240,857 of record JBFWVE010000005.1, on the reverse strand, counting down.
TCGCCCGAGTCGAACCGGCCGTCCGCGCGCCCGGCGTCGATCACCATCACGCGGCCTCGCGGCGAGGTCAACACGAGCGCGTCGCCCTGGCCCACGTCGAGGACGGCGAGGTGCAGGCGACCGTCCACGACAGCCCCGGGCCCCAGCAGGTGACCCGCGACGCCGAGCGCGGTGGCCGCGAGCCCTGCCGGCGTCGGCCCCGAGCGCGCCATCACGGCGAGGCCGCCGAGGAGCAGGACGACCGCGAGCGCGCCGGGCGTCGGCACGCGGACGTCGAGGGCGCTGGCATCCGCGGCGAGCGTGCCGGAGCGCAGCAGCAAGTCGGCGGCGAAATGGGCGGCGGAGCCCGCGAGAGGCAGCAGCGGAGGCGCGAGCGCCGCGGCGGCGAGCACCAGGAAGCCCGCGACCAGGACGGCGGTCGCCAGCGGCCCGGCGATGAGGTTCATCGCGAGCGCGGCCGGGGAAAGCCGGTGGAAGTGGACCGCGAGCAGCGGCAGCAGCGCGAGCTGGGCCGCGATCGAGGCTCCGAGCGCGAGGGCCAGTAGCGGGGGCAGCGTCGGCATCGCGGCGGCGAAGCGGCTCGACAGCAGCACCAGCCCGAGGGTCGCCGCGAACGAGAGCTGGAAGCCCGGGTCGAGCGCGGATGAGGGCGAGTGGGCCAGCAGCAGCAGGGCGGCGAGCCCCAGCAGGTTGCCGGCGTCGCCGCCGAGCCCCAGGCCGCGGCCGAGGAACAGCACCACCGCCATCACGGCCGCGCGCACGACCGGCGTGTCGCCGCCGGCAAAGGCGGCATAGGCCGACACCGCGAGGGCGCAGGCGACCGCGCTCGCGCCCGGCCCCAGACCGAGCTTGCGCGCGGCCAGCAGCAGCAGCCCGGCCACCAGCGCCACCTGCGCGCCCGAGAGCGCGAGCACGTGGTAGGTGCCGGCGATGCGGAAGGCTTCGGCCACGTCCTCCTCGACGCCCGCGCGATCGCCCAGCACCATCGCTCGAACCAGGCCCTGCTGCGGGCCGGGCGGCACGTGGCGGAGCAGCGCGCCGCGGGCGCGGGCGCGCAGCTCCGCCACCACCGACGCGGGGTCGCTCGGCGCTGCGCTGGTCGCCGTCAGCAGCAGCGGGCTCTTGCAGACGCCGACCGCCTGCACGCCGCGTCGATAGGCGTGCTGCGCCGCGTCGAACGCCCCCGGGCTGCGCGTCTGCCGAGGCAGCCGCAGCGTGGCCCACACCTCGACGAGATCGCCCCGCTGCACCCGCCACGGCCGCGCGCCGCCCGCGACGAAGACCCGCGCGCGACCACGCGCGTCGAGCGCGCCGTCGCGCCGCTCGATCCGCTCCAGGTCCAGCAACAGGCTCGGCGATTCGGAGTCGGCGTCTCCCGCGGCGGTACCCGTGAGACGCAGGGGGCCCGCCGGCAGCGCGTCCGCCTGCGCCAGCCTGCGGAGTGGCCCCCGCTCGTAGGCCTCGCGCTCGACACCGGCCCCCGCCGCACCGATGCCGGCCGCGGCGACGCAGAGGCCGAGCACACGCAGGCGGGCGGCCCGGTCGGCAGCCACGGCCACGATGCAGAGGAGCACGCCCGCCAGGCCCAGCGAAGCCGCGCACCAGGCCGCCGGCACGCCGTCGCCGGACGCGGCGCCGAGGCAGAAGGGGACCGCAAGGAACAGCAACGGGCGCTCGGACGTTCCCGGGCGAGGCATCAGCTCCCCAGGCTAGGACCCGCCGCGCCTCCAGGCGGCGAGCCGCGTGACGCTTCCGCGGGTGTCCCAAGGGCCCGACGCCCGTCAGGGCGGCGTCAGGCGCGCGATCGTCTCGACGTGGAAGGTGTCCGGGAACAGGTCGAAGGCCTCCAGCCGATCGACGCGATAGCCACGATCGGCGAAGCGCCGCAGGTCCCGCCCCAGCGTGGGCGGGTCGCACGACACGTAGACGACCACCTCCGGGCCGCGGGCCGCCACGGCGTCGACCACCTGCGGACCGGCGCCGGTCCGCGGCGGGTCGAGCACGACGCACTCGCCGGGCTCCGAGGGCCAGTCCGCGAGCGCGTGTCGCACCTCGCGCCGCTCGAAGGCCACGCGCGACTCCCCCGCCGTGGCGGCGTTGGCCAGCGCATCCTCGAACGCGCTGCGGCTCGTCTCGGCCGCGCGCACCAGCCGCGCCTCGCGCGCGAGCCGAAGGGCGAACAGGCCCACGCCGGAGTAGAGGTCGAGCACCGGCCGTCCCTTCGGAAGCGCCGCGGCTACGGATTGCGCCAGCGGCTCGAGCAGGAAGCGGTTGCCCTGGAAGAACGAGCGGACGTGGTGGCGCAGGCGCAGCTCGCCGCAGGCCGCGTGGACCCACGGCTCGCCGGCCAGGGACACGTAGGTCTCGTGGGCCGCGCGAGTGCGGCCCACCGCGCCGAGGCCGGTCAGCCACGGCACGCTGCCGGAGAGGCGCGAGAGGCGCGAGACCTCTCCGGCCGGCAGGTCGGTCTCGAGAGACGCCACCAGCTCCTTTCCGTCGGTGGACTCGGCCAGCTCGATCGCGCCGATCCGGCGCGCCGCTCCTCCCATGCTTCCGGCCGCCTCGGCGAGCGCTTTGGCGGCTCGGTTCATGCGCTCGGAGATCTGCAGGCAGGAATCGATCGGCACCACCTCGTGCGTGCCCTCCCGCAGCAGGCCCCAGCGGGTGCGCGCGCCGCGGCGCAGCAGGTGCAGGCGGGCGCGCACGCGCCAGCCCGCCTCGGGCGAGCCGTGGATCGGCAGCTCTCCGGCCCAGGGCACACCCGCCCGGGCGAGCGACTCGCGCACGACCTCCGCCTTGAGGCCGAGTTGCGCCTCGTAGCCCAGCTCCTGGTAGGCGCAACCGCCGCAGTCCGCGGCGTGCGGGCACGGCGCGTCTCGCCGCGCGGGCGTCGGCTCCAGCAGCTCCTCGATCCCCGCGCGCAAGAACCCGCGCTCGCGCGAGAGGACGCGGGCGCGCACGCGGTCTCCGGGGAACGCCCGCGGCACGAACACGATCTGCCCTTCGTGGCGCGCCAGGCCCAGGCCGCGGAAGACCGCCTTCTCGACCTGCAGCTCGAGGACCTCGCCCGGCTCCACCTGCCTCCGCTCGTTCAAGGCGTTACCCCGCTCGTCGTCCGACACCTCACAGGCCGAACAGGCTCAGCCGCGGAAGCCCGTTCGCCTCCAGCAGCCTGCGCGCGAGCGCGTCGGCGCGCACCCGCGCCAGCACCTTCTCGGGCAGCCGCTCGCGGTAGGCCGCGAGATCCGCGTCGACCTCCGCCTCGAGCGCCGCGCCGCCCGCCTCGCCCAGATCCTCGCGCAGCGCCCGGAGCAGCTCGGCCTCGCGCTCGCGCAGCCACTCCTCGAGCAGGCGCGGATCGGCGGGCTGCCTCGCCCGCGCGCGCAGCTCCGGAGCGAGCGAATCAGCTCGGACGCGGCCGTGAGAACCGAGGCCCGAGGCGGCCTCCAGCGCGTCGGCCGACGACGCCAGCAGCGAGGCGACGTCGCCGCTGCGCTCGCCCCCCAGCGCGCGCAGCCAGCGCTCCCGCGCTTCGTCGACGGCGCCCTCGCAGTACGCCAGGCTCTTGATCTTGCGCTGGCGGGCGAAGGAGTGGGCGTGGCTGTCGAGCGCGTCGGCGATCCCGCGCAGCACGACGCGCAGCGGCACGCCGGCGTCGCGCCAGCCCTTCACCAGCAGCCAGTCCGGGTTCGACAGGAACAGCGGATCGCCCCGGCGCGACACGAAGAACTCCTCGACCGCCTGGTAGTAGGCCGCCTCGGGATCGGCCGCGCTCATCGCGAGGCCTCGGGCGCCAGGCGCAGCTCGTGCGCCTCGCCCGAGAACAAAGACACGCGCCGGCCATCGTCGGTCTCGATCACCAGGGCGCCCGTCGGCTCCAGGCCGAGCGGCCGGCCGCGCAGTGTCTCGCCTCCGCTGCGCACCTCCACCGGCCGTCCCCACCACGGCACGGAGCGCGCGCGCCACGCGTCGAGCAGCGCCGCGTCCGCTCCGGATTCGAGCTGCCCCAGGCGGACTCGGAGCTCCGCGAGCACCGCCGCCGCCACCGCATCGAGGAGCGGTGGAGCGCCCAGCTCCCGCCCGAGCCAGGTCGCGGTCGCCACGAGCTCGGGCTCGCTCCGGGCCGGATTGGCCGCGACGTTGACGCCGATGCCCACCACCACAGCGGGAACACCGGCGTCGCTGCTGGCCTCGCAGAGCAGGCCCGCCAGCTTGCGGCCGCCGGCCAGCACGTCGTTCGGCCACTTCAGCCGGACCTCAGCGCCGAGTTCGGCCAGCGCATCCGCCACGGCCAGGCCGCTGGCCAGCGGCACGAGAGTCAGGCGCGCGGACGACAGGGCGGGCCGCAGCAGCACGGACAGGTAGAGATTCCCGGGAGGCGAGGCCCACGTGTGCGCGGCGCGCCCCCGGCCGGCCGTCTGCCGTTCCGCGATCACCACGCTCCAGGTCGCGGCGCCCTCGCGCGCGCGCCGGCGCAGATCGTCGTTCGTCGAGCCGACGCTCTGCAGGCGGTGGATCGGCGCCGGCCACGCGCACCCGCGCGCCCGCAGCGTCGCGAGGAGCGGGTCGCTGCTCAAGCCTCCGCGCCGCCCGAAGGCTCGCCCTCGCGCGGGGGTTGCGGTGCGAGCTCGATGCCCGTGACCTCGATCAGCCCCGGCTCCATTCCGGCGCGCGCCTCGAGCGAGTGGCGCTCCACGCGCGCGGCGGCCAGCACGTCGGCCAGCGCGGGCTCGAGCACGGCCGCGGTTCCGGCCGCCGCCGCCAGGCCGAGCCGCGTCAGGTGCCGGCCGACCGAGGCTCCGGCCGCGGTCTTCGCGCGATGCACCGCCTCCAGGCAGGCCAGCGCCGCGTCGAAGGTCGGCGCGCCCTCCTCACCGGCCCCGATCCCCGCGAACTCCCCGGGCGCCGGCCACGGCGCGCGGTGGATGCTCTCTGCGCCCTCGGCCCGCGCGAAGCCCCACGACCAGATCTCCTCGGTCACGTAGGGCAGGAACGGGGCGAACAGGCGCAGCAGCGTCTTCAGCGCGAGCCGCAGCGAGGCGAGCGCGGACGCCCGGCCCGCCGGATCGTCCTCGGAGCGCGCGCGCGCCTTCACGATCTCCACGTAGGAGTCGGTGAAGCGGCTCCAGAAGAAGCGCTCGCTGACGTCGAGGGCGCTCGCGTACTCGTACGCCTCCATCTGAGCGGTCGCCTCCGCCACGGCCTCGCGCAACCGGTGCTGGAAGCCGACGTCGAGCGCGTGCGTGATCGGGCCCGCGTGGCCCGTCTGCCCGAGCACGAACTTCGAGGCGTTGAACAGCTTGGTGACGAGCCGCCGGCCGACCTTCAGCACCTTCTCGTCGAAGGCGGTGTCGACGCCGAGCTTGGCCGAGAGCGACCAGTAGCGCACGGCGTCGGAGCCGTAGCTGTCGAGCAGGTGCATTGGCGTCAGCACGTTGCCCTTGCTCTTGGACATCTTCTTGCGGTCCGGGTCGAGCACCCAGCCCGAGATCGCCACGTGGCGCCACGGGACCGTCGCCTCGTGCAGCAGCGCCTTGGTGATCGTGTAGAAGGCCCAGGTGCGGATGATCTCGTGGCTCTGCGGGCGCAGATCCATCGGGAACAGGGCCTGGTGCCGCTCGGGCGCGTCCGTCCAGCGCGTGGCGAGCTGCGGCGTCAGCGAGCTGGTGAACCAGGTGTCGAAGACGTCGCTCTCGGCCCTGAAGCCGCCCGGCTGGTCGCGCTGCGACTCCTCGTAGCCCGGCGGCAGATCGGTCGTGGGATCCACCGGCAGGCTCTCGGGCGCCGGCAGCAGCGGCCGCTCGAAGCGCGGCTCGCCCGCCGCGTCGAGCGGGTACCAGACGGGAAACGGCACGCCGAAGTAGCGCTGGCGGCTGATGCACCAGTCGAGGTTCAGGTTCTCGGTCCAGTTGCGGAAGCGCAGCCGCATGAAGTCGGGATGCCACTCGATGCTGTCGCCCGCCTCGACCAGCGCCTGCTTGTGCTCGAGCACCTTCACGAACCACTGGCGGGTGGTGATGAACTCGAGCGGCCGGTCCCCCTTCTCGAAGAACTTGACGGGGTGCTCGAGCGGCTGCGGTTCGGCCTGGAGCGGCGCCGCGCCGTCCGCCGCCGCGGCAGCCGCGGGGTCCCGCAGCAGCTCGACGATCGCCTTCTGCGCCTCGCGCACGGTCTTGCCTTCGAGCTTCGAGTAGAAGGCGTTGGCCGCCTCCGGATCGAGGCTCGGAAACGCCTCGCTGCCGAAGCTGAGCGGCAGCATGTGTCCCGTGCGCGAGATCACCTGCCGCAGCGCGAGCCCCTGCTCGCGCCACCACTGCACGTCCGTGGCGTCGCCGAAGGTGCACACCATCAGGATGCCGCTGCCCTTCTCGGGATCGACCAGCGGGCTGCCGAAGATCGGCACCGGCGCGCGGAAGAGCGGCGTCACGGCCGTGCGCCCGAGCAGCTCCTTGTAGCGGCCGTCGTCGGGGTGCGCCGCCACCGCCACGCAGGCCGGCAGCAGCTCCGGCCGCGTCGTCGCGATCACGAAGCTCGCGTCGCGGTCCCGCACGCCGAAGCGGATCTGGTGGAACGCCCCGCGCAGAGGCCGGTCCTCGACCTCGGCCTGGGCCACCGCGGTGCGGAAGTCGACGTCCCACAGAGTCGGCGCTTCCACCGAGTAGACCTGCCCCTTCGCGTGCAGGTCGAGGAAGCTCAGCTGCGCGATGCGCCGGCTCTCCTTCGAGATCGTCGAGTACTCGAGCGACCAGTCGACCGAGAGGGCCAGGCGCTGCCAGAGGGCCTTGAACGCCTTCTCGTCCTCCCGCGTCAGCTGCAGGCACAGCTCGATGAAGTCGGCGCGAGAGACCTTGCGCGGGGGCTGCTTGCGCGTCGCGTCGTCCGCCAGCGGCAGCCGCAGGCCGGGCTCCTGCGGCACGCCGGGCTCGCAGCGCACGTGGAAGTAGTTCTGCACCCGGCGCTCGGTGGGCAGGCCGTTGTCGTCCCATCCCATCGGGTAGAAGACGTTGCGGCCGCGCATGCGCTGGTAGCGCGCGAGCACGTCGGTCTGGGTATAGCTGAAGACGTGACCCACGTGCAGCGAGCCCGAGACCGTGGGCGGCGGAGTGTCGATCACGAAGCGCGGCGCGCCGTCTTCCTCGTAGCGGTACGTGCCGGCTGCGCTCCAGGCGGCGTCCCACTTCTCCTCGGCCTGCTTGGAGTCGAAATGGGACCCGATCTTCGAGACGTCCACGCTCAAGGGCATTGGTTCTGGGCTCGGTGTAAGAGCGCGCCGGCGATGCGCGTCGCGAGGCTCCGCGACGCCGGCGAGCGCGCGAGGCCCCCCGCCGCGGCGGGGCGGGCGCTCAGAGGTTCTTCAGCTCCGCCTTGAGGCGCTCGATCTCCTGCTTGATCAGCGCCTCCGCGAGATCGGGCACCACTTCCCAGGCGATCTCGCGCACCACCTTCTCGGAGATGTGCGCGACGACGCGCTGGGCGATCTTCTCGACCATGTCCATCGGGACCGCGACCTCGGCCGCTTGGGACGGCGCCGCCGAGGCGGCGGCCGCCTCCTCCGCGGAGCTCACGTCCGCGAACGACGCCTCCTCGACCTCGCGCACGGGCTCGGGGGCGGCGGCGACCGGCGCCGGCGGGGGCGGAGCAGGCGGGGGCGCCACGACGGGGGCCGGGGCTGCCGGTGGCGGAGCGATCACAGGGGCCGGTGCGAGCACCACGGGGGCGGCAGCGACGAACACCGGGGCCGCGGCGGGAACCGGCGCGGGCGCCGGCGGCGCGGCGGGAGGCTCGGGCTCGGCCATCTTCTCGACGGCAGGGGCCGGCTCGCCGAAGTCCAGCAGGGCGGCCTCTTCGGGCTCGGCCGTTTCGACCATCGCCGGCGGCTCGGCAACCTCCTCGAAGGCGGGTTCCGGCTCCGGTTCAGGCTCGGGCTCTGGCGCCGGGGCCGCCTCGACGACGTCGGGAACCTCCTCGAAGACCTCCTCGAAGACGGCGCCCGCGTTGCGTCCCGCCTGCGCACGCGCCTCGAGCGACACCTCTTCCGTCGTGTGCTCCTGCCAGGCCCGCGCAGGCTGGCTGAGAGCAGGGCTCTCGACCGGAAGCTCCTCACCCTCGTCCGCGGGCGTCACGGCCACGGGCTCCTCGACGTGGCCGTCGACCGGCTCGCCCACCATCCCCAGACCTTCGTCGATCTCGGGTGCGGCCGGGGGCTTCGCCGCGGGCGCTGGGCCCGGCCTGGCCGGAACGGCGGGCTCCTCGTCAGGGATGAAGGCAGCCTCCTCGACCTCCACCTCCGTCGGAGCCGGTGGGACGACCGGAATCGTCACCGGCTGCGTAAACGGCATCGTGAACGACGATGTCGTGGTCGACACCGGTGGCGTCAATGGAGGCGGCGCGGCCGTGGGCGCGGCCGCGGGAACGGCGGCGACGACGGGAGGCGCTGCGACGGGCGCCGCGGGCGCGGGCATCGGCGCCGGCGTGGGCACGCGAGGCGGGGCGGCAGCCGGCGGCGCAGCCACGGCGGGGGGGGCTGGAGAGACCGCCTTCGACAGCAGCTCCTTCACCTTGTTGATCAGAGCCTGCGGTTCGAACGGCTTGGCCAGCGAGCCGTCGCTCTTGACGCGCGCCGCCTTCTCCTGGTCGAACGGCTCGAACGCCCCCGTCAGGAGCAGCACGGGGATGTGGCTGAACCCGGGTGTCTTCTTGACGAAGTCGCAGACCTCGTAGCCGTCCTTCTCCGGCATGATCACGTCGCACAGGACGATGTCCGGACGGACTTCCTGGATCCGCTCGACGGCGAGCCGGCCGTTGCCTACCGTGACGACCTCGAAGTCCTCGTCCGAGAAGGTCAGCTCGATGACCTTCTGGATGGTGATGCTGTCGTCGGCGAGCAGGATCTTCTTGCCCATCGGCCTTCAGTCCTCCCGGGAGAGTCGGGCAGTCATGAGAGCGGTCTCGATCCGGAGGACGATAGACCGTCTTTGCAACTGTGTCAACGATTTGCGGGCACGCGCGCCCCGCGCATGGGCGTTCCGGCCGCAGGCGGCGGCGCGCGCGGGCTAGCGGGCGGCGGCGGCGCGGACGGAGCTCGTGACCTCTTCGAGCGAGGCCCCCGGCAGCAGCACGGCGAAAACGCCGAGCTTCTTCAGCTCGTCGATGTCCTGCGCGGGGATGATCCCGCCGACCACCAGGCGCACGTCCGCCATCTGCTTCGCGGCGAGCAACTCCAGGATCTTCTGGCAGATCGGCAGGTGCGCGCCCGACAGGATCGAGAGCCCGATCACGTCGGCGTCTTCCTGAGCGGCCGCGGCCACGATCTGCTCCGGGCTCTGGCGCAGCCCGGTGTAGATGACCTCCATGCCGGCGTCGCGCAGGGCCCGCGCCACCACCTTGGCACCGCGGTCGTGCCCGTCGAGCCCCGGCTTCGCCACGATGACCCGCAGCTTCCGCTGCCCCGCGACCGGCGTATCGGCGGACATCTGTGTGGTCACCATGAAAGGGAACTTATCAAAAAACGGGCGACTCCTCGTATTCGCCGAAGACCTCGCGCAGCGCGTCGCACATCTCGCCGAGAGTCGCGTAGGCGCGGGCCGCCTCCAGGATCGGGTACATCAGGTTGCCGGTGCCCGAGCTGGCCTGCTTCAGCTCGGCGAGCGCGCGCGCCACCCGGGCGCCGTCGCGCGTGGCCTTGAGCGCCGCAAGCCGGGCCACCTGCTCCTCGGCGACCTTCTCGTCGATGTACAGCGTCGGGATCGGGTTCTCGTCCATCGCGTACTCGTTGACCCCGACGACCACCTTCTCCTTGCGCTCGAGTGCCTTCTGGAACTGGAAGGACGCCTCCTGGACCTCGCGCTGCGGGAAACCGCGCTCGACGGCCGCCACCATGCCGCCCATCGCGTCGATCTTGCGGAAGTACTCGAGCGCCTCCGCCTCGATCTCGTTCGTCAGCTTCTCGACGAAGTACGAGCCGCCCAGGGGGTCCGCAGTGTTCACGACGCCGGTCTCGTGGGCGATGATCTGCTGCGTGCGCAGCGCGATCGTGACGGCCTCCTCGGTCGGCAGCGCGAGCGCCTCGTCGAGCGAGTTCGTGTGCAGCGACTGCGTGCCGCCCAGCACCGCCGCCAGCGCCTGCAGCGCCGTGCGCGCCACGTTGTTGTAGGGCTGCTGCGCCGTCAGGCTGACGCCGGCCGTCTGCGTGTGGAAGCGCAGCATCCAGGAACGCGGGTTCTTCGCGCCGAAGCGCTGCTTCATGGTGCGCGCCCAGATCCGCCGCGCGGCGCGGAACTTGGCGATCTCCTCGAAGAAGTCGGAGTGCGAGTTGAAGAAGAAGCTGAGCCGCGGGGCGAAGCTGTCGACGTCCATGCCCGCGTCGACGCACCACTGCACGTACTCGACGCCGTCGCGCAGCGTGAAGGCCAGCTCCTGGGCGGCCGTCGAGCCCGCCTCGCGAATGTGGTAACCCGAGATCGAGATCGAGTTCCACTTCGGCATGTGGTCGGTGCAGTAGCGGATCATGTCCACGATGATCCGCATGCTCGGCCGCGGCGGGAAGATGTACTCCTTCTGGGCGATGAACTCCTTCAGGATGTCGGCCTGCACCGTGCCGGCGAGCTTCTCGGGCGGCACGCCCTGCTTCTCTCCGACGAGCACGTAGAACGCGACCAGCATCGCGGCCGGCGAGTTGATCGTCATCGAGGTCGAGACCTGGTCCAGCGGAATGCCGTCGAAGAGCGTCTCCATGTCCGCCAGAGAGGTCACCGCGACGCCGCACTTCCCCACCTCGCCCAGCGAGAGCGGGTGGTCGGGGTCGCGCCCCATCAGGGTCGGCAGGTCGAAGGCCACCGACAGCCCGTGGCCGCCCTGCGAGAGCAGGTACTTGAAGCGCTCGTTCGTCTGCCGCGCGGAGCCGAAGCCCGCGAACTGGCGCATCGTCCAGGCCCGGCCGCGGTACATCGTCTCGTGCACGCCGCGCGTGTACGGGAAGCGGCCCGGATCGCCCAGATCGCGCGCGTAATCGATGCCGCTCAGGGCGTCGGGCCCGTACAGCGGCTGGATCGGCCGGCCCGAGATGGTCGTGAACGGGCGCTCGATCTCTTTGTCTTCGAGGACCTTGCTCATTCGGTTCTGCCTCTCGATCCGTTCATTCTAGACGCCCGCCCACCGTACTCACGGATCAGGGCACTGAGCGCCGTTCGGGCGGCGCGAGCCGCCTGAGCTCGCTCGTCCACTCGGTCACGATCTCCAGCCGCCGGGGCCGAGTCTCCGGCGGAACCGAGATCGCCAGGACGCGCTGGCCGTCGCGGGTGACGTCGAAGGTGCGCAACTCGGAGTCGGTGCCGCTGGCGATCGAGTAGCTGAAGAGGGTGCGGGGGGCGTCGAACTCGAGGCGCCCGGCGCGGCGCGGCGCGATCACGCGCAGCTCCTCGTCGTGCCAGTAGAAGATCTCCCCGTTGCCGGCCCAGCGCGGGTCGCTGCCGCCGTCGGCCGACACCTGCGCCCGCTCTTCGGACCCGCCGACCGGCTCGACGTAGATCTCAGAGCGCCCGGTCTCGTTCGACTGGTAGACCACGAAGCGCCCGTCGGGAGAGAACGCGACGGCGTGCTCCTCGGCGCGCGTCGCCCGGATCGGGCGCGCGGGCTCGCTGCCGTCGAGCGGCCTCAAGTAGAGGTTGCGGCCGGTCTGCTCCTCGGTGCGGACGAACGCGAGGCTGCGTCCGTCCGGAGACACCGCGATGCCGGTGGTGTCGAGGCGGGCGGGCTCGTCCCAGAGCGGGCGTCCAGAGTCGGGCGCGGCGACGGAGATGCGGTGCAGCTCGTACGGCGGGCGGTCGAGGACGAAGAACAGCTCGCGCCCGTCGCGGGACCAGACGGGATCGTATTCGGTGCGATCGCCGCTCGTCAGGCGCGAGAGCGTGCCGCGCTCGAGGGAGAGCGTCCACAGATCCTGGCTTTCTCCCTGGATCGTCAGGGCGGCCCGCTGCCCGTCGGGAGACAGGCTGGCGCTCAGATAGCGGCGGCGTTCGCCCAGCGCCGGCGCCGCCCGTCCCGCGCGGTCGAGCCAGACCAGCTCGCGCGGGGGGTTGCCCAGCGACTCCGTGACGTAGGCGAGCGTCCCCAGACTCGAGACGGCGACCTGGGCGTAGCCGCTGGTCTGCGAGATGCTCACGTCGTCGAGCACCGCCACCGCGGGCCCTGTCGCGGCCGCCGTCGCCGCATCGAACGGCAGCGCGTAGAGGCGCTTCCCTTTGGCGAAGACGAGGTGTCCGCTCGACACGTAGCGAGCGAAGAAGCCCCCGTCGACGAGCCAGCGCACCTCGCGCGTCGCCAGGTCCAGGACGCCGATTCGCGATCGGTCGACCGGCGTCCGGAAGGCCGTGAACACCACCAGCCGGCCCCCCGGAAGCGGCTCGGGCCACCAGTGCCCCAGCTCCCCGCCCGCGTGATCGGGCTTCGTGAGCTGCTCCGGCGAGCCCCCGTCGGCAGACACGCGGTAGAGCCCCGCCGAATAGATCGGCGCGTAGATGATCGTGCCGTCGGCGAGCCAGGCGCTGCCGCCGGCGCCGCGCGCCTCCGCGAGCGCGAACGGCCGCCCACCCTCGATGGCGATCTTGCTGAGCTGGCTCTCGACGACGAAGCCGAGCCATCGCCCGTCGGGCGAGAAGAATGGGCTCTCACCCCCTTCCGTCCCTGGGATCGGCACCGCCTCGCGCCCCCCCAGCTCGCGCCGGAAGAGGCTCTGCTTTCCCTTCTCTCGCCCGCCGAAGACCAGGCTGCGGCCATCCGGCGAGAACGTGAGCAGCGCGTTCCCGGAGGCCCCCAGGTCCTGGTTCGCCGAGAGCTGGATCGAGAGCTGCATCGACGCGGTGGCCGTCGCGCCGCTCCTGTTCGCGAGGTACCCGGCCAGGCCCGCACCGGCGGTCGCCACCACGAGGGCCGCAAACCAACGACGCGAAGCCCCACGCGCGGCCCGGGGCGACCCGCCGCTCGCCGCGACGGCCTCGTCCACGCCGCCCGTACCGAGCTCGTCGAGCAGGATCCGGGCGTCGGCGATGTCGTGAAGGCGATGGCGCGCGTTGCGCTCCAGGCAGCGGGCGAGCAGGCGTCGCAGGCCGGCCGGCACGCCCGGAGGCAAGGCGCCCCAGTCGACCTCCTGCTTCAGAACGCTGGCCAGCACGTCGCTCACCGTCTCGCCCGCGAAGAGGCGCGCGCCCGTCAGCATCTCGTAGAGCACGACGCCGAAGGACCAGACGTCGGCACGCTTGTCGACCGCCTTGCCGCGGGCCTGCTCCGGGCTCATGTAGGCGGCGGTCCCGAGAATCACGCCCGCCTGCGTGCCGGCATGGGCCATCGTCGGTGACTGCGAGAGGTCGGGCCCCGATGCACCGGCGCCGTCGCCCGCGTAGGCCTTGGCGAGGCCGAAGTCGAGGACCTTGACCTTGGCGTCCGGCGTCAGCTTCACGTTCGCCGGCTTCAGGTCCCGGTGGACGATGCCGTGCTCGTGCGCCTCCTCGAGCGCCTCCGCGATCTGCTTCGCGATCTCGAGCGCCTCGTCGATCGGGATCGCCCCGCGCTTCAGCCGCTCCGCGAGGTCCTCGCCTTCCACCAGCTCCATCGCCAGGAAGTGGACGACCGCCCCGCCGGGCAGCGTCGCGCTCTCGAAGCCGTAGACGTGCGCGACGTTCGGGTGATTCAGCGAGGCGAGCAGTTTCGCTTCACGCTCGAAGCGGGCGAGGCGCTGGGCGTCGGCGGCGAAGACCGCGGGCAGTACCTTGATCGCGACGTCCCGCTCGAGCTTCGGGTCGGTGGCGCGGTAGACCTCGCCCATCCCGCCGGCGCCGAGCGCCGCGGTGATCCCGTAGGGACCGATCCGCGTCCCGACCAACTGGTTCATGAGTGCGGGAGTGTAGCAGCGGCACGCGGGCCGGAGCCGGCCGCTCGCGATGCCGGCCGGGAGCCTGGCGTCCCGGCGCGCTCCCCGTGCGACACTCCGCGCGGAGGTCCCGGCCATGTTCCGTCCGATCGCGCTCTGCCTGCTCGTCTCGCTCCCCGCCTCGGCGGGCGTCGTCCGCGTCGACGTCGCGTCGCGCACGGACATCGCATTCGGCTATGAGCGAATCGACGCCAAGGTCCACTTCTCGCTCGACCCCGCGAACCCTCGCAATCGCGCCATCGCGGACCTCGAGCGGGCCGACAGCACCCAGTTCGCGGCCGATCTGGTGCTGCTGCGGCCGAAGTGCGGCGGCAACGACACGCTGTACCTCGAGATCCCCAACCGCGGCGGCCTGGGGCGCAGCGCGGATCCCGCGCGGGACGACTTCCTGTTCCGGCGCGGCTACACGCTCGCCTGGCTCGGATGGCAGTTCGACGTGCGCCAGGAACCGGGGCGCCTGCGCCTGCATCCTCCCGCGGCCCGCGGCGTTCGCGGCCTGGTGCGTTCCGACTTCATCGTCGACGTGAAGACCCTCGAGCACCCGATCGGGCACGTGATCCAGGGGACGCTCGGAGGAACCGGCTACCCGGTCGCCGATCGTGACGGCCGGGCGAACGTGCTGAGCGAGCGCGACGACGTGACGGCCCCTCGACGCACGATCCCGCGAAGCCGCTGGCGCTTCGCGAGCGACACCACGATCGCGCTCGACGGCGGCTTCCTCCCGGGCCGGATCTACGAGCTCGTCTACGCGGCCGCGGACCCGGCGCTCGTCGGGACCGGCTTCGCGGCGGTGCGCGACTTCGTTTCGCATCTCAAGCACGACGCGGGCGCGCTGGCTCCGGTGAAGACGGCGTACGGGTTCGGCATTTCCCAGAGCGGCCGGTTCCTGCGCCACTTCCTCTACGAGGGCTTCAATGCCGACGAGGAAGGACGACAGGTGTTCGACGCGATGCTCGTGCACGTCGCCGGCGCGGGCCGCGGCAACTTCAACCACCGCTTCGCGCAACCCTCGCGCGACGCGCAGCCCCTGGTTCCCGCGTTCTACCCCGTCGACGTCTTTCCCTTCACGGACCTCCCCACCACAGACCCGGCGAGCGGGCAGACCGCGGGCCTGCTCGATCGCGCCGTCGCGCAGAGCGTGGTCCCCAAGATCTTCTACATGAACACGGGATACGAGTACTGGTCGCGCGGCGGGTCGCTGATCCACACGACCCCCGACGCGAAGGCCGACGTGGAGCTGCCTCCGACCACGCGGCTCTACGTGCTGAGCGGGCACGGGCACGTCGGCGGGGCCTTCCCGCCGCAGCGCCCGCAGAACGCCCGGCAGTTGCGCAACTTCCTCGATTACTGGCCGCTCACCCATGCGCTCGTCGATGCCCTCGACGCGTGGGTCAAGCAGGCGAGCGAGCCCCCTCCCAGCCGTTACCCGAGGATCGCGGACGGCACGCTCGTCCGCGCCGAGGCGGTGCCGAACGCCCCGGCCTTCGCGTACGCGCCGTTCCGGGTCGTCGCCGACAGCGAGCCGCCGCGCGTGCTCGGCAGCTACGCGGTGCTGGTGCCGCGGGTCGACGCGGACGGCAACGAGCTCGGGGGCGTCCGGATGCCGTTCCTCGCCGCTCCGCTCGCGGCGTTCACTCCCTGGAACCTCCGCGATCCCGCCACCGGCTTTCCGGCCTACCGCGCGAGCTTCGTCGGCTCGATCCTGCCGTTCACGAAGGAAGCGGTCGCGGCGCGCTACTCGTCCCGCGACGAGTACCTCGGCCGCTTCACCGCCGAGTCGCTGAAGCTCGTCGATCAGCGCTACCTCGCTCGCGAGGACCTCCCCGAGATCCTCGTGCGCGGCGGCGAGCTCTGGGACTGGATCGCGGGCCGCTAGCGCTCGCCCGCGCCCGAAGCCGGGCGCGTGCCTTCCTGGTCGATGCGCGGGCCGATCATGCCGATCCGCTGCCTGCCGGCCGCCGTCATGGCTCGAGCGACAGGCGTCGCCGGACGTCGCGGCGCCAGCCGAGCGCGAGATTGACCTGGCTCGACTCGCTCGAGACCTCCCAGCCCGGCAGCGCCACGAAGCGCGATCCGTCCGCTGCGGGCGAGTAGGTGCGCGCGTTGTCTCCCGGGCGGAAGCCGACGGCGACGCGTTCGGGGCTGCCGGCCGAGAACGAGCCGCGCGTGTCGACAGCGACGCGGTACAGCGTGCCGCGATCGCGGAAGTACAGCTCCCGGCCGTCGCGCGACCAGTTCGGCTCGATGCCGCCCCGTCTCGAGATCTGCCATAGGCCGGGGCCGGCTGGAAACGGGCGGACGAAGACGTCGTTGCGCCCGGTCTCGCTCGCCACATAGGCGACGAAGCGGCCGTCCGGAGAGATCCGCGCGCCGAACTCCGGCGCCGGGGTCGCGAGGAACAGTCGCGCCTGCCGCTCGCCGTCGAGAGGCAGGATCCAGAGATCGTTGCCGAGGCTGTGAGGGCCCACGAGGTCGTAGATCAGGCTTCGTCCGTCGGGCGACATCGATCCCGCGAACACCGTCTCCGGGCCGCCCACGAGTGCCTCGGCGCTCCCGCTCCCGTCGGCGGGCTTCCAGTAGAGGTCGGTGTTGCCGCCGGCGGCCGCGGCTGCGCGAGCGTAGGTCAGCCGCTTCCCGTCCGGGGTCCAGGTCGGATCGCTGACGTCGCCGTCGAACGTGAGCCGCGAGCGGGCCCCCGTCTCCAGGTCGACGACCCAGGCGTCGGTCTTCCCGCCCTCGCTCGTCACCACCGCGAGGCGCCGCCCGTCGGGAGCGAGGTCGAGCTGCGTGTACGTTCCTTCGGAGACGAGCGGCGCGCTGCGGGCGCCGTCGCGACCGATCCAGACCGGGCGTCCGCCGGAGGAGCCGGAGACGTCTCCCGGCACCCAGAGCAGGTCGCCGGCGTTCGACAGCGCGAACTGGACGGTGCCGCTCGCCACGGTGGTGGCCACGCCCTCCAGCACGGGCACGGGCAAGCCCCGCACCTCGAGCGAGCGTGGATCGAGCTGTGTGGCGAACAGCGAGCCGCCGCGCGCGAAGACGAGAACGCCCGGATCGAGGTAGCGCGCCTGGCTCGAGCCCCGCACGACCGTCTTCCGCTCGCCCGTGGCCACGACGACGGCCTCGATGACCGCGTCGTCGTAGAACTCGGTCGTCTCCACGGAGTCCGACGTGAACAGCACGGCGCTCCCGTCGGGCAGCGCGTCGGGCCAGCGGTGGGTGCGCTCGCGAAGGTCCTTTCGGAGCGTCGTCAGCTTCTGCGGCTCTCCTCCGCCCTCGCGGACGCGGAGCAGGGGGGTGTCGGCGTCCGGCGAGTAGACGATCGAGCCGTCTGCCAGCCAGACGGCACCTCGAATCTGGCTGCCCGTCGCGACCACGACGACCGGCGGTCCCCCGGCGACGGCCACTCGTTGGAGGCCGCCGTCGCCGAAGTAGCCGATCCAGGCGCCGTCCGGCGAGAAGAACGGGGCCCGCGCGGCGAGTGTCCCAGGCAGCGGCTTCCACTCGACGCCGCCCGTCTCGGCGACGAGCAGCGCCTCCCGCCCGTCCTTGTCCACCGCCGCGACCGCGCGCCGCCGTCCGTCGCGCGAGATCGCGATCACCGGCGTGTCGACCTCGGCGAGCTTCCAGCCCGCCGGAAGCGCCAGCGGGAAACGCAGCTCGCTCTCACGCCGCGCTCCCCGCCCGCCGAGAAACCAGCCGGCGACGAGACCGAGCGCAAGTGCGCCCGCGACGCCTAGGCTCCAGCCGACGACTCGGGTGCGGCCCGCCCTCGTCGTCGCTTCCACCACGGCGCCGGCGCCCTCGTCGCGCCCGCCCGCAAGGGCTTCCTCGAGCACGATGCGGGCATCCGCCATGTCGTGGAGCCGGTTCCTCGGATTGCGCTCGAGGCACCGGCGCAGCAACTGCCGAATGGCCGCCGGGGTTGCGGCTGGCAGCTCGGACCAGTCCGGTTCCGTCTTCAGCACCGCCGCCAGGACGTCGCTCACCGTCTCGCCATCGAAGAGCCGCCGGCCGCTGAGCATCTCGCAGAGCACCACGCCGAAGGCCCAGATGTCGGCGCGCTTGTCGACGGTCTTTCCGCGCGCCTGCTCCGGCGACATGTAAGCGGCGGTGCCCAGGATGACTCCCGCCTGCGTCCCCGCGTGCGCCAGCGTCGGTGATTGCGACAGCTCCGGCGCCGACGTCGCCGCTTCTCCTGCGTACGCCTTGGCCAGGCCGAAGTCGAGCACCTTCACCTTGCCGTCCGGCGTCACCTTCACGTTCGCCGGCTTCAAGTCGCGGTGGACGATGCCCTTCTCGTGCGCCTCCTCGAGCGCCTCCGCGATCTGCTTCGCGAGCGCCAGCGCCTCGTCGACCGGAAGGGCACCCCGCTTCAGCCGCTCGGCGAGGTCCTCGCCCTCCACCAGCTCCATCGCCAGGAAGGTCTCGCGATTCTCCCCGCCACCCGCCGAAGACTCCTCGAGCCCGTAGATCGCGGCGACGTTGGGGTGATTCAAGGACGCGAGCAGCTGGGCCTCGCGGCGGAATCGCGCGAGACGCTCGGCGTCCTGCGCGAACCCGGCGGGCAGCGCCTTGATCGCCACCTCGCGCCCCAGGTTCGTGTCGCGCGCGCGGAAGACCTCGCCCATGCCGCCGGCTCCGATGGCAGCGGCGATCTCGTAAGGTCCGATGCGCGCTCCCGGTGAGAGGGTCATGGCTGGGAGCTCAGAGCCAGAGGCCGAGGATCAACAGGTTCAACCGATGCCTGCTCGAGCTCCTGCCAGCGAGGGAGGTTGCCGCGCGCGAGCGCGCCGGCGACCGCTGGACGTTGATCAAGGATGGAGGATGCTACCACGCCGCCCGGTGCGACCGGGGTCGCGAGCAAGCCGCTCGAAGCTACCGAAGCAGCTCGCGCACGGCGCGGTCCCACGTGTGCGCCGTCGAGTCGCGCAGGCCCTGCTGGCCGAGGCGCTCCGCGGTCGCACGGTTGCCAGCGAGGACGTCGAGGGCGACCGCCACGCCCTCGGGAGTCGGGGCCGTGACGAAGCCGTTCGCGCCGTCGGCGACCAGCTCCGGCGGGCCGCCGCTGTCGGTCGCGGTCACCACGGCCTTGCCCGAGCGGAAGGCCTCGAGCGTGACGAACCCGTAGTCTTCGTTCTGTGGGGCGAAGTAGACCGCGCGGCAGCGCGCGTAGTGCTCCACGAGCTGCGCGTCGTCGATCGGCCCCAGCAGCTCGACGCGGCTCTCGAGGCCGAGCGCGCGGATGCGGGCGCGCAGCTCGGCCTCCTGCTCGCCCGAGCCGGCGATCTTGATCGCGAAGGGCTCGCTCATCCGCGCGGCGGCCTCGACGAGCAGGTCGAGGCGCTTCAGCGGATGCAGCCGCGACACCGCGAAGACGTAGTCGCCATACCCCTCCGTCCGGTACGGCCGCTCCGGCGCCGGCGGGTGAAGCAGCTCGCTCCGGATGTCGCCGAAGCGCCGCAGCCGCGCCTGGATCGTCCTGGACTGCGCGACGAGACGCGTGACGTTGCGCCGCAGCAGGTAGCCGTCGAGCGCGTGGTACAGCCGCCGCCGCACGCCTTCCTTCAGCCGGCCCCTGCGTCCGAGCCCGCGCGTGAAGCGCTCCCACAGATCGTAGTACTCGCGCATGCGGTGGTTGAGCCAGCACACGTGCTTCTGGTGGCGCACCGCGTACGAGGGGAAGCGGAACGAGATCACCTGGTCGACGGGCCGCCCGTCGGCCGTCAGGCCGACGTCGGTGAGCCAGGTCGCCGCGTAGGCCGAGAGCTGGCGGCCGAAGCGGTTCTGCGGCGTGATGAGCACCTCGGCCTCGTGGCCCGCGCGCCGAACCGCGGCACAGGTCTCCTCGGCGATCACCAGGTGCCCGCCGCGGACGAAGAGCGCGCCCGAAGTGACGACCAGCACCCTCACGCGGCCGCCTCCGCTGCTGGGGAGTCTCGGCGGAGGGCGCAGACCCAGAGTCCCAGGACGAGGGCGACGTGCAAGGCGGCCACGATCAGGCTGGCGTCCAGGCCGGTCGCGCCGCGCAACTGCGCGATCGTCGCGAGCCGCGTGACGCGGCGCCCGAACCCCGCCGCCAGGAAGAGGCTGACGAACGCGAAGCCCGAGCTGGCCGCGAGCGCGTAGGGTGCTGGCCGCCACTGGCCGAGCGTCAGCGGAAGCACGCACAGCGCGAGCAGCGTGTGGTTCTCGTGAACGCTCGTCCCGAAAAGCGCGTAGGAGTGGACCGCCAGCGCGACGGAAATCGGGATCGCCACGACCTGGCCGCGCCTCGTCCAGAGGTAGAGCACGATGCCGACGGCGACTGCCAGCAGCAGGGCACGCGCGGGCAGGCGCGGGTCGAAACCCGCCCAGGCCGTGAACTCCGGGATCTGCACGATGCGGGCGAGGGGCAGGCCCGGCTCGTCGCGCCGCGTCAGATCCATCAGCCAGCCTGCGATCCACCACGGGTTGAGACCGAGCGGCGCCAGGGTCGTCTGGAAGAGCGGGCGGCGGCAGCCGTCGAGCGCCGACCAGAGCTGGCCCCGCGTCCACCAGGGCGCGAGCAGGACCGCGGCGGTCGCGAGTCCCGCGGCGGCCGCGCGGCGCAGGCCCCTTGGGCCTGCGTCGCGCAGAAGCACCCCAGCGAGCGCCGGCAGCAGCAGCGCGCCCTGGGGCTTGACGAGTCCGGCGGCGACGACCAACGCCGTCGCGAACCCGTGCCTGCCCTCGCACAGGGCGACCACCGCACCGAGAGCGAGCGCGCCGAAGATCGGGTCCTGGTACCCCAGGGCCGGCGCGGCGAGCAGCATTGCCGGATTCAGCCAGAAGGCGAGCGCGCGGCGGCCGCCCAGGGCCGCGTCGGGGGCGGAGCGGAACAGCACGAGGGCGATCGCCAGGCTGGCGAGCAGCGGCGCCGAGTTGATCGCCACATTGAAGCCACGCCCGTTCGACAGCTCTGGATCGACGAGGCGATAGAGCGTGCCCGCCGCCGCGAGTCCGAGCACGCTGCCTGCCGGATAGTCGACGGAGTAGGTGGCGGTGCCCCACTCGAAGCGGTGGGGCGGCACCGGCAGTCGGAATAGCGCCTCGACGACTCCCATGCCCCGCTCTCGCCCGGCCGCGGCGAGCTCTGCGTCGGTCGGGCCGTAGATCGAGGCGACACCGCCCGTCGCCGCGCGCCAGCTCCAGGCCTTCTGCACCTCGGTGTCGAAGGTGCCCCAGTTGCCGAGCCACGCGAGCCGCAGCGCCAGCCCAGCGGCGAACAGCGTCAGGAACGCCCCGCGCCGCGTCACGCCGAGGGCGCCTCGTCCCTCCGCCGGATCACGCGCGCCGGCAGGCCCGCGGCGACCACACCGTCGGGCAGGTCCGCGTTCACCACGGCGTTGGCGCCCACGACGACGTTGCCCCCGATGCGCACGCCGTCGAGCACCTTGGCGCCCGTGCCCAGCCACACGTTGTCGCCGAGCGCTATGCCGCGCGAGGAGCGCCCCTGCTCGAGCACCGGGACCTCGGCGCGCTCGAAGTCGTGGCCCCCGCCCACGAGATAGACGTAGGCCGCGAACAGCCCGTGGCGGCCGACGCTGACCGACGACCCCGAGAAGATCTCGCAGTGGAAGCCGAGGTTCACGTGGTCGGCGAGCGTGATGTCGCCGTCCTTGCACGACAGGATCGTGCCCCGGCCGAGGAAGACGCCGTTGCCGATCTCGATGCCGCGGTTGTGCTCGCCCTTCGCGTCCAGCAGCACCAGGTCGTCGATCACGACGTCGTCGCCGATCCGGATCTTGTGCGGGTGGCGCAGCACGACGCCTTGTCCGAAGCTGACGTTGCGCCCGCAGGCGCCCAGCAGCGACGGATACAGCAGCTTGCGCAGGACCAGGCCGACGGCGCCCGGCACCCACGACGACAGCAGCGCCACCAGCTCGAACAGGACGAGGCGCCAGAGCGAGCGGGAGCCGACCACGAGGTCCTGGTACTTCTGGAGGGCCGAGCGGTCGGTGCGGGACAGAGCCTCCTGGATCGCGACCTGCTGCCGCGCCCCTCCCGCCTCCGGCTGCTCGACCAAAGACGCCCCTCCCGCGCGCTCGAAGGCGCCGGTCCGCGCGGACCGGCGGTTTGGCCATATCGCGCAAGCCACTGTAACATAGGCACTTCTTTGAAGCGGACTGCCCTCGTCGCCCTCAAGATCGCCGTCAGCATCGGCCTCCTCGTGTACCTGTTCGCCAACACCGACCTCGAAGCCCTGAGGCAGCGGATCGGGCGCGGCGACCTGCTGCTGCTGGCGGCCGCCGTGGTGCTCTACCTGGTGATGCTCGGCATCGCCACCTGGCGCTGGCGCCTGCTGCTCGAAGCGCAGGGCTTCCGGGCGCGCATGCGTCCGCTCTCGGCCTCCTACCTGGTCGCGACCTTCTTCAACAACTTCCTGCCCAGCAACATCGGCGGCGACGTCATCCGCGTGCGCGACAGCTCCCGCCTGACGGGCTCGACCACCACCTCGCTCGCCGTGGTGGCGATCGACCGCATCCTGGGCTTCAGCGCGCTCTACGTGCTGGCCGCGATCGCCTACTTCGCCGGCAGCGACGAGGGCCGCGCGCTGGCCGGGGCCGACACCGTGGTGTTGGCGCTCGGCCCGATCTTCGGCGGGCTCGCTTTCGTCTTCTTCCGCCCGGGCATCGCCCGCGCCGCCATGCGCTTCTCGCGCCTCGACCGCGTCGGCTGGGCGCGCGACCGCTTCCTGGTGGTGCAGGCCGCCGTCCACGTCTACCGCGAGCGCGTGGGCCACGTCTGGGTCGCCTTCGGCGCCAGCGTCGCGCTGCAGGCGCTGGTCGTCTGGTACTACTACGCGATCGCGCACGCGCTCTCGATCCCGCTGCCGCTCTCGATCTGCTTCGTGATGGTGCCGCTGTGCACGCTGGTGCAGGCGGTGCCGATCTCCTTCAACGGCTGGGGCATCCGCGAGAGCCTGTTCATCGTCTACTTCCGCCAGATCGGCCTGCCGAGCGACAACGCGCTCGCCTTCAGCATCGTCGGCGCCGGCCTGATCGTGCTGCTGTCGCTGTCGGGCGCGCTCGTCTGGCTGGCGCGCGGCGAGGCGGCCGTCACGGCCGACGCCGCCTAGCCGGGGCCGATACGTGCCTGTCCGCGTCCTGCACGTCTGCGACAAGTTCGGCGTCTCCGGCTCCAGCATCCACGGCGTCACCCGCCTCTTCTCCTGGTGGTTCCCGCGCCACTCGCCCCGCTTCGAAGTGGGCCTCGTCGGCCTCAAGCGACCCGAGCCCGCCTCGCGCCTGCTCGAGTCGCAGGGCATCCGGGTGACCCATCTCGGCCGCTCGAAGTTCGACCCGCGCGCCGTCACCGACATCGCGCGCCTCGTGCGCGAGCGGCGCATCGACGTGCTGCACGTCCACGGCTACGCGGCCGCCGACTTCGGCCGGCTGGCGGCGC
This sequence comes from Vicinamibacteria bacterium, assembly GCA_050246895.1. Taxonomy (GTDB): domain Bacteria; phylum Acidobacteriota; class Vicinamibacteria; order Fen-336; family Fen-336; genus JBFWVE01. The sequence continues at coordinate 217,507 of JBFWVE010000005.1, read as the reverse complement.
GCGCGACGGGTGCGAAGCTGGTGCTGCACGAGCACTTCGCCGACCCGCGCCTGCCGCCGTACCAAGCGCTCGCCGACCGCGTGCTGGCCCGCTTCACCGACGCCGCCATCGCCGTCAGCGGCTCGACCCGCGACTTCCTGGTGCGCCAGCGCCACCTGCCGGCCGGGAAGGTGCGCTTGATCTGGAACGGCGCGCCGCTCGAGGAGTTCGCGCCGGTGCCCCGCGAGCGCGCCTTGCGCGTGCGCCGCGAGCTGGGACTGCCCGACGACGTCCTGGTGATCGGCAGCATCGGCCGCCTGAACGAGCAGAAGGGCCATCGCTACCTGCTCGACGCGGCTCGCAGCCTGTTCGCGCGCGCCGACGCGCGCCTGCTGATCGCCGGCGACGGCGACCTGATGCAGCCGCTGCGCGCGCAAGCGGCGGCGCTGGGCATCGCCGAGCGCGTCGTCTTCGCCGGCCACCGCGCCGACGTGCCCGACCTGCTCGGCGCCGTCGACGTCTTCGCGATCTCGTCGAACTACGAGGGCACGCCGCTCACGCTGTTCGAGGCGATGGCGGCCGGCAAACCGATCGTCTCGACCGCCGTCGACGGCTGTCGCGAGGTGATCGAGGACGGCCGCAACGGCCTGCTCGTGACCGTGCGCGACTCCTCGGGCCTCGCCGAGGCGCTGCTGCGCGTGCTCCAGGACGGCGCGCTGCGGGCGCGGCTGGCCGCCGCGTCGCGCGAGGACTCGAAGCGCTACGACGTCGCCGAGTGCGTGCGGCGCATGGAAGCGCTCTACGATGAGCTGATGGCGGGCAGGGCGGCATGAAGCGGCTGCTCCGGGCGATCGAGGTCCCGCGCGACCTGCTGCTGGGGCGCTACCCCGATTTCGTCACCGGCGGCACGCTCCGCCGGGGCCAGGTGCCGGTCTTCGTCTTCCACTCGATCGAGCCCGAGCCCTTCGCGCGCAAGCTGCGCCATCTGGCCGACAACGGCTACGTCACGCTGTCGGTCGAGGAGTACTTCCAGGTCCTGACGAACGCGCGCACGGCCCCCGAGCGGGCCGTGCTGCTGACGCTCGACGACGGCCGCGCCAGCGTCTACTCTGTGGCCTACCCGCTGCTGAAGCGCCACGGCATGAAGGCCGTGGTCTTCCTGGTGCCGAGCCGCATCGGCAACGAGCCGGCACGGCCGCTCGGCGACGACTGGCGCGCGCTGACGGCGCCTCCCGCGAACGAGGGCTTCCTGTCGTGGGAGGAGGTGCGCCTGCTCGCGGCCTCGGGTCTGTTCGAGTTCCAGTCGCACTCGCTCTCGCACGCGCGGATCCACACCGGCCCTTCGGTGGCGGGCTTCATGACGCCGGAGCTGCAGACTGGCTACGCGGCGCTCGACGCGCCGCGCATTCATCAGGCCGGCCGCGACCTCGATCCCCAGGAGGTCGCGCTCGGAACGCCGCTGCTGCGCTCGGAGCCGCGGCTCTCGGAGGCCCTGCGCTTCTACGAGGACCCGAAGGTCCGCGAGGCCTGCGTGCAGCGGGTGGCCAGCCAGGGCGGCCCCGGCTTCTTCCTGCGCGAGGACTGGCGCCAGCAGCTCCGGCGCCTGCTCGACGGACGTCCGATCCCGGGCCGCTACGAGACCCCCGAGGAGCGCGAGGCCGCGATCCGGCGCGAGCTTTCGGACGCTCGCCGCCTGATCGAGGAGCAGACGGGCAGGCCGGTCCTGCACGTCTGCTATCCCTGGCACGTCGCCGGCCCCACCACGCTGCGTGTCGCGCGCGAGACCGGCCATCGCGCAGCCTTCTGCGGCAAGGTGGCGGGCGTGCCGATCAGCCTGCCGGGCGGCGATCCGTTCAGGATCGCCCGCATCGGCGAGGACTGGCTGCTCTCGCTGCCGGGCAAGGACCGCGTCCCGCTGACCGAGATCCTGCGCGAGAAATGGTCGCGCCGCCTGGGCCGCCCGCGGCGCCCGGGCCGCCCGTAGTACGATCGAGCCGCTTGGATCCCCTGGACCCCGCGCTCGGCAACCTGCTGCTGCCGGTGCTTCCGCTGCGCGACGTCTGCCTGTTCCCCGAGGCTTCGCTGACGGTGACGCTCTCGCGCCCGGGCGCCCTGAAGGCGATCGAGGTCGCCGGCCGCACCGGCGGACGCCTGCTGGCGCTCGCCCAGCGCGATCAGGCCGAGGCCTCGCGCGACCTGCACCTGGTCGGCACGCTGGCCCAGCTCGCCGAGACCTCGCAGAACACGGACGGCTCGCAGCGCGTCGAGCTCGACGGCATGAGCCGGGCGCGCGTGATCACCCTGCTCGGCGGCGACACGCTGGCCGCCGAGATCGAGCTGCTCGAGGAAGGCGACGGCGGCGACGAGTGGGGCGGCGCCGTCGAGGCGCTCGCGCGTTACATGCACGCGCACCCCGACCTGCGCGCCTTCCTCGACGCGCAGCGACGCTCGAAGGAGCCGATGGGCTGGGTCAACATGGCCTGCCAGCACCTGCCGATCACCGCCAGCGCGCGCCAGAAGCTGCTCGACTCCGACGCCGCCGCGCGCTGCCTGAAGATCAGCCGCGGCCTCGACGCCCTGCTCCGCAAGGAGCAGGGCGCCTGACGCAGGCCGAACAGCCAGCCGCTCCCGGCGCGCCTTCGGCCTCGCGCCTCGCCCGCAACACCATCTTCTCGGCGGTCGGCGAAGGCTCGAACCTGCTGCTGTTCCTGCTCGGCTTCCTGGCCGCCCGCTGGCTGGCGCCGCTGGCCTTCGGCCAGTACAGCGCGGCCTTCGCCTACGTCGGGCTCTTCCGCATGCTGCCGGATCTCGGCATGTCCTACGCCTCCACGCTGGCGATCAGCCGCGACCGCTCGCAAGCCCTGCGCCTCGTCTCGAACCTGCTCGGCTTCCAGGCGGTGCTCTCGCTGCTGACGCTCGCGCTCTGCCTCTCGCTGGGCCGCGTGCTCTTCGAGGGCGTCACGTGGACGGCCGTGCTGCTGCTGTCGCTCGACCTCGTGCTGAAGGCGGTCAAGTCCACCCTGCGCTGGCTGCTGAAGAGCTTCGAGCGCTTCGGCGCAGAGGCCGTCTCGCTGGCGGCGGAGCGGGTCGCGATCCTGGTGCTCGGCATCGCGGCCCTGCGCGGCGGTTACGGCGTGGTCGGCTTCGTCCTGGTCTTCGCGCTCGTGCGCGTCGTCGATACCGCGGGCCTCGCGCTCTGGGTGCGCGCGCGCGTGCTGGCCGTGGAGCCCGCCTGCGACGGCGCGCTGTGGTGGGAGCTGCTGCGCAGGGGCCTGCCCTACGCCTACGCGGGCGCCGCCATCCTGATGTTCTTCCAGGTGGACCAGGTGATGCTCGAGCGGATGCGCGGCGCGGCCGAGGTCGGCTACTACGGCGCGCCGGTTCGGGTGCTCGAGGGCCTGACGCTCGTGCCGCGGGTCCTGGGCTACGCGCTGATCCCGACGATGGCCGCCCTGCACCCGGCCTCGCCCGGCACCATCGCGGCCCTCTATGGGCGCGGATCCAAGTACCTGCTGCTCGTGGGTCTGCCGATCGCCCTCTTCGGCCTGCTGATGTCCGAGCCGTTCGTGCTGTTCGTGTTCGGCCCGGAGTACGGCCCGAGCGCCGCTGCCTCGCGCCTCCTGCTCCCCGCGGCCGTCTTCATGTTCCTGTCGAACTTCGGCGAGACGGCGCTGGCCTGCATCGATCGCTGGCGCACGATCGTGGTCGTCTCGACGGCGGCGCTCGCGCTGAACGTCGGCCTGAACCTGCTCTGGATCCCCCACTACGGCTTCGAGGGGGCGGCCTGGGCCACGCTCGCCACGGAGGGGACCTACTTCGTTCTCGGCGCGATCGCCCTCTTCGCCTACGGCTATCGCATCTCCTGGCTGCGCCTCAGCGTTCGCCCGCTCGCGGCCGCCGCCGCGTTCGCCGCGGTCCTCTGGCTCACCCGCGGCCTCGGCCTGTTCCCCGCCTCCGCTCTCGCCAGCCTCACCTGGGTCGTGGCGACGTTCGCGCTTGGCGTCTGGGACCAGAAGGAGAAGGACCTGGCCCACAGCCTCGTACGTCGCCTCCTTGCGCTGGGCGGTGCGGTATAGGGGTGGGGGTCGACAGCGCTGGCCCAGTGCCGCTCGCAGACGCAGCGGGTCGCGACGCCCCGTCAGGTCGCGGCGCGACCCGCGAGTGATTCCCCCTCCCCCGTATGTGGGGAGGGGATAGGGGTGGGGGGTCGATGACGCAGGCCCAGCGCCGCACCCAGACGCAGCGGGTCGCGACGCCCCGTCAGGTCGCGGCGCGACACGCGAGTGATTTCCCCTCCCCCGTATGTGGGGAGGGGATAGGGGTGGGGGTCGATGACGCAGGACGGGCGTCTGAGCCTGAGTGCTTCTCGCTACTCGGCTTTCCGGAAGAACAGAAACGTGTGGCGGTTGGGCGTCGGGACGAGGTGGCTGGCGGTCCCGAGGGGCGGAAAGACGAACGGCGCGAGGCGCGCGAGCGGGCGGCTCTCCGAGAGCGGGTAGACGCGCTTCTCCGGCACGTCGTTGATGCCGAGAACCAGCACGCCGCCGGGTGCGAGGCACTCGACGCAGGCCTCGAACGCGATCTCGGCCTGCTCGCGATCGTCGAGCCCCCAGCCCAGCACGCCGTTGCACACGATCGCCTCGAGCGCGGCCGGCTCGAAGTGCGCGCGCAACTGCTGCAGGGGACCGATCAGGTGCCGCCCCGGCGCACCGTAGCGGGCCCGCGCCGGATCCGTCTCGATCGTCCAGTACTCCTTGCCGGCGAAGCGGCGGGCGTAGGGCCGCGTGTACCAGTCGCAGCCGACGAAGAGCACGCGCTTCACCCAGGGCTCGGATGCGAGCCAGGGCAGGATCCTGCGCTCCAGCACTTCGCGGTCGGGCGTGCCGAGCGAGATCTCGACGCCGAGACCTTCCGACAGCGCCCGCAGGGCGAGGGCGCGCGCGTGCTCGGGGACTCGGAGCAGCTTCTGGCCGAGCGTCCGCTTCGTGCCGCTCACGCCCGCACCCTCACTTGCGCGCCCGCCGGTCCACTTCGAGCGCGATCTCGACGAAGGCTCCCCGGCTGCGGGGGCCATCGACGCCCGGCGCCTCGCTGGGCAGGACCGCTCCGCGTGTCGAGCGGAAGCGCAGCACGTGGACGAAGGACTCGTAGTAGAGGAAGCCCGGACCCGGCTCGAAGACCTGCTCGGCGACGCCTCCCGGTGGCACCTCGAGGCGCACGCTGTCCCCTCCGACCCTCGCCTCGACGCTGTCTCCCAGCGGCCCGCCGTGCAGCCGGAGGGTCAGCTTCCGCACGGGCTCGAGCGCGCGCAGCATGATCTCCGCGGAGGCGGCGCCCCGCAGCCAGAAACCTTCGATGCCCTCCGCCTGCGCGGCTCCGACGCCGTCCTGTCCGCCAGCGAGCGGCTCGGTGCCGGCGCGGTCGGCGCGCAGGATCTCCTTCCCCCAACTGCCGTCGTCCGGGAAGTACAGCCAAAAGGACTTCGGATCCGCCGGCCAGCCACGCCACGCGTCGCCCTCGGTGTCCCCGATGCTCTGCTTCTTGCGCCAGGCCTCCGTGTTGAACGAGAGATCGTTCAGCATCGTCAGCTCGGCCGGCAGCAGCGTGAAGGGCGCGCGCTTCGCGTGCCAGCCGGGGTGCAGCGTGTGGAGCATCGGAGACAGGGCCACCGGCCACAGCGCCCCGATCGCGAGCAGCGTGCCGCCGATCGTGATCCCCCATTCGCGGCCTCGCGGCGCTATGTAGATCGCAAGCGGAACCAGGCTCAGGAAGTAGCGGTTGCCCAGCGTGCCTCCGCCTCCGTACCAATTGGCCGGGATCAGCCGGATGTAGAAGAGCCAGGACGCCACGAGCGACGCGAGCGCGAACCAGCCGGCGGGGGCGCGCGGACCTCGCAGCAGGAAGGCCAGCGCGGCCAGCACGACGGCCGGGAAGTAGAGCAGCGCGCCGCCGTAGCGACCGAACCAGAAATAGCCGAGGTTCCTCACGAAGGCGGCGCGCAGCTCGCCTTCGGTCACGGCCACCTCGCCGCGGCTGAGCTTCTGCTCCTCGCCCTCGACGCGCGGGCCCACGGTGTTGGTGGTCATCCAGAAGCCGCTGTTGCCGAAGCTGACGCCCGGCCCCTCGAAGGGAAACACGGGGCCGTAGAAGGTCTTGCGCTCGCCGCCCTGGTAGTTCCATTCGCCCGTGACCAGGATGTTCGCGCCGTAGAACGAGAGCGTCACGACGCCGAGCACCAGGCCGCGCCTCACCGAGACGAGCAGCCCGCGCCAGAAGTCCGGCAGCGTGCGCACCAGCAGCGGCGCGACACCGAGCGGCAGGGCCAGGAACACGTGCGTCGGCTTCGAATAGGTCGCGATGCCGAAGAGCACGGCCGACACCCACGGCCGATCCGTCCGCCACGCCCACAGCCCGAGCATGATGACGCCGACGTTGAAGATCTCGGGCTGCGGCCAGAGCAGGTAGAGCGGCGTGATGCCGCCCAGGAAGACGGCGAACGTCAGCGCGAGCGCCCGCCCGGGGCTCGCGTGCCGCCGGGCCTCGACGTAGCCGAAGACCAGCGCGACGGCGAGCCAGAGCGCGTTCGTCAGCAGCAGCCCGCGCGTGCCGAACAGCTTGACCAGCGGCGCCGCGGCGATGGGATATGCCGCGGCCTTCGCGAAGTAGACGCGGCCTTCCTTCTGCTCGACGCGCCGGAACCACGGGAAGCCGTCGACGCCGTCGCTGGTGAATCCGCCGAAGGAGCGCTTCAGGAAGATCCCCTGCGGCCCGTCCTTGAACTCGCGGCGGATGCGCAAGACGTCGCGCGCCTCGTAGCGCAGGTCGCCGTCCTCGGCGAGCGACAGCGCCATCGAGGTGTAGCTGGAGCCGTCGCTCCAGAAACCGCCGTTGCTGAGCGCGGGCAGGTCGAGTCGGCCGACGACGGCGAAGAGCGCGAAAACGACCAGACCGAGCGTCAGCCGCGCGGACCGCTCGCTCACAGCCAGCCCGCCTCGCGGTACGAGGCGACGCAGCGCGCGAGCCCCTCCTCCACGTCCACCTTGGGCGCGTAGCCCAGCAGCCGCCGAGCCTTCTCGATGGAGAACGAGCGGTTCTTGACCCAGAAGTCCACGCGCCGCCGGTGGATCGGTGGCTCGATCCCGAAGGGCACGCAGATCGCCTCCACCAGGTCGCCCGCCGCCTGCAGCGGCCAGGCCGGCAGGTGGAACGGCAGCAGCCGGCCGCCGGTCGCCGCGGCCACCAGCCGCGCCAGCTCGTCCTGGCTCACCGAGCGTGGGCCCGCGATCAGGAACGCCTCACCGACGGCCTCGGGCCGCGTCATCGCCAGCAGGAAGCCGTCGATCAGATCGTCCACCCAGACGAGGTGGTAGTGCGGCCGCCCGTCGCCGACCACGGCGTAGCGGCCGCGCGCGACGGCCCTGAAGACCTTCAGCAACCGCGTCTCGCGTGGCCCGTAGATCGCGGCGGGGCGCACCGCCGCCACCGGCAACCCGCGCTTCGCGCCGAAGTCGAGCGCCAGCCGCTCGGCCTCGGCCTTCGTCTGCTGGTAGATGTCGCCGGGCTCCAGCGGCGAGTCCTCGCCGGCCGGCGGGTGCTTCACGTCCCCGTGAACGCCGACCGTCGAGGTGTGCACGAAACGCCTAACGCCGGCGCGGGCCGACGCCTCCAGCAGGCGCTCGGTGCCGCCGACGTTGATGTCGCGGTAGTAGGAGTCCGGGTGGCCCGCCGTGCGATAGACGGCCGCCACGTGCAACACCGCCTCCGCCCCGTCGACCAGCCGCTCGATCGCCGCGCGATCGGCGAGATCGCCGGCGACGATCTCCGCGACGGCCGCGAGGTCCTGGGTCCGCGCTCCGGCCCGTGCGAGAGCGACCAGCTCGTGGCCGTCGGCGCGCAGGCGGCGCGCGAGGCGGCCGCCGGTGTATCCCGTGCCTCCGGTGAGCGCGACCTTCATCCGCGCCTCGCGCTGACGCCGGCCGACCATGGGACGATCCGCCCTCGCCTCGAGGCCAGCTCGCCGAAGAGCGCGCGATACCGCTCCACGGCCTGCTCCTCGTCGAAGCGGGCGCGCACCACCTCGACCGCCGCTCCCCCAAGCCGTCGGCGCAGCTCGGCGTCCTCGACGAGCCCCTCGAGCGCAGCGGCGAGCGCCAGCGTGTCTCCCGGCGGCACCAGCAGGCCGGACTGCCGGTCGTCGATCACGTCGACGATGCCGCCCGTCCGCGAGCCGACGCAGGCTAGGCCGCAGGCGGCCGCCTCGACGAGCGACAGGCCGAGCGCTTCGTACACGGACGGGAAGGCGAAGACGTCCGCCGCGCGCAGCCAGTCCTCGACGTTCTCTACGTGGCCCGCGAACGTCACGCGCGCGTCGAGCCCGCGCGCGCGAACGTCCGCCCGCAGCGCCTCCTCGATCGAGAGCGCCTGCCCGGCGCCGCTGCCGACGAGCGCGAGATGGGCCCGAGGCGGCAGCAGCGCGAACGCCTCGACCAGTCCCGACAGGCCCTTCCCGCGCAGGAGCCGGCCCGTGTAGATCACGACGAGTGCGGACGCGGGCAGCCCCAGACGCTGCCGCAGGGCGGCACGCTCATCATCGCTGGCGGGCCGGAAGCGTCGGCGGTCGACTGCGTGCGGCAGCAGCACCAGCTTCTCTCGGGAGACGCCGGCGGCGGCGAACTCGGCCGCGATCTCACGCGACATCGCGACGAACGCGTCGGCGTCGAGCAACAGCCGGTTACGCAGCCAGGTCGCGGCGCGCACGACGCGCTCGCCGGGGCCGCCGTGCAGCGGCGTGCCCCAGGCGTAGGCCTCCCCCGACAGCTCGCCGTTGATCTCGGCCTGCACCACCGTCGGACGGCAGCGCAGCCGCGCGGCCAGGAGGCCCGGCAGGCCCAGCACGCGCGTGCCCCGCACGACGAGCACGTCGTGCCGCCGCAGCTCACGCAGCGTGGCCGCGAATGCGCTCGGCAGCATCTTGTACTTGCCGCTCCGCGCCGGCCCCGAGGGCGCCACGCGCACGACGCGCACGCCGTCGACGACCTCCTCGGCCGGCCAGGCCGCCTCGCTCCGCCGCGTCACGACGGTCGCCGCGTCCCCGGCCGCGGCCAGCCGCCGCGCCAGCCGCAGGATGTGCTGCTCGCCGCCCCCGAGCACGGGGAAGAACGACTCGGTCAGGAAGAGGACCCGGCTCACCGCCCGCGCAGCGCGGGCTCGCGCTCCACCTCTGTGGCGTCGGGGCGAAGCTCCTTCACGACGTAGATGGGCTTGCCCTGGCTCTCGTGGTAGGTGCGCACCAGCAGCTCTCCCAGCAGTCCGAAGTTCACCAGGATCACGCCCGTGAGGAAGAGCAGCGCGCCGAGCAGCAGCAGCGGCCGGCCGCCGATCGCCTCGCCCAGCGCCAGCTTGACGAAGCTGAGCCACGCCAGGATCGCGAGCCCGGCGCCGCCAGAAGCGAGTCCCATCAGGCCGAAGAGGTGCGCCGGCCGCGTGCCGTAGGCGCCCAGGAACTTGACCGTGAACAGGTCGAGCAGCACGCGCAGCGTGCGGCCGATGCCGTACTTGCTCGTCCCACGCGTGCGCGGCCGGTGGTGGACCGGCAGCTCGGCGACCGTGACGCCCATCCACGACGCCACCGCCGGGATGAAGCGGTGCATCTCGCCGTAGAGCCGCAGACCCTTCGCGACCTGGCTGTCCATCGCCTTCAGCGAGCAGCCGTAGTCGTGCAGCTTGACGCCGGTCGCCCACGAGATCAGCCGGTTCGCGAAGAACGACGGCACGCGCTTCGACAGCGGGTCCTGCCGCCTCAGCCGCCAGCCGCAGACCATGTCGTAGCCCTCGCCGAGCTTCGCGACGAGCGCCGGGATGTCCTTCGGGTCGTTCTGCAGGTCGCCGTCGGAGGTCACGACGACGTCGCCGCGGGCGTGGTCGAAGCCGGCGGAGAACGCCGCCGTCTGGCCGAAGTTGCGGCGCAGCCGCAGCACGCGCACGTGCTCGTCCTGCGCCTCGATCGCCAGCAGCCGCTCGAGCGTGCCGTCCTGCGAGCCGTCGTCCACGAGCAGGAGCTCGTAGCGCCCCCCCAGCGAGGCGAGGCTGGCCGTCAGCTCCGCGTGGAGGTCGGCGACGTTCTCGACCTCGTTGTAGAGCGGGACCACGACCGAGACGAAGGGCTTCGACGCGCGCGTCATTCGGCTCGGATTATAGGCCGCCGGTCCGAGTGGGCCGGTAATCGCTCAGGCGCCGGTCGCGATCAGGTAGAGCCAGTTGGCGACGCCGAGGACCACCAGCGTCCAGCGCAGCCACGGGTGCAGCACCGGCGCGAGCTCGAGCCGCAGCGCCAGCTTCCAGGGCAGCAGCAGGAGCTCGGCCAGGCCCCAGACCGCCAGCGCCAGCGCGACGCCTGTCGCGAGCGGGTTCACCGCGAAGGCGCCGGTGAAATCCAGAACGGCGAGGTGGGCGGCCGCGCGAGTCGAGCCGCAGGTGAAGCACGGGATGCCGGTGAAGCCCTTGAAGTAGCAGAGCGTGATCGGCAGGCGGTAGAGGCCCAGGAGCTTCACGGCGAGCGCCCCGAGCACGCCGATCGCGGCGAAGATCAGCCCGATCGGGTCGCCCCGCCGGACCGACAGCCGCACGAGCGGCCGCTCCGCCGGGAGAGCGGCGGGCGACGTCGGCGCGACAAGCAGCGGAGGGCCCATCTCGAATGAGTCTCAGTGCCCCAGGTTAGCCAGCGAGGCGATGCTTCCTGCCATCAGGGCAGCGATGACACCGCAGCAGCAGCACACGAGGACGAGCGGCAGGACGACCGCCAGCGCGGCCGTCCCGCGGCTGATGGCGTGCGCCTCGGCTAGACCGATCACCGCGAGCACGAGTCGATAGATCCCGCCCAGGAACGTCCCGCAGAACGGCACCACGGCGAGGATGCCCGCGGCCTGGCCGAACGCCCAGACTCGGAAGGTCGCCTCGAACCCGTTCTTGGCGCCGCCGAGCAGCATCAGGCACAGGTGCATGATGCCCGCGGCCAGGAACAGCGCGATCGCCATGAAGATCGGGCCCACGGCGAGCTGGACGAAGAAGCCCGTCCAGCCGGCCAGCGCCGCCGCCACGCGCTCGAAATCGGCGTCGCGGCCGATCGCGGCGAAGGGCGACACGTTGCCCGTCACGCTCTGCAGCACGGCGTCGTAGAAGGCGCCGATCACGATCCCGACGTAGCCCAGCAGCAGGCCGTAGAAGAACGGCCCGCCGATGCCGCCGCTCACCGGCATGCGCCTGAAGAAGTCGGCCGGCGTCAGCAGCACCATGCGCGTGGTCTCGACGAGCGCCGTGCCGAGCCCGAGCCGCTCGCGGTCGTCCCAGGGTGTCCCGGATCGCGGCGGCTCGCCTCCGCCCGGGGGCGATCCGAATGGGCCTTCGCCGAAGCCCCCGCCTGACCCGCCGGCGGGTCCGCCAGCGGACGGCGGCGGCGGTGGTGGCGGCAGCGGTGGCGGCGGCGGCGTCGGTCGCGCCGGTCCGGCGGCGGGTGCGGCGGCGAGCGGCAGGATGGCGCCGCAGCTCGGGCAGAACCGATTCGACGGGTCGCTGATCGACGACGAGCAATTCGGGCACTGCGCCATGGTCACTCCGCTCGCTGGTGGCGCGAGTGTCCTACACGCGCGCGTCGCGATCAAGGTCGCGAGGCATCGCTCCCGACCGCGCGCCCGAGGTGGTCGATCAGCCGCCGCAGCTCGTCCGGCTCGCCCACGAAGCTCCAGCGCTGCTTGCCCGCGTTCAGCTCGACCTGGCGGCCGTCCTTCTTCGCCTCCACGCGCCGCAGCGCCGCGCCGCGCGCCTCGATCGTCTCGTGGCCGGGCGCCGAGTCCGGGTCGGGCACGTAGCGGAAGCCCCCCTCGATCAGCTCCAGCTCGCCCTGGCAGCGCCCCTTGCCGATGAAGGGCAGGCCGCCGTGCAGGTGCTGCACCTTGATGAAGCGCGCGCGCTGGCGCTCCTCGTCGCGCCGAACCAGCGTCGCGCGCAGCGCCGCGAGCTGAGGGTGGTGCGGCAGCAGCGCCGACGCCGCCTCCAGCCAGCTGCGAGCCTCCTCGGGCGAGCCCTGCTCCACCACCCGGCGGATCTCCACGAGCGCCGCCTCGCGCAGCCGCGGCGCCTCGCCGTTCTGCGGATCGACCTTGAGGGCCGCTTCCACGAACGCGAGCGCGCAGTCCTCGGCCGGCGCCGCCACTCGGCCGGCAGCGAGCGCGCCCTCGCCTTTCGTCACCAGCGCCCGCGCCTGCGACCTCACGCGGGCCCGCGGATCGATCGCGTCGGCGGCCGCGGCCGCCGCCAGCCGCACCGTGGCGTCGGGATCGCGCTCGGCCAGCTCGACCAGGCGTGGCAGCGCCAGCGTCGAGCGAACGGCCCCGAGCAGCCCGCACAGCTCGGCGCGCAGACCCGCGTCGCTGGCGCGCAGGGCGGCGGCCAGCACGCCCTCGCCCACGCGCAGGTCGGCCGCGGTGTAGCGCGTGAGCGCCTTCAGCACCACGCGTGCCTGTGCCGGCTGCCTCTCCTCGACGCCCGAGCGCAGCGCCGCGAGCAGCGGCTCGACGGCACGCGGATCCCTGAGCCGGCCGAGCGCCTGCGCGGCGGCCTGTCGCACGCTGACGCTCGAGTCCTTCAGCGCGTTGACGAGCGCGGGCACCGCGACCGCGGCCTCGGCGCCGTGGCCGCCGAGCGCTTCGGCGGCCTCGCGGCGCTCCGTCGTGGTCCCGACCGAGAGCCGCTCGAGCAGCGTGGCAGCGGGCAGGGCGGTGGGAGGCTCGGGCTCAGGCTCGGGGCTCTGGGCGCCCATCAGCACGTCGATGGGCAGCGTCTCCTCGACCACGGTGACGGGGAGCGGGGTCGGCTCGGGCTCCGGCTCGCGATCGGGCCCGAGCAACAGCATCCCGGCCCCGAGGCTCAGCACCCCCGCGGCCAGGCCGACGACGACCAGGAGGACCTCGCGCGGCGTGACCTTCATGCGAATCGGCCCTCGCGCCGCGTCTATTATAGTTCCCGCGCATGGCCCGAGTGACACCCGAGACCGTGGACCACGTCGCGTCCCTCGCGCGGCTCTCGCTCACGGCCGAAGAGCGGCAGACCTTCGCCCACCAGCTCGACGAGGTGCTGGCCTACGCCGATTCGCTCCAGGCGCTCGCGGTCGAGGACGTCCCGCCGATGAGCCACGCCGGGGCGGCGGCCGAGTTCCGCGAGGACGAGCTGCGGCCGACACTGGATCGCGAGCGGGTCCAGCGCGACGCTCCGGACGCCGCAGAAGGTCTTTTCCGCGTGCCTCGCATCCTCTGAAGATGACCGCGCTGCACGCGCTGGGCGCCGCCGAGATCGCGCGCCGAGTGCGCGCCGGCGAGCTTCGCGCGGAGGAGGTTGCCCGCGCCCACCTCGCCCGGCTCGAGGCCGTCGAGCCGCGGATCGGCGCCTTCCTGCACGTCGATCCCGAACGGGCCCTGGCCGCGGCCCGGCGCGTGGATGCGTCGCCCGAACGCGCCTCGCTGCCGCTCGCCGGCGTGCCGCTCGCGCTGAAGGACCTGCTCGACGTCGAAGGCCAGCCGACGACCTGCGGCTCGCGCATCCTCGAGGGCTATCGCCCGCCGTTCACCGCGACGGCGGTGGCCCGGCTCGAGGCGCACGGAGCGATCGTGCTCGGCAAGACCAACATGGACGAGTTCGCGATGGGCTCCTCCACCGAGAGGAGCGCCTACAAGCCCACGCGCAACCCGTGGGACCTCGAGCGCGTGCCCGGCGGCTCCTCGGGCGGCTCGGCGGCGGCCGTCTCGGCAGCCGTCGTGCCGGTGGCCCTGGGCTCGGACACGGGCGGCTCGATCCGCCAGCCCGCGGCCTTCTGCGGCGTCGTCGGCCTGAAGCCGAGCTACGGGCGCGTCAGCCGCTACGGTCTCGTCGCGTTTGCCTCCTCGCTCGACCAGATCGGCCCGCTCGGCCGCGACGTCGAGGACGTGGCGCTCGTCTCCCAGTCGCTCTTCGGCCACGACCCGCGCGACGCGACGAGCGCGCAGCGGCCGGTGCCCGACCTCGTCGCGGCGGCGCGCGGCGAGGCGCGTGGCCTGCGCGTGGGCGTGCCGTGGGCCTTCCTCGAGAGCGGCCTCGACGGCGCCGTCGCCGCGGCCTTTCGCATGGCGCTCGACGACCTGCGCGCGCTGGGCGCGCAGGTCGTGGACGTCGCGCTGCCCCACGCCCCCCACGCGATCGCGACCTACTACCTCCTGGCCACCGCCGAGGCGTCGTCGAACCTCGCGCGCTTCGACGGCGTGCGCTACGGCCTGCGCGCGAAGGGCGCCGACCTGCGCGAGATGTACGGTCGCACGCGCGACGCGGGCTTCGGCGCCGAGGTGAAGCGGCGCATCCTGCTCGGCACCTTCGCGCTGTCCTCGGGTTACTACGACGCCTACTACGTGCGGGCCCAGAGGGTGCGCACGCTGATCCGCCGCGACTTCGAGGCCGCCTTCGAGCGCTGCGACGTGGTGGCGACGCCGACGACGCCGACGCCCGCCTTCCGGCTGGGCGAGAAGACCGACGACCCGTTGCAGATGTACCTCGCCGACGTCTTCACCGTGCCCGCGAACCTCGCCGGGTTGCCAGGGCTCTCGCTGCCCGCCGGCTTCGTCGGCGGCCTGCCGGTCGGGCTGCAGCTCGTCGGGCGCGCGTTCGACGAGCAGACGCTCCTGCGGATCGGCGGCGCCTACCAGGGAGCAACGCGCCACCACGAGGCGCGCCCGCCGGTCTAGCGGCCGGGCAGGCGGCCGTTAGGCCTACAGGGCCTGCGCCGCGGCGCCGCCCGAGGTCCCCGCGGCCGACCGCCTGCGCCGCTCGAGGATCTCGCGCAGCACGATGTATCCCAGGAGCGCTCCGACGACTCCCAGCACCGTGTTGCCGACCACGAAAGGCCACAGGTACGGCCGCAGCGTCTGCAGCACCTGGCGCCAGCCCTCGCCCGAGCCGAAGCTGAAGTCGATCGCGGTCAGACCGGCGACGGGCACGCCCAGCATCCAGCAGCCGAGGATCGTGCCCGACAGGTAGCAGGGCGCCATCGTCCAGGGGTTGTTCACGTAAGCGCCGATCACCATCGCGGCGCGCGACAGGCGCAGCGCGAAGGCGATCCCGAGCGCCATCAGCGTGTGGATGCCCCAGATCGGGAAGAGAGCGATCCAGATGCCGATGCCGAACGCGAGCGCGATCCGGTGGGGGCTGTCCTCGACGTGCAGCAGGATGCCCAGCGCCGAGCGCAACCGGCTCATCAGCTCGGCTTCGACCCCTCGCGCAGCGTGGGGCGAGAACGGAAGTGGTCGTACGAGGCCGGCTTCAGATGCTCCATCTCGCCGTTCCGGTTGAGCGACACCGACGGCTCGCCTTCGAAGAACTGCCCCACGATCGTGAGCGGCAGGTCCCACACCACGGCGAGGTCCTTGAGCCCGTCCATCTTCTCCGGCGGGATCGCCAGCAGGAACTGGTAGTCCTCGCCCCCGTGCAGCGCGAGGTCGGAGGCGTCCTTGCCGCGCGCCCGCTCGAGCGCCGCGGCCACGGGGTCGAGGGGCAGCCCGTCCGGGTCGAGCCATGCCGCGAGACCGCTCTCGCCACACATCGTGAGCAGGTCGCCCGACAGCCCGTCGGAGATGTCCATCGCCGCGTGCACCAGCTCCTGCTCGGCCAGCGCGCGCGCCAGCGCGAGCGGCGGCGTCGGATCGAGCTGCGCCCGCAGGCAGTGCGTCACCGCCTCGGTGGACGACTCCGTCCAGATGCCGGTGCTCGTCAGGAACAGCTCCTCGTTGAGGCGCGCCCCCTGCTGCAGCAGTCGCAGCCCTTCGGCCGCCGCGCCCAGGTGCCCCGTCACCACCGCGAGGTCGCCGGGCACGGCGCCCTTGCGCGTGAGGACGTGGTCGCCGCTCCCGATCAGCGTGATGTCCACCACCAGCTCGCCCCAGGCCGAGGCGACGTTGCCGCCGACGATGCTGACGCCCGACTCCGACGCGCGCTCGAGCAACCCGTCGTAGAGCCCGTCCACGAATCCCATCTGCACGTCGGGCGGCAGGCACAGGCTGACCGTCGCGAAGCGCGCGATGCCGGCCATCGCGGCGATGTCGGCCAGGTTGACGGTGAGCGCCTTGCGACCGAGCAAGCGCGGCGGCGACCAGTCACGCCGGAAGTGCGTGCCCTCGACCAGGGTGTCGGTCGTGATCAGCGTGAGGGGACCCGTCTCGACCGCGGCTGCGTCGTCGCCGATCCCGACGCTCACGCCGAGCCCGGTCGGGATGCGGGAGCGCAGGTGCTTGATGAGCGCACGCTCCCCCAGCTTTCCGACTGTCATTTCGGGATCGAGCACGGGCGGACTCTACCCCAACTCGTGACGGCTCATGGGGTGGCGGGAAAGGAGGCCCCCCGCCTTTGCCGTGTGGAGGGGTGACCTGAACCTGGTCACTAGGTGGGAACCCTGCGCCCCACTTTAGGCTTCCTCAGCGCGGAGGCATGCACACCGTGGTGCGACTATCCGGATCCCCTCATATAAGACGTTGGTTCGAGGTTTCCTGATCCATCACGAACAACGCAGGGGGCCTCTTCACGAGCATGATATGCGCCGCCGCGAGAACGTGGCAAGCGCAATCGGCTGCGGCCGCGAAGCCCCGCACCCAGCGCTCGCGCCGCGTGTCAAGCGGAATCGGCGTCGAGCGACGGCGGTTTGGCTACTCGACGAGAGCGCGGTCGAGATCGCTCGCGAGCTTGCTGGCCTTCGCGTTCGCGAGCGCCTGCACCTTGTCGGCCTCGTTCTGCAGGCGGAACGCCTCGTCGGCGATGTTGAGCGCCGCGAGCACTGCGATGCGCACCGAATCGACGGCGCCGCCCATGCGGCTGATCTCGCGCATCTCCTTGTCGACGTGCGCCGCCAGCCGCTCGACGTAGCCCGGCTCGCTGCCGGCCTTCAACGCGTAGGTCTGCCCGAAGATCTCGACGTGGACGAGGGCGGGCTTGTCGGCCATCTTGTCGCTCGCCGGGGATTATAGGCCCGTCGCAGGGTCGAGCCGGCAAGCCTCACCAGAGATTCGTCGCCGCGTGCAGCAGGTAGTCGCGCGCCTGGAGAAAGAGAGCGAGCGCCACAAGGGCCCCCGCAGCCAGCCGACGCAGGCTGGCCCGTCGCAGGCCGGCCAACGCCCCGGCCAGCATCAACGCCAGCAGCGGCGACAGGAACTGGTCCTCCTTCGCCCAGCGCAGGGTCACCGGGAAGAGAGCCGGGTCCTTGAGCAGCGCGATCAGCCCCCAGACTGCGAGCCAGGCGATCAGGACCGGCCGCGCCTGCGCGCGCGCCCGCACGAGCGCCAGCGGCGCCGCGAACAGTCCCAGCACGAAGGGAATCGTGAAGCCGAGGGCCCAGATGCGATAGCTCTGACGGCCCTCGTTGCGGAAGATGCCCAGGACGGTGCGACCCGAGAAGATCTCGGGCTCCGCCTCGATCGCCATCGGCCCCGAGTGCCGCATCAGCCCCGGCACGTAGTGGCCGTAGTAGACGACGAAGGCGATCGTTCCGCCGACGATCAGCGCCAGTGCCAGCCCTCGTCGCGCCTCAGCTTCGAGATCCCGCGCGTCCGCCGCGAGCAGCAACAGGAGAGCGATGCCGAACAGGCCGAGCAGGACGACCTGGCTGGTGTAGCCGAGCGCCGCCAAGGCCAGAAGCAGCGCGACCGGGAGCCACCGCCTTCCCGTCCCCGTTCCCGACCTCAGCACCAGCAGCAGCAGGGCCATCGTCCCCAGTGCCTGCCCGAAGCTCGCCGGTACATGCGCGCGCCCCACGTGATGCCAGACCGGCAGATCGAGCACGTAGAGGACCACCGCGAGCCAGGCTGCGAAGCGATCCCACGCGAAGCGGGCTACCAGGAAGATCGGCACCACGACGAGCGCCGCGAGCGCAGTTGTGAGCACCGTCATCAGCCAGTGCAGATCGAGCCCCGCCCGCGCGAGTCCATAGAACACGAGGTATGGCAGCGGCGCGTACGGCACGAGCGCCGTCGAGCCGAACAGGTCGGTGGCCGGCGCGGCGCGCTGCGACGCCGTCGGCAGGTGCGAGCCGTAACGGAGCAGCGCCTGGTACTCGAAGGGCACCGCGGAGAAGTCGAGCGTGCGGCCGACGTGCGTCTCCAGGTCGGGCGGGTTGTGGTTCGGGAAGAACACGATGGCGCCGTGGGCCAGCACCGCCGACGCGGTCACCGCGACGAGCAGCCCCGACTCGCGGAGAGGCACGCGCGTGCGACGCAGAGCCAGCCAGGCCGCGACGCCCGTCGCCAGCGCGAGGAGCAGCACCCGAGAGGCTATCGCGTCCGTCATCAGCGGATCGACGCGCGAGCCCGCGCTCGCGAGTACGCCTCCGACGACCGCGCCCATCGCGGTCGCGCCCCATCCCGCGCCCACGAGCCAGGCCAGCGCGGCGAATCCGATCGGCACGAGGGCCAGCCGCAGCGCCGCCCCCGCCCCCAGCCGCAGCCCGCCCGGGGACGAGATCTCGACCCAGTCCACCATCACGGCCGGGTTGGCCGCGTGGTCTCCGGCCACGAGGGCCACCGACCGCAGCGCCAGCTCCAGCCGCAGCGGGCGCCACTCCCTGAGCCCCTCGCCAGCCGCGATCGACGTCACTTCCCAGCGCCGCGTCTCGAAGAGCGCCTGCCCGATCGCTTGCCGCTGGCTGAAGACGGTCGCGCTGCTGCGCACCTCGGCCTTCGCCCGCAGGTCGATCCGCAACGGCGACCGGCCCTCCAGCGGAACGTCGAGCACCGCGCCCGGGCCCGCGGTGCGGCAATAGAAGCTCAGCGTGTCGTCGGCCGAGGCCGGCGGGTCGATGTCGAGCCGGAACGCTCGCGACCAGGGCCCTTCGAGGAAGCGCCCGTCGGAGGCGCCGCCGAGCTCCAGGCGAAGGGCGTCGTGGCGAGGGACCGAGCCACCGAGGACGGTCAGCGCGGCCGCCGCGACGGTGATCAGCGCCGCCGCCACGCCGGGGCGTCTGGTCGACGGGCCCTGCGTGGTGACGGAGGTCTCGGTGGACACGGACGAGGGATTGTAAGGGCCGGCCGCGGCGTGATGCGGGTCACACCGCTCGTGTGACGGTGGTCCTATAGAGGACTGCGGGCGGGGCGTACCTTGTTCGTGTCCATCGGCATTCGGCCCGAGGTATTTCCGGGCCACCCGTCATTGGAGGTCGAAATTGACCCCTCGCATCGTCGTCTCGAGAGCGTTTGCACTCATCGCGCTGGTCGCCCTCGCAGCCTGCGGCGGCGACAGCAGCCTCGGCCCGAGCCGCGTGCCCGCGGCCGCTTCGGAAGTCGTCCTCAGGGGCACCGTCGCCGGCGGCGGCGTCTCCGCCCTGTCCGGCACCTCCACCGCCGCGACGCTGACCGTCACCGTCGAAGAGAACCCGGCCATCAAGGTCACGGTCGAGGGTGGCACCTTCACTCTGCGCGGCCTCCCCACCGGCGCCTTCACGTTGATCTTCTCGCAGGACGGCGTCGTCGTCGGCAGCCTCAGGTTCGGCGAGGTGATGCCCAGCCAGCAGCTCACGATCACGGTGGCCGTCACCAGCGCCGGCGTGCAGCTCCTCGAGGAGTCCCGCAACGGCGTCGGCCACGGCGACGTGGAGATCGAGGGCCTGATCGGGAGCATCGTGGTGCTCTCGGAGACGGCCGACAGCCGCATCCTGGTGGACGGCAAGCTGGTGGTGATCCGACCCGGCGAGACCTCCGTGCGCCAGGGCAATACCGCTTTCCCGGTCACCGCGCTCGCGGTGGGCCAGCGCGTCCACGTGAAAGGCACCTGGCTGCCGCTGGAGGGCACGACTCAGCCGGTGCTGGCGTTGGAGGTGAAGCTGCAAGACACTCAGTTGGCGCAGCCCAGCCCCAGCCCCAACCCGGCGAGCTGCGCGATCTCGGGCGGCCGCGTCGGCGACGGCATCGAGCTCGAAGGCAACGTCTCCAGCGGCTCGTCGGCCGGCTTCCGGCTCCAGGTCAACGGCAACCGCTCGTCGTCGCTCGTCGACGTCGACACCGCGGGCGCCAGCTTCCAGTGCACGCCCGCGAGCGGCCCGAACGCCCCCACTCCGGCCCAGTGCCAGGCCTCCGTGGCCTCGGGCGCGAAGGTCCACGTTCGCGGAACGCTGACTTCCTGCTCCGCCTCGGCGGCCCAGGTCCGGGCGTCGGAGGTTCGGGTCCAGAAGTAGGCAGGAGCCTCACGACCGGGGCGGGGCAAACGGTGCCCCGTCCCGGTCCGTTCCCTCGCCCGCCCTCGCACAACCACGCCTGTCCGGCGTCAGGCCGTGGCGACCTTGGTCTCCCGGAACAGGTCGGCGGGCATCGGTCGCAGCAGGCGCCAGACGAAGGCGATCGGCCGCTCGCCCGAGTGGCGGACGTACTCGGCGGGCCCGAGGCAGAAGTACGGCTGTGCGCGACCGCCCAGGCGGCGGTGCTGCCGGACGAACATCAGGACGTGCGTCCCGTTCTCCCTGTGGTGGATGTACCGCTGCGCCGTGCGGGCGCGCTGCGTGAGCTGGCTCTGGGACTCCCAATGGAACAGGCTCGGTGAGATGGCGTAGTCGCGATAGAGAGTCGACGGCGAGTAATGCTGTTCGCTCTTCTCCAGCGTCACGAAGAACAGGTCGGTGCCGCTGATCGAATCGAACTTCACGCCCTCGCGGATCGCATGGGGCCGAGAACCGCTGAGCAGGCCGAACGCCGCCAGCACGTCGTCGCGGCTGTAGCGACTGTGGACGGTCAAGGGAACCGGGTGCCCCCATCCGGTGGTCTCGGCGAGTGGCGGCGCCAGGTGATCGGCGCGGTCCTCCAGGAGGTCCAGCACCTCGGCCAGCTCGCCTAGGATCGCTGGATTCTCCCAGAGCTCCGACAAGCTCTCGCCCCTCGCGATGGCTGCCGGGCCGCTGCCCCACAGCGCCACACGCAAGGCGAAGAAGCACCGCGCCTCCGCCTCGGTGAACGCCCGCGCGTCCGGGGGAGCTGACCGGGAAAACACGCTGGTGGCGCGCCAACGCGAGGGGAGCTTCCCCGGCAACCTCGCCCAGGGGCTTTAGCTCGGCCCGAGCGGTCGTCGAATCGAACTCGGCGAGCGCCCGCTCCAGCGCCTCCGTGACCAGGCGCTCGTACAGCCCAGGCTTGAGGTCGTCAGGGTTCATTGGGGATCAGCGGGACCAGAGCATGACCAGCCCTGCGGCGATTGTCTACCGTCCCGCAGCGCTCGGCCTCTCGATCTCAGTCGTGGACCTGCGACAGCCACTCGTGCAGCGGGTCCTCGGCGCAGACGAGCGTCCACTGGCCAGCTTCTTCGACCGGCTCGATGCTTTCGAAGAAATCCTGATAACCGCCGGTGTACTCGAACTCCCCGTCAGGACCAGCCTCGATCTCCTGATGGACCAGCATGCTCTCCAGGAGGGCGCCCGCAGAGCCATCACACACAGGGCATCTCGGCGTCTCGAACCTCATCGGCTCCTCCTCGGCACGTCTCGGAAGTCGCGAACATGGCCTCAGGCCTCAACCCCGTGATCTGTGTTTGGAGGAGTTGGAAGCCCCAGCGCCCGGCTCAGCGTACCCGTGGCTCGGGACACCGAAGGCCCGGCCGCCCCCCTTCTTACCCGCCCCAGGCACTACGGCGCGTGCCTGCCTTCCTCGGGACCACGCCGACATGCAAGCGAGCGGCGTTACCGCCAGCGGGTGGGACGGTGAGTCCTATAGGCCGAGGGCCGAGCGGAGCTCTTCTTCGACAGCCGCGAGGTCATCGGGGTGAGCGGCACCGAGGACACGCTTGACGATCTTCTTCTCGACCGCGACGAGGTTCGAGACCCGTACGGTGCTCGGGTGGCGGAGGCCGGCCGCCTTCCAGTGCTCGAGCGGATGATCTCCCGCTCCCGGCTTCGCGAAGAAACGCGGCTGGCTGCTGATCGGGCACAGGATCACGTCCGGCAACTTCTCGTTGAAGGAGTCGGCGCTCACGACCAGGGCGGGCCGTGGTTTGCTGCCGGCCTGACCGGTGAAGACGACGTTCACGACGACGACGTCGCCGCGCCTACAGGTAGTCATACAGGGAGTCGTCTTCGCCTTCCCACGCTTTGCTCAGCCTCTTCTTGACCAGGCCCTTCCACTCCAGGCTCTCCAGGTCCTGCTCGCTGATGGGCTGGATGATGGCGTAGGGCTTGCCGTGCCGTGTGACGACGATGGGCTCCTTCTTCTTCTGGGCCCGCGCGAGGTACTCGGAAAGCTGGTTCTTGACCTCGGCAACGCTGGCGAAGCGCATGCTCACCTCTGGCCATGATTATAGCTATTTTCAGGTCGGACAATGACCCGGCCCTTCCATGTGGGCCGCCGCCCATCGACGCGGCACCCCGATTGGCCGGACCCGTGGCGATCCGGTGTTCAGTCAGCATCCTGCATGCGTGCAACTCGAAAGCGCCAGCGTCCAAAGCCGAGGAGGGGTCTAGAGATCCGGAGAATGCTCTGCGTCTCCACCGGACACCTACCAGAGGCCCTCATGGCCTCGCTTCACGAACACGCGGGCGTGGTCGCGTGGCCCACTCCGTATGGGGCCCTGATGTGGGTGCCCGACGATCCTCGAGAATCCGCCAAAGCCGATGACCCTGGACCGAGGCCGGAGATCCTGAGGCTGCAGAACCTCGCCCGCAAGCACGACTGCGACTACGTGATCCTCGATTGCGATGGACCTGAGGTCGCGGGGCTGCCGCTCTGGGACTGGTGACTCCCTCGGGCCGCGCGCTCCGCACCCACTCGAGAATGGCCTCTCCGCGAGCGCACATCCGCCCTTGGCACCTCGCGCAGAGACCGAAGGGGCGGCGTTCGGAGCTTCCCGATGCTTCGCCTTCTTAACATCGTCCCCGATGATGGGAAGGCGCCCAGCGAGCGCTGATCAGGCGCACGACGTCGGGTCTCGTTCGATAACCGCCACCCGGAGCGTTTCTGATGCGGCCGACACACCGATGATCAGGAGCCTGATGAGCGCCGCGGCCCGGAGCCTCCCCTTGCGCCTGCGCCTGCGGACGAAGCCCGCGCCCGTGGATGAGAAGCGCGCCCTACGCGCCACGTTGTCCGCAGCGCATCTGCTTGGCCTCGCGGCCGGTCGCCACCTGCGCATCATGCGCGCGAGCCGGGATCCCCTCGTCGAGCTGTGCGCACGGGTCGAGGAGGCCGACCTTCGCGCGCGCCTCGCCTGGGAGACCGCCGGCGGCCCTACTTCTCCCCGGCCGAGCGCTTCCGCATCCTGGAGATCAAGAGCCTGCTCGGCCTCTCGCGCGACGTCGCGGCGCGCCTCTTCCTCGTCTGCCCCAACACCCTGTCGAACTGGGAGAGCTGCGCCGACCCCGTGGCCGAGACCGTCGGATCCACCGTCAAGCCCACTCCCCCGATACGCCGCTTCGCCGACTGCGCCCGCCGCCTCGTCCAGCTCATGCAGCGGCTCGGCTTCGGAGGCGAGGATCTGGTGGCTCTGACGCTGGCGCGCGCCGGCTTTCGCCTGTCACCGCGGTCTGTCAGCAGGATCGGCAAGGAGCGGGCGCTCGCGGCGGCTCCCGACGTCGCGCCGGCCAAGCCCACGCGACCAGTCGTCGCGCGCTTCGTCAACCACGTCTGGATGCTGGACGTGACGACGGTCCAGACGTTCCTCGGTGGCGAGGTCCGGCTCGCCGGGGTCTTCGACGCCTTCTCGCGAGCTCCTCTCGCGCTTCAGGCGTTCGAGCGCAGCCCAGGCGCCGCCGACATGGCGCGGCTCCTGCGCCGCGCGGCGGCCGCCCTCGGTCGGCCACGGTACGTGATCACGGACCTCGGAGGCGAGTTCACCGGCCGAGTGTTCCGCAGGGCCGTCGCCCGCCTAGGCGCCGTCCAGCGCTTCGCGTCGCGCGAGAACCTTTACGCCACAGCCAGGCTCGAACGCTTCTGGCGAACCCTCAAGGACGCGGCGAGACTGCGACTCCGGCGCCCGCTGACCGTCCGCGACCTCGAACGAAGGCTCGAGGACACCCTGGCCCACTACCTCGTCCTGAGGCCCCACCGGGGGCTCGACGGCGCGACGCCCGGCGAGGCCCTCCTCGGGATCCCGCCCGCACGCGAGACGGCGGCTTCGCCACCACGGGGCCGGCCGGGTGAGGGGCCGCGCGAGGCGCTGATGGGGATCGCGTTCCTCGATCCGGCCGCGCATGCGTTCCCGTTTCTCGTCGCCGCATAGGAAGGCCACGTCGACCCCGTAGACGCGTGGCAGCCCGAACAGCGCGGGATGGAGAGGCACGCCCGCCCGACCGCACCGGCCTCACCCACCGCCTCCCAGATCCGACCGAGGCCGCAAACTCGACCGGATTCGATGCCTTCGAGCAGCCCAATCGCACGCCACGAGCAGCCTCGAACTCCCTTCGCCGGCCTACCGACGAGCAATACCGACAGCCTGAAGATCACGCCTACGTTGGTTCTGCCACGCCGGCGTCGCGCAGCACCTTCAGCCCGTCGATGAGGTCTCGGTACTTGCGGTTGCGCTTCGGCGCCACGAGCACGACGTCAGGATCGCCCCGCTCCAGCAGAAACTCGATCCCCGTGCCCCAGTAAGTCTTCGAGAGGTCGAGCCTTCGCCACTCGCCCCGCATCGCCCGTTCGCGTGTCACCACCACTTGCGAATCTGGATCGCGTCGAATCAGCCGCGCAGGCACTCCACGGATGTCGAGTTCCTCGACCTCGGCCTCGCTGATGTCCAGCGCCCAGTCCACGCCCGCGTAGTACGCTGCGTTGGCTTCGTCGAAGGCACGTTGCTGCTGCGCCGTCGCTTGAGCAGTGGCCACACAAGGGCTGATCATCACCCGCCCGATCTTCCCGCGCAGCGTCACGTGTTTGAAGACCGCACCCCAGGTCTGAAAGAGACCGTTGGTCTTGAAGCCGTCCACCAGCACGTCCTCGACGACCGCCGTCTCCAGTGCACACCCGCGCTGTTCGCACTGGATCAGCTTCACGCCGCGCACCATCGAGCGCAGCTCGGGCTTCCGCGTGATCGAGATTGCCGAACTGAAGAAGGAGCACTTCCGAAACTCGAGATCGGAGAAGGTGCGGCCCGAGTCCTGGTCGTAGAAAGGGGCGAATTTCTGCTTCTCGAAGACCTGAATAGTCACCGTCATGGGAAGAGCGTGAAGAGTGGCGGCCGTTGGTAGGTGACGACGTTCAGTCCTGGTCCGTACCCCGGCCGCGCGAGGTGCGCGCCTACCTGGGCAGGCGTAGTTATGTCGAAGTTCATTCCTGCCGCGGGTCCTCCAGGCACGCCAGTGAAATCCGGCCTGTTCGGGCCTCCTGCAATGTTGAAGAGCTGCTGATGGGGTTGGAATTGGCGAATCTCCTGCCCCACACCACGCTCGACTGCTTTGCCGAAGTTCATCTTCGCCACGGCTACCGAGCGTTGACCCGCCTGGTATTCAGCCAGCGACAAGACACTGCGCGCGCCTGCGGGATTGGCGGCCAGTGCGTCGGCTTGCGCCGTCGTCATGTTCTGAAGGACCTTCGTCGGATCTGGCGTGAAGTGCGGGTTCAGGACGCGAAGTTGAGTGGACCCGCTGGCGGGCACCTGGCTTTCGCTCTCCACCACGACGGCGCCGGTTCGTCCTCCTGCCCTAACCGCACTGACCCCTGCGCCAAGACCTACGGCCAGGTCCGCACCAGCGAGTGTCAAGCTCGCCTTGAATGACGCTGTCTGCGAGTCGTCGCCTGTCGCCTTGTAGAGGCTCGTGACGCCCTGGTGCGCAAGCGACGCCGTAGGCCTGCCGGTGGCCAGCTCGCGGGCCAAGGCCTGGCCTTCGTCGAGGGCGCGGGCGCCGAAGTACACCGCTCCTGCCTTCGTCAGGCCGGTCGGCTCTGGCACCGCGGCGAGAGTCGCCGACGCCGTCGCCTGGAAGGCCACGCCGGTGACCCGCACGCCCGTCTCGGCGGCCTTGTTCAATGGCGCGACCTGCCGCCCCACCGTCTGCGGCAGCGCATACGCCGCGGGTTGCTCGTCTGTCACCGTGACCGTCGTCTCGTACGTCAGCGCCTGGGTGTATCCCTCGGGCGTTACGGTGAAGCCTGTGCGGCGCGGATCGGTCTCGATAACCCTCGACGCATGGCCCGTGGGATCGACGAAACGGGTGGGATTTGCGTTGGCGTAGAAGTACCGGTGCAGGCTTGGCGGGTTGTCGATCTGACCGAGGTAGCTGTCCTGGGTCAGGAAGCGTCCGAGTTCTGGGTCGAAGTAGCGGGCCTTCGCGTTGTAGAGGCCAGTCTCCGAGTCAAGCTGGTAGCCCGTGAAGCCGAAGCGGTTGCGGCTGGCCGTCAGCTCTGTCGGGAAGCGGTAGTTGCCCCAGGCGTCGAGGTGGTAGCTGGCGGCGATCGAGCCGTCGTCCGAGGTCAGGTTGGTGACCGAGCGCAGGCCGTCGAGGTGGAAGTAGCGGCGGGGCTCGTCGCGACGGGTGAGGCTGATCAGGCGATCGCTGCCGTAGTCGTACTTCGCGACCGACGCGCTGGCGTCGTCGTACTCCAGGTACAGGCTGGTGTCGTCGTAGACGTACTGCCGCACGCCCTCCGAGCCGATCTTGCGGCTCCGGCGGCCCTCGAAGTCGTACGCAAAGCGGGACAGGATCGACGACGACCGCTGCACCTCCGCCAGACGGTCGCGGACGTCGTAGACGTAGCTGGTGGTCGTGGCTCCGGCGCCCTCGCCAACCGTCTTCGTGAGCTGGTTGCCGTTGCGGTCCCAGGTGAAGGCCGTGGAGCCCGCCGCATCGACGAGATCGACCAGCGAGGTCAGGCGGTTCAGGCTGTCAAAGATCCCCTGCTTGTCAGCTAGGACGGCGCCCGAAGCGTCCGTCTCCGTCTCGCGCTCGCGGTTGCCGACGAGATCATACCCGTACCCGACTACCCGCCCACCCGGGAAGCTCGCATCCACCGGATACGTCACCGACGTCAGCCTGTTGAGCGCGTCGTAGCCGTAGCTCGTCGTCTCGGTGGCGCCGCCGTTCGTCTCGACCTGCGACAGCCGGTTGCCGTTCGCGTCGTAGCCGTAGACGTAGGACGAGACGAGGGACCCGGTCGCGGTCGTGTTCGACAGCGACGTCAGCCGATCGGCGCGGTCGTAGGCGTGGGTGGCGGTGGTGCCGTTCGCGTACCGGACCTCCTTCAGGAGGTCGTCGGGCCAGTAGAGGTAGGACGTCGTCGCCGCCTGCGGGGTGTCGAAGTCGGTGGTGGCGCTGGCGAGGCGGTTCTTCCCGTCGTACCCGTACTCCGTCCGCCGCAGATCCGGATCGATCACCGCCCGCTTCAGGCCGTTCGGGTAGTACTCGTATCCGACCGTCCTCTCCCCGCCGATGAGAGCCGTGGTCTCGGACGTCAGCCGATCCAGACGGTCGTAGGCGCGAACGCTGACAACCGGCGGCCCCGGAGGATCCGTCCCGCTCGCGACCGCTTCCTCGACGCGCGTGAGGTTCCCGTTCGGGTCGTAGGAGTAGGCCGCCGACACGAGATGCCGCCACGGAAGCTCGGGGGTGCCGGGAGCGAAGGCCCAGGCCTTCGACTTCAACCGACCCAGCTCGTCATACCCGTTCGTGACCGTCTGCCCCTTCGGATCCCTGACGAGCTTCTCCCGTCCATCCTCGTCGTAGTCGTACGTCGTCTCGAGCCCGACCTCCTGGGTCCTCTTCTCCACCCGATCCAGCTTGTCGTACGTCATCGAGACGACCTTCTGCCGCGCGTCCGTCTGCGACACACGATTCCTCGACTCGTCGTATCCGTACTCCGTCACCGGCCGCCCCGCCCCCGACGCCGGTGCCGCCTGCGTCACCTTCGTCAGCTTCCCGAGCTCGTCGTACTCGTACTCCGTCACTCCCGAGAGGGCGTCGCTGCCCTGCGCCCTCTCGGGCCGTGAACGTGCCGCGTGCCCCGAGCCCCCCTCCCCCGGTCGTCGGCTTGGGAGGGGGGTCTGGGGGGTGGGTTCTCCGGAACGCAACCCGAGGATGCCCGGCATCAATAACGCGATCGGCAGCGCCGCCGCCCCCGCCCACAGGCGAGCGTCAGGAAACGGCGCGAGAACCTGCAACTGGATGAGCAGCATCGCGAGGAGACGCGCCACGGGCCTCTGACCGCGCAAGGACCAGAGGGCCCGAACGGGAAGCGGCCGCAGGGCCTCGTCGAGCGCGGCCCTGCCTGCCTCGCCGGGAAGCAGCACCGTCCAGGGCACCGGCGAGATGAACGGCGCTGCCCCCCGCGAGGCAAGGAAGCGGGCGGCCGGGAGCTCCGGCCGCCCGAGCTGAGACTGCCTCACGGCGCCTCTCGCTTCAGGCTCTGGTCGATCTTCGTCAGCATCTGAACGATCCGAATCGCGAGACGCCGGCCGGTGCGCACAGCCGCTGGAGACGCCAACCGGCGCCGTTCGAGTACGTCCAGGATGGCTGCTGTCTCAGTGGCGCTGCCACGGGCGTAGCTGAAGAACCTCGATTTGTCCCGGCGCGAGCGCCGTCCACCTGCCTCCGCACAGTTCAACACGACCGAGAGGGACGACCGCTCGAGCTGGTCCTTCAGCACGCGGTTCAGCATGGCGACGAGCGTCGAACAGTGTACGTGGAGCTCGATCGCCACGTTGTAGACGTGCAGCTTCGAAGCGTCAAGCTGGGGCTCGCTGGCTTCGTCCGTCGGCGCGGCTGTGGCGGGAGCCGCCGGGGCGGCAAGGGCGAGAACCGCTGGGGCATCGGGGACGGCCGGAGCCGAGGGCTCCGGCCGCTCCGTCTGGGCCGATGAAACGATAGCCGCGCCCATCACCGGCCCTCCCGCAGGCACAGATCCGCGATTTGCGTGGCGCACTCTGCACCCAGTTGGCAACGCTCCGGGTTCGCCAGGCGGCGGCGCCTGGCATCCTGGAGTAGGCCGGCGAGATCCAAGGCGGCGCGCCGGGCGTAGCGCCAGGAGCCGCACTCGACGTTGGCCTGGAGGGCGAAGGTGACCTGCTCGAGCTGGCCGCGAAGGGCGTAGCTATAGACGCGCAGGCCCGAGACCAGCCTCGCGAGTTCGCGGACGAGCTGTTGGACGCAGGGGTTCTCAACGCCGCACAACATCCGGCGCTGAGGCGAACCGACCTCGACCCGGACACGCAGGCCGAAGTCGAGGCCGGTGAGGGCGCGTAGGCTGGTGCGGGTGTCGAAGGGGTGATGGGACGTGGGAAGCTCCTTTCGCAGGCCGGAGCTGGCCTGCGCCGCTTCCCACGCCGGAGCGACGGCGGGAGTCAAGGGCGAAGCATCGCCCTATCTACCCGGGCGATGTCCCGAGCGCAGCGAGCGACCCTTGACGCCCGACGGCGCGGAGGCGACCTTTCAGCGCAGGCCAGCGGAGGCCGGCGGAAGGCGCTCAGCCGCCGCGTCGAGCCAGCCGAACCGCGCTAACCGATGACGGCCGCGGAGGCGCGCGCCTTGATCCCATGACCCGCCTTCGAAGGCGCGTGACGCCGCGACCGTCCTTCGTGGAGCCAAGTGTGCGCCGGACCCATCTCGTCACCTGGCTGGTGTAGCCTCCAAAGCGAGGTGATGATGGGCTTGGACGAGGGTATCCTCATGACGCAGACCGAGCTCGAGCAGGACCGCCCCGCCGCCGGATGGGGACAGCACGCCGACATGAACGCCTTCTACTACATCACCCACGTCGACAACCTACTCTCGATCATCGAGCACGGTATCCTCTCCCACGATCAGGTGCCCATCCGAGGCCTCGCCGGAAAGACCGTCTACGACCCCGAAATCGTCAAGCGCAGGGCAGGCAAGACGACACCCACAGGCAAACCGCTCACCTCGTACGCAAACGTCTATATTCAGCCCCGCAACGCCATGCTCTATCGCGTCATCTGCGAGTCAGGGGCAGACCACGTGGTCGTGCTGCAGGTTCGGCCAGACGTCCGTCACCTGCCAGGGGCCTTCGTCACCACAGGTAACGCTGCCGCCGACAAGACGGAATTCCACCCCGCCAAGGACTACGCGAACGTGCTGGGTCTCATCCGGAGCGATCTCACGCGAGAGTACTGGCGGGACGAGGACGGGTCCAAGCGAAGGATGATGGCGGAGTGTCTCGTCCCCGACGCTATCCCGCCCGACTACATCCAGGAAGTTCTCGTCGCCAACGATGCAACGGCCGACAAGGTCAAGAAGCTCCTGTTCGGCAAGGAGCTTCCCGTCGTCGTGCAGCGCTACCAGTTCTTCCTCCCGCTGCACAAGGTCACCCTCACGCCTAACCTTGCTCTCGTCGCGGGGGACCTCTTCTTCTCGCACAAGCAGACGCTCACCGTCAGCGTCAATACCGTTGGCGTCATGGGCAAGGGGCTCGCCTCACGAGCCAAGTACCAGTTCCCGGACCTCTACGTCTACTACCAGGACCTCTGCAAGACGAAGAAGCTCAAGATGGGCCGGCCCCACATCTACAAGCCGGAAACCTCGCTCTACGTCCAGCTCGCCGACGCCTGGAACCCGCAGCCAGGGACACGCCCGACCCAGTTCCTCCTCTTCCCGACGAAACACCACTGGCGCGACAGAAGCGACCTCGACGGAATCGTCAAGGGACTCGAGTGGCTCGTTGAGACCTACGACGCAGAGGGCGTCGAGTCCCTCGCGATCCCCGCCCTTGGCTGCGGGCTCGGCCGCCTCGAGTGGAAGGACGTCGGCCCCGTGATGTGCAGGCTGCTCGACCGCCCAAGGGTCCCCGTCTGGATCTACTTGCCCGCCGAAAAGAAGGTCGACAAGGACTACCTCACGAAGGACTTTCTTCTCGGCTAGCTCGGGCGAGCGTGGCGGATGACGGGCCCGTCCAGGCGCGCGGGTTGTCGGCCGCGTCCTGCTCCGTGACCGCTTCGCGCGGCGTGACCGCGAGCGCCCGCTTTGTCATCCGAGTTGCCACTCCAGTCTCGACCACTTCCCTCGCATCCGGGCCTCATTCGGCAGGTCGTCATCGAGGATCCCCCTGTACTGAAAATCCTCCCTGACGAGCGACTCGAAGGAATTGAGCGCGACCACTCTTGAGGAGCAGGCGTAGACCGCGATCGCTCCAGCCGCTTGTGCCAGTGCCTTCACGCTTTCCTCGGCTACACCGGACTTCGCATAGACGTCCTGCCGAATCGCTATGTGAATGGCCTGGTCGTATGCAGTTCGGCTCGCGATACCCTCCCACGCCATCGGCTTTACCTGAACGTAAGTCCTTGGAAGCTCGACCTGTCTGATCAGCGTTTCCTTGCCCGGACAATGGACCTGCAGATCCACGAAGAGCCATTGATCGCACTCGCCTCTGGTCGCTTCGGAGTTGTGGCACCACAGCTGGGCACCGCTCTCGGACCACTCGATCCTGGCGAAGTGGATTTCCTTGCTTTGCTTCTTCGTGATCTGCCTGCACTGCACTGACGGATCGCGGCAATCGGAGGCCCTGAGAAGCTGGTCCAGCGACGGGAATACACGCTGGCGCCAGACACTGAAATCCCAGAAGACCCCCTTCTCGGAGCTGCCCAACAGAACAAATCGGCGATAACGCGGCGCCTGAAAAAGGCTCTTGAAGAATCCCATCGGTCGTTAGAAGAGGAGCTTGTCGAAGACCCGCTCCAGAAGCGGGAAGCGCTGCTCCACGAACTCCAAGCCACTCACGTTCATGCCTCGACGGAAAGATCCGCCCTCGAAGCCGAGCGCCCTAAAGTCCTGGACGCCCTTCCGGCCGCGCACCATGGCACTTCCAGTGTTTCGAATCACGTCAGCAACAACGGGTTGACCGCGCTCGAGTTCCGCGCTGAGACCGAACTTTGACTCCACGACCTTGAGGCTACCGGTGAAACGATTCTGCGTGATGAAATCGAATCGCGCGCGTGCACCACCACCGGTCAACGTAGTCTGCCTGCCGACCACCTTCTCACCTCTCAGGAATCGCTCTCCAACCGTCAGTGCCTCGCCGATCCGACCCTTGAGTTGCGCCGCCTGAATCGACCCGCGTTCTGGAAACACTGATTCGAGAGTTGCTCGCGCCTTGGCCGGAAGCTGAGTAACGCTTTCAAGTACCGTGCCGGGGCTCGGCACCGACACCGGTTTGCCGAGCCAGCCTTCGCCGGCGAGCTTGGAGCCCGCCATGCCAAGGCCAACGTTGAGCACCGCACCGCCCGCGGCGTTGATCAGGCGCGACTCGACCTGCTCGACCGACGCGTTGCCGCTCATGTAGTCGGCGGCCACTGAGAATTGCTCCTTGAGGGTCCCGTAGGTTCCGACCGTGACCGCGTTCAGGCCGATGTCAGTCGCGCTACTCCTCATGATGTCGCCAACGCTCTCGCCGGCGGCCAGCCGTTGCCCGCTCGCGTGCGCCAGCTTGCTGGCCAGCGGCACGTCCCGGCCGAGTGCAAGGTTGACTGTGTCGCCGGCCATGAAGAAAGACTCGGTGCCGAGATCAACGGCCTGTTCGCCCGCGGCCATGACGATCTTGCCCGCCCGCGCCGGCGCGTTTTGCGCGAGATCGCCGCCTGCGGCGACGATGAAGTCCTTCCCCCACTTCACGCCGCTCTTGATCTCATCCAGGC
Source organism: Vicinamibacteria bacterium (assembly GCA_050246895.1). Classification (GTDB taxonomy): domain Bacteria; phylum Acidobacteriota; class Vicinamibacteria; order Fen-336; family Fen-336; genus JBFWVE01. The sequence continues at coordinate 184,933 of JBFWVE010000005.1, read as the reverse complement.
TGAGGTTGCCCGTCGGATCGGTGAAACGCGTCGGGTTGGCGTACCCGTAGAAGTACCGCTGGAGGCTCGGCGGGTTGTCGATCTCGCCGAGGTAGGAGTCCTGGGTGAGGAAGCGTCCGAGCTGCGGGTCGAAGTAGCGGGCCTTGGCGTTGTAGAGGCCGGTCTCTGAATCGAGCTGGTAGCCGGTGAAGCCGAAGCGGTTTCTAGAGGCCGTCAGCTCTGTCGGGAAGCGGTAGTTGCCCCAGGCGTCGAGGTGGTAGCTGGCGGCGGTCGAGCCGTCGTCCGAGGTCAGGTTCGTGACCGAGCGCAGGCCGTCGAGGTGGAAGTAGCGGCGAGGTTCGTCGCGACGCGTCAGACTGATCAGGCGGTCCGAGCCGTAGTCGTACTTCGCGACCGACGCGCTGGCGTCGTCGTACTCCAGGTACAGGCTGGTGTCGTCGTAGACGTACTGCCGCACGCCCTCCGAGCCGATCTTGCGGCTCCGGCGGCCCTCGAAGTCGTATGCAAACCGGGACAGGATCGACGACGACTGCTGCACCTCCACCAGACGGTCGCGGACGTCGTAAACGTAGCTGGTGGTCGTGGCCGAAGCGCCCTCGCCCAAAGTCTTCGAGAGCTGGTTGCCGTTGCGGTCCCAGGTGAACGCCGTCGAGCCCGCCGGATCGACTAGATCCACCAGCGAGGTCAGGCGGTTCAGGCTGTCAAAGATCCCCTGCTTGTCAGCTAGGACGGCACCCGAAGCGTCCGTCTCCGTCTCGCGCTCGCGGTTGCCGACGGCGTCGTAACCATAGCCCACCGTCCGCCCACCCGGGAAGCTCGCATCCACCGGATACGTGACCGACGTCAGCCTGTTGAGCGCGTCGTAGCCGTAGCTCGTCGTCTCGGTGGCGCCGCCGTTCGTCTCGACCTGCGACAGCCGGTTGCCGTTCGCGTCGTAGCCGTAGACGTAGGACGACACGACGGAGCCGCTCGCGGTCGTATTCGACAGCGACGTCAGCCGATCGGCGCGGTCGTAGGCGTGGGTGGCGGTGGTGCCGTTCGCGTACCGGACCTCCTTCAGGAGGTCGTCGGGCCAGTAGAGGTAGGACGTCGTCGCCGCCTGCGGAGTGTCGAAGTCGGTGGTGGCGCTGGCGAGGCGGTTCTTCCCGTCGTACCCGTACTCCGTCCGCCGCAGATCCGGATCGATGACCGCCCGCTTCAGCCCGTTCGGGTAGTAGACGTAGCCGACCGTCCTCTCCCCGCCCATGAGAGTCGTGGTCTCGGACGTCAGCCGATCCAGACGGTCGTACGTCCGCGCGGTGACCACCGGCGCCCCGAGAGGATCCGTCCCGCTCGCGACCGCTTCCTCGACGCGCGTGAGGTTCCCGTTCGGGTCGTAGGAGTAGGCCGCCGACTCGAGGTACCGCCACGGCAGATCGATCGTGCCAGCCGCGAACGCCCAGGCCTTCGACTTCAGACGGCCCAGCTCGTCATACCCGTTCGTGACCGTCTGCCCCTTCGGATCCCTGACGAGCTTCTCCCGTCCGTCCTCGTCGTAGTTGTACGTCGTCTCGAGCCCGCCATCCTGGATCCTCTTGTCCACCCGATCCAGCCTGTCGTACGTCATCGAGACGGCCTTCTGCCGCGCGTCCGTCTGCGACACACGATTCCTCGACTCGTCGTATCCGTACTCCGTCACCGGCCGCCCCGCCCCCGACGCCGGTGCCGCCGGCTGCGTCACCTTCGTCAGCTTCCCGAGCTCGTCGTACTCGTACTCCGTCACCCCCGAGAGGGCGTCGCTGCCCTGCGCCCTCTCGGGCCGTGAACGTGCCGCGTGCCCCGAGCCCCCCTCCCCCGGTCGTCGGCTTGGGAGGGGGGTCTGGGGGGTGGGCTCCCCAGAACGAAGGCCGAGGACGCCCGGCATCAACAACGCGATCGGCAGCGCCGCCGCCCGCGCCCACAGGCGAGCGTCAGGAAGCGGTACCAGAACCTGCAACTGGACCAGCAGCATCGCGAAGAGGCGCGCGACGGGCCTGTGGCCGCGCAGCGACCAGATGGGCCGTGCGTGGAGCGGCCTCAGCGCTTCGTCGAGCGCGGCCCTGCCTGCCTCGCCGGGAAGCAGCACCGTCCAGGGCACCGGCGAGATGAACGGCGTTCCCTGCCGGAGAGGAACGACCCGGGCGGCCGGGTACACCAGCCGCCCGAGTGAAGACCGGCTCACTGAGCCTCTCGCTTCAGGCTCTGGTCGATCTTCGTCAGCATCTGAACGATCCGAATCGCGAGACGCCGGCCGGTGCGCACAGCCGCTGGAGACGCCAGCCGGCGCCGTTCGAGCACGTCCAGGATGGCTGCTGTCTCAGTGGCGCTGCCACGGGCGTAGCTGAAAAACCTCGATTTGTCCCGGCGTGAGCGCCGTCCACCAGCCTCCGCACAGTTCAACACGACCGAGAGGGACGACCGCTCGAGCTGGTCCTTCAGCACGCGGTTCAGCATGGCGACGAGCGTCGAACAGTGTACGTGGAGCTCGATCGCCACGTTGTAGACGTGCAGCTTCGAGGCGTCTAGCTGGGGCTCGCTGGCGTCGTCCACCCGCGCGACGAAGGCAGGAGCAGCCGGGGCGGCAGCAGCGAGAGCCGCCGGGGGTTCGGGGACGGCCGGAGCCGGCGAATCCGGCCGCTCCGTCTGGGCCGATGAAACGATCGGCGCGCGCATCACCGGCCCTCCCGCAGGCACAGATCCGCGATCTGCGTGGCGCACTCTGCACCGCGGTGGCAGCGCTCCGGGTTGGCCAACCGGCGGCGCTTGGCATCCTGGAGAAGGCCGGCGAGATCCAGGGCGGCGCGACGCGCGTAGCGCCACGAACCGCACTCGACGTTCGCCTGGAGGGCGAAGGTGACCTGCTCCAACTGGCCGCGGAGGGCGTAGCTGTAGACGCGCAGGCCCGAGACCATCTCCGCAAGCTCCGAAACGAGGCCCTGGATGGAGGTGTTCTCCGCCCCGCAGAACATCCGGCGCTGAGGGGAACCGACCTCGACCCGGACACGCAGGCCGAAGTCGAGGCCGGTGAGGGCGCGGAGGCTGGTGCGGGTGTCGAAGGGGTGATGGGACATGGGAAGCTCCTTTCGCAGGCCGGAGCTGGCCTGCGCCACTTCCCACGCCGGAGCGACGGCGGGAGTCAAGGGCGAAGCATCGCCCTATCTGGCCAGGGCGATGTCCCGAGCGCAGCGAGGGACCCTTGACGTCCGACGGCGCGGAGGCGACCTTCCAGCGCAGGCCAGCGTAGGCCGGCGGAAGGAGCCCGCCAGCCTGACGGACCCGACTGGGCTGTCACCCGACCCCGCGGGATCATCGGCTGGACCGGCCGGATGCCTTACGCCGGCCACGCCACACCCTCCGAAGCAGATTCGGACCCGCCAGGGCCAGCCGCGGACGCTACAATGGATTCGGAAGCGACGGCCCTGTCTACGTCGCCCAAACGGGGAGTGGAGTGAAAGCACTCGAACCGATCGACCTCGAAGCTGTCCTGCCGGCCGAGCTCGCAAACCTCAAGAATCCCCAGACGGACATCCCCCGGATCGCAAAAGACGCCCGTCTCAGCTCGATCATCCAGCACGCGGTCGAAAGCCTCCCCACACGACACGACCTGTACTTGCGTGACGCGCGTGACCTCGCCTTCGTCAAGGACGAGAGCGTTCACCTCGTTGTGACCTCGCCGCCTTATTGGACCCTGAAGGAGTACCGGCGCTCGGAAGGCCAGATGGGCTACATCGCCGACTATGAAGACTTCCTGGCCGAGCTCGACAAGGTCTGGCAGCACTGCTTCCGAGCCCTCGTGCCAGGGGGACGACTCATCTGCGTCGTCGGCGACGTCTGCCTCTCCCGGCGGAAGAACGAAGGCCGGCACACCGTCGTCCCGCTCCACGCCTCGATCCAGGAGCACTGCCGCCGCATCGGCTTCGACAATCTCGCGCCGATCATCTGGCACAAGATCTCGAACGCGGCCTACGAAGTCGAAAACGGCTCGGCTGGATTCCTAGGCAAGCCCTACGAGCCAAACGCGGTCATCAAGAACGACATCGAATTCATCCTCATGGAGCGCAAGCCCGGCGGCTACCGCACCCCCTCGACCACCGCGCGCGTCCTGAGTGTCATCTCCGCCGAGAATCACCAGGCTTGGTTCCAGCAGATCTGGACCGGCGTCACCGGCGCGTCCACCAAGACCCATCCCGCGCCCTACCCACTCGAGCTCGCCGAGCGGCTTGTGCGCATGTTCAGCTTCGCCGGAGACACGATCCTCGACCCGTTCCTGGGCACCGGCACGAGCAGCGTCGCCGCCTCACGCTGGGGCCGAAACAGCATCGGCACCGAGATCGATCCTCACTACTTCGAGCTGATCATGAAGCGCATGAACGAAGAGTCGGCCAAGCTCTTCGGTAAGATGACCATCCGCGCCATCACACCGGAGGAGCCGACCAGTGATCGACCTGCAAGCAAGGCTCGCCGAGGCGGTCCAGCACTTCTGGGGGACCCGCCGCAAGCAGGCTAGGAAAAGCCGCAAGAAGAACTACGGCACCCGCACCGCCGTAACCGGCGGCGCCCAGATGGACGGTTTCGTTGAGCTCGTCCACGACCTTCTTGTGGAAAGCGGCCTTCCCGACGCCACCATCTTCCGCAAGAGCAAGGTCGAGCTGCCGGGATACTTCCGGCCGACCAAAGAGTGGGACCTCCTCGTCGTCATCGACGACATCCTCCTTGCGTCGATCGAGTTCAAGTCCCAAGTAGGCTCCTTCGGCAATAACTACAACAACCGGACAGAAGAAGCCCTCGGTAACGCGACGGACCTCTGGGCCGCCTACCGCGAGGGCGCCTTCAAGCCCTCACCCCGCCCCTGGTTGGGCTACCTGATGCTGCTTGAAGAAGCTGAGGGCTCCACCAGCCCCGTAGGTGTCGCCGAGCCGCACTTCAGGGTCTTCGAGGAGTTCCGCGAAGCCTCGTACGCCAAGCGCTACGAGATCCTCTGCAAGAAACTTGTGCGTGAACGCCTCTACGATGCCGCCTGCTTCATCCTCTCTGATCCAGAGGAAGGCCAGAAGGGCAAGTTCAAGGAGCCCAATGCAGAACTCAGCTTCCAGAACTTCGTCGGTTCGCTGACGGCACGCGCCATCGCCTACGCAAGAACGCGCCGTTGACTCCCGCCGAGGATGACGTAGGCGTAGGCGCCACCCCAAGACGTATGCGGCGGTCTTCTGCTCCCGCGCGCCCTGGAGTCCAGGTCTAGAGACGGGCCCTGACTTCGGCCACAAGCCCGTCGAACAAGGCTCCGACATCTTGCTCGGCGGTGAGCAGTTGGGCTCGTCGTCTGAAGTCCACCTCGACCACAATCGCCTGCTCCAGCGTGCCCTGATTCCAGAACGGTGCTCGCCTTCCCGAAATCCGCGCGAGACGATCTCGCATCGTACTCACCCACTTGCCCCCCTGGCCAGGAGGCATGTCGCTACCGACATCCATCAGCACGATGTAGCCCACGGCGATCTCCGGGTACCGCATCTGAACGTCAGCGACCTCGCCAATGAGATCGTCGGTCCGGTTCGGTACCGTCCCCGCCAGATTGTGCAGGATCGACTTCAGAGAGATTCCGAGCCTCGGCCTCTCTCTAACTTGCCAGGCGACATCCCAGTTCTTCTTACGCACCCACCCCTGCAGAGGGACCTCGGCACGCGCCCCAGCCAAGCCTCGATCAGCCAGCTGTTCCGTGCAATACGCAGCCAGCGCCCTCAGTCGCGCAGGCGATTGCGCCGCCTTCTCGACAATCGCGATCTGGTAGAGCTCATCGATCGCAGCTTCCAGCACCGTCCGTGTCATTCCTACCGCTCGACGTCGATGTTTAGAAACGGCCGCATCAGCCCGACCGCCAGGTCTTCAAGGTAGAAGCGGTTCACGGCATGGACATCACCGTCAAGCTCGACGAAGGACAGACCCACACTGTCAAGCACCAGGGCGCGAGAATCATCCGAGCCTGGAAACATGCGCTCGATCCCTGCACGAAGCTGGCATGCAGTTGTTGGGTTCCTACCTTTTCGAGGACTCGCAGCCCCGAGCAGGCGCGGCCTGCCAAGCTCAAGATGCTGCCTGCCTCGCTTGGCCAAGTTGGTGGTCTTGCCGACGTACAGAGGCATGGGCAGCCCTGACCCGAGCCCGAGCCACTGGTCATCCATCGCCAGATGCACATCTCGGCCGCCCGGCCCTTTCAGGATGAGCTCTCGGATGCAATCAGAGGCCGCGAATCGATCCGGGTTGGCTGTCCACCAGAAGGCATAGACGCCCGCCGAATGTCCCAGCGCTCTGGGACGCAGTGCCGAAGCGTCCTCCTTCACGAGACTGCGAAGCTGTTTGATGCGGACACGACAGAGCTCCTCGAACCACCGTTGAAGCCTCGCCGGCTGAAGCGTAGCGGTCACACCAATTGCCGACAGAGCCTACGCGACACCTCGTCTCCAGACCATCTCGCCGTACCCTTCGGCCCCTGCCGCGGCCGGCGCGCACGACAGACATGGCGCGCCTCCTGCGTCACGCGGCGGCGGCCTTCGGAAGCCCGACCTACGTGATCAGCGATCTCGGAGGCGAGTTCACCGGGCGAGTGTTCCGTAGAGCCGTCTCCCGTACCTCGTCCTGAGGCCGCACCAGGGGCCCGGCGGCGCGACGCCCGCCGAGGCGTTCCTCCGGATCACACCAGCGCGCGAGAGAGCGGCTTCACCGCCACGAGGCCGGCCGGGTGAGGGGCGGCGCGCGCCGCTGCCGGCGATCGCGATCCTCAATCCGGCCGAGCGCGCGTTCCCGTTCCTCGTCGCGGCATAGGGGAAGGCCAGGTCGAGCCCGTAGGCCCGACGCAGCGCGAACGGCGCGGGATCGAGACGTACGCCCGCCCGACCACCGCGGGCTCACCTGCACCTCCCGAATCCGACCGACGCCGCAATCTCGGCCGGATTCGATGCCTCCGAGCAGCCCGATCGCGCGCCTTTCAGCGGCCACGAACTCCCTTTGCCGGCCTAACGCGCGTGAACGCGCGGCCCTCCTCTGGGCGGATCGGAGCACTCGCGTCTCCTAGTCGCTGAGGGTTCCAGATGTTCTGGAAGTCCTGAGCGCGGTAGGCGGTGTGTGCTGTCGTAGGGCGTCTAGATCGGCCTTCTGTCGTGCCGCTTCTCGCCGCATCAATGGATGGTTGTCGTAATCCTCGTGGCTAGAAGCCGAATCCGAGGGATTCCGGGCATCAAGGTACATGAAGATCCCCTCGCGCGCCAGGGCGCCCACTTCGATGGCGTGTTCAGCACTCCCATCTGCGCACATGCTCAGCAGCTCCAAGACTGCCGCGCTCGCATCAAGGGCAGCTGAAGTGTGACTGGACGAATAGCTGGAACCAGGTGTAGGCGTAGCAGCACTGACCGCTTTTCTCATGTGAGCGATCGCAGCCCCAGCCAGGGTGTCTCCGTCGATCACACGCCAGACCGCGTCCAGGGCTGTTCGCAAAGCACCCCAATCGCCCCAGTTCTCTTTTTCGGAGAACGCGCGATAGTTGGGCAGTAACCTCTCACAGCATGCTGCAGCAAACGCCATCTGATGCACGAGTGGCATCCCGTCGATGGCGGATGCGAGCTCAGTTCGCGAATCGATTCCGCTCACGGACGTCGCTTCCTCTGATCCTCGGTGGGGAGGGTTAGCTGCTTCGGTCCTTGCAGCTGTTGCTCTCTTCGCATGCCACGCATGACCCTGTCGCTGGGAGCCTTCTTGAGGGGGTTGCCTGCCTCAGGCCTCACGCCAGCCTGCTCCATGCGCGTCTCGCAGTCGATGCAAATAGGCCTGCTGGCACCGATCTCCTCGAGCTTCAGATCGATCCCCGCCTTCCGAGCGGTCTCATATGCGTTGACGAGAGTGACTTCCGCGTCGCCCTTGCCTCGGATGACCTTCGCGCCGTACTGCTTGATCAGCTCTTGCTGCTCGGAGCGCGGCGCATCTTCACTAGAAGAAACCCAGTACTCGGTCCGACCGTCTCCATACCTAACTCGACCTGCCGCTGTAACGGAGTGGTCGCGGGCGACCTTGTTCTTGTGCACCGCTTGAATCTCCAGAGCCATCCTCTGGAGTTCACCGATCTCTTCTTCTGATTCTCCTCCCGCCGCCCCCCCGGGGAGGGCACGATACTTCGCTTGTCCAAGATCGATCCCGGATTTCTGTGCCTCATCACGACGAATCCGATCTGCGAGCACCTCATTGGCGTCCTCGTCTTCAAGGATGAGAGTGCCCTGCTGTGGGGTCGAAGCGCCCGCGGCTTTAGCTTTAGCCTCGGCCGTCTCTCGTTCATGACGTCGCTGTAGTGCCGCCCGGTACTCTTGACCGGCGAGCCGCTCCTGCTCTCTCAGGTCTGATTCAGCCCAGTGCTCGATGAGCTTTGCGCCACCAATGAAGACTGCCCCCGCAGCACCTGCAGCCACGACTGCCGGAGTCAGGACCGCCGCGGCGACACCGGCGACGACTGGCGCTGCGGCTGGAGCGGTCTGTTCTGCTGCTTGCGCCGCCTGACGAATGAGGTTCTGGTCGCGGAAGTGTCCGGTCGAGTCCGTAAAGCGTGTTGGGTTCGCGTGTACGTACAGATACCTGTGCAACGAAGGCGGTTCGTCGATCTGACCCAGGTACGAATCCTGAGTCAGGAATCTTCCGAGTTGTGGGTCGAAGTAGCGGGCCTTGGCGTTGTAGAGGCCCGTCTCCTTGTCGAACAGATGGCCGGTGAAGCCGAAGCGGTTGCGGCTGGCCGTCAGCTCTGTCGGGAAGCGGTAGTTGCCCCAGGCGTCGAGGTGGTAGCTGGCGGCGGTCGAGCCGTCGTCGGACGTCAGGGTGGTGACCGAGCGCAGGCCGTCGAGGTGGAAGTAGCGGCGAGGTTCGTCGCGACGGGTGAGCGAGATCAGCCGGTCGCTGCCGTAGTCGTACTTCGCGACCGACGCGCTGGCGTCGTCGTACTCCAAGTACAGGCTGGTGTCGTCGTAGACGTACTGCCGCACGCCCTCCGAGCCGATCTTGCGGCTGCGGCGGCCCTCGAAGTCGTACGCAAACCGCGACAGGATCGAAGACGACTGCTGCACCTCGACCAGACGGTCGCGGACGTCGTAGACGTAGCTCGTTGTGGTGGCTGAAGGGCCCTCGCCCACCGTCTTCGTGAGCTGGTTGCCGTTGCGGTCCCAGGTGAACGCCGTCGAGCCCGCCGGGTCGACGAGATCCACCAGCGAGGTCAGGCGGTTCAGGCTGTCAAAGATCCCCTGCTTGTCCGCAAGGACGGCTCCAGAAGCGTCCGTCTCCGTCTCGCGCTCCCGGTTGCCGACGAGATCATAACCCCCCGAGAGGGCGGACCACAGGCCGTCCGGGCAGGCCCGCCACGCCCTCTCGGGGCCGTGCACGTGCCCCGAATCCCGAGCCCCCTTCCCCGCGAAGCCGCCTGGGGGAAGGGGGTCTGGGGGATGGGGCCTTCGATCGACGGCGCCCTTCGAACTGAAACGCACAAGCGCGGGCCAGCGGAGCCGTCACCGGGTCCGCGAAGCTGCACGGTCATCCGCGGCAACGCCGGGGAACCGGCGTGACCGCGGAACGACCGCCTCAGGAGAGCCGCTGCTGAATCCGGGTGGTCATCTGCACCACGCGGATCGCCAAGCGCCGACCTGACCGCACCGAGGCCGGAGAGGCCAGCCGGCGACGCTCGAGCACGTCGAGGAGAGCAGCTACCTCAGTGGCACTCCCCCGGGCGTAGGCATAGAACCTCTGCTTGTCCCGACGCGAACGCCGGCCGCCAGCCTCCGCCAAATTGAGCACGACGCTGAGGGACGCTCGCTCGAGCTGGTCCTTCAGGATGCGGTTCAGCGTGGCGACGAGCCCCGAGCACTGCACGTGGAGCTCGAGCGCCACGTTGTAGACGTGCAAGCGGTTGGCATCGAGCTGAGGCTCTTCCCCCTCCGGGCAAGCGGAAGGGGCCGCATCAACCGAGACGGCGGCCGAAGCCGCCGTCTCGGAGGGTACTTGGCATGGGCCGGCGTCGCCAGCCAACGGGTTCTCGGGCGCGTGGGAGGCCATCACCGCACCTCCCGGACACAGAGGTCAGCAACGCGGGCGGCGCATTCGGCGCCACGGGAGCAGCGATCCGCGTTGGCCAACCGGCGGCGCTTGGCTTCCTGCAGCAACCCGGCCAGATCAAGCGCGGCGCGACGCGCGTACCGCCAGGAGCCGCATTCGACGTTCGCCTGCAAGGCGTAGGTGACCTGCTCTAGCTGGCCGCGAAGGGCGTAGCTGTAGACGCGCAGCCCCGAGACCATCTCCGCGAGTTCCGAAACGAGCCCCTGGACGGAGGCGTTCTCGGCCCCGCCGAACATCCGACGCTGTGGGGAAACGACTTCCACCCGGACGCGCAGGCCGAAGTCGAGGCCGGTGAGGGCGCGGAGGCTGCTGCGGGTGTCGAAGGGGTGATGGGACATGGGAAGCTCCTTTCGCAGGCCGGAGCTGGCCTGCGCCGCTTCCCACGCCGGAGCGACGGCGGGAGTCAAGGGCGAGGCATCGCCCTACCTGGCCAGGGCGACGTCCCGAGCGCAGCGAGGGACCCTTGACGCCCGACGGCGCGGAGGCGATCTTCCCGCGCAGGCCAGCGCAGGCCGGCGGAAGGAGACCGCCGCGCTCGCCATGGGACACATGCGCTTAGACGCCGCCGGTTGGCTGCCTCGGCGAGACGAGACTGGTGCGCTGAGTCCTTCGGCGGAACACCTATCCGACTCAGTTCGGCTTGCTGATCGCCAGGCTCATGTACTCGCGACGAAGGTCTGCGAGGAGTTGCTTGAGGTCGGACGCCAGAGGATGGCGTTCGAGGCCCTCGTCGGTGGTCTTGATGAGGCGAGCTAGATACCGCTCCCTCTCGACGCTGCTCGACATGCGACGCCGCACCCACGATAGCCCTTGGCTGCCGAGGACGTGGTACGGGTATGAGTCCACTGTGCCACGCCGCGCAATCATGTCCAGGAGGATCGCGGTCGCTTCCTCCGCGCGCCTCTCTGCGTCCGCCGCCGAGGGATCTGAGATCGCCTGCTTGAACAGGAGATATGCCCACTCATTCTCGACGAGAGGATCCTCCTCGTGGGCCAACGACCGCGCTTGAGACAGGAAGTTCTGGGCTAGGTCCAAGTCACCGGACTCCACCTCGAGGCTTCCGCGCTGCAACCAGTAGTGATAGTCCCAGGACAGGGCCTGCTCGATGGACCCGTACAGCCCTCGAGCTCCGTCGCGGCCCAGTGTCTTGAAGAGCATGTCGTGGTTCAGGACGACGCGCAGCAATCGCCAGGGCTTGGCGTTTCGCCGCATGCCCGGGCGCACCTTGGTAGCGGCCAGCAGCGCCAACCCGTAGAGCGGTTCCTTTAGCAGGCCTCGGCGCGCGAGTTCGTCGCGGATGATCTCCGCGATGACACGATGTCGGGCGCGCACCACTGTTTCATCCCCGACTATCTCAACGAGTATCTTTCGGCGGACCAGTTGGTCTAGGGAGTTGAGCAACTGGTTGGAGTGATCGCCCACCGCGATCAGCACATCTTCCCGGGACAGGTCGATCCGATGGGCCGACGCCACGGCCACCAATGCATAGATGAGCTGCCCCTCGGGTTCTAGTCCGGCGAGCTCGTCGACCGCTTTGTCTTCAAACCTCTGGTTGGAAGTGGCCTCGATCATCGCGACCAGCAGTTGCCGACCGGCCTTGTCTCGAAACACCTGTTCCTGATCCCGCCGGGACTTGCCTTTGAGAACGCCCAGTCGGTTCTCACGGTCGAGCAAGTCAAGGAGCCCGCCAATGTCACGATCTGATAGCCCTGGCATCACCGCTTCCTCGTAAGGCACACCCTTCATCCGAGCTGGGTTTAGGGCCTTCTCCACGCGGCCGGAGCGGATTGCGACGAGGATCAAAGGAGCTCGATCCGATAGCGCAAGCTCGGTGAGCATCGCCGACAGCTCTGGGCCATAGACATCCGCGTCGTCGACGGCGAGCACCGGTGGCGCGGCATCGCCTCGCATCGCAGTACGGATCGCGCGGGGGGACAGATCGCTATCACGATCCACCCATCCGACCTTAGTTCCTGCAGCCGACAGTCGCAGCACCGCTCGCATGAGGGCAGTGCTCTTGCCCGAACCCGCAGTCCCGGTAATCAAGACCACTCCCCTCCGCGTCCGCGCGCGGGCCACCTCGATGCGGCTCCAGAGGGTCTCATCGCTCTCCCGGGCTATGGCGCGGCCCAACTGCAGGTCGCCCCAGGTGGGCTCTTGACCGAGGAGAAACTCGGTCGTCGCATAGGGGCCACGCGAAAGGTCTGCCACTTGGCTCAACGTGCCCGAGCCTTTCGCGACTGCAGCGAGGCGAGCTAGCTTCGCTAGTCCGTCACGCCCAGCGTCCCTGAGATTTCCCAGGATGCGTTCTGCGAACTCCTCGCTGCTCATCTTGAGCCAAACGACGTTGAAGTCATCGAGAAGGACTTGCCTGGCGCGGTCCAACGTCGGCGTCACCAAGTAGGACTTCGGCCGAAGCTCCCGTGTCCCTCTCCCGCCCTTGTGCCGTCGCATCTCAACGTGTTGCCACAGCGGCGGTTCATCGAGCTGTGTCCCAACGAACACGAACGGATGGCTCAACAGGTCGACCGACACTCGGATGTACCAGGGCTCGAGCGGGACGGATATGCGCTGCATATACTGCGACGTCGAGAACGTCACGCCGTGAATGCCGTCGCTGACCACGCCGTTCAGATGCACCACGTCCAGTACAGCACCGGGCTCGTCGGCGACAGGTGGCGTTGCCGCCAGAGCCGAGATGGAGCGCAGCGGCCGGGGCAGCTCGAACTTGCGCGCCGCAGCCCGCTCAAGATCATCGATGTTGAGCGTGTAGCTGCGCGCCCATGGCATCAAGAAGTAGGTGGCATACCAGTCGGGCAACATCTCGGAACGCACCGTGTAGGTGCGAGCCAGCAGCTCCTCCAACTGGCGAGGGTGGCGAGTACTCGCTGCATGATAGAGGTCCGGAAGGGACGCATTGGCGTCGAACGGATCACCTGGGAATGAGAGCCGCCAGAGCTCCTTCTTAAGCTCTGATGCGAGCGCGGGAGGGATCCCCGACTGGTTCGTCGCGCCCAGAGAAAAGCCAGCGCCAGTGAACAAGACGACGGAGGCCTCTGCGAAGCGACCCGCGAGGTTGTCGATCGCGCGACGTTCGGCATCGTCATCTGCCATCGCACCTCTCCCCAGGGCCGAATACTGCCAGAGAATCGGTGTCAGGTCCCCGTCTATCGAATGCTCGCATCACCATTGCCAGTTGAGGAGGGGGGTCGATTCCTCATGCTCGCAGGGGGGTCACTTCTTCATGCTCGTACCCCGTGCGGCTCGGCGGCGCCGCAGGCTGAGACCTTTCTCTGGATCAAGCCTACCCACTAACGACCGGCTTCGCCGACGAGAGGCGGGGGTAGGTGTGGAGCCGCGCGAGGCGCGGCTGGCGATTCGCCTTCCCACAAGCCTGCCACTCCCGCGTTCCCATTCTTCGTTTCCGTCGTGCCGACCGAGACCGAACTCATGAGAAGCAGCTGTGTGCTCGCTGCGCGGCGCGACCGTCTACCCTGCCGACGCGCTATTCCCAGGTGAAGTCAGGGTGGGGCTCACCAGTCTCAAAGAAGTGGCGGGCTATGGTGACGAGCTCAGCCGCATGTACGAGGACATCGCGGTTGATCGGTGTAGGCGTTCCCCCGGCCTCGAACTCAACCCACTCGCCGGCCTCATCGGCGTCCACCGTTCCTTCAGGCCCGATCGCACGACCTTCCCGAAGCATTTCCGGGGTTGCGAATGCCACCGAAGCCACCGGTCCACCAACACCGAGATGAAGCAGATCGCCGTTCGGCGCTACGAGATCAACGAAGGTCGGCCTTGAAGCGATGAGGGTCGCCAGCACTCGCTCCAATTGCTCCACGCTTCCAACAAACGTCTCGAGCGGAAGCCACTCCCTGCCGTTTGGATCGAGTTCATAGCGGATCAGCTTGAATGCCCCCATGCTAGTGCTGGGCCCGTGGCGTGGGATTGTCAATCAGGAACGACCCTTCGGTGTTCGGGACCCATGGAGTGACGCGCATTGGAAACGGCCGCGGATCCGGAAGGCCGGTGAAGGTCCGAACGTAGCCGCTTGGACCATAGATACTCATGGTGGCCCCGGACGGCAACATCTGGGGAAGGAGAGAACTACACCCTGTTGGACCCGGACAGGGAATGTTGTTGATGTACAGGTTCGCTTCCGAAGCTCCGCTGAGCCGCATCGCGGCGGCCCCATGTCCCTCGACGTGGGTCGCCGTGCCCATTCGCCTGATGAACCCGAATCCTTCAGGCATGAGTTCGCCCGGACCTTGGACGCCACTCTTGAGTTCTACTTGTCCGCCAGTGTTCATCTCAATCGTGCCACTAGTCTTCTCGCCGGCCACCCTTCTCGGAAGGCGCGCAAGCATCGCGTCCAACTTCGCCTGGTCTGGGGCCGGTAGGCGTAGATGTCGGGCCGCGCTCGGCGCGGCGGCCGGCAAGGCGCCGCGCACTGCAGAGACCACGCCGTCAGCAGCGACGAGCAGCTCGCCAGTAGTCGCTGCCGCGCCGAGGATATGCCGTTGTGTCTCGGCAGGCCCTAGTTCAACGGCCGCCTCAGTTGCAACCCCTGCCGCGTGGATCGGGTCGAGAAGAGTCCGAGCCTCGTAGCGTCCGAACTCCTGCAACCCGACGACAGTCTTCTCCGAATCAGCCCTGAGCTTGAAGCTCTCAGCAACAACTTGTTGCGGGGTACCCTGCTCGAAGATCTGGGCCCGTGCGAATGCCTTGAGGGCCCCGACCGCCCTCTCCTCGGCCAACCGCAAGAGGTTCGGGCCGAGGTCACGAACGCTATCCCAGAATGCTCGTTCAGGAACGCTCAGCCGCCCTCTTTCGTCTGGTGCGCGGCGGTGGAATCGCGCCTGCGCGTCCGAGCCCGCGTGTCCCGTCGGATCGACGAAGCGCGTCGGGTTGGCGTTCACGTAGAAGTACCGATGCAGGCTCGGCGGGTTATCGATCTCGCCCAGGTAGGAGTCCTGGGTTAGGAACCGCCCGAGTTGGGGATCGAAGTAGCGGGCCTTGGCGTTGTAGAGGCCCGTCTCCTTGTCGAACAGGTGGCCCGTGAAGCCGAAGCGGTTTCTGGAGGCCGTCAGCTCTGTCGGGAAGCGGTAGTTGCCCCAGGCGTCGAGGTGGTAGCTGGCGGCGGTCGAGCCGTCGTCGGAGGTCAGGCTGGTGACCGAGCGCAGGCCGTCGAGGTGGAAGTAGCGGCGGGGCTCGTCGCGACGGCTGAGGCTGATCAGGCGATCCGAGCCGTAGTCGTATTTCGCGACCGAGGCGCTGGCGTCGTCGTACTCCAGGTACAGGCTGGTGTCGTCGTAAACGTACTGCCGCACGCCCTCCGAGCCGATCTTGCGGCTGCGACGGCCCTCGAAGTCGTACGCGAAGCGGGACAGGATCGACGACGACTGCTGCACCTCGACCAGACGGTCGCGGACGTCGTAGACGTAGCTGGTGGTCGTGGCTCCGGCACCCTCGCCCACCGTCTTCGTGAGCTGGTTGCCGTTGCGGTCCCAGGTGAACGCCGTCGAGCCCGCCGGATCGACGAGATCGACGAGCGAGGTCAGGCGGTTCAGGTTGTCAAAGATCCCCCGCTTGTCCGCAAGGACGGCTCCCGAGGCGTCCGTCTCCGTCTCGCGCTCCCGGTTGCCGACGAGATCATAACCCCCCGAGAGGGCGCGTCACAGGCCGTCCGGGCAGGCCCGCCACGCCCTCTCGGGGCCGTGCACGTGCCCCGAATCCCGAGCCCCCTTCCCCACCGCGTGGCCCGGGGGGAAGGGGGTCTGGGGGTTGGGGCTCTCGATCGAGGTGACCCTTCGACTGAACGGCGGGAGCCACCGCCTGATGTGCCGCCACGATGGAGGCGCGCTGGCGCAAACTGACCCGCGGCCACGCCGGGGAGCCGGCGTGACCGCGGATCGAGCGCGTCAGGAGAGCCGCTGCTGTATCCGGGTGGTCATCTGCACCACGCGGATCGCCAAGCGCCGACCTGATCGCACCGAGGCCGGAGAGGCCAAGCGGCGGCGCTCGAGCACATCGAGGAGAGCAGCGACCTCAGTCGCACTCCCCCGGGCGTAGGCATAGAACCTCTGTTTGTCCCGACGCGAACGTCGGCCACCGGCCTCCGCCAGGTTCAGCACGACGCTGAGCGATGCCCGCTCGAGCTGGTCCTTCAGGATGCGGTTGAGCGTGGCGACGAGGGTCGAGCACTGCACGTGCAGTTCGAGCGCCACGTTGTAGACGTGCAAGCGGTTGGCATCGAGCTGAGGCTCTTCCCCCTCCGGGCAAGCGGAAGAGGCCGCATCAACCGAGACGGCGGCCGAAGCCGCCGTCTCGGAGGGTACTTGGCAAGGGCTGGCCTCGCTGACCAACGGGTTCTCGGGCGCGTGGGAAGCCACTACCGCACCTCCCGGACACAGAGGTCAGCAACGCGGAAGGCGCATTCGGCGCCACGGGAGCAGCGATCCGCGTTGGCCAACCGGCGGCGCTTGGCTTCCTGCAGGAGCCCCGCCAGATCCAACGCGGCGCGACGCGCGTACCGCCACGAGCCGCATTCGACGTTCGCCTGCAAGGCGTAGGTGACCTGCTCTAGCTGGCCGCGAAGGGCGTAGCTGTAGACGCGCAGCCCCGAGACCATCTCCGCGAGTTCTGAAACGAGCCCCTGGACGGAGGCGTTCTCTGCCCCGCAGAACATCCGACGCTGTGGGGAAACGACTTCCACCCGGACGCGGAGGCCGAAGTCGAGGCCGGTGAGGGCGCGGAGGCTGCTGCGGCTGTCGAAGGGGTGAGAAGGCATGCGGTAGTCCTTTCCGCAGGCCGAAGGTGGCCTGCGAGGACCCACACGCCGGAGCGCTGGGCGGAGTCAAGGCCGAAGCTCTCGCGAAGCGAGAGTGCGAGCGCAGCGAGCAGCCTTGACGCCGACCAGCGCGGAGGCGACCTTCTACGAGCAGGCCACCGTAGGACTGCGGGAAGACCGAGTGGCTGCGTGTCTCCGCTCCGACCAGGCGATCGGCATCTGCGCTGCACTGTTTCGGAGCGGTCCTGGTCCTCACCGGAGCCCTCCCTGAGATACTCTCTATTCGGCAAGGACCATGGCGACTTCAGTCAAGGCGTTGGTGAGGCCAGAGCTGCTCGAGTGGGCCAGGACCAGTGCCCATTTGCCCATCGCGGATGCGGCACGAAAGGCGCAGGTCAAGGAAGAGCAACTCACGGCCTGGGAGCGGGGAGAAGGCCAGCCGTCCATCCCGCAGTTGCGCAAGCTCGCCCGTGCGTACAAGCGTCCCTTGGCTGTTTTCTATCTGCCAAAGCGCCCGAAGAGGTTCCAAGCCCTTCATGACTTCAGGCGACCACACGAGGGGGTACCCAAGGACCAGTCGCCCGAACTCGCCTATGAGGTACGTCGCGCGCGTCATCGGCGCGAGATTGCCTTGGACCTGTTTCGCGACTTGAACGGCGAAGACCCGAAGGCGTTCTCGCTCACTGCAACCGTGGACGACGATCCCGAAGAGGTCGCATCACGGCTTCGAGAGTACTTGGGCGTCACCCGGGACGAACGGGCGAGTTGGAAGAACACCTACGACGCCCTGAACCGCTGGAGGTCCGCCCTCGAGAGCCAGAACGTCCTGGTCTTTCAGGCGGACGAGGTGGCCGTGTCGGAAGCGCGGGGCTTCTCCATCAGCGAGGCCGTCTTCCCAGTTGTCGTCGTGAACATGAAGGACACCCCCCCCGCTCGCGTCTTCTCGATGCTGCATGAGACCGCTCACCTGATGCTGCGCGAGGGGGGGCTCTGCGATCTCCTCGAAGAAACCTCTCACCAACAGGAGCGCATCGAGGCCTTCTGCAACCGCGTGGCCGGGGCGACCCTCGTCCCCGCCGCGTGGCTGCTCCGAGAGGACGTCGTTCGCGTGCAGGACGGCCCGCGCTGGCCTGACAAGACGATCGAGGTCCTTTCCCAGCGATATCGAGTCAGTCGCGAGGTCGTCCTCCGGCGGTTACTCATCCTCGGGCGCACCACGGAGGCTTTCTACAAGAAGAAGCGGGCCGAGCTGCGGGCGGCGTACGAGGCGCAGCAGGAGCAGGCGATTCAGAAGCGCGCGCTGGGCCTGGCAGCGCCAGGCTTCGCCAGCCCTGATCGCATCGCCGTGAGCACCGCCGGGCCTCTCTTCGTTCGTCTGGTACTCAACAGCTACAACCAAGAGAAGATCACCTCGAACGACCTGTCGAGTTTCCTCGAGGTACGACTCAAGCACATCCAGAAGATCGCGCAGGCCGTGCTGCGGCTCCCCATCTCCACGGGTGCTAGCGCTTGAGGTACAGCATAGATACCAGCGGCATCCTCGATGGTTGGCGCCGCTACTATCCTCCCGACGTCTTTCCCGATGTCTGGACAAGCCTGGACGACCTCATCGAGAGCGGTGATCTCCGTGCAACGGAGGAGGTCTACTTCGAGCTGGAGAAGAGGGACGACGAGGTGTTCGCGTGGGCGAAGGCTCGGAAGGCGAGGCTATTCGTCCCGATCGACGATCGAATTCAGGCGGAGGTCGCGGCAGTCCTCGCCCGGTTCGAACGCCTTGTCCGGCAGGGCCGGTCCGGAGCGGACCCTTTCGTCATCGGCCTGGGTATGGCCGAGAACTGCGCGGTCGTGACTGGAGAGCGACCATCCGGGAGCCTCGAGAAGCCGCGAATCCCAGATGTCTGCACTGCCCTGGACATCCCATACACTGACTTGCTGGGCCTATTCCGCCAGCAAGGGTGGCGCTTCGTTCGCTAGGTGTCACGCAGGATCGACGGGGAGCCGGCCTCCCGGCGGCGCACGCATCGACGGGACGGTCGCAGGGTTACTCGCGGTCGAGATCGAGAGTGCGGATGACGAAGCAAGTTCGCGGACATTCCTCGACTTGATGCTGCATCCCTACCCGAAGAAGCTGCTGCTCCTTCTCGACGCCTACATCGGCAATCGCGACATCGCGGTCAAGCAGGCGTGCGCCATCCTCGGCCGGTTTCTCGAGCCGGACACGTTCCGAGTGCTCGCGGTTGGTGCCGACAGCCTCGAGGCGGCGACGGGCGCGATACGGACGGCGCTCTCTGAGCTTGGTGTGCAGATCGACGACGTGCCGTCCACAGCCTGACGACCTGTTACGCCTTCCGGGGTTGAGGAAACAGCCGCTGTGTCTCTTCTTCCCACTGCGGGCCGTGGTGAGAGAGCACTAGGACATCGGGGCCGCCCTTCTCGTAGATGTAGTGGTAGCCGTTCGGTGTAATCGTCGCCGCGGGGTCATAGGGCTCGTCGAGGTAGCCGCCCTCAGGCTCCCAAAGCGCCGGGTTGCCGTTGATCAGCACCTCGACATAGACATGGCCCGCGCCGAGGCCATCGCCTTGGTTTTCCTTCTCCACCCATGCGAGGTTGAGCGACTTGACGAGGATCGCAGGGACCCCGCACGCGCGAGCAAGATGGCACGCGACCTGGGCGTGCGCCGAGCAGCCCCACGCTTCAGTGCGCAGCATCTCGACCGACGTTCGCCGTCCTCGGCTCGGGTGTCCGTAGCTTGGGTTCTTCACCTTCTTCAGGTTGGTCCCGAGGTACTGGTGGATCGCGGCTAGCGTGTCACGGACCGTGGGACGCTTCAGCTCCGCTGCGGTCCGCTTAAGCACCGACACGTCGCCAGCGCTCTCGTCGAGATCTACGTCGGACGGAAGGACCGTGCGCGTTTCCGGCATGGACACCCTCCTGGAGCGTCAGCTCGGCCCGGCCGCCAGGATCGTCCGAATCTTGTCCGCGTAGTGCGAGCGCAGTTTGGCGTCACGCCCCGGCTTGAAGGCGTGGGGCTTGACGGCCCCGCCGCACGCCGGGCGTTTGCGGCTACCGCCATCCACGAAAACGCCAGACTTTGTATTTGATCGTCCAGGAATCGTCCTCGATGGAGATGTGTTCTCCTTCGAGTCGCGCGACGCCACGAAGATCAAAGCCCGAAAAGCCGGTCTTGGGTGAGAGGTCCTGGGAGTAGACCGCCTCGCCGAAATAGAGCAAGCGGCCTTGTACAGCGGTGTCGCGGAAGCTCAAACGCATCTCCCCTTTGGGCGCCTGAGCGAGAGCCGCTTCAAGAGTTCCTTGGCCCGTAACCAGGATCTTCGGGCCTTCCATGTTGGGCGTCCAGAGGGTCACGACCGTCGGAAGCACTACGCCGAGGTCCTTCTCGATGTCTCGTATTGCTGGCACCACAGCGCTCTCGATGACCGCGTTGACGACCGGTGGATTGGGTCGAATCAACTCCCTGGGCACCTAGCGCCTCCGGCCTCTCAGCCGTATGTCGAAGAAGTCCTGCATGAACGGAAATGCCTCCTGGTAGTACTCAGAAACAGAAGGCTTCCTCGCGTTCAGCGTAATGTCGAAGCCGGAGACGGCTCGGTGATACGGCCCCGATGAAGTCCGGTCGATAATCGCAGCATCCATTCTCCGCGAGCCGGGATAGGGGACCAACTTGAGGTCGCCCCAGCGGTCGTGGACCAGACCAGACCCGTCCAGCTTCTCAAGGTAGATGTGGCTCGGTACACGCTCTCCGCCAGGAAGGGCTGCTGGTTGAATCTCGACGCCGTACTGGCTGCCCGTTCTACCGAATCGCCTCTCGACGCCACCAAGGTACCGTTCGAACAACGCCTCAGATGTCTGCCAATTCCCGCCAGACCTCTTCAGCGCACGGCGCCCCAGGCGCTCGACTGTAGCGTTGATGGCGTCGAGGTCTTGGCCCCACGCAGCATGCTGTGCCGCCGGCCGGTTTGCGGCCGGCGTTTGGCCCGCTGGCTTGAGCGCCGGTTGGACGTTGACGTCTGAAGGCGAGGAAGCCGCCGCTGCTGGCGCGTCGGGCGTGACGTTCTGGCCTTGCTCAGCGATGACGCCGGCCTTCTCTGCTTGGCTCGGCCCAGCTCTGGCTGGCCCGCGCGCCCTGTAGCCAGCGTAACCACCCGCCGCACCCATGGCGCCCGCCAGCAGGTAGTCCCTGGCCCTGATGTCCTCGAGATTCTTCGTCTCGGTGCCGTAGACCTCGCCGATGTCCGAGATGCCCTGGCCAGCGATACCACCTGCAGCACCCCATGCCACGGCCGCGGTTCGCGTAGCCCCCATGGCACCGCCTGTGCCGAGGGTCATGGCCGCCTGCGTGCCCGAGAGCACGACGTTGACCCCCGTCTTCCCGTAGTACTCGGCGTCTGAGATCTGACCGGCCAGGTTCTGATCGACCAGCTTGTCCTGTCGGTGCAGCGCACCAAAGCTGATCACGTTGAGCGTCTGGTAACCGGCCTCCTTGAAGAACGCCTTCGCCCCAGCCGTGAACCAGTTGCTGGACTGGTCGGTGCTCCTGTTGATCGACTCGTCCAGCATCTGCCGCGCGATGTGCCCCGTCGGATCGACATACCTCGTCGGGTTCGCGTGGGCGTAGAAGTAGCGATGCAGGCTCGGCGCGTTGTCGATCTGGCCGAGGTACGAGTCCTGGGTCAGGAAGCGGCCGAGTTGGGGGTCGAAGTAGCGGGCCTTAGCGTTGTAGAGGCCGGTCTCTGAGTCAAGCTGGTAGCCCGTGAAGCCGAAGCGATTTCTGGAGGCCGTCAGCTCTGTCGGGAAGCGGTAGTTGCCCCAGGCGTCGAGGTGGTAGCTGGCGGCGGTCGAGCCGTCGTCCGAGGTCAGGTTGGTGACCGAGCGCAGGCCGTCGAGGTGGAAGTAGCGGCGGGGCTCGTCCCGACGGGTGAGTGAGATCAGGCGATCCGAGCCGTAGTCGTACTTCGCGACCGAAGCGCTGACGTCGTCGTACTCCAGGTACAGGCTGGTGTCGTCGTAGACGTACTGCCGCACGCCCTCCGAGCCGATCTTGCGGCTGCGACGGCCTTCGAAGTCGTAGGCAAACCGCGACAGGATCGACGACGACTGCTGCACCTCCACCAGACGGTCGCGGACGTCGTAGACGTTGGTGGTGGTCGTGGCGCCGGCACCCTCGCCCACCGTCTTCGAGAGCTGGTTGCCGTTGCGGTCCCAGGTGAACGCCGTCGAGCCCGCAGGATCGACGAGGTCGACCAGCGCGGTCAGGCGGTTCAGGCTGTCAAAGATCCCCTGCTTGTCCGCAAGGACGGCGCCCGAGAGGTCCGTATCCGTCTCGCGCTCCCGGTTGCCGACGGCATCATACCCATACTCCACCCTGCGCCCATCCGGGAAGCTCGCATCGGCCGGATACGTGACCGACTTCAGCCGGTTGAGCGCGTCGTAGCCGTAGCTCGTCGTCTCGGTGGCGCCGCCGTTCGTCTCGACCTGCGACAGCCGGTTGCCGTTCGCGTCGTAGCCGTAGACGTAGGACGAGACGAGGGACCCGGTCGCGGTCGTGTTCGACAGCGACGTCAGCCGATCGGCGCGGTCGTAGGCGTGGGTGGCGGTGGTGCCGTTCGCGTACCGGACCTCCTTCAGGAGGTCGTCGGGCCAGTAGAGGTAGGACGTCGTCGCCGCCTGCGGGGTGTCGAAGTCGGTGGTGGCGCTCGCGAGGCGGTTCTTCCCGTCGTACCCGTACTCCGTCCGCCGCAGATCCGGATCGATGACCGCCCGCTTCAGGCCGTTCGCGTGGTACTCGTAACCGACCGTCCTCTCCCCGCCCATGAGAGCCGTGGTCTCGGACGTCAGCCGATCCAGACGGTCGTACGTCCGCGCGGTGACCACCGGCGCCCCGGGAGGATCCGTCCCGCTCGCGACCGCTTCCTCGACGCGCGTGAGGTTCCCGTTGGGGTCGTAGGAGTAGGCCGCTGACTCGAGGTACCGCCACGGCAGATCGATCGTGCCCGCCGCGAACGCCCAGCTCTTCGACTTCAACCGCCCCAGCTCGTCGTAGTCGCTCGTGACGGTTTGCCCCTTCGGATCCCTGACGAGCTTCTCCCGTCCGTCCTCGTCGTAGTTGTACGTCGTCTCGAGTCCGCCATCCTGGATCCTCTTCTCAACCCGATCCAGCTTGTCGTACGTCATCGAGACAGCCTTCTGCCGCGCGTCCGTCTGCGACACCCGATTCCTCGACTCGTCGTATCCGTACTCCGTCACCGGCCGCCCCCCGCCGCTCGTCGCCGCCGGCTGCGTCACCTTCGTCAGCTTCCCGAGCTCCTCGTACTCGTACTCCGTCACCTGCAACAAAGGCTCCTCGACCAGCGTCCGATTCCCCTCCTCGTCGTACCCGTACCCCGTCCGATTCCCCTCCCCGTCGAAGCTCTGCGCCACCCGGTCGAGCGCGTCGTACACGTACCGCATCGACGGCTCCTGCTCGGTCGAGCGCGGGTCGATTTCCGCCGTCTTGTTGCCGTTCTCGTCGTACGTGTACGCGGTCGTCGCCTGCTCGGGGGTCCCGAAGCCGTCGGTCCGCGCCGTCAGCCGGTTCGCCCCGTCGTAGTCGAACCTCGTCACGCGCCCGAGCGCGTCCTCGGCCACCGTCTTGTTCCCGTTCCCGTCGTACTCGTTCCGCTCGAGCCGAACGCCGTCGCGCGTGACCGACACCACGCGCCCCAGGGGATCGAGCTGGGTGACCTTCTGGGTCAGCCGCCGGTCCGTCTCGATCACCCTGTTGTGGACGTCGTCGTACGTGGTGGACGCCAGCTGCGCCCCGAAGGGCGCCGGGTCCTTCACCTCGACCAGCCGGTTGACGCCGTCGTAGCGGTACGTGGTGAGGTACCCGCGCTTGTCGGACTCGGCGATCTTGTTGACGCCGTCCCAGCGCGTCTGCGCCGAGTCGAGGTACGGGTCGGTCACCTTCACGACGCGGTTGAGACCGTCCAGGTCGAACGTGGTCTCGTTGTTGCGCGCATCGACCTCGACCCGCTTCCTGGCGAGGTCGTCGTAGCGCGTGACGTGGCTCCAGCCGACTGCCGTGAAGCTCGGGACCAGAGTGTCCCTCGTGAGCCGACCCAGGTTGTCGTACTGGAAGTCGTGCCTTACGTTCCGCCGATCGGTCGCTCGGGTCTTGAGTCCTTCCCCGTCGTAGTCGAACGAAGCCGTCTTCTGGTTCGCGTCGGTCCGGCTCTGGAGGCGACCCAGGCTGTCGTGCCGCGTGATCGTCGTGAAGCCCCGCGGGTTCGTCTCGGTCGCGAGGTTCCCGAGCGCGTCGTAGGCGAACCGCGACTCGAGCGCGAGCCCCTCCGTGTCCACCACCCGCCGCGACACGTGGTCGAGCCCGTCGAGCTCGCTCCGCGTGATGCTGCCCCGCGGATCCTCCACCTCGACGGCGTGCTCCGTGCCGTCCAGGTACTTCGTCACCGTCTCGTAGGTGACGTTCGAAGTCCCCGGATCGCCGTCCTCGCCCGCCAGAACCACGGTTCGCGTCGTCTCGCGGTTGAGGCGGTCGTACACGAAGCGCGTCTCCAGCCCCCGCGCCACGTCGATCTCGCGGCTCTTGTTGACGTGCGACCCGGTCGCCTCGGGATCGTCGTAGAAGAAGCGGGTCTCGAGGTTGAGACGGTCCGGCGCGGTCCCCGCATCACGCACGACGCTCGTCGGCCGGTTCAGGCCGTCGTACTCCGTCACCGTCTCGCGGCCGTTGGCGTCTTTCTGGCTGGTGACGTTGCCGACCCTGTCGTAGCCGATCTGCTCCGAGTAGGGCTGGTCGGTGACAGGGTTCTGCTCGGGCAGGAGCCTCTCCTTCACCCGATAGAGCCCGTCGTAGCGGAACTCCGTCCGCAGTTGGGCCACGTCGGTCTCGGCGGTCTTGTTGCCGACGAGGTCGTATGCGTAGGTCGCGACCTCGCCGGTCGGACCCGGAATGGCGCCCGCGACGATCTCGACACGATCCAGGCGGTTCAGCGCGTCGTACCGGAGGACGCGAATGACATCACGCCGGTCCTTCTCCCAGACCTTGTTGCCGTTCTCGTCGTACCTCATCTCGGCGACGTAGGGACCACCATCGCCCGGGTTTCCGAGGTGGGTGGTCACCTTCGTGACACGGTTGAGCCCGTCGAGGTCGTACACCGTGCGGCCAATCAGCCCGTTCCTGACCTCGCGAGGCTGCCCGCCGTTGTGGTAAGCGGTGCTCGTGACGACGTCCGGCGAGCCCGGCCGGCCGCCGACCTGCCGCACCTCGACCGGCCGATCGAGGCCGTCGTAGAGCGTCCGCGTCTCGTGCCCGCGTCCGTCCGACTCCAGGAAGAGGCGCCCGCGATCGTCGTAGTGACGCAGCCCGGCGTTGCCGAGCGGGTCGAGGATCGAGGTCGGGTTGCCGAAGGTGTCGTGGCCGCGGAACTCGGTCCGGTAGCCGCGGGGATCCGTGGTGGCCAGCAACTGGCCGGCAGCGTCGTAGTCGTACACGGTGTGGTTGCCGACGGCATCGGTCGTGGATCGCAGGTCGCCAGTCTCGGGATCGATCTCGAACCGGGTCTCGCGGCCCTCGGCGTCCCTCTTGAACTCGAGCTTGTTGAACCGCGCGTCGTAGCGGTACGTCGTCTCCGCCAGCAGCTCGCCAGTCGGGCTCGAGATCCTCTCCCCCGTCAGGTTGCCGCGCGCGTCGTACGAGAAGTCCGTCACCCGCTCGAGCGCATCCCTCTCGCTCGTCTTGAGGATGTCGTCCGGCGCCCACGTCATCGAGGTCCGCCGGCCCAGCGGCTCCTGGATCTCCCGCGGCGCGCCGTAGCCGTTCAGCAGGTACACCGTATCGTTGCCTCGCGCGTCCCTCACCGTCGTGGTCCAGATCAGGTCGGACGCCGCCCGACTCATGTCGTAGGAGAAGGCCGTCTCGTAGGGGGGAGTCGGAAGGTCGCGGCTCGGGAACTCCACGACCGTCCGGACCAGTTCCTCCTTGCCCAGCACCAGCAGCGCCGGCGTCTCGCCCGGCAGCGTGTCCGTCTGCCGGTAGTACCGGTACTCGGTGCGGTTGTCGTTGGGGTCGACGGCGGCCGTGAGCTGGTGCCGGTCGCGGACGTCGTCGGCGCTGTACTCGTACTTCTCGACGAGGGGCGCGTCTGCGCTCGCCCCGCCCGGCAGGTTCCTGCCGCTGCGCGTGGCGGTCAGCAGGTTGCCGGTGTCGGCGTCGTACGCGTACTCGACCTCGAGCCCGAGACCCCCCGAGACGCCGTTGACGCGCGTCGAGGCCGAGACGCGCGCGAGGCGGTCGACACCGAGCACGCGCTCGTATTCCAGGTGCAGGCTGCGCACGGCGTCGCTCGCATCCTTCGGCATCTCGTCGATGCGGGTGACGCGGCCGATGCCGTCGTAGCGCGGCACGATCCGGTCTCCGTGCGGCTCTTCGATCTCCTGCAGGCGCCACGGCCCTTCGTTGGAATCCCCGCCCGGCCCGACACCCCGGAAGCGGTGCTTCGTCCCGGACTTGTCGGTGAAGAGGAGGCCGGGGCCGTCCCGCTCGAGCCGGGTGTGGTAGCCCTTCTGGGGCGTGAAGGTCTGGCCGTCCGAGGAGCGGAAGGTCTGGCTGCTGCCGTCGGCGGTCGAGACCGTGTAGAGGCCGCACTCCCCCTTGCTGAGCCAGGAGTCGTAGTTCCAGGACCAACCCGCGCCGATCACGCCACCCTCGCCGCGGCCGGCGCTCGAGTAGGTGCGCGTGATCTCCAGGCCCAGGTGCCGGCCGGGCAGCTTGACATCGGTCGCCTGGCGCACCACGTGTCCGTCGAACAGGTCGACGCCCTTGACGAAGGTGTGGCCCACGGGGAGCACGGAGCGGTTGCGAATGTCGTTGACGAGCGTACCCGGCGCCGTCTCGATCGGGCCGTCCGCGGGCCGGGCGCTGACGCTGAACGGCTTCATGGCGGTCAGGTTCGTGCCTAGGGCATCGGGCGGGACCGTCACGGCGTAGGTGCCGGGGTTGAGCGGCACGTCGATCAGCGTCACGGGCAGGCCGCCCCCGCCGCTGATGCTCGAGACGAGCGGCTGGCCGTCGATGGAGATGCCGACCTGGGCCGCGCGGCAGACGGTGAACACGATCTGGCTGGGTGTGCCGCAACGGGTTCCGTTCAGCGGGTCGATGGTGACCTGCTGCACCACCCGCTCCGTCTCGAGCCGGAGGAGGCCGGTGCAGGCCGAGACGTCGCGGGGGTCGAGGGCGGCCGTGTGGACGCCGCCGAGGGGGCTGCTGCCGCCCGTGGACATGCGTGCGCTCGCGTGGAGAAGCCCGTTCGTGCCAATCGCGAGCCGGCCGGTGAAGTCGGAGAGGCGGCCGGTCAAGCTGGGCTGCGTCGGATCCAGAAGGCTGACGCTGAGGGCGAACCCGCTCGTCCCGCTCGTGTTCTGGGCCGTCACGACGGCCACGCCCTCGCGAACGGCGACGTCCACCGGCGTGAGGCCTTCGAGCTCGGCCGTCAGGTCGAGGCGGCCGACGACCCGCGGGCGCGTCGGATCCGTGAGGTCGACTGTTGCGATGTGCGTCTTGCTGACCACGACCGCGGTGTCGAGCCCGCCGAGGCGCGCCAGCGCGAGCGCGAGGCCCCAGCCGAGGGTGTACGAGCCGTCGCCGGTCGTGACGTCACCCCGCGCGTCCCCCTGCGGGAAGAGCCGTGCGCCGCCGAGCGGATCCGCCGTCACCAGGCCCATCTCGCCGGCCACCACGACCAGCGGCTGCCCGCCCACGTCTGCGGCCTCGATGTCGTTCAGGAAGTAGTGCTGGCCGCCGCCTTTCTGCGGAACCGGGATCGTGCGGACCACGTGCTGCTGGCCGAAGCCGCGCCCGTCCGTGTTGATCGCCGTCCTGGCGTCCTGGAGCTGCAGTGCCGTAAGGCCCTCGAGGTTGCGCGCGCGTTCGACCACCTGGATGCCCTTGCGCACGGTCGCGGCATAGACGGTTCCACGCAGGGTCGCGATGCGCGAGATGAAGCCCTCCGCCGCGCTGGCGGCGACGCTGGCGGCGCCAACCCAGTCGATGTCGTGCTCGCGCGCGTCGAAGAAGAGGACGCTCGCGGGCTTGGTGACGTGAGTCGAGCCTGTGGCGACCGCGAGCAGGCTCTCGCCGTTCAGCTCCTCCCCCGCGATGTCGTACGGCCGCGGCGCGAACACCTCGGACTCCGGCCCGGGCGTCGGTAGCGTCGGGCTGGAGACGTCGTAAGACAGGACGCTGCCGTTGACGAAGCTGTTGGTGCGGGTCAGGTAGACGCGGTCGCCGAGCGCGACGATGCCGGCGGACCCGACGTCGCCGGCCGAGCCGAGCAGCTTCGGGCCGTCGGTGGTGAACTCGCTCTCGAACGGCACGAGCGGCCTCGGCGTCGGGCTGCCGAGCGCGTCGACGTCCTGATCCTGAATGGCGCTCGTCGCCTCGATCCGATAGCGCGTCCTGAACTTGAGGCCGGCCAGGGGCTGCACGCTGACGCTGGTCGCGGCCTGCGCCGGGTCCGTGACCTCGAAGGGGACCCCGGCTGGATCGACGCCGAGCAGCAGCGCCGGCACGACGGCGTTGGTGCCGACCACGACCAGCCGGACGTTCGGCTGGCCTGTGGTCTCTCGCAGGTTCACCACCGGCTCCGTGAACGAGATCTGTGGCAGCACGTCGGTTGGAACGGCGACGCTCCCGTGGTCCGGGCCGACGCTCGTCACCTGGGGCGCCTCACCCGGCAGGTTGTCGATCGCCCCGCCCGCAGTGATTGCCCGGAGCGTGCGCGAGGCCGTGATCGCCGCGCCGAAGGCGGGCAGGGCAGTGGCAGCGACGGTGTAGGTGCCCGGCTGCTCTGGAGTGAAGCTGCCGACCAGACGGTAATCGTCGGTGCGCGACGTGGCGGTGTCGGCGGCGACGCTGTAGGGCTGGCCGTCGATCGTTGCGCTGGTCACGGTGGCGTCGCTCGCGAAGGTGACGAGCAGCGGGGTACCGACCGTGACCAGCCCCTGGACATCGGCGCCGGTCGAGGCGTCGAAGATCAGGATCGCGAGCGCGGACGGCGGCGGCGGCGGCTCCTTGGGGGCGAACGTGATGTTGGCGGTCGCGACGTTGCGGTAGTAGCGCAGGCCGGTCGAGGCGAAGTCCTGCGGGTTGGCCTGGAAGGCCGGCGTCCGCGCGAGCTCGGCTTCGGGCGTCGCACCCACGATTGCGGTGACGTCGACGACGCCGCCGGTGTACTGAGGGTCGGCCAGGGTGTAGGTGCCGTCGGGCTGGCTGAGCGCGACGATATCGCCGTCACCGACGATGCCCTCGTGCATCGCCACGAGGGCATCAGCCAGACCGTCGTACACCGGCTCGGCCGGCGCCTGGCCGGGGACGTTCTTCACGAAGCGCTGCCGGAACACCTTGCCCGTCACGACACCGGGCAACGGCCGGCCTGGCAGCAGGCTCTCGTAGCTCCACATCAGGAACAGGTAGCTGGAGGTGACCTGGATCAGGGCGCCCAACGGGTCAAAGCCGCCGAAGCTGTTGAGGTAGCCCGAGAACGGCGGCGAAGCGGTCGCGACCCTGGCCGACGCGCCTGAGCCCTCGACGAAAGCGTCGTCGAGAGCCTCGAAGACGTACTTCCCGTCCGGTCCTTCCAGGCGCCTGAGCACGTGGAAGTAGACATCCTGCTCCTGGCCGGCCGGCGGCGCGTCGCACGCTCCGCTGTCGCGGCAGGCCTGGAAATCGGGCAGCGGGAACGCCAGCTTCGCGTACTTCTTCAACGTCGGCTTGTCCGGGCTGTCGATGCGAATCCCCCCGCCCAGCACAGCCGATGGGTGGCCGTTCGCCTTGGTCCCGAAGTTGGGCCGCTGACCGGGGTAGAGGTCCTCGAGCTGTTGAGCGGTGAGCGCCTCGATCTTGAACCGCACGCCCGCGTCGAGCGCCCCCTCCGGGATGCGCAGCTCGACGCCGCCGGGGCCGGTGACCGTGCCGCCGCCGGGGCCGATCGCGGTCTCCCCCGTCGTTTCGTTTACGTACTTCGAGCGCGTGAAGGTGATCGAGTTGCCCAGAGGGTCGGTGACGGTGACGAAGAGCTGGTCGTCGATGCTGGCCGGGAAGTCCGTCGGGACCAGGGTGCCGAGCGAGCCGTCGTTCTCGGCCGTGAAGGTCGCGACCCCGCCGCTGCCGGCGTTGATGATGAGGATGCTCGTGCCGGGCGGCAGGGTGCCCGCGGGCGCCGTCACCTTCACGAGGCCGTTCTCGTCGGGGAACGAGAACACGATCGCGTCGAGCTGGTACTCCGGTGCCACATCGTCGCGCGTGCGGAAGGTCGTGGCGGGGACCGCAACAGCACCGCCGAAGGCGTCGACGAGGCCCGAGACGTTCAGGCGGTAGCGCGTGCCGAAGGCGAGAGCCGCCTGCGGGATCACCGACAGCGTCTTCGCGCTGCCCGAGAGCACGAGGCGCACGGCAACCGGCTGCTCGGGATCGCCGGGGCTCGATTCGGGCGGCAGCTTCACCAGTGCGACGTTCGCGGAGATCGCGGTCGCGGGGTTGAGGGCGATCGGGCTCGCGATCTCGAGGGGGGCATTGGGCTCGACGGCCACTGCGCCGTCGGCCGGAGTGACTGTCGCGGGCGTGACGGAGCCGGCGAGGGCGAGATCGAGCGTGACGGATCGGGGCACGTTCACGGCGTCGGGAGCGGGGACTACGACGGATGCGCTCCCGACGAGTGAGGTGCCCGCGACACGAGCGGTGAGGGTCGCGGAGCCGGCGGGTGCGACCAGCGTGTAGCGGCCGTCGGTGCGGCCGAAGGCCATGAAGGGCCAGGCACTCGCTTCGACGCTCGCCTTCACCGGCGAGCCGCCGGCCGTGACGACGCCCGTGACGAGGCCGATTGCTGCGGCCGATCGGAAGATCGCGTAGCGGCCCTCGCGCGCGACGCCCGTGAGGCAGTTCGCGGCGCGCGAAACGACGCGCGCGGCGACGACCTCGGCGAGAGCGACGGTCTCGAAGCGCGGGATGTCGTCGATGCGGACGACGCGCGCGACGAGCAGCGTGTCGCCCTCGCTCGCGGCGCCGGACTCGACCGACAGCTCCGCGGCGGTCAGGAGCGACTTGCCACCGAAGTCGAGCACCACCTCGGCCAGTGGCGTCAGGCCGTTCGCGTTCGGCAGGTAGGGCGATAGTGCTGTCGGCACCTCGATCGAGAGCGCCGAGTCCTCGTCGAGCGCGCCCGTCGGCAGCGACAGGCGCGCCGTCCCGGCATCCAGCGTGATCGCCTGTGAGCCCGCGACGGTGCCGCGCACACCCTCGCGCCCGGCGAGGATATCCCCCGAGAGGGCGTCGCCGCCCTGCGCCCTCTCGGGCCGTGAGCGTGTCCCGTGCCCCGAGCCCCCCTCCCCCAGTCGTCGGCTTGGGAGGGGGGTCTGGGGGGTGGGCTCTCCAGAACGAAGGCCAAGCACGCCCGGCATGAACAATGCGATCGGTAGCGCAGCCGCCCGCGCCCACAAGCGAGCGTCGGGAAGCGGCACCAGGACCTGCAACTGGATCAGCAGCATCGCGAAGAGGCGCGCGACGGGCCTCTGGCCGCGCAAGGACCAGATAGGCCGTGCGGGGAGCGGCCTCAGCGCTTCGTCGAGCGCGGCCCTGCCTGGCTCGCCGGGAAGCAGCACCGTCCACGGCACCGGCGAGATGAACGGCGATGCTCGGCGCGAAGCAAGGAAGGGGGCGGCCGGGAGCGCCGGCCGCCCGAGCTGGAACTGCCTCACTGCGCCTCTCGTTTCAGGCTCTGGTCGATCTTGGTCAGCATCTGAACGATCCGAATCGCGAGACGCCGGCCGGTGCGCACAGCCGCTGGAGACGCCAGCCGGCGCCGTTCGAGAACGTCCAGGATGGCTGCTGTCTCAGTGGCGCTGCCACGGGCGTAGCTGAAGAACCTCGCTTTGTCCCGGCGCGAGCGCCGTCCGCCAGCCTCCGCACAGTTCAACACGACCGAGAGGGACGACCGCTCGAGCTGGTCCTTCAGGATGCGGTTCAGCATAGCGACGAGAGTCGAACAGTGAACGTGGAGCTCGATCGCCACGTTGTAGACGTGCAGCTTCGACGCGTCAAGCTGGGGTTCGCCGGCCTCGTCGGCCGGCGCGGCGGAGGCAGGAGCCGCTGGCGCGGGAGCGGCCACGGGGATTGCGGGGACGGCCGGAGCCGAAGGCTCCGGCCGCTCCGTCTGAGCCGGCGAGACGAGAGGCGCGGCCATCACCGGCCCTCCCGCAGGCACAGATCCGCGATTCGATTAGCGCACTCAGCGCCCCGGCTGCAGCGTTCCGGGTTCGCGAGCCGGCGGCGCCTGGCTTCGTGGAGAAGGCCGGCGAGATCCAGGGCGGCGCGGCGGGCGTAGCGCCAGGAGCCGCACTCCACGTTCGCCTGGAGGGCGTAGGTGACCTGCTCCAACTGGCCGCGGACGGCGTAGCTGTAGACACGCAGGCCCGACACGAGTTGCGCGAGTTCGCCGACGAGCTGCTGGACGCAGGGGTTCTCCGCCCCGCAGAACATCCGGCGCTGCGGAGAACCGACCTCGACCCGGACGCGGAGGCCGAAGTCGAGGCCGGTGAGGGCCCGGATGCTGGTGCGGGTGTCGAAGGGGTGGGACATGGGAAGCTCCTTTCGCAGGCCGGAGCTGGCCTGCGCCGCTTCCCACGCCGCAGCGGCGGCGGGAGTCAAGGGCGAAGCATCGCCCCTTCAGCCCCGGGCGATGGCCCGAGCGCAGCGAGGGACCCTTGACGCCCGACGACGCGGAGGCGACCTTCCCAGCGCAGGCCAGCGCAGGCCGGCGGAGGGAGCGCCGGGCGCCAAGCTCAGGCAGAACGCACGTGACGGGCACGCTCTTCTCGATCCGCCCGAACCGGCGATCGGCCCTTCAGCCGGCGGAAGACGACGCGCTGCTCGCGCAGCGGCGAGCTTGCCGTCACGTCCGCTGTCCGAACGATCACCCCAGCCCCCCAAAAAGAAACGACCAGAGGCCCTTGCTTGGGCTGGCGAGGGTCCGAATCGCCAATCCAAGGGCCTCGTGAGCGGCTCTGGCGTCTGAACAGCACCTGAAGCCGCCCCCCTCGCGCCGGGGGCCTAACCTCTGCTGATTCCCAAACCACGTGGCGTCCGACTGAGAGTGAAGCGCCTCGTTCGGCCACACGGACCCGACCTGGCGATGGAGTGTCCGAGGATCGCGCTACAAAAGGGGTGGCGAGTGGATATTGAGGTCGAGGACGCTGGTGTGGTGTTTCAGCTCGAGGAGCTCCCCCGTGGCACCATGTACCGTCGGATGTGGAAGTGTGACAAGCCGGCAATCTCCGTGGTCCTACGCTCGGCCGTTGTGGCGGGCGGCCACCGCCTCGGAATCGAGCCAAGCGACGAGGTCGTGCGCCGCGCCGTGAAGGGCGCGGTGCAGCCCTATCTAAAGCGCAAAGACCTCGCCGGTCCCTGCATCGTCGACGTGACCGATGAGCAGTACCGCGCCTCTGGCCTCCAGGGGTCTTGAGGAGCACGAGATGCAACACCTCGACCTGCTTGTGGCATGCCTCAGCCTGTTGCTCGCGCTAGCAAACGGGATCTGGACTCGCAAACTCCATGCGCGCCAGGTGGGCTTCCAGAACGAGGTTGCGCAGCTCCAGATCGAAGCCCTCAAGTCCACGGCGGCGGCGGCCCGTCGACCCGAGCTGAGGGCCACCGTTGAGAGCCGGGGATCAGGCGAGTACAAGCTCGTGATTCGAAATGAAGGAGCCGCTCCGGCCTACGGCGTAGAAGTCAGCCTCACGCCAGTCCCGCGCCCCTTGCGCGAGGCGCGCAATCCAATCGTGGCTGGTGGACTCGCCATGCCCGTGCCGGAGATGGCACCTAACGAATCCATCCATCTGGTCCTCGCGATTACGCTCAACCACTCCGGCGTGTTCGATGCTCTGCTGACGTGGAGGAACGCTGAGGGCCAGAGTGACTCACGAACAGCGCGTCTGACCCTCCCCTAGGCCCTCCTCCCGTGCGTCGGTCGCCACCGATCGACGGTGTAACGGACAGCCTGCCCTCGAGCGGCAGGCGGAACGAGCCGGAGATACCCTCGAGCAACGCCAGCCAGCCCAGGATCGCCTGCGCCGCGGCCAGCGACCGCAGGCGTGGTACGACCCCGACCCGTTCGACGACCACCAGGGCGCGACGGCCGGCGTGGTGGTCCCGGGCGATCGGCCGGAGCACACCTGCAATCGCGCGGGCGTCGTAGGTCTTGAGCTCGCCTCGGCCGGTGCTAACGACCGCCATGGGGTAGACGTGAGCCGCGGGCCCGCCGTCGCCCGGGACCGCGACGAGCGCCGCCGCGAGGGGTCAAGTCCGGGCTCGCGCGGCTTTCAGCCCGCTCACCAGCCGATCGAGAACGCGGGCGCGACGTGTGGGCGAGGCGAGTTCGCATTGCCAGACGACGCGCACATCGAAGCCGAGGCGCCGCAAGGCGAGCAGGGCTCGCCGATCGCGCGCTTCGTTGCGGGCCAGCTTGTCCAGCCAGTAGGCGCGATTCCGACGGGGCACGCCCGACTTCGCACAGCCCCGGTGACGGTGCCAGAAGCAACCGTGGACGAAGACGGCCCACCCCGAGCGGCGGTTCGCGAGGTCGGGAGACCCTGGCAGGTCGCCGTTCCGGGTTCGGAAACGCAAGCCGGCGCGGTAGACCGCGCTGCGCACTGCCGCCTCCGGCCAGCTCGTGCGGTGACCGATTGGCGCCATCCGCTGCGACGTCGCCTCGTCGACGACGAGCACGAAGCGACCGATTCTGCGCTTCGCGGTCCGCCCCTGCCTCCGGCGACCAGAAGCGCGCACGCCGACCCTTCGCCTGCTCCGCTCAGTCACTCCACCGAATGATGGCCAGTCAGCGGGGCCAAGAGCAAGCAGCAGGCGCGCGGGCGGACAACCGGAGGACGGCCGAACGTCCTATTCGTCCGACGGACCCGTCGCGGCGGGGGTTGCTGCTAGAGTTCCTGCTGGGATGGTCAAAACAGGGAGCAAGAAGAAGAGGCGCCAGCAGTCTCCGGGCGACCACTCCGACGTCTACGTGCCCGTCATCCTCAAGATCTTCCGAGAGCGGTACCGTCCCGGGGCCTCCGCGGTGATCTTCTCGCTGGACGACGTTCGAAACGCGGTCGACGCCCTGCGCGCTGCCGCGCCGGATCCCAACAAGATCTCCGCGCGGAATCCCGCGGACGTC
The DNA here is from genome assembly GCA_050246895.1 of Vicinamibacteria bacterium. Lineage (GTDB taxonomy): Bacteria > Acidobacteriota > Vicinamibacteria > Fen-336 > Fen-336 > JBFWVE01. The sequence continues at coordinate 149,755 of JBFWVE010000005.1, read as the reverse complement.
ATCTATCGCATGCGATCCAGGACGAAGCTGCCGCCCGAGATCCTCGCCAAGGGCTTTCACATTCTCCGGGCGATCGGGCGCGGGCAATACCGCTTCGAACGAGCTGACTCCTCCATCCTGGAGCCCCCGTCGACCAAGCCCGTGCGCGCGATCGACCAGACCCCGATGCCCGTGCGTCGGCTGCTGCCCCCGCGGCTTTCCGAGATGGACGAGCAGGCCGTTCTCTCCGTCGCCAGCTACTGCATGCTGCTCGACCACTTCACGGGCATGAAGATCTACCGGCTTCGCTCGCACGTCCGCAAGAGCGTGCCGGGCGTCGGACAGGCCGAGCTCGACGCGATCGACGTGGGGATCGCTGCGGCTGAGGACGACATGCCCATCGTCTTTCCGATCGAGGCCAAGACGGCGGCCGACGCCCTCAATCGGGTCCAGGTCTTCAACATGGTGGCGTACGCCAGGCACTACTTCCCAGGCTTGGTCGTGCGTCCGCTCGCGATGAAGGTGGACGACGACTCGGTTCTCCACGTGATGGAGTTCAACGCGCCCGAGAGGCCGTCGGACCTGCGCGTGCTGCGAGCGGCCAGCTACGTGGTCGACACCTCGCCGGCACAGCTCGCCATGATCGCGGCCACGAGCGTGCCCCGGCAGTGAGGTCCCGCGAGCCCGTCGGCATCGAGTTGTTCGCCGGATGCGGGGGCATGTCGACGGGTTTTCTGGACGCGGGCCTGGGCGTGGCGGCCGGCTTCGAGCTCGATCGCCGCGCGGTCGACGCCTACGACTACAACCACTCCTACCGCGGGTCGCGGGGCCGCTGTGCCGACCTTTCAGTCGCGACGAGCGCCGAAATCAAGGCGCTGGCCGGCCTGGACGAAGTGGACTTCGTGCTCGGCGGGCCGCCCTGCCAGCCGTTCTCCATCGTCGGCAAGCGACGGGGCGAGGCGGACGAGCGTGCCAACCTGATCGATCGATTCGCTCAGTACGTGGTCGAGCTTCGACCCAAGGCGTTCCTGTTCGAGAACGTTCCGAATCTCGCCTCGATCCACGGAGGAAGGGTCCTGCACCGACTCCTTCGGGCGTTCGGAAAGGCGGGATACGGGGTCAGGGTCCAGACCGTTCTGGCGGCCGACTACGGAGTGCCGCAGTTGCGCAAGCGCCTCTTCGTCCTCGGCATCGAGGGCGCCGCCGAGGTGCGGTTCCCCAGGCCGACCCACGGACCGTGGGCGCTGCCCCATCGCACGGCGGCGGACGCGCTGGGAGACCTGCCGGACGCCGGAGAGTTCGGGGAGTGCGGCGTCTACAACCACGAGCCGACCGAGCACTCGCCCGGGATGCTCGAGAGGCTGTCCAGGTTGAAGGCAGGCACGCGCGAACGCGGGTCGTTCCACGACCGACTGCACCCCGACCGCCCCTCTTACACGTTGAGGGCCGGCTCTGGAAACTTCTCGCCACTGCGGCCGATCCACTACCGCTATCATCGGGTCGTCACGGTGCGAGAGAGCGCGCGAATCCAGGGGTTCGCCGACACCTTCATCTGGCCCGATCGCATCCCGCGCTTGCAGCAGTACCGGCAGGTCGGCAACGCCGTCGCGCCTCCCGTCGCCGCCGCCTTCGCCAGGGCGCTCGCCGAACAGCTCGGTTGGCCGCTCACTCCGAGCGCCTATCGCGGCGACCCCGGTTCGCGACCGCCCGCCATGGAGATGAGCGACGACGAACGCAGGGCGTTCCGCCGGGAGAGAATGCGCGGAGCGTCCCTGGGCCTCAGCGGTCGGTAGGCCTACCCCAGCGAGACCATCGCCTATGCAACTGCCCTACCGGGTAGACGAGCGTACCCCTCGCTATCCCGCGAAGACGCGCGCGAGAAACGCTATTCGGGGCCGAAGCAGTAGACGTGCCCGTTCAGGCAGCTCGTGTACAGGGAGCCCCCCGAGAAGAACGGCGGCGTGAAAATGCTGTCGCCCTCGTAACGCCACACCGTCTTCCCCGTGTGGCGGTCGCGCGCGTAGACAGAACGCCCACCCGCGTAGAAGTAGTAGTCGCCCGCGATGAAACCGCTGGTGTGACCGGGCGACCCCTTCGACTCATCGGCAATGCCGCCGACGGAGAAGACGTCGCGCCCCGTCGCCGCTTCAAGGCAATGGAATGACTCCATGGTCGTGAAGTAGACCTTCCCGTCCGCCGGGATCGGCGTCGAGGGGGCTCCCCGGTCGAAGCTACGCGTCCAGACGATGCTGCCATCTCGCAGGTCCAGGCACGCGAGTTTGCCCGGCGTCAGCGGACACCAGGCTCGCCTTCCGATGGCCGTCAGGACGACTGCTCCGCCCGGCACGGACTCGCGCCTCGCCGGGTCCCAGTACCGTCCCACCTCGCTCAGGTCCGACTGCCAGAGGTCACGGCCATCCTCGAGCGAAATGCACGCCACCTTCTGCCCAGGCCGCTCGTGGTCCTCGCGCAGCAGGATTAGGCCGTCACCTACCGCCATGGGCCAGCGCTCCACCTCGCATCTCTTCCGCCAGAGGGCGTCACCCGCCTCAGGCTCGATCATCGCGATGTGCTGCACGCTTCCGTCCCACCAGTCAAGGATCACCCGACCGGCTACCACGAGCGGGCTTCCCCCGACGTGCATCTCACGGTTCTCCCAGGCGAGGGAGCCGTCCGCGATCCGAAGGGCGCGCAAGTGGCCCTCCCGTTCGTCCGATCGGTAGTAGAGCGCTAGTCCGTTGACGAGGCAGCCCAGCGTCGAAGTACCCGGCGCGTTGTTCTCATGATTCCAGAGCTGATACCCAGTCCCAGCATCGAAGCAGTACAGCCGACTGACCCTGTCGCCGTGCGCGTCGTCGCAGACCACGATCCTGCTGTGTTCCTTGAGCGGCGACGTCATCGCGCAGTTGTCGATGCCCTGGGCCCTCCAGCGAAGCGAGAGCGGCAGCTTCGGCCCCTCGTCACCAGCCACAAACGTCCTGCCGGGATCGCCACCGATGAACGCGTAGGACTTCATGCCTCCCTCAGAAGGGGACGGGCCTGCCACGGAAGATGATGTTCGCTTCGGTGAAGAACCTGCGATTCTCGCGCCGAAGGACTTCGTTTGCGGTCTTTAGCATCTTGGCACGGTATGCTGCATCGAGTGGTCCACGGAAGATGTAGGTCAGCCTCGCTCGTTCAAGTGCAGCCGGCCCCTGCTGCTGGAGTATCGACAGGTAGTCGGCCAGCTGCTTGAGCGCGTCGTGGGCGGCGGGACTCGTGTAGCTCCGGAACGACTTCATCTCGAAGAGCTGGCCGCTGGTGTGCGCGGCATCGACCGTCCTCTCGAGAACCTTGCCGTTGACCGGCGCGCTGATCGTGTGCTCCAGGCCGCTGAAGTTGCTGATCCCCCGCTCCGTCACCTCTTCGAGTTGGTGGTAGAGACCCTGGACACCGCGGGGACCCGTATTGCCGATGCGGATCGCCTCGTCGATGCCTGGAAGGCCTTCAGTGCGCTTCACCCACCTGAAGAGGTTCTCGCCGGTCGCAGCGGCGCCGGTTCCGCCGAGCCCAGGGGCTCCTTCGATGACCTTTAGGATTGTCGAGCTCTCGGGCCTTCTTGACTTGGCGAGCCACACGCCGATCCCCTCGAAACCCTCCTCGGACCATTTCAAGCCCTTCTTGCCGGTGATCTCGAGCACGCCCTCCATGGCTTCCAGGCCGTGCGCCTTCTTGATCCGGATCAGCAGCTCGACCGCCTTGTCCGCATCGTCGAAATGGCGGACGAGGTGCAGCAGGTCGTCCAGGCGCCGTGCCGAGGTGATCACAGGCGCGATCTCGGCGAGGCGCTGCGCCTTGCTGAAGTTCGTGAGCCACTCGAATAGCGGCCTCGACTCCTCCCACTTCGCCCCGCCCTTGGCCGCCTCGATCGAGCGTTCGAGGAAGACCGCCACGGCCTTCTCTTCGAGCCCCGCCTTGGCCAGGTTTCGCGACCCGATCTTGAGCGTCGTCGGCATCGCGTCGAGCGGCCCTCCGAAGGTCGTGAGGACGCCGATCACCGAGAAGATCGCCGCCATCCCGTTGAGCGCCCGCGAGCCCCGGCCGCGGGCGATGTCGATGAGCGACAGGACGAGGTCTCGCGGATCGCCCCAGAAGGGCACGAAGGATCCGATGAAGCTCCCCGTCGCTTCCTGCTTGTTCTCCGCGGTGCCCGTGATGACGCCGTCCATGAAGCGGCCCACGTCGCACGAGATGCCGTCGCGCACCACGCACTCGTCCACGTCCGTCTGCAGCGGCGGCCGCGTGGGGTCCCCAGGCCGCAGTCTGAAGCGGATCGTCCGCGAGCCGACCTGGGGGCTCCCGGTGCGCAGGTTGCCGAGCGAGTAGAGCGGCACCAATGCCTCGCCGTTGGCGTCGAGCGTGACCTCGATCTCCTCGGCCCCGCCCGCGAACGCGACGAGCCGAGGCCGCGAGAGGTCGTACACCTTCACGTCGTCGAGGTTCCCAGTGAAGGACCGGCCGATCACGACAGGCGCCGTGCTCGTGTCGAGACTGCCCGAGAGAGCCCGCTCTTCGACCTCTCCGCCCACCATCACCCGCAGCACGCCGGCGCTGTAGCTGCCCGCGACCGTGTGCCATACGCCGGGCGCCAGTTCGCTCGGGAAGACGATCTCTTCCGCGGCGCCGGCCACGGACACCGCGAAGGCCGGCCTCCCGCTGCTCAGGCGCAGCGTGAAGGCCCCGTCCTTCGAGACGATCTCGCCTTCGCCCGCGCCCGAGACGTAAACCGCAGCCGAGACCTGCAGGCCGCTCGCGAGCGCGAAACTGGGATGATCGGGGACCGTGACGAGGCCTGTGCCGTCGAACCGATAGCTCGCTCGCCCGGCGCGGAAGATGTCGGCGTCCAGAGACACCACGCCCGAGGACGCGCCGTCGTGGTCGTGGTAGATGTCGGCGACGCTCCCGGCCACCTCGTTCATCGTGTACCAGGCGATCGGCTCGACGTTCGGCTCGTCGGGCCCGCCCAGCACCGCGGTGACCGTCGCCCCAGGCTCGCCGCGACGGAGCTTCACCATCGCCGAGCCGCTGTACGGGCACGAAGCCACCTCGCCGTCAGCGCCCTCCCACTCGATCGTGCCGTCGCCCACCTGGTTGCCTGTGAAGTACGGCGGCTCGAGCTGCGCGTGGAAGCTCGTGCCCACGACCGGGACCCGGGTCTGTCCTGTCGTCTGTCCCACGCCAGCCAGGAGGTACGCGACACCAGCGCTCGGCCCGGCCGTGAAGCTCGCCACGGCCTCGCCCGAGGTGAGGTTCGGCACACTGCCCGTCAGCCGGCCCCACGTCGCCAGCCAGGCGATCGGAGCCCCGTCGGCGGGAGTGCCAGCGCCCGAGCTGGCGCGCACCCGCACCGACGCCACCTGGCCGGGCTCAAGGACCGGCGGCTCGACGTTCACCTCGACGTCCACCGCGGCGGTGGCGATCTCGATCACTTTCTCCACGTCGTCGATCTTCGCCACGACCTTCTGCGGCCCGGTGCCGGCGCCGACCTGGTACACCGTTGTCGCCTCACCGCCCGCCGTCACGGATTCCGCGCTCGCGAGGGCGCCGTCTCCATCCAGGCTCCACACGACGGGAGTGCCGTCCTCGACGAGGTTGCCGAAGCGATCCCTGGCCGTGACCTTCAGCGTCACGGTGCTCGCTCGGTCGGCCGGAACGGCGGTCCGGTCGGCGCTCAGCTCCAGGGAGTCCGCGACGCCAGGCTCGACGAGGATCGGCGCCGTCTGCGCGATTGGCCCGGAGCCGGGCAGGTTCGCCGTCACCACCACCGTCACACCCGCCTGGGTTGGCAGCGTCAGCGTGTTCGCGAAGACGCCCTCGGTTCCCGTGCTCTGCGTCCGCAGCAGACTTCCGCCACCCGCGAGCGACCACTGCACGGTGCGGCTCTTCGCGTCCGCTGCTGCCGCCGCCTCGATGAGGCCCGGGCCGTAACCGAGGAGATCCATCCGCTCCTCGTCGGCACTCACCGTCACCGGACCCTCGGGACCCAGGCGGAAGATGTCCACTGGGATCCTCTTCGGCGGCGAGACGTGCGTCAGGCCGCTCGCGTCGCGCGCCGTGATCCGGATCTGCGCCGGGTTCTCGCGCCCGACGATCGTGCCTAGCGGGAACGAGCTACTACCCCTCCCGCCGACAAGCCGAACGGCCGTGCTCGAGCGCACCACGCCGTCGAGCAGGACCTCGACCGTCCCCTCGACCACGTCAGGGTCTTCCGGGATGAGCCGGTATTTCGCTTCGAAGGATTCCGCCGCGCGTCCGCTCAGATCCGCGACGACCTTGGTAGGCGTCACCGATTCGACGAGCATCAGCCTGTCGAGCGCCGCAACCCGGATCCCGCCCAAGAGATCCGCGCCACCAAAGACCGAGCGGGCTGTTGAGAAGAGGAGCCCTGAGAGGCTTCCTTCGCCAAGGGCGAGCCGGCCGCCCACACTGGCGAGTTGGCCCGCGTACTGCGGTCGCGCGAGGTCCGCGAGGCTCACGAGCAGCACGAACCCGGTGTCACCGCTGGTGTTCTGGACGCTGACCAGTGCCGTTGCGTCCTTCAAGATCACGTCTACCGGAGCGAGACCCGCCAGGAGCGGACTGAGGTCGAGGGCATCGAGAAGTCGTGGGTTTGCAGCGTCAGTGAGGTCGACCGTAGCGAGATGCGTCCGGGTCACCACCACGGCGACGTCCCGGTCGCTGAGGCGTCCAAGCGCAACCGCCTGCCCCCAGCCGAGTGTGTGGCTGCCGTCGGCCGACGTGAGCGTGCCTGGGAAGCCCCCCGACGGGAAACGCAGGGAGCCAGACAGAGGATCAGCGACGACTAGCCCGGGTTCCCCGACGACCACCGCGAGCGTCTGGCCGCCAACATCCGCCACCTTGATGTCGTTCAGGTACCAGTGCGTTCCCTGGGCCTCGTTCTTCAACGGGATCGAGATGGTCTGGACGACCGCATCCTGGCCGAAGCCCTCGCCATCGGTGTTGAGCTTCGTCCTGGCCGTCTGGAGAGCTGTCCCGCTGGGATCGGCGGAGGCACTTGCCCACGCCGCCTGCGCAGCCTGGATGTCTACGACCTGGATGCCCTTGCGCACCGTCGCGGTGTACGCGAAGGCGCCCTTGACGGCGATCCGAGAGATGAAACCCTCGAAGGCGTTGTTGGTCAGAGAGGCTGCGCCCGTCAGGCGCGGCGTGTCCGTGCTGGCATCGAAGAAGAGAACGCTGGCTGGCTTGCTCCTGGTGGTCGAGCCCGTAGCCACCGCGATCAGACGCTCTCCGTTCTCGGAAGCCTCGCCCACGATGTCGTAGGGCCGCGGAGCGAAGATGTCCGACTCGCCCACCTGAGCCGGGGCGACCGGATCCGCTACGTCGTAGACGACCACGTTGCCGTTGACGAAGGCGTTCGTCTTGGCGAGGTACGCGCGGTCGCCCAGGACTACGATGCCGGGCGAGCCGGTCTGGTCCTCGCTTCCGCCCACACCCACGGGCCCGAAGGTCGTGAAGCTCGACTCGAACGAGGCGAGGTTCTTCGGAGACGCATCCAGATCGACGATTCCCTCGCTCAGCACCAGCCGGTAGCCCGCACCGTACTTGAGCCCCGCGAGGGGCTGGATCGTCAGCGCAGTCACGACCGCCGCGGGGTCCGTGACCTCCTCGATCGGCACGCTCCCCGGGGCGACTCCGCTGATGCGGATCGCTACCGGGGCGCCGTCGGAGTCGAGGAGTCTCACGTTGCCGGGAACGCCCTTCACGGGTTCCGTGAAGGCGACTTGCGGGAAGACCGTCACCGGAACGCCCTTCGCGTTGGCCTTCGGAACCGTCCGGGCGGTGATCACCTTGGGGGCGCTCGACTCGTCGGTGTCGACCTCGTTGCCAGCGGCAAGCACTCGGAAGGTCGCGCTCGTCGTGACGGGAGAGCCTGTCGGCGGGATCGCCGTCGTGGTGACGGTGTACGTGCCAGCCTGCGGCGGCGTGAACGTCTCCGATGCCACGTGGCTGAAGCCGGCAGGGTCGCCCTGGATCGTGCGCCGGACGGCGAGCGTCTGGCCGCCGATCTCGGCGCCGTTGATCGTGAAGTCGGTCTGCGGCGTGTTGTTGCGGAAGGCGATGAGGAGCTGCGTGCCCGCGATCGTGATGCCGCCGATGCTCTTGCCGTCCGCGGCTCTCAGGACGGCGACCTCGACCTGCGGGGGGACCGGAGGGGGCTCGATGGCCGGGAAGGTCAGGTTGGCGCGAGCCGCGTGGCCGTAACGGGCGAGCGCGGGCTCGACCACCTCGAAGGCGCTGCCCTTCGCCTCTTGATTCTGGTCTTTGGCCAGAAGTTCGACGACTCCGCCCGTGTAGGTCAAATCCCACAGCGCGAACGTGCCGTCGGCCTGGGTCCGTGCGAGGGTGCCACCGTCCTTTGCTGACAGCGGCTGATCGGCAGCGTCGAGGCCGGAGACCTCAGCGCCTGGTACGGGTACGTACTCGGGGCTCGCCGCGCCAGGCAACCACTTCTGCCGCAGGACCTTGCCGGTCACGAGTCCCGGCAATGGCCTTGCGGGCAGCAGGCTCTCGTAGCTCCACATCAGGAACAGGTAGGTCGAGGTGACCTGAATCGGGGCGCCTGACAGGTCCCAGCCGCCGAAGTTGTCGAGGTAGCCAGGGAATGGCGGCGACGCCGTCACCACTTTGGCGCTCGTGCCCGTGTCTTCGACCTTCGCTTCGTCGACGACCTCGAAGAGGACGAGCTTGTCGGCTGGGTCGCAACCGGCGGCGTCGCCTGGACAGCGTTCGATCCGCCGGTGGACGTAGAAGAAGGCATCGCCCGGTGTCGGCGGGCGTTCGGCTTCGGGCACCGTCGTGAAGTCCGGCACCGGGAACGCGACGTCCACTTCCTTCTTGAACGTCGCTTCGGCTGACGTCTCGATCTTCAGCAGCGAGCCGTGGTGCCCCCCCAGGCTCGTCGTCAGGATGTCGAGCTGGCCGTTCGGGAAGAGGGCCGGGTATTCGGCCTCAGGGACCAGGCTCAGCTTGAAGCTGACCCCCTTGTCGAGAGCGCCCTCCGGGATGCGCAGCTCCACGCCGCCGGGGCCGGTGACGGTGCCGCCGCCGGGGCCGATCGCGGTCTCGCCCGTCGCCTCGTTCACGTACTTCGAGCGCGTGAAGGTGATCGAGTTGCCCAGAGGGTCGGTGACGGTGACGAAGAGCTGGTCGTCGATGCTGGCCGGGAAGTCCGTCGGGACCAGGGTGCCGAGCGAGCCGTCGTTCTCGGCCGTGAAGGTCGCGACGCCGCCCGAGCCGGCGTTGATGATGAGGATGCTCGTGCCCGGCGGCAGGGTGCCCGCGGGCGCCGTCACCTTCACGAGGCCGTTCTCGTCGGGGAACGAGAACGCGATCGCGTCGAGCTGGTACTCGGGTGCGACGTCGTCGCGCGTGCGGAAGGTCGTGGCGGGGACCGCGACCGCGCCGCCGAAGGCGTCGGCGAGGCCCGAGAGGTTCAGGCGGTAGCGCATGCCGAAGGCGAGAGCCGCCTGTGGGATCACCGACAGCGTCTTCGCGCTGCCGGAGAGGACGAGGCGCACGGCGACCGGCTGCTCGGGGTCGCCGGGGCTCGATTCGGGCGGCAGCCTGACGAGCGCGACGTTCGCGGGGATCGCGGTCGCCGGATTGAGGGCGATCGGGCTCGCGATCTCGAGGGGGGCGTTGGGCCCGACGGCCACGCCGCCGTCAGCCGGGGTGACGGTCGCGGGCGTGACCGAGCCGGCGAGGGCGAGGTCGAGCGTGACGGACTGGGGCACGTTCACGGCGTCGGGAGCGGGGACTACGACGGATGCGCTCCCGACGAGTGACGTACCTGCGACGCGGGCGGTGATGGTCGCGGAGCCGGCGGGTGCGACGAGCGTGTAGCGGCCGTCGGTGCGGCCGAAGGCCGTGAAGGGCCAGGCGCTCGTTTCGACGCTGGCCTTCACCGGCGAGCCGCCGGCGGTGACGACGCCCGTGACGAGGCCGACCGCCGCGGCCGATCGGAAGATCGCGTAGCGGCCCTCGCGCGCCACGCCGGGCAGGCCGGCCGCCGGACGCGAGACGACGCGGCCGGCGACGACCTCGGCGAGAGCGACGGTCTCGAAGCGCGGGATGTCGTCGATGCGGACGACGCGCGCGACGAGCAGCGTGTCGCCCTCGCTCGCGGCGCCCGACTCGACCGACAGCTCGGCGGCCGTCAAGAGCGAACGGCCACCGAAGTCGAGCACCACCTCGGCCAGCGGCGTCAGGCCGTTCGCGTTCGGCAGGTAGGGCGAGAGCGACGCCGGCACCTCGATAGAGAGCGCCGAGTCCTCGTCGAGTGCGCCCGTCGGCAGCGACAGGCGCGCCGTCCCGGCATCCAGCGTGATCGCCTGTGAGCCCGCGACGGTCCCGCGCACTCCTTCGCGCCCCGCGAGGATATCCAGATGCACCGTCCCCTCGACCAGATCGGCCGTGGCGTACGTCCGCGACGGCGTGATCGGCAGGATTGCGCAGAGAGTCCCGGTCGCACATGTCGCTGGGCCGCTCGCGCCGGGCCCCGTGCTCGTGTCCCCGGTCGTCCCCGTGCTCGTGGTGCCGGCCCTCCCCGCCATCGGCACCACCGCCGGCGTGGCGCGGTAGAGCAGCACGTCCTGCAGGCGCTTCTCCTCCGACGCCTGGTCGCCCGTGCGCAGGCTGTAGCTCTCGGTGACGTCGACCTGGATCACGCTGCCCGAGGGCAGCACGCCCGGCTCGGCGACGGCCAGCGAGCCCGTCGCGGTCCCTCCGCTCGGCGAGATCACGGCGGGATCGACGCTGCCGGTGCCGGTCGCGATCACGGGGACGGCGGCCATCGGCACGCCTTCGAGCGGCTCGTCCACGGCCGGCACCGCGATCGGTGGCTCGCCGCTGTCGGCGACGACCAGCGCGAAGGCGCCCGTCGAGGGCAGCGCCGCGCTCACGACTCCGGCCGCGGCGGCGAGGCCCGGCGAGACCATGCGCCACTCGTGCATCTCGAAGTCGTAGCGCACGAGATGGAACGGACCGGCGGGTGGAACGGGCGAGCCGGAGCCGTCGTCCACGGCCGGAAGCGCGACTCGCGCGAGCGGGCCGGCGGCTCCCCACGCGACTGCCGCGAGAATGCTCGGTGGCGTCGCGCCCTCCCCCGCGCGCAGCTCGAGTGCGGCGAGCGGAGACCAGCCGAGTGGGAGCAGGCCCGGCAGGCCCTGGGGCGACAGCGCGGTGACACGCACGTCGCTGGCCGTTCCGCCAGCCCCGGGCGCGAAGACGAGGGCCAGCGCCGCGCCGGTCGGGACGGTCGTGAGCCCGGGCTCGAACTGCGATGCGCCATCGGCGCCGCTCCCACCCGCGCTCGAGCCAGTGCCCGAACCCGTGCCGGAGTCGGCTGACCCCAGACCCGCCCCGAACCCGTCGACCGCCCACACGCCCCCCTCGGGAGGCACCGCGAAGGCCGCGGCCAGCGGCCGCAGGCGCGCGTCCACGGGCACCGTGCCGGCGCCTGAGGCGACCTCCACGCGCCGTTCCGCGGCCGTCAGGCCCGGCTTCTCGACGCGCAGCACCGCGACGAGCTGGCTGCTTGGCAGCGAGTAGCGGCCGCGCTCGTCGCTCGTCGCCACTCCGAGCGCCGGCGAGCCCGGCGCGCCGAGCAGCGAGGCCGTGGCCCCCGATAGCGGCAGGCCGGTGTCGTCGGCCAGCACCGCACCCGTCAAGACGCCGTCGGACGTGACGAGCACGCCGCGCGTGGCCGAAGCGCTGTTGCCGGCGCGGTCCCAGGCCGTCGCCTCGACCGCGAGCGTGTCGCCCGGCTGGGCGCCGTCGGGCACCGCCAACGCCAGCGCGAACGGCGGCGCCGTGAACGTCTGCTCGACGGGCACGCACGAGGCGCCGCCACCGCTTGCGACGCACGTCACGCGCAGCGTCACGCGATCGAGGGCCTGCGTGTCGCTGGCGGTGACGGCCGCCGAGCCCGGCCGCCCGCGGCTCACGCGGTCGGGGACGACCAGCTCGAGCACGGGCGGCGTCGAGTCCCGCGTGACGAGCACCTGCGCCGAGCTGGCGCGGCCGGTCGCATCGGTCGCGGTGACGACCAGCGTGGTGTCGCCCTCCGCCAGGGCCACGCCGGAGGCCGTGAAGCCGAAGGCGCCCGGCGTCAGCGGCGTCACGACGGCGTCGACCGGTGTGACTCCGCCGCTCACCACGACCGACACCGCGCTGCGGTCGCCGACGGTGCCGTGGACGTCGATCGAGGCCTCGCGGGTCAGCGCGCCGGGCGCCGGTGCGTCGATCGAGACAGCCGGCGGGCCGAGATCGACGACGACCGCGACCGTTCGCGTCGTCTCGTTGCCCGCGGCATCGCGCGCGACGACCGTGAACACCTGATCGCCCTCGGTCAGCGCCGTGATCGACGCCTGCCACGCGCTGCCGGTGACGGAGGCGGGCTCGCCGTCGACCGTGACGCTCACGGCCGTCGCGTCGCTGGCGGTGCCCTGCACCACGACCGGCAGCGCGCCGATGGCGGCGCCGGCCGTGGGAGCGACGATCGCCAGGGCGGGCGCCGTGCGGTCGACGACCACCGTCACCGAGGCCGCGGCGGCGTTGCCAGCCGCATCGGTCGCGCTGAGCGCGATCTCGGCGGTACCCTCCGCGAGGAGTGGAGCCGCGCACGCGAAGGGGCCCGTGCCGGCGGGCTCGCCGGACGCCGCGCAGACAAACGGCGTCGCGACTCCCCCGCTGGTCACCAGGCCCGCGAGGGTCACGCTGGAGGCGTCCGTGACGACACCTGCGACCTCGACTGCCGTGCCGGCCGAAACGAAGCCGGCTGCCGGCGCGGTCAGCGCGACCAGCGGCGCCGTGGAGTCGCCGCGCACCTGGACTTCGGCGGCGCCGACGTTGCCGGCGGCGTCGCGCGCCACCGCCTGGATCGACAGCGCCCCTTCGTAGGACGGGATGTCGGTCTCGAAGCTGGCGCCGCCCGCGGGGCAGCTCGACTGGCCGGAGCACAGCGCGGGGATCCCGTTCACCTCGACGAAAGTCTCGGTGTCGTCGGCGACGCTGCCGATGACGTGGATGCTCGCGCCGGACAGCGTCGAGGACTCGCCGGGCGCCGTGATGGCGACGACGGGCGCCAGGCGGTCGATGCGCAGCGAGACCGCGGCGGAGGACTCGTTGCCCGCCGCGTCGGTCGCGACGGCACGCAGCTCGACTGGCGTCGCGTCCCCGACCGGGACGTTGCTCGCGACGTACGTGAACGTGCACGACGCCGCCGGCTCGCTGGCGCCCGGCTGGCACGCCCCGCCTGCCGAGACGACAGCCGGCACCGGCACGCCGCCGGCCCCCAGCACTTGCACGCTCACGGGCGAGGCGTCGATCGCGGTGCCCGAGACGCTCACGCCCGCGAGGGCGGTGGCGTCGCCCGACAGCGGCGCGTCGACCGTCACAGCCGGCGCCGCGCGGTCGAGGTACACCGTCTGGCTGGTCGTCGTCGAATGGCCGGTAGTGTCGGTGGCGGTGACGCTGACGTCGTTGCGGCCCTCGCCGAGCGCGCCTTCGCCGGAAGGCACCTGACAGGTGAACTGGCCCGCCGAAACCGTACCGGCCACCGACGTGGTGCCCACGCGGCACTCGACCGTCACGCCCGGATCGAGGTCGCTCAAGCTGCCGCGGACGACGAGCGTGCCGTCCGGCTGCAGCTCGGCGACGTAGCCGCCCTGGCCCGGCGCTTCGGGCGCGACGCCGGGCGCCGCCGTGTCCACCGTGAAGGTCGACAACGCGGACCCCGTGTTCGCTGCGTAGTCGTAGACGTCCACGCGAACCGTGTGCGCGCCGTCCGCGAAGGGCTCCGGCAGAGTGGCGGCGCCGCCGGAGCCGGTCAGCACGAAGTCGGCCGTGCGGTCGACGCCGTCCACCAGGATGCGAGTCGAGCCCGGATCGACGCCCGAGGCCGTGTCGGGCGCACCCGGGTCGCTCGGGTCGGCGAACAGCAGCGTGATCTCGGGGCTGGAAGCGCCGACGAAGGCGCCCGGAGCCGGCGTGATCGCGATCGTCGGCGTCAGCGTGTCGACGCCGAAGCCCGCTGTCGCGAGCGTCGAGTTGCCCGCCCGATCGACGACCGTGACTTCGAACGAGTGCAGGCCCTCGCCGAGCGACTCCTCGGCGAGGAGGGCGCCCGTGGCCTCGGACTCCCCCGCAGTGAAACGCGGCGTGCGGTCGATCCCGTCGAGCACCGCGCGGAAGAGCGAAGGGGCGACGCCCGAGCGGCCGTCGGAGTAGGTGACGCGCAGCCCCGGTGTGCGGCTGGGGACGTAGGCCCCGTCCGCGGGCTCGGCGAAGACGACCGCGGGCGCGATCGTGTCGAGCTCGAAGGCGCTCTCGCTCTCACCGACGTTGCCCGCCGCGTCGGCCAGCACCGCGCGCAAGCGGTAGGAGCCGTCGCCCAGCGGTACGGGCAGCGCGCCGAGCGCGTCGTCGTCGCGGACGAGCAGCGCGCTGGTGACGTCCGTCTCGGGCGCGCCCGGCTCGCCCGCCCGCAGGTAAAGGCGCAGGCTGGAGACGTCGCTGCCGGAGGCTTCGGCGCACTCCGTGCTCCCGGGAGCGCAGGCTTCCCCGTTCGCGACGTCGCGACCGAGGTCCGCGAACACCACGCGCAGCTCCGGCGTCGGGTCGTTCACGAAGCTGTCCGGCGCGGGCCCGACGATCGCAACGGCGGGGCCCAGGGTGTCGACGACGAAGCTGCCGTAAGCGCTCGCGAGGTTGCCCGCCCGGTCGCGGATCTCGACGCGGGCCGCGTGCCGGCCGTCGGCCAGCGGAACCGCGGGCGTGCCGGCGGCGCCCTGCGCGTCGAGGGCGAAACGCGCGCTCACGTCGACGCCGTCGACGAGAACCTGCAGCGTCGTTGCGTCGAGGCCGGAGCCGGAGTCGGCGAGATCGAAGCGCAGGGCTGGCTGCGGCTCGCGCGTCGGTGCGGGCGCCACGAAGGCGGCGGTCGGGGGCGTCGTGTCCACGCGGAAGGTACTGGCGGCGGCGCCCCGGTTGCCGGCGAGGTCGAGCACCTCGGCCGCGAGCGTGACCTCGCCGTCGGCCAGCGCCGCGCCTCCGTCGAGCAGGGCCGATGCCACGCCGGCCTCGACGGAGAAGAGCGAGGTGCGGTCGACGCCGTCGACCGTCACCCGCAGGCTGGCGGCGTCGATTCCCTGCGCATCGGAGAGCGTGATCACGACCAGCGGCGTGGCGATGCCCAGGATCGCGCCGGACTCGGGCTGCAGGATGCGGACGTCGGGCGCGGCGGTGTCCACGCCGAAGGCGGCCTGCGCGCTGGCCAGGTTCCCCGCCGCGTCGCGGATGCTGACGGCCAGCGTGTGGGCGCCGTCCGGGATCGTGAGCGTCCCGAAGGCGCCCGCCGCATCTTGCGCGAGCGTGACCGGTTGGCCGTCCAGCGTCGCCGTGAACGAGGCGACGTCGAGGGCCTGGTCGTCGGCGTACGAGATCGCGACCTCGACGTCGGGCGCTCCGAGCGTCGAACCCGCGGCCGGATGGTCGATGGCGACGGCGGGCGCGCTCACGTCCACCCGGAAGGCCACCGCCGCAGTCGCCGGGTTTCCCGCGGCGTCGCGAACCCGGGCGACGATCTGGTTGGGGCCCGGAACGATGCCGAGCGTCTCGTCGAGCGTGGCGACGGCCCCCGCTGCGTCCCGCGTGAACGCCGACGCGCGCTCGCTGCCGTTCACCAGGACCGACAGGGATGCGACGTCGACGCTGGAGCCGACGTCCTGCCAGCCGAGCCGCACGGGCACGGTCGCGCTGGCGAGCACCGCGCCCTCCGCGGGCTCGGCGACGCCGAGCGACGGCGGTGTCAGGTCGACCGTGAAGGACGCCGACGCCGTGGCGTGGTTGCCGGCGACGTCGTCGATCTCGGCCACCAGCGTGTGCACACCTTCCGCGAAAGCGAGCTCGGCGGGCCAGGCCGCGCTCGCTTCGTCGGAGCGCGCGGTGAAGAGCCCGCTGCGATCCACGCCGTCGACCAGCACGCGCAGCGAACCCAGGTCGAGGCCCGAGGCGACCCCGCCGGGATCGAGGTAGCGGACCAGCAGCGCCGGGGTCGCCTGGTTCCCCGCCGATCCGGGAGCAGGCGCGATCCAGGCGATCTCGGGCGCCGAGAGGTCGCCGTTCTGGCCGCAGACCTTCAGCGTGAGGTAGGAGCCGGGCTTGCTCGCGAGCTCGACACGCAGCGCGTTCGTCGGAGCGAGCGCCACTTCGCGGGTGAAGCCGGGGACCTGCTGCGAGAGGTCGGACGGCCCGGCGACGGCCGCGCCGTTGAGCAGGATGCTGGCGGACGAGACGCGCTTCGCGCCCGTCGGCTCGCCGTTCTCCACCGCCAGGGCATACGGTGCGACGGCGAAGCCGGGCACCGCGAAGCTGCGGTCGTAGACGGTCTTCGGGCCGGTCGTGCGCGTGAAGCGCTCGGGGCCGAAGACCGCGATCCCGCAGGCGGCGGGCGCCGGCGGCGTGCCGTCGTCGCCGTGGTGGTGGCAACCGCGGTGCTCTCCGCGATCGTGGCGCTCGCCGTGGTGGCCGTCGTGGTCCCGGCCGTCGTCCTCGCCATCGCCATCGTGGTCGCGGTCTCGACGGGCGTCGGCGGCTCCGCAGCGGGGCGACGTGGTTCGGGCCTTGACGGTGCGCGTGCGCCCGTCCGGCCCGCGCAGGCTCCACACGAGGGTTCCGCTCGTGAACGGGACCGTGAAGGCGGCCTGCGGGTGATAGGGCGAGCGGCCAGGTGCGAAGCTCGTGGGCTGGGAGCGGCCGGCGGGCCCTGGCGAGAAGAAGTTGGCCGGCCCGACGGGGGCCGAGAACGCGCTCGCGGTCCTGTTCCGATAGCCGAAGTGCGCCGTGTAGGAGTCGTCGGCATTGCGGACGACGCACTCGAGTACCGGCAGCAGCGCCCTCCGGTCGTCGTCGTCATCCCCGTCGTGGGCCGTGGACCACTCGCTTTCGACGAGCAGCGCCCCGGCTTCGGCCGCCTCGGCGACGAAGGCCGTGCTCGCCTGGAGGGCGGCGGCTCTGCCCCCCGGCGCTGCGCTGGGAATCACGGGGACGCTCCCAGTCGGGGGTATGCCCCCAGCCTGCGGGCCGACAGTGAACGCGGCGGGCTGGTTGACGGCCGCGGGCGCAGTCGAGGGTGCCGGCGGCAGAGGCCGAGCATGACGCGCGTCGGTCGTTGGCGCGGCAGTTCGGGCCATCGCCACCGGCGCGGGGGGCGGCGCGACCGCCCAGATGCTCGTCGCCGGCACGGCCCAGGACAGCAGCAGCGCCACGCCGCGACGGAACAGGACCTGCGTTCCGATGCGTCTCATGGCTGGGGCACCACGAAGTTGCGGACGAGGGCGCGCTCCTCGGGCGTGAGGCCGTAGAGCGCTTCGGGATCGGCCGTCGGGAGACTCAGATCCGCGAGGGCCTGAACCTGGGCCGCAAGGCCGTCGGCGTCGCCGTTCGGCCGTTGAACCGCGAAGCGGATCAGGATCGCCGTCTCGCCTGGCTGCAGCAGCAGGCTGCCCTGGTCGTCGGCCCAGGCCCAGCCCGGCTCCCCGCCGGCTGACGACCAGGTTCGCAGCGCCGCGCTCGCCGCGTCGCTCACGACGAACGCCGTCAGCGGCTCGGCCGACCCCTCGCAAGCGAGCGAGACCCAGCTGTCGCTCGGATCGAACGAGGCGTCGCCGTCGGTCGTCCCGGTTACGCCGCACGGAGCGCCGCTAGCCGTCTCCTGGGAATTCTCGGCGTACCAGCTCACGGTCTGTGCGACCCCGGTGGCGTTCTCGATCACGTCGACCACGCGGGCGAAGCGCCCTGACGCCGGGACGAACACGCGGCGCTCGCCGCGCAGCCCGCCGGTTCCGGCGGCCTGCAGGACGACCTCGCGCCCGCCGAGGCGCGCTCGACCCAGCGGGGTCCGGTCGGGCAGCGCCAGGTATTCGCTGTCGGTCCACATTTCCGAGTAACCGGCGCAGAAGGGCTGGCACCAGGCGTCCGCCATCGAGCTGCCCCGCACGGTCGGGCCCCAGGCGAAGAACGGCTGGCCGTCCGCGCCCGTGAGATCGATCGGCAGGAACGCGTGCCCGTCCGCGACGCGCAGGGTGAGCTCGAGGACCGCTCCGAAGTTCACGTAGCCGGTCGCCGAGCCCATCACCGGCGGCGCGCCTGCGTGAATCCAGACCTCGCCCTCGGGCACCTGGTCGATCACGACCCAGCCGTTGCCGTCGCTGACGCCGCTCCGGCGAGAGACCGCGCCGTAGCCCAGCAGGTCGACGTCGATGATCGCACCGCCGATCGGGGCGCCCGTGAAGCCGTCCACGACCTGCGCACGAATGCTGCCGGCGCCTCGCCAGTCCTCGAGCGACAGCGAAACTCCCGTGACGCGCTCGCCCTCCGCCACGGTTCGCAGCCTCGCGGCCAGGAAGCCCGTCGCCGGATCCCGGGCGACGACGGCGTACGAGCCCGCGGCGATGCCCTCGAGCAGGAAGCTGCCGTCAGCGGCGCTTCGCGCCTCGACCACGATCTCGCCTCCCGGCTCGCGGACGATGCCGACTCGAGCGTTCGCCACTGGCTGGAGGCCCAGAACCACGCTGCCCGAAATGCTGGCGAGCAGATCCGGCGCGACCGCCAGATCGATGACGGCGCTGGCTCCCGCGACCAGCTCCGCACTGGCTTGACCCGTGAGCCCGCGGAACGCCCTCGCGACGACGAGCCCTGGCGGCGCCTCGGGGAAGCCCGCGCGTCCATCGGCGTCGAAGGTCGCTTCGGCGCTCCAGACGGGCGAATAGCCGCCCACCGACAGGCGCACGCCGGCACCGTCGGCCAGCGCGGCCGGCGCCGCTCTGACCTCGACGGAGCCGAGGCCCTCTGGCGACAACACGACGACGTCGGCCGTGGCCAGGCTCCCGGCGCCGACGGTCACGTCCGTGCGCCCCGGCCGGCCGGAGCCTGGATCGAGGGCCACGATGCCGTAATCCCCCGGCGGAAGCAGGAGCAGGTAGCGGCCGACTTCGTCCGACGTCGCCTCCGCGGCGATCGCGCCGGCCGCAGTCGCGGCCACCCGCGCGCCAGCGAGCAGGGACCCACCCGCGGCTCGCGCGATTCCCGTCGCGCCCGTGGCAGGCGGCAGGGCGAAGTTCGTGATCGACAGCCGCTCGAGCGGCGAAAGCCCCTCGAGGGCGTCGGCTGGCGCGAGCAGAGCCATGTCCACGGCGAGCTGCCGCGCTTCCGCGAGCGAAGTGGCCTGGGCCGCGAACAGGAGCAGGCCGCGCGTCTCGCCCGGCGGCACGGCCAAGGAATGCTGGATGACGACGCTGCCTGGACCCCAGCCGTCGGGGTTCGGTCCGCCGCCGTCGAACCACGCGCTCGACGGAGCGAGGGCGTCGCCGAAGACCAGGGCCCGATAGGGCTCGGCCGAGGAGGCCGGCGGCTGCAGCACGACCCAGGAGTCGGCCGTGTCGAGGGCCGCGTCGCCGCTCGAGCTGTCGGCGACCAACCAGCCTTCCGCGTCCTCTTCCGTGATTTCGAGAGACAGGCGCGAGTCCGCCTCGAGCGCAAGCGGGGACGTCCCGGGATTGCCGAAGAGCGTGAGCGTGCGCAGGAACCGGGCGTCCGCCGAGCGCAGCTCCAGCCGGCGCGCGCGGGCGCCGGAGCCGACGGTCAGCAGCGACCGGGTCGCGCGGCCACCGAGCTGCGTCTCGACGAGGTCCGGGAAGGGATCGAGGCCCGGAACGCTCGTGGTCACGTACGGCTCGCAGCACAGCCGCTCCTCGTGGCTGCCGAGGCGCAGCTCGACGGTCTGCTCGACGCCCGCCGCGAGCACGCCGTCGCCGGCCGCAAACGGCCCGCCGCCCGCCGTCACGCGGAAGGCGCCGGCAGGCACGCGGAAGGAGGCCCAGACGCCGCCTTCCGTCACCGGCGAATCCGATCGTGACCAGGGCTGGCCGCCGAGGCGCGGGGCCTCGAGCGCTTCGACCAGGACGGGAGTGGGGTCGAAGAGGTCCTCGCCATCGACGCCCACCACGTGCACCGTCAGGTTCGCGGTGGGCATCAGGTCGACGTCGGCCTGGATCACAGCGGCGTCCGTCACGACCACCGAGGTCAGGCCGGGGATCCCGTCGCCGTCGGTCGCCACCACCGTCAGCTCCTGCGGCCGCACATAGGAGAACGCGTAGGTGCCCATGGCATCCGCCGTGGTCGACCGCACGACGGAACCGGACGGGGCGACCAGCGTGACCGATGCCTGTGACGCGGCCTGCCCCTCGGCCTGTCGGACCGTCCCCCACACCGTGCCCGTTGGGGGGAGCACTACGTCGCGCGTGAACGCGGTCGGCAGGGTGAAGAACGTGAAGGTGGCCCGGCCGACAACGGTCGAGGCGTCATCGGGCCACGCGTCGACTGTGATCGTCGCGCCGTGAGTCCACGCGGGCAGGCCGACGAAGAGGTAACGGCCGTCCGGGGCGGTCGGCCCCTCGACGCAAGCGGCGCTTCTGCAGGCCCGAACGGTCCCAGCGAACACCGGCGAGCCGTCGGTCGCCGTGACGAGGCCGCTCAGCACCTTGGCCGTCGACACCAGGTCGACGACCTGGTCGACACCCGCGAGCGTCGCCGCCCCCGAGACGGACACGGCGCCGGCCGCGCCGGCGTACGTGGCGTCGATGGTGTAGCTGCCGGCAGCCAGGCCCGCGAACTCGTAGGCGCCCGTTGTGTCGGCGACGGCCGTGGCCAACTGCGATCCGTCGCGCGACAGTGCCAGGATGGCGCCGGCGAGCGGCGTCAGGCCGTCGGCCGCTAAGACGTGCCCGCGGATTGCCGCGGGCGGCGCCCCTAGGCTCAACTCGAGCGCCAGCGTCGCGTCGGCCCCGAGCACGCCCTGCACGGAGAAGCTGCCGCCGCCGAGGGGATCGAGGACGGTCGCGACGACGGTTCCGACGGGAAGCGGCGTC
The DNA here is from genome assembly GCA_050246895.1 of Vicinamibacteria bacterium. Classification (GTDB taxonomy): domain Bacteria; phylum Acidobacteriota; class Vicinamibacteria; order Fen-336; family Fen-336; genus JBFWVE01. The sequence continues at coordinate 128,786 of JBFWVE010000005.1, read as the reverse complement.
GTGGCGACGCCTTGCGCGTCCGTCACGGCGGCTCGGGCGGCGTCACCGGCGAACGCCGTTGGATGATCGCTCGCGAAGGCGACCGCAAGGCCCGGCACCGGAAGACCCCCGCGTGTCACCGTGGAGCGCACGATGCCGCGGGCCGGTGCCACCAGGTCCACGACGGCGCTGTCGCCCGGAGTCGAGACCACGGCGGTCGAGCGAGCGATCGTCACGGCCGCCGCGTCCTGGGCTTCGACCGCGATCTCTCCGCCGCCGGAGAACGGAAGCAGGTAGCGGCCGTCCGGCCCGGTCGAGGTCGTGGCGACCAGGACACCCTCACGCGTGACGCTCAGCGAGAGGTCCGCGAGCGGCATGCCGTCGCCTTCGCGCGTCACGCTTCCGGACACCGTCGCCCCGGCCCAGGGCCGGAACACGTGGACCTCGTCGTTCCGGTCCGAGCCCAGGCGATAGCCGCCTCCGGCGCCGGCGCGTCCGGTGGCGACGACGGCGTAGCGGCCCGCAGCGGCTGCGGTGAAGGCCACCCGTGAGCCCTTGTCCCCCGTCGCCCGGTCGTCGTTGGCGCCAGCCAGGACGCCGTCCGGGCCGTAGACCTCGAGGTAGGGATCCGCGAGCGCGGGGTCGGCCCCCACGGCGACGCCGTCGAGACGCACGTCGATCGGCGCGCCCGCGGTGACGTCCATCTCCCAGAGATCCCGCTGATCGGAGGTCGCGAGGACACTGCGCGGCTCGACCACGTCCAGCTCGAGAGTGGATCCGTGGCTCGCGATCTCTCCGCTCGCCTCTCCCTTGAAGTAGTTCTCGCGCTGGACGCGGACACGTACGGGGCCGAGAGGCCGGTTCGCGAAGGTGTAGCGTCCGGCGGCGTCCGTCGCCACCGGCCCGGCGATCTGGGCGCCCGTCGCGGGATTGCGCAGGCTGACGATCGACGCCGCCGGGCTCGGCAACGACACGCCGTTCCGCGCCCGCACCACACCGCTCACCGTGCCGACCCCCGGCACATCCAGCGACACGGGAACGACGGCGGCCTCGGTCGCCAGCGGCACCACGATCTCAGCGAACGACGCGGCCTGGCCCGGATACTCCGCCCGGACGCGCACCGTCGTGCCCGCGACGTTCGTCAACGAGCACAGGCCGGCCGCGCTGGTGGTGCAGGTCCGATAGAAGCCCGCGCCCCGATCCGGCGACTCGGCCCGCACCGTTGCGCCCGCGAGCGGCGCAGCGGCCACCGTCACGCTCGCGTCCACGCGGCCGACGGGCAGGAACGTGATCGTCGCGTCGCTCGTCGCGCCCGCGCTCACCGTTACGGCCTCGGAGCGAACGGCCCCGAGGCGCGAGTCGTTCGCGGACACGGTGAAGGCGCCCTCGGGCACCTCGGGGAAGGTGAACGTGCCGTCGGCAAGGCTGGAGAAGAGGGCGCGGAAGAAGCCGGGCGCCTCGAGGTTCACCTGGACCGAGACGGGCGCGTTCGCGGCCGTGCGCACGCGGCCGGCGACGGTCCCGGTCGGCGCGAAGACGAGATCCTGCTCCAGCCTGGTGTCCGCCACGCCGACGACGCCCGCGCTGGCCGTCGAGCCGCCCAGGGGATGCGTGGCGGTCAGCGTGAACGCGGCCGGCGGCAGCACAGGGTAGACGTACGCGCCCGACGCATTCGACACGGTGTTGGCAGAGCCGCCCGAGGCATGCCTGACCGAGAGCGCCGCGCCCGAGAGGGGGCTGGCGTCCGCGCGCAGCACGCGGCCCGCGAGCACGCCCATGCCCGTGAAGACGACGTCCGCGCTCGCCCGCTGCCCGGGCCCGACGAGCCCTTCGCCCAGCACTGCGATCTCGCCGAAGCCCGCCGTCGATCCCGAATCGGCGAGGCTCGTCACGCGCACCGACCGCGCACCGGCGACGGGCGCCGGCAGCACGTAGGCGAGATCTCGCAGGGGCAGGGGTAGCTCGAGGTCCTGCGCGAAGAGCGCGCCGCCCGCTGCGTCCACCACTTCCACCCGCGCCCGCCGCACCAGAGCCGCATCCCCCCCGCCCAGGCCCCGCATGCCTTGGATGCGCACCTCGTGGACGCTGACCTGCGTCGGGAACAGGATCTCGAAATAGGGCGTGCCGTTGGCGGGCGGGCTCGCGGCGTCGCCCGTGGCCGTCGTCCAGCGGCTGTCGACGTCGCCGTCCACGGCGAGTTCCGCGTTGCAGCAGCGGAACGGACCCGGCACTCCGGCGGGCCCGCTGCTGCTCGTGCGCAGCGTGCGCCCGATCATGTTGGTCAGGTCGGCCACGCCGCTCGTGGGGAACGCGCCGACGGCGCTGGCCGTCCGCGGTCCGAAGCTCGAGTACGTCGCGACCAGATCGAAGGCCTCGCGCGGGATCAGGACGGGCGGGTTGGCCGCAAGGTCCGCTGCGAAGCGATAGCTCCCGCCCGCGGCGGATACGGTCGACACCTCTGCGTAGTAGTGCGGGCTGCGGAGCTGGAGCTTCACGGTGGCTCCAGGCACGAGCGTCTCGCCGTCGCCGCCGAGCACGCGTGCGATCACCTGCCCGTCGTTCGGCGGCAGCGCGGGCAGCGCGCTCAGCAGATCCGCGGGCACCACGAAGTTGACGATGGCCGCGGCCTCCTCGGGCTCGAGGCCCGCGAGCAGCTCGGGCGGCAGCCCGGCGAGCCGCTGCGCCGAGGCGCGGGCCCGGTCGAGGTCGCCCTGTCGCGTCATCACGCCGAGCAGCGCCAGCTCACCCCCGGCCGGGATCGTCAGCGCATTCCAGCGGGTCTCGATCCGCTCGCTGGCCGAGGGCGACGTCAACGACGCGCTCGACGGCCGCAGCCCGCCCGGCCCCACGAATGCGAGCGCCGTCGGCGCGAAGTCGCAGACGCCCACGACGCCCTGCCCGTCGTCGTAAGTCACCCAGTCGTCGCCCGCGTCGAGCGCGGCGTCGCCCGAGGCGGAGTCGGCCACCGCAACGGGCCAGCTCGATCCCGTGTCGGTCTGGACCACGACGTCGACGGTGACCGGCTCCGCTCCGTCGTTGCGGAGCAGTTCGAGGTGCCGCACGAAGTAGCCGTCGCGCGGCACGAACGACTTCCGCGTCACGGAGAGCCCCGCGAGACCCTCCTGTACGAACACGAGCTCGCGGCCCGCCTCCTCGCTCGTGATCGTGTTGCCGGATCCCGCGAAGGTCGCCGCTACGCCGTCGCGGACCAGCGTCAGCCGGTTCGCAGCGACGTAGTTGCCGCAGTTGCCGCCGTCGGTGTAGGTGCCGGCCGCCACGAACCTGAAGCTCGTCCGGTTGCCGTCGCTCAGGCTGGCCGGCAGCGTCACGGCGTTGGCCAGCAACCGGAGATCGAGCGTCAGCGTCTCGCCGTGGTAGGACACGACGCCGCTCGCGTCGACGCGGTCCTTCTGGACGCTGCGGGAGGCCATGATCGAGAAGGACCCGAGCGGAACGTCGGCGATCGAGTAGCGGCCCACGGCGTCGGCCGTGGCCTGGAGCACGCCGCCGCCGATCGGAGCCGGGCTCGTGATCCGCACGAGAGCCGCCGGCGCCGGCGCGCCTCCCGCGTCGGTCACGAGGCCCGTCACGCTGCCCACGCCCCCGAGCACCAGGTCCCGCTCGACCACCTCGTCCGCGGCCGCGACCACGACGCCGCTGACCCGCGCCCGCAGCCGCCCGTTGCGCGAGGCGTCGAGCCCGTAGCTGCCGAGGCGGACCTCCGCGAACGAGAAGGCCCCGTCCTCGGCCGTCAGCATCGACCGGGCGGCCAGCGTCACGGTCACCCCGGGGGCGGGCGTCACGCCGTCGGGCTCGCGCACGACGCCGGCGATCGTCCCCAGCGGTTCGAGCGTCAGCGTGAGATCGAGAGCGCCGCCGGCCCCCAGCGTGCCCGTGGCCGTGCCGCGCGTGCCGTTCGTCGGATGCGTCGCCTGGGCGCTGATCGGTCCGGCGAGCAGGTTCGCGAGCACCGCTCGCCCGTCGCCGCCGGTGAGCCCGCTCTTCGAGCCGCCGAAAGGCGAGCCGGAATCGGCGCGCACGCTGGCGCCTGCCACGGACGCGCCCTGCGCGTCCTGAACCAGCAGACGGACCTCGCCCACCCCGTTGAGCGCGAGGTCGACCTCGACCGTGGCGCCGTCGACGCTCATCTGCCCGCCGCCCGACGCGCGGTCGCCGTTGGCCGGATCGGTCGCCTGCAGCGAGAAGCTGCCGAGCCGGACGCCGTCGAAGGCGAACAGCCCGCCCCCGTCGCTCGTGGTGGTGGCGCTCTTCGCGCCGCTGATCGTCACGCTGACGCCCGCGGCCGCCGCCCCGTCGTGGCGGCGCACGCTGCCGGCGACCCTGCCTGCCGGCTCGAGGGTCACGGTGGCGCTCGCGGCGCCGCCCGCCACGACCAGCGCCGTCGTCGTGCCGGAAACACCCGCCGGCCCGCTCGCCTGCACGTCGGCGACGCCGGCGAACACCTGCGCGAACGTGACCGAGCCGTCCGCGTCGGCGTTCGCCGCGAAATGTCCACCGAACTGCGAGCGGCTGTCGACGGTCACCGCTGCCCCCGCCACCGGCGCGCCGCCGGCGCTGCGCACGCTCACCGTCAGCGCGCCGATCCCGTTGAGGGTGACGTCGGCCTGGGCGAGCTGGCCGAGCGTCGCGATGGTGGCGGCGGCACGGCCGCGGTCGCCGTCGGCGGGATCGCTGGCTTCGATCGTGTAGCTGCCGAGCGGCAGCGCGTCGAGTCGGTAGCCGCCGCCCGCGTCGGTCGTCGCGCCGCGCCCGCCGGCGGTCACGAGGACGCCTTGCGCGAGAGCGCCGTCCGAACGGCGCACGACGCCCGCGATGCTGCCGAACGCGGGCAGCGTGACGTCGAGGGCCAGCTCGTCGCCGTCGAACAGCGTGCCGTTGCGGCTCGCCTGCAGCCCCGTCACGGGGTCCGTGGCCGTCGCCGTGTAGGCGCCGGGCCGCAGCCCGCCGCGCACGTAGGCGCCCGTGTCATCGGTCGTGACGGAGCCGGCGCCGGAGATGGACACGGCCACGCCGGGCGCGAAGCTGCCGTCCGCGCGCCGCACGGCGCCGCGCACGCTGCCGCCGGTCGCGGTGTAGGTGAGCCGCGCCTCCCCCACGTTCCCGGCGAGATCGGCGACCGTGGCGACCACGGTGTTGACCCCGACGACGAGCCTGCCGACGTCGAGGTTGCCGCTGACCCGGCCCTGGCCGAGATCGACCGCGAGGCCGCACTGCGTGAAGCGCTGCTCCGGGTACGTGAGGCAGGCGCTCGCGGGGTCGAGCCCCGTGCCCAGGTCAGCCACGGACAGCGACACCGGTCCGCCGATCGCGGAGCGCGTCGTGCCGTCGGCTGGTTGGAGGAACGCGATGACCGGCGGGCTGGCGTCGAGAAGGATCGTGCCGAGCTCGAGCGTCTCCCCGTTCGTCGCGAGAGCCCGCTCCGCGAGCAGCGCTCGGCCGCCGGTGACGGCGTCGGTCACGCGCACGTCGAAGCTGCCCAGCGGCACGCCGACCGCGCTGAAGCCGCCATCGGCCTGCGCCTGGAGCGTCACCACCCGGTTGCCCGACAGCTCGATCCGCACGTCGGCCCCCGTGGCCGGCGTCGTCCCGTCGCCGCGGACGACGCGGCCGGCCACCGTGCCGCTCGGCTGGACCTGGACGTCGAGGACCGTCGTCTCGCCGGGCACGACCTCCCCGGCGGCCGTCCCGTACAGCGTCACGTCGCCGATCCGCGCGGACAGCTGTGCGCTGAAGGATCCTGCGGCGACCTCGGGCAGCCGGTACTGGCCGTCACTGCCCACCTTGATGAAGAAGCCCGCGATGCGCAGGTCGCCTGCGGTGGGCTGGCCCGCCGAATCGAGCGCCCGTCCTTCGATCGCCCCCACGCCCCGCAGGCGGATCTCGACGTCCAGCGTCCCTCCCGCCGGCACTTCGCCGCTCGCCGAGCCCGAGTCGATGCTCGAGAGCACGTCGGCCGTCAGGCTGGCGCTGCCGGCGGCGACGCGGTCGAACGCGAAGCGGCCCTCGGCATCGCTCGTGGCCGACTGCTGCCCGCCGCCCTTTCCTCCCACGGCGACCTCGACGACGGCGGGCGGCGCGGGCGTCACGCCGTCGGCGGCCAGCACGCGGCCGGTGACGCGTCCGGAATCGCGCAACGAGACGTCGAGCTGAAGCCGTGCCCCGTCGCCCTCGAGCGTCTCTTGCGCCGTTCCCGCGAGGAAACCGGCCGCGCCGAAGACGTTCGTCGCCAGGGAGGCGGTGACCGTCACGCGGCCTTCGGGAACGCCCTCGACGACGTAGTGGCCGGAGGCGGCGCTGGACGTCCTGGCCTTGAACGAGCCCGAGACGACGTCGACGATCGCGCCCGCCTGCGGCGCCCCATTGGAGAGCACACTGCCCTCGACCACCCCGATGCCCTGGGCGACGACGTCGAGCGCCAGCGTCTCGCCCTCGTTGCTCAAGGAGCCGACGGCGACGCCCGTGCGGGCCGTCAGCGGGTCCTCGGCCTCCAGCCGGATGGCGCCCGCCGGCACGTAGTCGAAGGCGAAGGCGCCGACCTCCCCGCTGCCGGCGGCCGTCACGCGCCCGAGCTCGCGCGAGCCCGCGACGAGCTTCACGACGCCGAACGGGATCGGCGTCTGCCGATCCGGCATCAGGAACCGGCCCCGCAGCGACCCGGTGGTGGTCAGGCGGACCTTCAGCTCGACGCTCGGCGCGCCCAGCGGCAGCAAGCCGGACGCGCGGCCTCCGCGGCCGAAGCTGTCCCTGGCCTCGACCGAGAACGGGCCCTCGAACACGTTGCTCAGGCTGAGCGCCCCCTGGTTCGACGCCTCGATCGCGCCCTCGAGCGTGCGGTTCGGGAACTGGCTCTCGCGCAGCTTCACGAACGCCTGTCCCACCGGGCTGTCCGCCCCGTCCACGACGCGCACGACGACGCTGCCACGGCCCAGCAGGCGCAGGTCGTAGCTGGCGTCCTCGCCGGCGCGCAGGTAGACCTGCTGCCGCGCGACCGAGCCGGAGACCGGATCGCGGACCGTCAGCGTGTAGCCGCCCTGAGGCAGCACGCGCGCGAAGCGGAAGGAGCCTTCGGCGTTCGTCTGAACGACGACGTCGGGCAGCGGGCCGGAGGCCGTGACCTCGATCCCGCCGCCCGCGGGTGTGGCGCCGTCGGGCAGCAGCACGCGGCCGCGCAGCTCGCCGGCGATGGTGTCCACCAGCCGCAGCGTCAGATCGAGCGTCTGGCCCGACGCCGACAGCGTCCCCTGCGCGCCGACGAGCGTCGGGAAGAAGGGCTGGCTGGCGGAGACTGCGACCTTGCCGACGTTGACGCCGCTGAAACGGAAGCGGCCGCTCGTATCCGTTCTCGTCCTCTGCGCGACGCCTTCGACGAGGCCGCAAGTGCTGCCTCCGTCGTTCTCGAAGTGGGTCGCGGAGAGCGCGACGTCGGCGCCGAACGACGGCAGGCCGTCCGGTCCCAGCACGCTGCCGGTGACGACGCCCGCGCCGCCGAAGCGCAGCACGGCGAACGCGGCGTCGCCTTCGCGGGTGATCGACGCCGTGGCGCGCGCGGCCTCGACGTAGCCGGGGCCGGCGCGGACGGCCTGAGCGGGGATCGCCCCGAGCGGCAGGTCGTCGAAGCGCACGCTGCCGTCGGCGGCGGTGGTCCGCGCACGGCAGCCGCACGCGTCCAGGCAGTCGAAGAGCAGCGCGACCTCTTGATTCGCGAGGGCCTGCCCCGCGGCGTCGAGAACGGTGAACACGGCCGCGCCGAGGCCGGAGAGCACGACGTCCACGCCCTCCCGCAACTGGTTCGGTTCCGCGATGGTGACGGCGTTCTGGCCGCGGCGCTTGCCGTCGCGCGAACGGGCGCTCACCTGCTGCGACGAAGTCGGCCGCACGGGCACGCCGGCGATTTCGTAGGCGCCGTCCTGGCCGCTGAGCGCCCCGCGATCGCCGATGCTGACGACGGCGCCCGCGTAAGGCGTGCCGTCGGACAGCCTCACCGTCCCGCGCACGGTCCCGTAGGCCGCCTGGTCCTGCACCTCGATCAGCAGGTCGAAGCCGGTGAGCGGGCTGCCGGCGACGCCGATGCCGGCCCGCGACGCGCGGTCTCGCTGGTTGAGCGCGGCGGCGACGCTGAAGGCGCCCGCGGGCGTGCTCTCGAAGAGATAGCGCCCCTCGGCGTCGGCGCGCACGAGCCCGAGCGCGATCGAGCCGAAGACGCCGTCGGGCACCGAGAGCACGACGTCGATGCCCGGCAGCGGCGAGAGGACGCCGCCCTCGAGCTTGCGCACGGTGCCCGCGACGCTGGTGGCGCCGCCGTCGAGCGTGACGTCGACCGTCGCGACCGTGCCGGCGCGCTCGATGCGGCCGGCCGCGCGGCCGAGGCTCGCGCCGGCCGCGGCCCGGACCGCCACCGGTCCCACGGCGATCCCGGTCACGGCGTAACGGCCCTCGAGATCGCTCGTCGCGACGGCCGCGAACTGCGGATCGGTGACGCTCGAGACGTGGACTCTGGCGCCGGGGACGGGCTCGCCCGCGAGGTCGAGCACGCGGCCGGCGACGCCGCCGCGCCCGAGCAGCACCAGGTCGAGGGCGAGGCGCTCGCCCGCGGTGCGGACGAAGCTCGACACTCTGCGCAACGCGCCCGATGCGGGATCGTGCGTGGCCAGACCGAAGGGCGCGCCGCAAGGGTCACGCCACACGTAGCGCAGCTCGAAGCTGCCGTCCGCGGGCACGCGCTGCGCCGCAAGCCCGCCATAGCGCGCCGACTCGCAGTTGGCGCCGTCCAGGTTGCCGGTGTAGGTCACGACCGCGCCACCGACAGGCGTGCCGTCGGCGTTGAGGACGTGTCCGGCGACGACGGCGCCCGGATCTTCGAGCCGCGAGCCGAGCGGCAGCGTCGCCGCGGGCCCGATGGAGCCGCGGGCATCCGCGAGACCAGCGACCGAGAGCGTCGTCGGAACGTAAGGGCCCTCCGGGCGCTCGAGCGACAGGAACACGAGGCGGCCCGAGAGCTGGCGGCGCGCGGCGGTCACGAGGTTGTCGGGGATCTCGTAGGCTTCCGTGCGCTGCGCGCTGGCGGCGTCCACGGGGCGATCGAGCAGCAGCACGGCCTGAAGGCCGAACGGGCCCGCGCCCGAGAGCGTCTCGGGCCCGATCACGCTGGCCGCCACCGCATGCGGCCCGTCCGAAACCAGCAGGCTCGCCGCGACCTCGCTCTGCGACTCGAAGACGCCGTCGCCGTCGTCGTCTCGGCGCAGGATCGCGCGGTCCGGCTGCGCGGCGTCCAGCGTCAGGGCCGCGCGGCTGCCGGCGTTCAGCGGGATTCCCGACGCGATCACGCGCGCGAAGGTGCCGTCGCCGCGGGGCAGCGTCGCGGAGATGTCGACGCTTCCACTCTGGCGTCCTTCGAGGAGGATCGTGTACGGCCCGCCCGTGGGCGCCCCGACGACTCCGGCGAGCGGCCCGAGGCCGGGGCCGATCGGCAGCCAGACCGCTCCCGGCACCGCCGAGGCCGGCCGATCCGCGGTACGGCCTGCGTCGCTGCGGTTTCCGGCCCCGTCCACGATCGTCGCGTCAACGGCGCCCGCCGCGCCCCCGATCGCGAACGTGATCAGGTCGGGCCCCGAGGCCGCGACGCCCGCGAGCGCGCCTTCGAACGGGATCGGCCCGCCGTGCGCCGCAACCGCGGGCTCGAGCGCAGCGCCACAGGCGAGCGCCAGGGCGTGGCCGGCGTCGGTCAGGCGCAGGAGCTGGTCGAAGCCCGGATCGAGCGGGCTCGCCCCGTACCAGTCGAGGACCAGGTCCCGCACGGCGCCCCACGGTGCCTGGCCGAGGGTCGTGCGCAGGCCCGCCTCCGCGAGCGCCAGCGCGCGCTCGGTGACGACCGTCCGGCTCGTCCGCGTGACGCCGGCGGGCAGGGACCCGTTCGGGGCGGCGGCCAGGCTCCAGCCCTGTCCGAGCACGCGCATCGCCGCGTCGACGACGCTTTGAGGCAGCGCGTCGAGCGAGGCCGGCAGCACCAGCGTGTCCGGCGACAGCGGCACGCCCCGCTCGCCGACGCCCAGCGTGAAGCGCAGGTCGCCCGAGGCGCCGCCGTTCGAATCGAAACGCAGGTAGCTGGCGACCACCTGGCCCGTGCGGTCCGACACGAAATCGAAGGCGAGCGTCGCGGCGTCTCCCTGGCGCAGCGTCGCGATCGCCTGGGTGCCGGCGCCCACGAGGTGCGCGCCGCTCATCCGCGAGGCGTCGAGCGTGACGCTGACGTCGTTGCCGATGCCCTGGCCGATGTTCGTCACGGTCACGTAGAACTTGAACGGCTCGCTGCGCCGGACCGTGGCTGGCACCGTGAAGCTGACGTCGAAGTAGGGGTTGCGCACGAGCACGCCGCCTTGTGCCTTGCCCGTCACCCTCACCGGCCCGACGGGGAGGCCCAATAGCGACGCGCTGATGTCGAACGAGAGCGGATGGAAGCCCTCGCGCTCGCCGCGGATCAGGAACTCGGCCTGCCCCTGCTCGGCGGGCGCCAGCGCCTCGGCGTCGTCGCCCGTGTCCGGCTGTCCGTCGGCTCCGATGCTGCGCACTGGCAGGGTCGCCGGCTGCGGCCCGCGAACCGTGTCGGGCAGCGCGAGGGGGTCGTCCTCGGTGCCTGGCTCGAGGTCCGCTCCCGGCGGCAGCACGACGCTGCCGGTGATGTCCTGCACGATCAGGCCGCTGCCGACGGGCGCGCCGTTCGCGACGAAGAGCTGGGCGGAGAAGAACTGCTTGAGGTAGCCCACGTTGCCCGGGATCACCAGCAGGCTCGGAATCCGGATCGGCTTGCCGTCGGGTAACGTGAGCGGCACCCTCGGCCCCCGCTCGCCGTCGGGTCCGGACGGCGGCTCCGCCTCGAGCAGCATCGGGACGATCGTCGGCGGCAGGCCGGATCGCGCAGGCACCGGAGGCGGCAGGGCAGGCTGCGGCACCGGCACGCCCCGGCGGTCGAACACGACGGGGAAGCTGAGATTGACCGGGTTCGACTCGAGCTTCATCCCGAGCGTGAACTCGAAGGCGAGGTAGTCGTCGCTGTCGAGGACGATGCCCTTCGCCTTGATCTCGTCGAGCGTCAGCGGCCGCGTCTTCACCGAGGTGACCAGGATCTGGTCGATCACCCTGAGCGTCGCGGCCGAGGGCGTGACGTCGAGCGCCACGCGCCCGTTCGCGGAGATGCGGAGATTCGAGAGGGAGTAGTCGCCGGCCACCGCGAGCGCAGGCAACGGAAGCAGCAACGGGTCGCTGGCGGCCGGCTCGTCGGCGAGCGGGTCGGGAAGGCTGAGAGTCTGGTGCAGGCCTGGTCCCGACAGCTCGCCTTCGACCCTGAACCCCGCGCCGAGGAAGCGCGCGACCTCGGATGCGGGCAGTTCCGCATCTCCCGCGCGCACGACGACGCGCACGGCGGAGGCGACGTTCTTCGGGACGCTCAGGCTGGACGGATCGACGCTCGCCTGCACTCCCAGCAGGCGCAGCTCCAGCTCGCCGATCTTGCGGAAGGCCTGGGCCTGGGCGAGGGGCGGCGCGCCGACGAGCAGGGCGCTCGCGAGACCCAGCGCGACGATCCTCGGATGCCCCCTCAAAGTCGCCTCTCTTCCCCGGTGCGCAGGCTCACGAGGAAGCGGTTACTCCCTATACGGAGAGAAAACGGCGGGAGAGTATCCAATCTCGAGCAGCAAGGTCAAGGCCCGGTCGCACCGAACGGATTCCCACCCGCCGTAGACTCGCACCCGAGCATGGGACGACAGGCGCGGTGCCCCACGAGCCGGCTGATCCGCGCGCTGGCTCGCGCACTCGCCATCGTCCTCGCCGCCGCCCTCCTCGGCCTCGCCTGGAACGCCTTTTCCAGCCGCGGCGTCGCGCTGAACCAGAACGTCCTCATCCGCGCCGAGGACGAGGTGATCGAGGCGAGGGAGGCCAAGGCGCGGCTCGACCGCGGCGCGCTCTTCCTCGACGCGCGGCCGCTGATGTTCTGGGAGCTGGAGCGCATCCCGGGCTCGCTGCCGCTGCCCGAGGACGCGTTCGACGCCCACTTCGCGAAGCTCGAGCCGAAGCTGCGCTCGACCTTCGACATCGTGGTCTACTGCAGCGGCTTCGGCTGCGAGGCGAGCCACCTGGTGGCGGCGCGCCTGCGCGAGCGCGGCATCCAGGCCGCGATCCTGCACGAGGGCTGGCCCGCGTGGACCGACGCGGGCTACCCGATCGAGACGGGCAGGGAGCCGTGAGGGAGGCGTTCCGGGTTGACATCATGATGCCCCTCCGGTAGCATCGAGATGTGCGAACGACCCTGACGCTCGACGACGACGTCGCGGCTCGCCTCAAGGCGGAGGCGCGAAAGGCGGGCAGGCCCTTCAAGGCTGTCGTCAACGAGAAGCTACGCCTCGGGCTCGACAGCGGCAGGAAAGGCCGGGCATCCCTGCCGCCCTTCGTCGTCGCGGCAAGGGGGATGGGACCGCCTCGCGCCGGCTTGAGCCTCGATGACGTCGGCGCTCTGCTGGAGCTCGCGGAAGGACCCCTTCACCGTTGATCCTCGTCGACGCGAACGTCCTTCTCTACGCCTACGACGCGCGCTCACCCCACCACGAACGATGCCGCGCCTGGGTCGAGACGGCGTTCTCCGGAGACGAGCCGATCTGCGTCTCGTGGGTCACCGTGCTGGCTTTCCTCAGGATCAGCACCAACCCACGCATCTTCCCGCGGCCACTGCGCACGGAGGAGGCGCTGGCCGTGGTGACATCGTGGCTGGCGCGTCCCGCCGTGTCGGTCCTCGATGCGGGGGAGCGCTGCTGGGAGGTCTTCAAGCAGGCCGTTACCGAGGCGCGAGCGTCGGGACCACTGCTGATGGACGCCTTTCTCGCGGCCCTCGCCCTGGAGAACGGCGCGACGCTCGTGACCACGGACGCCGATTTCCGGCGCTTCACGAAGCTGAAGCTCCACGATCCGACTCGCTGAGAGCGGGCCTAGCCTCCGACCTCGACTCGCTTGTAGCTGGATTCGCCACCGAGGACGTCGCTCACGCCGACGGCGACCTCGCGAGGTCCCGCCGCGGCAGGGATGCGCACGACGATGTCCCGGCGCGCGTTCGGATCGTCGCCGCCCGGAGGTGCCGGAGGCAGGCTGAGCTCGATCTCCTTCTCCCTCGCGTGCGGGCGCGCATCCTCCATCGACTCCCCCGCCGCGCGCAGCACGATCACGATGCGCAGCCGCGCCCGGCGCCCTGCTTCGACGGGCTGGGTGGTGAGGCGGGCCAACGGGAGCGACAGCCGAACGCGGATCTCGGCCGGCGTCTCGGCGGAGCCGGACCCGCCGGCGTCCGCGTGGCCCGACCCCGCGAGCGGCCCCGAGATCGTGTCGCTCACGACGAAGGTCGAGGCGCTCGCCCCGGCCGAGCCGGCCGCGGCTTCGCCCTGCTCAGGCGCCCCGAACTCCGCCCGGATCCTCGCGTCGAGCCCGTCGTCCTCGTAGCCCAACAGCAGCGCCGCCAGCGTCCGGCTCAACTGTCGCTCGGCGGGCTCCGCGTGGAGGTACGACACGCGGTGCCGCACGCGCAGGCCCTTGCGCCTCAGCTCGACGTGCAGGCGGTGCGTGCGGCCGTCGGGATCGCGCCCCGGCGTGAAACCCAGCGAGTAGCGGCCGCGGATCTCCTCGGAGAGGCGGCCGAGCGCGGCGGCCGGAGCATTCGCGGCGAAGACCGGCGAGCCGCCCGTCTGCTCGGCGAGGATGAAGGGGCCGGCACGCAGGTTGGCCTCGCGGACGGAGTCGTTGCGCGGCGTCGGCGCGTAGCGCCGGCTGCCGTGCGAGACGTCCGAGGCGCTCGCCGTCGTCAGGCCGGCGGCGTCCAGGGGGTAGATCGTGACGCGGGCCGCGTTCGCGCGGGCGGCGGCCTGCTTCAGCCCCGCCGACATGTCGGCCTCCTGCATCGCCGCGAAGAGCTGGGAGAAGTCGCGCCTCATCACCTGGGGACAGATGTCGCCGATCTGGCTGAAGAGTGCGAGCGCAGGCAGCTGCTCGAGGCCCTCGGTCATGAACAGCAGCGCTTTCGAGCCGGGCAGCGTGCCGAGCGCCGAGGCCAGGCCGCCGAGCCGGGCCAGCGTGTCGTCGATCTGGTGCCGGCGGATCTCGGCGTGCTGCCGGACGGCGGACTGCATCTGGGCGAGCACATCGGCGCAGGAGCCCTGCACCTCGGCCATTTCCACCAGATCGCGCAGCAGGTCGCGCACGCCCCTTTCGTCCTGCACGCTGGAGGAGCCCTGGACTGGCAGCTTGCGCGCCTCTTCGACGGCGGCGCGGACGACGGCGGGATCGCTGGTCGGCGGCGTCAGCGCGCGCGTGCCGCGGCGCTCGGCGAGGATCAGCACGCGCAGGCCGGCGGCGATCTGGGCCTCGAGAAGCTGCGCGAGTCGGTCGAGCGAGCGCCGCAGGCCGGCCGGCGTCAGGTTCGGCGCGTCGAGGTAGACCACGACCGTCGGGGGCTCTGCGGCCGCGGCCGCAACGCCCGCGGGCAGCGCGGCTCCGGGCGAGGCGGAAGGCTCGGGCCCGTGAGGCGTCTCAGGGCCGCCGATCGCAGCCTCGAAGGCGACGATCGGCACCGGCTTCCCATCTTCATAAAGATGGAAGTCGTCCGCCTTCAGGTCCAGGACCGGCCGGCCGCGCTTGTCGGTGACGACCGCCTCGACGTGCACGATCTCCGTGCGCACCGGGATGACCGGCGGCTCCGGCGCCTGCGGCACGACGAGTGATGCGGCGAGAAAGAGGACGAGCCAGCGCATCGGCAACTGCAGAGAATAGCCCGAACCGGATCGCGACTCGCAGACGCAGCGGGTCGCGACGCCCCGTCAGGTCGCAGCGCGACCCGCGAGTGGATGCCCATGCCCTTCGGCCACCTGCGACGGATGAAAGGCATCTTCGCCGCGGGCTTCAGCGGAAGGGCGGCGGCGTGGGTCACGGCGGAGCGGGGCGTTGAGGCGCGCATGGGACACGACAGACCTGGCTACGGCGTCCGCGCCGATCGAGCGGAGGGGCGCGACTGCTGATCTTCCTTCTGAGGACAAAGCGCCCCGGAGCGACCCCGCGGAGGCGTGGACCCCGGCGCCGCCCAGCCGACAGCGACGGGCCGCAGCCGAATCGCGAGTCCCTCGCAGACGCAGCGGGTCGCGACGCCCCGTCAGGTCGCGGCGCGACACGCGAGTGATTCCCCCTCCCCCATCGAGCAAAGGGGGCCTGCGTCGGCCCCCTTTGGAACCCCGCTCGCTCCGCCGGAGTGAATCCGGCTGCGCTCGCAGCCCGTAGCCGCGGAGCGACCCAGCCGGCGGTGGCTCGCGAACCGGATCGCCGCTCGCAGACGCAGCGGGTCGCGCCGCCCCGTCAGGTCGCGGCGCGGCCCGCGAGTGATTTCCCCTCCCCCGTATGTGGGGAGGGGATAGGGGTGGGGGGTCGATGTCGACGCGCCGGGCCTACGACGACTGCAGCTTGCGCTTGGCTTCCGGGAACGCCAGCGGGCGCTCGATGCCGGGCCACTTCGACGCGACGATCGCCTCGTAGTTCTTCTTCGCATCGGCCGTCCGGCCGAGCTTCTCGTAGGCTCGCGCCAGCAGCAGCTTGTGGAACGGGTTGTCGAGGTCCGCCTTCTCCAGGTGCTCGGCGGCGGCCTTGGCGTCGCCCGCCTCCAGCTTCACGTAGCCGGCGAGATAGTGGTAGGCGGGCCAGTACTGCTTCGCGGGCTCGCCGCCCTTCTCGATCATCTCGCGCACGGCCTCGGTCTCGGCCCACGCCTCCGGGTGCTTGCCCATCTTGGCGAGCGTCCGCGCCTTGCCGTGGCGCAGGCGCCCGTACCAGGTCTGCTTCTGGTCCTCGGGCAGGCTCGAGCCGGGCACGCTCTCGTAGCCCTTCTGGTAGGCCGTCATCGCCTCTTCGAGCCGGCCGTTCTCGAGGTTGACGCGCGCGATCGCGTTCCAGATGAAGACGTCCGGGAAGGCCTGGTTGCTGCCGCTCGCGTGGTACTCGTCGAGATAGGTGCGCAGCGAGGCGATCGCCGCGTCCACCCGGCCCTCGTAGAGGTGGCCGAAGGTGGTGCCGAAACGCACGCCGAAAGGCACCGAGCCCTTGGGCAGCCGCGACTCGACCGACTGGAAGCTGGCGAGCGCCGTCGCGTAGTTGCCGCGCAGCAGCTCGTCGCTCGCGAGCAGAGTCTCGACGCGCAGGCTGGGCGGACCGACCTCGCGCGCGTGCTGCCAGGCCCGCCGCGCGTCGTCGGCGCGGTTGGCGCCGTTGTAGATCTGCCCCAGCACCACGAAGAGCAGGCGCTCGTTCGGGTAGTCCTTGCCGATCGCCTCGAGCGGCGCGATCGCCTCCGCGATCGCCGCGCCCTGGTTGACGAAGGCGGGCTGCATCGCCTCGATGAAGCGGCGCTCGCCGTCGCTCGCCTGAGCGGCCAGCTCGCGGGCCTTCTGGTAGGTCTCCAGGTTGTTCGCGGGCGACGTCGCGGCCAGGTAGTAGTGGCCCATCGCGAACTGCGGGTCGGCGGCGACGATCTTCTTCGCGATCTCCGCGTTCTGCGGGCCGAACTGGAAGCTCTCGATGCGCCCCTGCAGCTCGGCCAGCAGTGTCTTCGCCTCCCCCGACTTCGTGGACCAGTGGAAACGGCCGTCGCCAGCCGGCGCGGCCTGGGCCGCGCCCGACAGCAGCAGCACGGCGCTCGCGGCAAACGCCAGGACTTCGTTCTTTCTCATGCGCTCCTCGTTCAATCGGCTGAAGGGCGGACGGGTGATGGTGCTCGGTTGTCTCTGAACTTACGCCAAAGGCGAGGTCGTGTTTCCCTCGAAGTGCGTGTCGCCGCACGATCGGAGAGCCGGATCGTGGAGTTGCTTGGATGCCTCGCGAACCCGCACCCGCCCTAAGTCGCTCTGCCGAGAGCCCCCGTCCCTGGGAAGGCGAGGCGCCGGTGTCCAGCCACTTGGCAGCGGCGAGCGCCGTGACTTTGCAACGTTTTGCGTTTCGGTGCGAACGTCACGACCCGTGCGGCGCCCGTGTCGATGGCACGTCGAGGAATCGTCCCTGTCGGGACGGGCGGGCGATGGGGCGGGCTCGTCAGGCGGGAAGCCGAGGCGGGACGAGCGCCGCACGGGCCGTCGAGGTCATCCGAAGAGGTCGAGGCGGCGCAGGCCGCAGGTGGTGAAGCCGCTCTCGTGGTCCTGCAGGGTCACGCCCGCGATGTCGCGCAGGCCGCTCACGCGCACCGTGTGCGGCGCGCCTGCCACCAACAGCTCAGCGCCTTCCCAGATCAGCAGCCGGCCGTCGCTCGACAGCCGCACTCGTCCGGGCAGGTCGCCCAGGGGATCGAGCACGCGCACGCTGTCGAGGCTCACGCTGCGCGGATCGAGCGGATGCGAGACCAGCAGCACGACGGAGGTGTCGCACAGCACGAGCCGCTCGCCATCGGCGGGCTCCACGCGCCGCACCCAGCCGGGGCTCGCGGAGCTGGCGCCGCCGACCGGGGCACGCAGGGCCATCATCGCTCGCTCCAGCGGCCGTGCCGGTGGATCAGCGTGCGCACGCGGGCCGTTTGCCCGTTCACGCGCACGGCGCCCTGCATCCCCTCGCCGGCCAGGTAGAAGGTCCCGGGCGTGGCGCTGCCGAGCGGCGAGAAGGACAGCATGTCGGCGCGCCCGAAGCGGATCGGGTCGCTGGTGTCGAGAGGGCCGCGCTCCGGCGGCGGCGCCGGCAGCCCGGGCAGGATCCCGATGCGCACCCCCGGGGCGCCCGAGTGGAGCGGCCGCGGCTCACCCACCCTCTTGTCGACGCCCCGCTTGATGTCGGCGGCCAGGACGCCGTTGTGGTTCCCATCCACGTAGGTCGAGAGCACGTGAACGTCTCCGACCCGCTCGAAGCGCAGCGCGGTGTAGACGCCGTTGTGGGTGGCGATCGTGCGCGCCTTCAGGAACTCGCCCTTGAAGACGTCCGCGGCGCCGGTGAGGTGCGCCTCGACCGAAGCCGCCTTCAGGCTCGGCAGGCCGACCGCGAAGCCGGCCAGCAGGATCGCGGCGGCGACCAGCAGCTCGACGAGCGTGTGCCCGTTTTCGCGCATGGCGTCTCCTCGCGGCGGGACGGACGGAGGCGGGAGGAGCGGCGTGCGCCCCTCCCGCTCGCGCCCGTCGCCTAACGCGAGCCTCCCGTCTTCGGGGCCGGCGCCTCGCCGACGCTGAGGTAGGGCTGCAGCTTCGCGAAGCTCTTCTCGCCGATGCCCTTCACGTTGACGAGCTCGGCGGTCGAGCGGAAGGCGCCCTGCTTCTGGCGGTGCTCGACGATGCGCGCGGCCAGCGTCTCGCCGATGCCGGGCAGCGCGGCGAGCTGCTCGACGCTGGCGGTGTTGACGTCGACCTTGCCCGCCGGCGCCTTCTTCTCGGCGGCCTGCGCGACGCCGGCCGACAGGGTGAGCGCGAGCGCCAGGGCGCCGAGCGTCAGGATCCGGCTCAGGTTCTGCTTCATCATGATTCGTCTCTCTCCTCGCGAAGCGGTCGAATGAGTTCCGGGCGTTCCCCGCGGCCTCGCGTCACGCGAGGGTGCCCGTCGGTGCGGCCGGGGTGGAGCGCGAAACGCGTCCTCGATTGGCCTCGCGGAGCCTCGCCCCGCGCCCCAACCCCGTGTGGTTCGCCGCGCCAACCGGGCCCGTCTCTCCCTCGGACCCGGCCGTTCGCGTCGGCCGCACACGCCGACCAGAGAGAGCAAGGGCGCTGCCCGCGGGCAGGCAGCGGGTGCAACTGATTGAGGAGAATTGGATTAGGCGAGGATCGCGTGGCGAGCGCGGCGGCTCACGCCGTCAAGCACCGTTGTCTCGACGGCCGCCTGGAAGCTGGGAACAGGGCGGAAACGCACGCCCGCGCTGGGCGCGCGCGGGGTGTCAACGCAACTTGTCGGCCCGTCAGCGGCGCTTGCCACCTTTCGGCCTGACAGGTTCGCCGCCCTCGTCGGCCGCACCTGCGTCGCCGAAGACCGCGAGCCAGCCGGCGACGTCCTTCTCGCGATCCGGCTTCTCCGATGGGACGTGGCGCGCGCGACGTCGCGCAGCGGGAACGCAGAACGCCGCGCCGCGCTCTTCGCGGTTCCACTCGAAGGCCTGCATCGCGCGGGCGCCGCGCGTCTTCACATAGGAGTAGAGCGCCTTGTCGGAGGTGACCACGATCAGCTCGGAGGGCCGGGCGCTCGTCTCGACGATCTCGCGGATCACCGAGTCGGCGTCCTGGCCGCGCTTCGGCACGCGCAGCCGCACCGGCCCCAGCTCCTGCGCCTCGAGGTCGTGGCGCAGCGGGGCGCCGTCGAAGACGATCGTGGCCTGGGCGCCACGCGCCCTGCAGAAGGCCGCCACCCGGCGCACCACCTCGCCGCGGCCGTCGGGGTGGGCTTTCGGCCCGCCCCAGGAGCCCAGCAGGTTGTTGCCGTCGATCAGGTAGGGCAGCGGCTGGTCCGCTAGATGCCGAGGATGCGCCGCATGATGCTGCGCCGGTCCTCGAGCTTCTTCAGCATCAGGTCTTCGATCTCGCCGGCGTCGAAGTAGATCCCCTCGCAGAAGCTGCAGCGGTCGATCGCGACGCCGTCGAGGGTCTCCTCCTTCATGTCGTGGCCGCACTTGGGGCACTTCATGAAATGGAGGTCCTTCAGGCGTTTGCGCTGTTCCACCTGCTCGCCGGCGGCGCGCTCGGCCTCGCGCTTCTCGCGGTCCTTGCGAGCCTTCTCGAGCAGCTCGCGCTCGTTCCTGCGGAACCACTCTTCCTCGTTGCGGCGGTCGATCTCCACCATCGCTCGTCGTCCTCCGAAAAGGGCTCGCGAACGAGTGTATCCGCCGCTAAAGGAAAGTGTCAACGAAGTGTACCTAACGTGCTATCATTTTTCGGCTCAGGCTCCGTTCCCAACACGAGACGGCTCGGGCCCGGGAGGTCCATTTGGCCGAAGCGCTACCGATCAGCGGACAGATCGACGCGAAGGCGTTTCCTTTCCTGCTCGTGGACCTCCACCGGCAGGGCGCCACGGGTTCGCTCAAGGTGGAAGGGCCCACGCACCAGAAGGCCCTCTATCTCCGCGGCGGACGCATCCTGTTCGGCTCGTCGAACGACCCCAGGGATCAGCTCGGCGCGATCCTCGTCGAGAGCGGCAAGGTCACCGCCCTGCAGCTCGAGGACGTCAACAAGAAGGTCGGGCCCGGGAACCCGCTGGCGAAGGCACTCTCCGACAGCGGCATCGTCAGCCAGCGCGAGCTGTCCGAGGCCGCGCGCGCCAAGGTCGAGCGCATCCTCTCCGACGTACTGTCCTATCCCTCGGGCTCGTTCGAGTTCGAGGACGGCGTCCTGCCGAAGGGCGCCGTGGACCTCAAGCTCTCCACCGAGCGGCTGTTCGTGGCGGCCGTGCGGCGGATCAGCGACCGCGGTTTCGTGCTGCGCCACCTCGAGGGTCTCGACGTCGTGCTGAAGCCCGCCTCGGGCATGGACGAGCGCATCGGCGAGGTGCAGTCCGAGACCTCGGGCCTCGAGGGACAGCTCGACGGCAGCCGCTCGCTCAAGGAGGCCGCCAGCCGCTCGGGCATCGAGGAGTTCGAGGCGGCCAAGATCGCCTGCGCGCTCGTGTTCCTGAAGCTGCTCGAGCCGGGCGAGGCGCCAGGCGGCGGCGAGGACCTCAACCCGTTCTTCGTCGAAGGCGGCGGCAGCGCCGAGATCGACCTCGGCGGCGACTCGCCCTCGACGCTGCCGTTCGGCGCGGAGGACGACGCGGGGACGAGGCCGATGGAGGCCGTCCCCGCGATGGACTCGGAACCGACGCTGGTGATGGGCGACGCGCCGATCAGCTTCACGTTCCCCGGCCCCGAGGCGGCGAGCGGGCCCGAAGTCGTCTCCGAGGCGGAAGTGGCCCCTCCGCCGCCGGCCTTCGCACCGCCCGAGCCCGAGCCCGAGCCGACTCCTCCTCCGATGTCCTCGAGCCCGTCGGGACTGCCGCCGCTCAAGATCATCCCGCCGCCGAAGGTCGGCGATCGCACGCGGCCGCCGACCAAGACGGCGAAAGACGACCTCGCCGCTCTCGACATGCTGCTGAAGAACAAGAGTGTCGAGGGTCCGCTGGCGCCGCTGTCGAAGCAGCCCGACGACCGCTGGGAGCCGAGCTTCCTGCCGGAGAAGAAGGCGCAACCGAAGCACCGCCGCGGCGGCAAGCAGGTCCGCCACGGCGGCGAAAGCGCAGGGCGGGGGAAGCTGATGCTGATCGGCGGCGGCGCCGCGGCACTGCTCGTCGCGGCAGCCGGCGGCTACTGGTACATGACGAACGAGCCTGTGAAGCGGGTCAGGGTGGCGCAGGCGCCCTCGCCGAAACCGGTGGCGCCGAGCCCCGCGGAGTCTCCCACGGCCGGCGCGACGACGGCGAGCCCCGGCGCGGCGGCCGCGGGCCCCGGCGCCGTCGCCGCAAGCCCGGCCGCGACGGGCTCCGTCGGAGCCAGCCCCGCCACAGGCTCTCCGGCGCCGGCGGCCGCGAAACCAACGCCGGCTCCCGTGGCGACTCCTGCCGCGAAGCCTACGCCGACGCCGGTTCCACCGAAGGCGACAGGGACGCCAGCAGCCGCGAAGCCGACTCCGGCTCCCGCGCCGGCCAAGGCCGCGGCGGCGCCCGCGGCCGGCGGCGTGGCCAACGCCCGCGCGGCGTTCCGGCGCGGGCAGTTCCCGGAAGCTGCGCGCGGCTTCCTGGCGAACGCACAGGCCGCGCGCGGCTACACGGTCCAGCTGCTGGTCGCCTGCTCGGACGAGACGGTGCAGAAGGCCTCCACGGCCGTGGCCGCGGACGAGCTGTTCATCCTGCCGGTCCACTACCGCGGGCGCGACTGCTACCGGCTGCTCTGGGGCCTGTACGACGACCAGAAGCGGGCCGAGGCCGCCGTGCGCTCCGTTCCCGCGTACTTCCGCGAGGGCGGGGCCGCGCCCAAAGCCGTCTCGACGGCGTCGATCCTCAAGTAGCGGGCCGCAGCGGCATGCCGTCGCCGGCTCGCGCGTCGCTGCCCGCGCTGCTGGCCCTCGCGCTGCTGGGCATGACGGCGCCGCTCAGCTCCGCCGAGGACGTGATCACGCTCGCCAACGGTCACGTGATCCGCGCCGAGCGCACCTGGACCGAGGGCTCGCAGCTCTACTACGAGAAGGGCGGCGCGGTCGTCGGCCTGCCGCGCAGCCAGGTACGCTCCGTCGAGCGCGCCGAGCCCCCCGTCGATCCCGAGATCCGCCGCGCGCTCGAGCGGCTGGATGCGGGCGACCCGGGCGACGCGGTCGCGCGGCTGCGCGCCATCCTGAACCGCGACCCGCGCTCGGTCCCCGCGCTGACGGCGCTGGCGCAGGCGCTGCTGTCGATGGGCGACGCCTTCGGCGCCGGCGAGGCTGCGCAGAAGGCGATCCGGCTCGACGAGCGCGCGGCGCGCGCGAAGGAGCTGCTGGGCGACGCGCGCGCAGCCCTGGGGGACCTTTCGGGCGCGGCGCTCGCCTACCGCGAGAGCCTGCGCATCTCGCAGCGGCCGTCCGTGCGGAGCAAGCTCGAGGCGCTCGAGCCGCCGCCCGGAAACGCGACGGGCGGCGCGCAGTTCCGGCTGCGCTACGCGGGCGGCGTCAACGAGCCGCTCGGCAGCGCGGTGCTCGACGCCCTCGGGGTCGCCTTCGACGAGTACCGCCGGCGGCTCGGCTTCGCACCCGATCAGCCCGTGACCGTCGAGCTCCAGACCGAGGCGGAGTTCCTCGCCGCGGGCGGTCCGATCTGGGCCGAGGGCGTCTACGACGGCACCATCCGCATCCCCGTGAAGGGCCTGGTGCAGACGGATCCGCAGTTCCACCGCCTGCTGCGCCACGAGCTGGCGCACTCGTTCCTCACCGCGCGCACGCGCGGCAACTGCCCGACCTGGCTCCACGAAGGGGTCGCGCAGTGGCTCGAGGGCGGCGATCCCGCCCGCAACGACGCGGGCCTCGGGCGCCGGTTGGACGCGAGCGCGCTGCTTCCGCTGGCGTCGCTCGAGGCGCCCTTCGACCGGCTGGCGCCGGCGCCCTTGGCTCTCGCCTACTCGGAGAGCCTGTCGGGCGTCGCGCACCTGCTGAGGCTGCGCGGCGAGTCGGGGCTCGCGCGGCTGCTCTCGGCGCTCGCCGACGGCCTGCCCTCCGAGGAGGCGCTGCCGGCGGCCATCGGCATGAGCTATCCGGAGTTCGAGAAGAGCTGGGAGATCCGGCTGCGGGCGGCCGCGGCGGTCAGCCCGGGTGCCGGCCGTTAGTCCCGGGCCGCCTCGCGGTACCAGGCGACGGTCTTCCGCAGCCCGTCCTCGAACGACACGGCGGGCCGGTAGCCGAGCACGCGCCGAGCCAGCGAGACGTCGGCCAGGCTGTGGCGGATGTCGCCGGCCCTCGTCTCCTCGTGGATCGCCTTGGCCGGGCGCCCGATCTCGCGCGCGAGCGTCCCGAGCAGCTTCAGCAGCGTGATGCGGCGGCCGGTCGCCAGGTTGACCGCCTGGCCCCTCGCGTTCTTGGCTTCGAGCGCACGCAGGTTGCCGTCCACCACGTTCGCGACGTAGGTGAAGTCGCGGCTCTGGCGTCCGTCGCCGTAGATCACCGGCGTGCGCCCGGCGAGCAGCGCCGTGGTGAACAGGCTGATCACGCCGCTGTACGGCGAGCCCGGGTCCTGGCGCGGGCCGAAGACGTTGAAGTAGCGCAGCGCGAGGCCCTGCATGCCGTAGAGCGAGCAGAAGACGCGCAGGTAGTGCTCCCCCATCAGCTTGGCCACGGCGTACGGCGACAGCGGCGAGGGCGTGTGCGTCTCGCGCTTGGGCAGGCCGGGCGTCTCGCCGTAGATCGAGGAGGAGCTCGCGTAGACGAAGCGCGAGACGCCGGCGTCGCGCGCCGCCACCAGCAGGCTCAGCGTGCCGGTGGCGTTCGCGCGGTGCGACTGCGCGGGGTCGTGCACCGAGCGCGCGACGCTCGGGATCGCGGCCTCGTGAAAGACCGCCGCCACCCCGCGCACGGCCCGCTTCGCCATCCGCGGATCGGCGCAGTCGCCCCGCAGCAGCTCGACGTCGCGCCGGACCGCCGCCAGGTTGCGGCGCTTGCCCGAGTAGAAGTCGTCCAGCACGCGCACCCGGTGTCCGCGCGCGACCAGAGCCTCCACGATGTGGCTCCCGATGAAGCCCGCACCGCCCGTCACCAGGATCTTCAAAGCCGCCTCACCTCGCCGCTGGACGATCGAAGTAAAGAGTCCGAAGAGTGGGTCTGTAAGCCGGATTCTGTGTCCCCGCCGCCTCTCGGCGGCGGGGCCAGCGATCATTCCTCTAGGCCCGCGGTTGCCCGCGGGCTCGAGCGACCTACCCGGAGGCTTCGGCCGGGCCAGCCTCGAACGCCTCCCTATTTGGCCTTGCTCCGTGTGGGGTTTGCCCTGCCCGTCGTGTCACCACGCCGGCGGTGCGCTCTTACCGCACCTTTTCACCCTTGCCACCCCCGGTCGCCCGGGAGTTCGGCGGTATGTTTTCTGTGGCACTTTCCCTGAGGTTGCCCCCGCTGGCGGTTGACCAGCACACTGCCCATGGAGTCCGGACTTTCCTCCCCGGCGTTGCCGCCGCGGCGATCGCCCGACCCACTCTACGGACGTGGCGAGGTTAGCACGAGGCCCGCTACAGGGCCTCCTCGAGCCGCTCGCAGACGGTCTGCGCGATCTGCAGCCGCGCCCAGCGCTTGTCGTTGCCAGAGACGAGCGTCCAGGGCGCCCGCCGCGTGCTGGTGCGCGCGACCATCTCGTTGACGGCCGCCTCGTAGGCGTCCCACTTCTCGCGGTTGCGCCAGTCCTCCTCGGTGATCTTGTGCTTCTTGAAGGCGATCTTCTTGCGTTCCTCGAAGCGGCGCAGCTGCTCGTCCTTGCCCACGTGGACCCAGAACTTCACCATCACGATGCCGTGCTCGGTGAGCTGCTCCTCGAACTGGTTGATCTCGGAGTACGCGCGCCGCCACTCGTCCTCGCTCGCGAAGCCCTCGACGCGCTCGACCAGCACGCGCCCGTACCAGGAGCGGTCGTAGATGGTGACGTAGCCCGCGCGCGGCACGTGGCGCCAGAAGCGCCACAGGTAGTGGTGCGCGCGTTCCTCGTCCGTGGGCGCGGCGATCGGCACCACGCGATAGGCGCGGGCGTCCATCGCGGCCGTCAGCCTGCGGATCGAGCCGCCCTTGCCCGCCGCGTCCCAGCCCTCGAACACGATCACCGTGGACCGCTGCTTCTGCCAGGCGCGCCGCGCGAGCGGCCCGAGCCGCGCCTGCAGCGCGTCGAGCTTCTTCTCGTAGACCTTGTCGGAGACGCGCTTGTCGAGGTCGACCGAGGCGAGCACGCTGACGATCTCGGTCTTCGGCAGCGGCTGCTTGGCGCGCGGCCCTGGCTTGCCCTGGCTCGCCAGCCGCCGCTCGATCGCCGAGAGCAGGGTCTTGCCGACGGTCAGCTCGCGATAGCGGTCGTCCGCGGCTTCGACCAGCGTCCAGGGGGCGAAGCCCGTGTCCGTGCGGCGGATCGCCTCCTCGTTGGCCTTGGTGAACTTGTCGTAGAGCTCGAAGTTCTTCCAGTCGAGCTTGCTCACGCGGAAGCGCGTCTTCGGGTCCTTCTCGATGTCCTCGAGCCGCTTGCGCTGAGCCTTCTTCGACAGGTGCAGGTACAGCTTGACGAACAGCGCGCCGTCCTCGGCGAGCATCTGCTCGAAGTTCGCGACGCGCTCGAGCCGCATGCCGTACTCGTTGCGGTCGATCTTCCCGTAGACGCGGGAGACGATCGGCTCGGTGTACCAGGAGCCGAAGAAGATGCCGACGCGGCCGCGCGCCGGCAGCGTGCGCCAGAAGCGCCAGTACGGCGGCCGCTCGCGCTCCTCGTCCGACAGCGGGCCGAAGGCGTTCGTCTCCAGGCCGCGCGGGTCGAGCCACTCGCTCAGGCGGTTGATCGTCTCGCCCTTGCCGGCGCCGTCGGCCCCGGAGATCACCACGATCACGGGGATGCGGGCCTCGGCCAGCGCGCGCTGCGCGTCGAGCAGCTTCGTTCGCAGCCGGGGCTCCTCGCGCGCCCACAGGTCCTTCTCGACCTTCCGACCGAGCTCAGCCGTTTCGAACATGTGGCCCTCCCCGCCGATGCCGCGGCGCTCGATTGTGGTCCCTGGCCGCGCGACCGCACATGGGCCGTTTGATTCGGGCGCCGCCCGCCCCGGCCGGCCCTAGCCGTCCTTCTCCTGCGAGATCGCGTACTGCTCGAGCTTCTTGTAGAGGTTGGAGCGCGGCGTGTCGATCGCCGCCGCCGTGGCCGAGATGTTCCAGCCGTTGTCGCGCAGCTTCTGCACCAGGTACGCGCGCTCGGCGATCTCCTTGAAGTCCTTGAGCGAGGCCGCCGCGGCGGGCACCGGCGCGCCGCCGTCGCCCGCGGGCCGGCGCAGCACGTCGGCGAGGTGCTCGGGCCGGATCTCCTGGCCCTCGACCATGATCAGCAGGCGCTCGACGGCGTTGCGCAGCTCGCGCACGTTGCCGCGCCAGGGATGGCGGCGCAGCTGCTCGACCGCCTCGGCGCCCAGCGTCTTGCGGCGCAGGTTGTGCTCGACCGCGAACGCCTCGAGGAAGTGCTCCACCAGCGGCGCCACGTCCTCGGGCCGCTCGCGCAGGGGCGGCACCCGCACCGGGATCACCGACAGCCGGAAGAAGAGGTCCTCGCGGAAGTCGCCCTTCTCGATCGCGGCCTCCAGGTCCTTGTTGGTGGCCGCGATCACCCGCACGTCGACCTGGATCGTGCGCTGCGAGCCGATCCGCTCGACCTCGCCCTCCTGCAGCACGCGCAGGACCTTGGCCTGCGTCTTCAAGCTCATGTCCCCGACCTCGTCGAGGAAGATGGTGCCCTTGTGGGCCAGCTCGAACTTGCCGATCTGCTTTTCGGTCGCCCCGGTGAACGAGCCCTTCTCGTGCCCGAACAGCTCGCTCTCGATCAGCTCCTCCGGGATGGCGGCGCAGTTCACCTGCACGAAGGCCTCGTCCTTGCGCAGCGAGTTGCGGTGGATCGCGCGCGCCACCAGCTCCTTGCCGACGCCGCTCTCGCCCATGATCAGCACCGTGGCGCCGGTCGGCGCGGCGCGCCTGATCTGGTCCTGCACGCGCTCGAGCGCGCGGCTCGGGCCCACCATCTGGTAGCGCTCGTCGAACGACAGGCGCAGCCGCCGGTTCTCCACCGAGAGGCGCCGCTGTGAGAGGGCGTTGCGCGCCGTCAACAGGATCCGCTCGCTCTCGGGGGGCTTCTCGATGAAGTCGAAGGCGCCGAGCTTGGTCGCCTCGACCGCGGTCTTCACCGTGCCGTGGCCGGACAGCATCACGACCGGCACGTCGATGCCGGCCTGCTTCAGCTGGCGCAGCGCGTCCATGCCGTCCACCTGCGGCATCTTGATGTCGAGGAAGATCAGGTCGGGGTCCTCGCGCTCGGCGATCTTCAGCCCGGCCTGGGCGTTCGCCGCGAGCAGGCAGTCGTAGCCCTCGTAGTCGAAGATCATCTTGAGCGATGAACGGATCGC
This sequence comes from Vicinamibacteria bacterium, assembly GCA_050246895.1. GTDB lineage: Bacteria > Acidobacteriota > Vicinamibacteria > Fen-336 > Fen-336 > JBFWVE01. Next base: position 101,218 of record JBFWVE010000005.1, on the reverse strand, counting down.
CTCTTCGTCGTCGATGATGAGCACGCGCGGCTTCATGCGCGGAAGCCTACCCCAGCAGCTCCAGGAACTCGGCCTCGCTCGCCACGCGCACGCCCAGCTGCTTCGCCTTCTCGAGCTTGGAGCCGGCCTCCTCGCCGGCGACCACGATCGCCGTCTTCTTCGAGACCGCCGACGTGACCCGCCCGCCCCGCGCCTCGATCGCCGCCTTCGCCTGGTCGCGGGTCAGCGAACGCAGGCCGCCGGTCAGCACGAACTGCATGCCCCGGAAGGCGCTCGACTGCGCCTCGGCCGGGCCGTCCTCGCTGCGCACGCCCGCCGCCTGCAGGCGCTCGACCAGCGCGCGGTTGGCCGGCTGCTCGAACCAGGAGCGGACCGACTGCGCCACGGCCGGGCCGATCTCGTAGAGGGCGTCGATCTCGTCGGCGCTGGCGGCCGCGATCGCGTCCAGGCTGCGGAAGTGGCGCGCCAGCAGCAGCGCCGCGCGCTCGCCGACGAAGCGGATGCCGAGCGCGAACAGCAGCCGCCGCAGCTCGCGCTGTTTGCTGGCCGCGAGGCCGGCCAGCACGTTGTCGGCCGACTTCTCGGCCATCCGCTCGAGCGCGATCAGCTCGTCGCGCCGGTCCTTCAGGCGATACAGGTCGGCGAAGTCGCGCACCAGGCCCTTCTCGACCAGCTGGTGCACCAGCGACTCGCCGAGCCCCTCGACGTCCATCGCCTCGCGGCGGGCGAAGTGCTTGAGGCCCTCCTCGAGGTGGGCCGGGCAGGAGGTGTTGGTGCAGCGGCGGTCGACCTCGCCCTCGGGCTTCTCGGCGGCCGAGCCGCAGACCGGGCAAACCGCGGGCGGCGCCCAGGCGGCCGTGGCGTCCGGGCGCTTGGCGAGCACCACCGAGACGACCTTCGGGATGACGTCGCCGCCCTTCTCGATCAGGACGGTGTCGCCGACGCGCACGTCCTTGCGGGCGACTTCCTCCTCGTTGTGCAGCGTCGCGCGCGCCACCGTCGAGCCGGCGAGGAAGACGGCGTCGAGATGCGCGACCGGGGTGAGGCGCCCGGTGCGGCCGACCTGAACCTCGATCGCCCGCACCACGGTCGAGGCCTGCCGCGCCGGGTACTTGTAGGCGATCGCCCAGCGCGGGAACTTGGAGGTGAAGCCCAGCTCCTGCTGCAGCGCGAAGTCGTCCACCTTCACCACGACGCCGTCGATGTCGTACTCGAGCCCGTCGCGCCCGTCGCGCCACTCGTCGCAGAAGGCGAGCACCTCGTCGAGGCCCCGGCACAGGCGCGAGGCCGGGTTGGTGCGCAGGCCCCAGTCTCCGAGCCTGCGCAGCGTCTCGGACTGCGAGCGCAGCGCTGCGCCCGTGACGTGGGCGACGCTGTAGACGTACAGCTCGAGGCCGCGACCCGCAACCACCCTGGGATCGAGCGTCTTCATGCTGCCGGCCGCGGCGTTGCGCGGGTTCGCGAACGGCTCCTCGTCGCGCGCCTCGCGCTCGCGGTTGATCGCGTCGAAGCGGGTGCGCGGCAGGTAGACCTCGCCGCGCGCCTCGAGCTCCCGTGGCACGTCGTCCCCCAGCAACCGCAGCGGCACCGCCCGGATCGCGCGCACGTTCGGCGTCACGTCGTCGCCGCGGACGCCGTCCCCGCGCGTCACGCCGCGCACGAGAACGCCGTCCTGGTAGTGCAGCGAGAGCGAGAGGCCGTCGACCTTGAGCTCGGCCGTGTACGCGACCTCGCGCTCCCCCACCAGCCGGAAGATCCGCTGCTCGAACTCGCGCAGCTCCTCGGCCGAGTAGGTGTTGTCGAGGCTCAGCATCGGCACGCGGTGCGTGAAGCTGGGAAACTCGGAGGACGCCGTCTCGCCCACGCGCTGCGTGGGGCTGTCGGGTGTCACCAGCTCCGGGTGCGCCGCCTCCAGCTCCCGCAGCTCGCGCTCGAGCCGGTCGTACTCCTCGTCCGAGATCTCAGGCGCGTTGCGGACGTAGTAGAGCTGTTCGTGCCGCCGGATCTCCCGCCGCAGCTCCTCGACGCGCCCGGCCGCCCTGCGAGCGTCAGCTCCCGGCATCGTGGCCGAGCGGGAGGCCCTAGCTATCCCGCGCGAGGATGAAGTGCGGCAGCGCCAGCAGCGCGTCGCGGTAGACGGACGGCTCGAAGAGCGCGAGGTCGCCGCGGGCCCGCTCGGCGTACTCTTCGGCCAGCACGCGCGCCTCGTCGATCGCTCCCGTCTCGCGCGCGAGGCGGGCGATCTCGGCCGCCGGCACGCGCGCGAAGCCACGGTCCTCGAGCACGGCCGCCACCGCATCCCGCACCGCGGCCTCCCCACGCCGGAGCATGAAGATCGTCGGCAGCGTCAGCTTGCCCTCGCGCAGGTCGTTGGCGACCGGCTTGCCGAGCACCTTCTCGTCGGCGGTGAAGTCGAGCACGTCGTCGACCATCTGGAAGCAGATCCCGAGGTGCAGGCCGTAGCGCGCCAGGGCCTGCTCGCGCTCGGGACCCGCCTCGGACAGCATGCCGCCGATGCGGGTGCAGGCCGAGAACAGGTCGGCCGTCTTGCGCCGCATGATGTCGAGGTGGTCGTCGACCGAGGTGTCCATGTCGGCGCAGCGCTCGATCTCGAGCAGCTCACCCTCGATCATGCGCAGCGTCACGTCGGAGAGCAGGCGCAGGATGGGCAGGTTGTCCTGCGAAAGCGCCATCCCCATCGACTTCGTGTAGAGGAAGTCTCCCGCCAGCACCGTGACGTCGTTGCCCCAGCGCGCGTTCACGCTGCGCCGGCCGCGGCGGGTGGTCGCCTCGTCGATGATGTCGTCGTGCAGCAGCGTCGCGGTGTGGATGAACTCGACCACCGAGCCCAGCAGCACGGCGCGCTCGCCGCGGAAGCCGCACAGGCGCGCGGCCAGCAGCAGCAGCGCGGGCCGGATGCGCTTGCCGCCGCCCTCGCGGATGTAGCGGCCGATCTCGCCGACCATCGCGACGTCCGACTGCGTCTGCTCCGCGAAGAGCGCCTCGACGCGGAGGAGGTCGTCCTCGACGAGCTGGACGATCTCGCGCAGGCCGACGAGTCCGCTCCCCTGGGGCCTGGCGATCGCCACTCGCGTCACCGGTAGTTGGTGAACTGCATGTCGATGCCGAGGTCCGTCTCCTTCAGGAGCCGGATCACCGCCTGCAGGTCGTCGCGGTTCTTGCCCGAGACGCGCAGCTGATCGCCCTGGATCGCCACCTGCACCTTGACCTTGGAGCCCTTGACGAGCTTCACGATCTCCCTGGCCTTCTCGGTCGGGATGCCCTTCTGGAGCGTGACCCTCTGGCGCACCGTCCCGCCCAGCGCCTGCTCGATCTTCTCGTACGAGAGGGCCTTCAGCGGCACGTTGCGCTTGACGAGGCGCGTTTCCAGTATGTCCTTGACCGCCTTCAACTTGAACTCGTCGCTCGAGCTCAGCACGACCTCCTCGCCCTGCAGGACCACCTCGGAGTTCGTGCCCTTGAGGTCGTACCGGGTGATCAGCTCCTTGGTCGCCTGGGCGATGGCGTTCTTCACTTCCTGGAGGTCCACGCTGCTGACGACGTCGAACGAGTTCTCAGCCATCGGAGGAAGCTAAAGGTGACGGATTCGCCGGAGGTTGTCAAACGAGCCGCGCGCCCCTGAGAAACGGCGCAGGCGCGCTCCGAGCCGGATCAGTCAGAGAGGCGGAAGAGCCGCTCGAAGTTGACGACGGTCCGCGCGCCGAGCTCGAGCGGGCTCTCTCCGCGCAGCGCCGCGACCTTCTTCAGCACCTCGACCACGAAGGCCGGCTCGTTGCGTTTGCCCCGATACGGCGGCGGGGCCAGGAAGGGCGCGTCGGTCTCGACCAGCAGGCGCTCGGGCGGCGTGCGGCGCGCCACCTCCTGGATCGTCTCGGCCCTCGGGAAGGCCACGATGCCGGAGAACGAGATGCAGAAGCCGAGCGCGAGCGCACGATCGGCCAGCTCGTGCCCCCCGGTGAAGCAGTGGATCACGCCCCCGACCTCCCCGCCGTCCTCCTGCTCCAGGATCTCCGCCGTCTCCAGGTCCGCATCGCGTGTGTGCACGATCACGGGCAGCCCGACCTCGCCGGCAAGCCGGATCTGGCGCCGGAGCGCCTCGCGCTGCACGTCGCGAGGCGAGTGGTCGTAGTAGTAGTCGAGCCCGATCTCGCCGATCGCCACGATCCGCTTCTCGCGCGCGAGCCCTCGCAGCTCGTCGTAGACGGCCTCGCTGGCGAGCTTCGCCTCGTGCGGGTGCACGCCGGCGGACACGGGAAGGCCGTGGCTCTCCGCGACCGCCAGGGCGCGCCTGTGCCCCGCCTCGGCGTCGACGCCGCCGACGACCAGCATGTTCACGACACCGGCCTCTCGCGCGCGGGCCAGCACGGCCTCGCGGTCGGCGTCGAACTGCGCCATGTCGACGTGGCAGTGGGAGTCGACCAGGCGCAGTTGCTGTCCGTTCATCGTTGATGCACTCAAGGACGATCTTCCTCCCGGCCACGCAAGCACCCTGTTCCCGTCAGGAACGTCGAGAGGGGCGGCCTCGGCCATCGCCGAAGCTAGCAGACCTTGCCGCCGCCGCGGAGAACGCCGGTCCTCTCGACAGACGCGCGCCGGCGATCGACGCCCTCTGGTACTGGGAGGGCCGCACTCCTTGCCGCTTGTGCGTCGAGCGCCCGCGGCTGCTCGACTTAGCCAGAAAGGAGTCTCGCTCGGGCTGCGGCCCGTAGCTGTCGGCTGGGCGGCGTCGGGGTTCACGCCTCCGCGGGGTCGCTCCGGGACGCCTCGCCTTCGAGAGGAAGATCAGCAGTTGCGCCCCTCCGCTCGATCGGCGCGGACGTGGTGGCCAGGTCGGTCGTGTCCCATGCGCGCCTCAACGCCCCGCTCCGGCGTGACCCACGCCGCCGCCCTCGGCCGAAGCCCGCGGCCATCGGCCTTTCATCCGTCGCGGGTGGCCAAAGGCCATGGGCATTCACTTGGGTGCCGCAGGCGACGCGCGGTCTCGAGACCTGGGTGAGAATCGGGATCGCGGACGACGAGCTGGGCCGCAGCCACGAGCAGGGATGGACGGAGATAGGGCGTCGCAGAGAACGCCATGAGGCTCGATCTCTGATGAGCGAAACGAACCGGCGCCGGTTTCTGGCGGGGGCCGCGGCGCTCGGCGCGTCGGCGGGCGGCTGACGAACCCCGACCTCTCCCCTGAGCTCTCCTTCCTCGACATGGGCGGACACGGCTACGCCGCCGTGACGGTCACGAACGACGCGATCGAGTCGGAGTTCGTGTGCATCCCGCGGCCGCTCGAGCGGAGCGAGCGCGAGGACGGCGGCCCGCTGCGCTACCGCGTCGTCCACCGCGCGAAGCTGTGGGCCAGGGGCGAACGGCCGCGGCTCGAGCAGCGCGTCGTCGAGGGCGATCCGGAGCTGTCGATCTAGCGCGGGCGGTCGGGCGCGCGCGGATCGCGCCCCGATCCGTGTGCCGCGGGCGCCGGGCAGTCCCCGACGTAGCCGAGCGAGCGCATGTTCTCGCACTGCTGGGGCGAGACGAAGGCGTCGGCGGAAGCGCCCCGGGCGCGGCTGCGCAAGCGGCCGAGCGTCAGCTCCAGCTCCTGCCGCTGGAAGCGCGCCTCGAGCCGCAGGCTGGCAGCGAGGTTCCTGGCTTCCTTCGGGTCCGTCGCGAGGTCGTAGAGCTCCTCGGCGCCGGTGCGCGTGTCGAGCACGTACTTGTAGCGCTCGTCGCGACGCGCGTAGCGGGGGGTGTCCCACACGGTGCGCGACAGGATTGCGCCCGAGAGCGGGGCGCCCGCGATCGCGGGAAGCAGGCTTCGGCCCTCGAACGCGGAATCGGAGCCGCCACGGCCCGCGACGCCGAGGATGTCGGCGAGCGTCGGCGCCAGGTCGACGAGGTCGGCGAGTCCCGGGACCACGCGCCCCGCGGGCCCGCCGGGCAGGCGCATCACGAGCGGAACCCGCAGGCTCTGCTCGTAGAGCTGGGCGCTGTGGCTGACGTAGCCGTGCTCGCCGAGCTGCTCCCCGTGGTCGGCGGTGACGACCAGCGCCACGCGCTCGAGCAGGCCCAGCCGCTCCAGCGTGCGCCGCAGCTCCCCGATCTCGCGATCGGCGTAGGCGAGGTTGCCGTCGTAGAGCCGGACCAGGTGCTCGAGCTCGGCCGCGGTCGGCTGGTGCTCGCCGCGATTCACCGAGAGGTACCAGCCGCGTTCGCTGCGCGCGGCGGCGTCGAGGGGCGCGTTGGGGCCGAAGGCGGTGTCGAAGGGCGGCGGCGGGTCGTACGGGAAGTGGGGCTCGCGGAAGTGGACGTAGAGGAAGAAGCGCTCGTCGCGGTGGGCCTCGAGCCAGCGCGGCAGGTGCTTGCGGAACACCTCGGCCCGGCTGCCCAGCTCGGGGTCGCCGAAGACCTCGTGAAACTCCGAGAACCCGCGATCGAACCCGAGCGCGCGGCCGGCCATCGCGTTGGCGACGAAGCCCGCGGTGCGGATCCCCTGCGCCGCCAGCAGCTCGGCCAGCGTCAGGCGGCCCGGCGGCAGGCGCTCGCCGAAGCCGGTGTCGGCGTGGTGCTGGTCGGGCTGCTGCGAGGTCCACAGCGACGAGATCGCGGCGACCGTGAAGACGGCAGGCGTGAACGCGTTCTCGAAGCGCACGCCCTCCCTCGCCAGCCGGTCGATCTCGGGCGTCGTGCGCCGCGGGTATCCGTAGGCCGAGATCGATTCGGCGCGCGCCGCGTCGAGCACCAGCAGCACGACGCTGCGGCCCGCCAGCGATCGCCGCAGCGGCTCGGCCTGCCGGTCCTGGCGCTCGTCGAACACCCTTCGCTCGAGCGAGGGTCCGTTCCGCCCCATCACGCGCGGCGCCTCGAGCGCGACCCAGGCGAAGCGCCCCGCTCCTTCGCCCTCGACGTGGAGCCCCAGCTCGACGGCAGCGTCGCTCCGCGGAAGCGGCACGCGCGCCTCTGCCGGCTGCTTCTGGCCGGGCTCGAGCCCGGCGGACCACAGCTCGGTCTCGGCGCCCGTCGGGGTGCGCAACGAGACCCGCACGCGCGCGCGGCCCTGACGCGAGAGCGCGGCAGCCTCGAGCCGAGGCGTGAAGCGCAGCTCGGCCGCCTCCGGCAGGCGCAGCGCGAAGCGCAGGCTGGCCGGCCCCATCAGCGTCACCGCCGGCACGCCCTCGCGGTCGACGATCGCGAACGGCCGCGGTGCGTCGCGCGAGAGCAGGTCGTCCTGGGACGGGTCGCCCGCCGGCCCGATCACCAGACCGAAGAAGGCGGCCGCCAGCTGCCCGCCGTCGCTGCTGGCCGCGTCGACGTCGCGCGCCGACGCCGTGGCCGCGAACTCGAAGCGCAGGCGGTTCTCTCCCGCGCGCTGCGCGCCGGCCGGAAGCGGGATCGGATAGCGCTGGCGCAGGTCGTTCAGCGCGAAGCTGGCGACGCTCGCTCCGTTCAGGAGCACCGAGACCGACTGGTCCCTCACGCCCGCGAAAGGCTGCACGTCCAGCACCGCCGCGCGCGCGGCGGGAGCGTCGAAGCGGAGCGCGACCTCGACCTCGCGGCGCGCCCAGACGAAGCGATCGCCGGAGCCGCCGGCCCAGCGGAAGAAGCCCTCGGCCTGATGCGTCTCGCCCTCGGGCGTGCCGAACAGGATCGTCTGCGGCCCGCTCGCGCGCTGGGCGACGGGCACGCGCGCCACCAGGTCGTAGACGACGACCGGCTCCGCGGACCCGCAGCCGCGGCCGCAGGCGACGGCCCCGGCGGCCGACGCCAGCACGGCCGCCCGCGCCAGGGGGCGCATGCTCAGCGGATCTTGGTCCCCGGCGGCACGTCGGACTCGACGCTCAGCAGTACCGCGCGGTCGTCGGGCGACGCGGCCAGCACCATGCCGTTCGACTCGAGGCCCATCAGCTTGGCGGGCTTCAGGTTGGCGACGATCACGACCTTCCGCCCGACGAGGGCTTCGGGCTCGTAGAACTGGGCGATGCCGGCGATCACCTGGCGCTGCTCGCTGCCGAGGTCGACCTGGATCCTCAGCAGCTTCTTCGAGCCCTGCACCTTCTCGGCCGCCAGCACCTGGGCGACGCGCAGCTCCACCTTGGCGAACTCCGAGATGTCGATGCGGCCGTCGGCGGGCGAGGCAGCGGGCGCCGTCGCCGGAGTCCTGGGCGGCGCCGGAGTGGCGGCGGCCGGTTTCTGGTCTTCGGGCACGGAGGTCTCCTTCTTCTTCTCGTGGCGCGGGAACAGCGGCTCGATCGAGCCGAGCGGCTGGCCGGGAACGAGGCGTCCATAGGCCAGCTCCGCGGGAGTCGACTCGCCCGCGGGCAGTCCCAGCATCACGCCGACGCGGCGGGCGGCCGCGGGAACCACGGGGCTCGCCAGCACGGCGAGCAGGCGCACGGCTTCGAGCAGGCGATACAGGAACGCGTCGAGCTCGGCGCGCCGGCCTTCGTCCTTGGCGACCGTCCACGGGCTGAACTCGACGATGCGCTGATTGAGCTGGCTGACGATGGTCCAGATCTCCGCGAGCGCGCCGCCGAAATCGAGCGCCTCGTAGCGCCGGAAGACGCCGGACTGGAACTCCGCGAGAGTGGCGGGGTCCTCCAGGCGCCGCAGCGTCTCGTCCGCCGCGAATGCGCCCGCGGCGGGACGCGGCGGCAGCTTGCCGTCGCAGTACTTCGCGGCCATCGTCAGCGCGCGAGAGACCAGGTTGCCGAAGTCGTTCGCCAGGTCCGCGTTGTAGCGGCCGACGTAGGCGGACTCGGTGAAGTCCCAGTCCTGCGAGAACGAGCCCTCGCGCAGGAAGAAGTAGCGGAAGGCATCGACGCCCAGCCAGTCGAGCAGCGCGTTCGGGTCGATCGTGTTGCCGGTGGTCTTGCTGAGGCGCTTGCCGTTCTTCGTCAGGTGGCCGTGGGCGAAGACGCGGGTCGGCACGGGCAGTCCCGCCGCCTTCAGCATCGCCGGCCAGTAGAGGCAGTGGAAGCGGATGATCTCCTTGCCCACGAGGTGCAGCCGCTCGATCGGTGGAGCGGCGCTCTCGCCGTCGCGCGCGGCGCCCTCCCAGTAGCGCCTGTAGGCCGGACCGTCGCCCGCGTAGTCGAGGGCCGTGATGTAGTTCGCGAGCGCGTCCATCCACACGTAGAAGACGTGGCTCGGGTCCTCGGGCACCGGAATGCCCCACTTCACGCGCGCGCGGCTGACGCTGAAGTCCTGCAGCCCCTGCTCGACCACCGCGAGAACCTCGTTGCGGCGGCCCGCGGGCTCGATCAGCAGGCGGCCGGAGCCGATCTCGTCGCGCAGCCAGCCCTCGAAGCCCGAGAGCCGGAAGAAGAAGTTCTCCTCCTCGGTCCACTCGCAGGGACGCTCGTGGTCGGGGCAGACGTTGTCGGGCTGGCGCAGCTCGGCCTCCGTCTTGAAGCCCTCGCAGCGCGGGCAGTACCAGCCCGCGTACTTGCCGCTGTAGATGGCGCTCTCGCCCGACAGCGTCCGCGCCTCGCGCAGCCGCTGCCAGAAGCGCAGGACACCGCGCGTGTGCAGCTCGTCCGTCGTGCGGATGAAGCCGTCGTAGCGGATCTCGAGCCGCTGCCAGAGCGCCTTGAACACCTCCGCGATGCGGTCGCAGTACGCCTGCGCGTCGAGCCCTTTCTCGCGGGCAATGCGCTCGATGTTCTGGCCGTGCTCGTCGGTGCCGGTGAGGAAGAAGACCTCCTGGCCCATCAGCCGGCGGGCGCGAGTGAGCGCGTCGGTCGCCAGCGTCGAGTAGGCGTGGCCCGGGTGCGGCACGTCGTTGACGTAGTAGATCGGGGTCGTGTGATAGGAGATGCGGGTCGTCATCGAAGCGCTTCAGTCTATCGGGCGCGGGCCCGCCGCGCGAAACCGGGGAGCCGCGCGCGCGCTATTCGCCGCGCGCCCGCCAGGCGGCGAGGGCGGCGGCCATCACTTCCTTGAGCGGCACGGCGTGGGCCTGCGCGGCCCTCCGGCACTCCTCGAACTCGGGCTGGGCGTTGACGACCGCGCCCGCGCGCAGGCCGAGCTTGATCGCGATGGCGCCGTAGGCCGTCTCCACGGTGACGCTGCGCCGCTCGAGCGCCGTGCGCTGCCATTCGCTGCGGCGCACGCCGAGGGTGGTGGTCTCGCGGAACAGGATTCCCTCGAGCGCGTCGCGGTCCGCGGGCCTCGCCAGGACACTCAGCAGCAGCCCCGGCCGGCCCTTCTTCATCTGGATCGGCGTCACGTACACGTCGAGCGCCGAGGCGGCCAGCAGCTGCTCGTACAGCGGCCCCACGAGCTGCGGCGACATGTCGTCGAGCTCGCATTCGAGCACCAGCACGCGCTCGCCGGCGTCCGCGTCGGGGCCCGCGGCCGCCCTGGGCCCCGCCTGTGCCGCCGTGGCCGGAGCATCGCCCACGATCAGCCGCAGCACGTTCGGCGCGTCGGGGTCTTCGCGAGTCCCCGCGCCGTAGCCGGTCGCCTCCACCTTCATCAAGGGCAGCGGGCCGAACTCGGTCGCGTACCCGGTGACGAGCAGGGCGCCCGTGGGCGTGAGCTTCTCGCCCTTGCCGGCGCCGAAGACTGGAGCCCCCGCGACCAGCCGGGCCGTCGCCGGCGGCGGCACCGGGAACGTCCCGTGCGACATGGTGACGGTGCCGGTGCCCACGTTCAGGGGCGAGGCGACGAAGCGCTCGGCCCCGAGCCAGCGCAGGCCCACCACCGCTCCCACCACGTCGAGGATCGAGTCGACCGCGCCGACCTCGTGAAAGTGGACGCGCTCGACGGGCACGCCGTGCACCGCAGCTTCCGCAACCGCCAGGCGCTCGAAGAGGGAGAGCGCGCGCCGCTCGTCGGCCGGGTCCAGCCCCGCCGCGCCGAGGATCGAGGCGATCTCGGCGAGCCCGCGGTGCGCATGCTCGTGCCCTTCGATCACCACGTCCACCTTCGTGGCCTGCAGGCCGCAGCGCATCACGCGGCGGGACTCGAGCCGCCAGCCCGGCAGCGGCAGCTTGCGCAGCTCGGCCTCGAGCGACGCGAGCGGCAGGCCCAGGTCCACGAGCGCGCCCATCAGCATGTCGCCGGAGGCGCCCTGCGCGCAGTCGAAATAGAGAAGTCGGCTCACAGCACCCCGCGTTCCTTGAGGCTGACGTAGCGGCCGGCGCCCAGCACCAGGTGGTCGAGCACCTCGATGCCCATCAGCGTGCCCGCGGCGGCCAGCCGCCGCGTCAGCGCCAGGTCTTCGGCCGAGGGCTCGGGGTCGCCGGACGGATGATTGTGGAAGAGGACGAGCGCCGCCGCGCGAGCGAGCACGGCCTCCTGGAACACCTCGCGCGGGTGGACCAGGCTCGCCGTCAGCGAGCCCGTCGAGATCACGGCCTCGCGGCGCAGGCGGTGGCGCACGTCGAGCGCCAGCACGCCGAAGGTCTCGACCGGGCGGGCGCCGTAGCGGGGCAGCAGCAGGCGCGCGGCATCCTGCGGGGTGCGCAGGCACGGCGCCGGAGCGCGGCCCTCGGAGACGAGCCGGGCGCCCAGCTCGAGTGCCGCCAGCAGCCGCGAGGCGCGCGCGGCGCCGAGCCCCGCGACGCGCGAGAGCTCCGCGACGCTCGCGCCCTGCAGGTCGCGCAGGCCCGAGGCCACCAGGCGCTCGGCGATCTCGAGCGCCGAGGCGCGGCGCGTGCCGGCGCCGAGCAGCAGCGCCACCAGCTCCCGGTTCTGCAGCGCGGCGGCGCCGTGGCGCGCCAGGCGCTCGCGAGGCCGTTCGTCCGCAGGCAGGTCGCGCAGGCGAGCGCCCGCGGCCGGGCCGGACGCGCGGAGCGCCGCTGCCGGGCTCTGCGGCTCGGGTTCGATGCGCACGGCGAGGCTCTCGTGTACGGGCATGATCGTCGCGCCGCGCGGGCGGCTGCAAAGCCAAGGATAATGCCCCACGCATGTCCCAACCCGGGTCCGCTCCCAGGCTCACCCCGCCGTTCTCTCCCTGGCTCGCTCCCGTGGCGGTGTTCCTGGGCGTCGCGGCGATGGCGCTCGCGGCGCGCCCGGCCGCGCGGCTGGGCCTGCGGCCCGCGATCGTCCTCTCGGAGCTCGCGCTCGTCGCGCCGGGCCTCCTGCTGGCGTTCCTGGCGACGCGTGGACGCACCCTGGGCGACGCTCTCTCCGGCCTGAGCCGCGCCGGAATCCTCCTCTCGGCCCTCGTCGGCGCGACCGCCTGGGCCGGCAGCCTCGGCCTGATGGGCCTGCAGACGCTCTTCTGGGAGCCGCCGGCGGGCTATCTCGAGGCGTTCCTGCGCCTGCACCAGGCGCTGCGACCCAGCGGCCCGCAGGACGCGCTGGCGTCGGCGCTGACGATCGCCGCCGCTCCCGCGATCTGCGAGGAGCTTCTCTTCCGCGGGCTGGCGCTGCCCGCGCTCGCGGCGCGCCTGGGCTCCGCCGGAGCCGTGGTCACCTCTTCCCTGCTGTTCGGGCTGATCCACCTCGACCAGGTGTCGGACGGCGTGTCCTTCTACCGCGTCCCCTTCGCGATCGCCGTCGGGCTCGTGTTCGGGGCGCTGCGCGTGCGCACCGGAGGACTCGCGGCCTGCGCGATCGCGCACCTGACGCTCAACACGATCACCTTCGCGACCGTCGCGCTGCTGCGTCCGGAACTGGCCGCCGAGAGCGCGCTCGGCCCGGGTGCGCTCGAGAGCACGGGCCTCCTCCTGTGCGGAAGCGCCGCGACGATCGCGCTGCTGCGTGCGCTGTCGCGTCGTTGATGCTCCCGAAGCGGCCGGCTACACTCGCGTGATGCAACGAGTCCTCGTCTTCGCCGTGGCGTGCCTCGGGCTGCTGGCGCTCGCGCGCCTGCCCGGCGGCAACGCCGACGACCTGTCCGGCTTCGCGGCCATCCGCCGTGCCGGACGGCCGGCGCCCGACTACGTGCCCGGCCAGGTGCTCGTCGGCTTCGCCTCGGCCGCCGAGCAGGCGGCGGTCGAGCGGGCCGCACGCGAGATCGGCGCGCGCAGCGCGTGGAAGAGCCCGTACGGCGGCCACTACGTGGTCAACCTGCCGGCCGACGTCAGCGTGGCCGACGCCGTCGCCAGCTTGCGCGCGATGCGCGAGGTCGAGTACGCGGAGCCCAACTACGTGGCGCGCGCCTTCCTGGCGCCGAACGACCCGTTCTACGACCGCCAGTGGAACATGAAGCTGATCAACGCGGAGCGAACCTGGGACATCCAGAAGGGAAGCTCCGAGGTGGTGGTGGCGGTGCTCGACACGGGCGTGGCGTTCGAGGACTTCGGGCCCTACCGCAAGGCGCCCGACTGGGGCAGCACCCGCTTCGTGCAGGGCTTCGACTTCGAGAACGGCGACTCGCACGCGAACGACGACAACTTCCACGGCACGCACGTGGCGTCGACGATCGCCGAGGCGACCGACAACGCCGTCGGCGTCGCCGGGCTCGCCTTCGGCTGCGCGCTGATGCCGGTGAAGGTGCTCGACGCGGAGGGCTTCGGCTCCTTCTCCGTGGTCTCGGACGGCATCGGCTACGCGGTCGCCAACGGCGCCAAGGTGATCAACCTCAGCCTGGGCGGCGAGTTCGAGAGCCAGACGCTGAAAGCAGCGATCGACCGAGCCGTGACGGCCGGCGTCACCGTGGTGGCCGCGGCCGGCAACGAGAGCACCTCGACGATCTCGTTCCCGGCGGCCTTCCCGAACGTGATCGCGGTCGGCGCCGTCGACGCGCGCAAGCGGCGCGCTCCCTACTCCAACACCGGCTCCGCTCTCGACGTGGTGGCGCCGGGCGGCGACATCGATCGCGACGACGACGACAACGGCCGGCCGGACGGCATCCTGCAGCAGACGATCAACCCGTTCGTCTCGCTGCCGCTGCGCCTCGAGCAGTTCGTCTACCTCTACGTGGACGGCACCAGCCAGGCGACGCCGCACGTCGCGGCGCTGGCGGCGCTGCTCTACTCGCAGGGGATCAAGAGCCCGGCGGCGATCCAGAAGGCGATCGAGTCCACCGCGGAAGACCTGGGCGCCGCGGGACGCGACGACGAGTACGGCCACGGGCTGATCCGGCCCGCCGAGGCCCTGAAGGGACTGGGGATCAACAAGTGAGAAGAGCGCTCCGCGTCCTCGCCCTGCTGCTGCCGCTGGCGCCGCCGGCGCTCGCCGGCTCCTTCGACGTCTCAGCCCACGGCGGCTACTACGACATGACCGGCGCCAAGGATTCCGCCGAAGCGGTCTTCGGCTCGAGCGGCGGCGGCATCTTCGGCGCCGGGGGCCGCTACCGCTTCGATAGCGGCCTCTTCGTCGCCGCCGGCGTCAGCTTCTCCAAGAAGACGGGCGAGCGCGTCTTCGTCGCCGAGCCCGGAGCCGAGGTGTTCCCGCTCGGCCACCCGCTCGAGCTGAAGCTGATTCCGATCGAGGCGACCCTCGGCTGGCGCTTCGGCGGCCGTGGCCTGCTGACGCCCTACATCGGCGTCGGCGGCGGCCTCGTGTCGTACAGCGAGGAGAGCACCGTCGCCGGCATCAGCGAGAAGGACAGCCGCACCAAGGGCTCGGGGCACGTGCTCGCGGGAGTCGAGCTCGGCCGCGGCAGCCTGCGCTTCGGCATCGAGGCCGGCTACTCGATCGTGCCGTCCACCATCGGCCTCGGCGGCGTGTCGAAGGTCTACGGCGAGGACGACGTCGGCGGGTTCCGGGTGCTGGGGAAGATCAGCTTCGGGAAGTTCGACTAACGGCGGCGGTCGGCGGCCAGCCCACGTTCATCGTTCACGTGCTGCGTTGACGTTCACGTCCGTGGGCCATGTGTCCTTGCCGCCAGCCAGACCCTCTTCCGCGAGAGCCCGTTCCTCCGAGGGAACCAGCCTGGCGCATTCGCGAGCCAGCCGCGCCTGCGCGAGCCGCTGCAGCTTTTCCGAAACGGCTTCCTCAATCGCCTGGCTGCGGTTGGCGAAGCGGTGCTCCTTGACGAGGTTGTCGACCTCTCCAACCAGGTGGCTATCGAGCGTCACGGCGAGTTTCGTCTTCGGCATCGACGCTCCAGTTTGACGAATCATCATACGACTGCTCCTCGGCCCGCTACGGACGTGAACGTGAACGGGACGGGTGGGAGCCTTGAAGGCGACTGACGCTGTGGTTACACTGTAGTTCGTGGTAGATCTGCGGTTCGAGTGGGACTCTCGAAAGGCCCAGAGCAATCTCCGGAAGCACCGCGTATCGTTCGAGGAGGCACAGGCCGTCTTCTTCGACGAGCATGCCCTCTTGCTGGATGATCCTGACGAAGCAAGCGGAGAGGATCGCTTCGTCATCATGGGCCTGAGTGCCGCACCTCGCATCCTAGTCGTCCGCCACTGCCTGCGTGCGCTGGGGCGGGTCATTCGGATCATCTCTGCACGAAAGGCCGGAAAGGCCGAGCAGGCCCTCTACTGGGCGAGGCTGAAGCGATGAGAAAAGAGTACGACTTCTCGAAGGCTCGTCGGAATCCCTACGCCAAGCGGCTGAAGAAGCAGATCACGATCAGGTTGGATCAGCCGACCATCGAGTACTTCAAGGCTGCCGCGGAGGCTAGCGGGATCCCGTACCAAACCCTGATCAACCTGTATCTCCGAGACTGCGCGGATAGCAAGCGCCGTCTGTCGCTGGAGTGGCGAGCCTCGGCGTGAACGCATTTGGGCTGCTCCGTACTCCCCGCTACCGAGTAGATTCACGACTATGACGCTCGAGGACGCTCTCAGGCAGCTCGAGGCGCTCGGTAGCACGAAGGGGCGGGCGCAGAACGCCAAGGGCGGCGCCGGGGAGAATCAGTTCGGCGTCAGCCTGGGCGACATCCGGGCGCTGGCGAAGAAGATCCGCACGGATCACTCGTTGGCCCTGGCTCTCTGGGACACCGGGAATGTCGACGCGCAGTTTCTGGCGACGCTCCTGATCCAGCCTCAGAAGCTGTCGGCCAAGGAGATGGACCGGATGGTGCGGTCCATCAGCTTCGTGCGCGTGGCGGACTGGCTCAACGCCTACGTCGTCCGGCAGCACCCCGACAAGGAGGCCCTTCGCCAGGGCTGGATGGCTGCGGACGACCGCTGGGCGGCCCGCTCCGGCTGGGACCTCACCGCCGAGCGGGTCGGGAAGAGTCCCGACGGGCTCGACCTCCCGGCGCTTCTCGATCGCATCGAAGCGGAAATGGCGGACGCCGATCCCGAAGTGCAGTGGACCATGAACAACACGCTCGCGGGCATCGGAATCCACTTCCCCAAACACCGGAAGCGGGCCATCGCCATTGGCGAGAAGTTGGGGATCTATCGGGACTACCCCGTCTCCAAGGGCTGCACGTCGCCCTTCGCACCGATCTGGATCAGCGCCATGGTGAGCCGGAAAGGCTGAGCGAGCACCGCCAGCGCGCCGGGGAACAGACTCACGTCCACGTGAACGAAACGGCGGCGGGCGGCTACGGACGTGAACGTGAACGAACCACGTCAACGATGAACGCGGGCGGGGCGTTGCGGACGCCCTGACGGCCACTCTGCACGCGGCGCGCCGCCGCGGCCGGCCTCAGGACACGACAGCCTGAACTGCCGCGGCGTCACGCCGCCTGCGTCGCTTCTGCGCGGGGCGTCGCTGGCCCTGCCGTGACCTTCGTTCCGCTCGGGCCGGCCTCCACTTCGCGAGAGGCCGGCCCTCGCCGGCCCGAACGGAGGTTCCCACAATGGCCCAGTTCGACGACGTTCCCAGCGCCGGCCCGTCCGCCGAGCTCGGATCCGCCCCGTCGGTCGCACTCGCCGGACTGGTCCCGCCGCCCGTCCGCGACCACGAGCCACCGGCTGACGCTTGGCTGGAACACGACCGGCTGGACGCCTATCGCGTCTCGCTCGAGTTCCAGCAGCTTGCCGCGCGTCTGTGCCGGGGCAAGGGGCTCGGTGCGCTCCGCGATCAGCTCGACCGCGCTTCGGTCAGTATCTGCTTGAACACTGCGGAGGGCGCCGGACGGACGTCGCCGGCCGAGAAATCCCACTTCTTCTCGATCGCTCGCGGGTCGGCCACTGAATCCGGGGCCGCTCTCGACCTGCTCCTGGCCCGCGGTCTCGTCAGTCCGGCAGACCATGGCCGGGCACGATCGCTGCTGATCCGGATCGTGTCGATGCTGGTCGGCCTGATGCGGCGTTTCGCCCGCACCGAGGGAGTGGACCGATGAGCGCCGCCCCGCGGGCTGGCCTTGGTGCGTGGGCCACGTCGTATAGTCCGTGTTCATCCACGGGCCTTGCGCATGACTGAGGCATGACGAGCTACGTCGCTGGGCCGCTCTTCCTCGTCAGGGCCGGCGCGGATCTGCGGTCGGGCTTCCTCACTGTCTCGCATTGTCTTGCCACCGTTGCACCGGACACCTGGGCCATCGAGTGGGTTCGCACCCCCGAAACGGAACGGCTCGAGGAGGCGATGCGCTGCGGCATTCCAGCCGAGCGCCTGCCCTCGGCGGTGGCTTGGGTGACCCAGCGGTTCGATCGGCAATTCGCCTGGTCGCACGTCTTCCTTGATCGTGAGGCTGCGCGGGAGTTTCGGCGTCTCTTCCTACCCGAGGACTTTCGCCTGTTGCAGATCGGCCTTGCGGGGGATGCCGTCGACAAGTTCCTTGCAGCTGCGGCTCCACCACCCCAGCAGCCGGGGTTCGCACCCAACGGCGCCACGGGCGTCTACCAGGCCCTGGCAGGGCGGCAGGCTCTCCCGCCCGCGGCCGACCGCGGCTTCGAGGTGCTCGGTTACGACAGCTTCGGCGGGGGGTTCGACTCCTTCCGCTGCTACGCTGGCCTCGAGCAGGAGTTCTCGAATCTGGGCGCTGCCTACAACCAGTGGGGTCTCATTACGGACGAGTCGGTGGCTGTCAAGTGTGCACGGTTGGCTGCGGAGCCACCTGGCGGAACGTGCGCTGACAGCTGGGAAGCGTGGCGCATCGTCGAGCACGCTCTTTGAGGCCCTGGAACGACGGGACGCTGCGAGCAGGCGGCGGACGAACGCATTTGCAGCGGACGGCGCACGGCCAGGATGCGCCGCCGCTGAGCTCAGTGTTCGACTAACGTCGGAGCCGGCCGGGCCCTCTGGTAAGATCGAAAGGCAGAGGCGGCATGCGTCTGAAGGTCGAGATCGAGCAGGAAGACGACGGCCGCTGGCTCGCCGAGGTCCTCGAACTCCCGGGAGTCATGGCGTATGGCGTCTCCGCGGACGAGGCACGCGCGAAGGTCCAGGCCTTGGCCCTGCGAGTCGTCGCCGACCGCCTCGAGCACGGCGAAGCTGGCTCCTCTCTGGTCGACATCTCCTTCGCCGCAGCGTGAGCACCTGGCCGAGCACTCGGGCCAAGCGGGTGCTTGCGGCTCTTCTCCGGCCTCCGAATGCTCGCCCGCATCGCCAAGCACACGGGCCTTCGTCCGTCGGACCTCTTAGCCAAGGGGCTGGACGGCTACAGACGTGAACGTGAACGAACCACGTCAACGATGAACGTGGGCGGGGCGTTGCGGACGCCCTGACGGCCACGCTGCACGCTCCGCGCCGCCGCGCGCCTGCAACCAGTGAACCGAACTACCTCGCGCGGCGTCACGGCGCGTGCCTGGTACCTGTGCGTGGCGTCGCTGGCCCTGCTGTGACCTTCGTTCCGCTCGGGCCGGCCTCCCTTCGCGAGAGGCCGGCCCTCGCCGGCCCGAACGGAGGTTCCCAAAATGGCCCAGTTCGACGATGTTCCCGCAGCCGGCCTGTCCGCCGAGCTCGGATCCACCCCGTCGGTCACAATCGCCGGCCTAGCCTCGTCGCCCGTCCACGACCACGAGCCACCGGTTGACGCTTGGCTGGAACACGACCGGCTCGACGCCTATCGCGTCTCGCTCGAGTTCCAGCAGCTCGCGGCACGGATCTGCCGGGCGAAGGGCCTCGGCGCGCTCCGCGATCAGCTCGATCGCGCTTCCGTCAGCATCTGCTTGAACACTGCGGAGGGCGCCGGACGGACGTCGCCGGCCGAGAAATCCCACTTCTTCTCCATAGCCCGCGGGTCGGCCACTGAGTCCGGAGCCGCCCTCGATCTGCTGCTGGCCCGCGGCCTCGTCAGCCCAGCCGACCACCGCCGCGCGCGGTCGCTGCTGGTCCGGATCGTGTCGATGCTGGTCGGCCTGATGCGGCGGTTCGCCCGTCCCGAGGGAGGAAGCCTCGCGGGCGTACGCAGGAATGTCGCCTGCGACCACGTCGTATAGTCCGTGTACATGCAACGCATCGGATGCCCACGCGCCCTGCGGGCCCGAGCTGGTGACCGGCCCAGCTGCACGGCAACGGGCTATTCGTGTCCGCCCACTGAGTGTTAGGCCGACCTCGCGGCCTCACGGGCGGACCCGGTAGGGCACAGGGGTGTCGGAGCCTGCCTCCCGAGGTGAACCCATGAGCGAAGAGCAGGCGAGCGGCGCGGAACCGCCCAAGGCCAAGATCAGAAGCGACTGGTTCCTTCAGTACTTGGTGTCCCGGTTCGCCGGACCCGAGGGTGGGTTCCCGGTCACTCTCCTTGTCGGGGGTGCACTGATCTCAGGGAAGCTCATCTCCTCCAGAGACTATTTCGACGGCCTGGGGGACCAGATCGCCAACGCGATGGCGAGCGTCGGTGGCGCGCCCGTGAAGCTCTTTACAGAGGTGGTGGAAGAACTGGACAAGCGCAAGGAGACCGCAGATCCGGACGACCTCTCCCAGTTCGAGTTCATCCACCTGCGCGACGCGCGGTTCCTCCAGAGCCGACAGCCGCTCCCGAGCAACTACGAGGGCAACCTCTGGCGCGGAAAGATCGAAGCGGTAGACGGCTTCATCCTGGGCGAGCTGGCCGGGTCACTGACGGCGGCCTGACAATGAAATCCACCTGACGACCCGAGGGGTCACGCCTTGAGGTGCGGCGCGCCAACGCGGGAGCCTGGGCTGCTGAGGTGGGCGCGCAGCTCATCCTGAGTCTCGGTGTCGCAGGTGATTTCAGAGTTAGGCCGCTGCAGGGAGGTGTCTAGTGAGCGACGACAAGGGGTCGGAGGAGGCGTGGATCCTCGAGTGCCTTCGCTCGGTGCGAGCCGAACTGCTGTTTCGCATCGAGCACCGCGATCGCTGGCTCAAGATTGATCTGCTTGCCCTGACCACTCTTTGGGCCCTGGCCAGTGGAGTCAAGTTCGGGATGGAATCCGGTAAGAACCTGCCTCAGATTGTCGTGTTGGCTCCCCCGGTCGCCTTCATCCTCTGCGGTCTTTACTACGTTGAGGACGGGTTGATTGGTCAGTTGAACGCGTACGTCAGGCGGCTGTCGAACGCAAGGAGGGACCTCACCGCAGCGGGTGACCTGGTCATCCACCACTGGGATGCCTCCGCAGAGCTGCGAGCGTACGCTGAAGGCAAGACTCTGACCTACAGGGTGCTCGTGCAGCTCATGGCATTCGTGGCAACGCCAGCATATCTCGCGACAACCTATGCACCCTCGCCACTTGCTATCGTATTCGAGGCAGTCACCCTTCTTGGCTCGCTCGCCCTCGTAGCAATCGGCTCCCAGCACAGGAAAACCACCGGCGGCGAGAAAGGTGAGGACACGGTCTTTCGGAAGCCCGCGGCCGCTTCACCAGCGCCCGACCGAGCGGACGCGGCTGACGAAACGCGAGATGCTGTTGATGGGAGCTGAGGGCTCGTGGTCGCTGATCGACCCGAGTTCGCGCGCGTGACTTCAGGCGGTTCGGGCGATGGGGCGGTAGCCATAGTCATCGAGGTCAAGCCCGCCTTGTACAAGGCGAGTTTCACGACGGTTTCATCGACAAAGGCGCGTACCAGCCAGGTGGAGTCGACTGTGCTGCGGCACCCGGCGATTGATGGGATTCAGGAAGAGTCGGTCCTTCGAGCGCCGGCAGACGGTGGGCCGTCTCGACGAGCGGCGCCTGCGCACCGGGGATCGCTACGGCCCGTGGACACGTTTGGGAAGCGTTATCCATGTCCGCGGACAAAAGTGTTGCCCATGTCTCCGGCTGATCATTCGGGGATCACCGTGCTAGCCTTCGCAGACTGCGAGGAGGCTGAGCATGGCGGAGCCAGAGAACACCACCGCTGATGCTGAGGTGTCCGCGATCCAGGCTGTGTTGGGGCAGCCGCAGTGCTCTGTCAACCCACGTTGCTAATACCCGGGCCGAGGTACGACAGTTCAAGATGTACCTAGATTAGGTTCTTGCAGACCTGCTCCAGCTGCATGCTCCCGCCACCTCGGGGTCGAGCAGCAGTCAGAAGAAGACCTGAGCGGATGAACGTGAGCATAGGGTCCTGTCGTCCAACGAGCGTTGAAGTGGACTACGGCGTTCACAATGGCGCTAAACAGCCCAACTCCATTGTCAGGCCCACAGGGGCGCCTTCTCCCCGAACGAGGTAACGGCTCGCCATGAGGATCCTCTCTGATGAGCGCGCGCTCGACAAGATATCCAAGCGTCGCGACCGCTACGAGATACCTGATTGGCAGCGTCAAGAGGTGTGGGATCGAGCCAAGAAGCAGCAACTCATCGACAGCATCCTGCGGGGCTGGCGACTTCCGAAGTTCTACTTCCTCAGGGTGTCGAGCGACCCCGAGCAATACGAGGTTGTCGACGGGCAGCAGCGTCTTTCGGCTATCTTCGACTTCTTCGACAACGCCCTGCCCCTGGCGGCCGGCGCTGCCCAAGAGTTCGGCGGCCCGTTCTATAACGACCTGCCCACCAATATTTCCGATCGTTTCGACGACTTCCAGATTCAGTTCGACGTCATCGAGGAGGGCGATGAAAAGGAGATCAAGGAATTCTTCCAGCGTCTGCAGCAAGGCCTCCAGCTCTCAAGCAGCGAGAAGCTAAACGCTCTTCAAAGCAAGCTACGTGACTTCGCGAAGAAGCTATCACGGCAACGATTCTTCGAGGACAAGGTTGCGATCGCAGACCGACGCTATGCCCACCTCGATATCGTCGCCAAGGTCGCTGCGATCGAAATCGACGGCATCGATACCGGGCTTCGCTATGACGACTTGAAGGATCTTTTCGAGAGCCAGGCGTCATTCTCATCCCGATCGAACACCGGACAGCGGCTTACCCAGACGTTTGAGTTCCTTGATCGGATGTTCGAATCCCGCAGCCCATTGCTGAAGAACCGAACCGTCGTACAGTCGCTCGCGACGTTGGTCTCACGCCTGATTGCTGGCGGCCACGCTACGAACCAAGAAGGGCGGATTCACAGATTCTTCAAGCACTTTATGTCTGAGCTGGCGCGCCAGGTGGAACTTGGCGAGGCAGCGACTGATACGGACTACTTGCGCTTTCAGCGGTCTGTGAACGCCAACGTTCGTTCCGGTGCCCGCGTCCGTCACGAAGTTCTACTGCGGAAACTGTTGACGTTCGATCCTTCGGCGTTCGACCTCTTGGACCCGACAGCAGTTGCCGAGGGCGGCCCGACCGCGTCTATCAAGGACGCGGCAGAGAGAATCGGTATTCTTATCACGTCCATCAACGAGGCGTATTCCGCGCAGCATGGGGAGAACCTCTTCAAGCCAACCAACAGAACCACCGCCTCGCTGGCGCGCATAGGAAAGCGCATCGCAGATTGGTCGGGTTACCAGACATTCCTCGACGACCTCTATTTCTTGTTTCGTGAATCACCTGGTCTGCGCCTCGCCGACGATGTGCCGACCTCTTTCTCGGACGTCAACCAACTCCGGACCGATGCAAAACACGACGTCGATCATGGCGAGTTGAAGAAGGTGGCTGCCAAGAAGAAGAAGAGTGGCGCCACCTTCAAGAAGTACTCTGGTGCGACGTCCCCATTCAGCCTTGCGCCCGAGCGTTTTCCGCTCCTACAAGCGAATATGCTCGCGGCGCTCGAATCTGACCTTCGGATCCTGTCCCTGAAACACTCGGGTCACGTCGTCTAGCAACCGCTTGCAGCCGACGGCTGCCGGCGGAGATATGTGCCGCGGCGGCTGAGGCGCGGGCAGGGTAAGGCCACTGAGTGACAGTGCGAATGATCCAGAACCGATCCGGCGGGAAACTGCTCGGCGACGCGGGGGAGCACTATGCCCTCAGTCAGTTCAGCTTCGCAGGCAAGTTCGCCGCGAAGATGCCGGATAACTGGGAGGCATACGATCTCGCTGTCGAGGCCGGGCAAGGCCTGCTCCGCGTAAGCGTGAAGACCAGAAGCGAAAGCGAGGGGTGGAAGAGCAGTCGGTGGTTCACCTTCGATGACCGCAAGGACTGCGACTGGATTGTTCTCATCTTCAAGCCCGCCGCTGGGGTGCTTCGGTCATGG
The DNA here is from genome assembly GCA_050246895.1 of Vicinamibacteria bacterium. Taxonomy (GTDB): domain Bacteria; phylum Acidobacteriota; class Vicinamibacteria; order Fen-336; family Fen-336; genus JBFWVE01. Next base: position 77,962 of record JBFWVE010000005.1, on the reverse strand, counting down.
GTGCTTCCCTACGAAGTCGCCAAGGCCCGTGCCAATGTTCCGGGACCAGGGCGAAAGGAACCGTGGTTTCGCTTCATTTCGTGGGCGAAGCTGAACAAGCCACCGCTGGCGGCCTACGAGAACAACTGGACTCTGACGTCGAGTCCCGAAGGCAAGGCCTCGACTCCATAGGCTCGACCCGTGACCGGGCGCGGGCAATGGAATCTCCCGCGCTTCGACCAAAACGGACGTGAACGTCAAGGGCGAACGTCCACGTGAACGGGGCGACGGGCGGGGGCCCCGAGGCCGGGCTAGTCGCGGTCGCCGCGGGCTGGGGAGACGATGCCGATCTCCGAGAGGATGTGAGGGTCCTCGCGCCAGCCTTCCCTGACCTTGACGAAGAGGCCAAGATAGACCTTGGCGTCGAGGAAGTTCTCGATCTCGCGGCGGGCGGCGGTGCCGATGGCCTTCAGCAGCGAGCCGCCCTTGCCGATCACGATCGGTTTCTGGCTCTCGCGCTCGACCAGGATCGAGGCCTCGATCCGAACCAGCTTCTCCTCCTCGCGGAAGAGGTCGATCATCACGCCCGTCGTGTACGGCAGCTCGTCGCGGGTCTTGCGCAGCACCTGCTCGCGCACCATCTCGGCGACGAAGAAGCGCTCGGGGAGATCGGTCAGGAAGTCGGCCGGATACAGCGGCTCCGCTTCGGGCAGGTGCGCCAGCACCCGCTCGGCCAGGAGATCCACGTTCTCGCCGTGCAGCGCCGACACCGGCACGATCTCGACGAAGTCGAGCATGTGGCGCCAGCGGTCCATCAGCGGCAGCAGGCGCGTCTTCGGGATGCGGTCGATCTTGTTGAGCGCAAGCAGCGTCGGGCGGCGCGCCCGGCGCAGCACGCCCTGAACGTAACGGTCGCCCGGCCCCAGCGGGGCGGTCACGTCCACCACCCACACCGCGAGCTCGACGTGGGACAGGCTGGACACCGCCGCCTCGACCATGCGCTCGTTCATGCGGTGCATCGGCTTGTGGATGCCCGGGGTGTCGAAGAGGACGATCTGGCCGCCGGGGCGGTTCACCACGGCCAGGATGCGGTTGCGCGTGGTCTGCGGCTTGTCGGAGACGATCGCCACCTTCTGGCCGACGAGCGCGTTCACCAGCGTCGACTTGCCGACGTTGGGCCGGCCGACCACGGCGGCGAAGCCGGCGTGCGCCGGCGCCGCCGTGCTCAAGCCACGTCCTCCGCCGGACGCCGCTTCACGCGCACGCGGTTGACCCGCTTGCGCTCGGCGTCCACCACCTCCAGGTCGAGCTCGCGCCAGTGCATGCGCTCGCCGGCGCGCGGGATGCGGCCGAACACGGTCGTCACGAAGCCGCCGACCGTGCCGACGTCGACGCCCTCGACCTCCAGCGAGGTCTCGAGCGCCTGCTCCAGCCGGTCGAGCGCCACGCGGCCCGCCACCAGCACCGCCCCGCCCTCCTCGACCTGGATCGGCTCGCTCTCGACGTCGTACTCGTCCTTGATCTCCCCCACCAGCTCCTCGACGATGTCCTCCACCGAGACCAGGCCGGCGACGCCCCCGTACTCGTTGATCACCACCGCGAAGGTGGTGCGCTGGGACTGCAGCTCGCGCAGCAGCTCGGAGATCTTCTTGGTCTCGGGCACCAGGTGCACCGGCCGCGCGAGCGGCTCGAGCGGAGCGCCGTGGTCGCCGTCGTAGTCCAGCACGTCGCGCACCTCCACCACACCGACGATGTCGTCGAGGTCGCCGCGGTAGACCGGGATCCGGCTGTACTTGCTCTCGCGCATCAGCGCGCGCAGCTCGCCGACGCTGCGCTCGGCCGCGATCGCCACCGCGTCGGGGCGCGGCGTCATCACGTCCTTCACCAGCGTCTCCTCGAAGCGCGCGAGCGCCTCGGCCAGGCGCTCCTCGTCGGGGTCGTGGATCGGCGGCGGCGGCAGCTCGGGGGCCGGCGAGCCCTCGTCGTCCGCCGGCTCCAGCTCCGCCCGCTTGCGCAGCGCCGTCACCAGCGGCCGCATGGCCCGGCCGTAGACGTGGAAGGCCGGCAGCAGCAGCAGCAGCGAGCGCTCCGGGTTCCGCCGCACCAGCCCGTAGGGCAGGCTCAGCCGGAACAGCAGCAGGTAGATCACCATCACCAGGAAGGCCACGGCCATCGCGCCGCGCGCGGCGAGGTCGAGGAACAGCGAGGTGACGATCACGGTCATGCCGACGTGCGCCGTGTAGGTGCCGATGTGGATCGGCATCAGCAGCAGCGGCGGGTCGTCGAGGTAGCGGTTGACGAGCTCCGCGCGCGCGTTCTCTCGCGCGAGGTGGGCCAGCCGCCGGCGCTTGGTCAGGTAGAACGAGGCCTCCACCGCGGCCAGGAAGATGGAGAAGGCCGCCAGCCCCAGCACCAGCAGCACCTCGAAGAGCGCCCTCATTCGGCGCGCCCCAGCAGGCGCAGGCGCAGCCGGCGCTCCAGCCGATCCATGCTGCCGCCGTCCGTCTCGTGGTCGTAGCCCAGCAGGTGCAGCAGGCCGTGCAGCGCCAGCAGGTCCAGCTCGAAACCGAGCGGGCGGCCGTAGCGGCGGGCGTTGCGCTCGGCCGCCGGCACCGAGATGATCACGTCGCCGAGGCCCTCGTCGCCGCCAGGGCCCGGGAACGAGAGCACGTCGGTCGCACGGTCCTTGCCCCGGTAGCTGCGGTTCAGGCGGCGCAGCGTGCCGTCGCCGGCGAAGACGAGCGCCAGCTCGCCCGAGACGCCGAGGCTCGCAGCCGCGCCCCTCAGCACGCGCAGCAGGCGCGCGCGCGACGGCGCGCGACGGCGCTGGCGGTTCACCAGCACCACCTCGAGCGCGGACCCGCGGCGCGGGCCGCGCGCGGCGGCGGGGCGGGACCGGCGTCTTCGAGGTCGGCTCTTCACCTTGCCCTGCCCCCCGGCTACCGCGTGGGAACCTGCGAGGCGCCGAACGCCTCGTAGGCCTTGATGACCGCCTGCACCAGGCGGTGCCGCACCACGTCCTTCTCGTCGAAGTACACGAACGCGATGCCCGAGACGCCCGCCAGCACCGAGATCGCCTCGACCAGCCCGGAGACCTTGCCCTGCGGCAGGTCGATCTGCGTGATGTCGCCGGTGATCACGACCTTGGAGCCGAAGCCGATCCGCGTGAGCACCATCTTCATCTGCTCCGAAGTGGTGTTCTGCGCCTCGTCGATGATCACGAAGGCGTCGTTCAGGGTGCGCCCGCGCATGAAGGCGATCGGCGCGACCTCGATCGCGTTGCGCTCGAGCAGCTTCTCGACGCGCTCGTAGTCGAGCAGATCGTACAGCGCGTCGTAGAGCGGGCGCAGGTAGGGGTCGACCTTCTGCTGCAGGTCGCCGGGCAGGAAGCCGAGCTTCTCGCCCGCCTCCACCGCCGGCCGCGCCAGCACGATGCGCTGGCAGGACTTCGACGAGAGCGCCGCCACCGCCTGCGCCACGGCCAGGTAGGTCTTGCCGGTGCCGGCCGGGCCGATGCCGAACACCATGTCGCTCGCCTCGATCTGCTCGAGGTAGGTGCGCTGGTTCAGGCTGCGCGGCACCACCGTCTTGCGCCCGCCGCGCACGGCGGAGCGCATCAGGAAGTCCTTCAGCTTGACGTTCGGGTCCTGGCCGATCAGTTGCGCCGCCAGGCGCACGTCCCCCGCGGAGACCGAGTAGCCGTCGCGCATCAGGCCGGCGAGCTGCTCGAAGACCTGGGCCGCCGCCTCGCAGGCCTGCGGCTCGCCCTCCACCTGCAGCTCCGGAGCGCGGCCCAGGATGCGGACCTTGAACGCGTGCTCGACGAAGCGCAGGCTCTCGTCGCCGTTGCCGAGCAGCGCCTCGGCGCCCTTCTCGGGGAGGCTGACCCGCCTCATCGGCGGCAGACTAGCACCCATCAGGAGCGGCGGAAGCTGATGCCCAGCTCGAACAGCTGCGCGTCGGGCACGCCGGACGGCGCGCCGCTCATCAGGTCGGTGGCGCTGGCGGTCTTGGGGAAGGCGATCACGTCGCGCAGCGACTGCTCCCCCGCCAGCAGCATCACCAGCCGGTCGAGGCCGAGCGCGATGCCGCCGTGCGGCGGCGTGCCGTAGCGCAGCGACTCGAGGAAGAAGCCGAAGCGGTCCCTGGCCTCCTCGGGCGTCAGCGACAGCAGTGAGAACACCTTCGCCTGCAGCTCGGAGTCGTGGATGCGCAGCGAGCCGCCGCCGGCCTCGAGGCCGTTCAGCACCACGTCGTACGCCTGGGCCAGCGCCCTGCCCGGCTCGCTGTCGAGCAGCGGCAGGTCCTCCTCGCGCGGCGCGGTGAACGGGTGGTTGACGCTGACGTAGCGCTTCTCCAGCTTGTCGTACTCGAAGAGCGGGAAATCGACGACCCACAGGAACTTCCAGGCGCGCTCGTCGACGAGCTTCAGCTCCCTGCCCATCGCCAGCCGCAGCACGCCCATCGCCATCGCCAGCGGCCCCTCGGCATCGACGCCCACGAGCACGGTGTCGTCCTTCTGAGCTCCCGCCTTCTGCAGCAGCCGCCGCGCGACCTCCTCGGAGGCGCCCTTCTTTCCCAGGTTCGCGACGGCCTCGTCCGTGGCCTTCAGCGTGAACAGGTTGCGCTTGCTGGCGCGGGCGTCGGGCACGATGCGGCCGAGCCACAGCTCCTCGTTGATCTTGCGCAGCCGCGTCCCCGAGACGCCGCCGGCCGCCGGCAGCACGATCGCCCGCGCCCGCGCGCCCTCGGCGATCAGGCCCGCGAAGGTGTCGAGGCCGAGAGTCGCCATCTCGTCGGTGACGTCGGCGATCTCCATGCCGAACCGCAGGTCCGGCTTGTCCGAGCCGTAGCGCGCCATCGCGTCGGCATGGCTGAGCCGCGGGAACGGCCGCTCGATGGTCTGGCCGATCAGCCGGAAGACACGCTCGTAGAGGCCCTCGACCAGCGCGAAGATCGTCTCCTGGCGCGGGAACGACAGCTCGATGTCGACCTGCGTGAACTCCGGCTGGCGGTCGGCGCGCAGGTCCTCGTCGCGGAAGCAGCGCGCGATCTGGAAGTAGCGGTCGAGACCCGAGATCATCAGGATCTGCTTGAAGATCTGCGGCGACTGCGGCAGCGCGTAGACGTGGCCGGGGTGGACGCGGGAGGGCACCAGGAAGTCGCGCGCGCCCTCGGGCGTCGCGCGCGTCAGCATCGGCGTCTCGATCTCGTAGAAGCCCTGCTCGTCGAGGTAGCGCCGGATCTCGAGGGCGACCTGGTGGCGCAGCTTCAGGTTGCGCTGCATGCGCGGCCGCCGCAGGTCGAGGTAGCGGTGCTTGAGCCGCACCTCTTCGTGGGTCTCGGTCTCGTCCTCGATCTGGAAGGGCGGCGTGCGCGCGTCCGACAGCACGCGGATCTCGCGCGCCAGCACCTCGACGCGGCCGGTCGGCAGGTTGGGGTTCACGGTCTCGGCCGAGCGCGCGGCGACCTCGCCGATCACCGCCAGCACGTACTCGCCGCGCACGTGGTCCGCGACGGCGTGCGCCTCGCGCGAGACCTCGGGCCGCGCCACCACCTGGCACAGGCCTTCGCGGTCGCGCAGGTCGAGGAACACGACGCCGCCGAGGTCGCGCCGCGTGGCGACCCAGCCCATCACCACGACCTTGCGCCCGACGTCGGCGTCGCGCAGCGTGCCGCAGTAGTCGCTCCGCGCGAGATCGCCCAGCACGTCAACCATTCGTCCTCTCCCCGTCGACCGGCGCGGGCGAAGCCGCCCGCAGCCGCGCGCGCAGCTCCTCGACGAGCCGCGCCTCTTCCACCGTCTCCTGGCTCGAGCTGCGCATGTCGCGCACGGCCCAGACGCCCTTCTGCAGCTCGTCGTCGCCCAGGATCGCGACGAAGCGCGCCCCCAGCTTGTCGGCGAGCTTCATGCGCGCCTTGAAGCTGCGGCCCTCGTGGTCCGTCGCCACGCGCAGGCCCGCCTCGCGCAGCGCGCGCTGCAGCAGGAGCGCCTTGTCGAGCGCCGCCCGCGCCGCGTCCCCCTTGACCAGCGACGCCACGAACACGTCGCAGCGCGGCTCCTCGGCCGCGGCCGCCAGCATCATCACCAGCCGCTCGAGGCCGAGCGCGAAGCCGATCCCCGGCAGCTCGCCGCCGCCCAGCTCGGCGACCAGGCCGTCGTAGCGTCCGCCGCCGAGAACGCTGTTCTGCGCGCCGAGGGCGCCGCTCGTGATCTCGAAGGTCGTGCGCACGTAGTAGTCCAGGCCGCGCACCAGGCGGTGGTCGACGCGGTAGCGGACGCCCAACAGGTCGAGCTGGCGCCGCACCTCGGCGAAGTGCTCGCGGCACGGCTCGCACAGGTGGTCCAGGATGCGCGGCAGCTCCGCGACCACCGGCTGGTCCTCTGGTGCCTTCGAGTCGAGCACGCGCAGCGGGTTCGTCTCGGCACGGCGCCGGCTGTCCTCGGAGAGCCGGCCGACGTTCGCGCGCAGCGCCGCGCGCAGCGTCTCGACGTAAGCGGGGCGGCAGGCGGCGTCGCCCACAGAGTTCAGCACCACCTCGTGGTCGCGCACGCCGCAGGCCTCGATGAAGCCCACGGCCATCTCGACGAGCTCAGCGTCGAGCGACGGCGCCGTGATGCCGAAGGCCTCGACGTCGACCTGGTGGAACTGGCGATAGCGCCCGCGCTGCACGTTCTCGGCGCGGAACATGGGCCCCATCGCCCACACCTTGAGCAGCGGGTCCGCCTGCGCCAGGTTGTGCTCGATCACCGCGCGCACGATGCCGGCGGTCGCCTCGGGCCGCAGCGTCAGCGACTCGCCGCCGCGGTCCTCGAAGCTGTACATCTCCTTCGAGACGATGTCGGTCTCGCCGCCGATGCCGCGGGCGAACAGCTCCGTCTGCTCGAAGACCGGGGTGCGGATCTCGCGGTAGCCGTAGCGCGCGAACAGCTCGCGCGCCGCTTCCTCGACGCGCCGCCACAGCGGAATCTCCGCCGGCAGCACGTCTCGCGTTCCCTTGACGGCCTGGATCGTCATCGCGGGCGCACCGTCGCCCTAGCGCGCGCCCGGCTGCGAGGCCGTCTCGGCGAGATAGATTTCCTTGTACTCGTAGTAGTTCTCGGCGTACCGGCGCAGCCCCTGCAGCTCGGCGTCGGACAGGTCGCGACGGATCTTCGCCGGCATGCCCATCACCAGGCTGCGCGGAGGCACGATCATGCCCTCGGGGATCAGCGCGCCCGCCGCGACGATCGACTCCGCGCCCACCACCGCTCCGTTGAGGATCGTCGCCCCCATCCCGACCAGGCACCAGGACTCGATGCGGCAGCCGTGCAGCGTCACCGAGTGCCCCACCGTCACGTGGTCGAGCAGCTCGGTCGGGTGGGTGGTCTTGAAGACGTGGACGACACAGTTGTCCTGGATGTTCGTGTGGGCGCCGATGCGGATCCAGTTGACGTCGCCACGGACGACCGCGTTCATCCAGACGGACGAGTGGTCCCCGAGCTCGACCTCGCCGATGACCTGGGCGGAGGCGTCCACATAGACGCGCTCACCCAGCTTCGGCCATATCCCCTTGAAGGATCGAATCATGCGTGGATCGGAGGTGCCGAAAACGGCGCCTTCGGAAGCGACGGAGTGTAGCAGAAACGGACCTGGGGCGGCCCCTGCAGAGGGTACCTTGCGAAGCGTGAGGACGGGAGCGAGCACGACGGGAGCCAGGTCGGGCGGGGCGCGGTCCGCGGGGGCGAAGCCCGCCCGCCAGCGCAGTGTCCTGCACGTCGATCTCGACCCCTTCTTCGTCTCCGTCGAGCGCTCGCTCGACCCCTCCCTGCGCGACCGTCCGCTCGTGATCGGCGGCGAGGCCGGCGAGCCCGGGATCGTCGCCGCCGCCAGCGCCGAGGCGCGCGAGCAGGGCGTGACGCCGGGCCAGTCGCTCGCCCGCGCCCAGCAGCTGTGCCCGGCGGCCGTGTTCCGCCGCGGCGACCTCGACGCCTACGCGCGCATCAGCGAAGAGGTGACGGCGATCCTGCTCGCGGCCAGCCGCCGCGTGGAGCGCCCCTCGGCCGACGAGGCCTACGTGGAGCTGACGCTCGAGGGGCGCGAGGCGCCCTCGCCGGTGGGGCGCGCCGAGGCCGTGAAGGACGAGCTGCAGCGCCGGCTGGGCCTCGATGCCTCCTTCGGCCTGGCCTCGTCGCGGCTCGCCGCGCGCATCGCCTCCCGTCGGGCGCGCCCGCGCGGCCTGCTGATCATCCTGCCCGGCTACGAGGCCTCCTTCCTCGGGCACCAGCCCGTCTCCGCCCTGCCCGAGCTGCCGTCCCAGCTCGAAGCCGCGCTCGCCGGCGCCGGCTTCGCGACGCTCGGCTCGGTCGCGGCCGCCGACCCGGCGGCCCTCGCGGCCGCCGTGGGCGCGAGCGCCGCCACGCGCTTGCAGGCGGTGGCACGCGGCGAGGGCGAGCCCGAGGTGGCCATCGCGGCGCCGCCGTCGTGGATCCAGGAGGAGACCCAGATCCGCGACCGGCGCAGCGACGCGGCCGCGCTGGTCGAGCTGCTCGACGGTCTGGCCGAGCGGGCCGCACGCCGGCTGCGTCCGTTCGGCCTGCTGGCCGGAAGCCTCACGATCGAGGTCGCGCGCGGCGCGGCGAGCGACCGCCGGCACGAGAGCTTCGAGCCGACGGCCGACCCCGCGACGCTGTCGGCCCTCGCGCGGCAGGCGGCTCTGCCGCTGCTCGACCCACCGGGCGGCGTGCGCGGCATCCGGCTGCGCCTCACCCGCCTGGGCACTCGCTCACGCCAGGCGCCGCTCTTTCAGGACTAGCGCGCGCTCTCGCCGTCCCGCGAGCGAGCCACCTCAGTGCCCAAGATCCGCGAATACGACGGCATTCGAACGCCGATGCATCCCGGCGTTCTCGGTGCGCGCCGTACCTGTGGACCAGGGCACTAGAATCCCGGCCGATGCCGCCTCGCTCGACGCCGTCGCGGACCTCGCGCGCCGTTGCCGCCACCGAGCTGCTCGACCGGCTCGAGGCCGCCCATCCGGAGGCGACCTGCGCGCTCGACTACCGCACTCCCTTCGAGCTGGTCGTCGCCACCATCCTGTCGGCGCAATGCACCGACAAGCGAGTCAACGAGGTGACGCCCGGTCTCTTCGCGCACTACCCCGGGCCGGCCGCGCTGGCGGCCGCCAATCCGGCGGCGCTGGAGGAGGAGATCCGCCCCACCGGCTTCTTCCGCGCGAAGACGAGGAGCCTGCAGGGCTGCGCGCGCCGGCTCGTCGAGCACCACGGCGGCGAGGTGCCCGCGCAGATGGACGCGCTGGTGAAGCTGCCGGGCGTCGGGCGCAAGACCGCGAACGTCGTCCTCGGCCACGCCTTCGGCCGCAACGAGGGAATCGCGGTCGACACCCACGTCCTGCGGGTCTCGAACCGGCTGGGCCTGGCGCGTGCCGACACGCCCGAGGACACGGAGCGCCAGTTGATGGACGCGATCCCGCGCGAGCGCTGGACCCGCACCAGCGACCTGCTGATCTTCCACGGCCGCAAGGTGTGCCAGGCGCTGCGTCCCGCCTGCGGCTCCTGCCCGGCCTTCGACCTGTGCCGCTGGCTGAATCGCGAGGCGGTTGCGCTGACCGGGCGCGTCCCGAAAGCACGGACAGCCGCGGCACGGAAGCCCGCGGCGAAACGGAGACGCGCGACCGCGCCCAGGCAACCCAGCTCGAAGCGCGGGAACACCGGGCGAGGTTCCGCGACCCGGCCCGGCCACGGCCGCAAGACCCCCGCGCCGGCAGCGACGGGGCGAACCCGCAAGGCAAGAGCATGAGCGAACCCTTCCTGGCCGCCGTCGTCCAGTTGAGCTCGACCGCCGAGGTCGAGCGGAACCTCGCCGCCGCAGAGCGCTGGGTCGGGGAAGCCGCGCAGCGCGGAGCCAGCCTGGTCGGGCTGCCCGAGAACTTCGCGTTCCTGCGCTCCGAAGGCCAGGAAGTCCCGGACCCCCAGTCCCTCGACGGGCCCTGGGTCGCGCGCATGGCCGATCTCGCCCGCCGCCACGAGGTGCACCTGCTGCTGGGCAGCTTGCCCGAGCGCATCCCGGGCGAGCGCCGCATCTTCAACACGTCGGTGCTGCTCGGGCCCGACGGCGAGCGGCTCGCCGCCTACCGCAAGATCCACCTGTTCGACATCGATCTGCCGGGCATGGAGGCGCTGAAGGAATCGAAGGCGGTGGCGCCAGGCTCCGAGCTCGTGATCGTGCCCACCCCCCTCGCCCGCCTCGGGCTCTCGATCTGCTACGACCTGCGTTTTCCCGAGCTCTATCGCGCCCTCGCGGCCGGCGGAGCGCAGGTGCTGGCGGTTCCGTCCGCCTTCACCGACCGCACCGGCAAGGACCACTGGGAGGTGCTGCTGCGGGCCCGCGCCATCGAGAACCTGGCCTACGTGCTGGCGCCCGCCCAGGTCGGCGTCCACGGCCCGGGCCGGGCGTCCCACGGCCACGCCATGATCGTCGACCCCTGGGGGAGCGTGCTCGCCCAGGTGGCTGACGGCGAAGGGGTTGCGCTCGCGGAGATCGACCTCGGCCGGCAGGAACGACTGCGCCGCGAGCTGCCCGCGCTCAGCCACCGCCGCCTGGGTCTCGCCGAGCCACCGCGCCGCGGGTAACCCCGCCAAACCCCGCTGCTTGCGGGGGATAGGCGTTGACTCCCCCACCCCTCGTCCCCTACACTCAGGGTTTGCGACTTGGGTGCCCGGGTCTCACCGAGGCGCCGCGTCATGGAGTGCTGATGTCGACCACCTACATCCCAAAGGGAACCGCGCGCCAGGGGAAGTGGTTCCTGATCGACGCCCGGGGCCAGGTCCTGGGCAAGCTGGCGGCAGCGGCCGCCCGCATCCTGAGTGGAAAGAACAACCCCGAGTACACGCCGTTTCTCGACATGGGCGATCACGTCGTGGTAATCAACGCCGCCGAGGTCCACGTCTCCGGCTCGAAGGAGGAGACGAAGACCTACTACCACCCCACCGGCTACCTGGGCAACATGAAGTCGGCCACGGTGCGCGAGGTGCGCGCGAAGCACCCCGAGCGGCTGATCGAAGACGCCATCAAGGGCATGCTGCCGAAGACCAAGCTCGGCCGCGCCATGTACACCAAGCTGAAGGTCTACGCGGGAGCCAGCCACCGGCACCAGGCGCAGAAGCCGCAGCCCATCGCCGTCAAGAAGTAAGGGGATCGCAACGCAAATGGAGAGCCTCGACTACTACGGGACCGGCCGCCGCAAGACCTCGGTGGCCCGCGTCCACCTGCGTCCGGGCAGCGGCGAGATCAAGCTCAACGACAAGAGCCTGGAGGACTACTTCGGCGGCCACGAGCCGCTGAAGCTGATCGTGAAGCAGCCGTTCGCGCTGACCGAGACGAGCGACAAGTTCGACGTCTTGGTGACCGTGGACGGAGGCGGCACCGCCTCGCAGGCGGGGGCCGTGCGCCACGGCATCTCGCGCGCGCTGTGCGTCTACAACGCCGAGCTGCGCAAGGCCCTCAAGAAGGCCGGGCTGCTGACCCGCGACGCCCGGATCAAGGAGCGCAAGAAGTACGGACAGCGCGGCGCTCGCCGCCGGTTCCAGTTCAGCAAGCGCTAAACGCCGAGCCCCGGCCGTCAGGCCGGGGCCGTTTCAAGCCACGGAGGCCGTCTCCGAAAGCGAGCGGCGCGCCGAGGCTGCAGGCAAGGAGGCCTGTCTTGACCACGTCCGTCCAGATGAAGGAGTTGCTCGAAGCCGGTGTCCACTTCGGGCACCAGACCCGCCGCTGGAACCCGAAGATGAAGCAGTACATCTTCGGCGAGCGCAGCGGGATCTACATCGTCGACCTGCAGAAGACCCTGAAGCTGTTCCAGGAAGCGCTGCAGTTCGTCGAGGAGATCGCCTCGAACGGCCGCTCGATCCTGTTCGTCGGCACCAAGCGCCAGGCGCAGGCCACGATCGCCGAAGAGGCGCAGCGCTGCGGCATGCCCTACGTGAACGAGCGCTGGCTCGGCGGGCTGCTGACCAACTTCGTGACCGTGCGCCGCAGCCTGGAGCGCATCAAGGAGCTCGAGATGATCTCGAGCGAGGGCCGCCGCGAGCGCCTCACCAAGAAGGAGCTGGCCCGGCTGGACAAGGAGAAGTCCAAGCTGGAGAAGAACCTGCTCGGCATCAAGAACATGCGCGCGCTGCCCGACGCGGTGTTCGTGATCGACACCCGCAAGGAATCGATCGCGGTCGCCGAGGCGCGCAAGCTCAAGATCCCGGTGATCGGCGTGGTGGACACCAACTGCGATCCGGACGAGGTCGACTACGTGATCCCCGGCAACGACGACGCGCTGCGCTCGATCAAGCTGTTCGCGGGCCGCATCGCCGACGCGGCGATGGCGGGACGCGGGCTGCGCGACGCGCGCGCCGCCGAGGGCGCCGCCGCGGGCGACAAGGCCCCGGCCGAGGCCGCCGCGGCCCGCGGCCGGGCCCCGCGTCCGGTGGCGGCTCCGGCGGCCGCAGAGACGAGCGCCCCCACCCCGACAGCGACGGCCTGACGGTAGCGGGCGCCCACGGGCGCCCGCCGTCGCCACTTCGCCCCGGGGCCGCCGCCTCGGGGCTTTTTTTCGAGAGATCGAGGTTCGTGATGAGCATTTCTGCGGAGATGGTGCGCAAGCTCCGGGAGGAGACCGGGGCGGGCATGATGGAGTGCAAGTCGGCGCTCGTCGAGACGAACGGCGACGCGGAGAAGGCGCGCGACGTGCTGCGCAAGAAGGGCCTGGCCGCCGCCGCCAAGAAGGCCGGCCGCGCCGCCAGCGAGGGCATGGTCGGCAGCTACATCCACCCCGGCGCCAAGGTGGGCGTGCTGGTCGAGGTCAACTGCGAGACCGACTTCGTGGCGCGCAACGAGGACTTCCAGCAGCTGGTGAAGGACATCGCGATGCACGTCGCCGCGGCCTCCCCGGCGGCGGCGCTCTACGTCTCGAAGGACCAGGTCCCGGCCGAGATCCTCGAGAAGGAGAAGGAGATCTACAAGGCCCAGGCCGCGGCGCAGGGCAAGCCGGCGAACGTCCAGGAGAAGATCGCCGAGGGCAAGCTGAAGGAGTACTACCAGACCTTCTGCCTGCTCGAGCAGCCCTTCGTCAAGGAGCCCAAGCTCAGCGTCGGCCAGCTGGTGCAGGAGAAGATCGCCGTCATCAAGGAGAACATCGTGGTGCGCCGCTTCGCGCGCTTCAAGCTGGGCGAGGAAGTGGCCGCCGGGCCCGCCGCGGAGTAGGATTCTCGGGCCGCTGAGGGGAGAGGCGAGCGCGATGCCCGCAAGACGCAAGCCGGCCTTCAAGCGCATCCTGCTGAAGCTCTCGGGCGAGGCGCTGCTCGGCGTCAAGAGCTTCGGCATCGACCGCGACGTCAGCGACTACCTGGCGCGTGAGATCCGCCAGGTCCACGCGCTCGGCGTCGAGATCGCCGCCGTGGTCGGCGGCGGCAACATCTTCCGCGGCGTGTCGGAGAACGCCGTCGGCATGGACCGCGTCTCCGCCGACCACATGGGGATGCTGGCGACCGTGATCAACGCCCTCGCGCTGCAGGACGCGCTCGAGCGCGTGGGCGTCACCACCCGCGTGCTCTCGGCGATCGAGATGCGCGAGGTGGCGGAGCCGTTCATCCGCCGCCGCGCCATCCGCCACCTCGAGAAGGGCCGGGTGGCGATCTTCGCCGGCGGCACCGGCAACCCCTACTTCTCGACCGACACCGCCGCCGCCCTGCGCGCGATGGAGATCAAGGCGGAGATCATCCTGAAGGCCACCAAGGTGGACGGCATCTACGACTCCGATCCCCAGAAGAACCCCAAGGCGAAGCGCTTCGAGAACCTGAGCTACGTCGAGGTCCTGCAGAAGGGCCTGAAGGTGATGGACACCACCGCGATCTCGCTCTGCATGGACAACCAGCTCCCCATCATCGTCTACGACATGAAGAAGGCGGGAAACCTGAATCGGGTGGTGATGGGAGAGCCCATCGGCACCACGGTCAAGGAGTAGCAGCGATGATCAAGCCCCTCGTCGCCGACGCGCAGAAGCGCATGGACGCCTCGCTCGAGACGGTCAGGCGCGAGCTGTCGGTGATGCGCACCGGCCGCGCCTCGCTGGCGATGCTCGACGGCGTCAAGGTCGACTACTACGGCACGCCGACCCCGCTCAACCAGGTCGGCAACCTGTCGGTGCCGGACCCGACGCTGATCGCGGTCCAGCCGTGGGACCCGTCGCTGCTGCCCGTGATCGAGAAGGCGATCCGCGGCGCCGGCCTCGACTTGAACCCGCAGAACGACGGCAAGATCATCCGCATCCCGGTGCCCTCGCTGACGGAGGAGCGCCGCAAGACGCTGGTCAAGCTCGCGCACAAGCACGCGGAAGAGGGCCGCGTCGCGATCCGCAACGTCCGGCGCGACACCAACGACCACCTGAAGAAGCTGATGAAGGACCACGAGATCAGCGAGGACGACGAGAAGCAGGCCCTGGCCGAGGTCCAGAGGCTGACCGACGGCCACATCGCCAGGATCGACGAGACCCTCAAGAAGAAGGAAGCCGAGATCATGGAGGTGTGAGCGAGTGCCGCTGACGCACCTCGAGTGCTCGAAGTGCTCGAAGCGCTTCGACCCGAAGCAGCCGCACTTCCTGTGTGACTGCGGCGCCCCGCTGCTCGCCCGCTACGACCTCGAGCGAGCGGCCAAGGAGATGCGGCCGGGCCACCTCGCGCTGCGCGAGCCGTCGATGTGGCGCTACCGCGAGGTGCTGCCGGTCGAGGACCCGGAGGACCGCGTCAGCCTGGGCGAGGGCTTCACTCCGCTGCTGCCCGCGACGCGCCTCGGCGCGCAACTCGGGCTGAAGCGCCTCTCGATCAAGGACGAGGGTGGCAACCCCACGGGCTCGTTCAAGGCGCGCGGCCTCTCCGCCGCGGTGACGATGGCGAAGCTGCTCGGCGCCACGGAGGTCTGCCTGCCCTCGGCCGGCAACGCGGGCAGCGCGCTCGCCGCCTACGCGGCCAAGGCGGGCCTGAAGGCCCACGTCTTCGTGCCGAAGGACATCGCGCGGATCTTCGTGATGGAGACCGGCGCCTACGGCGCGCACGTCGAGATGGTGGACGGCCTGATCACCGACGCCGGGCGCATCTGCGCCGGGCTCGCCAGCCAGCACGGCTGGTACGAGTGCGCCACGCTGAAGGAGCCCTACCGCATCGAGGGCAAGAAGACGATGGGCTACGAGATCGCCGAGCAGATGGGCTTCGAGCTGCCCGACGCGATCCTGTACCCCACCGGCGGCGGCACCGGGCTCGTCGGCATGTGGAAGGCCTTCGCGGAGCTCGAGCAGATGGGCTTCGTCGGCCCGAAGCGGCCACGCATGTACGCGATCCAGGCCGACGG
This sequence comes from Vicinamibacteria bacterium, assembly GCA_050246895.1. Lineage (GTDB taxonomy): Bacteria > Acidobacteriota > Vicinamibacteria > Fen-336 > Fen-336 > JBFWVE01. Next base: position 62,597 of record JBFWVE010000005.1, on the reverse strand, counting down.
CTGCGCGCCGATCGTCAAGGCCTTCGGCGAGGGCCGCGAGGACGCGCCGATGTGGGAGAACGCGCACACCCACGCCCACGGCCTGCGCGTGCCGAAAGCGCTCGGCGACTTCCTGATCCTGCGAGCGCTGCGCGAGAGCCACGGCGCGGCGGTGGCGGTGTCGGAAGCCGAGATCGTCGCGGGCGTCAAGCAGGCCGCCTCCAGCGAGGGCCTGTTCATGGCGCCCGAGGGCGGCGCCTGCGTCGCGGCGCTCTCCAAGCTCAAGGCCTCCGGCCACCTCGGCCCGGACGACAGCATCGTGGTCTTCAACACCGGCACCGGCTTCAAGTACGCCGACAACATGGCGCCCTTGTGGTGAGCCGGCCCGGCGCGCGGGGATGACCGAGCGCCTCTTCTGGCAGGACCCCTACCTGCTCGAGTTCGAGGCGCAGGTCGTCGAGCGCCTGCTCCACGAGGGCCGGCCCGCGGTCGTGCTGGACCGCACGGCGTTCTACCCCGACAGCGGGGGCCAACCCTGGGACACCGGCCGGCTGGCGGGCGTACCAGTGACCGCCGTGGTCGAGAGCGGCGAGCGGATCCTGCACCTGCTCGAGCGTCCGCTGCCCGAGTCCGCCAGCCGCGTCGCGGGGTCGGTGGACGCCCTGCGGCGGGCGGACCATCGCCAGCAGCATCACGGACAGCACCTGCTCTCGCGCGCCAGCTTCGACCTCGCGCGCGCCGACACGATCAGCTTCCACCTCGGCGCGCAGAGCTGCACGATCGACCTCGACCGCGAGCTCTCCGAGGCGCAGGCGCACGAAGCGGCGCTGCGCGCGAACGCCGTCGTGTGGGAGGCGCGCCCTGTCCGCGTGGCGCAGCTGGAGCGCGCCGAGGCGCTGCGCCGGGGCCTGGCACCGGCCGAGCACGTGGGCGACAGCGTGCGCGTGATCGAGGTCGAGGGCTTCGACCAGAACCCCTGCGGCGGCACGCATCCGCGCTCGACAGCCGAGGTCGGCGTGATCGTGGTGCTCGGCTGCGAGCGCTACAAGGGCGGCACGCGCGTCGAGTTCGTCTGCGGGCGCCGCGCGCTCCTCGCCGTGCGCGAGCGCCTGGGCCAGCTCGCGGACGCCGCCGGCGTGCTGCAGGTGCCCCAGGGCGGCGCCGCCGACGCGGCGCGCAAGGCGCTCGAGCGGCTGGCAGAGGGCGAGAAGCGCTCGCGCGAGCTCCTCGAGTGGGCGATCGAGGGCGAGGCGGCCCGCCTGCTCGTGCTGGCCGACGCGAGCCCTGCGCTGATCGTGCGCCGCTACGACGCCTGGCCCGCGGCCGACCTGAGGCTTTTGGCGCAGAAGCTGACGGCGCAGGCGCCGTGCGTGGCGCTGCTGGGCAGCCGAGCGGACAAGGCCCACGTCGTCTTCGCCCAGACGCCGGGGCTCTCCCACGACATCCCCGCGCTGCTCCGCGCGGCGGTCGAGGCGCTCGGCGGCCGCGGCGGCGGCCGCGGCGACCTGGCCCAGGGCGGCGGCGATCGGCTCGAAGCGCTCGACGCGGCGCTCGCGGCCGCCGCGAGCACCGTCCGGGCCGCCCGCGCGGCCGGCCCGGCTTGAGGGCCGCTTGAGGCGCCCCGACCTCGGCGCCTACGGGCCGATGCTGCTGGCCGTCGTCGCCGTCTCCTCGGGCTCCCTGTTCGTGCGCCTGGCCGACGCGCCTCCGCTCGCGGTCGCCTGCGCGCGCGTCACGCTGGCGGCGCTGCTGCTGGCGCCCTTCGCCTCGCCGTCCCTGCTGCGCGCGCTGCCCGGGCTCACGCCCCGCCAGCGTCTCGCCCTCGTCGGCGCCGGCCTCGCGCTGGCGGCCCACTTCGGCACCTGGATCGCCAGCCTGTCCTACACGAGCGTCGCGACCTCTGTCCTGCTCGTCAACACGGCGCCGCTCTTCAGCCTGGCCTTCTCGCGCATCTTCCTGGGCGAGGGCGTGCCGAGAGTGGTGCTCTCGGCGACCGCGCTGACGCTGGCGGGCGCGCTGGTGCTGGCGATCGGCGACCTCGCCCGCGGCGCGCACTCGCTGAAGGGCAGCGCTCTCGCGCTCGCCGGGGCGGTGACGCTCTCGCTCTACCACGTGATCGGCCGCGGCTCGCGCGCGGCGCTGCCGCTCCAGGCCTACGTGCTCGCCGTCTGGTCGAGTGCCGCCGTAGCCTTGCTCGCCAGCCTGCCGCTCGCCGGCGTTCCGTTCGCCGCCTACCCGCCACGGACGCTGCAGATGTTCCTGGCGCTGGCGCTGGTGCCGACCCTGCTCGGCCACGGCCTCGTCAACCTCGCGCTGCGCGCGCTGCCCGCCCCCGTCGTCGGCCTGTTCATGCTGGGGGAGCCGGTCGGCGCCGCGCTGCTCGCCTACGTCTTCCTCGCAGAGACGCCGAGCTCCTACACCTTCGCCGGCGGCGCGATCGTGCTGGCCGGGCTCGGCCTCGTGCTGGTGAGGCCCCGATGAACGACCGCGTCCACGTCCTCTTCACCGGCGGCACCATCTCGATGCGGATCGACCCGGGCACCGGCGCCGCCGTGCCGGCGCTGTCCGGCGGCGAGATCGTCGCCCGCGTCCCCGGCCTCGAGCGCGAGGCCCGCCTGACGCTGGAGGACTACGCGCGCCTGCCCGGGCCCCACGTGACACCGCACTGGATGTGGCGACTCAAGGAGCGCGTCGAGGAGCTGCTGGCGGCCGAAGACGTCGACGGCGTGGTGATCACCCACGGCACGGACACGCTGGAGGAGACGGCTTTCCTGCTCGACCTGACGCTCGCCGGCGAGAAGCCGGTGATCTTCTGCGGCGCGATGCGGACGTACAGCGAGCCCGGCTGGGACGGGCCGGCCAACCTGACGACGGCCGTGCGCACGGCGCTGCGCCCGGAGGCCCGCGGCCGCGGCGTGCTGGTGGCCGTGGGCGAGGAGATCCACGCGGCGTGCGAGGCGAGCAAGTGGCACACCCAGAGCCTGCACGCCTTTCGCAGCCCGCGCGGCCCCGTGGCGATCCTCGACCGCGGCCAGGTCGTGTTCGTGCGTCCGCCCCAGCGCAGGCCGCGCATCGAGGCACGCCGGCTCGTCGCGGAGGTGGACCTGCACGTGATGGCGGCCGGCGTCGACGACGGCCTGCTGCGCGCTTCGCTCGAGCGCCAGGCTGCGGGCCTCGTGATCGAGGCGACCGGCTGCGGCAACGTCCCGCCCTCGGTGCTGCCCGGGCTGAAGGCGGCGCTCGCCAAGGGCGTCGCCGTCGTGATCGCCTCGCGCTGCGCCGAGGGCCCGGTCGGCCCCGCCTACGGGTACGAAGGCGGCGGCCAGAAGCTCCACGAGCTGGGCGCGATCTTCGCCGGCGAGCTGCCGGGGCCGAAGGCGCGCATCAAGCTGATGGTCGCGCTCGGAGCGACGAGCGACCCTGCCCGGCTGCGCGAGCTGTTCGAGGGTCAGGGCTAGGCCGCAAGGCATCCACAGCCGAACGCCGTTTCCGCACCGGTTCCCCACAGGTTTCCCACCGCGCCCCGCGTGCTCGCCGACAGGAAATCCACAGCGGCCCCACAGCGCGAGGGCGCCCTGGACGCGGTCTTCCACAGCGAATCCACAGGATGGCCACAGGGGATCCACAGCGCGCGCACAGCCGACCCACAGGCCCTGCACAGTCTTTTGCACAGCGCCTTGCACCGCCTGGGCCTTGCGGCGGAGCAGCGCGACGTCCGCCTTTCCCGAGCGGCGCTGGGGTCCGTCGCGGCCTCAGCTCTTGACGAGCGGCGCGAACAGCCGGCGGTGGTCCTCGATCGCGTAGCGATCGGTCATTCCCGCGATGTAGTCGCAGACCACGCGCTCCAGCCCGTCGCTCGCGATCCGGCGCTGGTAGCGCGGCGGCAGCTGCAGCGGCTCCGAACGGTAGCTCGCGAACAGGTCGCGCAGGATGCGCCCCGCTTCGTCGCCCATCCGCACGACGCGGTGGTGACGGTACATGTTCTGCAGCAGGAACTCCTTCAGCTCCCTCACCATCCGGGCCATCGGCGCGGAGTAGGCGACGAGCCGCCGGCCGGCGCTCCGCACGCCCTCCACCGAACGGACCTCGCGACCGCTGAGGTTCGCCAGGGTCGTCTCGATCAGGTCCTGCGTGCAACGGTTGATGATGCGGCGGATCGCCGCGTGGCGCGCCAGGCGCTCGTCCGAGATGCCGCGCTCGACGGCGGCGGCGTAGGCCTCGCCGAACAACGCCACGCTGCGGATCTGGTCCACGCCGAACATCCGCGAGAAGAGGCCGTCGTCGATGTCGTGGTTGTTGTAGGCGATCTCGTCCACGATGTCGACGAGCTGCGCTTCGAGCGTGGGCGCCTCCCCCGGCGCGTACTCCGCCGGGGCGTGCGCGTCGCTGTCCGGCTGGTGCTTGATGATCCCCTCGCGCACCTCCCAGGTCAGGTTGAGCCCGGGGAAATCGGGGTAGCGCTCCTCGAGCTGCTCGAGGATGCGCAGCGTCTGGGTGTTGTGCTCGAAGCCGCCGTGGTCCGCCATCAGCTCGTCCATCACGCGCTCGCCCGAGTGGCCGAAGGGCGTGTGACCGAGGTCGTGGCCGAGCACCAGGCACTCCAGCAGCTCCTCGTTCAGGCCGAGCGCGCGGGCCACCGTACGCCCGATCTGCGCGGCCTCGAGCGTGTGGGTCAGGCGAGTGCGGTAGTTGTCGCCCTCGTGGTTGACGAAGACCTGGGTCTTGTACTCGAGCCGCCGGAAAGAGGACGAGTGGATCACGCGGTCGCGGTCGCGCTGGTAGCAGGTGCGCAGAGCGTGCTCGGCCTCGGGATAGCGCCGGCCGCGGCTGGCGGCGCTGCGCATCGCGTAGGGCGCCAGGCGCTCCTGCTCCCACCGCTCCTGGGCCAGCCGGTCGACGACGCTCATGCGGCCTCCGTTCGCGTGAATTCTAGGCCGCCGGCATGACGCGCAAGGGCCGTTCGCGGGCGCGTCCGCGCCCGACACCGCCTGCTACACTCGTGCGTTTCGGAAGGAGAGCATGAAGGTCCCGGTCGGAATCCTCGGAGCAACCGGCGCGGTCGGCCAGCGCTTCGTCCAACTGCTCGAAGGCCACCCGTGGTTCGAGGTGGCGGAGCTCGCCGCGTCGGATCGATCCGCGGGCAAGCCCTACGCGGAGGCCTGCACCTGGCGGCTGCCCGGCGCGCCGGCGCCCGGGATCGCTCGCCTGGTGGTGAGCTCCACCGAGGGCCCCTTCCGTTCTAGGCTGCTCTTCTCCGGTCTCGATTCCTCGGTCGCCGGCGAGGTCGAGGCGGCGCTCGCGGCGCGCGGCCACGCCGTCGTCTCGAACAGCCGCAACCATCGCATGGGCGAGGACGTGCCCCTGCTGGTGCCCGAGATCAACGCCGACCATCTCGCGGCGCTGGAGACCCAGCGCAAGCGCACTGGCGGCGGCTACGTGGTCACCAACCCGAACTGCAGCACGGTGGGCCTCGCGATGGCGCTCGCCCCGCTGCATCGGGCCGTCGGCGTGCGCGAGGTCGCGGTCGTCACGCTGCAGGCCCTCAGCGGCGCCGGCTATCCGGGCGTCGCCTCGCTCGACGCCGTCGACAACGTGATCCCGTTCATCGGCGGCGGCGAGGAGGAGAAGATCGAGACGGAGCCGCTGAAGATCCTGGGCGGCTTCGCCGCCGGCTCCTTCGTGCCGGCCGCGATCTCGATCAGCGCCTCGGTCCATCGGGTGGCGGTCACCGACGGCCACACGATGGCGATCTTCCTGAGGCTGGGCCGGCGCCTGACGCCCGCCGAGGCTAAAGAGGTCCTGGCGAGCTTCCGCGGCGAGCCCCAGGAGCGCCGGCTGCCCTCCGCTCCCGAGCGCCCGATCCACGTGCTCACGGCTCCCGACCGCCCCCAGCCGCGGCTCGACCGCGACCGCGAGCGCGGGATGGCCGTTTCCGTCGGCCGCCTGCGCGAGGACCGCAGCTTCGACCTGAAGCTGGAGGCGCTCGTCCACAACACGATCCGCGGCGCGGCCGGCGCGGCGATCCTGAACGCCGAGCTGCTGCGCGAGCGGGGGCTGCTGCCGTGATCGTGATGAAGTTCGGCGGCACCTCGGTCGGCTCGCCCGACCGCGTGCGCGTGCTCGGCGAGACGGTGCGCCAGCGCCTGAAGCGGCAGCCGGTGGTGGTGGTCTCCGCCTTCTCGCGGGTCACGGACACCCTGATCCGCGGCGCCCGGCTGGCGCTGGCGGGCGCGCCGGAGCACGACGAGATCGTGAACGAGATCCGCCGCCGCCACCAGGACGCCGTGGCGGAGCTGCTGCCCGCGGGCCCGGAGCACGAGCGCCTGCTCGCCCTGGTCGATCAGCTCACGGGCGAGCTGCGCACGCTCTACACGGGCGTGCGCTACCTCGGCGAGCTGACGCCGCGCTCGCTCGACGCGATCTCGGCCATGGGCGAGCGCCTGAGCCACGAGATCGTGGCGAGCGCGCTGGCCGACGCCGGCGTCCCCGCGCGGGCCGTCGACGCGCGCGACGTGATCGTCACCGACGAGAGCTTCGGCAGGGCGCAGCCGCTGCACGACGAGATCGAGGAGCGCGTCGCCGACCACGTGCGCCCGCTGCTCGACGCCGGCGCCGTGCCGGTGCTGGCAGGCTTCATCGGCGCGACGCTGAAGGGCGCCACCACGACGCTCGGACGCGGCGGCTCCGACTGGTCGGCCTCGCTCGTCGGCGCCGCGCTGCCCGCCGAAGAGATCCAGATCTGGACCGACGTCGACGGCATGCTGACGGCAGACCCGCGCGTGGTGAGCGCGGCACGGCTGATCCCCGAGGTCAGCTTCGAGGAGGCCGCCGAGCTCGCCTACTTCGGGGCCAAGGTGCTGCATCCGGCCAGCATCCGCCCCGCGGTCGAGCGCGGCATCCCGGTGGTGGTGCTGAACAGCTTCGACCCGCAGGCCCGCGGCACGCGCATCACGCGCAACGCGCTGCACGCCGTCGGCGAGCCGCGCGCCTTCGCCTTCAAGAAGGGCATCACGGTGCTGATCGTCTCGCAGCCCCGGATGCTGATGGCCCACGGCTTCCTCGCGCGCATCTTCGAGGCCTTCGACCGCCACCGCACGCCGGTCGACCTGATCGCCACCTCCGAGGTCTCGGTCTCGCTGACCGTCGACGACCCCGCCCGGCTCGATGCCGTGCGCGCCGAGCTCGCCCTGCTCGGCGAGGTGCAGCAGCTCGGCGGGATGGCGATCGTCAGCGTGGTGGGCCGGGGCTTCACCCAGCGCCCCGGTCTCGCCGCGCGCGTGTTCGATCCGCTGCGCGACGTCAACGTCCTGATGATCTCCTTCGGCGCCTCGGACGTGAACGTCTCGTTCGTCGTGGCGGAGGCCGACGCCGAGCGCGCCGTGCGCCAGCTGCACCAGGCCTTCTTCGAACGCGAGGCGGCGCGCGCGTGAGGGTCGCGATCGTCGGCTACGGGCGCATGGGGCACGAGGTCGAGGCCGTGCTGGGCGAGCGCGGCCACGCCGCGGTGGTGGCGCCCAGGGGCGCCTTCCCCGCCGACTGTCCCGTGGGGATCGACTTCACGCGGCCCGAGGCCGTTCGCGGCAACCTCGAGCGCGCCCTGGCGGCAGGTGCCTGCTACGTCATCGGCACCACGGGCTGGGAGGCGCAACGGCAGGAGCTGCTGGCCCTCGTCGCGGCGCGTTCGGGCGGCGTCGTGCACGCCGCCAACTTCTCGGTCGGCGTGAACCTCTTCTACAGGATCGTCGAGCAGGCCGCGCGCCTGGTCTGCCGCGTGCCGGAGTTCGATCCCTACGTGGTGGAGAAGCACCACCGCCTGAAGCGGGACGCGCCCTCGGGGACCGCCAAGGTGCTCGCGCGCGCGCTCGAAGCGGCCTACGCGCCCCGCACGGCCGAGACGGCGCTCTCGGGCCTGCTGCCGAAGGAGCGCTTCCAGGTCGCGGCGGTGCGGGCGGGCGGCATCGTCGGCGAGCACACCGTCGGCTTCGACTCGGGCGGCGACGAGATCCTGCTCGAGCACCGCGCCCGCAGCCGGCGCGGTTTCGCGAGCGGCGCGGTGCTGGCGGCCGAGTGGATCGCGGGCCGGAGCGGGGTCCACGGGTTCGACGAGGTCCTCGACGAGCTGCTCGCCGGTCCGTTCGGCTCGCGGACCGCTGCCGCGGAACGCTGAGCCGGCAGCCTACTTCGCGCCCGCCCCCAGCCGCTCCGCGGCCTGCTCCTCGCCCGCCAGCCGGCCCGCGAGCTCGTCGAGCCGCCGGAAGGCCTCGCGGCCCAGCTTCTGGTCCGCTCCGGTCGTCATCCGGTACAGGTTCTGGAGCTGGTCGATCAACATCGGCTGCGGGTAGGCCCCGCCCGCCGTGACGAGGCGCGCGCGCAGGACGTCGAGATCGGCGCTCGATGGCTCGCCCGCCGCGCGCCGCCGGTCGCGCTCGGCGTCGACCCGCGCCGCCAGGCGACGCGCCCGGGCGATGGCCTCGCGGATGCGCAGGTTGAGCGCCTCCTGCTCCCGCAGATCCGCCTCCGTGACGCCGTCGGCCGCGAGGCGGGGATCGGGCTTCACGCGGAGCGGCTGTGTGAGGGTCCGCGAGCCGACGCTGAGCCGGACCTGGTACTCGCCCGGCGCCACGAACGGCCCGTCGCTTCCGCGTCCCGAGCTGCCCGGGACTCCCTCGTGACGCAGGTCCCAGACGAAGCGGCCGTGGCCCGCGCCCGCCGGCAGCTCGCTCGAGCCTGCGCGCCGGCCCGGCTGCCGCATGCCCTGCGCGGCGTCGACCCCGGCCCCGGTCGCCCCGGGGGTGAAGGCGCGCACGGTCCGGCCCGCGGCGTCGAGCAGCTCGAGCCGCACGTCCGTGGCGCCCGCCGGCAGCACGTAGTCGACGATCGCTCCCGCGGGCGCCGGGTCCGGACCGGCGGGCTGCCTGAGCACGGGATGGCGCAGGGCCACGGTGGTCCGGGGGGCATAGAGGTAGGGCGCGCCTGCTCGCTGCGCCGCCGCCAGCTGGTGCAGCGGCGACAGGTCGTCGAGCACCCAGAAGCCGCGGCCCATCGTGGAGAGCACGAGGTCGCGGCGGTGCACCCGCAGATCCGTCACGGGCGTCACCGGCAGGTTGAGCTGCAGCGGCTGCCAGCGGCCCCCGTCGTCGAAGGAGACGTAGAGGCCGAACTCGGTGCCGGCGTAGAGCAGGCCCTCACGCTCGGGATCCTCGCGCACGACGCGGGTCGGGACGTCGGCCGGGATCCCGTTGCTGGCGTCGGTCAGCAGCCGCCAGCTCGCGCCGTAGTCACGGGTCGCGTAGACGTACGGCCGCCAGTCGTCGAGCAGGTAGCGGTAGATCGCGACGTAGGCCGAGCCCTTGCGGTGCGGCGAGGGCTCGAGGTTCTGCACGCGGCCGCCCGCCGGCAGGCCGCGCGGGGTGACGTTCGCCCAATGCGCGCCGCCGTCGCGCGTCAGGTGGATCGGCCCGTCGTTCGCCCCGACCCAGATCACGCCAGGCTCGAGCGTGGACTCGCGGATCGCGTAGATCGCGCTGTAGACCTCCTCGCCCGTGATGTCGCGCGTGATCGGCTCGCCGGAGGCGCCCTGCTTGTCCGGCTCGTTGGCGGTGAGGTCGGGGCTGATCGCCTGCCAGCTGACGCCCTCGTCCTGCGTCCGGTGGACGCGTTGGGAGCCGTGGTAGATGACGCGCGGGTCGTGCGGCGAGATCTCGAAGGGCGCCACGCGCTGGAAGCGCTCCGCGATCTCGCGCGCGGCGTGCCCGTAGCGGTTCTGCGCGTGCGCCCAGTAGAGCTTCTCCTGCCCCGTGCGCAGGTCGAGCCGGCTGAACTCGCCCTTGCAGGCCCCGTAGACGACGTTGGGGTCGCCGGGCTTCGGCTTGATCGGGCCGGTCTCGCAACCCGGGCCCTGCCGCCAGAGCTGGACGGGCAGGTCGGGCGCCGAGGCCTCGGGCGGCCGGCTCGGCACGATCAGCGTGCTGTTGTCCTGCTGCGCGCCGTAGATCCGGTACGGCCACTGCTCGTCCACCTCGACCTGGTAGATCTCGGCGGTCGGCTGGTTGTACTGGCTCGTCCAGCTCCTGCCGCCGTCCTGCGTCACGTTGGCGCCGCCGTCGTTCGCCTGGATCATGATCTCGGGGCGGTCCGGGTTGATCCACAGGCCGTGGTTGTCGCCGTGCGGCGTCGGCACGCTGCGGAAGCTGCGGCCGCCGTCCTGCGAGCGCCAGAGCGCGAGGTTGTCGACCCAGACGACGTCGGCGTCCTTCGGGTCGGCGTCGACGTAGGTGTAATAGAAGGGCCGGGCGATCAGGCGCGGGTCGGAGCTCACCTGCTCGAAGCTCTCGCCCGCGTCGTCGGAGCGGTAGAGGCCGGCCTGAGTCCCCGGCGCCTCGAGGATCACGTAGACGCGTTTCGGGTCGGCGCGCGAGACGTCGACGTCGAGCTTGCCGATCAGGTCTTCGGGCAGGCCGCGCGTCTTGTGCTGCCAGTGGTCGCCGCCGTCCGTCGACTTGTAGAGCCCGCAGACGGAGGCCGGGCCGCCGCTGATGATGGTCCACGGCTTGCGCTGGGCTCGCCACACGCCCGCGTAGACGACCCGCGGGTCCGAGGCGTCGAGCGCCAGCGAGACGGCGCCCGTGCGCTCGTCGACGAAGAGCACCTTCTGCCAGCTGCGGCCGCCGTCGCGCGTGCGGAAGACGCCGCGCTCTGCGTTCGGCCCGAACGGCTGGCCGAGCGCGGCCACGTACACCGTGTCGGGGTCTTGCGGGTGGACGCGCAGCGAGCCGATCTGGCCGGCGCCGCGCAGGCCGACGAAGCTCCAGCTGCGCCCGCCGTCGCCCGAGCGGTAGACGCCCCGGCCCTGGATCACGTTGCTGCGAATGGCCGCGCTGCCGGTGCCGACGAACACGACGTTCGGGTCCGACTCGGCCACGTCGATCGCGCCGATCGAGCCGGTGGCGAAGGCGCCGTCCGACACGTTCGTCCAGGACAGCCCGGCGTCGAGGGTCTTCCAGACGCCGCCGCCGGTGGCGCCCATGTAGAAGGTGGAGGGCTGCGCCCGCTGCCCGGCGATCGCCGTGACGCGTCCGCCCCGGTGCGGGCCGACCGTGCGGAAGCGCAGCGACTGGAACAGCGCGGGGTCCGCCGGAGGCGCCGGAGTCGCGGCGAGGCTCGCCACGCCGGCGGCGAGCAGCAGAGTCAGGGTGGCGGCGTGGAGGGATCGCGTTCTCATGCTCGAGCCTCGCTTCGCAGATCGCTCGCGACGTTAGCACGCCGGGCGCGAGCAGGGCGGCGCGAAGAGCCCGCTGCTGTTGCGTCCGCGCGGGCCCCCTGCTAGCATTCCGCTTCTCGCCCGTGGGCCGCTAGCTCAGTTGGGAGAGCGCCGCGTTCGCAACGCGGAGGTCGGGAGTTCGAGCCTCCTGCGGTCCACCAGACATTCTCCGGTCGGGGCGAAGCCCGCCGCGCGTTCAGCTCTTCGAGCGTTTGCGCGGGCCGCGGCCGCCCTTCGGCGGCTTCTTGGCGGGATGCCCCGGCGGCTGGGCGGTCAGGCCGGCCGGGGCCCGGATCGCGTCGGTGCGGATGCTGAGGGTGTCTGCCGTCAGCCGGTCGCGCCCGTCGTCGATGCCGACGTACATCGAGCGATTGCGGCCGCCCTGCTTCGCCCGGTACAGGAAGTCGTCGGCCGCCTCCAGCATCTCCTGGGGCGAGGCGAAGCTGCCGCCCTCGTAGCTGGCGATGCCGATCGACGCGGTGACGTGCAGCTCCTGGTCCTGGTACACGAAGGCCTGGGCCTCCACCGCCCGGCGGACGCGCTCCGCGACCGCGAACCCGCGCGGGGCGTCGGTGAAGCGCAGCAGCACCGCGAACTCCTCGCCGCCGTAGCGCGCCAGCACGTCCTCGGTCCGCAGCGTCCGCTGCACCAGGGCGGTGACGTCCTTCAGCACCATGTCGCCGGCCAGGTGGCCGTGGGTGTCGTTGACCTGCTTGAAGTGGTCGAGGTCGACCATCAGCAGCGTCAGCGCGGTCCCGTTCTTGAACGCGTACGAGAAATCGACCTCGAACGTCTCGAGGAAGAACTTGCGGTTGTAGGCGCCGGTCAAGCCGTCGCGCGTGGCCGAGTCGTACAGGCTCTTCTGGAACGAGGCCTCGACGTCGTCCTGGAAGCAGAACTTCAGGATCGTGGAGGTCCCGACCTGGATACGGTCTCCGTCGCGCAGCGGCTGGCGGGTGGCGCGCAGGCCGTTCACGAAGATGCCGTTCGTGGACTGCAGGTCCGTCAGCACGTGGCCCTCGGGCCCGATCTCGATCTGGGCGTGGCGGCGGCTGACGGCGGAGTCGTCGATCGTCAGGTCGACGTCGGGCGAGCGCCCCACGACCACCGGACGCTCCCGCACCTCCACCATCATGCCGACCGAGCGGCCGCGGATCACGATCAGACACGCCCGTCCCGGCTCGAGCTTCGGGGTGATCAGCTCCTCGAGCGACCCGTGCGCGACCGTCTTGCTCGCCGAGGGGTTGCCGGGCTCTGGCATGCCGGAACGCATCATAGCGCGGAGGCCTGCCGGGCCCCCGGGGGGCCGGACGAGCCATTGCGCCCGGCACCTGCTAGAGTAACGGGTCGCTTTTTTGTACGGAGGCCGTTTCGAATGAAAACTCGTTTCGCGCTGATCTTCGGCCTGGCGGTCGCCGGGCTTTCCCTCCCCTCGTGCGGGAGCGACTCACCCACGAGCCCGCCAGTGGCGGCGACGCCCACCCCCACCCCGGCCCCGACGCCAACTCCCAGCCCGAGCGGCGCGCCCTTCGTCCGCGTGACGGCCAACATCATCGGCTATACGCGGGACAACTTCACCTTCTCGGGCAGCCTGCCCTTCTACATCCCGGCGGACTGGATCGACGTGGACTGCACGCCCCGCGACGCCGACGGACGCTCGACCCCGAACCACCCCCGGAACATCGAGTGGTACTACACCTCCGGCGGCCCGGGGGTGCTGGTGGACAAGGTCGACTACGTCGTGGTCGACGACGACGGCTTCACGTTCACGCCGCAGGTCCAGCTCCGCTTCTCGGCCCGCAGCGGCTACATCGACATGTACTGCAAGGTCGGGGGCATCGACTCCAACACCGTGAGGATCGCCGTCCACGGCAACGACTGACGCCCACAGGCGTCCTTCGCCGCCGACCAATGGCCCCCTTCGCCTCGCGGCGGAGGGGGCCTTCTCGTTTCCGGGCGGCCTTCGAGCGACGGCGTGGCCGCGTCCCGACGGCCTCGCATTCCCGAACGAGCGGCAGGCGATGACCGGCTAGGGCTGCGATGCGAGGCGCGAGAGCGCGTAGTCCGCGAGGCGCTTCACGTTGGGCTCGGCGCTCTGAGTCGCCTCCCTGAGCAGCCGAACTCCTTCGCTCTGCGGGTCGATCCGGGCCAGGGCGAAGGCGGCTTCCACGCGCACCAGGCCGTCCTTGCTCGCCAGGTTGGATCGCAGCTCGGGCAGCGCCGCGGCCGCTCCCACACCGATCTCGCCGAGGGCGCGAGCCGAGGCCATGCGGACCAGGATGTCGGGATCCGACAGCCCCGCTCGCAGCTCGGACACGGCCCCCAGGGCCTCCGGGCCCATGCGGGCGAGCGTCGCGGCCGCCCGGCGCCGGCTGGCGGTCTCGCTGGACCGCAGTGCCGCGCGCAGGTCCGCGAGCGGATCGGGCGGAGGCGGAGCAACGACGGTGGACGGCGGAGCCGCGGGGGCTGGTGAGTCGGCGGCGGCGGGAGACGACGCTGGAGGCGCCTCGGCGGGCGCTGCTTCGGCCTGGCGAGCTGCTTCGGCCTCGCGCGCCGCGACTGCCTGGCGGCGTGCGGTCTCCGCTTCCGCCCGAGCCCGCGCCTCCGCCTCGCGCAGGGCCGCCGCCTCCGCGGCCGCCTGACGCGCCGCGGCCTCCGCCGCCTCGCGCGCTTCCCGCTCGAACGGCTCGAGCTGCCCGAGCGCACGGGCCGCCGCTCGCCGGACACCCTCGTCGCGATCCCGGCTCAGGGCTCGAAGCTCCGGCAGCGCCACGAGCGCCGAGCGGCCCATCTCGCCGAGAGCGAAGCTCGCGGCCATGCGAACCAGCGGATCCGCGTCCTGCAGCGCGTGCTGCAGCTCGGGCACGCTCGCGGCCGCCGTGGTCCCCAGGCGCCCCAGCGCGGACGCGGCGCGGCGCCGCGCGCCGGCATCACCACCTCTCAGATCGGAGCGCAACGGCTCCACTGCGGAGACGTCCGCGCCGACCGGCCGCTCGTCGGCCGCGCTGGGGGTCGCGTCGGCGCGCGCGCGCTCCTCGGCTGCCTTGCGGGCCTCCTGCTCGGCCGCGCGCTGCTTCGCCTCCTGCTCGGCCTTGTGTCGAGCGTCGGCCTCCGCCTTGAGCTTCGCCTCCTCGGCGGCCCGACGCTCCGCCGCCTCGCGCTCGGCACGCGCCTGCTCCTCGGCTGCCTTGCGGGCGTCCTGCTCGGCCGCACGCTGCTTCGCCTCCTGCTCGGCCTTGTGTCGAGCCTCGGCCTCGGCCTTGAGCTTCGCCTCCTCGGCGGCCCGACGCTCCGCCGCCTCGCGCTCGGCACGCGCGCGCTCCTCGGCTGCCTTGCGGGCCTCCTGCTCGGCCGCGCGTTGCTTCGCCTCCTGCTCGGCTCGCAGGCGCGCTTCGGCCTCTGCCTTCTGGCGCGCTTCGGCCTCTGCCTTCTGGCGAGCCTCGGCTTCGGCCTTGAGCCGTGCTTCGGCGGCCGCGCGCTGCCGCGCCTCCTCGGCGGCGCGCAGCTCCGCGACCTGGCTGGCGCTCGCCCGCGCGGCGGCTTCGGCCTGCGCCGTGCGCAGCGCCTGCTGGGCCGCCTGCCGCGCGGCGGCCTCGTCCGCGGCCTTGCGCTCGGCCTCCTCGCGCCGCCGCCTCTCCTCGGCGAGCGCTCGGTCGACCTCGGCCGAGCGCGTGTCCGGAGCGGCCGCCGGCGCCGCCTGCGGCGTCGCGGCAGGGGCGGCGGCGCTGGCCGCGCCGGCGGCCTGCCGGGCCAACGCCAGCGCCGCGCGCGCCTTCACGGTGCCGCTCTTGTCGAGCAGCGCCTCTCGCAGCGCCGAGGCCGCGGGCCGTCCTGTCTCGCCCAGATCGTAGAAGGCCTGCGCGGCCCATTCCCGGAGGCCCTCGTCCTCGTCCTTCAGCGCCTCCGCCAGGATGCCGAGCGCGGGCTCGTGCTCGGCGGGGTCGACCCGCAGGGCCGCGTAGGCCGCCAGGCGACGCATCAGCAGATCCCGATCCGCGAGCAGCGCACGCAGGTCGGCGCCCGCCTCCTGGGCGACCGGGCCCGCGTCGGCCAGCGCCCGGATCGCCTGGCGGCGCACGGCCGGATCCGGGTCGCGCAGCGACTCGCGCAGCGAGCGCACGCCGAGCCGGGACTCGCCTTCGAAGCGCGTCAGCGCGAGCGCGGCCTCGACACGCGCGAGGCCCTCGGGGTCCTTCAGCATCTCGCGCAGCACGCGCAGCGAGGCCCGCGCCTCGTTGCCGGCGACGAGGCTGGGCGGCCTCGTCACCGGACGCAGGCTCGGCGCCGGGTCGTCCTCCGCCACGGATGGCACCGGGCGCGCGCTGTCCGCTCCATGGCCGCGCTCGGGCTGCGCCTGCGCACGCGCCGGCTCGCTCCGGGCCGGCTCGCCCGCGATCCGCGAGCGCGCCTGCGACGCCCACTCGCGGACGGTGGGCGACGCGTCGCGCTCGAGCCCCGCGAGTGCGCCCAGGCTGTCGCGCGCGGCAGGCCCGATGGCGCCCAGCGCCGCGGCCGACTGCGCTCGCACGTTGGGGTCGGCGTCGGCGAGCGCCTCGCGCAGCTCGGCCTGCGCCGGAGCCGCGGCCGCGGCGAGCCGCGTCAGCGCCAGCGCGGCGCGCCGCCGCACCTCGGGGTCCGGGTCGCGCAGCCCGCCGCGGAGCGTGACGAGCGCTTCCTGGCCCGGGCCGGACACCCGCGCGATCGCCAGCGCCGCCTCCACCCGGACCGTGCCCTCCCTGGCCATCAGCACCCGCCGCAGCGCGGGCAGCGCCGCGAGCGCCTGTGGCCCGATCTCGCCGAGCGCCTGCGCGGCCGCCAGCCGCACCAGCTCGTCCTTGTCGTCGAGCGCCTCGATCAGCGCGCCGGTCGCCGGCGCCGCGGCGGCGCCCATCGAGGCGAGCGCGAAGGCGGCGTCCACCCGCAGCGCGGCGTCCCTGTCCTTGAGGCGAGCGATCAGGAAGGCGACGGCGCGCTCGTCGGCCGCGCGCAGCGGCGCTGCCGCCGCGAGGCACGCCAGGCTGAACAGAAGCGCGCGGGCCGTGGCTCGGATTGCGGCTCTCGTCGGCATCGGTGCGCGCAGGATATGCCGCGGGGCGACGCGGCTCAAGGCCGCCTCGACGTGCTAGCCTCGCGCTCATGCACAGCCACCCCTTCGCTTCGCGCATGCTCCCGCTCGCGCTGGCGGCGGCCATCGGCGCTCCCGACCTCGCCGCCCAGCCCGCCACGACCAGGCCCACGCTCGCCCTCGTCGGCGGCCAGGTGATCGACGGCTACGAAGGGCCGCCGATCCAGGACGGCGTGGTGCTGATCGCGGGCGATCGCATCGTGGCCGTCGGGCCGCGCGCGCAGCTCCAGGTCCCCGCGGGCACGCCGACGATCGACACCGCGGGCATGAGCGTGCTGCCGGGCCTGATGGACATGCACGTCCACCTGATGATCGTGGGCCACGCCGACTACGAGCACTGGGACCTCACCTACATGAGCCGCTTCCGCGACGAGATCATGCCGGCGGCGGCGAAGCAGCTCCTGATGGCCGGCGTCACCACGGCACGTGACCTGGGGGCGCCGCTCGAGGACATCCTGGCGGTCAAACGGCGGATCGAGAAGGGCGAGATCCCGGGCCCGCGGCTGTTCGTCTCGGGGCCCTTCATCCAGCGCGCGCCCTACCAGGAGTACGAGAAGTTCGTGCGCTGGGGGGTGAACGGCCCCGAGGACGCGCGGGCCAAGGTGCAGAAGGTCATCGACGCGGGCGTCGACGTGATCAAGCTGATCGACCAGGACCAGCTGAGCGACGAAGAGGTCGCGGCCGTGGTGCAGACGGCGCACAAGGCGAACCGGCCGGTGGTCGCCCACGCGCACCGCGAGGACGAGATCCGCGTCGGGCTGAAGCACGGCGTCGACTGCTTCGAGCACACGGGCCTCGGCACGGAGCCCGCCTACCCCGAGGACGTCCTGGCCGGCCTGCGCAAGCGCAACGCCTCGCTCTACTGGTGCCCGACGATCTCGCCGCTCTACCTGACCGACTACACGGCGCGGGTCTTCCCGGAGCGGCTGAACGACCCGGCCTGGCGCCAGGGCCTGAGCAGGGAGGTCGCGGACGACGTCCGGGCCTCGCTGCGGAACCCGACCTCGCTCGACTACTTCACGCTGACGTTCCGCCGCCTGCCGACGCTGGCGACGAAGTTCCGCCAGCTGCGCGAGACCGGGGTCACGCTGCTGGTGGGCACGGACAGCGGCATCCCGGGCAACTTCCACAGCGACTCGACCTGGCGCGAGCTCGCCACCTGGGTCGAGCTCGGCATGACGCCGATGCAGGCGATCGGCGGGGCCACCCGCTGGCCGGCCCGCTTCCTCAAGAAGGAGAAGGAGCTCGGCACGCTGGCCCCGGGCCGGCTCGCCGACGTGATCGCAGTGAAGGGCGACGTGCTGCGCCACGTGGACCTGCTGCAGCGGGTGGACGTGGTCGTCAAGGGCGGCGTGCGCGTGAGGTGACCGCCTTGACCCCCCGGGAGGGGGGCGCTTATCCTCGGGGCATCATCGGTTTAGCCGAGGTTTCCAGGAAGAAGCGGGAGGACGTCTGATGGCCACTCGTACCGTTGCTGACGGCGGCGCGCGGGAGCTCTCCTACCGCAAGAAGCTCATCGAGATCGCCAACCAGATCAACTCCGCTTCGAGCATCCAGGACATCCTGGTCGAGCTGAAGGACCGGATCCTGGACCTGGTCGACGCCGAGCGCGTGACGATCTTCGCGCTCGACACCAAGAACCAGGAGCTGTTCTCGATGTTCAAGGCCGGCAGCGAGGTCAAGGAGATCCGCGTGCCGAAGACCTTCGGCTCGATCGCCGGCTTCACGGCGCTGTCGAGGAAGACGGTCAACATCAAGAATTGCTACGACCCCTCCGAGCTGACGCGGCTGCACCCGAACCTGAAGTTCGACTCGCGCTGGGACAAGGCCTCGGGGTTCCGCACCGGCCAGGTGCTGTCCTGCCCGATCGTGTTCGAGAAGTACCTGCTCGGCGTCTTGCAACTGATCAACAAGCGCGGCGGAATGGGCTTCTCGCCGAAGGACGAGGAGGCGGCCGAGGAGCTCGCCAAGATCCTGGGCATCGCCTTCTACAACCAGCACCGCGCGGCGCGCAGCAACAAGCCGAGCAAGTTCGGCCTGCTGGTCGACAAGGGCATGATCTCCGAGAAGGAGATCGAGAACGCGATCAGCACGGCGCGCGTCAACCAGATCGACGTGACCAAGGTCCTGATCGAGGACCACAAGATCCCGAAGGAGGAGATCGGCAAGGCGCTCTCGCAGTTCTACAACTGCGGCTTCGTCGACCTCGCCGGCCGCGCCATCCCCGACGACCTGAAGGCCCGGCTCACGCCCGAGTTCCTGCGCAAGAACACCTGCGCCCCGGTCGAGAAGCGCGAGGGCACGCTGCTGGTGGCGGTCGAGGACCCGTACGACCTGACGCGCCTCGACGCGATCAAGGCGATGAACCTGGCTCCGCGCCACGACTTCCTGGTGGCGATCAAGTCCGACATCCTCGACTTCATCAGGGCGAGCTACGGCGAGTCCACCGCCGGCGGCCAGAACGAGGACGGCGCCGACCTCGGCCGCATCATCATGGAGCTCGGCAGCGGCGAGGACGACGAGGGCGAAGGCGAGAGCCAGACGCCCGAAGCCGAGATCGACGAGACGGATTCCGGGATCGTCAAGCTCGCCAATCAGATCATCGTCGACGCCTACAACCGGGGCTGCTCGGACATCCACGTCGAGCCGTACGGCAAGACCGCGCCCACCATCATCCGGTTCCGCATCGACGGCGACTGCCAGAAGTACATCGAGGTGCCTGCGCCCCACCGCAACGCGCTGGTGCAGCGCTTCAAGATCATGTCGAAGCTCGACATCGCCGAGAAGCGCAAGCCGCAGGACGGCAAGATCCGCTTCAAGGGCCCGATGGGCGTCATCGAGCTGCGCGTCGCCACCATTCCGACCTCGGGCGGCAACGAGGACGTCGTGATGCGCATCCTCGCCGCCAGCAAGCCGCTGCCGCTCGAGAAGATGGGCTTCTCCGACCGCAACATCAAGGAGTTCAAGGCCATCCTCTCGAAGCCCTACGGGATCGCGCTGGTGGTCGGCCCCACCGGCTCCGGCAAGACCACGACGCTGCACTCCGGCCTCGGCTTCATCAATACCGAGGACATGAAGATCTGGACCGCCGAGGACCCCGTCGAGATCACGCAGGCCGGCCTGCGCCAGGTGCAGGTGCACCCGAAGATCGACTTCACCTTCGCGGTCGCCATGAAGGCCTTCCTGCGCGCCGACCCCGACGTGATCATGGTCGGCGAGATGCGCGACCACGAGACGGCGGCGACGGGCATCGAGGCGTCGCTGACGGGCCACCTGGTGCTCTCCACGCTGCACACCAACTCGGCGCCGGAGACGATCACGCGCCTGCTCGACATGGACATCGACCCCTTCAACTTCGCGGACGCGCTGCTGGGCATCCTGGCCCAGCGCCTGATCCGCACGCTGTGCAAGGAGTGCAAGGAGGCGTACCACCCGACGCAGGAGGAGTTCGCGGAGCTGATGCAGGAGTACGGGCTCGAGTACTGGAACAACTCGATCGGGCTCAAGTACTCGCCGGAGTTCCAGCTCTACAGGCCCAAGGGCTGCGGCAAGTGCGGCAACAGCGGCTACAAGGGCCGCATGGGCATCCACGAGCTGCTGGTCGCCACCGACGAGATGAAGCGCCTGATCCAGAAGCGCGAGCCGATCGAGAAGATGCGCAAGCAGGCGCAGCTCGACGGCATGCGCACGCTGCTGCAGGACGGCATCGAGAAGGTGATCTCCGGCCACACGGACTTCAAGCAGGTCCGCTCGGTCTGCATCAAGTAGCGGCGGCCGCTACCGCGCGGGTGCCGGCTGGCGTCCGGCCTGCGCCGCGCGCAGCTCCAGCCGCGCCGCGTCGAGCGCCTCGATCACGGCGCGTTCGTCCGCCAGCACGCGGCCGTAGCTCTGCTGCTCGAAGTTGAGCCACAGCGCGGCGGCCTTCTGGCGCGTCGCCTTCATGCGCGAGAACAGCCGCGAGACGGTCGGCTTGTCGAGGTCGCGGGTGACCTGCCCGTAGAGGTCCTCGAGCTCGTTCATGCGGCGGTCGGTCTCGGCCACCACCTTCTGGGCGGCGCGCCGGGACTGCTCCCGGCTCGTCAGCGCCACGCGCTGCGCCGAGAGGGCGGCGCTGCGGGCTTCGGCCAGGCGGCGCTTGGCCTGGAAGCGCTCGCCGCGCCGCTGCAACTCCCGAGCCGCGGCCAGCGTCGCCCGTGCCTGCGCGTAGTTGGCCTCGGTCTCCTCGGCGCCGTAGGTCTGGGCGGCGGCCAGGGACCGCTCGACGCCCGCGATCTCCTCGTCGAGGCTCGGCCCGATCCAGCCGAGGAATCCGAGCAGGCGCGGGACGACGGCCAGCAGCACGGCCAGCAGCAGGGCGTAGGCCGCGGCGCGCCTCAGCAACGCCAGCGCGAGCGGGCTCATTCCGAAAGCGATTCTAACGTCGGCGGGCCGCTGACTCGGTAGCGGCCCGCTGCTCTCGCTTCTGCCGCTGGCGGCGGCTGGGGTCACGCCGGAGCGGGGCGTTGAGGCGCGCATGGGGCACCACCGACCATGCAAGAGCGTCCGCGCCGATCGAGCGGAGGGGCGCGGGAGCGACCCCGCGGAGGCGTGAACCCCGACGCCGCCAAGCCGCCAGCCGCGGGCCACAGCCTGGAGCCACGAGCTTCCTCGCTGCCTTGATCGGGACCTTCAGTACAGGAGTGCCGGCTGACGCGCCTCGCGCCACGCTGCGAGCGTGGGCTCGTCGGCCGCCAGGATCGCGGCCGCGCTGTCGCCACGATCGATCGCCTCGCGCAGGAGGCGGGTCCCGGTCAGCCGCTCGAAGCCGGCGCCGCCGGCGGTGCGCCAGCCGAACTCCGGCTGCACGTCGCGCAGAGCCGTCAGCAGGGCGACGCCCATCGCGTAGGGCCGCACCGACGCGGCGTCCGTCACCGAGACGCGGAGCCCCCGGCAGGCATAGCCCTCGAACCTCGGCCCCGGCGCCGCCCCCGACGGGCGAGGCGTGAAACCGACGGGCTCGAAGGCGAAGCCGGGCGCGGCGAGGCGGGCGCGGACCTCCTCGCTGCGCAGCCACGGAGCGCCCACGAGCAGGAACGGCGCGTCGCTGCCTCGCCCTTCCGACACCGTCGTGCCTTCGAGCAGGCAGGTTCCCGGGTACGCCAGCGCGGCCTCGGCCGTGCGCAGGTTGGGCGAGGGGACGGGCCACGGCCGGCCCGTGTCCTGCCAGGTCATCGAGCGGCGCCAGCCCCTCATCGCGACGACGCGCAAGGGCCCCGGCTGCGGGCGCTGGGAGCCGACGTGGCGCGCCAGTTCCCCCGCCGTCAGCCCGTGGACGAGCGGCCCGGGCGTCATGTTCACCAGGCTGCGCGCGACCACGCCGGGCGGATCGCTCGCCGGCCCCTCGCACAGCAGCCCGCCGAGCGGGTTCGGCCGGTCGAGCACGACGAGCTCGACGCCCGCCTCCGCGGCCGCCTCCAGGCACAGCAGCAGCGTGCTCGCGTAGGTGTAGAAGCGCACGCCGGCGTCCTGCAGATCGAACACCAGCGCGTCGAGGCCCGCCAGATCCTCCCGGTCGGGCTTGTTCTTGCGGCCGTACAGGCTGACGACAGGCAGGCCGCTCTCCGGATCGAGGCCGCCCGCCACCTGCTCGCCGGCGGCCGCGCTGCCGCGCAGGCCGTGCTCGGGCGTGAGCAGCCTGCGCAGGTCGACGCCCGCCCCACGCAGCGCCTCGATCGCGTGCCGGCCGTCGCTGGTGACGGAGGCCCCGTGGACCACGAGCCCCACGCGCCGCCCCCGCAGCGGACCGCCCTGCTCGGCGACGACGCGGTCGAGGCCGGTCTCCACGGCCGAGAGCACCGCGGCGGAGGCTCCGTGCGCGCCCAGGCAGAGGCCCGCGGCGGCGGCTCCTCCGGCTCCGAGGAACCCGCGACGGCTGGTCGTCTTCATGGTCTTCGCTCCGTTCCGCGCGCGGTGGAGCCGGCTGTCAGGGCTGCTCGAGCGCCCTCACCACGGCGTCCGCGACCGCGGGCCGCGCCTCGCGGATCAGGTTGTTCTCGCGTGTCGGATGCACGCGGTTCGTCAGCAGGATCACGAACAGCTTGCGCTCGGGGTCCATCCACATCGAGGTGCCCGTGAAGCCGGTGTGGCCGAAGCTCGAGCGCGAGAAGAGCGAGCCGGCCGAGGAGCCCGTCTCGGAGGGCGTGTCCCAGCCGATCGCTCGCGTCGACTCGGGCACGCCGGCGCGGCGCGTGAAGCGCTCCAGCAGCTCGCGCGAGACGAAGCGGTGGTGGTCGTAGACGCCGCCCCACAGCAGCATCTGTGCGAAGCGCGCGAGCTCGGGAGCGGTGCCGAAGAGGCCGGCGTGTGCCGCGATGCCCCCCAGGGCCGCCGCGTTCTCGTCGTGAACCTCGCCGCGCACCACTCGGCCGCGCCAGGGGTCCTTCTCCGTGGGCGCGATGCGAGGCAGCAGCGAGGCGGGCGGCCGGAAACCGGTGTCCTTCCAGCCGAGCGGCGCGAACAGGCGCTTTCGGGCCAGCGTCTCGAGCGGTTCGCCGGAGACGCGTTCGAGGATCTCCCAGAGCAGCATGATCCCGAGGTCGGAGTAGACCGACTTCGACCCCGGCGGATACACCAGGTCCTTGGCGTAGATCGCCTTCAGGTACTCGTCCTTCGTGTGCGCCTGCTGGTAGAGCGGAGCCCACCAGTCGACGCCCGACGAGTGCGTCAGCAGATGCCAGACCGTCACGCGGTCCTTGTCGCCGCCGCTGAACGCCGGCAGGAAGTCCTTGACCGGTTTCGCGAGATCGAGGCGGCCCTCCTCCACCAGCGTCATCGTGACGGTGGTGGTCACGATCACCTTGGTGAGGCTGGCGAGGTCGTAGATCGTGTCGGGCGCGACGGCGGGCGCGTCGGCGTCGTAGCTGAGGCGGCCGAAAGCACGCAGATGAACGAGCGCCCCGTCCTTCCCCACCGCGAGCACCCCGCCCGGGAAGGCCTTCCTGGCGAGGAAATCGTCGATCACCCGGTCCAGCTCGGCCAGGCCCTGCGGCCGGAAGCCCACGTCCTCGGGTCGCGCCGTGCGCAGCGTCATGTCGTGCCTCGGGATCTGCAGCCCGTGCCCGCGCGGGTACGAGCCGGGGATGGTCACCGGCAGGCGGCCCGTGGCCGGCGCCTCGCCGAACAGCACCTCCATCGCCGCGTGCTGGCTCGACTCGGCGCCGCCGTAGGCGCAGACGTAGGCCGGCACCTCCGGGAACTGCCGCAGCAGGTAAGGGCTGCCGTAGGAGACGACGACCAGCGGCTTGCCGATCGCGCCCAGCCGGCTGAGCAGCCGCGCGTGGCTGCCGATCATCTCCGCGGTGCCTTTCGAGGAGGTCACGCGCACGAACGCGGAGACCAGCACGTGCGTGGAGGCCGGCGCCTCCGCCAGGATGCGCTCCTCCGTCTCCGCCGAGACCTCCGGGCCGAGCACGAACGTGCGCGACTCGACCTTGCGCTGCGCCAGCTCGGCCTCGGGAATGCCCTGGATCGCGTCGTTGCGGAGGTCGCTCGACAACACCAGGTGCAGCACGCGCAGCGGGTCCTCGGCGCGCAGGGGCAGCTGTCCGCCCTCGTTGCGGACGACGGTGATCGAGCGCAGCGCCATCGCCTCGGCGCGCGCCACGTCCTCGGGCCGGCCGACCAGGTCCTCGTAAGCCTTCTCGTCGACCGTGCGGTCGCGGTCCAGCCCCAGGCGCTCCTTCGACTCCAGGATGCGCAGGACGGAGGCGTCGATGCGCGCTTGCGTCAGCTGCCCCTCGCGCACGGCGCGCACCAGCGCCTGGATCGCCACCTCGGGATCCGGCGGCAGCAGGATGAAGTCGGCCCCGGCCAGCACCGCGCGCACGGCGGCCTCGCCCGTCCAGGCCGCGCGCACGCCTGTCATCTCCATCGCGTCGGTCACGATCAGGCCCTGGAAGCCCAGGTCCCGGCGCAGCAACGCGTCGACGAGGGGACGTGAGAGGGTCGCCGGCGCGCCGCTCGGGTCGAGCGACGGCACGGCGATGTGGCCGACCATCACCGAGTCGACGCCGGCCTCGATCGCGCTGCGGAAGGGCAGCAGTTCCACGCCCTGCAGGCGCGCACGGTCCCCCGCGATCGTCGCCAGCTGCAGGTGGCTGTCGACGGCGGTGTCGCCGTGACCCGGGAAGTGCTTCGCCGTCGTCAGGATGCCGCCCGCGCGCGCGCCGCGCACGAAGGCGGCGCCGAGCCGCGCCACCAGCTCCGGGTCCTCGCCGAACGAGCGGATGTTGATCACCGGGTTGTCCGGGTTGTTGTTGACGTCCGCCACCGGCGCGAAGGCCCAGTGGATGCCGAGCGCGCGACCCTCGCGAGCCGTGATCTCTCCCGCGGCGTAGGCGGCGTCCTCGGAGCCCGTCGCACCGATCGCCATCGCGTACGGCAGCGGCACGACCCCCCGCCGCACCCGGAACGCCAGGCCGCGCTCCATGTCCGCCGAGATCAGCAGGGGGACCTTGGCCGCCGCCTGCAGCTTGTTGAGCGCGCGCGGCAGCCAGCCGACCTCGGACTCGAAGACGACCACGGTGCCCACGCCGAGCGTCTCGACCTCTTCGAGCGTGCGCCGCCAGCCGGCCGAGCGCGGGTTGCTGAAGATGCCCGAGGCGCGCACGCCGATCATCTGGCCGACCTTCTCCTCGAGGGTCAGGCTCGCGAGCGTGCGGGTGGCCCAGCCGTGCAGCGGCTTGCCGGCAGGGCTCGGGGGCGAGACCGGCGCTCGCACGGGTTCGGGCGGATGACACGAGCCGAGCGCCAGCCCGGCCGCCGCCAGGGCGACGAGCGCCGAACGCTTCCCCGCCGGCCTGCTCAGAAGCCGCCCCCGGCCGGCCGCGCCACCGGCGAGCGGGAATCCGCGCCGAACACCAGGCTGCGCAGGCGCGGGAGGTCCTCCGGCCCGAGCGACTCGTGGGAGAAGACCACGACCCCGCCGGCGCCGAGCTCGCGCGCGGTCTCGATGCGCCGCACGATGCCCTCGAGCGGCAGCCGGTACGCGGGGACGCCGGCCCACACGCGCGCGCCTCCGACGAGGTCGCGCGCCCGCTCGACCTGCTCGCGGTAGATGCGGGCGTCGGGGCTGTACGCCATCGGCACCAGCGCGTCGAGCAGCCCGCGGGCCGACCACGACGGCCAGCTCTGGAACTTCACCTGGAGGGCCGTGGCCTCGTCGGGGACGACGGCCGCCGAGATCACGAGGCCCGGACGCTCGGCCCGCGCCGCGCCCGACAGCCGCGCGACGAGATCGGTGAGCAGCTCCCGACGGAACTGGGCGTAGTCGCCGTTCGCCTCGAGCGCCGTCGCCAGCGGATCGCGCCCGTTGCGCCGCGCGCGGAAGGCCTGCAGCATCGCCAGCGAGTAATCGAAGTCCTTGTTGGGGTAACGGACGAAGTCGTAGTGCAGCCCGTCGAACGCGTAGCCGCGCAGCAGCTCGCGCACCACGGCCTCGAGATGCTCGGGCACGCCCGGCGCGCCCGGCGAGAGATAGAAGCCCTCGACGTCCGCGTCGCTGCGGCTCGCCTGCCGAACCAGCTCGACCACCGACGCGGGCTCGCGCAGCGCGCTGGCGGCGGCTGCTTTCGGCACCATCAGCCACTCGGGGTGGCGCCGCAGCACGTGGCCGGCGGGCAACGGTCCCTGGAAACCGGCCACGAGCAGCACGTTGACCCAGGCGTGCACCGCGAGGTCCTTGTCGCGGGCGCGGGCCAGCAGCCTGGCCAGCGGGTCGAAGCTCGGCGGCTGGCGGCTCAGGGTCGCGCTGCGCGGAACCAGGCTCGACTGGTAGAAGGCGTCGCCTCGGCCGCGCACCTGCACCAGCAGCGCGTTGAAGCCCGCGGCCGCCGCCTGGTCGACCACGCGATCGACCGCCTCGGGCGAGACGAGCGCCGTGCGGACGACCCACAGGCCGCGCAACTCGTGCGGGGCGGCCGCCTTCGGAGCAGGAGCGGCCAGCAGCAAGGCGAGAAAGGCGCCGATCACCGGGGCGGATCGTATCATCCGGGCCCGGACCCGCCCAGGTGCCGCCGCCTCAGCCGATCGGGCGCACGTGGACGTCCTCGCCCTCGCGCAGGCCCAGGGCGGCGAGCGCCGGCTTCGGGAGCTGGACGTCGCGGAAGAGCCCCGCGCGGAAAGCGACGGCGAGCGCGGCCTCCTTTCCACTGGCGGCCTTGACCTCGACGCGCGAGACGCCGCCCGCGAAGCGGGGCATGCGCAGCCACTCCTGCTCGATGCGCTCGTCGATCGCGGCGACGTCCCGGGCCGGGCCCGACGACGCCTGCGCACGCAGCGGCTTCCAGAGCTCGACGCGCTCGAGCAGGCGCGCGTCCACCAGGTCGGCCACGATCTGCGCCACCTCGGCCTTCTCCAGCTCCAGCAGCTCCGCGATCTCGCGCACGTCGCGCACGCCGTCCGCGGCGCGCAACACCGTCCACTGCGCCGCGGCCAGGCCGACGATCGGGCCTCCGGGCTCGGGCCCCAGGCCCCAGTGGAACACCGCCCTGTCGTTCGGCACGTGCTGGTGCAGCCGGTGGCGGGCCGATCCCTCGCGCAGGCCCTCCTCGATCAGCACGTCGAGCCCCCGCGTGACGTTGGTCGTGGCCGGCCGCTCGTCGGCGACGAAGACCAGGCTGCCGGCTTCCCAGCCGAACAGGTCGACCACCGCCTCGTCGCCGGTGTAGCGGCCGCAGACGGCCTGCACCAGGGCGCCCTTCGTGAAGCGAAGCGACGCCTTCGAAGCGCCGTCGCTCACCTGCAGCGCGCCGCTCTTGCGGCCGGAGGCGAGCAGCCGCAGCACGTCGGCGAGGCGCACGTCGGCGAGGGTCCCGAGCTCCGACATCGAGGTTGGCGCTATCATAGCGGGGCCCGCGCATGCCCGCTCTGGTCGCCGCTCTTCTCGCGTTCACCGCCCTGGCGCAGCCGCCGGCCGAGGCCTCCGCCGCGGCCGACGCCGTGCGGCGCCTCGAGGCGCACAACCGCACGGTGCGCGACGTCTCAGCGCGCTTCACGCAGAGCTATCGCTCCGGCCTGATCGGGCGCGAGATCGTCGAGAAGGGCACGCTGCGGATCAAGCGCCCGGGCCGCATGCTGTGGGAGTACACGGAGCCCGAGAGCAAGACCTTCGTCTCCGACGGGCGCAGGATCTGGTTCTACGTACCGGCGGACCGCCAGGTGATCGTGCGCGAGCAGGCGGGCCAGCGCGGCGTCGCGATGTCGCTGCTGGCGGGCGAGGCGGGCCTGCTCGAACAGTTCGCGGCGTCCTACGAGGGCCGCTTCGGCGGCCTGACCCGGATCCGCCTGCTGCCCCGCCACAAGGATCCCGAGGTGGACGGGCTGGCGATCGAGCTCGACGCCGCCTCCCGGATCGTCTCGATCGAGATCACCGACGCCCAGGGCAACCGCAGCCGCTTCCGCTTCGAAGCGGTCGAGGAGAACGTCGGCCTGGACGACCGGCTCTTCCGCTTCCAGGTGCCGAAGGGCGTCGAGGTCGTCGCCGGATGAGCCCCCGCTCGCTGCGCGCGCTGGCGCTCTGCGCCGCCTTCGTCGTCGCCGGCTGCGCCAGCTCGTCCGCCTTCAAGCTGGGCGAGAAGGCGGAGCGCAGCAACGACTGGGACCGCGCCGTCGTCGAGTACTCGAAGGCGGTGCAGCTCGCCCCCGACAACGCGAGCTACCGGCAGAGTCTCGAGCGCGCCCGGCTGCGCGCCTCGCAGGCGCACACGCGGGCCGGCCGCGTGCTGCTGGGCCGTGGCCTCTACAAGGAGGCGATCGACGAGCTGCGGCTGGCGCTCGACCTCGTCCCGGGCTCGCCGACGGTGGCGGCCGATCTGCGCGAGGCCGAGGAACGGCGTCAGGCGGGAATCAAGGAGCGCTCGCTGGCCGAGATCAAGGACCGCGCCCGGGAGCGCCCGCTTTCAGGGCTCTCGCTGGGGCCCGAGGCGAGGGAACCGCTCGGCATGTCCTTCCGCGGGGCCTCGTTGCGCGAGGCGTACCTGGCGCTGGGCCGCGCGACCGGGGTCAACTTCGTGTTCGACCCGGGCTTCCTCGACCAGACGATCAGCATCGACCTGCGCGAGGTGCCCTTCGAGCAGGCGCTGAACGGGCTGGCCGCGGCGGGCAGGACCTTCCACCGCGTGGTGGACGCCAGGGTCGTCAGCGTGCTGCCCGACACGCCGGCCAAGCGCCGCGAGTTCGAGGAGCAGACGGTCAAGACCTTCTTCCTGTCCAACGCCGATCTCAAGGAGACGATCGACCTGCTGCGCATCGTGCTGGGCGCGCGCCGGGTGGCGCCGCTGCCGGGCAGCAATGCGCTCACGATCAACGACACGCCGGAGAAGGTGGCGGCGGCCGAGCGCATCGTCGAGATCGTGGACAAGAAGCGCGCCGAGGTGGTGATCGAGGTCGAGATCCTCGAGGTCAACCGCAGCCGCCTGAAGGAGTACGGAATCGAGATCACCTCGGGCATCCCCGGCGTCGACGGCATCGCCGGCGCCGTCTTCCCCGACCCGAACAAGACCTACACGCTGGGCGACAACCCGTACGACAAGGACAACCTGGTGATCACCAGCCTGCCGGGCGTCATCTACCGCCTGCTGCAACAGGACACCTCGACGCGGCTGCTGGCGAACCCGCAGCTGCGCACCTCGGAGGGCCAGACGGCGCAGGCCCGCTTCGGCGACCAGGTGCCGGTGCCGGTCACCACCTTCTCGCCGATCGCCACCGGCGGCGTCTCGCAGCAGCCGATCACCTCGTTCGAGTACAAGAACGTCGGCGTCAACATCGACATCACGCCGCGCGTGCACCACGACGGCGAGATCACGCTGGGCCTGAAGCTCGAGATCTCGGCGGTCGGGCCGCTGTTCCAGAACCTGCCCACCTTCAACAGCCGCTCGGTGACGAGTGTGCTGCGCCTGCGCGACGGCGAGACCACGATCCTCGCGGGCCTGATCAGCGAGACTGAGCGCGAGAGCCTCTCGGGCATCCCGGGCCTCGCCAGCCTGCCCTTCCTCGGCAAGCTGTTCTCGCACAACAAGAAGGAAGTGCAGGCCACCGACATCGTGATGACGATGACGCCCCACGTCGTGCGGCGTCCGGAGCTGACGCTCGAGGACCTGCGCTCGTTCCAGCTCGGCAGCGAGACGGCGCCGCTGCTCTTCGAGGTCCCGGCGCTGACGGCGCCGCCGGCGAGCCCCTCCGCGGGCGCGCCCGAGGCCCAGCGCATCGCGCCGATCCGGCCGCCTGCGCCGGCGCCGACGCCGTCGCCCGAGGGGCGGCAGCCCTAGCCGGGCCGGCTCAGGCCTTGAGCGCGGCCACGGGCGCGCGCTCGATCTTCACCTTGCTGATGCGGTTCTTCTCGACGTCGACGATGGTCAGGCGGTAGTCCCCGAGCGCCACCACCTCTCCGCCCTTCGGCAACGAGCCCAGCGAGTCGAGCATGAAGCCGGCCACCGTCTCGAACTCGGTCGACTCGGGGATCGGGATCTGGTGCGCGTCGCGCAGGTCGGCCGCCGAGACCGTGCCCTCCACCACCAGCGAGCCGTCGCGCTGCTTCTCGACCGGCCGCTCCTCCCAGTCGTACTCGTCCTGGATGTCGCCGACGATCTCCTCGATCAGGTCCTCGAGCGTGACGAGGCCGGTCAGGCCGCCGTGCTCGTCGATCACCAGCGCGAGATGCGTGCGCCGCTTCTGCAGCTCCTTCAGCAGCGCGCCGAGCTTCTTGGTCTCGGGCACGAAGTGGACCGGGTGCAGGATCTTGCGCAGCACCACCGGCTGGCGCTTCTCCAGCAGGCGCAGCGCGTCCTTCACGTAGACGAGGCCCACCACGTTGTCGACGTCGTTCTCGTAGACCGGGATCCGCGAGAAGCCGCTCTCGACGATCAGCCGCTCCACCTCGCCGGGCGGCGTCGAGACGTCGAGCGCGAAGACCTTGGGCCGCGGCACCATCACCTTGCGCACCGGCGTCTCGCTGAACTCGAAGACGGAGTGGATCAGGTCGACCTCGGTCTGGTCGAGGACGCCCTGGACCTGGCCCTCGCGCACGAGGTGCTTGATCTCCTCCTCGGAGACCAGGTTGCCCTTGGCGATGTCCTTGATGCCGAAGGGCAGCAGCACCGCGCGCGTGGAGGCCGTCAGGATGCGGATCAGCCAGCGCGAGGCGTAGGCGAGCTGGCTGATCGGCCAGGCGATCAGCAGCGCCGCGCTCTCGCTGTAGCGCAGCGCGATCGCCTTCGGCACCAGCTCTCCCAGGATCAGCTCGACGTAGACGATCAAGCCGCCGACCAGCACCGAGGCGCCGACGGCCGGGGCGATCCAGGCCGGCAGCCCCAGCCGCACCAGCCAGGGCTCGACGTACAGGTTGGCCAGGTAGCCGCCGCAGACGCCCGCGAGCGTGCCCATCAGCGTGACGCCGATCTGGACGGTCGAAAGGAAGGTCCCGGGGTCGTCCAGCAGGTGCGCGACCCGCCGGGCGGAGCGGCTGCCCTCCTCGGCCAGCGCCTCGATGCGGCTGCGCTTGGCGGAGATCAGGGCGATCTCGCTGCCCGAGAAGAAGCCGTTGCCCAGCAGCAACAGCACGATGGCTCCGATGAGGAGTCCGGCCCCTGTCAGCAAGTCGTTTCCGGGGCGCATTCTAGCAAAGCGCCCCGGCCCCCCGGGGCTGGGCTCCTTGCCGCGCATCGGCGGCTTCTGCTAGCGTCAGCGAGCGCCCCGCTCCACCCGCGCGACCCAAAGGGGAGGTCTGACTTGGCGAGCGAGATCTTCGACGTCACCGTCATCGGCACCGGTCCCGGAGGCTACGTGGCGGCCATCCGGGCGGCCCAGATGGGCCTGAAGACGGCGGTCGTCGAGCGCGACCCGGCCGGCTGCGGCGGCACCTGCCTGCAGCGCGGCTGCATCCCCACCAAGGCGCTCCTGCACACGGCGGACCTGTGGGAGGAGCTGAAGCACGGCAAGGAGTACGGCATCCTGGCCGACAACCTGCGGATCGACTTCCCCGCCGTGATGGGCCGCAAGAACCGGATCGTCAACCGGCTCAGCAAGGGCATCGAGACCTACCTGTTCAAGAAGAACAAGATCACCCTCTTCAAGGGGCAGGGCCGTCTCGAGGGGGCCAAGACCGTGGTCGTGAAGGGCGAGGGCGGAGAGCAGAAGGTCGAGACGAAGAACGTGATGCTGGCGACGGGGTCGAAGCCGCGCAGCCTGCCCTTCATCCAGCCGGACGGCAAGTCGATCCTGACCTCCGACGACATCCTGCAGCTGCAGGAGATCCCGAAGAGCCTGATCGTGATCGGCGCCGGCGCCGTCGGCATCGAGTTCGCCTCGATCTTCGCCCGCTTCGGCTCCGAGGTGACGGTGATCGAGATGCTGCCGCGGGTGCTGCCGCTCGACGACGAGGAGATCTCGAACGAGGCCGGCAAGATCCTGGCGAAGCACATGAAGATCCACGTCGGCGCCACCACCCAGGCCGCGACCAGGACCACGAACGGCGTGGAGGTCGCCTTCAAGACGGCCTCCGGCGAGGTGCAGACGGCGGCGGCGCAGCTGCTGCTCGTCGCGGTCGGCCGCGGCCCGGTGACCGACGGCCTCGGCCTGGAGTCGACGAAGGTGCGTGTCGACAAGGGCTACATCCAGACGACGCCGAAGATGGAGACGGACGAGCCGGGCATCTTCGCGATCGGCGACGTGGTGAGCGTCGGCGGCCAGCCGCACGCGCAGCTCGCGCACGTGGCTTCGCACGAGGGCATCGGCGTCGCCGAGCGCCTGGCGGGCAAGCAGGTCGAGCCCTTGAACTACGACCGCGTGCCCTCGGCGACCTACTGCTGGCCCGAGGTCGCGGGCGTGGGCCTGACCGAGGCCGAGGCGAAGAAGCGCGGCTACGACGTCCGCGTCGGCCGCTTCCCCTTCCCCAACCTGGCGAAGCCCCGCATCATCGGCCAGGACTTCGGCGTGGTGAAGGTCGTGGCCGAGAAGAAGTACGACGAGGTGCTCGGCGTGCACATGGTCGGCCCGCACGCGACCGACCTGATCTCGGAGGCCTGCGTCGCGCTGCGGCTCGAGACGACGGTCGAGGAGCTGACGCGCACGATCCACCCGCACCCGACGCTGCCCGAGGCCCTGATGCAGGCCGCGGAGGCCGTGTACGGCCACGCCATAGACGCATAACGTTGACCAGGTTCGTTCTGCCTCAGCACGCGCGCGAGCCGAAGCCGACGGCCGATGGCCTGTCGAAGGCGCAGCGGCTCGAGCTGCTGCGCTACATGCTCGAGAACCGGCTGCTGGAGGAGAAGCTCGCCAACCTCTACCGCCAGAACAAGGTGGTCGGCGGGCTGTACCGGTCGCTCGGGCAGGAGGCGTCCTCGGTAGGCGCCGCCTACGCGCTCGAGCGCGGCGACGTCTTCACGCCGCTGATCCGCAACCTGGGGGCGATCCTCGTGCGCGGCGGCCGCCCGCGCGACGTGCTGTGCCAGTACATGGCGCGCGCCGGCGGGCCCACCGGCGGCCGCGACCTCAACACCCACTTCGGCTGGCTCGACGAGGACGGCAGCAACATCGCGGTGATCTCGATGCTCGGCGACATGCTCGCGATCGTCACCGGCGCGCTGCTCGCCCGGCGCATGCAGGGGCACAAGACCGTCGGCCTCACCTGGATCGGCGACGGCGGCACCTCGACGGGCGCCTTCCACGAAGGCTTCAACTTCGCCTGCGTCCAGAAGCTGCCGCTGGTGCTCGTGGTCGAGAACAACAAGTGGGCCTACTCGACGCCGACCTCGCGCCAGACCGCCAACACGCGCTTCCTCGACCGGGCGCAGGCCTACGGCAGCGCGGGCGAGGCCGTCGACGGCAACGACGTGCTGGCCGTCTACGGCGCCGTGCGGCGGGCCGTCGAGCGCGGCCGCGGCGGCGGCGGGCCGACGCTGATCGAGGCCGACACCATGCGCATGCGCGGCCACGCCGAGCACGACGACATGAAGTACGTGCCGGCCGGCATGATCGAGGAATGGTCGGCGAAGGACCCGATCCGGCGCTACGAGGAGCGGCTCGTCGCCGAAGCGACGGCCACGCCGGACGAGATCCAGGCGCTGCGCGGCGAGATCGAGGCGCGGCTCGCCGTCGAGCTGCAGGCCGCCGAGGCGAGCCCGCTGCCCGATGCCGCGAGCGGCCTCTCCGGCGTCTACGGCGACCGCGAGGTGCGCCAGCCCGTGCCGCCGCTGGTGCTCGAGCGCCGCTCGCGCGGGGAGCGCTGATGGCGCAGCTCAGCTATCTCGACGCGATCCGGCTGGCCCTGCTCGAGGAGATGCAGCGCGACCCGCGCGTCTTCGTGATCGGCGAGGACGTCGGCGGCTACGGCGGCGCCTTCCGTGTCACGCAGGGCTTTCTGGAGACCTTCGGTCCCGAGCGCGTGATCGACACCCCGATCTCGGAGTCCGCCATCGTGGGCGCCGCCATCGGCGCCTCGCTCTTCGGCATGCGGCCGGTCGCCGAGATGCAGTTCATCGACTTCGTCTCGTGCGGCTTCGACATGCTGGTGAACTACGCGGCCAAGAGCCGCTACCGCTGGGGCGGCGGCGTCCCGATCGTGGTGCGCGGCCCCTGCGGCGGCGGCGTGCGTGGCGGGCCGTTCCACAGCCAGAATCCCGAGGCGTACTTCATGAACGTCCCGGGCCTGAAGATCGTCGCGCCCGCGACTCCGCACGACGCCAAGGGCCTGATGACCGCCGCGATCCGCGACCCCGACCCGGTGATCTTCCTCGAGCACAAGTTTCTCTACCGGCGCATCAAGCAGGAGCTGCCCGAGGGCGAGATCGTGATCCCGATCGGCCGCGCCCGAGTCGCGCGCGCCGGCCGCCATCTCTCCGTCATCAGCTACGCCGCGATGCTGCACGTAGCGCTCGAAGCGGCCCAGGCGGCGGCGCAGCACGGGATCGAGGTCGAGGTGCTCGACCTGCGGACGCTGCTGCCGCTCGACGAGGAGGCGATCCTGGCGACCGCGCGCAAGACCGGCCGCGTGCTGGTGCTTCACGAGGCGACCTACACCGGCGGACCCGGCGGCGAGGTCGCGGCGCTGGTCGCCGAACGCGCCTTCGAGCACCTCGACGCTCCCGTCGTGCGGATGGCCCCGCCCGACACCCCGGTGCCCTACTCGCCGCCGCTCGAGGACGCCTTCCTGCCCGACGCTCCACGCGTCCTCGAGGCGATCCGGGCGCTCGCCGCCTACTGATATCCTTGAGCCGCTCCCATCCGTTCGAGCAACAGGAGAACTCATGACCGACGTCATCATGCCCCAGATGGGCGAGTCGATCGCCGAGGGCACCGTCACCAAGTGGCTGAAGAAGGTCGGCGACAGGATCGAGCGCGACGAGCCGCTCTTCGAGATCTCGACCGACAAGGTCGACGCCGAGATCCCGGCGCCCGCATCCGGCGTCCTGCGGCAGATCCTGGTCGAGCCGGGCACGACGGTGGCGATCAACACGGTGGTGGGCGTGATCGCCGCCGCCGGCGAAGCCCTGGCGGCCGCTCTCGCCGCCGCGCCGGCTCCCGCCCCGGCAGCCCCGGCAGCCCCGGCAGCCCCGCCCGCAGCGCCCGCGCCGCCCACGGCCGCAGCTCCGCCCGCGCCTGCACCGCCTGCGGCTGCCGTGGCTGCGCCGGCCCCTGCGCCGGCGCCGGCCCTCGCAGCGGCGGCGCCCGCCCCTGAGAAGCCGCGCCCCGAGATGACGGTCGAGGAGCTGCGCCAGACGCGCTCGTCACCCGTCGTGCGCAAGATCGCCGCCGAGCACAACGTCGACATCGCGGCGATCCCCGGCACGGGCCTCAGCGGCCGCGTGACGAAGCAGGACATCCTCGGCCACCTCGAGGACCGCGCGGCGGCTCCGGCCCCGCCGGCCCCGGTCGCACCGCCCGCCGCGGCGCCGGCGCCCGCTCCGCGCGCCGCGGCACCGGCTCCCCCCCCCGCGCCCCGGCCCGCCGCCGCGCCCGCGCCTCACGCGGCCGAGCCCTCGCCGTTCGCCGCCTATCAGGCCGGCGAGCGCGTCGAGGTCGTGCCGATGTCCCCGATCCGGCGCAAGACGGCCGAGCACATGACGCTCTCGAAGCGCATCTCGGCCCACGTCTCGACGGTGTGGGAGGTCGACATGACGCGCGTCGACCAGCTCCGCAAGAAGTATCGCCAGGCCTACGAGGAGCGCAGCGGCGTCAAGCTGACCTACCTGCCGTTCGTCGTCAAGGCCACGATCGACGCGCTGAAGGCGTTCCCGGTGCTGAACTCCAGCGTCGAGGGCGACGCGATCGTCTACAAGAAGGACGTCAACATCGCGATGGCGGTGGCGCTCGACTGGGGCCTGATCGTGCCTGTGATCCGCAACGCCGACGAGAAGAACATCCTGGGCCTCTCGCGCGCGATCGGCGACCTGGCGGACCGCGCCCGCGCCAAGAAGCTGAAGGTCGAGGAGGTCCAGGGCGGCACCTTCACCATCACCAACCCCGGCGTCTTCGGCAGCCTGTTCGGCACCCCGATCATCAACCAGCCGCAGGTGGCGATCCTCGGCGTCGGCACCATCGAGAAGCGGCCGGTCGTGCGCGACGACGCGATCGCGATCCGGACCATGTGCTACCTGTGCCTGACCTTCGACCACCGGATCGTCGACGGCTCCGACGCGGATCGGTTCATGGCCCTGATCAAGAAGTCGCTCCAGGAATTCGATGAAGCGGCCCTCTGAGTCGGCGTCGCGGACATTGAGCGTCCTCGCTCCGGCGACATCGAAGAATCGCGCGCGCGGGGCAGAGCCCCACGCGCGGCGTGAGGAAGCCTCCGCTGCGGGCGGGGGGGACGGCTCCGACGCGGATCGGTTCATGGCCCTGATCAAGAAGTCGCTCCAGGAGTTCGACGAAGCTGCACTCTGAGTCGTGCGCCCGCTAGACGTCCGGCGGCTGGGACGGATCCGCTACGCGGACGGGCTCGAGCTGCAGGCGCGTCTCGTCGAGGAGCGCAAGGCGGGCGCGATCCCCGACACTCTCTTGCTGCTGGAGCACGAGCCCGTCTTCACGCTCGGGCGCAACGCGCGCAAGGAGAACGTGCTGCTCCCCGAGCAGGAGCTGCGCGCCCGCGGCTTCGACGTCTTCGAGTCCGGCCGCGGCGGCGACGTCACCTACCACGGTCCCGGCCAGGTCGTCGGCTATCCGATCCTCGATCTCGCCCCCGACCGCCGCGACGTCCACCGCTACGTGCGCGACCTCGAGGACGTGATGATCCGCGCAGCCCGCGACTACGGCGTCGAGGCGGGCCGCATCGCGGGCCTGACGGGTTGCTGGGTCGGCGACGCCAAGCTCGGCGCCATCGGCGTCCGCCTCTCACGCTGGGTCACGTCCCACGGCTTCGCCTTCAACGTGGATCTCGACCTCGCCCCCTTCGGCCTGATCGTCCCCTGCGGCATCCGCACCCGCGGCGTCACGTCCCTGGCGACGCTGCTCGGCCGCCCGGTCGCGGTCGTGGAAGCCGCCGACCGCCTGCAAACCCGCTTCCGCGAGGTGTTCGGCTAGGCAGTCGTGCTAGCCCTTCAGCGACTCGACCAGGCGCGCGTTGCGCAGCGCGATCACCAGGAACTCCGCGATCGCTTCGCAGGCGGCGACGTCGTCGAGGTCGAAGGCGTGCGGCGCCTCGCTCTGCACGTCGATGGCGCCGATCGGCTCGCCGCCGTCGAGCAGCGGCACCGCCATCTCCGAGCGGATCCCGGCGACGTCGGCGTGGTAGTCGGGATCGGCCGCGACGTCGCCGACGACCTGCGGCGCCCGCTTGTGCAGGGCGCGCCCGATGATGCCGCGGGCCGGACCCTGGGCCCGGCCCGCCGAGCGGCGATCGACTCCCGCCTTGCCGGCCCAGCGCCCGACCAGCACCTGCTCGTGGTCGAGCACCACCACGGCGACGTAGGTGAGCCCCATGCGCGCCTGGATCACCTGCGCCGCCTCCTGCAGCAGCGCGTCGGGCACCAGCAGGCCGGCCACCTGCCGCATCACGGAGCCCAGCAGCGCCGTGCGATCCGCCCGCCGCGCGCTCTGCGCCTCGGAGCGGCGCAGCGCGAGGTTGGCGCGATCCACCTCGTGCGCGTGCTCGCGCGCCCGCGCCGCCTGCTCCTCGGCCTCCAGCAGCCGCCGCCCCGATTCGTCCTCCTGCGCGCGCAGCAGGATCTCGAGCCGCCGGTCGCCCAGCTCGTCGAGCGCCACCAGGCATTCCGCCAGCTCCGCGCGGTCCGGCAGCTCGGCCAGCAGGAAGGGCAGGCAGGCGCGATCGAAGGCGCAGATGGCGAACGCCTGCGGCAGCAGGCTGTCGCCGGCATGGGCCGCGGTGATGGCCGCGACCTGCTCCTCGGCGAGGAAGCCCTCCTCGTCGCCTGCCGCCAGCCGCGGCAGCAGCGTGTCGAGCGTCGCCACCGCGTCCTCGCGCAGCTCGTGCGACGGCGTCCCGGACAAGTCGGAGGTGGCCGCGATCCAGGCGGCGAGCAGCGGCTCGCGGTGCCCCTCGAGCACCGCGCCCGTCCTCTGCAACGCGGGCGTCCAGCGGCTCATCGGTCCCCCCTCGAGCCCGCGGCCTTGCAGCCGCGGTGCAGATGCGCGATGCCGAACGTGAGGGCCCGCCATTCGACCTCGGCGAAGCCCGCCGCGCGCAGCTCGCCGGCGAAGCGCTCGGGAGCCGGGAAGCGATCGACGGAGGCCGGCAGGTAGCCGTAGGCCCCGCCGTCCCCGCTCAGCAGCGAGCCGATCCGCGGCAGCACTCGCATGAAATAGAAGCGGTAGAGGCGTCCCAGCAGCCCCGGCGGCGTCGAGAACTCCAGCACCACCAGCCGGCCTCCGGGCCGCAGCACGCGCAGCACCTCGGCGAGCGCCGCCCGCCGCTCCCCCACGTTGCGGATGCCGAAGGCGACCAGCGCGCCGTCGAAGAGGCCGGCGCGCAGCGGCAGCCGCTCGGCGTCGCCGGAGGCAAGCGCCGCCCGCCCCTGTATCCCGCGGCGCAGCAGCTTCGACGCCCCGCGCGCCAGCATCTCGAACGACAGGTCGACGCCGACGCCAAAGCGGCCGGGCGCGCGGCCCAGCGCCTCGATCAGCAGGTCCGCCGTGCCGGTGCACAAGTCGAGCACGCGCGCCCGCTCGTCGAGCCCGAGGTAGTCGACGGCCTGCCGGCGCCAGCGCACGTCGCTGCCGGCCGAAAGCACGCGGTTCAACAGGTCGTAGCGCGGCGCGATGCGGTCGAACATCGAGCGCACGGCCGCCTTCTCTGGGGCGCCGGGAGTCGGGAGCTGTGATTCTGCTGGCAGGGCGGAGGCCGACAATCGCGGGAATTGTAGACCGTCTAGCCGAGGCGAATCGCGAGCAGGGTCGTCGCCAGGTAGCCGACGCTGATCCAGGCGTTGGCGTTGAAGAAGGCCGCGTCCAGCTTCGACAGGTCCTGCGGATGCACCAGCGAGTGCTCGTACGCCATGAGCAGCGCCACGGCCGCGACACCGGCCAGGTAGACGGGGTGCAGCGGGCGCACCAGCGCGAGCGAGGCGAGCAGGGCCACCGCCGCCCCGTGCAGCCCGCGCGCGACGCGCAAGGCGCCGCCGACCCCGAGGCGGGCCGGCAGCGAGTGCAGGCCCGCGCCGCGGTCGTAGTCGACGTCCTGGCAGGCGTAGATCACGTCGAAGCCCGCGACCCAGCACATCACCGCGCAGGCCAGGAGCAGCGGCTCGAGCGCGAAGGCGCCGCGCACGGCGAGCCAGGCGCCGACCGGTGCGATCCCCAGCGAGACCCCGAGCACGAGATGCGAGAAGGGCGTGAAGCGCTTGGCGTACGAATAGCCGAACACGATGCCGAGTGCCACCGGCGACAGCGCGAGACAGAGCGGGTTCAGCAGCGCGGCCGCCCCGACGAGAGCGGCCGCCGACACGATCACGAACAGCCACACCTCGGCGCGGGTCAGCAGCCCGCGGGGCAGCTCGCGGCCCGCCGTGCGCGGGTTCCTCGCGTCGATCCAGTGGTCGGCCAGCCGGTTGAAGCCCATCGCCGCGCTGCGCGCGCCGACCATCGCCACGATCACCAGGCCCAGCACGCGCCAGGGGATGCCGGACTCGACCGCCAGCGCGAACGCGGTCAGCGCGAACGGCAGCGCGAAGACCGAGTGCGTGAACTTGATCATGCGGCCGTAGAGCACGATCCGGCCGGCGAAGCTGCTCACGCCCGCGCCCCTTCCGCGACGAGCGACCGCGGCCGCGCCAGGCCCGAGACCAGGAACGCGCCGGGATCGCCGAGCGGCTCCTCGCACGGCGCGAAGGCGAGCCGCGCCAGGCGCCCCGGCTCGAGCGCGCCCAGCTCGTCGAGCCCGAGCGCCTCGGCCCCGCCGAGCGTCGCCATGCGCACGAGCGCCAGCGGATCGATCTCCGGGTAGGCGCGGTGAAGCAGGGCCGCGTCCTCCAGCACGTCCAGGGACGGCGAGCTCGCCAGGCTGTCGCTGCCGAGCGCGAGGCCGACGCCCGCACGCTGCAGCATCGGCAGCGGCGGCAGGCCCACGCCCAGCGTCTGGTTGCTGCGGGGACACAGCACCGCGCGCGCGCCCGACCGCGCGAGCCGCCGGGCGTCGGCCGCGTCCACCTGCACGCAGTGCGCGGCCAGGAGCCCGGCGTGGAGCGCGCCCGTCGACTCCAGGTGCGCGACCGGCGAGCGGCCGGCCGGTTCGAAGCCGACGTGACCGAGACCGCGCTCCTCCAGGAACTCCGCCCACGGCCCTCCCCCGTCGCGCAGGAACTCGACCTCGGCAGGGGACTCGGCGAGATGGATCGCGGCTGGCCCGCCCTTCTCCGCGAGCCCGCGCAACAGCAGGGGCGAGACGGAATGCGGCGCGTGCGCCGCGATCCGCACCTCGACGCCGCTGCCGCGAAGACCCGGCGGCAGGCCCGCGAGT
Source organism: Vicinamibacteria bacterium (assembly GCA_050246895.1). Lineage (GTDB taxonomy): Bacteria > Acidobacteriota > Vicinamibacteria > Fen-336 > Fen-336 > JBFWVE01. The sequence continues at coordinate 22,289 of JBFWVE010000005.1, read as the reverse complement.
CTGGCTTCCGCCCATTCCAGCGAGGCCGCCGCCCGGGCCGGATCCCAGGCGAGGATCTCGAGAAACACGACCGAGCGCAGGCCGGCCCCGGCGAGCAGATCGAGGTGACGCAGCGCGTTCGAGACGTCGCCGACGGCGACCGTCCCGCCGTCGAGGAGACCGCGGATCGCCGTGCCCGCCGCGTCGCGCGCGATCTCCTCTCGCTCCTCCACCCGCAGCTTCACGAGCGCCGCCACCCAGCCGACGAAGTCGCCGCCGGCGAGGCGGCCCGCGAGCCAGCTCAGCTCGAGGTGGCAGTGGGCGTTCACCAGGCCCGGCAACAGGACGCCGGGGCCGAGGTCCTCGCACGGCCCCCGCGGCGCCGCCGGATCGGAGGCGGCGCCCACCCAGGCGATCCGGTCCCCGGCGATGGCGACGAGGCCGTCCCGGATCGGCGGCGACGTCACCGGTACGACCCAGCCCGCGCGCAGGGTCCGCAGCATCGGCCTCAGGGTCGCAGACCGGCCCCGCGCTTGTAAAGCGCCGCGGTGGCCCGGCGCAACGTCTTTAAGATGGGTTCGGGAGGCCCTGGTGAACCGACTCGCCGCCGCCGCGCTGGCCGCCTTCGTCGCCTGCGGCGTGACCGTCCCGCTGGCCGGCGAGGACTGGAAAGGCACGGGCCGGCTCGCGGGCCGGATCCTCGACGAGCGGGGCCAACCGATGGCCGGCGTCGAGCTGCGGCTCGAGCTGTCCCCTCGCGGCGGGAGCCTCGTGCGCACGAACGCCGAGGGCCGCTGGGTGCTCGACGGCGTCGCGGCCGGGCAGTGGACGCTCGACGTCCGCGTGCCCGGCTACGTCGCCAAGCGGCTGACCTTCAGCGTGCCCCCCAAGACGCCGCGCATCCCGCACCTGATCGTCCGGCTCGACAAGGCGCCCGGCCCGCCGTCCGAGGTGGTCGAAATCCTGGAGCGGGGCGACCTCGCCTTCGTGGCCGGCCGCTGGGCCGAGGCGCGGGCCGAGTACGCGAAGCTGCTCGCGCTCCGGCCGGACGCCGCCGCCCTACTGCACCGGCAGATCGCGCGTTCCTACGGCAACGAGGGCGACTACCAGAATGAGCTGGAGCACCTCCAGGTTCTGCTCGACCTCGAGCCGGGCAACCTGCTGCTCCGCACGCAGATGGCCCAGGAAGCGCTGAAGGCGGACGATCTCGAGCGCGGCATGCGACTCCTCGCGGGCATCGACGAGGCGACGATCGGGGACCCGGCGATCTTCTACAACGTCGCGGCGCTCCACCTGAACCAGCAGAAGACCGACGAAGCCATCCTCTGGCTCACGAAGGCGGTGACGCTCGATCCCAGCTTCGTGGACGGCTACTTCCAGCGCGGGCTCGCCTATCTCTCGCAGCAGAAGCTGGAGCCGTCGAAGGCGGATCTGCGGAAGGTGATCGAGCTGCGGCCGGCGAGCCCGCAGGCCGAGACCGCGCGGCAGGCGCTCGCCCAGCTCGGGCGATGATGGGCCCTCAGCCCTCGACGCGGACCGCGGCGCCGAGGGCCCGCAGCCGCGGCACCAGGTCCGCGTAGCCCCGCTCGACGGTCTCGATCGGGGCGACGCGGCTCTCCCCTTCCGCCGCCAGCGCCGCCGCGATCAGCGCCATGCCCGAGCGGATGTCCTTGCTGTCGAGCGAGCGGCCGCGCAGGCGCGTCGGGCCGTTGACGATCAGCCGGTGCGGGTCGCACAGGAAGAGGTCCGCGCCCATGCCGGAGAGCTGGTCGAGCGCGAACAGGCGCAGCTCGTACATCCAGTCGTGCACCAGCGTCGCGCCGCGGCTCTGCGTCGCCAGCACCGTGACCAGGCTCACCAGGTCGCTCGGGAAGCCCGGCCAAAGGCCGGTGGTGATGCGACCCGTCGCCACGCGGTCGCCCGCGGCAGCCCGGAAACGCCGGCCGCCGCCTTCGCAGTCGAGCCCCAGCCGCCGCAGCACCCCCACGATCGGCTCCATTTCGCTCCAGCCGACGCCGTCCACCTCGACCCGGCCGCCGGTGATCCCGGCGAGCACCGCGAAGCTGCCGGCCTCGATGCCGTCGCCCTCGAGGCGCTGGTTCGCGCCGCCCAGGCGCCGCCGGCCCTCGATCCGCAGCGTCGGCGTCCCGGCGCCCTCGATGCGCGCTCCCATCGCCTCGAGGAAGCGGCACAGCTCGACGACGTGCGGCTCGCAGGCCGCGTGCCGGATCTGCGTGACTCCCGGCGCGGCGGCCGCGGCCAGCAGCGCCGTCTCGGTGCCCGTGACCGACGCCTCCTCGAGATAGAAAGAGGCCGGGCGCAGCCCGTCTTTCGCCTCGAACGCGTGGCGCGCCCCCGCGCAGCTCGTCGCCCCCAGCGCCTCGAGAGCCACGTGATGCATCGCCAGCGTGCGGCGGCTGGGGAAATCCCCGCCGGGCTCACCCAGAAGCGCGCGCCCGCGCCGCGCGAGCAGGGGCCCCAGCAGCAGCACGCTGCCTCGCAACCGCCCGACGAGCGCGGGGTCGGGCGCGTCGGTCGTCACCTCGGCGCAGCGCACCCGCAGCGTCGCGGTCCCGATCCCCTCGACGCAGGCTCCGAGCCCCTGCAGCAGGCGCGCCATGCCCTCGACGTCCCGGATCGCCGGCACGTTCTCGAGCACGCACTCCTCGGGGGTGAGCAGGCAGGCCGCCAGCAGCGGCAGCGCTGCGTTCTTGTTGCCGGACACCGTCACGGCCCCCTCGAGCCGCCTGCCGCCCTCGACCACGAGCGTGGTCATCGCCCGCCCTCCGTCAAAACTCCCCGACCCTCACGATCTCTTCCTTCAGCTCGATCCGGAAGCGGCTGCGGACGGCGGCGCGACAGCGTTCGATCAGGGCGGCGACGTCCGCGGCGCAGGCGCCCTGCGCGGTCACGATGAAGTTGGCGTGCAGCAGCGAGACCTGGGCGCCGCCGCAGGCCTCGCCCTTGAGGCCCGCGGCGTCGATCAGGGCTCCGGCCGAGCGCGGCAGCCCTTCGGGCAGCGGGGGATCGTCCGGGCCGGGATTCTGGAACACGCAGCCGGCGCTCGGTCGCGCCAGCGGCTGCGTCCGCTTGCGATAGCGAAGGGACGCGCGGGCCTTCTCGCGCAGCGCGGCCGGAACGCCGGGGGCGACGCGGAAGTCGGCCGAGAGCAACACCTCGCCGCTCCCCTGCAGCCGCGAGCGGTCGTAGCCGAAGCCCATCTCCGCGGCCCGCAGCTCGCGCACGGCGCCCTCGCGGTCGACGATGCGCGCCCCGAGCACGTGATCCGAGATGGGACGGCCGTCGAAGTGGGCATTGCCGTGGACCGCGCCGCCGACAGTTCCGGGCGTCCCGGCCCACGCTTCGAGCCCCGCGAGGCCCGAGGCAATGCAGGAGCGGACGAGGCCGTTGAGCGTGACGCCTGCGTCGGCGCGCACGACGCCCGGCTTCGGGCGCTCGATGCGGCCGCCGTGGACGCGGATCACCAGCCCGCGCACGCCCGCGTCGGAGACCAGCACGTTCGAGCCGCCGCCGAGGAGCGTCACGGGCGCGCCCTGCGACCGCGCGACTCCGATCGCCTCCAGCAGCTCCTCGGCCGAGCGCACCTCGAGCACCAGGTCGGCTGCCCCGCCCACGCGGTAGGTCGTGAAGCGCGCCAGGGGCACCTTCTCGGCCACTCGCTCGGCTCCGAACGCGGCCCGCAGCCGCGCGGCCAGGGCCTGCGCGGCGTCCGCCGGTGTGCCGGTCGCGCTCATGCGCGAACCGCGAGGGGGGAGGACGAAGTCGTGTCTTCGAGAGCGAATGGAGGATGCAAGGGGTGACTCCGGAGGAAGGAAACTAACGGGTTTGGCTCGGCAGCGCGTGCCGGGAGGCGGGCATCTCGGGCGTCTCGTGCGCCCAGCAGTAGGGATCGCCGACGATCTCGTAGTGCATCGTGCGCCGCTTCGGCACGAAGCCCGCGACCTGGATGGCGCGCGCGATCTCGGCCTCGGTCAGCCGGAAGCCCGCGCCCGCGGCCGAGACCACGTTCTCCTCGATCATCAGGCTGCCGAAGTCGTTGGCGCCGAAGCGCAGCGAGAGCTGGCCGATCTTGCCGCCCTGGGTGACCCAGGACGCCTGCACGCTCGGGAAGTTGTCGAGCACGATGCGCGAGACCGCCAGCAGCCGCAGGTACTGGAAGGACGTCTCCTCGTCGCGCGGCAGCGCGGTGTTCTCGGGCTGGAAGGTCCAGGCAATGAAAGCCGTGAAGCCGTGGGTGCGGTCCTGCAGCTCGCGCAGGTGCAACAGGTGGTCGATCCGCTCCTCGAGCGTCTCGACGTGGCCGAACATCATGGTGGCGGTCGTGCGCAATCCCAGCTCGTGAGCGGTCTCCATCACGTCGAGCCAGTCGGCGGTCGAGCCCTTGGCGATGCCCAGGATCCCGCGCACGCGGTCGGAGAGGATCTCGGCGCCGCCGCCGGGGATCGAGTCGAGGCCGGACGCGATCAGCCGCCGCAGCGTCTCCTCGACCGACAGCTTCGAGACGCGCGCGATGTGGTTCACCTCGGCCGGCGACAGGCCGTGGATCCAGATCGGGTAGCTCGCCTTCATCCAGCGGAAGAGCTCCTCGTAGAACTCGATCCCGAGGTCCGGGTGCAGCCCGCCCTGCAGCAGGATCTGGTTGCCGCCGAGCGCCAGCGTCTCCGCGATCTTCTGCCCCAGCTCCTGCTTGCTCAGCACGTAGCCCTCGGCCGAGGGCAGGTCGCGGTAGAAGGCGCAGAACGCGCACTGCGCGTTGCAGACGTTCGTGTAGTTGATGTTGCGGTCGATGATGTAGGTGACCACCCCCTCGGGGTGCAGCCGCCGGCGCACCGCGTCGGCCAGCATGCCCAGCTCGAGCAGCTCGCCGTCGCGCAGCAGCGCCACCGCCTCATCGCGGCTGATCCGCTCTCCCGCGAGGACCTTCGCCTCGACTGCCTCAGGAATCGCCATGAAACCGGATCTCCGGCCGCCACGGCACGAAGCCCTGCGCCTCGGCCCGGCGATAGTACTCGTCGAGGCCGCGGATCTCGTCCGCGCCCAGCCGATAATTGATGTTCGCGCGCAGGTAGCTCGCGTAGAGGGCCTCGCGGCGGGCGTCGCCCGCGGCGCGCTCGCGCGCGATCTGGGGCAATTGCGCCAGGCCGGCCTCGAGCGCGTGCTGCAGTCCCCTGACGTGCTCGCCCGTCACGCGCCCGCGTGGCCCCGCCCACAGCGCCCACACGAAGGGCAGGCCGGTGAGCGCGGTCCATTCTGCCCCGAGATCGAGGCGCGGGCGGCCGCTCTCGTCGTCGAGCGCGTTGTCGCCGATCAGCAGCGCCGCGTCGGCCGCGTCCAGCATCGTCTCGAGCGCCGGCGCCATCGGCACGTACTGGGGATCGCGTCCGAGCTTCTCGCGCAGCAGGATCCTCGTCAGCGCGGCGCTCGTGCGGCTCGAGCTGTCCAGTGCCACGCGCCGCACCTGCTCGAGCGGGCCGCTCAGGAACAGCAACACCGAGGCGACCGGTCCCCGGCTGCTGATGCCCACGCCCGGCACGATCGCGTAGTCGCCCGCCGCGTACTCGATCGAGGGGATCATGCCGAGATCGCACTCGCCCGCGTGCAGCCGCTCGGCCACCCGCGACGGCACCTCGCGCCGCAGCTCGAAGCGCGCGTCGGCATCGAGCCCGCGGACCAGCGGGGCGGCGTTCAGGTAGGAGACGACGCCCAGGCGCAGCGCTGCCGCCCGGGTCTCTGCGGCCCGCTCGGCAGGCGGGTTCGCGACGGCGGTTCCGGTCGGGCTCACGGCTTCTGCTACCACTCCTTCACGACGTTGAAGACGGTGTCGCGCTCGACCGGCCGGCGGCCCGCCTCGCGGATCAGCCGCACCAGCTCGTGCACCGTCAGCATCTGCGCCGTCTTGGCCCCCGCGTCGTGGGCGATCTTCTCCTCGGTCACCGTGCCGTCGAGGTCGTCGGCGCCGAACGACAGGCCCACCTGCGCCAGCCGCGGCCCGATCATGATCCAGTACGACTTGACGTGCGGGAAGTTGTCGAGCATCAGGCGGCCGACCGCGATCGCCTTCAGGTCGTCGAAGCCGGTCGTCTCGGGCAGCCCCATCAGCGGCGCTTCCCAGGGCTGGAACGCGAGCGGGATGTAGGTCACGAAGCCGCCCGTCTCGTCCTGCAGCTCGCGCAGCCGGATCAGGTGATCGACGCGGTCCGGGGCGCTCTCGACGTGCCCGTAGAGCATGGTCGCGTTCGTCGGGATCGCCTGCTTGTGCGCCTCCCGCATCACGTCGAGCCACTGCGGGCCGTCGGCCTTGCCCTTGATCAGCTTGTCGCGCGTCTCTTTCGCGAAGATCTCGGCCCCGCCGCCGGGCATCGAGTCGAGCCCGGCCTGCTTCAGCTCGGCCAGCACGTCCGCGACGCTCTTCCGGTACAGCTTGTGGAAGAAATAGACCTCGACCGCGGTGAACGCCTTGATGTGGATCTCCGGCCGGATCGCCTTGATCCCCTTCATCATCTCGACGAAGTACGACCACGGCAGCTCGGGATGCAGCCCGCCGACGATGTGGACCTCGCGCACCGGCCGCGGCAGACGCTCGACGCTCGCGAAGATCTCGTCGAGCTTCAGCGTGTAGCCGCGCGCTTCGCCCGGCTTGGCCGCGAAGGCGCAGAAGTCGCAGGTCGCGACGCACACGTTCGTGTGATTGATGTGGGTGTTCCACACGAAGTAGCCGGCGTCGCCGTGGCGCTTCTCTCGCACGTGGTTGGCGAGCGCCCCGATGCCGAGCAGGTCGTGGCTGCCGTAGAGCGCCACCCCGTCCGCGAAGTCGAGCCGGCGGCCCGCGAGGACCTTCTCGCGGATCGGCTCCAGCGCGGAATCGGTGAGGCGCGCGCGTTCCAGGACTTGGGTCAAGTGATTGGCTCCAGGAGACTTCGGAGCGCCGGGCCTACGCCGAGGGGAACGGGGCGGTGGAGCGGCGGCGCCGCACGGCGAACCGACTGGACGAGGTTAGCACGGGACGTCCGATCCGACCACGCCGGCCGCGGCGCGGCGGCGGCTCAGTCCGCCCGCAGCGTCCGGAGCGCTGCGCCGCCACGTCGTCTTCGACGGACTCGCCGAGCGTCCGCACCTCGGCCATCGGGCCCTGGGCATCCAGCCGCGCGATCTCGGCCTGCCGCGGATCCTCGCTCGCGAAGCTGCGGCCGGCGACGAGCGGGGTGCCGAGCGCCTCGACGCTGCCGCCCCCATTCAACCCCGAGAGGGGCAGCGGCCAGACCGAGCCGACGCCGCGCACGCCGGGCAGGGTCCGGATCGCGTCCTCCAGGCGGCGCAGGAAGCGGTCCGTGCCGAGCGGCCGCTGGTAGCGGGTTCCGGGCAGCGAGACCGAGAACGTGAGCGCGCCCTCGCTCGCGAAACCGGGCTGAACCGCCGTGAGACGCGTGAAGCTCGTCGCGAGCAGGCTGCCGCCCACCAGCAGCACCAGGCTGACGGCGACCTGGCTCACCACCAGCGCGGCGCTCGCCCGCCTCCGCCGCGGGTCGAGCGTCGTGCGGCCGGAGTGCAGGTCGCCGGTCACGTCGCGGCGGACGGCGAGCAGGGCCGGCCACAGCCCGCACAGCAGCGTACAGCCGAGCGAGAGCGCGAGCGCGAACGCCAGCGAGTCGCCGTCGAGACGGACGCCCTCCGCGCGCGGCAGTGCGGCGGGACGCAGCGCGTGGAAGAGCGCGACGCCGCCGTCCGCGAGCGCCACCCCGAGCGCCCCGCCCAGCAGCGCGAGCACCAGCGACTCGTAGAGCAGCAGCCGCAGCAGCCGGCCCCGCGAGGCGCCCATGGCGAGGCGGACGGTCAGCTCGCCGGCGCGGGCCTGACCGCGCGCAGGATGCCGTTCTCGAGGTCCTTCGGATCCCGAATCGTGCCGTTCTGCCACCAGCGTCCGGCGACTTCAGCACGTGGAACTCGCGATGGCCGCGCGGCAGCTCGAGCCGGAAGCCCGCCTCCAGCACGCCGATGATCGTGTAGTCGTGGCCGTCGAGCTGGACCGCCCGGCCGACGATCCCCGGCTCCGCCGCGAAGTGGGAGCCGGCAGCTGGGCTTTCCAGAGGACTATGCTTGGGAGTATATTTGCCCGGGAGGTGGCCGGCATGGCCCAGGTCGCGCTGTATCTCGACGAGAAGATCGCCAGGCGGGTCGCCGCGGCCGCCAAGCGGGAGCGCGTGAGCCGATCGGCCTGGATCCGCGGGGCGGTCGAGGCGAAGCTGGCCGGCCGCCTGCCCGACTCCTTCTTCGCCGTCCTCGGCGCCTGGGAGGACTCGCGGCAGCCGGACGAGATCGTGGCCGCCATCCGGCGCGACTCCCGCGACCAGGAACGCGAACGGCTTACGTGAAGGCAGGCCCCGGCTTCCTGCTCGACACGGACGTCTGCGTCTATCTCCTCAACGGGCGCGCTCCGGGTGTCGCCGCCCGCCTGCGAGAGATGAAGCTGGGCGACGTCGGCACCACCGCGATCACGGCCGCCGAGCTGCGTTTCGGGGCCCTCAACTCGGGCCGTCCGCGCGCGAACGCCGAGCGGGTCGAGACCTTCCTGGCCCCGCTGGTTCGCCTCCCTTTCGAGGACGAGGCCGCGTTCGAGTTCGCGCGCATCAAGAAAGAGCTGCGCGTCGCCGGCTCGCCGATCGGAGTGATGGATATGCTGATCGCGGCGATCGCACGCTCCGCGGATACCGTCCTGGTCAGCCACAACGTCCGCGACTTCGCCCGCGTCACCGGCCTGCGGCTCGCCGACTGGCCGATCGGCTGAGGTGTTGGCAACCATGGAGAGCCTGGCGAAGCGGCTCGCCGTCCTTCTGCTCGTCCAGTTGGTTGCCCGGCCGGCCTCTGCTCAGTCCCCCGCCGCCCCGCCCGTGCTCGCGGCCGACCACCACGTCCACATCCTCGGCCCGGGCCTGCTGCGCGATTGGAAGGCGCTCGGCGTTCCTTTCTCGCGGCCGGACGCCGCCTACCTGTCCGCGGCCGGCGTCTTCGAGGGCGAGCGGCCCGTCGCCCAGGCCCTGCTCGTGCCGATGGCCCACTTCTACGGCAACGCCGAGCTGCGGGGCGGCCTTTCGCTCAGCGTCGAGCGGGAGCACGCGGGCGCGCGCGCCGAGAACGACTACGTGGCCGCCGAGGCGCGACGCTGGCCCGGCAGGGCGGTGGCGCTGTGCAGCGTCGACTGGCGCCGGCCGTACGCCTGGCAGGAGCTGCGCCGCTGCCGCGAGGAGCTGAAGAGCCCCGGCATCAAGCTGCATCTCGCGAGCGCCGCTGCGGATCTGAAGGACGCCGCGCAGCGCGGCGAGCTGTCTCGGATCGCGGCCTGGGCGGAGCGGCACGGGCTCGCTGTGCTGCTGCACTTCGACCCGCAGAGGCGCGGGCTTCAAGTGGCGGACGTCGAGCGCTTCATCGCCGAGGTTCTCGCCCCCTACCCGCGGCTCGAGGTCGTGGTGGCTCACCTCGGCGGCAGCGGCGGCTACGGGGCCTGGACACGCAGCGTCCTCGGCGCGTTCACGGCCTGGCTCCGGCGCGAAGCGGCCGCGGGCCGCGGGCGCCCGGGCGTCTTCTTCGACCTCTCGGCCGCCCTCCTCGAGAAGGAGTCGGAAGGGGTCCCCGCGACGACCGAGGCCGAGGCGAAGGCGCTCGGCGAAGACCTTCGCCGGCTCGGGCTCGCGCGCGTGCTCTTCGGCAGCGACTATCCCGTCTTCTCGCCGCAGCGGCTCGCCGAGCTTCTCGCCGAGCGGGCCGGTCTCGCCCCCGCGGAGCTCGCGCGGGTGCTCGCGAACCGCGCGCCGGTGCTGGCGCGGGCCGCGCCGGCGCGCTGACGGTATGCTCTCCGCGTCGATGGAGAGCTTCACCGACCTGCGCGCCTTCCTCTCCGCCCTGGGCCGCGAGGAAGAGCTCGTTCTGATCTCGGCTCCGGTCGACCCCCGGCTCGAGGTGGCCGAGATCCACCGGCGCGTGATCGCGTCCGGCGGCCCGGCGCTGCTCTTCACGAACGTGAAGGGCTCCGACTTCCCTCTGGTCACCAACCTCTTCGGCACCGCGAAGCGGGCCGAGCTGGCCTTCGGCCAGCGCCCGCTGCGCCTGGTGAAGCGGCTCGTCGAGCTGGCTCAGACGCTGCTTCCGCCGACCCCGGGCAAGCTCTGGGGCGCCCGCGACGTCCTGGGCGACGCGCTGCGCATCGGACTGCGCCCCCGCTCGTCCGGCCCCGTGCTCGACGTGGTCACCCGGGACGTCCGCCTCGATCGCCTGCCCGCTCTCACCTGCTGGCCCGAGGACGGCGGGCCCTTCGTCACGCTGCCGCTCGTCTACACCGAGAGCCCAGAGGCCCCCGGCTCTGGCCGCAGCAATCTGGGGATGTATCGCCTCCACGTCCACGACGCGCGCACGACGGGGATGCATTGGCAGATCGGCAAGGGCGGCGGCTTCCACCACGCGCAGGCCGAGGAGCACGGCCAGGCCCTGGCCGCGACCGTCTTCCTCGGCGGCCCCCCGGCCCTGATCCTGTCGGCGATCGCGCCGCTGCCCGAGAACGTGCCCGAGCTGATGCTCGCCTCGCTGATCGCCGGCGAGAAGCTGCCTCTCGTCCCCGGCCCCGGTCCTCATCGCCTCATCGGCAATGCCGAGTTCGCCCTCTCGGGCCGCGTCCCTGCCGGCGTCCGCCGCCCCGAAGGCCCGTTCGGCGACCATTACGGCTACTACTCGCTGCGCCACGACTACCCGGTCTTCGAGGTCGAGTCGCTCGCCCGCCGCCGCGACGCGATCTATCCCGCCACGGTCGTCGGCAAGCCGCGCCAGGAAGACTTCTTCATCGGCGACCTGCTGCAGGAGCTGCTGTCGCCTCTCTTCCCTCTCGTGATGCCCGGCGTTCGCTCGCTGTGGTCCTACGGCGAGACCGGCTACCACTCGCTGGCCGCCGCCGTCGTCCAGGAGCGCTATCGCCGCGAGGCCCTGGTGAGCGCTTTCCGCATCCTGGGCGAAGGCCAGCTCTCGCTGACCAAGTTCCTGCTCGTCACCGATCGCCCGGTGGATCTGCGCGACTTCCGCGCGACCTTGATCCATATCCTCGAGCGCACTCAGCCCGAGACCGATCTCTATCTCTTCTCCAATACCTCGATGGACACGCTCGATTACACCGGGCCCGCGGTGAATCAGGGCTCGAAGGGCGTCCTGCTCGGCCTCGGCAACCCCGTCCGCTCGCTCCCCCGGTCGTTCTCGGCCGCGGTCGTCCCTCCAGACCTCTCGGTCCACGTCTTCTGTCCCGGCTGCCTGGTGTTAGGCGGCCGGACGTTCGCCGAGGACCCCGAAGCCGGCTCGCGGCTCGCGGCCCATCCTGCCTTCGCCAACTGGCCTCTGCTGGTCCTGACCGACGAACCCGAGCGCGCCGTCCGCAGCCCGATGAATTTCCTGTGGACGACGTTTACCCGCTTCGAGCCGGCCGCGGACGTTCATGCCGCTTCCCGGAGAATCGCCCGCTCCCACCTCGTCCACACCCCGCCGATCCTGATCGACGCCCGCAGGAAACCCGGCCTCCCGGCCGAGCTGTCTTGCGACCCCGACACTGCGTCCCTGGTCTCCGGCCGGTGGAAAGCCTACTTCCCGGCCGGGAACGTCGAGATGGGCGATTCGGAGTCGGCTCATCTCGACTAGCCGTTTCGGGCTGGTCGTTAGCCGATCTCGAGCCGGTTCGTAAGCCGATCTCGAGCCGGTTCGCCAGCCTTCGAGCCAAGCCGTTGGCTGCGCTCGAACCAGCCTTGCTGGCCTTCGAGCCCGCGGCCGACCTTGGGCGAGTGCCTACCTCTGGTTCTCTCCGTCGCGATCCCTTGGGCCTCGCCTGGCTGATCGCGACCCCGCGCGAGGATGTCACGCCGGCCGAGATGCAGCGTCGCCTCGACGAGAGGGGCTAGTCCGGCCGGCTCCGGCCTACGTGTTGGCCGCGGCGAGCCGGGTCCCGAACTCCACGTTGCTGGCGACCAGAGTCATGCCTTCGCCGTCGAAGTCCAGCACCTGGATCGCGTGACCGGGGGCCGCGTGCTCAGGCCCGAGCGGAGCGCGGGGAGCCCCGCGCAGCGCTCGCCGGGCCAGCATCACGGCGACCACGATCGGCATCGCGCACGAGGCGAGAGGCGCCAGGATGGCCCAGGCGATCGGCGGCGCTCCCTTCAGGCTTCCGTACTTCGGAGCGATCTCGATCATCAGGGCCGGGACCACCGACAGCAGCAGGATCGTGAAGATCGTCCCCAGGACGGCCGCGACCATGAAGGTCACGACTGCTCTCAGGTAGACGCGAGGCTTGCCGCCGGCTTCGGCCCACTCGACATGCTGCACGCAGGAGCCGCAGTAGGGAACGTCGATCTGCAGGCTGCGCTCGTGGGTCGCGATGCCGAGATACAGCTTCTTCGTGCGGCTCGCCGAAATCGTGTGGGTATTGTCCGCGAGGCAACAGGCACACGCCTGCGGCCAGCGGATCGATGAGCCCTGGATCCTGACCTTCATTCTCCACCCCGCTCAGCGGGCAAACCTGATGATCAGAAACACGATGCCGGCCACGGCGGCGATCGTCCCGCCTCCGACGAAGATGCCGAGGCGGTCCTGCCAGGGAACCGGATCCCTGCCGAGTGCCCGTTCAGCCTGGGCCGCTTCCAGCTCGAGCGTGTCGCCGCACTCGGGACACGTCGCGAAATAGCGTCGAGCCGAGACTCTCGAGAGGGCTTCGTCGAATATCCATTCACATCGGTAGTCGAGCATGGTCGCGAACTGGCGGTCGGCTTTGCACCGCTCGCATCGTCGCGTCGAAGGAGCCAGCGGGATCCTCCGGGCCCGATGTCCCCAGGATATCTGCATGCTTTGCCCCCCGTGCGATCCGTTCGGATGAGTATCCCGAAGCGCACGAAGGGTCGTCAACGACTTTGTGTCGACGCTTCTACTCCGTCCTGAGCGCTTCGAGCGGATCGACTCGCAGCGCGCGCAGGGCCGGCGGCAGGCTCGCCGCGCCCGCGGCCAGCAGCATGATCGCCGCGGTCGCCACGAACGAGAGGGCGTCGAGCGGGCGAACGCCGTAGAGCTGGGACTCGACCGCGCGGCCGAGCGCGAAGGCCAGGCCCGCCCCGATCGCGAGCCCAGCCGCCGCCATCCCCAGCGCCTGGCCGAGAACGAGTCCCAGCAGCTCGCCCTGCCCGGCCCCGAGCGCCGAGCGGATCCCGATCTCCCTCGTCCGCAGCCGAACCCAGTAGGCCAGCAGCCCGTAGATTCCGATCACCGACAGCGTGAGCGCGATCGAAGCGAAGACCCCGAGCAGCCAGCTCAGGAAGCGGGCCGGCGCGAGCTCGGCCTCGACCAGGTCCTCGAGCGTCCGCTCCGCGAAGACGGCCGCGCCCGGCCGCTCGCGGCGCAGCAGCGTCCGGACCGGCGCGGCCAGCCCGGCCGCCGAGCCGTCCGTGCGCAGCAGCAGCGCGAACGAGCGCGCGCCTTCCTCGAAGGGGAAATAGAGATCGGGGTCGCCCGTCGGATTGCGGGGAATCCCGCGCAGATTGGCGTCCTTCACCACCCCGACGATTCGCAGCCAGGGCGCGGCGCTCTCGGGCCGGCCCGGCTTGACTCGCCGGCCGATCGCACTCTCGCCGGGCCAGAAGCGCCGCGCAACTCCGGCGCTGACGATGACGACCCCGCTGTCGCTGCGCAGCTCGCCCGCCTCGAAATCACGGCCCTCGACGAGCTCAAGGCCCAGCGTCCGGAAATGGCCGGGACTCGTCCGGTGGCGATAGGCTCGCGGCTGAGTGGTCGCGTCCTCCTCGGCCGCGCCCTCGGCCGAGTAGAAGATCGCGCTGGCTCCAGCAAGCGGAACATCGCTCGAGAGGCTCGCGCTCCTGACCCCCGGCAGCGCTCCCAGCTCGTCGAGCAAGGCCAGAGTCCCTGCTCCTTGCCTCGTCTCCTCCCCCTCCGCCGGCGCCGGAAGTTGCACGCGCAGCGAGAGCACTCCCTTGGGGTCGAAGCCGGGATCGAAGGCGAGCAGAGCGCCGAAGCTGCGCAGCAGCAGGCTCGCGCCGACGAGCAAGGTCACCGTGAGCGCGACCTCGCCCACCACGATCCACCTGAGCGGCCTCGTTCCGCCGCCTCCGCGCGCTTCCGCGGCCCCCTCGCGCAGAGCCTGGCCGAGCGATTCGTCGCGCAGGCTGCGCAGCGGAGCCAGCCCCATCAGCAGCGCGGTGCCCAGACACAGGGCCGAGACGAACAGCAGGACGCGCCAGTCGAGCGCCGGCGCCGCGAAGCTCGGGAAGCGGACGGGACTGAGCGCCAGCAGCGCGTCTCCGGCCCAGCCCGCGAGGAGCCAGCCGAGCCCGCCTCCGAGCAGCGCCAGCCAGGCGCCCTCGGCGAGCAGCAGCCCGACGAGGCGCCGGTCGTCCGCCCCGAGCGCGCGCCGCAGCGAGAACTCGCGCCTCCTCGCCTCGCCCCGCGCGAGCAGCAGGCTCGCGACATTGGCGCAGGCGAGCAGCAGAACCAGCGCGACCGCGCCGAAGAGCAGCGAAACCGCCGGTCTCACGTCGCCGAAGACCTCGTCCGCCAGCCGCACGACCTCGGCCGCCCGCTTCTCGTTCGTGTCGGGGTGCGCGGCGGCCAGCCCGGCATTGATCCGATCCAGCTCGCCCTGGGCGGCGGCCAAGGTCACGCCCGGCCTCAACCGCGCGAGCGCGGGGAACCAGCGATCGCCCCGCCGCGCCAGCGCCTCGGGCGGCATCGCGCTCGCGGCGGTTCGGAAGATCTCGGCCGAGTCCGAACGCCCCGTGAAGGCCGCGGGCACGACTCCCACGACGGTATAGACCCGAGAATCGAGCCTCAGGCTCTGGCCCAGCGCCTCCGGCTTCCGCCCGAACCTCCGCTCCCACAGCCGTTCTCCGATCACGACGACCGGAGCCGCGCCCGGCTGGTGATCGCTCGCCTGAAACACGCGGCCCGCGAGCGGGCTCACTCCCAGCAGCTCGAAGTAAGGCCCATCGACGATCTCGCCCCGGAGCGATTCCGGCTCTTCTCCTCCGTAACCGATCGCCCCGGCCGAATACCACGCCGCCATCCCGTCGAACGACCTGCTCTGCGCCCTCCAGTCGTAGAAGTCCGGAAACGATGCCCCTCTCCTTTCGACCTGCTGCCGCTCCACGGTCCCATAGATCTCGACCAACCTCTCCGACTCGGGAAACGGCAGCGGCCGCAACAGCACGGCATTCAGGAGCCCGAACATCGTGCTCGTCGCCCCAATCCCCAGCCCGAGCGCCAGAACCGCCCCAACCGTGGTCGCCGGATACCGCCACAGCGACCGCCACGCAAACCGCAGAGCCATCAGCATGGCTCCTCGCCTGAGCAATCGAAATGCCAGCCTCAGGCCCTCCCCCTCAGCAACTTGCGGGAATGGGTGTTCGCTGGCGAGACAGCCGTTTTCGGTTGTGGACCTTCGAGCCGGTCGGTCGCCAAGCTCGAGCCGGCCCGTAGGCCGTTCCTCGAGCCGGTCGTTTGCCCGACCTCGAGCCACCCCTGCCGCCCCCTCGAGCCGGTGTGCCGGTTTCGAGATCCGCAGAGCGGCCGGCATCTTCGAAGTTCAGCCAGGGAAGGGCGAGGACGTGCACGAGCACGAGCACGTCCTCCGGCTGAGGCGAGGCGGCTACTCGGACCGCAGCGCCACCGTCGGATCCACGCGGCTGGCCCGCAGCGCGGGGAGCCAGACGGCCAGGAACGCGGTCGCCAGCAGCAGCAGCGGCGCGGCGGCGAAGACCATGGGGTCGGACCGCGTGACGCCGAACAGGAAAGACTCGATCAGGCGCGCGAGGGCGAAGGCCGCGGCCAGCCCGAGCACGATGCCGGCGCCCGCGAGGGCCATTCCCTGGCGCACGACGAGAGCCCGCACCGAGCCCGCGTCCGCTCCGAGCGCCATCCGGATCCCCAGCTCGCGCGTGCGCTGCTCCACCGAGTAGGCCATCAGGCCGTAGATCCCGATCGCCGCCAGCACCAGCGCGGAGACTCCGAACAGCGTCATCAGCCACATGTTGAAGCGCTCGCGCGAGGTCGAGAGCGAGACGACCTCGGTCATCGGGCGCACCTCGGAGACCGGTAGCCCGCTCGCCTGCCGAAGCTGTTCCTGCACCGCCGCGCTGACCGCCATCGGGTCCCCCAGCGTCCTCACCACCCACGCGATCGGCGTGAGCCCAACGTTGAGCGCGTTCGCCGCGTCGGGCACCTGGGCCTGGGGGATATACATCGCCGGGCCCGGATCGCTGTTGAGGCCGCCGTCCCGGGTATCGCCCACGATGCCGACGATCACGCGCTCCGGCTCGTCGGCGAACTCGCGCATCACGCCGCGGCCGATCACCAGGCGCTCGCCGAGCGGATCGGCCTTCGGCCAATACTGTCGCGCCATCGCCTCGTTGATCACGACCACCGCGGGCGCGGCCCCGTCGTCGCGGCGCTCGAAGGCGCGGCCCCGCTTGACCGGGATGCGGAAGACGTCGAAATAGCCCGGCGAGATCGTCATCCACTGGCCGCCGCCGTGGAACGGGCCCTCGGAAGGCCGCCCGACGATCTTGAACGGCAGCCCGTAGCCTCCCTCGAGCGGAACGCAGCAGGTGGCGCTCGCCGCGACGACCCCTGGCACATTGCCCAGCCGCTCGACGCCGTCGCGCACGAGCTGCTCGACCCCTTCCGACCTGGCGAAGCGCGGCCCGGTGAGCGCCATTCGCATCGTCAGCACCTGCTTCGCGTCGAAGCCCGGATCGACGTGGCCGAGCGCCATCGCCGTCCGGATCAGCAGGGCCGAGCCGATCAGCAGCGTGAGCGCGAGCGCGACCTCGGCGACGACCAGCGCGGCGCGCGTCTTGTTCTGCCTCACGCTGCCGCCGCCAGAACGGGTCCCGCCCTCTTTCAGCGTCGAGCCCAGATCGGCCCTCGTGCCGTGCAGGGCCGGGATCAGGCCGAACAGGAGCCCGGTCCCGACCGAGGTCACGAGGGTGAAGACGAGAACCCGCCAGTCGAGGGGGACGAGCGAGCCGTCGTCGCCCACCCGCGGCAGGTCGGCCGTGTTGATCGCGAGCAGGGCCCGGATGCCGAGGCTGCCGAACAGGAGGCCGAGCACTCCGCCCGCCAGCGACAGCACGACGCTCTCCGTCAGCATCTGCGAGACGATGCGCGCGCTCGAGCCGCCGAGCGCCCGCCGGATCGCCACCTCCCGCTGCCGCCCGCTCGCCCGCGCCAGCAGCAGGTTGGCGACGTTCGCGCAGGCGATCAGAAGCACGAAGGCGACGGCGCCCGCGAGCACGAGCAGCGACTGGCGAACCTGCCGCACCAGCACGTCGCCCACCCGCTCGACGCTGAAGCCGTTGTTGGGACCGCCGGCCGCGCCCGGATGGCGGCTCACCCACGCCGCCCACGACGCCTTCACGCGGGCCCGCGCCTGCTCGAGCGTCACGCCGGCCTTCAGCCGTCCCGCGGCGCGGAAATAGTGCCCCTGATCCGCCGTCTCGGGATCGAGCTGGAAAGGTACGAAGACCTGAGGGGTGTAACCCAGGTCCTCGAAATGGAAGTCGCCGAGCACTCCCACGATCGTGTACGGCTCCCCGCCGAGCGAGATCGCTTCGCCGACCACGTCGGCCGCTCCGTCGTAACGATCCTTCCAGAGCCGCTCGCTCAGGATCGCGACGCGGGGTCCCCGGGGCGCGTCCTCCTCGGCCGCAAACCCGCGCCCCAGCCGGAAGGGGGCCCCGAACAGCGGAAAGAACTCCCGCGAGACCCTCGCCGACCGAAGCTGCTCGGGAAATCCGCCCCCGGTGTCATTGACGGTCCCGGCATTGAAGGCCGCGACCTGCTCGATCACGGCGTCCTGCTGTCGGAAGTGCGCGAACTTGGCCGGCGACGCTGCCGTGCTCGCCCCCCGCTGCGAAGTGCTCATGAAATAGACGAGCCGATCGGCCTCGGGAAACGGCAGCGGCCGCAGGAGCACGGCATTGACGACCGAGAAGATCGCGGTATTCACCCCGATCCCCAGCGTCAGAGCCGCCACGGCCGCGAGCGCGAATCCAGGACTCTGAACGAAGATCCGAAAAGCCAGACGCAGATCGCGCCGCAGGTTCTCGAGCATGGCTAGGCCTCGGGATTGAGACGCGGAGGCGCGAGCCGCGGTTGGGGTTCCAAGCTCCTGAACCCTACGTGGGCTCCTGCGCCGCCCGAACCTCCCGGATCGAATGCGCCGCGAGGATCGCGAGCCCGCTCCAGATGAACGCGAACGCCAGCGCCACGGCCGCCGAGAACGCCTCGCGATAGAGGAAGACGGCCAGCAGGAACTGGATCGTCGGGGATATGTATTGCAGGAAGCCGAGCGTCGACAGCGGCAGCCGGCGCGCGGCGCCGACGAAGAGCAGCAGCGGCCCGGCCGTCAGCGCCCCGATTCCGAGCAGCAGCGCGTCCCGCCACGGGCTCCCCGCCAGGAACGCGAGCGTGCCCGAAGCGCGGGACCAGAAGAGATAGGCCACCGACACCGGGAGCAGAAGCAGGGTCTCGATGGTCAGCCCGACGACGGCGCCCACGGGCGCCGTCTTGCGCAGGAGCCCATAAATTCCCCACGACAGCGCGAGCCCCAGCGAGATCGCCGGTACCCCTCCGGCATTCCACGCCATCGCCGCCACCCCGGCGGCCGCCAGCCCCGCCGCCAGCTTGACCGGCCTCGAGAGCCGCTCGCGCAACAGCCCGACTCCGAGCAGAACGCTGACGAGCGGAGTGATGAAGTAGCCGAGACTCGCCTCCAACACATGACCCCGGATGACCGCGGTGATATAGATGAGCCAATTGATCGCGATCGCGACGGTGGTCGCGACCAGAATCCCCAGCACCCTCCGCGATCGCACCGCCGCGACCAAACTGCTCCCCAGCCCCCGCCACCAAGAAAGCAACAGCAACAGAATCGCCGCCCAAGTCACCCGGTGCGCGAGCACCTCGATCGGCTGAACCGAAGCGAGCGCTTTCACATAGATCGGAAACAGCCCCCAGATGACATAGGCCGCGCCGCCGGCCGCGAACCCGATCCGCCGTTCTCTCTCATTCATGCTGGCGGCGGATTCTCGCCGTTCCTCGAGCCGGGCCGTTAACCGACCCTCGAGCTATCCGGCCTTCAAACCCCCGGCGACCTTGTACGTACTGAAGATGATCCCGGACGGAAAGGCCTGCGTGCCGACGAGCTCGAACGAGCGCGGCGGAGTTTTCTCCGCGAAGAAGCACTTCCCCGTGCCCAGCAGGACGGGATAGACGGCCAGCAAGACTTCGTCCGCAAGCCCGTGTTCGAGCAGCGTCGAGGTCAGCGTGGAGCTGCCCGAGAGCACGAGGTCCGGGCCGTCCTGCGACTTGATGCGCCGAACGCCCTCGACGACGTCCGGTCCAAGGCCCTCGAACGGGCCCCATTCGAGACTCTCGGGACGGTGGGTCGCGACGAACTTCTTCGCCGCATTGAGGCGGTCCCCCATCGGACTGCTCGGCGCCTTTGGCCAGAAGCCCGACCAGATGTCGTAGGTTCGACGGCCCAGCAGCAGATCGACGCTCCCGCCATACGCGGCGAGCATCGCGTCCCGGCCAGCGGGGCTCCGATAGGGCGCCGTCCAGTCGCTGTAGGGGAAATCGCCGTCATCGGCGGAATGCTGGATGACACCGTCCAGCGAGATGTGCTCGATGATCCTGAGCTTTCTCAAGGGGAGTCTCCTTTTCTAAGCCTCGGGCCTTCACTCGGACGACGAAGGGCAGGACTGAAATTCGACAAGCGGTCGAAAAAGACCGCTCCTCGCGCCGGGCCTTCAGCCCCCATTTCGAGCCGGGCCGTTAGCGGGTGTTCGAGCCGGGCCTTTAGCGGATCTTCGAGCCGGCTCAGCCGGCCTTCGAGCCGTTCGTGCTCGTCCCTCGAGCCGGCCGTTCGCCCTCATCGAGCCGTGTCAGTAGCGCAATCCCCCCGGCTGCGATGGAGGCCCCGAGCACCCACCCGGCGACGACATCACTCGGCCAATGAACGCCGAGATACAGCCGCCCGAACCCGAGCCACAGGCTTCCGGCCACGGCGATTGCGTAGAACACGGCTCGCTGCTTCGGCCGCCGCTGGCTCACTTCCCAAGCCACCAGCGTGAACAGCGCCGCCGACCCGAGGGCATGCCCGCTCGGAAACGACTCCCCGCCCTGTTCCATGAGCCGCGGCCAGAGCTGCGGCCGGTCGCGGGCGATCAGGTACTTCATCCCGTGGAGAAGAGCCACGGTCATCAGCGCGAGCACCAGCCACGCGCCCGCCCGCCGCCACCTCTTCTCGCCCGCATGCCACCCGACGACCGCCCCCGCGATCGCCAACAGCACAACCATCCTCCCCAAGTCGTGCGAAACGCGAAAAAAACCGTCGAGCCAAGGATTGGCCCACTGGTGGATCCAGAGGAGGACGTCGGCTTCGCTCATCGGCGTTGAGTCTCTCATCGAGCCGATCGTTGGCTCTGTCGAGCCCACAAGCCGGACGTGGTCTGAACGAGTCTCCGGACGAGGCGTCTTGCCTCGTCGGGCACTCCTGGGATCAGGTCGAGCGCGGCTTGGCATTCCATCGCGCTGGCCTTGGCGATCTCGAAGAAGCGGGCGCGGTCTCTGTTCGAGCTGCGGCCGAGACCCTCCGCCAGGTTGAGGGCCACGGAAGCGCTGGCTCGGGCTAGCTGGTCACCGAGGCCAGAGCCCCGGGGGATTTCGGGCAGTTGCCGGTGGAACTCGACGGCCAGGCGGTACGCGTCGAGCCGTTCGGGCCGTGCTGTCGTCTGCGTTGTCATCGCCACCTCCTCTGGCGGGGCCGCCGAGCCCCGCTCTCACGAAAGGAGCGGGGCGGAGGCGGCCTCTGGAGGAGGTGGCGGCGCGGTCGTCGGGTAGCAAACGGCGGCGGAAGCGATGCAGCCGCCGTGACGAGGCCGCCGGACTGCTAGGGCCTCGGCGCGGCGGGTGCGGAATGTGAGAGCATTTGGCACAGTAGGCAACCATTTGGGCCGTTTTCATTCCGCGGGTACAAACGTGAAGACTCCTGACGACGCTCTTGACGCCCTCCGGACGATCGCGGAGGAGTTCGCCACTTTCTGTGCACAACGAGGCGCCGCCAGTGAGGCTGACACCCGCGCCAAGGTGATTGATCGCGTCCTGACGGAGGTCCTAGGGTGGCCGGAGGAACAGCTATCCCGTGAGGATCGCTGCGCTGGCGGTTTCTCGGACTACCAGCTTCGACTCCACAACAGGCCGTTTGTGGTCGTCGAGGCCAAAAAGGAGGGTGCCTCCTTCACGCTTCCTATAGGAAACGATCATCGAGCGCTGAAGCTGAACGGCGTGCTGAGCACAGACGCTTCGATTCGCGCGGCAATCGATCAAGTCTGGGAGTATTGCGTCAACGTTGGGAGTCGCTACGCAGTAGCCACAAATGGCTATTCGTGGATAACCTTCCGCGCGATCCGGGAAGATCTCCCGTGGCGAGAGGGAGTCGCCAGGGTCTTCCATGGCCTTGACACAATCCAAGAGCGCTTCGTTGAGTTCTGGAACCTCCTCGCATACAGCGCAATTGCCTCCGGAGCTCTCGATACAGAGTTCGGCTCCTCCCATCGGATCGACCGCCGCCTTGGCCGTGTCCTCGATGAGCTCTTCAACGCCGATCTACCCCTCCAGCGCAATCGTCTTCACGCGCAGATTCACCCCATAATCAAGAGCTTCTTCGAGGACATTGCGGAGCAAGACCAGCCGGAGATTCTCCAATCCTGCTACGTCCACTCCCACAGCCTGCGCATCGTCGCGGACGACCTCAACGTCGTCATCACAGACGCGGTACCCGCCTTCCTTGCCAACGAAGGCGCCGAGGAGGTCAAGAGTGGCGAGGGACACAGCGGCAGGTTCGAGCGCGCCCTGATTCAGGCTGTCCACCAGCCAGCGGCCCAAGGTCACCTCTTCCTTCTTCTGGGAGGCATCGGAGCAGGCAAGACGACCTTCCTTAAGCGGTATCAGAAGAGCGTCGGGAAGGAGCTGCTGTCCACTGCCTTCTACTTTCACATCGACTTCCTCAAGGCCCCGCTCGATTCGAGGGAACTTGAAGCCTTTGTCTGGTCTGAGGTCATTGGTCAGGTCCGGACGAGGTTGGAGTTGCCCCGACTCCGTGGACAGGTTTCTTATGCTGCTCCGTTGAGTGCTGCGTGTTGCCTCTCGTAATTGATCGGGCTGAGCTGCCCGATGGCCGAGTGGCGCCGGTACGGATTGTAGAAGCC
>JBFWVE010000004.1:0-573197 GCA_050246895.1 Vicinamibacteria bacterium | reverse complement strand
CGGCCGGCAGGTCCTGAAGGGCCTCGAGAATCTGATCGCGGGGTGACTTGCTTGCCATGACCATGGATTCTAGCCCCTCGGTAGACCGGGGCTCCCGGCCGGATCCCGCCTTCGGTCGGCCGAACACCGGCGTTCAGCTGCGAAACGCGACTCAATGACGCTGGCCCGCGAAGCGGGCCCACCTACAAGGTATTCGCGTTTCGTCAGCTGCAACGCCTCGTTCGACGGCACGTTCATGTTTCGGAGGGCAGCTTGTCCGGGGTGTTGCGTCTGTCGTTCCGGCCGGAACTGGTCTATCGCCATAGAAGCGCGCCAGCCGCCCAAGCAAGTATGACTCCTATCAGGAGACCTAGGCTTAGAGCTAACGGGGGCTCCACCCACGCGCGGTTGCGCCGTGCAACGGCGAGGGCCACCCAGGCCGTCCCGAGCATTGCGGCGCCTGCGGCGCCACATGCGGCTGTGATCGCGAGAACAGCAAACGCGTCCGAATGTACGCCCGACGCAAAGGCAAACCAGCTCAGCAACAGTCCAGCGGCCGTTCCACAGGCCGCGGCGACGCGAACCGCGGTCTTCCCGAGAACCTGCTGCCTCGCGCCGGTCATGCCCGTGTCTGTTGGCCTCTGTCCGTCGAACACCGGCGTTCAGCTGCGAAACGCGACTCAATGACGCTGGCCCGCGAAGCGGGCCCACCTACAGGGTATTCGCGTTTCGTCAGCTGCAACGCCTTGTTCGACGGCACCCCACCGGACATTAGTGCATCGCCTCCCGGCCAGCCAGAACTTCAGGAAGCGGAAGTCGTTCGCCAGTTGCATGTCGGATGACGCGGGCCTGCACGTAGTTGTACGTCTTGATGACTGCGCCTGCGTCAGCACCAGGGACGGTCGAGACCTCTACGTTGACTCGGGCCGTCATGACCCTCCCGTCGCCACCGGCAGGAACGAGCTGGCCACGATGACCACCGAGCTCGTTGCTCAGGAGCGGATGCAACTGTCCACCGCAACGGTACGCCCGCGTCGGGGGGTGACCCGAGTCGTCCTGCGACACGGCCGTGAGGTCGCAGCCTACCCGTGCTGCCAGACGTTCCAGCATGCGGCAGATATCGCTGAAGAACAGAAGACCGTCACCTTGGTCCTCCACCAGCGTGACGCGAATGTCCGCAGCAGTCATGTCTGTAGCAGCCTGCTCTACGTGTCCGTCGAACACCAAGGATCAGCTGCGAAGCGCGACTGAATAAGGCTGGGCCGCGAAGCGGCCCCACCTACAGTGGTTGCCTCGCGCTTCGTCAGCTGCATCCGCTCGTTCGACTGCCCCTTGCCCCATTCCTCGAGAGCCGGTCCGTGAGCCCCCGAGGCTGTACGCCTTGCCACGTTGAGCCTTGCCCTCGTCGGGCCTGCGAGCCGGAACGCCCGGAAAGCCGGACGCAAAGCCCGGCGAGGTGGCTACCTTCTACTAACGTGGTGGGCCTGTCGATCGTTAGCGGGCGCCGAAGCCCTGCTGGCCGAACCGAGGGCTTCGTCGACCGCGTCAGATCGACAGGCCGACTTCGTGAAGGCTAGTTCGCCTTCCCGCGGTTTCAGGTCCGTTTGAAGCCAACTTTCTTTAGCCAGCTGTGGGCCCGTCCTGTCACGCCGACCTTGCCTCCGGTCAGTCGAACACTTAGTGGACGTATACGGATAATCCCAATATCCCTGCATCTTCGGACCTGGGTGTGGGGCCAGGGGGTGGAACTCCTTGGCTGCCACTCGAGTATACGGTTATCGAGAGGCCTGGCCTTGGGGGCACGGGAGATGGCCGGATACGGATAGTCTCGAAAAGCTGCTCGGCGGCCGAAACGGCGGCCCCCCCACCTCGCCGCGGGCAGGCTGCTCTCACGCGCCAACGTCCAACGGGCTCCGCACGCCCCGGCCTCCTCGGTTCAGGACGTGGGTGTAGATCATCGTGGTGCTGACATCGCTGTGACCGAGCAGCTCCTGGATCGTGCGCAGGTCGTAGCCGTCCTCCAGCAGGTGGGTTGCGAAGGAATGCCGAAGGGTGTGGCAGCTGGCTGCCTTCGGAACGCCAGCGGCTTTCAGGGCCTGCTTGAACGCCCGCTGCAGGACGGACTCGTGGATGTGGTAGCGGTGGCGCTGGCCCGTGGAGAAGTCCGTGTGGATACGGTTCGCCGGGAAGACCCACTGCCACGTCCACTCCCAGGCAGCACCGGGGTACTTGCGCTCGAGAGCGTCCGGCAGGGGGACGCTGCCAGCGCCCCCGGAGAGGTCGAGGGTGTGCTGTCGGTGGACGCGCTCGATGTGACGCCTCAGAGGCTTGACGAGGCGGGCGGGCAGGACGGTCACGCGGTCCTTGAAGCCCTTGCCGTCGCGGACGATCAGCTCGTTGCGTTCGAAGTCCACGTCCTTGATGCGCAGTCGGCAGCACTCGAGAAGGCGCAGGCCGCCGCCATACATCAGGGAAGCCATCAGCAGGCAGACGCCGCGAAAGTGCTGGAAGATGGCCGTGACCTCGTGGCGGCTGAGGACGACTGGAAGGCGCACCGCGCGTTTGGCGCGGACGACCAGCTCGAGGCCCTTGAGCTCGACCCTCAGCACCTCGCGAAACAGGAAGAGCAGCGCGCTGAACGCCTGATTCTGGGTGGAGGCGCTGACGTTGCCGTCGGAGGCGAGCTGCGTGAGGAAAGCCGCGACGTCGAGGGTGCCGAGAGCCTCGACTCTCGGATTCCGTGTCGTGCAGAGGAAGCGCGAGATCCAGCCCAGGTAGGCCTTCTCGGTACGTCGGCTGTAGTGGCGCTGACGAACTGTGTCGCGAACGCGGCGCAGGAGCAGCTGGCGCGCCTCTGTGGCAGCGGCGGCTTCGTCTCCGCCCGTCACGGGAGGACCGGCCGGGGCTCGGGACGAGCTTGCACCGCGTGCGGGAGAGGGGAGCGATGCGGAGGGCGGCGGGCGTCGAACGGTTCGCTCGTGTGAAGGACGAGGGCCCGGACGCCGGAGGTCCGGGATGTCCGGCCAGCCTGCGGGCGGCCTCATCCAGGGTTGGATGACCGGCCAGAGATCCTCGGGCGGCGTCAGCACGAAGAACGGGACGCCGACCGTACCCAAAGGACGCATGAAGACTCCCTCTGCCCGCGGTGAGAGCGGGCCGTCGAAGGCTCCCGCGGGAGAGGCGGGACGAAACCGTTGGAACTGTAGGGGGCGGGTGGGACGCGGAAGGTCCGCGGAGGCGGGAGCGGGAGGCGAGAAGAGAGACGGGGGGCCTCGCAGCCCCCCGTCGTAACGACTCTGGCTTGCGGCCTACTGCTTCTTCTCGCCCTTCTTCGCGGGAGCCGCGGGCTTCGGGGCCCAGAAGGCGTCGGCGTCCGCCCAGGCCTTCGGGGCGTAGCTCATCTTCGGGTTGAAGGCGAAGAGCATGTTCTGGGACCAGTCGACGGCCTCCTGCTGCATCTCGCGCTGGCGGGCGCGGCCGCTTTCGCCGACGGCGTTGCGGTAGGCGTCGGCGCCGTGCATCGGGCCGGCCTTGTCGATGTCGGCCAACGAGGTCACGCTCTGGAAGTAGAGGAAGGTGCCGTCCGGCATGCCCGAGATCACCTGGTAGAAGCCCCAGGATTCGTCCATCTTCGCCTTCTCGTGGGCGGCGACGACCTCTCTCCAGCCGTCGACGAACTCGCCGGCGCGGCCCGGCTTCACCCGGATCAGCTGAAGCTGCATGTAGCGCTTCGGCGCCATGTTCGAGCTGGTGCGGTAGCTCATGCCGGGCCGATAGCTGGCCACGATCACCGACGACCGGCTGAGCAGCTCGCCGTCCTGGGCCCAGAGCTTCTGGGTCTCGGCCGTGTAGCCGGGGCTGGCCTCTCCGGCCTTGATGGTCTTCTCCCACTCCCCCCACGAGGCGTAGGGGGTCACGAACCAGGCCTCGCTCGGGCCGGTCACCGACGTCATGGCGATGTAGTGGGAGGTCAGGCCGGCCTTGGCGGCCGCGGCGGGCCAGCCGGCTTCGTTGGCCTCGTGGGCCGCGTCCTTGCCGGGCTTCACCTCTTCCCGGTAGATCTGCAACAGAGCCGGCGCTGCGTCGGCGGGCTTGGCTTCCTGAGCCGACAGGGACGCCGTCGCGACGACGGCGAGCCCGGCCAGCATCCAGACACGTGTTCCTGCGTTCATTGACACTCCTTGGCGCGCCCGCTCTTCGCGGGCGGCACGACTCATCGGATCTGCCCGGAAGTTCCGGGACGGGTCAGGCCTTGGAGGAGGCCGTCATGGGGGGAAGATGAGGCAGTGTACTCCCAGGGAGCACGAACGGGGCGGGAAATCGACGCCCGCTGGGGAGGATCGGGCGGGCGGGGCTACTCGACGAAATCGGTGATGTCGCGGGCGGCGATCGTCTGCGTGAAGCGGACGGCGCCCGTGGAGTCGCGCAGCGTGAGGGTCAGGCGGCGGTCCTGGCGGGGGCCCGACAGCTCGATGACGCCGAAGTTGCGCACGCCGACGAAGCTGTCCGGGACGCGCAGGGCGTTCGGCTCGCGCTCGCCGTTGCTCGGGGAGACGGTGAGCGGCGAGACGGTCAGGTCATAAAGAGGATAGGCGCCCGGGCGCTCGAGCTTCGACAGCTCGCTGAAGTGACGGTCGCCGGTCAGCAGGAAGACGCCGCGCACGCGCTCCTCGCCGATGCGGCGGATCAGACGGGCGCGCTCCTCCGGGAAGTTGGCGTAGGTCTCGGCGGTGCGGTGGGTGTTGAGGACCTGGCCGCCGATCACGACGAACTTGAAGGTCGCGTAGCTCGAGGAGAGCGCGTCGAGCAGCCAGTCGATCTGCGCCTCGCCCAGGATGCGGCGCTCCCCCGTCGTGCGCCAGTTCGGCGTGCGGTTCCAGCGGTTGTCGAGCAGGAAGAACTCGGCGTCGCCCCAGGCGAAACGGGTGGTGACGCCCGGGCTCTCGGGGACGCCGTAGGACTGGTTGCCCCAGAAGAGCGAGAAGACCTCGCGCGCCGTGTGCTTGTCGCGGAAGCTGCGGTCGGCGTCGTTCGGGCCGTAGTCGTGGTCGTCCCAGGTGGCGTAGTGGTGGGTCGAGCCGAGCAGGCGCTGCAGCGCGGGCAGCTCGCGTTGCTGCGTGTAGCGCTCGAGCATGCCCGTACGCGTCGTCCAGTCCTGTTCGCGCAGGTAGACGTTGTCGCCCAGCCAGAGCATGAAGTCGGGGTTCTGGTCGGCGATCGTGTCGAAGATGCGCTCCTCGGCGCCGGGATTCCAGCCTCGCTCGTCCCCGGGGTCGTTCGCGTAGTAGCAGCTTCCGAGCGCGAAGCGCACGGGCGGGGCCTCGCCGCGGAAGATGCGGAACAGCGGGCGTGCCTGGAAACGCAGCGGGTGGGGCCGCTCGACACTCGCGCCGTCGACGTGCACCTCATACAGGTAGCGGCGGCCGGGGCGGACGGCGTCGGCCACGAGCTTGGCGACGAAGGCGTCCTGCGCGCGCGTCGTGGTCTCGGCTGTCGCGTGCCGCGTCTGCGGCTCGGCCTCGTCCCAGTAGACGAAGCGCACGCGGGCGGCCTGCCTCGTCTGGACCCAGAGCAGGACCTCGCGCGGCTCGCTGAAGCCGGCCATCGGCCCGGAGCGCAGCGGGTCGGCGGTGGCCGTGGCTGGGGCGGTCGTGGCGGCGACGGGTGCGGCTGCGGCCTGGGTGGCCGCTGCCTGCGTGGCCGCGGTTTGCGCGGCTGCGGTTTGCGTGGTCGCGGCCTTCGTGGTCGTGGCCGTGCGGGCGAGCGCCGGCCCGTCGCCCCCCGCGACCGCCAGCACTACGCCGATCGCACCGACCGCCAATCGCCGTGCCACGGGTGGATTATCGCCCGCCTTCGCGCCGCGCTGGCGGACGCTCACATTCCGAAGCCGACGGTCCAGGTGAACAGCGTGTCGTCGCCGGCGCCGGAGTCGAGCTTCCACAGCACGCCCACCGCGAGCTTGAAGCCCACGGCGAAGCCCGCTTCGAAGCCGGCATAGGTGCGGTCGGGCTCGGTCCCCCACGGCGAGCCCCAGGTGCGGAGCAGCCGCGCCTTCACGCCGACTGAGATGAGCTGCATGCCGTCGCCGCCGAAGCTCAACGGCACGTAGCCGACGTTCAGCGAGCCGCCGCCGAGCCCGGGCTGGACCTGCAGCAGCAGCCCGCGCCCGTAAGCGGAAGCCCCGAGCGGCAGCCGGATGCCGAGATTCGCCGACAGCTTCAGCGGGCTGCCGACCTCGAGGTTGAACGCCGGCTCGATCACGCCGTCTGCCGGCTCCGCTGCATCCGCAGCCTCGGCGGCCGCCGGGGATGCTGGCACGGCCGGAGCTGGCGGCCCGGCCGGCGGGGGTGAAGGCGCAGCCGAAGGCTGCGGCTCCTGCGCCGGGGCCCTGGCCGTCACGCACGCCAGGCACGCCACGATCAGCAGCCGAGTCACGACGCCGGCATCGACCCGAACCCTCACCCCGGGGAGTGTATGTCGGCGGGCCCTCCTCCCAGGGCCCGAGCAAGAAGGGAGCGGCCTGCGATCTCGAAAGTGGTTACAATGACCACATGAAGGCTTCAACCGCGGTGGGAACGCGTGAACTGAAGACGCGGCTGGGAACGTACCTGCGTCGTGTCCGCGAAGGAGAGCGCATCCTGGTCACGGATCGCGGGGAGCCGGTGGCGGAGCTGCGTGGCTTGCCGGATGACGACGGCCTCGGAGGCCGCCTGGCACTCCTGGAAGCGAAGGGATTGGTGAGCCGACCCTCCCGGCGCTCGCTCAAGCCCCTGCGGGCGATCCGGTCCCGGGGAGCCTCGCTCGCGCAGGCGATCGTCGAGGACCGCGAGAACCGGTTCTGATCCGCTATCTCGACGCGAGCGCGCTCGTGAAGCGGTACGTGACCGAGCGGGACAGCCCCCGTGTGCGGCAGTGGCTCACGGCAGGGCCGGTCGCCACGTCCAGGCTATCCGCCGTCGAGATCGGTTCGGCCCTCGGTCGGCGGTGCCGTGAAGGTGCCTTCTCGGCTGCCGAGCGCGATCGGATCCTGGGCGCGCTCGAGGACGACTTCACGTTCGTTCGCGTGATCGAGCTCTCAGCCCCGGTCGTGGGGGAAGCGCAAGTACTCCTGAGGCGCCACCCGCTTCGCGCCGGAGACGCGATCCAGTTGGCCAGTGCCGTCTGGCTGCGGCGCGAGCTGGACCAGGTCGTCAGCTTCGCCGTCTACGACGACCGCCTCAAGGCGGCGGCCGCGGCCGAGGGCTTGCCCGTCTTTCCGTGACGTGACTCCTCGTGGGGTGGGGGCCCCACGTCCGTCCTCACTGAAGACATGCGCGCTCCGCAGCAAGGGACGCGCGCCCCGCGCCCCCCCACGAGCCGATGGCCGGACACGCCGCCGCCCAGCCGGCAGCTGTGGGCAGCAGCCAATCGCGAGTCTTTCTGGCCAATCGCCGCTCGCGGACGCAGCGGGTCGCGACGCCCCGTCAGGTCGCGGCGCGACGTCTTGAGCTGGGGGGTGCTGCGCCGCACCCCCCAAGCCCCCCGCTCGCTCCGCCGAGGTGAACTCGGCTGCGCTCGCAGCCCGTAGCCGCTGCCGGAGGCCACGGGGCTTCGGCCGAGGGGGCGGCGGCGTGGGTCACGCTGACGAGGGCGTCTGAGGCGCGCATCCCAACGCACCGGATGTGCCACAGTGTTCGCGCCGAAGCCGAGCGGAGGGGCGCGACTGCTGATCTTCCTTATGAATGCGATGCGCCCCGCAGCGTCCCGAGGAGGCGTGCACCCCGGCGCCGCCCTGCCGACAGCCACAGTACGCAGCCCGAGCGAGTGTCCTTTCCGGCCAATCGCCGCTCGCGGACGCAGCGGGTCGCGACGCCCCGCCAGGTCGCGGCGCGACGTCTTGAGCTGGGGGGTGCTGCGCCGCACCCCCCAAGCCCCCCCGCTCGCTCCGCCGAGGTGAACTCGGCTGCGCTCGCAGCCCGTAGCCGCTGCCGGAGGCCACGGGGCTTCGGCCGAGGGGGCGGCGGCGTGGGTCACGCTGACGAGGGCGTCTGAGGCGCGCATCCCAACGCACCGGATGTGCCACAGTGTTCGCGCCGAAGCCGAGCGGAGGGGCGCGACTGCTGATCTTCCTTATGAATGCGATGCGCCCCGCAGCGTCCCGAGGAGGCGTGCACCCCGGCGCCGCCCTGCCGACAGCCACAGTACGCAGCCCGAGCGAGTGTCCTTTCTGGCCAATCGCCGCTCGCGGACGCAGCGGGTCGCGACGCCCCGCCAGGTCGCGGCGCGACCCGCGAGTGATTCCCCCTCCCCCGTATGTGGGGAGGGGTTAGGGGTGGGGGGTCGATGACGGAGGGGCCTTGCGGTATCATCCCGGGCGGTTCGCTCGTGCGCTTCGCCACTCTTCGCCGGCGCCCGTAGCCGTCGCGCCGGCCCCCAGGCAACCGTAGGAAAGTCAGGTCCTTACATGGGAATCCTGGACATCTTCAAGGGCAAGCTGGTCGACCCCGCGGCGTATCCCGGTGTCCACGCCGGCGGCGACGTCATCACCACCACGGTGGACGCCATGGTGAAGTGGGGCCGCAAGTCCTCGATCTGGCCGATGCCGTTCGGCACGGCCTGCTGCGCCATCGAGTTCATGGCGGTGTCGTTCTCGCACTACGACATCGCGCGCTTCGGGTCCGAGGTGCTGCGCTTCTCGCCGCGCCAAGCCGACCTGATGTTCGTGGCGGGCACCATCGTGGACAAGCAGGGCCCCGTGCTCAAGATGATCTACGACCAGATGCCCGAGCCGAAGTGGGTCATCTCGATGGGGGTGTGCGCCAGCTCGGGCGGCTTCTACCGCAGCTATCACACGATGCAGGGCATCGACGAGATCATCCCGGTCGACGTCTACGTGCCGGGCTGCCCGCCCGCGCCCGAGGCGCTGCTGCGGGCTCTGATGAAGATCCAGGACAGGATCAAGAGCGGGCAGCAGGCGAAGCGGCCGCAGGGCGAGCACCGGCTGGGCGCTCTCGGCGACGGCGCGATCGACCGCCGCGCGCGCCGGCAGGCCTGGGCGGCCGACGACGCGGAGCGCGCGAAGCAGGGGCTGCCGCCGCGCGGCAGGCTGGAGCTGAAGGTGCTGCCTCAGCAGGACGGGGGCGGAGGGCACCATGGCTAGCGCGCTCGAGACGACGGCGCCGCCGGCCGGGACCGCGCACCCCACGGTGCGTGTGCTGCGCGAACGCCTGGGCGACCAGCTGCTGCGCGTCGAGGAGTTCCGCGGCGACCTCGCCGTGACGGTGTCGCGCAAGGCCTGGGTCGAGGCGGCCAGGCTGCTGCGCGACCACCCCGAGCTCGACTACAAGATGTTCGTCGATCTGTGCGCGGTCGACTACCTCGATCGCGACGACCACGACGACCGCTTCGAGGTGGTGCTGCACGTCTTCTCGGTCACGCACAAGCGGCGCGCCCGGCTCAAGGTGCCGGTGCCCGAGGCCGAGCCCAAGCTGCCGACGCTGTGGGGCGTCTACAAGGGCGCCAACTGGTTCGAGCGCGAGGCCTGGGACCTCTACGGCATCGTGTTCGAGGGCCACCCGAACCTGTCGCGCATCCTGACCCACGAGGACTTCGTGGGCCACCCGATGCGCAAGGACTACCCGACGGCGCAGCGCCACGTGCTGAAGCAGGCGAAGGCGATGCTGCTGAAGCTGCCGGAAGACTCCGAGCACGTCGTGATCAACATCGGGCCGTCGCACCCGGCGATGCACGGGGCCTTCCGGCTGCAGGCCCTGCTCGACGGCGAGACGATCGTCGACGCCGACGCCGAGATCGGCTACATGCACCGGAACTTCGAGAAGATGGCGGAGGTCCGGAGCTACTGGCAGATCATCCCCTACACCGACCGCCTCAACTACTGCTCGTCCTTCATGAACGGGCACGGCTGGGCGCTGGCGGTGGAGAAGCTGCTCGGCATCCAGGCGCCGCCGCGGGCCGAGGCGATCCGCGTGATCCTCTCGGAGTTCTCGCGCGCGATGGACCACATCATCTGCATCGGCGCGAACGTGGTCGACCTCGGCGGCATCACGCCCTTCTTCGTGATGTTCCGCGCGCGCGAGGTGATCTACGACCTGCTCGAGGCCTGCTGCGGCGCGCGGCTGACCGTCTCCTACGTGCGCATCGGCGGGCTGGCGGCCGACGTGCCCGAGGACTTCGAGGCGCGTTGCCGGGCCGCGATCGCCAGCGTGCGCGACGTGATGAAGCAGGCGGACGGCCTGCTCACGCGCAACCTCATCTTCACCCGGCGCTTCAAGGACATCGGCGTGATGTCGAAGCAGGACGCGCTCTCCTGGGGCTGGGCCGGGCCCTGCCTGCGCGGCTCGGGCGTCGCGGTCGACGTGCGCAAGGACGCGCCCTACTCGGGCTACGAGCAGTACGACTTCGACGTGCCGGTCGGCACGCTGGGCGACTGCTACGACCGTTACCTCGTGCGCATGGAGGAGATCCAGCAGAGCCTGCGCATCGTCGAGCAGGCGCTCGCGAAGCTGCCGAAGGGCGACGTGATCGTGAGCGACCGCAAGGTGGCGCTGCCGCCGAAGCACGAGGTGTACTCGAACATCGAGTCGCTGATGAACCACTTCAAGCTCGTCTACGACGGCATCCTGGCGCCGCCGGGCGAGGTGTACGGCTACACCGAGGGCGCCAACGGCGAGCTGGGCTATTACGTGGTCAGCGACGGCCGCAAGCACCCGTACCGCGTCAAGGTGCGGCCGCCGTGCTTCGCGATCTACGCCGCCTTCCCGGACATGTGCAAGGGCGGCATGATCGCCGACGCGATCGCCATCATCGGCGGGCTCAACGTGATCGCCGGGGAGCTGGACAGGTAAGCCATGCCGAAGTGCACCATCGACGGACGCGAGATCGAGGTCGCCCCCGGGACGAACGCGCTGAAGGCGGCGCTCGACAACGGCATCCACATCCAGCACTTCTGCTGGCACCCCGACCTGCCGGTGGACGGCAACTGCCGCACCTGCATGATCGAGGTCGAGAAGATGCCCAAGCTCCAGATCGCCTGCAACACGGTGATCTCGGAGGGCATGGTCATCCGCACCAGCAGCGAGAAGGCGACCGAGGCGCAGCGCACGGCGCTCGAGTTCCTGCTGCGCAACCACCCGATCGACTGCCCCGTCTGCGACCAGGCCGGCGAGTGCTACCTGCAGGACAACTACATGAAGTACGGCCTCTACGAGGCCAAGGTGGAGATCGAGGAGAAGGTCAACAAGCGCAAGGTGGTGGACCTGGGCCCGATCGTGCTCGACGCCGAGCGCTGCGTGCTGTGCTCGCGCTGCCTGCGCTTCGAGAGCCACGTCACCGGCACCAACCTGCTGGAGTTCCAGAACCGCGGCGGCCACACCCAGATCGCGAGCTTCGAGAACCGGCCGATCACCCACGGTTACGCGGGCAACCTGGCCGACGTCTGCCCGGTGGGCGCTCTGCTCTCGCGCGACTTCCGCTTCAAGATGCGGGTCTGGTTCCTGGAGGAGACGGAGTCGGTCTGCCCCGGCTGCTCCACCGGCTGCAACCTGTACGTCGACCACCGCGACGGCGAGGCGCAGCGCTTCCGCGCGCGCCGCAACGCGGAGGTGAACAAGTCGTGGCTGTGCGACATCGGCCGCGGCCTGTACCGCGAGCTGTCGTCCTCGCGCCTCGGCTCCGCCCGCCTCAAGAACGGCGAGTGGACCAAGATGGCGCTCGACCCCGCCGTCGGCGCCGTCTCGGAGCGCCTGCGCGACGCGGGCACGGCCACCGCGTTCGTGGCCTCGCCGCAGGCTTCGAACGAGGACCTGTTCGCCTTCCGCAAGCTGGCCGAGGCGGCCGGCGGCAAGCTCGACTTCCGCGTCGGCAACCCGCAGGACAGGCTCCGCGTGCGCGAGGACGAGGTGCTGCGCCGCGCCGACCACAACCCGAACACGCAGGGCTGCCTCGACCTCGGCCTCGGCAGGGACGGAGTCGCGGCGCTCCTCGACGCCTGCCGCAAGGGCGCCGTGAAGGCGCTGGTGCTGCAGGGGCCGGAGCTGCTGAAGCTGCCCGAGGCGGCGGATGCGATCGCCAAGGTCGAGTTCGTCACGGTGATGGCGACGCACGAGGGGCCCGAGCTGGAGCAGGCCGACGCGGTGCTGCCGGCGGCCGCGTTCGCCGAGTACGAGGGCACCTTCACCAACTACCAGCGCCGGGTGCAGCGCTTCCGGCGCGCCTTCGCGGCGCAGGGCGACGCGCAGCCGCGCTTCGAGATCGCGGGCGCCCTGCTGCGCGGGCTGGGCAAGCCGCTGCCCGCGGCCAACGCGCGCGATTTCTTCCGCCTGCTCGCGGCCGAGGCGCCGGGCTACGCCGGCCTCGACTACAAGAAGATCGGCTCGCAGGGCGTGGCGCTCGCCGCCGAGCCCGAGCCCGCCGGCGCGAGGGCCTGAGGTCAGACGATGGCGACGCGAGTGATCACGGTCGACCGCGACACGAAGCCGGGCGTCGTGCCGATCCTGTACGGGATGTGGCTGACGCTGCTGAACATGCTGAACGTGCTGTTCCGCCGCGGCGCCGCGACGATCCAGTACCCCGAGCAGAAGCGCACGCTGTCGGCGCGCT
Source organism: Vicinamibacteria bacterium (assembly GCA_050246895.1). Taxonomy (GTDB): domain Bacteria; phylum Acidobacteriota; class Vicinamibacteria; order Fen-336; family Fen-336; genus JBFWVE01. The sequence goes on along the minus strand of JBFWVE010000004.1, from coordinate 560,621 downwards.
ACCGCGGCATCCACATCCTGACCGAGCGCATGGACGGCACGCCCAAGTGCGTCGCCTGCTACATGTGCGCGACCGCCTGCCCGGCCGAGTGCATCTACATCGAGGCCGGCGAGCGGCCCGAGAAGACGATCGAGAAGTACCCCACCCGCTTCGAGATCGACCTGCTGCGCTGCGTGTACTGCGGGTTCTGCGTCGACGCCTGCCCCGAAGAGGCGATCATCATGAGCCGCGAGAACGACCTCGTCGGCACCACGCGCGAGGAGCTGATCATCGACCGCGACCGGCTGATGGCGCGCAACAAGCTGGTCGAGCACGGCGCCGGCTACCGCCCGATCGACCACGACGTGCGGCGCCCCGTCCGCATCGCGGCCCTCGAGCGCCTGAAGGCCGAGCACGGAATCGTGCCGGGCATGCCCGGCAGCAGATAGCCGGCCGGCGTGGGGGCCTTCGAGCACGAGGTCGTCGACCGCTTCGGCCTGGTCTTCGCGAGCTTCGTGGTGGCCTTCGTCAGCGGCGTCTTCCCGCCGATCAACATCGAGATCTTCCTGCTGGCGGCCGCCGCCTTCACCAGGATGGAGCGGCTGCCGGCGGTGGTGGCCTCGGCGTCGGCCGGCCAGATGGCCGCCAAGGCGCTCTTCTACCTCGCGGGCCGCGGCCTGATGAAGCTGCCGCTCGGGCGCTACCAGTCGAAGTTCGACGAGTGGAGCGTGCGCCTCGGCCGCTCGAAACGAGGCGTCGACGTGGTGATGTTCTCGAGCGCGTCCTGGGGCATCCCGCCGTTCATGGTGACGCCCTACCTCGCCGGCATGTTCCGCATGCCGTTCGCGCGCTTCCTGGTGATCGGGACCGCCGGCCGGCTGCTGCGCTTCGGCGCGATCATGCTGATCCCGGTGCTGATCCGCGCCTTCGCGAAGTAGCCCGCAGACGCAGCGGGTCGCGACGCCCCGTCAGGTCGCGGCGCGACCCGCGAGTGATTCCCCCTCCCCCGTCTGTGGGGAGGGGTTAGGGGTGGGGGGTCGATCACGCAGGCGTGAACCCCAGCGCCGCCCAGCCAGCAGCTACGGCCAATCAGCCCGAGCGAGCGTGCTTTCCTGCCCGTCCGCGCGGCTTGCCTGGCGGGCGGGCGCGTTCTACCCTTGATCGCTCATGGCCAACCTGCCTGCTGCCAACATGATGCACCGCAAGACCCGGACCGCGGTCTCGGTGCTGGCGGTGGCCATGGAGGTCGCGATGGTGATGGTTCTGGTGGGCCTCGCCGACGGGACGCTGAACGACATCGCCGACCGGCTCGCCAACGTCGGCGCGGACGTGCTGTTCCAGCCGCCCGACGCCTCGCTGCTGCTCGGCGCGACCTCGGCCGTGATGCCGGTCAAGTACGTCGACCTGATGAAGGCACTGCCCGAGGTGAAGGACGCGACGCCGGTGCTGAACTGGCACGTCTCGAAGATCAAGGGCGACACCAAGGCCGTCAACCTGTGGGCCGTGGACTACCCGTCCTTCGAGCGCATCGGCGGCGGGCTGCAGATCGTCGACGGGCGCGGGCTGCAGAAGCCGAACGACCTGGTGATGGACACGATCCTGGCGCAGTCGACCGGCACCAGACCGGGCGACGTGCTGCCGATGCTGAATCGCGAGTTCACCGTGGCCGGCATCTGCCGCTCGGGCGCCGGCGGCCGGCTGTACGCGCGGATCGAGGACATTCAGGAGGCGATCGGCGCGCCCGAGAAGGCCTCGTTCTTCCTGGTCAAGGGCCACGACTCGCGCAAGGCGGACGAGCTGGCGCAGGCGCTGGAGGCGAGGTTCAAGGGCCACAAGATCACGCCGATGGCCCAGGTGTCGCGGCTGATGGAGGAGAACACGATCGGGCTGCGGCAGTTCAAGGAGGTGCTCACCACGATGGCCGTGATCGTCTCCTTCCTGGTGGTGCTGCTCGCGATGTACACGGCGATCATCGAGCGCACGCGGGAAATCGGGATCCTGCGCGCGATCGGCGCCACGCAGGTCAAGGTGGTGCAGCTCGTGATCGCGGAGAGCGTGCTGATCTGCGTGGTCGGCGTCGCGGTGGGCGTGGGCCTCGCCTTCGCGCTGCAATACACGATCGTGACCGCCTTCCCCACCCAGATCGTCAAGCTGACGCGCGAGTGGGCGCTGATCGCGGGGACGCTCGGGCTCGTCGGCGGCCTGGTGGGCTCGTTCTACCCGGCCCTGCGCGCCGCGCGCCTGGATCCCGTGCAGGCGCTCAACTTCGAGTGACACGATGGCCCGCGACGCCTCTCGACGCCGGATCCGAGCGGCGCTGGGCGCCGCCCTGGCGGCGTGCCTGGCCTCCGCGGGTGCTGCCGAGCCGCCCTCGCGGCTGACGCCGCGCCTGCTGGCCCGTCTCGACGAGGCGTCGGGCGGAGAACCGATCCTGGCCTGGGTCTACTTCGCCGACCACGGGCCGGCGACCTCTCGCGGGCCGCTCGCGGCCGTCTCCCCCCGCGCGCTCGCGCGCCGCGCGCTGCGCGGTGAGCCGGGGACCGTCGCGGCCGAGCGCGGGCCCTCGCCGGCCTACCTGGCGGCGGTGGAGGCGTCCGGCGCGCGCCCGCGACACCTCTCGCGCTGGCTGAACGCGGTCTCGGTGGAGGCCGGCGAGCCGGCGCTGCGGGCCCTCGCCTCCCTGCCTTTCGTGGCGCGCGTGGACGTCCTGCGGAGCTTCGCGCGGGCCCCCGAACCTCCGGGCCGGCCCTTGCGCGAGGACGCCGCGCGGGCGCGCGCCCGGGCGCGCCGTCAGGCGGGCGGCGCCATCGACTACGGCGGCGCGCTCCCCCAGCTCGAGCTGATCGGCGTGCCGGCGCTCCACGACCGCGGCCTGACCGGCGCCGGCGTCGTGGTGGCGGTGCTCGACTCGGGCTTCGACAACCTGGCCCACGAGGCGCTGGCGCCGCTGCGGGTAGCGGCGGCCTGGGACTTCGTCAACGGCGACCCGGACGTCGGCGACGGCACGGACCGCGGCGACGGCAGCCACGGCACGGCGACGCTGTCGGCGCTCGCCGGCGACCGGCCCGGCGAGCTGGTGGGACCGGCCTTCGGCGCGAGCTTCCTGCTCGCCAAGACCGAGGACTCGACGCGCGAGGCGCCGATCGAGGAGGACCACTGGGCGGCGGCCATCGAGTGGGCCGAGGCACAGGGCGCCGACGTGGTGTCGAGCTCGCTCGGCTACCTGACCTTCGATCCCGGCTTCCCGAGCTACCTGCCGTCCGACCTGAACGGCGCCGTCGCCGTGACGACGCTGGCCGCCGAGGCGGCCGCCGAGCGCGGCCTGCTGGTGGTCAGCTCCGCCGGCAACGGCGGCTGGGCGGCCGATCGCAACACGCTGAACGCGCCGGCGGACGGACCGCGCGTGCTCGCGGTGGGCGCCGTGGACATGAGCGGCGCGCGCGCGGGGTTCAGCTCCGTCGGCCCCACGGCGGACGGCCGCATCAAGCCCGACCTGGCGGCGCCCGGCGTCGGCGTGAAGGTGGCGAGCTCGACGGGCCCTGCCGAGTATCGGCAGGCGAACGGCACCTCGTTCTCCTGCCCGCTGACCGCCGGGGCGGCGGCGCTCCTCGTCGAGGAGAACCCCGGCCGCACGCTCGCCGAGCTGCTGCGCGCGCTGCGCGAGACGGCGCGCGGGCCGCGGCCGCCCGACGTCCTGCTCGGTTACGGGATCCTGGACGCGGCGGCGGCCTCGGCCTGGAGGCCGGAGTGAACGAGGCTGGGGAGACGAAGCGGCTCGTCTACCGCTTCGGCCCCCCCGGCGCGGAGCCGCTCGAGTTCGTGGTCGAGCTCTCCGAGAACACGCTGTCGGCGCGCCGCCGCGAGAGAGAGAGCTATCCCGAGTGGACCGCTCTCGAGTTCATGAAGTGCCCGAACTGCCCGCTGCAGGCGAGCCAGCACCCGCGCTGCCCGATCGCCGCGAACCTGACGGAAGTGGTGGAGAGCTTCAAGGACGCGCAGTCCTTCGCGGAGGTGGACGTCGAGGTCGAGTATCAGGAGCGCCGCTACTCGAAGCGCACCTCGATGCAGCAGGCTCTCTCCTCGCTGATCGGCGTCTTCATGGTGACGAGCGGCTGCCCGGTGCTCGACAAGCTGCGGCCGATGGTGGACACCCACCTGCCCTTCATGAGCCCCGAGGAATCCACCTACCGCACGATCTCGATGTACCTGCTGGCGCAGTACTTCCGCATGCGCCGCGGGCTGCGGCCGGACTGGGAGCTGAAGGACCTGGTGAGCTTCCTCGAGGGCTGCCGGCTGACCAACTCCGCGTTCGTACGCCGTCTGCAGGCCGTCGGCGTCGGCGACGCCAGCCTGAACGCGCTGGCGATGCTGAACACCCTCGGCGAGATCACCAGCCTCACCGTCGACGGCGACATGCGCCGCCTGGAACGCCTGTTCATGGAACACCTCAGGCGGGAAGCGGACTGACCCTCGCCGCAGCCGACTCGCTGCGTCTGCGAGCGGCGATCCGGTTCGGGCTATACAGCCACCGCCGCCTGGGGTGGCGCCGCGGCTACGGGCTGCGAGCGCAGCCGAGTTCACCTCGGCGGAGCGAGCGGGGGGTCTGGGGGGTGCGGCGCAGCACCCCCCAGACTCACGGACGCTGAGCGCGGCGGGCGATCACCAGCTCCAGGGCGGCGCGCAGCGCACGGCCGAGCAGGCCGATCTGGGCGAAGTCCGCTTCGCCCGGCAGCGCCGCGTCGAACGGGTAGTAGAGCGCCACGAATCCGAGCAGGCGCTGCGGGGCGCGCAGCGGCACGACCGCGACCGAGCCGAAGCCGGCGCCCTCGAGCACGCGCTCGAGCTCGGGCCGCTCCTCGGCCGTCACCAGCTGCGGCTCGGTGTCGTCGCGCAGGCTCGCGAGCAGCCCCAGGCCGTCGGGACTGCCGAGCAGCGGGTCGCTCACCAGCGGCGGCCGCGGCACGGCGCGGAAGGTGACCGAGCCGTGGCCGGGCAGCAGCAGCGACACGTACTCGGCGGAGCCGGCCTCGGCCAGGCAGTCGAGCGCGGCGCGCAACCCCTTTTCGGCCTCGCGGCCCTCGGCGATCGCGTCGCCGGCCTCGAGCGCACGGCGCAGCTGGTCGAGGCGGCGGCGGGCGAGGTCGCGCTCGTCGCGGAACTCGGCGGCGGACGCGCTCAGCTCGGCCGAGGCCTCGGCGTAGGACTCGGCCAGCGACTCCTGCATCTTCGCGTGCTGCGCGGCCGTCAGCGGCAGCCGCGGGGCGTCCTCGGCCATCGCGATGCGCAGCGTGCGGTGCTCGGCCGCGGGTGCGGCCTCCGCCAGGCTCGGGCGCCCGAACAGGCCCTGCACCGTCTGCGCCACCCACTCCTCCGGCGTCTGCCCCTTCTCGAGCGAGATCGTGCGGAAGCGCGTCGAGAGGTCCTCGATCGTGGCGCGCAGGATCGCCGAGAAGGTCTCGAGGACGCCCTCGCCCTGCGGGGCGACCGCGGGGATCGCGGGCACCTTGCGCTTGTTGAGCCCCGTCTCGAGGCTCTCGATCGGCAGCACCTCCGGCAGGTCGCGCTTGTTGTACTGCAGCACCAGCGGGATGCGCGCGGGATCGATCGAGTTGGCCTGCAGGTACTGCTGCATCTCGGCGAAGCTCTGCAGGTTCTCCTCGAAGCGGTCGAGCGCGGAGTTGGCCACGAAGACGACGCCGTCCGTGGCCTTCAGCGCCACGCGGCGGCTGGCGCCGTACACCACCTGGCCGGGCACGGCCACCAGCTGCAGCCGCACGTCGAAGCCGCGGAAGCCCGAGGTCTTCAGCGGCATGAAGTCGAACAGGATCGTGCGGTCCTGGGCCGAGTTCACCGAGATCAGCTCGCCGCGCCGGCTGCCCGCGGCGCGCTGGTGCAGCACGCGCAGGTTGGTCGTCTTGCCGCCGACGGGCGGCCCGTAGTACACGAGCTTGATGCGGATGACCCGGTCGCGCTGGTTGAGCTCGACCATTCCCTTGCCTCAGCTCCGTGGCGGCGCCGGCGCGCGAGCGGCGGCGGGATCGATCGGGCGGGCGAAGTAGTAGCCCTGGCCGTAGCGGACGCCGAGGTCGCCGACCGCCTTCGCCTCGTCCGCGGTCTGGATGCCCTCGGCGATCACGACGGCGCCGACCCCCTGCCCCATGTCCACGATCGCCTTGACGACCTGCTGGTTGACCTTGCGCTGGTGCAGGTTGCGGATCAGCCCCATGTCGATCTTCAGGTAGCTGGCGCCCAGCGTGGCGACCGTCTCCAGCCCGGAGTAGCCGGCGCCCAGGTCGTCGATCGCGAAGCTGAAGCCCATCTCGATGAAGGCGTGCAGCCCGTCGCGGTAGAGCGACAGGTTGTCGATCGCCTCGCGCTCGGTCAGCTCCAGCGTGATGTTGCGCGGCGACAGCGTGGGTCCGAGGTAGTCGAGCAGGCCGCGGCCGAGGAAGCTCTCGTCGCGCACCGTGGAGGGCACCGTGTTCACGAAGAGCCGGCTGGGGGCGCCGAAGGCGACCCAGTCGCGGAACGCGCGGCGGCGGAAGGCCCGCTCCAGCTCGTCTCCCAGGCCGTGGCGCTCGGCCATGCCGAACAGCGCCATCGGCGACTGCAGCTCGGTGCCGCGCGGGCCGCGTCCGAGCGCCTCGTGGGCCATCGGCTGCCGGCTCTCCATCTCGACGATCGGCTGGAAGGCCGCCCACAGCGTCTGCTCCCAGTTGAAGACCAGCTCGCTGATCGTCTCGCGCTCGTCACGGGCGCGCTTCGCCAGCCGCATGCTGGCGGTCGCCTGGGTCTCGTCGATCAGCCGCAGGATCTGGCGCTCGGCGCTCTCCAGCGGGCTGTAGATCACCATCCCGTGGCCCACCGGCAGCGACGGCATCTCGCGCATGTAGGGCGTCGCCAGCCGCGCGATGCGAGGCGAGAGCGACTCCTCGAGCCGCAGCGCGAGCTTCTTCAGGTCGGCCACCTGGAAGGCGCGCTCGGGCTGGCGCCGGTCGCCCAGCATCACGAACACGAAGAAGCGGTCGCCGTCGCGCTCGTCGCGCACCAGCAGGTCGCCGTCGCGGAACTCGGAGCGAGTCTCCGCGATCACCGGCTCGATCTGGGCGCGCAGCGAGCGGTAGATGGCGCCGCCGAACTTGCGCTCGATGCTCGCGAGCGGAGCGAGGTCCACCAGGATGCCGCCGAGGCCGCCGTGCTTCAGCAGCACCTCGCCGACCCTGTCCTCGACCTCGCGGAAGGTTGGAATCATGAGGCGCGTCATTCTCCCGCCGCGCGCGCGGGAATCAAGCGGCCCGCCGGCGCGAGGCGGCGCGCAGCGCGAAGCCGACGGCCACGATCGCCAGCAGCACCCAGGCCTGGCGGTCGGTGCGGGTGGCCAGCATGAAGACGCAGAAACCGAGGGCCAGCGGCACCACCAGCCCCGCCCCGCGCAGCAGGAAGCCGGGCGGCTCCCCCCCGCGCCGGCGGAACACCGGCAGCGCCAGGCAGGTCAGGCCGTAGGTCACCAGGCGCACGATCGCGGAGAGCGTCGCGTTGGCTTCGAAGCTGCCGCCGAGGGCGAGCAGCCCCGCGAGCCCCGCGTAGGTCAGGATCGCGGCGTCGGGCGTGTGGAAACGCGGGTGGACCCGCGCCAGCAGCGCGGGCAGCTCACCGCGCTCGGCCATCGAGAACAGCACCCGCGGCGACTGCAGCACCGAGCCGAGCGCCCAGCCGACGATCGAGACGATGGCCGCCGCGCTGGCGAGCCGCAGGCCGGGCGTGCCGAGCAGCGCCTCGAAGGCGACCGCCACCGGGGCCTTCGCCTCGCGCGCCGCGGGCACGACACCCACCACCACGAGCTGCACCGACATGTAGACGACGGCGATCACGGCGAGCGCGCCCAGCAGCGCGAAGGCCGTGTCCTTGCGCGGCTCGCGCGTCTCGCCGGCCGGGATCAGCGGCGCTTCGAAGCCGCCGTAGGCGTAGATCAGCAGCAGCACGGCCTGGATCCAATCCGGCTGCGCCGCCGTCTGGGTGGCGAGCACCTGGCGCGAGACCTGGGGCAGGCCGATCGCGATCAGCAGGGCGAGCGGCAGCAGCTTGGCGACCGTGAGCAGGTTGACGCCCCAGGTCGCCTGGCGCACGCCCGCGACGTTGATCGCGGTGAGCGCCCCGAGCACACCGGCCATCACCAGCGCGCGCGCAGGTCCCGTGCCGGCCGCCGGCAGCGAGGCCGCCAGGTAGTCGGCCATCACGTTCAGGTTGGCGGCCACCGCGGTGACCCGGATCCAGAACGTGAGCCAGCCGGCCTGGAAGCCGACCAGCGGCCCGAACGCCTCGCGGGCGTAGAGGTAGGGCCCGCCGGGGTCGCGGAAGCGGCTGGCGACCTCGGCGAAGCAGAGCACGATCGTCATCACGCCGAGCCCGGCCAGCAGGTAGGCGAAGGGCGAGCGGACGCCGGTCAGCTCGGCGACGCGCGCGGGCATGCCGAAGATGGCGCTGCCGATGACGCCGTTGACGACGGCGGCGAGCAGGTCGTAGCGCCCGATCGCACGGACCAGCGCCGGCCGGGGGGGGACGCCTGCGCTCGAGGCCACGCGGCATGATAGCGTCCTCCGCATGAAACGCTGGTTGCTCGCCGGCTCGCTGGCCCTCGCTTGCGCGGGGCCGGCCCGGGCCCAGGAAGGCAGCGCCATCGTGCAGATGGCCGACGGCTCCACGCTGCTGTTCTCCGGCTGGACGCTCGTCTACGAGTACCAGGCCGCCCGCTCCGGCACGCCGCTGCTGCAGGCGCCGCTGGCCACGCGCGAGGCGCGCGAGCTGATCCTCGGCAAGAAGTCGTATCCGCTGGCGGGCGCGACGCTGGCGATCAGCTACGCGCCGGCGCGGCGCCAGCGCGAAGCGGGCGGCGAGCCCGTCGAGGTCCAGCTGCCGGCCGCGGTCACGCTGCAGGCGGGCGACGGCGCGCGCCAGCAGCCGAAACTCGAGCCGCCCGCGCGCGAGCGCCTGCTCGAGCCGGGGGTCAAGCCGCAGCAGTTCCTGGCGCGGGTGCTGGAGCTGCGCGGCACCACGGCGACCGGCAACCAGCGCCAGCTCTGCCTGCTCGCCTTCACGGCCCTGGTCGAGTGCCCGAGCGAGGCCGAGCGGCGCGTCGTGAGGATCGAGTTCCAGTAGCGGGGGGCGGCATGCACCTTCTGAGGCACGGCGGCGCGCGCACGCGGCGGCTGGTCCGCTTCCTGCGCGAGCGCGCCCGCGCGCGGGCGAGCCAGCGCGCGAAGCTCGACTGCGCGGTGTTCGCCGAGCTGTTCCGGCGCCGCGCGGTCGTCTTCACCGACACCGCCGACTCCACGCTGCGCACCGCCCGTGACGGCCCGCTGCACTGCCTGATGCTGTTCGAGCGGCTGATGCCGGAGATCGAGAAGGCGGTGGGCGCCGGGGGCGGCGAGATCGTCAAGTTCGAGGGCGACAGCTTCCTGCTGCGCTTCGACTCGGCCGACGCGGCCTGCCGCGCCGTGCTGCAGATCGACGCGGCGCTCGCGAAGGGCAACCGCGGGAGGCCCGACAACGAGCGGCTCCGCTTCAGCTACGGCATCGGCTACGGCGACGTGCTCGACCTCGAGCACGACCTGTTCGGGCTGGAGGTGAGCCTCGCCTCCAAGATCGGCGAGGACCTGGCGCAGCCGGGCGAGGCGCTGCTGACGCCCTCGGCGGCGGCCGCGCTCGGCCGCACCCTGCTGCGGCGGGTGGTGCCGCACCGCATCGTCACGTACGAGAGAGCGGCGATCCCGGTGCAGCGCCTGAAGCTGGCGCGCCGCTAGGCCGGCGCCGCTAGCGCGGCCTCCGCGGCTCCCCGCGCGGCGCCCGGCCGCCCTCGGCGAGCGCCCGGCGCAGCAGGAACTCGATCTGCGCGTTCAGGCTGCGCAGGTCGTCGTTCGCCCAGCGCTGGAGCGCCTCGAGGACGGCCGGGTCGATGCGGAGCAGGAAGGGCTTGCGCTCGGCCACGTCCGCCTACTGGTAGAGCGTGCCGGTGTTGACCACGGGCTGCGCCTCGCGGTCGGCGCAGAGCACCACGAGCAGGTTGCTGACCATCGCGGCCTTGCGCTCCTCGTCGAGCCGCACCTGGGTGCTCTTGGCCAGCATCTCGAGCGCCATCTCCACCATGCCGACCGCGCCCTCGACGATCTTCTGGCGCGCGGCGATGATCGCGGAGGCCTGCTGGCGGCGCAGCATCGCCGAGGCGATCTCCGGGGCGTAGGCGAGGTGGCTGAGGCGCGCCTCGATCACCTGCACGCCCGCCTTCTGGAGCCGCTCCTGGACCTCCGACTTGAGGTCGCCCGCCACGGCGGCGGTCGAGCCCCGCAGCGAGACCTCGCCCTCGTGATGCGAGTCGTACGAGTAGCGCGTCGCCAGCGTGCGCACCGCGGCCTCGGTCTGGACCTTGACGTAGTTCTGGTAGTCGTCCACCTCGAACATGGCCTCGGCGGTGTCGACCACCTTCCAGACCACGACCGCCGCGATCTCGATCGGGTTGCCGTCGGCGTCGTTGACCTTCATGCGCGAGCTCTCGAAGTTGCGCACCCGCTGCGAGACGTGGCGCTTGCTGAAGAACGGGTTCGCCCAGCGCAGGCCGGCCTCGCGCACGGTGCCCGCGTAGTCGCCGAAGAGCTGCAGTACCCGCGCCTCGTTGGGGTTCACCACGAACAGCCCCGTCAGGCACACCATCACCACCAGCGCCGTCACGCCCCAGAACGCGCCGGCCCAGCCGTCGTCGGCGCGCGCCGCCTGCACGAACTGGTAGACCGAACCGATCAGCAGCGGCAGCAAGACCGCGAGCGCCGCCCAACCCGAGATCGCCGAGCGAATCCTCTCCCTCACCATGCCCCACCTCCGCGATGATACCGAAATGATATCACACTGCTATATACGCAGACGAGCGCCCAGGAGTTCCCGGCGGCGGCGTGGGTCACCGCTCGCAGACGCAGCGGGTCGCGACGCCCCGTCAGGTCGCGGCGCGACCCGCGAGTGATTTCCCCTCCCCCGTATGTGGGGAGGGGTTAGGGGTGGGGGGTCGATGATGCAGGCGAGGGCTCCGGAGAGGAGTGATCTCAGCCGGCCCGGTTGATGTACTCGCGCAGCTCGATCAGCAGCTCTTCCGCGCTCGGGTAGCGCTGGTCGGCGTCCTTGCGCAGCAGCTTCAGCACGATCGCCTCGACCGCGCGAGGACAGCCGTGCGCGATCGCCGAGGGCGGCGTCGGCTCCTCGCTGCAGTGCTTGCGCAGCGTCTCGAACGGGGTGTTGCCCACGAACGGCTTCTGGCCCGTCAGCAGCTCGTAGAAGACGACGCCCAGCGAGTAGAGATCGGAGCGGGCGTCGGTGCCGCGGCCCTCCGCGGTCTCGGGCGCGACGTAGTCGGGCGTGCCGAGGAACGAACCGGTGACCGTCAGGCCGTCGAAGCGGCGCGCCCGCGCGATGCCGTAGTCCATCACCTTCACGCCGCCGTCTGCGAGCAGCATGATGTTCGACGGCTTGAGATCGCGGTGGATCACGCCCTTCAGGTGCGCGTAGTCGAGCGCCTCGGCCACCTGGGACACCAGGAGCGCCGCCGTGCGCGGCTCGAAGGCGCCGTCGCGGCGCAGGCGCGCCTGCAGCGTCTCGCCGCGCACCAGCTCCATGGTGAAGTAGGGCGTGCCCTCCACCTCGCCCCGCTCGAAGATGCGGATGATGTTCGGGTGGTGCAGCGTGCGGCCGATCTCGGCCTCGCGCAGGAAGCGTTCCAGGAACTCGGGGTCCTCGGTGAAGCCCTTCAGCGGGCGCTTGAGCGCGACCTCCTCGGCGTTGCGCAGCGCGCGGTGCACGGTCGCCATGCCGCCGCGGCCGAGCGGCTCGGCGAGCAGGTAGGGGCCGAACGTCTCGCCCGAGGGCCGCACCGGCAGCGGCGTGGCGGTGGTCGGGGCCTCGTCGGGCCGGCCGCCCGCCTGGACCCGGGTCGGCGTTCGCGGGCCGCCCACGGTGGCCGGCTGGCGGCCGGGCGTGCGCGACTCCGGCGGCGACGGCGTGCGTTCCGGTCTCGCCGCCACCCGCGTGAGCGTGGCGTCGGCCGCGCCGGCAGGGCGTGCCCGGCTCTTCCTCAGGTAGAGCCCGAGCCCGGCGAGCGCCACCGCCGCGGCGAGCAGGCCGGCGAATGTCGCGGGCGGCAGGCGGCGCTCGGCCTGCGGCAGCTCGACACGCACGCTGGTCGGGGTATCGGCGACGATCGTGACGTCCTGCTGCGCGTCCTGGCGTCCGGCGAGAGCCAGGCGCAGCCGGTGGGCTCCGCTGGCGACTCCGCTGCGCACCAGCCGGCCGCTGCCCGGGTCGGTGCTGCCCAGGAACTCGTCGTCGAGGTAGGCGGCCGCGCCCGGAGGGCTCGAGAAGAGGATCAGCGTGCCGCGCGCCGGGCCCGCCGCCTCGGCTGCCGCAGACGGCGCGGGGCTCGGGCCCGCGGAAGGCACGGCAGACGCCGCGACGGAGGGCACGGCCGGCGCGGCGGTTGGCCGCGCCGTCGGCGAAGCGCGGGCGAGGCGCGGCGCCGCGACGCCTGAGGCTCCGCTTGTGGAAGCCGCGAGCGGCGTGGCTGCGGGCGAGCGAGTCGGCCTCGCGGGCGGGCTCGCCGGCGTGGGCGGCGCGGGTCCGGCAGCAACCCCGTCCGGCGACGCCTGAACGGCGGCCGCGGCGAGGGACGGCGCGGCGACCGCCGGGGACGGCGACGCGCGGGCCGCCACGGGTGTCGCCGTCGCGGGCGGCGCCGGGGTCGCCTGCGCCACCCGCGCCTGCCGCTCGCGGTCCTCGAGCTTCTGCGCGAGCGCCGCGCGCTCGGGCGCCGGCTCCTTGCCGCGCAGCTCGGAGCTGCGCAGGGCCTCGCGCGCCGACGGCAGGTCCCCCACCAGCAGGAACGCCTCGGCCAGCCGCAGGTAGGGGTGGTAGCGCTCGATGCGGTTGGTGCCGTACGTGATGACGTTGCTGCCGGGCTCCGGCCGCAGCCTCGCGGCCCGCTCGAGCAGCAGCACGGCCTGCACGCCGCGGCCCTCGCGCAGCGCGCGCACGCCGCGCTCGTAGGCGTCGAACCACTCCTGCGCCGCCGCGCGCGGCGCGGCGCACAGCAGCGCGAGCGCGAAGCAGAGCGCGGTCAGGCGGCGGGCGAGGAGCATGCGCGGGGCGCTAGTTCTCCGGCTTCTGCTCGCCGCCCACGAACAGCTTCTTGAGCCCGCGCTTGATCGGATCGTCCGCGCCGAGCCGCAGGATCAGCGAGGCGACGATGCGGTCCTCGCGCACCTTCTCCGTGTTGGAGGCCGAGGCGCCCTGGCCGCGCCGGATCTGCAGGCCGACGACGGCCTCGGCGGTCCGCCGCTCGAAGGCGACGTCGAGCACGAAACGCGAGAAGTTGAGTCCGCTGCCGACGGTCCAGCCCTCGATGCGCCGGGCGCGGTCGTTCGACAGGTCGCGCACGGGCGACTCGTCCCGGAAGACGCCGCCGCGCAGCGGGATCACGACTTTCGGGACCGTGAGCAGGTACTCGACGCCGGCGCGCAGCTGCTTGGTGTCGGAGGTGAGGGTCACCGAGGCGGGGTTCAGGTCGAAGAAGTTGCGGTCGTTGTAGCTCGGCGTCGGCTCGACCCCGTCGACGGCCTCGGGCGCGGGCGTCAGCAGCGCGCCGTCGGGCAGGTCGCGCAGCGTCGCGCGCGACCAGTACGACTTGGCGGCGTCGCCGGCGAGCGTCAGCCCGGGCAGCGGGCGCAGCGCGATGCCGACGCCGCCGGTCATCGGCCAGTCGAGCTTGGTGGTGGCGTAGGTCGAGACCGGCACCGTCGTGGTGGCGCGGCCGGCCACGGCCGCGGTGGAGCTGCCCGTCTCCTCGAGCTCGTAGCGCCCGCTGAAGGGCAGGCGCAGCACGCCGCCCAGGCTCAGCCACGAGTACTTGAGCAGCAGGCCCGAGTTCACGCTCACGCCGTGCAGGCTCTGCTTCTGCTCGAAGGCCCGCGTGTCGGCGCGGATCAGCACCGGCGGTGTCGTCGAGGTCAGGATCGCGAAGACGGTCCGGCCCTCGGCGGTCCAGTCCGCGAACCAGTAGTTGAAGGAGAGGCCGAAGGACAGGCGCGGCGTCAGCTGGTAGGCCCCCGAGAGCGAGAACGTGCGGAAAGCGCCGCTCTGCTGCGGCGCGATCTCGCCGCGCACGTCGGCGTTGCCGGGCAGCGGGATCAGCAGGTCGCGGAAAGGGATGGTGTCGCGCGTCGAGGCGCTGCCCTTGCCGAACAGGTCGACCGCGCGCTGATACGAGAGCTGGACGGTGAGGTTGCGCTCGGCGACCGTGAAGGGCACGGCGAGGCCGAAGAAGTCGGGCGCCTCGTGGCGCGAGGTCTCGCGCAGCTGCCCCGTGCCCCCGCTGCGGGTGGTGGTGAGCTCGTCCCAGAAGCCCACGGCGGCGATCTCGCTGCGCCGGAGCTGGGCCAGGCCCGCCGGGTTGAACGAGGCCGCGGTGCCGTCGTCGGCCACCCCGATGAAGGCCCCGCCCATGCCCTGGCCGCGCGCGCCCGCGCCCGTCGGGCTGAACGAGTTGCGCAGCACGATGTTCTGGACGGACTGCGCGAGCGCCGGCGCTGCGGCGAGCAGGCCGGCCAGCAGGAAGCCGACGAGCCGCATCTTCATGATGGTGTCACGCCTCCGAGGGACCGAGGGATCGAGTTGCGAGGGACTGTAGCGACCGGCCCGAGGCGGTGTCAATCGCGCGCCGCCGCGGGCGTGCGCGCTTACGGGCAGGCCTCGGCGACCTTGCGCAGCTGCTGGCGCAGGCTCTCGAGCGCGGTGCGGGCCGTGGCGGTGCGCAGCTTGCCGGCGATCTCGTCGAGGCGGACGCTGGCGTCGGGCAGAGCCTGCTTGACCGCGTCGCAGTCTCCGGCCGCGCGCACGACGCTGCCCGCGGCGGCATTCGCCTCGTGCATCAGCCTGGTGTCGGCGCCGGCGTCGCCGACCTGCTCGCCGAGCCCTCCCTGGGCCGGCGCGGGCGAGGCGGCCGGCGCGGGCGCGCCTCCGCCGCAGGCGGCCAGCACGAGAGCGAGCAAACAGGGGACGGCGCTCCGGCGCGAAAGGCTGTTCATGGGCGGATTGTACGCGGCTATCATGCGTCCCATGCGCTTGGCAGCCCGGCTCGGCCTCGCCGTGTCGGTCGCCGCCTGCGCGCTCGGCGGCGGCTGCTCGGGCGCGCCTCTCGGGGAACGGCCGGCGCCGCGCGCGGTCGCGGTCGCCCTGCTGTCACGCGAGCTGTCCGAGCCCGCCGGCAGCTTCGACACCGACAACCTGGTCTCGAACGAGACGTCCTACCTGCAGGTGGCGGACGAGCTGCACATGCTCGGCCGCAAGGGTGGCGTCTACGTCGGCGTCGGCCCCGAGCAGAACTTCAGCTACATCGCGCGGCTGCGTCCGAGCTGGGCCTACGTGCTGGACGTGCGGCGCGGCAACCTGCTCCAGCATCTGATGCTGGCGGCTCTGCTCGCCGACGCCGAGGACCCGTATCACTACCTGTGCGGGCTCTTCGCCCGACCCTGCCCCGCGACGACGCCTGGGCCTGCCGCGGCGTCGCTCGAAGGCGCGCTGGCGGCGCTCGCCGACACGCCGGGCGACCGAGCCGTGCTGCGCGAGCGCGCCTTGCGCACGGCCGCCTGGGCGCGGACGGCCGGCTTCGAGCTGGAAGCGAGCGACCTGAAGCAGCTCGGCGCGATGCAGCGCGCCTTCTTCGAGGGCCAGCTCGAGCTGCGCTTCCGGAGCTTCGGCCGGCGCTGGCAGAGCCACCACCCGAGCTATCGCCGGCTGCTCGGCGAGCGCAGCCCCAGCGGCCGCTACGGGCACTTCCTGGCCTCGGCCGAGGACTACGCGGTCGTACGCGACCTCGCGCGCGCGGGCCGCATCGTCCCGATCGTCGGCGACTTCGCCGGGCCGAAGGCGCTGCGCGCGCTCGGAGAGCGGCTGCGCCGCCGGGGCGAGACGGTCGCCGCCTTCTACCTCTCGAACGTCGAGTACTACCTGCTGCGCGGCGGCTCCTTCGGCGCCTTCGTGCGCAACCTGGGGGCGCTGCCCGCCGCCGACGACAGCCTGCTGATCCGCGCCTGCTTCGACTACGGGCGCCGCCACCCGGCGGCCGTGCCCGGCCACCGCAGCACGACGGTGCTGCAGAGCCTGCCCCGCTTCCTCGAGCTGGCGCGGGCCGGCGCCTACGAGTCCGCCTGGGACGTCTGCACGCTCGACTACGTGAGGCCCGAATGAGCACGACGCACCGGCGCGCCTGCACCCTGTGCGAGGCCATCTGCGGGATCGTGATCGAGCACGAGGCCGGCAGGGTGGTCTCGATCCGCGGCGATGCCGACGACCCGCTGAGCCGGGGCCACATCTGCCCGAAGGCGGTCGCGCTGCAGGACCTGCACGAGGACCCCGACCGCCTGCGCCGGCCGCTCGTGCGGCGCGGCGCCGACTTCGCCGAGGCCTCCTGGGAGGAAGCGCTCGGGCTCGCGGCCCAGCGGCTGGCGGAGGTGCAGCGCGCTCACGGCCGCAACGCGGTCGCCTTCTACCAGGGCAACCCGACCGTCCACAACTACGGCCTGCTGCTCTTCGGCCAGCTCTTCTCGAAGACGCTCGGCTCGCGCAGCCGCTTCTCGGCGACCTCAGTGGACCAGCTGCCCCACATGCTCGCGTCGCTGCTGATGTTCGGCCACCAGCTGCTGCTGCCGGTGCCCGACGTCGACCGCGCGCGCCTGTTCGTGATGCTGGGGGCGAACCCGCTCGCTTCGAACGGCAGCCTGATGACGGCGCCGGGGATGGCGCGGCGGCTGAAGGAGCTGCGCGCCCGCGGCGGCCGGCTGGTGGTGATCGACCCGCGGCACACCGAGACCGCGGCGCTCGCCGACCTGCACCTGCCGATCCGCCCCGGCACCGATGCGCTGCTGCTGATGGCGCTCGTGCGCACGCTGTTCGAGGAAGGGCTCGTCCGGCCGGGCAGGCTCGACGCGATCACGGACGGCGTGGCGGACCTGCATCGGGTCGCGGAGCCGTTCGCGCCCGAGGCCGTCGCTCCCGCCACCGGCATCGACGCGGCGGCGATCCGCGCGCTAGCTCGCGAGCTGGGCGGAATCGGGCCCGCGGTCGTCTACGGCCGCGTCGGCATCTCGACGCAGGAATTCGGCTCGCTCGCCTGCTGGCTGGTGAACGCGCTCAACCTGCTGACCGGCAACCTCGACCGCGTGGGCGGCTCGATGTTCGCGCGGCCCGCCGCCGACCTGGTGGCCGCGGCGTCGCGCGGCGGCGAGCGCGGCCACTTCGCCAAGGGCCGCAGCCGCGTGCGGGGCCTGCCCGAGTTCGGCGGCGAGTGGCCGGTGGCGACGCTGGCCGAGGAGATCGAGACCGCGGGGCCGGGGCAGATCCGCGCGCTCGTCACGTCCGGCGGCAACCCTGTGCTCTCGACGCCGAACGGCGGCCGCCTGGACCGGGCGCTCGCCGGGCTCGACCACTTCGTCGCGATCGACCCCTACGTGAACGAGACGACGCGGCACGCGCACGTGATCCTGCCGCCGACCTCGGCCCTCGAGCGCGACCACTACGACCTCGCGTTCCACCTCCTCGCAGTCCGCAACACGGCCAAGTACTCGCCCGCCCTGTTCGAGCCGCCCGCCGGGGCGCTGCACGACTGGCAGATCCTGCTGGCCCTGGCCGACCGGCTGGAGGCGGCCCGCGGCGGCGGACGCTTCTGGGCGCGGGTGGCGCGCGCGGCGTTCCGCCGCCTGGGACCGGCCGGCCTCACCGACCTGCTGCTGCGCTTCGGCCCTTACGGCTCGGGCCTGAACCCGTTCGGGCACGGCGTGTCCCTGCGCCGGCTGCGCCGCGAGCCTGCGGGCATCGACCTCGGGCCGCTGCGACCGTGCCTGCCGGCTCGCCTCGCGACGCCCGATCGCCGCATCCGGCTGGTGCCGGAGGCGCTCGCCGCCGACGTGCCCCGGCTGCAGGGCCTCATCGGGGCCGGGGCCCGTTCCGTCACCGCCGCCGCCGACGGCCCGCTGCTGCTGATCGGCCGGCGCGAGCTGCGCTCGAACAACTCCTGGATGCACAACTCGGAGCGCCTGGTGAAGGGCCCGGACCGCTGCACGCTGATGATGCATCCTGAGGACGCGGCCGCGCGCGGCCTGACGGACGGCCAGCCGGTCGCGGTGTCCTCGCGCGTCGGCAGCGTCCAGGTGCCGCTCGAGATCACCGACGACGTGCGCGCGGGAGTCGTGTGCCTGCCCCACGGCTACGGTCACGCCCGCCCCGGCGTCCGCCTCGCCGTCGCGTCGCGCCACGCGGGCGCGAGCCAGAACGACCTCACGGACGACCAGCGCGTCGATCTGCTCGGCGGCACGGCGGCTTTCAGCGGCACGCCGGTGCTTGTGGCGCCGGCGGTCTAGCTCACGCGCAAGGCGGTCGGGTGCTGCGGCGGACGGGGCGACCCCGCCCTATCCACGTCCGGCCGGCTCGCCGCTCGGCGGCCGGATCCGCTCGCTGCCCTCGCAGAGCAGCCGCTCGATCTCGGCCGCCGCGAGCCCTGGTTCATCTCGTGCCAGCAACTGGATGTGGCCCGGGGCTGGCCGCGAGCTGAGGGGTGCGAATCCGCTGGCCTTCGGGCTAAAGTTCCCATCGCAACATCCGTAACCGATCCAGGGGGGAAACATGCGATTCGGCATGAAGGTCGCGCTGGTGATCTCCGGAGCGCTGTGGACGACCGGGACGGGCGCCCAGGAGGCTCCCGTGTCGATGCGGGTCTTCGTGACCGGCATCAAGGTCGAGGCGCGCAAGGACGTGGACGAGGCGACGAAGAACGCCCTGAAGGCCAAGAAGGACGCGGCCAAGGAAGCCCGCAAGGCCCTCGAGAAGCAGCTCAAGGACCAGTACGGCAAGAAGCGCGACACCTGGCCGCCTGAGAAGGACGACGAGCTGTACGCGCTGGAGGAGGCCGAGGCCCTGGCCCGCGCCGAGTACGAGTACCGCAAGCTCGATCCCAAGGAGATCGGCGACTCGGTGAAGGACATCCTCAAGTCGATCCAGGGGAAGGGCAGCGCCGGCCGCAAAGAGCGCGTGACGATCGCCGAGTCGGCGGAGCAGGCCGACCTGGTGCTCGAGGTGCAGGCGCGGCGCGGCGAGAAGACGCTGCCGACGCAGTTCAAGCCCGACTGGTGCTACGTGCTCTTCACGCTCGGCGCTGGCGGCCAGATCGACGCCGCGCGCTTCGCCCAGATCCCGGCCAGCTACAGGATCAGGAAGGGCTTCGGCTGGGGCATCTACCGGATCTCGGGCCCCACGGCGGAGAAACCGGTCTTCCAGTTCGAGTCCAACAACCTGATGACGACCGGCTCCTGGGGCTCGTTCGGCTGCCACGGCAGCGCGGCCAATGCCGCGTCCGCCGCCGTCGACAAGTTCGTCGAGGACAACGCCGCGGTCCTGGCTGGGAAGTAGCGGCTACTTCCGCTCGTAGCGCAGCTTGCCGTCCACGATCGTGTGGGTCACGTGGGCCTGCAGGATCTCCTCCTCCGGCACCGTGAGGATGTCCTTCGAGAGCACGGTGAAGTCCGCGAGCTTGCCGGGCTCGATCGAGCCCGCGTCCTTCTCGGTGAAGGTGCCGTAAGCGCCCTCCAGCGTGTAGGAACGCAGCGCCTCCTCCCGCGTCATGCGCTGCGCGGGGTCGAAGCCGCCCGCGGGCCGCCCGTCGGCGCCTTCGCGCGTCACGCTGGCGAAGAAGGAGGGGATCGGGTCCACGTCCTCGACCGGCGCGTCGGTGCCGTTGATGATGCGCGCGCCCGAGGCCAGCAGCTTGCGCCAGACGTAGGCGCCCTCGGCCACGCGCGCCTCGCCCAGCCGCGCCGGGGCCCAGGGCCGGTCCGAGGTGCAGTGGATGCCCTGCATCGAGGCGATCACGCCGAGCTTCGCGAAGCGCGGGACGTCGCGCGCGTCGAGGATCTGCGCGTGCTCGTCGCGGAAGCGCGGGTCCTTCGCCTCGGGATGCTCGCGAAGCGCCGTCTCGAAGGCGTCGAGCACGGCCGTGTTGGCGCGGTCGCCGATCGCGTGCACGCAGAGCTGGAAGCCGTTCGCCAGCGCGAAGCGCGCCGTTTCCAGGATCTCGGCGGGCGGCGTCGTGAAGAAGCCCGAGTTGCCCGCGTCGTCCGCATAGGGCTCGTGCAGCGCCGCGCCGCGCGAGCCGAGGGCGCCGTCCGCCGACAGCTTGATCGCGCGGATCGTCAGCAGGCCGCCGGCGAGCCCGATCTTCGGCTGCCCGAAGCGCCGCGCGCCCTCGAGGCCGCGCAGCATCACGTAGAGGCGGAGCTGCAGCTTGCCCCCGCCCGCCAGCTCCTCGTAGAGCGCGGCCACGTCCGTGCCGACGCCGGCGTCGTCGAAGGCGGTGATGCCCTTGCGCAGCGCCTCCTCCTGCGCCAGCTCGAAGGCGCGCCGGAGCTGGTCCTGCGTCGGCGGCGGCACCTTCACCAGGCCCATCGCGCGATCGACCAGGATGCCGGTCGGACGGCCGGCTGCGTCCTTGATCAGCTCCCCCCCCGCCGGCGGCTGTGTCTTCGGGCCGAGGCCCATCAGCTCCATCGCCTTCGCGTTCACGAGCGCCGCATGGCCGTCGGCGCGCACCAGGTAGACCGGGTTCTGCGGCGAGGCGGCGCTCAGCGCGTCGTGCGTCGGGAAGCCGCGCACGGCGCCCGCGGGCAGCGCCGTCCACTTCTCCTCGTGCCAGCCGCGCCCGAGCAGCCACTCGCCGGGCTTCGCGGCAGCCACCGCAGGCCTCACGCGCGCGACGACCTCGTCGTAGCTCGCCGCGCCGACGAGGTCGATCGCCATCCGCGCCTGCCCGATCCCGAGGAAGTGACCGTGGCTCTCCTTCAGGCCGGGGACGACGGTGTGGCCGGCGAGGTCGAGCACGCGCGTGGCGGGACCCACGAGCGGCGCGAGCTCGGCGCTCGTGCCGACCGCGACGATGCGGTTGCCGCGGACGGCTACCGCCTCGGCCGAAGGGCGCCGCGCGTCGAGCGTCCAGACGGTCGCGTTCTTCAGGACCAGGTCCGCGGCGGCGCCCTGGGCGGCCGGAGCCTGAGCGGCGACGACGGGAGCGAGGGCGGCGGCGAGGGCCAGGGCGTGCAGGTTTCTCATCGGGACCTCCTGGGGGCGCGGGAGGGGCATGATACCCCGAGCCGGAAAGCGCGGAAGTCTCGACCCTTCAACCCCAAAAGGGGGGTCCCACACCCTTCCGCTTGTGCTACAGTCCCGGCCGGTCCCAACATCTAGGGGTAGGAATGCGCCTCGAGAGAGTCGAAATCGTCGGCTTCAAGTCCTTCTGCGACAAGCAGGAACTGAGCTTCCAGGGCGGCGTGACGGGCATCGTCGGCCCGAACGGCTGCGGCAAGAGCAACATCTCGGACGCCATCTCCTGGGTGCTCGGGGAGCAGAGCGCCAAGAGCCTGCGCGGGGCCTCGATGGCCGACGTGATCTTCGCCGGCAGCCAGTCGCGCCAGCCGGTCGGCATGGCCGAGGTCAGCCTGCGCGTCTCGGGCGTCAGCAGCGGGAGCCCGGACGAGAGCCCCGACTGCGTCGTCACCCGCCGCCTGTACCGCAACGGCGAGAGCGAGTACCTGATGAACGGCCAGTTGTGTCGCCTGCGCGACATCCACGAGCTGTTCATGGACACCGGCCTCGGCAGCAAGGCCTACTCGATCATCGAGCAGGGCAAGATCGGCATGATCCTCTCGACGAAGCCCGCCGACCGGCGCGCGCTGATCGAGGAGGCCGCGGGCATCACCAAGTACCGCGCGCGCCGCCGCCAGACGGCGCTCAAGCTCGAGGCGGCGCAGCAGAACCTGCTGCGCGTGAACGACATCGTCCACGAGGTCGAGAAGCAGCTCGAGAGCCTGAAGCGCCAGGCGAGCAAGGCCCGCCGCTACCACCAGGTGCGCGGCGAGCTGCAGGGCGTCGAGCGCATCCTCTACGGCCGCCGCTTCCTCGACATCTCGCAGCAGGCGAAGGGCCTCGCCGAGCGGATCGCGGCCGAGGAGGAGCGCGAGCGGGCCGCCAGCGTGGCGCTCGAGACGGAAGAAGCGCAGATGGAGGCGCGCCGCAGCGTCCTCTACGAGGAGGAGGCGCGGCTCGAGGACGCGCGCGCGAAGCTCTCCGAGCTGACGCTGTCGGTGGACCGCCACCAGGGCAAGAGCGGCTACTGCAAGGAGCAGATCGGCGAGGCCGAGGCGCGCGGCGCGGAGGCGCGGCGCGAGGCCGACGAGCTGCAGGCACGCGTGGGCCCGCAGCAGGGAGAGCGGCTCGCCAAGCGGAGCGAGGACGAGCGCGTCAAGGACGAGCTGCGTCAGGCCGAGGCGGAGGCGCAGGCCGCCGAGGCGGCGCAGCAGGCCGCCGCCGCCGCCCAGGCCCGGGCCGAGGACGAGCTCGACGCCGCGCGCGACGCGCAGGTGGCGCTGCTCGGCCGCATCGCGACGCTCGGGAACGCGCGAGAGAACGTCAGCGGCAGCGCCGAGCGAGCCGCGACCGACCTGCTGAAGCTGGCGGCCGAGCGCGAGGAGCTCGAGCGCGAGCGCGCCCGGGTGGGCTCGCTGCTGGCCGAGGCCCAGCGGCGTCTCGCGGAAGCGAACGCGCAGCTCGACACGCTGTCGGCCGGGCGCGCCGACGCTGCCGGCCGCGGCCAGGCCGCGCGCGAGCGGGCCGAGAGCGCCCGCGGCGAGGGCTCGGCGCTGCAGAGCGAGCGCGACTCGCTCCAGGGCCGGCTGTCGTCGCTCGAGGAGATCATCCGCACCCACGCCGCCTTCGACGAGGGCGTGCGCGCGCTGCTCGCCGCGGCGCAGCAGGAGGCCGGCGCGGGCCACGCGCCGCTCGCGACGGGCGTCGTGGCCGACTCGGTCGAGACCGACAAGGAGCACGAGCGCGCGGTCGAGGCCTTCCTGGGCGATCGCCTGCAGGCGCTGCTCACGCAGGACGCCCAGCAGGCGATCGCGGGCATCCGGCGGCTCGAGGCGACCGACGCCGGCCGCGCCGTCTTCCTGACGCTCCGCACCGCGCGGCCGCCGGCCGACCCCAACGGGCTGAAGGCGGCGTCGGACATGGAGCCCGCCTCGCTGGGCCTGCTGAGCCGCCACTACCGCGTGAGCGGACCGCACGCGGAGGCGATCCGCGGCGCGCTGCCGGACGCGCTGCTGGTTGCCGAGATCGGGCAGGCGCTCGAGATCGCCTCCCGCCACAGCCAGATGCCGATCGTCACGCTGCGCGGCGAGACCGTGCGCGGCGCCACCATCGAGGGCGGCCGCGCGGTCAAGGGCCTGCTCGCCCCGCGCCGCGAGGTGAAGGAGATCGCCGCGCGCGTCGCCGAGGTGGACGCGCGGCTGCGGGGCGTGCGCGAGCAGGAGTCGCTGGCGCGCGCGCAGGCGGAGGCCGCCTTTGGCGAGGCGCGCGAGCTCGAGGAGCGCTGCCACGCCACCGAGAAGGACCTGGTGGCGATCCGCCACGACCTGGCGGTGGCCGAGGAGGAGACGCGCCGGCACGAGCGCAAGGCGACGGTGCTCGACGCCGAGCGGCGCCAGGCCGAGGAGGAGCGCGGCGCGGCGGCCGTGCGCCTGGCCGAGCTGGAGCTGGCGCTGTCGGGAGCCGAGGCCGAGAAGCTCGCGGGCAGCGAGCTGTTCACGGGCCGCCAGGCCGCCGTCGGCGAGGCTCGCGCGACGAGCGAGGCCGCGCAGGCCCGTTACGCCACGGCGCTCAGCTCGCTCGCAGCCCTGCGCGAACGCGCGCTCGCCGTCGAGGCCGAGTGCGCGCGCCTGGAGGCGGCGCTGCAGGACCTGCAGCACCGCATCGCCGCGGCCCGCGGTCGCGCCGAGGAGATGGATCGCCGGCGCGCCGAGCTGCAACAGGAGCTGGCCGAAGCCGAGCGCCTGCTGACGGAAGCGTTGCTGCAGCGCGATCGGCTCGCCGGCGAGGCGACGCTCGTCGAGGACGAGGTGCGCGAGGTCCGCAACGAGCTCGACGCCCGCGAGCACTCGCTGAAGGAGCGCCGGCGCGAGCGCGAGACGCTGCGCGACGCGCTGTCCGAGCTGACCGTCTCACGCGCGCGCGCCGAGAGCGATCTCGACCACCTCGCCCGCGAGAGCCAACAGGCGGTGGGCCAGGGCGCCGTCGAGTGCGCGCGCAGCCTGACCGACGACGAGAAGCTGAAGGACCAGTCGGAGCTGCTGCTGCTGGTCGACGACCTTCGCCAGCGCATCGAGCGGATGGGACCGGTCAACGTGCTGGCTGTCGAGCAGACGCAGGAGCTCGAGGAGCGCGCGGCGTTCCTGACGGCCCAGCGCCAGGACCTGCTCGACTCGGTGGCCGAGCTCGACTCGGCCATCAAGAAGATCGACAAGACCTCGAGGGAACGCTTCCGCGAGGCCTTCGAGATCATCAACCGCCACTTCGGCGAGATCTTCCGGCAGCTGTTCGGCGGCGGCACCGCGGGCCTGTCGCTGATCGACGAGGAGGACCTGCTCGAGAGCGGCATCGACGTGATGGCGCAGCCGCCCGGCAAGCGCCTGCAGAGCGTGATGCTGCTCTCCGGCGGCGAGAAGGCGATGACGGCGATCGCGCTGCTGTTCGCGATCTTCCAGTACAAGCCCTCGCCCTTCTGCATCCTCGACGAGGTGGACGCCCCGCTCGACGACGCCAACATCGGCCGCTTCGTGCGCATGCTCGAGGGCCTGAAGGGCGACACCCAGTTCGTGCTGATCACCCACAGCCGCAAGACCATGGAGATCGCCGACCAGCTCTACGGCGTCACCATGGAGGAGCCGGGCGTCAGTAAGCTGGTTTCGGTCAGGTTCTCCTGATTGAGGCTGGGGGGCGCTGCGCCGCACCCCCCAGACCCCCCCTCCGCTTCGCGCGAGTGAATCGCGCTCCGCTTCGAGCCCGTAGCCGCGGCCTTGGCGGCCGAAGCACGGAGGCGTGAGGCCGGCCGCCGCCAGCCGGGAGCTACGGGCTTCGGCGGAAGCGCGGCGGCGTGGGTCACGCCGGAGCGGGGCGTTGAGGCGCGCATGGGACACGACCGACCTGGCCACGGCGTCCGCGCCGATCGAGCGCAGGGGCGCGACCGCTGATCTTCCTTTTGAGAACACGGCGCCCCGGAGCGACCCCGCGCAGGCGTGATCCCCGACGCCGCCCAGCCGACAGCTACGGGCTTCGACCTGAGTCAAATGACCCATGGCCCCGTCGGGCCCGGTTGGCGATGATTCGTCCAACCCGTTGCTCAGGACGAGCGTGCCAAGGGAGGCGCCCCTACTGCTGAGTTCCCCCTAACCCGCCGTGCATTCCTCGCCACGCTCGCGCGGGCGCCTGCCGGCGTCGCCGCCAACGCGTGGATTGCCCCTCTTGCCAGCGCCGGCATCCTCCCTTTAGCGCGTAGCGTCCTGAGCGCGGGCCTTTCCCGGCCCGCGCTCGGCCGCAACCCCTTCAGAGCTAGCCGTAGATCGCGCGCGCGACTTCGAGCGCGGCGTGCAGCTCGCCCGCGCTGCGGTAGCGGTGGGCCGGCTCCTTCTGCAGGCAACGCGCCACGATGCCGGCGATCGCGGCCGGCACGTCGGGCGCCACGTGCGCGATCGGCTCCGGCTCCTGCATCAGCACGTTCATCATGATCTGCGTGATGCCCTTGCCGCCGAAGGCGCGCCGGCCCGAGAGCAGCTCGTAGAAGACCGCGCCCAGCGAGAAGACGTCGGAGCGCGCGTCCGCCTTCTGGCCCTTCAGCAGCTCCGGGCACATGTAGGACGGGCTGCCCATCACGGTGCCGGTGGCGGTCATGTTGGAGTCGCCGAAGCGCACCAGCCCGAAGTCCATGATCTTGGCGATGCCCGTGGGCGTCAGGTGGATATTGCCGGGCTTCAGGTCGCGGTGGACCATGCCACTCGCGTGCACGAAGGCCATGCCGTCGGCCACCTGTGTCATCACCGCGAGCTTGTCGCCGAGCGAGGGCAGCGACTGGGCGGCGATCACCTCGGACAGGTCGGCCCCGTCGAGCAGCTCCATCGTCATGAAGAGCTGCTCGTTCTCGCGCCCGAAGTCCAGCACCCCGGTGATGTTCGGGTGCGACAGGCTGGCGGCCGCCATCGCCTCGCGCCGGAAGCGCTCGACCAGGTCCGGATCGTCCGCCAGCGCCGCCGACATCACCTTGATCGCGACCTCGCGGCCGCTGGCGTCCAGGGCCTTGTAGACGATGCCCATGCTGCCCTTGCCCAGGCTCTGGACGACCCGGTAGCTGCCGAAGGACTCGTTCGCCGCCAGCACGCGCACCTCCCGCTTTCGAGGCTCTTCTCGACAGACGCGGCCTCGGCACGTCAGACGGCTCGGCCCGCCGCGTCGGACGTGATCCAGCTCTCAGGGCACCCAGATCTCCAGCTCCGGAAGGCGCCAGCCCTCGACGCTGGTTCCTCCCTCCTCGACCAGCAGGTTGATCCCGGTCAGCGGGCGCCCCGACAACGCGAAGCCGACGCGAGAAAGAGCCGGGCTCGCGAGCGCGCTCTCCAGGAGCTGCAGCTGGTGCGGTCCATCGTAACGCGCCACCTCGGCCCAGCGGCCCTCGAGGTCACGGGCGCCGATGCGGAAACGGGTGGGGAAGGCGCTGTCGCGACGCAGGCGCAGGACCACGCCGGACACCGGCAGCGGCCGGTCGAACTGGATCTCGGCGAACTCGTCTCCGCGCAGCGGCCGCGCCACCACCCAGGCCGTGTCGAGGTCGCCGTCGCCGGCCCTCGCGGCGTCGCCCTGCTTCGCGCGGTACCGCCACAGCTCTCCGCGCGCGCGCACGCCGGACGGCATCGGCGCGGGGGCGAAAGCGGGCGCCCGCGCCAGGCGGTAGACCTCGTCGCCCGAGCTGTCGAAGAGGCGCGCGCGCGGCCCGTCGAAACGCGCGACGGGCACGAGCGCGCCGGAGGCCACCGCGGCCGGCAGGCGCTCGTAGAGGTCGAGGCCGGCCGCGCGCAGCCGCTCCTGCCAGCGCTCGCGCCGAGCCGAGCCGAGCCCCGGCGTCTGGTTGAAGAGGTCCGTGCCGACCTCCCGACCCTGGTGCACCACCAGCGTGTCGACCCCGACGCGAGTGAGGGCCGCGAGGCTCGCCTCCGAAGGGAACTCCGCGAGCAGGCGCCGCAACAAGCGGGTGACGAGCGGCGGGTAGGCGGTGTAGCCGTGGACGATGGGGCGCCAGTGCACGGTCGAGAAGTACATCTCGAGCGTCTCCTCGCGCACCAGAGCCTCTCCGCGCGCGGGCAGCTCGGCCACGGCGCCGCCGCGGTCCTGCCCCAGGAAGCGATACACCTCGGGCAATGCGCCGCCGACCGGCACCCGCTCGCTGACGGGCAGCGTGCCGAGGTGCTCAGCCGGGACCAGCAGCGCGAGGCACAGCGCGAGCGGCCGCGAGCCGCCCTGGGCGAGGAGCTGGAGCCCGCGGCCCGCGAGCAGCGCGACGAACAGCATCGCCAGCAGCGAGAGGCGCTCGGGGATGCGCACGAGCCGAAAGCCGGGCACGTGGTCGTAGAGCATGCGGTACGGGCCGTCGCCCAGCGAGCGGCCGAAGGCGACCAGCTCGCTGCCCAGCGACAGCGTCACGAAGAGCGCGGCCAGCAGCGCGGCGGCCGGGACCCAGACCCGGACGGGCAGCAGCGGCGGGCGCCCGGCCGTCGCCGCCTGCCGGCCGCGAAGCGCCGCGGCCAGCGCCCCGAGCGCGAGGGCCAGCGAGACGAAGCCCACGAAGTGCGGCCCGCGCTGCTGCAGCCGGACTTCGGCACCGAGCGCGCCGTAGATCCAGTTGCCGGGCGAGGTCGAGAGGAAGTGCACGAGGTCGACGCCCGCCGGCGGCTCGCGCGAGAGCGCGTGCTGGCCCGCCAGCCGCAGATAGGGCCAGGCCACCGGCAGGAACGCGAGCGCAGCGAGGGCGCCCGCCAGCACGAGCGCCGGCAAACGGCGCAGCACGAGCCGCGGCCGCGCCGCGAGGCCCAGCAGCAGCACGACACCCACCAGCAGCGCGCCGTAGAGCAGGTGGTAGTTCGACGACAGCCCCTGCAGCAGCAGCAGGCCCGCGGTCGCCCAGGCCTGCCTCCGCTCCCCCGTCGCGAGATAGCCCAGCAGGCACGCGAGCGCGAGGGGCAGGAAGCCGTGCCACACGATGTTGAGCCGCGGTGCCTCGTTCACCTGGTAGGTGTGGAAGCCGTAGAGGGCGCCCGTGGCCCAGGCCGCGAGCGGCGGCAGGCCCAGCCGGCCACCGAGGTGGCGCGCCGCCATCGCCGCGAACACGCATGCCGCGACCACTGCGAGGTTGTAGGCGAGCACGGGGTTGCCGCTGAGCCAGACGACCGGAGCGACGAGCAGCGACGGCAGCAGCCGGTGGTCGGTGAACGCGAGCGCGTGCGGAAGCGGGTGCAGCACGTTCGCCTCGAACAGCCGGGCCGGCGCGCGTACGGCCTGGTGCGCGTTCCAGGCGACGATGTACACGCTCTCGAGCGAGTCGCCCACGTAGGCGACGGTGCCGTGCGGGCGCAGCGACTGCGGCGTGAAGCTCAGCACGCCGAGCAGGAGGTACCCGAGCAGGGCCGGCAGGGCGCGGGTCAGCCGCAGCACGCCAAGAGGATACCCGCCCGCGCCGCGCGCGGGGCCGCGCGGGCCGCGTGCTAGCATCGAACGGCGATGAGCGAGCCGCGCGTGTCGGCCGGCGCGGTCCGGGCCGACCCCGAAGACGACGCCCGGCGCGCGCAGCGGCGGGCCGCCGAGCTGCTGCTCCCCTACGAGCCCCTCGACGCGCCGCCCCAGGACCCGGAGCTGTGGAACGAGGTCCCGCTCGACGTGATGGCGCGCTTCTCGTGCGTGCCCGTGGACCGGCGCGGGGGCCGCCTGCTGCTGGCCTTCGCCCCCCTCGACGACCTGCTCAAGGTCGACGAGGTCGAGTACCTGCTGAACCGCCCGATCGACGCGGCGATCGCTCCCGCCGACCGCGTGCAGGACGTGCTGCGCCGGCATCGGGGCGGCGAGCTGCTGCTCGAGCAGGCCAGCGAGTCCCTGCGCCTGACGCTGGTCGCCGAGGACGAGACCGAGGTGATCGATCTCGAGTCGCTGCCGGCCGAGAGCCCGATCGTGCGCCTGGTCGACTCGCTGATCGTCGGCGCCATCGAGCGCCGCGCCTCGGACATCCACGTCGAGACGAAGGAGCGCGAGGTGCTCGCCAAGTACCGCATCGACGGCATCCTCTACCCGGCGATCGAGCCGCTCGACAAGCGCCACCACGACACCATCGTCAGCCGCATCAAGGTGATGTCCGAGCTCGACATCGCCGAGAAGCGCGTGCCGCAGGACGGCCGCTTCCGCCTGCGCGCCAAGGGCCGCACCATCGACTTCCGCGTCTCGGTGATGCCGTCGGTGCACGGCGAGGACGTGGTGATCCGCCTGCTCGACAAGGAGTCGCTCTCGGCGGCGTTCCGTACGCTGCGCCTCGACGTGCTCGGCTTCTCGGACTCGGACCTGCGCAAGATCCGCAAGTACGTGACCGAGCCCTACGGCATGGTGCTGGTCACGGGGCCCACCGGCAGCGGCAAGACGACGACGCTGTACGCCGCGCTCTCCGAGATCGCGACGCCCGAGCAGAAGATCGTCACCATCGAGGACCCGGTCGAGTACCAGATCCCCGGCATCGTGCAGGTGCCGGTCAACGAGCGCAAGGGGCTCACCTTCGCGCGCGGGCTGCGCTCGATCCTGCGCCACGACCCCGACAAGATCATGGTCGGCGAGGTGCGCGACCCCGAGACGGCGCAGATCGCGGTGCAGTCGGCGCTCACCGGCCACCTGGTCTTCACCACCGTCCACGCCAACAACGTGTTCGACGTGATCGGGCGCTTCCTGCACATGGGGCTCGAGCCCTACAACTTCGTGTCGGCGCTCAACTGCATCGTGGCCCAGCGCCTGGTGCGGCGGCTGTGCGCGAGCTGCCGGCACGAGACGCGCGCCGGCGCGGAGCTGCTGCGCGAGTCCGGGCTCGACCCCGAGAATTACGCGGAGCAGGCGTTCTACGAGGCGCCGGGCTGCGCGGAGTGCGGCTACACCGGCTTCCTCGGCCGCACCGCGGTGGCCGAGGTGCTCGACATGTCGGATCGCATCCGCCAGTTGATCGTCGACCGCCGGCCGGCCTCCGAGGTGAAGCAGGCGGCGCGCGAGGAGGGCATGACCTTCCTGCGCGAGTCGGCGCTGGAGAAGGCGCTCGCCGGCGTCACCACCTTGCGCGAGATCAACAAGGTGACGTTTGTCGAGTGACCCCGAGGACAGCGGGATCCGCGAGCTGCTCGCGAAGGTGAAGCGGATCGCCGTCGTCGGGCTCTCGCCGAAGCCCCACCGCGACAGCAACCGGATCGGCCGCTACCTGATCGAGCGCGGCTACGAGGTGATCCCGGTCTACCCGCGCGAGGCCGAGATCCTCGGGCGCAAGGTCCACCGCAGGGTGCAGGACATCCCGGGCGGCGTCGACCTGGTGGACGTCTTCCGCCGCAGCGAGGAGCTGCCGGCCGTCACCGAGGACGCGCTGGCGGCGGGAGCGCCCGCCCTGTGGTTCCAGCTCGACTGCGTGAGCGAGCAGGCAGCGGCCCGCGCGCGCGCCGCCGGCGTGCGGGTGGTGATGGACCGCTGCATCATGGTCGATCACGCCCGGCTGCTGGGGCGCGACTTCCGGCGCTAGCCGCGCGAGCCTCGGCTCAGGCCGCGGCGGGGCGCCCGAGCGGGTAGCGGCGAGTCACCCACAGGAAGTACGGGATCGCCAGCAACGACAGCGCCGCCGCCGAGCCGAAGGCCACGCGGAACCCGTGGTGCTGGGCGATCCAGCCGATCGCGATCGAGCCGGTGCCGATGCCGGTGTCGAAAGCGGCCAGGATGCCGCCGAAGGCCGCGCCGCGCCGGCGTGGCGAGACCTGCTTCATCACCCACGCGGCGTACACCGGGTAGGCGGTGCCGAAGCCGGTGCCGAAGACCGCGGCCGACAGCAGCAGCCAGGGCAGCGACGGCTCGACGGCCAGCAGCCCGAGGCCGATCGCGATCAGCGCCAGGCAGGGCAGGAACACCTTCAGGTGGCCCTTGCGGTCGGCGAGCGGGCCCAGCAGCGGGCGGGTCGCGATGATCACCAGCGCGATCGCGGTGAAGTAGACGCCCTTGGGCTCGACGCCGGCGCGCTGCGCGTAGACGGCCACGAAGCTCGTGATGCCGCCGTAGCCGAACGAGTACAGGAACAGGCTGAACGAGGTCAGCATCACGCGCCACTCGACCATGCCGCCCTCGTGGCTCGCCGAGTGGCCCTCACCCGGCGCGGGCCCTGGCAGCAGGCGCGCGATCGTCGCCATCCCGAGGTTGAGCGCGCAGGCGGCGGCGCAGACGGCCCACCAGCCGCGCTCGAACAGCCAGAAGCCGAGGCCTGGCGCGAACACGATCGCGAAGATCGTGGACAGGCCCCAGTAGCCGATGCCCTCGGCGCGCCGCGACTCGGGGATCAGGTCGGTCATGTAGGCCGCCGAGGCCGCCAGCAGCCCCGACCAGAAGACGCCGTGGACCGGCACCAGCAAAAGCAGCAGCGTCGCCGTGCGCGTGAAGGCATAGGCGGCCGAGAAGCCGGCGATCGCCAGGCTCGCGACGATCAGCATGCGCCGCTTGCCGAGACGGTCGGCGAGGCTGCCGGTGAACGGGGCCGAGAGCGCGGAGGCGTAGGTCAGCAGGCCGAGGAACATGCCGGCGGCGAGCTCGCTGCCGCCGAGCGCCAGGATGCGAAAGGGCGCCGTCGGCAGCAGCATGAAGGCCGACAGGAAGACGGTGAAGCTGAAGCCGCACATCACGAAGAAGCGTCCGGTGAAGAGCGGCTCGCGGCCAGGGGCCGGCATCGCGGAGGTGCGGATTATACTGCCCGGCATGAGCGAGGGCGCGCTGACGTACGTGGTCGCCTGCGCCAAGTGCCAGCAACCCTACGACGCGCTGCAGGCGGCCTGGTGCTCCTGCCTGGGCAGCGAGCGCACGTTCGCCTGCCCCGCCTGCGGCGCCTGCTTCTGCAAGGCCTCCCCGGCGGTGAAGCAGAAGTTCTGGGCCGGCGCGCCGAAGGCGATGTGGGATCGCAAGCTGCTCGAGTCGCGACATCCCTTCGAGCCGCCGCCGAACCCGCCGCCCAGCGAGGCGCGCCGGCCGCTGATCCTGCTGGTGGACGACGAGAAGGACATCCAGCGCGTCGCCTTCCGCCTGCTCGAAGCGCTGGGCTACGGCGTCATCCTCGCGCGCAACGGCGTCGAGGGCCTGGAGCTGGCCCGGCTCTACAGACCCGACCTGGTGCTGACCGACGCCCTGATGCCCAAGCTCGACGGCCGCGAGATGAGCCTGCAGATCAAGTCCGACCCCGAGCTCGCGGGCATCAAGACCGTGGTGATGACGGCTCTGTACAAGGGCATGCGCTACGAGAGCGAGGCTTTTCGCGCCTTCAAGGTGGACGCCTACCTCACGAAGCCGCTCGACGTGGAGCAGCTGAGCGCGGTGCTGAAGAAACAGCTGGGGTGAGGCTCCTCACGCGCAGCCTGCGCCTGCACCGCTTCGCCCCGAGCTTCCGGGAGGCGGCGCGCATCGACGAGGACGAGTTGCGCGCGCCCGGCGCGGGCGAGCTGCTCGTGCGCAACCGCTTCGCGGGCGTCAACGGCTTCTTCGACACCTGCGTCTGCCGCAACGAGCTCCCCTACCGCACGCTGACGCCGCCGCTCGACCTCGGCGTGGAGGCGGTCGGCGAGGTCGTCGCGGTCGGCCCCGGCGTCCCGGGCCTGCGCCCGGGCGACTGTGTCTCCACCACCCGCTTCGGCGGCGGCTATCGCGAGCACCAGCTCGTCGCGGCGGCGGACGCCTGGCCGGTCGCCGCCGCCTCGGCCGAGATCGCGGCGATCCGGCCGACCGGCGTCTCGGCGCTCGTGGCGCTCGAGCAGGTCGCGCAGCTGCGCCCCGGAGAGACGATCGCGATCTCCGCGGCGGCGGGCGGCCTCGGTCAGTTCCTGGTCCAGATCGCGCGCCGCCTGGGAGCTCGCGTGATCGCGATCTGCGGCGGCCCCGAGAAGCAGGCCTTCGTCCGCGAGCTGGGCTGCGAGCTGGCGCTCGACCACCGCGCGCGTCCGCTGCGCGAGGCGCTCGCCGAGGCCTGTCCGCGGGGCATCGACGTGGGCTTCGACAGCGTCGGCGGCGACGTGCTCGAGTGCCTGCTCGACGCGCTCGCTCCGCGCGGCCGGCTGGTGGTCGCGGGGCGGGCGGCGAGCCTCGGGCAGCCCGCGCCCTCGCGCCCCGACGTGGTCGAGCGGCTCTACTGGAAGGCGGCGTCGATCCGGGCGTTCCAGAACGCGCTCTACCCGGAGTACGCGGCCGAGGCCTCGCGCCGGCTGCTGGCCTGGCACGCGGCCGGAGAGCTGCGGGTGCGGATCGATCCCGTCCGCTTCCGCGGGCTCGCGCAGGCCGCCGACGCGGTCGAGCACCTTCTCTCCGGCCGCAGCTGCGGCAAGGTCGTTCTCGAGCTCTGACCGGGCGCTCGCCTCCGCATCGGGCGGGCATCCAGACGGATGGAGACGGGAGCGACGCCCGACCCAGGCTCGTCACGCGATGTGAAACGGCCAATCCGATGGATGGCGGGGGCCGCCTCATCCGCAAACTCATTCGCGTAACTCCGTCTTTTCACGGCGAGTTGCACGCGAAGGTCGAAAGCACTGAGAAAACAGAAAACCGTCATGGCGGCAGCGTCGTCCCAGCCCCAAAGTGCGGGCAACCATGATCCAGGGTTCCGGTCGACAGGGCAGCCCCATCGCATCGGCCGCACAGGCTCTGCGCGGGCGCCTCACGCTGACGGTGCTCTGGGCGCTGTTCTGGGGACCCCGGGAGGTCGAAGACGTGTGTCGGCCGAACCCGGGCCTGTCCCGACGCGCCGCGCTCGCGGTCCTCGATGAGCTCGAGGGGCGCGGGATCGTCGAGCGGCGGCCCGACTCCGCGTTCGCGCTGAGCGAGCGCGGCGTCGGCCTGCGGCCGGCGCTGGCGGCCCTGTATCTCTGGGGTCTGTCCGTGGACGAGCCGGTTCCGGGCGCGCGCGCGCGGGATCTGGCCGCCTTCGAGGAGGCGGCCCTGCGCGAGGCGCCGCGGCGGGCCGTCGAAATCACGAGGAGCTGAGCGATGCACGAGATGCGAGCCGTGTCCCGACCGGTCGAGCTGAGGGCCGACCTCAAGACGCTGCTGAACGAGTACGAGAGGCGCCTGATCCAGCTGGCGCTCGAGGCGTCCGGAGGCAACCAGCGCCGGGCGGCGGCGACACTGGGCGTGCTGCCGACGACGCTGTCCGAGAAGATCAAGCGACTCGGCCTGCGTCGCAGCGAGTCCGGCGCCCGCCCCGCGACGCTGGCGGACCTGGCGGCGAGCGCCGGCCTGCAGCTGGGCGACGCGCTGCGCTGAGGGGCGGGGCGGCGACCCTCCCCGCGTTTCGGGCGCCCGGCGGGGCTAAAGTGTCGTCATAGGCTGGCATGGACGAATCTCTGAAGGCCCGCGCGCCCGACCCGCCCGCCAGCGGGCTGCGCTTCGGCGTGTTCGAGATGGACCTCGCCAGCGGCGAGCTGCGCCGCGGCGGCGTTCTGGTGCGCCTGCCGCCGCAGCCCTTCCAGCTGCTCGCGCTGCTGGCGCAGCGCGAGGGCGAGGTCCTCTCGCGCGAGCAGGTCCGCGAGGCTCTGTGGGGCGACGGCACCGTCGTCGACTTCGACCAGCGCCTCAACTCCTGCGTGAATCAGATCCGCCAGGTGCTGAGCGACGACGCCGACTCGCCCCGCTACGTCGAGACGCTGCCGCGCCGGGGCTATCGCTGGCTCGCGCCCACGCAGGTGCTGCCCCCCTCGTCCGGCGCCCGCGTGCTGCAGCTGGTGCCTCGCGGCGGCGAAGCGGCGAGCGAGCCTGCGACCGCCCCGGCCGCGCGGCCGCGCGCCGCGTCGCGATGGCCCTGGCTGGTCGCCGCGGGAGCGCTGGCCTGCGCGGGCGGGCTCTGGCTCACGCGGCCCGTTCCTTCCGAGGCGGCGCGCTGGCAGCGGCTCACCTTCCAGCGCGGCCTGGTCCACTCCGCGTCGTTCGGCGCGGGCGGCGAGCTCTACTGGGCCGCGTCCTGGGAGGGCGGGCCCACGCGCCTCTACGCGGGCAACGCCACGCTGCCCGACGCCCGCGAGGTCGAGCTTCCTCCGTTCGGGACCTTCATCGGCGCCTCGAGGCGCGGCGAGCTGGCCTTCCTGAGCCCCGGCCTCAAGACCGCGGACCGGCGCCTTTGGCGCCAGCCCGCGACCGGCGGCGCGCCGCGCGAGGTGGCCGCCGGAGTCTGGGAGGCCGCCTGGCTGCCGGACGGGTCCGACTTCGCGGCGCTGCGCTACGTTGACGACAAGAGCGTCCTCGAGTCGCCGCTCGGCCACCGCGTCGCCGAAGTGTCACAGGCGAGCGACCTCGCCGTCTCGCCCGACGGGCGGCTGGCGGCGTTCCTCGAGCACCCGGTGCTGGGCGACGACGGCGGCCACGTGGCCGTGGTCGACCTGCGCTCGGGCGCGCGCAGGCGCCTGACCGAGTATTGGGCGAGCACGATGGGCCTCGCCTGGGCACCCGACGGCCGCGACATCTACTTCACGGCAACCCGGGCCGGCACCAACCTCGGCCTGCACGCGGTGTCGCCCGACGGCAAGCGCCTGCGCACGCTGGCCACCACCGGCTCGCGCCTGATCCTGCACGAGGTCGACGCCGAGGGCCGCATGCTGCTCGACGTCGGCACCAACACCTTCGGCGTCCGCTTCGGGCGCGAGGGCCGGCCCGAGCGCGAGCTGGGCTGGTTCGACTCCACGAGCGTCGTCGCCCTGTCGGCCGACGGCGAGCAGGCGCTGCTGCTGGAGAGCGGCGAGGCGGGCGGGCCGGACTACGGCATCTACCTGCGGCCGACCTCCGGCGGTCCGGCCGTGCGCCTGGGCAGCGGCCGCGCGTACGCGCTGTCTGCGGACGCGCGCTGGGTGCTCGCGATCCCGGTGCGCCGGCGCGATCACATCGACCTGATCCCGACCGGCGCCGGCAACCGACGCGAGCTGCGCTACCCGGGGCTCGTCGAGTACGACTTCGCCACCTTCGCCGGAGACGGCGAGCGCATCCTGTTCACGGCGCTGCCCCAGGGCAAGGACCGCTTCGAGGGCTTCCTGGTCGAGCGGGAGGGCGGCGGCGCGCCTCGCCCGCTCGGCCCGCTGCGCATCCAGCGCAACCTGCTCACCGCCGACGGACGCTCCCTGCTGCGCGGCTGCGAGGGCAAGGGCCCGTGTCTGCAGCCGCTCGACGGCGGCGAGCCTCGGCCGATCGAGGGCCTCGGCAGCGACCGGCCGCTCTTCTGGGGCGCCGACGGGCGCACGCTCTACCTGCGCACGCCCGGCCTCTGGCCCGCGCTCGTGAGCCGGCTCGACGTGACGACCGGCGCCAAGCAGCCCTGGCGCGAGCTCGCCCCGGAGGACCGCGTCGGCCTGATGGGCGTCCCCGACGTGGTCGGCACGCCCGACGGCCGTGCCTACGCGTACTGGTACAACCGCCGCCTCTCCAGCCTGTACCTGGTCGACGGACTCCGTTAGGCGCCAGGCCCGGCGTTGCCGGGCTCGCAGCCGCTCCCGGCCGCAACGACCCGTGTCGCGGCTCGCGCTCCGCAACACTAGAATCGGCTCTCCCCTGGAGGTGCGCGTGACCCGAAAGCTGCCTGCCCTGCTCGCCCTCGCCTGTCTGCCGGCCGCCGCGTGGGGCCAGCCCGCTCCCGCGCGCGCCCGCGACGCCGCACAGTACGCGGTGTCGGCGGCGGAGGCCGCGGCGGTGGCCGCCTCCGAGCTGGCGCCACTGGTCGCACGCTACACCGCCGACCGCGACGCGCTGCTGCGGTTGTGGTCTGTCCCTGGCTCGGCCACGCGCCGCGAGAAGCTGCGCGGCTTCTACGGCGGCTGGCTCGGGCAGGTCGACGCGCTCGGCTGGGACCGGCTGAGCCTCGAAGGCCGCGTCGACGCCGTGCTGCTGCGCCGGCATCTCGCCTACGAGATCGGCCTGCTGGACCGCGAAGAAGCCCGCGGCCGCGAGCTGGCGCCGCTGCTCCCGTTCGCGGACGCGATCGCCGGGCTGCAGGAGTCGCGCCGCATGCTCGAGGACGTCGAGCCCCGCGCGGCCGCGGCTGCGCTCGAGCGAGTCGCCGCCGAGGCGCAGCGGGTCTCCGGGCAGCTCGAGGCTGCTCCTGAAGCGGCTCCTGCACCGGATCGGAAGCCGCCGAGCGCCGTCGTCGCGCGCCGCGCCGCGATGCGGATCGGTGACCTGCGCGAGGCGCTCGACGACTGGTTCAAGCACTACGACGGTTACGACCCCGGCTTCTCCTGGTGGACGCGCGAGCCGATGAAGCGCGCGACGGCGGCGCTCGATGCGCTGCGCAAGACGCTGCGCGAGGACGTGGTCGGGGCGAAGCCGGGCCAGGATGAGCCGATCGTCGGCGATCCGATCGGGCGCGAGGCGCTGCTGGCCGATCTCTCGCTGGAGCTGATCCCGTACTCGCCCGAGGAGCTGGTGACGATCGCCGAGCGCCAGTTCGCCTGGTGCGAGGCCGAGATGAAGAAGGCCTCGCGCGAGATGGGCATGGGCGACGACTGGAAGCGCGCGCTCGAGAAGGTGCGCGGCATGACGGTCGAGCCCGGACGCCAGCCCGCGCTGGTGCGCGACCTCGCCCGCGAGGCGATCGACTTCCTGCGCGCGCGCGACCTCGTCACGCTGCCGCCGCTGGCGGCCGAGGTCTGGCGCATGGAAATGATGCCGCCCGAGCGCCAGAAAGTGAACCCGTTCTTCCTCGGCGGCGAGGTGATCCAGGTCTCCTACCCGACGGACACGATGCCGCACGAGGACAAGCTCAACAGCCTGCGGGCCAACAACGGCCCGTTCGCGCGCGCGACCGTCCACCACG
Source organism: Vicinamibacteria bacterium (assembly GCA_050246895.1). Classification (GTDB taxonomy): domain Bacteria; phylum Acidobacteriota; class Vicinamibacteria; order Fen-336; family Fen-336; genus JBFWVE01. The sequence continues at coordinate 522,601 of JBFWVE010000004.1, read as the reverse complement.
AGCTGGTCCCGGGCCATCACCTGCAGGGCTTCATGAACGACCGCTACAACCCCCACCGGCTGTTGTTCGGCACGCCGTTCTCGTGGGAGGGCTGGGCGCTCTACTGGGAGTTCCTGCTCTGGGACCAGGGTTTTCCGCGCACGCCCGAGGACCGCGTGGGCATGCTGTTCTGGCGCATGCACCGTTGCGCCCGCATCATCTTCTCGCTGAGCTTCCACCTCGGGCGCTTCACCCCGCAGCAGTGCATCGACTTCCTGGTCGATCGCGTCGGCCACGAGCGCTGGACCGCGACCGGCGAGGTCAGGCGCTCGCTGGCGGGCGACTACTCGCCGCTGTACCAGGCGTCGTACATGCTGGGCGGCCTGCAGTTCTACGCGCTGCAGCGCCAGCTCGTCGGCGGCGGGCGCATGACGAACCGGCAGTTCCACGACCGCATCCTGCGCGAGGGGCCGATCCCGGTCGAGCTGGTGCGCGCGATCCTGACGGACGCGCCGCCCGCGCGCGACTTCAAGACGGCCTGGAGGTTCGCGGATCAGCCGTAGGCGCGCCTCTCGCCGGCACGCGTCGCGGGTCCAGCTGGTCGGAGGCTGCTAGAGTCGGTCGTGGCGACATGACGACGACGCAACCGGCCGAAGCCGGAGCCGAGCGCGGCCTGCGCGACGCGCTCGTCGCCGCCGTGGGCTCGGAGAACCTGCTCGAGCGCACGCTCGACCGCGTCGCCTACGCCTCCGACGCCAGCTTCTACCGCCTGGTTCCGCGCGCGGTGTTGCGTCCCCGCGGCGTCGACGACGTGCGCGCGCTGTTCCGCGTCTCGCACGAGCACGGCCTGCCGCTCACCTTCCGGGCGGCGGGCACCAGCCTCTCCGGGCAGGCCGTCAGCGACGGCCTGCTGGTCGACGTCTCGCGCCACCTTCGCGCGCTGCGCGTGGAACAGGGCGGCCGCCGCGTGCGCGTGGAGCCCGGGGTCGTGGCCGGCCAGGTGAATGCCCGGCTGCGCCCGCACGGGGCGAAGCTCGGGCCCGATCCCGCCTCGCTGGCGGCCTGCATGATGGGCGGCGTCCTCGCCAACAACTCGAGCGGGATGTGCTGCGGGGTCGAGCAGAACGCCTACCACACGCTCGAGAGCATCCGCTTCCTGCTGCCGTCGGGCACGCTGATCGACAGCGCGGAGGCCTCCGCCGACGAGCAACTCCGCGGGCGGGAGCCGTCGCTCCACGCGGGCCTCGTCGAGCTGCGCGAGCGCGTGCTGGCGCAGCCGGCGCTGCTGGAGCGCATCCGCGCGAAGTACCGCATGAAGAACACCGTCGGCTACTCGCTGAACGCGCTGGTGGACTTCGAGCGGCCCGTCGAGATCCTGGCGCACCTGCTGATCGGCTCCGAGGGCACGCTCGCCTTCATCGCCGAGGCGGTGCTGCGCACGCTGCCGGACCTGCCGGCCAAGGCCACCGGCCTGCTCTCGTTCGCCGACGTGCAGCAGGCCTGCGCGGCGATCGTGCCGCTGCGGGAGGCGGGCGCGGCGGCTCTCGAGCTGATGGATCGCGCGGCGCTGCGCTCGGTCGAAGCGCAGCCCGGCATGCCGGCGTCGATCCGGGAGCTGCCCGCCCGGGCCGCAGCGCTGCTGCTGGAGCTCCAGGCCCCGGATGCGGCGGCTCTCGGCGAGCTCGAGCGCGCGGCGACGCCGGTGCTCGAGACGCTGCCGCTGCTGCGGCCAGCGCCCCTCACGCGCGAGGCCTCCGAGCAGGCGGGGCTCTGGCGGGTTCGCTCCGGCATGTTCCCTTCGGTCGGCGCCGCCCGGCGCAGCGGCACCAGCGTGATCATCGAAGACGTCGCCTACCCGCTGCCGGCCCTGGCCGAGGCCAGCCTCGCTCTGTCGGGCCTGTTCGCGCGGCACGGCTATCCCGAGGGCATCGTCTTCGGCCACGCCAAGGACGGCAACCTCCACTTCGTGATCACGCAGTCCTTCCACGACCAGGCCGAGATCGACCGCTATCGCCGGCTGATGGACGACGTCGTCGAGCTGACGCTGCGCCGCTTCGACGGCAGCCTGAAAGGCGAGCACGGCACCGGCCGCAACATGGCCCCGTTCGTGGAGGCCGAGTGGGGCGCCGACGCCTACGCGCTGATGCAGCGCATCAAGCGACTGTGCGACCCGCGCGGCCTGCTCAACCCCGGCGTGATCCTGAACCCGGACCCGCTCGCGCACCTGCGCGACCTGAAGCCGCTGCCGAGCGTCGAGCCCGAGGTGGACGCCTGCATCGAGTGCGGCTACTGCGAGCCGCGCTGCCCGAGCCGCGATCTCACGCTGACGCCGCGCCAGCGCATCGTCGTCCGCCGCGAACGCACGCGCCTCGCCGCGGCCGGCGAACGCGCGGCCGCCGAAGCGCTCGATCGCGCCTACGCCTACGACGGCCTCGACACCTGCGCGGTGGACGGCCTCTGCGCGACGGCCTGCCCCGTCTCGATCGACACCGGGAAGCTCGTCAAGCGACTGCGCGGCGAGGCTCGGGGCCCGTTCGCGCGGCGGCTGGCGGGCGCCGTGGCGAGGCACTTCGCGCTCGCGGAGGCCGGGGTGCGTGCGGCGCTACGGGTCGGTGGCGCCGCCACGGCGCTGGGCCTGGGTCGCGCGCTGAGCTGGCTCACGAGGCTCAAGCGCGCCTGTCTCGGGCACGAGTTCCCTCTCTGGATCCCGCCGATGCCGCGGGCCGCACGCCGCCTGCCGCGGGGAGCCGCGGGCCCGCAGGAGGCCGCCGCCGTCTACGTTCCCGCCTGCCTGACCCGGGCGATGGGCGCGCTGCCCGGCGAGCCGGACGCGCCGTCGCTGCCCGAGGCGCTCGTCGCGCTCGCCTCCCGGGCCGGCCGGCCGCTCTGGATCCCCCCCGACGTCGCGGGCACCTGCTGCGGCGTGCCGTTCTCCTCCAAGGGCTTCCCCGAGGCGCACGCGCTGACGGCCGGCCGCATGGTCGAGCGGCTGCTGGCGTGGTCGCAGGACGCGCGGCTGCCCGTGGTGCTCGACGTGACGCCCTGCGTTCATGGCCTGCTCACGAGCGGTCCTTCGCTGACGCCGGAGCTGCGCGCCGGGCTCGAGCGGCTGCGCATCCTCGACAGCTCGCAATTCCTGGCCGAGCTGCTCCCGCTGCTGCCGGTGCGGCGGCGCGTGGCGCGCGCCGCCGTCCATCCGGTCTGCTCGGCGCAGAAGCTGGGGCTGCAGCCGACGATCGAAGGCGTTGCGCGCGCCTGCGCCGAGGAGGTGCTGGTCCCGGCGAGCGCCGGCTGCTGCGGCTTCGCCGGCGACCGCGGCCTGCTGGTGCCGGAGCTGACCGAGAGCGCCCTGCGCGCCGAGGCCGCCGAAATCTCCACGCTGCCCGCCGACACCGCCTGCGTCTCCACCAGCCGCGGTTGCGAGATCGGTCTCACCCGCGCCACAGGCAGGCCGTTCCGTTCCTTGGCCCAGTTGCTGGAAGAGGTCACGCGGCCGCGCGCCTCGCGTTGATACAACATCGACGTGCCTGGGCCGCCTGCGGAGGCGCGGACGCGGTTGCCGCCGGCGATCGAATCCCTGCTCTGGGACCACGACGCCCTTCGCCTCGACTGGGACGTCGATCGCGACCTGATCGTCTCGCGGGCGGAAGGCGCGGCGGCCGCCGGGCTGGCGACAGCTACGGGCTCCGGCCGGAGGGCGGCGACGTGGGTCACGCCGGAAGCGGGGCGTCTGAGGCGCGCATCCCAACGCACCGGCCACAGTGTTCGCGCCGAAGCGAGCGGAGGGGCGGCGGGGCCGCGAAGTCGAGCGCAGCGAGACGAGCGGCAACCCGACGAGTGAAGCGCGACGCATTGCGTCGCTCCGTGCTCCCTGCCGTAGTTAGATGTGATGCGCCCCGCAGCGTCCCCGCGGAGGCGTGAGCCCGGCCGCCGCCAGCCGGCAGCCACCGGCTTCAGGAGTGAACGCGTCGCGTGCCCCTACTGCCGCTCGACCACCCTGGCGCCGTCGCTGAGGGCGTCGCTCGGGTGGACGACCACGCGGGCGCCCTCGCCGAGTCCCGAGCGCAGCTCGGCGTGCAGGGAGTTGCGGGCGCCGATCTCGACGCCGCGCAGGCGGGCACGGCCGCCCTCGATGGCGAAGACCGCCCAGCTCTCCCCGCGGCGGAAGAGCGCCGACGTCGGCACGCGCAGCACGTCCTTGCCTTCCCAGACGACCACCCGCACTTCGACGCGGTAGCCGTCGCCGAGCGCCTTCCAGGCCTCGAGCGGGTCCTCGAAGTCCACGATCACGTTCACCCGCTGCTCCTCGACGCCGAGCGCCGAGATCTTCATGAAGCCCGACGGCTCCACGCGCCGGACGCGCCCGCGGATGGTGTGGTCCCCGCCCCACTGCTCGATCAGCGCCGCCGCGCCGGCCTTCACCTTGACCGCGTCGGTCGAGAGCAGGTCGGAGACGATCTCGAGCTGGCGCGGATCGCCGAGCTCCACGAGCGGATCGCCGGCCGGCACCACGGCTTCGCTCTCGCGAAGGCGCTTCAGGACCACGCCGTCGATCGGCGAGCGGATCAGGATCGCGCGGCCGGGCGGCGCGCCGCCGCCGCCCTGCATCAGGCGCGCCTCGGCCAGCGTCAGGTTGTGCTCGGCCGCCGCCGCCGCGAACTCGGCGGCCTCGAAGGCCTGCTGCGCCTCGCGCGCCTGGGTCTGCGCGGAGTCGAGCTGCTGGCGCGAGGCGATCTTGCGGTCGGCGAGATCGCGCTGGCGCTCGAGCTCCGAGCGCGCGAAGGCGAGGGCGGCGGCGGCGCGCTGGCGCTCGGCCCGCGCGCGCCCGACGTCCGACCGCGCGGCGGCGGCCGCGGCCTCGGCCTCCGCCCGGCTGCGCGCGTCGAGCGGCACGGGGTCGCCCGGCAGCACCGACGCGACCACGCTGGAGCCGCGTTTCACCGCGTCGCCGGGCTCGAGCTCGATGCGCTGGACGCGGCCGGCGACCGGCGCCGACACCACGAAGCGATCGTGGACGCGCGTCTCGCCCTCCTCGTCCACGGTCACCAGCAGCGGGCCGCGCGTCACGCCGGCGAGGTCGACGGCGACGGCGGCCGGCCACAGCCCGACGGCCAGCAGCGCGGCCACGAAGGTGGCGCCGGCCAGCACGCGCGGGTTCTTCAGCACTCGGATTCGAGACATGAGCGGGCTACTCCCGGGTCTTGAGGACGGCCACCAGGTCGAGGTGGTCGAGCTTGCGGCGCACGGCGAGCCCCGAGAAGGCGGCGGCCGCGAGCACGGTGAGGACGGACCAGGCGACGTTCTTCGCCGTCACCACGAGGGGGATGCGATAGACCTCGCTCTGCAGTTGCGCCAGCACGAAGTTCGACAGGCCGAGGCCGATCAGCAGCCCGATCGGGATCGCGAGCAGCGTCAGCAGCGCCAGCTCTCCCAGCAGGATCAGCGAGATCTCGGCGATGCTGAAGCCCAGCACGCGCAGGCTGGCCAGCTCGCGGCTCCGCTCGGAGAGCGAGATGCGCGCGGCGTTGTACACCACGCCGAAGGCGATGATGCCGGCGAAGCCGACGTTGAAGGCGGTGACCAGGTTGAAGCTCTCCGCCATCACCGAGCGGAAGCTCTCGAGCGCGGCGCTGGTGACGGCGACGCCGGCGACGGCGGGGATCGCCTTGAGCCTGCGGTAGAGCGTCTCCAGCCGCGCCGGATCCACCTGCAGATAGGCGCCCGACAGGCTGCCGCCCTCGCGCAGCAGGCGGTGCAGCGCGCCGATCTCCATGTAGGCCGCGATGCCCATCGCGTCGTCCACCAGGCCGGCCACGCGCGCCTGCCGCACGGGGCGCGCGCCCTCGAGCACCTCGAGCGTCACGCTGTCGCCCGCCCGCACGCCGAGCACGCGGCCGAGCACCTTCGACAGCAGCAGGCCCTCGGCCGGCACGCTGACGGGCCGGCCCTGGATGTCCACCACGCGGTTGAGCGTCGGGTCGGCGACCAGCCCGGTCACCGCCAGGTGCCGATAGCGGTGGGCGAAACGCAGCCGTGCCGGGACCTGCCGCAGGGGCTCGACCCGCAACGCGCCGGGCAGGGCGGCGACCTCGTGGAGCGCCCGCGCCGAGGCCGGCTCCACGAAGCTGACCGTCACGTCCTGCCGCAGCGCCAGCGCGAACTGCACGTCCCCCAGCAGCGTCATCGCGTCGAGGAAGACGAAGCCGAAGAGCATGATGCCCACCGCGAACGCGATGCCGACGACCGACGCGAGCGCGCGCCAGGGCTGGCGCTCCAGGTTGCGCAGCACCATGCGCGTCGCGTGGGTCAGCCGGCGCTGCACGCGCGGGTGCTCGACGACGCTCGTGCGGTAGCGCGCCGGCTGCTCCGGCCGCATCGCCTCCGCGGGCGGGATCGCGACCGCCCGGCGGACGGCCACCACGGCGCCGAGCGCCGCGGCCAGCAGGCCGAAGGCCAGGGCGCCCACCGCGACGCCGCCCGAGAGGCGGTAGAGCAGGATCGGGAACTTGAAGTACTGGTTGTAGAGCGAGATCATGCCCGCCCCCAGCCAGCTGCCGCTCGCGATCCCCAGCGCGGCGCCGAAGAGCGCGATCACCAGCGCCCACTTCACGTAGTGCCAGCCGATCTCGCGGCCGGCGTAGCCGAGCGCCTTCAGCGAGGCGATCTGCGGCCGCTGGATCGAGAGCGTGCGTGTCATCGCCACGTTCAGCAGGAAGGCGGCGATGCCCAGGAAGATCGCGGGCACCAGCAGGCCGAAGGTCTGGAGCTGGAGCAGCTCGTTGTCGAGGGTCCAGCTCGAGATCTGCAGCCGGCGCGGCAGCGCCCCGGTGCCGCCGTACGGGTCGAGCAGCCGGTCGAGACGCGAGAGCACCTCGGGCTCCGAGGCGCCGGGCATCAGGCCGAGCGAGACGTCGTTGAAGCCGCCTTCCATGTCGAAGGCCGCGGCCAGCGCGCGCCGCTCCAGCCAGACGATGCCGAAGCGGCGGTCGTCCGGGATCAGCTCGCCGGGCGGGATCACGTAGACGTACTCGGGCGAGAGTGCCAGACCGACGATCCTCAGCGTGCGCCGCCGGCCGTTGATGAGCGCCGCCAGCCGGTCGCCGGGGTGCAGGCCGTGGGCCAGCGCGAAGGCCTCGCTGAGCAGCACCTCGTCGGGCCGCCCCGGCTCGAGCCAGCGGCCGGTGCGCAGGAACAGGTCGTTCAGCAGCGGTCGGGCGTCGTCCGGGATCGAGATCAGGCGGCCCTTCACCGGCTCCACGAAGCCGGGCACGTCAAGCGTGACGTCGGCCACCACTCGCGTCGCCACCCGGGCGACGCCCGGGATCTCGCGGATGCGCTCCTCCAGCCGCTGCGGCGCGCGCTTGGTGGCGGCGAACACGTCGGCGAAGCGGAAGCGGTCGTAGTAGGCGGCCTGCGTGCGGCGCAGCGAGTCGAAGTTCGACTGGTAGGCCACGTACATGGTGACGCCGGCGGCCAGCACCAGGCCGATCGCCAGCGCCTGGCCCTTCATGCCCCAGAGGTCGCGCAGCAGCTTCCGATCGAGCACCGGGATGCTCATGCGCTCACCAGACGAGCTCGCGCGGGCTGCGCTTGGGGGCGTTCGGCTGGATCGACGCCACGTGGCCGTCCGCCAGCCGCACGACGCGGTCCGACATCGCGGCGATCGCGGCATTGTGCGTGATCACCGCCGTGCAGGTGCCGAGCTCGCGGTTGGCGCGCTCGATCGCCTCCAGCACGGTGATGCCGGTCTCGATGTCGAGGGCGCCCGTCGGCTCGTCGCACAGCAGCACGTCCGGGCGCTTGGCGATCGCGCGCGCGATCGCGATGCGCTGCTGCTCGCCGCCCGAGAGCTGGGACGGGAAATGGTCGAGCCGGTGCTCGAGGCCGACCAGCCGCAGCGCCTCCTCCGGCGCCATCGGCTCGCGCGTGATCTCGGTGACGAGCGCGACGTTCTCGCGGGCGGTCAGGCTGGGGATCAGGTTGTAGAACTGGAACACGAAGCCGACGTGGTGCCTGCGGTACTCGGTCAGCTCCGCCTCGCCGGCGGCCGTCAGGTCGCGGCCGCGGTAGACGACGCGGCCGGCCGTGGGCACGTCGAGCCCGCCGAGGATGTTCAGCAGGGTCGACTTGCCGCTGCCCGAGGGCCCGAGCAGCACCACGAACTCCGACTCCTCGAGGCGCAGGTCGACGCCGCGCAGGGCGTGGACCTGCACCTCGCCCATGTCGTAGATCTTGGTGAGTCCCTGCGCCTCGAACACGGGGGCCGGCATGCTCCGGCGCCTCAGCGCCGCCTGACGAGCACGACCACGGAGCGGTCGGCGAGGCCGTACTCGCGGCCGGACACCACGGGCTCCGCCCCGGCTGGCGCCACGTCGTCGGGAGGCCGCAGCGCCGTATCCACCGCCCGCCGCCACTCTCCCGGCTCGCCCACGCCGATCGCGAAGCTCGACGCCTCGCTGCCGGCGTTGGCCATCACGTAGACGTCGTCGTCGCCGTGCGACGCGCCGTGCACGCACCAGGCGACGGCGCGCGAGGCGTGCGAGAGATCCGGCGCGCCCGAGGCGCCGTGCCAGCTCACGTCCTCGCGCCAGAAGCGGCTGCGGCCGAGCGAGGGATGGGCCTTGCGGAAGGCGATCAGGGCGCGCGCGAAACGGTGGAAGTCGCGCTCGCTCTCGACGCGCTCCCAGTCGAGCCAGCTCGTCTCGTCGTCGCGGTTGTGCGGGTTGTTGTTGCCCCGCTGCGTGTTCAGGAACTCGTCGCCCGCCAGGAACATCGGGGTGCCGTTCGCGAGCATCAGCAGCGCGAACAGGTTGCGGGCCTGCCGCCGGCGCAGCGCATGGACCTCGGGCGGCGCACCGGCGTCGCCCTCGTGGCCGCAGTTGGAGCTGAAGTTCTCGTGCGCCCCGTCGCGGTTGCCGGCCCCGTTGGCCTCGTTGTGCTTCCGCTCGTGCGACACCAGGTCGTAGAGGCTGAAGCCGTCGTGGCAACTGACGAAGTTGATGCTCTGGAACGGCCGGTACGAGAGCGGCGGCGCGTCGGGGAACAGGTCGTCGCTGCCGTAGACGCGGCGCATCAGCAGCGGGACGCAGCCCGCGTCGCCGCGCACGAAGCGCCGCACGTCGTCGCGGAAGGCGCCGTTCCACTGGCGCCAGCTGATGCCCGGGAACGAGTGGCCGAGCTGGTAGGCCGACAGGTCCCAGGCCTCCGCCACCAGCCGCACGGCGTGCCGGTCGCCGAGCGCCGACAGCTCCTCGACGAGCGGCGACTCGCGCGAGACGTCGCCGCGCGCGTCGCGCGTGAAGATCGACGCCAGGTCGAAGCGGAAGCCGTCGACGCCGTGGCGCTCGGCCCAGAAGCGCACGCTGTCCGTCACCAGCCGGCGCACCACCGGGTGGCCGCAGCGCAGCGTGTTGCCGCAGCCGGTGTCGTTGCGGTCGCGCCCGTCGTCCTCGAGCAGGTAGTAGCTCTTGCGGTCGAGGCCGCGCAGCGAGTAGGTCGGGCCGGACCCGGTGTCGGCCTCGCTCGTGTGGTTGTAGACGACGTCGAGCCAGACCTCGATGCCGGCCGCGTGGAAGCCGCGCACCATCTCCGCGAACTCGGCGTGGGCGTCGCCGCGCGCGTAGGCGGCGTGCGGCGAGAAGTAGTGCAGCGTCATGTAGCCCCAGTACGTCCCCTCCTGGGGATCGAACTGCTGCACCGGGAGCAGCTCCACGATGGTGACGCCGAGATCCCGCAGGTAAGGCAGCTTCTCGAGCAGGCCCAGGAAGCTGCCTCGCTTCTCGGGTGCGACACCGGAGCTCGGCCGCATCGTGAAGCCGCGCACGTGCAGCTCGTAGATGACGGCGTCGTGGCCATGGCGCGGGCCGGGCGCCGGCGGCGTCCAGTGCGGGGCCTCCCGCGGCGGGAGCACGCCCAGAGGCGCGCGGCCGGCCGTCGGACCCGGGCGCCCGCAAGCGCGGCGGTCGAAGCCCGGCGGCAGATGAACGCTCGGGGCGTAGGGATCGAGCAGCACCTTCTCGGGGTCGAAGCCGTCGTGGCCGCCGTCGGGGCCCGCCGCCAGGTATGCGTAGTAGCGAGCCGCACCGAGCGCCTCGGCGGCGAGCCGGCAGTGCCAGATCGGCCCCGTGCGGTTCGCGAACGGGTCGAGCGCGAGGCTGTGGATCGGGCGCGCCAGGTCGGCGCCGCCGTAGAGCAACAGGCTGACGGCGCTCGCGTGCCGCGAGTAGAGCGCGAAGTTCAGGCTGCGACCATCGGCGCTCCAGCTCGGCCCGAGCGGCGAAGGCGCGCCCTCGTGGCGCTCCCAATCGACGGAATCGACGGCGGGGCCGGCGCTCACCGGGGTGAGGCTAGCAGAGGGACAGCTCAGCGCAGGTAGACCGGGCTGGTGATCGCGCGCAGCAGGCGGCCGTCGGCGCTCCACAGCTCCGCGGCCACCCAGGCCGGTGGGGGCGGGGCCGGTGCGTCGACGTGGCCGTCGCCTTCGACCCGGGCGCGAGCGAGCGTGCCGCCGCCCGCCGTCAGCCGCAGCTCGGACTGCTCGGCGCCCCGGCACTCGGCTCGCAGGCGCACACCCGTGCCCGAGGCCGTGTCCCCGATCCCGTGCCGGCGCCCATCGGCCCCGAGCGCTCCCAGGCGCAGCTCCGGCCCACTGCTCACGAAGCTGCGGCCGGCCCGCAGCGCGGCGAGGATGGACGGGAGCGAGGCGTCCTCCGCTTCGACCCACGTCAGCGGCACCGCGCCCTGCCAATCCTCGGGCCGGTGGGCGTCGGTCGCGCCGGTCGCGGTCATGCGCAGGCCGAGGTCGAGCCAGCGGTGCCAGAGCGCGACGCAGCCCGGGTTGCGCTCCTCCGGCCCGTCCCACAGCCCGCCCCAGACCTCGACCGCGTCCGCCAGCGGGGGCTCGAAATCGGCGTGCGTCCAGCGGCAGCCCGTGCAGACGTCGTCGGGCGGCGCGTCCGGGTGCGCGATCACGAGGTACGCGCCCGCCGCGCGCACGTCCCGGGCGACGTCGCTCATCGAGCGCCCTCGATGCCCCGTCCGCCAGTCCACCCAGCCGTCGAGCCCCAGCGCCAAAGCGTGGCCGTTGTACGTCGTGAGCTCGATGCCGGGGTGGACGGGCACCTCGCCGCCCAGCTCTCGCGCGATCGCCTCCCGCAGCGCCTCGACGCCGGTCGTCGTGTTGTGATCGGTCAGGAAAAGGAAGTCGAGCCCGCGCCCGCGCGCGTGGCGCGCCATCAGGGCGGCGTCCCAGCGGCCGTCGGAGTGGTCGGAGTGCAGGTGCAGCTCGCCGCGCAGCCAGCGGCGCGGCCCGCGACCCGTCGCCTTCGGGGCGGGCGACGAGACGACATCGGGTCCCGCGGACGAGGCGGCCGCAGACGCCGCGGGCGAGGCGGCAGGAGCTTCCCCCGAAGGCGCATGCAGGAGCGCTGGGGAGGACGCGTCCGCCTGCACGCGCAGCTCGTAGCGGCCGGCGCCGCCGCCCGGGGGCTCGATGACGCCGTGCAGGTCGAGCTCGGCGATCCACCCGCCTTCCGGGATCGACCCGGGCACGAAGCCGGGCGTGGCCCCGCCGGGCCCGAGCTCGATCGTCTGCACCGGGGCGAAACGATGACCCGCGCCGCGGAAGCCGGCCGGGTCGAAGAGCTGGAGCGTGACCAGGCTGTGCGGGTCCTCGCCGCCACGGTCGTAGCGGAACTCGATGCGCAGGCGGCCGACGCCGGCGGGCACGCGGAACGGGTGCGCGCGGTAGCTCTTGCCGTCGGCGCGGCGCAGCTCGCCGGTGACGCCGAGCAACTCGCCCACGTCTCAGTCTCCCACGACCGCGAAGGCGCGGATCGCGACGTGCACCGCGTCGCCGGGACGGACGGCGCTGGAGGCGTGTCCCGTCAGGGTCAGCGCCTCGCCGACCCGCGCGCTCACGCGCCAGGCGGCGCCCAGGTAGGAGACGTCGCTCGCGGTTCCGGCCAACGCGCCGGCGTCGAGAGCCCTGCCGCCCTGCGCCGGCGCCACCTCCACGTCCGAGGGCCGCAGGGCCAGTCCGACCCGCGCGCCGAGAGGCTGCCTGGTCTCGACCGGCCAGAGCGCGGCGCCCACGCGAAGCCCGCCTTCGGCCACGACGCCCTCGATCACCTGCGTGGCGCCGAGGAAGGTCGCGATCTCGGCCGTGCGCGGGCGCCGGTAGACCTGCTCCGGCGACCCCACCTGCAGGACGTGCCCGCGGCCGAAGACGGCCACCCGGTCGGACATCTCGAGCGCCTCCTCCTGGTCGTGGGTCACGTAGACCGTGGTGGTGCCGAACTCGCGCTGCAGGCGCCGGATCTCGCGCCGCATCTCGGCGCGCAGGCGCGCGTCGAGGTTCGACAGCGGCTCGTCGAGCAGCAGCAGGTCGGGCTCGAGGACCAGCGCGCGCGCGAGCGCCACCCGCTGCTGCTGGCCTCCCGACAACTGGCCCGGGCGCCGATCGCCCATGCCCTCGAGGCCGACGGCACCCAGCGTGCGCCGCACGCGCTCCCCGAGCGGGCCGCTCGCCATGCCGCGCAGGCGCAGGCCGTAGGCCAGGTTCTCGAAGCTGCTGAGGTGAGGCCACAGCGCGTAGCTCTGGAACACGAAGCCGATGTTCCGCCGCCAGGGCGGCTCCTGCGTGCGGTCCTCGCCGCGGACGAGCACCTGGCCGGCGTCGGGCGCCAGGAAGCCCGCCACGATCCGCAGCAGCGTCGTCTTGCCGCAACCCGAGGGCCCGAGCAGGGTGTTGAAGCCGCCGGGCAGGAAGTCGAGGCTGACGTCCTCGAGCGCCGGCGCGCCGTCGAAGCTCTTGCGGATGCCCGCGACGCGCAGCTCCGCGGCGGGGCGGCTCTCTCTCATCGCGTCCCCGTGAGCGCCCCGGCGGCGAAGCGCCGGCGCGCGGCGTAGAGCGGCAGGTAGACGGAGGCCATCATCACGACCGCGGTGCTGGCCGCGCGGCCGAACTGGCCGCCCAGGCCCAGGGCCGCCTGGTAGATCACGACGCTCATCGTCGTCGTGCGCGAGCCGTAGAGCATCACGGTCGCCGACAGCTCGGTCAGCGTCATCAGGTAGGTCAGGCTCGCCCCCGAGACGATCGCCGGCAGGATCAGCCTCGCCGTGACGTCGCGGAAGGCGCGCCCGGGCGTCGCGCCGACGCTGAGCGCGGCCTCCTCCAGGCTCGGGTGGACCTGGTGCAGCGCCGCCTCGGCCGACTTCAGCGCGTACGGCAGCTTCCGCACGAGGTAGGCCACCGCCAGGATCATCCAGGTGCCGGTCCACCGCAGCGGCGGCTGGTTGAAGACCACGATCAGGCCCACCGCGAGCACGGTGCCGGGGATCACGAACGGCACCATCGCGAGCGCCGACAGCCCGGGCGAGACCACGGGGTACGCGCGGCGCGCCGACACGTACGCGATCGCGGTGCCGCAAACGACCGCGACCAGCGTCGCCACGAGAGCCAGGCCGTGGCTGACGAGCACCGGCGCGAACGACTCGCCGAACAGCAGGCGGTAGTTGCCGAGGGTGAACGGCAGGCTCGCCACGTCGGCCCGCCACGACAGGAACGAGGCGAAGGTCACCACCAGGTGCGGCACGAATACCAGCGCGAACACGACCGCGGTGGCGCCGAGCACCAGTGCGCTCGCCAGCCGTCCGAGCGGCTGCCGCGGCGCCCGCGCCGCGCTCTGCAGCGCGTAGCTGCGCCCGGCGAGCAGCAGCCGTTGCAACAGCAGGGCGCCGGTGGAGAGGGCCAGCATCACGACGCTGCCGGTGGCGGCCATCGAGGGGTTGCCGGTCACCTCGCCGAGGAACTCGTGGTACACGAGCAGCGGCAGCACGGAGACTTCCCCGCCGACGATGCGCGGCGTGCCGAAGTCCGCCAGCGTCGTCACCGCCGTCAGGTAGGCCGCCGTCAGCAGGCCGGGAGCGGCGAGCGGCAGCGAGATCTGCAGGTGCGTGCGCAGCCGGCTCGCGCCGACGCTCATCGCCGCCTCCTCGAGGGCGGGATCCATGCCGGCGAAGGCGTCGTGCGCCAGCAGGAAGACGAGGCCGACCGAGCCGAGAGTCGCCACGAAGACGACGCCGTGGAAGCCGACGATGCTCTCGAACGGCACGCCGAGCCCGCGCAGGACGCGCGTCAGCGAGCCGCCCCAGCCGAGCAGCATCACCCACACGTAGGCGCCGAGGAAGGGTGGCGACACGGTCGCCATCGTGGCCAGGGTCAGCACCAGGTCGCGCCCCGGCAGACGGTAGCGTGCGTGGAAGAAGGCGAGCGGGACGGCGATCAGCAGCGTGAGCAAGGCTACGACGGCGCTCAGCACCAGGCTCGTGCGCAGGGCCACGAGGTAGCGGGGCGCGGTGAAGAACCGGCGCGCGTTCTCGAGGCCCGCGCCGCCTTCCGGGCCGATCAGGCTCGCGCGCAGGATCCACAACTGCGGCAGCGCGACGAGCCCGATCAGCAGCAGCGAGAGCAGCAGGGCGGCGGGAAGCCAGGGATCGCGGCGCAGGCTCACTTGCCCGCCTCCGCCCGCGCGATCTCGTAGCGCGCCAGCAGGCCCGGCCGGTCGGCCACCAGCCGGGCGTCGGGCTGCAACAGCTTCATACCGCTCAGATCGAGCAGGCCCGCCGGGGCCTTCGATCCGATCCGCCCCGGGCGCCGGCCGATGCGGGCGCGTGCGATCTCCTGCGCCTCCTCACTGGCGAGGAAAGCCAGGAACGCGAGGCCGGCCTCGGCGTGCGCCGCGCCGGCGAGCAGGCCGGCGCCGTCCGTCTGGGTGATCAGGCCCTCGCGCGGGATCACGGCGCGCAGCGGCCGGCCGGCCGCGAGGTACTCGCGCAGCGTGGCCTCGAACAGGAAACCCGCCGCGACCTCGCCGTCCTTGACCCACTTGAACGTCGCGTCGGAGCTGTCGGTCAGCCAGCAGTTGCGCAGCAGCGCGGGCAGCGCGTCCCAGCCGAGCACGGAGACGAGCGCCGCGACGACGGTGTAGCCCGTGCCCGACGCGTTCGGGTTCGACAGGCCCAGCCGGCCGTGCTCGGCGAAGCGCGGGCCCGCGAGGTCGGCCAGGCTTTCGATGCGCAGGCCGGGAGCTCGCTCCTCGTTGACGACCAGGTGGATCACGTTCGTCGTGAACGGGTGCCACAAGCGCGCGGGGTCGCGCGCCAGGAACGCCTCCTCGCCTGGGACCTCGGCGGGCGCGAACAGCTCCGCGTTCGAGGCGTAGGCCTCGAGCGCCCCGCCCATCAGCACGTCGCCGCGCGGGCGCGCTCGCTCGGCCCGGATGCGCCCGAGCATCTCGCCCGTCCCCCCGCGCACGATCTCGACGCGCAGCTCGGGATGGCGCTTCTCGAACGCCTCCACCAGCGGCCCCGTGATCTCGGCCCCCTGCGCCGCATAGAGCACGAGAGACGCCGCGGCCGCGCCCGGCTCGCTCCGGCCACAGCTCGCGACGAGGAGGCCGGCACAGCAGACCAGGGCCGGTCGTGTGGAGCTACGGGAGGCGTTGCAGCGGGCCATGAGGTGCAGTTCGAAGCTGAGACCCATGGCTGTGAGCCGGGCCGGAAGGCGCTCCACAGCGATGAAAGGCGCTGGGGATGCCGCCGCACACCGCGAGGAGCGCAGGTAGCGGCAACGGGCTGCGAGCGCAGCCGAGTTCATCTCGGCGGAGCGAGCGGGGGGCCTGGGGGGTGCGGCGCAGCACCCCCCAGACTCGCGAAAACATGCGCGCTCCGCAGCAAGGGACGCGCGCCCCCGCGCCAGCCCCGCACCACTGCGCCTTCCGCTGACGGCATGAGCCGCGCCGCCGCCTCCGGCCGAAGCCCGCTGCCACGGCTCCCTGGCGTTCGTGCACGGGCCGCCGCGCTAGCGCAGCATCCTCTCCCGCACCAGGCCCAGCAGGTCGTGGTAACCGCCGATGAACTGGTTCAGGGTGTGGACCGAGGCGCCGAAGGTGGTGAACTGCTCGGGAGTGAGGCCGTTCTCGTCGTAGGCCTTGCGGAAGTCCTCGAACTTCGCGTACAGCGCCTCGACGATGCGCGGCTCCACGGGCCGGTCGAGCGTCGGCCCCACCTCGATGTCCGAGGCCTCGAACTGCTTCCACCAGGCGTACGGCATCGACAGCACGACGCCCGGGCCGATCAGCTGCGACCAGTGCATGTGGTGCCGGTAGGCGGCCGCCAGCAGGATGCCGCGGAAGCCGCGCCGGGCGAAGATCTCGCGCGCCTTCTTGAAGACCGCGATGCCGGCCCAGTGCAGGTAGCCGGGGTCGATGCTGACGGAGTCGCGCGCGAGCACGCGCTGCAGCAGGTCGTCGAGCCGGCCGACCATCAGCGTCACGTAGGGGTGCAGCCGCGGGCCGTCCTTGCCGGCCTGCTTCGCGCGGGCCCACCCGCGCTCGATCGCCTCGGCCGCGGCGACCGCCTGCGACAGCGTGAAGCTCACCGTCACGTTGACGTTGATGCCGGAGGCCACCAGCTCCTCGGCCGCCGCGATCCCGGCGGCGGTGGCCGGCACCTTGATCGCCACGTTCGGGGCCACGCCGGCGAGCCGGCGCGCGTGCTCGACCATGCGCGGCGTGCTGCGGTAGATCTTCGGGTTGACCTGGATCGACAGGTAGCCCTTGCGGCCCTCGCTCGCGTCGTAGACCGGGCGCAGCACCGCCGTGGCGCCGCGGCCGATCTCCTCGATCAGCAGCCAGGCGACGTCGTCCTCGGTCGCCTCGGGGTTCTGGGCGACCAGCCGGTCGATCACCGGCAGGAACGTGGCCTTGTCCTGCTTGACCACGCTGAACACGATCACCGGGTTCGAGGTGGCGCCGGTCGCGCCGTGGGCCACGGCGTCGGCCAGGTCGCTCGCCGAGCAGGAGTCGTTCCAGAAGTCGGCGCCCTGCGCCGTCGTCTGCCGCATGCGGCTGGCGCCGACCGCGGCCGGGGTTTCCACAGCGCTCATGGTTCGCCTCCGTCGTCCCCCCGCCCGCCGGCATGGAGCGCTCCAAGCCGCGCTCTGCTAGCCTTTGGGGGCTTCGATCCGGCAACACTATTGACCGGGGCGGGCGGTGTCAACCACCCCCGCTGCCGCCGAGGAAACGGCCCCGATGACCGCCTCCGAACCACGACCGCCCGACGGCGCCGAGGTGCTGCGGATGACCGGCATCCGCAAGGCCTACCCCGGCGTCGCGGCGCTGGCCGGCGTCGACTTCGACCTGCGGCGCGGAGAGGTCCACGTGCTGCTCGGCGAGAACGGCGCCGGCAAGTCGACGCTGATGAAGATCCTCAGCGGCGCCACGCCGCGCGACTCGGGCGGGATCCGGCTGGACGGGGTCCCGGTCGAGATCGCCAGCCCGCGCCAGGCCCAGCGGCTGGGCGTGCGCACGATCTACCAGGAGCTCAACCTGGTGCCGCGCCTGTCCGTGGCCGAGAACGTGTTCCTGGGCCGCGAGCCAGGCCGCTTCGGCGTGCTCGACCGCGCCCGCATGCGAGCCGAGACCGCGCGCGTGCTGGGCGAGCTGGGACTGCGGATCGACCCCGCCGCGATCGTCGGCGACCTCGGCATCGCGCAGCGGCAGATGGTCGAGGTGGCGAAGGCGATCTCCGAGGACGCGCGGGTCCTGATCATGGACGAGCCGACGTCCTCGCTGACCGAGACCGAGATCCACGAGCTGTTCGCGGCGATCGCACGCTTGACGGCGCGGGGCGTCGGTGTCATCTACATCTCGCACCGGCTGGAGGAGGTGGCGCGCGTCGGCCACCGCGTCACGGTCCTGCGCGACGGGCAGCTCGTGGCGACGCGGCCCGTGGCCGACGTGACCGTGCCCGAGCTTGTGCGACTGATGGCGAACCGCGACCTGAAGGAGCACTTCCCGCGCCAGCGCACGCAGCCCGGCGAGGAGCTGCTGCGCGTCGAAGACCTGCGCCGGGGCAAGGCGCTGCGCGGGGTCAGCCTGGTGCTGTGCCGCGGCGAGGTCGTGGGCATCGCGGGCCTGCTGGGCGCGGGCCGCAGCGAGCTGGCGCGGGCGATCTTCGGAGCCGACCGGCCGGAGTCCGGACGCGTGCTGATCAAGGGCCGCGAAGTCAGAGTCACGACCCCAGAGGACGGCATCGGCGCGGGCCTCGGCCTGCTGCCCGAGGACCGCAAGACGGAGGGCCTGGTGCTCGGGCTTTCCGTGCGGGACAACGTCGCGCTGCCGAACCTGGGCGTGATGTCCCGCATGGGCGTGGTCGCGCGCGGCGCCGAGGACGCGCTCGCGACGCGTTACGTCGCCGATCTCCGCGTCAAGACGCCCGGCATCGGCCAGCGCGTCGGCCAGCTCTCGGGCGGCAACCAGCAGAAGGTCGTGCTGGCGAAGTGGCTGGCGGCGAAGGTCGACGTGCTGATCATGGACGAGCCGACCCGCGGCATCGACGTGGCGGCCAAGGTGGAGATCTACGAGCTGATGAACCGGCTGACCGCCCAGGGCGCGGGCATCCTGATGATCTCGTCGGAGCTGCCGGAGGTTCTCGGAATGAGCGATCGCATCCTGGTGATGCATCAGGGCCGCCTGGCGGCCGAGCTGACGGCGGCCGAGGCCAGCCAGGAGCGCGTGCTGCACGCCGCGCTGGGGCAGGCGTCGTGACGCTGCGCGCCGCCTCGCGCCAGCTCGGGACCTTCCTCGGCCTCGTCGGCCTGTGCGTCGCGCTGTCGCTGCTGACCCCCCACTTCCTGAGCGTCTCGAACCTGCTGAACGTGATGGAGCAGACCACGATCAACGCGGTGATCGCGCTCGGGATGACCGTCGTGATCCTGACGGCGGGCATCGACCTCTCGGTGGGCTCGCTGGTCGCTCTCGCGGGCGTCGTGCTGGCCTCGGCGCTGCAATCCGGCGCGCCGATGCCGGTCGCCGCGGCCGCCGGGGTGCTGGTGGGCGCGGCCTGCGGCCTGTTGAACGGCGGCCTCGTCACGCTCGGCCGGCTGCCCCCGTTCATCGCGACGCTCGGCATGATGAGCGTCGCCCGCGGCGCGGCGCTCGTCTACACCGAGGGCCGGCCGATCTCCGGCTTCGACGCCGGCTTCCGCGTGCTCTCCACGGGCCGGGTGCTCGGCGTGCCGCTGCCCGTGCTGCTGACGATCGTCGTCTACGTGGCGGGGCACCTGCTGCTCACGCGCACGCGCTTCGGCCGCTACGTGTACGCGATCGGCGGCAACGAGGAGGCGACCCGGCTGTCGGGCGTGCCGGTGCGCTTCCACAAGACGATGGTCTACGTGCTCTCGGGCGCGGCCAGCGGCCTCGCGGCGGTGCTGCTGACGGCGCGCCTCAACTCGGCGCAGCCGATCGCCGGCATCATGTACGAGCTCGACGCGATCGCGGCGACCGTGATCGGCGGCACCAGCCTGATGGGCGGCTCGGGCACCCTGCTCGGCACCCTGATCGGCGCGCTGATCATGGGCGTCCTGCGCAACGGCCTGAACCTGCTGGGCGTGTCGTCGTTCCTGCAGCAGATCGTGATCGGCGCGGTGATCATCGTCGCGGTGCTGGTGGACACGACGCTGAAGGCGGAGAAGAAGTGAGCCGCGCGTTCGCGCTCGCGTCGCTCCTGGCCCTGGCCGCCGCGGGCTGCGGCCGGGACGCAGCCTCGAAGCCCACCGGCCCGCCGCGCGTGGCGCTCGTGCTGAAGACGCTCAACAGCCCCTACTTCATCGACATGCAGCGCGCGGCCGAGGCGGCGGCCCGGGAGCAAGGCATAACGCTGATCGTTCAGGCGCCCGACCGCGAGATCGACACCGAGCGCCAGATGCAGATCGTCGAGAACCTGATCCAGTCGAAGGTGGCCGCGCTGGTGATCGCCGTCTGCGGCTCGCGCGAGCTGGTGCCGGCCCTGGTCCAGGCGAAGCGCGCCGGCATCCCGGTGATCGTGGTGGACGAGGAGCTCGACGCGAAGACGGCCAAGGACGCCGGCCTGGCGATCGACGGCTACGTCGGCTCGCACAACGTGGACGGCGGCCGCGCCGCGGGCCGGTACCTCGTCGAGGCGAGCGGCGGCCGCGCGACGGTGGCGATCCTCGAGGGCATCCCCGGTCACGAGGCCGGCGACTCGCGCCTGCGCGGCTTCCGTGAGGCGATCGCCGGCTCGCCCGGCATCCGCGTCGCCGCCTCCCAGACGGCGAACTGGGAGCGCGACCAGGGCTTCAACGTGTTCCAGAACCTGCTGCAGGCCCACCCGCAGATCGACGCCGTGTTCGCCGCCAACGACATGATGGCGCTGGGCGCGATCGAGGCCATCCGCGCGGCCGGCCGCACCGGCTGGATCCGCGTGATCGGCTTCGACGCCATCGACGAAGCCAGGGCCGCGATCGCCGACGGCACCCTGGCCGCGTCCGTCGCCCAGTTCCCAGCGGAGATGGGCCGCCTCGCCGTCGAAAGCGCCGTCAAACGGCTCCGCGGCGAACCGATCCCGAAGGACCAGCGCACCAGGATCGGCCTGGTGAAGAAGGACTGAGCAGGCCGCCACGCTGCTATCATTGCTATCAGCGAGGTCCTGTTGGCGCAGCTGGTGGTTCGAAGGTTGGAGGACGAGGTGGTGAAGGAGCTGCGAAAGCGGGCGGCGAGAAGCGGCCGCTCGATGGAGGCCGAGCACCGTGAGATCCTGCGCGCGACGCTGCGCCCGGGCCGCGGCGCGGTGTCGATCAAGCAGCTTCTGCTGCGAATGCCGGATGCCGGCGAGGACTCGGACTTCTCGCGGGTGAAGGCGAGGCCGCGGCGAGTCAGGCTGTGAGCCTGCTGCTCGACACGAACGTCCTGTCCGAGCTGCGGAAGGGAACCCGGTCGAACCCTCACCTTCGCCGCTGGTTCGAGTCGGTAGGCGCGGACGAGATCTATCTCAGCGTGCTCGTCATCGGCGAGGTGCGCCGGGGAGTCGAGTTGGTGCGTCGGAGGGACGGCGCGCAGGCCGCCGCCTTGGAGCGGTGGCTCACGCTCGTCACCAGGGACCACTCGGAGCGCATCCTGCCGGTCGATCAGCCGGTCGCCGAGCTGTGGGGACGCCTGACCGCCACCCGACCCGGCCCGGTGATCGACACCTTGATGGCCGCCACCGCCCTGGTCCACGGCTTGGTGCTGGTCACGCGCAACATACGCGACGTCACGTGGACCGGAGCCCGCTGCCTCAACCCATTCCTGGCCAAGTCGTAGCTGTCGCTCCTCGCCAGGTCGTGGCTATTCGGCGCGGAGCACGGCGGCGGGGTCGCTGCGACTGGCGCGAGATGCGGGCCAGCAGGCGGCGAGCACCGCACCCGCCAAGACCAGCGCGCACGACGTCGCCAAGGTGATCGGAAGAAGAAGGGGGACGGCGAAGACCCGGGCGGCGGCCAGCCGCGCAAGCCAGACCGATGCGATGACCCCGGCGACGACCCCAGCCGAAACCGGGACGAGGGCCTGCCCGAGCATCCGCGCGAGGAGCGAGGACCGCGTCGCACCAAGCGCGAGGCGAATGCCGATCTCCCGCGTGCGCAGGGCCGTCGTGAACGACACCGCGACGTAGGTTCCGAGGGATGCCAGGCCCAGCGCGAGCAGCGAGAAGGCCCCAAGCAGCAGCGTTTGAAGACGCGGGGTGCGGTAGCCGGGCAGAGCCGCGATCGAATCGCTCCACCACGTGGCCGTCACCGGCGCCCCGCCGCCACGCTGGCCGGCCATTCGCCTGATGCCGGCGAGCAGGTCGTTCGTCCTTGCGCGCGTGCGAACCACGATGGCCATGGCTTGCTTCATGACGCCTGGCACCGAGTACACGAGAGGCTCGCCTGGGCGCTGGAGGCTGCTGGCCACGTCTCCGACGACACCGACGACCACGAGCCGGCGCCCGTCGATGCCCTCGAGCGTGCTCCCAACGATGTCTTGATTCGCCGGTGCGAGCAGCCCGCTGGCACGTTCGGAAACGACCGCGGGGTTGTCGTCTCGCCCCAGGTCCCTGGAATCGAGGAGCCGTCCCCGAATGAGCCGGATGCCGGCAGCCTCGAAGTAGCCCGGCAGGACGTGGACCAGCCCGACTCGGCCCGCTCCGTCTCCGAGCGCTCGAACGGCGGACGCCGTGGCCTGGCCGTCGAGTGGCAGCGAGGTCGCGGCACCGGCCGCCAGGATCTCGCCTCTCTCGCGGAGAGACTCCAGTGCCCCCGCGTAGAAGGCTGCGAGGGGAGGGCCAGGCGCATCCCTCCGCGGCGAGGCGCGCACGACGACGACGTTCTCGGCGCTGAACCCCAACGGGACGCTCAGGGCCGATGCGAGACCCTGCGCAGCCACGACGGCGCCGGAGACGAGCACGATCGCGAGCGCTGCCTGCACGCTGACCAGCCAGGGCCCACGCAGCCCACGCCCCGCAGGCTCCACCGCGCTGCGAAGGAGCGGCTGCATGTCGAGCCGCGAGGCGCGCCAGGCAGGCCCGCAGGCGAACGCCACACCGGCCATGATGCCCAGGGCGAAGGCAAAGGCCACGACTCGGAGGCTGATTCCGACCGGCGCGGCGCGATAGAGGGTGGGCGGCACCTCGCGGATGAGCGCCTCGAAGGCGAGGGCATTCGCCACTGCCGCCAGCCCTCCGGCTGCCGCCCCGGCTATGGCCGACTCGAGCAGCAGCGGGCGCACCAGCCGGCCGCGGCTGGCTCCGAGCGCGAGCCGGACGGCGAGCTCGCGCTTCTGGTGCACGGATCGAAGCAGGAGGTGGTTGGCGAGATTGGCGCAGCCGAGCAGGAGGACGAGCGAGGCGGCCCCGAGCAGGAAGCGGAGTATCGGCTGACCCGACGAGTACATGACGGACCTGACGTCGGCCAGCGCCGGCATCACGCCAGCATCCTCGCCTGCCTGTCCTGGACCCGGGGGAACGGCCAGCGCGTCCAGCCGGGCCTGAACCGCGTCCCGCGTCGCACCCCTTGGAAGGCGCAGGATCGGATCGACAGTCCCGCCATCGCCCGGCGCGCTGGCGTCGGCGGTAACGCTCTCGGGCCTCTGCAGCGTCACGATCTCGGGCTGCGCGAAATGCCCGGTCGGAAACGCGAAGTCGGCGGGCAGGATTCCGACGACCCGCCCTGCTTCGAGGTCGCTCCGCGGCGCCCTGTCGTGTCCCATGCGCTCGCGGTGCAGGCGCCCGAGCGCGAGATCGACACCGAGCGCCAGATGCAGATCGTCGATGACCTGATCCAGTCGAAGCTGGCCGCGCTGGCGATCGCGCCCAGCGGCTCGCGCGAGCTGGCAGAACCTGCCGCAGGCCCACCCGGGGATCGACGCCGTGTTCGCCGCCGGCGACCTGATGGCCCTGGGCGCGATCGAGGCCATCCGCGCCGCCGGCCGCAGCAGCCTCATCCTCGCCCTGGCAACGCCCACGGCTCGTCAGGGGCCGCTTCCTCCAATCTCGAACGTGAACGGGGCCGGGGCGGCTCACCATTGCACTCGCTTGCGCCGGCCTCGTCAGCTGCATTGATGAGATGGGCTCCTCCGCGCGACTCAGTCGGCATTCGCGCTCGACATCCTCAGTGCGCAGCCTCGCGCGCGCCAGTTCAGTCACGCGACACGGAGACCGATGCGCTCCAAGCGCTCCCTGAACGAAACTTCAGGAGATTCTTCAGTTCCGGCCCGCGAGGAAGCGAGTATCTTCACGCCCGGTCGCCGCTGACGCGGCCGTGCCTTCGAACGGTGTCATCGCCAGCAGTTCGTCCAAAGGCGAGGATGCGCGGCTAGCAGGCGGCTCGCCCGTGTGCAGTCTCTTGCGGTGGGATTCATATTCGCGACGGTCCGTCGGAGCAGTGTCCTTCCTGCCTGCGCTGATCACAGGCGTGGGCCGCGGGTCTTCGAGGCCGACGGGTATCCCGACAAGCTGCCAACCTACGCAGCGTACTCAGAGGAGACAACGAATGAAGACCGTGCGGAAGGCGCAGGCGCTCGCCCTCACCCTGGCTGTTTTCTTCGTGCTGTTCGCACCCATCCCGGCCCTGGCCGTGTCCTCCTTCTCCAGGATGTACGACATGCGATGCACGGCATGCCATTCGACCACGCCACGACTGAGCTACTTCGGGGAGAAGCTCATGTTGCGAGGCAACGAACTGGACAGGATGACCGCCTCCGACCTCCCCAAGGCGCACGTCGAGCTCGAAGTGGGCGCGTCGTGCACGTCGTGCCACAACGACGGGTACAAGATGGACGAGGCAGGAGGCAAGAGGGTCGCCTCCGCCTCCGATCTCTTCCTGCACAAAGTGAGCAACCTACTCGGCTTCCGAGTGAAGACCACCCCCTTGGCGGTCGACAGCAACAAGCTGACGGAGGGTGGAGAGAAGAAGACCCGAGTCACCGTCGGCAAGGGCGACTGGGTCCAGCTCTGGGTAGCCGGGCCGGTCGCGAAGAACGTCTCCGTCCGGATCGAAGCGGAGCTTAGCGAGGGCAAGTCGGTGGGCCTTCACAACTACGCCGTCGCCTTCTCGAATCTCTTCGGCTCGCCCGAAGGCCTCCTGAATCTTCGGGTGGGCGGCTTCACCCACGGCGAGTGGCTCTCCATCACAGACCAGAAGCGGGCGTTCGCGCCTCATTTCTCGATCTACGAGTTCCCCTCCGCAAAGGGCGCCGGGGAGGACGCCTTCAAGGTCGCGGGAGCCGAGCCTGGCGTCGAGCTCTACGGCTACCGAGGGCCGCTCGTCTACCAGGTCGGTGTATCGAACGGCAAGACTTTCACGGACGTGAACTCGGACCTGAACTACTGGGCCACGGCCAAGGTCTACCTGGCCACGGCGGGGGCCTTCGCGGGCTCGAGTGTCTCAGCGTCCGTCGTGAAGGGCACGGACAGCCGCAACTCCGCCCTCCCCACGATCCAGAAGGACGACTTCGAGCGCTACATCGTGAGCGGAGGGTTGAGGCGAGGACCTCTGGATCTGGCGGGCAGCTACGTCTGGGGAGAGGACGACAACTGGGACCTGGCAAAGGGAGTGAGGAACGAGTTCAACGGGGGCTTCGTCCAGCTGCTCTACACCGCGACCGACAAGATCACGCCGGGCGTGATCTATCAGAACACGTCGTCGGACGACCCCAAGTTCGAGAAGCACGCGGTCCTGGTCGGCATCAACTACTACCTCCGGCAGAACCTGTTCGTCTCCATCTACTATGACCGCGATCTCCGCTCGACCGACCTGCTCTATCCGAACCAGCAGCACGCCCTCGCCGTCCAGTTCCGCGGCATGTTCTGATCTGCCGCGTCCACAACTCGCTCCCGGCAAGGAGCTGCTCGACCCATCCGGGTGATGGCGAGACAGGCCGGGCCGGCGCAGGGAAGCCGATTCGTCGAGGCTTGGCTTCCCTGCGCGCGGATTCCGTTGGGCGGCTATGGTCGCAGGGCCGACGGCCACGGCCTTCAGCCGAGGGTGGCGGCGTGGGTCACGCCGGAGCGGGGCGTTGAGGCGCGCATGGGACACCGCCGACCGTGCGACAGCGTCCGCGCCGATCGAGCGGAGGGGCGCGACCGCTGATGTTCCTCTTGAAGGCAGGGCGCCCCGGAGCGACCCCGCGGAGGCGTGCACCCCGCCGACGCCAAGCCGACAGCTACGGGCTTCGGCCGAGCGTAGAGGACTCCGCGGCGGGAGCGCCTATCTGTCGCTCTTGGCCAGCGCTCTCGCGATCTGCCGGATCCAGCGGGCGTCGCCGAGGGCCTCGTCGATGCCCAGCTCCGGCTTGCGGCCACGGGTGACGCAGTCGCGGAAGTGGTGCAGCTCGACGCGGAAGGCCTCCTCGAACGAGACCGTGCGCTGCTCCACCACCAGCTCCTGGCCAAAGCCGCGCTCGATCGTCAGCGGCGTCGGGAAGTTGCGCAGGTAGGGCGACGGGAACGTCAGCGTCACGCGCTTCTCCGGGCTCACGAAGCGCAGCGTCTCCTCGTAGTGCTTGACCCCAGGCAGCGAGATCCAGCTCATCGACACCCGCACGTTGCCCGGGAAACGCGTCAGCGACGTCTGCGCCAGGCCGCCGCGCCAGACGTGCGCCGACAGCACCTCCTCGGGCTCGCCCAGCACGCCGCGCAGCGCGTTGACGTCGTGGATCAGGCTCTGGAACAGCATGTTGGTGGCGACCCGGACGGGCACGGACGCGCGCCGCCCCGCCGTGCGCTCGATCGCCTGCGACACGCGCGAGGCCGTCGAGTCGCGGGTCGCGCCCTGGTCCATCCGTGCCTCGGGCGTCTCCTGGTAGCGGCGCTTCGGCAGCACGGCGTGGTGCGTGCGGTAGGCGCCGTCGTCGGGGTGCAGCACGCTCACCTCGACGAAGCGCAGGTCGCGCATGCGGCGCACCTCGTCGCGCGCGCGGCGATAGTGGGGATCGAAGCGCTTGTGGTAGCCGACCATCAGCACGCGCGTGCTGCGGCGCGACGCGCGCGCCACCGCCTCGGCCTCGGCCAGGCTGAAGCCGACCGGCTTCTCGACGAAGACGTGCTTGCCGGCCCGCAGCGCCCGCAGCGTGGAGTCACGGTGCGAGCCCGAGGCGAGCAGCAGCACGGCGTCCACGTCGGGACGCGCCAGCAGCTCGCGCTCGTCCGTGGTCCGGAAGCCGACGTGGTGGCGCTCGCCGACCGCGCGCAGCGTTCGGCGGTCGACGTCGACCAGGCCCGCGATCGTGAAGAGGTCCGGCCGCTCGGCCATCGTCGGCAGGTGCATCATCTGCGCGATGCCGCCGCAGCCGACGACGCCGACCCGCAGCGGGCCCTTCACAGCCCCACCTCGCCGCGCAGGTACGCCCGGCTCTGCTTCGCGCTCTCGAAGGGATCCGGGTCGAGCTTGCCGTCGGGGCCGGGCACCACGTCCTGCTCGACGATCATCCAGCCCGAGTAGCCCTGCCCGCGCAGAGTCTCGACGAGGGCCGGGAACGGCACGACCCCGGCGCCGAGCGGGCAGAAGACGCCGCGCTTCCAGGCTTCGTCCATGTCCACGCTGGACGTGCGGATGTGCTTCAGCTCGTCGGCCCGTGCGTCCTTCAAGTGCACGTAGCGGATCCGCGCGCCGTGGCGGCGGACGCACTCGAGCGGGCTGCCGCCGCCGTAGGCGAAGTGGCCGGTGTCGAGCAGCAGGCCGACGATCTCTGGGTCGGTCTCGGCCAGGAAGCGATCGACCTCGGCGGGCGTCTCGACGTAGGTGCCGGCGTGGTGATGGAGCACGACGCGCATCCCGAGCGCGTCGCGCAGCGCGCGCGCCACCGCGTCGACCGTCTCCTTCACCTCCGCCCACTGGCGGTCGTTCCAGGACGCGCTGCCGTCGGCCGGGACGCGGCCGGCGATGCTCTTGCGGTGCGGGTCCTCGTCGTCGGCCAGGATCACCTCCTGCACGCCTTGCGTCGCCAGCAGGCGGCCGACCTTCAGCGCGGCCTCGACCGAGGCCGTGCGACGGGAGGCGTCCTCGAGCGGCAACGGCACGAACGACGACCCGAGCCCGAGATGCCGCTTCGACAGCTCGGCCGCCAGCGCCTCGGGGCTGGTCGGCAGGTAGCCGTACGGCCCGAGCTCGGTGCCTTCGTAGCCCGAATCGGCGATCTGGTCGAGCACGCGGGCGAACGGCGGGTTCGGACGGTCCGCTTCGTAGACGGCCCAGCTCACAGGGGCGTTACCGACGCGGATGCTCATGGTGCCCTCCTCTGGGTGGTGGCGTCGAACGGAAGACGACGGCGCCCGCCGCGAGCGCGGCGAGCCATGCCTTGGTGAACGGCGGGACGGGCGAGGTTGCTCGCCCGTCCCTTACGGCCGCGTCTCGAGCCTAGAAGGTCAGGCGGATCGAGAGCTGCATCGTGCGCGGGTCGCCGCCCAGCGACGTGATGGTGCCGAGCGTCGCGGGCGAGGCCAGGTTGCGGTTGGGCAACCCGAAGTTGGTGTTGTTGAACACGTTGAAGATGTCGACTCGCAGGTTCGCCGCGATCCGGTCGTTGAGCGGAATGCGGCGGGTGATCGAGAGGTCGAGGCTCTTCCAGTCGGGGCCGCGCAGCGAGTTGCGCGGCTCGTTGCCGAACTTGCCCGAAGCCACGGCCTGGAAAGCCGCGACGTTGAACCACTGGTCGACCGTCTTCGGCCCCTCGGGGTCGCCGACCAGGTCGGGCAGGCCGGTCATGTTCTGGCCGACGTTGTTGTTGCTCTGGTTGACCGTGAAAGGCCGGCCCGAGCGCCAGGCCCAGATGCCGGCGACGGTCCAGTCGCCCAGGATCGCGCCGCCGAAGCCCTCCTGCAGGTACTTCTTGCCTTTGCCGAACGGCAGCTCGGCCGCGAAGTTGACGGCCAGGCGGTGCCGGACGTCGTAGTCGCTCGGCCCATACCAGGCATCGAGGTCACGCGAGTTCTGCGGGAAGCTGTTGGAACCCTGCGTCGAGAGGTGCTCGGACGTGTTGTCCTTCGAGTCGCCGAGCGTGTAGGCGACGCCGAAGCTCCAGCCGTCGCTGAAGCGGCGGGCGAGTCCGACGTCGACGCCCTTGTACTCGGAGCGCCCGCGCTGCGTGCGCCACTCGATGAACCCGAAGTTCGGGTAGGGCAGGGCCCCGTTGGCGTCCTGGGTTCCCGGCAGCGGCTGGTTGAGGTTCACCAGGTGGGCGAGGTCGTTGCCCTTGGTCCAGATGCCGTCGACGCTCAGCACCAGGTTCGTGATCAGCTCGCGCTGGAAGCCGAGGCTGGCCTGCTGGATCCGGCTCTTCGGAGCCTCCTCGCTGACGCCGCGGAAGCGGATCGCGCGCAGCGAGCCCGCGGCCGGGTCGAGGTTGATCGGCTGGAAGAAGCTGGCCGGGTAGCCCTCGCGCAGCAGGAACAGCGGCCCCTGCGAGCCGCTGCTGACGAGGCTGATGTTCGTCAGGCCGGGCGGGTTGAGCGCGATCTGATCTTCGGAGCCGACGCGGTCGAACAGGTTGTAGAAGATCCCGTAGCCGCCGCGGATCAGGGTCTTGTCGTCGAGCTTGTAGACGAACCCGACGCGCGGCGCGAAGTTGTTCTTGTCGGGCTGCACCAGGCCGCGCTCGAACAGCGAGCCGTCGGAGGCGAACACGAGCTGCCCGCCGCCCGTCGGCACGAAGTTGGTCTGGCGGTCCTGCCCTTCCATCGCCGGCGTGATGAAGTCGTAGCGCAGGCCGATGTTGAGCGCGAGCTTCGAGTTGACCCTCCAGTCGTCCTGCACGAAGAACGACGCCGCCCAGTGACGCTGGTCGACCACGTAGACGTTCGACACCTGGGCGTCGTTGACGTAGCCCAGCAGGAAGTCGGCCATCGGGTTGCCCGTGAAGCGGTTGCGGAAGCGCAGCGCCCCGCGCGCGGCGGGGATGTCCAGGTACTCGTTCTTCATCGGCGCCAGGATGTCGGCGCCGAACTTCAGGTTGTGGTCGCCCTTCAGCCACGACAGCGTGTTGAGGAACTCGAACTGGTTCGTGCGCTGGAACTTCGGCAGGAAGTCGGGCGAGCCGATGCGGCCGAGGCCGGAGCCGCCGAAGTAGCCGTCGATCGTGACGCCGGTGATGCCGCCGGCCACGGTCGGGTCGACCGGGATGCCCGGGACCACGGCGTTCGCGGGCGGGGCCTCGCCGAACGGCTCCTGGACGGCATCCGACTTCGCCTGTGACCAGGAGAAGCGGAACTCGTTGACGATCGTGGGGCTGAACACGCGCGTCCAGCCGAGCACCAGGCCCTGCGCCTTCATCTTCTGGTCGCCGAAGCCGGAGGTGCCCGTGCCGTCCACGATGCCGCCGAAGGCGCCGGGGATGAAGCGGTTGCGGTTCGAGTAGATGTAGCGCGCGAACATCGAGTCGTTCGGGCCGGCCTTGTAGTCGAGGCGGCCCATCACGCGGTCCGAGTTGTCGAGCAGGTCGGGCGCGCGGAAGAAGTTGTTGGCGCCCGGCTGGTTCGGCAGCGGGGTGATCGCCATCATGCCGGCCGCGACCGGATCGATGCGGTTCTGCGGGATCACGTTGCCCGGAAACGGCTGGCCGGTCAGCGGGTCGCGGATCGTCGACGTGAAGATGCCCGCGCGCTCGTCGGCGGTCGGGACGCGGGTGATGCGGGTGACGCCGCGGGTGATGCGGGTGCCCTCGTAGTCCACGAAGAAGAACGCCTTGTCCTTGATCAGCGGGCCGCCGAGGTTGCCGCCGAACTGGTTCTGGTCGTTGCTGGGCTTGGCCTGGCCGGCCTTTTCCGAGAAGTAGTTGTTCGCGTCCATCTTCTCGTTGCGGTAGTAGTCGTAGGCCGTGCCGTGGAACTCGTTGGTGCCGGACTTGGTGGTCACCGAGATGGTGGCGCCCGGGGAGCGGCCGTACTCGGCCGAGAACGGGCTGGTCACGACCTTGAACTCCTGGATCGCGTCGATCGAGGGGCGCGAGACCTGCGAGGTCAGCTCCTGGACGTTCGTCGAGATGCTGTTGTTGTCGACGCCGTCGAGCAGGAAGTTGTTCTGCAGCGAGCGGGCGCCGTGAACGTTGACGCCGCCGGTGCGGCCGAAGGACGTGCCGCCGCCCTCTTCCGTGTAGCGGTCGCCCTGCACGCCGGGCACCAGCGCCAGCATGTCGTCCCAGTTGCGGATCGCGAGCGGCAGCTTCGAGACCGCGGTCTGGTCCATCACCGTGCCGATCGCCGACTGCTCGGTGTTCAGCAGGCGGCGAGCCTCCTGGACGGTGACCGTCTCGGTGAGCCCGCCGACGCCGAGGTTGAAGTCGAGGCGGGCGCGCTGGCCGGTCTCGAGGATCACCGACTGCGTGCTCTTCTGCAGCCCGCTGGCCTCGGCCTCGACCAGGTACTGGCCGGGCGCCAGGTTCACGATCAGGTAGGCGCCGGTGGCCGTGGTCTGGGCGCGGCTCGCGACGTTGGTCGCGAGATGCGTCGCGGTGACGCTGCCGGACGCGATCACCGCCCCCGAGGAGTCGCGGAGCGTGCCACTCAACTGGGCACGGTCGACCTGTGCGTGCGCGACGCTGCCGAAGGCCAGCGCGGCGCACAGTGCGAGGACTACTCGCTTCATGATCTCCACCTCCAAGTAGAGCTTCAGTTCCCGTGAGGATCTTGACCTGCCGTCCGAGACGTTGCGGTGACGCTTGTGTGACGGAAGTTACGCCGCCCGGCTCGGGGCTGTCAACTACCGAAACGTCGCGTCTGGCGGGGGTTGGAACGTTCCCAGGGACGCCTCCCGGGCGGCCCTCAGAGCCGGCGGCCGCTCTGGCGGTCGAAGAAGAGCGGCGCGGCCGGGCCCAGGCCGAGGAAGAGCGTGCTGCCGGGCTCGCAGGCGGCGTCCGCGGCAGTCCGGGCCACCACCCGTGCGCCGGCGGCGTCCAACGTGATGAGCGTCTCGTGCCCCATCGGCTCGACGACGAGCACCGTCGCCGGGGCGCAGCCGGGACCCGGCTCCGCGCTCAACAGCAGGTCTTCGGGACGCACGCCGACGTCGACGCCCCCTGCGAGCGCCGCGCGCACCGGCTCGGGCACGGGCAGCTGGAGACCGGCGGCGACGACTCCCCCGTTCGCGGGGCTGGCCGGCCAGACGTTCAGGCTTGGGCTGCCGAGAAAGCCGCCGACGAAGCGGTTGGCGGGGCTCCGGTAGAGCTCGAGGGGCGAGCCGACCTGCTCGAGCCGGCCCTGCCGCAGCAGCGCCACCCGGCGCCCCAGCGTCATCGCCTCGCCCTGGTCGTGGGTGACGTAGATCGTGGTGGTGCCGAGCTCCTGCTGAAGGCGCTTCAGCTCGGCCCGCGTCTGCACGCGGAGCTGCGCGTCGAGGTTCGAGAGCGGCTCGTCCATCAGGTAGACGGCCGGGCTGCGCACGATGGCACGGGCCAGCGCGACTCGCTGGCGCTGGCCTCCCGAGAGCTGGGCCGGCCGCCGCTCGAGCAGCGCCCCCAGCTCGAGGCGGTCCGCCGCCTCGCGCACGCGCCGGTCGAGGCTGGCGGCGTCCACCCGCCGCGCCCGCAGCGGAAACGCCACGTTCTCGTAGACGCTCAGGTGCGGGTAGAGCGCGTAGCTCTGGAACACCATCGCCACGTCGCGCTCGGCCGGCGGCACGTCGTTCACCGCGCGCTCGCCGATCAGGATCCGCCCCGCGTCCGCGCGCTCGAGCCCGGCCAGCAGGCGCAGCAGCGTCGTCTTGCCGCAGCCCGAGGGCCCGAGCAGCACCAGGAACTCGCCGGCCTCGACCTCGAGGTCGATCTCGCAGAGCGCCGCGTGGGCGCCGAAGGACTTGGAGACGCGCTCGAAGCGCACTTTCATGATCGGGTGTCCCTTTCGAGGCCGCCGACTTTATACTCCGGCTCCGTCGCCATGACCAGCCGCGCGCCACTCGCCGCCGCCGCGATCTCGAGCCTGCTCCTCGCGGCCCTGCCGGCGCGCGCGCAAGCCACGATCCACGAGCACCGCTTCACGCTCGACGCGCCGGCCGAGGTCGTGGCTGGCGTCGAGGCGGCCTGCGCGGGCTGCGACTGGGGCGTCGCCGGTCGCGAAGCGCGGGCGCTGCGGCTCGAGCTCGACGGGCGCTACTCGCAGCACCTGATGCTCGTGCGCGGCCCCACGGTGGCGCCGTACCACGTCAGCCTGGGCGCGCTCGGACCGGGCCCGCACCGGCTCGCGATCGGCGAGGACGCGGGCTGGGCCTCGCCCCACGCCGGCCGGGCTTCGGTGGCGCGCGTGACGATCCAGGCGATCCCGGAAGGGGACCCGCGCCATGCGCTCTTCGCCCACTCCCCGATCGTCTACGCGCGGCCGAACGCCGTCGGCCGCTTCACCGACGTTCCGCTTTTGACGTGGGTCGAGCAGGATCGGCGGCCCGAGGGGCGCCGCCTGCGCTATTCGGTGATCTTCTCGAACGAGGACGGCGGCACGCCCGCCGGCCGCCTGCTCGCGACCTGGGGCCGGCTGACGGACATCGAGTACGCGCTGGGCGTCGAGCTCGCCGCCGACGGTCGGGCGCTCTCGGCGGAGTACCAGGGCAAGGACCACAAGATCGTGCCCTTCGGCGGCCGCCGCGAGGGCGGGCATGCCCTGCTGTGGGACGTCACGGACAACAACATGCTGGCCGAGGAGGGCGCCACCAGCGTCCGCTTCGCGCCGGCGCCGCTGGCTTTCGACCTGTCCGGCACGTCGCGCGAGGCGGTGATGGACGCGGAGCCGTGGACCTACGCCGTCAGCTCCGCCGAGGCGCGGCGAGAGGGCCGTGTGAAGGACGGCGCCCGGCCGGGCGAGAAGGAGATCCTGGACCCGCGCCGCTACCTGTATCTCGAGGCCTGCGCGGAGACACGCGACGTGGGCCTGACCTTCGGCGTGGGCGTCGCCGGCAAGGGCGGCGTGCGCTTCGTGGACTCGGACGGCGGCAACGGCGAGTTCCTGATCCAGCGCTCGCCGGATCACTTCCCGAATGGCTGCTTCCGAGCCGCCGTGCCGCTGCCGCAGGGTGCGCGGGTCGAGGACCTGCGCGCGCTGCGCTTCCGGGCGCGCACGCGCCCGCCGGGCGAGGGTGAGACGCCACTGCCTCCCGGCTCGGGCTCCGCGCGCCTGCTGCGCGTCAACAAGCTGTTCGTGCTCGGGAACGACGACCAGCCGGGGCCCAGCTTCTTCACGTGGACCGGCGAGCTGGCGCTCGTGCCCGAGGGGCCGGCGATGGAGCTGCGGATCGGAGGCTGAGCGTGCCCAAAGGTGTGCTGCGCGAGGCCGCGGCCGAGTTTCTCGGGACGTTCGTCCTGATCGTGTTCGGCAGCGGGGTGGTCGCGCAGTTCCTGCTCTCGGGGGGCAGCCACGGCAGCTACCTCGCGATCAACCTCGGCTGGGGCCTGGCGGTGACGATGGGCGTCTACGCCTCCGCGGGCGTCAGCGGCGCCCACCTCAACCCCGCCGTCTCGCTGGCGCTCGCCGTCCACCGCGGCTTCCCCTGGTCGAAGCTCGTGCCCTACGCGCTCGCGCAGACGGCCGGCGCCTTCGCGGGCGCCAGCGTCACCCTGCTCGCCTACCGCGAGGCCTTCGACCGCTTCGACGGCGGCGTCCGGCAGGTGACCGGCGCCAAGGCCACGGCCGGCATCTTCGCGACCTATCCGCAGGACTACCTGAGCCTGACCGGCGGCCTCGTCGACCAGGTGGTCGGCACGGCGCTGCTGATGCTGCTGATCTTCGCGCTGGGCGACGCCAGGAACCTCGCGCCCGAGCCGCGCTTCTCGCCGGTCGCCGTGGGCCTCGCCGTGGTGCTGATCGGCATGACGTTCGGCTTCAACGCCGGCTACGCGATCAACCCCGCGCGCGACCTGGGCCCGCGGCTGTTCACGCTGGTCGCGGGTTGGGGCGGCGAGGTGTTCACGGCGGGCCACGGCTGGTGGTGGGTGCCGATCGCCGGCCCGCTGGTGGGAGCGGTGCTGGGCGGCGGCGTCTACGACCTGCTGATCACGCGCCACCACCTGCCGGTGAAGGAGTCCGCATGAGCCGCTGCGTGCTGGCCCTGGATCAGGGCACCACCTCGAGCCGCGCGATCGTCTTCGGCCACGACGGGCGCGCCGTCGCCGTGGCGCAGCGCGAGTTCCCGCAGCTGTTCCCCGGCCCCGGCCACGTCGAGCACGACCCCGAGGCGATCTGGGAGACGCAGCTCGCCGTCGCGCGCGGGGCGCTGGCGGCGGCGCGCCTGGTGCCCGGCGACGTCGCGGCGATCGGCATCACCAACCAGCGCGAGACCACCGTGCTGTGGGACCGCCACACCGGCAAGGCCGTGGCCAACGCGATCGTCTGGCAGAGCCGCGTGAGCGCGCCGATCTGCGACGCCTTGAAGGCCGCGGGCCACGAGGACCTCTTCCGCCGCAAGACGGGGCTCGTGCTGGACGCCTACTTCTCGGGCACCAAGATCAAGCACCTGCTCGACAGCATCCCGGGCCTGCGCGCTCGCGCCGAGGCGGGCGACATCCTCTTCGGCACCGTGGACACGTTCCTGATCTGGCGCCTCACCGGCGGCCGCGTCCACGTCACGGACCCCTCGAACGCCAGCCGGACGCTGCTCTACGACATCCACGCGCTCGCCTGGGACGACGAGCTGCTGCGCATCCTGGGCGTGCCGCGGCGGATGCTGCCGGAGCTGCGCTCCTCGAGCGAGGTCTACGGCGAGACCGACCCGAAGCTCTTCGGCGCCGCCATCCCGATCGCGGGAGACGCGGGCGACCAGCAGGCCGCGACCTTCGGCCAGGCCTGCTTCGGCGCGGGCGACGCCAAGAACACCTACGGCACCGGCTGCTTCATGCTGCTCAACACGGGTCGGACGCCGGTGCCCTCGAAGAACGGCCTGCTCACCACGGTCGGCTGGCAGCGCGGCGGCGAGGTGACGTACTGCCTCGAGGGCTCGGTGTTCGTGGCGGGCGCCGTCGTGCAGTGGATGCGCGACGGCCTGCGCGCGATCTCGGCGTCGCCGGAGATCGAGAAGCTGGCCTCCGAGGTGCCCGATTCGGGCGGCGTCTACGTGGTGCCCGCGTTCGTCGGCCTGGGCGCTCCCTACTGGGATCCCTACGCGCGCGGCACGATCGTCGGCCTCACGCGCGATTCGAAGATCGGCCACATCGCCCGCGCGGCCGTCGAGTCGATGGCGTACCAGTCGAAGGACGTGCTCGACGCGATGCAGCGCGACGCCGGCATCACGCTCGGCCAGCTCAAGGTCGACGGCGGCGCCGCCGCCAACAACGCCCTGCTGCAGTTCCAGGCCGACCTGCTCGGCGTGCCCGTGCGGCGCCCGGCTGTCGCCGAGACCACCGCGCTCGGCGCCGCCTATCTCGCCGGCCTGGCGGTCGGCTACTGGCAGGACACCGCGGACGTCACCCGCAACTGGGCCCTCGACCGCGAGTTCACGCCGTCGATGTCGGCCGACGATCGCGCCGCCCGCCATCGCCGCTGGCAGCGCGCCGTCGAGCGCTCCCGCGACTGGGAGCGGCCGTAGCTCGAATGGAACGGGCCGGCGCCGAAGCGCCGGCCCGTCGTCCGTCCAGGGATGAGTGCGGCGCCGGCCCCGAAGGGCCGGCGTTCGCGTCTAGCTGCGGTTGAGATCGTCGATCAGAAGCGGTAGCTGACCTTCGCGTAGACCACGCTGGCGTCGTAATCGCCGCGGTTCGACTTCAGGAAGATCAGGACGGCCTGTGGCATCAGCTCGCTGCCAGCGGTGTACGCGTCCTTGAACTCGTACTTCTCGTACCAGTAGCCAGCCGACAGTGTCCAGTCCTTGGCCACGACGTAGTCGAGCTGTGCCGAGACCGAGGTCAGCGTGGTGTCGTCCCAGTCGTCGATGTCCGCTGCCCCGCCTTGTCCCGCCGGAATCAGGGTGGTGCGGCCCGGCGTGTAGAACGAGCCCGCTTCGCGCGCCGTGATGTCCATCAGGCCGTCGACCTTCTGGCGCATGGCGTTCACCGAGAGCCTGCACACGTCCGGCTTGAGCTGGAAGCTCGCGTTCAGGCCGAAGGTGTCGGTCTCGTCGGTGCCCGCGTAGTTGAGCGAGTTGTTCAGGTTGACGCCGGTGGTGGTGGACCACTGGTTGGTGGTGGCGTCCTTCTCGTAGGTGTAGTACGCGCCGAGCTCGACCTTCTCGCTCGGGAGGTAGGCGATCTCCGCGGTGAACGAGTCGTACTTCGCCTCGAGCAGGCCGCTGGGCGTGCCCGGGATCGGCTGCGCGCCTGCGAGCGGCACGCCGCCCGACTGGGCGATCCGGTCCGGCCGGTTCGGGTACTCGACGTCACGGCGGAAGTACGCGAGGCCCAGCTCGAGGCCCTTCGGCAGCGTGAGCTCGACGTCGACGCCGGTTCGCTTCGTCTCGCGCTCGGCTTCGTCGGACTGGAAGCCGAAGAGCGTCTCGCCCTCGGCGGTCCGCTTGGCCTGATCGTAGGTGGCGCGCAGGTTGATCCAGTCCTTGGCGCGGTAGAGCGCGGTGAAGGCGAAGCCGTCGTCGTCGCCGGAGTGCGCCTCGCGGCTGGTCCGCTCGAGGCTGGCAGTGCGGAACAGGCCCTCCAGCGTGAGGTCGCCGATGTCGTAGCTGGCCGAGCCGGTGAAGCGCGTGGTCTTGTTGTCGTAGACGTTGGCCGTGGCGTGACCGTACGGATCGGCTGCGCTGGGCGTGACGACGGACCAGCTGCGGTCCGGCGAGGCGGCCACGTCGCCCGTGATGACGAAGCGGTTCGTCTTGTTCTCGAGCTCGTAGCTGCGGAACTGAGCGCGGATCGCCAGGTTCTCCAGCGGCCGGGACGAGAACGTGAGGTTGATCGTGGTGGTGTCGATCTTGCCGTCGAACGACGATTGCGGCAGCGTCGACAGGGCGTCGGCCCTGGCTCCAGCCGGCGTCAGGATCGCCGTGTTGATGGTGTAAGGGTAGAAGGGCGCGTTCTGCGTCCACCTGCCCATCGAGACGTCGCCGCCGATGCGGGTCTGCTTGGCGAGCTTGAGCAGGAACCCGAGGTTGCCCGTGCTGGCTTCGTTGTCGGGCGCGTTGATCCAGCGGGCCCGGGCGCCGCCGCCCACGGCCGGAGCGGGCGTCGTGACGTACGGCGTGTCGAACCACTGGAACGGGTTGTCGACGGTCAGCGTCTCGGCCCGGTTGTTGTACAGGTTGCGCGCGAAGGAGGCGTGGACGTTGCCTTTCTTGAAGTTGTAGGCCGCCCGCACGCCGATGTCCTGCGTGATCTCGTCGAGCGGGCCGGGCAGCTCGACGACGCTGGCGACGGCGCTGTAGATGCCGCCGCCGTCCTCTCCGCGGTAGCCGTCCTTGAGCTCCCGCATGTAGCTGAAGCTCAGGTCGAAGGGGAGCTTCTTGCCGAGATCGAACGTCGCGGTGCCGCGCTTGCGCATGCTGGAGATCTCGACGCTGCCGGCCGACGCGAAGGTCGGGCCGAGCAGCGCATCGTAGAACGTCACGGTGCGGCCGGTAGTCGGCGTCGCGTTGACGGCGGTGCCGAGCGACTGCTGCAGCGTGTCGCTCATGCCCCAGACGCCCCGGGACAGTTCGGCCATCATGGTGCGCCCGCCGTTGCCCATGTCGTGAGGGATCTGGTTGTAGTCGAAGCTCAGATCGAAGGCGCTGGTGTTGAACCAGCCCTGGTAGCGCTGGTCGTCCTGGCTGACGTTGTAGCCGAACAGCTTGAACTCGAGCTTGCCGTCGTTCGAGAACAGGTTGAAGCAGGGGACCGAAACGCCTTCCGGGACCTCCCGGTATTCCGTGAACTTCGACGAGCCGACGTCGCTCGCGCCGAGCACGCCGACGGACAGCTGGCCGCCCTTGGTGGCGTCGCTGGCGCTGGCGCAGTTGCCGGTGCCGAGGCCGAAGGGCGCGTTTTGCGCCGTCGCGAGAGGCGCCGCCACGAGGAGACCCATGGCGAGGAGCGTGGAGAACTTCATTGCTCTCTTCATGGTTACCTCACGAAGTACGCGCCCGAGGGCGAGTTGGAGCCGTGCAGATTCACGTGGCAGTTCTTGCAGCTCTTCTCCACGAATCGCGAGTTCGCGGTCGGGTAGCCGCTCGTGCCGGGGGGGGCGAGCCGAGCGCCCAGCTCGGTCGAGAGGTTGTCGCCCGATCCGAAGTGGCCGGAGCCGGTCAGGTGGCAGTTCCAGCACAGGTTCGGGAGCTTCTGCGCGAGGAGCCGCTTGTGGTTCGTTCCGTGCGGCTCGTGGCACGAGGTGCAGTCCTCGCGGACCGGCGCGTGCTCGAAGAGGAAGGGGCCGCGCTTCTCGGCGTGGCACTTGTAGCAGAGCTCGTTGGTCGAGTCGGCCTGCAGCATCTTCGGCC
The DNA here is from genome assembly GCA_050246895.1 of Vicinamibacteria bacterium. GTDB lineage: Bacteria > Acidobacteriota > Vicinamibacteria > Fen-336 > Fen-336 > JBFWVE01. Next base: position 483,924 of record JBFWVE010000004.1, on the reverse strand, counting down.
GGGAGCCGTCGTGCGGGTTGTGGCAGCTCGCGCAGCTCATCTTGCCCTCGCGCACCGGGTGGTGCGACGTGCGCTGCGCCTTCGCGCGCATCGTCTGGTGGCAGGAATAGCAGGTCTCGGGGTCGGCCTTCGTCTTGAGCTGGGCCTCGGCCGACTTGAAGCTGTGAATCGAGTGGCAGTCGGTGCAGGCCACGTTGCGGCGGTCGTGCGCGCCGCCCTGCCAGTTGGCCTGCCTGTCTTTCTCGTGGCATGTCAGGCAGGTCTGGTTGAGCGCGTTGGCGGTGAGCTTCTTCAGCGACGGCACGGGGCCGTCCGTGCGGCCTTCCGCCTGGGCGGCGGCGTGCTCGCCGACGCTCTGGTGGCAGTTGGCGCAGCTCAGATCGGCCTGCGCGTGTTTGGTGCTCGAGAAGGCAGGACCGGTAGCCTTGTCGTGGCAGGTCTTGCAGTCGTCGACGCTCCAGGCCGCCGGCGGGGCCGCCGGCTGGGCGAGGGCCTGAAGGCCTCCGAGCAGGACCAGCGACGCGGCCAGCATCATGGCCGGACGCATGAAACGCATTTGGGCTTCCTCCATCTGGGAACTTCAGGCCCCCTGGGGCCCCGAATGAGCTCGTTCGAGAGAGACGACGGGCCCGACGGCTGCAAACGCCGGGCCCGATGTTCATCTCGTTCGCTCCGGGCTATTCGGTCGTCTCGTCTAGACTGGGTCGACCCTCGGAATCTGGCGTTCTCACAGCCGTTTGGCGGGTGTTCGAGGGCAAATGGGGTTGGATGCTCCGCCGCCGGACCCGGGCGCAAAAAGTACACACTTTGGCCCGCGTCGGAGACCAGGCGCAATTTCCGCGTGGCCGCAAATCATGCGCGACCACGAAGGGCTCGACGAGGGGTGCCCCCTCGAGGAGGGGGCAGGATCAGGCGCGGGCGAGCATCAGGAGAGCACCCCGGCCAGGAAGAGCGTGCCGAAGTGGAGCGTCAGCACCGCCTTGCCTTCCTGCTTGCCGTGGCCGGGCGTGACGTCGATCAGCATGTGCTCGGCGGTGCCGGCGGCGGTCGAGAACTGCGAGTCCAGCTTGATCGCCTTCGCCGCGTCCGGCGTCTCGCCGCGGCCGATGCGGCCGGGATACAGCGCGAGCACCCAGTCCTTTTCCGAGACCTTGATCACGCCGATCGTGTACTCGCCGGCCGGCAGCTTGACCGTTCCTGTGTCGAGCTCCCCGCTCAGCTTGAGGATCGGCCGGCGCGGGGTCACGAAGGCGCCCACGGCGGCCGTCTGCGCGTGGGTCTCGTTGGACGGCGTCGTGTTGTAGCTGATCGTCGCCTCGACGGCTCCGAGCGTGACCGTCACCGTCTTGTTGAAGTGGGGATGCGCGGACGCGGCGCTCGCGCAGCCGAGCACCAGCGCCAGGATCGAAAAGGCACGCCGCATGGGAACGCTCCTTTGCTCGATGGCCCCCGCGGACCCAATCTAGCAGCAGCGCTCAGGTTTCGGACTCCCGCGCGAAGCAGCCGGGGCAGATCCCGTGAGTGAACTCCACCTCGGCGTGGGCGTGCAGGAAGTCCTCCAGCGGACGCCATGCGCCCACGGCGTCGCGCACCTGGCGGCACCAGGCGCAGATCGCGACCAGGCCGGGCAGCGCGCCCGAAGCGGCGCGAACCTGGCGCGCGGCGCGCGCCTCGCTCCGGCGAGCCTCCAGCCGTCTCTCGAGCTCGCCGGCGGCACGTTCCGCGACCAGCTCGAGCAGCCAGCGCTTCTCTTCCGGCCGCGCGAGCCGAGCGTCGTGGATCAGCGCGAGGTGGCCGAGCAACTCGCCCCGCGAGCTGGTGAGCGGCACGCCCAGGTAGCTCTCTGCGTGAAGCCGCGACAGATCCTCGTCGGCCGGGAACAGCGCTCGCACGCTCTCGGGATGGAACACGCAGACGCCTCCCCGCACGACCTCCTCGCACGGCGTGCCGGCGAGGCGGTACTCGACCTCGCGGCCGTAGCCGCGGCCCAGCCAGACCGCGAGCGTGCGGACGCGCGTCGGAAGCTGGGGCGCGGGTTCCACGCACTCCGTCAGCACGGCGCTGCGGGCTCCCGCCGCGCGCGCCGTCTCGCGCACGAGCCCGCGCAGGAAGCCGTCGGGGGAAGCGCCGGGCCGCGCCACCAGCGCACGGAGCAGGTCCCCGAGGGTCTGCCATTCGAGCAGTGCCGCTTCGAAAGCCCGCAGCGCGGCGCGCAGCTCCGCCGCGGCTTGCAGGGCACGCGCGCCCGCACGGCCCTCGGCCGCCTCGAAAGCCGCCGGCGTCTCAGGGCCTTTCGGCACCGTCGATCCTCGCTACGCGCACGCCGAGCTGCGGCCCATGATCCGCGAGATCACGATCACGCCCAGCGAGGCCTAGCGTCCCGGAGGGAGGGCGTTGCGCAACAGGGTCCTCCCGCGGTGGATCCACGACATCACGGTTCCGATCGGGACGCCCAGCGCGCGAGCGATCTCGGCGTAGGAGAGATCCTCGACGTCGCGCAACACCACCGCGGCGCGGAACGCCTCGGGAAGGGCCAGCAGCGCCCGATTCAGCTCCTCGTAGCCGCTCGCATACGCATCCTGGCGCGGCGTCACGGCGGCGCCGTCGTCCGTCAACTCGACGGTCCGGGCCGTGGCAATCGCGCTCGAGCTCACGGACGCCGTCGTTTCCATCCCCAACTCGGGAGCTTGGATGCCGTGCCGGAGGCGACGTTTCGCCGAAAAGGCGTCTCCGAGGAATGGCGGTCGCCCGTGTAACCGCGGCCCCGCCTGCGGCATCAAACCATGACGCCGCGGCTTCGAGCGCTGGTTCCGGCTTGACCGGACGGCGCGGCTCTCCTAGAACCTCCGCCATGGCGGCTCGCGAGCGTCTGCTCGCCGGGCGGAGCGTGCTGACCACGCATCCCGCGAAAGCCTATCCGGGCCTGCGAGTGACACGCCCGGATGCTCACTGGGGTGAGGTCTCACTGATCGCGGCCGGGCAGGGCCAGACGATCCTCGCGCTCGGCGGCGAACGCGTCTACGGCTACGAGACCGTCGACGGAGGCCGTGCCGACGGCTTCCAGCTGGCGCCGGGCGACCGGGCCACCGTCGTGCGCACCGGCCTGCCGTTCGCGCTCTACGAGTGGGAGATCGAGCGGGCCTCCGAGCCCTAGCCGGGCCGGGAGGCGAGGATCGCCCGCACCAGGTCCTCGGGCACCTCGGCGGGAAGCGTGGCGTCCCGGCTGGCCGCGCGCGCGAGGGCCTGCGACTCGCGGTAGGTCTTCATGTACGAGACGCACGAAGGGCAGCCGGCGAGGTGAGAGTTGAACACCTCGCGGCGCTCGGGCGGCAGCGTGCCCGAGAGGTAGTCGTCGAGGAACTCGATGAGCTCGCGGCAGCTCACGCGGGGGGTCATAGGGCGCCTTTCTCGAAGTGTCGAGCGAGCAGCGTGCGCAGCGCACGGCGAGCGCGGTGCAGACGCACCTTGACGACCGCCTCGCTGAGACCCAGCGCCGCGGCCGCGTCGGCGGTGTCGAGCTCCTCGATGTCGCGCAGCAGCAGGACGGTCCGGTACGACTCCGGCAGGCGATCGATCGCGGCGCGTACGAAGCGGCGCGTCTCGGCACGCTCGATCAGCAAGCAGGCGTCAGCGGACCAGTCGGGGGGATGGCTCAGATGGTGCCCGTCCTCGGAGAAGCGAGGCAGCAGGTCGTCGATCGACGCCTCGGGCCGCCGGCGCCGCGCGCGCAGCTTCATCAGGCAGGCGTTGACGGTGATCCGGTGCAGCCACGTCGAGAGCGAGGAGGCGCCGGTAAAGGCGCCTACGGCCTTGTAGGCGGACAGAAACGCCTCCTGCACTGCATCTCGCGCGTCGTCCTCGTTGCGAAGGATGCGGCGGGCGACAGCGAGGAGCGGCCCGGCGTGCGTGCGAACCAGGCTCTCGAAAGCGGCCGCGTCCCCTCGCCGCAGCGCCTCGAGCAGGGCGGCCGCGGCGGGCGGCCGGGGCGGTCCGCTCGTCGTCATCGGGCGCGACGTTAGCACGCCGGCTTCCCGCTCAAGCCGGAGTCGCCGCCAGGCCGGTCTCGAAGCGCAGCTCGACCGTCGCGATGCCTTTGCCGCGCAGCTTCAGGCTGACGGCGCCGTCGCTCACGGCCAGGGGCTGCTGCCGGCGCTCGCGCAGGTCCAGCAGGTACGCCTCGCGGATCGGCCGCAGCGCGCGCAGGCGGACAGCGGCGTCCACGGCCTCGGCGTCGAACAGCCGCACGACCAGCGACTCGCGCTCGTCCGCGCGCTTCAACGCGCTGAGGACGGCGGCGCCGGCGGGCTCGCACTCGATCGTCAGGAACGAGCCGCTGCCGGCCAGCCCTCCGCGATCGCCCGCGGCGGCCGCCCACGGGCCGGTGCTCCTCGGTTCGGAGGGCGGCGCGCTGGAGTGTGGCGTGGGGCCCGGCGGCTCGTCCGCGAGGGCCCGCACCGGCACCGGGCCCGCCGGAGCGACGAGGCGCGGCGGCGCCACGAAGGCGTGAGCGCCCTCGAAGAGCGCCGAAGCCGTCGGCGGCGCGCCGCGCAGCTCGAACGCCAGATGGAACTCGTGCGCGCCGAGGCACTGCGCGCCCGGCGTCGCCAGCCCGGGCCCGGCGTGCCCCCGGCGTGTCGCGAGGTCGTCGCGCGAGAGGTCGCCCACGCAGCGCAGCAGCGTCAGGCCGATCGCGGGCCCCTGCGCGCTCTCGACGACCTCGTACTCCTGCAGGCCCGCCGCGAAGGCCGTGACGCCGGCGCTCGCGTCACCGGCGTCCACGACCGACTGCAGCGGGAACGACGACACCGGCGCCTCGTGCTGGACGGCCGCGGGCTGCGGCCGTCGGGCCGGGCGCTCGACCAGGTCGAAGGCGCTGTCCGAGCGCGCGGTCGACACGCTCGGGGCGCCCGACGGCAGCAGCACGCGCAGGCGGTGGTCGCGGGCGCGGTTCAGGACGCCGAGGCGGACGTCGATTCGGGGCGAGCCGGCGTCGAGCGTGACCCGGAGCTGGATCGGCAGCGTGACCGTCTCGTCCGAGCGCGCGCCGCGCTCGTCCGTCGCGCGCGACGGGAGGTCCAGCTCGAGATCGACCCGCAGCGACGCGCGCAAGGGGCCAGGCTCGACCCTGCGGACCGCCAACACGCGCGCCGCTGCGCTGGTGACGCGGCGGTCCGCGGGCGGGGGTGAGTAGTTGTACTCGTCGCCGACGTCCCCGACGTCCTCCAGCTCGAGGCAGCCGCGCACGACTCGGTCCGCGCGCAGGTCGTGGACCTCGAGCGTGCCGTCCTGGGAAACCTCGAGTCGGACGAGGTCGTTCTCCAGCCAGCCGTATCCAGCCCGGGCCGCGTTCGCCAGGACGGGCGCGTCGCCCTCGGCGGGCGCAGGCGTGTCGTCGGCGGCCGTGGCCGGCGCGCCGAGCTCGAAGTCCAGCGTCTCGAAGCCGCAGCCCGGGACCGACGCTGGCAGCACTGCGACCTTCAGGCGGCGCGCGCGGAGCGACCAAGGCGGCTCGTACAGGCTGTAAGCGAGCAGGGTCTGCTCGCTGCCCTCGAGCACCTGGAACGGCAGCGCGCGACCACGCGAGTCGCGCACCCCCCGCACGACCGCGTCCTCGGGGAAGAAACGCAGCGGCGCCTCGAGCAGCGCCTCGTCGATACGGCGTCCGGGCTCGGCGCTCTCGATCGGCAGGAAGATCTCGCCCACGACGACGCCCTCGGCGGCGGCGCCCGGGTTCACGGCGAGCGCCCGCAGCGTTGCGGCCGGCGCCGGCGCCGCGCGGCGCGCGAGCGCGGCGAGCGCCGCCTCGCTGAGGCCGGACGCCGTCTGTTGCACCCGCGCGAAGCGCGTCAGGTTCTCCTCGTGCACGGCGTCGACGCTGCAGCCGCAGATGCTGTCGTGGGGGTGGTTCTCGAGCAGCGTCTTCCAGGCGTAGTCGAGGAGACCCGCCGGGTAGGGCTCGCCCAGCAGCCAGGCGAAGCTGGAGGCCGGTTCCGTCCAGCGCTCGAGCTCGGCCTGGGCGCGCACGTTGGCCTGCTTCAGGTAGACGCGCGCCGAGAGCACGCCCGGCAGCAGGAAGGCGTGCTCCTCCCCCGCCCGCAGCTCTCCCGCGATCGTCTCCAGCTCCCCCTCGCGGCCGCGCAGCGCCGCCCGCACGGCGGCGACGTGCTCGGGCAAGCTGGCGATGCGGGCGGGCGCGCCGGTGGCCTCGGCGACCCGGCCGGGCAGCTCCAGCAGCCCCGGGTGCGGCTCGACGTGGTCGACGCCGGCCATCAGCAGCACGACGCCGCTCGCCGAGCGCGCCGCCTCGCGCAGGGCGAGCTGCGCGCCCCGCTCGCGCATCTCGTCGGGCGCCAGCAGCGGCAGGCGCAGCGCGTTGCAGTAGCCCTCGCGCGGCAGGTGCAGCAGCAGCGCCCGCGTGCCGTCGGGCGCCTGCCACCAGTACTCGGAGCCCGAGCCGCCGAAGCCGCGCCAGAGGATCGCCGAGTCGAGCCCGAAGCCGCGCAGGATCTGGGGCATCTGCGAGACGTGGCCGAAGGGGTCGGGCATGTAGCCGGCCCGCATCACGCCGCCGAAGGCCTCGGCCAGCCGGTGCCCGCGCGCGAGGTTGCGCACCAGCGCCTCGCCGCTCACCAGGTGCATGTCCGGCATCACGTACCAGGGCCCGACCAGCAGCCGGCCCGCCGCGATCTGCGCCCGCAGCCGCGGCTCCGCCTCGGGCCGCGCCTCCAGGTAGTCCTCCAGCACGATCGTCTGCCCGTCGAGGTGGAAGTGGCTGAAGCGCGGCTCGCTCTCGAGCCGGTCGAGCACGCGGTCCACCAGGCCGACCAGGCGCAGGCGGTACTGCTCGCGCGTCAGGTACCACTCGCGGTCCCAGTGCGTGTGCGAGACGACGTGGATCTCGCGGAGCTCGGTCTGCATCGTCATCCCTTGACGGCGCCGGCCGTGAGGCCGGCGACGAAGTAGCGCTGCAGCAGCACGAAGGCGGCGAGCACCGGCACCAGCGCCAGCAGCGCCGCCGCCGCCACGATCTGCCATTCGGTCTCGTAGCCGCTCTGCAGGTTGAACAGGCCGACGGGCACCGTGAAGCGCGACTGCGAGTCGAGCAGCACCAGCGAGAGCGAGAACTCGGCCCAGTAGGCGGCGAGGTTGAAGATCGTGGCCGCGCCCAGGCCCGGGCCGAGCAGCGGCAGCGCGACCTTGCGCAGCGTCGTGAAGCGGCTGGCGCCGTCGAGCAGCGCCGCCTCGAACAGCTCGCGCGGCAGCCCGTCGCAGAAGGTGCGCAGGATCGAGACCGTCAGCGGCAGCTGCACGCTGGCGTAGACCAGGATCAGGCCGGCGTGCGTGTCGAGCAGGCGCAGCGACGCGACGATGCCGTAGATCGGCACCAGCAGCACCAGCGGCGAGACGAGCTGCACCAGCACCAGGCCGCGCGTGAGGCCGGCGCGGCCCGGGAAGCGCTCGCGCGAGAGCACGAAGGCGGCGGGCAGCGCCAGCGCCAGCGTCAGCAGCGTGGCGAGCGCGGCCACCTTGGCGCTGTTGGCGAGGTAGTACGGCACCTGCGTCTTCGCCAGCACGAAGGCGTAGTTGGCGAGCGTCGGCTCGGCCGGCACGAAGCGGGGCGGGAACTCGTAGACGGCGCGGCCGGTCTTGAGCGAGAGCGAGAAGAGCCACAGCAGCGGCGAGAGAAACGCCGCCGCCGCCAGCGCGAGGCCCGCGCCGAAGCCGAGGCGCGCGCGCCCTTTCACCGCTCCCCCACTTCCTCGCCCCGGCGCCACAGCCGCAGCGCGAGCAGAGCCAGCGAGAGGTTGACGGCGAGCATCACCAGCGCCACCGCCGCCGCCCGGCCGGCCTCCAGGTTGAAGAACGCCGAGCGGTACATGTAGAGCGCCACCACCTCGGTGGCGCGCGCGGGGCCGCCGCCCGTCAGCGGCAGGATCAGGTCGAAGGTGTTGAGCGTCGCGATCGTGATGAGAGCGAGGTTCAGCCCCAGCACGGGCGCGATCTGCGGCAGCGTCAGCAGGCGCAGCCGGCCGCTGCCGAACAGGCCCTCGAGGTCGGCGGCCTCGTGCAGCTCTTGCGGGATGCGCAGCAGGCCCGCGTAGAGCAGGATCATGCTGAAGGCCGACCCCCACCAGACGTTCGCGACGATCGTGCAGGCGAGCGCGATCCCCGGCGAGGACAGGAAGGGCAAAGCGCCGATCCCGGCGAGCGAGAGCAGGTAGTTGAGGATGCCGGAGCGGTTCTCGACCAGCAGGATCCGCCACAGCACGCCGACCAGCACGCCGGGCACCACCCACGCCGCCACCACCGTGGTGCGCACGGCGAGCGTGCCGCGCATGCCGCCGCGGCGCGCGCCGTCGAGCAGCAGCGCGAGCGCGAGCCCGACCGCGAGCTGCAGCACCACGCAGGCGCAGACGAACACCAGCGTGACTCCGAGCATGCCGCGGAACTCCGGGTCGAGCGCCACAGCCTGCAGGCCGGCGAGGGTGTAGCGGTACGGCGATCCCATGGTGCGGGTGTCGGTCGCGGCGAGCCGCAGCAGTTCGCCGATCGGGTAGGCGAAGAAGAGCGCCATCAGCGCGAGTGCCGGCAGCGCGAAGGCCGCGAGCGCACGGCGGTTCGGACCGAGCGCCCGCAGCACGAGCGCGAGCAGGCCGAGCGCCGCGAGCACCGGCAGCAGCGCAACGGGATCCGGCCCGGCGCGGGCCGGCGCGGGCCGCTCCAGCTCCGCGTAGCGCGCGGCCACTCGCGAGAAGGCGTCGTCCACGGCCTGCTCCGGCGTCTTGCGCCCGTCGATCGCCGCGCCGATCGCGACCTGCAGCTCCTCCGACAGGTACGGGTAGATCGCCTTCGCGGGCCGCGCGCGCGCCTCGACCACCAGCTCGCCGAAGCGGCGCAGGAAGGGGTCCTCGCGGAAGAAGGCGAAGTCGCGGTAGACGCTGGCCCGCACCGGCAGGTGCCCGGTCGCCTGTGCGATGCGGCCCACGTTCGCGGTCGACTCGATGTAGCGGATGAAGTCGGTGGCGGCCTTGCGCTTCGCCGGGTCCTTCGAGAACACGACCCAGATCCAGCCGCCGCTGCCGGTGGGGGCTTTGCCGGCGGCCGCCTGCGGGATCGGCGCCACGTCCCACAGCGCGAACTGCTCGGGCGTCAGCCCCTGGCGCAGCTCGGTGACCTGCCAGTTGCCGCCCAGGAACATCGCCACGTCGCCGGCGATCGCCGCCGACGAGAGCTGCCGGTAGTCGTTGTTCGCCAGCACCGAGCGCGGCGAGGCGCCGCTGGCGACGGCCTCGCGCAGGAAGTTCAGCACGCGCACCATGTACTCGCGGTTCGGCGGCTCGCCGAAGACCGGGCGGCCCGCAGCGTCCACCAGCTCCCCGCCCTGTCCCCAGAACATCGGCAGGTGGTCGAAGACCGCCGCTTCCCAGCGCCCCGCGTTGAAGAGGTAGCCGGCCATCCCGCGCTCGCGCGAGACGCGGGTGGCCGTCTCGATCAGCTCGGCCCAGGTGCGCGGCGGCACGGGAACCAGGTCCTTGCGGTAGTAGAGGACGCGCAGGTCGGTGCCGTGCCAGAGCCCGTAGACGTGGCCCTGGGCGTCGCTCAGCGTGTCGATCGTGAAGGGGATGAAGTCGGCGCGGTCCTCGGCCGGCCAGTGCTCGTCGAGCGCCTGCACGTGGCCGGCGAAGAGCGGCAGCCAGTAGCTGTCGATCGAGGCGACGTCGGGCAGCCGGCCCGCGGCCGCGGCCAGCAGCAGCTTGGCCTTGTTCATCTCGAGCGCGGGCATTACCGAGACGTCCACCCTGACGTCGGGCCGCGCCCGCGCCCATTCGCCGAAGATGGCCTCGAAGGCGCGCGCGATCGGCTGGCGGGCCGCGAGGTGCGAGTAATCGGGCTGCGCCCACAGGCTGATCCTCACCGGCGCGTCGGCGCGGCCGATGCGGACGGGCGTGAGCAGCGCGGCGTCCGTTTGCTGCGCCTTCGCGCTCGCCCCGGGAAGGACGGCAAGCAGGGCCGTCGCGAGCGCCAGCCCCGTCACTCGGGGGCCACCTCGACCCAGATCGGGTTCGTCATCGCGAGCGGACGTCCGTCGGCAGTCGTGACGTGGGCGCGCAGATAGCCGGGCGCTGCCGCGAAGCGCTCGAGCCGCGCCGGCTGCCCGGCCGAGAGCGTCGCGGACGCGAGCGCCTCGCCCCGCCACACGAAGTCGACGCGCGCGCCTTCGTACGCAGGCCCCGCGGCCTGCAGCTCGGCCGCGAATGCCTCGCCTCGGCGCAGCCGCAGCACGTCGCCGACGCTGGCCTGTCGCGATCCCGCCAGCAGCCGCAGCTCCGGCGGAGGCGTGGTGGCGTCGGCCATCACCACCACGCGGCCCGCGCGGATGGCGCCGAGGATCGCCGGCCGCGACAGCTCGTCGGCGCGCACGCGCACGCTGGCGGCGCCGATCGGCGCCGTGCCGCGGTGCCAGTCGCTGACGCCGATGCCGGCGATGCGCCGTCCCTGGCGCAGCAGCAGGTCCCACATCGCGAGCGACTGCGCCATCTCCTGGTGGCTGATGTTGGCGACCTCCATCGCCGCCACCGAGGCGGGGATGTCGTGCGTCCAGGAGCAGGCGACGCAGTCGGAACGCGGATGATTGACCGAGAACAGCACGCCGGGGGCGGCGACCTGCTCGACCATGGCCAGCAGCCGCGGATCGCCCGGCAGCGCACGGAAGTCGAGGTAGGCGCGCTCGCCCTCGAGGCCCAGGACGTTCAGGTGGCCGCCCGGGGTCGTGATCTCCTCGCCGCTGATCACCAGCAGCCCCGGCTCGGCGATCGGGTCGCGCTGGTGCGCGGTGTTGTTGTGGTCGGTGATGGCGAGGAAGTCGAGCCCTTCCGCGCGAGCGCGGCGGGCGAGCTCGGCGGGCGGCAGGGCGCCGTCGCTGTGGTGCGTGTGCGCGTGGAGCGCGCCGGAGTACCAGGCGCTGCCGCGGCGGATCGGCTCCGTGGGCCGCGGGGCCAGCGGAGGCGTCGGGCCGGCCGGCGCGGAGGAGGTCTCGATCTCCAGGTCCACGTCGACGCCGGCCGCGCTGACCTTGTAGAGGCCCAGCATGACGTGCCAGCGACCGGCAGGGATCGGGCCCGGCCAGTAGCCCGGCGTCGCGTCGTCGACGCCGACCGTGATCTCGCTGCGCTCGCCGCCGCTCCAGCCCCGGAACGCCTTCGTCCCGAAGTCCAGCGGGCCCGGCTCGAAGAGGCCGAGATCGACGACGCCCGCGCCGCCGGCCTTGTCGTAGCGGTAGGCGACGCGGATCCGCGTGGTGCCGGCGGGCACGTCGAACGGCACGTGCTGGTAGCGCCCGAGCTGCTGGTCCCGGGGCGTGAAGTGCTTGCGGACGCTCGTGCGCGGGGACGCGGGCTCCTGCGCCGCGGCGCTCGCGCCCGGCAGCGCCCAGCAGCCGGCGCAGAGCAGCGCGACCCACGATCGCATCGGAATCCGCATGGCCACCTCCGCGCGGCGCGCCGCGAGCGCCGCGAGCTTCCGGGCGTCAGGCGCCCGGCTCGTCCTCCGCCAGCATCTCGAGCACGATCCCCGTCCAGGAAAACTCGTGGGCGCCGTGCCCCTCCGTCGTCCCCGGATCGTAGTACTCGCGCAGCCCCTGCCGCTCGACGAGGGCCGCCGAGCGGTCGGCCACGTGGTCCGCCAGGTCTGTCCGGCCGTGCTCGCGCAGGCCGCGCCAGACGTACCAGTTCGTGTTCATCCAGCTCGGCCCGCGCCACAGCATCCGGTCGCCGCAGCGGCCGGCCACGTAGCTCGGCTCGTACATCGCGACGCTCGGCACCGGGTACGCCGCCGCGTACTCGCGCGGATCCTCGACGTGGGCGATCAGCCGGCGCGCCATCTCGCGCGGCAGCTCGGGCAGCGCCAGCGGCAGCAGCGAGGACACCGTGTTGACCTTCAGCTGCTTCTCGTCCGGGCCTGCCAGGTCGAAGAACAGGCCGCGCTCGGAATCCCAGCACTTCTCGATCAGCGAGCGGCGCGTGCGCTCGGCGCGGCGAGCGTACTCCTGCGCGCCCGCCGCGTCGCCGGCCTGCGCGCACAGCCGCGCCAGCGACTGCTCGCCGAGCGCGTAGATCGTGTTGACGAGCACGTCCTCGACCACGAAGGCGGCCCGCTCGAACATCTTCGCGGGCACGCGGCCGACCTCGTCCCAGGCCTTCGCCACGCGCTCCCAGGCCGCCGTGAACTCCGCGTCCACGACCTTCGTCACGCCCAGGTACTGCTGGAACTTCGGCGTGTGGTCGAGGCCCGACTCGTCGGGCTGCAGGATCGCGATCAGGCCGTCCTGGTCGGGATCGCGCACGCGGTCGAGCCAGTCGAAGCACGCGCGCACGCGCGGCAGCAGCTCGCCGAGCGCCGCTTCCCCGCCGCGGCGCACCACGTACTCGAGCGCCTCGCCCAGCACCGGCGGCTGGATGCAGTCGCTGAGGTACGGCGTGCGGTAGGCGATCGAGTACGTCTGCAGCATCTGCTCGTACTGCTCGCGCTGCCAGAACGTCACGTGGGCGACGAAACCGTCGGGCTGCTGGTTGGCGAGCAGGCTGCGCAGCTCGGCCACGGCGCGCGGGGGGTCGAGCTGCGTCAGCGCGATCGCGTGGAAGCCCGAGTCCCAGAGCCACTGGAACGGGTAGGTGCCGGTGGACGGGCACACGAAGTCGTAGTCGCGGCCGCACCAGGCGGCGTGGCCGGTCTGGCGGTTGCGGTCGTAGGCGCGGCGCACGATCTCGCCGACGGCCAGCGCGCGCGGGGTCTTCAGCATGGGCGCAGTGTAATCACAGCAGCGAGCCCGCCGCTTCGTCGAGGAAGACGTGCGCGTCGGGGTGGCCCCGCAGCCAGGAGGCCGGGCAGGCCGCTTCGCGCGGGCCGCGCAGCATCGCGCGCACCGCGGCCGCCTTCTCGGCGCCGAAGGCGACGAGCAGCGCACGGCGGGCGCCGAGCACAGTGCGCAGGCCGACGCTGGCGCCCAGCGCGGGCGCGTGCTCGCCACCGAACCAGTCGCGGTTGGCGGCGATCGAGACCGGCTCGAGCGCCAGCACGCGCGCGCCGCCCGCCGGATCGCTGCCGGGCTCGTTGAAGCCGAGGTGGCCGTTCGTGCCGAGCCCGAGGACGATCGCGTCGAGCCCGCCCGCCCTGTCGAGCTTCAGCTCGTGCGCGAGCACGCTCGCGAGAGCGTCGCTCTCGAGCGAGCTCAGGGCGTGGTAGCGCTCGGGCGCCACGCCCCAGGCCTGCTGCACGTGGCGCCGCAGCAGGTTCGAGCAGGTGCGTGGGTGCTCGAGCGGGACGCCGACGTACTCGTCGAGCACGAAGACCTCGAGCCCCGCGAGCCCGGGGCGGCGCCGCGCGACCTCGGCGTAGAGCGGCAGCGGCGTGCGGCCGGCAGCCAGCATCAGCCGCTTCACGAGCCCGGCCTCCAGCCAGCCGCAGAGGGCGTCCGCCGCCGCCAGCGTGCCGGCCCCGGCGTCCTTCGCGGTGACGACCCGCACGGGTCAGCCCTCGACCGGCTCGGCGCGGCCGGACTCGGCCGAGCGCGCGATCGCCTCGAGGGCGCGCAGGTTGCGGATCGAGTCCTCGAGCGGCACCGGCACCGGCCCGTCGTCGAGGATGGCCTTCGAGAACAGCTCGAGCTGGATCCGGTAGTGATCGCAGGACGGGAACTCCTCGATCGCCACACCGGAGCGCAGCAGGTCGCGGCCGTCGTCCAGCACCAGCCGTGTCGCGCGGTCCGTGGGCGGGCTCCAGGGGTTCTCGATCGCGAGGTGGCCCTTGGTCCCGAGGATCTGCATCCGCTGCGAGAGGGGCACGTCCATGCTGCACGTGAAGATCGCCTGGCCCGACGGGAAGTCGAGCAGCGCCGACGTCAGCCGGTCGATGCCCTGCGCCGGATCGCGCCGCGACAGGGCGAGTGCGCGCACGGGCTCCTCTTCGAAGATGAAGCGCGACATCGTGACCGGGTAGCAGCCCACGTCGAGCAGCGCGCCACCGCCCCACTCGGGCCGGTTGCGGACGTTCGACGGGTCGTCGTCGAAGTAGGTGAACGAGCCCACGATCGCGCGCAGCGCGCCGATGCGGCCGGAGCGCACGAGCTCCCGCGCGCGCAGCCAGCGCGGGTGGCTGCGCACCATGAAGGCCTCGCAGACCTTGAGCCCCGTCCGGTCGCGCGCGGCGAGCAGCGTGGCGGCCTCGGCCGCCGCCAGCGCGACGGGCTTCTCCACCAGCACGTGCTTGCCGCGCTCGAGCGCGCGCAGCGACAGCGGGACGTGCAGGTGGTTCGGCAGCGGGTTGTAGACGGCGTCGACGTCGGGATCGGCCAGCAGTTCCTCGTAGGAGCCGTAGGCGCGCGGGGCCCTGAAGGCCACGGCCGCCCCTCGCGCCTTCTGGAGGTCGCGCGAGGCGACCGCCAGCAGCTCGTAGCCTTCGCCCGGCATCATCGGCAGCACGCGCTTGCGCGCGATGCGCGCGACGCCCAGCACGCCCCAGCGCACCTTGCGGCGCTCAGCCAACGCTCGCGACCTCCACCGGCGCTCCCGTCTCGCACGAGCGCTGCGCCGCCAGCGCGATGCGCAGGGCGCCGATGCCGTCGTCGATCGTCACCGCGGGCTGGCGCCCCTCGAGCACGTTGCGCGCGAAATCCTGGAGCTGCAGCGTGTAGGCGCGCTCGAAGCGCTCCATGAAGTGCGGCACGGTGTCGTGGCTGATCTGGTTCTGCTTCATCACCAGCAGCGGCGTCTCGCGCAGGTAGCCGACGCGCAGGGTGCCGGCGCTGCCCAGCAGCTCGGTCTGGATGTCGTAGCCGTAGATCCCGTTGCGCGAGAGGTCGACCATGCCGAGGCGGCCGCTGGCGAAGCGCAGCGAAACGACGGCGTTGTCGACGTCCCCCACCGTCTCGAGCTCCGGGTAGACCAGGGTGCCCGCGAGCGCGTGGACGCTGGCGACCTCGCCCATGAAGAAGCGCGCGAGGTCGAAGTCGTGGATGCCCATGTCGACGATCATGCCGCCGCTGCTCTTCGGGTTCGCGTACTCGAGGCTGGTGCGATAGGGGTCGCGCGAGGTGCTCTTGAACAGCACCGCGTCGCCGATGGCCCCTTCGGAGAGCTGCCGCTTCGCCGCCGCGTAACCGGGGTCGAAGCGGCGCATGAAGCCCATCTGCAAGAAGCTGCCGGCGCGGGCGACGGCGTCCTTCATGCGGCCGGCCTCGGCCATCGAGAGCGACGGGGGCTTCTCGCAGAACGCCGGCTTGCCGGCGGCCGCGGCCTCGATCACCAGCGCGCCGTGGGTGCTCGTCGGGCTGACGACCACGACCGCCTCGACCTCGGCCGCCGCGATCAGCGCGCGCGACTCCGCGTAGGCGTGCGGCACCCCGAGCTCGCCGGCGATCTGGCCGGGCAGCCCTGGCGTCGGATCGGCCACCGCCACCAGCCGCGTCTCGGGGATCCGCGTCGCCAGCTCGCGCGCGTAGACGCGGCCCAGCCGCCCGAGGCCCACCAGGCCGACCGCGAGACGGCGGCGCGCGTCCGTCACTTGGCCGCCGGCGCCTTGCTGACCAGCTCGATGCGCACGCGCTGGTCCGCCGGCACCGTCTCGCCCTTCAGCAGGCGCACGGCGCTCTCGACCGCGACCCTGCCCATCTCCGCCGGGAACTGCGCCACGGAGGCGGCCATAGTGCCGGACTCGATCGCCTTGCGCGCGTCGTCCACGGCGTCGAAGCCGATCACGCGGATCTTGCCCTCGAGGCCCGCCGCGCGGATCGCCTCGATCGCGCCGAGCGCCATCATGTCGTTGCAGGCGAAGACGGCGTCGACGTCGCGGTGCGCCTGCAGCAGGTTCTGCAGCACGCTGAAGCCCAGGTCGCGCTCCCAGTTCGCCGGCTGCGAAGCGGCGATCGTCACGCCGGGCGAGTCCTCGATGGCGTCCTTGAACCCGCGCAGCCGGGAGTCGCCGGTCTCGTGGCCCGGGATGCCCTCGAGCACCGCGACGCGCGCGCGGCCGCCGCTGAGCGAGACGAGGTGGAGCCCGGCCAGGCGTCCTCCCTCGTAGTTGTCGGAGCCGACGAAGCTCGCGACCTTGGCGCCGGCTTCCGCCGCGGCCGTGGGGTCGAGGCGCGTGTCCACCACCACCACCGGGATGCCGGCGTGGTTCGCCTTCACGACGGCCGGCACGATCTCGCGCGAACCCGAAGGCGTGAGGCACAGCGCCTTCACGCCCGTCTGCAGCAGGTTCTCCACGATCTGCATCTGCTTCTCGACGTCCACCTCGCGCTCGGCGGCCTGCACGACGAGGTCGACGTCCAGGCGCGTGGCTGCCTCCTGCGCACCCTTCTGCATCTCGATGAAGAAGGGGCTGTTGAGCGTCTTCAGCACCAGCGCGACGCGCGGGCGCGCGGGGCCGGGCGGCGTCGAGCCTCCGCACGACTGCAGGGCGAGGCCGGCTGCCGTCAGCAGGGCCAGCAGCCCGTAGCGAAAGTCAGACCGCGCCGAGAGCGGATCTTCTCCGCCAGCTCTTCGTTGTCGGATCCTCGAATACTCCCGGTATTCGTCGGATCCTCCGCCTCGACCTGACGAAGAATCTCTCGCTCTCGATCGCGGTGCACTTCCGCCACGGACTGCTGGACGATCGAGCTTCATGTCAGGTCCTCCGATCCCGGTTCGTGCGCGTGCGCCGCTCGGCCGCGGGCGGCGCCGTCGTCCGCCGCACCACCAGCCGCGGGCTCAGCATGGCGCGCCGCGGCTTGCGCCGCCCTTCCTCCAGCCGCTCGAGCAGCGTGCTGACGGCGATCTGGCCCATCTCGAGCCGCGGCTGGTGCACGGTGGTCAGCGAGACGTGGCGCAGCGCCGCGAGCGAGGTGTTGTCGTAGCCCACCAGCGAGACGTCGTCCGGCACCCGCAGCCCGCGCTCCTCGAGCGCGTCGAGCGCGCCGAGGGCCGCCAGGTCGTTGGCCGCGAAGATGGCGGTCGGCCGCGGCTCGAGCTCCAGCAGCCGCAGCGCGCCGGCATGACCGCCCTCCTCCGTATAGGTCCCCGCCACGCAGAGGGCGTGGGCGCCGAGCCGAAGCCGGCGCATCGCCTCGAGGTAGCCGCGGCGGCGCTCGAGGGCGCCCGCGCCGTGGCCGCCGTCGATGTGGGCGATGCGCCGGTGCCCGAGCGAGGCGCAGTGCTCGACCACCAGCACGCCGCCCGCGTAGTCGTCGTTGCTGACGCTGTCGAGCGCGCCCGAGCGCGCGACGCGTCCGACCAGCACGACCGGCACCTCGGCGGCCGCCTCGACCATCAGGCGGCTCTCGGCGAGCGTGCCCGCGAGCACCAGGCCGTCCACCCGCAGCTCCAGCAGCGAACGGATCGCCCGGTCCTCCTGCGCCACCACGCGGTTGCCGGTGTTGAACAGCACGCGGTAGCCCGCGCGCGCCGCCTGCTCGTCGACGCCGGCCACGACGTCGGCCCAGAAGGGGTTGTGCAGGTGCGACACCATCACGCCGATCAGCCGGGTGCGCCGCTGCACCAGGCCCTGCGCCATCGCGTTCGGCCGGTAGCCCAGCTCGGAGACGGCCTTCAGCACCGCCTGCCGGCGCGGCGCGCTCACGTGCGGCGCGTCGCGCATCACCAGCGACACCAGGGACTTCGAGACGCCGGCGCGGCGGGCCACGTCGGTGATCGTCGGCTTGCCGGAGGGGCGCGATCTCACGGTTTTCGGAGGGCTCGGGTATGGAACGCTCCACAACCTATCAGGCTCCGCCCCAGGTCCGCTAGCATGGGCGCCGCGCGACCGTCAGCGCGAGCGGGGTGAGCGACCGATGAGGGACGTCAGACGAGCGGTGGCGATGGCGGCCTGTTGCATCGCGAGCGCTGCGGTCGCTCGCGGCCAGGCGGTGGCTCCGGCCCCCGGCGCGAGGCCGGCGCTGGTCCTCTTCGTGTCGGTGGACCAGATGCGGGCCGACTACCTGACCCGCTTCGACGGCCTCTTCACGGGCGGGCTGCGGCGCCTGCTGGATACGGGCGCCGTCTTCACGGAGGCCCGCTACCGCCACGCCGACACCGAGACGGGGCCCGGGCACGCGGTGCTGCTCTCGGGCCGCCACCCCAGCCACTCCGGGATCGTCGGCAACCAGTGGTACGACGCGCTGCTCGGCCGCGACGTCTACTGCGTGGAGGACCCCGTGCAGGTCGCCCTGGGCGGCCAGGGGCGCAGCGCGTCTCCGGCCCTCTTCAGCGGCTTCACGGTGGGCGACGTGCTGAAGCGGGATTCGCCGGGCTCCAAGGTCGTCGCCGTCGCCGGCAAGGATCGGGCCGCCGTGCTGATGGGCGGGCGGCGCGCCGACGGCGCCTACTGGTACGAGAACGCGCAGGGCCGCTTCGTGACGAGCAGCTACTACGCGCGGACGGCGCCCGCCTGGCTCGAGGCCTTCAACGCGAGGCGGCTGCCGGACGCCTACTTCGGGCGCAGCTGGACGCGGCTGCTGCCGGACACTGCCCTGTACGAGCGCCTGGCCGGGCCCGACGTGGTTCCCGGCGAGTGGGACGGCGTCGACAACGCCTTTCCGCACGCCCTGCGCTCCCGGCCGGGCGAGAGCGCCTACTACGAATACCTGCGGCGGACGCCCTTCCTCGACGAGCTGACGCTCGAAGCCGCGCTGGCAGCGGTGGCGGGCCACGACATCGGGCGCGGGCCCGCGACCGACCTGCTGATCGTCGGGTTCTCCGCCACCGACTCGATCGGCCACACCTACGGCCCCGACAGCCAGGAGGCGATGGATCAGCTGTTGCGGCTCGACCGGCGCCTCGGAGCGCTCTTCGACGCTCTCGAGGTGCGCGTCGGGCGCGGCCGGCTGCTCGTCGGGCTGGGCGCGGACCACGGCTCGACGACGCTCACGGAGGTCGCGCGCGGGCGCGGCGTCGACGCACGGCGGGTGGCGCCGGTCGTGTTCGCGGAGGCGGTGAAGCAGGCGCTCGCGGCGCGTTTCGCCGGCGCCACCGGTCTCGTCGCCCGCATGGACGGGCCCAGCGTCTACTTCGATCTCGCGGCCCTGGCACGCCAGGGCGTGCCGCGCGCGGCCGCCGAGGAAGCGGCGGGGCGGGCGCTCGTCGCCACCGGACTCGTCGACGGCTACTATACCCACGCGCAGCTGATCGGCGATCCGCCGCCGGACGACCCCGCGTTCGCGCTGTTCCGCGCCTCGTTCTTCGAGACGCGCAGCCCCCACGTGATCGCCCGCATCCGCGCGAACGTCTACGTCGCGAGCTATTCCGGCGGCACCGGCCACGGCACGTACCACGACGACAACCGGCACGTGCCGATCGCCTTCATGGGACCGGGCGTCAGGGCCGGCCGCTACGCGACGCAGGCGGGCCCGGAAGAGATCGCGCCGACGCTGGCGGCGCTGCTGGGCCTCGAGTACCCGCTGCAGGACGCGCGTCGCGCGCTGTGGGAGGCGCTGCTGCTGCCGCAGCCGGCGGCCTCCACGCCGCACGAGTGACGGCAGAACCGGGGCGTCAGCCTGCCGGAGTGGCGGCCGGGCCCGCGCCTGCTCGCTCGGCCAGGCGCGCCTCGAAGTCGAGCTTCAGGAAGAAACGCTCCTCGCCCTCGATCCGCGCCTGCGCCAGCAGCTCGGCGCCCGCCCGCAGGTAGCCGGCGAGCGGCCGGCGCGCGCACGTGCCGTAGCCGACGCGCAGGCCGCGGCGCAGCAGGTCGCGGCCGCATTCCTCCCAGAAGAAGCGGGCGCGGGCGGCCGCGTCGCGGCCGCGAACGGCGAAGAACGTGAGGATCTCGCAGCAGGGCGGCGCGGGCCGGGGCAGCGCGAAGCCGTAGGCCGCGGCCTGCAGCAGGCGCAGCTCGAGGTTCACGGCCAGCGCTGCGGTCAGGGCGCCGCCGGCGCGCTCGAGGTAGACGAGCTGCTCGGAATAGGGCACGCGGGTGCGCAGGCGCCGGCCCGCGTCGTCCCACTCCCAGAGCCGGCGGATCAAGCGGTTCTCCGCGAGCGGCGCGAAGGCCTCGTAGAACGCCTGCTCGTACTCGAGCACGGCGGCGTGCTCTTCGACCTCGAGCAGCCGCGGGCTCATGCGTCGCGTGGCACGAAGCGGACCGGGATCGGACGCTCGGGCACCAGCGTGATCTGGGCGCGCTCGCCAGGCTCGCCGTCGCCGTCCGGCTCCAGGCGGAAGCGCTGGGCGATGCCCGCGAGAGCCAGCGTCATCTCCAGCATCGCGAAGGCGCCGCCGAGACAACTGTGGCGCCCGAGGCCGAAAGGCAGGTAGGCCCCGCGCGGGATGCCGGCGGCGCGCTCCGGAGCGAAGCGCTCGGGGTCGAAGTCGAGCGGCCGGTCCCAGTGATCGGGCGAGCGGTGCGCGCCCCAGACGCCGACCATCGTCATCTGTCCGGGCTCGACCGGACAGGCGCCGAGCGAGTCGGACGCGACGGCCTCGCGGCTCAGGTTGTAGACGGGCGGGTACAGCCGCAGCGCCTCGCGCACGACCTGCTCGACGTAGCGCAGGCGCTCGAGGTCGGCGTGGACGGGTGTCGCGCCGCCGAGAGCGGCGTCCACTTCGGCCCGCAGGCGGCTCTCGACGCCGGGATGGCGGGCGACGAGGTGCAACGTCCAGGCGAGAGCGGTGGCGGTCGTCTCCCAGCCTGCGGTGAACAGGTTGCGCACCTCGTCCTTCAGGGCCCGCTCCGGCATCGGCGAGTCGGTGACAGGATCGCGCGCCGCGAGGAGCGCAGAGAGCAGCGTGTCCCGGTGAGGCTCGGGCTCCGCGCGGTGGCGCTCGATCTGCTCCGCGACGTAGGCGTCGAGCTGGCGGCGCACCGCGCGCACACGGCGCGGGAAGCCGAGCGGCCACCACAGCGGCAGCGGCAGCACCTGGTAGGCGCCCTCCTTCATCAGGCGCAGGCTGTCGCGCAGGCCCTCCGCGAACTCGCGCGCGCGGGCGTCCTCGAGCGGGTGCCCGAACAGCATCTGCGCGATGACCTCGAGCGCCAGGCGCAGCATCGCGGGCACCACGTCCACCGCGCGGCCCGCGACCGCGGCGGCCGTCCACTCGTCGGCGAGCGGCGCCAGGGAGCGCGCGACGACCGGACCGAGCGCCGGCAGGCGCGCGGCGTGGAACGCCGGCTGCACCAGCCGCCGCTGCCGCCGCCAGTGCTCGCCCTCGCTGAACAGCAGGCCGTTGCCCAGGATCCGGCGGCCGCGCGCGTAGATGCGGCTGCGCACGTAGTTGTCGGCCTGGCCGCCGAGCACGTGCTGCACCAGGTCGGGCCGGGAGACGGCCGTGAAGACGTGGCGCAGCACGCGGAAACGCGCGACGCCCCTGCCCCGCTCGGCCAGCTCCGCCACGAAACGGTGCGGCGCGCGCTTCATCTCGGGCAGGTGGCCGACGAGCGCGCGCCCGCGCGAGAAAGGGCAGCCTTCGCTCACGAGTCCGCGTCGAGCGCCGCGCGCCGCTCGCGCATCTCGCGAGCGAACGCCTCGTCCAGGTCCAGCGCGCCCTGCACCCGCGAGCCGAACTCCCGCGCGAAGCGCGCCGCGGTCATGCCGTCGATCATCAGATGGTCCATGGCGCCGCCCACCAGCAGCACCTGGCGCCGCTCGGGGCGCCCTTGCGTGTCGAGCGCCACGCGCTCGGCCAGGCTGCCGACCGCGAGCGAGAGCGTGTGCGGAGTCGGCGGCAGCGCGCAGAACGGGAAGTCGAGGCCGGGAAGCTGCAGGCTGGTGAGCCCGATCGTGCCCATCATGTGGCGGCGGTGCCACTCCGGGTTGCTCTGCACGACGCGCCAGAGCGCCCGGCGCACGAAGCGCGGCAGCCGGGCGAGCAGCTGCCACAGCGGCTGCTTTCGATGCTGCTGCCTGACCGCGGCGCGCAGCTCGAGCTGGAGCTCGGCGTGGCTCTTGCTGCCGGCGTCGCGCACCACGTACGCGACGGGAGCGCGGTAGCCGTCCACCCTGCGCTCGACGATGGTGCCCACGTCGACGACGCTCATCACCACCAGCCTGCGGCCGTGCCGGTAGCTCTGGACCTCGGGCACGGCCAGCACGGCCCGCGACAGGCAGTGGATCAGCCAGGCATGGACGGAGAGGGCCTGCCGCAGCTCGCGCTGCAGGAACCGGATGCGCGCGAGCGCCTGCGTGACGTCCAGCTCGCCGAAGGCGTGGGCCGGGTAGCGCACGCCCGCGCCGAGCACGGCCTCGACGTGGTTGCGCCCGAGCGGCCACGGCGAGACGCGCGCTGGAGGCGCCGGAGGGAGGCGTTCCATCGGAAGCGGGGATTGTAGACTACGCTCACGGACTCCGACCCGAGATGACGACGCTCCCTCCGCGACGTCTTCGTGCGCTCGCGCTCGCCGGCGCGACGCTCGCCTGCGGCTGCGCCGAGCGTCCGTCGTCCGCCCAGGCCGCGGCGGCTCCGGCCGCCCCGGCCGTCAGCGCGCTCGGGCGGCTGCAGCCCGGACGCACCGTCGTCTCGGTGGCGGCGGCTCCCGGCGAGCGCATCCTGAGCCTCGGCGTGCGCGAGGCCGATCGCGTGGAAGCGGGACAGCTGCTCGCCGTGCTCGAGGGCGAGCCGCTGCGGCGCGCCGAGGTGGCGGCCGCGCGCGCCGCGCTCGGCGAAGCCGAGGGGCGCCTGCGGGTCGAGACCGACTACGCGGCGGCTCTCGTCGAGCAGGCGCGCCAGGGCGTGCGCGTGCTGGAGGCGGAGCTGGAGCAGGCGCGCACCGACCTGGCGCGCCTCGACACGCTGCGCGCGGCCGACCTGGTGGCCGCGCGCGACTACGAGGCGCAGGCGCTCGGCGTGCGCACGAAGGAGCTGGCGCTGGCCAAGGGACGCGCCGACCTGCGGGCGGCCGAGGCCGGCCTGGCCCGGGCGCCGCTGTCGGCGGCTGTGGAATCCGCGCGAGCGCAGCTGGCCGCGGCTGTCGAACGCCTGGCGCTGACACAGGTGCGCGCGCCGATCGCGGGCCGCGTGCTGCGCATCTTCACCTGGCCCGGCGAGCGAATCGCGTCCGACCCGATCCTGCAGATGGGGGACACCGATCGCATGACGGTGGTGGCCGAAGTCCACGAGGACGACGTCGGACGCGTCGCCGTCGGGCAGCGGGCGACGCTCAGCAGCCCCGCGCTCGGCCGCGAGCTGAGCGGCGTCGTCGAGGACGTCGGCCGCATGATCTTCCGCCAGGACGTGCTCGACCTCGACCCGCGCGCGGCGCGCGACACGCGCGTCGTGGAGGTGCGCATCCGGCTCGACGACTCGGCGCCCGCCGCGGGCCTGACCAACCTCGAGGTGCAGGTGAGAATCCAGACGCCTGTCGCCGCGGGCCGGCCCGCCGCCGCGCGATGAGGACGCCGCTCGCGCGGCGCAACCTGCTCCACCGCGGCCGCCGCTCGCTGGCGGCCCTCGCCGGCGTCGCCTTCGCGATCTTCCTGATCTTCGCCCAGCTCGGCTTCCGGGCGGCGACGGCACGGGGCGCGACGCTGGTGTTCGACGCGCTCGCCTACGACCTGCTGATCCTCTCGCCCAACTACGAGTTCCTGACGCGGCCGCGCGAGGTGCCCCGCGAGGCGCTCGCCCGAGCCAGGGCGGTCGAGGGCGTCGCCGAGGTGGTGCCGCTGCGCCTCGCCTTCGCCGAGTGGCGCAACCCGCAGACCGGGCTGCCCTGGGCGCTGCTCGCGCTGGGGGTCGATCCCGCCACGCGTCCCTTCCGCGACGCCTCGACGAACGCGCGGCTCGGGCGCCTGGCCGAGCCGGGCGCCGTGCTGATGGACACGCGCTCGCGCGCGGAGTACGGCCCGCGCGGGATCGGCGCCGAGGCCGAGCTGCAGGGCGAGCGCGTGCGCGTCGTCGGCCGCTACACGATGGGCGCCGGCTTCGTGGCGAACGCGACGCTGGTCTGCTCCGAGCGGACGCTCGCGCGCGTCCTGGGCGACCCGATCCGGCGCGGCTCGAGCCTCGGCCTCGTGCGCCTCGAGCCCGGGGCGGAGGCCGTGCGCGCGAAGGCCGCGCTCGCGGCGGCGCTCGGCCCGAGCGCCGTCGTGATGACCCGGGAGGAGCACTCCGCTCGCGAGGCGCGGCTCTGGCTCGACGTCAAGCCGATCGGCATCGTGTTCACCTCGGGCGTGGCGATCGCGTTCCTGGCGGGCGCCGTGGTCCTGTACCAGGTGCTGGCGAGCGAGGTGCAGGCCCGCCTGCGCGAGTACGCGACGCTGAAGGCGCTCGGCTTCGCAGACCGCGAGGTCTACGGAGTCGTGCTGCGCCAGGCGCTGCTCTTCTCCGGCCTCGGCTTCCTGCCGGCGCTGCTGGCCGCCGCCGGCCTCTACGCGCTGGTGCGCGCCCGCGTGGCGCTGCCGGTCTCGCTCGACTGGGAGCGCGTGCTCTTCGTGGCCGGCCTGACAGCCGCCATGTGCCTGTCGGCCGCCCTGCTGGCCGTGCGCCGCCTGCGCACGGCCGACCCCGCGGACCTCTTCTGATGGTGATGGGCCTGCGCACGGCACTCGCGCGGGAGCGAGAGCGCACGCCGCTCGCCTGGCGCAACCTGACGCACCGCAAGCCGGCGCTCGTCGTCTCGGCCGCGGCCGTCGGCTTCGCGGTGCTGATCATGTTCACGCAGATCGGCTTCCTGAACGGCCTCTACGACAGCCAGACCAACCTGCTGCGGCGGCTGCGCGCCGACCTGGTGATCGCCTCCGCCGCCCAGCACATGCTGGTGATCCGCGAGGAGCTGCCGCGCGAGCGGCTCGCGCAGGCGCGCGGCGTCCCGGGCGTCGCGGGCGTCGCCGCGCTGCAGGTCGAGGAAGCCCGCTCCTTCCTGCGCTTGCCCGGCAGCGGCGTCGAGCGCGCGATCCGCGTGATCGCCTGCGACCCGCGCGAGCCGGTGTTCGAGCACGCCGGCCTGGAGGCCGCGCTCGCTCGCCTGCGACTGACGGGCGACGTCGCCTTCGACCGGCGCTCGCGCGGCTACTTCGGCTCGCTGCGCGAGGGCGTCGCGACCGAGCTCGGCGGGCGGCAGGTGCGGGTGGCCGCGACGTTCGGCCTCGGCGCGGACTACTACTACGACGGCAACCTGCTGGCGAGCGAGGAGACCTTCTTCAGCCTGTTCCCGCACAAGCGCCGGGAGCGGGCGCGGCTCGGCCTGGTGCGGCTCGACCCGGGAGCGGACGCGCTGACGGTGCGCGACGCGCTGCGCGCGCGGCTCGGCCCCGGCGTCAGCGTCGACACGAAGCGCGACGTGATCGCACGCGAGGAGGCGGCCTGGCGGCGCTCGACGCCGGCCGGCTACATGTTCGGGCTCGGCGTCGTGATCGGCTACGTGATCGGGGTGGTCTTCTGCTACCAGATCCTCTATACGGACATCGCCGACAAGCTGCCGCAGCTCGCGACGCTGCGGGCGCTCGGCTACGAGGACCGCGCGCTGGCAGGCCTGGTGATCCGGCAGGCGCTGCTGCTCGGCCTGCTGGGCTTCGCGCCCGCCCTGCTCGCGAGCGTCGCGGTCTACCAGACGCTTTCCGGCATCACCGGCATCGTGATGGAGCTGACGGCCGCTCGCGCGCTGCTGGTGCTCGCGCTCACGATCGCGATGTGCGCGCTCTCGGGCCTGCTCGCCGCGCGCAAGGCGCTGCTGGCCGACCCGGCGGAGCTGTTCTGATGGCCGAACGCCTGGTCGAGGTCGGCGGCCTCAGCCACTGCTACGGGTCCGGCGAGACCCGCAAGCAGGTGCTCTTCGACAACTCCCTGCACCTCGATCGCGGCGAGATCGTGATCATGACGGGGCCTTCCGGCTCCGGGAAGACGACGCTGCTCACGCTGGCCGGCGCCCTGCGCTCGGTGCAGGCGGGCAGCGTGCGCGTCGCCGGCCGCGAGCTCGCCGGCCTCGCGCCCGCCGAGCTGGTGGCGGTGCGCCGGGGCATCGGCTTCATCTTCCAGCAGCACAACCTGTTCGAGTCGCTGTCGGCGCTCGAGAACGTCGGCCTCGGGCTGGAGCTCGCCTGCCCCGAGCGCGCGCCGCGCGAGTCGCGCGCGGCCGCGATGCTCGAGCGGCTCGGGCTCGCAGAGCGCCTCCATCACAAGCCGCAGGCGCTCTCGGGCGGGCAGCGCCAGCGCGTCGCGATCGGGCGCGCGCTCGCCGGGCGCCCGCCGCTCGTCCTCGCCGACGAGCCGACCGCGGCGCTCGACCAGGACTCCGGACGCCAGGTGGTGAGCCTGCTGCGCTCGCTGGCGAGCGAGGACGGCGCGGCGATCCTGATGGTGACCCACGACAGCCGCATCCTGGACGTGGCCGACCGCATCGTGAACATGGTGGACGGGCGAGTCGTCTCGGACGTGGCGGTGAACGCGACGCTCGAAGCGGTGGGCCTGCTGCAGCGCTGCCCGCTGTTCGCGAGCCACCCGCCCTCGACGCTGGCCGAGCTCGCGCAGTGGGTCGAGCGCGAGCGCTTCGCCGCGGGCGACACCCTGATCCGCCAGGGCGAGGCCGGCGACAAGTTCTACGTGATCGCGGAGGGGGCGGTCGAGGTCCGGCGCGCGGACGCCGGAGCCGCGCCGCGCACCGTCGCGACGCTCCACGGCGGAGACTTCTTCGGGGAGACCGCGCTGCTGACGGGCGAGCCGCGCAACGCGACGATCGTGGCCACGGCCCCCGTGCTGGCCCTCACGCTCGACCAGGACCGCTTCCGCGCGGCGCTCGCCCGTACCAAGTCGCTGGCCGAGCAGCTGCGGGAGGCGATCTACCAGCGCCGCTGACTACCCGTCCGTGCGCCGCGGCGTCTCCCCGCCCCTCAGGCCGAGGCGCGCGGCGAGATGGTGCAGGTTGCTGCGGTGCAGGCCGAGCTCGCGCGCCGCGGCCGCCCAGCTTCCGTCGTTGCGCTCGAGCGCGCCGCGGATCTCGGCCCGCTGGAAGTCGGCGAGACGCTCGCGCAGCGGACGCGCATCGGCGGCCGGCCGGGTGGCGAGCGCGGACGCCGGGGCCGGCGCCTCCCCGCCGCGCAGGTCGAGGTGCGCCGGCTCGACGCTGATCGGGCGCGTCGGATCGCCGCCGAACGACGCGCGCAGGACGGCTCGGCTCACCACGTTCTCCAGCTCTCGCACGTTGCCCGGCCAGGCCGACTGCTGCAGGCGCTGCTGCGTCTCCTCGGCGAGGCGCACGCGGCCGAGGCCCAGCCGGCGGCGGGCGCCGTCGGCGAAGTGCGAAGCGAGCAAGGGCACGTCCTGCCCGCGCTCGCGCAGCGGCGGCACGCGCAGCGGGAACACCGCCAGCCGGTGGTAGAGGTCGGCCCGAAAGCGGCCGCGCTCGACCTCGCGCTGCAGGTCGCGGTTGGTGGCGGCGATCACGCGCACGTCGACGCGGTGAGGCTTGTCCGAGCCGACGCGCTGGATCTCGCCCTGCTGCAGCGCGCGCAGCAGCTTCGGCTGCAGCACCAGCGGCAGCTCGCCCACCTCGTCGAGGAACAGCGTGCCTCCGTCCGCGACCTCGAACTTGCCGGCGCGGTCGCGCACGGCGCCGGTGAAGGCGCCGGCCACGTGGCCGAACAGCTCGCTCTCGGCGATCGACTCGGGCAGCGCCGCGCAGTTGACGTGGATCAGCGCCTCGTCCGCGCGGCGGGAGGCCGCGTGGATCTGGTGCGCCACCAGCTCCTTGCCGACGCCCGTCTCGCCGAAGACGAGCACGGCCATGTCGGAACGCGCCACGAGCGCGACTTCCTCGAGCAGCTTCCGGACCGCGGGGCTGGTGCCGAGGATCTGGCCGCCCGACGATTGGGCGGCGGAGCGCAGCAGCTCGCGCGCCACTCGCCCGCGGTGCTCGGCGCGAGTCTCGAGCGCCTCGATCAGGGCCGTCGTGCGCAGCGCGGCTCCCGCGAGCGCTCCGAGCGTCGCCAGCAGCCGCGTGTCGAGGTGATCGAAGGCGTTCGGCTCGAGCGCGTCGGCGGTGAGCGCGCCGACGACCTCGCCGGCGTCCGTCAGCGCGCAGCCGAGGCAGGCGTGGATGTGCTGCAGCGCGTCGGGATGCCCGGCGATCAGGCCGTCGAAGGGATCGGGCAGCGCGCTGTCGGCCGGAAAGAGCACGGGCTCGGGCGAGCGCAGGATGATGTCGAGGCGCGGGTGCTCGCGCCGGTCGAACCCGCGCGCGAGCACCTCGGGCGCCAGGCCGTGAGTCGCCACCGGCACCAGGTGAGTGCCGTCGAGCCTCAGCAGGCACGCCGCGTCGGCTGGGATCGCGCGTCGCACGGCCTGGAGCAGGCGCGCGTAACGGTCTGTGGCGGCGAGCGAGGCCGTGAGGTCGCGTGCGATGTCGAGCAGGGCGACCAGCGGCTCGTTCCACGGTTGTCGATTCGATGACGTCGTTGTCGATCCCATAACTGGAGAGGTTATCACATGGATAACGCACATCCATAACTCATTGATCTAGAAGACTAATGATCGTGGCAGGGAACGTGCTCTCTTCGAGCGGCATGATGACCTTGAGCCCGTCCGCCACTCTCGCCGACATCGCCACGCGGTACCCCGCCGCGTCCCGCGTCTTCCACGGCCACGGCCTCGACTTCTGCTGTGGCGGCCAGCGCCCCGTAGGCGACGCCTGCGCCGAAAAGGGCCTGCGCGTCGACGCCGTCCTCGCGGAGATCGAGTCCGCGGAGGCGCCCAGGGACGCGCCGCGCTGGGACGAGCGCCCGCTCGCCGAGCTTGCCGATTTCATCCAGGGCCACTACCACGCGCGGCTGCGCGTGCAACTGCCCGAGCTGGTGCGCCTCGCGGCGCGCGTCGAGGAGCGGCACGCCGAGAAGGCGACCTGCCCGCGCGGCCTGACCGCGCATCTCACGGCGGTGCACCACGCGGTGCTCGACCACCTCGCGAAGGAGGAGCAGATCCTGTTCCCGATGCTGCGCGCGGGGCGCGGAGCCCAGGCCGGCGGGCCGATCCACGTGATGGAGATCGAGCACGACGACCACCGCGAGAACCTGCAGCAGACTCGGCGGCTCAGCGCCGACCTGGTCGCGCCCGAGGAGGCCTGCACGACCTGGCGCGCCCTCTACCTCGGCCTGCTGGAGCTCGAGCGCGAGCTGATGGAGCACATCCACCTCGAGAACAACGTCCTCTTCCGCCGGGCGCTGCTCGCCTAGACACGCGCCTCGGCCGCTCATTCACCAAAGCCGTCTTCATACAGAAGGAGACATCCCGATGAACGCCAGCACTCCGTCTCTGCAGGATCGCGTCGAGAAACGCCACTTCGTGGCCCTCGGCGCGGTCCTGCTCGTCTCGTTCCTGATCCTCGGCTTCTTCGGCCGCGAGGTGTATCGCCAGGCGCCGCCGATCCCGGAGCGCGTGGTCGACGCCGGCGGCAGCGTGCTGATGACGAAAGACGACATCCTCACCGGCCAGCAGGTCTGGCAGTCCACGGGAGGCCAGCAGCTCGGCTCGGTCTGGGGCCACGGCGCCTACCAGGCGCCCGACTGGTCCGCCGACTGGCTGCACCGCGAAGCGGTCGCGCTGCTCGACGTCTGGGCGGAGCGCGAGCAGGGCGCCCCCTTCGCCGGCCTGCCGGCCGAAGAGAGGGGCGGCCTCGAGGCGCGGCTGAAAGCCGAGATGCGCCGCAACACGCTCGATCCCGCGACGGGCACGCTGCGCGTCGGAGCCGAGCGCGCGCAGGCGATGCGCGAGGTCGCCGCGCACTACGTCGCGCTCTACGGCGGCGATCCGGCCCTGCGCGAGCTGCGCCAGGCCTACGCGATGCAGGAGAGCGTGATCTCCGATCCGAAGCGGCTGCGCGCGCTCGTCGCGTTCTTCTTCTGGACGAGCTGGGCCAGCACCACCGAGCGGCCCGGGCTCGCGATCACCTACACGAACAACTGGCCGCACGAGCCGCTCGTGGGCAACCAGCCCTCGGGCGCCAACGTCGTGTGGTCGATCGTCAGCGTGGTGCTGCTGCTCGCCGGCATCGGAGCCGTCGTCTGGTGGCGCGCCTTCCGGCCCGAGCCGGACGACGCGGACGAGCCGCCCGCGCGCGATCCCTTCGGCGACGTGGTGGCGACGCCTTCGATGCGGGCGACCGCCAAGTACCTCGGCGTCGTGGTGGCGCTCTTCCTGGTGCAGGTGCTGCTCGGCATCGTGACCGCCCACTACACGGTCGAGGGCCAGGGCTTCTACGGCATCCCGCTCTCGGAGCTGCTGCCTTACAGCCTGACCCGCACCTGGCACATCCAGACCGCCGTCTTCTGGATCGCGACGGCGTTCCTCGGCGCGGGGCTGTTCCTCGGGCCCATCGTGGGCGGCCGCGAGCCCCGCTTCCAGCGCCTCGGCGTGAACGTGCTGTTCGGCGCGCTGCTGCTGGTGGTCACCGGCTCGCTCGCCGGCGAGTACCTCTCGATCCACCAGAGGCTCGGCCTCGACGCCGGCTTCTGGTTCGGCCACCAGGGCTACGAGTACGTGGACCTGGGCCGCTTCTGGCAGATCGCGCTCTTCGCCGGCCTGCTGCTGTGGCTGACGCTGATGCTGCGCGCGCTGTGGCCGGCGCTCGCGCGCCGCGACGACTCGCGCACGCTGACGCTGATGTTCACCGGCGCCTCGGCCGCGATCGGCCTGATGTACGGCGCCGGCTTCTTCTTCGGCGCGCGCACGCATCTCACGGTGATGGAGTACTGGCGCTGGTGGGTGGTCCACCTCTGGGTCGAGGGCTTCTTCGAGGTCTTCGCCACCGCGGCGATCGCGCTGATCTTCGCGCGCATGGGCCTGGTCAAGCCGCGGCACGCGGGGCTCGCCGTCGTCTCCTCTTCGGCGCTCTTCCTGTTCGCCGGCATCCCCGGCACCTTCCACCACCTCTACTTCAGCGGCACGCCGACCTCGATCATGGCGGTGGGCGCCAGCTTCAGCGCGCTCGAGGTGGTGCCGCTGGTGCTGATCGGGCTCGAGGCGTACCGCAGCTGGCGCCTGCGCGTGGCGGCGCCCTGGATGCAGCGCTACTACTGGCCGATCGTCTTCTTCGTCGGCGTCGCCTTCTGGAACCTGGTCGGGGCGGGCCTGTTCGGCTTCCTGATCAACCCGCCGATCTCCCTCTACTACATGCAGGGCCTCAACACGACGCCCGTCCACGCCCACTCGGCGCTCTTCGGCGTCTACGGGCTGCTCTCGCTCGGGCTGGTGCTGGTCGTCGCGCGCCGGCTGTCGGGCGAGCGAGCCTGGAAGACGCTGCCGCTGCGGGTGGCCTTCTGGGCGATGAACGCCGGCCTCGCGCTGATGATCGTGCTGAGCCTGCTGCCGGTCGGCATCGCCCAGACCTGGGCCAGCGTCGAGGTCGGCCTGTGGTACGCGCGCAGCGCCGAGTTCCTGCAGCTGCCCTGGGTCGAGACGCTCCGCTGGCTGCGCATCGTCGGCGACGTGGTGTTCTTCGTGGGCACCGCCGCCTTCGTGTACTTCATGGCGGGCCTCTGGCTCGGCTGGAGCTACGAGCCGCTGGCCGAGGCGGAGCGCCGGCCAGCCAGCCTGCCGGAGCCGCAGCCGGCGGCGTAGGCGCACGCGAGGGGCCTCGCGCGAAGCGAGTGGCCCGATCGTCGAGAACGAGGGGGGCCGAACGGCCCCCCTCGCCGTTTCTTTGGCTTCTCTCATTGCGCGAAGTTCGACCGAACCGCGGAGGGCGCTCGCGCGTCATACACGCATTCGGAGTATTCGAGGCGCGGCCAGTTCAAGCGGCTGGACAGAAGGGAAGGAGCATGAGCGAGAGCCTGAGCGCCTGGGGCGCGGACCTGCGCCACGCCCTGCGCACCCTCGGACGCACGCCCGGCTTCACCGCGACGGCCGTCGGCACGCTCGGCCTGGCGATCGGCGCGATGGCCGGGGTGTTCACCGTCCTCGACCGCGTGCTGCTCGACCCGCTGCCCTACGGCCACCCCGAGCGGCTCGTCTACGTCGCGGCGACGGCGCCCGGCTCGGACCTCCCCGAGGAGTTCGGCGTCTCGTCCGAGTTCTACCTCCAGTACAAGGAGGGCTCGCGCCTGCTCGAGGACGTCTCGACCTACAACAGCTTCACCTCGACGCTGCGGACCAGCGAGCGCGTCGAACGCATCCGGATGGCGGTCGCGACGAACTCGCTCTACTCGACGCTCGGCGCCCGGCCGGCGCTCGGGCGGCTGCCGCTGCCGGAGGACGAGTCCCGGGTGGTGGTGATCAGCGACGCCCTCTGGCGCTCGTGGTTCGGCGCCGACCCGGCGGTCCTCGGCCGCGCCTTCGAGATCTCGGGCGAGAGCCGGACCGTCGTCGGCGTGATGCCGCCCGAGTTCCGCTTTCCGAACGACGGCACGCTGCTCTGGATCGCGAGCGAGATCCGGCCCGAGGGCCTGCGCCCGGGCCGCTTCGGCGCGAACCTGGTGGCGCGCATGGCGCCCGGCGCCGACCCCGCGGCCGTCGCGGCCGAGCTCAGCGGGCTCGCGCGGCGCCTGCCGGAGCGTTTCGGGGGCTCTCCCGGGTACGCCCGCTTGATGGGGCAGCACAGGGCCGTCGTGCGTCCCCTGCTCGACGAGCTGCTGGGCCCCGCGGCGCGCTCGCTCTGGGTGCTCTTCGCCGCCGCCGCGATCGTGCTGCTGATCGCCTGGGTGAACGTGGCGAACCTCTTCCTGGTGCGCGGCGAGACACGCCAGCGCGATCTCGCCGTGCGCCGCGCGATCGGCGCGAGCCGCGCGCAGCTCGTGCGCCTCCAGCTGGCCGAAGCCCTCGTCGTGGCGCTGCTCGCCGGAGCCGCGGCCGTCGCGCTCGCCCGGCTGAGCCTGCCGGCCCTGCTGCGCGCGGCGCCGCCGGGCATCCCGCGCCTCGACGAGGTCTCGCTCGGCGCGCCGACGCTGGTGTTCACGCTGCTCGCGGCGATCCTCTCCGGGATCGCGTGCGGGGCCGTGCCGGCCCTGCGCGGGGCGTCGCCCGACCTCACGCGCCTGCGCGAGGGCGGCCGCGGCTCGACCGGCCGCAGGCACTGGTCGCGCGACGGCCTGGTGGCGACGCAGACGGCGATGGCCCTGGTGCTGCTGATCGGCGCGGGGCTGCTGACGCGCAGCTTCGTGGCTCTGCGCGGCGTCGATCCGGGCTACGACACCCGCGACGTCTTCACCTTCCAGTTCGCGCCGGAGCAGCCTGCGCTGAAGGACGGACCGAGCTGGGCGCGCTTCCATCTCGATTTCCTGGACCGCCTGAGAGCTCTTCCGGGCGTGACGTCCGTCGGGCTCGTCGAGAACGTGCCGCTCGACGAGGGCACGCGCGGCCAGCGCTTCCGCAGCGAGGACATGCCGCCCGACGCCGACGGGGGCCGCCAGCTGAACGTCACCTGGACGGCCGGCGACTACTTCCGCGCGATGGGCATCGAGCTGATCGACGGGCGGCCGCTCGAAACCGCCGACCACGTGTCGGCGCTCGGCAACGTCGTGGTCAGCCGCTCGGCGGCAAAGACGCTGTGGCCGGGCCAGAGCGCCATCGGCCGGCGCCTGCAGTCGGAGGGCTCGAGCGACTGGCACACGGTGGTGGGCGTCGTCGAGGACGTGATGCAGTACGGGTTCCGCGACACGCCCCAGGCGCTCGTCTACCTGCCGCTCGCCGGCCCGACGCCGGCGAGCTGGAGGGTCACCTCGCCGGCCTACGTCCTGAAGACGGAGCGGGCCGAGCTGATCGCGCCCGAGGTGCGCGCCCTCGTCCGCGACGCCGCGCCGGAGGCGCCAATGTACCGCGTCTATACGATGGCGGGGCTCGCGGCCGCCTCGATGGTCCAGCTCTCGTTCACGCTGCTGACGCTCGGCATCGTGTCGGCGCTCGCGCTCTTCCTCGGCGGGCTCGGCCTCTACGGCGTGCTGTCGTGCGTCGTCGCCGAGCGCAGGCGCGAGATCGGCGTGCGCATGGCCCTCGGCGCGAGCGCCGCCGCCGTGCGGCGCATGGTGGTGGCGCAGGGCGCGCGCGTCGTGGCGCTCGGCGTGGCGGCCGGCCTGTTCGCGGCGTTCGCCGCGACGCGGGCGCTGGGCGGCCTGCTCTACGGCGTCGCCGCCGTGGACGCGCCCACGTTCGGGGCGATGTCCGCCCTGATGCTGGCGATCGGCGGGCTCGCGAGCTTCGTCCCCGCCCACCGCGCCTCGCGCGTCGACCCCTGCGAGTCGTTGCGCAGCGACTGAGGGCTCCGCATCCGCCGGCGCGCGGCGGCGCTGTCCGATGGCGGGACGCGGGCGTTCGCTGGCGCGGCGCGCCTCGCGGCGCGTCCGCCGCCGTGCAGCGGGTTGCGGGCGCCGGCGACTGGCCTCCCGCTTGCAGTTGCCGCCGCACATGAACGGCTGGATCCTCGATCTCCGCGCGAGCGTCCGCGCCCTGCGCCAGGCCCCGCAGCTCGGCCTCGTCGCGATCGCGGCGATCGCCCTCTCGATCGGCGTCGCCAGCACGATGTTCAGCGTGCTGGACGGCATCGTGCTGCGGCCGCTTCCGTTCCCCCACTCGGAGCGGCTGGTCGCGATCTGGGAGCGCGACCCGGCCCAGCCCGACACCTGGCTCGCGGGCAGCGAGCTGTCGGCCGGCACCTGGCTCGCGGAGTCGCGCTCGTTCGACCTCGCCGTCGCGGGACGGAACGTCTCCTACACCCTCACGAGCTTCGAGGACGGCGACACGCCGCTGATGCGGCTCGTGAGCCACGGCTACTTCGAGCTTCTGGGCATCGCGCCGCAGCTCGGCCGCAGCTTCACCGCCGAGGAGGATCGGCGCGGAGCGCCGCCGGTGGTGCTGCTGAGCCACGAGCTCTGGCAGCGGCGCTTCGGCGGCGACCCGCAGATCGTCGGCCGGACGACGGGCATCGACGGCCGCGCGACCACGATCGTCGGCGTGATGCCGCCGGCGACCGACAACCCGGTCTTCGCCACCGGCAACGCCCCGCACGCCTGGCTGCCCCTTGCGCTGCCCGAGAGCGGGCTCGACCGCCGCCAGAACGGGCACGTCGTCCTCGCCCGGCTGCGCGAGGGCGTCGGCATCGAGGCCGCCCGGCACGAGCTCGCCGCCATCAGCGCGCGGCTCCGGCGCGAGCATCCGGACCACGAGCGCGAGGCGGTCGTCGTGCCCGCCGCCGAGAGGCTGGTGCGCGACGCGCGGCCGGCGGCGCTGCTGCTCTTCGGCTCCGGCCTGTTCGTGCTGCTCGTCGCGTGCGGCAACGTGGCGAACCTGCAGCTCACGCGCGCGGTCGAGCGGCGCCGCGAGATCGCGCTGCGCCAGGCGCTCGGCGCCGGCCGCCGCCACCTGCTGCGCCAGTTGCTGACCGAGGGCGTGCTGCTCGCCTCGATCGGAGCGTTCGCGGGTCTGCTGCTCGCGTACTGGGCGATCGCGGCACTGCCGCTGCTGCTGCCGGAACTCTCCTTCCGCTTCGACCTCGACGCCGGCGTGCTGGCGTTCGCGCTCGGGGTCGCGCTGCTGAGCGGGATCGGGCTCGGCCTGGTGCCCGCGCTGCACACGCTGCGGCCCGATCTGGCGGGGACGCTCGGCGCGGGCGCGGTGCGCGCGACAGCCGACGGCCGACGGCAGTGGCTGCGGCGCGGGCTGGTGGTCGGCGAGGTCGCGCTGTCGCTGGTGCTGCTGATCGGCGCCGGCTTGATGCTGCGCAGCTTCGCGCGGCTGCAGGCGCTCGATCCCGGGTTCGATCCCGACGGCGCGCTCACCTTCCGCGTCTCGACGCGCGGGCCCGAGTACCGCGACGCCGCGCGCCGCGCCGATTTCTACCTGCGCCTGGCCGACCGCCTGCGCGAGACCCCCGGCGTCGTCGCGGCCGGCGGCGTCCAGTTCATGCCGCTCTTCCCCGCCTTCGGCCAGGTCCCCGTGACGGCCGACGGTCGCGACGCCGAGCCGGGGCGCGAGGAGCGGGCGGTCTACCTGCGCGCGACGCCCGGCTTCTTCGAGGCGATGGCGATGCCGATCCTGCGTGGCCGCGGGATCGAGTCGCGCGACGGCGCGGATGCGGCGCCGGTCGCGGTGGTCAGCCACTCGCTGGCGCGACTGCTGTTCGGCGACCTGGACCCGCTCGGCCGGCGCGTCACGGGAGGCCCGCGCGGCATCGCGCGCGAGATCGTCGGCGTCGTCGGCGACGTGCGCGGCAGCGGCAGCTCGGCCCGCCCGGGCGCGATCCTCTACGTCCCGCTCGCGCAGGACGCCGAGCTTTCGGCGATGGGCTTCGTGATGCGCACCCGCGCGGAGCCGCTGTCGATGCTGCCCGACGCCGAGCGCGCCGTGCGCGCCGTCGACCGCGCGATGCCGGTCTACGTGCCCCAGACGCTGCGGGATCTGCTCGACTCGCTCGACGCGCCACGCGCCGCGCTACGCTCGCTGCTCGGCGCGTTCGCCGGCCTGGGGCTGGCGCTCGCCGTCACGGGGATGTACGCGACGCTCTCGTACAACGTGTCGCGGCGAACCCGCGAGCTGGGGATCCGGATCGCGCTCGGCGCCACCCGCCGCGACGTCCTGCTCGATGTCCTGGGCGGCGCCCTGCTGCTGGCGGGAGCGGGGATCGGCATCGGGCTCGCGCTCAGCTACGGCCTGAGCGGGGTCCTGCGCGGCCAGCTCTACGGCATCGAGGCGACCGACCCGGCGACCTACGCGGCGCTCGCGGCGCTGCTCGTGCTGGTGGTGCTGGCGTCTTCGGCCGCGCCCGCGCTGCGTGCCGCGTCGGTCGATCCCACGATCGCGCTGCGCCAGGAATAGCCTCTACACTTCCGGTCGTGCGCCCCACGGCCGCCGCCTGGCTGATCGCGGTCGCCCTGGCCCTGCCCGCGCGAGGCGCGAGCCGAGAGCTCCGCGTGGCCGCGGCGGCCGACCTGCGCTTCGCGCTCGAGGAGCTGGCGGCGGAGCTCTCGCGGGCGCAGCCCGGCTCGGCGTTGAAGATCAGCTACGGCTCGTCGGGCACCTTCTTCGCGCAGCTTTCGAGCCGCGCGCCGTTCGACGTGTTCCTCTCGGCCGACGCCGACTACCCGCGGCGGCTCGCCGCCGAGGGCCTGGGGCTCGACGCGCCGTTCGTCTACGCCTTCGGGCGCCTAGTGCTCTTCGTCGGCAGGGCGTCGCCGCTCGACGTCGAGCGCGAGGGCCTGCGCGCGCTGCTCTCGCCCGCCGCCCGGCGGATTGCGATCGCCAACCCACGCCACGCGCCCTACGGCCGCGCGGCCGAGGCGGCGCTGCGGGCGGCCGGTCTCCACGACGCGGTGGCCCCCAGGCTGGTGCTGGGCGAAAACGTGGCGCAGACCGCTCAGTTCGTGCAATCGGGCGCGGCGGACGCGGGGCTCATCGCGCTGTCGCTGGCGCTCGCCCCACAGATGAAGGGAGGCCGCTTCGTCGAGCTGCCGCCCGACAGCTATCCTCGGATCGAGCAGGGGGGGCTTCTGCTGTCCTGGGCGCGGGAGCCGGAGGCCGCCCGGGCCTTCCGCGACGCCCTGCTGGGCGAGCCCGGCCGCGCGACGCTCGCGCGCTTCGGCTTCTGGCTGCCCGGCGAGGCCACGAAGTGAATGCCCACGGCTTTCGGCCAATCGCGACGGATGAAAGGCCCATGACGGAGCTGCTTCGGCCTGTCGGCGGCGGCGTGGGTCACGCCGGAAGCGGGGCGTATGAGGCGCGCATCCCAACGCACCGGACGAGCCACAGCGTCCGCGCCGAATCGAGCGGAGCGGCGCGACTGCTGATCCTCCTTTTGAGAGCCAGGCGCCGCGTAGCGTCCCCGCGGAGGCGTGAACCCCGGCGCCGCCCGGCCGACAGCCACGGGCCCGAGCGACACGCCCTTCTGGCTAGGCGGGCCTAGTGGACTGGCAGGCGATCCGGCTCAGCCTGGCGCTCGCCTCGGCGACGACGCTCGCCCTGCTCGCGATCGGCCTGCCGATCGCCGCCTGGCTGGCGTTCTCGCGCTTCCGGCTGAAGTTCCTCGTGGAGGCGGTGGTGGCGCTGCCGCTGGTGCTGCCGCCGACGGTGCTCGGCTTCTACATGCTGGTGGCGCTCGGGCCGCGCAGCCCGCTCGGCCACTGGTACGAGGCCCTGACCGGGCGGCTGCTGCCCTTCTCGTTCACCGGCCTGCTGCTGGCATCGGTGCTCTACAGCTTGCCCTTCGCCGTCCAGCCGTTCGCCGCCGCCTTCGCGAGCGTCGACCGCCGGCTGATCGAGGCGTCGTACTGCCTCGGGGCCTCTCGGCTCGAGACCTTCGCCCGGGTCCTGCTGCCGCTGTCGCTGCGCGGAGTGCTGACCGGGATGGTGCTGAGCTTCGCGCACACGCTCGGCGAGTTCGGCGTCGTGCTGATGGTCGGCGGCAACGTCCCCGGCGAGACCCGCACCGCCTCGATCGCGATCTACGATCAGGTGCAGGCGCTCGACTACGCGGCGGCCGGCGAGACCTCGCTGCTGCTGCTCGCCGTTTCCTTCCTGGTGCTGGTCGTCACCTACGGTCTCAATCGGAGGACGTTCCTCTCGTGGCCGACGGGCTCGTAGCCGATTTCGAGCGGCGCTTCGTCGCGGGGCCGACGATCGCCTGCGCGCTGGCGGCGGCCTCCGACAGCGGCGTGAGCGTGCTCTTCGGCGCCTCGGGCGTGGGCAAGACCACCGTCCTGCGCGCGCTGGCCGGCCTCGAACGCCCCGACCGCGGCACGATCGCCTTCGACGGCGAGGTCTGGTGCGACGCGGCGGCGGGCCTGCATCTGCCCCCTCAACTCCGGCGCGTCGGCTTCCTGGCGCAGGACTACGCCCTCTTCCCGCACCTGACGGCGGCCGACAACGTCGGCTACGGCCTCCACGGCGGCCCCCTGGAGCGCCGCCGACGCGTCGCGGAGCTGGTCGAGCGATTCCAGCTCGGCGGGCTCGAGGCGCGCCGCCCGGCCGAGCTGTCGGGGGGCCAGCGCCAGCGCGTGGCGCTCGCGCGCGCCCTCGCGCGGCAGCCGCGGCTGCTGCTGCTCGACGAGCCGCTGTCGGCGCTCGACACGCCCACGCGCGAGGCGCTGCGGCTCGAGCTGCGGCAGCAGCTCGCGGCGCTGCGCCTGCCGACGCTGCTGGTGACCCACGACCGCGGCGAGGCGCTGGCGCTCGGCGACCGGCTGGCGGTGGTGGCGGGCGGCCGCGTGCGCCAGGCGGGCCCGATCGCGGAAGTCTTCAGCCGCCCGGCAGACGCCGAGGTCGCGCGCCTCGTCGGGGTCGAGACGGTCGTTCCCGCGTGCGTCGTCGAGCGCTCTCCGGAAGGGCTCGTGCGCATCGAGGCGGGCCGAGCCGGCCTGCTGGCGCCGGACCCGGGAGGGACGGGCGCCGGCGTGCTCGCCTGCATCCGCGCGGAGGACGTCGTGCTCGAGCGCGGACCGGTGGGCCGGGTCAGCGCGCGCAACCGGCTCGAGGGGCCGATCTCCAGCATCGTGGCCGAGGGCCCCCTGCTGCGTGTCACGCTCGACTGCGGCTTCGCGCTGCAGGCCCTCGTCACGCGCCCCGCGCGCGAGGACCTCGGGCTCGAGCCGGGCGTCGTGGTCACGGCCTTCGTCAAGACCGCCGCCATCCACCTGATCCCGCGCTGACGCTGACCGGCAGCGAGATCCGGACGCCCGGCGCGCACCGGCGCGCAGGCGACGGCGCCGGGGGGTCTGTCACGAAACGGGCCCCTGCCTCGTCTTGGTGACGAGGAGGGCCGATGGCAGGCGCAGAACGCATCGTGATTCTGGGCGGCGGTTACGCGGGAATGCTGGCGGCGGCGCGGGCTTCGCGGGGCGGTCTCGCGAGGGTCACGCTGGTGGACGCGCGGCCCGCCTTCGTGCAGCGCATCCGCCTGCACGAGGCGCTCGCGGGGTCGGAGCCGAAGCAGCTCGCCTACGCGCCGGCGCTGGCGCGGCGCGGCGCTTCGTTCGCGCAGGCGCGCGTCACTGGCATCGACCTCGCGCGCTCGCGCGTGCGGGGCGTCGGCCTCGACGGCCGTGAGCTGGAGCTGCCATGGGACCGCCTGGTGCTCGCGCTAGGCAGCCGCACGGCGCGTATCCCCGGAGACGAGCGCGCGATCCGGCTGGACAGCCCCGCCGCGGCGCGCGAGGCGCACGCGCGGCTCGCGCGCCTGCAGGCCCGCGCAGGCCGGGTGCTGGTCGTGGGCGGAGGCGCGACCGCGATCGAGGTCGCGGCGGAGCTCGCTTCGCGCCTGCCGGGCCTGCGCCTGACGCTCGCCTCGCGCGAGGAGGTCGGCGCGCGCGACTCGGCCGCCGGGGGCGCTCATCTGCGGGCCGCGCTCAACGCGCTCGGTGTCGAGCGCCTCTCGGGCGTGAGCGTCGCGTCGCTCGAACCCGGGCGCGCCTGGTTGAGCGGAGGCGGCGCCCTCGACTGCGACGAGGCCGTCTGCTGCATCGGCTTCGAGGCACAGGCGCTCGCGCGCGAGTCGGGCCTGCCGGTGGACGCGCAGGGGCGCGTCAGCGTCGACCCCGAGCTGCGCCTGCCCGGCCGCGGGGACGTGTTCGCCGCCGGCGACGCGGCCGCCTTCGACTTCGGCGGCGAGGCGTTGCGCATGGCCTGCGCGACCGCGCTGCCGATGGGCGCACACGCGGGCAGCAACGCGCTGCGGGCCGCGCGTGGCGAGCAGCCGCGACCCTTCGGCTTCGCCTACGGGGCGCGCTGCACGAGCCTCGGCCGGCACGACGGCCTGTTCCAGGTCGTGGATCCCGAGGACCGCGCGCTGCCGCGCGTCTTCACGGGCCGCTCCGGCTCCATCTGGAAGGAGGCCATCTGCCGCATGACGTATGCCGTCGTCAGCGGCGAGCTGCGCTTCGGCCTGCCCCTTTACCATTGGCCCGTGCATCAGCCACAGGCCGGCACGGCCCTCGCCCGCCCGGCATGAGCGACCCGGCGCTCGCCCCATTCGAGCAGCAGCGGGGCCGGTTGTTCGCGGTCGCCTACCGGATGCTCGGCTCGGTGCGCGACGCCGAGGACGCCCTGCAGGAGGCCTGGCTGCGCTGGCGCGAGGTGGACCACGCGGGGGTCGCGAACGCGCAGGCCTACCTGGTGCGCCTGGTGGCGCGGCTGTGCCTGGACCAGATGAAGTCGGCGCGCGCGCGCCGCGAGAGCTACGTCGGGCTCTGGCTGCCGGAGCCCCTGCTCGACGCGCCCGCGAGCACACGCGCCGGCGAGCGCCCCGACGAGCTGGCGGCGCTCAACGACGACCTCTCCTTCGCCTTCCTGCTGCTGCTCGAGCGGCTGAACCCGCTCGAGCGCGCCGTCTTCCTCCTGCGCCAGTCTTTCGACCTCAGCTTCGCGGAGATCGCCGCCGTCGTGGACCGCAGCGAGGCGGCCTGCCGCCAGCTCGACGCCCGCGCGCGCAGGCACGTCGCCGAAGGCGGGCGGGCGCGCCCCGCGGACCCGGCCGAGCACGACGAGCTCCTGGCCGGTTTCCTGAAGGCGGCGCGCGAGGGCGATCTCGAGGGCCTGACCCGCCGGCTGGCGCAGGACGCGGTTGCCTATTCGGACGGCGGCGGCCGGGTGGCCGCCGCGATGCGGCCGGTGCGGGGCGCCGCCAAGGTGGCCCGCTTCGTGGCCGGGCTCACGGCCAAGGCGAAGGGGCTCGAGACGCGCCTGTGCGACGTCAACGGCCGCACCGGTGTCGTGGGCACGCGGGACGGCGTCGTGCGCACCGTGGTGAGCTTCACCATCTCCGAAGGCCGCATCCACGAGATCTTCTTCCTGGTCAACCCCGAGAAGCTCGTCAGGGCGGCCGGGTAACACCTTTTCACGGCCTTTCACGCAGGGACGCGGGGATCGCGCGTATCATCGTCGGGTTGTCCGGTCGTTCGCCCTGCGAGGTCCCCAAATGAGTCGCCGAACCGCTTCGCTGGCCCTGGTGGCCGCCTTCGCCGCCGGAGTCATCTGGCTCCTCCGCTCACCGCTCAAGGCCTCTCCGGGGCCGGGCGGGCCCTCCGCTGGCGCCTCGGCGCCGGGCGCGCGGAACGAGGCCTTGCCGGCCGAGGGCTACACGGTCGCGGCGGCGACCGTTCACGACACCGTGCCCGCGCTCGGCACCCTGGTGGCGAACGAGTCCGTGACGATCGTGGGCGAGTCGTCCCGGCGCGTGACGGGAGTGCATTGCGAGGAAGGCGCGCAGGTGGCGAAGGGCGATCTGCTCTTCAAGCTCGACGACGCCGACCTGCGGGCCGACCTGATGCGGCTCGAGGGCCGGCTGGGCCTCGCCCGCGCCACCGAGGAGCGCCAGCGCGAGCTGGCGGCACAGAAGCTCGTCTCGCAGCAGGAGTACGACCGCGCTCAGGCGGAGCTGGTCGCGATCCGCGGCGAGATCGAGGTCGTCCGGGTCGAGCTGGCGAAGACCGAGATCCGGGCTCCGTTCGCGGGCCGGGTGGGGCTGCGCCGGGTGAGCGAGGGCGCCTACATCAACCCCAACACCGCGCTCACCACGCTGCAGGACCTGTCGCAGCTGAAGCTCGACTTCACGCTGCCCGAGCGCTATGCGGACGAGGTGCGCGGGGGCCAGGCCTTCACGTTCCGCGTCGAGGCGCGCGGCGAGGCCTTCTCGGGGCGAGTGGTGGCGGTCGAGCCGGTGATCGACGCCACCACGCGCAGCCTGCTCGTGCGCGGCAGGGTGCCCAACCCGCGCGGCGTGCTGACGCCCGGCGCCTCGGCGGCGGTCGAGTTCGAGATCGAGTCGGGCGACGGCATCCTGATCCCGTCGCGGGCGCTGGTGCCGTCGATCAAGGGCCACAGCGTGTTCGTGCTGCGCGACGGGCGCGCCGCCGAGCAGGAGGTGACGATCGGCCTGCGCACGGCGGAGCGCGTGCAGATCCTGTCCGGGCTGCGGCTCGGCGAGACCGTGCTCACCAGCAACCTGCTGCGCCTGCGCGCGGGAGCGCCGGTGCGCCTCGAGGGCCCGGCGGACTGAGGCCATGACGCTCTCCGAGATCTGCATCCGGCGTCCCGTGCTGGCGATCGTGCTGTCGCTGGTGATCGTGCTCTTCGGCGGCGTCAGCCTGCCGCTGCTCGGCGTGCGCGAGTACCCGGCCGTCGACCCGCCGGTCGTCAGCGTCGGCACCAGCTATCCGGGGGCGGCCGCCTCGGTGGTGGACGCCGAGATCACGGAGCCGCTCGAGCAGGCGATCAACGGCGTCGCCGGCGTGCGCGTGATCTCCTCCACCTCGGGCGAGGGCCGCAGCAACATCCGCGTCGAGTTCAACATCGACGCCGACCTCGAGGCGGCCGCCAACGACGTGCGCGACAAGGTGTCGCAGGCCGTGCGCTCGCTGCCGCCCGATGCGGACCCGCCCGTGGTGGACAAGGCCGACGCCGACTCCGAGCCGATCATGTTCATGCTGTTGCGC
This sequence comes from Vicinamibacteria bacterium, assembly GCA_050246895.1. Classification (GTDB taxonomy): domain Bacteria; phylum Acidobacteriota; class Vicinamibacteria; order Fen-336; family Fen-336; genus JBFWVE01. The sequence continues at coordinate 440,630 of JBFWVE010000004.1, read as the reverse complement.
AGCGAGACGCGGCCGCTGCTCGAGATCAACGCCTTCGCGCAGAACGTGATCCTGCCGCAGATCCAGACGATCCCGGGCGTCTCGCGCGTGCGCATCTTCGGCGAGAAACGCTATGCGATGCGGCTCTACATGGACCCCGGGCTGATGGCGGCCCATCGCGTGACGCCGCTCGACGTGCAGCGCGCGGTGGCGGCGCAGAACGTGGACCTGCCTTCCGGCCGCATCGAGGGCGCGGAGACCGAGCTGACGATCCGCACCGCGGGCCGCCTGAACACGCCCGCGGAGTTCGACCGGCTGGTGATCCGGCAGGAGGGCGGCCGCAGCATCGTCTTCGGCGACGTGGGCGGCGCGGTGCTCGACGCCGAGGACCTGCGCCGGGGACTGAAGCGGATGGGCGTGCCGATGATCGGCGTCGCGGTGGTGCCGCAGCCGAACACCAACGCGGTGGCGATCGCGGACGAGTACTACCGCCGCATGGAGATCCTGAAGAAGGAGATCCCGAAGGACATCGTGGTGGACGTCGGCTACGACTTCACCACATTCGTGCGGCGTTCGGTGAGCGAGGTCGAGGAGGCGCTGCTGATCGCGTTCGGCCTGGTCGCGCTGATCATCTTCCTGTTCCTGCGCGACTGGCGCTCGACGCTGATCCCCGTGATCGCGATCCCGGTCTCGATCGTGTCGGCGTTCTTCATCATGTACCTGGCGGGCTTCACCATCAACGTGCTGACGCTGGTGGGCGTGCTGCTGGCGATCGGGCTCGTCTGCGACGACGCGATCGTGGTGCTGGAGAACATCTACGCCAAGGTCGAGGCGGGCAAGTCCCCGCTGCAGGCCGCGCTCGAGGGCTCGCGCGAGATCTACTTCGCCGTGATCTCCACCACCATCACGCTGGCGGCCGTGTTCGTGCCGATCGTGTTCCTGGAGGGCCTGACCGGGCGCCTGTTCCGCGAGTTCGGCGTGGTGGTCGCGGGCTCGGTGCTGGTCTCGGCGTTCGTGGCGCTGTCGCTGTCGCCGATGATGTGCCGCTTCATGCTGCGGCGGGGCGAAGGCCACGGCTGGCTCTACCTCGCGACCGAGCCCTTCTTCGCCGGGATGACCGCCGCCTACGACCGCTCGCTGGCCGGCTTCCTGCGCCGGCGCTGGCTGGCGCTGCCGATCATCGCCGCGAGTGTCGCCGGCACCGCCTACCTGGCGGGCCTGATCCCGGCCGAGCTCGCGCCGCTCGAGGACCGCTCGAACATCCGCATCAACGTGCGCGCCACCGAGGGGGCCACCTACGAGTACACCACCGCGCGCCTCGACGAGCTGTCCGAGTACATCGTGGGCAGCGTCCCGGAGCTGCGCCACACCTTCTCGATCACGGGGATGGGAGGCAACCCGAACGGCGGCGCCCAGAACATCTACCTGAAGGAGCCGCACGAGCGCGGGCGCAGCCAGCAGCAGATCTACCAGCAGCTCGCGAACGAGATGGACCAGTTCACGGGCATCCGCGCCTTTCCCGCCCAGCCGCCGACGATCGGCGAGCGGCGCGGCGGCCAGGCGGTGCAGTACGTGCTGAAGGCCTCGCGGGTCGAGACCCTGGTGGACGTGCTGCCGAAGTTCCTGGAGGCGGCGCAGGACAGCCCGGTGCTGCGCTTCGTGGACACCGACCTCAAGATCAACCGGCCCGAGGTGTCCGTGCGCATCAACCGCGCCAAGGCCGCGGAGCTCGGTATCCCGGTCGCCGACATCGGGCGTACGCTGCAGTTCGCCTTCGGCGAGAGCCGGCTCGGCTACTTCCTGATGGACGGCAAGCAGTACCAGGTGATCGGCCAGCTCCAGCGGCGCGACCGCAACGAGCCGGCCGACCTGAAGCGGGTGTTCGTGCGCGCGCCCGACGGGCGCATGGTCTCGCTCGACAACGTGATCCGCTACGAGGAGACGATCAGCCCGGCCTCGATCTACCGTTTCAACCGCAACGTCTCGGCCACCGTTTCCGGCCAGCCGGCGCCCGGCTACACGCTGGGCCAGGCGATCGCCGAGCTCGACCGCATCTCGGCCGAGCTGCTGCCGGCGACCGTGAGCACCGACCTCGCGGGCCAGTCGCGCGACTTCCGCGACAGCGCGCAGAGCCTGGTGTTCGCCTTCATGTTCGCGCTGGTGCTGATCTACCTGGTGCTGGCGGCGCAGTTCGAGAGCTTCGTCGATCCGGCCATCATCCTGCTGACGGTGCCGCTCTCGGTGGCGGGCGCGGTGCTGAGCCTGTGGCTGACCGGGTCCACGCTGAACGTCTTCAGCCAGATCGGCATCATCATGCTGATCGGCCTCGTCACCAAGAACGGCATCCTGATCGTCGAGTTCGCCAACCAGCGCAAGCGCGGCGGGCTCGACAAGCAGGCTGCGGTGCAGGACGCGGCCGTCGCGCGGCTGCGCCCGATCCTGATGACGAGCCTCGCGACGATTCTGGGCGCGCTGCCGATCGCGCTCGCGCTCGGCAGCTCCGCGGGCAGCCGCAGCTCGATGGGCATCGCGGTGGTCGGCGGGCTGGTGTTCTCCGGCTTCTTGAGCCTCTACATCGTGCCGGCCGTCTACCACTACCTCTCGCGTCCGGTCCGCGCGCAGACCGCCGAGGAGAACGCCCTCCTCGGCGAAGCCGTCTAGCCGGGGCGACCGCTCCAACCGAAGGCCGCGAGTCCGCGGGCCGGCTCGCTGACGGTAGCCGGAAGGCGCCCGGTCGTGGGGCTGGCGCGGGGGCGCGCGTCCCTTGCTGCGGAGCGCGCATGGCTTCGAGACGCTGGGGGGCGCTGCGCCGCGCCCCCCAGGCCCCCCGCTCGCTCCGCCGAGGTGAACTCGGCTGCGCTCGCAGCTCGTAGTCGCGGCGCCACCCAGCCGGCGATGGCTACATGGCCCGAGGCAGATCGCCGCTCGCAGACGCTGCGGGTCGCGACGCCCCGTCAGGTCGCGGCGCGACCCGCGAGTGATTCCCCCTCCCCCGTACGTGGGGAGGGGATAGGGGTGGGGGGTCGATGACGCATGGGCGTCGATGAAGCTCCGCTAGCGGGGCTTGGCGCTTCGCCCGAGGGCGGCGGCGTGGGTCACGCCGGAAGCAGGCGTATGAGGCGCGCATCCCAACGAGCCGGATGCGCCACGGCGTCCGCGCCGAATCGAGCGGAGCGGCGGGGCCGCGAAGTCGAGCGCAGCGAGACGAGCGGCAACCCGACGATTGATGCGCGACGCACTGCGTCGCTCCGACAGAGCGGGGGTCTGGGGGGTGCGACGCAGCACCCCCCAGACTCAATTACTTGATCGCCTCTCCGGCCTCCACGCGCTTCAGGCGGTCGAGGAGCTGGGGGTCCTTGTAGCCGAGCTTGCGGGCCGCGGCGCCCGCCTTCTTGAAGCCGGGCGCGTCCTTGAGCCCGAAATAGCACCAGGCGAGGTAGGCCTGGGCCTCGGCGCTCTGCGGCAGGAGCGCCGCCGCCTTCTCGAGGGCCTCCGCGCCCTCCTTGAAGCGCGAAGCACCGAGCTGCGCGACACCGAGGTACAGCCAGGCCTCGGGCGGAGGCTCGGGGGCCGCCACCACCTTCGACAGCTCCTCGACCGCGCGGTCGAACCGCTGGGCGCCGGCGAGGGCGCCGCCGAGAAGCGCGCGGTAGCGGGGGTTGGCGGGCTCCGCCGCCACCGCCAGCTCGAGCGGCGCGATGGCGCCGGCCGGATCGCCCTTGAGGGCATAGAGCGCCTGGCCCAGCTCGAACTGCGCCTCCGAGAGCTGGGGGTCGAGCTCGACGGCCTTGCGCAGCTCGGCGAGCCCGCCGTCCACGTCGCGCCGCGCGACCATCGCGTGGCCGAGACCGTAGCGCACGCTGGCCGACTCCGGTTCCTTGTCGCGGAGGGCCCCGAGCTCCACCACCGCGAGGTCCGCCTGGCCGGCCTTTACCTGCACGAGCGCCCGCGCCACCGCGACCTCGGTGACGAGGCTCGCGGCCTCGGCGTCGCCCTCGCTCATCGCCGCGGCGATGGCCGCGTCGGCGACCGCGTCGTCGGGGCGCCCGAGCGCCAGCTTGGCGCGTGCCGCCTCCTTGTAGACGGCGACGGCGCCCGGCGCGGCCTGCGTGATCTCGGCGAGCATCGGCTCCGCCTCGGCGGCCCTGCCCGTCCGGCGCAGCACCCGCGCGAGCCCGATGCGGGCCGCGAGGTCGCCCGGCGCCAGCGCCAGGGCCTCGCGGTAGGCGGCCTCGGCGGCCCCGAGCTCGCCTTTCGCGCCCTGCGCGACGCCCAGGGCGGCGAGGGCTGCGGGCGACTTGCAGGCCTGGACGGCGCGCTCCGCGAGCTGCAGCGACTCGTCGGCGCGCCGGTCCCGGGCGCGGGCCCGGGCCGCGGCCGCGAGCGGGAAGCAGCCCTGCGCGTCCGCGGCGAGCGCCGCATCGGCCGTCGCCACGAAAGCGGCCATCCCGCGCAGCTCCTGCGCGATCGCGAGACGGCCGAGCGCCTCGCCCTTCTCGGCGCGCGAGAGCTTCTCTGCTGCGCCCGTGTAGGCGGCGATCGCGGCGTCGAGCTCGTAGCGCGCCTCCTGCGCCTGGCCCTGCGCGAGCAGCTCGTGGCCGTCCGGGCCGGCGGGCTTTTCCTGCGCTGCGAGGGGACCGGCGAGGACGACCAGAACGAGGGCGGGGAGAACGCGAGCCCAGGGCTTCATGGGTCCCTCCTCAGAGGCGCGGGTTCGCGCGCCTCTGCTTTGGCTGGGGCCAGCATGGTCCCGCGGGGCCGCGCCGGTCAAGACGGATCGGATGATCCTGGGCGGCCTGCGATACCATCCCCGCCGTGGTCGCCCAGACGGTCAAGCACTACGAGGTCCTGGACCCGCTCGGGCGCGGGGGCATGGGCGTCGTCTACCGCGGGCGCGACAGCCGCCTCGGGCGTGCGGTGGCGCTCAAGTTCCTGTCGGAAGAGGTCGTGCGCGACCCCGATCGCCGCGCGCGCTTCATGCGCGAGGCGCGCGCCGCCTGCGCCGTCAACCACCCGGCGATCGCGCAGGTCTACGACGTCGACGAGGCCGACGGCCAGGTCTTCATGGCGATGGAGCTGGTCGAGGGCAAGACGGTGCGCGCGCTGATCAAGGGCCGCGAGCTCGACGTGCTGGGCGCCATCGAGATCGCGGCGCAGGTGGCGGGCGGGCTGGGCAAGGCGCACGAGGCCGGCATCGTCCACCGCGACATCAAGCCCGAGAACGTGATCGTCACGCCCGACGGGCACGCCAAGATCCTCGACTTCGGCCTGGCCAAGCTGCTCGACACCACCAGCGGCGCCGGCTCCGTCGACGAGGTCTCGCACATGGAGACGGTGTCGCGGACCCAGGCCGGCGTCGTGCTCGGCACGCTGCGCTACATGAGCCCCGAGCAGGCGCGCGGCCAGGCGGTCGACCACCGCAGCGACCTCTTCTCGCTGGGCGTGATGCTCTACGAGATGGTCACCGGCCAGCCGCCCTTCGCGGGCCAGACGCCGCTCGACACGCTGCACGCGATCGCCTACGAGGAGACGCGGCCCGTCAGCACCGTGCGCGCCAACCTGCCCCCGAGCCTGCAGCGGGTGGTCACGCGCTGCCTGCGCAAGCGCGCGGCCGACCGCTACCCCGACGCGCGCGAGCTGATCGGCGACCTGCGCACGGTGCAGCGCGAGGTCGAGAGCGGCGTCAGCTCCAAAGTGAGCCTGGGCGAGCGGCTCGCCGAGCAGCTGCGCGGCCTGCGCGACATCGCGCCCTCGCAGTGGCTGCTGCTCGCTGGCGTGGCGCTCGCGGGCATCGCCTTCGCGGTGCTGTTCCTGGCACGCAGCGGCTCCGACGTGATCCCCGGCCTGATCTTCCCCGCCCTGGCCGGGCTCTACATCTGGCGGCGCATCCGCAACCGCCGCTACCGCTTCGTGAGGGCCTTCGTGGCCAAGGTCCGCAAGATGCCCGAGGTGCGGCTGGTGGCGATCGACGGCATGAGCATCAGCGTGGTCGCCGACAAGGCCGAGGCCAGGACCTACGTGCGTGTGAACGCCCTGGTCGACGCCATCAACGCGTCGATGTTCTTCGGCGATCCTTTCAAGGTCGCGGTGCGGGACGGCGTGGCGGCCGAAGAGGAGAGAGCGCTCCTCTCCGGGCCGGGGGTCGTCTACGTGCGCGAGGACGGGGCCGCCGAGGGAAGGCGCAGCGGGCGCTTCTTCTCCCGAGGCCCCGAGTAGAGCCCGCGCCGCGCCCCGAACGCGGGACGCGGCGCGAACGGCTAGTGACCGGCCGTCGCCGCCTGCGGCGCCGCGGCCAGCAGAGGCTCTCCCGTCCTCTCCAGGTGCAGCAGCGCCTGCTTGCGCCAGACGCCGCCGCCGTAGCCGCCCAGGCGGCCGTCCTTGTTCACCACGCGGTGGCAGGGGATCAGGATCGCCAGGCGGTTGCGGCCGTTGGCGCTGCCCGCGGCGCGCGAGGCGCCGGGGCTGCCCACGCGGCGCGCGAGCTCGGCGTAGGACCAGGTCTCGCCGAACGGGATGCGGCGCAGCGCCGTCCACACGCGCTCCTCGAACGCCGTGCCCGGCGCGACCAGCGGCACTCCGAACTCGCGCCGGCGTCCGGCGAAGTACTCCTGCAGCTCCTGGCGCAGGCGCTCGAGGTGGGGGCTGGCGCCCGGCAGCGCCGGGCCCAGGCGCCGCTGCAGCACCCGCAACTGCGTCTCCAGCATGCGCCGGTCGCTGAACTCGAGCAGGCAGACGCCGTCCGTGGTCGCGCCGGCCACCAGCGGCCCCAGCGGGCTCTCGAGCCAGGCGACGCGCACGGCAAGGGCGCCGCGGGCGCGCCCGGGGGCGCTGCCGAAGGCGCGCGAGAAGGCGTCGCGGAAACCGCTGTGCGACTCGAAGCCGCTCGAGAGCGCGACGTCGTCGAGCGGGCGGCCCTCGCGGAGCTGGGCGAGAGCGTCGCCCAGGCGGCGGGCGCGTGCGTAGGCGTGAAAGGTCATTGCGTAGTGGCTCCTGAAATGCCGGCGCGCCCGCTCGGGCTCGATGCCCATCGCGCGCAGGTCCTGATCGCGAAGGCGCCGCTCGGGCTCGCGCTCCACGCGCTCGAGCAGCTTCGCCACCCAGGCCGGGCGGCCGGGCTCGGCCAGCGGGTGGCAGCGCTGGCAGGCGCGGTAACCGGCGAAGACGGCCGCGCGGGCGTCGGCGAAGAACTGGACGTTCTGGGGGCGCGGCTTGCGGGCGCGGCAGGACGGCCGGCAGAAGATGCCCGTGGTCCTGACGCCGGTGAAGAACAGCCCGTCGTAGGAGGCGTCGCTCGCGAAGAACGCGCGCTCCATCTCGGGCCGGGGCGGCAGCGGTCTCATGCCGGTCAATCTAGGGGAGGCGCGGCAGGGCGCGCCACCGAAAAACCGACGTGGAACTCGATCATGCCCGGCCCGAGACGGAAGCGGGACGGCTGGTAGAATACGAAGCTCCAATGCGCCTTTTCCGATCGACGTCCCTCATCCTCACGCTCATCTGCGCCGCGCTGCTCCTGCCCTCGTGCGGGGGCGGCGACTCGTCCACCCCCTCCGCCCCGACGGCCGGGGGCAGCCCGACTCCCGCCCCGACGGCGACACCCACGCCGACGCCGACTCCGTCGGCGGGGGCGCGGTCCTGCGTCGGAGTGCCCAGCGGCACGGGCACCGGCGGCGGCTGCCGCAAGGGCGACTCCCGCCATTTCAACAGCGTGCGCGAAGCGGTCGAGATCGCGCGCGGTTCGACGTACCGCGACCCCCACTCCGGGGCGCTGATCCCGATGGTGGACGGCAACCTGCGCATCCTGACGGCGAGCGCCTACGTCCAGGCGATCGTCGACCACCTCGACGGCAAGGGCCTGTGCGCGGTCTTCGACGGCGAGGAGATCCAGGTCCGCGACAGCGGCGCCGACAACGAGAACTTCGACGTGATCACGGGCGACGGCAACTCCTGGGTCAACTACGCGGTGACCTGCTCGCCCGCGCTGCCGCTGCCGTCCCCGCCGCCGGTGCCGACGGTCAAGCTCGACCCGAGCTGCCCGCTGCCGCCCTCGGCGCCCTACCTCTGCGTGAAGCAGGACGCGGCGCTCGACGGCGACGTCTACGGCGCCCAGGACGACCTGATCGCCGAGGACCGCGCGCGCGCGACGCCGCTGATCTTCGACTTCGGCAACAAGCTGTCCGGTACCGACTACGGCTACTTGATCAACAACCCGAACCAGTACGTGCAGGGGATGCTGGCGAAGTTGCGGGCCCGCGGCCTGTGCGCCAACTTCGACGGCGAGGAGTTCAACGTGAAGAAGGGAACGAACACCTTCTCCGAGAACTACGACCTGACCAAGCAGGACGGCTACGCGATCCGCCTCTACAACGCCACTTGCCGCGACGCGATGTTCTAGAGCTTCCGTGCACGTTCACGTGAACGTGCACGTGAACGTTCGCCGGCTCAGCGCAGAGCGGCGAGGCCCACGCGGTGGGCCTCGTCGAAGCGAGCCTCCAGCTCGGGCGAGACGCCCCGGCAGCCCTCGACCACCTGGGCGGCCCACTCGAAGTAGGCGCGCTTGCGGGCTTCGTCCCAGTGGACGGGCGGGCTGGCGACCAGCGAGCGCAGGTTGCTCGTCTTGTCCGCGATCTTGACCAGCCGGGCGCGGGGGGATTTCTTGGCCGCGGTCTGCACCTGGAGCCGCTTCCGCTCCGGCTTGGGAAGCGACTTGTCGTCGGTCAGCTCGGCCACGATCGCCGCCACCTCGGCGCCGAAGGCGCGCGCCAGCTCGTCCCCGCTCGTCTCGGTGTCCTCGATCGTGTCGTGCAGCAGCGCGGCCATCACGGCGAGCGGGTCCTCGCCGCGGGTGGCCTCGGCGACCAGCAGGGCCACCTCCGTGAGGTGGTTGATGTAGGGCTCCTCGGCGGCGCCCTTGCGCCGCTGGTCGCGGTGCTTGCGGGCAGCGAAGTCGAGCGCCCGCATCACGTCGACGATCCCCGACGCCACCCTCAGGGCAGCTCCGGCGGGACGCGCAGCAGGACGCCGGTCACGCGCAGCGCCCAGACCAGGCGGCAGGTCTCGAAGCTCGAGAGCGGCGACAGCTTGCAGATCGTCTCGACGTCGCGCACCTCCTCGTGCGCCTCGATCACGGCGCGCTCCTCGGCGGAGAGAGTCGCCTTCCTCAGCAGCTCCTGCCAGCCCGCGGCGCGCAGGTAGCGCGCGTCGAGCGGGCCGGCGCCGCGGCTGACGCGGCTCCAGCCCTTCACGCGCCGGACGCCCTCGAGCACGAGGTCGGCGGCGCTCATGCGCAGCGTGATGTCCTCGGCGGCGTCCTCGCCCTCGACCAGGTGGTAGTGGCCGTGGGTCCACTCGAAGGCTTCGCAGATGATCTCGCGCGTGTGGTCGACCACCGCGCGCACCAGCTCGCTCGGATCGAGCACGCCCAGCTCCACCAGCACGCTGCCGAAGCGCCGGCCGGGCCGGATCCCTGCGCTGGCGTCGACGAACTGGCGATAGCCGATGCGCCCCTGCCGCAGCAGCAGCTCGCCGAGCCGCTCGTCGGGGTTCGACGAGGAGGCGAAGACCAGCCGGCCGTCCTTCACCCGCACCCGTTTCTCGACTCCGGGCTTCGTCAGCACCACCAGGCCGGAGAAGCGCTGCTCGTACAGCGCCTGCACCAGCTCCGCGAAGTCGCTCTCCGCGAGGTCGTGCGGCGGCCACTCCGGCGAGTCCTCGTCCGCCTCGGCGTCCGGCGTCGGCGGCTCCGCCTCGTCCGCGCCGGCGATGTCGTCCGCGGCGCCCGACCCCGCGGCCGCATCCGCCGAAGCCGCCTTCAGGGCCTGCGCGCGAGCCTGGGCCTCCAGCGCGGGGGACGTCTCGAGCGGCGTCTCTCCACCGTAGACGGGCTCGCCCTCGACACCCGCTGCCGGCGTCCCCCCCGCGCCCGGACCCGACCACACCGAGGGGATGTCGTAGGGGTCGAGCAGCTCGAAGCTCTCCTCCGCCTCGACCAGCTTGATCGGCGGCAGCTCCCCCGTGTCCTCGCGGTCGGGGGCCGCGCCCGGGCCGGCGTCGGTCAGGGCCTCCGCGAGGGCGCCGGGATCGGCCGGCACCTCGTCGCCGAGGGCGGTCAGCATCGCGCGCAGCGCGGCGTTGTGCGGTTCGAGCGCGAGCGCCGCGCGGTACTCCTCCCTCGCCTCGGCGCCGGCGCCCAGCTTCTCGAGGCACTCGCCCAGCGCGCGGCGGGCGAGCGCGCTGCGCGGCGAGAGCTTGGCCGCGTCGGCCAGCGCTTCCCGCGCGTCCTCGGGCCGGCCCAGCTCGAGCAGCGCGCGGCCCAGCGTGACGCGGGCCGAGGCGTAGGTCGGATGGGCGAGCAGGCCCTCGCGGCAGACGCGGATCGCCTCGTCGAGCTGCCCGTCCTTGCGCAGCTCCTCGGCGAGCTGGGCGAAGACCCGGACGTTCATGCGGTAGCGCTCGCGCAGCTCCGCCAGGAACGGGTTCTCCTGCGGCGCGGCGGCCTGCGCCGGCGCGGGTGCGGCGCCGATCAGCAGGTCCTCGACGTCGGCGACGGCGACCTCGGGAGCTGGCGCGGGCGCCGCCCCGACCAGCACGTCGGCGAGCACCGCCGCGGGGGGCGTCTGCGCGACCGGAGGCGGCGGGGCGGCCGGCAGCGGCGGCGCCAGGCGCTCGGCCAGCTCCGGAACGGCGGCCGCCGGCGCCCAGGCGGCGAGGCCGTGCGCCCAGACGAGGGCGTCCGGGGCGAGCTGCCCCGTGGCCAGCCGGCCGATCAGATCGTCGAGGGAAACAGGCCCGCGGCGCGCGGCACCCTCGGCATAGAACCACAGCTTCGAAGCCACCAGTTCTCCGTGAAAGGGGAGCGAGGCGCGGTCATTCTAGGCCGTGACGGCCCAGGCCCGCTCAGTCCCCCAGCTTCTTGGCGAGACCGAGCCTCGAGATCGAGCCGGGGTCGTCGGAGCTGACCAGCTTCGGCTCGCCGCCCGCGGCCGTCACGTTCTCGTAGACGCCGTCGTCGCGCCGCACCAGCTTGCTGAAGCCCATGCCCTTGAGCGCGGCGTCGCCGCGCGGGAAGGCGAGGGCGGGCGCGTGGATCACGCGCTCGACCGGCGCCTCGGGAGCGGTGCCGCCCGCGGGCACGCCCGAGCGCGCGCAGACCTCGCCCCAGGTGAGGAGCTTCTCGCGCATCCCGTGACTCACCTCGACCACGAGGCCGTTCGCCGGGCAGTGGTAGTCGTATCTCGGCATCCCGCTGCTCCTAGGCCTGCAGCGGCGTCGGCGCCGCCACGTCGGCGAGGGCGTGCTCGGTCTGCTCGGGCCCGAACACGTAGGTCTCGCGGCAGTAGTCGCAGGTGACGCTGATGGCGCCCTGCTCGGCGACCACGGCGCGCGCCTCGGTCGCGCCGATCATGCGGATGACGCCGCTCACGCGCTCGCGCGAGCAGCGGCAGGCGAAGCGCAGCGGCCGGCTCTCGAACAGGCGCAGGTTCTCCTGGTGGAACAGGCGGCGCAGGATGGTGTCGCCCGGCAACCCCAGCAGCTCCTCGCGGCCCAGGGTGCGGGCGAGCAGGACGCTGCGCGTCCACAGATCCTCGTCCTCGGCGCCGCCCGTCCTGCCGCCCTCGGCGGGCAGCTTCTGCAGCAGCAGCCCGGCCGCCCGCTCGCCGTCCGCGGCCAGGCAGAAGCAGGTCTCGAGCTGCTCGGAGCGGGTCATGTAGCGCTCGAGCACGGCCGCCGTCGACTTGCCCTCGAGCGGCACGATTCCCTGGTAGGCCTGCAGGCCGGGCCCCGGGTCGAGCGTGATCACGCAGCGGCCGCCCGCCGCGAGCGTCCCCAGCGGCGGATGCGCCGGAGCGTCGTCGAGCTCGCCCGACCACTGCGCGGTCGCGCGCAGCGAGAGGTCGCCCTGGCACTCGACGACGAGCAGTCCCACCGGAGAGCCGCCCTGGATCTGCAGCACCAGCACACCCTGCGGGAACTTGACGGTCGCCGCCAGCAGCGTGCAGGCGGCCATCAGCTCGCCGAGCGCCGCGGCCAGCGCGGGCGGATAGCTGCGCCGACGCAGGACCTCGCGCCAGGTCTCGTCGAGCCGCACCAGCTCGCCGCGCACACGCGCCCGCTCGAACACGAAGCGCTGCAGGGTGTCGCCGCCGTCCAGCTCCGCCATCGGAAGCCGGTATTCTCCGGCAGCCCGGGCCCCGGGGCCAGCGGGGGGAGTTCGCGGGCTCAGGCCGACCAGCCGAAATCGAGCCAGGCGCGCAGCTCGGCGAGATCCGCCGGCAGCGGCGCGTGCAGATCGAGCGGCGGCCCGCCCGCGGGTGACGCCACGCAGAGCGCCTCCGCGTGGAGCGCGAGGCGGCGGGCGGGCGCGCCCGCCAGCACTGCGGCCGGCACGCCCTTCGCGTAGAGCGGATCGAACAGGATCGGCGCGCCGGCGTAGCGCAGGTGGACGCGGAGCTGGTGGTGGCGTCCGCTGCGCGGCGCGGCCTCGACCAGCGAGACGAGAGCGCCGGCCCGCCTCCAGGCCCGCAACGTGCGGTACTCGGTGAGCGAGGCGCGGGCTCCCGGCTCGCCCGGCCGAGCGGGGCGTGTCTTGCCGCGCCGGGCATCGTGGAGCGGCACGTCGATGCTCCCGGCCTCCGGCTGTAGGCGGCCGGCCACGAAGGCCAGGTAGCGCTTCGTCGCGCGGCGCGCCTCGAACTCCATCGAGAGGGCGCGATGGGCCTGGGCGTGGCGGGCGAACAGGACGAGCCCCGAGGCCTCGCGATCGATCCGGTGCACCACGTAAAGACCCTCGCCGAGCTGCGCTTCGAGCCGGTGGCGGAGGCACGCCGCCGGGCTCTCGCCGCGGGCGGGCACGACCGCCAGCCCCGGCGGCTTGACGACGGCCACCACGTCCGCATCCTGGTGCAGGATCTCGATCATGGGGATTCCATCGCGGGCGCCGCAACGTTAGCAGACGCCGTCGCGGCGCCTGCGACCTCATATAATTGCGGTTCCTTGCGACCGACGACGGCGTTCGCGCGGCGCCTCCGGCGCGCCGCTCACGGCTACGGCCCGCGGCGAGCCCTCGCTGCGGCCTGTGTCGGCCTGTCGGCGCTGCAGGCCGGGGCCGACACCGCCCCGGCTGCGCCGCCGGTCGCGGTGGCCGCGGAGAGCGAGTCCGGCCCCACGCTCGACGGCGACGTCCTCGACGACGCCGCCTGGAGCGGCGTTCCGGCGGAGACGGCCTTCTGGCAGACGACGCCCGACGCCGGCGCGCCGGCCTCGGAGCGCACCGAGGTGCGCATCCTGGCGACGCGTGACGCGCTCTACTTCGGCATCGTCTGCTACGACCGCGAGCCGGGCCGGATCGTGGTGAACGAGAGCCGACGCGACTCCTCGCTCGACACCACCGACAGCTTCCAGATCATCCTCGACACGTATCGCGACCGCCAGAACGGCTTCGTGTTCGGCACCAACCCGGCGGGCCTCGAGTACGACGGCCAGGTCACCAACCAGGGCCAGGGCGGCGACTCGATGTCGCTCGGCGGCTTCAACCCCAACTGGGACGGATCCTGGAGCGTCAAGACGCGGATGGGCGAGTTCGGCTGGAGCGCGGAGTTCGAGATCCCGTTCCGCACCCTGCGCTACGCGCGCGGCGAGCGCCAGGAGTGGGGCCTCAACATGCAGCGCAACATCCGGCGCCGCAGCGAGCTCGCCTACTGGGCGCCGCTCTCCCGCGAGCACAACCTGTTCCGCGTCTCCTCCGCGGGCGCGCTCGAGAAGCTGCCGGTGCCCTCGCAGCGCAACCTCAAGCTGACGCCCTACGTGCTGGGCGAGGCGAGGCGCGACGCCGAGGCCGGCCTGCCGCGCGAGACGAGCGCCGACGCCGGCGGCGAGCTGAAGCTCAGCGTCACCCCGAGCCTGACCTTCGACGCCACCGTCAACACCGACTTCGCGCAGGTGGAGGTCGACGAGCAGCAGGTCAACCTCGACCGCTTCAGCCTGTTCTTCCCCGAGAAGCGGCCGTTCTTCCTGGAGAACGCCGGCTTCTTCACGGCGGGCACGCCGAGCGAGGTGGAGCTGTTCTTCAGCCGGCGCATCGGCATCGGCCCGAACGGCGAGGTGATCCCGATCCTGGGCGGCGTGCGCCTGTCGGGCAAGCTGGCCGGCGCCAACGTCGGGTTGCTCGAGATGCAGACGCGCTCCCACGGCGGCGCGGTCCCCGCCAACAACTTCGCCGTCGCGCGCGTCTTCCGGGAGTTCCGCAACCGCTCCGGCATCGGGCTGCTCGCGATCAACCGGCAGGCGACCGGCGATCTCGCCGGCGGCTCGGACTGGAACCGCACGCTCGGGATCGACGGGCGGCTCGGCATCGGCCGCCACCTCGACCTCAGCGGCTACGCGGCGCGCACCGTCACGCCGGGCGAGGAGCGCGCGCAGCACGCGGCGCACTTCGCGAGCGTGTGGCGCACGCCGGCCTGGGAGCTGAACGCCAAGTACACGGACGTCGGCGCCGGCTTCAACCCCGAGGTGGGCTTCCTGCGGCGGCGCGAGTACCGCAAGGCCGAAGGCATGGTCTTCCACACCGCGCGCATCGAGTCGGGCCGCTTCGGCCTGCTCGAGGCGCGGCCGCACGCGTCGTACCGCGGCTTCTGGAAGCCCGGCGGCTTCCAGGAGTCGGGCTTCCTCCACGTGGACAACCACCTCGAGTGGCGCAGCGGCTGGGAGCTGCACACCGGCGTCAACTTCACGCGCGAGGGGCTGCGCGGCCCGTTCACGATCTACCCCGGGATCGCGGTGCCGCCCGGGACCTACGACAACGTCGAAGCCTCCTTCGTCGGCATCAGCAACCCGGCGGCCCCGGTCAGCCTGCAGGTCAACGTCACCGCCGGCGGTTTCTTCGACGGCTCGCGGGTCGCCGTGCAGCCCTCGCTGCGGGCCCGCGCGGGCGAGACGCTGAACGCCTACCTCGACTGGCAGCGCAACGACGTCTCGCTGGCGGCGGGCCGCTTCGTCACCAACCTGCTGAAGCTGCGCGTGTCGTACTCGTTCACCCCGCGCCTGTATCTGCAGGGCCTGGTCCAGTACAACGACACCATCGACAACTGGTCGACCAACCTGCGCTTCGGCTGGATCCAGACCGCCAACACCGGTCTGTTCCTCGTGTACAACGAGAACCGCGAGTCCGAGAGCGGCCTGCCGCTGCGCGACCGCAGCCTGACGCTGAAGTTCAGCCGCCTCTTCGACGTCCTCGATTGAGCGCCAGGCGAAGCGCCGGCGCGCTGCTGGCGGGCGCCGCGGCGGCGGTGGCGCTCGGTCTGCTGGTGTGGCCGTCGCTGCCGCCGGTGAACAACGACGAGTACCTGCCGCTGCTGCCGCTCGCCTTCTTCGACAGACCCGCGGAGGCGCGCAGCTCCCTGCTCGCGCCGTACCTCGGGGAGGCCTTCGGCGTGACGCTGCCGCTCAAGTCCTACGCCTACGTCGGCTCGCTCAAGGGGCTGCTGTATGCGGCCAGCGGCCTGCCGGCCGAGGTCACGCCGCATCGCGCCGCGAACCTGGCGCTGCTGGCGATCGCCTTCGGGCTGCTGGCCGAGTCCGCGCTCGCGCTGTCCGGCGGCTCGACCACCGCGGCGGGCCTAGTGCTGGCGCTGCTGGCGAGCGACGTGTCGCTGGTCGTGCTGGGCATCTGCGACGAGGGGCCGATCGTGCTCGGGCTGCTGCTGGCGGCCGCGCTGCTGCGCCTCGCCTGGGGCCTCGTCGCCTCTGCGCGGCCGCGAGCCTTCGCCGGGGTCTGCCTGATCGTGCTGGTGACGGCGCTCGGCGTGTGGGACCGGCTGAACTTCCTGTGGTTCGTGGGGGCGTTCGGTGGCGGCGCCCTCGGTGCCGCGCTGGTGCGGGGGCAGGCGCGACGCGGCCTCGCCGTGCTCGCCGCGATGGCCACCGGCGTGGGCGTCGCGTTCGCGAGCTTGTCCCACTCGCTCGAGCACCTGCGAGAGGGCCTGGCCGGGCGCGTGCCCTGGACCGAAGGCGCGCGCCTGTTCTCCCATGCGAGCGTGCTGGCCGCGCTCGCCGACCCGTTCCGTGCCTACCACCGGTACGTCGAGACGGGGGCGCAGGCCGGGGACGCTTGGTTGCTCGCGTACCGCGTGCTGCTCCTCGGCGGCACGGCGCTGGCGTTGCTGGCGGCGCTCGCGTTCGTCACGCGAGGGCCCGCGAGGCCGGCGGCCGCGGGCCTCGCGATGTCCGGCCTGGCCATGGCGATCCTGGTGGCCGCGCTCGTCAGCACCTCTCGCGCCTGGGCCTCGCATCACGTCGCCCCGCTGCGCCCCTTCGCGTTCCTCCTGCTGGCGCTCGTGCTCGCTCGCCGCCCGCGGGCCGGGACGCGGACGGGCCTGCTGCTGGCGGCCGTCTTCGCCGCGGTGGGCGCTCACGGCCTCGGCCTGTTGCGCGCGGCGGCTCCGCTGCGGGGCCCGTACGGCGTCACCTGGAACGCCGTCGACGCCTGGCGCGCGGCCGTGCGTTCGGAGGCGCGCCTGGTGCTCGCGCTCGACTGGGGCGTCTTCTATCCCGGCGCCGCCAACTCGCCGCCCACGCAGCGCTGGGAGATGTCCCACGAGCCGGACGCGGAGCGCCTCTGGGGGGCCGTGCACGGCCAGCCCGAGGTTCCGATCGGCCTGCTGTACCGCAGCGAGGGACCTCGGGCGGATCTGGAGGACCTCGCGCGCGGCTCGCCGAACGTCGAGACGCTGGCTGCCGCGCGCTTCGCCGGCAACCCCGGGGACTCCTGGAGCTTCCTGCTGGTCCGCCCGAAAGGCCGGCAAGCGCCGGCCGTCGAGGCGAGCGACTCCGGCGCGCTGCGGAACCCCGGCTTCGAGCGCGGGCTCGAGAGCTGGAGCGTCCGAGCCTGGGAGTCCGCTCCGGGCGCATCCTCGCTCGAGACGGCCCCCTGCCCGGGCGCGCGCTGCCTCTGGATCCGCCACTTCCATGAGGCGGACACGCGCCTCGAACAGGAGCTGCGGCTCGACGAGCCCGGCCGCTACGAGCTGTCGGCCTGGGCGCGTGCGCGCGGCGTGCCGTTCGAGCGACCGGGCGCGCGGATCGTCTTCACGCACGAGGCGACCGGCGGCGCGCGTGCCGCGACGGTCTGGTCCAGCGATCTGCGCGGGACGACCGACTGGCATCGGCTGCGCCTGTGGCTCGACGTGCCCGCCGGCGGCGTGCGCGGCCGCATGGAGCTGCGTCTCGGGGGCTTCGGCGCGCCGACGCTGGGCGAGGCCTGGCTCGTCGGCCCGCGCCTGCGCCGGCTGCCCGACCGGCCTTAGGATCGGCCGGTGACGCTGCTCGGCACGCACGAGCCCCGGCCCCCACGTCGCGAGCCGCTCGTGTTCATCGCCGTCTTCGCGCTGGTGGTGGCGGCGCTGGCGGCGGGGCTCTCCTATCTCTACTTCCGTCTGAGCGCCCCACAGACTGCGGCGCGGCCGGCGCCGGCCCCGCGGCCGCGCGCGCAGGCTCCCGCCTCGCCACCCGCGACGGCGCGGCCGGGGCGAAGCGCACGGCCCACGGCGCGAGCGTCGCAGGCGCCGCCCGCGAAGGCTGTGCGCGCACCGCGTCTGCGGGTCGAGGCCGACGTGCCCGGCGCATCCGTCTTCGTCGACCGCCGCTTCGTGGGCCGGGCGCCGGTCGACGTCGACGACGTGAACCCAGGGACGCACCGCGTCAACGTCTCGGCCGACGGCTACGAGATGCAGGTGGAGGACGTCGACCTGCGCGACGGGCCGATCCTGGTCTCGGTGAGGTTCAAGGAGGTCCGGCTGGACGAGTCGGTCGAGGCCGTACACAAGCACGGCATGGGCTCGTGCCGGGGCCGGCTGCGCGCGACCCCGCAGGGGCTCGCCTACGAGGCCGACAAGGACTCCTTCGAGGCGCCGCTCGCGGACCTCGCTCGCTTCGAGGTCGACTACCTCAAGAAGAACCTCCGGGTCTCGCTGCGCGGCGGCCGCACCTACAACTTCACCACCGACGCGCCGAACGCCGACCCGCTGCTGGCGTTCCAGCAGAAGGTGTCCGCCGCCCGCTCCCGCCTGGCGCGCTGAGACCGCGGCCCTCGATTTCCGGCGACTGGCGAGGCGCGGGCGAATGGTATCCTCGCGCGAATCGGTCGAACCACTTCCCTGACCCTCCACGCTCGAGAGGCCCGATGGAACGCATAGACCCTTCCCTGCCGGTCGAACCGAAGCCGTCGCGCCTCGACGACATCGCCGCCGAGCTGGTGATGCTGGCGCCCGCCGAGGCGGCCGAGCTGGTCGCCGCGCTGCCCGACGCGGAGGC
Organism: Vicinamibacteria bacterium; assembly: GCA_050246895.1. Lineage (GTDB taxonomy): Bacteria > Acidobacteriota > Vicinamibacteria > Fen-336 > Fen-336 > JBFWVE01. The sequence goes on along the minus strand of JBFWVE010000004.1, from coordinate 422,348 downwards.
GGCGGACGTGCTGAGCAAGCTGAGCCCCGGCATCTCCGAAGACGTGCTGACCGCCCTCGACGAGGAGCGGCGCGAGGACATCATCGCGGCGGCGCCGGCGGCCGAGGGCAGGCAGTGGACCGAGAACCTCACCTACCCCGAGGACTCGGTGGGCCGGTTGATGGAAGCGCCCCAGGCCGTGTTCCCGCCGGGGCTCACCGTGGCCGAGACCGTCGAGCGCATCCGCGAGCTGGTGAAGACCGTCTTCGTCACCTACGGCTTCGTGGTCGATCCCGGAGGCGTGCTGGTCGGGGTGGTGGCGATGCGCGACCTGCTGCTCGCGCGGCGCGAGCAGCGGCTCGACGAGGTGATGCTGCGCAACCCCTTCTCGCTGCGGCCGGAACTGCCGCTGCTCGACGCCATGAAGCTGGTGGTGAACCACCACTTCCCCGTGTACCCCGTGTGCGACGACGCCGGCCGCCTGGTCGGCGTCGTGCGCGGGCGCACGATGTTCGAGGAGCAGGCGTTCGAGATCAGCGCGCAGGTCGGCTCGATGGTCGGCGTCGAGAAGGAGGAGCGGCTGTCGACGCCGTGGTCGCGCAGCCTGCGCTTCCGCCATCCCTGGCTGCAGATCAACCTGCTGACGGCGTTCGTAGCCGCCGCGGTGGTCGGCTTCTTCCAGGACACCGTGGACCAGATCGTGGTGCTGGCGGTCTTCCTGCCGGTGCTGGCGGGCCAGTCGGGCAACACCGGCTGCCAGGCGCTCGCCGTCACGCTGCGCGGCATGACGCTCGGCGAGCTGAAGCCCGGGCGCGAGCGCGTGCTGGTGCTGAAGGAGGGCCTGCTGGGCCTGCTGAACGGCGCGCTCGTCGGCGTCACCGCGGGCCTCGGCATGTACGTGGTCGCGCGCGCCCAGGCCAACCCCGCCGCGGCCATGCTCGCGTTCGTGGTGTTCGTCGCGATGATCGGAAGCTGCGTCGTCAGCGGCCTCTCCGGCGCCATGATCCCCTTGATCCTGCGCCGCCTCGGCTTCGACCCCGCCACCGCCTCGAGCATCTTCCTGACGACCGCCACGGACGTCGCCAGCATGGGCCTGTTTCTGAGCCTCGCCACGCTGCTCGTGCTGTAGTCCCCCGTCCCCGCGATCGTGCCCCGGCCGGCCGCGTCGGCCCCCGAGCGTAGAATCCGCGGCGCAAGGAGCCCGCCCATGCACGTCCGCGTCCTCGCGCTCTGCCTGCTGGCCTCCACTCACCCGGTCCTCGCCCAGACGGCGGACACTCCGTACAAGCTGCCGCCGCAGGCGATCGTCGACGTGCTCGACGCCGCGCCGCCGCCGCTCACGCTGGTGAGCCCGGCGCGCGACGCCGTCCTGGTCGTCGAGCCCGAGGCGAACCCGCCGATCGCGCTGCTCGCGCAGCCGATGCTGCGCCTGGCGGGAGTGCGGATCTCGCCGGCGCTGTCCTCGCGGCAGCGCACCTCCCGCTACACGGGCATCACGCTGCAGCCGCTCGAGGGCGCCGCGCGCCGCATCGCGCTGCCTGCCGGCGCTCGCATCGCGGCCCCCGTCTGGTCGCCGGACGGGCGGCGCTTCGCGTTCGCGCGGGATCTCGCGGACGGCGTCGAGCTGTGGCTCGGGGACGCCGCGAGCGCCAGCGCCAGGGCCGTGCCGGGCCTGCGTGTCAACGACGTGCTCGGCCGCGCCTTCGAGTGGGCGGACTCGGCACGCCTGCTGGTGCGGAGCGTGCCTGCCGGGCGAGGCCCTGCGCCGCAGCCGGCGCAGGTGCCGAGCGGACCGGTCGTACAGGAGTCCGCGGGCAAGGCCTCGCAAATGGCGACGTTCCAGGACCTGCTCGCCTCACCCGGGGACGAGCGCCTCTTCGCGCACTACGCGAGCACGCAGCTCGTGCTGCTCGACGCGGCCTCGGCGAGGCCGTCGCCGCTCGGCCGCCCGGGCCTCTACTCGGCCGCCGACCTCTCGCCGGACGGCCGCTACCTGCTCGCGACGACCTTGGAGCCGCCGTTCTCCTACCGCGTGCCGTACCAGAACTTCGCCCGCGCCATCGAGGTGCGGGACCGCGACGGCCGGCCTGTCGCCACGATCGCGCGCCTGCCCGTCTCCGACCAGGTCCCGCGCCAGGGCGTGCCCGAGGGCCCGCGCTTCGTCGGCTGGCAGCCGCTCGCGCCCGCGAGCCTGGTCTGGGTCGAGGCGCTCGACGGGGGCGATCCGATGCGCAAGGCGGAGGCGCGCGACCGCATCCTCGCGCTGGCCGCGCCCTTCACAGGCGAGCCGCGCGAGCTGTTGCGCCTGGCCCAGCGCTTCTCGGGCCTCGACTGGACGGCGCGCCCCGGCGTCGCCCTCGTGCGCGAGCGCGATCGTGCGCGGCGCTGGACCACCACCCGGCTGGTGGATCTCGCCTCCCCGGCGGGGGCACGCGTCGTCTTCGACCGCTCGGAGCGCGACAGCTACGAGCATCCGGGAGACCCGGTGCGGACGCTGCGGCCCGACGGCCAGATCGTGCTGCTGCAGGACGGCGACGCGATCTACCTCGCGGGCGACGGCGCCTCGCCCACCGGCGATCGCCCGTTCCTGGACCGTCTCGACCTCGTCACGCTGAAGAAGCAGCGCCTGTTCCACTCCGGCGCCGACGTGCTGGAGGAGTTCGTGGCCTTCGCCGGGTCCTCGCGCTCGCGCCTGCTGGTCCGGCGCCAGTCCCGGACGCAGGCGCCGAACCTGTACGTCGTGGACGAAGACGACGGCTCCGCGCGGCAGCTCACGGCTTATCGGGACGCGGCCGCGGAGCGGCTCGCGGGGATCGAGAAGGAGCTGGTGACGTATCAGCGCGAGGACGGGGTCACGCTGTCGGGCACGCTCTACCTGCCCGCCGGCCGGCAGGCTGGCGAGCGCCGGCCCGCCCTGGTCTGGGCCTACCCGCTCGAGTACTCGGACGCCGACACGGCGGGCCAGGTGCGCGCGAGGCCGAACGCCTACTCGCGTCCGAGCGGCATCTCGCCGGTCTTCCTGGCGCTCCGGGGCTACGTGGTGCTGATGGACGCCACCATGCCGGTGGTGGGCGATCCCGAGACGGTGAACGACAGCTTCGTCGAGCAGATCGCGATGAACGCACGCGCGGCGCTCGCGATGCTCGAGGCCCGCGGGGTCGCAGACCCGAAGCGCGCGCTGGTCGGCGGCCACAGCTACGGCGCGTTCATGACGGCCAACCTGCTGGCCCACACCGACCTCTTCGTCGCCGGCATCGCCCGCAGCGGCGCCTACAACCGCACCCTCACGCCCTTCGGCTTCCAGACCGAGCGCCGGTCGTTCTGGGAGGCGCGCGACCTCTACATCAGGATGTCTCCCTTCAGCTTCGCCGACCGGATCAAGGAGCCCGTCCTGCTGATCCACGGCGCGGCCGACAACAACAGCGGGACCTTCCCGATCCAGTCCGAGCGCCTGTTCGAGGCGCTGCGCGGCAGCGGCGGCACGGCCCGGCTGGTGATGCTGCCGCACGAGGCGCACGGCTACCGCGCGCGCGAGTCCGTGCTGCACGCGCTGGCCGAGATGATCGAGTGGGCCGACCGCTTCACGAAGGGCGGGAGCGGCGCGCCGTCGAACTGATCCGCGAGCGCTGGCGATCCCGTAGAATCCGCGGGTTCTTCCCCCGGGGGCCCGCGGTTCCAAACGGATGATCGCCACCTGCCTGCTGCTCGCAGCGGCCGTCGCCACCGCTGACGCGACGCCGGACGCCCTCCCCGCACCCGCCTCCTACAGCGGGCGCCAGGGCCAGCTCCAGGTGCCGCTGCCGCGGCTCGAGGAGGAGATCGAGATCGACGGCGCGCTCGACGAGGCGGCCTGGACGCGCGCCGCGCGGCTCACCGAGTTCTCACAGTATTCGCCCGTCGACGGTCGGCCGGCCGACGAGCGCACCGAGGTGCTCGTCTACTACTCGCCGACGGCGATCCTCTTCGGCGTGCGCGCCTGGGCGGCGCCGGGCTCGGTGCGCGCCTCGCTCGCCAACCGCGACCGCCTGCAGTCCGAGGACAGCGTCTCGATCTTCCTGTCGACCTTCGACGACGGCCGCCAGGCGCTGGTCTTCACCGTCAACCCGCTCGGCGTGCAGGCCGACGGCGCGCTGGTCGAGGGCGCCACCCAGAACGGCGGCGGCTTCTCCGGCCTCGCCACCACCCGCGAGAGCGAGGACCTCTCGCCCGACTTCGTGTTCCAGTCGAAGGGCCGGCTGCTGGAGGACGGCTACGCGGTCGAGCTGAGGATCCCGTTCAAGAGCCTGCGCTACCAGTCGGGCGAGGTGCAGAGCTGGGGCCTGCACGTCGTGCGCAAGGTGCAGTCGACCGGCTACGAGCTGTCGTGGGCGCCCGCCCGGCGCAACGCCGCGTCCTTCCTCGGGCAGGCGGGCCGGCTCGAGGGCCTGCGCGAGCTGCGGCCCGGCCTGGTGCTGGACCTGACGCCGGTGGTCACCGCGCGTCTCGACGGCGCGCCGAGCGCGCCCGCGGGCACGGGCTGGGAGTACCACGCCCCCAGGCCCGAGCCCGGCGGCAACGTGCGCTGGGGCGTGACGCCGAACCTCGCCCTCAACGGCACGGTCAACCCGGACTTCTCGCAGGTCGAGGCGGACGCGGGCCAGTTCGTGTACGACCCGCGCCAGGCCGTGTTCTTCCCCGAGAAACGGCCCTTCTTCCTGGACGGCCTGGAGCAGTTCCAGGCGCCGAACCGGCTCGTCTACACGCGCCGCGTGGTGGCCCCGGTCGGCGCGGTGAAGCTCACGGGCAAGGCCTCCGGCTTCAACATCGGCCTGCTCTCGGCCGTCGACGACGCCGAGGCGTCCCGCAACGACGCGCATCCCTTCGTCAACGTGCTGCGCCTGCAGCGCGACCTGCGGGGCCAGTCGAAGCTCGGGCTCGTCTACACCGACCGCATCGACGGCGACGACTACAACCGGGTGGCCGGGCTCGACACGCGCCTCGCCTTCGGCGGGATCTACACGCTGCAGCTCCAGGGCGCCTTGAGCCGCACCGCGCGCGGGGGCAGCGTCACCACGGCGCCGCTGTGGGAGGGCAGCTTCAACCGCAACGGCCGCCGCCAGGGCCTGCGGGCGCTGATCACGGGCATCGACGAGGACTTCCGTGCCGAGACCGGTTTCATCAGCCGGCCCGGCATCGTACGCGCCAACGTCGACAACCGGCTGAGCTTCTTCGGCCCCGACGGCGGTCTCGTCGAGGTCCTCAACTGCGACGTGGTGGCCGAGGGCGTCTGGCGGTACGCCAGCTTCGTGGGCGAGGGCGGCGTGCAGGACCAGAAGCTGCACTTCAACAACAACGCCACGTTGCGCGGCGGCTGGAAGCTCGGGGCGTCCCTGCTCGTCGAGCAGTTCGGCTACGACGCCGGTTTCTACGAGGACTACGCGCTCCAGGGCGACGCGCCCGGCGAGCTGCTGCCGTTCGTGGGCGTGCCCACGATCGACAACCTCGACTGGGTGCTGAGCTTCGAGACGCCGCAGTTCCAGAAGCTCTCGGCGACCGCGCAGTGGCTCTTCGGCCGCGACGAGAATTTCTTCGAGTGGGCGCCGGCCGACATCACCTACCTGACGCTGACCCTCGACTGGCGGCCCGCCGAGAAGCTGCGCGTGAACGCCGAGTACCGCTTGCAGGACTTCCAGCGCCGCAGCGACGGCAGCAGGGTCGGCCGCCGCCAGCTTCCGCGCCTCAAGCTCGAGTACCAGGCGACGCGCGCCATCTTCCTCCGCTTCGTGGCGGAGTACGACGCCAGGATGCGGGACGCGCTGCGCGACGACTCGCGCACCGAGCGGCCGATCCTGATCCGGGACGAGGCGACCGGCGCCTACCAGCCCGCGCTCGCGACCCGCGACAACGGCCTGCGGCTCGACGTGCTGTTCTCCTGGCAGCCGAACCCCGGCACGGTGTTCTTCGCGGGCTACGGCAGCTCGCTGCGCGAGACGGACTCGCTCCGCTTCCGCGATCTGCAGCGGACGAGCGACGGCTTCTTCGTGAAGCTCAGCTATCTGTTCCGGCTCTGATCGCGGCGCCCGTCCGGCCTGGTGCATTCCCTTCTGGAGCGGCCGGCGTCGTGCGCCTGCCCCGGATCGTGCTCGGCGGCGGGCTTGCGGGGCAGTTCAACGGCTTGGATCGCACGTTTTTCAGATTTTGCGCAACCTCGAACCCTCCGGTCACGTCTCACGTACTAATCGTCAGGCGGAGCGGGAGGTGGCATGTCGCTATTCAAGCGTTTGTTCGGCGGAAGCAGCGAGCCACCGAAGGCGCGCGTCCGGATCTGCGTGGAATGCGGCATGCCGGTGGCCGAGCACAAGGACTGGTGCTCGATCCTGCGCGGCCAGCTCGAGATGAAGCAGCGGGCCGGAGCCGCCCCCGCCGAAGGCTAGGGACGGCCCCGGACTGCGTCAGGCGAGCTTTTCCCGCTTCGGCAGCGCCCCGCCCATCAGGTAGCCGAGGGCTGCGGCGATCGTGCCCAGGATGGTGTTGATGACCAGCCCCTGCAGGCGGATCACCACGGCGGCCGTCAGCGGCACGGCGGCTTCCTGGTTGAGCGCCAGCGGCGCGTTGAAGTAGCTCGGCAGCCCGAAGTACGAGACGACGGTCGAGAGCAGGATCACGAGCTGGGTCGTGAAGGCCATCGTGGCGCCGAGCTGCAGCGCCTTGCCGATGCGCCACCCCAGCAGGCCGCGCGCGAAGGCCGCATGGTGCGCGACGGCGATCAGGGTCAGCGTCACCAGGCTGAAGACGTGGGTTCCCTTCTCGTAGGGCACGCCGCCCAGGCTCATCCCCCAGCGTCCGATCGTGAAGATCGCCAGCAGGACGAAGAAGAAACGCATGAACTTCAGGATCTCGGCCACGGTGCCTCCTTGGTCGGCGGGATGCGGTTCGAACGTCGGGTGGGGCGCGCCCGCAATCTAGAGGGCCGTCCTCGCGGCGTCAAGGCTGTTGACCGAGCGGCCCCGCGGCCCACTGATCCGGGGTGCGCGAGCCTCCTGCCGCCGCGGCGATCATAATCAGTCCCGGGCCGGCCTCTGCCGAAGGCGAAGGAAGGAGCTGGAGATGATGAGATCGTCGCTCTTGCCGCTGCTGACGCTGGTGGCGCTGCCGGTGCTCGCGTCCGAGCCGCTGCGCGTCGGGTCCCTGGAGGCGGCGGCCGGCAGCCGCGTCTCGGGCTACCTGGAGGTCCCCGCGGGGGTCGACGCCGGCACCCGCATCCCCGTCAGCCTGCTCCACGGCGCGCAACCGGGGCCGGTGCTGGCGCTGATCGCCGGCACCCACGGCTACGAGTACCCGCCGATCCTCGCGCTGCAACGGCTGGCGTCCCAGCTCGACCCCGCGCGCATGAGGGGGTCGCTGATCCTCGTTCACATGGTCTCCCCGCCGGCCTTCTACGGCCGCCGCATCTATTACTCGCCCGACGGCAAGAACCAGAACCGCGTCTACCCGGGGCGCGCGGACGGGACGCAGAGCGAGCGCATCGCCCACGCGATCACCACCGAGGTGATCGACCGCGCCACCCACGTCGTGGACGTCCACGGCGGCGACGGCAACGAGGACCTGCGCACCTACTCCTATTGGCAGGTCAGCGGACAGCCCGCGGTCGACGCGGCCTCGCGCGAGATGGTGCTGGCCTGGGGCTTCGACCACGTGGTCGTCGACCGCGAACGGCCGAAGGACAGGAACGCATCCGTCTACACCTCGAACACGGCGGTGCTGCGCGGCAAGCCGGCGATGACGGTGGAAGCGGGGGCGCTCGGCCGCAGCGACGAGGAGCTGGTCGCGCCCCACGTCCGCGGCGCGCGCAGCCTGATCGCGCAGCTCGGCATCCACGAGGGCGAGAGCGTGCGCGTGGCGAAGCCGATCTGGTTCGAGCCCGGCCAGGTGGTGCAGGCGAAGCAGACGGGCCTCTGGCAGCCGGCGCGCCGGCAGCGCGAGTGGGTCGCGGCGGGCACGCTGCTCGGCGTGGTGACCGACCCGTTCGGGGCCGTGATCGAGGAGGTGCGCTCGCCGTTCGCGGGAGTGCTGCTCTACCTGGTCCGCACGCCGCCGGTCAGCGCGGGCGAGCCGCTCGGGTTCGTCGCCGTTCCCCTGCCGGGCGAACCGCGGCCGTAGCCGGACCGATGCCGCGTCTCGCGCTCACCCGCCCCGTCTCCGACCGCTTCGCGGAGTGCGAGCTGACCCACCTCGCGCGCGAGCCGATCGACGTCGGGCGCGCGCGCGCGCAGCACGCCGCCTACGAGGCCGCGCTGCGCGCCTGCGGGTGCGAGCTGCGGCGGCTGCCCGCGCTGCACCAGCAGCCCGACGCCGTGTTCGTCGAGGACGCCGCGATCGTGCTCGGCGAGCTCGCCGTGATCACGCGGCCGGGAGCGGAATCGCGAAGGGCCGAGACGTCCTCGGTGGCGACGGCGCTCGAGCCGCTGCGCCCCCTGCGCTTCCTGGCGGAGCCCGCCACCCTCGACGGCGGAGACGTGCTGGTGCTCGGCCGCCGCGTGTTTGTCGGCCTCTCCACCCGCTCGAACGAGGAAGCGGTCGCCCAGCTCGGCGAGTGCCTCGCGCGCTTCGGCTATGCGGTGGTCGGCGTGGCCGTCACGGGCGCGCTGCACCTCAAGTCCGCGGTCACCTCGCTCGAAAGCGGGACGCTGTTGGTCAACCCGGCGTGGGTGGACCCCGCGGTGTTCGGAGAGCCCGTCGTGGTCGAGGTGCACCCCGCGGAGCCGCACGCGGCCAACGCCCTGGCGCTCGAGCGCCGGGTGATCCTGCCCGCGGCGTTCCCGCGCACGGCAGGACGCGTGAGCGCCCTCGGCCTCGAGGTGGTGCCGGTCGATGTCACGGAGCTCGCCAAGGCGGAAGGCGGCGTCACCTGCTGCTCGCTCGTGGTGGGTTGAGCGCCGCGCTCCTGGGGCGTGACGTCAGCGAGACCCGGCGACGTCGATCACGATCAGCGTGTTCGTCCGCTGGTCCACGACGACGGCGCCGCGGGGCGACAGGAACTTCCCGAGAAGCGGCGCCAGCTCGACGGCCCGGGCGTAGGACAAGCGGTGCCAGGTCGCTGTCAGGGGCCCGGCCAGGCTCTTCTCCTCGGCGAGCTTGCGCCGCAGGGCGGCCTCGGCCGTGAGGCGGGCAACCGGCGCGACACGGTAGATGCCGCCCTCGCCGTCGATGCCCAGACCGCAGGAGCGCAGGGCGTGCTCGAGCGCCGCCGACCAGCGTACCTGCTTCAGGCTCAGCGTGAGCTGGCAGGAGACGCCGGGGTCGATCACCACCTGGAAGCCGCCGACCTCGGCGAGCAGCAGGACGACGTCCACGATCGAGGCGTCCTTCACGTCGATCGAGATGCGGGTCTCCCCGTCCGGCGAAGGCGCTGGAGCCGCGCTCGGCACGGCGGCCAGCAGCGTGGCGGCGAGGGCAATGGCCAACACGGTTCCAGTGTACTCGCGGCCCTCGCCCGACGCCGGCGCGGCCGTCGGCGCGTCAGCGCGAACGTTCCAGCCAGCGCCGGGCCTGCTCGATCGCTGGGCCGTAGAGCGACGGCGGCGCGACGCGCAAGAACTGCTCGAAGAGGGGCCGGGCCTCGGCCGTGCGACCGCGCCGCGCCAGCAGCGAGGCCAGGTTCAGCAGCGTGTCCGCGCCGGCCGGCTCGAGCTCCAGCGCGTGCCGGAAGCTGCGCTCCGCTAGCGCGTCGTCCCGACCTCGCACGGCCACCAGCCCCAGAGTGTGGTGCGCGAGCGCGATGCCGGGATTGAGCGCGATCGCCTGTTCGAGGGCGGCGCGGGCGTCCGCGTCGCGGCCCGAGGTCAGCAGGACCGTCGCGATCTGCACGAGCGTCATCGGGTTCGACGGGTCGAGCTCGCGGGCGCGGCCGAAGGACGCGAGCGCCTCCCTCGCGCGCCCGAGCTGCGCGAGCGCGACGCCGCGCGTGACGAGCGCGTCCACCGGCGGCGGCTCGCGGCCGACGAACGGCCGCAGCAGCAGCTCCGCTTCGGCGGGCTGGCCCGCGTCGCTCAGGTTGTTGGCGAGCAGGATCACGGCCGCCAGGTCGTCGGGCTCGAGCTCGAAGGCGCGCCGCAGCACGGCGATCGCCTGGTCCAGCTCGCCGAGCTTCGAGTGGATGTGCGCGAGCTGCACCCAGCCCGCCGCCATCCCTGGCCGGCGCTCGACGACCCGCCTGCACAGCGCCAGGGCCTCGCGGTCCTGTCCGTGCATCTGGAGCGCGACGACCTCCTGCATCATCGCGTCGAGCTCGATCAGGCGCTTCGGATCGTCCTCGACGCCGTACGTCTCCTTGACCTTTGCCCGCGCGGCGGTGACGTAGCCGAGGGCCGCCAGCCGCTCGCGCGTCTCGGCGCTCTCCTCGGCCGGCCGCGCCCCCGCGTCGCGAGCGCGGAAGCCTCCGAGCGCGCCGGTGAGCGCCTCCATCCGCGCGGGCTCGCGGGCCGCGAGGTTCGTCGCCTCGCGCGGGTCGGCGCCGAGGTCGTAGAGCTCCGGCAGGGGCAGCTCGATCAGCTTCTGGCGGCCTTCGACGACGCCGTAGAGCGGCGCCCAGCCGCGGGTCAGCATGCCGGAGAGCGCCTCGAAGTAGCTCGGCGCCTCGGGCAGCGCCTGCCCCACAGCGGCCGGCAGCAGGCTGTGCCCCGACAGGCCCGGCGGCGCGGGCAGGCCGAGGGCGTCGAGCACGGTCGGCACGAGGTCCACGTGCCGCGCCGGCGAGCGCACGAGACGGGGAGCCAGCAGGCGCGGGGCGAACAGCACGAGCGGGACGCGCAGCGTCGTCTCGTAGGCGAAGAAGCCGTGTGTCTGCTCGCCGTGCTCGCCGAGCCCCTCGCCGTGGTCGGAGGTCAGCACCACCAGCGCGCGGCCGGCCCGCCCGGCCTCGAGCAGCGGCGCGACGAGACGCCCCACCGCGTCGTCCGTGGCCGCGACTTCGGCGTAGTAGGGCTCACCGGCGAAGCGCGACGCGAAGGGTTCCGGCGCCCGGTAGGGCGTGTGCGGATCGTAGAGGTGGACCCACACGAATCGGGGCTCGGACGACGGCGCGTCGAGAAAGCGCCGCGCCAGCTCCACCGTCTGCGCCCCAGGTCGCTCCGGCAGCACGAAGTCCACGGCGCCCCTGGCATCCGCGAAGCTGTCGTCGTAAAGATCGAACCCGCGGTCGAGGCCGAAGCGCGAGTCGAGCGGGAAGCCGCTGACGAAGGCGGCCGTGCGGTAGCCAGCTCGCTTCAGCCGTGTCGCCAGCGTCTCGCCGTCGGCCGGGAAGCGGAAGCCGGCGTTCTCGCGCACGCCGTGCTCGAACGGGTAGCGGCCCGAGAGGATGTTCGCGTGCGACGGGAGCGTCAGCACGTTGTGCGCGTGCGCCGACTCGAAGCGCACGCCCGCGCGGGCGAGGCGGTCGATCGCGGGGCTGATGCCTGGGCGCGAGCTGCCGTAGCAGCCGAGCGCGTCCGCGCGCAGCGTGTCGAGCGTGATCAGCAGCACGTCGAGGCCGGCCTCGCGCCGGATCTCCCCGGGGCGGTTGGACCACCACCAGGAGGCGGCCCCCAGCAGGCCGGCCCCGATCGCCAGCGCCGCCAGCATCCGGGCGGCTCCGCCGCGCTTGCGCCGCTCGCGGCTCACCGGCCGCGCCCGGGCCCGGCCGTCCCACGCTCGAGCCGCGCGGCCTCGCGGGCGGCCCGCGTCGCCTCGGCCGTGAAGCCGCGCTGCGCCAGCGCGCGCGCCAGCATCGCGTGACCCGCAGCGAGCTCGGGCCGGATCTCGACGACCCGGCGGAAGGCCCGCTCCGCCGCGGCCACTTCGCCCTGCTCCAGCAGCAGCACGCCGAGGTTCTGCCAGGCCTCCTCGTTGCGCGGGAAGAGCTGCAGCTCGCGCTCGTACTCGCGCCGTGCCGTCGCGCGGTCGTCCTCCTGCTCCGCGATCAGCGCCAGGTTGTAGTGCGCCGTCTCGATCCCGGCCTGGAGGGCGAGCACGGCCTCGATCTCGCGCCGGGCCTGCGCGCGCCGGCCCTGCGCCAGCAGCAGCCGGCCGATCTCCAGGCGCGCCTCGGCCGTCTCTACGCCGAGGCCGGCGAGCTCCCTCATCGTGCGAAGAGCGCCGTCGAGATCGCCCCGCGCGCGGCGGAGCGTCGCTTCGGCGAAGAAGGCGCGCGAACCGCCGGGCTCGAGCTGCCGCAGCTCGCCGAGCAGCGCCAGGGCCGTGTCGAGGTCGCCCTTGGCGGCGCGGGCGCCCGCCAGATCGAACAGCGTCGAGGCGTCCCGCGGGTTCAGCGCGCGCGCCGTCTCGAGGCTGCGCACGGCCGGAGCGTGGCGCGAGAGCGCCATCAGCGCGCGGGCGCGCAGCAAGTGGCCGTCGAGGTAGCGCGGTTCGCGCGCGAGCGCTGCGTCCACGATCGGCAGCGCCTCGGCGGCGCGGCCGGCCTCCAGCAGGTCGAGTGCCTCGCCGGCGACGCGCGAGAACAGGGCCAGCGACGCCACGCGCCGTTTGGGGTCGGGCAGCTCCGCCGGCAGCGAGCGCACGACGCCGCCCGCGTAGCCGAGCGCGCGCAGCCGCTCCTCGCGCTCGGGGTCGGAGGCCGCCGCGGCGGGCCGCGAGGCGGAGGCCAGCCGTTCGCCGAGAAGCAGCCGCATCCGCTCGGCCAGCGGCGCCCGCTCGGCGGCCAGGTTGCGCGTCTCACCGGGGTCCTGCCCGAGGTCGTACAGCTCGGGCTCGGGGGCGGCGACGTACTTGTAGCGCTCGTCGCGCAGGGCCGCGAGCGGGCTCCAGCCGTAGTGGTCGCGCGCATAGTCCGAGAGTGCCACGGCCGTGCGCGGCTCGGCGGAGCCGCCGCGGAGCAGGCTCGCGAAGCTGCGGCCGTCGGCAGGCGGCGGCGGGGCGAGGCCCAGCCAGTCGAGGATCGTGGGCATCACGTCGACGTCGCGGACCAGCGCGTCGACGCGGCCGGGGCCGCCGCCCGGGGCTCGCACCAGGAGCGGCACGCGCAGCGTCGACTCGTAGAGAAAGACGCCGTGGTCGGGCTCGCCGTGCTCGCCGAGGCCCTCGCCGTGGTCCGCGGTCACCACGATCAGCGTCGACTCGTAGAGCCCGCGCCGCCTCAGGAAGTCCAACAGCCGGCCCACGAGCCCGTCCACGTAGGCCACCTCGCCGGCGTAGGGATCGTCCGCGTACTCGCGCGCCAGCTCGCCGCGCGGCTCGTAGGGCAGGTGCGGGTCGTAGAGGTGGACCCAGGCGAAGACGCGCTCGCTCGCGCGTGCCTCCCAGAACGCCAGCGCCCGCTCCACGACCAGAGCGCCGTCGCGCTCGGACCGCCGTGGGTCCGTTTCGCCGATCGCGTCGTCGAAAGCGTCGAAGCCGCGCGCGATGCCCGTCGAGCGCGCGAGCACCAGCGAGCCCACGAAGCCGCCGGTCGCGAAGCCGGCCTCACGCAGCCGCTCGGCGAGCGTGGGGCCCGCTTCCAGGGCCGCCCCGTGGTTGTCGCGCAGCCCGTGCCGCAGCGGTGAGGCGCCGGTCATCAGGCCTGCGTGAGCGGGCAGCGTCAGCGGGATCGAAGAGCTCGCCCGCGCGAACCAGGCGCCCTCGCGCGCCAGGGCGTCGAGATGGGGAGTGCGCGCGCGGCGCGCGCCGTAGACGCCCAGGTGGTCGGCCCGCGTGGTGTCGAGCGTCACCAGCAGCACGTTGCGGATCTGCGCCCGGCTGCCGCCGGAGAGCGCCGCGGGGCGAAGCCACAGCGCGGCCGCCCCCGCGCACGATGCCGCGAGCGCGACGGCGAGCCACGCGCGACGACGCGGCCGGGGCATTCGCATGAGGATTCAGTATCGCCGAGAAGAGGAAAGAAAGCGGCCTCGGAGGCAACGCCCCCGAGGCCGCTTCACGTCACGAGCAGTTGCTCCTAGAAGTTGATCCGCGCTCCGAACCGGACGATGCGGGGCGCCAGGATCTCGTCGAGCCGCAGGTAGCTCGCCGAGTTCGCCTGGTTGAGCCGCTTCAGCTCCGTCGCGCCGTTGAAGACGTTGAAGGCCTCGGCCGACAGCGTCAGGTTCGTGCCGCCGAGCTTGAACTGCTTGGCCAGGCGCACGTCCACGTTCCAGAGGTTGGGCAGCCGCTGCGAGTCGATCTTCTGGCCGTCCGCCAGCACGCGCAGCGTGCCGTCGAAGCCGCTCGAGAGCGACAGGTAGACCGGGTTGGGATAGCCCTGGCGCCCGTAGACGTTGCCCGCGAGGTCGAAGCCGTGCGGAAGCTGAACGAGGGCGTTCGCGTTGAACTGCCACTTGGCGTTGACGTAGTAGACCTTGCCGGAGCCGGTGGTGCGGCGAACGACCGGACCGCCGTCGTCGAGCGGATCCCAGTCGTGGCGCGTCGGGTTGTTGATGGCGCCGGGACCGTAGTGCTCCTTCCAGTCCATCCAGGAGAAAGCCGCCCGGCCCATCCAGCGGTTCGACAGCCGCTTGACCGCGGAGAGCTCGAAGCCGTTGTAGGTCCGGTGGTAGTCCTTGCGGTTCGTCAGCAGCACGCCGCCCGTGGCGCTGGCCTCGGCCGCGGCCGAGGGCAGGTACGAGGTCGCCGTGAAGCCGTTGGCGGTCACCGGAGGCTGCTGGACGTAGTCGGCGGCGGTGAACGGACGGCCGTCCGCGCCGACCCAGTTGTACCAGTAGGTGCCGCTCCACAACTGCGTGGCCGTCAGGTTGTTCGACTTGCGCCAGGTGTAGGCCGCGCTGATCGCCAGGTTCGGCAGCAGCTCGCGGTCGAGGCCCACCACGATCTCGTCGTCCGTGTTGGCCTTGTAGTCGGGGTCGATGAGGTTGGGGCTGCTCGCGCTCGTCGGGTTGTTGGGATCGACGGCGGCCGAGCTGAAGCCGCAGGCCGCCGTGCGGCAGTTGAAGTTCACCTCGCCGAGCTGGACCTGGCCGTCGCTGTTCGCGTCGGCCCAGGGGAAGGTCAGCTGGCCGGTGGCGACCGGGTTGTCCCAGTTGGCGTCGCCCACGGTGACGAGGCCCGCGTAACGCGCGTAGGAGGCGCGCACCACCGTCTTGCGCGACTCGTCGAGCGCGTAGGTGAAGCCGCCGCGCGGGCTGAGGTTGTCCCAGGTGAAGGCCTCGCCGTCGGTGCCGGCGTACTCGAGCGCGGGCAGCAGGGTCGGGATCGCCGGGTTGGCGGCGGCGCCGGAGGCGAGCGAGCGCGAGACCCCGTGGTCGAAGCGAAGGCCCAGGTTGAGGGTCAGCCGGTCTTTGGTGAAGGTGTCGCTCGCGTAGAGGCTGACGTTGTTGTTGCGCGACTTCGTGACGCCGTCACGGTAGAAGCGCGCGCGGTTGATGCCGTTCGTCTCGTAGCGGATCTGGACCTGGTCGGCGCCGGGGCTGATGCGGATGCTCTCCTGGCCGTTGCGGCGGTAGCCGACGCCGAACTTGACCTCGTGGTTGCCGCCCATGCCGGGCGCGAAATAGCTGAAGTCGA
This sequence comes from Vicinamibacteria bacterium, assembly GCA_050246895.1. Lineage (GTDB taxonomy): Bacteria > Acidobacteriota > Vicinamibacteria > Fen-336 > Fen-336 > JBFWVE01. Next base: position 406,904 of record JBFWVE010000004.1, on the reverse strand, counting down.
GGTTGCCCGTGTACTGCGGACGCAGGAAGTCGCGCTGCGCACCCGCGCCGCGCGCTTGTCCGCGCACGTTGTCGATCACCTCGTTGGTCCCGAGGTCGCGCGAGGCCAGCGTGAAGCCGGTGTTGTAGTAGCCGGCCTTGAAGTTCGAGAACAGGCTGGGGCTCCAGACGCGGTTCCACTCGAGCTTGCTGAGGCCCTCGGGCCCGCCCTTCTTGGCGCCGCCCTGGTCCACCTGGTGCAGCGGGTCCTCCTGCAGCGCCGAGTTGGCGCGGCCGATCTTCACCTTGGCGCCGTTGAACCAGAACGCCGAGATCATGTCCTTCTGGCTGGCCTGCCAGTTGACCTTGGCGCTGTAGTTCTTGAGGATCGTCTTGTCGCGGTTCTGCACCAGGCTCTTGATGCGGATGTCGTTCTTGCCGTAGGCGCCGTAGAACCACAGCTTGTCCTTCACGATCGGCCCGCCCAGGTCGAAGCTGTAGTCGCTGATCTGCTCCGTGTGGTCGGCCTTGTCGTTGCCCTGCAGGCGCGCGTCGCCCTGAAGTTCGGCGGGGATGTTCGACGACTGCAGGTCGTCGTGGGTGAAGTAGCCGCCGAGGTTGCCGTGGAAGGCGTTGGTGCCGCGCTTGGTCACCAGGCCGATGCCGATGCCGCCGGCGGACTGCGAGATGTCGCTGCCGCCCGTCGAGAAGTTGACCTCGTCGAAGGTGTCGTAGTTGAAGTAGCTCGGCGAGGACATCGAGACCTGGTCCGTGATCACGATGCCGTCGAGGCTCCAGACGGAGTCCTTGGCGTCGGCGCCCTTCGCCATGAAACCGGACTGCTGCCCGCTCTCCGAGCCGCCGACGTTGACGCGGTCGACCAGCACGCCGGGCACCGTGCGCATCAGCGCCCAGGGATCGCGCGAGGTCGGGATGCCGCTGAGCTCGGCCTTGGTGATGGTGGTCGCGGTGCCGAGCTTCTTGGTGTCGACGACCGGGGTCTCGGCCGACACCGTCACGGTCTCCTGCACGGAGGCGACCTTCAGGCCGAAGTCGATCGTCAGGTTGCGCCCGACGTTCACGATCACGTCGCGGCTCACCGACGCGAACCCCGTCAGGGCCGCCGTCAGCTTGTGCGAGCCGTGATCGACGTTGGCGAAGCGATAGGCGCCGTCGGCGTTGGTGGTGGTGGTGCGGGTGCCGAACGCGCCCGTCAGCGTCACCGACACGCCCGGCAGCACCGCGCCGGAATCGTCGGTGACGGTCCCGTAGATGTTGCCCGTGGACTGTGCGAGCGCCGCGGGTGCGAAACCGAGCGCGAGCATCGCCAGCAGGGCGACGAATCTCCTCATGCGACAACCTCCAGTTCCATGAACTCGTTCGAGAACATCGACGCTGCCCAGAGCCAGGCGTCACCCCCCTGTAGGGCAAACGCGGTGCCAGCGGCCGCCGATCGCGAGCGCGGCCAACGCAGGCAAGGGCGCGACGACGATCGGCGCGGAGGGGCGCGCGCGGCGGCGCTTCGGCCGCTTGAAGCGAAACCGGCCCGGCGATTCGTCCGCTTGGAATCGCGCGCGCCTCGCGCGAGAGGCGGGGAATCAGCCGACTGGATCTCTCTCGCACGCGAAACGCGCGCAGCGCGGCCCCTTCGCGCGCCCGTTTGACGCTCGGCCGCCGGGGCCGGTATGGTCGCCGGCAGAGGCATCCCGCATGAGCGAGTCCCTGCCGGCGGCCGCGGCGCAGCGGGCGCGAGCCGGGCGAAGGCACGAGCGCCTGGCCGCCTCCGTCTGGGAGGGCTGGGAGGACGCGCGCCTGCTCGGCCTGCGCATGTGCGAGCTGGACTTGCGCATCGCCGGCAGCGCGCTCGAGCCGCTGATCGAGCAGGTGCAGGGCGAGCTGCGCGAGAAGGGCCTCGCCTTCCGGCCGCACTTCTGGCTGTCGGACGAGTGGTTCTGCCCGGACGGGGTGCCGGGTGTCGCGATCCCCTTCTACCTGGCGCACCCGCGCCTCGCGCGTCTCGAGCAGAACCAGATGCTGGAGGTCGAGGGCGGCGCGCCCGCCTGGTGCCTGCGCATCCTGCGCCACGAGGTCGGGCACGCGATCGAGAACGCCTACGGCCTGCGCCGCCTGAAGCGCCGGCGCGAGCTGTTCGGCCCCACCTCGCGCGCCTACCCCGAGTACTACACGCCGCGTCCGTACAGCCAGAGCTACGTGCAGCACCTCGATTTCTGGTACGCGCAGAGCCATCCCGACGAGGACTTCGCAGAGACCTTCGCGGTCTGGCTGACGCCCGGCTCCGACTGGGCCCGCCGCTACGCGGGCTGGAAGGCGCTGCGCAAGCTCGAGTACGTCGACGAGCTGATGCGCAGCCTGGCGGGCCGGCCGCCGCGCGTGCGCAAGCGCAGCCGCTACGAGACGCTCGCCTCGCTCGACAAGACGCTCGGCGAGCACTACGCGGCACGCCGCGGCCACTACGGCGTCGACGAGCCCGAGCTGTGGGACCGCGACCTGCGCCGGCTGTTCTCGAGCGCCGCCGAGCACGCGAAGAACCCCTCGGCCGCGCGCTTCATCCAGAAGCACCGGCGCGAGGCCCGCCGGCTGGTGCGCCGCTGGACCGGGGAGTACCAGTACACGATCGACCAGGTGCTGGGCGGCATGATCGAGCGCTGCCGCCAGCTCGGCCTGCGGCTGGCGACGCCCGAGAGCGACGCGCACCTCCAGTTCCTCGTGCTGCTGGCCGTGCAGACCGTCAACTACCTGCACAGCGGCCGCCACCGGCTCTACCTGTGAAGCGCAAGCGCGTGCTCGCCCTCGTCGAGCAGAGCCTGGTGCCGCCCGACGACGGCGCCGGCAGGGACGTAGCGAACGCCGAGTGGAAGACGGAGTGGGACGTGGTGCAGGCCCTGCGCGCGCGCGGCCACGAGGTGCGCGCGCTGGGCGTCGGCGACCAGCTCGGCGCCATCCGCGAGGCGATCGCCGAATGGAAGCCGGACATCTGCTTCAACCTGCTCGAGGGCTTCGCCTCGGTGCCGGGCTGGGACCTCAACGTCGTCGCCTGGCTCGAGATGCAGGGCGTGCGCTACACGGGCTCGAACCCGCGCGGCCTGCTGCTCTCCCGCGACAAGGCGCTCGCCAAGAAGGTGCTCGCCTACCACCGCATCCCGGTGGCCGACTTCGTGGTGGTGCCTCAGGGACGCGTGGTGCGCCGGCCGAAGCGCCTGCGCTTCCCGCTGATCGTGAAGTCGCTGACGCTCGACGCCTCGATCGGCATCTCGCAGGCGTCGGTCGTCGAGGACGAGGACAAGCTGCGCGAGCGCGTGCGCTTCATCCACGAGTCGATCGGCACGCCGGCTCTCGTCGAGCAGTACATCGACGGCCGCGAGCTCTACGTCGGCGTTCTGGGCAACCAGCGCCTGCGCGTGCTGCCCGTGTGGGAGCTCGACTTCGCGCGCATGCCCGAGGAGTCCCGGCGGATCGCCACCGAGCGGCTCAAGTGGAGCCTCAGCTACCGCACCAGGCACAAGATCGTGAGCGGGCCCGCGGAGCTGCCGGAGCCCCTGGCCCGCCGCATCGGCGCCCTGTGCAAGCGCGCCTACCGCAGCCTGATGATCTCGGGCTACGCGCGGATGGACCTGCGCCTGGGCGAGGACGGCCGCGCCTGGCTGCTGGAGGCGAACCCCAATCCGCAGCTCGCCAACGGCGAGGACTTCGCGGACGCCGCCGCCAAGGGCGGCCTCGACTACGGCCCGCTGCTCGAGCGGATCCTGGCGCTGGGCCTCGAGGGCGAGCCGGACGGGCCCGACTGAGCCGTGTGCCCGGATCCGCAAATACGCTGGCATTCGAACGCACCGTACTTGCGGACCAGGGCACTCAGACGTCGGGTGGCGCCGCCGGCGGGATGCCGAGGCGCTCGTAGACGGGCCGCACGTCCTGACGCAGCGCGGGCAGCACGCGCGCGAAGGCAAAGGCGCCCAGCAGGCAGGCGATGCCGCCGAGCGCGACCGTCAGCGGCGCGCCGATCCGGTTGGCCAGCGCGCCGGCCGCCAGGCTCCCGAGCGGCAGCGCGCCGAGGAACGACGTCGAGTAGAGGCTCATCACGCGGCCGCGCTTGTCGTCGTCGACGATCGTCTGCAGGATGGTGTTGGACGCCGCCATCTGCAGCATGATCCCGAAGCCCGCGGCGAGCAGCAGCAGCATCGAGAGCCACAGGGCGCGCGAGAAGGCGAAGGCCAGCAGCGCCGCTCCGGTGAGGGCGACGGCCGAGGTGATCACGCGGCCGAGCCCGCGCACGCTGGGCCGCGCCGCCATGTAGAGCGCCCCGGCCAGCGAGCCCGTCCCGACGGCCGAGGCCAGGAAGCCCAGCGTGTGCGAGTCGCCCCGCAGCACGTCGGTCGCGAACACCGGCATCAGCACCTGGAAGGGCACTCCCGCGACGCTCACCAGCGCGACCAGCAGCAGGATCGCTCGCATCGGCAGGAAGCCGTAGACGTGCCGGAGCCCCTCGGCGAGCGTGCGCAGCACCGGCGCTGGCGACGCGCTCCGCGGCGCGCTCGGCGGCAATCGCAGCGCGACGAGCGCGCCGATCACCGCCACGTAGCTCAGGCCGTTCAGCAGGAACACGGGCCCCTCGCCGAGCAGCGCGATCAGCACGCCCGCGACCGACGGGCCCACCAGCCTCGCGGCGTTGAAGGCCGACGAGTTGAGCGCGATCGCGTTCGCCAGGTCGTCGCGGCTCGGCACCAGCTTGACCAGGAAGGACTGGCGCGCGGGCACGTCGACGGCGGAGACGGCGCCGGAGAACAGGCTGAGCGCGACGATCTGGGGCACGGTCACGACGCCGGCCAGCACCAGCGCCGCCAGCAGCAGCGCCTGGACCATCGCGAGCGCCTGGGCCGCGATCACCATCCGGTGCAGGTTGGCGCGGTCGGCCCAGACCCCGGCGAACGGAGCGACCAGCAGGCTCGGCGCCTGGGAGGCGAAGCCGACGACCCCGAGCAGGAAGGCGGAGCCGGTCAGGCGATAGACCAGCCAGCCGAGCGCGACCTGCTGCATCCAGGTGCCGACCAGCGAGATCACCTGACCGCCGAGGAACAACCGGAAGTTGCGGTGGCGCAGCGCGCGGAAGCTGTGGGCGAGCGAGAGCGGCAGCCGAGACACTGTTCTCAGCCCTCGGCGTCGCGCAGCAGGTGGAGCCGGGCCCAATGGGCCCATATGGCGTCGAGGAGATCGATCGGGCCGGGCATGCGTGTCGCGTCGCAGCCCATTGTGCGCCGCGGGCGGCGACGCCACCAAGGCGCGAGATTCAGGAACCCGGCGTCGTCCCGGCGCGTATCCCCGGCAGCCCGTTCCCCGCGCCGCCGTGCCCGCTTCGTCCAGGAGGCTCCGTGTCCCAGCTCGTCACCGACGCCCGCTTCGCCCTGCGCGGCATGTGGAAGCGCAAGGCCCTGAACACCCTGCTGGTCGTCACGCTGGCGCTCGGCCTGGCGGCGAACGCCGTCATATTCAACGTGCTGGACGTGCTGGTCCTGCGTCCGTTCGACTTCCCTGAGCTGCCGCGGCTGGTCAGGCTGTGGGAGACCCACCCGTCGTTCGACGGCATCGACCGCAGCAACGTAGCTCCCGCCAACGTCCTCGACTGGCGCGCCCAGTCCGCCGGCGTCCTGCAGGACGTGATCGCGCTCGAATGGTGGAACGCGAACCTGCGCTCGGCCGCGAGCGCGGAGCGCGTGCAGGGCCACCTCGTGAGCCCTGCGTTCTTCGAGGCGCTCGGGGTGCGTCCGGCGCTGGGGCGCGGCTTCCTGGCCGAAGAGGGGCAGGTTGGCAGGAATCGCCGGGTGGTTCTCGGTCACGACCTCTGGCAGCGCAGCTTCGGCGGCGAGCCCGATCTCGTCGGCCGCAGCGTGACGCTCGACGGCGAGGCGTACGAGGTGGTGGGGATCGCGGCGCCGGGCTTCGGCTTCCCGGACGGAACCGAGGCCTGGGCCCCGCTGGTGACGCCCGCGCCAGGCGAAGCGCGGCGCGACCAGCACTACTTGTCGGTGCTCGGCCGGCTGGCGCCTGGCCGGAGCCGCGAGCAGGCCGAGGCCGCGCTCGCCGTCGTGGCCGCCCGGCTCGAGAAGGATCATCCGAAGACGAACGAAGACCGGCGCATCGAGGTCTCCGGTTTCAGCTACGGCTTCAGCGACCCCGTGCTCCCGCAACTGCTCGGCATCTGGCAGGTCGCGGCGGTTCTGGTGCTGCTGATCGCCTGCGTCAACGTCGCGAACCTCATGCTCGCCCGCGGCGCCGAGAGGCGGCGCGAGCTGGCGCTAAGGCTGGCGCTCGGAGCGGGCCGGGCGCGGCTGCTGGCCCAGCTCACGACCGAGGGCCTGGTCGCCTCGCTCGCCGCGGTCGCGGCCTCGATGCCGCTCGCGTGGCTGGCCAGCCGCGGCGTGCACGACTCGATGCCCGCCGAGATCGCGCGCTTCCTGCCGGGCTGGGAACGGCTGGGGCCCGACTGGCGCACGCTGATCTTCGGCATGGCGCTCGCCGTCGTCGCGACCGCGGTCTTCAGCATCGCCCCCGCGCTGAGTGCGACGCGGCCGGATCTGGTCGAGGCGCTGCGCGACGGCGGTCGCGCCGTCACGGCCGGAGCCGGCCGCCAGCGTGGGCGCAACCTGCTGGTCGTCGGCCAGCTCGCCGCGGCGCTCGCCCTGGTGGCCTGCGCCGGCTTCGCCGTGCGCAGCGCACAGGGGTTCCTTCGCGGACCACAGGGCTTCGAGCCCGACGGCCTTTTGACGTTCACGGTGTCGCTGTCGGAGGCTCGCTATCCGGATGCGGGCGCACAGCGCGCGTTCGCGCGCGACGCCGAGGCGCGGCTCGCCGAGCTGCCGGGCGTGTCACGGCTGGCGCTCACCAGCGCGCTGCCCGCGAGCGGCTACTCGAACAGCCGAGGGATCGAGATCGAGGGCCGCGCCCTCCCCGAAGGCAGCGAGCCGCCCGAGGTGGACGCGCGCTGGGTGTCGTCGGGGTACTTCGAGACGCTGAGGCTGCCGCTGCTCGCGGGCCGCGGGCTGGAGGCGCGCGACGACGAGACGGCTCCGCGGGTCGCCGTGATCAGCCGCTCGCTGGCGGAGCGCTTCTGGCCGGGCGAGGATCCGCTCGGCCGCCGCTTCCGGATCGCGCGCAAGGACGAGCCGTGGCTGAGCGTGGTCGGCGTCAGCGGCGACGTGATCCATCACTGGGTGATGCGGCGCAACTCGCCGACCTTCTACCGCCCGCTGCGGCAGGAGCCGCGCGCAACGCTCTCCTTCGCGCTGCGCACGGGCGGGGATCCCGAGGCGCTCGCCGTCTCGGCGCGCCGCGCGCTGCTGGGGCTGGACCCGGACCAGCCCGCCTACAACGTCAAGAGCATGCGCCGCGCGATCGAGACCTCGACGATCGGCATGCAGTTCGTGGCCAAGATCATGGCGGCCTTCGGCGCGCTGGCGCTGGTGCTGGCGATCAGCGGCGTCTACGGCGTGATGTCGTACCGCGTCAGCCTGCGCACGCTGGAGATCGGGGTGCGGGTCGCGCTGGGCGCCTCGCGCCTCGACGTGCTGCGCCTCACGCTCGGTCAGGCGCTGCAGCTCTCGGGCCTGGGGCTCGCGATCGGCCTGGCACTCGCCGTCGCCGCCGGGCGCGTGCTGTCCTCCACGCTGCGCGGCGCCGTCGCGCTCGACCCCGCGGTGCTGGCGTCGCTGACCGCCGTGCTGGCCGTCTGCGCGCTGCTCGCGGCCTGGCTGCCCGCGCGGCGGGCGCTGGGGGTGGACCCCTCGATCGCGCTGCGCTCGGAGTAGAGATATTCTTCGCCAATCATGGCGACACTCACGCGCACCTCATCCCTGCTCGACAAGCTCCAGTTGAAGGAGCTGAACCCCGGCGCCTGCCACGGCCCCGACGCCTGGATCGCCGACGCGGCCGGCAAGCCGCTCGTGTCCCACAACCCGACCACCGGGGAGCCGATCGCCCGCGTGCTGCAGGCGACCCCGCAGGCCTACGAGGCCGTGCTGGCGGCCGCCGAGAAGGCCTTCGTGAGCTGGCGCTTGGTTCCCGCGCCGAAGCGTGGCGAGGTCGTGCGCGACCTCGGCAACGCTCTGCGCGAGCTGAAGGAGCCGCTGGGCGACCTGGTCAGCCTCGAGATGGGCAAGATCCGCGCCGAGGGCCACGGCGAAGTGCAGGAGATGATCGACATCTGCGACTTCGCGGTCGGCCTCTCGCGCCAGCTCTACGGCCTGACGCTCGCCTCGGAGCGGCCGGCCCACCGCATGATGGAGCAGTGGCACCCGCTCGGGGTCGTCGGCGTGATCACCGCCTTCAACTTCCCCGTCGCGGTCTGGGCCTGGAACACGGCGATCGCGGCGGTCTGCGGCGACCCGGTCGTCTGGAAGCCGGCGGCGCCGGTGCCTCTCTGCGGCATCGCGGTGCAGCACGTGGCGAACCGCGTGATGGCCGACCACGGCCTGACGGGCGTCTTCACGCTGCTGGTCGGCCCCGGCAGCTCGATCGGCGAGCGCATGCTGAACGACCCGCGGCTCCCGCTCGTCTCGTTCACGGGCTCGACGCAGGTGGGCCGGCGCGTGGCGTCGCAGGTGGCGCAGCGCTTCGGCCGCACGATCCTGGAGCTCGGCGGCAACAACGCGATCGTGGTGACCGAGGACGCCGACCTCGACCTGGCGACCCGCGCGATCGTGTTCGGCGCGGTCGGCACCGCCGGCCAGCGCTGCACCTCGACCCGCCGCATCATCGCCCACAGGAAGATCGCCGCCGAGCTGACGAGCCGGCTGCGGAAGGCGTACGCGCAGGTCAAGATCGGCGACCCGCTCGACGCCGGCACGCTGATGGGCCCGCTGGTGGTGCCCGAGGCGCTCGACGACATGGACAAGGCGATCGCCCAGGCGAAAGCGCAGGGGGGCGAGGTGCTGTGCGGCGGCAGGCGGCGGCCCGACCTCGGCCCGCAGTTCGTGGAGCCGACGATCGTGAGGATGCCGGCGCAGACGGCGATCGTGAAGGACGAGACCTTCGCGCCGATCCTGTACATGCTGGACTACGAGAAGTTCGACGACGCGCTCGCGCTCCACAACGGCGTGCCGCAGGGGCTGTCGTCCGCGATCTTCACCGAGAGCATGCGCCGCGCCGAGGAGTTCGTCTCGCCGAAGGGCTCCGACTGCGGCATCGCCAACGTCAACATCGGCACCTCGGGCGCGGAGATCGGCGGCGCCTTCGGCGGCGAGAAGGAGACCGGCGGCGGCCGCGAATCCGGCTCCGACGCCTGGAAGCTCTACATGCGCCGCCAGACCAACACCGTGAACTGGTCGCTGGATCTCCCGCTCGCGCAGGGCATCCACTTCGGAGACTAGCTGAAGCAGTCGATCGCGGTCGCGCCCGGCGTGATCGTCCCCGCCTCGGCGTTCGAGCTGCGCGCGGTGCGCTCCTCGGGCCCGGGCGGCCAGAACGTCAACAAGGTCGCCTCGAAGGTCGAGCTGCGTGTCGGCCTCGAGCGCGTCGCCGGTCTCGATCCGAGCGCGCGCGCTCGGCTTCTGGCCCTGGCCGCGGGCCGTCTGGACGCCGACGGACGCCTGCTGGTGACGTCGCAGCGCTTCCGCGACCAGCCCCGCAACCTCGAAGACGCGCTCGAGAAGGTGCGCGCGCTGATCGCCCGCGCGCTCCGGCCGCCGAAGCCGCGGCGGCCGACCCGGGCCACGCGCGCCTCGCGCGAGCGCCGCCTCGACGCGAAGAAGAAAGCCGCCGCCCGCAAGCGCGCCCGCGGCCGCGTCGGCGCGGACGAGGGCTGAGCCGGTTCCCGCTCAGCGCCCGCCGAGCGACCAGAGGCTGTACTGGCCGGCCCGGGCGATCTGCCGGCCCGTCGCCGGACGCGCGCGTCCGTCGTGCTCGAGCAGCACGTAGCCGACGCCCAGCCCGCGCAACTGCGAGATCGTCTCCGGATCGCCGAGATCGATCCAGTCGTTGTACACCTTCGGGTAGGCTCCCTCGCGGAACCAGCGCTCCTCGGGCACCTCGCGGCCCACGAACGACAGCTTGACCGTGCGCATGTCGAAGCTCACCGCCCAGGTGTCCTGCACGCTGCGGTAGTCGCGGCGCGGCACCACCAGCAGGAAGCGGCTCTTGTCGAGCTCGACCCCCGCAGGCAGCGGCATCCTGCGCACGAGCGAGGGCGACAGCCGGGCCGGCGCGTACTCGGCCACGAAGCCCGCGACTCCCGCCAGCATCAGCCCGGCCAGCAGGGGCCCCGCGCGGCGGGCCCGCCACAGGCGCTCGAGCGCGAAGGCCGCCAGCGCGGCCGCAAAGAAGAGAGAGAAAGGATAGAAGCGCGAGAACACGCGGATGCCAGAGCCGAGCGGCAGCGCGCGCAGCACGCGGCTCGGCAGCTCGAGCGCGTCGAGCGTCAGCAGCATCGAGAACAGCGCGGCGGCGGCCAGCGCCCGCGTCCCGCGCCGTGGCTCGCGCCAGGCGAGCACGGCTCCCGCCAGCGCCGGCAGCAGCAGCGTCAGGGGCAGGTACTGTCCGCCGAACTCGGGAAGGAACGCCCCGTCCGGCGGCGACAGCATCGACAGCGGCGGAAAGCGGAGCAGGTTGCGCAGCCGGATCGTGTGGTAGATGCCGACGGCGACGTGCCCGGTGCCGCCGCGCAGGAAGGGAATCAGCGTGACGGCGCCGACGAGGGCGGGCAGCAGAAAGCGCATCCGCTGCGCGAGCGTCGGCCGCCCGGCCGGAGGAGCGAGCTCGTAGGCCGCCACGAGCGCCGCGCCGACGAGTAGCAGCATGCTGAACTCGAGCAGCGAGCTGTAGAGCGTCGCCCACAGCGCGACGGCGAACCAGACGCCGCGCCTCCAGCGAAAGTCCTGCCGCTCGTAGGCCACCACGATCTGGCCCAGGGCGGTCGCCCAGAACGCGGCGCCCACCAGATGGATGTGGCTGTGCGCCTGGTACACGAAATAGGGCGCGTAGCCGAAGAGCGCGCCCGCCGCGAAGGCCGCGGGCCACGACAGCAGGAACGCGCGCCTGAAGGTCCACTGCGCGGCCAAAGCGCCGCCGACGATCAGCCCGAGCACCGACAGGTTGTAGCCGGCCACGGGCCCGAGCAGCGCGCCGAGCGGCCAGGTCAGCCAGGCCGGCAGCAGCGGCAGCGTGTGCAGCCGCAGATCGGCGCCGTTCGGCGGCAGGATCCACGAGCAGTGGAAGGGCGAGATCCCCAGCGAGAGGGCCTTCTGCACCCACCAGTAGCCCCAGAGGAAGTTGAAGGCGTCGCTGAAGCCGGGCCGGATGAAGATGTCGTCGGCCAGGATCGCGGTGTCGAGCTGCGCCAGCAGCGGCGCGAAGAAGATCGCCGCGATCAGCAGGTTGGCGGCCAGCACCAGGGCAGCGACCCGCGGTCCGTGCGGCAGGCGTCTCAGCATTCGCGAGGCGCGACCTTACGCCGCGGACCGGGCGCGGATCAACTCTCCCTGGTGATCGAGGCGGTCGAGGGCTCGGCCGCGTAGGCGCGGAAGACGACCCGCGCGTGGCCGAGGAGGATCTCGTCTCGGTCGCGAAGCGGCGCCTCGCCTTCGAGGCGCCGGCCGTTCAGCGACGTGCCGTTCTTGCTGCCGCAGTCCTCGATCGTGGCCTGGCCGTCGGCGACGTGGATCGTGGCGTGTCGGCGCGACACGCTGCCATGGTCCACCCAGACGGCGGCTTCCCGCGTTCTGCCAAGGAGGTTGGTCCCCGGAGCCAGGGCGATCTCGCGGCGATCCCAGGAGACGCGGAACTCGGGGCTGGGCGCGGCCTCGCTCACGTGGCCGTGACCTGGCGACTCGCCCTCGACGTCGGCGGCGAAGGCGTAGCCGAACCCGCGCAAGGTACGGATGAAGCGCGGCGAGCCCGCCTCGTCGCCGAGCGCCCGCCGGATCTCCTTGATCAGCGAGCTGAGGTTGGCTTCGGAGACGAACGTCGCCGGCCAGACGTGCGCGAGCAACTGCCCCTTGGAGAGAGCGCGCGGCCGCTGCTCCACGAGGTGCTCGAGCAGCGCGAACGCCTTCGGCGTCAGCGGCAGTGCCTCGCGGCCGCGCAGGACCTGCCGCAGCTCCGTGTCCAGCACGAACTCCGCGAAGCGCGCCCTCACCACGTCGGCACGTCCTTCCAGCCGGGGAACGGGCCGATCGCGATCTTCCAGCCGCTGCGCGCCGCCGGGTCGCGCGCCGCGCGGAAGTTGGTCAGCGACTCGAGCTTCGTGATCAGCTCGTCGCGAGGCAGCGTGTGGAGCGGCGGCTTACCCAGGTCGGGCATGGGCCAGAGGCGCAGCGTGTTGTCCTCGCCGGTGGAAGCGACCCAGCGCAGGTCGGGCGAGATCGCCACGAAGTCGACAGGGCCCAGATGGCCGACGAGGAGATGTGGTTCTGACTGCGAGAGCCGGCCGACGCGTACGACCCCGTTGTGATCTCCGACCGCGGCCACCAGGCCGAGGGGCGTCGCACGCAGAGCCGCCTGATAGGTGCATTCTCCGAACGCTGTCAGCGGGCGCAAAGAACCGCTCGCCAGTTCGACGATGCCCATGGGGGAACACCGTCCGAGGTTGTCGACTTCGACATCCCGTACCAGGGCCGCCACCTGCGCCTCGTCGGGGAACATCATGTAACGGTGCCTTGGCTTCGCGGAGAGCACGAGCTCATTCGCACCGTTCCTGAGGTCCCAGCGCCGGATCCCCCCGTCGCCGGACGTGTACACGGTCTGCTCGTCCGCGAAGCGGAGATTGCGAACCCCGCCCTCGTAGCCCGTCCGGGCAGGCGCGCCGGGACGTGAAGGCGGCGATGGGCCGGCGGGGAGCCCAAAGACCTGGACAGTCCCGGTCTCCAGGTTCCAAACCCTCATCGTCGGTTGTCCTTCCCCATAGTTGAACGCCGCCGCCACCTGGCGCCCGCTGGGTGACACCGCCGCGCTGGTCAACAGCATCCCGCCGGAAAAGCCCTCGAGGCGCCGCGGTGACGACCCGTCGAACGGAGCGACGTAGGCGCGACCAGCGTTGCCGGTGACGAAGAGGAAGCGACCGTTAGGATCGAAGCCCACATCCGCCCAGAGTTGGCGCTCGGGAAGCTCGATGACTCGCGGGCCCTCCGCGGCCGTATCGAGGGGCCACACACGGACCTGGCCATCGGACCAGCTCGTGGCCAGCCAGCGGCCATCGGGAGAGAACGTGACGGGCCGGAAGATCGGTGAGTAGCCATCCACGACGGTCTGATGGTCCCTGCCCAACGGCCAGAACGTCAGACTGGTGAAGCGCGACGTCGAGGCCACGATCCAGTCGCCCGCGCGGTCGATTGTCGTCTGCGCGTTGTACCAGCTCGCGTTGCGGCGCAGGTCCAGAGGCCGAGCCTGGGGCCACCTCGCACGACTCCAGAGGCGGACACGCGACTCGGCGGTGGCCGAGTTCTTGAGCCATCGGCCGCTGGGGTCGGGCCAGATCACCGCAGGGGCTGTCTCAGGCCTGCGGACCGTCTCGACATGCGGCGGTCCCGATGAAGGAAAAGCGAATAGGCGGATCTCGCCCGTGGTATCGCGCGTATGGGACGGGGAGCCAGGGGGTCCCATCCCGCGAACGGCCGCTCCGTGCCGGGTGAGCAGCCGGTCTCGGGCGCTCTTGGTCATGGGCAGCTCGCGCAGGTACACCTCGGGACCCTTCGCGTAGATCCACCCCATTCCGTTAGGCGCGAACCAGCTCATCGACATGCCGAGGGCTGTCGGATCGACCCGTCCGAGCAGGCTGGCCTCGCCGTCAGGCAGCGGCCACGAGCGGAGCCGATACTCTTCGCGTCCCGTCGTCGAGTGCTCGATGGTCTCGGTGAGAAGGCGGCCCGCTTCGACGCCCCACCACGAAGGCCCACCCAGATCGATCGTCCGGATCTTCTCGCCGCGCGGGAGGGCCCACACGTCCAGCCGCTCCGCACGCCCTGATCGTCCCACCACGAGAGATCCTGCCGGACCCCACGCGACCCAGTTTCCGCCGCTCGGGTTGATCAGGTGACCTGGCAGCCGCGCGACGGGCCTGCCGTTCTCCGCCCAGACGAGGATGTCCTCCGAGTGCCCGGCAACGGCGAGGAGTCGCCCGTCGGGGCTGAACGCTGGGGTCTTGACGCTTCCACCTCCGCCGTCCAGTTCGAGAGCGGGCGGCGCCTGCCAGAGCACCCTCATCACGAACTCTCGCGCCTCTGCGGTGTCGCCCAGCTCGAGGCTGGCGGTCGTCAAGGCGAGCGCCTCGGTGGGATCGGCCTCGAGCCTTGCCTGCGCGAGCGCCAGCAACTGGCTGGCCTCCGCGCGTTGCGCTTGCTCCACGGCTTCGCGGCGGGACACCGCGATCGTCAGCGAGACTCCCGCGAGCGCCAACATCGCCGCCACGACGGCGATGCGGCGCAGCCGCTGCAACCGGGTGGCCCGCGCCACCATCGCGCCGGCGAAGCCCTCCTCGACCGCGGTCAAGCTCCCGGTGTAGCGCTCGCGCCAGAGCCGGAACTCCCGGTACGACGTGCTGCTCCACAGCAGGTCCGGCGGCCGGCCTTTCTGCTCCCACAGGTGCGCCGCCTGCTTGAGCTGGTCGCGGAGCAAAGCGCCGTCGGCGTCCTGCGCCTGCCAGCGCACGAGCCGCGGCCACGCCTTCAGCAGCGACTCGTGCACGATCTCGACCGCGTGCCGGCTCGTCTCGTCGTCCTGGCTCTCGATCTCGTAGGTCGTCAGCAGCCGCGCGTCCACGAGTTGCGTCAGGACGGTCCCCGCGGCGTTTCGGTCCGGGAACGCCGACAGCAGCTCGTCGCGGTCGATCACCGCGCGCGTGCCTTGAGCCGTGACCAGATTGCGGAAGAGCTCGCGCACCAGCGCCTGCCGTTCGGGACCGATCTCGTCGAGCGTGGTCTCGGCGTGCTGTGCGAGCGCCCCCTCGACCCCGGCGATCTCGCCGTAGGCGGCGCGCGTCAGCAGCTTCCTCTCGCGGTCCCGCCGCTCCCAGAGCCGCGAGACCGCGAAGGCGACGAGGGGCAGCGCGCCGCGGACCCCCTCGACTGCGCTCACCACTTCTTCGGCCAGCGCGTCGTCCTCGAACGCGCAGCCCTGGCGCTTCGCGGGCTCGACCACGGCGCGCCGAAGGCCCTCGCGAGTGAGGGCCGTGAGCGGTGTCAGCTCCGTGAACACCGGTGCCAGCGCGGCGTGCTCCGAGCAGCGGATCAGGAAGTCGTCGCGCAGGCAGATCAGCACGTGGACGTCGCACTCCGCCGCGATCCGGCCGAGCAGCTCGGCGAAGCGCGCCTGCGCCTCCGCCGCGCTCAACGTGAACAGCTCTTCGAACTGGTCCACCACCAGCAGTGCCTGGACGTGGTCGCGACGCCAGCGTGAGACCGCGGCGAGGGCCGCCTCCGGCTCCTCGATCCGCAGCAGGTCCGCGACTGCCTGGGCGTTCCCGGCGAGCTGCGGCGCCAGCGCCTGGGCCAGGGCGCCGAACGGGCGCGAGCCCGGCGTGCTCACGAGCGCGCCCCAGCCCGCCGGCCGCGACGCGATCACCCCGGCGCGCACGAACGACGTCTTGCCCGCGCCCGAGGGCCCGATCACCGCGAGCAGGCTCCTCGTCGAGATCCGCTGCCAGAGCGCCGCGACGTCGGCTTCGCGTCCGAAGAAGCAGGAGGCGTCCGCTTCCGAGAAGAAGCGCAGGCCTGGATAGGGCGAGCGCTCCTCAGGCTCGTCATCGAGGCGGCCGCCGCGCCGCCAGCCGAGCAGCATCTCCTCGAGCTCCAGGCGCGCGTCCCCCACGTCGCGCAGGCGCTTCTCCCGGTCCTTCTGCAGGCAGCGCTCGAGCAGCCGCCGCACGGCTCGCGGCACGCTCTCCGGCAGCGCGGCCCACGGCGGCGCCTTCTCGAGCACCGCGACCACGACCTCCGCCGGGGTCTCGCCCGAGAACGCACGCCGTCCGCTCAGCATCTCGAACAGGACGCAGCCGAAGGCCCAGACGTCGGTGCGCCGATCCAGCCCCTCGCCCCGCGCTTGCTCTGGCGACATGTAGGGCGGCGTCCCGGCGACTCCGCTCGGCGGCGAAGTCGGCGCGGCGTCCGTCGGAAGGCTGGACGGGTAAGAGGGCGGCGGCGTGCTCCCTGCGTCTTCGAGCGCGCGCGCCAGGCCGAAATCGAGCAGCTTCACGCTCCCCTTCTCGGTCAGCCGCACGTTCGCGGGCGTGAGGTCGCGATGCAGGATTCCCTTCTCGTGCGCCGATTCGAGCGCCTCCGCGATCTGGCGCGCGAGCTCCAGCGCCTCGGGCACCGAAGGCGGGGAGCGACGCAGCCGCGCCGCCAGGGTCTCGCCCTCGACCAGCTCCATCACCAGCACCGGCCCGCTGTCCGACTCCTCCAGGCCGTAGAGCGTCGCGATGTGGGGATGATTCAGAGAGGCGAGGATCTTGGCCTCGCGCCGCAGCCGCTCGAGCCGCGTCGCGCTCGTCGCGAAGCGCTCCGGCAGGACCTTCAGCGCGACGTCGCGCGCCAGCCGGGGATCGCGCGCGCGATAGACCTCGCCCATACCCCCGGCGCCGAGCGGAGACACCACTTCGAATGGACCGACGCGCGTCGCGGTCGCGAGCGCCATGGCGGAACGCGGTTGGAGAACGGCCTTCCGATGATGATCCTCCCGCCCGCTGTGCGATCGCTACGCCTTTTTTTGGTCTTTTCGCGAGCGCCCGAGAGAGCCTAACGGGCCGAGCGGGGCGAGCCGAACGAACGAAGCGCTCGGCACGGGCTCGCACGTCCGGCCGGCGCTGCCGCGGGGCGACCCCGCCTCATTGCAGCGCCGGCCGGCGCGCGCGAACCCGGTCGTTCAGCGTCCGGCGATCGCTGTCGGCGGGGCCTGCGCGAACTCGAGGTAGCGGGTCAGCTTCCAGATCTTCAACTCGCCTTGGGCGTTGGTGGTGTCGTACCGTCCGCGCAGCACGTCACCCCAGCACGGCATGTCGCCCTGAGCGCGGGCGGCCCATGCCGGCTGGTCGCCGAAGCGGATGTGGCTGAGCACATGCAGCTTGTTGAAGCGGCCGTCTCGGGAGGCGATCTGGGTGAGATCCGGTGCGCCGTTCGTGCTCACCGTGGCCCCGGCGACGGCGGTGCCGTGACAGCCGGCGCAATGGCGCAGATAGAGAGCCCGCCCCTCCCCGATGGCCTTCAGCTCGCCGGTCGACAGCTCGCCGGCCAGGGTGAGCGCGCCAGGGGCCAGGAGGGCCAGGGCGATCGCGAGGAACTTCATCCTCATGTTTCACCTCCAACATCCGTCCCGTCACGCCGCCCTCGGTGACGCCAACGGACGTCTCCGCCGCAGCGCGAACGCCATCCAATCTGGGCCGCGGCCGTGGCCGGTGCTTGGGAGCCGGCTGGGCTCTCGCTGGGATTCGCCAGAGGGAGCACCCGCGGGCCCGCGAAACAGGGCAGAATCCGCCCGAGGTTCCCCCGATGGACGACCACCGCTCGCGCGCTCTCTTCGAGTCCACGCTGCGCCCGCGCCTGGCGGATCTCGAGGCGCGCCGCAAGGCCCTGCAGCGCCGGATCGTGCTGGCCGGGGCCCTCCTGCTGATGACGATCGGCTCGGCGGTCAACGCCTTCGACCCGCCGGTCTGGCTGCTGCGGATGCCCTACGGCGACTTCTCCCACGTCGCGTTGGGCGCCCTGGCGATCGTCTGCCTCGGCCTCTTCTTCGCGAAGGGGGTGGTGCCCGGGTTGACCGCCCACGTGAACTACCGCACGCGCTTCAAGAAGGAGGTGGTCGCCGAGATCCTGCGCGCCACCCGGCCGGCGGGCACTCGGCACTTTCCCGATCGGCACCTCTCGCGCGAGGCGTTCGACCGCAGCGACCTCTTCGAGCTGCGCAACGGGAACTTCAAGGGCGACGACCTGGTGCAGGGGTTCGCCGGAGAGACGCCGTACTCCTGTTCCGAGATCGACATGAGCTACTCGACCGGCGGCAAGAACAGCCGCACGGTCGTCGTCTTCCGCGGCCTGCTGGTGCGCTTCGAGCTGGACGTCGAGCTCGCCGGCCGGACCCTCGTGCTGCCGTCCGGCGAGTCGCCGGGGAGCGCGGCCGGCCGCCTGTCCCCGGTCCCGCTCGACCCGAGCTTCGACGACGTCTTCGGGGTCTGGTCGACCTCGCCGCAGGAGGCGGCTGCCGTCCTCGGGGAGGACACCAGGCGCCGGCTCGTCGAGCTGCGAGAGAACCTCGGCCGGCCCCTGCGCCTCTCGCTCGCCGGCGCGCGGGGGATGGCGGCGGTCAGCCAGTCCGCGGGTCTGTTCGAGCCTGGCATCTGGAAGGGGCTCGACGCGGCGGCGGTCGCGCAGATGGCCGCGCTGCTCGCGGTGCCGGAGGACGTCATCGGCGCGTTCGGCCTGCGTAGCGGCCGGCGGCGGCCGCCCGACCCGGGTTTCCACGGCGAGGAGGTCACCGTTGGAGGGCTCGAGGCCGTCACGGCGAAAGGCGAAGTCGGGCTCGAGCAGCTGATCGACGCGTCGGACGACGCGCGCGAGGCGGCCCAGCCAGCCTCGCTGCCGCCCGGCAAGACGCCGTGGTCGCGCGTCTCGGCCGATGGCGTGGGCCTGACGGTCGAGTACCCGGTGGGCCTCGCGCTGATGCTGGTGCTCGCGATCTTCCTCGCGCTGACGCCGCTCGTGGCGGCGCTGGCGGCGAGCTGGGCGGACCCGGGGCTGCGCACGCTCCTGCACTCGATCGTGGCGGATCGGGCGCCCGAGGCGCGGGACGTGGCGGAGATCGTGTTCGGCTTCCCGGCCGCCGCGTTCCTGTCGGGCCTCTTTCTCTGGTGGATGTTCGCCGGCACCCTGCAACACCGCCCCGCGCGCGTCACGGTCGGGCCCGAGGGCGTGCGCATCCGGCGCATCTTCCGCCCCTGGTCGCTCGAGCTGCCCTTCGAGGTGATCCGCAAGGTCGACGCGAGCAACCAGTACGTGAGCTTCGTGCGCAGCGACCGCAGCTTCCTGCGCAGCTTCGTGAACGGCTCGCCCGTGCTGAGCCTGCCGGAGGCGCGCTGGCTCGCGGGCGAGTTGCGCCGGGCGATGGCGCAGTGCGGCTGGCGCCCGCCCGCGAAATCCTAGCCGGGCCGCTCGCGGTATCCTCCCGCATGCCCGAGTCCGCCTTCGACCCGCGCGCGATCCTGGCCGGCCTCGTCGCCTACGGCGTCTCGGTGCTGCTGGCGACCGGCCTCGTCTTCGTCACCTTCCGCCTGAACGCGCGCCTCTTCGCGCGCGACGGCGAGCAGTTGCTGCGCGCGGGCCACCGCTCGGCCGCGATCGCGTTCGGAGCGATCCTGCTGGCGCAGGCCGTGCTGATGCGCCACGCCGTGTTCCCCGTGATGGTGGTGCTGCGCGAGCTGTTCCTGGAGCCGCCCAGCGCCCTCGCCGTGCTGCTCGCGCTGGCGCGCGCCTCGCTGTTCGTCGCCTGCGTCGCGGCCGTCTCGGTCGGCTCGGTGCTGATCTCCGGCTGGCTCTTCACGAGGCTGACCGGCGCGCTGCAGGAGAGGGAGGAGATCGCGCGCGACAACCTGGCCGTCGCGATCTTCTTCGCCTTCGCGCTGCTCGCGGTCACCCTCGTGCTGAACGAGGGCATGGAAGACCTCGCGCGCTCGCTGATCCCGTACGGCCGCTCCGGCGTGCTGCGCCTGCGGTGAAGCCGGGCACCGCCGCCGTTCTCGGCTGCCTCGGCGTGCTCGGCCTGTCGATCGCCGGCATCGTGGCGCTCGGCGTGATCGGCGTCGTGATCGCGACGCGCGAGGAACCCGCGCCCGAGGTGCTGCCGGCGCCCGGCCCCGACCAGCCGCCGCGGCCGGGAGTGACGCCCGGGCCGGAGCCGAAGCCCAGCAAGGAGCCGGATCGCTACCGCCGGAACGTCGGAGCGATCGGCGGCTTCGCGCGCGGCGAGGAACCCGGCGCCTATCGGCTCGACTACCGCTTCGTCGACTACGCGGGGCAAACGCGCGAGATCCGCTGCCGCGTGGCGCGCGCCGACCTCGATGCCGCCATCGCGGGCTACGGCCTGAACCCGCGGCGCTGGGCGGAAGTGAACGCGCGGCTGCAGGCGGCGCTCGACGCGCTCGTGCGCGAGCGCGCGCTCGAGGCCTACTTCGAGGCGGAGGCGTACGGCCGCGGGGCCTGGCGCTGGTCGTGGAAGGTGCCCGCGGGCACCGATGCCGGCGAACACGCGCGCGCGGTGCGCGAGTCGAAGCGGCTGCACGCGCACCTCGAGCGCGACTTCCAGCAGCAGGCCGACCGCATCGAGGACCGGGCCCTGCGCCAGTGGGGCCTGCGCGTCGACGGCGACCGCCTGCGAGTGGACCACCAGGGGGTGGTGGAGCGCGCGACGCAGCCGCTGGCCGACTGCACGGCCGCGCTGAGCGCGCTGGCGCGGGACGGCGGCGTGCGGCGCGCGCTCGGCATCGTGCTCGCCTTCTACCAGGAGCTGCGCTACGAGCTGCCGCAGGACGAGCCGGGCCGCGAGCTGATCGGCCTGTGGCCGCCCGCGGAAGTGCTGGTGCGCGGCGCGGGCGACTGCGACTCGAAGTCGCTCGCCTTCTGCGCGAGCTGGCGGCGCTTCGGCACGCGCTCGATCGTGGTGCTGGTGCCGAAGCACGCGCTGGTCGGCGTCGAGGCGCCGCCGGGACCCGGCGAGCGCTTCGTGCGCCTCGGCAACCGCTACTTCGTGCTGGCCGAGCCGGCGGGCCCCGCCAAGCTCGCGCCCGGCGTGAGCGACGTCGAGGGCGACTTCGAGTACGTGATGATCGAGCCGCTGTCTGGGTCCGGAGCGCCGTGACCGCACCCGCCTGGCGGGCCGGCGACGTGCTGCGCCACCGCCACAACCCCGAGCTGGGTCTCGGCCGCGTCGCCGCCGTCGAGGCGCGGCACGTGGTCGTCGAGTTCCCGAAAGACGGCACGCGCCTCCGTCTCGCGGCCGGCTCGAGCGCCCTCGAGCGCGTGGAGGTCGGTCCTGGGGCCCGCGTGCGCGTGCTTGCGAGCGGCCGTGTCGCGAGCGTCGCCTCGGCGGCAGAGGACGGCCGGCTCCGCCTCGACGACGGCAGCCTGGTGGCCGTCTCCGAGCTGTGGCCGCTCGAGCTCGACGCGGGGCTGCTCGAGCGCCTGTGCCGCGGCGAGCTCGACCCGCTGCCCGACCTGGCACTGCGCCTCGACGCCCTGCACCTCGCGGCGCTGCGCGAAGCCGACGGCCTGGGCTCGTTCCTCGGCGGCCGCATCCGGCTCTTCCCCCACCAGCTCCACGTCGCCGAGCGCGCGAC
This sequence comes from Vicinamibacteria bacterium, assembly GCA_050246895.1. Lineage (GTDB taxonomy): Bacteria > Acidobacteriota > Vicinamibacteria > Fen-336 > Fen-336 > JBFWVE01. Next base: position 385,610 of record JBFWVE010000004.1, on the reverse strand, counting down.
GCGCGGCGATCCGGTGCGCTGGCTGCTGGCCGACGAGGTCGGCCTGGGCAAGACCGTCGAGGCCTGCCTGATCCTCAACCGCCTGGTGCGCTCCGGCCGCGTCGAGCGCTGCCTGGTGGTGGCGCCCGACACGCTGACGGTGCAGTGGCTGGGCGAGCTGTGGCGCAAGTACCACCAGGTCTTCGTGCTGCTCGACGAGGAGCGCCTGGCGGACGTCGCGCGCGACTTCGGCGCGGGCTTCAACCCGTTCGACGCGCACCGCCGGGCCGTGGTCTCGCTCGAAACGCTGATCGCGCGACCGCGGCTCTCCGAGCAGGCCCGCGAGGCGGGCATCGACCTGCTCGTGGTGGACGAGGCGCACCGGCTGCGCCGGCCGCCCGGCCATCCGGGCAACCCCGCTTGGCGCGCCGTCGCCGGGATCGCCGCCCTCGGCCGCCACCTGCTGCTGCTGAGCGCCATCCCCTTCGAGGACGACGCGCACGGCTTCCTGCGCCTGCTCCAACTGCTGCGGCCGGACGACTTCCCGGAGGTCGAGCCTCTGGACGCGCGACTCCTGCGCGGCGAGCCGCTGCCCCCTTGCACCAGCTCGACGCGGCGCGAGGACGTCGGCGGCTTCCCCCCGCGCGTCGGCATCGCGGTTCCGGCGGGCGGCGAGGCGGCCTGGCGCGAGCGGCTGGCTCTCGAGCAGGCCGTGCGCGAGGCTCCCTCGCGGCTCGCGACGGAGCGGAGGCAGAAGAGCGAACGCGTGCAGCGAGCGCTCGCCTCCGGCGCGGCGCTGCTCTCCGCGGGCCCGTCCGACGCCGCCCAGCGAGCGCTCGCGGAGAAGGCCGACGCGGGTGACCCCCGCCTCGCCTGGCTCGCGTCGCGCGCGCCGGCCTGGAAGGCCGCGGGCGAGAAGACGCTCGTCTTCGTCGCCCACCGCGAGACGCTCGATCTCGTGCGCACGGCCCTCAGCCACCGTGCCCAGCTCGCGAGCGGCGTCTTCCACGAGGGGCTGTCGCCGGGCCGCCGCGACATCGAGGTCGCGCAGTTCCGTCGCGCGGAGGGGCCGAGCCTGCTGGTCTCCACCGAGTGCGGCGGCGAGGGCCGCAACTTCGAGTTCTGCCACCGGCTGGTGCTCTACGACCTGCCCTGGAACCCGGTGGTCGTCGAGCAGCGGATCGGCCGGCTGGACCGCATCGGCCGCGCCGTGCCGGTCGAGATCGTCTACTTCGTGCCGCCCGCGGGCCTCGGCGCGGAGGTGGTGCGCCTGTACGAACCGCTCGGGCTCTTCCGCGAGCCGATCGCGGGGCTCGAGCCGCAGCTCGCGCGCGTGTACGCGGCGCTCGAGTCGGCGGCTCTCTCGCCCGAGGGCGTCCTCGGCGAGGCCCGCGCCGAGGCGATCCTGCGCGAGGCGCAGGCGGCGCGCACCCGCATCCGCGAGGCCGCTTACCGCGAGCTGCACCGCGAGCGCTACCTTCCAGAGATGGCGGAGGGGATCCTGAAGCGAGTGCCGCCGGAGCTGGACGGCCTCGATCAGGCCGTGGTGGTCGGCGCTTGCGAACGGCTCGGCCTGCACGTCGAGCGCCAGCGCGGCAGCCGCGTCTTCTCGATCGAGCTGGGGAACGAGGCGCTCGTCGAGAGCCTGCCCGGCGTCGGCGGCGGGGCGAGCTTCCTGGGCAGCTTCGACCGCGAGCACGCGGTGCGCGACGAGACCCTCGACTACTTCGCCTCGGGCCACCCTCTCGTCGAGGGCGTGCTCGCCCACCTCGACGAGAGCCCGCTCGGCCGCGTCGGCGCGCTGCTGCTTTCGGCGGCCGGCGAGCGCGGCCTGGGCCTGCTCGCGCTGTACAAGGACGGGCCTCGCTTCGAGGCCGTGGCCCTCGACGCCGGCGGCCGCGCGCGGCCCGACTGGGCCACGGCGCTCTCGCAGCGTCCCCTGCGCGCGAGGCGCGTGCCCGACGAGCGGCTGCGCGCGCCGGAGTGGGCGGCGACGCTGCGCCGCCTCGGCGCGCGGCTCGACCCGGGGCGCCGGCCCGTGGCGCTTGTGGGCCTCTTGGTCGGCCCCTGAGCAGCGCGGCGCGCGCCTTGACTTCCGCCCGCCCGCCCGGCTAGCGTCCGCGCGCGCGGAGGGTGCGTCGTGAGCTTGGTGCTCGGCTTCGCGCTCGGACAGTAGCCCGACGGCGCTCCGGGAGGAGAAGACAAATGGCCGCCAAGCCCAAGCCGATCAAGGACCGCTTCGCCGCCGCCAAGACGCGGGTCGAGAAGCTGAAGACGCGGCCGGCGAACGACCAGCTCCTGGCCCTCTACGGGCTCTACAAGCAGGCGACCGAGGGCGACGTTTCCGGCTCGCGCCCCGGCCTTCTCGACCTCAAGGGCCGCGCCAAGTTCGACGCCTGGTCCGGCCGCAAGGGCGTGAAGCCGGAGCAGGCGATGCAGAAGTACGTGGAGCTGGTGGACGAGCTCGAAAAGGACCTCGGCTGACGAACGGGCGGTCGGCTACCGACGTGAACGTGAGCGAAACACGCGAACGTCGACGGGCCGGACGTTCACGTTCACGTGGACGTCGACGTTCACGTCCGTCGCCCGCCGCCGCTGATTCACACGTGCTGGTCGACCAGGATCGGATTCCCGTCCGGGTCGACGGCGACGAAGCTGGCCGGCCCCGTGGTGCTCTCGTCCGCCTGCTGCTGGAAGCGCACCCCCTGGGCCTCGAGCCGGCGCTGCAGCTCGCGAACGTCGGTGAACTTTGCGAGCTTCTGCGCGCTGCTGTCCCAGCCGGGATTGAAGGTGAGGATGTTCCTCTCGAACATCCCTTGGAATAGCCCGATGACGCACCCGCCGTTCTTGAGGATCAGCCAGTTCTGCGCGGCATCCCCGGCGAAGGCCTCGAACCCGAACTTCTCGTAGAAGGCCCTCGAAGCCGCGAGGTCCTTCACCGCCAGGCTGACCGAGAACGCCCCGAGATCCATGCTCTGCTCCTTTTCCCGGCTCTCCTCACGCGCCCTCGTGCAGCTCCAGGGCCATGAACCGCGCGCCCGGGACCGGGTTCGACCGATAGGGCGGGATGTCGCGGAACCCGGCCCGCTCATAGAGACCCTGAGCCGCGGCCATGGACGGCAGCGTGTCCAGAACCATGCGCCCGTAGCCCGCTTCGACGGCCCACGAGATCGCGCGCTCGACCAGAAACCGCCCGCACCCGAGCCCCTGAAACCTCGGTCGCACGTAGAGGCGCTTCATCTCGCACGTCTTCGCCTGCCATCTGTGAACCGCGATGCAGCCGGCGGCGGCTCCGTCCACCGCGCACAGGAGCAGCGTGCCCTGTGGGGCGACGTAGTCTCCAGGAAGTCCCGCGAGCTCCTGCGCGAACCCCTGGAACGAGAGGTCGACCGCCACCCACTCCGCGTACTCCTCGAACAGCGAACGGATCTCGTCCAGATCACGTCCGCCGGTCACGACCCGCGCGTCCATCCTGGCTCCCGCTCCCCCAACGCCCCCCGTCATTCACCCTGTCGTTCACGTTCGCGTTCACGTTCGCGTTCACGTTCACGCTTTCGTTCACGTCTTCACCGATGCGTTCCAGGTGATCGAGCAGCGCGACGATGCCGGTCGCCCTCGTCACGCGCTGCCCATCGAGCCTGATGCCGTCGACGACGACGCCGAGGACGCCGCCGCCCGGAGCAAGGAGCGGCGCCCCGGAACTCCCCTGTTCGCCATCCGGCGCCGGGAAGATGTAGAGGACCTCCTCGTAGCCGTCACGCTGGCGGACTGAGCGCTCGTACGACTCGACACGAAGGACGAAGGTCGTGTGCTCGGGCTCGCCGTCGCTGACGGCGGGCTTCAACCCAACACACAGGAGATCTCCGTCGGCGGGCGCCCGCTCAGCCGGCAGGAATGGCGCTAGTCGATGATCGTCGGCCAGGAGCTCCAACACCGCGAGGTCGACCTGCGGATGCGAAAGGAGCACTCGGCCAGGCAACGAGAGGCCCTGCCGGAAGAGAAGGCGGATGGGCTCCGCTGGCGGCTGACCCGCGACGACGTGCTTCGCCGTGACGATCCATCCAGGCCGAAGGAACGCGAAGCCCGTCCCGGTGCCGCGCCGGGACTTGACGACGCAGAGCGCGAGCTCGTCCAGGGAACCCAACGCCTCCCTCTCAGCCACCCTGCTGTGCGGCACCGCGGAGAGACGCCGCTGGCGCGGCCACGGCAGCCCTGAACAGAGCACAGCCCACTGCCAGAAAGGAAAGCCACCAGAGGTAATACCCGGCTCGCAGATCCACCCATTCAGTGTTCAGGAAGAGCCACTGCGCATTCACGACGAATGCTGCGAGGGCAACGATGCCCAGCGCGCGGCGGACGGCCTGCCTTCGCCGCCTCGCCCCCAACGAGCCGAGCATCACGACGTTGGTTGCCGCGCTCAGCGACCCGAGGGCCCCGCCCCACCACGAGTCGTAGTCGACACCCTCATAGGGCCACACGGCGCCGGCGGCGACGCGGAAGGCCTGCCATCCGGGCAGGCCCTCGGGAAGCGTGACACCTTCCTTGTGGACTGGGAGTACCCACGCGAGGGCGAAGCTGAACCAGGCGACCCAGAGCATCGGCACGCGTTTCATGGCAGTTGTCGGCCCTCCACTCGGCGCTCATCGTTGCGCGGCCGTCTCATTCCTGGCGCCTGCTAGCAGGCGAGTCCGCTGCGGACGGAGGGTTGTAGCCCCTATCGCCGTAGGGCGTGAGCTTCTCGAGCCAGAGTCGCTCGAGCAGGGCGAGGTCGTCAGCGAGTTCGCTATCCGAGCGTTCGCCAGGGCTCAGCGTGTCGAGAGTCTCGAAGACGAAAGCGCCGGGTCCGTGGCGGTTCCAGTCCTCCTGGAGGGCACGGTTCGGATGGCCACCGCCATTGAGCCAGAAGCGCTCGCGGTTGAGAACCGAAGGCAGATCCCGACTCGAGCCGACGAACGACTTGTCGGACACGGTGTTGTGGACGCGGAACACGCCCATCGGGCGACGAGTCTCCTTGTACTGGCGGATCAGGGCTTTGCGGTCAACTTGGCCATTCGGACTCACGGCTTGTGGTCTCCTTGGATTGCCGCGCTGCCGTGCCGCGCAAGCGCGAATACCAGCCCTATGTACGTGGCGTCGTCACTCAGCTTCGGTCCAGCAACCCGATTCTCCTGCTCATGCGAATGCACTGGAGATCGACTCCCGTGGGTAGGCGGTGGAGAGCAGCGGTTTGCCGCGCGTAGCCGGCCCGCTCGTAGAAGGCCGTCGCGTTCAGCGTCGCCGACAACTCGAGCCGCGCGACCCCGCGATCGCGCGCCTGCCGCTCGAGCTCGGAGAGCAGCGCGCGCCCGATGCCCTCGCCCTGGCGCTCGGGCAGCACGTACACGGCATCCACCTCTCCGGTCTCGGCGTTCAGTTGGCCGAACCCCACGACCTCGTCCCCGTCCGTGGCCACCAGCATCACCCGCTCCCGCAGGACGCCCGTGTAGCTGTCCGGCGAGAGCAGGCCAGCCCACGAGGAGATCTGCTCGGCAGTGTAGGCACGCGAGCACGTTCCGCGAATCGCCGCCACGTGGACCGCGCAGATACCCGGCCGATCGGCGTCAACCGCCGGCCGGAGGCTCACTGGCACGTGTTCCTCAGCGTTGACGTGCCAGAAACCCAGATGGACCTGCCGGCCTTCCTCCACGAGGACGGGACCGACGACCCCCGTCCTCTCGCCAGCTCGATCGTCCGTCGAATGTACCCGGCGTCGTCGCTCATGCTTCCCCGCTCTCGCAGGCCGCCCCTCGGGCGCGGGGACTCAGGAAGCCACCGCGCGCCAGGCCACGAGTATGCACCCGACCAGAAACGTGGTGCCACAGATGGGGAAGATGCGATCGGCGAACCACTTCGGAAGGAAGATGTCCGCTACGCCGGGCTGGATCGCACCCTGTCGCTCGGCGAGCACGGTGAGGGGGCACCTGCCGCCGCACGCCGCGAGAGCGATTCCCTCGAGGACGATCAGGATGGCGCCCACCCAGGTCCAGGCGCCAAGCCTGCCGGAGACACCCGAGTACATCACCAGCAGCACGCAGCCGCTGAGAACGAAGAAGGCGAAGGTGTGGACGACCTTGATCTGGAGAAGCGTCACGCGCATCAGCCGCGTCGCTCTGGTGGCGTCGGCCACCAACGGCGCACCTGCCGGCAGTAGCTCCGGTAGTCGTCGCCGAAGGTCCGCCGCAGCGCCGGCTCCTCGTACAGAACGACGAAGAGGTGCGTCAGCGCCAGGAACCCGACTGCGTAGGCCCACAAGGCGCCAGTTTCGTAGAAGAGCGCGGCGCCCGCGAGGGCGGACCCCGCTCCGAGATACATCGGATTGCGCACGTATCCGTATGGCCCACGGACCACCAGCCGCCGCGGGGGGTCGAACGGCGCGGGAGTCCCGCGCCCGAGGACGGCGAAGCCGAGCACGCACCAGATCGCGACCGCCGCCCCGACCGCGCCAAGCGCCATGCCCGCAAGCTGGGATGCTCCGACCTGTGCAGGCCCTGAGACGCCGGCCGCTGACAGCACCTGCGCGGGCAGGAACACGAGCACGAAACCAATGAAGAGCGCGGCGTACGTGATCGCCCGGACCAGGACCGTCATGTCCGCCTCAGCCGCCTCGCGAGATCTTCCACCGTCATCCCGCCGGGATCTGATAGCTGAAGCGACTGCCCTTGCCACGCTGCCTCCCCCGCCCCATCACGGCCTCGCGACGCTCAAGCTGCTGCGATCGCGCGTCGAAGTGACGGAGGTGATGCCCTTGCTGTGCGGCGCCGTGCTCTAGGCCGCAGGTCGTTCTCCTCGGGTGAATGCCCAATGTGTTTGGATGATCGCCCACTTACCCTCCGATCGGCGATACACCTCCGTACAGTTCCATCGGAAGGCATCCTCGGTCCCGCCGTAGGAGACGAAGTTGAACGTGAGGACTGCCGCATCCCCGGCGAACTGTACGTTGGCGTTGTCCATCTCGTACCGCGAGATGTCGACCTTGCCCCGCACCGGTTCGTAGTGCGCCGCGAGCGCGTCCCAGCCATCGATGCGATGGTCGAGGAATGGGTCGAAGTACACGACGTCTGGTGCCGAGATCTCCAGGAAGCCGGACGGGTCACCTTTCCCCCAGCGGTCGAGGGCGGCACGCTCCATCGAAATGATTTCCACCGCGGTATCAGTTGCCAGACTCGAGTTATTCACGCTGTTCTGCGCTCCTTTCGAAAACGTCCGCCCAACACCGGCTCGAGCTGCGAAGCTCCCGCGCTTTCGCCGGCTTCGTCAGCTCCAGTCCTACTTTGGCTCGGCACCCGAGCCAGCAGGGGCCTCGTTCCAGAAATCCACCACACACTGCCAGGTCCCACCTCGAGCCCTGCGCCAGACCGCGACGTAACGGCCGCGCGCGGTCGAGAGCTGACCTTGACTGTCCGGGAAGGTGAATGAGTTCGTTCCGGTGGTGAAGCCCAGGTCCCCTGATGCGGAGACGACTGCCTGCATCGGCTTCCAGCTGATCGAGAACCCCGGGATCTTGAGGCTCTCGCTGACGTACGCGCGAATGGCGGCCTTCCCGACTATCGGAGCCTCATGCGGAGGGTAGATGGTTGCGTCGTCTGTCCAGAAGGACACGATGCGCTCGACGTCCTTGCCACTCCCAGCCTGCACTGCCCACTCGGTGTCCACCTGCAGCAGGTTGGCGCGGGCAGCCTCGCTCGCGGCGTCCTGAGCCGCCGCTGGCAGCCCCCACGCAACAAGAACAACCGCAATCGCCCATCGAACCATCCCACCCTCCCGCGCTATCTGATCAGCTGCGAAGCGCGACTCGATTACGCCGGCCGCGAAGCGGCCCCACCTTCCAGATGATGCCCGCGCTTCGTCAGCGGCATACGCTTGTTCGACAGTCGGAGACCCGGGAGCGTCGAGCTGACGCCGGGGGATCACCTGCGAGGGCCGCGGTTCGTTGCCGGCGCGGATCTTGTCAGGTGATTCCCCTTGTCGGGCGACGTGCTCGCCCTCCTAGCGAATGGCCTGCAACGCAGCGCGCGGGAACAGGGCTTCACACGGCGATGCGGGGCCCTCGGCGACCTTCTCCACAAGAACGACGAAGGAAAGGCTCACCTCAGCCACCTGCCCGATCACCTCCCAGCACCCGGGACCAGGAAAGACGAGTGCACTCGGTTGGAAGCCCATGTCACCGTACGGCAGGGTCGCCGCCCTCACCGCTCCCGATGCGCCGTCGAGGCTCCGGCCCCGCACGGTAAGTGAGCCGCGAACACCGCGCCACCACGGCCACTTCATCAGGAGTGAGCCATCCGTGGCGACACAGCCAGGGCCGCCCAGCTTGAATGTGAGGGTTCCGTTCGACCAGAGAGACGTGGCCAGCCCCGAGCCGTCTCCGTGATTGCCCTGCGGGCGCTCGGCCCCCGGAAGACCGCGCCCGTTGGGTTTCGTAACAGGGCAGGCAGGCGCAGCGGGCCTGGCGGTGTCGTCAGCCGAGGGTGAGCTCAGAGCTGGCAGGGGGCTGCTTGCGGCGAACGCATCGGCAGGCACAATCGCGAGCGCCACCGAGACGAAGGCCGCTGGAACTTGCGGAAGAGCCCGCATCGTCGTCTCCCACTCTACCTAATCGAGTCGTGAGGTCAGCGGCGAGGCTCCGTCGCTTGCGCCGGCCTCGCCCCCTGCATCCCATCGTCATCCGGCCCTGCCGACTCCGATGTGGTCGCCCCAATCTCCCACGCTGGGGCATTCCAGACGAGCTCGTATCGGCTGACTGTGCGGGCGGTACTGCCCTCTTCCTTCGGGCTGCCACCATCCAGTAGCTCCACAACTGCTCTGCGTGCCGGCTCGATCGCGGTCAGAGACGCGTCGAAGAACACTGGGGATAACCTGCGGCGGCCGCGGTATGGGTTGCCAGCTCGGACCTCGTCAGGTTCATCCCCTTGTTGGACCGCTCCTCGCCCGCGAATCTACCGGCGTGGCAGGTCGATCGTCGAGTGCTTGAACCGCACGACGCTACCGCGATCGATCACCTGCGTCGTTGCGCGAGCGTGCTGCCCACTCGCGTCTGCAGAGACCTCCACGATTGCCTCGATCCTGCTGCCATCCGCCCGCACGTCGGTCGTTCGCAACGTGGTCGAGCGCCCACACCGGACGGACCCCTGCACCTCCTGCACCCCTCCCGACTCGGATGACTGGGAAACGACTCGGCAACTGAACTCGTCCGGCTCCGCTCCGGGTGCGAGCACGAGGTTCACCGCGTAGACCACGCTGGCCGGCTTTCCGGCAGCCGCCGCTGCAACGCCAGCGAGCGTGGTCCCGCTGCCAATGAGTACAGCGCGACGGCTGATACGGCTTACCTTGCCCGACACCTTCGCCTCCAGCCTCGGCGTAGTACCTGTACCGATTGTCGGTCCAACACCGGCGTCCGGCCGAGAAAACGCGACTCAATGACGACGGCGGCCGTGCGATCGGGTTCGTATCGGTGCCATTTCCAAGACTACACGAGCTTGCGAAGCCACTCGAGACAACTCTCGATCAGCCTGTTGCCACCCAGGAGAGCCGCCACGCCTACCGCGAGGGGCACACCCACGAGGAGAATCACCTCCCCACCCGGAGGGGATGCGAGCGTCACCAGAGCGACGCCCGGCATGCTGTAGGCCACCAGCCCCGACACCGTGACGAGGCCCCCCACGATTACTCCACACCCGAACCGAAACACCTTGTCGGCCGTGGTGTCCTTGTGGAGGTCGCTCGGGTAAGTAGTTCCCGGGACCTGGGAGTCTTCGTTGCCAACACGCGAGTCGTTCACGATGCCGCCGGATGTTGCCTAGAGTGCGGCGAGCATGAGGCGGCCGAAGCCCCTGCTCCGTTACCGGGCGAGGCCGCCGGAAGCGCCGTCAGCTTCGTCAGCTTCATCCGATTGTTCGACAGCGCATGCAAGAGCCTACCGCTCGCAGGTGCTACCCCGTACGGATCCGATTGAACTCAACCGCCCGCCTGGCGCGAAAACAAGGTCTAACGCGTCGTGCCCACAGCCACCTTCCGGTACTGCGTTGAAAGCAAGCGACGCTCGATCGCAAGCGAGCAACTCAGATTCTCGAGTGCGCACCGCCGACACGAACTCTCCCTGGCGCTGGAAGCCCCAGCTGCTGAAACTCTGCTTTTTGAAGTCCTCAACCTGGATCGACGCGAAACCTGCGGCGTAGACGCGCCTCGAGCCCATGCGAGCAAGCTCTTCCCCAGCGTGAAGCACAATCCAGACGCGCGACTCAGGGCAGCTAAACACGAGCGATGCGTCCTGCCCCATGCTGCGGACTTCGACCATTGACTGTACGACTTCGACCAGAGTCATACCCTCGCGAACAGCAGCATGAGCAAGATGTGCTGAGCGTTCAGCTTCCGGAGCACGCCTATACCACGTGTGTGTGGCGCAGGCGCTGAGCACTGCCGGAAGACACAGAACCGCCAGCCTGCTCAGGGCTCCAGCTCCAACGCGTCGGCGTCTGTCGAACACTGCGTTGAGCTGCGAAGGGCGCGGTTCGCTGACTGCGCGCACTTCGTCAGCTCGAACGCATTGTTAGGCACCGTGCCTCGCAGCATATGCATCGGCGGCGACCTCCCAGCCTCCTTGCTCTTTCGCAACCAGGCCGAAGAATCGGTCGTTGAGGGCCTCGAAGGGGTCCCACGCCTCCCCGTTTCGCTCAGCGTACTCGTCGAGGACGGCGCCCCGCACCTCCTGATCGCGCGGATAGCCCGACTCGAAGAAGTCCATTGCGTGGCGAACAACCTCGGCGAGGTTGACGAGCCCGATGGCCTGGAACCCAGCTGCCGCTTCGGGAGCGAGGACACCTGTTGGATTCGAGAAGAGCTGGTGGAAACCGCCGTTACACACTTCAGACTGGCACCAGTGCGCGGCTAGCAGCGTGCGTGCGGCTTCAGGCGTTCGCTCATACTGTCGGAGGAACTCCTCTGGGCCATCGTAGATGGTCACTCGCTCCCAATGCGGGGCGACAACTGCCCAGTAACGTTCCCCCGCCTGCACCGCTCCCCCTTAGAAGGTGCCTAACACCGGCGTTCAGCTGCGAAACGTGACTCAATGACGCTGGCCCGCGAAGCGGGCCCACCTGGAACACGTTTCGTCAGCTGCAACGCCTCGTTCGGCGTCGGGCGCCCGGGCATGCAGGGCCGTCCCTTCATGCAAGAGAGCGTAGACCACGCGGCGTTGGGTTGGGTAGTGCCGATTCGCCGTTGCGTGGAGCCCCGCAAGGCCAGGATGGCCCGGCCAGCGCTCCGTAGAGCCGGTCAGGTGACGCAGAGGCTACTGGGCGCGACGACGACGCCTCCGGCGACCTCGAACGCAACCCCGCAACGCGGGTAACAAGATTAGGGGCGCGGCGCTGGCAGGGCCTCGAGATTTGCCATACGCGACGCGGCCATGCCCCGCGAGCCGGGAGTCCGTTGTTGCCCCTGTCTCAGAGCCGGCTGCCGCCGTTCTTGGCTCTGCTTCCCAGCCTTCCGTTCCCGTACGCCGAACACTGCGCATAAGCTGCGAAGCGCGACTCGATGAAGATGGCCCGCGGTCGGCGCGCCAAGGCGGGCCCACCTGCAAGACACGCGCGCTTCGTCAGCTTCATGCGCTTGTTCTGCGGCCCCTGAAAAGATGCTCCACGCTACGCCAGTCCGAGCCATACGAGAAGGAGCCAGATCGCCGCTGATCCGAACACGAAGGCCATCGACGGTGCCACTCCTTGCCTCAGCGTGAGGATGGCGAAGATGTAGGACTTGCTGGGGTATCGAGCAGCTAGTGCAAAAACAGTGGCAGCGTATCCGAACGCCACGGCCCCCCGAATCGTGTTGTCGTCGCCCGCTGCTGGATGAGTTCTGACTTGGGACGCCTCCCATGGGAGAACTGAGAAGAAGGCGACGGAGCTCGCGATGATCAGCACGTCTAGCAGGACGTTGGGCGGCTTCTCATCCCGGTCTGACAAACCCTCGGAGCATTCCCGTTCCGTCCCCACGTCAGTCCGCCTCGCCGCGCAAGCCCCGTGGGTCCGCAGAACACTGGAGATAAGCTGCGAAGCTCCGAAGTTGACCAGGCTTCGTCAGCTTCATCTCCTTGTTAGGCGGCCCCCCAGATCCTCCACCATGGGCGCTTCAGCTTGGTCAGCCCCGGCGTCGGCGATGGAATCAGGTGGGACTCGTCGAGAGACCATACCTCGAACGCATTGGCTTTCTCGAGGTCCCGGTAGTCCATCCCGACTCGCTTCATGATCTCGAGTACTCCATCCTCAAACAGGCTAGCGAGGTCGACGCCGGCCTCTTGTGGCAGCGGCGCACCACGGTTATCAAACACCTCTCCATCACCTATCCAGTAGGCTCTGCGCAGATCGGGGTCGTACAGCGAGAAGGCATAGGTGCCTGATGTCCCCTGGCACATCATGCCGAACACCGGCGCGCGGTATTGTGCCGCCAAGGCTGCGCACGCCGCCTCCTTGGTCATCATCAACATTTCGGGGTCGAGGATGACCGTCCACGCCCCGCAGAGCGTTGCCGCCTTGTGCACGATCTCACGCGGCTTGCCGGGTCGGGGGTAGCGAAGAGCTTCCAAGACAGCGTTCCATCCGATCACAGACTCGGCTTCAACCGGTCGGCCCTCGAACAACTCGAGGATCGGGCGGATGTTCGCCATCGCGTCAGCCCTCACCATCACAACGCTTGCGCTAAGGCTCATATCGCCATTCTGGTCCGCCTAACACTGCGTTAAGCGGCGAGGCTCCCCAGCCGACCGTGCTACAACGGGCCTCGTCCGCTTCAACGCATCGTTCGACGTCAGGCGCCCGGACGGGCACGGCCGCTCCCGCATGCGAGAGAGCCTAAGACACCCGTCGGCTTGTTGGCTAGAGTTCTGATTCGCCGTTGGCAGCGCCCCCGAGACCCGGCCTGGGCCCAGCCAGCAGAGCCACGCGAGCCGGGCACACGCACGTCAGGAGTGCTGAACTCCACGGCCATGTGCGCCGCGCCTCGAGCGCCAAGGTGACCCCGGGTCAGGACAGCCCGGCTCGCGTGCTGGCCGGGCCTCGGGAGCTGCGGACAACCAACCGTGGTCGCCCGTGCTTGTTCCTGTCTCAGAGCCAGACTGCCGCCGTTAGGCTCTGCTTCCCGGCCTTCCGTTCCTGTACGTCGAACAAGTGAGTCGGCTGACAAGATAGTCCATTAGCGCTGCGAGCGACCCTGGAAGCCTCTGCGGGGATGCGTCATCGGCGAGCTCTCCAGATCGACCGAAGGACTTGGCCAAACAGTGTAGCGCCGTTAGGCCCGCTGGGCTGCGTCGAAACGATACATCAACGCCGGTCATCGTTCGCCACCGAGAACCGCCGCATCAGGCCAACCAGCATCGAGACGATGCGGATCAGCAGGGACCGCGCGCGGCGGTGGTCGACAGGGCTGACGAGGCCGCGAGCCAGGAGCAGGTCGAGCGCGGCCGCGGATTCGGTGGCCGACCCGCGCGCGATCGAGAAGAAGTGGGCCTTCTCGGCTGCGGACGAGCGGCCCGCGCCCTCCGCCGTGTTCAGGCAGATGCTGACAGAAGCACGGTCGAGCTGGTCGCGCAGAGCGCCGAGGCCCTTGCCTCGGCAAAGGCGCGCGGCGACCTGCTGGAACTCGAGCGAGACGCGATACGCGTCGAGCCGGTCGTGTTCGAGCCAGGCGTCGGGCTGCGGCTCGCGGTCTTGCGCGGGTGCCGAGGTCGGGCCGGCGAGAGCGGCGGACACGCCGCCGAAAGCGAGGCCGGCTGCGCGACCGGCATCGGGCTGGGCCACCTGTCACCTCCGTTCGGGCCGGCGAGGGCCGGCCTCTCACGAAGGTGGAGGCCGGCCCGAGCGGAACGAGGGTCACAGCAAGGCCGGCGACGCCCGGCGCAAGCACCAGGCACGCCCCGTGACGCCGCGCGAAGGCCGATCGGTTCGCCGGCTGCGCGCGTGCGGCGGCGCGGCGCGTGCAGCGCAGCCGTCAGGGCGTCCTCAGAGCGCAAGCTCCACGTGCACGTTCACGTTGTTCGTTAACGTTCACGTCCGTAGCCGGCCCCGCCCCGTTCCGTTCATCGTTTACGTTGCCGTTCACGTTCACGTCCGTTGAGCCGACTGCCCCGCCGTGGCGCCTACCCCCTCTTCGCCGCCAACGCCGCCCGCGCGGCCCTCAGCTCCTTCTGCTTCGCCGCGTCCACCTCGGGGTAGGCCAGCTTCAGCTTGCCGATGGCCGCGTCGATCGCGGCCGCCACCACCATCCGCGAGAACCACTTCTTGTCGGCGGGCACCACGTACCACGGCGCGTGCGGCGCCGCCGTCCCGCGGATCAGCTCCTCGTAGGCCTTCATGTACGCGTCCCAGTATCCGCGCTCGCGCGCGTCGGCCAGCGAGAACTTCCAGTTCTTCTCGGGCCGCTCGAGCCGCTCCAGAAAGCGCTCCTTCTGCGCGCCCTTCGAGACGTACAGAAAGAACTTCAGGATCAGGTATCCCTGCCGCGCCAGGTAGCGCTCGAAGGCGCGGATGTCCTCGAAGCGCTCCTTCCAGATCCTCCTGCTGATCAGCTTCCGCGGCAGCTTCTGCTTCATGAGGATGTCCTGGTGCACCCGCACCACCAGCACTTCCTCGTAGTAGGAGCGGTTGAAGATGCCGATCCGCCCGCGCTCGGGCAGCGCCCGGTTCGTGCGCCAGAGGAAGTCGTGGTCGAGCTCCTCGGAGGACGGCCCCTTGAACGAGTAGACCTGGCAGCCCTGGGGGTTGATCCCCGACATCACGTGCTTGATGGCGCCGTCCTTGCCGGCCGCGTCCATCGCCTGGAACACCAGCAGCACGCCCCACTGGTCCTGCGCGTAGAGCTTGTCCTGCTGCTCGGCCAGGATCTCGATGCCGCGGCGCAGGTGCTTCTCGGCCTCCTGCTTCGACTTCACGCCGCGGCTGTCCCCGGGCTTGATCTTCGACAGACGGAAGCCCTTGCCGCTCGTGATGCGGTACGGCTTCAGGAACTCCTCGAGTCGCTCGCGGCGCTGCTTGGACGCTCTGGGCTTCGGCATCGGCGCTCCTTCGAGACGGGCGCGCGCTTCCTGGAAGGACACCCGGCGGCTCGCGCGGTCCGGGGATTCTGGCATACAGTCGGCGGGCCCATGGCCAATGCCCGGCTAAGCGAGCTGCAGGCCCTGCGCCTGCGCTTCGACCCCGAGGCGCGCGCGCGCCGCTTCGAGCTGCTGCGCGCCCTGCGGCGGATCCGGCTGGCGAGCGCCCGCGACGTTTCCGACTACCACGAGCTGCTCTGCTTCGCGCGCGCCTACCCGGACGACGTGGAGCTGCTGGCCGAGGTGGAGAGGCAGCTCGGCGCCTTCGGCCGCCGGGCGGACCTGCGCCGAAAGCGGCGCGCGCTCGAGGACAGCGGCATCGCCGGCACCGAGATCCGCTTCCGCTTCTTCTGGCCGATGGCGCGCTGGCTCTGCCGGCGCTGGCCGGAGCGGCTGCGCGTCGACTGGGCGCGCTTCACCCGCAAGCGCGAGCTCGAGAAGATCCTGCCGTTCCTGGTCTCCTACTCCGAGACGCCCGCGCTCGACGAGCTGGCGCTCTCGCCGCGCGACTGGCTCGAGAAGCTGCGCGCGCCCGGCGAGACCGACGCCGCCTTCCTGGTGCGCCGCTTCGAGGCGCTCGCCGCCGAGGACTCGCTGCGCGAGGCGCTCTACGATCGGCACGACCCGGCTCTGCGGCTGCGGCCGGGCGACGACACGCCGTCGCGCACGCGGGCGTTCGTGCCGCTCGCTCGGACCGCGTTCCAGACCGCCCCGCTGGCGACGGGCCGGCCCGACCTCGCGCGCGAAGCCGCACGCGTCCGGCTGCGGGTCCACGTGGCGCGGCCCGAGCTGGCGCAGAGGCTGATCGATCTGGCGCACGAGTCGATGGTCACGCGCAGCCGCGACCTCGACGTCTTCTCGAACGCCGATGCGCGCGACGTGCGCCTGGTGGACTGCGGCGACGGGCTGAGCTTCGCCTGCTTCGGCGCGCGGCCCGAGCGGCGGCTGTTGCTCGAGTCGGTCTACGGCTTCCTGACGCTGAAGAACGGCGTGCCGATCGGCTACGTGCTGACGGCCGCGCTCTTCGGCTCGGCCGAGATCGCCTACAACGTCTTCGAGACCTTCCGCGGCGCCGAGGCGGCGCACGTGCTCGCGCGGGTGCTGGCGATGACGCGGCGGCTCTTCGGCGCGCGCACCTTCTCGATCGACCCCTACCAGCTGGGCGGCCTCGGCAACACCGAGGGCCTGCGCTCGGGCGCCTGGTGGTTCTACTACAAGCTCGGCTTCCGTCCGCGCGACCCCGAGGTGAAGCGCGTGCTGCGAGGCGAGCTCGCGAGGATGAAGGTGGACCCGCGCCACCGCTCGGACGCGGCGACGCTCGGGCGGCTCGCTTCGGCGCACCTGCACTTCTCCCCCGGTGCGCCGTCGGCCACGACGCTCGGCGAGCTCTCCCCCGGCGAAACCGGCCTGCGCGTCGCCCGCCTGCTGGCCGAGCGCTGGGGCAGCGACCGCGAACGCGGCCTGCGCGAGTGCTCGCGCGAAGGCGCGCGGCGGCTCGGCTTGCGGTCCTTCGCGGGCTGGAGCGCCGGCGAGCGGCTGTGGTGGCAGCGTTGGAGCCCGCTGCTCGCGCTGCTGCCGGACCTCGAGACCTGGAGCGCCGCCGAGCGGCGCGCGGCCGTCGAGGTGATCCGCGCCAAGGGTGGAGTGCGCGAGTCCGACTTCGTGAAGGCGCTGTCGGCGCAGCGCCGGCTCCAGCGCGGCATCCGGCAGCTCGCCACGCTGGACTGAGCGCGGCCCCGGGCCCAGGCCGGCCTACAATCGCGAATGGGCCTCTCGCAGGGCCCGCCTCGGAGGTGCGCGATGGGCTCGACGCCGTCCCGTGGCGAGTCCGTCTGGCAGCCGTCGAGCCCCGTCTTCAAGATCGACGTGGGCAAGATCGAGATCGGCACGCTGGTGCTGGAGCTGTGGGAAGGCAAGAGCAAGGACGTCGTCTGGCGCGGCGCGGGGAGCTCCGTCCTGCGCTCGGTCGCCGAGCGCGAGGAGCAGATCCAGGAGGCGGCCCGCAAGGTGCTCGAGCCGTACCCGCCGAAGCCCGAGAAGGAGTAGCGCGATGCACGCCCTGATGCTGATCGCCCTCGGCCTTCTGGCCGCGGCGGGCGAGCCGGCGCGGCTCGTCCGCGGGGACGTCCCCGCCCCGCCCTACGGGGCGCGGGCCGCGGGCCTCGTCGCCTACGACGTCACGGTGGACGCGCGCGGCGCCGTCGCGAACGTGCGTCCGTTGCGCCAGCTCGAGCCCTTCTCGGGGCCGCTCGAGCAGGCGATCGCCGGCTGGAGCTTCGAGGCCGCGCGCGAGGGCGGCGTCGCCGCCCTCGGCCACGTGCTGGTGGCGGGCCTCTACCGGCCGGCCGCGCTGCTGTTCCCCGCGCCGACTCCCCCGGCGGCCCCGCCGGCCGGCGGCGGCGCCGCGCCGGTGCCGCGCTCGGTCGCGGTGCCGCCCTATCCGCCGAACGCGATGGGCGACGCCCAGGTGCTGGTCGAGATCGAGGTGGGCGAGGATGGCGGTGTCGTTTCGACGCGGGTCGTCGGGGCGAGCAGCGGCTTCGACGGCGCGGCGCTCGAGGCGGCGCGCGGCTGGCGCTTCACGCCCGCGTTGCAGGCGGGCCGGCCGGTGGCGTCGAGGGCCTACGTCGTGTTCGGCTTCCGCGCGCCCGTCACCGGCTGAGCGCGGCTCACTCGATCACCAGCTCCGCCCAGACCGGGCGGTGGTCGGAAGCGTCCGTCGGCTCCAGGAAACTTGACCGCGGGCGGGCCGCGGACTACAAACCCCGCATGCGCCAGCTCGTCGAGTGCGTGCCGAACTTCTCCGAGGGCCGGGATCGCTCCGTGATCGAGGCGATCGCCGACGCCATCCGCCGCAGCGAGGGCTGCACGCTGCTCGACGTCGATCCCGGCCAGTCCACCAACCGCACCGTCTACACCTTCGTGGGCTCGCCCTCGGCGGTGGTCGAGGGCGCGCTGGCCGCCGCGCGGGTCGCCCGCGAGCGGATCGACATGCGGCGCCACGCGGGGGAGCACCCGCGCATGGGCGCTCTCGACGTCTGCCCTTTCGTGCCCGTCTCGGGCGTGACGATGGAGGACTGCGTCGCCTGCGCGAAGGAGTTCGGCCGCCGCGCCGCCGAGGAGCTGGGCGTGCCGATCTTCCTCTACGAGGAGGCCGCGACGCAGGAGCACAGGCGGGCTCTCTCGCAGATCCGCGCCGGCGAGTACGAGGCTCTCGGCGACAGGCTCGCGCGTCCCGAATGGCAGCCCGACTTCGGCCCGGCGCGCTTCGTGCCGGAGTGGGGCGCCAGCGCCACCGGCGCGCGCTTCTTCCTGATCGCCTACAACGTCAACGTGCTGGGCACCAAGGAGCAGGCGCACCGCATCGCACTCGACGTCCGCGAGCAGGGCCGCGGCCCCGGCGAGCCGGGCCGGCTGAAGAAGGTGAAGGGCATCGGCTGGTGGGTCGAGGAGTACGGCCTGGCGCAGGTGTCGATGAACCTCGACGACTACCGGGTGACGCCCCCGCACGCCGCCTTCGAGGCCTGTGTCGAGGAGGCGAAGAAGCTGAAGCTCGCCGTCGCCGGCTCGGAGCTCGTCGGCCTGGTGCCGCTCGCGGCCTTGCTGGCCGCGGCCGACCACTACATCGAGCGCGAGGGGCTGTTCGTGATCGACGAGCGCCAGAAGGTGCGGCTGGCCGTCGAGCGGCTGGGCCTGCGCTCGGTGTCGAGCTTCGACCCGGACAAGCGCGTGATCGAGTACATGATCGCCGAGGCGGGCAACGAGCCTCTCGCCTCCGCCAGCGTGCGTGGCTTCGTGGAGCTGCTGGGCTCGCGGACACCGGCCCCGGGCGGCGGCTCGGCGTCGGCGCTGCTGGCCGCTCTGGGCGCGGCGCTCGGCGCGATGGTCGGCTGGATGACCTACGGCAAACGCAAGTTCGAGGCTCAGGACCCGGTGATGCGCCGGCTGATCCCGCCGCTCGACGCCGCGATGCGGGCGCTGGTGCCGATGATCGACGCGGACACCGGCGCCTTCAACGACTACCTGGCGGCGCTCTCGCTGCCGAAGGGCACGCCCGCGGAGCAGGCCGCGCGGCGCCAGGCCATGCAGGGCGGCCTGAAGAAGGCCGTCGAGGTGCCGCTCGGCACCATGCGCATCGCGGACGGCTGCTGGCCGTGGCTTCTCGAGATGGCGCGCCACGGCAACGTCGCGTCGCGCTCCGACCTCGAGGTCGGCGCGAAGGCGCTCGAGGCCGGCATCTGGGGCGCCGGCCGCAACGTGGTGATCAACCTGCCGCAGATCGAGGACGCGGCCTACCGCGAGGAGCGCGCGCGCGAGGCGGACGAGATCACCCGGCGCGCCACGAAGGGCCTGGCAGAGGTGCTCGAGGTCCTCGAGAAGCGCTGATGGCCGCGGCCTACGGCCGAAGGGCGGCGGCGTGGGTCACGCCGGAGGCGGGGCGTCTGAGGCGCGCATCCCAACGCACCGGATGTGCCACAGTGTTCGCGCCGAAGCGAGCGGAGGGGCGCGACCGCTGATCTTCCTTCTGAATGCGATGCGCCCCGCAGCGTCCCCGCGGAGGCGTGCACCCCGGCGTCGCCCAGCCGACAGCTAAGGACCGCAGCCAGGGCGCCTGTGCCTTCTGGCTAAGGCGCCTACAGGAAACGACGCGCGATCCGCAGCGCCTGGGAGCCGTAGGCGCCGCCGAACAGCACGTAGTGGTTCAGCAGGTGGTAGAGCTGGTAGAGCGGGTTGCGCTCGCGCCAGCCGTGAGGCAGCGGCCACTCCTCCTCGTAGGCGGCGAAGAAGCGCGCGCCGAAGCCGCCGAACAGCGTCGTGATGCCGAGCTCGTACTCGCGGTCGGCGTGGGCGCAGGCCGGGTCCACCAGCGCCGGACCGCGTGCGCTGCCGAGGACGTTGCCGCTCCACAGATCGCCGTGCACGAGCGACGGGCTCGTCTCGTGCGCCAGAAGCTGCGCCACGCGCGCGAGCAGTGTCTCGTAGGTGCGCTTCGCGTCGCCCGCCAGCCCGGGGCCGCGCTCGGCGAGCGCCAGCAGCGGCCGCAGGCGCCGGTCACGATAGAACTCCGGCCAGCTCGCGCCCGGCGCATTGTCCTGCCGCGTCGTGCCGCAGTAGCTCGGACCCGGAAAGCCGTAGCTCGCGTCGGTCCGGCCATGCAGCCGCGCGAGCCCTCGCCCTAGCGCTTCTTCATCGTAGGGTCCCGCGGGCCCCAGGTCCTCCAGCACGATCAGCGCAGGCCATTGCGCCCCCGGACTCGTCGCTCCGTGGACGCGCGGCACCACCAGCCCCGAGCCGGCCTCGCCGAGCGCGCGCAGGCCCTCCGCCTCGCGCAGGAAGAGGTCGGGCGGCACCGCGTCGTTCCACTTCACGAAGAGCTCGCCGGCGGACGTGCGGGCCCGGGCGGCGTGACTGATGCAACCACCGCCGACCGGCTCCAGGCCGTGCAGCTCGAGCCGTTCGTCCGAGAGCGCCTGGCGCAGCCCGGCCACCAGGGCTTGCGGCATGCGCGTCACGGCCGCTGCGCGGCGGGAGCCTCGGCCTCGAGCAGCCGATCGAGCAGGTTGCGGCAGCAGACCTCGAGGATGCGGAAGACCTCCTCGAAGTCGCGCGGCCCGCCGTAGTACGGGTCCGGCACGTCGTCCTGGCGGGGCGGCTGGTCGTACTCGCGCATCAGGCGCACGCGCGAGGCCTGCGAGGCGCCGGCGCGGCCGCGCAGCTCGCGCAGGTGCCCGCGATCCATCGCCAGGATCAGGTCGAAGCGGTCGAAGTCGTCGTCCTCGAACTGGCGGGCGATGCTGGTCACCGCGACGCCGAACTTCTCGGCGTGGCGCCGCGTTCGCGGGTCGGCCCGGTCGCCGACGTGCCAGGGTCCGAGGCCGGCCGAGTCGGCGACGAAGCGGTCCTGCAGGCCCCGCTCGCGCACGAAGTGGGCGAACAGCGCCTCGCCCAGCGGCGAGCGGCAGATGTTCCCGGTGCAGACGAACAGGACGCGACGCGCAGGCACGGGCGGGATGATACGTCGGGTTGACCGTGGCGCCCCGCACGCATAGAAGGGGCCGACAGGCACGGGAATGGACGCGCTCTTCTTCCACCGGCTGCAGTTCGCGTTCACCATCATGTACCACTACCTGTTCCCGCAGCTCACGATGGGCCTCGCGCTGCTGATCGTGATCCTGAAGGCCAGGGGGCTGCGCAGCGGCGAGGCGCGCTGGGACGACGCCGCCCGCTTCTGGATCCGCATCTTCGGCATCAACTTCGCGGTGGGCGTCGTCACCGGGATCCCGATGGAGTTCCAGTTCGGCACGAACTGGGCCGCCTTCTCGCGCTTCGCGGGCGGTGTCGTGGGCCAGACGCTCGCGATGGAGGGGCTGTTCGCCTTCTTCCTCGAGTCGAGCTTCCTCAGCCTGCTGATCTGGGGCGAGCGGCGGCTGGGCAGGCGAGGCCACTTCGCCGCGGCGCTCGCGCTCTTCGCGGGCAGCTGGCTGTCGGGCTACTTCATCGTCGCGACGAACGCCTTCATGCAGCACCCTGCCGGCCACGAGCTGACCGCGGAGGGGACGCTGCGGCTCGTGGATTTCTGGGCGTTCCTGCTGAACCCCTGGGCGATCGCGCAGTACGCCCACACCATGCTGGCGTCGGTCGTCACCGCGTCGTTCGTCGTCGCGGCCGTCGGCGCCTATTACGCCCTCAGGGGCGTGCACGCCGAGGCCTCGCGCACCTTCCTGGGCGTGGGCACCGTGGCCGGCCTCGTCTCGGCGGCGCTGGTGGCGTTTCCCACGGGCGACATCCAGGCGAAGCTGGTGGCGCGCCATCAGCCCGTCGCGCTGGCGGCGATGGAGGGGCGCTTCGAGAGCGGCCGGATGGCCGAGATCGTCCTGATCGGCCAGCCCAACCTGGCGGAGAAGCGGCTCGACAACCCGATCGTGGTGCCGGGCATGTTGAGCTTCCTGGCCTTCGGCACCTTTCAAGGCGAGGTCGAGGGACTCAACGAGTTCCCGCCCGAGCTGTGGCCCGACAACATCGAGCTGCTCTACTACGCCTTCCACATCATGGTCGGGCTCGGCACGCTGTTCATCGGCCTGATGGCGCTCGCGGCCTTCCTGCAGCTGCGCGGCCGCCTGCACGACCGCCGCTGGCTGCTCTGGGCCCTGATGCTGGCCTTTCCGTTCCCGTACATCGCGAACACCGCGGGCTGGATGACCGCGGAGCTGGGCCGCCAGCCCTGGCTGGTGTACGGCCTGCTGCGCACCGCCGACGGAGCGAGCCCGAGCGTCCACGGCGGCACCGTGCTCTTCACGCTGCTCGGCTTCTGCGGCCTCTACACTGTGCTGGGGCTGCTGTTCGTGTTCCTGGTCGGGCGCGAGATCGCCCACGGGCCGGGCCACCACGGCGCGCCCTCCGGCGAGGCCGCTCGTGGTTGAGCTGTGGTACGCGGTGGCGGCGGCGTTCCTCGCGGCCTACGCGGTGCTCGACGGCTTCGATCTCGGCGCCGGCGCGCTGCACCTCTTCGTCGCCCGCGACGACGGCGAGCGGCGGCGCGTGCTGGGCGCGATCGGCCCCTTCTGGGACGGCAACGAGGTCTTCCTGCTGGCGGCGGGCGGCGTGCTGTTCGCGGCCTTCCCGACCGCGCTGGGCGTCGGCCTCTCCGGCTTCTACCTGGCGATCTTCCTGGTGCTGTGGGCGCTCGTGCTGCGCGGCATCTCGATCGAGTTCCGCAGCCACGTCTCCGACCCGCTCTGGCGCGCCGGCTGGGACTTCGTGTTCTCGGCGTCCTCGGCGCTGCTCGCGGTGCTCTTCGGCGTCGCCTTCGCGAACCTGGTGCGCGGCGTGCCGCTGCGCGAAGACGGCTGGTTCGCGCTGACGCTCTTCACCCACTTCCGCCCCGAGCAGCCGGTCGGCATCCTCGACTGGTACACGCTGCTGGTGGGCGCTTTCGCGCTGCTGACGCTGGCGGCCCACGGCGGCGCCTTCCTCGCCTGGAAGACCGAAGGCGCCGTCGAGGAGCGCAGCCGGCGCGCGGCGTTCGCGCTGTTCCTGCTGGTGGCGGCGCTGTGGCCGATCGTCACCTGGGCGACCCGCGCGGTCAGCCCCGCGGCCTTCGCGAGCTTCTCCGCGCGCCCGCTCGCCTGGCTGGGCGCGGCGGCGGCCGCGCTCGGGCTGTGTGCCGCCGTCGTCGGCCTGCTCCGGCGGCGGCCGCTGCCCGCCTTCCTCGGCTCGTGCGCCTTCATCGCGGGCGTGCTGGGCGCGACGGCGGCGATGACGTTCCCGGTGCTGTTGCGCGCGGTGCCCGACCCCGTCCGCTCGCTGACGGCCCAGGCGGCGGCGGCCCACCCGTCTTCGCTGCGAACGGCCGTCGGCTGGCTCTCGCTCGGCCTGCCGCTCGCGGTCCTCTACTTCGTCACGCTGTTCCGGCTCCACCGCGGCAAGTTCCCCCCGCCCCGCGAGGGCGAGGGCTACTGACCGGCGCCGCTCAGAGCTGGATGCCGTTGATGCGGTCCGCGATCCGGCCGTTCACCTTCATCATGATGAAGTTGACGTCGTTGGTGACGTCCTTGCGCAGCTTGGTGACGTAGCGCGCGGCGCGCGGCGCCTTGCCGAAGAGGCGCGCCTCCATCTCCGCCAGCAGCTCGTTCGCTTCGACCAGCGTGTGCTTGATCTCGCGGAAGCGGCCGTTCAGCTCGAGCAGCAGCGCCGTCGCGGGCTCCGGTCCGAGGCGGGGCGGATAGCCGCCGAGCACGGCGTCGGCGCGCGAGGACAGCTCCTCGAGCTGCTCGCGGAAGTCCGCCAGGAAGTCGGCCTCCAGCTCCGGGACCAGCGCGGGCGCCAGCCGCGCGAGCCGGCCCTCGAGCTTCTTCGCCTGCTCGAGCAGCGAGTCGCGCAGGTAGCCCAGGCCGAAGTGCTCGCGCTCCAGGCTCCCGGGGTGGAACAGGTCGCGGCCCAGGTAGATCTTGTCGTCGTAGCGGTCGGGCAGGTCCTCCGCTCCGAGCGTGTAGAGCTTCACCTCGAAGGCGTCGCGCCAGGACACGAGCCGCGCGATCGCCAGGTGCTCGTTGAGCTCGATCACGGCGGAGCTGCTCTCGAGCAGGGCCGTGTGCAGCGCCAGCTCGCAGACGAGCCGGCGCTTCAACTGCTCGAGCAGCTCCTGGCGCTCGTCGATGATGGCGGCGAGCTGGGCGGCCTCCTCGCCCGAGGCCTCGCCCGTGACGATCTGCGAGTAGCTCGGGGTGACCAGCGCCCGGCAGCGGGCGAAGAAGAACTCGAGGTGCA
Source organism: Vicinamibacteria bacterium (assembly GCA_050246895.1). GTDB lineage: Bacteria > Acidobacteriota > Vicinamibacteria > Fen-336 > Fen-336 > JBFWVE01. The sequence continues at coordinate 361,246 of JBFWVE010000004.1, read as the reverse complement.
GCTGGGCGAGCACGCGCTCCTGGAAGCGGTCGAGGTGGAGCGCTGGAACGCTCAGCGATTCGCGCGCGACGAGGGCGGCGAGGCTGTGCATGCGTCCCTCCTGCGCCCTCGACTATACGCGCGCCACCTCCGGCTCGACACGCGTGCCGGCGCGGCCCTCGAAGAGCGCCGCGGCCTGCTCGAGCGCGCCGATCGCGGCGAAGCCCCCGCAGTTCTCGACGAACTCGCAGACGGCCTCGGCCTTCGGACCCATCGAGCCCGGGTCGAGCGCCAGCGCGCGCAGCTCGGCCGGGGTCGCGTGCCGCAGCAGCCGCTGCTCGGGGCCGCCGAAGTCCGCGTAGACGCCGGGCGCGTCGGTCAGCAGCAGCAGGCCGTCCGCGTCGACGCCGCGCGCCAGCAGCGCCGCGCTGCGATCCTTGTCGATCACCGCCTCGGCCCCGCGCAGGGCGCCGTCGGGGCCGGCCACGACCGGAATGCCTCCGCCGCCCGAGCAGACCACCAGCACGCCGGCGTCGAGCAGGCGGTTGATCGTGCGCAGCTCGCGGATCCGCGTCGGCCTGGGCGACGGCACCACGCGGCGCCAGCCGGCGCCGTCCCGCGCCACCACGAAGCCGCGCTCGCGGCGCAGCGCCTCGGCCTGGGCGCGCGTGTAGACGGGCCCGATCGGCTTGCTGGGATGCGCGAAGGCGGGATCGGCGGCGGCGACCTCGACCTGCGTCAGCAGCACGGCGATCTCGCGGCCGGGCAGCGCGTTTTGCAGCTCCTGCTCGAGCACGTAGCCGATCATGCCCTCGCTCTCGGCGCCGAGCACGTCGAGGCCGACGCTGGCGGCGCCCGCGAGAGCCTCCGCCTGCAGCGCGAGCAGCCCCACCTGCGGCCCGTTGCCGTGGGTCACCAGCAGCGTGTGCTCGCGCGCGAGCTGCGCCAGCGCGCGGGCGGCGTTGCGCGCGTGTCCGCGCTGGACCGCCATGTCCAGGCTCTCGCCGCGCCGCAGGAGCGCGTTGCCGCCGAGCGCCACCACCAGCCGCACGTCAGGCCCTCGCCGGGACGCTGCGCTCGGGAGCGGCTGCCGCGGCCGCGGCGCCCCGCAGGGCGCGGCCGTGGAGGGCCTCGAGCACGGCCGCGGCGGTGTGCAGCCGGTTCTCGGCCTGGTCGAACACGATCGAGCGCGGGCCGTCGACGACCTCGGCGGTCACCTCCTCGCCGCGGTGGTCGGGCAGGCAGTGCATGAAGACCGCGTCGGCCGCGGCGAGGGCGAACAGGCGGGCGTTCACCTGGTACGCCTCGAAGAGGGCGCGGCGCGAGGCGCGCTCGCTCTCGGGCTCGCCCATCGAGAGCCAGACGTCGGTGTAGACGGCCTGCGCGCCGCGCACGGCGGCCTCCGGGTCGCTGCCGACGTCGATCCGCGCCCCGGTGGCCTGCGCGATGCGGCGCGCGCGGGCGACCACCTCGGCCTCCGGCTCGAAGCCGGGGGGAGTCGCCACCCGCAGCTCGAGGCCCCCGAGGGCGCTCGCCTCGAGCAGGCTGTGGCAGACGTTGTTGCCGTCGCCGACGTAGGCCAGCCGCACGCCGCGCAGGCCGCCGAAGCGCTCCTGAAGCGTCATCAGGTCGGCCAGGCTCTGGCAGGGATGGTGGCCGTCGGTGAGCGCGTTGATCACCGGGATGCTGGCCGCGTGCGCGAAGCGCGCGACGTCCTCGTCGGCGAAGGTGCGGATCACGAAGGCGCGCGCGTAGCGGCTCATCACGCGCGCGGTGTCCTCGATCGTCTCGCCGCGGCCGAGCTGCAGGTCGTTCGGCCCCACCGCCACCGGCGCGGCGCCCAGCCTCGCCACCGCCGTCTCGAACGAGATGCGCGTGCGGGTGCTGGGCTTGTTGAAGTAGAGCACGACGCTCTCGCCTGCGAGCAGCCCGCGCTGGCGGTGCGGGTGGCGCTTGTAGGCGGCGGCCAGCTTCAGCAGGGCTTCCAGGTCCGCGACGGCCAGGTCCGCGGTCCGCAGCAGGTCCTTCACCGGGTCGCGGCCTCCGGCAGCCGCGCCTTCACGAACTCGTCCACCAGCGCTCCCAGCGTGGGCTGGCCCGCGTCGGCGTACTCGTAGCTGGCCCGCAGGATCGGCCGGCCCGCGTCGACGCGGGCGGCGAGGTCGATCGGCGAGGCCGACACCACCACGTCGCAGCCCGAGCGGCGCAGCGTCTCGCCGAGCGCCTGCAGCTGCGCGTCGTCGTAGCCCACCGCGGGCAGGATGCGGCCCATGTGCGGGTAGCGCGCGTAGACCTCCGCGATCAGCGGCGCGGCGACCTGGCGCGGGTCCACGATCTCGGCGGCGCCGGCGCGCACCGCCGCCACGAAGCCGGCCCCGTAGGGCATGCCGCCGTGGGTCAGCGTGGGGCCGTCCTCGACCACGATCACGCGCCTGCCGTGGACGAGCTCTGCGTGCTCGAGCGTGACCGGCGAGGCCGCGCGCACGATGCGCGCGTTCGGGTTGAGCCGGACGACCGCGTCGATCACCCGCTGCACGTCGGCGCCGGCCGCGGCGTCGGTCTTGTTGACGACCACCACGTCGGCCATGCGGATGACCGCCTCGCCGGGGTGGTGGCTGTCCACGTGTCCGGGCCGCAGCGCGTCCGTGATCGCGACGTGCAGGTCGGGCCGCAGGAACGGGAAGTCGTTGTTGCCGCCGTCCCAGATCAGCAGGTCGGCCTCGCGCTCGGCGCGCTCCATGATCTGCCGGTAGTCGACGCCCGCCCACACCACGTTGCCGATCTCGATGTGCGGCTCGTACTCCTCGCGCTCCTCGTTCGTGCAGCGCGCGGCGTCGAGGTCGGCCAGGCTGGCGAAGCGCTGGACGCGCTGCTTTGCCAGGTCGCCGTAGGGCATGGGGTGCCGCAGCACGGCCACCCGCAGCCCCGCGTCGCGCAGCCGGCGCGAGAGGAAGCGCGAGGTCTGCGACTTGCCGCAGCCGGTGCGGGCGGCCGAGACCGCGATCACCGGCCGCTTCGAGCGCAGCATCGTGCGCTCGGGGCCGAGCAGCGTGAAGTCGGCGCCGGCGGCCAGCGCGCGCGAGGCTGCGTGCATCACGGTCGCGTGCTCGACGTCCGAGTAGGCGAACACCACCTCGTCCACCTCCTCGCGGCGGCACAGCGCCTCGAGCTCGGCCTCGTCGACGATCGGGATGCCCTCGGGATAGAGCAGCCCGGCCAGCTGCGCCGGGTAGCGGCGGCCCGCGATGCCCGGGATCTGGGCGGCCGTGAAGGCCACGACCACGGCCGCGGGCTCGTCGCGATAGGCGACGTTGAAGTTGTGGAAGTCGCGACCGGCGGCCCCCATGATGACGATGCGGCGGACCCGGCCTTCGCTGTGGGGCATGGCGAACCTCTCCTTGCATGCTCCAGGCGTGCAAGACGCGTGCTGCCCCGAAGGCACCGAATAAGCCGTGGTTCCGCGGAAAACTCTTCCGGCTCGCGCGGGGCCTGCGTGAAACCGGTGCGGCCGTGGTCGCTTCGGCCGTTTTGGCCCGCTGCCTAGGTCGCCTCGCCGAGCAGGCCGTCGACAGGAAGCGTCTCCGGCCCCTTCTCGGTGCAGACGGCGTAGCGCACCGGCCGGCCCTTGTAGTTCGAGTACATCGAGACGCCGGCGTAGCGCCCCTGGCGATCCAGGATGTAGAAGTTCACGTAGAAATCGGGGTTGCCGTCCCGGTTCAACAGCCGCTTCTCGATCGTGTTGGCGCGGATGCGGCGCAGCGCCTCCATGCCCGCGTCCTTCGGGTGCAGCCCGCGGCGCAGGCCCTCGACGATCAGGAACGAGCTCAGGTTGTACAGGTTCGCCTCGCCACGACCGGTGGAGCCCGCCGCGCCGGCCTCGCCGTCCAGGTAGAGGCCCGCGCCCAGGATCGGCGAGTCGCCGACCCGGCCGGGGATCTTCCAGGCGAGGCCGCTGGTGGTGGTGACGCCGCAGATCTCGCCCTTCGGCGAGACGCCGTTGCAGTTGATCGTGCCGTAGACGCGCAGCGGGTCGAGCAGGCCGTCCGCGATCATCGAGGCGCGGGCCCGCTCCGCCGCCTCGGCGCGCTTGTCGGGATCGAGGTAGTGCGAGGGATCGATCCGGCGCTTCCACTCGAGCCACTTGCGGCGCGAGTTCTCGGTGTTGAGGTCGTCCTCGACCTCGAAGCCGAGCTGGCGCGCGAAGGTCCGGGCGTCGCGCCCGACGAGCAGGTGATGGTCGGTCTGCTGCATCACCGCGCGCGCGACCAGGGACGGCGTGCGCACGCCCTCGATGCAGGCGACCCCGCCGGCCCGGCGCCTCGGCCCGTGCATGCAGCAGGAGTCGAGCTGCACCACGCCGTCCGCGTTGGGCAGACCGCCGTAGCCGACGCTGTCGTCCAGCGGATCGAGCTCCACCAGGTTGACGCCGGCGATCACGGCGTCGAGCACGTCCTCGCCCTGCGTGATGCGGCGGTGGGCTTCCTCGATCGCGGTGCGCGGGCCGCCGTTCTTGTACTGGTTGCCGTTCGCCGAGGCGACCACCACCGGCTTCACGCTCCCCGGCGCGATCACGGCGGGCGCCTGAGCTCGCGCGGGGGTGGCGAGCGCCAGCCCTGCTGCGGCGCCCGCCTTGACGAAATCGCGACGGCCCTTCCGTTCGGTCATCTCGGCCTCCCGTGGTCTTGCCCAGGCACTAGCGCGCGGCCTCGGCCTCGCGGCGGTTCAGCAGGAAGACGTGCAGCGCGTAGATCTGGAGCAGCGCGGGCGTCTCCTTGTCGAAGGCCAGGCTGCCGCGAAACAGCTCCTGCCAGGCGCAGCCGTCCCGCTGCGGCGGCGAGGCGATGCACTCGAACCGGCGCACGTCGCGGCCGTCGCGGTCCCACTGGACCTTCTCGGACGGCGTGATGCCGCTCGCCGCCTGCACGCCGGGATCCGCGTAGCGCACCCGGTAGCGCGTGACGCTGTAGGCGCCCGGCCGCGCCGGCGCGACGTAGAGCTCGTAGTCGACCCTGCGCCGGGGATCCTCGAACGCGGCGCTGCCGCTGCTGCGCTCCCAGCCCGCGAGCTCGGGCAGGCCGGGCGGGAAGCCCGCGACGAAGGCCCGCTTCGCACAGGCCGCGGCTGCGAGCGCCAGGAACAGGACCACCGTCGCGCGGCAGCGGGCCATGCGGCGCAGTCTAGCCCGGCTCAGAAGGGCAGCCACCCGCGCAGCGCGAGCAGCAGCAGCACGCAGGGCAGCGCGATCAGGGTGCGCCACTCGCGGTTCGCGGAGACGCGCGCCCACGAAAAGCGCGTCGCGCGCGGCCCGCCGGGCGAAAGGCGCGGCAGCAGCAGCGGCACCTCGGCGGCCCAGGCCGCGTAGGCAGCGCCGAAGGTCCGCCTCAGGAAGCCGGCCTCCTCTCGCACGATCGCCGGGTAGAAGGCCGCGAAGTAGGCGACGACCGCCGCCAGCGACCACGCGCTCGCGCTGGCGACGCCCACCGCGAGCGCCAGCAGCACGCTGCCCAGGTAGAGAGGGTTGCGAGTGTGCGCGTACGGTCCGCCCGTCGCGAGCGCGCGCGTCTTCTCGATGTGACCGGAGGCCCAGAGCCGGATCGCCTCGCCCACGACGGCCAGCGGCGCCGCCAGTGCCAGCGACGCCGCGCTGGGCCGGGCGAGCAGGAATACCAGCGCGAACAGCAGGTAGCCGGCGCCGACGCGGATCCTCGACAGCCGCACGCGCGCGGAGTCTACCTAGGCGGCGGAGTTTCCAGGCGGGCCGTCGCCAGCGCCAGCACTTCCTCGACCGGGATCTCCGACATCACGCCCTGGTGACGCGGGCAGACGCGGCGGTGGCAGGGCGCGCAGGCGGGCGTGCGGCGCGCCACGCGGTCCGCCGCGGAGAACGGTCCGTTACGCCGCGGATCGGTGGGCCCGTAGAGGCCGACCACCGGAGTGCCGAGCGCGCAGGCGATGTGGAGCGGACCGGTGTCCGCGGCCACCACCAGCCGCGCCCGGCGCAGCAGCTCGAGAAGCTCGCGCAGCGTCGTCGGGAAGGCCACGCGCGCGGAGCCCGCTGAGGCCGCGGCGACGCGCGCGGCGAGCGCCTCCTCGCCGGGGCCGAAGCTCACCAGGCTGGCGTGACCGCGCTCGGCGAGCCCGCGGGCGAGCGCGCCGAAGGCCTCGGGCGGCCACAGCTTGCTCGCCCAGCCGCCGCCGGGATTGAGCAGCACGAAACGGCCGCCCACGCCCTGCGCGGCGAGCCGCTCGCCGACGCGGCGCGCCTCCTCCCCCGTGTCCGGCAGCGGGAACTCGCGCAGCCCGACCGCTTCGATGCCGAGCGCGCGCAGCAGCGCGAGGTTCTTGTCGATCACGTGCGGCGCCTCCGGCGGCCGGGCCGGCGTCTCGCCGATCAACAGGCCCGAGCCGGGCTCGCGCCGCAGCGCGCCGCGCCAGCCGACCACGCGGCCGGCCCCGCACGCGCGCGCCCAGGCCGCCGACTTCCAGAGGCCCTGGAAGTCGAGCGCTCTGTCGAAGCGCAGGCCGCGTGCGGCGCGCACCGTCGCGGCGGCCTCGCGCCAGGCGAAGCGCCGCGCCGGCGGCGCGCCCAGCAGCCAGGCCACCTCGGGGTTCCCCTCCAGCAGGGGGCGCGCAGCGGGCTCGACCAGGAAGCCGCACTCCGCGCCGGAGCGCCGCAGCGCCCGCAGGGCGGGCAGCGTGTGGACGACGTCGCCGATCGACGACAGCCGGACGAGGAGCGCCTTCACCCGCGGATACGCGCGATCAGCGCGCGCGTGTCGTGCTGCTTCGGATCGCCCACGATCGCCACCCGCCCGCCGTAGGAGCGCACCACGTCGCGCTCGGGGACCGTCTCCTGGGTGTAGTCGGTGCCCTTGCAATGGACGTCGGGCCGCAGGGCCAGCAGCAGGCGCCTCACGTCGTCCTCCTGGAACACCACGACGTAGTCCACGCAGCGCAGGGCCGCGACCAGTTGCGCGCGCTCGTCCTCGTCCAGCACCGGCCGGCCGGGCCCCTTCAACCGCCGCACCGAGGCGTCGCCGTTGACGCCGACCAGCAGCAGGTCCGCCTCGGCCGCGGCGCCCTCCAGGTAGCGCAGGTGGCCGACGTGGAGCACGTCGAAGCAGCCGTTCGCCAGCGCCAGCGTGCGGCCAGCCGCGCGCTCGGGCGCGAGGCGCTCGAGCAGGCGCTCGAGCGTGTCGATCTTGGCGGCGACCGGCCTCATCGCGCGGCCGGGGCCGCGGCCAGGGACGCCTTGACCGCCTCGCGCAGCTCGACGGCCGAGACGGTGGCGGTGCCGCGCTTCATCACCACGACGCCGCCCGCGTAGTTCGCGAGCTGGGCGGCGTCGGAGTATCCCGCGCCGGCGGCGAGCGCCAGCGTGAAGGTGGCGATCACGGTGTCCCCCGCGCCGGTGACGTCGGCCACCTCGTCGCCGCCGTGGATCGGGATGTGCAGCGGGGGGCGCCCCGCTTCGAACAGCGCCATGCCGTGGCTGCCGCGCGTGATCAGCACGGCCTTCGTCTCGAGCTTGCGCAGCAGGCGCCGGCCGGCAGCCTCGAGGCGCTGGCGGTCGTGGCCGATGCTGACGCCGAGCGCGGCCTCGACCTCGGGCTCGTTGGGCGTGACGGCGGTCATGCCGCGGTAGCGCAGCAGGTCGTAGCGCGAGTCGATCGTGATCGGCACGCGCCGCGAGCGCGCGAGCCGGAGCGCGGCCTCCACCAGCTCCGGCGTCACCAGCCCCAGGCCGTAGTCGCTCACGAGCACCGCGTCGAGCTCGCCCCTGAAGCCCTGGATCGCGCGCAGCGCCGACTGCCGCGCCGAGGAGCGCTCGCCGAGCGGCGCGACACGATCGATGCGCACCACCTGCTGGCGCGTGGTGTGGACGTTGCCGGCCAGCACGCGGGTCTTGACCGGCGTCGCGTAGTCGGCGTCCGTGAACACGCTCGAGGTCGGGATCTCGCGCTCGCGCAGGAGTGTCTTCAAGCGCTTGCCGTGGGCGTCCTGGCCCAGCACGGCGACCGGCACCGGCAGCGCGCCCAGCGTGCGGATGTTGTGGGCGGCGTTCGCGCCGCCGCCGAGCCGCAGGTCCGAGCCCTCGTACTGAAGGATCAGCACGGGAGCCTCGCGGCTCACCCGGCGCACGCGCCCGTAGAGGTACTCGTCGGCGACCAGGTCGGCCACCACCAGCACGCGCTTGTCCCAGAAGCCCTCGATCGCGGACTCCAGCCGCTGCGCACGGTCGGCGCTCGGCGTCGGCCCCTTCATCGCTCGTCCCTCCCCAGGATCTGCTGCACCGCGTCGAAGACGTGCTCGGCCACGATCTCCGGCTGGCGGCTCCAGCCGGGCGCCATGTACTCGAGCTCGCCCTTGCCGTAGCCGGTCTTCACCAGCGCCGCGCGCGCGCCGGCGGCCCAGGCCAGCTCCAGGTCGGAGACGCGGTCCCCGATCACCCACGAGCGCGAGAGGTCGGCGCCCAGCTCGCGCTCCGCCCGCAGCAGCAGCCCCGGCTTCGGCTTGCGGCAATCGCAGTCCTGCCGGTACGGCGGCTGGCCGACGCTCGGGTGGTGGAGGCAGGCGTAGACGGCGTCGAGCCGCGCGCCGCCCGCCTGCATCTCGCGCGCGAGCATGGCGTGCACCTCGTGGACGAGCGCCTCCGGGAAATAGCCGCGCGCGACGCCCGCCTGGTTGGTGGCCAGCACCGCCAGCCGGCCCGAGCGGTTGATCGCGCGCACGGCGGCCACGGCGTAGGGCAGCAGCTGGAAGCGCGAGAGGTGGTTGACGTAGCCCACCTCGTGCGAGAGCGTGCCGTCGCGATCGAGGAAGATGGCGGGGGCGCCCACGCGGCCTCGTCAGCCGAGCAGCTCGGCCGCGGCGCGCGCGACCGTGGCGGCGTCGACGCCGCGCATGCAGGCGTGGTCGATCGGGCACTCGCGCAGCTTGCACGGCGCGCAGGCCACGCCCTCGGCCCGCAGCACGCGCGCACGCGCGCCGCGCGGGGCCGTCTCGCGCCAGTCGGTGGATCCGAAGACGGCGGCGACGGGCGTGCCGAGCGCCGCCGCCAGGTGCATCGGCCCGGAGTCGTTGCAGACGAGCAGCCGCAGGCGCGAGATCACGCCCATCAGCTCGGCCAGGCCGGTCTCGCCGCAGAGCACCTGTGGCCGGCGGCTCATGCTCCCCGCCAGCCCGAGCGCGGCCTCGCGCTCGCCGGGCCCGCCCACGAAGACGACGCGGGCGCCGGTCTCGCGCGCGAGCGCGTCCCCGACGGCGGCGAAGCGCTCGCCGATCCAGCGCTTGGCGCCTCCGAAGGCGGCGCCGGCGGCGAGCCCGATCACGTCGCCCTCGCCGAGCAGCGCCCGGGCTCGTTCCGCCCACTCCGCAGGGCAGCGAAGGGAGGTGTCGGGCGCCGCGGAGACCTCGAGTCCGACAGCGGCGAGCATCGCGCGATAGTAGTACACCTCGCTCTGGCCCCGGGCGCCGGCCGGTACGCGCGCGCGCCGCGTCAGCAGCGGCCCGCGGCCGTCGGTCGCGTAGCCCCAGCGCTCGGCGACGCCGGCGCGCCAGGCGGCGGCCGCGCTGCCGAAGGAGTTGGGCAGCAGCACGCTCACGTCGCAGGCGCCGCGCTGCGCCTCGACCTCCTCGGCGAAGCTCCGCGCGACCCGCAGCTCGTCGACGCCCTCGACCGCGCGGTAGATCTCGGCGACTGCCGGCCGCGCGAGCAGCAACAGCCGCGCGCCCGCGAAGTTGCGGCGCACGTCGCGCAGCGCGCCCAGCGAGAGCACGACGTCGCCCAGCCAGTTCGGCGCGCGCACCAGCACGCGCTCGGGCGCGCTCACGGCGCCTGCTCCGTCGGCGGCTGAGGCGCCGGCGGCTGCGTCTTCCAGCGACGATGGATCCACAGCCACTGTTCGGGCGCTTCACGCACGCCGTCCTCGATGATGGAGGTGATGCGCTGCGTGAGACGCGCGATGCCCTCCTCGCGATCGCCCCCGCCCTCGAAGCGCAGCGCCGGCCGGTAGCTCAGCCGGTAGCGGCCGTCGGGCAGCAGCCGCGACCAGGCCGGCACGATCGCGCAGCCGGTCTTGGCGGCGAGCGCCGCCACCACGGTGGTGGTCGAGGCGGGACGCCCGAAGAAGTCGACGAAGACGCCCTGGCCCTCGGCCGTGTTCTGGTCGAGCAGGATCGCGACGCCGCGTCCGCCACGCAGCAGGCGCAGCACCTGCTGCAGCGCGCGCTGCTTGTAGATCACCTGGTTGCCGCCGGCGGCGCGGCAGCCCACCAGCCGGGCGTCGAGCGCCGGGTTGTCGAGCGGCCGCGCCACCACGCCGATCGCACCGAACAGCAGCCCGTGCGCGAGGCCGTGCACTTCCCAGTTGCCGAGGTGCGCCGTGGCGATCACCATGCCCCGCCCCTCGGCCATCGCCCGCAGCACGTGCTCGCGGCCGTCGATGCGCTCGATCAGCTCGAGCGCCCGCTGCGGCGGGCGCGAGGAGATCCAGAGCACGTCGAGCAGCACCTGCCCGAAGTGCGCGTAGACGTCGCTCGCGGTGCGCCGCACGCGCGCCTCGTCCCAGCCGGGGAACGAGCGCCGCAGGTTGTCGGCCGCGATCGCCGTATGTCGGCGGTCGAGGTCGCCCCAGCTGCGGCCGAGGCCGCGGCCGAGAGCGAGCGTCGCCCTGCGCGGCAGGCGCGCGGCAGCCGCCGCCACGAAGGCGGCGGCCCAGGCTTCCAGCCGCCGTCGTCCGGCCGACGGCGTCCCGCTCACGCGAGCCCCCGCGCCAGCTCGCGCAGCCGCTCGAGCAGCCGCTCCTCCCCGTCGACGGTCAGCTCCAGCCGCAGCGCCGCGACCGGCAGCCCGAGGCGGGCGCCGGAGAGCCTCGCCGCGTCCTTCTCGGTGGCGACCACGAGCGTGGCTCCCAGCGCCCGCGCCTGCGCCTCCACCGCGGCGAGCTCCGCGGGCGAGAAGGCGTGGTGATCGGCGAAGCTCGCGTGCCCCGCGACCTGCAGCCCGAAGGCGCGCGCGTCGGCGGCGAAGCGCTCGGGCCGCGCGATGCCGGAGAGCAGCAGCACCGGGTCCGTGGGAGTGACCGCAGCGCCCGCCGCGTCGAGCAGCGCCGCGGGCCGACGTCGCATCCGATGCACGCGCTCGGCCGCCACGCCCAGCGCGAGCAGGCGCGCGGGTTCGCGCAGCTCTCCGCCGATCAGCACCACGTCCGCGCGCGCGAGCGCCGCGGGGCGCTCGCGCAGGCGGCCGGCGGGCAGCGGCCGGTCGTCGAGGTCCGCGGGATCCAGGCAGACGACGTCGAGGTCGCGGTGCAGCGCGAGGTGCTGGAAGCCGTCGTCGAGCACGTGCAGCCGGCGGCCGAAGCGCGCCTCCACCGCGCGCCCGGCGAGCAGACGCTGCCGGCCGACCGCGACCACGACGCCCGGCAGGCGACGCGCCAGCATCAGCGGCTCGTCGCCGCACTCCGCGGCATCGGCGTCGATGCGGGAGCCGTCGCTGACGACGAGCGCGTCGCCCGCGAAGCGGCCGGCGTAGCCCCGGCTCAGCACCGCCACGGGCACGCCCTCGCGGGCGAGCCGCTCGGCGATCCAGGCGACGACCGGCGTCTTGCCGGAGCCGCCCAGGCTCAGGTTGCCGACGCTGACGACCGGGCCCGAGAGCCGCGCGGGGCGCAGCAGACCCGAGCGGTGGAGACCCACGCGGGCGGCGGCCAGCGCTGCAAAGGCGGATCCCAGCGGGCCGAGCCAGGGCCGCGGCGCGGGCGGCGTCACGGCACGAGCGGCGCGAGCGCGTCTAGCGTCGCCTGCACGGCTCCGCGGCTCGCCAGCACCAGGCCTCGCGCGCGCTCGCCCAGCTCCTGCCGGCGCGCGGGGTCGGCGAGCAGGTCCGCGGTGACGCGGCCGAGCTCTTCGGGCGAGGCCACCTGCAGCAGCGCGCCCTGGCCGCGGAAGGCGTCGGCGATCTCCTGGAAGTTCTCCATGTGCGGCCCGACCACGACGGGTCTGCCGGAGACGGCCGGCTCGAGCACGTTGTGGCCGCCCGTCGGCACCAGGCTGCCGCCGACGAACACGACGCTCGCGTGCGGGTAGACCTGGGTCAGCTCGCCGAGCGTGTCGAGCAGCAGGACGGCGCCCGGCGGCCAGCCGCCCGGCTCGATCTGGGTGCGCCGCACGCAGCGGAAGCCGGCGGCCTCGACGAGCGCCGGCACCTCCGCGAAACGCTCGGGGTGGCGCGGCACGATCACGAGCGCGGTGTCGGGAAAGCGCTCGCGCACGCCGTGGAAGGCGCGCAGCACCAGCGCCTCCTCCCCCTCCATCGTGCTGCCGGCCACCCAGACCGGGCGGCCGCCCAGGCCCTCGAACAGACGCGAGACGCGGTCGGGCCGGGCCGGGCCGAACAGGGCGTCGAACTTCAGGTTGCCCGAGGCGCGCACGCGCTCGGGCGGCGCCCCCAGCGCGAGCGCCCGCTCGGCGTGCGGCTCGGCCTGCATCAGCAGCAGGTCGACCTCGGCCAGCAGCGGGCGCATGAACCAGCGGATGCGGCGGTAGCGCGGGTAGGAGCGCGGCGAGATGCGGCCGTTCACGAGCGCGACGCGGGCGCCGCGGCGCTTCGCCTGGTGGATCAGGTTCGGCCACAGCTCCGTCTCCATGATCACGAGCAGGTCCGGGCGCAGCGTGTCGAGCGCCTGTCGCACGGGGCCCGGGAAATCGAAGGGCGCGTAGAAGAGACCGTCGAGGCCGCGCAGGTTCTTGCGAGCGACCGCGTTTCCGGTGACCGTGGTCGTCGAGAGGAACAGCCGGTGCTTCGGGAAGCGCGCGCGCAGCGGCTCGACCAGCGTGCGCGCGGCGAGCACCTCGCCGACGGAGACCGCGTGGATCCAGATCGAGCGCTCGCGGTCCACGTTCAGGTAGACGGGCAGGCGGCCCATGCGCTCGCGGAAGCTCGCGCGGTACTTGCCCGTCGCGCGCCCCTTCCAGAGGAACCACGGCAGGGAGATCACGAAGCCGACCGCCAGGAGGGCGGTATAGAGGAGGTACACCGCGGCGCAGTTTAGCAGCAGGCACGTTTTCGGCCCGAAAACGCGGCGCGGGCGTCGTTGACCTGCTGCTTCGGCGAGGTCTACACTGCCTCGGGATCGCGCAGCGGAGGAGGGAGCGAACATGGCTATCCGTGTTGGCATCAATGGTTTCGGGCGCATCGGCCGCAACATCCTGCGGGCGGCGCTGCACGACAAGGACATCGAGTTCGTCGCGGTCAACGACATCACCGACGCGAAGGCGCTCGGCCACCTGCTGAAGTACGACTCGATCCTCGGCAACCTGTCCGAGGACGTGAAGGTCGACGGCGACACGATCACTGTCGCAGGCCGGACGATCAAGGTGCTGGCGCTGAAGGACCCGGCGCAGCTCCCCTGGAAGGCCATGGGGGCCGACTACATCGTCGAGTCGACCGGGCTCTTCACCGACGCCGAGAAGGCCAAGGCGCACCTCGCCGCCGGCGGCAAGAAGGTGATCATCTCCGCCCCCGCCAAGAACGAGGACATCACGATCGTGATGGGCGTCAACCACGACCGGTACGACCCCAAGGCGCACACGGTCGTCTCGAACGCGTCCTGCACGACGAACTGCCTCGCCCCGGTGTGCAAGGTGCTGAACGACTCGTTCGGCATCGTGAAGGGCCAGATGACGACCGTGCACTCGTACACCAACGACCAGAAGATCCTCGACCTGCCCCACAAGGACCTGCGCCGGGCCCGCGCGGCCGCGCTGTCGATGATCCCGACGTCGACCGGGGCCGCCAAGGCGCTGCACCTGGTGATCCCGGAGCTGAAGGGCAAGCTGGACGGCGCCGCGATCCGCGTGCCGACCCCCAACGTCTCGGTCGTCGACCTCACGCTGGTGCTCGGGAAGGACGCGACGGCCGTCGAGATCAATGCCGCCTTCAAGGCCGCCGCCAACGGCCCGATGAAGGGCGTCCTGGCGCTCGAGGAGGGCGAGCTCGTCTCGATCGACTTCCGGGGCAACCCCAACTCGTCGATCGTGGACGGCCCGCTGACCAAGGTCGTCGAGGGCAACCTGGCCAAGGTCTTCTCCTGGTACGACAACGAGTGGGGCTTCTCCTGCAGGATGAAGGACCTGATCCGCTTCATGGCGAAGAAGGACGGCAACTAGCCGCTTCGAGGCCCGAACCATCCCCTCGACGAGGGAACGATGCCCAAGAAGACCGTCAAGGACCTGCACGAGCTGCGCGGCGTCCGCGTCTTCGTGCGCGTGGACTACAACGTCCCGATCGAGGACGGCCGCATCGGCGACGACACGCGCGTGCGCGCGTCGTTCGAGACGCTCGAGCACCTGCTGAAGGCCGGCGCCCGGCTGGTGCTCGCCTCCCACCTCGGCCGGCCCAAGAAGGGCCCCGCGCCCGAGTTCAGCCTGGGTCCGGTGGCGGCGCGGCTCAGCGAGCTGACCGGCAGGCCGGTGGCGATGGCGCCCGACTGCGTCGGGCCCGAGGTGCAGCGGCTGGCGGGCGAGCTCAAGGACTCGGGCATCCTGCTGCTCGAGAACGTGCGCTTCCACAAGCAGGAGGAGGCCAACGACGCGGCCTTCGCCGAGCAGCTCGTGCGCGACAGCGGCGCCACCGTCTTCGTCAACGACGCCTTCGGCAGCGCGCACCGGGCGCACGCTTCGACCGAGGGCGTCTCGCGCCACGTGAGGCGCTCGGTCGCGGGTCTGCTGATGGACCGCGAGCTGCGTTACCTCGGCCTGGCCCTGGGCGAGCCCGAGCGGCCCTTCGTGGCCGTGCTGGGCGGCGCCAAGGTCTCGGACAAGATCGAGGTGATCGAGAGCCTGCTCCAGCGCGTCGACACGCTGCTCGTCGGCGGCGGCATGGCCTACACCTTCTTCCGGGCCAAGGGCTACCCCACCGGCAGGAGCCTGGTCGAGGAGGACAAGCTCGCGCTGGCGAAAGCGCTGCTCGACCGCGCGGGCTCGAAGCTGGTGCTGCCGGTCGACCACGTGGTGGCCTCGGAGTTCAAGGCGGAAGCCGAGCGGCGCGCGCTGCCCTCGGACGAGGTGCCCGAGGGCTGGATGGGCCTGGACATCGGGCCGGCGACCGCGCTCGCCTTCGCGGGCTCGGTGCGCGGCGCGAAGCTGGTGGTGTGGAACGGCCCGATGGGCGTCTTCGAGATGGCGCCTTTCGCCGAGGGCACGCTGGCGATGGCGCAGGCGCTCGCCGACTGCAAGGGCACCACCATCGTCGGCGGGGGCGACAGCGTGGCGGCCCTCGCGCAGGCGGGTCTCACCTCGAAGATCGACCACGTCTCGACGGGCGGCGGCGCCTCGCTCGAGTTCCTGGGCGGCTCGGTGCTGCCCGGCGTCGCCTGCCTGGAAGACGCGTAGACCAGGCTGCCTTTCCTACGCGCTCGACGCGATCCACTCGCGGCGAGCGTCGGGCTCGATGACGAGCCGAGCGAGGACGCTCGATGTCCGCTAGACGCTATCTGATCGCAGGCAACTGGAAGATGTACAAGACGAGCGCGGAGGCGACGGCTCTCTGCTCCGCGCTGCGGTCGGCGCTCGAGGAGCGTCCGGCCGAGGCGGAGGTCGTGGTGGCGCCGCCATTCACGGCTCTCCCGGCCGCGGCCGCAGCCCTGCGCGGCAGCGCCATCGGTCTCGCCGGCCAGAACATGCATGCCGAGGCGAAGGGCGCCTTCACCGGCGAGATCTCCGCCGCGATGCTGCGCGACGCCTCCTGCGGCCACGTGATTCTCGGCCACTCCGAGCGGCGCCAGCTCTTCGGCGAGACCGACGAGGGCGTCGGCCGCAAGGCCCGCGCCGCGCGCGATGCCGGCCTCGTCCCGATCCTGTGCGTCGGCGAGACGCTGGAGGAGCGCGACTCGTCTCGGACGCTCGAGGTCGTCGAGCGCCAGCTCGAGCGGGCGCTGCAGAAGCTGTCGCCCGACGAGGCGGCGGCTTCGGTGGTGGCCTACGAGCCGGTCTGGGCGATCGGCACCGGCCGCACCGCGACGCCGGAGCAGGCCCAGGAGGTGCACGCCTTCGCGCGCAAGCGCGTGGCGCTGAGCCACGGCGACGCCGTCGCGGCCGCGCTGCGCATCCTCTACGGCGGCAGCGTCAAGCCCGACAACGCGGCGTCGCTGCTGGCGATGCCCGACATCGACGGCGCCCTGGTGGGCGGCGCCTGCCTGGAACCCGAGTCTTTCTTGAAGATCATCCGCTCGACTCCGGCCCCAGGCCTGATGGGCTAGGTCGCGGTCCGTGGCTGCCGGCTGGGCGGCGGCCGGGCTCACGCCTCCGCGGGACGCTGCGCGGCGCATCGCTTTCGAAAGGAAGATCAGCGGTCGCGCCGCGACCCGCGAGTGATTCGCCCTCCCCCGTACGTGGGGAGGGGATAGGGGTGGGGGGTCGATGACGCTGGCCGGGGGCGGGGGAATTCACTATACTTACTGCTTTGCCGCGGGCCGCTTCCGGCCCGGGCCGAACGGAATCGAGCCGGAAACCCCGAAAAAGCCATGATCTTCGCCTACTACGCCGTCCTCACCCTCCACGTCGTCGCGTGCCTGTTCCTGATCCTGGTGGTGCTGCTCCAGCAGGGCAAGGGGCAGGACCTGGCCAGCGCCTTCGGCGGCGGCGGCTCGCAGACCGCCTTCGGCCCGCGGGGCTCGGCGAACGTGCTCTCGCGCGCGACCACGGTGCTCGCGGGCGTCTTCATGGTGACGAGCCTGTCGCTGTCGCTGATGCGGCCGCGGGAGTCGTCGGTGCTCGAGCGCGTGCCCGGCGCCTTGCCGTCGCCGGTCGCCAGCGCCGCTCCCGCGGCGCCCGCCTCGGCCGCTCCCGCGGCCCCGGCCTCCGAGGCTCCCGCCGCTGCGCCGAGCGCCGCCCCGGCGAGCCCGGCCGCCTCGAAGTAACTACCCCTTCGGGGCGCCCGGCGGCACCACCACGAAGGGCTCGCGGGCCTCGATCGTCTTGCCCGCGATCTCGTCGCGGATGCTCAGCACCAGCTCGTAGTCGCCCGGCTCGATCCCCTCGATCGGGCTGCCCACGATGCGCGACAGCTTCCCGAGCGAGGTGGGCTGGATCTGCGAGGCCGGCACCGAGGCGACCAACCGGCCGTCCTTCGCCTTGATCTCGTAGCTGGCGCTCACGCGCGGCATGTGGGTCGCCTTGTCCTTGGCCGCCCCGTAGACGTCGAACTGGCAGAACAGCATGCCCGCGGGCGAGAAGGCGCGGCGGGCCAGCATCTGCGGGCGGGGGCGGTCCTCGCCGGCCTCGCCCTGCACCAGCACGTCCGTCACGATCGGGGTCGAGAGCCGGAAGCTGGTCAGCTCCGGCACGTCGAACTCGTGGATCACGGTGCCGACGCGGCCCGAGTTCTTGTCGCGCACCACGATCTTGGCCTGGTAGCCGCCGGGGGCCAGCTCGAAGTCGCGGGCGATCGGGAACCAGCTGGCGGCGAAGCGCTCGCGCGTCTCGGGCTTCAGGTTCATGTCGACCTTCTGGTCGTAGCGGAAGAACTCGCCGCTCTCGCGGTGGGCCACCACCAGCAGGAACTCCAGGGTATCGCTGAGGCGGTCCTGCTTCTCCTCGAAGGCGAAGCCGCGGATGTCGACGTCGGTGTTGACGATCACGCTGGCCTTGCCGAGCAGCGTCTCGTCGAAGACGAACGAGGTCATGCGCAGCGGGATCTCGGAGAACTCGTAGGGCGAGTCGAGCGCCTGCTGGATCTTGGGGTCGGCGCCGCCCGGCTTCTTGTCGAGCGCGGTCTTGCCCAGGCCCGGCGCGTAGTAGCCCTTGCGCGCGCGAACCTCGATGCTCTTCCTGCCCGGCACCTTGACCTGGATCTTGCGGAAGCGGCCGTCGCGGTCGGTGTTGGTCGGGGTGTAGCCGAGCAGGTAGTAGACGCGGTTCTCGGCCGCGATCCGCGTGATGCCGCGGGCGAGGTCGTTGGTGTTCTTCACGCTGAAGCCGCCGCTGTCGGCCGCCAGCGACTCGGAGCCCTCCGAGGCGTCGAGCGTCTCCATGAAGGCCGAGCCCAGGTCCTGCTCGGGCAGCGCCGGCCCGAACTGCGCGCTGGCGTAGACCGAGAGCCCGCCGAGGCCGCGGGTGTCGAGAAAGTAGATCGCCGCGTTCGCGCGGCGCGAGGACTCGATCACGCGCTTGAACTCGTCGAGGTTGGGGTCGTAGATGAAGCCCTCCGACACCAGCACCAGCGACTTGCGGCCCTTCACCCCTTGCAGCGAGCCGAGCACGCGCTCCATCACCTCGAGCGTGATGCGGTTGCGCGAGACCGCCTGGAAGTAGACGTCGGCGGCGCGCCCGCGCACCATCGGGTCGCCGTCCATCGCGAGCCCCGAGTTGGACTGGTTCGAGTAGGTGCTCCCCGGGTTGACGCCGAACGTCTCGAAGCGGCGGGCCACTCGCGCCTCGACCTGGGCGTCCCCGTAGACGTGGATCCGCATCGCCTCGTAGTCGGACATGCGGTCGGGCGCCATGTCGGGCATGCGGCGCCCGTCGAGGCGCTTCAGCAGCGTGATCAGCTCGTCGCGGCCCGCCTCCATCCTGGTGCTCCACCAGGCGCCGCCGCCCGCCGCCGCGAGGGTGACGCGGTCGCCCTCGCGCACGCCGCTCTTGAGGAACTCCGCGACCGCCGCCTTGGCGCGGTGCGCCTGGAACGGCGCCATGTGCACGTCGTCGAACACGATCGCGAACGTGCGTCCGGCGTGAGCCTCGGGAGACTGGTTCGACGACAGCCTCGGCTTCGGCGGCGGGACCTCGGACGCACGCTCGGGCAGCTGGATCGCCTCGAACGAGGTGATCGGCTGCGGCTTGCCGTCCTCCGACACGGCGAAGTCGGCCGCCTTCAGGCCGGTGATCGGGCTGCCCTTCTTGTCGGTGACGACCACGTCCACGACGACCTGCTGGACCTCTGCGGGGAAGCTGAGGTCGGGCGTCTCGGGCGAGGGCGCCGGCCTGGGCGAGGCCTGCGATGCCTGGGCCGAGACGGCGCTCGGGGCCAGCGGCACGGCCACGGCGGACAGCAGGGTCACGAACAGGAAGGCGTGGGAGCGACGGGAATGGGCCATCACGAAAAAATTGTCGCGGAGGCTCGGGGAAATGTCCAGGCGAGGGGTCGTCGTGTATCCTAGGCGCGCAGTTCCCTCAGTCGGAAGGGTTCGATCCTGGACCTCAAGGACCTGTCGCTACTGCTCCTCCGGGAAGACGTCGGGGAGAGCTACGAGGCGATCACCAAGGCCGCCGCCGACGCCGTGGGGGCGGCCAGCTGCCACCTCGCGCTCTACGACGCGGAGAACCGCGAGATGATCGCGCGCCGGCCCCGCTACGCGGCGCCGGCCGAGCCGGTCCCCAGCTACCGCTTCCCGCTCGACAGCTCGCCGGCGTCGGAGCTCGTGGTGCGCACCGCCTCGCCTCACATCTCGAACGACCCGGCACACGACCCTCTGTACGACGCCTCGATCGACCAGACCGGCGTCAGCTCGATCATGACGGTGCCGATCTGCCGCGACGACCGCGTGCTGGGCCTGGTCTACGCGCTCAACAAGCCCGGCGGCTTCACGCCGCAGGACGCGCGCGCGCTGCAGGCCGCCGCGAACGGCATCGCGATCACGCTCGAGAACGTGCGGCTGTACGCGGAGGAACGCGACCGCCGCGTGTTCCACGAGAGCCTGCTCGAGGTGACGCGGGCGCTCGTCGGCACGCCGACCGAGGACCAGGCGCTCGGCGTCGTGCTCGACCAGCTCTGGCGCGTGATGCGCTACCAGGCGGCCGCTGCGCTGGTGATCGAGGGCAGCCGGCTGCGCGTGGCCGCGTCGCGCGGCGGCGAGCCGGGCGTCGAGTTCCCGCGTTCCGAGGCGGGCGAGCTCGGCGCGCTGATCGAGTCGCGCAAGGCGGGCCTGCTGGAGGGCGACGCCGCGGGGCTGGCGCGGCTCGGCTTCCGGCGCGCGGGCGGCTGCGCCGTGGCGGCCCCGCTCGTCTCCAAGCGCGAGATCTTCGGCGTGCTGGTTGCCGCCTTCGACGCGGAGCACGCCAAGGACGCGCAGACGCAGCTGGTGGCAGGCTTCGCCGACCAGACGGCGCTCTTCCTCGACACCGGCCGCCTGCTGCGGCGCGAGCGCCAGGCTCGGGCGCGCGCCGCCGCGGTCGCGCGCGTGACGCGGCTGGTGGCGACCCGCGTCGACCAGGACTCGATCCTCAAGGTGGCGGCGGCGGAAATGCTCGCGCTTTCGGGGGCCGACCGCTGCCTGCTCTACATGGGCCACCCGCGCAACCCGGTGCTGATCCCGGTCGCGAACGCCGGCGTGCTGCCGGAGGAGGAGGCTCGCATGCGCGACCTCCGCGTGGACCTGACGGCGCCGCTGATGGCGCCTCTCTCAGAGGAGCGCGAGCCGCTGGCGTTCCAGGGCGAGCGGCCGCCGCCGGCCGAGGTCTCGGCCTTCCCGGACACGCGCGCGCTGCTGTTCCTGCCGATGGTGTCGCGCGACGTGATCATGGGCGCGGTCGCGCTCGCCTGCGTGGGCCGCCCGCGGCCCTTCGACCCGCTGCAGATCGAGTTCCTCAACGACGTCGCCGCGCAGATCGCGCTGGCGCTGGAGAACGCCCGGCTGTTCGCGGCGATGTCGCTGATGGCGACCACCGACGAGCTCACGCGCATCGCCAACCGGCGCAAGTTCATGGACGTGTTCCTGGGCGAGCTGTCGAAGGCGCGCCGCACCGGCCAGCCGCTGTCGCTGATCCTCTCCGACGTCGACCACCTGAAGCGGATCAACGACACCTTCGGCCACCCCGCCGGCGACACCGCGATCCGCCACGTGGCCGAGGCGATGCGCGCGGGGCGCGCCGAAGCCGACCTGCCCGCGCGCCTGGGCGGCGAGGAGTTCGCGGTGATCCTGCCCGGAACCGACATCCTGGCGGCCGCGCGCATCGCGGAGCAGATCTGCGCGGCACTCGGCGGCTCCGAGGTCGAGGGCGTCGGCCCGGTGACCGCGTCCTTCGGCGTCGCCACCTTCCCCGAGGACGGCGCCGAGGCCAAGGACCTGATGAAGACCGCGGACGATCGCCTGTACATGGCGAAGACGAGCGGCCGCAACCAGGTCTGCTACGTGACGATGGCGAAGGAAGTGCCCGAGTCGCCCACCCAGAAGCTGCGCAAGGTCGAGCTGCTCAAGATCGAGGACGAGGGCTAGCCCGCCGCCGGCTTCGGCGCGGGGTCGACCATCACGAAGCCGTCCTCGACCCTGGTCTCGTAGACGGGCACCGAGATCTCGGTGTTCACGTCGCTGACGCCCGTCGCGACGTCGTAGGCCCAGGCGTGCCAGGGGCACAGCAGCAGGCCGCCGGCGAGCGCCCCCTGCCCGAGCGGCCCGCCGCGGTGGGGGCAACGGTTTCCGATCGCGTGGAAGTGGCCGTCCAGGTTGCACAACGCGACCGGCGTCTCGCCGGCCAGCACCTCTCGGCACTGGCCTGGCGCGAGATCGGCCGCCGGCAGCACCTTGACGAACTCGCCCATCGCTCCTCCAGGCCGCCTGCCCAGAATAGCGGAGGACGCTAGACTCGGCCACACGGGATTGCGAGGAGGCCGGACGATGCGCTTGCGAGACCTGACCGTCGTGCTCGCCTGTCTGTGTCTGGCCGCGACGGCCTGCCGCTCGAAGCCGAAGGAGCCCACGCTCGAGGAGCTGCTGGCGGCCCTGGCGGGGCCGGACGAGCAGAAGAGCGGCGAGGCGCGCCTCGCGTTGATCACGCGCGGCGAGCCGGCCGCGGCCGGCCTCGCCGGCCTGCTCGGCTCGACCGACCCGAGCGTGCGCGCCCGCGCCGCCTCGACGCTGTGGATGCTGGCGGAGAACGCGCGGGGCGCCGTGCCGGCGCTGGCGACGGCGCTCGCCGATCCGGACGCCGAGGTGCGGCGCGCGGCGGCGATGGCGCTCGGCAACATGGGGGGCCACGCGCTGCCGGCGATCTCGGCCCTCGCGAAGGCCCTCGCCGATCCGGACGGCAGCGTGCGACAGTACGCCGCGAAGGCGCTCGGCGCGATCGGCCCGCCGGCGGCGCCGGCCCTGCCGGCGCTGGAGGAGCTGGCCCGCACGGACGCGCTGCGCGCCACGGCGGAGGAAGCCATCGACAGGATTCGGGGGGTGAAGTGAGCACACGACGCGGATTCCTGACGGGCCTCGCGAGCGGGGCCGCGCTCTACACCACGCTGCGCGACGACGCGCTGCCGCGCGTGCTGGCGGCCGGCGCCGCCAGCCGGGGCCGTCCCGCCGGCGAGGTGGCTCAGGACGAGGACTACTGGCGCGAGATCCAGCAGGCCTTCACGGTCGACCGCACCCTGATCAACCTCAACAACGGCGGCGTCTCTCCTGCTCCGCGCGTGGTGCAGGAGTCGATGAAGCGCCACCTCGACCTCTCGAACGAGGCGCCCGTCTACACGATGTGGCAGCTGCTCGAGCCCCAGATCGAATCGGTGCGCCGGGGCCTGGCGGCGTCCTTCGGCTGCGACCCGGAGGAGATGGCGGTCGTGCGCAACGCCAGCGAGGCGCTCGAGACGGTGCAGCTCGGCCTCGACCTGCGGCGCGGCGACGAGGTGATCACGACCACCCACGACTACCCGCGCATGATCACGACCTGGCACCAGCGCGAGCGCCGCGACGGGATCGTGCTGAAGCAGGTGAAGTTCCCGTTTCCGCCGAAGTCGATGGACGAGCTCGTCGAGCCTTTCCGCCGGGCGATCGGGCCCAGGACGAAGGTGCTGCACCTGTGCCACATCACCAACCTCACCGGCCAGATCTTCCCGGTGAAGGAGATCTGCCGGCTCGGGCGCGAGCGCGGGCTCGAGGTGATCGTGGACGGCGCCCACGCCTACTCGCACTTCCCCTTCACGCTGGCGGACCTCGACTGCGACTACTACGGGACCAGCCTGCACAAGTGGCTCTACGCCCCGCACGGCACCGGGTTCCTGTACGTGCGCCGCTCGCGGATCAAGCAGATCTGGCCGCTGATGGCCGCGCCGCCGGAGCTGGACGAGAACATCCGCAAGTTCGAGGAGATCGGCACGCACCCCGCCGCGAACCACAACGCGATCGCCGAGGCGCTCGCCTTCACCGAGGGCATCGGGCTCGAGCGCAAGGCCGCCCGGCTGCGCTACCTGCGCGACCGCTGGTGGAAGCGGCTCGAGGGCCGCAAGGGCGTCCGCATCTTCACGAGCCCCGATCCGGCGATGTCCTGCGCGATCGGCAACGTGGGGATCGAGGGCGTCGACATGCGCAAGCTCGGCCAGCACCTGTGGAACGAGCGCCGCGTGATCGTGGTGCCGATCGTGCACGACGAGTTTCAGGGCCTGCGCGTGACGCCCAACGTCTACACGACGCTGCGCGAGGTCGACGTCTTCGCCGACGAGATGGAACGCGTGATCGAGAAGGGCCTGCCGGCCTAGAGCGCCCGGACGACGATCAGCGTGAGGTCGTCGCGGTTCGGCCTCCCGGGCTGGTGGCGCGCGAGCTCGGCCCTGACCGCGGCGCAGCGCCCCCCTGCAGGCTGATCACGGGGTCGACGAGGGCGGCTCGCCGCGCCGGCCCCAGGCTCGCGAGCAGGGCGCTGCCTCCGAGAGCCAGGCTGACCGTGGCGAGGGCCAGAGGGTCGTACGGGCTGACGCCGACGAGCTGACTCTCGATCAGGCGCCCCGAGGCGAAGGCGGCGGCCAGCCCGAGGCCGAGGCCGAGCGCGACCAGGCGGCCCGCTTCCGACAGGACCAGCGCCCGCACCTCGCGCGGCGTGGCGCCGAGCGCCATCCGGATGCCGATCTCGCGCGTGCGCCGCTCGACGCCGTAGGCCATCACGCCGTAGATGCCGAGCAGGGCCAGCAGCGCCGCGGTGCCCGCGAAGGCGCAGAGCAGCCACGCGCTGAAGCGCCGGTCGGCGAGCGCCGCGCCGAAGATCTCCTCGTAACGGCGCACCTGCGCGGGGACGCCCGGGTCGATCTCCCGCACCAGGGCGCCCAGCGCGGGAATCAGGCGGGCCGGATCGCCGCTCGCCGCCAGCACGGTGCTGAAGCTCGACGTGGCGCGCGGCCGCTGTGCGAGCAGCAGGTAGACCTCGCCGTTGCTGCGCGTGCCGGGGCCGGAATGGCGCACGTCGCCGACGACGCCCACGATGGTGATCCAGTCGTCGAAATAGCCGTCCATGTTGCCGTAGTTGATCCGGCGCCCGAGCGGATCCTGGCCGGGGAACGCGCGGGCCGCCGCCGTGCGGCTGATCAGCGCGACGTGCGGCGTGCCCGGCCCGTCGGTCGGCTCGAAGGACCGGCCGCGCAGCAGCGGGATGCCGAGCGCGCCGAAGTACCCCGGCGAGGCGACGCGGAAGCTCGCGTAGTAGGGCGTGCGCGCGCCCCCGGAGATCCCGCCGCCCTCGATCTGGAAGCCGCCGTTCGAGTCGCGCCCGCTGAGCGGCAGCTGGCTGACGCCGCCGGCCCCGGTGACGCCCGGCAGCCGCGCCGCGCGCTCGAGCAGGCGCTCGTGGAACGACGCCAGGCGCCGCGCGTCGGCGGCATCCTTCGCCGGATCGAGCACGACGTCGACCACCAGGCGGTTCTCGGTTTCGAAGCCGAGGTCCGTCCGCAGCAGCGCCAGGAAGCTGCGGCCGAGCAGGCCGGCGCCCACCAGGAGCACCAGCGTCAGCGCGAGCTGCGAGACCACGAGCGCCCCGCGCGTGGACCGCCCGCGCGGCGTCTCGCTCTGGGCCCGGCCCGCGGCCTTCAGCGTCTCCTGCAGCTCGTGGCCGGGGCGCCGCAGCGCCGGCACCGCCGCCACCAGCAGCGCGGTCAGCCCGCACAGCGCGAGGGCGAAGGCGAGCACGCCGGCGTCGACCCCGATCTCCTCGGCGCGCGGGAGCCGCCCGCCCGCGAGCCGCAGCAGGCCCCGCGTCACGAGCAGTGCGAGACCCACGCCGGCGGCGCCGCCCGACAGCGCCAGCAGCAGGCCTTCGGCGAGGAACTGCCGGAACAGGCGGCCGCGGCTCGCCCCCAGGGCCGCCCGCACGGCCAGCTCCTGACGCCGCGCGGCGGCCTCGGCCAGCATCAGGTTCGCGACGCTGGCGCAGGCGACGAGCAGCAGGAAGACGACGGCGCCCATCAGCACGAGCAGCGCCGGCCGCGCGCGGTCCGTCAGCGCGTCGTGCAGCGAGACGACGTTCGCATCGCCGGCGTCCATGTGATCGGGGTTCGGGGAGTCGGCGTAGCGCTCGAACGCCCGGCCGGCCAGGCCGCGCAGCTCCGCGCGCGCCGAGGCGACGTCGACGCCCCGCCGCAAGCGCCCGATCGCCGCGAAGTTGTGGGCGCTGCGGCTGGGGTTGACGGGCCCGAGGATCTCGCGCGCCGACCACAGCTCGGCGCCCGGCGGGTACGCAAAGCCGGCAGGCATCACGCCGACGACGGCGTGCGCGGAGCCGTCGAAGCGGAGCGAGAGCCGCGAAAGGTCGCGCTCGCCGCCCAGGACCCGCTGCCAGAAACCGTGGCCCACCACCACCACGGGCTCGGCGCCCGGCCGGGAGTCTGCGTTGCCGAGCGTGCGCCCGACCACGGCCTTCACGTCCAGCACGTCGAAGAAGCCCCGGCTCACCGTGGTGGCCAGCGAGCGCACGGCCTGCCCGCCGCCGACGACCGGCGTCGTGCCCGCCGAGTACATCGAGAGAGCCTCGAAGGAGCGCGCCTCTCGCTGCCAGTCGAGCAGGTTGGCCTCGGCCACGGCCAGTCGATCGCCCATGCGACCGGACTCGTACACGCGCACCAGGCGCTCCGGCTCCGGATAGGGCAGCGCGCGCAGGAGCACGCCGCGCACGACGCTGAAGACGGCCGTGTTGGCGCCGATGCCGAGCGCCAGAGTCGCCACCACCACGAGCGCCGACCCGCTCCGGTGCGCCAGCGCGCGCCAGGCGCCCTTCAGATCCTCCGTGAGGTCCCCCATCCGCGCGCTGCTCCCCCCTCTCGTCCGCTTCGGAGTCAGACGCCGGCGCGAAGCGAAGGGTTGGAACGGTTCAGCGCGCCCGCGCGATCACCACGGTACGGTCGTCGCCCCTCACGGCGCCGGCGAACGCCTCCACGCTGCGCAGCACGGCCTCGCCGAGCCCGAGCGGCGTGAGCTCGCGACCGGTGCGCAGCGTCTCGGCCAGGCGCTCCTCGCCGTACTCCTCGCCGGCCCCGCTGGTCGCCTCGGTGACGCCGTCGGAGTAGACGCACAGCAGGTCGCCGGGCTCGAGCCGCAGCTCGGCCGCGGCGCACGGCCAGTCGTCGAAGAGCCCGACGGCCGGGGCCGTGGCGGCGAGGCGGTCGAGCCGGCCGTCCGCCCGCAGCAGCAGCGCCGGGTTGTGGCCGCAGTTGACGTAGCGCAGCCACCGGCCCTCGTCCTCGAGATCGGCGTAGAAGAGCGTCGCGTAGTGTTCGGGCGCGGTGCTCTCGAAGAACTGCCGGTTCAAGGCGCGCAACGAGGGCAGCGGATCGCTCGCCATGCGGTCGAGCCGGCCGCGCAGGCAGCCGAGCAGGTGCGACATCAGCAGGGCGCCCGAGACGCCCTTGCCCGAGGCGTCGCCCAGCACCAGCGCGAGGCGCCCCTCGCCGAGCGGCAGCACGTCGAAGGCGTCGCCGCCGACGGCGCCCGCCTGCCGGCAGGCGCCGGCGTACTCGAGCCGCGCGAGCTCGGGCAGCGAATGAGGCAGCAGGCCCGCTTGCACCCGCCGCGCGACGTCGAGGTCGTGGTCGGTCGGGCGCGCGGAGTCGGCGGGTGTCGTCGCGCCGTTCCGGCCCGCGGCCAGGGCGCCGCGGACGGTGCGCACGAGCGTCGCGTTGTCCCAGGGCTTCAGCACGAAGTCGCGCGCGCCGCGCTTCATCGCCTCCACCGCCAGCTCGAGCGTGCCCCAGGCCGTCATCGCCACCACCGGCAGCTCGCCGTCGAGCGAGCGCAGCCGCGGCAGCAGCGCGAGACCCTCCGCGCCGGAGGTGGTGTCGCGGCTGTAGTTGAGGTCCATCAGGACGAGGTCGAGGCCGCCGCGCGAGGCCGCCGCCAGGACGCCCGCCGGCGAGTCGACGGCGTCCACCTCGCAACCCTCGGCCTTCAGCAGCAGCTCGAGCGCGATGCGGACGTCGGCCTGGTCGTCGGCGACGAGCACCCTCGGCGAGGCGACGCTCA
This sequence comes from Vicinamibacteria bacterium, assembly GCA_050246895.1. Classification (GTDB taxonomy): domain Bacteria; phylum Acidobacteriota; class Vicinamibacteria; order Fen-336; family Fen-336; genus JBFWVE01. The sequence goes on along the minus strand of JBFWVE010000004.1, from coordinate 334,064 downwards.
CGCCGCTCCTCATTGAAAGGCGCGTGCCAGCCGGGGACGGCGGCGAGAAAGCGTGTCACGGCACGCACTTCTGGACCCCTCGCGGCGTGGGCTCGCCGTCGCGGGTGTCCGCTTGCGGGATGCTCGAGGCGCGGGCCCGAACGACCGAGCCGGCTAGGGCGCTACGTGGAGCAGGGTCGCGAGGCCGTGGCAATGGCTCGCGGTCGCGACCAGGAAGCGCCGCGCGCCGCTGCGAGCGGCCTCGACCACCCTCGCGCGCGCGTCGAGGATGCGAGCGACGGGGATGCTGGCGACGCCCCAGGCGTAGTGGAACGACGGCAGCACCAGCGCCTCGTCGTACGGCTCGCCGAGGCGGACGCTCGAGAGCTCGCCGGCCAGGCTCCACGACTTCGGCCCGCGCGTGTGCGGGCACAGCGCGGGCTCGATGCAGGTCGGCGGACAGGGCCAGGTCGCGTACGACAGCGCCCGATCCCCGTCGCGGGTCTCGCGCTCGAAGGGCAGGCCGCGCGCGGGCAGGCCACCCGCCTGTCGGACCACCCGTCCGCCGGCCCGCAGGGCCTCGCGCGCGAGCCAGCCCACCAGCAGGTGCGGGGCCCAGTGGTAGGGCACGAGCTGGTCGCCCGCCAGCAGTCGGCCGAGCTCCGCGTCGAGCCAGGCGTCCCACTCCGCGACGGCCAGCTCCGCGCGCGGATCGCCCCGGACCCGCGCCGCGGCGCGGCACCCGGCATCGCGGTCCACCACCACGATGCGGCGGGGGCGGATGCGGGAGGCGGCGGCGGCGCGCAGCAGCTGGCGGAGGTAGAGGTCGCCGTCGGTCCCTCCGCCGATCACCACGACGGCGGGTTCGAGCACGGCCTGCCTACTTCGTCTCGAGGATCTTCTTGACCCGGGCCTCGAACAGCTCGAAGAGCCGCCTGCCTTCGGCCGTCTCCTTCGCGACCCATTCCGCGTTGCGGAACGACGCGGGGTTGCCGTCGCGCCGGATCTCCGCCAGGTAGGGGGCGACCTTCGCGAACAGCAGCAGCCCCTCGCCGTTCGTCTCGAGGAAGAGGCCGGGGTGCACCACGCTCCACTTGACGAGCCCGTAGACCATCTCCCAGTACGTGGCCACCTGCCGATAGGCCGCGTTCAGCGGGTGGTCGCTCTTCATTGCGGCCTGCACGTCCGCGTAGGACTTGGGCCAGAAGTCGCGGCTGAGCCCGTCGCGCGAGGCGCGCAGGACCGCCTCCCGCCGCAGCTCGTAGACCCTCAGCAGGATCTCGGCGTCGTGGTGATCGGGCTGCTCCTTCGGCATCTCTTCTACCCCCTCGTCGGCCCGGGCGCGCTACGCGAGCTTCTGCCGGAAGAAGGCGAGCGTGCGCTCGAAGCTCAGCTCGGCCGCCTGCCGGTGATAGACCTCGGGCCGCGTGTCGTTGAAGAACGCGTGCTTGGTCCCGGGATAGCTGTGGAACTCGAACGGCTTGCCGCGCTTCTCGAGCTCGCCCCGGATCAGCGGGACGTTGGCGTTGGCGAAGCCGTCGTCCTCGGCCCAGTGTCCCAGCACGGGTGCTTTCAGCGCGTCGAAGTCGTAGCTCACCTTCGGGTGGCCGCCGTAGTAGACGACGCAGGCGGCGACGTCGGCGCCGGCCTTGCACGCCGCGAACAGGGACAGCGCGCCGCCCATGCAGAAGCCGACCGTGCCGACGGGGCCGCCGGACAGCTCGCGCAGGCGCACCGCGGCGCCGCGCAGGTCGCGCTCGGCCTGGTCGATGTTGAGCGCCATCAGGAGCTTGCCTGCCTCGTCGGGGGACTTGGTGACGGTGCCGTGGTAGAGGTCCGGGGCCAGCGCCAGGAAGCCCTCTCGCGCGAAGCGGTCGGCCACGGCCTTCACGTGGTCGTTGAGGCCCCACCACTCCTGGATCACCAGCACGCCCCGGCCCTTGCCCGAGGCCGGGCGCGCGAGGTACCCGCTCGCCGTCTTGCCGTTCGCCGCGAACTCGATCGTCTCTGACATCGCTCCTCCTAGTGTCCTGGAGCTGGACACTACCCCTTCGCGGGCTCCACGCGGTTGCGGCCGCGGCGCTTCGCCTCGTAGAGCGCGTCGTCGGCCGCCTTCAGCCAGCCGTCGGGATCCGTCACCTGGGCGTCGAGCCCGGCGACACCCGCCGAGAAGCTGACGCGGAAGCGCTCGCCTCCGGGCGCCTCGTGCTCGAGCGCGGCGAACTCCTCCAGCAGGCGCTTCACCAGGCGCGCGGCGTCGGCCTGGCTCAGGCCCTCGAGCAGCAGGCCGAACTCCTCGCCGCCGTAGCGGCCGGCCACGTCCATCTGGCGCACGCGGCGGCGCATGAAGGCGCCGAAGGCGGCCAGCACGCGGTCGCCGGTGGCGTGCCCGTGGCGATCGTTGACGTCCTTGAAGTGGTCGAGGTCCATCATCACCAGCGCCTGGCCCACCTCGGGCCGGCGCAGCGCGCGGCTGTGCGCCTGCTGCACGCGGTCGAGGAACGCCGAGTGCGTCAGCAGGCGCGTGAGGCCGTCGCGCTCCATCAGCCCGCGCAGCACGCGCGCGCGCTCGAGCCGCGCGGCGACGGTGGTCAGCAGCAGCGACGGGGCGACGGGCTTGGTCAGGTAGTCGTCGCCGCCCGCGCGCAGGCCGCGGATGCGCGCCTCGGCCTGCGCCTCGGTGGTCAGGAACACGACAGGCACCGAGGCGTGGGCGGGATCGAGACGGACGTAGCGCGTGAGCGCGTAACCGCTGATGCCAGGCAGCAGGATGTCCATCAGGATCAGGTCCGGGTTGCTGGCGTGGAGGTCGGCCTCGAACGAGCGCGGGTCGCAGCAGACGCGCACCTCGTAGCCCGCGGCCTCGAGCACCGTCTGCAGGAACGCGGCCTGCTCCGCGAAGTCCTCCACGACCAGCACTCGCTCGGGGCCGCCCCGCCAGCGCTCGAGCAGCGCTTGCAGCTTCTCGAGCAGCGCGTCCCAGTCGATCGGCTTCTCGAAGAAGGCGTCCGCGCCGCTGGCGATCGCCTCCACCTTGTCCGGAAAGGCGGCGCGCGCGCTGATCAGCAGCGCGCCGATCTCGTCGCCGCCCGGCGAAGCCCGCAGCTCCCGCAGCAGGTCGTGCGCGGTGCCGTCGGGCAGCATCACGTCGGCCACCACCGCGTCGGGCAGGGCCTCCGCCAGCAGGGCCGCCGCCTCGGCGCAGGAGGCGGCGGTGGTCACCTCGTAACCGGCCTGGGCCAGGCGGGCCGCCAGCAGCGTCTGGCTCGGCGCGTCGTCCTCCACCACCATCACGCGCGGGCGCTGCACCGCGGCGGGGTCGCTCTCCGGCGCCTCGGCGGCGCGCGGCGCGCCGGGGCCGAGCGCCCGCTCCAGGCGCGTCAGGTGGTCGGCCACCCGCCCGAGCTCCGCCGGCGAGGCAGCCGCGCCCGAGTCGAGCACCGCCTTCAGCCCGCGCTCGCCGAGGGCGCCGACGCGCGTCACCTCCGGGAAGCCGTAGGTGGTGCCGGAGCCGGCGAAGCCGTGGAACTGCAGCATCAGGTCGCGGGTCGTCTGCTCGTCCGGCTGCCGGCGCAGCGCGTCGAGCTGCGCGTGCATGCGGGCGATGCGTTCGAGCGACCCGCGCACGAACTCGTGGCGCAGCTCCCGGAGCGTCTCCTCCCAGCTCGTCATGCGCGAAGCGCCTCGCGCACGTCCGCCGCCAGCCGCATCGGGTCGAAGGGCTTCGTCAGGACGGCGGTGGCGCCCAGAGCCTTCAGGCGCTCGACCTCGGCGGCCATCGCCTTGGCGGTGAGGAACAGCACCGGGATGGCGGCGAGCTCGGGCCGAGCCCGCAGCTCCAGGAGCGTCGCGGGGCCGTCCATGCCGGGCATCATCACGTCGAGCAGGATCGCGTCCGGGCGCTCGGCGAGCGCGCGCTGCAGGCCCTCCGGCCCCGAGGCCGCCTCGACCACGTCCATGCCGCCCACGCGGCTCAGGCTCAGCCGCGCGATGCGCCGGATGTCGTCCTCGTCGTCCACGATCAGGATCTTCAGGGTCGGCCTCCGGTAGCCTCCGGCGCGAGCAGCAGCTGGATCCTCCGCTGGAACTCCTCCTCGCTGGCGCGCGACTTCGTGAGGTATGCCAGCCGGCCGGGGCCGAGCCGCTCCCGCTCGGCGGCGGAGACGTCACGATCCGTATACACGAGCACCGGCAGCGACGCCAGCGCCGGCTGCTCGCGCAGCGCGCTCACGACGCCGAAGCCGTCGGGGCCGCTGACGTCGAGGTCGAGCACCAGCAGGGCCGGCGCCCGCTCCCTCAGCAGCGCGAGGGCGGCGGCGCCGCTGGTGGCCGTGCGCACGGCGAGTCCCTCGCGCAGCAGCTGGCGCGCCATCACGCCGAGCATCGCCTCGTCGCGGTCGGCCAGCACGACGTCCCGCGGCTGCTCGTCGGCCGCCTCCGGCGCGGGCCCGAGCAGCGAGACCAGGAACGGGTCGTGCGCGCGCGCGGAGGGCAGCCGGAACCAGAAGATGCTGCCGCGCCCCTCCTCGCTGATCACGCCGATGGCGCCGTGGTGCTGCTCGACGATCGTGCGGCAGATCGCGAGGCCCAGGCCGGTGCCGCCCTTCTCGCGCTTGTCCGAGGCCTCGACCTGCTTGAAGCGCTCGAAGATCGCCTGCTGGGCCTGGCGCGGGACGCCGCGCCCGCGGTCGACCACGCGCACCTCGACGAGGTCGCCGTCCTCGGTGGCCTCGAGCGTCACGGGGGCGCCGGCCGGCGAGAACTTGACGGCGTTGCCCAGCAGGTTCACCACCACCTGCACCAGGCGGTCGCCGTCGCCCCGGACGATCGCGTCGGAGGGCCTGACGTCGAGCCGGATCCGCTGCTGCTCGGCCACCGCGCGCACCGCCTCCACGGAGCGCGCGAACACCTCGGCGAGCGGCACGTCCAGCATGTGCATCTCGATGCGCCCGGTTCCCAGGCGCTCGAGGTCGAGGATGTCGTTGATCAGGCCGATCAGCCGCACCACGTTGCGCTCCGCGATCGCCAGCACGTCCTTCGCCTCGTCGGGCAGCTCGCCCAGCACGCCGCCGGCGAGCAGGCTGAGCGAGCCGCGGATCGAGGTGAGCGGCGTGCGCAGCTCGTGGCTGACCGTCGAGACGAACTCCTGCTTGAGCCGCTCGACCTCGCGCCGCTCGGACACGTCCTGGATGCTGCCCGCGTAGAAGCGTCCCGCCGGCGTCTGGAACTCGAACAGCGACAGCTCGAAGGGGAACAGCTGCCCGTCGCGCCGGCGGCCCTGCCACTCGCTCACGCGCCCGAGCGCCTTCTGGATGGCGTCGCCGAGGAACGCCTGCGGGTCCTGCGCCGGAGGCATCAGCAGCGAGAGGGGACGCCCCGCCAGCTCCTCCTCGGCGTAGCCGAAGATGCGCTGCGCCGCCGGGTTGACCGACTCGATCAGGCCGCGTGCGCTCACCGTGATCAGGCCGCCCAGCATGTTGTCGAGGATCGAGCGCGTGCGTGCCTCGGAGTCGCGCAGCGCCTCCTCGTCCCCGCGCCGCTGGGTGACGTCACGCAGGATCGCCCGGGTCGCGGCCGGGCGCCCTTCCGCGCGGCTGCAGGCGACCGAGCCCTCCGCCACGATGCGGCGGCCGTCCTTCGCGACGAAGACGAACTCGCCCGTCTCGACCTGCCCGCCCTCGAGCACCCACTGGAAGAGGTCGAGCGTCTCGCCCCGGTGGTCGGGATGGATCACGTCGAGCAGGCGCAGCGAGGCCGCCTCCTCCTGGGTGTAGCCGAGCGCCTCGCACCAGGCCCGGTTCGCGTAGAGCAGCCGCCCGTCCGGCGCCACGGCCTGGATCAGGTCGCTCGCGCCCTCGAACAGGTCGCGGTAGCGCTCCTCGCTCTCGCGCAGGGCCTCGCGCGAGGCCCGCAGCTCGGCCATCCGCCGGCGCAGATCGAGCAGCAGCTGCGCCTGGCGCGCCAGCAGCGCGAGCGCCTCCAGCTGCTCGGCCGACAGCTCGCGCGGCCGGGTGTCGAGCACGCACAGCGTGCCGAGCGCGTGGCCGTCGGGACTCCGCAGCGGCGCGCCCGCGTAGAAGCGGATGCGCGGGCCGCCGTTCACCAACGGGTTGTCCGCGAAGCGCGGGTCCTGGCGGGCGTCGCCGACCACCAGCGTGCCCGCCTGCGCGATCGCGTGGGCGCAGAAGGAGACGTCGCGCGGCGTCTCGCCCTGCTCCAGCCCCAGCCGCGACTTGAACCACTGGCGGTCGGCGTCGACCAGGCTGACCAGGGCGATCGGCGTGCCGCAGATCTCCGCGGCCAGCCGCGTGAGGCCGTCGAATGCCTCCTCGGGGGCGCTGTCGAGCACCTCGTAGCTGCGCAGGGCACGCAGGCGCGCGTCTTCGTCCGGCAGGGTCGGAGGCCGCGCCATGCCCGCGAGTTTATGATGCGCGCCATGAGGATGGGCCTGCTCGGCCGCACGACGCTGGCTCTCGCCGTGGTGGGCCTGGTGCCGCTGCTGGTCGTGCCCTGGATCATCGGGCTCAACCGCGACGCGATGACCGAGCAGGTGCTGCGCCTGCACGCCGTCGCGGCGCAGGGCACGGCGGCTCGCGTGGCCGCCTACCTCGAGCCGCTGCAGGCGTCCGCCGCCGCAGCCGCGGGCAACCCGCTGGTGGCCGCCGACCCGCGCTCGCGCGAGTCGCGGGAGGTGCTCAGCGCGTTGCTGCAGTCGCAGTCGCGCCTGATCGCGGTCTCGGTGGCCAACGCCGCCGGCGAGGAGTTCATCCGGGCGCAGACGGCGCAGGGGCGGACGGCCGCCGAGGCGTTGCTGGCGGACCCGCAGCCCCGGGCGCTGCGCGCCGCCTCGGTCGAGGGCCGGCTCTACTTCCGGCTCGACGCGCCGCTGCCCGGCGGCGCCGGCCAGGTGCGGCTGCTGGCCGACGCCTCGAGCTTCGCGCTGCTGACGCGGCCCGAGGAGCTCGGCGAGCAGGCGCTGCTGGCGGTGGCCGCGCCCGACGGCGGGATCGTGGCCGTCACGCGGCCAGGGGCGAGACTGGACGAGTTCCCCCGCCCGTTGACGGAGGCCGCCAGCTCGGGCCGGCTCTCGGGCTCGGGCCGCTACGCGGGCGAGGGCGGCCGCGAGGTGCTGGGCGCCTACGCGCCCGTTGCGGGGAGCGACTGGTTCGTGCTCTCGGCGCAGCCCGCGACGGTGGCCGAGGCGGTGGCGCGCTCGATGCGCCGGCGCGCGCTGCTGGCGCTGCTGGCGGCCGCCCTGCTCACCGCCGGCGCCAGCGCCGTCGCCTGGCGCCAGGTGGTGCGGCCGCTGCGCGAATTGGTCTCCGCCCAGCGCAGGCTCGCGGGCGGCGGCGGCCAGCGCAGCGGCAACGAGATCGAGGAGCTGCGCGCCTCGTTCGGCGCGCTCGAGCGCCAGGTCAAGGACCGCGACCAGGCCGCGCAGGTCTTCCTCGGCCGCTACCAGGTGCTCGAGCCGATCGGCTCCGGCGGCATGGGCACGGTGTTCAAGGCGTTCGACCCCAAGCTGCAGCGCAACGTGGCGCTCAAGACCGTGCACCTGGGCGAGTCGCTCGCGAACGCGACGCAGGGCGAGCAGGTGCGCACCCTGCTGCAGGAGGCGATCACCGTCGCGCGCTTCAGCCACCCGAACATCGTCGGCATCTTCGACCTGGAGGACCTGGGCGACGCCGCCTTCGTCGCGATGGAGCTCGTCGAGGGCCGCAGCCTGGAGCGGCACCTGTCGAGCGCCGTGCGGCTGCCGTCGCAGGAGACGGTGCCGCTGTTGGCCGCCATCGCGCGCGGGCTCTCCGCCGCGCACGGCGCCGGCATCGTCCATCGCGACATCAAGCCCGCGAACGTGCTGCTCGGCCTGGACGGCTCGATCAAGATCGCCGACTTCGGCATCGCCGCCGCGCTCTCGATGCTGGCCGAGCAGGCCGACATGGTCTTCGGCACCCCCGGCTACCTGCCGCCCGAGAGCCTGCGCGGCGCCAAGCAGAACGAGAAGGGCGATCTCTTCGCGCTCGGCGTGATCGCCTACGAGTGCCTGACGGGCGGCTCGCCGTTCGAGGGACGCGGGCCGCAGGAGGTGATGGACCGGACCCTCGACAGCGAGCCGGCCGAGATCGGCGAGATGCTCGCGAGCGTGCCGGAGGAGCTGGCGGAGATCACGATGGGGCTCTTGAAGAAGGACCCGGCGCAGCGCCTGCCCGCGACGGCGCTCGAGGTGGCCGACCGGCTCGAGCGGCTGGCCGCGCAGAACGGCTGGCGCTTCGCGCCCGACCTCTCGCGCGAGCCGGCCTTCGACGAGCTGCCCTCGCACACCTTCTCGATGGCCGTGCGGCGCGGCAGCGTGGCGATCGCGACGCGGGCGCAGGGGGGCGCGTGAGGTTCGCGCTCGGGCTGCTGCCGCTCACCCTGCTCGCGCTGCGCGGCAGCGCGCTGGCGCAGGCTCCCGCGCCCACGCCCGCGGCCGCGCCCTCGCCTTCGGCGGCGCCCTCCCCCGAAGCCAGCCCGGGCGACGAGACGATCTGGCACGAGGTGCAGCCCGGCGAGACGCTGCAAGGCATCACGCGCGCGACGCTCGGCAGCGCGGACCTGTGGCAGGACAACTGGCGCCTCAACCCGACGCTGAAGGACCCGCACCGCCTGACGCCGGGGCAGCGCATCCTCATCTACAGCCGCCGCAAGGGCCGCACCGCGGAGATCCGCGGGCTGTCGCGCAGGGTCGAGCAGAAGCCGCACCCGGAGCTTTCCTGGCTGCCGGCTCAGCTGGGGGACGTCCTGCGCACGCGCGACGGCGTGCGCACGCACGAGCGCTCGTCGGCGGAGCTCGGCTTCGACGACGGCTCGAGCCTGGTGATCACCGAGATGTCGCTGGTGTTCCTGCGCGAGCGCGGCGCGGCGCTCGAGGGCGCGCCGTCGCGGCGCTCGGTCGAGATCCTCGAGGGCCAGGCCGACCTCGCGGCGAAGCCCCGCCGCAGCGCGCAGGCGCCGGAGATCGAGATCGTGGTCGGCGGCGCCACCGCCACGCCGCGGACCACGCCCGACCGCGACACGCAGGCGCGCGCGCGCACCACCAGCGCCGGCGGCGCGCAGGTGATGGTCTACGGAGGCGTGGCCGACCTCGCCTCCGGCGGCCGGCAGGTCGAGGTGGCCGAAGGCATGGGCTCGACCGTGGAGAAGGGCCGCGCGCCCACGCCGCCCGAGAAGCTGCTGCCCCCGTCGCGGATGTTCGCCCCGGTGCCCGGCGCGTCCTACGACCACGCGAACCCGCGGCTGTCGTGGCAGCCGGTGGAGGGCGCCGTCGGCTACACGCTGGAGGTGTGCCGTGATCTCGCCTGCGGCGAGCTGGTCGAACGCGCGACCCGCCTGCGCGGCACGCGCTTCACGCCCGACGGGCTGCCGCTCGGCAACCTCTACGTGCGCGTGACCGCGGTCAGCGCGACGGGCCTCGACGGCTTCCCCAGCCCGGCCGTTCCCTTCAGCATCTCGGCGCTCTGGCGCCGGCCCGACGCGCGCGAATAGGCCGAGCGCGCTCCTATAATCGCGGGATGGCGCCAGCCTTCGTGCCCTACCCCGAAGGGCTCCGTGTGCTCGCGGACGGAACCTGGACCGTCGGCGGCGCGCCGGTCGAGCACGGCGCCGTTCTTCAGTACCTGAAGGCCCGTCTGGTGCTCGAGGGCGACGACGCCTACGTCACCGACTCGCGCCGGCGTCTGCCGGTGGAGATCGCCGGCCCGCCCTTCGTGGCGCTCTCCCTCGAGGTGGACGTCGCGGCGGGCCAGGCGCACGTGCGGCTCGACGACGGCTCGCGTGAGACCTTGCGCGACGACGCCCTGCGCGTCGACGAGCGCAGCGGGCGGCTTCTGTGCCGGGTGCGCGCCGGGCAGGCGGACGCGCTGCTCTCGCGCGGCGCGCACCAGACCGCGCTCACGCACGTCGAGCAGGACGAGGGCGGGCGCTTCTTCCTGCGCGCCGGCCTGGTCCGCTACTCGATCCGGACCGCGTGAGCCTCGCGCCCGCAGGCGCGGCGGATCGGGCCCGGGCGCTGGCCCTCGAATGCGGCTTCGACCTCGCGGGCATCGCCTCGGCCGACGCCCCGGCCGAGCTGCGGGCCTTCGCTCCCTGGGTGGCCGCCGGCCACGCGGCCGGCATGGGCTATCTCAAGTCGCAGGTCGCGAAGCGCAGCGACCTGCGCGTCGCGCTGCCTTGGGCGCGGTCGCTCGTCTGCGTCGGTCTGCAGTACGACACGCCGGTCCCGTACTCGACCGAGGCGGCCAACGGGGGCTGGATCGCGCGCTACGCCTGGGGCGACGACTACCACGACGTGATGAAGGCGATGCTGGAGCGGCTCGACGCGCGCCTGCGCGACGAGCTCGGCGCGGGCCGCACGCGTCACTACGTGGACACCGGGCCGGTCGTGGAGCGCGCTTTCGCGGCCGCCGCAGGGCTCGGCGCGTGGGGCAAGAACACCTGCCTGCTGCACCCGGAGCACGGCTCCTGGTTCTTCCTCGCCGAGGTTGTGACCGACCTCGAACTCGTCCCGGACGCGCCGCGCGCCGACATGTGCGGGAGCTGCACGGCCTGTCTCGACGCCTGCCCGACGGGGGCCCTGCCCGAGCCCTACCTGCTCGACGCGCGCCGGTGCATCAGCTACCTCACGATCGAGGAGCGGGGCTCGATCCCCGAGCCGCTGCGCGAGGGCGTCGGCCGCCACGTCTTCGGCTGCGACATCTGCCAGGACGTCTGCCCGTGGAACCGCAAGCGTCGCCAGCGTGGGGCGGCGGCCTTCGAGGCGCGAACGGGGCTCGTCGCACCGGCCCTCGACGAGCTGGCGATGCTCGACGCAGCCGGCTTTGCCGAGCGCTTCCGCCGCTCGACAGTGAAGCGGGCGAAGCGCCGCGGCCTGCTGCGCAATGTGGCCGTGGCCATCGGCAACTCCGGCGACGCGAGCAAGCGGCCCGTGCTCGAGCGGCTGGCGGCCGACGCGGATCCGCTGGTGCGCGAGCACGCGCTGTGGGCGCTGCGGCGGCTGGAGGCAGGACGGACGGTCACGTGAACGTTGACGTTGACGTGAACGTGAACGTGAACGTGAACGTAGCCCGGCCGGGGCACGTTCACGAGCACGATCACGGAGACAGTCCTGACCTGCATCACAGGCCCAACCGGTCGGCTGGTTGACTGAGGAGAGTTGGTCATGCTGACTGGTCTGATGGGGCTCCTGGCGGTCGCGGGTCTGAGTCTGAGTCTGACCGCGTCCGAAACAAGCGTGCTGGTCGGTGAGCCGGTTCCGCTCACGATTGCGTTCACCGCAACTGACCGGGATCAGACGGCGAAGACCACCGCAGTCGTGGTCCTCATTGACGCCGGTGCGGGATATCGCCCGCACTTTGAGGCGAGACTATCGAGCGATTTGCTGCTCGACATAGGCGTCGATCTCCAACCAGGCGTTCCTTTTCGAACTGGCTTGGTAATCGCGATCGCGGATGCACGCAGGCTGGCGGGGGATTCGTTTCGGTTCGCGCTTCCAACTCCTGGCACCTACCGTCTCCGAGCAAAGTACGGAGTAGTGCTATCGAACGAAGTTGTTCTGAGCGTAGTTCCTCCCCAGGGGCGGGAAGCCGAGTTGTACGAAACCTACCTGAAGGAGAACCCTTACCTCCTCACCCGCTGGGCAACTGAAACAGACGAGGAGGTGGCGCGGCTACAGGATCTCCTACACAGGTACGAAGGCAGCCCATACCTCTACTTGCCACAAATCCGTTCATGGATGTTCGAGATACGGCAGGCGGAGGTGGCTTTCGGTCGATCGGGAGGCCGCACGAGCGGGGAGTCCCCGCTGGAACACGATGTGGGGACCGTGCTTGACAAGATCCAAGCCGTCGACTGGAGGAGCCGTCCCGCATTCGACGCAAGCCGCTTGGCTCTCATCGCCGAGACGCGGTTGAAATGGGGTGATCGGGAAGGGGCGTTCGAGGTCTATCGACAGCTCATCGAGCGCTATCCTGACGCCCCGTTGGCTCAAGCCGGCAGGCGACTGATCGGAGCCGACGACGAGACACCGCCCGAGCTGGCGGTTTCTCCGAACACCGCAGTTCTGTGGCCCCCGAACCGGGCGATGATCCCGATCAACGTCAGCGTCTCCGCAGCGGACAACTCCGGGGAGGTCAACGTGACGCTCGTGTCGATCACCTGCAACGATGCCTGCGACCCTGCCCTCGATGTCTCCGGCGCCGAGTACGGAACGGACGACCGCTCTTTCGTACTGCGGGCGGAGCGCGGGGGTACCAGCAAGGAGGGCCGGACCTACACGATCACCTACACGGCCGAGGACGCGGCTGGGAACAAGACAAGCGCGAGCACCACCGTCACCGCTCCCCACGACCAGGGCAAGAAGAAGTAGCGCGACCTAGGCCGTAACCCGGGTCACTCCGCGCACCCGTCGTGCCGGCTCGCAGGAAGCTCCGCCGAGCCGTCACGGCGGGTGCATCGCTCCGGTTCGCTAGACCGCAACCACGGCCAGCCTGTTTCCGGTTCGCCGCCCCTTGTCGTGAGGGGCGGCGAACCACGCTCCGGAAGCAGGAGGCGCGATGCGGCAGGCGAACGGGAAGCACGGGGCGAGCAGCAACGGCCGGGGCACGGGGGTCGATGACCGCTGGCCGGGGCACGATCACGGGGACCTGGCGGACCGATCGGGACACGATCACGGTCACGGCGAGCAGAGGCTGGACGTCGAGAAGCTCGACTGCTTTCGGGTGGCGATCGAGTTTCAGGTGCTCGCTGCCGGGCTGCTGCCCAAGGGCTGTGGGGCGCTTCGGGATTAGCTGGATCGGGCTTCCGTGTCGATTGCGCTCAACTTGAGCGAGGGAGCAGGGTGCCGGTCGCCTCGGCTGAAGGCGCGCTACTACCAGATCGCGAGAGGGTCGGCTTCGGAGTGCGGGGCCGTCATCGCGAATCGCGGCGGCTCGGGGGTTGGCCGGGGCCGAAGCGTGCGGCCGGGCACGGGGGCTGGTCGTGAGGCTCGTGCAGATGCTGACGAAGCTGGAGCAGCGTTTTCGGTAAGCGGCCGGGAGACGACGAGCCACGACGAGCGGCCGGGCGTCAGCGGGCGCCCGGCCGGGGCACGATCACGGACGTTCACGTGGACGTCGCACGTGAACGTGAACGTAGCCCGGCCCGGGGCACGTTCACGAGCACGGCCACGGGGAACGGCGGCTAGAGCCGCAGGTCCTTCTGCAGGCGGGTCTTGATCGGGGTGCCGGAGGGGAGCTCGACTTCCTTGCCCTTCGTGGCCAGCACCGCGCCGGTGCCCGCTGCGCCGCCGAGGACGGCGCCGATCGCCGCGCCCTTGCCGCCGTCGGCGATGGCTCCGATGATCGCGCCGCCCGCCGTGCCGCCGCCGATGATCGCGGCGTCGCGCTTCTTGCTGTCGCCCGCCGTGATGTCGACGCCGCCGGCGGCCAGCTCGATCTCGCGCGAGCCCACCAGCACGCGGTCGAACTCGAACGCGAGCCGCGCGCGGCCCTTGACCTTGCCCGATTCCACGGCGGCGGTGACCCGGCCGCGGACCTCGCTGCCGCGCGCCAGCGCGACGCGCTCGCCGAGCTTGACGTCTTCCGTCAGGCGCGCGACGACGAGGTCGCCGGCCTGGCTCGACGCCGAGGAGAGCGTCGTGCGCAGCTCGAGCGCGAGTGCGGTGCCTTCCGGGATCACCAGGGCCGGCTTCGGCGTTGCGGCGGGCCGAGCCGGCGTGCGCGCGTTCGCGGACTTCGCGGACGACCCCGACGAGGCGTCGCCGGCGGCCTGGCAGCCCGCGAGCAGCAGCGCGGGCGCCAGGGCGGGCACCAGGAACAACAGCTTGGTGGCGGTCTTCATGGCGTGTCGCCTCCGATCCGAGAGGGCGCCCTAAGGCCGGGTGTCCTCGATCCCAGATTACGCCTTCCGGCCGGCTACGGCCGTGAGGCCCCTCACCGCGCCCGGGTGACGTGCATCACCCGCGCGCGGCGCCCCGCCGGCGGGCGCCGATCTCCTCGATCAGCCGGTTGTTCTCGCCGAGCGCGAGTGATTCGCGCCACAGCGCCAGCGCGCACACGGCGAAGGTGCCCCAGGCGATCAGCGAGTGGGCCCACATCGGCATCGCCCGCGTGTGGGCGGCGCCACCCAGGATGAAGTTGGCGATCACCAGCAGCAGCGCCAAGGTCGCAACCGGGAAGACCCGGGACTTGAGCGCGATCGTGCGGCGGCGGAACGAGTCGCCCAGGCCCGCCTCCCTCTCGATGTCCTTCATCTCCACGCCGGTGGCGATCAGGAAGAACATCACGAAGGAGTGGGCCATCACCAGCAGCAGCGTCGCGCCCAGCGAGAGCACGAAGTGCTGCTTCACGCCGAGCAGCCCGAACTGCCCGCAGACGAGAGATGCCAGGAACGCCAGCGTGCCCATCAGCCCGAGCGTCAGCAGGGAGATCGACATGTCACCTCACCGAGGCTTCCTTCGGGAGTCAGCCGGGCCGCAGCGCCGGCGCGTCGTCCTCGGGCGCGAAGAGCGGGGCTGGCGCGCCCAGCCGCGCCGCGAAGCTCTCGAGCTCGGCGCGCACGAAGGCCTCGCAGACGCTCTCGATCTCGCCGTCGCGGCCGACCAGGAACAGCGTGGGCACGGCCACCAGATCGAGCGCCGCGGCGAGCGGATAGGGATCGGGCTCGAGCCGGACGTCGAGCGCGAGATCGAGCGAGTCGCGCAGCTCGCGCGCGGTGGCGGCGTCGTCCTGCAGGATCGCGACCACGCAGCGGCCCGCGCCGCGCCGACGGTGGATGCGGTCCAGGAACGGCAACGTCTGGCGCGTGGTCTTGCAGTTGCGGTGGCCGATCAGCAGCAGCGCCTCGCCGTCGCGCCAGGCGTCGGAGAGCGGCCGCGGGCCGCCGTCGATGCCCGGCAGCGTCAGCGCCGGGAACGGGCCCTGCGTGCGGACGCCCATCACGCCTCGACGAAGTCGACCACCACGCGGCGCGGGATCACGCCGGCCTCGTGGCCGCGGTCGAGGAAGAGCTGCACCGCCTTGCGCCCGCGCTCGCCGCACTCGAGCGTCAGCTCGTTGACCCACATGCCGACGAAGCGGTCGGCGATGCCCGCCTGCATGCCCCGCGCGAACTGCATGGCGTAGGCGAGCGCCTGCTGCCGGTGAGCCAGCGAGTAGCGAACCGTCTCGCGCACGAGCCGCGTCAGCCGCTCCATCGCGTCCTGGCCGAGATCGCGGCGCACCGCGTTGGCGCCGAGCGGCAGCGGCAGGCCGGTCTCCTGCTTCCACCAGGCGCCGAGGTCGAGCACCTTGCGCAGCCCGTGCCCGCCGTAGGTGAGCTGGCCCTCGTGGATGATCAGCCCGACGTCGGCACGGCCCTCCTGCACCTCCTCCAGGATGCGATCGAACGGCACCACGTAGCTCTGGACGCCCGGCGCGAACAGCCGCAGCGCGAGGTAGGCCGAGGTCAGGCTGCCGGGCACGGCCACCTTCCGCTTCGCGATCTCGTCGGGCGAGAGATCCTGGCGCGCCACCAGCAACGGGCCGTAGCCGTCGCCGATGCTGCCGCCGCAGGGCATCACCGCGTAGCGGTCGGCGACGTAGGGGTACGCGTGGAAGGAGATCGCCGTCACCTCGTGGACGCCGGCGCGCGCTTCCTGGTTGAGCGTCTCGATGTCCTTCAGGACGTGGCCGACCTCGAAGCCGTCGCTCGGGACGTGGCCCGAGGCCAGGCCGTAGAACATGAAGGCGTCGTCGGAATCAGGGCTGTGTGCGAGGGAGATGCGCATCGGGCTATTGTCGCATCCGCGGCGCCAGCTCCGGCGCCCAGGCCTCCAGCGGCCTCGTCACGTCGGCGACGACGATCGGCCGATCGCCGCGCGCGGCTCGGACCGCGAGCATCACCTCCTCGGCCGGCGCGCGCAGCTCGCGAGAGGGACGATTCACGACGAGCACGTCCGCGCGCGCCATCAGCGGGGCGGCCCCCGGCTTCCAGCGCTCGGGCGAGAGGAACGGGTGGACGACGAAGAAGAGCAGGTCCGGACGCGCCTCGTCGACGATCGTGGAGCCTTCCATCACGACCGAGGCCGCCGGCCCCTCCGCGGCCAGCCGCGCCAGGACCGCCCGCCAGGCCGCCCCGACTGCTGCCCGCTTGGCGATCGCCCAGGTCACGTCGCGGGCACCTGCCAGGCGCAGCCGCGCGGTGTCCGTGCCGGGCTGGTCGAGCGTCCGGCTGTCGGTCACCAGCCGGAACGGCACGTCGATGTCGCAGACGAGACACGGCGTCCCACGCGGGCAGCGCTCGAACACGTCCTCGGTGGTCGTGAACTTCACCGCCCGCGCGTGCCCCGCCCCCGCGGCCCTGAGCGCGGCCTCGGCCAGCGCGGTCTTGCCCGCGCGGCTGGTGGCGCCGGCGATCGAGACGAGCATGCTCAGCCGCGATTCTCGCGCGTCGGACGGGCGTGTTGCAGCAGCACCGCCCCCAGGATCAGCCCGGCGCCCAGCAGCAGGCGCGGTGTCAGCGGCTCGCCGAGGAACGACGCCGCCAGGGCCAGGATGAAGATCACCTCGAGCGACGAGAGCACGGCGGCCCGCGACGGCCCGATGCGCGCGAGCCCCGCCATGAACGCCCGCAGCGCCACGACCGTCGAGATCACGCCGATGCAGGCGACCGCCAGCCAGACGCCGAGCGAGACCGGCGGCAGCAGCTCGCCGCGCCACAGCGCCGCGCCCAGGTAGGCCGCGAGCGCCGTCTGCGAGACGTGCGCGGCCGCGGCCTCCGACGGCACGTCGGCGGCGAAGCGGCTCGACAGCACGATGTAGATCGAGTAGACGAGCGCGGCGCCCAGCGACAGCGCGATGCCCAGCAGCGGCGCCGTGGCGAACGAGCCCACGGTGAGGGCCGCGCCGCCCATCGAGAGCGCGGCTGCCACCAGGCTGCGCGGCGTGAGCCTGTCGATGCCGAAGGCCCCCGCCAGCAGCGTCACGATCACCGGGTAGGTGTACAGCAGCAGCGTCAGCAGCGAGGCCGGCACGCGTTCGAGAGCGAGGAAGTACGCGAGCGAGTTGCCGACGAACACGAGACCCAGCCCCCACAGCCTGAGCCGCACGCGGAAGGGAAGCCCGGGCTCGCCGCGGCCGAGCACGGCAAACAGGCCCACGGCCAGCGCGAAGCGCCAGGCGAGCAGGTCCACCACGGAGAGGCCGCCGCGGAAGGCGGCCTTCGCGAAGATCGGCATCGTCGCGTAGGCGGCCGCGCTCAGGACCACCAGCGCGAGGCCCCGCCTGTCGTCGCGGTCGCCGCCCGGTCCCGGCATGGGCGCGAAGTATATGCGCCGCACCTCGGCCGCGGCGGCGGGAACAGGCCGGTTCAAAGGCCCGTATAGTCCTGGGGACGACGCTGCCCCGACCGGAGGATGGAGTGAGCGAGAGCGCGATCCGCCTGCGCGGCGTGCGCAAGGCCTACGACGGCCACGTCGCCGTCGAGGACCTGTCGCTGGACGTGCCGAAGGGCTCGGTGTTCGGCCTGCTGGGGCCGAACGGAGCGGGCAAGACGACGACACTGCGGATGGTGATGAACATCCTGGGCGCCGACTCCGGCACGATCGAGATCCTGGGCCGGCCCGCCGACCAGGCCGCGCGCGACCGCATCGGCTACATGCCGGAGGAGCGGGGCCTGTATCCGCGCATGGAGCTGCACGAGCAGCTCCTGTTCATGGCCGAGATCAAGGGCACGGGGCGAGCCGAGAGCCGGCGCCGCGTGGGCGGCTGGCTCGAGCGGGTCGGGCTCGCCGGCTGGGAGAAGCGCAAGCTCAACGAGCTGTCGAAGGGCATGCAGCAGAAGGCGCAGCTGGTGGCGACGCTGCTGCACGAACCCGACGTGCTGCTGCTCGACGAGCCGATGAGCGGGCTCGACCCGGTGGCCACCGACCTCGTGCGCGAGCTGCTGCTCGACCTCTCGCGCCAGGGCAAGACGATCGTGCTCTCCAGCCACCAGATGCAGACGGTCGAGCGGCTGTGCAGCGCGATCGCGCTGATCAACCACGGCGAGAAGCTGCTCGACGGCGCCGTCAGCGACGTCAAGCGGCGCTACGGCCGCAATACCGTGGCGCTCGCCTACGAAGGCGACGGCAGCTTCGTCGGCGCGCTGCCCGGCGTCGCCAAGACGACCGACTTCGGCCGTTACGTCGAGGTCCAGCTCCAGGACGGCGCGGATCCGCAGGCGCTGCTGCACGCCGCCGCCGCGCGGCTGCGGCTGTCCCGCTTCGAGATCGTCGAGCCGAGCCTGCACGACATCTTCGTGGAGCAGGTGACCGCCCACGGCGGCGAGCTTCCCGAGGCAGAGACGCGATGAGCCGCCTCCTCGCCGTCGTCCGCCGCGAGTATCTCGAGCGCGTGCGCAGCAAGGCGTTCGTGATCGGCACCGTGCTGGGGCCGGTGCTGATGGCGGGCCTGATGATCGGCCCCGCGTTCCTCGCGTCGCGACAGCTCGGCAAGCCGCTGAAGCTGGCGGTGCTCGACGCCGGCGGCGCCCTGGGCGCGCTGGTGGAGGCCGAGATTGCCCGCCGCGAGATCGCCGGCCGCAAGCGCTTCGAGGTGCGGCCTTCGGGCGCCGGGACGCTGGAGGCGCGGCGCGCGGAGCTGTCGCAGCTCGTCGTCGCCGGCACGCTCGACGGCTTCGTGCTGCTGCCGGCGGACGCGCTCGAGAGCGCGAGCGCCGAGTACTTCGGCAAGAACGTGGCGAACCGCATCGACCTGCGCGATCTGGAGAAGGCCGTCGAGGACGCCTTCGTGACCGAACGGCTGCGCGGCGCGGGGCTCGACCCCGAGCGGATCAAGGCGCTCACGCGCAGGCTCGACCTCAAGACCAGCAGGCTGACGGCCAAGGGCGCGCGCGAGGACCGCGGCGCCAGCTTCCTGTTCTCGACCGTGATGATGATGATGCTGTACGTCACGGTGCTGATGTGGGGCCAGGCGCTGATGACCGGCGTCATCGAGGAGAAGTCGAACCGGGTGGTGGAGGTGGCGGTGTCGGCGATCTCGCCGACGACGCTGCTCGCGGGCAAGCTGATCGGCGTCGGCGCGGCCGGCCTGTCGCAGTTCCTGGTCTGGGTGGTCTCGCTGGGCCTGGTGGCCGCCTACGGCGGGGCGCTGGTGCCGTCCGGCGACCTGCCGCTGCCGGAGATCTCGGCCTTCATGCTGGTGTCGTTCGTGGTGTTCTTCCTGCTGGGCTACTTCCTGTACGCGGCGATGTACGCCGCGATCGGCTCCGCGGTGAACACGATCCAGGAGGCGCAGCAGCTCGCCTTCCCCGCGATCATGCCGCTGGTGGTGAGCGTGATGTTCTTCCCGGCGGTGCTGCAGAGCCCCGACAGCCCGCTGTCGGTCGGCCTCTCGCTGTTCCCCTTCTCCGCGCCCCTGCTGATGTTCCTGCGCATCACCGTGCTGACGCCGCCGCTCTGGCAGATCGGCGCGTCGGTCGCGATCACCCTGCTCACGATCGTCGGCGTCACCTGGGTCTCGGCCCGCGTCTACCGCGTCGGCATCCTGATGTACGGGAAGCGCCCGACCTTCCCGGAGCTCATGAAGTGGGTGCGCTACCGCTGATACAGTGCTGATACGGTTAGGCATGGCCCAGATCCGCGGCGCGGCGGTGCTCAACACGCTGCGCTTCGTGCGCGAGCGGTACGGACCCGGCGCGCACGAGCAGGTGCTGCAGCAGGTGCCGCGCGAGAACTGGGGCACCTTCCTCGGCTCGCTGCGCGAGGCCTCCTGGGAGCCGGTCGCGGACCTGGTCGCCTACATGGAGGCCGCGCAGAGGCTGCTGGCGCCGGACGACGCCGGCTTCTTCAAGCGGCTCGGCGTCTTCACGGGCCAGCACACGCGAACGTCGGCGTTCGCGGCTCTGCTCGGCGACGACCCGGCGACCGCGGGCCAGCGCGCCCAGGTGCTGTGGCGCTCCTTCTACGACGCCGGCCGCCTCGAGATCGCGGAGAAGGGCGAGCGCTGGCTGGTCGCCCACATCGTCGACTTTCCCGACACCCGGCGCTCGCTGTGCCAGCGCATCACCGGCTTCTGGGAGGGCTGCTTCGACGAGGGCGGCCAGCGCCGGACGCAGGTGGTCGAGGAGCGCTGCGTCCTCGACGGGGCGCCGTTTTGCGTGATGAGAGTCACCTGGTAGCGGTGCTATCCTCTCGGCAGCCCTCTCGCATCGAAGCTAGCTGACGCCATGGCCAAGGACACGCTGCCCGGACGCTGCCTGAACTGCAAGAGCGAGGTGCAGGTCCCCAACACCTTCGCCGAGGGCGAGATCATCCAGTGCGGCAGCTGCCGGCTGTCGCTCAAGATCCTGCGCAGGGGCGCCCTGCGCCTGGTGATCGCGGACGTCGGCCCGCTGCGCGACGAGCTGCGCTTCGCGCAGCAGCGGGTGGCGGGGCTCGAGTCCGAGCTGGCTCGCGCCAGGGCCAGCTTCGGCATCGGGGCGAACGGCCTCGGCCTGGGCGTCCTCTACATCGTGGCGCAGGTCGCGCTCGAGGAGCAGGAGCTGACGAGGGGCCTGATCGGCACGGCCGTGGCGATCGCGCTCGCCTCGGGCGTGGCTCTCGAGCTGGCGAACTACCTGTTCCTGGCCAAGCGCCGGGAGATGGCGCGGCTATCGGCGGACATCGAGACGCTGCAGGGCGACGTCCGCCAGATGCAGGCGAAGATCCGGGAGTCGCTGCGGCGCTGAGCGCGGCGAGCGGCTAGGCCTGCTCGATCTGGCCGCTGGCCAGCAGGGCGTCCATCGTCTTGTAGATCCAGTAGCTGCAGCGCGGAACCTCGCGCTGCAGGTCCGCCAGCGAGGCGCCCTTCTTGAGGCGCGACCAGACGGACGCCCCGATCTCCACCGTCTCGGGATCCTCCCAGGTGAGCTGGGCGTCGGGCTTCTGCCGGAACAGGCGGTTCGGGTCCGGCAGGCGCGCCTGCAGCAGCGGCAGCTCGTCTTGCAGGCGAACCGACTCCATCAGCAGGGAGATGGCCGGCATCGTGATGTCCGACTGCTGGCCGTCCTCTTCGGCCGCGGGGCGGCCCGTGAAGGAGAACTCCCCCTCGATCGGCGTCTGGAACAGCTGGAACACGGCGTCGTCGCCGGAGAGGTGGCGGACCTTGGCCTTGTAGATGTTGCCCTTGAGGAACACGATCTCCGCGAACCGCTGCTTGCCCTGCTCCTGCGTGACCGACAGCACGCCCGTCTGGTGCGAGCCGATCAGGGTCTGGATCACCGTGGCCAGGTCGAAGAACTTCAGGTTGCCCTGGAGCTGCTTCGCCTGGGCCTTGGGGATCTTCAGCGTCGTCGCCTCGAGCCGCTTGGCGAGCACAAGGCACATGTTGCGCGGCAGCGCCGGCAGGCTCGCCATCAGGTCGTCGAAGACCGCCTTCGCCAGCGTCAGCACCTCGGCGTGCTCGGGAGAGCGCACGGTCGCGCTGCGCGGCGAGCCGGTGAGCAGCGCGAGCTCGCCGAGCACCTCGCCGGGGCCGAGATACGCCACCGGCTGCGGCTCCGAACCGTCCGAGGGAGTCGCGACGACCTCGAGCACGCCCGACTTCACGATGTACAGGCGGTCGCCCTGGTCGCCCTGGCGGAACAGCACCTCGCCGGGACCGAACTCGAGGAACTGGCCCTGGGAAAGCACCGCGCGGTGCACCTCGTCGGGCTGGTTCTCGAACAGGTCCGACTGCCGGAGAAAGGTGGTGTCGGCGGCGCCCTCGTTCATCGCGTCCCGAGTCGGGGCCGGGATCATACCACTCGGCGTGGTTGTGCTACCATACCGCCTCGAATCCGTCCCTGTCGGCCCGGTGGGAGCGGGGAACTCACACCGTCAAACTGTTGATCCATAATAGCTTATCGGACATCCAATGACTCCCCTGACCCTGGCTCGACTGGCCCCGGCCGACGTGCAGAAAGTGCTGGCTCGGCACCTGCTCGCCGACGGCTTCGACCTCGTGTTCGACTACGAGAAGAGCCACGGGTCCTATCTCCACGACGCCAAGTCGGGGCGCGACTACCTCGACTTCATGACGTTCTTCGCGTCGAACCCTCTCGGGTACAACCACCCCAAGATGAAGGACCCGGGCTTTCTCGAGGTCCTGCACCGGGTGGCGGCGCTCAAGCCGTCGCTCGCCGACGTGTATCCGGTCGAGTTCGCCCAGTTCGTCGAGACCTTCGCCCGGGTGGCGATCCCGGCTCACCTGCCCCACGCCTTCTTCATCGAGGGCGGCGCCGCGGCCGTCGAGAACACGCTGAAGGTCGCTTTCGACTGGAAGGTGCGGCGGAACCGCGCCAGGGGGATCCCCGGCGACAAGGGCAGCCAGATCCTCCACTTCCGCGAGGCCTTCCACGGCCGCTCCGGCTACACGCTGTCGCTGACCAACACGGACCCCGTCAAGACCGACCTCTTCCCCAAGTTCCAGTGGCCGCGGGTGGAGAACCCCAAGCTGCGCTTCCCGCTGACGCCCGAGGTCGAGATCGACGTCGCCGCGGCCGAGCAGCGCGCGCTCGCGGAGGTGGCGCGCGCCTTCGCCGAGAACCCCGACGACATCGCGGCCATCATCATCGAGCCGATCCAGGCCGAGGGCGGCGACAACCACTTCCGCGCCGAGTTCCTGCAGGCGCTGCAGCGGATCGCCGACGAGCAGGCCTGCTTCTTCATCGTGGACGAGGTGCAGACCGGCGTCGGCATCACTGGCCGCTTCTGGGCCCACGAGCACTTCGGCCTGCGCCCCGACGCGCTCGCCTTCGGCAAGAAGGCGCAGTGCCCCGGCTGCCTGGTGGGTCCGAAGGTCGACCAGGAGCCGGAGAACGTGTTCAAGGTGTCGTCCCGCATCAACTCGACCTGGGGCGGCAACCTGACCGACATGGTGCGCTTCGGGCGCTTCCTCGAGATCATCGAGCAGGACGCCCTGGTCGAGAACGCCCGTGTGGTGGGCGCGCAGCTGCTGGCGGGCCTGCGCCGGGTGGAGCACGAGCTGGGCGGCAAGCTGACGAACGCCCGCGGGCTCGGACTGATGATCGCGTTCGACCTCGAAACGCCGGCCCTGCGCAAGCAGGCGCTGCAGGCCCTGCGCCAGGCCGGCCTGCTGGCGCTGCCGTGCGGCACGCGCTCACTGCGCTTCCGGCCGGCGCTCGACCTGGGCCGCAGCCAGGCCGACCAGGGGCTCGAGATCGTGCGCAGGACGCTGAAGGCGCTCTAGCGCGCCGCCCGCAGACGGAAGGAGAGGACCATGATCGAGCGCGAATCCGCCGTGAAGGTCTACAGCGACGCCCTGGGCGCCAAGGGCGCGCGCGGCAAGCTGGTCCGGGTGGCCGAGGGCTTCTACGAGGTCACGATCGAGGCCGGCGGCAAGTTCTACACCGGCTACCTGCCGATCGCCTCCACGGTGCTGCTCGCGGCCGAGGCCGAGCCCGACATCGCGGTGCTCGAGGTGGAGCGCTAGGATCATGGCACGCGGCCTGCGCGTGATGCTGTGCGGCCTCGGCCCGATCGGGGCGGGCATCGCGCGGCTGGTGCTCGAGACCGAGGGGCTGCAGGTCGTCGGGGCCACGGACATCGCCCCGGACAAGGCCGGCAAGGACCTCGGCAGCGTGCTGGGGCTGCCCAAGCGGCTGCGGGTGAAGGTCGAGGGCGACCCCGCGCGGCTGCTGCGCCGGACCAAGGCCGACGTCGCGATCCTCTCCACCTCGTCGAGCGCCAAAGCCGTCAAGGCGCAGGTGCTGGCACTGGTGGCCCGCGGCATGCACGTCGTCACCACCTGCGAGGAGCTGAGCTTCCCGGCGCCGGCGAACGCGGCGGCCTTCCGCGAGATCGATCGCGCCGCTCGCAAGAAGAAGGTCTCGGTGCTCGGCACCGGCGTCAACCCCGGCTTCGCGATGGACGCGCTCGCGCTGATGCTGACGGCGCCGTGCGCGCGCGTCGACCGCATCTCGGTGACGCGCGTGGTCGACGCCGGCACCCGCCGGCTGCCGCTGCAGCGCAAGGTGGGCGCGGGCCTCAACGTGGCGCAGTTCCGGCGCGCGCTCACCGAGGGCAGCGTGCGACACGTCGGGCTGGTCGAGTCGGCGCACATGATCGCGGCGGGCCTCGGCTGGAAGCTCGACAAGCTCGACGAGTCGATCGAGCCCGCGATCGCCCCGCGCGACCTCGACACCGACTACCTGCGGATCCCGGCGGGCGCGGCGGCCGGCATCAAGCAGCACGTGCGCGCCTACCGCTCCGGCGAGCTGGCGATCAGCCTCGACCTCCAGATGTACGTCGGCGCCGAGTCGCCGCGCGACCACGTGCTGATCGACGGCCTGCCGCCGATCGACATGACGATCGCGGGCGGCGTCGCCGGAGACGTCGCGACCGCCGCCATCGTGGTGAACGCCATTCCCCGCGTGCTGGCGGCCCGGGCTGGCCTGGTGACGATGCGGGAGGTTCCGCTGTTGCACCGCTTCAACCCGCAGGACGCGAAGGCCCTGCCGGCGCGAAAAGCCTGAAGCCCCCGCCCCCCGGGCGTTGGTCTAGACTCCACAGCACGGCCAAACCAGCGTGACACTGCAAGGGCCCATCACCGAAGGGCTGCTGCCGACCCTGTTGCGCGACCTCTACGTCGGGCGCAAGACGGGGACCCTGGTCGTGCGCCACGACTCCACCGAGCGCAGCGTGCGCTTCCGGCGGGGCCACATCGTGCACGCCGGCTCCAACCTGAACGAGGAGCACCTGGGCGAGCTGCTGGTGCGCCTGGGGCTGCTCGACGCGAAGGACTTCGAGGACGCCACCGCGATCGTGCTGCGCGACAAGAAGCGCCTGGGCGCGGCGCTGATCGAGATCGGGGCGCTCGACGAGGACCGGCTCGAGGACCTGCTGGCGCTGCACGTGCGCGAGATCCTGCTGAAGCTGTTCACGCGCCACGAGGGCAGCTACGTGTTCCAGGAGGACGAGTCCGACCTGCCCGGCGAGGATGACCGCCAGCTGAAGCTCTCCACGGGCGAGATGATCCTCGAGGCGGTGCGGCGGGTGCAGGACGAGGACGTCGTGCGCTTCGCCCTGGGCGACCCCGACCGCATCCTGGGGCTGTCGAGCGACCCGCTGCTCCGTTTCCAGAAGATCACGCTGACCCCGGTGGACGGCTTCCTGCTCTCGCGCGTCGACGGCACGCTCTCGGCCCGCGAGGTGATCGAGCTCGCCCCCGTGCCGGCCGAGGAGGCACAGAAGAGCCTGTTCGGTCTGCTGTCCACCGGCACGCTCGAATACCTGCCGTTGCCGCCGAAGCCGCGGCCGGCGCGGGCCCCGACCGGCCGTTTCCGCCTGCCCCGCCAGCCCACCAGGCGCTTCGTCGTGCCCAAGGGCGTCGCGGCGGCCGCAGCGGCAGCGGGCGGGACGCACCCGGCCGCGCAGAGCGACGCGGCGACACCGTCGCCGCCGGCCGCCGAGCCGCCGCAACCTGCCGCGATCCCTCCCGCAGCGCAGGCGGCCGACGAGGAGAAGCTGAAGGCGCTGCTGGCGCAGCGGGACGAGATTCAGAGCCTGCATGCGAGCCTGAAGACCGCGACCCACTTCGAGATCCTCGGCATCCCCCGCGCCTCGGGAGAGGCACAGGTCAAGGAGGCCTACTTCAAGCTGGCGCGCCGCTTCCACCCCGACACCCAGCACGACCCGGCGCTCGCGGACCTCGCCGACGCGATCGAGGCCATTTTCATCCGCATCGGCGCGGCCTACGACATCCTGCGCAACGCCAGGACGCGCGCCAGCTACGAGGAGCGGCTCGGCCCCAGCCGCACGCCACCGCATGTCACGAGCGGGCCGGCGCCCGCCGCGACGGCCTCGGCGCCGCAGGCCGGAAGCGCGGCGCAGCAGCCCGCCGCGACCACCGCTGCAGCGCCCGCTCCCGTGGCTCCGCCCAGCCTGGACCCCGACAGCCTCGCGCGCGCCGCCGAGGCGGCGATCCGGCGCGGGGAGAAGCTCTACTCCGACGGCAAGTTCTGGGACGTGATCACCGAGGTCGAGCCCCACCTGGAGCACGCGCGCGGCAAGTCGCGAGTTCGCGGGCGGCTGCTGCTGGCCCGCTGCTACCTGAAGAACCCCAACTGGCTCAAGCGCGGCGAGGAAGAGCTGCAACAGGTGATCAAGCTCGACCCGACGACGGCCGATGCCTACATGCTGCTGGGCACGGTCTACAAGGGCCAGGGGCTCAAGAGCCGCGCCGCCGGCATGTTCAAGAAGGTGCTCCAGCTCAGGCCCGAAGCGAGCGAAGCGGAAGCGGAGCTGAAGTCGCTGGGGCTCGAGGAGCCCGCTCCCCCGCCCGAACCTCCCGCCGGAGGCCTGCTGAAGAAGCTGTTCGGCCGGGGCTGAAGGCCGGGCGCCGCGGGCTGAGCTTGACTCGCCCGGCGGGGCTCCCTACTCTCGATTCCGGATGGAACCGGCGGCGCTGGTCGACTTCGTGCCTGCGCTGGCGCTCGCGATCGCGCTCGCGGCCTGCGCGGGACTGCGAGCCTGGCTGCCCCTGCTGCTGGCGGGCGGCATGGCGCGGCTCGGCTACCTGCAGCTGGGCGAGTCGTTCGCCTTCCTCGGCTCGGACAAGGCGCTGCTGCTGTTCGCCGCCGCGACGCTCGTCGAGATCGTGGGCGACAAGTTCCCGGCGGTCGATCATGCGCTCGACGTGCTCGGCACCGTGCTGCGGCCGGCGGCGGGCATCCTGCTGGCGGCCTCGGTGCTGGGGCAGTTCACCGACCCGCTGACGGCCCTGGCCCTGGGCGTCGCGGTCGGCGCGCCCTCGGCGCTCGTGCCCCACGCGGCCAAGGCGGCGGCGCGCGCCGTCTCGACCACCCTCACCGGCGGCCTCGCCAACCCCGTGATCAGCGTGCTCGAGGACGTGGGCGTCGTGGCCTTCTTCGCGCTCGCCGTGCTGTTGCCGCTGCTGGCTGCCGGGCTGGTGGTGGCGGCCGCGTTCTTCGTGGCGCGCCGGCTGCGGCCGCGTGCGGCGCGTCACGCATGAGGACGCTGACGGCCGCCCTGCTGCTCGCGGCCCTCGGCTCGAGCGCCAGCTCGCAGCAGCCGACGCCGACGCCGAAGCCCTTCAGCTTCTCGGTGGACGTCGAGGTGGTGTCGCTGACGGCGGTGATCCACGACAAGGCCGGCCGCTTCATCCCCGGCCTGAAGGCGGCCGACGTCGCGGTGTTCGAGGACGGCGTGAAGCAGGAGCTGACCTACCTGGTCGAGGCGAAGGGCGGCGCGGAGAAGATCCCGCTCTCCGTGGTGCTGGTGCTGGACGCCTCGGGCAGCATGAAGCGCAACCTGGGCTTCCTGCAGTCGGCCGCGACGCACTTCGTCGACAAGCTCGAGGACGTGGACCAGGCGCTGGTGGTGCAGTTCAACGAGACGATCAAGGGCAGCGCCGAGTTCACGGAGGATCCCGAGCGGCTGGTCTCCTTCATCGACGCGCTGCAGGCCTGGGGCGGCACCAGCCTGTACGACGCGATCCACTATGCGCTCGGGCGCATCAAGGACCAGCCCGGCCGCAAGGCGATCGTGGTCTTCTCGGACGGCGACGACACCACCAGCTCGATCGAGGAGCAGCAGGTGGTCGACTACGCCCGCGCGGTCGAGGCCACGGTCTACAGCGTCGGCATCCAGGGCATGGGCCCGGGCGGCATGCCGCGGGGCTTCCTGAAGAAGATCGCCGCCGAGAGCGGCGGCGACGCGTTCTTCCCGGACAAGGTGGGCGACCTGCTGAAGGTCTTCGCCGCCATCTCGGAAGAGCTGCACACCCACTACGTGCTCGCCTACACGCCGAAACGCGATCCCGACAACAGCTTCCGCAGCCTGAGCCTGAAAGTGGTGTCGCGGCCCGATGCCGAGGTGCGCATGCGCAAGGGCTACTTCGCCACCAAGCGCCGCCGCCGCTAGTGCCCTGGTCCGCGAATACGGTGCGCACCGAGAGCGCCGAGGCGCCCGGCTGGCAAGGCGCGAGGAGGGCGCATATCGGGAATACGCAAGCGACGAGCAACGCGGCCAGCCGGGATGCATCGGCGCTCGAATGCCCTCGGATTTGCGGATCCGGGCACTAGACTTCCCCGATGCCCGAGCTCTCGCTGCAGGCGGCCGACGGCAGCCGCCGCCGCATCCCGCTCGACAAGGAGCGCCTCACGGTCGGGCGGTCGCGCGAGAACGACGTGTTCCTGCCCGACCAGTGGCTGTCGCGCCACCACGCGGAGATTCGCAGCCGCGGCGACTCGGTGTGGCTGGTCGACCTCGGCAGCAAGAACGGCACGCTGCTGAACGGCCTGCGCGTCAGCGGCGAGACGCGGCTGCGCCCGGGAGACGTGGTGGCCCTCGGCGAGCATCTGCTGACGCTGCTGGCCGAGGGCGCGCCCGAGGAGGAGGAGGACGTCGATCTCCACGGCACGCAGATGTTCTCGGCGCGCGAGCTGTCGGACATCGGCACCAAGCCGCTCGACAACGAGGGCCTCAAGCGCCAGAACCGCGTGCTCTCCGTGCTGTCGAATGCGGCCAAGGCGCTGCTCGAGCACAAACCGCTGGCCGAGCTGTTCGAGACGGTGCTCGATCTGGTGTTCGAGGCGGTGCCGGCCGACCGGGCGGCGGTGCTGCTGAGCGTGCCGGGCAGCGACACGCCGGTGGTGAAGGCCTCGCGCAGCCGCGGCGGCGCGCCGATCGGCCGCGTGAGCCGCTCGATCGCCCGCCGGGTGATGGAGGAGCGGGTCCTGATCCTGCTGCCCAACGTGCTGGAGGACGCCGCGCTCAGCGGCCAGGACAGCATCATGTCGGCCGGCATCCGCTCGGCGCTCTGCTCGCCGCTGTGGTTCCGCTCCGCGTCGGGAGAACAGGACGCCGTGATCGGCCTCATCTACGTGGACACGCCGGCCAGCCAGGCCTTCGGCGAGGACGACGCTCGCATCCTGACCGCGGTGGCCAACGTCGCCGCCGCCAAGATCGAGAACGTGCGGCTGCTCGAGGAGAACATCGAGAAGCGGCGCCTGGAGGAGGACATCCGCGTCGCCGCCGAGATCCAGCGCGGCCTGCTGCCCCACGGCTCGCCCGTGGTGCTCGGCTACCAGCTGGCCGGCTCGAACGCGGCCTGTCACACCGTGGGCGGCGACTACTACGACTTCGAGCTCGACCAAGGACGCTTGTTGCTGGCGCTCGGCGACGTCTCGGGCAAGGGCACCGGCGCCGCGCTGCTGATGACGGTGCTGCGCGCCTCCGTGCGCGGCCACTGGGCGGAAGCCACGGTGGCCGAGGCCGTCGCCCGCATCAACCGCACGGTCTGCCAGAACGTGCCGACCAACAAGTACATCACCTTCTTCATGGCCCGGCTCGACACGGCGAGCGGGGTGCTCTCCTACGTCAACGCGGGCCACAACCCCCCGCTGCTGGTGCGCAGCGACGGCCGCGTCGATCCGCTGCAGGAGGGCGGCATGGTGCTGGGCCTGTTCGACTCCGTGCCCTACGACGAGGGCCGGGTCGAGCTGCGGCCGGGGGACGTGCTGGTGATCTTCTCGGACGGCGTCACCGAAACCTGGAGCGTGCAGGACGAGGAGTTCGGCGAGGAACGCCTGGCGCGCCTGCTGCTGGCGCAGCGCGGCCTGCGCGCCGAGGCGCTGCAGGCCCGCATCCTGGAGGAGATCGACCTCTTCTCCGGCGGCGCCAAGGCCACCGACGACCGCACTCTGATCGTGCTGAAGCGGGAGGCGTGAGGCCGGGTCACGGGCTCGGTCCGACCGGCCGGGTCACGTTGACGTGCACGTTCACGTGCACGTGAGCGGCCTTCGTTCGCTGTACTTCGAAGAGGCTCGCTAGCTGCGCGCGCTGAGCCACGCCACGATCGCCGCCACGACTTCCTCCCGGTTCGTGTCGTGCAGCAGGTTGTGCACGGCGCCCTCGTAGACCTTCAGCTCGCAGTCGGCGACTTTGATCCGCTCGAAGAAGCCGCGGGTATCGACCGGGCTGACGATGCGATCGGCGGTACCCTGCATCACGAGCACCGGAACGCGCAACTCGCCGACGCGCGCGATCAGCTCGCGCTTCGTCGCCGCGAACTCCGTGCTGAGCCGCGCCGTCCCCCGTGTGTGATACAGCGGGTCCTCGACGATCGCGCGCGCCCGCTCGGGGTCGCGCGAGAGGTTCGTCAGGTCGAGACGCGCGTCGAGGCCGAAGGCCGGCCACACGCGCGAGAGCAGGCGGCCGAGCGCCATGGTCCAGGCGGGCACGCCCGTGGCGCCGACCGCGGGGCCGACGGCCACGACGCCGGCGAGACCTTCCGCGTGGCGCAGCGCGAAGTCGAGCACCACGAGGCCGCCGAGGCTGTCCCCGAGCAGGAACAGCGGCTTCCCCGGCGCCTCCTCTCGGAGTCGCGCCACCTGGGCTCCGAGATCGTCGCGCAGCTCGGCCCAGGCTCGCACGTGGCCCCGCGGCCCCGGCGTTCGTCCGTGGCCCCGCGCATCGTGAACGGCGGCCAGGAACCCCGCCGCCGAGAGCGCCTCCCCCAGTTCCTCGAGCAGCCCCCCGTGCTCCCCGAACCCGTGGTGGATCGCCACGGCGCCGCGGATGGCGGCTGACGGAACGAAGCTACGGCGGGCGAGCGCGAGACCGTCGGGAGCGGTGAGGGTCGAGAGCAAGCGCCTTCAGCTCCGGCCGGAGCCGCCGCGTTCGTCGCGCAGCGCCTCGAGCTCCGCGATGGCTTCGAGGTCCTTCGGCCGGCCGGCGGCGCGCTTCGTCGCGATCAGCGTCTCGAGGTCCAGGCAGCGTACCTTGAGGCCGAAGGGCTCGATCTCGATCGACCTCGCGAGCAGGGCTGCGTAGGAGCCAGCCCCGGTGACTTCGCCAAGGAGATCGAGATCTCCGAGCCGTGTGGTCAGTGTGAAGTTGAGGCCGCGTCGCAGCGCCTCGGCATCCAGGCGAAACGGCAGTCCCGGAGGGGCTCCACGGAGATACGGATCGAGATCGGCCAGCGCGCCGGCGAGGCGAGCCAGGTTGGCCGGGTCACGTGCGTACGCGACGTCGAGATCGACCGTCACGCGCGGCGAGCCGTGGGCAGTCGCGGCATAGCCGCCGACCAGGATGAAATCGACGCCCGAGTCGACGAGACGCCGGAGCAGCGCCTCGAAATCCGTCATCTCTCGCGAGCTGGCCCGACGCGGCGCAACTCCTCGGCCAGGCGCAGCGCCGCTGCCATCTTCCGCACGCGCTGATCGACCGTGAGCTTGAGGTTCTCGCGGAGCAGCGTGCGATCGACGTGCTTCTTGTAAGCCTCTATGCACGGGTCCGGCTCGAGCAGGATCGGTTCGGCTGGGCGGACGGCCACGGGTGAAGTCTAGCGCACCGGGTTACGTCGGATCGACGTTCCGGATCGTGATGCTCCCCCCGCGACGGAGGTGGGGGCACCCGCGCGCCAGCGCGGTCGCCTCTTCCAGGCTCCGCGCGCGGATCAGGAAGAAGCCGCTCGGGTTCATGCTCCCCTCCGGTGCGATCGCCCCGAGATCCCTGGCTTCCCCCCCGAGCTTCTCGCCCCGGACGAGTCGGCCCTCGCCCCGGAGGCCGTTCGCCCACTGCCGGTACTCCTCGACAAACCGGGCCTGGGCCGCCGAATCCGTCGACTCGGGCAACTTGGAAAGCAGCAGCAAATAGAGACCGGGCACGTCCTGGACGGTGCGACCGAACTGGTCGCGCGCGAGCCACCCCACAGCGACACACGCCAGCGCGGCGGCCGTGAGCAGAAGGTGCCGTGGGCCGCGGCGGGGCGCCAGCAACCTCTCTCGCCGAAGCGCGGCTACGACCCGCTCCTCGAGGCCGGTGGGCGGCTCCGCCGCGGCCGACAGGGCCTTCAGATCGTCGTCCGTCGGATAGTCCGCAGGGTTGGTCATCGGGAACCTCCTCCCTCACGGGCGAGCCTGCGTCGGAGCGCCACCCTCGCGTCGAAGAGGCGGCTCTTCGAAGTGCCGGCGGCGATTCCAAGCAGGCCACCGATCTCTTCGTGGGTGTATCCCTCGATGGCATGAAGCACGAGGACCTCACGCAGTCCGTCCGGAAGCGCCCGCACGGCGGCCTCCAGGTCCAGGCGAAGGGGCTCCATCGACTGGCCCGCGTCCTCCACGACGGGTGGTTCGCGCTCGGCGCGCCGGCGCTGCTCTCGACAGCAGTTCACGACGATCCCCCCCAGCCACGTGCGCAGGCGCGAGCCCCAGCGGAAGCCCGGTAACGCCAGGGCCGCCCGCAGCCAGGCGTCCTGCACGGCGTCTTGCGCGATGTCGTGGCGCCCTCCGCACAGCCTCACTGCCAGCCCGAACAGGTAGCCCGTGTGGGCGCGGTAGATAGCGCGGAAGGCGGCTTCGTCGCGCTTTGTCAGGAAACGGTCGACCCAGTCCCTCTCGACGGACTCTTCGACAGCCGGCCCGGCCCTCACGGACGCGACTCCATGAAGGCTGGGTGGCTCGAGCCGGCCTCGGGGTTGCCTCGCGGAAGGGACAACCTTCGGCGCCCTGCTCGCCACTCAGCGTCATGACGAAGAGCTACGACGAAGCCGCGCAGCAAGCTGCCCCCGTCCGCACGCTGGCGACCCTCCTCGCCGCGCTGCTGCTGACCGGCGCTCAGGGGGCTACCGCTGCGGGAGCGGAGGAGGCGTGGAAGCCCGAGCTGCTCCCCAGGGAGCGCGAGATCGCTGCCGCCCTGGCCGCGGGACCCGCGTCCATCGCCGAGGCAGCCGGCGTCTTCCTCCTCACCGAGAAGGGCTTCATGCTGGAGCGACCCAGCCGGAACGGGTTCCATTGTCTGGTCGGGCGCGACCAGCCCGGGGCTTTCGAGCCCCAGTGTTTCGATGCCGAGGGCTCGGAGACGCTGTTGCAGGCGATGCTGCTGGCGGCCGAGCTGCGGGCGCGCGGGCACTCCGCCGCAGAGGTGGCGAGGGCCGTCGCCGATGGCTACGCCTCGGGACGGCTGCGCGCGCCCCGCCGGGCGGGCATCAACTACATGCTGTCGCGCGAGAATCGCGTCCCCGTCGACGACAAGGGAACCGTCCGACCCTATCGCCCTCACGTGATGATCTACGCACCGTACCTGCGCAACGCGGACTTCGGCGTCGCGGCAGACGGCCAGTCGCCCGTCTTCGTCATCAACGAGGGACGGCCGGGCGCCTACCTGATCGTCCCGGTGCCCGAGTCGCCGGATCACACGCACGCTGACTCGAAGTAGGAGGCTCGGCGAGCGCCCGGGTCGCCCGAGCGGCCGGGTCACGTTCACGTTCACGTGCACGTGCACGACCTTCGCTGGCCGTGCTTCGAAGAGGCGCGCGGTCGCCGCCCCAGGCTCAGTCGTAGTGCTTGAGCTGCGGCCACAGGTCCGGGAGCCTGACTCGTGGCCGGCGACAGAGGAAGACGGGTCGGTGGTTCTCGTACGGCATGCAGTGCCCGCACTCGACGGTCTCGACCTGCTCGACCGACTCGAAGAGCGCGTCGAGGCGCTCGCGCGACGGCGTCAGCACGAGCAGGGGATCTCCGGAATGGTCCCGCGGCCCCCAGTGCCAGTAGTTGTTGTGACCGCTGACGGCGGCGGGCAGGCCCAGCCTTCGGCCGAGCAGGTCGATCGCACCCGCCTCGCCGTAGTTCGAGGCGAAGATGCCGACGCGCGCTCGATCGTCCTCCGGCAGCGCCCGGTAGGCGCGCGCGACCGCGGCGACCATGCGGTCCCAGCCCTGCATGTCCGCGAAGAACTGCGGCAGCGCGCCGATCTCCTTCTTCTCCTCGGTCGAAGGCGTCTGCCCCAGCATGCGCGCGTATCGGATGGAGCCCTCGACCGGGAGGACCGGCATCGCCAGAGGCGCCGTCAGCGTGCCCCCGACGATCAGGCCGGCGAGGATCGCCGGAAGAGCCACACGCGGGCCCCTTCGTTCCAGGAGACCGGCCACGACCACCGAGCCCGCTGAAAAGAGCATCGTGTAGGCCGGCGCGAGGTAGCCCGTGCGGCTCTTCTGGTTGACGACGAGCAACGCGAAGACGACGAGGTAGAGGATGCCGAGCGGACGGAACGCCCGGGCCCCGAGCAGGAAGACGAGGCCGGCGAGCCAGATCGGGAACGTCAGCGGGTGCAGGTTCATGATCTGCGCGAGCGCGAAATCGAGGGCGCCGATGCCGGCCATCTTCTGGCCTGTCGCGTTGCGGATGAACTCGAGCGTGGGCCAGCCCTCGCGGAGCTGCCACAGCAGGTGCGGAAGGAACAGCAGCAGGGCGATCGCTGCCGCGGTCCAGGGACCCGGACGGCGCAGGAGATCCCGGCGCGCGAGCACCAGCCCCACGGCGAGCCCGGCTCCCAGCCAGAGCACGCTGATCTTGTTGAGCAGGCCGAGGCCGAGAAGCAGGCCGAGAACGGGCCACAGCCCGGGCCGGTCCTCCGCGAGCAACCGCATCAGCAGCCAGGCGCTCGCGGCCCAGATCAGCACGTCGAACGCGTTCATCGAGTAGACGCTTCCGAGCGAGAGGTACTCGGGAGCGATCAGCGTCGCGACCATCGCCAGCGCTCGCGCGTGGCAAGCGCCGCCCAGCTCGCGCGCCATCAACCCCGCCAGCAGGACGGTGAAGGCGTGCGCCAGCGCGGGCAGCAGCCGGATCGCGGGCAGCGAGTCGCCCAGCAACGACCGGACCGCGTAGAGCAGCGCGACGCTCAGCGGCGGGTGATCGACGTAGCCCCAGGCCAGATGGTCGGCGCAGGCGAGGTAGTAGAGCTCGTCGCGGAAGTAGCCGTAGCCCTCGGCGAAACCCAGGTGGAGCAGCAGGGCGAACAACGGAAGCGCGTAGAGGTCGGCCGTGGCGCTTCTGGCTTTCACGGGGGCACTGTAACTGAACGGTCCGGGACGTTTATCCCGGCCCGTCCGTTCACGTTCACGTGCACGTGCACGGCCTTCGTTAGCTGCTCTTCGAAGAGGCTCGTGGTAGCGTGACCCCCATGCCTTCGGGGCGCCGGCCCGCGTCGCGCCCGCCGGACGGGGATCTCGCGCGGTTGCGGCGCGATTTCAACGAGCTGCTGGAGCGGCTGGCGGGCAACGCGCGCGGCGAGGACGCGATGGCGGGCGGCTGGTCGCCCGCGGTGGACGTCTACGAGGCCAAGGGCACGCTGGTGGTGGTGGCCGAGGTGCCGGGGCTCGCGCCCGAGTCGCTGAAGGTGACGGCGGAGGCGGGCGAGCTGGTGATCTCGGGCGAGCGGCGCGAGCGCAAGCCGGCCGGAGCGCAGGGCTTCCTGTGCATGGAGCGGCCACAGGGGCGCTTCGCGCGCCGCATCCCGCTCGACGAGGCGCTCGACGTGAAGGCCGCCAGCGCGAGCCTGCGAGGCGGGCTGCTGCGTGTCAGCATCCCGCGCCTGAAGGAACGCCGCTGCCGCGAGACCGCGATCCCGGTGGAGAGAGAAGAGTGAGCGAGGAGCTGCGCAAGGACGACGAGCCCGTCAGCATCCCCGAGGCGCTGCCCGTGCTGCCGCTGCGCGACGTGGTGATCTTCCCGTTCATGATCGTGCCGCTCTACGTCAGCCGCGAGCGCTCGATCAAGGCGGTCGACGCGGCGCTCGCCGACAACCGCATGATCCTGCTGGCCGCGCAGAGGAAGCAGGACCAGGAGGATCCGGGGCCGGACGACGTCTATCCGATGGGCACGGTGGCCGTGATCATGCGGATGCTGAAGCTGCCGGACGGGCGCATCCGGGTGCTGGTACAGGGCGTCGGCCGCGCGCGCATCCAGGGCTTCGAGGACGCGGAGGGCCACCTGCGCGCCCGCATCGAAGCGGTCACGGAGGGCGAGCAGCCCGCCGAGCTGACGCTCGAGATGGAAGCCCTGATGCGCAACGTCAAGGCCGCGCTCGAGAAGTCCGCCAACCTGGGCAAGCCGATCTCGCCCGAGGTGGTCGTGATCGCCAACAACATGGACGAGCCCTCGCGGCTGGCGGATCTGGCAGCCTCCAACCTCGACCTGAAAGTCGAGGGCGCGCAGGAGGTGCTCGAGGCGACGGAGCCGCTCGAGCGGCTGCGCAAGGTGCACGAGCTGCTGACGAAGGAGCTCGAGGTGCTGGCGATGCAGCAGGAGATCTCGTCCCAGGCCAAGGGCGAGATGGACCGCTCGCAGCGCGAGTTCTTCCTGCGCCAGCAGATGAAGGCGATCCAGTCGGAGCTGGGCGAGGGCAACGAGCTCGCCGAGGAGATCACGCAGCTGCGCGAGAAGGCGCAGAAGGCCAAGATGCCGAAGCCGGTGACCGAGGAGGTCGAACGCCAGCTCAAGAAGCTCGAGCGCATGCACCCCGACTCGGCGGAGACGGCGACGCTGCGCAACTGGCTCGACTGGATGGTCACGCTGCCCTGGGGCAAGGCGACCAAGGACAACCTCGACCTCAAGGAGGCGCAGCGCATTCTCGACGAGGATCACTACGGTCTCGAGAAGGTGAAGGAGCGCATCGTCGAGTACCTGGCGGTGCGCAAGCTGCGCGACAAGGCGAAGGGGCCGCTGCTGTGCTTCGTCGGGCCGCCGGGTGTCGGCAAGACCAGCCTGGGCCGCTCGATCGCGCGGGCGCTCGGCCGCAAGTTCCAGCGCCTCTCGCTGGGCGGGGTCAAGGACGAGGCCGAGATCCGCGGGCACCGCCGCACCTACGTCGGCTCGATGCCCGGCCGCATCGTCCAGGGCATCCAGCAGGCGGGCTCCAACAACCCGGTCTTCATGCTGGACGAGGTGGACAAGATCGGCGCCGACTACCGCGGCGACCCCAGCTCCGCACTGCTCGAGGTGCTCGATCCCGAGCAGAACAACTCGTTCCGCGACCACTATCTGGGCGTGCCGTTCGACCTGTCGAGCGTGATGTTCATCTGCACCGCCAACCTGACCGACACCATCCAGGCGGCCTTCCTCGACCGCATGGAGGTGATCCGCATCCCCGGCTACACCGAGGAGGAGAAGCTCGAGATCGCGCGGCGCCACATCGTGCCGAAGCAGCTCGCCGAGCACGGGCTGACGCCCGAGCACCTGCTGTTCGCCGACGGCGCGCTGAAGCGGCTGATCACCGAGTACACGCGCGAGGCGGGCCTGCGCAACCTCGAGCGCGAGGTGGCGTCGGTGACGCGCAAGGTGGCGCGGCGCGTGGCAGAGGGCGGCAGCGGCACGGTGCGGGTGACGCCCGCGCGGCTGCAGGCCTACCTCGGCGCGCCCAAGGTACGGCCCGAGGAGATGCTGGCGAGGGACGCCGTCGGCACCGCCACCGGCCTGGCCTGGACGGCCACCGGCGGCGACGTGCTGTTCGTCGAGGCCTCGGCCATGAGGGGCAAGGGCCGGCTGATGCTGACGGGCTCGCTCGGCGAGGTGATGAAGGAGTCGGCCCAGGCGGCGCTCTCGTTCGCGCGCTCGCGCGCGCGCCTCTACGGCATCCGCGACGAGTACTTCGGCGGGCACGACGTGCACGTGCACCTGCCGGAGGGGGCGATTCCCAAGGACGGACCCTCGGCCGGCATCACGCTGGCGACGGCGATGATCTCGGTGTTCACCGGCCGTCCGGTGCGCCGCTCGGTGGCGATGACCGGCGAGATCACGCTGCGCGGCAACGTGCTGCCGATCGGCGGGCTCAAGGAGAAGATGCTGGCCGCCAGGCGCGCCGGCATCACGACCATCGTCTGCCCGCGGCTCAACAAGAAGGAGCTCGACGAGATCCCGGCGGCGCTCAAAAAGGGCCTGACCTTCCACCTGGTCGACCAGGTCGAGGAGGTGCTGAAGCTGGCGCTGATCCCGCCGCTCGAGCCGCGCGTGACGACGGGCTCCGGCCCGTCCCGGCCCCCGCGGCCGTTCGCGCCGAAACCGCGCAGCAAGCCGATCACGGTCTGAGGATATGAACATCCTCGTGATCGGGGACGTCGTCGGCAGCCCCGGCCGCAACATCATGAAGAAGGCGCTGCCGGCCGTCTTCGAGAAGCACCGTGTCGACTACTGCATCGCCAACGTGGAGAACGCCGCCGGCGGCTTCGGCGTCACGAAGGAGATCTGCGACGAGCTGCTCGACCTGGGCGTCGACTGCCTGACCTCGGGCAACCACATCTGGGACAAGCGCGAGATCATCCCGTTCATGGACCTGATCCCGCAGCTGCTGCGTCCCGCCAACTATCCCGCGGCGCAGCCGGGGCACGGCTCCCACGTCGGCCGCGGCAAGCGGAGCGGCGTGCCGGTGGCGACGCTCAACCTGAGCTGCCGGGTCTTCATGAACGGAGCGATCGACGACCCCTTCGCGAAGGCCAGCGCCGAGGTCGAGGCGCTGCGGAAGGAAGCCCGCGTGATCGTGGTCGACATCCACGGCGAGGCCTCGTCCGAGAAGACCGCGATCGGCTACCACCTGGACGGGCTGGTCTCGGCCGTGGTGGGCACCCACACGCACGTGCCGACCTGCGACCAGCGCCTGCTGCCGAAGGGCACCGCCTACCTGACCGACATCGGCATGACGGGCCCCTACGACTCGGTGATCGGCGTCGAGAAGGACGTGATCCTGCGCCGCTTCACGACCGGCATGCCCGGCCGCTTCGAGACGGCCAAGGGCGACCCGCGCCTGGCTGCCTGCGTGGTCGAGGTCGACGAGGAGACCGGCCGTGCTCGCGGCATCGACCGCATGCTGCTCGACGAGGCGGCCGTCGGGAAGCTCTAGCCCGCCACGGGCTTGACGCCCCAGATCTCGTTCGCGTACTCGCCAGTGGTGCGGTCGCTCGAGAAGCGCCCCATGCCCGCCACGTTGAGCACCGACATCCTCCACCAGTCGTCGGCGCTGGCGTAGGCCGCCGCCACCCGCTCCTGACAGCCGACGTACGTGGCGAAGTCGGCGCACAGCAGGTAGCGGTCGTTCCCGGTCAGGCTGTTCAGGATCGGCTCCGCCACCTGAGGCTGCGCCTTGGCGAGCGGCCCGCGGATCGCCTCGATCACGCCCTGCAGCTCGGGGCTGCCCTGGATGAAGCCCTGCGGCGAGTAGCCGCGCGCCTGCAGCGCCGCCACCTGCTCTGCCGTGTGGCCGAAGATGAAGACGTTCTCGGCGCCGACCTCGTCGCGGATCTCGATGTTGGCGCCGTCCAGCGTGCCGATCGTCAGGCCGCCGTTGAGCGCCGCCTTCATGTTGCCGGTGCCGGACGCCTCGGTGCCCGCGGTGGAGACCTGCTCCGAGAGGTCGCAGGCCGGGAAGATCACCTCGGCGAGCGAGACGGAATAGTTGGGCAGGAAGGCGACGCGCAGCCGGCCGCGCGCGGCGGGGTCCGCGTTCACCAGGTCGGCGACCAGGTGGATGAAGCGGATGATCAGCTTGGCCATGGCGTAGCCGGGGGCGGCCTTGCCGGCGAACAGCACCGTGCGCGGTACGCCGGCGTCGCGACCCGCGCGCAGCCGGTTCCAGAGCGCCAGCACGTGCAGCGCGTTCAGCAGCTGGCGCTTGTACTCGTGGATGCGCTTGACGTGGCAGTCGAACAGCGACTCGGGGTCGAGCTCGAAGCCGAACAGCTTGCGGGCGCGATCGGCCAGCACGGCCTTGTTCACGCGCCGCAGCGCCGCCCACTCGGCGCGGAAGACGGCGTCCTGCGCCAGCGGCTGCAGGCCGCGCAACAGCGAGAGATCGCGCGTCCAGCCGTCGCCGATGGCGCCGCTGATCAGCGCGGCCAGGCCCGGGTTCGCCTGCAACAGCCAGCGCCGCGGGGTGATGCCGTTCGTCTTGTTGTTGATCCGGCCCGGCAGCAGGCGGTCGAGCTCCGAGAAGGTGGCGTCCTTCAGGATGCGCGTGTGCAGCGCGGCGACGCCGTTGACCGAGTGGCTGCCCACGAAGCCGAGATGCGCCATGCGCACGTTGCGGTTGCGGTCGACGATCGCCGTGCGCTCGACGCGCGCCGCGTCGCCCCCGTCCTGCGCCACGAAGCTCCGGAAGCGGCGGTCGATCTCCTCGATGATCTCGAAGTGGCGCGGCAGCAGCCGCTGCAGCAGATCGGCCGGCCACTTCTCGAGCGCCTCGGGCAGCACGGTGTGGTTGGTGTAGCCGAAGACCTTCTGCGTCGCCGCCCAGGCCTCGTCCCAGGCGAGCGCGTGATCGTCGACCAGCACCCGCATCAGCTCGGGGATCGCCAGCACCGGATGCGTGTCGTTCAGCTGGATCGCCACCTTCTGCGGCAGGTCCTGCCAGCGCTGGTGGCCGAACTTGCGGAAGCGGCGCAGCACGTCCTGCAGCGTCGCCGAGACGAAGAAGTACTGCTGCTTCAGCCGCAGCTCCTTGCCCGCGAACTGGTCGTCGGGCGGGTAGAGCACCTTCGAGATGTTCTCGCTGTAGGTCTTGTCCTCCACCGCGCGCACGTACTCGCCGGCGTTGAAGTGGCCGAGGTCGAACTCGCGGCTGGACTTGGCGGCCCACAGCCGCAGCGTGTTGACCGTGCCGTTGCCGAAGCCGGCGATCGGGGTGTCGTAGGCCATCGCCCACACGTCCTGGGTGTCCACCCAGCGCACGCGGAAGCCGCCGCCTTCGCGCGCGTGCTCGGTGCGGCCGTAGAAGCGAACCGGGAAGATCGCGTCGGGGCGCGGGATCTCCCAGGGGTTGCCGTAACGCAGCCAGTTGTCGGGGTACTCGACCTGAGCGCCGTCGCGAATGCGCTGCTGGAAGATGCCGTACTCGTAGCGGATGCCGTAGCCGTAGAACGGCAGCCCGAGCGTCGCCGCGGACTCCTGGATGCAAGCCGCCAGCCGGCCCAGGCCGCCGTTGCCGAGCCCCGCGTCCCATTCCTCCTCCTGCAGCGCCTCGAGGTCGTAGCCGAGACTGCGCAGGGCGGCCGTGTAGGCGTCGCGCGCCCCGAGGTTGATCACGTTCTGCACCAGCGCGCGCCCGAGCAGGAACTCGAGCGACAGGTAGTACACGCGCTTGGCGTCGGCGCGGTAGTAGGCGCTCTGGGTCCTGAACCAGCGCTCCATCAGGCGGTCGCGCACGGCGTAGGCGATGCCCTGGTAGACGTCGAAGCGGCTGGCCGTGAACTGGTCCTTGGCGACCGAGTACATCATCCGGTGGGCGAAGGCGTCGATGATGCCCGCCTCGTCGAGCCGGCCCGGCGGCGGCGTCGGGATGCTCGGCAGCCGCGATCGCATGCGAGAACCTCCGGACCGCCACTGTAGGCGCGCGCTGCCGGCCAGGCAAGGGCGCCAGCCGCGCGTGTGCGCTTCGCTATACTCCCGCCGTGCCAAGACGCCTGGCGACGGGCCGCCGCGCCTCGATCGGCGGCCTGGCCGAGGCCGTGCTCGACGCGCTGCCGCTGGGGCTCTACGTGGTCGACCGCGACCTGCGCGTGGTGGCCTGGAACCGCACCCGCGAGCAGGGCGCCATCGGCCAGCCGCGGCGCCGTGTGCTGGGCCGCCAGCTGAAGGACGTGCTGCCGCGCGAGGGCTGGCGCGCCACCGAGCCGGTGCTGCGGCGCGTCCTCGCGACGGGCGCCCCTCACGTCGAGACGAGCGAGACGAGCGCGGGCTCGCGCCTCTACCGCATCGCCCGGCTGCCGGTGATCCAGGACGGCCGCGTGACCCACGTGGTCTCGGAGTTCGAGGACGTCACCGAGCAGCGCGCGCTCGAGATGCGGGTGATCGCCTCGGACCGCCTCGCCTTCCTGGGCCAGCTGGTCGCGGGCGTGGCGCACGAGATCTCCAACCCGCTGGCGAACCTGGCCGGCTGCAGCGAGGCGCTCGCCGAGATCGGCTCGCGCGCGCCCCGGCCGCAGGCCCGGCGCGAAGCCCGGCACTTCCTCGGGCTGGTGCGCCGCGAGCTCGCTCGCTGCGAGCAGCTGATCCGCACGCTGCTCGAGGCGGCGCGGCCCGGCAGCAGCGACAGCTGCAGCGTGCAGGAGGTGGTCGGCCTGGTGCTGCGGCTGCTGGAAAGGCACCCGTCCTTCGCGCGCGTCGAGATCGTCTCGCGCCTCCCGAAGTCGCTGCCGCCCGCCGGCGTCGACGCCGACTCGCTGCGCCAGGCGGTGCTGGCGCTGGCGACGAACGCCGCCGCGGCCATGGCCGGGCACGGACGGCTCTCACTGCGCGCCGGACGCCTCGGCGGGCGGCTCTTCCTCGACGTCGCCGACGACGGGCCCGGCGTACCGCCGCAGGCGCGACGGCACCTGTTCGAGCCCTTCTACACGACCGGCGCCGGCGCCGGCCTCGGCCTGGCGATCGCGCGCAGCTTGCTGCGCCGCCGCGGCGGCGACCTGGTGCTGCGCCCGGCCCGGCGCGGCGCGAGCTTCCGCGCCTGGCTGCCGCCGGGGACCGCGAGGCGCGCGTGAGCGGCGAGAGCCTGCGCGCGCTGGTGGCGGAGGACGAGCCCGTCTACGCGATGACCGTGGCCCGCTTCCTCCAGGGCCGCGGGCACCAGGTGAAGGTCTGCCCGACCGGCAAGGCCACGCGCAAGGCGCTGGCCGAGGCCGAATGGGACGTGCTGCTGCTCGACCTGCGGCTGCCCGACGCCGACGGCATGGAGATCCTGGCCGAGGTCCGCAAGAACCACTCGGAGCTGCAGACGATCATCGTGACCGGCTTCGCCAACGTCGAGTCGGCGATCAAGAGCCTGCGGCTGGGGGCCTTCGACTACCTGACGAAACCGCCCAATTTCGACGAGCTGCTGGCGCGCGTCGAAAAAGCCGGCGGCAAGACGCTGCTCGAGCGCGAGAACCGCCACCTGCGCTTCCAGGTCCAGCGCGGCCTCGGCTCCGAGATCCTGACGCGCTCGCCGGCGATCAGGAAGATCCTGGCGACGCTCGAGAAGGTGGCGGCAGCCAAGACGCCGGTGCTGATCGAGGGCGAGAGCGGCACCGGCAAGGAGCTGCTGGCGGGGCACCTGCACCGCATCTCGCCGCGCGCGCAGCGTGCTTTCGTCGACCTCAACTGCGCGGCTGTGCCGGCGACGCTGCTGGAGAGCGAGCTGTTCGGCCACGAGCGTGGCGCCTTCACCGGCGCGGGCGCCGAGAAGCCGGGGCTGGTGGAGGTGGCCGACGGCGGCACGCTGTTCCTCGACGAGGTCGGCGAGATGGCTCCCGAGCTCCAG
Organism: Vicinamibacteria bacterium; assembly: GCA_050246895.1. Classification (GTDB taxonomy): domain Bacteria; phylum Acidobacteriota; class Vicinamibacteria; order Fen-336; family Fen-336; genus JBFWVE01. Next base: position 291,007 of record JBFWVE010000004.1, on the reverse strand, counting down.
TCGAAGTTCCTGCGCGTGCTCGACAGCGGCACCTTCTACCGCGTGGGCGCCACCCGCAAGCGGCGCGCCGACGTCCGGCTGGTGGCGGCGACCAACCGCGACCTGCACGCCGAGGTCGCCGCCGGCCGCTTCCGCAAGGATCTCTTCTACCGCATCCACGGGGTCAAGGTCGTGATCCCGCCGCTGCGCGAGCGGCCGGAGGACGTGCCGCTGCTGGTGGAGCACTTCGCGCGCGCGCTGCCCTTCCCGCGCCGCTTCAGCCCGGCCGCGCTGCGGGCTCTGGTCGCTCACGACTGGCCCGGCAACGTGCGCGAGCTGCACTTCGCGGTGGAGCGCGCGGGTCTGCTGGCCGAAGGCGAGCTGGTGGACGTCGGCGACCTGCCGCCGGAGATCCACGAGCCGCGCGGAGCGCGCCGGCCGGCCGAAGCCGGCCGGCCAGACCCGCCGGACGATGCCGAGGCGGGCGAGCCGGGCGACGAACGCGGGCGCGAGGCGGAGCCGGGGAGCATGGCGGAAGGCGGTTTCGACGAGGCGCGGGTGCGGGCGGCGCTGGAGCGGGCGCGCTGGCGGCGCGCCAAGGCAGCCCAGATCCTGGGGGTCTCGCCGCGCACGCTGTTCCGCTGGATGAAACGGCTCGAGCTGTGAGGCCCCCTCCGTGGTAGCCTGCTGAGGCTGTGACCGGCCAACCCCTGGCCTCCGCCTCCGACGCGCTCGCGGGGCTCTCCATCCGCACCAAGCTGCTGCTGATCCTGCTGTCCCTGCTGCTGCTCTCGGTGTCGGCCCTCTTCGTGCTTCACCTCGTGAGCACGCGGCGGCTGCTGTCGCAGGTGCGCGAGTACACCGACGAGCTGTCGACGGCGATCGACATCGCGCAGCAGCAGCCCGAGGCCGGCGATCCGGGCGCCGCGCTGGCCGCCTACGCGGAGCGCCTGCGCCAACTGGGCGTGAAGGACGTCGCGATCACCGACGCCGCCGACGAGGTGCAGGCGGCGACCAACCCGGCGCTGGTCGGCAAGAGGGTCACGCGCCGGCGCCGGGGCCAGGAGTGGGTGATCAAGGGCGTCCTCGGCGAGGAGACGGGATCGGCCACCCAGCGCACGTCGACGCTGCGGGTGCCGATCGTCGTCGGCGACCGCCGCGTCGGCTATCTGCTGATCACGCGCATCCTCGACGACTTCTCCGCGGAGTCGCGCGAGGCCTTCGTCAGCCGGCTGGTGGCGACGCTGGGCGTCTTCGGCGTCGGCATGCTGCTGGCGCTCTACCTCTCGTCCTCTTTCACCCGCCCGCTGCAGCAGCTCGGCGCGGCGGCGCGCCGGGTCGCCGCCGGCGACCTCTCGGCGGCGGTCGCCAAGACCGGCAAGGACGAGGTGGGCGAGCTGGCGCGCACCTTCAACGAGATGGTCGAGCGGCTGCGCGAGAAGCGCCAGCTCGAGGAGCGGCTGCACTTCGCCGAACGCTCGACCGCGCTGGGCCGCCTGGCCTCTGCGGTCGCGCACGAGATCCGCAACCCGCTCAACTTCATCAACCTCTCGATCGACCACGTGCGGCACAAGCTCGGGCCCGAGGAGGGGCCGAAGCGGACCGAGTTCGATCGCATCATGGCGAGCCTGAAGGACGAGATCAGCCGGCTGAACCGGCTGGTGGTCGACTTCCTCTCCTTCGGCAAGCCGATGAAGCTCGACCGCCGGCCGTGCTCGCTCGAGCGTGTCGTCGGCGACGTGGCGGCGCTGGTGGACCACAAGGCGCGGGACCAGGGCATCCTGCTCTCGGTGCAGACGCAGCCCGGCCTGCCGGAGCTGCCCGCCGACCCCGAGTTGCTGAAGACGTGCTTCCTCAACCTGATGATCAACGCCGCCGACGCCATGCCCGCGGGCGGCGAGCTGCAGGTCTCGGTCGGCCGCGATGCCGACGACGCGGCGACGCTGGCGGTGCTGGTGAGGGACACCGGCCACGGCATGACGCCCGACGAGATCCGCACCGCCTTCGAGCCCTATTTCTCGACCAAGGAGACCGGGCTCGGGCTGGGCCTCGCGCTGACCCGCAAGATCGTGGAGGACCACGGCGGCAGCATCGAGCTCGTCAGCGAGCCCGGCCGCGGCACCACCGCCCGCGTGCGGCTGCCCACGGTCACGACGCAGGCCCCCGAGCCGCAGGCGGTCGCCTGATGGACGCGCAGCCGCGGCCGGGCGGCGAGCGCATCCTGGTCGTCGACGACGAGCGCTCGCAGCGCGAGATCCTGCAGCTGATCCTCGAGGGCGAGGGCTACCGCGTGGCGGCGGCGGCCAACGGCCAGCTCGCGCTGCTGGCGCTGCGCGAGAGCGAGTTCGACCTGGTGCTGACCGACCTGAAGATGCCGGGCATGAGCGGCATCGCGCTGCTCGAGGAGCTGCTGCGCACGGCGCCCGGCGCCTGTGTCGTGCTGATGACGGCCCACGGCAGCATCGGCACCGCGGTCGACGCGATCAAGAAGGGCGCCTTCGACTACCTGACGAAGCCGCTCGACCGCGACCAGCTCTTCATCGTGCTGCGGCGCGCGCTCGACCGCGTGCGCCTGGTGCGCGAGAACCAGGAGCTGCGCCAGGACCTGCGCGAGCGCTTCCGGCTCGAGCACGTCGTCGGCGAGAGCGGAAGCATGCACGACGTGCTGCGCGTGGTGGGCCGGGTGGCGCCCGCGCACACGACGGTGCTGCTGCACGGCGAGGCCGGCACCGGCAAGGAGCTGGTGGCTCGCGCGCTGCACTACGGCAGCGATCGCGCCGCGCGCCCCTTCTACGCGCTCAACCTGACGTCGATCCCGCCGCAGGCCCAGCTCGAGGAGCTGTTCGGCGTGGCGGGCGGGACCGGCGAGGGGCGCCCCGGGCTGGTCGAGCGCGCTTCGGGCTCGACGCTGTTCCTCGACGGCGTCAGCGCCCTGGTGCCGGATGCCCAGCTCGGGCTGCTGCGCGTGCTGCATGCGCGCGAGGTGGTACGCGCGGGCGGCGGCGAGCCGCTGCCGGTCGACGTGCGCGTGGTGGCGGCCACCCACGACGATCTGCAGCGCGAGGTGGCCGAGGGCCGCTTCCGCGACGACCTCTACCACCGCCTGAGCGTCGTCGCGCTGGCGCTGCCGCCGCTGCGCCAGCGCCGCACCGACATCCCGCCGCTGGTCGAGCACTTCCTGAAGAAGCACTCCGGCGCGGCGCGCCCGCGCAGCGTGAGCGACGACGCGCTGAAGGCGCTGATGGCCTATCACTGGCCCGGCAACGTGCGCGAGCTCGAGTCCGTGATCGAGCGCGCCGTCACGCTGGCGCAGGACGAGATGATCGGCCCGCAGGACCTGCCGATCCACGTGCGCGCCGGCCTGCAGGCCGCCCCGCCGCTGCTGGCGCTCGAGATCCCCGACCAGGGCATCGACCTGCTGGCCGTCGAGCGGGCGCTGGTGTTGCGCGCGCTCGAGAAGGCCGACGGCAACCTGGCGCGCGCCGCCCGGCTCCTCGGGCTGACCCGCCACGAGCTGGAGGCGCGCATCGAGCGCCACCAGCCCGCGGCCGGCGGCTAGAGCTCCGGCCAGACGTCGCGCAACAGCCTGTCCCGCACCTCGTGGTCGAGCGCGCGCGTGCGGCCGCCGCGGTCGGCGCTGCGCTCGCCGCCGTCGCTGTTGAACGCGACCACCCAGCCCGCCCCGAGCTCGGGGTCCAGGTAGAGGTGCAGGATGAAGCCGGCCTGGTCGCCGCTGTGGGCGATCAGCCGGCGCCCCGCGTGGCGCTCGAGGAAGAAGCAGAGGCCCACGGCCTGCTGGCCCGCCTCGCCGTCCGTGATCGCGAGCTGCGGCTCCCACATCTCGAGCAGCGAGGAGCGCTCGAGCACGGCCCCGGCCGCGTCCGGTCGCGGCGCTCCGAGCAGGAACGCCAGGTAGCGCGCCATGTCGGGCAGCGGGGCCATCAGACCGCCGTTCGAGACGGTGACGCCGGTGTCGAAGTCGAACGGCTGCTCGTGCAGCCCGCTCTCGTCGCGCAGGTAGGAGCGCGCGCGGCGGGCGAGCAGGTGCCGTGGCGCGCGGTCGAAGTAGCTGTCGCGCATGCCCAGCGGCCGCAGCACGTTCTTGTCCAGGTAGACCTCGTAGTCCTCGCCCGCGAGCTGCTCGACGATGCGGCCGAGGAACACGATGCCGGGGTTCGAGTAGGCGTAGCGCGAGCCCGGCCGGAACAGCAGCTCGGTGTACGGCAGCATCGCGGCGAGCTGCTCGTAGCGCGTGGGCTCGAACGGGTGCCAGGGCCGGTCGCCGCCCCAGGGCCAGGTCCCGGCGCGAAAGCCCGCCGAGTGCGAGAGCAGCCGGCGCAGCGTGACCTCCTCGATGGGCCCGAAGGGCGAGCGCACCTGCCGCAGCTCGGGCAGGTACTTGACGGCGGGGTCGTCGAGCGAGAGGCGGCCCTCGTCGCGCAGCTGCAGGATCGCGATGCCGGTGAGGGTCTTCGTCACCGAGGCCCAGTGGAAGATGGTGTCGCGCTCGACGGGCCGCCCGGCCGCCTGGTCCATCAGGCCCGCGCGGGCCTCTCCCACCACCTCGCCGCCCTGCACCAGCATCAGGCTGCCGCCCACGACGCCGTATCGGGCGACCGCCTCGCGGAAGAACGCTTCGAACGCGGGCCAGCTCGCGGGGCCGGGCCTCGCGGCCGGCCCTCTCGCGAGTGGCGGTTCGGCCGACGCGGCCGCGGCACGGAGCAGGATCACCGACAGCGGGACGAGCGCGGGCCACGTGAATCTCATGGCGCAAGTCTAGAATCTCCCTCCCCTTCTCGCGCAGGAGCCACGAATGCCCTCCTCGTCACGCCGATCGCTCGTCGCCTCGATCCTCGCCGCAGCCCTCGCTCTGCCCGCCAGCCAGCGCCCGGCCCAGGCCGCCGAGCCGCTTTCGGTCGAGCCCTGGCGCGAGACGGCCGGGAAGCTGATCGAGCGGGCGCGGGCGGATCGGATGGCCTGGGCGCGCCTCGCCGAGCTGACCGACACCTTTGGCAACCGCCTGGCCGGCTCGGCGGCGCTGGAGGCGGCCCTCGCCTGGGCCAGGACGCTCATGGCCGAGGACGGGCTCGAGAACGTGCGGCTCGAGCCGGTGATGGTGCCGCGCTGGGTGCGGGGCCGCGAGAGCGCTGCGCTCGTGGAGCCGTTCGCCGGCGAGATGGTGATGCTGGGCCTCGGTGACAGCGTGGGCACGGGTCCCGGGGGGATCACCGCGGAGGTGCTGCTGGTGACGAGCTTCGAGGACCTCGAGGCGCGCGCGGAGCTCGTCCAAGGACGCATCGTGTTCTTCGACGTGCCCTTCACCAGCTACGAGGAGACGGTCCGCTACCGTGGCGGCGGCGCCTCGGCGGCCGCGAAGCACGGCGCCCGCGCCGTGCTGATCCGCTCGGTGGGCCCGATCGGCCTGCGCACGCCCCACACGGGCGGCCTGCGCTACGAGCCGGGCGTGCCGAAGATCCCGGCCGCGGCGCTGGCGGTCGAGGACGCGCAGCGGCTGCGCCGCATCCACGAGCGCGGCCAGCGAATCGTGGTGCGCCTGTCGATGGAGGCGCGCACGCATCCCGACGTTCCCTCCGCCAACCTGGTCGGCGAAATCCGCGGCCGCGAGCTGCCGGACGAGGTGGTGCTGGTGGGCGGCCACCTCGATTCCTGGGACGTCGGCACCGGCGCGATGGACGACGGCGGCGGCTGTGCCGTCACCTGGGAGGCGCTGCGCCTGGTGAAGGCGCTCGGCCTGCGGCCGCGGCGCACGCTGCGCGTGGTGCTCTTCACCAACGAGGAGAACGGACTGCGCGGCGGGCTCGCCTACCGCGACGCCCACGCCGGCGCGGCGGCGCAGCACGTGCTGGCTCTCGAGTCCGACAACGGGGCCTTCAAGCCGACGGGCTTCGACTTCACCGGCAGCGACGCGGCGCGCGCGCAGGTCGCCGCCATCGCCCGCCTGCTCGAGCCGCTCGGCGCCGGCGCCGTCGGACCCGGCGGCGGCGGCGCCGACATCGGCCCGATCGCCCGGCTCGCGGGCATTCCGACGATGTCGCCCCGCACCGAGAACGACGCCTACTTCATCTATCACCACACCGCGGCCGACACCCTCGAGCGCCTGGATCCGGCGCACGTGACGGACCTCGCGGCCGCGATCGCCGTGATGGCCTACGTGGTCGCGGACCTGCCGGCGAGACTCGGCGAGTAGACTTCGAGCGGGACACCAGGTGCAGAAGGGCTTCGAGTTCGAGCCGCCCGAGCAGGCGCAGCCGGATCGCAAGCCAGGGCGCCCCGCCGCGAAGGCCGCCGCAGCCTCGGCGGCGACGGCCGGCCCCGCCCGCCGGCGCGAGCACTGGACGGTCAGCCAGCTCACCGACCGCCTGCAGGGCGTCCTCGAGACCGAGTTCGTGGACGTCTGGGTCGAGGGCGAGATCTCGAACCTCAGCTCGCCGCCGTCGGGCCACCTCTACTTCTCCCTGAAGGACGAGAAGGCCCAGATCAAGGCGGTCGTCTGGAAGAGCGACCGCCGCTACGCGCGCTTCCAGCCGAAGGACGGCATGAAGGTGCTGGCGCGCGGCTCGCTCCGGCTCTACCCGCCGCGCGGCGAGTACCAGCTCACGGTGCAGCTGCTCGAACCGCTCGGCAAGGGCTCGCTGCAGCAGGCCTACGAGGAGCTCAAGCAGAAGCTCGAGCTGGAGGGGTTGTTCGACCCGGCGCGCAAGCGGCCGCTGCCGATGCTGCCGCGCCGCATCGGCGTCGTCAGCTCCCCCACGGGCGCCGTGATCCAGGACATCCTGCGCGTGCTGGGGACGCGCTATGCCGACCTCGAGGTCGTGCTGTTCCCGGCACGCGTGCAGGGCGCCGAGGCCGCCCCCGAGATCGTGCAGGGCATCCGCGCGCTCAATCGCGTGAAGGGCCTCGACGTGATCGTGTTGGCGCGCGGCGGCGGCAGCATCGAGGACCTCTGGGCCTTCAACGAGGAGAGCGTGGCGCGCGCGCTGGCGGCCTCGCGGGTGCCGACCATCTCGGCGGTCGGCCACGAGACCGATTTCACGATCGCGGACTTCGTCGCCGACCTGCGCGCGCCGACGCCCTCGGCCGCGGCCGAGCGGGTGGTGCAGGCGAAGCACGACCTCGTGGCCGGCGTGCGGGCGCTCGCGCAGCGGCGCGACGGCGCGTTGCGCCTGCGGATGCAGAGGCTGCGCGCGCGCGTGGCGGCCGTCACGGCTCACCGGGTGTTCGAGGCCGAGCGCGGGCGTGTCCGCCAGCACGCGCAGCGCGTGGACGAGCTGCAGCAGCGCGCCGGCCGCGGGCTGCAGCAGCAGCTCGAGCGCTCGCGGACGGCGCTGCGCCACGGCCATGCCCGGCTCGAGGCGTTCCGCCTCGAGCGTCAGCTCGCCGAGCGGCGCGCGCACGTGGCGCGCCAGCTCGACCGCCTGCAGGGCGGCTTCCGCGCCGAGCTCGAGGCGCGAGGCGCCGCGCTCGGCCGCTTCGCGGGCAAGCTCGACTCGCTCTCCCCGCTCGCCGTGCTCTCGCGCGGCTACGCCCTCGTCTGGGACGGCGAACGCCGGCGCCTGCTGCGCTCCGCCGCCGACGTCGAGGTCGGCGACCGCATCGGCGTGCGCCTGCACGCGGGCTCGCTCGAGGCCCGCGTCGTTTCCAAGGAGGCCGGATCGTGACGAGCGACGCGCAGCCCAGCTTCGAAGCCGCGCTGAAGCAGCTGGAGGAGATCGTGCAGCGGCTCGAGAAGGGCGAGCTGCCGCTGGAGGACTCGCTCAAGCTCTACGAGGACGGCGTGCGCCTGTCGCGCCTGTGCCATGCCAAGCTCGAGGAGGCGGAGGGCCGCATCGAGGTCCTGCTCAAGGACGCGCGTGGCGAGGTGGTGACGGACGCGTCCGGAGAGCCCAGGCGGGTGCCCTTCCGCCCCGGCGACCAGAAGCCCTGAGCGCGCGCTTGAGCGAGACCAGCGCCCAGGACCGTCCAGCGAGCGGCGTCGCAGACCTGATGGCCGCTCTCGGCGAGCGCCGGCGGGCGATCGACGCGGCGCTCGACCGCGCGCTGCCGCGCGAGGGCGACTGGCCGGGCGAGCTGCACCGAGCGATGCGCTACAGCCTGTTCGCGGGCGGCAAGCGGCTGCGGCCCGTGCTGGCGCTGGCGGCCGGCGAGGCCTGCGGCGGTGCGACCGGCGAGCTGATGCCCTTCGCGTGCGCGCTCGAGATGGCGCACACGTTCAGCCTGATCCACGACGACCTGCCGGCGATGGACGACGACGACATGCGCCGCGGCCGGCCGACCTGCCACAAGGTCTTCGGCGAGGCGATGGCGGTGCTTGCCGGCGACGCCCTGCTGAACCGGGCCTTCGAGCTGCTGGCCGAGCTGCCGCCCGCGGCGGACGCGGGACTCGTGCGCCGGCGCTTGCAGGCGACCGGCCTGCTCGCGGCGGCGGTGGGCACGGGCGGCCTGATCGGCGGTCAGGCCGAGGACATGGCCCACGAGGGGCGCGAGGTGGACGCCGCGACGCTCGAACGCATCCACCGCGCCAAGACGGGGGCGCTGCTGCGAGCCTGCGTCAGCGGCGGCGCCGCGCTGGCGGACGCGGGCCCCGAGGACCGGGAACGCCTCGCCCGCTACGGGGCGGCGGTCGGCCTGGCCTTCCAGGTCGTGGACGACGTGCTCGACGCCACGGAGCCCGCCGAGCGGCTCGGCAAGACCGCCGGCAAGGACGCGAAGGCGAAGAAGGCGACCTACGTGCGGGTCCACGGGCTCGAGGGGGCGCGGCAGGCGGCGGCGGGCCTGCTGGCCGAGGCGCTCGCGGCGATCGAGCCGATGGGCGCGCAGGCGGCGCTGCTGCGCAGCCTCGCCCGCTTCGTGGTCGAACGCCGCACGTGAAGAGCGTGCGGCCGCGGCTCGACGTCTGGCTCGTCGAGCACGGCCGAGCGCCCTCGCGCGAGAAGGCGCAGGCGCTGATCCTGGCGGGCGCCGTGCGCGTGGACGGCCGGCCCGCGGCCAAGGCGGGCGCCCCCGTTGGGCCCGAGGCCCGCATCGAGGTGATCGCGGGACCGCTGCGCGTCGGCCGCGGGGCGCTGAAGCTGGAGGGGGCTCTGGCGGCCTTCGGTCTCGATGCATCCGGCCGCACGGCGCTCGACGTCGGGGCCTCCACCGGCGGCTTCACGGAGGTGCTGCTCGAGCGAGGCGCCGTGCGCGTCTACGCCGTCGACGTCGGACGCGCGCAACTGCACGAGCGCCTGCGGCGCGACGAGCGGGTGGTGGTGCTCGAGCGGACCAACGCGCGGCGGCTGTCCTCGCGCGAGGTGCCCGAGGCGTGTACGCTCGCCGTGATGGACGTCTCCTTCATCTCGACGCTGGCCATCCTGCCCGCGCTGCGCGGCGTGCTGACGGCCGACGCCGACGTCCTGGTCCTGGTCAAGCCGCAGTTCGAGGTGGGCCGGCGCCAGGTGGGCAAGGGCGGGCTCGTGAGCGATCCCGCCCTGCATCTGCAGGCGCTGCAGGGCGTCGCGCGCGGCGCGCAGCAGCTCGGCTACGCCGTCGCCGGCGCCTGCCCCTCGCCGATCGCTGGCGGTGAGGGCAACCGCGAGTTCTTCCTGCACCTGCGCGCCTCCGGGCCGCCCCTCGCGGACGCGGCGCTGGCCCGTCTCGCCGGGGACGCGACGCGCGGCACGCAGGCGCCCGCGTCGTGAAGAGGATCGGCCTGCTGGCGCGCGACGGCCTCGCCGAGGCGGGGCCGGCGCTCCGCGACCTGGTCGCCTGGCTCCGCGAACGGGGCCTGGAGCCGCTGATCGAGGCCAGGACGGCCGCCCTCATCGGCGGCGGCTGCGACGGCTGCCAGGTCGCGACGGGCCGTGAGGTCGCGGCGCGGGCCGACGCGCTGGTGGTGCTGGGCGGGGACGGCACGCTGCTCGCCGCCAGCCAGCTCCTCGACGAGCGGCCCTTGCCGGTGCTGGGCGTCAACTTCGGAAGCCTGGGCTTCCTGACCGACGTGACCATGGCCGAGCTCTACCCCGCGCTCGAGGGCGTGCTGCGGGGAGAGCACCGCTACGAGGAACGCCGCCTGCTCCATGCCGTCGTCAGCGGCCCCGGCAAGCCGTCGCGCAGCCTGGAGGCGCTCAACGACGTGGTCGTGACCAAGGCCGCGCTCTCGCGCATCATCGAGCTCGAGGTGAGCCTCGACGGCGTCTTCGTCACGGCCTTCCGCGCCGACGGCCTGATCATCGCCTCGCCCACGGGATCGACGGCCTACAACCTCGCCGCCGGCGGCCCGATCCTGCACCCCACGCTGCCGGCGATCGTCTTGACACCGATCTGCCCGCACATGCTGTCGCACCGGCCGCTGGTGGTGGACGACGCGGGGCACGTCGAGGTGCGCCTGCGCGAAGCGCGCGACGCGGACGTCCACATCACGTTCGACGGCCAGCACGGCTTCGGGCTGAGCCCGGAAGACGTCGTCAGCGTCACCCGCTCTGCGCGCGCGCTACGGCTGGTGCGCGCGCCCGCGCGCGACTATTTCGAGGTCCTGCGCACGAAGCTCAAGTGGGGCGAGCAGGTCGCTCGGCGCCGGTAGCGGGCGCCGTCTTCCTGGCGGCGCTGCTCGGGGGCAGCGGCTTCCACCTGGCCCAGGGCGCCGGCGCGGAGTTGCTGCGCGCGGTATCCGATCCGCCCGGCCTGGCGCGCCTTGCGTTCGCCCTCGCCCTGGGCTCGCTCGCGGCCTGGGTCTTCTCGCACGCCTCGCCCGGGCTCGCGCGCCCGTTCCTCGCGCTGGCGCTCGCGCTGCTGCCGCTCGTCGCGGTGGCCGTGGGCCGCTTCCCGCTGCTGCTGCTCTTCCAGGGTCGCGTGCTGCCGCTGCTGCTCGCGATCGCTGGCGGCGTGGCGCTGGCGCGGGCGTTGCGGGGCTCGCCCGCTGCGCGCGCACGCTGCGAGCGGCTGAGCGCCCCGGCGCTCTTCGCCGCGGCTTTCGTCGCGTACGCCGGGCTCGGGCTCTTCCTGCCGGGGGTCGCCGGCCCGCAGGGCGACGAGCCGCACTACCTGGCGATGGCGCAGAGCCTGGCCAGCGACGCCGACCTCGACCTCACGGACGAGTTTCGCGATCGCGAGTACGCGAGCTTCTTCGCCGGGACGCTGGAGCCGCACACCTCGCCCGCCAGCCCGCCCGGCCGCCTGCTCTCGATCCACGCGCCGGGGCTGCCGCTGCTCGTGCTGCCCGCCTACGCGGCGGGTGGCTACGCGGGCGTGAAGCTGCTGCTCGCCGCTCTCGCCGCGCTGGCCGCCGCGCTCAGCCAGCGGCTGATCCGGGAGGTCACCGGGTCCGCCGCCCTCGCCTTCGCGGCGTGGGCCGCGCTCGCGCTGACGCCGCCCCTGCCCTACTACGCGCTGTCCGTGTACCCCGAGACCCCCGCGGCGCTGGCGGCGGTCGTGCTGCTGCTCGCGGCACGGCGCGACGCGACCCCGTCGTCCCTGCTGGCCGCTGCGGTCGCGGCGGCCGCGCTGCCGTGGCTGCATCCGAAGTTCCTGCCGCTGGCGGCCGTGGGCCTGGGCCTGGTGCTCGCCCGCCGCGGGCCGCGCGTGGCGCGCGGCCTCGCCGCGCTCGCGTTCGCGTCCTCGGTCGCGGGCCTGCTCGCCTGGTTCCGCGCGTCGTACGGCAGCGCCTCGCTCTCGGCCGCCTACGGTCCAGGCTTCGCGGCCGACGTGTCGCTGGCGCAGGCCCTGTGGGGCGTGCCCGCGCTCTTCCTCGACCGGCAGTTCGGCCTCCTCTTCGCGTCTCCGGTGTGGCTGCTCGCGGCCGCGGGCCTGGTGCCGCTGCTGGCGCGCCGCGCCGGGGATGCGCTGCGGGCGCTGCTCGTGGCGGCCTCGGTCGTGGTGGTCGGCGGCAGCTTCAGCATGTGGTGGGGCGGCGCCTGTCCGCCCGCGCGCTTCGTGGTGCCGGCGCTGCCCGGAATCGTCCTGCTGCTGGCGGCCGGCCTGCGCAGCCGCGCTGCGATCGGCGCGGGGCTGGGCGCGCTCGGTCTCGCGTTCCTGCTGACGGCCGCGGACGTGCCGAGCGCGCTGCACAACCGCAACGACGGCGAGAGCGCGCTGCTGCGCGTGCTGGCGCCGTCGCTCGACCTCGACTCCTCGCTGCCGTCCTTCGTGGAGACGGGCGCGCGGGGGCCGGCGCTCGCCGCGACGGCGCTCGCGGCGCTGGCGCTCGGCGCGCGCTTCGGCGGTCCGGGGCTGCTGGCCGGAGCCCTCGCGTTCCTCGCCGTGCAGGCGGGCCTGCGCGAGCGGCCGCTGCTCGACCCGCGCGCCGCCCCGCTCGAGCTGCTCTCGCGCTGGGACGCCGGCAACCTCGTCGGCGCCGGCGCCGCACCGAGGCCCGAAGCCCTGGCGATCCCGCTCGAGCTGCCGGGGGCGCCCTGGCTCTTCTCGGATGCCGGACCCGCTCGGCGCTCGCGACCTATCGATCTGCCGCCGGGCCTCTACGACGTCGGGCTCGAAGGCCGCGTGGTCGAGGCGCTGCCGACGGCTCGCGTGCTGCGCCTCGATCTGCTGGCGGGCGAGCTGCTGCTCGAGCGCCGCTACCTGCGCGAGGACCAGGCGTTCGCCCCGGTCCCGCTGCTGCTGCCGGCCGGCGTGCGCCGGCTGGTCTTCGAGGCGGCGTGGATCCAGGGCTCCGCGCGGGTCGAGGGCGTGCGCCTGCGCCCGCGGGCGGTGCTGCCCCGCTCCAGACGCGACGCCTTCTCCTGGCCGCGCCTGCCGCTCGAGGATCGCTTTCGGGTCCCCCTCGATGGCGTGCGGGTGACCCCGCTCGATCTGGCGGAGCCCGAAGGCCAGGGCTTCCGCCTGTTCGAGATCGAGTGTCGCTTCCTGGTCGAGGCTCCCCGCGGCGCGACGGTGGCCCTGCTACTCGACAAGCCGCGGCCGGCAGCCGGCGACGTGCTCGTCTGGGGAGACCGGCGCGTGCGCCTGACGACGGCCTCGCGCCAACTGCTGAGCCTGCCGGCCGACGCGGGTGCCATGCTCGGCGACTCGCGCGTGGTGCCCGTGCGGCTGCGCTCCTACGGCAGCCTGATCACGTTCTCCGGCTCTCCCGGCGGCACCAGCGAGACCGACTCGAGGTCGGCCTCGCCGGGCGACTTGCCGAGCGTGACCACCACGTCGCCGCCCCCCGACTCCGGGAAGTAGTACGGGTGGCGGATGCGCAGCGAACCTGCCATCGGGTACTCCTTCCAGCGCGTGGGCTGCCGGAACGAGCGCTCGCCGACGTAGAGCACGCCGCTGCCACGGCCGACGACGCGCAGCTCGAGGCGCCGCTGCCGCGAGCCCTCGCGGACGCGGAAGAAGACGCCGTCCCAGCGTCCACTCAAGCGTAGGCGCTCGCCTTGAACGCGCGCGCCCCGCTGCAGGTGCGCGTCGCGCAGCGTGGCGTCCGATCCGACGACGGCGAGCGCGCCCCGCGCGGCGGCGATGCGCGAGCCCTCGGGCCCGAACGGCACCAGCGGATGCTCGGAGACGAACGCGCGGCGCTCGCGCACGCCGGGCGCCGCCAGGATCAGCACGCGCTCGCGCAGCGCGAACGGGATCGGGCTCTCCGCGACGTCCCACAGCGCCTGGCGCGCCTGCGCGGGCGGCCGCTGGTGCAGGCGCTCCCAGCGGTAGTCGTACCCGAAGGCGCCGAGCGCCTGAACGCCGACCGAGAGCGCTGCGAGCAGCGGGCCGAGGCGTGGCAGCGCGTCGAAGCCGGGCGGCAGGAACAGGAAGAGCAGGGGCAGCGAGTCCGTCAGCAGGCGCGGGCCCCAGCTCTCGCCGCCGTGCCACTCGCTCCAGCGGCCGGTGAAGACGACGTGCGCCAGGACGCCCGCCAGGCAGGCGAGGGGCAGGAAGCCCTCGCCCCGCCGGATCGCCCGCGCGAGGCCGAGCAGGGCGACGAGCGCCAGCGGCGTGAAGACGAACAGGCCTTTCGCGGGGGAGAAGAGCAGGCCGGCCTGGCCGTAGCCCCAGGGCTCGGAGAAGCGCTGAGCCAGCGCGCCGCCGAAACCGGTCTCGAGCGGCGAGCCGAAGCTCGACCACTGGTAGGCGGCCACCAACGCGACCGGGCCGGCGGCCCAGGCGGCGAGCGCGGGCGCGCGGCGGGGCCAGCGCACGACGACGGCGAGCGCGAGGGCGCCGACGAGAGCCACGTCGGCGTGGCGGGCGGCCACAGCCAGCGCAAGCGGCAGCCCGGCGCGGCCGGCCCAGGCCTCGTCCTCGTGGTCCGCGAGCACCAGCATCAGGAGCGCCAGCGAGAGGAAGAGCACGGCCGCGGGGTGCTGCCACAGCGCCTGGCTCGTCGAGACGACGCTGGTGCCGAGCGCGAACAGCAGGGCGGCGGTGCGCGCCTCCGAGACCGGGTAGAGCCGCGCCAGCGCCAGGAACAGCAAGGCGGCGGCGAGGCCCGAGAAGAGCGCCGCGGCCGCCTTGCCGGCGAGGGCGCTGCCCGTCTCGTCGAGCTCGAAGACCAGGCGGGCGGCGGCGAACACGGGCGTCGCCAGCACGGCCGAGAGCACCGGGTAGATCGAGACCCGGTGCCCGCCGGCCTCGCGCACGAACGGCGGCTCGACCTCGGGGAACTCGTCGAGGTCGAAGTCGAGCGACTGCACCAGGCTCGCCGCCACGCGCTCCGTCGGCCGCGTGTCGCCCGCGCCGATCGGGCGGCCGTTCGCGACGAGGGCGAGGACGACGGCGAGGGCGATCGCGACGGTCTGCCAGGGAGGCGGCGGCGCATAGCGCGACTCGTACGGCCACCAGTCGCCGGGGGGACGGCGGGCGGGCGGCACTAGCGGGCCCGCCCCGGGGTGCGGCCGGCCGCGGGCGCCGCGGGGACGCGCCGGCCGAAGCGCTGATAGCGGTCGACCGCGCGCTCGTGGTCGCGCAGCGTCTCGCTGAACTCGTGCGTGCCGTCGTTGCGGCTCACGAAGTAGAGGTCCTTCACCGGCGCGGGCTCGAGCACGGCGAGCAGGGCGGCGCGGCCCGGCGAGCCGATCGGCCCCGGCGGCAGCCCGGCGTGGCGGTAGGTGTTGTAGGGCGAGTCCAGGCTCAGGTCCTTCTTCCGGATGTTGCCGTCGTAGGGGCCCGCCTTGCGCAGCGCGTAGATGACGGTCGGGTCGGTCTGCAGCGGCATGCCGACCCGGAGCCGGTTGAGGAACACCGCGGCGATGCGCGGCCGCTCGGCCGCCTGCGCCGTCTCCAGCTCGACGATCGAGGCGAGCGTGACGGCCTCGCGAAGGCCCAGGCCCGCGTCGGCGAGCCGCGGCAGCAGCGGCACGGCCACCTCTCGGAAGCGTTGCAGCATGCGCCTCGCCAGCACGCGCGGGGCGTCCGCGGAAACCGGCACGTCGTAGGTGTCGGGGAACAGGTAGCCCTCGAGGTCCTCGGCCTTCGGGTCCAGATCGCGAACCAGGGCGGGGTCGCGCGCGACCGCCAGGAACGCCGCCCTGTCGACGCCCTGCGCCGCCAGAAGCGCGGCGATCTCCTCCAGGCTGCGGCCCTCGGGGATGGTGACGTCGCGCCGCTGCGCCTGCCCCTTCTCCAGCAGCTCGAGCAGGCCCAGCGGCGAGAGCGGCGTCTCCAGCGTGTAGCGCCCCGCGCGCAGGCGGGCGCCGGCGCCGCGCTGCCAGACGAGCGCCCGGAACAGCAGCGGGTGCCGCACGAAGCCCAGCTCGGTGAGCCGGTTCGCGATGCGCTCGGCGCTCGTCCCGGGCGGCACGTCGAGCACGAGCGGCGGCGTGCTCGCCGGTCGCGGGGCGAGCGCGTCGCGCCACCAGGCGAGCACGGCGACGGCCGCCACCAGCGCCAGGACGAGTGCCGTGCGGATCAGGGCGCGCACGTTTCGGGCTGCTCGGGAGGCCCGCCGCTCAGGCGGGCGTGCGGCTGTCCTCGCTGACGTTGAGCTTGCGGTAGTCGAGGTAGCTCTGCAGGATCAGCGTGGCGGAGACCTTGTCCACCACGGCGCGCCGGTCGCGCCGCGAGACGCCGCCCTCGATCAGCGCCTGGTGCGCCAGCACGGAGGTGAAGCGCTCGTCCCAGGCCACCACCGGCACGCGCACCACGGGCTTCAGGTCTTCGATGAACGCGAGCACCTTTTCCGCCTGCGGGCCGACCTCGCCGTCGAGCTGGCGCGGCAGGCCGACCACGATCTCGCCCACCTCGTGCTCGCGCAAGAGCGCGCCGATCGCCCGCGGGTCCTTGCGCGGGCCCACCCGCTGGTAGGTCGAGTGGCCGAAGGCCAGCGTGGCGGTCTCGTCCGAGAGGGCGATGCCGATGCGGCGGTCCCCCACGTCGAGCCCCATGAAGCGCATGCGGGCAGTATAAACTCCCCGCTCGGAAGCCGAGGGAGATGCCCGAGACCAAGTACACGATCCAGCACGAGCTGGGCGCCGGCGGCATGGGCAAGATCTACAAGGGCATGCTGAACGGCGAGTCCGGCTTCCAGCGCCCGATCGTGATCAAGCAGCTGCTCGCGGCGGAGGACCCGGGCCACGTGCGGCTGTTCGTCGAGGAGGCGCGCCGCTACGCCGTGCTCGACCACGAGAACATCGGCCGCATCTTCGACTTCGAGACCGTCGGCGGCGAGCTGTGCATCATCCTCGAGTACATCGACGGCTGGAGCCTGGTCGACTACCTGGGCCGCCACGAGGAGCTCGGCCAGTTGCCCGACGTGGAGCTGTCGGTGTTCGTGGTGAGCCGGGTCTGCCGCGCGCTGCAGTACGTGTACGAGAAGGCCTCGATCGTGCACCGCGACATCAGCCCGAGCAACATCATGATCACGCGCGAGGGCACGGTGAAGCTGATCGACTTCGGGATCGCCACCCGCAGCGGCACGCGCGAGTCGAGCCTGACCGGCAAGCCCGCCTACATGGCGCCCGAGATGGTGGTCGAGCTGCGCGCGGACAATCGCTCCGACCTGTTCAGCCTGGGCGCCGTGCTGTTCGAGATGCTGACCATGCGGCGGCTGTTCTCGGGCAGCAGCACCGCCGAGGTGCTGGAGCAGGTGATCTCGGGCCAGAGCCCCTCGCCGCGCACGTTCAACAACTCGATCCCGGACGGTGTCATGGGCATCCTGCGCCGCGCGCTGCAGCGCGACCCGGCGAAGCGCTACGCCTCGGCCGGGGAGATGGGCAGCGCCTGCGAGCACTTCCTGTACGACAAGGGCTACGGGCCGACCAACCTGACGCTGAAGCAGTACCTCCACAAGCTGTTCCCGGACGGGCTGCAGCCGGCCGAGCTCGGCGCGCCGAGCTACTTCCCGGTAGTGCAGGCGACGCTGATTCCGATCGACGACCCGCTGCCAGCCCGCCGGCCGCAGCCGACGAGGGACGCGACCCCGCTCGCGACCGCGCCGCCCAAGAAGCGCCCGAAGACGGCTGCGGCCGCCGCCACCGTGGCGCCCGAGACGATCGCGCCCGACCCCAAGGCCGGCCGCGGCCGGCCGCGCACGCTGCCGCCCCGGAAGCGGGAGTAGGCCGGGCCTACCAGACGCCGGACTTCAGGTAGTCGTCGATCGCCCGCGCCGCCTTGCGGCCGGCGCCCATCGCCAGGATCACGGTGGCGGCCCCGGTGACGATGTCGCCGCCGGCGAAGACGCCGCGCTTCGAGGTGCGCAGCGTCTCGGGATCGGCGTCGATGTAGCCGCCCCTGCGCGTGGCGAGGTCCGGCGTCGTCGAGGGCACCAGCGGGTTGGCGGTGGTGCCGACCGCGATGATCGCGACGTCGAGCGGGATCACGAAGTCGGAGCCCGCGATCGGCACCGGCCGGCGCCGGCCCGAGGCGTCGGGCTCGCCGAGCTGCATGCGCTCGAGCCGCACGGCGCCCAGCCAGCCGGGCCGCTCCGCGGCCAGGAACTCGAGCGGGTTCGTCAGCGTCATGAAGCGCACGCCCTCGGCGCGGGCGTGGTGAACCTCCTCCGCGCGAGCCGGCATCTCGGCGTCGGAGCGGCGATAGATCAGCGTGGCCGACTTCGCCCCGAGCCGCAGCGCGGTGCGGATGCCGTCGAGCGCCGTGTTGCCGCCGCCCACCACCGCCACCTCGCGGCCGCGGCAGTCGTAGACGGGCTCGTCGTACTCGGGGAAGCGGTTGGCGCGCATCAGGTTGACGCGGGTCAGGAACTCGTTCGCCGAGTAGACGCCGTTCAGGTGCTCGCCGGGCACGCCCAGGAAGCGCGGCAGGCCCGCGCCGGTGGCGACGAACACCGCGTCGTAGCCTTCCTCGCCGAACAGCTCGTCGATCGTGACGGTGCGGCCGACCACCACGTCCGTCTCGAAGCGCACGCCCATCTGACCGAGCGTCCCGACCTCCTGGCGCACGATCGCCTTGGGCAGCCGGAACTCGGGGATGCCGTAGACGAGGACGCCGCCGACCTCGTGCAGCGCCTCGAACACCGTGACCTCGTGGCCGCGCTGCACCAGCTCGCCGGCGGCCGACAGCCCGGCCGGTCCGCTGCCGACGATCGCCACCTTCCTGCCCGTCAGCGGCGCGCGTTGCGGCAGGCCCACCTTGCCGAGCTGGCGCTCGTAGTCGGCTACGAAGCGCTCCAGGTGGCCGATCGCGATCGGCTCGCCCTTCTTGCCGACGACGCAGCCGCCCTCGCACTGCTCCTCCTGCGGGCAGACGCGGCCGGTGACGGCGGGCAGCACGTTGTCCTCGCGGATCTTGGCGGCGGCGCCCAGATAGTCGCCGGCCAGCACCAGGTCGACGAACTCTCGAACCTTGACGCCCACAGGGCAGGTGCCCACGCAGGCGGGCTTCGCGCACTGCAGGCAGCGGCGGGCCTCCTGCTGCGCCAGCTCCGGGAGGTAGCCGAGGTTGACCTCCTCGAAGCAGCGGCAGCGGACCTCGGGCTCGCGCTCGGGCATCCCCTGGCGCGGGATCTTCATGCGGTCCCTGAGCTTCAGCGGGTTGAGCGCGTTCGCGGCGTCGGCGGTCATGCGCGGGCCTCGCAGCTCGCTGCTGCCTCGGACTTGCGGGCGGCGCAGGCGCTCTGCTCGTAGAGCTCCAGCGATCGGCGCTCGGCCTCCTTGTACATCGCGTTGCGCTGGGAGAGCACGTCGAAGTCCACCGTGTGGGCGTCGAACTCGGGGCCGTCGACGCAGGCGAACTTGCTCTCGCCGCCCGCGATCACGCGGCAGCCGCCGCACATGCCGGTGCCGTCGACCATGATCGCGTTGAGCGAGACGATCGTGCGCGTGCCGAACGGCCGCGTCAGCTCGGCGACGGCGCGCATCATCGGCACCGGGCCGATCGCGAGAACCAGGCCGGGCCGCAGGCCTTCTTCGTAGAGCTGCTTCAGCCTGGCGGTGACGAAGCCCTTCTCGCCGTAGCTGCCGTCGTCCGTCAGCAGGTGCAGCGTGGCGCTCGCCGCGCGCATCTCGTCCTCGAGGATCAGCAGCTCCTTGTTGCGGGCGCCGACGATCGCGATCACCTCGTTGCCCGCGTCCTTCAGCGCGCGCGCGGTCGGCCAGGCGATCGCGGTGCCGACGCCGCCGCCGACGACGACAGCCGTGCCGAAGCTCTCGATCTCGGAGGGCTTGCCGAGCGGACCGGCGACGTCGAGCAGGCCGTCTCCCGCCTCGAGGGCGTTCATCAGCCGTGTGGTCTTGCCGACGCCCTGGACCACCAGCGTGATGGTGCCGCCCTTCGGCTCGGAGCTCGCGATCGTCAGCGGGATGCGCTCGCCTGTCTCGTTGACGCGGATGATGACGAACTGCCCTGGCCGCTGGCGGCGCGCGATGCGCGGCGCCCGGATCCGGAACTGCTTGACGTCCGGCGCCAGGAACTCGGCGGCGACGATCTCGAACATTGGTATCCCTCGGAAGGCAAGGCTCGGCGCCGCGCACTTCGTGCGCGGACGAGGCTCCCGCGATCGGAATAGCAAGAGCAGAGCCAGCGCCGGGCGTCGGGGCGGGAGCTTCCCATTGAGGGCCAGCGGCCCGAAGCGCCCGAAAGCACCCCGCAAGCCCTGCGCTTACCGGCTCTGGAGATCGCTCCTTTAGAATTCGGGCTCACGCATCGACCCGCGGCGATGTGCGCCGCCTCGCGTGCGCCCGAGGTCACGATCTCTCATGCCCCAGTCCCGCAATCCCTTCCTGCTCGGCCTGCTCGCCGCCGGCCTGCTCGCGGGCTGCTCTTCCGGCCCCCAGGGCAAGCCCGTCCGCCGCGCCAGCCAGCGGGTGTTCGTGATGGGCTTCGACGGGATGGACCCGACGCTCTCCCGGAAGTGGATGGACGAGGGCAAGCTGCCGAACCTCAAGAGGCTGGCCGAGTCGGGCACGTTCCGCAAGCTCGAGACGACGCAGCCCTCCGAGTCGCCGGTCGCCTGGGCGAGCTTCGCCACGGGCGTCAACCCCGGCAAGCACAACATCTACGACTTCCTGATCCGCGACTTCGACACCTACCTGCCCGACCTCGCGGGCGTCAAGCGCGAGCCGCCGGAGTTCCTCTGGGGCCTGATCCCGACGAAGGCGCCCAAGCTGACCTCGACGCGTGGCGGCACCTCGTTCTGGACGCACGGCGGCGCCGACGGCATCAAGAGCATCGTGCTGACGATCCCGATGACGTTCCCGCCCGAGGAGTACCCGCACGGGAACCTGCTGGGCGGGCTGCCCCTCAGCGACATCCGCGGCACGATCGGCACGTTCAGCTACTGGGCGACCGATCTCTCGTCGTTCGAGGAGGGCAACACGGAGTTCGGCGGCTACCTGAAGCGCCTGCTGTTCGAGGGCGGCGTCTCCAGGACGCTCGTGAAGGGACCGAACAACCCCATCCTGATGCAGGAGGAGCGCGAGCTGCTGGCGGCGCAGAAGCAGGGCCCGCTCTCCGACAAGCGGAAGAAACGGCTCGAGGAGCTGGCCGCCGGCAAGGACGTCTCGTTGCCGATGAGCGTCGGCTGGACCGAGGGCTCCGGCCAGGCCACTCTCGAGATCGCCGGGCGCTCGCTGACGCTGAAGGCCGGCGAGTGGAGTCCCTGGGTCGAGCTGAAGTTCCCGCTGAACGCGTTCCTCAGCGTGAAGGGCATGATCCAGTTCCACGTGGTCCAGGCGGACAAGGAGCTGCAGCTCTACGGCTCGCCGATCAACATGGATCCGCGCGACCCGCCGGTGCCGATCAGCCACCCGGCCGACTACTCCAAGAAGCTGGCGCAGCAGATCGGGCTCTACCGCACGCTCGGCTGGGCCGAGGCCACCTGGCCGCTCAACGAGGGCCGGCTCGACGAGGCCGAGTTCCTCTACGACGCCGAGCGCGCCTTCGAGGACCGCGAGAAGCTGATCTTCAAGAGCCTCGAGCGCGAGGACTGGGACCTGTTCGCCGCCTGCATCGAGACGACCGACCGCATCCAGCACATGATGTGGCGGCTGATCGACCCGAAGCACCCGATGTACGACCAGGCGCTCGCCGAGAAGTACGGCGACTCGATCGAGAAGATCTACCGCCGCGCCGACGACCTCGTCGGCCGCATCCAGGCGAAGCTGCCGAAGGACACGCTGTTCATGGTGATGTCCGACCACGGCTTCCACTCCTTCCGCCGCGGCGTCAACCTCAACTCCTGGCTGGTGCAGAACGGCTACCTGGTCTTCGAGGGCAAGGCCGGCGGAGACAAGGGCCTCGCCGACCTCTTCGGCCACGGCGAGTTCTGGGAGGGCGTCGACTGGACGCGCACCAAGGCCTACGCAGTGGGCCTGGGCCAGATCTACTTCAACCTGCGCGGCCGCGAGTCGCGCGGCATCGTCTCGGCCGGCGAGGAGTACAAGGCGCTGCAGGACGAGATCCGCGACGCGCTGCTGCCGCTGACCGACCCCGACGACGGCGCGCGGGTGTTCGCGGACATCTACAAGCGCGACGACATCTACAAGGGCGAGTACCTGCAGAACGCGCCCGACCTGCAGGTCGGGTTCAACGACGGCTACCGGGTCGGCTGGCAGGACACGCTGGGCGTCATCCAGCGCACACTGGTCGAGAACAACAACCGGAAGTGGAGCGGCGACCACTGCGCGACCGCCACCGAGATCAGCGGCGGCGTGCTGTTCATCAACGCCAAGCTCTCCACCGAGCAGCCCCACATCATGGACCTCGCCCCCACGATCCTGAAGGCGCTCGGCACGCCGATCCCGAAGGACCTCGACGGGAAGCCGCTGCTTTGACCCCGAGGCGCGCCGCGGGCACGACCGCCGCGCTCGTGGCCGCGGTCGTGCTCGGCGCGTCCGCCGCTCCCCAGCTTCCGCACGCGCCCGAAAGCCCCGGCGCGTCGGCCCCGCTGCCCGCCGCTGCGGCCTCCGCGTCAGCGACGCCCGGAGCCGACGCGCGGCTGCAGCAGGTCCGCGACCGGCGCCGGTCGCTCGAGCAGGAGCTCGGCCGCCTGCGGCGCCAGGAGAGGAGCCTGCTGGGAGAGGTCGAGCGGCTGGAGCTCGAGGTGCGCCTGCGCGGCGAGCAGCTGCGCGAGGTGCAGCTCACGCTGCAGCGGACGAACGAGCAGCTCGACGCCACCGTCAAGCGGCTGCGCGCGGTCGAGGCCCAGATCGCCCAGGCGCGGCCGGAGCTCCTGGCCCGCGCGCGAGCCCTCTACAAGCTGGGGGAGCTCAGCTACCTGCGCATGCTGCTCTCGGTCGACCGCCCCTCGGACATGCTGCGCGGCTACCGCTTCGTGACGACGCTGGCGCGCCGCGACAACGAGCGCTTCGTCCGCTTCCGCGGCGACCTGCGCGCCGAGGCCGCCGCGCGGACCGAGCTCGAGCGACGCACCCAGGAGGCGCTCACGCAACGCGCCGAGGTCGAGCGTGCGCGCCGCGGCCTCGACGCCGAGAGGCGCCGCAAGACCGAGTTGCTGACGCAGATCGTCGAGCGCAAGGAGACGCAGGCGCTCTACGTGGAGGAGCTGAAGCAGGCCGAGGCGCGGCTCGACGAGCTGGTCGCCGGCCTGCACGGCGAGGACGCCCCGATCCCGATCGCCGCCTTCCGCGGCACCCTGCCCTGGCCCGCCGCGGGCCGCGTGCGGGTGCCCTTCGGCCGGCGCAAGCACCCGCGTTTCGACACCTACACGCTGCAGAACGGCGTCGAGATCGAGGCCCAGGAAGGCAGCCCGATCGGCGCGGTCCACGAGGGCGTCGTGGCCTTCGCGGACCGCTTCCGCGGCTACGGCCTGATGGTGATCCTCGACCACGGCAACAAGCACCACACGCTCTACGGGCACCTCGGGGAGCTGGCGGTGAAGGTCGGCCAGCGCGTCGCGCAGGGGGCGGCGGTCGGCAGCGCGGGCACCGGTCTCGACGGCACCGGCGTCTACTTCGAGGTGCGCTTCCAGGGCCGCCCGGAAGACCCGGCGGACTGGCTGAAGCGGGAGCGCAAGTAGCCGGTATACTCTTTGGATGAGCGCTCGCAGCCGCCTGTTCATCGCGTTGGCCTCCACCTGCCTGACCGCCTACATCGCCCTGGGCGTGCTGCTCGGGCGCGTGATGGGCGACACGACCTACGGCCAGCTCTCCGTGTTCAACGAGGTCGTGCGGCTGGTGATCGAAGCCTACGTGGAGCCGATCAACGTGGACCGCACGCTGGCCGGCGCCGATCTGGGGCTTACCGACGCGCTCGACGGGGACAGCGGCTACCTGCCGGCCGAGGAGCTGAAGGCCTACCAGGCCAAGGCGGGCGGCGACGCCGAGATCGGCGTGCAGGTGACGCGCCGCTTCGCGTTCCTGATGATCGTCTCCGTGCGGCCCGGCTCGCCCGCCGAGAAGGCGGGGCTGCAGCCCGGCGACCTGCTGAAGACGATCGACGGCCGCCACTCGCGCCCGCTGCCGGCAGTCGTAGGCGACCGCCTGCTGCGCGGCGCCCCCGGCTCGATCGTCAAGCTCGACGTGCTGCGCGCCGGCTCGGACCCGCTGGAGTTCTCCGTGGTGCGCGAGCGCCTGACGCCCGCAGAGCCCCAGCGCCGGCAGCTCGCCGACGGCACGGGCTACCTGCGCGTGCGCGAGTTCCACGCACAGACCGCCGGCACGCTGCGGGGCGAGCTCGAGGCGCTGCGCCGCGCCGGCGTCTCGCGCCTGGTGCTCGACCTGCGCGGCGCGGGCTACGGCGAGCCGGCGGACGCGGTGAGGGTCGCGGAGCTGTTCCTGAAGGGCGGCACCGTCGCGAAGCTGGAGGGGCGCCGCATCGAGAGCCGCAGCTTCGAGGCCGACCCCGCCGCCAGCGCCTGGGAGGGCCCGCTCGCCGTGCTGACCGACACCGGAACCGCGGGCCCCGGCGAGATCGTGGCCGCGGCACTGCGCGACGCCGGGCGGCCGCTCGTCGGCGAGCGCACCTTCGGCCGCGCGGGCATCCAGCGCGTGGTGTCCCTGCCGGAGGGCGGCCTGTTGCTCACCGTGGGCAAGTACGTCTCGCCCAAAGGCGAGCCGATCCACGGCAAGGGCGTGCTGCCGACCGATGCCGTCGACGCGGCGACCCCCGCGACCGCCGAGGACAAGGACCCGGCGCTCGAAAAGGCCCTCGAGCTGCTGGCGAAGCCCGCCGAGAAGAAGGCCGCCTGACGGCCCGGCCTTGACGCGTCGCGAACGCGGCTGATATAAGCGCCTTCACTTCCCCCACGCCGATACGGAGGGTCGCCCCATGAACAAGGCCGAGATGATCGCGGGCATCGCGGAGGACACCGGCCTCACCAAGGCGGACGTCGGGCGCTGCCTCGACTCGCTGGTCGAGCAGGTCACCAGGACCCTCAAGAAGGGCGACCGCGTGGCGCTGGTCGGCTTCGGCACCTTCGGCGTGTCGAAGCGCAAGGCGCGGGCCGGGCGCAACCCGCAGACGGGCGCCGTGATCAGGATCGCCGCGCGCAGGGTGCCGCGCTTCGCCCCAGGCAAGGAGCTGAAGGCGGCCGTCAACAAGTAGCCCGACCCGCGCTCTAGAGGCGCTCGGCGAAGAAAGCCTCGAGCGGCGCCAACAGGGCCTCCGGGTCGTCGGCCAGCATCGCCTCGGCGTGCAGGCCGCCCGCGACGAGGTGAAGCGCACGCGGCTCGCCCGCCGCGTCGTGAAGCCGCCGCGCGTGCCGCGCGGAGACCAGCCAGTCGTGGGTGCCGTGCACGACCAGCAGCGGGACCGGCGCGATCGCGCCGACCAGGCGCGCGGGCGACGGGCGGCGCAGCCCCGGCGCACCCAGCCAGGCAAAGCGGCGGCGGCGGCGCAGGATCCAGGGCAGCGTGCGCCGCAGCCCCCGGCCGAGCGGGTTGTGGTCGAGCACGAACAGGCTCGACGGCGCGCAGACGCTGGCGACGGCGTCGAACGGCCGCGCCAGCGCAGCCGCCACGCAGACGTGAAAGCCGCCGAAGGAGAAGCCGAGGCCGCCGAGGCGGCCGTACTCGCCGCGCAGGCTCCGCGCGAACGCGGCCACGTCCTCGTGCTCGCGCCGCCCCCACGAGAAGGTCCCTCGCGAATCGCCGTGGCCGCGCACGTCGAGCGTCACCACGTCCGCCACGCGCGCGAGGCGCTCCGCCAGCAGGCGGTGCTCCGGCGCCTCGCGGTGCATCAGGATGCCCGGCACCACCAGGATCGCCCGCTGGCCGCTGCTGCCGCGGCGCGTCCAGGCGAGCGAGACCCCGTCGGGCGTGACGAAGCGGCCGCTCTCGCAGGCGGCGCTCATTCGGCGTGCGCCGGAGACGCGGGCGCTCCCGGCGCCAGCAGGTGCCCGATCGAGCTCGCGTAGTATCGCAACAGCCGCTCCTGCGAGCGATCGATCCGGAAGCCGTCCGCCGCGGGCGTCACCACACGCCGCAGCGTCAGCATCACCAGCGCGCGTTCCAGGATCTCCGCGTCGGTGCGCTCGTCGCCGACGACGCGCGCGCCGGAGCCGCGCAGCACGAAACGCAGGTCGGCGATCAGGCCCTCCCAGCGCTCGCGCGCGATGCTGTCGCCGGCGTGCTCCAGCAGCGCCGCGCAGGCGAGCGGCACCGGCAGCACCGGCATGATCTCGCCGATCCGTCGCATCACCTCGTCGGCCAGCCCCTGCAGCCGGCCCAGGCGCTCCGCGCGCGGCAGCTCCAGCACGCCCGGCGACGCCGCGAGCCAGGCGCGCACGTCGAGCGGCGCGCCGAAGTTGACGCAGGCGCGTCCGTAGCGGCGGGCGCGCCGCAGCAGGAAGCGCGCGGAGACCTTGAGCGCGTAGGAGGCGACCTCGGCGATCTGCTCGCGCCGCCGCAGCCGCTCGTCGGGCGCTTCCAGCTCGCGCAGCAGCGAGCGGTCCTCCAGCACGCGGTCGTAGTTGAGCGCCACCGGCACCAGGAACATCGGCCGCGTGAAGCCCGGATCGCGCAACGCTCCGAGCAGGTAGTCGAGCAGCCCCAGCTTGGGCGGGCGGAAGCGGCCGTCCCGGCTGAGCCCGCCCTCGAGGAAGATGCCCTGGGTGACGCCGTTGCGCGTCACCAGCCGCACGTAGCTCTCGAGCACCGAGTGGTAGAGCGCCTCGCGGTAGCGGCGGCGCACGAAGTACGAGCCGAAGCTCTTGAAGACGGCTTCCAGCGGCCACACCCGCGCCCACTCGCCGACGGCGTAGGAGAGCGCCACCTCGCCCGACAGCACGTAGGCCACCACCACGTAGTCGGCGTTGCTGCGGTGGTTCATCAGGTAGACCACCACGGCGTCGCGCGGCAGCGCGTCGAGCGCCGCGCGCGCCTCGTAGCCGACGCTGACCTTGTAGAAGAGCGGGATCAGCGCGCGCGCCACCAGCTGGCCGACCCGGTAGTAGGCGAGCAGGTTGAAGCTCGGCACGATCTCGCGCGCGTAGGCGTGCACGCGCGCCCAGGCGGCCTGCTCGTCCTCTCCCGTCTCCTGGACGTGGCGGCGCACCGCGAGCGCCACCTGGTCGTCCTCGGCGAGCGCCTTGCGAATGCCGCGCTCGTCCGCCAGCTTGAAGCGGTCGATGCGGGCGGGGAACTGGCGCCGCACCGAGCGCACTTCGCGCCGGGTGCGGCGGCCGAGCCAGTCCCTGAGGGAGGCCGTGGCTCTACTTGATGTCGAAGGTCGTCTCGCGGGTGATCTCCTTGCCCGCGGCGACGTCCTTCAGCTTCAGCGTGACGACGTAGCTGCCGGGCTCGTACTTGGCGAGCGGCACCGGCCCGATGATGGTGCCGCCGATCGGCTTGTCGAAGGGCTGGTCCTGCGTCTGCGCCACCACCCGCCCCTTGGACATGATCTTCAGGCTGCCCGTGACGTTCGCGGCGCCGCTGGTCTCGTCGACCTTGGCGTCGTAGTACTGGTAGAAGAACGAGAGCGAGTCGGCCTGCGCGAAGACGTGGCCCGGCAGCGGCACCAGGCGCGCGGCGCCCAGCAGGTAGGCGCCCCAGGGGTGCGCCGGGTCGTTGACGGCGTTCTCCTCGATGTCCTTGATGATGATGATGCTGGCGGCCGTGATCTCGCCGGCGTTGAAGTCGGGCACGTCCGACTCGAAGGCCGCGATCGAGCCCTTCTGCGTGGTCTCGTCGATCGCGCCCGCGCGGATCGTGTACTTGCCCGGCTTCAACCCCAGCCGGTAGGAGGCGGCGAAGGTGCCGTCCGCCCCCAGCTCGACCGTGGTCGGCTGCTCGTAGAAGGCCGCCTGGCGCCCGTCGGCGCCCGCGGCCTGCGCGCAGACCACCACGCGCGCCGTCTTCTTCCCGCCGGCCTCCTTGACCGTGAGCCCGTCCGCCTTGCCGCTGACGATGCCGACGAGGGCCGTGCCGCCGTCCTGCACCTTCAGGAAGTGCGACTGGGCGGCGAGCGGGAAGTCCTCGCGCGGCGTCTTCAGCAGCGCCTGCGCCGGCGAGGGCTTCGGCAGCAGGTCGACCAGCTTCGTCAGCCGGCCGTCCTTGCCGAAACGGAAGTCGATGTTGGGGCGGGTGATCTTGCCTTCCGCCACCCGGTCGAGCTGCTCCTTGAAGCGCGCGCTCGGCGGCAGCTCGCACTGCTCGTCGAAGGCGATCTGGATCTCGCTGTCCTTGAACTTGAAGGGCAGCTCGGGCTTCTCGCGGTAGGTCCAGATCTCGGGCTGGCGCGAGCCCCCGAGCACCGGCGCGCCCTGTTCGGTCTTGCGGCTGTCGGCCGGCCCGAGCAGGATGAAGACCCGGCCGCAGTCGGTCACGGAGCCGAGGCGGCCGCCCGCCCGGAACTGCGTGTCGGCCTCGGCCTTGCGGGCGAGGTACCAGGTCTTGAACTCGTTCTCGGGCTTCGCGGTCTCCGGGTCGGTGTCGCGCCGCGCCCAGAAGATCTTCTGGAACTCGGGGCGGTCGTCCTTCTTGAGGTCGCGGAAGACCTTCGCCTCGGCGGGTAGGATGATCGCGGCGACCTCCTCCTCCAGCCACTTCTTGTCCTGCTTGTCGAGCTTGTCCGCGTGGAGGGCCGGGGCGAGCGCGGCCAGCGCGAGCGCGGCGGCCAGGGTATGACGCTGGATCATGGCTTTCCTTCCTGCTGAATGGGCGGCGACGGGCGCGGCGTCCGCTCGGGCGCCCGCAGCGAGGCCGGGCCCTGGCGCAGCGCCGTGGCGCGCCGGCGGGCGGGCCCCTCTTCGACGTAAGCGACGACGATGCGCTCTCCGGTGCGCAGCTCGGCCAGGCCGAGCGCCCGTCCGGAGTCGGTGATGCGCGTCTTGTCGTCCACCTGGATCTGGTACTCGCGGGGCTCGCCGTCGGCGGCCCGCACGGTGACCGAGGAGCGCTCGAGGTCCACCTTGACCAGGACGCCGACGAGGGAGGCGGCGCGGAGGGCGGGAGGCTCGAGGGCGAGGGCCGTCGTGACGACCAGGCACAGCCCGATCGCGGCCGCAGCGGACGCTTCGCGACTCACGACGCGAAGTCTAGCAGGGCGTCGGGGCGGCCCGCGCTGTGCTAGCCTCGCAGCTCATGCGCCTTCAGGCAGGGCTGATGCTCGCGCTCACGCTGGGCGCCGCGGGGACCGCGCAGGCGGGGACCGCGGCCCGCCGCAGCCGCGCCCGTCGTCCGCCGGCGCTGCCAGCGGCGATCCTGCCCGAGCGCCCGAGCGCCTTCGACAGCGCCGTCGCCGAGGCGTGCCAGAAGGGCCTCGGCGGCGTGCAGGGCGGTGTCGTGGCGGTCGATCCCCGCACGGGCCGGCTGATCGCGATGGTGAACCCGCGCTACGCGCTGCAGAGCGCCTTCCAGCCCTGCTCGGTGTTCAAGATCGTGGTCGCCATCGCCGGCCTGTCCGAGGGCGCCATCACGCCGGACACGGTCCACACCTGCTCCGGCGGCTGCTGGATGTGGCCGGGGCACGGCGCCATCAACCTGCGCCGCGCGCTGGCCGTGTCCTGCAACCCCTACTTCGAGCGGGTGGGCGAGGCGATCGGCTACCAGAAGGTGCAGCACTACGCGGAGCTGCTCGGGCTCGGGACCGCGTCCGGCGTCAACCTCGCCGGCGAGAGCGCGGGGATCGTGCCGGCGTTCGTGCGCCCCGAGGCGGTCGGCCACCTGTCGAGCCACGCCGCGGGCATCAAGACGACTGCCGTCCAGCTGGCGATGCTGCTCTCGGCGGCGGTCAACGGCGGGATCGTGCTCCAACCGCAGCTGGCGAGCGCCGAGGGCTTCGTGGCGCGCGAGCGCTGGCGGCTGCCGGCGGGCACCTCGCTCGACGGCCTCGGCGAGGGCTTCATGGCCGCGGTCAACGAAGGCAGCGCGGCACCGGCCTTCGATCCCGAGGTGGTGGTCGCGGGAAAGACGGGCTCCTGCTCGCGGGTCGGCTGGTTCGCGTCCTACGCGCCCGCCGACCGGCCCGAGGTCGTGATCGTGGTGTTCATGCGCCGCGGCAACGGCCACGGCGCGTCGGCGATCGCGGGCCGCATCTACCAGCGCCTCTACGGGCCGGACTCCGCGCTGCGTGCGGCCGCCGTGAAGACGGCGGCGCCGGCCGCGCTGGCGGCCGGCACCCGTTAGGCGTCGCGGCGAGGCCCCGGGGGACCTCGCCGCCGGCGCTCAGCGCCGGTTGAGGTCGATCGCGATGCGCGCGACGCGGCCGGGCTCGATCTCGACGTCGCGCTCGACCGTCTCGAAGCCGGGCCGCACCACCTCGACGCGGTGGCGTCCCGCCCGCAGGTCCAGCTCGCCGAGGCGCCGCGCCGAACCCTGGAACTCGCCGTCGACGTAGACGGACGCGTCCGCCGGCGTGACGTCGAAGCGCACGGAGCCCAGGTCGCGAGCGAACGGCCGCTCCTCGGAGACGGGCTCGCGGGACTCGCGCTCGTCACGCGGGTCCCAGCGCTCCCCCTCGGCTCGCTGCGCCGGCTCGGGATCCTCGCCGTGGCCCTCGGTCAGGTCCTCGTAGACCTCCGGTCCCGATCCCTTCTCCATCGCGTGCTTGATCTTGAGCGTGCGATCGACGGCGACGTACACCTTGACCCGGTAGTCGCGGTGGCCCTCGAGCTTGAAGGCGATCTCATGGCGGCCCGCCGAGAGGTTGAGGCGTTGCAGCAGGCCGTCGAACTCGTCCACGTCGCCCGTGTAGTAGCCGTCGACGTAGACCTTGGTCTGCTCCGGCTTCACCAGCAGCCGCAGCGAGCCCACTCCGTAGCCCGTGGACCGGTAGTACCCCGGCGACGAGTAGGTGGCGTAGCCACCGGACCCGTAGTAGGGCGAGCCCCAGCCGTAGCCGATACCCCAGCCCAGGCTCGCGCCCCAGCCCCAGTAGCCGTCCCAGTAGCCGCCGTAGTACGGGTAGTAGCCGTAGCCGTAGTAGGGGTAATAACCGCGGTAGTAGCTACCGTAGTACGGGTAGCGGTAGTAGCCGCCCTTACGGTAGTAGCCGCTGCCGGTTCCCGCGCGCGGATGGCGGGCCTCGGCGCCCGAAACGGGCCGCGAGCCGCCCCGGTTGGACCCACCGCCACCGCCGTTGTAGCTGCCGCCGCCGGAGCCGCCGCCATGGTGGCGGGCGCCCACGGCCTGCTTGTCGTTGCCGCCGCCGCCGCCTCCGCCTCCGCTTCCGCGGCGGACGGCGCCATCCGCTGCCCAGGTCGCTGCGGCGACCAGAGACAGGGCCAGAGCGAATGCGAACGAGCGAGCCTTCATGGTGTCCTCCTCGACCTCGCCCCTCCGGGGTGCAAACCACGTGCCGCTGGACGGGCGCCGGTTAGACGCGACAAGTACATTCTCCTCAAGACGTTGCGGTTTGCCCACAGGGTCCGGCGTGTCATGCTTTGTGGACATGCCGCGTCTTCTCGTTTCGAGCGGCGAGGCTTCCGGGGAGCTGTACGGGGCGGAGCTCGTCCGTCACCTGCGCGGGCTCACGGGCTCGCTGGACGTCTTCGGCCTGGGCGGCGACCGGCTGGCGGCGGAGGGCGCGGCGCTGCTGGCGCACGTGCGCGAGCTCGCGGTGGTCGGCCTGCTCGAGGTCGTCTCGCACCTGCCGCGCCTGCGCCGCGTCTTCGCGGGCCTGCTGGCGGAGGTGGAGCGGCGGCAGCCCGACCTCGCGGTGCTGATCGACTACCCAGACTTCAACCTGCGCCTCGCGCGCGAGCTGCGCCGTCGCGGGGTGCGCGTCGTCTACTACGTCTCCCCCCAGGTCTGGGCCTGGCGGCCCGGGCGCATCCGCACCATCCGCGAGACGGCCGAGAAGGTGCTGGTGATCTTCCCGTTCGAGGAGGCGCTCTACCGGGAGGCGGGGGTGCCGGTCAGCTTCGTCGGGCATCCGCTGATCGATCACGTGCGTCCCGCCGCGGACCCGGCGGCTTTCCTCCGCGAGATCGGCCTCGATCCGGCCCGCCCCGTCGTCGCCGTGCTGCCGGGCAGCCGGCCCAAGGAGGTGCGCCAGATCCTGCCGGCTCTCGCCGGCGCGATCGAGCTCCTCGCGCGGCGTCACCCGGGGCTCCAGTTCCTGGTGGCACAGGCGCCCGCTCTCGACGCGTCGCTCTACGCCGCCGTCGCGTCGCGCCCCGAGCTGCGCCTCGTCCGCGGCCGCTCGCACGAGGCGCTGTCCGTGGCCAGCGTGGGGCTCGTCGCCTCCGGCACCGCCACGGTCGAGGCGGCGATCCTCGGCACGCCGATGGTAGTCGTCTACCGCCTCTCGCGGCTGACCTACGCGCTCGGCAAGCCGCTGGTGCGCGTGCCCCACTACGCGATGGCCAACCTGATCGCCGGCCGCCGCATCGTACCCGAGCTGGTGCAGGCCGACTTCACGCCGGCGCGCGTGGCCGAGCAGGCGGGCGCACTGCTCGCCGACGCGGCGCTGCGCGAGCGCATGCGGGCCGACCTCGCCGAGGTCCGCCGGCGGCTCGGCGAGCCCGGCGCCTCGGCGCGGGCCGCCGCGGAGATCGCGGCGCTCTTGCGGAGCCGCGGCTGACCGAGACCGCAGGCCGCCGCGACCCCGCCTGGACGGCCGCGTTCGTCGCGCTGGCGCGGCGGGTGCTGGAGGCCGCGGGACCCGCGAGCTGCGGTCGCTCGCGCGAGACGGACGCCTACCTCGCGAGCCTGACCGGGCGCCTCGGCCTCGTCGAGCGCCTGCTCGCGGCCGAGACCGAGCCGGCCGCGGACGAGCTGCGCCGGCTCGCGGGCGAGAGCCGTCTGACTCGGCGCGTCCTGCGCCGCATCGAAGGCGCCTGGCACGACGGCGACGAGAACCGCGTGCGCGGGCATCTCGACCGCTTCGTACGCGCCGGCGAGAGCCGGACGCGAGCGGCCCTGGCCGGCGCGCGCGCGGCGGCGAGCGATCTCGTGAGCGGGGAGGCTGGTCCAGGCGCCGTGCGCTTCCTGCTCTTCGCCCTCGAGTCGGCCTTCGCCGGCCTGGCGGAAACGCCGCCCGACGCGCCTTAGAGATCCCGCAGCGCGGCCGCGACCGGCAGCCTGGCCGCCCGCACGGCGGGCGGCACGCCGCCCAGCAGCCCCATCAGCAGCGCGAACACGATCCCGCCGCCGAGCAGCGGCGGCGTGATCTGGAACGCGAAGGCCATGTGGGAGAAGGTCTGGAAGTTCATGGTGGCGGTGGTGAGGCCGTTGATCGGCAGCGCCACCAGGCAGCCGACGACACCTCCGACGCCGGCGATCAGCAGCGCCTCGAACACGAACGAGGTGATCACGGCGCCCGACGAGAAGCCCAGCGCCCGCAGCGTCGCGATCTCGCGCGTGCGCTCGGCGACCGCCGAGTACATCGTATTGAGCGCGCCGAAGATCGCGCCGATCCCCATCACCGCGGCGACCAGCCCGCCGAGGCCGGTGATCAGCTGCGTGAGCTGGCGCGAGCTCTTCTCGTAGTACTCGATCTCGCCGTCCACCTGCACGCGCAGGCGCGGGTCCGACGTCAGCAACTGGCGCAGCTCGGGCAGCGCCCCGGGTGTCGTCAGGTGCACGGCGACGGACTGGAAGACGCCGCGCGGGCGCAGGTAGGCCTGGTTCAGCAGGTCGGCGTCGCACCAGATCTCGGAGTCGAAGCCGGCGCCGCCGGCGTCGAAGGCGCCGACGACGCTCCAGGACAGGCCGCCGAAACGCACCGTGGAGCCGAGCTCCAGGCCCTGGTAGCTGTCTCGCACGTTGCGGCCCACCACCAGCTCCGGCAGGCCCGGCTGCACGAAGCGGCCTTCGACCAGCTTCACGCCCCGGTGCACCTCGAGCGCACGCGGCGAGACGCCGCGCACCTGAACGTTGGCGCCGAGCCCCGATTCCTTGAGGGGCATGTCCGTGACCACGACGACCTCGGGGCTCACCAGCGGCCCGCCGCCGCTGCGCTCGACCATCGGCGCGTCCTCGATGATCCGGACCTGCTCGAGGAAGACCGCGCTGTCCATCTCCGAGGTGGCTCCGGCGCGACGCACCAGGGCGTTCTCGGGGATGCCGGACCTCACGAGCGTCGCCTGGAAGCCGTTCGCCAGCGCGAGCATCGCCACGAACACCGCCACCGTGCCCGCGATGCCGAGCACCGCGACGATGGCCGAGGGCCAGCGCGCGCGCACGCTCTCGACGTTGTAGGCGAGCGGGATCGTGCTCACAGCCGCCTCAGCGCGTCGATCACGCGCAAGCGCCGGGCCGTCAGCGCCGGCAGGATGCCGGAGGCGAGGCCGACCGCGAAGCCGAGCACGACCCCGGCCGCGAGCGCCTCGGCGGGCAGGTAGAAGACAGGCAGCAGGCCGCCGGTCGGATCGCCCCGCAGCGTGAAGAGCTTGGCGAGGCCGAGGCCGATCCCGGCTCCGACGAGCGCCACCAGGCACGACTCGACGAGCACCAGGCCCAGCACGAAGCCGTCGCCGTAGCCGACCGCCTTCAGCACGGCCAGCTCAGGCGTGCGCTCGCGCACGACGGTGGCCATGGTGTTGCCGGTGACGAGCAGCAGCGTGAAGAACACTACCGAGCCGATCGTCATGATCAGGAACTCGATATTGCCCATCTGCTTCGCGAAGGAGGCGGCGAGCGCCTGCTCCGTTTGCGTGCGCGTCTCGAAGGCGGAGTTGGCGAAGCTCTCGTCGATCGCCTTCGTCACGCGCAGCGCGTCGTCGGGGCGCTCGATCCGCAGCGCGTACCAGCCGATCCGGCCCTCGTTCCACTCGGGCGCCTTCTCCTCCAGGTACTTGGCGTGGAACCAGAACTGCGTCAGGTCGTCGTTCGGCTTGCTGCCGGTGTAGATCCCTCGCAGGTTGAACTCCCAGGCGCCCTCGAAGATGGTGCCGCGGATCGGGATGCGGTCGCCGAGCTTCCAGCCGAAGCGGTCCGCCGTCGCCCGGCCGGCGATGCAGCCCGCGCGGTCGGCCAGGAAGGCCTGCCAGTCGGCCTCGGGCACCTCGAACTCGTCGTAGATGCCGAGGTGGTTCTCGGGGTCGATCGCGAACTGCGGGAAGAAGTTCTTCTCGTCCTGGTAGACGCCGCCGAACCAGCTGAAGCTGGTGATCGCCTTCACGCCCGGTACGCGCAGGATGCGCTCGCGGTAGGCGATCGGCAGCGGCTGGATCAGCGAGACCTTGTTCGTGATCACCAGGCGGTCGGCGCCGGCGACGTCCACCACCTGGCTGAAGGCGGCGCGCACGGTGGCGAGCAGGCCGAACAGGAAGAGAGCCACCGCGAACGAGCCGATCGTCAGCGCCAGCCGGACCTTCTTGCGCAGCAGGTTGGCCGTGATCAGCGGCAGGAACCTCACGACGCCTCCTGTGCCTCGACGAGCGCGCCCTTCTCGAGGTGCAGCGTGACGCGGGCGCGCTCGGCGGCGCGCGGGTCGTGGGTCACCATCAGCACCGTCTTGCCGTGGTCACGGACGAGCGCCTCGATCAGCGCCAGGATCTCGTCGGCGCTCCTGCGATCGAGGTCGCCGGTCGGCTCGTCGCAGAGCAGGAAGGTGGGGTCCGCCACGATCGCGCGCGCGATCGCCACGCGCTGCTGCTGGCCGCCCGAGAGCTGGCGCGGGTAGTGCTGCGCGCGGTCCTCGATGCCGACCAGGCGCAGCGCCGTCTCGACGTTGCGCTTGCGCTCGGCCTTGCCGAGCGGCGTCAGCAGCAGGGGCAGCTCGACGTTGCGAAAGGCCGTCAGCACCGGGATCAGGTTGTACATCTGGAAGATGAAGCCGACGTGGCGGGCGCGCCAGGCGGTCAGGCGCTTGCCGGACAGGCGGGTGATCTCGTCGCCGGCCACCGAGATGCTGCCGGCGCTCGGCACGTCGAGGCCGCCCAACAGGTTGAGCAGCGTGGTCTTGCCCGAGCCGGACGGGCCCATGAAGGCCACGAAGTCGCCGCGCTCGACGTCGAGGTTCAGCCCGCGCAGGACGTCGATCTCCTCGGAGCCGCGGAGGTACTTCTTGTCGAGCCCGCGGATCGAGATCAGGGCCTCGCCCGTGCCCGTGCCGAGTCGCATCGCCTCACCCTCCCGGAGCCCGAGGCGATTTTGCTACACTCGCGGCCAAAGGTCGCGCCCAGGCGGAGGATTCGAACGGGATGGCGAAGCGCATCCTGGTGGTCGACGACGACGAGAACATCCTGAACCTCGAGCGGACGATCCTCGAGCAGAAGGGCTTCGAGGTGACGACCGCCGACGGCGGCGTCGAGGCGCTGCGGCTGGTGTCCGAGCAGCGCTTCGACCTGATCCTGCTCGACGTGATGATGCCCGAGATCGACGGCTTCGCGGTCTGCCGCAAGATCAAGGAAGACCCGGCGCACAAGGACATCCCGGTGATCTTCCTGACCGCCAAGGGCGGCGGCGACGCGCTGGCCGAGGGTTTCGAGTCGGGCGCGGTGATGTACATCAACAAGCCGTTCACCGCCAACAAGCTGCTGACGATCGTCAACACGATGCTCGAGTCGGGCCCGGCCCTGGCCTGACGCCCCGCTCGGGCGGGGATCGCCCGGGGACGGTTTTTTGAACCCGGCGTGCCGGCCTGCGTATCTACTCAGGCGGACGCACCCCGCGAAGAGGTGGACATGAGCATCCTCGACAAGGCCCGCGAGGGCCAGAACCTGCTCGAGAAGATCGCGAACGCCATTCCGGGCTTCCGCGGCTATCGCGAGAAGGAGCTGCGCCGCGACACGGACCGGCTGGAGCGCGAGCACCTGGCGAGCCGGCTCGAGGACGTCAAGCGCGCCTTCAACGACGTGGCGGCGGCGGTCTCCCGCTCCGGCAACCTCGACGCCATCAACGACGTCGAGACGGCCCGCAAGCGGCTCGACAAGGTCGCGAACCGCATCCGCTACGCCGACCGCGGCTACGCCGGCTTCTTCGACGCGGTCAAGGTGGACGAGGCGCTGCTCGGGCGCGTCTACGAGTTCGACCTGTCGCTGATCGAGGGCGTCAACGCCGTGCGCGCGGCGGCGGAGGCTGCGCGCGGCGCGGCCGATGCCCGCGCCGGCATGCTGGGCGTGATCGCCGAGATCGACCGGATCGACTCCTCGCTCGCCGAGCGCGAGTCGATCCTGGGCGGAATCAAGTAGCCGCGGAACCAGGAGCAAGACAATGGCGCTCGTCGAGATCATCCAGTACTTCGACAACACCGGGGAGGACATCGTCCACCGCGAGCCCCCCTCGGGCTCGATGGACATCAAGCTCGGCTCGCAGCTGATCGTCCAGGACAACCAGTGGGCGATCTTCTTCCGCGACGGCAAGGCGCTCGACACCTTCGCCTCGGGCCGCCACACCCTGACGACGCTCAACGTTCCGTTGCTGGGTCGCCTGATCGGCGCGCCCTTCGACGGCAAGTCTCCGTTCCAGGCGCAGGTCTACTTCGTCAGCCGCCAGACCTTCAACGACCTCAAGTGGGGCACCAAGGAGCCGATCGTCTTCCGCGACTCCGAGCTCAGCATGGTGCGCCTGCGCGCCTTCGGCCGCTTCTCCACCAAGGTGGTCGACCCCGGCATCTTCGTGCAGCAGCTGGTCGGCACGCGCGGCAAGTACACCACCGAGTCCGTCGAGGATTTCCTGCGCGACATCTGCGTCGCCCGCCTGAACGACCTGCTGGGCGAGACGCTGAAGACGGTGCTCGACCTGCCCCGCTCCTACGACGAGCTGTCGGGCGGGCTCAAGGCGCGCGTCGCCGACGACTTCGGCAAGTACGGCCTGGAGCTCGTGGACTTCCTGATCGGCGCCATCACGCCGCCCGAGGAAGTGCAGAAGATGATCGACGAACGCGCCGGCATGGGCGCCATCGGCGACATGAACCGCTACATGGCGTTCAAGGCGGCCCGCGGCATCGAGGCCGCGGCAGCCGGTTCGGGCGAGGCCGGCAGCGCGGCGGGGCTGGGCCTCGGGGCGGGCTTCGGCGTGATGATGCCGCAGATGATCGCGGGCGCCCTGGCGAACCAGCCGAAGCCGGGCGTCCCGGCCGTCGCGGGTCCCGCAGGCGCGGCGATGGGCGCGGCAGGCGCCGCGGCCCTGGCGACCGCTACCTGCCCGAGCTGCCACGCGGCCGTCGTGGCGGGGGCGAAGTTCTGCGGCAACTGCGGCAAGCCGATGCCGGAGGCGGCCGCCTGCCCCAAGTGCAACACCGTTGCGGCGCCAGGCGCCAGGTTCTGCGGCAACTGCGGGAACCCGCTGGCGGCGCCCGCCGTCTGCCCCAAGTGCAACACGCCCGCGGCGCCGGGCACCAAGTTCTGCGCCAACTGCGGGAACGCGCTCGGCTAGGACCGACCGCTGCGGTCGTTCCGACGGCCCTCCCGGCGAGACCGCGGGAGGGCCGTTCGTGCCTCCGGGGGCGCCCGAGCGATCGCCGGGGCGAGTGAGGTCAGGGGTTTGTCGTCAGCCGGCGCGCGCGATCGTGGCGCTGTTCGGCGACTGTCAGCGGGCGGGAAGCAGCGCCCTGAGCCACAGCCCCCACATGGGCGCCAGGAGCGCCTTCAGGACCCAATCGGCCAGGATCCCGGCCGCGGCGGCCGCCAGCCAGGGTCGAAGGTCCCGCAGAGAAGGCCGCGCGCAGCGGCCGAGCGCCGCGAGCAGCGGCTCGGCGAGCACGACTCCGAGCGTGCAGAAGGCCGCCACCCGACAGATCGCCCAGGGCTGCCAGCCCAGGAACAGCGCCGCCCAGGCCGGCGCGCCCGCGCGCGCGAGCGATGCGACGTAGTAATCCATGTAGTTCATCAGCACGGCGCCCAGCAGGATCGACAGGCTGCTGGCCGTTGCGAGCGAGAGCGCGACGAAACCGGCGAGGTGAGCGACGTGCTGGGGCAGGAACAGCCGGGGGTCCCCCTCGCTGCCCAGGCCCGTGGCGATCCACCGGAACATCTCCTCGCGATAGGCGGGTCCGGCGAGGACGATCGGACCGGGGTCGGATGGCCATAGCGCGAAGAACACCGTACCGATCACGGCGAGTGCGACGGCCCAGGCCAGCATCAGCCGCACGGCGCCCCGCCGGTCGCCCCGCCTGAGCCGCCGCAGCATCAGGACGTAGGCGGGCGCGGTGTTGAGGATCGGCAGCAACCAGGGCTGCCCCAGGGCGAGCCCGAGCGGATACGCCACGACCATCGCCAGCGCCAGCCCCACGACCTCGCCAGTCATTGGTGGAGTCTAGCGAGATGTCCGCGTCACTCGGACCGAGGAGCGTTCCGCGCCAGCCGAGAGGATCCCACCTGAAGAAGGCGAGCCCGGCGTCCGCCTGTGGGACGGGAACGTCTCGCGCCCGTGCAGCGCAGGCCCCGAAACAGCCTCCTGCGCCCCCCGGAGCCTGGCGCGTCGTTTGCTGTGACATGGTCCGGGGGCGTGATGAACAGCCTGGCTCTGGACGTACGAACCGGCCTGCGGGCCCTCGGCAAGGCTCCGGGCTTCACCGCCGTCGTGGCCCTGACGCTGGGCCTGGCGTTCGCGGTCAACACCCTGATCTTCAGCTTCGTCAACTTCTTCGTGCTGCGGCCCTTGCCGATCCACGACACGGGTACGCTGGTGCGCATCTACGCGAGCCATCCCGAGCGCGGTTCGCAGCGCGTGCCGCTTTCGCTCCCCGACATGGCCGACGTCGCCGGCTCCGTGCGCTCCCTCTCCGGCATCGGCGCGCTGTCGCGCACCAGCTTCAACCTGACCGGCCTCGGCGAGCCCCAGCGCGCCCGCGGCGCCTTCGCGACGGCGACGCTGCTGCGCGAGTGGGGTCTCGCCGCGGCCGGCGGCCGGCTCTTCTCGGCCGCCGACGACACGCCGGGCGCGCCGAAGGTCGTCGTGCTCGCGCACGGCTTCTGGCGGCGCAAGCTGGGCGCCGACCCCG
This sequence comes from Vicinamibacteria bacterium, assembly GCA_050246895.1. Lineage (GTDB taxonomy): Bacteria > Acidobacteriota > Vicinamibacteria > Fen-336 > Fen-336 > JBFWVE01. Next base: position 251,407 of record JBFWVE010000004.1, on the reverse strand, counting down.
CGCTGATCGGACGCTCGCTCGACCTCGACGGCGTGCCCCACACCGTGATCGGCGTGATGACGCCCTCGATCGAGATCGGCAACCTGAGCGAGCTCGACGTCTGGGTGCCGTTCGCGCGCGAGGCGCAGGGCGCCCCGCGCAACGAGCGCGCGCTGATGGTGACCGGGCGCCTGGCGCCCGGGGCGAGCCTCGCCGGCGCCGGGGCCGAGCTCGACGCGCTCGCGCGGCGCCTGCAGCGCGAGCACCCCGACACCAACGCGGGCTGGCTGCTGCGCGCGATGCCGCTGCGCGAGTCGATGACCGGCGCCGACACCTGGGTGATCCTGGCGCTGCTGGCGCTCTGCGTGGCGCTGGTGCTGGCGATCGCCAGCGCCAACGTCGCGAACCTGGTGCTCGCCCGCAACACCACGCGCGAGCGCGAGACGCTGCTACGCCTCGCGCTGGGCGCCAGCCGCATGCGGCTCGTGCGGCAGGGGCTCGTCGAGGGCCTGCTGCTGTCGCTGGTCGCGGGAGGGGTCGGCACGGCGCTGGCCGGCGCCGGCATGCGGCTGATCCGCGCCGTCACCTACGAGCAGTTCTTCGAGTTCGTCACCCTCGATCGCGAGGTGCTCGCCTTCTCGGCGGCGCTCAGCGTGATCAGCCCGCTGCTGTTCGCCCTGCTGCCCGCGCTCGCGGCCTCGCGCCGCGACCTGGCGCAGGCGCTGCACCAGGGCAGCACGCGCTCGATCGGCGGCGGCTCGGCGGCCTGGGGCCGGCGCCTGCTGGTCACGAGCCAGCTCGCACTGGCGCTGGTGGTGGTGGTAGCGGCCGGGCTCTCGACGCGTTCGGCGATGGCCATCCGCCAGATCGATCTCGGCTTCGACCAGCAGGACGTCCTCAGCGGCCGCATCGACCTGCCGGAGAGCGCCTACCCCGAGCCTGAGTCGATCCGCGCGTTCGTGACGGGGCTCGAGCAGGAGCTGCCCGCCCTCCCCGGTGCGCCGCCCGTCGGCCTCGGCAGCCATCGCCCGGTGCTCGACGGCGGCGCCGGGGCGATGGTCCACGCGGAGGGCCAGCCTGATCGCGGCGAGTCGGCGCCGCTCGCCCAGCGCATCTCCGTCTCGGCCGGCTACTTCGACACGCTGCACATCCCGAGACTCTCCGGGCGCCCGTTCTCCGACACCGACACCCCGGACGGCCTGCCGGTCGCCCTGGTGAGCCGCGGCCTGGCAAAGCGGCTCTTCGCGGACGCGGACCCGCTCGGACGCCGGATCAAGCTCGGCGCTCCCGATGCGGCGGACCCCTGGCTGACGATCGTCGGCACCGTCGGCGACGTGGCGAATCCGGATCTCTCCGAGCCTCCCGCCCCCACCGTGTACGTGCCGCTCTCCCAGCGGCCGTCGCGCACGCTGGCGGTCTTCGCGCGCACGCGGGATGCCGCCGCCGTCACGCAGGCGCTGCGCGCCTCGGTGGCGCGCCTCGACGGCAGCCTGGCGCTCTACGACGCGCGGCTGATCAGCGACGTATTCTGGGAGGAGCTCGCCAGCAACCGCGTGATCGTCGGGATGTTCGCGGTCTTCGGCCTGGTGGCGCTGCTGCTCGCGAGCGTGGGCCTCTACGGCGTCGTCTCGTACGCGGCCTCGCAGCGCACCGCCGAGATCGGCGTGCGGATGGCGCTCGGCGCCTCGCGCGCGAGCGTCCTGCGGCTGGTGCTGACCGACGGCGCACGCATGCTCGGAGTGGGCCTGATCGTCGGCCTGGCTCTCGCGCTGGCGGTCGCCCGTGTGATGTCGAGCGCGCTCTTCGGCGTGAGCGGGACCGATCCCGTCACGCTGCTGGGATCGGCGCTGGTGCTGCTGGCCGTCGGCGGCCTCGCGAGCTTCCTGCCCGCCCGCCGCGCCGCCGGGCTCGACCCGATCGAGGCGCTGCGGGCGGACTAGCCGCCCCTACTCGAGGCCCAGCTCCCGGATCAGGTGCGAGGCGCCGTCGACCTTGGACATCACCCACAGGACGTAGCGCACGTCGACGTGGATCGAGCGGGTGTCGACGGGGTCGAAGAGGAAGTCCGAGGCGATCGAGTCGTAGGTGCCGTCGAACAGCAGGCCGACGAACTCGCCCTTGGCATTCAAGGTGGGCGAGCCGGAATTGCCGCCGGTCGTGTCCACCGTCGACAGGAAGTCGACCGGCACGTCGCCGAGCGTCGGATGCAGGTACGGCGTCGGCTCGCCGCAGCGCAGCGCGTCGATGGCCTCGAGCTGCCGCGCCGGGGCATCGAACTCCCCCTCGCCCGTGTGCTTCTCCTCGATCCCCCTGAGCGTCGTGAAGGCGCTCCAGTGGATCCCGTCGGGGCCGGCCTTCTCCTTCACGCTGCCGAAAGTGACGCGCAGCGTGCCGTTGGCGTCCGGCGCGACCAGGCCGCCGGCGCGGGCCAGCAACGCCTGCATGTAGCGAGGCCGGATGCGCGAGGCCGCGCCTTGGCGCTGCTTCGCCGCCTCGCGGTTCGCCCGGTCGAGCGGTTCCAGGGCCAGCGCCAGCTCGAGCATCGGATCCTTCGTCGCGGCGATCGCGGCCGGCGCCTTGTCGAGCAGGCCGAGGCGGACGTCCTCGTCGGCCAGCCGGGTTCCCGCGAGCAGCCGGTCGAGGTACGCATCGATCGCCTTCTCCGCCTCCGGCTTCGGCATTCCGGGCGCGAGCCCGGCCAGCTCGTCGAGGCCCGTGATGCGCTGTCCGGCCGGCAGGGCCGCCGCGTATCCCATCGACCAGCGCAGCAGCGCCCGGTCGATCCGCGCGTCGAGCGAGCGCTGCGCGCGCTCGGAGCTTTCCCTGACGCGCCCCCAGTTGCGCTGCTGGTACTCGGCCTCGCGCTCCAGGTCGTGCTTCTTCGCCTTCTCGACCGCGAGCCGGTAGGCCGTGTGGGCCGCGCTCAGCATCGACGATGAGCCGAACAGGTTGGCGAGCACCGCGTCGCGCTCGCGCGTCTTCTCCGATTCGGCCTGCAGCGCCGCGAGCGCCGGCAGCACGTCGCCGTACTCCGCCTGCCGCACGGGATCCGTCGAGATCCAGGCGGCGAGGTCACGTTCCTTCGCCTCCTTCTGCGCCAGGATGCCGCCCTTCAGCAGCCCCTCGAGCATGCCCTTGCGGTTCGTCAGCGTGTTGTTGAGCCCGCGCAGCCTGCCCGCGGCCTTGATCCGCAGGCCCTCGTCGTCCTTGCCGAGCGCCTCCAGGATCTCGATCTGCTCCTGATAAGTCCTGATCACGCGCGGGAAGCTCCACTCGGTGGTCTCGCGGACCTCCGCGAACGTCTGGTGCCTCTGCGTGCGGCCCGGGTAGCCGACCACGAAGACGAGGTCCCCCTCGGCGACGCCCTTCGGCTGCACGGGCAGCCAGTGAGCGGGCCGATAGGGGACGTTGTCCTTCGAGAAGGGCGCGGGCTTGCCGTCGGGACCGACGTAGGCGCGGAAGAAGGACCAGTCGCCCGTGTGCCGCGGCCAGCGCCAGTTGTCGGTCTCGCCGCCGAAGTTGCCGATCCCGGCGGCCGGCGCGTAGACGCTGCGCACGTCCCTGATCTCGATCTGGGCGATCTCGAAGTACTTCAGGCCGCCGAAGAAGGAGCCGACCGTGCAGCGATGCCCGCTCGCCTCGCAGGCGGCGACCCGCTGCTTGATCCGCCGATCGAGCGCCTGCTGGCGCTTGCGGTCGTCGAGCTTCGGATCGAGCCCGCCGCTGATGGCGCCCGTGACCTCCTGGACCGACACCGTGACCAGCACGCGGGCGCCGGGGCCGTTCGACAGCTCCTCTTCGCGCGTCCTGGCCAGGAAGCCGTCCTCCAGCAGATTCCGGCCCGGGGCCGAGTTGTACTGCAGAGCGCCGGCGGCGCAGTGGTGGTTGGTCGCGAGCAGCCCTTCCGGCGAGACGAACGAAGCCGTGCAGCCGCCGAGCGAGACGATGGCACCCATCGGCTGGCCCGTGAGGTCGGCGAAGGCCCCCGGGTCGCCCGCGAAGCCCATCGCCTTGAGCTTCTGGGCGAGGTCGGGGATCTGCTGCGGCATCCACATGCCCTCGTCGGCGGCGAGCGGCGCCGACAGCGCGAGGGAGACAGCGAGGGCGAGGTGCGGCCGAGGGGCGAGCTTCACGGGGAGTCTCCTGCCGGGAACGCCCGCCCGGGAGGGCGGGACCAGGCGGCAGGATAGCCCGGCGCGCGGCTGCGCGAGGGCGGAAACCTAACGATGGATCATCTGATCCGGAGCGAATGAACCGGGCGCGGCGGCGTGCCGCTCAGATCGGCTGGAAGTCGGTCAGCTTCTTGAACAGCCGGAAGCGCTCGTCGATCTCGGGCCGCGTCAGGCGCAGCAACCGGTCGAGGCTGAAGGCCTCGACGCAGAAGGACGCGAGCGTGCTGCCCATGATCACCGCGCGCCGCAGCGCGTCCTCGTCGGGCCGCTCGACCGAGGCCAGGTAGCCCACGAAGCCGCCGCCGAAGGTGTCGCCCGCGCCAGTCGGATCGAACACGTCCTCGAGCGGGTACGCCGGGGCCGCGAACGAGCCCTGGTCCGAGAACATCAGGACGCCGTGCTCGCCCTTCTTGATCACCAGCGTGCGCGGGCCCATGGCGCGGATCGCGCGCGCCGCCTTCACGATGTTCCACTCGCCCGACAGCTCGCGCGCCTCGGCGTCGTTCACCAGCAGCACGTCGACGCGCTTCAGGGTCTCGCGCAGCGCCTGCGCCTTGCCCGAGATCCAGAAGTTCATGGTGTCGCAGGCCACCAGCCGCGGCTTCTCCACTTGCTGCAACACGCGCAGCTGCAGCTCGGGGTCGATGTTGCCGAGGAAGACGTGGGTCGAGCGCCGGTAGCTCTGCGGGATCTTCGGCTGGAAGAACTCGAAGACGTTGAGGTCGGTGCAGACGGTGTCGCGGTGGTTCAGGTCGTACGAGTACTTGCCCTGCCAGTGGAAGGTCTTGCCTTTGGCGTGCTCCAGGCCCTCGGTGTCGATCGGGCGCCCGCGGAAGGCCTGCAGTTGCGCCTCCCCGAAGTCGTCGCCCACGACGCCCACCAGGCTCACGGGCGCGAAGAACGACGCCGCCACCGAGAAGAAGGACGCGCTGCCGCCGAGCACCTTCTCGGCGCGGCCGAACGGCGTCTCCACGGTGTCGAACGCGACGCTGCCCACGACCAGGATCGACATGGCCGGGGGAGCCTAGCACGATCGGCTGGGGCGGTCGGCTACGGACGTGAACGTGCACGAATCACGCGGCACGTGAACGGAACGGCGGCGCCCGGCTACGGACGTGAACGTCAACGAACCACGTGAACGTGAACGGGACGGGGCAGGCGGCTACGGACGTGAACGTCAACGAGGAACGTGAACGTGAACGGGGGCGTTGCGGACGCCCTGACGGCTTCGCTGCACGCGCCGCGCCGCCGCGGGCCGGCCGCCGGCGAGACCAGCCTCAGCTCGCGGCGTCACGGTGCGTGCCTGGCTTCCTGCGCGGGGCGTCGCTGGGCTTGCCGTGGCCTTCGTTCCGCTCGGGCCGGCCTCTTCTTCGTGAGAGGCCGGCCCTCGCCGGCCCGAACGGAGGTTCCCACGATGGCCCAGCTCGATCGCGCCGCTGCCACTTCAGCCCCGGCCACCCCTGCCACCGACGCCTGGCTCGATCATGACCGGCTCGACGCGTATCGCGTCTCGCTCGAGTTCCAGCAGCTCGCCGCGCGCCTCTGCCGGGGCCGTGGTCTCGGCGCGCTGCGCGATCAGCTCGACCGCGCCTCCGTCAGTGTGTGCCTGAACATCGCAGAGGGCGCAGGCCGCTCGTTCGCGGCCGAGAAATCCCACTTCTTCTCCATCGCTCGCGGCTCGGCCACTGAATCCGGGGCTGCTCTCGACCTGCTGCTGGCTCGCGGCCTCGTCAGCCCTGCCGACCATCGCCGCGCGCGAGCACTGCTCATCCGCATCGTCTCGATGCTGGCCGGCCTGATGCGGCGCTTCGGTCGTCCCGAAGGAGCTGGCAGGTGAGCGCGGCTTCGGAGCCAGAAACCCCGCCCTGGCGACAACCGTATACTTGCGTCGCGGCGAGGGACTGTCACCCTCCAAGCCTCACAGGTCCGAAGATGCAGGGATATTGGAATTGTTCACATACGTCCGATGAGTGTTCGACGGACGAGGTGGCTTGATGGCGGCAGGAGCGGCTTGGCGGTGACGAACCGTGGCGTGGCCTTACTGGCCTTCAAGCTGTGTGGCCTCTGGCTTATGGCGAATGCCGCCATTAGCGTGGCGTCCATCCCGTACTACTGGGAGCCTCGGTTTGAGGGCGTCCGCACCATGACGGTGTTGAGCACCCTGCTGCCCGCCGTCGTGGCAGTGGGCATCGGGGTGCCTGTCTGGTTCAGTGCGGAGCGGTTCGCAGATCGCATCTTCCCGCCGGGGTCGCAGGAGGGAGGTCCGACAGATCGACTCCGCGGAGAACCCCTACTCGCGCTCGCGCTATCGATCCTTGGCGTCTTCTTTGTGGCCGACTCAGTCCCGGGCATCGTCAATGCGATTGCCCTCTTCTCCGACAGCCGGCTCGCAGGGTCGAGCGTGTTTGGCCCCGATGCTGATCAGCAACGGCTCATCTGGAGTTCCGCTGCCAAGGCAAACTCGATGGCCGCGATTTCCCGCTTCCTGATCGGAGTCGCCCTCGTAGCTGGGCCCGCCAAGCTTGCTGCTGTGGCTGCTCGCGTCAGGAAGGAACTGGCTGGAACGCTAGAGGATGACGGGAATGCGGACAAACAGGCGTAAGTCGCCGTCGAACGATCGGATGAAGGTGGCAAAACCCCCTCTCGCCGCCTTCGGCGTCGCGTGCTCGCCCTTCGGCGAGCACCGTGGGTTTTGCAGTTTATCCGGGGGGTGTTCTCCAGACGCCAAGGCGTGCGGATGTCCCCAATGAAGCATCTATTCCTGCGAGTGCTGTTCGGGCTGCTGTTCGCCGCGCCAACCAGTTCCGACGACCTGACTATCACGCCGATCGCTCACGCTGCCATCCACCTTGCGGATGGGAAGCGCGCAGTTCTCGTCGATTTCCCCTACGACGCTGGGGCGGATTCTACTGCCTGGGATGCGGCCGTCCTGCCGCCTGGACCTAAGGCGCTATGCGTTATCACTCACGCGCACCGAGATCACTTCGCGCCCGAGTTGGCGGAGCGCTACTGCGCCGCTGTGGCGGGGCCGAAGGACGTAGTCACTGGTGTAGCGTTGAAGTCGTTCGCGCCGGGTTCCGTCGTGCATTGGGAAGGAGTCACCGTAACGCCGATCGCGACGCCTCATGCGAACATTGAGCACTACTCGTACTTGATCGACTGGCGCGGCGCTCGCGTATTCTTCAACGGCGATACCAACGCCCCGGACGTGGCGATCAGCTCTCGGAAGCTGGATGCGGCCTTCTTGACGCCAAGCATGCTCATCGCCATCAACAAGAGCGGCGCAGCGGTCGATGCTGGTCGCATCATTTCCTATCATCACCGGCCGACCGATCCGGTACCTAACCTCTTGGGGCGCATCGCCTCAGTTCCGGGGCAAGCGATCCGCGTCAAGTTGAAGGAGCCATAGTCGCCGGACAACAAGGCGTTGAAGCGGACGAGGCCGGCATCCTGGGCGCCTCTCCGCTTAACGCCGTGTTAGGCGGGCCCACAGCCGCTGGTAGGTGACGATTGCATCGTAGGCTTACGATGGGGACGATCGGGATTGTGCTGGCGATGATGCCTGTGAGCGGCTGTGCTGATCGACCGCCGGCTACGACACCCGGCGGAGTCAGTCCGGACGCGACAGCAGCGGCTGAACTGGGCCTCGGGGTTGGTAGGCAGCGGCTTCGTGTCCTATGCCATGAGCGAGAGGCGTTGGAGACGGCGCTCGGCACCGAGACTACCGAGGTTGCCCTTCCCGGAGCGACGGACCCCATTCGCGAAGCGTTCGGCCGCACCTTACCGGCAGGCGCGTCCGTCGTCGTACGGATGCGGCGCTCCCAAAGAGTTCCGAACGCGGTTGACCTGATCGCCCGTGGCACGGCTGCCGATGGGATGCGAACGTTGGAGACTGCCGTCGCGTGCTCGTGAGGACCTTCCTTCTGAATGCGATGCGCCGCGCAGCGTCCCCGCGGAGGCGTGAACCCCGGCGCCGCCCGGCCGGAAGCTACGGGCCGCAGCCCAATCGCGAGTGCTTTCTGGCTAATCCGAGACGGCAGGCACGTCGCGCCTTCTGAAGTCATCGGCGGCAACTAGCCGGGCGGGCCGCGAGCGGGGGGCGGACGTATACTCCGCTACCCATGCTTGCCGCGATCGTCCCGCTGCTGCTCGCGCAGGCCGCGGCCGCCGTCGGCGTCCCGCGCCCTGCTTCCGAGGCCACCTACGCCCGCCTCAAGCCCAGCCTCTTCACGATCGAGGTGCACTCGGGCAACGACGGCTCGCGCAGCAGCCTGGGCAGCGGATACCTGGTCTCGCGCGACGGACTGGTGGTCACCAACTACCACGTGGTCGGAGCCTACGTGGACGAGCCGCTGCGCTACTCGCTGCGCGCCAAGGGGGCCGCCGGCGAGCGGCCGGCGCGGCTCGTCCGCATCGACGTCGTGAACGACCTCGCGCTGCTGCGGCTCGAGGGCGTCAGCGCCGAGCCGCTGCGAATCGCCCCGGCCGACCCGAGCCCGGGTGCCGCGATCGTCGCGTTCGGCAACCCCGAGGGCCTCGGCCTGTCGCTGATCGAGGGGATCTTCAACGGCTACGCGGAGAAGGGCCTCGTCGACCGGATGCTGCTGTCGATGCCGCTCAACTCGGGCATGAGCGGCGGGCCGATCCTCGACGGGCGGGGCGAGGTGATCGGCACCAACGTCTCCGTGATGTGGCTGTCGAACTCGCTCTCGTTCGGGGTGCCGGCCAGCAAGCTCCACGAGCTGCTGGCGGGCCCGCCGCTCGAGCTCGAGCCGAAGGCGCTGCGGGCCGAGCTGCAGCGGCAGCTCGCCCTGCTCGAGACGCAGACGACGGAGCGCCTGCTCGCGGCCTTCGCGGCCGTGCCGGTCGACCCCGGCGTCCGGGTCGGCGGCGCCACGGCGCGCCGTCCACCCGAGGCCTTCGACTGTTGGGACGACAAGCACGAGTACAAGGACGAGGGAGTCGTCAAGGCGCGCTTCGGCTGCAACCTGCAGTTCACGCCGGCGCTCAACGAGCTGGGCGAGGTCGCCTCGGTCGAGCTGCTGATCGAGCACTTCGCCTCGAGCCGGAGTCGCTTCGGCCTGTTCGGCTTCCTGGCCGGGCACGGCCAGGCTCACTCCGGCGTCGAGGCGCTCGAGCCCGAGAACGGCGTGCGCTCGGCGCCGCACTGCACGGCCGAGCGCGTGCGTTTCGCGGGACGCGCCTGGAAGACCACGGCCTGCGCGACGGCCTACGTGAAGCACCCGGGCTACGGCGACTACGAGCTGTCGGCCACCAGCCTCGACTCGAGCGACGGCGCGAGCTTCGTGCAGCTGAGCGTGCAGGGCTTCAAGCAGGAGTCCTTCCTCGCGCTCGGCCGGAGCTTCCTGGGCAGTCTGGGCCCGGAGCCTTCGCGATGATCGCGATCCGGCTGCTGCACGACGGGCACGTGGTGCGCGAGCAGGTCTTCGAGCGGCTGCCCATCGAGATCGGGCGCGCGGGCGGCGACGGCTTCAGCCTCGTCGACGAGTCGATCTCGCGCCGCCACGCGACGCTGGAGCTCGCCGAGGACGGCACGCTCGAGCTGCGCGACCAGGGCAGCCGGAACGGCGTCTGGCTCGGACACGCGCGGGTCGCCCGGCTGGCGGTTGCCGGGCGCACGCGCTGCCACCTGGGCCAGGTCGAGATCGAGATCGAGCGGCTCGCGTGGGATGCGCCGACACTCGAGGTGAAGCTCAGCGAGCTGACGCCGGAGCGGCGCCGCGGACGGCTCGACCTGCTGCGCTACGTGGCCGCCGGGGTCGCCGGCTGGATCGCGCTGGTGGCGGTCAACCCCGCGTTCTGGTCGCCGTGGAACAAGGGCCGGGGCGCCCAGCTCCTGGGCCACGGGCTCGCCGCGCTGGTGCTGCTGCCGCTCGGGGCGGCCGCACTGTTCGTGCTGCTGCGCGCCTTCGGACGCCGGCTGCGCCTGGCCGACACGCTGCAGGCGGTCGGCCGTGTGATGTGGCTGTGGCCGGCGGCGGCGCTCGTCGGCTACCTCGGTTACTACGCGCTGCCCAGCGCCTGGCTCGGCTGGCTCGGCCTGCTGGCGAGCCTCGCGGCGGGAGCGGCCTCGGTGGCCGTCCTCGCGTCGGTGCGTCGCACGCCCGCGCGCCTGTTCGCGGCGGCCTGGGCCGTCGCCACGACGCTGATCGTCGGGGGGGTCGTCTGGACCTGGTCGCTGGCCGCGCAGCGCACCGGCCAGCCGAACCAGGACTTCCACGTGCAGGCGCCGCTGCTCGGCGCGGTCGGCCCGGCCGTCGAGCTCGACGACTTCCTGCGGGACGTCGGCACGCTGGCGACGGAGACGGCGGCCGACGCGGAGCGCGTGCGCCTGAAGCAGGACAAGCCCTGAGGGTTGACGACGGGCGGCCCGCTACGGACGTGAACGTCGACGTACAACGCCAACGTTAACGAAACGGCGGCAGTCGGCTACGGACGTGAACGTCCACGAAACACGTGAACGTGGACGGTTCCCTCGCGGTGATCGACGGACGAAGCAGGAAGAGCGACACTACTGGCTGGAGCAAGGCATGCGGAATGAATTCACGGCCGTGGTGGAGCAGGACGGCGAATGGTTCATCGCGTATTGCCCGGAGATTCCTGGAGCCAATGGCCAAGGCAAGACCAAGGATGAGGCGGTCAAGAGCCTGTCCGAGGCCATCGCGTTGATCTTGGAAGATCGGCGTGAGGAAGGGCTTCGCGGCGTTCCCCCTGGCGCGATCCGAGAGACGGTCACGGTGCAGTGACGTCAGCGTGAACGTGAACGGGGGCAGCCGGCGACGGACGGGAACGTCGACGAAACACGTGAACGGGAACGGAGCTACTTCAGGTACTTGCCGACGATCGGGGCGAGTTCGCGCTTGACGGCATCCGGGACCAGTGCCGGCGCCGTCATCAGGGCGCTCTTCAGGGCGTGGGCGCACTCGCATTGGCGCTCCGCAGCCGGGTCGAGCCGGCGCAGGGCGGCGCGCAGCACGTTCTTGGCGTTGTGCGAGTTCTGCGTCAGCACCTTGATCACCTGCTCGACGGTCACCGAGTCGTGGTCGGGGTGCCAACAGTCGTAGTCGGTCACCAGCGCGAGCGTGACGTAGCAGATCTCAGCCTCGCGGGCGAGCTTGGCCTCCTGCAGGTTGGTCATGCCGACGACGTCCATGCCCCACGAGCGATAGAGCTCGGACTCGGCCTTGGTCGAGAACTGCGGGCCCTCGATGCACACGTAGCTGCCGCCCAGGTGATGGGTGACGCTCGCCTCCGTGCAGGCGGCGTCCATCAGCTTCGTCAGCGTCGCGCAGAAGGGGTGCGAGAAAGCCACGTGACCGACCAGGCCGCGGCCGAAGAAGGTCGAGACGCGGGTGCGCGTACGGTCCACGAACTGGTCGGGCAGCAGCATGTGCAGCGGCTGGTAGCGCTCCTTCAGCGATCCGACGGCCGATACCGACAGGATGCGCGAGACGCCGAGCAGCTTCATCGCGAAGATGTTGGCGCGGAAGTTCAGCTCGTGAGGCAGGATGCGGTGCCCGCGCGCGTGCCGCGCCAGGAAGGCGACGCGGCGACCCTCGAGGCTGCCCACCATGAAGGCGTCGGAGGGCGGGCCGAAGGGTGTCGACACGGCCAGCTCGCGCACGTCCGAGAAGCCCTCCATCTCGTAGAGGCCGCTGCCGCCGATGATGCCGACGTCCGCCCGCTCGCGCGTCTCGCTCACGCCTGCACCTCGCTCATCACGTAACGGCCCTTCTCCTCGCGGACCCGGCCGAGCGGCGCGCCGGGGTCGTGGTAGAGGAGCAGCAGCCAGTCCTTCTCGGCCGCGTCCTTCAGCAGCTTGCGCTTGGCGGCGAGCGTCGCCAGCGGGAACAGGTCGTAGGCCGTCAGCCACGCGAGCGGCAGGTGGGCCGCGGTGGCGAGCAGGTCCGTCGGCAGCGCCAGCGTGCGCCCGCCGCCCTCGATCAGCACCATCTGGTGGTACGCGGTGTGGCCCCCGACCGGCAGCAAGCGCACGCCCGGGGCCACCTCCTGCTCGCCCTGAACGGGATCGAGCTGGCGCGCCTCGGCGAGCGGCACGAAGTTCTCCTCGAGATAGGAGGCGTGGCTGCGCTCGTGCGGGCGCGTCGCGTCCTCCCACTCGCCGAGCTGCACCACGTAGCGCGCCCGCGGGAAGCTCGGCACCGCGCGCCCGTCCTGCAGGCGCGTGTTGCCCCCGGCGTGGTCGAAGTGAAGATGAGTGTTGACGACGACGTCGATGTCGTCCGGCCCGAGTCCCAGCCCCGCGAGGCCCTCGATCAGGCCTGACTCGCGCTCGATGCGGTAGATCTCGCGCTGCTTCCCGCTCCACTTGTCGCCGATCCCGGTGTCGATCAGCAGGCGCTTGCCGCCGGTCTCCACCAGCGCCACGTTGCAGGCGAGGCTCACGCGGTTGCGCTCGTCGGGCGGGTGGGCGCGCTCCCACAGCGCGCGGGGCACGACGCCGAACAGCGCGCCGCCGTCGAGCGCGAAGCTCCCCGCCCGCAGCACGTGGACGCGCAGCTCGCCGAGCTCGATCAACGCGCGCGCTCCTTCAGCTCGACCAGCACGCCGCCCGCCGCCTTCGGGTGGACGAACGCTACCCGGCATCCGCCCGCGCCGGCCCGCGGCGCCTGATCGATCAGCCGCACGCCGCTCGCCTTCAGCTCGGCGAGCGCGGCGTCGAGGTCGTCGACCAGGAAGCAGACGTGGTGCAGCCCAGAGCGCTTCTCGAGGAACTTCGCGATCACCGAGCTGTCGTCGGTCGGCTCGAGCAGCTCGAGGTGCGACTCGCCGATCGGCAGGAAGGCGGTGCGCACCTTCTCGCTCGGCACCTCGTGCACCCCCTCGACCTCGAAGCCGAGCGCCTTCCAGGCGGCCACGGCCTCGTCGAGTCCCTTCACTGCGATTCCCAGATGGTCGATCTTCAGCATGTCGGCTCCCAGCGCGGGCGTCCCGGCTCAGGCGAGGCCGAGGCGCTCGAGCACGCGCGCGGCGGCGCTCACCGGATCCGTCTCGCGCGCCAGCACTCCCTCGATCGTCCGCTCGCGCTCCTGCGCCGGCAGCGCCCGGCGGCGCACGATCTGCATCAGCCGCTCGCGCAGCGTCTCGTCGAAGAGGTGCTCCACCTGCGCGCGGCGGCGCCGCAGGAACAGGCCCTCGCCCTCGGCGCGCGCGCGGAACGCCTCGACGGCCGCCAGCAGCTCGGCGACGCCCTGGTCGCGCGTCGCGACCGTTCTGACGATCTCCGGCAGGTGGCCGTCGTGCGCGGCCATCGACAGCATCGACTGGATCTCGGCCACCACGCGCTCGACGCCCTCGCGGTCGGCCTTGTTGACCACGAAGACGTCGGCGATCTCCATGATGCCGGCCTTCAGCGCCTGCACCTCGTCGCCCAGCCCCGGCACCAGCACGACCAGGCTGACGTCCGCGGTGCCGACGATCTCCACCTCGTCCTGGCCCACGCCGACCGTCTCGACCAGGATCACGTCCTTGCCGGCGGCGTCGAGCAGGCTCAGCACGCGCCCGGTGGCGGCCGCCAGCCCGCCCAGGTGGCCGCGCGTCGCCATCGAGCGGATGAAGACGCCCTCGTCGGTCGCGTGCCCCTGCATGCGGATGCGGTCGCCCAGGATGGCGCCGCCGCTGAAGGGCGAGGTCGGGTCGACCGCGACGATGCCGACGCTCTTGCCGGCCCTGCGCAGGTGCGCGGTCATGCGGTCGACCAGCGTCGACTTGCCCGCGCCCGGCGGGCCGGTGACGCCGACGACGAGCGCGCGGCCGGTCTTCGGGTAGAGCGCCGCCAGCAGCGCGTCGGCGCCGGGCAGGCCGTCCTCGACGATCGAGACGGCCCGCGCCAGCGCGCGCACGTCTCCCGCGAGGACCCGCTCGGCGAGGCTCGTCGTGTCGTTCAAGAGGAGGCCAAGGTTACCGCAACAGCCGCTTCCCCTAGCGCACCATCCCGCGCAGGCCGAGCAGCCCCCGCGCGATCACCAGCTTCTGCACCTCGCTGGTGCCCTCGCCGATCGTCCCGAGCTTGCTGTCGCGCAGGTAGCGCTCGACGGGATACTCCTTGATGAAGCCGTAGCCGCCGTGGATCTGGATCGCCTCGAGCGCGACCTCGACCGCGGCGTCGCCCGCGTGGAGCTTCGCCATCGACGACTCGACCGTGTGCTCGCGGCCCGAGTCGCGCAGCGCGGCCGCGCGCCAGCAGAGCAGGCGCGCCGCGTCCACCTTCACCGCCATCTCGGCGATCTTGAACTGGATCGCCTGGAACTCGGCGATCGCGTGGCCGAACTGCTGCCGCTGCCTGGCGTAGGTCAGCGACGCCTCGAGCGCCGCCTGCGCGATGCCGATCGACCAGGCCGCGATGCCGATGCGGCCGCGGTCGAGGATGCGCAGCGTGTCGACGAATCCCATGCCCTCCTGCCCCAGCAGCTGGCCGGCGGGCACGCGGCAGGCCTCGAGCACCAGCTCCGAGGTGTCGGACGAGCGCACGCCGAGCTTGTCCTCCTTCTTGCCGGGGCGGAAGCCCGGCGTGCCTCGCTCGACGATGAAGGCGGAGATGCCCTTCTTGCCCTTCGACTTGTCGGTCACGGCCATCACCACGGCAACGTCGGCGACGCGGCCGTTGGTGATGAAGGTCTTCGAGCCGTTCAGCACGAAGTGGTCGCCGTCGCGCACCGCCGTCGTGCGCGTGCCTCCGGCGTCCGAGCCCGCGCCGTTCTCCGTCAGGCCCCAGCAGCCGACCTTCTCGCCTCGCGCGAGCGGCACCAGGTACTTGCGCTTCTGCGCCTCGCTGCCGGCGAGCGCGATGTGGCCGGAGCAGAGGCTGTTGTGCGCCGCCACCGACAGCGCGACCCCGGCGTCGGCGCGCGACAGCTCCTCCATCACGATCGCGTAGTCGAGCGTCGAGAGGTCGGCGCCGCCGTACTCGGCGGGCCAGACGGCGCCCATCAGCCCCAGCTCGCCCAGCCGCGTGAAGATCTCGCGCGGGAACTCCTGCTTCTCGTCCCACTCCCGCGCGTGCGGGCGGATGTGCTCTTCGGCGAACTCACGCACCGTCTTCCGCAGGAGCTGCTGCTCCTCGCTCAGGCTGAAATCCAAGGCGGCCTCCCCTCGCGTCCTCGGCATTATCGACCGCGAATCGGTTGCCGAACGGTCGGCCGCGAGGACTTCGGGCAGCGCGGGCTTGCCCGCTTCAGCGGGCCCGGTGCTCGGCTGGATCGTCGCGGCCCAACGGAGGCTCGGGCTCGTCGGGGGTCGGGCGGCGCCTGCGGCTGCTGCCGGGGCAGTCCGGGTTGTCGCAGTACCAGAAGTCGTCGGCGCGCTCGAGGGGCTGGCCACAGTCTGGACAGGTTTCCATGCGCTCCACCGTCTCGCTCAAGGGTACGTCGGAACCGCGCGGGCCGGAAGCGGCTCGCCGGGCCCGGGCGGCCGCTTTCGTGAGACGCTTTCGCCGGTGTTCGGCTGCCTCTTCCGCCTCGCGTTCCGGCTGGCGCTCTTCGGGCTGCTGCTCGCCCTGATCCTGCTGATCGCCGTGCTCGCGGGCGTTCCGAGCCGATCGCAGGTGCGGCGGCTCGCCGGCGACAACCCCGGCAAGACGGCCGTGATGGCGCAGCGCGAGCAGGAGGCCCGCCTCAGGGGACGCGCGCCCCGGTCGGAGCGGAGCTGGGTGCCCCTCTGGCGCGTCTCCCGCCACCTGGTCCATGCGCTGTTGAGCTCCGAGGACCAGCGCTTCTTCGGTCACGCAGGCGTCGACTGGGACGC
This sequence comes from Vicinamibacteria bacterium, assembly GCA_050246895.1. Lineage (GTDB taxonomy): Bacteria > Acidobacteriota > Vicinamibacteria > Fen-336 > Fen-336 > JBFWVE01. Next base: position 235,472 of record JBFWVE010000004.1, on the reverse strand, counting down.
GATCCGGAAGTCGGCCGAGACCAACTGGGAGAGAGGCCGGCTCGCGCGCGGCGGCAGCACGATCACGCAGCAGCTCGCGAAGAACCTCTTCTTCAGCACGAAGAAGACGCTGCTGCGGAAGCTCGAGGAATTCCTGGTCGCGCGCTGGCTGGAAGAGGACCTCTCGAAGCGCCGGATCCTCGAGCTGTACCTCAACGTCATCGAGTGGGGCGACGGGATCTACGGCTGCGAGGCCGCGGCCCGGCGCTACTACGGCAAGTCCGCCGCCGATCTCGACGAGCGCGAGGCGGCGGGGCTCGCCGCCATGATCCCCAACCCGCGCCGGATCAACCCGCGAGTCAGCCCGGCACGCCACGAGCGCGCGACGCGGCGGGTGCTCTGGCTGATGGCGAGCGCCGGTTACATCCGGCGTGATCTCGGCGGCTACGGCGCGGAGCCGCCGGCCGAGCCCGCCGACGAGGTGGGCCCAGAGCCAGTCGAGACCGAGCCGGCCGCGAGCCCCGCCCTCGATGTGGAAACGACGCCCGCTCCCGAGCCGACCCCGACGCCTGACCCAACGGAGCCCGCCGAGCCCGAGCCGGCCGCGACGCTCCGGCCCGAGGCCGAGCCGACGCCGACCCCAACGCCGACTCCAGGCCGGCCGCCTCTGAGGCGCGGATCGGGCGGCGGAAGGGGCGCCGGCGGACCTCGCGCGACACAGGCTGCCTCCATGCTTTCCGCCGATGAGCGTGGCTGAGACGGCGGCAGAAGGCGCTTCCCCGGATCTCGACGCGGGCCTGGCGCGGCTCGGCTATGCGAGCTTCCGCCCCGGCCAGCGCGAGGCGATCGAGACGCTGCTCGAAGAAGAGCGGCTGCTGCTGGTCGCCCCCACCGGCGGCGGCAAGAGCCTGACCTATCAACTGCCGGCCCTGCTGCTGCCCGGCACGACGCTCGTGATCTCGCCGCTCGTGGCGTTGATGAACGACCAGGTGCAGGCGCTCCTCGCGCGCGGCGTCGACGCGACCTTCCTGGCGGCGACCCTCTCGGCCGACGAGATGCGCTCGCGCCTCGCGCGCCTGCGGGCGGGGAACGTCAAGCTCGCCTACGTCGCGCCCGAGCGGCTCGCCTACCCCGGCTTCCGCGCGCTGCTCGGCGAGCTCCGGGTCCCGCTGCTCGCCGTGGACGAGGCGCACTGCATCAGCGAGTGGGGCCACGACTTCCGGCCCGACTACCTGCAGATCGGCGCGCTCGTCGAGGAGCTGCGGCCGCCCCGCGTGCTGGCCTGCACCGCAACCGCGACTCCCGTCGTGCGCGACGAGATCCTGGCGCGGCTCGGTCTCGGGCCCGACACGCCGCAGCTGCTGCGCGGCTTCGCGCGGCCGAACCTGGCGCTGCGAGCGCGCGAGGCGGCCTCGGCAGCGGAGCGCGCGCGTCAGGTGGACGCCCTGCTGGCCGAGGCTCTCGGGCGGCCGGGTGACGCCCGCGGCGCCGCGATCGTCTACGCCGCCACGCGGCGCAGCGCCGAAGAAGAAGCGGAGCGGCTCGCGCGCGCCGGCTGGAAGGCGCGCGCTTACCACGCCGGGATGAGCGGACCCGAGCGCGACTCCGCCCAGGCCGCCTTCAGCGACAGGACGCTCGAGGTCGTCGCCGCCACCAACGCCTTCGGCATGGGCATCGACCGCGCCGACGTGCGCGCGGTGGTCCATCTGGCTCCGCCGGCCTCGCTCGAGGCGTACTACCAGGAGGTGGGCCGCGCCGGGCGCGACGGCGAGGAGGCCTTCGGGCTGCTGCTGCACTCTCCCTCCGACCTGCCGCTGCGCCGGCGCCTGCTGGAAAGCGGCGGCGGCGAGGCGCCTCCGTCGCCGGCCGTGATCGAGCACAAGTGGGGTCTCTTCCTCGAGCTGATGCGCTGGGCCGAGGGCGGCAGCTGCCGGCACGACGCGATCCTGCGCTATTTCGGCGACGAGGCCGAGACGCTGTCCGGCTGCGGCCGCTGCGACGTCTGCCGCGGCCTCGACGGCGACGAGACCGAGGGCGAGGAGGCGACGCTGGCCGTGCGCAAGGCGCTCTCCGGCGTCGCACGCGTGCACGGCCGCTTCGGCCTGACCGCCGCCGTCAAGCTCCTGTCGGGAGCCGCCGACCCGCGCCTCGAGCGCGCGGGCCTCGACCGCACGCCCACGTTCGGAGCCCTCTCCGGGCGAGCCGATGAGTGGCTGACGCGGCTCCTGCGCCGCTGCGTGACCGCCGGCTTCGTCGACTTCACCCCCGGCGAGCGGCCCGTCGTGCTGCTGACGCCGTCCGGCAAGGCGGTGATGAAGGGCGAGCGCCCCGCGCGTCTGGCGCTGCCCCCCGAGCGCAGCGCGACCGCGAGCCGAGCGCCGCGGCGATCGGGCGGCGGCCGGCGAACGGAAGCCGACGAGGAGATGCCCGAGTCGGCGCAGCCGGTGTTCGAGGCGCTGCGGCGGCTGCGGCTCGCCATCTCGCGAGAGGAGGCCGTGCCGCCCTACGTCGTGGCGAGCGACCGTTCGCTGCGCGATCTCGCCCGGCTGCGGCCGCGCGATCTCGACGAGCTGCAGCGGGCCCACGGCATCGGCCCCGCCAAGGCGCAGCGCTACGGCGCGCGCCTGCTCGAGACGATCGCCGCCGCCGGCTCCGCGGCCTCCTGAGGTACGATCCTAGGCGCATGGAACACCGCTGCCCGGAATGCGGCACCGCGCTGCCCGAGGGCGTGCCCGCCTGGGTGCGGCAGTTGCGGGTGGTCGACGTGATGACCGCCGACCCCGTCACGGTGGGCCCCGAGGACACGCTGATGCGCGCGGTCGAGGTGATGCGCAAGCACCGCATCCGCCGGCTGCCCGTGGTGATCGGCGAGAAGCTCGTCGGGCTGGTCGCCGAAGGCGACCTGAAGCGAGCCCAGCCCTCGGCGCTCTCCGCGACGCAGGAGGAGTTCGACGCGATCATGGACGGCACCAGCGTCTCGCGCATCATGATCGCCGATCCGGTGACGGTCGAGCCCGGCGCGCAGCTCGTCGAGGCGGCCCAGACGCTGCTGACCACGAAGTACGGCACGCTGCCGGTCGTCGAAGGCGGGCGTCTCGTCGGCATCCTGACCGACACGGACCTGCTGCGCGCGCTCGCCGACATGCTGCGCCACGCGGGGTAGTTCCTGTCCTACCCCGACCTCGAGACCTCGTCCGACGACTACGCGCGCCGCTTCGCCGGGCCGGTCGGCGCCTTCTTCCTCGACGTGCAGACCCGCCTCACGCTCGAGCTGCTGCGCCCCTTCGCCGGCGCCTCCGTGCTCGACGTGGGCGGCGGCCACGCGCAGCTCGCGGAGCCCCTCGCCGCGCGCGGTTTCGCGGTCACTGTGCTCGGCAGCGATCCCGCCTGCGGCGCCCGCCTGCGGCCGCTGCTCGACGCCGGCCGCGCCGGCTTCGAGGTGGGCGACCTGCTGCGGCTGCCTTGCGCCGACGCCAGCTTCGACGTCGTGCTGAGCTTCCGGCTGCTGCCGCACCTCGACGAGTGGCGGGCGCTGGTCGCCGAGCTGTGCCGCGTCGCGCGGCGCGCCGTGATCGTCGACTACCCGAGCCGGCGCAGCGCCAACGCCTTCGCCGAGGCCCTCTTCACGGCCAAGCAGGGCGTCGAGGGGAACACGCGGCCGTTCCTCGTCTTCCGCGACGCGGAGGTCGCGCAGGCTTTCGAGGCCGCCGGCTATCGCGCGAGCGGACGGCGCCGCGAGTACTTCGTGCCGATGGCCCTCCACCGCGCGCTCGGCAGCGGGCGCGTCTCGCGCGGCCTCGAGGCGGCCTGCGCCGTTCTCGGGCTGCGTGGCGCCTTCGGCTCGCCGGTGATCCTGCGGGCCGAGCCGGCCGCGGGCCGCGCGGCGGCGGCCTGAGCATGGCAACCGCGCACGACACGCCCCAGCAGGCGCTGGCGCTGCGCCTCTTCAGCCGCTCGCTGCTGAAGCAGCGCAAGCACGCGGAGATCTCCGCGCTGCTCGGACCGACCGCGGGGTTGCGCTGCCTGGACCTGGGCGCGGACAACGGTGTCGTCAGCCTGCTGCTGCGGCGCGCCGGCGGGAGCTGGGCGTCGGCCGACCTCACCGAGCAGGCGGTCGCCGCCATCCGCGGCCTGGTCGGCGACGGCGTCCAGCTCTTCGACGGCGTCCGCCTGCCGTTCGAGGACGGCAGCTTCGACCGTGTCGTCGTGATCGACATGCTCGAGCACGTGCCGGACGACGCGGCCTTCGCGCGCGAGCTGGCCCGCGTGACGAAGCCGGGCGGCCGGCTGATCGTCAACACGCCCCACCTGAAGCGCACCGCGCTGCGGCGGCTGCGACACGCGATCGGCGAGACCGACGAGAAGCACGGACACCTGCGTCCGGGCTACACGCCCGCGGATCTCGAGCGGCTCTTCGGGCCGTCGTTCCGCCTCGACGCGCACCACAGCTACTCGCGCTTCTTCTCCGAGGCGATCGACACCGGCATCAACTGGGGGCTGGCGCGCGGCGGCCAGCAGGGCTCGCCGAAAGGCATGATCGTCACGCCCCAGGACCTCGAGCGCCAGAGGAAGAGGTTCCTCGCCTATTCGGCGATCTACCCGCTCGTGTGGGCCGTGTCGCGGCTCGACGCCCTGGTCCCGGCCTCGGGCTACATGCTGATCGCGAGGCTGACCCGGAGCTAGCGCGTGAGACTCTTCCTCGGCCTCTTCCTCGCCTCGGGCTTCTGCAGCCTCGTGTATCAGGTCGTCTGGCTGCGGCTCTCGATGGCCCAGTTCGGCGTGACGACGCCGCAGGTCTCGATCGTGCTCTCGGTCTTCATGGCGGGGCTGGGCCTCGGAAGCCTGCTGGCCGGACGCGCCGCGCGCCGCTTCGCGTCGGCGTCCTCGTCGCTTCCCTTGCGCCTCTACGCGCTCGCCGAGCTGGCGATCGCGCTGTCCGCCTCCGCGGTGCCCGCGGTGCTCGCCGCCGGCGGCCGGCTGCTGGCGCGGCCTGGCGGGGAGGTGGCCTGGGGCTCGGGCGGGTATCTGCTGGCCTCCGGGGCCTGGGTGACGCTGGCGCTGCTGCCGGCCACGACCGCGATGGGCGCCACCTTCCCGCTGGCGATGTGGGCGATCGGGCGGCGCGCGCGGGGGGCCGCCCGAACCTCCTTCAGCTATCTCTACGTCGCGAACGTGATCGGCGCCACGGCCGGCACCCTCGTCTCGGCGTTCGTGCTGATCGAGCTGCTCGGCTTTCGAGGCACGCTGTCTGCCGCCGCGGCGCTCAACGCACTGATCGCGGCGGCCGCCCTGCTGGCGAGCCTGCGCGAGGACGAGACGCTCCCCGAAGCGGACCGACCCGACGAGAGCCCACGGCCGCCGGAGCGCGCCTTCACGATGCTCGGGCTCCTGTTCACGACGGGCCTCGCCAGCATGGCGATGGAGGTGGTGTGGGTACGGCAGTTCACTCCCTACCTCGGCAACGTCGTCTACAGCTTCGCCGCGATCCTGGCGATCTATCTGAGCGCGACATTCGTCGGCTCGCGGATCTACAGGTCGCGCGCGGCGGGCCTCGAGCCCGCCTCGCCGGCGTGGAGCGGGCTGTGGCTGGTTGCCGGCGCCGGGACGCTGCTGCCGCTCGTGCTGGCCGACCCGCGGCTGCCGCTGCCCGAGAGCCTGGCGGCCAGCCTGTTGCGCACGGCCGTCGGACTGGCGCCGGTCTGCCTGGCCTTCGGGATGCTGACGCCCATGCTCGTCGATCGCCTTTCGGCCGGCGACCCCGGCCGGGCGGGGTCGGCTTACGCGGTCAACGTGCTGGGCTGCATCGTCGGGCCGCTGCTGGCGGGCTTCCTGCTCCTGCCGGGAATCGGCGAGAAGGCGACCCTGACCGCGCTCGCCGCACCGCTGCTCGGCATCGGCGCGATGTTCCGGAGGCGGGCAGCCTCGGGGGCCACGCGCTCCGTGCGTCTGGCGGCTCCCATGGCCGGTGCGTTCTCGCTCGCGGTGATCGCCTTCAGCGCGGGGTTCGAGAGCCGCTTCGCGGATGCCGACGTCCGGCGCGACTCGACCGCCACGGTGGTGGCCACGGGCCGGGGCTTCGAGCAGCGGATCCTGGTGAACGGGATCGGCATGACGTTCCTGACGCCGATCACGAAGATGATGGTGCACCTGCCGCTCGCCCACCTCGGCCGCCCTCCGGCCCGCGCGCTGGTCATCTGCTTCGGGATGGGCACGAGCTTCCGCGCGGCGCGAAGCTGGGGCATCGACACCACGGCCGTGGAGCTCGTCCCGAGCGTCCCCGGCCTGTTCCCCCGCTTTCACGCCGACGCGCGCGCGATCCTGGCGTCGCCGGCGGCCCGCGTCGTGATCGACGACGGCCGCCGCTTCCTGGAGCGGACCTCGGAGAGCTACGACCTGATCGTCGTCGACCCGCCGCCGCCCCTCGAGACCGCGGGCTCGAGCCTGCTCTATTCGCGCGAGTTCTACGAAGCGCTGCGTCGCCGCCTCGCCCCGGGCGGCATCGTGCAGCAGTGGATCCCGGGCGGCGAACCGATCGTGGTCTCCGCCCTCGCGCAGGCGCTGGCCGCGTCGTTCCCCCACGTCCGCTTCTTGCAGTCGGTCGAGGGCTGGGGCACGCATTGCCTCGCGAGCGACGCCGAGATCCCCCGCCTCACGGCCGCCGAGCTGGCCCGCCGGATGCCACCGGCGGCGGCCGAGGACCTGGTCGAATGGGGCCCTCTGCCCACAGCGGAGGCGCTGTTCCGTTCGGTGCTGGGCCGAGAGGCTTCGCTCGGCACGATCGTGGCCGGCGCGCCGCGCGTCGGCCCCCTGACCGACGATCGGCCGATCAACGAGTACTTCGCGCTGCGCCGCCTGCGCTCGCGCTCGGCGGGTGTGCCGAGCCGCTAGGCCGCCCGCCCGGGCCTAGCCCAGCAGGAAGGACAGGTCGGCGCCCGGAGCGAGCTCCTCGGGCTGCCGCTCGCGCCGGAACAGGCGGGCGCCGGCGCCGCCACCGAGGCGCAGGCTCGCGCCCTCGCGGCGCAGCCAGGCGCCCTCGCGCAGGCCCAGGACCGGAGCCGCGTTCTCCTCGAGGTACTCGCGCAGGCGGTCCTCGCGCGTCTCGCCCATGTGGGTCGAGCCGGGATCGGCGTCGAGGTAGTGCGGGTTGATCTGGAACGGCACGAAGCCCATCGCGTCGAAGCCGCCGGGCTCGACGATCGGCATGTCGTTGGTGGTGCGAATCGTCGGCGACGCGACGTTGGTCCCGGCCGAGGCGCCCAGGTAGGGCATGCCGGCGCCGACCCGTGCCCGCAGCGCCTCCAGCAGCGCGCTTTCACGCAACAGCCGCAGCAGGCGGAAGCTGTTGCCGCCTCCGACGAAGACGGCGTCCAGCCCGCCCACGAGTCGCGCGCCGGCGGCGTCGGCGGTCACTCGCGCGACGTCGAAGCCCGCGCGGCCGAGCACCGCCGCGGCCTTGCCGAAATAGCCGGGCTGGTCCTGCAGCGCGAAGGGCACGAAGCCGAGCCGGCGAGCGCCGCCCAGGAAGCCCCGGATCTCGGGCAGGGCGTGCTCCAGGTAGGCCGCGCCGTGGTTCGTGGAGTTGCTGAGCAGCAGCAGCCTCACGTGCCCTCCGTCTTGCGCGTCCCCTTGTTCGCGTACATGCGTTCGTCGGCCAGCCGCACGAGCGCCTCCTTGGTCTGGGCCTCGCTCGGGTAGGTGGCGGTGCCGAACGAGGCGCCGACCTGGACGTCGATGCCCTCCTCCTGCAGGAAGACGTGCTGCTCCACCTCGGCCTGGATCCGCTCGGCCAGCTTGAGCGCCGCGTCGGCGTCGGTCTGCGGCAGCAGGATCACGAACTCGTCCCCGCCCCAGCGCACCGGGTAGTCGGTCTCGCGCACGGCCGCGCGCAGCAGGAAGCCCACCTCGCGCAGCACCCGGCTGCCGCGCAGGTGCCCGTAGCGGTCGTTGACGGGCTTGAAGCGGTCGAGATCGAAGAAGGCGATCGAGAGCGGCAGCTTGTAGCGGTCGGCGAGCTTCATCTCGCGCTCGAGCATCTGCTGGAAGAAGCGCGCGTTGTAGAGCGGCGTCAGGTCGTCGGTGACCGACTGCTCCTTGGTCTTCTGCAGCAGCCGCAGGTTGTCGAGCGCCAGCGCGGCCGCTGCCGTCAGCGGCTGCAGGCGAGCGAGCAGCGCGTCGTCGAAGGCGTCCTCGCGGCGCGAGGCGAGGCAGAGCGCGCCGATGGCGCGCCCGCGCGTCTGCAAGGGCAGCAGCAGGTAGCTGCGGATGCCCTCCTCCAGCAGGCGCATGTCCTCGATGAAGCGGTGGTTCTTCAGCAGGTCGCGCTCCACCACCGGCCGCTCGTTCAGCACGCAGAAACCGGGGCCGCTGCCCACCACGGGCAGCACGCCGCCCAGGCCCCAGCCCTCCTCGGCGGGGTGAGCGATCACCTCGAGATAGTCGCCGGTGTCGTTGACGAACGCGCACGCCAGGCGGTCGAACGGGTGGATCGCGGACAGCTCGCGCGCCAGCTCGCCGACGGCCTTCTTGATGTCCAGGCTGGCGATCAGCGTGCGGCCGATGCGCCCGAGCACCTCGATGCGGGCGGCGCCGGCGCGCAGCTCGGCGTACAGGCGCGCGTTCTCGACGCCCATGCCGACCTGCATGCCCAGCGCGCGCAGCAGCTCGCGGTCGGGCGGGCGCCCGCGGGCCGGATCGTGGAGCGCCATCGCGCCGAGCACGCGCTCCTTAGCCACCAGCGGCGTGGCGGCCGCCCAGCCGGCTCCCGCGAGATCGCGATGCACGGGGCGCTCCCACTGCACCGCCATCCGCACGAGGTCGGCCAGCTCCTCCGGATCGGGCGCCGGCGCGCCGCACAGCGCGACGACGACGGGCGCGTCGTCGGGGCCGGGCATGTAGGTGGCTCCTCCGGCGGCCCCGAGCGCCTCGACCACGTGCTCGAGGGTGGCTCGCAGGACGCCCGCCTCGTCGAGCGAGACGGTGAGGTCGTCGACCACGCTCATCAGCGCGCGAATGGACCGGTCCAGCGCGCTGGGGTTCGGGACGAGGGTCGGCTCGTCCTCTGGCTCTGTCACCGCCCTGACCTCCGGCGCCGCGCCTCGAGGGAGGCGCTCGCCGGGCGGATTCTAAGGTCGGCCGGGCTCACCGCGCGCGGGCGGCCCGCAGCGCCCCCTCCAGCCGCCGCCGCTCGGCCGCGAGCGCGGCCTCGCCCCAGCCCAGCTCGGCCGCCAGCACCGTCTCGACCGTCTCGACGTCGCCCGGCGAGGGCCGGCCGGCGGTGCCGAGGTCCAGCCGCCGCAGCAGCGCGTCGTCGAGGTGCAGCGCCATCTCGTCACGGGCCGCCTGGCGGGCCGCCTCCGCCAGCGGCGACGTCAGCGGCCGCGCGTGCGCGAGCGGCGCCTCGCCGCTGCGTCCTGCCGCGGTCCGGCCCAGCCGCGCGCAGACGAGATCGATCGCTCGCTCGGCGACGGCGCGCGCGGTCGTCAGCTTGGCGCCGAGCAGCGACACCAGCCCGGACACGCCGTCCTCGCGCTCGTGATCGACGACCAGCGAGTGCGACCACAGCGCGTCGCCCTGGCCCGGCACGCGCCCCTGGTGGACCAGGCAGACGTCGTCGCGCACCAGGCCGGCCCAGGGGAACGCCCGGCGCGCCTCCTCGAAGAAGCCCTCGACGAGCGCGTCCGAGCCGGCGGGGCCGGGCGTTCCATAGGCGGTGCCGAGCATCGCGCGGTCGCGCCAGGGCACCAGGAACAGGAAGCGGCCCTCGGACGAGGCGCCGATCGCCAGCTCCCGCACGACCGGGCGCCGCAGCACGAGGTTGAAGGCGCAGAGCAGGGGCACCTCGGACCGCCGGATGCCGGAGCTGGCGACGAGCGCGTCGACGCCGGGCCCGGCGGCGTTCAGCACCACGCGCGCCCGCACCTCGAAGGCCTCGCCGCTCTCGGCGTCCCGCACGAGGGCGCCGACGACCCGGCCCTGATCGCGCAGCAGCGAGGTCGCCTCGGCGTGGTTGGCCAGGCGGGCGCCGTCCGCGTGCGCGGCGCGCAGGAAGGCGAGCAGCAGGCGCTCGCTGGAAATCGCCTGCGCGTCCCACCACAAAGCGCCGCCCGTGAGCCCCTCGCGCGCCACCCCCGGCGCGCGCTCGATCACCTCGGCCGGCGAGAGCATGCGCCCCGCCGGGATCGCCAGCTCGGCAGGAACGCCCTGGTTGCGATCGCCGGCCAGCAGATCGTTGAGCGCGAGGCCGAACGCCAGCGCCTCGCGTCCCTTCGGCCCGTGGCCGTAAGCCGGAACCAGGAACGGCAGCGGCCGCAGCAGGCCCGGCGCGATGCGCAGCAGCGCCCGCCGCTCGCGCACCGACTCGCGGAGCAGCGCCAGCTCCAGCCGCTGCAGGTGGCGCAGCCCGCCGTGGATCGTCTTCAGGCTGTTCCAGGACGTGCCGGAGCAGAAGTCGGCGCGCTCGACGAGCGCGGCTTTCAGGCCGCGCTGGGCGGCGTCGCGCACCGCGCAGGCGCCGTAGTAGCCGCCCCCCACGACGAGCAGATCGTGGGCCTCGTCGGCCAGCGCGCGCAGGTCCCGCTTCAGGTCCGCTCCGCGCGCAGCGCGCGCGCCTCCTCGACCAGCCCCGCCACGGCGTCGAGCACCCGCTCGGCATGGGTACGGAAGCTGAGCACGCAGATGCGCAGCGCGTGGCGCCCGTGCAGCCTGGTGCTCGACAGGAACACGCGTCCGCGCGCGTTCACGCGCCGCAACAGCTCCGCGCTGGCGGCGTCGTCCGCGCCGCGCAGCGCGAAGGCGACGACCGAGAGCTGGGGCGGATCGAGGATCTCGAACAGCTCCGGCTCGGCCGCGAGCGCCTCGTGCGCGAGCAGCGCCAGCGCGCGTTTCTCGCCGAGCGCCTCGCGGAAGGCGGCGACGCCGTGCAGCTTCAGCGGCAGCCACAGGCGCAGCCCCCGGAAGTCGCGCGACAGCTCCGGCGAGAGGTCGGCGAAGCTCGGCTCGCCGGCGCCGACGTCCTGCAGGTAGTCGGCGCCGAGGGCGTGCGCGCGGAGCAGCGCGCCGCGGTCGCGCACCAGCAGGCAGCCCGTCCCGTACGGCAGGAACAGGCCCTTGTGCGGGTCGAGCGTGATCGAGTCGCACTCCTCGATGCCCGGCATCAGCGAAGCGCCGCCCGGCGCCAGGCGGAAGAAGCCGCCGTAGGCGGCGTCGCAATGGACCCAGAGCGCGTGGGCGCGCGCGACCTCGAGGATCTCGGGCAGCGGGTCGACGGCGCCGGTGTTGGTGGTGCCGACGCTCGGCACCACCAGGAACGGCCGCCGGCCGGCCGCAGCGTCGTCACGGATCGCCAGCGCCAGCGCGTCGGGCCGCATGCGGAAGCGCTCGTCCACCGCCACCGCCCGGACCTGCGCGGAGCGCAGGCCGGCGATGCGGGCCGCCTTGGCCACCGAGTGGTGGGTCTCGCTCGACACGTAGAGCACGCCCGTCGCGATGGCGTCGCCCAGCCGGGCCTCGCGCGCGGTCACGATCGCCGCCAGGTTCGAGAGCGACCCGCCCGAGGTGAGGATGCCGCCGGCCGACGCGGGATAGCCCATCAACCCGGCGAGCCAGCCGATCGCGACCTCCTCGAGCCGCACCAGCGCCGGAGCCGCCTGCCGCACGCCGGTGTAGCGGTTGACGGCGCAGGCCACGAAGTCCGCGAGAGCCGCGGAGTAGAGGCCGCCGCCCGGGATGTAGGCGAGGTAGCCGGGCCCGGGCGTGAGGTAGGACTTGGCGACGGCCGCCCCGAGCGGCGGCAGCAGCTCCTGGATCGGCGCGCCCCACTCGGGGGCGGGCTCCTCGATCGCGCGAACGGCGTCTTCGACGCCCCCGAGGTCGTGCGCGGGGCGGCTCTCGAAAGAGGCGAGCTCCGCCTCGACGAAGCGCAGCACGGCTTCGGTCAGCGCGCGCGTTTCCGCCGGTCCTGGTTCGAGGGGCAGGCCGGCCGCAGCCGGCGGGACCCGGCTCACGTGGGGACGATCCGGCACGCCATCGACGGCGATTCTACGCGCGAGGCTCGCGCGGCCCCGAACCGTGCGCAGCCGCCGACCTTGACCGTGGCTTCGGCCGCGGCATAGGCTCGCCGCGACCGCCATGCCCGCCGACGCCGTGGTCGGACCCTCGATCGGCTTCCTCGAGACGAGCTCCCTCGCGAAGGGCTACGAGGCGCTCGACGCCATGCTGAAGAAGGCGGACGTCGAGGCGCTGATGGTGACGGCCGTCCCGCGCGGCAAGCTGCTGGTGATGATCGGCGGCCGGCTGGCCGACGTCGAGTCGTCGATGCGCGCCGGGCGCGAGCTGGCGGGCGCCAGCGTCGTCGACCACTTCACGATCCAGAACGTCCACCCCCAGCTGCCCGCGGCGATCAGGGGGCGCGTCAAGGTCGAGCGGCTCGAAGCCGTGGGCTTGATCGAGACGAAGGAGGTCGCCTCGGCGATCTACGCCGCCGACGCGGCCGCCAAGGCCGCTGCCGTGACGCTGATCGAGGCGCGCCAGCAGCCCGGGGCCAAGGGCATGGTGGTGCTGACGGGCGAGGTGGGAGCCGTGCGCGCCGCGATCGCGGCCGGCGTCGCGACGATCGAGCGCGACGGCATGCTGCTGTCGGAGGTCGTGATCCCGTACGCGCACGCCGGCCTGGTGCGCTCGCTCTCCTAGTCCCCCAGCACCGCGCGCAGGGCGGTGGCCGCGCGTTCGCAGTCCGCTCGCGACACGTCGTAGTGCGTGACGAGTCGCAGCGTGCGGGCGTCCATCGGCGAGGCGAGCACCCCGCGCTCGCGCAGCTCGGCCGCCACCGCCGCGGCGTCGCGCGCGTCGAGCGAGGCCACCACGATGTTCGTCGGCGCCGGCCGCACGCGCACGCCCGCGCAGCCGGCGAGCGACTGGGCCAGCAGCCGCGCGTGGGCGTGATCCTCGGCGAGCCGCTCGACCATCGTGTCGAGGGCGACGAGCCCGGCCGCGGCCAGCACGCCGACCTGGCGCATGCCGCCGCCCAGCAGCTTGCGCAGCCGGCGCGCGCGCCCGATCCGCTCGCGAGAGGAGGCGATCAGCCCCCCCACCGGGCAGCCGAGGCCCTTCGACAGGTCGACCATCACGGTGTCGGCGCCCTCGACCAGGCGCTCGGGGGCGACGTCCAGCGCCACCGCAGCGTTCCACAGCCGCGCGCCGTCCACGTGCACGCCGAGGCGGGCCTCGTGGGCCGCGTCGATCGCCGCGCGCATCTCCTCGACGCTCATCAGGCTGCCGCCAGCCAGGTTGTGGGTGTTCTCGAGCACGACGGCCGCCAGGTCGGAGCGGTAGTAGGCCGACGGCCGCAGCGAGGCCTGGATCAGCGCGGGCGTCAGCTTGCCGTCCTCGGTACGCACGACGCGCGGCATCACGCCCGAGAGCACCGCCATCCCCGCCAGCTCGTACTGGATCACGTGGCTGCGCTCGTCGGCGAGCACCTCCTCGCCCGGCTCGGTCAGCAGCCGGATGCCGATGGCGTTCCCCATGGTGCCGGAGGGCAGGAACAGCGAGGCCTCGAAGCCGAGCCGCTCGGCCGCCACCTCCTCCAGCCGGTTGACCGTGGGGTCCTCGCCGTAGACGTCGTCCCCTACCTCGGCTTCGGCCATCGCGCGGCGCATCGCCGCGGTGGGCCGGGTGACGGTGTCGGAGCGGAGATCGATCGGGCGCGTCGTCTGGTCCGTCATGGCTCTCCTTTGCCGACGCGGGTCCAGCCTCAGCCGCGCGTCGAGGCGTCGATTCGGATGCGCTCGCCGAGCGCCAGCGGGCGCGCCTCGGGCGGCAGCGCGCGCCGCTCGAAGTCGGCCAGCACGTCCGTGAGCGGCTCGCCCAGGGCCTGGCGGGCCTTGAAGTACAGCAGCGCCGAGCCGACGAGCGGCAGCGGCAACGCGACCGCCAGCGGCAGGCACCACAGCGGGGCCGACAGTAGCGCGATGGTCACTCGGACGTCGGAGTCGCCGCCGCGCGTGACGAGCCAGCCCAAGACCCCGCCCAAGGCCACCATCGGCAGCGTCACGACGCGGAACGCCATCTCGAACCCGGACAGGGCCCGTCGTGTGCGGTCGACCAGTTGGCGCGAGCGCTCGAGCGCCTCCCGCGTTCCGAGGCCCTCCATCAGCACGATCATCCCCGAGAAGCGCAGGGCGGCCCCGTGGCGAAGGAACCAAGCGAGATAGAGCAGGATCGGCAGGCCCACGGCGACGAACGCGAAGGCCATCCGCTCGGGGCGCGAGCGCGACCGCAGCCAGCCACGCAGCAGCGCGGAGATGGCGGAGGCCACCAGGATGTAGACGATGAAGGCCAGCACCGGCTTGAAGATCGCGGCGTAGGGCGCGAGGCGCGAACGAAACGCGCGCAGCAGCGGGCGCAGGCGCACCGGCCGCAGCGGCGCGATCAGGAGCTGCGCCACGACCGGGCAATACAGGGGCGTCGCGAACATCAGCCCGCCGAGGAACTCCAGCATCAGCGCCAGCATCAGCAGGCCCTGCAGGTTCCCGCCGACGAGACCGGTGGCCGCGGCGAGCCCGAGCAGCACGCTGAGGCAGACGAAGGGTGCGAGCGAGAGCGCCATCAGCCGGAGGATCGGCCCGAAGTGGCCGACGTAGAGCGCGAGCATCTGCTGCAGGATGCTGGCGGCCCCTTCGGCCCGCGCCGAGAGGGCCGCCGCGAAGGCCGCGGCCGTCTGCGGCCGCGAGGCCGGCTCCTTGGCCAGCGCGGACATCACCAGGTCGGACACGCCGCGCGGCACGGAGCCCGCCAGCGAGCGCAGCTCCGGCGCGGCCGCTCCCAGGTGGCCGCGAATGATCTCGATCTCGCTGCCCTCGAATGGCGCGCGCCCGGCCAGCATGCGGAACGCGATCACGCCCATGCTGTAGACGTCCGTGCGTGCGTCCACCGCGCCGCCGCGGCACTGCTCGGGTGACATGTAGAGCGGCGTGCCGAGCGTCGATCCGACGCGCGTGAGCGTGCTCGCGCCGCTCGTCGCACCGGCGTCGGCCGCGGAGGCGGGAGGATCGGGCCGCAGCCGCGTGTCCTGTTCCTCCAGGGGCAGCGCGGCTGCCGCTTCGAGCGCCGCAGGGCCGCCGGGCGCCATCGACCGCGGGTCCGCGTCGTCCTGGACCCCGGCCGGCGGCTGGTACCGGAGCGTCCCCTCCCCGGCCGGCTGCGAAACGGCCGGGGCGGCGGTCGGCGTGACGCCGGGCGCCGGCGGATCCGCCAGTTTCGCCAGGCCGAAGTCCAGCACCTTGACGTTGTAGCCGCCGCGGCGGTCCGGCTCGAGCCAGAGATTGCTCGGCTTGAGATCGCGGTGGACGATGCCGTTCGCGTGGGCCTCCGACACGGCCGAGGCCACCTGCTCCATCACGTCGGCCACGAAGCGCGCGGGCAGCCGCGCCTCCTGGCGCAGCACCTCCTCGAGCGAGCAGCCGTCCAGGTACTCCATCACGAGGTAGGCGACCGGCCCCGAGGACGTCTCCGCGAAGCCGAAGTCCGTGACGTCCACGACGTTCGGGTGCCGCAGCCGCCCGGCGGCGGCCGCCTCGCGCCGGAAACGCTCGAGGAACTCCGCGTCGGCGCCGAAGCGCGGCGCGATCAACTTGACGGCCACCGTGCGGGTGGTGCCGAGGTGGATCGCCCTGCGCACGACGCCCATGCCCCCGCGGCCGAGAACCTGCTCCAGCCGGTACTTGCCGTCGAGCACCTGCGGCGCGGTGGCGGTCGTGGGCATGCGCGTGCTGACGTTAGGGGCTGCGGGCGCGCCTCGTCAACGCCGGGGACCGCAGCGATGATAGCGTTCGCCTTCGGCGGACCGGCGACAGCGAGGAGGGCCTTTGGCGAAGCCGAGCAAGCGGGACATGGTGGCGCAGTGGTCGTTCGACACGCGGCCGCTGCTGCTGCGGTTCCACCTCTGGCTGGAGGACGTGCAGGTCGAGTGGGTCAGCGGCGGCGAGGCCGACTACGACGCCTTCGACTTCGTGGGTCCGGACATCCGGCGCTGCCTCGCGATGACGGCGGCCGTCACCGCGCTCGGCACCCGCCTCTTCGCGCGCATGGGCGAGGGCAAGGACGCGGACAAGCAGACGCTCAACCAGGTCAAGAAGGACGCGGACGCGATCTCCGCCTACGTCACCAGCGAGGCGCTCTGGCACTTCAGCCGCAAGCTGCCGGAGAACCACGCGATCATGGTGTGCCTGGGCGAGGGCCTGATGCCGAAGGCGGGCGAGACCCCCGAGATGGGCGCCAACCCGCTGCTCGGCTTCGGGCGCGTCTACGCGCGGCCCGAGGTCGCGAAGTTCGTCGACTCGCGCGTGCACCGCCTGCTGAACGACCCGAGCTACGGCTGGCACGGCTTCTACAAGAAGATGCGCGAGAAGGGCATCACCATCTGGGGCGCGGCCATCGACACGCTCGAGTGCACCTCGCGCTTCGCGAAGGGCGAGCAGGTCGGGCCGATGGCCGTGATCCACCTCTTCGACCAGCCGCTGGTGGTGACGCGGCCCTACGAGGCCTACATGGGGTCGCTCACGGTGCCGCGCTCGGTCGCGCGCAAGGCGCGGGAGCGCTCGATCCACGTCGACCTGCTGTCGCCGCGCAGCAAGCTGCTGGAGGCGATCGAGCTGGCGCTGCCGGGCATCCGCCGCGAGCACGTTCACGTCTGGACGCTCGGCGGCAAGAGCCGCGCCACCCGGCTCTCGCGCCTGTGGGAGGAATGGCGGGGGCTCGGCGTGCACCTGGTGGAGGACGGCTGGACCTGCCCGAGCGGACTGCCGGCGTTCAACGACTCCGGCACCTACGCGCCGACGTACCTGGTGGGCAGCTGGCGGGACGAGGCGGACGCCCCCCACGTCTTCCTCTGCGACGGCTACGCCGCCTCGGCCGAGGCGCTGCAGGCCGCGAGCCTGAGCGACGCGCTCGACGTCGACGTTTCGATGGCGCTCTACTCGCCCAGGTTCGAACGACCGATGGAGGACGAGTACCAGCTGATGCGGCTGGACCCGGATTCGCCCGGCTTCGCATCCGACCTCGGGCGCCTGCTCGGCGAGACGCCTCCCGGCCCGGACCGGGTCGACTACTACCGCGGCTGCCTGCGCGAGCTGGTCACGGCCAACCTCCCGCGCGGCGAACGCGTCATCCGCGCCGACGACTTCTTTCCGGAGAAGAGCTGGCGCGTGCTGGCGGCGAGCGGCTACATCGGCTCCGATCCCTACACCGGCCTGCCGGGCGTGGAACGCCTGGCGGACGACACCTACGCCGTCACCACCCAGCTCGCCGCGCGCGGCGCGCGCGTGGTGGTGCGCTTCGTCTTCCGCTTCCTGGAACCGCTGGCACAGACGCGGCTCATCTTCAGCCCCCTGCTCGAGCGCTTCATCGCCGGCGAGGACTACCGCTCCCGCGCGGTCAAGATCTCCGACTCGGGCCGCATCCGCAACGAGCTGCAGACGCTCTGCTCGCAGGCGATCGAGTACCACAACGACACGATCCTGGTGCACTTCGACCGCATCCCCGACGACGTGATGCCCGGCGCGAAGCAGCGCGTGATCCGCCAGGTGCTGGAGTGGTACAAGCAGAACCACCCGGTCTGGTTCTCCTGGCTGGAGATCGCCTGAACCCTTCGCATCATTGACCGTTCCTGCGCGTTTCGGTCGACTAGGGGCCGCTGCGGCGCCTCCGTGCGCCGCGAGGGGGATTTTCATGAAGAAGCTGATCGCACTCCTGGCCGTCGTCGCGCTGCCCGTGCTGCTCACGGGCCGCCTCTTCGCGGCGGATCACGCGGCCGTCGGCGCGGAGAAGTGCGCCAAGATGTGCCACAAGGTCCAGTTCGCGTCCTGGGGCGCCAGCAAGCACGCGACCGCCAAGGAAAAGGTGGAATGCGAGACCTGCCACGGCAACGGCGCGGACTACATGAAGCTGTCCGTGATGAAGGACCCGGCCAAGGCCAAGGACGCCGGCCTGGTCGACAAGCCGGCGATGGCGAGCTGCACGGCCAAGTGCCACAAGGCGGCCGACATCAAGTCCGACATGCTGGCGAAGGTGCACGACCACAAGGTCAAGAAGTAGACCGTCGACAGCGACTCCCCGACGGCGGAGGCGGCCCCTGAAAGCCGTCCCGCCGTCGCCGTCTTTCCGGCCCCTCCTGCTGCCCCGGCGCCCCTGCCGGTTGACGCGGCCGACACCTTCTGGGATAAAGCGCGGTCCGGTTCCCGATTTGAGGGAGGTGCCCTTGCGGTTCCACGCGAAGGCCGTGCTCGCGTTCGCCTGTCTCGCCTCGTCCACGTTCGCGCAAGCCCCGGCGCCGAGGCCCGACGTGGTCGTCCTGAAGGCCGCCCGGCTCTTCGGCGGCGGCGGCGACGCGGTGGAGCGCGACGCCGTGCTGGTGGTGGAGGGCTCCACGATCAAGGCTGTCGGCGCGGGGGTCGCGCTGCCGGCGGGCGCCCGCGTGATCGATCTCGGGGACGCCACGCTGCTGCCGGGCTTCATCGACTCGCACGTCCACGTCACGGGCGAGTCCGGCGACAACTGGTACGTGGACACCGTGAACGAGCTGCGGCGCACGGTGCCGGAGCAGTCGATCCGCGCCGCCGAGCTGGCGCGCAGAACCCTCGCCGCCGGCTTCACGACGATCCGGAACCTGGGCGCCAGCGACTGGATCGACATCGGCCTGCGCGACGCGATCGCCGCGGGAGTCGTGCCCGGCCCGCGGATCCTGGCGGCCGGCCACGCGCTCGGCGCGCGCGGCGGCCATTGCGACCTCTCGGGCTTCCCCTACATGCTGTTCGGGCGCGAGTCGGGGCTGATGGACGGCATCGCCGCCGGCCCCGATCAGTTCCGCGACGCCGTCCGCATGCAGCTCAAGTACGGGGCCGACGTGATCAAGGTCTGCGCGACCGGAGGCGTCCTCTCGCTGGGCGACGCGGTCGACACCCCGCAGCTGACCCAGGCCGAGATGGACGCCCTCGTCGACGAGACGCACCGGCTGGGGCATCGCGCCGCGGCGCACGCCCATGGAGCGGCCGGCGCCAAGGTCGCGATCCGCGCGGGCATCGACTCGATCGAGCACGGCTCCTTCCTCGACGACGAGGCGCTGCGCCTGATGAAGGAGCGCGGCACCTGGCTGGTGCCGACGCTGATGGCGGCCGAGTACAGCGGCCGGCGCTCGCGCAACTACCCGCCAGAGATCGCGCGCAAGGCGAAGGCCGCGGCGGACTCCCACAGCGCGGTCGTGCGCAAGGCGATCGAGCTCGGCGTGCGCATCGCCTTCGGCACCGACTCCGCGGTCAGCCCGCACGGCCGCAACGCCGAGGAGTTCGCCCTGCTGGCGCAGCACGGCATGACGCCGGCGGCCGCCCTGCGCGCGGCCAGCTCCGGCGCCGCCACGCTGCTGGGCGTCGAGAAGAGCGTCGGCACGCTCGAGGCCGGCAAGCAGGCCGACGTGATCGCCGTCGCCGGCGATCCGACGAGCGACATCCACGCCACCGAGAAGGTCGTCTTCGTGATGAAGGGCGGCAAGGTGTTCGCGGCCCCGGCGCGCTGAGCGCCGGCAGCCAGCGCGAGGCGGCTCTCGAGGCTCGCGCCCGGCTCCAGCGCGCCAGCCGCGTCCCCGCCCGGCGGCGGCTTCTTGCGAGGTCCTCGAGCGAGCGGGCGCGTTCAGCCGGTCGGCTGGCCCGCCCGGTAGAAGATCACCGTCGCCTTCTCGACGGTGGCCAGGCCCTCGTGGACCATGCCGTCGAGCACCGGCAGGAAGGCCTGGATCTTCTCCTCCGTGTCCACGATCTCGACCACGATCGGCAGGTCCTCGGACAGCCGCAGGATGCGCGTCGTGTGGATGCGCGAGTGGGCCCCGAAGCCCTCCATGCCGCGGAACACGGTGGCCCCGGCCAGGCCGTGCTCGCGCGCGGCCAGCACGATCGCCTCGTAGAGCGGCTTGCCCTGGTGCCGGTCCGACTCGCCAATGAAGACGCGCAGCAGCTGGCCGTCGCGCGGAAGGGTCATGCGAGGCTCCTCGCGAGCGCGGCCCCGAGCCACACCGCCAGCAGGCCGAGCGCGAGCTGGCCGATGGCGTTGAGCGCGGCGGGCAGGAAGCCGCCGTCCCGCAGCAGGTTGAAGGTCTCGAGCCCGAAGCTCGAAAAGGTGGTGTACCCGCCCAGCACGCCGATCATCAGGAACAGGCGCGCTTCCGGCGAGAGCGCCATGCGCTCGTCGGCCAGCACGGCCAGGAAGCCGATGGCCCCGCAGCCCGAGACGTTGACGACGAGCGTGCCCCAGGGGAACGACTCCGGCAGCACGCGGTACACGAGCCCGCCCGCCAGGTAGCGGCAGATCGACCCGAGAAAGCCGCCCGCGCCGACGATCAGCGCGCGCGCGATCACGCCTGACGCGGCTTGCGCGGCGCACGGCCCGCGCGCTCGCGGTCGTAGACGACGAGGTCCGTGGTGGGCGGCTTGGCCCCGAGCTGGCGCAGCAGGCCGACGACCTGGCCGCGGTGCTGCGTCGAGTGGTTCACCACGTGCTGCACCAGCTCGCCGAGCGGCGCCACGTACGCGCGCTTGCCGTCGGTGCCGCGGTAGCGCACGATCGACGCCACGTCGCGCTCGCGCAGCGCTTCGAGCCAGGCGTCGCGGTTGGCCTCGAGCGCCCGCCAGCGCTCGCGCAGCGCCATCACGTCGGGGAACTCGCTCTCGTCGATGCGCTGCGTCGGCGAGACGCCCTTGAAGCGCTCGAGCCAGATCCACTCGGCCCACAGCATGTGCGCGAGCGTGCCGCGCACGCCGCCGTGGCTCGAGCCCAGGTCGCGGCGGAACTCGTCGAGGCCGAGCGTCGCCGCTCCCCGCAGCGCGCGGTGATTTGCCCAGTCGTTGTAGGCGAACAGCCGTACGAGCTCGGCCCTGGTGAGCATCGCGCCTAGGTTAATGCCCCGCGCCCAGCGCCAGCGACCCGGCCGGCGCCGTCGTCCGCTCTCTCATCGACTCACTGCCTCCTTCGCTCCATCGGCGGGGGGAGCCGTCGTCACGCGCGCGTCGGATTGCGCAATCTAATCCAGGATCGTCCACGCGAGGCCGGCCGTGGCGAGGAAGGCCTCGGAGCCGTCAGAGGAACGGCAGCGCGCCGCGGCGCAGCGCCTCGAGCGGGTAGAAGGTGCCGCGCCAGCGGATGCCGCCCTGGCGCAGGGTGGCCAGCACCGAGTTCCACAGCGTGACGGCGCCGAACGAGAGCATCAGCGGCATGAGCAGGCCCGCCAGGGGCGAGAAGCGGTCCGCGCGCGCGATGGCGATCCCGCCCGCAGAGAGCGAGAGCAGCCCGAGCCCCGCGAGCAGCCCGCCCGGGCCGCCCGAGAACGGCCCCAGGACGCCAGCCAGCCAGAGCGTCGCCGCCCCCAGGGTTGCCGCGACGGCGCGGCCGGTGCGGTACTCGACGGCGGCGAAGTTGTTCTTCTCCAGCACCCGCACGATGCCGCGCACGTCCACCGCCCACGGGCAGTGCGCGTCCTCGCCGCCCAGGAACACGCGGGTGCGCTGGCCGGCGCGCCGCACCAGCAGCCCGAGCTTCATGTCGTCGGCGACGTCCATGCGGATCGCGTGGTGCCCGCCGAAGCCCCGGTAGACGTCCGCGCGGATCATGTTGAAGGCGCCGATGCCGGCGAAGCCGCGCGGGTGGTCACGATTGGCGCGGTCGATCGCCAGCCCGAGCAGCGCCTGCAGCGGGATCAGGCAGGCCTGGAACGCGAAGCTCGGCGCGCGGCCGTCGACCGGACGCACGTCGGGCGTGAGCGCCAGGTGAGCCACGTGCAGGTCCCCCGCCGCCTCGACCGCCCGGCGCACGACGTCGTCGCGCAGCCAGACGTCGCCGTCGACGAACAGCAGCCAGTCCGCCGTGGCCTGGCGCGCGCCCTCGTGCAGCGCGTGGCACTTGCCGAGCCAGCCGTCGGGCAGCGACTCGATGCGCACCACGCGCAGGTGCGGCCACTCCTGCTGGAGCCGCGCCAGCACGGCGGGCGTGGCGTCGTCGGAGCGGTCGTCGGCCACCACGATCTCCAGCGTGGTCGCGCGCTGAGCGAACAGGTGGCGCACGGTGCGCTCGATGTGCTCCGCCTCGTTGCGCACCGCCAGCACCACGCTGACGAGCGGCGGCGCGTCGCGGTCGTGGGCCGGATCGTGCTCCGGCAGCGGGCGCAGACGGCGCGCCGAGCCCCGCACGGCGATCCCGAAGCCGAGCCAGAGCAGGCCCGCTGCGGCCAGCAGCAGCTCGCCGATCACGCCGGCGACTATACAATCGCGCGTCATGGCCACGGCCCGCGTGGAGAGCGTCGCCAGTCGCTGGGAGCCCGTGATCGGGCTCGAGGTCCACTGCCAGCTGAAGACGCGGACCAAGCTCTTCTGCGGCTGCCCGAACCGCTTCGGCGACGCGCCGAACACCAACATCTGCCCGGTCTGCCTGGGCCTGCCCGGCGCGCTGCCCGTGCTCTCGCGCCAGGCCGTGAGCCTCGCGCTGCGAGCGGCGCTCGCGACGGAGTGCGAGGTGCAGGCGCGCTCCGTCTTCGAGCGCAAGAACTACTTCTACCCCGACCTGCCGAAGGGCTACCAGATCTCCCAGTACGCGCTGCCGCTCGCGCGCGGCGGGCGTGTCGAGCTTCCCGGCTCGCGAGCGATCGGCCTCGAGCGCATCCACATGGAGGAGGACGCGGGCAAGCTGCTCCACGAGGGCTTCGCCTGGACGCGCGAGAAGAGCGGCGTCGACTTCAACCGCGCGGGCGTCCCGCTGATCGAGATCGTGACGCGGCCCGACCTGCGCGGCCCCGAGGAGGCGCACGCCTACCTGACGGCGCTGCGGGCGCTGCTCGTCCACGCGGGCGTCTCGGACTGCGACATGGAGAAGGGCTCGCTGCGCTGCGACGCCAACGTCTCGCTGCGGCCGCGCGGCGAGCCGGTCCTCGGCACCCGCGCCGAGATCAAGAACCTCAACTCCTTCCGCAACGTCGCGCGCGCGCTGGAGCACGAGATCCTGCGCCAGGCCGAGCTGCTCGACTGCGGCCGGCCGGTGGTGCAGGAGACACGCCTCTTCGACGCCGATCGCGGCGAGACCGCCGCCATGCGCGGGAAGGAGGACGCGCACGACTACCGTTATTTCCCCGAGCCCGACCTGCCGCCGCTGCTCGTGAGCGAAGCCTGGGTCGCCGAGGTGCGCGACTCGCTGCCCGAGCTGCCGGCGGCGCGCCGGCGGCGTTTCGTGCGCGAGCTGGGCCTGCCCGAGTACGACGCCGACGTGCTGACGCAGGAGCCCGAGGTGGCCGACTACTTCGAAGCCGTGGCCCGTGCCTGCGGGGACGCCAAGGCGGCCTCCAACTGGGTGATGACCGACGTGCTGCGCAAACGCAAGGACGACCCGCGGCCGCTCGCCGCGGGCCCGGTGCCACCGGAGCGGCTCGGCGAGCTGATCCGGCTGGTGGCCCAGGGCACGATCAACGGCAGCACCGCGAAGCAGGTGTTCGAGACGATGTGGGCGAGCGGCGAGCCGGCGCCAGCGATCGTGGAGCGGGAGGGGCTCGCGCAGGTCTCCGATGCGGGGGCGCTCGGGGCCGTGATCGCCGAGGTGATCGCCGCCAGCCCGCAGCAGGTGGCCGCCTACCGGGCCGGCAAGCAGAGCACGCTCGGCTGGCTCGTCGGCCAGGTGATGCGCAAGAGCGGCGGCAAGGCGAACCCGCAGCTCGTCAACGAGCTGCTGCGAAAGACCCTCGAGCAGGTCTAGGGACCGGGCAGCCGGCGATCCGGCCCGAAGCGGTCGTCGCGGCCCAGCGCGGGCCGGCGCCGCTCACGCGGCGTCGCGAACCCGGGAGCCGACACCAGCAGGTCCGCGGTCGCGCGGTTGCACGCCGTCGGCAGGTCGTACAGCACGGCCAGCCGCAGCAGGGCCTTCACGTCCGGGTCGTGCGGCTGGGCCTCCAGGGGGTCCCAGAAGAAGATCATCGCGTCGACACCCCCCTCCGCGATGCGCGCGCCCGCCTGCTGGTCGCCGCCGAGGGGGCCGGAGAGCAGGGCCGCCACCGGCAGGCCGGTGGCTTCCGACACGACGCGAGCCGTCGTGCCGGTCGCCACCAGGGCATGCGCCGACAAGGCCTCGCGGTGCGCGAGCGCCCAGCTCACGAGGTCGTGCTTGCAGTTGTCGTGCGCGATCAGCGCGATCGTCCCGCGCGCGCCCTCTTGCATGTCTCCTCCCTCCCGGCCGAGGAGCGCATTGTCACCCCCGCGCCGCGGGTTGCGGTTAACCTTGTTCGGGGTGCCTCGGAAAAGGAGCTTCAGGGACATGAACAGGAGACTCGCGTTCGGCGTGGCCACGCTGGCCTGGTGCGGCGTCGCCCTGGCCCAGGGCCAGCGCGCGGATCGGGAGACGGTGTCGGCCGCCGTGGGCGGCAAGCGGGTGGCGATCGACTACGGACGCCCACAACTGAAGGGCCGCGCTCTCGCGGACCTGCTGAAGCAGCTGCCCGCGGACCGCATCTGGCGCGCGGGCGAGAATCAGGTGACGACCTTCACCAGCGAGGGCGACGTCAGCATCGGCGGCAGGAAGGTGCCGGCCGGCAAGTACAGCCTCTACGTTCACGCTCCAGAGACCGGCGCCTGGTCGCTGGTGCTGAACTCCGACCCGGGCATCGCGCTCGGCAAGATCTGGGCGCAGGCGCCCGCGGCGCAGGCGAACGAGATCTGGCCGCGCCTCGACGGGTACCAGAACGTGGCCGACAGGGAGGTCCTGCGCGCGGCGATGACGAAGGGAGCGCCGGCGGAGACGCCGGTCGACCTGTTCACGATGACGCTCACGCCCGCGAAGGACGGCGCCAGCCTGAGCCTCGCCTGGGGCGACCAGTCCTGGTTGCTGGAGATCCTCCCGGCGAAATAGCGGCGCGGCGGCCGTCCCACTCCTTCCCCACCGTGCGCGGCGGTTCCCGTATCGTTGCGATACGCTAGCCCGCCGAGTCGCGCGAAGGAGGGGGGCATGACGGACCTTTCAGCGAGCAGCATCGGCTGGACCTGCCCGCAGTGCGGGCGACGAGTGCCGATGCGAGTGGTCACCTGTCGCTGCGGCACGACGCGACCCGGCGCAGTGCCCACCGAGGCCGGCGGCTCGCCGCCGGCGCCGCCCGAACCCCACGCAGCGGCCGTCGCGCCGGCGGCGGCCAGCCTGCCGCGAACGACGGCGCCGCGCGCGCCGGCGATCCCGCCGGCAGGCAGCTTCGACGAGAGCCTGCGGGCACCCCGCGAGCGCCAGCTCTTCGGGATTGCCGTTGTGTTCTCCTCGCTCGTCTGGCTGGCGCTGGTGGTCAGCATCGTGGGCATCTTCTACGGCGTCGCCGGTCTGCTCTTCGGCCTCCTGGCCCAGGCGCTCTTCCTCGCCAGCGTGCGCGGCAACGGGCTGTGCGTGTCCGAGCGGCAACTGCCGGACGTGCACGAGGCGGTGGTGCGCTCCTCGCGCCGCCTGGGCCTCGCCGAGGTTCCCGAGGTCTACGTCGTGCAGGCCGGAGGCACGCTGAACGCGTTCGCGACCAGGCTGCTGACGCGGAAGTTCGTGATCATCTTCTCGGACCTGATCGACGCCTGCCAGGACGCGCGCCAACTCGAGTTCGTGGTCGGGCACGAGGTCGGGCACCTCGCGGCCGGTCACCTGAAGTGGAACACCTTCCTCTGGCCGTTCATGCTGGTACCGCTGCTGGGCATGGCCTACTCCCGGGCCCGTGAGTACACCTGCGACCTGTGCGGGCTCGCGGTCGTGGAGGATCCCGAGCCCGCGATGCGCGGGCTGATCGTGCTGGCCGCCGGCGGACGCCAGGCGGCGCGCGCCGACGTGGGGGCGTTCATGGAGCAGCGCCTGGAGACGGGAACGTTGTGGAGCGCCGTGGTGGAGCTCGCCTCGACGCATCCCTACCTGTGCAAGCGGGTCGCGGCGCTGCACGAGCACCTGCACCCCGGCTCGCTGGACCCGGTCGGCCGCAACCCGCTCGCCTACCCGCTCGCGCCCGTGCTCGGATTCGGGGCCGCGGCTGGAGGCATGGGCTCGATGCTGGTGGTCGTGGCGATCATCGGCATCATCGCCGCGATCGCCATCCCGAGCCTGCTGCGGGCGAGGATCTCCGCCAACGAGTCGGCCGCCCTCGCATCGGTGCGCAGCGTGATGTCCGCAGAGGCAGACTTCGCGCAGGTAGCCGGCGCCTTCGGCTCGATCGCCTGCATGGCGGGCCCGGCAAGCTGCCTCCGCGGCTACCAGGGTCCCGCGCTTCTCGACGCAGGCTTCGCGAGCGACGTCCGCCAGGGCTATCGCCACTCCCTCGAGCTGGCCGACGACGGGCGCTCCTTCGCCTACCAGGCGCTCCCGCTGACCCCGGGCCAGACGGGCACGCGCGCCTTCTGCGGGGATGCCAGCGGCGTCATCTGTGCCGCTCCGGCGGACCAGGCCGGTGCCGTCGGCCTGACGCGCGGTCCCGCCTGCGACCCGGATCGCTGCCAGCCGTTGCGCTGAGGCGGGCGACGGCTCAGCCTCGGATCGCGCCCGGCGCCGGCTCGATGCCGAGCGCGACCTGCTGCCGCGCCCACCAGGCGTCGAGGCGCGGCGCCGCCCAGATCGCGACGGGCGCGAGCGCCCAGCCCGCGAGCAGGTCCACGACGAAGTGGTGCCGCAGGTAGATCGTCGAGACCCACAGCCCGACCACGAACGGCAGAAGCAGCCAGAAGAGCGGCCGGACGTAGCGGCGGGCCATCAGCAGCGCCACCAGCGAGGCGCCGGCGTGCAGCGAGGGGAAGGCCGCGCGGCTGTCGGTCGGCAGCAGCTCGAAGGCCTTCGCCGACAGCGCGGAGAACGCCTGCGGGTAGCCCTCGAGAGTCCTGGTGTACTGGTAGACGAGCGCGAGCCGCGGCGGAGCGGCCGGGAAGATCACGTAGAGCGCGTAACCGACGTAGAAGCAGACGAGCACGCACAGGGTCGCGGCGCGGAACTCGGCGAAGCGCCGGCGCGCCAGCAGCACCAGCGAGGTCGAGGGCGCCAGCCAGAAGAAGTTGACGTAGAAGAAGCTCATCAGCTCGGTGCGGCCGCGGCTGACGAAGCGCTCGGCCCACACCGTGGGCTGCACTCCGAACAGCTCCGCGTCGAGCGCCGCCAGGAACTCGTGCACGTCGCGCGGGTTCACGAAGCCGATCGTGTCGTGCAGGTTGGTGTAGATCAGCAGGCAGGCCAGGAACGGCAGCGTCTCGCGCGCGAGCGCGACGCGCGGCGAGCCCGGGAACAGGCGGCGCGCGCCGAACAGGCCGACCAGCAGCACCAGCGCCAGCGCCAGCCGGTAGAGCCCGCCCGGGTGGCGCGCGGTCAGGACACCGGCCTCGCGCGCATAGAGGTTCGCCGCGATCGTCAGGTAGCTGGTCGGCAGCACGAAGGCGAGGGTGATCGCCTCCTCGGGCCGCAGCAGCAGGACGAGCCGCCTCACCGCGGGCGCCGCGGGCTCAGAGGACCAGCGTCTCGCGGTGCTCGCCGAACACGTGTCGCAGCCGGCCCGCGACCTCCCCGACCGTGGCCCAGGCGAGCACGGCGTCCACGACCTTCGGCATCAGGTTGGCGTCCGAGCGGGCCGCCGCCTCGAGCGCGTCGAGCGCGGCGCGCCAGGCTCCGGGGTCGCGCCGCGCCCGCAGCGCGCGCACGCGCCCGACCTGCTCTGCCTCGAGCGCCGGATCGATGCGCAGGATGTCGCAGGGCGCCTGCTCGCCCTCCTCCTCGAAGCGGTTCACGCCGACGATGACCCGCTCGCCGCCGTCGACCTGGCGCTGGAAGCGGTAGGCCGAGTCCTGGATCTCGCGCTGGATCTCGCCCTGCTCGATGGCACGCAGCGCCCCGCCGCGGCTCTCGATGCGCTCGAGCAGCGAGAGCGCCTCGCGCTCGACGGCGTCGGTGGCGGCCTCGACCGCGTAGCTGCCGCCGAGCGGGTCGACGCTGTCCGCCACGCCCGACTCGTAGGCGATCACCTGCTGCGTGCGCAGCGCGAGCTTGGCCGAGGCCTCGGTCGGCAGCGCGAGCGCCTCGTCCTTGCCGTTCGTGTGCAGGCTCTGGCAGCCGCCCAGCACCGCCGCCAGCGCCTGCAGCGCCACCCGCACCACGTTGTTGTCGGGCTGCTGCGCCGTCAGCGTGACGCCGCCCGTCTGCACGTGGAAGCGGCACTGCTGCGCCTTCGGGTTCGTGACGCCGAAGCGCTCCTTCATCAGGCGCGCCCACAGCCGGCGCGCGGCGCGGAACTTGGCCACCTCCTCGACGAAGTCGGAGTGGCAGGCGAAGAAGAAGGAGAGCCGCTCGCCGAAGGCGTTCGCGTCGAGCCCGGCGCGCTGCGCGGCGCGCACGTACTCGAGGCCGTGCGCGAAGGTGAAGGCGAGCTCCTGCGGCGCGGTCGCGCCGGCCTCGCGGATGTGGTAGCCGGAGATCGAGATGGTGTTCCACTTCGGGACGCGCTCGGCGCAATAGGCGAAGAGGTCGGTCACCAGCCGCAGCGAGGCCTTCGGCGGGTAGATGTAGGTGCCGCGGGCGACGTACTCCTTGAGGATGTCGTTCTGCACCGTGCCCGAGAGCGCGTCCTCGGGGATGCTCCGCCGGCGGGCGACCGCCAGGTAGAGCGCCAGCAGGATGCTGGCGGTGGCGTTGATCGTCATCGAGGTGGAGACGCGCTCGAGCGGGATGCCGTCGAGCAGCAGCTCCATGTCCTCGAGGCTGTCGATCGCGACGCCGACGCGGCCGACCTCGCCCACCGCGTGAGGGTCGTCGGAGTCGTAGCCGATCTGGGTCGGCAGGTCGAAGGCGACCGAGAGGCCGGTGGTGCCGCGCTCCAGCAGGTAGCGGTAGCGGCGGTTCGACTCGGCGGCGGTGCCGAAGCCGGCGTACTGCCGCATCGTCCAGAGCCGGCCGCGGTAGCCGGTCGGGTGCAGCCCGCGGGTGAAGGGGTAGCGGCCGGGCTCGCCGATGGCCGTCTCGAAGTCGGGAAGAGCGTCCGGGCCGTGGACTCGCTCGCGCGGCATTCCGGAGGCCGTGCGCCGCTCGGCGGCCGGCGCCGCGGGCGTCTGCGCGCTCATGCCGGGGAGGTTAGCACGCCGGCTCGGAGCGATCGTGACATCACCTTGACACCGGGGCGGAGCGAGCCTCAATATGCTTTCGGAGCCCCGAAGAACATGTCGACCGAGAGGAAGGAGCCGGCCAACTCGGAGGACCTCAGGCGCTTCGTGGACGAGGTCGGCACGACCATCCAGAGGACGCTGGCGGAGTCGCCGCAGGTCGCCCACTGCCTGAACCGCATCCGCGCCGAGGGCTACGAGGTCTCGCTGGTGCTCGAGGCGACGATCGGCTTCAGCAAGAGCGGCGGCCGCGACGACTCTGAGGTCTCGACCTTCGACTTCCGCGTCGAGAAGCCGGAGCCGGCCCGGCTCAAGATGACCCCGCTCGACAAGAAGTTCCTGCGTTCGCTCAAGATCAGCATCGAAGAGGAAGAGCCGACGACCGAGTAGCGCGGGCCAGGCCCTGTGTCGCGCCGGCGCGACGCCGGGTGGAGGCTATTCCACCCGGTACACCCGCGCCCCGCCCTCCTGATAGATCCGCTCCAGCAGGCCCTGCGTCTCGAAGCGGAGCTGGTCGGCGCCGAATAGGCACACGAACGACACGTCGAGCTCGCGCAGGATGCGGCGCGCTTCCTCAGGGTCGTCCGTCTGGAAGATCCGCAGCGCCGTCTCGTAGCGCACCACCCGCGCCTCGATCGGCAGGAACTGGCTGTAGAAGGGGATGTAGCGCGTGAACGGCACGCGGCGGCCCGCCAGCGCCAGCGGCGGCGGCGGGTAGCGCTGCAGGTCCGGCCGCATCAGCGCCACGTCGGAAGGCCGGCTCGCCGCGACGAGCGCCCCCATGGCGCGCACGGCTTCGGCCCGGATCGCGCGCGGCTCGGCCGCGCGCTTCTCGAGCACGAACTGCACGCTGCTGGGCAAGGCCAGCGCGGCGCAGAGCGCGGCCGCCGCCAGCCGCGCGTCTCGCGTCGCCAGACGCTCGACGGCCAGCGCGGCGAAGAGCCAGAGCACGAAGCCGCTCTGCTCGAAGAAGTAGAGCGCCTCGTTGAAGGGCCGCTCGCGCAGGCCCGTCTCGATCG
The DNA here is from genome assembly GCA_050246895.1 of Vicinamibacteria bacterium. Taxonomy (GTDB): domain Bacteria; phylum Acidobacteriota; class Vicinamibacteria; order Fen-336; family Fen-336; genus JBFWVE01. The sequence continues at coordinate 205,321 of JBFWVE010000004.1, read as the reverse complement.
GCGAGATGCGGAAGAGCAGGCCGGCGGGCCAGCCCGAGAGGGCGAAGCCGGCCGCGGCCACGGCGGCCGCGCGGCCCGATGCGAGCGCCGCCACCGCCGCCGGCAGCCCCGCCAGGCGCGCCCCGAGCGAGATCACCAGCCAGGCGGGCGTCCAGGCGAGTAGCCAGCCTCCGGTCACCGGCTCGAAGCCGAGGTCGTGCCGCGCGTACTGCACGATCGACAGCGGGTCCAGCAGCACGCGCATCGTCTCGCCGCCGCCGCCAAGGACCAGCGCTCCGGTGGCGAGCGCCAGCGGCAGCGCGAGGAGCGCGCTCGCCCGGCGCTCGTCGGCGAGCGCCAGCGCCAGCAGCATCCCGCCGAGGAGCTGCGCGCCCACGAAGACCTTGAAGTAGGCGCAGGCGAGCGCCAGCAGCGCCGCCAGGACCAGTTGGCCGCGCCGCCCCTCGCGGCGGAAGCGCTCGAGCGCCGCCAGGGAGCCCGCGGCGAGCGCGAGCGCGGGCACCAGCGAGTTGGCCTGCGCCAGGGAGAGCAGGCCGGTGCCGCCCTCGAAGAGCGCGACCCACCACTCGATCCCGCGCCCCGGCGCGAGCAGGAACGAGAAGTCGCTGAGCAGCGGGGCGAAGCCCGCGAGGCCGACGGCGAAGGCGCCGCCGCCGAGCGCGTGGACCAGCGCCCGCAGCGCCAGCACCAGCGCGATCGCGAAGAGCGTGTTGTCGCCGCGGGACAGCGCGTCGTAGGGATCGACGCCGGCGAAGCGCAGCGCGGCGGCGCGCACCAGCGACGCGCCGACGTGGTAGCTCATCTCGAAGCCGGACAGGCCCGGGATCTGCGGCGGGTAGGCGAAGGTCAGCTCGTGCGTGAGGCCCACGTGGAAGGCGGCGTCGTCCGGCAGCACGCGGTCGTACGAGAAGCTCCCGTCGGGGAGCAGGCGGTTCTCGGGGTACTGCACGAGGGCCAGGAAGGCGACGACGCAGGCGATCGCCGGCAGCGCACCCGCCAGCGACGGCCCCTGCGCCCGCCGCCAGCCTCCGTGCAGCAGCGTCAGGTCGAGGGCGAGCACGAGGCACGGGAAGAGCCAGCCCTGGCCCGAGACGAGGGCGGCGGCGTAGGCCGCGGCGGAGAACGCCAGGCCACCGGGCAGCACCAGCGCCGGATCGACCGGCAGGCGCAGCAGCCGCTGCAGCGCGATGCCCGGGCCGACCACCGCGAGGAGCGCGAAGGCGGCATACGCCAGGAGCGCGGCGCCGGACCCGATCGGCATTCGCGAGAGACTCTAGCAAGGGCTGTCGCTCGGGGCGGCCGGCGCCCTAAGATCCGCGAATGGCCTCGGTCGTCTTCTTGCGCGCCGCCAACGTCGGCGGCCACCAGGTCTTCCGTCCGAGCTTGCTCGCCTCGCAGCTCGCCCATCTCGGTGTCGTCAACCTCGGCGCGGCCGGCACGTTCGTGGTGCCGGTGCGAGTGAGCGAGTCCGTGCTGCGGAAGGAGTTCGCCCGGCGCCTGCCGTTCCGGACGGAGCTGATGGTCTGCCCCGGCCGCGAGGTGCTGGACCTGGTCGCGAACGACCCCTTCGCGGCCGAGAGCAGGCAGCCCGACCTACGCTTCTTCGTGAGCGTCACCGCGAAATCTCCGCGACCGCGGCCGGCGCTGCCACTGCAGAAGCCCGAAGGCGAGGCCTGGCTCGTCAGGCTCGTGGGCCTGCACGGGCGCCTCTTCTTCGGCTACTGGCGGCGCGGGCCGGGCGCCTTCCCCGACCCCAACACCCTCGTCGAGAAGCACGTCGGCATGCCGGCGACCTCGCGCAACTGGAACACGTTCGTGAAGCTCGCGCAGATCCTGGGACGGCCGGCCTGACCGGCTCGGACCGTCAGGCCCGCGGGTCCGGGGCTCGACGGGCCCGCGGGGCGGAGGCTATGCTGCGCGCGATGCCCGCGCGTCCGCGACCGGAGGCCGAGGTGGCTCGCTGAGAGCGTTCGGCGCCACGGCGCTGCTGCTGGCGCTGGCGTCCAGCGCACTCTCCGCGGCCGCGGCTCCGCGCATCGTCGACTACCAGGCGCAGCTGCATCCGCGCTTCAGGAAGACGCCGCGCGCGAGCACGCGCTTCCTGATCGTCCACTCCACGGAGAGCAGCCTCGGCAGCGCGCTGCGCACGCTCTCGCGCGGCCGCGTGCGGCGCGGGCGCTACGTCACCCACGGGGGCCACGCGCACTATCTCGTCGCCCGCAGCGGCACCATCTACCGGATCCTGGATCCCCGCTACCGCGCGGACCACGCCGGCGTCAGCATGTGGAACGGGATCGAGGATCTCAGCAACCACTCGCTGGGCGTCGAGCTCGAGGGCTACCACGACCGGCCCTTCGCGGACAGTCAGTACGACTCGCTGCGCTGGCTGCTGGGTGTGCTGCGCCGCCGCTTCCAGATCGCCAGCCGCGACGTGCTCGAGCACCAGCGCGTCGCCTACACCCCGCCCAACCGCTTCTACTCGCGCGCCTGGCGCGGCCGCAAGCTCGACCCGGGAGTCGACAACTTCGACCGGCTGCGCGCCGGGCTCGACGACGAGTATGGCGAGGATCCCGACGTCGTGGCCGGGAGGCTCGGAGGGGAGACGACACTGGTTCGGACCGCGCGCCAGGCGCCCGCGACGCCGCCTGATTCCCGGCCGGGCATCCGCGCGGGGGTGATCGAGCCTGGAGGCACGGCGTGGCGTGTGGCCGGCGCGGCGCATCGCGCGCCGACCACGCTCTACATGCTGCCCGACGGGCGAGGGCTGCGGGGAGACGCGATCCGCGACTGGTCTGCATTGCCGGCGGGCACGGAGGTGTACCTCGACTTCCCCACGTCGCCCGTCGGCGTGCTGTCCGAGCAGGCGACGGCGTGGGGGACCGCCGGCGCGCAGTACGACGCCGCGACGACGCTCTACTCCTTCCCTGACGGCCGCGCGCTGCGCGGAGACGAGATCGGCGACTGGTCCAGCCTGCCGAGCGAGACCCAGGTCTACCTCGACGTGCCGGAACAGCCCGAGCGCTGACGGCCGCGCCTAGAATCCGCGCATCCGCAGGGGGGGCCATGAAGACACTGTTCACGATCACGGCGGTGCTGACCGCGTTCCTGGGCGTGACCTGGCTGCTGATGCCGGAGGCGATGCTCGGGCAGTGGGGTGTCGAGACCGACGCCGTCGGCGTTTACATGTCCCGGCGCTACGCCGGGCTCTTCTTCGGCTACTCGACCATCATGTGGCTCAGCCGCGGGGCGGCGGCATCGCAGGCGCGCGGCGCGGTCCTCGCGGGCGGGATGGTGGTCACCGGCGCGATGACGGCGATCAGCCTCTACGGCGTCCTCGCCGGCCTCGTCGGCCCGGTGGCCTGGGGCACCGTGGTGATCGAGATCGGGCTCGTGTCGGGGTTCGCGTACTTCCACTTCGGAGCGAAGAAGTAAACGGACCGGCCTAACGGACGGGAACGGGCACGGCGCACGGGAACGCGAAACGGCCGGCCCCGTGCCCGGCCGACAGCCGACCGAGCCTGCACGGCTCCCGTGTCCGTGAACGTGCCCGATCGCCCGCCGAGCAACAGCTTCCTGGACGCTGCAACCCCGGGGGACCCCGCGGCGTCTCAAGCTGCAAGCAGGAGATCGCCCCAATGCAGACCTTCGCTCAGGACGTGCGTTTCGGAGCGCGCCAGCTCGCCAAGGCGCCCGGCTTCACGGCCGTCGCGATGCTCACGCTCGCGCTCGGCATCGGGGCGAACTCCGCGATATTCAGCTTCGTGAACGCGATCCTGCTGCGGCCGCTCCCCTATCCCGAGGCCGAGCGGCTGGTCTTCCTCACCGAGTGGTCCGAGCAGGTTCCGAACATGAGCTTCTCGGTCGCGAACTTCAACGACGTGCGCGACCAGAACCGCGTCTTCGAGAGCCTGGTCGCGACGCGCGGCCAGAACTACGTGCTCTCCGGCACGGGCGAGCCCGAGCGCGTCTCGGGCCGGCAGGTGAGCGCCGGCCTCTTCGCGACGCTCGGCCTCCGGCCGATCCTCGGCCGCGCGTTCACGCCGGAGGAGGACCGCCCGGGCGCCGAGCGCGTGGTGCTGCTGAGCGAAGGGCTCTGGACGCGCCGCTTCGCACGCGACCCGGGCGTCGTCGGCCGCTCGCTGACGCTGAACGACGAGCCGTACACCGTCGTCGGCGTGCTTCCGGGCACACTGCACGGGAGCTTCCGCCAGACCGAGATCTGGGCCTCGCTCGGCCGCTTCGAGGACCGCATCGGCGGGCCCGCCAACCGCGGCAGCCACCCCGGCATCTACGTGCTCGCGCGCATGAAGCCGGGCGTCACGGTCGAGCAGGCGCGCGCCGACGTGGTCGGCATCGCTAAGCGGCTGGCGGAGCAGTACCCGAACTCGAACGCGCGCCAGAGCATGACCGTGGCGCCCGCGCTCGAGGCGGTGGTGGGCGACCTGCGCTTCGCGCTCTGGATCCTGCTGGGCGCGGTCGCGTTCGTGCTGCTGATCGCGTGCGCGAACGTGGCGAACCTGCTGCTGGCGCGCGCCGCGGCACGCCAGAAGGAGATCGCCGTGCGACAGGCGCTCGGCGCCGGCCGCTGGCGCATCGTGCGCCAGCTGCTGACCGAGAGCCTGCTGCTCGCCGCCGGCGGCGGCCTGCTCGGGCTCGGCTTCGCCTGGGCGGGCGTGAGGGCGCTGGTGGCGATCAGCCCCGCGAACACGCCGCGCATCGACGACGTGAGCGTCGACGGCGCCGTGCTCGCCTTCACGCTCGGCGTGGCGCTCGCGACCGGGCTGCTCTTCGGGCTGCTGCCCGCGCTGCAGACGACGAAGACGGACTCGGCCGAGACGTTGAAGGACGGCGGCCGCGGCAGCAGCGGAGCCGGCAGGCACCGCCTGCGCGCCGTGCTCGTCGTCTCCGAGGTCTCGCTCTCGCTCGTGCTGCTCGTCGGCGCCGGCCTGATGACGAAGAGCTTCCTGCGCCTGCTCGAGGCCGACGCGGGCTTCGACCCGGAGCGCGTGCTGACGATGACGCTCTCGCTGCCGCAGGCGAAGTACCCGGAGCGGCCCCAGCAGCGCGCCTTCTTCGAGCAGGTGCTCGCGCGTCTCGAAGGCGTGCCTGGCGTCCAGTCGTTCGCGAGCACGGCGCCATTGCTCGGCGGCTGGCAGACGTCGTTCACCGTCGAGGGACACCCGGAGCCGCTGCCCGGCCAGCAGCCCTCGACCGACATCACGCGCGTGAGCCAGGGTTACTTCCGCACCATGGGCGTGACGCTCGTGCGCGGCCGCGACTTCACGCAGCAGGACCGCGAGGAACAGCCGCTCGTCTGCGTCGTGGACGAGACGCTGGCGGCGACGTACTGGCCGAACCAGGATCCGGTCGGCAAGCGCCTGAGGTTCGGCAGCGGCCCGCAGAACCAGAATCCCTGGCTCACAGTCGTGGGCGTCGTGCGGCACGTGAAGAACTACGGCGTCGACGAGGACTCGCGGGTCGAGACCTACGTGCCCTACTTGCAGAACCCGCAGAGCTTCGCTGTGATCGTCCTGAAGACGCAGGGCGACCCCGGCGCCGTCACCGCGGCCGTGCGCAGCGCGGCGCAGTCGGTCGATCCCGGCGTGCCGGTCTTCCAGGTGCGCCGGCTCGAGGAGATCGTCTCGGACGGGCGCGCGGAGAAGCGACTCTCGGCCCAGCTCCTGGGCGGCTTCGCGGCGCTCGCGCTGCTGCTCTCCGCGATCGGCATCTACGGGGTGATGTCGTACTCGGTGACGCAGCAGACGCTCGAGATCGGCATCCGCGTGGCGCTCGGGGCGCAGCGCCGCGACATCCTGAACATGATCGTCGGCCAGGGCATGCGGCTCGCCGCCGTCGGCGTCGCGCTCGGGCTGGCGCTCTCCCTTTCCCTCTCGCTCGGCCTGACGCGAGCGCTCGGCACGATCCTCTTCCGCGTCAGCCACACCGACCCGCCGACCTACGCGGCCGTGCCGGTCGTGCTGGTGCTCGTCGCCCTGGTCGCCTGCTGGCTGCCCGCCCGCCGCGCCCTGCGCGTCGACCCGATCCGCGCCCTGCGCTGGGACTGAGGCTCCTCCGACGTCGCTATCGGCCGGTTGCCGGTCTCGTCGACAATCGGCTCATGGAGCGACTGCATCCGCGCGTCCGGGCCTGCGCCCTCGTCCTGATCGCCGGTCTCGTCCTGAGTGGTGCGACTGCGATTCCGATTCCGACGGCTTTCGAAGTGGGACGCGGCCTGCTCGGCGACGAGTGGAGCGCCGGCGGGCGACTCCCCCACTTCGTCGCAGTCTGGCTGCGGACTGTCGACGACGGCGTGCGGGCCTCGGCGGAGCGGGCGCCCTTCATGTACTACGGGACGGACTGGCTTGCGTTCGGCCACTTCATGATCGCGATCGCATTCGTCGGCGCGCTCCGCGATCCCGTTCGCAATCGTTGGCTCTTCGAGTTTGGGATGATCGCCTGCGCCTGCGTGCCCGTCTGGGCCCTGGCGTTCGGCGAGCTGCGCGGCATTCCGCTCTGGTGGCGTGCGATCGACGCCTCGTTCGGCATCGTTGGCTTCGTGCCGGCGTGGCTCGGGCATCGCTGGACGGGAGAGCTGGAGCGGGTGGGGGCCGGGAGGGCTCGACGCCCCTCGGCCAACAGTCCGCGGGGCGTCTCGCCGACAATCGCGGGATGAATCGGCCGGCGTCCGCACGCCTCCTGTCGCGCGCGGCGCTCGCGGCGCTGGTGGGCGTGATCGCCTGGAACGCGTTGTCGTGGACGCAGCCCCAGTGGGCCTTCGGGCTGATCGAGCGGCTCACGCCGAACGTGGTCTGGCGAGTGCGAACGGGCGAACCGTTGGTCGGCCTGTCGTTCGACGACGGACCAAGCCCCGACCACACGCCGATCGTGCTGGAGATCCTCCGCCGGTACGGGGTGAAGGCGACCTTCTTCCTCATCGGCGAGCGAGCGATGCGCCATCCGTTCCTCGTGCAGCGCTTGAAGGACGAGGGTCACGAGGTCGCCAACCACTACTTCATGAGCGGCGCCGTGCTGGGCCACTCGGACGCCGATTTTGCAGCCTACCTGGATCGAACGGAGGCGGCCATCAACCTCACGGGGCCGGTCAGGCTCTTCCGTCCTCCCGGAGGCGTCGCGTGGCCGCGGCAACTGCGGCTCGCACGAGAGAGGGGCTACCGATGCGTGCTCGGCTCAGCCTACCCGCACGATCCCGCGCATCCACCCGTCGCGTACATGCGCTGGCTGGTGGAGAAGAACCTGGCGCCCGGGACGATCGTGATCCTCCACGACGGGATCGCAGACCCCTCGAAGACGATCGAGGCCCTGCCTGGAGTTCTGGACGCCGGAGCTCGCCGGGGATTGACGTTCGTGCCGGTCGGCAGGCTAATGGCCACGGGCCGCGGGGACTGATTCCGGAGCGAGCGACAGCCACGTCCTACGGACGGGAACGGGCACGACGCACGCGAACGGGAACGGTGGTGAAGCCCTAACCGACGGGCGCCAGCACCTTCACGTCCGGGTAGCCCATCAGCCTGAGAACGAAGTAGTTCACCGCCGCCTCGGCGGGGTCGTCGGAATAGCACACCAGCTCCGCGTACCTCGGCACGCCGGCTTTCGTCAGCGTGCTCCAGAGGTCCTTCGCGGCCTTGGGCGTGCCGTCGGCATTCAGGAGGTCCGTGTACGGCACGTGAACGACCTTGCCGTCCGGGGCGCCGGCGGGGACCGTCGCGCCGGACGCCACGAAGAGCTTCGGGTAGGCGCCCTGGGTGCTCTTGGCGTCCGCCACGATCACCCCGCCGCGGACGTTCGCGGGGTACGCCGCGGGGGGGATGGACAGGTCGCCGGGGCCTTTCTTCGGGCCGACGGCGGTTGGAACCGTCGCCAGCTTGAGCCCGGTCTTCGTCCATTCACTCGCGGAGTCCGTCAGGACCGAGACCTTGCTCTGTCCCAACTGCTCCAGGAGCACGAACGCCAGGGCCGCCTCCTTGGTCAGCCCTGCGCCTGAAACCACCACCGCTTCGTGGGAGGGATCGACGCCGGCAGGGCCGAGCAGGGCCGCCAGCTTGTCCGGCGTGCCGATGTTGCTGCTGAACGCGTCGGCGGGGATGTTGAGGGCGAAAGGCAGATGCCCCTCGCCGAATGCGGCGGCAGGCCGCACGTCCAGGATGCTGACCTTGGCGAGGCTGTACGTTCTCATCATCTGGCCGCCCCAGGACTGCACCCAGCTCGTTCCCCGCATCAGGTGGGGCGCGTCGTAGGTCCAGTACGGAAGCTCTCGCGAGTCCGCCAGCCAGCCCATCTCCGATTCCGGGAAGAGCGCCACCTTCGGGTAGTCCAGCAGGAACTTGAGGGCGAAGAAGGGCACGCTCGCGGCCACCCCTCCGCCGCAGTAGCTGTGGATCCGCTGCTCGGGCCGGAGGCCCAGGTACGCCGCCATTCGCCGGATCTCGTCGCGTGACTTGAAGGTCTTGTCCTGATTGAAGAAGTCGACGGCGGGCAGCATCACGCCATTCGGAATGTGGCCCGGCCTGCCGAAAGGGGCGACCGCTCCGAAGTGCCAGTCGGGGCCGAGCGCTTCCACGAGGGCGTTGCCGGCGGGATCGCCGGACGCGGTCAGGACCTCCGGCAGCGTGACCCTCACGTCTTCCCTGACCTGTGCGATCTTGAAAGAGCCCTTCGCTGGAGGAGGCGGGACGTCCGTCGTGACCGGCAGCCCGAGCTCCTGCCACTTCGAGAGCCCGCCATCCAGAACGAACAGGCTCTGCGCGGGGAAGCCGTGATGGTAGAGCGAGTACATCAGCCTGGTGCCGAAGTAGGTGCCGCCCAGGTCGTACATCACGATCTTCTTGCCCGGGCTGATTCCCCACGACTGATAGCGCTGTTCCATGTCGGCGAGGGGCCGCGCCGGGAAGCCGTAGGCGAGGAAGTCGACGTTCAGCGCGCCGGGGATGTGCCTGGCGGCGTAGAGCTGGGGAGGTGAGGCGTCGAGGATGAGGACGTCGGGAGTGCCCCGGTTCTTCTCGAGCCACCCGGCGGTGACGAGATTGCCGTCGATTCCCTCCGCCGCGGCCAGCGGCGGTGCGACGAGCAGGCAGCCTGCGATGGCGAACAGGGCGCATTTGCCCACGGCCTTCTGCATGTCAGCCTCCGGTTCTCTCGGACCACCACGGGTACGGGATCTCGGCGCGCAGGATCCGGCGCACGCCGCCATGGTCACTAGTACGAAGCCGGAGGGTCCGGCGTTCCGGCGCTCTCGCGCGGGGGCGGTCGCCGACGATCACTCGCTGCGCAGGGCGACGATCGGATCGACCCGGGTGGCGCGGCGCGCCGGCAGGGCGCTTGCCAGGAAGCTCGTCCCGAGCAGCACCGCCCCGACCGACGCGAAGGTCAGCGGATCGCGGGCGTCGACGCCGTAGAGCAGGCCTTCCATCACGCGCCCGAGGGCCAACCCGGCGCCGCAACCCGCTCCCACCGCGAGACCGGCCAGCGCCATGCCACGCGCGACCACCAGGCCGAAGACGTGCCCCGGTTCGGCGCCGAGCGCGATGCGCACGCCCATCTCGCGCGTCCGCTCGGCCACCAGGTAGCTGACGACGCCGTAGACGCCGACGATCGACAGCAGCAGCGCCACCGCCGCGAACGCCGACAGCAGCAGCAGCGTCAGGCGCCGCTGCGCCAGCCCGCTCGCAAGCGCCTGCTCGCCTGTGCCGACGTCGTAGAGCGCGAGGCCCGGGTCCACCGCCCGCAGCGCGGCCCGCAGCACGGGGGCCGCGGCCGCCGCCTCGCCCCGGGCGCGCAGGATCAGGCGCAGGGCGGGCTGCGGGCTTTGGCGGATCGGCAAGTACATGGCCGGGGCGGGGTCGGCGTCCAGGCCCTCGAAGCGCTCGTCCCCCACGACGCCGACGATGCGGCGCGGCACGCCGAACACCACGATCGCCCGCTCCAGGGGCTGCTCGCCGGGGAAGTGGCGGCGCACGAAGGCCTCGTTCACGACGGCCACCGCCGGCCGCCCGGCCACGTCCTCGCTGCCGAACGCGCGCCCGCGACGGAGGGGTACCCCGAGCGTCTCGAAGTAGCGGGCGCCCACCGGGCGGAACGAGGCCTCGTCCTGCTGTCCCGGCGGCGGCGCGGGCCGGCCTTCCACCGTCACCCGGGTCGTCCAGCCCCCGTCGGTCGGCCCCTGGTGAGCGACCGCGAAGGAGGCGACCTGGGGATCCGCCACCAGACGCTCCTCGAGCCGCGTCTCGAAGGAGTCGTATTCGGGCCACGAGAGCACCGGCCACCTCTTCGGGAACGGATAGCTCGAACTGGGGAGGTCCACCTGCGCGAGCAGCAGGCTCTCCGTCTGGAAGCCGGGATCGACCTGGCGCAGCTTCCAGAAGCTGCGACCGAGCAGGCCCGCCCCGAGCACCAGCACCACGGCGACCCCGAGACTCAAGGCAGCAAAGGCCTCGCGCGGGCGCCGCCGCTCTGCGCCCGCCAGCCGGCCGCCAGCGTGGAGCGCCGAGCGTGGATCCGAGCGAGCGCCGCGCAACGCGGGCAGGATGCCGGCGAACAGGGCCGAGCCCAGCGCGAGAGCCAGGGCGTAGCCGAGAGCGCGAGCGTCGACCGCGACTTCGCCCAGGCGCGGCAGGTCCGCCGGCCCGTAGCGCCGGAGCAGGCCGACCAGGTAGGCCGCGAGCCCGATCCCGGCTGCGCCGCCCGCGAGCGAGAGCAGCAGGTTCTCGACGAACAGGAGGCGCGAGATGCCGAGCGGGCTGGAGCCCAGCGAGGAGCGGATCGCCAGCTCGCGCTCGCGACCCATCCCGCGCGCGAGGGTCAGGTTGGCGGCGCTGGCGCAGGCCATCAGCAGCAGCAGCCCGACTGCCCCGTAGAGCATCCTGAGGGCGGGGCGCACGGCGCCCACGGATTCGTCGTCGAGCGGACGCACCCAGGCGCCTCGCCCCTCGTTGTCGTCCGGGTAGAGCCGCTCGAGCCGGCGCATCACGGACGCCGCGTCGGCTTGCGCGCTCTCGACCGAGACGCCGGGCGCGAGGCGCGCGATCACGCGGTACCTGTGGATGCCGCGGACCTTCTCGTTCGGGGCGAAGGCCAGCGGCTCGAAGATCTCGTCGCCGAGCCCCGGCATGCGGGCCTCGCGCGGCACGACACCCACGATCGTGCGCAGCTCGCCGTCGAGCCGGATGCGCCGCCCCAGGACGCCGGGGTCCGCCGCGAAGCGCTCTCGCCAGATGGCCTCGCCCAGCACCAGCACGTCGTCGCGCCCGGGGGTCTCCTCCTCGGCCAGGAAGCCGCGCCCGAGCAGCGGCCGGATGCCCAGCAGGGGAAACAACGCCGCGCTGACACGGGCGCTCGCGACACGGACGGGCTCGTCGGCCGTGCCCAGCACGCGGTCGAGCCTCGCACGCGCGGCGGTCGCCTCGAAGGATCGGTTCATCGCCACCAGGTCCGCGTAGTCGGGCTGGGAGAAACCCTCGCGCTCGGTGCCGCGCCTGCGATCGTTCTCCCACACGACGACCAGGCGCTCGGGCTCGCGGTACGGCAGCGGCCGCAGCAGCACGCCGTCGACGACGCTGAAGAGCGCCACGTTTCCGCCGATGCCCAGGCCGAGCGTCGCCACGACGAGCGCCGCGAAGGCGGGGCGGCGCACGAGCGAGCGCACGGCGAAGCGCGCCTCCTGCCAGGCGGTCTCGAGCATGGGATCTCCTTTTCTCGGGCGTGCGGCCTCCTCGGGCAGCGGGCGGCGCCGCAGCCGCTCGAGGGCGAAGGCGCGGGCGAGATCGAGCGCCTCGCGCAGGTAGAAGGCTCGCGGCCAGCCGCGACCTCGGCGGGCGTGCTCGGCATACTCCTCGGCGAGGTCGCCGAGCGCGGAGTCGGCGCCACGCGGCAGCAGGCGCTCCAGCAGGCGCTCGGCCCAGCGCGGCGGTCGGGGGGCGCTCAAGGCTTGCCGAGCTCCGCGTCGAGGCCCTGCCAGAGGCGCAGCAGCGCGGCGCGCTGGCTGCGGAGCGCCGCGAGGCCCGCGGCTGTCACCTTGAGGTAGCGGCGGGGACGCCGGCCGCGTTCGGCGGTCGGCGGGCCGAGGCGCGCGCGCAGCAGGCCCTTGGCCTCGAGGCGCTCCAAAGTCACGTAGAGCGCCCCGCGCCCCGCGCGCCGCCCGACCTCCTCGAGCTCGCGCAGCACGCGGCTGCCGTAGGCCTCGTCGCCGCAACGCAGCACCGCGAGCAGCACCAGCTGCTCGAACTCCCCGAGCGAAGTGAGCATGATGCCTACAATGTAGGCTTCGAGCGCGGGCTGTCAATCCAGAGGACTGAACGGGGGCGGGGAGAGAACGAAGCGGACGGGGACGGGACCGCGGGCTGCGCCGCTTGGCGCAGCCCGCTGGACTGACGGCGGCTACGCCGTTCGAGGGTTGAAGGCGGCCTTGCCGGCGTAGCGGGCGGCCGGGCCCAGCTCCTCCTCGATGCGCATCAGCTGGTTGTACTTGGCGATGCGGTCCGTGCGGCTGGCGGAGCCGGTCTTGATCTGGCCGCAGTTGGTGGCGACGGCGAGATCCGCGATGGTGGTGTCCTCGGTCTCGCCGCTGCGGTGGCTCACCATGCAGGTGTAGCCGGCGCGGCCCGCCATGGCCATGCAGTCGAGCGTCTCGCTGAGCGAGCCGATCTGGTTGACCTTGATTAGGATCGAGTTGCCGACGCCCTTGCGGATGCCCTCCGCCAGGATCTTCGGGTTGGTGACGAAGATGTCGTCGCCGACGAGCTGGATCTTCGAGCCGAGCGCCTTCGTGAGGTCGCGCCAGCCGTCCCAGTCCTTCTCGCAAAGGCCGTCCTCGATCGAGAGGATCGGGAACTGCTTCACCCACTTCTCGTACATCGCGATCATCTGGCCGGTGCTCTTGACGGCGCCGCCGCCCTTCTTGAAGACGTACTTCTTGCCGTCGTGGAACTCGCTGGCAGCCGGGTCGAGGGCGATGCCGATCTGGCCGCCCGCCTTGTAACCGGCCGCGCCGATGGCGTCGACGATCGTCGCGAGCGCCTCCTCGCTCGACTTGAGGTCGGGCGCGAAGCCGCCCTCGTCTCCCACCGCCGTCGAGTAGCCCTTCTTCTTGAGCACTGCTTTCAGGTGGTGGAAGACCTCGGCGCCCGCGCGGATCGCCTCGGTGAAGCTCCCGAAGCCGTGCGGGACGATCATGAACTCCTGCGGGTCGAGCCTGTTGTCGGCGTGGGCGCCCCCGTTGATCACGTTCATGCAGGGCACCGGCAGCACCCGCGCGTTGACGCCGCCGACGTAGCGGTAGAGCGGCTGGCCCACGGCCTCGGCCGCGGCTTTCGCCACCGCCAGCGACACCGCCAGGATCGCGTTGGCGCCGAGCTTCTTCTTGGTGTCGGTGCCGTCCATGTCGATCATCAGCTGATCGACCAGCCTCTGCTCGAGCGCGTCTTCGCCGATCACCTCGCGCGCGATCACGTCGTTGACGGCGGCGACCGCCTTTTGCACGCCCTTGCCGAGGTAGCGCTTCTTGTCGCCGTCGCGCAGCTCCACCGCCTCGCGCTCGCCGGTGGAGGCGCCCGACGGCACCGCGGCGCGCCCCATCGCCCCGCCCTCGAGCACCACCTCGACCTCGACGGTGGGGTTCCCGCGGCTGTCCAGAATCTCGCGTGCGAAGACGGAATCGATCGTAGTCATGACTGAGCACCTCGGCAGAAAAGCGACAAGCTGCGAGCGGAGCGCGATTCACTCGCGCGTAACGAGCGGGGGTTCAAGGGGGCGCGGCGCAGCGCCCCCTTGCTCGATGAGGACCTCATTTCGCGAACTCGGGGTCCACCTGGCACTCCTCGCCGGGCGTCACCACCACGATGCCCCCGTCGGAGACCGTGTGGCGGCGGCGATCCTCCTCGGCGTCGTAGCCGATGCGGGCGCCGCGCGGCAGCTCGACGCCGCTGTCGACGATGGCCCGGCGGATGCGGGAGTGGCGGTTGACCGTGGTGTTCGGCATCAGGATCGCGTCCTCGACCTCGCAGAAGGAGTGGACGCGCACGCCGGGCCCGAGGATCGAGCGGCGGACCTCGCTGCCGGAGACGATGCAGCCCATCGAGACGATCGACTCGACGGCGACCCCGCGCCGGCCGTCCTGCCCGAACACGAACTTGGCGGGCGGGAACTGCGGCTGGTAGGTGCGCAGCAGCCACTCCGGGTCGTACAGGTTGAAGACGGGGTCGATCTGGATCAGGTCCATCGACGCCTCGAAGTACGCGTCGATGGTGCCGACGTCGCGCCAGTACTTGGCGGCCTTCTTGTTCTCGTCCCAGAACAGGTAGGCGTACACCTTCTCGCCGCGAGCGACCAGGCTCGGCAGGATGTCCTTGCCGAAGTCGTGCGCCGAGTCCTCTTCGGCGTCGCGGTGCAGCTCCTTCACGAGCAGCTCGGTGTCGAAGATGTAGATGCCCATCGAGCCCAGGCAGTTGCCCGGGCTCCAGGGCGCCTCGCGCGCCTGCTCGGGCTTCTCGCGGAAGCCGCGCACGCGGCCGTCCTCGTCGGTCTCGAGCACGCCGAAGCGCCGCGAATCCGCGAGCGGGATCTCGATCGCCCCCACGGTGAGCGAGGCGCCGCGCGCGATGTGGACGTCCAGCATCTTGCCGTAGTCCATCTTGTAGATGTGGTCGCCCGACAGCACGATCACCCAGCGCGGCTGCTCGCGCTCGATCGAGTAGAGGTTCTGGTAGACGGCGTCGGCGGTGCCCGCGTACCAGCTCTCGCCCACGCGCTTCTGCGGCGGCAGGATCTCGACGAACTCGCCGAGCTCGGTGTTGACGACGCTCCAGCCGAGGCGGATGTGGCGGTTGAGGCTCTGCGACTTGTACTGCGTCGCCACGAAGATCTTGCGCAGGCCCGAGTTGATGCAGTTCGAGAGCGTGAAGTCGATGATGCGGTAAGGCCCGCCGAAGGAGACGGCGGGCTTGGCGCGGTCCCGCGTCAAGGGGAACAGCCGCTCGCCGGCGCCGCCCGCCAGCAGCACCGCGACGACGTCGCGCAGCAGCAGGACGTTCATGGCCCCCGCCCCCGGGGATCTAGCGCCGCGCGCTCACGGGCGCGACCTCAGCACCACCCGGGCCGGAGAGCCGTCGGCCCCGACGATCCGGAGCGGAAGGCAGATGAGGTCGTACTCGCCCTCCTCCACCTGCGACAGGTCGAGCCCCTCGATCACCACGACGCCCGCCCCGAGCAGCGCGTGGTGCGCCGCGAAGTCGGTCGAGCCGAACTTCTCGATCGACAGGTAGTCGATGCCGACCAGCTTGATGCCGGCCTGCACCAGGTAGCGCGCGGCGTCCTCCGTCAGGTAGACGAAGTCCTCCTGGAACTCGCGCTTGCCGAGCTGGCCGGACATGCGCGTCTTCAGCAGCAGGCGCAGGTCGTCGCGCAGGTCGTAGGCCTCGAGGTCGCGCCGGTCGATCCGGTGCTGCACGGACAGCTCGATCACCCGCGCCTTGCCGATCAGGATCTCGAGCGGCAGCTGGTCGACGCTGGCGGCGCCCTCGATGAAATGGTAGGGGGCGTCCACGTGGGTGCCGGAATGGACGCCGCAGCTGAGGCGGGAGACGTTGTAGGGCTGGCCGTCCGAGATCTTGTGGGCCGGCTCCAGCAGGAACCGCGGGTCGCCCGGGAAGGTCGGCACGGCGTCCGAGAGCGGCACCGTGACGTCGTAGATCCGGGTTGTCATGGCGCCTCTCAGCGGTGGTCGGTTTATAGCACGAAATAGGCGAAACGGACGGTTGACACCCCTTTGGGGGGCTGCTAGCTTCAATCGATGTTCAGCCCTGGTAAGGGGCGGTGTCCCTGATGGCCCGCAGGCTCGTCGGCAGCCTGATTCTGGCCCTGGTGGTCGCGCCTGTCGCGCAGGCGGGCGACGGCGGCGTGATCGGCTGGGTGCAGGACGCGAAGGGCCTGCCGATGCCCGGAGCGATGGTATCGCTCTTCGGAAAGGGCCTGCGGGGCGGCGGCTTCGTGACGCTCGCCGACTCGAGCGGGCGCTTCCAGCTGCCGGCTCTGCCCGCGGGCTCCTACACGGTGCGCGCGATCGGGCAGGATCGCACGCTCACGCGTCGCGTCACCGTGCTGCCGAACCAGGACTCGATCTTCACGCTGAGCTTCGCCGCGCTGTCCAAGCCCGACGTCGAGGCCGCGCGCGAGACGGGCGCGCCGGCCGAACGCGAGCTGCGCTGGCTGCTGCGCCACAAGCCGCGCTCCGTGCTGGAGGACCGCGAGGAGGCGCCGGCCGTGCGCACGGCCTCGGCGCCGTCGGAGTCGCGGAACCTGCTCGAGTCGATCGTGCCCTGGATCCCCGAGCTGGGCGGCGCCGTCGAGCTGATCTCGGGCACCTCGGCCTTCGGCACGCCCTCGGGCCTGCACGGGGCCGACCTCGGCGGTCCGAGCCTGGGCTCGGTGCAGCTCAAGGGCCGGCTGCCGAACACGGGCCGCTGGAGCCTGGGCGGCCTGGTGGCCGACTCCGAGACCGCGACCTGGCGCATGGCCGCCGAGTTCGTGCTCGAGCCGGTCAGCGGCCACCGCATCGAGGCGGGGACCGGCTACGGAACGCGCTACCTCGAGCCGGGCAGCGGGCTCGGGGGGCCCCTCGACAACCGGTCGGTCGGCGCCGTCTTCGTGCACGAGACCTGGACGCTGAACGACCGCTTCACGGTGTCGGGCGGGGCCCGCTATTCCTACGTCGGCTTCCTGACCACCCGCAACCACCTGAACCCCGCGGGCGCCGTCGAGTACCGCACCGGCCAGCGCTCGCGGCTGCGGGCCTCCGGCTCGACGCGGACGCTGGCGCCGGGAGGCGAGCTGCTTTCGCTCTCGACGCTGGCCTCGACTCCCGCGATGGCGGTGGCGCTCGTCGGCGAGAGCGTGCGTGCCGAGCGGGTCCTGCGCGGCGAGATCGCCTACGAGCAACGGGTGGGGCGCGCCTCGATCCAGGCCTTCGCCTTCCACGAGGGCGTGCGCGACCAGCTCGCCAACGACGTGGCGCCGGACGCCAGCGTGCGCACGCTGACGATCCGCAACGGCCGCGGCTACGCCGCCCAGGGCCTGGGCCTCAGCGTCGGGCGGCAGCTCGGCGACAACGTGAACGCGTCGCTCGGCTGGTCGTTCGGCCGCAGCGACGCGGCGGCGACGGCGTTCCCGGGCGGTGTCGCCGTGGGCGACGGGACCTTCAGCGACGTGACCGCCCGCGTCGAGACCTTCATCGACCGCACGGACACGCGGCTCGTGGCCTACTACCGGCTGAGCCGCCTGGCGCTCGACGAGGACGGCGCGCGTTCGGCCGATCCGACCGCCAGCCGCTTCGACGTCCGCCTCACGCAGGGCCTGCCGTTCCTGCGCGAGATGACGCGAACCGAGTGGGAACTTCTCTTGGCGTTCCGCAACCTGTTCTACGAGGCCAACGAGGGCGCGCTGCTCGACGAGCTGACCGTGACGAACCCGCCGAAACGGGTCGTCGGCGGGATCTCCGTTCGCTTCTAGGGAAAGGAGGCGGGACCGCCCACGCGCGCGACGCGAGCGACCGCTTCGAGAGAGGGCGAGACCCCCGGGGTACTCGCCCTTTTTTCACTGCGGGAGGCGATCCAACGGACCGGATCTGGAATCCCTGATCCCGGATCCGCCCGAACGGATCGGCGACTCAACCCCATCGTTTACAGCGGTTTGAGGAGGCCCCAGCCTTCCGATCGTTCGGCATGTCGCTTGCGTACAACGCCTTGGTCTCCAGTATGGCCTCCGCCCGGTTGAAGAACGTCGCCGTCCTGATCGTGGCGCTGGGGCTCGCCTGCCTGGGGATCTACAACCTCGTGCTCAAGGCCACCTGGACGCTGATGGACGACGGCGTCCTCTGGCGCAGCTCGCCCGCCGGAGTGGTCGCCGGGCGTGTGGCGGCCGGCGGGCCCGCGGCCCGCGCGGGGGTGCAGGTCGGCGACCTGCTGCTCGCGATCGGCGACCAGGAGATCGAGGTCCCCGAGCAGGTGCCGGTGCTGCTCGCCGGCCACGTGGCGGGCGAGCGGCTCGGCTACTCGCTGCTGCGGGCCGACGAGCGGCGCGCGCTCGAGGTGAGCGTGACGCCACTGTCGCAGGGCAACGTCACCCTCTTCTACTACCTCTCGCTGGTCGGCTTCTTCAGCCTGGCGGTCGGCACGGTCGTGATGCTGAAGCGGCCGCCCGACCGCGCGGCGCTGCACTTCTACGCGATCTGTCTGCTGTTCTTCCTGATGTACTCGACCTCCTACACCGGGCGGCTCAACCTCGCCGACTGGACCTTGCTCTGGGCCGACCACCTCGCGATCCTGTTCCTGCCGGTGGTGTTCCTGCACTTCTGCCTGTCGTTCCCGGAGCGCAAGCTGCCGACCGCGCGCTCCTGGGTGATCCCGGCGGCCTACATGCCGGCGCTGGCGCTGGCGGGCGCGGGTGTCGCCAGCCAGGTGCTGTTCCTGGCGACGGGCGGGCCGCTGCTGTGGGAGATCACGGCGACGATCGATCGCGCGAAGCCGCTCTACTTCGGCACGCTGTTCGCCTTGAGCTTCGCGATCCTGGTCCACTCCTACCGGCGCACCCACAACCTGGTCGCGCGGCGCCAGATGAAGTGGCTGGTCTGGGGCACCGGCGCCGGGGTGCTGCCGTTCTTCGCCTTCTACGCGGTGCCGTTCGCGCTCGGCCGCGAGCCGCGGCTGGTCACGGAGCTGGCGGGCTACATCCCGCTCGCGCTGATCCCGCTCTCGCTCGCCTACGCCGTCGTCAAGCACCGGCTGATGGACGTCGAGCTGATCTTCCGGCGGGCGCTGATCTACCTGCTCTCGGGCGCCGCGATCGTAGGCATCTCGCTGCTGGCCATCGGCATCGTGGAAGCGCTGGGGGCCAGCGGCGAGCCCAACGTCGAGATCATCGCGGTGCTCTGCACGCTGGTGGTGGTGCTGCTGTTCTCCCCCGTCAAGACCCGGGTGCAGGACGGCATCGACCGGCTCTTCTACGGCGGGCGCTACACCTCGCGCCGTGCGCTGCTGCGGCTGTCGCAGGAGCTGAACGCCGACCTCGACCTGGAGCGGCTGGCGGAGCGGCTGATCGAGGGCGTCAGCGCCGCGCTCGGCGTCGGCTCGGTGGCCGTCTTCCTGCGCGACGAGGACGGCGAGCTGCAGGTCTTCCGTGCCTCCGCCGACGTGCCGCCCGAGGCGCGGCTGCGTGCCGACGGCGCCCTCGCCCGCGCGCTCGGCGAGGGCCGTCAGATCGGCGGCGACCTCGTCGCCGACGGCTACTCCGAGGCGCCCAGCATGCTCGCCTACTTCTTCCCCTGCCGCGTGCGCGGCGAGCTGATCGCCGCGGTGGCGGTGTCGCGCAAGGAGGAGGTCGACCCGCTCAACAGCGAGGAGCTCGACCTGCTGCAGGCGCTCGCCGGGCAGGCGGCCACCGCCTTCATGAACGGCCGGCTCTACCAGAGCCTGCAGGAGAAGGCCGAGGCGCTGCAGCGCCTCACCGAGTACAACGAGAACATCCTCGAGAGCATGGACTCGGGCATCCTGGTGCTCGACCTCGACGCCCGTGTCGTGCGCTGGAACCGCGCGATGGAGGCGCTCTACGGCCGCTCGCGCGAGGAGGCGCTCTCGCGCACGCTCGACGAGATCTTCCCCGAGGCCTTCCTCGAGGCGCTGCGCGGCAGCCTGGTGCTGGGCGACCACGAGGAGATCGCCAACATCTACAAGCTGCGGCTGCCGACCGCCGACGGGCGCGCGCTGATGGTCAACGTCTCGGTGGCGCCCTTCCAGTTCGACTCCGGCGAGCGCTGCGGCTCGATCCTGATCCTCGACGACGTCACCGCGCGCATGCACCTCGAGGAGCAGCTGCAGCACTCCGAGAAGATGGCCTCGATCGGCCTGCTGGCGGCGGGCGTCGCCCACGAGGTGAACACGCCGCTCGCGGGCATCTCCTCCTACGCCCAGATGCTGAAGCAGCAGGTGGCGAGCGACGACCCCAGGGGGGAGCTGCTGGAGAAGATCGAGAAGCAGACCTTCCGCGCCAGCAAGATCATCAACAGCCTGCTGAACTTCTCGCGCTCGTCGAGCCTGGAGCTCGAGCCGCTCGACGTGAACAAGCTGCTGCAGGACGTGGTGTCGCTGCTCGAGCACCAGCTGGCCACCGCCCGCATCAAGCTGCGGCTGGAGCTGCAGGACGGCGCGCCGATGGTGCGCGGCAACGAGAACCGGCTGCAGCAGGTCTTCTTCAACCTGATCCTGAACGCGAAGGACGCGATGCCGCGCGGCGGCTGGCTGACGCTCGCCACCAACTGCGAGGACGAGCAGGTGGTGGTCGAGGTACGCGACACCGGCCACGGCATCCGCCGCGAGCACATCAAGCGCATCTACGATCCCTTCTTCACCACCAAGGGGCTCGGCCGCGGCACCGGGCTCGGGCTCTCCGTCTCGCACGGCATCCTGCAAGAGCACGGCGGCGCCATCTTCGTCGAGAGCACCCCGGGCACGGGCACCACCTTCCGCGTCACGCTGCCGGCGCTGCAGCTGCAAGAGGCCGCCGAGCGGTGAGCAAGGCCGAATCGATCCTCGTCGTCGACGACGAGGAGGTGATGCGGGACGTGCTGCAGACGTTGCTGGCGCAGGCCGGCTACGACGTCGCCGTCTGCGAGTCGGCCGAGGAGGCGCTCGGCATGGCGCGCCGGCGCTCCTTCGACGCCGCGGTGGTCGACGTGATGCTGCCGGACGTGGGCGGGCTCGACCTGCTCGAGGAGCTGCGCAAGCTCGACTCCGAGCTGGTGGTGCTGATGGTGACCGCGTTCGCCTCGGTCGAGACGGCGATCGCCGCCATGAAGCGCGGCGCCTTCGACTACGTCACCAAGCCCTTCAAGCACGAGGAGCTGCTGCACATCCTGCGCAACGGCCTCAACCAGCGCCGGCTGCAGGACGAGAACCGCAACCTGCGCAACGCGCTGAAGGAGCAGGGCCGCTTCACCGAGATCGTCGGCAAGAGCCAGCGCATGCAGCAGGTGTTCTCGCTGATCTCGCAGGCGGCGCCGTCGCGCTCGACGATCCTGGTGGTCGGAGAGAGCGGCACCGGCAAGGAGCTGGTGGCGAAGGCGATCCACGCCAACTCCCAGCGTTCCGAGAAGCCGTTCATCGTGGTCAACTCCGGCAACCTGCCGCCCGACCTGCTGGAGTCGAACCTGTTCGGCCACGTCAAGGGGGCCTTCACCGGCGCGCTCTACGCCAAGAAGGGGTTGTTCGAGCTGGCCGACAAGGGCACGCTGTTCTTCGACGAGATCGGCAACATCCCGCTCGACACCCAGGCCAAGCTGCTGCGCGTGATGCAGGAGCGCGAGTTCATGCGCCTGGGCGGCGTCGACACGATCAAGGTCGACGTGCGGATCGTGGCCGCCACCAACGTCGACCTGAAGCAGGCCGTCGAGGAGGGCCGCTTCCGCGAGGACCTCTACTACCGCCTGAACGTGATCGCGATCCAGCTGCCGCCGCTGCGCGCGCGCAAAGAGGACATCCCGGCCCTCGTCGCGCACTTCGTCGAGAAGTACTCGCAGGAGAACGACAAGAGCGTCACCGGAGTGACGCCCGAGGCGCTGCAGGCGCTGATGGACTACGACTGGCCAGGCAACGTCCGCGAGCTGGAGAACGTGATCGAGCGCGGCGTCGTGCTGACGAGCGACAGCCGCATCGAGCGCGAGCTGATCCCCGACCACGTGCGCAGCGCGCCGGTGTTCTCGGTGCCGCACCTGACGGTGCCGCCGGAGGGCATCAGCCTGCGCGACGTGATCGCCAACTTCGAGCGCCGGCTGATCGAGACGACGCTCGACTCGACCGGCGGCGTGCAGAAGGAGGCCGCCCGGCTGCTGGGCCTCAAGCCGACGACCCTCAACGAGATGATCAAGCGCTACAGCATCGCGCTGCCGCGCGACCGCGAGCGGCGCCCGCCGCCGCTGCGCGAGCGCGAGGACGACGAGGCCGCAGTCCCCAAGCCCTGAAAGCGGCTCCCGGACGCTGTAGAATCCCGGCAAAACGATGGCCTTCCAGGGCTCTCTGACAGAGCTGCACCTGCCCGACATCGTGCAGCTCATGAGCGTGAGCGGGAAGTCGGGTGTCTTCCACCTGACCGACGGGCCGCTGCACGGCCGCATCTACCTGCGCGACGGCCAGATCGTGCACGCCGAGCTCGAGGGCACGCAGGGCGAGGAGGCGGTCTACGCGCTCGCGATCTGGAACCGGGGCGAGTTCCGCTTCGACCCCGGCCCGCCCAGCGAGATCCGCAGCATCTCGAAGAGCAACACCAACCTGCTGATGGAGGCCGCGCGCCGGCTCGACGAGTGGCGCGTGCTGTCGAAGAAGATCCCTTCGACCGACCTGGTGCCGGAGTTCGTGGTGGTCGAGGGCCGCGAAGGCCAGATCAACCTCAACACCGGCGAGTGGCTGATCCTCTCCAAGATCGACGGCAGCCGCAGCGTCAAGGCGATCGCGCAGGCCGCCGGACTGTCGGTCTTCGACGCCGCCAAGATCCTCTACGGCCTGGTGGCGACCGGCCTGCTGCGCCTGCGCGAGGCGCGGCCGGGCGCCGGCGCGCTGCTGGTGCGGCTCGACGCCGTGCGCGACGCCGCGGTCGGCTTCCTGGGCGCCGTCGGCGAGAGCGTCGTCACCAAGCACTACCAGAAGGGCCGCTCGGACATCGAGGGCGGCGCCGGCGCCGAGGCGATCGAGGAGACGATCACCCAGATCGTGAAGGCCACCTCGATCCTCAAGGGCCCCACCACCGCCGAAGCCCTCAGCCTGCAGATCAGGAAGCTCTAGCCGATCCGTCCTCGCCCACCGCCTCGATCAGGCGCAGGTAGCGGTCGAGCACCGCGGGCCAGCCGTACTCGCGCAGGACGTAGCCGCGGCCGTTGGCCGAAAGCGCGCCGCGCAGGCGCTCCTGCGTCACCAGCAGGTCGAGGCACTCGCCGAACTCCTCGCGGCTCGCGTAGTAGAGGCCGGCGTTCGAGCGACGGCAGTGATCGACGAGGACCGGCGAGCGGGCGCTCGCCAGCGCCGGCGCACCGAGCGCCATGCCTTCGAGCAGCACGATCGACAGGCTCTCGTAAGGGCTCGGGCAGACGACCGCGGCGGCGCCCGCCAGGGCCGCGCGCTTCTCCTCCTCCGGCAGGAACCCCAGGTAGCGCGCGCCGGGAGCCCGCGGCTCGGGCATCGCCAGGCGGCCGACGAGCAGCAACTCGGCCGCGCCGCGGCGGTCCCGGCGATAACTCGAGTAGAAGTCCACCAGCTCCGCACAGCCCTTGCCGGCGTCGATGCGGCCGGCATACAGCGCGTACGGGCCGACGACGTCGTGCCGGATCTTGAACGCCTCGACGTCGGGCGGGGGCCCCGTGTCGATGCCGATGCCTGCCACCGCCGCCGGCCGGCCGCCGACGCCGAACAGCCGCTCCACGAGCTCCGCCTCCGGCGGGGTCAGGAAGGCGAACGCGCGGGCGCGCGCGAACGCCTCGCGGAAGATGCCGAGCCGGATCGCCGGCTCGTCGTGCGCGGTCGAGACCAGGATCGAGCGCTCCGGGACGGCTGCCAGGCCGGCCACGGTCGGGTAGTAGAGATAGGTGAAGAACAGCACGGCGGCGTAGCGATCGTGGTCGGCGCGCAGGCGCTCGACGAGCCGCGGCACGTAGGGCCCCTGGCGGCGCAGCCAGTGAAGCTCCTCCTCGCGGCTGGCGGGCCTCCCGTAGAGCCCGTCGGAGAGCCGGTTGAAGCTCGCCAGGTCGCGCTCCTCCTCGGCGGCGAAGCGCAGCACGCGCACGCCGCCCTCCTCGCGCTCGCCCTCGGGCAGCTCGCTGCGCCAGCTCACGTAGTCGCGCGCGCAGGTCGTGTAGACGCTGACGCGGAAGCGCTCCGCCAGGCGCTCGGCCAGCGCCCGCGCGAGCTGCTCGGAGCCGCCGGTGATCGCCTCGCCGTAACGCTGGACCACCAGCGCGATCTCGCGCCGGGGCGGCGTCGGCCCGCCGCTCGCGCTCACGCTCCCGCCTCCAGGCTCTCCACGTGCGCCCGCAGCCGCGCGAGCACGCGCTCCGGCGCGAACTCGGCGGCCCGTGCGCGCTGGCGCCGCAACACGCCCGCGCGCAGAGCGGCGTCCGTGGCGAGCGCCCCGAGCAGCTCGGCGATCTCGTCGAAGCGCTTCTCCCCGAGTTGCACGCCTGCGTCGCCCAGGGTGTCGGCGACCGCGGTCGTCCGATACGCGACCACGGGCACGTCGAGCAGCATCGCCTCGACCAGCGGCACGCCGAAGCCCTCGTGCTCGGACAGGCAGAGGAAGGCGCCGGCCGCGCGGTAGCAGGCGAGCAGCTCGTCGTGCGAGACGTGCCCGCTGAAGACGACCTCCTCGGGCGTGAAACCCGCCTCGTAGAAGAATGCCTGCAGCGCGTCGAAGTAGTGCTTCGGCAGCGGGTCGCCGTGGCCGGTCTCGCGCCTCGGCAGCCTGCCGACGATCAGCAGGCGCAGGTTGGAGGACACGAAGCGCTTGTAGCAGGTCGCCACGCGGATCAGGTCGTCCGGCCGCTTGTTGGGAGCGACGCGGCCGACGAACAGCAGGTTGGTGCGGCCGTCGCGGAGCTGGCGCAGCAGCACCGGGTTCGGCGCCTCGCGGTAGCGGGCGAAGTCCAGACAGATCGGCAGCACGCCCGTGCGCCCGAAGCCGAGCGCTTCCAGCTCGCGGCGGTTGAACTCGCTGTCGCCCAGGCCGAGCTCGACGTGGCCCGCGAGCGAGGCCAGCTCCTGGCGCCCCTCGGCGCAGATCCTGGCCAGCTCGGGATCCCAGCCGAGGAAGAACTCGGGCGGCGTCACGTTGTGGTGGATCAGCACCCGGCGCCCGCGGTGCGCGCGCAGCGCCGCCGTCAGCGGCGAGGGCAGCGCGAAGTGCGCGATCACCACGTCCTCCGGCGCGCCGGGGCGGAAGCTCGCGAAGGGCCGTGCCTCGTCCTGCAGCCCCCCCTCGATCGTCAGCGCGTAGACGTCGGACTGGTAGCCCCACGAGCGCAGGGCGTCGCGCATCAGCAGCGTCGAGTCGCCGATCGCATCTCCCCGGTGAAGCGCCGGCGTCCACTGGTCGACCCGCACGTCAGGCTCTCCGCTCCGCGGCTGCCGGCGGCGGGCCCTCGAGCACGGGGCGCAGGCGGTCGAGCAGCAGCGCGCCGAAGTCGGTCGCGTGCGCCGCGGCGATGGCGCGCCTTTGGCTGGCGAGCACCAGCTCGCGAAAGGCCGCGTCCTTCAGCAGGCGGGAGACCAGCTCCGCCACCAGCTCGAGCGGCTTCTCGCGCAGCAGGACTCCCCCGCCGCGGAGCGTCTCGGCGACGGCGCCGGCATCGTAGGCCACCACCGGAACACCGAAATGCATCGCCTCCAGCAGCGGCACGCAGAAGCCTTCGTGCTCGGACAGGCACAGGAAGAGGTCGGCGAGCGAGTAATAGGCGAAGAGGTCGTCGTCGCCGACGTGGCCGCTGAACACCACGTCGTCGCCGAGGCGCAGGGCCTTCACCATCTCCTTCAGCCGGCGCAGGTAGCGCTCGTGGCCGCGCGAGTCGCCCACCAGCAGCAGCCGGCTGCGCGGGTTCTCGCGGCGGTAGACGGCGAAGACGCGAATCAGGTCGTCGATCCTCTTGTTCGGGATGACGCGGCCCACGAACAGCAGGTTGATCCGCCCGTCGCCATACAGGCGCTGGATCACCGGCGACGGCGCCCGCTCGTAGGCGCGCCAGTCGAGCACGATCGGCAGCACCGCCGTACGCGCGAAGCCGGCCTGCTCCAGCTCCGCGCGGTTGTACTCGCTGTCGCCGAGCCCCAGCTCCACGCGCGGCGCGAAGCTCTGGAGCTCGCGGCGGCCGTGGTAACAAAGGCCCGCCAGGTGCGGGTGGAAGCCCAGGAAGAAGCGGGCCGGCGTGATGTTGTGGTAGATCGCCACCAGCCGGTCGGGAGCGTGGAAGATCATGCGACCGGCGGCGCTGCCGATCGAGAAGTGGTACAGGCAGACGCTGTCCGGCGAGGAGACCTGCGGGTAGCTCCACAGCGGGCGTGCCTCGCGCACCATGCGCGGGTGCACGCTCTCGGCGTAGATCTCCGAGTCGAAGCCCGCCCGCCGCAGCTCGCCGCGGATCGCCAGCGCCTCGTTGCTGATGGCGTCTCCGTAGGAGAGCGCCGCCAGCAGCTGGTGCACCCGGCGCGGCGCGCTCACGCCGCCTCCAGCACGGGCCGCAGGCGCTCGAGCAGCAGCGCCCCGGCGTCGAGCTCGCTCAGGCGCGCCAGGCAGCCGCGCTGCCCCGCCAGCACGGCCTCGCGCAGCTCCCGCTCGTGGATCAGCCGGAACAGCAGCTCCGCCAGCTCGTCCGGCCGCTTCTCGCGGAGCAGCACGCCGGCCCCCGCGAGCGTCTCGCGGACCGCGGCCGCGTCGAAGGCGACCACCGGCAGCCCGAAGGCCATCGCCTCGAGCAGCGGCACGCCGTAACCCTCGTGCTCGCTCATGCAGACGAACGCGTGCGAGGCCCGATAGCACGCGCGCAGCTCGTCGTCGTCCAGGTGGCCGGTGAACACCACCTCGTCGAGGCGGAAGTCGTCCACCAGCCGCAGCAGAGCGCCCAGGTAGCGCTCCTGGCCGCGGTGGTCGCCGACGATCAGCAGCCGGCTGGCCGGCCGCACGAAGCGCTGGTAGACGGCGAAGGTCCGAACCAGGTCCTCGATCCGCTTGTTGGGCGCGACGCGGCCCACGAACAGCAGGTTGTCGCGGCCGTCGTCGAGCAGCCGGCGCAGCACCGGCGAGGCGGGCCGGGACGGACCGTCGAGCGCCGGCACGATCGGCAGCACGGCGGTGCGCGCGTAGCCGGCGCGCTCGAGGTCGCGGCGGTTGAACTCGCTGACGCCGAGCGCCAGATCCGTCTGCGCGCGCAGCGCCAGCAGCTCGCGACGGCCGTCGTGGCACAGGCGGACCAGCTCGCGGCTCCAGCCGACGAAGAAGTCGGGCGGCGTCACGTTGTGGTACACCATCACGCGCGGGCACGCGAGGCCGGCGTAGAGGCGCGTCGACGGGCTGCCGATCGCGAAGTGGAGCAGGCACACGCTGTGCTTGGCGACCTGCCGGTACTGCCACAGCGGACGCGCCTGGGCGGCGGCGCGGGGATGCGCGCGGTCGGTGAAGATCTCGGATTCGAAGCCGGCCGCGCGCAGCTGGGAGCGGATCGCGAAGGCGTGGTTGCCCACGGCGTCGCCCGGCGTGAGAGCGGCGACGAGCTGGTGAACGGCGCGGGCGCTCACGCCGTGGCCGCGGCCGCCGGCCGCCGCTCCCCCGTGACGAGCTGGATCAGGCGCAGGTACTTGCGCTCGATCACGTCCCAGGCGTAGTTCTCCTCGAAGTATCGCCGGCCGTTGGAACCGAGCGCCCGTCGCAGCTCCGCGTTCGTCTCGAGCAGCTGCAGCGCTTCGCGGAACTCCTCGTAGCTCGAGTAGTAGAGGCCGGCGTTCGCGCGCAGGCACTGCCCGCGCAGCACCGCGCACTTGGCGTTGGCGAGCACGGGCCGCCGCGCCCACCAGGCCTCGAGTGTCACCATCGACAGGCTCTCGAAGCGCGAGGGCATCGCGAGCGCGTCGCAGGCGTCGAGCGCGTCCCACTTCTCCTGGTCAGGCTGGAAGCCCAGGTGCAGGAAGCCCGGGTCGGAGGGCACCTTCAGCACCTCCTTGCCGATCAGCAGCAGCCGCAGCGCCGAGCCGGTCTGCGCCCGGTAGCGACGGAAGTAGTCGAAGAGCTGGCGGCAGCCCTTGTTCTCGTCGACGCGGCCGACGTAGAGCAGGAACGGGCCGTCGATTCCGTGGCGGCGGCGGAAGCCCGCGCCGTCCTGCGCGGCCGGCAGCGCCGAGCCGACGCCGACCACGTCGCCCGGCACGCCCTCGTTGCCGGTCGCGGCCTGGATCATCGCCCGCTCCTCGACGCTGTTCCAGACGATGGCGCGGGGCTTCGCGAAGAACGGCGCGAAGACCGGCAGGCGGTAGACGCCGTCGTCCTCGGCCGTCGGCACCAGCAGGGCCTTCTCGGGCACGGCCTGCAGGCCGTGGAAGGTCGTGTAGTAGCGGAATGAGAAGAACACGAAGACGTCGTAGGCCGCGCGCTTCCTGCGCACGAAGTCGACCAGCCGCGGCGAGAAGGGGCCCTCCTCCTCGAGCCAGCGCAGGTTGTCGGCGATCGCCTCGCCGCCGGCGGCGCCGGCCGGCCCGTCCCCGCCGCGGGCGGGGACGGCGCGCATCACGCGGTCGGTCCAGTCGGCGAAGCGCTCCGGGTCGCGCGGGCGCTTGACCTTGAAGCGCCGCACGCGCACGCCATTCAGCCGGCTCTCACCCTCGGGGTAGTGGTTGGCCCAGCTGATGTAGTCGGCGGCACAGCTGGTGAGCACCTCGACCTCGGCGTGGCGCGCCAGGTGCTCGGCGACCAGCCGGCAGTGGTACTCGGCGCCGCCCGCGATGTCCAGCCCGTAGCGCTGGACGACGAAGGCGAGCCTCAAGCCGCTCCGCCCGTGCCTCCGGAGCCCTGCGGCGGCGCGTCGTCGGTCGTCCCCTCGCGATAGACGACCATCTCCTCGAGCGTCTTCTCGCGGCGCTTCTGGAACTCGAGCTGCCCCTGGAGCTGCAGCAGGCGGTTCTTCAGGTCCTGGACCTCGAGGTTCAGCTTGGTGACCTCGAGCGCCAGGTTGTGCAGCAGCTGCACGTAGTAGGCGTTCAGGTCCGACTGGCGCGAGAGCGCCGAGATCATCGGGTTCGGGTTCCAGAACAGCTTCTGCAGCGGCCGCAGCAGCGCGCGCGTCTTCTCGAGCAGCTGGCCCACGACGCCGCGGCTCGAGCGGTACAACGTCTGCGGCCCGAACTGGAAGTTCCAGCGCGCCGGCTCGGAGCGGAAGTCGGCCACGAAGTCGCTGTTGAACTCGTGCGCGTCGAGCACGGCGTCGAGGCGGTGCTCGGCGATCTCGCGAATCTCGTCGTCGCTGTAGAGGCCGCGGCGCTTCTCCTCGATGCGCGCGCGGATCTCGCGCATGATCTTCTCGACGTCGACGCCGTCCGCCTTGATCTCGAAGCTCATGGCTTGATCGGCATCGGCGCGCCCGGTGCGGTGTAGACGATCGCCACGATCGCCAGCGCCCACAGCGCCACCACCACCAGCAGCGGCCGGTCGGCCACCAGCAGGTCCGCCGGCGAACCGCCCTGCTCCTTCTGATGCACGAGGTAAAGATAGCGGAAGATGCCGTAGATCACGAAAGGGATCGTCCAGGAGAGCCGCTCCGTCTGGTACTTCTCGCGCGTCTCGGGCGCCAGCGTGTAGAAGGCGTAAGCCATCAGGCAGGAGGCCGTGACCACCGCGATCATCTGGTCGAGCAGGTACGGGCTGTACTCGGCCAGGATGCGCCGGTGCGAGCTGGCCTGGCCGGAGAGCGAGGTCAGCTCGTGCCGGCGCTTGGCGAGGGCCAGGAACAGCGCCAGCAGGATCGTGCACACGAGCAGCCACTCGCTGATCGGGACCCGGATCGCGAGGCCGCCGGCCGCCGCGCGCAGCACGAAGCCGAGCGCCACCGACAGCACGTCGAGGATCACGACCTCCTTCA
Source organism: Vicinamibacteria bacterium (assembly GCA_050246895.1). Lineage (GTDB taxonomy): Bacteria > Acidobacteriota > Vicinamibacteria > Fen-336 > Fen-336 > JBFWVE01. Next base: position 175,668 of record JBFWVE010000004.1, on the reverse strand, counting down.
GGCGGAAGGAGTAGACGAGGTTGAGCCCGAGGTAGGCGAGAGCCGAGAGGCCGAACGGCAGGCCCAGCAGGAAAGAGAGGGCGGCGCAGCTCGCCCCGAGCGCGATCGCGATTCCGGCCGCCGTCGAGACGGCCAACGCGCCGCTCGCGATCGGCCGCAGGCGTTTCTGCGGATGCAACCGGTCCTTCTCGGCGTCGGCGACGTCGTTCACCAGGTAGACGGCGCCCGAGAGCCCGCAGAACAGCGCGAAGGCCGACAGCGCGCGCAGGAGCGGCTCCGGATCGAACAGATGCTTGGAGAAGCCGAGCGCGGCGAAGACCACCAGGTTCTTCGTCCACTGGTGGGGCCGCAGCGAGGTGAAGACGGTCCGGATGCTCATCGGAGAGCACCCCCCGGCGGCGCGGGGGGCGCCAGGCGGCGCGCCGACGCGCCGCTAGAAGCTCTTGACGGCTTCGTCCTGGGAATCGTAGGTCTCGAAGACCGTGAGCAGCTTCGTGATCGAGAGCAGGTCCTGGATCTTCTTGGTGAGGTTCAGCAGCTTGAGCTTGCCGCCCTTCTTGCTGACCGTCGTGTAGCAGCGGACGATCTCGCCGAGGCCGGCCGAATCGACGTACGGAACCTCGGCCAGGTTCAGCAGGATCTTGCTCTTGCCCGCGTCGGCCAGCTTGGTGACGGCCTCCCGCAGCTGGTCGTCACCCTCGCCGATGAGGATCTTTCCCTCGAGATCCAGGATGATGACGTCTCCGACGAGTCGCTCCGTGATCTTCATGGCGGCGTTTTCTCCTGCGGCGCTCTTGAGAGGACTTTGAGCTAAAGACTCGGCAAGCTATCACACGGTCTTCCGGGCTGTCAACGCGGCTGGCCGGCCCTGCGCCTTCGTGCTAGCGTCCTGAGCCAGATGGACTTCCTCGCGAAGCTGCGCTCCCGGGCACGCGCCGCCGGGCGCCGCGTCGTGCTGCCGGAAGGCACCGAGCCGAGGACGCTCGCGGCGGCCGCCGAGGCGGCGGCGAAGGGCCTCGCGCGGGTCAGCCTGCTGGGCCCGCCCGACGAGATCCGGTCCCTCGCCCGCTCCCAGGGGACCGACCTCTCGGCCGTCGAGGTGCAGGCGGTGCCGGAGAAGGGGCCCGAGCTCGAGCGGGCGCTGCGCGCGTACCTCTCGCGCGTCCGGCGCCGGGGCATCTTCGAGGACGAGGCGCGCGGGCACCTGAAGGACCCGCTGCTGTGGGCGGCTCTCGGAGTGGATGCGGGGACCTGGGACGGCTTCGTGGCGGGGGCCCGAGCCACCACCGCGGCCACGCTGCGCGCGGCCCTGCGCGGCATCGGCGCGCGCGACGACGTCTCGCGCATCTCCTCGTTCATGCTGATGCTGACCGCGCGGCCGGAGCTCGGCGACGACGGCGTCCTCGTCTTCGCGGACTGCGGCGTCAACCCCGACCCGACGCCGCGGGAGCTGGCCGAGATCGCGGCGCTGGCGGCCGACAGCGCGGCGAGCTTCCTCGCCGCGGCGCCGCGGATCGCCCTGCTCTCGTTCTCCACGCGCGGCAGCGCCGACCACGCGCGCTCGCGCAAGGTGCGCGAGGCGGCGCGCGCCCTGAAGGCAATGCGGCCCGAGCTCGAGTCGGACGGCGAGCTGCAGCTCGACGCGGCGCTGGTGCCGGCGGTGGGCGCGTCGAAGGCGCCGGGCAGCGGCGTCGCGGGCCGCGCCAACGTGCTGATCTTCCCCGACCTCGACTCCGGCAACATCGGCTACAAGCTGGTGGAGCGCGTCGCGGGCGCGCGCGCGCTCGGCCCGATCCTGCAGGGGCTGCGCAAGCCGGCGAACGACCTCTCGCGCGGCTGCAGCGTCGAGGACATCGTGGACGTGATCGCCGTGACCGCCGTCCAGGCGGCCCGGGCCTAGCGGCTACCGGCCTCTAGGCGTTCGCCCGCTTGCGGGCGTCGAAGCACTCCTTGCAGTACACGGGGCGGCCCTGCGTGGGCTTGAAGGGCACCGTGGTCGGCTTGCCGCAGTCGGAGCACTGGGCCTGGGTGAACGAGCGCTCGCGTCCGCCGCCCTGGCCGCGCGCGCCGCGCTTGGCCTTGCAGTCCTTGCAGCGCTTGGGCTCGTTCTTGAAGTTGCGGTCGGCGTAGAAGAGCTGCTCACCCGCGGTCCAGACGAACGGCTGGCTGCACTCGACGCAGACCAGCTCTTTGTCACGGTACTCCATGACGACCTCTCCTCCCAGGAGAGGGCCTGGCCGGGAACGCGGGTGAGAGCTCGCTTACTCTTGCTCGCGACGGATCTTCTTGCGGTTCCTCTTGCGCGCGAGGGCCTGCTTTGCCCGTCGCTTGTCGCCTGGCTTCAAATAGAAGCTGTGCTTCTTGATGTCCTTGATGATGTCTTCCTGCTGCACCTTGCGCTTGAAGCGGCGAAGGGCGTTTTCGATCGACTCGCCCTCTTGGATCTTGATCTCGGCCAAGACCTGAACACCCCCTGACTGCCGTGGATTCTGGGCCCAGCACGAAAACCGCTGAGCCTGCTAAGGGTTAGAGGCCGGCCGGGGCCCTCAGACCCGGCGCTCATTCTCGACGCCGCCTCCGGGGGTGTCAAGCGAGGGGGCTCCCCAGGCCGAGAATCCAGGGGCAGTGCCGGGGCAGCCCCCTCCGGGCGTCACGGCAAGTCTTTCCTTATCAGCGTGTTAGAGTTCAGATCATGGCCGGACGCCTGTTCGTCGTCGCGACTCCCATCGGCAACCTCGAGGACCTCTCCCCGCGGGCCGCTCGCACGCTGCGCGAGGTCGCTCTAATCGCCTGCGAGGACACGCGGCGCACCGGCGCGCTGCTCGCGTCGATCGGCGCGCGCACGCCGATGACGTCCTTCTTCGAGCACAACGAGCGCGCGAAGAGCGCGCGCGTGGTCGCGGCGCTGCGCGAGGGGCGCGACGTCGCGCTGGTGAGCGATGCCGGCACGCCCGCCATCTCCGACCCCGGCTATCGGCTGGTGCGCGAGGCGCGCGCGCTGGGCCTCCCCGTGATCCCGGTGCCCGGACCCTCCGCGGCCATCGCCGCCGTCTCGGCGTCCGGCCTGCCGAGCGACCGCTTCCTGTTCGTCGGCTTCCTGCCCGCGCGCGCGAAGGCGCGGCGCGAGGCGATCGCCGAGCTGCGCGGCGGGCGCGCGACGCTCTTGCTCTACGAGTCGCCGCTGCGGGTGAGCGCCTGCCTCGCCGACCTCGAGGAGCTGCTCGGCGACCGCGAGGCCTTCCTGTGTCGCGAGGCGACCAAGCTCCACGAGGAGTACGTGTCGGGGCGCCTGTCGCAGTTGCGCGAGGAGCTGTCGGCGCGTGGGTCGGTGAAGGGCGAGATCGTGCTGGTGGTGGCCGGGGCCGCGCAGGACCCGGGGCCGGCCGCGCCGACGGAGCCGCTCGAGGCCTTCTTCGACAGGCTGCTCGCGCAGGGTCTCACCCGCCGGGAGGCGGCCCGGCAGACCGCCCGGGCCTACGGCCTGACGGCGCGCGACGTCTACCAGCGCACGCTGAAGCGCTGAGCGCCGGCCCGCCCGGGGCGAAAGTCGGACGAGGGCGCTAGCGCGGCGCCAGCTCGCGGCCGGGAAACAGCTCGCTCGGGTCCACCCGGCGCGACAGCCGCAGCAGCACGGGCTTGACCAGGTCGATCCGCTGATAGCGGACACCCAGCTCGCGCAGCTTGCGCTCCATGCGCGAAGCCGAGTGGGCGTTGACGGCGACGATCGCCACGTCGTCGGCCGCGTCCACCCGCGGCCTGTAGTCCATGAAGTACTCGGTCGTGGTGGGACCGAGCTTCGAAGAGCACAGCACGCGCTCCTCGCTCAGGAAGGTGATGCGCGCCGACTGGTAGAAGTCCGAGTAGCAGTGGCGCACGCCCTCCGCCTCGAGCCGGCTCACGAGCGTGCGCCAGGCCCTCGCGTCCTCCAGCTTGGCCCGCGCCTGGCCGAGCGAGCCCAGCGCGCCGAAGCAGACGAGGGCAGCCAGCAGCAGGCGGCGCCGGCCCGCGTCGAGCAGCCACGCGACGAGCGGGGCGCAGACGGCGAAGCTGAAGAGGACGTAGCGCGGGTTGCCGGGGATGTAGGACAGCGCCAGCACCGCGACCGCCGCATTGACGCCGACGAACAGCAGCAGCAGCGCGAGGGGCGTCAGGCGCCGGCTGGCGAGCAGCTCGCGGCCGGCGACCCGCGCGGCGGCCAGCAGCGCGGCGGCAGCCGTCAGCAGGCCGAGCCAGGCGAAGCCCCGCGACAGGGCGTCGCCGAGTGGCGGGTAGCCCGGGTCGTAGCCGAACAGCACGGGCGCCTGGTCGATCAGCAGCAGGCGCAGGCGCTCGAGCAGGCCCTGGCCCGCCGGCTCCAGCGCCCGCCGGCCGGCCCCGCTCCAATGCTCGGGCACGAGGTAGAGGAACGAGCCCCAGCCGTTCGCCGCGTTCCAGATCAGGCCCGGCAGGTCGCCCAGAGCGAAGCCGGCGCCCAGCGCCGGCAGCACCCGCCACGCGCGGCGGCCGCCGGCCAGCACCAGCGCGAGCCCGATCGCCACGCAGTGGATGATCGCCAGGATGTGGGCCCAGAAGCCGAGGCCGAGCAGCAGGCCGATGCCGAGCGCGAGACGCGGGCGCAGCGCCTGCTCGCCGAGGAACCGGCACGCGAGCAGCAGCGCCCAGACGCCGAACGCGAGCACCTCGACGTAGTTGCCGTCGTTGCTGAGGCTGTAAAGGGTGACGAAAGTCGGCGGGAAGGCCGCCCACAGCCCCGCACCCAGCGCCGTCGCTTCCTCGCGCCCCGGTCGGGCCACGAGCCCCGCGAGGCGGAAGGCGCCGGCCACGAACAGCGCGTAGAAGAGCACCGAGGCGAGCGCGAACGCCTGCGCGAGATCGAGCCCGGGGACGAGCGAAAGCAGCGCGGCCAGGTGCGACTTCAGGCTGCCGCTGTAAGGCACGCTGGGCACGAAGACGTGATGTGCGACGCCGTCGCGCGCGTGCAGCGCGACGAGGCCCGAGAGAGCGGCGTCCGCGGTCGTGTAGCCTTCGGCCGCCCGCATCGCGAGCGGCAACCGGAAGAGCACGCTGGCGGCAACCACCAGCAGCAGCGCGCCTCGGCGGGCCGGAACCGGCGGGCCGGCGAGGTCGCGGAAGCGACCGAAGAGCCAGGCCAGCAGCGCCAGCGCCAGACCGGCGGCCAGCGCTGCGGCCGGCAAGGCTTCGATCGAGGCCGGCCGGAGGGGCGCGGCCGGATCCCACCAGCGGACACAGAGGAGCGTCCAGAGGAGCGCCGCGAGGCCCCCCCACGCCGTGATCCCCCGCACCATCAAGCCGGCGCGAAGCGTAGCAGGATTGACACTCCTTCCGGGCCTTTCGGTATCATGCGGGGTACATGCGGATCCTCGTAGTCGGCAACGGCGGCCGCGAGCACGCGCTCGTGTGGAAGATCCGGCAGAGCCCTCTGGTCAAGGAGGTCTACTGCGCCCCCGGCAACGCGGGCATCGCGGAGCTGGCCGACTGCGTGCCGATCGACACCTCCAACATCGTGGAGGTCGCCGACTTCGCGCAGACGATCAAGGCCGACCTGACCGTGGTCGGCCCCGAGCTGCCGATGGTGCTGGGCATCGCCGACGAGTTCAACCGCCGCGGCATGACGATCTTCTGTCCCAGCCGCGCGGCCGCGGAGCTCGAGGGCTCGAAGGCCTTCGCCCGCGAGTTCATGGACCGGCACAAGATCCCCTCTCCCCGCTACGAAATCTGCCGCTCTCCCGACGAAGCCGGCGACTTCGTGAAGCGGGCGCCGCTCGGCTATCCGTTCGTGGTGAAGGCCGACGGGCTCGCCTCGGGCAAGGGCACCGTGGTCGTGGAGAACGAGGCCGAGGCGCGCACGGCGGTGGCGGCCGTGATGAACGACAAGAAGTTCGGGCAGGCGGGCTCCAAGGTCGTGATGGAGGAGTTCCTGCCCGGCGAGGAGTGCTCCTTCCTCGTCTTCTGCGACGGCGCCAAGGTGGTGCCGATGGTCTCCGTCCAGGATCACAAGCGCGCCTTCGACGGCGACGCGGGGCCGAACACCGGCGGCATGGGCACCATCTCGCCGGCCACCAACCTCTCGCTCGACGTCCACAAGCAGATCATGCAGGAGATCATCCTGCCGACCGTCAAGGGCATGGCCGCCGAGGGCCGCAAGTACCAGGGCGTCTTGTACGCCGGCCTGATGATCACCGACAAGGGACCGCGCGTCCTCGAGTTCAACGCGCGCTTCGGCGACCCCGAGACGCAGGTGATCCTGGCGCGCATGCGCTCCGACATCGTGCCGATCCTGCAGGGCGTCGCCGAGGGCAACCTGCGCGAGTCGAAGATCGAGTGGGCGAAGGAGCCCGCGGTCTGCGTGGTGCTCGCGAGCAAGGGCTACCCCGACGGCGTGGAGACCGGGCGGCCGATCCAGGGGCTGGACGCGAAGCGCGGCGCCGACGTGATCGTGTTCCACGCGGCGACCGCCAGGAAGGACTCGGCGATCGTCACCGTGGGCGGCCGCGTGCTCGGCGTCACGGCGCTCGCGCCGAACCTCGACGCCGCCGTCAGCCGCGCCTACGAGGCGATCGGCACGATCCGCTTCGACGGCATGCACTATCGCAAGGACATCGGCCACCAGGCTCTCGCCCGGCTGCACGCGGCGAAGTAGCCGCCGCCTTCGAGGAGAAAAACGCCGTGCCCAGAGCGAAAGCCGGCGGTGCGAGCGCCCGCGTCGGCGTCCTGATGGGGAGCGACAGCGACCTGCCGGTGATGGCCGAGGCCGTGCGCGTGCTCGAGGAGTACGCGATCCCACACGACGTGCGGGTGCTCTCCGCCCACCGCACGCCCGAGGCGGCCGCCGCCTGGGCCCGCAGCGCCGAGGCGCGGGGCATCCGCGTCGTGATCGCGGGCGCCGGCGGCTCGGCGCACCTGGCGGGCGTGCTGGCGGCCCACACCGCGCTGCCCGTGATCGGCGTGCCGCTGGCCGGCTCGCCGCTGGCCGGCTTCGACGCACTGCTCTCGACCGTGCAGATGCCGCCGGGCATCCCGGTGGCGACGGTCGGCGTCGGCCCGATGGGCGCGCGCAACGCGGGACATCTGGCCGCGGCGATCCTGGCGCTCGGCGATCCGCGGCTCGCCGCGCGGCTGCGCGAGGCGCGCCGGCGGCGCACGGCCGAGGTGCTGGAGAAGCGCAAGGACCTGCCGCGCCGGCTGCGGGCGATCCTGGCGGGCGCGAAGCCCTAGCCGCTCCGCCGAGCCGTCCGCCTCAGCGCGCGATCCACCAGCGCAGCCGATCGATCACCGGGCTGTTCCCCTCCGGAACGCCGCTTTCCGCCACCCTGGGCAGCAGCTCCAGGCCGTCGATGTCGCGGATGCCCGCCAGCAGCAGCAGCTCCACCTCGCGCCCGGGGCGCAGCACGTCGCCCGGGTCGATCGACAGCGCGCGCCGGCCGCCGTCGTAGTCGAACCTCAGGCCGACGAACGGCCGGTCGCCCGCCCGCACGCCGCCGGCGTAGCGCAGCAGGATGTGGCCGTCGAAGCTGGTCTCGTCCATGTCCTTGTTGAACTGGACCGTGAACAGGCTGTCGGGCGGCACCTCGCGCTCGCCGTCGAGCGGCAGCGAGAACACGACGACCGGCGGCTGCTTCGGACGCTCGGGCGGCGGCGGGGGGGCCTGCACGGCGGCCGTCGGCGTGGGCGCGGAGCTGAGCGATACGTGGCTCGCGCGCAGGTAGACCCGGTCCCCCTTGGTCTCCACGCGGCCCACGACCTGGAGCCACTTGCCGGTGTCGCGCTTCAGGCTGATGTCGAGCTCGAAGCCGTCGCCCTTCGGCTTGCGGCCGGTGACCCAGATCGAGAACACGTCGTCCTTGATCACCCAGTCGCGCGAGTCGAGCTGGCTGCGCACGGGCAGGTCGCCATACAGGTTCTTGCCGCGGAACATGCCGACCACCTTCACGGTGCGGCCTTCCTGCCTGCGGGGGTTCGAGACCAGCTGCTCGATGGAGATCGGCTCGAGCTTGGCGAGCGCGTCCTTCTGGGGCCGCTCGGGCGGGCCCTCGTAGCGCCAGAACTGGAGCACACCCTGCGTCTGGTCGCGCGTCGCCGCGGCAGAGGACGGCTGCGTCCCGCTGAACAGCCCGGTGAACTCGACCTCCTGGCCGAGCAGCTCGCGCGCCTCCTGGTCCCAGCCCGTCTGGAGATCGCGCACCGGGTACACGCTGACCACCACGCTCAGCTCGCGGATGGTGTAGATGCCCGAGCCCAGGGATCCGGAGGTCGGAAAGTCGAGCCGGCCCTTGGTGCGGATCGCGCGTCCCTCGTACGAGACGGCGCCCATCGCCAGGTCGCTCAGCTTGACGTCGATCGGCTGCCCGTATTGCGCTTCGTAGCGGTCGAGCTGGGCCGCGGCTGGAGCGGCCGGCAGCAGCGCCGTGAGCCCGGCCAGCAGGGCGAGAGCGCCCTCGCGGAAGCGCCTTGCGAGGGGCGATCGGCTCATTTTTCGAGTATAGGCCGCGTGGTAGCATCCGGCCACCTTCGCGGAAACCGGGCGCTCGACGCGCCCCCCCACGCACGAGGCCGACCTCATGAACGACCACAAGCCCGAGGCGTTCAAGCCTTACGTTGCCCCGGACTCGCTGCTGCCCGAGTTCAGCGTCCGCGCCGTGCTGATCGGCATGGCGTTCGGCGTGCTGTTCGGCGCCGTCACCGTCTACGTCGGCCTGCGCGCCGGCCTGACCGTGTCGGCCTCGATCCCGATCGCGGTGCTCTCGATCAGCCTGTTGCGCGCGCTGGGCAAGGCGACCATCCTCGAGAACAACATCGTGCAGACGACGGGCTCGGCGGGCGAGTCCGTCGCCGCCGGCGTCATCTTCACGCTGCCGGCGCTGATCTTCCTCGGCTTCCCGCTCGAGTACTCGCGGATCTTCCTGCTGGCGCTGTTCGGCGGCTGGCTGGGCGTGCTGTTCATGATCCCGCTGCGCCGCCAGCTGATCGTGAAGGAGCACGGCAACCTGACCTATCCCGAAGGCACCGCCTGCGCGGACGTGCTGATCGCGGGCGAGAAGGGCGGCAGCTTCGCGAGCCGGGTCTTCTGGGGCCTGGGCCTCGGCGGGGTCTACACCGCGCTGCAGAACTCGAGCGCCTTCCGTGTGATCCGCGAGGAGCCGACCTACGATCCGCCCTGGCTGCCCGGCGCCTCGCTGCGCGCGACGATCACCTCCGAGTACCTCGGCGTCGGCTACATCATCGGCCCCAGGGTCGCGGGCACGATCTTCGCCGGCGGCGTCTTCTCCTGGTTCGTGATGATGCCCGCCATCAAGTTCTTCGGCGGCCTGGTGCCGACGCCGATCTACCCCGGCACGCTGCCGATCGCGGAGATGGGCCCGAGCGACCTCTGGCGCACCTACGTGCGGCCGATCGGCGCGGGCGCCGTGGCGGCGGCGGGCCTGATCACCCTGATCAAGACGCTGCCGACGATCGTGTCCGCGCTGAAGGCGGGCTTCCAGAAGAAGGCCGCGGGGGACGCGGCGAACGGCAGCGGCGGGCGCACCGACCGCGACCTGTCGGCGACGATCGTGCTGGGCGGCTCGGCCGTGATCGTGCTGCTGCTGTGGTCGCTGCTCACCTTCAAATCGGTGCCCGGCGCGCCCACCAGCTGGTTCCACAACCTCGTCGCGGCGCTGCTGGTGGTGGTCTTCGGCTTCCTGTTCGTGACGGTGTCCTCGCGCATCTGCGGCCTGATCGGCACCTCCGCCAACCCCGTCTCGGGCATGACCATCGCGACGCTGATGGCGACCTGCGGGCTGTTCCTCGCGGCCGGCTGGACGAGCCCCGCCTACGCGGTGCTGGCGCTCACGATCGGCGGCGTCGTCTGCATCGCGGCGGCGAACGCGGGCGCCACCTCCCAGGACCTGAAGACCGGGTTCCTGGTGGGCGCGACGCCTTCGTCGCAGCAGCTCGGCCTGTTCGCCGGCGTCACCGCTTCAGCGGTCGTGATCGGCCTGACGCTGATCGGCATGAACAAGGGCCTCGAGGAATACAAGCCGATCACGCTGGCGCTGAACGCACAGCAGCTCCCCGAAGGCGTCGTGGTCGAGGGCAGCCAGGAGTACAAGGGCACCAGCTACACGCTGCTCAACTCGCTGGGCTCGACCTCGGTGCCCGACGGCAAGTACCTGCTGAACCCGGCGAGCGGCCAGATCGAGCTGCAGTGGATCCAGGGCATCGGCTCCGAGCGCGCGGCGGCGCCGCAGGCGCGGCTGATGTCCACGGTGATCAGCGGCATCCTCACGCGCAAGCTGCCCTGGAACCTGGTGTTCCTCGGCGTGTTCCTGGTGATCGCCGTGGAGCTGCTCGGGATCCGCTCGCTGTCGTTCGCGGTCGGCTCCTACCTGTCGATCGGCACCACTGCCGCGATCTTCTGCGGCGGTCTCGCCAAGGCGCTCGCCGAGCGCGACCTGAAGCAGTCGGAGGAGGGCGAGGCGAGCCCGGGCGCCCTCTACGCGAGCGGGCTGATCGCCGCCGGCGGCATCGTCGGGCTGATGGCGATCGGCGTGAAGCTGATGGAGACGCAGGGCTGGCTGCCGCCCGACTCGATCGCGTTCGGCCGCTTCCTCGGCCTGGAGCACAGCAACTGGCTCGGCATGCTCGGCTTCGGCGCGCTGGCCTTCTCGCTCTACCACTTCGCGCGCAAGCCGCTCCAGTAGCCCCGAGAACGAGAAACCCCCGGAGAACCTCACCCGAGGCTCTCCGGGGGGCGGTCGGCTGTCGGGATTCGCCGAAAGGCCCGTGACGGCCCAGCTGCGGAAAGGACTACGCTCGGCCGAAGGCCCTAAGCGTCAGCCACCTCGCGGGGTTTGTGGCAACTCTCCACCGGACCACCTCCTTTCTCGCGTGCGCCGAGTGTAGGAGCCGGCTTTCGAGCGTGTCAAGCAGAACTACAACCGTTGGTGGTGATTGCCTCGCTGAACCACAACATGCACGCCTCGGCGGTCACTTTGGCCCGCCGTGTCGGCGGGCGCGTTGCTTGACACTCGTTGGAGGCGATGTTAGCGTCACCGGTCACGTTCATTCGCTCCAAGCGCCGCGTGATGAGCCACTTCGGGCCACCCTCCAGCCCCGGGAGCTCGGCGGCGCCAGCGCGTGACGCGCCTTTTCGATGAAAGTCAAAGTCCTCGGCTGTTTCGGCGGAAACGTGCCCGGCCACGGCATGACCTCGTTCCTCGTGAACGGCTCGGTGTGTCTGGACGCCGGCTGGATCTCGGACGCCCTCACGCTCGACGAGCAGGAGAACGTCAAGGACGTCTTCATCTCCCACTCCCACCTCGATCACACCTGCAGCCTGCCGTTCATGATCGACAACAACTTCAGCGCCCCGGGCTTCTCGCTGCGGATCTACGCGATCCGCGAGGTGATCGCGGCGATGAAGAATCACCTCTTCAACAACCAGACCTGGCCCGACTTCACCTGCCTGCCCAACGACCTGACGCCGGTGCTGAAGCTGGTCGAGATTCCCGAGGAGGAGGCCGTCAGCGTGAACGGCCTCAAGATCCGGGCCGTGCGCGTGACGCATACGGTGCCGACCACGGGCTTCCTGGTGGAGGACAGGGCGGGCACTCTGGCGTTCTCCTCCGACACCGGGCCTACCGAGCGCTTCTGGGAGCTGACGAACGCCACCCGCAAGCTGCGGGCGGTGATCACCGAGTGCTCGTTCCCCAACGAGCAGCAGAACATCGCCGACGTCTCGGGCCACCTCACGCCGCAGACGCTGCGGCTCGAGATGAAGAAGCTGAAGAAGAAGGTGCCCGTCTACCTCTACGGGCGCAAGCCGCGCTTCTCGGCGCTGATCAGCCGCCAGGTCCGCGAGCTGAAGGACCCGCGCCTGCACATGCTGGTGCAGGGCCGCACCTACACGATCTGAGCCGCTAGTTGACCGCGGCGCCGGCGAGGCCGCGGATCAGGCGCGCCGCGCGGATGCGGGTCGTGGTGACGCGGTTGTCGAACTCCAGGAACAGGCCCTCGGCCGCCACGATGTCGGTCTTGATCGCGCGCCCGCCGAAGGTACAGCCGTTGACGCCCACGCGGCTCGGTTCCTCGCTGTGCCGGTCGAACCAGCCTCCCGCCACGCTGTAGGTGCCGTCCCCGTGGACGAGCAGCGCGTAGGTGGAGTTGCGCGTCTCGACCAGCACGAAGTCGCCCTCGCGCAGATCGTCCTTCGCGACCGCCCGGATCTGCAGCGCGCCGCTCGCGAGCGTCGCCAGCGGTCGGGCGGGAACGGGTCTCCCGCCGCGGTCGGCTTCGGGGTCCTGCCTGGGCGAGGGCATCGGCTCGCCCTAAAGGATACACGAGAGGAAAAGACGACCGGCCGCCGCGTGCGTGACGCGGCGGCCGGCGGGAACGGCGTGCACGGCTAGTTCCAAAAGAACTTCAGGCCGAGCTGGATCTCGCGCGGCGCCCGGGTCGAGGTGATCTTGCCGAAGTTGGCGGTCGACGCCGTGCAATCGGCCGCGGTGACGGCGACGTTGCAGACGTTCTGTATCCCGGCCGGGTCGAGCTGCGTGTGGTTGAAGGCATTGATGAAGTCGGCCCGGAACTGCAGGCGGGTGTTCTTCGACGGGTAGAAGTTCTTCGACAGCGTGATGTCCCACTGGTTGACGCCCGGCAGGCGGAAGATCGAACGGCCGGTGTTGCCGAACTGGCCGTCTGCCGGCGGCGCGAAGGCCGAGGGGTTGAACCAGTAGACGCCGCCCGGCGTGTCGGCAGGCAGGCTGGAGAACGGATCGCCGACCTGGTTGACGCGGATGCCGCGCCGGCTGCCGTTGGTCTGGCCGTTGACGACGCGCGAGATGGGCGGCCCGGACCAGAACTGCGTGATGCCGCTGACCTGCCAGCCCCCGAGCGCCGCCTTCGCGAAGCCTTCCGAGTTCTTGAAGAACGGCAGCTCGTAGACGTAGTTGGCGGTGAACACGTGCGTGCGGTCGGTGCGCGCGATCGCGTACTCGGCGTCGAGGTTGGTGCGGTCCTGAGGGAAGTCGATCGCGTCACGGTCGTTCGTCGCGTCGGTCTTGGTCCGGCTCAGGGTGTACGAGATCGAGAGCAGACCCGCGCGGCCGGCGTCGTGGCGGAAGCCGACCAGCAGGCCGTGGTAGCGGGCCTTGGCGGTCGTCTGCCGGAAGTTGATCGTCGTGTAGCCGGCGTACGGCCGGGCCAGGTTGATGGCTCCCCCCGCCGCCACGACGTCGGCCGGCAGCGCGGTGTTGATGTCCACCGGCTGGATCAGGTTGTCGCCCGCAGAGCCCGCGTACGTGACGTCGATCACGCCGCGGCGATAGAGCTGGCGCATCACGCCGATGTTCCACTGCTGCGTGCGGGGCGTCTCGAACGGATCGCTGCTGGCGATCAACGAGGTCAGCGGACGCGTCGTCGGGCTGGTGCCGGCCGCGGGGTTCGAGAGCTGGGCGTTCAGGAGCTGCGTGTTGGCGACGAACGGCGGGTTGACGAAGGCGTTCTGCAGGAAGATCCCGATCAGGGCCTGGTCGTAGTAGATCCCCCAGCCGCCGCGCACCACCGTCTCGCCCTTCCCCGCCATGTCCCACGAGAAGCCGAGGCGGGGCATGAGGGTGCCCTTGTCTGTCGGGTAGATGGCGCGGCCGTGCGGGGAGTTCTGGCCCGCGACGACGATGCCGTTCGTCGTGCTGCCGGTGCCGGCCACCAGCGTGCCGCCGCCCGGCGAGAAGGTCGGAGCCTGGGCGGCGCTGTAGAGAGAGGGCACGAAGTTGGTGAGAACGTCGTTGACGTCCGTGACGCCGGGGTAGATCGCGTAGCGCAGGCCGAGGTCGAGGGTGACGTTCTGCTTCGGCCTCCACGAGTCCTGGAGGTAGAACTCGTAGCGGTTGAAGCGCATCTGCGAGGCGACCTCGATCGTGGGCTCGGTGTAGGTGCAGGTGTTGCCGCATGCACCGTCGCGGTTGCCCATCAGGAAGTTCTGGAACGCAGTGCGGCCGCCGGCGTTGCCGAAGCTGAAGCTCCCCTGCGTGGCGCTGCCCGACAGCTCGTCCTTCTGCTCGAAGGCGAGCAGGAAGCCGCCCTTCCACTGGTGGTTGCCGCGCAGGTAGGACAGGTTGTCGGCGAAGGTGTAGTTCCGGTACTTGTTGTCGAAGAGCTGGTTGGCGCCGATCGACGAGAGACCCGTCACCGCGATCGTCGGGATCAGGCCCTCTCGGTTCTCGGGAAAGAGCTCGGGGATCGTCAGGCCGTAGTCGGCACGGGTGTTGGTCACCCTGTCGCCGTAGACGGACTTGATCGCGTTGCCGGAGAACTGGAACGAGAACTCGTTCAGGGTGTGAGCGTTGATCGTGGTGGTGAGCTGGGCAACGGCGACGTGGCCCGGGACGTCTGTGAGTGTCGTGGCGATGTCCGGGATCGCGGTTCCGAAGAACAGGCCGCCGGCCTCCGTGGTCTGCGAGAGGTCGCGGGTGTACCGCCCCATCAGGCGCCACTTCGGGTTGATGTGCCAGTCGACGCGGCCGACGAACTGCGTCGTGTCCTGCTTGTTCGCGGCTGTCGACTGGAACTGGCTGGTGCCGGTGTTGGGCGCGGGCCAGGCGGACAGCAGCCGCACCGCGTTCGGGTCGCGCAGCGCCGGCGCGACGTAGTTGGCGTTCGTCGGGTCGGTGAGCCACGCCGGATTGATGGTGTTGGCGGTCAGCGAGGTGGGGGCGCGCTCGATCTTGCGCCATTCGGCGGAGCCGAAGAAGAACAGCTCGTCCTTGATCACCGGCCCGCCGAGCGTGGCGCCGAAATTGTGGTAGTCCAGCTTGGCCGGCGCGTCGCGCAGGTCTGGGTTGGTGCTCTGCTTGCGGAAGAAAGAGTTGGCGTTGAGAGCGTCGTTCCGGTAGTACTCGTAGGCCGAGCCGCGGAAGGTGTTGCTGCCCGACTTGGTGACGACGTTGATGATGCCGCCGCCGCTGCGCGGCCACTCGGCCGCGTAGCTGGAAGTGATGATCTTGAACTCCTCGATCGACTCCAGCGTCGGCGTCGAGAGCAGGGTGATGTTGGAGCCGACGTCCACGTTCGAGGCGCCGTCGACGAACCAGTTGACCGCGTTGCGCCGGGCGCCCGCGATCGAGAGGCTGACGGTGCTGGTGAGGCCGATGCCGACCTCGTCCGCCAGTGAGCTGTTGACGCCGGGGACGAGCGTCGCGAGCTGCACGAAGTTGCGGTTGTTGAGCGGCAGCTCCTGGACCTGGGTCGAGCCCATCAGGTTCTGCACCTGCGGGGTCGCCTGGATCATCTGCGCGGCGGCGCTGACCTCGACGCTGGTTTCGAGGCCCTCGACCGTGAGCTGCGAGCCGATGTCGAGGCGGTCGTTCACGTGCAGCGTCACGTTCTTGGCGGTGCTGGTCTTGAAACCGGCCAGCGTGAAGCTGATCTCGTAGGGGCCGGTGGGAAGGAACGGCAGCACGTAACGGCCGCTCTCGCCGGTGACGGCCTCCTTGGTGAGGCCGGTCCCCGTGTTGCGGGCCGTCACGAGCACGCCTGGCAGCACGCCGCCGGTCTGGTCGGTGACGGTTCCTGTGATGGTGCCCGTGATCTCCTGAGCGAGTGCCGGGAAGGCCAGGCACGCCAGGACGACGGCGAGCACGGCCGCCCGTTGTGACAGGCGCATCAGATTCCTCCTGAGTGATGGCGAACGCGTGACGGTCAAACTCCGCCGAATGCTCCGCCGGCCGGACGATGGGCGCAATGAGCAGAACGACCCATTGCGCCGGAACGGCTGCCGCGGGGAGTGGGCGGGCATGAGGGCAAGGACCCGAGGCCCATGCAGTTGGGCGGACGCTACTCTTGTGGGTACGAATCAGTCAAGTTGCTCGATTGGGTGGCTTCGGCCGCCTCGCTAGACCTGGCTGCGGCCCAACGAGACGACCGAGCCGATCACTCCAACCAGCATTCCGCCCAGGACGACGGCCACGCAGACCTCGACCGGCAGCGTGACCCCGGCGCGGCCGAGGAGGTCGGAGGCCGCCAACGCATCGCGGGCCGCCACCCGGAAGGCGACGAACAGGAACCCGACCGACACGATGCCGCCGATACCGCCGAGCAGCAGCCCTTCGGCGATGAACGGGCCCTTCACGTAGGCCTGCGTCGCGCCGACCAGGCGCATGATGTCGAGCTCGTCCTCGCGCGCGTACACGGTCAGCCGGATCACGTTCGAGATCGTGAAGACGCCGGCCAGCACCAGGATCCCGCCCAGGAAGGCCCCCACTCCCCGCATCAGGCGCACGGCGGTGGACAGCCGTTGGATCCAGAGCAGATCGTACTGGGCTTCCTGCACGCCGGGGACCTTCTCGTAGATCCGCACGAAACGCTCGACGGCCTCCGGCGTCTGGAACTCGGGCTTCAGCACCACCTCGATCGAGGCCGGGAACGGATTCTCCCCCAGCTCCTCCGGCAGCGCCTGCAGGTCGCGGAACATCGCGCGGAAGCGCGCGAGCGCCTGCTCGCGGTCGACGTGCGTCGCCTGCAGCACGGCCTCGTCGGCCGCCAGCCGGTCCTCCAGGCTCTTGCGGACGTAGGCCTCGAGGCCGTCCTCGAGGAAGAAGGTGACCTGCACCTTCTCGGTCCAGCGCGCGACGACGTCGCTCAGGTTGGCGGCGACCGTCAGGAAGGCGCCGAGCACGAACAGGCTCACCGAGATCGTGAGCACCGAGATCGCGTTGATCAGGCGGCTGCGCCAGAGGCTGGTGAAGGCCTCCTGGAAGAAGTAGCTGAGCGCGCGGAGTGCGGCCATGCAGGCAGGACTATAATCCGCGCGCCATGTCGATCCTGATCGGCGTCGCCGGCGGAACCGGCTCGGGCAAGACCTCCTTCGCGGAGCGCCTGCGCAGCCGGGTCGGCCCCGACCGCTGCCTGACGATCGCGCAGGACTCCTACTACAAGGACGGCAGCGCGCTCGAGACGTCCGCGCAGGCGGCGATCAACTACGACCATCCGGACGCCTTCGACACCTCGCTGCTGGTGCAGGACCTGCGGGACCTGAAGGCGGGCCGCCCGGTGCCCTGCCTCAGCTACGACCACGCCCGCTACACGCGCCACGTGCTGCCCGATCCGCTGAGGCCGCGCCCGGTGATCTTCCTCGAGGGCATCCTGATCCTGGTGGAAGAGCCGCTGCGCCGGCTGATGGACATCAAGCTGTTCATCGATACCGACTCCGACGTGCGGATCCTGCGGCGCCTGCGGCGCGACCTGAAGGAGCGCGGCCGCAGCTTCGACTCGGTCGAGTCGCAGTACCTGCAGTCGGTGCGGCCGATGCACCTCGAGTTCGTCGAGCCCTCGAAGCGCTACGCCGACCTGATCGTCCCGGAGGGCGCCCAGAACGAGGTCGCGCTGGAAGCGGTCGTCGCCCGCGTGCAGGCGATGCTGGCCTCGGGCAAGTAGCCGCAGCTCTCGGTCCGCAGCCTTAGTAGTGTACGCTCGATCGGGAGGGCGACATGACGCGATCATGTGCTGCCTCGCTCGTGCTGGCGTTTTGCATGACCCTCGGCTGTGGCGGCGACGCGCCGGATCTCTCGGGCGAATACGCTGGCGAGCTGCTAGACGATTCGCTGGGGCGGGCTGGCGTTCGGCTGACGCTCCATGACGTCCGCGACGCGCTCTCCGGAACCTGGCGGGCGAGCGGCGCCGGCTTCCTGGATCGCAGCTACTACGTGGTCGGCTCGCACACCGGCGTGGCCGTCGAGCTCGATGTCAGCCTGAGCACGGTATCCGGGAACACGACGTGGAGCGCGGCCGGCATCTGCTCCTATCGCCTGACCGGAACCGAAACCGGCTCGGAGTTGATCGGGACGTACTCCACACACGGCTGCGACGAACGCCGGACCGGCCGCTTCTCGTTGCAGCGCCAGTAGCATCGTTCCGGACCGCTCGCTCGCCCAAGGGAGCCGCCGGCCCTGTTCGACGACCGCTGCGGGCTTCGGCTGAAGGGCGGCGGCGTGGGTCACGCCGGAGCGGGGCGTTGAGGCGCGCATGGGACACGACCGACCGGGCCACGGCGTCCGCGCCGATCGAGCGCAGGGGCGCGACTGCTGATCTTCCTCTCGAAGACAGGGCGCCCCGGAGCGCCCCCGCGTAGGCGTGGACCCCGGCGCCGCCCAGCCGGCAGCCGCGGGCGTGGACCAGCGACCAAGCGAGTAGCTGTGTGTGCCCTAGTCCGACATCACGCGGCCGCGCTCCAGGGTGATCACGCGCTTGCCCATGCGCTGGATCATCTCGCGGTCGTGGGTCGCCACCAGCACCGTGGTGCCGCGCGCGCTCACGTCCTGGAACAGCGACATGATCTCCTGCGCCATCTCCGGGTCCAGGTTGCCGGTCGGCTCGTCGGCCAGCAGCAGCATCGGCTCGTTGATCAGCGCGCGCGCGATCGCCACGCGCTGCTGCTCCCCGCCCGACAGCTGGAGGGGAAAGGCGTGCATCTTGTGGTGCAGGCCCACGGCCTTCAGCGCGCCGAAGGCCCGCCGCTTCTGCTCCTTGGGCGGCACGCCCAGGATGCGCAGCACGAAGGCGACGTTCTCCAGGATCGTCTTGCGCCTGAGCAGCTTGAAGTCCTGAAACACGACCCCGATCGAGCGGCGCAGCTCGGGAATCTGGCCCGGCGGGATCGCCGTCACGTTGCGGCCCGCCACCAGGATTTGCCCCTGGGTCGGAACCTCCTCGCGGAAGACCAGCTTCAGGAACGTCGTCTTGCCGGCGCCCGATGGCCCCGTCAGGAAGCAGAACTCGCCCTTCCTGACGTGGAGCGTGATGTCGAAGAGGGCGGTCGACTCGCGGTCGTACTGCTTGTAGACGTGGAAAGCCTGGATCATCCGCGCCTCATCGTATATTGACCGCACCGTGAAACCAGAGCCGACGGGGCGCAGCGCGCCCTTCTCTCCGCACCCGCTCGCCGTCGGCGCCCACCGGCAGACGCTGCTCGGCTACCTGCTGCGGCGACGCCTGCGCTGGCCGCACGCCTTCGACGAGGACCGGCTCGAGGCGGCCCCGGACGTGCGGCTGCTGCTGCGCTCGAGCTGGCAGCCGCGGCCGCGTGAGTGCCCGACGCTCGTGCTGGTGCACGGGCTGGGCGGATCCTCGGAAGGCTCCTACGGCATCTCGACCGGGCTGCTCGCCTTCGCGCGCGGCTGGAACGTCGTGCGGATGAACATGCGCGGGGCCGGCGACGGCGAGACGCTCTGCCCGCTGCTCTACAACGCCGGGCTCGACGAGGACCTGCTGGCGGTCGTGCGCTGGGCGGCGGAGCGCTCGGCGCGGGTCGCGGTCGCCGGCTTCTCGCTCGGCGCCAATCAGGCACTGCTGCTGGCCGGGCGCCGCGCCGCGACCCTGCCGGCCGCGCTCTTCGCGGTCGCCGCCGTCTCGGCGCCGCTCGACCTCTCGGCGTGCACCGACGCGCTCGACGCGCCGCGCAACCGCCTCTACCAGCGCCACTACGTGGGCGAGCTGGTGGCTGCCTACCGCCGGCGGCAGCGCCGGCGGCCGGACCTCTACGCCGCCGGGCTCGAAAAGGGCATCACCTCGATCCGCGAGTACGACGATCGCATCACGGCGCCGCACTGCGGCTATCGCGACGCGGCGGACTACTACGCGCGCTCGAGCTCGGGCCCATGGCTCGGCGCGATCGCGCGGCCGACGCTCGTGCTGGGAGCGCTGGACGATCCGATGATCCCGGCGGCCTCGGTGACGCGTTTCGCGCTGCGGGCGAACAGCCCGGCCCTGCGCGAGCTGATGCCCACCGGCGGCCACGTCGGCTTCGTGGCGCCGGCGCGGGCCCCCGGCTGGTTCTGGGCCGCCGACCGCGTGCTGGACTTCTTCGACGGCGTGGCGGAGCGCGCCGCCTGAGCGAGAATACAGGCTGGAGCCGAAAGACCATGACCCGACCCTCTGCCCGCCTCGGCCTGGCCGTGCTGCTGCTCGGCGGCGCCGCCAACCTCGCCGCCGCGCCGCCGGAGGCGAAGTCGAAGCACGCAAGCGAGCTCGCGGGGTATCCGGCCGGCGCCGACGTCCGCGTGCTCACGCACGACGGCAAGGCCGTGGGCCCGCTCGACGAGCTGCGCGCCCGCGGCAAGTACACGGTGTTCGACCTCTACGCGGACTGGTGCGCCCCCTGCAAGCTCGTCGACATCCGGCTCAAGGAGATCGTGGCGAAGCGCAGGGACGTGGCCGTGCGCAAGCTGAACGTGGTCGACTTCGACTCGCCACTCGCCGCTGAGATGGGGCCGCAGTTCGACTCGCTGCCGTGGCTCGTGGTCTTCTCGCCGAGCGGCCGCCGGCAGGACGTGGTGGGCATGGACTTCGCGCAGCTCGACGACGCGCTGCAGCAGCCCTGACTAGCCGCCTGGAGCGGCCTGGCCCGGCGGGTGCGGCTCGGGGTCGCCTCCGAAACGCACTCCGACCTTGCGCAGGAAGTTGAAGGGCGGCTCGCCTCCCGCGAGCACGAATGCGAAGTCGTTCGGCAGCTCGACGAGCTGGCCGTGCTGCCGCAGGCGAACGCGATCGGGCAGGATCTCGACGACCTCCGAGCCGAACAGCGGACGCACGCTGCCCCGCGCGAAGCAGTCCGCGATGCGCTCCTCGTTGCGCCGCTTGATGCGAACGAGCTTCTCCCGACGGTACGACAGGTTGACGCTGTTCCCCGCCTGCAAAGACAAGCCGAGCGCGGCCTCCACGGCGCTGTCGCCCCCGCCCACGACGAGCAGCCGCTTCGCCCGGTACGACTCGGCGTCGATGAGCTGGTACATCACCTTCGGCAGCTCCTCGCCCGGCACGCCCAGCTTGCGCGGCGTCCCGCGCCGCCCGAGCGCCAGCACGACGAAGCGCGCGAGCTGAGTGGACGACGTGGTCCGCACCGAGAACACGGGCCCGACCGGCGCGATCTCCTCGACGCGTTCTCCATAGCGCACCCGCGCGCGCGCGCGCCGCGCGACCTCGGCGAGGATCTCGAGCAGCTGCTCCTTCGAATACTCGCCCTCGCCGAGCCGCCCGTAGAGCGGCAGCTCGATCGGCTGCACCAGCACCAGCTTGCGCCGAGGGTAGTGGAAGATCGTGCCGCCGGCGCTGCGCTCCTGCTCGAGCACCACGTGGCTGAGGCCGCGCGCCTGGGCGGAGGCCGCGGCGGCCAGTCCCGCCGGACCCGCGCCGACGATGGCCACGTCGTAGACGTCGCCGCCGCTCTGCCGACGCCGCTCCGGCGCCCGCTCGGCGATCCGCTCGATCACCCGGCAGGCCTGCGACACGGCGTTCTTCACCAGAGCGAAGCCGGCGACCTCGCCCGCCAGGAACAGGCCGGGAACGCCCGCCTCGTTCCACTCGTCGAGCACGGGGATGTCGGGACGCAGGCGGAGGTCGCCAAGCCCCACGGCGATCGCGCCGACCGGGCAGGCCTCCTGGCAGCGACCATGACCGACGCACTTGAGACCGTTGACGACGGTCGCCGTCCCGCCGACGACCCCCAGCACGTCGCCTTCGGGGCAGGCCGCGACGCAGGCCCCGCAGCCGATGCAGAGCTTCGGGTCCACGGCCGGGAACTGCGCCTTCGGCCGGTCGACGCCCAGGCGGACCGCCTCGTCCTTGCGGGTCCGGTCGAGCCGCCTCCTGCGGCGGAACGAGACGGCGTACGGGATCACGATCGCCGCCACCAGCAGCGCCGACAGGCCCCAGACGACGAACGCCTCGCTCTCCATCGTCAGAACAGCCAACCCAGCTCGAAGAAGCCGCGCGGGCCCTTGAAGTCGTCGCCGAAGCCGTATTCGAGATCGCTCGCGAGGTAGACGCCGTGCTCGAGCTGACCCCGGCCGGACAGGCGCAGCCAGTGCGTGGCGCGGCTCACGCCCTCCGTGCGCAGCCGGTACAGCGAGCCGCCGTAGGACAGGTCCAGCAGGTGACCGGCCTGCATCCGCTTGCCGAGCCGCGCGCTGATCAGCGCGCCGGCCGTGTAGGCGTTCGTGTAGCCAGCGGCGTCGAGCCCCGCCGTGAGCGAACGCGACCACAGGTTCCCGTGCCGGGCGCCGGCGCCGAAGGACCAGGTGTCCTGCCCGCCCTGCTCGACGAGTCGGACGCCCGCGTTCAGGTTGAAGCTCGCGCCGTAGGCCTTGCCGACGTTGAGCGTCGCGCGCAGGCCCTGGCGCAGCAGCCGGTCGAACGTCTCCTCCGGCAGCGAGCGGTTGAGGTGCGTCCGGTAGTTGCGATGGTTGTCGTAGGACAGCGCGGCCGACGCGCTCGGCGACAGGCGCACGCTCGCGGAGAGCGAGAGGTTCGAGAGCTGGTAGGCCTGTCCCGAGGCGGTCTCGCGCCAGCCGCGGTTGAGATCCAGCTCGGCCCGCTCGAAGAACATGAGCTTGCTGCCGCTGCCGAAGCGGCTCTCGAGGCTCAGGTACTCGCGGCTGACGTCGTCCGCGGCGAACTCGCGGACGAGCGCGAGCGTCACGTCCGTGGCGCTCGTCGACCAGGCGCCGCCCGGGACGTAGCGCAGGAAGCCGCCGTACTTGCGGCCAGAGCCTTCGAAACCGAGGCCCTCGAGATCGGCGCGGCGCCCGTAGAAGCCGCCCAGTTGCAGGCCGCGGGCGACACGGAGGCGGACGAGGGCGCCGTCGAGGTAGCCGATCCCGACGAAGCGCGAGACGCCGACGCGGCCGATCTCCCAGCCGACGCGCTCGGTCTGGGTGTCGTGGCGCAGCGAGAGCTCGTACAGCCGGTCGTCGCGCTCGTCCTTCGGGACGAACGAGCTGAGCGTGCGGGCGCGCACGTCCTGGCGGCTCGAGGCCCGCAGCGTGAACGAGTAGGGCTTGCCGCCCAGCTCCCAGGCGCTGAGGTCGGCGCGGCCCGTTCGCTGCTGGAAGTCGAGCTCCGACGCGGTCTCGTCCCAGACGCGGTAGTACCCGAAGGAGACCCCGCCGCGCAGTCGCGCCCACGGGCGCGAGGGCGCGCCGCCGGTTGGCGTGGCCGCGGGTGGCGAAGGGGTCTCGACCAGGGCCGGCGCCGCCGCGGGCGGCGACGGCGCGGGTGGCGAAGGCGGGCTCGCCGCCGGGCCGGCTGATGGCGTGCCCGCGCGGGCCTGCCGCACCACGTCGCCGGCCTTGACCGCGCGCCTCTCACTCAGGATGCGACAGGATGCCGACTGCTCCGCGACGAAGACGACCTCGAGCTCGGCGGTCGTTTCGGCTCCGGAGACGACATTCAGTCGGTGGCCGACGGATAGGCCCTGCGCGCGGCCGCCGTCCACGTAGACGGTCTGCGCCGAGCGGTACTTCACCGTGAGACCCGCCGCGGCCGCCGGAGTCGCGACGACGAGCGCGGCGAACAGGCTGGCCGTCCGGTTGAAAAGACGACGGTGAGCTTCGCGCCTGGCGGGCCTCATCTAGTCGTCCTCCGTGCCGCGCGGGTGGCAGCGGTAGCAGGCGGCGCTGTTGTAGGCGTAGCCGCTGACCTTCTTGTGCTTCGAATCGACCTCGGCACGGTTGCTGTGCTTGTGGCACAGGATGCACTCGAACTGGCGGTAGTTCCCCGAGCTCACATGGCAGTCGGCGCAAGTCGACCAGGCGCCCCGGTGCTTGCCCGAGTAGATCGGAAAGTAGGGCCCGTCGTGGTTGAAGCTGGCCGGCCGCCAGCCGCTCGTCGAATGGCAGCTCGTGCAGCTGGTCGGGAAGCCGGAAGAAGCGTGGTTCGGGTTGGAGGTTCGGTCGTAGTCGGCGCGGTGACACGAGACGCAGTCGGTCGACGTGCCCTGGTAGCGGCCGCCCGGGTGGCAGCGCGCGCAGTCGACGCCGCGGTGCCCTCCGCTCAGCGGGAAACGTGTCTTGTCGTGGTCGAAGCTCGCGGGCCGCCAGCCGCTCGTCGAGTGGCAGCCGGCACAGGTCGTCGGGAAGCCCGAGTGGCTCGGGTTGGCGGCGCGGTCGTAGTTCGCCCGGTGGCAGGACACGCAGTCGGTCGGCGTGCCCTGGTAGCGGCCGCCCTGGTGACAGCGCGCGCAGTCGACGCGCTCGTGCGCGCCGGTCAGCGGGAAGCGTGTCCTGTCGTGGTCGAGCGCCGCTGGCCGCCAGGCGCTCGTGCTGTGGCAGCCCTCGCAGCTCGTGGGGAAGGTCGCGTGGCTGGGGTTCGTCGCGCCGCGGTAGTTCGCCTCGTGGCAGCCGACGCACTGCGCCGGCGTCCCCGTGTAGCGGCCGCCGCTGTGGCAGCGCGCGCAGTCGACCGACACGTGGGCCCCGGTGAGGGCGAAGCGCGAGAGGTTGTGGTCGAAGCGGGCCGGACGCCAGGACGCTCCGCTGTGGCAGCTCTCGCAGGTCGTCGGGAATCGGCTGCTCGCGTGGTTCGGGTTCGTGGTCCGCGCGTAGTCGGACTGATGGCAGGAATAGCACTGGTTCGAGACCTTGGCGAGCCCGGCGCCGTGACAGGCCGAGCAGGCGAGCGCCCTGTGCGGTCCCGTCAGCGGGAAGCTGGCCGGGTGCTGGAAGCCCGTCACCTCGTGCCAGGTGCGGGAGGCGACCCCGTGGCACTCCTCGCAGCGGCGCGAGAAGCCCACCTGCGCGTGGTTCGGGCTGGTGGTCTGCGCGTAGCTGTGGGCGTGACACTGGCCGCACTCGGTGGGCGTGTTTGCGTACTCGTAGGGCCGCTGCCCCCTGTGGCAGGCGCCGCAGTCGAGGCTCGCGTGCACGGCGAGCAGCGGGAAACGCGTGCGGCTGTGAACCGCGAACACCTCGCGCTGGTTGCTCCAGGTGCGCGGCACGTGACAGCTCTCGCACAGCGCCCCCAGCTCGCCGCGATGGGCATCGCGGTGGCAGTCGGCGCAGGCCGTGCCGACGCGGTTGAAGACCAGCGACTTGTGGCAGCCGCGACACGACGCCTGCGCGTGGGCGTCCTCGAGCCTGAACCCGGTCGTCTCGTGGCGGAATGCGAGCTTGCCGACCGGCGCCCAGCGCTCCGGGCTGTGGCACTCGCCACAGTCGAGCGAGAGATCGCCGTGCGGCGGCCCGCTCGCTGCCTGGGCCCGCAGCAGCAGCAGCGGCAGCGCCGCGATTAGGCCGAGTGTCGTGAGCGCCAGCTCGAGTCTCATCGGATCTCCTTGGCGAGCGCACCCGCGCCGCCGTGGCAGCCCCTGCAGGTCGTCGGGAGCGGCTTGTAGCGCAGGCGAAGCGAGCCTGGCACTTCTGGCTGATGACAGGCCCGACATGCGATGCGTCCGTGGGCGCCGTCGAGCGGATACTCCGCCTCCCGCGAGTGGTCGAAACGCGTCGGCGCCCAGCCCTCGGCGCCGTGGCACCGCTCGCAGGGGGAGGCGAGGCCTGCCTTGGTGAGCTGCCCTCGGTGGGGGTCGCGATGGCATCCCTCACAGCCGAGCGCGATGCCCCGCAGCCGCAGCGTGGCCCTGCCGCCCCGCGCGGGGGCCACGCGGTGGCAGGCGTCACACGCGAGCCGCGAATGGCGTCCGCTCAGTGGGAAGCGGCTCTTCGAGTGATCGACCGTCGCCTCGCGCCAGGAGGAGACCCCGTGACAGGCCTCGCAGCCGCTTTCACGGGCGGCCCGCGCCAGATCTCCGGCATGCGGATCGGCGTGGCACGAGTCGCAGCGCAGGGACGCGATGCGGAACCGGGCGGGCGCCACGCGGCTCGCGGGAACGCCGGGAGCGACGCGCCTGAGCTCGGCGGCGCCGAGGGGACGATGGCAGGCATTGCAGGGCACCGCCAGGTGCGCGCCCGCGAGGGGATAGCGCGAGGCAGCGTGGTCCTCGGGCGAGTAGCGGGGCGGCGAGAAGCCCTCCAGCGAATGGCAGGCTTCGCAGCGGCCGCCGTCCTTGCGTCCCGCCAGCTGGCCGAAGTGCGCGTCGGCGTGACAGTCGCTGCAGCGCTCGTGCTTCGGGCGCAACGGCCGGCCGCCGGGGCCGTGACAGCTCTCGCAGGCGGCCTTCGCGTGTCGCCCGGCCAGCGGATAGCCCGTTCGCGAGTGGTCGAAGCGCGCGGCTCGCTCGACACGGGCCCAGCCGGCGCTCGTGTGGCACGTGTCGCACCCCGCTCCGAGGCGGCCGTCGTGCGGATCACGATGACAGGCCGAGCACTCGCCGAACGCGATGCCCTGAAAGCGCAGGCGGTGCGGCCCTTTGCCGGGTTCGGCCGGATGGCACTTCTCGCAGGTGACGGCCGCATGGCGGCCGCTGAGCGGGAAGGCGGTGCGCGCGTGGTCGAAGGCCGTCACCCGCCTCCACGCCTCGAGCCCGTGGCACGAGGTGCAGTCACGGCCCGCGAACTGGCCGCGGTGGACGTCGTCGTGGCAGTCGGTGCAGGCGGTGCCCAGACCGAGGTAGGTCGAAGCGGCGGCGGCACCGCCGCGGGAGAGCTCCGTCCCCGGCAGCTTCAGCCGGGACCGGTGACACGCCTCGCACGGGATCGACCCGTGGCGGCCCTCGAGCGGATAGCCCGTCTGCGCATGGTCGAGCGCGCCGCGACCCGCCTTGCCCCACCACACCAGGTCGGTCTCGGCGCCCTGGTGTTCGACGTGACAGGTCTTGCAATCGCGATACTCCGGCCGCGCGTGCAGCCCGCCTTGCTTCGCGATCCGGGCGGCGAGCAGTCCGTGGCAGCGCAGGCACTTCGCCTCCGAGACGCCCCGCTTCGGATCGTGGCATTGCAGACACCCGCCGGCGCCTTCGAGCCGCGCATGGCCGCGGCTCAGCGAGCCGGGCGAGATCTGGCCTCGCGCGCCCGGAGCCGCGGCGCACACAGCGAGCAGCAAGGCTGCGGCGCTCACGCGGCGCGTCACGGGAGCGGCACCCCGCCGTAGCCGGTGGCGACCGCCACCGCCACGTGGACCAGCATGAACAGGTACATCACGACGGCGAACGGCTTGTGGAAGACGTGCCAGTAGTGGAAGAGCTCCTGCAAGCGATCGAAGGCCCGGATGCGCCAGCGCGAGCGCGCCTTCTCCTGCGCGAGACGCTCGAACGAGCGCAGCAGGCCCGGCGGCACGCCCGGGCTGCTGCGCGCCAAGGCCGCGGCGCGATGCCGCAGCTCGCGGCCGCCGAAGGCGATGCCCGCGAGAGAGCGCAGCAGACCGAGCCGCGCGCGCGATGGCTCGGCCGGGCCGTCCAGGCGCGCCAGCGCCTCGGCTCCGAGCCCGAACTCCTCGCGCAAGCGCTGCGCGAGCAGGGCATCCTCCGCCTCGAGCTCGCCCAGCGTCAGCGCCTCGCCCGCCCGCGTGCGCGGGATCTGGAGGTACAGGAAGCGCCCCAGGACGCCGCTGAGCGCCACGACCACCATCGACCAGAAGCTGAGCGCGACGAGCCCCTGCACCTTGAAGGCGCTGTGGAGCACGATCAACAGCGGGCCGAAGATGCCGAGGAAGATGTGGACGTCGAGCCAGCGCGAGAGCGCGCCCAGCCCGCGCAGCAGGGACAGGCGCTTGCGCAGGGAGTAGCCGAGCATCAGCAGCATCATTCCGGAGCCTGCCCAACCGAGCGCGTGGCCGACGCTGCCTCCCGGCTTCCACAGCCAGTACCCCGGGTGGTGCGCGCGCTCCACGGCGGGCGCGGAGTAGAAAGAGAACCCGCGCGCGGCCAGAGCACACACCGCGATCAGCGACGCGGCGTACGCCGCGCCCAGGACGCCACGAAATACGACCGCGCCGGGGCGGTCTTCCCGGTCCCTGGAATGCATGTTCTCCGTAGGTTGTGCGGCACCCCGCGATGCGGCCCTGTCGTGTGGACGGGCACGCGGTTGCCTTGGTGCGTGGTGAGGAGCGCGAGTCTCGTTCCTTACGGACGGCCGGTCTGTGCTCCCCGTCACACGACGAGCGGAGGCTCGGCCCTGGGCGCTTCGCGTGTTTCAGGCGCTTCGGCTCGCGTTAGGCGAGGGCCGAGCAGCCGGCTCAGGACGCCGGGCGCAGCAGGTCGTCGAGCAGGCGACGATCGGTCTCGCCCAGCTCCGCGAAGGCGAGCCCGTGCGAGACGCGCCCCCCGGGCGCGCCGCTCCACCACTGCACGCTGCACGGGAGCTGCGGCAGCGCGCCGCTGGGCGTGGGGAACGCGATGCGGATGCGCTCGCCCGGCGCCAGCGGGGCGTCGAGCTCGAGCTGCGCGCCGCTCGGGGAGATGTCCACGATCTCGCCCATCGCGATCGGCGTCGCGGCCTCCGACGACACCCGCACCTCGGCCAGCAGGCGGCGCCGCGGCTCGCGCCGGCGCTCGGAGCCGACCGTTCCATCGTCGCGGCCCGACAACAGCGTGCGGCAGGCCCGCAGCAGCTCCGCCATGCGGAAGGGCTTGCCCAGGAAGCCGACGGCGCCCTCGCGCACCGCGCGCGCGAAGGTCGCGTAGTCGGTGCGCGCGGTCACCAGCAGCACCGGCGGCGGGTCCGGCCGCTCGCGCAGGCGCGCCAGCACGCCCCAGCCATCGAGCTCGGGCATCATCAGGTCGAGCAGCACGAGGTCCGGCCGGCGCGCCGAGACCGAGACCAGCGCCTCCAGCCCGTTCGCAGCCTCGACGATGTCGGCGTCCAGCTCCGACACGATGCGCATCAGCAGGCGGCGCACGCTGTCCTCGTCGTCCACCACGAGGACGCGCGGGCGCTTGGCGTCGCTCACGATCGCTACTCCCGCACCGTGGCCTTGACGATCTCGATGCGCGCCTTCGGCCTCTCGCCGTTCGCCGGGGCGTCGCCGATGCGGTCGGCCACCTCGATGCCCTCCACCACCTCGCCGAGCAGCGTGTACTGCCCGGCCATCGACGACTGCGGGAAGAGGCAGATGAAGAGCTGGCTGCCGCCGCTGTCGGGGCTCGAGGGCAGGCGCGCCGCGCCGACGGAGCCCCGCACGAAGGGCTCCTTCGAGAACTCCGCCTTCAACCGGCCGAGCCCGCCGGTGCCGTACTGCGAGGCCATCCGTGGGTTCTTGGAGAGCGGGTCGCCGCCCTGGATCAGCGCGTTCTTGATCACGCGGTGGAAGACGGTGCCGTCGTAACGGCCGGCGCGCGCCGTGCGCAGCACGTGCTTGACGTGCAGCGGCGCCAGGTCGGGGCGCAGCCGGATCACGATGGTGCCCTCGCCGGTCTCGAGCACCAGCGCCGGCGCCGCGGCGGGCGCGGGTGCCTCGGGCGCCGAAGCGGCAGCGGCCGGGGTCGCGGCCGGCTCTTGCGCGAAGGCAGGGGCGGCCGCGAGCAGGCAGCTCAGCAGGAGCGCCGCCTGTCTACTCATCCCACTCTCCTTCCTCGATCAGGCGCTCGCGCTGGGCGAGCCGGCGCTCCACCTCGGCGCGGTCGCCGAGGGTGCTGGTGCCGACGCCCTCGACGACGCACGAGGCCGCGCAGGCCGCGAACGCCGCCGCTTCCAGCAGATCCTGGCTCTCATGGTAGCGCACGAGAAAAGCGGCCGCGAAGACGTCGCCGGCGCCGGTCGGGTCCACCTCCTCGCGCGGCAGCGACGGCACGAACTGGCAGCCGTCGCGCGTCAGCAGCTCGAGGCCCTGCCAGCCCTGGGTCAGCGCGATCACGGGCACGTGGGCGAGCAGGGCCTCGGCCTCGCGCCGGTGCCCGCCGACGTCGTGCAGCGACAGGAACAGCACGTGGACGCCCGGCAGGTCGTGGCCCGGATCGCTCCAGTGACGCGGCGAGACGCGACCGTCGGCCGCGAACTGGCGCAGCCAGCCCTGGCCGGTGGCGCCCACGACGCCTGCGGTGAATCCCTCCACGAAGCCGCGCGGGATCTCGTCGGCCACCGAGCCGAGCAGCAGCACGTCCGGCGAGCGCCAGGCCTCGGGCAGGCCGTCGCTCCCGATCGGCGCGGCCCGCGCCAGCAGGCGCTGGTGGCGCGTGCCGTCGGCCTCGTAGACGTTCTCGAAGCGGGTGGTCGCGGCCGAGCGCTGTACGAAGCTCTCGATGCCGGGCAGCTCCGACGCCGCGTCGAAGTCGGGGCCGGCGGCGGTCAGCGCGCCGATCTGCCAGCCGAGCCGCTGGACGGCGCGCGCCGCGTAGCTGACCGTGCCGCCGAGCAGGTCTCCGCCCTGATAGCGGTCGCGGGTGACGTGGCCGGCGGCGAGAAAGCGCGGCAAGCGGGCGCTCAGGCCCCCGCCGCCTTGGCGGGGAACGCCAGCCGGAGCTGCCAGTCGTCCGGCTGCGTGACGGCCACGGGGTAGCGCGAGGAGAAGCAGGCGGTGCAGTGCCGCCGGCCCTCGGCGTCGGCGACGGCCGCCAGCAGGCCGTCGTGCGAGAGGTAGGCCAGGCTGTCGGCCTCGACGTGGCGGCGGATCTCTTCGACGCCATGGGAGGCGGCGATCAGCTCGCTCTTCCTCGGCGTGTCGATGCCGTAGTAGCAGGGCCCGATCGTCGGCGGGCTGCTGATGCGCAGGTGCACCTCGCTGGCGCCGGCCTCGCGCACCATGCGCACGATCTTGCGCGAGGTGGTGCCCCGCACGATCGAGTCGTCGATCAGCACCACGCGTTTGCCCCGCAGCAGCGTCTCCACTGGGTTCAGCTTGACCTTGACCCCGAAGGAGCGGATCGACTGCTTGGGCTCGATGAAGGTGCGGCCCACGTAATGGTTGCGGATCAGGCCCCAGCTGAAGGGCAGGCCGCTCTCCTGCGAGTAGCCGAGTGCCGCGCCCATGCCCGAGTCCGGCACCGGCACCACCACGTCGGCCGCCACCGGCGCCTCGCGCGCCAGCTGGCGTCCGAGCGCCAGCCTCGACTCGAGCACGTTGCGGCCGAAGACCTGGCTGTCGGGCCGCGCGAAGTAGACGTGCTCGAAGATGCACTGCGCGTGCTGCACCGGCGGGAACGGGTGGAACGAGCGCAAGCCCGAGTCGTCGATCACCAGCAGCTCGCCCGGCTCGACGTCGCGCAGGTACTCGGCGTCGATCAGGTCGAGCGCGCAGGTCTCGGACGCCACCACCGTCGCGCTGCCCAGCCGGCCGATCACCAGCGGCCGGAAGCCCCAGGGGTCGCGGGCGGCGACCAGCGCGTCCCTGGTGAGAAACAGCAGCGAGTAGGCGCCCATCACCTTGCTGAGGCTGGCGGCCAGCGCGTCCTCGAGCCGCTCGCGATGGCTGCGCGCGTAGAGGTGCAGGATCACCTCGGTATCGGCGGTCGACTGGAAGATGGCTCCGGCCGCCTCGAGCTTCTGACGCAGCAGGTTGGCGTTCACCAGGTTGCCGTTGTGGGCGACCGCGATCGGGCCGCGGTGACACTCGATCAGGTACGGCTGCGCGTTGGCGGCCACCGTGTCGCCTGCCGTCGAATAGCGCACGTGGCCGACGGCGCGCTCGCCTGGCAACGTCGCCAGCACGCGGTCGTCGAACACGTCGTGCACCAGGCCCATGCCCCGCGCCAGCCGGATCTCGCGGCCGTCGCTCGCGACGATGCCGGCCGACTCCTGGCCGCGGTGCTGCTGGGCGTAGAGGCCGAGATAGGCGAGGTTGGCGGCCTCCGGGTGGCCGAAGATCCCGAACAAGCCGCAGCGATCGTGGAAACGGTCGTCGTCGATGGCGATCCGGCTCGACATCGGGCCTCCCGGGAGGCTCGATGTTATCGCGCCTTGGACCCGGCGAGCAGCGGACGCAGCGCGGCCCACACGGTCTCGGCGATCACCTCGTGGCCGTCGGCGGTCGGGTGAATGCCGTCGGCCTGGTTGAGCCGGGGCACGCCGGCGACGCCCGCCAGCACGAACGGCACCAGCGCGGCCCCGGATTCGCGGGCGAGCTCCGGGTAGATCGCCTCGAAGCGCCGGCCGTACTCGGCGCCGTAGTTGGGCAGCGCCTTCATCCCGAGCAGCAGCAGCTTCGGCGGGGGCGTGCGGCCTCTGGCCTTCTCGATGATGGCGCGGATGTTGGCGCGCGTGGCCTCCGGCTCCTGCCCGCGCAGGCCGTCGTTGGCGCCGGTCTCGAGGACGAGCACGGCGGCGGGCTGGCGCAGCACCCAGTCGATCCGGCGCAAGGCGCCGGCGGAGGTCTCGCCGCTGACGCCGGCGTTGACGACGCGGTAGCGGAGGCCGGCGGCGTCGATGCGCTGCTGCAGGCGAGCGGGCCAGGCGTCGGCCGGATCGACGCCGGGGCCGGCGGTCAGGCTGGTGCCTACACAGAGGATCACCGGCGCCTCGCGCGCGGCCGCCTGGGCACAGGCGTCCGCGCCGGTGAGGGCGAGGGCGACGAACACCAGCGATCCGACAACTTTTGACACCCGCGGGCCGTCTGGGGATGCGACGATTCCGTTTTCCACGCGCGCGAGGGCGGCGCCTCCCCGAAAGAACATGATCCGCTGTGAATCGCTGACCCAGACCTACCTGTCCGGCGGCCGCGAGCTGCCCGTGTTGCAGGATATCAGCTTCGATCTGGCGGCCGCCGGCGTGCTTGCGATCGTGGGGCCCTCGGGCAGCGGCAAGAGCACGCTGCTCGGCCTGCTGGCGGGGCTCGATCGCGCGAAGGCCGGGCGCGTGCTGCTCGACGGCGTCGACCTCGGGGCGCTCGACGAGGATGCCCGCGCGCGCCTGCGCGGCGCGAAGGTCGGCTTCGTGTTCCAGTCCTTCCAGCTGATCCCCACGCTCACCGCGCGCGAGAACGTGCAGGTGCCGCTCGAGCTGCGGGGCCAGGACGGCCGCGCCCGCGCCGAGGAGCTGCTCGCGCGGGTGGGCCTGGGCGAGCGCGGGCACCACTACCCCGCCCAGCTCTCGGGAGGCGAGCAGCAGCGCGTCGCCCTCGCCCGTGCGTTCGCCACGCGGCCGCGCGTGCTGTTCGCCGACGAGCCGACGGGCAACCTCGACGCCGCGACGGGCGCCTCCGTGATCGACCTGCTGGTCGAGATGAACCGCGAGAACGCCACGACGCTGGTGCTGGTCACCCACGACCTCGAGCTGGCGGCGCGGGCGGGCCGCGTGCTGCGCCTCGCGGGCGGCAGGGTCGTCTCGGATAGCGGCCAGGCTCCGGCGTGAGCCCGCTGCGCTTCGTGCTCTCGATGGCGTGGCGCGAGTCGCGCGCCTCGCGCGGCACGCTGCTGCTGCTGGTCGCGGCCGTGGCGCTCGGATCGGCCGCGCTCGTCGCGATCCGGGGCTTCGCGGACGGCGTCAGCGCCTCGGTCGCGTCGAAGGCGCGCGAGCTGCTGGGCGCCGACCTGGTGGCCGGCGCCGGCGCGCCCTTCTCGCCCGCCGCCGAGGCGCGCCTCGCGGCCCTGCTCGCCGACGCGGAGCAGCGCGGGGGGGAGCCGCCCCGGGTCGCGCGCGTCGTCAGCTTCGGCTCGATGGCGCTCGTGGCAGGCGGCGAGCGCACGCGCCTCGCACAGGTCCTCGCGGTCGATGCCGGCCATCCGTTCTACGGAGCCATCGAGACCGAGCCCGCGGGCCTGTGGGCGGGTCTGGCCGAAGGCGACGCGGCTCTCGTCGATCCCTCGCTGCTGGTGTCGCTCGCCGCGAAGCCGGGAGACGTCCTCCGGCTCGGCGAGGCGCGCTTCGAGATCGCGGGCGTCGTGACCCGCTCGCCGGGAGACGTAGGAGTGCGCTCGGCGCTCGGGCCGCGCGTCTACATCCCGCGGCGCCGCGTCGAGCAGACGGGCCTGCTCGGCTACGGAGCCCGCGCCCGCTACGAGACGTACGTCGCGCTGCCCGCGTCCGTCTCGGCTTCGGACCTGGCCGAGCACCACCGGCCCGCGCTCGCGGCGGAGCGGCTCTGGCTGCGCACGGTGACCGAGGACCAGCGCCGGCTCGACGCGAACCTCGGCCGGCTCGGCCGCTACCTGAGCCTCGTCGGCCTGGCGGCCGTGCTGCTCGCCGGCATCGGCGTCGCGAGCGCCGTTCACGTGCTGGTCCGCCGGCGCCTGCAGACGGTCGCGGTGCTGCGCTGCCTCGGCGCCTCCTCGGGCCGCGTGCTCGCTGTCTCGCTGGCTCAGGCGCTCGGCCTGGGCGTGCTCGGCAGCGCGACAGGCGCGCTGCTCGGCGCGGCCCTCGCGACGCTGCTGCCCCGCTTCGCGCGCGGCCTGTTCCCGGTCGAGATCGAGGGCGTCGTGACGCCCGGCGCGCTCGGGCTGGGCCTGGCGGTGGGCGCCTGGACGGCCCTCGTCTTCACGCTGCTGCCCGTGCTGGCGGTCCGCGAGGTGTCGCCGCTCGCGGCGCTGCGCCGCGACTACGAGGCGCCGACCCGCGCGCGCAGCCGCGCGCGCGCGGCGGTGCTCGTCTTCGCGCCGGCGAGCGTCGTGGTTCTCGCCATGCTGCAGGCGGGTTCGGCCGCCGCCGGCCTGGCGTTCGGCGCGGGCATCCTGGCGACGCTGGGATCGCTCGCCGGCGCGGCGGCCCTGATCCGCTCGCTGCTGAGGCGCCTCGTCTCGCCCGCGCTCCCCTACGTGTGGCGCCAGGGGCTCGCCAACCTGCACCGGCCGCAGAACCAGACGCTCGCCGTGGTGCTGGCGCTCGGCTTCGGCGCCTTCCTGCTCGGCGTGCTGCTGGTGCTGCAGCACAACCTGCTGCGCGACCTGCGCGACGGCGGCGCGGCCGCGCGGCCGAACCTGGCGGTGTTCGACGTCCAGCCCGACCAGCTCGAAGCGGTACTGGCCGCCATTCGCGGCGCCGGCGCGAGCGTCGGCGCCCCGGTCCCGATCGTGACGATGCGCATCGCGTCAATCGAGGGCGTGCCGGTCGGACAGCGGCTCGCGCAGTCGGCCGCGCGCAGCCCCGACTCCGGCCCCGGCTGGGTGCTGCGCCGCGAGTACCGCAGCACGTACAAGGACGCGCTGGGCGCGGCCGAGCAGGTCGTGGCCGGCCGGCTCTGGGACGCGGGCGAATCGACGGCGCCCGAGTCCGCCGGCGGCGCGGCGCATGTCCCCCTGTCGCTCGAGGTCGACGTCGCGAAGGACCTCGGCGTCGGCGTCGGCGACGAGATCGTGTGGGACGTGCAGGGCGTGCCGCTCGCGAGCCGGGTCACCAGCCTGCGCAAGGTCGAATGGGCGCGCTTCGAGCCCAACTTCTTCGCGGTCTTCCCGAAGGGCCCGCTCGACGCCGCGCCGCAGACGCTGGTGGCGCTCGCGCGGCTCGACGACGCGAAGGCCCGCGCGCACCTGGAACGCGCGCTCGTGCTGCGCTTCCCGAACGTCAGCTCGCTCGACCTCGCCGACGTGCAGCGCACGATCGAGGAGATCGTCGACCGCGTGGCGCTCGCCGTGCGCTTCATGGCCGGCCTCAGCGTGGCGACGGGACTGGTGGTGCTGCTGGGCGCGGTGGCGACCAGCCAGCAGCTGCGCATGCGCGAAGCGGCCCTGCTGAAGGCTCTCGGCGCCACGCGGCGTCAGGTGCTGCGCGTGGTGCTCGCCGAGTACGCCAGCCTCGGGGTGCTCGCCGCCCTCTGCGGCCTGCTGCTCGCCGTCGCAGCCGGCAGCGCCCTGGTGCGCTTCAGCTTCGAGGCGAGCGTCGCGCTGCCCGCCGCCGGTCTCGGCGCGCTGGGGCTCGGCATCGCCCTGCTGGTGGCGTCGATCGGCGTCTTCACGAGCGCGTCGGTGTTCCGGCGCACCCCGCTCGAGGTGCTGCGGGCGGAGTAGGGTCCGTCCGGTAGCCGCCGG
Source organism: Vicinamibacteria bacterium (assembly GCA_050246895.1). Classification (GTDB taxonomy): domain Bacteria; phylum Acidobacteriota; class Vicinamibacteria; order Fen-336; family Fen-336; genus JBFWVE01. Next base: position 140,120 of record JBFWVE010000004.1, on the reverse strand, counting down.
TGCCGACTAACGTACGACCACGACCGGCGAGTAGGCCATGCCGTCGGGTTCCTTGCCGGCACGCAGGGTGCCCGTGACCGCCCCGGCGGCGACGTCGATCACAGAAACGGTGTCGGTGCTCGTGTTCGCCACCCAGGCCGTGCGGCCGTCCGGCGAGATCACGATCCCGATCGGCACCGGGTCGGTCGCGGCGGCGCCCGGCACGACCTGCAGCCGCTGCTCCGGACCGCGCGCGGCCGCCGTCTCGAGGCTTCCGCGCTTCATCGGCACCCGGCGCAGCTCCCTGCGCGAGGCGACGTCGAAGACGGCGACGTCGCCGGACCGGGCGTTGCTCACCAGCGCCAGCTTGCCGTCCGGGGTGATCTTCACCCGGATCGGAAACGCCTTCGACTGGAGGGTCGCCACCACCGCGAGCGTCTTCGTGTCGATCACGCTGACGCTGTCGGCTTCGCGGTTCGTCACCCACGCCTCGCGGCCGTCGGGTGTCACGTCGATGCCCTCGGCGCCCTTGCCGGTGGCGATCTGTCCGAGCAGCTTCGGCCCGCGCAGGTCGATCGCCGTCGCGCTGCCCGAGCCGATGTTGGCGACGAACGCGCGAGCGCCGTCTGGCGTGACCGCGACCATGTGCGAGACGTTCTGCCCGGTGACCACGGCGGCCTCGACGACGCCGTTCGCCACGTCCACGACCACCAGCGCCTGGCTTCCCTCGCAGGTGACGGCCGCCCGCGAGCCGTCCAGCCAGAGGACGCCATGCGGGCGCCGGTACTCGCCCAGACTGATGGTCTTCGCCACGGCGGCGCCCGCCACGTCGATCACGGTCAACGTGGAGCCCGGCTCCTCGCGCGTGCCGTAGTTGGCGGCGAGCGCGAGCCGGCCGTCCGGCGACACGGCCGCCTCGTGTGGCCCCTGGCCCGTCGGCAGGGTCTTCACGACCTTGCCGGTCGCGAGATCGATCAGCGAGGCCGTGGCCTCCGCCTTGTTCAGCACGACGAGAGTGCCGCTGGCGTTGGCGGCCGCCAGCAGGGCGACGGAGACGAGCGCGAGCATGCGGGATCCTCCGAGAACGCCACGCTACGTGGCGGCAGCGGCGACGTCAAGAACGGCCGAATGGCATCGTCGCGCGGTTCCCCAGCCGACTCTTCGTTCGAGCCGACGGCCGCGAAGGTCGTTGCCTTGAGATCGCAAACTGCGACCTCAGGGAACGACATGCTGGACGGCGCTACGATCTGCCCACGGCTTCGGATGGCGCGCTTCTCTCCTTCGTATGCGGCAGGCCTGATCGCCGTCGTGGCGACGCTCGCGGCCGGAGCGCCCCACGCCGCAGTGGACGACTCGCTCGCCGATCTCGCCGCCCGCTACCGCGACGGCGAGCGTGCCGCGTCGCTCCACGCGATCGAGGCATGGAAGGCCGAGCGGATCAAGCAGGAGACCCGCCTGTTTCTTCGCACGCGGCTGCCCTCGGGCCAGCCCGGTGATCCTGCCCTCGTGCTGGCGGCGTCGCTGATGTTCGCCCAGAGCGGGCTCACGCTGGCGGGCTCGAGCCTCGAGCGCGCCTGGACCCAGCTCGACGCCTCGGCGGAGCTGCTGCGCGCGGCCGCCCGGCGCCGGGACTGCGAGGCTTGTGACGCCTGCTCCCGCGGGCTCTTCCTGCTCGGCGGGCTCGCGTTCCACAACACCCTCGAGCTCTCGCGCGGACAGGATCTGCTGGCGGACGGCGTCGAGCGCTTTCCGGCCGATCCCGAGCTGTGGACGGCGCTCGGTGCCATCCAGGAGACCGCGGCCAGCCTGCGGACGTTCGGCGGCGCGACCGGCCCGATCACGCCGGCAGCGCGACCGAAGAGCTTGCGGATCGAAGGCGACGCCGGGCCGTTCCGCCTGCGGCTACCGGAGGCCAGCCTCTCCCGCGCGGAGGACCACCTCGCCCGCGCGCTGCAGCTGGCGCCGGACCTCGTCGAAGCACGGCTGCGCCTGGCCCGCGTACGGATCCTCCGCGGCCACGCGGCCGACGCCCTGCCGCACCTGGCGTTCGTAGGCGAGCGCGCGCCGCTCGCGTCCCGGCGCTATCTCGCGCTCCTCTTCCGGGCACGCGCGCACGAGCAGCTCGGGGACCTGGCGGCCGCGGCGGACGCGTACCGGACCGCCCTCGGTGTCGCGCCCGCTGCCTCCGCGGCGCGGGTCGGCCTCGGCCGCAGCCTGACACTCCTGGGCGAGCCTTCGCTGGCGCAGGAGACCTTCGCCGAGGCGATGGCGCTCTCCGATGCCACCCCCGATCCCTGGTGGTCCTACGGCCGGGGCCAGCCCGAGACGCTCGCCACACGGCTGGCCACGCTGGTCGAGAGCTGCCCGAGATGAGCGCGCTACTCGTGATCTCGCTCCTGCTCCAGGCGCCGCCCGTCTTCCGCTCGGACGTCGAGAGCGTCTACCTCGACGTCTACGTGACGCGGCGGGGTTCGGTGGTGACAGGTCTCCAGGCCGAGGACTTCGTGGTGCGGGACGACGGAGCGCTGCAGAACATCCGGGTTCTCGACCGGAGCACGACTCCCATCACGGCCGTGCTCGCCGTGGACAACTCCGCGAGCGTCGTCGGAGAACCGCTCGAGCATCTGAAGGCGGCCGCCCGCTCGTTCGTCGCGGGCCTGCGAGACGGCGACGAGGCGGCGCTCGTCGGCATCCGGCACAGCGTCGATCTGCTCCAGGGTCCGACCGCGGACCGCGCCCGTCTGGGCGCCGCGATCGAGCGGATGAGCGCCGGCGGCCTCAGTTCGGTCGTCGACGGCCTGTACTTGTGTCTGGCGCGGAACTGGGGCAGCGGCCGGCCGGTACTGGTGCTCTTCACCGACGGCGAGGACACCACGAGCTGGCTGCGGAACGAGGATGTCGAACGCGCGGCGCGGGAATCCTCGACCCTGGTGTACGTCGTCGGGACGCAGGCGCCAGGAGTGGAGCTCTCGCGAGCGGTCGACCATCTGGGCATTCCCGTCGGACCTCCAGGGATACCGGAATCCGGCCGCACCGGCTTCCTGAGGCGCATCGCGGAGGCCGCCGGCGGCGGGTATCGGTGGGTGCGGTCGAGCGCTGGCCTGGAGCGCGCGTTTGGCGAGATCCTGGATGCGGTCAACGCGCGCTACGTCCTGGCCTTCGAGCCGCGCGGCCGACCGAAGGCCGGCCGCCACGAGCTCGAGGTCTCTGTCCGCAAGCGAGGCCTCCAGATCCGCGCCCGCGAGGAATACTTCGTGCCGGAGCGTAAGTGAGTCTGGGGGGTGCTGCGTCGCACCGCCGCCACCCAGCCGGCGGTAGCCGCATAGCCCGAACCGGATCGCCGCTCGCAGACGCGGCGGGTCGCGACGCCCCGTCAGGTCGCGGCGCGACACGCGAGTGATTCCCCCTCCCCCGTATGTGGGGAGGGGTCAGGGGTGGGTCGATGACGGTGGCCCGTGCCCCTCGCAGACGCGGCGGGTCGCGACGCCCCGTTAGGTCGCGGCGCGACACGCGAGTGATTCCCCCTCCCCCGTATGTGGGGAGGGGTTAGGGGTGGGGGGTCGATGACGGATCAGGCCAGCATCCGCTCCAGGCTCATCCATGCCTCGTGCAGGCGAGCGACCGGGAGCTCGGCCAGGACCCGGCCGCCCGTCGCGAGGCGCAGGCTCGAGCCGCCGGCCTTGCCGAGCTGCGCGCAGGGCACGCCGTGGCGGCGGGTGATCTCGAGCAGGTTGCCGACGTCCGTCGGCGCGACGCTGACGATCATGCGCGAGGGCGACTCGGAGAAGAGCAGCACGTCGTCGCGCGCGCCGGCGGGCAGCTCGAGCGAGGCGCCCAGCCCGGGCTCCTCGCCGCCGTGGCCGCCGAAGCAGCACTCGGCGAGCGCCACGGCGAGCCCGCCGTCGGAGCAGTCGTGGGCCGAGCGCAGCAGCCGCCCGTCGGCGGCCTCGAGCACCGCTTCGTAGAGCGCTCTCTCCGCCTTCGTGTCCAGGCGCGGCGGACGCCCGACGACGCGGCCGTGGACGGCCTTCAGGTACTCGCTGCCGCCCGTGTCCTCGCGCGTCGCGCCGAGCAGCATCACCACGTCGCCGGCGCCGCGGAACGATCGCGTCAGCGCCTTCGCCGCGTCCTCGATCAGCCCGACGACGCCCAGCACCGGCGTCGGATGGATCGCGCGGCCGTCGGTCTCGTTGTAGAGCGACACGTTGCCGCCGGTGATCGGCACCTCGAGGGCGCGGCAGGCGTCCCCGATGCCGCGGACGGCGAGCACCAGCTGGCCCATCACCTCCGGCTTCTCGGGGTTGCCGAAGTTGAGGCAGTTGGTCGCGCCGATCGGCCGCGCGCCGGAGGCCACCACGTTGCGGCAGGCCTCGGCCACCGCCAGCCGCGCGCCCTCGTAGGCATCGAGCCAGCCGTAGCGGCCGTTGCCGTCGAGGCTGATCGCGAGCGCCTTCGCCGTGCCTTTCACGCGCACGACCGCGGCGTCCGAGCCGGGGCCGACGAGAGTGTTGGTGCGCACCGTCGAGTCGTACTGGCGGTAGATCCAGCGCTTGCAGGCGACGTTCGGCGCGGCGAGCAGGCGCAGCAGCGCGCCGCCGAGGTCGGCGGGCACGGGCAGGGCGAGCGGATCCTCGGACGCAGCGGGGTTGACGGGCTCGATCCAGGGGCGGTCGTAGATCGGCGCGTCGTCCGTCAGCGCGAAGTTCGGCACGTCGGCTTCCAGCAGGCCGCCGTTCCAGACGCGCAGCCTCGGCTCCGCGATCACGTGGCCGATCGCCTCGGCGTGCAGGTCCCACTTCTCGAAGACGCGGATCACCTCGTCCTCGCGGCCCCTGGCGGCCACCAGCAGCATGCGCTCCTGCGACTCGGAGAGCATGACCTCGTAGGCGGTCATGCCGGTCTCGCGCTTCGGGACCTTCTGCACGTCCATCTCGACGCCGGTGCCCGAGCGCCCCCCCATCTCCGACGTCGAGCAGGTGAGGCCGGCGGCGCCCATGTCCTGGATGCCGACCACGGCGCCCGTCTTCATCGCCTCGAGGCACGCCTCGAGCAGCACCTTCTCCATGAAGGGATCGCCGACCTGCACGGTGGGCCGCTTCTCCTCGCTGCCCTCACCGAACTCCGCCGACGCCATCGTCGCGCCGTGGATGCCGTCGCGGCCGGTCTTGGCGCCCACGTAGAAGACGGGGTTGCCGATGCCGTCGGCGCGGCCCTTGAAGATGCCGTCGGCCTTGACGAGCCCGAGGCAGAACGCGTTCACCAGCGGGTTCTCCGCGTAGCAGGGCTCGAAGCCCACCTCGCCGCCCAGCGTCGGGCAGCCGAAGGCGTTGCCGTAGCCGCCGATTCCCGCGACGACGCCCGCCAGCAGCCGCCGGTTGCGGGGATCGTCGGGCGGCCCGAAGCGCAGCGAGTTCAGCACGGCGATCGGCCGCGCGCCCATCGTGAAGATGTCGCGCAGGATGCCGCCGACGCCGGTGGCGGCGCCCTGGTAGGGCTCGATGAAGGACGGGTGGTTGTGGGATTCGATCTTGAAGACGGCGGCGAGGCCGTCGCCGATGTCCACGGCGCCGGCATTCTCGCCGGGCCCCTGCAGCACGCGCGGCCCTTGCGTCGGCAACGTCTTCAGGTGCAGCTTGCTGCTCTTGTACGAGCAGTGCTCGGACCACATCACCGAGAAGAGGCCCAGCTCCGTCAGGTTGGGCTCGCGGCCGAGCGCCCGCACGATGCGTTCGTACTCGTCGGGCTTGAGACCGTGCCTTGCGAGCAGCTCGTCCAGGGCTTGCGCCATCGCGGAGATTCTACGGGCCTTCGGGCGGCGGGCTCGGCTTCGCGGTCCTAGCCGAGCTCGACCGCCGGCTCCAGCATGCGCAGCGTGCAGGCCGTCGCGTCGAGCTCGACGCTCACGCCCTCGGGCAGCGTGAACTGCTTCTCGATGTGTCCGACCAGCAGCCCCTGGAATGCCGGCACCCCGAGCGCCTTCACGTGATCGTCCATCACCTCTTCGAGGGTCAGCGAGGCGTACCGCTCGCCGGGCTCGCAGCGTGAGCAGCGCCCGAACACGAATCCCGCGATGCCGTCGAGCAGCCCCGCCAGACGCAGCTGCGTCATCATGCGGTCGATCCGGTAGACCTGCTCCTCGACGTCCTCGAGGAAGAGGATCGCGCCCGCGAAGCTCGGGAGATACGGCGATCCGACGAGCGCCGAGAGCACGCTGAGGTTGCCGCCCAGCAGCCGTCCCTGGGCGACGCCGGGCCGGATCGTGCGCACCCGCAGGTCGCCCATCGGCACCAGCGTGCCGTCGCCCTCGACCGGGTTCGCCATCGTGATCGCCTCGCCCAGCAGCGCCACGCGGCGGAAGGCGTCGTGCGTGAACGGCGCCCAACGCGAGTAGGCATTCGGGCTATGGAAGGTGACGAAGCCGCACTTCGCCTGGAGCGCCATGTGGAGGGCGCTGATGTCGCTGAAGCCGAAGAAGGTCTTCGGGTTCCTGCGGATCAGCTCGTAGTCGAGGTGCGGCAGCAGCCGCGCCGAGCCCCAGCCGCCGGTGACGGGTGCGATGCCCGTCACCTCGGGGTCGGCGAAGAAGGCGTTGAGGTCGGCCGCTCGCTCCTGGTCGGAGCCGGCCAGATAGCCGCGCCGCTTGCGCAGGTTCGGGCCCAGCCTCGGCGTGAACCCCAGGGCAGCGATCGCGTCGCGCGCGACGTCGAAATCGGTGTCGAGGAACGACGCGAACGCCGGCGACACGATGCCGACCACGTCGCCCGGCCGCAGCGCGCGGGGCTTGCGCGGCGGCGGCTGCGGGGCCCTCGGCGCGGGAGCGGCCTGCGGCGGCGCGGGCGGGGCGGCGTCCAGGAGCGCGGCGGGTCCAGCCGCCGCCAGCAGGCCGGCGCCCTTCAGGAACCCTCGTCGTGCCGCCATGCCGCCTCCTTCGGTGATTCGCGCGCGCTTCGCGTCGTCGCAGCGCGTGATTGTAGCGCTCGCGGCGGCGCGGCCGGTCGCACGGGGTGTCCCGTGTATGATCGAAACGGATGACGAGATTGCGCGAGCGCTTCGCCTGGCTGTGGCGCGAGTGGGTGCGGCCGCTGCTGGTGGTCGGCCTCGTGCTCTTCTCGTTCCGCTCGGCGATCGCCGACTGGAACGACGTGCCGTCGGGCTCGATGCGGCCGACGATCCTCGAGGGCGAGCGCGTCTTCGTGAACAAAGTCGCCTACGACCTCAAGTTCCCCTTCACCACCTGGCGCCTCAGCGAGTGGTCCGAGCCGCAGCGCGGCGACGTGGTGGTGCTGTTCTCGCCGCACGACGGCAAGCGCCTGATCAAGCGGGTGGTGGGCATCCCCGGCGACAGGATCGAGCTGAAGGACCACAAGCTGATCGTGAACGGCATCGCCTCGGCCTATCGGCCGCTCGACCACTCGGCGCTCGCCGGCATCGACGCCGACGGCCAGGCCTTCATCGAGACGACCGCCGGCCGCGCCCACCCGATGCAGACGACGCCGTCGCGGCCGTCGATGCCGTCCTTCGCGCCGGTCAGCCTGCCGCCCGGCCAGTACCTGGTGATGGGCGACAACCGCGACAACAGCTTCGACTCGCGCTTCTTCGGCTTCGTGGAACGCAGCCGCATCGTCGGCCGCGCGACGACGGTGGTGCTGTCCTTCGACATCAACCACCACTTCGTCCCCCGCTGGGACCGCTTCTTCACGCGGCTGCAGTAGCGACTAGTACCCCAGCTCGAGGTCAGCCCGATTCTCGAGGGGCTCGCCGGCCAGGAAGCGATCCAGGTTCTGGCGGAAGACCAGGGTCGCTTCGTAGAGCCAGCCCGGAACCTGGTCGGCGGCGTGCGGGGAGATCAGCACGTTCGGCAGCGACCACAGCGGGCTCTCGCGCGGCAGCGGCTCCGTCTCGAACACGTCGAGCGCCGCGGCCCGTGGGCGGCCCGCGCGCAGTCCCTCGACGAGCGCCGGCTCGTCGACGACCGCGCCGCGGCCCACGTTGACCAGCACCGCGTCCGGCTTCATCGCCCGCAGCTCCCGGGCGCCGACCAGGTGGCGCGTCGCCCCCGTCAGGGGCAGCGCGAGCTGCACGGCGTCGCACTCCGCGAAGAGATCGAGCAGGCGGTCCGCTCCGTAGACGGCGTCTGCCAGCGGCTCCGCGCCGGCCTCGGGTCGGCGCCGCAGCGCGATCACGCGCATGCCGAGCGCGCGCGCGAGGCGCGCCGTCGCGCGGCCGATGCCGCCGAAGCCGACGATGCCCAGGCTCTGGCCATGGAGCTGCCCGGGGGCGTACGGCTGCCACAGCCGCTCGGCGCGCTGTCGCTCGAGCCGCGGCAGGTCCTTCGCGAAGTGCAGCAGGCCCGCGATCGTCCACTCCGCCAGCGCGCGCGCGAAGGCGCCGCGGCCGTTGGTCACCGGCACGCCGCTCGCCAGCAGCTCCGGGGAGGCGAGGCCGTCGATGCCGGCCCAGCGCGAGTGGATCCAGCGCACGCCCGGCGCGAGCGCCAGAAGTTTCGCGACGGACGCGCCGTCGGTCTTCGCGCACAGGAAGACGTCGGCGGGCGGCTCGTCGGCGAACTCCTCGGGCGACGCGCGCACGATCGCGCGCACGCCGGGCGGCAGCGGTTCGAGCGCCGGCAGACCCGGATCGTCCGGACGCATCAGGACCCAGACGCTGCAGCGCACGGGCTCGCTCATCGGGCTCAGGCGGCGACCGGCACGCCCACGAAGGCGGCCATCAGGCGCAGGCCGTCGGCGGAGCCGAGCGGCGCCTCGCTGGCCCGTTCCGGGTGCGGCATCAGGCCGACCACGTTGCGCCGAGCGTTGCAGACGCCGGCGATCGCGCGCGCGCTGCCGTTCGGGTTCGCGGCTTCGTCGAGCCGGCCGTCCCGCGTCGTGTAGCGGAACACCACCTGGCCCTCGCCGAACAGGCGCTCGAGCTCGCCCTCCGGCAGGTGGAAGTTGCCCTCGCCGTGGGCGATCGGCATCGTCATCACGTCGCCCTCGCGCAGGCCGTGCGTGGCGGCGGTGTCGGTCCGCTCGATGCGGACGTGCACGGGCTGCGACAGGAACCTCAGCGAGCGGTTGCGCAGCATGGCACCCGGCAGCAGCCCCGCCTCCTGCAGGATCTGGAAGCCGTTGCAGATGCCCAGCACCGGCCCGCCGCGCTCCGCGAACTCCACCACCGCCCGCATCACGGGGCTGAAGCGCGCGATGGCGCCCGTGCGCAGGTAGTCGCCGTACGAGAAGCCTCCCGGCAGCACCACGGCGTCGAGGCCGGCGAGGTCGGCCTGCTTGTGCCAGACGAAGCGCGCCTCGCGGCCGAGCACGTGCTTCACCACGTGGTAGGCGTCGTGGTCGCAGTTCGAGCCCGGGAACACGACGACGCCGACGCTCACGCCAGCAGCTCCACGCGGAAGGACTCGATCACCGGGTTGGCCAGCACCCGGCGCGAGATCTCCTCGACGCTCGCGCGCGCCGCCTCGGGCGAGTCCGCCCGCAGGTCCAGCTCGAAGTACTTGCCCTGCCGCACGCCGGCCACCTGCGCGTAGCCCAGCGTGTGCAACGCGTCGTGGATGGTCTTGCCCTGCGGGTCGAAGACCGACGGCTTGAGCGTCACGTAGACGCGCGCTTTCATCGTTCCCCCTCGGGTCTCGCCCGGCGGATGGTGTGGGTCGGGTACGGGATCTCGATGCCCGCCGCGCGGAAGCGCTCGTCGATCCTGCGCAGCACCGCGTCGACCGCCAGCCCCTGCTGGGCGTGGTCGAGCACCCAGAAGATCAGCAGGAACGCGAGCGACGACTCGGCGAATCGCTGGAGCAGGACGAGCGGCTCGCGCGAGGGATCCACCAGCGGCGAGGCGAGCGCGGCGTCGCGCAGCTCCTGGCTGACGCGGTCGAGATCGCTTCCGTGGGCGACGTTCACTTCGATGCGGGTCGTCAGGGCCGCGGTCGGCTGCGAGCGGTTGATCAGCTTTTCCTTCACCAGCACCGCGTTCGGCACCACCAGGATGGTGTCGTCGAGCGTGCGGATGCGCGTCGCCCGCATCCCGATGCGAACGACGTCGCCCAGCTCGCCCGAGGCAAGCTGGATGCGGTCGCCGGTCAGGAACGGCCGGTCGAGCATCAGCGTGAGGCCGGCGAACATGTTGGCGAGCGTGTCCTGCGCCGCCAGCCCGACGGCCAGCGAGCCGACGCCCAGCGAGACCACCAGCGAGTTCACGTTGACGCCCAGGCCCTCGAGCGCGGTGATCGTCGCGACCAGCACGATCAGCATGCGGCCGGCCTTCGAGACGAGCGGCGCCAGCTCGCGCGAGAGCGGGCTCTCGTCGCCTTCCGGCGGCCTGCGGGTGGCCAGGCGGACCAGGATGTCCCAGCTCCGGAGAGCGGCGGCCATCACGACGAGAACCGCGAGCGCGAAGAGCAGCTTGTCGAGGCGCGCGAGCCAGAGCTGCTGCAGGTCGATCCGGTGCAGCGCCAGGTAGGCGCCGATCAGGAAGACGCCGTAGTGGAACGGCCCGCGCAGGGCGCCCAGCAGCTCGCCCGCCTCGGGCGCCTCGCGGCGCCTGACGGCCGGGGCCAGCGAGCGCGCTGCGAGGAACGAGAGCACGCGCGCGAAGAGCCAGGCCGCCACCAGGATCGCGCCGGTCATCAGCAGGTCGAAGGCCGGAGGGTAGGCGACCAGGAGGTCGTCGAGCGGGCTCATCGATCGCGAGCCTCCGCCGTCCCGAAGACCCGGTCGAACAGCGCGTCCACGTGGGCGAGGTAGCGCTCGAGGCGGAAGACCTCGGCGAGCTCTCCGGCCGGCAGCACCGCGCGCACCTCGGGATCCTGCTCGACACGCGCCCGGAAGTCGCCCTCGCTCTTCCAGGCCTCCATCGCGTGGCCCTGCACGATGCGGTAGGCGTCCTCGCGCCGCAGGCCCCGCGCCGTCAGCTCGAGCAGCAGCTGGCCCGAGAAGACGAGGCCGCGGCCGGCGTCGAGGTTCCGGCGCATCCGCGCCACGTCGACGCCCATGCCGCTCACGATGCTCGTGAAACGCCGCAGCATGTGGTCGAGCGCCAGGAAGCTGTCGGGCACGATCACGCGCTCGACGGACGAGTGCGAGATGTCGCGCTCGTGCCAGAGCGCCACGTTCTCGAGCTCGGCGAGAGCGTTCGCGCGCACGAGGCGCGCGAGCCCGGTGATCTGCTCGCAGCCGACCGGGTTGCGCTTGTGCGGCATCGCCGAGCTGCCCTTCTGCTTCGAGCCGAAGGGCTCCTCCAGCTCGCGCACCTCGGTCTTCTGGAGCGCGCGCACCTCGGTCGCGAACTTCTCCAGGCTGGCGGCCAGGATCGCCAGCGTCGTCATCACCTCGGCGTGGCGGTCGCGCTGCAGCACCTGCGAGGCGATCGGCGCCGGCCGCAGCCCGAGCCTGGCGCAGACGGCCTGCTCCACCTCCGGCGGCAGGTGCGAGAAGGTGCCGACCGCGCCCGACAGCTTGCCGACGGCGATCGTCTCCCGCGCCCGCGCGATCCGCGCCTGCCCGCGCTGGAGCTCGGCGTACCAGAGCGCCAGCTTGAGGCCGAAGGTCATCGGCTCGGCGTGGACGCCGTGGGTGCGCCCGATCATCGGCGCGTGCTGGAACTCGAAGGCCCGACGCCTGACCACCTCCAGCAGCGCCGCGACGTCCTGCGAGATCAGATCGAGCGCGTCGCGCATCAGCAGCGCGAGCGCCGTGTCGACCACGTCGGAGGACGTCAGGCCGTAGTGCAGCCAGCGTCCCTCGGGGCCCACGTTCTCGGCGACGCACGAGACGAAGGCGATCACGTCGTGCTGGACGTCCTGCTCGATCTCCTCGATGCGGGCGACGTCGAAGCGCGCCTTCTCGCGGATCGCGCGCAGGGCCTCGGCGGGCACGACGCCGCGAAGGGCGAGCACCTCCGTGGCGGCGATCTCGACCGCGAGCCAGGCCCGGAACTTGTTGTCTTCCGACCAGATGCGGCCCATCTCGGGCCGCGAGTAGCGCGGGATCATGCGGCGCGCAGCAGTCTAGCAGCCCGCGAGCGCGGCCTCCGGGCGCGTGCTCTTCGGGCCCCCGGGGCGGATCGGTGAGAATGCTCGGAATGGAGCCCTTCCGCTACGAGCGGCGTCCCGGCGGGCGCCTTCGCGTCTTCTGCCCTTTCCGCGGCCGCCACCTGCTCGACCGCCCGATGTTCAACAAGAGCACCGCCTTCAGCGGCGAGGAACGCCGGACGTTCGGCGTCGACGGGCTGCTGCCCGGCGTCGTCAGCACGATGGAGCAGCAGGCGCGCCGGGCCTACGGCAACTTGGAGCGCAAGACCGATCCTCTCGAGCGCTACATCGGCCTGGCGGCGCTGCAGGACCGCAGCGAGCCGCTGTTCTACAGGGTGCTGGTCGACCATCTCGAGGAGCTGCTGCCGATCGTCTACACGCCCACCGTCGGCCGCGCCTGCCAGGAGTACAGCCGCATCTTCCGCCGCGCGCGCGGGCTCTGGATCAACCCCGGCCACCGGGGGCGCATCTACGAGACGCTGGGCAACGCGCCCTACGAGGACGTACGGCTGATCGTGGCGACAGACAACGAGAGCATCCTCGGCATCGGGGACCAGGGCGCGGGCGGCATGCCGATCCCGGTCGGCAAGCTGGCGCTCTACTCGGCGGCGGCGGGCATCCATCCCGCCTTCACGCTGCCCGTCAGCCTCGACGTCGGCACCGACAATCAATGGCTGCTCGCCGACGAGCTCTACGTCGGCTGGCGGCAGCCGCGGTTGCGCGGCGCGCCGTACGACGCGCTGGTCGACGAGTTCGTGCAGGCCGTGAAGCGGCGCTTCCCGCGTGCGCTGTTGCAGTGGGAGGACTTCCGCAAGGGCACGGCCTTCGCGCTGCTCGACCGCTACCGCCGCGAGCTGCCTTCGTTCAACGACGACGTGCAAGGCACCGGCGCCACGCTGCTCGCGGCGCTGACGGCGGGAGCTCGCGCCACCGGCGTCGCGCTCGCGGACCAGCGCGTGGTCATCCTCGGCGGCGGCGCCGCCGGCGCCGGCATCGGCCGCATGCTGCGCCTGGCGCTCGCCCGCGCCGGCCTTTCGGGCGACGCCTTGCAGCGGGCGATCGCCGTGGTGGACCTCGACGGCCTGATGGTGGACGACCGGCCGGTCGAGGAGTACCGGCGCGAGCTGACCTGGCCGGCCGAGCTGGCGCGCGCGGCCGGCCTCGGCGAGCGCCGCGACCTGTTCGCGGTGGTGGGCGCGCTCCACCCGACGGCTCTCGTCGGCGTCTCCGGCGCGGCGGGCGCCTTCGATGAGGCGGTCGTGCGCGAGATGGCCCGCCACGTCGCGCGGCCGCTGGTGCTGCCGTTGTCGAACCCCACGGCCCAGGCCGAGGCGACGCCGGGCGACGTGCTGATCTGGACCGAGGGGCGCGCGCTCGTCGCCACCGGCAGCCCGTTCCCTCCGGTGAGGCTCGGCGAGCGCAGCGTGCGCGTGGCGCAGGGCAACAACGCGCTGGTGTTTCCCGGCATCGGCCTCGGCGCGATCGTCGCCGAGGCGCGCGAGGTGACGGACGGCATGCTGCTGGCCGCGGCCGAGGCGCTGGCGGCGCAGGTCTCGCCCGAGCTGCTGGCCGAGGGCGCGCTGCTGCCGCCGATCGGCTCGATCCGCGAGGTCACCGCCGCCGTCGCCGAGGCCGTGGTGCGCGCGGCCCGCGACGCGGGCGTCGGTCTCGCGATCGACGACGCCGACGTCCCGGGCCGCGTCGCCGAGGCGCGCTGGGAGCCGGAGTATCCGGAGCTGGTGCCCACGTGATTCCGCGTTAGGCGGAGCGGGGCAGGCGCGGCGCGGGGCTCGAGGCCGGCGCGCCGGCGCCACGTCGGCTGGAACGACCGGCGCGAGACCTCCTAGGGCTGCGGCTTCGGTGGCGCGCCTTCGACCGCGACCGCGTCGTAGACACGCTTGATGCTCACGTCGCCCATGCGGCTGCCGCTGAGCTTGCTGACGATCTCGAGCTTGCGCTTCGCCGCGCGCAGCACGTAGGTCGTCGTCACCCTCGCGTCGCCCTGCTTGGGCGTCGTGACGACGACGAGCGCTTCGTCCTTCCACTCGGCGCGGGTCTTCAACTCACCACCCTGGCGCTCGTACGACCTGCCGTCGACGTGGATGCGCAGGAGCTCGCCGTCGCCGCCGTCGAGGGTCATCTCCGCGTCGGTGCCGGTGATCGTGAGCATCGCCGGCGCGTCGATCAACGCGCGCATGGCCGAGCCGCCGGCAGGGCCGGAATCGCCAGGGCGGCGCCCGCCGCCACGCCCGCCGCCGCCCCTGCTACCGCCACCGGGCCCGCCCATCCCGCCGCCGCTCGGGCCCATGCCGCCCCCTCCCGGCCCATCCGCGCCGCCTCCGCCCGGCCGGCCCGCGCGGCCGCGGGCCTCGGCCAGCTTCGCCCGCGCGTCCTCGCTCTCTTCAGCGTTCAACTGCCAGCGTCCTGTGAAGTCAGGGTGCGGGCGCTCCGCCGCGCGGCCGTGCGCCGGCGTCAGCGCCAAGAGCGCGCCGGCCGCCATCACACCCATGGTTGCCACTCCGCTCCGCTTCATCGTTCCGCCTCCTCCAGCGACCAGCCACGCGCGCGTCCCGCGGCGTCGAGGATCTTCCCCTCCTCGCCGCGGCAGGACGGAGCGGGCCTGTCGCGTCCCGCTCCGCCCTGCCGCCCACCGTCACCGTTCGAACGGCGGCTCGATTGGAGGTCCGGGAGGGAGGAAGCCTCCCGGGGTCGGGCCGCCGCCTCCGAAGCGACCGCGCTCCTTTTCGCGGCTCGCCCGGATCTTCGCCCACAACTGCACCTGCTGAGCCGTGAGAAAGGACTCGAACTGCGCCATCGCCTTGTCGTGGCCTGCCTTCATCTGCTCGCGCAGCCGATGGCTCTCGACCACGATCTGGCCGACCTCATTCTCGTTCACGGGATCCGCCGCGAGCGCCTCGCGCAGCTTCTCGTGCAGCTCGCGCTGTCTCTCCATCACAGGCCGCGCCGCTTCGCGCTGCTGCGTCATCAGCTCCCGGAAGGCCGTTTGCTGAGCCTCGGTGAGGTCCAGCAGGCGAAGCTCCGGTGGCCCACCGGGGCCGAGCTCCCCGCGCGGGCCGCGCTCGCCCGCACCGCCCTGCGGACCCGCGAACGTCGTGAACGCCGCCGCCGCGCAGAGCGCGACGGCTCCTGCGACCGTCATCCACCGCGATACGCTCTTCATCTCCCCGCCCTCTTTGGATTCAGACCGCAGCGGCCTTTCGAGTTCCTTGAGCCGGGCGTCCCCTGCGCGGAACGCGGCGTCCTGCGCCACCGTACCTGCAAAGTTGGGACCGTCCGAACCTTGCCGAATCCTTAAGCGCGGCGAACTGGGTCACACTTCGAGTCGGCGATGCGGCAGCGGATCGTGCTGGTGGAGGACGACGAACGCCTGGGCGAGCAGGTGGTCGCGTCGCTGCGTGAGGCGGGCTACGACACCCTCTGGCTCCGGGACGGGCGCGAGGCGACACCGGCGGCCGTGCAGGGCGCGAGCCTGCTGATCCTGGACCTGATGCTGCCCGGCGCGCACGGCTTCGACGTGCTGCGCAACCTGCGCCGGCAGTCCGACGTGCCCGTGCTGGTGCTCTCGGCCCGCAACGAGACGCTCGACAAGGTGCGCGCCCTCAAGCTGGGCGCCGACGACTACGTCACCAAGCCCTTCTGGCCGGAGGAGCTGCAGGCGCGAGTGAGCGCGCGGCTACGGCGTCCGGTGCTCCAGCGCTCCGAGGCGATCCGGCTGGGCGAGCTGGAGATCGAGACCGGCGCGCGCCGGGTGCGCCTGCGCGGCGAGAGCGTCGAGCTGACGCGCGTCGAGTTCGAGCTGCTGGCGGCCCTCGCCCGGCGTCCCGGCTCGGCGGTCAGCCGGGCCTGGATCGCGAGCAACGTGCTCGACCCGGAGCGCGAGGGAGGCGAGCGCACGCTCGACGTCCACGTCTCGCGGCTGCGCAAGAAGCTGGGCGAGAGCGGCCGCCGGATCGCGACCGTCTGGGGCGTGGGCTACCGCCTCGAGGCCGAATGACGCTGCGACGGCGGCTGGCCGCGACCGTGCTGCTGGCCGTCGTGCCGCTGCTGGGCGCGCTGGTCTGGGTCCAGGAGCAGCTCTCGCGCCGGGCGGTGGAGGACGCGGCGCGGGTCTTCACGCAGGCGCGGATGGACGCGGCAGGCCGCGAGCGTTGCGAGGCGGATCCGGTCCACCTGCAGGAGGGCTGGCGACGGCCTCCGGGCCCCGAGCCGCGACCCGGCGGCCCCGGACCCGGGAGCCCGGGCCTCGGCGGATTTGGCGCCGGCGGGCCGCGACCCGGCGGGCAGCGCTGGCGTCCGCCCCGCTCGTACGCCTACACCGAGAGGCTCGAGCCCGCCGATCCGGGCGCGCCCGCGCTGACCGATGCCATCCGGCGCAGGCTCGCCGCCGGGGCAGAGGTCGCGAGCGCCGCGAGCGGCGACGAGCTGCTGGTCGCGGTGCGCATGTCGTGGAACGAGGGGCCGTGCGCCGTGATCGCCACCCTCGGCGGGCCGCCGCCCCGTCTCGGACCCGGCCTGGGCCTGCTTCCGGGAGCGGCTCTGCTCGCTCTCGGCGTGCTGGCGGCGGTGCTGCTCTCCGCAGGCCCCGTGGTGCGCCGCATCCGTAACCTCACGCGCGACGTGGGCCGCAGCGTCGCCGGCGGCTACACCGAGCCGGTTCGCGTCGAAGGCGGCGACGAGGTGGCCGAACTGGCCCGGGCTTTCAACGAGGCCGCCGCCGAGGTCCGCGCCCAGCTGCTCACCGCGCGAGAGCGCGAGGAGACGCTGCGCGGCTTCCTCGGCAACACCACCCACGACCTGATGCTGCCGCTCACCGTGCTCCAGGGGCACCTGGCGCGCCTGAAGCAGCTTCCTGCCGGCGAGCCCCACGCGAGCCTCGTCGCGGCCGCCGCCGAGGAGACGGGCTACGTCGCCTCACTGCTCGAGAACCTGTCAGCCGCGGCCAAGCTGGAGGCCGGCGAGCCGCTGCTGCAGCGTCACTCGTTCGACCTCGGCGCGGTCGTCGAGCGGGTGGTGGCGCGCCATCGCCCGATCGCCTCCTCGCGCGGGATCGAGATCGGCCACGCGGTGCCCGAGGCGCCGCTGCTGATCGACGGCGACGTCACGCTGGTCGAGCAGGCGGTGGGCAACCTCGCCCACAACGCGGTGCGACACAACCACGGCGGCGGCCATGTCGCGATGGTCCTGGACGAGGCCCCTGGCGGCCGCTTCGTGCTTCGCGTGTCGGACGACGGCCCCGGCGTGCCGCCCGAGCAGCTCGCGCGTCTGGGCGAGCGCCGCTTCCGCACGGACGAGGCGCGCTCGCGACATCCCGAAGGCCTGGGCCTCGGCCTCAGCATCGCCCGTGAGGTCGCCCTGCGCCACGGCTTCGAGCTGGCCTTCTCGCCTAACGATAAGACCGGCTTGATCGCGGAACTCCGCGGCCCCCGCGCTCAGGCCGAGGTCGACACCCGGCCGTAGCCTCGGCTAGAACAGCCGCAACTGGCGGCCGGCGGGCGTGACGGGTTCCGGCTCGAGCGCCGGCAGCTCGATCCAGCCGGTGCCGTCCGCTCCGCTCACCGTGATCTCGACGTCCGGGCGACCGCAGCGCGCGAGGGCCGTCTCGGCCGTCATGCGAACGAGCTCCGGATGGTTGTTCTGCTGCGAGAGGTGGGCGAGCACGAGGCGCGCGCAGTCGCCTCCCAGCTCGGTCGCGATGAAGCGGCCGACGTCGGCGTTCGCGAGATGTCCCCGCGGTCCCAGGATGCGCTCCTTGAGCGACCACGGGTAGGGACCGTCGCGCAGCATGTGCGGCTCGTAGTTCGACTCGACGAGCACCGCCTGGCAGGGCCGGAACGCCTGGCACAGGCCGCGCGAGATGTGCCCGAGGTCGGTCGCGTGGCCGAAGACCGCGCCGCGGAAGGACAGCGTGAACGCGACGGGCTCCGCGGCGTCGTGCGGGATCGCGATCGGCTCCACCGAGAGCGACCCGATTCGCAGCGGCGTGCCCGCCACGATCACCTCGTAGCCGGCGACCTCGCAGGCGCCGAGACCCGCCGCCGCGTAGGTGCCGCGCGTGCCGTAGAGCGGCACGCCCCACTTGCGCGAGAAGGACGGCGCGCCCTTCGCGTGGTCGCCGTGCTCGTGCGAGAGCAGGATCGCGTCGAGCGAGGCCGGGTCGACGCCCGCGTCCTTCAGCCGCTCGGCCAGCTCGCGCGGGCCGAGGCCGGCGTCGAGCAGCAACCGGGTGCCCCCGGCCTCGACCAGCGTCGCGTTGCCGCCGCTGCCCGAGCCGAGCAGGCGGAAGCGCAGTGCCGCCCTCACATTCGCAACAGGGACGGCTTCGGCCGATAGCCTTTCAGGTTGCCGAGGAGGCTCATCGCGAGCTGGCCGGAGAACAGCTCGGCGGCGACCCTCAGCACGTCGTCGGCGCTGACCGCCTCGATCCGCCGCAGCACCTCGTCCATGTCGAGCTGCCGGCCGTAGTAGATCTCCTGGCGCGCCAGGTGGCTCATGCGGCTGCCGGTGTTCTCGAGCGAGAGCATCAGGCTGCCTTTCAGGTGGTCCTTGGCCCGGCGCAGCTCGGGCTCGGGCACCTTCTCCTGGCGCATCCGGCGCAGCTCGTGGAGGGTCAGCTTCAGCACCTCGTCGAGGCTGTCGAGGCTGGTGCCCGCGTAGACGGTGAGGTTGCCGGCATCCGAGTAGGAGGTGATGCCCGAGGAGATCGAGTAGACGAGCGCGCGCCGCTCGCGCACGTTCTGGAACAGCCGCGACGACATCGCGCCGCCCAGCACCGTGTTGAGGATGTAGACCGCGTAGCGCGCCTCGTGCCCCTGCGGGTAGGCGGGCGTCCCCAGGCAGACGTGGACCTGCTCCAGCTCGCGCTTGTGCCGGGTGACGACGGCGGCCTTCGGCCGCGGCGGCCGTGGCACGGCCGGCGGCCGGCCGCCACGCAGGGCGCCGAAATGGCGCTCGACGAGGCGCCTCACCTTCGCGTGGTCGAGGTGGCCGGCGGCGGCCACCAGGATGTTGGAAGGCTGGTAGACCTTCTTGAAGAAGGACGCGAGCTGGTCGCGCCGCAGCCGGTCGACGCTGCCGCGCGTGCCGAGGATCGGCCGCCCCAGCGGGTGGTCCGGCCAGAAGGCTCCCGAGAACAGCTCCATCACCAGGTCGTCGGGCGTGTCCTCGACCATGCTCATCTCCTCGAAGATGACCTTCTTCTCCTTGGCCATCTCGAGGGGGTTGAACAGCGGATGCAGCACGATGTCGCCCAGGATCTCGACCGCCAGCGGCAGGTGCTCGTCGAGCACCTTCAAGTGGAAGGAGGCGTACTCCTTGGCGGTGAAGGCGTCCATGTGGCCGCCGATCGAGTCCACCTGCTCCGCGATCTGCTCGGCCGAGCGGTGGCGGGTGCCCTTGAACACCATGTGCTCGATGAAGTGGCTGATCCCCGCCTCGCGCAGCGTCTCGTGGCGGCTGCCGCGCTTGAGCCACACGCCGATCGCCACCGAGCGCACGTGCGGCATCGCCTCGGTGACGACGGTGAGACCGTTCTTCAGGACCTCGCGGGCGATCATGATGTCGCTCGCATGCTACACTGCCGCGCCGCTCTGGGCCTCATGGACGACGCCGCTTTACGGCGCCGCGCCGAGATCGAACTGCCCCACGCGTGCACGGTCGCGGAGCGCACAGCACGATCCCGATGCCGCGCCCACCGCTGCTGCTGCTCGCCGGCTACCTGGTCCTGCGCGGCGTGCTGCTCGTTCAGCCCGGCTACGAGGACGACCTCAAGGCCTACCGGCGCTGGGCGCTGGCCGCGGCCAGGGGCGGCGTCGCCTCGGTCTACCGCGACTCCGACATGGACTACCCCCCCGTCTACGCCTACCTGCTTTCGCCGCTCGGCTCGCTCTACGCCTCGCTCGCGAGCGAGACCGAGGTGCGCCAGGGGCGCGTGGACCCGGCGCTCTGGCGCGCGCTCGCCAAGCTGCCGCCGCTCGTCTTCGACCTGCTGACGGGGGCGCTGCTGTTCCTCGCCGTGCGCGCCTCCGCTGGCGCCGCATCGGGCTGGCCGACGGCGGTGGCGGGCGCCTATCTGACGAACCCCGGCGTCGTGTTCGACACGGGCCTCTGGGGGCATCCCGACTCCGTGCTGGGCTTCCTCGCGCTCGCCGCGTTCCTGGCGCTCGAGCGGCTGGGCCCGGCGCCCGCTTTCGCGCTGTTGACGCTGGCCACGCTGATGAAGCCGCTCGGCGCGCCGCTCGTCCCCCTGCTGGCGCTCGCGATCGCGCTGAGGCACCTGCCCGCGGCGCGGGGACGGGCCGCCTGGCGGGCCGCGGCGGCGGCCGCCGCCCGCGACCTCGCCGTCTCCGCTCTCGCCGCCGCGGGCATCGTCGCTCTGGTCTGCCTGCCCTTTGCCCTCGCCGGCGCGCTCGGCGGGGTCGCGGCGCGCGTCGCCGGCGACCTCGGCGCCATGCCGTACACCTCGGTCAACGCGCACAACGTGTGGTTCCTGCTCGGCCCCTGGCGCGACGCCGAGGCGCCCGTGCTCGGCCCGTTCACGCCGAGCGCCCTCGGTCTGATGGCTTTCGGCGTCGTCTACCTGGCTGTGGCGCGTGCGGCGCTGCGGGCGGCGCGCGCGGCGGGCGGCGGGGTGCCCCGCGACGCCCTGCTCGCGCAGGCCTCGCTGGTGGCCGCGGCCTTCTTCATGCTCGCGACGCACATGCACGAGAACCACCTGTTCCTGGCGCTGCCGCTGCTGGCGCCGCTCCTGCCGCGCGGCCGGGCCTGGCAGCTGGCGTACGTGGCGCTCAGCGTGGGCGTGCTGCTGAACCTGGCGCTCCACGACCCCGTGCTGCCGGGGCTGGCGCCCTTCTCGTGGGGCGGCGACACCGGCGTGCCGCGGCCGTCGCACGGCCGCACGTTCTTCGGCGTGGAGCTGGCGCTGGTGCGCCTGGCGGCCGCGCTCAACGTGGGCGCGTTCGCGGCCTTCGCGGCGCTCGTGCTCGGCCCGCGGGGGGCGCGGCTTGCGCGCCCGGCGGCCGGAGGCGATCATCAGGACGCCTTCCGATGAGCCTCCGCCATCTCCTCGCGCCGCTGCTCCTGCTGCTCGCCGCTGGCTGCGCCAGCGACTCGCCGACGGGGCCCAGCGTGGATGCGGCGCCGACACCGACGCCCTCGGCCCCGGCCACGCCCCCGCCGGTGCTCCACGACGTCTCGCTGGTGGTCTTCTACGACGAGGACGGCAACGGCGCCCTCGACCCCAGCGAGGGTGTGCGACTGCCGGGCGTCACGGTCGAATCGGGCGCGCAAAGCGCCGTCACCGGCGGCGGCGGTTCGGCGGTGCTGAAGGTCGCCGAGGGCTCGCAGACGGTCAAGCTGCGCCAGTCGAGCCTGCCCAGCTACTACCAGGCGGGACAGGGGGTGTCGCTGCAGGTGCCGCAGACGACGCAGATCGTGGTGCCGGCCACGCTGCCGATCACCGGCGTGCGGCACAACGTCTACATGGCGTTCGGCGACTCGATCACCCTGGGCGAGGGCTCGAGCGATGGCAACGGCTACCGGCAGCATCTCCAGTACCTCCTGCGCGGCCACTTCGGCCATGCGACCGTCGAGAACGAAGGCATCTCGGGCACGCGCAGCAACCGTGGCGCCGAGCGCCTGCCGGACAGCCTGGCCGCCCGCACGCCCGCCTTCACGCTGATCATGTACGGCACCAACGACTGGAACGACCGCGGCTGCCAGCTCGAGCCGCCGTGCTTCACGATCGACAGCCTGCACGAGATGGTGCGCACGACGCGCGCGGCAGGCAGCCTGCCGATCCTCGCGACCATCCCGCTCCCCAACACGGGCTACGACGAGCGCGTGCCGCCGCAGCGGGAGGACTGGGTCGAGTCCCAGAACGAGCGCCTCGCCTTGATGGCCGCGGAGGAGAAGGTGGTGCTGGTGAACATGGAGGAGGCGCTCCCCAACAACGTGGACCGCTCGAACCTCTATTTCGACCACTTGCACCCGAACGACCGCGGTTACGAACGGATGGCCGACGCCTGGTTCGCCGCGCTGACCCGGCCCCAGGGCGCCACGGCGGCGGACACGATGACCCTCGCCGAGGCGATCGCCAGCGTGGTGGCGGCCCCGCTCGCGCCGAGCGATTCGCTCGGGCCCGACCTGCTCCCGCTCCGGGGCCGGCGCCGCTGAACCCCCGTGGTAAGCTCCGCCGCAAGGCGAGCTTGCGACACGGAGTCCCCTTCCTGATCGCGGCGACGTGCGGCTTGGGCGCGCTCGCCGGCGCGGCCTTCCCACAGCAGCCGCCCCCCGCGGCCTCCAACCAGACGCCGGACGTTCAGCCGACGCCGCTGCCCCAGGACCGGCTCGACTTCAAGGCCCGCTCGAGCGTCGTGCAGGGGTCGGGTGCGCGAGCCTACGGCATGGGCGGTGCCTTCCTGGCGCGGCCCGACGACGCGACCGCGGCCTCGTGGAACCCGGCCGGCCTCTCCTACCTGCGCACACCCGAGCTGTCGATCGTCGGGGCCTGGAGCAAGCTCGACGAGAACACGCGCAACGCGGACGGGCAGCTGATCCTCGAGGACCGCCGCTCGGGCGGGGCGCCGGACTTCGCCGCCGGCACCTACCCGATCAGCCTCGGCTCGGTCACCGGGGCGGTCCAGCTCAGTTTCCAGCGGGTGATCTCGTTCGACGCGGACCGCACGATCGAGCAGGCGAGCAGCATTTCCAAGATCAGCTCGAGCGGCGGCTTCGACGTGATCGCGCTCGGCAGCGGGCTGCAGCTGACGCGCTCCCTGCGCGCAGGCTTCGCGGTGAACCGCTGGTTCAACGGCTGGGACCAGCGGCTCAGCCGCTCGGCCACCCAACGTCCCACGATTCAGACGACCGACTTCGGCTTCTCGGGCTGGAACGTGAACCTCGGGGCGATCTGGTCGCCCGTCGAGCCGGTCAACCTGGGCGCCGTCTACAAGTCCGGCTTCACGGCCCGCATCGGCCTCAGCCGCGAGCGGCTCGACCTCGTCAATCCGGTCACCACGAACGCCTACAGCAGCGGCGACGTGTCGATCGACTTCCCGGCGGCCTTCGGCGTGGGCGCCTCCTGGCGCCCCACGAGCCCGCTGACGGTGTCGGCGGACTACACGCTCACGCAGTGGTCGAAGGGCAGGATCGACAACTACTTCACGCTGCCGCCGACGGGAGAGCCGGCGCCTCCCGATCACGTGTTTCCGGTGCTCACGTACCCGAACCTGGGCGCGCCCCAGTCCGACACCGAGCAGATCCGCGTCGGCGCCGAGTACGTGGTGCTGAAGACCCGTATCAAGTGGCCGCTGCGGGCCGGCTACTTCATCGACCGCCAGCTCTTCCGCGTGCTGAACGACGAGACGCCGACCCTGCACGGCTTCACCGTGGGCACGGGGCTGATCTTCGGCCGGATGCTGATCGATGTCGCGTACGTCTATCAATCCGGCTCCTACCTCGAAGCTGCGGAGATCCTCGATCCGGAGCTGCCTCCGCCGGATCCGAACCACTCCAAGCTGCGCTCGCAACGCTTCTTCGTCTCGCTGATCTACCGCCATCGCAAGAACTGACGGCGCTTGCTGGCCGGCCTCTCTCGGGACGCCGTCGCCCGGTCTACCCGCGGGGCCTAGGCAGCCGAGCCCGGCCCTGCTAACCTCGATTCCTTTCGAGCGTCCACACGGGAGAAGGGGATCGTCATGAAGCTCGCACGCCGGGTCGTCTCGATGGCCGCCGCCTCGGCGCTCGGCGCGTGCGCCGCCCCGCCGGACGCCCCGGCGCCGGCGGCGACGACCGGGCCTGCGGCTTCGGGAGACGGCAGTGCCCGCGCCTCCTCCGGCACGGCGGGCAAGCCGAACGTCGTCTTCATCGTGACCGACGATCTGGACGCCGCCGCGATCGCCGGCATGCCGAAGCTGCAGGCGCACCTGGTGGCGCTCGGGATGAGCTTCGAGAACTCCTTCGTGACCACCCCGATCTGCTGCCCCTCGCGCGCCTCGATGCTGACGGGCCTGTACGCGCACAACCACAACGTGTGGAGCAACGGCCGTTCGATCAGCTGCTTCGAGGAGTTCCGCGACGCCGGCTTCGAGGCACAGAGCGTCGCGCTGGTGATGCAGGGCGCGGGCTACCGCACGGGCCTCGTGGGCAAGTACCTGAACCGCTACCCCGGCCTGCTGCCGACGGCGGACGACACCTACGTTCCGCCCGGCTGGGACGACTGGGTCGCCGTCTTCGCCCAGGACCGCACCTCGGACGCCTACTTCGACTATTCGATCAACCAGAACAAGCAGGTCACGACCTACGGCAGGCGCGAGGCGGACTACCTGACCGACGTGCTGAACGCGAAGGCGACGGACTTCATCCGCTCGACACCGGCGGACAAGCCGTTCTTCCTCTGGTACGCGCCGAACGCGCCGCACAATCCCGCGCAGCCGGCGCCGCGCCACGACCAGGCGCACGCCGACCGCTTCGCTCCGAAGGGAGGCTCCTTCAACGAGGAGGACCTCACCGACAAGCCGCGCTGGTACCAGGAGAACCACCCGCTGCTGACGAGCGCCCAGATCAGGGACATCGACGCGCTCTACAGGGCGAGGCTCGACACCATGCTGGCGGTGGACGACGGCATCGAGCAGATCGTCACGACGCTCGCCTCGCTCGGCCAGCTCGAGAACACCTACATCGTGTTCACCTCGGACAACGGCTTCCTGCTCGGCCAGCACCGCTTCCCGAACGGCAAGGCGGCGCCCTACGAGGAGTCGATCCGGGTGCCGTTCGTGGTGCGCGGGCCGGGGATCCCCGCGGGCTCGCGCCTTCCGCACGCCGTGCTCAACATCGATCTCGTCCCGACCTTCGCCGAGATCGCCGGTGCCAGCGTGCCGGCGTCCGCGGACGGCCGCTCGTTGAAGCCGCTGCTGAGCGGGGCGCCGACGCCGCTCACGAGCTGGCGCAGGGACGTCCTGGTCGAGCACGAGACGAGCGACTCGGAGGGCCTGCCCTCCTTCAAGGGCGTCCGCACGTCCGAGTCCATCTTCGTGGACTACTCCTCGCAGGCGGAGCAGGAGTACTACGACCTCGTCAACGACCCGGACCAGATGAACAGCCGGCACGGCGGGCTCGACGCGGCGCGCAAGGCGCAACTGAAGGCCCGCGTCGATCAGCTCGGGAGCTGTCGCGGGGCGAGCTGCCGCAACTAGCCGCCGCGGCAGGCGCAGCCTAGGAAACCCTCAGCCGCTTCGCTTCCAACAGGCGCAGGATCTGTCGCGCGACGCCGCGCGCCGCGACCTGGTGGCCGGCCTCGTTCCAGTGCGGGTCGTGCCGGAAGGCGGTCGGGAACACCCCGCTCTCGCGGAAGTCCGCGAGCAGCGAGACCGCCGGGAACGGCGTGCGCGAGTCGAAGTCGGCGAGCCACTCGAACGGCGCGTGCGCGTAGGGGCTCGCGGGATCGTAGTGGTCGCGCTCCCAGTTGTCGGGGCTCTCGGCCGGGTTGTACTGGAACGGCCGCGGCAGCATCACCAGCAGGAACTGGGCTCCCAGCTTCGCGGCCGCGTCCGAGATCGCGTGGATGTTCTCTTCGGTCTCGCGCAGGAAGGGCCGACTCTGGTGGAGCGGCTGGCGCGCCGCGAAGAAGCGCTCGGCCGGCGGCTCGTCGGTGCCGCGCAGACCGAGCCTCTCCTGCGCTCGCGCGAGCGGACGGTCGAGGCCGCTGCGGCGCAACAGGAAGCGGCTGGGCGATAGCCGCACGCCCTGCTCCGCCAGCAGCCGCGAGTAGCGCAGATCGTCGTGGAAGTCGGTCATGTCGAGGCACAGCACCACGAGGTCCGGCCGGTAGCGGGCGCCGATGTCGCGCAGCAGGCGCAGCGACAGCAGCGGCGAGGACGAGGCCCAGCCGAAGTTCGCGACCTTCACCGGCCGCGGCAGGCCGGCCTCGTTGAGCAGGCCGCCGACGATCGCCGGGAAAGCCTGCTCGACCTTCACGTAGACGCCGTAGGTGTAGGAGTCGCCGAGGAAGACGACGTTCCAGGAGTCCGCGCCGTAGTGCTCGGGGCCGTGCGGGTTGCGGATGCCGTCGGCGTTGATGCCGCGGCGGGCATTCGGCTTCAGTCGGTGATCGACGTCCGCCACGTTGTCCTCGCCGAGCGACCGTCTCAGCAGCGCGGCGCCGAAGCTCTCGAAGGCCGCGAAGCTCGCGGCGGCGCTCGCGAGGAGCAGGCCGAGGCTCGCGAGCCGGGATCGCAGGGGGCCGGCCAGAGTCAGTGTCGGCTCCCCGACGGGCCGACCGGCTCTTCCCGCCTCGCGTCTTCGGCGGGGCTGCGGGCGTCGCTGAGCCGCAGCACACCCCACCTCCAGGGCTCCGGCCGCAGGCCCGCGGCGCGATAGGCCTCGCGGTGGTTCAGCTTGGCGCTGTAGACCGGCAGCCCCGGCGGCGCCACCAGGCCGAGCTGCGGCAACGACAGCGGCCGGCCGTCCCGCACGTAGGCGGCCAGCTCCGCCGCGTCCACGAGGTGCGCCGGATAGAGCTCCGGCGCGGCGCGGCCTTCCGCGAGCTTCAGGTAGTTGAGGAACTGGTAGTCGTGGTAGCCGAGCACGACGATCCCGCGCGGCAGCTCCTCCGCCAGCAGCAGCGCGCGGCGCGCGGCGTCGCGCCCCGAGTCGCGAATCACGGCCGGCGCGTGTGACAGGGCGGCGGCGGCCGCGACGGCGAGGGCGCCCGCCAGCGCGGGCGTGCGCAGCGCCCCGCGCGCGAGACGATCGAGGCCCGCTCCCGCGAAGACGGCGATCAGCAGCGAGCACGGGATGAAGTACGGCGCGAGGTCCGGGATGTCGTAGCCGAGGGCGAACGCGAGGTTCGCGACGAAGGCGAGCAGCAGGACGATCCCCGCGCGCGTGCGGCCCAGGCCCGCGACGCCCACGGCGGCGAGCGGCAGCCAGGGACCCAGCTCGGCCAGCCACGCCCACACGAGCGGCGCCCGCGCTGTGGCGAGCTGCGCCGGCGGAATCGCGAACATCGAGCCCTGGAACTGCCGCCCCGTCGCGAAGGCGACGAGGTCGGCGAAGCCCCCGATCTCGCCCGCGCGATAGGGCGCCCCGCCCGGCTCGCCGCGCCAGATCAAGAACAGGTACTGCGAGGCGCAGACGGCCACGATCGCGCCCACCGCCGCCAGGGCGCGCGGATCCGTGAAGGCGGCGCGGTCGCGCGACCAGACGAGCCAGCCGATCGCCGGCAGCAGCGTCGCCATCAGCAGGTGGTTGCCGAAGGCGAGCGCGTAGACCGCGCAGGCGGCGTACAGGTCGCCGCGGCGGCCCGAGCGCTCGAAGCGCAGGAACAGCAGCAGCGCCGCGGCGAAGAGCAGCGCGTGCGGTGCGTAGACCTCGGCCACGATCGCGTGCCGCCAGAACGTCGGCGAGAAGGCGAGGCCCAGCGTGGCGGCGAGCGCCGCCAGAGCGCAGATGCCGAGTTCGCGCTGGAGCCGCAGGAGCGCGGCGAGAGCCAGGGTCGCGCAGACGGCCGAGAGCAGGTTGGCCTTCCAGGCGACGCTGCCCGAAGGGACCAGCCGCTCGAACAGATGGGCCGCGAGAACGTAGAGCGGGTAGCCCGTCGGGTGCGGCACCCCGAGCACGTGGCCGCTGAGCGCGAGCTCGGCCGAGTCGCCCGTGTGGCCGACGCCCGGCAGCAGGGTGAGGAGATAGACCCCGGCCGGCACCAGCAGGGCGAGGGAGACGAGGCGATCCGGAACCTGCAAGTGCTTCACGATTATAGGGCAGGCTCCGGGACCAGGAAGGGTGCGGATAGAATGCGCGGCGCCCGGGCCCCGTGGCCCGACGACCCCACGTGAATCCCGCGACCCTCCGTCACCCCCCCGCCGGTCTGCGACCGGGCGCCCGTCCGTGAGCCGTCTCGCTCGCTCGGCCCGCTATCTGCGGCTCGCCGCCCGCGCGCTGGTGCGCGAGGTGCGGACGGACGCGCACGCGCACGAGCACCCGAGCTACTCCGAGGCCGAGCTGCTCGCGCGCGCCGAGGAGTTCAACCGCAACGCGGAGCTGCACTGGCGCAAGATCGCCGCCGAAACGGCCGGCCGGGCGCACGTGCTGAACAAGCCGTTCTCCACCGTGCGCGACACGCCGGACATCCTGTATCGCCTCGGTCTGGTGCTGCAGGCGCTCGACCTGGGCGTGGGCCACACGGTGCTCGACTTCGGCTCGGGCAGCTGCTGGCTGTCGTCCTCGATCAACCGCCTGCGCTGCCGCACGATCTCGATGGACGTGAGCCCCACGGCGCTGCGGCTGGGCGAGGAGCTGTTCCGCTCCGACGCGCGCCACCACCTGGAGCTCGGCCCGCGTTTCGTACCCTACGACGGCCACCGCATCCCGCTCGACGACGCCTCGCTCGACCGCGCGATCTGCTTCGACTCCTTCCACCACGTGCCGAACCAGGACGAGGTGCTGCGCGAGCTCTACCGCGTGCTGCGCCCGGGCGGGCGCCTGGTGATGGCCGAGCCCGGCGAGGGCCACAGTCACGCGGACCAGTCGGTCTTCGAGACCGAGGCTCACGGCGTCCTCGAGAACGACCTGCACCTCGACGAGCTCACCGAGAAGGCGCTGCGCACCGGCTTCAGCGCGGTCCAGCTCAAGCCCTACCCCGACGCGGGCGCCCTCACGCTGTCCTCCGAGGACTACCAGCGCTTCGTGTCCGGCGACGAGAGCGTCTTCCCGCTGCACGTGCTGCAGTCGAGCCTGCGCCACTTCTACCTGCTGATCTTCCTGAAGGGCGAGCCGCGGGTGGACAGCCGCAACCCGCGCGCGCTGCTGGCCGAGATCGAGCCGCTGACGCCGAGGCTCGCCGCGCGCGCCGCCGATCGCGCGTCGCTGCGCGTCCGGGTGCGCAACACGGGCGACACGCTGTGGCTGCGCGAGAAGACGCCGGAAGGCGGCTACGTCATGCTCGGGGGCCACCTCACGAACGAGGCCGGCGACAGCGTCGCACGGGGCTTCCTGCGCGGCGCGCTGCCGCGGGACGTGGCGCCCGGCGAGAGCGTCGAGCTGGAGGCCGATGTCCCGACCCCGGAGCGCCCCGGCCGCTACCGGATCGCGCTCGACATGGTCGACGAGTTCGTGGCGTGGTTCGAGCAGTGCGGCTCGAAGGTCGTCGGCGTGACGCTCGACGTCACCGGCTACCGCGACAGCCGCGACCCGCACCGGCTCATCGCCACGATCGAGCGCACCGGCCCCTGGCCCGAGGCGCCGGTGCGGCCGGGCTCCTCGATCGAGACGCGCTTCCGGCTGACGAACACGGGGGACACCGCCTGGCACGCGGGTGCTCCGGGCGAGCGCGGCGCCGTCTCGCTCGGCGCGCAGTTGCGCGACGCCGGCGGTCGCACGCTGGCCCAGGACCACAGCCGGGTCGCCCTGCCGCAGGCGCTCGCGCCCGGCGAGTCGATCGAGGTCGACGCGCGCGTCCCCGGCCCGCTCGGCGCGGGGGCGCACACGCTGCGCTTCGACCTCGTCGCCGAGCAGGTCTGCTGGTTCGAGCAGATGGGCTCGGCGGTGCTGTCTCTGCCGGTGGCGGGCTCCGACGAGACGCCCGACTCGACGGCGCCTGGAGTGCTGCGCGCGAGCCTCGAGCGGCTCGACGCCGGCGCCGCCGCGCCGCTCGCCGGCGCCGCCGGGGCGGAGGCGGCGCTGCGGCTGCGCGTCAGGAACGCCGGCAACACGCTGTGGCTCCACGCGCCCGAGAAGCGCCACGGCCACGTCGCGCTGGGCGCCCATCTGCTGGACGCGGCGGGCGCGCTCGTCGAGCAGGATTTCCTGCGCTGTCCGCTGCCGCGGGCGCTCGAACCGGGCGCCTCGGCGGAGCTGTCCTGCCGCTTCCGCCTGCCCGCGCGAGCCGGCCGCTACCGGCTGCTGCTCGACCTGGTGGACGAGGGCGTCGCCTGGTTCGCCAGCTCCGGCTCGCCCACGCTCGCGGTGCCGCTGGACGTTCGTTAGGTGCCGCAGGCGCCCCACTCCGTCGAGGCCGTCCGCGAGGAGCTGAAGCGGCTCGGCTACCTTGCGAGCGGCCTCGATCGCTTCGTGCTGGCCGGCGCGACGGCGCCGTCGCCGCTGCGGGCCTCGCTCGCCGCGGCCACCCGCGTCGGCGTGCTGGGCGGTGTGGTGCTCGGCGTGGCGCTGACGCTCGCGGCCGCCTCGCTCGACCCGCGCGCCTTCGCGCGGCCCCGCGACCTCGCCGTGCTGGCGCTCTACCTGGCGCTGGCGACGGGGCTGGCGACCGGGCTCCTGGCGTTCCTCGCCGGGCTGCTGGCCACGACGCTCGCGCGCCGCGCGGCGCCGCGTGGCGCGGCCGAGCTGCCGCGGCTGGCGGGGCTGGGCCTGGCGCTGGCCGGCCTCGGCTATCTGGCCCTCTGGTGGCGCTCGCACGGCTTCGGCCCCGCCTCGCCCGCGCTGCAGGCCGGCTTCGCGGCGCTGGGCATCGCGGTCTCGCTGCTGCTGTGGCGCTTCGGCACGCTGGCCGCCGTCGCGGTGCTGTCGGCCTCGGGCGGCCGAGTCGCGGAGGCGGCCCTGTCGCGGCGCGCCGCGCTGCCGCTGGTCGCCGCAGCGGCCCTGGTGTTCGCCGCCGGCCTCGCGGCCGCCGGCTGGCTCGAGCGCCAGACGCCCCAGGCACCCGACTTCGCGGTGGTGCCCACGGGCCTGCGCGTGCGCGTCGTCGGCATCGACGGGCTCGAGCGCGCGCTCGCCGAGCAGATGGTCGCGCGCGGCGAGCTGCCGGCGCTCGCGGCCCTGCTCGCTGAGGGCGCGCGGGGCACGCTGGTCGGCGAGCCGGAGCGCGTGCCGGCGATCGTCTGGACCACCCTCGCCACCGGGCGCGGCCCGGAGGCGCACGGCATCCGCTCCGCGGGCGCGCGGCGACTCGCGGGCATCAGCTCGCCGGTGGTGCTGAGCGAGGGCTCGGCGCTCGAGAGCTCGCTCGCGCGCGCGGCCGATCTGCTGCGCCTCGGCCGCACCGAGCCCGCGAGCGCCGTGCTGCGTGGCGCCAAGACCTTCTGGAACGTCGCTTCAGAGAAGGGGCTGCGGGTCGGCATCGTCAACTGGTGGGCCACCTGGCCCGCCGACGGCGTCAACGGCTACCTCGTCAGCGAGCGCGCCTTCTTCAAGCTGGAGCGCGGTGGTCCGGCCGATCGCGAGGTCTACCCGCCCGAGGCCTTCGCCCGCCTGCGCGGGCTGCTGCCCCCGGCGGGCGAGCGCGCGCTGCGTCTCGACGCCTTCTCCGCGGCCGCCGCGCGCGCGCTGCGCGAGCCGCGGCCGCCCGACCTGGAGGCCGTCTACCTGAACGGCCTCGACATCCTCGAGGAGCAGCGGCTCGGAGACAGCGCGCCGCACGACGTCGCCAGCCTGGACCAGGCGCTCGAGGCCGTGCGCGCCCACCTGCGCTCGACCGATCGCCTGCTGGGCGAGCTGCTGGCCGACCGCGCGCCCTCGGAGGTCGTGGTGCTGGTCGCCGACGCCGGCCGCGTGCCGCGCCGGACGAACCACGCGCCGGAGGGGCTGATCGTGCTGGCCGGCGGACCGATCGTCCGTGCCGACCTGGGCCGCGTCGGCTCCCGGGACATCGCGCCGAGCGTCCTCCATCTGCTCGGCCTGCCGAAGAGCGACGAGCTGACGGGCCGCGTGCTCGAAGCCGCGCTCGGCTCGGCGTTCCGGGCCGCGCATCCGGTGCGCACGGTCCCGAGCTACGGCCGGCGGCGCGCGGCGCGTCCGGCGCAGAGCGCATTCGACCGGGACATGGTCGAGGAGCTGCGGGCGCTCGGCTATATCAACTGAAGCTTCCTTGACCCCCCTGCCGCCCGCCGCGTAGTGTTCGCTCGAATCCGGATGAGCGACCCGCGAGACAGGCGCGAAACGGGGGCCAGGTGCTGAGCGCTCTGCTCGTCGGCTTGGAGCTGCTGGGCCTCGCGGGCCTCGCGCTGCTGCTCCACCGCGGCTCCCGTCGCTTCGGCCTCGCCCCGCTGCTCGCCTTCCTCTCGGGCCTGGCGGTGCTGGCGCAGGGCGGGAACACGATGTTCGTCCTTTCGGAGTCGCCTCGGTTCGTGCTGAACGCTTCCGTGGTCTCGATCCCGGTGGTCTTCCTGGCCGTGCTCGTGCTGTACGCGCTCGACGGTACGGTGGCGGCCCGTCAGGCGATCGTGGCGATCGTCGGCCTGTGCCTGCTGGTCTACTACGCCGCCGGCTTCGATCGCCTGCGCGTGCTGTGGCTGGGACCCGACAGCGTCACCACGCTGGTTCCCGGGCCCCGGACGCGCCTCGAGCCCCTGACGGTGCTGGCCTCGATCGGGGCCTTCGCGGCCGGGCTGCACGCGATGGTGATCGCGCACCAGCTCGTCCGCAACCGCGTTCCCCGTCTCGCCGCCTGGGCCGCGCCGGGGATCGCGATCCTCGCCGGCCTGTGGGCGGACTCGCTCGTCTTCTCGACGCTCTACAGCCTGCCCGAGCTCGATCGCATGCTCGCCCGCGTGGCGCGCGACCTCAGCGGCAAGACGGCCGCGGCCCTGCTGCTGTGGCCGCTCGCGGCCGCCTACGTCTCTCGCGCGGCGCGCTGGCACCCGGCGCCCGCCAGCCGCGAGGCCCGGCCGGCCGGCGACGTGCTGTTCGGCCTGCTCGGCCGCATCGAGGCCGACCTCTCGCGGGCCCGTGGCGACCTGCGCCAGGAGCGCGACCTGCTCGCGCGGCTGATGGCGACCAGCCCCGTCGGCATCGTCCGTGTCGACCGCGCGGGCCGGATCTCGTTCGCCAACGCCGCGGCCGAGCGGGTCCTCCGCCTCAGCCGCGTGGCGCTCGCCGACCGCAGCTACGACGACCCGAGGTGGCGCATCACCGACGAGGCGGGCGAGCCGTTCCCGCACGCGAACCTCCCGTTCGAACGCGTCCGCGCGACGCTCGCCCCCGTCTACGGAGTCCGCCACGCGCTCGAGTGGGAGCCCGGCCGGCGCTCGATCGTCTCGAT
Organism: Vicinamibacteria bacterium; assembly: GCA_050246895.1. Taxonomy (GTDB): domain Bacteria; phylum Acidobacteriota; class Vicinamibacteria; order Fen-336; family Fen-336; genus JBFWVE01. Next base: position 107,088 of record JBFWVE010000004.1, on the reverse strand, counting down.
CAACGCCGCCCCCCTGGTGGCCCCGAGCGGGGAGTTCGACGGCATGGTGGCGGTCGTCGACGACATCACCGACCAGCGGCGGGCCGAGCTCGAGCGCGAATCCCTGATCCGCGAGCTCGAGCGGAAGAACGCCGAGCTCGAGCGCTTCACCTTCACGGTCTCCCACGACCTCAAGAGCCCGCTGGTGACGATCCGCGGCTTCCTGGGCCTGATCGCGGAGTCCGCGCGCAAGGGCGACCAGCGCCGGCTGGAGAGCGACATCAAGCGCGTCGAGGGCGCCGCCGGCCGCATGGAGCGGCTGCTCGGCGAGCTGCTCGAGCTGTCGCGGGTGGGGCGGCAGATGAGCGCGCCCGAGGCGCTGCCCTTCGAGCTGGTGGTGAGCGAGGCGATCGCCCTCGTCGAGGGCAGCCTGCGCGCCGCCGGCGTCGAGGTCGTGGTCGGCACGGGCCTGCCGGTCGTGCTGGGGGACCGCACGCGGCTCGTCCAGGTGGTGCAGAACCTGCTCGACAACGCGGTGAAGTTCCGCGGCCCCTCGCCGACCCCGCTCGTGCGCATCGGCTGCCGCCGGGGCGACGGCCAGGAGCCGTTCGTGCTGTTCGTCGAGGACAACGGCGTCGGCATCGAGCCCCGGCACCACCAGAAGATCTTCGGCCTCTTCGACAAGCTCGACGCTCGCAGCGCGGGCACCGGGGTCGGCCTCGCGCTCGTCAAGCGCGTCGTCGAGATCCACGGCGGCCGCGTCTGGGTCGAGTCGGAGGGCCCGGACCGCGGCGCGCGCTTCTGCTTCACGCTGCCGCCGGGCGACGCCGCCGTGTCCGATCCGGCGTAGGCTCCTCCCGGGGGCCGATGCGCCTGCGGGTGATGACGTACAACATCCATCGCGCGATCGGCCTCGACCGCCGCTTCGCCCCCGAGCGCATCCTGCGCATCGTCGACAGCCACCAGGCCGACGTCGTGCTGTTGCAGGAGGTGGACGAGGGCGTCCCGCGCTCCCGCGAGGTGGACCTCGGGCGGGAGCTGGCGCGCGCGCTCGGGTATCCCCATTTCGCCGTCGGCCACAACGTCACGCTGCGCAAAGGCCGCTACGGCAACGCCACGCTCAGCCGCTTCCCGATCCTGCGCGAGCGCAACATCGACCTGACCGTCGGCTACTGGAGGCGCCGCGGCTGCCAGCACACCGCGATCGCCGTGGGCCACGCCCGGCATCGGCTGGAGATCTTCAACCTGCACCTCGGCCTCTCGGCCCGCGAGCGCCTGCGGCAGGTCGCGCTGCTCGCCCGCTGCCGCGAGCTCGCCTCGCTGCCCTCCGACGTCGCCTGCCTGGTGGGCGGCGACTTCAACGACTGGCGCTCGCTGCTCGGGCCTCTCTTCGGCGGGCCGCTCGGCTTCCGCTCGGCGACGGAACGCTCCGGCAGCGGCCAGCGGCCGCTGCCGACCTTTCCCTCGTTCCTGCCGACGGGCCCGCTCGACACCATCTACTACCGCGGCCCGCTGCGGCTGGTGCAGACCCGCCGCTGCCGCCTGCGGCTCTCGCGCATCGCCAGCGACCACCTGCCGGTCGTCGCCGACTTCGAGCTGCATCGCGCCGCGCGCGCCTGACGCTCGTTTCTTGACGGCTTCGCGCCCCCGGGGTACCGTGGGCCTCCCTCCCAGGAGCCAGCCCCCGTGATCGGCAAGACGGTCGCGCACTACCGTGTCGTGGAGAAGCTCGGCAGCGGCGGCATGGGCGTGGTCTACCGGGCCGACGACACCAGGCTCGACCGGGCGGTGGCGCTCAAGTTCCTGCCCTCGGAGGCGACCCGCGACAAGGCGGCCCTCGACCGCTTCCTGCGCGAGGCGCGCGCCGCCGCGGCGCTCAACCACCCGCACATCTGCACGGTCCACGAGATCGACGAGCAGGAAGGCGAGCCCTTCATCGTGATGGAGCTGCTCGAGGGCGAGACGCTGCGTACGCGCCTCGACGCCGGCCCGCTGAAGGTCGAGCGGCTGCTCGAGTTGGCGATCCAGATCGGCGAGGCGCTCGACGCCGCGCACGCGAAGGGCGTGATCCACCGCGACGTCAAGCCCGCGAACATCTTCGTCACCCGCTCGGGCCAGGCCAAGGTGCTCGACTTCGGGCTCGCCAAGCTCGTCGCCGGCGTGGAGCCCGGATCCGCGGGCTCGGCCGTCGTCACGGCGGTGCGCGACGCGCTGACGAGCCCGGGCTCGACGCTCGGCACGGTCGCCTACATGTCGCCCGAGCAGGCGCGCGGGGAGCCCCTCGACGCGCGCAGCGACGTCTTCTCCTTCGGCACCGTGGTCTACGAGATGGCCACCGGCGCCCAGGCCTTCGCGGGCTCGACGCCCGCCAGCGTCTTCAACGCGATCTTCAACGCGGCGCCGCGCCCGGCGACACAGGCGAATCCGGAGGTGCCAGCCGAGCTCGAGCACATCATCGGCAAGGCGCTCGAGAAGGACCCGGAGATGCGCTACCAGACGGTGGCGGAGATGAAGACCGACCTGAAGCGGCTGAAGCGCGACCGCGATTCAGGGCGCTCCGCCACAGCCCCGGGAGGCGGAACGCGCTCGGCCGAGCGCGCGGCCGCGCCGGCGCCTGCGCAGAAGTCGGTGGCCGTCCTCTACTTCGAGAATCTCAGCAGCGCCAAGGACGACGAGTACTTCCGCGACGGCATGACCGAGGACATCATCACCGAGCTGTCGAAGATCGGGCAGCTGCGCGTGTTCCCGCGCTCGGAGCTGCTGGGCTTCCGCAACAAGCCGGTGACGGCGCCCGAGGTCGGCCAGCAGCTCGGCGCCGCCTACGTGCTCGAAGGCAGCATCCGCCGCGCCGGCAACCGCCTGCGCATCACGGCGCAGCTCGTCGAGACCAGGACGCGGCACTCGGCCTGGGGCGAGCGCTACGACCGGGAGCTGGAGGACGTCTTCGCGATCCAGGACGAGATCGCCCGCAGCATCGCGCAGGCGCTGCGCGTGACGCTGACGCCCCAGGAGGAGAAGACGATCGGCCGCAAGCCGACGGAGAACCTGCAGGCCTACGACTTCTACCTGCGCGGCCGCAGCTACACGCGCCGCGAGAACCTCGAGTTCGCGCTGCAGATGTTCGAGCAGGCGATCAAGCTCGACCCGGACTTCGCGCTGGCGCACGCGGGCGTCGCGAGCGTGTGCGGCATGATCTTCGAGCTGCGCGAGCAGAACCAGAAGTGGATCGAGCGCGGCCTGACGGCCTGCGAGCGCGCGCTGGCCCTCGATCCACAGGCTGCCGAGGCGCTGGCCGGCCGAGCGCGCGTCTCGTATGCGCAGAAGAAGCACGACGAAGCGATCGTGTTCGCCCGCGCCGCCATCGAGAGGAAGCCCGACTGCGAGGGCGTCTACAACATCCTCGGACGCGCGATGTTCGAGTCGGACCGCTTCGAGGAGGCCGCGGCTCTCGTGGAGCGCGCCCTCGAGGCGAACGGGGAGGACTACAACACCTACATCCCCTTCGCGAACTCGCTGGGCCGCCTGGGACGCCACGAGGCGGCGCGACAGCTCAAGGGACGGCAGATGGGCGTCCTCGAGCGGCAGCTCGAGCTGGTGCCGGAGGACGTGCGCGCTCGCATCCTGCTTTCCGCGCTGTACGCCGAGTTCGGCCGCGACGACGAGGCGGTCCGCCAGGCGCAGACGGCCGTGGCCCTGCGCCCGGGCGAAGGCATCGTGCTCTACAACGCCGCCTGCACGTACGGCGTCCTGAAGCGGAAGCAGGAGGCGCTCGACTTGCTCCGCAGTGCCTTCGATGCCGGCTACGGGAACCCGGAGTGGGCGGCGCGGGACCCCGACCTGAGCTGCCTGTTCGACGACCCCGAGTTCCAACGCCTGACCAGGAAGGCGTGAGGCGCGGGGTCCGGGCCTCGCGCGGCGTGGCGGCGGCCCTGGCGGCCGCCCTGCTTGGCGCGTGCCCCTCCCTCGCGGCCGAGACCTCGCCGGCGCCCGGCGCGCTCGCGCTGCCGCGCAGCGCGCCCGAAGCGCAGGGCGTCTCGTCCGCGGGCGTGCTGGCCTTCCTCGAGTCCGGGCTTCCGGCCGACGGCCTCCACAGCTTCATGCTCGTGCGCCACGGCCACGTCGTCGCCGAGGGCTGGTGGTCGCCCTACGCGCCCACGGCCAACCACGAGCTCTACTCGCTCAGCAAGAGCTTCACGTCCACGGCGGTGGGCCTCGCGATCGCCGAGGGCCGCTTCGGCCTCGACGATCCGGTGCTCGGCTTCTTTCCGGAGGAGGCCCCGGCCGAGCCCAGTGCGAACCTGAAGGCGATGCGCGTGCGCGATCTGCTGCGGATGTCGGCCGGCCACCAGGACGAGTCCGCGACCGCTCCCGACAGGATCGGGGTGAGGGCGTTTCTCGGGCACCCGGTGCCGCACAAGCCCGGTACGCACTTCAAGTACAACACCCCCGCGACGTTCATGCTGTCCGCGATCCTCCAGAAGCGCACAGGGCAGACGGTGCTCGACTACCTGCGACCGCGCCTCTTCGAGCCGCTCGGCATCGAGCATCCCGACTGGGCCACCAACTCGCAGGGCATCTCGCTCGGCGGCTACGGCCTGCGGTTGCGCACCGAGGACATCGCGCGCTTCGGCCAGCTCTATCTCCAGGAGGGAAGCTGGCGCGGCAGGCAGCTCGTGCCGGCCGCGTGGGTCGCGGAGGCGACCGCGAAGCAGATCCCGAACGGCAGCGATCCCAACAGCGACTGGGAGCAGGGCTACGGCTACCAGTTCTGGCGCTCGCGCCACGGGTACCGCGGCGACGGCGCCTTCGGCCAGTATTGCCTGGTCCTGCCGGAGCAGGACGCCGTGATCGTCTTCACGAGCGGCCTGAAGGACATGCAGGGCCTGCTCAACCTGGTGTGGGACAAGCTGCTGCCCGCGCTGCAGGCGCGTCTCTTGCCCGCCGACCTGGCGGCCCGTCAGTCCCTGGAGCGCAAGCTCGCGTCCCTCTCCCTGAGCACCGCAGAGGGCAGTGCGACGTCGCCGCTCGCCGCCAAGGTGATCGGCCGCGAGTTTGCCTTCCCGGCCAACGAGCAGAAGCTCGACTCGCTCGCTCTGGAGCCGGCCCCGTCAGGCGGCGGCCTGGTCCTCGTCCGGCGCGGGAACGACGCGGTGAGCCGCATCCCGGTCGGCCATCGCGAGTGGTCGAGGGGCCGTGCCTCTTTCGACGGCCGCCCCGACGAGCCCGTCGCCGCGAGCGGCGCCTGGCAGAGCGACGACACCTACGTCGTCAAGCTCTACGCCACGGAGCTCCCGCACGCCCTGACGATCACCCTGCGCTTCGGCGGCGACCTGCTGATCTACGACGCCGAAGCCAACGTCGCCTTCGGCCCGACCAAGCAGAAACAGTTGATCGGCACCGCCCGTTAGCCCCGCCGATCTGGGCCGCCGTGATCGTGTCCCGGCCGGTGGTGCCGGCTCCCGTGATCGTGTCCCGGCCGACTGCCGGTCCCAGTGTCCCGGCCGGATCACGTTCACGGGCACGATCACGGCCGCGCCGGCCTCCCCGCCGAAGCGAATCCCTGCCATAATCGCTTCATGGAATGGAGCGAATAGCGGTGGCATCCCCTCGAACCTGGATCTGGCAGCAGCGTGAGTGGCCGCGGTTCGGCTGGGACGCGGGCGCGCTCGCGCCCAGCCTGGCCGCGGCCCGGCTGGCCCAGGGCAAGGTCCTCGGGGCCGCAAGCATGCTCGACCCCCAGCTCACGCTGGAGGCCGTCGGCGCGATCCTCGCGGAAGACGGGCTGACGACCAGCGCCATCGAGGGCGAGCGGCTCGACCCAGCGGCGGTGCGTTCCTCGGTGGCCCGCCACCTGGGCCTGCCCACGGCCGGACTGCCGGCGCCGTCGCGCGGCGTGGATGGCCTGATCGAGGTGCTGCTCGACGCCACGCAGCATCACGACGCGCGGCTGACGCGGAAGCGGCTCTTCGGGTGGCAGGCCGCGCTTTTCCCGACGGGTCGCGCCGGCCTGCGCACGATTCGCACGGGCCGGCTGCGCGGCCGGGAGCCGATGCAGGTCGTCTCGGGCGCCGCCGGGCGGGAGCGGGTCCACTTCGAAGCGCCGCCGCTCGCCCGCCTGGGGGCCGACCTCGATCGCTTCCTCGAGTGGTTCGAGAGGCCCCCGCGCGATCTCGACGGCCTCGTGCGCGCCGGGATCGCGCATTTGTGGTTCGTGACGCTGCACCCTTTCGAAAGCGGCAACGGCAGGCTCGCGCGCGCCGTCACGGACATGGCGCTGGCCCAGGACGAGCGGCAGCCGCTCCGCGTCTTCAGCCTCTCGGCCCAGCTCCTGCGCGAGCGCGAGGCTTACTACACCGCGCTCGAGCGCACGCAGCGCGGCGGGCTGGACGTCACCGTCTGGCTCTCGTGGTTTCTGGACCAGGTCGCGTCGGCCGCGACCGCTGCGGATGGCACGATCGCCGGCACCCTGGCGAAGGCCCGCTTCTGGCTGCGGCACCAGGCCACGGATCTGAACCCTCGCCAGCGCAGAGCGCTCAATCGCCTGCTCGACGCCGGCCCTGGCGGCTTCGAGGGCGGGATGAACACCCGCAAGTACATGAGCCTGACCAGCACCAGCCGCGCCACCGCCTATCGAGAGCTGTCCGAACTCGTCGAGCGAGGCTGCCTCGCCCCCACGGCCAAAGGCGGCCGGAGCAGCGGCTATCAGATCGTCTGGTGAGCCGTGATCGTGTCCCGGCCGACGGCCGGCCCACGTGTCCCGGCCGGATCACGTTCACGGACTCTGGTCGATCCCGCCCTCGCATGCAGTTCAGAGCAGAACGGCGAAGTCCTCGGGATCGATGCCTGCGGCTCGAATCAGCGCCCTGAGGGTGCCAGGCGCGAGTTCTCGATGTTGTGGAACTGACAGGCTCGCGATGTGGCCAGCCTTCAGCATGACGACATGACTGCCCCGCTGACGATCGACTCGCCAGCCCGCTCGCTCGAACGCCTTGACCGCCTGGGCGCCGGAGACGACGGGCAGGCGTGTCACCTAGACGGCGACCTCGACTTCCCGGATCGCCACCGTGACCGGCATGCCGCTCGCTGCCCTCGCCTCGACGCAGGCCGCAATTGCCTCACGGATGTTCGCGAGCGCCTCGTCCTCGGTTCGGCCCTGCGAGACGCAACCGGGGATCGCCGGGCACTCGACGACGATCATCCCGGTCTCGTCGCGGTCCATCGTGACGACCAGCTTCATCAGTCCGCTCCTGGCGATGATCTTACGCCCCGCCCGCTTCCCCATGACCGTGATCGTCCTCCGGCCAGCGGTGCGATCCCCCGTGATCGTGTCCCGGCGAGCCCTGCCGGCCCCCGTGCACGTGTCCCGACCGGTCGTGCCACCCTCCGTGCCCCGGCCGCACGCGCAGCCCGGCCGGGTCACGTTCACGGGCACGATCACGTTCACGGCCTTGCCCGTCCCCGTGTCCGTGATCGTGCACCGGCCGCTCACCGAAACCTCCGCTCCAGCCGAGTGAGCATCTGCACGAGCCTCACGACGAGCTCTCTGCCCCGGCTGCAGGCGTTGGCATCGGCAAGCCCACGCGCGGAGGCGATCGCCAGCACCGCCGCGCATTCGCTCGCTGACCCCCGAGCGATCGCGTAGTAACGCGCTTTCTGCCGAGGCGCCCGCACCCCGGCTCCCTCGCTGAGGTTCAGCGCAATCGAAACCGACGCCCGATCGAGCTGATCCCTCAACGCCCCGCACCCCCTGGGCAACAGCCCTGCCGCGAGCGTCTGAAACTCAATCGCCACCCGATAGCAGTCGAGCTTCTCGACGTCGAGTTGGGGTAGGTTCGCCAGCCCGTGATCGTGTCCCGGCCCGCCGCGCCGGCCCCCGTGATCGTGCCCGGCCTTCCGGCCGGTGGTCTCCGCCCCGTGCATCGCCGCCTTCGCCTGTTGCATCGCAGCCTCCTGTTTCCGGGGCGTGGTTCGCCGCCCCTCACGACAGGGGGCGGCGAACCGGAAACAGGCCGGCCAGAGTTGCGTCAGGCGAGTCGGAGCGATGCACCCGGCGTGACGGCCCGGGCTACCCGCCCGCAGGGCCGGCGCGGCGGGTGCGCGCGGCTACTTCCGCAGGCTGAAGGTCCCGCGCCCGGACCCCGGCCGCCGCGGCATCCCCCTCGCTTCCCGAGGAGCACTCCACCCATGCACTTGCCTTCGCTCGCTACCATCGCGCTGCGCCTGCGCCGCCGCCGGACGCCCGCCCGTGCGGACGAGCAGGTCGCCCTGCGCGCGACCCTCGACGCGACACACCTCCTCGGTCTCGCGGCCGGTGCGCACCTGCGCGAGCTGCGGGCGAGCGACGACCCGCTCATGCTGGCCAAGGCCCGCTGCGACGAGGCGACGCTGAAGGCCCGAATCGCCTGGCAGATCGTCGAGATCCTCGCCTCCCGCGTCGGCAAGATCCCGGAGCGCCAGCGGCCCTACTACTCGCCCGCCCAGCGCTTCGCGATTCTCGAGATCAGGAGCCTCCTCGGCTGGTCCCGCGAGCAGGCCGCGGGCGTGTTCCTCGTCTGCCCCAACACCGTCTCCAACTGGGAGCAGGCCGCCGATCCGGAGACCCGCACGGTCGGCGTCACGGTGGCGCCGGTGCCGCCGATCCGCCGCTTCCAGGACTCCGTCCGTAGGCTCGTTCAGCTCATGGCCCGCGCGAGGATCGGAGGCGAGGACATGATCGCCGCGGTCCTCGCCCGCGCCGGCTGGCGGCTTTCCGCCCGCTCCGTCAGGCGCATGGCACGCGAGAGGACCGTGCTCGCCGCTGTGGGTCCGGAGCGAGCGGCGAAACCGCCGCGTCCCGTGGTCGCGCGCTTCGTCCACCACGTCTGGATGCTCGACGTGACCACGATCCAGACGTTCCTCGGTGGCGAGGTCCAGCTCGCAGGGGTCCTCGACGCGTTCTCGCGTGCGCCCCTCGTGCTCCAGGCCTTCGATCAGCGGCCGAGGGCGGCCGACACGGCGCGGCTGCTGCGGCGCGCGGCGGCTGCCTTCGGGAGCCCGAAGTACGTGATCACAGATCTCGGAGGGGAGTTCGTGGGGAGGGTGTTTCGCCGGGCCGTCGCTCGCCTCGGCGCCGTCCAGCGCTTCGCGTCGCGAGAGAACCTCTACGCGACCGCCAGGCTCGAACGCTTCTGGCGGACGCTGAAAGACACCGCGAGCCTTCGACTCCGGCGGCCGCTCACCATCCGCGACCTGGAGCGAAGGCTCGAAAGCGCCCTCGCGCACTACCTCGTGCTCAGGCCGCATCAGGGACTCGACGGCTCCACCCCCGCCAAGGCCTTTCTGGGGTTGAAACCGGCGCGAGAGAGCGCGACGGCACCGCCGCGAGGACGGCCCGGTGAGGGCGCGCTCGATCGCCCGGTGGCGATCGCATTCCTGGATCCGCCCGGGCGAGCGTTTCCGTACCTCGTCGCCGCGTAGTCGCCCCCAGCGAACCTCATACGCCTATCCCCGCAACGGCGTAGCGCGTACACGTACGTTCGGGGTGGCGGCGGTCGCGTCTCGGCTCGGCGCCTTCACCCGACTCCAACCCAACCTCAGCCCTGGTTCCTGGCCTTCAAGACCCCGATTTCGAGCCTCCGAGCTGCATTCAACTTCGATCGCCGGCCTACCAGATCTCCAGGCTGCCTGCCGAGCTGCGCCGGACGCTGACCTGGGATCGAGGCAAGGAGATGGCCGATCACGTCCGCTTCAGCACGGACACCAACATGCAGGTCTACTTCTGCGACCCCCACAGCCCCTGGCAGCGTGGCAGCAATGAGAACACCAACGGCCTTCTCCGCCAGTACTTCCCGCGCAAGGCCGACCTCAGTCTGCACACTGCCGCCCACCTCAACGCGGTCGCCAGGGAGCTCAATAATCGCCCTCGACAGACGTTGCATTGGATGAAACCATCAGAAGTGTTTGGCCGGACTGTTGCATCGATCGATTGAGGACAACCCTGCTTCCCCGGACCAGAAGCGCCGATTCGACGCTTCCGACCCGACTCCAACTTCCATCGCGGGCCTACCCACGTACCTTCGGTCGGCGGGGGTCGCGTTTCGGCGCGGCGCCTTCACCCTTCTCTCACTCAATCTCGACCTGGATTCGCGGCCCTGACCGCCCCGATTTCCAGCCTCCGAGCTGCCTTCAACTCCCAACACCGGCCTACCCGGCTACCAAGCTGCCCAACTGAGCTTGGACCACGCCTGGTCCACCGACAGCGGCTCAAGAGCCCCGAACTCCTTGGCCGCGACGCGCCGTTCGAACTCTTCGCTGGAGAGGGGCCCTTCTATCCTGCCGGCAACACTGTCAATCACCATCCACCCACGGGTATCTTGATCGGATCCTGGCCGCCGCCACGCAGCGATGTACCGATCGCTCCAAGCCAGCTTTTCAACGGTCCCTTCGAACACCACGTTGTTCGGCAGTGCGCCCTTGCGGTCATCTACCAAGTAGTAATGGGTCTCCTGCCACTGAACGAGGTAGTAGTGACCGATCACCTTTCTGCGGGGCGTGTAGACATCACACCCCGCCAATCCCGCGAGCGAGACCACTACGAGCACCGCCCCTAGAAACCGGCCGTGGCGAGTCAGTTGTTTAGCTCCCTCCAGTAGAAGTACTGATACGTCGTACCCATGGCCGGTGCCAACCCAGGGCTGGCCGCCCAGCGAGGATACGATGGTAAGGCGTGGTAGGCGAAGGACGTCAGGCTCATCGGATTCATGATGACGAAGTCGCGGTAGCCATCATTGCGAGGATAGATTGACACCGTGTAGCCGCCGACCACTTGGCGAAGGGGGTTGAGCGTGCTGAAGGCGCCATCGAAGGCGGCAACGTTCCAGGGGCCGATACTATACGGCTCACCGCGAACGAGACCCCAGGGTGCCGCCCTGTTCTCCAGCTTCTGGAACTTGTTCCTTCTGAACTCGTTTCTCCAGTGCTGTACGCCCGGAGCAAACATCATCTGCTGAGTGAGAGGGCTCTCCGGCCCAAAGTACCGAATGCTCGGCCCCACACCGAGGAGAAACTCTCCCACCAGCGCGGCGGCCTGGGATCCACCACCGCCACCGCCGGGCCCGGGACCGCCGGGCCCCGGTGGCGGTGGAGGCGGAAGAGGCGGGAGTGGCGGCGGTGGGGGCGGCAGGGGCCTGCCGGGCCGCCCACGCCCGGGCTCTCTCCCAGCGAACTCCACCTCTGTCTCTACGGGAGGAGCTCCCGCCGAGCCGCTGGCACCACCGCCACCACCTCCGAAGATTCCCTTCAGGAGATCCAACAGCTTGTCCAAGATGACGAAACCGAGGCCCCCGCCAACCGCCACGGAGCCTGTCGGTGAGCCACCGACCCAGAAACCGCCACGGTCCCCGCTGTCCTCATGGTCAGTGCAGTCCTCCCCGAGGCAGACCCTGCCATCGTCGAGTCCGCCCGGATCGAGCCTGTTGATCGGATCCCCGGATGAGTAGCCAAAAGCATTGAGATCGGCCCCAATCGGATCCGGGCTCAGAAAAACCCCGATCCCCGGGTCGTAGTACCTCGCATGCAGATACGTCAGCCCTGTCTCCGCGTCGTTCCGCTGGTCGATCCAGCCGCGCGACTCCACGTGGCTGCCTGACGTCGCGATGGTCTCGCCATACGCCCGGAACGTCCGCCGCAAGACCTCAGCCCCGTTCGTATCCGTCACCGCCTGGATGCTCCCCAGTCGGTCCGTGTGCAGCCAGTACGTCTGGATGGACAAGCCCGAGCCCACGCGCTTCGCGATCACCCCGAGCCCGTACACCGCGACGTACTTCGTCACCACCCCGTTCGTGACCTCGTAGTCGTCGCCGAAGGGGTAGATGCTCGTCACACCCGAGGCCGTCTTCTTCAGGCGCTCGCCGAAGCCGTCGTAGGCGAAGCTGGTCGTGTTGCCGCCCGTCGTCACCGACGCGATCGTGTTGTCGGCCGTCCAGGCCGGCGTCCGGCCGTTCCCGGAGACCAGGTTGCCGTTGAGGTCGTAGCTGAGAGCCGCGCCGTTCACCGTCGCCGGAGCGTGCGGCCGCGGCTGCCCGACGCCAGGGTAGGTGTAGGCCCCGATGCGGGAGTTCCAGGTGATCCGGCCGATCGTGTCGTAGCTGAAGCTCTGGTTCTGCGCCGAGTCGAGAAGGCTGGTCGCCTGCGTCATCCGGTAGAGGTCGTCGTACCCGTAGTCCCACGCCTCGTTCTGGAAGGGGCTCGTCACCTGCGTGACCAGCCCGGCGGGATCGTAGTTGTAGACGAGGTCCTGGATCGCCGAGGCCCCGCTCGTCTGGATCCGGGTCAGGAACCCCCGCTCCGCCGTGTACGTCCGCGTCGTCGCCGTCCCGTTCGCGTTCGTCTGCACGAGCGCTCGGCCCGCGGCATCGTAGGTCACGGAGTTCAGGATGCCGGGAACGGAGTACAGCCGCCCCGCCGCGTCGTAGCCCAGCGGGCTCGCCGGCGTGCCGACCGTATCCCCGTCGGGGTACGTGATCCCCCGCAGGAAGCCGCCCGAGTCGTAGCGCCGCTCGATCGTGTACGGCACCCCGTCGACCGTCCGCGTCTGCCGCACCGGCCGGCCGACGTTGTCGTAGTCGGTCGTCAAGGCCGTCCCGGGCGCGCTGATCGTCGTCACGCGCCCCGCGTTGAAGTACCCGGGCCGCGACTCGCCCACCGTCACCGCCACGGTCCCTGCCGCGTTGACCTTGCTCGCCAGCCGCCCCGCCAGGTCGTACGTGAACTCCGTCCTCTGGCTCTTCGCGTCCGTCTGCGCCGTCAACCGCCCGGCGTCGTCCCACTCGAAGCTCCAGGTCCCCGCGTCGGGATCCGACTTCTGCAGGTTCCGCCCCAGCGAGTCGAAGCTCCAGCTCCAGGTGTGCCCGACGTCGTCCGCCATCCCCACGAGCCGCCCCAGCAGGTCGTAGGTCGACGTCGTCGTCACCGGCGAGCCGCCCAGCAGCTTCTCCTGCTGGACCACCCGCCCGTACGCGTCGTACCGCTCCGTCACCGGCTTGCCGTTCTCGTCGGCCGTCGTCCGGCTCCACAGGCCGTAGGTGGTCGCCACGGAGTTGTTGTCGGGATGGACCACCAGCGTCGGCCTGTCGAAGGCGTCGTAGCCGAAGCTCGTCGTCTCCGGGTTGCTGCCGTCGTAGTAGGGAGCCGTCTGCGCCGCCACGCCGCCGCGGGCGTTGAAGGAAACGGCCGCCACGATCGTCTGGCCGTTCGCCCCCTTTTTGCCCGTCCAGACGGTCCGGCCGAGCCCGTCGAAGGCGGAGATCGCCCAGTCGTTCCCGCTGCCGTCCCCGGGGGTCGCCGATGGCGTCTCCACGACGATCCGCTGCGAGCTCGGATTCCCCAGGTCGACGTACGAACGCTGCTCGAAGCTCCCGTCGGGCCGGCTGGTCGACGTTGGCCGGCAGAGCGCGTCGTACTGCAGTGTCGCCGTCTGCCCGTTCGGGTCGGTCTGCGAGAGCGGCGTCCCGCAGATCGTGTCCCAGGTCGTGGAGACGCTCTCGCCTGCCGGGTTGGTGACCGTCAAGGGAAAGAGGCCGGCCGAGTCCCAGGCCGTCTGCGTCGTGCGCCCCGTCGCGTCGGTGGCGGTCACCGGGTTGCCGCGCGAGTCGTAGCTCGCCTGGGCATTGACGAACCGGCTCTGCGCGTCGAGCCAGCTCGACGTCAGCGTCGGGTAGCCCTGCGTGGGCGCGGTGGACCACGAGCCCGCGCCGTCGTAGGCCACCTGCGTCTCGGCCAGCAGCGCGCCGCCCGTTCCGACGCCGGCGAAGGTCTGGCTGCGCCCGGCCTTGTCCACGATGTACGCGGTCATGTTGTACGAGTAGCTCGTCGCGCTCGTCATCTCGTCGCCGGCCGCGTCGTGGTCGCCGTGCTGGACGCTCTGCGTGGGGTTGCCGTAGGCGTCGTAGCTGGTGGTCGCGTACGTCCGCTTCCCGTTCGCGCAGGGCCAGCTCGCGCACGAGGCGACGGTGCCGTCGTAGGAGTAGCTCCAGGAGCCGGTGAGGAGCGCCTTGTACGGAACGGTCGTCGTGGTCGTGTACTCGAACGTCTGCCCGCTGAGGATCAGCCCGTTGCCATCGCGCCGCTCCGTCTTTTCGACCCGGCCGGCGGCCGGAACGTCCTGGCGGAACCAGGTCTCCGTGTAGGGCCCGGCCGCCTCGCCGGCGATCGGGGAGCTCGTCGTCGTCGCCTTCCGGAAGCCCATGAACCGGCGCTCCTGCATGTTCATCAGCCCCCCCTCGTAGGCGTAGGTCGTCGTGGAGGCGCCACCGCGCCCGTCGTTCGTGGTCAGGCTGGCAATCGCGTACTTCGGCGGCGTCCCCGGCGAGTTCTGGAAGTCGGTGGAGGGCGTCCACGTCAGCGATGTGGTCCCGCCGATCGGGGTCTGGACGGAGGCCATGAGGTCGGAACGGAAATTGGCCGTGCCGGCGATGGCCTGCGGGTTCGGCAGCGCCCTGCAGAACAGATCGGTCTTGCCGTCGCCGTTGAAATCGCCGGCGCGCATCTCGCCGTTGCACCAGGTCCCGAGCGCGGTCGTCGGGCTCGCTAACGCCGAGCCGGTCCAGCGGCGGATCTGGATGTCGTTGGCGGGTGCTCCGGGATTGTTGCAGACCAGCTCGACCGAGCCATCGCCGTCCACGTCGGCGGCGAAGATGCTGCCGCCCGTACAGAAACCGCCGTGCGTTCCCCCCGAGACGAGGGTATTGCCCCCGGAGAGCGCCACGTGGCCGTTCGGCTTGCAGACGGCGTCCGTACGGCCGTCGCCGTTCAGATCGGTGAGAACGAAGTCGCTGGCGGAACAGGACCAGGCGATCCCTACGTAGTTGTCCAGAAACTCGCTGCCGTTCGAGATGTCGACGTTCAGCTCGCCGCTGCCCGCCAGGCAGTACCAGTCGTCGCGGCCGTCTCCGTTGATGTCCATGCTGCCGTTGGTCTCGACACCATCCCAGTCACAACGGTTCGCTGACCACCAAGCGAACGAGAAGGTCGAACCCGTCGACAGCCCTACGATGGTCACACGATCGATCGGGTCGCGGCAGCCGACGTCGGTGCGACCGTCCCCGTTGAAGTCGCCCGTGAACATCTGGATCGCGTCGTCGCAGGCAGCCCAGCCGTAGCCGAACGGACCGTAGCCGGTCATGGGTCCCCAGGCCTGGGCCGGCAGAAAGCTGGAGCCGGTGGAGAGGTAGACGAACGTGTCGATGCCGATGTAGCCGCCTCGCGTGAGCAAATCGGCTTTCCCATCGTTGTTGAAGTCGCCGACCTTCCCGTTGTGGACCCAGTCGTTGAGCCAGACCGTCGGCGCGCCAAAAGACCCATCCGGATTCGCGAGCGCCACACGCAGCAGGAAGCCCTCGGTGGCCGTGCTCGTGCTGCAGGCCTGGTCGGTGCGCGAATCGCCGTCGAAGTCGGCAAGGTAGAGGCTCCCCCACATGCACCAGAAGCCGACGTCGACCAGGTCCCCGGAGATCGTGACATTGCTCAGAGACACAAAGCTCGAACCCCCGGGTCCGGAGAGCGCCGTGTCGACCCCGAGCGGGTACGTCGGCACTCTGGAACTGGTGTAGACGACAGCGCCGTTGCGCTTGTAGCGCACGACGCCGGCTGCAACCTCCACTCGGATGATCGCGCCCACCGACGCGGTGAAGCTGACCTTGTAGTATCCGTTCTCGAAGATCGAGAGATCCCCGCCGGTCTGGTACACCGCGTAGTCGATGTCGGCGTACGTCGTGTCGGTGTCCCCGTTGCTGAGACCAGCCATTACACCCCCGGTGTTCGTGACGACGAACTCCATGTAGCCATCGCCGGAGGAGATCGCCCGGGTCGAGGAAGCCCCATACCAGCCCGTGGCGCCGAGTCGAAGGCTGCTCATATTCGGCGTAACGGACACCATGACTACGCGATGCCAGTTCACCGGCTCGGTCGCCTGCCCGCTGGGCACAGGCGCGGCCGCGGCGCTGAAGGTCGAGGCCAGTGAGTCGTTCTGGTACGTGAAAGTCGTCGGCAGCAGCGACGTGCCTCCGGTGATGGCGCCGGCGGCGTCGATCGTGAAGTCCCGCCCGAACTGCTGGACGCTCGCAAGGAGCGACTTGCCGGACGTCGGGCTCGCCGCGTACGTCAGCTTGTAGCCACGGATCGGTGTCCCGGAGCCGGTCTCGACGAGAATCGACCTGATGCGGTCGAAGGTCTGGCCGTAGCTCAGCCGCCAACCGAACGTGATCATGTCTGGCCGCGTCTCGCGCTTGAACCGGACCCGATAGCCCTCGGATCCGCCCTTTTCGCCGACCCCGTATGTCACCTGGTCCGGGTAGCAGTCGCCCCAGTAGGGATCGCCGCAACTCCAGGAGTACGTGACGGCGCTACCCTTGGTGTCCGTCGTCGATCCCTGGCCCCAGCGAATCGTGCTGCTGTACTGGTTGGTGATCGAGACCAGCTGCGTCCTCGTGCCGTCCTTGCCCCAGACGGTCCAGCGATCGGTGCTCGGGTCGTACTTGATCTTGAGGAACGACTCGTCCCGCGTGAAGTGCGTGCCGCCGCTGGTGCAGCTCGGGCTGGTGCTGCCCGCGACGCACGGCCGCAGCTCCTGACCGTCGAGCGTGTAACGGTCCTCCCCGAAGACTTCCGGGCTGTACATCGGGCTGCCACGGCCCACCGACGACACGCGCTGGATCACGCTGAAGCCCGCGAGGCTCCAGCCCACGCCCAACTGGCCGTTGCGCCCCTCGCTCGAGTATCCCAGCGCCAAGCGTGGCTCGAGGCCATGGAAGCCCGGCACCTCGATCGGAATGGAGTAGGAGAACGAGCCGTAGAAGGGGTTGACCACCTCGCCGTTCTTCTCGGCCGCCAGCAAGGGCGGCGCGCAGACGAACGCGAATGCGGCGGCAGCAGCGAGGCGGGAGCGACGCTTCGTGGCCAATTCGGACCTCCGGGTTGGATCCAGACAAAAAGCGTCCGGTTTCTAACCGGTCAATCCTCCGGCCGTCAAGCAATCATTTGGACTACCCGCGTGTTTCCCGTGATCGTGGCCCGGTCGGTGGCGCCGGCCCCCCGTGCCCCGGCCGGATCACGTTCACGTTCACGGACACGTTCCCCACGTGCTCCCGTGATCGTGCCCCGGCCGACTGCCGGCCTCCGGACCGGCCGGGTCACGTTCTCGGGCGCGTTCACGGCCGCGCTCAAGCACTCCAGGGGTTCACGACGGTGATGCCGCAGCCCTCGAAGTCGGCCAGGTTGCGAGTTGCGAGGGTCGCACCGGCCAGCAGTGCGATGGCCGCGATCTGGGCATCGAAGCTCGAGATGGGGCGTCCGCCTCGCCGGCGATCGGACGCGATCCGGGCGTAGCGCGGCGCCGCCTCGGGGCCGAAGGCGAGGATGCGCCCGCCGAAGTCCTCGCTGAACATCGCGGTCGCGGCGGCCTGGAGCGCATCGCGCCGCCGACCGCGCGGCATGAGCATCAACCCATGCAGGATCTCGGCCTGCGTGATGCTGGTGGTGTGGAGGATCGCCGCGGGCTGGGCGGCGATCCAGGCGACGACCCTCGGCGCCGGCGCCGGCCTCATCAGCTCGGACACGACGTTCGTGTCCAGGATGATCATCGCCCGGCCTTCGGCGGCTCGCGCATCGGCTCGCGCGCGGGCAGCCGAAGCTCGACTCCGCCGAGCCGCCGGAAGCGCGTGCCGATCGCCTTCGCCAGGTCCCCCGCTGCGGCCGGCTCCTCGCTGAGGGCGGCCCTCAGCAACGAGCGAGCTTCCTCCTCCATAGAGCGCCGGTTCCGCGCCGCCCGGACGCGCAACCGCTGCTTGGTCGCCTCGTCGAGCCTCCGGATCGTGATGCTCGCCATCCCGCCTCCTCTGCAGTCGTTGATTGCAGTGTAATCGTTGCGGTCACTTGTTGCCAGCGTCCCGTGGACGCGTCTCGGCTGGGCACGTTCACGTTCACGGCGTGCCCCCCGTGATCGTGCCCCGGCCACGGTGCCGGCCCCCGTGCACGTGTCCCGGCCGGGTCACGTTCACGTTCACGGCAGGCGGCGTTGACTCCCCGCCCGAGCACCCCTAACGTCCCCGCACTGGAGGATCAGATGCCCCGTTTCGCGCTCGCCGGCCTCGCTCTGGCGCTCGTCTCGAACCCGGCCGGCGCCGCCGATGCGCCGCCCACGATGGCGTCGGTGCTGGCAGGGACGACGGCGGCCGACTGGCGCGCGCTCGAGCCTGAGAACACGCTGTATCTCGAGCTGGCGAGCGGTCGGGTGGTGATGGAGCTGGCGCCCGCGTTTGCGCCCGCGCACGTCGCCAACGTGAAGGCGCTCGCGCGCGAGGGCTACTTCGACGGCCTCGCGATCATCCGCTCCCAGGAGAACTACGTCGTGCAGTGGGGCGATCCGGACGGCGACGACGAGCAGAAGCGCCGGCCGATCCGAACGGGCAAGCGGACCTTGCCCGCGGAGTTCGACCGTGCGCTCTCCGCCGACCTGGCGTTCGTGCCCTTGCCGGACGGCGACGTCTACGCCCCCGAGGCCGGCCTCTCCGGCGGCTTCCCCGCCGCGCGCGACGCGAAGGCCGGTCGCGCCTGGCTCGCCCACTGTTACGGAATGCTGGGCGCGGGCCGGGGCAACACGGCCGACAGCGGCGGCGGCGCCGAGCTGTACGTCGTGATCGGCCACTCCCCCCGCCACCTCGATCGCAACGTGACGCTGCTCGGCCGCGTGGTCTCGGGCATGGAGCGGCTTTCGACGCTGCCGCGCGGCACGGGCGGCCTGGGCTTCTACGAGAAGGCGGCGGAGCGGGCGCCCGTCAACCGCGTGCGCGTGGCCGCGGACGTTCCGCAGGCCGAGCGCAGCGAGCTCGAGGTGCTGCGCACGGATACCAAGGCGTTCGCCTCTCTCGTCGAGGCCCGGCGCTTCCGGCGCGAGGATTGGTTCCTGAACCCGGGCGGCCACGTCGAGCTGTGCAACGTGCCGATCCCGGTGCGCCCGCGCACTGCGGGCGCCCGCTAGCCGCCCGCCCCCCAAAGAATCCGCTCAAGACCACCGATCCGCTCGTGGTCTGCCTATCCCTCGAGAGATTCCTCTTGCGTTCCCATGTTAACGATGATCACATACGCGCTTCGCGAACAGGAGCACAGGAGACACAGATGCGCTTGAGTGGAATCACCGGCCTGCGTCTCGCGGCCGCCCTTCTCGTTCTCGCCTGGTCGTCGCCGCCCATCGAGGCACAGACGATCCGCGACGGCCTGATGATGTCCAAGGGCTCGCTGTGCACCGGCTTCGTCTACTCCCACGACAGCTGGGACACCTACTGGGAAGGCGCGCTCGAGCGCGACAACGAGAACATCGGCACGCTGACGACACAGAGCGTCGCCTGGGTGGGCAACTACGGAATCACGGACCGGCTGAACGTGATCGCGATGGCGCCGTACGTGTGGACGGGCGCGAGCCAGGGCGTCCTCAGGGGCCTGGACGGGCTGCAGGACCTCACCGTGGGGCTCAAGTACAAGGCCCTCGACACCGCGTTCACGCAGACCGGATCGCTTCGCGCGTTTGCCGTCGTCTCCGCGGGCACCGCGCTCAGCGACTACACGCCGGACTTCCTGCCGATGTCGATCGGCAGCCAGAGCGACCGCATCTCCGGGCGCCTGACCCTGGACTTCTGGGCCGACCGCGGCTGGTTCGTCACTGGCGGCGCGGCCTACACGTGGCGGGACAACGTCACGCTCGACCGGCCCTCCTACTTCACGGACGGGCGGCTCTACTTCAGCGACCAGGTCGAGATGCCCGACGTCTTCGACTACACGATCAGCGCCGGCTACAGGAAGAAGGGCCTGCAGATCCCGATCTCGTTCTCGCAGCAGATCACGCGCGGCGGCGGCGACATCCGCCGCCAGGACATGCCGTTCGTCTCGAACAAGATGAACTACTCGCAGCTCAGCGCGCTCGTCGAATGGTACCTGCCGCCGATCGAGAGGCTCGCGATCCAGGTCTCGGGCGCCTACACCTTCGACGGCCGCAACGTGGGCCAGTCGACGGTCCTGACGGCCGGATTCCTGTACGTCTTTTCCTTCTAGTTCGAGAGGCAGCGTCATGAACCGATCCCGTCTCGCTTCGCCGTTCGCCGCGATCGCAGCGGCCGCCGCGCTTTGCGCGGGCTGCGGTCAGACCCCGCCCACTTCGGCGACCCTGACGCCGTCGAGCCCCTCGGGCGCCGACGCCAACGCCGGCAACTGGCAGATGATCGTCCTCAGCGGCCCAACCCAGTTCGAGGTGGCGCCGCCGGCCCCCGCCAGCTCCGAGGCCTACCGCGCGGAGATCGCGACGATCAAGACCGCGCAGGCCAACCTCACCGCCGAGCAGAAAGAGGTGATCGAGTACTGGAGCGGCGGCGGCGTCCTGCGCTGGAACGAGATCATGCTCGAGATGGTGGCCAAGGCCGACATCCCGCCCGCGCCGCGGCCCGACGGCACCTACCCCGCGCCCGACCAGGAGAACCCGTTCGCCGATCCGCAGTTCCCCTTCTCGAACCCGCCGTACGCGGCGCGTGCCATGAGCTACGTGAGCGTCGCCCAGTTCGAGGCACTGAAAGTCGCCTGGCACTACAAGTTCCTCTACGGTCGTCCGTCGCCCGCCTCGGTCGACAGCGGCATCCAGAGCCTGATGCCCGCGACGAACGTGCCGGCCTACCCTTCGGAGGACGCGGTCCTGTCCGGGGTGACCGCCGAGCTGCTGAAGCTGCTGTTCCCGACCTCCGTCGAGGAGATCACGCGCCGCGCAGCGGATCAGCGCAACGCCGCGCTGTGGTCGGGCCGGGCCGCGCCGAGCGACATCGCCGCCGGGCTCGCACTGGGCAAGGCCGTGGCCCCCGTGTTCGCGGCGCGGGCCGCCACGGACGGCATGCGGACGGCCGGCGGCTCGCCGGCGGTCTGGGCGGCGATGGCCAACGCCGCCACCGCCCGCGGCGAAACGCCGTGGAAGAGCCTGGAGTCGCCGCCGCGGCCGCCGATGCTGCCCCTCTTCGGGCAGGTGCGGGCCTGGATGATGACGCCGACCGACATCGTCGCTGAACGCCCGGGCCCGCCTCCGTCGACGTCGTCGGCCCAGATGCAGCAGGAGACCGCCGAGGTCAAGAGCACGCTCGACAACCTCACGCGCGAGCAGCTCGCGATCGCGTACATCTGGTCCGACGGCGCGAGCACCTATACGCCTCCGGGCCACTGGAACGCCATCGCGCAGAGCTACGTCAACGGCGCGCGCTGGAGCGAGGTGCGCGCGGCCCGCGCCTATGCGCTGCTGAACATGGCCCTGCACGACGCGGCCGTCGGCTGCTGGGACACCAAGTACGCCTACTTCAACCCGCGCCCCTCGCAGCTCGACCCGCGCATCAGGACGGTGGTCGGCCTGCCCAACTTCCCCTCCTACACGTCGGGACATTCGACCTTCTCGGCCGCCTCCGCCGCCGTCCTGTCGTACCTGTTCCCGAGCGAGGCGTCCTATTTCAAATCACAGGCCGACGAAGCGGCGATCTCGCGGCTCTACGGGGGCATCCACTACCGCGCGGACATCGAGGTGGGCGTCGACCACGGCAACCGCATCGGCGGCTACACGGTGCGCTTCGCGCGGCAGGACGGAGCCGACTGAGCTCGTTCCGTACCCGTGATCGTGCTCCGGCCGTTCGGTTCACGCCCCCGTGCACGTGTCCCGGCCGTTCGGTTCACGTTCACGTGCACGTGCACGTCGACGTGTCCCGGCCGTCACCCGGCCGGGCACGTTTACGGGCACGGGCACGTGAACGTGTCCAATCGATACAATCGGGCCTCTCTGGGAGGCCCTGCAATGAAGCACCTCGTCACTGTGCTTGCGGCGACCGCGGTGGCATCGGGAGCCCTGGCGGCTCCGCCCCCTTGGACCGAGGTGAAGAGCCCTCACTTCACCGTCGTCACGAACGCGGGGGAAAAGGCCGGCCGCAAGGTCGCCTGGCAGTTCGAGCAGATCCGCGGCGCGATGGCGACGATGTTCCCGTGGGCCCGGGTCGACTCGAGCGACCCCTTCGTGATTCTCGCTGCGCGCGACGAAGCGGCCCTGCGAACGCTGGGCCCGGAGTACTGGGAGGGCAAGCGCTTCCGGCCGGTCTCCTTTTCCGCGAGCGGGCGCGACAAGCAGTTCGTGGCCCTGCGCACCGACGTCCGCGAGGACGCGGAGCTCGACGAGAACCCCTACCGGAGTGCCTATTGGAGCTACGCCGCGGTCGCGTTCGGGCGCTCCTTTCACGTCGCCGCCCCGCCCTGGCTGGTGCGCGGCGTAGCGGAGCTGATGAGCAGCACCTCGGTCCGCGAGAAGGAGCTGCGGGTCGGGCGCCCGCTCCGCAACAGCCTGGAGACCATTCGCCAGCGCGCGCTCGTGCCGATGGACGACTTCCTGGGCGCGCGCTACGGGGCGTCCTCCTGGCTGACTGGAGAGGTGCAGATCGAGACCTTCGACGCGCAGGCATGGGCGTTCGTGCACTACCTGCTGTTCGGCGAGCAGGGGGCTCACCAGGCGAAGTTCGCGCAACTCGCGACGCTGCTGCTCGAGGGGATCCCCTCCGAGAAGGCCGTCCCGCAGGCCCTGGGGGATCTCCAGGCGCTCTACCTCGGGATGAAGGAGTACCTCCAGCGCAGCGTGATGCAGTACGCGCGCTTCGACGTGGCGGTCGGCGTGAGGGCCGAGGCGTTCGCCGTCCGGCCGGTGTCGGCCGCCGAGGCGTCGACGCTCCGGGCCGAGCTGCTCGTCGCGTCGCGGCGACCGCTCGAAGCGCGCGCCCTCGCGGACGAGGCCCGCGCGGCGGATCCGAAGGCGCCGGGGCCCGACGAGATCGAGGGCCGCCTGCGCGACATGGAGAACCAGCGGGCCGAGGCGCAGGCGGCTTTCGAGAGAGCAGTCGCCGCCGGCTCCACCTCCCCGTGGGTCCACTACCGCCTCGCGCAGCTGCTGTGGCAGCAGAGCCTCGCCGCGGAAGCGCTCGCCAAGATCGCGGCCCTGCTCGAACGAGCGAAGGAGCTGGCGCCCGAGAACGCCGACGTGCTCTCCTACCTGGCCGATGTGCGGGTCGACCAACAGCGGGTGGCGGAGGGGCTCGCGCTGGCCGAGCGCGCCGTGCAGCTCGAGCCCGGCGTCTCCTACCACCGCCTGGCGCACGCGCGCGCCCTGTGGGCCTCACAGAAGCCGACCGAGGCGGCGCAGGCCGCGCGCTCCGCGCTGAACGCTGCCCGCACCGCCGAAGAGCGCCAGCGGGCGCAGAGCTATCTCGACTTCCTGCAACGCCAGCCCGCGCGCCCCGCGGCCAGGGCGGCGGCCTCGACGCCCGCGGCTCCGGCGAGCCCGGCAGCGCAGCCGGGCGCGAGCGCCGGGGAGGCTGCTTCTGCGGCAACCAGCGCCGCCGGCGAGGGCGCCCCGTACGAGCTGCTGGCTCGCTGCTACGAAAAGCGAGAGGACGCGGCCTGCGCCAAGGCGGTGCCGTTCCTCGAGTCCGAGTGCCAGCGGCAGGCCGGCGCCTGCACGTCGCTCGGATCGATCCTCGAGGGCGGCCTCGGGATCAAGGCCGA
The DNA here is from genome assembly GCA_050246895.1 of Vicinamibacteria bacterium. GTDB lineage: Bacteria > Acidobacteriota > Vicinamibacteria > Fen-336 > Fen-336 > JBFWVE01. Next base: position 83,520 of record JBFWVE010000004.1, on the reverse strand, counting down.
CCCGGTCCGCGCGGCCCGCGCCTATGAAAGAGGATGCGCCGGCGGCGACAAGTCCGCCTGCGCCCGCTTCGCGGTGCTCCAGGCGCAGGGCCGTGGCGTCCTGCCCGATCCGCCGAAGGCGCTTTCGACGCTGCAGGGCCTGTGCGCGGAGAAGATCCAGCACGCCTGCATCGGCTGGGCGCAACTCCTGGCCCAGAAGGGCAACCTCGCCAAGGCGAAGGATCTGCTGAAGGGCGCCTGCGACGCGGGAACGCAGGAGGCCTGCCGCATGCTTCCCGGCCTCCGGTGATCGTGCCCGGCCGATCCGTTCCCGCCCCCGTGCACGTGTCCCGGCCGTTCGGTTCACGTTCACGTGCACGTGCACGTCGACGTGTCCCGGCCGTCACCCGGCCGGGCACGTTCACGGGCACGGTCACGTTCACGGCTCCATGGCCGTGCCCGCCGGCTCCCTCGCGTAGACCCGGATCGACTCGAACCGGCGCAGGCGCACCTCGCCGGGCGCGAAGCCGCGCGGCTTGCTGACGTCGGCGACGCGGCACAGGTGGACTTCGACCTTGCCGCGCGCGCCGCGAGCCTTCGAGTGCCAGGCCGCGAGCTGCGCCGCGGCCTCGGCGGCCGCTCGCGGCAGCTCGGGCAGCTCGGCCGGGTTGCGCACGATCACATGGCTGCCCGGCACGCCGGCGACGTGGAGCCAGAAGTCGCGTGGCTCGGCGACGGCGAAGGTCAAGCGGTCGTTGTCCGCGTCGCCCTTGCCGACCAGGACCTCGAAGCCCTCGATCTCGAGGGCGCGGAAGCCGCGCCCCTTGCTGGCCATTCGCCTAACGTAGGGCGACGGGCCGCGGCGCGGCCTGAAGCTCGGGCCCCAGGTTGGCGAACAGGCCCGCGTAGGTTTCGATCGCGTCCCACAGGTTCTGCAGCCGGATGTTCTCGTTCGAGCCGTGCTGGTTGTTGTCGTGGTTCGCCACCGGCAGGCCCACGACCGGCACCCGCAGCGTCTGCTGGAAGAGGTGCATCGGGATCGAGCCGCCGAGCGTGGGCATCAGCACGTACGGCTCGCGCGCGCCCTGCTCCAGCGCGCGCACCAGCGCCCGCGCGGCGGGGTCGTCGAGCGGGGCGCGGGCCGCCGGATAGCCGCCCTCCCAGTCGAGCCGGACCACTCGCGGATGCGCCCGAAGCGTCGACGGGTCGGGCGCCGCGTGGACGAGGTGCCAGCCGCGGGCCAGCAGGTGCGCCTCGAGCTTCGCGCGCACGCGGGCAGGCGTCTGGTCGGGCACGAGACGGAAGTCGATCGAGGCGCGCGCGGAGGACGGAATCGCGTTGGCGGCGCGCTCGCCGAGGTAACCCGCCTGCACGCCGCGCACGTTGAGCGCCGGCAGCATGATGCGAGAGGCGAGCGGCGCTCCGCCGGCCTCGGTCGCCGCGAGCGACAGCTCCTCGCGAAGCGCCGCGTCCACCTCGGGCACGCGGGCGAGCGCCTCCTGCTCGGCCGCCGTGGGCGGCCGGACGTCGTCCAGGTAGCCGTCGATCAGGATGCGGCCGTCGGGGTCGCGCAGGCTGGCGATCAGGTGCGCCAGCAGCAGCGCCGGGTTCGGGGCCCAGTTGCCGTAGTGGCCGCTGTGAAGTGTCCGCGTCGCGCCGTAGACGGTCAGCTCGAGGCCGGTGACCCCGCGCGCGCCGAAGTAGAGCTGGGGCTTGCGCGTCGGGTGGACCGGCCCGTCGCAGAGCAGGAACAGGTCGGCCTTCAGCAGCTCGGCGTGCTTCTCGAGGATGGCGCCGAGGTGGTCGGAACCGGCCTCCTCCTCGCCCTCGAGGAACAGCTTCAGGTCGACGCTCGGCTTGCGCCCGGCGGCGGCGAGCGCGTCGAGCGCCCGCGTGATCGCCGCGATCGGGGCCTTGTCGTCGCCGGTCGAGCGCGCGTAGAGCCGCCATTCGGGATCGAGTCGCGCGGGCAGCGCGTCCAGCGGCACGACCTCGGCGCCGGCCTCGGCGAGCCCCTTGCGCAACGTCGGCGTCCAGGGCGGGCTGGCCCAGCGCGAGGCGTCCACCGGCTGGCCGTCGTAGTGCGCGTAGATCGTCAGCGAGCGCGTCGCCCCCGGCGAGCGCAACTCCGCGTAGACGGCGGGCGGCCCGCCCTCGCCGTCGAGCAGGCGCGCTTCGAAGCCGCGCTGGCGCAGCAGCGCCAGGATGTGGTCGGCGTTCCTGGCGATGTTGGGCGCGTCGCTCGCGACGTTGGGGATCGCCAGCAAGGCCGCGTACTCGGCCAGGATCTCGCGCTGGTGGGCCTCGACCCAGGCGCGCGTCGAGGCCCGCGCGTCGAGCGCCGGCGCGGCCGAGAGCGTGAGAGCGGCGAGCGTGAGCGGCGCGGCGAGCCCGAGGGCCAGCCGATTCGGTCGCATTGCACTTCCCTTCCGAGAGACCGCCCGGGATTCTAGTGCCCTGATCCGCGAGTACGGTGCGCACCGAGAACGCCGAGGCGCCCGGCTGGCAAGGCGCGAGGAGGACGCATATCGGGACACTGGGTCGGAAGATCCTCGATCGACGGGACTTACGTCGACGCTCGAAGAGTGCTTCAATTGGGGCAACGGCGACCCCGCTTCAAACCCCGGCCGCGAGAGCGGCATCTCATGGGTGTCTTGAGCACGGTGGCCGTCGCGCCAGGGTTCGCCCACACGAGAGGCACCGAGCGGGTGACACGGGACGAAGGCCGAGCGCAGCGTGAGATGGCCCTCGTGCGGGCCGCCCTGGACGGGGACCGCTCCGCGTTCGAGACGCTCTACCAGGAGAACGTGAGACGCGTGTACGCATTGAGCTATCGGATGACCGGCGACGCGCAGCGGGCGCAGGAGCTGACCCAGGACGTCTTCGTTCGCGCCTGGCAGAAGCTCTCCTCCTTCCGCGGCCAAAGCGCCTTCTCGTCCTGGCTGCACCCGCTGACGGTCAACCTCGTCTACTCCGACGCGCGGGCACGGCGCCGGCGCGAGGCGCGGGTGACGGCGACCGACGACCTGACGCCCTTCGATCGCGGCAGCGGCGGCCGCTCCGGCGCCGCTGGAGTGGACCTCGAGCGCGCGCTCGCCGGGCTGCCCGAGGGCGCCCGTGAGGTGTTCGTGCTGCACGACGTGTACGGGTACAAGCACGTCGAGATCGGCGAGATGACGGGGATCGCGACGGGCACCTCGAAGGCCCAGCTCCACCGCGCCCGCCGCCTGCTGAGGGAGGCGCTCGGACGATGACGACGACGCCGGCCACGATGACGTGCGAAGCCGTCCGCCCGCTGCTCGACGATCTGCTCGACGGCGAGCTCGCCGCGGCCGAGCGGGCCGGTGTGCTCGCCCACCTCGGCGCCTGCGCGGCCTGTCGCGAGGAGGCGGACGCGCTGCGCTCGCTGCTGGCGCGGGCGGCCGCGCTGCCTTCCGAGCTCGAGCCGGCGCGCGAGCTGTGGCCGGGGATCGCCTTGCGCCTGGGCTCGCCTGCCGGCCAGGACGAACCGGCGGTGCTGCCCTTCGAGCGCCCGGGCGCCACCTGGTGGGCTCGCCCCGCGTTCCTGGCCGCGGCCGCGGCCGCGCTGGTCACGCTCTCGTCGAGCCTGACGGTGCTGGTGATGCGGCGCGAGGCGGCGCCGGCACTGGCCGGCTCGGCCACCGGTGTGGACGCGACCATGATCCCCGCGGCCGCCGTGGTCGCGGACCTTTCGCAGGCCGAGCGCTCCTACGAGAGGGCCGCCTCCGAGCTGATGGCGGCCGTGCAGGCGCGGCGCGACGAGCTGCAGCCCGGGACGGTCGCGGCGCTCGAGAAGAACCTGGGCGCGATCGACACGGCGCTCGCGGAGGTGCGGCTCGCGCTCGAGAAGGATCCCGGCAACCCCGGGCTCGCGCGCCTGCTGACCTCGACGCACAAGCGCAAGGTGGACGCGCTGTGGCGAGTGGTGCGCCTGGCGAGGATCTGAGAGGAACCGAGGGAGCCATGAAGATCGCAACCGCGGGATGGGCACTGGCGCTGGCGGCGGCCGCATGGGCGGCGCCGGCTCGCGCGGAGGGAAGGCTCGACGAACGCCGCCCGGCGAGCGCCGACGGGGTGGTGGACATCGACGTGCCGGCGGGCAGCCTGAAGGTGATCGGCTGGGCGCGCGAGGAGGTCCAGGTCACGGGCACCCTCGGCGACGGCGCCGAGGGCCTCGATTTCGGGGGCACCGCGCGGCGCACGCGCATCAGCGTCGAGACCTGGGGCAACCCGCACCGCGTCCGCTCGGAGCTGGAGATCCGCGTGCCCGCCGGCTGCCGCCTGAACGTCGAGTCGTTCTCCGCCGCGATCACGATCGAGGGCGTCACCGGCGAGGTGCAGGCGGAGACGGTGCAGGGCGCCATCAGCGTCGCCGGCTCGCCCTCCGAGGCGCAGGTCTCGAGCGTCAACGGCAGCGTGAGCGTCGCCGGCGCCTCGCGCGCGACGAAGGCCGAGTCCGTCAGCGGCAGCGTGAAGGTGACCGGCGCGGGCGGCGAGGTCCAGGCCTCGAGCGTCTCGGGGCGCGTGGAGGTGGAGGGCCGCGACTTCGGCTCCGTGCAGCTCGAGTCGGTCAGCGGCGGCGTCGACTTCGACGGCTCGCTGCAGAAGTCGGCCCGGCTGTCGGCGGAGAGTGTCAGCGGCCGCGTCACGCTGGTGCTGCCGGCCGCGACGGGCGCGGACGTCAGGCTGTCCACCTTCAGCGGCAGCATCAGCACGGACTTCGACGCGCCCGAGCCGCGCAAGACGAGCCGCTGGACGCCCGAGAAGGACCTGGAGTTCACGATCGGCGGCGGCGGCGCCAGGGTGTCGGTCGACACCATGAGCGGCGGCATCGCGATCCGCAAGAAGTGAGGAGAGGAAGCATGACGATGCGAAGGACGTTCACGGCGGCGGCGATCGCGGCCTCGACGCTGGCGCTCTCGCCGTCGCTGCTGGCGGCCGACTTCGAGTGGAAGGGCAGGCTCGCGGCGGGGCGCACGCTCGAGATCAAGGGCGTCAACGGCAGCATCGAGGCCCAACCCGCGAGCAGTGGCGAGATCGAGGTGACCGCGCGCAAGACCGCGCGGCGGAGCGACCCGGAGTCCGTCGAGATCGAGGTCGTCGAGCACGCCGAGGGCGTGACGATCTGCGCCGTCTACCCGACGCCCGCCGGCTCGTCCCGCGAGAACGCGTGCGCGTCCGGCGGCGGCGGACGCATGAGCACCCGCGACAACGACGTGAAGGTGGACTTCACGGTACGCGTGCCCGCGGGCGTGAAGTTCGCGGGGAGCACGGTCAACGGCGAGATCGACGCCGGCCCGCTCGACGCGGACGCCGAGCTGCAGACGGTCAACGGCAGCATCCGCGCCAGCTCCAAGGGCATCGTGCGTGCCGAGACCGTGAACGGCTCGATCGACGCGCGCATGGGCCGGGCCGACTGGACCGGCGACCTCGAGCTGCAGACGGTCAACGGCTCGGTGACCGTCGAGCTGCCGGCCTCGGCCTCCGCCGACGTCACGGCGAAGACGGTGAACGGCGACATCGAGACCGACTTCCCGCTGACGGTCAGGGGCCGCATCTCGCGCCGCAGCGTGTCGGGCACCATCGGCGGCGGCGGCCGCTCGCTCGAGATCGAGACGGTGAACGGCGGCATCCGCCTGCGCAAGCAGTAGCCCCGCCCGCGACGGCACGCGCTTGGCGGCGGGCCTGCGGAAGTCTCCTCTGACCGCATGCTCCGCCGCCTCTTCCGTCTCGACGAGCACGGCAGCAGCGTCCGCGTGGAGCTGCTGGGCGGGCTCACCACCTTCCTGACGACGGCCGCCCTCCTCGCCTCACGCTGTTCTGCGCCCCGCTGCTGAAGGCGCTCGGGCGGCCGCGGCCGCGAGCCGACGGCCGGCGGGCTGCCCCAATCGACCGAGCGCGGCTGGCCTTACAATCCCGCGAACGCTACCGTTCGACCGACGTGATTGGGCGCTCCGTCGAGGAGAGGACCGCTGCATGCCGTCTCGCGTGACGCCGGCCTACGAGTTCGACGTCTGGGGCTGCCGGGGATCGCACAACATCATCCCCGCGCGCTCGAGAGTCGGCAACGACACCTCGTGCTATTCGCTGCGCAGGGGCGAGAACCTCTACGTGTTCGACGCGGGGCGCGGGCTGCTGGTGCTGGGCCACCAGATGGCGGTCGAGCCGCGCTTCCGAGGCGTGAAGAACATCCACATCCTGGTCACGCACGCCCACCTCGACCACTGGGAAGGGCTGAAGGACGTCGACTGGTTCTGGCGCCGGGACAACGGCCTCTGCGTCACCATCTACGGCGCGCGCGAGGCGCTCGACGCGATCAAGCGCGGCTTCGCGCACCCGTCGTACGTGCCGCTCGAGATCCTGGCGCGGGGCACGCTGGCGGACTTCTCGGTGAAGCCGCTGAAGGCGGCCGAGAGCTACAGGGCCGGGCCGCTGAGGCTCGAGACCTTCCCGCTCAACCACTACAGCGGCGCGGGCCACTCGAAGCGCTACCTCGACACCCTGGGCTACCGGCTGACGGCCGCCGGCGGGCCGAGCCTCTCCTACCTCTCGGACCACGAGCCCAACCGCAAGACGCGTCCCGTCGAGGACGACATGCTGCGTGGGGCCCGGCTCGCCATCTACGACTCGCACTTCCGCGACATCAAGGACCAGATGTACGGCCACGGCTCCCAGGAGCACGCGGCGCTGATGGCGCGCGCCAACCCCGGCACGCTGGTGCTGGCCGGCCACCTGGGCCCGATGTACTCGGACGAGGAGGTCTTCGGGGCCTACCGCAGGCACGCCAAGGGCCTCGACAACTTCCGGCTGGCGCTCGAGGGAGGTCGCTTCGGCTGGGACGGCGCCAGGGGCGCCTTCGCGCGGCTGGCCAGCACGGAGAGGCTGTGAGCGAGGGCGGCAGGGACCAGTGGTCCAAGGTCCGCCACGACCTGCGCACGCCCATCAACCAGATCATCGGCTACAGCGAGCTGCTGCAGGAGGAGGCCGAGGACGCGGGCCAGGCCGGCCTGCTGCCGGACCTGCAGAAGGTGACGGCGGCGGCGCGCCGGCTGCTGGCCCTGCTCGACGAGCACCTGTCGCCGGGCGCGATCGAGGCGATGGCACGGGCGGCCGCCGCGGCGCCGGCGCCCCCGGGCGGGGGCGCGGCCCCGGCCGTCGCGGCGGCTCCGCCCGCCGCGGGCGAGCCGGCGCAGGCTCCGGTCGCCGAGCACGCGCCCGCCGTCGCCCCGCCCCCGAAGGACGAGCGCCACGGCCCGCAGACGCTCGACCGGCTCGGCTCGAAGGAAAAGGACCTCCTGCTCGTCGTCGACGACAACGAGATGAACCGCGACATGCTCTCGCGGCGGCTGCGCGCCAAGGGCTTCGAGGTCGAGACCTCCGAGGACGGCTACCAGGCGCTCGAGCGCGTGGCGAAGGGCGGCGTCGACCTGCTGCTGCTCGACGTGATGATGCCGGGCATCTCGGGCTACGAGGTGCTGACCAAGCTGCGCGAGACGCACTCCTCCGCCGACCTGCCGATCATCATGGCGACGGCCAAGGACCAGAGCGAGGACATCGTCGGCGCGTTGAAGTCGGGCGCAAACGACTACGTGGTCAAGCCGCTCGACTTCCCGGTGGTGCTGGCGCGCGTGGTGGCGCAGCTCACGATCAAGAAGGCGAAGGAGCAGGTCGAGCGGCTGGCGAGCGACCTGGAGAAGACCAACCGCTTCATCCGCAACACCTTCGGCCGCTATCTGTCCGAGGAGATCGTCTCGAGCATCCTCGAGTCGCCCGAAGGGCTGAAGCTCGGCGGCGAGCGGCGGACCGTCACGATCCTGATGTCCGACCTGCGCGGCTTCACCGCCATCGCCGAGCGGCTGGCGCCAGAGCAGGTCGTGCTGATGCTCAACCACTACCTGGGCGCGATGGCCGACGTGATCATGAAGCACCGCGGCACGATCGACGAGTTCATCGGCGACGCGGTGCTGGCGATCTTCGGCGCGCCCGTGCAGCGCGACGACGACGCGCGGCGCGCGGTGGCCTGCGCAACCGAGATGCAGCTCGCGATGGCGGCGGTCAACGAATGGAACCGCGAGCAGGGGTTGCCCGCGGTCGAGATGGGCATAGCGCTCCACACGGGCGAGGTGGTCGTCGGCAACATCGGGTCCGAGAAGCGCGCCAAGTACGGCGTCGTCGGCACCACCATCAACCTCACCTCGCGCATCGAGACCTACACGGTCGGCGGCCAGATCCTGATCTCCGAGGCGACGCAGCGCGCCGCCGGGCCGGACGTCCGGCTGGGGGGCCAGATGCTCGTGCGCGCCAAGGGCGCGCGCGAGCCGCTGACGGCCTACGACCTGCGCGGCATCGGCGGCGCCTTCGACCTGTTCCTGCCGGCCGAGGAGCACACGACCGTCCAGCTCCAGCAGCCGATCGAGATCCGCTTCTTCACCATCGACGGCAAGGCCGTCTCCGACGAGGCTCGGAAGGGCCTGCTGGTGCGCGTCTCGATGAAGGGCGCCGACGTCGCCTCGGACGTGACGCTGCCCGCCACGACCAACGTCAAGATCCACCTGATCGACGGTCAGGACGAGGAGGTCCCCGGCGACCTCTACGCCAAGGTGATCGAGAAGGCCGGCGCCAGCGGGGCCTTCGCCGTGCGCTTCACCTCGATGCCGCCCGAGGTGGAGGTGTTCCTGAAGCGGAGGCTGGGAGCCTAGAGCGCCCGCGCGGGCGCCTCAGCGAAGCCGGTAGAAGTTCCAGCCCTCGTGTGGCACCGGCAGCAGCTCGATCCCTTGGAACCCGGCGCTGACGGCGTAGGCACGGAGCGTCTCCGGCCGCATCACGGCGCCGGTGCCGGCGGGCGCCGGACCGGTCATGCCCGAGGCCAGGCACGACAGCACGCTCCAGCCATAGGTGAAGCGCTCCAGATCGTCGCCCGGCGCGGCGAAGCGCTCGGCGACCTTCAGGTCCGCCACGAGCACGGCTCCCGCTTCGCCCGCGAGCCGGCGCAGCGTCCGCAGCGCTTCGACCGGCCGCGGCATGTCGTGCAGGGCTTCGAAGACGACGCCGAGCTCGTAGGACCCCGACAGCGTCGGGTCGCCGGCGTCGCGGATCTCGAACCGCACGCGGGCCGCGACTTCCGAGGCGGCGGCGTTCTCGCGAGCGAGCGCGACGCTGCCGGGGTCGAGGTCGAAGCCGTCGACGCTCACGAGCGGATAGAGACGGGCGAGCGCGATCGCGGACCAGCCGGCCCCGCAGCCGAGATCGGCCACGCGGGCCGCGGGCGCGCGACGGAGCCGCGCGTCCACGTCCGGCAGGGCCGCCATCCACTCAGCCATCGACGCGAGGTACGCGACCTGGCCGAGCGAGGCCTGGGCCGTCCGCGAGTCCTCGTCGTGGTCGGCGCACGTGATGCCGCCGCCCCTCCGGAAGGCCTCCAGCAACGCCGGCATGCGGCGCGCCACCGAGAGCAGGCTGTGCGGGCGCGTGCCCTGCCACAGCGGGTCCTCCCGCAGCACGAGCACGCGCGCGTGCCCCGCGGGCAGGCTGTAGCGCCGGCTCTCGGGCGGCGCGCCGGCTTCGTCGACCGTCAGCAGCCCGCCCACCGCCTGCTGCTCCAGCCACTCCCGCACGTAACGTGGGTGCGTGGCCGTGCGCGCGGCGAGGGCGCTCGGGGTGAGCGGGCCGGCGGCGGCGAGCGCCTCGTACAGCCCCAGCTTCTGGCCGGCATACATCGTGAGCACGTCGAAGTAGCCGAGGGTCGCCTGCCGCAGGCGCTCCGTCAGGCGCGCCGCTTCCTCGTCGGGTTCCATTGCGCGACTCTACCGTCTCCGCCCAGCTCGCCGCGCGCCCGCGCTCCGCGACTGACCGAGTCTAGTAACTGAGGCCGGCGCGGAAGTAGACGCGTGTGTCGCCGCTCGGGCCGCTGCCCTGCGCCACGCCCAGCGTGACGGTCAGCGGAAGCGCGTGCGAGACGTTGGCGTCGAGGCCGAGCGCCACGCCGAAGCCGGTGCGGACCTCTCCCCACTCGAAGCTCTCGGACCACGCGCTGCCCGCGTCCACGAAGACGGCGGCGTGCAGGTGCCGCAGGAAGACGGGCGCCGAGCGGTAGCCGCGCTGCGGGTGCAGCAGCGGCAGGCGCAGCTCGGCGCTGGCGTTGGCGAACTGCCGGCCGCGGAACGTATCGTCGGGAAACCCGCGCAGCACGCCGCGGTTCGCCAGCGCGACCTCGTCGAGGCTCGAGCCGCCGAAGCCGCCCAGGCTGTACGAGCGCCGGAAGCCCGGCTCGCCCAGCGTGGCGCCGCCGGCGGCCCGCAGCGCCAGCACGTCGCCGCGTCCCGACAGCCGCAGGTACCCGCGCGCGTCGCCCGTCAGCTTCGTCAGCGACAGCTCGCTGCCAAGGGCGGGGTCCTCCAGCAGCACGCCGAGGCGCAGGCGCGCGCCGTCGATCGGCGAGATCGAGAACGGCCAGCGGCGGGCCGTGTCGAGGCTCCACGAGGCGAAGGCGCCGCCCAGATCGAGGCTCGGCCGAGCGCCTGCGAGCGACGACTCCCGGCCCCGGCGCCAGCCGAGGGCGACGCTCTGCGCGGAGCGGCGTCCCAGCGCCAGCGGGTAGGCCAGCGACAGCGCGGCCTCGCGCGCGCGAAATACCCCGCTCGGGGCGAGCTCGAAGTCGTCCTTCAAATCGAGCTGGAAGGTCGGCGCGAAGCGGTCGTAGCGATAGCTCGCGCGCGTCGAGAGGCGCTCGCTCTCGAGGCCGTAGCGCAGGTCGAGCACGTACGCGTGGCGCAGCAGCGGGTCGGCGCCGGCCGTGGCCGCGCCGAGCCGCGTCTCCTCGTCGTCCACGAAGACGAGCGGCGTCCAGAAGCGCGGCAGCGCGGCGGGCAGCGGGCGGTAGGCCGTGGCGGCGCCGGCGGCGAGCTCGGGCGCGGGCAGGCCCTGAGCGTACTCGTCGAGGTACGCCTCGGCGGGCCCCCGCGCGACGAGCGGCATCAGCCGCACGTCGTAACCGCGCGCCGCGTACGCGGCGAACGCCACGCTGCGGCCGTCGGGCGACACGTCCGGCGCGAAGGCGCCGCCCAGCACGTCGCTGACGCGCTCGAGCGGTCCGCCCGCAGCCGGCACGCGGTAGAGGTTCGAGATCCCGTCGCGGTCCGATCGAAACAGCAGGCTCTCGCCGTCGGGCGTCCAGGCGGGCTCCATGTCGCGAGCGCGGTCGGCGGTCAGCGCGAGCAGGCCGAGCGTCGAGAGGTCGAGGACGACCACGTCGAGCGCGCCGTCGGGCCCCAGCCGCGCGGCCGCCACGCGCTCCCCGCGCGGGCTGAAGCGCGGCCCGCTCCAGTACGTGCCCGGCGGCGAGCGGGTCAGCTCGCGCAGGCCCGTGCCGTCGAGCCCGATCGTCGCCAGCTCGGAGCGGTCCGGATGGCGGCGCACGAAGACGACGGAGTTGTCGGGCCCGGCGTCAGGCTCGCTCGCGCGCAGCCCGTGGGTGAGGCGTCGTACGCGGCCGCTCGCCAGCTCCACCAGCCGCAGGTCGGAGCGCTGCTCGAAGCGGCGGAACGCCTCGGGCTCGTCGAAGACCAGCGCCGCGCCGTCGCGCGTCCAGGCCACCACGCTGCCGCCGTTGCGCTCGGCGAGGGCCCGATCCCCGCCTCCGTCGGCTCGCACCACCCGCAGCTCGCGCCGGCGCTCGAGCGCGGAGCTGGTGTAGGCGACCAGGCTGCCGTCGGGGCTGAAGCGGGGCGCCGTCTGACGCACGCCGCGGCCGGTCAGGGCCGCGGAGGCGGTCTCGCCGCGCGCGCGCACGCGCGCCGCGAGCTCCTCGGCGCGAGCCTTCTCGGCGTCCTCGAAGCTCGCCCAGCTCTCGTGATGGGAACGTCCCGTCACCATGTGCGCCGTGCGCTCGTCGAGCCACGGCACCAAGCGCCCGGAGTGGACGCGCGACAGCCCGGGCAGCGTGTCGTCGCCGTGCGCCTGCTCGAGGCCGCGCAGGTACTCCTCGCCCACCAGGTAGGGAGCGAGCCCGGCCGGCCAGGCATCGAGGCCGAGCATCGCCTCGTCCTGCCTCGGGAAGCGGCCCTCGAGCGCGGCGGCGCGCAGCAGCATGCGGGTGTCGCTGCTGCGGCCGCGGCCGAAGGCCGTCAGCCGCGTCTCCTCGCGAGTGGCGAGCCCCTCGATCAGCCAGGTCGGCGACAGCGTGTTCGGGAACAGGAAGGGCGCGCGGCCGAAGAGCTTGCGGCCGAAGGCGGGCAGGCCGTGCGCCTCCTCGAGGTGGACCACGTGGGCCAGCTCGTGCGTCAGCACGAGCCGCAGCCAGCCCTCGTGCGCGCCCATCTCGCTCGTGCCGTCGGGCGCGGCGACGCGGATCTGGACGAGCGGGTAAGGGAAAGGCGACGCGAAGCCGTTGGGCTCGTCGTCCTCGTCGGCCAGCACGACGTGGAGGTGGCGCGGCCGGCCCGCATAACGCCGCGCGTACTCGGCGAGGATCTGCTCGGCCAGCGAAGCCGTCACGCGTGCCGTTGCTTCCAGGCCCTGGTGAAAGTGAACGCTGACGCGGCCGTGGCGGATCGTCTGAAAGCGGAAACCGGGAGGGAAGCTCGCGGCCTCCGTCCGCGGCGCGGGCAGGACCAGCAGGGCGAGCGACGCGAGAACGACGGCGAGCCCGCGGCGAGTCCGGGCCATCGGGCGCGGAGCGTAACATACGGCCCCGTGACGCTGACCGTGATCCTGCTGGGCGCCGCCGGTCTCGTGGTCGCCCTCGTGTTCGTGGCCGACGCCGTCCGCCGTGCCGCGCGAGCGCAGACCGGCACAGCGCAGCCGAAGGGCAATGGCGCCGCACCTGACGAAGACCCCCAGGATCCGGCGAGATGAGGCTAAGCTAGCCAGCCTTATGACCCTCTCCCGCCGGCAGTGGCTCGAAGCGACGGGGCTCGCGGCGTTCGGCGCGAGCCTCTCCCCCAACCAGGCGGCCGCCGCCGCCGAAGCGCCGCTGCCGCCCGCGATCGCGGCTCTCCAGCCGATGACCGAGGGCGTGCAGCCGATCTCGCAGAGCGAGCGGCGCGCGCGCGTCGCCCGCGCGCAGGAGCTGCTCGTGCGCGAGGGGCTGGACGCCCTGCTGCTCGCCGCGGGCTCGAGCCTCGTCTATTTCACGGGCGCGCGCTGGGGCAACTCGGAGCGCCTGTTCGGCTGCGTGCTGACGCGGAGCGGCGAGCCCGCCTGGGTCACGCCCGCTTTCGAGAAGCAGCGCGCCCTCGAGCAGATCAAGCTCGGCACGGACGTGCGCGCCTGGGAGGAGCACGAGTCGCCGTACGCGCTGGTGGCGTCGATCCTGAAGGACCGCGGCGCCGCGGCCGGACGCATCGGCATCGAGGAGACGATGCCGTTCGTCTTCAGCGACGGTGTCGGCGCGGCGCTGCCGGCCGCCCGCCTCGTCAGCGGCACGCCGGTCAGCGCGGGCTGCCGCGTGATCAAGGACGCGCACGAGCTCGCCATCATGCAGCGCGCCTGCGAGATCACCGTGGCGGCGCACCGCGCCGTCTTCGCCTCGCTGGCGGAGGGCATGACCCAGGCCGAGGTCTCGCGGCTGTCGGCCGACGCCCACCGGCGCCTCGGCATGCCGGGCGGGGCGCTGGTGCTGTTCGGCAAGGACGCTGCGTTCCCGCACGGCACCACGGCGCCGCAGCCGCTGAAGGCCGGCGACGTGGTGCTGATCGACGGCGGCGGCCGCCTGCTCGACTACGCGAGCGACATCACGCGCACGGCCGTCTTCGGCGCCGAGCCGACCGACCGCCAGCGCCGCATCTGGGACCTGGTGCGCGACGCCCAGAAGGCGGCCCTGGCCGCCGCCCGTCCCGGCGCGCCCTGCGAGAGCGTCGACGCCGCGGCGCGCAAGGTGATCGTCGACGGCGGCTTCGGCCCCGACTACAAGTACCTCACCCACCGCCTGGGCCACGGCATCGGCATGGACGGCCACGAGTGGACCTATCTCGTGCGCGGCAACCGGACGCCGCTGCGCCCGGGGATGTGCTTCAGCAACGAGCCCGGCATCTACGTCTACGGCGAGCTGGGCGTGCGCCACGAGGACATCATCACGATCACGCCCGACGGCGCCCGCGGCCTGACCAAGTGGTCCGGCACGCCGGAGGAGCCGGCCGTCGTCTGAGGCCTGACCGCATCCCGCGGCAGCCCGGTCTCAGCGACCGCCCGCGCCGCCGGGAACGGCGCGAGTCGCGAGCCTGGGCCGCAGCAGGCGCGCGGCCTCCGGCACGAAGGCCCGCGCGAGCGCCTCGATGCCGCGCGCGTTGCCGTGGCAAAGGTCCAGGAACAGCGCGGGGTCGCGGACACGGTCCGCCACCGGCGCCAGCTCGAGCCGGCGGTCGGAGGCGAAGCTCGCCAGCTCGGCGTTGAAGCGGCGGCGCGCGCGGTCGTAATCCGCATAGCGGCGCAGCCGCACGCTGTCGCGGCTCCAGGCCTCGACGTTGACGTCGAGGTACGCGCGAAAGCCGGGCTCCGCCCGATCGGCGTCGGGCCCCGCGAAGGTCGCCGTCAGGTACTCCGCCCCGCGCGCCCGCGCGACCCGGGCGATCGCACGCAGCGTCCGCCGCAGCTCGAGCCAGTCGGGGTCGAGGCGCCGCTCGTCGAGCGGCAGCAGCCAGGCGAGCAGCAGGCTCGCGTTGCGGCGCGCGATCCAGGGGTCGGCCGCCGCGAGACGCGGCAGCGCGGCCCAGAAGAGGTCGTTGACGAACTCGTACTGGATCAGCAGGTCGGGCTGGAAGCCGAGCAGCTCGTCCAGGCGCGAGAACCAGTGGTCGGAGCGGGCGCCGTTGATGCCCAGATTGAGCACCTCCAGGCGGCCACGGCCGAGCTCCGCCTCGAGCAGCGCCTGCAGCAGCGCGGGGTAGGTCGTGGCGTTGGTCCGCCCCTGCACCGTGGTCGAGCCGCCGATGCAGGCGACGCGCAGCACGCCGGGCGGGCGCTCGATCGCGAACTCGGGCCCGCGGAAGCCTCGCGCGTTGATCGCGATCTCGTAGGTCTCGCCCCCGGCCTCGAGCGTGAGGCGCGCGCCCGGGCGGTAGCGCACGCCACGCTCCTGCCAGACGCCGTCGCCCGCCCCCTGCGAGACCAGCATCGCGGCGTCGAACACGTTCGCGCGCGAGTAGTCGTCGGCCGCCTGCCTGGCCGACCGGCGCTCGAGCGCCAGCAGCACCTCCGCGGCGAGCGCGCCGAGTACGCTCGCCCAGACGAGCAGGTAGAGCGTCCGAAGCCAGCGCTGGAGCCGCATCGTGCCGGCCGATGATAAGGGACCCCGCTCGCTTAAGATCGCGCCCGTGGCACGCACGGGCTGGCTCGACGTGAAGCGAGCCCTCGCGGTGCGCCCGTCCGCCCGGGTGAGCGAGCACGTGCGCTTCAAGGCCGCGGTGGCGGTGGTGCTGCGCGACGGCGACTCGGGCCTCGACGTGCTCTTCATCCGGCGTGCCGAGCACCCCGCCGACCCCTGGTCCGGCCAGATGGCCTTCCCCGGCGGCCGCAGCGAGCCCGGGGACACCGACCTGCGCGGGACGGCGATGCGCGAGACGGCCGAGGAGACCGGCATCGACCTGGAGGCGCACGGCGAGTGCCTCGGCGCGCTCGACGAGGTGCGCGCGCTCAGCCGCATGCGGCCGATGGACCTGACGATCCAGCCGTTCGTGTTCCGGCTGCTGCGGCCCTGCGAAGAGGTGCTGAGCGACGAGGTCGTCGGCGTCCACTGGCTGCCGCTCGACGACCTGCTGGGGCCCGCGCACCGCGACATGCTGGACTACTCGTGGAACGACCAGACGCTCCGCCTGCCCTGCTTCCGCATCGACGGGCGCGTGATCTGGGGTCTCACCTACCGGATGTTCGCGAACCTCGAAGACCTGCTCGAGGCCGGGGCGGGGGCCGCGACACGACCGTGAAGGCGCGCGGCGACGCCGCGCGATTGACCGCCGTTCGCGCCGGGTGGTAGCTTGCCAGCCCCGATGCCTCTGCACACGAAGATCCTCCTCGGCCTCGTCCTCGGCGCGGCCTCCGGCGTGGCCCTCAACCTCGCGACCGGCGGCGGCGAGAGGGTCGCCTGGCTCGTCGGCGTGACCGAGCCGATCGGCCGCATGTGGCTTTCCGGCCTGATCATGGTGGTGATCCCGCTGATCCTGTCGACGCTGGCGCTGGGCGTCGCCGGGCTCGGGAGCCTGAAGCGGCTGGGCCGCATCGGCGCCGTCACGATCGCCTGTTTCCTCTCGCTGACGGCGATTTCGACCGGGCTCGGACTGACGGTGATGAACACGGTGCAGCCCGGCAAGGGCCTCGATCCGGCCATCAAGCAGAAGCTGATGGCGACCTACAGCGGCCAGGTCCAGGACGCGATGGGGCTCTCCGGCAGCGTGCTCAATATCGACCTGCTGGTGAACGTCGTTCCGCGCAATCCGGTCAAGGCGGCCGCCGAAGGCAACATGCTCGCCGTCATCTTCTTCGCCCTGATGCTCGGCGTGGGCCTGACGCTGGTCGGCCGCGAGCGGGCGCGGGCGCTCCTGGAGCTGCTCGACAGCCTCGGGCACGTGGTGGTCGCGATCATCGGGCTGGTGATGAGCGTCGCGCCGCTCGGCGTCTTCTGCCTGATCTTCAGCGTGACCGCCCGCTTCGGCTTCGGCCTGCTGCTCAACCTGGCGGCCTTCGTGCTGACGGTGGTCGGCACGCTCCTGTTCATGCAGGTCGTCGGCTACTCGCTGATCCTGAAGCTCGTCGCCCGGCGCTCGCCGCTCGAGTTCTTCAGGAAGACCGAGATCGTGATGATGACGGCCTTTTCGACCTCCTCCAGCAACGCCACGCTGCCGACCACGATGCGCGTGGCGGAGGAGGAGCTGCGGCTGCCGCGCGAGATCGGCGGCTTCGTGCTGCCGCTGGGCGCGACCCTCAACATGAACGGCACCGCCCTCTTCGAGGGCGCCACCGTGCTGTTCCTGGCCCAGGTCTTCGGCCTGGACCTCGGGCTCGGGGCGCAGCTGGTGGTGGTGCTGATGTCGGTGGTCACCGCGATCGGCACCGCCGGCATCCCGGGCGGCTCGATCCCGCTGCTGATGATGATCCTGGGCATGGTGGGCGTGCCGATGGAGGGCATCGCGATCGTGCTGGGCGTCGACCGCATCCTCGACATGTGCCGCACCGTGCTGAACGTGACCGGCGATCTGGTCACGGCGACGGTGGTGGCGCGCTTCGAGGGGGCGAAGGACTGATCATGGTCCGCCTCAGCCGCGAGCCGATCGACCTGCCGGCGCTGCTCGTCACCAGCCCGAGCGACGGCGCGCTCGCGCTCTTCGTGGGCGTCGTACGCGACGAGAACGCCGGCCGCCGCGTGACGCACCTGGAGTACGAGGCCTACGAGGAGATGGCGCTGCCGCTGCTCGAGCAGCTCGAGGGCGAGTGCCGGCGGAGCTGGCCCGTGACGGACGTGCGCATGGTGCACCGGCTGGGCCGGCTCGAGATCGGCGAGGCGAGCGTCGCGATCGCGGTCGCTTCGCCGCACCGCGCCGAGGCCTTCGCCGCCTGCCGCCACGCGATCGACACGCTGAAGCGCACGGTGCCGATCTGGAAGAAGGAGTACTTCGAGGGCGGCGCCGTCTGGGTCGACCCGGCTCTGCGCGAGGGGGCCCGCTAACCCCCGAGCTGGAACATCGAGCGGTCCTCGGTCGAGATGCCCTCTTCGAGGCGGTGGCCGGTCGGCTTGGCCGCCACGGCGCGGCGCAGGATCGCAGCCACCGCTTCGATCCCGCCGCCCGAACGCAGGGCGGCCTTCACGTCGAGCTCGTCGTCGTTCAGCAGGCAGAGGTGGAACCTGCCGTCGGCCGTCAGCCGCATCCGGTTGCAGCCGCCGCAGTAGGGCTCGCTGACCGGGCTGATGAAGCCCACCACGCCTGGGCCTGAGCCGAAGCCGTAGTTGCGCGCCTCGTCAGCGGGCTCGGCGTTCGGCAGGCGCTGCAGCGGCCCGAGCTCGGCTTCGATGCGCGCTCGCGTCTCCGACGACGGCACGAACTGCGAGAGCGCCACGTGCGCGGCTTCGCCGCCGCCCAGCGGCATCAGCTCGATGAAGCGCACGTGCCAGTCGCGGTCGCGGGCGCGGCGGGCCAGCTCCACCACGTCGCCGTCGTTGTAGTCGCGGGTGACGACGCAGTTGAGCTTGATCGGGACCAGGCCGGCGGCCTCGGCCGCTTCGATGCCCCGCTCGATCTCCTCGAGCGTGCCGAAGCGCATCAGCTTCTTGAGGTTCACGGGATCCAGCGTGTCCACGTGGACGTTCACGCGCCGCAGGCCCGCCTCCGCCAGCGGCGCCGCCAGCCGCGGCAGCAGGATCGCGTTGCTGGTCATCGCCAGGTCGGCGACTCCCGGAATGGCGGACACGCGCTGGCAGATCTCGACGAGGTCGGGCCGCAGCGTCGGCTCGCCGCCCGTCAGGCGGAACTTGCGGAAGCCGACCGAGATGGCCGCGCGCGCCACCTGCTCGATCTCGGCGGCCGTCAGCAGCTCCGGCGAGGGAATGAAGCTCAGGCCGCGCAGCGGCATGCAGTAGACGCAGCGCAGGTTGCAGTGGTCGATCACCGAGATGCGCAGGTAGTCGATCAGCCGCCCGAAGCGGTCCCTCAGCACCAGGCCAGTCTAGCCCCCGGCCACCGGAGGGATGAACGCGACCTCGTCGCCCTCGGCGAGGGGCGTGTCGAACGCCGCGTAGGCCCGGTTCACCGCGACCGCGAGCCGCCCGCGGTGGGGCGCCAGCGCGGGGCGCTGCCGCAGCAGCGCCTGCCAGGCGTCCTCGACGACGGATCCGGCCGGCAGCTCGAGCTCGAGCGACGGCCGCTCGAAGGCTTCGCGCAGCGTGGCGAACAGGCGGACGCGGAGGCGCACGGGCGCCAGTCTAGCGGCTCACCACCAGGACGGACGCAGGCAGAGCGCGAGGCCGCCCGCCAGGTGCAGGCCGAAGGCCAGCCAGCACGGCACCGTTCGCCAGCGCGAGGCATCGGGCTCGCGGACCAGCAGGCGGACCGACGCCACGAACAGCACGAACAGCGTGACCTGGCCGGTCCAGAGCAGGTTCGCGTTCGTGACGCGCTCGCCGCTCTCGGCGAAGCCGTGGACCCAGACGACCCCGACGCCGAACGACAGCCAGGCGAGGATCAAGCCGCCGTCGCGCCGCACGGCGGACCATCGCAGGACGACGACGCAAAGCGGGAACGACAGCGACAGCAGCAGCCGCGCGAGCTTCGTGCCGGGAAACAGCGACACAACGCGCAGCGGCGCCCATTCGACGCCTGCGCCACCTCCGACGAGGACGACGTACTGCCAGCCCAGCACCGCCAGCAGCGGCAGCACGAAGCCGATCAGGAGCGGCCGGGGTTGCACGGCCTGGCGCCGCACCCTCCGCAGCGCCGTCAGCGGCACGAGGGCCGGCAGCAGCGCGATCGCCTGGCTCGGCTTCGCCAACACCGAAAGCAGCGAGAGCGTGGCGTCCGCGAGCGTCGCGCGCGCCGGCCTCGGTCCCGCGGCGAAGAGAGGCAGGCAAGCGCGCGCCCAGACCGCGAGCGCGAGCGGCCTCAGCAGCGTCGCCGTCGGGTTGTGCTGCGTGCTCGGCGAGAGATAGCCGAGATACAGGTTGCGTTCGCCCCAGGATGCGAGGTTCACCGGGCCGGCGACGAGCAGCGCCAGCGCGAGCCCGGAGACGATCACCGCGGCACGCGCGTCGATCGCCTGCGGCCAGCTCCCCTCGAGCTGCGACGCGATCAGCAGCGCCAACGCGACCTGGCACAGCACCGTCAAGTCGAGCGCCGACTGCGTCCAGTCGCGGCCGGGCGAGAGCTGGTGCAACGCCACCAACAGGGCCTGAAACAGGAAGTGCGGCGTCGCCAGGCCCTCGCCCGAGGCCAGCTCAGCGGCGGCGCGCCCGTGCCATCGGTAGTCGGTGACCGCCTGCGTGAACGCCCAGCGCGTGACGGCGCTCATCGAGACGAAGGCGGCGAGCGCGAGCATCGCCCGTCGCAGCAGCCACGCGGAACGGTCGCTCACGGATGCACCCCCTCGGCGCGCGGTGCCTTCAGGAAGATCGAGGCGCCCGACGCGCCCCTCAGTGGGCGGGCTGTGAAGCCGAGACTCTCGAGGCGAGCGGTCCAGCGCTCGGCGCGCGCGAGCGCCGCGGGCAGCAGGACGGCGTCCGCACCCGCCCGCTCCACCACCCGCGCGAGCTCGCGCGGGCTCTCGGGCAGGCTCCAGATCACCAGGGTCGGATAGCGCAGCCACCCGTAGAGGAAAGCGCCGGGGGCGACGAGCGCGGGCAGCGGCCGGCCGGCCGGGATCGCAGCGTCGAGGGCGGCCGCCTGCGCCTCACCCTCGGCTCGGGCCTCGCGCCGGTCGTCAGTCAGCTGGCGGTGGGCGGCCAGCGTCAGCGAGGCGGTGGACGCCAGCAAGAAGCCCGCGAACGTGCGGCGCAGGAGCGGCCGTTCGATCGCCGCCAGGCGACAGCCGAGCGCCAGGCACAGCGGCGGCGCCGCCACCAGCAACACGCGCACGGCGGCCCAGCCGCGGAGCGGATACAGCGGCAGAAGCGCCAGGGCGTGTGCCGCCACCAGGTAGGCGGCGAGCCGTGTCGTCCGCCGCGCGAGGCCGGCGCGGCCTCTCGCCGTAGCGAGCAACAGCAGTGCTGCGCCGAGCGTGAGCGCGAGCGCGAGTCGTGCGACGTCGAGGCCCGGGGCGAAGAGCGCCTCCAAGTTCCGACCCGCCATGCCGAGCAGCTGGCCCGAAAGCCCGCCCGTCCCGAGCGGGCCCTCAGCAGCCCGCAGGAAGTGCGGATGGCGCGCGCGCTCGGCCGAGACGGCCAGTGGCAGCACGGCCAGCGGTCCACACGCGATCATGAACAGACCGAGCCTGCGCGCTCGCGTCGAGGGTGTGCCACGCATCAGCGCCAGCAGCGCCGGCGGAATCAGAGCTAGCGAGGTCTCGCGGTGGAGCAGCGCGGCGCCCGTGAGCAGGCCGAGCGTGGCGACCCAGCCGGCCGCCTCCGAGACGAGCGCCGCCTCCCAGCAGAGCAGCCAGAGCGCCACCAGTGCGACGAGGGTCAGCTCCCCCATTGCCGCTCCGGCGTAGCTTCCCATCGCGGGCCAGGCCATGAACAGCAGGGTCGCGGTCCACGCCGCCGGCGCACCGCAGCCGCGCAGACCGGCAGCGAAGACCGCGAGCGCCGCCGCCAGGAAGCCGAGCTGACTGGGCAGGCGGGCGGTCGCATCGGAGGGACCGCGGGCTCGGAACGCCGCGGCCAGCATCAGCGCGTGCCCCGGCAGGTGCACGTCGCCGGTGGGCAGCTCCTGCTCCAGCACCACGCGGTGATCGTAGAACCCGCTCGTCAGCCCCAGGCCGTCTGCGGTGCGCCGGCCGTTGACGGCGTAGACGATCTCGTCGGACCACGACAGCGAGGGCTCGCCCGTCGCCTGGAAGAGCAGGAGGACGCCGACCGCCAGCGCCACGAGAACCAGCAGGGACGCGGCCCGGCGCGGACCCGTCAAGGCCTCATTCCCTGGGCTCGTCGAGCAGCAGGCGCCAGCCCGCGCCCCGCACCGTCAGCAGCAGGCGGGGCCTCTGGGGGTCCGGCTCCAGGTAGCGCCGCAGCCGCACGATGAAGTTGTCGACCGCGCGCGTCTCGGCCTCCGGGCTGACGTTCCAGACCTTCTCCAGGATCTCGGCCTTGCTCACCACGCGGCCCGCGTTCTGCACCAGCAGCTTCAGCAGCATCGCCTCGAGCAGCGTCAGGGTGGCGGCGCCGCGCGGGGTGCGGATCTCGAAGCTGCGGAAGTCCACCTCGGCCGCGCCGACGCGCGCCGTCTCAGGGCCGCTGCCGGGGCCGCGCGCCCAGTCCCGGCGGCGCAGCAGACCGCGCACTCGCGCGAGCAGCACGGAGAGATCGAACGGCTTCGGCAGGTAGTCGTCGGCGCCGGCCTCGAGGCCGTGCACGACGTCCTCGGGCAGCCCCTTCGCCGTCAGCATCAGCACGGGCGCGAAGTTGCCCGCGCGGCGCATGCGCTCGGCGATCGCCAGCCCGTCCACCCCGGGCAGCATCACGTCGAGGATCACCAGGTCGAAGCCCGGCGAAGGCGAAGCCGTCAGCCGGGCCGCCGCCTGCGCGCCGTCCGCGATCGTCTCGACCTCGTAGCCTTCCAGCTCCAGATTGAAGGCGATCCCGCGGGCCAGGTTCGCCTCGTCTTCCACGATCAGGATGCGCGACATCACAGGAACCCCTCAGGCGGTGGCGCTGCGCGGCTGGAGCGAGGTCTCGTCGAGCACGCCGGGCAGCGTGACGCTGAACGTCGAGCCCCGGTCCGGGCCAGCGCTCTCGGCCGCGATCGTGCCGCGGTGCGCCTTCACCACAGCTTTCACGATGAACAGGCCGAGGCCGGTGCCGGTGCGGCTGCGGCGCACCTCCGAGCCGATGCGGTAGAAGCGGTTGAACACGAAGCGCAGGTGCGCGCGGCTCATGCCGATGCCCTTGTCGCGCACGCGCACGAGCGCCTGGCCGTCGCCGACCGCCGCCACCTCCACCTCCACGTCCACCAGCTCGCGCGAGTACTTGACGGCGTTGTCGAGCAGGTTGAGCGTCAGCGTCTCGAGCGCGGCGGCGTCCCCCCGCAGCGTCAGGCTCTCGGGGCCCGAGAAGCGGATCGCCTCGCGCGGGAGCTGGTTGCGCACCTGCGTCAGCTCGACGGCGCGCCGCACCAGGCGCACCAGGTCGAGCGGGCGCGGGTCGACCAGCTTGCGGTCGGAGTACATGGCGGCGTCGAGGATGCTGCCGATCGTCGAGTTCAGCCGCTCGAGGTCGGCGCGCATGGTGCGATAGAACTCGCGCTTGCGCTCCTCGGGCAGCTCGCGCAGCTCCAGGGTGTCGAGATACAGCCTCAGCGAGGCCACCGGCGTCTTCAGCTCGTGCGTCACCGCGCTGATGAAGTTCGACTGCCGCTCGTTGAGCTGCACCTCGCGCAGCAGCAGGATCACCATCAGCGCCAGGCCGCCGATCAGCAGCAGGAACAGCAGCGTGCCGAAGAAGTAGACGAAGAAGCGCAGCGGGCCGGCCTCGCGCTGCAGCGAGGAGCTGTCGCCCAGGATCTGCCAGCCCACGGTCAGGGCGACCGCCACCACGATCAGGCCGATGCCGATCGTCAGGTGCAGCCACTTGTGGCGCTTGGGCGGCGAGAGCGTGGTCACGGCCGGCTCCGCGCCACGGCTAGAACAACCTGTCGAGCCCTTTGAGGAAGCTCCAGGGGCCGAACCGCGACCAGAAACGGCGCTGGAGGCCGAGCCGCGCGAGGGCTCCGACGCGCGCGAGCGGGCGGCCGTGGAGGGCGGGCAGCGCCGTCTCGACGAAGCGGCGGAAGCCCGGCCCGTAGGGATACCACCAGATCGCCGGGCGGCGCGAGGCCTCGGTCGCCACGTACTTCACGCGCGCGAGCTCGCGCAGGCCGTGGGCGCCGTGCACGCGGCCGAAGCCGGACTTCTTGTACCCGCCCCAGGGCGCCGTCGGCTCGCCGGCGCTCGACAGGTGGTCGTTGATCAGCACGGCGCCCGCCTCGAGACGGTGCGCCAGCCGCTGGGCGGTCCCCGCGCTGCGGGTCCAGACGGACGCGGTCAGCCCGTACTCGCTGTCGTTGGCGAGCCGCAGCGCCTCGTCCGCGTCCTTCACCACCATGATCGGCAGCGTCGGACCGAAGGTCTCCTCGCGCATCGCCTTCATCGAGTGGTCGACGCCCGTGAGCACCGTCGGCGGGAAGAAGAAGCCGTCCCGCTCGAGCCGGGCGCCGCCCGTCAGCGCCCGCGCGCCGCGGGCGAGCGCGTCCTGCACGTGGTCCTCGACCACGCGCCGCTGGCGCTCGAGCGTGAGTGGCCCCACGTCGGTGGCGTCGTCGAAGGGATCGCCCACCCGCAGCGCGCGCGTCAGCTCCGCCACCTTCTCGACCAGCGGGCCGGCGGCCGCCTCCTCGACGTAGACCCTCTCGATCGAGGCGCAGGTCTGGCCGGCGTTCATGAAGGCGCCCCAGACGAGGCCGGCGGCGGCGCGCTCGAGATCGGCGTCGCGGCAGACGATCGCGGCGTCCTTGCCGCCCAGCTCGAGCAGCACCGGCGTCACGTTCGCGGCGGCGGCCGCCGCGATGCGCCTGCCGGTCGGGACGCTGCCCGTGAACACGATCTTGCCGAGCCGCGGGTCGCTGACCAGGCCCGCAGCGACCTCGTCGTCGCAGGCGACCACGTTGAGCGCGCCGGCGGGCAGGCCGGCGCGGCGCGCGAGCTCTCCGATCGCCAGGCCGATCAGCGTCGTGGCGGGCGCCGGCTTGAGCACCACCGTGTTGCCGGCCGCCAGCGCGGCGGCGGCGCCCTCGAGCGCGTAGTAGAGCGGGTAGTTCCAGGCGGAGATCTCCAGCACCACGCCGTACGGCTCGTACACGGCGGCGGCCGACATGCCGGAAAGCAGGAGCAGCGCCGGCTCGAGCGGCTCCTCGCGCAGCGCCTCCTCGGCGTGGCGCGAGAGATGCTTCAGCGACTCGAGCGCAGGAATCACCTCGGCCGTGTAGGCCTCCGCGATCGGCTTGCCCTGCTCGCGCGCCACCAGCTCCGCCATCCCGCGCGCGTCGGCCGCCAGGGCCCGGCGCAGGGCTTCGAGGTGGCGGCCGCGCTCGTGGAAGGAGAGCGCGGCCCAGGCCGGCTGCGCCGCACGGGCCGCCGCCACGGCCTCCCGGGCCTGCGCCGCGTCGAGCAGGCTGGCCTCGGCGAAGGGCCGCCCGCTGGCGGGGTTCGTGGCTTCGCGCACGCCGCCGCGGCCGGGCAGCTCCTGCCCGGCGACCCAGGAATGCCTGCGCGGAAGGGCGGCCGGTGCCGCCGGCGGTGCGACGGTCGCGGCGGACATGCAGAGATTCTACAATTGCCGGGTGCGCTCCGCCGACGGCCTGCAAGAGGCCAACGAGTCCTTCTATCAAGCGCTCGAGACCCTCGACCTCGACGCGATGGATCGCATCTGGCTGCACGAGGACTGGGTGCGCTGCATCCACCCGGGCTGGGAGACGATCGTCGGCTGGCCGCTGGTGCGGCGCTCCTGGGAGCAGATCTTCGCGAACACCGGCTGGATGCGCGTGGCGAACACGGACGTCGAGACGCGCGACCTCGGCGAGCTGGGCCTGGTCACCTGCGCCGAGAACATCTCGATCAGGAGCCAGGGCGAGATCGGACTGGCCGTGGCGATGGCGACCAACCTGTTCAAGCGCACGCCCGACGGCTGGCGGCTCGTGCTGCACCAGGCCTCGCCCTCGCCGGTCCAGGTCTCCGCGCCGGCCGGCGGCGGCCTGATGTAGGGCGGCCGCGGCACGCGCCGCTCAGGCGGGCGGCAGCAGGACGCCCGGCGAAAGCCGCCCGCGCGGATCGAGCGCGGCCTTCACGGCACGCATCTGGGCGATGCCCGCCTCGCCGTACAGGCTTCGCAGCAGCCCCTGCTTCACGCGGTTGCGGCCGACCCCGTGCTCGGACATCGGGCAGCCGCCCCAGCGGATCACCTGCTCGCCCATCTCCCGCAGCGCCTGGTCGCCGCGCGCGACGTCGTCGCGCGAGCGCGGCAGCGCGTTCGCGTGCACGTTGCCGTCGGAGACGTGGCCGAACAGCGCGTGGTCGAGGCCCCGCCGCGCGAAGCAGTCGCGGTAGAGGGCGAGCGCCTCGCCCAGCCTCTCGAAGGGCACGATCATGTCGGCCGCGACCTTGCGCACCAGCGGGTCCAGCTCGCGCTGCGCGCGCTCGATGCGGTGGTTGACCGCGACCGGAGCCGCCTCGCGCAGCGCCTCGAGGGCCTCGCGCCGCGCGCGGTCCCCCGGCGGCGCCACCAGCAGGCCAGAAGCGGCATCGTCCAGCACGGCTGCGAGCCGCTCCAGCGCCGCATCCGCCTCCTGCGGGCCGGCGAGCTCCAGCTCGAAGAGCAGCGCGGTGTCCATCCCGGCGTCGATCAGCGCTGCCGGCGCAGCGGCATCCTCGCGCAGCAGCTCGAGGCAGCGACGGTCGAGCGATTCGACCGACGCCACGTCGAGCCCGTCGCGCCCGCCGCCGGCGTGGGCGCGCCGCCCCTCGTCGCGCAGCCGGGCGACGAGCTCCAGCGCCCGCGCCTCGCTGCGCGCGCCCAGCAGGCCCGCGAGCCGGGCCGGCCGCGTCGCCAGGGCGATCTCGGCCTCGACCACCACGCCGAGCGTCCCCTCCGAGCCCACGAAGAGGTCGACGAGGTCGAGGTCCGGCTCCGAGTGGTAGCCGGCCGAGCGTTTCGGCACGGCGGGCATCCTGTAGCGCGGCGCGGGCACGCGTAGCGTCTCGCCCGACGGCAGCTCGATCTCGAAGAGCCCGGCGCCTCCCGCGCGGCACGCGCCGCGCTCGAGGTCCAGCACGTCACCGGTGGCGAGCACCACCGTCAGGCCCCGCACCCAGTCGCGCGTGCTCCCGTGCTTGAACGTCGAAGCGCCCGCCGCGTTGGTTGCGACCGCCCCGCCCAGACAGGCGCCCTTGTGGGTCGGCGTGGGCGGAAAGAAGAGCCCCGCCGGCTCGAGCGCCTGCTCGAGCTGCAGCAGCGAGACGCCGGCGCCCACTCGCGCGTGGCCGGCGGGCAGGAGCTCCAACCGGTCGAAGCCGGCAGTCGCGAGCAGCCACTCCCCGAACGGCGTCGCCCCGCCCGTCAGCGAGGACTGCGCGCCGATCGGCAGCAGCGCGGGCGACTCGCGCAGCGCCCAGGCCACCTCCGCCTCCGTGCTCGGCAGCAGCAGCGCCGGCGAGTGGCCGCCGGGAGTGCGCGCGGCGTCCATCAGGCGGGTGGCCAGCTCGTCTCCGCCGAGCCGGCGCGGCGGCCGAAGCTCGCCGCGCGGGGGCCGCGCGCCGATCCGCGTGGAAGCCATCGACTACCGCAGGTGGCCGAGCTTCGACTGCAGGAAGGCGCGGCCGCGCTTGAACTCCGCCACGTCGCCGCGCCCGAGCGCCGCGAGGGTCTGCTCGGCCCGCGTCGCCAGCTCCGGCTGCTCGATCTCGCGCAGCAGGTCGCACGCCTGGCGCAGCTTCTGCGCGACGCTGTCGAGCGTGCCGATCTCGGTGGCGTTCAGCGTCGACAGGATCAGGTCGATGCGCGCGGACGGGCCCATGCCGGCACCGTAGCCGCCGCTCGACCGGCCTGTCAAGGCTGAGGCCAGCGCGGAGCGGCTCGCTATACTGTCGCCGTCCCGGCCGGATCGGGGCCCAACGGGAGACACGATGCCCAGCAAGCAGGAGTACCGCGTGGTGATCGTCGGCTCGGGACCGGCCGGCCTGACGGCCGCCATCTACGCCTCGCGCGCCAACCTCGAGCCTCTGGTCGTGGAGGGCGGCGGCGGCGGCGACCCGACGGACGTGCCGGGCGGGCAGCTGATGCTGACGACCGAGGTCGACAACTACCCCGGTTTCCCCAAGGGGATCCTGGGCCCCGAGCTGATGGAGCAGATGCGCAAGCAGGCCGAGCGCTTCGGAGCCGAGTTCGCGGCGGGCACCGTGCAGGGCGTGAACCTGCGTGAGCGGCCTTTCACGCTGACGCTGCAGGACGGCGCCGTGCGCGCGAAGACCCTGATCGTCGCGACCGGGGCGACGGCCCGCTGGCTGGGCCTGCCCGAGGAGCTCGAGTTCCGCACCAGGATCGGCGGCGTCTCCGCCTGCGCCACCTGTGACGGCTTCTTCTACAAGCAGAAGGACGTGCTGGTCGTCGGCGGCGGCGACACCGCGATGGAGGAGGCGACCTTCCTCACCAAGTTCGCGAGCAAGGTCACGGTCGTGCACCGCCGCGAGCAGCTGCGCGCCTCGCAGATCATGCAGGAGCGCGCGCGCCAGAACCCGAAGATCGCCTGGCTGCTCGACAGCGTGATCGAGAAGATCCTGGGCGGGCCGGGACAGGGCGTCACCGGCGCGCTCGTGAGGAACTTGAGGACCGGCGAAGCGCGCGAGGTCGCCTGCGGCGGCATCTTCATGGCGATCGGTCACCTGCCCAACACCGCGCTGTTCAAGGACAAGCTGGAGATGGACGAGAACGGCTACCTGCTGGTGCGCGACGGCACCAGCGCCACCAGCGTGCCGGGCGTCTTCGCGGCCGGAGACGTGGCGGACCACCGCTACCGGCAGGCGATCACCGCGGCAGGCAGCGGCTGCATGGCGGCGATCGACGCCGAGAGGTTCCTCGCGCACTGAGCGGGAGGTCCCCTCCGCAACGTGCGCATCCTGTTTCTCGCGCCGCAGCCCTTCTTCGAGGTCCGGGGCACGCCGCTCGCCGTGCGGGCGCTGTTGCGCGCGCTCGGCTCGCTCGGCCACACCGTCGACCTGCTGAGCTTCCCGCAGGGCGAGGACGTCGCGATTCCCGGCGTGCGCCAGCTGCGCAGCCCGCGCCTGCCGGTCGGCCGCGTGAAGGCGGGCCCTTCGCTGGCGAAGCTGCTGCTCGACGTGCCGTTCGCGCTCGAGTCCTGGGCGCGCATGCTGCTGGGTCGCTACGACGCGGTGCACGCGGTCGAGGAGGCCGCCCACCTGGCGTCTCCGCTGGCCCGCCTGCTCGGACTGCCGCTGGTGGCGGACGTCGACTCGCAGATCCCCGACCAGCTCCGCTACTCGGGCTTCGCGGGCCGCGGGCCGCTGCCGTGGCTGGCGGAGCTGCTCGATCGCCACGCGCTGCGGAACGCCACGGCCGTCGTCACCGTCTGCCGCAGCCTGAGCGAGGGCGTGCTCCGCATAGCACCCGCTGCACGCGTGTTCCAGATCGAGGACCCGCCGCTCTTCGGCGAGCCGCTCGCCGCCGACGCGCCCGAGCTCGCGTCGCTGCGCGACGCGCTCGGCCTGCGCGGCCGGCGCGTCGCGCTCTACTCGGGCAACTTCGAGCCGTACCAGGGCGTCGGCCTGCTGGTCGAAGCCGCGCCGCGAGTGCCGGACGCGAGCTTCCTCTTCATGGGCGGCGAGCCGCACGAGATCGAGGCGTTGCGCCTCCGCGCGGCGGCGCTCGGAGCCGCGGAGCGCTGCGTCTTCGCCGGCAAACGGCCACCGTCCGAGCTGCCGGCCTTCCTGGCGCTGGCCGACGTTCTCGTCTCGCCCCGCGTGAAGGGCGAGAACACGCCCTTCAAGATCTACAGCTACCTCGCCTCCGGCCGCCCACTCGTCGCGACGCGGCTGCCGACACACACTCAGGTGCTCGACGACTCGGTCGCCTTCCTGGTCGAGCCGACGGCCGAAGCCCTGGCGGGAGGCGTCTCGGCGGCGCTCGCGGATCCCGCCGAAGCGGGCCGGCGAGCAGCCCGCGCCCGCGACTTGCTTCAGCGCGAGTACAGCGAGGCGCGCCACCTAGAAAAGGTGAAGGCTGCGTACGCGTACGTAGAGTCGCGGCTGCGTCATTGAGTCTGGAGGGCGCTGCGCCGCGCCCCCAGACCCCCTCTTCGCCCCCGCGCTGAACCGAGCGGAGCGGCGCGATTGCTGATCTTCCTCTTGAGGGCGATGCGCCGCGCAGCGTCCCGAGGAGGCGTGAACCCCGGCGCCGCCCAGCCGACAGCCACGGGCCGCAGCCTGAGCGCGAGTCCTTTCTAGCTAGTCGCGCTTGCAGACGCAGCGGGTCGCGACGCCCCGTCAGGTCGCGGCGCGACCCGCGAGTGATTCCCCCTCCCCCGTATGTGGGGAGGGGATAGGGGTGGGGGGTCGAAGCAGACGCAGCGGGTCGCGACGCCCCGTCAGGTCGCGGCGCGACCCGCGAGTGATTCCCCCTCCCCCGTATGTGGGGAGGGGTCAGGGGTGGGGGGTCGATGACGCAGGCGGGTGGGTCACGCAGGGTCCGCTCAGGAGCGCGAGCGCCCACGGGCCCGGCCTACGGAGGCGGGGGTTCTTCGCCGGGCGGTGGCGGGGGCACCAGGCCGTAGGCCGGATGGGCGGCGGCATGGCGCAGGCTGGGGCCGACGCTGAAGGCCAGGGCGAGCGCGACGGCCGCGGCCAGCCCGAGCCGGCGGTGCGTGAGCGCGGGCGATCCCTCGCGCCGTGTCGCCAGCCAGTGGCCGGCGATCAGAAACAGGACGGGCATCACCGGCATCCGATAGCGCGCGAAGCCGTGCGTCGCGACGTGCAGAAGGTTGTGGAACACCAGGAAGCCCAGCAGCAGCGCGAGGTCGCGAGACGCGGGCACGCGCAGGAGGCCCGCCACGAACAGCGCGAGCAGCGCCAGGTACGGCAGCACGATCGTCAGCGCGGCGGCTAACGCCCAGACGGTCGCGACGCTGTCGTACGCGCCGCGCCGGATGTGGATCAGGGCCAGGCTGTCGGCCTCCCAGAAGCGCGGCATCTCGTCGCGCAGCTTCTCGAAGATCCACCACGGCTGGCGCTCGATCACGGCGCGGATTCCCATCTCGCGGGCGTGCCGGTACTGCTCGACACGGCCCTGCACGGCGTCGTAGAGGACGTAGATCTCCTCGCGCGGCAGGGCGGCGTTGCCC
Source organism: Vicinamibacteria bacterium (assembly GCA_050246895.1). Taxonomy (GTDB): domain Bacteria; phylum Acidobacteriota; class Vicinamibacteria; order Fen-336; family Fen-336; genus JBFWVE01. Next base: position 53,011 of record JBFWVE010000004.1, on the reverse strand, counting down.
TGCCAGAGGTTGAGGCCGCCCGCGGTGGAGACCGGCACGAAGGCGCCGAAGACGACCCAGTTGCGGTACGTCCACGGCGCGATCGCCAGCAAGGCCGCCAGGAAGAACGCCGCGGCCCGCGCGCGCCCCTGCCGCCCGCGTCGGACGAGCAGCCACAGCGCGACGAGCGGCGTGAGGTAGAGCGACGTCTCCCGTACGAGCACGGCGAGGCCCCACAGAACGCCGGCGAGCGCGGCGGGCCGCCAGCCGGGAGCGCCGTCGGCCGCCAGCAGGCGCTCGAAGGCCCACCACAGCACGACGAGATACAGCGTCTCCGACCAGAAGTGCGCCGAGTACCAGACGAGATCGGGGTAGCAGGCGACCCAGGCCGCCGCGAGCAGGCCGGCCCGCTCGCCGAACACGCGGGCGCCCAGCCGGCCCACCGCCGGCACCAGCAGCACCCCGACCAGCACCTGCGCCCACTTCACCGCGACGAGCGAGCCGAACAGCCAGTAGAGCACCGCGATGAAGTAGGGATACAGCGGCGGGTAGAAGATCATCCGGGTCCGGAAGGGCGAGAACGAGACCTTCGGCGAGACCAGGTTCTCGACGGCCCAGTTGACCCAGGTGCGCTCGTCGGCGATCGGCTGGGTCGCCGGCTCGAGCAGCAGGAAGCCGGCCCGGACCAGCAGCGCGCAGAACGTCAGCAGGAGCAGCTTGCGCGCGAACGTCATGGCCGCCGGCACGTTAGCACGGGGCCCCGGGTTGGCGGCTTTCGCGCGCGCGTGGTACAACGTCCATCGCGCTTCGCCGCTCGCCCGAGCCCTCGAGAGAAGCGCGAAACGCGCCCTGAGCACCGCCCGCCCCAGCACCGACCACGACGCCACGACCGCCGGCCGGGGCTCCGCCCGCCGCCGGGCGGCCCGGCTCGCGCTGGCGTCCCTGGTCGCCGCGCTGCACGGCGCCGCCTGCGGCGGCCCGCGCGAGGGCATCGAGCTGCTCGGCCGGCCCGAGAGCTTCGTCGACGGCAGGGTCGGCACGCGCGAGCGCGACTGGGTCGAGAAGCAGCTCGGCCGCCAGATCCGCATCTCGGACGTCGTGCTGCGTACGCTGCCGGCGGGCCCGCCGAGCCTGCTCCGCTTCCGTCTGGACGTGCCGGCCGGAGCCCGCCTCAGCTTCTCCTACGGCGTGGCGCCCGACTCCTGGGAACGTCCCGGCGTCGAGTTCGTGGTGAAGGTGCTTCACGGCGGACGCGAGGACACGGTCTTCACGAAGCTGGTCGACACGCTGAACCAGCCCGCCCAGCGCCGCTGGCTGCGCGGCGAGGCCGATCTCGGGCGGCACGCGGGGCGTGACGTCGAGCTCGTCTTCGAGACCCGCGGCTTCGAGGACTCGCCCGATCCCCGGCGCGCGCTGTGGGGCGCGCCCGCCCTGACCTCGGCCCGCGACGACGCGCCGATCGTGGTCGTCTACCTGGTGGACACGCTGCGCGCGGACCACACGACGCCCTACGGCTACCAGCGCGACACCACCCCCGAGCTCGCGAAGTTCGCGGGCGACGCCGTGCTCTTCGAGCAGGCGATCGCCGCCTCCTCCTGGACCAAGCCTTCCGTGGCCTCGCTCTTCACCTCCCTGCTGCCGAGCCGCCACCTGGCCGTGCAGCTGCGCGACCCGCTCGACCTCGGGCACGTCACCCTCGCAGAGATGCTGCAGGCGAAGGGCTTCTCGACCGGTGCGGCGATCGCCAACTCGGTGGTCTACTCGGAGGGCAGCCACTTCGAGCAGGGCTTCGACAGCTTCGTGGGGCTGCACGACGACAGCGGCCGCGCCTCCAAGGAAGTCGCGGCGGACAAGGTCGTCGACGCGGCGCTCGAGTTCCTCGACTCGCGGCGCGGACGGCCGGCCTTCCTCTACGTGCACACGATGGACCCGCACGTGCCCTACGCTCCGCCCGCGCCGTACGACCGGATGTTCGAGCCGCACCCGGCGCCGGGTCACCCGGGGGTCGATCCGCGCACCGACTACAGCGAGCCCCTCGACCGCGAGCGCCTGCTCGCGCAGTACGACGGCGACGTCGCCTACGGCGACCGGGAGTTCGGCCGCTTCGTGCGCGAGCTGCGGGCGCGCGGGCTGTACGAACGGGCGCTCTTCGTGTTCCTGGCGGACCACGGCGAGGAGTTCCTGGATCACGGCAAGTGGCTGCACGGCCGCAGCGTCTTCGACGAGCTGGTGCGCGTGCCGCTGCTCGTGAAGTTCCCCGGCGGGCGCGAGGCCGGACGGCGCGTCGGGCAGCAGGTGCAGCTCGTCGACCTGCTGCCGACCGTGCTGCACGAGCTGGGCTTGCCCGTGCCGCAGCCGCCCGTGGTGGCCGGACGCCCGTTGCAGGCCGTGCTGCGGGGCGACGCGCCGGAGCCGCCGGCCGTCTCCGAGATCAGCCACCGCGGCTTCGTGGCGAGCGGCATGCGCACGAGCCGCGACAAGTTCGTGATGCGCTTCAGCCCGGAGGAGGGCGACCTCTACTTCGACCTGAAGGCCGACCCGCGCGAGCAGGCCGACCTCGCGCCCCGCGGCGGCGAGCGCGCGCGGCTGCTGCGCGCCGGGGTCGAGGCGTCCATGGTCAGCGACCCCTTCCGCCGCCACATGAAGCTCGCCGGAGCCGGGGACTACGTGCTGGAGCTGCGCTCGCCCGGCTGGCTCGAGGGCGTCGAGCCGATCGGGTTCGGCGCGGGCGAGAGCTACGCCGTCGAGCAGGGCGGCCGCCGACTGCGCCTGCGCGTGCGGCCGCGCGCCGGCGCTCCGCGCGAGGTGGCCCTCAGCGTGCGCCCGCTGGGCGCGCCGATCTGGCTCGAGGGCACGCGCGACGGGCGGCCGCTCCGCCCCTCGGACGTGGCGATCGCCGAGGAGGGCACCCGTCCCGCCTCGTTCCCGCTGAAGCTGCCCGAGATCGAGTCCGAGCACGAGCGCTTCCAGAACGTGCTGGCCCCGCCGCGCCTCGACCCGCCCGGGCTGCAGCTGTGGCTGACGCCGAAGCCGGGCCGGCGCGTGATGGAGATGGACGCGGCCGCCTGCGAGCGCCTGAAGGCGCTCGGCTACGTGGCGACGTGCGGCTGAGCCCGCCGCGCTTCCCCGGCGTCCGGCTCGTGGTGTTCGACCTGGACGGCACGCTGGTCGACTCGAGCCGTGACCTGGCGAGCGCCGTGAACGCCGCGCTCGTCCGCCTCGAGCCGCGCGCGCCCGCGCTGTCGCACGAACGCGTGCGCTCGTTCATCGGCGACGGCGCGCGGACGCTGGTGGCGCGCAGCCTGGCCGCGGCCGGGCTCGCGGTGCCGGCGGAACGGGCCCTGCCGGTCTTCCTCGAGCGCTACTCGCGCTGCCTGCTCGACACCACCGTCCTGTATCCCGGCGTCGTCGAATGTCTCGAGCGGCTGCGCGGCCGCCGGCTGGCCGTGCTGACCAACAAGCCCGGCGGCCTGAGCCGCCGCATCCTGGAAGGCCTCGGCGTCTCCGAACGGTTCTTCCGCGTCGTGGGCGGCGACGACGCCCCGAGAAAGCCGGATCCGGCGGGACTCCTGTCGCTGGCGCGCGAGGCCGCGGCGTCGCCCGGCGAGGTCCTGATGGTCGGCGATTCGGCCAACGACGTGCGCACGGGGCGAGCTGCCGGTGCTTTCACGGTGGGCGTGCGCTACGGCTTCGACCCCGCGGGCCTCGCGGCAGAGCCGCCCGACGCGACGGTCGAAGGGTTGGAGCAGCTGGCGGCGCTCGTCGGCGGCTGAGCCCGGCCTGGCCCGTGACGGGCCGGTCTACGACTGGATGTAGCTCTCGAGCTGCTCGATCGTGTAGCGCTGCTCCTCGACGACCGAGCGCACCACGTCGCCGATCGAGATCACGCCCACGATGCGCCCCGCCTCGAGCACCGGCAGGTGGCGGATGCGCGCCTCGGTCATCAGCGCCATGCAATCGCCCGCCGTCCGCGAGGGAGCGACGCTGACCACGCGCGTGCTCATGATCTCGCGCACGGGCGTGTCCCGGGAGGAGCGGCCGAGCAGCACGACCTTGCGCGCGTAGTCGCGCTCCGAGAATATGCCCACCAGGCGTTCGCCGTCGACGACGAGCAGCGCGCCCACGTTCTTCTCTGCCATCAGCCCGAGCGCGTCGAAGACCTTGGTGTCCGGCGTCACGGAGTAGACGGCGGGCTTGCCTGCCAGGATCTGGCGGACGCTGGTCATGCTGGCCTCCTTCCGGGCGCCCCGGCGCGAGGGGCCGGGATCGCACCCGACGCTAGCACGCCCGGCTCGGCCGTGGCAGGCCCGTCAGGCGATGAGCGCGGGCCAGCGCGCGCCCAGGTCGGCGAGCGCCGCCACCAGCTCCGCGGCGGGCGCCGGCCGGCCGACCAGGAAGCCCTGCGCGGCATCGCAGCCGTGGCGGCGCAGGATGCGCAGCTGCTCCTCGGTCTCGACGCCTTCGGCCACGACGTGGATGCGCAGCTCGTGGCCTACCGCGATCACGGCGGCCGCGATGCTGGCGGCGCTGCGATCGCTGGCCACGTCGCGCACGAAGGAGCGGTCGATCTTCAGCGTGTCGATCGGGAAGCGCCGCAGGTAACCGAGCGACGAGTAGCCTGTCCCGAAGTCGTCGATCGAGATGCGCACGCCGAGCTGCTTCAGGCGCCTCAGCGTCTCGACCGTCCGCTCCTGGTCCTGCATCGCCACGGTCTCGGTGATCTCGAGCTCGAGCTGTTCGGCCCGCAGGCCCGACGCGGCGAGCGCGGCCTTCACCTGCTCGACCACCTCGCCGCCGTGGAACTGGCGCGCGGACAGGTTCACCGAGACGCGCGGCGGTCCCCCGGCCGCCGCCAGGCGCGCGATCTCCGCGCAGGCGGCCCGCAGCACCCAGGCCCCGATCGGCACGATCAGGCCGGTCACCTCGGCCACGGGGATGAAGTCGTCGGGCGGGATCAGGCTGCCGTCGGAGTCCTGCCAGCGCACCAGCGCTTCGACGGCCTCGACACGGCCGTCGGCCAGGTCGATCAGCGGCTGGTAGTGCAGCAGCAAGCGGTCGTTCTGCAGAGCCTTGCGCAGGCGGCCGTCGAGGTCGAGGTGCTCGAGCACCTTGACCGACAGCGCTGCGGTGTAGAACTGGTGCTGGTCGCGGCCGAGCTCCTTGGCGCGGTACATCGCGGTGTCCGCGTTCTTCAGCAGCGTCTCGGCGTCGGAACCGTCGTTCGGAAAGAGGCCGACGCCGATGCTGGCCGACAGGCCCAGCTCGCGGCCGTCGATCTGGATCGGCTGCCGGATCGCCTGCTGGATCTTGGCCGCCACGTGCGAGACGTCGGTGGGCGCCGACAGGCTCGGCAGCAGCGCCGTGAACTCGTCGCCGCCCAGCCGGGCCACGGTGTCCTCCTCGCGCAGCGTCGCCCGCAGCCGCGCGGCGATCTCGCGCAGCACGCGGTCGCCGATCGAGTGCCCCAGCGAGTCGTTGATCACCTTGAAGTGGTCGAGGTCCACGAACAGCACGGCCAGCTCGCGACGGTGGCGCTGCGCGTGCGCCAGCGCCACCCGCAGGCGGTCGAGGAACAGCTCGCGGTTGGGCAGGCCGGTCAGCGAGTCGTGGTAGGCGAGATAACGGATCTGCTCCTGCGCGTGCCGCCGCTCGGTGACGTCGGCGAAGGTGCAGATCACCTCCTCGATCACGCCGCCCGGGCCGAGCTCGGGCTCGGCGCTCACGATCAGCCAGGCGCGCTCGCTGGGGACCCCGCGCGAGATGCCCAGCAGCACGTCGCGCACGGGCCGCTGCCCGGCGATGGCCAGGCGCACGGGGTCGCGCTCCGGGGGCAACCGCTCGCCGTCCTCCGAGACGAAGCCCTGGCCGCGGTCGATCGAGGTGCAGCCGAGCAGCTGCCCGGCGCCCACCTGCAGGATGCTCAGCGCCGCGGGGTTGGCGAACAGGATCTCGCCTCCGCGAGCGTGCAGCACGACGCCGGTGCGCAGGCCCTCGATCATGCCGCGGAAGCGCTCCTCGCTCTGGGCCAGCGCCGCGGCCAGCTTCTCCTTCTCCTCGAGCGAGCGGGCGAGCGCCCGCGTGCGGGTCCCCACCTCGCGGCGCAGCGAGCGCGTCCAGGCGAAGGTGCCGGTCGCCAGCGCCAGCAGGCTCGCCAGCAGCAGCGCGAACGGCCGCCAGTAGTCCCGCCAGCTGCGCGGGCGGCCGGGCAGCACCAGCGAGCGCTCGAGCAGGGCGTAGTACTCGCCGCTGTCGCGCAGCGAGGCGAAGCTGTCGACCAGGGGCTGCATCAGCTCGCGCCGTCCGTGCGCCGCGGCCAGGTAATAGGCGTAGGGCTCCAGCTCCACGGCCACCACGTCGGCGAGGCCGATCTCGTTGGCGAAGAAACGCAGGGTCAGCGTGTTCCCGCCCACAGCCGTCGCCTCCCCCCGCGCCAGCATCGCCACCGCGGCCGCCTGGTTGCGCGCCGGCCGCAGCAGCGGCCGGCGCGAGGGAGCGAGCGCCAGCAGCGCCTCGTGCACGGCGCCGCGCTCGGGCACCGCCACCGTCTCGAGCGTGAGGTCCTCGATGGCGCCCGGGTAGCGCGTGCGGCCCGCACGGAACAGGAAGCCGCGGCTGAGCGTCCAGGTCTGCACCAGCATGTCGAAGCGCTCTTCGCGCGCGGGGGAGAGCGCGAGGCTGACGACGTCGGAGCGCCCCGCCTCGAAGTCGGCGATCACGTCCCGCCAGTCGCCGAGCCGGATCTCGATCGGGGTGCCCGACTCGCGCGAGAGCAGGCGCATCAGCTCGACGTTCAGGCCCCGCGGCTGGCCGGCGGCGTCAAGGTACTCGTACGGTGGGAAAGCGGCGTCGCCGCCGAAGATCAGCCGGCGGGGCGAAGGGGGCGCCTGGGCGGAGGCCGGCGCCGGTGGCGCAGCGAGCGCCGCCAGGCAGACGAGCGTGAGCAGGCGCACTCGGAGCATGCTGGGCCGGGGTCGTCCATTGTAGCGGCCCGCTCGAAACGTGCTAGCCTGCTCGGACCTTCCAGAAGCCGCCGCCCCGGCGGCTTTCGAGCGCGAGGAAGCATGGCCGGCATCGTGGTCTGGGGCAAAGCGCGCGAAACCGTTGCGGGCGAGCTGCCCGCAGGGGTGAGCCTCGCCGAAGTCGACTCGCTCGACGCCCTGCGCGCCGAGCTCGGCCGTCGCGGCGGATCGCTCGTGATCGCCGACGCCGCCTGCCTGCGCGCCGAGGTCGGCGCGCTCGAGGCCTGGCTGCGCAGCGGCGGCAGCCGCCAGGCCGTGCTGGTGGCGGCCGCCGATCCGGGCGAGGCGGAGGCGCTGGTGGTCCGCTTCCCGTTCCTGGACGACGTGCTGCTGCGGCCGGTGACGCCGGGACGGCTGTGCCACCGGCTCGACCGCGCTCTCGACGCGCTGCACGACCGCCGCGCGGTCGACCAGCTGCAGGGCGCGCTCTCGCGCAAGAGCGCCGAGCTGCACGAGCTCAACCAGATCGGCGTCGCGCTGTCGGCGGAGCGGGACATCAACAAGCTGCTCGAGATGATCCTGGCCAAGAGCCGGGAGATCACGGCGGCCGACGCGGGCTCGCTCTACCTGGTGGAGCGTGGCAAGGACCCCGAGGCGGACGGCGACGACCAGCTGCGCTTCAAGCTGACGCAGAACGACTCCGTGGTGCTGCCGTTCGCCGAGTTCACGATGCCGCTCAACGAGACCTCCATCGCCGGCTACGCCGCGGTCACCGGCAAGGGGGTGAACCTGGCCGACGTCTACCACCTGCCCGAGGGCTCGCCCTACGCGGGTAGCGGGGCCGGGGCACGTTCCTTCGACGAGCGCTCCGGCTACCGCACCAAGTCGATGCTGGTGGTGCCGATGACCGATCACGAGAACAAGGTGATCGGCGTGGTGCAGCTGATCAACAAGAAACGCGAGACGAAGGCCGTGCTGCGGCCGGTGGGGCTGGTCGAGGAGCTGGTGATCCCGTTCACCGCGGTCGACGAGGAGCTGGTCACCTCGCTCGCCAGCCAGGCCGCGGTCGCGCTCGAGAACAACCTGCTGATCCGCGACATCAAGAACCTGTTCGACTCGCTGGTGCGCGCCTCGGTGACCGCGATCGAGCAGCGCGATCCCACCACCTCGGGCCATTCCGGCCGGGTGGCCGTGCTGACGGTGGGCATCGCGGAGACGGTGGACGCGCTCGACAGCGGCCCCTTCCGCGAGCTGCGCTTCAGCCGCGACCAGCTGCAGGAGATCCGCTACGCCAGCCTGCTCCACGACTTCGGAAAGGTCGGCGTGCGCGAGAAGGTGCTGATCAAGGGCAAGAAGCTCTACGTCGGCGAGATGCTGCTGATCCGCCAGCGCTTCGCCTACATCAAGCGCTCGATCGAGGCCGACCACCTGCGCGCCAAGCTCGAGGAGGCGCTGCGCAGCGGCGCCTCGGTCGAGAGGCTGGCCGAGCTCGACCGCGCCTTCGAGCAGCGGCAGCACGAGCTCGACCAGATGCTGCGCGCGATCGCCCAGGCCAACGAGCCCTCGATCCTGGAGGAGGAGAGCTTCCGGGCGCTGATGGATCTGCCCAGCCGCAGCTTCAGCGACATCGAGGGCAACCGCCAGCCGTTCCTGACGCCGAACGAGCTGCAGGCGCTGTCGATCCGCCGCGGCAGCCTCTCCGACAAGGAGCGCCGCGAGATCGAGAGCCACGTCACCCACACCTTCCGTTTCCTGTCCGAGATCCCGTGGACCGGCGAGTTCTGCAAGGTCCCGGAGATCGCCTACGCCCACCACGAGAAGCTCGACGGTTCGGGCTACCCGCGGCGGCTGAAGTCGCCGGAGATCCCGATCCAGTCCAAGATGATGACGATCTCCGACATCTTCGACGCGCTGGTGGCCTGGGACCGGCCCTACAAGAAGTCGGTGCCGATCGAGCGCGCGCTCGACATCCTGCACGAAGAGGCGCGCCACGGCAAGATCGACGAGGGGCTGCTGCAGGTCTTCGTCGGCGCGCGCATCTTCGAGCGCACGCTGCCCAGCCAGGGCGCCGAGGCCGAGATCGTCAAGGCCTGAGGAAGAACCCCTGCCTCCTTTGATCATCGCCCATCGCGGGGACTCCGCCCAGCGGCCGGAGAACACGCTCGCCGCCTTCTCCAGCGCGCTCGAAGTGGGCGCCGAGCTGATCGAGCTCGACGTCCAGCTCACGCGCGACGGCCACCCCGTCGTGCTGCACGACCCGACGCTCGAGCGCACCACCGACGGCAGGGGCCCGGTGAGCGCTCACACGCTGCTGGAGCTGCGGGAGCTGTCCGCCGGCTACCCCGCCCGCTTCGGCGACGCCTACGCGAGCGAACGGGTGCCGACGCTGTACGAGGCCCTCTCGTTCCTGAAGGGCCGCGCGCGGGCGCTGATCGAGATCAAGCCCGAGGCGGTGGGCGACGATGCCGATGGGGGCGTCGAGGCGCTCACGCTCGAGGGGGCGCGGCGGGCCGGCATGGCCGGCGACGTGATGCTGATCTCGTTCGACCGGCGCGCGCTCGTGCGCTGCCGGCAGCTGGCGCCGGAGATCGGACGCGGCCACCTGTTCTACCGCGCGAGCGCCGACGAGATCGTGCAGGGCGCCCGCGAGGTCGGCACCTCTCTGGTGATGCCGGAGAAGGGGCTGCTCTCCGACGCGCTCGTGGGCCGCTGCCGCGCCGCCGGCCTTCGCGTCGCGACCTGGGTGGTCGACGATCCCGAGGAGCTGCGGGCCCTCGCGCGCTTCGACCTCTACGCGGTCGCCAGCAACCGCCCCGGCGTGCTGATCGAGGAGAGCTTCGAGGGCGAGTAGCGCCTCAACCGATCAGCCGCCGCACCGCCTTCACGATCGCCGCCGCGTCGATGCCGTGGGCCGCCATCAGCTCGGCCGGCTTTCCCGAGCGCGGGACCTCGCGCACGCCGAGCCGCTCCACGGCGCACAGGCCGGCCACGACACCGGCCACGGCCTCCCCGATGCCGCCCCAGATCGCGTGGTCCTCGACGCAGACGATGCGCCCCGTCTGCTGCGCCGCCGCCCGCAGCGCCGCCTCGTCGAGCGGCTTCACCGAATAGAGGTCGATCACCCGGATCGCGATGCCCTCGCGCGCGAGCAGCTCGTGCGCCACGAGCGCCTCGGCCAGCGTGACGCCCGCCGCGACCACGGTCGCGCGGTCGCCGGCCGACGAGCGCAGCGTCTTGGAGCCGCCGACCGGGAACTGCTCGTCGTTCGCGTAGATCACCTTCGTCTTCGGGCGGCTGGTGCGCAGGTAGACGACGCCGCGGGTGCGAGCCGCCGTCTCGACCAGCCGTTCGGCGCAGACGGCGTCGCTCGGGTAGAGCACAGTCGAGTCCACGATCGCGCGCATCATCGCGAGATCCTCGAGCGCCATCTGCGAGGGGCCGTCCTCGCCGATCGAGATGCCGGCGTGGCTGCCGCACAGCACCAGGTGCGCCGGCCGCGAGTAGGCGGCCATGCGGATGAAGTCGTAGGCGCGCGACAGGAAGCAGGCGAAGCTCGAGGCGAACGGGATGCAGCCCTCGCTCGCCATGCCGAGCGCCACGCCGACCATGTTCTGCTCGGCGATGTAGCCCTCGGCGAAGCGCTCGGGGGCCACGTGCTTCAGCTTCTCGGAGAAGGTCGAGTTCTTGGTGTCGCCGTCGATCGCCACCACCTGCGGGCACGCCTTGGCGAGCTTGGCGAGCGCCGCGCCGTAGGCCTCGCGCGTCGCGACCTCCTCGCCCTTCGCGTAGTCGGGCTGCAGCGCCGGCTCGATCGGCATGATCTGGGTGCGCGGCGGGTAGCGCCGCGCCTCGACCGCGATCTCGATCCCGGTGTCGCCCAGCTCCGCCAGCGCGGCGTCCAGATCCTCGCCCTTCTTCAGCGGCTTGCCGTGCCAGTTCTCGCGGTCGGCCATGAAGGAGACGCCTTTGCCCTTCAGGGTCCTCGCCACGATCGCGAAGGGCTGATCCTCGAGCGCGCGCGCCTGCGCGAAGGCGTCCTGGAGCGCGGCCACGTCGTGGCCGTCCACCGTGGCCACCGCCCAGCCGAAGGCGGTCAGCCGGCGCACGTAGGCGTCGAGGTCGTGGCCGTACATGGTCGGGCCGCTCTGCCCGAGGCGGTTGACGTCGAGGATCGCGCACAGGTTGCCCAGCCGCTCGTGCGCCGCGAAGGCGGCGGCCTCCCAGACGGCGCCTTCCGCGGCCTCGCCGTCGCCGAGCAGCGCGTAGACGCGCCCGCGCGAGGCGTCTAGCCGGCGCGCCCAGGCCATGCCCGCCGCCGCCGAGAGGCCCTGGCCCAGCGAGCCCGTCGCCACGCGCACCCAGGGGCTGCGCGGCGTGGGGTGCCCCTCGAGCGAGCTGGTGTAGCGCCGCAGGCCGAGCAGGTCGTCCGAGATCGCGCCGGCCTCCCTGAGGCAGGCCCACAGGATCGGCGCCGCGTGGCCCTTCGACAGCACGAAGACGTCCTGGTCCGCTCCGCTCGGATCGCTGGGGTCCCAGCGCATCTCGTGGAAGAACAGCACCGCCATGATCTCGGCGGCCGACATGCACGTCGTCGGATGGCCGGACCCGGCCTCCGCCGTCATCACCATGGAGTGACGGCGCAGCTTCTGGGCCATCTTCGAGAGCTTGGCTTGGTCGGGCATGACACTCCTGCGAGATGTCGAAAGCGGGGTCACGAAAGACGGCCGCGCGGAGATTAGTCCGCGCCGCGCGGGCGGGTCAACTGGCCCGGGGGAACGACCGGGAACGGACGGGGCACGTTCACGTGCACGGGCGCTCGCGGGACGTTTCACGTGCACGTGCACGTGCACGACCTTCGTGGCTGAGCTTCGAAGCGCGATCACGCGCGCCTGGCCCGTTGTTCCATGCGGGTCAACATGCTGACGGGCGCGGGGCGTGCCGACCGTTGGAGCCCAACGCCGCGCGCTCCCTACGGCACACAAGCTGGGTCGCTCGAGAGCCGGAGACGGGCGCGCACCCAGCGCGCCGGCTCGCCGGAAGCCCGATTCGGCTGGGCGGAAACGACCGGGGCACGGGTGCCGACGACGACGTCCGGCCGGAGCACGATCACGTTCACGGCGAGCGGCCGCTGCTCGACGCCGAGAGGCTGGACTGCTTCCGCGCGGCAGTTGAGTTTCAGGCCCTGTCAGCAGAGTTGCTGCCGAAGGGGTGCGGCTCGCTGCGCGATCAGCTCGACCGGGCGTCCGTATCGATCGCGCTGAACCTCAGCGAGGGTGCTGGCTGCCGCTCCCCTCGCCAGAAAGCGCGCTACTACGCGATCGCGCGAGGCTCGGCGAGCGAGTGCGGCGCGATCCTGGCGATCGCGGGGGCTCGTCGGCTCGGGCAGCCTGCCGCTCGGGTGCGCTGCCAGCATCTCGTCGTGCGCATCGTGCAGATGCTGACGAAGCTCGAGCGGCGGATGCGCTGAACGACCGGGACACGTTCACGTGCACGGCCGCTCGTCCGACGTTCACGTGCACGTGCACGACCTTCGAGGCTGAGCTTCGAAGGGCTCAGTTCTGCTTCACCCCCAGCTGCCACGACACGAACTGCAGCACCACCGAGGTGTCCTCGATCGTCTTGGTCACCGGCAGGCCGCCCGAGTGCCCGGCCTTGGTGTCGTACTTCAGCAGGATCGGCGCGCCCCCGCCCTGCGCCGCCTGCATCAGCGCCGCCATCTTGCGCGCGTGGAGCGGCGCGACGCGGGTGTCGCCGTCGCCGGACACGAACAGCACCGCGGGGTACTTCGTGCCGGGCTTCACGCGATGGTAGGGCGAGTAGGCGTAGAGGGCCGGGAACTGCCTCGCGTCCTCGGCGGAGCCGTACTCGGGCACCCAGTAGCGCGCCACCAGGAAATTCTGGTAGCGCAGCATGTCGAGCAGCGGCACCGAGCAGACGACGGCGCCGAACAGCTCCGGGCGCTGGGTGACTGCGGCGCCCACCAGCAGGCCGCCGTTCGAGCCGCCGGAGATCGCGAGCTTCTCCGGCTTCGTGTAGCCGTTCGCGACGAGCCACTCGGCGGCGGCGATGAAGTCGTCGAACACGTTCTGCTTGCGATCGAGCATGCCCGCGTGATGCCATTCCTCGCCGTACTCGCCGCCGCCGCGCAGGTTGGGCAGCGCGTAGAGGCCGCCCTGCTCCATCCAGGCGACGGCCGAGGCCGAAAAAGCCGGGGTCATCGAGACGCTGAAGCCGCCGTACGCGGTGAGCCAGGTCGGCCGCGCGCCGTCCTTGACCAGCCCCTTCTTGTAGGCGAGGAACATCGGGATGCGCGTGCCGTCCTTCGAGGCATAGAAGGTCTGCTCGATCGTGAAGTGCTCGCTGCTCACGGGCGCGTCGACGCGGGCGAACACGGAGCGCTCGCCGCCCGCCGTGGAGTAGCGATAGACCGTGGTCGGCTGCGCGAAGGAGCTGAACGAAAAGTACACCGGGTCCGCGCCGAAGTCGCCGCTGATGGTCCCGATCGAGCCGATCGAGGGCAGCTCGACCTCGCGCACGAGCCTGCCGTCGGCCGCGTGGACGCGCAGCTTCGACTTCACGTCCTCCAGCGTCTCGACGTAGAGGTGGCCGCCGGCGCTGGCGACGCTGCTGATCACGCCCTTGCCCTGCGGCACCACCTCGCGCCAGCCCGCGCGCGCCGGACGGCGCAGGTCCACGGCCATCACGCGGTAACGCGGCGCCTGCCAGTCCGTCAGCAGATACATGGTGTCGCCGCCGATCGAGGGCTGGAAGCGCGCCTCCAGGTCATTCACGATCGGCACCACCGGCCCGCCGGCCGCCACGTCCTTGGCGTAGATCTCGACCTTGGTCGCCGCCGAGCCGTGCAGCACGCCGATCACCAGCCAGCGGCCGTCGTCGGAGAGCCCGGTCCAGACGATCTTCTCGGGGCCGTAGCCGGCCCCGAACAGCTTCTCGTCGCGAGCCGGGTCGGCGCCCATCGCGTGCGCGTACACGCGCGGGCCGGCCTCGGTCTGGCGCGAGTAGTACGCGGTCCGGCCGTCGGGTGACAGCGCGACGCCGTAATACCGGCCCTTCGGCAGCAGGTCGGCGCGATCCTGCTTCGTCTCGACGTCCCTGAAACGCACCACCAGCTCGTCCTGGCCGCCGTCGCGCACGCCGTAGGCGAGCGTTCGCCCGTCGGCGGAGACGTCCTGCAGCGTGACCGACGTCGTGTGGTCCGCGCTCAGGCCGTGCGGATCGACCAGCGCCTCCTCGGCGGCGTCGGCCGCGCGGCGGACGTAGAGCACGAACAGGTCCTGATCCGCCGCTCGCTTCGAGTAGAACAGCCGTCCCGCGCGCTGGACGGGCACGTTGACGGTGCTCGTGCGCAGCAGCTCGCCCAGGCGGGCGACGAAGGGCTCGCGCTCCGGCGCCTCGCGCAGCCGGCCCTCCGTGTACGCGTTCTGGGCCTCGATCCAGCGCCGCGTCTCGGGCGACTGCTGGTCCTCGAGCCAGCGGTAGGGGTCGCTGACGCTGACGCCGTGGAGCGTCTCGACGACCGGGTCCTTGCGCGTTTCGGGCGCCTTCGGCGCCTCGGCGGCGACGGCCGGCCAGGCAACGGCGAATGCGAGAGCGATCGGAAGGAGGGCGCGTGTCTTCATGGCCCGGACTGTACCGCAGCCACCGGGCCCGCCGAAGCCCGATGCCGGGCTGCTACTGCGCCGGCGAGGCCAGCACTTCCGCCAGCCGCGCTTCCAGCTCCGCGTTGGTGGCGGGACCGTCCTTGCGGAAACGCACGACGCCAGGGCCCTTGCGATAGTCGATCACCAGCTTGGTCGGGAACGTGGAGACCTGGTGGGGGCCCATCAGCGAGTCGGCGAGGTACACCGGGTACGGCAGCTTGCGCTCCGCCACGAAGGCGCGCACCGCGGCCGCCTCCTCGGTGACGTTGAAGCTGAGGAACGCCGCGTCCCGGCGCCCGGCGAAGCGGGCGTGGAGCGCCGCGAGCTCCGGCAGCTCCCGGACGCACGGGCCGCACCAGGACGCCCAGAAGTCCACGATGGCGACCTTGCCGGCGAGATCGGCGGAGCGCAGCGTCGCGCCGCCGAGAGACCGCAGCTCGAAGGGCGCCGCCGGCAGGTTGGGCTGCTCCCAGGAGTCGGGGGCGAGCAGCCCCAGGCCGACGAGGGCGAGCGCGGCGGCGGAGAGGCGGAGCAGGCGAGAGCGGCGTGTCGGGTTCATGTGGTCCGTCGTCGATTGTATGATCGCAGCCCCGCTTCTCCGCATTCCTCGTCAGGAGGCCATCCATGCGATACGAAAGAGCCCTGCCGCGAGCCCTGGCCCTGCTGATCGGCGCCGTGCTCACGACGCCGCTGGCCCCAGCCGTTCGGGCCCAGGCGCCCGCCGGCAAGGGCAAGGCCGCCAAGGCCCCGGCTGCCGCGCCCGCGGACGCCATCGACAAGAGCCAGTTGCAGGGGCTCGAGTGGCGCTCGATCGGGCCCTACCGCGGCGGCCGCGTGACGGCCGTGGCGGGCGTCGTCGGCCAGCCGCGCGTCTTCTACTTCGGCGGCACCGGCGGCGGCGTCTTCCAGACGACCGACGGCGGCCTCAGCTGGGCGCCGATCACGGACGGCCAGATCAAGACGGGCTCGGTCGGGGCGCTGGCGGTGGCCGCGTCGGATCCGAACGTGATCTACGCCGGCATGGGCGAGGCCTGCATCCGCGGCAACGTCTCGCACGGCGACGGCGTCTACAAGTCCACCGACGCCGGCAAGACCTGGTCGCACGTCGGCCTCGAGAAGACGGAGCAGATCGGCCGGCTGGTGGTCCACCCGAAGAACCCGGACCTCGTCTACGTCGCGGCGCTCGGCCACACCTTCGGCCCGAACCCGGAGCGGGGCGTCTTCCGCAGCCGCGACGGCGGCAAGAGCTGGGACAAGGTCCTGTTCGTGGACGACAGGACCGGCGCCGTCGACGTCGCGATGGACGCCAGCAACCCGCGCGTGCTGTACGCCGGCTTCTGGCAGGCCTCGCGCACGCCCTGGAGCATGGACAGCGGCGGGCCCGGCTCGAGCCTGTGGAAGTCCACGGACGGCGGCGACAAGTGGACGAAGCTCGAGCACGAGGGCCTGCCGAAGAAGAGCGTGTGGGGCCGCGTCGGCGTCACGGTGTCGCCGGCCAACCCGAACCGGGTGTGGGCGATCGTCGAGGCCGAGGACGGCGGCGTCTTCCGCTCCGACGACGCCGGCAAGAGCTGGCGGCGGACGAACGAGAACCGCAACCTGCGCCAGCGCGCCTGGTACTACACGCACATCTACGCCGACCCGAAGAACGAGGACGTGGTCTACGTGCTGAACGTCGGCTTCTGGAAGTCGATCGACGGCGGCCGCAACTTCACGCCGCAGCGCACGCCCCACGGCGACAACCACGACCTCTGGATCGACCCCGAAGACCCGAACCGGATGGTCGAGGGCAACGACGGCGGCGCCAACGTGTCGTACGACGGGGGCCGCAGCTGGACGCGCCAGGACAACCAGGCGACCGCGCAGTTCTACCACGTGATCGCGGACGACCAGTTCCCCTACTGGCTGTACGGCGCGCAGCAGGACAACTCGACCGTCGGCATCGCGAGCCGCACCCAGGGCGGCGGCATCGGCCCCGGCGACTGGCACCCGGTCGCCGGCTGCGAGAGCGGCACCATCGCCGTGCACCCGGAGCAGCCGGACATCACCTACGCCGGCTGCTACGGCGGGTACGTCGGTGTGCTCGACCGCCGCACCGGACAGGAGCGGGACATCAACGTCTACCCCGACAACCCGATGGGCTGGGGCGCCGAGGGCATGAAGTACCGCTTCCAGTGGACCTTCCCGATCGCCGTCTCGCCGCACGACGCGGAGACGCTCTACGCGGCGGGCAACGTGCTCTTCAAGTCCACGAGCCGCGGCGAGAGCTGGGAGGCGATCAGCCCCGACCTCACGCGCAACGACCCGAGCAAGCTCGGCCCCTCGGGCGGCCCGATCACCAGGGACAACACCAGCGTCGAGTACTACGGGACCATCTTCGCGTTCGCGGAATCGCCGGTTCAGAAGGGACTGCTGTGGGCGGGCTCCGACGACGGCCTCGTCCACGTCTCGAAGGACGCCGGCAAGACCTGGGAGAACGTGACGCCGCCTGAGATGCGCGCCGGCCAGCCGCTCGAGTGGAGCATGGTCAGCCAGATCGACGCTTCGGCCCACGACGCCGGCACGGCTTTCCTGGCGGTCAACCGCTACAAATGGGACGACAAGCAGCCGCTCGCTTGGGTGACGACGGACTTCGGCAGGAGCTGGCGCAAGATCGTGGCCGGCATCGCGCAGGACGCCTTCGTGCGCGTGGTGCGCCAGGACAAGGTGCGCAAGGACCTGTTGTTCGCGGGCACCGAGACCGGCGTGTACGCCTCCCTGGACGGCGGCGCGCGCTGGCAGCCGCTGCAGCTCAACCTGCCGGTGGTGCCGGTCACCGACCTGATCGTGAAAGGCCACGACGTCGCGATCTCGACCCAGGGCCGCTCGTTCTGGATCCTCGACGACATCGCGCCGCTGCGGCAGTGGTCGGCGGACCAGGCGAGCGCGGACGCCCGCCTGCTCGAGCCGAGCCCGGCGTACCGCTTCGGCGGCGGCTTCGGCCGAGGCGGCGGCGCCGTCGGCCGCAACCCGCAGAGCGGCGCCTGGATCCACTTCACCTTGAAGAGCGCCCCCAAAGAGAAGGAGGAGGTCAGCCTCGAGTTCCTGGACGCCACGGGCAAGTCGATCCGCAGGATCTCGAACATCCAGCAGGAGCCGGAGCCGCCGAACCCGTTCGCGGAGTTCGGCTTCCAGATGCCTTCGCGGAAGTTCGAGCCGAAGGCGGGACTCAACCGTTACGTCTGGAACCTGCGGGGACCCGACGCCTCGCGCTTCCCCGGCATGATCCTGTGGGGCGGCGATCTCAACGGGCCGACCGTCGTGCCCGGCACCTATCAGGTGAAGCTGACCGTGGGCGGCCAGTCTCAGACGAAGAGCCTCGAGGTCCGCAAGGACCCGCGCCTCGCCACGACGCAGGACGATTTCCAGGCGCAGTTCGACCTGCTGCTGAAGATCCGCGACAAGCTCAGCGAGACGCACGACGCCATCGGCCGCATCCGCGAGGCGCGCGAGCAGACGAAGGGCGTGTCCGAGCGTGCCAAGGGCAACCAGGCGATCGCCGACGCCGCGAAGGCCTTCGGCGACAAGCTGACGGCTGTCGAGGAGGCGCTCTACCAGACGAAGAACCAGTCGAGCCAGGACCCGCTCAACTACCCGATCCGGCTCAACAACAAGCTGGCGGCGCTGGCGGGCGTCGTGTCGAGCGCGGAGGCACGGCCGACGCGGCAGTCCTACGTCGTCTACGACGACCTCGTCGGGAAGATCGACGCCGAGCTCGCGAAGCTCGAGGCGGCGCTCGACACCGACCTGCCGGCCTTCAATGCGCTGGTGAAGGCCCAGGACGTGCCGGCGGTGGTGCTGAAGAAGAAGTAGCGCCACCCCGGCCGTTTGCTTCAGGGCCGGCCCGCTCGGGCGGAGTTAGTCTTGGGGTTGCCGCGCCACCCGGCGCGGCAGCCGCCATCTTCCCCGCCGAGGAGCACCGCCATGGCCGACACCCGCATCGAAAAGGACTCGTTCGGACCCCTCGAGGTCCCCGCCGACCGCCTGTGGGGCGCGCAGACCCAGCGCTCGCTCCAGAACTTCCGCATCTCGACCGAGAAGATGCCGCGCGAGCTGATCCACGCCCACGTCCTCGTGAAGAAGGCGACGGCGCTCGTGAACATGGACCTGAAGGTCCTCGACGAGAAGAAGGGCAAGGCCATCGTCGCCGCCTGCGACGAGGTGCTGGCTGGCAAGCACGACGGCGAGTTCCCGCTCTCGATCTGGCAGACCGGCAGCGGCACGCAGACCAACATGAACGTCAACGAGGTGCTGGCCAACCGGGCCAGCGAGATCCTGGGCGGCGAGCGCGGCGAGAAGCGGCTGGTCCATCCGAACGACGACGTCAACAAGGGCCAGAGCACCAACGACTCGTTCCCCACCTCGATCCACATCGCCACGGTCGAGGCGCTGAAGAACAAGGTGATCCCGGCGCTGCGCAAGCTGCGCGACACGCTCGACGCCAAGTCGAAGGCCTTCGACGGCATCGTCAAGCTCGGCCGCACCCACCTGCAGGACGCGACGCCGCTGACGCTCGGCCAGGAGATCTCCGGCTGGGTGGCGCAGCTCGACCACGGCGTCCGCCACGTCGAGGACACGCTGCCGCACCTCTACGAGCTGGCGCTCGGCGGCACCGCGGTCGGCACGGGCCTGAACGCGCATCCGGAGCTCGCGGTGCGCGCCGCCAGGCGTCTGGCCGAGCTGTCCGGACACCCCTTCGTCACGGCGCCCAACAAGTTCGAGTCGATGGCCTCCAAGGACGCGATCGTGGCGGCCCACGGCGCCCTGAAGACGCTGGCCGTGTCGCTCAACAAGATCGCCGAGGACGTGCGCTGGCTGGCCTCGGGCCCGCGCTGCGGCATCGGCGAGATCACGATCCCGGAGAACGAGCCGGGCAGCTCGATCATGCCGGGCAAGGTGAACCCGACGCAGTCCGAGGCGATGACGATGCTGTGCGCCCAGGTGCTGGGCAACGACGTCACGCTGAACATCGCGGGCATGTCCGGCAACTTCGAGCTGAACGTCTTCATGCCCGTGATCGCCCACTCCGTGCTGCAGAGCTGCCGCCTGATCGCCGACGGCTGCGACGGCTTCCGCGAGCACTGCGCCGCCGGCATCGAGCCCGACCGCGCCCGCATCGACCACAACCTGCACAACTCGCTGATGCTGGTGACGGCGCTCAACCCGCACATCGGCTACGACAACGCGGCCAAGATCGCCAAGACCGCCCACAAGGAGGGTGGGACGCTCAAGGCCACCGCCATCAAGCTCGGCCTCGTGACCGCCGAGCAGTTCGACGAGTGGGTCAAGCCCGAGAAGATGGTGGGGAAGAAGTAGCGAGCGGCACCACCAGCATCGATACCGGACAGCGCAGCAGCAGGCGTTCGCCGACCGGCTCTCGTCCCAGCGCCTCGTCCGGCTCTTCGGCGCCCGCCACCAGCAGCTCGTGAGCGCCGTTCTCGATCTCGGCCAGGATCTCCTCGACCACCAGGCCCTCGCGCAGGTGCAGCTCCGCAGCGATCTCGCAGGCGGCCAGCAGCCGCTGCATGGCCTCGTGCGGTGGCCGCCCGGACGCGTCCTCGCCGCCCGTCGGCGGGCGCGGCGCACCGGGCAGGCGGATCTCCGACACCACGTGCACGAGCGCGAGGCGCGCGCCCAGGTCCTTCGCGATGGCCGCGGCCGCGCGGCAGACCGGCCCCGCCGAGGCGCGTCCCGACAGCGCCGCGAGCACCCGGCCGATCCGCTCGGGCGGCCGCCGCGCCACCAGGACGGGCGCACGCGCCTGGCGCACGACACTCGCCACGCGCGAGCCCTTCAGCAGGCGAGCGATCGCCCCGCGCCCGGCCGGCGGCACGATCACCAGGTCGTAGGCGTGCGCCGACGTCTCCGCGATCACGGCGCGCTCGGCCGGGCCGGGCCGTTGCCGCTCCTCGATGCCCTCGGCCCCGGCGAGCGCCTGGCGGAAGCGCGGCAGCAGATCGGGCCGTGCCGCCGCGTCCTCCTCGGTCGCCAGCAGCACCACGCTTCGCCCAACGCGCGCGGCGAGCTGCCGCCCGGCGGCGAGCGCCCATTCCCCGCGCGGCGACGGGTCCGCATACACCAGCACGTCCATGGCCGCCTCCTTCACCACGCGAGCAGCAGCGCGGGGATCGCCAGCACCAGCGCCGTGAAGATCCGCAGCGAGCGGGCGTCGCGCGTCGCTCGCACCGCCACCCGGTCGACGGCCCGGGCGAAAGCGTAAGGGAAGAGCAGCACCGCGGGCAGCGAGAACGCGGCGACGCACGCCATCAGCAGGACGACGATGCGCGCGCCGTCCGGGTGGCCGACGAGAGCCCCGGCGAACAGCGTGTCCACCAGCGTCGTCACGTTGGCCCCGAGGATGTAGGGGCACAGGTTCTCGCGCCGGACGTAGCCTCGCGCCGTGAGCGGCACCAGCAGCGAGATCGACACCGAAACCGAGAGCGTCAGCGCGGTGACGCCGAAGCCGAGCGCGAAGAGGAACCAGGGCCGGTACAGGATCTCGCCCAGGTGCAGCAGCGGGCTCTCGCGCCCGCGCAGGTCGGGCAGCAGCGCGTCGAACAGGCGGAACGCGCCGAGCAGCGCCAGCAGGCCCGCGACGAAGAGCAGCAAGGGGTGCAGGCTGGCCGCGAGCGGGCCGGCGAGGGGGGCGAACAGGAGGCGCAGCACCGAGCCGACCTCGCGGCCGTCGACGCGCAGGTCCGCAACCCAGCCGGCGCGCAGGCCCAGGAGCCCGACCAGCCCGGCAGGTACGTAGATCACCGCGGTGGCCACCAGCGCCGTCACGCCCACGTACGCGCTGCGCTTCTCGACCCGGCGGGCGCGCAGGTCGTCGAGCGCCCCGATCACCAGCACGACGAACGAGGCGCCCAGCCGCGAGCCGACGACCATGCCGAACGCCTCCTCGCTGACCAGCGTGCCGCCCGCGAGCAGCGCCAGCGCGATCGCAGCCACCGGCGAGCCCGCCAGCAACAGGCAGGCGAACAGCCAGCCGAAACCGACGCCGCCCGCGAGCCCGGCGACGCTCAGGCCGTGCAGCAGCGGCGCCAGGCCGCCGGCGCCGCGCTTCAGCAGCTCGAGCGCGAGAACGAAGCTGAACAGGCCCAGGCACAGCAGCGCCAGGCGTCGCAGGACCGCCGCCACTCAGGCCTCCGCCGCCGAAGGGACGCCGGCGTCCAGGAAGACGCGCACCGAACGGGGGCGCACGTAGAAGGCCTCGCCCACGAGCGGTCGCAGCTGCTCGTGCCGCTCGCGCGGCAGCTCGATCTCGAGCCTCCCGACGACCGGCCCGGTCAGCTCGAGGCGCACCAGCGATCCGGCGGGCGTCACGCGCTCGAGCGTCGCCCAGAAGCCGCCGCCTTTGCCTTCGCCGCGCTCGATCTCGAGCTCGTACGGTCTCGCGTAGCCGGCGGCGGGGACCGGCTCGGCGTGGGGATGGTCCGGATAAGCCACGTCGAGCGGGCCCAGCAGCGCGCGGCCCGCCTGGACCCGGCCGTGGAAGACGTTGACGTCGCCCAGGAAGCGCATCACGAAGGCGGTGGCGGGCCGCTCGACCACCTCCTCCGGCGTGCCGATCTGCTCGACGCGGCCCTGGTTCATCACCACCACGCGATCCGCGACCTCGAGCGCCTCCTCCTGGTCGTGGGTGACGAACACGCTGGTCAGGCGGATCTCGTCGTGCAGCCGTCGCAGCCAGCGGCGCAGCTGCTGGCGCACCTTGGCGTCGAGCGAGCCGAACGGCTCGTCGAGCAGCAGCACCTTGGGCTCGACCGCCAGCGCGCGCGCGAGCGCCACGCGCTGCCGCTGCCCGCCCGAAAGCTGCGAAGGCAGCCGGTCGGCCAGCCAGTCGAGCTGCACCAGCTCGAGCAGCCTCGTCACCCGGTCGCGGATCTCGGCCTCGGCGGGACGGCGCGCGCGGGGGCGGACGCGCAGGCCGAACGCCACGTTCTCGAAGACGCTCAGGTGGCGGAAGAGCGCGTAGTGCTGGAACACGAAGCCCACGCGGCGGTCTCGTGCGTGGCGCCGCGACGCGTCCTCTCCCTCGAAGAGCACCTGGCCCCGGTCGGCGCGTTCGAGGCCGGCGATGATGCGCAGCAGGCTGGTCTTGCCGGAGCCGGACGGACCGAGCAGGGCGGTCAGCTCCCCCAGTGGGCACTCCAGGTTGACGTCGTCCACCGCGACGAAGGAGCCGAAGCGCTTGGTGACGCCCCTGACCTCGATGCTCATGCCCGGATCTCCCGCACGGCCTCGGGCCCCGCGACGCCCGTGCGCCACTCGACGAGGCTCTTCGCCACCAGCGTGGCGATCGCGAGCAGCGCCAGCAGCGAGGCGACCGCGAAGGCGGCCTGGAAGTCGTACTCGTTGTAGAGGATCTCGACGTGCAGCGGCAGCGTGTTGGTCTGCCCGCGGATGTGACCGGAGACGACCGAGACGGCCCCGAACTCGCCCATCGCGCGGGCGTTGGTGAGGATCACGCCGTACAGCAGGCCCCACTTGATGCTGGGGAGCGTCACCCGGAAGAAGGTCTGCGGGCCCGACGCGCCCAACACCAGCGCGGCCTCCTCCTCGTCCGTTCCCGCCGCCTGCATCAGCGGGATCAGCTCGCGCGCGACGAAGGGGAAGGTCACGAAGACCGTGGCGAGCACGATGCCCGGCACCGCGAAGATCACCTTCAGCCCGTGCTCCGAGAGCCACGGCCCGAGGACCCCCTGGCGGCCGAAGAGCAGCACGAAGATGACACCCGAGATCACCGGCGAGATCGCGAAGGGCAGGTCGATCAGCGTGACGAGAGCCTGTTTGCCGCGGAACTCGAACTTGGCGATCGCCCAGGCGGCGGCGACGCCGAACACCAGGTTGAGCGGCACGGCGATCAGCGCGGTCAGCAGCGTCAGCCGCATGGCGGCGAACGCGGCCGGCTCCTTCAGGGCGTCGAGGTAGGCCGCCACGCCCTTCTCGAGCGCCTGGGTGAACACCGCCAGCAGCGGGAGCACCAGAAAGAGCGTGAGGAAGGCGAGCGCCACCAGCGTCAGTGCGATCCGGACCGGCCGCGGTTCAGTGGTCGCGCGCGTCATGGCGTCAGGCGAGCGCCCCGCGCCGGCCGCTCCAGGCCTGCAGCAGGTTGATGGCGCCGAGCAGCAGGAACGACGCCAGCAGCATCACCACGGCGATCGCCGTGGCCCCGGCGTAGTCGTACTGCTCGAGCTTGGTCATGATCAGCAGCGGCGCGATCTCCGTCTTCATCGGCATGTTGCCCGCGATGAAGACGACCGAGCCGTACTCGCCGAGCGCGCGCGCGAAGGCGAGCGCGAAGCCGGTGAGCCAGGCCGGCAGCAGCGCGGGCAGGATCACCCGCGCGAAGGTCTGGACGCGGCTCGCGCCCAGGCTGGCCGCGGCCTCCTCGACCTCGGCGTCGAGCGACTCGATCACCGGCTGCAGCGTGCGCACCACGAACGGCAGGCCGATGAAGACGAGCGCGATCCCGATGCCGAGCGGGTTGAACGCGGCCTTCACGCCGAGGGCGCCGAGGGGCCGACCCAGCCAGCCGTTCTCGGCGTAGAGCGTGGTGAGAGCGATGCCGGCGACCGCCGTCGGCAGCGCGAAGGGCAGGTCGACGAGGGCGTCGAGCAGGCGGCGGCCCGGGAACGCGTAGCGCGCCAGGACCCAGGCGACGATCATCCCGAACAGCGCGTTGACGGCCGCCGCGACGGCCGCGGCGCCGAAGGAGAGGCGGTAGGACGCCAGCACCCGCGCCGAGGAGACCGTATCGAAGAAGTGGCCGAAGCCCAGCGACGCGCTCTCGAAGGCGAGCGTCGAGAGCGGGATCAGCACGACCAGGCACAGGTAGAAGAGCGAGTAGCCGAGGCTCAAGCCGAAGCCAGGCAGCACGCCGTGTCGCTTGCGAAACACCTGCGTATGCCTCAGCTGCGGGGACGGGCCACGGCAGCGGGCCGCGCGGCGAAGCGGGATCCACTCCCGCGCAGCCGCGGGGGGTCAGGGGCCGACAGCGCGCGTGCCACCGCAGCGGGCCGCGCGGCGAAGCGGGATCCACTCCCGCGCAGCCGCGGGGGGTCGGGGGCCGACAGCGCGCGTGCCACCGCAGCGGACCGCGCGGCGAAGCGGGATCCACTCCCGCGCAGCCGCGGGGGGTCGGGGGCCGACAGCGCGCGTGCCACCGCAGCGGGCCGCGCGGCGATGCGGGATCCACTCCCGCGCAGCCGCGGGGGGTCTGGGGGTCGCGACGCAGCGATCCCCAGCTCCTCGAAGATCCGGTCGAACACCCCGCCGTCGGCGAAGTGCTCCTGCTGCGCCTTCTGCCAGCCACCGAAGACCTCGTCGATCGTGATCAGCTGGAGTTTCGGGAAGGCCACCGGCGCCTTCGCGAGCGCAGCTTCCAGCCGGGGCCGGTAGTAGTGCTTCGCGGCGATCGCCTGCCCCTCGGGCGTGTAGAGGAACTCGAGGTACGCCTGCGCCGCCGCCCGCGTCCCCTTGCGATCGACGACGGCGTCCACCAGCGCGACCGACGGCTCGGCGAGGATGCTGAGCGACGGGACCACGATCTCGAGCTTGTCGCGGCCGAGCTCGTTGACCGCCAGGAAGGCCTCGTTCTCCCAGGCGAGCAGCACGTCTCCGATGCCGCGCTGGACGAAGGTGGTGGTCGAGCCGCGCGCTCCCGAGTCGAGCACGGGCACGTTCCTGAAGAGGCGCGCCACGAAGTCGCGCGCCTTCGCGGGGCTGCCGCCTGGCTGCCGCAGCGCGTACGCCCAGGCCGCCAGGTAGTTCCAGCGCGCGCCGCCCGAGGTCTTCGGGTTGGGCGTGATCACCTGCACGCCCGGCTTCACGAGGTCGCTCCAGTCGCGCAGGCCCTTCGGGTTCCCCTTGCGGACGAGGAACACGATGGTGGAGGCGTAGGGCGCGCTGTGGTGCGGCAGCCGCTGCTGCCAGCCCCTCGCCAGCAGCCCGCTCTGCGCGATCGCGTCGACGTCGTAGGCGAGGGCGAGTGTCACGACGTCGGCCTCGAGCCCGTCGATCACCGCGCGGGCCTGTCTGCCCGAGCCGCCGTGCGACTGTCGCACGGTGACGTCCTGGCCGGTCTTCGCCTTCCACTGCCTCGCGAAGGCGGCGTTCACGTCCTGGTAGAGCTCGCGCGTCGGGTCGTAGGAGACGTTCAGCAGCGTCACCGGCTGCGCGGACGCGGCGACGGGCAACAGCGTTGCGAGAGCGAGAAGCAGGGCCTGCGATACAGTCAATACAGTTACTCCTATTGGTCTAATAGGAATTCGGTCGTGAACGCCTCTCGCAGGCTAGGCCATACCGGCGCCTCCACTGCCGCGCGCCGCCAGCACGCGGCGATCGCGCTCCAGCAGGTCGGCCAGGCTGGTGTGGTCGAGGATGGCCGAGGCGGCGTTGCGCACGTCGAGAAACAGCTCGAAGAGGCCGGCGCGACGGGCTTCCGTCCTGATCCGCCGCGCCAGCTCGACCGCGTCCCCGAACGGCGCCAGAGGGCCGTCGATCAGGCGGATCACGTCGCCGACCACGATCTCGGCGGGCGGGCGCCTCAGGCGATAGCCGCCCTCGCGGCCGCGTTGGCTGACGACGATCCGCGAGTTCTTCAGCGCGACCAGGATGCCTTCCAGGAACTTCTGCGGCACGTCCTCGGCTGCGGCGATCTCGTGCACCTTGACCAGGCCGCGGTCGTACGCTTCGGCGAGGTGCAAAAGGGCCTTCAGGGAGTAGAGACCGCGCCGCGAGATCCTCATGATATTAACTCGACCGACTTTATAGACTTTCGTCGAGCCGATGTCAAGGGCCGGAGGCGTCGGGCTCAGAACTGCTTGCGGCTGTCGATCAGGAGCGTGACCGGGCCCCAGTTCACGAGCGAGACGTCCATCATCGCGCGGAAGGCGCCCTGCTCGATGCGCAGGCCCGAGGCGCGCAGCGAGGCGACGACGCGCTCGTACAGGCGCTGCGCCTCCCCGGGCGCCGCCGCCTCCGAGTAGCCCGGCCGCCGGCCGCGCCGGCAGTCGCCGTAGAGGGTGAACTGCGAGACCGCCAGGACGTCGCCGCGCACGTCGAGGACGGACAGGTTCATCTGGCCCGCTTCGTCCGGAAAGACGCGCAGGTTGAGGACCTTGTCGGCCAGGTAGTCGGCGTCGCCATCCGAGTCGCCCTGCCCCACTCCCACCAGAACCAGCAGGCCGCGACCGGCCGCACCGACCAGCTCGCCGTCGACGCGCACCGCGGCCTCGCTCACTCGCTGGACGACCGCCCTCAACGGGGCTTCAACTCCAGCACCGTGGAGCCGCCGCGGATCACCGCTTCGAACTCCTCGCCCGGCCGGAACTGCGCGAAGCGCGCGGCGTCGCGCACCTCGTGGCGGTACATGCGCTTTGCCCCTCTCAGCAGCACGAGATAGCTCTCGCTGCGGGCGCCCTCGCGTTCGCCGCGTCCGAGCGCGACCCGGGGCCACTGCGGGCTGGCATCGGCGCCGGCCGCCCGCTCCGTGCGCGCCGGGACCCAGCGCTCGATTTCGTAGTTCACCCGGTCGCGATAGACGGGCCGCTCGCGGTAGAGCGGCCGGTCCTCGTAGACGTCCTCGAAGAAGCCGTTGCCGAGGTCCTTGACGCCCACCTTCACGCGCTCGCTGCCGACCTGCTCGCGCTCGTTGTGGTGCACCTGGCGCGAGCGCGACAGGGCACGGGCGCCGCTCGGCAGCTCGCCCTCCCAGGCGTCGTCGCGAACGGTGCGGAATGCCTCGATCGTGATCGTGCGGTCCCACTTGAGGCCGGCGACCGTCAGCTTCTCGCTGGTCTTGCGCAGCGCGAGGTAGCCGGCGATCGCGAAGAGACCGGCCACCAGAACCAGGAGCAGCGCGCAGCCGAGCTTGAAGGCGCGGGCTACGGGGGTCTCGGGCGGGGCCGGCGCGCGGGCGGGAGGCGGCGGTGCCTCCGGGCGCAGCTCGCGTACCTCGCGCGAGCGCGCGCCGCCGCGCTCGACGCCGCACTGGGCACAGCGCGAGGCCGGCGCCGGGTTCGAGGTGCCGCAGTGCTCGCACAGCCAGTCGGCGCCCGAGCGGGCGCGCTCGATCAGGCCCGCGTCGGCGACCTCGGGCGCTTCCTCCTCGAGGAAGAAGGCGACGTCCTCGTCGCGCGTCGCGCCGCAGCCCTGGCAGGCGAGGTCGGCGCCGCGGTTGACCCCGGAGCAGTACGGGCAGCGCCACTTCCCTTCGCGAATCGCCATCGCCCGGCCGTCCCGAGCATACGGGTATCATCGCGTGCGTGCAGCTTCCCCGCCGGGTGGGCCGCTACCGCGTCACCGGCCTGCTCGGCCGCGGCGGCATGGGCGTCGTGCTGCGCGGGCGCGACGATGCGCTCGACCGCGACGTCGCGATCAAGCTGATGACGGGCGCGATCGACGCCACCGCCACCGGCCGCTTCCACCGCGAAGCGCGCATGTCGGCGCGGCTGCAGCACCCGAACATCGTGACCATCTTCGAGCTCGGGGAGCACGAGGAGCAGTCCTTCATCGCGATGGAGCTGCTCGCGGGCACGGATCTGCGCACGGCGATCTCGCGCGGCCTGCAGCGGACACCCGCGGTGGCCGGCCCGATCCTGCTGCAGGTGCTGGCGGGGCTGGGCCACGCCCACGAGCACGGCGTCGTGCACCGGGACGTCAAGGCGTCGAACGTGTTCCTGCCGCGGGGTCGCCCCGCCAAGATCCTCGACTTCGGCGTCGCGCGCACGTCGAGCTCGGCGTCGATCACGACCGGCCTGGTCGGCACGCCCGACTGCATGGCCCCCGAGCAGATCGAGGGCGGCCAGGCGGACGCGCGCAGCGACATCTACACGGCGGGCCTGCTGCTCTACGAGCTGCTGTGCGGCGAGAAGGCCTTCTCGAGCGAGTCGCTGGCCGGGCTGCTCTACAAGATCGTCCACGAGGGGCCCGACCTCTCGCGGCTGCCGGTCGGCCCGGGCATCGGGCCGCTGGTGCCGATCCTCGCCCGCGCCGTGGCGCGCGATCCGGCCGAGCGTTATCCCGACACGGCGTCCATGGCCGCGGACATCCAGCGGGCGGGAGGGGGCATCGACCCGACGACGGTGGTGGCGGCGCCCGGCCCGGATGCGACGGCCGAGCCCGTCGGCGCGAGCGGCCAGTGGGAACCGCTCGACGCGACCCCGGCCCCGCAACCGGCCGCGCGAGCGGCGCGGCCCGCGCCCGCGCCTCGGCAGCCGGAGCCTCCGCAAACACCGGCGCCGGCACCCGCGCAGAGGACTCAGCCTGCGGCCGCGGCGACGGGCCTGCCGCTCCGCTGGCTCGCGCTCGCCGCCGTGCTCGCGCTCGCGCTTTCGTCGGGCCTCGCGTGGCTCGTGTGGGGCGAGCTGCGACGTCGCGCCTCGGGGCCGACGGACGTCGCGAGGGTGACGGCGAGCACGCCAGCGAGCGCGCAGCGGGCGCCGTCCGCGAAGACCGGCGCGCCTTCACGCGGCGGGACGGCGAGGACGGCGGCGCCTCCCGTCTCACGGCCCCCGACGCCGATTCCGGCCAGGCCCTCGCCGGCACCCACGCCGGCCGCGTCCCCGCGCCCCGCACGGCCCCCCGCGGCGGGCAGCCTCGACGGCCTGCTGGATCGCGCCAACCGGCACCTCGAGTCGCGCCGCTACGCCTCGGCCCTGCAGGACGCGCGCTCCGCTCTGCGCGTCGATCCGGCGAACGCCGAAGCGAAAGCGATCCTGGAGGAGGCCGAGATGGCCCTGACCGTCGAGGAGCACCTGCGGCGCGGCAAGCAGGCGCTGCGTGCCGGCGACAAGGCGACCGCGGCGAGCGAGGCGCGCGCCGGCCTGGCTCTGGCCCCGCAGGACAGCCGGCTGAAGTCGCTGCTGCGAGATGCCGGGCGCTAGCCCGCGCCGCGTGAGTTGCGCTAGGATCGCTCGAAGCCATCGAGCGCCAGGACCAGGGAGGACGCGCCCATGACCTACGTGATCGCTGAGCCGTGCGTCAATACCAAGGACACGGCTTGCGTCGAAGTCTGCCCCGTCGACTGCATCCATCCGAAGAAGGACGAGGCCGAGTTCACGGCCGAGACCAAGCTCTACATCGACCCCGAGACCTGCATCGACTGCGGCGCCTGCGTCCCGGTCTGCCCCGTGCAGGCGATCTTCCCGCTCGAGGAGCTGCCCGAGAAGTGGAAGGCCTTCGCGCAGATGGAAGCCGACTGGTACGCGAAGCGCAAGTAGCCGCTGAGCCCGGGGCCTCCCGCCGGAGCTAGAGGCGCGAGGCCCCAGAAGGGCCGCGGCCCCGCGGCCCCCGCCTAGCGGCGGAAGTGGTGCTGGACCGTCAGCCGCACGGTCACCGGCACGCCCCGCACCCGGGCCGGCGTGAAGCGCCAGCCGGTGACGGCGGCCAGCAGGGCGGAATCCAGCAGGGCGCCCGCCGACTCGAGGATCGCGACGTCCATCACCTCGCCGTGCTCGCCGATCCAGATCTCCACGACCGGCGAGCCTTCGAGCCCGCGCTCGGCTGCGCCCTCGGGATAAGCGGGCAGCGTCCCCGAGACGCGGCCGGGTGGCTCGACGTCGGCCCCGAAGCTCACGTACTGCCCGGGGCGCAGCTCGCCCTCGCGCTCGGCCGGCGGCGGCAGCGTCACGCTGAGAGCGCGGAACGGCCGGTCCGGCAGCACCTCGACCGGGACCGACACCGGCTCGCGTCCGGCCACTTCCAGGCGCACCACGTGGCGGCCGAACTTCACCTCGAGCTGGGGGATCGGCGCGACGCCCAGCAGCGTGCCGTCGATCCAGGCCTGCGCGCCCGCCGGGTCGGAGTCGAGCATCAGCACGCCCTCGCGCTCGCGCGCCGCCGCCTCCATGATCACCGTCTTGTCCAGCGGCCCGGAAGGCGCTTCCTTCGAGGCGCTGCCGAAGACCGCATCCTCCCCCTCGCCGACCGTCGAGACGATCACGGTCTCGTCGGCCGACGCGCGCCGGCCCGGCGCGGGCTTGGCGGCCGGGGGCGCCGGAGCGCCGGGCGGCAGCATCACGGTGGCGCTCGCGGACTCGGGGGCGAGCGCCCGGTACGCTCCCGACGCGGTCGGCGTCTCGCCGAGCGCCCGGCCCTCGTCGACGGCCGTGCCATCCACCTCGGTCGGCGTGTCCATCTGCGGCTTGTGGACGACCGGCAGGTCGAACACGGGCTTCAGCGCCTCGGCCATCTCACGCGCGAAGTCCATCGCCCGCGCGAAGCGGTCCCCGGGCCGGATCGCGAAGACGCGGGCGAACAGCGGGTTCAGGACGGCGGGCAGGCGCGGGTCCACCTCGGTGGGCGGGATGTGGCCGCCGCGCACGACCCGCGACACGACCTCGGTGATGGTCTGCCCCGGGAACGGAGGGTGCGCGACCAGCAGCTCGTAGGCCACGGCGCCCAGCGAGAAGAGATCGGCGCGGCCGTCCACCTGCTCGCCCATCATCTGCTCCGGCGCCATGTAGCGCACCGAGCCGATCACGGTGCCGGCCGCGGTCAGCTTGGAGCCGTCGAGCCGCGCGACGCCGAAGTCCATCACCTTCACGCTGCCGTCCTCGAGCAGCATGATGTTGCCCGGCTTGATGTCGCGGTGGACGATGCCGGACTTGTGCGCGTAGTCGATGGCGTCGGCGACGCGGGTGACGATGGCGCTCACCTGGCGCACCGACAGCGAGGCGCCCTCGCGCATCAGCGCTCCCAGCGTCCGCCCTTCGATGAACTCCATCACCATGAAGTTGGGCCCGATGTCGTAGACCCTCACGATGTCGGGGTGCGACAGCCGGCCGGCGGCCTCCGCCTCCTGGCGGAAGCGGGCCTGGAAGCGCTCGACCTCGGCCGGCGCCAGCAGCTCCGACTCCCTGACGACCTTGATCGCGACCGGTCTCGCGATCACCGGGTCGACCGCGAGGTAGACGACGCCCATGGCGCCGCGACCGAGCTCCTCGGCGACCTGATAGCGACCCAGAACTTCGGGAACGGGGCTCTCCGAGCTCATGCCTCGGAACGCAACCTCTTTGTGAGGGAACTGCTTCGTTGCGAAGGAATCTAAGCCGCCACGCGAGCGGCCGTCAAACGCGCCCGGCGCTACAATTCCAGCATGGACGGCGGCGACGACGTGCTGCTGCTGGCGTTCGAGGGCGGCCTCGGGCTCGCCGAGCCCGCCGAGGCGGCGCTGGAGGACTACGCGCGCGTGCTGCTCGAGGCGCGCGCGGCGGAGGTCGTCCACGAGCGCGGCCTCGTGACGGGACTGCGCGTCACGGGGCGAGCGACGCCCGTTCCCCCGCGGCTCGCCGAGGACGTGCGCGGCTTCGCCCGCGGGCTGGTGAGCGAGCGCAATCCCGGGCTGGGCTGGTCGTGACACCGACTCTCGGCGGGAGGCCGATGTGAAGGACAACCTGAAGCTGGTGCGCCTGTTCTGGGTGCTGCTCGCGGTCGTCTCCGCCGGGCGCTGGGCGCTCAGCCTGCGCGGGATGCCTTACGCCGTGGGCAGCCCGGTCTTCAGCATCGTCACGCTGACGCTGCTCTCCGCGCTCTTCTACGGCGCGTTCCTGCGGGCCTGGGGCGGCCAGGGTGTCGTGCGCGCGATGACGCTCGGCGCGCTGATCGGCCTCTCCGCCCAGCTCGTGATCTTCGCCTCCACGGCCGTCTCGTATCTGGCGGGGATCGACTCGTACTTCAACCATCCGATCGCGCTGAACGTCGAGCAGGCGATCCCGATGGGCGAGGCGCTCGCGCGCCGCTTCGGCGGCCTGGTGATGGGCACGGTCAACGCGGCCGTGGCGGCGGCGCTCGGCTGGGCGCTCGGCTGGCTGCTGCCCGAGAGGCCGCGCTAGCCCGCCTCGGGGACGCCGTCGTTCAGGAGGGTGAAGATGAAGTCGCTGCTGTCGGCCCTGGCATTCGGCACGCTGCTGGCGCTGCCCCTCGGCGCAGCCGAGGCGCCCAAGGAAGTGAAGCTCGACGGCTACGCCGAATGGCGCCGCGGCGACACCCTGCTGGTCGACGGGCAGCGCGTGCGCCCCTCGTCGCAGCTGAAGTTCAAGGGCAAGGACGAGGCGCGCGACTACGGCACGATCCCGCTCGGCTACGAGGTGAAGGTCAAGGGCATCCGCCTCGGGGACGGCACGGTGCTGGCGCGCGAGCTGGAGGCGAAGCCGAACGGCGACGCCCTGTTCGAGAACGACCTGCGCAGCTCCTTCGACCAGATGGAGGAGAAGTTCCGCAAGATGCGCCGCGTGTACGACGAGGACGATCGCGGCCGGATGGCGCACGACTACGGCCGGCTGATCGAGAGCGGACCCGACTGGCGCCGCGTGCGCCGCATCGCGGACGACCTGGTGCCGCCGCGGCTCGACCCCGAGGCCTTCCGCGTCTACGTGGTGGAGAACGAGGAGTGGAACGCGATGGCGGCGCCGAACGGCGCCATCTTCGTGTTCAGCGGGCTGCTCGAGGAGATGGACGACGACGAGGTCGCGATCGTGGTGGGCCACGAGCTGGTGCACGCGAGCCACGAGCACTCGCGCAAGCAGTTCAAGAAGCAGCTCTGGATCCAGCTCGGCGCGCTCGGCGTGGTGGCGGCGGCGGAGTCGATCGACAGCGACGCCAAGCGCATCGGCGTTCAGCTCGCCACGATGGTGGCCGCGACCGCCTGGAGCAGCGGCTACGGCCGTACCCACGAGGACCAGGCCGACCGCGTCGGCCTGCGCTACGCGTTCGAGGGCGGCTACGACGTGGAGAAGGGCCCCGGATTGTGGCTGCGCTTCGCCAAGAAGTACGGCGAGGGCAACAAGCTGGTGAACTTCTTCTTCTCGGACCACTCGCAGTCGCTGGTCCGCGCGCGCAACCTCGAAGCGGAGCTGGCCGTCAACTACCGCTGACGCCCGCGATGTCCTGGAAGGCGGCGCTGCGCCGCGATCCCGCCGGCTTCTACCGCTGGCGCAGCGAGCGCGGCGAGCTGCGCCTGTTCCTGACGCCCGAGCTGCTCGCCGAGATGGAGGACGACCTCGGCGCGCAGATGCTGAACGCGCGCGCCTTCCCCGGTGTGCTCGACGCCGTGGTCACGCCCGACGCCCACGTCGGCTACGGCGTGCCGGTCGGCTGCGTGATGGCCACTTCCGGCACGCTGGCGATGGGGCCCGTCGGCTACGACATCGGCTGCGGCATCGCCGCGCTGCGCTCGTGCGTGCCGCGCGATCGCGCCGGCGCCGAAGCCGTCCGCGAGTTCTCGAAGCGCGTGATGCGCCGGGTGGGCCTCGGCGCCGGCTCACGCGGCCAGTCGCTTTCCGACGCACGCTTCCAGGAGGTGATCCGCGGCGGCGCCCTGGCGCTCGGCGAGACGCGCGGGACGGCCGAGCGCGACCGCATCCCGGTGGACGACGACTGGGACGTGCCGAAGGAGTCGCGCGCCTGGCGCGGCCAGCACCAGCTCGGCAGCCTGGGCGGCGGCAACCACTTCATCGAGCTGCAGCACGACGGCGAGCGGCTGTGGGTGATGTTCCACACGGGCTCGCGCGGCTTCGGCCACGGGCTCGCGAGCTTCTACTTCGAGCGCGCGGCCGAGGAGCTGGGGCTCGCTCGCGGGCAGATGGACCTCGGCTACTTCGAGCCCGAGTCGCGCCACTGGCGCGACTACAGGAACGCCGTCGCCGCTGGCGGCAACTTCGCGATCGCCAACCGGCTGCTGATCGGGCGCGCCGTGGCCGGCGTCTTCGCCGAGGTCTTCGGCGAGGCGCCCGAGCTGGTCTACGAGATCAGCCACAACCTGGTGCAGGAGGAGCGCCACCCCGACCTGTTCCCGCGTCCGGTGTGGATCCACCGCAAGGGCGCGACGCGCGCGCTGCCCGCCGGGCACCCGATGCTGCAGGGCACGCGCTGGCAGGCGACCGGCCATCCGGTGCTGATTCCCGGCTCGATGGGCGACTCGTCGTACGTGCTGCGTCCGCTGCCGGGCGCCGCGCGCTCGCTCTACTCCGTCAACCACGGCTGCGGCCGCCGCCGCTCGCGCAGCGCGGCCCGGCGCGAGATCAGCCAGGCCCAGGCCAACCGGCGGATGCAGCAGCTGGGCGTCCTGGTCAACGCCGGCGCCAACGTGCCGATCGACGAGTCCCCGGATTGTTACAAGCCCGCGGCCGAGGTGATCCGCGCGGTGGTGGAAGCCGGCCTCGCCGAGGTCGAAACCCAGCTGACGCCAATCGCCTCGATCAAGGGCAACGACTGACAGGCGGCAGCTACGGGCTGCGAGCCTGCGTCGTCGACCCCCCACCCCTATCCCCTCCCCACATACGGGGGAGGGGGGAATCACTCGCGGGTCGCGCCGCGACCTGACGGGGCGTCGCGACCCGCTGCGTCTGCGACCCCCTCGCTCGACGACGCCGCGACGACTGGGTTAGCGTTGCTGCTTCGGATCCCTCAGGAGGCGGCTGCCATGCGACTCGTGACCCGCGCCGATCTCGACGGCCTCACCTGCGCCGTGCTGATCACCAGCTGCGAGGACATCGACGACGTCCAGCTCGCCCACCCCCAGGACATCACCGAGCGGCGGCTGTTCATCTCGGACGACGACATCCTGGCGAACCTGCCCTACCAGTCCGGCTGCGGCAAGTGGTTCGACCACCACCTGCTGACCAGCTCCAACGAGACGCCGCCCGAGTCGTTCGACGGCCGTTACGGGCTGGCGCCCTCGGCCGCGCGCGTCGTCTACGAGTACTACGTCGGGGGCTTCCCCGGGCTCGCGAAGCACGAGGCGCTGCTGGCGGAGACCGACCGCCTCGACTCGGCGCAGCTCACGATGGACGACGTGATGGACCCGCAGGGCTACATCCTGCTCGGCTACACGCTCGACCCGCGCACCGGCCTCGGCGCGTTCCAGGACTACTTCCGCAAGCTGATCGACTGGCTGAAGGAGCTGCCGATCGAGGAGATCCTGCGCCAGCCCGAGGTGGAGCAGCGGGTGCAGAAGATCCGCGAGAGCGACGCCGCCTTCCGCGAGGCGACGCTCGCCCACTCGCGGCTCGACGCCAACGTGGTTGTGACGGACTTCCGCGGCGTGTCCCCGATGCCGATCGGCAACCGCTTCCTGGTCTACACGCTGTACCCGCAGGCGAACGTGTCGGTGCGCATGCACTGGGGGCCCAGCCGCGAGCACGTGGCCTGCGCCGTCGGACACTCGATCTTCAACCGCACCTGCCGCACCGCCGTGGGCGAGCTGATGTCGCACTACGGCGGCGGCGGCCACCGCGGCGCCGGTACCTGCCTGCTGCCCGCGGCCAGCGCGGACGCCCAGATCGCGGAGATCGTGGCGGCCCTGCAGCAGGCCGGATGACGCAGCTCGAAGCGCTGCGCGAGGCCGGCCGCATCGCCTCGCGCGCGAGGGTGTTCGGCCAGGCGCTGATCGTGGCCGGCGCGAAGGTGCGCGACGTCTGCCAGGCCGTCGACGACGAGATCGCGCGGCTCGGCGGCGCCCTCGCCTTTCCGACACAGTCCTCGCGCAACGCCGTGGCCGCGCACCACTGCCCGGGCCCGGACGACCACGACCTGTACGGGGACGGCGACCTCGCCAAGCTCGATCTCGGCGTCCACCTCGAAGGCCACGTGGTGGACACCGCGACCACCGTCAACGTCGGCGACGCGCCGAGCAACCGCCCGCTGGTCGAGGCGGCCGTCGCGGCGCTCGGAGCGGCGATCGGAACGGCCGGGCCCGACGTGCCGATCGAGCGGCTCTCGCAGGCGATCGCGCGCGAGATCGAGGGCCGCGGCCTGCGCTCGATGAAGAACCTGTGCGGCCATGGCGTCGGCCGCTACGTCGTGCATTGCCCGCCGCCGATCCCCAACAGCGTCGTCGAAGGCGCGAGCGGGGTGCTGCGCCAGGGAATGGTCGTGGCGATCGAGCCGTTCGCCACCGACGGCCCGGGCGAGGTGCGCGAGGGCGACACTGCGGAGGTCTTCCGCGTGCCACCGCAGCGCGAGTGGGCTCCCGGGCTCGACGCCGAGGTCTTCGAAGCGATCCGCGCCTTCCAGGGGCTGCCCTTCGGCCGCCGCCAGCTGGGCGGCCTGCCGCGGCAGCGGGTCGACGACACGCTGCGGGCGCTCTGGACGCGGGGCTGGCTGGCGGCCTATCCGCCGCTGATCGAGGCGGCCGGCCACATGGTGGCGCAGGCCGAGCACACGATCTACGTCGGCGAAGGCGGAGTGGAGGTGCTGACGGCCTGAGCGGGCCGCCGGCTGCGACTAGTCGTCCTGCTCGTCCTCGTCGCCGCCCTCTTCGGCAGCGGGGACCTCTTCCTCCGGCAGGTCGTAGGGCAGCGGCTGGGGACCGGGCACGATGCCGGCGATGTCGGGATCGACCTCGCCCTCGCGGTCCGGCTTCACCCAGGTCGTCTTGCGCTCCACGCGCTTCGCGGCCTTCTCGCGGGCTCGCTCCTGCCGGGCGATCTCCCGCTGCCGCTTCGCGAAGGTTGCACGTCCTCGGTTCGCCATCCGGCCGCGGATCTTAACACGACGCCGGCCGGGCTCCACGACCCCGGGGTAAGGCGAGAGGGCTCTCGCTCTCAGCGCTGGCGGTCTGCGTGGCGGTCGCACTGGGCGCGGTCTCCGCGCGCGCCCCGCGCGCCGCCCGCGCCGATCCGGCATAATCCGGCGGCATGCCGCGAGACCCCAACGTCCGGCTCGCGTACTCGACCGATACCGGCGTCGCCGAGGAGCCGAAGAAGGCGAAGCAGCGACGGCCCGCGCAGGCCCAGCCTGCCGGCCCTGGCATCCGGCTGCGGCTCGAGCGCCGCGCGTCGGGACGCCTGGCGACCGTGGTCACCGGGCTACCCGGCAACGAGCAGTCGCTCCTCGCCCTCGCGCGCGAGCTGAAGACCGCTTGCGGCGCGGGCGGCACGCTGAAGGACGGCGCTCTGGAGCTGCAGGGCGACCACCGCGACGCGGTCGAGCGGGCGCTGACGGCCCGAGGGCTGAAGTCGAAGCGAGCCGGGGGCTAGTTGCGGCTGATCCTCGCGGCGCTCGTCCCGGTCCACCTGGGACTGGCCGGCTGGGCCGTCGTCGGGCTGGCGGAATGGCTCGGCCTGCCGGTTCCCTGGCCCCGCATCAGCGACCCGTGGTTGCCGCGGCCGGTGCTGCTCCTGCAGTGGCTCTTCGTGCTGACGGCGGCCTGCGTGCTCGTCGCAGGATTCGCCGCGCGCTGGAGGCGGACGCCGGCGGCGATGGCGGCGTGCTACGGCGCGATGGCCGCTCTCTGCGCCGTCGAGAACCTCCTCTACCTCGGCCACTACGGCAGCATGGCGCTCGAGTACGCCACCTACGTCGCGATCCTCGCCGTGCTCTTCCGCTCGGATCGCTTTCGGGCTGGCGGCCCCGGAGGCGGCCGCTAGCCGAACGGGTGCGCGTCTCGTGAACGCGAGGCCGGCGTGCTAGGGTGCGGGGCGCCGTGGACCTCGCGAAGCGCATGACGGACATCCTCTCGCCGCACCTGGGCGCCATGACGGCGGATGCGGTGGCTCGCCACCTGCTCGCCAAGCACGATCTGCTGGGAGCGGAAGCGGTCCCGGAACCCAAGGCGTCGGAGCTGCGCGAGACGATCCGCAAGGGCCTGGTGGCGTTCGTCGGCGCCGAGCGCGCCGCGACGCTCGCCGCGGAGTGCCTGCCGCCGCGCTAAAGGGGGGGACGGCCGGCTGCACGGACGTGAACGTGAACGGCAACGTGAACGTGAACGGCAAGGTCAACGTGAACGGCGCTCCTGGATGGCGCGCACGAAGGCGGCGGCCCAGGCGCGCGGCAGCAGCCGAACGAGCACCGAGCCCGCGGCGTTGGCGAAGCCCGGCACCACGATGCCGCGATTCGTTCGCAGGCCGGCGTAGCCGGCGCGCGCCACGCTCGCCGCGTCCTGCAGCATGGTCGGCACCGACACCAGTCGCGACTGCGTCATGCCGGCGGCGGCCTGGAAGCCGGTGGCGGTGGGTCCCGGGCAGAGCGCCGTGACGCGCACGCCGCTGCCCCGCAGCTCGTCGCGGAGCGCGTCCGAGAACGAGAGCACGAAGGCCTTCGTCGCGTAATACACCGCCATCAGCGGCCCCGGCTGAAAAGCCGCGGTCGAGGCGACGTTCAGGATCCCGCCGCGGCGCCGCTCCAGCATGCCGGGTAGCAGCAGGCGCGTCAGCTCCACCAGGGCCGCCACGTTGACCTGGATCATCTCGAGCTCACGCGCGAGGTCGCTCTGCGCGAACGGCCCGTAGCTGCCGAAGCCCGCGTTGTTGACGAGCACGTCGATCGCGACGCCCTGCTCGCCGAGCTGGCGCGCGACCTCCGCGCAGGCCTCGGGGCGCGCGAGATCGGCGACCAGCACGCGGGCGGCGACACCGTGGGCCGTTTCCAGCTCGCGCGCCAGGCCGAGGAGCGCCTCGCGCGAACGCGCGAGCAGCACCAGGTCGTGGCCGTCCCGGGCCAGCTCGCGCGCCAGCTCGAGGCCGATTCCCAGCGAGGCCCCCGTCACCAGCGCCGTCGGTCGTTGCCCCATGCGCGCCCTCCATTCGAAGACCCGTGCCGTCCGCGACCGGCCCTGCAAAGGCGGCCGGAGACGGGGGCGTATGCTAGCGCGCCGCTTCGAAGGAGGACCAGGATGCTCGAGCCCTTCCGCAAGGACCTGCTCGCCGGAAAGACCACGCTGATCACCGGGGGCGGCAGCGGTCTCGGCCGCTCGATGGCGCTGCGCCTCGCGGGGCTCGGCGCGCGCGTGGCCGTCGTCGGCCGCCGCCCGCAGCCCCCGCAGGACGTGGTCGCGGAGATCCGCGCCGCGGGCGGCACGGCAGCCTGCGCGCCCTGCGACGTCCGCGACGCTTCTGCGGTGAAGCTCGCCTTCGACGCGCTCGAGACGGAGCTGGGCCCGATCAACCAGTTGGTGAACAACGCCGCCGGCAACTTCCTGGCGGCGTCCGAGGAGCTGTCGCCGAACGCCTTCGACGCCGTGGTGCGCATCGTGCTCCACGGCTCGTTCCACTGCACGCGCGAGCTGGGCCGGCGCCTGATCGAGCGCAAGCAGCCGGGCGAGGTGCTGTCGATCGTGACGACCTACGTCACCAGCGGCTCGGCCTTCGTGCTGCCTTCGGCGTGCGCCAAGGCCGGGGTACTCGCAATGACGCGCTCGCTGGCGGTCGAGTGGGCCAGCTACGGCATCCGCCTGAACGCGCTGGCGCCCGGTCCGTTCCCGACCGAGGGGGCCTTCAGCCGGCTGCTGCCGGGCTCGGAGCTCGAGGAGCAGGCGAAGCGGCGCATCCCCTCGCGGCGCTTCGGCGAGCACTGGGAGCTGACCAACCTGGTCGCGTACCTGATGAGCGGCGCGAGCCCGTACCAGACGGGCGACCTGGTGACACTCGACGGCGCGGAAGCGCTGTTCTCGGGCCAGCAGTTCGCGGGCCTGGCGCACCTCGAGCGCGCGGAGGCGAAGCGCATGATGGCGTCGCTGCGGAAGGGCTAGTCCGCGCGGGCGTGGCGGGCGAAGAACTCGCTGACACGCTGGTCTTCGCCGACGAGCAGCAGCGTGTCGCCTTCGCGGATCACGTAGTCGGACCCCGGCACCAGCAGGCGGGGCTGCGCCTCGCCGGCCGACACCTGCCGCCTCACGCCGAGCACGGTCAGCTCGTAGCGCCGGCGCAGCTCGGCTTCGGCCAGCGTGCGGCCGACGAGCTCGCCGCGCGCCACCCAGGCCACCACCCGGTAGTCGTCGATCAGGTCGAGCAGTTGCGCGGCGACGGGCGTCAGCAGGTCTCGCCCGATGCGCTGCCCCATCTCGGCCTCGAGCTGGACGACGCGCGTGGCGCCCACCGTGCGCAGGATCTCCGCCTGCCGCGGGGTCTCGGCGCGGGCCATGATGTAGGGCAGGCCCATCCGCGCCAGGCTGGCGACCGACAGCACCATCGACTCGAAGCTCATGCCGAAGGTGACGACAGCGGCGTCCATTTCCGCTGCGCCGACGCCCTCCAGCACTCGCACGCTCGTGCCGTCGCCGACGAACGCGTGGCTGGTTCGGTCCTTGACGTTCTCCACGGCCTCCGGCCGCGGGTCGACCGCCACCACTTCGGCGCGGCCGCGCCAGAGCGTCTCGACCAGCGCCGTGCCGAAGCGCCCGAGCCCGATCACCAGCACGCGCTTGCCCTTGAGCGCCACGCTCGTCCTCCTCCCCCGCCGCCGTCTCAGCCGATCAGCAGGCGCTCCTCGGGCCGCCCCACCGCCGCGGCGCGGCCGCGGCCGGCGAGCGCCAGCGCCAGCGTGAGCGGCCCGATGCGCCCGATCAGCATCGTCAGGATCAGCACCAGCCTCCCCGGCACGCTGAGCGAGCCCGTGATGCCGGTCGACAGGCCCACGGTCGCGAAGGCGCTCATCGCCTCGAAGGCCAGCCCGAGCGGGTCTCCATTCTCGGCGATCAGCAGCAGGAAGGCGAAGAAGGCGACCAGCACGCCGCTCAGGAAGGCGACGCCAATCGCGCGCCGGGTGGTCGCCTCGCCGAGCGCGCGGTCGAAGATGCGCGCCTGCGACTCCCCACGCAGGATCGCCCGCAGCGTCGCCACCAGCGTCGCCAGCGTCGTCGTCTTGATGCCGCCGCCCGTCGAGCCGGGCGAGGCGCCCACGAACATCACGGCGCAGATCAGGAACAGCGACGCCGGCGCGAGCGCCCCGGTGTCGACGGTGTTGAAGCCGGCGGTGCGGGTGGTGACCGACTTGAAGACGGCCGCCAGCAGCTTCTCGGGCCACGAGAGGTGGCCGAAAGCGCCGGCGTGCTCCAGGCTCAGCAGCACGGCGGCGAGGCCGAAGACCAGCGCCACGCTGGTCGCGAGCGCCGTGCGGGCGTGCAGCGACAGCCGCGGCGGCCGCTCGCCACGGGCACGCTCCCGCAGCCTGCCGCGCAGCTCGTCGAGCACCGGGAAGCCGATACCGCCCAGCAGGATCAGGCCCATCACGATCAGGTTGACCCAGGGGTCCGCCACCAGCGGCATCAGGCTGCTCGGGAACAGGCTGAAGCCGGCGTTGCAGAACGCGCTCACCGCGTGGAAGACGGACGCCCACAGGTGGCCGCCGGCTCCCGACAGCGGGCTCGCGGCGCCGGCAGCGAGCGCGATCCCCGGGTAGCGCAGGAAGGCGAGATAGAGCAGGGCGGCGCCGGCCGCCTCGAGGGCGAAGGTGGTGAGCACGATGCCGACGATCGCGCGGCGCAGGCTGGCGAGGCTCTCGGCGTCGATCGTCTCGGCCAGCACCGCGCTCGAGCGCACGCGCAGCCGCTGGCCCGTCACGATCACGAAGAACGTCGAGAGCACCATGATGCCGAGGCCGCCGGCCTGGATCAGCAGCAGGATCACGCCCTGGCCGAAGCTGGTGTAGGTCGTGGCGATGTCGTTGACCACCAGCCCGGTCACGCAGACGGCGCTGGTCGCCGTGAACAGCCCGTCGACGATGCTCGCGGCGCCCAGCGAGCGCAGCGAGACGGGCAGCGTCAGCACGAAGCCGCCGAGCAGCGCCGCTCCGCCGAAGGAGAGCAGCATCAGCCGCGCCGGCTGCTCGGCGATCGCCAGCACCAGCCGCCCGAGGCGGCTGCCGCGCCCCACCAGCCCGACGATCGCCAGCAGCGCGGCCGCCACCGTGTACGTCCGGTAGGCGTGGATGCCCTCGGCCGGGACCGGCTGCAGCAGCACGTGCCACTTGGCGGCGAGGCAGGCCAGCAACAGCGCGATCGTCACGAGGTGCAGCAGGTGGAGCGCGCGGCGCCGGCGATCGAGCCCCTCCAGCCGCAGCACGGTCCAGGCCCAGGGCAGCGCCAGCAGCGACTCGAGGGCCGTCAGCCCGGGCGAGGCCCAGGCCGTCAGCGCGAGGACCGCATCGGCGGCGCCGAGCACGGCCGCGAAGACCAGCAGGCTGGGCAGGTGCGCGAGCGGATGGCGAACCGGCTCGAGCATCCGGAAGCGCGGGTCCGGCGCGGGTGTGGGCACCCTCGTGCTACGCGCGCCGCGAGAGCAGCGCGAACCCGATTTCCTTGTACAGCACGCGCGCCGCGACGTTGGCGTCCCACTGCGAGACGCCCGCGGGGTCGGGCGCCACCTCGACGAGGTCGAAGCCGACGATGCGCCGGCCGCTCTCGACCACGGCGCGCAGCAGCCCGCA
The DNA here is from genome assembly GCA_050246895.1 of Vicinamibacteria bacterium. Lineage (GTDB taxonomy): Bacteria > Acidobacteriota > Vicinamibacteria > Fen-336 > Fen-336 > JBFWVE01. Next base: position 10,224 of record JBFWVE010000004.1, on the reverse strand, counting down.
GGCCTCGGCGAAGCTCAGGCCGCCGGCGACCGGCGTGCCCGTGTGCGGACACAGCGCCGGGTCGAGCCCGTCGACGTCGAACGAGAGGTACACCTCGCGCGGCAGGTCGGCGACCGCGCGGCCCGCGAGACGCGCGAAGCGGTCGCCGTCCTGAAGCTGCCGGCGCAGGTCCGCGTCGAAGTAGGTGCGCAGGCGCGCGGGCTCCGCGCGGATCAGCGCGTCCTCGGCGTCGCACAGGTCCCGCACGCCGACCTGCACGATGCGGGCGACGTCCGGCAGCTCGCGCAGCACGTTCCACATGATCGAGGCGTGCGAGTAGCGGAAGCCCTCGTAGGCCTCGCGCAGGTCGGCGTGAGCGTCCACGTGCAGGATGCCCAGGCCCGGGTGGCGCGCCGCCACGGCGCGGATCGCGCCGAGCGGGACCGAGTGGTCGCCGCCCAGCACGCCCACCAGCCGCCCGCGCTCGAGCTGCTCGGCGACGCGCGCCTCGACCCAGCCGTTCATCAGGCCCGAGAGCCGGTCCACCTCGGCGACGGCGGCCGCGAGGCCCGGCTGCCGGCCCGGGCCGCCAGCCTCGATCACGGGGATGGCGAAGCTCCGGGCGCGGTCGCTCCACTCGCGCACCTCCGCGGGCAGCGGCAGCATCGCGATACCCGCCTCGTAGGGGCGCCCCGTCTCGCGATCGAAGAGGTCGACCTGGCGGCTGGCCTGCAGCACGGCGGCGGGCGCGTCGGCGGTGCCGGCGCCGTAGGAGACGGTCGCTTCCCAGGGCACGGGCACGATCACGACGCCCGCGTCCTCGGGCGCGTGGGGCAGGCCGTAGACGCCGTCGCAGCCGGCGGCGGCGTTGGGGTCGAAGCTCGGCATGGGCGCGGCGACAGAGCATAGGGGCTCGCGGCCGGGGTGTATAGTCCGCGCCGGCGTCACATGGCCTCGATCCCGGGCCGTCTCGTCTCGCTCGACGCGTTCCGCGGCCTGACGATCGCCTCGATGATCCTGGTCAACAACCCCGGCAGCTGGGGGGCCATCTATTGGCCGCTCGCGCACGCGGAGTGGCACGGCTGGACGCCGACCGACCTGATCTTCCCGTTCTTCCTGTTCATGGTCGGGATCTCGATCCACTTCTCGAGCAAGTCGAGCCTGCGTCAGGCGCTGCGCCGCACGGCGGTGCTCTTCGGCCTCGGCCTGTTCATGGCCGCCTTCCCGTTCTTCAACCTCGGGACGCTGCGCATCCCCGGCGTGCTGCAGCGAATCGCGCTCTGCTACCTCGCGGCCTTCCTGCTGCGCCGCGTCCTCGGCGCCGTCGGGCAGGCCGTCGCCTGCGCGGCCCTGCTCGCCGGCTACTGGCTGCTGATGACGCAACTGCCGCTGCCTGACGGCGGCGCGCCCAACCTCGACCCCGGAACCAACCTCTCCGCGTACGTGGACCGCACCTTCCTGAGCGGCCACATGTGGAGGCAGACGAAGACCTGGGATCCCGAGGGCCTGCTCTCCACGCTGCCCGCGATCGCGACGACGCTGCTCGGGCTGCTGGCCGGCGTCTGGATGCGCGGCAAGCGCGAGCCGATGCGGAAGGCCCTCGGAATGCTCGGCGGCGGCCTCGTGCTGACCGCCGCCGGCCTTGCCTGGGGCGAGAGCTTCCCGATCAACAAGAGCCTGTGGACGTCCTCGTACGTCCTGCTGACCGGCGGCCTGGCGGCGGCCTGCTTCGGCGTGGTCTACCTGCTGGCGGACGTGCTCGGCCGGCGGCGCTGGACGGGCCCGGCCGTCGTCTACGGGACGAACGCGATCTTCGTGTTCGTGGCTTCGGGCCTGGTGGCCAAGCTGCTCGCGATCGTGAAGCTCGGGGACAAGTCGCTGCAGGCGCTCCTCCACGAGACGCTCTTCGCGTCCTGGCTCGCCCCGAAGGACGCCTCGCTCGCCTTCGCGATCGCCAACATCGCCTGCTGGTACCTGGTCCTGCTCTGGATGGACCGGCGCGGCCTGCACCTCAAGGTCTGAGGCCGGAGGCTCCCTTCGTCCAGCGCTCGAGAGGGTCGAGCCACTCGGCGCGCGGCCGGAACAGCAGGCCGTGGTCGAGCCCGAGGTGGAGCACGTCTTCACGCGAGGCGCTGAGGGCCGCGGCCGCCGCGAACAGCGGCGCGCAGGTCGGATCGAAGCGGTCGGGCTCGTCACGGATCGACAGCACGCGCCCGCGCAGCTTCGGCGCGTTCGCCAGCGTCTGCGGCCCGCAGCCCGAGATCACCACGACCGAGAGGCCGGGATGCGAGAGGCGCGCCGCGGCCTCGAGCGCGAGCGCGCCGCCGCGCGAGGCTCCAGCGAGCGCGATGCGCTCGGCGGGCACGCCGGCCTCGCGCAGGCGCCCGACCTCGTCGACCAGGCGGGAGACGAACGCCGTGCCGGAACCGGGCGTGCGGACCTGCGAGACGACCTCGAAGCCGCGCGCGGCGAGCGCCGCCAGGATCGCGTCGTACTCGTAGGGTCCGAAGTCCGGGCTCACGGCCTTGCGGCCCTCGCGCTCGACGATGGCGCCGTGCAGGTAGAACAGCCAGCGCGCTTTCGCATCGGGCGCCGCCGGCACGGCTTCGTGCACCCCGCCCTTGCGCGGCGCCTCGGCGGCCCGCGCCGCGCGCACGATCTCGAGCGTGCGCGAGAAGGCCGCGCGGCCGCCGACGGTGCCGTGTCCGGGCACCACGACGTCGGCCTTCGGATAGCGTTCGGCGACGGCCTCGACCGCGGCCGGCCAGTCGCCGAGCATCGACTCCGCGACGTAGCCCTGGTCCTGCGCATCCTCGGACTTCAGCAGGCAGCCGCCGTGGACGATGCCGGCTTCAGGGAACGCGACGACCAGGTTGTCGACCGTGTGCCCGGCGCCCGGGTAGAACGCCTCGAAGCCCCGCGGGTCCAGCTTCACGCGCTCCGCGGCCCTGAGCAGCACGTCCGGAATCGGCAGGCCCTCCGCCGCGGCCTTCGCCGCGGTCAGGTCGAGCGCGAGCGCTCGCACGCCGCGCTTGCGCAGGGCGGCGATGCCACCCATGCGGTCGGCGTGGCTGTGGGTCACGATCGCGTCCCTCACGCCCCCGAGACGCTCCGCCGCCCAGTCGAGCAGCCGCTCGGTCTGCGCGTCCGTCCAGGGTGTGTCCACCAGCAGCACGCCGCCGCCGCGCAGCGGGGCCAGCAGGCCGCTCGCGTCGATGCCGTCGGCGCTCGCCGAGGCGTGCAGCCAGAAGCCGTCGCGCAGGGGCCGCACGACCAGGTCGTCGCCGAGGCGCGTCTGCGGGGCGTCCGCCACGAGGCCAGGTGCGATCGCCAGCGTCACGGAGTGGCCGGCGTGCGTCGGGCCCGCGCTCGAGAGGACGAGCAGGCAGAACGACGCGGTGGCCGCGAGGCGGAACATGCAGGGCTCCTTTCGGTCGGACCACGACTTTACACGGGACGCGCCTGTGTTCTGATTCGGGCGTGATCCGGCGCTCTCGCGCTCTCGCGCTGTGCCTGCTCGCCGGCGGCTGCGTGAGGCCGGGGTCCGCGCCGCCGCCGCTGCCGCCAGCCCCCTACCCGCTGGCGCTGCGGGGCGCCGACCGTCACGCCGCCGACCCGAGCGACCGGCGGCTCGAGCTGCGCCTGCGGCTCGTCGAGCGCATCAACCGCGACCGCGCCGAGCACGGCGTGCCGCCCGTCGTCTATGATCCGCTCGCCTCGCGGATCGGGGACGCCTTCTGCCTGGACGCCGTCCTCACCGGCATCAGCGCGCACTTCGACGCCGCGGGCCGCGCGCCGTACGTGCGCTGGGGGCGCGGAGGGGGCGTCGACTACCATGTGCAGAACGTGGCGGCCTACGGCGTCAGCAGCGGCGCGCTGGACCGCCCGCTCGCGGAGATCCTGCTCGCGAGCCACGCGACCATGATGGCCGAGCGCCCGCCGGACGACGGCCATCGCCGCACCATCCTCGACCGCGAGCTCGACCACGTCGGCATCGGCGTGGGCGTCGCCGCCGGAGAAGTGCGGCTGACGCAGGAGTTCTCGCGGGTCGCCTTCGAGTGGCTGGCGCTGCCCGGCCAGCGGTTGCGGGCGGGCTCGCTGGCGATCGTGGGCGGCAAGCCGCTGCCGGGGCTCGAGGTCGCGCTCGTCGAGATCCGCCAGGAGCCGCCGCCGCGGCCCCTCGACCGCGACGACCCGCGCCGCGGCGGGTCGTACGGCTTTCCGCCGCTCGTGAAGCAGCTCTGGCCGGGCCCGCCGCGCGGCTTCGTGCTGCTGGGCGGCGAGCGGCCCGACTTCGAGCTGCGCAAGGACGGCAGCTTCTTCGCGCAGTTCCCGCTCGACGCCGGCCCGGGCTCGTACGTCGCGATCGTCTACGTGCGGCGCGGCCCCGGGCCGTCCGGCGAGCTGCGCCCGGCGACGACGCTGCTGATCGAGGCGCTGCCATGAACCCGAGCGTCCCCGGCCTGCGGATCGGGATCGATCTCGGCGGCACCAAGATCGAGGCGATCGGGATCGACGTCTCCGGCGCCGAGCGAGCGCGGCGGCGCGTCGCGACGCCCTGCGGCGACTACGACGGCACGCTCGCGGCGATCGCCGGGCTCGTGCTCGAGATCGAGAGCGGGGTCGGGGCGCGCGGCAGCGTCGGCGTCGGCATGCCGGGGGCGATCTCGCCCGCGAGCGGCCTCGTCAAGAACGCGAACTCGACCTGGCTGAACGGCCGCGACCTGCGCGCCGATCTCGAGCGCATCCTCGAGCGCCCGCTGCGTTTCGCCAACGACGCCAACTGCCTGGCGCTGTCGGAAGCCACCGACGGAGCGGCCGCCGGCGCCGAGAGCGTCTTCGGCGTGATCCTCGGCACGGGCACGGGCGGGGGCGTCGTCCTGCACGGGCGGCCGCTGACCGGGCCCAACGCCATCGCCGGTGAGTGGGGCCACAACCCGCTGCCCTGGCCCGAGGCCGAGGAGTGGCCCGGTCCGGAGTGCTACTGCGGCAAGCGCGGCTGCATCGAGACCTTCACCTCGGGACCGGGCCTGAGCGCGGACCACGCGCGCTGCAACGGCGAGCGGCTGGACCCGACCGCGATCGACGCCCGGGCGCAGGCCGGGGACTCCGACTGCGAGGCGACGCTCGCGCGCTACGAGAGCCGGCTCGCGCGCGGCCTGGCCTCGGTCGTCAACCTGCTCGACCCCGACGTGATCGTGCTGGGCGGCGGCCTGTCGAACCTCACGCGGCTCTATCGCAACCTGCCGCCGCTGCTCTCGCGCTGGGCCTTCAGCGACACGCTCTCGACCCGCATCGCGCCCCCGCGGCACGGCGACTCGTCGGGCGTCCGCGGGGCCGCCTGGCTCTGGGACGGCGCCCCGGAGGCGGGTTGAGCGGCCCGCCCGCCGCCGAGAGGCGGCCGGTGCGCAGCGTCGTGCACGGCGAGGAGCGCGTGGACGACTACGCGTGGCTGCGCGACAAGGACGCGCCCGAGGTGACCGCCTACCTCGAGGCCGAGAACGCCTGGGCGGACTCGCTGATGCAGCCGCGCGCGGCCCTGCAGGAGGCGCTGTACGCCGAGATGCTCGGCCGCATCCAGGAGACCGACATGAGCGTCCCCTGGCGGCAGGGCGCGCACTTCTACTACTCGCGCACCGAGCAGGGCCGGCAGTACCCGATCTACTGCCGCAAGCACCGCTCGCTCGAGGCCGAGGAGCGGGTGATCCTCGATCTCAACCTGCTGGCGGAAGGCAAGAGCTTCATGGCGCTCGGCGACTTTGCCGTCTCCGACGACGCGCGGCGCCTGGCCTACACCACCGACGACACCGGCTTCCGCCAGTACACGCTCTTCGTGAAGGACCTCGAGACCGGCGCTTTGATCGAGAAGGTGGCGGAGAAGGTGGGTTCCGTGGAGTGGGCCGCGGACGACCGCACGCTCTTCTACTCGGTCGAGGAGGAATCGACCAAGCGGCAGTACAGGCTCTTCCGGCACGAGATCGGAGAGGCCGCGCACGACCTCGTCTACGAGGAGCCCGACCTCGCCTTCAACGTCGGCGTCGGCCGCACCCGCAGCCGCGAGTGGCTGGTGCTCGGCATCTCGAGCCTGACCACGTCCGAGGCGCGGGTGCTGCGCGCCGCGGAGCCCCTCGGCCAATGGCGGCTCGTCGCCCCGCGCGTGCCCGAGCAGGAATACGACCTCGACCACCACGGCGAGCACTTCTACATCCGCGCGAACGACACCGGGCGCAACTTCCGGCTGGTGAAGGCGCCCGTCGCCTCGCCGGACCGTTCGAGCTGGGTCGAGCTGACGCCCCACAGGGCCGACGTGATGCTCGAGGGCGTCGATCTCTTCAGGAACCACTGCGTCCTCTACGAGCGCGAGGACGGACTGCCGCAGATGCGCATCACCGACCTGCGCTCCGGCGAGAGCCATCGCCTGGCCTTCCCGGAGCCCGTGTACTCCGCGTTCGCGGGCCCGAACGCCGAGTTCGACAGCCGCCTGCTGCGCTACGCCTACCAGTCGCTCGTCACGCCCAGCTCGGTCTTCGACTACGACATGGACGGCCGCAGCGCGGCGCTCCTGAAGCAGCAGCCCGTGCTCGGCGGCTACGACGCCTCGGCCTACCGCTCCGAGCGCGTCTGGGCGACCGCGCTGGATGGCGTCCGGATCCCGATCTCGCTCGTGTACCGGGTGGGCTTCGAGCGCGACGGGCGCGCGCCGGGCTTTCTCTACGGCTACGGCTCCTACGGCTACCCGATGCCGATCAGCTTCTCGTCGAACCGCGTCAGCCTGCTCGACCGCGGCGTGGTGTTCGCGATCGCTCACGTCCGCGGCGGTGGAGAGATGGGCAAGGCCTGGCACGACGCCGGACGGCTCGCCAACAAGATCAACAGCTTCACCGACTTCATGGTGGCGGCCGAGCACCTCGTGGTGGAGGGATACACCTCCCACGACCGCCTGATCGCCGAGGGAGGCAGCGCGGGCGGGCTGCTGATGGGGGCCGTCGCCAACCTGGGACCGGGTCTCTTCAAGGCGATCGTGTCCAAGGTTCCCTTCGTCGACGTGATCAACACCATGCTCGACGAGACGCTGCCTTTGACCGTCGGAGAGTACGAGGAGTGGGGAAACCCCAAGCTCGAGGCCGACTACCGCCGCATGCGCGCGTACTGCCCGTACAGCAACCTGCAGCGCCAGGACTACCCCGCGATGCTGGTGAAGACGAGCCTCAACGACTCGCAGGTGATGTACTGGGAGCCTGCCAAGTACGTGGCGAAGCTGCGCACGCTGAAGACCGACTCGAATCCGCTGCTGCTGAAGACCAACATGGGCGCCGGCCACGGCGGAGCCTCCGGCCGCTACGACGCGCTGCGGGAGACGGCGTTCGATTACGCGTTCATGCTGTGGCAGTGGGGGCTCGCTTAGGGGCGGCCGGCTTCACGGACGTGAACGTCAACGTGAACGTCCACGTGAACGGAACGGCGGCGACGCCCTAAATAGCCCCGCTGCACGCACCGCGCCGCCGCGCGGGCACAAACCGGCGAACCGATCTGGCTTGCGCGGCGTCACGGCGCCTGCCTGGCTCTTGCGCGGGGCGTCACTGGCCTTGCTGTGACCTTCGTTCCGCTCGGGCCGGCCTCCACCTTCGTGAGAGGCCGGCCCTCGCCGGCCCGAACGGAGGTTCCCAGATGGCACAGCCCGACGCCGGTCCCGCAGGGGGCACCGCTCCCGCCGGTGCGTCCGCCACTCCCACCGGCGCGTTCGCTGCTCCTGCCGGCGCGTCCGCCGCTTCCGTCCGCCCTTGCCCGTTGCCACCTCACGGTCGCGAGCCGCGGCCCGACGCCTGGCTCGAGCACGACCGGCTCGACGCTTATCGCGTGTCGCTCGAATTCCAGCAGCTCGCCGCGCGCCTTTGCCGAGGCAAGGGCCTTGGCGCGCTGCGCGACCAGCTCGACCGCGCCTCCGTCAGCATCTGTTTGAACACGGCCGAGGGTGCCGGACGGACGTCGCCGGCCGAGAAATGCCACTTCTTCTCCATTGCCCGAGGGTCGGCCAGTGAGTCCGGGGCCGCGCTCGACCTGCTCCTGGCCCGTGGCCTCGTCAGCCCGGCCGACCACCGCCGTGCGCGGTCGCTGCTGATCCGCATCGTCTCGATGCTGGTCGGACTAATGCGCCGGTTCTCCACGCCGGCCCGATGACGGGCTGTCGATGCTTCGCTTCGATACAGCCCAATTGGCCTAACGGCGCTACACTGTTTAGCGAACGCTTCAAGCCCCCAGAGAGGTTCCGCCGTTCACACGTCTGGTCAGCTACTTACCGATTCGCTCGCAGTACCAACGGAACTATCTTTTCAGTTGACTAGGTGTTGTGCAGACGCTTAGGGCATCCCTGAAGGCGGAATGGACGGGTCGGCCTCGCCTCGCCGGATCGCCACTGTACTTGCTGGTAACAGCATGGCTGGCGGTACTGCTGCTCCTGGACAGCGTTGGGCTCTTCCTGACCTTCACGTACGTTCCGGTTCTGGCTGCCACCGCTGCGCTAACGGTTGCCCTATGGCTCCTCGGGCGCTCGGGGTTTCTCGATCGCCGCTCGGTGAGCCTGGGCATCGTGGTCTTGTGGTGCGGCGCATGCCTCCTCCCGCTTGTGCCTACTACTTGCGGCAAGCGCTTCTACGTCGCCTCGTGGGCTGTCTGGCCTGGAACCTCGGCAGCCTTCGCGGACCGGATGCTGGCTGGCTTCGACGATGCGCCGCCCTATCGGCCGAGCGAAGGCGCCGTGAGCTATCGATGCGTGTGTGACCCTTCGACGACCGACTATGTCATGCTCACGATTGTCGACGGCTATGTTACGCATGCGCTGTACCTGCCCGACTAGCTCGCTGGCGCCACCATCCCCGAAGGCGCTGCACAACGAGCGGATGCAGCTGACGAAGCGCGGGGCAACTACTGTAGGTGGGGCCGCTTCGCGGCCCAGCCTTATTGAGTCGCGCTTCGCAGCTGATCCTTGGTGTTCGACCGACGCTCGCGACGCCGGCTAGGATCGACCGATGGACGACTGGCCATTCGATCAGGCTCCCGATGTCGCTGCCATCACAAGCGCAGCCGTTCTTGACGGATCGCCGATCCTGCTTGTTGTGCACTACTCCGAAGACGATTCCTGGGCGTTTCTCGAAGGTGATCATTTCGAAGCGACCGACGGCCGTGTGATTGGCATGAAGACAGCCATCGGCATAGATCCCACACTTGCAGGCATTGCTGACCTATCACCCGGCTGGGTGGCTAGACGCGACTTCGTGGGCGGTTCGTGGACGCGAGAAGCGGACCCTAGTGTGTAGGCTTGGCGTACCCGCACGATTGGAGCAACGTTCGCCTGGGCGGAGGGCGCGGTCGAACAATCGGATGAAGCTGACAAAACCCCCTCGCGCCGCCTTCGGCGTCGCGTGCTCGCCCTTCGGCGAGCACCGGGGGTTTTGCAGCTTATCCGTGTGTTAGGCGGACTTATGCAGGAGGCGCGAGGCTAGCGTGCGAATCCTAGACCGGCTGTGGCGATTCGGAGCGCAGGACGAACGAGTCCCTGCCCATCTGCGCGACAAGTGGCAAGTCGCTCCGGTAGATGAGTGTGCCGGCCTCACACTTCGCCCGCCCAACGCGTTTTGCGCGATCGACGCACCGGGACCCGACTGGCTCTGGCTAAAGACGCGTACCGAGCCACCCGGGGGAGTGCTCGGGTACCTCTGCTACCAGGTTCAGACCACCACACGCCTTACTCTGACAATCCAGACGCAGCCAGTCTACGATTCGGCTGAGGAGTTGGTACGACCCACCGCCGAGGGCATCGCGGCGAGGCTCTCGGGCTCCGGTATGCCTGTCGACGCGCTAGTATTCCGTGCGACAGATGAACCCGCCCCCGCGTCCTGCCACGTAGTGGCGCCGGCGATCGGTCCAGGTGGCATCCGGATGCACTGCCACGTCTGGGGTTGTCTCCACGAGCGTCGTGGCTACATGTTCCAGGAGACGTCGGCAGCGGCGGAAGGCACGGAGCACTACCTCGGGTGGGTGCGCTCGTGGCGAGGCGCCGCCTAACAAGGAGTTGAAGCTGACGAAGCCTGGCACGATTGGAGCTTCGCAGCTTAACTCCAGTGTTCTGCGTACGGGAACGGATGGCTGGGAAGCAGAGCCTGAACGGCGGCAGTCGGCTCTGAGACAGGGGTAACAACGGATTCCCGGCTCGCGAGGCTCGGGGTGCTCCGCGTCGTGCAACTCCCG
>JBFWVE010000003.1:0-583537 GCA_050246895.1 Vicinamibacteria bacterium | reverse complement strand
CCTTCCCGAAACCCACCACCGACGGCGTCGTCCGACCACCCTCGGAGTTCGGGATCACTGTCCCGTTGCTCCCCTCCAACACCGCCACCACCGAGTTCGTCGTCCCCAGATCGATCCCGACTACCTTTGCCATTGCAGTCTTCCTCCGTCGCAGACCCCTCGGTGGGGTGCTTGTACGCCGAGATAATAGGCAGCGAGTGAGTGGTTGTCAAGCACTAAATCTGAGTCATACACACTCATCGCTACGGCGTCGGTAGTCTACTCATGCTGCTGATGTTGCAGGCGTTCCGGGGCCAGACGACATTAGAATCCATGGTTCGAGGAATGAAGCCCTGACCACCGACGGCCCGCTGGAGCGCCGCCTTTGCCAGGTGGTCGGCCTGAACCAGAACCACTCGTCGAGCTCTGGGACCGCCTACCATCTCCAGATCGAGGACCGCGGCCCGGTGGTCGACGCCGCGTCAGAGACGGAGGTGCGGCGCCTCAACGTGGTGGTGTACGTCAACTACGGCGAGCCGAACGCGCGCGTGATCTACGCTCGCGACCACGATTTCGACGACGTCCGGACAGCCGACCACAATCGGATGATCGAGAAGCAGATCCAGCTGCTGGCGCTGCAAGTGCCCGAGGTGATCGAGGACTGGGAGCGCAGGCAGATGGCCCGCATCCGCGAGCTGCTGCATGGCTACTACCTGAACAAGGAGGAGTCGGCCAAGAAGGAGATCGAGTCGGCGAACGCGCTGTATCCGTTCCTGTTCTCCAAGGCCTGGCGAGAGCTCAAGGAGGAGAAGGCGCGTGTGTCGGCCCAGGCGCTGCCCCCGCCGGCGCCGGTGCCCGTCAAGACACCGGCTGCCGCGGAGCTCGAGTACCCGCTCGATCCCGAGCTGCGGGACCGCGTGATCGAGATCGAGCGCCTGATCGAGGACCTGGAAGAAGACCTGCAGCGGCTGAAGGACAAGGGCCGCGCCGACGACATTCTGTTGCAGACCTGCCGCAAGCTGGTCCTGCGGGCGCGCGAGATCGTCATGGGGCGCGCGGCCGCCGAGTTCAGCCTGCGCCGGCTCGAGTCGACGCGGGCCAGCCTGGCGACGACCTGGCGGCAGATCCGTTCGCGACTGCGGGCGGACGCGGGCCGATCCTAGTGCCTCAGCCCTCGGCGTCGGCGCGCGCCAGCGCGTCGGCCATGTTGTACTTGATCTCGGGCGCCACCTTCACCAGCTCCATGCCCTCCTGGCCCTTCAGCCGGCAGGCGAGCGCGAAGGCCTCGGGGCCGCCCTTGAGGCGGTAGGTCACCTCGCAGTAGCGGCACTCGGCGTTCCAGCAGTACTTGCCGTAGCCGATGTCCTCGGCGAGGTACTGCAGCTGGCGCAGCAGCAGGTTGTTCTCGGGCACGTCGAAACGACGGCCGAGCACGACGATGCGCACGAGCTTCTCGTACGGTTCGAGCAGTTCCGGGTCCACGCGCGCACGATTACAGCACGGCTTGCCCGCTGCGGCTACCCCGAGGCGCCGCTGCTAGAATCCGCGCGCCGATGGCACAGCCCTTCAAGCCCTACGTCGCCGACGACGCGCGCGAGGCCGAGCTCACGCTGCGCGCCGTGCTGCTGGGCGCGCTGCTCGGGATCCTGTTCGGCGCGTCTTCGGTCTATCTCGCGCTGCGCGTCGGCCTCACGGTCTCGGCCTCGGTGCCGATCGCCGTCATCTCGATCAGCCTGTTCCGTTCCTTCTCGAAGATGCTCGGCTCCCGCGCCAGCATCCTCGAGAACTGCGTGGTGCAGACGACCGGGTCCGCGGGGGAGTCGATCGCCGCCGGCGTCGCCTTCACGCTGCCGGCGCTGGTCCTGCTCGGCTTCCCGATGGACTGGTGGAAGACGCTGGTGCTGGCCCTGTGCGGCGGCGTCCTCGGGGTCCTGATGATGATCCCGCTGCGGCGCTACCTGATCGTGAAGGAGCACGGCCGGCTGACCTATCCGGAAGGCACGGCCTGCGCGGAGGTGCTGATCGCCGGTGAGCAGCACGGCGCCCAGGCCGGCTTCGTGTTCCGCGGGCTGTTCGCGGGCGCCGCCTTCAAGCTGGCGACGGCGGTCGCCAAGCTGTGGAGCGCCGTCCCCGAGATCCACATCCCGGAGCTGAAGGCCTCCAAGGTCGCCTGCGACATCTCGCCGGAGCTGATGGGCGTCGGCTACATCATCGGCTACCGCTCGTCCGCCATCATGGTGGGCGGCGGGCTGCTCTCCTGGCTGGTGCTGATCCCGGCGATCGCGCTCTTCGGCGCGAGCAGCGCGACGCCGCTCTACCCGTCGACCGCGCTGATCTCGGCGATGACGCCCGACGAGATCTGGAGCCGCTACATCCGCTACATCGGCGCGGGCGCCGTGGCCGCCGGCGGCATCATCAACCTGGTGAAGGCGCTGCCCACGATCCTCGACTCCTTCCGCGCCTCGTTCCGCGACCTCAGCCTGCGCGGGCAGGGCGGCGCGGACGCCCGGCCGCGCACCGAGCGCGACATCCCGATCTCGCTGGTGCTGCTCGGCTCGCTGGCGCTCGCGCTCTTCATGACCTTCATGCCCCAGCTCAAGGTGGTGCCCGGCCTCGGCATCAGCCTGATCTCGGCGCTGACCATCGTCGTGTTCGGCTTCTTCTTCTCGGTCGTGTCCTCGCGCATCACCGGCGAGCTGGGATCGTCGTCGAACCCGATCAGCGGCATGGCGATCGCGACGCTGATGGGGACCTGCCTCGTCTTCATCGCGCTCGGCTGGACCGGTCACGCCTACACCGCGGCGGCGCTCTCGATCGGCGCCGTCGTCTGCATCGCCGCCTCCAACGCGGGCACCACCAGCCAGGACCTCAAGACGAGCTACCTCGTCGGAGGCACGCCCTGGCGGCAGCAGGTCGCGATCATCGTCGGGGTCGTCACCAGCGTCGTCGTCATCGGCGGCACGATCCAGGCGATCAACCGGAACTACACGCGCGTGCAGGACGCGCAGTACGACGTCGTGCTGCAGGCGTCGGCCGGCGAGGGCTCGCGGCAGGGGCTCGACGGCGCGAGCTACCGCGTGGCGAGGGCAGGAGGACGGGACGACGTGCCCGACGGCACCTACCTGGTCGACGAGGCCGGCCGCGTCCGCTACCGCGTCCAGGAGGGGATCGGCTCCGAGAAGGCGCCGGCGCCTCAGGCGACGCTGATGAGCCTGGTGATCAAGGGCATCCTCACGCAGAAGCTGCCGTGGGGGCTCGTGCTTCTGGGCGTGTTGATCTCGGTGTTGATGGAGATCATCGGCGTGCCGGCGCTCGCCTTCGCGGTCGGCCTGTATCTGCCGCTCGAGAGCACGGCTCCGGTGTTCGTCGGCGGCCTCGCGCGCCGGCTGGTCGACGCGAGGCGCGGCAGCGATTCCGAATCCGACGCCGGCCCCGGCGTCCTCTACAGCTCGGGCCTGGTCGCCGGGGGCTCGATCCTCGGCCTGGCCGCCTCCTTCCTCAGCTTCCCCAGCCCGGCCGTCGAGCGGGTTGCCAAGGCGCTCGCCTTCGGCAATGAGGCGCTGCCCCAGTGGGTCGGCTTCCTGCTGTTCTGCGGCCTCGCCGCCCTGATCTACCGCTCGGCGACCAGGCCCGCCCCGGCTGCCCACACGCCGACGCCGACGGCATGACCCAGGCCCCGGCCACCGCCACGGGCTGCGAGCGCAGCCGAATTCACTTCGGCGGAGCGCGCGGGGGTCCAAGGGGGGCCGACCGCAGGCCCCCCTTGCTCGACAGGTGAAGATAGCCTTCATCGGTACTCACGGCGTGGGGAAGACCACGCTCTGCTACGACCTCGCGGCGCTGCTGAAGCGCCAGGACCTGCACGTCGACATCGTCAAGGAGGTGGCGCGCCTGTCGCCGCTTCCGATCAACCGCAAGACCTCGCTCGAGGCGCAGCTGTGGATCCTCAGCACCCAGGTCGCGGAGGAGATCCGCTCCGCCGCGCACCACCGCGTGGTCGTCTGCGACCGCAGCGTGCTGGACAACTACGCCTACATGGTCTACGCGTGCGGGCGGCAGAAGTCGATCGAGGGCTTCATGGCCTGGTGGCTCAAGAGCTACGACCTGCTGTTCAAGGTGCCGTTGCAGGCCGGGCCCGCCTCCGAGGACGGGATCCGCGACACCGACGAGTTCTTCATGCGCTCGATCGACCGCCTGGTCGACGAGCTGCTCGCCGAGAAGCGGGTGCCCCACCGGGTGCTGCCCGTCGGAGAGCGCCCGGCCTGGGGCGAGATCGTGGGGGAGGCGGTGCTCGGGAGCCCCGCCCTCGCCCAGAAGCTGATCTGACCCTAAGATCGTCTCGTCATGACGATCGTCGACCAGTTGCAGAAGGACCTCACCGCCGCGATGAAGGCGCAGGACGCGCCGCGCACGGGCGCGCTGCGCATGGCGAAGGCCGCGCTCAAGAACCGCGAGATCGACAAAAGGGCCCCGCTCGACGACGCCGAGGCGGCGCGCGTGCTGCAGACGCTGGTGAAGCAGCGCGAGGATTCCGCTTCGCAGTACCGGGCCGCCGGCCGCGAGGAGCTCGCGTCCAAGGAAGAGGCGGAGATCTCGGTCCTGAAGGCGTACCTGCCGCAGGAAGCCGGCGAGGGCGAGATCGCCGCAGCCGTCGAAAAGGCGGTGGCCGAGACGGGAGCAGCAGGCCCGAAGGACATCGGGCGCGTGATGAAGGCGGCGCTCGCCGCGCTCGGCGCGACCGGCAAGACGGTGGACGGGCGCAAGGTCAACGAGGCCGTCAAGCAGCGGCTGGGATAGGCGGGAGGACGGCATGCGCGACGGCGTTCGCCAGGTCGGACAGCGCTTCATGATCGGCTTCGACGGCCTCGCGGTCTCGGCGGACGCCCGCCGCCTGATCCGCGACTTCGGCGTCGGCAGCGTGATCCTGTTCAAGCGCAACGTGGACTCGCCCGAGCAGGTGGCGGACCTCGTGCGCGAGCTGCAGTCCGTCGCTCGCGACGCCTGCCACGATCTGCCACTGCTGGTCGCGGTCGACCAGGAGGGCGGCCGCGTCGCTCGCCTGCGCGAGCCGTGGACCGTCTGGCCGCCGATGCGGGCTCTCGGCCGCCTGGGCTCGGAGGAGCACGCGCGCCGGGTGGGCGAAGCGCTGGCGATCGAGCTGAAGGCCTGCGGCATCCGCCTCGACTTCGCGCCCGTGGTGGACGTCGACACCAACCCGAAGAACCCCGTGATCGGCGATCGCTCCTTCGGGGACGACCCCGAGCTCGTGGGGCGGATGGGCGCGGCGCTGATCGCCGGCCTGCAGAACGCGGGTGTGGCCGCCTGCGCCAAGCACTTCCCGGGGCACGGCGACACCGACGTGGACTCGCACCTCGACCTGCCGGCCGTGGACCATCCGCAAGGCCGTCTCGAGGACGTGGAGCTGCGGCCTTTCCGGCGCGCGATCGAAGCGCGGGTGGCGACGATCATGACGGCGCACGTGCTGGTGCGGGAGCTCGACGACAAGCTGCCCGCGACGCTGTCGCCCGTGATCCTCCAGGGCCTGCTGCGCGAGAAGCTCGGCTACGCGGGTGTGATCGTCTCGGACGACCTGGAGATGAAGGCCGTGGCCAAGCATTGGGCGCCCGGCGAGGCCGCCGTGCTGGCGGCGCAGGCGGGCTGCGACATCCTGCCCGTCTGCATCACCCACGATGCCCAGGTGCTGGCGATGGAGGCGCTCGTGCGCGCGCAGGAAGCGGGGGAGATCCCTTTCGCGCGCAGCGACGACGCGCGCGCGCGCGTGCGCCGGTTGAAACAGGCCTACCTGCTGCCCTGGCAGGATCCCGACCCGCGGCGGGCGCGTCTCGCCGCCGGCGCCGGGGAGCGCGTGGCCCTGGCCCAGGAGCTGGCGACGCGCGCCGGCATCAGCGCGTGAGGCGGCCATGAGCCTCGTCCGTCCTGCGCGTCTCGCCCCCGGCGCCCGCGCCGGTGTCTGCGCTCCGGCGGGGCCGGCCGACCTGGAGCGCTTCGAGGCCGGCCTCGCCAGGCTGCGCGCGTTCGGCTTCGACGTCCGCGTCACTGCCGGCGCGCGCGGGCGCCGCCGCTTCCACTCGGGCACGCTCGAGCAGCGCGCCGCCGAGCTGCAGTCGCTGCTCGACGACCCGACGATCGACGCCCTCTTCTTCGCACGCGGCGGCGCCGGCAGCTTCGCCCTGCTGCCGCGGCTCGACCTGACGGGGTTCCGGCGCCGGCCGAAGCCGGTCGTCGGCTACAGCGACCTGACCTTCCTCCACCTGATGCTGCAGCGCGCCGGCCACGCCGGCTTCCACGGCCCGCTGGTCGCGATCGACTTCGCGGAGCCCGCGGGCGTCCACGAGGAGAGCCTGCGGGCCGCGCTCTTCGGCGGCGCTCCCTTCGCGAGCGAGCCCGACGAGCTCGAGCCGCTCCGCGAGGGCGCCGCCGAGGGCGTGCTGCTGGGGGGCTGCCTCTCGATCCTGGCGGCGGCCTGCGGCACGCCCTGGGCGCTCGCGCCGGAGCAGGATACGATCCTCTTCCTGGAGGATCTCGACGAGCCGCCCTACCGGATCGAGAGGTTGTTGACTCAGCTCGCTCAGGCGGGTGCGCTCGAGCACGTGCGCGGGATCCTGCTCGGCGACTTCAAGGGCTGCTCGCCCCGCCTGGACGAGGGCTACTCGCTCGAGGACGTGGTGCTCGAGACGCTGGGCGCCTTCGATCTGCCGATCGCGCTCGGGCTCTCGAGCGGGCACACCAGCAACCCGAACGTCACGCTGCCGCTCGGCGTCCGCGCGCGCCTCGAGTGCCGCGAAGGCTCGGCCCGCTTCGAGGTGCTCGAGGAAGCCGCCCCGTGAAGATCCACCTTTCGGCCGTCTGCGGCACGGCGATGGCCTCGCTGGCCGGCCTGCTGAAGGCGCGCGGCCACGAGGTGAGCGGCTCGGACCAGGACGTCTACCCGCCTATGTCCAGCCAGCTCGAGGCGCTCGGCATCACGCTGCGCTCGCCGTACGCGGAAGCGAACGTCCCCGCTGACGCCGACCTCGTCGTGATCGGCAACGCGCTCTCGCGCGGCAACCCCGAGGTCGAGGCCGTGCTCGACCGCAAGCAGCGCTACACCAGCGCGCCGGCGCTGATCGCGGAGGAGTTCCTGCGCGGCCGCCGCTCGCTGGTGGTGGCGGGCACGCACGGCAAGACCACCACCAGCAGCCTGCTCGCCTACCTGCTGGATCGCGCGGGCCTCGACCCTTCGTTCCTGATCGGCGGCGTGCCGCGCGACTTCGAGCACAGCTTCCGCCTCGGCGGCGGCCCGGACTTCGTGATCGAGGGCGACGAGTACGACTGCGCCTTCTTCGACAAGCGGCCCAAGTTCGTCCACTACCTGCCCGACGTCGCGATCGTCAACAACGTCGAGTTCGACCACGCCGACATCTACCCGGACCTGGCCGCGGTCGAGACCGCCTTCTTCCGGCTGCTGCAGGTGGTGCCGCGGAGCGGGCTGGTCGTCGCGGGCATCGAGAGCCCGGCGCTCGCCGGGCTGCTCGGCCGCGCTCGCTCGCGGGTGAAGACGTTCGGCGTCGGCGTCGCGGCCGACTGGCGCGCCGACCTGCTGGACACCTCGGCCGCGGGCTCGCGCTTCCGCCTGAATGCCGACGGCGCCGAGGCGGGGGAGTGGCTGTTGCCCCTGCCGGGTGTCCACAACGTGCGCAATGCGCTCGCCGCGCTCTGCGCGGCGCAGGAGGCCGGCCTCCCGCTCGAGGCCGCGCGCGCCGCGCTGCCCGGATTCCGCGGCGTCAGGCGCCGGCTGGAGCTGCGCGGCCGCCAAGGGGGCATCGCCGTCTACGACGACTTCGCCCACCACCCGACCGCCGTGCGCGAGACGCTGCGCGCCCTGCGGCTGCTCGAGGCGGACGCGCTCGCCGCGGGCGGCCGGCTCGTCGCGGTCTTCGAGCCGCGCAGCTACACCGCGAAGTCGAGCGTCTTCCAGGACGACTTCGCCCGCGCCTTCGCGGAGGCCGACGAGCTGATCGTGGCGGCCGTCCATCTGCCGGGGAAAGTGCCCGAGGGCCGGCGGCTCTCGGAGGCGGGGCTCGCGCGGACGGTGCAATCGCTGGGGCGCTCAGGCCGGTTCATCCCGGCGGTGCCGGAGATCGTGGCGGCGCTCGCGGCCGAGGCGCGGGCGGGCGACGTGGTGGCCGTGCTGTCGAACGGCGGCTTCGGCGGCATCCACCAGCGCCTGCTCGACGCGTTCGCCGCGCGCGCCTGACGCGGCGCGTCTTCCCGTCCCGTGCCCTCCTGACGCAGCGCGTCAGGACTTCTCTCTCGTGCAAGTCCCTGTGGCAGAGCGGGGTTGCGCTGTGTCATAGTTGCGCCCAACTTCAGGAGGATCGAGGAATGAGGAGGCTGGCCTACGCCCTCGTGGCGTTCCTGTGCCTGTGCTTGCCGGTCGCCGCGCACGCGGGCGACGTGACCGGCTCGGTCGTGGACGAGTCTGGAGCCGTGCTGCCTGGGGCCAGCGTGACCCTGAGCGGCCCGGGCGGGAGCCGCACCGCGGCCACCCGCAGCGACGGCAAGTACAGCTTCTCGGGCCTGGGAGCCGGCACCTACAAAGTGACGGCCTCGCTCTCCGGCTTCGGGTCGGCCACGCGCGACGGGATCGCCGTCGGCGCCAGCGGCGTCGTCGAGGTCCCGGCGGTGCAACTCAAGATCGCGACACTCGGCGAGACGATCGTCGTCAGCGCGTCGAAGGTCGAGTCGACCATCGCGAACGCGCCGGCCACGATGAGCGTGATCACGTCCGAGTCGCTCGCCAGCAACCCCGCGCAGAACTTCGGCGACCTGCTGCGCGCCGTTCCCGGGATGAACGTGATCCAGACCTCGGCGCGCGACGTCAACATGACCAGCCGCCAGGGCACCTCGACGCTCGCCACCTCGCAGCTCGTGCTGCTGGACGGCCGCAGCATCTACCTCGACTTCTTCGGCCTGGTGCTGTGGGATCTCGTGCCCAGCAACCCCGCCGACATCAAGCAGATCGAGGTCGTGCGCGGTCCCGCCTCGGCCGTCTGGGGCGCCAACGCGCTGACCGGCGTCGTCAACATCATCACCAAGACGCCGCGCGAGGCCGTCGGCACCTCGCTCAACCTGCAGGTGGGCAACTTCAACCGCGACGGGGGCTCGCGCGAAGCGGATGGCAGCGGCACGGCGTTCGGCGGCGGCTTCGCCATCGCCCGCGCGCCCAGCGAGAAGCTGTCGTTCCGGCTGTCCGGCGGTTACTTCGACTCCGACCCGTACTCGCGCCCGGTGGGCCAGGTCCCGGTGATTCCGGACCCCAGGCTCAGCAGCCCTATCTGCGTCGTGACGAACGTCGGTGGCGTGCAGCGCGGCACGGGGCCGAACTGCATCGGCGGCGCCTTCTATCCGAACGACGTCTCTGGCAGCGCCGGCGCTTTCGAGAACAGCGGCACCAAGCAGCCCAAGGTCGACCTGCGCGTCGATCAGGAGATCGGCAGCGGCCGGCTCTCGTACAACGCCGGCTATGCCGGCACCGAAGGCATCGTCCACACCGGCATCGGTCCGTTCGACCTGCAGAGCGGCTCCTACATGGCCTACGGCAAGCTCGGCTACTCGCGGGGCGCGCTGAAGATCACCGGCTTCGCCAACTTCCTCGACGCCGAGGCCCCGAACCTGCTGCTGACCGACCCGGCGACGCTGAGGCCGGTCGCCCTGAACTTCAAGACGAAGACCTTCGACTTCGAGGTGGGGCACTCGACCGTGGTCGGCGGCAATCACATCCTGAGCTACGGCGGCAACGCGCGCCGCAACAACTTCGAGATCACGCTCACGCCTGCGGTGGAGGACCGCAACGAGTTCGGCGCCTACCTGCAGGACGAGTTCCACTACGGCAAGTTCCGCCTCTCGCTGGGCGGCCGCGTCGACAAGTTCGGCAACATCGACGACGCCGTCTTCTCGCCGCGCGCGACCGTGATGTTCAAGCCCACGCCGGACCACTCGATCCGGGTGTCCTTCAACCGGGCGTTCCGCTCGCCGTCGGCGGTGAACAACTACCTCGACCAGTCCATCTTCGCCCCGACGGCCATCGACATGCGCGCGCTGGTGCCGCTCGCGCCGCCCGCGCTGCGGCCGGCACTCTCGGCCCCCTGGAACCTGATCGTCCGCAACGTCGGGAACCGCGTCGGCAGCTCGAGCGGAACGACCACCTTGAAGGAAGAGTCGCTCGACGCCTACGAGATCTCGTACACGGGCACTTTCAAGAACCGCACCACCTTCGGGCTGGCGCTCTACCAGAACGACTCGGACGACAACATCAACTTCGCTTCCGTGCTCCCGTCCGCGTCGTTCCCCACCGGCATCGTGCCCCCGTTCGACCTCTACAACACCACGAATGCGCCGGCCGTGATCGGCCTGAACCAGGCGGGCGTGCCAGTCCCTGGTCCGCTGCTGATGGCGTTCCTGGCGCAGGTGAATCAGATCCTCCCGCCCGCCGCCCGGATCGCGCTGCCGCGAACGGTGTCGACCTACCTGAACCTCGGTCCGTTGCGCCAGCGGGGCGTCGAGGTCTCGCTCGACCACCGCTTCGACAGCCGCTTCTCTGCCTCGGCGAACTACTCGTGGCAGGATCGGCCCGAGGCGCTCGACCCGGCATCGGGACAGATCCCCTACCTGAACGAGGAGCTGGCGCTGCCGGCCGAGCACCGCTTCAACGCCGCGTTCAGCTGGAACACCACGCGCCTCGTCGGGCAGGCCTCGGCCAATTACACCAGCGAGGCGCTCTGGACGGACGTCCTGACGAGCCAGTACCACGGCTTCACCGACGGCTACACCATGGTCAACGCCACGTTCGGGGTGAAGTGGGCGGACGGCAAGGTGACGACCAGCATCAAGGGAACCAACATCTTCAACGAGGAGATCCAGCAGCACGTGTTCGGCGACATCCTGCGCCGCTCGATCTTCGCGGAGGTGCGCCTCCAGTTCTAGCCGTCGGCCGGGTGGCTGGAGCAGCCCCGGCACTCGTCGTGCGCGAAGGGCGGGCCGAGTGGCCCGCCCTGTCTTCATCGACCCCCCACCCCTAACCCCTCCCCACATACGGGGGAGGGGAATCACTCGCGGGTCGCGCCGCGGCCTGACGGGGCGTCGCGACCCGCTGCGTCTGCGAGAGGCACGGGCCTGCGTCATCGACCCCCCACCCCTAACCCTCCCCACAGACGGGGGAGGGGAATCACTCGCGTGTCGCGCCGCGGCCTGACGGGGCGTCGCGACCCGCTGCGTCTGCGAAGGGCGATTGGCCAGTAGGCCCTGGGGGGCGCGGCGCAGCGCGCCGAGCGCCGACCCGACGATTGAAGCGCGACGCACCGCGTCGCTCGATTCGAGCGGGTCCAAGGGGGGCCGGCGCAGGCCCCCGGCGCCGAGTTCCGTCGCCACAAGGGTAAGGGCTGCGAGCGCCGCCGAATCAGCCAGAGAGGACTCTTGCGCGGGTCCTGGTCCGCGGCCGTTTGCTGGGCGGCGGAGGGGTGCACGCCTGCGTCATCGACCCCCCACCCCTATCCCCTCCCCACATACGGGGGAGGGGGAATCACTCGCGGGTCGCACCGCGGCCTGACGGAGCGTCGCGACCCGCTGCGTCTGCAAGATGTGAATGGCCGTCGCCCTTCGGCTGACGCCGGTGGCCATCTGCCTTTCAGCCATCGCGGGTGGCCGATAGGCCATGGCAGCTAGGGGGCCTGGGGGGCTTTGGGCAAGGAGGTCCGACCAAGTTCGATTGCCGCAAGGCTACGGGCTGCGAACGAAGCGGCTGCGCCGCGCCACACCCGCCGAGTTCGATCACCGCAAGGCCACGGGCTGCGAACGAAGCCGGATTCACCTCCGCGAGGTGAGCGGGGATCGCTGGCGGCGCTGCGCCGCGCTCCACCCGCCGAGTTCGATCACCGGAAGGCTACAGGCTGCGAGCGCAGCCGAATTCACTTCGGCGGAGTGAGCGGGGGTCCAAGGGGGGGCGGCGCAGCCCCGGCGCCGAGTTCCGTCGCTACTAGGCTACGAGCTGCGAGCGCAGCCGGATTCACTCCGGCGGAGTGAGCGGGGGTCCAAGGGGGGGCGGCGCAGCCCCCCCCTTGATTCGGATCCCGACGCGTTAGAACAACGTATAGATAAACGGCGCGACCGCGGTCCCCTGCGTGAAGACCACCAGCAGGCCGAGCAGGATCAGCATCAGCAGGATCGGCCCCAGCCACCACTTCTTGCGGACCCGCATGAAGGCCCACAGCTCGGCCAGGATGCCGAGCTTCTCCCGGGATTCCTCGAAAGCCATCGCGTTCCTCGGCTAATCCAACTCGAAAAGGGTCCGCCAGTCCACATCCTCTTTCAGCGCAGGCTGCTCCTGCTTGTCGAGCAGGTACGGCCCCAGGACGAGCTGGTCCATGTTCGTGCGCATGAAGCACAGGTAGGCGTCGTGCGGCGTGCAGACGATCGGCTCGCCGCGCACGTTGAACGAGGTGTTGATCAGCAGCGGGACGCCGGTCAGCTTCTCGAACTCCGCGATCAGGTCGTAGTAGAGGGGGCTGGTGTCGCGGCGCACCGTCTGGATGCGGGCGGAGTGGTCGACGTGCGTGACCGAGGGGATCGTGCGCTTGCCCTCGCGCACGGGCGCCACCAGCAGCATGTAGGGGCTCTCGGCCTCCAGCTCGAACCACTCCGCGCACTTCTCGGCGATCACCGACGGGGCGAACGGGCGGAAGCCCTCGCGGAACTTGATCTTCATGTTGAGGGTGTCGCGCATCTTCGGGTCGCGCGGGTCGGCCAGGATGCTGCGGCCTCCGAGCGCGCGCGGCCCGAACTCCATGCGCCCCTGGAACCAGCCGACCACGTTGCCGCCCGCGAGGTGAGCGGCGGTGCGCGAGAGCAGCTCGGAGCGCGCCAGCTCGTGGTAGCGGGCGCCGGCGCCGTCCAGGTAGGTCTTGATCTCCTGGTCCGTGTAGGCCGGGCCCAGGTAGGCGTGGCTCCAGGCTTCGCCGCGCGGCTGCTTCTTCAGCGTGTTGTAGATCCAGTGGGCGACGCCCACGGCGCCGCCCGCGTCGCCCGCGGCCGGCTGCACGAACAGGTGCTTGATCGGCGTCTCGCGGATCACGCGCCCGTTGGCCACGCAGTTGAGCGCGACGCCGCCGGCCATGCAGAGGTTGGTGAGGCCGGTCTCCTCGTGGATGTGGCGCACCATCCGCAACACGATCTCCTCGCACACCTTCTGCACCGAGGCGGCGATGTCGAACTCGCGCTCCGCCATCCAGGTCTCGGGCTTGCGCGGGGGGCCGCCGAAGAACTCGTCGAAGGCGGCGTTGGTCATGCGCAGTCCGCGGTGGTAGTCGAAGTACTTCATGTCGAGCTTGAAGGAGCCGTCCTGGTTGAGGTGGACCATCTCCCTCAGGATGCGCTCGGCGTGGACGGGCTTGCCGTAGGGCGCCAGGCCCATCACCTTGTACTCGGCGCTGTTGACCTTGAAGCCGAGGTAGTAGGTGAAGGCGCTGTAGAGCAGCCCCAGGCTGTGCGGGAAGCGGATCTCCTTGAACATCTTGATGTCGGAACCCTTGCCCACTCCGAACGAGGCCGTCGCCCACTCTCCGACGCCGTCGACGGTCAGGATCGCCGCCTCGTCGAACGGCGAGACCAGGAAGCAGGACGCCGCGTGGCTCATGTGGTGCTCGGCGAAGTAGATCGGTCCCGAGTAGGGCTTGAGCTCGCGCCGGATGTGCGAGGGCACCCACAGCTTCTCCTTGATCCACACCGGCATCGCGGTGCGGAACGAGGAGAAGGACGCGGGGAAGGTCGCGACGTAGGTGGACAGCATGCGCTCGAACTTGAGGAGCGGCTTGTCGTAGAAGCCGACGGCGTCGAGGTCGCCGGGGCCGATGCCCGCCTCGCGCAGCACGTACTTGACGGCGCGGGCGGGGAAGTCGGAGTCGTGCTTCTTGCGGCTGAGCCGCTCCTCCTGGCAGGCGGCCAGCACGACGCCGTCGCGCAGCAGCGCGGCGGCCGAGTCGTGGTAATAGCAGGAGATGCCGAGGACGTGGGTGGACATGGCGATCGGGTCTTAGAACTGATGCCGCGCCGCCCGCTCGGGCGACAGCGGGTTCGGCTCGTGCGGATGCCAGAAGCTGGGGGCGGGCCCGAGCTTGCGGTCGAGCGGGTCGGAACCGAACAGGCGCATGCCGGCGCTGACCAGCGAGACCGAGAAGAAGTACACGATTCCCAGCAGGACCGCGGTCCAGACGACTCCGATCCCCTCGAAGAATCGGGTCCAGCGCCTGTAGGCGGCGGAGTGTCTCGCGAAGCGCCTGAAGGCGAGCTCCACCAGCACCACCAGCGTGGCGACGGCGATCAGCTTGTAACGGAAGGGAAGTGATTGAAGGGACGTCAGATCGGGCAAATGGTTTCCTGGGGCCGCGATGGCCGTCAAAACTCGGATTATAGGGCCGGAACCCCCGTCGCCCGCAGCTCTAGTGGGCCGTCCCGCGACGTAGCGGCAAGCGCAGGGCCACCGCCGTGCCGCGTCCGGGCCGGCTGTCCACGTCGATGCGCCCGCCATGCTCCTCGACGATGCGGCGGGAGATGGCCATGCCGAGACCCACGCCGTGAGGCTTGCCGTGGGTGAAGAACGGCTCGAACAGCCGCGGCAGCAGGTCCTCCGGGATGCCGTGGCCGGTATCGGCCAGGGTCAGCTCGAGCTGCCCGTCCACCAGGCGCGAGGTCAGGCTGAGCGTGCCTCCGGCCTCCATCGCGTCGAGCGCGTTGTGGGCGATGTTGAGCAGAGCGCGCTTGAGCCGCTCGAGGTCGACCTCGACCTGGCCGGCGTAGCGCAGGTCCCGCGAGAGCGTCACGCGCCGTTCGGCCAGCTCGGGGGCGAGCAGGCGCTGCAGCATGCCCGCGATCTCCGCGACCGGCACGGTCGTGAGCTGGAGCTGCGCGCTGCCGCCGCGCGCGAACTCCAGCACCTCCTCCGCCATCGCGCTCATGCGGTCGGCCTCGTCGACGATCAGGCGCGCGAACTCCCGCCGCTTCTCGGAGTCCAGCGTCGCGTCCTCGAACATGCCGGCGTAGCCCTTGATCGCCGTCATCGGGTTGCGGAAGTCGTGGACGATGCCTCCGAGCATGCGCCCGACCGCCGAGAGGCGCTCGCTCTCCAGGCGCTGCTGCTGGAGCTCGAGGTTCGCGAGCGCCGTCGCCGCCTGGCTCGACAGGATGGAGAGCAGCTCGGCCTGGTCGCCGTCGGGGGCCTCGGGATGCAGCAGCCAGCCGAACAGCGCTTCGCCGTGCCGCAGCGGCTGCGCGTGCATCCGCTCCGGCAGTCCAGCCGGCTCCGCCAGACCCTGCAGCGCCGTCTCGACGGCCCGCCGGGCCTCCGGCCCGATTCCGTCGGGCGGCATGAGCCACCAGTGGGCGGGCTCGGCTTGGCCCGCGCGAGCGTAGACGGCGCAAGTCGGGCAGAGGCGCCGCGCCGCCTCGCAGGCGAGGGCCAGAACGCGCGAGCGCTCGCCGGCGGACGCGATCCGCAGCGCGACCTGGTGCAGCTCGCGCAGCTCGCGGCCGACGGCGTCGAGTCGTGCGTTCTGGCGGTCGAGCTGGGCGCGCAGCCGGTGCTGGGCGAGCAGCGTCTCGACGCTGCGCGTCAGGTCGGCCGCCTCCCAGGGCTTCTCGAAGTAGCGGTGCAGGCCGGCGTTGTTGATCGCGTAGATGGCCGAGTCGAGGCCCGCCTGGCCCGTCAGCAGCACCTTCATGACTTCGGGGTGCATGCGGTTGACGATCTCGAGGAAGCGGTCGCCCTTCATGCCGGGCATCACCTGGTCGCAGATCACCAGCGCGACCGAGCCGCCCTCGGCGAAGGCCTCCTCGATCAGCGACAGCGCCTCCTCGGCCGACTGGGCGCACTCGATCCGGTAGGCGTCGCCGAAGGCGCGAGCCAGCAGCGCGGAGAGCTGGTTGAGCACGGCCTGTTCGTCGTCGACGCACAGGATCGTCGGCGTCCGGCTCACGCGCCGGCTCCCGCGGCTCCCGGAGCGGCCGGCAGGCGCACCTCGAAGCAGGTGCGGCCGGGCTCCGAGGTCACCGCGATGGCGCCCCCGAGCCGTTCCACGATCTGCTGGCAGATGCCCAGGCCGAGGCCCGATCCCTCGCCCTGGTCCTTGGTCGTGAAGAAGGGCTCGAACACGCGCGGCAGCACCGCGGCCGGGATGCCCGGTCCGTCGTCGATGATGCGCACGCAGACCTGCTCCGCCTCGATCCCCGTCTCGATCACGATCCGGCCCATCCCGCGCATCGCCTGGATCGCATTGTGAATGATGTTGGTCCAGACCTGGTTGAGCTCGCCGGCGTTGCAGCGCACCGGCGGGACGCGGCGGAAGCGCCGCTCCACCACCACCCCGTAGCGGAGCTGGTTACGCAGGATCACCAGGGTGGTCTCGATGCCGTCGTGTACGTCGGCCTCGGCCGTCTCCGCCTGATCGAGGTGCGAGTAGCTCTTGAGCGCCTTCACCATGTGCGTGATCGCCTCGATCGAGACGCGGATGTCGTTGACGGCGATCGCCGCGCCGCCGACGTTCTCGAGCAGGTGCTGGTGCGGGGCGGGGTAGGCGGGCGGGCCGGCTTCGCCGAGCTCGGCGATCTCGGCGTGCAGCCCGAGTCTCGAGAAGGTGAGCGCCAGCTCGCGCGCCCTGTGGAAGCCGGCCGCGGCCAGGATCGGCTCGAGGTCGCGGCAGCGCTGGCGGATGTCGGCCGTCGAGGCCCGCGCGCGCGCGCCGTCCGCGACGAGGACGCGCGCCACCAGCTTCCAGTAGCGCTCCTCCATCTCGGGCGGCTGGCTGGCTGCCGTCACGCGCGGCACGTCGGCGGCGGCTTCGTCGAGGTAGCCCCGGATGTTGAAGATGGCGGCGTTGATCGCCGAGCTGGGGGTGTTGATCTCGTGGGCGATGCCGGCCACCAGCTGGCCGAGACCCGCGAGCCTGCCCGAGAGCGCCATCCGGGTCTCGGCCTGCTTGAGCTCGTCGTAGGCGAGCCGCAGCGCCTGGTTGGCGCGTTCGAGGTCGGCCGTGCGCGAGCTCACCTTCCGCTCCAGGTCCCGGTTGAGCTCCGCGATGGCTCCCTGCTTCGCCTCGACCTCGAGCAGCAGCTCGCCGACGCGGCGGGCCAGCAGCCAGGCGGCGCCCGCCCCGCCGAGCGTGGCCAGGGCGCCGAGCCCCACCAGCAGCAGCCGCGTGCGAGCCAGCTCGTGCCCGGCCTGCTCGGCGGTCAGCGGCCCGCGGGCCGACAGCGCGACCAGGCGCTCGACGCGAGCTCCGGTCAGCGCCGCGAAGAGCGCCGTCACGGCGCAGGCCGCCAGCGTCAGCGCCACGAACAGGCGGGCCTGCAGCGGGAAGCGCGGCGGGGCATCCAAGGCCGCGCTTTGTACCACGGTGGCGGCCGGCGCGGCAACGTATAATCTGCGCATGTCCAGCGAGATAGGGGTCGACGCCGCCGGCCGTATCGCGCGCGCGGAGAGCCGCGGCCCGCTCAGTCACGACCTGCCGGGCGACGAGATGCCGCGCGGGGTCTTCGAGATGCGATCCGAGTTCCTGCGCGGCCAGATGCGCGAGTGGCTGGAGCAGGTCGTCCTGTCCGGCCGCACGGACGAGCTGTTCGAGCTGGAGATGTGGCTGCGCGCCTTCGAGCGCTTCTTCCGCATCCGCAACCAGCCGCTCTCGGAGAAGGAAGTCAAGGCGCTCACCGTGCGCAACTGGGCCGAGGAGCTGCGGCTCGTCGACAACGTGATCCAGCGCGTGATCCATCTGACCGCCGCCGTGCTGACCGAGGACCAGGTCAACCAGGCCCGCTTCGGCCATTACCTCGAGACCTATCTCAAGAAGGACGACGTGGTCGACCCCTTCGTCGAGAAGCTGCTGCGGCAGAACACGCCCGAGGCGGCCCTCACGCTGCTGAAGGAGGCCTTCGAGGACGTGCACGTGCTGCTGACCGACCTCGGCCAGCTGTCGCGCATCAGTTGGGCCACCTTCCAGGCGGTCGGCAAGGTGATCTACCGCGAGCTGCGCCGCAGCGACCTGCTGGCGCTGCTGATCGACAAGAAGTTCAAGCCGATCCACGACCGCATCCGCAACCCGGCGGTGGTGGCGATCATCCGCAAGGCGGATCCGCACGACCGTCAGCACGTGGCCAAGGTGTTCCTCGAGTTCTTCCGCCTGCTGCACTACCTGCGCTACGCGTCGCCGCAGAGCCTGCAGGAGGAGGACCTCAAGAACGCGATCCTGATCTTCTCGCTGATCACCGCGGAGACGCGGCTGCTGCTCAGCTACCTCGAGCGGCGCGTGATGCCCGAGCTCGATTCCGCGCTGCCGCTGTACGGCCTCTACGACTCGTTCGTCTACTGCATCCCGCTCGAGCTGCGCAAGGTGATCAACACCGAGCTGCTCGACATCTCGGCTTCGCGCCAGACCGAGAGCGTGCGAGCGCGCGTCGAGAACAGCCACGGGATCCTGACGGACTGCTTCCAGCAGTCCGTGGTCCAGCTGGCGCAGCTGTTCGACGCGCGCATCCAGGGCGGCGACGTGTTCGGCGATTTCACCGAGAAGCTCGAGCAGTCCGTGGAGCTGCGCGAGGGGCTCGCCGAGGTGATCCGTGCCGTGCGCCTGTTCGAGCGGGCCAAGGACGAGCGCACGGCGGCGGAGATGAAGGAGCAGGTGTCGCGCTTCTACGACCACCAGATGAAGTACCTGATGTACCGCGACTGGTCGGGCTTCGAGATCTTCTTCATCGAGATCCTGAAGTGCACCAGCCTGGGCGCGCTCGGCCAGATCGCGCACCGCTTCGAGACCTTCCTGATGACGCTGTTCCGGGAGGTCAGCAAGCGCGCGATCCTGCACGACCTGCCGATCCGGGCCGACCTGGCCGAGATCGAGGCCGGCGCTTGACCTCGGGCGGATCTGCTAGACTCCCCGCCGCTTAGAGCCCCATGGCGAACCCGTTCGCGAAGTTCCTGACCCATTACGCTCAGGGTGACGTCCTCTTCCGGGAAGGCGAGGAAGGGGAGCACATGTTCATCATCCAGAGCGGCAGGGTCGCCATCAAGAAGCGCGTCAAGGACGGCAGCGAGGCCGTGCTGGCCATCCTGGAAAAGGGCGACTTCTTCGGCGAGATGGCGCTCCTCGAGCGCCTGCCCCGCTCCGCGACGGCCGAGGTGTCGGAGGACGGCGACCTGATCAAGATCGACAACGAGGTCTTCGGGGACATGATCAAAGCCAACCCCGAGATCGCGATCCGCATGCTGCGCAAGTACTCGATCCGCCTGCGCGAGACCAACAGGCAGATCGAGACGATCCTGGCGCAGCAGGGCGGCCAGGTGCCCGAGGCGCAGGAGGTGCAGCCCGCGCCCACCGCGAGCACGGTGCAGGCGGAGGCGATGTGCTATTTCATCGCCAACCAGAGCGGGAACATCTTCCCGGTCTTCAAGAGCGACGCGCTGATCGGCCGCTTCGACTCGGTGACGGGGTCGCGTCCCGAGGTGGACCTCACCAACGAGGACCAGAGCCGCAACATCTCACGGAGGCACGCGCGCGTGGTGCAGCGCGACGACCAGTTCTTCGTCGCCGAGGAGATCGGCACGATGAACGGGACCTTCCTGAACGGCACCAAGCTCGCGAACGGCGTGCTGACGCCGATCAACGACGGCGACGAGCTGATGCTGTGCCGGCTGCCGTTGACCTTCAAGGCCAACCTCCACTAGCCGGGCCGGGCCGCCCTCGGCCCTTCAGGCTTCGGGCGCCTCGCGGCTCTCGGCGATCACCGCGTCGAGCGGCCGGGCCGTCCAGCCGAGCTCGCGCCGCGCGCGCTCGCAGCCGAGCGACGCGTCGGCGGGCCTGGGCGCCGCGGCCTGGGCGCTCGCGGCGGACGCCGCGTCGATCAGGCCGGGGTCGAGGCCGAAGGCCCGCGCGACCCGCTGCCCCAGCTCGAGGCGCGAGAGTCGCTCTGGCCCGCCGGCGTGGAAGATGCCGGTGGCCTCGGCCGAGAGCAGCCGCGCCAGCAGCTCCGCCACCGACTCCGGATCGATCGGCGTGCGCCACTGGTCGTGGAAGAGCCGCACGCGACGGCCGGCGTCGAGCGACCAGCGCAGCGACTCGCTGGCTGTGGCGCGCGCGCCGTGGCCGCGCCCGGCCACCAGCGCGACGCGCAGGACGGCCGCCTGGGGCCACTCGGCGAGCACCGCGCTCTCGCCCTCGAGCTTGCTCCGCGCGTAGACGAGCGACGGGCCCGGGAGCGTGGTCCGCTCGTCGTGGAACGCCCGGTCGCCCGGCAGCACCAGATCGGTCGAGAGATGGACGAGACGCACGCCCCGGCGGCGGCAGAGGCGGGCGAGCGAGGCGGGTGCGTCGCGATTCAGGGCGAAGGCCCGCTCGGGCTCCCGCTCGCAGGCATCCGCGTCGGCGAGCGCCGCCGAGCTCACGAGGGCGTCCGGCCTCGCCTCGTCGAGGGCCGCCCCCAGGCTCCGCGAGTCGGCGAGGTCGAGCGCGACGCTGGCGCCTCGCACGCTCGACAGATGCCGGCCGGCCACCACCTCGAAGCGGCCGTCGAGCAACTGCAGCAGGCGCCCGCCGAGCAGGCCCGAGGCGCCCGTCAGCAGCAGCCGCATCGCCGCGCCTCACGGTTGACTCCCCGCCGACGCCTCCGTAGCATCGCTTCTCTCCTCCGCGGGTGGCCTGACCCGAGAGATCCTATTGAAGTTCCCCGGCAGCAAGCTGCTCTACGAGCTCGATCTCCAGCAACAGGTCGTCGCCCTGGACGATCTCCTGCGCTCCTGCCAGCAAGCGGGGCTCACCGGCTTCGCCGAGTACAGCGGCGAGGACGCGGTCGGGATGATCTTCTACTACCTGGGCAGCGAGGCCAACGCCCTGTTCCGGAGCGGCTCCACGACCAGCCACGGCGCCGCGGCGCTCGAGTCCTTCCGGCAGGCGGTTTCGTCGGGCGCGGGGTCGCTCCTGGTGTTCGAGCTGCCGCTCGACATGGCCCACCTGCTCCGGGGCATCACCAACCGTCGCCGCCTGCCCGACGGCCCTGCCAGCGCTGCGGACTTCGAGACGCTGCTCGAGACGCTGGCGGTGACCGAGCACACGGGCACGGTGGAGATCCAGGCCCCGACCGGCTCCGCGATGCTG
Organism: Vicinamibacteria bacterium; assembly: GCA_050246895.1. Taxonomy (GTDB): domain Bacteria; phylum Acidobacteriota; class Vicinamibacteria; order Fen-336; family Fen-336; genus JBFWVE01. Next base: position 562,370 of record JBFWVE010000003.1, on the reverse strand, counting down.
CTGCTGATTCAGGGCCGGCTGTCGAACGTCTACTGGGAGACCCTGGGCGGCGTCACCTTCGAGAAGGGCGAGGCGCGAGCCAGGCTCGAGGAGGCGCTCGCGCGCTCGAGAGGCGGCGTGCAGTCCTTCCAGTCGGATTTCTCGTCGGCGGCCTGGAGGGGGCGCCACGAGGCGGAGACCGGCGTGCGCAGCCGCCTCGAGACCGCGAGCCCGCAGGCGGGCGCCGAGGTGGCCGGCGAGGAGGACCGCGCGCGCCGCCAGGCGCTCGAGCAGCTCGCGGCCCAGGTGCCGGCCGTGATGCAGTGCTTCGTCTTCGACCTGCTGACCGGCGCCGTGCTCGCGCGCCACGGCCGCGGCGCGGACGCGCTGCGCGTCGCGCTGCTGGCCGAGAAGGTCCCGCGTCTCACCATGTACCTGCGCGACCTGGTGGCGATCGGCCAGGAAGGCGACGTGGAGCTGTTCGAGCTCTCGACCTCGCGCACGGCGATCCTGGTGACGATCGTGCCGGAGGCGCAGGAGGCGATCGCGATGCTGGCCGACAAGTCGCAGCCGACGGCGCTGATCGCCTCGGCCCTGTCGCGCGTGGCGCGCGCCTACGCCGGCAACCTGCATCCCGCTCGCGGCGGCGCCGCGGTCTAGGAGCACGCGGCAGATGCCGTTCATCAGCTTCGAGGGGATCGAGGGCTGCGGCAAGAGCACCCAGGCCCGGCTGCTCGCGAGCGCGTTGCGCGAGCGGGGCCTCGCGGTGCTGCTGACGCAGGAGCCCGGAGGCACGGAGATCGGACTGCGCATCCGCGAGCTGGTGCTCGGCGAGCGCGGGCACGGGCTGTCGCCGGTCGCGGAGCTGCTGCTGTTCTTCGCCGACCGGGCCCAGCACGTGGAGCAGCGCGTGCGTCCGGCGCTCGGCGAGGGCCGCGTCGTGATCTCGGACCGCTACGCGGACTCGTCGCGGGCCTACCAGGGCCTCGGGCGCGGGCTCGACCCGCAGCGCCTGGAGGCCGCGCTCCTGCTCGCGACGGGCGGGCTCACGCCGGAGCTGACGCTGCTGATCGACGTGCCCGTCGAGGTCGGCCTCGGACGCGTGCGGGCGCGCGGCCAGAGCGACCGGCTCGAGTCGGAGGCGCTGGCGTTCCACGAGCGCGTACGCCAGGGCTACCTCGCGCTGGCCGCCCGCGAGCCGGACCGCTTTCTGGTCCTCGACGGCCGGCGGCCCGAGGCGGAGCTCGCGCAGGCCGCCCTGGCGGCCGCCCTCGCCTGCCTTTCCGGAGCGCCGCGTGTTCGCTGAGATCCTCGGGCAGGAGCCCGTCAAGCAGGCGCTCGGGCGAGCGATCGTCGCCTCGCGCTTCCCGCCCGCGATCCTGCTGGCGGGCCCGGAGGGCGTCGGCAAGCGCACGCTCGCGCTGGCGGCGGCGCGGGCTGTTCTTTGCGCAGGCGACCCGCCCGGCTGCGGCGCCTGCGCGCACTGCCGGCGGATCGACCGCTCGCTGGCGGCGCTCGGCGAATGGCAGCGCGACGCGGCCGGACGCACGGACGATCCCACCCGCCTGAACCACCGCGTTCACCCCGACCTGGTGCTGGTCGAGCCCTGGAAGACCGGGATCAAGATCGATCAGATCCGGGACCTGGTGGGCGAGATCGCCAGCTCGCCGTTCGAAGCGCGCTCGCGCGTCTTCGTGATCGACGACGCGCACCTGATGAACGAGGCGGCCGCGAACGCGCTGCTGAAGAGCCTGGAGGAGCCGCCGCAGAGCTCGCACCTCGTGCTGGTGAGCGCTTCGCCCCAGAACCTGCTGCCGACGATCCGCTCGCGCTGCCAGCTGCTGCGCTGCGGTCCGATCGCCTCCGCGGCGCTCGAGCGCCGGCTCGTCGAGGCGCACGCCTTGGCTCCCGAGGAGGCGCGGCTGCGGGTGGCGCTGGCGGGCGGCAGCCTGAAGGCCGCGCTGTCGTTCGACTCCGACGAGTTCCGCGAGCGGCGCGAAGAGGCGCTGCGGTTCCTGGAGGAGGCGGGAGGGGACCTCGAGCGTCTCCAGGCGGCCGAGCGCCTGGGGGAGAACGAGGACCTGGCGCCGCTGCTGCTCGCGCTGCGCTCGCTGCTGCGCGACCTGCTGGCCCTGCGCAGCGGGGCCCCCGAAGCCGCCCTGTTGAACGCGGACCTCGCTCCGCGCCTGCGCGCCCTGGCGTCCGGACCGCTGGGCGCCTCGGCGGGCGCCCTCGGCGAGCGGACGGCCGAGATCCTGCTGGCGCTCAAGGGCAACGCCAGCCGTCCGCTGTCGGCCGACCTGCTGGGCGAGGCGCTGGCCGCTGCCGACCCGCGGCGCTGATCGGCCGCGGGCCGTCTCGTCATATCGCGCGGCAGGTCTTGCGCCGCCGGAAGGGCGCGTGCTTAGATAGACGCAAGCCGACCCGCCAACCCGTCCGCCGCCCGACCTCGAGCGGCCAAAGCGTCCCAGGAGGACGAAAACGCCGTGAACCGCAAGCTGATCCGTCCCGATCTGTCCGAGATCAAGGAGCAGTACGGCGCGCCGGGCAAGAGCTTCCGCGCCCGCAAGCCGGTGCCGCCCGAGCAGACGAACGCCGAGAGCTTCTACTACCTCAAGCAGATGACCAACAAGACCCGCATGGTCATCCTGCTGAGGGACGGCGAGGAGCTCCGCGGCACGATCGAGTGGTACGACAAGCACGCGCTCAAGGTGCACAGGACCGACGGGCCCAACCTCCTCCTCCTCAAGGACAACGTGAAGTACATGTACAAGGAGAACGAGGACCCGGACGGAGAAGGGGACTAGCGGCGGGTCGGGCTACCCCTCGGGCCAGTAGCTCAGGCCCTGCATCGCGGCCTTGGCGATGCCCACGGCCCGCTCCTGCTCGTAGTCGCCCGAGAGCACGAGCACGTTCGCGCCGAAGCGGAGGAAGTGCCGGCCGCGGCTGAGGAGGGCCCGGTCGAACTGCTCGGCGTCGCGCAGCGTCTCCCAGCGCGTGAGCAGGGCGGTCGCGCCCTTGTCGCCGCTCACGTAGTGGTGGAAGACGTCGCCGGCGGTGCCCGAGGCCGCCTCCTGGGTCCAGCGCGAGGGCAGCAGCGCGAACGGCGAGCCGACGTCGAGCCGCGAGCCGGTGAGCACGGCGAGCCCCAGCTCGCCGATCGAACCCTCGAGCGCCCGGGACCAGCCTGGCCCCAGCTCCTGCGATAGGTCGGGCAGGGCCGGCGGCGGCACGGGCTTCCGCCATTTGCCCCACCAGTACTGCTCGGGATGCAGGATCTGTGTCGTCGAGCGCGGCGGGTTGGCGTAGGCCGCCGTCAGGTCGGCCACCGGCACGCCCTCCGCGAAGTTCCACGGCTTGCCGCGCAGCAGGAACGAGAAGCCGAGCAGGTAGGGCATCATCACGCTCTGCTGCACGAAGGACGGCGCGCCCCGCAGGCGGGCCGTCCGCTTCTTCTCGGCCGTCTCGGTCGCCCCCTTGGGGGGGCGCGGCTCTCCGCGCGCGAAGGTCGCCATCACGACCATCGCCGAGCCCTCGATCACGGAGCTGATCGCCGTCGCGTGGTCGTCGTCGCCGTTCGCCCGCTTGCCGATCTCCAGGAAGTCGAAGTGCTGGTCCTCGAGCGCGTGCGTCAGCTCGTGCGCCACGACCTCCCGGACCTGGGCGGCGGGCACGTGGCTCAGCAGGAAGAGCTTCTTCGAGCGGCTGTCGTAGTATCCGAGCACGTCGGTCTCGGCCTGGTCGAGGTAGTTGCGCAGCAGATCCGTGCCCTGCGGCACCAGGCCGAGCTGGATGTAGGCCCGCTGCGCGTGGCGCGCCTGCTCGATGGTGCCGGCCTCGATCTTGGAGCCGAAGCTCTCTCGCGCGGCGGCGCCGTCGATCACCTCCATGCTGACCGGAGTCTTGAACTTGAGCCGCCGGATCTTCTCGACCGACGCGCCGACCTCGCGCACGATCGCCTGCAGCTCGTCGGGCGTCAGCTCCGACGCCGGTGGCGGCGGCGCGGGTCTCGAGGGCTGCGCTGTCGAGGACGGCGCGGCCGCTGACGGCGCGGGCGAGGCCGGAGGCGACTGGGCGGCGGCGGGGGCGGCGAGCAGGGTCGTGCCGAGCAGCAGGAACGCCAGCCGGCGATCCGGGGTCGGCACGCTGGCCAGAGTCTAGTGCCGGCGGCTGCAGCACGGACAGCCGCCGGCCGTGAGTTGGACTCGGGCTAGAAGGAGTACTTGAGCTGGAAGCTGACGATGTTCACGCCGGCGCTGTAGCTGCCGATCAGGTTGCCGCTGGGCGTGGAGGTCGGCGAGTCCTGGTTGGGCAGGTTGCTGGTCGCGTCGTCGATGAAGAGGTGCGCGTAGCCGAGGTCGATCGCGGCCTTCTTGCCGAGCTTGTACTGGAAACCGCCGGCGGCCCAGATCCGGCCGTTGTCGGGCAGCCGCGGCGTCCGGTACTGGTCCTGGACCGGAGCCTTGTCGTAAGCCGTGCCGAGACGCAGCGTCCAGGCGTCGTTCGCCAGGTAGTTGAAGCCCAGGCCGACGCGCCAGGTGTCCTCGAAATTCAGCGGCACGCTGCTGAGCGCCGAGCCGTCGGCCCGCGCGATCGCGAGCGTCTGGATGGAGGTCCAGCCGGTCCAGCTCCAGTCGGCCAGGACCTCGGCGCGCTCGCCTTCCCACGCCGCGGCGATCGACACGGTCTCCGGCAGCTCGATGTGGGTGGTCACCGGCCCGTTGGCGAAGCGGGCGTTGAGTGCCGTCCCGAGCGCGCCCAGGGGTCCGCTCGTCGCGAAGCTCGGCGCGTCGGCGAACGTCACGTCGCCCTCGACGTCGTGTTTGATCTTCGAGCGATAGCTGGCGGCGAGGCGCCCCTGCTCGCCGAGCTTCAGGGTCGCGCCGAGGTTGAAACCCCAGCTCCAGGTGTCGCCCTCGACCTGGCTGATGCCCTCCTTCGCGAGCCCTGCCGGTCCTCCGAGCTGGGCGAGGATGCCGGCCGCCGCGATCGGACCGGCGGCCTGCAGCGCGCCGCCATAGGCGAGCCCGCCGTAAGGAACGCCCTGGGCGAGCGTCGCCTTCAGCTTCTGGTAGCTGGCGCCGGCGCCGACGGAGAGGCTCTCGTTGACCTTGAAGGCGAGCGTCGGGTTGATGTTGAGCGTCTGCACCTCGGACTTGGTGGCCTTGAAGCGGCCGACCCAGTCCTCCTCCCACTCCGTCTTCAGGCCGAAGGGAACGCTGACGCCGAGGCCGACCCAGACCTGCGAGCCGGCCTGCCACGAAAGGAAGGCGTTCGGGACGGGGATCCAGCCGCCGGCGTCGCCGCCCTCGCCGCCGAGCGGCACCGGGATCGGTGTCGTGCCGAGCAGGGGACGCGTCGACCCCTGGTCCTGGAAGGTGGTGGTGACGCCGATCGGGTTGGCGCCCAGCACGAACTGCTTGCCCTCGATGCGCGTGAGGTTCGCGGGGTTGAAGAAGATCGTGCTCGCGTCCCTGGCGCCGGCGGCCTGGCCCGCGAACGCGTTCCCGAGCCCGCTGCCGTTCTGCTCGACGAGCTGGAAGCCGGAGGCGAAAACGGGCGCCGGAGACGACGCGAAAGCGCCGACGACGGCGAGCGCCAGCATTTTCTGGAGCGCGGAATGGGTCTTCATTGCTTTGTCTCCGTAGGAATCCGACGCGGGGGAAAGGCGATCCGGGGTTCGGATCGGGCACGCTCCCCGGCAGGGTAGGCTCCTCGCCGTCCGGTCTCCATAGATCATTCGCATGCTGAGCGGGCGGGTTCGCGCCCGATTGATCCATGGTGGCGCCCGGCGCGCACGCCTACACTCGCCTCCGCCAGGAGGGGGCCCATGGACGCGCCCGAGACTCGCCGGCTGCCGGAGAACGCCTACCGAGAGCTGCGTCCGGGGGAGGCGTACCTGCCCCCGGTGCCGGCCTCCGCGACACTGCCGGAGGCGACCGGCCGGTCGGTCGGCTTTGGTCTCCTCTTCTGCGTCGTCTTTACCGTGGCCTCGGCCTACTCCGGCCTGAAGGTCGGCCAGGTGATGGAGGCGGCGATCCCGATCTCGATCCTGGCCATCGGCCTGGCGCGCCTGTTCGCCCGCCGCTCGACGCTGCTCGAGAACGTGATCATGACCGGCGTCGGCGGCGTCTCGGGCTCCGTGGTGGCGGGCGCCATCTTCACGCTGCCGGCGCTCTACATCCTGAAGCTCGACCCGCACCCGGTGCAGACGATCTTCATCTGCCTCGCCGGCGGCTGCCTCGGCGTGCTGTTCCTGATCCCGCTGCGCCGCTACTTCGTGCGTGAGACGCACGGCACGCTGCCCTACCCGGAGGCGACGGCGATCACCGAGGTGCTGGTCACCGGGGAGAAGGGAGGCGAGCAGGCCCGGCTGCTGCTGCAGGCGACCGCGCTCTCGGGCGTCTACGACTTCTTCGTGACCACCTTCCACGTCTGGGCCGAGTACGTGAGCCTGCAGTTCCTGCCGCCGGTGCGCGCTCTCGCCGAGCGCGCCCGCATCGTCTTCAGCTTCGACGCGATCGCCTTCATCCTCGGCCTCGGCTACGTGATGGGCCTGCGCTCGTCGATGATCCTGTGTGCCGGCGGCGTGCTCGCCAACTTCGTGCTGGTGCCCCTGATCTGGATGATCGGCCAGCACACCGGGGACCTCGCCGTCTACCCGGCCACGGTGCCGATCGCGGAGATGTCGGCCCAGCAGATCTACCGCGGCTACGTGCGCTTCGTCGGCGTGGGGGCGATCGCGGCGGCCGGCATCTTCGGCATCCTCAAGTCGCTCAAGGTCGTGGCCGGCTCCTTCGCGATCGCCACCCGGGCCTTCCGGCGCGGCGAGAGCGTCAGCTTCGAGCGCACCGACCGCGACATCTCGGTGATGTCGATCCTGATCAGCGTGATCGTCGCCGCGCTGGCGGCGGGGGTCTTCTTCGCCAGCCTCCAGGTCTCGCCGCTGGTGCTGGGGGTCGGCCTGCTGTTGACCCTGGTGTTCTCCTTCTTCTTCGCCTCCGTCGCCGCCAACGCGATCGCCACCACCGCCAGGAACCCGGTCTCGGGCATGACGATGCTGACGATCATCGTGTCGTCCGTGGTGCTGCTGCGGTTCGGGGTCTCCGGCACCACCGGCATGTTCTTCGTGATGGCGATCGCGGGCATGGTCTGCACGGCGCTCTCCGTCTCGGGCCAGATGATCACGGACCTGAAGACGGGCTATTGGCTGGGCTCGACGCCCGCGGCGCAGGAGAAGGTGAAGTTCCTGGGCATCGCGGCGTCGGCGATCGCCGCCGGGCTGACGATCGTGATGCTCGCCAGCGCGTTCCAGTTCGGCGAGGCGGCGCCGGGCGACTCGCGCGCGGTGCTGGCCTCGCCCCAGGCCTCCTTGATGAAGGCGCTCGTCGAGGGCTTCATGAGCCGCCAGCCCGTCGCCTACATCCTGTTCGCCGCCGGCGCGGCGGTCGCGGTGATCATGGAGATGCTGGGCGTGCCCGCGCTGATCTTCGCCCTCGGCATGTACCTGCCGCTCGAGCTGAACACGCCCGCGCTGGTCGGCGGCTTTCTCGCCCATTACGTCACGCGCCGCTCGCGGGCGAAAGGCGGCGTGCACGGTGCCAGCATGCGCGAGCGCGGTGTGATCATCGCTTCCGGCCTGATGGCCGGCGGGGCGCTCGGCGGCGTCTTCGGAGCCGCGCTGCGCCTGCTGCCGGGATATACCGAGGACTGGGTCAGGACGCCGTTCTACGGCGACGTGGGGATCTCCGAGACCGTCTCGATCGCGCTGTTCATCGGCCTGTGCCTCTACGTCTGGTTCGGCTCGATGAAGGCGCCGAAGGAGGCCTGAAGTGGACCGCATCGAACGCTTCGTGGCGGACGCCGTGCTGGGCATCGACACGCTCTTCGGCGGGGACGTGCTGAACCCCTCCGGCACCGGCCGCTTCATCGCCGATTCCTGGTTCTCGGACGAGCCGCTGCCGGCGGCCTACGCCCACGCGACGGCCGCGGCGGTGCGTGCGTCGGGCGGCGTGGGCGCGAAGCAGCCGGATCGGGCCGCGATCGACGCCTACCTGGCGGTGGTCGACGTGCGCGGCGCGATCTCGGCGCTGCTGGCGGAGGGCGGCGCGCTGCGGGGCGGCCGCGGCGCCTACCTCGAGGGTCTGGGCGTCTGCTTCGAGGTGATGTGGGACCTCGCGCAGGAGCTGCTCGGGCGCGGGGAGCTGGTGGCGTACGAGCGCTGCGTGCGCGCCTCGACCGGAGCGCCGCCGGAGCCGTCGCGGCCCGACGAGATGCGGCGGCGGGTGGCCGCGCTGCTGGCGGAGGCCGGGCACCCGAGCCACGACGCCGCTTCGCTGCTCGCCGCGGTGGACGCCTGGCGGCGGCCGCGGATGGTGGCCGGCGAGGCGATCCCGGCGCTGGCGGCCCGCTGCATCGCGGAGCTCGACCAGGGCGCCGCACGGAACCTGGTGCCGTTCCTGCCACCCGAGCTGGCGGGCGTGCCGCGCGCCAACATCGAGTTCCTGCCGATCGAGGACGCCTGGTTCTCGGGCTCGATGAACTACCTGGGCCGGGCGCGCGGCCCCCAGGGCCGCCCGCTCTACGAGGCCACCTACGAGATCAACGCGTCGCTCGAGATCTCGGAGCCCGAGTTCCGCCAGCTCGTCAGCCACGAGGTGGTGCCCGGCCACGTGACGACCTTCGCGCTGCTGCAGGACCTCCTCGTGCGCGGCGCCGTCGGCTTCGAGGCCTCGGTGCTGACGATGAACACGCGCGCGGCCGCGCTCTTCGAGGGCATCGCCAACAACGCGATCCTGATCGCCCACGGCGTCACCAACATCGAGGAGCTCCGCGACCGCGACCTCCAGATCGGCTGCCTGCTGGCGCTGCTGCAGGACGACGCCAAGAACCAGTCGTCCTACCTCACCTGGAAGGAGGGCTGGGCGCAGCCCGACGTGGCCCGCGTCCTGCGCGAGGAGTACCTCGTCTCGGCAGAGCGCGCGGGAAAGCTGTCTGGGGCCTGGGGCCGCCACCCGTTGCTCGGGCGCATGTACCTGCCCTGCTACCGGGCGGGCACGCGCAAGGTCGCGGAGCTGCGCCGGCGCCATCGGCCCGAGGCCGTGCTGCCCGCGCTCTACGGCTGCCGCGGCCTGGTGGACGTGGTCACGATCGAAGCCGCGCTCGCCTGACGTGCTTCGGGGCTTGTGCTAGCTTGGCCCGCGAGCAACCAGGAGAGCGGGCGGCATGAGCGAGATCGCGGGCGTCGAAGAGATCCGCCGGCAGTTCCCGGCCCTGTTGCGCCGGCACGGCGGCCAGCCGGTCGCCTATTTCGACGGTCCGGGCGGCACGCAGGTGCCGCGCGCGGTGGCCGACGCCGTCGCCGACTACCTGCTGCACCACAACGCGAACACGCACTGGGCCTACCCGACCAGCGTGGAGACGGACGCCGCGCTGCTCGCCGGGCGCCACGCCCTGGCCGACTACCTGAACGCCGCGCCGGAGGAGATCGTGTTCGGCGCGAACATGACGACGCTGACCTTCCACCTCGGCCGCGCCCTCGGCCGGCGGCTCGCGGCCGGCGACGAGATCGTGGTGACCGAGCTGGACCACCACGCGAACGTGGACACCTGGCGCGCGCTCGAGCGCGAGCGCGGCGTGCGCCTGCGCGTCGTCCGCCTGCGGCCCGAGAGCGGCCGCCTGGACGAGGAGGACCTGGCGCGCGCCTTCACGCCTCGCACGCGCCTGCTGGCGATCGGCGCCGCCTCGAACGCCCTCGGCACGATCAACGACGTGCCGGCCTGCGTGCGCCTGGCCCGCTCCCACGGCGCCCTCGTGTTCGTGGACGCGGTCCACTACGCGGCGCACCTGGCGCCGGACGTGCGCGCGTGGGACTGCGATTTCCTCGCCTGCTCGGCCTACAAGTTCTACGGCCCGCACGTCGGCGTGCTGTGGGGCCGCCGCTCCCTGCTCGAGGAGCTCGACGCCCCGAAGCTGCTGCCGGCCGGGGGTGCCGCCCCGGAGCGGCTCGAGACGGGGACGCTCGACCACGAGGGCATCGTCGGCGCCGGGGCGGCGGTGGAGTTCCTGGCGTCGCTGGCGAGCCCTGGGCGCTCCCGGCGCGAGCGCCTGGTGGCGTCGAGCGAGGCGCTGCACGAACGCGGCCGCGCCCTGCTCGCGCGGCTTTGGTCGGGCCTGTCGGCCATCCCGGGCGTCACGCTCTACGGCGTGCCTCCGAGCGGCGCGCGGACCGCCACGCTCTCGTTCGTCCTGGCGGGCCGCAGCTCGGGCGAGGTCGCGCGCGCGCTGGCCGAGCGGGGGGTGTTCGTCTCGAACGGGGACTTCTACGCGTCGACCGCCGTGAAGCGGCTGGGGCACGAGGCCGACGGGCTGGTGCGCGCCGGCTGCGCCGCGTACACCACCGGCGACGAGATCGACCGGCTGATCGAGGGGGTCCGCCTGCTGGCGGGCTGATCGGGGGGGGCGGGATTGGCTCGCAGCGCCTGCCTGTGCTGTCGGAAGCGGCTGCCCCAGCGCGGCCGCCGGCGCTGTCCCGAGTGCGACCACGTGTTCCGCGGCGCCGGCTGGGACGGCATCCTCGCGCATTGGCGGGCGAAGCACGAGTCGCGGATTCCCTACACGGAATTCTGGAGCGGGCTCTGCCCGGCCCACCGGCAGTCCGACCCTCCGAGCTGCCCGTCGTGCCGCAAGGGCATTCCGATCCCCTGGATCAGCCAGTGCCCCGAATGCGCCCAGGTGTTCGCCGGCAAGGGCTGGGAGGGCATCGACGCGCACTGGCGCTCGCGCCACGCCGAGCTGACGAGCTACGAGGACTTCTGGCAGTCGCTCTGCCCCGGACACCGGGGCGCGGGCGACGGCGCGAGCGGCTTCCTGCCCTTCAGCCGCCGGCGCTGAGCGCGAGGCCGCGCCGGCCGGCGGCGCCGCCGGCCGGTTGGTATACTCCGCCGGGTCCCCCCGCGACGAGAAGGAGCGTGTCTTGCCGAAGGTTTCAGCGAGGAAGGTCTCCAGCGTGCGAGACCGCAGCCGCGCGAGCCGACAGAAGGCCGCCGCCGTCGCCGACGATGCCGGCGCGAGCGAGGTCCAGCGCCAGCGGCGCCAGATCCGCCGGCTCGAGCGGCTGGTCGAGGCCGGCAAGGCGCTGAACGCGACGCTCGACCTGGGCGAGCTGTTCGGCGTGATCCTGGCGATCGTCACGGAGCACACGCACGCCGAGCGCGCCTCGCTGTTCCTGCTCGACGCGCAACGCAAGGAGCTCTGGTCGCTGGTCGCCCAGGGCCTCGGCCGCGTCGAGATCCGCCTCCCCGCGGGCAAGGGGCTCGCGGGCTGGGTCGCGCAGTCGGGCGAGACGCTGCACATCGAGGACGCCTACGCCGACCCCCGCTTCGATCGCAGCGTCGACAAGTCCTCGGGCTACCGCACGCGCAACCTGCTGGTGGCTCCCGTTCGCGACAAGGCCGGCCGCGTGACGGGCGTGATCCAGCTGCTGAACAAGGGGGGAGCGGGTTTCGGCCAGGACGACATCGACTTCCTGCACGACATCTCCGTGCCGGCGGCGATCGCCCTCGACAACGCGCGGCTGCACAAGGAATCGCTGGTGCGCCAGCGGCTCGAGAAGGAGCTGCAGCTGGCGCGGACGATCCAGCGCAGCCTGCTGCCCGAGGCCCCGCCGCAGGTGTCCGGCTTCGAGATCGCGGTCCGCTACGAGGCGTCGCAGCAGGTGGGGGGCGACTACTACGACTTCATCCGCCTCTCGGACGAGACCCTGATCGTGGTCGTCGCCGACGTCGAGGGCAAGGGCGCCGCTTCCGCGATGGTGATGTCGAACGTGCAGGCCACGCTGCACACGCTGGCGCGCCACGTGCACTCGATCGAGGGCATCCTGTTCAACCTGAACGAGCGCGTGCTCGAGAGCACGCGCTCGGGCAAGTACATGACGATGTTCCTCGCCCTGATCGACGTGCCCCGGCGCGGCCTGCACTACATCAACGCGGGCCACGTCGCGCCCCTGCTCGTGCGCGAGGGCGGCGTCACGCCCCTGAAGGACGGCGGGCCGGTCGTCGGCCTGCTGCCCGGAGCGCGCTACCGCCGCGGCCGCGTGCAACTGGCCCCTGGCGACATCGTGGTCGCTTGCACCGACGGCATCACCGAGGCGGCGGGCGCCTCCGAGGTGGAGTACGGCGGCGAGCGGCTCGGTCAGGAGGTCCTGGCGCGCCGGGCGCAGAGCGCCGCCGCCATCGTCGACGGCCTGTTCGACGAGATCCACGAGTACTCGCTGGACGCGACCCATCCCGACGACAAGATCCTGATGGCCCTCAAGGTCCAGTGACCCGGCTCGGGCTGACCGCCGGCGATCCTGCCGGCATCGGCCCCGAGATCCCGCTGAAGGGGCCGCCCGGCAGGCAGGCGCTGAAGCTGGCCGGGCTCGCCGCCGAACTCGCATCCCCTTAGAATCGGGCCTCGCGTTCTAGCTCGAGGAAGAGAGGCCCAGAATGGCTGACGGCCGCAGCGTCGCGCTCAACCTGAACGGCCGGGAGCTGGTGTTCCTGCAGAAGGTGACCCGGCAGGAGTACCACTTCATCACCGACGAGGAGCAGGAGGCGCGGCTGCGCCTGCGCGACAAGCTGGTCGAGGGCTTCTACGACCAGAAGGCCAACCGCATCGTGCTCAACCTGACGCGCGACGAGCTGCTGTTCCTGATCAAGGTCGCGCGCGAGAACTACTCGTTCATCGTCCGCTCCGAGAAGGAGGCGCGGCTCGCGCTGGCGGCGAAGCTCCACAAGACCGCCGAGACGGTGTTCGGCGTGACGCCGCGGGAAGACTAGCTGTCCACGCTGATCGTCGGCACCGCCGGCCACATCGACCACGGCAAGAGCGCCCTGGTGCGCGCGCTGACGGGCACCGATCCCGATCGGCTGAAGGAAGAGAAGGAGCGGGGGATCACGATCGACATCGGCTTCGCCCATCTCGAGCTGGCGGGCGGCGCCGTCGTCTCCTTCGTGGACGTGCCGGGCCACGAGCGCTTCGTGCGCAACATGCTGGCGGGGGCGCACGGCATCGACGCGGTAGTGCTGGTGGTCGCCGCCGACGAATCGGTGATGCCGCAGACGCGGGAGCACTTCGAGATCTGCCGGCTGCTCGGGCTGCGCTCGGGGCTGGTCGCGCTGACCAAGTGCGACGCCGCCCCGCCCGAGCTGCAGGACGTCGCCGCCGCCGAGGTCGCGGAGCTGGTGGCGGGCTCCTTTCTCGAGGGCGCGCCCGTGCTGCGCGTGTCGTCGCGCACCGGAGCCGGGCTCGGCCGCATGCGCGAGGAGCTCGGACGCCTCGCCGAGGGCAAGACCGCCCGCTCGGTCGGCGGCCCGGCGCGGCTGCCGATCGACCGGGTCTTCACGATGCACGGCTTCGGCACGGTCGTCACCGGGACGCTGGTCTCTGGCCGCGTGGCGGCGGGGGACGAGCTGCTGCTGCTGCCGCAGGGACGCAGCGTCCGCGTGCGCGGGGTGCAGGTGCACGGCGCCGCGGTCGGGGCGGCCGAGGCGGGCCAGCGCGCGGCGGTCAACCTCGCGGGAGTCGAGCTTCGCGAGCTCGGCCGCGGGGACGTGCTCGCCAGCGCCGGCAGCCTGCGGCCGAGCTCGATGCTGGACGTCGAGCTGTCGCTGCTCGCCTCGGCGCACCCGCTCGACGACGACGCGCGCGTGCGGCTGCACGTGGCGAGCGCCGAGGTGCTGGCGCGGGTGCGGACGACGGGCGGCGAGCCGATCGCTCCGGGCGGCTCGGGCTTCGCGCAGCTGCGGCTGGAGCGGCCCGCGGTCGTCGGCCGCGGCGACCGCCTGGTGCTGCGGGCCTACTCGCCGATGACGACGATCGGCGGGGCGCTGGTCCTGGATCCGCTGGCCGCCCGGCCGCGCGGGAACGACGCGGGGCGGGTCGCGCGACTGGCCGCTCTCTCGAAGGCCGACGCCCTCGGTGCCGCGCGCATCTTCCTGGCCCAGGCCGGCGCCGCCGGGCTCGGGCTGCCCGAGCTGGCGGCCCGCGCGGGCGCGGACGCCGAGGAGCTGGCGAGCCGCCTCGCGACCGAGGAGGCGGCGCGGCGAGTGGGCCGAGAGCCCGGGGCGCTGATCGAGACGGCCGCGCTGCGCCGGCTGGAGCAGACGGCGCTCGCGGCGCTCGCGCGCTTCCATCGCGAGCAGCCCTTGCGCGGGGCGATGGGCCGAGAGGAGCTGCGCAAGCTGGCCTTCGCGCGGGCCGCCGAGGGCGCCTTCGAGCAGGCGCTCGACGCGCTGGCGGCCCGCGGCGAGCTGAGGCTCGTGGGCGACGGTGTCGCGCTCTCGCGCCACGAGGTTTCGCTGAGCGACGAAGAGACGGGCGCCCGGGAGCGTCTGCTCGCCGCCGCCCGCAAGGCGGGGCTCGCGGGGCTGCCTCTCACGGAGCTGGGCGCGGCCGCCGGAGTCGAAGCGCGTCTGGCGGCGCGGCTGGGGCGCGTGCTGCTCGACGCGGGCGAGCTGGTCAAGATCGGCGAGGGCCTGCTGCTCGGGCGCGAGAGCCTGGAGCGGCTGAAGGGCGAGGTGCGCGAGCGCTGGCCCGCCGGCAGCCGGCTCGACGTCGGCGCCTTCAAGGAGATGACCGGCCTCTCGCGGAAGTTCGTGATTCCGCTGCTGGAGTACCTCGACCGCGAGCGCGTCACGCGCCGGAGCGGCGCCGACAGGACCGTGCTCGCGTGAGCGGACGGCCCTATCGCGTGCCGTTCGTGCGACGCTGCCACGTCACGTTCGGCACCGGGCAGGTGCGCTCCAGCTTCACGGTCAACATCAACGCCCAGGGTGTCTACCTGGCCGACGACACGATGCCCACGATCGGCGAGATGCTGCTGGTCCGCTTCCGCACGGCCGGCAGCGAGCACGAGGTGACCGCGCGGGGGGTGGCGGCGTGGCTCAACCCGAACCAGGCCCATCGCGTGCACAGCCTGCCGCCGGGCTATGGCCTGCAGTTCGTGGACCTGCCGGAACCCGGCCGCTCCCTGGTCGACCGGGTGGTCGAGGAGTACCTCGCCCGCAACCCGCCCAGGAACTAGGGCACGAACAGCGCGATCGGGTTCTCGAGCAGCCGGCGGGCCTCGCGCAGGAACTGGGCCGCCAGCGCGCCGTCGATCACGCGGTGATCGGAGCTGAGCGTCAGCAGCATGCGGTGCCCGACGCGGATCTCGTCGCCCACCACCACCGGCTGCTTGCGCACGGCGCCGATCGCCAGGATCGCGCTGTCCGGCGGGTTGATGATGGCCGTGAACTCGCTGACGTCGTACATGCCGAGGTTCGAGGTGGTGAAGGTCGAGCCGACGAACTCGTCCGGGCGCAGCTTGCGCTCGCGTGCCCGCGCGGCCAGGTCCTTCACCTCGCGCGAGATCTCGACCACGGACTTGCGGTCGGCGTTGCGCACCACCGGCGTGATCAGGCCGTCGGGCAGCGAGACGGCGACGCCGAGGTGGACCTCGGCGTGCGTGACGATCTTGTCGACGGCCCAGGAGGCGTTGACCATCGGGAAGGCGCGCAGCGCCCCGGCGCACGCCTTCAGCACCAGATCGTTGAAGGAGACCTTGGCGACGCCGGCCGCTTCGAGCTGCTGACGCAGCGCGACGGCGGCGTCCATCTCGACCTCGACCGTGACGTAGAAGTGCGGCGCGCCGAACTTGCTCTCGGCCAGTCGGCGCGCGATCGTACGGCGCATGTTCGTGAGCGGGAACTCCTGCCCCGGCGTGACGCTCGGGGGCGGGGGAGCGGCGCTCGCCCGCGCCGCTGGGGCCGCGGCGGCCGCCGGCGACGGCGCCAGCGCCGGGGCCCGCCAGCCGTCGATGTCGCGCTTGACCACCCGGCCGCCGGGACCCGAGCCCTGGACCGAGCCCAGAGGGATGTTGCGATCGGCGGCCATCGCTCGCGCGAGCGGGCTCGCCTTGACGCGACCCGCCTCGCCCGTCGGCGCCGAAGGCGCCGGGGCAGGAGCCGCGGCGGGGGCCGGAGCCGGAGCGGGGGCCGGAGCCGGAGCGGGCGCCACGGCAGGGGCGGTGGCCAGAGGCGGCGCCGGAGCCGGAGACGTGGCCGCAGCGGGAGCAGGGGGAGGCGCCGCCGCGCTCGCCAGCAGCGCCGCGATGTCCTCGCCGGCGTCGGCGATCACGCCGATCAGCGCGCCGACCGGCGCCTTGCCGCCCGCCGGCACCAGGATCTTGCGCAGGATGCCGGCGCCGAGCGCCTCCATCTCCATGTTGGCCTTGTCGGTCTCGATCTCGGCGAGCACGTCGCCGACCTTGACCGCGTCGCCTTCGGCCTTGCTCCACTTGACGACGGCGCCCTCCTCCATCGTCGGGGACAGCTTGGCGAGAACCACCCGCGTGATCATCGCTTCCCCCGGTAGAGGACGGCATTGACGGCCTCGACGATGCGCTCGGGCTGCGGCACGTAGGCCTTCTCGAGGATCTTGGAGTAGGGCATCGGCACGTCGGGCGCCGTCACCCGCACGACCGGCGCGTCGAGCGCGTCGAAGCACTCGCGCTGCACGCGGTCGGAGATCTCGGCGCCGAAGCCGGCCATCGGCCAGCCCTCCTCGACCACCACGCAGCGGTTCGTCTTGCGCACCGACTCGAAGATCGGCTCGTCGTCGAGCGGCCGCAGCGTGCGCGGGTCGACCACCTCCGCCTGGATGCCGTCCGCGGCGAGCCGCTCGGCGGCGGCCAGCGAGGTCACGCAGGAGCGGCTCCAGGCCACGATCGTGACGTCGCCGCCCGAGCGCTTGACTTCGGAGAGGCCGAGCGGAATGTGGTACTCCTCGTCCGGCACCTCGCCCTTCAGGTTGTACAGGACCTCGTTCTCCATGAAGATCACCGGGTTGTCGTCGCGGATCGCGCTCTTCAGCAGCCCCTTGGCGTCCTTCGGGGTCGAGGGCATCACGACCACCAGGCCCGGCACGTTCACGAACCAGGACTCGAACGCCTGCGAGTGCTGCGCGGCCACCTGAGCGGCCGCGCCCGAGGGGCCGCGCATCACCAGCGGGCAGCGGATCTGGCCGCCGGACATGTAGCGGTACTTGGCCGCGTGGTTCACGATCTGGTCGAGCGCCAGGATCGAGAAGTTGAAGGTCATCATCTCGGCGATCGGCCGCAGCCCGATGAAAGCCGCGCCGACGGCGACGCCGGCGATCGCCTCCTCGGCGATCGGTGTGTCGCGCACGCGCCACTCGCCGAACTGCTGCAGCAGCCCCTGGGTGATCTTGTAGGGCCCCTGGTAGTGGCCGACCTCCTCGCCCAGCAGGAAGACGCTCTGGTCGCGCGCCATCTCCTCCCGCATCGCCTGGTTGAGGGCCTCTCGCATCGTGAGCAGGGCCATGGCTAGCTCCCCACCTTGGCCGGCGCGGGCAGCTCCTCGGGCAGCCGGTCCTCGCGCACGGAGGCCCGCCAGGCGGGATCCTTCTCGGCCGCCTTCATGTGGATGTACGGCGAGCGCACGTAGACGTCCTCGTACATCGACTCCGGCGCCGGCCAGGGGCTCGTCTCGGCGAAGAGCACGGCCTCGTCCACCAGCTTGAGGACCTCCTTGTCGCAGGCTTCGAGCTCCGCCTTGGCGAAGCGCTCCTGCTCGGTCAGGCGCTTGCCGAACTGGTAGATCGGGTCGAAGCGCATCATCTCCTCGACCTCTTCCTTGGTGCGGTACTTGCCGGGGTCGGACATCGAGTGGCCTCGGTAGCGGTAGGTCTCGACCTCGAGCAGCGTCGGCCGCTTGTCGAGGCGCGCGCGGTCGATCGCCTCTCCGAGCGCCGTGCGCACCGCCAGCAGGTCCATGCCGTTCACGTCGCGGCGCGGCATGCCGTAAGCCGAGGCGCGCTGGTAGAGGTCCTTCACCGACGAAGCGCGGTCGAGCGGCGTGCCCATGCCGTAGCGGTTGTTCTCGATGATGTAGACGACGGGCAGGCCCCAGAGCGCGCTCACGTTGAGCGCCTCGTGGAAGGCGCCCTCGTTGACGGCGCCGTCGCCGAAGAAGCAGAGCGCGACCTGATCCGTGCCGCGCAGGCGGATGCCGTAGCCCATGCCGGCCGCGACCGGCAGGTGGCCGCCGACGATGCCGTCGCCGCCGAAGTTGCCGCGCGGCACGTCGTAGAAGTGCATCGAGCCGCCCTTGCCGCGGCTGATGCCGCCCGCTTTGCCGCACAGCTCGGCCATCAGCAGCCGCGGGTCGGTGCCGCGGGCGAGCGCGTAGCCGTGGTCGCGGTAGGAGGTGATGAAGTAGTCGTCGGGGCGCAGCAGGCTCATCGCCGCCACCCCCACGGCCTCCTGGCCGATGTAGAGGTGCAGGAAGCCGCCGATCTTGCCCTCGACGTAGAGCTGGGCGCAGCGCTCCTCGAAGCGCCGGATCAGGAGCATCTGCCGATACAGCTCGAGAGCTTCTTCTCTGTTCATGTTTTAGGGTGTCCGGCTCGGGCCGGAAGCTTGTTTCTAACGCACGCTCAGGCTGCCGTCAAAGAAAGCGGGGCCGCGAGCGGGCGCCGCGAGCGGGCCTATTCGGGGCTCAGCAGCTTGCGGACGTAGGGCCAGGCCACGATCAGCGCGATGGCGCTCACCAGCAGGCCGAGCAGCAGCGTGCCGACGATGGCGAGCGTGAAGGCGACCTCCGTCTGGCCGCGCGGCTCCTCCTCGGTCTCTTCCCCCGAGAAGTGGCGCTTGGCGTCCTCGCGCAGCATGTAGGCGAGGGTCGCGAGGGAGGCGAGTGTCAGCGGGCAGAGCAGGACGCCGACGCCAGAGAGCGCGAGCTGGGCCATTCGCGCCCAGGGCGCGCTCTTCCAGAGGCCCCAGGCGACCGCCAGCGAGAGGGCGACGCCGAGCAGGCCGAGCAGGCCCGCGCCCGCGGCGAATCGGCCCTCCAGTTGGCCGAAGCTCACGGCCCCGACGGCCGCAGCCAGCACGAAGGCCGCGCTCGCCAGCCAGAGCACCGCGAGAGCCGTCACGGTGAGGGGACGCTCGTCGCTCGCCACCGGCCGCGGCCGCCAGGCCGGCCCGGCAACGGGAGGGCGCGGCGCTCGGGGGCTCGTCGCAGTTGCCGCGGGCGGAGCGGGCGGGGGCGGTGGAGCGGGACGCGGCGGAGGCGCCGCCTTGGCCTCGGGGGGCGCCGGACGAGGCGGCTCCGGCTTGGGCGGCTCCGGCCGCGGCGAGGGAGCCGTGACCGCCGGGGGTGCCGCCTTGGGGGGCGGCTGCGGGGGCGGCGCCGGCTTTGGCGGAGGCCCCGCCGGCGTCGCGCCTCCGAGCCCGCCCGGCCTGGCGATCGGCTCGGTCTCCTGGAAGTCGGCCATCTCGTCCGGGCCCATCATCAAGGTGCCGGTGATGTTCTCCGGCAGCACCTTCAGCACCGTTTCGCCGAGACGCACGATGTCGCCCTCGGTGAGCGGGGAGCGCTCGACCTTGCGGCCGTTCAGGAAGATGCCGTTGGCGCTGCCGTTGTCCCGGATCGACATGCCCTGCGGGCCCGCCTCGATCACGGCGTGGCGGCGGGAGCACTTGGCGTCGTTCAGGACGAGGTCGCAGGACGGATCCCGCCCGAGCGTGGCGGTGGTCCCTTGCAGCTCGACCTCGTGCTGCACGCCGTTCGCATAGAGGACTTCGAAGCGCAAGTTTTCGCCGAGCCTCGCGGGTTCTGGGACTTACGGGCGGATTGTAGCAGCGAAAACGAAGGGGCCCAGGCGTCTTCGGGCCCTGGCTCGGCCCGAGCGCCCGGGTTAGTATCCTGAGGTTTCCGCCGCAGATCCCCCCCACGGTAGAGAGGCATGATCACAGAGGATCCCCGCCGCCGGGCCGAGAGGCTCCAGCAGGTGCTCGAAACGATCGAGCGCGAAGCGCCGTCCGAGGACCGCGCGCTGCTGCGCGGGTTCGTCCCGGTGGTCTACGCCGAGACCCCGGATCGCGTGATCTTCGGGCTGTCGACGCAGGCCCTGGCGGCGCGCATGAGCGATCACTTCCGCTTCGTGGCGCGCGAGATGCCGCCCGCCACGCAGCTCTACAAAGGGCTGCCGGGCCTGCACGTGGCCGTCCGCAACCCGGCCGAGTCGGACTGGATCCCGACCGAGGGCGCGCCGGCGGGCGAGTTCACGATCGTCGAGACGCACACGCCGGACATGCCGTTCATCTTCGAGAGCCTGAAGAACTACCTGCGCAAGGCGGGCCTGCGCGTCTTCTCGGGCGTGCACCCCATCCTCAGCGTGCGCCGGCAGTGGGAGCGCGTGGTGCAGATCGGCGGGCCCCGCGACGAGGGCGCCAAGGAGTGCTACTGCCACTTCCAGATCGAGCGCGTCGACTCGAAGGAGCGGCGGCGGCGCATCGAGCACGAGATCTACTCCGTGCTGAAGGGCCTGTTCGTGTCGGTCGAGGACTTCGAGGGCATGCTGCGCGCGGTGCGCGAGTTGCAGGGCAAGCTGCGCTCGCGCTCGGGCAACGAAGCCGACGTCACCTCGGCGCAGGCCTTCCTGAGCTGGCTGCTGGCGGACAACTACATCTTCCAGGGCAGCGTGCGCTACGTGGTGGCCAGGGACGGCAGCCTGGACCGCGTCGAGGAGAGCGCCAGCGGCGTCTTCACCGACGCCGCGCTGATCCCCGTGGTGTTCCCCGGCTTCATCGAACGGGTGGAGGCGAGCCTGCTGCCGCGCGAGGGCGACGAGCGCATCGTGGACATCGACCACTGCCACGAGGCCTCCGCGATCTACCACCTCGAGCCGATCGACGACGTGGTGATCCGCGAGTGGGCGGCGGACGGCTCGCTCGCCGCGCTCACCCTGGTGCTGGGCCGCTTCGCCAAGGGCGCGTTCACCCAGAAGTCGGCCGAGATCCCGCTGCTGAAGCAGAAGCTCGACTGGCTGCTCGTCCACAGCGGCGCGCAGCCGCGCAGCTTCGCCTATCGCGAGACGAAGGCGCTCTTCAACCACATCCCGACCCGCGAGCTGTTCTACTCCGAGGTCGAGAGCCTGAAGGGGCTGATCGACCGCATCGTGCACCTCACCGGCGACGACGAGATCGCGGTCCAGGCGCGGCCGGGCCGCGGCTACGTCGCGCTGGCGATCGCCTTCTCACGCCTGCGCCACTCCTACCAGACCGAGCAGGCGCTGCTGGCCGCCTTCGGCGACGAGTTCGGCCCCGTGACCTTCCACACCACGGAGGACTGCGGGACCGTGGTGCTGCACCTCTTCTATTTCGACACCGCGCGGCTCGAGCATCCGGTCGACGCCGGCCGCGCGCGCGAGGTCACGGCGAGCCTGATCACGACCTGGGAGGACCGCGTCGCGCGCGCCTTCGAGGCCGGCTTCGGCCAGCGCGAGGGCCGGCGGCTGTTCGAGCGCTACGTCACGCTCGAGTCGCGCAGCGGGCTCTACCGCGAGGCGACGCCCGCCGAGGAGGTGCCGGAGGACATCCGCCACCTCGAGGCCCTCGAGTCGCGGCTCGAGCTGCGCCTGATCCCGCGCCGGGCCGACGGCGCGACGCTCAAGCTCTACACGGTGAAGGCGCTGGCGCTGACCGAGGCGCTGCGCGTGCTGGGCAACCTGGGCCTCACGGTGGTCGAGGAGCTGCGGATCCCGCTGGAGCTGCCGGACGGGCGCCGGGGCCTGCTGTACCGGCTGGAGGTCGAGGCCGCGCCGGAGCGGATCGCCGCCCTGGTCGCGGGCGAGGAGCGCTTCGCCGACGCGTTGCGCGCGCTCGACGAGGAGCGCGCCACCGACGACGCGCTGAACGGCCTGATCCTGGGCGCCGGCCTCGGCTGGCGCGAGGTCGAGCTGCTGCGCACGCTGCGCAACCACCTGCTGCAGGTCCGCCCGCACTACAACGCGGACACCGTGAACGGCGTGCTGCTGCGCAACTCCGGCGTCGCAGCCGCGCTGTACCGGCTGTTCGCCGCACGCTTCGACCCTGCCCTCGTTGGCGATCGCGCGGTCGCGGTCGCGGCCGCGCAGGCGGCGGTGGCGCAGGCGCTCGACTCCGTCAAGAGCCTGGCCGAGGACCAGGTGCTGCGCGGGTTCGACAACCTGATCGGCGCCGCGCTGCGGACCAACGTCTTCCAACGCCCGGTACGGCCGGTCTTCAGCATCAAGGTCGACAGCCGCCGCGTCGAGGGCATGCCCTCTCCGCGCCCGATGTTCGAGATCTACGTGCACTCGCGCCTGCTCGAGGGCGTGCACCTGCGCGGCGGCAAGGTCGCGCGCGGCGGCATCCGCTGGAGCGACCGCCACGACGACTTCCGCACCGAGGTGCTGGGCCTGATGAAGACCCAGATGGTGAAGAACTCGATCATCGTGCCGGTGGGCTCGAAGGGCGGCTTCGTGCTGAAGGGCGACGTTCCGCCGCGGCCCGCGCTGGACGCCTACCTGATCGACCGCTATCGCGAGTTCGTCTCCGGGCTGCTCGACGTCACCGACAACGTGGTCGACGGCGCGGTGCTGCACCCGCCCGAGGTGGTGTTCCACGACAGCGACGATCCCTACCTGGTGGTCGCGGCCGACAAGGGCACCGCGCACCTCTCGGACACCGCCAACAGCGTGTCGAACCAGTATGGCTTCTGGCTGGGCGACGCCTTCGCCTCGGGCGGCAGCGCGGGCTACGACCACAAGAAGATGGGCATCACGGCGCGCGGCGCCTGGGAGTGCGTGCGGCACCACTTCCGCAACCTGGGCACGGACGTGCAGCGCGAGCCGTTCAGCGCCGTCGGCGTGGGCGACATGTCGGGCGACGTGTTCGGCAACGGCATGCTGCTCTCGCCGGTGCTGAAGCTCGTCGCCGCCTTCAACCACCTGCACATCTTCGTGGACCCGAGCCCCGACCCGGCGCTGAGCTTCGCCGAGCGGCAGCGCTTGTTCGCGCTGCCGCGCTCGGGCTGGCGCGACTACGACAAGCGCCTGATCAGCCGCGGCGGCGGCATCTTCGACCGCTCCGCCAAGTCGATCGAGCTGTCGCCCGAGGCCAAGGCGCTCTTCGAGATCGCCGCCGACGCCGTCTCGGGCGAGGAGCTCGTCAAGCGCATCCTGACGGCGCGCGTGGACCTGCTCTACAACGGCGGCATCGGCACCTACGTGAAGGCGACCGCCGAGGAGGACGCCGACGTCGGGGACCGCGCGAACGACCGGGTGCGGGTGAACGCCCGCGAGGTGCGCGCCCGCGTGCTGGGGGAGGGCGGCAACCTGGGCTTCACGCAGCGCGCGCGGCTCGAGTACTGGGCCGGCGGCGGGCTCGCCAACACCGACGCCGTCGACAACTCGGGCGGCGTCGACACCTCCGACCACGAGGTCAACATCAAGATCCTGATGGACCTGCTGGTGAAGCGAGGCCTGGTGCGGGGCAGGGAGGAACGCGACCGCATCCTGGCCGAGATGACCGACGAGGTCGCGGAGCTGGTGCTGGCCGACAACCGACACCAGGCGCTGGCGCTCAGCCTGGACGGCCTGCGCAGCGCCGCCAGCCCGGCCGAGTTCCTGGCCCTGATCGACGACATGCTCGGCGCGGGCGTGCTGAGCCGCAGCGACGACGCCATCCCCACGCGCGACGAGCTGCTGGCGGTGCTCGAGCAGAAGCGCGGCCTGCCGCGCCCCCTGCTCGCGGTGCTGCTGGGCAACACGAAGATGGTGGGCTTCGAGATGCTGATGGAGACGGAGTTCCCGGACTCCGAGCCCGGCCGTCGCTTCCTGACGGGCTACTTCCCGAAGCGGTTGCGCGAGTCGTTCGCGGAGCACTTCGGGGACCACGCGCTGCGCCGCGAGATCGTCGCGACCGGAGCCATCAACTACGTGGTCAACCTGGCGGGCATCGGCTTCCTGGCCCGCATGACCGCGGGCAAGGCCGGAATCGGCGAGGCGGTGGGGGCCTACCTCGCGGTGGACCAGGGCGCGGGCGCTCCGGCCCTGCGCGAGCGGCTCTTCGCCGCGAGCCTGCCCGCGCGCGAAGAGCAGCAGGCGCTGCTGGAGATCGAGGGCCTGCTCGAGCCCCGCGTCGTCGACGCGCTCGAAGGGCGGAAGCCGGCGCTCGAGAAGCTCCTCGAGCCTGTCAGCGGCCGGCTGCGCCTCTAGGGGGGACGGCCGAAGCATGCCCGGCCCGGCGACGGAAAGCTCGCTCGGCGCGCGGGTGGCGGCCTACGACCTGGAAGCGCCGCTCGGGCGCGCTTCCACGCTGCCTGCGCCGCTCTATCGCGACGCCGACGTCGCGGAGCTCGAGCGGCGGGCCGTCTTCGCCCGGAGCTGGCAGCCGATCGCCCGCCTGGAACAGCTCGCGGCCCCGGGCGCCTTCGTCACGGCCGAGGTGGCCGGCGAGCCGGTCGTCGCCGTGCGCGGCCAGGACGCGGTTTTGCGCGCCTTCCTCAACGTCTGCCGCCACCACGCGGCGGCCGTCGCCAGCGAGCCCTGCGGCGTCTGCAGCGTGCTGCGCTGCCCCTACCACGGCTGGACGTACGGCCTCGACGGGGCGCTCAAGGGCACGCCGGACTTCGACGGCGTGCAGGGCTTCGACCGCAGCGCCTACGGCCTGGCGCCCGTCGAGGTGGCGGCTTGGGAGGGGCTCGTCCTCGCCCGCGCCTCGGCGGACGGGCCGAGCTGGGCGGAGCAGCTCGCCTCCGCCGCGGCCCTGGCGCCGCGGCTGGGTCTCGGCCGGATGCGGTTCTTCGAGCGGCGCAGCTACGAGCTTCGCTGCAACTGGAAGGTCTTCGTCGACAACTACCTCGACGGCGGCTACCACGTGCCGTTCCTGCACCGCGGGCTCGACAGCGTCCTCGACTACGCGCGCTACCAGATCGAGAACGGCGAGCGGCACTGCCTGCAGACGAGCCCGCTGCGGGCGGAGGGCGCCGAGGCCGAAACGGGGGCCGTGCGGCGCGGCCCGCGCGCGGACTACCTCTGGCTGTACCCGAACCTGATGATCAACGTCTACGGCGGCGCGCTCGACACGAACCTGGTTCTGCCGCTGGCGGTCGACCGCACGCGGGTGGTGTTCGACTTCTACTTCGAGGACGTCGGCGAGGGCGCCCGCGAGCGCAACCAGGAGAGCGTGCGAGTCGCCGAGCGCATCCAGCAGGAGGACGTGGCGATCTGCGAGGCCGTCCAGCGCGGGTTGGGCTCGCGCGCCTACCTGACCGGACGCCTTTCAGTGCGGCGCGAGGGCGGCATGCATCTCTTCCACCGCCTGTTGGCTGCCGACCTGCGGCGGGAGCTGGGGCTGGCGGCGCCTACTCGATGAAGCTCGCGAGCCGCGACAGCGGCAAGCGCGAGATGTCGGGCACCCGCGCCTCGGAGGACGGATAGCCGGTCACGAGCAGCAGGAATGGGCGCTCGTTCGGCGGCCGGTCCAGGATCCCGTTGAGGAAGCCCATCGGGCTCGGCGTATGGGTGAGGCTGGCGAGGCCGGCGCGGTGCAGCGCCGCGATCAGCAGCCCGGTGGCGATGCCCACCGATTCCTGCACGTAGTAGTGCTTCAGCTTCTCGCCGCTCGCGCCGGTCGCGAAGCTGCGGGCGAAGACGGCGATCAGCCACGGCGCCGTCTCGAGGAACGGCTTGTGCTCGTCCGTGCCCAGGGGCTGCAGCGCGCGCAGCCAGTCCTCGGGGGCCCGGCCCGCGTAGAAGGCGCGCTCCTCGGCCTCGGCGGCCTCGCGGATGCTCCGCTTGGTGCCGGCGTCCGCCACCGCCACGAAGTGCCACGGCTGCATGTTGGCGCCACTCGGCGCGCTGCCCGCGGTGAGCAGGGCGTCCTCGATCAGCGCGCGCGGCACCGCGCGCGGGGAGAAGTCGCGCACCGTGCGCCGCCGCGCGAGATCCTCGCGGAAGGCGCGCGCACGCGCGAGCATCTCCTCCGGGGGCAGCTCGCGGAAATCGAGCGGGATGGTGGCGGGCTGGCTCAAGCAGGCCTCCGCCGGGAGCCTATCAGCGGACCGCGGTGTCGCTCTCGCCGGCCGCGGCGGTCGCGGCCTTCAGGCGCAGCTCGGTCCACCAGGCGGCGCCCCGCGAGCCGAACTCCCGGGCTCCCGCGCCGAGCGCCGCGGCGACGTCCGCCTCGAGGGCCTCGCCGCCGCCCAGCAGGTCGGCCGGCGCCAGGCGAGGCCGCATCAGCCCTCTGTCTCGATGTACCAGGTCCGGGGCCAGCGCGTGCACCACCTCGTGCGCCGCCACGCGCGCGAGCGCGAGGCCGACCGTGCGCTGGTGCTCGGCCGCGCCCAGCGCTTGCGACTCGCGCAGGCCTACGCCGCCGACGACGTTCGGACAGTAGATCCAGATCGCCGGCCCGGCGCCCGCCCAGCCTGTGGTTCCAGCCAGCCGACGTCCGCGGTCGGCGCCCAATCCCGTGGACGCGAGCAGCACGACCGGCAGCTCGCCCGAGGCCGTCTCGGTGCCCGCCTTCACGGCACGGAAGCGCGGCTCGACGCCGGCATCGCGCAGCAGTCGCGCCAGCTCGCGGCGCAGGAACGCGAGCGACGTGACTGGCGTCCCGGCCGCGTCCACGATGACGATTCGCAGTGTCGCGGTGGCGTCGCGCGCGGCGCCCGCGACGGGCGTGGCGCCCGTGACGAGCCCGGCGAACAACAGCACGCCGACGAACGCCTGCCGCATGCCCACCTCCCAAGAGGGGCCGCCGCGCGAAACGCCAAGTCCAGGGAATTGAATGGAGCCTACGCGACGCGCGGCGACGATCGCAAGCACAAAACGACCATCTCTATCGTTCGCGCCTGGCTTGACCCCCGCGCGCCGCGGGGCGTAGCGTGCCCTCACCCCACGTCGATGCCGACACGTTCTCGCGACGAGCTCGCGATTCCCGCCACCCGCGCCAAGGGCGCGCTGCGCGCCCTCGACGAAGCGCATGGCCCGCCGCTGCTGCGGGATCTGCGCCGGCTGCGCCGCCTCGCGCAGATCGCCTACGTCTACTGGGTCGCAGGCTCGCGGCTGCGGCGCGCCTATCGGAAGGCCCAGGCGGAGGGCACCACGCTGTGGCTGGACGAGCGATGAGGCCCTGCGACCCGCCGCCGCCGAGCTACGCCTTCGGGTTCCGGCGCCCGCCGGAGTCCGGCAACGCGATCAACGGCCTGGGCGCCACCGGGCGCTCGCGGGCGCGGGTCGTGTTCCATGCCGGGCGCGGCGAGCCGCTCGCCTGGAAGCCGCTCGACGACTTCTTCACTCTCGTCAACCCCTGGAACGTGGTGCGGCACGCGTTCCTCGTGGCCTGGCACGTGCGCCGCGCCGACGGCAAGCTCGCGGCGCGCCAGCGCGACGTGGCGGACCCCGCCGCGATGGCGGAGGAGATCAAGGCGCTCGCCCGGCGCGAGGGCGCGGCACTCGTCGGCGTGACCCACCTGACGGAGCTCGACCTGTTCGAAGGCGCGGCGCCGCCGTACCGCCGTGCGATCTGCCTGGGGCTGCCGATGGACCGCGCCGAGATGCGCTTCGCGCCCCAGCCGCGCGCCGCCGCGGAAGTGATGAGGACCTATCGGGCGCTCGCGCGCCTGGCGGTGGGCCTCGCCGAACGGATCCGCGCCATGGGCTGGCCCGCGCGGGCCTACGCCAACCCCAACAGCATCGACGTCCTGCACATCCCGCTCGCCATCCGCGCGGGCCTGGGCGAGCTCGGCAAGCACGGCTCGCTGATCAACCGCGAGCACGGCTCGAACTTCCGCCTGGTCACGGTGCTCACCGACCTGCCGCTGGCGGAGGACGCGCCGGTGGACGCGGGCGTCGAGGACGTCTGCCTGCGCTGCCGCCGCTGCGTCGACGACTGCCCGCCGCTCGCCATCCGCGACGAGAAGCAACTGGTGCGCGGCGAGCGCAAGTGGTACGTGGACTTCGACAAGTGCGTCCCGTATTTCGCGAAGACCTACGGCTGCGCGATCTGCATCGAGGTGTGCCCCTGGAGCGAGCCCGGCAAGGGGCCGCAGATCTCGCGGCGCGTGCTGGAGCTGCGTCGGTCGCAGGGCGCGGCGGCGACGCCCAGGGAGCCGGCCGCGACCTGAGCGTCCGCGACCGGTCTCGAGGCACCGAGCCGATCTGCTGTTGGTTGGGTTGGTGGCCTGGGACGGAATCGAACCGCCGACACGCGGATTTTCAGTCCGCTGCTCTACCAGCTGAGCTACCAGGCCAACCGGCGGAAGCCGAGTATTGAAGCATGCCGCCGGCGAGATCGTCAAACGCCCGAGCGTGCTCGCCGTGTGCCGCAGGGCGGCGCCGCACCGCGGCCGGCGGGCTCGCGGCCCGCTGGCTGGGCGCTATACTCTGCGGCGTTCCCGATTCTCGCGCAGGAGGCCCGATGCCCGCGTCGCCGGCCGGCAAGCTGCCGAAGGACTACGAGAAGCTGCCGGTTCCGCAGCCGCAGCAGACCAACGCGCGCAAGCGCGACCCGAAGATGCTGGCGATCGTCGACCCGGGCAAGTGCTTCGGCCGCGGCTGCGAGTACTGCGTCGCGGTGTGTCCGGTGCCGGAGTGCATCACGCTGACGACCGATCCGTCGGCTCCGGATCTGCAGGTCTGCACGGTGAACTACGACACCTGCATCGGCTGCATGGCCTGCGAGAAGTGGTGCCCGGACGACTACGACGCGATCCGCATGGTGCCCTTCGCATCGGTCGTCAAGGACCGAGCTTCTTACGAGACGCCGACTTTCACGGCTACGCTGCCGGTGAAGAAGATCGGCGGCTAGGCCTTCTTCTTCTCCGGCATCGGCAGCACGTCGGCCTTTTCCGGACGGGCCGCGTTCTCGACCTTCTCGAGCACCGGCAAGCCCAGGCCCTTGCGCACGCGGGCGTCGATCTGGTCGCGCAGGTCCTTGTTGTCGCGCAGGAACTGGCGGGCGTTCTCGCGGCCCTGGCCCAGCCGGTCCCCGTTGTAGGCGTACCAGGCGCCCGACTTCTCGATCACCTTGTGCTCGACGGCGAGGTCGATCAGGTCGCCTTCCTTGCTGATGCCCTCTCCGTACAGGATGTCGAACTCGGCCTCGCGGAACGGGGGAGCGACCTTGTTCTTGACGACCTTGACCTTCGCCCGGCTGCCGATCACGACGTCGGCTTCCTTCAGCGAGGCGATGCGGCGGATGTCGATGCGGATCGAGGCGTAGAACTTGAGAGCGCGGCCGCCGGTGGTGGTCTCGGGGTTGCCGAACATCACGCCGATCTTCTCGCGCAGCTGGTTGATGAAGATCAGGCAGGTGTGGCTCTTGGAGACGATCGAGGTCAGCTTGCGCAGTGCCTGGCTCATCAGCCGTGCCTGCAGGCCCATCTGCGCCTCGCCCATCTCGCCTTCGAGCTCGGAACGGGGCACCAGCGCGGCCACCGAGTCGATCACCAGCACGTCCACGGCGCCGGAGCGGATCAGGACCTCGGCGATCTCGAGCGCCTGCTCGCCGCTGTCGGGCTGCGAGACGAGCAGGTTGTCGGTGTCGACGCCGAGCTTGGCGGCGTAGAGCGCGTCGAGCGCGTGCTCGGCGTCGATGAAGGCCGCCATGCCGCCGCGGCGCTGCGCCTCGGAGATGACGTGGAGCGCGAGCGTCGTCTTGCCCGACGACTCCGGGCCGTAGATCTCGACGACCCGGCCGCGCGGCATGCCGCCGACGCCCAGCGCCGCGTCGAGCGAGAGCGAGCCCGTTGGGATCGCGGGGACGTCGACCTTCTCGCGGCTGCCGAGCCGCATGATCGACCCTTTGCCGAACTGCTTGTCGATCTGGCTGAGCGCAGCCTCGATCGCCCGCGACCGCTCGTTCTTCTCGTCTGCCATGTCGTCCCTTCTCCTCCTCAGGGGGCGCCGCTCGCCGGCCCGACGCGCCCGGGACGTCCCCCGGGCGGGAGGATGCTAGCGCGGCCAGCTTCGCACCGGGGTCCGTTTTCGAGACGATTTCGCTATTTCTTCGACTTTCTCCGGCCTGGGCAGCCGCGGCGGGCACGAAAACCGAACGCCCGTCCGTCCGGGGCCTCGTCCGACCAAGGGCTGAATCTCAAGTAGAGCATTAGGTCTGTAAAGTATTCAAAAGCAATAAGTTACAACTTGTCGAGACGGCGAGGATCGGGCTCTCCGCTGTGAGGGGACCCACGAAAACTCTGGCTCCGGCTCGCATCCCTTTGCTAAACTCCCTTCACGGTCGTGTCGGGCGTCACACCGGACGCCCCGGAGCGGCCCGATCCCACACTAGGGGGGCGGACGTTGAAGAGGAAGACAACCAAGGTGCGTCGAACCACGCGGAGCGCTTCCAGGCGCTCGACCTCGAGACCCACGTCCAGCCGCGCCCGGAAGACTACGGGGAGGAAACACAAGGCCGTGCCCACCAAGGCGAAGAAGACCGCGGTCGTGACGCGCGCCCGGGCTACCGCCCCCGCGCGCAACACCCACCACGGCGTTCAGGCCCGGCGCACTCCGATCCCGTCGCCGATGCCCACGCGCCACGTCGCCCCGCCGCGCGCCGCCGTGATCGCGCCCGCCCGCTCGATGCCGCCCCTCAAGGAGGTCAAGAAGCCGCTGGCGCTCGTGCCGCGTCCGCCCTTCGTGATCCCCGACTTCAGCGAGGCGGGCGTCGTGCTCGCGATCACGTACTCGATCCGCGACGGCCGTCGCAACGACTTCTTCGAGCTGCTGAAGGAGCTGAAGCCCCTGCTGAGCTCGATCGGCGGGATGGACTGCACGGTCTACGAGGACCGCAGCCGCCCCAACTACTTCATGGAGGTCTTCCGCTTCAAGGACGAAGCGGAGTTCACGGCCTTCGACGACAAGTTCCACAAGGACCGCAAGATCGCCGCGATCTACGCGCTGCTGGACGACATCGTCGAGGCCGAGAAGAGCGACTTCAAGATCTTCGAGCGCCGGCTCTAGTCGAGGCAGTCTCGCGATCGGGGCCCCGGGGGCGACCCCAGGGCCCCTTTTCTTTTCGTCCCGTCGACCGGCGAGGGATCCGATGGCTCGTGGTTTCGAGAGCAAGTCGGTGGCCGACCAGCAGGAGTCGCTGCTGGCCCCGCGCCGCGAGCCACCGCAGGGTGACCTGCGGGAGGCGGCCCGGCGGCGCCGGATCGAGCTCGCCCGCGTCGACGTCCTGCGGCGGCTCGAGGCCGCGCGAACCGAAGCGCAGCGCGAGACGCTGAGGCGCGCGCTCGCGGCCCTCGATCGCCAGGAGTAGGGAGAGCGCCGCTGCCGTCGCCGGTCGCCCACGGCCTCGCCGGCCTCGCGCTGCACGTGGCGCTCGCTCGCGAGGACCCCGAGCGGCTCGACCTCGCGCGCGCCGGCGCCGTGGCCTTCGCCGCGCTCGCGCCGGACCTCGACCTCGTCCTGAAGCAGGTCGTGCCCGGCGTCCAGCACCAGGGCGCGAGCCACGGCGTGGGGGCCGCCGTGATCGCAGGCTGCGTCGCGCTCGGAGCGTTCCGCGCGCTGGGTGTGCGCGCGCCCGGCCGGCTGGCGCTGGCGGTCGGCGCCGCCTGGCTGTCGCACGTCGCCCTCGACTACCTGAACCGCGACATGACCCCGCCGATCGGGCTGATGGCGCTGTGGCCGTTCTCGAACGACCACTACAAGTTCGCCTGGCCGATCTTCCTCGACATCGGCCGCCGCCTGGACTGGCCGACGCTGCGGCACAACCTGCTCGCGGCAGCCTGGGAGTGCGTGCTGCTCCTGCCCGTGCTCGCGCTCAGCTGGCGCTCGCGCCGGAGCTAGCGTCTTCCTCGCCGCAGATAGCGCGCCGCGCAGGCGAGGAACAGCTCGCGGATCTCCGGGTCGGCGATGCGGCCCGCGCTCTCGCGCAGAGCGGCCGAGGGTTCGGCGGGCGGCGCGGCCTCCTGCGCGGGGGCCTGGCGCGGCCGTGCAGGCCGTGCCTCGCTGCCGGCGCCGGGCGCGCCCTCGACCAGCCCGAGCTGCGCAGGAGCCAGCGGGCCCAGGCTCGCGCGCAGGTGCGCCAGGATCTCCGGACGCATCCGGTTGACGACGCGCCGGAAGCGGCCGTCCGGGATGCGCACGCGCAGCACGTGGCCGTCGATGCCGAGCACCTCGGTCCGGCGCGCGAGCTCCTCGCCGACGGCGGCCGGCCACGCGGCGCGAAGCAGGTGCACGGCGTGAGGACCCGCGAAGAGCCGCTGCGCGAGCCCGGCGTGCGCGGCGCGTTCGACGCTCATCCCGACGACTGTAGCAGACCCCCTCCAGGAGCCCCGGGCTATAATCGCTGCGCGTGAACATCAAGTGCCCGAAGTGCTCGACGACCATCGACGCCGAGCCGGACGAGCTCGGGACGGTGACCTGCGGCAGCTGCGGGGCGAAGCTGCGCAGCAAGGCGGCAGTGAAAGTGACCGTCCAGGGCGGGGCCAGCAGCAGCAACCCGTCGCTGCCCCGCATCGCGGCTTCGGTGGCGGCGCCGGCCGACGTCGACTCGGTGCTCGCGCGGATCGACTCCCCGCCGAGCCCGGACGCGACGATCCGGCCGGGCGTGCTGCCGAAGCTGCCGCGGCCCGGCGAGGCGGTGCCGGGGCCGGTGGCGGCCGCGCTGCAGGAACTGCTCGGCGAGATCCGCGCGCTGAGGCAGGGGCAGCAGCAGATCCTGGCGCTGCTGCGGGGCGGCGGCGAGGCCGCGCCCGGGCTGGACGAGCCCGAGAGCGACAGCGACGAGCTGCGGCCGGCGCCGCGGGCGAGCGGCGCGCGGCGGGTGGTGCTGGTGGTGGACGACGACGCCCAGGCACGGCAGGAGGCGGTGGCCGCGCTGCAGACACTGGCGGCGGTCAAGACCGCGGCGGACGGCGAGGCCGCGCTGAGGGCGATCGCCTCCGAGAAGCCGGCCGCCATCGTGCTCGAGCTGGGGCTCGCCGGCTCGCTGCCGGGGCGCGACCTGGTGAACATGATCAAGGCCACGATGGAGTGGGTCGACGTGCCCCTGGTGATCTACACGCGCATGGAGATCGCCGACGAGGAGGCCCACCTCCACGGCGCCGACGTGATCGTGCGCAAGGGCCCGGGCCGCGCGGCCGCGCTCGCGACGCGCGTCGCGGCGCTGATCTCGCGCCAGGCGAAGTAGCCGGCCGCTCGATGTCCGAGCCCGCGCTGGTGCTGGCCTCGGCCTCGCCTCGCCGTGCCGCCCTGCTGGCGGGCCTCGGCCTCGTCTTCCGCGTGCGCGCGGCCGACGTCGACGAGACGCCGCGGCCCGACGAGCCGCCCGGCGAGACCGCGGCGCGCCTCGCGCGCGAGAAGGCGCTGGCGGTGGCGCGCGTCGAATCGCTGCCGGTGCTGGCCGCCGACACGCTGGTGGTGATCGACGGCCTTGCGCTCGGCAAGCCCGGCTCCGCGGCCGAGGCGCGCGCCATGCTCGCGCGGCTGCAGGGCCGTTCGCACGAGGTCGTCACCGGCGTGTGCCTGCTCCATTCGGGTCGCGCGCGCGCCGCGGTGGAGCGCAGCGAGGTCGCCTTCCACTCGATGAGCCCGGCCGAGATCGACTGGTACGTGTCCACCGGCGAGCCGCTCGACAAGGCGGGCGCCTATCACGTCGACGGCCGCGGCGCGCTCTTCATCTCGGGCGTCTACGGCTCGCCCTCGAACGTGGCGGGCCTGCCGGTGCGGGTGGTGCTGGACCTGCTGCGCCAGGCCGGGGTCGCGACCGGCCTGCCTCGCTAGGGCGCTAGCGGCCGATCGAGAGGCGGTCGGCGAGCGGGCGGGGCAGCCCGGCGTCGAGGATGCGCAGTTGCGTCTTCTCGACGGCGTAGCGCACCCGGTGGATCGCCACCACCCGCGTCTTGCTGTCGTAGATCGCGAACGAGGCGAGCGGCGAGCCGTCGCGCGGCTGTCCCACCGAGCCCGGGTTGATCAGGTAGCGGGCGCCGGGCTCGAGCCGGTAGCGGAAGGTCTCGCCGCGGGTGAGCACGGTGTTGATGGCGTCGGGCGTCAGCGCGAAGACCACGGGGAAGTGGGAGTGGCCGAAGAAGCAGATCTCGTGTTGCGTCTGGCGGAACACGTTGAGCGCCTCGATCTCGCCGAAGATGTAGGCGTCCTCGTCGATCGGCGTGCCGTGCGAGATGGCGAAGGCGCCGTCGACGAGCAGCGGCCCCCGCGGCAGGCCGCGCAGGAAGCCCGTGTTGCCCCGCGTCAGCTTGCGCCTGGTCCACATCGCGGCCTCGAGCGCGATCCGGTTGAACATCTCGCCGCTCTCGATCCCGGAGCAGACCTTGTCGTGGTTGCCCCGGATCGCCACCAGCCGCTTCAGGCCGCGCAGCATCTCGACCGTCTGGTTCGGGTCGGCGGCGTAGCCGACGAGGTCGCCGAGGAAGACGGCCTTGTCCCAGCGCTTGCGGCGGACGTGGCCCAGCACGGCGGCCATCGCCTCCTTGTTCGCGTGGATGTCCGACAGGATGAGGTATCTCATCGGCGCTGCGCGCTCCCCGCCCCGAGCTCGAGCGCCTCGACGATCCGCCCCACCACGGCGGCGGGCGGCGCGTCGGCGTCGACGACCACGTCGGCGAGCCGGTACGAGGGCTCTCGCTCGGTCAGCAAGGCGCGCATTGTCTCACGGTTGCCCGCGAGCGGGCGACGGCCGTCGGCGGGCAGGCGCGCCATGAGCGCGTCGAGCGGAGCGCGCAGCCAGACGCTGCGCGCGCCGGACTGCAGCGCCTCGCGCGTGTCGGGCTGCGCCCAGGCGCCGCCGCCGGCGGCGATCACGCATGACCCCGCCGCCGAGGCCGCGCGCGCGGCGCGCAGCTCGCGCGCGCGGAACGCCGCTTCGCCTTCCCGCTCGAAGAGCCGGACGAGACTGATGCCGGCCTCGGCCTCGATGCCCGCGTCGAGATCGAGGAAGTCCCAGCCGAGGCGGCGGGCCAGGGCGCGGCCGATCGTCGTCTTGCCCGCGCCCATGAAACCGACCAGCACGATGCGCGCGGGCGCCGCGCCGGCCGCGGCGGAGCGGCCCGTGCCTTGTTCGAGCACGTCGAAGAACTCCGGGAAGGAGACGGCGGCGCAGGCCGCGCCCTCGATCTCGCTCGGCCCTTCCGCGGTCAGCGCCAGCACCGAGAGCGCCATCGCGATGCGGTGGTCGCCGTGGGAGCGCAGCAGGGCTCCGCGCAGCCGCCGTCCGCCCTCGATCCTGAGGCCGTCGGGCCGCTCCTCGACCGCGGCGCCGAGGGCCGCCAGGCCCTCGGCCAGAGCGGCGATGCGATCGCTCTCCTTGACGCGCAGCTCGCGGGCGCCCGAGAGCGAGAAGACGCCCTCGGCCGCGCAGGCGGCGGCCGCCAGGGCCGGCACCTCGTCGATCAGCGCCGGTACGAGCGCTTCGGGAATCGCGACGCCGCGCAGGCGCGAGCTGCGCGCCTGGATGCGGCCGACAGCTTCCCCGGCGCGCTCGCCGGTGGCCTCGACGCGTATGTCCGCGCCCATCTCGCGCAGCACCTCGAGGAAGGCCAGCCGCCCGGGGTTGAGCAGCACGTCCTCGAGCACGACCTCGGAGTCGGGCAGCAGCAGGGCCGCGACCACCAGGAAGGCGGCGCTGGAGGCGTCGCCAGGCACCGCGAAACTGGCGGGGCTCAGCCTCGAGCCGCCCCTGACGCCGACGCGGGCGCCGCCGCGGAGAACCGGCACGCCGAACACGGGCAGCAGGCGCTCGGTGTGGTCTCGCGTCGGCTGCGGCTCGACCACGCTGGTCTCGCCCGAGGCGCCCAGGCCCGCCAGCAGCACGGCCGTCTTCACCTGGGCGCTGGCGACCTCGGGGCGCCACTCGACGCCATGCAGCGCTCCGCCGAAGACGGCGAGCGGGGGACGGCCGTCGCTCGACTCGAGCCGCGCGCCCATCGCGCGAAGCGGCGCGGCCACGCGCTCGACCGGCCGCCGGCGCAGCGAGGCGTCGCCGGTGAGCACGCTGCGGAAGGGACGCGTGGCCGCGACGCCCGCCAGCATGCGCAGCGTGGATCCGGAGTTGCCGGCATCGAGGGGCGCCTCGGGGGCGCACAGCCCAGCGAGGCCGCGGCCCTCGATCGTCACCTCGGAACCGGCGTGCTCGACGGCGACGCCGAGCGCCCGAAGGCAGGCGAGCGTCGAGGCGCAGTCCGCCGCCGAGGCGAAGTTGGAAAGGCGGGAGCGGCCCTCGGCGAGCGCCGCCAGGATGGCCGCTCGATGCGAGATCGACTTGTCACCCGGCAGCCGGAAGCGGCCGTGGAACTTTCGCGCCGGCGTGATCGTCAAGGCTTCTTCGAGGCCATGCTAGCACGCGCCCGACGATTGCCGCGGCCTCGACATCCGGCTAAGTCTCCGGGGCAGCGTGGCTTGACCGTCCCTGACCTGCATGCTACGGTCTGCGCGCCCTCTAATCGTCTCCTCAGGCTCCGGGAGAAGCGAGACCGCTCGCGCATGCACAGTGCTGACAGCCGGAGCGTCCGGCTCGACATCGCCAGCCGCATAGAGATGCTCGAGATGGTCCAGACGGTCCTGAGCCACGTGGCCGGGATCGTCGGCTTCGACGAAGAGTCCTCCCACTACATGAGCGTCGCCGTGCGCGAGGCCGTGGTGAACGCGATCAAGCACGGGAACCAGATGGACGAGAGCAAGCGCGTGGGCGTCGAGTTCGTGATCCAGCCGAGCAGCCTGCAGATCGTCGTCGAGGATCATGGCAAGGGATTCGATCCGTCCGCGGTGCCCGACCCGGTGGCCGAGGAGAACCTGCTGAAGGCCGCCGGCCGCGGCATCTTCTTCATGCGCTCGTTCATGGACGAGGTGAACTACTCGTTCGCGCCCGAAGGCAGCACCCGCGTCTCGCTCGTGAAGCGCCTGCCCTGAGCTCTCGTCAGCGGCGCGCCAGCTCCAGCAGCACGTTCCGACGGGGTCCCTCGGCGAGCACGAGCGCCTCGATGCTGGCGTCCCGCGCGAGCCGGGCGCGCTCGGCCGGGCCGCACAGCACGAGCGCCGGCCCTTCGGCGAGCCGACGCGCGATCTCGGGAAAGCCCTGCACCTCGCGCACGCGGCCGTCGTTGTAGAAGTAGCCCGCCATCCAGGCCGTGCGCCACGCGTTCCAGGCCAGCACCTCGCGCCCCCGCGCGGGAGCGAAGAGGTCGCGGCCGGACTCGCGCGCGGCGAGCAGCTCGGGCGCCGCCAGCGTCAGCAGCACGGGCAGGCCGACCGCCCCGACACGCAGCAGCGCGAGCGTCGCGGCGGGCGCGGCCAGGATCCGTCGCGAGACCAGGAAGGCGATCGTCAATGCCCAGGCGGCACTCGGCAAAGCGCTCGCCCAGGCCGGCTCGCCCTGGCCGCGGAGCAGGAAGGGGGCCGTGAAGATGAGCGCGCCCAGCACGAGGCCGACGAGCGCCGCGGGGCGCGACCACGCGCGCGTCCGCCCGGCGTCCGAGTCCGTCGCCAGGCGCAGCAGCGAGCGGCCGGCCAGGATTGCCAGCGGCGGCAGGCAGGGCAGGACGTAGCCGGGCAGCTTGGAGCCCGCGGCCGAGAAGAAGACGAGCGGCAGCCCCAGCCACGTCAGCAGGAAGAGATCGGCGCGTTCCCGGCGCGGGCTCGCCGTGAGAAGCGCCGGCAGCAGGATCCCGGACCAGGGGAAGACGCCGGCCAGCAGCACCGGCAGGTAGTACCAGAACGGGCCGGGGTGGTTGTGGATCGTCGAGGTGAAGCGCTGGAGGTTGTGGTTCAGCAGGAAGACCTCGACGAAGCGCCAGCCTTGAGCCGCGAGCACGGCGGCGTACCACGGGCCGGCCACGCACACGAACGCGATCGGTCCCCAGGGACGCAGCAGCTCGCGCGCCGCGCGCCCGTCGCGCGTCAGCGCGAGGAAGCCGCCCACCACGAGCAGCGGCAGCAGCAGCCCCAGCGGGCCCTTCGCGAGCACCGCGACGCCGGCCAGCGCCCAGGCCGCGGGCACGGCCAGGCGGCCGGCGATGCCCAGCAGACGCAGGCCGAAGAGCGCGATCGAGCCGGTGACGCTCGCCGCCAGCAACATGTCCATCGCCGCCGCTCGCCCGTACGCGAAGCCGAGCAGGCTGGTGCCGGCCACCAGCCCGGCGTGAAAGCCGGTGGGCCCGCCGAACAGGCGCGCGGCGAAGATCGCGCTGAAGCCGGCGAGCGCGAGCGCGGCGGCGACCGAGGGCAGCCGAGCGGCCGTCTCGGTCTCGCCGAGCACCGCGAAGGCGGTCGAGGCCAGCCAGTAGTAGAGCGCCGGCTTCTCCAGCCAGGGCTCGCCCTGCAGCGTCGGTGTCACGAGCTCGCCGCTCCTCGACATCTCGACGGCCACGCGCGCGTAGCGGGGCTCGTCGGGGCCGAGCAGCGGCGTGTCGCCCAGGCGCAGCAGCAGCAGGGCGAGCAGCAGCCCCGTCAGCACGGCGGCGCTGCGCGCGGGGAGCGCGTTATCGGGCATCGGCGCGCGCATCCTACAATCCGGCCACGAACGGGAGCAACAGCGTGGACCACGCCGCCGTCGCCATCGAAGCCGTGCTGCGCGCGGGCGCCATCCAGCGCGAACGCTACGGGACCGAGTTCGCCGTCGAGCACAAGGGCGAGATCGATCTGGTGACCGAGGTGGACCGCGCCTGCGAGGCGCAGATCCTCGACGTGCTGCGCTCGCGCTGTCCCGGCCACGACATCGTCACCGAGGAGCAGCAGCTCGAGCGCACGGGGTCGCGCCACGTGTGGTTCGTCGATCCGCTCGACGGCACCACCAACTTCGCTCACGGCTACCCGTTCTTCTGCTCGTCGGTCGCGCTGGCGATGGACGGACAGGTCGTGGCGGGCGCCGTCTACGAGCCGCTCAGGGCCGAGCTCTACTCGGGCGAGCGCGGAGGGGGCGCGCACCGCAATGGCGCTCGGCTGCGGACGTCGGCCCGCGGCGAGCTTCTGCGCAGCATGCTGGTGACCGGCTTTCCCTACGACCTGCGGCTGGCGCTCGACGAGCGCCTGCGCCTCTTCAACCGCTTCATGGCTCATGCGCGCGCGATCCGGCGCGACGGCGCGGCCGCGCTCGACCTGTGCCACGTCGCCGCCGGCCGCGTCGACGCGTTCTGGGAGGAGCGGCTGCAGCCGTGGGACGTGCTCGCGGGCGGGCTGTTCGTGGAGGAGGCCGGCGGCCGCGTCAGCCGCTTCGACGGCGCCCCGATCGGCCTCTGCGCCGACGAGGTGCTGGCGACGAACGGCCCCTTGCACGAGCCGATGCTCGCGGTGATGCGCGAGCCGCAGCCCGGGTAGAGAATGCCCATGGCCGTCGGCCACCCGGGAGTGATTCCCCCTCCCCCGTCTGTGGGGAGGGGTTAGGGGTGGGGGGTCAGTGACGCCGCGAGCGACGCATACTCGGAGCTGGTGTAGCCCAATTGGCAGAGGCAGCCGACTTAAAATCGGCACAGTCTGGGTTCGAATCCCAGCGCCAGCACCACACCACGGAGCCGGCTCAGCCCTGCTTGTCCAGGACCTCCCTGACCTTTCGAGCGAGCGCGTCCAGGCTGAACGGCTTCTGAAGGAAGGCCATCTCCTCCGAGAGCACGCCGTGGACCACCACGGCGTCGTCGGTGTAGCCGGAGATGTACAGCACCTTCGCCTCCGGATGGCTCTTCGCCAGTTCTGCTGCCAGCTCGCGGCCGCTCATCCCGGGCATGACGACGTCGGTCAGCAGGAGCTGGATCGGCCCGGGATGGCCGCCCGATAGCGCGAGTGCGTCCGCCCCCTGGCGGGCGTCGAGCACCGCGTAGCCGCAACTCTCGAGCGACTCCCGGACGAGCGCCCGCAGTGAGGGCTCGTCCTCGACGAGCAGGACCGTCTCGGAACCCCGCGGCAGAGCGGCCGGTGGGCTCACCTCGGTCGGCTGGTCAGCCTGCGCGGCGTCCAGTCGCGGCAGGTAGACCTTGAACACGGTTCCGTGCCCCGGCTCGCTGTACACGCCTACGTAGCCGCCGCTCTGCTTGACGATTCCATAGACCGTCGAAAGGCCGAGCCCCGTGCCCTTGCCCTCACCCTTCGTCGTGAAGAACGGGTCGAAGATGCGGGCCTTGACCTCCTCGGTCATGCCGTGGCCGCTGTCGCTCACCGCGAGCAGGACGTACCGCCCCGGGACGACGCCCTGGTGAGCGCGCGCATAGCGGGCGTCCAGCTCGGCGTTCGCGGTCTCGATGACGAGCCGCCCGCCCTTCGGCATGGCGTCGCGCGCGTTCACGACGAGGTTCATCACGACCTGCTCGATCTGGCCGGGGTCGGAACGAACCAGGCCGACGCCGTCCCCCAGAGCGGTGACGAGCCGGACGTCCTCGCCGATCAGCCTGCGCAGCATGCGCTCCATGTTCTCGACGATGCCGTTCAGGTGGAGCACCTTCGGCTGGAGCACCTGCCGGCGGCTGAAGGCCAGCAGCTGGCGCGTCAGGTCCGCCGCGCGCTGTGCCGCCTGGAGGATGTCGTCGACGTACTTGCGGAGCCGATCGTCGACGGCGACGTGGCGATGCAGCAGCTCGCCGTAGCCCGTGATCACCCCCAACAGGTTGTTGAAATCGTGGGCCACCCCGCCGGCCAGGCGGCCGATCGACTCCAGCTTCTGGGCCTGGAGCAGTTGTCTCTCGAGATCCGCCTTCTCCGTCACGTCGTGGATCAGCGTGAGCCGCGCCGCGCGGCCCGCGAACGTGATGGGGCTGCTCGTGACCTCCACCTGGATCAGCGAGCCGTCCTTGCGGAGGTGAGTCCACAGCCTCGACTTCGGCTCCGCCGGCGGTGCTTGCGAGAGTCCCGCGAGCCGCTCCTCGAGCGCGGGCACCTCCTCCGGCGGGCGGACGTCCCGGATCGTCATGCCCAGGAACTCCTCGAGCGTGTAGCCATAGTGCCGGCGCGCCGACTCGTTCACAGCCAGGAACTGGAGGGTCTCCGCGTCGTAGACCCACATCGGATGCGGGTTGCTGTCGAACAGCACCCGATACTGCTCCTCGCTCTCCTGGAGCTGCTGTTCGGCGGCCTGTCGCTCCGAGACGTCCGACCAGGAGCCGACGATCTCCACCGGGCCGAGGGCGTCACGCAACAGCCGCTGCTCGTCGCGAATCCAGCGATAGCCGCCGCCGCTGTGCCGGAAGCGGTACTCCCGGACCAGTTGGTCCTCGTCGAGGGCCGCCACGTGCGCGTACGCGATGTCGCGATCCTCGGGATGGACGCCTTCGACCCACCAGCCGGGCGCGAGCGCCTGCTCGGTCGTGTAGCCAAGCAGGCGTTCCATGTTGTCGCTCACCCAGGTCAGCGCGACCTCTCCGTCGCGCCCGACGCGCAGCGCGTAGATCACCGCTGGGTTGGCCGAGACGAGCCGGCGCGTTCGTTCCTCGCTCGCGCGGAGGGCGGCCTGGTCGCGGTCGCGCACGATCACCAGCGCGATCTGGTGAGCGACCGCCGCCAGGGCCTGGAGATCCGCATCGGACAGCGTCCGGCGTGCGAACATCGCGATCACGCCCACGAGACTCGTGCCGACGATCAGGGGATAGCCGGCGAACGCGACCATGCCTTCGCGCCTGGCCCAGTCCTGGTCGTTGACCCGGGGATCGCCGACCACCGAGTTGGTCAGGTGCGGCCGACGCTCCGCGGCGATCAGCCCGATCTTGAACTTGCCGACCGGGACGCGCCCGTGAGCCCCATCGAGGTGCGTGTACATGCCGGCGCTGGCCTGCAACTCGAGGACGTCTTGCGCCTCGTCGAGCGTCCAGATGCGCGCGAAGGCGGCGTCCAGGTGCCGCACCGCCGCCTCGCAGCAACGGCGCAGGGCCGGCTGGAGCTGCTCCTCCAGGACGATTGCCGCCGAGACGTCGGAGGTGAAGGTGGCCAGCCGCTCGCGCTCGCGGACCGCCGCCTCCGATCGCTCGCGCTCCGCGACGTCGCGCAGGATCAGCAACGCCAGGGCCTCGGGACCCACCTGCACGCGCGCTGAGGACAACTCGACGGGCACGCTGGAGCCGTCGAGACGGAGGAGGTGGCGCCCGAAGACACGATTCGAGCCCTGGGCCAGCGTCGTTTCGCGGCTTTGCGCTGCGGCCTGGCGTTCCTCGGGAACGACGAACTCCTCGTACGCGTGCCCGACGATCTC
This sequence comes from Vicinamibacteria bacterium, assembly GCA_050246895.1. Classification (GTDB taxonomy): domain Bacteria; phylum Acidobacteriota; class Vicinamibacteria; order Fen-336; family Fen-336; genus JBFWVE01. The sequence goes on along the minus strand of JBFWVE010000003.1, from coordinate 520,408 downwards.
CTCGCGGGGGCGCCCCAGCAGCGCGTCCGCCTGCCGGTTGGCCTCGACCACGACGTCGTCATCATTGAGGAGCAGGATCGCGTCGTTGGCGTGCTCCATGAGGCTGCGATAGCGCGCCTCGGAGGCGGCGCCACGGGAGAGCGAGCGACCCACGGCGATCGCCTGTCCGAACTGGCCGGCGAGAGCGCGGGCGAAGCCCAGCCACGCCGGCTCGGAGAGGTCCTGCGCATCGGCCGCGAGCACGAGCAGGCCGATGGGCTGTCCGGCTACGACGAACGGAATCAGCAGCGTGAAGGCCTTGCCGAGCCGCTGGGCCAGCCCGCGGAGTGCAGGCGCTGAGGTCGCCTGGGCCGCCGCGCTGGCCACGGGGTCCCCCGCGTCGAGAATGGCCCGGAACAGCCCGGGATGCCCGAACAGGACGGCAGCGTCCGCTCGGGCTTCGGGCGGCAGCCCCGCCTGCGCGTGCAGCCCCAAGCTGCCGTCCGCCTCGATCAGGTACAAGAGGCCGGTCGAGACGCCCGTGGCGTCCAGGCAGTGAATCAGAACGTCTCCGATCACGCTCGGGAGCTCCTCGGGCCTCGCCAGCACTCCGGCAAGGCCGCGCACGACGGACAAGGCCGCCGCCTGGATCGCCCCTTGACGAACCAGGGCTTCGTTGCGCAGCACCTGCCTCTGGAGCTGCGCCCGGAGCCTGTCCTTGTAGAGCCGATCCACCTCTTCAGCCTCACTCGGCGGCGGAGACGACCGGCTTCGGCTCAGGACGTCGAGGAGCGCGTGGATCTCGCGCTGCATGTCGGGCGTCTTGACGACAAAGGCGTCCGCCCCCATCTGCGCTGCCAGGCGATCGTCCGCCTCCTCCAGGTAGGACGACGAGGTCAGCACGACCGGCAGGTGCGCCAGCCGCGCGTCCCGGCGCACGGCCTCGCAGAGCAGGAAGCCGTCCATCCCCGGCATCAACACGTCGGAGAGGACCGCGTCGAACTGCCCCGCGCGGGCCATGCGCAGGCCCTCGTCGCCGTCGGCCGCGGTCTCGACCTCGAAGCCGGCTCGGGTCAGCAGATGGGAGGCCAGCTCCCGGTCCGCGTACTCGTCGTCGACGACGAGCACGCGCCGGCCTCGTCCCACTGTCGCAGGGACTTCGTCCAGCTCGCCGCCCACGGCCTCCAGGAGGCGGGTCGGCTCGATCGGCTTGGCGAACACGCTCGTCCTCGGCCCGGCGCGCCTTCGAAGCTCGTCGATGCGCGACGTCAGTCCGGTGACGAGGATGGCCGGCGTCTCGGAGGCCCCCGGGGCGCTTCTCAGCCGCTCCAGGAGCTGGAGGCCGTCCGTGTCGGGCAGGATGTAGTCCGTGACGACGATGTCGGGGGGCTGGCGAGAGGCGAGGTTCAGGGCCGTCTGCCCATCACCGGCTTCGAGCACCGTGTAGCCCCGGCTCTCGAACGCGAAGCGAAGCATCTTGCGGGTGATCGGGTTGTCCTCGACGGCGAGGATGGTGCGGGGCCTCACGCGGGAATCGCCTTCGGCAGGCCCGGGCGGGAGAGGCGGACGATTCCCGTTGGTGAAGACAGCCAGTCAGTGTGGTACGAACCGGTCACTGAGTGGAACCTCAGGTTCACCAGTGTGTCGCGCGAGAGCCACCGAGGGCGCTATCACGTGCTGCGCACGGCCCGAAAGGTGAACCGAGGGACCGCGCCCCCTCTGGGTCGGGCTCGGCACTTCCGCGCTCGTCGCTGAGGGACGGCATGGGTTTCGTGCATGGTCCGTGCCAGAAGGTCGCCGAGACACCTCGTGGTCCGAGTGGCTCCGGGTGGTACCTCCTACCGTCCGTGCGCTCGTCTCTCGAAGAGTAAGACGGGCCTTCCCCTCTAACCGGCCGGGGGAGCCTCGTTCAACACCAGCCAGTACAGGCCGAGTTGGCGGGCAGCGTCTGCGAACTGCTCGAAGTCGACCGGTTTGCGCACGAAGCTGTTGGCGCCGAGGTCGTAGCTGGCGATCCGATCGCGCTCCTCCTTGCTGGAGGTCAACACGACGACTGGAAGCCTGCGTGTGGCAGGCTCGGAACGGAGGCGCCGCAAGACTTCGAGCCCGTCCACCTTGGGCAGCTTCAGGTCGAGCAGAACGACCTCGGGCACCTGCGTCGCGTTGCGCTGGGCGTGAGGGCCGGTGGCGAACAGGAAGTCCAGGGCCTCCTCTCCGTCCCGAGCGACGACGATCCGATTCGCGACGTGACTTCGCTCGAAGGCGCGCTGCGTCAGCAGCACGTCGTCGGGGTTGTTCTCGACCAGCAGGATGAGCCCGCTCCGCGTCACGCGCGGCCTCCCGTCCCCGGCGGCGGCAACGTGAAGGAGAAGACGGCTCCCTCGTTCGGGGCGGAGTGGGTCCAGACCCGGCCGCCGTGCCGGTCGACGATCCGGTGCACGGTCGCCAGGCCGATCCCGGTCCCCGAGAACTCGGATTCCGAGTGCAGGCGCTGGAACGGCTGGAACAGCTTGCTCGCGTACTCCATCTTGAACCCCGCTCCGTTGTCGCGGACCTGATAGACGAGCTGGCCGTCGCTGGCCGGCTCGGCCTGGAACTCGATGCGCGGCCGCTCGACCCTGGCCGTGAACTTCCAGGCGTTGCCGATGAGGTTCTCGAGGGCGACACGCAGGAGCCGGGCGTCCGCCGTGGCGCGCGGCGTGTCCTGGATCTCGACCTCGACGCGGCGCCCCGGGTCGCCGCGCCGGAGCTCCGCCAGCACCGAGCGGGCCAGTTCCGAGAGGTCGACGCTGCCTCGAACGAGCTCGGCCCTGCCGACACGGGACAGCTCCAACAGGTCGTCGATCAGCTCGCCCATCCGCTGTGCGGACGAGCGGACGCGTGCCAGATAGCCGCGGGCCCTCTGGTCCAGCGACTCCGAGTACTCCTGCAGCAGGGCCTGGCTGAAGCCGTCGATGCTGCGCAGGGGAGCCCGGAGGTCGTGGGAGACCGAGTAGCTGAAGGCCTCCAGCTCCTTGTTCTTGCGCTCCAGCTCGGCGACGAGGACGGCGCGGCTCTCGCTGAGCTCACGAGCCGCGCGAGCCTCGGTGGCTTCGATCTCCCTCTGGAACAGCTCCGATCGCATCTGGCGGTTCTCGTCCTCGAACTGCCTGCGCCGGAGCTGCGCGGCCACGCGGGCCTTCAGCACCTCGAACTCGCCGGACTTCGAGATGTAGTCGTCGGCTCCTGTCGCCAGGCCGTCGATCATCGCCTCGCGCTCTTCGAGCGCGGTGAGCATGATCAGCGGGATGTCCCTGATCACGGGAGCGGCCTTGATCCGCCGGCACGTCTCCTGGCCTCCCAGGCCGGGCATCAGCACGTCGAGCAGGATGCAGTCGACGGGCTGCACGGACAGCAGCTCCAGCGCCTCCTCGCCCGAGCGCGCGAGCGCGACGTCGTATCCGTCCTCGCGCAGCACCGCGCCGACTTCCTCGAGATAGGTGACGCTGTCGTCCACGGCCAGGATCCGCTTCGGGCCGAGCAGGCTGGCCGTCAGCACCTCGAACGGAGCCGGCGCGCCACGCATCACGGAAGCCAGCCGCGCCAGGATCACGCCCAGCTCGTCCTCCTTGCGCACGAAGGCGTCCGCCCCCGCGTCGAGCGCGCGCAGCTCGGCCCCGCGTCCCTCGGATGCCGTCAGCAGCAGGCACGGCGTCCGGCGCAGCGCCGCGTCGAGCCGGATGCGCCGCACCACCGCGGCGCCATCCATGCCCGGCAGCACCCCATCGACCAGGATCGCGCTCGGGCGGCTCGCGGCGGCGAGGCGCAGGCCCTCCTCGCCGGTCTCCGCCGTCAGCACGGCGTGGCCTGACGCCACGAGGGCGGCGCGCAACTCCTCCCGGAACGTGGCGCTGTCGTCGATCACGAGCACAGTGGCCTGCTGGGCGGCAGGGACCTCGATCTGGGTCTTCAGGAGCTCGCGGGCCCTGGCTACCAGGTAGCCCCGGTCGTAGGGCTTACCCACGAACTCGTCGGCGCCCGTCCTGAAGCCTCGCACCCGGTCCTTGACCTCGGCCTCGGAGGACAGGATCAGCACGGGCGCCTGCGACCCGGCGTCCTCACGCAGCTCCTTCATCAAGTCGATGCCGTCGGCATCCGGCAGGAGCACGTCGAGCAGGACCAGGTCCACGGGCTGCGCGGAGAGGGCCTCGCGCGCCTCGCGCGCCGTAGCGCAGGGGAGGGTGCGGAATCCGGCGGCGCCGAACGCTTCCGCGAGGTCCATGCGCACGGTCAGGCTGTCGTCCACGATCAACACGACGGGCCCCGAGGTCACCGGCCGCCTCCGATCTCGGCGGCGACGGCCGGTCCGATCTCGCCGAGGGACAGCACTCGCTCCGCCGCGCCGAGCATCGCTGCCTCCCGGGGCATCCCGTACACCACGGAGCTCGCCTCGTCCTGCGCAATCGTCATGCCGCCGGCTCGGCGCACCTCGAGCAGCCCGGCGGCGCCGTCATGGCCCATCCCCGTCAGCAGCACGGCCACGGAGCTCGCGCCGTAGCGCCGAGCCACGGATTCGAAGAGCACGTCGACCGAAGGCCGGCAGGAGTGTCGTGGCGGGTCCGCCGTGAGCAGGAGCGTCTCCCCGCGGACGACGAGGTGTCGCTCGGCCGGCGCGAGAACGACCCGAGCCTCCCCCCCGACGCGCTCTCCGTCGCGCGCGTACGCCACGCGATGGTCCGTCTGCCCGTCGAGCCATTCGGCGAACGCGGGCGCGAACGCCTCGCCGATGTGCACCACGACGAGCACGGGCAGGGGAAACGGCGCGGGCAGGGCGCGGAGGATCTGCACGATCGCGGCCGGCCCCCCCGTCGACGCCCCGAATGCCACGATGCGGCGTTCCGGGCCCGTGGCCCCAGCCGGCGCCAGCGGCGGGGGCGTGCGCGTGGATCGGCCGAGGCCTCCGAGGCGAGCGCGCGGATGGGTGATCACCTTGATCCTGGAGGCGAGCTTGACCGCCGCCACCAGCTTCCGCTCCCAGGCGCCGTCGTCCTCGTCGCCGCGCGGCTTCTCGAGCACGTCGAGCGCCCCGGCCGCCAGCGCCTCGTAGGTCTTGAACAGCTCGCCGCGGTTGGTCGACGACGAGACGATCAGGATCGGCGTGGGGCAGTGGGCCATGATGTACTCCGTCGCCGCCAGGCCGCTCATCAGAGGCATCATCATGTCGAGCGTCACGACGTCGGGCCTGAGCGCCCGGCACAGCTCGATGCCGCGCTTGCCGTCCTCGGCCTCGCCCGCGACCTCGATCCCGGGGTCGGCCCGCAGCACCTCGCACAGGCGCCCTCGCACCGTCAGCGAGTCCTCCACGACCAGCACCCGGATCCTCCCCGCGGTCATGCCACGAGCCTCCGGATCGTCTCCAGGAGCTGCGCCTGGTCGAACTCGCTCTTGACGATGTAGGCGCGCGCTCCGGCCGCCAGGCCCCGGGTCCTGTCGTCGGGCGACGCGCGCGAAGTCACCAGGATCGTCGGCACGCCGCGCAAGCCGGCGTCCGAGCGCAGTTCCTCCAGCAGGGCGAAGCCGTCCATGCCGGGCATCTCGATGTCCACGAGCATCAGCGCGTAGCGGTCGCGCCGGGCCTTCTCGAGCGCCTCCTCGCCCGACGTCGCCAGCTCGACCGCGTAGCCGGCCGACTCCAGGATGCTCTGCTCCAGCATGCGCGTCGTCAGGGAGTCGTCGACCACCAGGATCCGCGAGGGTTCCGCGGCCGGAGCCGGCGCCAGGCGCACCCCCCGGCGGGCGGCGGCCACGACCTGATCGGGGTCGACGACGAGCTGCGGTTTGCCCTCCGAGTCGAGCGTCACGCCCCCGACGACGGGGTCGGCCGGCGCCAAGCGGGGGAGTGGGCGGACCAGAAGGCTGGCGGTGCCCAGCAGGCGCTCGACGCCGACAGCCGCCAGGCCGTCCGCGCCCGCCAGGATCACGACCGTGGCGGCGCGCTCCGCGCGGCGCGTCTCGCCGCGGAGCAGGTACGACAGCGGGAGAAAAGGCACCAGGGAGCCTTCGTAGAGGATCGACCGGCCGTCCCCGGCACCCGCGACGTCGCTCGGAGCCGCGCGCAGCGTCGCCCGCACGGCGTCGAGCGGGATGGCGACCGTCGCGGACGAGACCTCGACGAGCAGCGCCTCGAGCGAGGCCAGCGAGACGGGCACGACGATCTCCACCAGCGTTCCCTCGCCGCTGCGCGTCGACATCGCGACCTGACCGCCGAGGCCCGACACGGCCGCCCGCACGACGTCCAGGCCGATCCCTCTGCCGGCCACTTCCGTCACGCCGGTCGCCGTGCTGATGCCACCGCCCAGCAGCGCCCGGAACAGCTCGTCCGAATCCATGGCCTGCGTGTCGGAGGCCTGGAAGCCTGCCTTCTGGAGCGCCCGGCGTACTCCTCCCAGATCCACGCCCCGGCCGTCGTCGCGGCACGCGAACGCGACGCGGCGTCCCAGGCGGCGGACTTCGAGCGCGACCGATCCCTCCGCCGGCTTGCCACGGGCCGCGCGTTCGCCGGGCGGCTCGATCCCGTGCGCCACCGCGTTCCGGACCAACTGCACCAGGGCGGGCTGCAGCGCGTCCAGGACGTGGCCATCCAGGCGAATCTCGCCGCCGTCCCCGCGGAAGCTGGCGCTCCGGGCGAGCGTGCGGGCGGCATCCCGTACCGCCCGGTCGAGCGCGGCGAACAGGGTGCCCGCTGGGAACAGCCGAAGCCGCTCGCCGGCATCCCGCACGAGCCCGAGCGTGCGGTCGAGGCTCTCGAGACCGGCGCCGAGCCGGCGCTCGAAGTGGGCGATGCCCTCGCCCAGATCCTCGGCCGTCGCGGCCCTCCGGGCCGCGGCTGCGAAGGCCGGCGGGCCCGAGGCGGGACGCGCGCTCGCGTGGCCGGCCAGGGCCGCCGCGGACCGGCGCAACTGCGCGACGGAGGGGGCCAGGCGGCGGATGGAACCGAGCTCGGCCTGCGCCTCCGCCAACACGTCGATCAGCGCGTCCATCTCGGCCACGTCCGTGCGCAGGGTTCGGAGCGACGAGTCCGACGCCAGCGGCGGGCTGCCCGCGCCGCTCGGGTCCTGGGCTGGCCGCAGCGTCTCCAACCCTGCGCTCGCGGCGTCGGCCAGCGCCAGCGTCCGGTCGAGCGTCTGGCGCGTCACGTTCTGGGCCTCACGCAGGGGCGACAGCTCGTTCTCGATCTCGTGGGCCAGATCGGCGATCTCGCGCTGCCTGACCACGCGCGCGGCGCCCTTGAGGGTGTGAGCGAGGCGCAGCAGGCGCGGGACGACGTCCGCCAGCGGGCGGCCTCTCTCGAGCTCGAGGACGCCCTTGCTGATCTGTTCCAGCAACTCCCGCGCCTCCACGCGGAAGTACTTGTAGGGATCGCCGCGCACGTTCAGGCGGCCGCCTCGGATCTCACCAGGAGCAGCAGCTCGCGCGAGAGGCCGGCCAGCGCACCGGCCGTCTGCAGCGTCTGGCCGGAGCTGGCCTCCGTCTCGCGCGTGGCCTGCGCCACGTTCGAGATGGCGACGTTCACCTGCCCGACGGCGGTCGTCTGCTGCTGCGTCGACAGCTCGATCTCGCGCGCGGCCTCCGTGGTGGTGGAGACCAGGGCCGCGATCTGCTTGAAGGCGGAGGCGACTTCCGCGAACTGGCGCGAGCCCGCGTCGACGGCCTTCGACCCGCTCTCGGTGGCCATCACCGTGGTGTTGACGGAGCCGCGCACGTCCTCGACGAGGCCCCGGATCTCCTTCGCCGAGAGCGCCACCCGGTCCGCCAGCTTCCGGATCTCGTCGGCCACCACCGCGAAGCGCCTGCCGGCCTCGCCGGCTCCCGCCGCCTCGATGCTCGCGTTGATCGACAGGATGTTGGTCTGCTCGGCCAGCTCGGAGACGATCTCGACCACCGCGCCGATCTGCTGCGACCGCTTGCCGAGCTCCAGCATGTGGCCGACGACGAGGTCGGTCTGGCGGCGGATCGCCGAGATCGATTCGTCCGCCTTCTCCACGGTGCCCCCGCCGGAGCGGGCGGCCTGCGCGGTCTGGCCGGCGATCTGGGCGACGCGCTGCGCGCTCTCGGCGATCTGGCGCGAGGTCGCCAGCAGCTCGCTGATCGTCGTCGTGATCTCGCTCATCGCCGTCGCCTGCTCCCTGGCGCCGGTCGCCTGCTGGGTGGCGGCCGATTGCAGCTCCGTGGACGAGCTCTGCACGCGCCCGACGGCGCCGCCGATCTGCCGGGTGAGCGCGCGGGCCAGCGCCAGGGCGAGCAGCGCGCCGGCGAGAACCGCGACCACGCTGATGCCGACGACGAGCTGCATCGCGCTGGCGGCGGCGGCGCTGGACTCGCGGCGGGCGTCCTCGAGCTGTTTCTCCTCGCGGGAGATGAACGAGGCGAGCGCGTTGTGGAGCTGGTCGCGCTTCGGGCCTGCGTCGTCGTCGAAGGCTCGGCTCACGGCCTCGATCGTCGCGGCGCCGCGCCGCAGCTCGATCACGCGATCGAGCGCCGCCTGGTGTTCGGCCTCGGCCTCCTCGATGCCGTCGAGCAGCGCCCGTTCCTCCGCCGCGGTCGCGCGCGTCCTCAGGCGGCCGAGGCTGGCCCCGAAGTCGCGCCGCGCCACCCGCATCTTGTCGAGCTGACGCTCCTCGCGCGTCAGCAGGAAGGCCCGCGCGGCACTGCCCTTCTCCTCGCGGGCGGTGCCGAGCCGCTGGGCCTCGATCAAGGCCAGGGCGTTCCCGCTGATCACGCTGTCCTTGCTCTCCACCGCCGCGCTCAGGGCGCGGACGGCGACGGCAGCGACGACGATCGTCAGCAACACGCACGCGGCGAACCCGGCCGCCAGCCTCTGTGCGAACGTCCAGTTCCGTGCCATCGTTCATCGCTCCTTCGAGGGGTCCTCGCCGCGGGCGGCCTTGATCGCCTCCACGAGCGAGGGGACGTCCAGGATCCTTCGCAGAACGTCTCCCGTGCGGACGGCCTGCCCGTCCGGCTTCGGCGCCGTGCGCGGGCCGGCGCCCGTGAGGTCTTCTCGCGCCACGCGGAACTGTCCTTCGAAGTCGTCGAAGGCCAGGGCCAGAGCTTCCGGACCGGCTGCCAGGACGAGCCAGCGGGGCCGCTCTCCACGCGGGTGCCCGAGCAGCAAGCGAAGGTCGTAGACCGGGACGACGCGTCCGCGGAGCCCCGCCAGACCCAGCAGCTCGGGTCTCGGGCTCGGAATCGGCGTGACGGCCCTTGCCTTGAACAGGCCCGCGAGGTCGCTGGCGCGCAGGGCGTATCCCTGGGTCGCGATCCGGACCGCGAGAACGTCTGTGAACTCTGCGCGCTCGGCGCGCTCGGCGGTGGCGAACGAGCGGTCGAAGTCCCCGCGAAGCTGGAGAGCCCGTGCGGTGACGAACCCGTCGCCCCGAGTCATGCCGTCGCTCCGCAGGCGACCAGCTCGGCGCGGCAGAGAGCGGCGAGCGCGTCACGGCTGAAGCCGCCGCCGAACAGGAGCAGCCGCGAGGCGTCCTCGCCTCCCAGCAGCTCCAGCGCCCGCACGAGCTCGCGGCGTGCGGCGCCACGGTCGCCCGCTCGCCGCGCGAGCAGCCCCAGATGCAGCCTGGGCATGGCGAACCCGGGGTCGAGGTAGGCGGCGATCTCGTCGTGCTCGATTGCTCCCCTCGGGTCCTTGAGACCCTCCCGGCACAGGGCCAGGAGGTAATGGGCCCCCGCGTTCAGCTCGTCGCGCCTCAGCAGCTCCTGGCAGGACCGCTCCGCCTCGTGCAGCCTGCCGCCGTGGGTCAGCAGGGTGGCCCGAAGCAGCATCACGCCCGGATCGCTCGCGGACGCGGCCGGCAGCGCGTGCACCAGTTCCAGCGCCTCGCCGAAGCGCTCGGCCTCCAGCAGCTCGCGGGCCGACCCGAGGCTCCATCCGGCCTGCGAGGGAGCGCCGCCGTCGGGCCGGTGCGGCGGCGCCGGGGCCGCTGCCGAACCTCGGGCCAGCGTCTGGATGCGGTCGGACGCGCGCCGGATCGCGTCGACCCAGCCGTCGGCCTGGTCGAGGGCCTGCTCGAGCGGGACGACGTCGCCGTGATCCTCGGCGGCGGTGGCCATGGGTCCGTTAGCGGCCGGGGCCGAGCGGCGCTGGTAGTAGAAAGCCGCGTTCGTGTGCTTGAGGTGGAAGTCCTGCGAGAGCCCGCGCAGCGTCTCCGCGTGGCCCAGGAACAGGTAGCCGCCGGGTGACAGCGCCGCGGCGATGCGCGACACCAGAGCCTGAGCGTTCTCCCGCGTGAAGTACATGAGCACGTTGCGGCAGAAGACGACGTCGTAGGATGCGGGGCGCCAGAGGTCGGCGTCCGCGTCATTCAAGTTCCGTTCCTCGAACGCGACGAGCTGTCGAATCGCATCGGCCACGACGAAGTCGGGGCCCTCCTGCCGGAACCACCGCCGAAGGTCAGCGGAAGGCGTCTCCCGGAGGGCCCAAGGCGAATAGCGGCCCCGGGCCGCCTTCTCGAGGGCTGCGGGATTCAGATCGACCGCCCTGATGGAGACCGTCCAGGAGGGATCGGGCATGCGTTCGGCGAGCAGCATCGCGAGCGTGAACGGCTCCTCGCCGGAGGCGCATCCAGCGGAGAGGACCTGCAGGCGCCGGCGGTCCGATCGAGCCCGCATCCGCTCCGGCAGCGCGACGTCCGCGAAGGCCCTCAACTGGTCGATGTAGCGAAAGAAATACGTCTCGGAAACGGTGAGGTCTCGGGCCAGCGCACGGCTCTCCTCTGCCCACAGGGGGACTGTCTGGAGCCGCGCGAAGTAGCCTTGCGACGCCTCGCCGACGGCCTCCAGCCGGCGGCCGAGGACCTCGGCGAGCTGACCGAGCTTGCCGTCTTCGAAGTGGAGCCCGAGCCGGCGGGCGATGAGGGTCCTGAACTGCTCGAGGTCCTCCGGCGCTGGCGCGGCTCTCACTTGCCACCTTCGCCCTGGGGCGCTTGCCACACCGAGTCGGGCACGAGGCGAGCCGCCGCGAGCACGTGGAGCAGCTCCGAGTCGAGAGCGGCGACCCGGGGGACCACTTCGCTGGCATCCCGCAGCAGCGGGGGAAGCTCGCCGAGCTGCTGCGCCGGCAGCTCGCGCAGGCCGAGGACTTCCTCCAGCGCCAGCGCCACTCGCCGCTCGCCGAGCCTCAGGAGGACGAAGCGGGTCGTTCCGGCGCTTCCGAGGTCGCCGAGCAGCCCTCCCACGTCGACGACCGGCACGGGCGAGCCCCGAATCAGCGAAACTCCCCGTACGAACGGCGGCGCGCCGGGAAGCTCGCTCACCGGCAGGGGGCGCATGGTCTCCACCACGGCCTCGATGGGCAGCGCGCACAGCCGCGCGCGGGCACGACAGACCAGCGTGACCTTGGAGGGGGCGGCGTCCGGCGCGTGGCGCTCCGCGGCTCCCATCTCAGTCGCTGGTCGCGGGGGAGTCCAGCACCTCGCGCACCTTGCGGCGCAGGCTGTCGAGACTGAAGGGCTTCTGGATGAACGCGTGGCGGGCTTCCAGGGGCCCGTGGTGCTCGGCCGCGCTGCCCGTGTAGCCCGACATGTAGAGGACCTTGACCTCAGGTCGAGCCGCCTGGAGGCGCTCCGCGGCCTCGCGCCCGCCGAGCCGCGGCATGATCAGGTCGGTGATCAGCAGGTGGACCGGGCCCGCGTGCTGCAACGCGGCATCCAGCGCGGCCTCGGGCGTGGGCGCGTCGATCACCGTGTAGCCGCTCTCCGCGAGCAGGTCGTGGATCACCTCGCGCAAAGCGTCCAGGTCTTCGAGCACGGCCACGGTCTCGGTGCCGCCGCGCGGTTCCCCGCGCGCGCCGGGGCAGACGCCTCCCCAGCCGAGCCTTCGGCTCGGGGCAGATACACCTTGAATGCCGTGCCGCGCGCCGGCTCGCTGTAGACGGCGACGTGGCCGCCGCTCTGGCGCACGATGCCGTAGACCGTGGCCAGGCCGAGCCCGGTCCCCTTCCCCGGAGCCTTGGTCGTGAAGAACGGCTCGAACACGTGCGACAGCGTCTCGGCATCCATGCCATGGCCCGTGTCGCTCACGCAGAGCATCACGTACCGGCCCGCGGTCACCTCAGGGTGGGAGCCGGCGTACGCCTGGTCGAGGTCGACGTTGCCCGTCTCGAGCAGGAGCCGCCCTCCCTGGCTCATGGCGTCCCGGGCGTTGATGACCAGGTTCATCAGGACCTGCTCGATCTGCGCCGGGTCCACCTTGACCCGGTGCAGCTCCGCCGAGAGCGTCGTCACGATCTGGATGTTCGCGGGGATCACGCGGCGGAACATCGGATCCATGTCCGCCACCACGCCGTTCAGGTCCACCGGCCTCGGATCGAGCGGTTGCTGGCGGCTGAAGGCGAGAAGCTGTCGAGTGAGGGCAGCGCCCCTGGCGGCTGCCTTGAGGATCTGTTCGAGCCGCTGACGCTGCCGATCGTCGCCGGGCTGGTCCTTCAGCAGCAGATCGCCGTAACCCTGGATCACGCCCAGGAGGTTGTTGAAGTCGTGCGCCACGCCGCCCGCGAGCTGCCCGATGGCCTCCATCTTCTGGGCCTGCCTGAGCCGCGCTTCGGCCGCGCGAAGCGCCCGCCGCTCCTCGAACTCCCGGAGACAGCGCTCGATGGCCGGGCCCAGGCGCGCCAGCCGGCCCTTGACCACGAAGTCGTGGGCTCCAAGCTTCAGGCAGTCGACGGCATCTTCCTCGCCCACGGTGCCGGAGACGATGATGAGGGGCAGGTCGACGCGCTGATCGCGGCACACGGCGATCGCCTCTCTCGCGCTGAACGACGGCATGCGGAAGTCGGAGATGATCAGATCCCAGCGGCCGGCCTCGAGCGCCGCGACCATCGCCGCGCGCGTCTCGACGCGCTCCCAGGCGACCTCGTAGCCGAGCTGCCGCAGCTCGCGGAGCAGCAGCACCGCGTCGTTCTCGCTGTCCTCGATCAGCAGGAGCCGGAGCATCCTCGTCACGGAAACTGCGGGTGGCAGGCCGCTGGGCAAGCGAGACATCGTGCCCCAGATCGTTCAGAGGTGCTACACAAAACGTAACGCGCCTCTGGCGACGCTCCGCCGTCGCCGGGCTGATTCCGTTCCCTGGTGGCTCTCGAGGGCGACAGGAGTACAACTTCCGCCCCCTGCCGTCAAGCAGAGAGGCACTGCCAGCACCAACCCGCCGGACGCCTGCGAACCTATTGATGCCGCAGGGCGTGGAGCGGGTTCGTGCGTGACGCGCGCCAGGCCGGGACGATCGTCGCGACGACCACGACGCCCAGCACGATCGCCAGCGCCCGCGCGAACGAGAGGGCGTCGGTCGAGCTGACCCCGTACAGCATGCTCCCGAGCAGTCGGCCGACGCCGAGCGCCGCGACGAGGCCCAGGGCGGCGCCCGCCGCGCCGAGCTTCAGGCCGCGCACGACGAAGCCGCGAACGACCGACACGCCCGACGCGCCGAGCGCCATCCGGATGCCGATCTCGTGCGTGCTCTGGCTGACGGTGTACGACACCAGCCCGTAGGTGCCCAGCGCGGCGAGCGCGATGCCGGCCGCCCCGAAGAGGAAAAGCATCCTCGCCGTGAAGGTCAGGAAGATCAGCGCCGCGGCGGTCCGTTCCGCGAGCGGCCTGGCGAGGAGGACGGGCAGATCGCCGTCGAGCGCCGCGACTCTCTCTCGCGCCTGGGCCACGAGCGCCTCGACGGGCGCCGGGCCGCGGGTGTGGAGGATCATGGCCGCCTGGTACGACTGCAGGAACGGCAGGTAGACGTACGGCCGCGGCGGCTCGTTGATCCGCGAGTACTTCACGTCCGCCGCCACGCCGACCACCGTGCGCCAGTCGCCGTCTGCGACGCGGACTCGCTTGCCGATCGCGTTCGAGGGCTCGCCCCAGAACTTCCGCGCCAGCGTGTCGTTCACGATCGCCACCGGCGCGGCGGCCTCGTCGTCGCGGTCCTCGAACGAGCGCCCGCGCAGGAGCTCGATCCGCAGTGTGCGGAAGTAGCCCGAAGCCACGACGTTCGAGCCGAAGGCCATGTCCTCGTCTCGCCGCGGCTCGTAGCCGTCGATCGCGACGCGTTGCGCTCGAGGTTCGAGGAGTCCCAACGGGATGAACGCCGCCAGCGTGGCCGACTCGATGCCGGAGTCGTTGCGGGCTGCGTCGAGCAGCCGGCGATAGAACTCGCGGCCGCGCGCCTCGTCGGAGCCGTTCTGCCGGACGTCGAGCGCGATCATCGTCACCTGGCTCGCGTCGAATCCGGGATAGGCGAGGCGGGCGGCCTCCAGGCTGCGCGTCACCAGCCCCGAGCCGACCAGGAGCAGCAGCGAGACGGCCACCTGCGCGACGACCAGGCCCGCGCGCAGGCGGCCCCGCGCCGCGCCGCGCGGCGAGGAGTCCTCGTTGATCACGGACACCAGGTCGACACGCGCGCTGCGCAGCGCCGGGACGAAACCGAACACGAGCGCGCAGGCGCAGGCCACGAGCGCCGAGAAGCCGATCACCAGGCCGTCGACCTCGAGGTTGAAGAAGAGACGCTGGGGCGCGGCGAATGCCTCCGCGTACCGCAGCAGCACCGGGATCCCGCGCCAGGAGAGCAGCAGCCCCAGGGCCGAGCCGGGGAGGGCGAGCACCAGGTTCTCGAGCATCAGCAGGCGCAGGATCCGCCTCCGCGTCGCGCCGAGCGCGAGGCGCACCGCGATCTCGCCGCGTCGCGACACCCCGCGCACCAGCACGAGGCCCGCGATGTTCGCGCAGGCGATCAGCAGCACCAGCAGACCCATCGCGCTCAGCACCACGACCGCCGGCAGCGCGTAGGTCTGGCCGCCGGTCGGGGATTGCCAGAAGGGCACCACTCTCAGCCGCTGCCCGGCGTCCGTGAGGGCCCGGTCCCGAGTGAGCGCGGCCCAGACGGCGTCAATCTCGGCGGCCGCGCTCGCGAGGCTGACGCCCGGCCGCAGGAAGCCGTGCGGAAACAGCAGGGCCGCGTTGCGATCGGAGAAGACCTGAGACGGCGTGGTCGCAGGGACTCCGCCGGTCAGGCCCATCTCCGCTGCCATCATCACCGGGACGAACACTTCGACGTCGTAGCTCACGATCGTGCCGTGGAAGCTGGGCTCGGCGACACCCACCACCGTCAGCGCGTGGTTGTTGATCTCGACGGCCTTGCCGACGACGTCGGGATCGGCGCCGAACTCGCGGCGCCACAGGCCAGCGCTCAGCACGATCACGGGATGGCGGCCGGGAGCGACCTCGTCGGACGGGAGCAGAGTCCGGCCGAGCCCGGCGCGAACGCCGAGGACCTGGAAGTAGTTGCCGGTGACGAGCTCCATCGAGACCTGGCGGGCGGCTCGGCCCCGGCCCAGGGTGGCCGTGACCAGGCTGGAGCCGAACAGCTCCGAGAATGGTCCATCGTGGTCGCAGAGGGCCCGGTAGTCGGGATAGGACACGCGGAGCCGACGTCCCGTGCTCGTCTCGCCGACGACGACGGCGAGCTCGGCCGAGCGATCGACGCCTGCGAGCGGAGACAGCGCGAGGCCCTTCAGCATGGTGAAGACGGCCGCGTTCAGGCCGATCCCGAGCGTGAGGACCAGCACGACGGTGAGCGAAAAGGCCGGCTTCTTCGCGAGCGCTCGGACCGCCAAGCGGACGTCGCTCAGCCAGTCGTGGAGGACCTCGAGCCACCAGGGGGTCCAGACCCGCCGCGCCGCTTCGGCCGTCAGCGTGACGTTGCCGAACTCCCGCAGCGCCGCGTAGCGGGCGCTTTCCTGATCGCCGCCGTCGGCCATCCGCTCCTCGGTGGCGATCGCCAGGTGCGCGCGGATCTCCTCGTCGAGCTCCTCGTCGTCGGGCCGCCGCCGCTTCAGCCAGGACGGGATCTTCATGCGCTACTCCCCGCTGCCGGGGGCCGATTCGGGCCTCATCACCCGGCTGATCGCGTTCACCAGCTCGCGCCAGCGCGATTCCTCGCGCAGCAGCTGCTGCTTGCCCGCAGGCGTGAGCCGATAGAACTTGGCGCGCTGATTCGCCTCGGTCTGGCCCCACTTCCCGCTGACCCAGCCCTTCTTGGCGAGCCGTTGCAGGGCGGGGTACAGGGAGCCCGCTTCCACCTGGAGCACCTCGGACGACTGCGCGCGAATCGTCTGTGCGATCGCGTAGCCGTGCTGGGGCCCCCACTGGAGCGTCCGCAGGATCAGCATGTCGAGCGTGCCGTGGAGCAGATCGGCGCGGGCGTCCGGTCGCGAGGAGTGCAGGGCCATGGCTATAGACATCCTATAGCCTAGGACGTAGAAAGTCTATAGCCTGTTCCGTGGAATCCTCGCCTCGTCGCCTAAGGTGAATCAAGCCAGGGTCTAGAGCGAACACCCGATATACCGCCGCACGCCGGCCGACTATCTTGCTCGGGTCGTTCGGGAACGCCTCTCGCGAGCAGGTCGGGCCCCCACCGCGATTCACGCCGTGGGTCGGGCTCCTCAGGGTAGACGCGGCCCCCAGATGTCCTCGAGGAGAACGAATTCATGCTCCGTCCGTCCCGTTACCTGCCCTCCCTCTGTGTCGCGCGAGTCTCGATCGCCCTCGTGCTCGGCCTGGTCCCGATGCCCGGCCGCGCCGCCAGCGGAGACGGCTCGCTGCCCGATCCCTTCCAGTTGCCGATCGCTACGACCCTGCAGGTGCCGCTGACCGCGGTCTATTCCTCGCTCGGCGTCCCGGCGCTGCCCGCGGGCAGCCACTACCTCGACCCGACCACGCTGGTGAAGGTCCACAAGATCACGTCGGGGAGCTTCCCGGCCGCGAGCCCGCGCTGGGGCCACGACTACTCGGAGGGCGGCGACGAAGTCTCGCTGCCGTACGCCGGCGACACGCGGGCCGTGCTGGTGCGCCAGAACGGCGGGGCCTGGTGGCTCGTCGACTTCACGCCCGGCGTCGGCGTCGGCAACCCGCGCCAGCTGAGCGGGAGCCTCGCCCCGATGATGGACCTCGCGTTCACCTTCTCGAACAACCCGGCGACGCCCTACTACGCCTACGTGAGCAGCGGCAGCGTGATCCGGCGCTTCGACATCCGCACGATGGCGGAGGCCCCCGGCGGCGGCTGGCCGGTGACCGGCGAGACCAGCGCGATGTGGCTCCACCAGTCCGAGAACGACGGCTTCTTCACCTGGATGCGCGGCGCGAACGGCTCGACGATCGTCGGCTACGAGCCCGCTTCCGGCGTACGCAAGACCTACACGAACTCGAACTTGAACGAGCCCCGCATCGACCGCGCGGGCCGCTACGTGGGCATCTCGATGAGCGGCAACGGCCTCGTGGTCTGGGACTGGCTGACGAACGCCGTCGCGTGGAGCATGCCCGGCGACCCCGGCATCCCCTTCGCGCACAACGCCAGCCTGAAGCGGCGCTTCATGAGCGTCGACTGGAACATGAGCTACCCGCCCGACTACACGGTGTTCACGACAGACGCGCCCGGCTCGGCGGCACACGCCGGCGGGCCCGCGAACGGCACGCTGATCCACGGCAACGGCAACTGGATCCAGCAGCCGGCGGACCTCGACGACCAGTGGGCCGTCTTCCTTCATTACGGCAGCCTGCGTCCGGCGGAGAGCTACTGGCTGTCGCCCGGCGGCATGGTGCTGGTGACGCCCCGCGGCGAGCGCCGCCTGCTCGCGCACCCGTACAACACCTCGAGCGACTACGCCTACTACAGCTTCGCGAAGTTCTCGCCCGACGGCCGCTACGTGATGTTCACCTCGGACATGAACGGCTCGGGCCGGAGCGACGTGTTCCTGGCGGAGCTGCCGGCCGGCGCCGACGCCACCCCGCCGAGCGTCTCGCTGACGGCGCCGCTCGCGGGCGCCGTCGTCTCCGGGATCGCCCTCACGGTTTCGGCGAGCGCCTCGGACGACGTCGGCGTGGCCGGCGTCCGCTTCCAGCTCGACGGCCGCGACCTCGGCCCCGAGCTGACCAGCGCGCCTTACTCGCTCGCGTGGGACACGACCTCCACCGCCAACGGTCTCCACGGCCTCACCGCGCGGGCGCGTGACGCCGCGGGCAACTGGACCGACTCGGCGAGCGCCATCGTCAGCGTGCTCAACCTCGACCTGATCCCCCCCGTGATCTCCTGGGTCTCCGCCTCGAACGTGACGGCGGCCGAGGCCACGATCGCCTGGACCACGAACGAGGCCGCGGATTCCCAGGTCGAGTACGGGACCAGCACGGGTTACGGGCTCGCGACGACCCTGGAGCCGGGCCTCGTCACCTCCCACGCTGCCCGCCTCGGCGGGCTCGCGGCCGACACCGCGTACCACTACCGGCTGAAGTCGCGGGATGCCGCCGGCAACCTCGCCGTGTCGAGCGACTACGCGTTCGTCACGCAGAAGGCGGCGAGCTCCGGCCTGGTCGCCCAGCTCGCGCTCGACGAGGGGACGGGCAGCCTGGCGGCCGACGCCTCGGGCAACGGGAACACCGGGGCCCTCCGCGGAGGCGCGGCCTGGGTCGCGGGACGGAGCGGGCAGGCCGTGTCGTTCGACGGCCTCGACGACCACGTGGGCGTCGCCCACGCGTCGAGCCTGAACGCCTTCCCCTTGAGCGTCTCCGTCTGGTTCAAGAGCGCCTCGGCGTCGGGCGTGCGGGGCATCGTCAACAAGTACGTCGGCGGGTCGTACGACGGCTACCAGATCTTCCTCAACGACGGCACGCTGTGCGCCTGGTATCTGCGCGACGCGTCCAACTACGTCTACGACGGCGGCGGCTGCACGCTGGGCACGCCCGG
Source organism: Vicinamibacteria bacterium (assembly GCA_050246895.1). Classification (GTDB taxonomy): domain Bacteria; phylum Acidobacteriota; class Vicinamibacteria; order Fen-336; family Fen-336; genus JBFWVE01. The sequence continues at coordinate 501,655 of JBFWVE010000003.1, read as the reverse complement.
CCTGAACGACGACCGCTGGCACCACGCGGTCTTCGTGGTCGACGCCCAGGGCGGACGTCTCTACGTCGACGGCTCGCCGCGGGGCGCGCAGCCGTGGACCGGAAGCGCCGGGCCCGTGACGACGAGCCAGGAGCTGCGGCTCGGCCACTACCCGGGAGCCTTCGGGGGCGCCGAGTTCCTGAACGGAGCGGTGGACGACCTGCGCGTGTACGCGCGCGCGCTGACCGGCCCGGAGATCGCCGGTCTGTACGCCGCGGCGCCGGCGGACACGACGGCTCCCGTCGTCTCGCTGGTCGCGCCTACGGGCGGCCAGGTCGTGAGCGGCAGCATCGCGGTGTCGGCGAGCGCCTCGGACGAGAGCGGCGTCGCCGGCGTGCAGTTCGTGCTCGACGGCCTTCCCCTGCAGGGCGAGGACACCGCCGCGCCCTTCTCGGTCGACTGGAACACCGTGCTCGTGAGCAACGGCAGCCACGTTCTCGCGGCCGTCGCGCGCGACGCGGCCGGCAACCAGGCAACCTCCGCCCCGGTCACGCTGACGGTCAGCAACGACGTCACGCCACCGCTGCTCGCGGGCGTCGCGGCCTCGAACCTGACGGCCACCGGCGCCACGATCGCCTGGACCAGCAGCGAGCCGGCCGACGGCCAGGTCGAGTACGGTGCGACCACGGCCTACGGCTCCACCACGACGCTCGCCACCGGCCTGGTGACGAGCCACGCCCAGGCCCTCGGCGGGCTGGCCTCCGCAACGACCTATCACTACCGCGTGAAGTCGCGCGACGCCGCGGGCAACCTCGCGACCTCGGCCGACTTCAGCTTCACCACCGCCGCGTCGTCGAGCGCTCCCCAGCCCGTGCAATGGAGCGGCCTCGTGCGCGTGACGGCGACGGGCAACAACCTGCGAAAGACCGCCGGCTGCGACGGCTGCGCCGACGCCGGCGCCCGCTCGGTGCAGACGATCGGCTCTGCCGGCGGCTACCTGGAGCTGACCGCCTCGGAGACCGCGTCGATGCGCTACATCGGGCTGAGCAAGGGCAACCCGGGGACGAGCGCGAACGAGATCAAATACGCGCTCCGGTTGCAGTCCGGCTGGGTGGAGGTCCGCGAGAGCGGCGTCTACAAGGCCGACACGCCGTTCGCGACCGGTGACGTCCTGCGCGTCGCCGTCGAGGCCGGCGTCGTCAAGTACTACAAGAACGGCGGGCTCTTCTACACCAGCAGCGCGGCGCCCAGCTACCCGCTGCTCGTCGACACCTCGCTCTACTCCCTGAACGCCACGCTGACGAACGTCCTGATCCGCCGCTAGCCGAACCGCGCGCGGACCTGCGCCGGGGGGACCGGCGCAGGTCGCGCGGGGTTCGGTCCGAGCTAGCTCTGGCCTCAGAAGAGGCCCAACAGGCGGAAGCGCGCCGTGACGGTGGTGTTTGCGGTGAGCGTGACCGTACAGGGCCCGGTTCCGGAACAGCCGCCGCCGCTCCAGCCGTCGAAGGCCGAGAGGGGCGACAGGGCCGGCGACGCCGACAAGGTGATCGTCGTGCCGTGATCGAAGCTCGCCGAGGCGCCCGAACACAGCGTGCCGCAGTTGATCCCCGCCGGGCTGGAGCTCACGCTGCCCAGCCCCAGGCCGGACTTGCTGACCGTGAGCGTGAAGCGCAGCTTGTTGAAGGTCGCGGTCACCGAGCGCGCGGCGCTCATGCTGACGGTGCACGCGCCGGTGCCGGAGCAGGCGCCGCCCCAGCCGGCGAACGCCGAGCCGGCGTCCGGGGTGGCGGTCAGCGCCACCACGGTGCCGCTCGCGTAGTCCTCGGAGCAGTCGGAGCCGCAGCTGATGCCCGCCGGGGTCGATGACACGGTTCCGCCCCCGGTGCCGGCCTTCGTGACGGCCAGCGGGAAGGTCTGGGGCGGGAGCGCATCGAAGGTCGCGGTCACGGACCGGGCCGCCGTCATCGAGACGTTGCAGGCGCCGGTGCCCGAGCAGGCGCCGCTCCAGCCGGCGAAGGTCGAGCCGCCGGCTGGCGTGGCGATCAGCGTCACCAGCGTGCCGCTCGCGTAGTCCTCGGAGCAGTCGGAGCCGCAACTGATGCCCGCCGGGCTCGACGTCACGCTTCCACCGCCGGTGCCGGCCCTGCTGACGGCCAGCGTGAAGGTCTGGGCCGGCAGGGCGTCGAAGGCCGCGGCGACCGTGGTGGAAGCCGTCATCACGACGCTGCAGGCGCCGGTGCCCGAGCAGCCGCCGCCGCTCCAGCCGGCGAACGTGGAGCCGGCCGACGGCGTCGCGGTCAGCGTGACGAGGCTGCCGCTCGCGTAGGCCTCCGAGCAGTCGGAGCCGCAGTCGATGCCCGCCGGGCTGGACGTGACGGTGCCGGCGCCGGCTCCGGACTTCGTCACCGACAGCACGTGCGACGTCGAGGCGCCCGTGTCGTTGAGCAGGATCGACACCGAGTCCGCGGAGTAGTTGGCGACTGCCAGGTCGGGCTTGCCGTCCCGGTCGAAGTCGGCGACGGCGGTGCCGACCACGCCGCGTCCGGCCGTGAAGCTCTGCGCGAGGCCGAAGCTCCCGTCGCCGTTGCCGCGAAGGACGGATACCGTGGTGCCCTGCGCCGTCGAGCCCGCGAGGTCCGCCCAGATCGCCGCCACGAGGTCCTCGACCCCGTCGCCGTCGAAGTCGCCGATGCTCAGCGTGATCGGCCGGTTGCCGGCCGCGTAGGTCTGCGCCGCCCCGAAGGCGCCGCCCCTCGTGCCGAGCAGCACGGACAGCGTCGTGCCGGGAGGGGCGCCGAGCCCGTAGTTCGCGACGGCGAGGTCCGTCAGGGGATCGGCGTCGAAGTGGCCCAGGATCACGGCCGCCGGCCCGCTGCCCGCCGCGAAGTGCTGGGCCGGCTGGAAGCTGCCGTCCCCGTTGCCCCGCACGACGGAGACGGTGCTGGGGACGTCCGTGCGGAAGTTGGCGGTGACCACGTCCGCGTTGCCGTCGCCGTCGACGTCGCCGGCGACGAGCCACAGCGGGCTCTGCTGGGCGGCCAGCGTGAGCGGCGCCTGGAAGCTGCCGTTGCCGTTGCCGAGCAGGACGCTGAACGTGGTGCCGGTGCCGCCGTTGAAGGTCGCCACGGCCAGGTCCCGGTCGCCGTCCCCGTCGAAGTCGGCGACGGCCGCGGCGTTGGGCCAGCTTCCGCCCGCCGCCGACAGCAGCGCGGGCTGGAAGCTGCCATCGCCGTTTCCGAGCAGCACGGAGACGTTCGAGGAGTCCTTGTTGGTCGTCACCAGGTCCTGCACCGCGTTGCCGTCGAAGTCCGCGACGGTCACGGACGTGGGGCCGACGCCCGACACCGGGAAGTCCTGGCGCGGCCCGAAGCTGCCGTCGCCGTTGCCGAGCAGGATCGAGACGCTCGCCGAGCCAGCGTTGGCGACGGCCAGGTCGGCGAGGGAGTCGCCGTCGAAGTCGCCGACGGCGACCACCTGGGGATTCGCGCCGACGGCGAGGTGCTGCGCCGGCCGGAAGGACACGGCTTGCGCGGCCGCCTGGGCCGCGAATGCCGACGAGAGCACGGCGAGGGCCAGGCGGCCCCGCTTTGACGCCGCGAAGTTGCTGCTGTTCATGAGACCTCCTCGAGCGACAGGTTCGGTTTGCGCGGAGACGACTCCGGCGGCGGAGCCGGCTCCCGCGGTACGGAAGCCGGCAGCTCGCTTCTCAGCCCCCAGGCGCGTCCCGCGAGGCATTCGCGGAAGCCCGTGTAGCCGTCGAGCAGGGTGGCCAGCTCCAGCAGGCCGCTGGGGTGCGCTCGCCTCAGGAAGTGGCGGCGCTCCGGGTCGGGGTGGTTGTACCCGCCGCTCGCGGAGTACACCTGCCGATAGCGGCGCAGGGCGAGCGCGAGGCCCTCGCGCGTGACGTTCTCGGGCCAGCGGCCTTTCGGGAACGAGAAGCGCTCCGGCGGGCGGCCGACCGCGTCGGCGATCAGGCGCCGGCTCTGCTCCAGCACGCGCTCGGCCTCGGCGGGGGCGAGCCTGCCGAAATCCTCGTGGCGGATGCCGTGCGAGCCGATCTCGAAGCCGCGGCTCGCGAGCCGCCGCAGGTCCTGCGCCGACATCGGCGCGGGAGCGAAGCCGCGCGCGACGTCGTGCTCGAACGGGCTGCCGTCGAGCAGGTGGCCGATCGAGACGAAGAACGTGGCGGGGATGGCGAAGTAGTCGAGGTACTCGATCGCCCAGGTGTTGTCCCGATAGCCGTCGTCGAAGCTGATCGCGACCTCGGGCAGCCCCGCGCGGCCGTCGCTCCGGGCCGCCCCGTCGAGAGAGACCAGCCGGCAGTGCCGCCGCAGGAACTCCATCTGCCGTGCGAACTCCTCGAGCGGCAGGCACATGTGGTTGAGCGGGCGGTTCGCGACGAGATGGTAGAAGAGGATGCATCCGGGCATCCGGCTCTCGCGGGCGAAGCGGCGCCGCCAGCGCCGCAGCAGCGGATAGAGCAGCAGGTACTGGACCAGGACCCGTGCGCGCGAAAGCACGCCGGGGCGGGCCCGCAGGCTGGGCATCCGGCGCTCCGCCCGGCGCCGCAGGTCCCGCTCGAGCCGCCACACGGCGAGCTCGCTGGGGGCGCGGTACGTGCGCCCGCGCGCCAGATCCTGCGGTCGGCCCGCGGCTTCGCCGAGCGCCACCCGGCGCACCGCCTCGTGATACAGCCGGGCGCCCCGCAGATCCGCCTTGATGCGGAGGCTCTCGAGCGTGTCGCACTCCTCGACGGGGATGCGGGCCTCGGCGACGACGTCGCCCGCGTCGACCGCGGCGCGCGCGTAGTGGATGGTGACGCCGATCTCGCGCTCGCCGTTGCGCAGCTCCCAGTAACCGACCGGCCCGCCCCCGCGATAGTCGGGAACGCGCCGCTTGTGGATGTTGAGCGTGCCGAGCTCGGGGATGCCGGTGACGGCGTCCTCGAGGATGCGCCCGCCCACGATCAGCCCGAGCCTCGGGCGCAGCGAGCGGATCAGGGCCAGGCTGGCCTCGGCGTGGACGTCGGCGACGCGGTGGACCGCCACGCCGCTGGCGGCCGCGAAGGCCTCGTACGAGTCGTCGACGACGGCCGGGTGTTCCGCCTCCCATGCCGCGCGCGCCAGCCGCCCGGCCGCGGCTGCCAGTCTGGTCCGGACCTTGAACCACGGCCAGCGCCAGCCGTCGCGTTCGAGCCCGCGCAGGACGCGCCTCGAGAGCGGCGCACGCGGGCGCTCGAAGCCGTCCACCACGACCGCGCACAGCTCCAGCAGGGGATCGCTCGCGAGCCGCTCGTAGAGGACGCGGTTGAACGACGTGAGCGGCCCGGCCGTCAGAACGAGCAGTCGCAGACGCTCCCTCGAGGGCTCCATCGGCTGGCTGCGAAGCTAGGAGTCCTGGCGCCCGGGGCAATCAGGGTGTGCGCCAAAGGCGGGTCGGCGCTTCTTTCAAGCGCCCGTCAGGCGCCGGCTGAGGCCGCGCCGGGACGCGGCTCAGCCTTTCCCCGAGCCGTTTTTCGGAGCCTGCCCGATTGCCCGGCTCCGGCGCTCGCCCTAGCTTGCGGGGCGATGCCTCGAGGCGGCGGCGCGGGCCTGCGTGAGAGGGTCTGATGTGGGCGAGCGGTGCGCGCCCGCTCGACGGCGCCCGGAGCGACCCCGGACAGCTGGAGGCGCGCCTGGCGCCTCTCGAGCCCGGCTGGATCGAAGAGGAAGCCGAGTTCTACGGCCGGCACCGCTGGTGCCTCGACGCGTTCCCCAGCGTGGGCCAGGCGCGCGCGCGCCTGCGCGGGCAGCTCGCACTGCTGGGCGACACGCACGACGATTGGCGCCGCGACGAGATCGTCCGCAGCGTGTTCCTGCTGGCGTGTGCCGTGGCGGACAGCACGGACGACCATCTGGCTGGTGAAACCTGGGACTTCTCCCAGGCGGTGGCCGTGGTGCCCGCCCTCGACCTGCCGGCGCGGCTGGCGGCCCGCATCGACCGCGCCGCGCGACGCTGGCGCTCGGCGCGACTGGCGGCCCTCGCAAGCTGGCGTGACGCCTGGGGCGCGGCGACACGGGCCTTTCTGCAGGCCTCCCTCGCCGTGGAGAGCCCGGACCCGCGCGCCATCGAGGCGGCCTCGACGAGCCTCGTCCGCCTCCTGGACGCCCCGCTCGACGCGAGGCTCCGCGAGCGCCGGATCAAGGTGCCTGCGGCGTACCGCAACCAGGACCTCACCCATCAAGACGTCGTCGAGCTCGCGTCCCGCTACGCCGCGGAGCTCGAGGATCGTCGGGCGCCGCTGCTCGTGGTGGGCCTGCGCACGGCGGGCTCCTATTTCGCGCCGCTGGCGCAGGCGACGCTCGCGGCCCGAGGCTGCGCCGACGTGGAGGCGGTGACCCTGCGCCCCAAGCGCGGTGTCGCGCCTCGCGAGCGGGCCCTGCTCGAGCGCGGCGCGCGAAGGGGAGCGCGGGCGCTCGTGCTGGACGAGCCCCCCGACACCGGCGCGAGCCTCTGTCTCGGCCTGGAGCTGCTGAAGATAGCGGGTTTCGCGCCGGAGCGCCTGGCGGCGCTGGTGCCGGTGCATCCGGCGCGGCCCGACTGGCGCCGCGCCTACGAGGCGTTGCCGCTCGAGGGCGTGCGGCTGCTGACGCTCGCGCCGGAGCGCTGGCACAAGCGGCGCCTGCTCGAGGACACGGCGGTGGACGCGCGGCTGCGCCAGTACTTCGCTCGCCGCGGCTACGCCGAGTGCGCCGTAGTGAAGAGCCAGGCCGCCGAACGCATCAATCGCGAGCTCGAAGGGCTCTCGGAGCACAAGTTCCATACGCGCCTGAAGCGCGTCTACGAGGTGCGCCTTCGGCGCGGCGACGGCCCCGGCGAGACCCGGTTCGTGCTGGCGAAGAGCGTCGGCTGGGGCTGGCTCGGCTACCACGCCTTCTGGAGCGGCGCTGCGCTGCGCGAGTTCGTGCCGGCGCCGCTGGGACTGCGCGACGGCATCCTCTACAGCGAGTGGCTCCGGGACGCCGGGCCGCCCGAGCTCGGCCGTGACCGGGAGCGGCTCCCGCAGCGGATCGCCGGCTACGTGGCCACGCGCGTGGAGGGGCTCGGGCTCGCCGAGGACCCGCTGGCGGGCTCCGCGCACGAGGGCCGCAAGGGCGTCGAGCTGCTGGCGGCCGCCCTCGGCGGCGCCTTCGGCTCGAAGCCGGCCTCGGTGCTGGCGCGCGGCCGGCTGCGGCACGAGCTGACGCGGAGCCCCTGCCCGCGGCCGACGCTGATCGACGGCCGGATGCGGCTGAGTGAATGGCTGCGCGCCGGCGCCGGGGTCCTCAAGACGGACTACGAGCAGCACGGCTTCGGCAAGACGGAGCTCAACGTCTGCGATCCCGCCTACGACCTGGCCGACGCGATCCTCCATTTCCAGCTCTCGGCCGCCGAGGAGGCGCGCCTGCTGCGCGAGTACGAGGCGCGGACCGGCGACGCCGGCGCCGTGGGCCGCCTCTTCTTCCTGAAGCTGCTCGCGGGCACGGCGGCGGCCAACGCCGCCCTCGACAACCTGAGGGACCCTCGCTGCCACGGCCGCCGCGCGGAGCAGAACGAGGGCTATCTCGCTGCCTGCGAGTTCCTGACCACGCAGGCGGCGCGCGCGAGCGGGGCGCTGTGCGGCGCGCCCGAGCGGCCGCGCTGGCGCGCGCCGGCGGTGGTGCTGGACGTGGACGGCGTGCTCGACAAGCTGTTCCTCTCGTTTCCCACGACGACGGCCGCCGGCATCGAGGCTCTGCGCCTGCTCCACGCGCACGGCGCCGCGCTCGCCCTCAACACCGCGAGGCCGCTCGCGGAGGTGCGGGAGTACTGCCGGGCCTACGGCATGCTCGGCGGGGTCGCGGAGTACGGCGCGGTGGCCTGGGACGCGCCGAGCGACCGGACGCGCGTGCTCGTGAGCCCCGCGGCCAGGGAGGAGCTGCTGCGGCTGGCGGAGTCGCTCCGCAGCGTGCCCGGCGTCTTCCTCAACGACCGCTACCAGCACTCGCTGCGCGTCTACGCCTTCGAGCGCGGACGCACCGTGCCGGCGCCCGACGGCCTGGTCCAGGGCCTGGTCGCCGAGCTGGGCCTGCGCCTGCTGAGCGTCCGCCACACTTATCTCGATACGACCGTGGTGGCCTCGCAGACGGACAAGGGCAAGGGCCTGGTGGCGCTGCTGGAGCTCGCGGGTCTCGACCGGCGCGACACGATCGCGATCGGCGATTCGGAGCCTGACCTCGCCATGTTTCGCGTGGCCGGGCGCTGCTTCGCGCCCAGCCACGCCTCGGGGCGCGCGATTGCGCGCCAGCTCGGGTGCGAGATCGCCCGCGGCTCGTTCCAGCACGGCCTGTTGAGCGCCGCGCGAGCGATCGTCCACCCCGAGGGAGGGCGCTGCCCGCGCTGCCGGCCCGCCCCGAGACCCTCGGGGCTGTGGTGGGAACTGCTGGTCGCGGCCGACCGCGGCCGGCTCGCCTCGCTCGGGCGGGCCCTGCTCGACCCCCGGTCGCTCGAGGCGTTTCGGCGATGAGCGCCGCGCTGGCCGCGCCTGCGGCGCGGATCGCTCCGCAGGCCCTGGCGTACGCGCAGCGGCGCCGCGCCGAGCGCCGGCCGGTCGTGTTCGATCTCGGCTGCGGCGGCCGCAAGACCCCCGAGGCGTTCGGCGTCGATGCCGTCGAGCTGCCGGGCGTCGACCTCGTGCACGATCTGCGCAGCCAGCCCTACCCGCTGCCGGGTGGCCGCGCCGACGAGATCGTGCTCCACCACGTGCTCGAGCACTTCGCGGACCCGCTGCCCCTGCTGGAAGAGGCCTGGCGCCTGTGCCGGCCGGGGGGCGTCGTGCGCATCCGCACGCCGCATTACTCCGGCTGCTACGCCTGGAAGGACCCGACCCACCGGCGCGCGTTCAGCTCCGAGTCGTTCCACTACTTCGGCGAGAACCAGTACTCGTACTACACGAGCGCGCGCTTCGCCGTGCGGCAGGTCCGCCTCCGGTACCTCATGGAGGAGGAGCAGTGGCCTCGGCTGCAGCGGGCCTTCGGGCGCTGCGTCCAGCGGCTGCTCGACGCGCACCCGACGTTCGGCGAGCGGTTCCTGGCCTACCTCGTCGGCGGGATCGACGAGCTGCGGGTCACGCTCGAGGCGGTCAAGCCGGCGGACGGCGCCGCCACTCCGCCCGGGTAGGCGTGGCCGGCGAGGGGGGCGCCGCGCGGCACGACGATGCTGTTCAACAGCCTGCCGTTCCTGTACGCGTTCCTGCCGGTCAGCTCCCTCGTCTACTGGCGCCTGACCAGCGCGAGGCAGCGCTACGTCTGGCTGTCGCTCAGCGGCTACGCCTTCTACTCGTTCTGGAACTACAAGTTCTGCACGCTGATGCTGCTCTCGACGTCGATCAGCTACCTGGCCGGGCTCGGGCTGATGCGCTGGCAGGACCCGAGCCGGCGCCGGCTCTGTCTCGTCGTGCCGGTGACGCTGGATCTGCTGTTGCTCGCGATCTTCAAGTACGCGGGCTTCGCGATCGAGGGCGCGAATCAGGCGTCCGCCTGGCTGGGCGCCGGCTGGGAGCTGCCGAGCCTCGAGGTCGTGCTCCCCGTCGGGATCTCCTTCTACACCTTCCACACCATCACGTACGTGGTGGACGCCTACCGCGGGGCCATCACGCCGACGCGCAGCTTCGCCCAGTTCGCCTCCTACGTCTCGCTCTTCCCGCAGCTCGTCGCCGGCCCGATCACCCGCTTCCGCCAGATCGAGCGAGACCTCGAGAACGTGGGGCAGGCGGAGCGCGTGGCGGACATGAACACCGGCTGGTCGTTCTTCGTGATCGGCATGGCGAAGAAGGTGCTGCTGGCCGATCCGCTGGGCGAGCTGATCGCGCCGGCGCTCGGCCAGCACGCGGCGCTGTCGTCGCCGGGGGCGTGGCTGTGCCTGCTGGGCTTCGCCTATCAGGTCTACTACGACTTCTCGGGCTACAGCGACATGGCCGTCGGCCTCGGCCACATGCTGGGCCTGCGCCTGCCGCAGAACTTCAACTCGCCCTACCGCGCCGCCGACACCGCGGACTTCTGGCGGCGCTGGCACGTCTCGATGTCGTCCTTCTTCCGCGACTACGTGTTCCTGCCGCTCGGCGGCGCCCGCGGCTCCCGCCTCGCGCTGTACCGGAACCTGATGCTCACGATGCTGCTGGTCGGGCTCTGGCACGGCGCCGCCTGGACCTTCGTGCTGTGGGGGGCCTACTGCGGGTTGCTGCTGGCGCTGCACCACGCCGTGGCCGGGCCCTGGGCGAGGCTGCCGCTGCCGCTGCAGCGGGCCGGCACCTTCCTGCTCTTCGTCGTGGGGCTCGCCTTCTTCCGCGCCGAGAGCGTGCCGATGGCCCTCGACCTGCTCGCCGCGCTGTTCTCGTGGCGGCCCGGGATCCTGCCGGTCGGGACCGAGACGCTCGCGGCCCTGGTCCTCGCCGGCGGAGCCGCCGCCCACTTCGGGCCGAACACCTTCGAGATGCGGCACCGCTGGTCGCCGGCCGGCGTGGCCGGACTGGCCGGCCTGTTCTGCCTGTGCCTCTTCTTCCTGTACGGGACGGCCTCGGCGCCGTTCCTGTACTTCCAGTTCTGATGCCGCGCCATCCGCTCGCGCCGCGGACGCGCTCCGAGCTGGCCTGGGTGATGCCGCGGCTGATCCTGCTCGCGTGCCTGGCGGATCTGGGGCTGCGCTTCGTCGCGATCGACGGCTGGACCTTCCGGGCCTGGGAGGCCCTGCAGCGCTATCGGCGCCCCGGCGCCCCCTTCGCTCCCGCTCGCATCTACGAGAACCCGCGCGCCTACGGCGACCTGGCGGCGCTCGCGAACCTGCCGCGGGCGCGTCAGTACCGGCCCGAGCGCTTCAGCACGGACGCGCTGGGCTTCCGCAACCCGGCGGCGGAATCCGGCGCCCCGGTGGCGGCGATGGTGGTGGGGGACTCGTTCACGGTGGGCTCTGGTGTCGACGATGGAGCGAACCTGACCAGCCTGCTCGGCCGCCGCTTCGGCTGCCGCGTCTACAACGCAGGCGGCATCGAGCCGGACCCGGACCGGATTCGCTCGCTGGCGGCGCGGCTCGGCATGGCGAACGGCCTGGTGATCCACGAGCTCCACGAGGTCCGCCCGCTGCCGAGCGTGCCGAGCGCCGAGCGCCGTGCCTGGCAGCAGGCGCTGGGCGCGCTGCCGCCCGGGCTGGCGGCCGCCGCCGGCGCGGCGCGGGGCTTCTGGGGCGTGTCGCCCCTGAGGATCGCCTGCGAGCGCGCGCTCAAGGGCATCCGCGACGACCGCGTGCTTCCGAACAGCTACGCGCACGAGGCGGTGCGCCTCGCCCTCGCGAACGGCGACCGCATGCTGTTCCGTTCGTCCGCGCTGCGCGAGCTGGAGCGCCCGCGGCGGGCGAGCGCCGAATACTGGCGCTGGTTGCGCCAGGAGCTGGGCCTCGGAGGCCTGGGGCTGTTCGTGGTGCTGGTGCCCGACAAGTACACCGTCTACCAGCCGCTGCTGCGGGACGCCGCGGCCGCACCCCGCCCGGCCCGCAGGCTCGCGAGCCTGGAGCGCGCGCTGCGGGCCGCGGGGATCCCCGCGCTGGACCTCACGGGCGCGCTGCGCGCCGAGGCGGCCCTCGCGCTCGCGCGCGGGGAGCATCTCTACTGGTCCGACGACGTGCACTGGAACGAGCGGGGAACCGAAGTGGCGGCGGCCGCGATCGCGGAGCGGCTGCCGTGTCCGTGCCCGGCCCGCGAGCCATGAAGGAGGCCGGCATGCCGCGTCGCGAACGCGAGCGAGACGGGCTGGCGGACGAGGGGAGCGGCGTGCTCGAGGCGCTCGGCGAGCGGATCGCGGCGCTGTCCCGCGGACGCCTGCGGGCGCGGGAGCTCGACCCGGACGCGCACCTGCTCGACCGGGGCTACCTCGACTCGCTGAGCTACGTGGAGTTCCTGCTCTGCGTCGAACGGGACTGGGGCGTCAGCGTTCCCGAGGCCCAGTTCATCGGCCGCCTGCACACGCTGCGCGCGCTGGCGCAGCACCTGGCCGCGAGCGCCGCGCGATGACGTCACAGCTCAGACTCGCGCCGCGCGCGGCCGGCCCGGACAGGACGTGGGAGCCCTTCGAGCTCGAGGTCGGCATGCCGCACATGGCGCCCGGCAAGCTCTCGGAGGTGGAGCTGCTGAAGCTGCTCGGCGCGTGGCAGTGGGACGCGATCGCGCGCGCGCTCGGCCGTCCCGCGGCCCAGATCACGAGCGAAGCCGGGGAGCGGCTGTACGCCTCCTTCGTGGCGCTCGAGCTGTGGCTGCCGCCGGCCGCGGGCCAGGACGCGTTCGGCGAAGGCGACCGTGTCGCGGGCGTCAACAGCATCGCGTTCTTCGCGAACCGCTTCGTCGAGGGACTCGCCGTCTTCGGGCGCGGCGGCGCCGCGGCGGAGGCGGCCGCGCGCGTCGCCGGCCGGGATCAGCTGAACGGCCTCGGGCTGGCGGCCGCCTGCTTGACGAACGCGTTCGTCGCCCGCCAGGGCAGCAACTCGAGGCTGAAGGTGCTGGAGCCGGCAGGGATCGCCGCTCGCTCGCCGGCGCGCCTGGACGCGACGCCCGCGGGCATCGCCCAGCACCAGCAGGCGCAAGCGACGGGATCGATCGGGGGGTTCGGCGACGCGCCCGGGACGCCCCTCGTGGCGCGCAGAGGCGAGCCCATCCTCTACACGATCCTGCCCGAGAGCGACCTCAACGGCGCGGGCCTGCTGTATTTCCCGCGCTACGTCGCGATCATGAACTACGGCGAGCGGTTGTTGCTCTCGGACCGGCTGGAGCGACCGCTGTCCTCCCCGCTCGTCGCCTGCCTCTCCACCGAGCGAAGGCGCCTGTTCTACTTCGCCAACGCCGAGCCCTGGGACCGCGTGCGCGTCGCGATCTCGGCGAGCCTGCTGCCTGCCGACGCCGCCTCTCCCGCGCCGGAGCGCGTGACGCCGTGGAGGCTGTCGTTCCGGATCGACCTCTATCGCGAATCCGACAAGGTGCTGATGGCGAGCTCGCTGGTACGCAAGGCGCTGAACGTGCCGCCCGCCGAGGCGGGGCTGCTGAAGGAGGCCGAGCGCCTGCGGGCGACGCTCGGCCCGGTCTAGGGGGCCTTCAGTAGCCAGCCTCCGGTGTCGTGAGGTCGCCACACATCTCGTACTCGCTGGGCGACGGCTGGGGCCCCGTCGTCGACGGGTTGGGTTTGTGGAGCTGGATGTTGCCCCCACCCGCGCCGTCCGCCCCCAGCGAGCGCGCCAGCAGGAGGTAGCCGTTCGACAGCCGGATGCCGAAGCGGTCGTAACGTCCGGGCTCGCCGTTGTCCTCCATCCGGACGCGGAAGCGCAGGGTCTCGCCCGCGCCCGTCCTGGCGAAGCCGCAGACGTCGCGAGCGTTCGGATAGGCCGGGTCGATCAGGTACCCGGTGATCTCGGTGCTGTTCACGTGGTACGGGGTGGCGCCGGCGAAGCCGCCGTGGTCGACGAAGTTGACGTGACCCCAGAAGGCGCCGTTCTTGCAGCCGCCGTGGGCGCCGAAGTTGACGCGGGCGCCGTCGTCGCGGAAGACGAAGCCGCCGCCCGTCACGAAGTCGCAGGGGGCGGGGACCCAGTGGGCGCTCGCGGGAGGGGTCGCCGCCGGGATCAGCAGCAAAGCGCCCGCGAGCGGGACGGCCAGCGCAGTGACGAGGAATCGATGGCTCATGCTCTCCTCCTTGCCGGCCGGCTAGCGGATGCCCGCGGTCGACGACGCGATCACGACGTCGACCACGCCGGAGACGAGGACGTGCAGGGCGTTCACGGTGGTGACGCCGGACGACTCGCGCTGCTCGTTGAGCACCACGCGCCCGCCGGGGATCGCGACCGTCTGGTTGGGCGCGCCCGTCACCTCGACGGGCAGGCCGTTGATCGACAGGCCGACCAGCAGCGAGTCGGCGCTGCCGGCGCCCCCCGGGAGCGACGTTGCGCGCGACCCCACGAAGCCCGCGGAGATGGGGATGCCCGCCACGCTCAGGGCGAGGTCGGCGAGCGACGCCTCGGACGAGACCTGGTCGGGCCAGCCGATCGTCGCGCTGGTCAGGGCCTCGGCGCTCAACAGGCCGGGGACGCTGCCGCCGCTCTGCGACGCCCCGCGCACGTCGCTCGGGCCGCCGAGCGGGCCCGTGCTCGCCAGTTGCGTGGTCGAGCCCCCGAGAAACCCCAGCGTCGCGGTCTTGACGGCCACGGCGCGGCCCACCACCTCCTGCGCCGACGCGGCGGAGGGCCAGAGCGACAGGGCCGCCGCCGCCAACCCGGCGGCGGCGCCACGAGTCAGGCGCTGTCTTCGATGCATGAATACCTCCCACGAGGATCGACGTCCTCGAGACACAAGCTCGCCCTCTCGCGCTCGCGGGCAAGCGGGGATGCCTTGAATCAGGCCTCGGGCCCGGCCGCTCGCGCAGGGGGCGTTCCCCGAGGCGACTCGGGGAACGGCTCTAGGCTCGAGGCGCGGAGGCCGCGGTCCTGCGGCCCAGCGGCTGGTCCTTCGAGAGGAACATCTCGACCATGTTGACGAGTCGGCGCGGCGAGACGGGCTTGAAGAGGTAGAGGTCGCTGCCCGCGTCCTTGCCCGCGGTCACGTCCATGGGCCGGTTCCGCGAGGTCAGGAAGATCACGGGGAGGCCACGCGTGTCGGGGTTGCCGCGGATCCAGCGGCACACGTCGAGCCCCGACACCACCGGCATCATCACGTCGAGGATCACCAGGTCCGGCGGCCGCTCGTTGATCGCGTCGAGCGCCTCGTTGCCGCCGCCCAGGCACTCCACCTGGTAGCCCTTCGCGGCGAGATGCGGCTTGAGCGCGGCCGCGGCCGCCAGGTCGTCGTCCACGACCAGGATCCGCCGGGCCGGGGCGGGGCCTCCCGTCACCGGCGGCGCGGCCTGGCCGCGCTCGTGGCGGAGCATGCCCCAGCGGCGCACCTTGAACAGCAGCTCGTCGGGCTCGAAGGGCTTCACGACGTAGTCGTCGGCTCCCGCGCGAAGGCCGGCGACGCGCTCCCGCGGCTGGCCCTTCACGGAGCACAGGATGATCGACAGCTCTTCGTGACCCATCTCGCGCAGCACACGGCACAGCTCGTAGCCGCTCATGCCGTCCATCACGACGTCCGCCACGACCACGTCGGGGAGCGCGCGACGCGCGAGCTCGAGCGCGGCGCGGCCGCTGTCCGCCAGCTCGACCTCCAGGCCCGCGCCGCGCAGGTGGAGGGCGAGCAGCTCGCGCGTGTCGGGATCGTCGTCGACCAGCAGCACCCTGAGCTTCGCCTCCGCGTGCGGGCCCGCGTCGGGCAGCGGAGCGGGAGGCGCCGCTTCCTCCGCGGTCGCGGCGCCGGCCCGCAGCACCGACTTGAGGACCTCGAGCTGGCGGATGATCGCGAGGCGCCGGCGTCCGTCGTCGGCGCCGCCGTCGCCGGTCTCCGCGAGCAGGTCCTCCAGCCGGCGGGCAGCCGCGCTGACGCCCACGAAGCCGAAGATGGCCGCCGAGCCGCACAGCCGGTGCGCCTGGTGGAGCAGCAGCTCGACGCGTTCCGGGGAGGGGGGCCCGTCGGCCGCGAAGAGGGCGTCCTCGACGTTCGCCATCAGACGCAGGATCCGTTCGGGCAGCCGGTGCGCGTAGTCGCACCGCAACTCGTGGAGACGCCTTTCCTGGCTGGTCGTCAGGGCGGCCATTGCCTCGACTCCCAGCAAGCGGAGTGCCACGCCGCCGCCCGCCGGATCGGGCGTCCGCTCAGCGTCTTGTCGCGGCCTCGGCGGCTCCGGCGTGCCTTCGCTGACGCCTGGCGAGCCCAAGAGTGGAACGGCGGCACCCTAGACGGCATCGCGCTCCCACAGCCCGCGAAGCGCCTCGGCGAGGGTGGCGGGCTCGAACGGCTTGGTGATCACGCCCAGCGCCCCCAGCTCCTGGTAGCGGGTCATCTCCTGCTGGCGCGCGCGGGCCGTCATGAACACCACCGGGATCCCCCGCGTTTCCGGGTTCGCGCGCAGCGCGCGCAGCGCGGCGAAGCCGTCCATGTCCGGCATCATCACGTCGAGCAGGACCAGGTCCGGACGGAAGTGCGGGGCGAGCGACAGCGCCTCGCGGCCCGACCCGCAGACCTCGACCGTCAGGCCACCGATGTCGGAGAGCGCGAGCGAGGCCACGAGCTGGATGTCGGGGTCGTCCTCGACCAGCAGCACGCGCGTGAGCGCCCCGCGTGTCATGCGCGCCGCTCCTCCCGCGACGCCTCCTCGGGCAGCTCGAAGTAGAAGGTGGTCCCGCCGCCCGGCGTCTCCCGGAAGCCGATGCGGCCCTGCATGCGCTCCACGATCGCCTTGGAGATGCTCAGGCCGAGGCCCGTGCCGCCGCGCCGGCGCGTGCTCGAGGCGTCCGCCTGCGCGAACCTCTGGAACACGCGCTCGCGGAAGCCCGCGGGGATCCCGGGACCGCGATCGACCACCGTGATCACGACGGAGGTTCCCTGGCGTTCGGCCGCGACCAGCACCTCGTCCCCCGGCGAGGAGAATTTGACGGCGTTCGACAGCAGGTTGGTGAGGACCTGGGCGACTCGGTCCGGGTCCGCCAGCAGCCGCAGGCCGGACGGCGCCTCCCGCAGCCCCAGCTTCACGCCGAGCTGCGCCGCGTACGGCTGGTTGGCGTCGATCGTCTGCTGCAGCAGCGGCGCCACCTCCAGCGGGCGGATCTCGAAGCTCAGGCCGCCCGCCTCCGCCTTCTGCTGGTCGAGGACGTCGTCGATCAGGCGCTTGAGGCGCTCGCTGTTGCGGCGCGCGACCTCCAGCAGGCGCGCCGCTTCGTCGGGCAGCTGCGCCTGGAATTTGGCTCCCAGGATGCCGAGCGCGCCGTGGATGGAGGTGAGCGGCGTGCGCAGCTCGTGGCTGACCAGCGAGACGAACTCGTCCTTGAGCGCCTCCATGCGCCGCTGCTCGTCGAGCTCGACGCTGGCCGCCTGGTAGGCGTCGACCGCGGCCCTGACGCGCCGCTCCAGGTCCTGGTTCAGCTCGCTCAGCAGCACGGCCGATTCCTGGTGGCCGAGGCGGTTCGCCTCGAACGGGGCCAGCGCTTCCGCGAAGAACTCCGAGGCGCGGCGCGTGGTGCGGGCGCTTTGCTCGGGCGCCAGCTTGCGCAGCAGGTCCTGCAGCAGGGCCTGCTGGTGCACCGTCGCCACCTCGAGCGCGCCCAGGCCCGACGCGAGCGCCTCGCGGCCGATCTGGTAGGCCTGGTACAGCGGCGCCTCGCCGCCCAGCTCGAGGTACTCGCGGAGCGCCTCCGCGTAGGCCCCGGCGAGCCGCTCGAGCGCGGGCATCAGTCCCCGTCGGAGAGAAAGACGGCCGCGAGCACGAGGGCGTCGTCGTTCGGCTTGGCGTGCTCGGCGAGCACGTGCTGCGCCAGCTGCCGCGGCGGCCTGCCGGCCGCCAGCCCGACGCCGAAGCTGCTCTTGATGCCGTCGGTCGCCAGCACCAGGGTGTCCCCGCGAGAGAGCGGCAGCACGGCCGCGGCCAGCTGCGGCAGGTTGAACCCCACGACGCCGCCGCGCAGCAGCAGCGATTCCTGCGAGGGCGCCGCGGCGGGATCGGCCCGCAGCAGCAGCCCCTCCACGTTGCCGACGCCGATCCAGGTCAGCGTCTCGTACTGGGCGACGAAGGAAGCGAGGCTCATGACCACGCCGCGCGTCTCGAGCAGGGCCTCGTGGCAGCGCCGCACCAGCCAGATCACGGGCGCGTCGGCGTGCGCCCGCAGCACCTCGCCCGCGGCCCGCGCCGCCGCCGCGGCCTCGTCTCCGTGCCCGATGCCGTCGATGGCCGCCACCAGGCAGCCGCCCGGAAACGGGACGACCAGGCTGAGGTCGCCCGAGCGCGCCTGGCCCGGCATCGGGCGCGCGGCGGAGAACCAGTCCGGCAGCGGGTTGGTCTGGCGCTGCCTCATGCGAGCCACTTGCGCGCCGAGACCAGCGTGCCGTGCCCGGCCTTCGAGTCGATCTCGAGCTCGTTCATCAGCCGCCGCACGCCGGGCAGGCCGAGGCCCAGCCCCTTGCCGGTCGAGTAGCCGTCCTGCAGCGCCCGCGCCACGTCGCGGATGCCGGGTCCCTTGTCGCGCGCGACGATCTGCAGCCCGAGGCGGGATCCGCGCCGGGCGAGCGAAACCTCGATCGTCCCTCGCTTGGCGTACTCGACGATGTTGCGAGCCAGCTCGGAGATCGCGGTGGCGATCACGGTCAGGTCGCTGCCGGAGAAGCCGATCCTCGCCGCGAGCTCGCGCCCGCGCTGGCGGGCCGACACGATGTCCGCCGCCGACGAGATCGGGACCAGGGCCGCGTCGATCCGCGGATCGTCCGCGCCGTCGTCACCGCCCATGCGGCGGCCCTGCCTTCGGGAAGCTGCCGAAATAGGCGAGGCCCTCCTCCAGGTCCAGGGCCGTGGCGACGTCGCCGAGCGTCAAGCCGAGCTGCACCATCGAGAACGCCACCTCGGGCTGGATCCCGACGATCACGGTCTCGGCGCCGCGCAGCCGGATCATGTGGGCGATGCCGCGCAGCGTGCGCACGGCGAACGAGTCCACCACGTCGAGCACGGTCACGTCCACGATCGCGCCCCGCGAGCGGTAGCGGCCGACCTGCTCGACCAGGTCGTCGCGCAGCTGCAGCAGGTCCTCGTCGCTCAGGGCCGACTGGATCGACGCGATCAGGTAGTCGCCCTGCTTGAGGATCGGGACGCGCATCGACTCAGCGCCCGCTCGAACCCTGCTGCTCCTGCGCCGCCTCGCCGGTCATGATGACCTTGTAGCCGAGCTGGCGCTCCGCCTCCTCGATGCCGCCCTGCAGGTCGCCGACCGCGTTGATCTTGCCGAGGTCGACGCCGATCGTGACGAGCGTCTGGGCGATCTCCGAGGAGAGGCCGGTGACGATCACGTTCGCGCCCATCAGGCGCGAGGCGTCGACGGTCTGCACCAGGTGGTTGGCCACGGTGGCGTCGACCGAGGGCACGCCGGTGATGTCGACGACGACGACCTTGGCGCGGTTGGCGCGGATGCCGCGCAGCAGCTGCTCGGTGAGCTGCCGGGCGCGCTGCGGATCGATCACGCCGATGATGGGCAGGATCAGCAGGCGGTCGCGCACCTGCAGCACCGGCGTCGAGAGCTCGCGGATCGCTTCCTGCTGCTGGCGGATGATGCGCTCGCGCTCCTGCACGAAGCCGATGCCGACGGTGTTGGCGATGCGGTTGGCGGCCGGCTCGTAGGCGTCGAGCACGGAGTTCAGCAGCGCGAAGTCACCCTGGTACTTCTTGAACAGCGAGCGCGCCAGCACGTCGCGCAGCAGCAGCACGATGCCCAGCACCTCCTGCGTCTCGACGCCGCGCGGGATGATGCGCTCCGAGAGGTTCCGGGCGTAGGCCTGCAGCGCCTCGACCGAGCCCGTCTCCAGCACCTCGACGTAGCTGTCGTAGATGGAGGTGACCTCGGCGAAGATCTCCTCGCGGGTCATCGCCGTCAGCAGCTGCGACTCCGTGATGCGCCGCGCCCACTCCTCGCGCAGCTGCGTGCGGTTCTGCCTGAGGTGCGCGACCAGCTCTCGCAGCAGGGCGACCGTCGATTCGGCGGCCGGCCCGCCCTTCAGCCTCGGAACCGGAGATTTCCTCTTGCGCTCCATGTGGGCCTCTCTCCTGCGCGCGCGCGAGCGCCTCTCGGCGCGCGTCGCGCGCGACTCTCGTGGATGACCGAACGTAGCACGAGCGCCGAGCCGCTCGCCAGAGCGAAGGCGCGCGGCGAGCGTTTCGTGCCGTGGCGGACTCTCGTCCCTCGGACGCTGGAACGGATTCGATGCCGGCTCGTGTGAGCAAGCTGCGTGCCGCGCCCGACAGCCGGCGGAAGCCGGCCAGATCCCCGGAAAACACCGCAGCGCCGGGCCCTCCGGCAGGACCCGAGTGGGCAGCCGGCGACCCAGGTGTGGTCGGCCGGTTCCCTCCGCGGGCCTGCGCGGGGCCGGGTCCCGGACACCCCGGAACTCGCGGAGGGCAGAGGCGGTTCCGGGGCGGCGCGCGCCTCGGCGTGGGCATGGCGGCGGCAAGGCACGCCGCTTGCCTTCGACCGGGCCCATGGCCGATGCCCCGCCTGCCGCCGAGACGCTGCCGATTCGAGTGCTGCTGGCCGACGACCACCGCGTCGTGCGCCAGGCCATCCGGCTGATGCTGGAGCGCGAGGGACTGCAAGTGGTGGCAGAGGCCTCGGACGGCCTGCAGGCGGTCCGGCTCGCGCGCGAGCTGCAGCCCGACGTCGCTGTGCTGGATCTGCTGATGCCCGGCCTCAACGGGCTCGACGCCGCTCACGAGCTGCGTCAGGCGTCTCCGGCCACGCAGCTCGTGCTGCTGACGACCCAGACCGGAGAGCGGCACCTGCTGCAGGCGCTGAAGGCGGGCTTCAAGGGCTGCGTGTTCAAGTCGCACCAGGCCCAGGACCTGCTGCGCGCGATTCGCGAGGTGGCGGCAGGCGGCACCTACCTGCACCCTGAGATGTCCGAGGCCGTGGTCGGGGCCTACCTCGGCTCCGCCGAGTCGCCCAAGGAGCCGCTCAGCAGCCGTGAGCGACAGGTGCTCCAGCTGATCGCCGAAGGCAAAGGCACCAAGCAGGTCGCGGTGGCCCTGGGAGTGAGCGTCAAGACGGTCGAGTCGCACCGCAGCCGGCTGATGAAGAAACTCGACATCCGCGAGACCGCGGGTCTCGTCCGCTACGCCATCCGGCAGGGCCTGAGCGAGCTCTAGGAGGCTGGATGGCAGCCTGGATCCTCGGCCTCGGCTGGCTCGCCTGCGCGGCTGCGCCTGTCGCGGATCGTCGCGATGCGGCGAGCCGCGAGCCGACGGCGTTCGAGTACCGCATCGGGCCCGAGGACGTCGTGCAGGTCTCGGTCTGGAACAACGAGGCGCTCAGCCGCACCGTCCCGGTCCGGCCCGACGGCATGATCTCGCTGCCGCTGGTGAACGACGTGCCGGCGGCGGGCCTGACCCCGCTCGAGCTGCGCGCGTCGCTGATGCAGAGGCTCGTCGAGTTCGCGCCCGCGCCGGAGGTGTCGGTGATCGTCACCGACGTGCGCAGCTTCAAGGTTTCGGTGCTGGGCGCCGTGGCGCGCCCGGGGCGCTTCGACGCCGGGACCTGGATCACGGTGCTCGACGCGCTCGCGATGGCGGGCGGGCTCGGCGAGTTCGCCGACCGCTCCGGCATCGTCGTGCTGCGCCGGGAGGCGCAGGGCACGCGCCGCCTGCGCTTCGACTACACGCGGGTGCGCAGGGACGACGGCGGCCAGGCCAATTTCTACCTGCGAGCGGGCGACATCGTCGTCGTTCCCTGAGCCGGGGCGCCCCCGTCGGGGAATCCCGCAGCCGCCATTCAGATTCCTCCCAGTTGATGCAGGTTGCCGCCGCTCAGTAGCTTTGGTGGCTGACGCGCCCGACTTGCGATCGGCCGCACGGTCATGCCGCTTGCCCAGCCCGCATTGAGCCAGGAGAACGCAGCCCTGATGGCGATCACCGTTCTCATCGCCGACGACGACGATGCCTTCCGGGAGCTCGCGAAGCGCCTGCTCGGGCGCGCGGTGACGCTCGTCGGAGAGGCGAGCGACGGGGAGGCCGCCGTGGAGCTCGCACGCCAGCATCGGCCCGACGTGGTGCTGATCGACATCGACCTCCCCGGGCTCGACGGCATCGCGGCGACGCAGCGGATCAAGGGGATCGATCCCAGCACCCGCGTGATCCTGCTGACCGGGCACGCGGAAGAGGCCTACCTGAACTCGACGGGCAAGACCGGCGCCGACGCGCTGCTGCCGAAGCGCAGCGCGCGCCTGGAGATCCTGTCGGCCATCCGCGCCGTGCTCGGCGGCCTGCGCAGCGGCTGGGACGGCCGCGAGCGGCGCGGGAGCGGAGCCCGCTCCCAGCGCTGGGACGGCCGGGAGCGCCGGCGGCAGAAGGCCGCCCCGGGCGCCACGGGCCGCGGGCCGGCCGCGCCGCCGAACGAGGACGAGCCCTGAGGGGCTGGCCATGTGCGGCATCGTGGGCTACGTCGGCGAAGCGGATGC
This sequence comes from Vicinamibacteria bacterium, assembly GCA_050246895.1. GTDB lineage: Bacteria > Acidobacteriota > Vicinamibacteria > Fen-336 > Fen-336 > JBFWVE01. Next base: position 479,577 of record JBFWVE010000003.1, on the reverse strand, counting down.
GGGGCCGTTGCTGCTCGACTGCCTGCGGCGCCTCGAGTACCGCGGCTACGACTCGGCCGGCATCGGCGTGATCCAGCGCGGACGCATCGAGTTGCGGCGCAGCGCCGGCAAGGTGGCCGAGCTGGCCCGCGTTCTCGAGCGCGACCCGCTGCGCGGCACGCCCGGCATCGCCCACACGCGCTGGGCCACGCACGGTCGGCCCAGCACGACGAACGCCCATCCCCACAGCGACTGCGGCGGCGACCTCGCCGTCGTCCACAACGGCATCATCGAGAACCACCGGCCGCTGCGCCGCGCGCTCGAGGCGCGCGGCCACCGCTTCGGCTCCGAGACCGACAGCGAGGTCATCGCCCACCTGATCGAGTCACGGCAGGCCGACGTCGCGAGCGCGACGCGCGCGGCGGTGCGCGAGATCCGGGGCGCCTTCGCGTTCGGGATCCTGAGCCGGCGCGCTCCGCGGACGCTGGTCGGCGCCCGCAGCGGCGGGCCGCCCCTGCTGGTGGGCCGCGCTCGCCAGGGAGTCTTCCTCACCTCCGACGCCGCCGCGATCCTGCCCTACACGCGGGAGGTCGTCGGGCTCGAGGACGGCGAGATCGCGGTGCTCTCGCCGGACGGCGTCACGCTCGAGACCTTCGACGGACGCCCGGTGGAGCGGCCGTGGCGCCAGCTGCCCTGGGATGCCTCGGCTGCGGAGAAGGGCGGCTACCCCCACTTCATGCTCAAGGAGATCTGGGAGCAGCCGCGGGCGCTGGCGGACACGCTGCGCGAGCGGGTCGACCTCGAGGCAGGCCTCGTCCGGCTCGAGGGGCTGGACCTTCCGCGCCTCGCCCGTGCGCGGCGGGTGGTCATCGTCGGCTGCGGCACCTCGTGGCACGCCGCGCTCGTCGGCAAACGGGTGATCGAGACGCTGTGCCGCATCCCCGTGCAGGTCGAGGTCGCCTCCGAATATCGCTACGCCCCGCCGATGCTGGATCGCGAGACGCTGACGCTGGCGGTCTCCCAGTCCGGAGAGACGGCCGACACGCTGGGCGCGGTCAGGGAGTGCCGGGCGCTGGGATCGCCGGTACTCGCGATCTGCAACGTGGTCGGGGCCTCGCTCTCTCGCGAGTCGGACGGGGTCCTCTACACGCGTGCGGGGCCGGAGATCGGCGTCGCCTCGACCAAGGCCTTCACCAGCCAGCTCCTCGCGCTGGACCTGCTGGCCGTCGGCCTGGCACGCGCCGGCGGCACGCTCGACGCCGCCCAGGGCCGCGCGTTGCTCGCGCAGATGCTGGAGCTGCCGCGGCTCGCCGAGCGCCTGCTCGGGCGCGCCGACGAGGTCGCGCAGCTCGCCCGCCTGCTCGAGGGCAGCGCGAGCGTCCTCTACCTCGGGCGCGGCATCCAGTACCCGGTCGCGCTGGAGGGGGCGCTGAAGCTCAAGGAGGTCTCGTACGTCCACGCGGAGGGCCATCCGGCCGGCGAGCTGAAGCACGGCCCGATCGCGCTGATCGAGCGCGCGCTGCCCACGGTCGTGCTCGTGCCGCGCGGCCGGCTCTACGAGAAGACGCTGGCCGCGATCGAGGAGATCAAGGCGCGCGACGGCCGCGTTCTCGCGCTGGCCGACGAGGGCGACGCCGAGATCGCCGGGCGCGTGGATGCCGTGCTGCGCCTCCCCGGAACCTCCGAGCTGCTGCTGCCGGTCCTTTCCGTGATGCCGCTCCAGCTCCTCGCCTACCAGGTCGCCGTCGTCCGCGGTTGCGACGTGGACCAGCCGAGGAACCTGGCCAAGAGCGTGACCGTCGAATGAGGAGATCGGTGGAGACGGCGAGCCGCCGGCGCGCGGCGGTCCTGGCCTTGGGCGGCGTCTGCGCGACGCTGGCGGCGGGGGCCGAGGCCCGTCCCCGCTTCGAGCTGAGGCCGTCGCTGACGCTCGGCGCAGCGCACGACGACAACGTGCTCTCTTCCGCGGAGTCGCCCGAGAGCGACGCCGTCGCGCGCCTGGCGCCGCGGCTCGAGTTCGTCGCGCGCTCGCCGCGGCTGCTGCTCCGGGCGTCGTATCTGCAGGAGGCGGAGCGGTTCCGGCGGCAGCGTTCGTTCGACAGCCCGGCGGCGGCGCGCGACGCGAGCCTCGCGCTCCGCTACCGGGGCCGCCGCGGGCTGCTGATCGAGTCCGTCCAGGGCTACCGCTTCACGCGCGCGCCCGGCCAGCTCGCGCTCGAGACGGGTCTCGAGCTCGGGCGCGTCCCGGCGACCCAGGTCTCGTCGGACGAACGCCTGACCCTGGGCCTGGGAGCGCGCGTCGCCGCCAGGCTCGCGCACCGCTTCGTCGGCGACTCGGTCGCCGGCGGGCCGCGTGGGAGCAGCCAGAGCTTCGAGGCGAGCCTCGAGCGCCGCCAGGGCCCGGGCGCGGCGCTCTCCCTGGGCTACACGCTGCGCCGCTTCGGCGGCGACGGGCCCGCCGCTGCGTCGCACGTCGTCGTGCTCGGTGGCCGGCTGGCGCTCTCACCGCAGGTCCGACTGACGTTCGCGGCGGGGCCCCGCCTGCGCGGGCGCCGCGTGGAGGGCCCGGAGGCCGACCTCGAGCTGCGCCGCCGGCTCGAGGGCGGCGAGCTGGCGCTGGCCTACGCGCGCTCGCAGGCCCGAGTGGTGGGGCAGGCCGGCGTCGCCAGCACGGAGATGGGTGGGCTGCGCTTCGCGCACGACCTGGTGGGGCCGCGTCTGCGCTTCGCGATCTCGCCGGGCGTGTACCAGACCCGGCACCCCGCGTTCGACGCGACCGCTTATCGCCTGGACGCCGAGCTCGTCTGGTCGCCGGCGCGCGGGGTGTCGCTCAGCGCGTCGCATCAGCTCGCCGTGGTGCGCGGAGGCCCGCTGGGGGACGTGACGCGCAACCTCGTCTCGCTGCGTCTGGTGGTCGAGACGCCCGAGCGCGTCTCCGCGGGCTGGGGCGAGGCGGGCGCGAGAGGGGAGGCCGAATGACGCCGGACGCCCAGGCGGGGGGAGCCGTCGAACGCCTGCGAACCGTCTGGCGGCGGCGCCGCGGCTCGTGCCTGTTCGTCGGCGGCCTGGTCGCGAGCGTCTCGCTCTGCGTCGCGGCCGGCCTGCCCGACGTCTACGGGGCCTCGGCCACGATCCTGGTCGAGCCTCCGCGCGGCATCCAGAACGACGGGATCGAGGAGGCGGAGCGGCGGATCCACCGGATGACGGAGCAGATCCAGGGCCGTGAGCGCCTGCTCGGGTTGATCGAGCGCTTCGACCTCTATCCGCAGGACCGCCCGCGCACGCCCGACGACCAGTTGCTGCGGCGCATGAAGGGGGACATGCGTGTCGAGACCAAGGGGCCCGAGGCGCCCGCGCGCGCGGTGACCGCGTTCACGATCCGCTATCGCGGCGGCGATCCGCGGAGCGTCGCGGGCGTGGTGAACGAGCTCGCGAGGATGTACCTCGAGGAAGACCGCAGGCTGCGCGGCGGCAACCTCGACGCGCTGTCCTCGCAACTCGGCGAGATGCGCGAGCGGCTCGAGTCTCAGGAGGGGCAGCTGGCGGCGTTCCAGCAGTTGCACCCCGGGGAGCTCGCCGAGCAGCAGGTCGCCAACCTGGCCGCCTTGACGCGGCTCGATGCCTTGCTGCGTCTGAACGGCGAGGCACGCGCGCGAGCCGGCGAGCGGCGCGCGCGCCTGCTGCTGGACCTCGCGGGCGCCCCCGGAGCGGGGCCCGAGGGCGCGAGCGCCGAGTCGCGCCTCGCGAGCCTGAGGCGGCAGCTCGCGGAGCTGCGCCGGACCTACACCGACAGGTATCCCGACGTGGCGCGCCTGCGCCGCGAGATCGCCGCGCTCGAGCAGGGCGCGCAGGCCCCGGCGCCGACCTCGCGGGCCGCGGCTCCCGTCGAGGCGGCCGGGACGCCGGCCCGCGCGCTCGCCGAGCTGGAGCAGGAGCTGCGGGAGCTGAAGGACGAGGAGCAGCGCCTGCGCCGCGAGGCGGCGAGCTACACGCGGCGCATCGAGCAGGCGCCGCTGCGGACGCAGGCGTACCAGCAGATGACCCGCGACTACGAGACGACCAAGGCGCTCTACAACGCCCTGCTGAAGCGCCACGAGGAGGCGCAGCTCGCCGCGCCGGCGCAGGGCGGGGGAGCGCAGCTGCGCCTGCTCGAGCCCGCGCTTGCGCCGCGCGAGCCGATCGGTCCGCGGCGGCCGCAGCTCGCGCTGCTCGGGCTCGTGCTGGCGGTGGCAGCCGCAGGGGCGGTGGCGCTGCTCGCCGAGCAGCTCGACACGTCGTTCCACTCCGCCGACGAGCTGCGCCAGTTCACACGGGTGCCCGTGCTGGCCGCGATCCCCCGGATCGTCGGTCCTCGGAGCGCGTGGCGCGATCGCGCCCGCCGCACGCTGCTCGCGACCGCGACCCTGCTGGCGTTCGCCGCAGCCGGGCAGCTCGCGCATCGGACGGCGGGCCGCAGCGGCGAGCTGTCGAGCCTCCTGACGCGGGCGCGCTGAGCGGGTGAGCATGGAGCACGACCGGCAGGCGATCGCGAGCTTCCAGGTGGCCTCGCCGCGGCACGCCACGGCGTCGCGCGAGGTCGACGAGCGCGCCGTGACCCTGCTGCGCCCGTCGTCGCTCGAGGCCGACCAGTACCGGGTCCTGCGCTGGCAGCTGGAGCAGCTGCAGCGGAGCCGCGGCGCGACGGTGGTGGCGGTCAGCAGCCCCGGCGTCGGCGACGGCAAGACCACCACGGCGGTCAACCTCGCGGGGGCGCTGGCGCAGGACCCCGGCACGCGCGTGCTGCTCGTCGACGCGGACCTGCGCCGCCCCGCGGTGGCGGGGCGGCTCGGCCTGCGCGAACGGCCCGACGAGGCGGGGCTGGCCGGCGCGCTCGCCGAACCCGAGCGCACGCTCGCCAGCCTCGTGCGCAAGCGCCCCCCGTTCCCCCTGGCCGTGCTGCCGGCAGGCCAGGCCGCGGGCGAGCCCTTCGAGCTGCTGCGCAGCGACCGCTTCGCCGAGCTGCTCGCGCTCGCGCGGCGGGAGTACCAGTTCGTGATCCTGGACACTCCACCCCTGCTGCTCCTGCCCGACTGCAGGGTGGTGGCGGAGCGCGTCGACGGGTTCCTGCTCGTCGTGGCCGCCCACGCGACGCCACGCGCCGCCGTGGCGTCAGCGCTCAACGCTTTGGCGCCGGAGAAGGTCCTTGGCATCGTGTTCAACAACGAGGACCAGCCGCGCTCGCTGTACTACCACCGCTACTACTCGGCGGCCCGCCGAGGGGGGCGCGCGTGAGGGAGCGGGTGCTGCTCGTCGGCGCAAGCCCGCTCGCGCTGAGACTCGCCGAGGCCCTGCGCCGCCAGCCGGAGCGCTACCGGCTGCTGGGCGTGGTCGACGAGGCGCCGCTGGCGGGGGCCCTGCCGGCAGGCGTCGCGCAGCTCGGCACGCTGGAGGGCCTCGGGCGGATCCTGCACGAGCAGCGTCCTCACCGCGTCGTGCTCGCGCTCACGGCGCGGCGCGGGCGGCTGCCGCTCGAGCCGCTGCTGAAGGCGCGGCTGCGCGGCGTGGCGGTGGAGGAGGGCCTCGAGCTCGAGGAGCGGCTGCTGGGCAAGCTCGCGATCGAGGCGCTGCCGCCGAGCGCCTTGATCTTCTCGGAGGGATTTCGCAGCTCGCGGCTGCAGCGAGGCCTGAACCGGGCGCTGAGCCTGCTGGTGGCCGTCCTCGGCCTGCTCGCGCTGCTGCCGCTCTTCGCCCTGATCGCATGCTCGATCGTGCTGGAATCGGGGCCGCCGGTCTTCTTCCGCCAGGAGCGCGTCGGCCTCGCGGGGCGCCGCTTCGGGCTGCTCAAGTTCCGCTCGATGCGGCCGGCGCCGGGACCCGCCTCGGAATGGGAACGCGACAACGGGGATCGCATCACGCGCGTCGGGCGCGTGCTGCGCCGCTACCGGCTCGACGAGCTGCCCCAGTTCATCAACGTGCTGCGTGGCGAGATGAGCCTGATCGGGCCGCGGCCCCATCCGCTCAGCAACTACGAGCTGTTCAGCCGCGCGATCCCCTACTACTGGATCCGGGCGACGGCGATGCCGGGGGTCACCGGCTGGGCGCAGGTGCGCTACGGCTACGCGAACGGCCTCGAGGAAGAGACCGAGAAGATGCGCTACGACCTCTATTACATCAAGCACACGTCGCTCTGGCTCGACCTGCGGATCCTGGCCGAGACGCTGAAGGTCGTGTTGCTCGGCAGCGACGCCTCGCGGGCCCGCCGCGCGAGCGCTCCACGCAAGGTGGTTCCGATCACGGCGCGCACGGCCGCGCGCCGCGCTGCCGCCGCGCGAGCGCCGCACGAGGCGGCGGCGGCCCCCGACGCGTGGCGGCGGCGCCAGGCCTGAGCGGGCATGCGCGTCCTCGTGTACGAACGCGACGGCCCGACCCGGGATCTGCTGGCGGCGGTCGCGCGCGCGCGCGGCCACGAGGTCGACGCCCACGGCGACGCCGACGCCGCCTGGGAGGCGGCGCAGGCCGGGCTCCACCCGCTGTCGATCCTGGACTGGTCTGCCGCGGAGGCCCGTGAGCTGTGCGCGAAGCTGCGCGCGGGCCAGGCGGGCCGCGCGCCGGTGGTGCTGGCCTCGGGCCTGACGGATCGCCCCAGCGACCTGGAGCTGGCCGTGCTGGCGGGCGCCGACGACTACATGCCCAAGGCCGCCGACGCCGGCGCGGTGGAGGCGCGCCTGATCGTCGCGGAGAGCCGGGTGCGCCGGCGGGCCGAGCAGGCCGCCGCCGACGCCGGCGCCCTGCGCGACGCTCGCCAGGCGCTGCGCGAGAGCGAGGAGCGCTCCGCGCTGCTGCGGCACGGGACCTTCGACGCGCTGACCGGCCTGCCGACGCGCGCCTTCTTCGAGGACCGCCTGGCGCGGGCGCTCGCGCGCGCGCACCACGCCGGCGCCGGCCAGAGCGCCGTGCTGTTCCTGGACCTCGACGGCTTCAAGCCCGTCAACGACGCCCTCGGCCACCTCGCCGGCGACGAGCTGCTGCAGGCAGTGGCGCGGCGGCTCGAGCGCTGCGTGCGCCCCGGCGACCTCGTCAGCCGCTTCGGGGGCGACGAGTTCGCGATCCAGCTGCCCCGGGTGGCGGGCGTGGACGACGCCACGCGGGTGGCGTCGCGGATCCAGGGCGCGCTCGCGAAGCCCTTCCGCATCCAGGGCCACCAGGTCTGCTGCTCGGCGAGCATCGGCATCTCGCTCTCCGGCACGAGCGAGGCGTCCTCCTCCGCCCTCCTGCGCGACGCCGACGCGGCGATGTACCGCGCCAAGGCCACCGCCCCCGGAACCTTCGAGGTCTTCGACGAGCGGATGCGCGCCCAGACGCGGGAGCGGCTGGGTATCGAGCGCGACCTCGCCGCGGCGCTGAGGAGGGGCGAGCTGCGCCTGGTCTTCCAGCCGGTGATGAGGCTCTCGGACCGCCGCCCGCTCGCCTTCGAGGCGCTGCTGCGCTGGGCGCACCCGCGCGAGGGAGTGGCCGGGCCGGAGCGCTTCCTCGCCGTGGCGGAGGCGAGCGGGGTGATCGTGGAGATCGGCGACTGGGCGCTGCGCCAGGCGTGCCGCCAACTGCGCCACTGGCGGGACCGCCTGCCGAAGGCGGCGTCGCTGGCGATCAGCGTGAACGTCTCGGCGCGCCAGCTGGCCGAGCCCGCGTTCGCCGAGCGCGTGCGCAGCGCGCGCGATGCGAGCGGGCTCGCGAGCGGGGAGCTGCTCATCGAGGTCGCGGAGCCGCTGCTCGCTCGCCCCGGCGCGGAGGCCGTGCTCGCGCGGCTCGCGGCGCTGGGCGTCGGCGTGGTGGTGGACGCCTTCGGCGGCGGGCGCACGTCGCTGCGCGCGATCGAGCGCCTGCGCCCCGCGTCCCTGAAGCTCGAGCGGGAGCTGGTCGGCGCCGGTGCGCGCGGGGAGGGCGGACGGGCGCTGCGGGCGGCGCTCGCCGCGGCGCGGGAGCTGGAGCTGGCTGTCGTCGCTCTGGGCGTCGAGAGCGAGGAGCAGGTCCAGGCGCTGGCAGGCCTGGGATGCAACGCCGGCCAGGGGCGGCACCTCTCGCCGCCGCTCGACGCGCGCGGGGCCGCGACGCTGCTCGTCTCCTGCTTTGGCGGCCGGGCCCTGGCGGGACGGCGACTCGCTCCCCGCCACCAGGTCGAGACCGCGCTGCCGCAGCCCCCGGGAGGAGACCGATGAAGCCGAGACTGCTGGAGCTCCTGGTCTGCCCCGCCTGCGGCGAGGGCCTCGAGCTGGAGGCGACCGCACTCGACGGGGCGGAGGTGATGGAGGGCGCGCTGCGCTGTCCGCGCGACGGCTCTCGCTACCCGGTGAGCGGCGGGGTGCCCCGCTTCGTCGCCGACGCCGGCTACGCGGGCAGCTTCGGACGCCAGTGGAACTGGTTTCGCACGATCCAGCTCGACTCGCGCACGGGCCGTGGCGAGACGCTGCGCGCGTTCACGCAGACCACCGGCTGGAGCGACGCCGAGCTGCGCGGGCGCCTGGTGCTCGACGCCGGCGTGGGCGCGGGCCGCTACGCCGAGGTGGCGGCCGAGCTGGGGGCCGAGCTGGTGGGCGTCGATCTCACCACGGCCGTCGACGCCGCCTGGGCCAACGTCGGGCACCGGCCGCGGATCCACCTGCTGCAGGCCGACATCTTCTCGCTGCCGTTCCGGCGCGAGTCGTTCGACCACGCCTACTCGATCGGCGTGCTCCACCATACCCCGGACACGCGTGCCGCCTTCGCGGCGGTCGCCCGCACGGTGCGGCCGGGCGGGTCCTTCGCGGTCTACCTCTACGACGCGTACGGCCCCGGTCGCCGGGGCCCGGACCTGATCCGCAAGCTCACGACGCGTCTGCCGCTCGGGCTGATGTGGGCCCTCAGCGCGATCGCGGTTCCGCTGCACTACGTCTACCGGCTGCCTTTGCTGGGAAGGCTGCTGCGCCTGCTGGCGCCCATCTCGCCCCACCCCGGCTGGAGATGGCGCTGGCTCGACACCTTCGACTGGTACACGCCCCGCCATCAGTGGAAGTTCCTGTATCCGGAGGTCTACCGCTGGTACCGCGACTGTGGCTTCGGCGAGATCGCGCTGTTCGACGGCCCGATTCGCATGCGGGGCACCAAGGCGCGGCAGCGACCTCAGCCGGAGCCCGCGGCGCGCTTCGCGGAGGCCGCGGCCGGGGTGCGCTGAGGTGAGCCAGCAGCCCGAGGCCGGGACGTTACGCGAGTGGTGGCGCCCGCCGGCCGCCGCGCCCGCGGCCGCCGCGCCCAGCCACGGCAGCCTGCCTTTCCGCTCGCTGATGGCCTTCACCTGCATCCTGTTGCTCTCGCCACAGACGCTGTTCCCGGTGCTGGCGCCGCTGCGGATCGCGCTACTGGCCGCGGGCCTGGCGGTGGCCTCGCACCTCTACGAGGCCTTCGGCGCGCGGCGTCCGGCGCTGGTCCTCGATCGGCCCGTGGTGCTGGCGCTGGCGCTCGCGGGCTGGGCGGTGCTGACGACGCCGCTTTCGCTCTGGCCGGGGGGCAGCGCCTCGCTGCTGGCGGACATGTACTTCAAGGCCCTCGTCGTCTTCTGGCTGCTCGGCAGCGTGGTCGACACCCGCGAGCGGCTGCGGTACGCCTGCACGACCTTCGCGCTGCTGATGCTGCCGCTCGCGGTGACGGGCGTGCGCCACTACCTCTCGGGCCAGTTCATCGAGGGGGCGCAGGCGGTCGACCGCATCGTCGGTTTCGACGCGCCGCTGACGCAGAACCCGAACGACCTGGCCCTGATGCTCAACCTCGGGCTGCCGGTGACGGTGGCGCTGCTGCTGGCGTCGCCCGGGCCGCTCGCGCGCGCGGCGCTCGCCTCGGGGGCCCTGCTCGGCGCGGCGGCGATCGTGTTGAGCTTCTCCCGCGCCGGCTTCCTGTCGCTCGCCTGCACGATCGGGGCCTATCTGTCGAGCCTGCTCCGGCGCGGGCACTGGCGCTCGCTGGCGGCCTGCGCCGGGACGGGCGTGCTCGCGCTGGCATGCCTGCCGGACGGCTACCTGGCACGCGTCGCGACGATCTCCGACATCGAGGCGGACAAGACGCGTTCGGCGCAGCTGCGCTGGGTCGACATGGTCGAGGCCACGCGGTTGACGCTCGACAACCCCGTGCTGGGCGTGGGCCCGGGCATGAACGCTCTGGCGCTGAACGAGGCGCGCGGCCCGGCCTGGAAGGAGGTCCACAACGCCTACCTCCAGTACGGCGTCGACCTCGGCGTGCCCGGCCTCGCCCTGTTCCTGGCGCTGCTGCTGGCCTGCCTGCGCGACGCGCGCGAGGCGCGACGCCTCCGCCTCCGGGATCCGGGCGATCGCGAGCTGCCGCTGTTGGCCGAGGGCCTGCAGACGAGCCTGATCGCGTTTGCCGTCGCGGCGTTCTTCCAGCCGATCGCCTACCAGTTCTACTTCTTCCTCATCGGCGGCCTGGCCGTGGCGGCACGGCGGATCAGCGCCGCGGAACCGGAGCGTGCTTCGTGACTCGCAGACGCGTGCTGCTCTTCGTGACGGACTTCCAGATCGGCGGAACCGAGCGCCAGGTGGTCAACCTGGCGCGGGGCCTGCAAGCCTCCGAGTTCGAGCCCCAGGTGGGGTGCTTCCGCCTCCGCGGCGCCTTCCTCGAAGAGCTGCGCGAGAGCTCTGTCCGGATCGCGGAGTTCCCGATCGGGCCGCTGTGGGGGCTCGCCGCGCTCCGGAGCCAGCGCAAGCTCGCGCAGTACCTCAGGCAGCAGCGGATCGCGCTCGTCCACTCGTTCGGCACCTATCCGAACCTGTTCGCGCTGCCGGCCGCGCGCATGGCCGGGGTGCGCAGCGTGGCGGCGATCCGCGACACCGCCGATCACCTCTCGGCCTGGCGGCGCCGCCTGCAGCGGCAGGCCTGCGCGCTCGCCGATCGGGTGGCGGCCAACGCCTTCGCCGTCCGCGCGCATCTGGTCGCCGAGGGCTACGAGGCGAGCCGCCTCAGCGTGATCCACAACGGCATCGACGTCGAGCGCTTCGGCGGCACGGGTTGCGCGGCCCGGGTCCGCGCGCAGCTCGGGGTGCCGCCGCGCGCGCCGCTGGTGGCGATGCTGGCCCGTCTCACCGGCCTGAAGGGCGCGGAGTACTTCCTGCAGGCGGCTGCCCTGGCCGCGCACGGCGCGCCGGAGGCCCGCTTCCTGGTCGTGGGCGACGGTGGCTGCCTGGGGCCGGGAGGCCCCGACTACCGCGGGCAGCTCGAGGCCATGGCCGGACGGCTGGGCGTCGGCGGGCGCGTGCTGTTCGCCGGCTTCCGAACGGACGTGCCGGAGCTGCTGCAGGCGGTCACGGTCGCCGTGCAGCCCTCGCTCAGCGAGGGGCTCTCGAACGTCGTGCTCGAGGCGATGGCGGCCGGCGTTCCCGTCGTGGCGACGGAGGTGGGCGGCAACGGCGAGATGGTCGAGCACGGCGTGAGCGGGCTGCTGGTCCCGCCTCGCGACGCGGGGGCGCTGGCCGCGGGGATTGGGCGGCTGCTGGCCGACCCGGCGCTCGCCCGCAGCCTCGGCGAGGCCGGCCGCCGCCGGGCCGCCAGCTCCTTCTCCCTCGCTGCGCTGCTGCGCAGCACGACGAGGCTCTATCGCGAGGTTCTCTGCCTCCCGGAGGCGGCGGCGCGCAGCGCGCCGCTCAGGCTCGCCCGGCCGGAGGCGCGAGGCTGATCATGTCCGCCGAACCACTTCCGCTCGTCCAGACGCCCGCTTCGGAGCTGCGCGTCGAGACGGTCAGCGACGAGTCGGGCTTCGTCGCGCTCGAGACGGTGTGGAACTGGCTGGCGGGCGCCGCGGGCGTCGAGCATCCCTTCCTGCGCCACGAATGGGTGCGCGCGGCCTGGGACTGTTTCGCGCGCGGGCACGAGCTGCGCGTGCTGGTCGCGCGCGCCGGCGCCGAGCCGGTGGCGATCGCGCCCTTGATGCTCGGCCGCGCGCGCATGTACGGCCTGCGCACGCGGCAGCTCGGCTTCATCGGGAACGTGCACACGCCCCGCTTCGACCTGCTGCTGGCGCGCTCGCCGCGCGCGGCCGTGCGCGCGATCTGGCAGCGGCTGGCCGCGCAGGCCGGCGGCTGGGACGTGCTGTGCCTGCGCGACGTGCCCGAGAGCTCGCCGGCGCTGCGCGAGCTGGAGGCCGCCGCGCGGGCCGACGGCTTCCTCACCGGCGTGTGGAGATCCTGCGAGGCGCCGGTGCTGCCGCTCACCGGCAGCTTCGAGTCCTACGCCGCGGGACTGAGGCGCAAGCACCGCTCGAACCTGCGCAATCGCTTCAAGCGCCTCGGGGCGCTGGGGCTCGTGGACCGGGAGGTCGTCTGCGCGGCGGAGCCGGAGGCCCTCACCGAGGCGTTCGCGCTCGAGGCGAAAGGCTGGAAGGGGGAGCGCGCCACCGCGATCCAGGCGCGGGCCGAGACCGCCGCCTTCTACCGCCGCGTCGCGGAGTCGGCCGCCCGGCAGGGCTGGTTCCGGCTCCACTTCCTGCGCGTGGGCGGCCGGCGCGTCGCGTTCCAGCTCACGCTCGAGTGCGAGCGGCGCATCTACCTGCTGAAGCTGAGCCACGACCCCGGGCTGTCCGCGTACTCGCCCCAGAGCCTGCTGTGCTGGCTGGTGCTGGAGGACGCGTTCGGGCGCGGCCTGGAGCGCTACGAGTTCCTGGGCGCCCGCGAGCCGTGGAAGCTCGAATGGGCGCGCGAGTGCGTGCCCCACGTCTGGCTGTTCGTCTTCCCGGACAGCTGGCGCGGGCGCCTGCTCCACCGCGCGAAGTTCCGGCTCTTCGCCCGGCTGCAGCAGGAGCCTCTCTACCTGGCGCTGCGCGATCGTCTGTTCGCCGGGCGCCGCGGGCGGTCGGCGTGAGGCCGATCGAGATTCCGGCCTGGCCGGGCCTGGGGCCGGGGCTGTGGCTGCCGGTGCCGCCGGCGGCGCCCCTGCCGTTCCCGCTGCAGGCGCCTCGCACGCTGGCCTTCCACGTCGCGCGCTACGCGATCTACCAGCTCTTCGGCGCGCTCGGGTTCGGCGACGGCGGGAGCGTGCTGGTGCCGGCCTACCACCACGGCAACGAAGTGAAGGCGCTGCGCGCCGCGGGCGCGCACATCCGCTTCTACTCGATCGGCCCCGATCTGCAGCCCGACCTCGCCGAGGTCGAGCGCCTGCTGCGCGCGGGCCCGCGCGCGCTCTACGTGATCCACTTCCTCGGCTGGCCGCAACCGATCCGGGAGCTCGAGCGGCTCTGCCGCGAGCACGGCGCGCTCCTGATCGAGGACTGCGCGCTCAGCCTGCTGAGCGATCTCGCCGGGCAGGCCCTCGGCAGCTTCGGGGACTTCTCCGTGTTCTGCCTCTACAAGACGCTGCCGGTGCCCAACGGCGGCCTGCTCGCGCAGAACCGCGGGTTCCTGCCCGAGCTGCGGGACCTGCGGCTGCGGCGCTGCGGCTCGCTCTCCCTCGCGGCGCGCACGCTCGACCTCGTCGGGGACTGGATCCGCGGCCGCTCCGCCCGTCTGGGCGCGTCGCTGCTGTGGTCGAAGCGTGCCGCCGGCCGGGTGCTGGACGCCGCCGGGCTCGCGCGCACGCCGGTGGGGGACAGCGGCTTCGACGCCGCGCACGCCGACGTCGGGATGTCCCGGCTGTCGCGCCTGCTGTTGCCCCGCTTCGACTTCGACGCCATCAAGGAGAGGCGCCGGCGCAACTTCGAGCTGCTGCGCGGGAGCCTGCAGGGGCGCTTCCCGCTGCTGCCGCTGCGCCTCGGGCCGGGCGTCTGCCCACTGTTCTTCCCGCTGCCGGTGGCCGACAAGGCGCGCGCGTCGCGCCAGCTCGCCCAGCAGGGGATCGAGTCGGTCAGCTTCTGGAACACGGGGGACGCGGAGGCCGAGCGCCTGCCGTTCGAAGCGGTGCGGTATCTGCGGCGGCACGTCCTCGAGCTGCCGATCCACCAGGACGTGACGCGGGGACAGCTCGAGCGGATGGCGGGGCTGGTGCTGCGCCAGCTCGAGCCCGCGGTGTCGTTCGAAGGGGAGCGATGGTCGAGATCGAGCGAATCGAGAGCACGCACCGCCTGGACCGCCTGAAGCCGGAGTGGCAGGCGCTGCTCGCGCAGAGCGACGCCGACGGCCTCTTCCTGACCTGGGAGTGGCTCCGCACCTGGTGGTGCCATCTCGGCGGCCGGCGGCGCCTGTGCCTGATCGCGGTGCGCCGCGCCGGGGAGCTGATCGCTCTCGCTCCCTTCGCCGCCGATGCGGGGCCGCTCGCGCGAGTCCTGCCCCGGGCCGGCTTCCTCGGCACCGGTGCCGTGGGATCGGACTATCTCGACGTGATCGTGCGGCGCGGCGCCGAGCCCGAGGCGGGCGAGGCGCTGGCCGGCGAGCTCGAGAGATGCGAGAGCCCGCTCGAGCTGCGCCAGCTGTGCGAGTCGTCCAGCCTCGGCCGCGTGCTGCCGCGCCTGGCGGCTCGGGGCTGGACCGTCGAGCAGCGCGCCGCCGACGTCTGCCCCTTCATCTCGCTGGAGGGCCACAGCTGGGACTCCTATCTGGCGACCCTGGGCCGAGAGCACCGCTACAACCTGAGGCGCCGCCTGCGCCAGCTCGAGCGCGAGGGGGAGCTTCGCTTCGAGCGCGTCGCCGACGACGAGCGGCGCGGCGCCGCGCTCGCCGCGCTGGTGGCGCTGCACCGCGAGCGCTGGCGAGGCCGTGGCGGCTCGCAGGCCTTCGGCGCCGCGGGCGTGGCGGCCTTCCACGAGGAGTTCAGCCGCCTCGCGCTCGCGCGCGGTTGGCTTCGGCTCTTCGCGTTGCGCCTCGACGGCCGGCTGGCGGCTGGGCTCTACGGGTTCCGCTACGGCCGCACCTTCTATTACTACCAGCTCGGCTGGGATCCGAGCTTCGCCACCCGCAGCATCGGGCTCGTCGCGCTCGGGCTGGCGATCCGCGCCGCGATCGAGGAGGGCGCAGCGGAGTTCGACCTGCTCCACGGCAGCGAGGCCTACAAGTTCCAGTGGGCGAGCCGCACCAGGGCGTTGCTGCGGGCCGAGGCCTACCCGCCGACGGCGCGCGGCCGGCTGCTGAGGGCCGCCGTGACCGGCCGTCGCGGCGGCGGCCGCCTCGCGCGCCGCCTGCTGGGCGATTCCTGCGCCGATCGGCTCGCCAGCCTCGCCGCGCACGCGCTCCGAGAGAGGCCGCTCGTTGCGACGGCTCGCTAAGACGGGAGTGGCGCGCGCGCTGCACGCGGCGCGCGTGGACGCCTGGCTCGCCGCGCGCAGCGGGACGGCGTCGCGCCCGCTCGTGCTCGGCTACCACCGGGTGGTTGCCGAACCCGCGGACGCGCGGCGCTGGCTGCCCGGCATGAGCGTGAGCCGCGCGACACTCGAGCGGCAGCTCGATTGGGTGGGGCGGCGCTGCCGATTCGCGACCCTCGACGAGCTGGCCGAGCCCCCGGCCGGCGGCCGGCCGCTCGCCGCGGTGACGTTCGACGACGGCTACGCCGACGTCCACGAGAACGCCCTCCCGCTGCTCCGGCGAAAGGGCATTCCGGCCGCGATCTTCGTGGTCAGCGACCTGGTCGGAGGCGAGCGCCTGCTGCTGCACGACCGCCTCTACCTCGCGCTTCGCACGGCCTTTGCCTCGGGCGAACGGACGCGCGCGAGGCTCGCCGGTGCGTTTCCCACGCGGGCCAGTGGTCCGCTGCCCCGCCACGCGTTCGCGGCGACGCAGCACCTGTTGCGGCGGGTGCCGCGGGACGTCCTGCTGCGCAGCGTCGTGGCGCTCGAGGCCGAGCTGGGCGCGCCGCGAAGCTCCGAGCTGCGGCTCGTGAGCTGGGCGATGCTGCGCGAGATGTCGGGCGCCGGCTTCACGATCGGCTCACACACGCGCAGCCACGCGCTGCTGACCCTCGAGGAGCCGGCGCGCGTGCGCGAGGAGCTGGCGGGCTCGCGACGCGCCCTGGAGGCGGTGCTGGGCGCCCCGGTGCGGCACTTCGCCTACCCCGACGGCCGCTTCGACGCCGCCGTGGTGAGCGCCGTCGCCGAGGCCGGCTACCGCCGCGCCTACACGACCTGCGGGCACACCGACCCGCGGCGACCCGAGCTGACGCTGCCGCGCCGCCTGCTCTGGGAGCAGTCGAGCCTCGACCATCGCTCGCGATTCTCGGGCGCGATCATGGGCTGCTTCGTGAACGGCGTCTTCGATCTCGTGACGCCCTGCCGTGAGCGACACGGTGAGCAGCGCGCATGAGCCGGGCCGACGCGCGGGCCACGGCGGTGCTGGTCGCGGGGAGGGGTCTCGGCTCGGCGGCCGCCCTGCTGATCCCGGTCGTGCTGGCCCGTGTCTTCGCCCCCGAGGAGTTCGGCACCTACAAGCAGCTGATGCTGGTGTACTCGACGCTGCTGCTGCTGGCCCCGTTCGGGCTGGCGGAGAGTCTCTTCTACTTCGTGCCGCGCGGCGGGCGGCGCGCCGGCGGCTACGTGGCGAACGCGCTGCTGAGCCTCCTGCTCGTCGGCGGTCTGGCCTGCGCGGCCCTGTCGGCGCAGGGGGCCCGCCTGGCTGGCTTCCTGGGCAACCCGGCGCTGCTGCCGCTCCTGGGGCCGCTCGCGCTGCTGGTCGCGCTCGGCGTCGCGGCCACGCCGCTCGAGATCGTGATGATCGCGCGCGGACGCCCGGCGGCGGCGGCGCGCTGCTACGGCCTCTCCGATCTGGTGAAGGCGGCCGCCATGATCGCTCCGGCGCTGTTGCTCGGGCGCCTCGATCTGGTGCTGCAGGCAGCGCTGGCGTTCTCGGCGCTGCGGCTGCTGGCGACGCTCGCCTGGTGCGCGCGCGAGTTGCGCGCGGGGTTCCGGCCAGCGCCCGGCCTGCTCGCGGAGCAGCTTCGTTACGCGCTCCCCTTCGGTGCGGCGGCGGCGCTCGAAAACCTGCAGGCGAGCCTGCATCTCTACGCCGTCGGCCACGCGTTCGACGCCGCGGCCTTCGCCGTCTACGCGGTCGGCTGCCTCCAGGTCCCGCTGGTGGACCTGGTGACGGGCTCGGCCGGCAGCGTGCTGATGGTGCGCCTGGCCGGCGAGCCCGGGCGGGAAGCCGCGGCCGCCGCCTGGACCGAGACGATCGCGCGGATGGCCTTCCTGCTGTTCCCGCTGGTCGCCTGGCTCGAGGCCGTCGCGCCCGACGTGATCGCGGTCCTGTATCCCCCGAGCTACCTGGCGAGCGTGCCGGTCTTTCGCGTCTTCTGCCTGACGATCCTGCTGGGCGCGCTGCCGACCGACGCCGTGCTGCGGGCACGGGCGCAGACGCGCTTCCTGCTGCTGGCGAACGCCGCGCGCCTGCTGCTCGTGATCGTGGCGATCGGCTGGTGCCTGGGGGCGTTCGGGCTCGCGGGCGGCGCGCTCGCCACCTTGCTCGCGGCGGCCGCGGCCAAGGCCGCCAGCCTCGCGCGGGTGCGCCGCCTGCTCGAGACCGGGCCGGGGCGGCTCTTGCCCTGGCGGCGGCTGTGCGGGCTCGCGCTGGCGAGCACGGCGGCCGCCCTGGTCACGCTGCTCTGGCGGGCCACGACGCTGGCGTCGCCCTGGCCGTCGCTGCTGGGTGCGAGCCTGCTCTACGCCGCGTGCTATCTCGCGCTGGTGTGGCTGCTCGACGGTGCGCGCGGCCTGGCTCGGTTGCGCTCGGTCGCGGCGGGGGCCGGCCGGGCCGGCTAGGAGGAGCTTCGATGTGCGGGATCGCGGGAATCCTGAGCCTGGACGGCGCGCCCGTGCCTGGGCACGAGCTGAGGCGGATGTGCGATGCCCTGCGGCACCGCGGTCCCGACGGGGCCGGGTACCACCTGACGCCGGAGCTGGGCCTGGGCATGCGCCGGCTCAGCATCATCGACCTCGAGACCGGAGACCAGCCCGTCACGAACGAGGATGGCAGCGTGTGCGTCGTGTTCAACGGCGAGATCTACAACTACCGCGAGCTGACGCGCGAGCTGCGTGGCCGAGGCCACGCGTTTCGGACCTGCGGAGACACCGAGACGATCGCCCACCTCTACGAGGAACGCGGCGCCGCCTGCGTCGATCGGTTGCGCGGCATGTTCGCGTTCGCCTGCTGGGACGCGCGGCAGCGCACGCTGCTGCTCGCGCGCGACCGGCTCGGCATCAAGCCCCTCTACTACGTCGAGACGCAGGGGCGGCTCGCGTTCGCCTCCGAGCTGAAGGCGCTGCTCCAGCTGGCCTGGGTGGAGCGCCGCCTGGACTGGCAGGCGTTCGGCCACCTGCTCGCGTTCCTCACGACCCCGGAGTCGCAGAGCATCCTCTCGGGCATCCACAAGCTGCCCCCGGGTCACCGGCTGCTCGCCTCGCCCGGCGGCGGCCTGCGCGTCGAGCGCTACTGGCAGGTCCGCTTCGAGCCTGCCCGGGACCGGACCCAGGACTCGCTGGCGGAGGAGCTGCGGGCGCTGCTCGAAGAAGCGGTCCGCCTGCACATGATCGGTGACGTGCCGGTCGGGGCGTTCCTGTCGGGCGGCGTCGACTCGAGCGCCGTCGTCGGGCAGATGGCACGCCTGGCCGGCGGGCCGCTGAAGACCTTCTCGATCGGTTTCGCCGACGATGCCTTCAGCGAGGTCGCCGAGGCCGGGCGCACCGCGCGCAGGTTGGGCACCGAGCACCACGAGCTCGTGCTGGAGCCGGAGGCGCTCGACGTGATCGAGCACGTCGTGCGCGCCCTCGACGAGCCGTTCGGCGATCCCTCGGCGATTCCGACCTTCATGGTGTCGCGGCTCGCCGCGCAGCACGTGAAGGTGGCGCTCTCCGGCGACGGCGGCGACGAGCTGTTCGCCGGCTACGATCGCTACCGCGTCGAGTCCCGCGAGCGGGCCTGGCGCCTGCTGCCGCGCCCTGCCGGGCGCCTGCTGGGGGCCGCCGCGGCGCGCCTGCCTCACGGTCTGCGCGGCCGGCGTTTCCTGCGCCACGTGGCGCTGCCGGGACCCGAGCGCTACCTCGACGCGGTGACGCTGTTCGACCGCGATCTCCAGCGGCGTCTGCTGCGGCCGGAGCTGCGCGAGCGGCTCGGCGCCTACGATCCCTGGCGCGCCGAGGCCGGGCGCATCACGGCCGCGGGCGGGCATTGGCTCTCCGCTCTGCAGGAGCTCGACCTGCGCGCCTATCTCCCGCTCGACATCCTGACCAAGGTCGACCGCATGTCGATGGCGCACTCGCTGGAGGCGCGCCCGCCGCTGCTCGACCATCCGCTGGTCGAGTTCGCCGCGCGAGTGCCGCCCGAGCTCCAGCTGCGTGGCGGCGAGACGAAGTGGTTGTTCAGGCGGGCGCTCGCCGGGCTGGTGCCTGCCGAGGTCCTCGCCCGGCCGAAGCGCGGCTTCGCGATCCCGCTCGGCCGCTGGTTCCGGGGCGAGTTGCGCGGGTTCGTCCGCGAGCTGCTGCTCTCGCGCGACAGCCGCTGCTGCGAGGTCTTCGCGCGCGCGCAGCTCGAGCGCTTCGTGGAGCGGCAGGACCCCCGCGACAGCTTCGGCTTCCCGCTCTTCACGCTGATCTCCTTCGAGCTGTGGTGCCGCGCCTTCATGGGGTCGCTGCCGCTCGCCGCGCCGGCCCCCCTCGGGGACGGCGAGACGGCCGGGCGGGCCCAGCCCGTGGTCCGGGTGGCGGCGGCGCTGTGAGCCCGAGCGTCACCCTGGTCGCCGCCAGCCTCGAGATCCTGGGTGGTCAGGGCGTGCAGGCGGCGACGCTGCTCGAGCAGCTGCGCGCGGACGGACAGCGCGCGCGCTTCCTGCCGATCGACCCGGAGCTGCCACGCGCCGCGCGGCCGCTGCGACGGGTGCGCGTCCTGCGCACGCTCGTCAACCAGGCGCTCTACCTGCCGAGCCTGCGCAGGCTGGCGCAGTCCGACGTCGCCCACGTGTTCTGCGCCGCCTACTGGTCCTTCCTGCTGGCCGCCGTGCCGGCGATCCTGGCGGCGCGCGCCCTCGGCAAGCGCGTGATCCTCAACTACCACAGCGGCGAGGCGCCGGATCACCTGGCGCGCTGGGGGGCGCTGGTGCACCCGTGGCTGCGCCGCGTGGACGCGATCGCGGTGCCGTCCGAGTTCCTGGGCGAGGTGTTCGCCCGCCACGGCTACCGGGCGCACGTGATCCCGAACGTGGTGGACCTGGGGCATTTCCGCTTCCGCGATCGCGACGCCGGCCGGCTGCGGCTGCTGTCGGTGCGGAACTTCGAGGCCCACTACCGCGTGGGCAACTCGATCGAGGCGCTGGCGGTCCTGTTGCGCCGCCGGCCCCACGCGACGCTCACCGTCGCGGGCTACGGCAGCGAGGAGGCGGCGCTGCGGCGGACGGCGGCGCGGCTCCGCGGCGCGGTGCGCTTCGTGGGACGCGTCCCACCCTCGGCGATCGCGGAGCTGTACGACGCGCACGACGTGTTCCTGAACTCCTCCGTGATCGACAACCAGCCGCTGTCGATCCTCGAGGCGTT
Source organism: Vicinamibacteria bacterium (assembly GCA_050246895.1). Classification (GTDB taxonomy): domain Bacteria; phylum Acidobacteriota; class Vicinamibacteria; order Fen-336; family Fen-336; genus JBFWVE01. Next base: position 459,149 of record JBFWVE010000003.1, on the reverse strand, counting down.
CGCCTGCGGCCTGCCGGTGGTGACGACGGCGACCGGCGGCATCGCGAGCATGGTGCGTGACGGCGAGACCGGCCTGCTGGTCCCGCCGGACGATCCCGTCGCGCTGGCGGCGGCCGTCGAGCGGCTGGCGCAGGCTCCCGGGGAAGCCCGGGAGCTGGCGCGCCGCGCGCGGCTCGCGGTCGCGCGTCACACCTGGCCGGAGGTGCGAGAGAGATGGCTGAAGCTGTACGCGGGCGCGACGCCCTGAGGCTCCGGCGCCTGGCGAGGATGAGCCTCGACGAGGTGGCCGTGCGCGGCTGGCAGGAAGCCCGGAAGCTGGCGGAGCGCTGGGGCCCGCCCGCCCGATCGGCGCCCTGGGCCTGGCGAGCGCGCGAGTCGCGGCCGCGCAATCCGTTTGCCTGGGCCGCGAAGCCGGAGCCCGCGCCGCTGCTCGTGGAGCGCCATCCGGATCACGTCCGCCAGCTGCTGGACTCGGCGGAGGCGCTGCTGGAGGGGCGCTTCCGCCTGCTGGGCTACGCGGACCTCCGCTTCGGCGATCCCGTGGACTGGCACCTCGATCCCCTGGCGGGACGCCGGGCGCCGCGCGTCCACTGGAGCCGGATCGACCCGCTCGACGCGCAGGCCGTCGGCGACAGCAAGGTGATCTGGGAGCTGAACCGGCACCAGTGGCTGGTGACCCTGGCGCAGGCCCACCGGATCGGCGGCGAGCCTCGGCACGCGGCGGGCTGTGCCGGGTACCTGCGGTCGTGGCTCCGCGAGAACCCCTGCGGCGTCGGCATCAACTGGGCGAGCAGCCTCGAGGTGGCGCTGCGCCTCGTCTCGTGGTGCTGGGTGCTGGCGCTGCTCGAGGAAGCGCTCGACGCGGACGTCGCTCGTGCGCTGGTCGAGGGGATCGCCCGCCACGCGGACCACCTCTGGCGCTATCCGTCCCTCTACTCCTCGCCCAACACCCATCTGACGGGCGAAGCGCTCGGCCTGGTGTACGCCGGCAGCTTCCTGGCGGACCACCCGCACGCCGCGCGCTGGCGATCCCGCGGGCGCGAGCTGCTGGTTCGCGAGAGCGTGCGCCAGATCCACCCCGACGGCGTCTACTTCGAGCAGGCCACCTGCTACCAGCGCTACACGGTGGAGATCCTGCTCCACCTGCTGCTGCTCGCGCGCGTCGGGAGCGAGCCCGCGCCGCCGGTGGCGGACGCGCTCCAGCTCATGCTGGACTTCCTGCTCGCCACGCGGCGGCCGGACGGCGGCATGCCGAGCATCGGGGATGCGGACGGCGGCTGGCTGCTGCCGCTGGCGCGGCGCGGCCCGGGCGACCTGCGCGGTGTCTTCGCGCTGGCCGCCGCGCTCTTCGCGCGGCCGGATTACGCCTGGGCGGCGGGCGGGGCCGCTCCGGAGCTGGCGTGGCTGCTCGGCGCGGAAGGCGAACGGGCCTTCGAGGCCCTCGCGCCCGCGCCGCCCGCCGGCCCCGCCTCGCGCTGCTTCGAGGCCGGAGGCTACGCGGTGATGGCGAGCGGCTGGCAGCGCGATGCGCACCGCCTGATCTTCGACGTGGGTCCGCTCGGCTGCCCGGTCAGCAGCGGCCACGGGCACGCGGACCTGCTGGCGATCCAGTGCGACGCCTTCGGCGGGCCCTGCGTCGTCGATCCCGGGACCTACGTCTACACCCCGCTGCCGCGCTGGCGCGACCACTTCCGCAGCGCGCGGGCGCACAGCACCGTCGGCGTGGACGACCGCGAGCCGGCGGCGCCGGCCGGCCCCTTCGCCTGGTCCGCGCGTCCCGCGGCGCGCCTGCGACGCTGGCTGGCGAGCGAGAGCTTCGACTACGCGGACGCGGAGCACGACGCGCTGGGCGCGCCGGGGGCGCCCCTTCGCTGGCGCCGCCGCGTGCTCTTCGTGAAGCCCCGCTTCTGGGTCGTTGCCGACGAGCTGCTCGGCCGCGGCGAACACTCTTTGGAGGCGCGCTTCCAGCTGGCGCCGCTGGCCGTTCTCCTGGGTCCGGGCGCGTGGGTGCGCGTTCGAGGCTCCGGCGGCCGGGGCCTCGCGCTGCTCTGCCTGGCCCCGGCCCCGCTCCCGCCGGCGGTTCACCTGGGCGAGGGCGATCCGATCCGCGGCTGGGTGTCGCCGGACTACGGCCGCGTGGTGCCCGCCCCGCTCGTCGTCTTCGCGGCACGCCGTCCGCTGCCGTGTCGCCTGATCACGCTGCTGCAGCCGCTGGCGGACCTGGACGCGCCGCTTCCGGAAGTGGCCCCCGTCGCGTCCGACGACCTCTCGGCCTACGGCCTGTGCTTTCCGGGCACGGGCGAGCGGGTGCTCTTCACGGAACACGAGGTGTCCCTCGAATGTGCGGCATCGCCGGAATCGTCTCGCTGAGCCGGGCGCTGCCGATCGAGGCGCAGCGGCTGCGGCAGATGCGCGACTCGCTCGCGCACCGTGGCCCGGACGGCGCGGGGGAGCACTTCGACGGGCCGGTGGCCCTCGGCCACCGGCGGCTGGCGATCGTGGACGTCGCGGGCGGCGCCCAGCCGATGCCGAACGAGGACGACAGCGTCTGGATCAGCTTCAACGGCGAGATCTACAACCACCTCGCGCTGCGTCCCGGCCTGGAGGCGCTGGGGCACCGCTACCGGACGCGCAGTGACACCGAGACGATCCTGCATCTCTACGAGGAAGAAGGGGAGCGCTGCGTCGAGCGGCTGCGCGGCATGTTCGCCTTCGCGATCTGGGACCAGCGCCGGCGCCAGCTCCTGCTGGCGCGCGATCGGCTCGGCATCAAGCCGCTCTACTACGCCGTCGCGGGCGGCGAGCTGCTGTTCGCCTCCGAGATCAAGGCTCTGCTCGCCGGGGGCCTGCGGCCCGAGCTGAACGCCGGCGCTCTGCCCGAGTTCCTCGCCAACCGCTTCGTGGCGGGGGAGGAGACCCTCTTCAAGGGCGTGCGCCGGCTGCTGCCGGGCCGCACTCTGCGCTGGTCGGCGGCCGACGGCTTCGTGGAGCGCCGCTACTGGGAGCTGCCGGCAGGGGAGCGGCAGCCGGCCGAGCCGAGCGGGGACGCCGCGCTGGATCTGCGCGAGCGCCTGCGCGAGGCGGTGTCGGCGCACCTGATGAGCGACGTGCCGCTGGGCATCTTCCTCTCGGGCGGGCTCGACTCGAGTGGCCTGCTCGCGCTGATGGCCCCGCTCGTGCCCGACCGTGTGCGGAGCTTCGCGGTCGGCTTCGCGGAACGGGAGGCCGACGAGCTGCGCTTCGCGCGCATGGCGGCGCGCGCGGCGGGCTGCCGGCACAGCGAGCTCGTCGTCACGCCGCGCCAGTTCTTCGACGAGCTGCCGCGGCTCGTGTGGCACGAGGACGAGCCGATCGCGTTCCCTTCCAGCGTGCCGCTCTTCCTGCTGTCGCGGCTGGCACGAGAGCAGGTGAAGGTCGTGCTCACGGGCGAGGGCGCCGACGAGCTGTTCCTCGGCTACGAACGCTACCGGCTGACCGCCTGGAACGCGCGCCTGGGACGTCCCTACTGGGAGCTGATCCCGCACGCGGCGCGCCGCCACATCGCCGGCCTCGCCCGTGCGCTGCCGGCCGGCGTTCGCCGCTACGCCGCGCGCAGCTTCCTCGCGCTCGAGCCGGGGCCCCGTTCGCTCTTCTGCGAGAACTTCGCCGTCTTCCCGGGCGCGCTGTTGCGGCGGGTGCTCGCCGAGCCGGCCCTGCTCGCGGGACGCGACCCCCACGGCGAGACGCTGCGCGCCTATGCCGAGGCAGGCGGCGACCTGCTCGACCGCATGAGCCGCACGGACCTTCAGACCTACCTGGTGCGGCTGTTGATGAAGCAGGACCAGATGAGCATGGCGGCCTCGATCGAGAGCCGCGTGCCGTACCTCGACCACGGCCTGGTCGAGCACGTCGCCGCGCTGCCCGGCTCGCTCAAGCTGCGCGGCCTGACGACGAAGCTGCTGCTGCGCTCGGCACTGCGCGATCTCGTTCCGCGGCCGATCCTGAGCCGGCGCAAGATGGGCTTTCCGGTGCCGGTGGGGCGCTGGCTGCGCGGGCCGTTCTGGAGCGCGGTGCGCGAGCTGGTGCTGTCGCCGCGCGCCCTCGAGCGCGGGCTGCTCGACGCCGGGGAGGTGCGCCGGCTGGCCGAGGCGCACCGTTCCGGCCGCGAGGACCACGGCGACCGCCTCTGGCTGCTGCTGAACCTCGAGATCTGGCAGCGCGTGTTCCTGGACGGTGACAGCTTCGCGGGCGTGAGGGCGGCTTGAGGGCCCTGGTCGCGGCCATGCTGCTGGCGAGCCTCGGCGCCGGCTGCAGGAACGCCGCCTCCCAGGCCAGGAGCCCCGGGCGGCTCACCTACGTCGCCGCGGGCGGCGACCTGCAAGCGGCGCTCGACGCCGCGGCCCCTGGCGACGTGATCGTGCTCGCCGCAGGCGCCGTGTTCCGAGGCCCTTTCACGCTGCCCGCAAAGGCCGGCGACGACTGGGTCACCCTTCGCAGCGACGGCAGGCTGCCGCCCGCCGGGACTCGGGTCGGCCCGCAGGACGCGAGCGCGATGGCGGCGCTGGAGGCCGCGTCGGGCTCCGTGATCGTCGCGGCGCCGGGCGCGCATCACTACCGCCTCTCGGGACTCGAGATCCGGCCCGTGGCCGGCAGCTTTCTCGCCAACCTGGTGGAGCTCGGCTCGAGCGACGGCACTGCGGAGGAGATCCCGCACCACCTCGTCGTCGAGCGCTGCTACATCCACGGCGACGCGCGTCGCGGCAGCCGTCGCGGGATCGCGCTCAACTCGGGCGAGAGCTCGATCGTCGACTCCTATCTCGCGGACTTCAAGGAAGTGGGAGCCGACTCGCAGGCCATCGCGGGTTGGAACGGCCCGGGCCCGTTCCTGATCGAGAACAACTCCCTGGAGGCGGCGGGCGAGAACGTGATGTTCGGCGGCGCCGATCCGAGCATAGCCGGGCTCGTCCCGGCCGACATCACGCTGCGGCGGAACCGGCTGGCGAAGCCCCTCGCATGGAAGCGCGGGGAGCCGGGCTACGCGGCGACGCGCTGGAGCGTCAAGAACCTGCTCGAGCTGAAGAACGCCCGGCGCGTGGTGATCGAGGGCAACCTGCTCGAGCACAACTGGGTCGAGGCCCAGGCCGGGTTCGCCGTGCTGTTCACCGTGCGCAACCAGGACGGCGGGGCTCCCTGGTCCTGCGTCGAGGACGTGCGCTTCGAAGGCAACCGCGTCCGCCACACCGCGTCCGGGATCAACGTCCTCGGCTTCGACGACAACCACCCCAGCGGGCAGGCCCGCCGCATCACGATCCGCAACAACCTGTTCGAGGACGTCGGGGGGCCGCGCTGGGGGGGAGGCGGCCGCCTGCTGCAGCTGCTCGACGCCACCTCGGAGGTCGTCTTCGAGCACAACACCGCGTTCCACACGGGCAACCTGGTCACCGCCGACGGACGCCCGCACGCGGGCTTCGTGTTTCGCGACAACATCGCCGCCCACAACGAGTACGGCGTCGTCGGCAGCGGAAGCGCGCCGGGCGCCGACGCGCTCCGGCGGTTCTTCCCGGGAGCGCTGTTCCGGCGCAACGTCATCGTCGGCGCCCCGGCGGGCTTCAGCTCGGACGACAACTTCGTGGCCGCCTCGTTCGAGCAGGTGGGCTTCGTCGACCTGCGCGGCGGCGACTATCGGCTGCGCGAGACGAGCCCTTACAAGCGCGCCGCCAGCGACGGCAGGGACGTCGGCGTGGACTTCGACGCCCTGGGCAGCGTCCCGGACGCACGGCAGCGCTGAGCTGCGAAGTGCGCTGGATCACGGTTCGGGCCGGCCCGTCCTCCTAGCTTCGGGAACTGGAGGGCGCTCGCCCTCCCGATCAGGAGGTGTCTCATGAGATCAGCTCTCCTGCTGGCGTTCGTGGCGCTCGTGCCCCTGGGCTGCGCCACCAAGAAGCACGTGGGCCGCGAGATCGGTGAGGTCAGCGAGCGCGTGGCGACGCTGTCCGCCGACGTCGAGCGGACCCAGGCGCGAACCACGCTGAACGAGGCGCGGATCGAGGAGGTCGACCGCAGCGCCAGCGCCGGCGTCAGGGCCGCCCAGGGCAGCGCCCGCGAGGCGGCGCTGCGCGCCGCGGACGCCGAGCGGCAGGCGAGGGGCAAGCTGCTCTACACGCTCAGCCTGTCGAGCGACGAGCTGCGCTTCGGCTTCGCGGGCGCGAGCCTCGACGACGGCGCCAAGCGCCTGCTGGACGAGTACCTCGCGCCGCTGGTCGCCGACAACCGCGGGGTCTTCCTCGAGCTCGAGGGGCACACCGACGCGACGGGGCCCGAGAGCTACAACCGCAGGCTCGGCGAACAGCGAGCGCTGGCGGTGCGCGATTACCTGCACGACCAGCTCGGGATCGCCCTCAACCGGATGGCGGTGATCTCCTACGGCTCGAGCAAGCCGCTGGTGGACAACCGGACGCTGGCCAACCGCGCGCAGAACCGCCGCGTCGTGATCAAGGTCGTCGAGTGACCTCGGCCCCCCGCCCGCCGGCCGCGCGGCGGGCGGGCGGGCGGGCTCAGGAGGCCCGTTCGAGCGTCAGCTCGTTGACGACCTCGATCACGCCGGGCACGTCCTGCGCGACGCGCTCGGCCAGCAGCCGCTCGGCGGGCGTGCGAACGTCGCCGTGCAGCGTGACCCGGCCCCCCATGCTCGTCACCTGGATCCGCACCAGGTCGAAGGCGCCGGCCGTGTAGAGCTCGAACTCGACGAGCCGCGCCAGGCGATCCTCGCCGCTGGCGGAGAGCCCGAGCGAGCGCAGCTCGTTGCGGACCTGGTCGGCGCCGACCGCCGCCTGCACGATCCGCTGTGCCTCGGCCCGCTCCGCGTCGCTCTCGACCTCGCCCCGCAGCACCGTCACGCCGCGCTCCACGCTGACCCGCAGGCCCGAGTGCACGAGGCGCGGCTCCAGGCGCAGGCGCTCCTGGACCGCCACCTCGGTCTCGAGATCGGCGATCCGCTGCAGCAGCGTCCGCTCGTAGCCGGCCGCGACGCTGGCATCGACCTGCAGCCGGTTGTGCACCTCGAGCACGCCCGGGGTGTCCCCGACGATGGCCTCGATGATCGAGCGCGCCTCGCGGGTGGGGACGCGGCCCGAGAGGGTGACGACCCCCGAACGCGCGTCCAGCTCGAACCTCAGTCCGGAGACGCGCCGCGAGAGCGCCAGCGCGCTGCGGACCCTGCCGAGCAGCGCGGCGTCGAGGGAACTGTCACGCACCGAGGTGAGGGTCGCGCCGATGTCCTTCAGGTCGAAGCGGTCGCCCCGCGCGATCACGGCAACAGAAAGGCCGAGCACCAGCGAGAGCGCCAGCAGGCTCAGCCAGCGCAGCGCCCGTCGGGTCATCGTGGATGGAGGTCGCAGCATCGCACGCTCCTTGCCGTCGCAGCACACGGCGACCTTCCCAATCTGAGCCGCCGCCGGGCGCCGAACTGTGATCCGGCTCACGGCGCGCCCGGCCCGCGGCACTCCGAGGCCGGCACGGCCTTTCGGGGAAACCCTGAGCCCTCATTCAGTTTCGCGGCGATTGCCGTGCCCGGCGCGCGGCCCCTAGCTTGTGGCGCAGGAGATTGACGGGATGGCGAACTCGATCCGTCGTCGCATCGGACCGCCGGGCTGGCTGCTCGGGGGGCTGCTCGCGCTCGTGGCGGCGGGCGCCGGCGCCCAGCCGCTGACGGCGGGCGGGGGCTGGCTGGAGGAGAACAACGTCCTCTTCCTGGAGTACCGCGGCACCTGGCATTCGAACCTCAGCGAGCGCCACAGCGGGCTCAGCGCGACCCAGTCCACCGAGCCCGGGGCCACGCTCGAGCTGAGCTTCGTCGGCACGGGCTTCCGCTGGATCGGCTTTCGCGACGAGTGGTCCGGGATCGCCGCCGTGTTCGTCGACGGCCAGTTCCTGACGACCGTCGACACCTACGCCTCTCCGGCGCAGTACCAGGCGATCGTGCTCGAGCGGAACGACCTGCCCCCCGGTACCCATCACCTGACGCTGCAGGTGCTCGACACGCGGAGCGGGCCCTCCGGCGGAGCCTGGGTCTGGGTCGACGCGATCGAGGTGCTGACCGACGGCTCGGCGGCGGCGCCTCCCGATCCCTGGGCGGGCGCCGTGCGCAGCGAGCAGGACCAGCCGTCTGTCGCCTACGCCGGCAAGTGGTTCGGGAGCGACAGCGAGCACCACAGCGGGGGCAGCGCCACGCTGGCGCTCGACGCGGGCGCCCGCGCGACGTTCTCCTTCACCGGCGGGGCCGTCCGCTGGATCGGGTACCGCGACGAGTGGTCGGGCATCGGGCGGGTCTATCTCGACGGCAGCCTGGTCGCCTACGTCGACCTGTACCGGCCCTCGTTCGAGGCGCGGGCGGTCCTCTTCTCGGCGCCACGGCTGGCTCCGGGCCCGCACACGATCGCGGTCGAGGCGACCCACGACCGCAACGCCGACGCGCTGCAGCGCTGGGTCTGGCTCGACGCCTTCGACGTCGTGCCGTGAGAGCGCATGCGAATCCTGTGGGTGAAGGTAGGGGGGCTGTGGCCGCTGCGCTCGGGCGGGCGGCTGCGCAGCTTCCACATCATCCGGGAGCTGTCGCGACGCCACCGGCTGAGCGTCCTGACCACGCACGGCCCGGGCGACGACGCGCCGGGCCTGGCCGCATCGCTGCCCGAGTGCGAGATCCACTCGTTCCCGCACGCGGCGCCGAAGCGTGACAGCGCCCGCTTCGCTGCGGCGCTCGCGCGGTCCTGGCTGAGCGCGCTGCCGGTGGACCTGTGGCGCTGGCGCGTGCCGGCGCTGCGGGCCGAGGCCGAGCGCCGGCTGGCGACCGGCGACTACGACCTGTGCCTGACCGACTTCCTGGTCGCCGCCCCCAACGTTCCGCGGCGCGCGCCGTTGCCGCAGGTGCTCTTCGAGCACAACGTCGAGCACCTGATCTGGCGGCGGCTGGCCGAGGCGGAGGCCGGATCCTGGCGCCGCGCGCTGCTCGAGATCGAGTGGCGCAAGCTGCGCCGCTTCGAGGCGCGCGCCTGCCGGGACGTGGGGCTCACGCTGGCCGTCTCCGAGGTCGATCGGGCGGCCCTGCGGTCGCTCAGCCCGGGCGCGCGCGTGGAAGCGATTCCGACCGGGGTGGACGCCGACTACTTCCGGCCCGCCGACGCGCCTCGCGCGGCCCGCGAGCTCGTCTTCAGCGGCTCGCTCGACTGGTATCCGAACGAGGACGGGGTGCTCCGCTTCCTGCGCCAGGTCCTGCCGACGATCCGCGCCGAGCTGCCCGCGACCTCGTTCACGGCGGTCGGGCGGGATCCGTCCCCGCGGCTGCGGGACGAAGCGCGCCGGGCCGGCGGGGTCCGGGTGACGGGCACGGTCGACGACGTGCGGCCTTTCGTCGACGCCGCCGCCGTCTATGTGGCCCCGCTGCGCGTGGGCGGCGGTACGCGGCTGAAGCTGCTGGAAGCGCTCGCGATGGCGAAGCCGGTGGTGGCGACCAGCCTCGCCGCGGAGGGCCTGCCGCTGGTGCCGGGCGAGCACTACCTGCGGGCCGACGCCCCGTCCGACTTCGCCGGGGCGGTGGTCTCGCTGCTGCGCGACCCCGCGCGGGCCGCCGCGCTCGGCCAGGCGGGGCGGCGGCTGGTCGAGGAGCGCCACTCCTGGCGCCAGGTGGGGCGAGAGGTGGAGCGCTGTCTCGCGGAGGTGGCTGCATGCGCGTGAGCGTCTTCGGGCTGGGCTACGTCGGAAGCGTGACCGCCGCCTGCCTGGCGCGCGACGGCCACGAGGTGGTCGGCGTCGACGTCAACCCCGACAAGGTGGCCTCGATCAACGACGGCTGCGCGCCGGTGCGCGAGCCCGGGCTCGGCGAGCTCGTCTCCCAGATGGCGCGGGCGGGCCGGCTGCGGGCGACCAGCTCCGCCAGCGAGGCTCTGGGCGACAGCGAGATCGGGCTCGTCTGCGTAGGCACCCCGGGCCGTCGCAACGGGGCGCTCGACGTGAGCGCCCTGGAGGCCGTGAGCCGCGAGCTGGGAGAGGCGCTGCGGGCGAGGCGGCCGCCGTTCACCGTCGTCGTGCGCAGCACCGTGCTGCCGGGCACCGTCGAGTCGGTCGTGCGAGGGCAGCTGCTGGAGGGGGCGGGCGCGGACGCGGCCGCGAGACTGCGGCTGGCGGTCAACCCCGAGTTCATGCGCGAGGGATCGTCGCTCGCCGACTTCTCGCGGCCGCCCTTCACGCTCGTCGGCTGCGAGGAGCCCGCCACGGCGGCGCTGCTGAGGACGCTCTACGCGGAGGTGGCCGCCCCGTTCGTCCACACCTCGCTGCGCACCGCGGAGATGGTGAAGTACGTGGCGAACGCATTCCACGCGTTGAAGGTGTGCTTCGCGAACGAGGTGGCCGACGTCTGCACGGCGGTCGGCGCCGACGCGCGCGAGGTGCTGCGGGTGTTCGCGCTCGACCGCAAGCTCAGCGTGTCGGACGCCTACCTGAAGCCCGGTTTCGCGTTCGGCGGCTCGTGCCTGCCCAAGGACCTGCGGGCTCTCGCCTACGTGGCGCGCGCGCACGACGAGCTGCCGCCCCTGCTCCACGCGATCCTGCCCTCGAACGAGGCCCAGCAGCGCCGCGGCCTGGACGCCGTGCTGGCGCTCGGCAAGCGTCGCGTCGGCCTGGTCGGCCTCGCCTTCAAGCCGGGCACGGACGACCTGCGCGAGAGCCCGCTGGTCGCGCTGGCCGAGGCGCTGATCGGCAAGGGCCGCGAGCTGCTCGTGCTCGATCGCGACGTGGCGCTGGCCCGCCTGGTGGGCGCGAACCAGCGCTATATCGCGCAACAGATCCCCCACATCGCATCGCTGATGTGCGACACGCCGGAACAGCTGCTGGCACACGCGGAAGTGGTCGTGCTCGGCCACGCCGGGCCCGACGCCGAGGCGGTGCTGGCAGGTCTCGGCCCCGAGCACAGCCTGGTCGACCTGACGCGCGGCGCGCTGGCTGCGGCCGCCGGGGCCGAAAGGCCCGGCGCGGCCGCGTGAGGAGCGCGGCCGCGCTCGCCGGCGTGTCGTTGCTGCTGGCAGCGGCCGCGGAGCTGGCGGGCCCGGCCGCCCTGTTCTGGTCCTGCGTGGGCCTGCTCTGCTACGGCCAGCTCGGCTACCCGGCCGGCCTGCTGCTGCTGGCGCGCCTGCGGCCGCGGCCGTATCGGCGCGCGCAGAGCACGCCCGGCTTGAGCCTGTTGATCGTCGCGCACGACGAGGGAAGCCGCATCGACGCGCGTCTCGCGAACGCGCTGGCTCTCGACTACCCGCGCGAGCGGCTGGAGGTGGTGCTGGCCTCGGACGGCTCGAGCGACGACACGGTCGAGAGGGCGCGTCGCTACGAGGCGAGGGGCGTGCGCGTGCTCGCGTTCCCGGTGCGCCGGGGCAAGCCGTCGGTGCTCAACCAGGCGATCCCGGCCTGCCGCGGCGAGGTCGTGGTGCTGGCCGACGCCCGCCAGCGCTTCGACGCCGGCGCGCTGCGCGCGCTGGCGGCAGCCTTCGCGGACCCGGCGGTGGGCGCCGTGAGCGGGGAGCTGGTGCTCGAGGGCACGCAGGGATCCGCGGCGGGGGCGGGCGTCGGCCTCTACTGGCGCCTCGAGAAGGCGCTGCGGGCGCAGGAGAGCCGCCTCGACTCGTGCGTCGGAGCGACGGGCGCCATCTATGCGCTGCGGCGGGAGCTGTTCGAGCCGATCCCGCCCGACACGATCCTCGACGACGTCGTGATTCCCCTGCGCATCGCGCGGCGCGGCTATCGCGTCGTGTTCGAGGCCGGCGCGCGCGCCTTCGACGCAGTCGCCGGCGCGCGGCAGGAGTTTCGGCGCAAGGCGCGCACGATCGCCGGCAACTTCCAGCTCTTCGCGCGCGAACGCTGGCTGCTCTCTCCGCGCGCCAACCGGCTCTGGCTGCAGACCGTCTCCCACAAGCTGCTGCGCCTGGCGATGCCGCTGCTGCTCGGCTGCGCGCTCGCGTCGAACGTCGCGCTCGCCGCCTCCGGCGCCCCGTTCTATCGGGCGAGCCTCGCCGGCCAGCTGGCCTTCTACGCGGCGGCCTGGCTCGGGCGCGAGCGGCGCGAGTGGGCGCCGTCGTCGCTGCGTCGAGCCACGGCGGCGGCGCACGTCGTGTGCCTGCTGGCGTTGGCCACGCTGGTGGGCTTCCACCGGTTCCTGTCGGGCGGGCAGGCTGCCACCTGGGAGCGAGCCAGCGAGCCCCGGATCGCGGGCTGATGGCCGCGCGAGGCCCGGCGCCTCGGAGCGCGACGCGGGAGAGGAGACGCACGCACTCGGGGCGGCTGCTGCTGCGCCGGGGAGCACGCACGTCGCTGCTGGCGGGGATCGCGGTCCCGCTCGAGCTCGCGCTGAAGCGGCTGGCGCCGGCCTCGCAGCGGGTGCGGGGGAGGTGGCTGCGGCGGCTGCGCCGGCTCTCGCCCGGCCGCGCCGAGTTCGACGCGCTGAGCGCCCTCGACGCGCGCACCCGGCTGCGGATTCCGCGGGACGCCGACCTCGACCACTACGCCGAGGTCGTCGAGCGCCAGGGGCACGCGCTCGCGCTGCGGGGCATCCCCGAGGAACACGCGGTGCTGGCGCTGGCGTTCAACCTCGAGGGCTGCCTGCAGCAGCTGCTCTGCCACCAGCGTGACGAGCGAGAGATGGCGCTCGCTCTGGTCCGGCTGACGGCGGCGATCCAGCGCTTCGTGCTGGCCGGTTACGCACGCGCCCGCGCGGCCGGCTGGCAGCGCAGCGACGAGGAGGAGCGCAAGCGGCTCTCGCGGGACCTCCACGACGAGATCGGCGGCGACCTGATCGTGCTGAAGCTCTACATCGAGATGATCCTGCTGGAGCTGGGCAGGAGCCGGCTCGAGCTGGCCCGCCACAAGCTCGAGGAGGCGCTGGCGCTGGTGGCGCACGCGCTCGACTCCGTGCGGCGCCTGACGCTCGACCTGGGGCCCGCCATCCTCGAGAAGGTCGGGCTGCTCACGGCGGCCAAGCTCTACTGCCGGCACTTCTCTGCGCGCACGGGCGTGGCGCTCAGGGTCGTCGACGCCGACGTGCCCGACGTCCTGCCGGCGGCGCATCAGACGACGCTCTATCGGGTCCTGCAGGGGGCGCTCTCGAACGTGGCCAAGCACTCGCGGGCCCGCGCCGTGAACGTCACGCTCGGCTGCCTGCGCCGCAGGGTGCTGGTGATGGTGATCGAGGACGACGGCGTCGGTTTCGACGTGGGGCGGCAGAGCGCGCGCGCCGCCTACGGCCTGACGGCGATGCGCGACCGCATCGAGTCGCTCGGAGGGCGGCTGCACATCGAGTCGCGCGGCGCCGGGGCCGGGGGGCGGAGCGGGACGCGGATCGAGGTGGACCTGCCGATCGAGCCGGTTCCGGCATGACGGGCAAGGCGAGCGTGTTCATCTGCGACGATCACGCGCTGTTTCGCGAGGGTCTGCGCGCCATCTTGCGCGAGCGGCCCGAGCTTCAGGTCGTGGGCGAGGCGGGCGACGGGCGCAGCGCGGTCGAGCAGGTCCTGCGGCTGCGGCCCGACGTGGTGCTGATGGACCTGGAGCTGCCGGAGCTCAGCGGCCTCGAGGCGACGCGCCGGATCGCGGCCTCAGGCGTCGGATCGCGCGTCGTCGTCCTGACGCTCTACGACGACGAGGACATCGTCGCCGGCTGCCTGGACGCGGGCGCCGCGGGGTACGTGCTGAAGGACGGCCCGTCGGCCCAGCTGATCGCGGCGATCGAGGCGGTACACGGCGGCAACCGCTACATGAGCCCGCGCGCGCTGACCAAGATCGTCGAATACGCGTCGGTCGGGCGGCGGGCGAAGACCCGCTACGCGCTGCTCACGGGCCGCGAGCGCGAGGTCCTCAAGCTGCTCGCCGACGGCTTCTCGATCAAGGAGATCGCCGTCCGCCTGGAGCTCAGCGTCAAGACCGTCGACGTCCACAAGTCGAACCTGATGCGCAAGCTCGAGCTTCACGACCGGGCCGCGCTGGTCAAGTACGCGATCCAGCGCAAGCTGATCCGGGTGCCGGTCGTCGACGGCGTGGAGTGAGAGCCGCCGCGCCGCTGCCGCCACCGACGGCCAGGGAAGCCTAGAGGCCACGCGTTCCCTCGTGCGCTCGCACACGACGAGGGTACGCAGGCGGCCGCGGCGGCGATACTCGGGAATCCGCCTTAGGAAGCGGTGGTTTTCGCCTTAGCGCCGCGCGGGTCCGGGGCTTCCGTGGGGGCCGCGTCCGCCGGCGGCGCGGCGGGCGCCGCGTCCGCCAGCGACCAGCGCTTGATGCGGTTGAGCAGGGCCTTGTAGGAGATCCTGAGGCGGCGCGCGGCCTCGCGCCGGTTCCAGCGCGTCTCGGCCAGCACCCGCGCGACGAGATCGCGCTCCGCCGAATCGGCGGCGGCGGCGCCGACGCCGCGCAGCGAGGCCAGGCCGCCGCTCGCGGGAGGCGGCGCGAGCGCCGCGGCCGGCGCCGGCGGGGCGCCCGGCTGGCGCAGCTCGGCCAGCGCGAGCGCGAGGTCGGGCAGGATCACGAAGCGGCGCACCGCGTTCTCCAGCTCGCGGACGTTGCCCGGCCAGTCGTGGCGCAGGAAGGCCTCGATCAACTGGGGCGGCAGCGGCCGCCCGGGCCTCCGGTAGCGCCCGGCGTAGCGGCGCAGGAAGGTCTCGCACAGCAGCGGGATGTCCTCGCGTCGCTCGCGCAGCGGCGGCACCTCCATTCGCACGACGTTCAGGCGGAAGTAGACGTCCTCCCGGAAGGAGCCGTCGGCGACGGCCCGTTCCAGGTTGCGGTTGCTGGCGGCCAGCACGCGCGCGTCGGCGCGCAGGGGCTGGCGCCCGCCGAGGCGGGTGAACTCGCCGTCCTGAAGCACGTGGAGCAGCTTCGCCTGGAGCGCCGGCCCCATCTCCGTGATCTCGTCGAGCAGCAGCGAGCCGCCGTGCGCCTGCTCGAACTTGCCGGGCTTCGCCTGCAGCGCGCCCGAGAAGGCGCCGCGCTCGTGTCCGAACAGCTCCGACTCGAGCAGGTCGTGGGGGAGGGCCGCGCAGTTGACCCGGACGAGCGGCTTGTCGGCGCGCGCCGACTGGGCGTGGATGTAGCGGGCCAGCACCTCCTTGCCGACGCCGGTCTCCCCGAGCAGCAGCACCGGAGCGTCCGTGTCCGCGATCTGCCGCGCGATCTCGCGCAGGCGCTGCATCGAGGGGCTCGCGCCCAGGGCGTCGGCCGCGGGCTCGACGTCGGCCAGCCGCGCCCGCAGCTGGCTCACCTCCTCGCGCAGGCGCTGCTTCTCGAGCGCGTTCTGGATCGCCAGGTCCAGCTCGGGCTCCTCGAAGGGCTTCGTGAGGTAGTCGGCCGCGCCCCTGTTCATCGCGTCGACCACCGTGCGGATCTTGTCGATCGCGGAGATCACGATCGCCGGCGCCCGGCTGCCGTTCGCGCGCGCCTCCTCGATGAAGGCGAGGCCGTCCATGCCCGGCATCAGCATGTCGACCAGGATCGCGGCCGGCGCGGGGCCGGTACGCAGGTGCTCGAGCGCCTCCGGGCCCGACGCGGCGGCGACGACCGCGTAGCCCCGGGCGGCGAGCAGCAGCGACAGGTACTCTCGCGTCGACTCGTCGTCGTCGACGAGCAGAATGGTCTGGCGGGCCGACATGCTCAGCGCCTCCCACCGAGGCTGGCTTGGGTTGCGGAGATCCCGCATGCTAGCACCGGGCCGCGCGGCTCAGCGCGCGGGCGCGGCCGCGCGTGCGCGCCCGGTCTCCCGCTCGCCGGCCTCGCGCACGGCCGGCAGCGTGTCGAAGGAGCGGCGCAGCTCGTCGCTCAGGCCCTGGCGCAGACGGCCCGCCACGCGCGCGCTCTCGCGGTACGCCGCCGCCGCTCCCTTGGCGTCGCCCTCCGCCTGGCGGCTGCGGCCGAGCAGGGCGTGCAGCCGGTACAGGCCCGCCTGCCAGCCGCAGCGCTCGGCGAGCCCGATCGCGTGGGCTGCCCAGCGGGCAGCCTGAGCGGGGCGGCCTCGCAGCAGCTCGGCCTGCGCCAGAGCCTCGGCCGCCCGCAGGCGCAACAGGACGTCGCCGGAGCGGTCGGCCTGCCGGGCGGCCGCCTGCAGCTCGGCCGCGGCGGCGTCTCCGGCGAGGCCGCGGGCCTGGGCCCGCGCGATGCGGGCGCGCAGCGTCGCCGCCGCGCTGTGGCTGGCAACGGCCAGGCTGAAGGCCTGCTCGAAGCGCTGCAGCGCGGCATCCGCCTCTCCGCGTGCGAGCCGCCACTCCCCGAACCCGAGCTCCAGGTCGGAGGCCTGCTCGCGGTTGCCGGTGGCTCGCACCCAGGGCTCGGCCTGGGCGAGCTTGCGCGCCGCCTCCGCCGGGCGCCCCAGCTCGAGCAGGGCCATGGCGTGCTTGATCGTGAACTCGGCGAGCCCGCGCTTGTCGCCGAGTCGGCTCAGCAGCTCCAGCGCCTCGCCGAACGAAGCGAGCGCGGGCTCGTAGCGGCCCTCGTACTGGTGGAGCAGCGCGATGTTGCCATGCGAGACCGCCATCGCGTTCTTGAAGTCGATCTCGCGGCCCAACTGGAGCGCGTCGAGGAAGGAGCGCATCGCGTCGGGCCAGCGGCCCTCGGCGGCCTGCAGGAAGCCGAGGTTCTGCGTGGAGAGGACGATGCCGCCCTTGTCGCCGAGCCGCCGCCGCAGATCCAGGGCCTGGCGCCAGTAGACGAGCGCGTTGTCGCGCTCGCCCTCCAGGAAGAAGATGTAGCCGACGTTGTCGTAACTCTGCGCGAGCTGCTGCTCGTTCCCCAGCTCGCGGCGCAGGCGCAGCGCTTCCTGGTAGGCCCGGCGTGCGGCGGGGTACTCGCCGCGCGCCTCGAGCAGCCCTCCCGTGTCGTTCCACACCTCTGCGAGGCCCTTGCGGTCCCCGACGCCCTCGAACAGCAGGCGCGCCGCCCTCAAGTCCGTCTCCGCGTCCGCCAGCCGCCCCATCGACACGTGGACGCTGCCTCGGTTCTTGCGGCTGACCGCCGCGCCGCGCCTGTCGCCGATCCGGTCCCTGACGGCGGCCGCCTCCCCATAGCGCGCGAGCGCGGCGGGGTACTCCCCGAGCCGCTGATGGGCGACGCCCATCGCGTTCAACACGTCGCCGCGACCCTGCTCGTTGCCGAGCTGGGTCATCAGCGCCAGCGCGCGGACCAGCGGGTTCTCGATCGCCTTGCGCGCCTCGCCTTCGAGGATCATGTGACGGCCGAGCAACAGCCAGCCACGCGGATCCGCGGCATCGAGCTGCGTCACCCGCCGCAGGCTGGCGACGGCCCTGGCGTTGGCGCCCTGGGCGGCCTGTGCCGCCGCCAGGTCGAGCAGCGCCTCGGTGTCGTGCGGGTAGCGCTCCACCAGCTCCGCGTAGGAGCGCTCCGCGGTCGCCAGGTCGCCGCGCAGCTGGGCGCGGCGGGCCCGTGCGCGCCAGGCCAGCCGCCGGTCGCTCGCCTCCAGCAGCGCCGCCGCCCGCTCGGCGGCGTCCTGCGCCGCCGCCTGCTGGCCGAGCGCCTGGCGAGCCTGGCTGAGATCCAGCAGCGCCGCCGCGAACTCGGGGTCGGCGCGGATCGCCCGTTCGAACTCGGGCGCCGCGCCGAGCGAGTCTCCCATCAGCAGGCGCTGGCGGCCCTGGCGGTAGGCGGCGGCGGCCTTCACCGACGTGGTCGCGCGCGCGGGCGGGCCGCGATCCGGGCGCGGCGGGGCGTGCAGCTCGCGGCGCAGCCGGTCGGCCAGCTCCTCGATCACTTCGAACAGGCCGCTCGCAGAGGCGGTCTCCGCGGAGAGCGGCAGCGAGTCGACGCGTCCGCCCTCGACCGCCACCAGGCGCAGGTCGACGCGCAGGGCGCTGCCCGCGCGACGGACGCTGCCCGTCACCAGCCGTCCCACGTCGATCAGCTCGCACAGCCGCCGCAGCTCGGGCTCACCGGCGGCGTCGCCGAGCTTCAGGTCGCTCAGCGTGCGACGCACGCGCGCCGGGTCGAGCACCCTCAGACGCTCGGCCTCGGCGAGCTCCCCGGAGAGCATCTCGGCGACTCCCGCCGAGGCCCAGGCGAGCGAGGCATCGGCCGTTTCGTCCCTGAGCGGCAGCACCGCGACCGACGTGACGGCTGCCGGCGCCGTCGGGGCCGGGCCCGTGAAGTGCCGCGGCCAGAGCCGATACGCGCCGCCCGAGACCGCGGCGAGCGCCAGCACCGAGAGCGCGAGGCGCGCCGCCCGCGGGAAGCGGTCGAAGACGCCGGCGCGCTCCGCGTCGAGGTCGGCCAGCAGCTCCTGCGCGCTCTGGTAGCGGCGGAGCGGGCTGCGCTCGAGACAGCGCCGCAGCACCCGTCTCAGGTGGGGCGGCACGCGAGCCCCGGTCGCGGCGACGTCGCGCGGTCGGCTGCCGAGGCGCTGCGCCAGCGCTTCGGCGTGGGAGGTCGAGCGGAACGGCAGCTCGCCCGTGAGCATCTCGAACAACACGATGCCGAGCGCGTAGAGGTCGCTGCGCGAGTCGACCTGCTCGCCAGCCGCCTGCTCCGGCGAGAGGTAGTCGAGCGTGCCCACCACGACGCCGGTGGCCGTCAGCGCGGCGTGGCTCAACGAGCGGGCCACCCCGAAGTCCGTGACGAATGCGGTGTCGTCAGGGCCCAGCAGGATGTTGCCGGGCTTCAGGTCGCGGTGCACCACGCCGGCCGCGTGCGCCTCGCCGAGCGCGGCGGCCAGCTGGCGCAGGATGCGCTGCGCCCGCGCGGGGGGCAGCGGTCCCTCGTCGGCGAGCACGTCGCACAGCGGACGGCCCGCGACGAAAGCCATGCTCAGGAAGCGCAGGCCGTCGCTCTCGCCGATGTCGTGGATGCGGACCACGTTCTTGTGGCTGACCTCGCGCGCCAGCAGCAGCTCGCGCCGGAAGCGCTCCAGCCACTCGGGGTCGGCGCCGAGGTCCGGGCGCAGCACCTTGAGCGCCACCTCGAGGTCGAGCTCCGTGTCCCGCGCCTTGTACACGACGCCCATGCCGCCGATGCCGAGCTGGCTCAGGATCCGGTAGCGCCCTGCGATCAGCGTCCCCGGCGCGAAGCGCTGGGCGAGGTCCACGCCCGAGAGCGTGTCGCTGCGGGGGGCGGACGTCGCGGCGCGCGGCTCGGGAGCGAGGCTCATACCGCCGGGAACAGCTCTTCGATGCGCTGCTGCAACTGGGCCACGACAGGGCTGGCTGGACTCGGCCGCTCGTACTGCCCGCCGTCGCGCAGGGCGCCCGCCAGGATGCCCGCGGCATGATCCGCCAGCGCCTCGAGGATCTCGAGGTCCAGCTCACTGAAGGCGGGGACCAGCTTGCGGCTGTCGACGTAGAGGACGCCGAGCGGCTTGCCGTCGTGGGTGAGGGGCACGCAGGCGAGCGAGCTGATGCCGTTGGCGACGACGCTCGGCCGCCGCGCCATGCGGGGGTCGCCCTGGGCGTCCGGGATCAGCAACGGCGTGCCGCTCTCGAAGGCCTGGCGCACGGCGCCCACGCTGCCGCGAAAGCGCTCGTCGCGCAGGTCCGCCGTCGAGAAGCCGGCCGCCACCTCCGCGCGCAGCGCGGAGTCGGTGCCGGCGACCAGGATGAAGCCGCGATCCGTGCCGGTCACCTCCAGCGAGGCCTCCAGCAGGCGCAGCAGCAGGTCGATCGGCTCGAGGTCGGCGCTCAGCCGCCGGCGCATGTCGATCGACGTCTGGATGCGCGCGAGGCGCTCCGACTCGAGCTCCGCGGCCTGGGCGGCGCTCAGCCGCTCGAAGCGGCCCATCAGGCCGCCGAAGCTGAACCAGTCCTGGTCGCGCAGCTCCTCCTCGCCCGGCGGCAGGCCGTTGACGGTGGTGCCGTTCTTGCTCCCGAGGTCGGCGAGCCGCCAGCCGAAGCCCGTCCAGGCGAGGCGCGCGTGGCGCTTCGAGACGCGCGGGTCGTCGAGCGAGAGGCCGCAGCCCTGGTCGCGCCCGACCTCCAGCGTCTCGCCCTCCCGCAGGACGAGGAAGCGCGCCGCCCGCCGCGGAGGGTAGAGCGTCAGCTTGGCGGGCATCCGCGCCGGTCAGTTGTTGCTCTTGCGGATCAGGCTGAACCGCAGCGTGTCGGCGGCGGAGCGCAGGCGGCCGGCGACGTTGACGTGGGTCGCGTCGTGCGCCCGCCAGACGTCGGGGATCTCGGCGCCGCTGTGGTCGCGGACGTACTGCGACAGGCTCGAGACCGCGGCGATCGCGGGCAGCGTCGCGCCCGTCTCGAACAGGGAACGCGCGTTCGAGAGCTGCTGCTGCAGTTCAGCGGCCACCAACGCCGGCATCGAACCGGCGCCGGCGTCGAGCTGCGCCTGCAAAGCGTCGAACTTGCCCGTGATGATCTCGTCGATCGGGCGCGTGTCCACCACGATCAGGAACTCCGAGAAGTCCCCGCCCGAGCCGCACACGCGGTAGCTGCCGGTGGCCTCGGAGATCGTGATGTCGTAGAAGGGCTGGCCCGCCGCGGCCTTGTAGAGCGCCAGCGGGATCACGGGCGTCAGGTGGAGGTTGTAGGTGTGCAGGCCGACGTGGACGACGCCGGAGAAGCTGAGAGCGCTGGCGGCGCTCGGCTCGATGGCGATCAGCACCGGCAACGCGCCGGGGATCGTGACCAGCCGCAGCAGGCCGCCCAGCAGGCCGCCCGTCGTATCGGCCGGCAGGCGCGCCAGCAGCTCGGAGTCGAGCGGGCTCACCACCCGCGCCGTGACGTCGAGCGCCGTCGGTGTCAGCCCGACGGCGTTCTCGAAGCTGATCGACAGGTCGGCGCGGAGGCCGCCCGGAAGATCGATCGACCCCACCGCCTCGTTGCCCGAGACGGTCAAGCTGATCGGCGTCTGCGCGGACGCGCCGACGGCCGCGAAGCCCGAGACCAGGAACAGGCTCACCCTCACGAACGAACGCATCGGACGTGCCTCCCCACCCCAAATAGTGCCGTCGTTGCGGTCGGCACAATTGCAAGGCAGGGGCCGCCACCGTTTCGCGGCCGGGGCGCGCCTCGTAACTCGCTGAGCTGGCGGGCCCAGCGCGCTCCGAGCCGAGCCGCGCCGAAACCACGCGTGCCTGGCCCTGGAGGGCAGGCCCCGACCCACACTTGGAATCCCGGGCCACACCGAGGGCCCCGGGATCCCTCCCCCTCAGCTCTTGAGGTGGTCCATGCGGAACTGCAGGTTCGTCTCGCCGACCTTGATCACGTCGCCGGCCGACAGCGTCGAGCGCGAGACGCGGCGCTCGTTGAGGTAGGTGCCGTTCGTGCTGCGCAGGTCCACCAGCTCGTAGATGCCGCCGTCGCCACGGCGCACGCGGCAGTGCTGGCTGGAGACCGCGCGGTCGTCGAGCACGACGTCGTTGCCCTTGGCGCGCCCGATCGAGGTCGCGCTCTCGAGCTTGACCTCGAAGAAGCGCCCGAAGTTGGGCCCGCGCGTGACGTGCAGCAGCGGCTTCAACGTCAGCACCAGCGTGGAGGAGCCGGGCTCCTCGATGTCCTCGCGCTTCGCCATCAGCGTGACGTCTTCGACCTCGTCCTCGACGGCGCCGAGCGTGGCGGAGGGGCCCGCGGCAGCGCCGCGCCGCAGCACGACGAAGGCGAGCCCGCTGAGCGCGAGCGCCGCGACCAGGCCGACGACGACTGCGACCGCCCAGTTGCCCAGGGCGGGCGTGGGCGGCTGCCGGGCGGCCACGGCTGCCGACGCGGCCTGCCCCTGCGCCGGCGCCGGTGCGGCGGCCGGCGACGGCATGGGGAGGACCTTCGGCGTGCGCAGGGCGATCGCCTTCACGACCTCGCCCGGGTCGGCGCCCGGAGCGAAGTACTCCCCGCCGGACAGCTTGGCGATCCGCCGCAGCGGCTGCTCGCGCACCCGGGCGATGCCGAGCGTGAAGACGGGGATGTGGCCGCGCCGGGCCTCGGTGACGCCGTCTTCGGGCACCAGCGCGCTGTTCTCGTCGAAGCCGTCGCTCACCACGACGATCGCCCGCTGGAGGCTCGGGCCCTCGGCCAGCGCGCGGGCGGCGTCGAAGATCGCGTCGTTGAGCGCCGTGAAGTGGCCCTGGTTCGTCAGGGCCGCCGCGGCGCTCGCCACGGCGGCGAGGTCGCTGGTCCGCTCGAGCACGAGGCGGGGGGTGTCGTCGAAGGCGTAGAGCGTGACGGCCGTGCCGGCGGGCAGGGCCTGGATCAGGCCCTCGACCGCGCGCTGTCGCTGCGCCGACCCCTGCGCACCGATGCTGCCCGAGGTGTCCAGGAGCAGGGCGAGGTCCGTCGCCGCCGCCGGAGCGGCCAGACCGGCCCCTGCCAGGGCGAGGGCGATGATCCTGACGAAGAGCCGGTCGGCAAACGCGAAGCCCGCACGAGGCATGGCCGTCCTCCCAGGAGGGACGCGACGAGGGGCCAAGGATACTTCGGAATCGTCGCCGCCCGGGTGCCGGGGAGGGAGAAGCTTGGCGATTCTCGGCGTTTCGGGCGCGGCGAACGTTTTGCGGTCGGGCTCGCGAGCAACCGCAGCTTCTGCTTCAAATGGCGCATCCCGTGGTGCATTTGAACGTGTTCGAGAGCGGCACGGGGTTTGAAGCTCCCCCGGCGCCGGCGGGCCGCGGGTTCGTCCGGGGGTGGAGGAAGACGGCATGAAGACGGGCATCCTGGCGCTCGCCGCCCTGACGGTCGTGGGGTGGGCGAGCCGCGCCGGCGCCGACGTCGCCGGCGCGCTGCGCGAGGTCGCGGTCCAGGACGGCGGACGCGTGAAGCCGCTGGACACCTTCGCGCGCGAGTCGGCCCGGCGCATCTCGGGGGCCCGGCCCTTCACGGGCGGGGAGAGCGTGGAGGGCCTCGATGCGGTCGAGTGGGCGCTCGCGTCGATGGCCGACCCCGAGGGCTGGAAGGCGAAGCCGATCGTCCGCGTGGTGCACGCCGAGCTGCGGGGGAAGCTGGGCCTCGCTGCCGATCGCGACCGCTACTCGTTCGACGAGCTCGTCGGCAACCGCGCGTTCATGGAGGCGGCCGAGCGGCTGATGTCGCGCGTGCGCCGGGACCCGGAGGCGCAGCTGCAGCCGATCGACGGCGAGATCCTCTCGCTCTACGAGACGCTGTCGGTGCTGGCGGGCATCGCCTCGGGGGAGGCGATCCGGATCGCCGCGCAGGGCGCCGACCAGGCCGGGGCCTGGCTGCCGATCTCCGCTCTCGACCGGCTCGAGACGGCGGAGGGCCGGCGGGCCCGCGAGACGCTCGGCGGCCTGCTGGCCGCCTACGCGCGCGGCGACGAGCTGGCTGCCGCGTCAGCCGCGCGCGATTTCGCGCTGGCTGCGGCGCGCCTGTCGCCCGCCGCCGACCGCGCGGCGCTCGCGCGCGAGGTGCGCTACAACCGCCTGAAGCCGTTCCGCTGGGCCTGGGTGCTGCTGCTGACGGGCTCGCTGCTGCTGCTGTCGAGCCTGGTCGCCGCGCCGCGCGTGCTGGGCGGCGCCGGCTTCGTGCTGGTCATCGCGGGCTTCCTGCTGAACGGCTACGGCCTGTTGCTGCGCACGCTGATCTCCGGCCGCGCGCCGGTCACGAACATGTACGAGTCGGTCGTGTTCGTGGCCTGGGGCGCCGTGGCCGTGGCGCTCGCCTTCGAGGCCTTCTCGCGCGTGCGCTGGGTGGCGGCCTGCGCCGCGCTGCTGGGCTCGGTCTGCCTGGTGCTCGCCGACAACGTGCCGATCCTGGACGGCTCGATCGAGCCGCTGGTCCCCGTGCTGCGCGACAACACCTGGCTCACGCTGCACGTGCTCACGATCATGCTCGGCTACGCGGCCTACCTGCTGGCGGCGGGCCTCGCCCACGTGAGCCTGGGCCTGTTCTCGTTCGCGCCGGGCCGCGCCGGGCTGATCCGCACGCTGTCGAGCTTTCTCTATCGCTCGCTGCAGGTCGGCACGCTGTTCCTGGCGATCGGCACGCTGCTGGGCGGCGTCTGGGCCTCGTACTCCTGGGGCCGCTTCTGGGGCTGGGATCCCAAGGAGACCTGGGCGCTGATCGCGCTGCTCGGCTACCTGGCCATCCTGCACGGCCGCTTCGCCGGCTGGTTCAAGGACTTCGGCATGGCGGTCGGCTCGATCGGCGGCTTTCTGCTCGTGATGATGGCCTGGTACGGCGTGAACTACGTGCTGGGCACCGGGCTGCATTCCTACGGATTCGGGGCGGGCGGCGGCGGCTACGCGGCGGCGTTCGTGTTGGTGGAGGCGGCGCTGGTGGGATTCGCCAGCCTGCGCTACCGCGGCCGCGCGCCGGCTGGCGTGGCCCTTCCCGATCGTCTGCGCACGGCGCATTGAAGGAGGACGCGATGGCGACCGTTTTCGAGCTGGGCCGTGCGCGCAACGCCCTTGGCGAGTCGCGCCTCGCGGAGCTCGCCGAGCTGTTCGCGAGCGGGGATCCGCCGGCCTTCGCGGCCGATGCGTCGCACCGGATCACGCTGTTCAACCGCGGCGCCGAGCGCGTGCTGGGCGTCAAGGCGTCCGAGGTGCTCGGCCGCCCCTGCTACGAGGTGCTCGCGGGGCGGGATCTCTTCGGCAACCGCTACTGCTACGAGCGCTGCCCGGTGCACGCGACGCTCAAGAAGGGCGAGAGCCCGCTGGCCTTCGACCTCCAGCGCGAGTCGAAGAGCGGCGAGAAGCGCACGCTGTCCGTGACGACGCTGACGCTCCGCGGCGGCGCGCCGAACTCCTTCACGCTCGTCCACATCCTGCGGCCCTGCGACGAGCGCCAGGGCGTGCTGCGGCTGCTGCGCGACCTCGGCGTGAGCCTGCCGCAGGACGGGACGCTGCCGGCGCAAGAGAGCTGCCCGGCGGAAGTGGCGACACCGCCGCTCACGCCGCGCGAGACCGAGATCCTGCAACTGGTCGCGCAGGGGTTGCAGAACAAGGAGGTCGCGCAGCGGCTGGAGCTGAGCGTCGCCACCGTGCGCAACCACATCCACAACATCCTCGACAAGCTCGGCGTGCACTCCAAGCTCGAGGCCGTCAGCCTGGCGTTCCGCAACGGCTGGGTGCGCGAGTAGGCGAAAGCCGCCCGGCGCCCCGCGGCGCCGGCTTCAGGGCCTTTCATCCTCCGGCTCGATCGGCTCGACGCAGACGGCGTCCGCCACCACCGCGTCCAGCGCCAGCGTCGTCTCGCCGACGTGCACCACCAGCGCGGGCCAGGCCTGCTCGACCTCGACCACGGCGCCGGGCACCAGCCCGAGCATCGCCAGCCGCACCAGCCGCTCGTGCCCGCCGTGCCGGACGTGGAGCACGCGGGCCCGCTGGCCCGGCAGCAGCTCCCCAAGCGGCAGCACGCTCGCCGTCATCGTCCCCTCCGTCCGCCGGCCACGCGCTGGAGCCAGCGCAGCAGGCGCGACTCGCGCGGGAACTGGTAGCCGCACCCCGGGCAGCGCACCAGGTCGCAGCCCGCGCCGAGCGCGCAGGAGCCGCAGGCCCGCTCGCCGTGGCTGAAGCGCAGGCCGCACAGGCCGCACTGGAAGACGCTCGCCCCGGTCCCGTCGCCGGCGGGCACGAAGGGCTCGTCGAGAAGCGGCCCCCCGAGCGGCCCGGCGGCGCTCACCGGAACAGCTCCAGCGCGTGGAGCGTCGCGTGCAGCGCGGCGCCCACGCCGAAGGCCAGCGGGAAGATCACGGCCGCGATCGCGAAGGCGGTGCGCGCTCCGCGCTCCTTCACGATCATGAAGAAGTTCGCGATGCAGGGGATGAACAGCGTCATCGTCACGGTCGCGACCAGCACCTGGGCCGGGCTCAGGCGTCCCTCCTCGACCAGGCGGAACAGCCCCGCCGCGCCGAAGTCGCGGCGCAGGAAGCCGATCACGAAGGCCTGGGCCGCCTCGGCCGGCAGTCCCAGCCCGCCCACCACCAGGGGCGCCGCCAGCCGCTCGATGAAGCGCAGGGCGCCCAGGCGGTCGCCGAAGAACAGCAGCAGCGTGCCGAGCACGAACAGCGGCACCGCCTCGCGCAGGTACCACTCGATGCGCGCGAGAGTCTTGACCGCGATGTTGCCGAGCCGCGGCACCCGCAACGGCGGCAGCTCGAGCACGAAGTCGCTGCCGTGCCCGGGCAGCACGAGCGCCGCCAGCCGGCCGGCGACCACGATCACGGCTGCAACCACACCGCCCCAGATCAGCAGCGCCGACGGCCCGAGCGGCTGCAGCAGCGCGAGCGAGACGGCGAGCTGGGCCGAGCACGGCACGCCGAGCGCCAGCAGCAGGATCACGATCAGGCGCTCTTTCGGCGTTTCCAGCACGCGTGTCGTGAGCGTCGCCATGGTGTCGCAGCCGAGCCCGAGCACCATCGGCAGCACCGCCTTGCCGTTCAGGCCCAGCACGCGGAAGCCGCGGTTGGCCATCACGGCGAGACGCGGCAGGTAGCCCGAGTCCTCGAGCGCGCCGAAGGCGATGAAGAAGGTGCCCACGATCGGCAGCACCAGCGCCAGCGAGTAGGTGAGCGCCATCGTGATCAGGCCGTAGGGGCCCACCAGCAGGTCGCGCACCACTCCGGGCCCCAGCAGGCGGTCAGCCAGGGCGATCGCCGCGGGGTTGATCCACGCGCCGAAGAGGCGGTCCTCGAAGAGGCCGACCAAGGTGCCGGCGCCGAAGACGCCGACGAACTCGTAGGTCAGGAACAGCACGGCCGCCAGCAGCAGCAGGCCGATCCGAGGGTGGGTGGTGGCCCGCTCGAGTCCGCGCGAGAGCCGGCGGCCCGAGCGCGGGCGCCCGTTGGCCTGGCGGACCCGCGCGGCGATGCGGGCGGCCTCGCGGAAGCGCGCCGCGACGACAGCCGCGGCCACCGGCTCGCCGAGCCGAAGCGCCAGCGGGTCCGGCGAGGCGGGCGCGCCCGCGCTGGCCGGAGCCGCGCGGCGGCACAGCGCGTCGATCGCACGCGTCCGCGTCCCGGCACGCGCGCCGGCGCCGGCGCTCGCCGCCGCGATCGCCTGCTCCAGCGCCGGCGGGTAGCTCGGGCGCGCTTCGATCGGCCTCGCCGCGGGCAGCGCGGACACCAGCTCCCGCAGGCCCTGGTGCAGCACGGCCACGGTCGGCACCACCGGCACGCCGAGGCAGGCGGACAGCGCCACGGTGTCGACGCCCAGACCGCGCGTGGAAGCCTCGTCCATCATGTTGAGGGCGAACACCAGCGGCAGGCCGGTCTCGCCGACCTCGAGCGCCAGCGCCAGGCTGCGCTCCAGGTTCTTCGCGTCGCCGACCACCACCACCGCGCGTGGAGCGGGCTCGGCCAGCAGGATGTCGCGGCTGACGCGCTCGTCCTCGGACGAGGGGATCAGCGAGCCGACCCCCGGCGTGTCGATGATCTCGGCGCGGGCGCCCTCGAGCGCGAGGCTTCCGCGCGCGATCTCGACGGTGGTGCCGGGGTAGTTGGAGACGGCGACGTAGGTGCCGGTCAGGGCCCCGAAGAGCGCGCTCTTGCCGACGTTGGGGGAGCCGACCAGGATGACCGGCCCGCGAGGCCGGTGGGGCACGCCGGCGTGCGATCCGATCTCCGCCGTTGCGGCGGCGCCACGCTCGAGGGTCACGAGCGATCGGATTGCACGTTCCACGCCCGCCCCCTTTGGCGAAAAAAAAGCGCCCCCGGGGCCGTGGGGCCGGGGGGCGCCAAGGCAGCGCGGGGGGAGCTACTTCTTCTCGACGTACTCCTTCAGCCAGGAGACGTCGATTTCCTTCGCGGCCTTCTTGGCCTTCTGCTCTTCGAGGAACTTGCCGCGGTCGTTGCTCGTCGCCGCGCCCTTCTTCGGCAGCTTCTCATTGTGGCAGTATGCGCAGTTGGTCGCTGGGAAGCCGGCGGCCTTCGCCTTCTTCTGCAGGTCCATGGTGGCCCGAGCGCTGGGAGCCACGGCGAACCCGGCCAGCACCGCGCATCCCGCCAGAACGGCCAGCATTCTCCTCATGTTCGGCACCGCTCCTTCTCGGAAGTTCCTACTTCTTCTGGGCTCCCGCTTCCGTTCGGGTGGTCCCGCGCTCCATGTGCTCCCGGACCTCCTCGACGAGCCCACGCTCGAACCGATGATGACCGCCCAGGGTGACTCGGCAGGCGAGGCGTCCTTCCCGCGCCCAGCGGGTCACCGTCGTCGGCGAGACGCCCAGCAGGCGCGCCACCTCCGAGCGGGTCAACAACGCGTCTGGCTCGGCTGCTGCGCCCTGGCCCTTGATGACGGCGTGCATCACAGCACCCTCCATGATGACCGAAAGCTATATGAGCGCCTTGGTCATTGTAAACGAGTCAGATTGTTCAAATGGATAGTGCATCCGGCTCACGCCAGGCGCCGGGACTCCCGCCAGCTCTGCAGCATCAGCATGTAGTTCGCCCGCTCGTAGACGCTCGGGTCGGGACAGGCGAGCAGGTTCATGCTGCCCTGCATCTGCGCGAGAGACTCGTACTCGTGCTCGCGCATCCAGCCCTCGACCTTCTCCCGGATCGTGCGCAGGTAGCCGGGCCCGCGCTGCAGCAGCGCCGAGACGAGCTGCACCGAGTGGGCGCCGGCCATCACGGCCTTGATCGCGTCCTGCGCCGTGTGCACGCCGCCGGTGACGCAGAGCGACGCCTTCACGCGCCCCGAGAGGATCGCCAGCCAGCGCAGGCGCAGCGGCAGCTCGGAGGAGCTCGACAGGTGCAGCGCGCGCAGCGCCGTCAGCGCCTCGGGGTCGATGTCCGGCTGATAGAAGCGGTTGAACAGCACCAGGCCGTCGACGCCGGCGTCGTCGAGCCGCTTCGCGAAGTGGCCGAGCGACGAGTAGAACGGCGACAGCTTGATCGCCAGCGGCACGCGCACCGCCTGCTTGACCGCCTTCACCATCTCGACGGTGCGCTCCTCGATCGCGCTGCCGGAGTCCTCGAAGTCGGAGTTCAGCGAGTAGACGTTCAGCTCCAGCGCGTCGGCGCCGGCCTGCTCCATCGCCTTCGCGTAGGAGAGCCAGCCGCCGAGCGAGGTGCCGTTGAGCGAGGCGATCACCGGCACCCGCACCGCCGCCTTGATCCGCGCCACGTGCTCGAGGTACTCCTCGGGCCCCAGCGCGAAGCGGTCGGGGCTGGGGAAGAACGAGAGCGCCTCGGCGAAGGACTCGCCGTGCGTCTCGGTGTGCAGGAAGGTCGACAGCTGCTCGCGGACGATCTGCTCCTCGAACAGCGAGTGCATCACGATCGCCGCGGCGCCGGCGTCCTCCATCCGCTTGACGTCGTCGAGGTCGTCGACGAGCGGCGAGGCTCCCGGCATGAAGGGGTGCGGCAGCTTCAGTCCCAGGTAGCTGGTGCTCAGGTCCATGTCAGGCCCCCTTCTGCGTGGCGCCCGCGGCCGGCGCGGCGGGCGCGGCGTCCGGCTGTCCGTCGAGCTTGGGCACGCGCAGCGCGGAGAGCTGCTCGTAGACGGCGACGCGCCGGCTCGTCTCCTTCTGCGCCTGCTCGAGCAGGCGCTTGAAGCGCTCCGGGTCGAGCTTCTCGACCATGCGGAAGCGCGTCTCGTTCCTCATGTAGTCGCGTACCGCGACCTTCGGGGCGCCCGAGTCGAGCTTCAAGGGCGGCTCGGCCTTGTTCACCCGGCCCGGATCGAAGCGGTAGAGCGGCCAGACGCCCGACTCGACCGCCAGGCGCTGCTGCTCGGCGCCGTGGACCATGTCGTAGCCGTGGGCGATGCAGTGGCTGTACGCGATGATCAGGGAGGGGCCGGGGTGGGCCTCGGCCTCGACGAAGGCCCGCACCGACTGCGCGTCGCGCGCCCCCATCGCGACGTGGGCGACGTAGACGTGGCCGTAGCCCATCGCCATCATGCCGAGGTCCTTCTTGGCGGTGCCCTTGCCCGCGGTCGCGAACTTCGCGGCCGCTCCCAGCGGCGTCGCCTTGGAGGCCTGGCCGCCGGTGTTGGAGTAGACCTCGGTGTCGAGCACCAGGACGTTGACGTTGCGGCCGCTCGCCAGCACGTGGTCGAGGCCGCCGTAGCCGATGTCGTAGGCCCAGCCGTCGCCGCCCACGATCCAGACGCTCTTCTTGACCAGGTAGTCGGCCAGCTGCGCCAGGCGGGCCGCCTCCGGGCCGCCCATCGCCGCGAGCAGCTTGCGCAGCTCCAGCACGCGCTCGCGCTGCGCCTCGATCTCGGCGTAGTCGCGGCCGTCGATCTCGCCCGCCGGCCGCTCGCCGAGCGCGTTCGAGTCGAGCAGGCCCTGCGCCAGGTTGCCGGGCAGCTTCGGCGCGAGCGCCCGCAGCAGCGAGCGCGCCTCGCCTGCCAAACTGTCGACGCCGAGGCGCAACCCCAGGCCGAACTCGGCGTTGTCCTCGAACAGCGAGTTGGACCAGGCGGGGCCGCGGCCCGCGGCGTTCTTGGTGTAGGGCGTCGTCGGCAGGTTGCCGCCGTAGATCGAGGAACAGCCGGTGGCGTTCGCCACCAGCAGGCGGTCGCCGAAGAGCTGGGTCAGCAGCTTGACGTAGGGCGTCTCGCCGCAGCCCGAGCAGGCGCCGGAGTACTCGAACAGCGGCTGCATCATCTGGGTGCCCTTGACGTCGAGCTTCAGCTTGCTGCGATCGGCCTCGGGCAGGCCCAGGAAGTACTCGTAGCTGCGCCGCTCGCGCTCGAGCGCCGGCTCCAGCGGATGCATGTCGATCGCCTTGTGCTTCGGCTGCGCCTTGTCCTTGGCGGGGCAGACCGCCACGCACAGCCCGCAGCCCGTGCAGTCCTCGGGCGCCACCTGGATCGTGTAGGCGAGACCCTTCTGGTCCGTCGACTTGAAGTCGGCGCGCAGGAACTCGGAGGGCGCGCCGTTCAGCGCCGCCGGGTCGTAGATCTTGGCGCGGATCGCCGCGTGCGGGCACATCAGCGCGCACTTGTTGCACTGGATGCAGAGCTTCGGGTCCCACAGCGGGATCTCGGTCGCGATCGCGCGCTTCTCGAACTGGCTGGTGCCGGTGGGCCAGCTGCCGTCGATCGGGAAGGCGCTGACCGGCAGCAGGTCGCCGTGGCCGGCGATCATCGTCGCGGTGACCCGCTGCACGAACTCCGGCGCGCCCGCCGCGATCAGCGGCGGCCGCGGCCGGCTGGTCGTGACGCGCCCGGGCAGCGGCACCTGGTGCAGGTTCTCGAGCGTGCGGTCGACCGCTTCCCAGTTGCGGCGCACCACCTCCTCGCCCTTCTTGCCGTAGGTCTTCTTGATCGCCTGCTTGATCTGGACGATCGCCTCCTCGCGCGGCAGCACGCCCGAGATCGCGAAGAAGCAGGTCTGCATGATCGAGTTGATGCGGCCGCCCATGCCGGCCTCGCGCGCGACGTCGAGCGCGTCGATCGCATACAGCTTCAGCCGCTTGTCGACGACCGTCTGCTGCACCTCGCGCGGCAGATGCTCCCAGACCTCGGCGGCCGGGTAGGGCGCGTTCAGCAGCAGCGTCGCGCCCGGCAGCGCCGCCTCCAGCACCTCGTAGCGGTCCAGGAAGCCGAACTGGTGGACCGCAACGAAGTTCGCGCGCTGGATCAGGTACGAGGAGCGGATCGGCTTCTTGCCGAAGCGCAGGTGCGAGATCGTGACGGCGCCGGACTTCTTGGAGTCGTAGACGAAGTAGCCCTGCGCCTCGTTCTCGGTCTCCTCGCCGATGATCTTGATCGAGTTCTTGTTGGCGCCCACCGTGCCGTCGGCGCCGAGGCCCCAGAACACCGCGCGCACGCGCTCGTCGTCGTCGATGTCGAACTCGCGGTCCCACTCGAGCGAGGTGTGGCTGACGTCGTCGACGATGCCGATCGTGAAGTGGTTGCGCGGCCGCTCCCGCGCCGCCAGCTCCTCGTAGACCGCCTTCACCATCGCCGGCGTGAACTCCTTGGACGACAGCCCGTAGCGGCCGCCGATCACCAGCGGGTCGTGGGCGAGGCGCGAGAGCCCGGTCTCGCGGGCCTCGCGCAGCGCCGTCACCACGTCGAGGTAGAGCGGCTCGCCGATGGCGCCCGGCTCCTTGGTGCGATCGAGCACGGCGATCGCGCGCACCGTGCGCGGCAGCGCCTGGGCGAAGTCCACCAGCGAGAACGGACGGTAGAGCCGCACCTTCAGCACGCCGACCCGCTCGCCGTGGGCGTTCAGCCAGGCGGCGGTCTCGTGCGCGGTCTCGGCGCCCGAGCCCATCAGCACGATCACGCGGTCGGCCTCCGGGTGGCCGACGTAGTCGAAGAGCTGGTAGTGCCGGCCGGTGCGCTCGCCGAAGCGCGCCAGCATGCCCTTCACGATCTCGGGGCAGGCGGCGTAGTGGCCGTTGATCGCCTCGCGCGCCTGGAAGAAAGCGTCAGGGTTCTGCGCGGTGCCGCGCAGCACCGGGCGGTCCGGCGTCAGCGCGCGGCTGCGATGCGCCTGCACCAGCGCGTCGTCGATCATGAAGCGCAGGTCGGCGTCCTCGAGCTGGGCGATCTTGGCCACCTCGTGCGAGGTGCGGAAGCCGTCGAAGAAGTGCAGGAACGGGATGCGCGAGGCGAGCGTCGAGGCGTGGCCGATCGCCGCCAGGTCGTGGGCCTCCTGCACGGAGCCGGAGGCGAGCAGGGCGAAGCCGGTCTGGCGGCAGGCCATCACGTCCGAGTGGTCGCCGAAGATCGACAGCGCGTGCGTCGCCAGGCTGCGCGCGGCGACGTGCATGCAGAACGCGGTCAGCTCGCCGGCGATCTTGTACATGTTGGGGATCATCAGCAGCAGGCCCTGCGAGGCCGTGAAGGTCGTGGTGAGGGCGCCGGCCTGCAGCGCGCCGTGCACGGCGCCCGCGGCGCCGCCCTCGGACTGCATCTCGATCACCTCGGGCACCCGGCCCCAGACGTTGCTCTGGCCGGCCGCCGACCACTCGTCCGACAGCTCGCCCATCGTGGAGCTGGGCGTGATCGGGTAGATCGCGATCACCTCGCTCACCCGGTGCGCGACTGACGCCGCTGCTTCGTTCCCGTCGATCGTGATCATGTTCGGCGTGCTCAATGCAACCCCCGCGATATCTCTGACGCTGGTCGATTTGCACGATCCGCGCCAGCGCGTCGCGGCTGGCACGCGCGCGCGCGCGGTCCCGTATGGGCGAGGCGGCGGGCGCCGCGGAGGGCGCGCCGCGCGCCGCGCGAAACGCTTGCGGCGCGCAGCGCCTCGTTCACGATGGATTTGCATGCGCGCGGTCCCGATCGCCCCGTTTGCCCGCTCTGGAAGCCTGGCACGGCCTTTGTTTGCACCGGTCGCCAAGTCTCGTTGTAGGGACTGACGGGCAGGAGGCAGTCGATGCAGAACGCAACGACCTTCCGGGACGCCCAGGCCGACGCCGCGCCCTCCGCGCGCGCCGCCGACGCCGTCGCCCTCCGTTCCATCTTCTTTCCTTCCGACCTGAGCCCCGAGTCGGACCGTGCCTTCGAGCACGCGGCTCTGCTCGCCCAGGCGACGGGCGCGCACGTGACGCTGTGCCACGTGGTGCCGGTGCGCTTCAAGCAGGAGCCGTCCGACCCGGCAGACCCCCAGCTCGAGTCCGCGCGCCGCGCCGAGGTGCAGGCGCGCGAGCACTTCGAGCGCCACGTCGCCGGTCTCGGCGACGGGTTCGAGCCGCTCGTCACCCGCGGGCCGTCCGTCGCCAGCAGCCTGATCAAGGCTCAGGCGTCGCTGCGGCCCGATCTGGTGGTGATGGCGACCCACGGCAACGCCGGCTTCGCGCACTTCGTCCTCGGCAGCGTGGCCGAGGCGCTGCTCCAGCGCAGTCCGGCGCCCGTCCTGTTCGTGCGCGAGCCCGACCACGGGGTGGCGCTGCCCTACCGCCGCATCCTGCTGCCGACCGACCTGTCGCAGCGCTCGAGGCGGGCCTTCCCGTGGGCGGCGCTGCTGGCCCGCACTTTCGGGGCCGACGTGGTCGGCGTGCACGCCGCGCCGCCGCCGCCGGCCGCGATCGCGTCGGACACGGCAGGCGTCGAGTACGTGGACGCGAACGTGCCGTCCGACGAGAAGCTGCGCGCCTTCCTGGGCCCGCAGTTCGACGGGCTGCGCGTGCTGCCGCGTGTGTTCCTCGGCTCGGCCTGGGACCGCATCGTCGAGACGGCCCGCGTCGAGCGCGCCGACCTCGTCGTGATGTCGACGCACGGGCACGACAGCCTGGCCGACCGCGTGGTGGGCAGCCACGCGGAGCGGGTGGTCCGGCACGCGCCGTGTCCGGTGCTGGTGGTCTGAGGCCGTCGCGAGGTCCAGAGGGTCGTCGGGCGGGTCGTGCCGCATGAGGTCGTCGTCAGGAGGTGGGGGATGAGCGTGCCCTTTTTTGCGCCGTCGCTCGGTGAGACCCGGACGCGCGACGGGATCGACCGCCGCGGGTTCGTGCAGATCGTCACGATGGCGGCGGCCTCGATCGGCCTCAGCTCGGCCGCCACGGCCCGCATCGTGGAGGCCGCCGGCAAGGGCCTGAAGCCGTCGGTGATCTGGCTCCACTTCCAGGAGTGCACGGGCTGCACCGAGTCGCTGCTGCGCACCTCGCACCCCGGCCTCGCGGAGCTGATCCTCGACCTCGTGTCGCTCGACTATCACGAGACGCTGCTGGCCGCCGCCGGCCATCAGGCGGAGAAGTGCCTGAAGGACGCGATGGCCGCCAACGAGGGCAAGTACATCTGCGTGATCGAGGGCGCCATCCCCGAGAAGGAGGGCGGCATCTACTGCCAGATCGGCGGCCGCACGGCGGTCGAGATCGCCAACGAGGTCGCCGGCAAGGCCGGCGCCGTGATCGCGATCGGCTCGTGCGCCTCCTGGGGCGGCATCCCGTCCTCGCCGCCCAACCCGACCGGCGCCACCGGGGCGCCGATGATCCTGAAGGGCAAGACGGTCGTCACGCTGCCGGGCTGCCCGGCCAACCCGTACATCTTCCTCGGCACGGCGCTGCAGTTCGTCGCGCTCGGCAAGCTGCCCGAGCTCGACGAGCTGGGCCGGCCGAAGTTCGGCTACGGACGCACGATCCACGAGCACTGCCCGCGGCGCGCCCACTTCGACGCCGGCCGCTTCGCGCTGAAGTTCGGCGACGAGGGGCACCGCCAGGGCCACTGCCTGTACCGCCTCGGCTGCAAGGGCCCGGCGACGCACGCGAGCTGCTCGACGCTGACGTTCGGCGAGGTCACCGACGCCTGGCCGATCGGCCTGGGCCATCCCTGCTTCGGCTGCACCGAGGAGAAGCTGGCCTTCAAGGTTCCCCTGCACGACACGGTGGACATCGAGCGGCCGACGCCGCCCGACACCTACCCGGGCGTGCGTGAGCCGCAGGGCTCGATCTCGGCGATCGCCGCGGGCCTCGCGGGCCTGGCCGCCGGCGCCGCGCTGGGAGCCGGCTGGAAGTTCGCCAAGTCCCTGGACGGCGAGAAGCCCGGCGGGACGGAGCTGCCGGGGCCGCCGAAGGGTGGAGAGGGGGCCTAGCGGTGGCCCTCAGTCGCCGTACTGCGCTCAGGGCGCTCGCCGGCAGCGGCGGCGTCGCGGCGGCCAGCGCCGTCGGGGCCCGCGAGACCCAGCAGGCTCCACCCGAAGCGCTCGGCATGCTCTACGACACCACGCGCTGCATCGGCTGCAAGGCCTGCGTCGTCGCCTGTCGCGAGGCGAACGGGCTCGAGCCGGACACGAGCCGCGACGGGCTGCACCAGGCGCCGCTCGACTTGAACGGCCGCACCAAGAACGTGATCAAGCTCTACAAGGAAGGCAGCCGCATCTCCTACGTCAAGGCGCAGTGCATGCACTGCGTCGACCCGGCCTGCTCGGCCGCGTGCATGCTGGGCTCGCTGCACAAGGACGAGAAGACCGGCATCGTCGGCTACGACCCCACCTACTGCGTGGGCTGCCGCTACTGCCAGATGGCCTGCCCGTTCGGGGTGCCGAAGTTCGAGTTCGCCAAGGCGGCGCCGAAGATCGTGAAGTGCGAGCTGTGCCGGCACCGGGTGGCCGCGGGTGCTTCGCTCTCGGACGCCGCCGGCTTCAGCCGCTACCCGGCGGGAATGGGCCCCGCCTGCTGCGAGGTCTGCCCGCGCGAGGCCGTGATCTACGGCAAGCGCACGGAGCTGCTGACGGAGGCGAAACGGCGCATCGCCGAGTCGCCGGGCCGCTACTTCGAGGATCGCGTCTACGGCGAGACCGAGGCCGGCGGCACGCAGGTGCTCTACCTCTCGCACGTGCCCTTCGAGAAGCTGGGGCTGCCCAGCCTGGGCGCGCGCGGCGTGCCGCAGGTCGCCTACTCGGTGCAGGAGGGCATCTACAAGGGCTTCATCGCGCCGATCGCGCTCTACGGGGCGCTGGCGGCGGTGATGCTGCGCAACCGGCAGGGCGCGCCGCCCGAGGCGCCGAAGCCGGAGGAGGCGGGCTCGTGAGCAGCCACGCCGTCGTGCACACCCCGGTCGGCGGCGAGCTGCTGACCCGTTCCTACCGCCTGCTGCTGGCCGCGATCGCGCTGGGCGCGATCTCGGCCTTCTACCGCTTCGCGACCGGCCTCGGCGGCGTGAGCAACCTGAACGACGGCTACCCCTGGGGCATCTGGATCGCCTTCGACGTCGTCACCGGCACGGCGCTCGGCTGCGGCGGCTACGCCGTCGCCCTGCTCGTCTACGTGCTCAACAAGGGCGAGTACCACCCGCTGGTCCGGCCGGCGGTGCTGACCAGCCTGCTCGGCTACGGCCTGGCCGTGCTGGCTGTCGGCATCGACCTGGGCCGGCCTTGGGAGCTGTGGAAGGTGCCGCTCTTCTTCTGGCGCTGGACGGGCTCGCCGCAGCTCGAGGTCGCGCTGTGCGTGGCCGCCTACGTGCTGGTGCTGGCGGTCGAGCTGTCGCCCGCCGCCTTCGAGAAGTGGCGCGACAGCGACAACCCCGCGCTGCGCTCCTTCTGCGCGAGCGGCGCGCGGATGATGGATCGCGGGCTGGTCTGGATCCTGGCGCTCGGCATGCTGCTGCCGACGATGCACCAGTCCTCGCTCGGCACCATGATGCTGCTGGCGGGGCCGCGGCTGCACCCGCTGTGGTTCACGCCCTGGCTGCCCTTCCTGTTCCTCGTCAACTGCGTGGTGATGGGCTACGCGATCGTGGTGATCGAGGCGTCGTGGTCGGCGCGCGCCTTCGGGCGTCAGCGCGAGGACGCGATGCTCGCGAAGCTGTCCGCCGTCGCGCTGTGGGTGGCCGGCTTCTGGGTCGCCTTCCGGCTGCTGGAGGTCGCGCTGGCGGGCGATCTCGGCTCGCTCGCGTCGATCGCGGGCTTCTTCTTCGTGCTGGAAGTCGGGCTGCACCTGGCGGCGATCGTGCTGCTGTACCCGGCGGCGGCGCGCAGCCGGCCCGGCGTGCAGGCGCGGGCGGCGATCCTGCTGGTCGTGGCGGGCACGCTGTTCCGCCTGAACAGCTACTGGATCGCGTTCGATCCGGGTCCGCAGTGGTCGTACTTTCCGGCGGTGCCGGAGCTGCTGATCACGTTCGGGATCGTGGCCCTCGAGATCGCGCTGTACCTCTGGGCCGTGAGGACGTTCCCGATCCTGGCGGGCGCCGAGGCGCCTTCGGGCGCGGGAGCGGTCATTGAGGGGGTGAGGTAATGGCACGGATCGTCATCGACCCGATCACTCGGATCGAGGGTCACCTGCGGATCGACGTCGAGGTGGAAGGGGGCGCCGTCCGCAACGCGTGGGCCTCCGGTCAGATGTGGCGCGGGATCGAGAACATCCTGCTCGGGCGGGACCCGCGCGAGGCCTGGCTGTTCACCCAGCGTTTCTGCGGCGTCTGCACCACCGTGCACGCGATCGCCTCGGTGCGCGCGGTCGAGAACGCGCTGCAGCTCGAGATCCCGAAGAACGCCCAGTACATCCGCAACCTGCTGGTGATCGCGCACGCGCTGCACGACCACATCGTGCACTTCTACCACCTGTCCGCGCTCGACTGGGTGGACGTGGTGTCGGCGCTGAAGGCCGACCCCGCCAAGGCCGCCGCGCTGGCGGAGTCGCTCTCGCCCTGGCCGCACAACGGACGGGTCGACCTGCAGGCGACCAAGGACAGGCTGGCGGGTTTCGTCGAGGCGGGTCAGCTCGGCATCTTCGCGAACGGCTACTGGGGCCACCCGGCGATGAAGCTGTCGCCCGAGGTGAACCTGCTGGCGGTGTCTCACTACCTGCAGGCGCTCGAGTATCAGCGCAAGGCCAACCAGGTGGTCGCGATCCTGGGCAGCAAGACCCCCAACATCCAGAACCTGGCCGTGGGCGGCGTCGCCAACGCGATCAACCTGGACAACCAGGCCACGCTCAACATGGCGAAGCTGTACGCGATCAAGGAGCTGCTGGACGAGGTGACCCGCTTCGTGGAGCAGGTCTACATCCCCGACGTCTGCGCGATCGGCGGCATGTACCCCGAGTGGCTCGGCTACGGCGCGGGCGTGAAGAACTACCTGGCGGTGCCCGACCTGCCGACCGACACCAAGGGCACCCAGTTCGACCTGCCGGGCGGCACCATCATGGACGGCGACTTCAAGACCTTCAAGCCGATCGAGAGCTTCGACGACCCCTATTTCAAGGACAACATCACCGAAGGCATCGCGCACGCCTGGTACGACGGCAGCTGGACCAGGCACCCGTACGACGAGGAGACCGTCCCCAAGTACACGAAGTTCGAGGACGACGGCAAGTACTCCTGGGTGAAGTCGCCGCGCTTCCAGGGCAAGCCGATGCAGGTGGGCCCGCTGGCGCAGGTGTTGATCGGCTACGTGGGCGGCCACGAGCTGACGCGCAAGTGGGCGGACGCGGCGCTCGCCAAGGTGTCCGCGGTCGCCAAGGTGCAGGTGACGCCCGCGATGCTGCAGTCGACGCTCGGCCGCCACGCGGCGCGCGCGGTGCGCACCGCCGTGATCGCCGAGCTGGCGCTCAAGCACTGGAAGCTGCTGGTGGACAACATCGCCTCGGGCGACACCGCGATCTTCAACGAGCCCAAGTTCCCGGCGGGGGAGATCCGCGGCTTCGGCTTCCACGAGGCCCCGCGCGGAACGCTGTCGCACTGGGTGGTGATCGAGGCCGGCAAGATCAAGAACTACCAGGCCGTGGTCCCGACCACCTGGAACGCCAGCCCGCGCGACGAGAAGCAGGTGAAGGGACCGTACGAGGCGTCGCTCGTCGGCAACCCCGTGGCGGACGCGGAGCGCCCGCTCGAGGTACTGCGCACGGTGCACTCGTTCGACCCCTGCCTCGCCTGCGCCGTCCATACGCTCGACCCCGACGGCCGCGAGATCGCGAAGGTCAAGGCCCTCTGAGGCGGCCCGAGTCGGTCTTCGTCGTCCTGGTCGCCGCCCACAGCCTAGGCGTCGGGCTCTGCCTGCTCTTCCTGACCGAGTGGGGGGCCGCCCTGGGCGGCTTCGGGACGCTGCAGCCGCCCTTCTTCGCGCGGCAGGCCGGCGCCTTCCACCTGGTCGTCGCGAGCGCCTACCTCATCGAGTACTTCCGCTACCGCGGCGTGCGCGTGATGCTGGCGACGAAGGCGATCGCGGTCGGGTTCCTGGGCGTGACGACGGCGATCGGCGGCGTGCCCTGGGTGGTCCCCGTCTCCGGGCTGGTCGACGCCGCCATGCTGGCGCTGGCCTGGGGCGTGCATGCACGGCTCGTCCGGGGGGAGCCCGGAGGATGGCTGGCAGGCTAGCTCGATGACGGCGCTGCCCGGGCTGATCGTCACCGGGGCGTCGGGCTTCGTCGGCCGGCACCTGCTCGACGCGCTCAAGGACCGCTACCGCATCTTCGGCATGGCGCGCCGCTCGCAGGCCGAGT
Organism: Vicinamibacteria bacterium; assembly: GCA_050246895.1. Taxonomy (GTDB): domain Bacteria; phylum Acidobacteriota; class Vicinamibacteria; order Fen-336; family Fen-336; genus JBFWVE01. Next base: position 419,414 of record JBFWVE010000003.1, on the reverse strand, counting down.
CCGGCGCGCCCGTCCACCCCAACATCACCTGGTGGCAGGTCGACATCGGCGATCGCCAGCCGCTGGAGCAGGCCTTCGCGCAGGTGCGCGCGCGGGGCGGCGCCCGCATGCTGCTGCACCTGGCGGCCCACTACGACTTCACCGGGGACGAGCATCCCGAGTACTGGCGCACCAACGTCGACGGGCTGCGCAACGTGCTCGACCTCTCCGCCGAGCTCGGGCTCGAGCGCTTCGTCTTCTCGAGCTCGGTGGCGGCCTGCCGGCTGCCGCCGCCCGGGCACGTGCTCGACGAGACGAGCCCCCCCGACGGCGAGCACGTCTACGCGCGCACCAAGCGCATCGGCGAGCAGATGCTGCAGGAGTACCGCGCGCGGGTGCCGTCGACGATCGTGCGCTTCGCGGCGCTGTTCTCCGACTGGTGCGAGTACCCGCCGCTCTTCATGTTCCTGGAGACCTGGCTGTCGCGGGCGTGGAACCGGAACCTGCTGGCCGGGCGCGGCGAGTCGGCGATCCCGTACCTGCACGTCGAGGACCTGGTGATGTTCCTCGAGAGGCTGCTCGGGCGGCTGCCGCAGGTTCCGCCGGGAGAGCTGCTGATCGCCAGCCCCGACGGCTCGGTGTCGCACCGAGAGCTGCACGAGGCCGCGACGCTGCTGTGGTTCGGGCTGCGGCGGCAGCCGCTGTTCCTGCCGAAGGCCCTCTGCCTGCCGGGGCTGCACGCGCGCGACGTCGCCGGCCGCCTGCTGGGCGAGCGCCCCTTCGAGCGGCCGTGGATGGCCGACTACATCGACCTGCAGATGAACATCGACGCCCGGCGCACCCGCGAGCGGCTCGGCTGGCAGCCACGCCCGCGGCTCGAGATGCTGCGCCGGCTGCCGTTCCTGATCGAGCACCGCAAGACCTCGCCGCACGAGTGGAATCGCGCCAACCGCGCCGCCATGAAGCAGGTGCAGCTGCACGCGAACCTGCGGATCTTCCGGCTGCTGAAGAAGCACGAGGCCGAGATCGCGCGCGAGTACACCGAATGCCTGCGCGGCGAGGAGGGCGCCCGACGCTTCCCGACCTACCAGGGCGTGCCGCTCGAGGAGCTCCGCTGGAACCAGCGGCTGATCTTCAACCACCTGACGTCGGCCGTGCGCACGCGCGAGAAGGGCACGCTGATGGCGTACTGTGACGATCTGGCACGGCGCCGCTTCCAGCAGGGCTACGGCTCCCACGAGGTGTGCGGCGCGCTGGAGGAGCTGAACCGCATCTGCTTCAAGGTGCTGCGCCGGGACCCCGAGTCGAACGGGCTGCGCCGCGAGATGCAGGACCACATCACCATGACGCTGCGCTTCGGCTGCGACCAGGCGCAGCACACCTTCGAGAAGCTGGAGGCCGCGTCCGAGTCGCGGCGCGGGGAGACGGCCGCCCGCTGAGGGGGGCGCCGAGGAGGGCGAATGGACGCGCCGGAAGCGCCGATCGCAGTGCTGGGGCTCGGCAACGTGCTGATGGGCGACGACGCGCTCGGTCCCTACGTGATCGAGACGCTGCGCGCCGAATACGCCTTTCCGCGCCGGGTCGCGGTTCAGGACCTGGGCACGCCAGGGCTCGACCTGGCGCCCTTCGTGCTCGACCGCGAGGCGCTGATCCTGGTCGACAGCGTGAAGAGCGACGGCCAGCCGGGCGACGTGCGCTGCTGGCGGCGCGACGCGCTGATGCGGATGAAGCCGGGCCCGCGCCTGACGCCTCACGATCCGGCGCTGGCCGAGTCGCTGCTGCTCGCCCAGACGCTCGGGCGCGGGCCGAAGGACGTGCTGCTGATCGGCGTCGTCCCGGAGAGCGTCGCGACGCGCGCCGGGCTCTCCGAGCGCGTGCGCGCGGCGGTGCCGCGGGTGGTGGCGGAGGTGCTGGCGGAGCTGAAGCGGCTGGGTGCGCTGCCCACGCCCTGCCCGGCGCCCGCGCGCCCGCACATCTGGTGGGAGCGGCCGCCGTGCGCCTGACGCCGCGCCGCGCGGCGCTCCGGCGCATCGGCCTCGCCGGGGCCTCGGCGCTCGCGGCCGCCGCGCTCGGCCCCTCCTGCGCGCGGGGCCGGCGGGCGGCGCCCGGCCCGCGGGTCGTGCGCGTGCCGCTGCGCGAGCTCCCGCCAGGGCGCAGGCTGGTGGTGACCTGGGACGGCGAGCCCGTCGAGCTGCTGCGTTCCGCCGACGGTCGGCCGCGCGCTTTGCTGCTGTCGTGCTCGCACTTCGGTTGCGCGGTGGCGTGGCGCGAGGCGGAGGGCCGCTACCAGTGCCCGTGCCACGACGGCCGCTTCGACGCAAACGGCCGCGTGCTCCAAGGTCCTCCTCCGCGGCCCCTGCGGCAGCTCCCCGTCCGCATCGAGGGCGCGGAGCTCGTCCTGGGCTAGACCATCGGCCGCGCTCGCGCGCGGGCGCGCGCCAGCTTGCGCGGGAGGGCCCGGACCCTCGCCTTCGGCGGGACTTGCGCCGCGCCGTGCGGACCCCGAATCGAAGCGTCAGCGCCAGGGGGTGGAGGAAGCGTCGCGCGCCTCTTCCGGGCGTCCGCAGCGGGACTCGGCGTGTCGAGCCCCAGTGCCCCCCGACGAGAGCCCGGGCAAGCTGATTGTCGGCCCGGCCCTGGGTTCCGTAAATGGCCCTGATGGCTCAGCTTCCAGCGTCCAGCCGCAACATTTGCGGGAGGAGACTGCGCGAGCGCATGGGATTCGGCCTGCGGCGCCCGATCGGGTCCGGCATGGCCCGCGCTGAGCCAAATGACCCTGGCACGCCACGTGGAGCGCTTTGCTCCGTGGGATCGTTTCCTGGGGCACAGGACGGCCTCGTGGCGCCCCCCGCGGGGCGGCGCATCTCGATCCGTGGCGTCGTGCAGGGCGTGGGGTTCCGTCCCTTCGTCTACCGGCTCGCGCGCGAAAGCGGAATCGCCGGCCGCGTCTACAACGACGCCGCCGGCGTGACGATCGAGGCGTTCGCACCGCGGGGGGCGCTCGAGGTTTTCCTCGAGCGGCTGCGCGCCGAGGCGCCCGCTGCCGCCCAGATACGCGCGCTCGTCTGCCAGGAGATCGCGGCACCGGCTCCGTCCGGCTTCTCGATCGACGGCAGCGCGGCCGCCGCGGCCCGCCGCGTGTCGATCCCGGCCGATCTGGCGACCTGTCCCGAATGTCTCGCCGAGATCCGCGACCCGAAGGCGCGCCGCCATCGCTATGCCTTCACGAACTGCACGCGCTGCGGTCCGCGCTTCACGATCGCGCGCGACGTCCCGTACGACCGTGCCGCCACGACCATGGCCGGCTTCGAGATGTGCGCGGAGTGCCGTGCCGAGTACGAGTCGGTGGCGGATCGCCGCTTCCACGCGCAGCCGATCGCCTGCCCGGCCTGCGGCCCGCGCCTCGCGCTCGTCTCGCCCGCCGGGACGCGGATCGAGGTGGAGGACGAGATCCGCGCCGCCGCGCGCGCCCTCGCGGGCGGGAGCATCGTCGCGCTCAAGGGCATCGGCGGGTTCCATCTCGCCTGCGACGCGCGCTCCGAGGCGGCGGTGAGCAGGCTGCGCGAGCGCAAGCGGCGCGACGAGAAGCCCTTCGCGGTGATGGTCGCGGAGCTGCCGCAAGCCGAGGCCCTGGCCGTGCTCTCGGACGCGGAGCGCCAGCTGCTGGTTTCGGTCGAGCGGCCGATCGTGCTGGCGCGCCGCCGGGTCCCGAGCCCGCTGGCGCGGGCGGTGGCCCCGGACAACCCGCTCGTCGGCCTGCTGCTCGCCTACGCCCCGCTGCACCACCTGCTGCTCGACGAGGTGGGCGCCCCGCTGGTGATGACCTCGGGCAACCTCTCGGAGGAGCCGCTCGCCTGGCGCAACGACGAGGCGCTCGCGCGGCTCGGCGGCATCGCCGACCTGCTGCTGGTCCACGACCGCGAGATCGAGGCTCCCTGCGACGACTCGGTGGCGCGCGTGATCGCAGGCGTGCCGACGCTGCTGCGCCGCGCGCGCGGCCACGTGCCGCGGGCGCTCCCGTTCGAGCGCCGCTTCGCGCGGCCCGTGCTCGCCTGCGGCGCGCACCTGAAGAACACCTTCTGCGTCGGCAGCGGCGACGAGGCCCAACTCGGTCCCCACGTCGGGGACCTCGAGAACCTCGCGACCGAGGACGCCTACCGCGCCGCGATCGAGCGCCAGCTCCGCTTCCTGCGCGTGCGGCCGGAGCTGGTCGCTTACGACCTGCACCCCGGCTACCTCTCGACCCGCTATGCGCTCGAGCGGCCGGAGCCCGTCAAGATCGGCGTCCAGCACCACCACGCGCACGTGGCCTCGCTGCTCGCCGAGCACGGGCTGCCGGGGCCGATCCTGGGGGTCGCCTACGACGGAACCGGCTTCGGCACCGACGGCACGCTCTGGGGCGGAGAGATCCTGCTCGCGACGCTCGAGGGCTACGAGCGGGTCGCGAGCTTCCGCAGCCTCGCGCTGCCCGGCGGCGAGCGCGCCATCCGCGAGGTCTGGCGGACGGCGCTGGCGCTGCTCGACGACGCCTACGCCGGCGATCCCCCCCTCGGGCGCCTGCCCCTCTTCGCCAGCGTTCCGCCCGCGGAGATCGCGGTGGTGCGGCAGATGCAGGCCCAGGGGCTCAACTGCCCGCGCGCGCGCGGCGTCGGCCGCTACTTCGACGCGTTCGGCGCGCTGGGCCTCGGCCGGGCGCGCTCCGCGCACGAGGGCCAGATCGCGCTGCTCTGGAACCTCGCGGCCGATCCGTGCGAGACGCAGCGCTACGACTACCGGCTCGACGTGCAAGCGACGCCCTGTGAGATCGACCTGCGGCCCGCCGTGCGGCAGGCGGTCGACGATCTCGTCGCGTGTCGGGGCGCAGGCGTCGTCTCGGCCCGCTTCCACCGGACGCTCGCGGCCGCGACCGCCGAGGCCGTGCGGCTGGTGGCGGAGCGCGTGGGACGGCTCGCCGTGGGCCTGTCGGGCGGCTGCTTCCAGAACCCGCTGCTCGTCGAGCAGGTGGTCGCGGCCCTGGGATCGGACTTCGTGGTGCTGCGCCACCGCCAGGCGCCGCCGGGCGACGGCGGGATCGCCCTCGGCCAGGCGGTCGTGGCGGACGCCGTGGCACGGAAATCGCTCTAGGAGACCAAGGGAGGCGCGCATGTGCCTGGGTGTGCCGGGACGGGTGGTGTCGGTCGACGGGATCGTCGCCACCGTGGACTTCTGGGGCGTGCGGCGGGCCGTCCGGCTCGACCTCGTCGACCAGCCGGTGCAGCCCGGCGACTACGTGCTCAACCATGTCGGCTTCGCGATCCGGCGCATCCCGCCCGAGGACATCCAGGGCACGCTCGACCTCTACGAGTCGCTGCTCGGGGAGGGTGCCGAGGGCGACCTGATGGCCGCCGACGTGCGCGGCGAGATCGAGGCGGGGGAGAAGCCCCGTGAAGCCTGAGTCGCTGCCCGCCGGCGCCGCGGAAATGAAGTTCCGCGATCCGAAGCAGGCCCGCGCGCTGGCGGACGCGCTGCGCGGGGCCGCCGACGCGCTCGGCCGCCGCGTCTCGCTGATGCACGTCTGCGGCAGCCACGAGCAGGCGATCGCGCGCTACGGCCTGCGCGCGTCCTTCCCGAAGTCGCTCGACGTGATCATGGGGCCCGGCTGCCCGGTCTGCATCACCGACGTGCCCGAGGTGGACGAGGGCGTGGCGCTCGCGCGCCAGGGCCTGACGATCGCCACCTACGGCGACATGCTGAAGGTCCCCGGCAGCGTGCTGTCGCTCGGCGACGTCCAGGCCGAAGGCGCGCGCGTCGAGGTCGTCTACAGCGTGAACCAGGCGGTCGAGCTGGCGCGCGGCTCGCGCGACGAGGTCGTCTTCTTCGCGACCGGCTTCGAGACCACGGCGGTCGCGACCGCGGCGGCCGTGCTCGCCGGCGTGCCGCCGAACTTCTCGGTGCTCTCGGCCCACAAGTACATCCCGCCCGTGATGGAGATCGTGGCGGAGATGCCCGGGTCGCGCGTCGAGGGCTTCCTGGCCGCCGGCCACGCCGCCGCCATCACGGGCTGGGGCATCTTCGAGGGCTTCGCCCTGCGCCACCGCCTGCCGGTGGTGGTCGCGGGCTTCGAGCCGCTCGACATCCTGGCGGCCCTGCTGCGCCTCGTCGAGCTCGTGCGCGATGGCCGGCCGCAGGTCGTCAACATGTTCCCGCGCTGCGTCAGCCGCGAGGGCAACCGCAACGCGCTCGAGCAGCTGTTCCACGTCTTCCGCCCGGCCGGCGGCCGCTGGCGCGGCATCGCGCACGTGCCGAACGGGAACCTGCGCTTGCGCGACGAGTGGGCGCCGCTCGACGCCCGCCGCCGCTTCGAGATCGACCTCGAGTCGCTGTGGCAGTACGCGCCGCCGGCGCTGGTGCAGGACTGCATCTGCGGCGACATCATGGCGGGGATCGCCTCGCCCCCGCAGTGCAAGCTGTTCGGGCGCGAGTGCCTGCCCGAGACGCCGGTCGGCGCCTGCATGGTGTCGAGCGAGGGCACCTGCAAGATCTGGCACCTCTACGGAGGCCACCCCGATCTGGCGGCGGGTTCGCTCGCGGAGGCAGGCCGATGACGACGCTGCGGCTGGCGCTGCTCGAGGACAAGGTCCTGCTGAAGCACGGCGCGGGCGGGCGCGCCATGCGCCAGCTCGTGCGCGAGGTCCTGACGGGCGGCTTCCCCGAGGGGCCCGCCGGACTCTACGGTCTCGACGCGATGGACGACGGCGCCGCGCTGCCGCTGGGCGACGGCTTCCTGGTGATCACCACGGACTCGCACGTGGTCTCGCCGGCCTTCTTCGCGGGCGGCGACATCGGGCGGCTGGCGGTCTCGGGCACCGTCAACGACCTCGCGATGATGGGCGCCACCGAGCCGCTGGCGCTGACCTGCGCCGTGGTGGTGGAGGAGGGCTTCTCGCGCGCCGACCTCGAACGGATCCACGCCTCGATGGTCGAGGCCTGTCGCGAGGCGGGCACCACGATCGTCACCGGCGACACCAAGGTGATGGGCCGGGGGCAGCTCGACGGCGTGATGCTCAACACCACGGGCATCGGCATGGCCGCCCGCGTCGTGCGCGACAGCGGCCTGCGGCCCGGCGACCGCCTGATCGTCAGCGGCAGCGTCGGCGACCACGGCTGCGCGGTGATGGCGGCGCGCCACAAGCTCGAGCTCTCCGGCGACCTGCGCTCCGACGTGGCGCCGATCAACGCGCTGGTGAGGGCCGCGCTGCGCGCCGGCGGCGACGGCGTCGTGACGCTGAAGGACCCCACGCGCGGCGGGCTCGCGAGCGCGCTCCACGAGATGGCCGAGAAGAGCGGCGTCGGCATCGTGCTCGACGAGCCGAGCGTGCCCGTGACGCCCGCGGTGCGGGCGGCGTCCGAGTTGCTCGGCATCGATCCGCTCGTGATCGCCAACGAGGGCAAGGCGCTCCTCGGCGTGCGGCCGCACGTGGCCGGCGCCGTGCTGGCGGCGCTGCGCGGCCAGCCGCAGGGGCAGCACGCCGCGATCGTCGGCGAGTGCGTGGCCGAGCGGGTGGGGCAGGTCGTGCTCGACACCGGCTTCGGGCGGCGGCTGCTGGTCGAGATCGAAGGCGAGCCTCTGCCGAGGATCTGCTGATGCGCCACATCCGCGTCTCGCGCGAGGACGGCGTCGGCTGGCTGACGATCGCCCGGCCCGAGCGCTTCAACTCGCTCGACGTCGCCACCGCCCAGGACCTGCGCCAGGCCGGACTCGCGCTCTGCCGCGACGAGAGCGTGCGCTGCGTGGTGCTGCAGGGCACGAACGGCGTCTTCTGCAGCGGCGCCGACCTCAAGTACATCCGCTCGGGCGGCGAGAGCGCCGACCTCGGCTACCTGCAGCCCGCTTCGCGCGAGATCCCCGCCGGCTACGGGGAGCGCTTCAAGCAGATCCTGGAGTACCTGCACTCCACGATCTCCGAGCTGAAGCGCGCGCCGAAGCCGGTGCTGGCGGCGGTCGACGGCGTCGCGGCCGCGGGCGGCTTCGGCCTGGCGATGGCCTGCGACCTGGTGCTCGCGTCCTCGCGCGCGAGCTTCGAGTGGGCCTATCCCAAGACGGCGCTGACCGGCGCCGAAAGCTCGACCTTCTTCCTGCCGCGGCTCGTCGGCCTGCGCCGCGCCTTCGATCTCGCGTTCCTGAACCCGCGGCTCGACGCCGCGCGCGCCTGGCGGATGGGTCTCGTCAGCGAGGTGATCCCCGAGCACGCCTTCGAGGCCGAGGTGCGGCGCGTGGCCGCGACGCTCGCCGCCGGACCGACGCGCTCCTACGCCGTCACCAAGGCGCTGCTGCACGCCGCCTCGGCCAGCGACCGGCTCGACGTCCACCTCGACCGCGAGCTGGAGGAGCTCGCCCGCATCGCCGACACGCCGGACTGCGCCGAGGGCATCGCCGCCTTCTTCGAGAAGCGGCCGCCCCGCTTCGGCGGGCGCTGAGGCGCCCGTGCACGAGTACTCGATCGTCCAGGCACTGGTGACGCAGGTGGAGCAACAGGCGCGCAAGCACCAGGCGAGCGCCGTGCACGCGCTCGAGCTGCGCATCGGCGAGCTGTCGGGCGTCGAGGTCGGCCTGCTGAAGACGGCCTACGACCTGTTCCGCGCGAAGACGGTGTGCGAGAACGCCGAGCTGCGCGTCGTCAGCGTGAAGGCTCGCTGGGCCTGCCGCGCCTGCGGCGCCGAGATCGCGACGGGCGGGCCGCTGCGCTGCCCGGCCTGCGGCGAGGCGGCCCGGCTCGTGTCGGGCGACGAGATCCTGCTGGAGCGTCTGGAGCTGGAGGTGGCGTGATGTGCGATACGTGCGGCTGCGGCGACACGAAGATCGTGCCCGTCGAGGTGCAGGAGCGCGTGCTGGCCGCCAACGATCGCCAGGCCGCGCACAACCGCGCGCACTTCCGCGAGCAGGGCGTGCTGGCCGTCAACCTGATGGGCTCGCCGGGATCCGGCAAGACGGCCGTGCTGGAGGCGGTCGCTCGGCGCCTCGCCGGCCGCCGCCGGCTGGGAGCGCTGGCCGGCGACCTCGCGACCGAGAACGACGCGGACCGCCTGCGCGCCGCCGGCGTGCCCTCGCTGGCGATCACCACCGGCTCCGCCTGCCATCTCGACGCCGACATGGTGCACGAGGCGCTGCACCGCTTCGACTCGCGCTCGCTGGACCTGCTGTTCGTCGAGAACGTCGGCAACCTGGTCTGCCCGGCGGTGTACGACCTGGGCCAGGCGGCCAACGTGGTCGCGCTGTCGATGACCGAGGGCGTCGACAAGCCCCTCAAGTACCCCGCGATGTTCCATGGGGCCGACCTCGTGCTGCTGACGAAGATCGACCTGCTGCCGCACCTGCCGGGCATCTCGCTCGCCGCCTACGAGGACTCGCTGCGCCGGGTGATGCCGTGCTTCGAGGCGCTGCACGTCTCGGCGACGACCGGCGCCGGCATCGACGCGTTCGTCGCCTGGCTCGAGGCGAAGCGTGCCGCTCAAGCCAAGGACGTGCACGCGCACGCGCACAGCCACGGGCACTAGGCCTGCGTCATCATCGACCCCCCACCCCTATCCCCTCCCCACATACGGGGGAGGGGGAATCACTCGCGGGTCGCGCCGCGACCTGAAGGGGCGTCGCGACCCGCTGCGTCTGCGGGCCCCCAACCGCACGCACAAGCCTGCGTCATCATCGACCCCCCACCCCTATCCCCTCCCCACATACGGGGGAGGGGAAATCACTCGCGGGTCGCGCCGCGACCTGGCGGGGCGTCGCGACCCGCTGCGTCTGCGAGCCCCCCGGCTCAATCGATCGGCGCTTCTTCCGTGCCCTTGAACAGGTCGGCGAGGCGGAGCTCGAGGGCTTTGGCGTGGCGTTCGGCGGCGAGGGAGCGGTCGAGGAAGGCGCGGGCCAGCTCGTCCTTGGCACGGCCCAGGCTGCCGCTGACGGCGGCCAGGCGCGGGACCAGGACCGCGACGTCGGTGACCGCGCGCTCGGCGACGCGCCAGGCGCACTCTTCCAGGGCGCTCAGCGCGACCTGCAGCTCTTCCAGGCGGAAGCCTTCGTGCTGGCGTTCGTCGGCGAGCTGGCGCACGTGCAGCCCGAGCGCCTCCGGGTCCGTGAAGCCCCCGACGAAGGCCTCCACCAGTTGCGCGACGCGGGAGCGCAGCTCGTCGCTCGTGAGCGCGCGGTAGTGGGGCGTGTCGCTCGAGCCCAGCCGCTCGGAGACGGCCTGCGCCAGCTCGGCCCGGGCCCCGGCCATCAGCGAGCCCAGCGCCGCGGCCTTCACGGCTTCACCGGGCGAGGCGCGCGCACCGTCAGCACCGGGCAGGGCGCCGTGCGCACCACGCGCTCGGCGACGCTGCCGAGCAGCAGATGCGCGACGCCGCCGCGGCCATGGGTGCCCATCACCACGAGATCGATGCGCGCCTCCTCGGCGTAGCGGGCGATCTCGGTGAAGGGATTGCCGAAGCGGACGGCAACGCAGTAGCGCGAGTGCTCCTCGCCGGCCTCGGGAACCGCCTTCGCCAGCTCCTCGCGCGCTCGGGCCTCGAGAGAGCGGCGAAACTCGGGGAGGTTGGCCACGTAGCCCTCGACGGTCCAGCCGTGGACGAAAGGCTCTTCGATCACGTGGAGGACGTCCAGCGAGCAGCCCAGGGCGGGCGCCAGCGCCCGGGCGTAGTCGAGCGCGCGCTCGGAAGGCTCCGAGAAGTCCGTGGGGACGAGGATGCGCTTCAGGACGATCATGCGCCACCTCCTCTGGCCCCGGTCGCTGCAAAGCGCGCGCCGGCAGGCCCGGCCTGAGCCATCGGGCTCAGGCGGCCAAGGCACCAGCCTTGCTAGTCCTAGCATGGAGCCGCCACGGGAGGCGCTCCGGCGCCCAGGCGCCCCTGAGACGGATCGCGAGCGGGCGCCGCCGCGCGTCGCCACGAAGGAGCCACACGACCATGAAGTCCTACAACTCGTTCGAGATCGCCCAGGCCCAGTTCGACCACGTCGCGGAGCTGCTCGGGCTCGACCCCGCGTCGCGAGAGTTGCTGCGCTGGCCCCTGCGTGAGTACTCGTTCGCGATACCGGTGCGCATGGACGGCGGCAACGTGCACGTGTTTCGCGGCTTCCGGGTGCAGCACTCCGATGCGCGCGGACCGAGCAAGGGGGGCATCCGCTTCCATCCGCAGGAGACGCTCGACACCGTGCGCGCGCTGGCGATGTGGATGACCTGGAAGTGCGCCGTGGTGGACATTCCGCTCGGAGGCGCCAAGGGCGGCATCATCTGCGACCCGCACAACCTGAGCCCGCGCGAGCAGGAGCAGCTGTGCCGCGGCTGGGTTCGCCAGATCGCCCGCAACGTGGGCCCGGTGGCGGACGTGCCAGCGCCCGACGTGATGACGAACGCCCAGCACATGCTGTGGATGCTCGACGAGTACGAGCACATCCGCGGCGGGCACTTCCCGGGCTTCATCACCGGCAAGCCGGTCGGCATGGGCGGCTCGCTCGGGCGCACCGAGGCCACGGGCTACGGCGTCGTCTTCGCCCTGCGCGAGGCGCTTCGCGAGCTGGACCTCAAGCCCGAGGGCGCGCGGGCCAGCGTGCAGGGCTTCGGCAACGTCGCGCAGTACGCGATCCGGTTGTTCCAGCGGATCGGCGGCAAGGTCTCCTGCGTCTCCTGCTGGGACCAGCAGGACCAGCGCGCCTACTCGTTCCGCAAGCAGGACGGCGTCGACGCCGACGCGCTGGTCGGGATCGCCGACCGCTTCGGCGGCATCGACAAGGAGAAGGCGCGCGAGCTGGGCTACGAGGTGCTGCCCGGCGACGCCTGGCTGGCGGAGCCGGTCGAGATCCTGGTCCCCGCGGCGCTCGAGAACCAGATCGACGGCGAGAGCGCCCGCCGCATCGCGGGCAGCGTGAAGATCATCGCCGAGGGCGCCAACGGCCCGACCACCACGGACGGCGACGCCGTGCTGCGCCAGCGCGGGATCTACGTGATCCCCGACTTCCTGGCCAACGCCGGTGGTGTGACCTGCAGCTACTTCGAGCAGGTCCAGAGCAACACGAACTACTATTGGGAGAAGGACGAGGTCCTGGCCAAGCTCGACGTGAAGATGACCTCGGCGTTCCACGCCGTCCACGAGCTGGCGGATCGGCGCAAGCTGCCGATGCGCGACGCTGCCTACGTGATCGCGATCAGCCGGGTGGCGCAGGCCTGCCGGGAGCGCGGCTGGGTGTGAGCGCGCTGCCGCGCTTCCCGCGCCGCTTCTTCGGGTCCGGCGAGCCTCTGAGCGCGATCGGGACCGGGGAGGTGGGCGGGAAGGCGGCAGGCCTGCAGGCGGCGCGCGGCGCGCTGGCGGGCTTCGGCGAGGCGAGGCGCCTCGGCCGGCTCGGGGTCGACGTGCCGACGCTCACCGTGATCGGCACCGACGTCTTCGACTCGTTCGTGCAGCGCAGCGGCCTGCTCGAGGCTGAGCTGGCGGAGCTGCCGGACCACCGCATCGCGCTCCTGTTCCAGCGGGCCGAGCTGCCGCCCGAGGTCGTGGGCGATCTGTGGGCCCTGGTGGCGGGCGTCACGCGTCCTCTCGCGGTCCGCTCCTCGAGCCGGCTCGAGGACGCGCTGGCGCACCCTTTCGCCGGCGTCTACGAGACGAAGCTGACGCCGAACGACCAGTCGAGCGCCGAGACGCGCTTTCGCAAGTTGATCGAGGCGGTCAAGTTCGTCTACGCGTCCACGTTCTTCCGAGCCGCCCGCGCGTATCGGGCGGCGCTCGGCAGCGGCGTGCCGGACGAGAAGATGGCGGTGGTAGTCCAGGAGGTCGTCGGCCGCCGGCACGGCTCGCGTTTCTATCCCGACGTCTCGCTGGTCGCGCGCTCGCTCGGCTTCTACCCGATCGGCCCCGCGCGACCCGAGGACGGGGTGGCGAGCCTTGCGCTCGGTCTCGGCAAGACGATCGTCGACGGCGGCCGCTGCTGGACCTACTGCCCGCGCTATCCGCGCGCCGTGCCGCCCTACGCGACGCCGGCCGAGCGCCTCGACGCGGCGCAGCGCAGCTTCTGGGCGGTCAACATGGGCGAGCCGGTGGACTGGGACCCGATGGCCGAGACCGAGTACCTGCTCGAGTGCCCCCTGACGCTGGCGGCCGACGACGGTACGCTCGGGGCCGTGGCCTCGAGCTACGACCCGGCCTCCGGCCGGCTGACGCCCGGCCTCGGCCGCGGCGGCAGCCCGGTCGTCGATTTCGCGCCCCTGCGCGAGTTCCCCGACTTCCCGCTGCACGAGGCCGTGGACGGCCTGCTGCGCCTGTTCGAGGCTCGGGCGGGCGCGCCGGTCGAGATCGAGCTCGCGCTCACCATCGAGCCCGAGCGCGCGCGGCTCGGCTTCCTGCAGGTGCGCCCGATGGGAACCGGCGCCGAACCCGAGCCGGTCGGCGAGCAGGACCTCGGCGACCCGCGCGCGGTGGTGGCGGCGACCGGCGCCGTCGGCCACGGCCGCTACCCGGACCTGCGCGACGTGCTGTTCGTGAAGCGCCAGGGCTTCGAGCGTGCGAAGATGCGCGAGGTCGCGAGCGAGATCGAGCGGCTGAACGCGGGCCTGCTGGCCGCTGGGCGCGCCTGCGTGCTGATCGGGTTCGGACGCTGGGGCTCGGCCGACCCCTGGCTGGGCATCCCGGTCGCCTGGGGCGACGTCGCCTCGGCGCGCGTGATCGTCGAGGCCGGGCTGCCGGATCTGGAGGTGGAGCCGAGCCAGGGCTCGCACTTCTTCCACAACCTGCTGAGCTTCGGCGTCGCCTATCTGAGCGTCACGCGGCGCGGCGGCTCGCGCGTCGACTGGGATTGGCTCGAGGCGCTCCCGCGACAGGCCGAGACCGAGCACGTGGTCCACGGGCGCGCCGATCGGGCCTTCGAGGTGCGCGTCGACGCCCGCAGCGGTCGCGGCCTGATCCTGAGGGGGGCCCCATGACGAGCGCGCAGGACGACAGCGGCCAGCCGCTCGACCGCGTGCTGTGGGCGCTGCAGGAGCGCGCCAAGGAGCTGAGCTGCCTCTATCGCGTCGAGGAGCACTTGCGCGACCCGGAGCGCCCCCTCGAGGAGGTGCTGCAGGGCGTGCTGGAGGCCATTCCCCCGGGCTGGCAGCACCCGGGCGCATGCCAGGCTCGCATCACGCTGGGCGGGCGCAGCTGGACCTCGCCCGAGTTCGTCGAGACGCCGTGGGAGCTTTCGGCGCCGATCGTGCTGGCCGGCCGGCGTGCCGGCGTGGTGACGGCGACCTACGTCCACGGGTTCCCGCCGGCCGACGAGGGGCCCTTCCTGAAAGAGGAGCGCCGGCTGATCGACACCATCGCGGCGCGGCTGTCGGACCACTTGGCGCGGCGCGAAGCGCGCCCGCTGGCGCCGCCGCAAGCGCCGGCGCGGCGCGGCGAGAACGTCGAGGTGATCCTCGGCCTGCTCCGCAACACCGACCGCAACCTCTACCGGCGCATCGCGCGGCGGCTGCTCAACCACCTGGCGTGGATGGGCGCCCCCGAGGCGCGCGAGCTGCTCGCGAGCCTGGCGCCGAAGCCGCCTGCCAGCAGCCCTCCCGAGGACGAGAACCGCCCGCTGGCGCGAGCGGTGCCACAGGACGAGGCCAGTCTCGAGCGCACCTTCCACATCGCCGCGACCCACCTGCCGGAGGCCGAGATCCTCTCGATGGTGCAGGCCTGGATCCGCGAGGACCGGGTCGAGTTCCTCGTGCAGGCGCTCGAGACGCCCTACACCTCGCTGGTCGAGATCGGCAACTCCGTCGAGCGCTTCCAGCGCACCGGGGTCCACTCGCGCGAGCTGCCGCAGGCGACGCAGGTCGGGCTCGTGAGCGCGCTCGCGCGCCGCCTGCTGACCGAGCAGCAGGACTCGATCGCCGCGGTGCGCCGCTTCGCCGAGGTCGAGGACTTCTTCGAGCTGATCGCGCGCACGATCCAGCTGCCGCGCAGCCACGGCCGCCTGGGCGGCAAGGCGAGCGGCCTCTTCCTGGCGCGCCAGGTGCTGCGCCGCTCGCCCGAGCTCGCCGGCGTGCACGCGGAGGTGCGCTTCCCGCGCACCTGGTACCTACCGTCGGACGGCATCCTGCACTTCGTGGCCTACAACGATCTCGACGAGGTCTACACCTGGAAATACCGGCAGGTCGATCAGATCCGACAGGAGTACCCGCACGTCCTGCAGTTGTTCAAGAACTCGCGCTTCCCGCCCGAGATCGAGCACGGCGTCGCGCGCGCGCTCGACGACCTCGACGACCTCGGCGACCGGCCGCTGATCGTGCGCAGCTCGAGCCTGCTCGAGGACCGGGCGGGCTCCGCCTTCTCGGGCAAGTACAAGAGCCTGTTCCTGGCCAACCGGGGCGACAAGCGCGAGCGCCTCGCGGCGCTGCTCGACGCGATCGCCGAGGTGTACGCCTCGACGTTCAGCCCCGACCCCATCCAGTACCGCAGCGAGCGGGGGCTCCTCGAGCACCACGAGGAGATGGCCGTGATGATCCAGGAGGTGGTCGGCACCCGCGTCGGCCGCTACTTCCTGCCGGCTTTCTCGGGCGTCGCCTTCAGCCACAACGAGCTGCGCTGGTCACCGCGCATCCGGCGGGAGGACGGGCTGCTGCGCCTGGTGCCGGGCCTCGGCACGCGCGCCGTCGACCGGCTGGCGGACGACTACCCGATGCTGGTAGCACCGGGCCAGCCGGGGCTGCGCGTCAACGTCTCGGCCGAGGACATTCGCCGCTATGCACCGCGAATGGTGGACGTGATCGATCTCGAGGGCGGCGGCTTCGAGACGCTCCCGGTGGCCGCGCTGCTGCGCGAGGTGGGCACCGCGTACCCGCTGCTCGCGGAGCTCGTCTCCGTGTTCGAGAGCGAGCGCATCCGCCCCGCCGGCTGGCTCGACCTCGACGGCAAGGGCCCGGAGCTCGTCTTCGACTTCGAGGGGCTCGTCTCGCGCAGCCCCTTCGTGGCTGGCATGCGCGCGCTGCTCGACGCGCTGCGCGAGTCGCTCGCCACGCCGGTGGATCTCGAGTTCGCGCACGACGGGCGCGACCTCTACCTGGTGCAATGCCGGCCGCAGAGCCGCTCGGCCGATGCGGCGCCCGCCCCGATCCCGCGCGGCCTCCCGGCCGAGCGCGTGCTGTTCTCGGCGCACCGGCACGTGTCGAACGGCCGGCTGCCCGACCTCAGCCACGTCGTCTACGTGGATCCCGACGGCTACGCGGGCATTGCCTCGCTGCAGGACCTGCGCAGCGTCGGCCGCGCGGTCGGCCGGCTGAACGCGCTGTTGCCGAAGCGGCGTTTCGCGCTGCTGGGCCCCGGGCGCTGGGGCAGCCGCGGCGACGTCCGGCTCGGCGTCGGCGTGACCTACGCGGACATCTCGAACGCCGCGCTATTGGTGGAGGTCGCGCGCAAGCGAGGCCACTACGTGCCTGATCTCTCTTTCGGCACCCACTTCTTCCAGGACCTCGTCGAGTCGCAGATCCGCTACCTGCCGCTGTATCCCGACGACCCTGGCGTCGCCTTCCGCGAGGAGTTCTTCCGGGGCGCTCCCAACCTGCTCGCCGAGCTGCTGCCCGAACACGCGGCGCTCGCCCCCGTCGTGCGCGTGATCGAGATCCCGCGGGCGACCGAGGGCCAGCTGCTGCGGGTAGCCATGAACGCGGAGCAGGACGAGGCGCTCGGCTACCTGGTCTCCGCGGACGCCTCGGGCGAAGCGGTGTCCGGCTTCTCCGCTCCGGCGCTGCCGGCCGGCGACCACTCGCGCTGGCGACTCGGCATGGCCGAGCGGCTGGCCGCCTCGCTGGACGCCCCGCGCTTCGGCGTGCGCGCGGTCTACGTCTACGGCAGCGCGCTCGGCGGCAGCGCGCGGCCCGCGAGCGACCTCGACCTGCTGGTGCACTTCTCGGGCAGCCCCGAGCAGCGCGCGGCCCTCGACGCTTGGCTGTACGGCTGGAGCCAGGCGCTGGCGGAGGCCAACTTCCTGCGCACGGGCCAGCGCGTGGCGGAGCTGCTCGACGTGCGCTTCGTGGACGACGCCGAGGTCGAGGCCCAGAGCGGGCACGCCGCGAAGATCCACGCCGTCACCGACGCCGCGCGCGAGCTGCCGCTCGGCGGCGGAGGGGGGAGGGGTGTCAGGGGTGGGGGGGCGGCTTGAGGATCACGCCCTCGCCCTTGCGGCCGTTCATCTGCACGACCAGCGGCGCCCCGAGCCGGATGCGGCGCACGCGCTCGGTCTGCCGCAGCGCGGGCTGGGCGCGCAGCCAGTCCCAATCGACACTGCCGTCGCCGGCGTCGGGATTGACGGTGAAGTAGCCGACGTTGAACGACGTCAGGTTCTGGAAGAAGTGCGTGCCCTGCGAGGGCGTGACCTTGAAGTCGCGGAAGCCCGCCTCCACGATCACGCGCGCGCCGTTGATCTGATCCCAGCCGACCGGGATGCCGAGCCAGGGATCGGCCGAGCCCCAGCGGCCGACGCCCACGAGCAGGTAGGGCGCGCCCTCGGCGAGCAGCTCCGCGTTCAGCTGGGCCAGCTCGAGCGCGGTCTGCCGGCTGTGGATCCGCTCGAAGCTCGCATGGTCGACCACCACCACGTCGCGCACGTCGTCGATGCGGCCGTGGCCGAGCACGTGCGAGCTGCGGCACAGCACGCGAGCGGGATCGACCTCGCCGATCTCGAGCGCCTCGACCTCCCGCGAGAGCGCCAGAGGGCGCAGCTGCAGGAAGCCGAACTCGGCCTCACCGGCGGCCGCCGAGAGGTCGACGGCGAACTCGATCTCGACCGGTGCGCCGAGCCCCCACTCGGCGACCTCCAGCAGGCGGCGCAGGATCGGCGCCAGCGGGAAGCCCTCGTGCTTCAGCAGGCCGGAGAAGGTGACCACCCGCACTCCGCTGCGCCCGATCCCGTCCGTCAG
Source organism: Vicinamibacteria bacterium (assembly GCA_050246895.1). GTDB lineage: Bacteria > Acidobacteriota > Vicinamibacteria > Fen-336 > Fen-336 > JBFWVE01. The sequence continues at coordinate 401,532 of JBFWVE010000003.1, read as the reverse complement.
CACGTCGTTCTCGGCCGACCAGGTCGAGGCGAGCGGCGCGAGCACGCCGTCCTGCTCGGCCGCCGAGAGGTCGTAACGGGTCTCGCCCAGATCCGCCTCATCCGCCCCCTCGAGGGCCAGCGCCCAGAACGACCCCTGCGAGGCGCGCACCAGGTCGGCCGCCTCGCGCGAGCCGAGCGAGTGGCGCGGGTAGCGCGGGCTGAAGCGCAGGCAGTTGCCGCCCTCGACCACCGTGCGCCCGAGGCCGATCGCGACGGCCGCGATGCCGTCCCCGGCCTCGAGCGGAGGCGTCGGGTAGAAGTTGTGCGAGCGCGCGACACCCGCGAAGTCGGGGTAGAAGCGCGCGCCCCGCCGCGCGCCCACGATGCGCTGCACGATCACCGCCATCTTCTCCTCCTCCAGGCGGTAGGGCGTCGCGCGGATGTAGTCCTTGCTGCGGCGCCTGAAGGTCGAGGCGTAGACGCGCTTGATCGCGTGCTGCAGCTCGCTCAGCCGGCGCCCGAGGAAGGCGTCGGAGTTGCGCAGCATGAAGGTGTCGTAGACGCCCGTGAACGGCTGGTACTGCGAGTCCTCCAGCAGGCTGGAGGAACGCACCGCCAGCGGCACGCTGACGCGCTCCAGGTAGGCGCTCAGGTCCTCCACGATCGGCTCCGGCAGCCGCGCGGCCAGGAAGCGCTCGACGATGCGCGCGTCGTCCCGCTCCTGGATCGCGAAATCGCGCAGCTCGTTGTCGTCGAGGAAGGCCTCGAAGACGTCGGTGCCCAGCACGACCGCGGGCGGCACCGCCAGCCGCACGCCCGGGAACTCCTGGGCCAGCCGTGACTCGCCGAGCAGCTGCCGCATGAAGGCGAGCCCGCGCGCCTTGCCGCCCAGCGAGCCGCCGCCCACGCGGTGGAAGTCGAGGGGGTCGAAGCTGTCGCGATCGAAGTCCGCCACCACGGTCTGCGCGCGCGCCCGGCGGTAGGAGTCGACGGCGCCGATCAGGCTCGCGCGCAGCGCCTCGATGCCGTCGTAGTCCGAGAGCCGCTTGGGCCGCAGCTCCTCGGCCAGCTCGAATTCCGTGCGCGCCTTCAGCCACTTCGAGAAGTGGTTTCGCTCCGCGTGATAGGCGATGCTCTCGGCGGGCGCCCTGCCGAGCTGCTCTTCCAGGCTGCGCAGATCCGCCGCGCGCGCCACCTCGCTGCCATCCGGCCGGCGGAACACGAAGTCGCCGAAGCCGAAGTTCGCGAGCATGAAGCGGCGCAGCTCCTGCAGCAGCAGGGGCGAGCCCTTCAGCACGAACTCGGCCCCGGCCGCCAGCGCCGGCGCCTCGTTCTCGGGCCGCGAGGACTGCAGCAGCACCGGCACGTCGGGCCAGCTCTGCTTGACGAGCCGGGCGAGCTCGAGGCCCGCCTCCGCCGACCAGCGGCCCTCGCGCGGGAACTCGATGTCGGAGACGACGCCCAGCACGTCCTGCTGGTGGCGCGTGAACAGCTCCCAGGCCTCCTCGAAGCTGCCCGCCAGCAGGATCTTGGGGCGCGCGCGCATGCGCGTGATCTTCTGCGAGAGGTTGACGCCCTCGGCGATCAGCCGCTGCGAGTGGTGCAGCAGCTCGGCGTAGATCTCGGGCAGGAACGACGAGTAGTAGCGGACGTTGTCCTCGACCAGCAGGATCACCTGCACGCCGACGGCGGCGGTGTCGTGGTCGACGTTGCGGCTGTCCTCGATGGTCTTCACCATCGCCAGCAGGATGCGGTCGTCGCCCTGCCAGAGGAACAGCCGCTCGACGTCCGCCAGGTCGTGGCGCGCGGCGAAGTCCTTCAGCTCCCGGTTGTCGAACGCCAGCAGCACCAGCGGCACGTCGAGGCCGGCCGCGCGCATGCGCCGCGCGAGCTCGGCGCCGTTCATGTCCTGCAGCTGCAGCGCCGAGACCACCAGGTTGAAGCGCGGCTGCTCGCGGGCGATCGCCAGCGCCTCGGCGCCGGTCGCGACGTTCGTCAGGCCCGGCGCGTAGTGCAGGTCCAGGTTGCGGAACTCGCCCAGCATGCGCTCGGCGAGCTGGCCCGCCTCCTCCAGGATGAAGGAGTCGTAGGGGCGCGCCACCAGCAGCACGTCCCAGATGCGGAAGCGCATCAGGTCGTGGAAGTCGGGCCGGCGGCGCGCGGGAGACGAGGGATGCAGCGGCATGGGAGGCGGCGCGGGGAAGCTTAGCCCCGCGCCGTCTCCGCTGGAGACGACCAGAACGTCGAGGCGCCCGGAGCGCGAAGGCTAGACGACACCCTGGTCGATCATCGCGTCGGCCACCTTCAGGAAGCCGGCGATGTTCGCGCCGTTCACGTAGTTGCCGGGCGTCCCGAAGCGCTCGGACGTCTGCACGCAGGCCTGGTGGATGCTCTTCATGATGATGCGCAGCCGGTTGTCCACCTCCTCGCGCGTCCAGGAGAAGCGCATGCTGTTCTGCGCCATCTCCAGGCCGGAGGTGGCGACGCCGCCGGCGTTGGCGGCCTTGCCGGGGCCGTAGAGGATGCCGGCGTCGACGAAGCGGGTGACGCCCTCGGGAGTGGTCGGCATGTTGGCGCCCTCGGCGACCAGGTAGACGCCGTTCTTGAGCAGGTGGTCGGCATCCGTCGCGCTGATCTCGTTCTGGGTGGCGGAGGGGAAAGCACAGTCCGCCTTCACCGACCAGAGCGGGTTGTGGCCGAGCTTGGCGTCGTGCGGCGTGAAGCTCGCGGTCTTGAAGCGCTCGGCGTACTCGCGGATGCGGCCCCGGCGCACGTTCTTCAGCTCGATCACGAAGGCCAGCTTCTCGCGGTCGATGCCCGCCTCGTCCAGGATGAACCCGTCGGAGTCGGACAGCGTCAGCGGCTTGGCGCCCAGCTCGAGCAGCTTCTCGACGGTGTACTGCGCCACGTTGCCGCTGCCGGAGACGAGGCAGCGCTTGCCCTCCAGCGTCTGGCTGCGGGTCTTCAGCATCTCGGCCGCGAAGTAGACGCAGCCGTAGCCGGTCGCCTCGGGCCGGATCAGCGAGCCGCCCCAGTTGAGGCCCTTGCCGGTCAGGACGCCGGTGAACTCGTTGCGCAGGCGCTTGTACTGGCCGAACAGGAAGCCGATCTCACGGCCGCCGACGCCGATGTCGCCAGCCGGCACGTCCGTGTCGGGGCCGATGTGGCGCTGCAGCTCGGTCATGAAGCTCTGGCAGAAGCGCATCACCTCGGCGTCGCTCTTGCCCTTGGGGTCGAAATCACTGCCGCCCTTGCCGCCGCCCATCGGCAGCGTGGTGAGCGCGTTCTTGAAGACCTGCTCGAAGGCCAGGAACTTCAGGATGCCGAGATTGACCGACGGATGAAAACGCAGACCGCCCTTGTACGGGCCGATCGCGCTGTTCATCTCGATGCGGAAGCCACGGTTGATGCGGATCTCGCCGCGGTCGTCGACCCACGGGACGCGGAACAGGAGCACGCGTTCGGGCTCGACGATGCGTTCGAGGATGCGGTTGTGACGGTACTCGGGATGACGGTCGAGGACGAGAGCGAGCGACTCGGCGACCTCTTGCACGGCCTGGTGGAACTCGGGCTCCGCCGGGTTCTTGGCCTTGACGTCCGCAAGCAGGTCGGTCACGTAGTTGGACATGAGCATTGACGCCTCCGGGGGGAGAACGTACTCCTGAAGGCAAGCGGATTCCATGGTCCATTCGCACGATCTGCGTGCCCGCGGGCATTCGCCCTGGCACCCCGCTTGCAGCCCGCCAGTGGCGAGGCAAGCTTTGCGCGGGCTGCGTCGGCGTCGCGAATACGCCGGACCCCACGCGCCCGCTCCGCGATGGGGCGGTTAGGATGGAACCACCATGATCGTCGCCACTACGCTCGAGACCTTCGTCGGGGAGCGCCGCGTCGCCATCGTCCCCGCGGTCGTGCCCGCACTGAAGAAGCTCGGCCTCGAGGTCGTGGTCGAGGCGGGCGCCGGCTACGCCGCGGGCTTCGAGGATGCCGAGTACGTCGAGCGTGGCGCCCGGGTCGCGCCCCGCGCCGAGGCCCTCGGCTCCGCGCGGCTGCTGTTGCAGGTCCGTCCGCTGGCCGCCGGAGCGGCCGGCCACGGCCTGCGCGCCGAACAGGTGCTGGTCGGCTTCCTCGACCCGATGGGCTCGCCGCAGGCGATCGACAAGCTGGCAGGCAGCGGAGCGGCGGCGCTGGCTCTCGAGCTGGTGCCGCGCATCACGCGCGCCCAGTCCATGGACGCGCTGTCCTCGATGGCCACCGTCGCCGGCTACAAGGCCGTGCTGCTGGCGGCCGACGCGCTGCCTCGCCTGTTCCCGATGCTGATGACGGCCGCCGGCACCGTGGCGCCCGCTCACGTGCTGGTGATCGGCGCGGGCGTCGCCGGCCTGCAGGCGATCGCCACCGCGCGCCGGCTGGGCGGGGTGGTCGAGGCCTACGACATCCGGCCTGCGGTCAAGGAGCAGATCGAGAGCCTGGGCGCCCGCTTCGTGGAGCTGCCTCTCGAAGCCGGCGAAGCGCAGGACGCCGGCGGCTACGCGAAGGCGATGGGGGAGGACTTCTACCGCCGCCAGCGCGAGCTGCTGGCGAAGGTCGTCGCGCAGAGCGACGTCGTGATCGCCACGGCGGCGGTCCCCGGCAAACGCGCGCCGGTGCTGCTCACGGCCGCGATGGTCGACGGCATGGCGCCCGGCTCGGTCGTGCTCGACCTCGCCGCCGAGCAGGGCGGCAACTGCGAGCTGACCCGGCCCGGGGAGACGGTGGTGCGCGCGGGCGTCAGCGTCCTCGGCCCCACCAACGTCGCCTCCAGCGTCCCGTACCACGCGAGCCAGATGCTGGCAAAGAACTTCGTCAACCTGCTGGGGCTGTTCGTGAAGAAGGGCGAGCTGGCGCTCGAGCTGGACGACGAGATCGTGCGCGAGACCCTGGTCTGCCGGGGCGGCCAGCTCACGAACGCTCGCGTGCGCGAGGCCCTCGGCCAGCCGGCACAGGCGTAAGAGGAGGCAATGGAGACCTTCGTCATCGCGCTCACCATCTTCGTGCTGGCCGTCTTCGTGGGTTTCGAGGTGATCCGCAAGGTCCCGCCCACGCTGCACACCCCGCTCACCTCCGGCTCCAACGCGATCTCGGGGATCACGCTGGTGGGCGCTCTGGTGTCGGCCGGCACCGAGAACCAGGTCACGACCGTGCTCGGCTTCTTCGCGGTGGTGTTCGCCACGATCAACGTGGTGGGGGGCTTCATGGTCACCCACCGCATGCTCCGGATGTTCAAGAGCAAGTCCTAGAGGGAGCGGGCAAGGCATCATGGAAGGCCTCGAGAACCTCGTCTACCTGGTCGCGGCGGTCTGTTTCGTGCTGGCCTTCAAGGGCCTGGCGCACCCGCGCAGCGCCGTGCGCGGCAACCTGATCGGCGCGGTCGGCATGCTGCTCGCCGTCGTGATCACGCTGTTCGACCGCCACATCGTCAGCTTCGAGGCGATCCTGGCCGGGCTCGTGGTCGGCGGCGGCATCGGCGCGGCGCTCGCGATCCGCGTGCCGATGACCGCGATGCCGCAGATGGTGGGCCTGCTGAACGGCTTCGGCGGCGGCGCTTCCGTGCTGGTCTCCGGCGCCGCGCTGCTCGAGGCCGGGGTCGTCAGCGAGGCCCCCCGGGGCCAGCTCGTGGTGGCCACGATCGCCGGCGGCATCATCGGCGCCGTCACCTTCTTCGGCAGCCTGGTCGCCTACGGCAAGCTCGAGGAGTGGAAGTGGCTGCGGCCCCGGCACTATCCCGGGCAGCAGGCGCTGAACGGCGTGCTGCTGCTCTCGGCGATCGGGCTCGGCGTGCCGATCGGGCTCGACCCGGAGGCGACCGGCTGGTACTGGGCGCTGATCGTGCCCGCCTCGATCCTCGGCGTCCTCAGCGTGCTGCCGATCGGCGGGGCCGACATGCCGGTCGTGATCTGCCTGCTGAACTCCTACTCGGGGCTGGCCGCGGCGGCCACGGGCTTCGTGCTCAACAACAACATGCTGATCATCGCGGGCTCGCTGGTCGGCGCCTCGGGCCTGATCCTGACGCAGATCATGTGCGTGGCGATGAACCGCTCGCTGACCAACGTGCTGTTCGGCGTGATGGCGGGAAGCGAGAAGCTCTCCGAGGACAAGATCTACGGCGGCAAGGTGAAGGGGGCCTCGCCCGAAGAGCTGGCGATGCTGTTCGACTCCGCGCGCCGGGTGGTGGTCGTGCCCGGCTACGGCCTGGCCGTCTCGCAGGCGCAGCACGCGGTGCGAGATCTCGCGAACCTGATCGAGAGCCGGGGCTGCGTCGTCGAGTACGCGATCCACCCGGTCGCGGGCCGCATGCCCGGGCACATGAACGTGCTGCTCGCCGAGGCCAACATCCCCTACGACAAGGTCAAGGAGATGGACGAGGCGAATCCGTCCTTCCCCGAGACCGACGTCGCGATCGTGATCGGCGCGAACGACGTGGTGAACCCGCTCGCGCGCACGGACCCCAACTGCCCGATCGCCGGCATGCCGATCCTCGACGTCGACAAGGCGCGGACCGTGATCGTGATGAAGCGCAGCCTGAGCCCCGGCTTCGCGGGCATCCCGAACCCGCTCTTCGCGCTGCCCAACACGCTGATGCTCTTCGCGGACGCCAAGAAGGGGCTGCTCGAGCTGATCGCGGCGCTGAAGGAGAGCTAGCCTCTTCCGGTCGAGCGCCGAGGCCCGGGGGTGCGCAACAGTTGCGCGTCCGGGTCGTCCTTTGCGCGCCAAGCCCCCGCCTAGCCCCCTCTATGGGCCATTGGGCCTGGAACGTCCCTTGCTCCTCGAAGCAGCCGAGCGGATCGACCTGTCCGACGAGGTCGCGGGCCGCGGGGAGGGCCGGGTGATGAGCATCGAGACACGGGCCGACGCCTTCGCCGACCTGTGGCTGCGGCGCCTCGGGTCGCTGCGGCTGGCGGTCGTCATCATGACCGCCCTGGGCGTCGCCTGCGCCTGGGCGACCTTCCACGAAGCCTCCTACGGCACCGCCTCGGCCCAGCGTCTCTTCTACCAGGCGCCCTGGTTCACGGCGCTGCTGCTCGCGCTGGCCGTCAACATCACCGCCTCGATGCTGCTGCGCTTTCCTTGGAGCCGGCACAACGCGGGCTTCCTGCTGGCTCACGCCGGCATCCTGATCCTGCTGCTGGGCTCGCTGATCTCGCTGCATCGCGGGATCGACGGCTCGATGGGCATCTACGAGCGCGAGACCACGGATCGCGTCAGCCTGCGCGACCGCTCGCTGCACGTGGCGCTGCCGGGCGCGGTCCACGCGAGCTTCGACTCGCCGGCCGCAGGCGCCGGGCCGCAGCGGCTGCCGATCGGCGAGGCCGGCGACACGCTGGTGATCGAGGAGGTCGCTGCGCACGCCGTCGTGGGCGAGGAGCTGGTCGAGGCCGCGCAGGGCGGCTGGCCGACGCTCCACCTCCAGCTGGCCCATCCGACGCTGCATCAGGACGCCTGGCTCTCGCTCGAGTCGCCCGATGCGGCCCGCATGGACTTCGGGCCCGTGGCGTTCACGCTGGCGCGCGCCGAGACCCCCGAGCACGCGCAGGAGCTGCTGAGGCCGCAGGCGGCCGGGCGGAACGAGATGCGCTTCGTGGCGGGGCCGAACGGCGGCCTCGCGTGGGCGATCTCCAGCGCCGGCGGCTCGGCCTCCGAGGGCAGCGTCGTGCTCGACCAGCCGATCCCCACGCCCTGGATGGGGATCTCGATCAGCGTCGACCGCTTCCTGCCCCGCGCGACCAGGCGGCGCAGCGTCGAGCCGGCCCCGGCGCCGGTCAAGGAGGAGCAGCAGAACCCGGCGATCCGCGCGCACCTCGAGGGGCAGGGCCGGCGCAGCGACTCGTTCTGGCTCGCCTGGAACGACCTGCTTCACGTGGCGTACGCCGGCGGCGAGGCGACGCTCGCGTTCCGCCCCAGCGAGCTGACCGTGCCGTTCCGCGTCACGCTGCTGGAGTTCCGCTCCGAGAAGTACCCGGGCTCGAACCGGCCGGCGAGCTACGAAAGCCGTGTGCGCGTCGAGGACCCCGAGCGCGGCGTGAGCGAGCACCTGATCGCGATGAACCGCCCGCTGCACTACCGCGGCTACGTCTTCTTCCAGTCCTCGTTCGTCGAGGGCGAGCCGATGCTGTCGATCTTCTCCGTCGTGCGCGCGCCCGGACTGCCGCTCGTCTACCTCGGCACGCTGCTGATCAGCCTGGGCTCGGCCTGGATGTTCTACCTGAAGCCGTGGCTCGCGAAGCGCCAGGCGCGACGCGCGCTCGAAGCGCACATGACCGCCGCCCAGGCCGCGGTGGAAGCGAGCGCGGCGGCTCGGGCGTAACCGGAGCCGGGTCTAGGCCTCCGCCGCCGGCCCCGAGGCGAGCAGCTCGCGAGCGGCCGCGATCTGGCGGTCGTCGCCGACGAGGCAGAGCACGTCGCCCGCCTCGAGCCGGTCCGCCGGCGACGGGTGGGTCGCCGTCGCCTCGCCCCGGCTCACCGCGACGAGCGTGGCGCCGGTGCGCCGGCGCAGGCTCGACTCGGCCAGTGTGCGGCCGGCCACCCAGGCGTCCGCCGCCACCGACACGCTCTGGACGGCGAGGCCCTGCGGCAGGCGCGCGCCGGCCGCCGGCGGCGGCTCGAGCCCCAGCCGCGCGCGCAGCTCGGCGCGTGCGGGGCGCGGGGCCCTCGCCTCGCGGGTGACGCGCTCGATGATCGTGAGCGACGCCTCGAACTCCTGGGCCACGGCTTCGTCCGCGCCGGCCCGCAGCAGCGCCGGCACGTCGGCGACGTAGCGGGCGCGGGCGGTGATCACGGCTCCCGCGGATGCCGCGCGGGCGGCGCGCACCGCGCGCAGCGTGGCGTCGGGATCGTTCAGCAGCGCCACGACCTGCCGCGCTGCGGCGACGCCCGCGTGCTCGAGCAGGTCGCGGCTGGTGACGTCCCCGTAGTACACGGGGAGCCGCCGGCGACGGGCGTCGCGCACCCGCTCGACGTTGAGATCGAGCACCAGGAACGGCTCCCCGGCCTCGGCCAGCACCTCGGCCAGCATCTCGCCGCCCACTCCGTATCCGAGCACGATCACGTGCCCCGAGGGCCGCTCGGCGGGGGGAGCCTCGTCGAGGTGCGGGCGGCCGAGCAGGCGCTCCAGCGCCCGCAACCGTGCAGCGCCGGCGGCGACGCCGGGGCCGAAGCGCAGAGCGAGCGGAGTCACCAGCATCGTGACGACGCTGGCGGCGAAGAAGATCCGCAGCTCGCGGGTGTCGAGCAGGCCGAGCTGGCGGCCGAGGCCGGCCAGCACGAAGGAGAACTCCCCGATCTGGGCGAGACCGAGGCCGGCCAGGATCGCCACGCGCAAGGGGAAGCGCATCGCGAGGCCGGCGAGCGTCGCCACCAGCGCCTTGCCGAACAGCACCACCGTCACCAGGCCGAGCACCGCCCCGCCCTCGGTCACGATCACGAAGGGATCGAGCAGCATGCCCACCGAGACGAAGAAGAGGCTGGTGAAGATGTCGCGCAGCGAGCGCGTATCGGCCAGGGCCTGGTGGCCGTAGTCGGAGCCCGCGAGCACGACGCCCGCCAGGAAGGCGCCGAGCGCCAGCGACAGGCCGACGAGGGAGGTGAGCCAGGCGATGCCGGCGCCGACGAGCGCGACGGCGATCACGAACAGGTCGCGCCGGCGCGTGGAGGCGACGAGGTGCAGCGCGCGAGGCACCACCACTCGGGCGAGGGCGAGCGCCCCGGCCACGACGCCGGCCGCGGTGAGCATCGGGCGCAGCAGCGCCCAGGCGCCGCCGCCCTGCCCGGCGAGGGCCGGAGCCAGCAGCATCATCGGCACGACGCAGAGGTCCTGGAACAGCAGCACGCCCACGATCAGCTTTCCGTGGGGGGCGTCGATCTCGCCGCGCTCGGCGAGGCCCTTCAGCACGATGGCCGTGCTCGACAGCGCGATCAGGAACCCGAAGAAGACGCCCTTCTCGGCAGGCGTCCCGATCAGGACGGCGAGCGCCGCGACCAGGGCTGTCGTCAGACCGACCTGCAGCCCTCCACCCACCGAGAGCACGCGGCCGAGGCGGCGCAGCTCGTCCAGCGAGAACTCGAGGCCGATCGTGAAGAGCAGCAGCGCCACGCCGATCTCGGCCAGGCGCTCGACCTGGTCGACGTCGCGGACGGCGCGCAGCCCGCCGGGGCCGAGCAGGGCCCCCGCGACGATGAAGCCTGCGATCGTGGGCAGGCGCAGCCGGCTGAGCACCAGCACGACCGCGAGAGCCGCGGAGAAGATGACCACGAGGTCGCGCAGGATGCCGGCGTCGTGCATCGCGCCGGCTAACCTAGCATGCGGCTGGTCGGGGCCCGACGTCCCGGTGCTCCACGGAGATCCGGATTTCGAGAAGCTGTACCCGCCGCAGGCCGCGGGCGAGTAGGGGCCGCCCCGCTCAGCTCCGGCGCGCGCCGAGGGGCGCCGGAGCGGCCGCCGGCTCGACGTGGATTCGCGCGTCGACGATGGAGGCGCCCTTGTCGTGCACCAGGATCGGGTTCAAGTCCAGCTCCACGATCTCGGCCAGGTCCTCGACCAGCGCGCTCGTGCGCAGCAGCACGTCCTCGAGCGCGGCGACGTCGGCCGGCGGCTGGCCGCGGAAGCCGGCCAGCAGCGGCCAGCTCCGCAGGGAGCGCAGCATCTCGCGCGCCTCCGAGGGCAGCAGCGGCGTCAAGCGCATCTCGACGTCGCGCAGCAGCTCCACCATCACGCCGCCGGCGCCGCACGCGAGCACCGGCCCGAATGCCGGATCGTGGACGACGCCCACCAGCATCTCGACGCCCTTCGGAGCCATCGGCTGGACCAGCAAGCCCTCGCCCGCGACACCAGCGTGCCGCAGCGCCTCCTCGATCTCGGCGGCCGCGCGCCGCACCTCGTCGGCGTCCTTCAGGTGGAGCCGGACGCCGCCGACGTCGCTCTTGTGCGCGCTGCCGGGGAGCAGCGCCTTCAGCGCCACCGGGCCCTTCATCGCGCCGGCGGCGCGCGCCGCGGCCTCGGCGTCGCCGGCGACAGCCAGCGGGACCACGGGCAGGCCGTAGCAAACGAGCAGGGCGTGCGCCTCGTCGGGGCGCAGCCAGCCCGGGCCGCGTCCGAGGGCCGTCGCGACGATCGCCAGCGCCCGCTCCTGATCGATGCCCGCTGGGCGCTCGGGCCGCTCGGCAGGCCGGCTGCGCCACTCGCCGTAGCGGGCCGTGCGCGCCATCGCGATGGCGGCGGCCTCGGGGAACAGGTACGTCGGCACCGGGGGCTGCGCCTGGCGCAGCAGGCCGCTGACCGCGGGGTCGGCCATGAAGACGCAGGCGAGGGTCTTGGCCCGCGCGCCGCCCGAGCCGGCGGACAGCGCGCCCGCACCCTCGGCGATCGCGCGCGCCACGTCGGGCGCGCGCTCGGGCAACGGCGGGATGAAGATCGCGACGACCGCGTCGACCCCGGTGTCCTCGGCGACGATCGCGATCGCGCGCCGGTAGTGCTCGGCCGTGGCCGAGGCGATCATGTCCACCGGGTTCGTGACCGAGCCCTCGGGGGGCAGGAAGCCGCGCAGGCGCTCCTGCGTCTGCGCCTGCAGCTCCGGGATCTCGAGGCCCCAGGCCTCGCAGGCGTCGGCGCAGAGGATGCCCGGACCGCCGGCGTTCGTCAGGATCGCCACGCGGCGGCCGCGCGGGGGCGGCTGGGTCGCCAGGAGAGTCGCGACGTCGAACAGCTCCTCGAGCGTGTCGGTGCGGATCACACCCGCCTGCCGGAACAGGGCGTCGACCGTGGCGTCCGAGGCGGCGAGCAGCGCACCCGTGTGCGACGAGGTGGCGCGGCTGCCCGCTCGCGTGCGGCCGCTCTTGACGACGACCACCGGCTTGCTGCGCCCGACGCGGCGCGCGATGCGCGAGAACTTGCGCGGGTTGCCGAACGACTCCAGGTAGAGCAGGATCAGGCGCGTGCGCGGGTCCTGCTCCCAGTAGCTCAGCAGGTCGTTGCCCGAGATGTCGGCCTTGTTGCCGACCGAGACGAAGCTCGAGATGCCGAGCCCGAGCGAGGCCGCGTGCTCCATCACGGCCTTGCCGAGCGCCCCGCTCTGCGACGAGAACGCGATCGTGCCCTCGCGTGGCAGCTCGGGCGCGAAGCTCGCGTCGAGGCGCACCGCGGGATCCGTGGTCAGGATGCCCATGCAGTTGGGCCCGACCAGGCGGATGCCGTAGCGCCGGCACACGGCCATCAGCTCGTCCTGCAGCGCGCGGCCGACCGGGCCCGTCTCGGCGAAGCCGGCGCTGATCGCCACCACCCCGCGCACGCCCTTCTCGCCGCACTGGCGCGCCGCCTCGACGGCGTGGGCGGCCGGCACCACCAGCACGGCCAGGTCCACCGGGCCGGGCACGTCGAGCACCGAGGCGTAGGCGGGGACCGACTGGACGACGGAGCTCCCGGGGTTCACGGGGTAGACCGGACCGGCGAAGCCGTAACGCAGCAGGTTGCGGAAGCACGCGCCGCCGAGCGAGAGCGGGTCGCGCGAGGCGCCGATCACCGCCACCGAGCGCGGCTCGAAGAAGGCGCGCATCGCCGCCACCGACGCGGCCCGCTCGCGGTCGTCGAAGCGGGCGAGCGCCTCCTCGGTCAGCTCGGTCGGGAAGGCGACGTGGATCTGGCCCGCGCCGGCGCTCGTCTCCAGGCGGAAGCCCGCGTCGCGGAAGACCGCCAGCATGCGGTGGTTGTGGGGCAGCACCTCCGCCTCGAAGGCCTGGATGCCGTAGGCGACCGCCGCCTGCGCGAGCTGGCCGAGCAGCAGGGTGCCGAGCCCTTTGCCCTGGAAGCTCTCGGCGACCGCGAAGGCGACCTCGGCCGTGCGGCCGTCGTCGGAGGCGTAGAAGGCGTGGCCGACGAGCTGGCCGAGCGAGCCGTGGGTCGCGACCAGGCCGAAGCTCAGCCGCTGGTCGGCGGAGGCCGCCATCCGTGCCGCCTGTGCGAGCGTCGCCTGCTTGGGCGTCGCGAAGAAGCGCAGCAACTGCGATTCGGCCGAGAGGTCGCGCAGCAGGGCGAACAGGCCGGGCTCGTCCTGCGGCCGCACGGGCCGCACGCGGACGGTCGAGCCGTCGCGCAAGGCGACGTCGGTCGCCTCGCGCCCGGCGTAGGGCTGGAGGGGCATGGGCGGGCGCGGCTACTTGGCCGCGGGTTCCGACTCGTGGTGGCGCGGCGCGATCGCGCCCTGCTGCTGGTACTCCTTCAGCTTGTACTGGATCTTGCGCGCGCTGATCTGCAGCACCGAAGCGGCGCGCGAGGTGCTGCCGCCGACCGCCTCGAGTGTCCGCAGGATCGCCTCGCGCTCGATCTCGGCGAGCGTGCTGCCGGGGATCGAGACGCCCGGCTTGGGCGCCGCCGCGGCCGCCGGCGCCGCCTGCACCTTGTGCAGGGTGGGGAAGTGGACCGGCTGCAGCGCGACGTCGGTCGTCAGCACCACCGCGCGCTCCATCGCGTTCTCCAGCTCGCGCACGTTGCCCGGCCACTGGTGCGAGAGCAGCAGGCCCAGCGCCTCGTCCGAGATCCGCTGCACCTCCTTGCCGTTGGCGCTGGCGTACTTGTGCAGGAAGTGGTGCACGAGCAGGGCGATGTCGCCCTGGCGCTCGCGCAAGGGCGGGATCTGGATCTCGATCACGTTCAGCCGGTAGTAGAGGTCCTCGCGGAACAGGCCCTCCTCGATCTTCTTCTTGAGATCGCGGTGGGTGGCGGCCACGATGCGCACGTCCACCTTGTAGGTCTTGTTGCCGCCGACGCGCTCGAACTCGCGCTCTTCGAGGAAGCGCAGCAGCTTGACCTGCACGGTCGGCGAGATGTCGCCGATCTCGTCGAGGAAGAGCGTGCCGCCGTCGGCCACCTCGAAGCGGCCGGCGCGGCTGTAGACGGCGCCCGTGAAGGAGCCCTTCTCGTGGCCGAACAGCTCGCTCTCGAGCAGCGTCTCGGGCAGCGCGGCGCAGGCGACCTTGATGAAGGGCTTGGCGCGGCGCGGGCTGTTCTGGTGCAGCGCCTGCGCGAAGAGCTCCTTGCCGGTGCCGCTCTCGCCGAGCAGCAGCACCGAGGCCGAGGAAGGCGCCACCTGCCGGATCGTCTTGAAGACCGCCAGCATCTCGGGGCTCTCGCCGACCAGGTTCTCGAGCCGGTACTTCTGCTCGAGCCGCTCGCGCAGCACGCGCGTCTCGTCGAGCAGCGCCTTCTTCTCGAGCGTCTTCTGCAGGACGACCTCGAGCTCCTCCATGTCGATCGGCTTCGACAGGAAGTCCTCGGCGCCCAGCTTCATCGCCTTGACGGCGGTCTTGACGGTGCCGTAGGCGGTCATCAGCACGACCATCGTCTCGGGCCGCGTCTCCTTGATGCGGGCGAGCAGCTCGACGCCGTCCATGCCGGGCATGCGCACGTCGGTCAGCACGACGTCGGGCTCGCTCTTCTCGATCAGCTGCAGCCCGCTGCGGGCGTCGTGCGCCCGCGCGACGTCGTAGCCGTCGTCGCGCAGCAGCGCCTCCAGCGCCGTGGCGGCGTTCACCTCGTCGTCGATCACCACGATCCGGCCTTTGCTGCTCACGGCTTCGCTCCTCGCTCGCCCGGGCCGTGCGCCACGGGCAGGTTGATCGTGAAGGTCGCGCCCACGCCGGGCCGGCTCGTCGCCAGGATCTCGCCGCCGTGCTCGAGCACGATCTGCTGCGCGATCGCCAGGCCGAGGCCGGTGCCGCCCGGCTTGGTGGTGACGAAGACCTGGAACACGTCGAGGTCCTCGGGCAGCCCGGGGCCCTGGTCGCGCACCGCGATGCGCAGGGCGCCCTCGACGAGGCCGCTCTCCACGGTCACGGCGCCGCCCGCCGGCATCGCCTCGATCGCGTTGCGCACCAGGTTGATCACGACCTGCTTCATCTTCTCGGAGTCGATCCGCGTCTCGGGCGCCGGTCCGCCGATCTGCTCGCGGCGCAGCGTCACCTCGCGCTCGCGCGCCTCGGGCCGCAGCAGCCGCACCACCTCGTCGAGCAGCGCGTCGACGTCGGTCGGGCGCAGCTGCACGCGGCTCGCGCGCGAGAACTCGAGGAAGTCGCTGACCAGGCGGTCGAGCCGGCGCACCTCCTCGCGGATGATCGCGATCAGCTCCTTCACCTCGCCCACCAGCTTCGGCTCGAGCGGCGCCGTGCGCCGTTCGAGCAACGAGAGCTGCAGCGCCACGGAGTTGAGCGGGTTGCGCACCTCGTGAGCAAGCCCGGAGGCGAAGGTGCCGACCGCCGCCAGCTTCTCGGTGCGGATGATGCGGTCCTGGGCCGCCTTCAGCTCGCGGTAGGCGCGCTTGCCCTCCTCGTAGAGGCGCGCGTTCTCGAGCGCGACGCTGGCCTGGCTGGCGAGCGCCTCGGTCACCTCGACCGCCTCCGGAGGCCAGCGGTGCGGCTCCGGACGCGAGACGAGAAGCAGGCCGAGCCGGCGGTCCTGCACGCGCAGGCAGGTCACGATGGCGGCGGCGATCTGCCAGCGATGCGCCAGCTCCTGGTTGACGCGGGGGTCGACGCGCCAGTCCTCCACCACGAAGGTGCCGCAGTGCGCGAGGGCGTGGCGCAGCAGGCGCGCGTCGAGCTCGACCAGGTCGTAGACGAGGCCCTCGCGCACCTCGGGGTGGGCCGAGCCGTCCACGTGGGCCACGGCGAGCGCGCGCTCGTCGTCGCCCAGCATGATCTGGACGCGGTCGGCGGCCAGCAGCTCGCGCGCCGTGCGGCCGACGGCCTGCAGCACCACGGCCGCGTCGAGCGAGGAGCCGATCGCGCGGTTGATCGAGGCGAGCGCTCGCGCCTCGTGGATGCGTGCGCGCTCGGCGCGCAGGTGGGTCGAGCGCTCCACCGCCAGGCAGATCTGGCGTCCGACGGTCTCGAGGAAGGCGAGCTCGTCGTCCTCGAAGTGGCGCCCGGGCAGCGCCGCCACGTTCAGCACGCCGCGCGTCTCGTCCTCGAAGCGGAGCGGGACGCAGGCGTGGGCGACCGGCTGCTGCAGGCCCTCGACCAGCTGGGGCATGCGCGGGCACTGCGTGGTGTTGCGGGCGAGCATGGTGTGCCCGGACCAGAAGACCTCGGGGCACAGGCACTCCTCGAGGCCGTTCGCCTCGACCTCCGCGAGGTAGCGCGGGGCGACGCCGCGCGAGGCGGCCAGCTCCAGCCTGCGGTCCTTGTCCTGCCCGAGAAAGACCCAGGCCGTCGTCAGGCCCAGGCCCTTCAGCAGCTCGTCGAGGGCCACGTCGAGGATGCGCGGGACGTCGTCCTCGCCGTGGACGCGGGCCGCCACCCGGCTGAGGATCGCCAGCCGCACGTCGCGCCGTGCCAGCTCCCACTGGAGCTTGCGGACCCGTTCCTCGTAGGCGGCCTTCAGCTCGAACTCGGGCATGGCGAGGCGACGAGCCATGGTACTCCCCTGCGGCAATTTCTGCACCAGGCGGGGTCGGCGCGGTCTATCTCGTTGATGGGTCTTATCTTTACTGGATACCATTGCTGACACTCTGCCGGTGCTCACGCACGAACTGCGTGATGTGATCGTCCCGACGCAGCACTTGCGTCGCGCCGTCAGGCCGCGCTTGACGCGGCTGTCGCCTCGGCGGACCGCATGCGCCGGCCCAGCGTGAAGCCGAGCGCCTTCGAGATCAGCTTGAGCTTCAGCTCACCGAAGGGGTAGCGCCTGTCCGACAGCCAGCGCGCCTCCTCCGGCAGCATCACCAGGCTGACGTGGATGTTCGGCGCGCAGCCGATCGGCAGCCCTCGCTCCATGCACTTCTCGTAGAGCGCGCGGAACACCGGCACCACGTCCTCGGTCTTCGGCGGCTCGGCGTCCTGCATGTCGGTGCCCAGCAGCGGCCGGAACACGCAGACCGTCGGGATCGCGCCGACCGAGGTGATCCAGTCGATCGCGCGGATCGAGGACTCCGGCGGTTCGAGGCCGACGATGATCTCGCCGTTCGTGACCCAGGGCTCGGAGAGCGGGCCCTGCTTGCCCAGGCTGGCGCAGTAGCGCACGGCCTCGAGGTAGCGCTCCAGGCCGTACTCGCGGTCCTTGCCGGGGCAGACCTCCTTGAAGACCTTCGAGTCGAAGATCTCGAAGCAGAACGAGACGCGGTTGACCCCCATCTCGCGCAGCCGGTCGTAGCGGCTGAGGTCGGAGTGCGGCGGCGTCTGCACGCCGACCAGCAGGCCGGTTTCGCGCTTGATGCGCCGGATGAACGGCTCGAGGATGTCGAGGTAGGTCTCGCCCTGGTAGTGCCCGGTATTGAAATCGATGTAGGTGATGCCCGAGCCGCGGCGCGCGGCCCAGACGACCTCCATCACCTCGTCGAGGCTCTTCTCGTCGGCGTCGTCGATCCCGAGATTCAGCCCGACCGAGCAGAACTTGCAGTTGGCCTTGACCGGCTCCGTCCAGTACTCGCACACCTTCGCGGGATACACCCCGAGGTAGGTTCCCTGCAGCGTCCCCACGCGCGTCATCAGCTTGCCGCTGCTCGTCTTCTGCTCGTACCACTCCGGGCGCGGCGCCAGCTGCACGTGCGCGACGAGCTCTTCCTCGCGGAACAGCCAGTAGCCTTCCTTCACGCGCTTCAGCACGTAAGGCGAGCGCCGGGCGAAGGGCTCCGCGACCGGGACGTTCGTCCACAGCCCGCCCGGCAAGAGCAGCTCCAGCCCGCTGCCGAGGCCCGCGCGCGTGCGCAGGATGCGGCGCCCGCCGTCCTCCTCGACGAGGCAGGAGTCGTCCACCCGCATTCCCTTGCAGTAGAGGTCGAGCTTGAGCAGCCCCGGGTTCTTGCGGACGTCGGTCTCCATTACGCCTCCTTGGCGGGACGAGAGTCGACTTGGCAACTCGCGTGCCGGCCGCTGGCGCCCCGATTTCGAAGGTGAAGAGACCGAAGCGACCGAGGCGTGCGCCTTTCCTAGTGCATTTGCCTCAAAGAAACGCAGATCCTGCGTTCGCTCCCCGGCCCCGAGTGAAGCAGAATGACCACATGCGAAGCCTCGACGACACGACCATCCCGATGACGCCGGTCGGCTGGGTACGCAGCCCCTACTTGAGGATCGACCAGATCCCCCGCGGCCCCGGCGCCCGGCACGACGCGGTCGGCAAGCTGGAGCTGCGAGAGGATCTCGAGCCGGGTCTCACCGACATCGAGGGCTTCTCGCACCTCTACGTGATCTGGGTCTTCGACCGCGCCGGGGCGGTCGAGCTTCTCGGCGCGCCGCCGACCGACGACCGGCCACACGGCGTCTTCGCGACGCGCTCGCCGCGCCGGCCCAACCCGATCGGGCTGACGGTCGTCGAGCTCGTCTCCCGCGAGGGCCGGCGGCTGCACGTCCGCGGCATCGACATGCTCGACGGCACGCCGATCCTCGACATCAAGCCCTACCTCTCGAGCATCCCCGATGGCGAGCTGCGACGCGGCTGGCTGGCGGAGGCGGAAGCGCGCCGCAAAGGCTGAGAAGTCCGATCCAGGCACGCAGTTGGCGGCCGCACGCAGGTTTTGCCGCTGCGAGCTCGACCGCGGCGTCCCTTTCGTGGCGCGACCTGGCCGGCTCCGCTGCTAGGTGCGGAAACAGCGGGACTTAGGCGAGCGCGGCGCGCGCCCGCCGCTGGTCCCGTGCTTGCAGGCTCGGGGCGGGCGGAGGTTGCCGATGGCGACTGTGAGTGCCCCTGCGCGCGCCAAGCCCCACCTGGTCCCGGAGTACTGCAAGGGCTGTGGACGCTGCATCGAGGCCTGCGCGCACCATTGCATCGAGCCGGGCCACGAGATCCATCCGGGAACCGGCCTGGTCCCGGTGGTGCTGCACCTCGACGAGTGCACCTCGTGCGGTCTCTGCTTCGCAGCCTGCCCCGAGCCTTACGGCCTCGCGCCCGAGGGCCTGCCGGACGCCTCCGGCGGCTTCGAGGTCCACGATCCGAAGGCGCTGTTCGGCCGGCGTCCCGTCCCCGAGGAACCGGCGGCGATCCCGGACGAGCGGCTCGCGCTGCCGAAGCTGCCGCCGCTGGTGGTGAAGGGCACCTACGCCTCGGCGATCGGCGCGCTGCTCGCCGGCTGCCGGCATTTCTTCGGCTATCCGATCACGCCCTCGACGGAGGGCGCCGAGCTGATGGCGAAGCTGCTGCCCAAGCTCGACGGCGCCTTCCTGCAGGCCGTCAGCGAGGTGGCCACCGTCAACATGATCTACGGCTGCGGCGGCGCGGGCCTGCGCTCGATGACCTTCACCTCCTCGCCGGGCTTCAGCCTGATGCTGGAGGGCCTCTCCTACATGATCGGCGCCGAAGTGCCTGGCGTCTTCGTCGACATCATGCGGGGCGGCCCCGGCCTCGGCAACATCGCGCCGGAACAGTCGGACATCAAGCTCGCCTGCCGCGGCCTGGGCCACGGCAACACCCACGCGATCGTGCTGGCGCCCTCGACGCCGCAGGAGATGCTCGACCTCACGATCGAGGCATTCGAGCTGGCCTTCCGCTACCGCAACCCCGTGATCATCCTGGGCGACGGCTACCTCGGCCAGATGACGGGCCGCGTCGAGCTGCCGTCCGCGATGACCAGGCCGGGGCTCGCGCCCTGGGCCGTCTCGGGCGACGCGGCGCACCGAGGCAACCTGATCAACTCGATCGAGCTGAGCGAGGCCGATCTCGAGGCCCACAACGAGCACCTGTGCGAGAAATACCGCGCGATCTCCGAGCGCGAGCAGCGCGCCGACCTCTACCGCTGCGACGACGCCGAGGTGCTGCTGATCGCCTGCAACACGCCGGCGCGGATGGCGAAGGGCGCCGTCGAGTCGCTGCGCGAGCACAACGTGCGCGCCGGCCTGTTCCGCCCGCTCACGCTGTGGCCGTTCCCGATCCGCTTCCTCGAACGGCGGCTCGAGAAGCTCTCGCGCATCGTCGTGGTCGAGGCGAGCCCCGGCCAGCTCGAGGACGAGCTGCGGCTCGCGCTGAGCCACGCCGGCCTCGGCGCCGGGCTGCCGATCCAGTCGGTGCGGCGGATGGGAGGCGTCCTGCCGCAGCAGAGCGAGATCGTGGACGCCGTCCTGAAGGGAGGCCGCGCGTGACCAGCGTCTTCTACCAGCGCTTCCTGCGCCACGACCACGGCCGCGGGCTCAAGGGCCAGAGCACCCACTATTGCCCGGGCTGCGGCCACGGCCTGGTGCACAAGTACCTCGCCGAGGCGATCGAGGAGCTGGGCGTGCAGGACCGCACCATCGCCATCTCGCCGGTGGGCTGCAGCGTCTTCCTGCACTACTACCTCGACGTCGGCAACTCCCAGGCCGCCCACGGCCGCGCGCCGGCGGTGGCGCTGGGGCACAAGCTCGCCAACCCCGACTCGATCGTGGTCAGCTACCAGGGCGACGGCGACCTCGCCTCGATCGGCCTCGCCGAGATCCTGCAGGCGGCGCAACTGGGGCTGCCGCTGACCGTGCTGTTCGTCAACAACGCGATCTACGGCATGACGGGCGGCCAGATGGCGCCGACCACGCTGATGGGCCAGAAGACCGCGACCAGCCCCTACGGGCGCAACCCGCTGATGGGCCAGCCGCTGCGGATGTCCGAGATGGTGGCCGGCATCGACGGCCCGATGTACGTCGAGCGCGTGGCGCTTTTCGACGCCAAGCAGCGCGTGAAGGCCGCGAAGGCTGTCAAGAAGGCGCTGCGGCTCCAGGTCGAGGGCCGCGGCTTCGCCTTCGTCGAGATCCTGGCCGAGTGTCCGACGCACCTGAAGCTGACGCCCTCGCAGACCGAGCGCTGGGTCAAGGAGCAGATGCTGCCGGTGTTCCCGCTGGGCGTGAAGAAGGACGTCGCGCGCGAGCCGATCGCGCTGCCCCGGCCGAGCTACGACCCGGCGCGGCTGGTCGAGGCGCTCGAGGCCGACCAGGAGCCTCCGAAGCGCCACGCTTCAGGCTTCCCGCGCGCGGCGTTCGGCCCCAACGTGGGCCTCAAGTTCGCCGGCGCCGGCGGCGACGGCGCGCAGACGGCCGCGCTGCTGGTGACGCGCGCGGCGATCAACGAGGGCTTCGACGCCACGCACATCCCGAGCTACGGCCCCGAGTCGCGCGGGGGCACGAGCTATGCCGACGTGCGGCTCGCGGAGGAGGAGGTGCTCTCGCCCGCGGCGCCCGAGCCGCAGGTGCTGGTCGCCTTCAACGCGCCGAGCCTGCTGAAGTTCAAGCGCCAGGTGGCGAAGGGCGGCGTCATCCTGTACGACTCGTCCGTGGTGCTCGAGCCCGGCGAGGCGCCGGAGGGCGTGCGCCAGATCGGCGTGCCCTGCGCCGCGATCGCGCAGGAGCTGGGCAAGGTGATGGTGAAGAACGTGGTGGCGCTCGGGGCGCTGCAGGCGGCGACGGGGCTCTTGCCGGCCGAGAGCCTGCTCGACGCGCTGCGCGCGGCGCTCGGGGGCAAGGCCGCGCTGATCCCGCTCAACGAGCAGGCCTTCGAGCGCGGACGCCAGGCGGTGCTCGCCGCCTGACGGGGGAGCCGGCTTCGACGAGGTGACTGCGATGAGGGCTCAAGCGACTGCCAGCGAGCCGTTCATGATCCCGCTCGACGACGAGGAGTGGCTGCTCGTCCAGAAGCTGCGCGACATCCCGCCCAGCCTGCTGCGCGAGCGCGCGCTCGGCTTCGTCGGCGAGCTGCTCGACTACGTGGCGAGCCCCGGCTGCCCCGAGGCCCAGGCGGACGGCGTGCCCTGCGACAACGCCCACATGGCCTGCGACCGCTGCCGGAAGGTCCAGGAGGTCGTCGAGGCGATCGAAGCGCGCCTGCGCGCTCGCTAGCCGACGACGGCAAGCGGCCCCTTGCGGGCGCGCGAGAGGCCCGCGGCAAAGCCCGCGGGCGAGGTTCCGGCACGAGGAGGCGCAGCCGATGGACATCGGAATCCCACGCGAGACGCGCGAGAGAGAGCACCGCGTGCTGCTCACACCCTCCGCGGTCAAGGCCATCGTGCAGGCCAGCCACCGCGTGTTCGTCGAGACCGGGGCCGGCGCGGGCGCGGGCCACCCCGACGCGGACTACCAGTCGGCGGGCGGAACGATCGCCTTCTCGCGCATGGAGGTCTTCGCGCGCGCCGAGCTGGTCGGCTCGGTGCACGCGCCCGAGCCGCGCGACTTCGCGCTGCTGCAGCCCCGCCAGGTCGTGTTCGCCTTCTGGGCGCTGGCGGCCGCGCGGCCGGAGGACATCCGCGCCCTGCTCGAGCGCCAGGTGACGGTGGTCGGGCTCGAGGCGATCGAGGACGACCACGGGCGCGCGCCGGTGCTCACCAGCATGTCCGAGATCGCGGGCGCCCTGGCCGTCACCGTGGGCGCCGGCCTGCTGCTGAACGAGTTCGGCGGCAAGGGCCTGTTGCTGGGCGGCGTGCCGGGCGTGCCGGCCGCGCACTTCGTGGTGCTCGGCGCGGGTGTGCTGGGCCGGGCGGCGGCGCGCGTGGCGCTCGGCGCCGGCGCCGACGTGACGCTGCTCGACCGCAGCCTGGAGCGGCTGCGCGACGCGAGCGTCGAGCTGGGGCCGGCGGCCACCACCATGCTCTCGACGCGGCCGAACATCGAGAAGGCGTTGTCCTTCGCCGACCTTGTGCTGGGCGCCGTCGCGGTGCACGGCGAGCGCGCGCCGGTGCTGGCGACGCGGGAGATGCTGCGGCTGATGAAGCCGCGCTCGGTGGTGATGGACCTGGCGATCGACATGGGCGGCTGCTTCGAGACCTCGCGGCCGACCGCGTTCCCGAGCGCGACCTACGAGGTCGACGGCATCCTGCACTTCTGCGTGCCGAACCTGCCTTCGGTCGCCGCGCGCTCGGCGACGCTGGCGCTCACGAACGTGCTGCTGCCCTACCTGGCGGCCGTCGCCGACCACGGCTTCGAGGGCGCGCTGCCGGGGCTGCCCGAGCTGCGCCGCGGCACCTACCTGCACCGGGGCCACTGCACGCGCGAGTCGCTGGCGCGCGCCTTCGGCCTGGGCTACACGCCCCTGCTGGCGGCCGGCGGCACGGGGGAGTGAGCGTGCACTGGTCCGAGACGTACCGCCGCCGGGTCACCAGCGCCGAGGAAGCCGTCAAGACGATTCGCTCCGGCCAGCAGGTGTGGGTGCACGCCGGCTGCAACAACCCCGAGGAGCTGGTGGTGGCGATGGTGGGGCGCGCCGGCGAGCTGGAGGGCGTCGGGGTCAGCCACCTGCTGACCTTCGGCAACGCCGACTACGTCGAGCCGCGCTACGCGAAGTCGTTCCGCCACCGCGCGCTCTTCACCGGCGGCAACGTGCGCGAGGCGGTGAACGAGGGCCGGGCCGACTACGTCCCGATCTTCCTCTCGGAGATCCCGCTGCTGATCCGCACGGGCGAGCTGCCGGTCGACGTCGCGCTGGTGCAGCTGTCGCCGCCCGACGAGCACGGCTTCTGCTCCTACGGCGTCGGCGTCGAGTGCACCAAGGCGGCGGCCGAGCGGGCGAGTGTGGTGCTGGCGCTGGTCAACCGCCAGATGCCGCGAGCGCTGGGCGACGCCTTCATCCACGTCTCGAAGCTGACGCACGTGGTCGAGGTGGACAGGCCCGTGCGCGAGCTGCCCGAGGCCGGCCAGGTGGGGGAGGTGGCCCGCTCGATCGGCGCACACATCGCGGAGCTGATCGAGAACGGCTCCACGCTGCAGATGGGCATCGGCGAGATCCCCGACGCGGTGCTGCTGTTCCTCAAGGAGAAGCGCGACATCGGCATCCACACCGAGATGTTCTCGGACGGCCTGGTGGACCTGTTCGAGGGCGGTGTCGTCAACGGCGAGGCGAAGACGCTGCACCGCGGCAAGATCATCGCCTCCTTCGTGCTCGGCTCGCGCAAGTGCTTCGACTTCCTCGACAACAACCCGTTCGTCGAGTTCCACCCGTCCGACTACGTCAACGACCCGTTCGTGATCGCGCAGAACGACAAGATGGTGGCGATCAACTCCGCGCTGTCCGTGGACCTGACCGGACAGGTCTGCGCGGACTCGATCGGCCGCCGCGTCTACTCCGGCTTCGGCGGCCAGCTCGACTTCATCCGCGGCGCGGCGCGCTCCAAGGGCGGCAAGCCGATCATCGCGCTGCCGGCCACGGCCAAGGGAGGCAGGCTCTCGCGCATCGTCGACGCGCTCGACGAGGGCGCGGGCGTCGTCACCTCCCGCGCCGACGTGCACTACGTGGTGACGGAGCACGGCATCGCGCGCCTGCACGGCAAGAGCCTGCGCGAGCGGGCCCTGGCGCTGATCGAGGTGGCGGACCCGGCGTTTCGCGACGAGCTGCGCGCGGCCGCGCGGCGGCGCCGGTTGCTCTAGGGCCTGTTCCGGGCGCCCCGCGGCGCCCAGGAGGTGGCAGATGGCGGCGACCAGCGAGCTTCTTCCCCTCGAGCTGGGCAAGGACACGCCCTGGCGCGAGCGGTACGCGCAGCGCTGCGCCGGCGTCAAGGGCTCGCTGATCCGCGAGCTGCTGAAGCTGACGGAGCAGCCGGACGTGATCTCGTTCGGCGGCGGCCTGCCGGCGCCGGAGGTGTTCCCGATCGCCGAGATCCAGGCGGCGGCCGACCGCGTGCTGCAGGAGCACGGCGCGCACGCGCTGCAGTACGGGCCCACGGAGGGCTACCGGCCGCTGCGCGAGCTGCTGGTGCGCCACCTGGGGCGCTACGGCATCCGCGTCGGCGCCGAGAACCTGCTGGTCACCTCCGGCTCGCAGCAGGCGCTCGACCTGATCGGCAAGCTGTTCGTCAACCCGGGAGATCACCTGCTGGTCGAGAACCCCACCTACCTCGGCGCGCTGCAGGCGTTCCGCGCCTACCAGGCCGAGTTCCTGACGGTGCCGCTCGACGACGCAGGCATGGACGTCTCGCGGCTGGAGGAGGCGCTGCGCCGCGGGCCGAAGTTCGTCTACGTGCTGCCGAACTTCCAGAACCCCGCGGGCGTCACGCTCGGCCTCGAGCGGCGCCGGCGGCTGGTCGAGCTGGCCGGCCGCTACGGCGTGCCGATCCTCGAGGACGATCCCTACGGCCAGTTGCGCTACGAGGGAGTCAACGTGCCGCCGATCGTTCAGATCGACGCCGAGGTCCATGGCTGCGGCCATCGCGAGCGCTCGCTGCGCGGCGGCGTGATCTATCTCGGCACGCTGTCGAAGGTGCTGGCGCCGGGCCTGCGGCTCGGCTTCGTGGTGGCGCCCGAGGAGGTCATCCAGCGGCTGGTGCTGCTGAAGCAGGGCGCCGACCTGCACACGGCGACCTTCAACCAGATGGTCGCGTACGAGGCCGCGCGCGGCGGCTTCCTCGACCGCCACGTGCGGCGCATCCGCAGCGTCTACGGCGCGCGGCGCGACGCGATGCTCGGCGCGCTCGCGGCCCACATGCCCGAGGGCGTCAGCTGGACGCGGCCGCAGGGAGGGCTCTTCCTGTGGGTCACGCTGCCTTCGGGGCTCGACGCGGCGAAGGTGCTCGAGAGCGCGCTGCGCGAGAAGGTGGCCTTCGTCCCGGGCTCCGCCTTCCATGCCTGCGGCGGCGGAGAGAACACGCTGCGGATGAACTTCTCCTACTGCAGCCCCGAGCGGGCGGCGGAGGGAGTCGAACGGCTCGGGAAGGTGATTCGGGCGGCGATCGCGGGCTGAGCGAACGGCGGCGGCCGGCTACGGACGTGAACGTGAACGAGGAACGGGCACGTGAACGTCACGGGGGCAGCTGGCTACGGACGTGAACGTGAACGTGAACGCACGACGTGAACGAACCAACGGTGCGTGACTGGGGTGCCGTGAGGACGCCCTGACGGTCTCGCTGCACGCGGCGCGCCGCCGCTACCCGCCTCGGGACACAACAGCCTGAACTGCCGCGGCGTCACGGCGCGTGCCTGATGCTTGCGCGGGGCGTCGCCGGCCTTGCTGTGACCTTCGTTCCGCTCGGGCCGGCCTCCACCTTCGTGAGAGGCCGGCCCTCGCCGGCCCGAACGGAGGTTCCAGATGGCCCAGCCCGATGCCGGTCGCGCGGCCGGCCCCGCCTTCGCCGGCGTGTCCGTCGCTCTCGCCGGCCCGACCCCGGCGCCTACTCACGACCACGAGCAGCAGCCTGACGCCTGGCTGGAGCACGATCGGCTCGATGCCTATCGCGTCTCGATCGAGTTCCAGCAACTTGCCGCACGCCTTTGCCGAGGCAAGGGCCTCGGAGCGCTGCGCGACCAGCTCGACCGCGCTTCCGTCAGCGTTTGCCTGAACACAGCCGAGGGTGCCGGACGGACGTCTCCGGCCGAGAAATGCCACTTCTTCTCCATAGCACGCGGGTCGGCCACGGAGTCCGGCGCCGCGCTCGACCTGCTCCTGGCTCGCGGCCTCGTCAGCCCAGCCGACCACCGCCGCGGCCGGTCGCTGCTGATCCGCATCGTCTCGATGCTCGTCGGCCTGATGCGGCGGTTCTCCGCGCGCGACCGATGACAGGCGTCGATGTATCGTTTCAACACCGTTTCGCAGCGGTAACGGCGATACACTGCTTAGCCAACGCCTTCGGGCGATCGAGGGATACCGCCGAGAGCATGCCCCTTCAAGAACTTCCCTCTTCGCTCGCAGTACCAATGGGATTGTCTTGTCAGTCGATTCGTTGTAGGGCTGACGTTTAGATGAGGCGAGCGGACGGATGAGGCTTGCGACCAGCTTGGTGGCGGCGGTTCTGGGCGGTTGCGCGCACGGGGCGGCGCCTCAAGCAGCCGTGAGCCCGGTGCTCCATCAATCCTGCGAAGCCGACCCAGCCTCCGCGAGTGAACGTCACGCCCGAAGCCTGATCCACGTTCTAGCCAGCGATGAGGCTCAAGCGGCCCAGTTTGCTCTGGATTCACTGAGGCTGCTTGGCCAAGATGCTGTGCGGCCCTTGGTGTGCGCTCTCACCAACGACAGCGCACTGGAGTCGCGTGCAAGACTCTATTGGCTCAATCGGGGGGAGGCCTTCGAGCTGGTCGCGCACTACAGCCCAGACACCATCGGGCAAGCGGCTCGCTTGCTGCTCGCGGGCCCACCAGGGTCGTCGGAGTGTCGGGAGGACACGCAAGAGAGTCTTAGAACCTGCCAAGCCGCTTGGATCGCGCACCTGAGCGCAAGGTAACTCGATGGACAGTTCGAATGAGTGCAGCCCAACAAGCGGATGCAGCTGACGAGGTCCGCGATGGCTCACGGCCGGCGCGGCCCTCGCAGCTGATCCGCAGTGTTCTGCGTACGGCGGGTGAACGCGGAGTGGACCGGCCGCGTGACGCATACCTCGCTGCATGCGATCGACTTGGGGCGGGCTTGGTTGCGGCGTCGACGGGGGTTCCAGAGGTTCTCGGAGCGGTGTTTGGCAGACAAGGAGTGGGCTTTCGTGTGCCGAGTTGGGTACCGCCGTCTACCCAGTAGACAGCACTATCACTGGCGGAGAGCGACGGCGCGGCCCAGCATGCGCTGACGAAGCGCGGGGCAATCACTGTAGGGAAGCCCGCTTCGCGAGCCCGGCGTGGTTGAGTCGTGTTTCGCAGCTGAACGCCGGTGTTCGACGACTGCTGGCAGGGCGACGGGGGCTAACGACGCAGGCGATGGTGACTGAACTCGGTCAGGGCGCGATCCTCGTCGCACCATTGTTCCTCGGATTCCTCGCGCATGGGCTCTGCATCCGATCCGGCATGCTGCGGGCTCTGGCTGTGCCAATCGCGCGCGAGTGGTTCGGCCATAGCAAGACATATCGTGGCATCGTCTGCGTCAGCTTCGGCACGGCCGTGGGCTTCACGCTGCTCAACCCGACGCTGCTCTCTCTCGCACACGCCGGGCCTCCCAGGCTGGCGCTTGTCGGCGCGCTCGTGGGCGCTGCCGCCATGCTGGCCGAGTTGCCCAACAGCTTTCTGAAGCGACGTGCGGGCATCCCGCCCGGTGCACAGGCGAGTGGCATCCGCGGCTTGGGGTTTCACGTGCTGGACCAAGTTGACGTAGTTTTCGGTGCGTGGGTTGTGCTCGCCTGGCTGACGCGCCCGACGCCGAGCCGACTGTCTGGCTCTCTCGTCACGATGTACGTCGGGCACCAACTCGTCTCGCTCGTGGGCTATCGGCTTGGTATGCGGACGACGGCGCGGTAACGGCTGGGGAGTATGGACGACGTCGTCGAACGTCACAAGTGGTAGGTGCCGCTGCCTTGCGGCGGGCACCGCAGCATCCGCAGCATGGGTTTTCGGTTCGCTGCGTGCGGGATGGCTAGGAGATCATTCGCCGCCTGGTCCATCGCCTCCGGGGGTGAGTCGGAGTAGGGCCGGGTGAGGCACGGGATGGGCTTGCGCGCGCCGGGGGTGTTCGCCTTGCTGATCGCCGCTCAGGCGGCGCACTCGGTCGAGGAGTACGTCTTCCGCCTCTACGACGTGCTGGCTCCGGCCCGCTTCGTGAGCGGGCTGTTGAGCACCGATCCGAGCGTGGGGTTCGCCCTCGCGAACGCGGCGGTGGTTCTCTTCGGCGTCTGGTGCTGCAGGGCCCGAGTGTGGCCAGGTCACCGCTCGTGGCGGGGCTGGGCCTGGTTCTGGGTCGTGCTGGAAACCGGCAACGGCATCGGGCACGGTCTTCTCGCGCTCTCGCGAGGGGGGTACTTCCCCGGCGTCGGCACGGCGCCGCTGCTGCTGGCACTGGCGCTCTCCTTGGGCGTCGTGCTGCTGCGCGATGCGAACGGGGCGCGGCCTTCGCCCTGATCGGCCGAAGCTGGCCACGCTGTTATCATGCGCGTGGATTCCTCGGGACGCGCCCCCACGCTCCCGACAGGTGCCACATCTCCCCGACTTGATCTGCCCCAGCTGCCAGGCCGAGAACAGCGCAGGCGCCGACGCCTGCTTCACGTGCGGCCGAGCCCTGGGCGCTCTCACCCAGGGCTCGCTGATCGCGGGGCGCTACGAGGTCCAGGGCGTCGTCGGCAAGGGCGGCATGGGAATGGTCTACCGCGCCCACGACCGCATGCTCGACGAAGTCGTGGCGATCAAGGTGCTGCGGGGCGAGCTCGCCGCCACGCCCGCGATGGCGGAGCGCTTCCGGTCCGAGATCAAGCTCGCGCGGAGGGTCTCGCATCCCAACGTCTGCCGGATCCACGATTACGGGGAGGACGCCGGCACCAGCTTCATCTCGATGGAGCTGCTCGAGGGCCAGGATCTGAAGCAGTGCCTGGCCCATTCGCCGGACGGCCTGCCCCCCGCCGAGGCCTACTCGGCGGCGCTGCAGCTGGCCAAGGGCCTGCAGGCCATCCACGAGATGGGGATCATCCACCGCGACCTGAAGACGCCGAACGCGATGAGGGATCCCTCGGGCGTCGTCAGGCTGATGGACTTCGGGATCGCAAAGGGAGAGGGCCAGGGGCACACCGCGACCGGCGAGGTGATGGGCACTCCCGAGTACATGAGCCCCGAGCAGTGCCGCGGCGAGAAGCTCGACGCGCGCAGCGACATCTACACGCTCGGCGTGGTGATCTACGAGCTCTTCACGGGCCAGGTGCCGTTCCGCGGCGAGAACATGATGGCCACGCTGTTCAAGCAGATCGGCGAGCCGGTGCCGTTCGACGGTCCGCCGGGCGCGCGCGTTCCGCGCAGCCTGGTCCCGGTTCTCCAGAAAGCTCTCGCCAAGGAGCGCGGCCAGCGCTACCAGGCGGTGGGCGAGTTGTACGCGGCGATCAAGGAGGCCCAGCGTCACGCCGACGCCGAGCCGCCGGCCGTCGCAGCTCCGCCAGCCGCGGCGGCGCCGATCGCGACGCCGCCGGTCGTCACCCCGCAGCCGCGGCTGGCCGACGCCCCGGACCGCCGCGCGCAGAACCGCCTCGAGATCCACGTCAACGTGTTCCTGTGCCGCCTCGACAGCACGGGCGGGATCCTGCATCAGGAGCGCACGGTCGCGGACAACCTGAGCCGCCACGGGGCGCGCGTGATGACCTCGGTGCCCGACCTTGCGCCCGGCGACGAGGTCATGCTCAAGGAGGCGGGGGGCGACTTCGAGGCGAGGGCGGTGGTCCGCCATGCCTACGTGGGGCCCGATCACATCCCGCGCGTGGGCCTCCAGTTCGTCGACCGGACCGCTCCGGACCGCCTCGTGCTCACCGACGGGGAGCGGGTGGAGACGCTGCGCCCGGGCTCGGGCCGGGCCGCTTCGGGGCCGCCTCCGGGAGCGACTCCGCGCCGCGTGCCGGCCACGCCCCTGCCGTCGACTCCAGGCTCGGTGCCCGTCGGCGGAGCCGAGCGACGGCGGGACACGCGGCTGCCGATCTCGGTCGACATCTCGCTGCGCCGCCTGCGCGCCGACGGCTCGATCGAGAAGGAGGAGCGGACCGTCGCCGACAACGTGAGCCGCGGGGGAGCCCGCGTGCTGACGTCGATGACCGACGTCAAGCCGGGCGAGAGGATCTCGCTGCGCGAGATCGGCGGGGACTTCGAGACCGAGGCGGTGGTGCGGAACTCGTTCGTCGGTCCCGACCGCATCCCGCGCCTGGGCGTCGAGTTCGTCGGCAGGACGGCGCCGGACCGGCTGGTGCCTGAATCCGAGACGACCCGCCGCGCGCGGCGCGTGCCGACGACGAAGCCTCCCACTGTCGGACGCCAGGCGCGACAGGACGAGCCTGCCAGCGCGGCCGCGGCGGAGCCAGCAGCCGTCGGCGCGGCGTCGGCGGCCGGCGCGCTCGAGGAACGCCGGATGCAGCTGCTCGAGGCCTATCGGTCGATCACGACCAGGAACCACTTCGAGTTCCTCGAGATCGATCGCGGCGCGCGCGAGGCCGACGTGAAGGAGGCCTACCTGCGCCTCGCCAAGCGGTATCACCCGGACGCCGCGCGGGATCCGGCGCTGGCGGACCTGGAGCGTGAGCTGAGCGCGATCTTCGTGCGCCTGGGCGAGGCCTACGACGTGCTGCGCGATCCGGAGAAGCGTGGCAGATACGAGAGCCGCCTGGGACCGCGAAAGGCCAGCGAGCGCATGAAGCCGCCCTCCGCCGCCCAGGGCACGCCCGTGGCCGCGGTGGAGGCACACGGGGCGGAGCAACCCGCCCCCAGGCCCGCGCCCGAGTCCGAGGAGCAGCGGAACCTGCGCGTCGAGACGGCGATTCGAACCGCGCGCCGGCACTTCGCCGCGCAGGAGCACTGGGAGGTCGTGCAGCTCCTCGAGCCCCTGCTGGACGAGCCGGTGACTTCCCGCTTGCGCGTGGCGCTCCTGCTGCTGATGGCGCAGGCGATGGCCAAGAACCCCAAATGGCTGAAGCGGTCGGAGGAGCTGGTGGTGAGCGCCCTGCACGAGGATCCGACGAATGTCGAGGCGCACCACTTCCTCGGCATGCTCTACAAGCAGGCTGGCCTGGTCGCCCGCGCCCGAACCGCGTTCCGGAAGGCGCTCGAGCTGCAACCCGGTCACGCCGGCGCCGCGGCCGAGCTGGACGCCCTCGAGGGCCCCAGCAACGAGAAGCGACGCTAGAGAGCGCGCGGCCGACGGCAGCGGCTGCGAACCTGAACGATCGACCTCAACGTGCAGTGGGCGGTGCGCGTCATCGGCGGTACTCTTGAGAATGCGACCGCTTCGGTATTCCATCAACGTCACATTGGACGGGTGCTGCGATCATCGTGCAATTCCCGCGGACGAAGAGTTGCATCGTCACGCGGCCGAGATCATCGCCCGGGCCGACGCCCTCGTCTTTGGCCGGGTGACCTACGAAATGATGGAGGCAGCGTGGCGGCCGCCGGCGCGGACGGGAGTGAGGCCTGATTGGATGGCCGATTGGATGATGCCGTTCGCCCGGACGATCGACGCGGCAAAGAAGTACGTCGTGTCGAGTACCCTGGACCGGGTCGATTGGAACGCGGAGCTCGTGCGCGGGGATCTGGGAACGGCCGTTCAGCAGCTCAAGCGGGAGTCGGGCAAGGGACTGTACGTGGGAGGCGTGAAGCTCCCTTTTGCTTTGGCGGAGCTGGGATTGATCGACGAGTACGAGTTCGTGGTGCACCCGAGGCTGGTGGGCCACGGGCCGACGTTGTTCGCGGGGCTATCGAAGTCCGTCGACCTGAAGCTCGTGAGCCGGCTGGAGCTCGGCTCGGGAGCCGTGGCGATGCGGTATGAGCCGAGAAGGTAGAGCAAATCGGGGGCGGGCTTTCCGACGAACGGACGTGAACGTCAACGTCAACGTGAACGTGAACGAAAAGCGACGCGCGTGGACGTTTGAACGTCCGGCGGATCGGGAATAGCCTTCCGGCGCACCGCACCTCTCACACGAGACAGGCTGGCTGATCTTGTCCTCCGAGACTGGCCGCAGGGTCGCTCACTACGAGATCGGGGCGAAGCTCGGGTCGGGCGGCATGGGCGACGTGTACGCGGCCCGCGACACGCGTCTGGACCGCGAGGTGGCGATCAAGTTCCTGCCGGCCTCCGTCGCGGCCGACCGCACGCGCCTCGCGCGCTTCGAGCAGGAGGCCAAGGCCACCTCGGCGCTCAACCACCCGAACATCGTCACCGTCCACGAGATCGGCACCGCCGACGGCGTGCCCTACATCGTGATGGAGCTGGTGCGGGGGCACACCTTGCGCGAGCTGATGGAGCCGGAGCGGCCACTGCCGACGCGCAAGGTGCTCGATTGGGCGGTGCAGATCGCGGACGGCATGGCGAAGGCGCACGCCGCCGGCATCGTCCACCGGGACCTCAAGCCCGAGAACGTGATGGTCACGCACGACGACGGCCTCGTGAAGATCCTCGACTTCGGGCTCGCCAAGCTGCTGCCCGACTTCGCGGGCACGAGCCGGTCGCTTTCACCCGCCGACCCGGAGTCGCCCACGGAGACCGACCTCCGGCTGCCCAGCCCGGAGACGCATTCCGGGGCGATTCTCGGCACTGCCGGTTACATGTCCCCTGAGCAGGCGCGCAGCGTCGGGGTCGACTATCGGGCCGACCAGTTCTCGCTGGGCTCGATCCTGTACGAGATGCTGACCGGTCGCCGCGCTTTCCGGCGCGAGACCCCCGTCCAGACGCTCGCGGCCATCATCGAGACGGAGCCCGAGCCGATCGCCGCGCAGAACCCCTCCGTGCCGCCGCCCGTGCGCTGGATCGTGGAGCGCTGCCTCGAGAAGGCGCCGTCCGAGCGCTACGCGTCGACGCTCGACCTGGCGCGCGACCTGCGCCAGCTCCGCGAGCGCCTGGAGGAGACGCGCACGCCCTCGGGCGGGGTCGAGCTGGAGCCCGTGGGGGCCGCACGCGGGACCTGGACGCGCGCCCGTCTCGCCCTGGCCGGGCTGGGCGCGCTGGCGCTCGCCGGCTTCGTCCTGCGTGGCCCGATCGAGCGGCTGATTCCGCCGCCGCTGCCGAGCCAGCGGCAGCTCGCCGTGCTGCCCTTCGCCGATCTCTCGCGGGAGGCCTCGACCCGTGCCTTCGGCGAGGGGCTCGTCGACACGCTGACGACCGGCTTGAAGCAGCTCGAGCGCTTCGAGGGCTCGCTCTCCGTGGTGCCGGCCGCGGACGTGCGCGCGGCGCAGGTCGAGAGCGCGGCGGCCGCACGGCGTCTGCTCGGAGCGAACCTCGTCATCACCGGCAGCGTCCAGCTCTCCGGCGAAGCGCTCGAGCTCGCGGCGAACCTGGTGGACACCGCGACGGGCCGCCCGCTGCGGAGCATGCGAGTCGAAGGCCGCCTCGCCGAGCTGCGGGCGCTGCAGGAGGGCATCGTCCGCCGCGCCGCGCAGATGCTCGACGTGGAGCTCGGCGCCGACGCGGAGCGCGTGCTCGCCGCGGGCGGCACCACGGTGGCGAGCGCCTGGGAGATCTACGTGCAGGGGCGCGGCCACCTGCAGCGCTACGAGAGCGAAGAGAGCCTGGGTCTCGCGATCTCGGCGTTCCAGTCGGCCATCCAGAAGGACCCGGGCTATGCCCTGGCCTACGCGGGGCTCGCGGAGGCGCACGCGCTGCGCTATCGCCTGACGCGGGATCCCCAGTCGGTCGAGCTGGCCGGCAAGGCGTGCGCGCGGGCGCTGGCGCTGAACGACCTGCTCGCTCCCGTCCACGTGACGCTGGGCCTCCTGCACACGGCGACCGGGCAGCCGGAGCAGGCCGTGCAGGATCTGCAGCGGGCGCTCGCGCTCGACCCGGTGAGCGGCGACGCGCTGCGTGCGCTCGGCAAGGCGCAAGAGGCGCTGGGCCGGCTCGACGAGGCCGAGAAGACCTACCGCAGGGCGGCCGCCCGGGCCCCGCGCTTCTGGGGGAACTGGAACGCGCTCGGCACGCTGCTGTTCCGCCGTGGGCGCTACGACGAGGCGGAGCAGGCGTTCCGCCGCGTGATCGCGCTGGCGCCGGACAACGAGCGCGGCTACCGCAACCTGGGCGGCGTGCTGCAGAGCGCCGGGCGGGTCGAGGAGGCCCTGCGGGTGCTCGAGCGCTCGCTGGCGCTGCGCCCGACCTACGCGGCCGCCGCCAACCTCGCGACCCTGCGCTTCGACCGCGGGGACTACGCGGGAGCGGCGCGCGCGTTCGAGCAGGCGCTCGCGCTCGACGACCGGGACTACCGCGTGTGGCGCTTCCTGGGCGCGGCCCGCCAGTGGGTGCCCGCAGAGCGCGAGCAGGCGGCGGCCGCCTACCGCCGCGCGGCGGAGCTGGCCGAGAGGCAGCTCGCGGTCAACCCGCGCGACGCGGAAGCGCTCGTGGCGCTCGCCGAGTGCCGCGCGCAGCTCGGCGAGGGCGCTCGCGCCCGGCCGCTGCTCGCGAAGGCGCTGGCGCTGGCTCCCGGCGACGTCGAGG
The DNA here is from genome assembly GCA_050246895.1 of Vicinamibacteria bacterium. GTDB lineage: Bacteria > Acidobacteriota > Vicinamibacteria > Fen-336 > Fen-336 > JBFWVE01. The sequence continues at coordinate 366,810 of JBFWVE010000003.1, read as the reverse complement.
TGATGCAGGCGGCCGGCTCGGTGTACGAGGTCCTGGGCGAGCGAGCGCTCGCCCTGCGCTGGGTCAACCGCGCGCTCGAGGGCGGATACTCGGTCGGGATGATCGAGCGCGACCCCGGCCTCGCGGCTCTGCGGGCGGATCCTCTGTTTCGCCGGCCTGATTCCGCCGGCGCCGGTCCGAAAGCGGGCGAGACGGCGAACGAGAGGAGGCGATGATGACGCTGCCGGCCAACGAGTTGATTCTGCGCGTCTACAAGACCAAGGGCGGGACCAAGAAGGTGGAGCCGCCCGTCGGCCTCGTGCGCGTGAAGGACGCGCCGGCTCGGCTGAGGTTCAAGTGCCTCTCGCCCGGCTGGAAGATCAAGAGCATCGCGTTCGTGGATGCCGACGCCAGCCGCTACTTCACGCCCGTGGCCGGCAGCAGCGACCAGTTCGACGTCAGCTCGAGCACGCCCCGCCAATACTGGGAGTACGACGTCACGCTCAGCGCGACCTTCTTGAGGGAGAGCGGCGAGGCGGCGCCGGTCGAGGAGATCGCGCAGGGCAACACGCGGCCCGGGGTGCTCGTGGACGACTAGAACGGGGGCAGGGCGGCTACGGACGTGAAACGTGCACGTGCACGTGAACGTGAACGTGTGCGGGACCGGCTACGGACGTGAACGTGAACGTCCACGTGAACGTCCACGTGAACGTGAACGAGAGAGAGGCTAGACGACGAGCACCGGGCAGGGGGCGTGGCGGACGACGCGCTCGGTGTTGCTGCCGATCATGCGATCGGCCAGGCTGTCGTGGCCGCGTGTGGCCATCACGATCAGGTCGGCCTTCTCGACGGCCGCCGTCTCGACGATGCGCTGCCACACCGGACCGCCGTGCACCTGAGCCGTGACCGGGACGTCCGGGAACTCGGCCTGGTAGAACTTCCACAGCCAGGCCTCGGACGGCACCTCGGTCGCGGCCGTGCTGGTGCTGCCGACCACGTGCACGGCCAGCACCTCGGCGGAGAAGCGATGCGCGATCTGGGCCGCCATCGGGAAGGCGAGCCGGGAGGCCAGGCTCAGGTCGGTCGGCACCAGCACGCGACGGTAGGGCAGCGTGCCGCCGTGCGCGGCCTCGCGCACGCACAGCACGGGCCGGAACGAGTGCCGGAAGACCGACTCGGTGACGCTGCCGAGCAGGAAGTGGCGCAGGCCCTCGCGTCCGTGCGTCGCCATCACCGTCAGGTCGGGCTGGTGCGAGCGGATGTAGGCGAGCAGCGCCTCGGGCACCGAGGACGTCCGCTCGACCTGCACCTCGTGGCGGACGCTCAGCGCGTCGGCCTTGCGCTGCATCAGCTCGCGGGCGGTGTGCTCGACGTGGGTCCAGATCTCGCGCCCGCGGTTGAACGCCCAATGCGCGTAGCTCGGGTCGGGGACCTCGACGGCGTGGTACAGCGTGAGCCTGGCGCCGAAGCTCTCCGCGAGGAAGCGCGCGTGCTCGAAGGCGCGCTCCGACTCGGGGGACATGTCGCAGGGGAACAGCAGCTCCCGGATCGAGACAGCCGGCTCGGGGTGCTCCGGCTTCGGACCCTTCGGAGCGAGAGCGACGTTCGGCATGTCTCTCTCCTTCGCGTTCCTCGCGGAACGCCAGCCGTCAGGACTGCGGCGATCTCGGCGCAGTCGCCAGGTTGAAGTTCACCGTAACGGTCAGGATGAACTCCGTCGGGATTCCGTTCAGCAGCAGCGGCTGGTAGCGCCACTGCCGCACGGCGCCCATCGCGGCGTCGTCGAAGAGCGGCGCGCCGCGCAGCACGCGCACCGTCTTGACGCGGCCAGCGGTGTCGACCAGCGCTTCCATGATGACCAGCGCGCTGAGGCGCGCCTGGATCGCCAGGTCCGGGTACACCGGCTGGACCTGGTGGACCAGCTTCGGCGCCTTCACGTTGCCGCCCACGCGCACCGCCTTCACCGGCGGCGGCGCGCCGGTGGGGATGCCGCCCACGATGCCGCCCACGACTCCGCCCGGGATGCCGCCTTCGACTCCGCCCGGCACGCCACCCTCGACGCCGCCCAGGTCCAGGCCCTCTTCGGGCTTGATCTCTTCGGGCATCTCGACGGGCGCCACGAAGTCGTTGCTCTGGTCAGCGGGGCGGGCCGCCACCGGAGTCCGCGCGACGGGCCGGACTCCGGCAGCAGGGGGGGGCGGAGGGGGCGGAGGAGGAGCCGCCTGGCCTGGCGCCACGAAGAACGCGCGCAGCGCATCGCCAGGGGCTGGCAGGGCGTCATAGGTGAGGAGCGGAATGAGGATGATTGCGACCACGAGCAATGCGTGGATGATCAGCGAGAGCGTCAGCGTCGCCGCGCGCTCCTTGGCGACGCTTTCGGGCGCCGTCAGGACCAGGGAATCGAAGCGAACCTCGGCGCGTGGCTGGGAGGCCTGCTTCGCACCCTGCCCGAGGAGCGGCGGTGGGACCGGCGCGGTATGTGCCATTAACGCTCCCTCCTGACCGGTCAGTTAACAAGCGCCGTGCCACGTCCGGGACGCCTCGTTTCGGGGCTGAGGGGCCCGCGGCGACCGATTCGACCGAAGGTCTTGCGGCGGGCAGGATCGCTCGCGCGGCTTTTTCGTGCCTTTTGCCGGCCGACTGGGCCTAGGATGCGGCCCTATCCAGGTATCCGACTTGCAAAGGAGGTCGGCGTCCGCCGCAGAGGACCGGGCCGAGGGAGGTCGTCATGGCCGAAACACGAGAGGACGACCGTTACGCCGAGTATCGGGAGGAGATCCGCAGGCGCGTGTGCTCCGTGTGCCTCGACAGCCGCGACGACGGAAGCTGCGGCCTGTCGGCGCGCAGCTGCGCGATCGACTCCCATCTGCCCAACCTGGTCAAGGCGGTGCTCGAGACCAAGAGCCCTCGGCTCGACGAGTACGTCGCCGCTCTGCGCGAGGAGGTCTGCTCGCGCTGCCGCGAGCAGAGGCCGGACGGCACCTGCGCCCTGCGCGACCGGGCCGAGTGCGGCCTCGACGCCTATCTGTCGCTGGTGGTCGATGCCATCGAGGACGTGCGCTCCCGCAGCGGCGAATAGGACCCCTGAGAGGAACCTGCCCCGAATGAGAACCAGAGCGTCGTACGACCCTGGCCGCGCCCTGCTCGCCTGCGCCGCGGCGGCGCTGCTCGTCGCGGGCACGGCGCTGGCGGCGCCCCCGACGGACGAAGACTGTCTGGCCTGTCACGACGACCCGAAGCAGGCCCTGGTGAAGGAGTCGATCCACGGCCAGGCCGGCCTGGCGTGCACCGACTGCCACGCGGACCTCGCCAAGGTCACCGAGTTTCCCCACGAGGAGAAGCTCGCGCCGCCGGCCTGCACGAGCTGTCACGAGGAAGCCGGCAAGAAGTGGCAGGCGAGCGTCCACGGCGAGTCCAAGTCAGGCCGCCCGCACGCCCAGTGCGCCGACTGCCATGGCGGCCACGACGTGCTGCCCGCGGCGGACAAGGGCTCGAGGACCAACCACTTCAACGTGCCGGCGACCTGCGAGCGCTGCCATGCGAACGGCAAGGACGCCGAGGCGATGCGCAGCTACGAGGACAGCATCCACGCGAAGGCGCTGAAGCAGGCCGGGCTGGTGGTGGCGCCCAACTGCGCGAGCTGCCACGGCGCCCACGACGTGCTGCGCGTGGCCGACGCCGGCTCCAGGGTGCACTCGGCGAACGTGCCGGCCACCTGCGGCGCCTGCCACCAGGGCATCCGCCAGACCTACGAGCAGAGCGTCCACTGGGCGCGCGTGCAGGAAGGGCGGCGGGCCGCGGTCTGCTCCGACTGCCACAGCTCGCACGGCATCCGGCTGACCAACGTGGCGGCCTGGCGGCTCGACGTCGTGCGCGAGTGCGGCACCTGCCACGAGGCGCGCATTCGCACCTACCGCGACGGCTTCCACGGCAAGGTGACGAAGCTCGGCTACGAGCGCGTCGCCACCTGCAGCGATTGCCACGGCAACCACGACATCCGGCCCGGCTCGGATCCGGGCTCGAAGGTCAACGCGGCGAACCGGGCGGCCACGTGCGCGCGCTGCCACGCCGGCGCGACCGCGAGCTTCGCCGAGTACAACCCGCACGCCGACCCCGAGGACCCCGAGAGCGGGCTGATCCTCCACTACACGGCGCGCTTCATGAAGCTGCTGCTGATCGGCGTCTTCTCGTTCTTCGGCCTGCACACGGCGCTGTGGCTGACCCGCTCGCTGCGGCAGCGGGCGGCCCGCACGGAAGGGAAGTGAGGCGATGAACAGCGAGCTTCTCGTCCGTCGCTTCGACCGGCAGGCCCGCCGCACGCACGCCGGGCTCGCCGCCTGCTTCCTCGGGCTGTCGCTGACTGGCCTGCCGCTGCTGTTCTCGGAAGCCGGCTGGGCGCGCGCGATGTCGGCGCTGTTCGGTGGCTACGGCGTGACCGGCCGGCTGCACCGCTTCTTCGGCACGGCGCTGATCCTGATCTTCGCCTTCCACGTGTTCCAGGTCGTGCGCCGCGTCTACGCGCGGGGGGACCTGTCGCTGCTGTGGGGCCCGGAGTCGATCGTGCCGCAGCCGAAGGACGTGCTGCAGCTCGCCCAGCACATGCGCTGGTTCCTGGGCCTCGGCGAGCGGCCGCGCTTCGACCGCTTCACCTACTGGCAGAAGTTCGACTACTGGGCCGTGTTCTGGGGCATGGGCATCATCGGGACCTCGGGGCTGATGCTGTGGTTCCCCTCCTTCTTCGCGGGCTTCCTGCCGGGCTGGGTCTTCAACGTCGCCTTCCTCGTGCACGGCGAGGAGGCGCTGCTGGCGATGGTGTTCATCTTCACCGTGCACTTCTTCAACGAGAACCTGCGCCCGGAGAAGTTCCCGATGGACGACGTCATGTTCACAGGCCAGCTCTCGCTCGAGGAGATGAAGCACGAGCACCCGGCCGAGTACGAGCGCCACGAGAAGGCCGGCACGCTGGCCATGCTGCTCGAGCCGCCGGCGCCCCGCAAGAAGCTCGTGCGCGGCCGCGCGCTCGGCACCGTCGGCATCGGGACGGGCCTCATCATGGTGGCGCTCACGATCTTCGCGCTGCTTAGTTGAGTCTGGGGGGCGCTGCGCCGCGCCCCCCAGACCCCCCCTGCGCTCCGCGCGAGTGAATCGCGCTTCGCTCCGAGCCCGTGGGTCGGGTTGCGCTGCGCCGCGCCCCCCCAGACCCCCCTCCGCTGCGCGGGAGTGAGTCGCGCTCCGCTCCGCGTCCGTAGCTCAGGCGGGACTGCGCTGCGTCCTCATTGAGCCAGGGGGCGCTTGCGTCGCGCCCCCTGGAACCCCCCGCGCCTTCGCGGGAGTGGATCCCGCTTCGTCGCGCGGTCCGTAGCCGTTGCCGGGGCTTGCGTCGCGCCCCCTGGAACCCCCCGCGCCTTCGCGGGAATGAATCCCGTTTCGTCGCGCGGTCCGTAGCGCTTGCCGCTTGGTCTTTCTGGCTAATCGCCGCTCGCAGACGCAGCGGGTCGCGACGCCCCGTCAGGTCGCGGCGCGACCCGCGAGTGATTCCCCCTCCCCCGTACGTGGGGAGGGGATAGGGGTGGGGGGTCGATGACGCAGGCCTGAGCTGGCCGCCGCACGACCGAGCGCCAAGGGCCCGAGCGAGATTCCCTTCTGGCCAATTCGACTGCGCTCGCGCCCGTTAGTCGCGGGTGCAGCTCGCTCGGGTGCGGTGCGCCCCGGCCGGTCGCTACTGAGCCCCGAAATGAATCGCCGCTCGCAGACGCAGCGGGTCGCGACGCCCCGTCAGGTCGCGGCGCGACCCGCGAGTGATTCCCCCTCCCCCGTACGTGGGGAGGGGATAGGGGTGGGGGGTCGATGACGCAGGCCTGAGCTGGCCGCCGCACGACCGAGCGCCAAGGGCCCGAGCGAGATTCCCTTCTGGCCAATTCGACTGCGCTCGCGCCCGTTAGTCGCGGGTGCAGCTCGCTCGGGTGCGGTGCGCCCCGGCCGGTCGCTACTGAGCCCCGAAATGAATCGCCGCTCGCAGACGCAGCGGGTCGCGACGCCCCGTCAGGTCGCGGCGCGACCCGCGAGTGATTCCCCCTCCCCCGTACGTGGGGAGGGGATAGGGGTGGGGGGTCGATGATGACGCAGGCCCATCACCGAGCAAAGCGACCAACGCTGACACCGAAACCCCATCTCCGGCGTTCTGGTGGCTCGTCTCGGGAAAACGACCGATCGCAGTCGGGTGGTCTCCCGATGGTGGCTTCTCGAGCGAGGGCGCATATTGCTGGTGTCAGGACGGAGTGAGACGGACGACGCCAGGAGGGCATCATGAAGCGGATTAAGGGCGGGACGAAGGTCGAGGCGGGGTTCTACTGGCGCGCGGCGGAGTGGGAGATCGTGACGCTGAGCGGCGAGGGCGGCGTGCTTCCGGGCGATGCCTCCGAGGTGCTGTATCGGATCCCGACGATCGGGATGCTGGCGGCGGCTCCGGTGATGGGGGCTCTGTTCGTGATGTTCCTGCCCTTCATCGGGTTTGCGCTGGTGCTGAAGCACCTGGCGAAGCTGGCGGTGGAGGGGACGAAGAGCGCGGCGCTGGCGGTGGGAGCGACGCTGGTTCCCTCGTGGCGGCCTGGCGAGGCGTACTTCGCGAGCCGCAAGGGTCACGAGGCGAAGGGCGAGGCGAAGGTCGAGGACGCGAAGAAGACCGAGACGGCGCTCGACGGGATCGAGAAGGAGATCGAGGAGCGCCGCAAGAGCTAGCGCGCAAGCACAGCCGTCCCGAGACGCGAATGGCCGCCGGAAAACCCGGTGGCCTTCGCATTTGAGCACCGGCGCACCGCAGCCCGAGCTACGGGCACGGAGCGCAGCGCGATTCACTCGCGCGGAGCGGAGGGGGGGGCCTGGGGGCGCGGCGCACCGCAACCCGAGCTACGGGCACGGAGCGCAGCGCGATTCACTCGCGCGGAGCGGAGGGGGGCCTTGGGGGGCGCGGCGCACCGCAGCCCGAGGTACGGGCTCGGAGCGCAGCGCGATTCACTCGCGCGGAGCGGAGGGGGGCCTGGGGGGCGCGGCGCAGCGCCCCCCAGACTCAAATCTGGATGACTCCCCTGCGGAGTGCGAACTTGATGAGATCGGTGCGGCTGTGGACGCCGAGCTTCTCCATCACGTGCTCGCGGTGCGACATCGCGGTCCTGACGCTGATGCCCAGCTGGTCGGCGACCTCCTTGTTCGAGGAGCCCTCCGCGACCAGCTTCAGGACCTGCTTCTCGCGCTCCGTGAGCGTCTCGTAGGGGTCCTGGATGGCCTCGGCGTCGCCGGCGCGCGGGGCCTCGTCGAGCGCCGCCCGGGCAATGCCGGGGTCGAGCACCAGGCCGCCGCGGTGGACGCTGCGGATGGCGGCCGCCAGCTCCGCGCCGGCGGCGCGCTTGAGGACGTAGCCCGAGACGCCCGCCTTCAGGAAGCGCGCGACGTACTCGCGGTCCTCGTACTGCGTGAGCACCAGCACGCGGGTGCGGGGGAGCTCGCGGCGGATCGCCAGCGTCGCCTCGAGCCCTCCCAGGCCGGGCATCGCGATGTCCATCAGGGCGACGTCGGGCTCGAGCTTGCGGCAGGCCTCGAGAGCCTCGGCGCCGTCGGCGGCCTCGCCCACGACCTCGATGTCCTCGGCGAGGTCCAGCAACGCCCGGATGCCGTCGCGCAGGATGGCGTGGTCGTCCACGATCAGGACGCGGATGCGGCTCAAACGGAGGCCTCCCCGGGGGGCAACGGCACCCGCGCCAGCACCCGCGTCCCGTTTCCGGGCGAGGAGTCCACCTGCAGGCGGCCGCCGAGGAGCTCGATCCGCTCGCGCATGCCGAGCAAGCCCAGGCCGCGCCCGCTCGAGTCGGGCACGGCGCTCTCCTCCGGCGCGAAGCCGCGGCCGTCGTCCTCGATCTCGATCTCGAGCTGACCCTCGCGCGGGGCGATCTGGATCAGCACGGTCTCTGCCTGCGCGTGGCGGGCCACGTTCACCAGCGCCTCTTGTACCACGCGGAAGAGCGCCGTCTCCAGCTCGGGGGGCAGACGCTCGGGCAGCTCGACGAACTCGCAGCGCACGCTGACGCCGTGCGACTCGAGGTGCCGCGCTCCCAGCCAGCGCACCGCGGGCAGCAGGCCGAGGTCGTCGAGCACCGAAGGGCGCAGGTCGAAGATCAGCGCGTGCACGCCGTCGAGCGCCCTGGTGGCGAGCGCCTTGACGTCGGCGCGCGGGCTGGGCGCGCCCGCGTCGGCCCGCGCGGCGGCGGCGTCGATCGCCAGCACCAGCGCCGTCAGCGTCTGACAGGTCTCGTCGTGCAGCTCGCGCGCCATGCGGCGGCGCTCCTCCTCCTGCGCCGAGATCACCTTCTGCAGCAGGCGGCCCCGCGCCTCGTCGTGCTCCTTGAGCTGGCGGTAGAGCTCGCGCAGTTCCGCGGTGCGTTCGCGCACCCGCTCCTCGAGCTGGTCGCGCGCCTGCACCACCTCGGCCAGCGAGCGGCGCAGCGCCCCGCGCATCTCGTCGAGCGAGCGGCCGAGGCGTCCCACCTCGTCCTCGCCGAGGTCGGGCACCGGCGCCTCGAGGTCGCCGCGGGCGATGCGTCCGGCGGCCTCGTCGAGGGCGGCGAGCGGCTGCGTGATGCTGCGGGCGGCGCCGAGGCCGAAGGCGAGCGCCAGGGCCAGCGCGATCGGCACCAGCCAGGCGAACTGCCGGCGGGCTGCGACCAGCGCCTCCAGGGCCACGTCCCGCGGCTGGCGCACGACGACCTGCCAGGGCGTCGCGCGCAGCGGCGCTTCCGCGACGACGTCGTCGGGGCGCGCCGCGACCGGCCCGGCGGGCGGCTGAAGCGCGGCCAGGCTGCGGCCCTGGGCGTCCAGCAGCGACGCGGTGAGGCCCGGCCGCGGCTTCACCGGCCGCAGGAGCCCGAGCCAGGGCCCTTCGTCGAGTTGGAGGGTGAAGGCGGCGAACACGCCCGAGCGGCCCCGCCAGTCCGAAAGCGGGGAGACCAGCAGCGCGCGGGGTCCGCGAGAGGTGGGAATCGCGCTCGTGGCCAGCGGCCGGCTGCCGGCGAGAGCCGCTCGCAGGGCGGGCGAGTCGGCGTCGGGTATCGGCGCGTCCGCCGGCTCCCACGCGAGCGCGCGCCCGGCGGCGTCGAGGAGCAGCGCGCCGTCGTGGCGCCGGCGCACCAGCCAGGCGCGGTGGAGGGCGGTGACCTCGGGCGCGGGGTCCGCGTCCTCGGGATCGAAGCGCGGCTCCGAGGCGACGCGTCCGAGCGTCGCCAGGTCCTCCTCGATCGCCGCGTCGAAGCGCGCCGCGAAGCTGGTCGCCATGCCCTGGCGGTCGGCCAGGATCTCGCTTCCCAGGGCGTCGAGCGCCCGCAGCGCGGCGAAGGCCACGAAGCCCGTGGGCGCCGCCAGGCCGACGAGCACGAGCAGCGCCAGGCGGCGGGGCAGGCCGTGCCGCCGGAAGCGGCCGCGCACCAGCGGGCGGCTCAAGAGCGCACCCGGCGCAGGCTCGCCGCCAGGCGCAGCGCGCGTTCGCGCGAGCCGCGGAAGCGAAGCAGCAGCCGGCGCTCCGCGTGCTCCCACTCGAGCTGGCTCCAGACGCCCGCGTCTCCCATGCGCAGCGTCAGCAGCCGCGCGGTCTCCGGAGCCAGCGGCAAGGCGACGGTCTCCTGCATCAGCACGCGGCTCGGGGGCGGCAGCAGCTCCGCCGGCCATTCGGCGCGCGTGGCGGCGGTCTGGCACAGGCGCATGCGCTCGCTGCCGTCGGCGCGCGAGCGGAAGCTCATGCAGACGACCACCGGCCGGCCGGCGGAGGCGATCCCTGCGGGCGGCCAGAGAAGGTCGTCGGGGAAGAAGGCCGGCAGCAGCAACATCACGCGCAGGCCCGCCTCGGCCTGCTCCAGGCTTGCGTGGCGCACGAACTCGCGGCTGCCGCCCGTCAGCAGCAGCGGGATCTCGTCGAGCGCGCGCAGCACGCCGGCGGCCGAGAGCAGCACGATCGGCACGGCCCAGAGGCTGCGGGGCAGGCTCGCGCCGACGCCGTTCGGCATCGCTTCAGACCACGAAGAAGAGAAGGCCCGCCAGGCCGGCAGCCGTGGCGGCGAGGTGGAGCGCCGGCCGGGCGAGGCCGGTCGCGCCGGTGGGATCGAGCAGGCGCCGGCAGCGCGCCGCCAGCGCCTCGGCGTGCAGGCGCTGCCAGACGCCCACGGCGCCGTCGAGACCCGGCACCGGCCAGTCCTGAGCGCGGGCGCCGTGCCCGCGACGATAGGCCTTCACCAGCCCAGCGGCCAGCGCGAGCGGTTGCCCCGTGACGGCCACCGCGCGGTCGTCGGCTCGTCGCTCGATCTCCGAGAGCGCGGCGCGTGCCAGCAGTTGCACGCCGGGGTTCCAGGGCTGCAGCGCCCGCACCACCAGCAGCGCCCAGCCGAGCAGTGGGTCGCGGGAGGCGGCGTGGGCCACCTCGTGCGCGAGCGCGGCCCGCCGCTCCTGGGCGTCGAAGTCGTCGAGCAGGCCGCGCGAGACGACGATCGCCGGCCGCAGCAGCCCGCGGCAGAAGAGCAGGGGCGCCGGCGACTCGACGATGCGCAGCGCGGGCGTGGGAGCTCGCAGGCAGCCCGCGAGCAGCGCCACCTCCTCGACCAGGCCCGCGTCGGCGCCGGACGGCTCCTGCAGGCGCAGCGCGCGCCGGCGCAGCGGGTCGAGCAGCAGCGGCACCAGGTCGCGCGCGAAGAGCGCCGTGCCGGCGAGCGCCAGACCCCCGAGCACGACGAGGTCCGCGCCGGCGCCGGCGAGGCGCAGCGAAGCGAGCCGCTGGTGCGCGTAGAGCGCGTGCGCGTCGCGCAGGCGCGGCGGCGGGCCGCCGTCGCTCAGGGCGTACAGGGGAGGCAACAGCAGCGGGCAGGCGAGGCCCAGCAGCTGGAAGGCCAGGCGCTGGCCCGGTTCGGCGAGTCGCCACACGCGGAGCAGCGCGGCCACCACCACGGCCGCCACCAGGCCGTGCAGCAGCGGCTCCGCGAGCAGCTCAGGCATCGGCCTCCGGCACCGGTCCCGGCTTGGCCTCGGCCGGGAAGAGCCGCTCGTACTCCAGCGGGTGGTCCTTCTGCAGGTGGTGCTTGCTGATCCTGCCCGTGAAGATCGTCCGGTTGAAGGGGAAGACGTCCGGCGCGAGGTGGGCGTTGTAGACGTGCCAGGTGACGACCACCAGGAACGCCATCAGGCCCTCGTTGCTGTGCGCCACCTTCGCCACCGGGATCAGCTCGCCCGGCAGGAAGCGCGTCGCCAGGATCGGGAACAGCAGCAGCAGGCCCGTGCTCACCATCACGCCCGTGCCGATCACCAGCCCCCAGTACTCGAACTTCTCCCGGTAATCGAAGCGGTCGAAGCGGGCCGGGTGCTCGGCGAGCCGCAGGTAATAGCGGAGCTGCTGCACCGCGTCGCGGAAGTCCTTCCGGGTCGGGACCATCGACAGCGGCGCGCGCCGGCTGGCGAGCTCGTAGACCAGCATCGCGACGTGGAAGACGGCGAAGGCGCCCAGGGCCAGGCCGGCGGCCCGGTGCATGAAGCGCATCGGCGCGACGCCGCCCATCGCGTCGGTCAGCCACTGCGAGAAGCCGGCGTCCTTGAACTTCTGCGGGAAGCCCGTCAGCGAGAGCAGGATGAAGATCGTCATCACCGCGAAGTGCTCCACGCGCTGCCGGAGCGAGAAGCGCACCACGTATTCGCCGCTCATCGGTTCACCACCACGCGCCACACGTGCAGCAGTATCTGGAGGATCAGGCCGCCGATCACGAAGGGAATGAAGATCTGGTAGAAGACCTTGACCGACCACACCAGCGGCGCCTTCTGCAGCGTGGGCTCGAAGTGCGAGAGCCAGGCGGCCGGGAAGTTGTCGGTCGCGTCCGGGTGGCACTTCTGGCAGGTCTTGACCAGGTTCGCCTTCAGCACGTGCGAGCCCGGGTCCTTCACCTTCGAGATGTCGTGGTAGCCGTGGCAGTCGACACAGACGGCCGTCACCCGCTCCTCGCCCTTGGTCGTGCCGCGCGCCAGGGTCGCTGTCATGCCGTGGAAGTCGGAGAGGTAGGTCTCCAGCACCGCCGTCGACAGCCCGTACGGCTTCATCCGCTCGGCGTCGGCGTGGCAGCGCCCGCACAGCTCCGGCGTCCGCAGCAGGAACGCCGCGTTGCGCGGGTCGGCGATGTCGTGCGAGCGGTGGCAGTCCGTGCACACCGGCACGTCGCCCGAACGCGCTCCCGTCAGGCCCTGTCCGTGGATGCTCTTCGCGTAGGTCTCGGCGATCTCCGAGTGGCAGCCGGAGCAGGTCTCGGAGATGCGTGTACGCGGCTGATTGGGCGGCGTCACGGCGTGCGAGTCGTGACAGTCGATGCAGCTGGGCGCGGGGCCACCGCCCGCCAGCACGCTGTGGTGGACGCTGTCCATGTAGCGCGAGTAATTCGCGAAGTGGCAGGCCTTGCAGCTCTCGCGAAAGCCGGCCTGGAACTCCTCGACGTCCTCGTAGCGCCGCTCCGGGTGTGGGATCTCTCCCATCCCGGGGTGACAGTCCGTACAGCGGAGCCGCTTGCCGTGGACCGAGGCCTGGAACGCCGCGGAGTCGACCTTCAGCAGGCGCTTCGAGCCGTCGGCGAAGCTCACCTCGATCGACGGGTCCTCGTGGCAGCTCAGGCAGGTCTCGATCTCCTCGGCGGCGGGCTGCTGGGCCGCAGGGGTCTGCGCCGCAGGCGCCTGGGCGGCCACCGCCGAGGCGCTCGCGGCGAAGAGGACGAGGAAGCAGGCTGTGGCCGCACGTGGCGCGGGCGCGCTCGCGGCGGTGTGGCAGGTCATCGGCACCCCCTCGCCGTCCGTGCCTGCAAGACTGGCTCCCGGCCCCCGCGCGCTCCTTGCGGGGCAAGCCTGCCCGGGGAACGGCCTGTGGGTCGAATAATCTGCGGGGTGGCTCCCAGCCCTGGCGTTTCCTTCGCGCCCGCAGCGCCCGGCTACTTCATCCCCAGGTCCGCCAGGATCTTGGGGTCCGCTTCCTCCATCGCCAGGATCGCGTGGCAGGCCTCGCAGTCCTGGCTGATCGCCTTGCCCTCGCGGTCCTTGTGGCCGTCGTCGTGGCAGCGGAAGCAGCCGGGGAAGTCCTCGTGGCCGATGTTGTTCGGATGCGTGCCCCAGGTGACCTTCATCGCCGGGAACACGTTGCGCAGCCAGGCGTCGCGCGTGGCGGCGCCGGCCGCGGCCACGTCGGCCTGACGGGCGGCGAAGACCTGCGGCAGCTCCTTGCGGTAGTAGTCGGCGAGGGCCTGCGGGATCGCCTGGCCCGCGGCCTCGCGCGACGCGTAGTCGGCCTTCATGATCGCCACGGCCGCCTTCTTCACCCAGGGCAGGTCGCGCGCGATGCGGCCCTCCTCGAGGGCCCGGTCGATCGCGCGCTCCGGCAGGTCGAATGCGTGCGTCGGCCGGTTGTGGCAGTCGACGCAGTCCATCCGCCGCTCCTCGCCCTGGCCGAGCCTGGGGTCCTTCTGCGCCGCCTCGCTGAGGAACGCGTTCGGCCTGCCGGCGTCGTCGATCCAGGTCACGCGCTCGATGTGCTGGCGCCGTTCGTCGCTCGCCACGTAGCGGATGCGCTCGCCGTCGGCGAGATGCCGGCCGTGGATGCCCGAGACGGACTGGCCCTCGTGCCCGCCGATCCGCATCATCAGCACGGTCACCAGCCGCGTGTTCGCCTCGTCCTCGGAGTACTTGGTCTTCACCACCAGCTTGTCGCCGTGGAACTTGCGCGGCCAGTGGCACTGTTCGCAGGTCTCGCGCGCGGGGCGCAGCGTGTGCACGGGCGACGGGATCGGGCGGGAATAGGTGTCGAGCGCCGTCGCGAGCACCTGCCGCGTGCCGTCGAGCTTGGACTTGACGAACCACGAGGCGCCCGGACCGATGTGGCACTGGGTGCAGGTGACGCGCGAGTGGGGCGAGCCGAGGTAGGCGGTGTACTCGGGCTGCATCACGGTGTGGCAGGTGGTGCCGCAGAACTCCACCGACTCCATGTGCTCGACACCCTGATACCCCGCGGTGCCGAGGATGCAGACGTTGACGAAGGTCGCGACGCCGACGATCAGCACCGCGTTGCGCAGCAGCGGCTGGCTGAGGTCGAGCTTGGGGTACTCGCTCGGCAGCTCCCCCCGCGCGCGCAGGGCGCGTCGGCGCAGGATCACGCCGATCGGCATCAGCAGCAGGCCCAGGACGAAGAAGGCGGGCAGCACCAGGAACAGGAAGATGCCCTCGTAGGGGTTGTGGTGGCCGCCCCCGAAGAGCGACTGGATCAGGAAGAAGACGAGCGTCACGCCGGAAGCCGTGGTGATCGTCACGCCGGTGAGCGACACGGGGTTGCGCCCCAGGAACGCCAGCGGCCTCGTCCACTTCGACAGCAAGTCCATCCCGGCCTCCTCCGCGGGCACGCGGCCCCGCCGAAGCGTAAGGCGGGCGAGGCGCGATCACAATCAGCCGGCCGCTCCCGTGCGCGCCCGAAACCCCTCGGGATCGGAGATACTTAGCCGCAAAGGACGCATTCTGGAGGGGCGGTCGTGGCGCGTTTGGACGTGGTTCTCGACAGGCTCGAGGCGGACGAACAGGCCCACAGCCTGGCGGGGCCGGCCACGCCCGAGGACCTGGCTCGTGTCGAGTCCGCCCTGCGGCATCCGCTGCCACACGAGTTCCGCGCGCTGCTGGAGCGCTTCGGGGGCGGCCTCTTCTACGGAGGCCACGAGGTCTTCGGCCCGCTGCGCGTGATGATCCACGACATCGAGCTCGTGCCCGACCTGCTGACGACGCGGGCCCGTCTCGCTGCGAACGCGCGCTGCCTGCCCGACTACCTGGTGCCCTTCCATCGCTTCGGCCAGCTGTTCCACCTGCTCGACGCGCGCAGGGTGCGGCACGAGGGCGCGCTGGTCCTGGCGGCCGACGCCTCCGCCGACTACCCGGACCTGGCGGGCTTCCTGGAGGCCGTGGTGGTGCCCGGCGGATTGCCGATTCGCCTTGACGGCGGCCCGCTCGCCGAGGGAACGTAGGAGGCGGAGGTCGGGCATGGCGAGGGCGGTCGCACGAAAGCATCGACGGCGTCTCGCGCCGGGCGATGGCGACGAGCGGCACGCGTCCTCGGCGACCGCCGTGGCCGCCGAGGCGCTGCGCACCGGGATCGTGCCGGGCCGCTCGCTCTCGCGGGTGCGCCACGAGATCCCGCGCGAGGACGACCTGCTGCGCGCGGGCGACCCCGACGACAGCGGCCTCCTGAACGAGTACGTCGGGGAGGACCTGCCGGGGGGCAGCACGCCCACCCCGGACCAGAACCAGGTGGACGCGATCGGCCGCGTCTACGGGTTGCAGGACGAGGACGCGGGCGAGCTGCACACCTCCTCCGAGCTGCTCGCTCGGCGCGACCGGCACCGCCAGGAGCTGCGGCCTCCGCGCCGGTCCCGTTAGGCCTCCGCCCCCGATGCCGATACCGTTCCCCACCAGCCTGTGCCACCGCTGCGCCGCGCCGCCCCGCTACGTGAGGAGCGACCGCGGCTCCGTGTTCATCCATTGCCCGCTGCTCGCTCGCTATCCAGCGCAGCCGGTGCTGGCCTGCGATGCGTTCCGGCCAGCCGCGCCGTCAGCGACGAGTCCGCCCGTAGAATCCGCGGAGTGATCGACCTCGCTCGCGCGCTGCAGCTCGCGGAAGCCGCCGCCCGCGAAGCCGGCGACCTGCTCCGGACGGACTTCGAGCGGTCCGGCGGCCCGCGCGGGGCCGTGGACAAAGCCGAGGCGGACGTCGAGGCCGAGCGCCTGATCCGGGCGCGGTTGCTGGCCGCTTTCCCGGGCTGGGGCTACCTGGGCGAAGAGACCGGACGTTCGGCGGGCGAGGCCGGAGCGCCAGTGTGGCTGGTCGATCCCAACGACGGCACCCGCGACTACCTGCGTGGGGCGCGCGGCAGCTCCGTCTCGATCGGCCTCGCGTTCGAGGGCCGCCCGGTGCTCGGTGTCGTGCATGCTTTCGCGTTCCCGGACGGGTCCGGCACGCTCTACTCATGGGCCGAGGGCCGGCGCCACGTCTCGCGCAACGGCGAGGCGTGCAGCGCCGAGCTGCCGCGCGAGCTGAGGGCCCAGGACGTGGTGCTGACGTCGAGCGGCGCGGAGGGCGCGCCGGAAGGCAACCTGCGCTGCACGGCTCCGGCGCGCTTCCGCGCGGTGCCGAGCATCGCCCACCGGCTGGCGATGCTGGCGGCCGGCGAGGCCGCTGCGGCCACGTCGCTCTTCGCGCCCTGCGCCTGGGACTACGGCGCCGGACACGCGCTGTTGCGCGGGGCCGGCGGCGCGCTGCTCGACGAGGCGGGCCGGCCGGTCGCCTACGGGCCCGATGGCGCGAGCGCCGTGCGCTACGCCTTCGCGGGCAGCGAGGAGGTCGCGCGCGCGCTGGCGGCGCGGCCGTGGTCCGAGATCAGGCGGGGGCCGAAGGCGCCTGCCGTGCGGGTGACGCTGCGCCGCGGCGAGAGCGAGCGCGACGCGGGCCGGCTCTCTCGCGCGCAGGGCTGCCTGCTCGGCCAGATTGCGGGAGACAGCCTGGGCAGCCTGGTGGAGTTCCAGACCGCTGCGGCGATCGCGGCGGAGCACGCAGATGGCCCGCGCCGGCTCGACGACGGGGGAGTCTGGGGCACGCTGGCGGGCCAGCCCACGGACGACTCGGAGATGGCGCTGGCGCTCGCGCGTTCGATCCTCGGGGGCGAGGGCTTCGACGCGGAAGCGGCGGCGCGGGCCTATCGCGAGTGGCTGGCCAGCGGACCGTTCGACGTCGGCGTCACCACGCGCGCCGGCCTGTCGGGCCGGCCGCGGGCCGACTCGCAGGCGAACGGCTCGCTGATGCGGGCGAGCCCGCTCGGCATCTACGGCCACGCGCTGCCGGCCGCGCGGCTGGCGCAACTGGCCTTTGCCGACGCCTGCCTGACGCATCCGCATCCGGTGTGCCTGCAGGCGACCGCGGCCTTCGTCATCGCGATCGCGCGCGCGATCGCGGGCGAGGGGGCCGCGGGAGCCCACGCGGCGGCGCTCGCCTGGGCCGAGCGCGAGGGCGCTTCGGAGGTCGCCCAGCGACTGCAGGCCGCGCGAGAGGCGGCCCCGGTCTGTGACGGCGGCTCGCAAGGCTGGGTGCTGATCGCGCTGCAGAACGCCTTCCACGAGCTGCTGCATGCCGCCGGCCCGGAACAGGCGCTGGTGCGCAGCGTGCGCCGCGGCGGCGACACCGACACCAACGCGGCGATCACAGGCGCGCTGCAGGGCGCCGTCCACGGCCGGGAGGCGCTGCCGTTCGCCTGGCGCCAGATGGTGCTGTCGGCGCACGCCGTCGAGGGGGCGGCGCGCCGCGTCCGGCCGCCGGTCTACTGGCCGGTCGACGCCAGCGAGATCGCCGAGCGCCTGCTGCTCGCCGGGCGCGCGGCGGGGAGCCGCGTCTAGCGCGCGTCCGGGACGGCCCGCCGGCTGGCGCCGGCGAGCCGCCCGTCGCGTTTCCGGCCTACCTGCCCTGCGGCTCGGCCTTGTTCATCTCGAGGTTGATCGAGACCTGGACCTCGTCGCCCAGCATCGCGCCGCCGGTGTCGAGCGCGCGGTTCCACACGATGCCGAAGTCCTTGCGGTCGATCGTCGTCTCGATCGAGAAGCCGGCCTTGGCGCTCTCCTTGCCGTCGCGTCCCTTGGTGACCATGGTGCCGGCGAAGTTGACGAGCAGCGTGATCTCGCGCGAGACGCCGTGCAGGATCAGCGTGCCCTTCACCTCGTAGAGGTCCTTGCCCAGCGGCTTCACGGCCGCACTCCTGAAGCTGATCTCGGGGAACCGCTCGACGTCGAAGAAATCCGCCGAGCGCAGGTGCTTGTCGCGGCCTTCGTTGCCGGTGTCGATGCTGGCCGAGCTGATCGCGAACTCGACGGACGAAGCCTCCGGCTTGGCCGCGTGGGTGACGACGGTTCCCGTGAACTCGGTGAAGCGCCCGCGCACCTTCGTCACGAAGTGGCGGACCTGGAAGCTCACCTCGGAGTGGGGCTTGTCCACCACCCAGGTGTCCTGGGCGCTGGCGGCCCCCGCGGCGAGGGCGAGCACGGCGATCATCAGAAGGCTGCGACGGATCATGCTTTTCGTCTCCTTGTTCCTGTTCCCGTGACGTCGGAAGGGTCGGCGGGCGCGAGCCCGCGGTCCAGCGTGCCGCGAACGCGGTCGAGCAGGGCCACCAGCGCCCGCGTCTCGTCGGCGCCGAAGCCCTCGAAGGGCTCCGCGTCGGCCGTGGCGATCGCGCCGTCGAGGCGCGCGAGCAGCGCGAGGCCAGCGGGGGAGCTGAAGCAGAGCACGCGGCGCCCGTCTTCGGGGCAGCGCCTGCGCCGGACGAGCCCCTTGCGCTCCAGGCGCTCGAGCAGCCGGGTGATGCCCGGTGCGTGCTCGATCATGCGCTCGGCGATCTCGAGCGTCGGCAGCCCCTGATCGCCGGCCCCGCGCAGGATGCGGAGCACGTTGTACTGCTGGGGCGTGATGCCGGCCGGTTCCACGAGCTGGACGAGCCGGCGCCGCAGCAGGTCGGCCGTGCGCAGCAGGCCGAGCAGGGCCTCCTGCTCGGGCGAGCGGAAGGGCACGCGCTGCTTGATCTCGTCCTGCATCCGGCTCCTGGGCGCGGCCACGGGAGACAGGCTAGGGGAGTGTACTTGACTAGTCAAGTAATCGTTTGTGAACGCTTCGACTGCCGCCGGCGCGAGCGGCGCGCGCCGACCCGGCTACTGAACGCGGCCGCGGGCGGCGACCGTCCAGACGGCCTCGACCCGTTCGCCGCGGATCGCGACCACGCGGTCGTGGAGATTGGAGACGACGCAGGCGTGGTTCGGCAGCACCCGCACGCGCTGGCCGACCGTGAACGCCTCGCCGGGCGCCACTGCCACGACGCCGTGCTCCTCGGACAGCCGGTCGACCCGGCTCACGCAGCCGAGCAGGAAGCCGTGGCCTCCTGGGCGCGGCCGCAGCGGATCGCTCGAGAGCGTCTTGCTGCCGGCGTCGAGCACCGCGCGTTCGGCGCCAGTGACGCTGACGACGGTGGCCAGCACGCTCAAGGCGCAGTCCTCGAGCCCGCAGGTCCCGAGCGACACCTGCGTGGCGTCGTGGTAGACGTAGTTGCCCGGCCGGCATTCGCTCACGCCGGGCACGCGCATCGCCCGGGCCGCCGTCGGCGTGGAGCCGACGGAGACCGTCCCGATCGGCAGGCCGAGCGCGCACAGGCGCCGGGCCACATCCGCCAGCGTGCGACCCTCGTGGTCGCCGACCTGCGCGACGGCCTCGGGCGTCGCGCCGCCGTAGGCCTGCCCCGCGTGCGTGAAGACGCCGCTGAGCGTGGCGCCGGGCAGATCCGCGATCCGCAACGCCACCTCCTCCGCCTGCTCCGGCCGCACGCCCACGCGACCCAGGCCGACGTCGACCTTGAGCCGGAGATCGAGACGGCGCCCGGCGGCCGCGAAGGGCTCCGTCAGCAGCAGGGCGCCGGCCACGCTGTCGCAGCCGGCCGCGAGACGCACGCGATCGGCCAATGCCAGCAGGCGCCGGCCCTTGTCCGCGCCCACCACCGGGTAGGCGACGAACAGATCGTCGAAGCCGTGCTCGGCGAACACCTCGGCCTCGGACGTCTTCGCGAGCGAGAGGCCCGCGGCGCCCGCCGCGAGCTGCAGGCGCCCCACCTCGGGCAGCTTGTGGGTCTTCGCGTGGGGCCGCAGGTGCACGCCGGCCTGGCGCGCGCGCCCGGCCATGCGGGCGACGTTGCGCTCGAGCACGTCGAGGTCGACGAGCACGGCCGGGGTCTCGAGATCGTGGATGCTCGCTGGCATGCCGCGAGGTTAGCATCGCCGGCATGAACGACGTCGCCGCCGTGGTGATGCCGGGTCCGCAGCGTCCGCTCGAGTTGCGGCGGTTCCCTGAGCCGCGGCCGGCGCCCGGGGGCGGGGTGCTGGAGGTCGTCGCCAGCGAGGTCTGTGGCACCGACGTCCACCTCTACCACGGCCGGCTCGGCGGCGTACCGTATCCGATCATCCCGGGCCACGTGAGCTGCGGGCGGCTGCTCGAGACGAATGGCCCCCTGCTCGACGTCGAGGGAAAGGCGATCGCGCCCGGCACCCTCGTCACCTTCTACGACGTCTTCGGGACCTGCGGCGCCTGCTGGCATTGCCTGGTCGCCAAGGCGGCCACGCGCTGCCCGAGCCGCCGCGTCTACGGCATCACCACGTCCGCGGCCGAGGGGTTGCTGGGCGGCTGGGCGGAGCGCGTGGAGCTGCGACCCGGCGTGCGCGTGGTGCCGCTGCCCGAGGGGCTCGCGGCCGAGGAGTTCATGGGCGGAGGCTGCGGCCTGCCGACGGGCTTCCACGCCGTCGAGCGAGCGGGCATGGCGCTCGGGGACACCGTCGTGATCCAGGGCAGCGGGCCGGTCGGCCTGAACGCCCTCGTCTTCGCGCAGCTCGCCGGCGCGCTGCGCGTGCTGGTCGTGGGGGCGCCGCGGGCGCGGCTCGAGGCAGCCCTGCGCCTGGGGGCCGACGAGGTGCTCGACCTCGGCGAGTGCCCGGACCCGGAGGCGCGCGTTCGCTTCGTGCGCGAGCGCACCTCGGGCCGGGGCGCCGACGTCGTGATCGAGGCCTCGGGCAACCCGGCGGCGGTGCGCGAGGGACTCGAGATGACGCGCGATGCCGGCCGTTACGTCGTCGTCGGCCAGTACACCGACGCGGGGGACGTCAGCCTGAACCCGCACGCGCACCTCAACCGGCGCCACGTGACGCTGCTCGGCTGCTGGGGCTACGAGTACACGCACCTGCACCGCGCGCTCACGCTGCAGGCGCGCCACGCCCGCCGCTTCCGGTGGGCCTCGCTCGTCACGCGCGAGTACCGGCTGGCGGACGCGGCATCCGCGCTGGCCGAGATGGCCGCGCTCGGCGTCGTGAAGGCGCTGGTCCGCCCCGGCCGCTAGTCGTGGTGCTCGCGCACGCGCAGCGTGCCGGGCCCGACCGCCTGCAGGAAGTCGGCCAGCGTGTCGCGGTCGAGCTGGGCCATCGCCACGAACTCGAGGTCCACGAGGTGCGTTCCCACCGGCTCCTCGACGCGCCAGTCGGCGACGCGGCAGGTGACCGCGATCGGGCGCGCGCCGAGCACGAGGTCGAGCGTCAGCAGAGCGCGCCGCGGCAGCGGGCGAGGGCAGCGCAGCGTCAGGCCGCGGGCGCTGGCGTCCACCACCTGTGCGCCCATCGGCAGCGCGACGGGAGCCGAGGGAAGCGGCGTATCTCCCATACCAACATTGTACGAGACGCGGCGCGCGGAGGCCGGAAGCGTCCCCGGATCGTGGAAGAATCCCGCGCATGGTCGGCGACGGAGAAGCGTCCGCACGGACGGCGACGGCGACGACGGCCGGGACGCGCCCTTGGCCCGGCTGGGTGCAGACGGCCGCCGCCGGCATGGCGCTCGGGCTGCTCGCGTTCGAGCTGGACCTGGCGACGCTGTTCTCCTACTGGGGCGACCGCTCGCCGCTGGCCGTCGTCGTCGCGCTCGCCGGGGCCGTGCTCTTCGTGTCGCGCTGGCGCGCGCTGGCCGAGGGCCTGTTCGTCGTCCTGCTGGCGGCCTGGCTGGCCGCGGCCTTCACGCCGCTCGTGCCGGCGCTGGCCTCGGGCCTCGTGCGCCGCGACGCCCCCGAGACAGGGGACGCGGTCTTCGTGTTCGCCTCGCGCCTGCAGGAGGACGGCGAGGCGACGAGCGCGGCGCTGTCCAGGCTGCTCTCGGGATTCGCGCTCGTGACCGAGGGCCGTGCGCCCCGCCTGGTGCTGAGCGAGCTGCCGGCGCCCTCGCCGTCCTACGCGGCCTTCGCGCGCTCCCTCGCCAGCCGGCTCGGCCTTCGGGTCGAGGTGCTGGCGATCGGCCCGGTGCGGCGGACGCGCGACGAGGCGCGGCTGCTGGCAGCGCTTGCGCGCGAGCGGGGGTGGCGGCGCGTGGTCGCGGTCAGCGACCCCTACCACTCGCGGCGCGCGTGCGGCGCGCTGGAGGGCTTCGGCCTGCTCGTGGCCTGCCAGCCCTCGGCGGAGACGCGCTACGACGTCGAGCGCCTCGAGCGAGCCGACGAGCGGCTGGCGGCGTTCGCGGCCGTGCTGCACGAGCGGGTGGGGCTGCTCTACTACGCGCTGCGGGGCTGGCTGGCGAAGCCCTGAGTCGGCCGCGGGCGCCTCAGAGCGCGGTTCCGCCGCGCGCCTTGGCCGCAAGCATGCCGCAGGCGGCGTGGATGTCGGGGCCGCCCGAGTAGCGCCGCACGAAGCCGATGCCCTGCTCGGCCAGCGCCGACAGGAAGCGGCCGCGCTCGCCGGCGTCGGGAGGGCGGAAGCGGCCCGTCGGGTCGTTGACGTCGATCAGCGACAGCCGTACGGCCTGGCCGGCGAAGAGCCGGCCCAGCTCGCGCGCCTCGTCGGGCCCGGTGTTGATCCCCGCCAACAGGACGAAGGCGAGGTGCACCGGGCCGCCGCGCCGCGCGGCGTGCCGGCGCGCGGCGGCCGCGAGGTCCTCGACGGCGTAGCGGGCGCCGAGCGGCACCAGCGCGGCGCGCCGCTCGCTGAAGGCCGAGGTCAGCGACAGGATCAGGCGATACGGGTGGCCCTCGTCGGTGTAGCGCAGGATCTGGGGCAGCAGCCCGACCGTCGAGATCGTGATGCGATCGCCGCGGATACCGAGGCCGCAGGGGTGGCGCAGGACGGAGGCCGCGCGCATCACGCTGTCGTAGTTCTGCAGCGGCTCGCCCTGCCCCTGGAACACCACGCCCGTCACCGGCCGCTCGGGGGAGTCGCGGCGCACGTGGCGGACCTGTTCGACGATCTCCCACGCCTCCAGGTTGCGCGTCAGGCCGAGTCGGCCCGTTTCGCAGAAGGCGCAGCCGAGCGCGCAGCCGACCTGCGTCGAGACGCAGACGCTGAAGCGGGGCCGCTCGAGCGGGATGCGCACCGTCTCGAAGACGCGGCCGTCGGGCGCGCGGAACAGGTACTTGACGAAGGGATCGACGTCGCTGCGGCGCCGATCGACGAGCTCCAGCCGGCCGAGGCTGGCCGCGGCGCCGAGCCGCTGCTTCACGGCCCTCGACAGGCCCGGCACGTCCTCGAGCGGCGGCAGGTCTCGGCCGAGCGCCCGCGACAGCAGGCGGCGCGCCACCGCTGGCTGCAGACCCGGCACGCGCAGCGCCAGCGACTCGGGCGTCTCGCCCTGCAGCGCGATCGCCACGGCCGGGCTCAGAAGCGCAGCACCTGGCGCCGGCCGTCGCGCTCGATCTCGACCTCCGACGCGCCGATGCGCAGCACCTGGACGCCGTCGAAGCTGTCGCCCTCGAAGACGAGGCGGCCGCTCAGGATCGCCACGGGCCGCCCATCGCGTACGCTGATCGCCTCGAGCCGCGGCTCGGGCGGCGCGGCGCCCCCGGTCTCCGCGGGAGGCTCGGCGGACTCCGCGGAGGGCTGCGGGGTCGTCGCGGCCGCATCGTCGAGCGCGGGTTCCGCCGCCGGAGCGGCGGCCGCGATCGTCGCTGTCGCCGGCTCGCCTGCGGCTGGCGGAGGCGGCGCCGCAGGGGCCGAGGCCGCGGGTGGACGCGCGGGGGCGTGCGCCTTCGGAGGGGCCGGGGAAGCCGTGGCCGCCGCCGTGGCCGCAGGCGAAGCGAGCGGCTGAGCAGGCGGATTCGGCCGCGCTGCTTCCAGCGCCGGTGCCGCGACCGGCGCCGGCCGCGCCGGGCCGCGCAGCCAGACGAGCGCGAAGGCGCCGCCGAGCGCCCCCCCGAGGATCAGCGCCAGCGCGAGGACGCCGCCGCCGGCTGTGCGAGGCCGCTGCGGGCCTGGCGCGCCGAGCACCACGAGGCCCCGCTCTGGCGCTCCCTTCTCGCGGTCGAGCTTGCGCAGCGCGTCGAGGATCAGGCTCATCGCACGAGCCCCGCGGCGGCCGCCGAGTACCAGAGCGCGAACAGCGCCAGCAGCAGCAAGACACCCCCGCCCAGGGCGAGCGTGCGCCAGCGATCGTGTCGCGGCAGCCCGGAGCGCAGCTCGCTCGCGGCGGCGCGCGCGAGGCCGCGGTCGATCGTGCGCGCGCCGTGCACGTAGCCGGCCAGCAGCGCGCGGTCGCAGACGAGATTGACCAGCCGCGGGATGCCCCGCGAGAAGCGGTGCACCACCGCGATCGCGGCCGGCGTGAAGGCGACCTTGCCGTCCCCGCCCGCGACGCTCAGCCGGTGGCGCACGTAGGCCTCGACCTCTGCGCGCGAGAGGGGCGTCAGGTGGTAGCGCGCGGTCACGCGCTGCGCGAGCTGTCGCAGCTCGCGCCGCGCGAGCATCTCGGCCAGCTCGGACTGGCCCATCAGCACGATCTGGATCAGCTTCTCGGTGTCGGTCTCGAGGTTCGACAGCAGGCGGATCTGCTCCAGCACTTCGGGCGACAGGTCCTGCGCCTCGTCGATCAGCAGCACGACGGTGCGGCCCGCCTCTCGCGCCCGCAGCAGGAACCCGTGCAGGGCGTCCACCAGGTCCTTCAGCGAGCCGCCGGCGGGCTGCACGTGCAGGTCGTCGAGGATGGTGCGCAGCAGCTCGGCCGAGGTGAGCGCGGGATAGAGCACGACCGCGCTCGCCGTCTCCGCGCCGAGCCGCGAGAGGAAGGAGCGGGCGAGCGTCGTCTTGCCGGTGCCGACCTCGCCGGTGATCAACACGAAGCCTCCGCGCTCGCGGTGGCCGAAGCTGAGGTGGGCGAAGGCCTCGGTGTGGCGCGACGAGCGATAGAGGTACTTGGGATCGGGCGTCAGGCTGAACGGCTTCTCGCTGAAACCGAAGAATGCCTCGTACAAGGCGGCCCCTCGCGGCGCGCTCCGGCGCGCGCTACCTGTGCGCCTCCACGAAGCGCTGGATGGCCTCGTGGCTGTCGCCGCGCAGGATGATGAAGTCGACGCCGTAGAGGAGCTGCTCGGGCGGGGCCGCCGCCTGACGCACCACCTGGCCGACGACCTCGCTCTCGTGGGCCTCGCCGGGGAGCTCGAAGCGCAGTTCGAGGGTCGTGCCGAGCGACAGCGGCTGCAGCGCCTCCAGCAGCATGCCACGCACGCTGATGTTGAGGGCCATGCAGTCGGTCGGGCCCTTCACGGGCCGCGGCCACACCACGAAGCGGGCCGGGATCCGCGAGTCCTTGCGCGGGGGCTCGTTCATCAGCTCTTCGAGCCGGTCGTCCCACTGCAAGGGGTCGATCGGCGGGCTCAGGACCAGGCTGGCGCCGGCTGCCTTCAGCGCGGCGGCGTCGACGCCGGGCAGCGCCAGCGCGACGATCGAGACGCGGCGCGTCTCCGCGTGGCGCTTGACGTCGTGGATGAACGCGCGCGGCGCGTCGGACTCGGCGCGCACGAGGATCAGGCTGGGCGGGCGAGACAGGGCGTCGGCCAGCGCCGCCTTGGGATCGCGGTGGAGCGTGCGCTCGACGTCCTTCCGGAACAGCACCGTGCCCCCGAGATCGAGGGTCGGGTCGGCTGTGCTGAGGAAAAGGACTCGCGGCATCCTCTGGGGTGGTGGAGTGTATCAGGTATCCTGCGGGCTCGATGGACGAGCGCATCGAGGTGTCGGGCCGCCCCGTCTCGCTGTCGCTCCACGGCCGCGGCGACACGGTCGTGGTGCTCGGGCACGGCGCGGGCAGCAGCCGCCGCCAGCCCTTCCTGCTCCGCCTCGCTGAAGCGCTCGCGGCCTCGGGGCGCGCCGCGGTGCTGCACAACTTCCCTTACAGCGAGGCCGGCCGCCGGCTGCCGGATCCGCGGGAGCTGCTCGAGGCCAGCTCGGCGGCGGCCCTCAACTGGGCCCGCGAGGCGCTCGCTGCGCGACGGGTCGTGGGCGGCGGTCGCTCGATGGGAGGCCGCATGGCGTCGCAGGCGGTCGCGCGGGGCCTCGCGCGCGCGGACGCGCTGGTCTTCCTCGGCTACCCGCTTCACCCTCCCGGCGAGCCGCAGCGCCTGCGCGACGCTCACCTCTACGGGCTGGAGCTTCCGCTGCTGTTCGTGCAGGGCACGCGCGACGCCTTCGCGCGCGAGGAGCTGCTGTCGCCGGTGATCGAGCGCCTCGGCGCGCGGGCCACGCTCGTGAGCATCGAGGACGGCGACCACTCCTTCGGCGTGCGCAGGCGCGTCGTGGGGCGGAGCGCGGCCGAGGTCGAGCAGCAGGTGTGCGAGCGCGTGACGAGCTGGCTCGCCGCGCTCGGGCTCTAGCAGAGCTACGTCGCGGCGCCCGACTCCAGCTCTTGCAGGCCTTCCTGCAGCATCTCCCACTGGCTCATCAGGTCGCCGACCTCCCACATCAGGGCCTTGTGCTCGGCGGCCACCTGCTCGGCGCGGGCGCGGTCCTCGTAGAGCTCGGGCGCCGCCATCAGCATCTCGAGGGCTCTCACCGCCTGCTCCTTTTCCGCGATGCGCTTCTCGAGCTCGGCCAGGCGGGCCTTCGACTTCTTGAGCTCCCGCTCGCGGGCCTGGCGCTCCAGGGGTTGGCCGGGCTTGCGCAGGCGCGGGGCCAGCGGGTCCGCGGCCGGGGCGCTCGGGCTGGCGTCGGCCGTGCGTGCCCGCTGCTTCGCGGCCTTCGGCGTCTGGGCCCTCGGCGCCGGCGGCGTGGCCGCTCGAGGCTGCGCCGCCGGCAGCGGCTTCGGCCGCGCGTCGGGCGCGACCTGGGGAGCGTTCGGCAGCGGAGCGGCCTCGCCCGCCGCGCGCCGCCGCTTCCAGTCGACGAAGTCCTCGTAGCCGCCGGGGTAGAGCTGCGCTTCGCCCTCGCCGATCTCGATCACCTTGGTCGCCAGCTTGTCGATGAAGTAGCGGTCGTGCGAGACGAAGATCAGGGTGCCGCCGTAGTCGGCCAGGGCCTCGAGCAGGACCTCCTTCGAGTCGAGGTCGAGGTGGTTCGTCGGCTCGTCGAGCAGCAGCAGGTTCGAGGGGCGCAGCAGCATCTTGGCGAGCGCCAGACGGTTGCGCTCGCCGCCCGACAGCACGCCGCACTTCTTGTGGACGTCGTCGCCCGAGAACAGGAAGCCGCCCAGGATGTTGCGGATCATCGGCACCATCGTCGTGGCGCTGGCCGAGGTCATCTCCTCGTAGACGCTGCGAGCGGGGCTCAGCACCGACGCCTGATCCTGGGCGAAGTAGTCGAGCACGACCTGGTGGCCCGGCGTGCGGCCGCCCTCGTCGGGCCGGTCCTCGCCAGCCAGCAGGCGCATCAGCGTGGACTTGCCGGCGCCGTTCGGTCCGACCAGCGCGATGCGGTCGCCGCGCTCGACCGCCAGATCCACCGAGCGCAGCACGACGTTGTCGCCGTAGGCCTTGCGAGCGCCCTTCAACTCGAGGACGATCCGCCCGGGCCTGGGCGCATCCGGGAAGTGAAAGCGGATCTTCTTGCGCTCGGGCGGGATCTCGATGCGCTCGACCTTGTCGAGCTGCTTGATCCGGCTCTGCACCTGGCGCGCCTTGGTGGCCTGGTAGCGGAAGCGGTTGATGAAGGCCTCGGCCTTCTCGATCTCCTCGCTCTGCCGGCGGTGCGACTCGCGCAGGCGTTCCATGCGGGCGCCGTGCTCGGCCACGTAGTGCGAGTAGTTGCCGTGGTAGTCGCTCAGCGTGCGCAGCCCCACCTCGGTGATGCGCTTGACGGTGGCGTCGAGGAAGTAGCGGTCGTGCGAGACGAGCACCACCGAGCCGGGATAGTCGGCGAGGTACTCCTCGAGCCAGTTGCGCGCCGGCAGGTCGAGGTGGTTGGTCGGCTCGTCCATCAGCAGCAGGGTCGGACGCGCCAGCAGCAGCTTGGCGAGCGCGATCCGCATCTGCCAGCCGCCGGAGAACTCCTCGCTGCGGCGCGACTGGTCGCGCAGCGAGAAGCCCAGGCCCTTCAGGACGTCGGCGACGCGGGCGTCGATCTCGTATCCGCCCAGGTCTTTGAAGCGCTCCATCACCTCCGCGTAGCGGTTCAGCAGCGCCTCGTGGTCGCCGCCGTCGTCGTGGCTGGTGTCGGCCAGGCGCTCCTCGATCCGGTGCTGCTCGGCCTTCAGGCGCAGCAGCTCCTCGAACGCGAGCGTCACCTCCTCGTAGACGCTGCGCCCGCGGTGCACGATGCCGTCCTGCGGCAGGTAGCCGATCGTGGTGTCGGAGGCCATCCGGATCGAGCCCGAGTCCGGCTCCTCCGTCCCGGCCAGCATGCGCAGCAGCGTCGTCTTGCCGGCGCCGTTGGGGCCGGAGAGGCCGATGCGGTCGCGCTTCTTGACGTGCCAGGACACGTCCTCGAGCAGCACGCGCTCGCCGTAGCGTTTGGTCAGGCCTTCGACGTGGATCAATTCGGAGCGTCCCCCGGGCGCGAACCTGTGATTATACGGCCTCCGGCGCGGCGTTGCGCGCGCGGGAGGCGGCCCGCATAATGACCCATGTCCATGGAGACCGTCGCCGCCGAGAGATCCTTCGCCGCCCTCAACCTGAGCGCCGAGACGCTGTCGGCGCTCGAGGCGAAGGGCTATCGCGCCCCCACCGACTGCCAGCAGGAGGCGATCCCGCGGGCGCTCGCCGGCAAGGACCTCGTCGTGCAGTCGCGCACCGGCACGGGCAAGACGGCGGCCTTCGGGATCCCGATCAGCGAGCGCATCGAGATGGAGCTCCGGGAGCCGCAGGCCTTGATCCTGGCCCCCACGCGCGAGCTGGCGCTGCAGGTGTCGAAGGAGCTGTCCGAGCTCGGGCGCGGGCGCGGCGTGCTGGTCGAGACCATCTACGGCGGGGATCCGATCGAGCGCCAGATCCAGGGCATCGAGCGCGGGGCGCAGGTGATCGTCGGCACGCCCGGGCGCGTGCTCGACCACCTGCGGCGCAAGACGCTGCGCATGGGCGCCCTGAAGGTGCTGGTGCTCGACGAGGCCGACCGCATGCTCGACATGGGCTTCGCGGTCGAGATGGGCGAGATCATGGAGTACCTGCCGGCCGAGCGGCAGACGCTGCTGTTCTCCGCCACCGTGCCGCTCGGGATCCGCGGGCTGATCTACCACTACCTGAACGAGCCCGAGTGGGTGCTGCTCTCCGAGGACCAGGTCTACGTCAAGGAGGTCGAGCACCTCTACTGCCTGACGCCGCGCTTCCACAAGGAGGCGACGGTCTACAAGCTGATCGAGTACGAGAACCCGGCCTCCTCGATGATCTTCTGCAACACCCGCGAGGAGACGCGCCAGGTCTACGCGTTCCTGGCTGGCAAGGGCCTGCCGACGGCGATGCTCTCGTCCGATCTCGTGCAGAAGAAGCGCGAGAAGGTGCTGGCGCGCTTCCGCAGCGGCGAGGTCCGCCACCTGGTGACGACCGACGTCGCCTCGCGCGGGATCGACATCGAGGACCTGTCGCACGTCTTCATCTTCTCGACGCCCGACTCGCCGGAGCAGTACATCCACCGCGCCGGCCGCACGGGGCGCGTAGGCAAGTCGGGCCGCGCGATCAGCCTGATCTCGGCCCACGACCTGGTCGGCTTCAACCGCTTGGTGAAGCGCTACCACGTCGACGTGGCCGAGCTGAACGTGCCGTCAGACGACGAGGTGCAGGCCCGCAAGGAGGAGCGCATCGTGACGCGGCTCGCCGCCGAGGGACAGGCGCTGCCGCTCGAGGACTTCGTCGAGCTGTCGCCGATCGCCCGGCGCATCGGTTCCCACGAGCAGCGCGACCGCGTGGTCGCCCTGCTGCTGCGGCGGTACTTCGCCGCGGCGCTGCCGGACGAGGACGAGGACGACGCGGCCGAGGCGGCCGCGCCGGCGCGGCGGGACGCTGCCGGGCCTCGGCGCGGGGGCCGCGGCCCGCGCCGGCGCTACTAGGCCGCCCGGCGTTCGTCCCGGTCCATGCCCGCCGCCAGCACGACCACGAAGCCCGGCTCGGTCCACTGCCCGAACTGCTCCGCCCCACTCGACGTCGCCCTGGGCGAGACGGAGGTGCTGTGTCCCTACTGCGCCTCGAGGCTGCGCCTGCTGCCGGGCGAGAACGAGCTCCAGGTCGTGCGCACGCGCGAGGAGATGAAGTACAAGGAGCGCGTCGCGGTGCAGAAGGCGCTGCTCGAGAAGCAGCTGCGGCAGGAGGAGCTGAGCCGCTGGCGCGAGACCGCGGCGCACGTGGCGATCGAGGCGCTGCCGGTGGTGGGCGCGGCGGCGGGCAAAGCCGTGTTCCGCGCGGCGGTGCGCGGCGGCGCGGGCTCCGGCCTCGGCTGCCTGGCGCTGCTGGGCGCCCTGCTGGCCGCCCTCGCCGCGCTGCTCTGAGCGCCTAGCCGATCTTGCCCTTGGCGATCGCGGCCTGGACGGTATGGATCGTCTTCTCCATGAAGGCGTTCAGGGCTTCGTCCTGCTCGATCCTGGGCAGGTTCTGGGCCAGCACCTCGCCGTAGCCGACGCGCTTGTGCCAGAGCACCGTGCCGCCGACGTAGACGCGGATCTCGAAGCAGCCCAGCTCCAGGCCGAGATCCTCGGCCTGGACGTGGAACTGCCTGCCGTCGTGATCGACGACGCGGTTGACGCCGATGATCAAGGCGCGGTCCCGGCCTCGCCGGCGCGGGCCAGGGCGGCGCGCCGCAGCCAGCGCTCGAAGAAGGAGTTGCCCAGGCGATAGCGGTCGCCCGCTTCGGCCAGGTAGCCCATGCGCGTCAGCGCGAAGAGCAGGGGCGCCACCGCCTCCTCGGGCCGCCGCAGCGCGGCCGCCAGGTCGCGGCCGCCGAGGCTCGCCTCGCGGGCGACCTCCTCGAGCAGCTGGCGCTCGGGCGCCTCGAGCGTCTGGAAGTCCACCGAGAAGAAGTTGGCGACCATCTCGTCGGCGCCCACCTGATCCAGAATCGCCGCCAGGTCGCGGTTTTCGAAGAGCCGGCTGGCGATCAGCTGCACCAGGAACGGATGGCAGGCGGTGCGGGCGATGATCTCCTCGACCTCCCCCGAGGAGAAGCGGCCGCGGGCGAGCAGCGCGCGCGTCTCGTCGGGGGACAGCGGCGTCAGATACAGGGCCGGGATGAACGCCTGCAGGAAGGGCGAGGTCTGCAGCGCGGCCTCGTGGTCGATGCGGGCGAGCCGCCGGGTCGAGGTGAGCACGCAGCGCAGGTCGCCGCCGCGCTGGAACAGGCGGCGCAGCCGCGGCAGCACGGCCGCGTCGGCGCGGGCGACCGTCAGGAACTCCTCCGCCTCGTCGATCAGCAGCAACAGCCGCCAGCCGCTGCGCACCGATTTGCGCACGATCGAGGTGAGCATGTCGGTGACCGTCATGCCCTCGATCTCGTCGATCGAGACGCCCGTCGCGCGGCGGAAGCTCTCCGAGTCCTCGACGGCGTCGAGCAGGCCGTCGGCCAGCCCGCGCGCGTCGGAGCTGCCCTCGAGGTCCCAGTAGAGCGCGGCCCACGACGTGTCCTGGGTGCGCTGGACCCGCAGCTCCAGCTCCTTCAGCAGGCTGGTCTTGCCGAGCCGGCGCGCGCCGACGACCCAGAGCGACTCGCGCTCGCCCTCGAGCACCTCGCGCAGCAGCTCGCCGCGGCCGAAGAAGTTGTCGCCACGGACCCAGAGCCCGGCGATGAAGGGGTTGCGCATGCGCGCCGGGGATTCTGTCACAGCTGCCCAGGCCCGCTCAGGCCGTCGCCGCCGGCCGCGGCTGCGCGGGCTCCTCGGGCACGCGGCCCTCGAACTGCACGTCCTCGCGCACGTCCTCGACGTCGCCGGCGGTCACGCTGGTGCGGCGCTGCTCGATGATGCGGTTGATGGCGTAGATGCAGTAGCGCTGGATCAGGTAGGGCTTCTGGTCGGACAGGCGCAGGATCGCCTCCACGGCCTCGGGCTCGTAGCGGAAGATGCCGCCGACCGGGGTGCGGATCAGCGCCTCCGCATCCTCGCGGGTGAAGGCCTGCAGCTCGATCTCGTCGAAGAAGTTGTACCAGGGGCTGCCCTCGCTGGTCCAGGTGCGGCGGATGCCGACGCCGCTCATGATCGCCACCAGGTTCTCCGAGAACGTCTTCATGAAGATGCTGCGCAGGCGCTGGTTGATCCGCTCGGAGAACTCGTTGAGCACGTCGACCTCGTCGATCAGCAGCGCGAGCTTGACGCGCTTGGGCGTGCGCGCCTTCAGCTCCTCGATCAGCCGCTGCAGGTCGTGGCTGAAGTCGCGGCCGTCGTAGTGGTCGTCGTCGGGGCGGAAGCGCAGTGCGGCGAGCGTCCCCGCGCTCGGGGTCACGCCCTCGATCACGTCGGACATCACCGCGTGGAAGAAGTCCTGCTCGCTGACGCCCTGCAGGTCGATGAAGGCGGGGAAGAAGCGGTACTCGGTGCCCTCGTCGGCCTCGAGCGCGCGGCGCAGGTGGTAGAGGAAGGTGGTCTTGCCGATCCGCCGCTCGCCCGTGATCATCAGGCTGTTGTGATGCAGCACGTTCATGATGCGCGCGAGCAGCCGCTGGCGTCCGAAGAAGAGCGCCTCGTCCATCACCGGCGCCCCCGCGATGTAGGGGTTGAAGCGCTCGCGCACGGCGCGCCGCCGGCGCAGCGACTGCGCCGCCAGCCCCAGCGCCACCAGCCCCAGCGCGGTGACGGCGGCCGAGGGCAGGAAGGCGCGCGTCTCGTAGAAGCGCAGGCGCCGCGTCAGGCGGAACACCTCGCGCCGCTTGAGGCCGAGGTTGTCGGTCGCCACCACCGCGATCTCGTTCGGACCCGGCTTCAGGTCGAACTCGCGCTGGAAGCGCAGCGTCGGCGTCGCCTCGCCGGCCTCCGCGCGCGCGGGGGGCGTCTCCTCGCCGACCAGGCGCCCGTCCTGGAAGAACTCGAGCTTGGCGATGCGCAGCTCGTCGGTGGCGACGCCGACGACGGCGCTGCGCGGGCCGGACACCACCAGCTCGCTCGCGGCGGGCTCGACGATCGTCAGCCCGGGCGCGCGGTTCGGGAAGAAGCGCGAGAAGTGCTCCTCGCCGGTCATCATCTCGGCGAAGTCGCGCCGCTCGCGCCCGCGGGCGTGGGCGGGATCGAGCGCCAGCACGCTCTCGAAGCGCACCAGCGCCTCGGGATACTTGCGCGCGGCGAGCAGAGTCTCGGCCTCCTGCAGCAGGCTGGCGATCCGCTGCGACACCTCGCGCTGCTGGCGCAGGCCCTCGAGGATGCGCTGGGCGCGGTTCAGGTAGTCGCCCGCCGCGGCGTTCTGCGGGTCGGCGGCGGCGTCGGTCAGCGGCCGCAGCGCGTCCTGGTAGCGGCCGGCATCGAAGAGGGCGCGGCCCTGCTGGAAGGCGGTCTCCAGCGCCTGCCGGTTGCGCGAGGCGAGGATCCGCTCCTGCGCGTCGCGCTTGCCGTCGCTCGCGGCGCGGTTGCCCGGGTCGAGTCCGAGCACCTGGTCGAAGTGAACGATCGCCTCGGTGGGCTGGCCCGCCTCGAGCAGCCGGCGACCCTCGGAGAGCTCCTCGTCCAGCCGTCGCGCGCGGTCGGCGGCCTCGCTGGCGGCGCGCTGCTCGGCCCGGATGCGTTCGCGCAGCTCGCCGACCTGGCGCTGCAGCGTGGGATCCAGCCCGCCGCCGACCACCCCCGCCGAGGCCAGGCGTGCGAGCGCCTCGTCCAGCTTGCGCTGGGCGAACAGCTCGTTCGCTTCCTTCAGCAGTCGCGCGGCCTCGTCGCGCGCCAGACGCACCAGGCGCTGGCGCTCGTTGCTCTCGGCTTCGGCGCGCAGCCGCCGCAGCTCGCGGAAGAGCTCGGAGCGCTTGATGGCGCCCTTGTCCTCCTCGATGTTGAACATCCGCTGCGCGCTGTTGAAGTCGCCGCTGCGCAGGTAGCAGATGCCCTGCTGGTAGTAGGGCAGGTATTGCACGAACTCCATGCCGTAGGGACGCGCGTTCAGCTCGGACTCGGGCTTGAGGCGCACCGCTTCCTGGAGGTTCTTCAGGGCCTCCTGCCAGCGCCCGCGCCGCATGGCGGCCTCGGCGTCGGCGTAGTGGTCGTACCACTCCTTGACGGCGAAGGCCGGTGCCGCCGAGGCGAGGAGGAGCGCCAGGGCGAGGGCGCGACGCAGGATCACCATCGAAAGTCTAGCAGTCCGCGGCCGGGGGCAGCCGGCAAGCGCGAGGCGCCGGCCCCCCGTCTGCGGGAGCGCGGCGTTTTGAGCTGGGGGGTGCTGCGCCGCACCCCCCAGTGCCCCCCTGCGCTCCGCTCCGCGCCTGGGGCTGTAGCCCGGGCAGCGCTGCGAGCTACTTCTCGTAGAGCGCGGCGATCAGGGCGCCGCGCGCGGTGGCCGTGAGCGGATCGGAGGCGACTCGCACCTGCCCGATCTCGATCGGCAGCGGCCGGCTGCGCAGGGCCTTCTCGAAGGTCTCCTTGAAGCCCCGGGGCTTGGCGGTGCCGCCGGAGAGCACGATCGGAATCGGCCGGTCGGTCTTGGGCAGCTTTTCGGCGGCGGACACCGCGCGGCGCAGGGCCTCCGTCAACGAGAGCACCAGGTCCTCGTAGTAGATGTGGACGGCCTTCTCCAGCTTGTCCTTCGGCGCCCGCGTCAGGTCGAGCCCTTCCTCCTTCAGCACCCGCACGCGGGTGGCGGCCTCGTTCACCACGGCTCCGGCCGAGGTGTCGATGAAGTCACCGCCCTTGGGGATGCTGAACATGATGGTGGGGATCGACAGGAAGGCGAGCGTGCCGTTGCACATGCCGCCGCCGCACGAGATGCCGATGCCGGTGAAGTTCTCCTCCTCCAGCTCGGAGAACACCACCGCCAGGCCCTCGTTGATGGCGACGGCCTTGTAGCCGAGGCTCTCGAAGTGGCCACGCAGGGTGGCCTCGTGGTAGGTGAGGTCGGCCTCGGCGCCCTCGAGCGAGGCCGGCACCGAGAACGCCAGCACCTCGCCGGCCACGCGCGACTTGGGGATCAGGTTCTGGATGATCGCCTCCAGCACCGGCATCGCGAAGCGTTCGCGCGGGTTCAGCATGCCCTTCGCCATCGGCCGCCGCGTGTTCGCGTTGAACATGTTGGCGAACTTCTCGGTGGCGGTGCCGTAGATGATCAGCTCGTCGCCCTCGCGGTAGTACTGGATGTTGTTCTGGCCCAGCATCGACTCGGTGATGCGCGAGTAGGGCACCGGAATGAAGGCGTTCAGCTCGGACGCGGCCTCGATGTCCTTGCCTTTCTTGCGGGCGACCACCACCTTGCTGGTGCCGACGTCGATGCCGAGGGGGTTGGCCCCGGAGCTGACGAGGTCGTTGATGCGATCCTCGGCCTCCTGGGCCACCTTCCAGAGATGATCCCTGCGCTCGTCCATGGCTATCCTCCGATCTCCTTCGATGCTGTGCGCGCCGCTGTCGCGCGGGCGGCCTGCTCGTCCTGCACCTGCTCCGCACGCCAGCGCTCGTAGAGCGCCTGGCGCCGTCGTCGCAGCTCGGCGCTCGTGGTGCCGAGCCGCCGCGCCTCCTCCTCGAGACGGGTCTGGGCGCGGCCGACGCCCGGCCACGGCTCCCCCATCTCGCTCGTGAGCTTGTCATCGTAGCCGAAGCCGAACAGGGCGACGCTCGGCGGCAGCCGCTCGTACTGGTCGGGCAGGCCGAAGGCCGCGAACGGGAAGCCGCGGGCCCAGTCGAGATGGTGGCCGATCAGCAGCTTCTGCGGGTTGACCGAGGTCAGCCCGTGCGCCACGCACATCTCGGGCGCGATCGCGTAGCGCTGGCGCAGCTGGTCGGTCAGGTTGCGGCCGGCCGTGAGCTGGGCCTCGGTGATCGGCAGCGAGCGGCCGCCCTCCCAGCGCGTCTCGAAAGAGACGCCGAGGAAGGCGTGGTTCAGGTTCAGGTAGACGCGCTCGCCGTGCGCCCACACCGAATGGCCGGCGTGGTTCGCCTTGCTCGCCTCGTCCACCACCCTGAAGACGCGGCCGAAGCGGTCGATCAGGTAGTGGTAGACGGACTCGCGCTTCAGGTAGCGCAGCAGGCGCTGGCTGGAGTCGCGCAGGTTCTCGTTGAAGCCGGCCTCGAGCGGCCAGATGTCGCTCTCGGTCGTGTGGAACAGGATGCCCACCGGCTGGCTCGAGACCTCGGGCTCGAGGCCGAGGCCGATGCGGAAGCTGCGGAAGCGACGCGGCTGCCCAGCGACCTCGAAGCTGGTGTCGACGCGCAGGCCATTGCTGAACTGTTCGTAGCGATCGCCCTTCTCGACCAGCCAGACGGCCTTGGGACCGACGCCGGCCGGAAGGCGCGGCAGCTCCTCGGCCACGGGAGGCAGCACGACGGGCCGCGGGCGCTCTGCGGGCGTGGACGCGGCCACTGGCTGGCGTGCCGACCAGGTGGCCACGCCGACGCCGGTGAGCGCGACCACCACGGCCGCGGCCGCGAGCGCCGCCGTGGCGCGCGCGAGACGGTAGCGGCGCAGCGCCCTGGCCTCCGCGCCGCCGTGGCGCAAAGCACCCACGCCGAGCGTGTCGGTGAGCGCCTCGAGGCTCGTCAAGCGGTGGATGACCTTCCGCATCCGCGCGCCCTTCACGCGCTCGAGACCCATGCTCTCGTAGCGGCTGAGCGAAGTGCGCAGATAGCGGAGCTTCGCCGCCGGATCGTCGATCGACCGGGAGACCTTCTCGAGCTCGGTCAGGAACTCACGGCGATGGGGGAGGGGCATTGCTCCCAAAGGATTCCAAGGTCAGGGATTATACGTGTGAAACAGGGCCCGCGGGAAGAGCGCAGATGCACGCCTCGAGCGCAGGTAGGGGAACAGCACCGCACAGGAGGGCACCTCGAGCAGGCTTTGCAGCCGGACCGAGAGAGGGAAGTCGACCGGTTCCTGCGCGAACGCCATCGCCAGGATCACGCCGTACATCGCGAGCACGGCCAGGCAGTAGACGAGCGCCACGCTGCGGGCGAGCGCCACGCGCCGCCAGAGCCCCCAGGCCAGCAGGAAGTGCGGCAACGAGCGGAAGACCGAGTCCCAGGCGGTCCAGAACGCGGGCGGCCAGCCGTCGGCGAGCGAGGTCACCAGCGAGAGCGCCCCGCTCGCGCAGAAGAAGGCGACCGACCACAGCACGCCGCGCGGAGCGCCGCTCACGCGACGATTATGACCTACAATCCGACGGTCGATGAGCGTGAGCCCCGCGCCCCGTCGCCGCGCCCGGCGCCTGCCGGTGGAGCTGTCCGCGCGCCTGCGCGGACGCACGCCGCGGCCCGCGAAGGTCGTCGACCTTTCGGTCAGCGGCTGCCTGGTTCGAGCCGAGCGGGCGCTCGAGCCTGGCGCCATCCGGGACGTCGAGATCGAGCTTCCCGGGGGCCCCTTCCACGCCAAGGCCCGGGTCCGCCAGAGCTGCCTCGACGGCCAGGCGGAAGCCGGGGCGCAGACGGCGTATCTGCTGGGCCTGGAGTTCCTGCGGGTCGAGGCTGGCGAGGAAGAGGCGCTGCGCCGCTACCTCGCCTCGATCGGCTCGGGCCGGGCAAGACCCTGAACCCGTCCCCGCCCTCCGCCGCTTCGATGCGTGTGGCACCGCTCGACGCCTGCTCCGGCCGCGACCTCGCGGTCCTGCTGGCCGAAGAGTGCGGGCACTGGAGCCAGGAGCTCGACTGGGACTTCTCCGAGGTCAGCGCGGCCGTGGCTGCCGGGCTCGACCGCGGCGGCCTGGCCGGCCGCGTGGTGCAGGACGATTTCGGCCCGGTGGCCTACTGCTACTACGTCCAGGAGCCGGGCCGTACCGTGATCGGCTCGCTCTTCTCCGCCACCCGCGCCCGCGGCAGCGGCCGCGAGGAGGCGGCGCTCGCCGAGGTGCTGCGCGAGACGCAGGCCCCGGGCGGCCCCGATCGCGTCGAGTGCCAGACGCTGTTCTCGACGGCGCCCGGCGCCGACGCGGCCTTCGCCGCCGCGGGCTTCGAGTCGCGGCCGCGCCACTACCTCGTGCTCGACCTGAAGCGCCCGCGCCCGCAGGCCTCGGCGGCCCGCCGCACGCTGCGGCCGCTGCGCCGGCAGGACCTGCCCCTCGCCGCCGAGATCGTCCAGGAGAGCCACCGGGGCTCGCTCGACGCGGCCCTCAACCTGACCTACGCCACCCCGCGCAGCTGCCGCCACTTCGTCGAGACGCTGGTGCTGCGCTCGGGCTGCGGGCGCTTCGACGCGGAGGCATCCTTCATCGCGGAGGTCGCCGGGCGGCCCGAGGGCGTGCTGCTGGCGAGCCGGCTGTCGCCGTCGAACGGTCACATCTGCCAGGTCTCGGTGCGCCCCTCGGCCCAGGGCCACGGCGTCGGGCTCGCCCTGATGCTGGCCGCCCTCGAGGCGCTCGCGCGCGGGGGGCTGGCGCGCGCCAGTCTGTCCGTGACGGTGGGCAACGAGCGGGCGGCCCGGCTCTACGCGGGCCTGGGCTTCGAGCTGCGCCGCGGCTTCGCGGCGCACGCCTGGCTGCGCCCGCCGCAGCGGCTCGGGTTGCCGTGAGCGCAGCGCTGCTCGCGGCGCTCGCCGCCGGCGGCC
This sequence comes from Vicinamibacteria bacterium, assembly GCA_050246895.1. GTDB lineage: Bacteria > Acidobacteriota > Vicinamibacteria > Fen-336 > Fen-336 > JBFWVE01. The sequence continues at coordinate 328,378 of JBFWVE010000003.1, read as the reverse complement.
TGCTGGTGCTGCCGCCCGAGCCTCCGGCTGAAGGCTCCCGCGAGCCGTGGATCGCCGAGACGGTGTCGGCGCTGTTGCCCGAAGCGCTCGGCTGGCTCGGCGTGCCGGCGGCGTCGAGGGCCGACCGGCTCGGGGCGCACGAGGCGCTCGAGCTGCCGCCGACGACGCTGACGCGCGCGACCTCGATCCGCATCGCGGGCGCCCTGCAAGTGGACCGCATCGTCGTCGGTCGCTACGAGACGGAGGCCGGAGGCGGGCTGCGCCTGGCGCTGCGCGTGCTCGACGTCGAGCGCGGGAGCCTGAGCGCGCCCTTCGCCGCGTCCGGCCGCGAGGACGAGCTGGCAGGCCTGGTCGACGCGCTCGCCTGGGACCTCGCGCTGTCGCTGAGCGCGCGCCCCGCGAAGTCCCGCGACGGGCTGCTCGCGCGGCGGGCGGCCCCCAAAGGCGAGGCCCTGCGCGCCTTCGGCCAGGCGCTGGTGGCCGCGGACCCGGCGGCGCGCGCGCGGCTGTTGCGGCGCGCGCTCGCGTTCTCGCCGCAGCTCGACGAGGCTCGCGTGGCGCTCGGCCGGCAGCAGTTGCAGACGCGCGACCTCGAGGGCGCCCTGCAGACGCTCGCCGGCGTCGCGCTGGAGCCGCTCGCGCGGGAGGCCGCCTTCCTGCGCGGGCGCGCCTTCCTGGACCTCGGCCGCTATCGGGACGCCGCACGGGTCTATGCCACCCTGGTGGCCGCCAGGCCCAGCGCCGCCACCCTCAACAACCATGCGCTCGCGCTGCTGCGCCAGCCGGCCGGTGCGTTCCGCGCTTCGGAGGTGCTCCAGCGCGCGAGGGAGCTGGAGCCCGCCGACCGCGACGTCAGCTTCAACCTCGGTTTCGCGCTGCTCTTCGAGGGCGATCCGTCCGCGGCCGTCTTCTGGCTCTCGAGCCTGGTGAAGCAGAGCCCGCGCGACGTCCACGCGCGGCTGGTGCTGGCCTGGGCACTGCGCGCGGCCGGCCGCGAGGCCGAGGCCGCTGAGGCCTGGAAGGCGATCGGCACGCTGTCGCCCGAGCTGCGCTCGCTCGAGCAGCCGGAGCTCGGCCGCCGCTTCGAGCGCGTCGCCAGCTCCGAGCGCAGGCTCGTGTTCGGGGACGGCGCCCGCAGCGACTCCGAGCTGGCGGCCGCGCGCGTGGGGCGCGCCGAGCGCGAGCTCGAGGCGGGCGAGCTCGAGGCCGCGCGCCGCGAGCTGGAGCAGGCGGCCTACCTCGACCCCTACAACGCGCGCGTCCACCTGCTGCTCGCGCGCGCGAGCCGCGGGCGCGGCGACGCCGAGGCCGCCGCCTCGGCGCTGCGCGTCTCGCTCTGGTGTCGCGACGACCCAGCCGTGCGCGCCGAGCTGGCGGAGACGCTGCTCGGCCTCGGCCGCCGCGACGAGGCCCGTGTCGAGGCGAAGCGGGCGCTGGCGGCGGATCCCCAGAGCGCCGCGGCCCGTCGCGTGCTCGAGGCGAAGGAGCGATAATCCGACGATGAGCCTCGGCAGCCGCCACCGCCTCGTTGGCCTTCTCCTCGTCGCCGCCTGCCTGGCGGGCGCCCCCGGCCGCGCGGGCGACGCGGCGCAGGCCAGGGCGGCGCAGGCCCTGCAGGCTCGGCTCGACGTGCTCGAGAAGAGCCGCCGCGAGGGCCGTCCGCCGGCGCAGAAGTCGTTCGCGGCGACCGAGGAGGAGCTCAACTCCTATCTCGCGCGGCTGCCCACGATGCCTCCCAGCCTGAGCGGGGTGCGCGTGAAGCTCGAGAAGGACCGCGTGGCCGTCAACGGCCTGCTCGACCTCGACCAGCTCCAGGGCAAGCTGCCCACCGCCGGCGGGATGGGCGCCCTCGGGCTCTTCTCCGGCAAGGTCGAGGTGGCGCTCAAGGGCCGCCTCTCGGGAGACGAGGGTTTCGGCCGCGTGGAGCTCGAGGAGGCCAGCGTGGGAGCGCTGCCGCTGTCGCCCGCGCTGCTCGCCCCGATCGTGGCGCAGGCCACCCGTGGCGGGCGCTATCCGGAGGGCTTCGACATCCAGTCGCCCTTCCGGCTCCCGTACTCCGCGCGCCGCCTGCGCGTGCAGACGGGCCGGGCCGTCCTCGAGTTCTGAGGCGGACCTCCGCCCGAAGGCGGGGCCGCTATAGTCCGGCGGGGATGGACCTCGGCGCGCCGGTTCAGTACGTCAAGGGCGTGGGACCGCAGCGCGCCGCGGCGCTCGCGAAGGACGGCGTCTCGAGCGTCCTCGATCTGCTGCTGCGGCTGCCGCTGCGCTACGAGGATCGCTCGCGCTTCGCGCCGATCGCCTCGCTGCAGCCGGGCATGCGCGTCTCGGTGGCGGGCGTCGTGGCGGTGGCGGGCCTGCGCCGGGCCCGCCGCCTGACGCTCTTCGAGGTCCGCCTGGAGGACGGCAGCGGCCGGCTGAAGGCGCTCTGGTTCAACCAGCCGTACCTGAAGGACGTGCTCGAGCGGGGCCGGCGCGTGGTCCTCTTCGGCACCGTCGAGAAGGACGCCTACGGCGGCCGCACCCTGATGATGTCCTCGCCGCAGCACGAGCTGCTCGGGGACGAAGACGAGCTCGGCCCCGGAGTGCACACCGGCCGTATCGTCCCGGTCTACGAGAAGGTCGGGCCGCTCAGCGGCAGGCTGCTGCGACGCTCGCTGTCGGCACTCGTGGCCGAGCTGCCTGCCGACCTGCACGACCCGCTGCCCGCGCCGCTGCGCGAGCGCCTCGGCGTCGTCGGCTGGCGCGAGGCGCTCGTGGCCGTGCACCGGCCCGGCGAGGCGGAGAGCCTCGAGCTGCTCGAGGCCCGGCGCAGCCCCGGCCAGCTGCGGCTGATACTCGAGGAGCTGTTCCTGTTCCAGCTCGGCCTGGCGCTGCGCCGCAGGGGCGTGCGCAGCGAGCGCAAGGGCGTCGCCTTCGGGATCTCCGACCGCGCGCGAGAGATGGTGAAGCGGATCCTGCCGTTCCACCTGACGGGCGCCCAGAAGCGCGTCGCCCGCGAGATCGCCGAGGACATGCGCGAGCCGCACCCGATGAACCGGCTGGTGCAGGGCGACGTCGGCTCCGGCAAGACGGTGGTCGCGCTGCTGGCGATGGTGATCGCGATCGACAACGGTTACCAGGCTGCCTTCATGGCGCCCACCGAGATCCTGGCCGAGCAGCACGCGCTCTCGCTGCGGCGGCTGCTGGCGCGCTGCCCCTACCGCGTCGAGCTGCTGACCTCGTCGCTCAAGGGCCGGGCGCGCCATGAGGCGCTCGGGCGCGTCGCGAGCGGCGAGGCGCAGATCGTGGTCGGCACGCACGCGCTGATCCAGGCCGGGGTCGCCTTCCACAAGCTGGGCCTGGCGGTGGTGGACGAGCAGCACCGCTTCGGCGTTCTGCAGCGCGAGGAGCTCTCGCGCAAGGGTCTCCACGTCGACGTGCTGGTGATGACGGCGACGCCGATCCCGCGCACGCTGGCCCTGACGGCCTACGGTGACCTCGACACGTCGGTGGTGGACGAGCGGCCGCCGGGCCGGACGCCGATCCGCACGCTGCTGCGCGCCTCGGGCCAGCGCTCCGAGGTGGCCGGGCTGGTGCGGGCCGAGGTCGCGGCCGGACGCCAGGCCTACGTGGTCTACCCGCTGGTCGAGGAGTCCGAGAAGCTCGAGGACGTGAAGGCCGCGGTCGCGATGGCGGAGGAGTGGCGCCGCGCGCTGCCGGGCGTGCGCGTCGAGCTGCTGCACGGCCGCATGAAGGGGCAGCAGAAGGAGGCCACCATGGCCGCCTTCGCGGCGGGCGAGACGAAGGTGCTGGTGTCGACCACGGTGGTCGAGGTCGGCGTCGACGTGCCGAACGCCACGCTGATGGTGATCGAGCACGCCGAGCGCTTCGGCCTCGCCCAGCTCCACCAGCTGCGCGGCCGGGTGGGCCGCGGCAGCGGCGCCTCGACCTGCGTGCTGCTGGCGCACGGCCGGCTTTCCGGGGACGCGCGCGCGCGGCTCGAGGCGCTGCTGCGCACGGACGACGGCTTCGCGATCGCGGAGACGGACCTCGAGCTGCGCGGCCCGGGGGACTTCTTCGGCACGCGCCAGTGGGGCCTGCCCGCGCTGCGGGTGAGCGACCTGCTGCGCGACCGCGATCTGCTCGAGCGGGCTCGCGCCGAGGCGTTCCGCTACGCGGCCGAGGCGCCCCTCGGCGAGCTGCAGGAGCTGCTGCGCTCGACCGGGTTCGAGGAGCGCCTGCGGCTCGCGCGCGTCGGCTAGCGGGTCAGCTCTCGAGCCGCGCCGTCATCGTGATCTTCGCGTTCAGCAGGCGCGAGATCGGACAGCCGGCCTTGGCGTTGTTGGCCGCGGTCTCGAAGGCCGCCGCCGGAGCGCCCGGGATGCGCGCGACGACGTCGAGGTGCACCTCGGTCACGGTCCAGCCCGCGTCGAGCTTCTCCATCGTCAGGGTGGCCGAGGTGGCGATGCGCTCCGCCGTCAGGTTCGCGGCGCCGAGCTGGCCGGAGAGCGCCATCGAGAAGCAGCCCGCGTGCGCGGCGGCGATCAGCTCTTCCGGGTTGGTGCCCTTGCCGCTCTCGAAGCGCGTCGCGAAGGAGTACTGGGTGTCCGCCAGCACGCCGCTCTCCGTCGAGACGGCGCCCCTGCCGTCCTTGAGGCCGCCCTGCCAGACCGCCGACGCCTTCCTCTTCATGTCAGTCCTCCTCACGGTCGCTGCCCTCGAGCAGTCTAGCTGCTAGGCTCTCGCGCGGCATGACCCGCATCATCGCCGGCCGCCACAAGGGGCGCGTGCTGCGCGCGCCGAAGGGCGGCGCCACGCGCCCCACCGGGGCGCGCGTGAAGCAGACGCTGTTCGACATCCTGGCCCCGCGGATGCCGGGCGCGCGTGTCGTCGACGCCTTCGCGGGCAGCGGTGGCGTCGGCTTCGAGGCGCTCTCGCGCGGCGCCGCGCGCGTGGTGCTGATCGACTGCTCGGCCGCGGCCTACGCCACGCTCAAGCAGAACGCGGAGCTGCTGCGCGGGGGAGGCGGCGAGATCGAGCTGCACCGGCAGGACGCGCGAGTGGCGCTCGCCGCGCTGGCCGACCAGGGCGCCCGCTTCGACCTCGTGTACCTCGACCCGCCCTACGAGAGCGACCTGTACGAGGAGCTGCTGAGGCAGATCGCCGAGCTGGACCTGCTGCTCGAGGACGGCCTGGTGGTGGCGGAGCACTTCCACAAGCGCGCGCTCCCGGAGACAATGGGCCGCCTGCGGCGGACGCGCACGGTCCGGGTGGGAGATCACACACTCAGCTTCTATCGGCGGGGAGACGCGTGAAGACACGCACGAAGCCCAGGATCGCGGTGTTTCCCGGGTCGTTCGACCCGATCACCAACGGGCACCTCGACATCATCGAGCGCGGCCTCAAGGTCTTCGATCGCGTGATCATCGCGATCCTGATCAACGCCGACAAGCAGCCGCTGTTCACGATCGAGGAGCGGCTGGCGCTGGTGCGCGAGGCCTACCGGCGCGAGCCGCGGGTGGAGGTCGACAGCTTCTCGGGCCTGCTGGTCGACTACGCGATGAAGCGGAAGGCCGACGTGATCGTGCGCGGGCTGCGCGCGATCTCGGACTTCGAGTACGAGTTCCAGATGGCGCTGATGAACCGCCGGCTGAACCCCGCGATCGAGACCGTCTTCATGATGCCCGCGGAGCACTACTCCTACGTCTCCTCGCGGCTGGTCAAGGAGGTCTTCTTGTTCGGCGGGCGGGTGGACTCGCTGGTGCCGCCGCTCGTGCTGCGCAAGCTGCACGAGGCGAAGCGCGGCCGCGGGCCCGGCGCGCGGCGCGGGCGGAGCGCGCGCTGACGCCGCTGCGCCTGTCGCGGCGCGCGCGGCGGATGGAGGTGTCGCCGACGGTGGCGATGGCGCAGCGCGCGAGTGCGTTCAAGGCGCGCGGCGAGCGCATCCTCGATTTCAGCGTCGGCGAGCCCGACCGGCCGACGCCGGAACGCATCTGTCGCGCCGCCTGCGAGGCGGCGCTGCACGGCGAGACGCGCTACACGCCTTCCGCCGGCATCCCGGCGCTGCGCGAGGCGGTCGCGCAGCGCTACCGCCAGGACGCCGGGGCCGCCTTCGAGCCCTCTCAGGTGGTGATCACCGCCGGCGGCAAGCAGGCGCTCTACTCCTCGCTGCAGTGCCTGGTCGACCACGGCGACGAGGTGATCGTGCCGTCGCCGTGCTGGCCGAGCTTCCCCGAGGCGGTCAGGCTGGCCGGCGGACGGCCGGTGCTGGTCGCGGCGAGCGCGCGGGGAGGATTCCGGTTGACGGCGGCCCTGGTGCGGCGCGGGCTCTCGGCTCGCACCCGGGCGGTGATCGTCAACTCGCCATGCAACCCCACGGGCTCGGTGATCGCGCCCGAGGAGCTGCTCGCGATCGGGCGGCTGGCGAAGCGCCACGGCTTCGTGCTCTTCTACGACGACACCTACGCGAGCCTGACCTACGAGGGCGGACCCCAACCCCTCGAGCCGCTGCGGCGCCTGCTGGGCGACCGCTTCGCGATCCTGGGCACCGCGTCCAAGACCTATTGCATGACGGGGTGGCGCATCGGCTGGCTGCTGGGGCCGAAGCCGCTCGCCGAGGCCGTGACGGCCCTCGCCTCGCACTCGACGCAGTGCGCGACGAGCTTCGCCCAGGTGGGCGCCGTCGAGGCGCTGCGCGGCCCGCAGGACGACGTCGCGGAGCTGCGCGAAGAGTACCGCCGCCGCCGCGACGCGATCCACTCGGAGCTGGTCACGATCCCGGGCGTTCGCTGCGCGCGGCCGGCCGGGGCCTTCTACCTGTACGCCGACGTGAAGGCCCACCTCGGCGGCGCGGTCTCGACCACGCTGGAGCTGGCGCAGCGCCTGCTGGACGAGCAGAGGCTCGCCGTGGTTCCCGGCGAGGCCTTCGGCACGCCGGGCTACCTGCGGATCTTCTTCGGGCGCGTGCTGCCGGAGCTGCGCGAGGGGGCAGCGCGCCTGCGCAGCTTCCTCGGCGGCCTCGGCGCGCCGAGACTGGGGCGGTAGCATGTCCAACCCCTTCGACCTCGAGCCGGGCAGCCCGGTGGTGCTCTTCCTGCACGAGCCGAAGGAGAAGGTCTGGGGCCTGCTCGTGCGCGTCACGGGCGCCGGCATCGTGGTGCGCGGCATCGACCTCAACGTCTTCGACGACTGGATGCGCCAGGAGATGCGGGGCGACGAAGCGCTGATCGGCCTGGTCACCGCTTTCTACCCGATCCACCGGCTCGAGCGGATGGAGCGGGACGAGACGATCGGCCCGCTGACGAGCTACGCCGACCGCTTCGAGCAGGAGGTCGGGCGCTCGGTCGTGCAGGCCACCGGCTTCGCGCTGCTGCCGGAGGTGACGCGGGATCTCTGACATAGGTCCCTCGAGCGGCGGCCCGAGGGCCGTCGCGTCGGGTACTATTGCCCGTCGATGACCTTCCGCCGGCCCCCGCAGGCGCGCAGCTCCGGGAGAACGGCTCGCAGGCAAACAGCATGCCGTCGCCGCACTGCTGTCACAGAGTGCAAACTGCGTGAAGCCTTTGTGTGATCACGGCTTAGCCGGCCAGATCAGGTGAGTTTCCACAGGTTTTTCCACAGTTTCTGTGGAGGCACGAGGTGACCAGGCTCCGAGGTCCTGCCTCGGCAACGATTCAAGAAGGGGACATGAGCTACCGGATCCTCGCACTCGAAGGCATCACGGAGCGCGGCCGCGCCGTGTTGCAGGCGGAGGGCTGGCAGGTGGACGTGCAGAAGGCGCTGCCGCCGACCGAGCTCGCAGGGGTCGTGGCGCCCTACGACGCGATCCTGGTGCGCAGCGGCAGCCGCATCACGGCCGAGGTGCTCGCAGCCGCCGCGAACCTGAAGATCGTGGGCCGGCCGGGCGTCGGCGTCGACAACGTGGACCTCGAGGCCGCCACCCGCCGCGGGGTGGTGGTGATGAACTCGCCCCAGGGCAACATGGTCTCGACCGCCGAGCTGGCGCTCGCGCTGATCTTCGCGCTGGCGCGGCCGCTGGCTGCGGCCGACGCCGCGATGAAGCAGGAGAAATGGGACCGCAAGTCCTTCTCGGGCGTGGAGCTCGACGGCAAGCGCCTCGGTGTGATCGGCTTCGGGCGCATCGGACGCGAGGTGGCGGTGCGGGCACGGGCGCTCGGCATGGACGTGGTCGCCTACGATCCGTTCGTGGCGGCGCCGGTGGCCGAGGCGCTCGGCATCAAGCTGCAGGGGCTCGACGAGCTGCTCGGAGGGTGCGACTTCCTGACGCTGCACACGACGCTCAGCAAGGAGACCCGGCATCTGATCGGGCGCGACGCCCTCGCGCGCGTCAAGCCGGGCGTGCGCATCGTCAACGCGGCGCGCGGGGAGCTGATCGACGAGGCGGCCCTGCTCGAGGCTCTCGACAGCGGGCGCGTCGCCGCCGCCGGCCTGGACGTCTTCTCGAGCGAGCCGCCCCGGGACTGGCGGCTGGCGAAGCACCCGCGGGTGGTGGCGACGCCCCATGTGGGAGCCGCCACCGGCGAGGCCCAGGAGCGCGTCGGCACCGACATCGCGCTGCAGGTGCGCGACTACCTGAAGGGCGGCGTGATCCACAACGCCGTCAACTTCTACTCGCTGTCGGGCGATCTCTACGACCAGGTGCGCCCGGCGATGCAGCTCGCCGAGCGGCTGGGCTCGCTGCTCGCGCAGGTCTGCCGCGGCCGGCTGGAGCGGGTCGAGATCGGCCTCTACGGCGACCTGCGCGAGATCGAGGTGAAGCCGATCCTGTCGGCGGCGCTCGTCGGCATCCTGCGCGCCGAGCCGGCGCAGGGCGTGACGATCGTCAACGCGCTGGCGCTCGCGCGCGAGAAGGGCGTCGAGGTCGTCGAGTCGACCTCCTCCGCGCACCTCGCCTTCGCGAACCTGGTCGTGCTGCGCCTGCGCTCGGCCGAGGGCGAGCTGTCGGTGGCGGGCACCGTCTTCGGCCGCAACCACCTGCGCCTGGTCGAGGTGGACGGCGTCGAGGTGGACGCGATCCCGCAAGGCCACCTGCTGTTCATCAAGAACGACGACCGGCCCGGCGTGATCGGCCACATCGGGACGCTGCTCGGTTCGCGCGCGGTGAACATCGCGCGCATGAGCGTCGGCCGGCGGCCGGGCAGCGAGCGCGCGGTGATGCTGCTCGAGGTGGACGGGCCGGTTCCGGAAGAGGTGCTGGGCGAGGTGCGCCGGATGACGGGCGTGCGCGGGGCCCGCGCGCTGCGGCTCGACTGAACGCACGGCGACAAGGCGCTAGTCGAGCAGCTCGAGCACCTTCACGGTCTCGTCGAGCGTCGCCGCCGCGCTGACGTAGCCGATCGCGCCGCGGTTCTTGCGCACCTGGGCGATCACGTCGGCGTCCGAGGCCTTCACGGCGGGCGGCCAGCCCTTGCCCGAGGTCATCAGCCGCGACCAATGGCTGGTGACCCAGGCAACGGGCTGGCCGAACACCGCCTCGGAGAAGCGCGCTCGCACGGGCGAGCTGGCGGACTGGTCGATCGGCTCGATGGCGACGCCGGTCGACCAGTGGACCACTTGCTTCAGGTAGATCGCGCCCAGGGTCTTGCGATCGATGCTGTCGCCCGGCACCGACGGGTGGGCGATCACGCGGAAGCCGTCGTCGGCGCTGCCGGCGAGCGCGGACAGGGACAGCGCGAGAACGCCGAGGAGGAGGGATCGCTGGCTCATGGCCTCCGATTATAGCCATTCCGCGATCTTAACATACTCGTTAATCGAATATACGGCGGAGCGGAGGGTCGCAGCAGTCGCGCGCGCGGGCTCAGAACCGGATTCCCGCCGCCAGCCTGACGTCGGGGCTGTCGAGGGCGCCCAGGCGCACCTCGACGAAGAAGCCGCCGCGGTGCACGAGCCCTCCGAAGAAGTCGATGCCGGCGCGGGCGTCGCCGTCGTCGCCGAGGAAGATGTTCAGCGCGGGCCCCACGCCCAGGTAGGGGCGGAAGCTGCGGCCGTGGCGCGCCAGGTGCACCACGAAGTCGGCGTGGAGAGCGAGCAGCGTGTCCGGGTCTCCGAAGCCGACGTCGGCCCCCGCCCTGAAGGAGAGCCGGGGGGCGAGCTCGCCCAGGTCGGCGTCGAAGCCGACGAAGACCTGGTCGGGATCCAGGCTCACGCCGACGCGCGCGCCGGCGTCGGCGCGCGCGGGCGTGGCGACGGCCGAAAGGGCCGCCAGGCACAGCAGGGACGGCAGGAGCTTGCTCATGCCTCGAACCTACTCCCGGGGGCCGCAGGCGCCGTGACCGCGCGCACAGACGCCAGGGCGGCCCGCCGGCCCGAGTGGTGCATGCGTTTCAGGCGGGGAGCGCGGCGCCCGTACTAGACTCCGACCGCTATGGCGAACTTCAAGGACCTGACGCCGCCCGCGGGCGGCACGATCTCGATCGAGAACGGCGTGCTGCGTGTGCCGGACGATCCCGTGATTCCCTTCGTCGAGGGCGACGGCACGGGCCGCGACATCTGGCGGGCCTCGGTGCGCGTCTTCGACGCCGCCGTGGCCAAGCTCTACGCAGGGCGGCGCAAGCTCGTCTGGTTCGAGGTGCTCGCCGGCGAGAAGGCCTTCAACAAGACGGGCGAGTGGATGCCCGCCGACACGCTCACGGCCTTCCGGACCTACCTGGTGGGCATCAAGGGGCCGCTGACGACGCCGGTGGGCGGCGGCATCCGCTCGCTGAACGTCGCCCTGCGGCAGGAGCTGGATCTCTACGTCTGCCTGCGCCCGGTGCGCTGGTTCTCGGGCGTGCCGAGCCCGGTCAAGCGGCCGCAGGACGTCGACATGGTGATCTTCCGCGAGAACACGGAGGACATCTACGCCGGCATCGAGTGGGCGTCGGGCTCGCCGGAGGCGCAGAAGGTCGTCGCCTGGCTGCGCGACGAGATGAAGGTGAAGAAGATCCGCTTCCCGCAGACGAGCGGCATCGGCATCAAGGCGGTGTCGCGCGAGGGCACCGAGCGCCTGGTCAAGGCGGCGATCCAGTACGCGCTGCGTTCGGGACGCAAGAGCGTGACCCTGGTGCACAAGGGCAACATCATGAAGTTCACCGAGGGCGCCTTCCGCGACTGGGGCTACGCGGTCGGCAAGCGCGACTTCCGCGAACAGACGGTCACCGAGCGCGAGAGCTGGATCCTGGGCAACCGCGAGAACGACGCCAGGCTCTCGGTCGAGGACAACGCGCGCGCGATCGAGCCGGGCTACCAGCTGATGACGGAGGACCAGCGCGCCAAGGTCCGCCAGGAGGTCGAGGCCGGCCTCGCGCTGTGGCCGAGCCACGGCGACGGCAAGTGGAAGTCGAAAGTCCTGCTGCGCGATTCGATCGCGGACATCACGCTGCAGCAGGTGCTCACACGGCCGAAGGAGTTCGACGTGATCGCGACGCTCAACCTGAACGGCGACTACCTGTCGGACGCGCTCGCGGCGCAAGTCGGCGGCATCGGCATCGCCCCGGGCGGCAACGTCAACTACGATACCGGCCACGCGATCTTCGAGGCCACCCACGGCACGGCGCCCAAGTACGCCAACCTCGACAAGGTCAACCCGGGCTCGGTGGTGCTCTCGGGCTGCATGATGCTGCGCTACCTGGGCTGGACCGAGGCCGCCGACGCGATCGAGGCGGCGATCGAGAAGACGATCGCGCAGAAGCGCGTGACCTACGACTTCGCGCGCCAGATGGAGGGCGCTTCGGAAGTGAAATGCTCGCAGTTCGCGGACGCCATCATCGGGAACCTGTGATTCCAGCCGTATCAGGACGGAGGGAGAACTCATGAACAGGAAAGTCACGGTCGTCGGCGCCGGCAACGTCGGCGCCACGCTGGCGCAGCGGCTCGCGGACCGCGAGATCGCCGACGTCGTGCTGATCGACATCATCGAGGGCATGCCGCAGGGCAAGGGCCTCGACATCATGGAGGCGACGCCGGTCGAGGGCTCCGACTCGCGGGTGATCGGCACCAACGACTACAAGGACACCGCCGGCTCCGACATCGTGGTGATCACGGCGGGCATCGCGCGCAAGCCCGGCATGAGCCGCGACGACCTGCTGAACACCAACTACAAGATCGTCAAGGAGTGCACGGAGAACGCGGCCAAGCACTCGCCGAACAGCACGCTCATCATCGTCTCGAACCCGCTGGACGTGATGTGCCAGGTCGCCTACAAGGTCGCCGGCTTCCCCAAGCACCGGGTGTTCGGCATGGCCGGCGTTCTCGACTCGGCCCGCATGCGCACCTTCATCGCGATGGAGCTGGGCGTCTCGGTCGAGAACGTGACGGCCTTCGTGCTGGGCGGCCACGGCGACACGATGGTGCCGCTGCCGCGCTTCTCGACGGTGGCCGGCGTGCCGATCACCGAGCTGCTGCCGCAGGAGCGGCTCGACGCGATCGTGAAGCGCACCGCCGGCGGCGGGGCCGAGATCGTCGGCCTGCTGAAGACCGGCTCCGCCTACTACGCTCCCTCGGCCTCGACCGCCGAGATGGTGGACGCGGTGCTGAAGGACAAGCACAAGGTGCTGCCGTGCTGCTGCTACCTGGAGGGCGAGTACGGCGTCCAGGGGCTCTACGTCGGCGTGCCGGCCCAGCTCGGCCAGAAGGGCGTCGAGAAGATCTGGGAGTTCAAGCTGACCGACGCGGAGCGCGCCTCGCTGCACAAGTCGGCGGCCGCCGTGAAGGAGCTGGTGGACGTCCTGAAGCTGTAGCCCGCCGCGACGGCCCGGGCTAGCCGACCTCGACGAGCTGGCCCGAGCCGAGACGGATGACACTCGTGCGCTTGCCGCTCGGGCAGCAGGGCTTGTCCGTGATGCGGCGGAACACCAGGTCGATCCGGATCTCGCCCTCGCGCAGCGTCAGGTTGCGCACCTTCTCGTGGTCGGGCAGAGGCAGCGCGGGCGTCGGCTGCGGCTTGCCCTCGCGGTCGAGCGCTGCGTAGACGTAGCGCTGCCGCTCGCTGCTGCCGAGAGCCTGGTCCTCGACCACGAACACTGCGTCTGCGCGGCCGTCGGCGTCGAGATCGCCGCGCAGGATCGGCTCCAGCAGCCGCACGATGCGGCTGGAGTCCTCGTAGATGCCGTCCCGCAGCCGCAGCCGCTCGCCGTTCAACTCCAGCTCCGCGTTGCGTACGTCGCTCCTGCGCAGGGTTCCCGGCGGCTCGGAGCGCGGCGCGGCGGAGGCCTCTGGCTGCCGAGCGGGCGCGGCCGGGGCGCTGGCGTCCACCGCAGGCGCCTGCTCGGCGGCCTGTGGCTTGCGCCGGCAGCCGGCACCGGCGAGCAGCCCGCAGGCGGCGAGCGCGACCGCCAGCCGCAGGGGCGCGGAGCAGCGCGCGGGCGTCACGCCTAGCCCGCCGCGGCGTCGCCGGCGCGCGGCTCGCGGCGGCCGGAGGCGAGGCTCGCCGCCAGGAAGTCGCGGTTGAGCCGCGCGATGAAGGCGACGCTGATCTGCTTCGGGCAGACCGCTTCGCACTCGCGATGGTTGGTGCAGGCGCCGAAGTGGTGAGCGTCCATCGCCGCCACCATCTTCTGGACGCGGATCTCGCGCTCGGGCTGCCCCTGGGGCAGCAGGCCGAGGTGGGAGACCTTGGCGGCGGTGAACAGCATCGCGGAGGCGTTGGGGCAGGCCGCGACGCAGGCGCCGCAGCCGATGCAGGCCGCCGCGTCCATCGCGGACTCCGCGCTCTCCTTGGCAATCGGGATCGCGTTGCCGTCGGGGGCGCCGCCGGTGGGCGCGCTGATGTAGCCGCCGGCCTGGATGATGGCGTCCATCGCGGCGCGGTCCACGATCAGGTCGCGCAGCACGGGGAAGGCCGCCGCGCGCCAGGGCTCGATCGTGATCTGGTCGCCGTCCTTGAAGCTGCGCATGTGGAGCTGGCAGACGGTCGTCGCGGGGCGCGGCCCGTGGGCCAGCCCGTTGATCACCATGCCGCAGGCGCCGCAGATGCCCTCGCGGCAGTCGTGGTCGAAGGCGATCGGGTCCTCGCCCTTGGCGATCAGCTCCTCGTTGACGACGTCGAGCATCTCCAGGAACGACATGTCCCGGTTGATCTCGCGCGCCGGGTAGCTGACGAAACGGCCGGCCTGCTCCGCGTTCTTCTGGCGCCAGACGTGGAGGGTCAGGTTCATCCGCTTGTGGTCGCTCACTTGTAGCTCCGCTGCTGCAGGTGCACGTACTCGAACTCGAGCTTCTCGACGTGCCGCACCGGCGGCTTGGCGTCGCCGGCGTACTCCCAGGCGGCGGCGTGGCAGAAGTTCTGGTCGTCGCGCAGCGCCTCGCCTTCCTCGGTCTGCCACTCCTCGCGGAAGTGGCCGCCGCAGGACTCGCGGCGCTCGAGCGCGTCGCGGCACATCAGCTCGCCGAGCTCCAGGAAGTCGGCGACACGGCCCGCCCGCTCGAGCGACTGGTTGATCTCCTCGTTGCCGCCGCCGACCCGGACGTTCTCCCAGAACTCCTGGCGCAGCGCGGGGATCTTCTGCAGGCCCGCCTCCAGGCCTTTCTCGGTGCGCGCCATGCCGCAATGCTCCCACATGATGTGTCCGAGCTGCTTGTGGAAGGAGTCGACGGTGCGCTGGCCGTTGATGCGCAGCAGGCGCTCGACGCGCGCCTTCACCTCGGCCTCGGCCCGCTTGAACTCGGCGTCCGCGGTCGAGACCTTGTCGAGCTTCTGGCCCGCCAGGTAATGCCCGAGCGTGTAGGGGATCACGAAGTAGCCGTCGGCCAGGCCCTGCATCAGCGCCGACGCGCCGAGCCGGTTGGCGCCGTGGTCCGAGAAGTTGGCTTCGCCCAGCACGTGCAGGCCGGGAATCGTGCTCATCAGGTTGTAGTCGACCCAGAGCCCGCCCATGGTGTAGTGGGAGGCGGGGTAGATGCGCATCGGCACCTTGTAGGGATCCTCGTCGGTGATGCGCTCGTACATGTCGAACAGGTTGCCGTACTTCTCGCGGATCGCGTCGGCCCCCAGCCGCTTGATGGCGTCGGAGAAGTCGAGATACACGCCGAAGCCGGTGTCGCCGACGCCGCGCCCTTCGTCGCACACCTGCTTGGCGGAGCGCGAGGAGATGTCGCGGGGGGCGAGGTTGCCGTAGGTCGGGTACTTGCGCTCGAGGTAGTAGTCGCGCTCCTCCTCGGGGATGTCGGCGGCGGCGCGCGTCTCGCCCCGCTTCTTCGGCACCCAGATGCGCCCGTCGTTGCGCAGCGACTCCGACATCAGCGTGAGCTTGCTCTGGTAGTCGCCGTGGACCGGGATGCAGGTGGGGTGGATCTGCGTGTAGCAGGGGTTGGCGAAGGCCGCGCCCTTCTTGTACGCCCGCCAGATCGCGGTGGCGTTGCAGCCCTTGGCGTAGGTCGCGAGGTAGAACACGCTGCCGTAGCCGCCCGTCGCCAGCACCACCGCGTCGGCGGCCCACGACTCGATCTGGCCGGTCACCATGTTGCGGGTGACGATGCCGCGCGCCTTGCCGCCGATCACCACCAGCTCGAGCATCTCGTGGCGCGTGTGCATCTTGACCTTGCCGGCGCCGATCTGGCGCGAGAGCGCCGAGTAGGCGCCCAGCAGCAGCTGCTGGCCGGTCTGGCCGCGCGCGTAGAAGGTCCGCGAGACGAGGGCGCCGCCGAAGGAGCGGTTCGCCAGCAGGCCGCCGTACTCGCGCGCGAACGGCACTCCCAGCGCGACCGACTGGTCGATGATGTCGACGCTGACCTGCGCCAGGCGATAGACGTTCGCCTCGCGGGCGCGGAAGTCGCCGCCCTTGACGGTGTCGTAGAACAGCCGCCAGATGCTGTCGCCGTCGTTCTGGTAGTTCTTGGCCGCGTTGATGCCGCCCTGCGCCGCGATCGAGTGCGCGCGCCGCGGGCTGTCCTGGTAGCAGAAGCAGTGGACGTTGTAGCCGAGATCCGCCAGCGAGGCGGCCGCCGAGGCGCCCGCCAGGCCCGAGCCGACCACGATCACGTCGTACTTCCGCTTGTTCGCGGGGTTCACCAGCTTCATCTCGAAGCGGTGCTTGTCCCACTTCTTCTCGAGCGGTCCGTCCGGGATGTTGGACTTGAGTTCCATGGCTCCTAACCCTGCTGCTTCCCGATGGAGGCGGCGCCCGGTCCTAGCGCGAGTCCGGCGCCTGCGCGCCGGTCTGCGCGACCTTGGGCGCCTCGCGGACGAACCCGGACAGCACGGCGACCGGGAACGAGATGTTGCCCGCCACCACCGCCACGGTGATCGCGGTCGCGAACGCGCGGCGCAGCGCGTTGTAGCGCGGGTGGCTGAGGCCGAGCGTCTGGGTCAGGCTCCAGACCCCGTGCCACATGTGCAGGCCGAGGCAGGCCATCGCCAGGATGTAGAAGGCGGCGGCGCCCTTCTGCTGGAAACCGACCACGAAGTTGTGATGGACGGCGCCCTCGACGAAGTCGGGGTGCACGTTGCCGAGCGTCAGGTGCATCAAGTGGTAGGCGATGAACAGCAGCAGGATCACCCCGCTCCAGCGCATCGTGCGAGAGGCGTAGCTCGAGGCGGCGTCGTTCGGCTTCCAGGCGCGGTAGCCGACCGGGCGCGCCGCCCAGCTCGCCTGCGTGACGGACCAGGCGGCCCAGGCGTGGCCGACCGCCGAGCCCAGCAGCACCAGGCGGGCCGCCCACAACAGCGCCGGGACCTTGCGCAGCGCCGCGCCGTACTCGTCGAGCTTGGTCGGCCCCGCGTAGACCTGCAGGTTGCCGAGCATGTGCACGACGACGAAGCCGAACAGGACGATGCCCGTGACGGCCATCAGTATCTTCTTGCCGACTGTGCTGCCGAGGAAGGCGAAGACCCGGGTCATGAGCTCCTCTTCAGGGATGCGGTGGAGGAGGGCGCGAGCGAAGGCCCTCGAGCGCGGATTCTAGGAGCCGCCCCGTCGGGGCGCAATGAGCCGTGCGGACGGGGCGCCCGCCTGGATCGCCTCCGCCGGGCGCAGGCCCAGCTCGTCGATCCCGTCGCGCGGGATCCCGCGGTACTCGGTGGCGGCGACGCCCGGTCCCAGGCGCGGGTTGCCGGCCCAGGCGTCCTCGTCGGAGAAGACCGTGGAGAAGACCGGGCGGGCCCAGCCGGCGAGGCCGACCTCGCGCGCCGCCACGATGCGCGCGTCGCCCTCGATGCGCGCCGTGCAGACGTGGGTCCGCGGGTCGCCGAAGCGCCCGCCCTGGAGGCAGAGCACGAACAGCGTCTGCTCGCGGGAGGGAAGCAGCGGAGACCTGTTGACGTAGTGGCGCTGCGTCGGCTGGTCGCCGCTGCCGCGACGGTGGTGCGTCACCACCAGGGCCGGCTGCGAGCCTGCGCGGATGGTCACGAGGTAGCCCATCGGGTCGGCCGCTGCCCCCGGCGGGACCGCCGCCGAGAAGAGCCGCGGGCCGAGTACGCCGGGCGACGGACGCGCGTCCCGCGCGCGTTGCCGGATCTCGTCGAGATACGCACGGCGCTCGTGCCGTGACAGGAAGTAGGCCCCCGCCACCGCCACGGCCCAGGCGGCGACTAGCGCTCCCAGCATCCCGAGCGCACGCCGCCAGCGCGGGGCCTCCAGCCCGAGCGGCCGGCCTCGCCGCCAGCGCAGCAGCGAGGCGAGCCCGGCTCCGGCGACGACGGCGGTCACCGGAAGGAGCGGCCCGACATGCTTCGACTCGGGTAGCACCAGCAGCAGCACGCCGCTATAGACGAGGGCGAAGACGGGAAGCAAGGCTCCCGCCCAGGCGTCGGACCCGAGGAGCAGTGCGACCGCGCCGACCACGAACAGCGCGGGCGCGAGAGCCGTCAGCGGGTCGAGGAGGTACCGGTAGGCGGGAGCCAGCTCCGGGATACGGTGGTGGCGCAGCGCCTCGGCGGACTGGCCCTGGAGGGTGCCGGGGTCGCCGAGCCCGCCCAGGCTCGCGAAGAAGACCGTCGGGAACACGCGCAGCCAGGAGTAGAGGCCGTAGCGCAGAGTCGTGAAGTAGGCGTCGCGGCAGGCGAGGGTGTACTCGGGCGTGCCGTAGAGCAGCGGCCGTCCCGCGTGGTAGGAGACGTCCATCACGGTCTGCGCGTCGTCGCGCAGGGACTGGAAGCTGTTCTCGACGCCGGCCAGGTTCGCCCGCGTCGCGTTCCCGTACGTCGCGATGTGGAAGCCGATGTTCGGGCTGAGCGCCGCCTCGCCGCCGAGCGCGCCGATGCCGAGGAAGGCAGCGAGCGCACCTGCGACGAGGGCCGCGGCTGCCGGCGCCTGCGTCCGGAGGGGCACGCCCGCGGCGACGAGGCGCGCGAGCAGCGCCAGCAGGGCCAGCCCGGGCATCAGCAGGGCGTCCGTTCGCCACCCGTAGCCGAGCACCGAGACGGCGCCGACGGCGAAGCAGCCCGCCGCCAGGCGCCGCGCCGGCCAGCGGGGCGGCGTCAGCCAGAGCAGGGCCGCGAGGGCGATCGAGTCGAACCAGGCCGGGCTGACGTCACGGATGCGCGCCGTGGCCCCGAAGGCCTCCATGGGCGACGCCAGGAACAGGACCAGTGCCGTCCAGCCGGCGAGGCGCCCGGCCAGGCGTGCTGCCATCAGGAAGACGAGGCCGGCGACCAGCGTGCTCAGCCCCGCGTAGAAGGCGAAGACGACGTCCCAGCGGGTGCCGAAGGCCTTCCAGAGTAGCGCGGCGAGGCGCAGCTCGAGGATGCGGGTCGTGGCCAGCGCCGGCGGCGCAACGGGCCGCGCGTCCGGCGCGAAGCGGCGCAGCACCCTCGCCGGAAGCTCTCCGCGTCGTTGCTCGAAGAAGCTGCGGACCGCCCGCGCGGGCGGCCGCTCGTCGCTGTCGAGGTCGAAACCCCGGAAGCCCCGGCCCAGGTTCAGGGAGAGCGCGACCTGGTAGTCGGTCCCGTAGAATGCGTGGCCCGCGAGGCCGGCGCGCTCCGAGGCCTGCATGCGCGTGGCGAAGTGCAGCGCGAGCAGCGCCAGGCAGAGCGCCGCTTCGGCGAGTCGCCGCGGGCGCAGCACGCGGGTCGAGATCAGGCGGGCGCCTGGCCGATCGCCGCCTCGATGCTGTGGGAGGCGCGCTTCTTGTAGAAGTCCTGCAGCACCTGGCGCACGTTCGGATGCGTGGCGGAGATCTGGTTGAGCGTGAGGCGGTCGAGCTCGAGCAGCTCGCAGTCGCTCGCAGCGGTGATCGTGGCCGAACGCGGGTTGCCGGTCAGGACCGCCATCTCGCCGAAGAACTCGCCCTCGGACATCTCGCGCACCTGCACGTGCTTGCCGCGCTTGTCGCGCATGTAGGCCCGCACGCCGCCGCTCGTCAGGATGAACAGGCTGTCGCCGGGCTCGCCCGCCGAGCAGATGATCTCCCCCGGCGCGTAGGCGTGGAGGCGGAGGCCGCGGATCACGGCGACGAGCTCTTCCTGCGAGAAGTCCCTGAAGAGCGGCGTGTCCACGAGCTTGCTCTCGCCCGGCGCGGACCCCGCGGGTTCGGCGACGGGGGTGAACACGTCCTCGAGCATGCCGACGAGGGCTTCCTTGGCGTCGTCGGCGCCGAACAGCTCGGCGAGGCTGGGCTCCGCTGGTGGTTCGTCGGCGATCTCCTCCATCCCGAAGCCGGGGCCGGCAGGACCCTCGCCGCGCCCGTCGATGATCGCGACCGGCTCGATCTCCTTCTTCGCCTTCGTCCAGGGGTCGAAGCTGGGGCGCGACTGGTGGAGGATCAGGTACGAGAGCTTCTCCTCGACGTCGGCGCGTCCCGGCTCGATCTGCTGAATGCGCTTCAGCGCCGCGATCGCCTTGGCCGCCTGCCCGCCGAGAGCCAGGTCGTCCGAGAGCAGGTTCAGCATCTCGACCGCCTCGTCCTTGCGGCCCGCCAGCGCCAGCACGTCGGCGAGCTGGATGCGCAGGCGCTCGTCCCCGCGCCGCCTGGTGAGCTCCACGCGCAGCAGCTCGATCGCCTTCGAGTAGCTCTTCTTCGCGATCAGCTCGCGCGCCTGGGCGCCGGCCGGCGGGCCGCCTCGTCCGGCCGGACGGCCCTTGGGGCCAGGCTTGCCCGACTTACCGAACAGGTCGAGGACCACGAGAGCCTCCCTCGAGTTGAGCCGATGCGACGCTGACGGGCTTCGGCAAACGAGACACTAGGGCCCGCCGAAACCGGCTGTCAAGGGACGCTGCTGCCGCAGCGGACGCAGCAGGACGCGCAGCAGCAGGCTCTGGAAGGTCGGCTCCCGGTAGATGCCGTGGTGGTCGGCCGCGCCGAAGAAAGCCTGCCGCACTTCCGCGAGGCCGCAGCCGTGCTCGGAGCCCTCGGCCTGCGGCAGGTGCGCGGCGAGCGCGCTCGCGCGCGTCACCCGGCCGTCGCCGCCCTCGAGCATCGCTTCGGCCTCCGCGGGCGACGCCGGCTGGAAGCGCAGCGGGCCGTCGCCGCCGGATTGAAGCGCGCGCGCCAGCGTCGGCAGGCAATCGCCGCCGAGCAGCAGCACGCGGGCCGGGCACGGCGTCGTCGGGGAGCTCGCCAGCGCCTCGCGCACGAGCCGCGCTCGCTCGAGCACCGCCGCCAGGAAGGCCTTCTCCTCGGCGCGCGAGCCGTTCACGCCGCGCGGGCGGAGCCCGGCCGCGTAGGGGCCCCAGCCATGACGCTCCCACAGCGCCGGGTCGAGCAGGTCGGCCGCCTGCGGACCCTCGCCGGGGACCACGAGCGGCCTCGTCTCCGGCGGGGGCAGAAGCTGGTAGATGGAGGGCATGCGCGCGATCACGTCAGAGGCGAGCGTCGTGGACGAGAAGCCGACGCGGTCGCCGTGCAGCACCGCGTCGAGCGCCGGGATGCTGCCGCCCGAGGGCGTCGCGACCAGGATCAGGTTGGCGATCCGTCGCGCTCCAGCCCAGGTGATCGGCATTCCCGGCGCCGGCTCCTGGCTGCCGAAGCGCAGGTAATAGCGGGCCACCAGTCCGCCCATGCTGTGCCCGATCAGGTTGAAGCGCGCCTCGGGCTCGCCGCGCCGGACGGCCAGCTCGTCGAGGTAATCGCCGAGTCGCCGCGCCGCCTCCGCGATGCAGCGCCGCCAGTCGTAGGTGAAGACGTGGTGGATCGCCCCGCGCTGCCCGCCGTGGCGCTCGTCGCGCGAGAAGCCGGCGGCCTCCAGGAAGTCGAGCAGGTCGGCGTACTCGGTGAAGCCGAAGATCCGCGGCAGCAGCGAGTCGACGCCGACGAGGCCGCCCGGGCGCAGCGTGTCGCGGCTGTCTGCCAGCGGCAGGCGCAGCGGCAGGCGCAGGTCGTGGTGGCCGAGCGCGTTGCCCGTGTTGAGCCAGGCCTCGACGCCGTCGGGCCGGATCAGCTCGCTGCCCAGGATGCCCGGCACCAGCACGGTGGCCGGCAGGTCGGGGTCCTCGCGCGAGCCCCGCACCAGCCGCGGGTCGAGGCCGCGCCGCGCGACCACCGATTCGTACAGGATGGCCGCGGAGGCGCCCGCGAGCGCGCCGGCCAGGAAGTGCACGACCGGTCTGACGCCGCGGGCCCGCGCCACGCACGGATTCTAGATCGGGTATCATCATCCGCCTTTTCGGGCGTCGCACCCACGGCCCGTCCAGGGCCAGGAGAGACCAAGGCAGTGAAGATCCACGAGTACCAGGGCAAGGCCGTTCTCGCCCAGTTCGGCGTCCCGGTGCCGAAGGGCAAGGTGGCCTACACGGAGGCCGAGGCCGTCGCGGTCGGCAAGGAGCTGGGCTTCCCGGTGGTCGTCAAGGCGCAGATCCACGCGGGCGGCCGCGGCAAGGGCGGAGGCGTCAAGCTCGCGAAGTCGCCGGAGGAGTGCGACACGCTCGCGAAGACGATGCTGGGGATGACCCTGAAGACGCACCAGACCGGCCCCGAGGGGCGCGTGGTGCGCCGGCTGCTGATCGAGGAGGCGATGAACCTCGAGGGCTCGCGCGAGATGTACCTCGCGATCCTGGTCGATCGCGCCGCCGGGCGCCCGGTGTTCATGGCCTCCTCGCAGGGCGGCATGGACATCGAGGAGGTCGCGGCGAAGGACCCGAAGGCGATCCTGCGCGAGTGGATCGACCCGACGGTCGGCTTCCAGGCCTTCCAGGCGCGCAAGCTGGCCTTCGGGCTGGGCCTGCCCACCGAGACGGTGCCGAAGGCGGTGGCGCTGATGCTCGCGCTCTACCGCGCGTTCGAGGGCACCGACGCCTCGCTGGTCGAGATCAACCCCTTCCTGATCACGCGCGACGGCAACGTTCTGGCGCTCGACGCCAAGATCAACTTCGACGACAACGCGCTCTACCGCCGCGCCGACCTGCGCGAGCTGCGCGACCTCGACGAGGAGGACCCGCTCGAGGTGGACGCCTCCAAGTTCAGCCTGAACTACATCAAGCTCGAGGGCGGCAGCGTCGGCTGCATGGTCAACGGCGCGGGCCTGGCGATGGCCACGATGGACATCATCAAGCTCGCGGGCGGCAGCCCGGCGAACTTCCTCGACGTCGGCGGCGGCGCCAACGCCGACCAGATCCGCAACGCCTTCCGCATCCTGCTGGCGGACGCGGAGGTGAAGGCGGTCCTGATCAACATCTTCGGCGGCATCCTGCGCTGCGACGTGCTGGCGGAGGGCGTGATCGCCGCGGTGCGCGACCTGCACGTCGAGGTGCCAGTGGTCGTGCGCATGAAGGGCAACGAGGAGGAGAGGGGCAAGGAGATGCTGCGGACCTCCGGCTTCAACTTCACGACGGCGGACGAGATGACGGAGGCCGCGAAGCGAGTGGTGGCCCTGGCCAGCGGGGGTGCGCGTTGAGCGTGCTCGTCGGCAAGGAATCGCGCGTCCTGATCCAGGGCATGGGCAAGAACGGCAGCTACCACGCGATGGGCTGCCGCGACTACGGCACGAGCGTCGTGGGCGGAGTGACCCCCGGCAAGGGCGGCAGCAAGATCGAGGGCTTCCCGATCTTCGACAGCGTGGACGAGGCGGTGCGCAAGACGGGCGCCAACGTGTCGGCCATCTTCGTGCCTCCGCCCGGCGCCGCCGACGCCATCATGGAGGCGGCCGACGCGGGGATTCCGCTGGCCGTCTGCATCACCGAGGGCATCCCCGTGCTCGACATGGTGAAGGTGAAGGCCTTCCTGAAGTGCAGGCAGACGCGCCTGATCGGCCCCAACTGCCCCGGCATCATCTCGCCGGGCGAGAGGTGCAAGGTCGGCATCATGCCGGGCCACATCCACAAGGGCGGCTCCGTCGGCGTCGTCAGCCGCAGCGGCACGCTGACCTACGAGGCGGTCGCCCAGCTGACGGCGCTCGGCATCGGGCAGTCCACCTGCATCGGGATCGGGGGCGACCCGATCATCGGCACCACGCACATCGACGCGCTGGCGCTCTTCAACAAGGATCGCGCGACCAAGGCGATCGTGATGATCGGCGAGATCGGCGGCAACGCCGAGGAAGAGGCGGCCGCCTACATCAAGGCGAACGTGGAGAAGCCGGTGGTCGGCTTCATCGCGGGCCAGACGGCGCCTCCGGGGCGCCGGATGGGCCACGCCGGCGCCATCATCGAGGGCGGCAAGGGCACGGCCGAGGACAAGATGAAGGCGCTGAAGGCGGCGGGCATCCACGTGGTGAAGTCGCCCGCCGACATCGGCGCCACCATCGCCAAGGTACTGAAGAAGAAGTGAGGGAGAGAGACCACTCGTGAGCCAGAGAACGTTTTCGATCATCAAGCCCGATGCCGTGAAGGCGGGCAAGGCCGGCCGCATCCTGTCGCGACTGGAGACGAGCGGCTTCCGCATCCTGGCCCTGCGCATGCGCCACCTCACGCGCCAGGAGGCCGAGGGCTTCTACCACGTTCACCGTGCGCGGCCGTTCTTCGGCAGCCTGTGCGAGTTCATGTCGTCGGGGCCCTGCGTGACGCTGGCGCTCGAGCGCGACGACGCGATCGCGAAGCTGCGCGAGATCATGGGCGCCACCGACCCGGCGAAGGCCGCCGAGGGCACGATCCGCAAGGACTTCGCCCGCTCGATCGAGGCGAACGCCATCCACGGCTCGGACGCGCCCGAGACCGCGGCCTTCGAGATCGGCTACTTCTTCCCGGGCGTCGAGCTGCCCCCGGCCTAGACCTCGGGCTTCGGCGGCCGGCCGGGGAAGCGGTCGCGCAGGTCGTCGAAGACGCGGATCAGCTCGGCGACCGCGCGTGACGGGTGGTCGGTCTTCAGGGAGACCCAGCCCGTCTCGCGCACCAGCTGGCGGCCGCGGATCGGGCGATAGAGCAGGCGGCCCGCCTTCACCTCGCGCGCGCAAGCGGCGTAGGGAATCACGCTCACGCCGAGCCCGCCGGCCACCATCGCCTTGATGATCTCGACGTTCTCGGTCTCCATCGCCACGCGCGCCGCCACCTGCTCCTGCTCGAAGAAGCGGTCGAGCACGCGGCGCGTGTTGGAGCCCGTCTCGTAGAGCACCAGCGGCAGGCCCGAGAGGGCCGCCGGCGCCACGCTGCGCTCCCGGCCGAGCGGATGCCCCGGCGCCAGCACGACGCCCATCGGCTCGTGCAGCGCGGGGCGCACCTCCAGGTCGCGCGCCGGCAGCGGCAGCGTCAGCAGCGCGACGTCGATCTCCCGCCGGCGCAGCCTCTCGACCACGGCCGCCGAGGCGCCGGTGAAGACCGACAGCTCCACGCCCGGATACAGCGAACGGTAGCGGCGCAGCACGCGCGGCAGCACGTACATGCAGACGGTCATGCCGCCAGCCAGCGCGAGCGAGCCGCGGGCGAGCGCGCGGGTGCCCTCGATCTGGGCCACCGCCTCCTGCAGCTCGCGCGAGACGCGGTTGACGGCGCCGAGCAGCAACTCACCGGCGGGCGTGGCGCTGGTCCGGCGCGGGCCGCGGTTGAGAACGGGCGCCTTCAGCTCGTCCTCGAGCAACAGCACCTGGCGGCTGATCGCCGACTGCGACACGTGGAGGCGGCGGGCGGCCCGCGTGAAGCTGCCCTCCTCGGCCACCGCGCGGAACATCTCGAGCTGACGCAGATCCATCTCTCCTCGCTTCCCGGCGCAAGCATGCCACGGCCGGCGCCGGGGCGCTCCCATCTATGCCGAGAACAGATCGTAGCAAGTAGATCTTTGAATTTTACAGATGCAATGGCGACGGGTAGAACCGAAACCCCGATGAGCGCGACGGATCCGCGGTTCGAGCACGACGCCTGCGGCGTCGGCCTGGTGGCCGACCTCGGCGGACGCTCGCGCGACCGCGTGCTGCCTCTGGCGCTCGGCGCGCTGGCTCGTCTCGAGCACCGCGGCGGCCTCGACGCGGACGGCCGCAGCGGCGACGGGGCGGGCGTGGTGCTGGAGATCCCGTGGGCCGCGATCGGAAGCGGGCTCGCTGGCGACCCTGAAGCCGGCCGCGGACTCGGGATGTTGTTCGTGGAGCGGGGCCGGGCGGACGCGGCCCACAGCCTGGTCGAGGGGCAGGCCGCTGCCACGGGCGTCCGGGTGGTCGGCTGGCGCAGCGTGCCGGTGAAGGTCGAGGCGCTCGGCGAGACGGCGGCGCGGACCCGGCCCGAGATCTGGCAGGCCGCCCTCGAGTCCCAGGCCGGGGAGACGGCGGGCTCGTTCGAGCGCCGGCTCCTGAGGCTCGAGCTGGCGATCGCGGAGCAGTCTGCCAGAGACGGGCTGGCCGTGGAGGTCGTCTCGCTCGACACCCGTACGGTGGTCTACAAAGGCCTGCTCCGCGCGGCGGACCTGCCGGCGTTCTACCCGGACCTCGCGGATCCCCGCTGCGCGACGTCCTTCGCGCTCGTCCACCGCCGCTTCAGCACCAACACGCGCCCGAGCTGGCCCGCGGCGCAGCCTTTCGAGCGGCTGGCGCACAACGGCGAGATCAACACGATCGACGGCAACCGTGCCTGGATGCGCGCGCGCTGGCCGCAGCTGGCGGCGCTGGGCCTGCCCGCCGGACACCTCGAGCGCTCGTTCTCGGGCCGGGTCAGCGACTCGAAGAGCCTGGACGCGGCGCTCGGGCTGCTGCTGGCGTCGGGCCACGCGCTGCACGAGGCGCTGGCCCTGCTGCTGCCGCCGGCCTGGGAGCACGACGCCGAGCTTCCGCCCGACGTGCGCGCGTTCTTCGAGTGGGGGGCGCGGCGCTGCGAGCCCTGGGACGGCCCGGCGCTGGTGGTGGCTACCGACGGCCGCCGGGTGGCGGCGGCGCTCGACCGCAACGGTCTCCGGCCTGCGCGTTACGTCGTGACCTCCGACGGTCTGCTGGCGCTGGCGTCGGAGGCGGGCGCCTTCGACCTGCCCGACGAGCGGATCGTCGAGGTCGGACGCCTGGGCCCGGGCGAAGCCGTGCTGGCGGATCCGCCCGCTGGCCGATTCCACGACGCGACAGGCGTGCGGCTGCTGCTCGGCCGGCTCGGCCGCAAGGGTGGCGGGGCGGTCCCGGCGCCGCGGGTGGCGTCCGAGCCCGAAATGCCGCAGCGCGACGAAACGGCGCGGCGGCGGCTGCTGCGGGCCTTCGGCTACACGCGCGAAGAGCTGCAGTTCGTGCTCGGCCCGATGCACCAGGCGGGCACCGAGCCGATCGGCTCGATGGGCGACGACACGCCGCTCGCGGTCCTCTCCCGCCACGGCCGCTCGCTGTCCTCGTACTTCCGGCAGCGCTTCGCGCAGGTCACGAACCCGCCGATCGACCCATTGCGCGAACGCAACGTGATGTCGGCTCGGGTCGTTCTCGGCCCGCAGCCGTCCCTGTTCGAGCGTCGCGCGCCCACGCCGCTGGGCGTCGAGCTCGAGAGCCCGATCGTCGAGCCGAAGGCGCTTGCCGGACTGCTCGCCGGCCCGGCGGCGGCGCTCGTGCCGCGGCGCCTGTCGGTACTGGCGGACGCGACGGACGGAGTCGCCGGCCTCGAGCAGGCCGTCGCGCGACTGCGCTCGGATGCCGTGCTCGCGGTGCGGGAGGGCAGCGGGCTGCTGGTGCTGAGCGACGAAGGCGTGGGCCCCGGCCGCGTGGCGCTGCCGATGCTGCTCGCCGTCTCGTCGGTCCACCAGCAGCTGGTGGCCGCCGGGCTGCGCACGCGGACCAGCCTGCTCGCACACACGGCGGACGCCCGCGACGACCACCAGCTCGCGCTGCTGCTGGCTTTCGGCGCCTCGGCGGTCAGCCCGTGGCTGGCCCTCGAGGCGGTCGCGGCGGCGGCTCCGGCGGCGGGCAGCGAGGCCCTGCGGCACGTCGCGCGCTATCGGGGAGCGCTCGAGAAGGGGCTGCTCAAGATCCTCTCGAAGCTCGGCATCTCGACCGTGCGCAGCTACGTCGGCTCGCAGCTGTTCGAGGCGCTCGGGCTGGATCCGGAGCTGGTGCAGGCGCATTTCGGCGGCACTGTTCACGCGCTGTCGGGCACGGGCTTCGCCCGTCTCGCGACGGAAGCTCTCGAGCGCCACGCCGCGGCCTACTCGCCGGTGCCGGCGCCCGCGCTCGAGGAGGGCTCGCTGCACCGCTTCCGGCGCGGCGGCGAGGCGCACGCCTACGCGCCCGAGGTGGTGAAGGCGCTGCGGGCGGCGGCGCGCGACGGAGTGCGATCGAGTCACCGGCACTACGCCCGGCTCGTCGAGTCGCGCCCGCCGCTCGCGCTGCGCGACCTGCTGAAGCTGCGTGAGGTTGCGCCGCCGCTGCCGCTCGGGGAGGTGGAGCCGAGCGCCAGCCTGGCGCGTCGCTTCGTCTGCTCGGCGATGTCGCTCGGGGCCCTGTCGCCCGAGGCCCATCGCACGCTCGCCATCGCGATGAACCGGCTGGGCGCGCGCAGCAACAGCGGCGAGGGCGGCGAGCCGCCGGAGGGCTTCTGGCGCGCGCTGCCCGGCGGCGACAGCGCCAACAGCCGCGTGAAGCAGGTGGCCTCGGCGCGCTTCGGCGTCGACGCCGAGTACCTGGCGGCGGCCGACGAGCTGCAGATCAAGATCGCGCAAGGCAGCAAGCCGGGCGAGGGCGGCCAGCTCCCGGGGCACAAGGTGGTGGGCATCGTGGCGCGGCTGCGCCGGGCGACGCCGGGCACGGCGCTGATCTCGCCGCCCCCGCACCACGACGTCTACTCGATCGAGGACCTGGCCGGCCTCGTGCACGAGCTGAAGCGCGTCAACCCGCGCGCGCCCGTGTCGGTCAAGCTGGTCTCCACGGCCGGCATCGGCACCATCGCGGCCGGCGTCGCCAAGGCCTGGGCCGACGCGATCGTGATCGGCGGCCACGACGGCGGCACCGGCGCCTCGCCGCTGGGCTCGATCAAGCAGGCGGGTACGCCGTGGGAGCTCGGCCTGGCCGAGGCGCAGCGGGCGCTCGTCGAAACCGGGCTGCGCGGGCGCGTTCGGCTGCAGGTCGAGGGCGGCCTGAAGACCGGCCGCGACGTGGTGATCGCGGCGCTGCTGGGCGCCGACGAGTACGGCTTCGGCAGCGCGGCGCTGGTGGCGGCAGGCTGCGTGATGGCGCGCCAGTGCCATCTCAACACCTGCCCGGCCGGCATCGCGACCCAGCGCGAGGATCTTCGCGGGCGCTTCCAGGGCAGGCCCGAGGAGATCGTGCGCTTCTTCCTGGGCATCGCCCACGAGGTGCGAGAGACTCTCGCCGCGCTCGGCGCGCGCAGCCTGGGCGAGATCGTCGGGCGCAGCGACCTGCTGGAGGCGCGGCCCCAGGTGGACCTGCCGTCCGGGCCCATCGCGCTCGACGCGCTGCTGACCGGGGGCGCGTTCCCCGGCGCCTACCTCGGCCAGCGCAACGACGCACCGCAGTCGCCGGGCATCGACGAGGCCGTGATCGAGCGGCTTCCGGCGCGCGCCGTCTCGCCGTCGATCGAGCTGTCGCTGCCGGTGCGGAACGCGGATCGCGCGGTCGGCGCGCGGCTGGCGGGCGAGCTGGCGCGGCGCCGGGCGGGCGGGCCTGCCGGCGACGGCGTCGTGCGCCTGCGCTTCAGCGGCAGCGCGGGTCAGTCGTTCGGCGCGTTCGCCGTTCGCGGCATGGAGCTGCTGCTCGAAGGCGAGGCGAACGACGGCCTGGGCAAGGGGCTCTCAGGCGGGCTCCTCGTGGTGCGACCGGGGCGTGCCTCGCGCCTCGGCGAGGCTCCGCTGCTGGCGGGCAACGCGGCGCTCTACGGCGCGACCGCGGGCGAGGCCTACGTGGCCGGCAGCGTCGGCGAGCGCTTCGCCGTGCGCCTGTCGGGCGCGCGGGCGGTCGTCGAGGGCGCGGGCGACCACGCCTGCGAGTACCTGACCGACGGGGTCGTGGTCGTGCTCGGCTCCATCGGCCGCAACTTCGGCGCGGGCATGTCGGGCGGGCTCGCCTACGTGCTGGATCCCGAGCACCGGCTGGAGGCGCGCCTCAACCCGGACCTCGTGCGCCTCGACGACGCCCTGGGGCCGGACGACGCGCGGCTGCTGCGAGCCGCTGTCGAGCGGCATGCGGCGCTGACAGGCAGCCGGCGTGCCGCGCGGCTGCTCGGCGACTGGCCGGCAGCGCTGCGTGCGCTGCGGGCGGTGCGGCCGAAGGGCTCAGAGGCCGGCGTGCCGGACTGGATCCCCGAGGCCGGCGCCGCCGGCCGGGCCGCCCGAGCCTGACGCGCAGGGCCTCCCGGCTTGCCCGAGGGCCGTGGGCATGGAATCCTAGCCGCTCCCCAGGAGGCCCGATGTCCGTCAAGTCCGACCGCTGGATCCGGCGCATGGCGCAGGAGCACCGGATGATCGAGCCGTTCGAGGAGAAGCAGGTGCGAGCCGGCGTGATCTCGTACGGGCTGTCGTCTTACGGATACGACGTGCGCATCGCCGACGAGTTCAAGATCTTCACGAACATCAACTCGACGATCGTCGACCCGAAGGCCTTCGACCCGCGCTCGTTCGTCGACTTCAAGGGCGACACCTGCATCATCCCGCCCAACTCCTTCGCGCTGGCGCGCACGGTCGAGTACTTCCGGATCCCGCGCTCGGTGATCACGGTCTGCGTCGGCAAGTCCACCTACGCGCGCTGCGGCATCATCGTGAACGTGACGCCTTTCGAGCCGGAGTGGGAGGGCATCGTCACGCTCGAGGTCTCGAACACGACGCCGCTGCCCGCCCGCATCTACGCGGGGGAGGGCATCGCGCAGGTGCTGTTCTTCGAGAGCGACGAGCCGTGCGAGACGTCGTACGCGGACAAGCAGGGCAAATACCAGGCGCAGAAGACGCTCACGCTGCCGCGCCTCTGAGGAACCGCCGCGCCATGGTCCACGAAACCGTCGTGATGGAAGGCCACCTGATCGACTCCGACGTCCTGCGCAAGGCGTTCAACCGGATCGTCGAGGAGGGCGGCAGCTTCGAGGTGCTCGACTTCTCGGTCGGCAAGACCAACGACATCCCCTCGCGCGCGACGCTGTCGGTCACGGCCGGCGATCCCCACGTGCTCGACCGCATCGTCGAGGCGCTGGCCTACCTCGGCGCCTCGACCACGACGGGCGACGCGGCCTTCGCGCCGGCCGAGGCCGACGGCATCCTGCCCGACGAGTTCTACTCGACCACCAACTTCGACACGTTCGTCAGGATCGACGGCCGCTGGACCGCCGCGCGCGACCAGAAGATGGACTGCGCGCTCGTCGTGCGCGAGGGCGTGCCCCGCTGCGTGAAGCAGGGCCGCGTGAAGGCGGGCGAGCGGGTGGCGCTGCGCGGCGCGGGCATCCGGGTGCGGCCGCCCGAGCGCAGCCGGGACTACTCGGTGTTCGGCTTCATGTCGAACGACATCTCGGCCGAGGTCAACAAGGGCATCGCGATCGCAGGGGCGGCGCGCGAGATGCGGCGCACGCGCTCGGCCGGCGAACGCATCGTGGTGGTGGCGGGCCCGGCGATCGTGCACTCGGGAGGCGACGTGGCGCTGGCCCGCCTCGTGCGCGACGGCTGGGTAGACGTGCTGCTCTCGGGCAACGCCTTCGCCACCCACGACATGGAGAAGTCGATCGTGGGCACCAGCCTCGGCATCTGCCAGCTCAGCGGGCGCGCGGTCGAAGGCGGCAGCCGCAACCACCTGTTCACGATCAACGCGGTCAACCGCTGTGGGGGCATCCGGCAGGCGGTCGAGCGGGGCGTGCTGAAGTCTGGCGTGATGTACGAGGCCGTGAAGCGCGGAGTGCCGTTCGTGCTGGCCGGCTCGATCCGCGACGACGGGCCGCTGCGCGACGTGATCACGGACGCGGTGGAGGCGCAGAAGGCCTACGCCGCGGCCCTCGAAGGCGCGGGCATGTGCCTGATGCTGGCCTCCGCGCTGCACGCGATCGCGGTGGGCAACCTGCTGCCGGCGCGCGTGCGGACCGTGTGTGTCGACATGACCGAGTCGGTGCCCGTGAAGCTGGGCAACCGGGGCACGCTGCAGGCGATCGGGCTGGTGACTGACGTGGGCTACTTCGTCGAGCGCCTGGAGACCGAGCTTCGGCTCGCGAGCGGCGGGGCCGGCGAGCGGAACTCCCTGCACCGTTGAGTCGCGAGGGCCGCGCCGGAGCGCTGCTGGTGGCCGTGCTGGCCATGGCCGTCGCCGCCAGTGGAGGCGCGGCGAGCGGTGCCGCTGCGCCGCCGGTGGTCGCACCGCCTGCCGAGCACCTCTACGACGTGACGCTCTCGCCGGACGCCTCGGAGCTGCATGTGAGCGCGGTGCTGGCGGCGGGCGATGGCGGCGCGCTCCGCGTCGGCGAGAGCTTCGGCGAGTTCGTCAGGGAGCTGAGGGTCGAGGGCGTCGCGGAGCCGACGGCGCTCTTCGGGCCCCGGGTGCTGGTGCGCGCGTGCGAGCGGGGCTGCCGGCTCTCCTACCGCTTCCTGCTGCGCGCAGCGGCGCGCGCGACACGGCGCTTCGCCCGCGCCTACGAGAGCGACGACGTCGTGTTCGCTCCGCCCTCCACCTGGCTCTTGCGGCCCGAGGAACCCAGCGAGGGCAGCCGCATCCGGCTGCGCGTGCGCACGCCGCCGGGCCTGTCGTTCGTCTCCGGCCTGCGGCCGGCGGGGCCGGCTCCCGAGTCGCGCGCGGCCAGCGCCGAGCAGGTCAGCGAGTCCGTCGTGGCGACGCAGGACGTCGCGAGCGCCCCCTACGCCGCTTTCGGGCCCCTGCGGCGCCGCAGCCTCGAGGTCCGCGGCGGCCGCGTCGAGCTGGCGCTCACGAGCGGCGAGCGCAGCCTCAGCGACGAGGCGCTCGCGGCCTGGGCGCGGCGCTCGGCGGAGGCGGTGGCCGGGCTCTTCGGCCGCTTCCCGCTGGCGCGGACCGCCGTGCTGGTGGCCGGCGGAAGCCGGCGGGGGGTCGGCTACGGAACGACCATGGGGAACGGCGGCGCCTCGGTCCTGATCTCGGTCGGCGCCGGCGCGACTCCGGCGGACCTCGAGCGCGACTGGGTGCTCACGCACGAGCTGACGCATCTGGCTCTGCCCAACCTGCCGCGCCGGCAGCGCTGGCTCGAGGAGGGCTTCGCCACCTGGGCCGAGCCGCTCGCGCGGGCGCGCGCCGGCTGGACCGGCGCGCAGGAGCTCTGGGCGGAGTGGACCCAGAGGATGCCCGCCGGCGCGCAGGCGGCCGAGGCTGGTCTCGATGCGGGAAGCTGGGCGGGCGTCTACTGGGGCGGAGCCGTCTTCTGGCTCCTGGCCGACGTGGAGATCCGCGAGGCGAGCGCGGGCCGGCGCTCGCTGCTCGACGGCCTGCGCGCCGTGCGCGAAGCCGGCGGATCGATCGAGGTGAGCTGGCCGCTCGAGCGACTGCTGTCGACGATCGACGGCGCGGCCGGGGCGCCGGTGACCTCGACGCTCTACGAGCGGCTCGGCCGGCGCGGCGAGCGAGTCGATCTCGGCGGGCTGTTCGCCCGCCTCGGCGTGCGCGGCAGCGGCGCGGGCGTGAGTTTCGACGACACGGCGCCGCTCGCCCCGCTGCGGCGGGCGATGACGCCGGCCGCCGCTCGCTGATCGGCTCGCCCGACCGGCGACAGGCGGCCGAGGCGGACGAAGCGCGCGGGAGCTTCGCCGCGCGTGCGCCGCTCGACACGCGCGAGGCGGCGGGCGGCGTTCGCGTTAGGCATGGTGGCCGCGAGCGATTCGCCGCGCTCTTCACGCAAGG
Source organism: Vicinamibacteria bacterium (assembly GCA_050246895.1). Lineage (GTDB taxonomy): Bacteria > Acidobacteriota > Vicinamibacteria > Fen-336 > Fen-336 > JBFWVE01. The sequence goes on along the minus strand of JBFWVE010000003.1, from coordinate 295,362 downwards.
GCTGCGAGCCACGGCGGTGCGAGCCGCAAGCGGTGCGGACCCCGGGCCTCCGCCGTTCGTGCGCGCGGCCGCTGCGGTGCGTCCGCGCAGCGCGCCTCGCGGGCGCAGGCGCTTCGCGGGCCGTACGAATGGCTCAGGTCGGGGATGCGAGTCGAGCCGGCGTGAGTCATCTGGACCAGGCCCCGCGCCGGACGCGAGCGCCGCGCACGACTCTTGCACCGACCGAGCGTCAGGTAGTGAAGGTCATCGAGCCGGCCGGACCCGGCCGCTCGAGTTCGTCCCCGCAGTCACGTCCGCGGAAGAAGAACGCTCAGCTCAAGGACCATTCGGAGGCGCGTATGTCGCTACTGCCGTTGATGAGGAAGACGCGGACACTGGCTCCGCTGGGAGCGCTGGCGCTGCTGCTGACGGGCGCGGGCTGCGGTGACACGGCCGGCACCACCGGCTACGACAACCCGATCAGCACCACGAGCAGCGGCGCCATCATCGATGCCGACACGCTGGCCGACTGGAGAGACGAGGGCAAGATCAACGCTCCCCTCGGCAACGCCGATCGAGTCGTGGTCGTGTCCGTCGCGACAGCGGCGAACTTCACGTCGAGCACCAAGAGGCACATCCCGGAGGCGCTCCTGCTCGACTACCCGAACGAGCTCACGATGACGCGCGAGGAAGGGCTGGGGCCGGTGATCCAACTGATGCTGAGCGGATCCCGGATGGATGCCCTCGTGCAGAGGCTGGGCATCGACGCAAACACGACCGTGGTCCTCACCATCCCGCGGGGATCGACCGACCTCGAGACCTACCAGCAATCGGTGACGTACTGGACGCTCCGCTACTGGGGCTTCTCGCGGGAACGCGTCAAGATCCTCAACGGCGGCGACGATGCCTGGGATGTGGCCGGTCTGCCGCTCAGCGACGCGATCGTCTCGCCGACGCCCTCCAGCTACAGCGTCACGGCCAACAAGGTCCTGAAGGACGCGCTCCGCACCTCCGTCGGCGAGATGCTGGCGTTGGTGGACTCCGCCAACAAGGACCGCGGCGTTCTGGAGACGTGGCAGATGCTCGACGTCCGAGGCTTCGGGACGTCGCCCTACCTCGCGAACGCCTACCGCGGCAGCAGCGCCATGCAGTTCCTGAGCGACCGGGTCGGCGGCGTGAGCACCCGCAACCGCCTGTACCCGAGTCGCGAACAGCTGATCGCGAGGATGGCGTCGCTGCCCGTCCTCGACGGGGCGAACAGCGTGTTTCTGTCGCCGACCAAGAAGACGCTGGTGATGTGCTTCACCTCTACCAGCGCGTCGCCGAGCTTCGTGCTCTTCGACGCGGTGCTGGCCGTGCCGGAGGGCGACGTCACGATGTACGACGCCTCGGCCACCCAGTGGAACAGTTACAGCCTCGCGAAGATCATGGCCGCGGGCGCAACGGCGGCTCAGGCGAGTGCGTGGGCCTTCGACGTCCCGACGCCCGGCACCTCGCTGCTGCGGGCCGTGGGCCCGCTGCCGGCGGCTGTGGCCGGTGAGAACCCGTTCATGCCCGGGAACTTCATCTACTCGCCCGCGCAACCCGAGATGAACCAGCCGGAGGCCGCCGACCGCGCCTACATGGCGGCCACCAAGGGCGGCGGCACGAGCCCCGGCGGCGGTGGGGGCGGCACGGGCGGCGGCTGCTGAGGAGGAGGCAGAGCCATGACACGGTCACAGCTTTCAGCGAGGAGAAGGTCGATGGCGAAGTCTCTCAGGATCGTTGCCGTGCTCGCGCTGCCGCTGCTGGTCGCGCCGGCGTTCGCCGAGGACAAGATGACGAGCCCGCCGTGGGGCGACGACTTCGCGCGCATCACCTTCGGCGCGGAGGACCAGGGCGCGCTGCAGCTCGACTACAAGGGCCAGTTCCGCATGAGCATGCGCGACACCGGCTCGGGGCTCGACGGGACGGACAGCACGACCAACTTCGGGTTCCGCCGCAACCGCCTGTCGCTGATGGGCGCCTGGGGCGACAAGCTGAGCGTCTACTTCCAGACGGAGTTCGTCGAGGACCCCAACCTCGGCGTGCTCGGTCTGTCCGACGCGAACGTCGGCAGCGACTTCCAGGTGCTGGATGCGGTCGTGCGGTTCAACCTGCACGACGCCTTCAAGCTCAACGTGGGCAAGTTCAAGTACAACCTCTCGCGCGAGAACCTCGAGGCCTGCGAAGACCCGCTCAGCCTCGATCGCTCGCTCTTCATCCGCACCGCCTACGTCTCGACGCGCGATCAGGGAATCGCGGTCTGGGGCAACCTGGCCGGCGACAAGCTCCAGTACCGCGCCGACCTGATGGAGGGCCGCAAGGCGGTGTCCGGGGCGAGCGCGCCGGGCTCGAGCCTCCGCTTCAGCGCGCGCGGACACGTGACGCTGCTCGACCCGGAGAACGGCTACGGCTACAAGGGCACCTATCTCGGCAAGAAGAAGGTGCTGACGCTGGGCGGCGGCTACCAGTTCGAGCCCAAGGTCGCCTACACCGACACGGACACGCGAATCGGCGAGCACGACTACCAGGCGTGGACCGTGGACGGCTTCTTCGAATACCCGTTCACGAGCGCCGGCACCCTGACGCTTTCGGGCGCCTACGAGAAGGTCGATCTGGACGGCGCCTACGCCGGCGCCAACCCTGACGACGGCGCGACCGGCCTGTACGGCGAGAAGAACGGCTGGTACGGCAAGGCCGGCTACCTGCTGCCCGGCGCCCCGCTCCAGTTCTTCGGCCGTTACGAAAAGTGGCGCTTCGCCTGCCTCGAGGACGTCTACGACCAGCTCGTCGACTGGTACGGGGTCGGCGCAAACTACTACGTCTGGGGACAGAACCTGAAGCTGAGCGCGGAGTGGAGCCACACCCGGTTCGACAAGCCGCGCGGCTCGGGTCCCGACGACTTCAACACCTTCGTCACCCAGATGCAGATCGTGTTCTAGAGCCTGGAGGGATCTCATGCTGAAGCGTTTCCTGATGGCCCTGCTGATCACCGCGGTCGGAGCGACCCTGGCGCTCGCGGAGCCGATGAAGGGCAAGGTCGTCGCGATCGACGGCAACAAGGTGCAGGTCGAGCTGGTCGGCGAGAAGGCACCCTGGCTGAAAAAGGGCGCGCCCGTCAAGTTCAAGGGCGGCGTCGGCCGGATCGTCGAGGTCAAGGACGACGTCCTGACCATGAACAGCAAGAAGGCGTCCGAGCTGAAGGTCGGGGACGAGATCGAGCTCGACAAGGGGCCGGCGAGCCTCCAGGGTTGTTAGCGAGCCTGCGATGCCCAAGCATCTGGCGCGCGCTCTGACGGGCCTGGCCGCGCTGGGGTTCGTGCTGTTCGTGTCCGCGGTTCCGGCCGCCGCGGCGGCCAAGCGCCCGGCGTCGGCGCCGGGGAAGGCGAACTCCATCGCGGAGCTCGCCGCACGCTACGACTCGAGCTCCTGCATCGAGTGCCACCAGGAGGCCCACGACCAGTGGAAGGAGTCCGTACACTCCCGCTCGATCTTCGGCACCGGACGCACCGCCGCCACCTTCAAGACCGCAGTCCTGAACGGCCTGATGAAGTGGCAGGCGTCTGGCGTCAAGTCGCAGAAGGACGTCAAGGTCGAGCACCTGATGGGCTGCGCGAAGTGCCATCTGCCCCAGCTCGCCGACGCCACCGACAACGTGGCGCAGGAGATCCTGGTCACGATCGACGAATGGCAGGCGGCCGTGGAGGACGACGATCAGCCGCGGATCGACAGGGCGCGGAGCGCCCTGACTTCGCTGAACATCAACTGCCTGATCTGCCACAACCGGAACGCGATCATCCACAAGTGGACCGACGGCTACGCGCTGAAGGACACGGTCTACGGCAGCCAGGAGGGTGAGCACGCCGATCCGAAGTTCCCGAAGCTGGGCGTGAGCCCGATCATCTCCGAAGCCATCTTCTGCGGGCAGTGCCACGGGCAGGGCCCCAACTTCGAGCTGCCCAACCCGACGCAGTGCGCGACGGGCTACGGCAGCTATCTCTTCGCGTACATCCCGGAGGGCGGCAACAAGACCTGCCAGGCCTGTCACATGAGGGAGTCCGGCCTGGGCCACAACATGCAGAGCTACCGATCGCCCGTGATGGCCAAGAAGGCCGTGGACATGCACGTCACGGCGACGCCGGTCTTCTGGCGCGACAACAGGACGCCCCGGCCGAAGCTGAGCGTGCGTGTCGAGCTGACCAACCACGCCGGCCACGGCCTGCCCGACGGTTGACCGACGCCCAACCGACTGGTTCTGTCGGTAAGCGCGAAGGACAAGAGCGGCAACGAGGTCTTCAACAACGAGCGGATCTTCATGCCGATCCCGCAGCAGCTCGGCAGGGGCGATCGCATGGGCCGGGGACCGTACGAGAAGAGCGGCCTGCTGCAGGACAGCAGCCTGCCGCCGCTGCGGACGACGAGCGCGACCTACGACATCTTCTATCCGGCGGTCGAGGGCGAGGACGAGGACGGCAACGCGATCTGGAGCTTCCCGAGCGACAGCCTCGACCTCGAGGTCCAGCTCTGGTACCTGCCGTACGGCACCATGGACGACGACGCGTTCCTGTGGCGCGAGGACAAGCGAACCGTCAAGGTCTCGCTCCAGGACAGATAGGGGGGCGCACGGGCTGCCCGCGGAGGGTACGACCATGAAGAAAGCCGGATCGCCGGCCAGCGCACCGATCGAGATCGGCATCGGCCCGGAAGACCGACAGGCGGTCGCCGAGGGTCTGGGCAAGCTCCTTGCCGACAGCTACACGCTCTACCTGAAGACGCACAACTTCCACTGGAACGTCACCGGCCCGATGTTCAACACGCTCCACCTGATGTTCGAGGGGCAGTACAACGAGCTCGCCCTCGCGGTGGACCTGGTCGCCGAGCGGATCCGCGCCCTCGGTCATCCCGCCCCCGGCAGCTACGCGGAGTTCTCGAAGCTGTCCTCGGTGAAGGAGGCCGTCGGCGTGGCGGCCGCCGAGGAGATGATCCGGCAACTGGTCGAAGGTCAGGAGGCCGTCGCCCGGACCGCCCGCCAGGTCTTCCCGATCTCGGAGAGGGCGGGCGACCAGGTCACGCTCGATCTGCTGACGCAGCGACTGCAGGTTCACGAGAAGAACGCCTGGATGCTCCGGAGCCTGCTCCAGTAGACGCAGGCGTTCGGTCCTCGCCGTCGTTCCGGCAGGTGCCCGTGCCTCGGTTCGAGGTCTGATCTGGGCCTCGTCCACTTCAAAGCGTTCTTCGCGGACGTGGCGCTTCTCACCGCGATCCGCCTGGCTCGCGCGTGACGGGCAGGACAGGAGGGAACCGTGAAGATCGGCATCGTGATCTGTGACCGCTACCGGAGCTGCGGCGGCGGCAAGTGCTTCCGGGCTGTCCGCGAGCGGGCGGGAGCCTTCGCACGCTACTCCCCCGACGAGCCGGTCGAGGTCGTGGGCTTCTCGAGCTGTGGCGGCTGTCCGGGCGGGAACGTGGAGTCCGTGCCCGAGGAGATGATCCGCAACGGCGCGCAGGCGATCCACCTCGCGACGGGCCTGGTGGTCGGGTATCCGCCCTGCCCGCACCTCGACTACTTCCTCCAGTTCATCCCCAGGCGCTACGGGGTGAAGGTCGTGGTGGGGACACACCCGATTCCGGAGAAGTACCGGCGCGTGCACGCCGAGCTGCCGTCGTGGCCGCGCCTCGAAGCGCAGCGCGAGCTGCTCGCGACGGAGGAGGTCCGCAAGGCGTACGACTGACGATCTGGACGCGTCGTTGCGTACCTGGCCTCGCTGAAGAAGCCGAGCCCATCGCCCCAGCCGATTCCGACCGGCGCTGGAGGGGCCCCTCGCCGCCGCCCGCGCCCCAGCGCAAGCCTTGCGCCCGGGGCGACCGGCCTTGCAGAGATTGCCACCTGGGAGGGCTGCTCCGCCCGGCTGCCGTGGCTCTCTCGATGGCATTGGTCCTGCTGTCGTCTCCTGCGTGAGCGGTCGGCGCAGGGGTGTCTTCGGGGCCCGGGCGACCGTGGGGCTGTGCGCGGCCGTCCTGACGCTGGTGGGAGCGTGCCGGCGCGCCCCCGTCTCCGCCGCCGACGGGGCCTGCGCAGGCTGCCACGCGGGGATCGAGCGGGCGTCCGCCAGCCACGACGGCTGCACGAGCTGCCACGGCGGCGACGCCAAGGCCGTCGAGAAGGCCGCCGCTCACAGCGGCATCTACGGCATCTCCAACGCGTCCTACGTCGGTCGCTGGGAGCGCGGCTGCGGCACCTGCCACCGCCACCAGGTCGCGCGCGTCGCGAGCAGCCAGATGTACACGACCTCGGGGATGATCGCGCAGATCCAGGCGACCTGGGATGGCGAGCGGCCGGACATCGCTTACGCGGCGCGCGCGGGCGAGCACTTCGGGCCCGAGGGCGAGCCCGGCCGCCAAGTCTCGGTCGGCGAGCTCGACCACCTCTCGGGCGAGCTCTACCGGAAGTTCTGTTCGCGCTGCCACGTGGCGCGCCAGAACGAAGGCCTCGACGGCGCGGGTCACCCCGCTGGCTGCGCGGCCTGCCACTTCCCGTACGACGACGGCGCGACCTACCGTGGCGGCGATCCGACGATGCGGGGCAAGAGCCCTTACGGGAGCAGCCACGCGATGCAGGGCCTGCCGCCGATGCAGGCGTGCCAGCGCTGCCACCAGCGCAGCGGGCGCATCGCGCTCTCGTACCAGGGCCTGCTGGACGGCAACAACGGCCTGGTGCCGACCCGGGACGGGTTGCCGGGGCCGCTGCCGGCGAGCGACGAGCGCTCGTTCTCGCACGTGGCGCCCGACGTCCACTTCCTGGCGGGCATGGAGTGCATCGACTGCCACACCTCGCGCGAGGTGATGGGGGAGGGGTACGCCGCCGCCGACATGCAGGGGCAGCTCGAGGTCCGCTGCGAGGACTGCCACGGCGACGGCGCCAGCCGGCCGCGCTTCGCGGAGGCCGCGCGCGAGAGCGACGCGCCGATCCGGGAATCGCGGCAGTACGCGCTGCCGGTGCGGCCCGGCACCCGGATGGCGCTCACCTCGAAGGGCCGGCCCTACTCGAACGTCTTCGAGCGCGAGGGCCGCGTGATGCTGGCGACGAAGCGCGCCGGCAGGCTGCTCGAGAGCCCAGTGATCGCCGGCACGCCCGAACACCGCATCTCCGGCCACGAGCGGATGGAGTGCGCGGCCTGCCACTCGCGCACGGTCGTCCAGTGCTACGGCTGCCACACGGCCTACGACAAGCGCGAGGGAGGCTGGGATTTCATCCAGGACCGCGAGACGCCCGGCGCCTTCAGCGAGACCGAGGACTACCGCACGCTCTACCCGTTCCCGCTGGCGGTGAACCGCCGCGGCGGCATCGCGCCCGTGACGCCAGGCTGCCAGACCTCGGTGACGGTGATCGAGGCGGACGGCAGCCGCTCGAAGGACGAGTGGATCGCGCCGTACAAGGGCCGCCCGCAGTACCGCTTCGCCCCTTTCTACGGGCACAACACTGGCCCCAAGGCGATCGGCTGCGGCGAGTGCCACGCGAACCCGGCCTTCCTCGGCTTCGGGCAGGGCGTGCTGGAGCAGGACTCGATCCGCGCCACGCTGCTTTGCGAGCGGAGCGACCGCAAGCCGCTCGACGGCTTCTTGTCGATGGAGAAGGGCCGCGTGGTGGCGCACTCGGCGATCACGCGCAAGGGCGCGCGGCCGCTGGAGGACGCGGAGGTGCGGCGCGTGCTGGCCGCCAACCTGTGCATCGTGTGTCACGTCGACGGCGAGGACCCGATCTACCGGGAGAGGTTGGACCATGGGGCGCTTCGCGACGCGCTTCATCGTCGGCTGCTGGCTGCTGGGCGCTAGCGCGCCCGGCGCCGGCAACGCCGCCCTCGCGACGGCGGCCGGGATACCCTCGCCTGGCGCCCCCTCGGCGGCCGCGCCGCCGACGGCCGGCGCCGCTCGCCCGAGCGGCGACTGCGTCTCCTGTCACCCCGCCTCGGCCGGCATCCTGTCCGGGCCGATGGCGACGCGTGCGTCCGAACGCGCCTTCGCGCATCGGGCTTTCGGAGCTTCGGGCGACGAGTTCTTCGAGGCGTCGTGCGCGGGCTGCCACGTCGCGAAGTGCCAGGACTGCCACGGCGCCGAGGCGCACCAGGCGAACGCTCGCCCCGCGGACGGGGCCTGCCTGCGTTGCCACAGCGGCTACTCGGTGGGCTGGGAGTACTACGGCCGCGCCCCGCGCGAGGATCACGCGCGCTACCAGCGCGGCGCCAGGGCGCAGGGCCGGCCGTTCCTGAAGATGCTGCCCGACGTCCACCGCGAGCGCGGCCTCGGCTGCGCGGACTGTCACACGCTGCACGCGGGCGCCAGCGGGGGATCGAGAGCCAAGGGTTGCCTCGAATGCCACCCGCAGCCCTCGCCCGACGTCCCCGAGCACGCGATCCGTGCGCACCTCGACGGGATGGAGTGCTACGCGTGCCACTCGGCCTGGGGCGCGCAGGAATACGGCACGTTCCTCGTGCGCACGGGGAGCGACGAGCAGAAGGACGCGTTCTCGCCGCTGCCGGCCTGGGGGCCCTGGCGCAAGAGCGCCTACCTGAAGCGCCAGGACGCGCCTCCGCTCGGCCTCGACGCGCGCGGCCTGGTGTCCCCGATCCGGCCTCAGTTCGTGCTGTTCGCGACGGACGCCGCGCGCGGCTGGGAGAACCGGCTGCTGACCGCCGAGTGGCGAGCCTACTTCCCGCACAGCGTGCGGCGGGGCAGCGTGACCTGCGACGGCTGTCACGCCGCGCCGCGCCGCTACCTGCTCGAGCCGGACGCCGAGCGGCTGTACCTGCTCGAGCAGGACGGGCTGCCGCTGCGCTCGTTCTGGAGCCGTGCGGGCCAGACCGTGAGCAACGGCGCGTTCCTGCCGGCGGAGCGGCACGAGCGCATGAACCGCAAGACGCCGGAGTACGTGAGGCGGTACCTGGAGCAATGGCAGAACCTGCTGGAACGCGACGCTCCGTCCTCGGGTCGCTGAGCCTCGCCCTCGTGGGCGCCGCCGGCCTGTGGCGTTTCCTGACGCCGCGCGGGCCGGGGCCCGCCGATGCGCTGGTGAGCGTGCCGCTGGCCGACGTGCCCGCGGGAGGCGCCCTGGTGCTGCCTCAGGAGCGCCTCGCGGTCGTGAGGGCGGGTGAGCGTTTCCTCGCCTTCGACCTCACCTGCACTCACCTCGCGTGCACCGTCACCGCCACGGCCGACGGCTTCGCCTGTCCCTGCCACGGCAGCCACTTCGACAGCGGCGGCCGGCGGCTGGACGGGCCGGCGCAGGGTCCGTTGCGCCGTCTCGTCGTGGATCGCGCGGGCGACGTGCTGCGCGTGCGTCGGGGCTGACCATGCTGAAGGAGCTGGTGAAGCACATGTTCCCGCGCCGGATCGAGGCGGCGGACATGCGGCTCGCCTACACGTTCTGCCTGGGCGGGCTCGCCTTCACGGCGCTGCTCGTCCTGATGATCAGCGGCCTGCTGCTGCTCTTCTATTACAGCCCGACGCCGGAGGCGGCGCACGGCTCGGTTCAGTTCCTCGAGAGTGCCGTCTGGGGCGGCCCCTACCTCCGCAGCCTGCACCGTTTCGCCTCCCACGCGCTGCTGGTGCTGCTGGCGCTCCACACGCTGCGCGTGATCCTGACCGGCGCCTTCCTGCGGCCGCGCCGCCTGAACTGGGTGGTCGGCTGCCTGCTGCTGTTCTGCGCGCTGTTCGAGGCGTACACCGGCTACCTGTTGCCGCTCGACCAGCTCGCCTACTGGGCGACGCAGACCGGCATGCAGCTGATGCTCGTGCTGCCGTTCGGCGAGGGCCTGCGCGCGCTGCTGGTGCCCGACGGGGTCGGCGCCCCGCTGTCGCTGCTGCGCTTCTACGCGCTCCACATCGCGATCCTGCCGCTCGCGATGGTCGCGCTTTCGATGCTGCACTTCTTCACCATCCGCCGCCAGCGCGGCCTGCTGCCCTACCTGTGAGCGTTCCCGCCTCGCCGACCTTCTTCCGGCCCGTGAAGCGCGCCGCGCTCGCCTGCCTCGTCTTCCTGCTCGTGATGGCGGTGCTGGCGCCGGCGCCGCTCGAGCCGCCGGCCGACCCCGGCCATGCGCCGAATCCCGCCAAGTCCGCCTGGTTCCTGCTCTGGATCCAGGAGCTCGTCAGCTACGACACCGGTGCCATCTACGTGGCGGTCGTGCTGGCTGTTCTGCTGGTGGCGCTGCCCTGGCTGCCGCGGCGGGCGGTGGAGCACGCGCGCTGGCTGCGCCGCGAGCTGTGGCCGGTGAACGTGGTGACGCTGGCGGCCGCGGCGCTGGTTCTCGTGCTCACGCTCATCGGCCTCTACTTCAGGGGGGCCAATTGGGCCTTCGTCTCGCCCTTCTGAGTCTGGCCGTCGCCGCAGTCGCCGCCTGTGTGCGCGCGCCGGCCGCGCGACCGGACCCGCAGGCCGGCTGCGTCTCGTGCCACTCCGTCCATCATGTCGAGCAGGGGAGCTGCGCGAGCTGCCACCGCGGGGCGCCCGGCGCGCGGCGCAAGGAGCTCGGGCACGAGCGCCTGCTGAGCGGCCGCGTCGCGGAACACGCGCTTCCAGGCAGCGCCGCCGTGCGCGAGGGAGAGCAGCTCGTCGCGCGAGCGGCCTGCCGCCGCTGCCACACGATCGCGGGCGAAGGCAACCGCCACGCGACGAACCTCGACCGCGTGGTCTGGACCCGCGGCCAGGCGGAGCTGCTCGCCTCGATCCGTGCGCCGGTCGAGAACATGCCCGCCTTCGGCTTCGACGCGCCTCAGGCAGAGGCGATCGTCGCGTCCCTGCTGAGCCGGCGGGCCCAGGCTGACGAACCCGAGACCTACCGCGTGCTCTTCCGGGCGGTGGCCGCCGCGCCGAGCGTCTTCGAGGAGAAGTGCGGCGGCTGCCACCGCCGGCTCGGCGCCGGCGGTCCGCAAGGGGTGGGCCGCGCCGGCCCGAACCTCTCGGGCCTCTTCACGGCCTTCTATCCGCCGACCGCCCGTGGCGAGGTGCCGTGGACCGCCACAGCACTCGAGGAGTGGCTGCGCAACCCGCGCGCCGTGCGGCCCCAAGCCGTCATGCCCCCGGTCCCCCTGACGCCGGAAGAGCGCAAGAGCCTTCTCGGGGAGCTGGCCGACTAGCGTCGGTTGGCCGTGGCATGGGTCCGTAGCTGCCGGTCGGGCGGCGGCCGGGCTCACGCCTCCGCGGGACGCTGCGCGGCGCCTCACTCTCAAGAGGAAGATCAGCGGCCGCGCCGCTCCGCTCGATTCGGCGCGAACACTGTGGCGCATCCGGTGCGTTGGGATGCGCGCCTCATACGCCCACTCCGGCGTGACCCGTCCGCCGCCCTTCAGCCGAAGCACCGGCCTGAGCGACCGGCTGCGAGCGGAGCCGGATTCACTCCGGCGGAGCGAGCGGGGGACCTGGGGGGTGCGACGCAGCACCCCCCAGACTCTATTCAGCTGCCATGAAGGGATACCGGTAGTCCCGCGGGGGGGCGAAGCTCTCCTTGATGGAACGGGCGCTGATCCAGCGGGCGAGGTTCAGCTTGGAGCCCGCCTTGTCGTTGGTGCCCGAGGCGCGCGCGCCGCCGAAGGGCTGCTGGCCGACGACGGCGCCGGTCGGCTTGTCGTTGATGTAGAAGTTGCCGGCCGCGCCGCGCAGCGCCATCAGCGCCTCGCGCACGGCGCGGCGGTCCTGCGCGAAGACGGCGCCGGTGAGCGCGTAGGGCGAGGTGCGGTCGACCAGCGACAGCGTCTGTGACCAGTGCTCGTCCGGGTAGACGAAGGCGGTCACCACCGGCCCGAAGATCTCCTCGCACATGAGGCGGTAGCCCGGGTCCTGCGTCTCGACCAGCGTCGGCTCGACGAAGTAGCCCGTGTCGCCCTGACAGCCGCCGCCCGCGACGATGGTGGCGTGCGCGCGCGCGTCCTGGATGTAGCCGGCGATCTTGTCGAAGGACTTCTTGTCGATCACGGCGCCCATGAAGTTGCGGAAGTCGCGCACGTCGCCGACCCGGATCTCGCGCAGCATCGCGACGCAGCGGTCGCGCACGTCGTTCCACAGCGAGCGCGGCAGGTAGACGCGGCTGACCGCCGAGCACTTCTGGCCCTGGTACTCGAAACCTCCGCGCACGATCGCCACCGCCAGCGCCGCCGGGTCGGCTGAGGGGTGCGCCAGGATGAAGTCCTTGCCGCCGGTCTCGCCGACGATACGCGGGTACGAGCGGTAGCGGCCGACGTTCTCGCCGACCGTCTTCCACATCGAGTTGAAGACGTCGGTGCCGCCGGTGAAGTGGATGCCGGCGAGGTCCTCGTGCTTCAGCACGGCCTCCGAGACCGTGAGCGGGTTGCCCGGCACGAAGTTGATGACGCCGGGCGGCAGGCCCGCCGCCTCGAGGATCTTCATGATGTAGTGGCCGGAGAGGATCGCCGTCGAGGCGGGCTTCCAGACGACCGTGTTGCCCATCAGCGCCGGCGAGGTCGGCAGGTTGCCGGCGATCGAGGTGAAGTTGAAGGGGGTGATCGCGTAGACGAAGCCCTCGAGGGGCCGGTAGTCCACCTGGTTCCACATCGTGTGGTCGGAGATCGGCTGCTCGGAGTACAGTTCCTGCGCGAAGGCCGGGTTGAAGCGCCAGAAGTCGATCAGCTCGGCGGCCGAGTCGATCTCGGCCTGGAAGGCCGTCTTCGACTGACCCAGCATGGTGGCCGCGTTCAGCGTGGCGCGGTGGCTGGTCGTCAGCAGCTCGGCGGCCTTCAGGAAGACCGCGGCCCGATCCTCCCAGGACCAGTCGGCCCAGTCGCGGCGCGCCTGGCGGGCGGCCTCGATCGCCTCGAGCACGTTCTCGCGGCTGGCGCGGTGCCAGTCGGCCAGCACGTGCCTGTGGTCGTGGGGCATCACCGTCTGCGCGCGCTCGCCGTTGCGGACCTCGCGGCCGCCGATCCGGAGCGGCACCTCGATGCGCTCTTGCGCCATCGACTCGAGGCGCGCCTTCAGCTCGGCGCGCTCGGGCGAGCCGGGGGCGTAGGACTTGACCGGCTCGTTGACGGGCGTGGGCACCTGGCGAATGGCGCTCGGAGTGCCGGAGGAGTGCTGGGACACCTGGACCTCTTTTCTCGTTGTCGTCGGATCCCGAGGGATCGCGGGGGCCGGCAATCGGCCGTCGGCCGAAGGCCGCGCGCCAGGCAGGATAAGGGATCCCCGCGCGAGGCGGCAACAGAGCATCTGTGCTAACTTACGCGGGCGTCATCGTCGTCCGGAGCGCGCTGTTCCGGACTCCAGACAGCCCCCGGAGCAGGCCCGGAACCCAGTGCCAGAGTTCACCTCGGACGCGCTCGTCCTGCGGACGTACAAACTGGGCGAGACGAGCACGATCGCCGTTCTGCTCACCCGGGAGCGCGGCAAGCTGCGGGCGGTCGCCCGCGGCGCCCGCAGCCCGCGCAGCCGCCTGAACTCGCTGCTGCAGCCGCTGTCGGAGGTCCGCGCGACCTTCTACGGACGCCAGGGGGCCGACCTGCTGCGGCTCGGCAACTGCGAGCTGCTGCGCTCGTCGTTCGTCGCCGCGGGCCGCCTGCAGGGCGGGCTGGCGCTGTCGTACTTCGCGGAGCTGCTCGACGCTTTCGCCCAGGAGGGCGAGGCCGAGGATGCCGTCTATCGCCTGGCGGCCGCGGTCCTGCGGGCCGCCGAGGACGGAGGAGCGAGCGACGTCTTGTCGCGCTACCTCGAGGCCTGGCTGCTGAAGCTCCACGGCATCTACCCGCCGCTCGATCGCTGCGCGGCGTGCGCGCAGCCCCTGCCGGCGGGCGCCCTGCGCTACCACTCGGCGTCGCACGGCTTCGCCTGCGACGCCTGCGCGCCCGCGGCGGGCCTGGTGCTCGACGGCGAGGCCCGGGCCACCCTGACGGGCATCTTCGGGCGGCCGCCGGCCGAGCAGCCGGGGACCCTTTCCGCCGGCGCGGGCGCGCTCGCCGGTTTCCACCAGGACCTGATCTCCCGCCACCTCGAGCGAGACCTGCGTTCGTACCGCGTGCTCGGCGACGTGGCCCGCGCGCTCCGATGAACCTGCAGGACGTCGCCTTCGCGCTGCAAACCTACTGGTCGAAGCGCGGCTGCTTGATCCACCAGCCGCTCGACCTCGAGGTGGGCGCCGGCACCATGCACCCCGAGACGTTCCTGCGGGTGCTGGGCCCGGAGCCCTGGAGCGTCGCCTACGTGCAGCCCTCGCGGCGGCCGGCCGATGGCCGCTACGGGGAGAACCCGAACCGGCTCTACAAGCACCAGCAGCTCCAGGTGATCCTGAAACCCGCGCCTGCCGACGTGCAGGACGTCTACCTCGGCAGCCTGCGGGCGCTGGGCATCGACCCCGCGGCGCACGACGTGCGCTTCGAGGAGGACAACTGGGAGTCGCCCACGCTCGGCGCCTGGGGCATCGGCTGGCAGGTGCTGCTCGACGGGCAGGAGATCACGCAGTTCACCTACTTCCAGCAGGCCGGCGGCCTCGACCTCGCGCCGATCTCGGCCGAGATCACCTACGGCCTCGAGCGCATCGCGATGTACCTGCAGGACGTGGACGACGTCTACGAGCTGCGCTGGAACGCGGCGACGCGCTACCGCGACGTGCGCCACGAGGAGGAGTTCCAGCTCTCGCGCTACTCCTTCGAGCTCGCCGATGTGGACCTGCACCGCCGCCAGTTCGACAGCGCGCTCGCCGAGGGCTGGCGGCTGCTGAAGCTCGAGGGCGGGCGCGCCCACCTGCCGGCGTACGACTGGTGCCTGAAGGCGTCGCACGCCTTCAACGTGCTCGACGCCCGCGCCGCCATCTCCGTCAGCCAGCGCGCCGGGATGATCCTCGAGATCCGCAAGCTCGCCTGCGCCGTAGCGAAGGCCTACGTGGACGCCCGCTGGCCGCCGCCCGCCGACGCCGCGGAGCAGAGGGGGGGCGCTCGTGGCTGACGAGCCCAGCCGCGAGCTCCTGCTCGAGATCGGCTGCGAGGAGATCCCGGCCGGCTGGCTGGAGGACCTCACGCGCCAGCTCGTGGAGCGCTTCGCCGAGCTCTCCGCGCGGGAGCACCTCTCGGCGTCGGCCCACGAAGCGCACTCGACGCCCCGCCGCCTGGTGCTGCGGGCGCAGTTGCCGGCACGGCAGCCCGACCGCGAGGAGAGGGTGTTCGGGCCGGCGCTCAAGCTGGCGAAGGAAGCCTCCGGCGCCTGGACAAAGGCGGCGCTCGGCTTCGCGAAGAAGAACGGTGTCGAACCGGAGGCCCTGCTCGACGGGGCCAAGGACGCGGCGTCGCCCGACGAGCGCTACCTGCTGCACGTGAAAGCGATCCCAGGCCGGGCCGCGGCGCAGGTGCTGCCGGCCTTGATCGCAGCGCTGCTTCGCTCGCTGGCCTTCCCCAGGAAGATGAGCTGGGACGCCTGGCTCGACGACGGCAAGGGCGCGTTCCCGTTCGGGCGGCCGATCCGGTGGCTGCTGATCCTGCTCGGCGGCGAGGTCGTGCCGTTCACGATCTTCTCGCTCGCCGGCGGCTCCAAGGGCCTGCCGCTCGTCGAAAGCGGAGCCGTCAGCCGGGGCCATCGCTTCCTGCCGCGAGGCGCGGCCGACGAGCGCTTCACGGTGTCGGGCTTCGACGGGCTGTGCGCGGGCCTGCGCGCGCGTGGCGTGCTGCTGCTTCGCGAGGAGCGGCTCGCCGCGATCCGCCGCGCACTCGAGCCGGTGCGGGCCGAGCTGCGGGACGACCACGGGCTGCTGGCCGACTGGGCCTCGCTCGTCGAGCATCCGAACGTGGTCTTCGGCGCGATCCCGCCCGAGTTCCACGCGCTGCCGCGCGAGGTGATCGAGACGGTGCTGGTGCACCACCAGAAGTACGTGCCGCTCGTGACGAACGGGCGCGTGCTGCGCTTCGCGGCGATCACCAACATCGACGCGGACGCCGCCGCCGAGATCGTGCGCGGCATGGAGCGCGTGGTCGTCGCACGCCTGCGCGACGCGGCCTTCTTCTACGCCGAGGACCGCAAGCGGCCGCTGGCCGATCGCGTCGCGGACCTGGCGGGCGTGATCTTCCACCAGAAGCTGGGCAGCTACGGCGAGAAGGCCGAGCGCATGGTCCGGCTCGTTGCAGGGATGGGCGAGGCAGAAAAGGGCTGGCTCGACCCGAGGCAGGGCGCGTCGGCTGAGACCGCGGCACGCCTCGCGAAGGCGGACCTGACGACACTGATGGTCCGCGAGTTCGCCGAGCTGCAGGGCGTGGTCGGGGGCCTCTACCTCCAGGCCGAGGACGCCTCGCCCAGCGTGGCGGCCGCCGTGCGCTGGCACTACCACCCGCTCTCGATCGAGGAAGGTGCGCCGCCGTCGGGCAGCCTGCAGCCGGCCGACGTCAACGTGTGGGGCGCCCTCTCGCTGGCCGACAAGCTCGACACGCTCGCCGGCTACTTCGGCATCGGTCTCGTGCCTACGGGCAGCAGCGATCCCTTCGGCCTGCGCCGCGCGGCCCAGGGGGCCGTGCGCGTGCTGCTCGATTTCTGGTGCGCGGATGAGGGTACCTCGCGCCCGGATCTCAACGCGGTCGTGCGAGCGGCGATTGCAGGCTACGGAAACCGGATCACCCGTAGGGGGCCGGAGGTCGAGCGAGACTGCGCCTACTTTCTGCTTGAACGACTGGATACATTGTTGCGCTCCCGCGGGTTCCCGCAGGAGGAAGTGGCGGCGGTCGTATATGCACCCTGGGTGGATGGCCTGGAGATCCAGCCAGTCGCGCGTGACGACGTTCGTGCGCTCTCGGACGTGCGTGACTGCATGGACCGCCTTGCAGCGCTTCACGCCGTGCGAGCCCTTGCACGCGAGGAATTCGCGAGACTGGCCACGGCCTTCAAGCGGATCAACAACATTCTGGAGGAGGCCGTCCCTTCTCCCGGTATCTCTTCCTCGCTCTTCGAGAAGGATGTGGAGCGAGGGCTGTACGGAATGATTCGGGAGCTTGGGCAGCCGTCTTTGATCCCCGAGCGTGGACGGCCCGGCTACGAGCGCCATTTGCGGGCGTTGGCGAACCTAGCCGACCCGATCGATCGCTTCTTCGACCCGCACGTCGGCGTATTCGTGATGGCCGAGGACCTCGCCCTGCGGGGCAACCGGCTGAGGCTCTTGGCTGACGCCCGCAATCTCTTCTATCGAATCGCTGATATTTCACGACTCGGAGGCACACAGTGACGCAACACGTCTTCTTCTTCGGCGGCGGCAAGGCGGACGGCAACAAGGACATGAAGGACACCCTGGGCGGCAAAGGGGCGGGGCTCGCCGAGATGACGAACGCCGGGCTCCCGGTGCCGCCTGGCTTCACGATCTCGACCGTCGCCTGCAACCTGTTCCAGGATCGCGGCGGCAGCCTGTCGCCGGAAATCGAGAGCGAGATCCAGAAGGCCCTCGACCGGCTCGAGGCCCTGATGAAGAAGCGGTTGGGTGACGCCGCGGATCCGCTGCTGGTGTCCGTCCGCTCGGGCGCCAAGTTCTCGATGCCCGGGATGATGGACACCATCCTGAACCTGGGCCTCAACGACCGCTCGGTCGAAGGGCTGAAGGCGAAGACCGGCAACGGCCGCTTCGCGAAGGACTCCTACCGGCGCTTCATCCAGATGTACGGCAACGTCGTGCTCGGCATCGACAAGGACCGTTTCGAGCACGAGCTCGACGCCGTCAAGAAGAGGAACCGGGTACGGGCCGACGTCGAGCTCGGCGAGGGCGCGCTCGACGACGTGATCGAGCGCTACAAGAAGGTCGTGCAGGCCGAGACCAAGGCGCCCTTCCCGCAGGACCCGAAGGCGCAGCTCGCCGGCGCGCGCAACGCGGTGTTCGAGTCGTGGATGAACCCTCGCGCGGTGACGTACCGCAAGCTCAACGACATCCCGCACGACCTCGGCACCGCCGTCAACGTGCAGTGCATGGTGTTCGGCAACATGGGCGAGACCTCGGCGACGGGCGTCGGCTTCACGCGCAACCCTTCGACGGGCCAGAACGAGTTCTACGGCGAGTTCCTGCAGAACGCCCAGGGCGAGGACGTGGTGGCGGGCATCCGCACGCCACGGCCGATCGCGGAGCTTCAGGCCGTGATGCCGGCGGCCTACCGCCAGCTGCACGAGATCACGAAGCGCCTCGAGCGGCACTACAAGGACGTCCAGGACTTCGAGTTCACGGTCCAGGACAGCACGCTGTACATGCTGCAGACGCGCAACGGCAAGCGCACCGGGCTGGCCGCGATCAACATCGCGGTGGACATGGTGGATGAGGGCATCCTCACCAAGCGGGAGGCCCTGATGAAGGTCGAGCCGCAGGCGCTCGACCAGCTGCTGCATCCGATCTTCGAGCCCAGGGAGCGCGCCAGGGCCGCGGTCGCGGCGAAGGGCCTGCCCGCCTCGCCGGGCGCCGCCACCGGCGCCGTCGCGTTCACCGCCGACGAGGCGGTGGCCTGGGCAAAGAAGGGCAAGCGCGTGCTGCTCGTCCGGATGGAGACGGTGCCGGACGACATCCACGGCATGAGCGTCGCGCAGGGCATACTGACGGCCACGGGCGGCATGACCTCGCATGCGGCGGTCGTCGGCCGCCAGATGGGCAAGCCGTCGGTCGTCGGCTGCGGCGCCCTCGAGATCGACGTCAAGGGCCGCAAGCTGAAGGTCGGCGGGCAGGCCGTCGCCGAGGGGCAGCCGATCTCGATCGACGGCTCGACCGGCGAGGTGATCCTGAAGGCGCTGCCGACGAGCCCGTCCGAGGTGCTGCAGGTCGTCGACGGCCGCCTGAAGCCGGAAAAGTCGGCGATCTACCAGAAGTTCGCCAAGCTGCTCTCGTGGGCCGACGAGGTGCGCCGGCTGGGCGTGCGCGCGAACGCCGACATTCCGCGCGACGCCAAGATCGCCTTCGCGTTCGGCGCGCGGGGCATCGGGTTGTGCCGCACCGAGCACATGTTCTTCGCCCAGGACCGGCTGCAGCACGTCGTGCGCATGATCCTGTCGGCGGCACGCGGCCAGCGCGGGCTCGACCTGCGGCGCAGGCTCGAGGCGCGCCTGAAGGACGCGAGCGGCGTGCAGGCGAAGCAGCTGCGGAAGCAGCTCGCCGCGGTGAAGAAGGAGCATGGCAAGGCGATCGCGGAGTACACGGGCGCCATCAAGAAGCTGCTGCCGATGCAGCGCGCGGACTTCGCCGGCCTGTTCAAGGAGATGCACGGCAGCCCGGTGACGATCCGCACGCTCGACCCGCCGCTGCACGAGTTCCTGCCGAAGCGCGAGGAGCTGATGGTCGAGATCGCCACCCTGCGGGCCAGGAACGCCAGGGCCAACGCCAGCAAGATCGCGCGGAAGGAGAAGGTGCTGCGCGCGGTCGAGGAGCTGCACGAGTTCAACCCGATGCTCGGGCACCGCGGCTGCCGCCTCGGCCTCACCTACCCGGAGATCACGCGCATGCAGGCGCGCGCGATCTTCGAGGCCGCGCTGCAGGTCTCGAAGCGGGGCGGCGCCGTCAAGCCCGAGGTGATGATCCCGCTGGTCGGCCATGTCGAGGAGCTGCGCCGCCAGAAGGCGATCGTGCTGGAGGAGGCGCAGGCGGTGCTGGGCAAGGACGGCTCCGGCGTCGAGTACCTGATCGGCACCATGATCGAGGTGCCGCGCGGCGCGCTGACGGCCGACGCCATCGCCAAGGAGGCGGAGTTCTTCTCCTTCGGCACCAACGACCTCACGCAGATGGGCTTCGGGCTCTCGCGCGACGACGCGGGCCGCTTCCTGGCCCACTATCTCGAGACCGAGCTGCTCGACAAGGACCCGTTCGTCTCGATCGACGCCTCGGGCGTGGGCCAGCTGGTGGAGATCGGAGTCGAGAAGGGGCGGGCCGCGCGCAAAGGCCTGAAGATCGGCGTCTGCGGCGAGCATGGCGGCGATCCGGCCTCGATCCGCTTCTTTCACGCCGTCGGGCTCGATTACGTGTCGGCCTCGCCCTACCGCGTGCCGATCGCCCGGCTGGCGGCGGCGCAGGCCGCGCTCGAGGGCCGCGCGCACGACTAGGCGCGCGCGCCGGGGCGGGGAGGCGTTCGGGTGCTGAGCTATTTCAGGTTCGAGGCCGGGCGGATCGAGCACTTCTCGGAGTTCCGCCCCGAGCTGGTGAGCGAGCATCCGGGCGCGCTCCACTGGGTGGACCTCGAGGACCCCACCGTGCAGGAGGCCACGGTGCTGGAGGATCCGTTCCGCTTCCACCCGCTGGCGATCGAGGACTGCCTGTCGGAGATCCACCACCCGAAGGTCGACGACTACGACGAGTACCTCTACCTGATCGTCCACGGCATCCGCTTCGACGCTCCCACCGACCAGTTCGTCACGCGCGAGCTCGACGTCTTCCTGGGCCGCAACTACCTGGTCACGCACCACCGCGGGCCGATGCGCTCGATCTCGGCGGCACGCGAGCAGTGCGGCAAGAACCTGCAGGCTGCGATGCCGCGCGGCGTCGACTTCCTGCTGCACCAGATCCTCGACCAGATGTTCGAGCACTACTTCCCGAACCTGGACGCGATCGAGGACAAGATCCAGCTGGTGCAGGTGGAGGTGTTCGAGAAGGCGACCAAGGAGACGCTCGACCGCATCTTCGTGCTGAAGCGCGACGTCGCCGGGCTGCGGCGCATCTGCACGCCGCAGCGCGAGATCGTCCATCGTCTGGCGCGCGGCGAGTTCCGCGTGATCAGCCCGAAGGCGGCGATCTACTTCCGCGACATCTACGACAACCTCTACCGCATCGTGGACGCCTCCTACAGCTACCAGGACATGATGCAGGGCACGCTCGACGCCTACCTGAACGCCGTCAACAACCGCCTCAACGAGACGATGAAGCGGATGACGCTGCTGACGGCCGTGCTCGCCTGCCTGACGGTGATCACCGGCGTCTACGGCATGAACTTCAGGCACATGCCGGAGCTCGAGTGGCGCTACGGCTATCTGTGGGCCATCCTGCTGATGGTCGCGCTGCCGAGCGCGCTGATCTACTTCTTCAAGCGCAAGGGCTGGATCTAGCCGATCGTGCCGCGGATCGCGCGTCTCAGCGACGACCTCGTCAACAAGATCGCCGCCGGCGAGGTGGTGGAGCGCCCTGCGTCCGTGGTCAAGGAGCTGGTCGAGAACGCGCTCGACGCCGGGGCGCGTTCGGTGGTGGTGGAGATCGAGGCCGGGGGCAAGACGCTCGTGCGGGTGCGCGACGACGGCGCCGGCATGGGCCGTGAGGACGCCGCGCTCAGCGTCGAGCGGCACGCGACGTCGAAGATCAGCCGGCTCGAGGACTTGCACGCGGTGGCGACGCACGGCTTCCGCGGCGAGGCGCTGGCCTCGATCGCCTCGGTCGGGCAGCTGCTGCTGCGGACTCGCGAGCAGGACGAGGCGGAGGGCAGCGAGGTCGAGGTGCGCCACGGACGCGTCCTCGGCGTGCGCGCCGCGGGCCATCCGCGAGGGACCACGGTCGAGCTGCGGGACCTGTTCGGCGGGGTGCCGGCCCGCCGCAAGTTCCTGCGCGCCGACGCGACCGAGGCGGGGCACGTGGCCGAGGCGGTCACGCTGCTGGCGCTGGCGCGGCCGCAGATCGGCTTCCGGCTGACCTCGGACGCGCGCACGCTGATCGACGCGCCGCCGGTTGCGGAGCGCGCGGAGCGCGTGTACCAGCTCTTCGGCGCCGACGCGCTCGAGCGCATGGCGGCGGTGGACTGGCAGGAGGGCTACGTCGGCGTCAGCGGGTTCGTGAGCCGGCCGGACGCGCGCGGGCCGGCCCGGCCGCTGCTGCGGATCTTCGTGAACGGGCGCCCGGTGCGGGATCGCGCGCTGGGCAAGGCGGCGGCCGAGGCGTACCGCGCGGCGGGCGTGCGCGATCCGAGGGCCGAAGGCTGCCTGTTCGTCGAGCTGCCGGCCCATCTGGTGGACGTGAACGTGCACCCGGCGAAGACGGAGGTGCGTTTCGCCGACGGCCGCGCGGCCTTCCACGCGGTGGAGAAGGCGGTGCGTGCGGCGCTGTCCGGCTCCGCACGGGCGCCGGTGGCGGGCGCCGGGCACTCGTTCGTTGCCGAAGAGCCGCCGGTCGATGTCGGTGGCCGCGGCCAGCCGGAGCAGGAGGCGCTGCGCTGGTCACGGGGACCGGATGCCGGCTCCGTGCGCGCGGCTCGCGAGGCGATCGAGCCGGAGGCTCACCCCGTGGCGGGGACGTGGGATGAGGCGCAGCCGACGTCCGCGCGCGGCGGCGAGCCCCTGGTGCTCGGCCAGCATCGGCTCGTCTACATCGTGGCGACGGACGGCGACGAGCTGCTGCTGGTGGACCAGCACACGGCGCACGAGCGCGTGCGCTTCGAGGCGCTGCTCGCCGGCAGCCAGCGTCACGAGGTGCCGGCGCAGCGGCTGCTCGCGCCTTCCGTGCTGCCGCTGTCCCCCCGGCTGCTCGCCCTGGTGGACGCGCAGCGGGAGCATCTGGCGGCGCTCGGGTTCGACGTCGAGTTCTTCGGCGGGGGCTCGCTGCGGCTCGGCTCCGTGCCGGCGATCCTGGGGACGCGCGACCCGGGGCCGGCGCTCGAGGCCATCCTGCGCGATCTGCTCGAGCGCGAGGCGAGCGAGTGGGCCGTTCTCAGCGCGCGCGAGCGCCTGGTGGCGACGCTCGCCTGTCACTCCGCCGTGCGCGCGGGGCAGGCGCTGTCGTTGCCGTCGATGACGGCGATCGTGCGCGAGCTGGAAGAGACCGAGCACCCCGGGCTGTGCCCCCACGGCCGGCCGACCCGGGTGCGCATCCCGCGCGACGACCTGGCGCGCTGGTTCGGCCGCGTCGGCTGGAGGCGGCGCTGATGGGCCGCGCGCGTCTCAAGGGGCGGGCGAAGGGGCCCTCACCCGGCCGGCTGGCGCTCTACTTCGTGGGGCGGCTGATGCAAGTGGCGGGGCTGCTGATCACCCTGGTCGCGGCCACCGCCTTCTTCGGCACGCCGAGCACCATCGCGATGCTGCGCATGATGCTGGTGGGGGTCGTCTTCTTCCTGCCGGGCTGGTGGCTCGCCCGGCGCGATCCCCGCGACGGCGCTTGAGCTGTCGCCTAGACGTCGGGCGCGAGCGTCAGGTCGTGGTAGGCGTCCTGCAAGCGTCGCGTCACCGCTCCGGGCCTGCCGTCGCCGACAGGCGCTCCGTCGAGGCGGGTCACGGGCATGACCTCCTTCAGCGTGCTCGTGACGAAGACCTCGTCCGCCCCGCGCAGGTCCGGCTCGCCGAGGTCGGCCTCTCGGGCGATCACGCCGAGGCGCCGTGCGGTCTCCAGCACCAGCTCTCGCGTGATGCCCGCCAGCAGCCCGCCCGAGAGCAGCGGCGTCAGCAGCGCGCCGGCTTTCACCAGGAACACGTTGGAGCCGGCGCCTTCGGCCAGCCTGCCCTCGGCGTTCAGCAGCAGCGCCTCCTGGGCCCCGCGGGCCTGCGCCTCGCGCGTCGCCAGCACGTTGTTCAGCAGGTTCGAGGACTTGATGGCGGGATCGAGCGCGAGCGGATGGTTTCGCCGCACGCTCACGAGGGCCGCCGCGATGCCGTCGCGGCGCGCCGCCTCGGGGAACGGCTCGAGCGCCTTGGCCACGATCACGACCGTGGGCCCGATCACGCGCGCGAAGTCGTAAGAGAGGTCGCCGCGCCCGCGGCTCACGATCAGGCGCAGGTAGGACTCGGGATTGGCCGCCGCGGCGAGCACGGCGTCGATGCGGTCGCGCAGCTCCGAATCCGCGAGCGGAATCGCGAAGCCGAGCCGATCGGCGGAAGCGCGCAGCCGGCGCAGGTGCCGCCGCGGCGCGAACGGGCGTCCGGAGTAGGTCCGCAGCGTCTCGTATACGCTGTCGCCGAAGGCGAAGCCGTTGTCGAAGACCGAGACGCTGGCCTGCTCGCCGGGGACGATTCGGCCGTCGATCGAAGCGTAGGTTCCCATGCCGCGCGCGGCCTCCTCGGCCAGGGCGGCCGAGGGTAGCAAGGGGCTTTCGGAGGTGTCAACGATGTCGGCGTTCGAGGCGTTCGTGCTCGGGGCCGTCCAGGGCCTCGGGGAGTTCCTGCCGATCAGCAGCTCCGGGCACCTGATCGTGGTGCCTTGGCTGTTCGGCTGGCCCGAGCACTCTCTCGGCTTCGACGTCGCGCTCCATCTCGGCACCCTGGCGGCGGTCCTCTACGCGTTCGCCGCGGACTGGCGGGGGATCGCGATCTCGGCGGCGCGGGGCCTGCGCCGTGGCCGGCCCTTCGCCGAGCCCGGCGGGCGGATGCTGGCGATGCTCGCCGCGGCGTCGGTGCCGGGCGCCGTCGCCGGCCTTCTGCTCGAGGACTGGGCGGAGACGATCTTCCGTTCGCCACTGCTGGTCGCCGCGACCATGAGCCTGCTGGGCGCGGTGCTGCTGATTGCCGACCGCAGGGCGGCGGGCGCGCAGAAGCAGGACGTCGGCTGGCGCGACGCCCTGATCATCGGGACGGCCCAGGCGTTGGCACTCGTCCCCGGCGTCTCGCGCTCGGGCGCCACCATCAGCGCCGCGCTCTTCCTGGGCTACCGCCGGGAGGCGTCGGCGCGCTTCAGCTTCCTGCTCGCGACGCCGATCACGGCGGGCGCGGCCCTGCTGAAGGTGCCGAAGCTGCTGGCTGCGGGCGCCACGGACGGGGTGCTGGTGGGCATGATCTCGGCCGGCGTCCTGGGTTTGCTCAGCATTCGCGTGCTGCTCGCCTACGTCCGCACCAACGACTACCGGCCTTTCGCCTTCTATCGCTTCGCGTTCTCGGCGCTGGTCGTAGTCGCCTTCTTGGTCCGTCGTTTCTCCCTGGGATAGAGTCGCAGGCGTGATACCGGTGCTCTCCGGCGAGGAGATGCGGGCCGCCGACCGCAGGACGATCCAGGAGGTCGGCCTGCCCGGCGCCGTGCTGATGGAGAACGCCGGCGCCGCCGTTGCGCACGCGATCGAGCGCCGCTTCGCGCGCTGCCGGCGGCCGCTCGTCCTGTGCGGCAAGGGCAACAACGGCGGGGACGGCTTCGTGGTGGCCCGTCGCCTGCTCGCACTCCAGCCGACGGTGCTGCTGCTGGGCGCCGCGTCGGAGGTGAAGGGCGACGCCGCGCTCCACCTGGGGGTGCTCGTTCGAGCCGGCGGCCGCGTCAAGGAAGTGCCGGACGGCGCGGCCTGGCAGGCGGCGCGCGGCCTGCTCGGCGAGGCGGACCTGGTGGTGGACGCCGTGCTCGGGACCGGCCTGCGCGACGCGCCCTCGGGCCTGGCCGCAGCGGCGATCGCCGACCTGGCGTCGCTGCACTGGCAGCGTGGCACGCCGGTGGTGGCCGTCGACATCCCCTCGGGCCTCTCGTCGGACAGCGGCCGCGTCGAATGGGACGCGGCGAGCGCGGCGTTGACGGTGGCCTTCGCGGCCCCCAAGTGGGGCCACGTGCTGCCGCCGGCCTGCGAGCGCGTGGGCGAGCTGGTGGTGGCCGAGATCGGCATTCCGCACATGGTGCTGCTCGAGACCGGGGCGAGGCTGTTCCTGATCGAGAGCGCCGACGCCGCGCGCGCCTTCCCCGCCCGCGAGCCGGGAGCCCACAAGGGCCGCTTCGGCCACGTGCTGGTGGTGGCGGGCTCGGTGGGGAAGACCGGCGCCGCGGCGCTGGCGGCCGTCGGCGCGCTGCGGACCGGCGCCGGTCTCGTCACCGTAGCGACGCCGCGCGAGGCCTGGCCGCTGGTCGCCGCCGGGCGCGCGGAGCTGATGACGGAGCCGCTGCCGACAGAGCTCGACGGCGGTCTCGGCGAGGCCGCGCTCGGTCGCGTGCTGGAGCTGACCGAGGGCAAGCAGGCGATCGTCCTGGGACCGGGGCTGGGCCAGGCGGAGTCGACGCGCTCCTTCGTGGCGGGCCTGCTCCAGGGTTCGCGCCTGCCGGCGGTGGTGGATGCGGACGCGCTGAACGCCCTCTCGGGGCGCGAGCGCCAGGAGTCGAGTGGCTTCCCGGGCCTGCCCCGCGCCGGC
Organism: Vicinamibacteria bacterium; assembly: GCA_050246895.1. GTDB lineage: Bacteria > Acidobacteriota > Vicinamibacteria > Fen-336 > Fen-336 > JBFWVE01. The sequence goes on along the minus strand of JBFWVE010000003.1, from coordinate 269,375 downwards.
ACCACGATCCTGACGCCGCACCCGGGGGAGATGGCGCGGCTGCTCGGGCGCAGCACCACGGACGTGCAGGACCACCGCGTCGAGGCCGCGCGCATGCTGGCGTCCGCCACCTCGGCGCTCGTCGTGCTGAAGGGCCAGCGCAGCGTGGTGGCCGAGCCGCGCGGCGACGCGGCGGTATGCCCGACCGGCAACGCCGGCATGGCCACGGCCGGCAGCGGCGACGTGCTCTCGGGCGTTCTCGGCGCGCTGCTGGCGAAGGGGCGCGAGCCGTGGCCGGCCACGACAGCGGGCGTCTACCTGCACGGGCTGGCGGGCGACCTGGCCGCCGCCCGGCTGGGCCAGGAGTCGCTCGTCGCCGGCGACCTGATCGACGAGCTCGGGCGCGCGATCGCCGCGCTGCGCCAGAGCGCGGAGGGGCGCGATTCCTGAGCGGCTCACGGGTTCGGTCGAGGAGACCGAGTCGCTGGCGGCCGAGTGGGCAGAGCACCTGCGGGGCGGGGAGGTGGTCCTGCTCTGCGGCGAGCTGGGAGCCGGCAAGACGGCCTTCGTGCGCGGCCTCGCGCGCGGCCTGGGCGCGGATCCGGAGGACGTGGTGAGCCCGACCTTCGTGCTGCTGACGAGCTACTCGGGGCGCCTGACGCTGCACCACGCGGATCTCTACCGGCTGGCGGGCGGCGGCGACGATCGCGAGCTCGGGCTCGAGGAGCTGCCCGGCCCGCGCGGCGTGCTGGCGATCGAGTGGGCCGAGCGCCTGTCGCACTGTCCCTGGGAGAGGCCGATCCGGGTCGATCTGCGCCACGCCGGCGAGGATCGGCGCGAGATCCGCATCGAGGAGGCGGCGTGAAGCTGCGCGGGGTCGTCCTGGTCGCCGCCGTCGCCGCGGCCCTGGCGGCGGGCTGCCGTGGTGGCTCGCCGAAGCCGGCCGCATCGGTCCGGCCCGCGGCCTCGCCGGCACCCAGCGCGGGAGCCGGCTTCGACGTGCTGCTGATCACGATCGACACGCTGCGCGCGGATCACCTGGGCATGTACGGTTATCCGCTGCCGACGAGCCCGCGGATGGACGCCCTGGCGAAGCAGGGCACGGTGTTCGACAGCGCCTACACCTACTGGCCCAAGACGCGCGCGAGCATGATCATGATGTTCACGGGCCGCCGCCCCTCGCTGAACGGGTACAGCAAGACGCATCCGGTGCTGCTCGGCTTCAACGCCACCATCGCGAGCACGCTGAAGGAAGCGGGCTACCGCACCGCGGCTTTCGTCGACAACGCGAACGTGGCCGCGCAGCACGGCTACGACAAGGGCTTCGACAGCTACCTCGAGACCTGGCAGGACGAGAGCCTGCCCACGGAGATGGACCGGGCGCGCGCGATCAGCGACGGCGCGATCGGCTTCCTGAAGGCCGCCCGCGCCGAGCCCGGCCCCTTCCTTCTCTGGCTGCACTACGTGAACCCGCATGCGCCCTACGAGCCGCCGGTCCCCTACGACACCGCCTTCCTTCCCCCGGCCGCGCAGCGTGGGCCGCGGCTCCGCGTGGTGAAGGGCTACAAGGGGGGCCTGCACGAGCGGCTCGCGCACGCCGGCAGCGAGCACCTCGGCGAGTACGTGGCGCGTTACGACGGCGAGATCGCGGCCGCCGACCGGGAGGTCGGGCGCGTGATCGAGGCGCTCGACGCTTCGGGGCGGCGTGGGCGCACGCTGATCGTGCTGACCTCGGACCACGGCGAGAGCCTGGGCGAGCACGACTACTTCTTCGATCACGGCGAGGATCTGTTCGATCCGTCCCTGCGGATCCCCCTGCTGATCGTGGCCCCCGGCGCGCCGCAGGGCCGGCGCAACGACGCCTTCGCTTCGACGCTCGACGTGATGCCGACGATCCTCGACGCCGTCAAGGTCACCTACCCGCCGGATCTCGCGGGCACGAGTCTCTACGGCGCGGCCCGTGGCGAGGCCGGCCCGGCCCGCGAGCGCCTCTTCGCGCAGAACGACTACAACCTGCGCGGCAGCTTCGGCAGGCGCTTCAAGCTGGTGGCGACGCCGGTCGGCGACAACGAGCAGTGGGCGCTCTACGACCGACAGGCCGACCCGGGCGAGACCCGCAACGTGCGCCAGCGGATGCACGACGCCTTCCGGGTGGAACGGCGCGAGCTGGACCTCTACTTCGAGCGCATGGACCGCGAGTGGACGGCGACGCGGCGCCGCGTCGAGGGCCAGCCGGGCGAGAGGCGCATGACGCCCGAGGCCTGCGAGCAGATGAAGGCGCTCGGCTACGTGGTGGCGGGCTGCAGCTAGGCCGGCCCTCGGGTATCCTGAGGCGGCGCCGCGGCGGCGGCAGGAGCCTCGAGACATGAAGACCTCGTTCGCAGGGGCGGGCGTCGCGCTCGTCACACCCTTCACGCGCGACGGCGCCTTCGACGAAGCCGCCTTCCGGCGGCTGGTGCAGCGCCAGCTCGACGGCGGCATCGACGTGCTGGTGCCGTGCGGCACGACCGGCGAGAGCGTGACGCTCTCGCCGGCCGAGCAGGAACGCGTGATCGCGCTGACGCTGGAGATCGCGGGCGGACGGCGGCCGGTGCTGGCTGGCGCCGGCAGCAACGACACCGCGACGGCCGTGGCGCGCTCGAAGCGGGCCGAGGCTCTCGGGGCGCAGGGGATCCTCTCGGTGGGTCCGTACTACAACAAGCCGACGCCGGAGGGCTACTATCGCCACTTCGCGACGATTGCCGAGGCCGTCGGCATCCCGGTCGTCGTCTACAACGTGCCAGGCCGCACCGCCAGCAATATCGACGTGCGCACGCAGCTGCGGCTGGCGGCCCATCCGAACGTCGGCGGGGTGAAGGAAGCCTCGGGCAATCTGGCGCAGATCATGGACCTGCTGCGCGACCGTCCCGCCGGCTTCCAGGTGCTGTCCGGCGACGACGCGCTGACGCTGCCGATGATGGCGCTCGGCGCGGAGGGCGTCATCTCGGTGGCGGCGAACCAGATCCCGCGCGAGATGCACGAGCTGACGGCTGCCTGCGCCCGCGGCGAGATGGCCGCGGCGCGCGCGCTGCACAACCGGATCCTGCGGCTGATGAACCTCAACTTCGTGGAGTCCAACCCGATCCCGGTCAAGGCCTCGCTGGCGATGCTCGGGCTGTGCCAGGAGAGCTACCGCCTGCCGCTGGTGCCCCCCTCCGAGACGACGCGCGAGCAGCTGCGCGAAGCGCTGCGGGAGCTGGGGCTACTCGCTTGACGCGGGCGCGTCCGGAGTTGCGCCCGGAGCTGCGCGCGCAGCTCGAGGGCTATTTCTCGCTGCCGGGGGAGGCGCTCGGCGACGAGGCGCGCGCGGCCTTCGACGAGCTGCGCGATCTGCTCGAGGCGGGCGTCGTCAGGGCGGCCGAGCCGGGGTCCGAGGGCTGGCAGGTCAACCACTGGGTGAAGAAGGCGATCCTGCTCGGCTTCCGCCTGGGCCGCGTCGTGGAGCTGGAGCCGGCCGGCCGACAGGCCTTCTTCGACAAGGACACCTACCCGCCGAAGCGCATGGCGCTCGACGACGGCGTGCGGGTGGTGCCGGGCGGCACCTCGATCCGGGCCGGGGCCTACGTGGCGCGCGGCGTCGTGCTGATGCCGCCCGCCTACGTCAACGTCGGCGCCTACGTGGACGAGGGGACGCTGATCGACTCGCACGCCCTCGTCGGTTCCTGCGCCCAGATCGGCCGCCGCGTCCATCTGTCGGCCGCGGCCCAGATCGGCGGCGTGCTCGAGCCGGTGGGCGCGCTGCCGGTGATCGTGGAGGACGACGTGCTGGTCGGCGGCAACTGCGGCGTCTTCGAGGGCACCATCGTGGGCCGCCGGGCCGTGCTCGGCGCCGGCGTCGTGCTGACGGGCTCCGTGACGGTGTACGACCTGCCGCGCAAGACCACCTATCGCAGGACCAGCGACGCGCCGCTGCGGATCCCGGAGGGTGCCGTCGTCGTGCCCGGATCTCGCCGCCTCGCCGACCCCTTCGCCGAGCGGCACGGGCTTTCGCTGGCGACGCCGGTGATCGTCAAGTACCGCGACGAGAAGACCGACGCCTCGGCCGCCCTGGAACAAGCCCTGCGCTAGACGCTACTTCAGCCCCTGGCAGGTGGCGCACACGTCGAGCAGGCGGCCCTCGAGCATGTCGCGCTTGCGGCCGCGCAGGCGCTCGCCGGTCCAGACCGACTCCACCGACTCCGCGAACACGTTGGAGTGCTTGGTGCGCGCCTCGAAGTCGGTGCAGCAGGCGACCACGTCCCCGTTCCAGAGGATCACGAACTGGTCGTAGGGAGCGGGGCAGTAGGTGTCGGGCACCTCGGTGATCTGGTGGCCGCCGACGACGTTGCCCCAGCTGTGGCAGCGCTTCCAGATCAGCGTGACTCCGTCGAGCAGCGTGTAGCGGGCGGTGTCCTCGTCCTTGTCGAGGAAGGCCTCACCGCGCAGCCCGCGCTTGTCGTGGGGCCGCGGCTCGAGCCCGTACCTGCGCTCGAGCTCCTGGCAGAAGTCGATCCAGTCCTCGAGCAGGTCTCGCGCGACATCGTCGTCGCTCACGATGTGGAAGTCGGTGACGTGCTTGGTGTTCATCACGTCGATCTCGATCCGCGTGCGGGCCTTGCTCGCGACCTTTCGCTCGACCGCGAGGCGCACCTTGTCGCGATACGCCTCGAACGAGATGCGGGGCGCCTTGCGCGTCTTGAAGGAGGTGGCGTCGGGCGTCTGGTAGGACAGGATCAGGTTGGTCAGGCCGGCGCGGTAGAGCGCATCCACGCGCTCCGGCGTGATCAGGCCGCAATTGGTGTTGAGCTCGATCGGGACGCCGCGCGACTCGGCGTGAGCGACGATCTCCGGCAGCTCCGGGTGCAGCATCGGCTCGCCCATCTGATGGAGCTTGATCGGGTAGATCGGGCCCAGCCAGGGGCGTTTCTCGGCCAGCTCGTCGATGACCTGGAAGGCCTGCTCCTTCTTCATGAAGCCGCGCCGCCGGTCCATGATCTCGTCGGGGCACCAGGTGCACTTGAAGTTGCAGGCGTTGGTGATCTCGAGGAACAGGTAGTTGATCGGGTAGAAGCGCCCGGGCAGCTTGCGCAGCTCGGGCAGCGGAGCCACTTGCGTGAAGCGCGCCGCGTCGTCGGGCGGGCGCAGGGAGACCTGGAGCCCCGCCAGCACCAGCTCGCGACGGAACTCGAGCCGGAACGAGGCGCCGTGGTTCTGTGCCCGCGAGGGGTCGAAGTCCGGCAGCGGGAAGAGCGCCTGGCGAAAACGCCGGATGCCCTGGTCGCCCGGCACGAAGCGCTGCTCCGCGGGCTTGTAGAGCCCCTCGTGCTCGGCGCCGCCGTCGCGCGCTGCGTACTGCAGGCGGAACTCGCCGTAGCGGTCCCCGTGGTACTCGACGAGCACGTGCAGACCGCTCGCGGCGCGGGCCCGGAACTCCTCGGGCAGCACGAAATAGAGGTAGTGCGAGCGCTCGTCGGGCGCCAGGCAGAGCCGCCCCTGCACCAGCCTAGTCTCGTGGACGCCGTCGCCCGCGGAGGGCACGCGGATGGGCCCGCCCGGGCCGCCGGGGCCGAGCTCGAGGCGGAGCGCGTCGCCGGCCGCGAACAAGCCGCGCGCGGCGCTCTTGAGGCGGTCGATCACCGTGCTCACTTCTGCTCCACCTCGCTGCCCGTCCGGAAGGTCGAGGCGACCGCGTCGCACCAGCGGCTGACCCGCGGGAAGACGTCGTCGCGGGCCTCGAACGAGAGCGAGAAGCCGCGCTGGTCCTGGGTCCGGAAGTAGCGCTTCACGCGCGAGACGGCGACCGGCGTCTCGGCTCGCAGCACGTCCACGTAGCCGCCCGACCAGGGGCCGTGGGAGAGCACCTGGTAGGCGTCGCCCAGCTTGCGCCGCGTGGCGTCGTAGTAGGCGTCGAGGTCCGTCCCGGCGGCCAGCGGCTCGACGCTCAGCGTGAGCGAGGCGTGCACCGCCTCGCGGTCGCGGTCGGCGGCGAGCGCCGGGCTGCGGAACTGGAGCAGGTAGGCGCCGCCGCCGGAGAAGCGGCGCGTCTCCTGCCAGGACGCCGGCAGGCGCAGCGAGAAGCCGTAGTCGGCGTTCGTGCGCAGCAGGTACGCGGAGGGCGGCTCGATCAGCAGGCTGGCGACCATTTCGTCGAGCACCGCCTGGTGGCTCTCGAACAGCGGCGCCTCGCCTTGCGCGTAGAGGCCGAAGACGCGGCCCTCGCGCTTCAGCAACAGCAGCGAGTGGCGGGTGGCGCCGTCGGGCGAGGCGAACAGGAAGCTCTTGCCCTCGCCCCAGCCGCGCCGCTCCTCTCGTGAGGAGACCAGGGTGTTGCCGCCCACGTAGGTCTGCGCGTAGGCGTCGACGCTGCCCGCCAGCGTCCCCACCAGCAGCGTGACCGAGACGGCCGGCTTGCGCTTGGGGCCCGCGGGCGGCGCCAGGAAGTAGCGGTACCAGACGCCGTCCTGCTGGGCCTGGTCGGTCTGCCAGCCGGAGGGATAGCGGAGCGTGAGGTCGAAGTCGGCGTTGAAGTAGGTGACGAAGGGCTCGCGCGGCTCGCCGCGGCAGCCCGTGAGCAGCGCGAGGCAGACGAGGGCCGGCGCGAGGCGGTTGCTGCGGCTACTCAAGGCGGTAGTTCGGAGCCTCCTTCGTGATGATCACGTCGTGCACGTGGCTCTCCTTGAGCCCGGCGGGCGAGATCTTCACGAAGCGCGACTTCGCCTGCAGCTCGCGGACGCTGGCGGCCCCGCAGTAGCCCATGCCGGCGCGCAGCCCGCCCACCAGCTGGTGGATCATCGCCGACAGCGGCCCCTTGTAGGGAACCATGCCCTCGATGCCCTCGGGCACCAGCTTCAGCGCGGTCTCCTCGGCGTCCTGCGCGTAGCGGTCCTTCGAGCCCTGCTTCATCGCGGAGAGCGAGCCCATGCCGCGGTAGGACTTGAAGGATCGCCCCTGGCGCAGGATCACCTCGCCCGGGCTCTCGTCGGTGCCCGCGAACAGCGAGCCGATCATCACGCAGGAGGCGCCCGCCGCGATCGCCTTGACGACGTCGCCGGAGAACTTGATGCCGCCGTCGGCGATCAGCGGGGTGTCGCTGGCCTCGGCCGCGCGGCGCGCCTGCTCGATCGCGGTGATCTGCGGCATGCCCGCGCCCGAGACGACGCGCGTCGTGCAGATCGAGCCCGGCCCCATGCCCACCTTCACCGCGTCGACGCCGGCGGCGATCAGGTCGAGCGTGCCCTCGTAGGTGCCCACGTTGCCCGCGATCACGTCGACGCCGGGGAAGCGCTGCTTGACCTGGCCGACGGTGTCGATCACGCGCTGCGAGTGGCCGTGCGCCGTGTCGACCACCAGCACGTCGACCTTGGCCTCCACCAGCGCCGCCGCGCGCTCGAGCGTGTCGGCCGCGACGCCCAGCGCCGCCGCCACTCGCAAGCGGCCCAGCGAGTCCTTGCAGGCGTTCGGGTACTTGATCTGCTTCTGGATGTCCTTGACCGTGATCAGCCCGCGCAGGTTGTAGTCCTTGTCGACGACCAGCAGCTTCTCGACCTTGTGCCGGTGCAGGATCTCTCGCGCCTCGTCGAGCGTCGTGCCGACCGCCACCGTGATCAGGTCGTCCTTCGTCATCAGCTCCGAGACCGGAAGCCCGGTGCGGGTCTCGAAGCGCAGGTCGCGGTTCGTCAGGATGCCCACCAGCCGCGTGCCGACCGTGACCGGCACGCCGCTGATGCGGAAGCGCGCCATCAGCTCGAGCGCGTCGGCGACCCGGGCATCGGGCGGAACCGTGACCGGGTCGACGATCATGCCCGACTCCGAGCGCTTGACCTTGTCGACCTCGGCCGCCTGCGCCGCGATCGACATGTTCTTGTGGACGACGCCGATGCCGCCCTCCTGCGCGATCGCGATCGCGAGCGGCGCCTCGGTGACGGTGTCCATCGCGGCGGAGATGATCGGCACCCGCAGCGAGACGTTGCGCGACAGGCGCGTCGTGACGTCCACCTCGCCGGGCAGCACGCTCGAGCGCTGCGGCACCAGCAGCACGTCGTCGAAGGTGAGCGCCTCCGTCAGCTTCTCGCTAATCAACGTGACCCCTCCAGGCCCTGCTTCTCCGGCACTCGGCTAGCTCCCGTGGCACTTCTTGTACTTCCTGCCGCTGCCGCAGGGGCAGGGGTCGTTGCGGCCGACCTTGGGCCCGTCGCGCCGCACCGTCTGGACCGCGGCGTCGGCCCCGCCCCTGGCGGCCTCCGGTTCCGCGCGCCGGAAGGCGGACGGGGCCTCGGAGGGGTCGTTGAAGCTCAGGTTGCGCGGCGTCGCGCGGGCCGGCCCGAAGGCGTCGCGGCGCGGGGCCGGCGCCGCGCGGGGCGCTGCCGCGACGGCCGCCAGCTCGGGCTGCGCCTGGGCCTGGGGCTGCTCGGACATGAGGACCGGCTGGTAGAGGTAGATCCAGCGCAGCATCTCCTCGTCGATGCGGTCCATCAGCGCCTGGAACATCGCGTACGACTCTTTCTTGTACTCGACGAGCGGGTCGCGCTGGCCGTAGCCGCGCAGGCCGATGCCTTCCTTCAGGTGGTCGAGCGAGTACAGGTGGTCCTTCCACTGCGCGTCGACGATCTGCAGCATGATCAGCCGCTCGTGCAGCCGCATCAGCTCGGGACCGACCTGCTTCTCCTTCTCGTCGTAGAGGGCGCGCGTGCGCCTGCGCAGCTGCTCGTGCAGCTCGTCGCGCCCCATGCTCGCGAGCTCGCTCTGCGGCAGCTCGAGAGCGAAGGTCTCCTTCAGCGCGAGGCGCAGGCCGTCGAGGTTCCATTGCTCGGGGTCGAGCTTCGCCTCGCAGTAGTTGTCGAGGTACCACTCGATGATCTCGCTGGTCAGGCGCTCCACGTGCTCGTGGGTGCTGGCCCCCTCGAGGATCATGCGGCGCATGTCGTAGACCGCCGTGCGCTGCTTGTTCATCACGTCGTCGTATTCGAGCAGGTGCTTGCGGACGGCGAAGTTCTGCGCCTCGACCTGCTTCTGCGCGCGCTCGATCGAGCGCGTCACCATGCCATGCTCGATCGGGACGCCCTCTTCCATGCCCAGCTTCAGCATCAGGCCGCTGATGCGGTCCGAGCCGAAGATGCGCATCAGGTCGTCCTCGAGCGAGAGGTAGAAGCGCGAGGAGCCGGGGTCGCCCTGGCGGCCGGCGCGCCCGCGAAGCTGGTTGTCGATTCGCCGCGCCTCGTGGCGCTCGGTGGCGAGGATGTGCAGGCCGCCGAGCGCCACCACGCGCTCGCGCTCGCTGCGGTCGAGCGTGACGGCCACCGCCTCGATCTCGGGTGTCGCCGCTACCGCCTCGATCTGGGCGCGCAGCGGGTGGGTCGCCATGAAGTCGACCGGTTCCTCGATGCGCGGGAAGAAGTTGCGCGCCACGCGCTCGCGGGCCTTGCGCGGCAGCTTCTCAACCGCGTCGAGGTAGGCCGCCAGCGCCGGGCTCTTGTGCGCGAGCTCCTTCATCGCCATCACGGACGGCTGGTCGCCGGTGAAGGACGCGAGCAGCCCCAGATAGCCGGCGGCGAGCTTGCTGCGGGCCCCGGCGTCCAGCCTCCGCTCGCCGAGCGCCTTGTGGAAGTCGCGCGACATCTCCTCGCGGGTCTGCTCGAGGGCGGCCTGCTGCTCGGCTTCGGGGGCGCCGTCGGGGTCGAGCTGCTTCTCCAGCAGGATCGCCTTCACCCGGCTGTCGGGCACGCCGCCCAGGATGATGTCGGTGCCGCGGCCGGCCATGTTGGTGGCGATCGTGACCGCGCCGAACCTGCCCGCCTGGGCCACGATCTCGGCCTCGCGCTCGTGGTACTTGGCGTTCAGCACCACGTGCTTGACGCCGGCCTTCTTGAGCAGCGAGGAGAGATGCTCCGACTTCTCGATCGAGATGGTGCCGACCAGCACGGGCCGGCCCTGGCCGTGGAGCTGCTTGATCTCGTCCACCACCGCGCCGAACTTCTCGCCCTCGGTGCGGTAGACGACGTCGGGCTGCTCGACGCGGATCATGTTGCGGTTGGTGGGGATGACCAGCACCTCGAGCTTGTAGGTCTGGTCGAACTCCGCCGCCTCGGTCTCGGCCGTGCCGGTCATGCCGGACAGCTTCTTGTACATCCGGAAGTAGTTCTGGAAGGTGATCGTGGCGAGCGTCTGGTTCTCGCGCTCGATCTTGACCTTCTCCTTGGCCTCGACCGCCTGGTGCAGGCCGTCGGACCAGCGCCGGCCGGGCATCAGCCGGCCGGTGAACTCGTCGACGATCACCACCTGGCCGTCCTTCACCACGTAGTCGACGTCGAGCTGGAACAGCGTGTGGGCGCGCAGGGCCTGGTTGGTGTGGTGCAGCACGTCCATGTTCGACGGATCCCACAGGTTCTGCACGCCGAGCAGCTTCTCGACGTGGGCCATGCCCTGCTCGGTGAGGGTCACCGTCTTGGCCTTCTCGTCGACGATGTAGTCGCCGGTCTTCTCCAGCTCGGCGCGCTCCTCGGCCTTCTTGTCGCCCGCGATGCGCGCTCCCGGGATCAGCTTGGGGACGATGCCGTTGATCCGGTAGTACTTGTCGGTCGACTCCTCGGCCGGCCCGCTGATGATCAGCGGGGTGCGCGCCTCGTCGATCAGGATCGAGTCGACCTCGTCCACGATCGCGAAGCTGTGGCCGCGCTGCACGTAGCCCGACAGCTCGAACTTCATGTTGTCGCGCAGGTAGTCGAAGCCGAGCTCGTTGTTGGTGCCGTAGGTGATGTCGGCGGCGTAGGCCGCCTGGCGCTCGTGGTCGCCCAGGTGATGCTGGATCACGCCGACCGAGAGGCCCAGGAAGCGGTAGAGCCGGCCCATCCAGTCGCTGTCGCGCTTGGCCAGGTAGTCGTTGACGGTGACGACGTGGACGCCCTTGCCGGAGAGCGCGTTCAGGTAGGCGGGCAGGGTGGCGACGAGCGTCTTGCCCTCGCCCGTCTTCATCTCCGCGATCATGCCGCGGTGGAGGGCGATGCCGCCGATCAGCTGGACGTCGAAGTGGCGCATGTTCAGCACGCGCCGTCCCGCCTCGCGGCCGACCGCGAAGGCCTCGGGCAGGAGGCCGTCCAGGCTCTCGCCCCTCTCGAGCCGGCCCCGGAACTCGGCCGTCTTCGCGCGCAGGGCGGCGTCGGACAGCGGCCGCACGCCCGCCTCCAGGTCGTTGATCTTCGCGATCAGCGGCCCCAGGGCCTTCAGCTCGCGGTCGTTCTTGGTTCCGATGATCTTGGTGAGGATGGCGTTCAGCAAAACCGCTCCCAGGCCCGAAGCGGGCGGCGAGAATAAGCCCCGAAGAAAGAAGAGGATACCAGCCGCGATCCGAGGGGGTCAACGGCGGCGGAGGCCCCGGCGGGGCCCCCGTTTCGGCGCCGGGCGCTGGCCCTAGCCGAAGGACTTGTACTCGTCGAGGATGTAGTCGATCGGGTTGTGCAGCTTGTCGCGCACCCACACCTCGTAGTGGAGGTGCGGCGCCACGGAGCGGCCGGTGTTTCCCACGAAGCCGATCACCTCGCCGCGGCGCACGCGCTGGCCGGGCTTCACGTTGTAGCGCTCGAGGTGGCCGTAGCGCGTGACCATGCCGTAGCCGTGGTCGATCATGATGCAGCGGCCGTAGCCGCCCTTGTCGCCGGCGTGGACCACGACACCGTCCGCTGGCGCGTGGATGCGCGTGCCTGCCGGCGCCGAGACGTCGATGCCGGGATGGAAGTCCCGCTGGTTGGTGAAGGGATCGGTGCGGTTGCCGAAGCTGGAGGAGAAGTAGCCGCGCACCGGCCAGATCGAGGGAGTAGAGGCGAGCAGCAGCGACTGGTCCTTGTAGAAGGTCTCGAGCCTGGCGGACCGCTGCTTCAGGCCCTCGAGCCGCTCGTCCATGTTGCGCAGCACGAAGCTCGGGTCGAGGCTCGGCGCCGCCGTGTCGGCGCTCGGCACGCCGCCGACGCCCGTGGTCGGCCCGGGGTCGGGCAGCGAGGACTCGAGACCCGCCATCACGCCCAGCTTGTCGACGAGCTTCTGCAGGCCGGTGACCTTGGCCTGCAGGCGGCCCACGCTCTGCTCGTACTGGCGCGTCTGCTCGACCAGCGCGCCGTGCTCGGCACGCAGTCGCGTCAGCTCGCTGACCTCGGCAGAGATCCACATGTAGTGGACCAGCATCGCCGAGACCACGAGGCAGAGGACCGCGCCGATGCCCGCCGCCCATTTGGCGAAGCGAACGGGGACCTGCACCTTGCGAAAGCGCGCCTTCGCATGGGGGACGATGATCAGGGTATAGAACTCGTTTGCCATCCGCTCCGGATCGTAGGCGGTCGAACGTAACGAAGAAGACGTAAGGCCGCGGAAAGCTAGCACACGGTCACACGGCCGTCAACACTAATCCAAAACCTTGGAATCGCCGCCAGGAAGTGGCCTGTATTGAAGCGCTTCGGCCAGGTGGGTCGCTGAGACGGACTGGGCGCCGGCGAGGTCCGCCACGGTTCTCGCGACGCGCAGCAGACGGTCGCACGCCCGGGCACTCAGCCCGAAGCGGTCGACGGCGGTCCGGAGCAGGGATAGCCCCGCCGGATCGGGCCAGGCGAGCGCTCGCAAGTCGCTGGAGGTCAGCCCCGCGTTCGGGTGGGCCTGGCCGCGGCAAGCGAGCAGGTCACGAGAAGCGAGCACGCGTCCGGCGACCGCGGCGGAGGGCTCGCCCGGCGGGCCCGCAAGGTCGTCGAAGCGGACCGGCTCGACGTCGATCTGCAGGTCGATGCGGTCGAGCAGCGGGCCGGAGATCCGGGAGCGGTAGGCCGCACGCTGTCCGGCCGTGCAGCGGCACGCGCGGTGGGGGCTGCCGTGGAACCCGCAGGGGCACGGGTTCATCGCCGCCACGAGCTGGAACGCGGCGGGCACTCGCAGCGTCGCCCGGCTGCGCACGACGCAGACGAAGCCTTCCTCGATGGGCTGCCTGAGGGCCTCGAGCGCGGCGCGTGGGAACTCGGGCAGCTCGTCCAGGAACAGCACGCCGCGGTGGGCCAGGCTGACCTCGCCGGGCCTCGGCTGGTTGCCGCCCCCGACGAGAGCCGTGGCCGTCGTCGAGTGGTGCGGCGCGCGCAAGGGGGGCGTGCGGACCAGGCCGGCGAAGGGGAGGCCGGCCGCCGAGTGGATCGCGGCGGCCTCGAGCGCGTGCGCCTCGTCGAGCGGCGGCAGCAGCCCCGGCAGCCGGCGCGCGAGCATCGTCTTGCCGGAGCCCGGCGGGCCGCAGAGCAGCAGGTTGTGCCCCCCAGCCGCGGCGATCTCGAGGGCACGGCGCGCGAGCGGCTGGCCGCGAACGTCCGCGAGCTCGGGCGCCGAGCCGGCCGCCTCGGCCGCCGGCACGCGTCGCTCCGGCCGTGGGCGTGGCTCGGCGGCCGCGACGTCGACCGCCTCGAGCAGCGACGCCGCCGCGTGCACGGCGAGGCCCGGGACGGCCGCCGCCTCGGCGGCGTTCGCACTGGGGACGATCGCGGCCTGGAGCCCGGCCCGGCGTGCCGCGAGCGCCATCGGCAGGACGCCCGAGACCGGCCTCAGGGCTCCGTCGAGCGCCAGCTCGCCGACGAGCAGCACGTCGGAGAGGCGGGCCGCGGGCAGCAGGCCGTCGGCCGCCAGCAGGCCGAGAGCCGTAGCGAGGTCGTAGGACGAGCCCACCTTGCGCAGGTGGGCGGGCGCCATGTTGACGGTGATCCGCCGGTCCCAGCGGAACTCGAAGCCGCAGTGGCGCAGGGCGGCGCGGATGCGGCACTCGCTCTCGCGGACGCAGGAGTCGGCGAGGCCGACCATCGAGAAGCGCGGGAAGCCCGAGGCGGTGTCGGCCTCCACGCGCACGAGGCGGGCCTCGGCGCCGACGACGGCGGCGGTGAGCGAGCTGGCGAGCAGGCAGGCCTCCCTTCCGTTGGCCGAGACTGCGGCCACAGCGGGGGGAGAGCCCGTGACGCGGCGAGGAAGCCTAGCGGAAGGGCGCGCCGCGCCGGGTCCGCGGAAGCAGGCTAGAAGCCGCGGGTGGCGTAGACGGTGAGCGTGTCGCCCGCCGTGATCCGCGAGCCGCGCAGCCGGTTCCAGCTTCGCAGGTCGCGGACCGTGGTGCCGAACTGCGAGGCGATGCCGACGAGCGTATCGCCGCGGCGAACGCGGTAGGCGATTCGCGTGCCGGCGCCCGAAGCGGGTTCGGCAGCGGCGACGCGCGCCGCCCGGGCCGTCGCGCGCCGTTCGGGCACCGCCCGCGGCTCGCTCGGGACCATCAGCTCGGCCCCGATCGAGAGCCGCTTCTTGAGGGTGATGGCGTTGGCGGAGGCGAGGTCGGCGGTGCGCACGCCGTAGCGGCGGGCGATGGCCGAGAGCGTGTCCCCCCGCGCCACGACGTGGACGCGGAAGCGCAGCCGCTTCTCGGGCGGCACCGAGGCGAGGCATTCGGTCACGGTCGCGCCCGTGCCCTCGGGCACCTTCAGGTCGTAGGTTCGGCCCGAGGGCGTCGCCATCCGCCGCAGCGCGGGGTTCAGCAGCTGCACGGTCTCGAGCGTCGATCCCGCGCATTCGGAGATGAAGCGCAGGTCGACGGCGCCGTCCACCGCGACCGTCTGGAAAGCGGGGTGAGCCTCGGGCTCCACGTCGAACCCGTACTTCTCGGGGGCCTTGGCGACGACGATCGCCGCATGGATCAGCGGCACGTAGTTCTTCGTCTCGCGGCGCAACGCCCTGGTGCCGGCCAGCTCCCAGAAGTCGCTGGTGTCGTACTTCTTGATGCCGCGAACCACCTTGTTCTCGCCCGCGTTGTAGCCGGCCATCGCGAGGTTCCAGTCGCCGAACAGCGCGTAGAGGTCCTTCAGGTACCGCGCGGCGGCGCGCGTCGCCTTCTCGGGGTCGCTGCGCTCGTCCACCCACCAGTCCTGGTCGAGGCCATAGCGGCGTCCGGTCGCCGGGATGAACTGCCAGACGCCGCGCGCCTTCGCTCGCGAGAGCGCGTTCGGCTTGAAGGCGCTCTCCACGAGCGCCAGGTAGGCGAGGTCCTTCGGCAGGCCCTCCTCGGCGAGGATCTCGCGGATTCGCGGCAGGTAGCGGCCGCCGCGGGCGAGCGCCGCGCCGAACCAGTCGCGCAGCCGGCCCGTGTAGAGATCGATGCAGGCGAGCACTCGGTCGTTGAGCTCGACGGGGAAGTCGTTCTCCTCGGCGGCCATCGCCTGCTCGGCGGTGCGGCGCGACTCCTCGGAGGCCGGGGCGCCGGCGACCTCGAGCGCCTCCACTTCGTCGATCACCGCCGGCTCGCTCTGCCGCTCGGCGAAGCCGTCGCCGGCCGCGAGCGACTCGATCTCCCAGAGGTGGACGCTCTCGAGCGTGCGGCGATAGGCCTCGGCGAGGCGAGGGTCCGAGAAGGCGCCGCCGGGGGCCGTCAGGTAGGCCTCGACCGCGCGGTCGAACTCTTCGCGCGCGCGGTTGAGGTGGCCGGCGGCAGCTTCCTTGCGGCCCGCCTCGAGGTGGGCGTCCGCCCGTGCGAGCGTCTCGCCGACGGCGTCCGGCGCCGCCTGGCCGTTCGCCGGGGCGGACGGGGCCTTGGCGGGCGCCTGGGGGCCGCCGTGGGAACAGGCGGACAACACCAGCACGGCCGACGCCAGCAGCACGCGTCCGGTCATGCGGATGCCGCGGATCGCATGGGGTGCGGCGATCATAGCACCGGGTCGCCGGATCAATCGCCCTCGAACACCAGGACGTTGCGGCCCTCGGCGAGATCGCGGGCAGCGGGTGTGACGATCGCGCCGCGGCGCAGCCGGATCGTGCGCGACTCGCGGATCGCGCGGCGCACGTCCTCCTCGGCGGCGAAGTCGACGGCTCCGGCCGGTTGCGCCGAGGCGGGCGCAGGGGCGGGCGTGGAGGCCGCGGCTGTCGCGCCCGGCGCTGAGGCCGGCGGCGCCGGGCTCGCTCCGGCGCTGCGCAGGCGCTGCTCGACGAAGGCCCGCAGCGCAGGCTCCAAGCTCGGCGTCGCGTCCGGCGCGGGGGGCGCCTCGACCGGACGCGCGGGCCGGCCCTCGCGCGGCAGCTCGTAGGCGAGGCGCTTCACGTTCATCAAGTGGAGCGGCGTGATGTTGTCCGACGTGATGTTGCCCGCGTAGGCGCCGCAGCCGAGGCTCATCGACGGCGCGAGGCCGGTCGTGTACCCGGTGGCGCCCATCGAGGTCATCGTGTTGGCGACGATGCGGAACACCGGCTTCTTGAGCGCGAACTCGCGGATCACCGCGTCGTCGCGGCTGTGGATGCCGAGCGTGTGGCCGGTGCCGCCGAAGCGGAGCAGCTCGAGGCAGCGCTCGCAGCCCTCGTGCCAGTCCTTCACGACGTAGAAGGCGAGCACCGGAGACAGCTTCTCGATCGAGAGCGGGAAGTCGCGGCCGACGCCCTTGAGCGTCGCCACCAGCGCGCGCGTCTCGGGCGGCAGCTTGATGCCGGCCTTCTCCGCGATGAACGCGGCGGGCTTGCCGACGATCGCGGGGTTCGCCAGGCGTTGCGGGGTCACCACCACGCGCGCGACGGCCTCGGCCTCGGCCTCGCTCAGGAAATACGCCCCGTTCTTCCTGAACTCGGCGATCGCCTGCTCGGCGACCGCGGCGTCGCAGACGGCCGCCTGCTCCGAGGAGCACAGCGTGCCGTAGTCGAAGGTCTTGCCGTCCACGATGTCGCGGCAGGCCTTCGGCACGTCCGCCGACTCATGGATGTAGGCGGGAACGTTGCCCGGGCCGACTCCGTAGGCCGGCTTGCCGGAGGAGTAGGCCGCCCGCACGAGGCCCATGCCGCCCGTCGCCAGGATCACGCCGGTGTCCCGGTGGCGCATCAGCTCCTGCGTGCCTTCGAGGGTGACCTCGGTCGCGCAGGCGAGGGCGTGCTTCGGCAGCCCGGCAGCCTCCGCCGCCGCGATCAGCACCGCGGCTGTCTCGAGGATGCAGCCCTTGGCGGACGGATGCGGGCTCAGCACGCAGGCGTCGCGCGCCTTGATCGAGATCAGGGCCTTGAAGATGGCGGTGGAGGTCGGGTTGGTCGACGGGATCACGGCGGCCACGACGCCCATCGGCTCGGCGATCTCGACGATGCGGCGCGCCTTGTCCTCGCGCAGGATGCCGACGGTGCGCAGCGGGCGGATGTACTCGAGCACCTCGGTCGAGGCGAAGCTGTTCTTGAGCGTCTTGTCGCGGACGTTGCCGAAGCCGGTCTCCTCGTGGGCCAGGCGGGCGAGCCGTTCGGCGGACCCGCGCGCGGCGGCGGCCATCGCCTCGACCACGCGGTCGACCTGCTGCTGGCTGAACTCCTGCAGCGCCCGCTGCGCCTGGCGGGCGCGGCTCGCGAGCTCGCGCGCTTCCTGGACCGACAGCAGGTCGGCGTCCCGGACGGGCAAGCGCGCCTACTTCTTGGCGGCCTTCGGGGGCTCGCCGGGGAGGAGCTTCTCGACCTCCTCGTGCGGGCGCGGGATCACGTGTACGGAGACGAGCTCGCCGACGCGGCGGGCCGCCGCCGCGCCGGCGTCGGTGGCGGCTTTGACCGCGCCGACGTCGCCGCGCACGAGCACCGTCACGTAGCCGGAGCCGACGTACTCGCGGCCGACCAGCTCCACGTTGGCGGTCTTCACCATCGCGTCGGCTGCCTCGACGGCGCCGACGAAACCGCGCGTCTCGACCATCCCGAGGGCCTCGCGTGACATGCGCGGGAGTCTAGACCCTTTTTGACACATCCCCAACGGCTCCTGTATCTTCTAGGGGTTCGCCGTCGTTCGGTTCGGGGACCCCGCCGCCGCTCAATCCCGCCGGACAGCACTACTTCGCAATGTGAGGAGATGCAGATGAGATTCGGACGTTCATCGCGGAGCGCCCTCGCGCTGACGCTTCTCGGGACGGCGCTGGCGGCTGGCTGCGACAGGCGCAAGCCGGCCGAGGTGAACAACATCGTTCCCGCGGTCTCGTTCAACCGCGTCAAGACCCCCCTCGGCAGCGCCCTGGAGATCAGCTACACCTGGACGCTCGAACCGACCGCCAAACCGGTCCCGGCGGACTACCGGGCGCTCGTCCACTTCCTCGACTCGCATCGCGTGATGCTGTTCGAGGACGACCATGCTCCGATCCCGCCGACCTCCACCTGGGAGCCGGGCAAGAGCTACACCTACAAGCGCACGAAGTTCATCCCGATCTACCCCTACGTCGGCGAGGTCGAGGTGCGCATGGGCCTGACGCCGCCCTCCGGCCGCGGCGAGCGCCTCGCCCTCAAGGGCGACGACGCCGGGCTGCGCGAGTACCGCGTCACGAAGATGGAGCTGCTGCCGCAGACGGAGAACATCTTCCTGGTGTACAAGGAAGGCTGGCACAGCCCCGAGGCGTCCCCGCAGAACCCCGGGCTCGAGCGCACCTGGACCAAGAAGGAAGGCCTCGTCTCCTTCAAGAACCCGAAGCAGGACGTGGTCGTCTATCTCGAGGCCGACACCAACCTCAAGGCCTTCAGCGAGCCCGCGGTGCTGACGGTTTCCGTCGGCGGCAACCGCGGCGTGACCCTCCCGATCGAGAGCTCCGAGCTGTTCCTGAAGAAGATCAAGTTCTCGAAGGACGACCTGGGCGACGGCGAGTGGGTGGACCTGCGCCTGTCGATGAACCAGTCGTTCGTGCCGAAGGTGCTCGGCATCAACGAGGACGAGCGCGAGCTGGGCCTGCTCGTCTATCACCTCTACGTGGGCGAGGCGAGCAAGCTCGGCGAGCTGCCGGCGGACGCGGTGCTGAGCGCCGGCCCGATCGCGCCGCCGGCGGCCGCCAAGGCCGCGGCGCCCGCGAAGGCGGCGCCGAAGCCGGCCACGAAGTAGCCGCCACCCGAGCGCGCCGGCCCGCGCGGGGGCCGGCGCCTCGCTTCAACGCGCTTCGTACGAGACGCTGTCCAGCACGCGCGCGCTCGTCCCCATCACCCTCTCGCCCGCCCGGCCCGGCACCAGCGCGAAGATCAGCTCCACCCTGCGCGCCTCGCGCGCGAGCGCGAAGCTCGCGCTGATCTCGCAGCGGCCGGAGCCGCGGCGCACGACGACCGTCGGGCCGAGCTTCGGGCCTTCGTCGTCGCGGTACACGAGCGAGACCTCGCCTTCCGGCGCGGCGGCCAGGTTGTAGTGCAGCACGGCGCGGAAGGAGACGCTGCTGCCGGCCGCGAGCACGCTGCCGCGGGGCGGATCCAGCTCCACGATGCCGATCGTCTCGTCGCGGCTCTCGGGCGGGGCGATCGCGGCGGCCGGGGCGGGGGGAGCGGTCCCAGGCCCGCGCGCGCCGCCGCCGCTCGCGCAGGCGACGGCGGCGCCCAGCAAGGCCAGCAGGGGAGCCGTGCGCCGCGCGCCCCCCAGCACGCTCATTCGCCCTCCGCTGGCGGCTTGCCCGGAGTCAGCTCGATCTCGAGGCGCAGCGTGATCCGGCGCCCGCGTCCCTCGGCCAGCTTGAAGGAGACGGCGTCGTGCAGGGAGACGCTGCGGCCCGCCAGCGAGACGTGCACGCCCAGCGCCGACGCCTCCTCGAGCGCGCGCGCGGGCAGCGTCAGGCTGACGCTGCTTTCGAGCGCCGAGACGTCGGGCGGCCGCGGCGGCGGCTCGGGAGTCTCGGGGCGGGCGACGGAGCGCAGCCGCTCGAGCGTGCGGTCGATCTCGGCGCCCTCGCGGGTCGCGACGGCGCGCAGCCGTCGGCGGCCCGTGTCCTCTTCGGCGAACTCCACGTGCGTCGGCTCGGCCGGCGTCTGCTCTTCCGGCGCCGCGCGGACCGCGGCCGGCACGGCATCGGCGCCGATGCGCTGGCGCAGCGCCGCGAGCGTCGCGCGGGTGACGCCCTTCAGCGTCTCGAAGACCCCGATGCCGTGGAGCGCGGCGGCCTCGAAAGAGGGCGCGCCGCCGGGGTTGAGCTCGGCCTCCAGCCGGTCGACCGGCAGGATGTTCTGCAGGTCGCGCTTGTTGTACTGGAAGACGAGCGGGGTCTCGGCCAGGCTGAGGTCCAGCTCCGCCAGGTTCACCCGCAGGTTCTGCAGCGACTCGAGGTTGGCGTCGAGCATGCCCTCCTGGCTGTCGGCCACGAACACGACGGCGTCCGCGCCCTTCAGCACCAGCTGGCGGGTGGCGTTGTAGAAGACCTGGCCGGGCACGGTGTAGAGCTGGAGGCGCACGCGCATGCCCTTGATCACGCCGACCTCGAGCGGCAGCAGGTCGAAGAACAGCGTGCGGTCGGTGGCGGTCTCGAGGCTGATCAACTCGCCGCGGGAGTTGGGCGCCGTCTTCGAGTGGATGTGCTGCAGGTTGGTCGTCTTGCCGCACAGGCCGGGGCCGTAGTAGACGATCTTGGCCGTCGCCTGCATCGTCGTCGCGTTGATCAGGACCAAGCTCGGGGATCCCTAGAAGGCGATGCCGAGCCCCGCCGAGAGGCGGCTGTCGACCGGAAACAGGGGTTCGCCGGAGAGGGTCTGCTTGCGCCACTCCCCGCGCAGCACCAGCACGCCGAGCTTGAGCTTGGCGCCGATCGCGAAGCTGCGCAGCAGACCGGTGTCGCTGCGCTCGGGCAGCGCCTGGCGGAAGAAGCCGATCCCGATCCCGCCGTAGGGAGTGATCGGACCGATCGAAGGGGCCAGGAAGGCGCTGCCCGTGAACGTCGTCATGCTGGTTTCGTCCGAGTCCCCCGGGATGCGAGCCGCCTCGCCCTCGAGCTGGACTATCTGGAACCAGCTCGAGGCGAGCGCGGCGCCCCAGCCGTTCGCCCACAGCTCCGTGGGGTCCGTGCGCGCGGCGAAGAGCGTGACGTCGCCTGCCTGCGCGGCGGGAGCTGCGGCCGAGAGCAGGGTCGCCGAAAGCGCGCCACGGACCAGCCGGCCGAGGGCACAACGGTCTCTCATCGGGCGCGACACTCTAGCCCATTTCCACACGAGCTGTGGAAAACCCTGTGGGCGCGCCTGTGGAAATCCATTGCCGGCGAGGCGTCCACGGGATTGCACAACGAGCGTGCAACGCGAACGGTCATTCGATCGGGATCTTCCGGGAGGCGCGTGGCCGCTTCGGCGCCGCCACCTCCTCCATGCGCTGCAGCTGCCACTGGCAGAGCAGGATCACGCCCTCGAGGATCTGCCGCCGGATCTGCCGCGCCTTCTCGCGGTCGAGACCCGCCTCCTCGAGGATCTCCGAGATCAGGCAGCACGGCTTCAGCCGCTTCTCAGCTCTCGCCATCGCGTTCCTTTCCCCCGAAGCTGACGCGCAGGCGCGCCTCGGCGTAGACCGCGCCCGTCACGCGCCGCCCCGCGAGCGAGCGCGGCAGCAGCACGTGGCGGCGGTGGTTGTCGACCTGCACGACCAGCTCCTCGCCCAGGCTCGACACCTGGATCCTGTCCTTCTCCGCGAACGGCAGCCGCAGGTAGAGCGCGTGGCCGCGGCCCTCCTTGCGGATCTCGAACGGGCGCTCCGAGAAGAACACCTGCGTGGGATCCTGCTCGCCGAAGACGCTACGGGCGAACTCGTCGAGCAGAGTCAGCCCGACCATCTCGCGGTCGAACAGCGGCGCCTCGAAGCAGGGCAGCGGGTCGAAAGCGCTGCGCGCTTCGCCGAGGTGGCCGGCCTGGATGCCGAACCAGCGGTCGAAGTAGGGCGAGCGGGCCGCCTCCGGCAGCACGCGGTTGGCCACCACGGCGTCCACCGGGAAGCCGAACAGGCTCAGGTAGGTGTACAGGCGGCGCGACTCGTTGATCACCATCCGCTCGGGGTTCAGCACGATGCGGATCGAGCTCTGCTTCGGGTCCTTCAACAGCGGTCCCATGCCCTCCATCTGGCGGTAGAGCGCCTTCACCGACGCGAAGACGTCGTCCTCGGGGATCGGCATCTTCGTCATGCGCCGGGCGACCGGCCGCACCGAGCGCACGACGCTGCGCTGGATCGGGAAGATGCGCGTGAAGTAGAAGTTGAGGATCTCGGGCACGCCCAGCATGCGGATCGTCTCGCCCGTCGGCGCGCAGTCCACCACGATCAGGTCGTAGCGGCCCGACTCCGAGAAGCCCTTCACCTTCAGCAGGCTGAACAGCTCCTCCATGCCGGGGAAGATCGCCATCTCCTCGGCGACCGTGTCGTCGACGCCCCGGAAGGTCATGAAGCGGGTGAGGAACGAGTGGATCACGCCCCAGTGCTCCTGCAGCTCGCGGTTGACGTCGATCTCGAGCGCCTCGAGCCTGGGCGCGAGGACAGTGGGGGTCGCGCCGATCTCCACGCCGAGCGCGTCGGCCAGGCTGTGGGCGGCGTCGGTCGAGACGACCAGCGTGCGCTTGCCGAGCGCGGCCGCGCGCACCGCGGTCGCGGCCGAGAGGCTGGTCTTGCCGACCCCGCCCTTGCCCGAGTAGAGGATCACCCTCATCGACTGCGCCCCCTGGCGGCCCGCGGCTCCTCGTCCGCGGCGGGCAGCAGCAGGCCCGCCACCTCGTGGAGCCCTCGGAGGTCGTGAACGTCCGCCTCCAGCTCCGGCACCAGGATCGCGCTGGTGCCAGCGTCCACCTCGACCCGCGCGACCGCCTTGCGCTCGTGCTGCGCGAGGGACCGATGGTCACGCTGGATCTCGATCAGGGCCTCGGCGAGCGCCGGTTCGATCTCGGGCTCCGGACCGTTGCCGGGCCGGTCGCGGCGCGGGTCCGGGTGGACGCGGTTCACCACCAGCGCCACGAACGGCATGCCCTTCTCGTCGAGGCGCTCGTGGAAGTAGGCCGCCTCCTCGAGCGAGGTGGCGGCGGGCCCGGCCACCAGCAGGAAGCCCGACGAGGGATCGCGCAGCAGCGCGTGAACGGCGGCGGCGCGCTGCTTGAAGCCGTCGTACATGCCTTCGAAGGCGAGGAAGAACTCGGACAGCTCGCGCAGGAACTGCAGGCCCAGCGCGCGATCGGCCAGGTCGAGCAGCATCGCTCCGGTCTTGGTCGCGACCTTGATCGTCAGGCGGCCGGCCGCGAAGTAGGGGCGCAGGAAGTAGCGCAGCACACTGGTGTCGAGGAAGGCCAGCATGCGGTCGGGCGCCTCCAGGAAGTCGAGCGCGTGGCGGGTGGGCGGTGTGTCGAGCACCACCAGGTCGTAGCGGTCGTCGCCGCGCAGCTCGAGCAGCTTTTCCATCGCCATGTACTCGTGGCTGCCGGAGAGGGCGGCCGAGACCTGCTGGTAGAAGCGGTTCGTCAGGATGCGCCGCCGCGCCTCCTCGCTCGCCGCGTAGCGCTCGACCAGCGCGTCGAAGGTGCGCTTGGTGTCGAGCGTCATCGCCCACATCTCGCCGCCCGGCCGCGGGGTCAGCCGGGCGAGATCGAGCGCCCGGGGCTTCTCCGAGAGCTGGGAGATGCCGAGGCTGGTGGCGAGCCGCCGCGAGGGATCGATGGTGCAGACGAGCACGCGCCGGCCGGCGAGCGCCGCACGCAGCCCGAGCGCCGCGGCACTGGTGGTCTTGCCGACGCCGCCCGAGCCGCAGACGACGAGCACGCGCTTGTCGCGCAGCGCCTCCTGGAGCGCGCGAGCACCGGCCGGAGCGCTGCCGCGCGAGGCGCTCATGCGGCGGCCAGGCGCGCCGCGAGCCGGCGCAGGGCGTCGGGGTCCAGCCTCTCCTCGAAGAGGTAGGGCAGCGGGATCACCGGCAAGGGCAGCGCGCGCTGCAGGCGGCGCTGATAGAAGGCGCTCAGCTTG
This sequence comes from Vicinamibacteria bacterium, assembly GCA_050246895.1. Classification (GTDB taxonomy): domain Bacteria; phylum Acidobacteriota; class Vicinamibacteria; order Fen-336; family Fen-336; genus JBFWVE01. Next base: position 245,689 of record JBFWVE010000003.1, on the reverse strand, counting down.
CGGCGCCGGACGTGGTGGCGGGCCGCGCGCAGCGCGCCCTTCAGGCTCACGCCGGGCGCGAGCTGGCCGGCGGGATCGGCGAGCGACAGGCGCAACAGGTCCGCCTCCTGCGCCGGCGTGAAGCGTCGCTCGTGGCACGCGTTCAGCAGGAGCGCGAGCGGGGCGAGGCCGATCTCCTCGGTCGCCACGCGGTGGAACTCGATCGCCTCGACCGCGGCCATCTCCTCGGGGATCGAGACGATCAGCGTCGCGGTGTGAGCGCGGTCGCGCAGGCGGGCGAGGATCCAACGCGCGTTGGCGCCGATCGGCCCCGGGATCGCCGCGGCGGCGGCGATCGGGACCTTGAGGAACGAGAGGCCATGGCCGGTGGCGGGTGCGTCCACGATCACGAGGTCGTAGCGCGGCTTGCGCCCGAAGCCGTCGCGCGCCTCCGACAGCGTCACCAGCTTGCCGAGCACCATCAGCTCCTTGAGGCCGGGCGCCGCGGTGAAGAAGCGGTGGTAGACGGGGCTCTCGACGATGCGCCGCACGACGAAATCGAGCTTGACCACGTGGCGGACGTACTCGTCCATCACCTCGCGCGGCCGCAGGTTGACGGCAAACAGGCCGGGCCGCACCTCGACCTCGCGCCCCTCGGAGGCGGCGGCGCCGAAGCGTCGCGCCGCCTCGAGCGGAGCGTCCACCTCGGCGAGCAGTACCTTGCGCCCGCGGTCGCGGGCGGCGAGGGCGAGTGCCGCGCCGACGACGCTCTTGCCGACGCCTCCCTTGCCCGAGAGGACCACCAGGCGCCGTTCCAGGATCTGCTCGAGAAGCATGGCGCTCGCCAGCATTATGGCCGATCCGTCCGCTACGATACGCCTCGCATGCCGACGCCCCGCGCGCTCTGCGCGCTCGCCGCGCTGCTGCCGCTGCTGGTCACGGACCTCCTGCGCGCGAACCTCGGGCCGTCGCTGCGCCCCTGGCAGTGGGCGGCCACCGGCCTCGCGCTGCTCGCGGGGGGCGCGTGGCTCGCGGAACGCAGGGGCGGGTGGCGCGCTGCTGGCCCCACGCTCGCGCTGCTGGCGCTGCTGACGCCCGCGCTCGTCGACCATGCGCGCGCGCTCGAAAGCGACGGCGTCCACTACTACACGTTCCTGCGCTCGGCGCTGTTCGACGCAGACCTCGACCTGCGGAACGACTACCGGCTGCTCGAGGCGGACGAGAACCAGAAGAACGTGCTCCCGATCGGCGCCCCGATCCTGTGGGCGCCGCTGGTGGTGCCCGTGCACCTCGCGCTCCGGGCGGCGCGCCTCTTCGGCGCGGCCTCGCCCGTCGGCGTGGAGCCGGCCTACCAGGCCGCGGCGGCGTTGGCGACGCTCGCCTGGGCGGGTCTCGGGCTGGTGCTGCTGCAACGCACGCTGGCACGCCATTTCGACGAGCGCACGGCGCTGTGGACGACCGTACTCTGCTGGGTCGGCTCGCCGCTGCGCTTCTACTTGTCGGTGCTGCCCGGGCTGGCGCACGGCGTCGAGTTCTTCGCGGCGGTGCTGGTGCTGCGCGCCTCGCTCGCGCTGCGCGCCGAGCCGAGCCGCCGGCGGGCGCTGCTCGCGGGCGCCGCCTGTGGCCTCGTCTTCCTGACGCGCTCGCAGGATGGGCTGCTGCTGGGCCTCCCAGGCCTCTTCCTGCTCGGGAAGCTGCTGCGCGGCCCCGGCCGCCGCGAGATGGTGGTGCTCGGGTTGCTGATGCTCGCGGCCTTCGCCGTCGTCGCGCTGCCGCAGCTGGCGGTCTGGCACTCGATGTACGGGATGTGGCTGATGGTCCCGCACAAGGTGATCCACGGCGAGGCCTTCATGCACCCCGAGGCGCCGCGGCTGTGGGAGACGCTGATGTCGCCGGAGGGCGGCCTGCTCACCTCGTATCCGGCGATGCTGGTGGCGGGGATCGGCCTGCTCATGCTCGCGGGCCGCCAGCCGCTCTACGTGGCGGCGGTCTCGATCGTCTTCGCGGCGGGCTGGTACGTGAACTCGACGGTGTTCGACTGGTGGCAGGTGCGGCGCTTCACGGGTGTCGTCCCCCTGCTGGCGCCGGGCCTCGCGCGCGCCCTCTCGCCGCTCTCGCGAGCGGGGCACCTGCCGCTGGCGCTCGCCGCGCTCCTCGCGCTGCGCTACGACGTGGCCGTCGACGCCCTGCGCGACCGGCCGGGGGCGCCGGCGCCGGTCGGCGCCGTGATCTCTCGTGCCGGCGAGGACCTCGCGCGCGACGTCTATCGCCTGCTGGAGCCGAGCAGGCCCGGCCTGGCGGTGCGGCTGCTGTCCTCGTACACGGGCGAGCGCGTGCTGGACGGGCCTATGTCGCGGATCGACATGGGCGGGCAGCCCGCGCTGCTGCGGCTGCCGCTTCCGGCGCGCAACCTGTCGGCGGCGAGCTGGGAGGCGGGAGAGGCCTGCCGCTGGATCGAGGACTCGGAGGCCCGGCTCGCGCTGCCGCTGGAGGTGGCGAGACCGCTCATCGTGACGCTGCGGCTCGCGCCGCTCGAGGCCGAGCCGCCGACCAGCGTCGAGGTGGCCTGGAACGACTGGCCCGTCGGCTCGAGGGCGTTGAGCTCGGGCTTCGCCGACTACCGCTTCCACGTTCCCGGGGCCGCCGTGCGCGCCGGCACGAACGAGCTGCGGCTGCGCTTCGACCGCGCCCCGATCTTCAGGCGCAGCCGCGGCGTGGGCCCGCGGCGGCCGCGGCCAGCGGCGCTCGCGGTGCTGATGCTGCACAGCGAGTGAGCGAGGTCAGGCTTCGGTCGCGGCGCGCCAGGCGCAGGCTTCGGCCGCGAGCCGGCCGCCCAGGAAGCGCCAGACTGGCATTGCGTCGAGGCCGGAAGCCACGACGCCGGCCACGAAGTCGGTGGCAACAAGGGCCGTCGGGACGAAGCTCGCGCCGCCTGCTTGAGCGGTTTCTGCCAGCCTTCGACGGCGCGCGCCGCTCGGCGCGCCGCGGGCCGTCGTCAGTTGCCCGGCTCGCGCGCCGGCCCGAAGGACTCCTGATACAAGCGCAGGTTCTCCTGGAGCGCCGCGATCAGCCCGGGCACCATCTGGACCGGGATCACCATCCGAGCCTTCACCGGCGCGCGCACGACCTGCGAGCGCTGCGCCTCGGCGAGCTCCCGCTCGCCGATCGGCAGCATCTCGCAGAACGTCATCGTGAAGTCGAACGGCGAGTTCTGGATCGCGCAGAAGTTGCTGTAGACGCGCTCGACGTCCGGCGCCTCGTCGGGCACCACGGTGAAGTTCACGCTGCGCTTCTCGTCCATCGGCGGCCTCCCGGCCGAGAGTCTAGTGTCTCGTCGGTCGAGGGCGAAGGCGGACGGGCCCGCTAGTACTTGCGCAGCACGCCGATCACGACGCCCTGGACGCGGATGTCGTCCTGGTCGACGAAGATCGGCTTCATCCGCGCGTTCGCGGGCTGCAGGCGGATGCGGCCGCCGCCCTCGCGGTAGAGCTTCTTCAGGGTCACGCGCTCGCCCTCGAGCAGCGCGATCACCATCTCGCCGTCGCGCACGCTGGTGCGGTTCTCGACGATCACGTAGTCGCCGTCGCGGATCTGCTCCTCGATCATCGAGTCGCCCTTGACCTGGAGCACGTAGGTCTCCTGGCGCCCGACCATGTCCTCGGGGACGAAGATCGTCTCGCTGGCGTCGATCGCCTCGATCGGAGTGCCGGCCGCGACGCGGCCGAGCAGAGGCAGCTCGACCGCGCGAACGCTGACCTGCGTCGGCACCAGCTCGAGCGCGCGGCTGCGGTTCCAGGCCCGCTTGATCAGGCCCTTCTCCTGCAGGTTCGTCAGGTGCTTGTGCACCGTGGCGAGCGAGCTCAGCCCGAAGTGCTCGCCGATCTCCTCGATCGTCGGGGCGTAGCCCCGGCGCTCGAGGTAGTCGCCGAGGAAGTCGAGGATCTCCTTCTGCCGCCGGGTGAGGTGCAAGGGCTCGCCTCCTTCGCTCGAACCTAGGCGAAGCTTAGGCGAAAGTCAATCGTCAATCGAGACGGCGCCCGGAGCGCTCAGCGCCAGGAGGCGGTCGGCAGCGTGGTCGCGGTCGGAGCGGGCGCCGGCCCTGGCCGCTGGGGCGGGCGATGTCCAGGCCGGTTTCCAGGCTGGTTGCCGGGCATGTAGCCGGGCCGATACGGCGGCCCCGACGTCGTGCAGGGCCAGGCGCAGCCGACGACCAGTCCGTTCACCCCGTAGCTGTACGGGCCGGGGAGGCCGAAACCGTAGGCAGACGACGCCTCGCGCGCCTGGGCCTCGGCCGCGCGAGCACGGGCCTCGGCTTCCCGCACGCGCGCGTCGGCCTCGAGCCGCACCCGCTCGATCTCGGCCCGGTTGCGCGCCTCCGCGCGCGCCTCGTTGCGCTCGCGCACGAGATCGTCCCGCTCGGCCGCAGTCATCCAGCGGCCGTCGTACTGCACCTCGCCCCGTGCGCGCCGTGCCTCGTCGCCGGCGAGCCAGCGGCCGGCGACGAACTGGTGGTCCAGCGCCTCGTGGGCGACAGAGTTGTTCGAGTCGAGCGCCAGCACGCGCTCGAAGCTCGCCTGCGCCTGCGTGTTGAGCCCCTGCTCGGCGGCCCACTGCGCGAGCTCGAGCCAGCCCGCGGCGTCGTCGGCAGCGAGAGTCTCCGCCCGCTCCTGAAAGCGGTTGAGCGCGGCGCCGCCGTCGCGCACGGCGACCACGCGGCTCGCGGCGAGCGTGACCCGGCCCGGTCCGGTCTCGACGACCACCTTCTCGGGCGTCCGCTCGACGATCACGCCCACGACGCGGCCTCCGCCTTTCAGCAGGACCTCGTCGGCCCCCGCCGGGGATGGGACCGCCACCGCCAGGGAAGCGACCACGAGCGATACGCACGCGCTGCGCATGGCACGGCCTCCTACACGTTCGACTATGCGCGCGGCCGGAAGGTTGGTCAATCCCCGGCGCGTAGAATCCAGGCCGATTCATGGGCCATCCCAGCCGTGCCCGGGCGATCGGCGGGCTCCTCCTGCTCGCGCTCTTCGCGCTGGCCGGCCTGGGCGGCGCCGCGTCGGCGCGGCCTCTGGCGCTGGGCGGGGTCTCGCCGGGCCCCGCCCTGGTCGCGCTGGCGGCGGTCGTGGGGCTGCTGCTGGTCTCGCGCGGCACCTCGGCGGCCGCCGCAGGTCTCGGCCTCCTGATCCTGATCCCCGCGCAACTCGGCGCCCCGGGCCTGCTCGCGCTGACGGGGCCACCCGTCGCGGCTCTCTGCCTCGGCGTCGCCGCGTTCGTGGTCGCGCTCTCCGGCTGGCGGCCCCCGGGCTGGGCGCTGCCCGTGGTGGTCTCGCTGCTCGCCGCGACGTCTGCCGCGCGAGTGCAGTCGCAAGTCGGCGCCGAAGGCGACGAGCCTCACTACCTGATGGTCGCCGAGAGCCTGCAGCGCGACGGCGACCTCGATCTCACCGACGACTACGTGCCCTCCCGCTACGCGTCGTTCTATCGGAAGCCCATGCTCGAGCCCCACTTCCGCGTGAGGGGCCGGTCGGGCCGCATCTACTCGCTGCACGCGGTGGGCCTGTCGCTGCTGGTGCTGCCGGCCTGGGCGCTGGGCGGATATCCGCTCGTGTCCTTCTTCATGGCGGGCCTGCTCGTGCTGCTCGTGTGCGAGCTGCGCGGCCTGCTGCGGGAAGCGGGCGCGGGGGAGGGAGCCGCCGAGGCCGTGGCCTGGATCTGCGGGCTCTCGCCGCCGCTGCTGAGCTTCGCGGGGCTCGTCTTCAGCGAGATCCCGGCGGCCCTGGCGCTGACCTTGGGCCTGCGCCTCGCCATCGGCTCCGGTCCGGTCCCCAGGGGCCGCCTGCTCGCCGGTCTCGGCGCGCTCGCCGCCCTGCCGTGGCTCAACGTGCGGTATCTCGCATTCGCCGTCCTGCTGGCGCTGGGCATGCTCGCCGCGCGCCGCTCGCTCGGGTTCGTCGCGACGGTGGCGGCGGCGCTCGCGGTCTCGGGCGTCGGGCTGGCGCTCTTCCACTTCGTGCTCTACGGCTTCTTCGACCCGCGCCGCGTGTACGGCGCCCGCCCGGAGTTCGCGGCCGCGACGCTGCTGGAGGGCCTGCCCGGCCTCCTGCTCGACCAGGAGTTCGGTCTGCTGGTCTACGCGCCCGTCTTCGCGCTGGCGCTCGTGGGCTTCGTCCCGCTCGCGCGCGATCGCCCGCGCCTCGGGCTGCTGACCGCCGCGATCGTCGCGAGCGCGCTCCTGGTCGCGGGGTCGTGGCACATGTGGCGGGGCGGCTTCAACCCGCCGGCGCGCTTCCTGGTGCCGGTGGTGCCCGCGCTGGCGCTCGCGCTGGCGGCCGCGTTCGCCCGTTCCGGGCCGCGTGCTGCTGCGGCCCTGCTCGCTGGCTGGGGCGTGGCGATCGGCCTCCTCGGGGTTGCACAGCCGCGGCTGCTGCATCGCGACCGCGACGGCGGCGCGCCGGTGCTGCGCGCGGCGTCGGGAGCCGAGGAGTGGACGCGACTGCTGCCGGGGTACGTGCTGGGCGACCCGGATCGGCATCGGCTTGCGGCGCTGTGGGCCGCGCTACTGGCCTCGGCGGCCGCGGCGTCCACGCTTCGCCGTCCGCCGCGCACGGCTCCCGCGGCGCGCGTCGCCTGCTCGCTGGTCGCACTTGGCGCCGCCTGCGCCGTTGCCTCGAGCGCGGGACAGCGGCGCAGCGAGGGCCGTGACGCCGTGCGGCTGCTGGGCCGCTCCGCGCTGCACCTGCCCGCGCTGCGCCTCGAGCCGGCGTTCACGGCGCGCTGGGGGCCGGCGGCCCTCGATTGGGGGCCGCTCTACGAGCCGCACCGCCACGCCGACGGCGCGATGCTCGGGGCTCGCCTGCCCCTCGCGCCCGGCCGCTACCGCCTCGAGGTCGCCGTCCTGCGCGTGGCCGCCGCCGCCGAGCCGCCGCGGGTGCTCGTCGTCGTGCCGGGAGCCGCGCCTCGCGTGTTGACGATGGTCGAGACCACGGACGGGTTTGCGACCGAGCTGGCCGTCGGGGCCGAAACGCCCGCCGACGTCACGCTCGCGCTTTGGGGCGGCAGCCCGCTCATCCTGCGCGAGGTCCGGCTCGCCTCTCTCAACCTTTGAACCCCTCCCCGGTCTAAACCGTGTGAGGAGGGGGAAGAGGTGAGAACGATGACGAGGAAACTGGCAGGAATCGTGGGAGTTGCGGCGATCGCGGGGCTGGCGCTGGCGGCGTCTTCCGCCTCGGCGCAGGCGCAAGGTGGTCCGGGCCGCGGGATGCAGCCGCGGGGCCCCGAGCGCATGAAGCAGGCCCTCGGCCTCAGCGAGCAGCAGGCGAACGATGCCGAGGCTCTCCACGTCAGGTTCCGCCGCGAGTCGATTCAGCGGCGGGCCGACCTGCAGCTGGCGCGCCTCGACCTGCGCGAGCTGCTGAAGGCCGCGACCCTCGACGACAAGGCGATCGCGGCGAAGGTCAGGACGCTGCAGGACCTCTCGGCGGCCGCCGTCAAGGCTCGCGTCGACCAGCAGGTCGGCTTCCTCAAGCTGCTGACGCCCGAGCAGCGACAGAAGCTCGAGGAGTTCCGGGCCGAGCGTCCGCGCGGTGCTCGCCCGGGCGAGCGCGGTCGCGGCGGGCGCGGGCAGCGCCGGATGGGGCCGCGGATGGGCGCGGCCGAGGAGCCGGGCGACGAGGAGCTCGAGGACGGGCAGTCGCCCGCTGCGTTGACACCCGACGCGCGCCGATGACAGCCTTCGAGCAGCGGAAGTGAGCGTGGCGCCCCCGGCCCTGATCCGGCCGCGGGGCGCCCGGGCTTTGGGCGTTCGAGGACGGGACCAGATGGCCACAGCAGCACTGCCGCGGATCGCGATGGGGGAGCCCGTGAGCACGGCGGCGGCGCGGGTCGACAAGAGCGAGGAGCGCGCGCTCGTGGAGGCCTGCCAGCGCGGCGACCGCGACGCGTTCGACGCGCTCGTCACCCGCTACCAGCGCGACGTCTACCGTCTCTGCTATCGCTACGTGAACGACCACTCCGACGCGAACGACCTGGCGCAGGAGGCGTTCTTGAAGGCGTACCGGGCGATCGGGCGTTTCCGCGGGGAGGCGGCCTTCTCGACCTGGCTCTATCGCATCGCCGTCAACAGCTGCCTCAACTTCCGTGCGGCGCGCAAGCCGCAGGCCGAGCCGCTCGCCGACTCACTCGTCGACGGCCGGCGCGGCGTGGGCGAGGACCTGGAGCAGCGCGAGCGCGCCGCGCGCGTTCGGGCCGCCGTGGAGCGGCTGCCGGAGAGACAGCGGTTGACGCTGATCCTGAAGATCTACCAGGACCTGACGCACGAACAGGTCGCCGAGATCCTGGGCTCGAGCGTCGGAACGGTGAAGGCGAACCTGTTCCACGCGCTCGGCAACCTGAGGCGCCTGCTGCGCGCGGGGGGGACGTCATGACGAAGCACCCGACGGACGAAGATCTGCTCGGCCTCGCGCTCGACGAGGCAGCGCCCGAGCACCGCGCGCACGCCGCGGCCTGCGAGGCCTGCGGCCGCAGGCTCGCCGAGCTGGGCGAGGGGCTGTCGCTCGCCCGCGAGCTGGAGTCGCCCGAGCCGTCGCCCCTCTACTGGGACGCCTTGCGCCGCAACGTGGCGGCGCGCCTCGCGGGGGAGCCGGCGCCGCGGGGCTGGTTCGCGCGGCTGCAGCCGGCGCTCGCCGCGCTCGCGGTGGCCGTCAGCCTGGCGGGCGCCGTCCTGGTCGGCAGCCGCGGGCCCGCGACGCCGGCGGCTCCGACGCTGCCGGCCTGGTCGGCCCTGCCGCCGCAGGCGGACGATTCCGGGCTGCTCGCGCTCGAGGGCGCGCTCGGCTCGGGCGAGGCATCGCTCTCCGCCTGCGACGGCCTGGCGCGCTGCCTCGCCACGCTGACGGACGACGAGTCGCGAGCGCTGGCCGCCGCCGTGCGCGAGGAGCTGAAGGGGAAGGCATCATGAAGACGACGCTGATTCGGGCGTTCGCGCTCGGCGTGCTGCTCGGGGGCCTGCCGGCTGCCGCCCAGGACCCGGAGCCGATGGACGGGCCCCAGGACCGCCGGCAGCGGGGCGCCCGGCCCGATCGGCCTCGCGAGGAAGTGATCAAGCTGATCGACGCCTACGTGATCTCGAACGTCCAGGAGAGCCTGCTGCTCAGCGACGAGCAGTTCGTCAAGCTGTTGCCGCTCCTGAAGAGGCTCCAGACCGAGCGCAGGAGCGCCAACGAGAGGCGGTTCCGGATTCTGATGGAGCTGCGGCGCTCGCTCGCGGGCGGAGCGGCGACGGAGGCGGCCGTGGCGGAGCGGATGAAGGAGCTGCGCGCGCTCGAGGCCGAGGAGCCCGGGCGCCTGCAGGGCCTGCAGGCTCAGATGCAGGCGATCGACGCGCTGCTGACGCCTCTGCAGCAGGCCAAGTTCCGGATCTTCGAGCTGGAGGTCGAGCGCCGCATCCGCGAGCTGATCAGCGCGCGCCGGCCGGCTCAGTCGCAGGGTCGCAACCGGCCCGAGCGCGAACCCTGAGAGGTATACTCGCGCGCATGGCGCGAGCGGAGTCGAAGGCGTCGTCGAGGTCGAAGGCCGCCAAGGCCCGGAAGCCGGTTTCCGCGGCGGCGAAGCCCGTCGCCAGACGCGCGAGGGCAGCCGCGAAGCCGGCGACGAAGCCAGCCTCGACGCGAATGGCCGCGCGCCGGGCGCCCAAGCCAGGGGCGAAATCAATCCGCCCGCCGTCGTCCGCCAGCCAGGCGAAGGCGGCGCCGGCGAAGCCTCGCGCCAGGGCCGGGACCGCGAGCAGGAAGGCCGCTCCGTCCAGACCACCGACGATGCCCGTGGCCGCGACTCGAGGACGCACGACGTCGAACGCCGAGGCTGCTGCTCGACGAGTCGGCACCAAGGCGCCGACGACGAAGGCCGGGGCGCCGAGGGTGGCTGCGCCCAGGGCCGCGGCAGCGAGGGCCGAAGCGCCGAGGCCTGCCTCGCCAAGACCGGCTAAGAAGCGGTCGGGTCGGCCCAGACCGGCCTCCAAGGCGAAGAGCCGCGAAAGCGCTCCCGCCGCTCCGCCGCTCGACGACGAGCTGCGAATCGAGTCCGCGAAGTACGACCTGCACGAGACTCGGCCGCGCGTGTTCGAGGAAGAGCGCTTCGTGTTCCCGGAGAGCTACGCGAGCGACCGCGTTCGGCTGCTGGTAAAGGACCCCGAGTGGCTCTTCGCGCACTGGGACGTCAGCCCGGCCTCGTGGGGCGCGCTGCGGCGCGAGCTGGGCGACCGCGCCTTCGCGCTCTCGCGCCTGACGCTGAAGCTCGACGATCCGGCGAACGGCGCGCTCAGCGTCGTGCTGCTGCCCGCCGGCGCGCGCTCGTGGTATCTGCGCACGAAGGCGGCGCACCGGAGCTACCGGGCCGAGCTCGGCCTGACGCTGCCGACGGGCGAGTTCCGTGCGCTCGCCGCGAGCAACGTCGTGGTCACGCCGCGCGTCGGTCCGGCAGCCGCGCCCGCCCGCCGCCGCGCCGTCTTCGGCAAGCGAGGATCCGCGAAGGGCGCGGCGGCCCTGACCGCCGCCGATCTTGCGCGCGGCGCCCCGGACGCGCCGGCGATGACCGCCGCCGCCACGCGCGCCGCAAGGGCCGCTGCCGTCACGCTGATCGACGGCGCCGCTCCCGGAACGCCCGCGCGGGGCCTGCCGGGCGTCCTGGCCGAGCGTGGCGGCTCGAGCGAGGCGCTCGTGCGCGGCGGCGCCAGCGACCTCCACCGCCGCTAGCTCGAACGGGGGACGGCGGATGCCGATCGGGTACTGGTGTCCCGTCCTGCACGCGCACCTGCCTTACGTGCGCCACCCGGAGTACCCGGAGTTCCTCGAGGAGGACTGGTTCTTCGAGGCCCTCAGCGAGACCTACGTGCCGCTGGTGCGCGCGCTCGACCGCCTGGTCGCCGACGGCGTCGAGTACCGCCTGACGCTGACGCTGTCCCCGACGCTGCTGTCGATGATGGAGGACGAGCTCCTGGTCGCGCGCTACCACCGCTACCTCGACCGCGGCGTGCGCCTCGCCGAGCGCGAGAGCGAGCGGACGCGGCGGGAGGACGCCCGCTTCGCGGACGTCGCCGCCTTCTACCTCGCCGAGCTGACGGAGATCCGCGCCATCTTCCGCGAGCGCTACGGCTCGCGCCTGGTGCGAGCCTTCGTCAAACATCGCGACCTCGGCAAGCTGGAGATCCTCACCTGCGGCGCGACGCACGGCTTCCTGCCCCTGCTCGACACCGTGCCCGAGGCGGCGCGGGCGCAGATCGAAGTGGCGGTCCGCCACTACCGCGCGGTGCTCGGCCGCGATCCGCAGGGGATCTGGCTGCCCGAGTGCGCCTACCTGCCGGGCCACGACCGCCTGCTGGCCGACGCGGGCCTGCGCTTCAGCTTCCTCGAGGCGCACGGGCTCGAGGACGCCGATCCGCGTCCGAGCCACGGCGTGCACCGGCCGATCCTGTCGCCGGCGGGCATCGCCTTCTTCGGGCGCGACATGGAGTCGTCGCGGCAGGTGTGGAGCTCCGAGGTGGGCTACCCGGGCGACTACGACTATCGAGAGTTCTACAAGGACGTCGGCTGGGAGCTTCCGCTCGAGTACCTGAAGGAGTTCCTGCCGGCCGACGGCCTGCGCAGGAACCTGGGGCTGAAGTACCATCGCGTCACCGGCCGCGGCGTCGATCTCGGTCACAAGCAGCCCTACGTGCGCGCCTGGGCGCTCCAGAAGGCGGCCGATCACGCCGGCAACTTCCTCGACAACCGGCGCCGCCAGCTCGAGTGGCTCGCGGGCCGCATGCCTCAGCCTCCGATCGTGGTGAGCCCGTACGACGCCGAGCTGTTCGGGCACTGGTGGTTCGAGGGTCCGGACTTCCTCGAGCTGCTCTTCCGCAAGCTCCATTTCGACCAGGACGCGGTGAAGCCGATCACGCCCCTCGAGTACCTGGAGCGGCACCCCGAGCTGGAGGTGGCGGAGCCGCCCATGTGCACCTGGGGCGCCAAGGGCTACGCCGACGTCTGGCTGAATCCCTCGAACGACTGGATCTACCCGCACCTCGAGGCGGCGGCCGAGCGCATGGTCGAGCTGGCGCGCCGGTTTCCGCGAGCCGAGGGCCTCCCGCGGCGCGCGCTCGACCAGGCGGCGCGCGAGCTGCTGCTCGCCCAGGCCTCCGACTGGGCCTTCATCATGAAGATGGGCACCACGGTCGAGTACGCGAAGAAGCGCACCCGCGACCATGTCGCGCGTTTCACCTACCTCTACCGCGCGCTGGTGGGCGAGCTGCCGCTCGAGGAGCCGATCGTGGCCGATTTCGAGTGGCGCGACAACCTGTTCCCCCAGGTCGACTACCGCGTCTACGCCTGAGCCGGCGGGCCTCGGCCCGGGCGGCCGGGCCTGAGCCGGATGTACTCTTTCCAGCACGGGCCCCCGGCGCTAGCTTGTAGGCAGGTCGAGGTATGGGCACTTCCGGCGTCGTCCGCCGAGCCGCCGTCGCCGGGTCCTGGTACCCGGGCACGGCCTCGGCGATCGTCAGGGAGGTCGAGGCTTACCTGGCGGCAGCTCGGCTTTCAGCGGTCCCCGGCCGCCTGGTGGGCGTGGTCGCGCCCCACGCCGGCCTGCGCTACTCCGGACCGGTGGCGGCCCATGCGTACGGCCTGCTGCGGGGCCGCCGAGAGCTCACCGCCGTGCTGGCCGGGCCGTCGCATCGCGTGGCGTTCCGCGGCTGCGCCGTCTACGCCCGTGGGGCCTGGCAGACGCCGCTCGGGACGCTGCCGATCGACGAGGAGCTCGCCGCCGTGCTGCTGGACGCGGCCGCGGGCGTCCAAGACGCTCCCGAGCCGCACCGCGACGAGCACTCGCTCGAGATGCAGCTGCCGTTCCTGCAGCACCTGGTGCCCGGGCTGCGCATCGTGCCCGTCATGCTCGGCAGCCAGACGCGTCCCGAGGTGGACGCGCTGGCGGAGCGCCTCGCGCACGCCGTCGGCCGGCGCACCGACGTCGTGCTGGTCGCCTCCTCCGACCTCAGCCACTACCATCCCGCGCCCGCGGCCAACCGGCTGGACGCCCTCGTCGTCCGCGACGTCGAGCGCTTCGACGCCGACGGGCTGATGGCGCGGCTCGAGGACTCCTGGGAACACGCCTGCGGCGGGGGAGCGATCGTCGCGGTGATGCGGGCGAGCCGGGCTCTCGGAGCCGATCGCGCGACGCTGCTGCGCTACGCCGATTCAGGCGACGCGGGCGAGCACGACAAGAGCCGGGTGGTCGGGTACATGGCGGCGGCCTTCTCGGCGAGGGCGGCATGACGGTCGCCGAGCGGCTCTCGACCGCAGCCCGGACCCACCTGCTCGCCCTCGCGCGCCAGGCCGCGGCGGCGGCCGTGCGCGGCGAGAGGCTTCAGGAGCCTCGACCCACCAGCAGCGACGAGGCCCTCGCCGGCGCCGCGGGGGCCTTCGTGACGCTTCGGCGAGCCGACGGGGAGCTGCGAGGGTGCATCGGCTACGTCGAGGCCCCCGGCACGCTGGAGGAGACCGTAGGCCTGGCTGCTGCTGCTGCTGCGACCCGCGACGGCCGCTTCGTACCCGTCTCGCTGGCCGAGATGCCGCAACTGGTAGTCGAGATCTCCGTGCTGTCGCGCCCGTCTCCGATCTCTCCGGAGGGCGTCATCGTGGGTCGTCACGGCCTGATCGCCGAGAAGGGCGGTCGGCGCGGCCTGCTGCTGCCCCAGGTTCCCGCGGAGCAGGGCTGGGACCGCCTGGAGTTCCTCGAAGGCGTCTGCCGCAAGGCGGGCCTCGGCCCCGGCGCCTGGCGCGAGAAGACCACTCGGCTCTACGCTTTCGAGGCCGAGGTCTTCTCCGAGCGTGAGTTGACACCAAGCACCTAACCCACGTATCCTCTAGCGCTTAGTCCTGGACGACCGGGGCCTCAAGGGGTTGCCGTCGATTCCGGACCATCCCAAGAGACCCTGGAGGTCTAGCTAGTCCCCATGCCGGATACAGAGAAGAAGTCCGTGGCGCCGATCGCGCCGAAGTCCGCCGCCGCAACCCTCGACGCAAGCCTCGAAGAGAACCTCGCTCCCGAGACCGACGCAGCGATGGACGCCGAGGAGTACGAGCGTCTCCTCGACATGTACGACGTGAGCTTCAAGAACTTCGCCGAAGGCGAGGTCGTGCGCGGCGTCGTGCTGCACGTCTCGGACAGCGAAGTGATCGTGGACGTCGGCTACAAGTCCGAGGGCATGATCCCGGTCGAGGAGTTCCGCGACGAGAACGGCCAGCTGAACATCAAGCCGGGCGACATCGTCGACGTGCTGCTCGAGAAGACCGAGGACAAGGAAGGCTACGTCGTCCTCTCGCGCGAGAAGGCCGAGAAGATGAAGGTCTGGGACGACGTCGAGCGCGCCTACCAGGAGCGCCGCGTCGTCGTCGGCCGCGTGATCGAGCGGGTCAAGGGCGGCCTCGCCGTCGACATCGGCGTGCGCGCGTTCCTGCCCGGCAGCCAGGTCGACGTGCGCCCCGTGCGCAACCTCGACTCGCTGCGCGGCCAGGACCTGCGCATGCGCGTGATCAAGGTCAACAAGAAGCGCGGCAACATCGTGCTCTCGCGCAAGGCGGTGCTCGATGAGGAGAACGCCGAGAAGAAGCGCGACACCCTGGAGACGCTGGAGGAAGGCAAGATCTTCACCGGCGTCGTCAAGAACATCACCGAGTACGGCGCCTTCGTGGACCTGGGCGGCATCGACGGCCTGCTGCACATCACCGACATGTCGTGGGGCCGCGTCAACCACCCGAACGAGGTGGTCAACGTCGGCGACGAGCTGCGCGTGACCGTGCTGAAGTTCGACCGCGAGAGCGAGCGCGTCTCGCTGGGCCTGAAGCAGCTGAAGGCCGACCCCTGGACCACCGCGACCATCAAGTACCCGGTGACCGCGCGCGTCAAGGGCAAGGTCGTCAGCCTGACGGACTACGGCGCCTTCGTCGAGCTCGAGGAGGGCGTCGAGGGCCTGATCCACGTCTCCGAGATGTCCTGGTCGAAGAAGATCAAGCACCCCTCGAAGATCCTCACCGTCGGCCAGGAGGTCGAGTGCCAGGTGCTCGGCCTCGACCAGGAGGCGCACCGCATCTCGCTCGGCCTCAAACAGACCGAGCAGAACCCCTGGGAGCAGCTCGCCGAGAAGTACCCGATCGGCGCCAGGCTGCAGGGCACCGTGCGCAACCTGACCGAGTTCGGCGCCTTCGTCGAGGTCGACGACGGCATCGACGGCCTGATCCACATCTCCGACCTGTCCTGGACCAAGCGCGTGAAGCACCCGTCCGAGATCCTCAAGAAGGGCGACGTCGTCGAGGCGGTGGTGCTCAACATCGACGCGGAGAACCAGCGCCTCTCGCTGGGCCTGAAGCAGCTCGCGACCGACATCTGGGACGAGTTCTTCGCCCACCACAAGGTGGGGGACATCGTCGAGGGCAAGGTCGTCCGGCTGACCAACTTCGGCGCCTTCGTCGAGCTGCACGAGGGCATCGAGGGCCTGGTCCACGTCTCGGAGCTCGACGAGAAGCGCGTCGAGAAGCCCGAGGACGCCTTCAAGGTCGGCGACGTGATCCCGATGAAGATCATCAAGATCAACGAGGGCGAGAAGAAGATCGGGCTCTCGGTCAAGGCCGTGAAGCAGGACGAGTTCCAGAAGGACTTCCAGAGCTATCGCGAGACGGCCGGCAGCGAGCGCTCCACCCTCGGCGACGCCTTCCGCGCCGCGCAGGCCAAGGAGACGAAGGAGTAGGTTTCCTCGGACCATGACGAAGGCCGAGCTCGTCGAGCAGGTGTCGCGCGCGTCCGAGCTGACCCGGAAGCACTCCGAGGTCATCGTGGACGCGGTCTTCACGTCGATCGTCGACGCGCTCACCCGCGGCGACAAGATCGAGCTGCGCGGGTTCGGCTCCTTCCGCCTGCGCCGGCGTGACAGCCGGCGTGGGCGGAACCCCAAGACGGGGGCCGGGGTGGTGGTGCCCGCCAAGCGCGTGCCCCATTTCAAGCCGGGCAAAGAGCTCAAAGAGCTGATCAACCGGAGCTAGCGGGCGAGCGATGCCCGCGACCGCCTACCTCAAGGACCCGAAAGCGTCGCGCTTCCTGTCCGGCGGGCTCGCCGAGGCGGAAGTGCTGCTCGGCTCGCCGCCGCCCCTGCTGCCGCCGCCCGAGTATCGCGACGGCCGACCCGTCTACCTGGTCCGCTTCCACCCGCGGCTGCAGTCGCTGCTGCAGGGCTACCTGAAGATCGCGCTGGGCGACGTCGGCGTGCAGCTGCCCGACCTCTCGCCGAAGGCCGAGGTGCGGGCGCGCGACCGCGCGGAGTACGAGGCGGCGCTGCACCGCGCGCTGCGCGCCGTGCGCTTCACCGACAGGCGGCTCGGCCTCGGCAACCTGTTCTGGCTGGCCCACTCGGGCGAGGTGGCGCGCCAGCTGCGCCAGCTCGAGGCGCGGGCGCCGCAGGTCAAGCGCGTGAAGCACGCGCTGCCGGCGCTGCTGTCGGCGCTCTACCGGCGGGCCGAGCAGGGCGTGCGGCGCGAGATGGAGCGCAGCGCGCCCGAGCAGTTGATGCTGCTGAACGGCAAGCAGGAGAACACCAGCATCGTCGACGCCGTGCTCGACGACGCCTTCTACTTCACCGAGACCTCCTTCGAGGAGCTGAACCTCGGGGACTTCATCAGCAACGACCGCCGCCACCGCGTGACGGCGCCGGTGTTCGAGGAGTTCAAGAACGTGCTGACGCGCGAGGTGGAGCGGCGCGTGGGCGACGGCGACCGCACGCTGCTCGCGCGCATCGCGCGCCACGCGCCCGACATCCCGCGCGAGGAGCTCGGCACCCCCAAAGGCGCCCTGCGCGCCGCATTCTGCCCGCCGGTGATGCTGGCCCTGTTGGCCGACGCCTGGGGCACGGGAGCGCGCCTGCAGGCGGCGTCGCGCCTGCGGGCCGAGGTCGAGCGCCGCGGCGCCTCCGAGGTCGTCGAGTCGCTGATCGAGTTCGTGGGCGCGCTCAAGCGCTTCGAGCTGCTGTCGGCGTTGCGCGACCGCATCGAGGTCACCGGCGACGCCGAGTTCGACGACTGCGCGCGCCGCGGCATGCGCATGTACGACTTCGGCGAGTCGGCGCAGGTGCTGAACGCCGCCGTCAACGCGACCGTGCTGTTCCTCGACCTGCGCGGCTTCACCAAGACCTCCGAGGGCCGCATCTCCGAGCGCGACCTGACGCGCGAGCTGTACACCGTGTTCGACGCCTTCGTGCCGCACATCGTCCGTTTCGGCGGCAGCATCGACAAGTTCCTGGGCGACGGCATGATGGTCACCTACGGCACCGACCACGCCGACCCCGCGGGCTCGCTGAACGCCGTGCGCACGGCGATCCTGTGCCAGCAGGCGCTCGACAAGCTGCGCCACCAGGAGCGCACGGCCTTCAAGATGGGGGTCTCGATCCACTACGGGCGCGTCTACCTGGCGCGCTTCGTGGTCGACGAGATGGACTCGCAGAACACGGTGATCGGGCGCAACGTCAACCTCGCCGGGCGGCTGTCGTCGGCCGCCAAGCGGCCGATGGAGGAGGACGAGGCCACCACCGACCCCGGCGTGGGCAACGGCGCCCGCTCGCTCGGGCTGTCGGTCACGGTGGACGCGGAGGGCCAGCTCTTCAACGAGGGCATCGCGGTGAGCCGGGCCGCCTTCACTCAGATCGAGCCGCTGGTCGAGCTGGAGGACGTGGACGACGGCGCGCTGCGCCGGCTCGAGTTCCGCGATGCCGAGATCGGCTGCCGGGTCCTCTTCCGCTACGCGGGCGACGCCAAGTTCAAGGGAGTCAGCACCAGCTTCCCGGTGTTCGAGGTGGACTACCGCACGGGGGCGTGATGGAGATCCTGCGGGCGCCCAGGCGCGGAGAGTACGTCGCGAGCGCGGGCAAGTCCGAGGGCTGCGTGATGTGCATGGCCCTCGCCCGCAGCGCGACGCCCGACCTGCTGGTCCACGTCGCCCCGCTGAACTTCGTGATGATGAACCTCTATCCCTACTCCTCCGGCCACGTGATGGTGGCGCCGAGGCGCCATCTCGGCTCGCTGGCCGAGGCCACGCCCGAGGAGCTGGCGGAGATGATGCTGCTGGCGCGCCGGCTGGAGTCGATGCTCGGCGAGCTCTACCGGCCCGACGGCATCAACGTCGGGATGAACCTCGGGCGGGCGGCGGGCGCGGGGGTCGCGGATCACATCCACCTGCACCTCGTGCCGCGCTGGGTGGGCGACGCGAACTTCATGACCGCGGTGGGCGGCACGCGCGTGCTCCCCGAGGACCCGCTGGCCGCCTGCGCTCGCCTGCGCGAGCGCTTCGAGAGGGGGGAGTGAGAGCCGGCGGGCTGGCTCTGCTCGCTGGGCTGCTGCTGCCCCCGGCTGCGCTCGTCGCGCAGGCGCAGTCGCCGCCGCCGATCGACGCGGTCGCCACCAGCCTCACGGTCTTCGCGGGCACCGCCTCGGGCCTCTGGCGCTCGCGCGACTGGGGCGCCTCGTTCCAGCGGGCGACGGCGGCGATGTCGGGCAGCCCGCTCGAAGGCCTGGGCGCGGTGCACGCGGTGCGCGCGCAGACGCCGCGCGTGTTCGTCGGCGCCGACTCCGGCCTGTTGCTGTCGGAGGACCTGGGCCTCAGCTGGAAGCGCCTGGCGATCGAGAAGAAGGTGCTCTCGGTGATGTCCTCCCGCTACTCCGAGGCGGATCCTACGCTCTTCGCCGGCACGCCCGAGGGCCTCTACAAGTCCGACGACTTCGGCCGCGGCTTCAAGCTGGCCGGCCTCAAGGGCCTGGCGGTGACGCGGATGGAGTGGCCGGGGCCCGCGCTGATCCTGGCGACGAGCGGGGGGCTCTACGTCTCGAACGACTCGGGCCGCAGCTTCGACGGGCCCGCGGGCGGCCTCCCGCCCGGCGAGATCCGCGGCATCGCGCCGTCGTCGTACTACTCCGTGGACCCCGTCGTCTTCGTGGGGGCCGGGCTGGGGGTGCACCTCTCGAAGGACGGCTGCCGCAGCTTCGAGCCCGCGGGCCTGCCGGATCGCACGGTGTTCGACCTCTACTGGCTCGGGCCGCTCCTCTACGCGGCGACCGACCGCGGCGTCTTCCGCAGCGAGGACATGGGGCGCAGCTGGCTGCCGCTGGATCAGGGCTTCAGGGGAACCGCGCTGCGCATGCTGTTCCCGCTGGCGCCCGACCAGGGCTCCATCATCTTCGTGGCGGGGGACGCCGGCCTCCACCGCAGCTCCGACGGCGGCATCAACTGGCAGTTCTCGTCGGGCATCGGCGAGCCGATCGCCGTGCTCGCCACCTTCCCGCCGCCCGACCCGATCATCAAGCCGCCCAAGAGGTGAGCATGCGCTTCGCGAAGGCCCACGGGCTCGGCAACGACTTCCTGCTGGTGGCGGACGCCGACGTGCCGGAGGACTTCGGGCCCTGGGCGCGCCGGCTGTGCGAGCGCCACACGGGCGCCGGAGCCGACGGTGTCCTGCGCTTCAAGCTCGACGGCCAGAACGTGCGCATGTGGCTGATCAACGCCGACGGCGGGCTCGTGGAGCTGTCGGGCAACGGCGTCCGCTGCCTGGCGGCGTACTGCGTGCACCGCGCCTGGCTGCCGCCGGCGCACGTGGTGCTGACGCCGTCGGGTCCGCGGCCGGTGGTCGTGCATCCGCTTGCCGGCGCCGTCTACAAGGTGGAGACCGGGCTCGGCGAGCCGCGGCTCAAGAGCACCGACATCCCGATGGCTCTCGAGGTGCCGCACGTGCGCGTCGTCGACCATCCCGTCGAAGTGCTGGGCGAGCGGGTGCTGATCACGGCCACTTCGATGGGCAACCCGCATTGCTCGGTGTTCCTGCCTCAGCCGGCGGACGACGCGACGGTCGCGCGGCTCGGCCAGGCCCTCGAGCACCACCCGCTGTTCCCGAAGCGCACGAACGTCGAGTTTGTGACGGTCGTGAGCCGCAGCGAGCTGCGCGTGCGCTTCTGGGAGCGCGGCGTCGGCCCGACGCGCTCTTCCGGCACCGGCTCGGCCGGCGCCTTCGTGGCGGCGGTGCTGCGCGGGGAGTGCGACCGCCGCGCCCGCGTCGTGTGCGACGGTGGCGCCCTCGAGGTGGACTGGCCCGAGCACGGGGCGGTCACCCAGGTCGGCGAGGTCGAGGTGCTCTACGAGGCCGAGTGGGTGGCCTCGGAGGACGATCCGACGCCCGTGGCCTGACGGGGCCCACGGACCGGTCTCACGGACGTGAACGTGAGTAATTGAACGTGCACGTGAACGTGCTTACCCTTCGTCCCATGGACGCTACTGAACTGAACGATCTGGTCGGCTATGACGCGTGGGCGAACGCGCGGATGGTCGCGGCCTTCCAGGAGCTGTCGGACGAGGCGTTCGCCGCGCCGGCTGCGAGCAGTTTCGGGTCCGTGCGCGACACCTTCGCGCACATCGTGTCGGCGGAATGGATCTGGCTGCGGCGCTGGAAGGGCGACAGCCCCACGGCTCCGCCGGCCTGGCTGGGCAGCGGAAGCCGGGCCGAGTTGCTGGCGCAGCTCGCCGGCGTGCAGAAGGAGCGGGCTGAGTTCCTCGCGGCCTTGCCGGCGGGGGGTCTGCAGACGGCGATCAGCTATCGCACGCTGAACGGGCAGGCGCACACGAACGCGCTCGGCGACCTGGTCCGCCACGTCGTGAATCACTCGACGTACCACCGTGGCCAGGTGGCGACACAGCTCCGGCAGCTGGGTCGCACGCCGCCGTCGACGGACTTCGTGCTCTACCTGCGCGAGAGGGGCTGAGGCGAACGGACCCGCTGCCGGCTGCACGGACGTGAACGGGAAGGGTCAACGCGCGCGTGAACGTGCTTGCGTGCGGACTGCCTGAAGGACGCGCGGCGTGAACGAGTATCGCGCGGGTGAGGGACCGGATTCGACGTTGGGCGAAGAGCGTTCCGCCGGCACAGGGCGCCGGGGTCCGGGCCTCGTCGGCTGGCTGGCGGTCCTGCTCGCGATGGCCGGAGGCGGCTTCGCGATCTTCGGCGTGCTCGCCTGGCGGGCGGTCCGCGTGGAGCGAGCCGACGCCGCCGTGGCCGTCCAGCGCTTCGAGGCGGCCCGGGCAGGGCTCGGCGGCGCTCCGGCCCTCTTGCGACGGGACGCCGCCGGCCGTCTGGTGCCTGGCCGGGGGGCGCCGCGCGCCTCCGGGCGGCCGGCCGAACGCCTGCACGTGCTCGCCTACCGAGACGCGGAGTCACGCCTGGTGCGCGCCGAGGTGCCGCTCTGGTTTCTCGAGCTCAAGGCACCAGCGGCCGAGGCGATGCTGCGAGGTACGGGGCTCGATCCCGGCCAGCTCTCGCTGAGCCCGGCGGAGCTGAAGCGCGCTGGCCCGATACTCGTTCTCGACGAGACCCGCGGGCGCGACCGGCTGCTCGTGTGGACGGAGTGAGGCCCATCAGCCGACGAACGGACGTGAACGTGAACGTCGAACGCCCACGTGAACGTGCGAAGGTGTCCTGAAGACGCGAAGAGGAGCCTGCGGGCCGCCGGGTGGGCCCGGCGGTGCCGGGCCCACGGGCTCAGAGCGGAGCTACCAGCCGAAGTGGAAGCCGACGCTCACTCTCGGCCGTCTGTAGTAGCGCGGGGTGACGTAGGCGGGAGGATAGGACTCGTAGCAGTAGGGGTCGTAGTAGGCGTCGCAGTAGCGGTCAGGAGCGCCGTAGTAGAACCCGACGGAGGGGAAGCTGTAGTAGTACCGGCTGCCCCCGTAGTAATAAGGCCTGCGGTAGTAGGAGCGGCCACGGTAGTGGGAGCGGCCACGATCGTAGTGGGAGCCGCGGCGGTCGTGGCAGGACCGGCCACGGTCGTAGTACGAGCGGCCACCGTCAGAGTGGGAGCGGCCCGAGCGGTAGCCGGACTCGCGGGCGCCGCGGGAATCGCTGCCACCACGGCGGTAAGCGCTGCGGTCGCCACCACCTCGAGAGCCCCGGTTGTCGCTGTAGCGGGAGCCTCCGCCGTCCCGAGACCCACCGTTGCGCTCTCCGCCACCACGGCGTGACTGGGCGGCGGCCGGCAGTGCCAGCGCGGCGATCGTGAGTGCCAGTGCGGCCGTACGGAATCGGTTCGTCATGGACACACCCCCGTCGCCAGGGTGTCGAAGCATGCCCCGTGCCAGTGCCCTAGGCGCGGTATTTCAACGAGTTGCGCTGTGGGCCGCTCAGGGTTGTCGCTCGGAAGGGACGCCTCGGGTGTCCTCGACCGCCCGCCGCCTGCTGGCGCGGCTGCGCCTCGGCAGGCCGCCACTTCGCAGGCCCGAATCCCACTCGGTCTGCGCGGCGGGGAGATTGGAGGGGAAGACGACTCACGAACGGACGTGAACGTTTACGTGAACGTGAACGTGAACGAGGGCGGGCGACGACGAACGGACGTGAACGTCAACCTCGACGTGACGTGCACGTCAGGTCGAGCGCGTGGCGTCTAGGGCGGCGCGAACCTGGCGTTCGTGGTGGTCGAAGTGGGCCTGGAGGAAGCCGAGCGTGTGGGGCAGCGTGAGCATGCCGACGAAGGGGTGGCGGAAGACCAGCCGACCGAGCAACTCGGGCGGGAAGCCATCGAGCAGGCCCTTCAGCTCCGAGCGCGTCGCATCCCAGCGGGCGCGCAGATCCTCGAGGTTCGACTGGTCGGGGACGCTCGCCGAGACCTTCGGGGCCCGCGCGCGAAGCGGCGAAGCGAGGAAGGCTCGCAGCGCCAGCAGCTTCAGCGCGCTGGCGAGGCCGGCCTGGGGCAGGGCGGGACCGGCCTGCATCTTCTTGCGCAGGTAGCCGATCGACAGCGACTCCGAGAGCAGCACGTGCTCCAGCGCCTGGGCCGCCGACCAGGCGTCCGGGCGCGGGCGCTGGTTGAAGGCCGCCTCCCCACTGCCCGCAGCGAGGTCCAGCAGCTGCTTCCGCCTCGCCTCCAGCCGCGCGAAGGCCTGCTCCAAGGCTTGATCCATGGGAGGGGATTGTACGCGGCGCGCGGGGAGGCGAACGAGCGAACGTGAACGTGCACGTGCACGTTCACGTTCACGTGCACGTCCGTAGCGCAGAGCTACGACCGGTCGTTTGCTAGAACCGAAACTCCTGCCTCAGCACGCGGCCGGCTTTGTCCAGCAGGACCGTGGCGACGAAGGTCTCTCGCTCGGGGCGTTCGAACCGGAGGTCGTGCCAGCGGACCTCGGTGCCTTCCGGGGTCTCCTTGACCTCGACCCACGGGAAGGTCGAGAAGTCCAGGAAGACGGCGGCGACCTCGCTCTTTGCCGCGGCAGCAGCGACGGCGGCATCGTGGGCGCGCTTCTCGCGGCGCGCGAGAGGCGACGAGCGGCCGAGCACGTTCAGGTCACCCACGTAGACGGCGTCGCCGGTGTCGGCGAGGACGCGCCAGCGGAAGGGGTCGACCGGAGACGGCAGGGCGGCCATCCGCGCGGCCGGGCGGGGGAGTCGCGCGGCGGCGAGGTCCAGGGCCTGTGCGTGCGTCACCGCGCGCAGGCCCACGTAGGCGAGGACCAGACCGAGCGCCGTCGTCGCGATCTGCGGGGACTGCGGGATGCCGCGCTTCCAGAGGACGGCGATCAGCAGCAGCGCGAGGATCCACGGATCCACGATGAAGACGAGGTCCCAGGTCAGCCAGCGGCGGTCGAAGGGCGAGAGCACCCGCGTGCCGTAGCTGGTCCACAGGTCCATGAAGACGTGGCCGGCGACACCCGCGAGCGAGCAGCCCAGCAGCGGAAGCAGGCGCGAGCCGCGCACGAAGAGGCGCAGCCCCAGGGCGAGGCCCAGGGCCATCAGCGGCGCGCCGACGATCGAGTGGCTGACCCCGCGGTGGTGCTCGAGGTAGACGGCGCTGCCCGAGGCGGCGGTCACCAGGTCCACGTCGGGCAGGTTCGAGGCCAGCACCAGCGCGAGCGTCGCGCCCTTCGAGAAGCGGCCCAGGCCCGCGCGCGCCAGCGCCAGCCCGGTCAGGCTGTGGGTCAGGTTGTCCAAACGCCTACTTGCCCGTCACCCGGACCGTCTCGGTGACGGTGGTGAGGCCCTTGAACACCTTCTCGATCGCGGACTCGCGCAGCGTGCGCATGCCCTCCTCGCGCGCGGTCTTGAAGATCTCGGGCGAGGAGGCTCGGTGCGCGATCAGGTGGCGGATCTTCTCGGTGATCGGCAGCACCTCGAAGATGCCGTCGCGGCCCGAGTAGCCCGTCTGGCGGCAATGCAGGCAGCCCTTGCCGCGCTTGAACTGGTAGCCCGCCAGCTTCTCGAAGGGGATGCGCAGCGCGGCGGCCTCCTCCTGCGTCGGGTCGTAGGCCTCCAGGCAGTGCTTGCAGTTCAGGCGCACCAGGCGCTGGGCCAGGATGCCGATGATCGTCGAGGTGATCAGGAAGTGGGGGACGTCGAGGTCCAGCAGGCGGGTGATCGAGGACGGCGCGTCGTTCGTGTGCAGCGTCGAGAAGACCAGGTGGCCCGTCAGCGCCGCCTGCACCGCGTTCTCGGCGGTCTCGGTGTCGCGGATCTCGCCGACCATGATGATGTCGGGGTCCTGCCGCAGCACCGTGCGCAGGGCGTTCGCGAAGCTGAGGTCGATCTGGGGCCGCACGGAGACCTGGTTGAAGTCCTCGTAGACCATCTCGACCGGGTCCTCGATCGTGATGATGTTGACGTCGGGCTTCGAGAGGTGCTTCAGCACGGAGTAGAGCGTCGTGGTCTTGCCGCTGCCGGTGGGGCCGGTGACCAGGATGATGCCCGTGCGGCGCGAGACGAAGTCGTAGAACTTCGGCAGGTCGTGTCCGGAGATCCCGAGGTCGTCGATGCCCTTCAGCAGGATGTCGGGATCGAAGATGCGCAGCACCGCCTTCTCGCCGAAGGCCGTCGGCATCGTCGAGACGCGCAGCTCGATCTCCTTGCCGCCCTCCTCGCGCTTGATGCGGCCGTCCTGCGGCCGGCGCTTCTCGGCCAGGTTGGCGCCCGAGAGCAGCTTGATGCGCGAGACCACCGCGCCGTAGACGATCTTGGGGATCAGGTGCACGTCGTGCAGCACGCCGTCGATGCGCAGGCGCACCAGCGTGATGTCGCGCTTGGGCTCGAAGTGGATGTCCGAGGCGCGCTGCTCGAAGGCGTAGCTCAGGATGTGGTCGAGCGCCTTCACCACCGGGATCGCGGCGGGGTCCAGCTCCTCGCTGGAGCTGGCGGAGGAGAGGAACTCCTGGTTGCTGAGGTCGACGCTCGTCAGGCGGCCGGCCTTCAGCTGCTTCTCGGCGGTCTGCAGGCTCTGCTGCAGGTCGTAGAAGCCCTTGTTGATCTTCTCGACGTCGCTCTTCGTCGCCAGCACGCGCTCGACGTCGAGGCCCGTCACGCGCTTGATGTCGTCGAGCGGGAAGGGCGCGAAGGGGTCGTGGACCGCGATCGTGATCTTGCGGTCGGTCAGCGCCAGCGCGATCAGGCCGTGGCGGCGGGCGAAGGGGCCGGGCAGCGCGCGCGTGACGACGTCTAGGTCCAGCTCGAGCGGGTTGATCTTCACGTACGCCAGGCCGACGTGCTCGGCCAGCAGCTGGGCGATCTGGATCTCGCTGGCGAAGCCGAGCTGGATCACAGCCTGCTCGGTGGTCTGGTGGTTCATCTTGGCCGCGCGGCGCACGCGCTCGGCCTGCTCGGACGTCAGCAGCTTGCGCGAGACGAGGATCGGCAGCACGTCGCTCGGGGCTTCGGCGGCCGCCGGAGCGGGGCCCGGCCGGCGCGGGGTATTCGTGCCCATACCGTGCATTATGTGCTAGCTTGCCCGAGGATCCCATGAAGCGCAGCGTGACCATCATCGGTGTGCCTCTGGACCTCGGCGCGGGCCGTCGCGGCGTCGACATGGGACCCTCGGCGTTCCGCGTGGCCGAGATCAACCAGCGCGTGCGCGACCTCGGCTACCTGGTCGAGGACGCGGGCGACGTGCACGTGGAGATCGCCGAGACGCACGACCCGGGGGACCCGCGGCTCAAGTACCTGCGGGAGATCCGCGAGACCTGCGCGACCGTGCGCGACCGCGTACGCCAGGCGATGGACGCGGGGTCGATTCCCGTCGTGCTGGGAGGCGACCACTCGATCGCGATGGGCACGATCGCCGGAGTCGCCGGCCACTACCAGGCGCGCGGCGAGCGCGTCGGCCTGATCTGGTTCGACGCCCACGCCGACGCCAACAGCGCGGAGACGAGCCCCAGCGGGAACATCCACGGCATGCCGCTGGCGGTGGCGCTCGGCATCGGCGAGGCCAGCCTGACCGGCCTCGCGGGCGCCGTGCCGATGGTCGACGGCGCGCGCGCGGCGCTCGTCGGCATCCGCGACGTGGACGTGCGCGAGCGCGACAACGTGCGCGCCTCCGGCGTCGGCGCCTTCACCATGCGCGACATCGACGAGCGCGGGATGCGGGTGGTGATGGAGGAGGCGATCGAGCGGGCCAGCAACGGGACCGCCGGCATCCACGTCAGCTTCGACCTCGACGGCATGGACCCGGACTTCGCGCCGGGCGTCGGCACGCCCTCGAAGGGAGGCCTGTCCTACCGCGAGGCCCACCTCGCGATGGAGATGCTGGCCGACACTGGCAAGCTGGTCTCGACGGAGCTCGTCGAGGTGAACCCGATCCTCGATCACGGCAACGGCACGGCCAGGCTGGGAGTCGAACTGCTGGCCTCGCTGCTCGGCAAGAAGATCCTGTGAAGCGCCAAGCGTGGCGCGTGCTGGCCGCCCTCGCCCTGCTGTTGCCCGCCTGCAACGCGTTGACGGAGAGGCGCTTGCGGGGCGTGTGGGAGACCGAGGCGACGCCGAAGCGGCGCCTGGAGCTGCTGGCCGACGGGCGCTACACGCGGCGCCTTTCCGGCAAGACGCTGGGCTTCCTCAGCGAGATGCTCGGGCCGGAGACGGGCCGCTGGCGCGTCGAAGACGGCGCACTCGTCCTGTTCGTTCAGCAGGAGGGCCGCGAGCGCGCGGAGAAGCTGAGCATCGAGGAACTGGGCGACCGCAACGTGCTGCTGGCGGGCGAGCACTGGATACGTCTCGACGTCCAGCCCTCCGCCGAAGCTCAGCCCTCCGTTGACACCCCCGCATCCCCCCGGTAACATTCGAGTTTCCGCCCGCCTGGAGGCGCGTGGCTCAGTGGTAGAGCGCTTCCTTGACACGGAAGAGGTCGATGGTTCAATTCCATCCGCGCCTACCAAAGTTCCAAGCGGGAAGGGGAAAGCCTGGAGGACCGGACCTGTCAGTGAAGTTCCGCAGCTAGATGTCGACGTCGCCTGAAGTCGAGGCTCCTGACACCACCGGTCCGTCGGGCGAGAGCAAGCCCGCCGATTCCCCCATCGAGATCTACCGTCACTCGTCCGCGCACCTGCTCGCCGCCGCGGTGACG
This sequence comes from Vicinamibacteria bacterium, assembly GCA_050246895.1. Taxonomy (GTDB): domain Bacteria; phylum Acidobacteriota; class Vicinamibacteria; order Fen-336; family Fen-336; genus JBFWVE01. Next base: position 218,288 of record JBFWVE010000003.1, on the reverse strand, counting down.
GAGCTGTTTCCGGACGCGCAGTGCGGCATCGGACCGCCCACCGACGACGGCTTCTTCTACGACTTCCTGGTCTCGCGGCCTTTCACGCCCGAGAACCTCTCCGCCATCGAGAAGCGGATGGCGCACATCGTCAAGCAGAACCGGCCGATCGAGAAGAAGATCCTGCCCAAGGCCGAGGCGCTGCTTCTCTTCGAGAAGAAGGGCCAGACGCTCAAGTGCCAGCTGATCCGCGAGAAGGCGGGCGAGCAGGTGCAGTGCTACACGATGGGCGAGTTCATCGACTTCTGCCTCGGCCCGCACCTGCCCTCGACCGCCGCGATCAAGGCCTTCAAGCTGAACCCCTCGCCCGCCGCCGCCTACTGGAAGGGCAAGGAAGGCAACCCGTCGATGCAGCGCATCTACGGCTACTCGTTCTTCACGCGCGAGGAGCTGGAGCAGCACCTGCACCGGCTCGAGGAGGCCAAGCGCCGCGACCACCGCAAGCTCGGCCGCGAGCTCGACCTCTTCTCGATCGCAGAGGAGACCGGCTCGGGCCTGATCCTGTGGCACCCGAAGGGCGGCTTCGTCCGCAAGCAGATCGAGGACTTCTGGCGCGACCAGCACCTGGCCGGCGGCTACGACCTCGTCTACTCGCCGCACATCGCGAAGATCGACCTCTGGAACACCAGCGGGCACACGCAGTACTACAAGGCCAACATGTACTCGCCGATCGAGATCGAGGGCGTCGAGTACCAGTTGAAGCCGATGAACTGCCCGTTCCACATCACGATCTACCGTTCGCGGCTGCGCAGCTACCGCGAGCTGCCTTTCCGCTACGCCGAGCTCGGCACCGTCTACCGCTTCGAGCGCTCGGGTGTGCTGCACGGGCTGCTGCGCGTGCGCGGCTTCACGCAGGACGACGCCCACCTGTTCTGCCGGCCCGACCAGCTCGACGCCGAGATCGTGCGCGTGCTCGACTTCGTGACCAGCATCCTGAAGGCCTTCGGCTTCGAGCGCTACGACATCTTCGTGTCGACGAAGCCGGCCGACGCCAGCGGCACCGACGAGCAGTGGGAGGTCGCCACCGCGGCGCTCAAGCGCGCGCTCGAGACGCGGGGACTGGCCTACCAGGTCGACCCCGGCGAGGGCACCTTCTACGGGCCCAAGATCGACATCAAGATCAAGGACTCGCTGGAGCGCGCCTGGCAATGCTCGACGATCCAGGTCGACTTCCACAACCCGAACCGCTTCGGTCTCGAGTACATCGGCGAGGACGGCAAGGCGCACCAGCCGGTGATGCTCCACCGCGCGCTGCTGGGCTCGCTCGAGCGCTTCTTCGGCGTGCTGATCGAGCACTATGCCGGGGCCTTCCCGCTGTGGCTGGCGCCGGTGCAGGCCGTGGTGCTGCCGGTGGCCGAGGCGCAGCACTCGTACGCGAACCAGGTCGCCGAGGCGCTGCGCGCCGCGGGCATCCGCGTCCACGTCGACGATCGCAGCGAGAAGCTCGGCTACAAGATCCGCGAGGCGCAGGTGCAGAAGGTGCCGTTCATGCTGGTGGTGGGGAAGCAGGAGAGCGCCGACCCGTCCGCCGGCCTGGTCTCGGTGCGGCACCGCCACGCGGGCGACTTCGGCAGCAAGCGGCTCTCGGACGAAGTGATCCCGGCGCTGCGCAAGCTCGCCGGCACCCGCTCGCTCACAGACGTCCCTGAAGGCTGGTCGCCCGTCGCGAAGCCTGGAGGTGTCTCATAGATCAGAGGACCGTTCGTATCAACGACCGCATCCGGGCCAAGGAGGTCCGGGTGATCGACGACGACGGCTCCCAGCTCGGCATCATGCCGCCCGCCCAGGCGCTGATGATCGCCGAGGAGCGAGGCCTCGACCTCGTCGAGATCGCTCCCACCGCGACACCGCCGGTCTGCCGCATCATGAACTCCGGGAAGTTCTTCTATCAGCAGGCGAAGCGGGAGTCGGAGGCGCGCAAGCACCAGCGGCACATCCAGGTCAAGGAAGTGAAGTTCCGCGTCAAGATCGACGAGCACGACTTCCAGTTCAAGAAGCGCAACGTGGAGCGCTTCCTGAAGGAAGGCAACAAGGTGAAGTCGACGGTGATCTTCCGGGGCCGCGAGGCGGTTCACTCCGAGATCGGCCGCAAGATCCTGATCCGGCTTGCCGACGAGCTCGGCGAGGTGGCTCTGGTCGAGGTGACGCCGCGGCAGGAAGGCATGACGATGGTGCAGATCCTGTCGCCCAAGAAGGACTTTTCGCTCGTGAAGCCGGGGAAGGGCGACGGCAAGCCGGCCAAGTCCGCGGAGGCCAAGGCGGCGAAGGCCGAGAAGGCCCCGAAGGCCCCGAAGGCGCCCCGCGCGCCCAAGGCGGAGCCGAGCCCGGCGCCCGCCGAAGCGGCGGCCAAGGAATAACGAGGAGACATGCGCAAGCCCAAGAAGAAGCTCAAGCTCAAGACCAAGCGCGGCGCCATGAAGCGGTTCAAGCTGACCGCCAGCGGCAAGGTGAAGCGCGGGCAATCGATGAAGCGGCACATCCTCACCAAGAAGCGTCCCGGCCGGAAGCGGCAGCTCGCCAAGGGCATCATGGTCTCCGACGCCGACACCCCGCAGGTCAAGAGGATGCTCCTCGGGTAGAATCCCTCCCTCGCGCCGGGACGCAAGAGAGGTCCTGGCGCAAGCGGCCCCCCGGCGATGAGCCGAGCGGGGCCGTAGAAACTCGGTGGTCGTCGAACCGCCCGGGCTTCGTCGCCGCCTGAACAAGCGCGACGGGCCGGCCGCTCATGGCCGAGCCATCCGCAAGGTCGTCGTCACATGCCTAGAGTCAAACGGGGTTCCAAGCGCCGCGACAAGCGCAAGAAGCTCCTTTCCATCACCAAGGGCTTCTTCCTCGGCAAGAGCAAGCTCTACAAGTTCGCCAAGGAAGCCGCCGACCGCGCGGGCAACTTCGCCTACACCGGCCGCAAGCGCAAGAAGCGCGACTTCCGCAAGCTGTGGATCGTGCGCATCAACGCGGCCACGCGCAGCCACGACCTCTCCTACAGCCAGTTCATCGCCGGCCTGCGCAGGGCGGGCGTCGAGCTCGACCGGAAGGCGCTGGCCGAGGTCGCGGTGCGCGACCCGCAGGGCTTCTCGCAGCTGGTGGCGACCGCCAAGTCCAAGCTGACGGCGAAGCCGGCCAAGCCGGCCGCGACCGCCTAAGGCCCGGCCTCCCGGCCGAGACCCGCCATGGCCGCTCCACTGCCTGCCCGGCTCGACGCGCTGCGGGCCGAGTTCGAGGCCGCGCTCGCCGCGGCCGCGGACGCGGCCGCGCTGCAGTCGGTCCGGGACCGCTTCCTCGGTCGCAAGGCCGGCGCCGTCACCGGCCTGATGAAGGAGCTCGGCGGCCTCTCGCCCGACCAGCGCAAGCAGGCGGGCGCAGCCCTGAACGCGCTGAAGGACGAGCTGGAGGGCCGCCTCGAGGCGGCCCGGGGCGCGCAGCAGGCGCTCGGGCGGGACGCGCGCATGGCGAGCGAGCGCGTCGACATCGGCCTGCCCGGCCGGCGCCCCGCGCGCGGCGGCAAGCACGTGCTGACCCGCACGCGCGAGGAGCTCGAGGACATCTTCGTGGCGATGGGCTACGAGGTGTTCGACGGGCCCGAGGTCGAGGACGACGACCATTGCTTCGAGGCGCTCAACATGCCGCAGGACCACCCGGCCCGCGACATGCAGGACACCTTCTACCTCGCCGGGCGCGAGGCCGAGCTGCTGCGCACGCACACCTCGTCGGGCCAGATCCGCTACATGCTGAACAACGCGCACCCGCCCGAAGTGCGCATCATCTGCCCCGGCAAGGTCTACCGGCGCGACGACGACATCACCCACTCGCCGATGTTCCAGCAGATCGAGGGGCTCGTCGTAGGGCAGGGCATCACTCTCGGCGACCTGATGGGCACGATCGAGGCGTTCCTGCACCGCCTGTTCGGGCCGCAGTATCCCGTGCGCTTCCGCCCGTCGTACTTCCCGTACACGGAGCCCTCCGTCGAGGCGGACCTCGGCTGCATCGTCTGCGGCGGCGCGGGCCGGCTCGCTTCCGGCGATCCCTGCCGCGTGTGCAAGACCACGGGCTGGCTGGAGATCCTCGGTTCCGGCATGGTGCACCCGGCCGTCTTCGAGGCGGTCAACCAGCGTCTCGGCCGCGTGGCCTACGACCCCGAGCAGGTGACGGGCTTCGCCTTCGGCCTCGGCATCGAACGGGTCGCGATGGTGCGTCACGGCATCGACGACATCCGCCTCTTCTACGGCGGCGACCTGCGCTTCCTGGAGCAGTTCCACTCGTGAAGGTCCCGCTCTCCTGGCTGAAGGAGCTGGTTCCGATCACGGTCGGGGCGCAACAGCTCGCCGACGACCTGGCGAGGGTCGGTCTCGCCTGCGACGGCATCGAGACGGACGGCCGCGACGCGGTGCTGGACCTCGACGTCACGACGAACCGCGTCGACTGCATGAACGTGCTCGGCGTCGCGCGCGAGGTGGCCGTCCTCTACGGCCTGAGGCTGCAGCCACCCGCGCTCGACTTTCCCGAGGCGGGCGAGCCGGCATCGGCCGCGCTGAGGGTCGAGATCGCGGCGCCCGAGCTGTGTCCGCGCTTCTGCGCGCGCGTGCTCGAGGTGCGGCCCGGGCCCTCGCCGGCCTGGCTACGCGACCGTCTGGAGCAGGTCGGCGTGCGGCCCATCAACAACGTGGTGGACCTCACCAACTACGTGATGCTGGAGCTGGGGCACCCGTCGCACGCCTTCGATCTGGACGAGGTGCCGGGCGCGCGCCTGGTGGCGCGTTGGGGCGAGGCCGGCGAGAGCCTCACGACGCTCGACGGCGTCCTTCGCACGCTTCCCGCGAGCCCGAAGGTCGGCCTGGTCGCCGGTCCCGACGGGCCGCTGGCGGTCGCGGGCGTGATGGGCGGCGGGCCGAGCGAGGTGTCCGAGAAGACGCGCAGGGTGGCGCTGGAGGCGGCCTACTGGGACCCGCTCTCGATTCGCCGCGCCGCGCGCGCTCTCGGCATGCACACGGAGGCCTCGCACCGCTTCGAGCGCGGCGCCGACTACGCGTGCCCGCCCGCGGCCACGGCCCGCATCGCGCACCTGCTGGTGAGGCTCGGCGCGGGCAGCGTGCGGCCCGGGCTGATCGACGTGGTGGGGGCAGCGCGGGCGCAGCGCGTCCTGCGCCTGCGGCCCGCCCGCCTCGCCGCCGTCCTGGGCGCGCCGGTGCCGCTCGAGCGGGCCGACGCCCTGCTGCGCGGCCTGGGCTTCGAGGCCGGGGAGCGCGCGGCCGACGGCGTGCCGTATGCGGTGCCGAGCTGGCGAGGAGACGTCGGCCGCGAGGTGGACCTGATCGAGGAGGTCGGCCGCCACAACGGCCTCGACAAGATCGCGAGAACGCTGCCCGTGGCGCGCGAGGCCGGCGGCCTCTCCCGGCGCCAGGCGCGCGAACGGGCGCTGCGCGACGCGCTGGCCGGCTCGGGGCTCGTCGAGATCCTCGGCATCAGCATCGTCGACGCGCGGGAGGCGGAGCTCGGCGGCCCGCCGCTGCTGCTGGCGAACCCGCTGGCGGAAGACCAGGCCGCGCTGCGAACTTCTCTGCTGCGGCCGGGCCTGCTCTCCGTGCTGCGGACGAACCAGCGCCAGGGGCGCAGGGACGTGGCCGCATTCGAGATCGGGCGCGTGTTCCAGCCCGCCAAGGTCCTGGCGAGCGAGCCGCGCCGGCTGGGCCTGCTGCTCGCGGGCAGCGCGGACCGCCATTGGTCGGCGCGCACGCGCGGCGTCGACTTCTTCGACCTGCGCGGGGCCGTGGAGACGGCGTTCGACGCCCTCGGCCTTCCGGCGCCGGCCTTCGCCCGCGCCGCGGAACCGAGCTGGCTTCACCCGGGTCAGGCCGCGCGCGTGATCTGCCAGGGCCAGGACGTCGGCTTCCTCGGGGCGCTGCACCCGTCCCTGCTCGAGGCGTGGGATCTCAAGGGGCCCGCTTTCGCGGCCGAGCTGTCGCTGGACCCGCTGCTCGACGCGCAGACGCCGGCGCGGCGCCTGCGGTCGCTGCCGCGCTTCCCGGCGGCTGAGCGCGACCTCTCGCTGATCGTCGACGCTGCGGCCAGCTCGGCCGAGCTGCTGGCCGCCGCGCGCGTGGCGGGCGGTGACCGCCTGGCGGAGGCCATGGTCGTGGACCGCTACGAAGGCGAGCCGGTGCCGAAGGGGCGCGTCAGCCTGACGCTCGGGCTGCGCTTCCAGGATCCCGCGCGCACGCTGCTGAGCGAGGACGTGGACGCGCTGGTGGAAAGAGTGATCGCGTCGCTGCGCGAGCGGGGCGCCGAGATTCGCGGAGTGTGAGGCATGGAAGACAGCTTCGAGCTGCTTGAAGAGAAGGTCCGCAGGGCCGCCGAGCTCGTGCGCAAGCTCCGCAAGGAGAACAAGGGGCTCGAGGACGACCTCGCCAAGGCGCGCGCGCGGCTGCTGGACGCCGAGAAGAGGCTCGAGACGCTGGAGCAGCAGGTCCAGACCGCCGGCGGACGCTCGCAAGAGCTCGACGGTCTGCAGAAGGACCTGAAGGCCCTGAAGCAGGAGCGTGAGGAGGTCCGCCGCCGCATCGCGAAGCTGGTCGAGGTTCTCGAAGGCCTCGACTAGGCGCTGCCATCGCCCGGCCGCCGCGCCAGGTCGTGGCGCCGGGACCGCGAAAGGACTGGCCGATGGCCGGGCTGAAGACCAAGCCGACCGAGACGAGCGTCGGGAGCTTCCCCGCGAGCGTCGGCGCCTTCCTGGCCGCGCGCCGGATCGCCGTCGCCGGCGTCTCGCGCGGCGGCCAGCTCCCGGCCAACGCCATCTACAGGCGGCTGAAGCAGACCGGGCACGACGTCGTCGCCGTGAACCCCAAGGCCACCGAGCTCGAGGGCGCGCCCTGCTATCCGGATCTCGCCTCGATCCCGGGCGAGCTGGATGCCGTGATGATCGCGACGCATCCGGACGCGGCGCTGGCGGTCGTGCGCCAATGCGCCGAGCGCGGCGTCCGGCTCGTGTGGTTCCACCGCTCGTTCGGCGACGGCAGCGTCTCGGCCGAGGCAGTGCGCGAGTGCGAGGCGCGAGGCATCGACGCCATCGTCGGCGGCTGCCCGCTGATGTTCTGCGGCACGGTGGACGTGTTCCACCGCTGCATGCGCTGGTGGCTCCAGCGCGGCGGGAGGGTGCCGCGCTGAGCGGACGCGTCGCCTAGGCACACGCCGCTTCCCTGATATACAGTCCCGGTCCGCATCGGGAGGAGAAGATGGCCGAGACCGAGCGTGGTCCGTGTCCCGCCTGCGCCGAGCCGATCGCCCTGGAGGCGCGCATCTGCCCCCACTGTCGCTCGAGCGTGTTGGTCGACCTCGTCCTCGCGCGGCCGCTACCGGAGTCTCGGGAGCGCTTCCAGCTCGCTCGCGCGCTCGCGGCCCTGGCGCCCGCTTTCGGGGGGTTCGCCGCGGTGCAGCGCCGCCTGTCGGCCGGGGGAAGCCTGGCGGCGGGCCTGACGCGCGGCGAGGTCCGGGCCGCCGACGCGCTCTTCGCGCGGCTCGCCCCTGGCGTCCTCACGACCCGCGCCTCGAGCTCGGTGCCTGCGGCCCCAGCCCGCGACGGGCAGCGGCACCCCCCGGGAAGAGGGGCTCGACACGATGCCGGCTCCAATCGCCGCAACGCGCTGGTCGCCGGTGCCATCGTGGCTCTCGCCTCGTGTGCCGCGGGAGCGTTGTACTGGCTGCGCCGCCACGACGCGCCGGCCCCGGCGGCGCCGGCAGTCGCTCGCTCCGCCACGCCGGCGGCTCCGAAGGCGATGACGACGAGCGAGGTGGCGAAGCTGGCCCTTCCGGCGACCGTCTCCCTGCGCTGCGCGGATTCGGTCGGCGCCGGGTTCTTCGTCGCGCGTGACGTGGTGCTGACGAACGCCCACGTGCTGTGCGGGGAGGGCCAGGCGATCACGGTCGTGTTCTCGGACGGCCGTAGCGGTCTCGGCAGCGTCGTTCGGCGGGACACCCAGCTCGACCTGGGACTCCTCAAGGTCGCCGGCGCGGGCGTCGAGCCCTTGGCCCTCGGCGATGCGGGCAGCCTCTCTGTGGGGGACAAGGTGGTGATGATCGGTAGCCCCGTCGGCATGGAGTTCACGGTGCACGAGGCGTCGATCAGCAACCTGTCGCGCCAGCTCTTCGGCGTGAGCTACCTGCAGCTCGAGGCGAAGGTCAACCCCGGCAACAGCGGGGGCCCGATCGTGGACGGAACCGGGCGCGTGGTCGGCGTCGTCTCCTTGAAGCGATCCGACGCCGAGGGCATCGGCCTCGCGCTTCCCATCAACTACGCCTTCCGCGGCTCGGAGCCCCTGGTCGCAGCGCCGGCCGAGCTCGAGGCGTCGGCGGGCTTCGACGCAATGCTGGCGCAGGCGGAGCAGACGGACACGGCGGCGCGCGAGGAGCTCGCTCAGCTCGAGCTGCATCCCCTGGTGCTGGCCGCAACGCTCGACGCGCACCAGCGGGTCGTCGTCAAGCTGGGCTACCCGGCCAAGGACCCGCCGGGCTACCAGGAGTTCCACTTCAAGGTCAACGTGGCCGGCAAGCAGGTGTGTCGCCTGACAGCGGACGTCACCGAGTGGAAGCTGCGCGAGCAGGCGGCCCGGCCGGACGGACAGGGCCTCCAGAGCCGGGCGCTCGAATGGCTGGAGAAGCTGGGCTTCGACGTCGAGATCTACGAGGGGGAGACGGCCCTGATGATGACGCAGTGCGGTCCCGTCTTCGGGGGCCGCGGCACCGAGCTGGAGCTGGAGGACGCCGACCCGCGCGCGGCCAAGGTCCCCCTCGGATGATCGGCTTGCGACACCGGCTCCCGGGAGGTCGAGGCATGAGCGTCCGTCTGCTTGCCGGCTCCGCCGCGCTCGTCGCGCTCTGCGCCGCGAGCGCTCTCGCGCAGCCGTTCGAGCCGTCGCTGTTCGAGGAGCTGCACTGGCGCATGATCGGGCCGCACCGGGCGAGCCGCGTCAAGGCCGCGACGGGCGTGCGCGGCCGGCGCGGGCTGTTCTACATGGGTGTCGTCAACGGCGGCGTCTGGCAGAGCAACGACTACGGCCGGGTCTGGACGCCGATCTTCGACGACCAGCCGACGGGGTCGATCGGGGCGATCGCCGTGGCGCCGTCGAACCCCGACGTGATCTACGTGGGTAGCGGGGAGGGCATGCAGCGGCCGGACCTGTCGACGGGCGACGGCGTCTACAAGTCGACGGACGCCGGACGCAGCTGGCAGCAGCTCGGGCTGCGCGACGCGCAACAGATCGCCCAGATCGTGGTGGACCCCGGGGATCCGGAGCGGCTCTACGTGGCGGCTCTCGGCCATCCCTACGGTCCCAACCAGGAGCGCGGGGTGTTCCGCTCGAGGGACGGCGGCCGCAGCTTCGAGCGAGTGCTGCACAAGGACGAGAACACGGGTGCCGCCGAGCTCGTCCTGGATCCCGCCGACCCCCGCACGATCTACGCCGTGCTCTGGCAGGCGCGTCTCGCCCCCTGGGAGAACGGTGTCTTCAACGGGCCCGGCAGCGGGCTCTACAAGTCGACGGACGGCGGCGACAGCTGGCGCAGGCTCGGGAGCGGGCTGCCGGGCTTCGAGAAGGACGGCCTCGGCCGCATCGGCCTCGCGGTGGCGCCTTCCGACGCCCGGCGCCTGTACGCCACCGTGGAGGCGCCGAAGGCGGGAGGCATCTACCGCTCCGACGACGCGGGCGAGAGCTGGGCGCGCGTCTGCGACGACGAGCGCGTCTACGGCCGCGCCTCGGATTTCGCGGAGCTGAAGGTCGACCCGCGCGACCCCGACGTCGTCTACAGCGCGAACGTCGTCGCCTGGAAGTCGCGTGACGGAGGGCGCAGCTGGAGGGCCTGGCGCGGCGCGCCCGGCGGGGACGACTACCAGCGCATCTGGATCGACCCCGACGACCCCGCGGTGATCCTGATGGTCGCCGACCAGGGCGCGATCGTCACCGTCAACGGGGGCGAGACCTGGAGCTCCTGGTACAACCAGCCGACCGCGCAGTTCTACCACGTGAGCACGGACAACGCGTTCCCGTACCGGGTGTGCGGCGGCCAGCAGGAGAGCGGCTCGGCGTGCGTCGCCAGCCGGGGCGACCATGGCCGCATCACGTTCCGCGACTGGCGCCCGGTCGGCGCCGACGAGTACGCCTACGTCGCGCCCGACCCCCTCGATCCGGACATCGTGTACGGCGGCCGCGTGTCGCGCTTCGACCGCCGCACGGGACAGGTACAGGACGTCTCGCCGCGGCCTCTGCGCGGCGGAGACTACCGCGTCCTGCGCACGGCGCCGCTGCTGTTCTCGCCGCTCGACCCGAAGACGCTCTACTTCGCCTCCAGCGTGGTCTGGAAGACGACCACGGGCGGGCGGGAATGGCAGCAGATCAGCCCCGATCTCTCGCGCACGACGTGGGAGGTGCCCAGGAACGTCGGCGTCTACGCCGACAGCGAGGCCGCCAAGCCGACGCGGCGCGGCGTCGTCTACACGCTGGCGCCGTCGCCCGTCGACGCGAAGGTGATCTGGGCCGGCACCGACGACGGCCTGATCCACGTGACGCGCGACGGCGGCAGGAGCTGGACGGACGTGACCCCGCCGGAGCTCACGGCGTGGGCCAAGGTCTCGCTGATGGACGCCTCGCATTTCGACGCCGGGACGGCGTACGCGGCCGTCAACACGATCCGGCTCGACGACCTGCGCCCGCACGTGTACCGCACGCACGACGGCGGGCGTAGCTGGCAGCGCGTGGTCGAAGGCATGGCCGACGGCTCGACGGTCAACGTCGTGCGCGAGGATCCCGTCCGCAGGGGCCTGCTCTACGCCGGCACCGAGCGCGAGGTCTACGTGAGCTTCGACGACGGCGACCACTGGCAGTCGCTGCGTCTCGACATGCCCGCCACCTCGATCCGCGACCTGGTGGTGAAGGACGACGACCTGGTGGCCGCCACGCACGGCCGCTCCTTCTGGATCCTCGACGACCTGACGCCGCTGCGCCAGCTGCGGGCCGAGACCCTCGCGCAACGCGTCGCGCTGCTGCGGCCGCAGCGCGCCACGCGCGTGCGCGACAACCTGAACACGGACACGCCGCTGCCGCCCGACGAGCCGGCGGGCGAGAACCCGCCCGACGGAGCGATCCTCCACTACTACCTGCGGGCGGATGCGCCGTCGCTGACGCTCGAGGTGCTGGACCCGGCCGGCGCCGTGCTGCGGCGCTACTCGAGCGCGGATCCGCTGCCGCCGGTGGAGGACGAGGGCAACACGCCGGCCTACTGGATCCGCCCGCCGCGCCGGCCCTCCGCGAGGGCGGGGCTGCACCGTTTCGTGTGGGACCTGCGCTACGAGCCGCCCGCGGTGCTGCGCTTCTCGTACCCGATCGCCGCGACGCCGGGCGAGACGCCGCTCGCACCGCGCGGGGTGCTGGCCCACCCGGGGGAGTACAGCGTGCGGCTGACGGCCGCCGGGCAGGCGCTGAGCGAGCCGCTCACGCTTCGCATGGACCCCCGCGTCAAGACGCCCGAGCCCGAGCTGCGCCAGCAGCTCGAGCTGTCGCTGCGCGTCGACGCGCTCTTGCGCAGCGACAAGCAGGCGCTCGACGCGGTGCGCGGCTGGCGGGCGGGTCTGGCGGCGCTCGCGCGCGAGCGCGGAGCGCTGTCGGCGCGGCTGCGCGCGTTCGACGAGGCCGCCGCCGCGCTCGAGGGACGGCCCTCGGGCGTCGGACGGGGCCCGGGCGGCGACAGCCTCGCGGGCCTCAACGCGCAGCTCGCGTCGCTGCTCGACATCCTGCAGGATGCGGATCTGGCGCCGACGGCGGCGGTGCGGCGCGCGGTGGAAGAACGCGCCCTCGCGCTGGAGGCCGCGCTCGCGCGTCACGCGGAGCTGGAGGCGCGCGAAGCGCCGGCGCTCGAGCGCGAGCTGAAGCGGGCCGGCCTGCCGGCGCGCTAGTTCACGAGCCCCGCGATCGCATCGACCACCAGCGCTGTTCCGACCGCGAGCTTCACGACGTCGCCGTCCAGAAGGCCGTAGCGGTAGCCGCGCGGCGGCGGCCCGAGGCGGATCTCGAGGTCGTGGGGCAGCGGCGCGAGGACGATGTCCGGGGGCAGCGGATGCCCGAGGGCGTAGCGCTTCTTGGCCTGCCCAGGAGGCAGGCAGCCGTTGTTCTTCTTGGCGAGGCCGGGCGGGCACTTGCCGCGCCCGTGGTGCTTCACGAAATAGTCGCGCGCCTGCTCCTGCTCGTGCAGCGAGAAGCGGATCGAGACGTCGATGCTGACGGCGGCGTCGGCATGCTTGTCCTTGTCCTTCTGCTTCTTCTTGTCCTTGCCGGCGAACGCGGGCGAGGCGAGCAGGGCCAGCACGACGGCCGCGATGCCCAGGGACCGGAAACGGGACATGGGAGCCTCCCTCGATCACCCAAGCTAGCGCGATCTTCCGGCGATGTCTGTGATTCCCGGCACGAGTGGACGCTTCTTGTCGGTCAGACCACGATGCCGTCCCAGCGCGACTTCCAGCGCTGCGGCTGGAAGGGCGGGATCTCTCGGGGCTGGAGCAGCGGCGTGCCGTCGCGCCAGAAGCCGAGGAATGGGGCCTTCTCGCGCGTCGCGTAGAAGTGCCGCAGGTAGGCGAAGTCGCAGCGCGCGTAGTCGGCCACCCACTGGTCGAGGTCGCGCACGCCGCAGTCGTGGAGCAGGCGCAGGCTGTACTCGCAGGCCTCGCGCTCGTAGTCCTCGAGCGCCGCCAGCGTCTCCTGCGAGGGGTTCTGCTGGGCGCGGGTCGCGAGGTCGCGGGCGTCGGGCCGGACGTTCCACTGCACGGTGTGCCCGAAGAGGTGCACGAGCAGGAAGACGGCGCCCTCCACGTCGTTCTCGTAGTCGATCGCGATCTCCGCGCCGTCGAGGTCGCCGGTGAACGGCGCCGGCACGTCGGAGATGCGCACGGGCACGCTCCAGCGTCGCTCGACCTCGGCTTCGGCGCGGTCGTACACCTGCTTCAGGCGTTCGTCGGTCGGCCGCCGGCGGAGGAGCTCGCTCATCGGGGAAGCCGGATTGTCTGCGGGCGCGGGGTCGAAGTACAACGCCGGCAGCTTGCGCCGGAGGCGAAGAAAAAGCGAAACTAGGCGTATCCCGAGCGGGTATGCCCGTCGAGCTCAACGCCTCTTCCGCCTTTTCGTTCCTGCGTGCCTCTTCCCTGCCCGAGGAACTGGTCGAGCGGGCCGCGGAGCTCGGCTACTCCGCGCTCGCGCTCGTCGACCGCGACGGCGTCAGCGGCGCCCCGCGCTTCTTCAAGGCGGCACGCAAGGCGGGCCTCCGGCCGCTCGTCGGGGCGGCGCTCACGCTCCCGGGCGGCGGCGCGCTGCCGCTGCTCGTCGAGAGCCGGCAGGGCTACCAGAACCTCTGTCGCCTGATCACCCTGATGAAAGCCGGCGCGCCGAAGGGCGAAGGCGCTCTGTCGCTCGACCTGCTCGAAGGCCGCACGCAGGGGCTCGTCGCGCTGGTCGGGGAGGCGACCCTGTTCCCCGAGGTCCCCCGTGCCAGGCAACTGGAGCCGGAGCTGGCGCGCCTCGAGCGGCTGGAATCGCTCTTCCGCAGGCCCGGCGGGGGCTGCGACGTCGTGATCGACGTGGAGCGGCACCGCAGGCGCGAGCAGGAAGCCCGCAACCAGGCGCTCGTCGAGCTGGCCGATGCCCGCGGCCTGCAGGCGGTGGCGAGCAACGGCGTGCGCCACGCACGCTCGCGGGGCCGTGCCCTGTTCGACGTGCTGACCTGCATCCGCGAGAAGACGACGCTCGCGGCGGCGGGCCGGCTGCTGGCGCACAACGCCGAGCGGCACCTGAAGACGCCGCGTGCGATGGCGGCGCTCTTCCGCGACCGCCCCGACCTCGTGCGCAACGCCGAGGCGCTCGCGGAACGGCTGTGCTTCACGCTGGCCGACCTCGGCTACCGCTTCCCGGACTACCCGCTGCCGCCCGGCGAGACGCAGCAGTCCTTCCTGGAGGCGATCACGGACGCGGGCGCGAGGCAGCGCTACCGGCCCTATCACGAGAAGGCGCGCCGGCAGATCGAGCGCGAGCTTCGGCTGATCGGCAAGCTGGAGCTGGCGGGCTACTTCCTGATCGTCTGGGACATCGTGAGCTTCTGCCGCCGCGAGGGCATCCTGGCGCAGGGCCGCGGCTCGGCCGCCAACAGCGCCGTCTGCTACAGCCTCGGCATCACCGCGGTCGACCCGGTCGGCATGGAGCTGCTGTTCGAGCGCTTCCTCTCCGAGGAGCGCGGCGAGTGGCCGGACATCGACGTCGACCTGCCGAGCGGCGACCGGCGCGAGCGCGTGATCCAGTACGTCTACGAGCGTTACGGCGCGCGCGGCGCGGCGATGACCGCGAACGTGATCAGCTACCGCGACCGCAGCGCCAGCCGCGAGATCGGCAAGGCGCTCGGCATCCCGCCCGCCGAGATCGACCGCCTGGCCCGCCAGATGCGCCGCTTCGAGTGGAGCGACCCCGCCGACACGCTGGCGCGCCGGCTGGAGCGCGCGGGCCTCGACGGCGGCGATCCGCGCATCGCGCTCTTCGCGCGCCTGTTCCAGGAGATCCAGGACCTGCCGCGCCACCTCGGCCAGCACTCGGGGGGCATGGTGATCGCGCAGGGCGCGCTCGACGCGGTGGTGCCGCTCGAGCCGGCCGCGATGCCGGGCCGCGTGGTGGTCCAGTGGGACAAGGAGGACTGCGCCGACCTCGGCATCATCAAGGTGGACCTGCTGGGCCTCGGCATGATGTCCGCGCTCCAGGACACGCTCGCGCTGGTGCGCGAGCACGAGGGCGTCGAGATCGACCTCGCGCACCTGCCGCAGGACGACCCGAAGGTCTACGCGATGCTGCGCAGGGCCGACACCGTGGGCGTCTTCCAGGTGGAGAGCCGCGCGCAGATGGCGACGCTGCCGCGCATGCGGCCCGAACGCTTCTACGACCTGGTGGTCGAGGTCGCCATCATCCGGCCCGGGCCGATCGTGGGCAAGATGGTGCACCCCTACCTCGATCGGCGCGCCGGGCGCGAGCCCGTGACGTACCCGCACCCGTCGCTCGAGCCGATCCTGAAACGCACGCTGGGCGTGCCGCTGTTCCAGGAGCAGCTGTTGCGGATGGCCATGACGGTGGCCGGTTTCACCGGCGGCGAGGCCGAGGAGCTGCGCCGCGCGATGGGCTTCAAGCGCTCCGAGCAGCGCATGCGCGAGATCGAGGTGCGGCTGCGCGCGGGGATGGAGCGCAACGGCATCGCGGGCGAGACGGCCGACGCCATCGTGCGCTCGATCGTCTCGTTCGCGCTCTACGGCTTTCCCGAGTCGCACGCCGCCTCCTTCGCGCTGATCGCCTACGCCAGCGCCTGGCTGCGCGCCTATCACTGCGCGGCCTTCAGCTGCGCGCTGCTCAACAACCAGCCGATGGGCTTCTACCATCCGATGACGCTGGTGAAGGACGCCCAGCGCCACGGCGTGAGGCTGCGGCCGGCGGACGTGACGGCGAGCGGCTGGGACTGCACGCTCGAGTCGGGCGAAGCGGGCGCGGGGCCCGTGCTGCGGGTCGGCCTGCGCTACGTGCGCGGCCTGCGCCGCGAGGCGGGGGAGGGCATCGCACGCGAACGCCGCCTGCGCCCGTTCGCCTCGCTGCAGGACCTGGTCGACCGCTGCGCGCTGCGCCGGGACGAGCGGCTGATGCTGGCGGAGGTGGGCGCCTTCAACGCCTTCGGCCTGACGCGGCGCAGCGCGCTGTGGCAGGTCGAAAAGGCGGGCCGGCCGGCCGGCCCGCTGCTGCGGCAGGCGCACGGCGCGAACGAGGCGGCCGGCGCCTCGCCGCTGCCGGAGATGGAGCTGCCGGAGCGCATGGCGAGCGACCTGCTGGGCACCGGCCTCAGCATCGGCCCGCACCCGATGGCGCTCTACCGGCCGCAATTGCGCGCGCAGGGCGTGCTGCGTGCGGCGGACCTCGAACGTGTCGAGGACGGCCGGCGCGTGCGCGTCGCGGGGGCGGTGATCTGCCGCCAGCGCCCCGGCACGGCGAAGGGCTTCCTGTTCCTGACGCTCGAGGACGAGACCGGCCTGGTCAACGTGACGGTCCGCCCGGACCTCTTCGAGAAGCGCCACGAGACGCTGCTGCGCCAGGACGTGCTCGAGATCGAAGGCTACCTGCAGGCCTCGGAGGGCCTGTCGGTACGGGCGATCGAGGTCCGCGCCGCCGGCACGGCTCCAGGAGGAGTCTCGTACGCACGGAACTTCCGGTAGAGCTGGAACAGGCGCAGAATACCCGCCGGAGGCACTCCGTGGACGCGACCGCCCGCACCCCCAAAGCCCCGCGCCGGGCCAAGGTCGCGAGGGCTCCCCGCCGCAAGAGCGGCGCGAGACCGAAGCCCGCGACCCCGAAGGCGCCAGCCGCAGACTCCCCGACGCGCTACATCGCTCGCGTCGATCGCGGCACCGGTCAGGAGATCCCGGGCGAGATCCGGCCCGAGGATCTGCTGGTCCACGCGCACCGCGACAACCATCCCGCCGAGCTGGCGGTGCAGTTCCTGGCGAGCCGGCTGGTGCGGCTGACCGGCAACGAGACGCTGGTGCGGCGCGGCGTGCGCGGCCTCAACAAGGTCGGCGGGCTCGCCGCCGAGGCCGTCGGCAGCCTGCTCGGCAAGCCGGAGCTGGGTGGCGCCGCCAAACGGCTGATCGGCGTCGTCAGCCGGGACTACAGCTACCGCTTCCGGGAGCCGAGCCATCTCTCCGAGAAGGAGGTGAAGGCGCGCGTCGAGGAGCTGCAGCGGCAGGCGCGCGCGGCGCTTCAGGCGCGCGGCCGCAACCCGCGCCTGCGAGTGCTGCTGACCGGCGCCACCGGCTTCCTGGGCAAGGAGATCCTGGCGCAGGCCGCCGGCGACCGCCACGTCGAGGAGATCGTCTGCGTCGTGCGGCCGGAGACGCTGCGCGACCGCAGGACCCGCGAGGTGATCGAGGTGCTCTCGCCGAGGGAGCGCGGAGCGCTGCTGCTGAAGCGCCTCCACCTCAAGGGCGCCCCGGCGAAGAAGTTCCGTTTCGTGGACGGGGACATCGAGAAGCCGGGCTTCGGGATCGCTGCCGCCGAGCTCGAGCGGCTGAAGGGCACGCTGACGCACGTGGTCCACTGCGCGGCCAGTGTCTCGTTCGACGACAGCTACGAGAACTCCTACCGCTCGAACGTGCTCGGCTGCCAGAACGCGCTCGCCTTCTCGAAACAGTTGCAGGCGGGGCCCGGCTCTCCGTTCGTCGCGCACGTGGCGATCGAGACCTCGTACATCCACGGCCGGCGCAAGCGCGCGATCGCCCAGGAAAGCGAGCTGCAGTTCCCGCCGCACTTCTACAACAACTTCTACGAGCTGACCAAGGCGATGGCCTCGATCGAGACCGACCGCGCGATGATCGTCGACGGGCTGCGCGTGACGCAGCTGCTGCCGTCGATCGTGATCGGCCACTCGCGCACCGGCAACAACCGCGGCGACACCAAGGTGGTGAACGCGCCGATCAACGCCTTCGGCCGGGCCAAGCAGGCGCTCGACGGCCTGAGCGGCCAGGCGCCGCAGGACCGGCTGCGCGCCTGGGTGATCGGCAGCCTGGCCACCACCTTCCCGGCGGACCGCTCGGCCGAGCTCAACCTGGTGCCGGTCGACCGCGTGGCGCTGGGGATCCTCGCCGCGCTGACGACGCCGGAGGCGATCGGCGCCCGCATCCACCTCGCGACCGACAATCGCATCCGCTCCGACGAGATCGTGCGCATCACGCGCGAGGAGCTGGGCGTCAACGTGAGGATGGCCGACCCGACGCTCACGCGCAACGTCACGCTGCCGCTGGTGAAGGCGGTGCTGACGCAGCTCGGTGAGCAGAAGCTGGCGGCCGTGCTGGAGAAGCTGGGCGCCATCTTCGGGGTCTACGGGGAGTGGGGGCAGCCGATCCACGACGTCGGCAACGACGTGCGCCTGCTCGGCCTGCCGATCCGGCGGCCCGACACTGCGGCGACCTTCCGCATGCTGTGCCGCCACAATCGCTACGTGCAGGAGTACGGCAAGGTCAAGGACGGCGACGAGGTCGCCCGGCGCGAACGCCTGTTCGAGAACGCGATCGACGCGATCGAGTTCGACACGGGCCGCCAGGCCGCTTCGCTGTCGGCGCGCGAGTTCAAGCGCGCCCTCGAGCAGCAGCTGGAACTGCGCGGCTTCACGGAGCGCGACTGATCTCCCCTATGCTCTCGTCGTCCGGAGCCGGAAGGAGGGCCTCGTGAGCGAGCTGGAAGGCCTGCTGGGCAAGCTGAAGAGCCGGGGCGAGGAGGTCTTCTCCCAGCTCTCCGGCCAGCTGATGGCGAACCCGCAGTTCGTGAAGGCGTTGGAGAAGGCCTGGCAGGGAAAGGCCGTGATGGACGAGGCCGTGGGCCGTGGCCTCAAGCAGATGAACATCCCGACGCGCAGCGAGTTCAAGAAGGCTCTCTCGCGCATCGAGGCGCTCGAGCGGGAGCTCGCCGAGCTGAAGGCCGCGGCCAGGCCCGCCCGGCCGCGCCGCCGCCGCGGCCAGGCCGCCGAGTAGGAGGCGCGCGATGGGACGCATCGCGATCACGGGCACGGCGTCCTTCCTCGGCGCCCGGCTGCTGCGCCGGCTGGTCGATGCGCGCGGGCCCGACGCCGTCCTCGCGGTCGACATCGCGGCGCCGCCGGCGACCCTCGCGGGTGTCCGCTACCGGATGGTCGACCTCACGCTGCCGGGGGCCGACCAGCGCCTGCTCGACGCCTTCCAGGAGGAGGAGGTCGAGACCGTCGTCCACTGCGCGTTCTTCACGGACCCGCGGCGCGATACGGCGTACGCGCACGAGCTCGAGTCGATCGGCACGCTCAACCTGGTCGCCGCGGCCGCAGCCGCAGGCGTGCCCCACGTGGTGATGCGCTCGTTCAGCGCGCTCTACGGCGCGGACGGCCAGAACCCGAACTTCCTGACCGAGGAGCATCCGCTGCGGGCGAGCGCGCGTCTGCCCTGGCTGCGCGACAAGGTCGAAGCGGAGCAGCACGCGCAGAGCTATGGACGCCGCTTCCAGCAGATGCGGGTGACGGTGCTGCGGCTGGCGCCGCTCGTGGGCCCCGGCGTGTACAGCTTCTACACCCGGCTGTTCAGCCGGCGCGTGGTCAACACCATGCTGGGCTACGACCCGCTGGTCCAGCTGCTGCACCCGGAGGACGCGCTGGACGCTTTCGGCGCCGCGCTGCGCAAGGGCATCGCCGGCGTCTTCAACGTCGTGCCGCGCAGCACCATGACGCTGCTGACGGTGCTGCACCTCGCCGACAAGGTGACCGTGCCGCTGCCGCACCCGCTCGCCTACGCGCTGGCGGACTTCGCCTGGGCCTCGGGCGTGGGGGAGGCGCCGGGCGGGTTCCTCGATTACGTGCGCTACCTGTGCGTCGCGGACGGGGACAAGGCGCGGCGCGAGCTCGGCTTCGAGCCCCGCTACGGCAGCCGCGACGCGTTGATGGGCTATCTCGCGTACCGCTACCCCCGGCGCTACCTGGGCCAGGCGGAGGCCGAGGCGACCTCGGCGGCCGAGGAGGTGCGCGCATGAGCGACGGCGCCCGGATCCTGAAGCTGCCCGCGGCGCAGCGGCGCAAGCGGGCGCGCGCCGAGGGCGACGACGACGTGGCGTGGCGGGTCCACGCGCTCGAACGCGAGCTTCGCAGCGTGCGCCGGGAGCTCGAGGACGCGCTCCAGGATCGCGCGCGGCCCGAGGGCCTGCTGCTCACGCTCGCACGCCTGCTGCAGGCCGGCCTGGGCGGCCTCACCTGGGAGAACGTCGCGCAGCTCCAGCGCGCGCTCTATTTCGCCTGGCATTCGGAGGAGGTGGACGAGTTCGGCTACGACGCCCGCTTCGCCGACACGATCCGGCCGATCTGGGAGTTCCTCTACACCGTCTGGTGGCGCGTCGAGGCTTCCGGCCTCGACCGCGTGCCGGACAGCGGGGCGGGCCTGCTGGTCGCGAACCACTCGGGCGTGCTGCCCTACGACGGCATGATGATCAAGCTGGCGCTGCGCCACCAGCACCCGGCGCGCCGCGAGTGCCGCATGCTGGCGCTCGACATGTTCGCGCTGCTGCCCGTGCTGGCGCCGCTGCTCTCGAAGGGCGGCGAGATCCGGGCGAACCCGGAGAACGCCGAGCGCGTGCTGCGCAAGGGCGAGCTGGTCGGCGTCTTCCCCGAGGGCGTCAAGGGCGTCGGGAAGTACTTCAAGGAGCGCTACAAGCTCGCGCGCTTCGGCCGCGGCGGCTTCGTGCGCATCGCGCTGCGAACCGGGGCGCCCATCATCCCCTGCGCCGTCGTCGGCGCCGAGGAGATCCATCCGGTTGTCGCCAAGGCCGACTGGGTGGGCCGGCCGCTGGGCTTCCCGTACTTTCCGATCACGCCCACCTTCCCGCTGCTGGGCCTGCTGGGCGTCGTGCCGCTGCCGACCAAGTGGTCGATCGACTTCGCCGATCCGATCGCGATGGACGGCTACGGTCCGGACGCTGCGGACGATCCGATCCTGGTGAATCGGCTCTCGGAGCAGGTCCGCTCGGTGATCCAGCGCCTGATCGACGGCCGGCTGGCGAGGCGGCGGTCGCTGTGGTTCGGATGAAGCAGCGCCGGGGCTATTCCGGCGCGAGGCCCAGGATGCGGGCGAAGTTCCCCAGCAGGAAGGGGTCGTGCCAGCTGCCCGCGCGCTGGCGCAGGATGCCGAAGGCCACGTCCTTCGGCCGCGCGTTCGAGTAGGGACGCGTCGTGCAGATGGCGTCGAAGACGTCCGAGATGGCGGTCACCTGCGCGGCCAGCGACGGACGTCGCGAGCGCTTCGGGACCGGGTAGCTGGGCTGGCCGTCGAAGCGCAGGTGGTGCTCGTAGGCGACCAGGATCGCGAGCGGGTGCTCGCCCTCGACGCCGCACAGGTGTTGCGCTCCGAGCACGGTGTGGCCCTGCATCAGCGTCCACTCCCGGCCCTCGAGCTTGCCCGGCTTGTTGAGAACTTCGAGCGGCACCTTCAGCTTCCCGATGTCGTGGAGCAGCGCGGCGGTGCCGATCGCGTGCAGCCGCTCCTGCTGGAAGCCGAGCGCGCGCGCCTGGGCCAGTGTCAGCAGCGAGACGTTGACGGAGTGGACGAAGGTGTACTCGTCGTGGCTCTTCAGCGGCGCCAGCGGCAGCACCTCGCGTGTCGCCCGGGACAGCGCGTCCATCATCGACCAGACGATCTGCTCGAGCCGTCTGAGGCCCGCCCGGCGGTCGGCGCGGAACGCGGTGTAGCCCTCGCGCGCAGCGTCCACGCGCTCGGAGAGGCCGGCGGCCTCGTCCTGCTCGCCGCCGGCTTCCGGCGAGTCGCCGCTCGCGCGGATCTCGACGTTGCCCACGATCACGTGGTCGCTGGTCTGCGGCGTTCCGCCGATCGCCATCGAGTCGAGGAAGCTCGCGCACTCTTCGGCGGGCAGGCCGCGGGCGAGCGTCAGGCGCTCGACGCCGCGCCGCGTCAGCGTCTTGACGAACTGGTCGTGGTACATGCCGCCGCGGCGCAGCGGCCGCTCGTCGAGGATCACGTCTTCGCCCACGATCAAGAACGTGACGCCGTCCTGCCGGCGCGCGTCGCAAGCGGCCCGCAGCGCGGACTGGAGCTGTGCGATCGCGCGCTCGAGGTTCGGGTGGCCGGGCGCGTAGAGGGCGCGCATGTTGACGGCGGCGCCGATCTGCACGATCAGGCGCTCGACCGGATCGGGCGCGGCCGGCGCGCGAGGCGTCGTCACCGACCCTCCTCCTCGTGTTCGGCCCAGGCCACGTTCGGCGCCTCGGGAGCGGTCCTGGCGCCTCGCTCGGCGAGGATGCGCCGACAGACCTCGCGGATCTGGGCGTCGCGGGAGGCGAGGCCGCGCTCGAGGTAGGGCCCTCGCGCCGCCTCGGGAAAGGCCTCCAGCGCGCGGTAGGCCGCCCGGCGCTCCTCGAGCGACACCAGCGGCAGCCGCCAGTTCCAGAAGAAGCGGTCGATGCGGGCGAGCACGGCGGCATCCCCCAGGTCGGCCAGGGCGCGCAGGGCCTTCAGGCGCTGCGTCCGCTGCGCGCCGACGAAGTCCCACTTCCGGAGCAGGCCCACCAGCGGGTCTCGCGCCTCGTGGATGCCGTACTGCCCGACGAGCACGATCGCGGCCTCGGCCAGCTTCGGGTCGGGGTCGTTGATCGCGCTCTCGAGCAGGCGCCGCGGCACCCTCGGGTCGAACGCGAGCAGGGTCTTGATCGCTTCCAGGCGCACGCGCAGGTCCTTGGCCTCGGCGCAGCGCCGCACCTCGTCGAGCGAGCCGCGGTCTCCCACCTTGCGAAGCAGGGCGAGCATGTTGCGCACCACGAACCAGCGCTGGTCGGCCAGCAGCTTCGCGGCCTCTGGGACGATCACGCTGCCGAGCGAGGACAGGAAGTCGAACAGCTTTCGGCGCCGGGACTGGTCCTTCTCCTCGGCCAGTGCGCGGAGCAGGCCACGCGTGGCGCCCGAGCCGAGCCGGGCGATCAGCGTCTCGGCCTGGGCGCGCGCCTCAGCCGTCTCGGGCAGCGCGCCCAGCAGCCGGGCCGCAGAGTCGCCCTCGGCGACGTTGGCGAGCAGGCCGGAGAGGGCGTTGCGCGCCGGCAGCGGTGTCGCGGGGTCCGCCTGGGTCGTCACGACCGCGTCCAGGGCTGCGATCGCGCGCGCCACGTCGCCCGAGCCGAGCGCCCGCGAGACGATGGCTTCGAGCCGGCGCAGCAGCGGGGGAAACAGCGCCGTCGGCGAGCTGCCCAGCAGCTCGATCAGCGTGTCGAACAGGGCGGCCTCGACGGCGGCCGGCTCCAGGCTCGAGGCGCGCTCGCCGGGGTCGAGCGGATCGAGCTGCTGGCGCTCGATCTGGGCGAGGTCGAGGCCGGCAGCCTGGTCGAGCAGGGCTGCGTGGTCCTCCGGGTTGAAGCGATCGACATCCTCGTCCTCGAACACCTGCTTGAGCTGCTCCACCAGCGCCGCCGTCTGCTGGCGGGCCTGCGGGGACTCGTGGTCGAGCTGGCGCGCCGCCTCGGTCAGGGCCTGGATCAGCCGCAGCGCGTGCGGCGAGAGCTGGAAACCGTCGCCGGCCACCTGCCGCAGCGCGCGCAGCACGCTGTCGGGCGAGAGCGCGCTCGCGAGGTGCAGCAGCGAGTCGGCGGACGACTCGCTGGCCACCACCCGCATCGCCAGGGCGAGCACGCGCTCCCGCACCGCCTCTGGCAGCGAGCGCAACAGCTCGGCGACCTGATGGATGGCTGCCGAGCGGGCGGGACCGCTCGTCCGGCTGAGGTGGTGCGCCACCGCGCGTGCGGCGCCCTCGGCGCCCGAGGCGTCGAGCTGCCCGCTCTGGAACAGGGCGACGATGCCACGCGCCGAGAAGGTCTCCTCGAAACCCAACTCGTTGCCGCGCTCGTCGAGCTCGCGGCCGGAGAGCACGGTCTTGAGGATGGCCTCCCAGAGCGATGCCGGCTCCGCGGCCTGCCTCTCGACCTCGCTCGATGCCGTGATCGCGCCATAGTCGATCACCTGCGCGCGGACGCTGCTGACGCCGGCCTCGCGCAGGGCCTCGTCCAGCGGGCCGTCGCCCTCGCGCTCCTGCAGGCGCGCGAGCAGCGCGCCCAGCTCGTCGAGCGTCAGCTCGGGTTCCAGCCGGAGCACCGCAACGCCGCGCCGGAAGAGGGCCAAGGCGAGCGGGCGGACGTACGCGGCATCGAGCCGCTCCTCGCCGTGGATCAGGAAGTCGCGCGAGACGCCGAGGGCGAGCGGACCGTTGACAAGGAGGGCCTGGAGCCGGGCGTGGGCCGTCGCCAACGCGGCTTGACGCGCCGGGTGTCCCTCGGGGTAGGCGGCGAGGTTCCGCCAGGCCGTGACGAGGGCCGGAAGCACGGCCGTCAGCGCTGGGGCGGCAGGCTCTTTCGGCAACTCCCGATCATGCGCGCCGCCTCCGCAGGTGGTGATCGAGGCAGTCCAGCGAGCCCCCGAGCCTGCGTGCGAAGGGCGACCGATAGGGCGACGGCGCCGGACGCTCCGGAACCCGGGAGGGATCCGCGAGCTCGATGCCGTGGCGCCGGAGCAGCGCGGCATACTCCTGCCGCCGGGCATTGAAGCTCGCGAGTGCGGACCGGTACCCGTGTTCGGCGACGACCCGGCGGGCACTATAGCGCATGATGTTGTAGCTGAACATCCTCATGTCGTGCCGCGAGGGCTCGAGCAGCAGGATGTCCACCTCGGGGTGCTCGGCCTCGTAGCGCTCCATGCCGTACAGCATGCGGCCGTGGAGCATGATGCGCAGCACCTGGTCGAGCACGTAGGCGATGCCCTTCTCCGCGAGCGGCACCTTCAGCGGGCCGCCGGCGTGGTTGAGGATGGGCACGATCGGGTTGAGGCAGACGATCAGGTCGGCCCCGTGGCGGATCGCCAGGTTGATGTGGGCCGTCTTCTTGACGCCGCCGTCGACGAAGTCGTGATCGCCGATGCGGACGGGACGGTAGAGGCCCGGCAGCGCGGTCGAGGCCTGTACGGCCTTGGAGATCGGCACGTCACGGTGGGCGGGCTCGCCGAACGGCACCGCCTCGCCGTCGTCGAGGTCGACCGCCACGATGTAGAGCTCGCGCGAGAGCTCGGCGAAGCTGTCGCTGTGCCCGCGGGCTGCGGCCAGGTTGGCCAGGTACTCGGCGATGCCCGAGTTGTCGAGCAGACCGGCCGGCAGCAGCTCGAAGAGAGACAGGGCGAGGTCGCTCCAGTTGCGTCCCTCGCCCGTCAGCGTGGTGACCACGGCTTCCGACAGGACGCGCGGCGCCTGTCGCGAGCGCTTCAGGAACTCGCCGGCGTCCACCCGGAACAGCGGGGCGTCGGAAACGCCCAGCGGGCGGCTGGTGTGGGCGGTGGCCTCCTCGTACATCTCGCAGGGCGTGACCCCGTTCGCCAGCAGCGAGGCCACGAAGGCCCCGCCGGAGACGCCGACGTAGAGGTCGAAATCGAGCACGCTGCGGTCGAGCAGCTCCTCGAGCGCGCGCAGGCAGCCCATCTCGTAGATCGCGCCCGTGACGCCGCCGCCCGCGCAGACGAGCGCCGTCTTGCGCGCGCGGCGGGCCCGCTTCAGCTTGTCGTCCCGCGACCGCTTCACCTGGCCCCGGGGGCCGCCTAGCGGCGGCGCAAGGCGTCGATCTTGCGGCTCAGCTCTTCGACCCGGCGCGTCAGCTCCGCCACCTCGCGCCGGCTGGGGATGTTCAGGCCGGCGAGCGCCGACTGCACGGCGTCGTTGGCCAGGTGCACGAGGTGCTTGCGCTCCTTCGCCACACGGCCCTGCACCGACTTGACGCGGGTCTCGAGCTGCTTCAGGGCGCGGCGGCGCTCCTTGGCGAGCCGGGTCTGGAGCTGGTCGAGCATCTCGGTCGCGTCCTCGACGCGGATGCGGTTCCGCTTGGCGAGGGACTTCAGCTGCTTGGCGACCTCGGCCTCGGCCGTGAACAGCGTCGCCTTCACGGCGTCGAGGCGGCTGGTCGGTTGGGACTTCCGGTGGACCGTGGTGCGGATCTTCTTGACGGACTTGCGTGGCATGCGGGCGTCTCCTTCGGCGTTGCTAGTGTTGCGTGCGGGGAGCCCGGCGCGAGCGCCGGGCCGGTGGGCGGACCGGGCGTTTCGGCGCGCCCAGCCATGACTCGAGGGTGAACAGGCGCTCCTTCAGCGCCTGGAGCGCGGGGCTCACGCCCTGCTCGGCCTCGGCGTGCTCGAGCAGACCGGCCAGCCGGCGCTCGATGCCGCGTTGCGTGTCCGAAACCAGCCTCTGCACGACGCCGCCGATCTCATGGCGCAGCGCGAGCGCCTCCTCGAGAGACAGGCGGCCCCGCGAGATCAGGTCGGCGACGATGCGCTCCGTCTCGCTGCTGGCGCGCGACACCGGTTCCGGATGGGCCTCGCTCCAGGCGCCGCGGCGGGCGCCCAGGCGGATCAGGCGCGCCAGCACCTGGCGCGGCACGTCGGCGCTGCGCTGCTTGACGCCCTCGAGGATCACCTGGGCCAGCACCAGGGTCGTGAGGTCTTCGCCGCTGCGCTGATCGACGACGCGCACGTCCTCGCCCGCGGCGACGATGCCGGCGAGGGCCTCGAGGGTCACGTAGCGCCGCTCGCGGGTGTCGTACAGCTTGCGATTGTCGTAGCGCTTGATGACGCGCTCCGGAGCGGGCATCAGGCTCACGCAAGCAAGATAACGCGGCGCGTCATTTTCGTCAAGAGAAAATGACGCGATCCGTCAGCCGGGCCTCAGAGCGGCTGATGGGGCTCGAGGTGGAGGCGGCCCTGGCCTTCGAGCGGGTCGCGGTCGCGGCTGCGGCGGATCAGGATGGCGCCCCACAGGCCGCCCAGCAGGAGCGCCACGAGGACGCAGATGCCCGTGAAGGTGAACGAGGAGACGAACACCCCGATCAGGTCGAAGACGGGCTTCTCGACCCGCACCCAGATCACACTTCCACCCGGCATCAGCGCTTCTTGCCCTTCTTGGTCACTGTAGCCCTGGCGCTGGGCGGCGTCAAAGGCGCGCCGCGCCGCGGAGCCTGGGTGAGCTGCCGCGTCTGGGTGCGGTTGAGGCTCTCGAGGTAGCGCTTGACACCTTCGAACAGGCTCTGCGCGATCCGCTCGCGGTGATCGGGCGACTTGAGACGCCTCTCCTCGCCGGGATGGCTGACGAAGGCGATCTCGGCCAGGATGCTCGGCATGTTGGCGCCGATCAGCACGTAGAAGGGCGCCGTGTGCACGCCGCGATCGGGCAGCTTGGGGTCGATCTGGCGCAGGTTGGCCACGAGCGCCTCCTGGATCGTGGCCGCGAAGTCTCGGCTCTCGTCGATCTTGCTGTTGAGGGTGATCGCCTTCACCAGCGTCTGCAGGTCCTTGAGCGTCGCCTCGGAGATCGCGTTCTCGCGCGCGGCGACCTCCTCGGCGTGGGCGTTCTTGGCGAAGTTGAGGAAGTAGGTCTCGATGCCGCGGGCGGCCCTGTTGCGGCTCGCGTTGGCGTGGATCGAGAGGAACAGGTCGGCCGGTTGCGAGTTGCCGATGCCGTTGGCGATCGCCGTACGCTCCTCGAGCGGGACGAAGAGGTCCGTCGAGCGCGTGAGCACCACGTCGGCGCCCAGCTCGCTGCGCACCCGCTTCTCGAGCCGCAGCGCGACGTCGAGCACCAGGTCCTTCTCCATCAGCCCGGCTGGCCCGATCGTCCCAGGGTCGTGGCCGCCGTGGCCGGCGTCGATCACGATGCGGCGGGCGTGCAAGCCGAGCTGGCGGGCGAGGCTGTACGAGCCGGAGCGATTGGCCTCCGGGGCCGTGGGGGCGGGCGTCGCCCTCGCCACGGCGGGCGTCGGTGTCGGGACCGGCTTCGCAGGCGTCCTCGGGGGCGCGCCTTCGAGCACGACGTCTGCCTTCGGTCTCGAAGGCAGGGGTGTGGCTCGCGGGGCCGGCACGCTCGGAGCGAGCTCGCCGACCCGGCGGCGGCTCGCGATCTCGTCCGGCGCCGGGGCGGTGGCCGGTGTCAGGGTGGGGGCCGGCGTCGGCGCGGGCGGCGTCGTCGGCGTCGGGGCAGGCGTCGGACGCGCTTCGGCGGCGGGCGGCGTGAGGCTGGGCGGCGCGGGCGTCGGCGGGCGAGCCGGCGCCTGGCGGACGCTGGGCGCTGCGGACGGCGCCGGAGCCGGGGCGGTGGTGATCCCGCGGCCCGCGTCGGCGACGCGGGTTTCGACCCCGCGGATGTCGATCACCAGGCGCACCGGGTCGGCCAGGTAGAACACCGTCTGGTCGTTCAGGCTGTGGACGTCGAGGACGACTCGGACGACGTCCGCCCTGTTCTGGCCGATGCGGACCTGCTCGAGCAGCCCGTCGCCGACCGGAAAGGCGCGGTCCTTCAGGTTGGGATGCAGCCGCGTGCGCGGGAGGTCCACGAAGAGCCGCTCCGGGTTGCTCAGGCGGTCGACGGTGTAGGGAACCTCCTTCTCCAGGTCGAGCACGACGCGGGTCGAGGAGGCGCCGCTCCAGAAGCGCAGGTTGAAGACCTGGGTCAGGCCGGGCGGGGGCGGCGTCGGCAGCGCGTCCGGATCGGCGGCCAACTCGGCGGGAGCGGCGGGCCTGGCGGCCGGCGCCCGTTTCGGCGGGGGGCTCTGCCGCTTCGGCCGGGCGGCTTGCTTGACCGCGGCCGCGCGGCGCGATTCGGGATAGGCCTCGAGGTACGCCCGGGCCGCGGCCGTCGTCCGCTTGGCGTCGCCGGACGCGCGGGCCATCTCGAACGCGTTGTGGAGCGCCTGCTCGCCCAGGCTGCTCGAGGGGTACTCCGCCACCAGCAGGTTGTAGTTGCGGATCGCCTCGTCCGCGTCGCGAGGCGACTCGAAGCGCCGCGCCATCTGGCGGTAGAGATCGCCGGCGGCCAGCAGGGCGTTGTCGCAGTAGCCGCTGCGCGGATAGGACAGCACGACCTTGCGGAAGGCGAGCGCGACCCGCTCCCACTCCGGGCGGCGGGCGAGCCGCGCCGGGCTGGCCTTGAGGCGGGCCAGCGCGGCCTGCGCCTCCGTGTAGAGCGTCCTGTCGGGGCGCGCCTGCGCGGAGGGCCGGCGCGCCGCGGCCGCGGCCGACACCGTCGCGAGCGAGCCTTGGGCCAGGAACGCGCCGAGCGCGAGGCCTGTCGCGATCAGGCGCGCGAAGGCCATCCCCTCACTTGGGCCAGGCGTCGACCGCCGCGTAGTAGTCGGCGGCCACCAGGATCTCACGCGCCTTCGAGCCGTCGGCGGGCCCGACGATCCCGTCGCGCTCCATCATGTCCACCAGCCGCCCGGCTCGCGAGAAGCCGATCCGGAAGCGGCGCTGCAGCATGCTGGTGGAGGCCTGGCCGCTCTGCACCACGAAGCGCACCGCCTCGTCGAACAGCTCGTCGCGGTCCTCGGCCTCGAGGGCCTCCTTCTCGCTCTTCTCCGCCTTGCCGACGCTGTGGTCGTAGACGGGGGCGGCCGTCTGGCGCAAATGCTCGGTGACGCGCGCGATCTCCTGCTCCGTGACGAAGGCGCCGTGGATGCGCACGAGCCGCGCGCTGCCGGGCGGCAGGAACAGCATGTCGCCCTTGCCCAGCAGGTGCTCGGCGCCGATCGAGTCCAGGATGGTGCGGCTGTCGACGCGCGCCGACACCTTGAACGAGATGCGGGAGGGGAAGTTGGCCTTGATCAGGCCGGTCAGCACGTCCACCGAGGGCCGCTGCGTCGCCAGGATCAGGTGGATGCCGACGGCGCGCGCCATCTGCGCGAGGCGGGTGATCGCCTCCTCGACCTCGTGCGAGGAGACCATCATCAGGTCGGCCAGCTCGTCGATGATGATCACGATGTAGTGGAGGGGCTTGACCGGCTCTTCGCCTTCGCCCGGCCGGACCTTCTCCGCGCGCACGATGTTGTTGAACTGCTCGATGTTGCGGACGCCCTCGGACGCGAGGCGCCGGATGCGGCGCTCCATCTCGGTGACCGCCCACTTCAGCACGTTCGACGCGATCTTCGGGTCGGTGACGACCGGCGTCAGCAGGTGGGGGATGTCCTCGTAGACGCCGAGCTCGAGCCGCTTCGGGTCGATCAGGATCAGGCGGACCTCGTCGGGCGTCGCCTTCATCAGCAGGCTGGCGATCATGCAGTTGAGCCCGACGCTCTTGCCCTGGCCGGTGGCGCCCGCGATCAACAGGTGCGGCATCTGCGCGAGGTCGGCGACCATCGGGTCGCCGTTGACGCCCTTGCCGAGGGCGAGCGTCAGCCGGCCCGAGGCGCGCTGGAAGGCGTCGGACTCGACGATCTCGCGCAGCAGGATCGTCTCGCGCACGTCGTTCGGGATCTCGATGCCCACGTGGCTCTTGCCGGAGACGCGGTCGATCCGGATCGACTCCGCCTCGAGCGCCAGCGCCAGGTCGTCGGCGAGGCCGACGATCTTCGAGTACTTGACGCCGGCGTCGGGCTTGAACTCGTAGGTCGTCACCACGGGCCCCGGGCGGATCTCCTTGACCGCGCCCATCACGCCGAACTCGCCGCACTTCGACTGCAGCGTGCGTCCCTTCTCGAACAGCCGGTTCTGGTCGAGGCTCAAGCTGCCCGACGAGGGGTTCAGCAGCTCGGACGCGGGCAGGCCCGCGGCGACGCCGGCGACGCTGCCGGGCTTGCGCCGCTTCGCGCGCGGCCTGGCCTCCGCCTCGCCGTCGTCTTCCGGTCCGGGATCGAGCTGCGGCAGCGTCAGGCTGAGCGGCTTCTGCGTCGGCCGCGGCAGCGAGAGCCTGGGCTTCGTCGCGGGAGCACCTGCGACCGCCGGCTGCGGCTCGTCGGCGAGGTCGAGGTCCGCGATCACGTCCTCGCGCTCCGGCTCCGAGACCACGAAGTCCTCGTCGAGCGGATCGGCCTCGCCGCGCACGGCTCGCACCCGTGGCAGCAGACCGCCCTGGCCGTGCTTCTTCAGCACCTCGCGCCGCATCCTCTCCTTGCGCCGCGTCTCTCGGAAACGCGCCCAGCTCGTCTGCAGCGAGCGCAGGCGCTCCTGCAGCAGCAGGGCGGCCGCGCGCAGGAACGCCGAGAACGAGAACTGCGTCGACAGGATCACGGCCACGAACACGCCGGTCGCCACCAGGATGAAGGCGCCGGGGCGGTTGAAGCTGGAGATCAGCAGAGCCGACAGCAGCTCGCCGACGGCGCCTCCGGCCCGCACCCGCTGGCTCTCGATCGTGACGGCGTCGAAGGACAGGCTGAGGAAGGCCGTCAGCGAGAGCAGCAGCAGCGTCAGGCCGACGAGCTTGGTGTAGGGCGCCTCGATCGGCCTGCACCAGAACAGCTTCCAGCCCGCGACGCCGAGCACCACGGGCAGCAGCACGGCGGCCATGCCGAACAGCTGCGGAATCAGCAGCTCCGCGAAGAAGGCGCCCACCGGGCCGATGAAGTTGCGCGCCGGCCCGTCGGCTCCGGCCTTGAAGAAGGGCGCCGGATCCTGCGGGTTGTAGGTCGCCAGGGCGATCAGCAGCATCAGCGCCAGCGCGAAGGCCACCAGGCCCATGAACTCGGCGAAGCGCGTGGATCGACTGCTCGGGGTGGCCATCGTCCTCCCTAGACTTCCATCACGACGGGGATCACCATCGGCCGCCGCTGGCCGCGGCGCCGGAAGAAGCGCCGCAGCTCGCTGCGCACCCGCTCGCGCGCCTGCGCCGGGTCGTGCGGCTCGCCGCTGGGGCCGGCCTCCGCAGCCTGCACCACGAGCCGCTCCGCCTCCTCGAGCATCTCGGCGCGGCCGTTCTCGTCGAGCACTCCCCGCGTCACGATCTCAGGCGCGCGCTCGACGCGGCCCGTCTGCCGGTCGAGCACGACGACCGGCACCACGATGCCGTCGAACGAAAGGTGGCGGCGGTCGCGCAGGACCACGTCCTCGACCTCGCCGCTGCCGGAGCGGTCGAGCAGGACGCGGCCGGCGGGCACGCGCGGCAGCTTGGCGGCGCCTTCGCAGGAGACCTCGAGCACGTCGCCGTCCTCGCACACCTGCACCGCGTCCGCCGCCAGCAGGCCCTCGGAGGCCACGAAGCGCCGCAGCTGCGCGAGCATGCGGTACTCCCCGTGGATCGGCACGAGGAAGCGCGGCCGCACCAGGCGCACGAGCTCCGCCAGGTCGCCGCGGCTGCCGTGGCCGGAGACGTGGACGCGCGCCGTGCCGGGGTGGACCACCTCGCAGCCGCGGCGCATCAGGTTGCCGATCAGGCGCGAGACGGCGCGCTCGTTGCCTGGGATCACGCGCGCGGAGAGCACCACGGTGTCGCCCAGCCCGACCGAGACGTCCTCCCGCTCGCCGAGGGCGATCTGCGCGAGGGCCGACAGCGGCTCGCCCTGCGAGCCCGAGGCGAACACGAGCTGCGACGCCGGCGGCAGGCTGGCGGCACCCTGTGCCGTGACCTGGCGGCCCTCGGGGATCCGGAGCAGCCCGAGGTCCTGGGCGGCGAGCGCGTTGTCGATCATGCGGCGGCCGGCGAAGGCGACGGCCCGGCCGCGCGCGATCGCGAGATCGGCGACGCGCTGCAGGCGGGGGATCGAGGTCGCGAAGCACGACACCACGACCTTGCCCCGGGCGCGTGCCAGCACCTCCTCGAAGGCGGGGATCACGTCGTCCTCGCCGCCGGTGTACCCCGGCGTCTCGGCGTTCGTGCTGTCGGCCAGGAGCAGCAGGACGCCCTGTTCGCCGAAGCGAGCCAAGGCGGCGAGATCGGTCCGCTCCTCGGGCGGCGCGTTCGCGTCGATCTTGAAGTCGCCGCTGGTGACGACGAGGCCCGCCGGCGTCTCGATCGCCAGCGCGAGGGAATCGAGCACGCTGTGCGCGACGCGGATCGGGTGAACGAGGAAAGGCCCGATCTCGACGGCCACGTCCGGGTGAAGCGTGCGCAGGTCCGCGCTCAGGCCTCGCTCTCGGAGGCGGCGCCGCGCGAGCTCGAGCGTGAGGCGGCTGCCGTAGACGGGGGCCGGCGCGGCCTGCAGCGCGAAGGCGAGCGCCCCGATGTGGTCCTCGTGGCCGTGGGTGAGCAGGATTCCGCGCAGGCGATCGGCCCGTTCGGACAGGTAGGCGAAATCGGGGACGATCGAATCGACGCCGGGCATCTCCGCCGAAGCGAAC
The DNA here is from genome assembly GCA_050246895.1 of Vicinamibacteria bacterium. Lineage (GTDB taxonomy): Bacteria > Acidobacteriota > Vicinamibacteria > Fen-336 > Fen-336 > JBFWVE01. The sequence continues at coordinate 185,575 of JBFWVE010000003.1, read as the reverse complement.
TGCACGCCCGCATCCACGAGCAGCATCTCGCCGCCGCACTCGAGCACGAGCGCGTTCAGGCCGAACTCGCCCAGTCCGCCCAAGGCGATGACGCGAAGCGACTTAGACAGCATCGACGACGGCCCTCAGCGGGCGCTCAAGCGTTCGGCCAGGCGGGCGAACTCCACTATCGATAGGGTCTCCGCACGCCGCATCCCCTCGATCTTGAGCAACCTCAAGTTTTCCTTGAGGTTAGGATAGCTATCTTGCAGGTTGTTTTCAAGGGTTTTGCGGCGGTGGGCGAAGGCGCGATGGACCAGCCGCTCGAACCCGCCGGGGTCGTCGACCGCCGCCAGGGGCGCGCGCCGAAAGCGCGCCCGCAGCACGGCCGATTCGACCTTCGGGGGTGGGGAGAAGGACGCGGGAGGAAAGCGCAGCGGCACGTCGAGTTCCGCCCACAGGCCGAACAGCACGGAGAGCACGCCGTAGGCCTTCGATCCGGGCGGCGAAGCGACGCGGTCGGCCACCTCCTCCTGCAGCATCGCGTGCAGGTCGAAGGCGCGGCCGCGCAGCTCCAGCAGGCGGCGCAGGAGGGGGCTCGACACGTAGTAGGGCAGGTTGCCCACCAGTCGCAGCCGCCCCGACCCCGGGACCAGGCCCTCGAGGTCGGCGCCGAGCGCGTCGGCCGTGACGACGCGGGCGTTCGGGGGCAGGCGGGCAGCCAGCTCGCGGGCGAGCGCGGTGTCCAGCTCCACCGCCACGACCTCGCGCGCCGTAGCGGCGAGCGGCAGCGTCAGCGCTCCGGCGCCGGGGCCGATCTCCAGGAACGCGTCGTCGGGCCGCGGGTCGATCAGGCGGACGAGCTTCTCGACGGAAGCCGGGCGCAGGAAGTGCTGACCGAGACGGCGCGGCATGTCTCTCGCGAGGCTAGCAGACCTTCTGCTAGCCTGAGCGGCATGTCTCGCAAGCTGCGCATCGCGTTCGCGGCGTCCGAGCTGGTGCCCTACGTCAAGACCGGCGGCCTCGCCGACGTGGCGGCGGCGCTGCCGAAGGCGCTCGGCAAGCTCGGGCACCGCGTGAGCGTGTTCGTGCCGCGCTACGGGTCGATCGCCTTTCCGCCCGGCGAGTTCGCTGGCTCGGTGCACGTGCCGGTCGACGGGCTGCCGCGCTCAGCCGGCTTCTACGTACGCAAGGAGAGCCGCAACGTCGAGACGGTCTTCGTCGAGCACCCGCCGTTCTTCGACCGCTGGGGCGGGCCGTACGGGAACGGCGGCGACTTCGAGGACAACCGGCTGCGGTTCGGGTTCTTCGCGCGCGCGGTGCTCGAGTACTTCCGCAGCCGCGGCGAGCGTCCGGACCTCTTCCACGCGAACGACTGGCAGACGGGGCTGCTGCCCGTCTACCTGAAGTCGTTCTACTGGGACGATCCGACGCTGCACCGCTGCCCCAGCGTCTTCACGATCCACAACATCGCCTATCAGGGCAACTTCCCGAACGACACCCTGGGGCTGCTCGGGCTGCCGTGGAACCTCGCCAGCCGCGAGGCGCTCGAGTTCCACGGGCGGACCAGCTACCTGAAGGGCGGCGTGCTGTTCTCGGAGATCCCCACCACGGTCTCGCCGCAGTACGCGCGCGACCTGACGACGCCGGCGCTGGCCTACGGCTTCGAGGGCATCCTGAAGGCGCGCGAGGCCGACTTCGTGGGGATCCTGAACGGCGTCGACTACGAGGAGTGGGATCCCGCTCACGATCCGCACATTGCGGTCAACTACACGGCCCGCGATCTCTCGGGCAAGGCCGCCTGCAAGGCGGACCTGCTGCGGCGGCTGGGCCTGCCCGAGGAGCCCGCGCTGCCTCTCGTGGGCGTCGTCTCGCGCCTGGTGCACCAGAAGGGCATCGACATCCTGGCCGATGCCTGGTGGGACGTGGTGCGCCGGCCGCTGCGCCTGGTCGTGCTCGGGCAGGGCGAGCCGGAGGTCGAGGCGGGCCTCCGGCACCTGGCCGCGCAGGATCCCTCGCGCTTCGCGGTGCAGTTCGGTTACGACAACGCGCTCGCGCATCAGGTCGAGGCGGGCGCGGACATGGTGCTGATGCCGTCGCGTTTCGAGCCCTGCGGCCTGACGCAGATGTACAGCCTGCGCTACGGCACGGTGCCGATCGTCCGCAGCACCGGGGGGCTGGTCGACACCGTCGAGCCCTGGAACTCCGCCTCGGGGTCGGGGACCGGGTTCCGCTTCGACACCGCCGACGGCACCGGCCTGCTCTGGGCGATCGATCAGGCGCTCGCCGCCTACGCGGAGCCGCATGGCTGGAAGCTCCTCCAGCGCAATGGGATGGCTCGGGACTTCTCCTGGCAGCACCAGGCGCGCGAGTACCTGCGGGTCTATGCGCAGGCCGCGCAGAAGGCTTAGGGCCGGGTAGACTGGCGGGGGAACGAGGAGAGCTGGCGAGCGATGTCCGACAAGGTGCTGGAGCTGAACGACGCGAACTGGGCGAGCGAGGTGATGGGCTCGCGCGAGCCGGTGCTGATCGACTTTTGGGCAGGCTGGTGCGTGCCGTGCAGGACGCTGTCACCGATCGTCGAGTCGATCGCGAGCGAGCTGGCCGGCCGGCTGAAGGTTGGGAAGCTGGACGTCCAGGAGAACGAGAACGTCCCCATGCAGTACGACGTGCGCACGCTGCCGACGCTGCTGCTGATCAAGGGCGGGCAGGTGGTCGAGCAGCGCGTGGGGCTGCTGACGCGCGACAACCTGGTGAAGCTGCTGACGCCCCACCTGGCCTGATCCCGCGCCCCGGGCGCCCGGCCTGCCTCAGTCGATCTCGATCAGGCTGTCCCTTCGCAGCCGGTCCGCCGCCGCGGCGAGTTCCCGGGCGGCGCCCGCGCCGACCGCCTCGGGGGCCTCGGGCAGCGCCGCCTCGGCCGCGCCCGCCGGCGCGAAAAGCGCTTCGGCCGCCTGCTCGACGTCCCTCGCCCGGGCTAGCCGGCCCCGGCAGTGCAGCAGCAGCCAGAGGCGCAGCAGCCCGTCGCTGAAGAAGTAGCGCTTGCGCTCGCTGCGCAGCACGTCGACGCCGAGGAGCCAGCCGAGGTAGTCGCGGGTGGCGCCCGGCGAGCGCCGCACGCGGCGGTACAGCTCGGTCAGGTTCTGGCCCTCGCGCAGCGCCACCTGGGCGAGCAGGGCTTTCGACATGCCGTAGCCGCGGCTGCGCAGCAGCAGGCTCTCGTAGGTGCCGCGGCAGGCGGCCTCGAGCCGCCCGCCCTGCTGCATCTCGTGCTGCCACGCCGCGCGCACGTCGCCTCCGGTCTCGGCCAGCGCGCGCACGGCGTAGGCCCAGCCGAAGGACCCGCGCAACAGGTCGCGCCCGCGAGGGCCGGGCACGACGGCGCCGATCTCGGCGGCCGAGAGCGGCGCAACGTCCTGCCGCTCGAACGGCAGGAAGGCCGTAGACTGGGTGGGGAAACTGGTGGCGACCACGGTTCCGGAGCGCCGGCGAGAGAGCGCGTCGGCGAGCGCGGCCTGGACTTCGCGCAGCCCCTTGAAGTAGGCGAGCGAGCGGATCTCGGTCGGCTCGTCGAGCAGCAGCACCACCGGCCGGCCGTCGCTCGCCTCGAGCGCTGCCAGCAGGCGCAGCACGCCGAGCACCGCCTCGGCCGCCTGCGCTCGCCCCGCCGCGGCCAGCGAGCGCAGCGCCTGCGCCTCGCCCAGCCGCTCGGCGAAGCGTCCGGCGGGCAGCGCGTCGAGCGCGGCCTCGACGAAAGCTGCGGGCGACGAGGCGGCGCCGAAGAGATCGAGGTAGACCGGAGCGGCTCCCTGGCGTTCGAGCTCGCCCGCGAGCCAGGCGAGCAGCGTCGTCTTGCCGGCGCCGGGCGGGCCGGCGAGCAGCAGCGGCGCCGGGCGCAGCGCCCGCTCCCGCAACGCCGCCAGCAGCGCCGGGCGCGGGACGAGCGCGCCGGGCATCAGCGGGGCGGCAGCATCGGCAGCCGCACGCCGCGCTGGTGGGCGACCTCGATCGCGCGAGGATAGCCCGCGTCCGCGTGGCGCATGACGCCGGTGCCCGGGTCGGCCGTCAGCACGCGCTCGAGCCGCCGCGCGGCGCGCTCGGAGCCGTCGGCGACGATCACCATGCCGGCGTGCAGCGAATAGCCCATGCCGACGCCGCCGCCGTGATGGAAGCTGACCCAGGTGGCGCCGGAGACGGCGTTCAGCAGCGCGTTCAGGATCGGCCAGTCCGCGACCGCGTCGGAGCCGTCGCGCATCGCCTCGGTCTCGCGGTTGGGCGAGGCCACGGAGCCGGCGTCGAGGTGGTCGCGGCCGATCACGATCGGCGCGCTGACGCGCCCGCTGCGGACGAGCTCGTTGAAGACGAGCCCCAGCTTCGCGCGCTCGCCGTAGCCGAGCCAGCAGATGCGGGCGGGCAGTCCCTGGAACGCAACCCGCTCGCGCGCGAGCGTGATCCAGCGGCGCAGGGCGACGTCCTGCGGGAAGCTCTCGAGCACCGCGTCGTCGGTGACGGCCAGGTCCTTCGGGTCGCCTGAGAGCACGGCCCAGCGGAACGGCCCCTTGCCTTCGCAGAAGAGCGGCCGGATGAAGGCCGGCACGAAGCCCGGAAACGCGAAGGCGTCCTCGACGCCGGCCTTCTGCGCCTCGGCGCGGATGTTGTTGCCGTAGTCGAAGGTGACGGCGCCCGCGCGCATCAGGGCCAGCATGCCGCGCACGTGCTCGCCCATGCTGCGGCGGGCCTCGGCCATGTAGCGTGTGGGGTCGCTCGCGCGCAGGGCGAGCGCCGCGTCGTAGCTGAGGCCGTTCGGGACGTAGCCGTTCAACGGGTCGTGCGCGCTCGTCTGGTCCGTCAACATGTCCGGCACGATGCCGCGCCGGGCGAGCTCGGGGATCACGTCGGCGGCGTTGGCCAGCAACCCGATCGACAGCGCGCGCCCCGCGGCCTGAGCCTTGCGCGCCCGAGCCAGCGCCTCGTCGAGGCGGGTCGCCATCTCGTCGAGGTAGCGGGTCTCGAGCCGCCGCTGGATGCGCTGGCGGTCCACCTCGACTCCGATCAGCACGCCCTCGTTCATCGTCGCGGCCAGCGGCTGGGCGCCGCCCATCCCGCCGAGGCCGGCGGTCAGCACCAGCCGGCCTTTGAGCGAGCCGCCGAAGTGCTGGCGCGCCGCTTCCGCGAAGGTCTCGTAGGTGCCCTGCAGGATGCCCTGGGTGCCGATGTAGATCCAGGAGCCCGCGGTCATCTGGCCGTACATCATCAGGCCCTTGCGGTCGAGCTCGTAGAAGTGTTCCCAGCTCGCCCACGCCGGCACCAGGTTGGAGTTCGCGATCAGCACGCGCGGGGCGTCCTCGTGGGTGCGGAAGACGCCGACGGGCTTGCCCGACTGCACGAGCAGCGTCTCGTCGTCGCCCAGCGCCTTCAACGCGCTCACGATCGCGTCGAAGCACTCCCAGTTGCGTGCGGCGCGCCCGATGCCGCCATAGACCACGAGGTCCTGCGGCCGCTCGGCCACCTCCGGGTCGAGGTTGTTCATCAGCATGCGCAGGGCGGCCTCCTGCTGCCAGGAGCGGCAGGAGATCTCGGTGCCCCGCGGGGCGCGCACGACTCTCGAGACTGGGGCGCTGGTCGTCGTCACATCAGGTATTTCTGGTGCTTGTGGGAGTTGTCCTTCGCGAGGTCGAAGGGCGAGCCGGCGCGGCGGCCGTGCGGCCGCGTGTGGTGCCGGCCGGTTCCGGCGCGCCGGGCCGCGAGTACCTGGGCGAGGCGCAGGCCCGCGACCGAGAGGCCGAAGACCACGAACAGCAGCGTGCCGGCGACGCTTCCGCGCGCGGACCAGGCGGCCAGCACGAAGCCGACCAGGGCGCCGAGCGCGACCGCGTCCAGCAGGGCGGGAGACAGCTCGTCCAGACGTGGCAGCCGCATCGTCAATCCAGCCTACCGCAAACCGCGGTGGCCGCCGCCTCCACTTCGCCCCCCAGGATGCTGGCCGCGACGGCCTCGATCTCGGCCGCGAGCGAGCGGTCGGCGTCATAGGGCGGCACGCGCTGGCGAACCAGCGCGTGGACGGCCTCGAGCGGAGCCGACGTGGTGAGCGGGCGCAGGAACTCGAGCGCCTGGCAGGCGGCGATCAGCTCCACGGCCAGGATCCGCGCCGTGTTGGCGGCGACCTGAGCCGCCTTGCGCGCCGCCCCGACGCCCATCGAGACGTGGTCTTCCTTGTTGGCGGAGGTGGGAATCGAGTCGACGCTCGCCGGGTGGGCCAGCGTCTTGTTCTCGGAGGCGAGCGCCGCGGCCGTCACGTGCGGGATCATCAGCCCCGAGCGCAGGCCGCCCTCGCGGGTCAGGAAGGCGGGCAGGTCGGACAGCGCCGGGTTCACCAGCCGTTCGATGCGGCGCTCGCTGATGGCCCCCAGCTCGGCCGCCGCGATCGCCAGCACGTCGGCGGCGATCGCCACCGGCTCACCGTGGAAGTTGCCGCCCGAGACGAGCTGCTGCGTCTCCGCGAAGACCATCGGGTTGTCGGTGGCCGAGTTCATCTCGATCTCGAGCGTGCGCGTGACGTAGGCGAGCGCGTCGCGCGCGGCGCCGTGGACCTGCGGGATGCAGCGCAGGCTGTAGGCGTCCTGCACGCGGCCGCAGTCGCGGTGAGACTCGCGCACGGCGCTCGCCGCCAGCAGGCGGCGCAGGTTGCCGGCCGAGGCCAGCTGGCCCGGGTGCGGGCGCGCCGCGTGGATGCGCGGGTCGAAGGCCGCGTCGGTGCCCTTCAGAGCGTCGAGGCTGAGCGCGCCGATCACGTCGGCGGCGCGCGCGAGGCGGGCGGCGTCGAAGGCCGCGAGGCCCGCGATCGCGGTCATCAGCTGCGTTCCGTTGATGAGAGCGAGGCCTTCCTTCGCGTGGAGCGCCACGGGGCGCAGGCCGGCCTGCGCGAGGGCGGCGCTCACCGGCAGGCGCCGGCCGCCCAGGTGGCACTCGCCTTCGCCGACCAGGGCGAGCGCCAGGTGGGCCAGGGGGGCCAGATCGCCGCTCGCCCCGACCGAGCCCTGGCTGGGCACGACCGGATGCAGCCGGGCATTCAGCATCCCCAGCAGCAGCTCGAGCGTCTCCGGGCGCACGCCGCTCATGCCCTTCGCCAGGACGTTGGCGCGCAGCGCCATCAGCGCTCGCGTGGCGGGCTCGTCCAGCGGCGGCCCGACGCCGGCCGCGTGGCTGCGCACCAGGTTGAGCTGCAGCTCGCGGAGCTTGTCGTCGGGGATCCGGACCGTCGCGAAGTTGCCGAAGCCGGTGTTGACGCCGTAGACGACGTCGCCCCGCGCCACCACGGCGTCGACCACCCCACGCGCCCGCGCCACCGAGGCTCGGGCCGCCGGGGCGAGCGAGACGCCCGCTCCGCCGCGGGCGATGGCGGCCAGGGACTCCAGGGACAGCCCGCCTCCGTCGAGAATCTCCAAGGCTGGCGCGACTATAGCATCCGGTGATCGCGCTCTCGTCTTGCCGTGCGGCCTCCCGGACGGTACACTCCCCGCGCTTTCACCCGTACCGACGGAGGATGGGATCGAGATGGCAGACGTCGCCCTGATGGGCATCCAGTTGCGCGGCAAGCTGCGCCGGTTCGTGCAGGCCAAGCTGACCGTCCAGGACACCGACGCGCTGCTCTCCCGGCGCCAGGGCGAGTGCAACCGCTGTGGCGCCTGCTGCAAGATCCTCTTCCGCTGCCCCTTCCTCGGCACGGACGCCGAGGGCCAGTACACCTGCCGCATCTACGAGCAACGCTTCGCCCAGTGCCGGCTGTTCCCGCTGCACCCGCAGGACCTGCGCGAGGTCGCGGACTGCAGCTACACGTTCGCTGAAGCGCCCCAGGTCTCGAACGAGCCGCTGGCGGCGGGCGAGTAGCCGCCCCACCTTCACCCCCCAGGACCAGGGCAGGCGCCGGAGGCCGGGAGCCGTCCCCAGAATGCCGAACATCGTGATCGCGGGCGCCCAGTGGGGTGACGAGGGCAAGGGCAAGATCGTCGACCTGCTGGGCGAGCGCGTGCAGGTGGTCGCCCGCTACAACGGCGGCCACAACGCCGGCCACACGGTGCGCGTGGGCGAGGCCAAGCACGTGCTGCATCTGGTGCCCACGGGCGTCCTCCACGAGGGCGTCCTGTGCGTGATGGGCAACGGCATGGTGATCGACCCCTGGGCGCTCGAGAGGGAGGTCGCGGAGCTGGCGGCGGCCGGCGTCGCGGTCGGCGAGAACCTGGTGATCTCGGATCGGGCGGCGCTGATCCTGCCGCACCACCGGGCGCTCGAGAAGCTGGCCGAGGAGCAGCGCGGCGAGCGGCGGATCGGCACCACGCTGCGCGGGATCGGGCCAGCCTACGAAGACAAGGCGGCGCGTCGCTCGCTGCGCATGGGCGACCTGCTGCGCCCCGAGGCGCTGCCGCAGCGTCTCGAAGAGCCGCGCCGGCACTACGAGCAGCTGTGTCGCGGCGCGGGGGTCGCTCCCGAGATCGACTGGGGCGCGCTCGCGCTGGAGCTGGGCGGCTTCGGCGAGCGCTGGCGGCCGCGGATCCGGGACGCTTCGCTCGTCCTGCATCACGCGATGGCGCAGGGCTACTCGCTCCTCTTCGAAGGGGCGCAGGCGACGCTGCTCGACGTGGACCACGGCAGCTATCCCTACGTCACCTCGTCGTCCGCGGTGGCGGGGGGAGTCGCTGCCGGCCTCGGCATCCCGCCGCAGCGGATCGACGGTGCCCTGGGAATCGCGAAGGCGTATACCACGCGGGTCGGCGCCGGGCCGCTGCCGACCGAGATCGGCGGCACGCTCGAGCAGGAGATCAGGGATCGCGGCGGCGAGTACGGGGCCTCCACGGGCCGCCCGCGCCGCTGCGGCTGGTTCGACGCGGTGGTCGTCCGCTACGCGGTGCGCGTCAACGGCTTCGAAGCGCTGGCGCTGACCAAGCTCGACGTGCTCGACGCGCTGCCCGAGATCCCGGTCTGCATCGGCTACGAGCACGAGGGCGAGCGGATCCAGGAGATGCCGGCCGACCTCGGGGTGCTGGCCGCCTGTCGCCCGGTCTACGAGACGTTGCCGGGCTGGCAGGCCGCGACGGCGGGCCTGCGCGAGATCGACCTGCTGCCGGCCAACGCCAGGGCCTACGTCGACCGCCTGGCGGAGCTGTCGGGCTGCGAGATCGGCATCGTCTCGACCGGTCCCGAGCGGCACGACACCATCCTGCGCGGATCCAGCGCGATCGCCTCCTGGTTCTTCTGAGGCCGGTTCCGGGGCGGCTCGCGACGAGCGGTGCTACGATCTTCCGTTAGGCCGTTAGCTCAGTGGTAGAGCGCCTGCCTTTTAAGCAGGGTGTCGTGGGTTCGATCCCCACACGGCCTACCAACCTCAGCCTGCCGCGTCCAAAAGCGCCCGTGACGCAGGTCACACCCCGGCCTGAGACCCGGGGATAGGGTGGGCGGGTTGGTCTTCTCGATGACCTCGCCCATGACCACGGCCGTCGCCACCAGCCTGCACGGGCTCCTCGGCAAGCTCGAGCGGCCGCTGTCGGGAGCGCAGCGGCTGGAAGCCCTGATCGAAGAGGTCTTCCACGCCCTGCGCGTGGACCTGCGTCTCGCCTCGGTCGGAATGTACGCGGAGCGCCGTGACGGCTTCGAGCTGGTGCAGCGCGTCGGCGGCGAGGCGCTGAAGGACCAGGTCGCGGGCACGAACTCTTCGCTGCGGCTGGTGCTCCAGCACGGCGTCTACATCTTCGGGTGCCCGGAGGAGGCAGAGCCCCCCTGGAGCGAAGGGGTGATTCGGGCAGCCGCGCCAGCCGCCGCCGTGGCGATCGGCCGCCGGCCCCACCGGCGCGTGCTGTTCTTCCTGCTCGAGGACGACTGGAGCCGGGAGGCCGTCGACTTCGCGCTCAACGTCCTGAGGACGGGCCTCGGCCTGCAGCTGCTGGAGGAGCGGGCCCGCCAGGGCACGCGGCAGGTGACGGAAATCCAGGAGAGCCTGCTGCGGGAGCCGCCGCCTGCGCTGGCAGGCTTCGACATCGCGAGCCGTTCGATACCCGCCGACGAGGTCGGCGGCGACTTCTGCGACTTCGTCACCCGCACCCGGGAGATGCTCGGCTTCGCGATCGGCGATGCCTGCGGCCACGGCCTGCCCGCTGCGCTGCTGGTGCGCGACGTGGTGACCGGCCTGCGCATGGGAATCGAGAAGCACCTGCGCGTCGAGTACGTGTTCGGCAAGCTGAACCGCGTGATCCACCGCAGCAACCTCTCGAGCCGCTACGTGTCGGCCTTCTACGGCGAGCTCGAGTCGAACGGGAACCTGTCGTACATCAACGCGGGGCACCAGCCGCCGCTGCTGTTCCGCAGCGACCGGATCCTGGAGCTGCGCGCGGGCGGCACCGTGATCGGGCCGCTGCCGAACGCGCGCTTTCGGCGGGGCATCATCCGCATGGACCCCGGGGACGCTCTGGTGCTCGTCACCGACGGCATCGTCGAGCGGCGCGACGCGCACGGCGAGATGCTGGGCGAGGAGCGTCTCAAGAAGCTCGTGCAGGACAACCTCGGCGCGCCCGCCCAGGCTCTGCTCGACCGCCTGATCGACTCGGCGGCGGCCTTCGGCGACGGCAAGCCGTGGGAGGACGACGTCACCGTGATGGTCGCGCGCAGGAGGGACGACTGAGCGGGGCGCGCCCCGCGATCGGGTGAGCGATGGGCGACCTCGACGATCTGGATCTTCGCGCGCCGGACGAGCCGCCTCGAGCGGCCGATCCCTTCTCCGAGCCGAGCCCGCCGCGCGCGGGCCTCTGGCTCATCGGGGGCCTGCTCGTCGCGGGGCTAGGGGCGGCCGGCTACCTGCTCCTGCGTCCCCGCGTAGAGGCCGTGCCTTCGCCCGCGCCGCGGCAGGACGCCGCCCTGTCGCCGGCCGCGCCCGCCTCGCCCGCCGACCCGCGGCTGCTGGACGAGAGTGACGAGGCCGTCCGCGGGCTGCTCCGGGGCCTCTCGAGCCACTCCCAGTTCGCGGTCTGGCTGAGCGTCGAGGGCCTGGTGCGCCGCTTCGTGGCGGCGGTTGGCAGCGTGGCGGAGGGGGAGTCCCCGCGCGCCTCCCTCGATTTCCTGACTCCGAAGGCCGGTTTCGCGGTGGTGGCGACACGGGGTCGGGTCCTGATCGACCGCCGCAGCTACGCCCGCTACGACGGGATCGTGGCGGTCGTCTCGTCGCTCGACGCCGGGGCCTGCGCACGGGCGTACCGCGAGCTCGAGACGCTGCTAGACGCGGCCCACGCCGAGCTCGGCGCGCCCGGCGGGCGCTTCTCCGCCACGCTCGACCAGGCGATCCGGCTGCTCCTCGACACCCCCGTCCCGGAGGGCGAGGTGGAGCTGCGGCCTGTGAAGAAGCCCCACCTCGTCTACGAGTTCGTGGACCCGAGGCTCGAGGGCCTCGCGCCCGCGCAGAAGCACCTGCTGCGGCTCGGTCCCGAGAACGCGCGCAGGCTGAAGGCGAAGCTCCGGGAGCTCGCGGACGCGCTCCGCGTCGTCACGCCTTGACGGCTGCCGGCAGAAGTCTCAGGAGCCGCTGACGCGGGCCCAGAGCCGGCGCGCGATCTCCCCGACCTGCGACCAGGGGCTGCGGAGGCGCAGCGTCCGCTTGCTGGCCCATTCGGGTTGCTGGGCTGCGGGCGCCGCGGGCGGCGGCGCGGGGGCGACGTGTTCGGGCGCGCGCGCCTGGCCGAGAGCGTCGAGGAAAGCCGACGCCGACGCGAAGCGCGCCTCGGGCTGCTTCGCGAGCGCGCGGAAGAAGACCTGGTCGTAGCTGGACGGCAGTTGCGGGTCGATCGCGGTGACTGGCGGCGGGCGCTCGCTCACGACCTTGAACAGCGTCGACGAGATGCTGCCGCCGTCGAACGGGTTCCGGCCGCTCAGGGTCTCGTAGGCCACCACCGCGAGCGCGAAGAGATCGGAGGCCGGGACCGCGCGGCTCTCGAGCTGCTCGGGCGCCATGTAGCCGGGGGAGCCGAAGACCTGGCCCGACGCGCTCCGCCCCGCCGAGCTCAGGTGCGCGATGCCGAAGTCCATCACCTTCGTGCGGCCGTCCATCAGCACCATGATGTTGGCCGGCTTGACGTCCCGGTGGATGGCGCCGAGCCGGTGCGCGTGGTCGAGCGCCTCGGCCACCGGGCGCAGCAGCGCCAGGGCCTCGGCCGGGTCGAGGCGTCCCCGCTCGCGCAGCAGCGACTGGAGCGTCTGGCCATCGAGCAGCTCCATCACGAAGTAGTCGTGCCCGACGTCGAAGATCGTCACGATGTTCGGATGCACGAGCTGGGCGGCGGCCTGCGCCTCCCTCCGGAAGCGCCGGAGGTAGTCGTCGCGGTCGCCGGCTGCCAGCAGCTCCGGCCTCAGGGTCTTGATCGCCACGGCACGTCCGGCGAGCGGATCGATGGCGCGATACACGCAGCCCATCGCTCCCTCGCCCAGCAGGCCGACGACCTCGTAGCGCCCGAAGTAGAGGTCCGGCGCGGCCGCGGCGGACAGGCGTTCGATCGCGTCGCGCGCGGTCTGTCCGAGGGAAGGGAAGCGGATCCCAATCCATTCCGCTCCCGTACCCGTGGAGCGGCGTACGACCTCTCCGGTCGCCGAGAGATCGAGCTCGCTGCCCGGCAAGCGGAACGAGAGCGAGAGCGCCTCTCCCGGCCGGAGGTCCGCGGAGGCTTCGACGAGCATGCCCGCGAGGCTCACGTCGAGCGCGACTCCGGACACCGCAGGCGCGCCGGGCGCCAGCCGCCGCCCGAGCCGCACGGGAAAGCGCGCACGCACGCGGCGCGGGACCGCGAGCAGCCTCCGGAGGGCGCGGTCGCACTCGTCGGGATCGACCGGCGGGCGCAGCACCAGGTTGGCGCCGGCGCCTCGCAACTCGGCTTCGGATGTCGCATCCGGCGTCGCGACGACCGCGATCGAAGACCGGCGGGCGCCGGGAGTCTCGCGCAGGCGCGTCAGCACGGCCCGAGCCGCCCCCTGGTCGGCAGCCTCGATGACGACGAGGTCCGGTGCGAGCGCCGGAGCGATCTCGCAGGCCGCTGCCGGCGAGGAAGCCACGATCCGCTCGACCTCCGCGCTCCAGAGAAGGGTCTGGCCGAGCTCGCCCACGAGATCGCGTTCCGCGACGATCAACACCTTCGGCAAGGCGCCCCCCTGGGAGATGTCGGGAGACCGGGACTGCTGGCCTGGGTTCGGAGGGCGAGAGTGTAGCAGGCCGGGGCCGCCCAGAGCCGGGCGCCGAACGGGCCGCTAGGAGCCGGGGGTGACCACGACTCGAGCCGGCACCCAGCGGGCGTCGGGGCCGTCGCCGAGACGTACGTAGAAGCGCGCGGGAGTCACGCGTGACTCGGGTGCCGCCCTGGCCATCAGCGCCACCGGGACGAACGGCCGGATCGCGAGCAGGGAGCTGCCGTTCGAGAGCTCGAACAGCAGGCTCGCGCGCTGGCCGTCCTCGACGCGCGCGGACCGCAGCCGGCCGTCTCCGGCCTGGCCGAGGCAGCCGAAGGCGTCCGGGGGGACCTCGTGTCCGTCTTCGGTCTCGACGTGCATGCCCACCCGATCCTCGAAGCGCCCCCGCGGGGGAGGGACCCGCAGAAGCGCATATGAAGTATACACCAGTTGCCGGGATGGCGCTGCAACCGGGAGTCCGCCCCGGTTGCAGCGAGTGCGCTGACCGCTAGCGCGCGCGAGAGACGGCGGGTGTCGGGCGGGGGCGCAGGCTGAACGAGCTCAGGAAGGCGCGGGCCGTGTCGAGGTGCTCGCGGTCCAGCGTCTTCCAGTCCTCGGCGCCGTTCTCGAAGGTGCGCCAGGCCCGGATCGCGCGGGCGCCGGTCGAGATCTCGTCGGCGGCGCCGCGCAGCAGCCGCAGGGCGATCCGGAAGCCGGCGGAGATCACCGAGACCCGGAACACGAACCGCTCGGCCGGCGTCACGACCAGGCTGTGCAGGAGGCGGGCGGCCGTGGTGAAGGCGCCGAGGCGCACGGTCTTGAACGGCGCGGCCGCCACGGGCTCGACGGGCGTCACGGCCACGGCCATGCGGATCATCGTGGTCATCGCGCGTAACCGCTCGAGCCGGTCCGGCGTCAGGTCCTCGATGATGTCCTGGGAGAGCCGCAGCAGCCGGATCGCGTCCTCCTGGCGGCCGGCCTGGCGCGCGAGGCGGGCGGCGCGCAGGTCGAAGTCGATCGTCTCGTGGTCGATCTCGACCATCGAGCTCAGCGTCTCGAGGCTGCGCTCGTCGCGGAGGCGCCGGAACTCTTCCCAGTCGCGCTCGACCTTGCGCGAGTTGTAGCGGCCGAGGGCCCAGTGGACGAACAGGCCCAGTACAGGTCCGAACCAGAGGATTGTCTCGGTCATGGCCGTGCAGCCTCCGGGAGAGGAACGGGAGCGGACGCAGGAACTGCAACGCGATCATACCGGCGCCAGGCCGACCAGGCAAAGAAGAGGACGAGCGCCAAATACGCCCGGGTATCCCAGCCGCTGACCGTCTGCCGCATGAGGTCCCAGCCCTGCGTTCGGAGGACGTTCAGCAGGGAGACGAAGACGATCAGATAGGATGTGAAGCCCATCAGGAGGGCACGGTGGAAGGGGTGCACGGGCACGTGAAACCAGACTGCCAGCAACGACATGGCCGCGAATAGCCAGATCGTGGCCGTCTGCCCCAGCGGGTGATGGCGGAGCACGGTTACGCCGGGGTCGGATTGCAGGGCCTTCAGCAGGAGGACCCCGACCAGGGCAGCAACCAGTGGCGCCAGCAACAAGCGCGCGCGCGCGCGCGCGCCCGGGAAGGCCTTGAACGTTCGAAAAGCCAGTTCCGCAGCGATCGCCAGTTTCAGGAGGTCGTACAGCGACTCCTTGAGGATGTAGAACCAAAGCAGGAAGAAGCGATCCGGCCAGAACGAGATCAAGCTGTTGCAGACCAGGATGGCCATCAGGTATGCGACGAAGCTCCAGCAGAGCGCGGCTCGCCTCCGGACGAACAACCCCGCGAGCGCGAGGATGATCGCAGACCGGACGCCATTCGCAATCAGGAGTTCGTCACCGTTCACGATGTCTCTTCGCTCGGCGAAAAGGCGCTCTTCGGGAACTTCTTGCGCTCGACGCCCCACTTGGCGAGGCGCAAGTAGATCGTACGCCGGGTCACGCCCAGGCGGCGCGAGGCCTCGGCGATGTTCCAGCCCGAGCGCTGAAGGACTTCGAGTGTGGCGGTGCGCTTGGTGATCCGCTCGGGCTCGCCCAGGATCGAGTCGAGGTCGACCGTCGGGAGTTGCGGCTGCGATGCCGCCACAACGGCCTTGGCGAGCGTGACGAGATAGGGGCGCAGGGAGTCGATCCGTGGCGAGCTCGCGCCCTGGATGAACACCACGCCGACCAGTTCCTTCCCATCGTGGAGCGGCGCGGCAAGGCGTGCCCGGCTGGTGACGGGTTTGCCCTTACCGAGCCCGGAGCGGTGGCGCTCGAGAAGCGGGGCGATCGCCTGGATCGCGTCCAAGGAGAGGTTGCTGGCCGCCAGAATGCGAGGCGCCTCCCCGGAGGTCCAGGCCACCAGGGCTCCACCTTCCGCGGAGAGGGCGGCCACGAAACGGCTGAGCACACGGCCAGCCTGACCCACGGGGTCCGCGGCCACGAGCGTTGCTGCGAGGTCTCCAAAGTTCATGATGGCCTCAGAATCTATCCGAAAACCGCTTCCTAAACTGCAAGTCTTCCTCACTCGAAGCAGAATGTAAAGGTAATATCCGTGGGTCGCCTAGCCTCCCGGAAGGGAGGCGGCTAGGAGGTACGAGATGAACAGGCGGATCACCCTCTTGATCCTGTGGATGGGTCTTGGTTTGGCGTCCTGGGACGCGGTCTGGGTCTGGTTGGAGCGCCCCTCGACGAACCAAATAGAATCGCATCAGACTGAGCCCGACGGGCTCACGATTTCGGACGACGGCACCCCTATCCCTCCGCACTAGAAGCCGCCTTTCCGATGGCGCGAGGGCGGCGTTCCAGTCGCCCTCGCGCGCCCTATACTCCGGGCATGGACAAGGCGCTCGGCCACTTCATGAAGGCGCGCCGGCCCCCGACGGCCAGGCAAGCGGACCGGCTCGAGACGCTGGCGCGTGAGCGCTGGGGCGCCCAGGTGCGCCAGGCGGTCGCTCTCGCCAAGCGGGACCCCCGGGCCCTCGACCAGTCCGTCGCAGACGTGGTCGCCGCGATCGAGAAGAAGCCGCCGACGCGCCCGGCGGCCGGAGGCAGGGGAGCCCGCCGCCCGAGCTAGCCCCCGTGCGGGAATCGCTCCACCTCGACGAGCGGACCTGGCTGCTTGTGCTGACGGGGGCCGGCGTGTCCGCCGAGAGCGGCCTTGGCACCTTCCGCGGCGGCGGGGGGTTGTGGGAGGGCTACAGCGTCCAGGAGGTGGCCTCGCCGGACGGTTTCCGCGAAGACCCGGGGCTGGTCTGGCGCTTCTACTCGCACCGCCGCGAGAACGCGCTGCGGGCGCGGCCGAACCGCGGGCACGAGGCGCTCGCCCGCATCGAGCAGCGACTGGGTGATCGCTTCCTGCTGGTCACCCAGAACGTGGACGAGCTGCACCGGCGCGCCGGCAGCCGGCGGCTGATCGAGGTCCACGGGCGGCTGTTCCAGACGCGCTGCTTCCTGTGCGCGCGGCCGCCCTTCGACGACCAGCGGACCTATCTGGACGACCCGCCGCGCTGCGAGGTCTGCGCCGCGGCCGGCCGAAATGGGCTGCTGCGGCCGGACATCGTGTGGTTCGGCGAGGCGCTCGACCCGGAGCACTTCCGCCGGGTCGAGGGCTTCATCCAGGACGCTCACCTGCACGGGGAGCATCTGGTGTTCCTCGCAGCGGGCACTTCCGGCGTCGTCTATCCGGCCGCGGGGCTCGTCGACGTGGCGCGCGCCGCGGGCGCCGACACCTGGCTCGTGAACGCGGAGCCGGCGGAGAACCACGGCAGCTTCCACCGCTACGTCGAGGGCAGGAGCGGCGAGGTGCTGCCCCGCCTGCTGAGCTTCTAGGATCGGCGCCGGCGGGCTACAGCCCGCCCCAGGCGATCGGCTCGCGGTCGGGCTCGTGGGCCGCGGCGGCCGGCCTCTCGGTCGCGACCACCTTGCCGCCGAAGCGGCCGAGCAGATCGCGGATGCGCGCGAGCGGCTCGAGCGGCGCCGTCACCACTCGTGTGCGCCCGGCGCGCACGGCGGCGAAAACGCCCTCGAGGGTCTTCGCTTCCGCCTCGATCAGCGTGTAGGTCGTGCCGAGCTGCCAGAGGCGATGGGTGTCGGAGTTCCCGACGAGCGGCAGCCCCATCCGCTCGGCGTAGTCGACCGCCTTGCGGTTGAAGTCGAAGCTGCGCGTGTACAGGTGGGAGAACTCGACGGCGTCGAACAGGTCGAGGTTCTCGCGCAGCTTGCCGTTCAGGCACTTCGGCGCCGGGAAGAAGGGATGCGGGGCGACCACCATGCCGCCGTCGCGCTTCAGGCGGCGCACGTCCTCGAAGCTGCGCACGCCGAGCCGGGCGTAGGGCATGTCCAGCAGCAGGGTGTGCTTGCCCTCGATCGCGGCCTCGACGCCCGGCACCAGCAGGATGCCGAGGTCGGCGGCGCGCCGGGCCAGCTCCCTGGTGTGCACGCGCTTGTTGTGGCAGGTGATCGCCAGCACGTCGAAGCCCTGGCGCTTCGCCTCGTGGAGCAGCTCGACGGCGGTGTGGCGGATGAAGTCGTGCGGGTCCTCGCGGGTGTGGGTATGGAAGTCGGCCTTCAGGAGCATCAGCCCTCCAGCGCCTCCAGCGCCCGCACGCCCGAGCGCATCGACCACACGAAGGTGCCGAGCGCCAGCCCCAGCGAGGCGGCCAGCGAGAAGCCCATCGCGACGGCGCGCAGGGCCGGGATCGGCTGCGCCTGGAACTCGTGCCAGAGGAAGACCGAGGCCGGCCACGCCAGCAGCGCCGTCTCGGCGAGGATGAACAGCACGGCCAGCACCATGTACGCGACGCCGCCGAACGAGCCCGCGATCTGGGTGACGTTCTCGGCCTTGAAGCGAGGGTAGCGCGCCCCCATACCGGCGGCAAGGGCCACCAGCGCGAAGCTCATGAAGAAGACGGCGCCCGCGCAGAGCGCCTTCAGGAAGAGGTGGGTGCCCAGGAACTCGTTCGAGAGCACCGTCAGCAGCTCCGCCATCAGCAGCACCGGCACCAGCCCGATCCAGAACTTCGACCACAAGAAGGCCCGCATGCTGACGGGCGAGGTGCGCACCACCCAGAAGGCCGGCCCTTCGGCCGACACGGACGGGAACACGAAGCGCACCGCGACCGCGGAGAGCACGAACGACGCCATCGCCAGGTTGACGAAGGCGTAGGCGTTCTTCACCAGCCGGCTCATGTACGGGATGCGGTCGAGATCGAGCACGCGGAAGTTGTACAGGTAGACCGCCGCCAGGGCCAGCAGCAGCAGGAGCTGCGACCATTGCGTGGTGTCGCGCAGGAAGACCTTCAGGTCCTTCAGCAGCAGCGCGCGCGTGCTCTGCGAGGCCGGCGCCAGCGCCACCAGCCGCTCGACCCAGCGCAGCCGCGTGAAGCGGGCCTTGCGCGCCTCCTGCGCCTTGCTCCAGCCGGAGAAATAGAGGCGGCCGAAGGCCATGCGCGCGAGCACCGTCAGGCCGAGGGCGCTCGCCCACAGGCTGCCGGCGTGGAGCCAGTCGACGCCGCCGGTGAGCGCGCTGAACAGCGTCTCGCCGGCCCAGAAGGAGGGCAGCAGGGGCGTCACCGGCGACTGCAGGGTCGCGAAGAAGGCGGTCAGGTCGGGCAGCGACTGCACCGAGAGCAGCCGCTCCGGCCGCAGGAAGCGCAGCAGCATCACCAGCACGATGCCGAACATCAGTCCCAGCAGCATCAGGATGTCGCGCGCGCGGCGGGCGGGGAAGATGTTGACGAGCAGCAGCGTGACCACCGAGCCCAGCGCCACCGGGATCAGCACGAAAGGCAGGAGCGTCAGCACCGTCGTGAAGTAGTAGGCGGCCGGCGCGCAGCGCGCGAGCCCGATGCCGAGCAGCACCGGCAGCAGGAAGGCCACCACCATCCAGGAGGCCTGGCCGGCCGTCTTGGCGTAGCGCGAGTAGAAGAAGCGGTCGCGGTCGATCGGCGCCGCGAGCAGCAGCCGCAGGTCCTCGGAGAGGAAGAACGTCGAGAGCGCCGTCACGACCGAGCTGAACGCCAGGAACGAGAGAAAGGTCAGGAAGATCCAGGACAGCCCCAGGCGGATCAGGTACTCGCCGAGCTCCTCGTAGTCGAGCACCTGCCAGGTGAGCCAGAAGGCGATCGCGAACAGCACCGCGGTCACGCCCACGCCGATGCCGCCGAACAGCAGCGCGCGGAAGGCGTCGCCGCGCTCGCGGCGCCGGGTGCGGTTGCGGGCGGCCCAGAAGACGGGCAGCAGCAGGAACGGGAAGGCCTGGTTCACGAGCGCTACACCGCGCCTTCGATCTCGCGGAAGCCCTGGCCGCCGGTCAGGCGCAGGAACAGCGGCGTCAGCTGCTCGTTGGCGTCGCCCGCCCGGCCGCGAAGCTCGTCGAAGCTCCCGCTCGCGATCACGCGGCCGCCCAGGATGATCGCGATGTTGTCGCACATCTCCTGCGCGACCTCGAGCGTGTGCGTGCTCATCAGGATCGCGACGCCCTTGCGGCTCATGATCCGGAAGATCTCCTTGATCAGCTGCGCGCCGCGCGGGTCGAGCCCGACCATCGGCTCGTCCACCAGCACCGCGCGCGGCCGGTGCAGGAAGGCGCCGCACATGACCAGCCGCTGCTTCATGCCGTGGGAGAAGGCCTCGACCAGCTCGCCCTCCCAGCTGCGCAGCTCGAAGAGGTCGAGCACCTCGGCGATCCGCGTCTCCGTCTCCTTGCCCATGCCGTAGAGGCCGCCGTGAAAGCGCAGGAACTCGCCGGCCGTCAGCTTGTCGTAGATGAAGGGGCGGTCGGGGATGAACCCGAGGCACGCCTTCGCCCGCTCGGGCTGCGTGGCGAGGTCGTGGCCCCCGATCGAGACGCGCCCCGCGCTCGGCTTCAGCAGGCCGGCGATCATCCGGAACATGGTCGTCTTTCCCGCGCCGTTCGGGCCCAGGAAGCCGTGGATCTGGCCCGGCGGGACGTGCAGGCTGACGCCGTCGACCGCGGTGAACTTGCCGTAGTGCTTGACGAGGTTCTGGACCTGGATCATCTGGGTTTGGACCAGCAGCCGCGGCCGGAGGCGCCGTCGCGGACCGGAATCGCGAAGTCGAGCGGAGCCGCCTGGCCCCTGGCGTCGCGGCCCACCAGGATCGGCGCGGTGCCCGCCTGCATGCGGGCCTCGACCACGCTGATCCTGGCGCGGCCGAGCCCGCCGACGATCGCCGTCTGTTGCGCGAGGCCGCCGCGCGCGATGCGCACGTGCGTGAGGTCGGCGGGGAACTGGTTGAGCGTCGGGTCGACCGGCAGCCAGCGCCCGCGCCCCGGCGCCGTCTCGACGAAGGCCTCGGGCCAGGCGTGGTAGTAGAAGGCGCCGCGCAGGCTGACGAGGCCCACGGCGATGCGCGAGGGGATGCCGGCCGCGCGCGCCAGGGCCACGTAGAGGGCGGTGTGCTCGTTGCAGTCGCCGACGCGCGTGCGCAGCACCTCGAGCGCCGAGGGCAGGCTGATCGTGGGCCGCTTCTCCAGCAGCGCGTTGACGTGGCGCACCAGCCGCTCCGCCCGCGCGCGGGTTCCGCTCACCCCGGCGAGCGCGCGCTCGGCCTCGGCCGCGATCTCCGGCGCGTCCGATTCGAGGAACGACTCCGGAGCCAGGAACTCGGCGAGGTCGGCCGGCGCGGGCCCGGCCGGCAACGACTCGGCGTCGACGATCGTCACGGTGTCGCCGACGACGCTCTGGCCCGCGCCCTGGGCGTCGGGTCCCGACAGGTCGAAGCCGGTCAGCCGCAGCTCGAGGCGCTCGACCGAGAGCGGGTCGTCGAGCCGATGCTTGCCGAGCTCTGGCACCACCGCGGCCGCGTCGTACAGGTCCAGTTGCACGGCCCTCGACATCGCCAGCGCCGTTGCCGTCTCGCGCGGCTCGCGGATCACCAGCAGCCCCGTGGGGCTCTCCTCGCGCAGCACCTCGCCGGTGTCGGTGAGCCAGGAGTGGGAGGTGATTCCCGAGAACTCCATGCGCACCTTGAACGCCGGCGTCGGCTTGCCGCCGACGCGCAGCACCTCGCGAGCCTCGACGGCGATGCGCATCGGCGCGTTGCGAAGGGTGGCGGGGTCGAAGACGGGCGTCGTCAGCGTCTTGCCGGGCTCGAGCCCCATCGCCGCCAGCCGGCGCGAGAGGTTGAGCGAGAGTGAGGGCGGCTCCTCCAGCGTGCGCGTCTCCTGGCGCGTGCCCGCCTTCGTCGTGATCTCGAGCGTGAGCCGCAGGCCGTCGAGCGAGCCCTCGACCGACAGCGGGCCGGTCCCGGGGTCGAGCGAGAACGAGAACGAGCGCAGGTTGAAGGCGCGGTCGACCAGCACGGACGTGTGCAACCGCGCCGCCGTCGTCGCTCCCAGCAGCGACATCTGGAGGCGGCCGTCCTCCTGCAGGTCGTAGCCGTCGGGATTCGGCACCACCTGCGAGACGCTGAAGCCGATCTTCTCGCCCTTGTAGTAGACGCCCTTCCATTGCGCCGTGGTGCCGTAGCGGCCGAGGTCGGCCGCCAGCGAGACGGGCGCCGCCTCCAGCACGGCCTGCTTGAAGAGCACGGCCATCTGCGCGATCCACGCCAGCAGGACGAGCGCCGACAGGGGCCGGGTCAGGGATCGCGGAAGGGGGCGGAGCAGGCGCAAGAGAGGGCCTGGAGTATATCGTTGGCGCGTGCCCGCGCCCTGCGAGGTGGACTTCGTGCTGGTCCGGCCGAGCCGCGCCGCGAACGTCGCGGCCGCCTGCCGCGCCTTGAAGAACATGGGCTTCGCCCGGCTTCGGCTGGTGGCCCCGCCGGCCGAGCTCGCCCGGCCCGAGGCTCGGGCGCTCGCCTACGACGCCTGGGACGTGCTCGACGGCGCCCGGCGGCACGACACGCTGGCCGAGGCGCTGGCGGAGGCACGCTTCGTGGTGGCCACCTCGTCTCGCCCCGGCCCCGCGCCGCTGTGGGCACGAGAGCTGCCGGCCCTGGCGGCCGCGCGGGCCGGGGGGCGCCTGGCCGTCGTGTTCGGCCCCGAGGCGAGCGGGCTCAGCGGCGCCGAGCTGAATCTCGCCCACGCCACGCTCACGATCCCCAGCGATCCCGCGCAGCCGTCGCTCAACCTGGCGCAGGCCGTGCTGCTCGTCGCCTACGACCTGCGCCTCGGCGGATTGGGACCGGCCTCGGAGGCGCCGGACGGCGGCTCTGGCGCGAGCGGAGGCGGCGGCGCCGAGGGCGCCGGCGCGCGTGCGAGCGTCGGCGAGATGGAGGGCGCGCTGCGCGCCCTGCGCGAGTCGCTGCTCGCGATCGGCTACCTGAACCCGGCGAACCCCGAAGCCGTGTTGCGGGAGCTGCGCGGCCTGCTTGCGCGCGCGGGTCCTACGCAACGCGAGGTCACGCTGCTGCGCGGGCTGGCGCGCCAGGCCGCGTGGGCCGGCGAGGAGATCGAGCGGCTGCGGGACCGGCTGGCGGGGGCCGCGGGAGCGGGCGGGGTAGAATCTCCGGCTGGAGAGGCGAAGACACCATCGCGCGCACGTCACACGAGCTGAACCCGCCCGAAGAGAAGGCCCTGCTGGTCGGCCTTTCGATCGGAGCCAAGGCGCGGGGCCGGACCCAGGCGACCGTCGAGGAGCTCAGCCTGCTCGCGCGCAGCGCGGGCGCCACCGTGGTCGGCAGCGTGATCCAGGAGCGCTCGAAGCGCGACCCGGCGACCCTGATCGGGCGCGGCAAGGTGGAGGCGGTCTCGCGAGAGTCCGAGGAGCGCGGCGCGGACCTGGTGCTCTTCGACGACGACCTGACGCCCGCGCAGCAGCGCAACATCGAGAAGGCCGTCGGCCGCAAGACGATCGACCGCACCCAGCTGATCCTCGACATCTTCGCGAAGCGCGCGCACACCCGCGAGGGCCGGCTGCAGGTCGAGCTGGCCCAGCTCGACTATCTGCTGCCGCGCCTCGCGGGCAGCGGCGTCATGCTGTCGCGCCTCGGCGGCGGCATCGGCACTCGCGGCCCGGGCGAGACCAAGCTCGAGACCGACCGCCGCCGCATCCGCCAGCGCATCCAGTCCGTCAAGCGGGACATCGAGCACGTGCGGCGCGAGCGGCGCACCAGGCGACTCGGGCGCAGGCAGCACGACCACCCGATCGTGGCCCTGGTCGGCTACACGAACGCGGGCAAGTCGACGCTGTTCAACGCCCTCACGCAGGCAGGGGCGGTGGTCTCCGACAAGCTGTTCATGACGCTCGACCCGCTGGTGCGCCGCGTGCGGCTCGGGGCGGGGCGCGAGCTGCTGCTGGTCGACACGGTCGGCTTCATCCAGAAGCTGCCGCACCAACTGGTGGCCGCCTTCCGTGCGACCCTCGAGGAGGTCCTGGAGGCCGACCTGCTGCTGCACGTGGTCGACGCCTCGGCCGACGACCTGGGCGCGCGCGAGGGTGCCGTCGAAACGGTGCTGAGGGAGATCGGAGCCGACGCGAGGCCGCAGCTGCGCGTGCTGAACAAGGCGGACCAGCTCGAGCCGGCGCAGGCGGCGACGCTGGTCGAGTCGAGGCCGGACGCCGTGCTGGTCTCCGCGCGGAGCGGGACCGGCCTCGAGGCCCTGAAGCAGGCACTGAGCTCGAGGCTGGAGCTCGCGCCGCGCGTGGTGCGGCTGCGCTTCCGCAGCGACGACGCCCGCTCGATCGCCGCGGTGTACGGCCTCGGCCGGGTCCGCGGCCACGAGGTCGAGGGCGAGCAGGTGACGCTCGAGGCGGAGCTCCCGGCCCGGGCGCTGGAGCGCTACCGTGAGAACCTCGTCTAGCCACGGGGCCGGCCGTGCGCTCGCCTTCCTGCTCGCCGGGGGGCTGCTCGCGGGCCTCGGCGGCTGCGCCGCGCCGAAGCCGCCTGCGCTGCCGCAGGGGCTGGACCTCGTCTACCCGGCCCCCGCGAGCCCGGTGCCGGTGGAGGTCGGCCGCGGCCTCCAGCGTGGCTGGCGCGCGCTGCGGCAGGGCGACACCGCGCGCGCCGAGAAGGAATACCGCGTGCTGCTGGCGGCTCGGCCCGGGCTGGTGCCGGCCGAGACGGGCCTCGCCTACGTCCGCCTGCGCGCGGGGCTGCTCGACGCGGCCGCTGCCGGCTTCGACGCGGTGCTGCTGCGCGAACCGGGCTACGTCCCGGCTCTGGTCGGGGCGGGCTCGACGGCGTCCCGCCGCGGCGATCCGGAGACGGCGCTCGAGCTGTTCCGGCGGGCGCAGGCGACCGGGACGCGCGAGGCGGTGGTGGCGCGCCGGCTGGGCGAGCTGAAGCTGCAGGTCACCGAGCGCCGCGTCGCGGCCGCGCGCGAAGCGCTGGCCACAGGGGACCGCGCGGCGGCCATCGGGCACTTCCGCGTAGCGCTCGGCGCGGCGCCGGAGCTGGCGGAACTGCGAGTGGAGCTGGCGGACGCCCTCGCCGCCGAGGCGGACCCGTCCGGCGCGATCGCCGTGCTGGAGGCCGCGCCCGCGCCCGACCGTCGCGTGCAGCTGCGCCTCGCGCGGCTGCTCTCGGCGCAGGGCGAGCCTGCCCGGGCTCTCTCGGTGCTGCGCCAGCTGCTGGCGGCCGACGCCGACGACGGCGAGGCGCGCCGGGAGGCCGATGCCATCCGCGCGGGCCTCGAGATGCAGCAGATGCCGGCCGAGTACCGGCGCATCGCCGAGGCGCCGCGCATCACGCGCGCCGACCTGGCGGCGCTGCTGTCTGTGAAGCTGACGGCTCTCGGACGGCTGCCGGCGGGCACGACGAAGGTGGCGACGGACGTCTCGGGCTCCTGGGCGCGCGGTCACATCCTCCGCCTGCTCGCGCTCGGGCTGCTGGAGCTCTACCCGAACCACACCTTCCAGCCGGCGGCGATCGTCCGGCGGGGCGACCTGGCCGCAGCCGTGGGGCGCGTGCTCGACCTGCTGGGCATGCCGCAACGGCCGGCCCCGGTGCTGCGGGACATGAGCCCGGCCCACCTGCAGTACTCCGGGGCGGTGCGCGCCGTCTCGGCGGGCCTGATGGACGTATCCCCGGACGGCTCGTTCCAGCCCTGGCGCCCCGTCTCCGGCCCCGACGCGATCGCCGTCGTCGAGGGCCTCGCCCGCATCGTCGGCCCCTGAAAAGGGCGCAAAGCGCGTTAACATCCGCGCGTGGACGACCGCGAGCTGCTCCGCACCGTGCCGATCTTCACCGATCTCGGCGAGGCCGAGATCGAGAGCCTCGCCCGGCTGACCACGCGCCGGCGGCTGCCGAAGGACGGCGTCGTCTTCTTCGAGAACGAGGCGGGCGACTCCCTGTTCGTGATCGTCGAAGGGCGCGTCAAGGTCACCATCCTGGGCGACGACGGGCGCGAGATCATCCTGTCGGTGCTCGGGCCTGGAGACTTCTTCGGCGAGATGGCGCTGCTCGATCACGAGCCGCGCTCGGCGACGGCGATCGCTGCCGACGAGACCGAGCTGCTGTGCCTGCTGCGCGCCGACTTCGACGGTGCGGTCGCCGAGAACCGCACGATCCTGCCGGCGCTGCTCAAGGTGTTGACGGCGCGCCTGCGCCACGCGAACCACCAGATCTCGACGCTGGCGCTGCTCGACGTCTACGGCCGCGTCGCGCGGGTGCTGGTGGACATGGCGCGCGACGAGGGCCGGCGCCTGAAGGACGGCCACATCGCGTTCCGGCGGCCCACGCACCAGGAGATCGCGAACCGCATCGGCACCACGCGCGAGACGGTGACGCGCATGCTGCGCGACCTGCAGCAGCAGGGCCTGGTGCGGGTCGAGCCCAAGGAGATCGTGGTAGGGCCCGACTTCGAGAAGGCCTTCGACTAGCGCTGCTGCGGGGGTTCCTCCACCGGGATCTGCAGCGTGCGCTTGCGGGCGTTGCGGACGATCTCGAAGCTCAGGGTCTTGCCGACCTCCGCGCTCGCCAGGGCGCGTCGCAGGCGCGCCGCGTCCTCGATCGGCTCGCCGCCGACGGCCACGATGACGTCGCCGGGTTCGAGCCCCGCGCGCTCGGCCGGGCTGCCGCGCAGCAGCTCGTAGACGATCGCGCCGCGAGCCTCTTTCAGGCCGAGCGCCGCCGCCGCCTCGTCGTCCACGGGTCGGATCTGCGTGATGCCCACGTAGCCCCGGATCACGCGGCCGTGCCTCACCAGCTCCTCGACCACCTTGCGCGCGAGGTTCGCCGGCACCGCGAAGCCGATGCCCTGGTAGCCGCCCGTCTCCGAGTAGATCGCGGTGTTGACGCCGATCAGCTCCGCGCGCGTGTTGACGAGCGCGCCTCCCGAGTTGCCAGGGTTGATCGCGGCGTCGGTCTGGATGAAGTCCTCGTAGTCGACGATACCCACGTTCGAGCGGCCGGTGGCGCTGATGATGCCCATGGTGACGGTCTGGTTCAGCTGGAACGGGTTGCCGATCGCGAGGACGTACTCGCCGACCGCGGCGCGCGACGAGTCGCCCCAGGGCAGCACGGGCAGGCCGCGTCCTTCGATGCGTACGACAGCGATGTCGGTGGCCGGGTCGCTGGCGACCAGCTCGCCGCGGTGGCGGCGCCCGTCGGCGGTGGTGACCGCGATCCGGCGCGCGTGCTCGATCACGTGGTTGTTGGTGACGATCAGGCCGTCGGGTCCCACGATCACGCCGGAGCCGAGGCTGGTCTTGCGCTCCTCGAGCGGGATCCGGTAGGGGAGGTTGCGGCCGAAGAACTCGCGGAAGAAGGGGTCGGAGAAGAAGGGCGAGCGCTCCGTCTGATAGACCTGCAGCGCCGAGATGTTGACGACGGCGGGCGTGGCGCGCCGAGCGATCGCCGCGAAGTCGGGCCCGCTGGCGGCGGCGGGCAGCGCGGCGAGGGCCGGGGCAGCGGCGGCCGCCGGCCGTTCGAGCCTTTCGCCCAGGCGCGCTCCGATCGCAAGCCCGACGCCGAGCGCCGCGAACGCGACCGTCACCTGCAGCAGTCGGGGGGATGCCATGCTCTCGAGCGACTCCCTCTGGGCTAGCCTTTCGCGCGCCGCGAGGGGCGGCCCAGCTTCGCCACCTCGAGCCGCAGCAGGCCGTCGCGCAGCTCGGCGCGCACCTTGTCGGCGTCGAGCGGCTGCCCCGTGCGGAAGGAACGCACGAAGGCGCCGTGGCTGCGCTCCATCCGCAGGAAGTGCTCCGGGCAGGGCGTCGCGGCGCGCCGTTCGCCGCGCAGGCGCAGCTCGTCGCCGTCGACCTGCACGATCACGTCGTCCGGCGAGACCCCCGGCAGCTCGACGAGCGCCACGAACGAGTCGGCGGTCTCCCAGACGTCGGCGGCGGGCGTGAAGGCGACCGGCGAGCTGGGCGCCAGCAGCGGCGCCTCGCCGGACAGGGCGTCCTCGAAGAGGCGGTTGATCCGCTCCTGCAGCACCAGCAGATCGCGCAGCGGGTCCAGCTCTCCGACCATCGACGGCAGTCTAGCGCCGCTCGACGCGCTTCTTGAGCTCGGACAGCAGGGCCAGGGCCTCGAGCGGCGTGATGCGCTCGGGCTCGATCCGCCGCAGCTCCTCGAGCACGGCCTCGTCCTGCCCCGAGAAGAGCGCGAGCTGGCGCGGCGCGCCCGGCTCGGTCGCGCCCTCGCCGGCGTGGGCCAGGCGCGGGCGCCCCTCGCGGTCGAACTCGGTCCGTTCGAGGTTGCGCAGGATCTCCTGCGCGCGCGCGACGACGCTGGCGGGCAGGCCGGCGAGGCGGGCCACCTGGATGCCGAAGGAGCGGTCCGAGCCGCCGCTCTCGATCTTGCGCAGGAACACGACGCCGTCCTTCCACTCGCGGGCGGAGACGTGCAGGTTGGCGACGCCGGGGATGTCTGCCGCCAGGTCGACCAGCTCGTGGTAGTGCGTCGCGAAGATCGTCTTGCCGGCGCGCGCGGCCTCGCGCGCCAGGAACTCGGCGACGGCCCAGGCGATCGAGAGGCCGTCGAAGGTGGCGGTGCCGCGCCCGATCTCGTCGAGCAGGATCAGGCTGCGCGGCGTCGCGTGGCGCAGGATGTGCGCCGTCTCCTGCATCTCGACCAGGAAGGTCGACTGGCCGCGCAGGATCTGGTCGGAGGCGCCGACGCGCGTGAAGATGCGGTCGACGACGCCCACGCGGGCGTCGCGCGCCGGCACGAACGAGCCCATCTGCGCCATCAGCGCGATCAGCCCGGTCTGGCGCAGGAAGGTCGACTTGCCGCCCATGTTGGGACCCGTGAGGATGAAGAGGCGCGGGGCGTCGCCGCCCATCTCGAGGTCGTTCGCGACGAACGGGTCCCTCAGCACCCGCTCCATCACCGGGTGCCGGCCCTCGCTGAAGCCCAGCTCGTCGGAGGCGTTCACGCGCGGCTTCACGTAGTCGTGGCGGCAGGCCGCCTCGGCCAGCGACTGCAGGACGTCGAGCGCGGCCGTCGCGCGCGCCGTCTGCTGGATGCGGCGGGCCTGGGCCGCCACCCGCTGGCGCAGCGCCTCGTAGAGCTCCGCCTCGCGCGCCACGATTCGCTCGTCGGCGCGCAGCACCTTGTCCTCGTACTCCTTGAGCTCGGGCGTGATGAAGCGCTCGCCCGTCGCGACGGTCTGCTTGCGCACGTAATCGGGCGGCACCAGCCCCAGGTTGGTCTTGCTGACCTCGATGTAGTAGCCGAAGACGCGGTTGAAGCGGACCTTCAACGAGGCGATGCCCGTGCGCTCGCGTTCGCGCTCCTCGATCGCGGCGATCGTGGTGCGGCCGCCGTGGCTGATCGAACGCAGCTCGTCGAGCTCTGGGTCGACACCCTCGCGGATGGCGCCGCCCTCGCGCAGCAGCGCCGGGGGCTCGTCGACCAGGGTGCGCTCGACGTCGTCGGCCACGTCGAGCGGAACCTCCAGCTCCTTCAGGCTGCGCCGCACCAGCGGGGCCCGGAACTCGGAGAGCCGCGCCTCGGCGTGGGGCAGCGCGCGCAGCGAGCGGGCGAGCGCGCCGAGGTCACGCGGCGACGCGGTCCCGAGCGTCACGCGGCCGAGGATGCGCTCGAGGTCCTGGACGGACGCGAGCGCCTCGCGAAAGCCGCCGCGCTCGAGCGTGCGGAACGCCAGCTCTTCGACGGCGTCGAGGCGGTCCTGGATCTCGGGCACCGAGACGAGCGGCCGCAGCAGCCACTGACGCAGAAGCCGGGCGCCCATCGCGCTGGCCGTCAGGTCGAGGACGCTCAGCAGCGTGCCCGCCCGGCCGGCGTCCTGCTGGTTCTCGACCAGCTCGAGGTTGCGGCGGGTGACGGCGTCGAGCGCGAGCCCGTCGCCCGCGATCCGCGTGACGAGGCCGGTGACGTGGGCGAGGCCGCGCAACTGCGTGTCGCGCACGTAGCCGAGCACCGCGCCGGCGGCGGCGGTGGCGGCCGGCAGGGCCTCGCAGCCGAACGCCTCGAGCGTGACGGCCCCGAACTGCGCCAGCAGGTCACGCCGGGCGAGGCGAGGGTCGAACGCCTGCGGCTCGAGCTCGCTGCGCGGGATGCGCGACTCGGGCTGGGCGGCGTCCGTCAGCCAGCCGGGCAGCTCGGCCGCGCGCGGCACGAGCAGCTCGCGCGGTTGCATCGCGGCGAGGTCGTCGCGGCAGCGCTCGAGGCGGTCGGGGCCGCCCCATTCGGCGACCACGTACTCGCCGGTGGTGGCGTCGAGGTAGGCGACGCCGACTGCTTCGGGCCCGAGCGCCAGCGCGGCGACGAACGACGACGCGCCGGCCTCGAGGGCGGAGGCGTCGAGCTGGGTTCCGGGGGTCACCACCCGCACCACCTCGCGGCGGACGACGCCCTTGGCCGCCTTCGGATCCTCCATCTGCTCGCAGAGCGCGACCTTGAAGCCCTGCTCGACGAGCCGGTTCAGGTAGGAGGTGACGGCGTGGTGGGGCACGCCGCACATCGGGATCGGCGCGCCGTCCTTGTCCTTCGAGCGGGAGGTCAGCGCGATCTCGAGCACGCGCGCGGCCGCCACGGCGTCGTCGAAGAACAGCTCGTAGAAGTCGCCCATGCGGAAGAACAGCAGCGCGTCCGGATGGGCAGCCTTCATCCGCTGGTACTGCTGCATCGCTGGGGTCTGGGGCACGGCGGCGGGCCGTAGGTTCGTGGCCACGGGGGCGTGAGTATAAGCTCGTCGGCCGGTGAAGGTGCTCGCGGTCGACACCACGACGGCCTGGGGTAGCGTGGCCGTGGCGTCCTCCGGGGACGTCCTGGGAGAGGTGCGCCTCTGCGCCTCGGGCTCCCACTCCTCCCGCGTGCTGCCCGACGTGGAGTTCCTGCTGGGCTGCCTCGAACTCGCCGTCGAGGACCTCGATGGCTTCGCGGTGACCCTGGGCCCCGGCTCGTTCACCGGCCTGCGGGTGGGGATCGCGACCGTCCAGGGGCTGGCCCTTGGGCTCGAGCGGCCCTGCCTGGGCGTCTCGGCGCTCGACGTGTTGGCGGCCCGCGCCGCGGGCGAGGCCGAGGTGCTCGCGGCGATGATGGACGCCTGGCGGGGCGAGGTGTACGGGGCGATCTACGACCGTCAGGCGCGCCTGCTGGGCGGGCCCTGGGTCGAGACGCCCGCGGCCTTCCTGTCCCGGCTGCCCGAGGCCCCGGCGCTGATCGGGGACGCGGTCGGCCGGCATCGCGACGCGATCCTCGCAGAGCGGCCCGCCGCTCGTTTCCCGTGCCGCAGCCTGTATCTCGCCGGCACGCTCGCCCGGCTCGCTGGCCCGCGGATCCTGGCGGGCGAGGGCGGCGGCCCCGAGGGGCTGCTTCCGCTGTACGTGCGCCCGCCCGACGCCGTGCCCCCGAAGCGGTGAGCCGGCCGCCCGTGTACGCCGCCTGGGCGGGAGCCGGCGACCTCGCCGCGATGCTGTCGCTCGAGCGCGCGGCCTATAGCCACCCGTGGTCCGAGGCCAGCCTCATCTCGGCTGTCGAGGACCCGGAGGTGGACGTGCTCGTTCTGCGCGACGCCCGCGGCGCGCTCGCGGCGCACTGCATCTTCCAGGTGGTGGCGGGCGAGCTCCACGTGCACAACCTCGCGGTCGCGCCCGGCTTCCGCCGCCTCGGCCTCGCTCGCTTCGTGATGGAGCTGGTCCACGGACTCGCGGTCCGCCGCCGCGCCCGGGTGGCGTTTCTCGAGGTGCGGGAGGGCAACGCGCCGGCGCGCGGCCTCTACGGAGCCATGGGTTACGCGCCGATCGGGCGCCGTCGCGGCTACTACGAGACGCCCTTCGAGGACGCGCTCGTGCTGAGCCGAAGGCTCGGGCCGGACGCTGCGGGCATGGGCCGTCCGGATCCTTGAAACCGGGCGGAGGCGCGTGCTAACGTCCTCGCAGAGATGCGGCGAGCGGCGTTTCGACCGCTCCCCTCCGAGCCTCGTGCGCACGCCAGTGTTCCGCTCGACGGTCCTTCTTGGAGAATGGAGGTGGGGATGTCCGAGGATTCCCTGAGGCAGATGCTGCTCAGCAACAACCCCGAGTATCGACAACTCGACGAGCAGCATCGGGAGTACGAGAGCCGGCTCTCGAACCTGACGGACAAGGTCGTCCTGGACGACGCCGAGCAGGTGGAAGAGACCACCCTCAAGAAGAAGAAGCTTCAGATCAAGGACCGGATGGAGGCCATCGCTCGAGAGACGCGGGCGATGGCGGCTCACCCCTAGCGGCTCGCAAGGGTCGCAACAAGGCCTTCGAGGAGATTCCCCCGCGGAGGGCCCGCGCCGTCCAGGACGGGTCCTCCGCGGTTTTTTTTCGGCAGAACACATGTCGATCGCGCGTGACGGCTGGCCGTTCATCGGGAGCCTGGCGGCGCTGGCGCTGGTTCTCGCGCTGCTGCGCCTGCCCTGGCCCGCCGGCGTTTCGGTCGCGCTCGCGCTGTTCTGCGCGTTCTTCTTCCGCGACCCGGAGCGCGTCGCGCCCGCGAATCCCGCGCTCGTGGTCTCGCCCGCCGACGGCAAGGTGGTGGTGGTCGCGCCGGCGCCCGCCGCCAACCCGCTCGGCCCCGGCGCGCAACAGATCTCGATCTTCCTCTCGATCTTCGACGTGCACGTCAACCGCTCGCCGGTCGCCGGCACCATCGAGAAGGTCGACTACCACAAGGGGGAGTTCCTGCCCGCCTTCGACGACAAGGCCTCGCTGCGCAACGAGCAGAACTCGGTGGTGGTGGCGGGAGCGAAGGGCCGCGTGGCCTTCAAGCAGATCGCGGGCCTGATCGCGCGCCGGATCGTGTTTCGCAAGAAGCCGGGCGACGTGGTGGAACGCGCGGAGCGGGTGGGCCTGATCCGCTTTGGCAGCCGGGTCGACGTGTTCCTGGCGCCCGAAGCCCGCCTGCTGGTGCGGGTCGGCGATCGCGTGTCGGCCGGCTCGTCGCCGCTCGCGGAGATCGAGTGAGCGACTCGCAGCCGCGAAGCCGGCGCTTCCGGCGCGGCGCGGCGATCCTGCCGAGCTTGTTCACCACCGGCAACCTGTTCCTCGGCTTCTGGGCGGTGGTGCGCACGGTGAACGGGCAGTATGCCGAGGCCGCGCCGCTGATCCTGTGGGCGATCGTGCTCGACATGCTCGACGGCCGGATCGCCCGGCTGACGGGCACCACCAGCGATTTCGGCGGCGAGCTCGACAGCCTGGCCGACGTGATCTCGTTCGGCGTGGCGCCGGCGCTGCTGGCCTACCGCTGGGCCTTCGAGGTGATGCCGCGCGCCGGCTGGCTGGCGGCGTTCCTGTTCCTGGTCTGCGGCACGCTGCGCCTCGCGCGCTTCAACGTGCAGCGCCACGTCGTCGACGGGCGCTATTTCGTCGGCTTGCCGATTCCCGCGGCGGCGGGGCAGGTGGCCGCGGCGGTGCTGATGCTGCCGGACAAGCTCGAGGGGCGCCTCGAGGCGACGCTGGCCCTCGCCGCCGTCATCGCGCTGGCCTTCCTGATGGTCTCGACGCTGCGCTACCAGTCCTTCAAGAACCTCGACCTGCGCCGGCGCCGCAGCTACATCAACGTGCTCGGCATCGCGCTGCTGTTCCTGCTGATCGCGCTGCATCCCGAATGGGTGCTGCTCGGCCTGATGACGCTGTTCGTGCTCTCGGGCCCAGGCGCCTATCTGTTCGGCCTGCTGCGGCGTCGCGGCGACCCGCCGGCTCCGGCTGGCGGGCTGCCCGCCGCCTCTTGATCCCGCCCAGCGCGCCCGTCGTGGGTGTCGGGGGCCTGGTGGTCCGCGACGGCCGGGTGCTGCTGATCCGGCGTGGCAAGCAGCCGCTCTACGGTCGCTGGACGCTGCCCGGAGGCACCCTCGAGCTCGGGGAATCGCTCGAGCAGGCCGTGGTGCGGGAGCTGCTCGAGGAGACGGGCGTCCACGTGCGGCCGCTCGAGCTGCTGACGGTGTTCGAGCGCATCGAGCGCGCGGACGACCGGGTCGTCTATCACTACGTGATCGTGGACTACCTGTGCGAGTACCTGTCGGGCGAGCCGCAGGGCGCGTCTGACGCGCTGGAGGCCGCCTTCGTCTCCGAGGCGGATCTGCCCGCCCTGGACCTGCCGACCAAGGCGGTCGAGGTGGTGGCGGACGGCCTGCGCCGCGCGCGGGCGCTGGCACGCGGCGGGCGCGGGGCGTAGCATCGAGCTTCGGAGGTCCCATGAGAGCTCGTGTGCTGACGCTGCTGGCGGTCCTGTCGTTGCTTGGGCCCGCTGGGGCCTGGGCGAAAGGCGCGAAGCTGCCGAAACCGGCGAGCGCGGCGGTGGATCCGCTCGGATACCGGCCAGCGGCCCACGCCGATGCCGGCCGCTACGGCTCGCCCGAGTGGGGCCGGGACGCGCGGCACGTGAAGCCCCTCGGCTACCGGGCCGCCCCGCACAACGATGCGGGTCGCTACGGCTCGCCCGAGTGGGGCCGGGACGCGCGGCACGTGAAGCCGCTCGGCTTCAGGACCACCGGCCGCTAGCCGCCCCGTTCGCCTACGCGGGCGTGGCCACCGAAGGCGACGCCGCCAGCGGCAGCTCCACGACGGCGCGCGTGCCCCTCGGGCCCAGCGGCTCGAGCCAGACGCGCCCGCCGTGGTCCTCGACGATCTTCTTGACCAGGGCGAGGCCGAGCCCGCTGCCGCCGGCCTTCGTCGAGAAGAAGGGCTCGAAGGCGCGCGCGAGCGCCGCGGGCTCGAGCCCGGGGCCGTCGTCCTCGACCTCCAGGCGCAGCGAAGCGGCCTGCGCGAGCGCGCGGATCACGACGCGCCCCGAGTCGCCGACGGCTTGCAGGGCGTTCTCGATCAGGTTGACCACGGCTCGCTCGATCAGTCGCCGCTCGCCCCGCAACGGCAGCGGCGCCTCCGGCACCTCGAGGGCGAGCGTGACGTCCGGAGGGGTCGCCGCGTAGGCCGCCGCCAGCTCGCGCAGCAGCGGGGCGACGTCGACCGGCTCGTCCGCGGGCGCTGGCGGCCGCGCGAACGCGGAGAATTCGGTGGAGATCTCCCGCAGCTTGGCGACCTGGCCGAGGATCGTCGCCGTGCAGGCCTCGAGCGTGGCCCGGAAATCGCTGCCGCCCTGCGCGAACACCCGGCGCAGGTGCTCGGCCGAGAGCTGGATCGGCGTCAGCGGGTTCTTCACCTCGTGCGCGACCTGCCGCGCCATCTCCGCCCAGGCCGCCAGCCGGTTGCTGCGCTCGAGCTCCACCCGCTGCTTCTGCAGCTCCTGCGACATCTGGTTGAAGGACAGCACCAGCTCGCTGAGCTCGTCGCGCGTCTCGGGCCGCACGCGCGCGTCGAGATCGCCGCCGGCCACGCGGCGGGTGGCCTCGGTGAGCGCGCGCACCGGCCCCGAGATGCGGCGCGCGATCGAGTGGGCGAGCGCGGCGGCCAGGCCGAGGAAGAAGACCGCGGTCAGCCGGATCGTGCGCGTGAGCCCCTGGACGGCCGACTCGACCTCGCGCTCGCGCAGGGCCAGCGGGATCGAGAGGATCTGCGGGCCGCCAGGCCCGAGCCGCACCGGGACCGAGACCGCGCGGTACGAGAAGGCGCCGATCGTCTCGGTGCGCAGCACGGCCGGGCGGCCCTCGAAGGCGAGCGCCCGGTAGACGGGGCCCGACACGCGCGGCGGCAGCAGCCCCGACGCGTAGAGGTCGCGCTTGCTGGAGGCCGCCAGGCGCCCCTCGTCGAAGACGTCGAGGTCGTTGCGGATCAGGCTGGCGACCCAGACGAGCGCGTCGTCGGTGACCGGCTGCTCGCCGGGCGCCTCGTCGCTCTGGAACAGCGCGAAGTCCTCGATCGCCTTGCGCGCCACCGCCGCGAGCTCCAGGGCCTGCGCGTCGGCGCCCGCGCGCAGCCTCTCCCCGACGAAGCGGCCGACGAGCCCCTGCAGCACGATCACCGGCAGCGCGGCGACGGCCAGGAACGCGGCGAACAGCCGCAGCGTGAAGCGCCCGCGCACGGCGCGCACGAAGGCGGCCAGCGTCAGGCTGCGGCGGCCGAGAGCCGTGCGGGCCAGCACGACCAGCGCGAGCGCCTCGAGCGCCAGCAACATGAAGGAGAGGACCGTCTCGAGCGTGTCGGCCAGAAAACGGCCGGCGCCCAGCCTCGGGTAGCCCAGGCCGAAGATGAGCGTGCCGTCGCTGAACAGGTACACGTGGTGCGCCGCGGCGTCCAGAGGCAGCGTGGCCCAGACCCCGCGCTCGCCGT
Source organism: Vicinamibacteria bacterium (assembly GCA_050246895.1). Taxonomy (GTDB): domain Bacteria; phylum Acidobacteriota; class Vicinamibacteria; order Fen-336; family Fen-336; genus JBFWVE01. The sequence goes on along the minus strand of JBFWVE010000003.1, from coordinate 149,815 downwards.
CGCGGACGCGCCGCGCCAGCTCCCGGTCGAGCGTGGGCGGCCGTTCCGAGGAGGCGAAGACGAGACCCAGCCGCTCGTTCCAGACCACGAGGTCGAGCGGCCGCCGGCGGCCCAGGTCTCCGGGCGTGCGCCGGTAGAGGACGGAGTAGGGATCCCGGCCCGCCAGGAACGGCAGGTTCCAGAAGTCGTCGGCCACGTAGAGATGGACGCCGCCGTGCACCACGGAGTCGCTCACGAGCAGGCGGCGGGCGTGGAGCACCGGGCGTTCCGCGCTGGCGACGGTGACGCGCTCGCGCGAGATCTCCCACTCGGCGGAGCGGGGCAGCGAGCGGCGCGAGGCGCCGAGGGCGGGGAGGTTGAGGGCGAAGCGGCTGCCCACCCGGCCCGCGGCGTCCTGGATCTCGACGGCCGACGAGACTCCGAGCGCGGCGAGGTCGGTGGAGGACCAGGTGGCGAATGCCAGTTCCTCCAGCTGAGGAGCCTGCGGCCCCGCGGGAACGCGGTCGAGCAGCCCGAGCTCGTCGATGCGGCGGGCGGCCTCGGTCAGCGCGCGCTCGCGCCAGTCGGGCTGGCGCAGCACCAGTGGCGCTTCCTGGTCTTCGATCTGCGCGCGCAGCGCCTTGTCGTCGTAGTGCACCAGCGTGGGGTGCAGCAGCGCGGCGATCGCGCACAGGGCCGCCAACGCGGCCAGCACCCGCGCTCCCGCTCCGCTCGCGCGCAGCGCGGCCCTCCAGGCGGCGCGTGTCGCCCCGGCGGCCGCCGCGGTCGAGAGCAGCAGCAGCGCGGGCAGCAGCGGAAGGCCGAGCTCCTGGCGGGGCCACAGGCGGGCGGCCGCCAGGCCGAGCAGAAGCCAGGCCAGCAGCCGCGCGGGGTGGGCCGCCGAGCGTCCTGCCGGCCCGGCCACGCACTGCACGGCGGTGGCGCCGGCGAGCGCCGCCCCGAGGATGAGCAGGCCGCTCGCCTGGAGCGCGAGGGCGGCGGGCTCGCGCGGCGTGAGGCCGGCCGAGGTGAGATCCAGGCTGCTGCGCGTCACCAGGTCGAAGCACCAGCCGAAGCCGATGGTGAGCACGCCCAGCGACGCGAGGTCCCCTGCCACTACCAACAAAGGGCCCTGGCGGCGCTCTGGCCGAGCCGAGACCCAGGCCAGCAGCCAGGCCGCGCCCGTGAGCGCGATCGCGCCGGCGAGCAGGGCGTCGAGCGGGCTGCGCAGGAGTGGACCGAAGCCGGGCAGCTCCGAGGCGTAGGCCGCCGGCGAGACGAGGGCGCTCGCGGCATCCGGCAGGGGCGCGCCGAGGCTCAGCACCACCAGTCGGGCCAACAGCAGGGCTGCGAAGCAGAACGGCAGCGTGTGGACCTCGAAGGCCAGTGCCAGCAGCAACGCGAGCGCCACTCCGGAGACGAGGGGACGGTAGGAGCCCCGCAGCTCCTGGAGGCGCAAAGAGAGCTCGGGCGCGCGCAGGCTGACGAACGCGAGAGGCCGGCCCGAGAGCGAACGCAGCGGGATCGTCAGCCCGCCCTGGCCGGGCTCAGGCGGGCTCGGCGCGGGCTCCTGGCGGACGTCGACGTAGCGCACGCGGATCAGCGGATCTGCGCCGGCCAGCAGGTCGTAGTCGCGCAGGTAGTCATTGTGGATGTTGCGCCGGACCGCGAGTGCGAGCTCGGCGCTGGCGAAGCCGATCCGCCGACCCGCCCCGTCGAGCACGGGCGCGAGCGCCACGGCCTGCGTGGTGACCGAGCCCTCCAGCACCAGCAGGTCGGCGGCGTCCGGGAGGGGTTGCGCACGCAGGGGCGACAGGTCGGCCGCCCGTCCGGTCCAGGCGACCAGCCGCAGCTCGGGCGTCAGCACGGCGAGCGAGGTGCCCGCGGGCAGGCTCGAAGCGAGCGCCTCGAGCCGCGTGAACGCCTGCGGCAGGCTGGCACGGCCGCCGCCTAGCGCCGCACCGAGCTCGGGCAGCTTCGCGGCCGCCGCGGCGGCGTCGCGCAGGCCACGGAGCGCCGATTCGGCGCGCAGCGTGGCGTCTTCGGAGCGTTGGCGCAGCAATGCCGGCCGAATCTCGTGCCAGCGCGCCTGCGTGACGCCCAGGTGGAGGCGCTCCGCCGCGGGGAGCAGGAGCAGGAGTGCCGTCAGGGCGAACGGCACCCGGCGCGCCCGGACGCGGGCGAGAAGCGCGACGCCTGCGCTCAGCCCCACGACGGCGGGCAGGAGCTGGGTGGAGGCCGAGGCCGCGACGGCGAGCGAACCGGCTGCCAGCAGGACGAGGCGCCTTCGGGCGTCAATCGGCATGCGTATCGAATCGTCGCTTGCAGGAAGCCTGCCGGCCGCAACCGCCTGTGCCTGCATGGCGCGGGCGGGGGCGCGGTGTCACTGGCGGAGGACGGCGGCGCACTAGAGGCGGTAGAGCATCCAATAGACGACGACACCAGTGACCGAGACGTAGGCCCAGAGGGGAAGCGTCAGGCGGGCGATCCTGCGGTGCTCGGGAAACCGGCCGCCCAGGGCCCGCGCCAGCGTCGCCAGCACGAGGGGCACGATCGCCACCGCCAGGACCGTGTGCGAGAGCAGGACCGCGAAGTAGACGGTCCGGATCGGTCCCGGTCGGCGGAAGGGCACCGACCCGACCTGGAAGTGATAGACGAGGTAGCTCGTCAGGAAGAGCACGGAGCAGGCGAGGGCCGCCAGCATCACCCGGCGGTGCGCCTCCCGGCGCCCGGCGCGGATCAGGCGCCAGCCGACCAGGAGCAGCAGGGCGCTCGTCGCGTTGAGCGCGGCGTTGAGCCCCGGCAGGTCGCGCAGGTCCACGGCCCCATGCTAGCAGGGGCGCCGCGGGCTCAGCGGGCGCGGGCGGCGGCGAGCGCGCGGCCGAGGCGGGCGCGGATACGGTGGCGGAAGATCACGAGCGCGGCGGCGCCCGCGGTCAGGTAGGGCGCCGCCATCATCAGCAGGATCGCGCGGTTGAGCGACTCCGCCACCGCCATCCCCTCGGGGGAGCTGGTGACGGCCGCCTTGCACATCGCGCACTGCGCGGAGGCCGCGGGTGCGGCGGCGAGCGCGGCGAGCAGCGGCAGCGCGAGCGCTGTGCGCCTCACCGGGCGCTCTTTTCCAGCACGCTCCAGCTCTCGGGCGTGATGTAGCCGAACAGGATCAGGGAGGTGACCAGGATGCCGCAGGCCACCATCACGGCCAGGTTGCGCCGCTCGGAGGACAGGTGCATGAAGCTGCCGCTGATCATCACGGCCTTCACCATCATGAACGCCACCAGGAACGACACCAGGAACCAGCGCGGCATGTGGAGCTGCTCGGCCGCCAGCATCGCGACGGTGATCACCAGCAGCACGACCCAGGTCACCCAGTAGACGCGGTAGGGGTTGGCGGAGGCGTTGTCGCTCATGGTCTCTCTCAGTTCGGCAGCAGGTAGAACAGCGTGAAGATGAACACCCAGACGAGGTCGACGAAATGCCAGTAGAGGCCCGCCAGCTCGACGCCCTGCGGCGGCGTCTTGCCGAGCTGCGAGCGGATCGCGGTGATCAGCAGGATGATCAGCCCCGACAGCACGTGGGTGCCGTGGAAGCCGGTCAAGACGAAGAAGCTGGCCGTGAACTGCGGCGGCACGCCCATCAGGGCGAGCTTGCTGCCCTCCACGGCGCCCGTGAGGCGGGCGCCGTCGTGGATGAAGTGCCACCACTCGTAGGCCTGGCAGCCCAGGAAGGTCGCGCCGCCCACCAGCGTCAGCCACACGTTCAGCAGCGCGCGCTTGCGGTCGCCCAGCCGCGAAGCCGTCACCGCCATCGCCATGAACAGGCTCGAGGTGATCAGCACGAAGGTCATCAGCGCGATGAACGGGATGCTGAACGCCTCGGGAGTGCTGGGCCAAGGCTTCGGCGACGCCATGCGCAGGAAGCCGTAGCCGCAGAGCAGCCCGGAGAAGAGCAGCGCGTCGGTGACGATGAAGATCCACATCATCGTCTTCTGCCAGGTCGCGCCGAACGGTGCGGCGCCGCCGCCCCAGTGGGCCTCGAGCGCGCCGGCGTGGCTCGCGTTCATCGGATTCCTCCTAAAGGCCGAACATCAGCACCACGAGGTAGAGCCACAGCCCGCCCAGGTAGTGCCAGTAGATTCCGTACAGGCGCAGCGCGTCGGGCCGGCCAGCGCGCAGCCGCAGGAAGGCCTGCGGGAACCAGCCGAGGGCGCCCAGCACGTGCAAGGCGTGCGCGCCCGTCAGCACGAAGAAGAAGGAGGCCGAGGGGTTGCTGGCCAGGAACACCCCCGCCCGCGCGAGCTGCCGCCAGGCAGCGAGTTGCGCGCCCACGAAGCCGATCGCCAGCACGCCCGAGACAGCCGCGGCGGCGAGCGCCGCCCGCGCCAGGCCGCGTCGCTCTCTCGCCCGCGCGACGGCGAGCGCCACGCTGCTGAGCAGCAGCAGCGCCGTGCTCAGCCAGAGCAGGGAAGGGGCGGCCAGGGGCTGCCAATCGAACGAGGCGCGGCGCAGCAGCAGGGCGCTCGTGAAGCCGAGAAACAGCATGCTGACGGTGCCCAGGAACGCCAGCAGGCCGACGAAGCCCGTGTCGACCCCCTCCGGCCCGGGCTGCGGCAATCCCGGGACGCCGGAGGCTGCCGCCGGGGGCGTCGGCGCGCCGGTGCCGGTCGGCTCGCCCGGCTGGCCGGTCGCGTCGCCGCGGTCGAGGGTCAATGCGACCCCGCCTTCTGCCCGACGGGCGCCGGATCGGTCTGCATCACGAAGTCGGCTGCCGCGCCGGGCACGCTGTAGTCGAAGGGCCAGCGATGCACCTCGGGGATCTCGCCGGGCCAGTTGCCGTGCGGCGGCGGCGAGGGGGCCGTCCATTCGAGGCCGTTGGCGTTCCAGGGGTTGGAGCCCGCGCGCCGGCCCTTGAAGGCGCTCCAGAAGAAGTTCACGAAGAAGACGAGCTGCGCGCTGCCGAGCACGAAGGCGCTGATGGTGATGAACTGGTTGAGCCCCTGCATGCTCTTGAGGAACTCGTACTGATAGGGGTCGTAGACGCGCCGGATGTGGCCCGCGATGCCGCTGTAGTGCATCGGGAAGAACGTGCAGTAGTAGGCGACGAACGTGAGCCAGAAGTGCAGCTTGCCGAGCGTCTCGTTCATCATGCGGCCGAACATCTTCGGGAACCAGAAGCTGGTGGCCCCGAAGACGCCGAATAGCGCCGCGCCCGCCATGATCAGGTGGAAGTGGGCGACCACGAAGTAGGTGTCGTGCAGCGGGATGTCGACCGCCGACTGGCCCAGCCAGATGCCCGAGAGGCCGCCGCTGATGAACAGCGAGACGACGCCGAGCGCCCACAGCATCGGGGTCGCGAAGGTGATGCGCGAGCGCCAGAGGGTCGCCAGCCAGTTGAACACCTTCACGGCCGACGGAACCGCGATCAACATCGTCATCACGGCGAAGGCCATGCCGAGGTAGGGGCTCATGCCCGAGACGAACATGTGATGGCCCCAGACCACGAAGCTGAGCCCGGAGATGCCCAGCATCGCGCCGACCATCGCCTTGTAGCCGAAGATCGGCTTGCGGCAGAAGGTGGCCATGATGTCCGAGGTGAAGCCGAGCGCCGGCAGCATCAGGATGTAGACCTCGGGGTGGCCGAGGAACCAGAACAGGTGCTGCCACAGGATCGGCGAGCCGCCCTGGTTGGGCAGGGCCTGGCCGGACAGCACGATGCCGCCGGGCAGGTAGAAGCTGGTGCCGAAGTGGCGGTCGAACAGCAGCAGCAGGGCGCCCGCGGTCAGCGCCGGGAAGCTCAGCAGACCCAGGATCGCCACCAGGAACATCGACCACAGGGTCAGCGGCATCCGCATCAAGGACAGGCCCTTCGTGCGCAGATTCAGGATGGTGGTCACGAAGTTGAGCCCGCCCATCGTGAACGAGGCGATGAAGAACACCATGCCGACGATCCACAGCGTCTGGCCCCAGGCGGAGCCCGGCACGGCCCCGGGCAGCGCCGACAGCGGCGGATAGGAGGTCCAGCCGGCCGCGGCGGCGCCCGCGCCCACGAAGAACGAGGACAGGATCACGACGCAGCCGGTCAGGAAGGTCCAGAAGGAGAGCCCGTTCAGGAACGGGAAGGCCATGTCGCGGGCGCCCGTCTGCAGCGGGATCAGGAAGTTGCCGAAGCCGGAGACGGGGGCCGTCGACAGCACGAAGAACACCATGATGGTGCCGTGCATGGTGAACAGCATCGCGTAGAATTCGGGGTTCATCACCCCGTCGCTGAACCCCTTGCTGAGCAGCTTGCCGAGGTTCGGCCAGCTCGCGTCGGGCCAGGCGAGCTGCATCCGGATCAGCATCGCCAGCAGCCCCGCGACCACGGCCATCAGCATCGCCGTCACGTAGTACTGGATGCCGATGACCTTGTGGTCCTTGCTGAAGACGTACTTCCAGATGAAGGCCTGCGGGGCGTGCCCGTGGCCGTGGGGGTCCTCGGCGGCGTGACTGCCTGCGGCGGGGGCGACCTCGGACATTGCCTGTTTGCCTCCTACTCCAGGGCCTTGGCGACGGCTTCGTCGAACGCCGCGGCCGGCACCACGTGCACCTGGCCGCGCATGCGGTAATGGCCGAGCCCGCAGTGCTCGGCGCAGGCGATCTCGTAGTCGCCGGACTGCTTCGCGACGAACCAGAGCTGGCTGGTGAGCCCGGGCATCGCGTCCTGCTTCACGCGGAAGTTCGGCAGGAAGAAGCTGTGAATCACGTCGAGCGAGCGCAGCCGCACCGCCACCGGCCTGCCCTCGGGCAGGTAGAGCTGGTTCTGCGGCATCACGATGTCGTCCGCGGCCGCCGGGTCGTTCGTGTCGAGCCCGATGAAGTTCAGGCTCTGCGGATCCACCAGCTTCGGGTCGGTGCGGCCGAACAGGTTGTCCTTGCCGGGGTAGCGGACGTTCCAGGCGAACTGCTGGCCGACGACCTCGATCGCCAGCGCGTCGTCGGGCGGCGGCGAGTTGACCTCGGCCCACAGGCTGAGCGCGTTCACCGCGAAGACCGCCATGATGGCGGCGGTCACCAGCGTCCAGGTCCACTCCAGGCGCGGGTTGTCGTGCCAGTAGGCGGCGGTCGCGCCAGGGGCGTCCTGGTAGCGCCAGGCGAACCACGCGAGCATCACGTTGGTGACGATGAAGACGAGGCCGGTCACGACGAGCGAGACGAACATGGCGCCGTCGATCGCGCCGCGGTCGGAGACGAGCGGCGGCAGCCAGCTCCGCGTGAACAGCAGCGTCGACACGCCGACGAGCACCAGCGTCGCGACGCCGAACAGCAGCCCCTGCAGCCTGGACATCGACGATCCCCCTTTTTCGGGCTGGGCCCGAACGAGCGGCCTCGGCCCGAGCAGCGAGCGATTTCCGAACGGCGACTTGTCTTGAGTGGCGGGACGCTAACGCAGGTGCGCGGCCGACGTCAAGGGTAGGCCGCTGCGATCGACGATCAGCAGCGTGCACAGGCCGGCGAGGTAGAGCACCGACGTGAAGAAGAGCAGGCGCGCCGAGGCGGGCGTGCGGCGCACGGCGGCCGCGACCGCCGCGGCGAGGTAGGCGAGCCCCAGCAGCGCGGCGCCGAGAAGGTACGCCCGCCCGGCCATCCCCGCGAGCCCTGGCACCAGGCTCACCAGCAGCAGCGCCACGCAGTTGGCCACGGCCTGGCGGCCGGTCATCCGGCCTTCGGGATCGAGCACCGGCAGCATCGGCAGGCCCCCGCGCGCGTAGTCCTCGCGGTAGATCCAGGCGATCGCCAGGAAGTGGGGGATCTGCCACAGGAACAGGATCGCGAAGAGCACGAAGGCGCCTGGCTCCACCGCATTGCGCGCGCCCGCCCAGCCGATGATCGGCGGCAGAGCGCCGGGGACCGCGCCGACGATCGTCGAGAGCGAGGTGCGCGTCTTGAGCGGCGTGTACGCGAAGAGATACGAGAGCCAGGTGAGCAGCGCGAAGCCGGCGGCGAGCCGGTTGACGCCGGCGATCAGGACACCGCTGCCGACGAGCGTCAGCAGGCTGCCGAAGCCGAGCGCCTCGACGGCGCGCAGGCGCCCCGCGGGCAGCGGCCGGTTGCGCGTGCGCCGCATCAGCGCGTCGACGTCGCGCTCGAGCAGCATGTTGAGCGCCATCGCGCCCGCCGCGACGAGCGCGGTGCCGAGCAGCGTCTTCAGCAGGGGCTCCAGCGCCACCGAATCCGGCGACGCCATCAGGAAGCCGACGAGCGCCGTGAGCGTCACCAGCAGCGTGATGCGCGGCTTGGTGAGCTCCAGGAAGTCGGCTCCCGCCCTGGGGCGGGCGAGCGCGTCGGCGCTGGGTCCGGCGGGTGTGGTCAAGCGGGGAGCAGTGTGCTCCGGGAGGCCGCGGGGCCTCCCGGAGCTGAAGGCGGCGGCGTCAGCCCTTCAGCGAGGCGTTGAGAGTGGCCGTCTCGCCGTCCTTCACGGTGACGGACTGCGTGGCGCCCTTCAGCTTGCCGTGCAGCACCTCGATCTCGTAGGTGCCCGCGGGCAGGCCCTTGATCGTGAAGCTCCCGTCCTCTCCGGTGACCGCGAAGAAGGGGTTCGACAGCACGGAGATGTAGGCGCGCATCCAGGGGTGCACGTCGCAGCCGACCGGGATCATCACCTCGGGCTTGTCGAAGGTCTTCGTGGACTCCATGTCCTTGCGCGGCTGGCCGATGTTGAACTCGGTGTTGAGCTGCGGCCGCGGGTGGATGTTGTGCAGCGTGTCGTCGGAGTTGCGGATCTTCATCGGCTGGCCCGCCTGCACCACCAGCATGTGCGGCGTGTAGTCGCAGCCGTGCTGGTCGAGAGTCGCCGGATCGGCCGGGGCAGGGTAGCTGCCGGAGAGCCCCGACTTCACGTAGACGAGAACCTCTGCCAGCCCGCCGTCCTTGACCTTGATCGGCTGGCGCTCGAGGCCGCCCTGGTGCATCGCGGCGCACTTCGGATCGGCGGAGAGCTTGACCTTCTCGGGCCCGGGCGCCTCGCCTTCGAACGAGATCTTCCCCGTGACGGACGCCGTGCCCGACGCGGCGGCGGCCGGGGGAGCCGCCGCGGCCGGCTTGGCGGCGGCCTCTGCGGTCGGTTGGGGGGCCTCGCCGCCACCGCAGGCCGCGAGTGCGACGGCCCCAGCCGTCAGCAGGGAGAGGCTGTATCGAAAGGTCATCGCTCGACTCCTCTTCAATATTCTCCGGATCCAGGGTCCGCGCGCGCGTGGCGACCGACGCGCGCGCCGGTCCGCCCACATGTGCTGATGGGCGCTAGTGTAGCCGCCCGCGGGCCGTCGCATCAAGAAAGAGGCGGCGGCGTCGGGCTGGGCTCGGGCTTGCCCTTCTTCTCTTCCCCGGGTCCGGCGGGCAGACCGGCGGGCGGCGATCCCTGCGGGCCCGCGGGGGACGCTGAAGGCGACGTCCCTGGTGCAGGCGAGGGGCCGGGGCTCGGGGGCGCCTTCGCGGAGACGTCGATCGCGACCACCGCGCCGTCGCCGCGCAGGCCGACGAAGAGGCGGTCGCCGACCACGAGCGCCGAAGTGGCGAAGGTGGCGGGCAGCTTGAGCGCGCCAAGGCGCTTGCCGTTGCGCCCGTCGAAGCCGACGAGGTCGGTCTCGTAGCAGGCGACGAGCACCGCCGAGCCGACGAGCAGCGGGGCGGAGCGCGGGCGCGAGGGCAGCGGCGCGCGCCAGCTCACGCTGCCGGAGCGGCGCGAGAACGCCCACAGCACGCTCTCGTACGAGGCCACCAGCACCTGGCCGCCGAGCAGCGCGGCCTCGGAGCGGACTTCGGTGCCGAGCTTCCAGCGCCAGAGCCGATCGCCGTCGCGCGCGCGCAGCGCCACCACGCTGCGCGCGGCAGTTCCGAGCAGCAGGCGCCCGTCGGCGTCCTCGATCGGAGCTGCGCGCAGGGCGCCTCCGCCGGTCTCGTGCGTCCAGGCGAGGGCCCCGCCCTCCGCCGCGAACGCGCGCAGGGCGCCGTCGGAAGCGCCGACGAGAACCCGCTCGCCGAGCAGCGCCACGGGTGCCGTTGCGCGGGCGCCGATCGGGCGCGACCACAGCAGGCGGCCGTTGATCAGATCGAGCGCGTCGAGCGTGGCGCCGGCCACGAAGGCCGCGCGCGTCGACGCCGCCGGGGGCAGCGGCTCGCTGGCCTGGGTGTGAGCGCGCCAGCGCACGACGCCGGACTCGGGCTCGACGCGGACGACGTCGCCGCCGCGGTGGTGGACGAGCAGCAGCCCGGGTCGCGCCGCGAGGCTGCCGGGCGCGAGCTCGACCTGCCACAGCACGGCGCCCGTGTCGGGCGCGAGGGCGCGCAGCCGCCCGTCGCGCGTCGAGACGAAGATGCGGGCGCCGTCCGTCGCCAGGTTGTCCTCGGGGAGGCTTCCGAGCGGGGCGGTCCAGGCGATCGCCAGCGGGAACACGCGCGGCGGCGCCTCGATGCGGGCGCCTCCGCAGCCGGCGCAGACGAGCGCCGCCGTCAGCGCGCGGAGCGGGGATGCGGCGCGAGACACGGCGGCGGACTGTACCACGAGGGCCCGTGGGCGGAACCCTCGTGGAGCGGCGCGTATAATCCGGCGCCTCCGGAGGCCGCGCCGCCATGCAGAGGGAGTTCGTCGCCATCCTCGACTTCGGGTCCCAGTACACCCAGCTGATCGCGCGGCGACTGCGCGAGCTGGGGGTCTACTCGGAGATCCTGCCGCCGCGGACTCCGGCGCGGGCCCTGCGCGAGCGCGCGCCCGCGGGCATCGTGCTCTCGGGTGGCCCGGACAGCGTCTATGCGAAGGGCGCGCCGCAGGTCGATCCCGGCGTCTATGGGCTCGGGGTTCCGGTGCTGGGGGTCTGCTACGGCATGCAGCTGATGGCGCGCGACCTGGGCGGCCGCGTGCGCCCGGCCGGCTGCCGCGAGTTCGGTCCCGCGCAGCTCGAGCGCGTGGGCCGCTCGCGCCTGCTGCAGCCGCTGCGCGCGCGCACGCCGGTCTGGATGTCGCACGGCGACTCGATCCTGAAGCCGCCGAGCGGGTTCCGCATCACGGCGCGCACCGCGGCGACGCCGGTGGCGGCGATCGAGTCCGAGGAGCGCCGGCTGTTCGCAATCCAGTTCCACCCGGAGGTCCGCCACACGGAGCAGGGGCTCGAGCTGCTGACGAGCTTCCTCGAGCTCTGCGGCTGCCGCCGGGACTGGAGCGCCGCCGCCTTCGTCGGCGAGTCGATCGCGCGCATCCGCGAGCAGGTCGGCCGGGGCCGCGTGCTGTGCGCGCTGTCGGGCGGCGTCGATTCGGCAGTGGCCGCGCTGCTGATCCACCGCGCGGTCGGCGCCCGCCTGACCTCGGTCTTCGTCGACAACGGCCTGCTGCGCAAGGACGAGGCGCGGCAGGTGCGCGAGCGCTTCGCGCGCCGGCTGAAGCTGAAGGTCGTCTTCGCCGACGCGGGGCGCCGCTTCCTGAAGCGGCTCGAGCGCGTGAGCGACCCCGAGCGCAAGCGCAAGATCATCGGCCACGAGTTCATCGAGGTGTTCGAGACGCAGGCGCGCAAGCTGGGCAAGGTGGACTTCCTGGCCCAGGGCACGCTGTACCCGGACGTGATCGAGTCGACCTCGGTGCGCGGGCCTTCGGCCGTGATCAAGAGCCACCACAACGTGGGCGGGCTGCCCAAGGGGCTGAAGTTCGAGCTGGTCGAGCCGCTGCGCGAGCTGTTCAAGGACGAGGTGCGCAAGGTCGGCCTCGAGCTCGGGCTCGACGAGGAGTTCGTCCACCGCCAGCCGTTCCCCGGACCCGGCCTCGCCGTGCGCGTGCTGGGCCCGATCACGCGCGAGCGGCTCGAGCTGCTGCGCGAGGCCGACGACGTGGTGGTGGGCGAGATCAAGGCCGCGGGGCTCTACCGCCAGCTGTGGCAGTCGTTCGCCGTGCTGCTGCCGGTGCGCTCGGTGGGCGTGATGGGCGACGACCGCACGTATCAGTACACGCTCGCGATCCGCGCCGTCGAGTCGGCCGACGGCATGACGGCCGACTGGGCGCGGCTGCCGCACGAGCTGCTCGCGCGCATCTCCTCGCGCATCGTCAACGAGGTGCGCGGCATCAACCGGGTCGTCTACGACGTCTCCAGCAAGCCGCCCTCGACGATCGAATGGGAGTAGGCTGGGGCCCGCCTTTCGAAGCACGATGACGGCACCCTCCGACTTCGTCCACCTCCACCTGCACACCGAGTACAGCCTGCTCGACGGGGCGACCCACATCGACGAGCTGGTGGAGCAGGCCGCGGCCCTCGGCATGCGCTCGGTCGGCATCACCGACCACGGCAACATGTTCGGCACGGTCGCCTTCCACGACGCCTGCAAGGAGCGGGGTCTCAAGCCGATCATCGGCTGCGAGATCTACGTCGCGCCGGGCAGCCGCTTCGAGAAGACGATGGCGGGCCGCGAGGAGCCCTACCACCACCTGACGCTCCTCTCGACGAACGACGAGGGGTACCACAACCTGATGAAGCTCGTCTCGCTCGGCTACACCGAGGGCTTCTACTACCGGCCGCGCATCGACAAGGACGTGCTGGCGCAGCACGCCGGCGGGCTCGTGGGGCTGTCGGGCTGCCTGGCGGGCGAGGTGGCGGGCTACCTGAAGAACGGCCTCGAGGACCAGGCGCTGCAGCTGGTCGGCCAGTTCTCGGAGATCTTCGGCCCCGATCGCTTCTACCTGGAGCTGATGGACCACGGCATCGAGGAGCAGCGCCGTGTCAACCGGGGCCTGTTGCGGCTGCGCGACCGCACGCGGCTGCCGCTGGTCGCCACCAACGACTCGCACTACCTGCGCAAGGACGACCACCAGGCCCACGACGTGCTGCTGTGCATCGGCTCGGGCAAGAAGGTGCACGAGCCGGAGCGCCTGCGCTTCGACTCGTCCGAGTTCTACCTGAAGAGCGCCGCCGAGATGGCGGCGCTGTTCCCCGACCACCCCGACGCGCTCGCGAGCACCGTGCGCATCGCGGAGATGAGCGACTTCACGCTGCAGGCCGCGGGCTCGTTCCCGGCCTTCGACGTGCCGCCGGGCTTCACGCCGCTCACCTACTTCGAGAAGGTCACGCGCGACGGCTTCGCCGAGCGGCGCGCGGCGCTCGAGCCGCTGCGCGCGGCGGGGCGCCTGCGCTACCCGCTCGAGACGTACGAAGCCCGGCTCACCCACGAGATCGGCGTGATCCAGCGCGTGGGCTTCGCGGGCTACTTCCTGATCGTGTGGGACTTCATCCGCTACGCGCGCGAGCAGCGCATCCCGGTGGGGCCGGGCCGCGGCTCCGCGGCCGGTTCGCTGGTGGCCTACGCGCTGCGCATCACCGACATCGATCCGCTGGAGCACGACCTGATCTTCGAGCGCTTCCTGAACGAGGAGCGCGTCAGCCCGCCCGACATCGACATCGACTTCTGCGAGAACCGCCGCGGCGAGGTGATCGAGTACGTCACGCGCAAGTACGGCCGCGAGAACGTGGCGCAGATCATCACCTTCGGCACCATGAAGGCGAAGGCGGTCGTGCGCGACGTCGCGCGCGTGATGGACCTGCCGTACGCCGACGCCGACCGCATCGCGAAGATGATCCCGTTCGATCTCAAGATGACCCTCGACAAGGCGCTCGAGGAGTCGCCGCAGCTCCAGGACGCCTACCAGAAGGACCCGCGGGTCAGGGAGCTGATCGACATCTCGCGCCGGCTCGAAGGCACCACGCGCCACGCCTCGACCCACGCCGCGGGCGTCGTGATCGCGCCGCGGCCGCTGACCGAGTTCGTGCCGCTGTTCAAGGGCACCACCGCCGACCTGACGACGCAGTACGACATGAAAGGCATCGAGCGCATCGGCCTGCTCAAGATGGACTTCCTGGGCCTGCGCACGCTGACGCTGATCGACAACTGCGTGAAGATGCTCGAGGCCCAGACCGGCATGCGCGTCGACCCCGACCGCCTCCCGAGCGACGACGCCGCCACCTACGAGATGTTCACGGCAGGCCGCACCAGCGGCCTGTTTCAGTTCGAGTCGGACGGCATGCGCGACATCCTGAAGCGCTTCAAGCCGGACCGGCTGGAGCACCTGACCGCCCTGAACGCGCTGTATCGGCCCGGGCCGATGCAGATGATCGACGACTTCATCAAGCGCCGCCACGGCCAGACGCGCGTCAGCTACGAGGCGCCGCAGCTCGAGCCGATCCTGCAGGGGACCTACGGCATCATGGTCTACCAGGAACAGGTGATGCAGATCGCCTCGGCGCTCGCCGGCTACTCGCTGGGCGAGGCCGACATCCTGCGCAAGGCGATGGGCAAGAAGAAGGCCGACGTGATGGCCACCCAGAAGCAGAAGTTCCAGGAGGGCGCCCGCGCGCGCGGGGTGGCCGAGAAGAAGGCCGCGAAGATCTGGGACCACATGGAGCAGTTCGCGGGGTACGGCTTCAACAAGTCGCACTCCGCGGCCTACGCCTGGCTCGCCTACCAGACGGCCTACCTGAAGGCGAACTACCCGGCGTACTTCATGGCGGCGCTGCTCACCTCGGAGCGCGCGAACACCGAGAAGATGGTGCAGTACATCGAGGAGTGCAAGCAGATGGGCTTGCGCGTGCTCCCGCCGGACGCGAACGAGTCCGAGATGTACTTCACCGTGGTGCCCCCGGCCGGCCGCCACGGCGAGGACGCCGCCCGCGCGGCCATCGACATCCGCTTCGGCATGGCCGCGATCAAGAACGTGGGCGAGGGCGCGGTGGAGGCGATCCTGCGCGCGCGGGGTGAGGGCGGCCGCTTCGCCTCGCTGTTCGACTTCTGCGAGCGCGTCGACCTGAAGGCCGTGAACCGCCGGGTGGTGGAGAGCTTCGTCAAGAGCGGCAGCTTCGACTCCTTCGGGCACAGGAGGGCCGCGCTGTTCGCCGCCATCGACCAGGCGATGGAGGCGGCCCAGAAGCGGCAGCGCGACCGCGAGCAGGGACAGTCGAGCCTGTTCGGGCTGTTGGCGCCGCAAGGCGAGGTGCTCGCCGAGGGCCGGATCGCGGACGCCGCCGACTGGCCGGACGGGGAGCGGCTCGCCTTCGAGAAGGAGTCGCTCGGCTTCTTCATCTCGGGCCACCCGCTCGAGCGTTTCCGGGAGGAGCTGCAGGCGCTCGGCAACTGCTCGACGGGCTCGCTGGCGGCGCTCGCCGAAGCGCGCGAGGTCGCGCTCGGGGGCATCATCACCGGGCTGCGGCTGATCAAGACCAAGAAGGGCGACCGCATGGCCTCGTTCGTGCTTGAGGACCTCGAGGGCTCGCTGGAGGCGCTGGTGTTCCCCGAGACCTACAAGCGCATGTCGGGCCGCCTGGCCGACGACGAGGTCGTGCTGGTGCGGGCCAAGGCGGAGCCGGCCGACGAGGGCAAGGCCAAGCTGCTGGTGTCCGAGGTGCTCTCGCTCGAGCAGGCCCGCTTCGCCGAGGCGCGTTCGGTCACGATCCGCGTCTCGCTCTCCGGCTGGGACCGCGCCAAGGGCGAGCGCCTGCGCGAGATCGTGGACGGGCACCGCGGCGAGTGTCCGCTGAGGCTCGAGCTCGACCGGCCGGGAGCCTACAGCGTGGCGGTGGCTCCCAGCCCCTACTTCAAGGTGCGGCCTGACGCCTCCTTCAGGGAGCAGGTCGAGGCGCTACTCGGACCGGACGCCCTCGTGCTGCAGCGCGAGCGGGCGTCCTTCACGCGGGCGTCCTAGGCGCCCGGGCACCGGAGGCCAGATGGCGGAAGCCGACTTCGAAGCGCCGCTCCTCGAGCTGCAGAAGCGCATCGACGTGCTGCGCGCCTTCCCGGGCGATCCGGCGAAGGAGCAGGAGGCCCGCCGGCTGGCCGCCGAGCTCGATCAGAAGCGGCGCGAGGTGTTCGCCAGCCTGACGCCCTGGCAGAAGACGCTGGTCGCGCGGCATCCGAGCCGCCCCTATTTCCTCGATTACGTGGGCGCGCTGTTCACCGAGTTCACCGAGCTGCACGGCGACCGCCGCTTCGCCGACGATCCCGCGCTCGCCTGCGGCTTCGCGCTCTTTCGCGGCAGGCCGGTCTGCCTGATCGGCCACCAGAAGGGGCGGGACACGAAGCAGAAGATCTACCGCAACTTCGGCATGCCGAAGCCGGAGGGCTATCGCAAGGCGCTGCGCGTGATGCAGCTGGCGGCCAAGTTCCGGCGGCCGATCCTCAGCTTCGTGGACACGCCGGGCGCCTATCCCGGGCTCGACGCCGAGGAGCGGGGCCAGGCCGAGGCGATCGCCTTCAACCTGCGCGAGATGGCGCGGCTGCCGGTGCCGATCGTGGTCAACGTCACCGGCGAGGGCGGCAGCGGGGGCGCCTTGGCGATCGCCGTGGGCGACCGCATCAACATGCTCGAGCACTCGGTCTACTCGGTGATCTCGCCCGAGGGCTGCGCCTCGATCCTGTGGCGCGACGCGGCGCGCGCGCCCGAGGCGGCCGCGGCGATGAAGATCACCGCCAGCGACCTGAAGGCGATCGGCCTCGTCGACGAGGTGATCCCCGAGCCGCCGGGCGGAGCGCACACCGATCACGACGCCCTGTTCCAGGCGCTCGACGCGCTGCTGGCGGCGCAGCTCGAGGAGCTGTCGCGGCTGTCGGCCGAGCAGCTCACCGAGGGCCGCTATCTCAAGTTCCGCAGCATGGGCCGCCTGGGGCGCGAGTTCGCCGAGGCCGGCGCCTGAGGGGCGAGTCATGAGCATCCGGGTCGTGGGCATCGTGGGCGGCGGCACCATGGGCCAGGGCATCGCGATCGCCTGCGCCGCGGCGGGCCTCGACGTGCTGTTGTGCGAGCGCGACGCGACGCTGGCCGCGCGGGCGCTCGAGGGGATCGCGGAGGATCTCGACCGCGACATCGCGAAGTGGCGGCGCACCGAGTCCGAGAAGCGCGCGGTGCTCGCGCGGGTCAAGACCGTCGACGGCCTGCCGGCGCTGGAGGCGTCGCAGCTGGTGATCGAGGCCGTCTCGGAGAACCTCGAGCTCAAGAGCGAGATCTTCCGCGAGCTCGACCGCTGCTGTCCGCCGGAGGACATCCTGGCCAGCAACACCTCGACGCTGTCGATGACCGAGATCGCGGCCCGCACGCACCGCCCGGATCGCATCATCGGCCTGCACTTCCTGCACCCCGTGCCGAAGGTGCCGCTGGTCGAGGTGGTGCGCGGGCTCAGGACCTCCGACGCCACCTACCGCTCGGCGCTCGAGTTCGTGCGCGTGCTGGGCAAGACCGGCATCGAGGTGTTCGAGTACCCGGGCTACGTGACGACGCGGGTGATGCTGCCGTTCCTGAACGAGGCGATGCACGTGGTGATGGAGGGAGTCGCCACCGCCGAGGACGTCGACACCTCGATGAAGCTCGGTTACGGGCTGCCGGTCGGCCCGCTGCAGCTCGCCGACCGCATGGGGCTCGACGAGGTGCGGCGCTGGATGCAGTACCTCTTCGACGAGCTCGGCGACTTCAAGTACCGGCCCTGCCCGCTGCTGCGCAAGATGATCCGCGCGGGGCAGCTGGGCGTGAAGGCCGGCAAGGGTTTCTTCGAGTACGACGACCAGGGCAACATCCGGAAGGACGACGAGTAGCGGCTACCGCAGCGGTCGGCGTTCTCCTTAGACTGTCGCCGTGAAGGTACTGGTCCTCAACTGCGGCAGCTCCTCGGTCAAGTTCCAGCTGGTCGAGACGGACGCGGGTCTGATCGCCGGCGACTCGGATCGCATGCTGGCGAAGGGCCTGGTCGAGAACATCGGCGGCACGGCGATCATCCGCTACGAGGCCTCCGGCCGGCGGCCGGTCAAGGAGACCGCGGAGATCCTCGAGCACAAGATCGCGGTCGAGCGTTGCCTCGCGCTGCTGACCCGCGAGGACTGCGGCGTCATCCGCGACCGCCGCGAGATCGAGGCGGTGGGGCACCGCGTCGTCCACGGAGGCGAGCGCTTCCAGGCTTCGGTGCGGATCGACGACGACGTGCTCGAGGAGATCGAGGAGTGCTTCTCGCTGGCGCCCCTGCACAACCCGCCGAACGTCAAGGGCTACCGCGCGGCCCGCGAGCTGCTGCCCGGCCTGCCGCAAGTCGCGGTCTTCGACACCGCCTTCCACCAGACGATGCCCCCCCACGCCTGGCTCTACGGCCTGCCCTGGGCGCTTTACGAGCGCCACCGCATCCGCCGTTACGGCTTCCACGGCACCTCGCACCGCTTCGTTTCCGCGCGGCTGGCCCACGCGCTGGGCCGCCCGGCGGACGACCCCGGCCTGCGGCTGGTCACCTGCCATCTCGGCAACGGCTGCTCGATCGCGGCGATCAAGGGCGGCCGCTCGGTCGACACCTCGATGGGCTTCACCCCGCTGGAGGGCCTGGTGATGGGCTCGCGCAGCGGTGACATCGATCCCGCGATCCTGCTCCACGTGATGGCGAAGGAGGAGCTCGGTCCCACCGAGATCAACGCGCTGCTCAACAAGCACAGCGGCCTGCTCGGCGTCTCGGGGCTCTCCAACGACATGCGCGCCCTGCTCGAGGCCGAAGCGCAGGGCAACCCGCGCGCGCGCTCGGCCGTGGACCTGTTCTGCTACCGGCTGCTCAAGTACGTGGCCGCCTACGTGGGAGTCCTCGGCGGCGTCGACGGGCTCGCCTTCGCGGGCGGCATCGGAGAGAACGCGCCGGCGATCCGTGCCCGCTCGCTGCAGGGGCTGGAGGCGCTCGGCCTGCGCCTGGATGCCGAGCGCAACGCGGCGGCCCGCGGCGTGCACGCCGAGATCTCACCCGAGGGCGCCGCCAGCCGCGTGTTCGTGATCCCCACCAACGAGGAGCTGTTGATCGCACGCGACACCTGGGCGATCGTCGCGGGCTCTCCCCCGGCATGAGCCCTCCGGGGACCCGGGGGCTGCGCTTCGCGCTGCTGGGGGTGGCGCTCGCCGTCGTCGCGGGCGTCGGGGTGTCGCTGCGGCGCGCGCCGGCGCCCCCGCCCGATCCGGAGGGACCGGCGGCGGAGCCGTCCGCAGGCGCTACCCCCGCGACGCGCATGGACGAGCTCGTCTACCGCAACGTGGTGGGGGGCCGCGAGACCTTCGTGCTGCGCGCGCAGCGCATGCGCGGCAGCGAGCAGGACCAGTTCAGCCTCGAGTCGGTGGACATGGAGTTCCACTACACGGCGAGCGGCGAGCCGGGCACGGGCCGCATCTCCTCGCGGGCCTGCGTCTACGTGCCGTCTCGGCAGGAGGCCCGCTTCCAGGGCAACGTCCACCTGACCACGGCCGACGGCTTCGAGATGACGACCGAGAGCCTGGTGTACCTGGGCCAGGAGGGCCGAGCCAGCGGCGAGAAGGAGATGGCGTTCCGGCGCAAGGACCTTTCCGGCCGCTCGAAGGGATTCGACTACGAGTCGGCGTCGGGGGTGGTGGACCTGCTGGACGCGGTCAGCCTGCGGATCGCCGACGAAGAGCGGCCGCCGCTCGACGTGACGGCGCGGCGGGGGCAGTTCCGGCGGACCGCCGGGGAGGCCGCGTTCGAGGGCGAGGTCGTCGTGGTGCAGGGCGAGAGCCGCCTCCTCGCCGACGAGCTGACGCTCTACGGCAGCGAGGACCAGATGGACCGGCTGCGCGCGAGCGGTCAGGTCCGCTTCAGCATGCCCGGCGCGGGAGCGCTGCCCGGTCTGCCGGCGAGCTCGCGCAAGAGCGGCCCGCGCGAGCTGAGCGCGGACACGCTCGACGTCGACCTGCAAGACCGCTCGCTGAGGGGCGTCGTCGCCCAGGGCTCGGCGAAGCTGGTGCTGTCGCCCGGCCCGGGCGAGCGGCGCGAGCGCCGCACGCTCGAGGGCGGGCTGCTCGGGTTCCACTGGAACGAGCAGGGGCAGCTCAGCGACGTCGTGGGGCAGAAGGACACGCTGTTCACGACCGAGCCGCTGCCGCCCTCGACGGCAGGCCCGCGGCGTGTGAAGAGCCGTCGTTTCGTCGCCAGCATGGACCCGCAGACCGGCGAGGCGAGGCGAGTCGACTTCTTCAACGCCGTCGAGATGGAGAGCGGCAGCCAGCTCGCGCGCGGGGGCGCGGCGTTCTACGAGGGCGAGCAGCGGATGCTCTCCTTCAAGGACGAGCCCGTGCTGACCGACTCGGTTGCGGGCAGCCGGCTGGAGGCGGGGGTGATCGAGATGTTCCCCGACTCCGGGAACCTGCGCGCCCGCTACGACCTGCGCTACACCGTCGAGCCGCGTGCGGGGGCAGCAGGCTTCGGCGTCTTCCAGTCGGGCGGCGAGCCGGTGCAGCTGAGCGGGCTCGGCTTCGAGTACGACGGCGCCACGCGCACCGCGCGTTTCTTCGAGGGGGCGCTGCTGCGCTCGGGCAAGAGCGAGGTTCGCGCGAACGAGATCCGCCTGCGCGACGGCGAGCCGGGCCAGCACTGGCTGCAGGCGCAGGGACAGGTCGCGAGCCGCATCGAGCCGCCCGCGGGGGCCAAGGCCGAGGCCACGGCGACGCGCGGCAGCGCCGACGCGATGCTCTACGAGGAGGCGGCCGGCCGCATCACCTACACCGGCAGCGCGCGGATCCGCCAGGGCGAGGTGGAGACGCGCAGCCCCACGGCGGTGCTGCACCTGTCCCCGGACGGCCGCCGCCTGCTGCGGCTCGACGCCGGCGAGCCGGTCGAGATCGACCAGGGTGAACGGCGCGCCAAGGGCACCCGCGCCGTCTACTCGCCGGAGGAGCGCACGATCGTGGTGACGGGCGAGGGCGCGGAGCTGAAGGAGCCGGCGCAACAGGTGCGAGGCCGATCTTTGACCTTCTTCATAGGCGAGGATAGGATCCTCGTCGACGGCCGCGAGGAAGCGCGCACCGAGACCATCTTCCGCCGCGCACCCCCAACCCCGAAACCTTGAGCGCCGACGAGACCCCCGAAGTCGCGGCCGTCCTGCGCGGCGACAGCCTCGTGAAGTCGTACGGCCGGCGCACCGTGGTGAAGGGGGTCGACGTCGAGATTCGCCAGGGCGAGGTCGTCGGCCTGCTCGGCCCGAACGGGGCCGGCAAGACCACGACCTTCTACATGATCGTGGGCCTCACGCGGCCGGACAGCGGCCGCATCCTGCTGGCCGGCGAGGACATCACGGCGCTGCCGATGTACCGGCGCGCGCGGGCCGGCATCGGCTATCTGCCCCAGGAGGCGAGCGTCTTCCGCAAGCTGAGCGTCGAGGAGAACGTGATGGCGATCCTGGAGACGCTCGAGCTGGGGCTGGGGGAGCGGCGCGCGCGGGCGCGGGAGCTGCTGGACGAGCTGGGGATCGGAGGCCTCGCGCGCCAGCAGGCCTACACCCTTTCGGGCGGCGAGCGGCGCCGGCTGGAGATCTGCCGGGCGCTCGCGACCTCGCCTTCGTTCATCCTGCTCGACGAGCCGTTCGCGGGGATCGACCCGCTGGCGGTGCAGGACATCCAGACGATCGTGGCGCACCTGAAGGATCGCGGCATCGGCGTGCTGGTCACCGACCACAACGTTCGCGAGACCTTGAAAATCACGGATCGCGCCTATATCGTTCGAGAGGGCGAGGTGTTCCGTGCTGGAACGCCCGCCGAACTGGCCTCGGACGAGGAAGTCCGGCGCGTCTACCTCGGCGAGGCGTTCTTCCTGTGAAGCGAGGCTGAGGCTCCCATTTGCCGATCCAGCAGAAGCTGGGGCTGTCCGCCCGCCTCTCGCACCGCCTGATCCTGACTCCGTCGCTGCAGCAGGCGATCAAGCTGCTGCCGCTGACCACCCTCGAGCTGGCCGAGGTGCTGGAGCAGGAGGTGATGGAGAACCCGCTGCTGGAGGAGGCCCCCAAGGAGGAAACGGAGACCTCGCTGGAGGAGCTGGAGGCGCAGGAGAAGCGCGCGGAGCGCGAGGACCCGCTGCGGGACATCGACGTGGACAAGTTCTTCGAGGACTACGTCGAGGACTCGAGCGAGCGCCGCCGCACGCGCAGCCTGGAGGTGCCCGAGGCGCCGCCGCTCGAGAACACGCTGACCGAGTCGCCCGACCTCTACGACCACCTGCTGTGGCAGCTGCGGATGTCGCTGTCGGACGAGCTCGTGCTCGAGATCGGCGAGGCCATCGTGATGAACCTCGACGAGGACGGCATGCTGCGCGCGTCGCTCGACGAGATCGCGAACATGGGGCCCTACGCGCGGGCCGAGGTCGAGAAGGCGCTCGCGACCGTCCAGTCGTTCGACCCGCCGGGCGTCGCCGCGCGCGACCTCACCGAGTGCCTGTGCCTGCAGCTGCGCGAGCTCGGGCTGGAGGGCTCGACCACCGAGCAGATCGTGCGTGGCTTCATGAAGCAGCTGCAGACGCACCAGTATTCCGAGATCGCGCGCCAGCTGCAGCTGACGCCGGAGGAGATCGCGGAGCACGTGGAGATCGTGAAGGGCCTGGATCCGCGCCCCGGCCTGCGCTACGGACCCGACCGCGCGACGCCGATCGTGCCCGACGTGTTCGTGTTGAAGGAGGAGGACGAGTACAAGATCGTCCTGAACGACGACAGCCTGCCGCGCCTGCGCATCAGCCCCACCTACCGCCGGATGCTGGACGACAAGCAGCCCGGCGGCGAGGAGACCCGCAACTACGTGAAGGACAAGCTGCGCAGCGCGCTGTGGCTGCTGAAGAGCGTCGACCAGCGCCAGCGCACGATCTACAAGGTGGCCGAGTCGATCGTGCGCCACCAGCGGGGCTTCCTGGACCAGGGCATCGAGCAGCTGCGGCCGCTGGTGCTGCGCGACGTGGCCGCCGACATCGGCATGCACGAGTCGACGGTCTCGCGCGTGGTGGCGAACAAGTACATGCACACACCGCGTGGCGTCTACGAGATGCGCTTCTTCTTCCACAGCGGCATCACCTCGAACCTGGGCGAGGCGATCAGCTCGGTCACGATCAAGGACAAGATCCGCCGCATGATCGAGGCCGAGAACACAGGCCACCCGCTCTCGGACTCGCGCATCGCCGAGCTGCTCTCCCAGGAGGGGCTGCCGCTCGCGCGCCGCACCGTCGCCAAGTACCGCGAGGAGCTGCGTATCCCGCCGTCGAACCTGCGTAAGGTCGCCCACTGAGCAGGGAGCGAGAGCCATGAAGATCGAGTTCACCGGCCGCCAGACGGAAGTGCCGCGGGCGTTGCAGACGCTCGCGGAGCGCAAGCTCGCCAAGCTGCAGAAGGTGCTGCACGGCATCACCCGCGTGCACGCCGTGCTCGCCGTCGACAAGCATCGGGAGACGGCGGAGCTGGAGGTCCACTCGCGCAGCCTCGACCTGCTGGCCACCGAGACCACCCGCGACCTGGGCACCTCGCTGGCGCGCGCGTTCGACAAGCTGACGCGCCAGGCCCAGAGCCGCACCGGACGCCGGCGCGACGGGAAGCGGCGCGCCGCGCCATTGCTGCCTCGGCCGCCGGCCGAGCCGGAGCCGGCCCCTGCCGAGGAGCGGGTCAAGGTCTTCCGCAGCCGGCGCGCGGCGCCCAAGCCCCTCTCGATGGAGGAGGCGGTGCTGGAGATGCAGGGGCGCGAGGGCGCCCCGCTCGTGTTCCGCGACTCGCTGAAGGGCGCGCTCAAGGTTCTGTACCGGCGCGGCGACGGCCACCTCGGGCTGATCGAGCCGGAGCTCTAGGGCTCCGTGGAGCCGACAGTCCCGGAGGATGTCCGGGCACCGGTCACGGTGGCCGAGCTGCTCTCGCGGCCGGCCTCCGAGCTGCGCCTGCGCCTGCTCGCGGGCCGCTCCGGGCTCGGCCACGAGATCTCGCTGGCGCGCGTCCAGCGGCCCGGGCTCGCGCTGTCGGGCTACGCCGACTACATCCGCTACGGGCGGGTGCAGATCATCGGGGGCAGCGAGATCGGCTATCTGGCGACGCTGTCGCCGGCGGGGCGGGCGCGGGCGCTGCGCAAGCTGTGCCGCTGCAAGATCTCCTGCTTCGTGCTGACGAAGGGCCTGGCAGCCCCGCGCGAGCTGCTGCGCGAAGCGGGCGCCCGGGGCATCCCGGTGCTGGCGACGCCCCAGCAGTCGACGCCCTTCATCAAGCAGCTGTCGGCCTTCCTGGACGAGCGGCTGGCCTCGCAGATCCACCTGCACGCCGTGCTGGTGGACGTCTTCGGGCTGGGGGTGCTGATCACCGGCGAGAGCGGCATCGGCAAGTCGGAGTGCGCCCTCGACCTGATCGACCGCGGCCACCGGCTGGTGGCGGACGACGTCGTCGAGATCAAGCGCCTGGCCGACTCCTTGCAGGGGGCCTCGCCCGCGCTGACGCGCTCCCACATGGAGCTGCGCGGGCTGGGCGTGCTGAACATCAAGGACCTCTACGGCGTCTCCTCGATCCGGCACGCCAAGCGCATCGAGCTCGTGGTCCACATGGAGCGCTGGGAGGCCGGCCAGGACTACGACCGCCTGGGCCTGCGGCGCGAACGCTACCGGACGCTGGGGATCGAGGTGCCGCTGATCCGGCTGCCCGTGGCGCCCGGCCGCAACAATGCGATCCTGGTGGAGGTTGCGGCCAAGAACCAGCTGCTGAAGGAGCGCGGCTACGACGCCGCCCGGCGCTTCGCCCGCCGCGTCGACCAGCTGATCGCTCCGGCCCGGCGGGCGCGAGCCGTCAAGGCCCGCAGGAGGCCGCGATGAGGGCCCGCGCCGCCGCGCCGGCGCGGCCGGAGGTGCTGGTGATCACGGGCCTCTCGGGCTCCGGCAAGACGCACGTCTCGCGCGCGCTCGAGGACATCGGCTGGTTCTGCGTCGACAACCTGCCGACCGCGCTGATCCCGCGCTTCGCGGAGCTGCTGCGCGAGTCCGAGGAGCTGCGCTGCTCGGCGCTGGTGGTCGACATCCGCGGCCGCGACTTCGTGCGCGAGTTCCCCCGCGCGTTCCGTGCGCTCGCGCGCCGGGCGCGGGCGAGCCTGCTCTTCCTGGAGGCGCAGGACCAGGCGCTGCTGCGGCGTTTCAGCGAGACGCGCCGGCCGCACCCGCTCGCCGTCGGCCAGCCCGCGATCGAGGGCATCCGTGAGGAGCGGGCAGCGCTCGCCCGCATCCGCGCGATGGCGGACAGCATCCTGGACACCTCGACCTTCACGGTGCACGAGCTGCGCGCCTGGGTCCGCGAGCACTACGACCTGCGCTCGGCGCCCCAGGGCCTGGTCGTCACGCTGACCTCGTTCGGCTACCGCCACGGCGTGCCGCTCGACGCGGACCTGGTGTTCGACGCGCGCTTCCTGCCGAACCCGAACTTCGTGCCGAAGCTGAAGCGGCTGACCGGCGCGCACCCGGCGGTGGTGCGATTCATGCGCCGGCAGCCCGACACGGAGGCGTTCCTGCGGCGCATACGCTCGCTGCTCGGGTTCCTGGTCCCGCGCTACGTTCGCGAGGGCAAGAGCTACCTGACGATCGGCATCGGCTGCACGGGAGGCCGGCACCGTTCCGTGATGCTGGCGAATGCGCTGGCGCGGCGCCTGGGCGGCCGCGGCGTCAGCGTCCGGGTGCGGCATCGGGACGTCAGGCAGTGAGGAGGAGGCGATGATCGGAGTCGTGGTCGTCACCCACGGCAGCCTGGCGCACGAGCTGGTGAAGGCGGCGCGCACCATCGTCGGGGAGGTGCCCGCCGTGGCGGCCGTCTCGATCGGCTGGGGCGACGACGTCGACGCGGCGCGCGACGCGATCGCGGGGGCGATCGCAGAGGTGGGCGGGCACTGCCTGCTGCTGACCGACATGTTCGGCGGCACGCCGACCAACGTCTCCCTGCCGTTCCTGTCGCCCGACGTCGAGATCGTGACCGGCGTCAGCCTGCCGATGCTGATCAAGGCGACCAGCCTGCGGGAAGGCGACCTGCGCGAGGTGGCGCGCGTGGTGCGCGACCAGGGGCGCGGCGCCATCCACGTCGCGAGCGAGCTGCTCGAGCGCATG
This sequence comes from Vicinamibacteria bacterium, assembly GCA_050246895.1. Taxonomy (GTDB): domain Bacteria; phylum Acidobacteriota; class Vicinamibacteria; order Fen-336; family Fen-336; genus JBFWVE01. The sequence goes on along the minus strand of JBFWVE010000003.1, from coordinate 123,954 downwards.
CCGTGACCCGGCGCGAGGTCGAGATCCGCAACCCGCTCGGGCTGCACGCGCGCGCCGCGGCCCGCTTCGTGCGCGCGGCGAACCGCTTTCGCTCGCGGGTCACGCTGAGCCGCGACGGCAAGACGATGGACGGCAAGTCGATCCTCGGCATCCTGCTGCTGGCCGCCTCGCGCGGCACCCGGCTGGTGGTCGCGGCGGACGGCGACGACGAGGAGGCGGCGGTGGCGGCGCTCGTCGCGCTGGTCGACGGCGGCTTCGGCGAGGAAGCCTGAGCATGGAGCTGGTCGGCACCGGCGTCTCGCCGGGCATCGCGGTCGGCCGCGCGCTGATCGTGCAGCGCGAGGAGGTCGCGGTCTTCCGGCTGCTGCTCGAACCGAGCGAGGTCGAGCGCGAGGTTCAGCGCCTGGCGCGCGCATTCGACGATTCGCGGCAGCAGCTGCAGCGCATCAAGGAGCGGCTCTCGCGCGAGGTCGGCCTGCCGCACGCCTACATCTTCGACGCGCAGCTGCTGATGCTCGACGACCCGCTGCTGCAGGACCGCGCGGTGGCGATCGTGCGCGACGAGCACGTCAACGCGGAATGGGCGCTGCGCACGGTGGCGAGCCAGCTGCACGCGCTGTTCGACGAGTTCAGCGACGCCTACCTGAAGGAGCGCAGCACGGACCTCGACGACGTGCTGGGCCGGATCCAGCTGAACCTGGCCGGGGCCGAAGGCGCGCCCTCGCTGTCGCGGCTGCCGGGCGAGGTGGTGCTGGTGGCGGACGACCTGTCACCCTCCGAGGCGGCTGCCCTCGAATGGGACCGGGTGCTGGCGATCGCGACGGACGCCGGCTCGCGCACGTACCACACGGCGTTGCTGGCCCGCTCGCTGGGCATCCCGGCGGTGGTCGGGCTGCGCGACGCCACGACGCGTATCCCGCCGGGGGCGCTGGTGGTGGTCGACGGCACGCGGGGCCAGCTCACCGTCGAGCCCTCGGCGCCGGTGCTCGACGCCTTCCGCGCGGCGCAGGCCAGGGACCAGGCCGAAGAGCAGCGCCTGCAGGACACGCGGGCGCTGCCGGCCGTCACCCGCGACGAGTCCGCCGTGCGCCTGCAGGCGAACGTCGAGTTCATCTCCGAGGCGGCGACGGCGGTGCTCTACGGCGCCGAGGGCATCGGCCTGTTCCGCTCCGAGTACCTGCTGGGAAAGGCGCGCTGCTGGCCCACGGAGGAGCAGCAGATCGACGTCTACCGCAGGCTGCTCGAGCAGCTGCGGCCGCATCCGGTCACCGTGCGCACCTGGGACGTCGAGCCCGAGGACCTGGCGCCCGCAGGGCCGTCGAGCCCGAATCCGGCCCTCGGCGAGCGCGCGTTGCGCCTGCTGCGCCGCTCGCCGGAGCCTTTCCGCATCCAGTTGCGGGCGCTGCTGCGGGCGGCCCTGCACGGCCCGCTGCGGATCAGCTTCCCGTTCATCGCGGGGCCGGCCGACCTGCGGACGGCGCTCGACCTGCTCGAGCAGGCCCGCCAGGAGCTGCGCCGCGAGGGGACGCCGTTCAGCGCCGAGGTGCCGGTGGGGCTGAACCTCGAGATCCCGAGCGCCGCCGCCACGGCCGACCTGCTGGCGCGCCACGTCGACTTCTTCAGCGTCGGCACCAACGACCTGATCCAGTACCTGCTGGCGGTGGATCGCATCGACCCGCGCGTGGCCGGGCTCTACCAGCCGCTGCACCCCGCGGTGGTGCGCACGCTGGCGCGGCTCGGGGCGGTGTGCGACGCCCGCGCGCTGCCGCTCGCCGTCTGCGGCGAGATGGCCGCGGACCCGCTGCAGGCCCTGCTGCTGGTGGGGCTCGGCATCCGCGAGCTGTCGATGAGCCCGTCGGCGATCCCGCGCGTGAAAGAGGCGCTGCGCAGCGTGACGCTCGAGGCGCTGCGCGAGACGGCGGCGTCCTGCCTGGATCTCGAGACCGCGGAGGAAATCGAGACGCGGCTGCGCGAGAGGCTGGCGCCCGCGCTCAAACCGGTCGCTCGCTGAGGAGGAACCTTGCCCGAGATGCCCAAGCGCGTGGAGAAGCCGTGGGGACACGAACTGTGGTGGGCGCGCACCGAGCGCTACGTCGGCAAGCTGCTGCACGTGCGCAAGGGCGAGTCGCTCTCGCTGCAGTACCACCGCGTCAAGGACGAGACGATCTTCGTCCACTCGGGGCGGCTGCTCTTCGAGACGCGGCCGGCGGGCGAGTCGGGCGAGCTGCGGCGGGTCGAGCTCGGGCCGGGCGAGGCCTTCCACATCACACCGGGGACGGTGCACCGCATGACCGGCCTCGACGACACCGACGTCTTCGAGGTCTCGACGCCGGAGGTCGACGACGTGGTGCGGCTCGAGGACCGCTACGGGAGGCAGGGCACCAGCAAGCCATAGAGAGCGCCTCCCCCCCGTGGCTCTGCCATTACCACCGACTGATGGGCACTGCGTCCGCCAGACCGGCGAGACCCTCGAAGCGACCTCGGCTCGCGTCACCTCATGCACCACAATCCGCTGATCAGCGCTGGACGCGGGCTGATCTTCGCCGCCTTGGTGGGTTAAGGTAATTCCATGAAGAACCAAAGGCTAGGACTTGCCTTCATTCCTATGCCGGAGGGCACGGCTGGCCCTCCAATCTTGCGTGTCGTCGCTTGGCCACTCGCTGGCGGAGAACAGTATCCCAGGCCCTACACGAACGGGGCTTTCTTGACGTTGCAGGAGTACCACCCTCGTCAGCTTGAACTTCAGGTCCGCCAGCTTCAAAGCGAATTGGACGAAGTAGTAGCAGAAGCCAAGCAGAAATACGAAGCCTGGGAACGCGGGGTAGTGGGTCAGTTGGGGAAGCGGGGCGACTAGCAGTAGAAGGGGGTTCAGAGGGGAGGTGATTCGGCATGAGGCTGTATCGGTGCGTTTGCCGCAACTGTGGCGCGCTTACATCGACACCGCTTCGGAAGGGTGAGACGGTCGCTTTCGTGGAATGTCACCAGCCCGCACCAGGCGTGACTGATCCGAAGGCGCATCTATTCCGAATCGGGATTGCCTAGAATGTCGTAAGCCGTAACCGGACCGGCGAAGCGAGAGAAGGCGAGAAGAACCGGGCTCCCGCACCCGTCTCCACCGGCCGCACGTTCCTACCCCAAGAGCGCGACGATTTTCGGCCGGCGTCCAGACGTGATCCGCAACGACCTGGAGCGTACTAAGGTGTTTGCCCGTTTCGTTTAGGTCCGGGGCAAGATGCGGAGACAAGGTTCCTGCGACCCGTTACGGATTGAGGCTTGAACGCAGTAAGGGCACGAATCAGCAAGTGAGATTGCTGTGGCGTACAGCGAACCAGCGCTTGGCTTCGGAACTGGCTGGAGCTCCGCACGGCTCAAGCCCGTGCATCTTCTGATGCCCGGCAATACTCGGCGCACCTTGGCCCACGGACTCCTGCTCTTGGTCGACGGTACGATATCGCCCCGAGTGGTCGAGCCCGACGGACTGTCGTGAGCAAGTCAGGGGCTGGATCGAGGGGCTTTGAGTGCCCCGGATGCTCACTCCTGAATCCTCCGGGCTCCCGCGCTTGCGTCGAGTGCGGCCAACCACTCGAAGCCGCCATACCGGTCGCCGCGATCGTTGGGTTCGTGGTGAAGGTCGCGGCGTTCCTAGTGGGGATGGCGGGGCAGGTTCTCCTTTGGGGTCGCGTTGCAGCTGGCGACCCGGTCGCCAACAGACTATTTCCGGGGTTCGGGGCGGCTGTGGTGCTGATCTGGTGGAGCCGCCGGGACTGGAATACCCTTGCTACGAACGAACGCACGCGAGGCTTCGTCTCTAGTCGCATGCTTCTGGCTATAGGAAGTCTCGGGCTTGTCGTTGTACTGGGGATGTGTGCCGCGTTTGGGTACTTCGCAGCCAGCCGGCGTTTGGCTCGCGAGAAGGCCATGGCGGCATACACGGCCTATACGCAGTTTGTTCAAGAGGCCGCGCGCGTGGGCGCCGTCAAGTCCCAGATCGCCAGCGAGCGGAAGAAGCCGCGGGAGACCGTCCTTCAGGTCTCCGAGATGTATCGAAGTATCCGGCCTGCCGTTCAGGAGTTGCGCGCCCTTGTTGAGAAGCTCGAGCCCCGCCTCAAGGTCCTGCGGGTGGAGTTGGAGCGAACTGGCCTTCCGATTGAACTTGTCCGCATAGCCGACCTGACGCTTAGGTCGTTTCAGATCGATCGCGAGCAGTTGTTGCTATTGGAGCGAGAGCTAGCGCTCAGCCAAGAGATGGACTCCGTACCGCCCGAGAGGCAGGCGCTGTTCTTCGACGAGCGAATTGCCCGGCTCTGGGGCCAACATGAGCCGCTAGACACTCGGCGGCTCGCCGTTCAGGAGGAAATTCTCGCGATAGGCGCGGCGATCCGGCAGAAAGCAGCGGCGGGCAAGTGAACGGCGCTCGGGCCGAGAGAGGGCGGGCGAACAGGGGCGTGACCCTGCGCTGGAGGCCGCGGGTAGTTTCATCGCTCGTCAGCGGGGCCGCGCCGCCGCGTCAGGCCCACGAGCATTGAAACCACCCTGCCGAGCAGGTCGCGCGCCCCGGCATGCACCTCTGGCGATATCACGCGCCGCGCGAGAAGCAAGTCGCAGGCAGCGGAGCACTCCGTCGCCGAGCCGCGCGCGATCGTAAAGAACCTGGCTTTCTCGGCGGGTGCGGTCCGACCCGCGCCTTCGGCGATGTTCAACACGACCGAGACAGATGCGCGGTCAAGTTGATCACGCAGCGCGCCCAGCTCGGGCCTTCGACAGATGGTGGCTGCCAGCAGCTGAAACTCGATCGCGACCCGATAAACATCGAGCCCCTCGTGGTCCATCGGCCGCGTCGGCTGGCCGGAACGGACGGAGGCGGGGACCGCGGCGGCCCGCCCGTCAGGGTTGGAGTTTGGCATCGGAACCTCCTCGGCCGGCTCGGGCCGGCCTCTCACCTGAGGAGGCCGGCCCGAGTTGAGGGAGGCCGAAGCCGGCGACGCCCTGCACCGGAAGCCGGGCAGGCGGCGTGCCGGCGTGAAGGTCACTCGGTGGGACGCCGGCGCGCCGCGTGCTCCAGCGCGATCAGGGCGTCCGCAGGGCGCTGGCTCCTCAGTCGGCACGTGAACGTGAACGTCCACGTGATCGTTCACGGTCGTCGAAGTTGCCTGTCGGCTCGGTCAGTAGCGGCGCAGCTCGCGCACCGCGCACACGAGGTCCGCGACCTGGGGCAGGATCGCGTCCTCCAGCACCGGAGCGTAGCCCACGAAGGTGTCGAGAGCGCCGACGCGCCGCACCGGCGCGTCGAGGTGCTCGAACAGCTCGTCGCCGATGCGGGCGGCGATCTCGGCGCCGTAGCCCCAGGAGCGCGAGTCCTCGTGCACGACCAGCGCGCGGCCGGTCTTGCGCACGCTGCGGGCGATCGCCTCCATGTCGTAGGGCGAGAGCGTCCGCAGGTCGAGCACCTCGAGCGAGATGCCCTCGGCCTCGAGCTGGCGCGCGGCGACGAGCGAGCGCTGCACCAGCGCACCGAAGGTGACCAGCGTGACGTCGGAACCCTCGCGCGCGAGGCGGGCGCGGCCGAAGGGGATCATGTAGTCCGGGCCCGGGTAGACGCCCTTGTTGTAGGTCTGGCGGTAGAGGTGCTTGTGCTCGAGGAAGAGCACGGGGTCGTCGCAACGGATCGAGGTCCGCAGCAGGCCGTTCGCGTCCTCGGCGTTCGACGGGATCACCACCCGCAGGCCCGGGATGTGGGTGAACAGCACCTCGCCGCACTGGCTGTGGTAGACCGCGCCGCCCTGCAGGTAGCCGCCGTAGGTCACGCGGATCACCACGGGCGCCTTCCAGGCGCCCGACGAGCGCCAGCGCATCAGCGCGAGCTCGTTGCGGATCTGCATGTAGGCCGGCCAGATGTAGTCGAAGAACTGGATCTCGACCACCGGCTTCAGGCCGCGCACGGCCATGCCCACGGCGCGGCCGACGATGTTGGCCTCGGCCAGAGGCGAGTTGAAGACTCGGTCCGAGCCGTGCTTGCGCTGCAGGTTGTGCGTGACCTTGAAGACGCCGCCCTTGCCCTTGACCAGCGAGAGGCTCTCCTCGCGGCTGCAGTCGGCGACGTCTTCGCCGAACACGACGATGCGGGGATCTCGGGCGAGCTCGTCGTGCAGGCAGGCGTTCAGCAGGTCGACCACGGTCTTCGGCCCGCCGCTGGGGCTGGCGGGGCTGTCGAAGCCGGGCCGCGTCGGATCGACCTCGTGCGAGTAGACGTGCTGCGAGGCCGACTCGGGCCGCGGCGGCGGGGCCGCCAGCGCCGCGTCCGCCGCGGCGTTGATCTCGCGCTCGATCTCCGCGCGCAGCTCGGCGAGCTCCGCCTCGCTTGCGATGCCCTCCGAGACCAGGAAGCGGGGAAAGCTCAGCAACGGGTCGCGCGCCGCGTCGCGCTCGCGCTCGGCCGGCGGCCGGTAGAGCGCCTCGTCGTCCGAGAGCGAGTGCGAGTAGGGGCGGATCACGTGAGCGTGCACCAGGGCGGGCCCGCGCCGCGCGCGGCAGTGGGCGGCGGCTTCGCGCAGCGCCGCCAGGCTCTCCAGCGGGTCGCAGCCGTCGCACTCCTTCACCAGCAGGTCCGGGAACGAGCGCACCAGGCGCGAGATGCTGCCGCCCGCGGTCTGCACCTCGACGGGCACCGAGATGGCGTAGCCGTTGTCCTCGACGAGGTACAGCACCGGCAGCCGGCGGTTGCAGGCCGTGTTGAGGCTCTCCCAGAACTCGCCCTGCGAGGTGGTGCCGTCGCCGGTGGAGCAGTAGACGATCTCGTCGCTTTCGAAGCCTGGACCGGCGGCCTCGCCCGCCGCCGCGCGGCCCGCGAGGTAGGCCCCTGCGTCCGCGCAGCCGACGGCCTGCAGGAACTGGGTCCCGGTCGGCGACGACTTGCTGACCACGTTCAGCCGGCGGGGGCCCCAGTGCGACGGCATCTGCCGTCCGCCCGAGCTCGGGTCGGCCTCGGCGCCGGTGGCGCCGAGCAGCATCTCGGTCGGCGTCATGCCGAGCTGGAGGAGCAGGGCGCGGTCGCGGTAGTAGGCGAAGAACCAGTCGTGCGCAGGGCGCAGCACGAGGCCCGCCGCCGCCAGCACCGCCTCGTGGCCGGCGCCGCTGATCTGGAAGTAGATCTTGTTCTGCCTCTTGAGCTGAATCTCCTTGTCGTCGATCCGGCGCGACAGGTAGATCGTGCGATAGAGGCCGATCAGCGCCTGCCTGTCGAGGCCCAGCAGCTTGTCGACGGTCTCCGTGGCCAAAGCCTGATCCTCTCCTTGAGCGTTGCGACCAGAAACGCGCGGTTCCGGGATTCTACCCGCGGCGGTCCGGATGCGGGCCGCGATCGTCCGGCGCGCGGCGGGGCCGCATCCGACGAATTTGTAGTCCCTTCAACATTGTCGGCGCGGAATGTCGGACGGGCGTTTTCGAGGCCCGTCGACGCTCACGGCAGGCGGGGCGGCTGCCTATACTCCCGCCAGAACCGAAGGAGGCGAGCTAGAGATGGCAGAAGGATCCGGGCGGCTGTGGGCGATTCGGGAGGTCACCGGGCGCTCGATCCGGTCACTCCCCGAGATGGTGCATGGCGCCAAGGTGCGCGAGGTCTTCGGCGCGAACACCTTCCACACCGAGGTGATGAAGCGCAAGCTGCCGAAGCCGGTCTTCGTGTCGCTGCAGGAGACGATCCGGCGCGGCAAGCAGCTCGACCCGGCGATCGCCAACGAGGTCGCCCATGCCGTGAAGGAATGGGCGATCGAGAAGGGGGCGACCCACTTCTGCCACTGGTTCCAGCCGCAGACCGGCCTGACGGCCGAGAAACACGACGCCTTCCTGACCTTCGACGACGAGGGCCAGCCGATGGAGCGCTTCAGCGGCGCGCAGCTGATCCAGAGCGAGCCCGACGCCTCGAGCTTCCCCTCGGGCGGCATGCGCTCCACCTTCGAGGCGCGCGGCTACACGGCCTGGGATCCGGCGAGCCCGATCTTCATCATCGACGGCCCGAACGGCAAGACGCTGTGCGTGCCCTCGGTCTTCATCAGCTATCACGGCGACGCGCTCGACAACAAGACGCCGCTGCTGCGCTCGATGGAATCGCTCTCCGAGCGGGCGCTGGCGGTGCTGCGGCTGTTCGGCAACAACAGCGCCTATCGGGTGGTGCCCACCGTGGGCGCCGAGCAGGAGTACTTCCTGATCGACCGCGCGTTCTACGTGCTGCGGCCCGACCTGGTCGCCGCCGGGCGCACGCTGGTGGGAGCCAAGCCCCCCAAGGGGCAGGAGCTGGAGGACCACTACTTCGGCTCGATCAAGGACCGCATCCTGGCCTTCATGCAGGAGAGCGAGTACGAGCTCTACAAGCTGGGCATCCCGATCAAGACGCGCCACAACGAGGTGGCGCCCAGCCAGTACGAGACGGCCCCCATCTTCGAGGAGGCGAACGTCGCCGCCGACCACAACCAGATGGTGATGGAGACGATGACGCGGGTCGCGCGCCGACACAACCTCGCATTTCTCCTGCACGAGAAGCCCTTCGCCGGCGTCAACGGCAGCGGCAAGCACTGCAACTGGTCGTTGATGGACTCGTCGGGTGGAAACCTGCTCGAGCCCGGCGAGACGCCCCACAGCAACCTGCAGTTCCTGGTGTTCCTGCTGGCGGTGCTGAAGGGCGTGCAGCGCCGGGCCGGGCTGCTGCGCGCGGCGATCGCCAGCTCCGGCAACGACCACCGGCTGGGCGCCAACGAGGCGCCGCCCGCGATCATCTCGGTCTTCGTGGGCGACCAGCTGAGCCGGGCGCTCGACGGCATCGAGCGCGGCGAGAGCAACGGGAGCGTGGCGCTCGAGCGCATCGCGCTCGGCGTCGGCCACCTGCCGGAGGTCGCGCGCGACAACACCGACCGCAACCGCACCTCGCCCTTCGCGTTCACCGGCAACAAGTTCGAGTTCCGGGCGGTCTCGGCCGCCTCCTCGATCTCGGTGCCGGTCGCCTTCCTGAACGCCGCCGTCGCCGAGGCGCTCGGCGAGCTGGAGGCGGCGATCGTCGCGCGCCGCTCCGCCGGCAAGAGCCTGGAGAGCGCCGTGCTCGAGGTCGTCCGCGAGGCCGCGATCGCCACGCGCGCGATCCGCTTCGAGGGCAACAACTACGCCGCCGAGTGGGTGGAGGAGGCCGCGCGCCGCGGGCTGCCCAACCTGCGCAAGACCCCGGAGGCGCTCGCCGAGCTGGCGCGCCCGGACTCCGTCGAGTTCTTCAAGGCGAACCGGATCTTCAGTCCTGCGGAAACCGAGGCGCGCTATCACGTGCGCCTCGAGCGCTACGTGAAGGACCTCGAGATCGAGCTCGAGGCGCTGCGCAGCCTGGTCTCGACCCACGTGCTGCCGGCCGCCTACCGGCAGCACGCGCTGCTCGCGGGCGCCGGGCCGGGCAACGCGATCCGCTCGGCGCTCGAGCGGACCTCGGCGGCGATGGACGAGCTGCAGACGCGGATGGCCGACCTGCAGGCGAAGGCCGAGAAGGCCGCCGGCGAGACGTCGCTCGAGCGACGCGCCCAGGGTTACGCCGAGGACGTGCTGCCCGCAATGGCCGCCGTGCGCGAGGTCTGCGACCGGATCGAGGAGATGGTCGCCGACGACTTCTGGAGCCTGCCGAAGTACCGCGAGATGCTGCTGCTGATCTAGCGCGGCTCGCAGGTCAGGCCGTGAGCAGGTCCCAGAGGAAGCGCGGGCCGAGGGCTTCGCCGGCCGGCACCAGGTCGCCTGCGATGCCGACGAGCCGATCGGCCAGGCACGGCTTGGCGGCGAGACGCCGCGCCGCCAGGTCGGCCAGCGCCGGGTGCGCGATCAGCCGCTGCAGCAGGCGGTTCACGCGGAACTTGTCTCGCGTCTGGGCGTGCCTGCGGGCCTCGTAGGCGCGCAGGTCCCTCGGTCCCGACGGCGCTGCGAGGGCCGCGAGCGCCACCTCGGCGGCATCGCGCGCTCCGCGCAGTGCCAGCGTCACGCCCTCGCCGGTGAAGGGGTCGTAGAAGCCGGCGGCGTCGCCGACCAGCAGCGCGCCGGGCGCCCACGGCCGCCGCGTCTCGACCGCGAGCGGCCCGATCGCCCTCGGCGGCGCCAGCAGCCGCGCGCGGGCCAGCCGCTCGCCCAGCTCCGGCAGCCCGCGCAAGGTGCGAAGGAAGAACCCCGGCAGGTCGCCGGCGGCGGCCGCCAGTGCCTCGGGCGCGAGCACGATCGCGACGTTCGCGAGCCCGTCGGGAAGCGGCGCGACGCCGCAGTAGCCGCCGCTGGCGACGTGCATCTCGCCCGCGTCGCCGAGCCCTTCGACGCCCGCGAAGTGGCCACGAACGGCGAAGCGGCGGTGGCGCGATGGCTCGGCCAGCAGGCCGAGCTTGCGCGCCACCCGGCTGTGGCGGCCGTCGGCCGCGATCACGAGTCGCGCGCGGACGGCGAGCGGGCCCTCCGGGGTCTCGGCAAGCACGCCGCCTACCGCGGCGCCGGAGGGCCAGGCGCCTTCGATCTGCGCGCCGGGCCGGATCCCGCCGGGGAGCGGGGAGAGAACGCGGACGCCCTGGCGCACCTCGGCGCCCGCGCGGCGCGCGACGTCGAGCAGCGCGGCGTCGAGGGCCAGCCGTCGGATGCCGAAGCCGGAGACCGTGGTCGTCGGATAGCGTCCGGCGAAGCTGGTGCCGTCCGGCGAGCGCAGGCGCATGCCGCGGATCGGCCGGGGATCGAGCGCGCGCAGCGCCTCCGCCGCGCCGAGCTCGTGGAGCACCTGCCAGGCGCCGGGAGAGACGCTCTCGCCGCACACCTTGTCGCGCGGGAAGCGCGCGGCGTCGAGCAGCAGCACGTCGCGGCCGGAGCGGGCCAGGAAGCTCGCGCAGGCGGAGCCGGCGGGCCCGCCCCCGACGACCACGACCTCGCGCTCCTCGCTCCTCAAGAGGTGCGCGCCACGGCGAGCAGCCGGTAGGGGAAGGCGCGCCGGATGCAGACCCGTGACAGGCCGGCGGCGGCGAACGCCGCGCGCAGCTCGTCCTCGCGGAAGCCCCGCCGGATCGAGACGAGGCCGTCCTCGACGCTGACCCGGGAGCGGAACAGGAAGGGAAACGCGAGCCGGCCGAAGACGTACGGAACCCGCGCTCGCCGCAGGTCGTTCACCACCAGCGCCCGCCGAGCCAGCGGCCGCAGCACCGCCAGCACGCGTCCCGCCTCTGCCGCGTCGAAGTGATGCAGGAAGAGCGAGGCGGTGACGACGTCGAAGCTGTCCGCCGCGAAAGGAAGGGCCCGCACGTCGGCGACGACCCGGGCGAGGCTGCTCGGCGCCATGGCGAGGTGGAGCCACTTGACGTCGGCGGCGATCGCGCGGACGCCGGGGAACGTCCTTTCGACGAGCGCGGGCAGGTCGCCGGAGCCCGAGCCGACGTCGAGCAGGCGGCCCTTCGTGCCGGGAGGGAAAAGGGGTGCGAGCAGGGCCCGCAAACCGCGCATGCCGCCCAGCCAGCGGTTGACGAAGCGCAAATCGCCCAGGCTCCGGCGGACCTCGTCCTCGGGTACGCCCAGGTCGAGCAGCTCCGGCTCCGTCGCGCGGCGACTGAGATCGAGCGCCACCGCTCAGAACTCGAGCAGCGCCAGCTCGGCCGCGAAGCCCGGTCCGAAGGCGCCGACCAGGCCGCACGAGCCGGCCTCGGACGGGTAGTGCCGGAGCACCTCGTCGAGAACGAACAGCACCGTGACCGAGCTCATGTTGCCGTGCTCGGCGAGCACCGCCTCGGTGGGGGCGAGGTCGCCTTTGCCCAGACCCAGCTCGTAGGCCATCGCGTCGACGATGCGCCGGCCGCCCGGGTGCAGCACGAAGCGCTGGAGCCGCCCGCGCTCGACTCCCTCGCGTTCGATGAAGGCCTCGACCACCTCGCGCACGTGGCGCCGCACGAAGGGGGCGAGCTCGCGGTCCAGCAGGATCTGCAGCCCCTGGTTGCGCAGCCGGAAGCCCATCAGGTGGAGCGTGCGCGGGAAGAAGCGGCTCTCGCAGGCCGCGATGCGCGCGCGGCGGCGCCCGGCCAGCGGGTGGCGCTCGCCGACCAGGACACAGGCGGCGCCGCCGTCGCCGAAGATCGCGGCCGAGATCACGTTGGCGGGCGAGCGGTCCCAGCGCTGGAAGGTGAGGCTCGAGAGCTCGACCGCCAGCACCAGCGCCGCCTGATCGGGGTGCGCGGTCAGGTAGTCGTGGGCGCGCTGCAGGGCGACGACGCCGCCGGCGCACCCGCTCTCCGTGATCGGCAGGCGGGCCAGGCGAGGACCGAAGCCGAGCGCATCCGCCACGTGGGCGTCGAGGGCCGGGATCATGAAGCCCGTGCACGAGACGCTGACCAGGAATCCCACCTCGGCCGGCGCGAGCTCCGCGGAGGCGAGCACGCGGCGGGCGAGGTCGATGCCGGCCACGCGCGCGGCCTCGCGGTAGGCGTCGTTGCGGGCCTCGAGGTCTGGATCGGCGAAGACCTGCTCGATCGGCAGCACGCTGCCGCGCACGCGCACGCCGGCGGTGTCGTAGATGCGCAGCAGGCGTCGGGCGTCGGCGCCGCCTGCCTCGGAGAGCCACGCTCGCGCGTAGGCCTCGACCTCGGACTGGCTGTAGCGGTAGGGCGGGACGAAGCGCTCGATCGCCAGCAGCGAGCTCACGCCGCCGCGCCCAAGCGTGCTCCGCTCCTAGAAGGGAACGTCGTCGTCGCCGACCTGGAAGTCGTCGCCGCCGCCCTCGGGGCCGGCGCCCGGTCCGCCCGGCCCGCTCGGGCCGCCGCCCTCGGCCCCGCCGCGGAAGCCGCCGCCCTCACCGCGCCCGCCGAGCAGCACCAGCCGGCTGTTCGGCCCGCTGACGCGGATCTTGGTCATGTACTTCTTGTTGCCGTCCTTGTCCGTCCACTCGTCGTAGCGGATGCTGCCCTCGAGGTAGACCTGCTTGCCCTTGGTGCAGTAGTCGCGCACGACCTGCGCAGTCTTGCCGAAGACCTCGACCCGGTGCCACTCGGTCTTCTCCTGCTTCTGTCCGCTCTTGCTCGTCCAGCTCTCTGAGGTGGCGAGCGAGAAGTTGGCGATCGGCTCGCCGGCTTGGGTGTAGCGGATCTCGGGGTCGCGGCCCAGGTTGCCGATCAGGATCACCTTGTTGACGCTGGCCATGTGCGTTCGTCCTCGGTCAGGGGTTGAGCTTGTCGCGGGCGATGCGCGCCGCGGGTGAGTTGGGGTAGCGCTCGACGACGAAGCGGTACTCGAGAAGGGCCTGCGAACGCCGCCCCAGCTTCTCGAGCGCCATCCCCATCTTGACGCGCGCGTCGGGCAGCTTGTCGGACGAGGCGTAATCGCGGATCAGCGCCTTCCAGGCCTCGATCGCGTCGTCGAACTTCTGCTTGCCGTAGAGGCACTCGCCGACCCAGTACTGCGCGTTGTCGGCGAAATCCGTGTCGGGGTAGTTCCTCAGGTACTCCTGGAAGCCCTGGATCGCGATGTCGTAGTTGCCGCGCGCGAAGTCGGCGTAGGCCTGGCTGTAGAGCTCGCGCGGCGCGGGGGCGTTGGCGAGGCCGGGCTGCGGCGCCCCGCCGGCGGGCGAGCCGTCGGAGAGCACGGGCGGCGCCTGCAGCCTCGACGCCTGCAGTTGCTCGCTGATCTCGCCCAGGCGTTCGACGACCTCCCTGAGCGAGGCCTGCAGCGCCTCGTTGCTGCTGCGCTGCTCCTGCACGCCGCGCCGCGTGGTGGCGTTCTGCTCGGCCACCAGCTCGCTCAGGCGCTTCATCTCGCGAGCCGTGTCCTCGACGGCGCGCTGCAGGCTGACGAGCTGGCCCTGCAGGCCCGCCACCTGGACCTGGAGCCTTTCGATCTCCTTGCTGGCCGCCGCCGCAGGAAGGGCGGCCGCCAGCACGAGCAGGGCGAGCGCCGCCAGGGCGCGCGCGAAGGCGGAGGGATGAGCGGTCACGGGCACGGCCTCCTTCGAAGGACTCTCTGGCATCGAAGCCCCATCTTAACCGTGGCAGACGGCGCCGCGGGTCCGCAGCGCCGGCTCAGCGCAGCACCACGAAGTGCGCGCGCCGGTTGCGAGCCCAGGCCGCCTCGTCGCTCGAGGAGTCGCACGGCCGCTCCTTGCCGTACGACACGGTGGTGAGCCGCACCGACTCGATGCCTCGCTCGGCCAGGTAGTCGCGCGCCACGCGCGCCCGCTGCTCGCCGAGCGCCAGGTTGTACTCGACGGTGCCACGCTCGTCGCAGTGTCCTTCGATCGTCACGTGAACGGTCGGGTGCTGCTTGAGCCACCGGGCGTGCTCAGCGAGCTGTGCCTGCGCTTCCGGAGACAGCTCCGCGGTGTCGAAGCCGAACAGCACGTCAGCGAGCGGCCCGCCCGTGGCGGCGTCGGCCGCCGCGAGGTCCTGGCCCAGGGCGCCCTCGCCCGCCACGGGCTGCACGTCGGGCCCGCTGTCCACCAGCTCGGACTGCGGCTGCCCGAGTGAGCCGGCGGTTTCCGCCGCGGAGCTCGTGGCGGGCGCCTCGGTGACCACGGCGGGCGGCCGCTTCGGCCCGCCGCAGGCGAGCGTCGCGGCGGCGAGCGCCGCCGCCAGCAGCCAGGCAGCGCGGCGGTCAGTGGCGAATCCAGCCATCATGAGTGCCTCCTCTTCACGGTCCCCAGTCCGGATAGACGTTGTTGCCGGGCGCGCTGTAGCTGCGCACGTTCTGGCCCAGCCGATCGGCCACGGTGATCTGCCAGCGTCCGCCGCGGTTGCAGGCGAACACCAGGTGGCGGCCGTTCGGCGACCACGACGGGTACTCGCAACTGCCCCGGCCGGACGTGATCTGCCGCACCTGGCTGCTCGCGATGTCGATCACGGCGATGTCGAAGCCCCCGCCCTCGAGCCGCGAGGTGTAGGCGATCTCGGTGAACTGGCGCGAAGGGTTCCAGGCGCAGGCGTCGTTGTAGTTCCCGACTCGGCTCAAGCGCCGCACGTTCAGGCCCTCACTGTCCATCACCCACAGCTGCGGCGAGCCGGAGCGGTTCGAGGTGAAGGCGATCTCCTGGCCCGTCGGGCTCCAGCAGGGGGCGGTGTCGGACGAAGGCGTCGCGGTGAGCGCCCTCGCGCCGGTGCCGTTCGCGTTCATCACCCAGACCTCGGTGTTGCCGGTGCGGTTGCTGGCGTAGGCGAGCTTCTGCCCGTCGGGGCTGAAGGACGGCGCGAAGGCCTGCCCGTTGCCGCCCTCCTTCGAGAGATTCGGCGTGCTCTTGCCCTCGAAGATCGAGGCGAGGAAGAGCAGTGGCCCGCCCTGCCGGTACGAGACGTAGGCGAGCTGGCGGCCGTCGGGGCTCCAGGCGGGCAGGATGTTGATCGAGTTGTTGACCGTGACGCGCCGCGGGTTGAAGCCGTCGTAGTCGATGATGTACAGCTCTTTCGAGCCGCGGCCTCCGCGCGGCGAGTCGCGGTCGGAAACGAACGCGATCTTGCTGCGCGCCACGCCCTTGATCTGGGTGAGCGTCAGGATGTCGTCGGAGGCCTGGTGGGCGAAGACGCGCGGGTTGTCGGCGCGGCCCGAGTAGCGGCGGGCCAGCATCGACGCCCCGCTCGCCACGAAATGGACCTTGACCTCGACGCTCAGCTCGCCGCCCGTCACCTCGGCGCGGGTCACGACGAGCACCGCCGCCCCGATGCCGCGCCAGTCGTCGAAGCGAGGCGCCTCGGGGTTCATCGGCGGGATCGCGCCCTGGAGCGACTCCGGCACGAACTGCAGGCCCTCGAAGGCGAGGTCGCTGCGCAGCACCGAGGTGATCGTGCGGCAGGCCTCACGGCTGGCCTCGTCGCCTTTGCGCGGCACGCACTCGGGCACCGCGAAGCGCTGATTGCCCCCTGTGATGTCGAACTCGCGGACCTGGCCGGGCGGGGGAGGACTCTGCGAGGCGACCGGGCGGGCCCCGAGGGACGCGCCGAGCAGCGCGAGGCCGGCGCAGGCCAGCGCTCCCAGGGCGCTAGCTCGTCGGCTTGAAGTTCGCCTGAACGGTGATGCGGTTGGTTCCATAGTTCCTCGGAAGGGGGCCGAACGGCGCGGCGCTCGCGACGGCGCGCTGCGCGGCGAGGTCGAGCAGGGCGGCGCCGCTCGACCGCGTGATCGCCACGCCGCTGACGCTGCCGTCCGCCTCGATCGTGAATCGGACCGAAACCTGCGTGTTGAAATCCGCCTTGAGCTGCTGCGTCCAGATCGTCCAGATCTTGCGCTGCACGCCCGCCAGGTACCAGTCGCCGAGCCAGTCGGTTCCACCGGGCACGCCGGGCCCGGGCGGAAGCTCGAGTCCGAGCCCCGCCGCGGCCGCCCCGGTGTCCGTGCCGCCCGGGCCGGCCGCCCGCGGCCTGCGGTCCTGGCTGGGGTCGTAGGCCGTTGCCGGTGGCTCGGGCTTCTTCGGAGGCGTGCGCTTCGGCGCCTTCTTGGCGTCTGGCGCCGGCAGCCCCTTCTTCTTCTCGGGCTCGCGCTTGGGCGGCTTGATCACCTTCGGCGGCGGGGCCGGCGCCGGCTCCGCGGCCGGCGGCGCGGGCGCGGCCTCGGCGGCCGCGGGTGCGGGCGGCTCGGCAGCGCGGGGCCCGCCGCCTCCCGGCGGCATCGGAACCGCGAAGCCCTCGGTGATCTGAATCGGCGGCTTCTTCGGCAGCAGCATCGGCGCCAGGATCATGGCGCCGATGAGCAGCAGGTGCCCGCCGCCCGAGACCGCCAGGCTCGCGGGGAGCCCAGAGTCGAGGCGCTGGCGCTCGGCGATGACGCTGCTGACGGCGTCCCTCAACGGCGCGCCTTCTCCTCCGGCAGCTCGTAGACGAAGCCGATCTGCTCGACACCCGCGCGCTTCATGCGATCGACGACCTCGATCACGCGCCCGTAGCGCAGGCGCTCGTCGGCGCGCAGGTAGACCACCTTCGACGAGCGGCCGGCCAGCAGCCCCTTCAGCGTGTCCTCGAGCAGCGCCAGGTTGATCGGCTTGTCGCCGACGTAGACGCGCTCCTCGGAGGTGACGGAGACGGTCAGGCGGTCCTCGGGCTCGTTGTCCGCCTGCCTGGCGACGGGCAGGCTCACGTCGATGCCGCGGCTCATCATCGGGGCCGTCACCATGAACACCAGCAGCAGCACGAGCACCACGTCCACCAGCGGCGTGACGTTGATCTCGCTGAGGACGGCTCCGCCGCGGCGCGAGCGCAAGGTGCGGTAGGTCGCGCCCGCTCCGCCGCCGCCCGCTTCGGCTCCGCCGCCGCCGGTCTGCATGGCCAAGCTCCGGTCCCTCCGCGGCTCTACGTGAAGTTACGCTCGACGATGTTGAGGAATTCCAGGGCGAAGTCGTCCACCATCGAGGCGAGCACGCGCACGCGGCTCTGGTACACGTTGTAGAAGACCGCCGCCGGGATCGCGGCGAAGAGGCCCGTGGCGGTGGTGATCAGCGCCTCGGAGATGCCCGGCGCGACGACGGCGAGGTTGGCCGAGCCCATGCGGCCGATGTCGGCGAAAGCGTTCATGATGCCCCAGACGGTGCCGAAGAGCCCGATGAACGGCGTGACGCTCGCGGTGGTGGCGAGGAAGCTCAGCCGCCGTTCCAGGCGCGTCGTCTCCATGCCGGCGGCCCGCACCAGCGCCCGCGAGAGCGAGTCCAGGCTGCGGACCGTCGGCTTGGCCGGCTGGCCCTGGGCGCCGCGCACCTGCTGGTTCAGCTCGAGGTAGCCCGCCTGGAAGACGCCGACGAGCGGGCTCGCCCGCAGCTGCACACAGACGGAGTTGACCTCGGAGAACTTGCTGCTCTTGCGGAAGACGTCGAGAAAGGTCGCGGAGTGCCGGTACGCCTGCCGCAGCGCCAGCCCCTTGTAGATGATGATCGCGATCGACACGAGGGAGAACATGGCCAACAGCAGCAGCACGACCTTGGCGGCCAGGCCGCTGCGGGCAAAAAGCTCGACGATTCCGCCCGAAAAGGCCGCCGGAGCGGCCGCCTGGGCCAACAGGGAAGGGATCGCAGGCAAACAAAGACCTCGCTAAATTGTGCTACGCCAGCACGATACTACCATGGATAGTGTTCGTCAACGCTCGAAAGCGGGACGCGTCCGGGAGCGACGACAGGGCGCCGGCCCTTGTGACTCAAGCATTTACTGGCAGGTCGAGCGTGTGCTATCCTCCAGATCCACCAGGGCTAGATGCTTAAGTATCTGAGAATAAAGAACATAGCAGTCGTCGCCGAGGCGGCGATCGAGTTCGGCCCCGGCCTCAACCTCCTCACGGGGGAGACCGGGGCGGGCAAGTCGATCCTCGTCGACGCGCTGGGCCTGCTCTCGGGAGACCGTGCGACATCGGATGTCGTGCGCTCGGGCGAGCAGGCGGCGGTCGTGGAGGGTCTGTTCGAGACCCCCGGTCTCGAAGGGGAGCTCGACGCGCGTGGGCTGCCGCGCGACGGCGAGTCGATCGTCGTGCGCCGCGAGCTGGCGGCGACGGGCAAGGGCCGGGCTACGGTCAACGGGGCGCTGGTGCCTGTCTCGGTTCTGCGAGACCTGCTGCCCCGAGTGCTCGAGATCCACGGCCAGCACGACCAGCGCGGGTTGCTCGATCCCGTGGGCCACCTCGAGATCCTGGACCGCCACGCCGGCCTCGCGGCTGCGCGCGAGGAGCTGAAGCGCGCGCACGGCGAGCTCGCGCGCCTCGACCGTGAGCTGCAGGAGCTGCGGGGCGACCGCCGCGAGATCGAGCGCCGGCGCGAGATGCTCGAGTTCCAGGCCAAGGAGATCGAAGCCGCCGGCCTCGACGCCCAGGAAGAGGACGCGCTCCGCCGGGAGAAGGTCATCCAGTCCCATGCGGGCCGCCTCGCGGGGCTGACCGAAGAGGCGTACGGCCTGCTGTACGAGGACGAGGCCGCGGTCCTCTCCCGGCTGGGAACGGCATTCCGCAGGGTCGAGGAACTGGCCGAGGTCGACCCCGGCTTCCGGCCGTTCGTCGAGGCGCGCGCGGGCGTGCGCGCGACGCTCGAGGATCTCTCCTACGCCCTGCGTGACTTTCGCCAGAAGCTGGCCGTCAGCCCCGGGCGGATCGACGAAATCGAGGAGCGCCTCGCCGTCGTCGAGCGTTTGAAGCGCAAGTACGGCTCCAGCCTGGAGGAAGTGATTGCCTTCGGAGCCCGTTGCCGCGCGGAGGCCGCCGCCCTCGGCTCGCCGGAAACCCGGCTCGCGGAACTCGAGGGCGAGAGGGCCGGCTCAGCGGCCCGTTTCCGCGAGCTGGCCGTGCAGGTCTCGCGCAAGCGTCGGGCCGCAGCCGCCGGCCTGGAGCGGAAGGTCGGAGCGGAGCTGGGGGAGCTGGCGATGGAGAAGGCGAGCTTCCGCGCCGCCTTCGAGCCCGCGACGATCCGGCCGGACGACGAGTCGACCTGGACCGCGCTGGGGCTCGAAGGCATGGAGTTCCTGCTCTCGGCCAACGCCGGCGAGGAGGCGCGGCCCCTGGCGCGAGTGGCCTCCGGGGGCGAGCTGTCGCGCGTCCTCCTGGCTCTCGAGTCGGTCGCGGCCGCGTCGGGCCGTCCCGCCACGCTGGTCTTCGACGAGGTCGACTCGGGCATCGGCGGCCGTGTGGCCGAGGTCGTCGGGCGCCGGCTCCACGGCCTGTCCCAGCGTCACCAGGTCCTGTGCGTGACGCACCTGCCGCAGATCGCGGCGCTGGCGGACCGGCATTTCGCGGTTCGCAAGCGCGTCGAGCGCGGGCGCACGCACACCGACGTCGCTGATCTCGGGACCGCGGAGCGCGTCGAGGAGATCGCCCGCATGCTCGCGGGCGAGACGGTCACCGAGAGCGCGCGGCGCCACGCGCGTGAGCTGGTGAAGGCGGGGCGCGATTCGTGACGAAGCGCTACTTCATCGAGACGTACGGCTGCCAGATGAACGTCAACGACTCCGAGCGCGTGGCGGGGCTGCTCGCCGAGCGGGGCTACGCGGCGGCCGAGGGGCCCGAGAGCGCGGATGTGGTGTTCATCAACACCTGCGCCGTCCGCGAGAAGGCGGCAGAAAAGCTCTACTCGGCCGTCGGCCGCCTGAAGCCGCTCAAGCAGCAGGGCTTGCGGATCGGGGTCGGGGGCTGCGTGGCGCAGCTTCACGGCTCGGAGGTGCTCGAACGCGCGCCCGAGATCGACGTCCTGGTCGGCACGCACACGCTCGGCCGCTTCGCGGAGCTGCTGGAAGCGGCCGACAGCGGCCCGCGCGTCGATCTCGACCGCAAGGCGGACGCCTTCGGCCTGCCGTCCGAGACGATCGTGCGCGCGAACCCCTATCGGGCGTACGTGACCATCATGGAGGGCTGCAACCACGTCTGCAGCTTCTGCGTGGTCCCGCGGACGCGGGGCATCGAGGTGTGCCGCGATCCGGCCGCGGTGGTGGCGGAAGTGCGCGGCCTCGCCGCTCGCGGCGTGCCCGAGGTGATGCTGCTCGGCCAGACCGTCAACGCGTACCGCTCGGGCGGCACGGGCTTCGTGGAGCTGCTCGAGCGCGTCGACGCGGTGGAGGGGCTCCACCGCCTGCGGTTCACCACCTCGCATCCGAGCCACATGACGCCCGATGTGGCGCGGGGCCTGGGCCGGCTGCGCCGCTTCGCCCCCTACATCCACCTGCCCGTGCAGTCGGGCTCGGACGCCATCCTCGGCTCGATGCGGCGGGGCTACTCCGCGGCGCAGTACCTCGAGATCGCGGCCTCGCTTCGCAGCGAGATTCGCGGCCTCGCGTTGTCGAGCGACGTGATCGTCGGCTACCCGGGCGAGACCGAGAGCGACTTCCTGGCGACGCTGGACCTCGTCGAGAACGCGGCTTTCGACGGGCTCTTCACGTTCACGTACTCGCCCCGCCCGGGAACGACTGCCCTGCGCCTGCCCGACGACGTTCCGGAGGCGGAGAAGAAGCGCCGGCTGCACGCTCTCGACTCGATCCAGCAGCGCCGGCAGGCCGACCGGCACCAGGCGCTCGTCGGCTCGCGGCAGGAGGTGCTGGTCGAGGAGCGGCGAGGCGGCGAGCTGGTGGGGCGCTCGCCGCAGTTCAAGCTCGTCCACTTCGAGGACCCGCGGCCGCTGCTGGGGCAGCTCGTGGAGGTCCTGGTCGAGCAGGCCGGTCCCAACTCGCTCCGAGGGCGCGCAGCAAGCGCTTCATTGACGGGCAGTTCGGCCGTTCCTATATTCTGAACGGCCGGACACCGGAGAGGCGCGATGGAAATCGAGATGACGATCAAGGGGTTGATGATCGACCCCATCACGAACATGCCGATCGTCGTCCTCCGCGACGCGCAGGGGCAGCGCCTGCTGCCGATCTGGGTCGGCGTCTTCGAGGCGAACGCGATCGCCCTCCAGATGGAGAACGTGCAGACGCCGCGGCCGATGACCCACGACCTGATCAAGAACATCCTGGAGGGTCTCGACGCGGTGGTGGAGCGCGTGGTCGTGTGCGCGTTGAAGGACAACACGTTCTACGCCACGATCGCGCTGCGGCTGGGCGGCTCGACGCGCCTGGTCGACTCGCGCCCCTCCGACGCGATCGCGCTCGCCCTGCGGATGGGCGCGCCGATCTTCGTGGACGAACTCGTGATCCAGAGCGCCCGGTCGTTCGAGATGGCGGAGTCCGCCGACACCGGACGGCTCCAGAAGTGGCTCGAAGGCCTGTCCGAAGAGGAGCTCGGAAAATACAAGATGTAGCGTAGGGGACCCCCCGCCCCCACGATCCTTGACCTCCTGCCCCTCCTTTCACTAACATCCGACCGTCCCATGCTCTCCACTCTCATTCGAGCGGGCGCGCGTTGACCGTCATCGCGATCGCCAACCAGAAGGGCGGCGTCGGCAAGACCACGACGGCGATCAACCTGGCCGCGGCGTTTGCGATGCGCGGCCGGCGCACGCTGCTCGTCGATCTCGACCCGCAGGCCAATTCCTCGATGACGTACATCGACATCCGCTCCCTCGAGCGCTCGATGTACGACGTGCTCTCGGACGGCCTCGCGATGAGCGAGGTCGTGGTTCCGACTCGCGTTCCCAACCTCGACATCGCGCCGTCCCGCATCGCCCTCGCGAAGCTCGAGGCCAAGCTGATCGGCGAGATCGACAGCTACTTCCGGCTGAAGGACCGGCTCGCCTCGGTGCGCGACCGCTACGACGTGATCGTGATCGACACGCCGCCCGCGCTCGGCCTCATCACGGTGAACGCGCTCGTCGCGGCGACGCACCTGCTGATCCCGGTGCAGTCGAGCTATTTCGCGCTGGAGGGCACGGACGACCTGCTCGAGACCGTCGAGAAGATCCGCGCCCGACCGAATCCGGAGCTGAAGCTGCTCGGCGCGGTGATCACGCTTCACGACAAGCGCACGACGCTCTCGCGCGACGTGCAGCGGGCGATCGGCGACGTGTTCGGCGATCGCGTGTTCGTCACCACGATCAGCAAGAGCATTCGCCTCGAGGAGAGCCCGGCACACAAGGAGTCGATCTTCACCTTCGCGCCCCAGTCGAGCGGCGCCTACGAGTACTACCGCCTCTGCGAGGAGGTCATCGAACGTGTCTAGCCCGCGACGAATCGGACTGCCCGGCACCCTGCGGATGCGCCACGACAACCACTTCGTCGATCAGCTCGTGCGTCCCGGCGGGGACCCCGTGGGGCGCATGGTGTCTGTCTCCGACCTGGACCCGAACCCGCATCAGCCCCGCAAGCACCTGGGTGACCTGTCCGAGCTCGTCGCTTCGGTCCGCGAGAAGGGCGTGATCGAGCCGATCCTCGTGCGCAAGCATGGCGGCCGTTACCAGATCATCGCGGGGGAGCGCCGCTACCGCGCGGCGGTGGAGGCCGGGCTCGACGAGGTGCCCTGCGTCGTGCGCGAGGCCGACGAGGCCGAGGTGATGGAGCTGGCGCTCGTCGAGAACCTGCAGCGTCGCGATCTCACGCCGTTCGAAGAGGCCGACGGCATGCGCGCCCTGGCCGAGAGCTTCTCTTACACGCACGAGAAGATGGCCGAGATGATCGGCAAGAGCCGCTCGTCGATCACGGAAACGCTGTCGCTGACGTCGATGCCGCCGCAGGTCCGCGAGCTGTGTCGGCTGGCCGACATCAGCTCTAAGTCGTTGCTTCTACAGGTTGTTCGCCAGTCATCACCCGAGAAAATGGTGGCGCTCGTCGAGCGGCTCCAGCAGCAGGGTGCGACGCGCGAGCAGGCCCGCGCAATTCAGAAGAAGCAGGCGGCGAAGGCCACGCGCGGCCGCCCGCGGCACTTCGTGTTCCGCTATCGTCCGCCCGAGAAGTCGTTCGATCTCTCGCTCCAGTTCCGCAAGAGCGAGGTGCCTCGGGACGAGATCATTCGGGCGCTCGAGGCGATCCTGCGAGACCTGCGCGAGAAGAGCTAGCGAGTGCCCATCCCCGCGGCCACCATGGCCCTCCGGCGGCCGAGGCGTGATGCCTCACGGGACCATGTTCGCGTGCAGCGCGGCGATGCCCCTGGCCGCGCCGTAGGCGAGCCAGGCGAGGCCGAGCGCGAGTGCCGTTAGGCGCAGCACCCGCCTTCGCGAGCCGGAGAGCCGCTCGAAGAGCCAGCCCAAGCCGACGCAGGCGAGCGGCGCGACGAGCTCGAGGTCCTTGTTGTAGCGCAGGAGGTTCGGACCGGGCAGGCCGCCGGACCAGAGATTGAGAACGAGGTACGTGAGCGCCCAGGCCCCGGCCAGCCTCCGCTGCCAGCCCGCGAGCGACGCGACCACGCCGATCACGGCGGCGACCACGACGGGCGCGAACGGACCGTAGAAGACCCAGAGCCTCCAGCCTGCCTTGCGCAGCCCTCGCGCGGGATCGGGCTCTGATCCGGTGTACGGATCGGGCTCCTCAGCCGCCGCAGCGCCTTCGACCCCCGCGGCCCGCTCTCGTTCGAGTTTCTCCTGGAGGATGCGCTCTTCGACCATGGGCGTTCCCGCGGCGAGCGCGGAGACCGCGGGGATGTAGCGGTAGTAGAAGAGACCGAAGGCCAGCGCGCCGGCGGCGAGGCAGCCCGCCACGATGCCGGTGAGCCGCCGGCGAGCGTGCGGCGACCGATCGGCCGCCAGCTCCGCGGCGATGAAGAGGGCCAGCAGAACGCCGAAGTTCAGCATGCCCTGCGTGTACGCCAGGAGAGCGGCCGCAACGCCGAGCGTGAAGCCGGCCGTCGCCCGCCAGCGCGGGAAATCGGCGTAGCGGCGGAAGAGGTAGAGCAGCGCGATCGCGTCGAAGAGGTGGCCGAGCAGCGCGGGGAAGTAGCCGAGGGAAAGGCGGATCAGGAAGAGCGGCAGCAGGGGCACGGAGGCCGCTCCCGCGAGCGCTCCCGGGACGCCGAGACCGAGCGCGCGACCGAGCGCGAAGACGACGGGCACCTCGACCGCGTTCGCGACGCCCGCCAGGCTCGACACCGCGACCTCGTGCCGCAGCCCGAGCCTCTGCACGAGCGGCGCGCTCAGCAGGTAGAAGCCGGGCGGATACGGGAAGGCGTACCAGTGCCCCGAGGACTCCTGCAAGCCGAGGCTCCAGCGGAACTGGTTCTCGATGAAACGGTCGAGCGACTCCGCGAGGCCGCGCCGGGCGGCGTCGCGGGCGAAGAGCCCGTGAACGCGCACGTCCGGATAGAAGAACTGCGGGTGGAGCAGCAGGCCCAGGCGCACCGCCGTCGCCAGCACCACCAGCGCCGCGACGGCCCCCCGGGGCCCGGCGTCCTCGAGCTGGAGCGCCCGCTGCAGTCGAGGAAAGCCGCCGAGGACCACGAGAGCGACGGCTGCGAGGACCAGCCCCGTCGTGCCTTCGCGCACGATCCGCTCGACGGCCAGCGGGTCGTGCGCGGCCAGCGCCGATGCTGCCGTCGACACCGCGAGGACGGTGGCGGCGACCAGGCGCAGGCTCGCGCCGGCCCATTCGAGCGCGAGCGCCAGCAACGCGAGCAGCAGCGCCGTGCGCAGCCGCCAGGCCGGGGTGAACGCGACGCGCGTGCCGGGGCCGGGCTCGAGCTGCAGCCAGTCGAGCGCGATCCCCAATGGGCGCGGCGTGTCGGAGGGCGCCTCGATCGACACCACCAGCGGATGGCGGCCCTCGAGACGGGGCAGCGCCGCCTCGATCACCCGATAGCCGACGCCTTGCTCCGCGGCGATCTCGAAGCTGTGGAAGACCTGGCCTTCGGCGAGCAGTCGGACGCGCGCCGGGTCGACGAAATGGCGGCGCGCGCGCAGCCGCAGGCGCGCGCCGTCGCCCGAGACGAGCAGCGGCAGCACGACGTTCGCCCCCTGCGTCGTCCAATGGAAGCGGATCCTGCCGTCGCGCTCCCAGTCCTCGCGAAAGCCACGGACGTAGGCCTCGTCGTTCGGACCGAAGTTGAGGAACAGGGGGGCGGGCGAGACGCGCAGCGGCAACTGGGGCCCGAACCAGCCGGCGAGCGCCGCGCCGAGCGCGACCGCGAGGGCCGCGCCGCGCGCCCGAAACCGCTCTCTCGCGCCGGCCATCGGAGTGCGAGCCTCCCGTCGAGGCCGCGCTGCTCCGCGGCCCGCTGCGGCCTTACTCCTTGACGAGCACCGCCTTGTAGTAGTCGCAGATCCCGCTGCGCAGGATCTCCTCGTTCTCGAGGCGTCCGGCCTCGAGGTAGAGCTTTCGATACTCCTCGGCGGGCCGGATGTGCTCGCCGTTCTCCACGTTGTGGATCAGGTGCCCGATCAGGTTGAGCCGCGACACGGCCGGGATGTCCTCGATCAGCAGCGCACGGCCGCCGGGCGTCAGCATGCGACGGACCTCGCGCAGCACGGCGCGCACCTCGGCGTCGGGCAGATGGTGCAGCATGCCGAAGATCAGCACCTGGTCGAAGCGCTGGTCGGGAAGCTCCACCTGCTTGGCGTCGCTGACGATGAAGGTCCCGCGCCGGTGCTTGCGCGCCCACTCGATGTAGCCGCGGTGGAGGTCGGCGCCGACGTAGTCGTCGCCCTCGAACAGGTCCGAGAAGGCGCCCGGCCCGCAGCCGAGGTCGAGCGAGCGCAGGCCCTTGCCCAGCACCAGCTCCTTGCGGATGGTGGCGCGGATGGCCTTGAAGTCGTTCTCCAGGATGCTGCGGAAGAAGATGAACAGAACCGGGTGGTCGGAGATGCGCTCGACGATCGTGGAGAGGAGTCCCATTGCGAAAAGAGCGCGCAGTGTACTGAGCGGGCGCGCCAGCGTCAATCCGGCTTCGCCTGCGTGGTTGCTCTGCTATCATGCGCGCTCGCCTTTCTGGCTGACGTCCGCCCGGAGCATCGAGATCCATCCATGAGACGCGCCCTGATCCCGGCCTGGAAGTGGCTGCGCATCGCCGGCAAGGCGGCGCGCGCCTTCGCCACGGCCGGGCACCCGGTGCTGGTGCACCTGGTGCCGATGCGGCGCTGCAACCTCGACTGCGGCTACTGCAACGAGTACGACACGGTCTCCTCGCCGGTGCCGCTCGAGATCCTGAAGCGGCGCGTGGCGAGGCTGCGGGAGCTGGGCACGGCCGCGGTGACGATCAGCGGCGGCGAGCCTTTGCTCCACCCGGAGCTCTGCGAGCTGATCGCCGAGCTGAGGCGGGCGGGCATGGTGGCGACGCTGATCAGCAACGGCTACCTGCTCTCGCCCGAGGTGATCAGGCGGCTCAACCGCGCGGGCCTCGACCACATCGAGATCTCGATCGACAACCTCGAGCCCGACGAGGTCTCGAAGAAGAGCCTGCGGCTGCTCGAGCCGAAGCTGCGCTGGCTGGCCGAGCTCGCCGAGTTCGGCGTCGCGATCAACTCGGTGATCGGCAGCGGCATCCGCAACCCCGAGGACGCCCTCGCCGTCGCGCTGCGCGCGCGCGAGCTCGGCTTCATGAGCTCGGTCGGCATCATCCACGACGGCCACGGCCAGCTGAAGCCGCTCGGACCGCGGGAGCTGGCGGTCTACCGGCAGCTGAAGGCGCACGAGTGGCGCCTGCTCAACCGCTTCAACGGCCGCTTCCAGGAGAACCTGGTCGCCGGCCGGCCCAACGACTGGCGCTGCCGCGCGGGATCGCGCTACCTGTACGTCGACGAGCACGGCATCGTGCACTACTGCTCGCAGCAGCGGGGCGCTCCGGGCGTGCCGCTGATGGAGTACACGGCCGAGGACCTGCGCCGCGAGTTCTCGACGCAGAAGGCCTGCGCGCCGTTTTGCACGGTGAACTGCGTGCAGCAGGTGGCGTTCTTCGACGTCTGCCGCGGCCCGCAGCAGGCGACCGCGCGCCTGGCCCCCACCGCGAAGCCAGCGAAAGCCGCGGGCGACGCGGCTCTCGCCGGCTGAGCGTGGCCGCCGGCGCGCCGCCGCCAGGAGCCTGGGCCCTCGTCACGGGCGCCTCGAGCGGCATCGGAGCAGGCTTCGCGAGAGCCCTGGGGAGTCGTGGCTACCGTCTGGTGCTGGTGGCACGCCGGCGGGATCGTCTCGAGGAGCTCGCCACGCGGATCGGCGCCGAGCGTTGCGTGGTGCTGGCCGTGGACCTGTCCCGGCCGGACGCGGTGTCCGGGCTCGCGCGGGAGCTGGAGGCCCGCGGGATCGAGGTCGAGCTGCTGGTCAACAACGCCGGGCTCGGCGCCAGCGGCCGCTTCCTCGACGAGGAGCCGGCCACGACCGCGGCGATCCTGGCGGTGAACCTGCTGGCGCCGATCGGCCTGTGCCGGGCGCTCGGCCCCGCGATGGCGCGGCGCGGCGGCGGCGCGATCCTGAACGTCGTCTCGATGTCGGCGTTCCAGCCGGTGCCCTTCCTGGCCAGCTACGCCGCCAGCAAGGCGGCGCTGCTCTCGTTCAGCGAGGCGCTCGGCGAGGAGCTGCGCGGCACGGGCGTCCTGGTGCAGGCGCTGTGTCCCGGCCTGGTCCAGACCGGCTTCCAGCGCCAGGCGGGCACGGACCGCGTGGCCTTCGACCGCACGCCCCCGACGTCGGTCGAGCACGTCGTCGAGCGCGCCCTCGCTGGGCTGCGCCGCCACCGCTCGCTGGTGATTCCGGGCTGGCGCGACCGGCTGAGCATCCTCGGGCAGCGGCTGCTGCCGCGGGCGCTGGTCCGCCGGGTGGCCGGCGCGCTGTTTCGGCCCGCGAAATAGGCCGCCGCGACCGGGATGCTTCTCCGGCGAGCGTCCGGCTGGTATATTCTCGTGTTCGATTTCGACCGGCGTTGAGGTGTCACACACCCTGTTGTGGTGGTGAACAAGGAGTGACGCGATGGAGGCGGTGCACAAGAAGGACGACGGGCAGACGCGTGCGACCTTCGCCGAATACGACTACAGCAATTTCTACTATGGCGCTGGCGACGACCCGCTCAACCTGCTGAAGCCGTTCTCGGAGTGGTACTCCGAGGCGGTCCCCAACGGGTACTACCTGTACTCCGAGCCGCTCGAGACCGCGCCCACGACGCGCGTGCAGGTGCGGAACCGCAAGAACGGCCAGATCGTCGACCTGCTCAACCTGGCTTCCTACAACTACCTCGGCATCTCCTACCGCGACGAGGTCAAGCAGGCGGCGATCGAGGCGATCCACCGCTACGGCCTCGGCGCCTCCGGCTCGCCGATCCTCTCGGGCACGATGGAGATCCACAACGAGCTCGCCAAGGCGATGGCCGACTTCAAGGGCAAGCAGGCCGCGATCCTGTTCCCGACCGGCTACAGCGCCAACGTCGGGTTCATCTCGGCGATCATGCGCGCGGGCGACAGCATCATCCTCGACCAGTACGCCCACGCCTCGATCGTGGACGGCGCGATCCTGGCGAAGTCGAAGACGCTCTGGTTCCGCCACAACAACCCGCTGGACCTCGAACGCAAGCTGCTGAAGTGCACCGGCAAGAAGCTGGTGGTCGTCGAGGGGGTCTACTCGATGGACGGCGACGTCTGCCTGCTGCCCGAGATCGTCGAGGTCTGCAAGCGGCACGGCGCCCGCATCCTGATCGACGAGGCGCACTCGACCTTCCTGTTCGGGCCGAGCGGGCGCGGCGTCGCCGAGCACTTCGGCCTCGACGACGAGGTCGACTTCCACCTCGGCACCTTCTCCAAGAGCCTGGGCGGCCAGGGCGGCTTCGTCTGCGGCACGAAGGACCTGATCGACTACGTGAACGCCTTCGGCCGCTCGCGCTTCTTCTCCTGCAACCTGGCGCCGCCGGTGGCCGCGGGGCTGCTCGCCGGCGTCAAGATCGTCGGGAGCGAGCCCCAGTTGCGCGCCAAGCTGTGGAGCAACGTGGCCTACCTGCGCCGCCGCTTCGCCGAGGAGGGAATCGACATCGGCAAGTCGACCTCGCAGGTGATGCCGGTGCTGGTCAACAACGACGCCAAGGTCTTCGAGGTCGCCGAGAAGATCCAGGACGCCGGCCTGTTCCTGCAGCCGGTCACCTACCCGGCCGTGCCCAAGCACAAGTCGCGCCTGCGCATCTCGGTGTCGGCGGCCCACAGCGAGGAAGAGCTAGAGTTCGCGGTCAAGGCGATCGGACGGGTGCTGCGCGAGGCCGGGATCATCCAGTGAACGACGGCAAGACCCGCTATTCGTTCGCCAACGCCGTCAACGGCTTCTTCGAGTTCCCGACCGAGAACGCGAAGAGCATCCTGCCGGCCCACCTGGAGCCGGTGGAGCTGCACCACGGCACCAGCATCTTCGCGATGACGGCATTCGACTTCACCGAGAGCATGGTGGGGCCGTACGGCGAGGTCGTGATGGGCGTGATCGTGATGCCGCTCGTCAAGCCGGGCGAGCGGCTGCCCAAGTCCGCCTTCTACCCCTACCGGGTAGCCACCACCACGCGGGCGGCGCGCGAGCACGCGATCGAGCGCTGGCATCTCCCGCACTGGATGGAGGACGTCGGGCTCGGCTGGTCGAAGCAGGGACGCACGATCACGGCGCGCGTCACGGCCGACGGCGAACCGGTGGCCGAGCTGACGATCGAAGAGCACCAGTGGTCGACCGTCTCGCAGCTGTTCCAGGCCTTCATGAAGGACGACAGCGGCGCCTACCTCGCCAACATGCTCTTCGACGGCCCGCAGTGCGAGCACGAGGACGAGAAGGGCAAGCTGGTGCTCCACGAGCACCCCTTCAACCGCGAGCTCGCGATTCCCGAGGTCTACGACGTGCCCTTCCGCGAGATGTGGATGAAGGACGGCCTGCAGACCTTCGACCCGCTCATCAAGCTCTCCGCGTAGCCGCGCTTGGACCAGCGCGTCTTCGTCGTCTTCAACCCGCATTCGGGGAAGGGGCGGGGCGCGACCCTGATCGAGCCGGTGCTGGCGGCGCTGCGCGAGGGCGGCGGCGTCGAGCACGCCTCGACGCTGCGGGCCGGCGACGAGCCGCGTCTGGTGCGGGAGGCGCTTTCGCGCGGCTTCCGCACGCTGGTCGCGGTCGGGGGCGACGGCACCTGGTCGAACGTCGCGAACGTGCTGCTGGCGGAGGGCGCCGGCGGCGACGTGCGGCTGGGGCTGGTGCCCGCGGGAACCGGCTGCGACCTCGCCAAGTCGCTCGCGATCCCGGCGCGCGACGTGGCCGCCTGCGCTCGCATCGCGCGCGCCGGGGTGCCGCGCCGCATCGACGTCGGCCGCATCGAGGAACGCTGCTTCCTGAACGTGGCCGGGTTCGGCTTCGACATCGCGGTGATCGAGCGCTCCTGGAGCGTGCGCTGGCTGGGCGGCGACCTGCTCTACCTCTATTGCGCCCTGCTCGAGCTCTACGCGTTTCCGGGCTTCGCGGTCGAGGTCGAGGCGGACGGCCTGAGCCTGGGCCGGCTCGACCAGATGATGCTGGTGTTCCCGAACGCGCGCATCTTCGGCGGCGGCTTCCGGATCGCGCCTCACGCGGATCTGGCGGACGGCCGCATCGAGATGGTGGGCTTCGGCAACATGGGCCTCTTCGCGCGCCTCGGCATGATGGGCCGGCTGCGCGCCGGCAGCCACCTCTCGGCGCCGCAGGTGATCTCGCGCGCGGCCGCGCGCTACCGCCTGCGCTTCGAGCGCCCGCCGGCCTACGAGACGGACGGCGAGTGGAACCAGGCGAAGAGCGCCGAGCTCTCGGTCGAGACGCTGCCGGGCGCGCTCACCGTGATGGCGGGCGAGTGAGCGTCCGCAACGCCCTCTGGGCCCTGCGCAGCACGCTGTCGCTGCTGCTGGTGCTGACCTACATGGCGGTGGTGGGCTATCCCTGGCTCTACCTCTGGACGCTGCCGCTCTCAGCCCTCTTCCCGTCACGCCGGCGCGCGCTGATCTCGGCGTTCATGAAGGCGCAATGCGTCGGCATCCGCGCGGGCTTCCGGCTGGGCGGCGCGCGCATGCAGCTGAACGGCCGGCTGCCCACGGCGCGCGGGATGCTGGCGATCGCCAACCACCAGTCGCTGCTCGACATCGTGTCGATCACGCTGCTCGGCGACCCCTACGTCGCCGCCTTCATCCCGCGCGCGCGCTATGCCCGCGTGGTGCCGCTGGTGTCGCGCGCGATCCAGCAGCTCGAGTGTCCGGTCGTCGATCCGAAGCGAGACGCCAGAGGTGCCATCGAGGAGATCCGGCGAGCGGCGGCGCGCGAGCGCTACGGCTTCTCGATCTTCCCGGAGGGCCACCGCTCTCGCGACGGCAGCATCCAGCCGTTCCGCCCGGCCGGCATCCAGGCGATCCTGGAGACGCGGCCCGTTCCGGTTTACCTCGTCGTCAGCGACGGCATGTGGAAGAGCCGCCGCCTCGTGGACTTCCTGGTCAACGTCCACACCGTCCGCGGCCGCGTCGACGTGCTGGGCCCGTTCGAGCCACCGCGCGACCCGGCGCAGCTGCCGGCGGCGATCGAGGGCTGGCGGAGCACGATGATCGAGCACCTCGCGAAGATGCGGGAGGGGAGCGCCTGAGCGGCTTTCGCGCGACGCTCGAGGCGCGCGTGACGCCCGGGCCGCGAAGCGCGGCGCCGGCCGTCGCGGCCGAGCTCGCCCGGCTCGGGGGAGAGCCGGTGCGAGCGGTGGTCTTCTTCGGCTCGCGCAAGACGCGGCCCTCGCCGGACCCCTGGAGCGCGTGGGATTTCTTCGTGGTCGTCTCCGGCTACCGGCCCTACTTCGACGCGCTCGCCAGCTCCGGGGCGGTGCACCGCAGCCCGGCGCTCCTCGCGCTCGTCAGCCGCTGGCTGCCTCCGAGCCAGGTGTCGCTGCGGCCGCTCGTCGGCGGCGAGACCGTGCGCGCGAAGTGCTCGGTGATCTCGCTCGCGGACTTCGAGCGCGCGACGTCGGGCCGCCGGCGCGACCACTTCTGCGCGGGACGCCTGTTCCAGCCGACCGAGGTCGCCTGGACCGCGTCGGACGCCGATCGCCGGGCGGTGCTGGCGGCGCTCGCCTCCGCGCACCAGGCGACCCTCGGCTGGGCGCGCCCGTGGCTGGACGCGTCCTTCGACGCGCTCGAGCTCGCGCGCCGCTTGCTGGAGGTGTCGCTGCGGGCCGAGATCCGGCCCGAGCCGTCGGGCCGCGCGGAGGCGCTGATCCAGGGCCAGGCCGAGTATCATCGCGCCGTGTACGGCGCGCTGCTCGAGGAGCAGGCCGCGGCGGGGACGTTGAGGCGGGCCGGCGAAGGGCGGTATGCGGCGGCGGCTCCGGCCGGGACCGCGGAGCGCCTCGGGCTCCGGATCTACTTCCTGCGCTCGCTGATCCGCGCCACGCTGCGCTGGGGCAAGCACATGCTGACCTTCGAGGACTGGCTCGACTACATCGTGCACAAGATCGAGCGCCACGGCGGCCAGCCCGTGGAGCTGACGCCCCGCGAGCGGCGCTGGCCGCTCGTCTTCCTCTGGCCGCGGCTTTGGCGTTTCCTGCGCGCCAAGGACCACGGCCGATGACCTCGCTGCAGGTGCTCGCTCTCGTGTTCGGGGCCGCCTTCGCCTCGATGGCCGCCTATGCGCTCGCGGGTCGCCGCGCCGACGACGACGCCATCCGCCGCGGCTCGAGCTTCCTGCTGGGGGCCGGCGGCTTCCTGGTCCACTGGTTCATGTGGGTGCTGGCACCCTTCGACAAGCTCGCCGCGCGCCTCGGCCTCACGCCCGACGTCTTAAACGCCGGCGGTCTGCTCTTCGGCGCCCTCGGCGGCCTCGCGATCGCCACGGGCCGGCTCGAGTGGGGCGGCTGGGCGATCGTCGCGGGCGGCGTCTGCGACATCCTCGACGGCCGGGTGGCCCGCGCGCTGGGCATCGCGAACGACTACGGCAAGTTCATCGACGCCACCCTCGACCGCTTCGTCGAGGTGTTCGTGCTGCTGGGCTTCGTGGTGTTCCTGGCGCCCTTCCGCTTCGGCCCTCTGGTGGCTTCGGCCGCGCTCGCGGGCTCGCTGCTGGTGAGCTACGCGCGCGCCCGCGGCGAGACCGTCGGCGTGCTGTGCAAGGAGGGCCTGATGCAGCGGGCCGAGCGGCTGGTCCTGACCGCGATCGTGTGCCTGGTGGATCGGGCGCTCGCCGAGCGGTTCGGCTGGCCGCTGGGCACGGCCTGTTTCTGGGTGCTAGCGCTGATCGCCGTCGGCACCCTGGGCACTGCCGCCCACCGCACGCTCTGGATCGGCCGCCGCCTGCTCGAGCGCCGGTAGCGCGCGTGAGCGTGCAGGCGTCCCCGGTCGGAACGCTAGCGGAGTCGGCTGCCGGCGGTCCTCGCATGCGCGTGCTGCATCTGACGGACCGCTGGAGCGATCGCGGCGGAGCGTACGTCCACCTTCAAGGCATCGTCGAGGAGCAGCGCAAGGCCGGGCACACGCTGAGAGTGGCCGCGGCCGATCTCGAAGGCCAGCCGCCCGCGTGTCCCGAGCTTTCCGTGGTGGCCGGACTCGAGGCTCGCGGGGAGGATCCGGCTCCGCTCCTTGCTCTCGACGCGCTGGTGGCAGCCGAGCGTCCCGACCTCGTTCACGTGCATACGGTGATGAACCCGCGCGTCCTCGAATGGGCGGGCGCGCGGCCCGCGCTGATCACGGTGCAGGACCACCGCCTGTTCTGCCCGGGTCGAGGCAAGCTCAGGCTCGACGGCCGCGTCTGCGTCGAGGCGATGTCGCCGACGACCTGCGCGCCGTGCTTCGAGGACCAGGCCTATTTCCGGCACATCCTCGGCCTGACGGAGCGCAGGCTGCGGGCGCTGCGCTCCCTGCGTCGAGTCGTCGTGCTGTCGGAGTACATGCAAAGGGAACTCGTGGCGGTGGGAGTCCCTGAGCAGCAGGTCGACGTCGTGCCGCCGTTCGTGCACGACCTGCGGGACTGTCCCGCGAACGGCCCGCCCTGTGTCTTGTTCGTGGGGAGGCTGGTCTCGGCCAAGGGACCGCTCGAGGCCGTGGCTGCGTGGCGGGCGTCCGAGGTCCGTTTGCCGCTGGTCGTCGCGGGGACGGGGCCGCTGCGCGAGGCCGTGGCGGCAGCAGGCGCGGAGGTCCTCGGCTGGGTCGGGCGCGCGGAGCTGGCACGCCTCTACGCGCGCGCGCGAGCGGTCCTGCTGACCTCGCGCTGGCAGGAGCCGTTCGGCATCGTCGGACTCGAGGCTCGGAGCCTCGGCGTGCCGGTCGTGGCGTGGGACTCGGGTGGCGTGCGCGAGTGGTCGCCATCGGCGCTGGTGCCCTGGGGAGACGTCGAGGGTCTGGCGCGAGAGCTGAACCGGGCGCTTGCGGGTGGCGCCGCGCCCAAGGTAGCGGACGAGAGGGCCGTGCGGATGCGACAGCTCTCCGACGTCTACGGCCGAGCAGCCGGGAGCCGCGGCTGATCACCTCGAGGCGCACGCCGCGAGCGGCTAAGGCCGGCGGGCGAGCCGCCCGGCCAGCGCTCGCACCGTCAACGGCGCCGAGCCTTCGGCCTTGTTGTTGACCAGGATCACGGCCCGCTGTCCGCGGCGCAGCGCGTCCTGGGCCAATCCCACGGCCTCGCGGCGCATCGGCTCGTCTGCCGCCAGGATCCGGTCGAACGGCGCGAACGCCTCCCGGCGCTCCTCGTACCGGCTCCCCGGGGGAAGCAGGAGCCGGAGCAGCACGAACGGGCCGCGCTCGGGCGGAACCACGCGCGCCTGGGCCGAGGGTAGCGGCATCCCGCTCCAGTACGAGTAGACGTGGGCGGCGCCGCGTCGCCCCAGGGCCTGCGCGTAGGCCGGGACCAGCAGCTCGGGGTCGCGCAGCTCGACGGCCAGCTCGAGCCCGCCTGGAAGCGCGCCCAGGAAGGCGTCGAGCCGCTCCGCGAACGCGTCGGGCGCGGCGCGCAGGCCGCGGGGCGCGCGCGGGAACTCCAGGATCAGCGGACCCAGATGCCCGGCGAACGTGCGCGCGACCGGATCCAGCACCTCGGCGCGCAGGCGCGCCACCGAAAGGAAGGCGGGGTTGGCGCGCGCCTCCGACGCGCCCGCGTCGTAGAGCGCCGCAGCGGTGACGGCCTGCGGCGCCTTCAGGCAGCAGCGGTATCCCGCGGGCAGCTGCGCGGCGTAGCGCGCGAGGTCCGCTTCGGGCACGGGGGCATAGAAGCCGCGATCGATCTCGACGGTCCGCAGCAGCGGATGGCGCGCGTACTCGGCGAGGCCGTCGCGGGCGAGCGCAGCCTGGCTGCGTCGCTCGGCGTACACGACGCCCTGCCAGCCCGGGAACGACCACGACATCGTCCCGAAGCTCAGGCCCTCGGGAAGCCGCGCGGCGAGACGGGCATCGTCCTCGACGGCGGGTGCGGCCGCCGAAGGCTCGTCGCCGAAGAGGCGGAGCTGAGTCACGACGCACATCGTACTCGTCCGCGCCGTCGAGGCGAGGCGCGGGGGCTCGACACAGGCGGGGCGTAGTCGCGAGCGGATCTGCGCTAGCCTGACTAAGGATGGCGCTCGAAAGGCCGGTGGGGTCCTCCAATGTGGCTCCGCCGTTCGCGGGAAGCGTGTGGATGGCGCCGCTGACCCGCGGCGGCCACCTGGCGTTCCGGCGGCTGTGCGTCGAGCTGGGAGCCCAGGTCACGGTTGGCGAGATGGTGGTGGCCCGCCATCTCGTGAAGCGTGGCCGCGCGTCCGAGTTCGCCCTCCTGCGCAGCCATCCGGACGAGCCCTGCTTCGGCGTGCAGCTCGCCGACCGGCACGCCGAGACGCTGGTCGAGGCCGGCCGCATGGCGGAGGCTCGCGGCGCGCGCTTCGTGGACCTCAACTGCGGCTGCCCGATCGGGGCGATCACGGGCCGCGGCCTGGGCGCGAGCCTGCTGAAGAAGCCGGGCCGGCTGGCGCGCCTCGTCTCGAGCCTGGTCGCGGCGGTGGGCGTGCCGGTGACGGTCAAGCTGCGCACGGGCTGGAGCGAGAGCCAGCGCAACGTGCGCGAGCTGGCGCGGGCCTGCGAGGAGGCCGGCGCCTCGGCCATCAGCGTGCACGGCCGCACCCGCGAGCAGCGCTACTCGAAGGCGGCCGACTGGGACCTGATCGGCGAGGTGGCCGCGGAGCGGCGCGTGCCGGTCGTCGGGAACGGCGACATCCTGACGCACTACGAGGCCGGCGCGAGGCAGAGGCGCTCGGGCGTGGCCTCGCTGATGATCGGGCGGGGCGCGCTGATCAAGCCGTGGCTCTTCCGCGAGATCCGCGAGGGGCGCGCGCTCGACCCGACACCGGAGGAGCGCCTGGATCTGCTCGCACACTTCGTGGAGCTGATGCGCGAGCACTTCGGCGCCGACGACCGCGGCCGCAAGCGGATCCTGGGCTTCCTGCCGTGGCACCTCGGGTTCTTCGCCCGCTACCGGCCGCTGCCGGAGCAGGACTGGGCGGCTCGCGCCGCGGAGCACCCGCTGCTGCAGACGCGGCTGCCGTTCGGTGAGGACCTGCCGCCGCTCGAGCGCCTGCTGCGCGACGGGCGTCCGGAGGTGCACGAGGCCCTGGCGATCGCGCTCGTCGACGCGCGCACGCGGGAGGAGGGCGCGGCGAAGGCGAGCGAGCTGGCGCGAGCGCTGCCGCCGGCGGCCGAGGGACCCGAGGCCGAGTTCTCCGCGCACGACGTCGCCGGCTGAGCGCGGCGTTAGCATGCTGCCATGCGCTGCCTCGCGGTCCTGCTCCCGTTCCTCGCCACAGCACCCGCTCTCGCCCAACCGGTGCGGCCTGTCGTCGATGCGCCGGCGGCCGAACGCTTCGCCGCGCTGGCGCTCGCCTGTGTCCACCAGGAGTACCCCAACAAGATCGCCCACGTGCTGCAGGCCGACGCCGACGTGCGGCCGCCGCGCGAGCTGACTCCCGCGTTCTTCGGCTGCTACGACTGGCACTCGTCGGTGCACGGCCACTGGCTGCTCGCGCGGCTGGCGCGGCTGCAGCCGGAGGCGCGTTTCGCCGGGCCGGCGCTGGCGGCGCTGCGGCGCAGCCTCACGCCTGCGAATCTGGCGGCCGAGGTGCGCTACCTCGAGGGCAAGGGGCGAACCAGCTTCGAGCGGCCTTACGGCCTCGCCTGGCTGCTGCAGCTGGGCGCCGAGCTTCGCGAGTGGGGGACGCCGGACGCGCGGCGCTTCGCGTCGGACCTGGAGCCGCTCGAGCGCGCAGCGGTGGCGCGCCTGCGCGACTGGCTGCCCAAGCTGACGCGGCCGATCCGGATCGGCGAGCACTCGCAGACCGCGTTCTCGCTGGGCCTCGTCCTCGACTGGGCGCGGACGGCCGGGGATCGGGAGACCGAAGCCCTCGTGGCGGAGCGGTCGCGCACGTTCTACCTGGGCGATCGCGGCTGTCCGCTCGCCTACGAGCCCTCGGGCGAGGACTTCCTGTCGCCCTGCCTCGCCGAGGCCGACCTGATGCGGCGAGTGCTGGCTTCGGCGGAGTTCTCGCGCTGGCTGGGCCAGTTCCTGCCCCAGGTCCCGCGCGACGGCGCCGGCGGCTGGCTCGAGCCGGGGATCGTCACGGACCCGTCGGACCCGAAGCTGGCGCATCTCGACGGCCTCAACCTGAGCCGGGCCTGGATGCTCGAGGGCATCGCGTCCGAGCTGCCGGTCGCGGACGTGCGGCGCCCGGCGCTGCTCGCGGCGGCGCGCCTGCACCGCGAGGCGGGGCTGCGCGGGGTGACCGGCGAGCACTACGAGGGCGGCCACTGGCTCGGCACCTTCGCGACCTACCTGGTCACGGGCCGCGGCCTCGCAGCGTCGCGTTGACGAGGGCGCGGGCTTCGCGCGCGGCGCCCAGGCGTTCGAGGGGCAGTTCGGCGGAGTAGGCGTGCGCTTCGCGTATTACGGGCGGCTGTCGCCGCGCGGGCAGGCGATCTATCGGCGCAGCGACGCCGTCGGCGAGATCGCGCTGCCGCACGCGGAGCTGTTGCTTCCGTTCGTCGCCGCGTTGCGCCAGGCGCTGGCGGGGGACGAGCGGCCTGCCGTCGAGCGCGCGGCCGGGCTTCTGTGTCGCGGCATCACCGAGATGCTGGCCGTGGCGCCGGTGCAGGTCCGGGTGCTGCCGGTGCGGCCGAGCTCGCGCTCCGGGGAGCTGCACGGGCTCTACACCTCCGCCGCCGGGCAACCGGCGCGGATCCGCGTCTGGATGCGGACGGCCGCCAGGGGCAAGCTGGTGGCTTTCAGGACGTTCCTGCGCACGCTGCTGCACGAGCTGCTGCATCACCTGGACTATCACTACCTGGAGCTGGGCGACTCGTACCACACCGAGGGCTTCTTCCGGCGAGAGTCGAGCCTGTTCCGCCAGATCGCACCCGAGGAAGCGGTGCGACCGGCTCGCGGAGCGGGGCCTACCAGCGCGGGGCCGGGCGGCCCTGCCAGTACCAGACGATCAGGTCGCTGAGCGGCGGCGCGCCTCCCAGCTCGCGCAACCGCGCCGCGTTCTGCGCCCGGTGGCCGTGCGTGTGCAGGGCGGCCTGCGCGAGCGCTTCGCCCGCGCTGATCTCGCAGGGAGGGTCCTCGAACCAGGGGATGCGCACGCGCCGCGCGAGCCCGGCCTCGTCGAGCCCCGCCACGAAAGCCCGCGCTTCGGCATGGCAGGATTTGGCCTCGTCGCGAATCTCCGCCATCGCGGCGTAGCTCTCGAGGGCCCGCGGCGCGAAGGGCCGGCCCTTCAGCGTATCGAGGAAGGCCCGCTGCACGAGGTGGATGTGGTGCAGCCGTTCTCGGATCGCCGGATCCTCGAGGGCCCCCGCGTGGGCGGCGAGCGCGGTCCAGTGCAGCGCATCGGCCCATTCCTGGTGTCCGTAGAGATCGCTCAGGAACTCGCGCACCGCGCTACGACCCGTTCCTGAGCCGGAACAGACGCTTCTCGGCCGCCATCGGGCCGGGATCATATGCGAAGGCGGGCCGGAACCGCGCGGGCGCCCTCGTAGAATGTCTGGATGGACCCGCTGGCGGCGCACGAGGGGCTCATCGCGCGCCTCGCGGAGTTGCTCGCGCGCCGCGCCCCGGTGCTGAGCGAGGCCCATGCTTGTCCCTACCTGGCGGGGCGCACCGCGCGCCAGGCGTTCGTGCTGCCGAAGCCGCTCGAGCCCGGGCTCTACCACGCGCTGATGGACCTCAACATGCGCCGGGTGGGTCCGGTGTTCTACGGCACCGCTTGCGACGGCTGCGATCAGTGCCGCATGCTCCGGCTGCCGGTCGCCGAGTTCCGGCCGACGCGAGCGCAGCGACGCTGCCTGGCGCGCAACCGGGACGTGGCGATCACGCTCGGCATGCCCGAGCCCAGCGACGAGAAGCTGGCCCTCTACAGGCGCTATCTGGCGGCGCGGCACGACGGGCAAATGGACGGCTCGACCGCCGAGTTCGAGAGCTTCCTCTACTCGTCGCCGCTCGCCACCCTGGAGCTCGTTTACCGCGTCGGCGGACGCCTGCTGGCCGTGGGCATCGCCGATCGGGAGCCTCTGGCGCTGTCGGCCGTGTACTGCTACTTCGACCCGGAGCAGGAGCGGCGCTCACCGGGCGTGCTGAACGTGCTGCGGATGATCGAGGAGGCGCGCATCGGGGGTCAGCCGTTCCTCTACCTCGGCTTCCACGTGCGCGGCTCGCGCGCCATGGAGTACAAGGCGTGCTATCGGCCCTGCGAGATCAGGCAGCCCGACGGGCGCTGGCTCCGGCATGAGTGAGGGCTTTCGGCGGGTGTGGCTCGAGGTCCCCCGCACGGCGGGGCCGCCCCTGACGCTGCTCGAGCTGCTGGCCGAGCGCCTGCCGGCCGCGCTCGATCGGCCGCTGACGCGCGCCGCCGTGCGCAAGCTGATCAAGGTCGGTGCCGTGCGCGCCGGCGGGCGGGCGCTCCTCGAGCCCGGCCGGCTCGTGCGTCCCGGGGCGAGGATCGAGGTGCGGGTGAGGCTCGACCGGCTGGCCGCGCCGGCGCCGGGCGCGGCCTTCGGCCTCGACCCCACGTCGATTCTCCACGACGACGGCGTGCTGTTGGTCGTCGCCAAGCCCGCCGGCGTGCCGATGCATGCGACCGCCGACCGGACGCGCGCCGACTTCACGAGCGCGGTACGTGCGTGGCAGGCGCAGGCGGCTGGCCACGGGGGCAGGGCGCCGTACCTCGCGACGCATCAGCGGCTCGACCGCGACAGCTCGGGCGTCGTGCTGTTCTGCACCGACCCTGGCGCGAACGCCGCTCTTTCGTCGGCCTTCGCGGGCCGCGAGGTCGCCAAGCGCTACCTCGCCCTCGTGCGGGTGGGGCCCGCGGGCGCCCCGCAGTGCGGCTGGACGGTACGCCTGCCCCTGGCCCTGCGTGGGACGGGCCGGCGCGCGCGGATGACGCCCGCGCCGGACGGGCAGCCCGCGGAGACGGCCTTCCGCGTCCTGCGCAGACGCCAGGGCGTCGCGCTCGTCGAGGCGGAGCCACGGACGGGGCGCAAGCACCAGATCCGGGCGCACCTCGCGGCGTGCGGGCTCCCCATCCTCGGCGACCACCGCTACGGCGGCCCGCTGGCGCTGGGCGGCGTGCGCTTCGAGCGGGGCATGTTGCACGCGGCCTCGCTGCGGCTCCGACACCCCCGCAGCGGGCAGCAGCTGAGCGTCGAGGCCCCGCCTCCCGCGGACTTCCTCGCTGCGGAGCGCGCGTTGCTGCAAAGCGCCGCTTGCGTCACGGACTCGCGTGCCCGACTATGATCCGCGTGCCGGGGCTCGGCGGGGCTCCGGGGGAGGGTTGGAGCTTGCGTCGCACACTCATGGCTGTCGGGGTCGTAGCCGT
Organism: Vicinamibacteria bacterium; assembly: GCA_050246895.1. Lineage (GTDB taxonomy): Bacteria > Acidobacteriota > Vicinamibacteria > Fen-336 > Fen-336 > JBFWVE01. The sequence continues at coordinate 82,884 of JBFWVE010000003.1, read as the reverse complement.
CGCCGCGGTTCTCGCCGCGTGCGGCAAGGAGCCCGCCAGGACCGCGCTCGCGGCGGCGGACGCCGCGATCGAGGCGGTTCGGCCCGAAGCGGAGACGTTCGCGCCCGCGGAGTGGGTCGCGCTGCGGGAGGCGGCCGAGGCGGCCCACGGGAAGTTCACGAAGGGCGACTACACGGGCGCGCTGAGCGCGGCACAGGCGTTGCCCGCGAAGGCGAGCGAGGTGGCGACGGCGGCGGCGAAGAAGAAGCAAGAGCTCCTGAAGGCCTGGGCGGACCTCCAGGGCCAGCTGCCGCAGCTGGTGCGGACGCTCACGGAGAAGGTCGGCGCGTTGTCGAGGCTGAAGACGCTGCCGAAGGACGTCGAGAAGGCCGCCGTCGAGAACGCGGCCGAGGCGATGCCCGGCCTCTCGCAGACGTGGCAGGACGCCGTGCAGGCGGCGGCCAGCGGCGACGTGCCGGCTGCCGTGGCCCGCGGGGAAGAGGTCAAGGCCCGTGCCGAGGAGCTCGCGAGCTCCCTCGGTCTCGCGCCGGCGGTGGAGGCCGGGCCGGCGAAGTAGCCTGTCAGCCTCGACGATGCGCTGCGGACGAGCCGGCCCCCGATACGGCCGGCGCGTCCGGAGCCAGGTCGGCGTCGAAGTGCCAGCCCCCGGGTGCGCGCTCCTCGCGCAACGCCGCCCGCAGTGCTGCGAGGTATTGCGCGCGCGGCCACTCGGCCGCGCCGAAGCGGGCCAGGTGGTCCGTGTGGACCTGGCAGTCGATCAGCGCGAAGCCCCAGCGCCGCAGCTGTCTCGCCAGAGTCACGAACGCCAGCTTGGAGGCGTCCGTCTCGCGCGCGAACATGGACTCTCCGAAGTAGGCGCGGCCGAGGGCCACGCCGTACACGCCGCCGACGAGGCGCTCGCCCAGCCAGGCCTCGGCGGAGTGGGCGAGCCCCAGCCGGTGAAGCTCGCGATAGGCCCGTTGCATCTCGCGCGTGATCCAGGTTCCTCGCTGGCCGGGCCGGCGGACCCGGGCGCAGGCCGCGATCACCTCGTCGAAGGCGGTGTCGAGGCTCAGGCGGTAGGGGCGCCGGCGCAGCGTCTTCTCCAGCGAGCGAGGCACGTGAAGCTCTTCCGGCAACAGCACCGTGCGCGGGTCGGGGGAGTGCCACAGGATCGGCTGGCCGGCGCTGTACCAGGGGAAGATGCCGCTCGAGTAGGCGAGCACCAGCCTCTGGCTGGACAGGTCGCCGCCGACGGCCAGCAGGCCGTCCTCGGCGAGCTCCGCCGGAGGGAACACCAGCCGCTCGTCGAGGCGGAACACGGGCATCGGGGCCCCGTCCCGCTCAGCTCGCGGGGGCGGGGGCTGGCGGCGCCGGCACGGGGCTGAAGGCCAGCTTCTCCCCGTCGAGGCCGATCGTCACGGTGCCGCCGTTCTCCAGCGCGCCGAACAGGATCTCGTCCGTCAGCGGGTCGCGCACCTCGACCTGGATCAGGCGCGAGAGCGGTCGCGCGCCGTAGGCGGGGTCGTAGCCCTTGCGCGCCAGGTAGCCCCGCGCCTCCGGCGACAGCGTGATCGCCACCCGCCGCTCGCTGAGCTGTGCCTCCAGCTCGAGCACGAACTTCTCGACGATCGTCTCCATCACCTCGGGCGACAGCGGGCCGAAGCCCACGATCGCGTCGAGGCGGTTGCGGAACTCGGGGCTGAACAGCCGCTCGATCGCCTGCTTGCCGCGGCTCTTGGTGTCTCGCGCGCGGTCGCCGACGAGGCCGATCGCCTGGCCCGCCATCTCGCGCGAGCCAGCGTTCGACGTCATGATCAGCACCACCTGCCGGAAGTCCGCCTTGCGGCCCGTGTTGTCGGTCAGCGTGGCGTGGTCCATCACCTGCAGCAGGATGTTGAACAGGTCGGGATGGGCCTTCTCGATCTCGTCGAGCAGCAGCACGCTGTAGGGGTGCTGGCGCACGGCGTCGACCAGCAGACCGCCCTGCTCGAAGCCCACGTAGCCCGGCGGGGCGCCGATCAGCCGGGCGACCGCGTGCTTCTCCATGTACTCGCTCATGTCGAAGCGATGGAACTCGTTGCCCAGGTGGCGCGCGAGCTGCTTGGCGAGCTCGGTCTTGCCGACGCCGGTGGGGCCCGTGAACAGGAAGCAGCCGGCCGGGTGGTCGGGATGGCCGAGGCCGGCGCGCGAGCGCTTGATCGCGCGCGCCACGGTGCGCACCGCCTCCTGCTGGCCGAACACCACGCGTGTCAGCGACTCCTCGAGCGTGCGCAGGCGGTCCTTCTCGTTCAGCGTCGCCTGCTTCTCGGGGATGCGCGCCATGCGCGCGACCACGCGCTCGATCTGGGCGGCGCCGACGCTCCCCGACTCGCCGGCCGCCCCCGCGAGCCGGGCCGCAGCGCCCGCCTCGTCGATCAGGTCGACGGCCGAGTCTGGCAGCCGCTGCTCGCGCAGGTGCCGCTGCGCGAGCCGCGCCGCCGTCTCGAGCGCGTCGTCGGTGTAGGTCAGCGAGTGGTGCGCCTCGTAGCGCGGCTTGAGGCCCTTCAGGATGCGCACCGTGTCCTCGAGCGAGGGCTCCTCGACGGCGATCTTCTGCAGCCGCCGGTTGAGCGCGCGGTCCTTCTCGATGTGCTTGTACTCCTCGTAGGTCGTCGAGCCGATCAGGCGCAGCCGGCCTTCCGTGAGCACGGGCTTCACGAGGTTGGCGAGGTCCATCGTGCCGCCGGTAGTCGCTCCCGCGCCGATCATCGTGTGCAGCTCGTCGATGAACAGGATCGGCTTGGGCCGCCGCTGCAGCGCCGCCATCAGCGCCTTGAAGCGCTCCTCGAAGTCGCCGCGGAAGCGGGTGCCGGCGAGCAGCGCGCCGCCGTCGAGCGCGAAGATCTCGGCGCCCTTCAGCAGCTCGGGCACGTCGTCGGCGAGCAGCCGCTGGGCGAGCCCCTCGACGAGCGCCGTCTTGCCGACCCCGGCGTCGCCGACGAAGACCGGGTTGTTCTTGCGGCGCCGGCACAACACCTCGAGCGCACGCTGCATCTCCGTCACGCGCCCGACCAGCGGGTCGAGCTGCCCCTGGCGGGCTCGCTCGCTGAGGTTGATCGCGAAAGCCGTCAGCGGGTCGCGCGAGGGGCGGGGCGCGTCGTCGGCGCCGGCGTGCGCGGGCTCGGCGTCGCCGTCGCCTTCAGCGGGAGCCTGCGGCGCCTTGCTGACGCCGTGGGTGATGTAGTTCAGCACGTCGAGCCGGCTGACGCCCTGGCCCGCCAGCAACTGGGCCGCCTGCGACTTGGGCTGCTGCAGAAGCGCCGCGAGCACGTCGCCGACGTGCGCCTCTTCCCGTCCGGCGCTCTGCACGTGCAGCACCGCGGTCTGCAGCACCCTGCGGAAGGCGAGCGTCTGGCTGGGCTCCTGCTCGACGCCCTTGGGAAGCTGCTCGAGCTGGATCTCGAGGTAGCGCGAGAGATCGCCGCGCAGGCGGTCGAGATCGACGGCGCAGGCGCGCAGCACCTCTTCGCCGGCCGGGTGGTTGGCGACGGCGTAGAGAAGGTGCTCGAGCGTGAGGTGCCCGTGGCGCCGCGCCAGTGCCTCGCGCACCGCCACGTCCAGCACCATCTCGAGCGCCGCGCTGAACATCACGCCTCCTCCATGCTGGCGCGCAGGGGGAAGCCCTGGGCCCGTGCGCTGTCGTGGACGAGCGCCAGCTTGGTCTCGGCGATCTCGTGCGGATACGTCCCGCAGATGCCTTGGCCCTGTGTATGGACGTGCATCATCACCCGGAAGGCCTCGGCGGGCGACTTCTGGAAGATCGACTCGAGGACCTCGATCACGAACTGCATGGTCGTGTAGTCGTCGTTGTGGAGCAGCACCCTGTAGAGCTGGGGCGGCTTGACGCGAGGCCGGGTCTTCTCGAGAAGCTCGCCCTGGCCCTTGCGATCGACGTCACCCATGGAATCATTCTACGTCCGAGGCGCGCCCCGCTGCGTCCGGGAGAAGGGGCCGTCACCGGCTAAGATGCGAACAAAGGAGCCCCCAATGCCCTCCAAGCCCCGCGGCCGGATCGCCGTCGCATGCCTGCTCGCCTCGTCCTTGCCGGCCCTTGCTGCCGGCGCCGGCGACCTGCCGGAGGTCGAGAAGGCCGGGCGCCTGCGCGCGCTGGTGGTCGAGGGCTCGCCCGCGTTCTACTCGCTGGCACAGGGCGGGGAGCCCGGGCTCGACCGCGAGGTGCTCGAGGGCTTCGCGAGCCTGCGCAGGCTGAAGCTGGAGACCGTGCCGGTGGGCTCGTGGGCGGAGCTGCTGCCGGCCCTGCTCGAGGGGCGCGGCGACCTGATCGCCGGGGGGGTCACCGTCACGCCGGCACGGCGCGAGAAGATCGACTTCAGCGCGGAGGTGATGCCGACGCGGCACGTGGCGGTCAATCGCCGGCCGGCGCCGCCGATCGGGAGCCTCGCCCAGTTGAAAGCGCTGCGCGTCGGCACGGTGCGGGGCTCGAGCATGGCCGAGGTGCTGACCGCGGTGGGGGTCAAGGGCTTCGACGAGACGGTGCCGTCCGGAGGCGCGCCCGAGGCGCTGCGCAGCGGGAGGATCGCCGCCACGGTCAGCGGCATCGAGGACGCGCTGCTCTATCGGCGCGAGGACCCCGCGATTCAGATCGGGATGTTCGTGGGGCCCGCGGGCAGCCTCGCCTTCGGCGTGCGCAAGGACGCGCCGCAGCTGCGACGGGCGCTCGACGAGTACGTCGGCAACCTGCGTCGCACGCCGACCTGGAGCCGGCTGGTGGTGAAGTACTTCGGCGAGGTCGCGCCCGAGCTGCTGAAGAAGGCGCGCAGCGAGGAGTGATCAGCGGCCCTGGCTGAGCGGCTCGCCCTCGAAGGCGCCCAGCATGCGAGCCAGTGCTTCGGGGTCGGCGAGGTGCACGAGCAGGAGGTCGCTCGCGCGGATGGCCTCGCGCAGCTCTTCGCTCCCGATCGCGTCCTGGGTCTCGCCTCCGCGCCGAGCGGCTTCGACGCGCAGCACGGCGTCGGCGGCGCGGACGGACCGGAGTGTCGTGCGCAGGCCGGGTCCCTGCAAGGCCATCCAGCTGCCGAAGGCGCGCGAGGCCAGGTAGCGTCCGATCGGGACCCCCAGCCTCGGCCACGCGGGCGCCACGAAGCGATCGAAGTCGCCTCGCCAGGCCCGCGGCCTGGTCGGCGGCTCGACTCCCGGAAGGCAGGCGCTCGCCGCGAGGTCGAACAGCCGCTCGCACGCGGAGGCCTCGGGCTCCGCGCCCCGCTCCGGGGCTCCCGCGGCCTCGTCGAGCGCGCGTGCGAGGACGTCGTCGAGGGGGCCCAGGGCCGGCGTCCAGCCGCGCACGCGCTCCACGGCGCGCGCGAGGGTAGCGAGCGCGGTCTCGGGCGGGCGGCCCCCCGTCAGCTCCGCCACGCAGAACGCCTCCCAGCGCCGGTAGGCGGCCCACCCCATCAGTACGCCGGGCCGCAGGAACGGCGAGAACGCGTCGCGAGCGGCGAGACCCTCGTAGTCCCGCTCGGGAGGGAAGGCCGCGGGCGAATCGACGATGGCATCGCGGTCCCCGGACGCTGGCGCGAAGAGCAGGCTGGCGGCGGAGGGGCAATAGCTCGACAGCGTCACGTCGGTGACGTCCGGCGCCAGCAGGGCCACGCGGGGGAAGTGCCGGCAGCTGCTGGGCAGCGCAGCCTCGCCGAGCTCGCGGTGGACGCGGCACAGCCGGGCGCCGCCGGCGGCCTCCAGAAAGAGGCAGCGTCCGAGAGCGTCGCGGCCGAAACGGACGTTGGCTCCCGCCGGCAGCCCCGCCTCGCGGACCAGCAGCCCGTCCTCGGGTGCGGGCGCGGACAAGCGCCCCTGTCTGAGAGCGCTCCGCAGGCCGGCCTCCGCCCCGGCCTCGACCGGGATCGTCCAGCCGGACGAGCAGCAGGCGCCGGAGTGGCGGCAGCGCCAGCTCGCGTGAAAGGAGAGCGCCCGCGTCCGATGCATCGGAGCTCCCTACGATAGCGCCGGCCCGCGAGGCCGGTGGGGGGCGCGTGTCGGCCGCGCCGGGCGCGCCTCAGGGGTTGGGAACGCCGGCCTTCGCGACGAAGGCCGCGAGGCCGCCGGGATCCTCGGGGTGCCGGTACCCCCACAGATCGGATGCGGTCTTCTCGACGCGCGCGCGGGTGGTGGCAAAGGCGGCCTGGCCCTCGGAGAGCGCCAGGAACCGCGCATAGGCCGCGAGCGTCGCGTCGGCCCAGGCGTTCGCCTCGTCGAGCACGGCCTTCGCCTCGGGCGCCGGCTCGGCGCCGGTCCGCTGCGCTTCGGGTAGCGCCTTGTAGCGCACGACGGCGTCGTCGTATCTGGCCTTCAGCAGGGAACCGCTGAGCAGCGAGCTGTAGGCGTTCTGGGTGCGGTTCTTCGGGTCCGCGGCGGCCGATTTCTCGAACTGCGCGAGCGCCTCGTCGGGCTGCTCCTGCTTCGAGGCCACCAGCGCCAGGTTCTGGTACAGCCAGCCGAGCGACTGGCCCTTGTCCCACTTGGCGGGGTCGGCGCCGGTCGGCACCTTGCCGGCCGCGATCAGCGCCACGGCCTTCTCGCTGAAGCCCTTGACCTCGGCCAGATGCGCGTCGGAAGGCGGCGACGCAAACAGCTCGAAGCGGCGCAGGTTGAAAGCGACCGCCAGCGCGTAGTCGAGGTTCCCGGGCTCGGCCTGCAGCTTGGCCTCGCCGATCTTCACGATCGCCGCCACGTCCTTCTTCGCGATCGCCTCGCTCAGGCGCTGGGCCTCGAGCTGGCCGAGCCACTGCTTGAGGTAGGCGGCGTAGGCGCCGGCGGGGTATTTCTTGAGGTAGTCCTGCGCCACCAGCGCGGCCTTCGCGGTGTCCTGCGCCGACGAGGCGGCGTGCCACTCGGAATAGATCAGGGTCTCCTCGGGGCTGGCCTCCTGGGCCCGGCCCGGCCGGGCCGCGAGGACACCGGCGAGGAGCATCGCGATGAGGGCGATCTTGCGCAGCATCAGCATGGGGTGTTCTTGTACCACAAACTCCGCCGTCTTTCGCGCCCGGCCCCGGCTCGCCGTTATGCTTGTCGAGTGGCGGAGCTGCTCGAGGATCGCTTCTTCGACGACGCGTTCCTCTCGGAGCTCGAGGAAATCGCCGGGCACGAGGGTCCGCTCGAGGAAGCCCACGCCGACGGAGCGCTGCACCTGCGCCTGCAGGAGTTCCTGAGCCTGCCCGGCGCTGGCAGGCTCGACGAGGAGGGCTTCGTCGAGCTCGCCGCCGCGCCGCTGACCGAGCGCACCAACGCGCTGCTCGAGGTCTGCCGCGCCGGCCGCACGCTCCCGGCGGTGCAGGCGGTCGAGAACTTCGTCGTCTTCTTCCAGGCGCTGGTGCCGACCCTCGACGCCCTGGGCGCGCGCCAGGTGAAGCGCTTCTTCTTCCGGCTGGTGCCGACGCTGCTGCAGATCGCCGCCCACGATTTCGGGGACAGCCGCGAGGCCGTCGCCGAGGGCCGCGCCGCGCTCCACAACCTCGAGACGATCCTGATCGAGGTCTCCGACGTGCGCTTCGCGCCCTCCGAGAGCGAGCTCGTCTTCCGCAGCATCGACCAGCTGGCGGCCTTCATCGCCGCCGGCGAGTACGCGATGGCCAGCCGCATCGTCTCCGCTCAGCTGCTCGAGCTGATCGAGAAGAACAAGCTGGCGCGCGCGCTGTACCGGCTGATGGAGGTCGAGGTCCAGCTGCAGCGCTACCTGAAGGAGCGGCTCGGCTATGCGACGCCGCGCCTGGCGCTGCCCGAGGACGCCGCGGCGCTCTCCGACTACGGGCCGCTGCGCGTGCTCGACGAGGAGTCGCAGGGTGGCGAGACCACGCGCATGATCCAGATCCACGTGCCGGGCATCCCCAACATCGCCGACGTCGTGCTGCACCTCGTCGGCGAGGGCGGCCGCTTCCACGACCTGCGCCTCGATGCCCTGGGCAGCGCCGAGCTCCGCGTGCCGGCCGGGGCGTACGCGCTGGGGCTGACCTACGAGCCGCCCGGCCGCGTCAGGCGGTCGTAGGCCTGCTGCACCCAGGCGGGCGGGTCGGGCGAGGGCGAGCGTCTGCGCCCCGCCGTGATCTCGAAGTGGTGCAGCCACGAGATGCCCCAGGCCCCGACGTAGTCGTCGGGTGTCGCATAGGCGGGATCGGCGAGCGCCGCGGCGAGCGGCACGAAGGCGTAGCCGCGCCGCTCCGCGATCCGGGCGACGGCCTCGAAATGGTCCGCGTTCAGCGCGTTCGTGTGGATCAGAAGAACCTGCGGGATCTCCCGGCCGAACAGGCCGCGCGAGACGCCCTCGACGAACGCGAAGACGCTCTCCATGTAGATCGGGTAGGCCTCGGCCACGCGCCTCGCCGTTTCCGCGTCTCCGCGCCTGAGCGCGTCCGCGTAGACGGCGGCGAAGACGTAGTCGTCGTCGTCGATCGTGACGGGCGCCACCGTGTAGGCGTGGCGCTTCAGGAAGTCCTCGAACGCGCGGCGTTTGTCGAGCTCGAGGCCGACCTGGAGGAAGGGATGGCGGAAGTAGCGCAGCTCGCGGCCGCGCTCGCGCATCAGCGGGCGCGTGACCGCCTCGCCGCGCAGGACGTCGGTCTCGAACTCCTCGAGCGGCAGCCGGTTGAGGCTGCGGTGGGAGTAGGTGTGGTTGCCGAGCTCGAGCCCCGCGTCGAGCCACACTCGCAGCAGGTCGGTGCGCTGCGCAGCGGCCGCGGCCGCCTCGCCTTCCAGGAACAGCTTGCCCTCGTTGACGAAACCGACCGCGGGCACGGCGTGGCGGGCGAGGCTCGCCAGCAGCCGTTCGGTGAGGGCGCGCAGAGCGGCGGGCGAGTTGTCGGGGACGCCGGAGACGGGCGCGGGCAGATCGTCGATCGTGACGGCCATCAGGCGCCGCGCCGGGGCGCCGGGCGAAGGATCGGGCGTGGGCGGGGCCGCCCCGAGGGTCGCTGCGCCCAGGAGCGGGAGCAGGCTGGCGGCGAGGACGGAGGCGCTTTTCGCTCGGAGCATGCGCGCCATTCAAGACGCGCGGCGGGGCGGACGCAAGGGGCGCCGTACAATCGACTCCAGCGGGGGATCTCGAGATGAAGCCAGGGCGACCGTCGATTCGGGGCCGTCGGCGTTTCCTGGGCGCGACCGCCGCGGGGCTTGGCGCCATCGGCCTGCCGGGCACGGCGCCCGAGGCCGATGCCGCGACGCAGGCGCCGAGCCCCGGGGCCTTCGAGCACGAGGAGGCGACGCTCGAGCAGCTGCAGCGGAGCATGCAGTCCGGCGCGCTCAGCGCGCTGGCGCTCACCGAGAGCTACCTAGCGCGCATCGCCGCCCTCGACCGCGACGGGCCGCTGCTGCGCTCTGTGATCGAGACGAACCCGGACGCGCCGGCGATCGCCCGCGAGCTCGACCGCGAGCGGCGCGAGCGCGGCCCGCGCGGCCCGCTGCACGGCATCCCGGTGCTCCTGAAGGACAACCTCGACACGGCGGACCGGACGACGACGACCGCCGGCTCGCTGGCTCTCGAAGGCTCGCGCCCGGCGCGGGACAGCTTCGTCGCCGCGCGGCTGCGCGAGGCCGGAGCGGTGCTGCTCGGCAAGGCGAACATGAGCGAGTGGGCCAACATCCGCTCGACCCGCTCGACCAGCGGCTGGAGCGCGCGCGGCGGCCAGTGCCGCAACCCCTACGCGCTGGACCGCAACCCCTGCGGCTCGAGCTCGGGTTCGGCGGTCGCGGTCTCGGCGAACCTGTGCGCCATCGCGGTCGGCACCGAGACCGACGGATCCGTGGTGTGCCCGGCGAGCGCCAACGGCATCGTGGGCATCAAGCCGACGCTCGGCCTCGTCAGCCGGGCGGGCATCATGCCGATCGCTCACAGCCAGGACACGGCGGGTCCGCTCGCGCGCAGCGTGCGCGACGCGGCGGTGCTGCTGGGGACGATGGCTGGCCTCGACCCGCGCGACCCGGCCACGTCCGCCGGGCAACCGTCCGCCGACTACACCCGCTTCCTGGACGCCGACGGCCTGCGCGGCGCGCGGATCGGCGTCGCGCGCGGGCTGCTGGGCTTCCATCCCGGCGTCGACCGGCTGGTCGGCGCCGCGCTCGCGGTGTTGCGGGCTCAGGGCGCCGTGGTGGTCGACCCGGCCGACGTGCCGCACGTGGGCGAGTACGACGAGAGCGAGCTGCTGGTGCTGCTCTACGAGCTGAAGGCCGACCTCGCGGGCTACCTCGCGGGCCTGGGACCGAAGGCGCCGGTGAAGTCGCTGGCCGACGTGATCGCCTTCAACGACGCGCACGCGGCGCGGGAGATGCCGCACTTCGGCCAGGAGCTGTTCCTGAAGGCGCAGCAGAAGGGGCCGCTCAGCGACCTGGCCTACCTCGAGGCCCTCGAGAAATGCCGGCGCCTGTCGCGCACCGAGGGGATCGACGCCGTGATGGACGAGCACCGGCTCGACGCCGTGCTGGCCGCGACGGGGGGACCGGCGTGGCTGACCGACCCCGTCACCGGCGATCATTTCGGCGGCGGCTGCTCGACCCCCGCCGCGGTCGCGGGCTATCCGCACGTGACGGTGCCGGCCGGCTTCGTGTCGGGCCTGCCGGTCGGCCTGTCGTTCTTCGGTCGCGCCTGGAGCGAGGGCGTGCTGCTCCGGCTCGCCTACGCCTTCGAGCAGGCGACGCGGGCGCGGCGCCCGCCGCGCTTCCTGCCGACCGCCGACCTCGCGACGTCGGGCTAGGCGAAGCGGGCCTTCAGCCAGCCGCGCACGTGCTCGATCTCCTCGAGGCAGACCTGGTGGGCCATCGGGTACTCGTGCCACTCGGTCTCGCGCACGCCGTTCGAGTGCGCCTCGAAGGCCCGCCTGCCACGCTCGGCGGGGATCAGCGGGTCGTGGCTGCCGTGGCAGAACAGGATCGGGGTGGCGCGGTTCGCCTGCGTCCACTCCGCGCGGGACTGGGGCAGAACCTCGTACGAGCTCAGCACCAGGATGCCGGCGAGCCGCGAAGGGTGGCGCGTGCCCTGGTGCAGCGCGATGGCGCCGCCCTGGCTGAAGCCCGCCAGCACCACGCGCTCGCTCCTGACGCCGCGCTGCTCCTCGCGCGCGACCAGCGCCGCGACTCGCGCGCACGACTCGCGCACGTGGCGCTCGTTGGCGTGGCCGTCGGGCCCGTCGAGGCGCACGATGTCGTACCAGGCGGGCATGATCATGCCCATGTTCAGCGTGACCGGGCGCGCGGGAGCGTGGGGCAGCACGAAGCGCACCGCGGGCAGCTCCAGCATCGGCACCACGTCCTCGAAGTCGTGGCCGTTGGCGCCCAGGCCGTGGAGCCAGACCACGGCGCCCGCCGCATCCTCGCGCGGGCCGATCTCGAGCGCGGGCAGGACCTCGTCCGTCAGCGGCCGCCGCTCCGCAGACGGCGTCGCTCGCGCTCCGCGGCCTGCCGCAGGTCGCAGCCCTCGACGTGGTCGTTGACCAGGCCCATCGCCTGCATGAACGCGTAGACCGTCGTCGGTCCCACGAAGCTGAAGCCGCGCCGGCGCAGGTCCTTGCTGAGCGCCGTCGATTCGGGCGTGCTGGCCATCTTCGTGAGCGTGGCCCAGTCGACCTTCCTCGGCCGCGCGTCCGAGCCGGGCTCGTACGACCAGACCAGCCGAGCGAGCGAGCCGCCTTCCTTCTTCAGCGCGAGCAGGCGCTTCGCGTTGTTGATCGTCGACTCGATCTTGCCGCGGTGGCGCACGATGCCCGCGTCCTTCAGCAGCCGCCTGACGTCGGCGGCGCCGAAGCGCGCCAGCTCCGCCGCCTCGAAGCCCGCGAAGGCGGCGCGGAAGTTCTCGCGCTTGCGCAGGATCGTGAGCCAGCTGAGCCCCGACTGGAAGCCCTCCAGACAGAGTTTCTCGAAGAGCCGGCGCTCGTCGCGCACGGGCCGGCCCCACTCGCGATCGTGGTAGGCGACGTACAGGGGGTCGCTGCCGCACCAGAAGCAGCGCACGACGCCGTCCTCGCCGCGGGCGAGCCCCTGCGCGAGCCGCGCGGCCCTCACTGCGGCTCCGCTTGCGGGAGCAGCAGCAGGTCCTGGAAGTCGTAGCTGAAGTCCGCGAGCGGCGAGACCGCCTTCAGCGTGATGCGCTCGACACGCGCGTCGGGGCCGAGTGCCACGGCCACGAAGGCGTCGGGCACGCTCCGCTCGCGGAAGCGCGCGACGAAGCTGTCGTGCTGCCAGTGCTCGAGATCGGCGGTCAGCGCGGGCGAGCGCTCGAAGCGCAGCACCAGGCGGCCCGATTCGACGGCGAGGGTCGCCTCGCCACGCCACGCGTCGCGGTAGCGGCCGGCGAAGCCCTCGAGGGGAAGCGACGGCCGGCTCGCGGCGTCGCGCGCCGCGGCCTGGCTCGCCAGCGTCTTCTCGGCGCGCTGCTTCGCCGTGCTCTCGGCCCGCGCGAAGCCGGCCAGCCAATCCGTGGCAGCCGTCTCGCCGAGCAGCCGGTCGAGCAACCAGAAGGCCACCGCGTCGCGGCCGTAACCGCTCTCCTGGTTCGTCAGCACCACGAGACCGACGCCCGCCTCGGGCACCAGCGCGACGCGCGAGACCATGCCGACGAGCCCGCCGGTGTGCGTGACGAGCTTGCGGCCGCGATAGTCGCGCAGGCCGAAGCCCAGGCCGTACTCGCTGAAGCGGGGCTGCAGCGCCTCGAGGCCGGGCTGCGGGCTCGCCGGGATCGGCGCCAGCGTCTGGCCCGACCACAGCTCGCGCACGCTGCCTGGCTTCAGCAGCCGCCGGCCCTCGTCTCCCGCGCGGGCGCCGTCGGCGAGCAGCGCCTGGAGCCAGAGGCTCATCTCTCGCGCGCTCGAGTAGAGCCCGCCGGCGGGCGCGAGGTTCTCGAGGAAGTCGGGCTCGAGCGCGCGCAGGACGCCGTCGGCCGGCGCGTGCGGGAAGGCCGCGTTCGGCGCGGCCTTCAGCTCGGAAAGCCGCGCGGTCGTCGCCGTCATGCCGAGCGGCCGCAGCACGCGCGCCGCGACGAAGTCCTCCCAGGAGCCCCCCGAGACCGCCTCCAGCAGCTCCCCCGCGACCACGTACATCAGGTTCGAGTAGGCGTAGCGGGAGCGCAGGCTGGACGCCGGCTTGAGCCAGCGCGCGCGCATGGCGATCTCGCGCCGCGTGTAGTCGCTGGGAGGCCAGTAGAGCAGGTCGCCGGCGCCGAGGCCGAGCCCGCCGCGATGAGTCAGCAGATCGCGGACGCTCAGCTCGCGAGTGACCCAGGGGTCGTGCATCTGGAACCACGGCAGGTGCTTCTGCACGGGGTCGTCCCAGGCGAGGCGCCCCTCTTCGACCAGCAGCGCCAGCGCGGCGGCGGTGACGGCCTTGGTGTTCGACGCGATGCCGAACAGCGTGTCGGCATCGACCGGGGCCGGCTCGCCGGCCCGACGCACGCCGTAGCCTTTCGCGACGACGAGCTCGCCGTCGAGCACCGCCGCGAGCGACAGCCCTGGGATCTCGAACTGCTTCATCGCTCGCGCGGCCGCGGCGTCCAGCGCCGCGAGATCCAGCGGCGCGCGCCGCGCGGCGGCTTTCGGCGCGGCCGCGAAGGCCGGCGGCGCCAGCGCGAGGGCGATCAGCGCGCCGCAGGCGATTCGGGTGAAGGCTCTCACGTGGGATCGCATCGGCTCTCCAATCCGGGCGGGCGGAGTCTACTGCCGGACGGGCTCACAGCTCCCGTCGCGTGGCACTCTCGTGCCAGTCGCGCAGCAGGCGCTCGGACAGCGCCGAAAGCGCCAGGTGGATCGCGATTCCCGCGAGCGAGAGCAGGCCGAGGGCGGCGAACATGCGCGGCACCTGCAGGCGGTAGCCCGCCTCCAGGATGCGGAAGGCGAGACCGCTCTCGGTCCCGCCGGTGCCGGCGACGAACTCGGCGACCACCGCGCCGATCAGCGCCAGCCCGCCGCTGATCCGCACGCCGCCGAGGAAGTAGGGAAGCGCCGCGGGCAGCTGCAGGTGCCGCAGCCGCTGCCAGCGGCTCGCGCCGTAGAGCCGGAAGAGATCGTCGAGCTCGTGGCTGGCGCTCTTCAGCCCGAGCGTGGTGTTGGAGACGACGGGGAAGAAGGCGACCAGCCAGGCGCAAGCGAGCAGCGCCAGCGTCGTGTCCTGGATCCAGATGATGATGAGCGGCGCCACCGCCACGATCGGGGTCACCTGGAGGATCACGGCGTAGGGGAGCAGGCTGCGCTCCACGAGCGGCGACTGGGCGAGCGCCACCGCGAGCAGGCCGCCGAGCCCCGCCGCCAGCAGCAGCGCGAGCAGCGCGATCTTCAGCGTCACCGCGGCCGACGCGAGCAGGCTGGCGCCGTCCAGGCGCAGCGACTCGAGCACCGCCAGCGGCCCAGGCAGCACGTAGGCAGGGATGCCGCGCAGCCGCACGAGCGCCTCCCACGCCAGCAGCACCAGCAGACCGACGGCGAGCGGCGCCGCGGCGCGGGCCAGGCGGCTCATGCGGCCATCGCCTGGGCCAGCAGCGCGGAGGCCTGCCTGCACAGCTCGGCATAGCGGGGCGACATCCGCAGCGCGGGCGTCCGGGGCCATGGCAGGTCGATCGCCATCTCGCCGAGGACGCGGCCGGGCCGGCGCGACAGCACCACGATGCGGGTCGAGAGAAAGACCGACTCGAACACGCTGTGCGTGACGAAGAGAACGCCCAGCCGCCGCTCCCCGAATGCGCGCAGCAGGTCCTCGTTCAGCTGGAAGCGCGTGATCTCGTCGAGCGACGCGAACGGCTCGTCGAGCAGCAGCAGGTGCGGTTCCGTCACCAGCGCGCGCGCGATCGCCACGCGCATCTTCATGCCGCCCGAGAGTGCGCGCGGGTAGGCGCCGCCGAACCCGCCGAGCCCGACGCGCTCGATCGCGGCGAGGACGCGGGGCTCCGCCTTCCGTCGCGCGACGCCCGACAGCCGCAACGGCAGCCAGACGTTCTCGAAGACGCTGGCCCAGGGCAGCAGCGTCGGCTCCTGGAAGCAGACCCCGATCCGGCCAGGCCCGGCGTAACCGCGCTCGACGGCGCCCGTCGTGGGCTCGAGCAGCCCGGCCAGGATGCGGAGCAGCGTGCTCTTGCCGCAGCCGGAAGGCCCCAGCAGGCTGACCAGCTCCCCCTCGGCGAGGCGCAGCTCCACCTGATCGAGGGCCTGCAGGCCGCTCGCGTAGGTGCGCGAGACGGCGCTCGCGCGCAGCAGCCCGCCCGTCGCCTGCGGCTCGAGTCCCAGCGGCTAGCTCCGCGGCCGGCGCCCGAGGCCGACCTTCTTGTTCACGAACTGCAGAGTGAATGCCCGCTCGAAATCCATGGCCTTCGGGTAGAGCCCCTGCTCGGCCATCATCTCGAAGAACGCGCGCCAGCGGGCCTCGCTCATGGCGCCGATGCCGAGCCTCAGCGAGTCGCCGCTGTCGACGATGCCGCCGCGCACGAGCTGGCCCCGCCCGTAGGCGATCAGCTCGTCGGTCATCTCCGGGTTTTCCTTCTTGATCAGCGCGTTGGCCGGCGCTGGGTCGCCGTACAGGTAGTCGTACCAACCCTCGATGCAGGCGTCGACGAAGCGCTGCACCAGCCCGGGGTTCGCGGCGGCCATCCGGGCCGAGGTCTGGATCACCGCGGCGTAGCTGGCGTAGCCCGAGTCGGCGAGCAGGTGCACCAGCGGCTTCTCGCCCTGCTTTTCGATCACGAAGGGCTCGCTCGTCAGGTAGCCCTGCTGGACCGCGTCCGGGTTCGCCAGGAACGGCGCCACGCTGAACGCGTAGGGCCGGATCTGCTCGTCGGTGTAGCCGAAGCGCGCCTTCAGGAAGAGCCAGGAGCCGACCCGGGTATCGGCGCCGATCATGATCGGCTTGCCCTTGAGCGCCGCCAGTGAGTCGTGGCCGCGGCCCGGGTGCGCGATCAGCACCTGAGGGTCCTTCTGGAACAGCGCGGCCACCGCCAGCAGCGGGATGCCCTCGCGCACGAAATTGAGGGGCAGGAAGGAGTTCGGCGACATGTTGAAGTCGAGGCGGCCGGCGGCGAGCAGTTGAGAGTGGTTCACCTGCGGGCCGCCCTGCCGGATCGAGACGTCGAGGCCGTGCTTGCGGAAGAGGCCCTTGGCCAGGGCCTGGTAGAAGCCGCCGTGCTCGGCCTGGGCCCGCCAGTCGGTGCCGAAGCTGACGCGGTCGAGGCCCTGCGCCCCGGTCGGAGCGGACGCGATCAGGGAAGCGGCGGCGACGAGAGCGAGGCTGGAGCAGCGCATGGGCCGCAAACAGTACGGTTCAGCCAGCGCAGCGTCAAGATCCGGCGCGCGGAGACTGCTACGGGCGCCCGTTTCCCGCGACGTAGCCGATCTTGGTCCGGGCGCTGGCGCCCGGCACGTCCACCTCGACCCTGACTCTGCGGAAGCGGCCGTCGTCGGGCCGCGTCGGCACGTAACCCACGACGTAGTAGGTCCGCAGCTCGTCGGCCACCCGGCGCAGGGCGGGGAAGAGCGCGTTCGAGAAACGATAGGTGAAGCCACCGGTCGCCTCGGCCAGATCCTGCGCGCCACCGCTGCGGGCCCAGGCCGTCTCGAAGGCGGGACGCAGGCGACCCGGGTCGCCCGGGCCGACGCCGGGCGTCAGGCCGTCGAGCCCGGCGACGTCGACGAAGTAGATGGCGGTCGAGGACTCGCGCGCCAGCGAAGACGTGCGCTGCAGGCGCTCCTCGAGATCTCGCGACTGGGGAAAGCCCGGCGAGACGAGCACGAGCGCCTTGCGGCCCGAGACCCCGCCGAGTTGAACCAGCAGGGCCTCCATCGCGCCCAGCAGGTCGATCGAGGCGGCGAAGCGGGACAGGAAGCGGCCCGTGGTCTCGACCTCCTGGAAGGCGGTGCCCGCGCGCTCGACCGAGTCCTCGATCGGCTCGAGAGCACAGCCGGGACAGGCGAACGGGCTGAGCTGCGGGCGCAGGGAACGAACGGCGGCCTCGAGCCGCGCGCGATCCTGCGGCACGAAGCCCTCCCAGGTCGTCCCGGCGCCGATGTCGACGATGCGAACCCAGTCCCCCGGCCCGGTGCCTTCGCGCAGGAAACGCAAGGCCCCGTGCTGCGCGCGCCGTGCCTGCAGGGGAGTCACGCGGGTCTCCACCAGGATCAACGTGCGACGGCGCGGCGGCGTCGTGCGCGGATCGAACGCCTCGACGGTGATGCCGACGTCGTCCGCCCGCGCCTCGTCGGCGAAGGCCTCGAAGAGCTGGATCGCGACCGGCCGGCCGTCCTCGCTGACGCGGAAGCGCTCCGCGCCGAGGCCCGAGACGGGGGCGCCCTTGCGGTCCACCACCGAGACGTCCAGCCGGATCATGCGCACGTCGCTGCGGAACTGCAGCGGCGGCCGTTCCTGCGAGGAGTGCGCCGAGAGCGCGGCAGCGAGGACGAAGCAGAGCATCGCGGCCTCCGCGGACCTGAAAGGGGCTGGCGAGCAGTGTAGCAGGGCGGGCTGCTAGCATGACCGCCTGATGCCGAGCCGGCGGGGCCTCGCCCGCGCGAACCCGGGCGGATTCAGCCTGATCGAGCTGCTCGTGGCGCTGGCGATCCTGGCGGTGCTGGCGGCGATCGCCCTGCCGAACGTCCAGGGCGTCGTCGAGGCCCGCAAGCTCGACACCGCCACCTCCGTGCTGGCGACGAAGCTCGCCGAGGCGCGGATGAACGCGCTCAAGCGCAACCGCGCCGTCTGGCTGGACGTCGACGTGTCGCACGGGCGCGCACAGCCGCGCACGAGCGGGGCCGCGGGCGCCGTGGTCGAAGCGGGCGCGCCGGTCTTCCTGCCGGCGGGCGTGCGCTTCCTGCCCCCGGTCCCCACGGCCCGCTTCGACGCGACCGGCCGGCTCGCGTCGGGCGGCGTCCAGCTGACGGTCGAGCTGGAGCGCGGGGGCGTGCGGCGGGCCGTGCGGGTCTCGGCGGCGGGCGCGGTGAGCCGCGAATGACGCGCCCGGCAGGCCCGCGCGCAGAGCGGGGCTTCAGCGTCGTCGAGCTGCTGATCGCGATGCTGGTCACGGTGACGTGCCTGCTGGGCGTCGCCCTCATGCTGATGTACGGCACGCGGCTCGCGGCGGCGTCGCGCGAAGCGACGCTCGCCTCCGCGTTCGCGCGCTCCGAGCTCGAGCGGATCCGCCTGCTGCCGCGCTCCGCGCCCGAGCGCCAGCCCGGCGGCCAGCTCGGCTCGGACGTGGCCGGCCATTTCGCGACGCGCGGGCGCTACACCAGCCGCTGGCAGGTCGCCGCGGGGCCGGCGGGGACGCAGGACGTGAGCCTCGTCGTGCTGGCGGCGGCCGATGCGCGCGTGCCGATGGCACGGCTGCGGGTGCTGCTGCGATGAGGCGCGTCTCGCGCGAGGCCGGCTTCAGCCTGATCGAGACGCTGACCGTCACCGCCGTGCTGGCCGTGGTCCTGCTGACGGTCGGCCAGCTGGCCGACAGCGTGCAGCAGGGCTACCTCTCGCAGCGGCGTCAGCTCGAGGCGCTCGACAACGCGCGGCCGGCGCTCGACCTGATCGCACGCCTCGTGCGCATGGCGGGCGGCAACCCGCGCGGGCTGCCGGGCGTGCGCGCGGTCGACCCCGATCCCGACGGCAACGGCGCCCTCGACTCGATCGCGCTGCAGGCCGACTGGAACCCGCCGAACGGAAGCTTCGCCGATCCCTGGGAGAACGTCGCGTTCTCCGTGCGCGACAACGCGCTCGTCAAGGTGGAGGCGGGCGATCCGCCTCAGGGCGTGCTGCTCGGCACGGGCGTCGCCGCGCTGCGTTTCAGCTATCTCGACGCGGGCCTGGCGCCACTGGCCGACCCGATCGCCACGCCCGGCGCGATCGCCTACGTCTCCGTGACGCTGATCCTGCGCGACGCGGCGCCCCACGCGCCGCCGCCGATCGAGCTCGCCTCGGGAGCCGCGCTGCGAGGGCGCGAATGAGCCCAGGCAGCGGCCGCCGTCAGCGCGGGGCCGCGCTGGTGATGGCGCTGCTCGCGCTGATGGTGCTGACGCTGCTCGGACTGGCGCTCACCAGCATGAGCCTCACGTCTCTCTCGGCGGCCACCAGCGAGCGCGACGCCAACCTCGCCTTCTACGCGGCGGAAGCGGGCGTCGCGCAGACGCTGGGCCTGATCGAGGCTTCCCCGGCCGGCGGCTTCGATCCGCTGTTGCAGGCCGGCGACGGCGTCCCATGCAGCGGGGACGAGCTCGCCGGCGCGGTCGCGGGCTTCCCGGGCTTTCCGCAGGCCGACGAGCGCATCGGCAGCTCGGGCCGCGCCTTTCCGCCGGCGATCGGTTACCGCGTCGCCCTGTGCGACGACCACGCCGTCGAGAGTACGGCGAGCGGGCCCGGCCTGCCGGACGCGAACGCGGCGCGCGACGCGAACGGGCGCATCCTCGTGCGCTCGACCGGCACCGCGCGCGGCGGCGCCTCGGCCACCATCGAGGCCGTGGCAGGCCTCCTGAGCCTCCCCGGCCTGCTGGTCGACGGGCCGCTGCGAATCACGGGCAACGTCGCGCTGCGTGGGGCGGGGGGCTCGGTGCACGCGAACGGCGATCTCGACCTCTCGGGCACTCCCTGCGCCGAGCAGTTCTTCAGCTCCTCGGGAATCGCGGTCGCCGGTGGGGCGGTGCAGGGCGGGGCAGGCTGCGCCACCGGCTCGGCGGACGTGCGCTCGGATCAGGCTCGCATCCCGCCACCCGCGGTGTCACCCCAGAGCCTGCGCGCCCGCGCCGACTTCATCCTCGGAGCGGACGGCTTCATCCGGGTCCCGGAGGGGGGTGTGGTGACGGTGCCCGGCTGGAGCTGGGATTCCGGCAGCAGGCGCTGGCTCGGGAGCGGCAACATCGGCCCGGGGACGTACTACGCCGAGGGCAACATCGACCTCTCCGGCAGCCCCGGGCACGCTGGCCATGGGACGGGCCCGCTCGCGCTGACGCTGATCGCCGAGGGCTGGGTGGACGTGACGGGCAACCCGAACCTGACCCCCGCTCTCGTCGGTCCTCCGGCCTACTCGATCGTCGCGGGCACCGATCTGCGCCTCGCCGGGAATCCCGGGACCACGTTCCAGGGGCTCTTCTACGCCGGCGATCAGATCGCCTTCAGCGGCAATCCGACCGTGGTGGGGCAGGTGATCGCCGCGAACCGCGGCGATCTCGGCCATCCGGCGGACTCCGAACGGCCGGCGGTCGGCAACTTGGTGCTGCGGCAGGACGGCTACGTCTCGATCTCCGGGGACGCGACGATCGTTTACGACGGCGGCAGCGGGCTGTCGGGCTCCGGCCTCGTCGCTTGGCGCGAGTGCCGGGGGCCGGACCCCGACGCGCCCTGCGAGCCTTAGAGCCGTTGGGCTGCGGCCGTTAGAATGAGCCCCATCGATTCAGGGCGACGCCGGGCCGCCGCGGTCTCCGCGGGGCGGGCCGCGTCGCGCGCGAAGGAGCCCGGAATGACGAGATCCTCCGTCGTCGCATTGCTTGCCTGCCTGCTGGCGGCGCCTCTGGGCGCGCAACAGCCCGATCCCCGCCTCGAGCCCGGCGCCGTCGCCCCGTTGCTCGAGGGCCTCGGAAGCGTCCATTTCCCGATCACCACCAACTCCGAGCGCGCGCAGCGCTTCTTCGATCAGGGTCTGCGCCTCTCCTACGCGTTCAACCACCCCGAGGCCCTGCGCGCCTTCAAGGAGGCCCAGCGCCTCGATCCCAAGTGCGCCATGTGCTACTGGGGCGAAGGGCTCGTGCTCGGTCCGAACATCAACTCGCCGACGCTGACCAAGGAGCAGGAGCGCGACGCCTGGGCGGCCGCCCGCCAGGCCGACCGCTTCAAGAAGGCCGCGACAGCGGTCGAACGCGCCCTGATCCAGGCCCTCGGCCAGCGTTACGCGCGCAAGGGCGGCGACCGCGCGACGCTCGACCGCGCCTACGCCGATGCGATGGCGGCCGCCGCCGCGACCCACCTCGACGACCTCGACGTGCAGTCCCTCTACGCCGAGTCGCTGATGGACCTCACGCCGTGGGCCTACTGGACCCAGGACGGCGCGCCCACCCAGCACACGACGAAGATCATGGGCATCCTGGAGTCGGTGCTCGCGCGCGACCCGAAGCACACGGGGGCGATCCACTTCTACATTCATACCGTCGAGGCGGGGAAGCCCGATCTGGCGTTGCCGGGGGCCGATCGGCTGGGCGATCTCGCGCCCTCGGCGGGACACCTAGTCCACATGCCGGCGCACATCTACATCCGCACCGGCCACTACCTGAAGGCGGCCGAGGCCAACGTCCGGGCGATCGCGGCGGACGAGAACTACATCGAGCAGTGCCGAGCGCAGGGCACGTATCCCGCCTACCTGTACCCGCACAACATCCACTTCCTGTGGGCCGCCGCCAGCTTCGAGGGCCGTAGCGGCCTGGCGCTCGAGTCGGCGCGCAAGATGGCGTCCAAGCTGACGCCCGAGCACACCTGCGGCCCCGCCTCGGTCCAGGACTGGGCGGTCGTGCCCTACTACGCGCTCGTCCGCTTCGGCCGCTGGCAGGAGATCCTCGACGAGAAGCCGCTGTCCGAGAAGGCCTACGCGGCGGCGATCCGTGCCTGGGCGCGGGGCATGGCGCTCGCCAACCTGGGCCGCGGCGAGGAGGCCCAGGCCGAGCTGCGCGCGCTCGAGAAGGTGCAGGCGAGCGCCGAGATCCAGCAGGACGTGGTCGGCTTCGACAAGGCCGCCACGGTGCTCGAGATCCCGAAGGCGCAGCTCGCCGGCGAGATCGCGCGCCAGGCCGGGCGCCTCGACGAGGCGATCGCCGCCTTCCAGAAGGCGGTCGAGGTCCAGGACGGCCTGCGCTACAACGAGCCGCCCGAGTGGCACCAGCCGATGCGGCACGTGCTGGGCTCGGCGCTCGTCCAGGCGCGGCGCTACGCCGACGCGGAGCGCGTCTACCGCGAGGACCTGAAGGAGAACCGGGAGAACGGCTGGGCGCTCTACGGCCTGCTCCAGGCGCTGCGCGGCCAGCGCAAGCACCAGGAGGCGCGCGAGGTCGACGCGCGCTTCCGCAAGGCATGGGAGCGGGCGGACGTGGCGCTGACCGCGTCGCGCTTCTGAGCGAGCCCCGCGACCGGCGCGACCGGGTCGCCGTCGTCGGCGCCGGGCCGGGCGGCCTCTGCGCGGCCCGCTGGCTGGGCGCCCACGGCATCGCGTACGACCTGCTCGAGCGCAACCCGCGCATCGGCGGAATCTGGGACATCGACGCGCCCGGCTCGCCGATGTACGAGTCCGCGCACTTCATCTCTTCGAAGACGCTCTCCGGCTTCCGGGACTTCCCGATGCCGGAGAGCTATCCGGACTATCCGGGCCACCGGCTGATCCTCGAGTACCAGCGGGCCTACGCGGACCGCCACGGCCTCGCCACGCGCATCGAGCATGGCGTGGCGGTCGAACGAGCCGAGCCTGACGGGACGATTGGCTGGCGCCTCCACCTCGCCGGCGGCGACGTGCGCCGCTACTCCGGCCTGGTGCTCGCTCTCGGCCGGCAGTGGACGCCGAAGCTGCCGCCGCTGGCGGCCGAGTTCGCCGGCGAAGCGATCCACTCGAGCGCTTACCGCTCGTCCCGCCAGCTCGCGGGCCGGCGTGTCCTCGTCGTCGGCGGCGGAAACTCGGGCTGCGACATCGCCGTCGATGCCGGGCTCGCCGCGAGCCGCGCGCTGCTCAGCCTGCGCCGCGGCTACTGGTTCATCCCCAAGCACGTGTTCGGCGTGCCGGCCGACGTCTTCGGGGAGAAGGGGCCGCGCCTCCCGGCCTGGCTGGAGCAGCGCGTGCTCGAGCGAGTCCTGAAGCTCCTGCTGGGCGAGCTGACGCGGCTGGGCCTGCCCGCGCCCGATCATCGCCTGTTCGAGACGCACCCGGTGCTCAACTCCCAGATCCTCCACTCGCTCGCGCACGGCGACGTGACCGTGAAGCCGGACGTGGCGCGCTTCGACGGCCGGACGGCGGTGTTCGCGGACGGCAGCCGCGAGGACGTCGACCTCGTCGTGTTCGCCACAGGCTACCGGCGCCTGCTTCCCGTGCTGCTGCCGCCCGAGATCCACCGGGAGGGCGACGTCTCCGAGCTGTACCTGCACGTCTTCCACCGCCGCCGCCCCGACCTCTTCGTGGTCGGCTTCTTCGAGACGGACGCGGGCTCCTTCCCGCTGATCGATCGCCAGTGCGAGCTGCTCGCCCGGGTGCTCGACGCCCGGCGCCGTCGCCCCGAGACGGCCGCCGCGTTCGCCCGGGTCGCGGCAGGGCCGACACCGGACCTGCGCGGGGGAGTCCGCTTCCTCGCCGTCGACCGGATGGCCAACTACGTGCGCTCCCACCCGTATGCGGCCGCCCTGGATCGCGCGATCGAATCGATGCGCTGAGCGGGCGCACGCGGGGGAAAGCTCCAGAGTTCCCTGGTTTCTTACGAGAACCTTTGCCTGGCCTCGCACGTAAAAGCCTGCAAAGGGAGCGAGGAGGCTGACATGCAGCGGATTGGATGGAAGGCGGCAGGGGCGGCGGGGTTGGCGCTGGCCCTGGCCCTGCCGGTGGCGGCGGCCTCGAGCCCCTGGCTCCACGTGAGGGTCGAGGAGACGGGGAAGAAGGCGGCGAAGGTCGCGGTCAACCTGCCGCTGAGCCTGGTCGACGCGGTGCTCGAGGCGGCGCCCGAGAAGATCCACTCCCACGGCCGTGTCCACATCGGCAACGGCCACGACCACTTCAAGGTCGCCGACCTGCGCAAGATGTGGATCGAGCTGAAGAACGCCGGCGATACCGACATCGTCAGCGTCGAGCAGGACGACGAGACCGTGCTCGTCGGGCGGCGGGGCGACCTCGTGCGCGTCGACGTCAAGAAGGCGAACGGCAGGCAGGACGTGAAGATCGAGATCCCGATCGACGTGGTCGACGCGCTCTTCTCCGGCGAGGGCGAGGAGCTCAACCTGCGTGCGGCGCTCGCGAAGCTCCAGGGCCGTCGCGGCGACATCGTGCGGGTCAGCGAGCAGGACGGCACCAGCGTGCGGATCTGGATCGGGGACAAGGAGTAGGACATGGTGCTCCTGAAGGCGCTCCTGATCGGCAGCGTGGCGGTTCCGGTGGCGGTCGGCGGCGTCGTCGCCGCCACGGGCGTCGCCGTGGTGGACGTCCGCGAGTCGGGCCCCGGGGGCACGCGCATCGTGGTGCCCGTGCCGCTGGTCCTGGCGCAGGTGGCGGCGGGCTTCGTGCCGCAGCACAAGGCCCGGCTCGAGATGGGCGAGGCGGCGAAGCACCTGCCCATCGCGCGCAAGGTGCTCACGGCGCTCGCCGAGATCGAGGACGCCGAGCTGGTGCGCGTGGAGGAGGCGGACGAGCGCGTGCTGGTGCGAAAGGTGGGCAGCCTGATCAAGGTGCACGTCGAGGATCGCCACGGCGAGCAGGTGGACGTCAGCTTGCCGATCGACGTGCTGCTCGAGGCGCTGCCGGACGACTCCGGCCGGATGTCCTTCGGCGATGCGATCGGGGCGCTCCGGCGCAACGCGCGCTTCACCGAGCTCGTCGAGGTCCACAGCCGGAACGGCGAGCACGTCCGCGTCTCGATCTGGTGAGCGAGCGCGCCCGGCTCCGCTAGAACACGCCCTGCATCGTGGCGGCGTAGCCGGTCAGCTCCACGTAGCCGCGGCCGCCGATCGGGCGCTCGCCCGATCGGCCGCTCACGCCGACGGCTCCCTCCCAGTAGGTGAACGACAGCCCCAGCTCCTGATCCGGGACGAGGGGCTCGATCTCGAGGTCGAGCCCCTCGGAGGGCAGCGCCAGGCGCCAGCGCGCGGGATAGCGGGCGCCGCTCTTCACGCTGGTCCAGACCCCCGCGTGCGACAGCCGCAACTCGTCCGCCGACAGCCGCCGCGCCCCGCCCGTCGCGGAGACGAGCGTCCCGCCCGAGACCGGCTCGATCCCGCCGTCCTTGCGGCGGATCTGGAAATACATCAGCTCGCGGCCGTCGTCGAGCTGGAGCGAGAACCAGTCCCAGCCCACCGCCTGCGGCCCGAGGGCGCTCGTGCTCCACTCGTGGTCGAACCAGCTCTCGCCTCGCACCGTGCGCGCGCGACCGGCGAGCAGCAGACGCCCTTCGGTCGCCATCCGCGTGTAGCCGACGTAGTACGACGCGTTGCCGGGCTCCTCGCTCTTGGCCGACAGGCCGCGGTCGCCGTGCGCGACCAGCCGCTTGGTCGCGCGCAACGACAGCTCCAGCTCGAGCGGCCCCTCGCGCGCCTCGAGGCGCAGCTGCCGGCCCTCGCCATCGGTCGCGCGCACGGACCAGTCCCCGAGGTGGACCGCGAACGGCGAGCCGCTCGCGCCCGCGAGGCCCGCGGCGCCGCGGCTCCAGCGCTCGAAGGCCTGGTGAGTGCGGCGCTGCGCGTCGGTGAGCGCCAGGTGAGCGAAGTAGATCTGGTTCGTCGCGAGCCCGGGCCCGCGCGGCGGCGCCCCCGGCGCGAGGCCGCGCCGGAAGATCGTGAGCTGGTAGCCGAAGCGTTCTGCGGCCTCGGATTCGAGCTGGCCCGTGTAGTACCACCACTCGGTCTGGTAGTCGAAGTGCGGCCCGTGGTCCTCGGGCAGAACGAACGCCCTCGGCTCGTGCGCGCGGGCGAAGGCCACCGTCTCGGCTCCGGCCAGCTCCAGGCTTTCGGTTGGCGGGTCCGAGCCCGCGCCGGCCGGAGGCGCCGGCGAGCAGGCCGCCTGTCCGGTCAGCAGCGCCGCGGCGACGATCCTGGCGCCGCTCACGTCACTCCTGCCTCAGCGCGGCGGCGATCGGCATGCGCCGGAGTCGCAGCAGGGGATACACGCCCGCCAGCAACGAGGCCGAGACCGAGGTCGCGAGCGCTTGCGCGAAGGGGGCCGGCTGCAGCTCGAGGCGCATCGTCCAGCCGAACGAGCGGACGTTGATCACGTCGACCAGCACGGAGGCGAGCAGACCGCCCAGGGGCCAGGAGAGCAGGCCGGCCGCCAGGCCCATCAGGCCGGTCTCGATCAGCGTGAGCGCCCAGAGCTGCGGGGGAGTGAGCCCGAGGGCCTGCAGCGTGCCGAGCTCGCGCGTGCGCTCCGCCTGCAAGGCGAGCAGCGCCGACCAGACGCCGATGAAGGCGACCACCACGGCCAGCAGCCGCAGCGCGTTCGTCACGGCGAAGGTGCGGTCGAAGATGCGCAGAGCCTGGCGCTTGAGGACGGCGCTCGGAATCACCTGCAGCGCGGTGCCGGCGAGCGCGGCGCGCACGCCTTCCGCCACCCCGGCGGCCTCGGCTGTCGGCGCGGCGTAGACGGCCAGCGACGAGACGGCCCGATCGTCGTAGTGGCGCTCGTAGACGGCGCGGCTCATGCGCAACGTGCCCTCTTCCGTCGAGTAGTCGTAGAAGACGCCGACGACCGGGAAGCGGACCGGGCCGCGGTCGGTGCGCAGGGTGATCGCCGCGCCGGTTCCCGGAAGCCGATGCCGGTGGGCGAACGGCTCGCTCACCACCACGGCGCCCTCGGCCACGCGCGCCCACGGGTCCGGATCGGAGCCGTCGGCGAAACGGAAGCGCTGGATGGTCCGCTCGCCCGAGACGTCGCTCACGCCGAGCACGACCTCGCCGACGTCGCTGTCGACCCGCACCCGCCGGTAGGCTTCGACGCGTTCGACGCCGGGCACGCCGGCCACGCGCGCGGCCAGGGCGGGATCGAAGGAAGGGGTCGCGCGCACGCCGCCGCCCGAGGGAGCGCCGACGTAGAGGTCCGCCACCAGCGTCACCTCCAGCCAGTCCACGACGGTGGCCCGGAAGCTCGCGATCATCAGGCCGACCCCGATCGTGACCGAGACCGCCGTCGCCAGCGCGGCGATCGCGACGCCGGTGCGGCTCACCGAGCGAGCCACCGTGCGCGCGCCGAGGCGGCCCAGGACGCCGACCACGCGCGACAGCGACGGCCCGAACAGGGCCATCAGGCCGAGCGTCAGCCACGGCACCCCCAGGCCGAAGCCCAGCACCACGGCGAAGAGGCCGGCGAAGCTCGCGAGCAGCGACGTCTCCGCCAGCCCCAGCAGCGCGGCTCCCGCGGCGGCCAGCAGGGCCCCGGCGGCGGCGAGGCGTGGCAGCCAGGCGCGCGCGGCCGTCTCGTAGGTGCTCGGGCGCTGTGCGAGGGCCGGTTCCACGCGCGCAGCTTCGAGCGCGGGCGGCACCGCCGCGAGCAGCGACGCTCCGACGCCCAGCGCCAGGCCCTTCAGCAGGCTGGCCGCCTGCAGCGGAGCGCCGGTCACGGCGAGCACGTAGTAGAGATCGTTGATCGTGCGCGTGACGAGCCGCACGGCCCCCTGGCCCAGCACGAAGCCGAGACCCAGGCCGAGCAGCGTTCCCGCCGTGGCCGCCAGCGCCGTCTCCGCCAGGATCAAGGCGAACAGCTGCCCGGGCGTGACGCCCAGCGCGCGCAGGGTGCCGAAGACGGCGCGGCGCTGAACCACGCTGAAGGTGACGGTGTTGTAGATCAGGAACATGCCGACGACGAGCGCCAGCAGGCTCAGGGCGCCCAGGTTGAGCTGGAAGGCCGAGCTCAGCTGTCCCACCGTCTCCGCCTGCTCGTCGGCCGGCGCCAGACGCAGGCCGGGGGGCAGGCCCGAGGCGATGCGGCGCGCCTGCGCGGCGTCGGCCACGAGGTCGATGCGGGTGAGGCGATCGCCGCGCCCGAGCAACCGCTGGAGCACGCCGACGTCGAAGAGCAGCAGGCCTTCGAGGCCCGCCTCGCGATCCGGCGAGCCCGCGTGGAGCACCCCGAGCACGGTGACGTCGAGCACGCGTTCGCCGACCCTCACGCGGAGCGGGCTGCCGGGGCGCAGGCCGTGGCGCCGGGCCGCCGTCGCGCCGATCAGGCAGCCGTCGCGGGTGAAGAGCGCGCCGAAGCCCGGGGTTCGCAGCGCTCCCGCCCCCACGTGGTCGCGGAACGGCCCTTCGGCGAGCGGGTCGACGCCGAGCAGGCGCACGCCCTGGCGGCCGAGCGTCTCGGACACTCCGCTCTCCTCCAGGATCGGGGCGGCCGGAGCGACCCGCGCGAGCGCGATCTCGCGGTAGACGGAGAGCGGCACGCCCGACGGCCCGCCCAGCACCTGGTGGGTGGCGCGCCCCCCGACGGCCTCCGTGCTGCGGGCGAAGCCGCGGCTGGCGCTCTCGTTGGCGAGGTCGATCGCCACCACGACGGCCACTCCCAGCGCGACGCCCAGCACCATCAGCGCGGTGTGCAGCGGGCGGCGCCCGAGGTCGCGCAGCCCCGTGCGCAGCAGCGTGCGGGGCAGCATCAGCCGCGCGAGACCACCAGCCGCCCGTCCTCGATCGTCAGCTCCCGGTCGGCGCGCGCCGCGACCTCGCGGGAGTGCGTGACGAGCAGCAGCGTGCGTCCGTCGCCCCGAACCAGCTCCTCCAGCAGGTTCAGCACGGCCTCGCCCGTGTGGTCGTCGAGGTTGCCGGTCGGCTCGTCCGCCAGCAGCAGCCGCGGGTCCTGCACCAGAGCGCGCGCGAGGGCCACGCGCTGCTGCTCTCCGCCCGACAGCCGATCCGGAAAGGCGGCCCTGCGATCCGCGAGCCCGACGCGATCGAGCAGCTGCAGCGCCCGCTCGCGCGCGGAGGCCGCGTCGCGTCCGGCCAGCTCGGCCGGCAGCACGACGTTCTCGAGGACGCAGAGCGTCGGGATCAGGTTGAAGAACTGGAACACGAAGCCCATGCGCTCGCGCCGCAGCAGCGTGCGCTCGCGCGGGGAAAGGCGGTTGATGCAGGCGCCGTCCACGAAGACGTCTCCTGCGCTGGGCGAGTCGATGCCCGCCACGAGGTTGAGCAGCGTGCTCTTGCCGCTGCCGCTGCGCCCCCGGATCGCGACGAGCTCCCCGGAAGCGAAGACGGCGCTCGTCTCGCGGAGCACCTGGCGCCGCAGCTCTCCCTCGTCGTAGGCCTTGCTGACGCGTTCGAGGCGGATCACCCGGCCGGGCTCAGCGTTTAACGGCGATCGCCTGGATCTCGAAGCGGGCGCCGAAGAGCAGCTTGCCCGCGCCGACGAAGGCGCGCGCCGGGAACTCCTTGGTGAAGTAGGTCCGGTAGACCTCGTTCCAGGCATCGTAGTGAGCGACGTCGGAGCAGAAGACCTGTACGAAGACGAGATCGTCCATCGTCATGCCGGCCTCGGCCAGGTTGCGCTTGACGTCGTCGAGCACGTTGCGCGCCTCGGCCTCGGCCTCGGCCGGCACCTTGCGATCGGGGGTGAGGCCGATGTTGCCGGACAGGTACAGCGTATTGCCGACGCGAACGGCGCGGCTGAACGGCGGCTGGTCGGTGTCCGCGGGGGTGCGCGGGCCGAGGTAGACGCGTTCCTGGCTGAAAGCGACGCCGGCGAACGCGAGGCAGGGGAGCAGAGCGGCAAGCAGGCGGTGGCGGATCATCCTTTTCCTCCTTCGGGCGGGGGGGCGTCTGGGCCGTGTCAGGTGCCAGGGATGTTAGCGCCTGGCCCGGGGAACTTGTCGGAGCGCCCGGTCGTATCCCTATTGCCATGAGATACCACCAGGGAATCCGGATCGACCACATTCCGGTCGAGGGAGCCGGTGGGCTGATCTTCGTGCTCGGCATTTCGGTGCTGTTCTGGCTGGCCGTGCCCGCTTTTCGTCCCCTCGTCCTCGGCAGCGTGATCGCCGGTCTCCTTTTCGCTCCGATCTTCCACCGCGCCGGCCGCTAGGCCTCCGGGCCCGGCCCAGCGTCAGCGCCGCGCCCCCGCCCCCACACGAGCCCCGGTTTGACGCAAAATGGGGTCTTCAATCGATTGAAGGAGGCCCGAATGCTGCGTCGTACGCCATGGCTGGCCCTGTTCCTGCTGGCCGCTCCCGCCGGCGCCCAGGACCGGGACTGGTCCAAAGTCGAGATCAAGGCCGAGAAGGTCGCCGGCAGCGTGTACATGCTGACGGGCGTCGGCGGCAACATCGGCGTCTCGGTGGGCGAGGACGGCGTGCTCGTGGTGGACGACCAGTTCGCGCCGCTGGTGCCGAAGATCCAGGCCGCCCTGAAGGCGATCACGCCCCAGCCCGTGCGCTACGTGCTGAACACCCACTGGCACGGCGACCACACTGGCGGCAACGCCGAGCTGTCGAAGGGCGCCACGCTGATCGCCCACGACAACGTCCGCAAGCGCCTCGCCGAGGGGCTGACCGGGGTCCCCGGGCGCGACGTCGCGCCGGCGCCCAAGGAGGCGCTCCCCGTGATCACCTTCGACGCCAGCCTGACCGTGCACTTCAACGGCGAGGACATCCGCGCCTTGCACTACGCGAAGGGCCACACGGACGGCGACAGCATCGTCTACTTCCCGAAAGCGAACGTGGTGCACATGGGCGACGCCTTCGTGACCTACGGCCTGCCGTTCGTCGACGTCGCGAGCGGCGGCAGCCTGATGGGACTGATCGAGAACGCCGAGAAGGCGCTGGCGGGGCTGCCGGACGACGTGAAGGTGATCCCCGGCCACGGCGCGCTCTCGGGGAAGGCGGACGTGGCGAAGTTCACGGCGATGCTGCGCGACTGCGTCGCGCTGGTGAGCGCCGCGCTGAAGGCGGGCAAGACGCTGCAGCAGATGCAGGACGAGAAGGTGCTCGCGAAGTACGACGCGCTCGGCCAGGGCTTCGTCAAGACCGCGAGCTTCGTGGAGCTGATCCACGGCGAGCTGAAGGGCCAGGCCAAGAAGCAGGGGAGCGGCCAGCACCACTGAGGCGCGGACGTATGATCGCCCGCGCATGGCCGAGCTGAGGCCGTACCCGCTGGGCGCGCTGCTGAGGCGCGCCTTGCGCGAGATCGAGCGCGGGGAGGTCTTCGACCTTCCCCGCGCCGCGGTCTTCGGCGGGGGCGGCGGGCTCGACCTTTCGGTCGCCTTTCACGGGCAGCGTGCCGCGACGCCGCTCGGGCCCGCGGCGGGCCCGCAGTCGCAGATGGCGCAGAACCTCGCGCTGTCGTGGCTCGCCGGCTGCCGGATCCTGGAGCTGAAGACGGTCCAGGTGAAGGACGAGCTGGAGATCCCCCGGCCCTGCATCGACATGGCCACCGTCGGCTTCAACGTCGAGTGGAGCCAGGAGCTGCGGCTCGAGGAGTCGCTCGAGGAGTACGTGAAGGGGATGATGCTGATCGAGGCGCTGCGCGCCAGCGGCCGTTTCGGCACGCCCGCCGGGGCCGATCCCGTCCTCTTCGACATGAGCGTCGGCTACGACCTCGCGGGCATCCGCAGCGAGCGGGTGCAGGCCTTCGTCGCCGGCATGCGCGACGCCCGGCCGACGATCGACCGCCTGCGCCGCGAGATCCCGGACGAGCTGCGGCGGTACCGCGACCTGGATTTCCCCGCGCGCTTGTCGGATACGGTCACGCTCAGCACCTTCCACGGCTGCCCGCCGGACGAGATCGAGCGCATCTGCGACTTCCTGCTGAAGAGCGGGCTCCACTGCATCGTGAAGCTGAACCCGATGCTGCTGGGCCGCGAGCGCGCGCGAGAGCTGTTGCACGGCGTGATGGGCTACGACGACCTGCACGTCCCCGACTCGGCCTTCGAGCGCGACACCCGCTGGGAGCAGATGCTCGGCTTCGTCGATCGGCTCTCGCGGACGGCGGCCGATCTCGGCCTCGGCTTCGGCGTCAAGCTGACCAACACCCTGATCGTCGAGAACCGGCGCGGCTTCTTCCCCGCATCGGAGAAGGAGATGTACCTTTCGGGTCCGCCGCTGCACGTGTTGGCTCTCAACCTGGTGCAGCGGGTGCGGCGCGAGCTCGGGCCGCTCCTGCCGATCTCCTTCTCGGCCGGCATCGACCGCGGCAACTTCGCCGACGCCGTGGCGCTGGGGCTGGTGCCGGTGACCGTCTGCAGCGACCTGCTGAAACCGCGAGGCTACGCGCGAGCGAGCGGCTACCTCGAAGCGCTCGGAACGCGAATGCGAGCGGTGGGCGCGCGCTCGATCGGGGACTTCGTGATCCGGGCCTTCGGCAAGGGCCGCGAGGCGCTCGCGCGGTTCGACGTGTCGGAGCCGGCGCGTGCGGCCTGCCTGTCGGCCCTGGACTCCGGCGCCGAACTTCTGCCCGTGGCCGGCGCCGACCTTCATCGACGCTGGGTGCAGGAGAGCGCCGCGCTCAACACGGAGCACCACGTTCCCCTCGCGACGCGCGACCCGCGCTACGGCCGCGCCGCCAACTCGAAGCCGCCGCGCAAGATCGGGAGCCAGCTCCAGCTCTTCGATTGCGTCACCTGCAACAAGTGCGTGCCGGTGTGCCCGAACGACGCCAACTTCGTGTTCGTGCTGCCGCGGCTCGAGCTGGACGTCGTCAAGCTGCGGCAGGAGGCGGGCCGCTGGCTCAGCCGGACCGACGGGCGGCTGGTGATCGAGCAGAGGCAGCAGTACGGGAACTTCGCGGACTTCTGCAACGAATGCGGCAACTGCGACGTCTTCTGCCCGGAGGACGGCGGTCCCTACGTCGTCAAGCCGCGCTTCTTCGGAAAGCCGGAGGACTGGCGGCGCTTCTCCTCGCAGGACGGCTTCGCCCTCGAGAGCCCCGGCGGGGCGCTCCTCGGCCGCATCGACGGCCGGGACTTCCGCCTCGCTTCGGAAGGCGGACGGACGCGCTACGAGGGCCCCGGCTTCTCGGTGCTCTTCGATCCGGCGGACCCCGCCGGCAGCCTGACGGGACGGGCCGACGGGGAGCTGGATCTGACCTATTTCCACCTCCTGCGCTGGATGCGCGACGCGGTGTACGCTGGAGAGCGTGTCAACTACCTCAACGCGCTCGCGGATTGACGTGACGGACCCCGCGCAGGTCGAGCGCCTGCGCATCGACGGGGCCCGCCTGTGGGGGCGGCTCGAAACGCTCGGGCGGCTCGGAGCGATCGACGGCGGCGGCTGCTGCCGTCTGGCGCTCACCGACGAGGACCGGCAAGGCCGCGACCTCGTCGCCGGCTGGATGCGCGAGCTGGGCCTCGAGGTCAGCGTCGACCGCATCGGCAACGTCCTCGGTCTGCGCAAGGGGCGCCAGGGCGGCCTGCCGGTGACGATCGGCTCCCACATCGACACCGTGCGCACGGGCGGCCGCTTCGACGGCAACCTCGGCGTGCTCGGCGGGCTCGAGGTCGTGGAGACGCTGAACGACGCCGGGCTCGACACGGCGCGGCCGCTGGCCGTGGCCTTCTTCACGAACGAGGAGGGCGCCCGCTTCGCTCCCGACATGATGGGCAGCGCCGTCCATCAGGGCGCTCTCGCGCTGGACCAGGCGCTCGCGACGGTCGGTATCGACGGCGAGACGGTGGGCGATTGCCTCCGGCGGATCGGCTACGCGGGCGACGTCGCCTGCGGCGGCGAGCGCGCCGCCGCGTACGTGGAGCTGCACATCGAGCAGGGACCCGTGCTCGAGCGCGAAGGGGTCCAGATCGGCGCGGTCACCGGCGTGCAGGGCATCTCCTGGACCGAGCTGCAGATCTCCGGCGTTTCGAACCACGCGGGCACCACGCCGATGTCGATGCGCCACGACGCGGGCTACGCCGCCGCCGAGATCGCCTGCTTCGTGCGCCGCCTGGCGCTGGAGCTGGGCGGCTCGCAGGTGGGCACCGTCGGCGCGCTGGCGCTGCAGCCGAACCTGGTCAACGTGGTGGCGAACCGCGCGAAGCTGACGGTCGATCTGCGCAACACCGACGAGGCGCGGCTGCGCGAGGCCGAGGCCCGCGCCGACGCCTTCTACGACGAGATCGCCGGGCGCGAGGGCGTCAGCGTCGCGCGGCGCTCGCTCGCTCGCTTCGCGCCCGTGGACTTCGACCCGGCCATGATCGCGCTGGTGGAGTCGCAGGCGCGCTCTCTCGGCCTCAGCACCCGGCGGCTGCCCAGCGGCGCGGGCCACGACGCCCAGATGTTCGCGCCCAACTGCCCGACCGGCATGATCTTCGTGCAGAGCAAGGACGGCATCAGCCACAACGTCCGCGAGTACACGGCGCCCGAGCACGTCGAGGCAGGCGCCAACGTGCTGCTGCGCGTCGTGCTGAAGAGCGCGGGGCTCTAGCTGGTCGCCCCCGGCGAACTCTCTCCAGAAGGCTCCCTCCCAGGTTCAACCGGAATGACGCAGGTGAAGCAGGGCTGGCTCGTCGGGCTGATCCGGCGATACCCGTTCGTCTCGGGGATCATCTTCGCGCTGATCGCCGCCGTGATGGTGCAGGAGTCGGAGTTTCAAGGGCAGCTCCTCGCCCGCTTCGATGGCGGGGTCACCGCGCGGGCCCGCATCGTGCGCACGTTCAACGCCGCCGGACGACCGATACTCCCGGACTATCAGGCGGAGGTGGCGTGGCTCGATCTGGCCGGCGCCCAGCACAGTACGACGATCCGGATCAGGAAGCGCGACTTCGGCAGGCTGAGGCCAGGGAACGAAGTCCCGATCGTGGTGGCGCGGGACGACCCCGGCGGCGGCGCCGTCCTCGAAGCGTCGCTTCGGAACGCGAACGTCTTCTACGTTCTCGGCTACCCCGTCACGGGTATCGGGGTCGTCGGATTGCTCATGGCTGGCGGCGCCCTGGGACTCTGCGGCTGGGGCCTCCGCCGACGCCTCGAGTGGTGAGGTGGTCGCGCGACCCTTGGGGCAATGATGGAGCCGAACACGCCCGCCCCCGCCCATCCGGTCCCCGGGTGGCGAGAGCTGTTCTTGCGGAACGAAAGCTACTACCGTGCCGAGGCGGCGCGGGATCCCTTCCAGTACTGGGAGACAGGCCGATTCGCGGAGTCCGCCGAGATCGACTTGTTGTTCGGCTACGGGGTGACGGCGCTGCTGGCGGGCAACGACCCGGTTCTGGCCCGCCCCTTGTTCGCGCGCACCGTGAGGTTCGGCGAACGCATGCGGACAGAACGCGCCGTCTCGGCCGACGAGAACTACCTCCGTCCGACCTACGAAGCGCGCAACTTCGCCTGCGAAGTCATCGCGCGGCTGTTCGTCACCGGCGCTTGGGATGCGCGGCTCTCCGACGACGGACTGGAGCGCCTGGTGGGCTGGTGCCTCGATCTGGACCCGCCGCGGCGCTGGGACGACGTCATCGGGAAGCCTCACGCGCTCCGGGCCATCAGAATGGCGCTGATCGCGGGACGGCAGGACGTGTTCGCTCGGCTCCAGAGCAAGATGAAGCGCATGAAGCCGCTGGACGAGATGCCGCTCTGGCGCGAGGTGGCCATGGAATCCGACGCCGGCCGCCAGGCACAACTCGTGCGCGAGTACATCGAGGCCTGTCCCAAGGGCGGCACTCCTTCCTACACGAGCTCCGACGGTTTTCAGCTGGAGCTTGCGCTCGTGCACCTGCGCCTCGCCGGCGTGCCGTTCAGCCAGATCACGCTCGAGGCCGTGGCCAGGGTCGTGCTAGCTGAGGCGGCATGACGGGCGGCCCCAGCCAGTTGCCCGGGGAAGTGGTGGCCGCCTTCATCAAGGCCATGAACGAGTGGGAAGTGAGTTCGTGGGAGGCGTCTCGTCGCGCCCGAGGCACCGCGAATCCGGGCTCCTACTGGCCAGAGGTGACGGCCGCGCTTGACCGAGTGTTCGAGGCCTTCTGCACGCCACGCGAACGACCCCAGGGCCGCCAAGCGTCGTTCCAGAAGCCGCCCGAGTACGATCCGAGCGCCGAGCAGATCCTCGGCTCCGAGATCGCCGGCGACAAGGCTTACGTCGACACCGAACGCAAGGCTGTCTTCGGCGGCGGGCTCCTTCGCTATGCGCTGCAGCGGCGTCACGGGAAGTGGATGATCGACAACGTGAAGCGGAAGGACGGCGAGGAGTGGGCGAGGGCACTCCTGTGACACTCATCGCTGGAGCATCGATGGTAGCCACGCGATTCAAGCGGATTCGCCTCGTCGTGGCGTGGATCCTGGGGCTCTATCTTGCCGACATGTGGTGCTTCGGGCTCTGGCGGTTAGTCTAGCGACTGGCCGGCCGCCAGGGTCGTCCGCCGGCTCCAAGCGATGGTCTTCTCCTCCCACCTCTTCGTCTATTACTTCCTGCCGGCGGCGCTCTGCGGCTACTACGCGCTCCCGCAGCGGGCCCGGCACCTGTGGCTGACCCTCGCGAGCTACGGCTTCTACGGCTGGGCCAACCCCGCTTTCATGGGGCTGATGCTGGCTTCGACGCTGATCGACTACGTCTGCGGCTGGATGATCGGGTCGGCGCCGCAGGGGGCGCGGGAGCGGCGGCGTCCGTGGCTGATCCTCTCGATCGTCAGCAACCTGTCTCTGCTCGGTTTCTTCAAGTACTTCAACTTCGTGGTCGACAGCTACTCGGCGCTCGTCGGCGCGCTGGGGCTCGGCCACTTGCAGCCCGAGATCGCGCTGCGCGTGGCGCTGCCGCTCGGCATCAGCTTCTACACGTTCCAGTCGATGTCCTACACGATCGACATCTACCGGGGCCGCACGCGGCCCCTCGCCAGCTTCGTGGACTTCGCCTGCTACGTCTCGCTCTTCCCGCAACTGGTGGCCGGCCCGATCATCCGCTTCTCCGAGATCGCCGAGCAGATGCTGCGGCGCACGCACAGCTTCGAGAAGTTCGCGCGCGGGGTTGCCTTCTTCGGCCTGGGGATGGCCAAGAAGGTTCTGCTGGCGAACCCCTGCGGCTTCGTCGCGGACGCCGCCTTCGAGGCGGGCTCGCTGCGGCCGCTCGACGCCTGGACGGGCGTCACGGCCTACGCCTTCCAGATCTACTTCGACTTCAGCGGATACTCCGACATGGCGATCGGGCTCGGCTTGATGCTCGGCTTCGTGTTCCCGAAGAACTTCGACTCGCCCTACCGCGCCGAGTCGCTCACCGACTTCTGGCGGCGCTGGCACATCTCGCTCTCGACCTGGCTGCGCGACTACCTCTACCTGCCGCTCGGGGGCAACCGCAAGGGCCCGCGGCGCACCTACGCGAACCTGGCGATCGTGATGCTGCTCGGGGGCCTGTGGCACGGCGCCGCCTGGAACTTCGTCGTGTGGGGAGGCCTGCACGGCGCGGGCCTGGCCCTCGAGCGCGCGGCGGGGAAGCGGACCCTCTACGGAGCGCTGCCGCGGCCGGCGCGCGTGGGCGTCACCTTCCTCGGCGTGCTGCTCACGTGGGTGTTCTTCCGGGCGGCCGACCTGCCCGCGGCCTGGCGCTATCTCGGCGCCATGCTCGGCGTCGTCGAGGCGCAGCCGGCCGCGGCGCTCCTGGCGGGCGTGCTCTACACGCCCTACGCGCTTCTCAGCCTGGCGGCGGCCGCCTTCGTCACCTGGGGTTGTCCCCAGACCTGGGACTTCACGCGACAGTTGAGCTGGCCGCGGGGCGCCTGGGCACTCGGCTGCCTGGCTCTCGCGCTCGTCGCGATGGCCAGCCAGGGATACAACCCCTTCATCTACTTCATATTCTGATGACGACCCACGAGCACGCACTCGAAGACAGGGAAGCGCAGGCGGCGCGGGAGGTCGGGCAGACCCGCGTGAGCCCGGCCGCGGCGCGCGCCCTCGTCGCGCTCTTCGTCGCACTCGCCCTGGTGCCGGTCGGAATGGAGATCGCGCGCGACCTGCGCAGCGGCGCGGGCGCGCCCTGGGGAGAGCTCCGCGGTGCTCCTGCGGCCGCCTGGCGAGAGGCGCGCGCGTCGGGCCTGCTCGCGGGCAACGCGCGGCTGCTCGGGGCGCTGAGCGCGTTCGAGAGCGCCCTCGAGGATCGCTCGCTGCTCGCGCGGCGGGCGCTGCCCGACGTGCAGGCGTTCCTGACCCGCAGGCTCGGTGCCGGCAACGAGCAGGTGGTCGTCGGCCGCAAGGGCTGGCTGTACTTCCGCCCGGCGATCGACTCGCTGACCGGCCCCGGCTTCCTGAAGCCCGAGGCGCTCGCGCGCCAGGCGGCCGCCGCGAGGACGGGCAAGCCGAGCCGGAAGCCGGATCCGATTCCCGCCCTCGCCCGCTTCGCGGCTCAGCTCGCGGAGCGGGGCATCGGCCTGGTCGTGGTGCCGGTCCCCGTCAAGGCATCCCTGCATCCCGAAGGGCTGGCGCCTGCCCTGGTGGACGCCGTGCCGATCGAGAACCCATCGCACCGCCGGTTCCTCGAGCGCCTGGAGGAGCTCGGGATCCCGGCGTTCGATCCGGCCGAGGGCCTGGCGCGCGCCCGGCGCGAGCAGCCCTGGCCGCACTTCCTCCGCACCGACACGCACTGGACGCCCCAGGCGATGGAGGCCGCGGCCCAGGGCCTCGCCGGGTTCCTCGCGCGCCGCGTGCCGCTGGTGGAGACGGATCCGGCGCGCACGACGCGCAGGCCGGTCTGGGTCGAGGGCCGCGGCGACCTCGCTGCGCTGCTCCGCCTGCCCTTGCGCCGCCCCCTGTTCCAGCCCGAGCGCGTGCTCACGCAACAGGTGCTCCGCGCCGACGGGGAGCCCTGGCGGCCCGATGCAAACGCCGACGTCCTGGTCCTCGGCGACAGCTTCACGAACGTCTACTCGCAGCGCGAGCTCGGCTTCGGCGACGGAGCGGGCTTCGCCGCCCAGCTCAGCCACTTCCTCGCCCGGCCGGTGGATGCGCTCGCGGTGAACGCCGGCGGGCCGTCGGCGGCACGCGAGCGACTCGCGGAGCGCATCGCCGCTGGGGAGGATCGCCTCGCGGGCAAGCGCCTCGTCGTCTACGAGTTCGCCGCGCGCGAGCTCTCCGGCGGCGACTGGCGCCCGGTGGACCTCGGTCCGGGATCGGGCGCGGCCCCGCCCCGCAGCCCGGAAGCGCCGCTTCCGGCGCGCGGAACCCTGGTCTGGGAATCGAACCGCAGCGGCGACTGGCGCATCTGGACGCGGCGCCTGGAAGGCTCGGCCGCGCGGCGGCTCTCGCCCGACGAGCCGGATCGGCAGCACTGCTGCGCGCACCTGAGCCCCGACGGCCAGCGCCTCGTCTACCTGAGCCGGGCGGAGGGCAAGGACGAGTACCCCGAGCCCGCCCTCGCGGGCGAGCTGCGCCTGCTGCGGCTCGACGGCTCCGAGCAGCGAACGCTTCTCCGCCGCGTCCGGCTCTACGGCTGGGGCAATCGCTCCGTGGTGTGGCGCAGCGATCGCGAGCTCGTCTACGTCGGCGCGGACGGGCGCACGCGCCTGCTCGACCTCGCGACGGGCCAGGCCTCCGCGCTCACCGACGAGCCGCGCGGGCGCCAGGCCTGGTTGCTCGACGCCACGCTCCGCCATGCGGTCACCGGCAACCCGGTGTTCTCCGCCTACGACGCCGCCTCGCGCCGCGTGATCGAAGGTCCGCGGCGCTCGGGTTGCGAGCCCTACTTCTCGCACGACGGCCGCTGGGGCTTCTGGGTCGAAGAGGGCGGCGGGCCGATCCGCCGGCTGGATCTGCGCAGCGGCGAGGTCGGGATCATCGTGGACAAGGACGACGCGCGGCTTCCGGCCTCGCGGCGCTACGTCTATTTCCCGATGCTCTCGCGCGACGGCCGCATGCTCGCCTACGGGGCCTCGGCGG
Organism: Vicinamibacteria bacterium; assembly: GCA_050246895.1. GTDB lineage: Bacteria > Acidobacteriota > Vicinamibacteria > Fen-336 > Fen-336 > JBFWVE01. The sequence goes on along the minus strand of JBFWVE010000003.1, from coordinate 43,444 downwards.
GGGACCACGACCACTACCGGTCCAACTACGACGTCTTCGTCGCGCCGGTCGATCCGGCAAGGCTCGATCTCGCCGGCCGCCCCCTTCGGATGACCTCGCACCCGGGCAGCGATCGCTACCCGGACGTCCACGTCGAGGAGCTCGACCTCGCGCGCTGGCGGCAGCAGGCTCCGTCTGCGCCGGCCGCACCACCGGGAGCACGGCCCGTCGCAACCGAGCCGTTCGACGCGCGCCTCGTGCTTCGCGCCTGCTCGCGCGTTCCGAGCCTGCGCGAGATCTCGCCCTATCGCGACGCGCTGGTGGTGTGCGAGTGGGACGTCGCCGAAGTCCTGCGCGGCGCCTCCAGCGCCGCCCGGGTGCGCGTCGCGCACTGGGGAATGCGCGACGGCCAGCGCCTGCCGATCGCGGGCGCGGCCCCGGGGCTCACGCGGAGCCTGAGGCTCGAGCCGCTGGCCGGCACGCTGCAGCTGGAGGGCTACACGCTGTCGAACACGCTCCCCCCGGCCCCGGGCATCCCGCTGCTGCACACCCGCGAGCGATAGTTTCCAGGGACGTCGCTCGATTGCACCCTGACTGGACTCCCGCCCAGAATTGGCGCCATGCTCTCCTCGTCCCCCCATCTGTCCGCGTGCGGCCTGCTCGCCTCGACGTTCTTGTCTTTCGTCGGTCCTGCTCGCCCGGCAGCCGCCGCGCAAGAGGCGGCGCGCGAACCGTCATTCCGGCTGCTGAGGTCGACATCGGGCTCCAAGGGGGCCCTGAGGTCCGGCCGCTACGAGGTCGAGGATCCCCGGAGCACATTCAGCCTGCCTTCGGATCGACAGATCATCGTCTACTTCGATTGGGAAGCGGTCCCGGGTGTCTATCGTTTCGAGGGGCGCTGGAAGGACCCGACTGGCAAGGTGGTGCTCGTGGCGCCGGTCGATCAGGAGGTCACGGCGCGGCAACTCGGCCTCTACTGGACCCTCGCGTTGCCAGAGCGAACCGCGACCGGCCTCTGGGCGCTCGAGGTCGCCGTCGGCGGCGCGTCCATCGGCACGCACTCCTTCGAGATCCAGGCGGCTCCCGGATCGGGGCTCGGTGTGCTGTCCGCCGCGGACCTCTACCAGCGGGCGCAGCGGACGGTCGCCGGCATCGACGGCATCGGATCGTCGGGAGAGGTCCTGGCAACCGGCGTGGCGACGGCCTTCGACGCGGATCTGGTCTTCGCTCCGTTCCCGGCGATCGACGGAGCGACGAGCCTGCGCGTCCGGGTCCGGGACGGTCGGAGTGTCGAGGCCCGCGAGATCGGCTCGCGGAACCGACGCGAGGGCTGGGCCGCGGTCCGCGTGCCTAACCACGGACTCGACGTTCTCCAGTCGGCCACCCGGCGGCCCGCAGTGGGCGAGCGAGTCTTCGTTCTCGATACCACGGACGACGGTGCGAGGGTGATCGCTGAGGCGAGCGTGGTGGGTCAGGGCACGTTTTCGACTGGCCGGCCACTGCTGCGCCTGCACGCCCCCTTCGCCCAGGGCTCGCCGATTCTGAGTGATGGCGGGCAGCTGATCGGCTTCGTGGTCGCCGGTAGCGATGCGCTCCTCGGACCGACGGGCGTGAGGTTTGGCTCCTATCTGAGCCAGACACCCCTGCGAGGCAACATGGTCTTCGCTCCTGAGCTGCTGCCTCTGGCGCCGGCGGCCAAGCTCACGACCCTCGCTGCCCTCGCCAGCGCGGGGGAGTTCGTCAAGCCCCTCTCGCCGGCGCAGCGCGACGTCATCAGCGGTGTCTTCGCGGCGCGCGTGGAGCGCGGCGGGAGCGTGCCGATGCCGGTCGACCAGCGGGCGTCGTTCTCACGGCGAGAGCGGGCGGTCTCGGTCTTCGTCCAATGGAATCCCCAGCAGAAGCGCGAGGTGATGAGCGGCTTCGAGGTCTACGACGCCGACAACCACCTGGTCGTCACTGGCGAACCCACAAAACTGAAGCTGAAGCCGAGGGAGCTCTTCTTCTCGACCTGGACCTTCGGCATCGAGCACCTGTCGCCGGGGACCTACCGGGTCGAGCTCGTGCTCGACAGCGAGCCAATCTGGCGCGGCTACCTTCGCGTCTCTGAGTGAACGGCCCCGGCCTTCACGCCGTCCGCGACGGATGAAATGCCGATGGCTGCGGGCTTCGGCCGGAGGGGGGCGGCGTGGGTCACGCCGGAGCGGGGCGTTGAAGCGCGCATCCCAACGTCTTGAGCCAGGGGGCGCTGCGCCGCGCCCCCTTGAACCCCCGCTCGCTCCGCCGAGGTGAACTCGGCTGCGCTCGCAGCCCGTAGTGCCGCCCAGCCAGCGGTGGCTGCATAACCCGACCAGGATCGCCGCTCGCAGACGCAGCGGGTCGCGACGCCCCGTCAGGTCGCGGCGCGGCCCGCGAGTGATTCCCCTCCCCCGTATGTGGGGAGGGGATAGGGGTGGGGGGTGGATGGCGCAGGCGTGAACCCCGGCGCCGCCCAGCCGCCAGCTACGGAATGAAGCGCCAGAGCTCCAGGACGTGACTGGATCCTGTGCACCGGTTCGCGGCCGGGCATGCAGGCGCATAATCGGGCTGCCATGACGACCGCGCTGGACGTCTCCGCCCTCACCGGCCTCTACGGCCGCAGCCTCCTGCAGACCCAGGACTGGTCCGCCAGCGACCTCGACGCGCTGCTGGCGCTCGCGAAGCGCCTCGAGGCGCTCGACCGCGCCGGCGTGCGCACGGGCCTGCTGCCCGACGAGCTCGCCTACGCCATCTTCTTCGACAACTCCACGCGCACGAAGTCGGCCTGGGCGGGCGCCGCCGCCCGGCTGGGCATGCGGCCCGTGATCGTGGACGGCTCCTCGACCCAGGTCGCCCACGGCGAGACAGCCGCGGAGACCGGCGCCATGCTCGGGATGAACGCGCACGCCCTGGGCGTCCGGCACGACCTGATCCTCGGCGAGGGCCAGCGCTTCATGCGCGAGATCAAGACCGGGATCGAGGCCTACCTCGAGGCGACGAGCGACCCGCGCGTGGTGCCGGTGGTCAACCTGCAGTGCGACGTCGACCACCCGACGCAGACGCTGGCCGACCTGCTGTGGCTCCGCGAGCGGCTCGGACGCCTGGCGGGCAAGAAGATCGCCGTCTCCTGGGCCTATTCGCCGAGCTACGCGAAGCCGCTCTCGGTGCCGCAGGGGCTCGTCACGCTGCTGACGCGCTCGGGGGCGCACGTCATGCTCGCGCAGCCCGAGGGCTACCGCCTGCTCGACGAGCCGATGGCGGCGGCCGCCGCCAACGCCCAGGCGTCCGGCGGCTCGTTCCGCCAGACGGCGTCGATGGACGAGGCGTTCGAGGGCGCCCACGCCGTCTACCCGAAGAGCTGGGGTCCCTGGGACCTGATGCAGGAGCGCGTCCTGGCGAACCGAGCGGGCGACAAGGCTCGCCTGGCCGAGATCGAGAAGGGCGCGCTCGAGCGCAACGCGCGCCACCGCGACTGGATCTGCGACGAGCGCCGGATGGGGCTGACCAGCGATGCCCTCTACCTGCACTGCCTGCCCGCCGACATCGGCGCAGAGGTGAGCCCGGGCGTGATGGAGCGTTTCCGCTTCGAGGTGGCGCGGCAGGCCAACAAGAAGCTGTACGTGATCATGGCCCTGCTGGCCGGCGCCAAGGTGCCGGACCTGCCGGCCCGGCTCGAGGACCTCGACGGCTAGGAGACTCGCGATGGCTTCACTCGACGACAGGATCGCGGCGCTCGCCGCGCGCGACCTTCCGCTGGCGGCCCGCATCCTGCGCGAGGCCATTCGCATCCCGGCCGACCACGTGGACCGCCCCGTCGAGCAGGGCGGCGATCCGCTCTGCGGCCTCAGCAACCACGAGGGCCCGCGGATGGAGTACCTGAAGCGGACCGTGGTGGATGTCGGCGCGGTGCGGCGTCCGGAGGACGTGGCCTTCGACGCCTACGGCAACCTGGTCTGGGTCGTCCAGGATGAAAGCGACGGCATCCCGGCGCGTGACAAGCGCGTCGTCTATCTGGACGGGCACGCCGACACCGTCAACGCGCTGCGCTCGCAATGGCGCGAGAAGACGAACGGCAGCATCGACGCCTACGACGGCCTGCACGACCTGACTCGCGTCGATCGCGCAGCCTTGCGCGGCCTGCTCGGCTACCTGCCGCCGGACGCCGAGTGGGAGCACCTGCTCTTCGGCCGCGGCTCGGCCGACCAGCTCGCCGGGGTCGTCTCGCAGATCGTCTCCACCCGCATCCTGCTCGAGCTGGCCGCCGAGGGGGCGCTGCGTGGCGTGATCGTGCGCTCCTACGCGACCGCCTCCGAGGAGGACAACGACGGCGGCGGGCCGCTGCACCTGATGGGCCGCGTCCTGCCCGGCGCGCCGCCGGAGCTGGTGCCGGACGTCGTGATCCTGACCGAAGGCACCGGCGACTCGAAGAAGGGCGCCCTGGGCATCTATCGCGGGCAGCGCGGGCGCATGCAGATCGAGGTTGCCGTCACCGGCCGCTCCTGTCACGGCTCGATGCCCTGGGAGGGGCTGAACCCGTTCGAGCACGGCGGCGCCATCGTGGCGGAAGCGGCCCGGCGTTACGACGCTCGCGACGGCTTTCTCGACCATCCCTTCCTCGGCCACGGCACGCGCACGGCCTCGTGGGCCCGGCTCGACACGCCGAGCGACTGCGCGGTCCCCGAGAAGCTCACCTTCCGTTTCGACCGGCGGTTGACGCTCGGCGAGACGCCGGAGCGAGCGGTCCAGGACGTCGAAGCGATCGAGGCCGTGCGGGCGGCGAGAGCCGCGGGCCTGAAGGTCGAGGTCGGCGTACCGCACTACAGCGAGAAGACCTGGCGGGGCTACCTGGCGGACAACCCGCAGATCTACCGCGGCTGGCTCACGCCGGAGGAGCATCCGGTGATCCGCGCCGCGGTCGCCGCATACCGTGGGGTCGTCACGCCGCACGTCGTGGAGCCGGCGGGGGGGGCGGTGGCGGGCGCCTTGCGCAAGCAGCCGCGCGTCGACCGCTGGATCTTCTCGACCGACGGCGTCGGCTTCCCGGTCCCGGCCGCTGACACCGCGATCGCGGTTCCCGAGCAGAAGCGCTGGGTCCTCTCCGGCGACGTCAAGCACCCCGCGATGTTCGGCATCGGCGCCGGCATCGAGCAGAACACGCACCGGGTGGGCGAGTGCGTGGACCTGCGCGAGCTGCGCCACGCGATCGCGGTGCTCGCGCGCTTCCCGAGCTGCCTGGCCGCGGCCGCCTGAGCGGCCTGCCGTCGGTCAGTAGATGTCCGGCCGCTGGTCGCGGGGCAGGTTCCAGCCCGACGGGTCGGGCCGTACGCGCTCGTCGAGGTCGATGTCCGCGACGACGAGGCCGGCTGGCGCGGGCACCGCTGGCAGCCGCCCGTTCGGCCCGACGAAGTAGCTCGCGCCGAAATACTCCTGGTTCCAGGGCGGCTCGACGCCGCGCCGGTTCGAGCCGCCGATGAACAGGTTGTGCCGGGCGGCGTCGGCGGGGAACTCGAGGTCCCACATCGCGCGCGACTTCGCGCCGAACGTCACCGCCGGGCACAGGATCAGCTCGGCGCCGTTCTGCGCCAGGGCCTGCACCGCGTCGGGGAAGTGGCGGTCGTAGCAGATCAGCAGGCCCAGGCGGACGGCGCCCGTGTCGAACACGGGGAAGAAGCGGTTCTTCGAGACGTTCCTCGGCCAGTCGCCGAGCTCGCCGTCGCTGCGCTCGTAGTAGGCGGTCTCGCAGAACGAGCCCTGTTCGTTGCTGCCCTCGGGGATGTGGGTCTTGCGGTAGCGGCCCAGGATCCTCCCGTCGTCGCCGATCACGACGGCCGTGTTGAAGTAGCGGCCGGTGCGCGAGTCCTCCTCGTAGATCGGGGCGACCAGCGCCATGCCGTGCGCCGCCGCCAGCGGCCGCAGCGTGCGCAGCGTCGGGCCTTCGAGCGCGTCCTCGGAGAGCGCGCGCCACATCGGCTCGCGGCTGAGCGCGAAGTACGGGGCGGTGAACAGCTCGCCCAGGCACAGCAGGCGCACGCCGAGACCCCCGGCCTGCGCCACGAGTGCCACGTGGTGGTCGAGGTTCGCCTGGCGCACGTCGTCGAGGCGTCCCGCCAGCGAGTGCAGCTCCGCGACGCTCTCGGGCATCTCGCGGTACGCGTTGCAGGTCTCGGTCAGCGCGGCGCGCAAGATGCGTGTCATCTTCGGGCTCCCGTGAACAGGACGACCACCGAGTCGTCGGGCCGCAGGCCGCCGGCGCGAGCCAGGGTCAGGGCGCCCGCCAGACCCGCGCTGCCGGTGGCGTCGGCGTCGACGCCGGCGGCGGCCCGGCCGCGCTCCCGGGCCTCGATCAGGGTCGCCTCGTCGACGACGACCGGGAAGCCGCCGCTGCCGACCATGCCGAGCACCACGGCGCGCCAGTCGTAGGTCTCGTCGTCGAGGATGCCGGTCGCCACGCTCGCTTGCGGATCGGCGACCGGCCGCATGTACTCCGAGCGGTGCCCCGCTGCGTACTCGGCCTCGCGCGCGAGAGCGGCGTCCTCGCGGCGGGCGAGCAGCCAGTCGGCGACGGCTTCTCCCGAGCGAGTGGCGTCCGCGGCAGCCGAACGCAGGCGTGCCTCCACCCCCGAGACGAAGCGCGCGTAGGCGTGCCGCAAGGGCTGGACGCCGAGCGTCTGCACGGCGTGCAGCCGTGGCAGGCGCGGCAGCGCCCGCAGCTCGTGAGCCCAGAGCAGCGCCTGGGTCGTCGCGCTCGCCAGCGCGCCGCCGCCGACCTGGACGAACAGGCGATCCGCGGAGAAGCCCTCGGCGCGGAGCTGATCCGCCAGCTCGAACCCGAGCGTCATCCCGCCGTCGATCGTCAGCCCGTTCTCGCTGCCCTGGCAGGTGAACGGCAGGGCGCCGTTGCGCACGCGCTCGCGGAAGCGTGCCGTGCACGGGTCGCCCGGCGGGTCGTTCGCTCCGCGGGCGCAGACCTCCAGCTCCGCGCCGAGGGCCTCGAGGCGCGCGACCACCGCGGCCTCGGCCCAGGCCGGGATCGCCACTCGCAGCCTCCGGCGCGAGGCCTTTGCCACGACGGCGGCCGCCAGCGCGGCGTTGCCGCAGCTCGAGATCGCGAGCGGCCGCCCGGGATCCCGCAGCTTCGGCAGGGCGGCGGCCTCGGCAACCGCCAGGTCCAGCGCCAGGCCCATCAGATGCCGGGCCTTGTGCGAGCCGGCCACGCTGCTCGTCTCGTCCTTGATCCAGAGCGAGCCGCGCCCGAGGCCCAGCTCGCGCTCGAGGCCCCCCGCCCGTGCGAACGGCGTCACGCGGAAGCCCTGGCCGTCGACGATCGCGATCGCGTCGTTCAGCCGGCGCACCGTGTCCAGGAACCAGCCGTCCGACAGCCCGTGCCGGAGCGCGAGGGCGTGCGAGTACAGCAGCGGACGGTAACGGAGGAACGGGTTGGAATCGTCGGACTCGGGCCAGCGCACGCCCGGCGGCGGCCCGGGCCGGGCCACGAGGTGGTCCACGTCGTCATCTGGCCAGGCGTCCGGGCAGCGGAAGGGCAGCGGCTCGTCGGCCCCGAAGCGGCGCCCACAGCCGGTGCACTCGAGCAGGGCGGCGTCGCTCACGGGCCGGGGACGACTCCCGTCTCGCGGTTCACGTCCTCGATCAACCGGTCCCAGACGGGCAGGTACTCCCGCAGCCCCACCCAGAAGTCCTGGCCGCGCCGGCGTTCGAACTCGGCGAGCGAGAGCCCCTGCTGCTCGACCCAGGTGAAGTAGCCCAGATTGAAGATGCGGTTCCGGTCCATCGCCGTCAGCGGGAGGACCTGCTCCGTGTCGGCGCCGAGCAGGTGGGAGTCGAGCGCTCGCGAGGCGGCGGCCTGGTCGAAGCCGCCGGGGAAGTGCTTCGCGCGCGCCTTGTCGAGCTCTGTGGTGTAGAGCTCCGCGCCGTCCGTGGCGACCGTGAAGAGCGCGTCGTCCGCGCCGAGGCCCAGCGTCTTCGCGGTCTTGACGGCGCTCAGCACGTTGCAGATGGCCGACAGGCCGAAGCCCGCCAGCGCGCCGATCAGCTCCGGCGCGAGCCCGCGCGCCTGCAACGCGCCGCGGCCGGGGTCGGTGTTGAAGACCAGGTTGAGCGAGTCTGTGGCGCGGTCGGAGATCGCGACCACGACGTCGGTGTTGGTGACGTTGTGGATCAGCGGGATGTGCTTGTCGCCGATGCCCTGGATGTTGTGCTCGCCGAAGCCGTTGTAGAGCATGGTCGGGCACTCGAGGGCCTCGACCGCCACGATGCGCGCCCCGTGGCGCTCCTTCAGGTAGTCGCCGGCGGCCAGCGTTCCCGCGGAGCCCGTGGCCGAGACGAAGCCGGCGAGCCGCAGCGAAGGCCGGCTCGCGCGCAGCGTCTCGAACACGCGCTCGAGCGCCTTGCCGGTGCAGGCGTAGTGGACGAGGTGGTTCCCGAACTCGCAGAACTGGTTGAAGATCACGTTCGCCGGATCCTTCTCCAGCTCCGCGCACTTGTCGTAGATCTCCTTGACGTTGCTCTCGGTGCCCACCGTGCGCACGATGTCGCCGCGGTCCTGCACCCAGCCCTCGAGCCAACGGAAACGCTCTTCGCTCATCCCCTCGGGCAGCACGGCGACGCCGCGGCAGCCCAGGATTCGCGAGATCGCGACGCCGCCGCGGCAGTAGTTGCCGGTCGAGGGCCAGACCGCCCTGTGGCGCGTGGGATCGAACTGGCCCGTGACCAGCCGCGGCACCAGGCAGCCGTAGGCAGCGAGCACCTTGTGCGCCCGGATCATGGGGAAGCGGTTGCCGAAGGCGACCACGATCGGGCTGGGGACGCCGGTGAGCGCCGTCGGCAGCACCACGTGGTCGGGAACGGCGACGTAGCCGCGCCGGTCGCTGCCGTTGTGCCAGTGGACGCGGAACAGGTTGCGCGCATCCGCGGCGTCCGGGTCGCTGCCGCCGGCCCATGCCCGCACGGAGCCGGGCAGGGTCGAGGGTTCGGCGAGCTGCGCCAGCGTCGGCAGCACGATGCGCCGCTCGCGGAAGAGGGCGAGCGTGCGGTTGCGCGCGTCCCGGTCGACGATCTCGCGTTCGAGGCCCAGGCGGTTCACCTCGACCCCCCACCCCTAACCCCTCCCCACCCTGCCCTCACAGCGCGCGCATGCGTTTCCATAGGATCTCCGCCTGTCGTACGGCTTCGAGCCGGATCGGGAGGATCGCGTCGCGAACGCCGTGGCGGGCGGCGTTCCAGGCGGCGAGCGCCGTCTCGTTGGGCTGGCTGCCGAAACGCTCCGCCAGCAGCAGCGCGCCGGCACCGAGCCGCTTGCGCGCGCTCGCCAGATCGTCCCCGGCGGCCGTGGCTTCCTCGAGCAGCGCCTCCTGCTCGAGGCCCATCTCGGAGGCGTAGCCGTCGGTCCCGAGCGCCACGCGCCGGCTGTGCCGCAGGGCGCCCGGATAGCCGACGCGGTTGCCGTGGTTCGAGCGCGGGTTCTGCACCAGCCAGCAGCCGGCATGGTCGCAGCGGCGCGCCTCGTCGGGCGTGAGGTGCACGCCGTGCGCGAAGATCGAGCCGGGGATCAGCGCGCCCAGGCGGTCGAGGCGGTCGACGCTGCCGGCGTAGCCGCGCGCGCGCGCGTCGTCCACGTCGGCGCGATCCTCCGCGACGTGGACGTGGAGCACGCTGCCCAGGTCCCGGGCGAGCAGGGCAGCCTCCAGAATCGTCTCGTCGGAGACCGTGAAGCCGGCGTGCAGCCCGACGGCCCCGCGCACGAGGGGCCGTCGGTTCTCCTCGAGGAAGCGCTTGCACTCCGCGAGGCCGCGCCGGGCCTCCTCGCGTCCGCCGTTCCTCTCGGTCGCGCCGTAGCAGAGCACCGCGCGCAGCCCGGCCTGCTGGCACGCGTCCGCGATCACGTCGAGCGAGCCCTCGATGAAGCTCGGGGACTCGTGGTGGTCCACCACCGCGAACGTCCCGTGCAGCATCGCCTCGCTCGCGTACAGGCGCGCGCTCGCGTGCAGGCTGACGGCGTCGTGCGCGCGGTCGAGCCGCCACCACACGCGCTGCAGGATCTCCGGGAAGCTGGCCGGCTCGGGGTGCGGCGCCGGCATCCCCAGCGGCGCCAGGCCGCTGTAGAGGTGCGTGTGTGCGTTGACGACGACCTCCGGTGCGCTCAACGCTCGACGGCGCGCGGCCGGATGCGCCCGACGCTCATCGCGCGGGCCGCGGGGGAGTCCTTCATCGGCAGCGTGTACCGCCGGATGCCGTCGAAGGCGTGCAGCGCGGCCGCGACGGCGCCCGCCGTCGGCACCAGGCCGATCTCGCCGACGCCCTTCGCCCCGAACGGCCCCTCGGGCTCGGGGTCCTCGACCAGGATCGTCTCGACCTCGGGCATGTCGCGCGCGCGCAGCACGCCCAGCTCGCGCAGCTTGAAGCTCACGGGCCGGCCGTTCTCGCACGGCAGCTCCTCCGTGAGCGCGTAGCCGAGACCCATGTGGACCGAGCCCTCGATCTGCCCCGCGCACAGGGCGGGGTTCACCGCGCGCCCCACGTCGTGCGCCGCCACGAAGCGCTCGACCCGGCCCTGCGCGTCGAGGATGCAGAGTTGCGTCGCGAAGCCGAAGGCGGTGTGGGTCTTGATCTTCGCCGCGGGAACTCCGGGGGCGGTGGTGTCGTCCACCACCACGTCGGCCGCGAAGACCTGGCCCTTCAGCTCCGGCAGCCGCTGCCCGGAGTCGAGCGCGGCCCGCAGCTTGGCGGCGGCGCTCTTGACCGCGTTGCCACCGAAGAGCGTGGCGCGCGAGCCGGTCGTCTGGCCGCAGCCGAGCGCGAAGGTGGAATCGACCTTCGGGTGGAAGACGGCGGCCGGCAGGCCCGTGACCTCGACCGCGAACTGCACCAGCACGGTCAGCAGCCCCTGGCCCATCTCCGTATAGCCGTTGTAGAGCGAGACCGTGCCGTCCGGCTCGACCACCAGCCGCGCCTTGCCCCACTCGACGGCGCCGTTGCCGATGCCGCTGTTCTTGATGCCGCAGGCGATGCCGACCGCGCGCCCTTCGGCGCGGGCGGCGTAGAAGCGCTGCTTCACCGCGAGGAGCGTCTTCTTGAGGCCGACCGACTTCTCGAAGACCTGCCCGCTCGCGAATGTGTCGCCGACGTCCACGGCGTTGCGCCAGCGCATCTCCCAGCCGTCGAGGCCCGCCTTCTCCGCGAGCAGGTCGAGGGCGCCCTCCATCGCGAAGTGCGCCTGGTTCGCGCCGAAGCCGCGCATCGCGCCGCAGGGCGGGTTGTTGGTGTAGGCGGCGACGGCATCCACCGAGACGTTCGGCACCTTGTACGGCCCGCAGGCGTGCCCCGCCGCGCGCTCGAGCACCTTCGAGCCGACGGAGGCATAGGACCCGGAGTCGCCGAGCATCTCGGCCCGGACCGCCGTCAGATGACCCTCCGTGTCGCAGCCGACCTTGTAGCGCATCCGGATCGGGTGGCGCTTCGGGTGGACGCGGATCGACTCCTCGCGCGAGAGCGTGACGCGCACCGGGCGGCCGGTCATGCGCGCGAGCAGCGCCGCGTGGGGCTGCACCGACATGTCCTCCTTGCCGCCGAAGGCGCCGCCGTTCGGCACCAGCTCGACGTCGAGGTCGTCCTCCGGCATCCCGAGGAAGGCGGCGACCTGGCGGCGGTCGTCGAAGACGCCCTGACCCTGCGTGTACAGGCGCAGGCTGCCCGGGCGTGGGCCGGGCTCGCAGAGCGCGCTCTCGGGCTCCAGGTACAGGTGCTCGATCCGCTGGGTCGTCCAGGTTCCCTCGACGACGTGCGCGCTCTCGGCGAACGCCCGCTCCACGTCGCCGCGACGGATCACGGTGTGCGAGAGGCGGTTCGCGTGCTTCGGGTTGACCTGCGGCGCGCCGGCGGCGATCGCCTGCTCCGGATCCAGGACTGCCGGGAGCACCTCGTACTCGACCTCGACGAGTGCCGCCGCCGCTCGCGCCGTCGGCTCGTCCACCGCGGCGACGGCCGCCAGGAAGTCGCCGACGCAGCGCGCCTCCTCGCCCTCGGCCACGAAGCCGGGCCAGTCGGCGTAGATCAGCCCGTACCAGCGCTCGCCGGGCACGTCCTTCGCCGTGGCCACCGCCACCACGCCCGGGTGCGCGGCCGCGCGCGAGGTGTCGATGCGCACGACGCGCGCTCGCGCGTGGGCCGAGAGCACGACGGCGCCGTGCAGCAGGCCTTCACGCTGCAGGTCCGCGACGTAGGGCCGGTCGCCGAGCGCCAGCTCGCGGCCCTGGTAGCGAGCGAGGCTCACGCCGACGCGGCCGTCCGCCTCCGGCGCTGGCACCGGCTCGCCCCGGCGGGCGCGGGCCAGCAGCTCGATCGCGTCGAGGATCTTGGTGTAGCCCGTGCAGCGGCAGAGGTGGACGTCGATCGCCTTGGCGATGTCCGCCCGCGTCGGCGTGGGATTGCGGTCGATCAGGTGCTTGGCGCGCAGCGCGATGCCGGGGATGCAGTAGCCGCACTGCAGGCCCGCGGCGGCCACGAACGCGTCGGCCGTGAGGCGGCGCTCCTCCTCGGAGACCCCCTCCAGCGTCAGGATCTCCTGGCCGTCCGCCTTCTCGGCGGGCATCGCGCAGGTGACCACCGCGCGCCCTCCCACGAGGGCGAGGCAGCAGCCGCACTGCCCCTGGGGCGAGCAGCCGTCCTTGGTCGAGCGGATGCCGAAGCGCTCGCGCAGGGACTCGAGCAGAGACTCGCCGACGCGGGGCGCGAACTCCACCGCGCGTCCGTTGACCGTCAAGCGAACCGTCTGTGGCAGGGCCAGGGAGTCGCTCCTCGGCCCTCAGTCTATTCGATGCGAGCGAAGCGCTCCGCCCGTCGGAGGCGCTACTCCTTCTTCCAGACGGGGACGCGGCCGGGCGTCCACGGGGCGCCGGCCGCCTCGAGAGCGGCGTCGAGCGCCTTCATGTCCACGTCCACCAGCTTCTGCAGCTCCGCGAGCGTCGCCTCGAACTCCTCGGCGGCGATCGCGTAGGACTGCATCGCCGTCCCGCTGGCGGGCGAGGTGGAGGTCCAGTGCGCGTTCACGATGAAGCCCACGCGCTCGGAGATGCCGGGCGGCGTCGGCTCCTGGAGCCGGCGGCGCAGCGAGTCCCCGCGCAGCTTCGTCTGGATCTCGCGCAGGCGCGCCTCGAGCGCCCGCGCGTCGTCGCGCAGCCTGGGCGCCGCGCCCGGCGCGTCTTCCAGCGCCTTCTTGACGAGGCCCAGGTGTTCGGCGGCCTGGCTCGCCAGCGCCGCCGCCCCCAGCACCGCGCGCTGCAGGCGGGCGGTCTTGAGCTGGAAGGCCACCAGCGCCGGCCGGTCGGCTGCCGGCAGCGTCGAGTTCTGCAGCGCGGCCACCTCGAACGCCTGCGGCGAGCCGAATGGCGTCTCGACGCCGCCGATGCGCTTGGAGAAGGCGACGGTGTAGGCGCCCGGCACCACCAGCGGGCCCTGCGGAGGATCGAAGAACGGGTTGTCGGTCGGGAACGGCTTCGTCGGCGTCGGGTTGGCCGGCGGGAGGCGCAGGTCCCAGGCGACGCGGTGCACGCCGGCCGTCGAGGGGCCGGTGAGCCGCCGCACGACGTTCCCGTCGGAATCGCTGACAGTCATGATCAGCGCCGGCTCCTCCTCGTCGGCCTCGGCCTTCAGCGCGTCCAATGACGGGAACGGCAGCGACTCGCCCTTCTTGTCGGCGGCCTTCTCGGCCTCCTGCCGCTTCTTCTCGAGCGTCTTCAGCTCGTCCTTCAGGTAGTAGCTGAAGACGGCGCCGAAGGGCGGGTTCAGGGCGGTGTAGTACGCCTCGCCCTGGAAGCTCTTGTCTCGCTGGCCGAGCGGGCTCGACGGGATGAAGCCCCAGGTCTTGCGCACCGGAAAAGTGAGATCGCCCTGCTCGAGGTCCGCGGGCTTCGCCACGCGCAGCGGGGTGGTGTCGTCCAGGATGTAGATGCCGCGGCCGAAGCTGCCGACCACCAGGTCGCCCTGGCTCTTCTGGAAGTGCAGGTCACGCACGGCGATCGTCGGCATGCCGCCCTTCAGCCGCACCCACTTGCGCCCGCCGTCCTTGCTGAAGAAGAGGCCGAACTCGGTACCGCAGAAGACGAGATCCTCGTCCTTCGCGTCTTCGACGAGCGTCCAGACCGAGCCGTTCGCCGGCAGGTCGCCGGCGATCCCGGTCCAGCTACGCCCACGGTCGCCGCTGCGCAACAGGTAGGGCTTGAAGTCGCCGTTCTTGTGGTTGTTGAAGCCCGCGTAGACGACGTTCGCGTCGTGCGTGGAGGCGTACAGCTCGGAGACGTAGGTCTGCGCGGGCACGCCGGGGAAGCTCTCCACGCGCCGCCAGTTGGCGCCGCCGTCCTCGCTCACCTGCACCAGGCCGTCGTCGGTGCCGGCGTAGAGCAGGCCCTCCTGCAGGGGCGACTCGGCGAGCGAGACGATGTTCCCGTAAGGCGAGGTCGAGGCGCCGCGCGCCACGGCATCGGGGCCCCAGATCTTGCCCATCACCTTGAGCTGGTTGCGGTCGGTGCGCCGGGTCAGGTCGCCGCTCACCGGCGTCCAGCTCGCGCCCCGGTCGTCGCTGCGGAACACGCGGTTGGCCGCGAAGTAGATGCGGCCGAGCTTGTGCGGGCTCACCACCAGCGGGCTGTCCCAGTTCCAGCGCAGCGCCTCCTCGCCCTTGCCTTCCTGGGGCTGGATCAGCAGCGACTCGCCGGTCTTGCGGTCGAAGCGCGACAGCACGCCGTACTGCAGCGTCGCGTAGACGATGTCGGGCTCGCGCGGGTCCACCAGCGAGTGGAAGCCGTCGCCGCCCCAGGTCACGTACCAGTCCTGGTTGGCGATGCCGTGCACGTTCAGCGTGCGCGAGGGCCCGGCCAGGCTGTAGTTGTCCTGTGTCCCGCCGTAGACGTCGTAGACGGGAAAGCTCTCGTCGGCGCTCACGCGGTAGAACTGGGTGACCGGCAGGTTGCCGAAGAACTTCCAGTTGGCGCCGCGATCGTGGCTCTCGTAGAGCCCGCCGTCGCAGCCGACCAGGTAGTGGTCGTTGTCCTTCGGATCGATCCACATCGCGTGGTTGTCGACGTGCTTGCTCTTCTCGCCGAGGTTGCCGAAGGTCTTGCCGGCGTCGTTCGTCACCTGCAGGAACACGTCCATCGAGTAGACGCGGTCACGCTCCACCGGGTCCGCCAGGATCTCGCTGTAGTAGTTGCCGCTCGTCTGGTAGTCGCCCTGCTTCTTCCAGGTCTCGCCGCGGTCGGCCGAACGGTAGAAGCCGCCGGACTTGCCGGGCGCCTCCATGATCGCGTAGACGACGTCGGGGTCGGCGGGCGAGATCGCCAGGCCGACGCGGCCGATGTCGTCCTTCGGCAGGCCGGTCTTCAGCTTGCGCCAGCTCTCGCCGCCGTCGGTCGACTTGTAGAGCGCGGACTCGGGTCCGCCGCTGATCATCGTGAAGACGTGGCGGCGGCGCTGGTGCGAGGCCGCCAGCATCACGTCGGGGTTGCGCGGGTCCATCACCACGTCGGTGACGCCGGTGTTCTCGCTGATCTTCAGCACGGCCTTCCAGCTCTTGCCGCCGTCGGTCGTCTTGTACAGGCCCCGGTCGCCGCCCGCGGACCACAGCGGGCCCTGCGCCGCGACGAACACCGTATTCGAGTCCTTCGGGTGGACCAGGATCTTGCCGATGTGCTCGGAGGCCTTCAGCCCCATGTTGGTCCAGCTCTTGCCGCCGTCCTCGGAGCGGTAGACGCCGTCGCCGTAGGCGACGCTGCGCTGGCCGTTGTTCTCGCCCGTGCCCACCCAGACCACGTACGGGTTCTGCGGGTCGATCGTGATGCAGCCGATCGAGAAGGAGCCTTCCTTGTCGAACAGCGGCGCCCAGGTGGCGCCGGCGTTCTCGGTCTTCCAGACGCCGCCGGAGGCCACGGCGACGTACCAGCGGCTGGGCTTGGTCGGGTCGACCGCGAGGTCGGAGATGCGGCCGGAGGTCAGGGCCGGGCCGATCGAGCGCAGCTCGAGGCCGCTCCAGGTGTCGGCCGACCAGGCGCTCTTCTTTTCTTCGACGGCCGCTGGCTTCTTGTCGGCGGCCTTCCTGTCAGCGGGCTTCGTGTCCTGGGCGGCGGCCAGGGACGGAATCAAGGCGAGGGCGAGCAGGATACGGGGCAGCTTCACGGGGTCTCTCCTTAACGTGGGGGCGGGATCGTCCCGTCGCGGACGGCGAGGTGCGCGCTTCGGCGGATTCTAGTCACGTTCCGGGCCTGCGCGTATGGCTGTCCGCGCGCGAATCGGCCCATAATCCAAGCGATTGGCGAGGTGCGCGATGAGAGCGACGAGAGCCGGCCTGTGCGCCGCAGCGCTGCTGCTGGCCGTAGCGCCAGCGACGACGGCAAGGGAGCCCGTCGGCGCCGTCCAGCAGATCGGCGTGCGCGGCCTCGCGCGGCCCGTCGAGATCCTGGTCGACCGCTGGGGCGTGCCGCACGTCTTCGGCAGCAGCGAGGACGACGCCTTCTTCGGCCAGGGCTTCGCCGCCGCGCGCGACCGGCTGTTCCAGATCGACCTCTGGCGCCGCCGCGGACTCGGGCGGCTCGCCGAGGTGTTCGGCCCCGAGTTCGTCGAGCAGGATCGCGCCGCGCGCCTCTTCCTCTACCGCGGCGACATGGAGCAGGAATGGCGGGCGTACAGCCCGCAGGGCGGCCTCGAGGCGCGCCGGATCGCGACGGCGTTCACGAGCGGGGTCAACGCCTACGTGGAGTGGCTCGCCGCGCATCCCGAGCGCCTGCCCTGGGAGTTCCGGCGCATGGGCTACGAGCCGGCCCGCTGGGAGCCCGAGGACGTCGTGCGCATCCGCAGCCATGGCCTGACGCGCAACCTGACGAGCGAGGTCGCCCGCGCGGGCGTCGCCTGCCGGGCGAGCCTCGACGCCGACGCGGTGCGCCTGCGCCTCGACCCACCGCGCCGCCCGGCCATTCCGGAAGGGATCGACCCCTGCCTTCCGAAGGACCTGCTGCGCGTCTTCGAGCTGGCGACACGCGGCGTGCGGCTTGGCGCGGGAGGCGGCGAGGCCCGCGGAACCGGCGCCGCCGGCGTGCGAGCGATCGCGGAGGCCCGGCCCGGAACGCCCTCGGACGCGCTCGAGGGCAGCAACAACTGGACGCTCGCCGGCTCGCGCACGACGACCGGACGGCCGATCCTGGCGAACGACCCGCACCGGGCCTATCAGGCGCCGAGCCTGCGCTACATCTCCCACCTGAGCGCCCCCGGCCTCGACGTGATCGGGGCCGGCGAGCCCGCGCTGCCCGGCATCTCGATCGGGCACAACGGCACGATCGCGTTCGGCCTGACGATCTTCGCGATCGACCAGGAGGACCTCTACGTCTACGCGCTCGATCCCGCGGACCCGCGCCGCTACCGCTACCGCGACGGCTTCGAGCGAATGCGGGTGGTGAAGGAGACGATCGCGGTGAGGGGGGCCTCGCCGGTCGAGGCCGATCTGCTGTTCACGAGGCACGGGCCGGTGATCTTCGCGGACGGGCCCGGCCGCCGGGCCTTCGCCGTGCGCAGCGTCTGGTTCGAGCCCGGCACGGCGCCCTATTTCGGCAGCGTGGGTTACATGCGCGCCCGCGACTTCGGCCAGTTCCGCGCGGCCCTGCGCCGCTGGGGCGCGCCGACGGAGAACCAGGTGTACGCGGACGCGGCCGGCAACATCGGCTGGGTCGCCGGCGGCCTCGCCCCGATCCGGCCGAACTGGGACGGCCTGCTGCCCGTGCCCGGGGACGGGCGCTACGAGTGGGCCGGCTTCCGCGACGGCGACGAGCTGCCGCGGGCGCTGAACCCCGAGCAGGGCTTCGTCGCGACCGCGAACGAGATGAACCTCACCCCGTCCAGCTCGGGCCTCGGCCTCGGCTTCGAGTGGGCCAACCCCTCGCGCAAGCAGCGCGTCGACGAGCTGCTCTCCGGCGCGCCGAAGCTCTCGGTCGAGGAGGCGCTGCGCTTCCAGTCCGACCAGCTCTCGATCCCGGCCCGGCGCATGCTCGCCGTGCTGCGCGCGATCGAAGGCGAAGGCCTGCGGGCGGCGCTCTCGGGGCTCGGGGAAGCGGAGCCGCGCGCCGCACGCGCCCGGGCGCTGCTTGCGAGCTGGGACGCCGTCGAGAGCGTGGACTCGGCGGCCGCCGCTCTCTACGAGGTCTGGTTCGGCCGGCACCTGTCCGCGGCGGTGAAGCGCGCGCTGGCGCCCGACGCCGGCGACGCGTTCGGCCGCCCTGACGTGGCGGTGGTCCTCGACGCCGTCGAAACGCCCGACGCGCGCCTCGGCGATGCCGCTGCCCGCGACCGGCTCGTCGTCGAGACGCTGGCCGCGGCGTGGACGGAGACGGAGTCGCTGCTGGGCGGCGACGCTTCGAGCTGGGCCTGGGGCCGGCTGCTGCACAACGTGGCCGAGCACCCGTTCTCGGGCCTGGCCGACGAGACGGTGCGCGGGAAGCTCGACGTCGGCCCGCTGCCTCGCGGCGGCAGCGGCTACACCGTGAACGCGGCGGGCTACCGCGCGAGCGACTTCCGCCAGACGGGCGGCCCTTCGTTCCGCATCGTGGTGGACGTGGGGAGCTGGGACGCCTCGCGCGCCATCAATCATCCGGGCCAGTCGGGGGACCCGCTGAGCCCGCACTACCGCGACCTCGCCGGGCTCTGGAGCCGCGGCGAGAGCTTCCCGCTGCTCTACAGCCGCACGGCGATCGAGAAGGAGACGCAGGTCCGGATCCGCCTCGTGCCAGCGCGCTGAACGGACTCGCCGTTCAGCGTGGCGGGGGACAGTTCGTGGTCACCCAGGGTGGAGGGGGCGACGAGCTGACGGCGGGCGTAGGGCTGCCGAAGCCTCGCTCCATCCGCCGCAGCGCTCGCACGGCGTCGCCTTCGGCCGCGAAGGTCTCGATCAGCTCGTAGCGCGTGCCCGGCATGTTGTAGAGGGCCTGGTTCGAGAGCGGGCCCTCGCGCAGCTCGTAGAGCGTGCGCCCCTCGCGCGCCAAGCGATAGAGGTAGTACTTCGGCCGGCCCACTCGCACCAGGCGGCCCTTGAGCCAGTCGAGGGCGGCGAGGTAGTCCATGTACGGCGAGGGGTGATGGCGGACCTCGCGCATCTCGGCTTCGCTCGGGGGCCCACCGGCCGGGGCGCCGCATTGGAGCGCGAGCGCCTGGGGCCCGCCGACGAACCGCTCGAGCATCAGTTGCGGCGACTTTCCCTGGACCTCGACGCTCGTCTCGAACCGCATCCTGCCGTCGGCCCCCGTCCTCCGCTCGATCAGCTCGCGCGCATGCCGGTCCACCTCCAGCCGCAATCGTCCCGGCGGTGCCGACGCGTCGGCCGTCGGTGAGGCGGCGGCCGACGGCGATGCCGTGGGCGAGGGGAAGGGGCTGGCGACCTGCGGCGTGGTCCAACCGGGCACGGCTGCCGTGAGGGCCAGCCCGACGCCGACTCCGATGCCTAGACGCACCCCTGGCATCCGAGGGTTTGGACGCACTGGCCAGGCCCACGGTCGGCCCCCCTCGCAGACGCAGCGGGTCGCGACGCCCCGCCAGGTCGCGGCGCGACCCGCGAGTGATTCCCCTCCCCCGTATGTGGGGAGGGGTTAGGGGTGGGGGGTCGATGAGGCAGGCCTAGTGCCTGCAGCCGGGAGCTCGCAGACGCAGCGGGTCGCGACGCCCCGCCAGGTCGCGGCGCGACCCGCGAGTGATTCCCCCTCCCCCGTATGTGGGGAGGGGTTAGGGGTGGGGGGTCGATGGTGCCGCTCAGTCGAGGGCGGGGACGACTCCCTCGACCGTCTCCACCAGGAGGGCTTCCTCCTCGCTCTCGTGCCGGCGGATGGCGTCGAGCAGGCTGCCGATCTCGATGAAGAGCGCCTCGCCGTAGCCGAGCTCGAGCGCGCGCTCCCCGCCCTCGCACAGGTTCTCCGCCCGGCGCGACAGTCGCGCGTGCTCGCCGCGCAGCCGGGCGACCGCGTGGGCCGTCTCGGGCCGGGCCGACAGCATCTGCTCGAAGAGGCCGCTGCGCTCCTCGTAGCCGAAGTGCTCGCGCAGCAGCGTGCACAGCCGTTCCAGGCTCTGGGCCAGCCGGCGCACGGCGTCGAGATCGCGCAGTGACGCCGGCGGGCGCCGCAGCGTCGCCTCGAGTGCCTGCAGCGTCTCGCGCAGCCGGGCGTGCTGCTCGACGACCTCCAGGGCCTCCTGCGTGGGCATCGCCACCTCCCGCGTCGAATCTACGCGCGGGCGCGGGCCGGAGACCTGATCCCGACGGCCTACTCGCTGCCGGGGCCCGCGCTGCGGCGCGCGAGGTAGCGCTCGAGCAGCGAACGTTCGCGCTCGCCGAGCTCGACGAACTCGATCCCGACGATCGAGTGGACCTCGTCGGGAGAGGCGCTGGCGTCGGGCTGGGAGTTGCGCACGCTGCCGCGCACGCTGATCGCCTCGCCCTCGACCTGCAGCGCGCAGCGCACGATCGAGCCGAGCGCCGGAGCGAACGGCATCCGCGCCATCATGCCTCCCGGCGAGAGCGTCAGCACGTCGGTTTCGAGCTGCAGGCCGACCTCGCCCTCGACGCCCTTCTCGTCGGCGCTGACGCGCGGAGCGTCTCGGCGCTCGGGCTGGTGCAGGCCGAGCAGCGATCCGAAGCTCTCCGCGGGGGGCTTCGTCTGCCACAGGCTGCGCACCCAGCCGAAGGGCCTGGGGCCCCCTTGGGCTGGCGTCGCGGGCCCGGCGGGCACGCGGCGAGGCGCCTCGCTCCCCGGCGCATCGAAGGGCGAGGGAGCGGCAGCGCCCGGAAGCGGACCCAGGGCGGGCGTCCGGGACGCGCCGTTCGGAATCAAGGGGGCGGTGTGCAGCAGCGGATCGGGCTCGACGAGGCTCTCGAGCGTCGGCGGAGCCGAGTCCGCGTGGGATCCCGAGCTGAGGCTCGCCGAGAGCTCCTCCGCCAGCCCGTCCTCGCCCGAAAGCCGCTGGCGCAGCAGGAAGCGGTCCGCGTCGCCCATCTCGACGAACTGCAGCGCGGCCTGGTAGCGCACGCGCGTCTCGCCGCCCCCCGCGTCCTCGAAGTGATGGACGTAGCTGCGCACGACGCTCGCCTTGAGCGTCAGCGCCACGCTGCGCCCGAGCACGAGCCGCAGCGTGTACAGCGAGCGCGGCCGCAGCACGCAGGGAACCTCGAGCAGCGCGCCCCCCTCGGAGAGGTCCACGATCGGCGCGGCGGTCTCGGTGTAGATCTGTCCGACGATCTCGCCGCGCACCGGGATGCGGGCCCAGCGACGGCGGTCCGATTCGTTGCCTTCCATCACTCCACTCGACGTCAGGCGGCTGCTCTCTCGGTGCGCGTCGAGGGGGCGCGGGTGGAGGGGGCTCCGGCGCTCCCTACGCGGGTCGGGGCCAGTCTAGCGCGAGCGCCGGTACGAAAGCGCCGCTCCGCGTCAGTCCGCGCGCAGGGCGACCAGCGGATCCACTGCCGTCGCGCGGCGCACGGGAACCGCGAGCGCCGCGGCGGCAACCAGGAGCAGCAGGGCGGCCACGCCGGCCAGGGTGACCGGATCGCCCGGCGCGACGTCGAAGAGCAGCCGCGACATCAGGCGCGTGGCGGCGAGAGCTGCCGCCAGTCCCACGACGAGCCCGAGGCTCGTCAGCCGCAGCCCCTGCAACAGCACCATCCGACGGACGTCTCGGGGCCGCGCGCCGAGCGCCATCCGCACGCCGATCTCGCGCGTGCGCTGGCCGACCGCGTGCGCGAGAACGCCCGCGACGCCGAGGGCGGCCAGCAGCAGCGCCAGCGCGGCGTAGGCGGACAGCAGGCCGGCCAGCGACGCCGGCGCGCTCTCCTGCTCGCGCAGCCGCTCGTCGAGCAGGCGAAGGTCGCCGAGCGCCAGGCCGGGATCGAGCGAGGCCGCGGCGGCGCGCAGGGCTCCGGCGACGCCAGCGGCGCCGGGCCGCAGTCGCACCGCGAGCGACAGGCTCGCCCCCGGCCTCTGGGCGTAGGCGACGTAGAGGTCGCGCTGCGGGCCGAGGCCGCTCGGGGCCAGGCCTTCGGCGATGTCTCCGAGGTGATAGCGCTGGCGGTGGCGGGCGTCGCCCGCGACGCCGATCACGGTGAGCTGGGGCAGGCTCGGGTTGGACCGCCGAAGCTGGCGTCCCACCGGGTCCTCGCCCGGCCACAGCTCGCGCGCCAGCGTCTGCGACACGATCGCCACGAGCGGCGACGAGGCCGCGTCGCTCGGCGCGAAGTCGCGGCCGCGCAGAAGCGGGATGCCGAGGTTGGCCAGCCCGCCCGGGTTCGTGGTGTGGAAGAAGACCATCGTGAAGGCCTCGGGGCCCGGAGCCGGGCGCTCGATCGGCAGCAGGCTCATCACCCAGGTGGCGCGCGACAGCATGCTGGGGCCCCACAATGTCGTCGAGGCGACGCCGGGCACTGCGTTGGCCCTCTCGACGAAGGCCTCCGCCAGGCGGTTCCGGGCCGCGGCATCGGCGTAGCGCGCGCCGCTCAGGTCCATGCGGAACGTGAGCAGGTCGGCCGTGCGGAAGCCGAGCGGGGTCTCGGTCAGCCGCTGCACGCTGCGCAGCATCAGGCCCGCCGCCGCGAGCAGGACCAGGGCGAAGGCGACTTCCGCGACCACCAGCGCCCGCGAGGTCGCCTGCTGGCGCGGGCTCGCGGAGCGGGCGCCGGCGCCGAGTCCCTCGCGCAGATCGACGCGCGCCGCCTCGCGTGCCGGAGCCAGGCCGAACAGCAGCGTCGCGAGCAGGATCAGGCCGATCGAGAGCGCGAGCACGCGAAGATCGAGGCCGACGTCGAGAAAGGGCGAGACCCGGCTGCGCACGAAGCTCGAGAGAGCGACGCTCGAGCCGCCCGCGATCAGCACGCCGAGGCCTCCGCCGCTCACCGCCAGCAGCCCGCACTCGGCGAACAGCTGGCGCGAGATCCGCGTCCGGGAAGCGCCGAGCGCCGCCCGCAGCGCGAGCTCGCGGCGGCGTCCGGTCATCCGCGCCAGCAGCAGGTTCGCCACGTTCGCGCAGGCGATCAGCAGGATCAGCCCGGCGCCGGCGAGCAGCAGCAGCGCGGGCCGCCCGAAGGCGCCCCTCAGCCGGGTGGCGAGCGGCTGCAGCTCGAGCCGGTAGCCTCGATGGCTGGCCGGCCGCTCGCGCTCCATCCGGCTCGCCGTCGCGGCCACGTCCTCGCGCGCCTGCGCCAGGCTGACGCCCGGCTTGAGCCGGGCGATGCCCCAGTAGATCCGATACGCCTCGTCGAGCCGCGGCTGCCCCAGCAGCGCCGGCGCCACCGTCGTCGGCAGCCAGATCTCGGGCGCCGGCCCCTCGACCGCGCCGATGTCCCGGAAACCAGGGGCCAGGATCCCGATCACCGTGAAGGGCGAGCCGTTCAGCTCCAGGCTGCGGCCGACGACGGAAGCGTCGGCCCCGAAGCGCCGCGTGAAGAGGCCATGGCTGAGCACGGCGACCGGCTGTCCCGGCGGCAGATCCTCCTCGCTGCGGAAGAGGCGGCCGTGGAGCGCGCGGGCGCCGAGCAGCTCGAGGTAGGCCGGCGTCACGAAGCTCGGATCGAGCACCTCCGGGGCTTCCCCGGTCGCCAGCGTGACGCTGCCCCAGGGCTCGTACGGCGCGATCGCCTCGAAGCTGTGGCTCTGGTCGCGCATCGCGACGTAGTCGGGGTAGGAGAAGTTGCCGCTGCCTCCGGGCCAGGACGCGTGGATGTGGACGAGGCGCTCCGGCGAGGGATAGGGGAGCGGCCGCAGGAAGACGGCGCTGGCGGCGCTGAACACCGCCGTGTTGGCGCCGATGCCGAGTGCCACCGTCAGCAGCGCGACGGCGCTCCAGCCCGGCTGGCGGGCGAGCGAGCGGGCGGCGAAGCGCAGGTCGCGAAGCAGTGTCTCCATGCGGGGCCCTCCGAGTTCGTCGAATGGAATCGCGTGGAAGCTAGGCCCGCCGCGAGCCGGCGCCAGCCCGCGGCCTGCCAAACGATGCAAACCAGGAGGATTGCGTTCAAGGACTTGTCGGCCAGGGCCGGCAGGCTACAATCCGTCCAACTTTCTCGTACGTTCTCGGCGAGCTTCGGCCTGCTCCGATCCTGACGGAGCACCCGTGGCGGCGCCTGGCGGTGAGATTCGATGACCCAACGGGATGCGTCCGCCCCCGAGATCGCGGCCCGCCTCGAGCGCGCGCTGCAGACGCTCGAGCGGCTCACGCGCTCCGTGGATCGCTTGAATCTGCTGGTCGAGGCGAGCAAGGTCCTGAACTCCACGCTCGACCTCTCGCAGGTCTTCGCGAGCATCCTCGAGATCGCCACGCGCCAGACGGGCGCCGATCGCGCCACCATCTTCCTGGTGGACGCGGCCAAGGGAGAGCTGTGGTCGCTGCTGGCGCAGGGACTCGACGAGAAGGAGATCCGCCTGCCGCTCGGCCGCGGCCTCGCCGGGTGGGTGGCGGCGAGCGGAGCCAGCGTCAACCTGACGGACGCCCACTCCGACTCGCGCTTCGATCCACGCTTCGACGAGCTGTTCTCCTACCGGACCCAGAGCATCCTGGTCATGCCCGTGAAGGCGCGCGACGGGCACGTGGTCGGCGTCCTCGAGCTGCTCAACAAGCGCGGCGGCGGCTTCACCGCCGCGGACATCGAGTTCGTCGAGGGCATCTCGGTGCACTCGGCGAACGCCCTGGAGAACGCGCGCCTGCATCGAGACGCCGTCGTCCGGCAGCGCCACGAGCAGGAGCTGGTCCTCGCGCGGGGCATCGTCCAGGGCCTGCTGCCCGAGCTGCCGGCCGGGCGCAGCGAGATCGAGCTGGCGGTGCGCGCCGAGAGCTGCCCCGAGGTCGCGGGCGACTACTACGACCTGCTGCCGCTCGGCTCGCGCGGCGACCTGATCGTGATCGCCGACGTCGGCGGACGCGGCGCCTCGGCCGCCCTGGCCGCCGCCAGCGTCCACGCCACGCTGCACACGCTGGTGGAACACGTTCACGCGCTCGAGGGCATCGCGTACCACCTCAACGAGACGCTGCGCAAGAGCACGCGCGCGGGCCTGTATCTGACGGCGTTCCTCGCCCTCGTCGATCCCGTCAAGCGGACGCTCCACTACATCAACGCCGGGCACCCCCCTCCGCTGCTGGCCGGCCGCCGCGGCGTCGTGCCGCTGCGCGAGGGAGGCAGCGTGATGGGGCTGCTCGAGGGCGCGGATTTCGTGCGCGGCTCGGTGCGGCTCGAGCCCGGCGACCTGGTGCTCGGCTACACCGACGGCATCACGAATGCGACCGGCACGACCGGCCATGCCTACGGGCTCGAGCGCCTCGCGATGATCGCGGGCTCGCGCGCGGGCCACGCCGCGGCCGACGTGGCCGAGGCGGTCTGGTCCGACCTCGCCGCCCACACGGGCGAGGGCGAGCTGAGCGACGATCGCGTGCTGCTCGCGCTGCGCCAGCTCTAGGCCGGGGTCGCTCTACCGGGACGACACGCGCGGCCGCTTCGCGGCTCAGGCCTTCGCGCGCCCGTGGGCAACAGGCCGCCCGCGAAGCTCTGGCCCATCGCCACGCTGCGTGTCGGGTCCACCCAGGCGTGCCGGCGCAGCGCGCGCGTGCTCGCTCGAAGTTCGATGCCGCTCGCACGCATTACACTCTCTTGCAATCGCCCGCGTTCAATCGCCCGTACATGGAGGCCCGATGAGGAACCCGACCCTGCTGCTCGCTCTCGCGCTGCTCGCTCCCGCCGCCTCGGCGCTCGCCCAGGCCGCGCGACCGCCTCTCGAGCAGCGGCGCCAGCAGCTCGACGCGCTGCTGAAGGAGCATTGGGAATACACGCTGCGCACGAACCCCGAGTTCGCCACGATCATCGGGGACAAGCGCTGGAACGACAAGCTCTCGGACTCGAGCGAGCCGGCGATCCTGAAGGACCTCGAGATGAGCCGCTCCTTCCTCGCGCGCTTCGAGGCGATCGACAGCGAGGGCTTCCCCGAGCAGGAGGCGCTCAACAGGACGCTGATGGTCCGCGACCTGCGCGAGCAGCT
Source organism: Vicinamibacteria bacterium (assembly GCA_050246895.1). Classification (GTDB taxonomy): domain Bacteria; phylum Acidobacteriota; class Vicinamibacteria; order Fen-336; family Fen-336; genus JBFWVE01. Next base: position 17,408 of record JBFWVE010000003.1, on the reverse strand, counting down.
CGACAACGCGCGCTTCCAGGGCTGGCTGATGCCGGTCAGCCAGTTCGGCGGCATCCACCTGGCGCTGCCGCAGTTCGTCTCGCTGCTGCCCTTCACGAACGTGAAGGACTACGAGGACTACGTCGCGCGGCTGAAGCTGGTGCCGCGCGCCTTCGACGAGACCCAGGCGCTGATGCGCAAGGGGCTCTCGCTCGGCCTGATCCCGCCGCGCATCCTGCTCGAGAAGGTGACGACGCAGGTCGGCCGGCTCACCTCGCAGCAGCCCGAGCAGACGCCGATGGCGCAGCCGGTGCAGAAGTTCCCCGAGGGCATCGGCGAGAAGGACCAGGCTCGCCTGCGCGAGGCCGTGCTCGCCGCGCTGCGCGACGACGTGATGCCGGCCTACGCGAAGCTCGGCGCCTTCGTGAAGGACGAGTACGCCCCGAAGGGCCGCGTCGAGCCCGGCCTGTGGTCGCTGCCGGAGGGCGACGCGCGCTATGCGGCCCGCGTGCGCCAGAGCACCACCACCAGCATGACGCCGGAGGAGATCCACCAACTCGGTCTGCGCGAGGTCGCGCGCATCGAGGGCGAGATGCTCGCGGTCGCGAAGAAGCTCGGCTTCGCGGACCTGAAGAGCTTCAACGCCTCGCTGCAGGGCAACCCGGCGCTGCACCCGAAGTCGCGCCAGGAGATGCTCGACCTCTACCGCAAGTACACCGACCAGTTCTGGGCGGAGATGCCCAAGCTGTTCGGCCGGCTGCCGAAGGCGAAGGTCGAGATCAAGCCGGTGGAGGAGTTCCGCGAGAAGGAAGCGTCGGGCGCGCAGTACAACCAGGGCACGCCCGACGGCTCGCGCCCGGGCCAGGTGCTCGTCAACACGGGCGACTATCAGAACCGCCTGACGCTCTCGATCGAGACGACCGCGTACCACGAAGGCATCCCCGGCCACCACCTGCAGATCTCGATCCAGCAGGAGCTGGAGGCGCTGCCGCCCTTCCGCCAGCAGGGCGGCAACACGGCGTTCGTCGAAGGCTGGGCGCTCTACTCGGAGCGCCTCGGCCGCGAGGTCGGTTTCTTCCAGGACCCGTACAGCTTCTACGGCCACCTGCAGGACGAGATGCTGCGCGCGATCCGGCTGGTCGCGGACACCGGCTTCCACTACAAGCGCTGGACCCGGCAGCAGGTGGTCGACTTCTTCCACGAGCACGCCCCGAGCATCGAGGAGGTCGAGGTCCAGAGCGAGACCGACCGCTACATCGCGGTCCCCGGCCAGGCGCTCGGTTACAAGATCGGCCAGCTCGAGTTCCTCGAGCTGCGCGCCCACGCGCAGCAGGAGCTGGGCGCGCGCTTCGACGTCCGCGCCTTCCACGACCTCGTCCTCGGCGCCGGCTCTCTGCCGCTGGAGGTGCTGGACGCGAGAGTGAAGGCCTGGGTGGCGGAGTTGAAGTCGAAAGCCTGATCGCCGTTGCGTGCACGTTGACGTGCACGTGTCGCGTGTACGACCTTCGTGGTTGCTTCGAAGGGACGGGGGCAGAGAGCTCTTCGAAGTGCAGCCAACGAAGATCGTGGACGTGCACGAGCACGTGCACGTGAACGGAACTACGGCAGGCGGCGAAACACGAAGCGGCCGATCGGGGCTACCGCGCCGTTCGCGGAGAACGGGAAGCCGTCGATGCGCTCGATCGCGGCGTGCGGCGTCGACTCGGCGTCGGCCGAGTTGAAGCTGAGGCCGTCGTCCGTGCCCGCGTCGTAGGGGTAGAGGTCGACCGTCTTCGTCGCGACCCAGTCCCCGTTCTCGATCAGATCGAGGTCGTGGACGCCGGTGAACCAGTCGGGGCTGGGCGCCACCATCGTCACCAGCGTGACGCGAGGATGATCCCGGCTGATCTCGAAGTCGACGCCGGTGGAGCCCGGCGAACGGCCGACGCCCCCGCCGCGGATCAGGCCGTGGGCCGTGCCGCGCGCGACCGCCGCCTCGATCTCCGAGTCGAAAGGCGAGGTCGCGCCGAGCTCTGCCATGTCCTCGATGCCCGAGGTCGCGAGCGCGCCTTCGCGCCAGAAGTTGACGCGGTCCGAGTGCGTGCCTCCGATCAGCCGCGAGAAGTGCGGGTCGGCGGGGAAGTCCGAGGGGTGCAGCTCGCGGCTCCAGGCCGCCTCGAACGTCACCAGATAGCGCGTCGTCGCGCTCGCGACCACGGGCGGCGGGGTCGCCGTCGGGGCGGGCGTGGGAGACGCCGCCACGACGCTCGGCGCCGTGACGGGGCTATCGCTCCCGCAGGCTGCCGCCAGAAGGCCCGCGCAGAGCGCGATGGCTGCCGCTGTGAACCGTCGATTCCCGAGTCCCATGCGTTCCTCCGGCCCCTTCGGGGGGAGAGAACGCACCGAAGTGCCGGCTGATTCCCCGGCAGCCTCGGCTGATGCGCGGTTTACCCGAGCGCCCTCACCAGCGCGGCCGAGGGACGGCAGCCGAGCAGCAGGTCGCGCACGTCGTCTCCGGCGGCGGCCGCGCGCCCGCGGCGCTTCGCTGCGCCCCGGCGCTTGCGCCCGCGCAGGGCCTCGCGCAGCGCCGGCGTCACGCAGGCCCAGAAGGTCAGCTCCTCGCGCAGGTCGTCGGCCGTCGCCGGCGGCGCGGCGGCCCGCCTGCCGCGCAGCGCTCGGGCCGGGCCGGCGAGGGGGAAGCCCGGGGCCAGCTCGTCGAGCAGCGCCGGCGTCCGCTTCGGAGCGCTGGCGGCCGCGCGCCGCACGCGGCGGGCGTGGACCGGCGCCGCGCAGTTCGTCGGGATCTGCGCCCGCAGCAGCGCGAACAGATCGAGGATGCCCGGCCCGTACTCCGACGTGTTCCAGCCTCGCGGACGGCGGGCCGTCTGCTGGACCAGCGCGCGGAAGAGCGGCGCGATCGCGTCGGGCGGCAGGAGCTGCAGGCGCGCGGCGTGGTGGCCGAGCCAGACGGCCGCGGCCCCGGCCGTGGTCGCGGTCGCGAACGAGGTGCCGCGGCCCATCCCGACGTCGAAGATGGTGACGGCGCCGTCGCGCTTGGTGTCGCCGCGCCAGACCGACTCGCCGGGCGCCGTGATGTCGACGGCTGAGCCGTGCGACGAGCCCTGCCACGGCTCGTCGCGCACGTTGCTAGCGGCCACCGCCAGCGCCTCCTCGTAACGCGCCGGCCAGACCACGAAACCGACCTCGTTGCCGGCCGCGGTCACCACGATCGCGCCCTTCGAGACGGCGTAGCGCACGGCGTCGTGCAGCGCGCCGGAGCCGAGGCCGCCCATGCTGATGGAGATCACGCGGCAGCCGACGTCGGCCGCGCGCCGGATCGCGAGCGTCAGGTTGCGCGTCGAGAACACGACGACCGAGCGCGCGGTGCGCAGGGGCACGATCTGGGCCAGCGGGGCGACGCCGGTGACGACGCGCGCGCCGCCGCGGCCGGGCGGCGGTCCGGGCGGGCTGACGATGACCGACCCCGTCCGCGTCCCGTGGCCCGGGCTGGGGATGAAGCCCGACGATTCGAGCTCGTCCTCGGCGCCGGGGTCGTTGCGGACGAAGTCGAAGCCGAGATCGATCCGCAGCGGCTGGTGTCCGCCCGCGCCCCACAGCTCGGGATGGTTCGTGTACCCGGTGTCCGGGTGGCCGATCAGCACGCCCGCCCCGGGCTCGCCGCCGCCCGCCCGCACGAGGTCCCAGGCCTCGAAGGCGCGGATCGCCTCGAGGCTCCAGACGGGGTTCTGCTCGGCCTCCGGCAGATGCGGCCCGCTGCCCCCCGACGCCCGCAGCGCGGGCGGTCGCGGCGCCGTGTCCTCGGGCTGCTCCGTCAGGCAGACGTGGGCGGCGAACAGCGGCTCGGCGCTCTCGACCTCCGCGCGAGCCCGCAGCGCGCGCACGCGCTCCCACGCCTCGCCGGCCGGCGGGGGAGCGTCGAGCGGCCGCGCCTCGAGCTGCCCGTCGCCGAAGGGATCGACGATCCAGCGCTCGCCCAGCAGGTCCTGCACCAGCTCCTGGGCCTGCCGGCGCTGGCCCTCGCGCCGGCGCAGCGTCAGCACGATCGACTCGAGCTGCGGCGTCACGCCCGCGGAGGCCTGCGCCCGCGCGGCCGCCGGCGTCACCACGATCGAGGCCCCGCCCCGCCGCTGGGGCAGCTCCCGCCGCACCGCGCGACGCGCCTTGCCGACGCGGTACTTGATCCCCATCCGCCGCTTCGCTTCGGGATCGGGCGCGAAGGTGACGTGCTCCTTCTCCTCGGGATCGAAGAACCCGATGTAGCCGCCGGGGTTGACCCCGAACGACTGCAGCGAGCGGCCCTTGTAGCGGCGGCCCAGGAAGTCGTTGCGCCCGCCCGGCTCCGCCTCCGAGGTGAAGTAGAGCGGCAGCACGAAGTTCGACACCGGCACGCCGTCCACCACGTAGCTCTCGGCCTGCACCGCGTCGCACACCTCGTACCAGTGGAAGACCTGCCGCTCCGGGTCCTCAGGGTGGGGCCCCTGCACCAGCAGGTTGACCTCGGGGTCGGCGATCATCTCGAGCGCCTCGTGCGACAGCGTCACGCGCCAGTCCTCCTCGACCTCCTTCGCCACGTCGAGGAACACGAAGCCGTACGGAATCCCGTGATTGTTGCGCTCGTGATAGCCGAGCGCGTCGGCGACGTCGGCCTTGTTGGAGACGTAGAGGATCGCGTCGCCGCGCATGTCGGAGGCGCTCTGCGGCCCGCCGCCCTTGTGGCCTTCCAGGCGCAGCGTCGCGCCCATGCTCCAGTAAGGCTCGAAATCCTCGGCGATCTGGCGGTTGACCGCGCGGATCGCCTGCTGCAGGTCCTCGTCCTCGAGCGCCCCCGCGCTGCGGTTGATGATGGAGATGATCATCCCGCCTCCTCGCCGGCCGTCCCCGACGCTAGGACCCCGGAACCCGTTGCCGATGGCTAGAGAGTATACGGGTCCTTGCAAGCCCGGCAGGCCCGTTCACGTGCACGTGCACGTGCACGCTCTTCGTTGGCTGCACTTCGAAGAACCGCTGCGCGTTGCACTTCGAAGAGCCGGCGTTCGTCCGTCCCCTGGGCGCCCGGAGGCGGGAGCCCGGCCGAGTCCCTATCCGGCGAGCGGATTGACGACGCGAACCGTGCCGTAGCTCTGCCCGTCAGACAGGTCCTCGCTGTACAGCGTTGCAGCGCCTGATGCGGCCGCGGCCTGGACGATCAGCGCGTCCCAGAACGAGAGCCCGAACCGCTCCTCGATCTCGAGGGCCTCGACGATCGATTCGCCGGTGTTCACCACGACGTCCCAGCGCAGGTAGTCGGCGACCAGGCGCGCGAGATCCGGCGGCGACGGTGGGCCCGCGCTCATCTTCCTCATCGCCACGCACAGCTCCTGAAGGACCTGCGTCGAGACGACGCCCGCTCGGTCGCGCCAGAGCGCCTCGACCAGCGCGCGCGCCTTCTCGTGCTTGACGCCGGCCGACCGGTCGTGCGCGTAGACGAGCACATTCGTATCGACGAAGGCTCTATCGCTCATGCAGCTCCTCACGGGAGCCAGGGGCCGTGAAACCGAGATCGAGCCCCTCGCGAAGACGGGCGACGGCACGGCGCCGCGCGGCCTCGTAGGCCTTCCGGCTCCGGACCAGCTCCTCGAGCCGCATCGACAGCAGCCGGCTCACGGAAACCCCTTCTGCGGCCGCCATCATGCGAACCTCGCGGAGTACCGTTGAGTCCATCTTAACCGTCACATTTGTCTTCACTTACAAGACCCCATGCCCAGCACGAACACGAGTCTAGCACGAACTTCGTGCTCGCCTTCGTTTCCGTTCACGTGCACGTGCTCGTACACGATCTTCGTTGGTTGCGCTTCGAAGAGACGGCTCGCCCCTTCGAAGTCCAGCAAGCGAAGACCGTGCTCGTCGACGTGCACGTGCGCGACTACGTTGCTACTCTCGCCCATGCCCGAACCCCGTCCGGCGCTCGACGTCTGGTTCGAAAGCGTCTTCGGCGACGACGGGCCCGAGAACGTCGGCAGCGGCTGGCTGAGCGGCACCTCGAGCGTCTTCCTCGGCATCCTGGCGCTGGGCGGGGTCGTGGTCCTCTATTTCCCGGACTGGCTGAGCACCGCGCGCTTCCGCGCGCTCTATCCGCTGGGCCCGATCCGCGCGCTGATCCAGGCCCTGATCACCCTCGCCTTCGTCTTCGGCGTCGTCAGCCTGCTGCTGCGCAAGCGGAAGGTGCTGGGCCTCACCGGCTGCGGCCTCGCGATCGTCGCCGCCGTCCTGGGCGGCGGGGAAGCGACCTCCTACACCGCGCAGGACCGGGCGCTCACCCTCGGCCTCGACTGGTTCCTGCTGAACCTCTTTCTACTCGCGATCATCTTCGTCCCCCTTGAACGCCTCTTCCCCCGGCTCGAAGCACAGGGCACGTTCCGCCCCGGCTGGACCACCGACACCCTGCACTTCGGCTTCAGCCACGTCTTCGTCCAGGCCCTGAGCTTCCTGATCCTGCTGCCGGCCACGGCTTTCGCCGGCCTCTGGCAGCCCGCGGGCCTGCAAGGCCTGGTGCGCTCGCAGCCGCTCTGGATGCAGGCTCTCGAATGCGTGCTGGTGGCCGACCTCGCCCAGTACGCCGTCCACCGCGCCTTCCACCGCGTGCCGCTGCTGTGGCGCTTCCACGCCATCCACCACTCGAGCGAGTCGATGGACTGGCTCGCGGGCTCGCGGCTGCACCTGGTGGACGTCCTCGCCACCCGCAGCCTGGTCCTCGTCCCGCTCTTCCTGTTCGGCTTCTCGCAGCGCGCGCTCGAGGCCTATCTCGTCTTCGTCTCCTTCCACGCCGTCTTCGTCCACGCCAACGTGCGCTTCCGCCTGACGGCGCTCGAGCCCTTCCTGGTCACCCCGCGCTTCCACCACTGGCACCACGCCCAGGCGACCGAAGCCCGCGACCGCAACTTCGCCGTGCACCTGCCGTGGCTCGACCTCCTCTTCGGCTCGTCCCACCTGCCGAAGAACGACGCCTGGCCCGAGTCCTACGGCCTCGAATCCCGCCCGGTTCCTCCCGACTGGCTCTCCCAACTGACCTGGCCTTTCGCCGGTCGTTGACGGGCGCGTGCACGTTGACGTGCACGCCCACGACCTTCGTCGGCCGCGCTTCGAAGGGCCCTTTCGCCGAGCGTCGGCCGTTCACGTGCCCGTGCACGTCCACGATCTTCGCTGGCTGCACTTCGAAGGGCCGGTCCTGCCCGCCGCCCGCGCTAGCATCCCTTCGCTGACATGGGCGAGACCCGCGTCGATCTCCTGCACCTCCTCGAAGACCTGCGCGACGCCTACGCGGGCGCGCTCGAAGAGACGATCCTGACCGAGATCGTCGCCAACGCGCTCGACTCCGGCGCCCGCTCGATCTCGATCCGCACCGACCCGTCCGAGAGTGTCCTGGTCGTCGTCGACGACGGCCGCGGCATGACCCGCCGCGAGCTGGGCCGCTACCACGACATCGCCGCCAGCTCGAAGACTCGCGGCGAAGGCATCGGCTTCGCCGGCGTCGGCATCAAGCTGGGCCTGCTGGCCTGCGAGGAAGTGCTCACCGAGACCCGCAAGGGGACGAAGCAGATCGCCACACGCTGGAAGCTGGCCTCCCGCCACCGCGCCCCCTGGCGCTGGGTCGATCCGCCTGGCGTCGTCACAGGCCCCGGCACCGGCGTCTGCCTGCGCCTGCGCAACCCGCTCTCGCCGCTGCTCGACGAAGGCTTCATCGAGACCACGCTGCGCCAGCACTTCGAGCCTCTGCTCGACACCCGTTTCGACGCGGCCCTCGCCGAGCATTATCCGGAGGGCGTGGCGATCCGTCTCAACGGCCGTGCGCTCGAGAAGGCCGCAGAGGGGGAGGGCGCTGCCTTCGACGTCGTCCTGCCGCGCAAACGTCGCCCCTGCGCGCACGGGGTCCTCTGGCGCTCCTCCGTTCCGCTGCCGGAGGACCGCCGCGGCGTCGCGATCAGCACGCTCGGCAAGGTGATCCGCCGCGGCTGGGACTGGCTCGGCCTCACCCCGCTCGCCCCGGACCACGTCGGCGGTCTGATCGAAGCCCCCGTGCTCGCCGAAGCTCTGACGCTGAACAAGGCCGATTTCCTGCGCTCGGGCGCGCGCGGCATGCTTTATCTCGGCGTCCGCAAGGCGATCCAGCAGGCCGTGGGCGGCCAATTGCGTGCCTGGGGCGAAGGCCGCGACCCGGAGGAAGAGGCTCGCCGCCGCGCCGCGCGCCCGCTGGAGCGAGACCTCGAAGCCGTGCTCGTCGATCTCACCAAGGACTTCCCGGCCCTGGCTCCGCTCGTCGAGCGGCGCGCCGGTGGCCAGACGCGGCTGCCTGGCGGCGGAGACGGCGGGAGCGCGCGCAGCGTGCGCGGAGTGGACGGCGCGCGCGAACGGGAAGCGGCCGCGCGCGACTCCGCCTCGCCCTCCGACCTCCAACCGGCCCCCGAGTCGGGCGCGACGCCAGAAGCCGCCGAGCCGTCACCCGCCGAGGCGCCAGCCCCGCTCGACGAGCGCGCCCCTCTCGACGGCGGAACGGGCAGGAGCCCCCAGCGCTACCGCCTGACCATCGAGTTCGAGCAGCGCGAGGACCTCCCCGACATCGGCCGCCTCTCGCAATCGACCGTCTTCGTCAACACCGCCCACGCCGCCTATCGCCGCGCCCTGGCCTCGCGCTCCGAGGGCTACCACGTCGCTCTCTCTGTCGCGATGGCCCTGGCCCCGGAAGTCGCCGAGCCCGCCGGCGCCCGCGCCTTCATCGCCGCCTTCCTGGAAAGCTGGGGCCACGCCCTCTCTCGCGACAAGCGCAGACGAGGCGCCCGCTCCTAGCTTCTGCCTTCTCGTGCACGTGCACGTGCTCGTGCACGTCCACGACCTTCGTTGGCTGCGCTTCGAAGGACCCGGCCCTACCTCCGCCTCCGACGCCTCGCTGACCGAGCATCGAGGAGCTGGTTTGTCCCTCGCGGGGCCGGTCCTTTGGGCCGAGGCGCCGCAGGACTGAGGAGCTGCGCCGCGGACTCATCGAGGAATGCCTTCCATCCCTCCTCGGTCCACAGCGGCCGTTCGATATCGTCCGCGACCTCGGTGTCGTCGGCCATGCAGCCGAAGACGTCCCTCGTCTTGCCCCTCGCCATCCGGCCTCCGAGGTGCTGATTGTAGACGCCGCCCCTTATAGTCCGTCCACGTTTTCCTTGGGGTTCGAGGGTATGGCCCGTCTCCGTCCACGTGCTCGTGCACGTACACGATCTTCGTTGGCTGAGCTTCGAAGGGACGGAGGCAGAGAGCCCTTCGAAGTACAGCCAGCGAAGTCCGGGCACGTGGACGTGCACGTGACACGGGCACGGATCGGCTAGATGACCAACGCCCTGGTCGAACAACTCGAGGCCGCGATCCGCGACCTGCGCCGCGACGATGCGTTCCGCCCGATCGAAGTGATCGTGCCGACGCCGTTGCTCGGCCAATGGCTCAGCCGGCGCATCTTCGCCGACAGCGGCCACTTCGCCGTCCGCCTCTCGCGGGCCGAGGACCTGGCCTGGCGCATCCTCGAGCCGGAAGCTCTCGCAACCGGCGAGCGGCCCGCGCCCGAGTTCGCCGAGCTGGCGATGATCCTGGCGGCCCTGCGCGAAGAGGCGCAGCGTGAGGATCTGCCCGCCTACCTGAAGGCGGCGATCGCAACCCGCGGCTTCGCCCCCGCGGCCCTGCGCACGCTGCGCGACCTCGACGCGGCCGGCGTCGCGCCCGAAGCCCTCGGCGCGCTGGCCCCGACATCCGCCGCGCCCGAGCGCCTGCAGCTTCTCGCAAGACTCGCCCGGGGCCTGCGCGAGCGCCTGGCCCAGGCGCGCCTCGTCCCGCGCGCCGCGCTCTTCCGCCGAGCAGCCGAGGCGGCGGGCGAGCAGAAGGACGTGAGCGCCGTCGTCGTCACGCCCCTCGACGACCCGTCACCGGCGATCACGGCATTCCTCGCCGGCCTCGCGAAGCACTGCGACGTCAGGCGCCTCGCAGCTCCAGACGGCGAGCCGCCCGCGCTGAAACAGATGAAGGTCCTCGCCGCCTCGGGCGAGCATCTCGAAGCCGTCGAGATCGCGCGCCTGATCCTCGAGGCCATCGACGACGACCCGGGCCTCGGCTACGGCGACGTCGCCGTCTTGATGCGCAACGCCGGCCCGGCCGCCGCCGCCCTCGACGCCGCCTTCGAGCGCGCCGGCATCCCGGCGCTGTTCCTGGAAGGCACCCCGCGCGTGGACGCGGCCGCCCGCGCGCTGAGCCTGCTGCTCGATCTCCTCGACCGCGACTTCGAGCGCGCCCGCGTGATGGAGTTCCTGACCACCGCCCAGGCCCCGTGGGACGAGATCCTGGGCGAGGACGCCGAGCCCAGCGCGGCCGGCTGGGACCGCCTGACGGCCCGCGCCGGCATCGTCTCCGGTCTCGCCGAGTGGCGCACGGGCCTCGACCGCGCCGAGGAGAACGCGCGCGCCATGGCCGAGCGCTACGAGCGCGATCCCGACGACGAGCGCGACGTGCGCCTGATCGGCGGCCTGCGGCGCGTGATCGAGCAGCTCGCGACCGACTTCGCAGGTTTCCCCGAGGACGCGGGCTGGGGAACCTACCTCGACGCCACGCTCGCCCTGCTCGCGCGCTGGATCCGGGGCGGCGCCGCCGTGAGAGAGCGCCTCGAGCGCGCTCTGCGCCCGCTGGCAGCCCACGCGCCGGCGCCGAGGCGAGCCGAATTCGTCGCCAGGGTTCAGGACCTGCTCGCGAGCCAGACCTACCGCGAAGGCGAGCTGGGCGAAGCGCGCGTCTTCGTCGGCTCGATCGAGGCCGCCGCCGGTCTGCGCTTCCGCCGCGTCTTCGTCCCTGGCCTTGCCGAGCGCCGCTTCCCGGCTCCCGTTCGACCCGACCCGCTTCTCCTCGACGACGAGCGCCGCGCGCTCGATCCCGCGCTGCACACGACGGTGGACGGCCTCGCGAAGGAGCGCCGGCTCTTCGAGAACGCACTCCACGCCGCGACCGAGGGCCTCGTGATGAGCTGGCCGCGCGTCGACGCGAGCGGCAACGACTCGGTGCCTTCGAGCTTCCTGCTCGAGGCCACATCACGCGCGAAGGGCCGGGCCCTGCGCACCGCCGACCTGCTCGCGCTGGCCGACGGCGGCGCCACCGTCCTCGGCCGCGCCTGGCCCGACGACCCGGCCGTCGCTCTCGACCTCCTCGAACGCGACCTCAGCCTCGTCTCGGCGGGCAGGAAGGGCGCGGCCCGCCATCTGCTCGACGACGCCCCGCACCTCGCTCGCGCCCTGCGCGCCGAGGCCGCGTCCTTCGACCGCGGCCTCACCGAATGGGACGGCGTCCTCGATCTCTCGGACGCAACCGTGGCGGCCTGGGCCGCCGGTCTGCGCCTCGAAGGAACGGCCTCGGCCACGCGCGTCCAGAACTTCGCCTCCTGCCCGTACCGGCACTTCCTCGACCGCGGCCTGCGTCTCAACCCCTGGGAAGAACCTGGCCGCGTCTATCAGCCCGACGCGAAGCAGAGGGGGAGCATCTATCACGAAGCGCTGGAGCGACTGTTCCGCGAGCTGGCAGAACAGAAAGCCCTGCCGGTCACGGCGGAGAACCTGTCCGCCGCCCAGGCCCTCGCACGCCGCGTGATCGCGACCGTGCTCGACGAAGCCGCGGCGGAAGGCGTCGTCGTCCACCGCTCGCTCCTCGACCCGCTCGAGATCGACATGGTGCGCGACCTCGACGAAACCCTGCGCGTCGAAGCCGGGTCGGACGACGGCTTCGTCCCTTCCGAGTTCGAAAAGGAGTTCTCCGACGTCGCCTTCGCCTTCGGCGACGGCCGCGAGGTCCGCTTCCGCGGCAAGCTCGACCGCGTCGACCTCGCGAAGAACCCCGACCGCGTCCGCGTGGTGGACTACAAGACCGGCGGCTACTACTACGACGAAGGGGAAGATCTGAAAGGCGGCACCGAGGTCCAACTCGTCCTCTACAACCTCGCCGCCGAGAGCCTGTATCCGAACCACGAGGTCACGCGCGCCGTCTATCGCTACGCGACCGAGAAGGGCGGGTTCCAGGACAAAGCTTGCGAGAACACGCATGAGAACCGCGCCACCCTCCGGACGGTCCTCGAGAATCTCGACCAACTCGCCCAAGCGGGCGTCTTCCCCCCAGTCGCCGACAACTGCCTCTTCTGCGACTACAAGGACCTCTGCGGCCCCTGGCGCGAACAACGCGCCAGGCGAAAGACCGACGACCCAAGACTGGCCCCGATCAAGACGCTGAGGCAAATCAAGTGACGGCCGCTAGCCGTACACGTGCCCGTGCTCGTGCACGTCCACGTCCACGATCTTCGCTTGCTGTACTTCGAAGGGCCGGTGGCCCCCGTTCGTTGGCTGAGCTTCGAAGTGCCGGCCGCCCCTCCCTGGCCACGGCTCGAGAGCGCTATTCGGAGCGCCCGAGTCTCTGCGCGAGAAACACCCTGTCCTGTCGGTCCTTCTCGCGGACCGTCTGCTTCGTCCGCCAGAGCAGCTCGGGCTTCGCGAACGGAATCTGTACACCGTCGATGGTCACGAGATCGACCGACTCGGCAGCTTCGCTGTACTCGATCCCGCAGGCGGACTTGAGCAAATCGACGACGATCTCGTCCGCGACCCGAACCACGACGTACGTGTCGAGATCCGTCTCGCGCATATCGTCGATCGCCCGGTCCGGGAGGGTCCGGAGCGCGCGGCGCACGCGGTCCTGGTTGTCGGGAGCCGTGTCGACGAGGAGATCGATGTCCTCGGTCGCGTGCACGAAACCCGCCTGGATGATCGCCATCCCGCCGATCACGACGTACTTCGCGCCTTCGCGATTGAGCGCGTCGCAGAGCGCGACGAGGTCTTCTAGTCGAGCCGGTCGTGACTCGAGCGGCGCGCCATCATCCGGATCGACCACGCTTCACTCTCTTCGAAAGTCTTGAAGCGATGAACGCCCTTGGGAATGAACGGTTTGGACCCGCGCAAGCGGATGACGAGATCGAGCAGAGGCGCCGCGGCCTGGAGCCCCCCGGAGCTCGGCTTTCGCCGACCGAGGATCTTCATCTCGTTGCCCGCCATGCAGTGATTATACGTTCGCAGGCACGTACACGTGCCCGTGCCCGTACACGTCCACGATCTTCGTTGGCTGTACTTCGAAGGGCCGGTGGCCTCCGTTCGTTGGCTGAACTTCGAAGGAACTGGCCTGCTGGCTACGGCTCGAGATCCCAGGGCTTTTCCCAGGACCGGAGCGGCCGCTGCTTCGCGATCAGCGGAAGCATGATCCGCTGCAGCTCCATCACGAGCCGGACCTTCTCGCGCAGCGACAGAGCGGAATGCCTGGCGTGGAGCGCGGCTTTGCCGGCCCGGAGCCTTTCCATCAGCTCCTCGGACGGCATGGCGGCCATCCCTACGCCAGAGGGCGAGACGACGATGGGGCTGCCGCCGCGGTCGTTAGGATCTCCCATGGGCCCTGCCTCAGCGCCGACTCTTGGGCGGAATCGGCAGCCCATCCTCCGCCAAGCCCTGCAGGTGGAGCTCGATCGCCTCCCGCATCCGGCTCTCGGTCTCCTCGGGCGTGGCGCCCGTCGCGACGCAACCCGGGAGGTCAGGCGAGTAGGCGGAGAAGTTCCCGCCAGCGTTCTCGATGACTATCGCGTAACCCTGATCGCTCATTCGCTATGCCGTGCGGGTACTCGCAGGGCGATACCGCGGCGGGGGAATCGGCTTACCCTCGGCACGAGCCGCTTCGAGCCAGGCTGCCTTCGCCTGCTCGACCTCGGCCAGCGCTTCCGCCGGCGTCTTGCCGAACGCGGAGCAGGCCTCGAGATCGGGCACATCGGCGATGTAGCCCTGGTCCTCGTCACTCCAGAAGATGTTGATGTGATAGTCCTTCACGACCGCTCCCGTAGTTTCAGATCATACCGCTCGACCACTTGCAGCAGCGGCCGAATCTGGCAGGGCACCACCGCCGGCCGTACACCTGCCCGTGCCCGTGCACGTACCCGACCTTCGTTGGCTGGGCTTCGAAGGGTCGGGGTTGCGGTTGTACGACTACGGAATCACCGGCCCTTCGAAGTACAACCAGCGAAGATCGTGGACGTGCACGTGCACGTGAACGTGCACGGAACGGCGGCGACAGGATGAAACCCCCAGCCGATCAATCCGTCCGCGACCGTGTCGTCACCGATTTCGACACCACCTTCCTGCTCGAAGCCGGGGCTGGGACCGGCAAGACCACCGTCCTGATCGGCCGGATCGTCGCGCTCATCAAGAGCGGACGGGCCACCATCGACCGTCTGGCGGCGATCACGTTCACCGACCCGGCCGCCGGCGAGCTGAAGCTGCGGCTGAGAGACGAGCTGGAAGCCGCGGCCGCGAAGCAGGACGGCAAGGACACGAAGCAGGCGAGAGAAGAGCACGAACGGCTGAAGGCCGCCGCCGCCAGCCTCGACCGCGCGATGGTCTCGACCATCCACTCCTTCGCCCTGGCCATTCTCAAAGAACGCCCCTTCGAAGCCGGCCTCGACCCCGAGTTCCGCGTCGCCGCCGACGTCCGCGGCCAGCGCAGCTTCGACGAAGCCTGGGCCGACTGGATCGACGCGCGGCTGACGACCGGCGACCCGGCCTTCCTCGACGCCTTCCACCTCGGCACGAGCCTCGACGACCTGCGCGAAGCCGCCCGCAGCGTCGTCGCCGAGCGCGACGTCCTGGGTAAGAAAGGCCCGGAGGGAACACAACAGGACCCGCACAAGCTCAGAGCCAGACTGACCGAATCCGCCCGCCGCCTGAGCCAGCTCGAAAGCCACTGCATCGACGAGAACGACGGCGCTTTCGCCAACATCCAGGCCACGAAGGGCGCGGCCGACCGCGCCAGACGCGCCGAAGGCGCCGCGCTCCGCAGCCTGCTGCTCTCGATGAAGATCACCTGGAACAAAGGCGCTCAGAAAGGCTGGAACGACAAGGAAGCCCTGAAGGCCGTCAAGGACGAGCTGAAGGCCCTGCGAGACGAGAAGGAAGCCTTCGAGATCGCGGCCCAGCAGCAGGTCGCTCTCAACCTGCGCAACCGCCTGGCCGACTTCCTCGACTTCTTCACCGAGCGCCAGCGCCGCGACGCCCTGGTGGACTTCCAGGGCCTGCTGCTAGAAGCCCGCAACGTCCTCGCCAACGACACGGCCGTGAGACGCTACTTCCAGGCCCGCTTCGACGCGCTGCTGATCGACGAGTTCCAGGACACCGACCCGCTGCAGGTCGAGATCGCCTTCTTCCTCGCCGAAGACCCGGAGACCGAACCGGCATCGAGCTGGACCGAAGCGACACCCAAGCCCGGCAAGCTCTTCCTCGTCGGCGACCCGAAGCAGTCGATCTATCGCTTCCGCCGCGCCGACTTAGGCATCTACCAGCGCGCGAAGGACTGCATCCAGAAGACCGGTGGGGAAGTCCTGCGCCTCACCTCGAACTTCCGCACCGTCCCCTCGATCCTGAGCTTCGTCAACGCCCGCTTCGACAGGATCTTCCGGACCGACGAAGCCAACGACCCCGAGCCCACGCACCTTCGCCCCGAGCGCTCCGAGGTGGCCCCCGACGGCGCCCGCGTGATCTCCTTGCCGGTCCCACGAGAGCTGATCGACAAGGAAGAGAAACCCGACAGCGTCGACACCGTGCGCCCGCTGCTGGCCGCCGCCATCGCCGGCTTCGTCCACGAGATCACCGAGACCCGCCCCTGGAGCGTCCGCGACGGCGACCGGATCCGCCCCGCCCGCCCCGGCGACATCGGCCTGCTGGTCCGCAATCTCACCGGCGTCGAGCACCTCGAGACAGCGCTCCGGGCCCGCAAGATCGGCTATCGCCTGGTCGGCGGCAAGGCCTATCACCAGCGCGGGGAAGTCGCGGCTCTCCGCGCCGTGCTGACGGCGATCGACAACGCCGCCCACCGCCTGGCTCTCGTCCAGGCCCTGCGCTCGCCCTTCTTCGGCCTCTCCGACCACGACCTCGCCGCCTTCGTCGCCCGCGGCGGCACCCTGAACTTCAACGCCCCGCTCCCAGAGAAGACGCAGGACGGCCCCGTCGCCCAGGCCCTGGAGATCCTGAAGAAGCTCCACCGCGCCCGCCGCATCGAGCCCCCGAGCGCCGTCGTGCGCGCCCTCTTCGAAGCCACCCGCGCCCTGCCCGGCTTCCTGCTCGGCAAAGACGGCATCCAGGCCGTCGCCAACGTCTGGAAGATCGCCGAGCTGGCGCAGTCCTACGAAGCCGCCGGCCCCGCCACCCTGCGCGGCTTCGTCCGCTTCCTGGAAGACCAGCAGAAGGACGCGCGCGAGGAAGGCGACTCACCCGTGGGCGACGAGGCCGGCCAGAACGTCGAGATCCTGACCGTCCACAAAGCCAAAGGCCTCGAATACCCGATCGTGGTCCTCGCCGACATCCTCGCGACCACGAAGGTGAAGGACAAGACCTTCATCGACCACGGAACGGGGGAGGGCTGGCTGAAGATCGGCCGCCTCGAGCCCCCCGGCTTCGCCGACCAGAAAGCCGTCGAGCGGACCAAGGCCGAAGCCGAAGAGCGCCGCCTTCTCTACGTCGCCCTCACCCGCGCCCGCGACCACCTGATCCTCCCGACCCTTCCCCTCGACCACGACAAGACCTGGAAATCGAGCTGGGCCCTCCCAGCCCTGATCGCCGTCCTCGCCCCCGATCCGAAAGACGTCACCCTCCACGACACGACCTCTTATTTCCCTCCCCCGAGCGCCGACCCAACCCCCCGTCCCGCCGACGCCTTGGAAGGAACCGACCCCGAGCTGAAACAAGCCAGGGAATCACAGGACCAATGGACCGCCACCCGCACCCGCCGCCGCGAACAGGCAAAGGAAAAGGACAGAGAAGCGGGGGCCACAGCCGTGACCGAAGCCGCGAAGCAGAAGCAGGAAGCCCCCGACCCGAAAGCCGCGGCCTTCGGCAAACTGGTCCACGCAATCCTCGCGAAGACCGACCTCGACGGAAAAGGCACGAGCCAATTGGCATCAGCCCTGGCCCAGGACTACGATCTCGACCAGGAAACGGCCAATAAAGCATCATCCCTGGTCCTGACCACGTTGAAGCAACCCATCTTCGACCGAATCCGCGGCGCCAAACGCGTCTTGAGAGAAACCCCAATCACCGCCTCCCTCGACGGCGAGAGAGTCGTCGGCCAGATCGATCTAGCCTTCCAGGAAGCGGACAGTTGGACGGTAATCGAATACAAAACCGGCCAAGCCGGCCAAAAGCCATCAGCTCAGGCTCAACTCCTACTGTACGGAAGAGCCCTACAGGCCGCCACGTCCGCCAAAGTCACGGTGCAACAAGTGGTGGTGGAGTGAGAGCAGACGCGGCCAGCCGCGCCGCAGCCTGCCGTACTCGTGCACGTTCACGTGCACGTACCCGACCTTCGTTGGC
>JBFWVE010000002.1:0-713911 GCA_050246895.1 Vicinamibacteria bacterium | reverse complement strand
CCGCGGCTTCGCCCTGCTCAGGCGCCCCGAACTCCGCCCGGATCCTCGCGTCGAGCCCGTCGTCCTCGTAGCCCAACAGCAGCGCCGCCAGCGTCCGGCTCAACTGTCGCTCGGCGGGCTCCGCGTGAAGGTACGAGACGCGGTGCCGCACGCGCAGGCCCTTGCGCTTCAGCTCGACGCGCAGGTGGTGCGTGCGGCCGTCGGGATCGCGGCCCGGCGTGAAACCCAGCGAGTAGCGGCCGCGGATCTCCTCGGAGAGGCGGTTGAGCGCGGCCTTCGCGGCGAAGACCGGCGAGCCGCCCGTCTGCTCGGCCAGGATGAAGGGACCGGCGCGCAGGTTGGCCTCGTGGACCGAGTCGTTCCGCGTTGTCGGAGCGTAGCGCCGGCTGCTGAACGAGACGTCCGACGAGCCCGGCGTCGGCAGCCCCCGGGCGTCGAGCGGGTAGAGGGTGACGCGCGCGGCATTGGCGCGCGCGGCCGCCTGCTTCAGCCCGGCCGACATGTCGATCTCCTGCATCGCCGCGAAGAGCTGCGGGAAGTCGCGGTCCATCACCTGCGGGCAGATGTCGCCGATCTGGCTGAAGAGCGCGATGCCGGGCCGCTGCTCGAGGCGTTCGGTCATGAACAACAGCGCCTTGGAGCCGGGCAGCGTGCCGAGCGCCGAGGCCACGTTGCCGAGCCGGCCCAGCGTGTCGTCGATCTGGTGCCGGCGGATCTCGGCGTGCTGCCGGACGACGGACTGCATCTGGCCGAGCGCGTCGGCGCAGGAGCCCGTCATCTCGGCCATCGCCACCACGTCGCGCAGGAGGTCGCGTACCGCCCTCTCGTCCTGGACTACGGAGTAGCCCTGGACGGGCAGCTTGCGCGCCTCTTCGACGGCGCCACGGACGACGGCGGGATCGCTGGTCAGCGGTGTCAGTGCGCGCGTGCCGCGGCGCTCGGCCAGGATCAGCACGCGCAGGCCGGCGGCGATCTGGGTCTCGAGAAGCTGCGCGAGGCGGTCGAGCGAGCGACGCAGGCCGGCCGGCGTCAGGTTGGGCGCGTCGAGGTAGACCACGACAAGCGGGGGCTCTGCGGCCGCGGCCGCAACGCCCGCGGGCGGCGCGGCTGCGGGCGAGGCGGAAGGCTCGGGCCCGAGAGGCGGCCCCGAGCCGCCGGTCGGAGCCTCGAAGGCGACGATCGGCACTGGGTTCCCATCTTCATAAAGATGGAAGTCGTCCGCCCTCAGGTCCAGGACCGGCCGGCCGCGCTTGTCGGTGACGACCGCCTCGACGTGCACGATCTCCGTGCGCATCGGGATGACGGGCACCTCGGGCGCCTGCGGCACCACGAGCGACACGGCGAGAGGGAGCACGAGCCAGCGCATCGGCATGAGTGGGACTTCTCGCAGGCTAGCACGCGCGATGGTCGGACCCACCCGCGACGGACGACAGGCAGATCGTCGCCGGCTTCAGCCGAAGGGCGGCGGCGTGGGTCACGCCGGAGCGGGGCGTTGAGGCGCGAGCGCCCTACTTCTCGCGTTTGAGGAGGACGTAGCCGGCGGGCGTCTCGAGGACGGGACTCAGCTGGCCGGGTTCGAGGCCGGCGGCCAGCGAGCGCAGCGGCTCGGCGAGGTCGGCCAGCTTCACGACGCCGAGGTCCCCGCCGCGCGCAGCGGACGGGTCCTTCGACAGCTCCCGCGCCAGCGCGGCGAAGTCCTCGCCCGCCGCCGCCCGTGCCGCCGCGGCCTCCGCCGAGGCGCGGTCGGCGGCACGCAGCAGACGCAGTTGAACGCCGCCCGCTGGCGGCGGCGTTGCCGTCGCCGCCGGCGCGGTCCGCTGAGCGAGCGCCAGCGTCTCGCGGGCCCCAGGGTAGTCGGGCGCTCGCGTCAGGAGCCGTTCGAGGAGCGTTGCCGCGGCTTCCCCCCGGCCGCTGCGCAGCTCGACGGCCGCCAGGAAGAACAGCGCGTCGGGGTCGTCGGCATCCTGCTCCAGCGCCTTGCGAAAAGCTTGCTCGGCCTCGGCCTCGCGTCCCAGCGCCCCGAGCGCCAGCCCGCGGGCGACGTGGCCCTGGGGGGCGCGCGGCTCGAGAGCGATCGCGCGCTCCGCGGCGGCGAGCGCTGCCGGGATCTCGCCATGGCCGCGTGCCAGCCCGGAGAGGTCGACCTGCACGAGGGCGTTGCGAGGGTCGAGCCGCGCCGCCTGCTCGAGCGCGGCGCGAGCGCCGGCCGCGTCCCCGCCGGCCAGGAGCAGGCGGCCCTTCAGATGATGCATGTCGGCGTTGGCGGGAGAGAGCTCGAGTCCGCGCGCGATCGTCGCGAGGGCGTCGCTTCTCCTCCCCGCACCGGCCTGGGCGCGCGCCAGGTAGAGGTGGCTCGGCGTCGACGAGGGGCTCAGGGCGATGGCGTCGGCGAGCGGCCCGATCGCCTCGCCGAAGCGCCGCATCTCGAGCAGGCTGCGGCCCAGGTACAGGGAGACGTTGAAGGACTTGCGCTCCTTCAGCTTGCCGTCCCCGATCGGGACCGGGAGGGCCAGCGTCTGCAGCAGGCGCGCCGACGCCGGGTACTTGCCCTCCCGGAACAGGCGGATCGCCCGGCTCGTCTCCCGGCTGTACTGCTGGAACTCGGCGATCTCGTCCTTCGGATCGGCCCCCGAGACCGCGCCGGCGAAGAAGCCTCCGCCGACGTAGCCGAGGGCCGCCAGGCGCTCGCTCGCCTCGGGGTCGAGCGCGGCCTTCGCTGCGCGGGCCTCGCCGCGGTCCAGGCCCGACAGCCGCTGCTGCAGCGCGCTCGCCACCTGGGCCCGATCCTCGAGCCGGTTGCGCGTCTCGCCGGGGTCCTCCCGCACGTTGTAGAGCTCGGCGCGTGGCGCGGCGATGTACTTCCAGCCCTCCACGCGCAGAGCCCGCAGCGGCGCCCAGCCGAAGTGGAGCTGCCCGTACAGGCTCTCGGCGTAGGCGGCGTTGTCGGGCAGCGCCCGGGCGGCTCGCAGCTCGGCCGCTCGGCTCGCCCCGCTCCCGGCGGGCCGGGGCCCCGGCTGCCCGAGCAGCTCGAGCAGCGTCGGCAACAGGTCGATGCCGCGGAACTGGCCCTTCACGCGCCGGCCCGCCGGCAGGGCGCCGGCCTGGCGCAGCACCAGCGGCACGCGCAACGTGGTGTCGTAGACGAAGAGCAGATGCTCGTCCTCGCCGTGATCGCCCAGGCCCTCGCCGTGGTCCGACGTCACGACGACCAGGGTGCGGGCGGCCCGGCCCGACCGGTCCAGCCACTCCAGCAGGCGCGCCACCTGGGAGTCGGCGTAGGCCACCTCCCCGTCGTACGGGTCTTGCGCGAAGCGCTCGCGGTAGGGCGCCGGCGGTTCGTACGGCCAGTGCGGGTCGAACAGGTGCACCCACGCGAAGAAGGGTCGTTGCCCCTGCCCCTTCAACCAGCCGAGAGCGGCGTCCGTGACCTCGCCCCCGCGACGCTCGCTGCGCTCCTCGCGGCCCGCCCGCTTGCCCGCGCTCCCGAACGGATCGTCGAAGCGCTCGAAGCCCCGGTCGAGGCCGGAGTCGGCCGACACGGGATAGGCGCCGACGAAACCACCGGTCGCGTAACCGGCGGCGCGCAGGCGTTCGGCCAGCGTGACGAAGCGCTTCTCGAGCGGCGGCGAGAAGTTGTCGCGGATCCCGTGCTCGTAAGGCAACAGCCCGGTCAAGAGCGAGACGTGCGACGGCCGCGTCTGCGGCACGTGCACGACCGCGTCCTCGACCAGGACGCCCTCGCGGGCGAGCCGGTCGAGCGCCGGTGTCGCGGCGCGAGCCCAGCCGTAGGCCCCGACGCGGTCGGCGCGCAGCGTGTCGATCGTGACGAGCAGCAGGTTCGGGGCCGAGGCGGGAGCCGCGGCCGTGGCCTGGGGCGCCGCCGTGGCCGCGGCGAGAGCGAGTGCGAGGAGC
This sequence comes from Vicinamibacteria bacterium, assembly GCA_050246895.1. GTDB lineage: Bacteria > Acidobacteriota > Vicinamibacteria > Fen-336 > Fen-336 > JBFWVE01. The sequence continues at coordinate 709,999 of JBFWVE010000002.1, read as the reverse complement.
GTCATGCGTGGGCCTTCATTCCATCACAGCCGCTGCTCCAGGCTCCACTCGCCGGCTGCTCGCCGACGACGGGCGCGCGAGTGGCCGGGCGGCACGCCGGGGCGAGGATCGTCGCGCTCGGCTCACTGTCGCACCGGCCACCGCGTGGCGCCCGCCTCGCTGCGGCAGCGGCGGGCGAGATCGCCGCGCCCGGCAGCCTCGAAGCCCGCAGCCAGGCGCAGCCAGACCTGGGGGCGCCGCGGCCCCGCGCGCAAGGCCTGCTGCAGCGCCGCCTCGCCCTCGGCGCGGCGGCCTTCGACTGCGAGCGCGTGCCCGACGAGCGCCAGCGCCCACGGGTGCACGGGCGAGGCAGCCAGCACGCGCTCCGCCGCCTGACGTGAGGCGAGCGGCCGGCTCGCCTGCGCCAGCGCCTCCGAGAGCTCCAGGACGGCCTCGGCGTCGCCGCCCTGTGCCGCGGCCTCGAGCCCTGCCAGCGCCTCTTCGGGCCGCCCCTGCGCCTGCCGCAGGCGCGCCTGTGCGACGAGCGCGGCGCGGTCGCGCGGAGCCCGAGCGAGCACCGCCGCGAGCAGCGACTCCGCTTCCGCGAGCTGACCCCGCGCGATCAGCGTTTCGGCCAGCGCCACACGGGCCGCTGCGGCCGCGGCGGACCCCAGGGTGATCGCCCGGCGCAGGTCGCGCTCCGCCTCCTCGAGCCGGCCGAGCGTCCGCAGCAGGTCGCCGCGGCGCGCGAGCACGTCGCCCCGCTCGGGCTCGATCTCCACGAAGCGGCCCAGCGCCTCGGCGGCGAGCCCGAGCCGCCCGCTTCGGAACGCGAGGCCCGCGACCACTTCGTGCACCAGCGGGTTGCCGGGGTCTGCTCGCGCGAGGGCGACTGCTTCGTCGAGCGCCGGCCCGACGGCCGCCCCGGCGGCCCCGCCGAGCGCGCGCAGGCGCTCGAGATCCCGCACGTGATCGCGCGGATCGGACAGGCGCGGATCGTCGACAGCGCCGCCTCCACCGCCGCCGGCGACGTAGCCGAGCGCGCGGAGGGCTTCCGTCTGCTCGGCCGACAGCCGCGCGGGCGCGGCGCGGTCGCCGCCCGGGGCCATCGCCGTGACGGCGCGATCGAGCGCGGCGCGCAGGCGCCCGGCGCGCTCGGGCTGAGCCGCGGCGAGATCGCCCTGCTCACGAGAGTCCGCCCTCAGATCGAACAGCTCGTCGTGCCGGCCGGCGACGAGCTTGAAGCCGCCCTCGGTCCAGGCGCGCAGCGGCGCCCAGCGGCAGTTGAGGCGCCCGTACAGGCTCTCCGCGTAGAGCGGCTCCGGACGCAGGCTGCGCCCCGCCAGGGCCGGACGCAGGTCGCGGCCCGGCAGTCCCTCAGGCCGCGGAAGGCCCAGCAGCGAGAGCAGCGTGGGCAGCACGTCGATCGTGCCGACGCGGTCTTCGACGACACGCGCCGGCGCGATCCCGGGCCCGGCCATCACGAGCGGCACGTGCAGCGTCGATTCGTAGAGCAGCAGGCCGTGGGTCGATTCCCCGTGCTCGCCGAGGCCCTCGCCATGGTCGGAGACGACGACGACGAGCGTCTGCTCCAGGGCGCCGGCCGCGCGCAGCGCCTCCAGCAGGCGGCCGAGCTGAGCGTCGGCGAACGCGATCTCGCCGTCGTAGGGGTGCGCGAAGCGCGCTCGTTCCGCCGCCGGGGGCGCGTACGGCTCGTGCGGGTCGTAGAAGTGGACCCAGGCGAGGAACGGCTTCGCGCGGCGCTCGCGCAGCCAGCTCAGCGCGGCATCCGCCACCTCGTTCGCGGGACGTTCGGCGACCTGGCCCTGCGCCGTCGCGTGGAAGCCCTCGTCGAAAACCGAGAAGCCCCGCGCGAAGCCGAAGGCGCCCGCGACCGGAAAGGCCCCGACGAAGGCAGCCGTCTCGTAGCCAGCGCGGCCCAGGCGCTCCGCGAGCGTCGCGCTCCCCGCGGCGATCGTGAAGCGCGCGTTGTCCCGCACGCCGTGCACCGGCGGATAGTGCCCGGTCAGAATCGTCGCGTGCGAGGGCCCCGTCAGCGGGGACGCGCTCTGCGCCCTCGCGAAGCGGGCTCCGCGGGCCGCGAGCCCGTCGAGCACCGGCGTCGTGGCATGGCCGTAGCCGAAGGCAGAGACGCGATCGGCGCGCAGCGTGTCGATCGTGACCAGCAGCAGGTTCGGGGGTGTCGGGGTTCGCCGAGCCAGGAGCACCAGGCCGAGCGCAGCCGCGACGGCGAGCGCGATTGCGGTCGGCCAGCGGGACCGCCCGCCGCGGACGGTCGGTGGCTTTCCAACGGCGCCGGAGCTACGCGCCATCGGCTGCCGGAGCTGCTCGTTCGAAACACGTGGGCATCGAAGACCTCAGACACGGCGCCCCGCCCGTCGGCCCCTCGCGGGCGCACGATCGCAGGATAGACCACAAAACGAACGGCCCCGGGGCCGAGGCCCCGGGGCCGTTGAGCGCTTCCAGCCGAAGAGAGGCTAGAAGGTGAAGCGCGCGCCGAGACGGAAGGTGCTCGGAGCGAGGATCTCCTCGATCCGGCCCAGACCCGGCTCTGCTCCCTGGCTGGTGTTGAGGAACGTCGCGTTGCTGTTCGCCTGGCGAGACCGCGAGAGCACCGTCGAGCTGTTGAACACGTTGAACCACTCGGCCGAGAGCGTCAGTCCGGCCTTGTTGCCCATCTTGAACGTCTTGGCGAGGCGCATGTCGAAGTTCCAGACGTCCGGGTAGGTGAGCTCGTCGATCGAGGCGGTGGCCAGGGCCGAGTTGGCGCCGTCCGAACCGCCGCTCAGCCGCAGGTTGACCGGATAGATGCCGCCCTTCTTGGCGAAGAGCGCGCCGGACAGGTCGAGGCCCCAGGGGCCCTGGTAGAGAGCGTTCGCGTAGAGCTGCCACGGCACGACGCTGTAGAAGCTCGCCTTGCCCGAGCCGCCGGAGAGCAGCGTGACCGGCCCGCCCTGCTCCAGAGGATCGTTCTCGGTCCGCGTCGGGTTGCCGCCGTCGGCGTTCAGCGAGTAAGGCGTGCCGTCCCAGTGGTCGGTCCAGTCGTTCCAGGAGAAGGCGACACGGCCCATCCACTTGTTCGACAGGCGCTTGGTGACCGTCAGCTCGATGCCGTTGAAGGTCGTGTGGTAGCCCGGCGCGTTGGTGGTGAGGCGCCCGCCGGCGCCCGCCGTGACCAGAGCCGCGGGAGGCGAGTAGGTGAAGGCGGTGTAGCCGTTCGCCGTGGACGGCGCGTTGCGGACGTATTCGCCCGGCTGGATGATGCGGCAGCTTCCGACGGTCGGCTCGCCCGAGCAGGCGCCGCCGAGACGGGGCTGGTAGGCCCACTCGTTGGCCTTGCGCCAGGTGTAGGCGAAGCCCACCGCCAGGTTCGAGCCGATCTCACGGTCGAGGCCGATCACGACCTCGTGGTCGCGCTTCGGCTTGAGGTCGCGGTCGATCTTGCTGACCGTGCTCGAGACGTCCCCGGGATTCGCGGGGTTCATGCGGAAGCTGTACAGGAAGTCGTTCAGGTTGACCTCGCCCGGCTGCACGAAGCGGTCGGCGTTGAGGTCGTTCCAGGAGTAGGCCAGGAAGCCGTACGAGATCGGGTTCTCCCGGGCCACCCAGCCGAACGAGAGCTGGTCGGCGTAGTTCGCGTAGGACGCCCGCACCACCGTCTTGCGCGCCTCGTCGAGCGCGTAGCTCAGCCCGACGCGCGGGGAGATCGTGTTCCACTCGATCAGGTTGCTGTCGTTGCCGTCGAAGGCCACGCTCGGGACGACGTTCGGGAAGGCGGTATTGGCCGGAGCCTCGCTCGCGAAGTTCTTCGCGTTCTGCATGTCCCAGCGCACGCCGGCGTTCAGCGTGAAGCGGTCCTTGGTCAGCACGTCGCCGAGGTAGGCGCTGAAGTACTTCCCGCCGTACTCGGTCGCGCCGTTGCGCCACACGTAGGCGACCTTGTCCGTCGGGCTGTTGATGATCCCCGCGAGCTGGTCGCCGCCGTAGGCGCTGGTGCTGATCGTCTTCATGTCGCGCACGCTGAAGCCGAACTTCAGCTCGTTGTTGCCGCCCATGCCCTCGAAGAAGTAGTTGCCGTCGACGCTCAGCACCTTCTGCGGCCGGATCGCCTGGTACTGCTGGTAGGAGCCGATCGCCTCGCCGCGGACGTAGTCGATGGTGTAGGTCTGCTCCAGGCCGCCGCGCGGGAACAGGCCGAAGCCGGTGTCGTAGTACGCGGCCTTCGCCGACACGAAGAAGTTGGGCGAGAAGGTGTGGTCGATCTGGGCCTTCCACAGGCCGCCCGGCAGGCCGCCGTCGACGAACGCGTTGTCCTGGTTCCACAGGAACTCGTCGGTTTCGAGGACGGGGAAGCCGACGCCGCGGCCGAACTTCTGCTTGCTGCCCAGGAAGTAGAAGGCGCTCACCATCGTGTCCTGGCTCGCCTGCCAGTTCACCTTGAAGTTGTAGGACGGCAGCAGCGTCTTGTCGTAGGTCTGCGTCAGGCGCACGTTGCGGATGTCCTGCTTGCCGTAGGTGCCGTAGAACCACAGCTTGTCCTTGACGAGCGGACCGCCGAGGTCGAAGCCGTAGTCCGTGATCTGCTGCAGGTGGTCGCCCTTGCCCGTGGCGAGCCCGCCCTGCAGGCGCGAGTCGTTGGCCAGCGAGTCGGGGGTGTTGTTGAAGGAGAGGTCGTCGTGGGCGATGAACATGCGGGCGCTGCCGTGGAAGGCGTTCGAGCCGCGCTTGGTGGTCATGTTGATGCCGATGCCGCCGGTCTGGACCTGCAGGTCGGCGCCGCCGGTGGTGACCGCGATCTCCTGGAAGGCGTCGAAGTCGAAGTAGGTCGGCGAGGCGCCGGTGGCCGACATGTCGGTGATGACCATGCCGTCGATGTTCCACATCTTGTCGCCCGAGTCCGAGCCCTTGCCGGCGACGCTCGCCTGCTGGCCGTTCTCGTTGCCCGCGATGTTGACGCGGTCGATCAGGATGCCGGGCACGTTCTTCAGCACGGCCCAGGGGTCGCGTGCGTTCGGGACCTGCGTCAGCTCTTCGGTGGTCATCGTGGTGGCGGTGCCGCGCTTCTTGGTGTCCACCAGCGGCGTGTCGGCGGTGACGCTGACGGTCTCCTGGAGACCCGAGACCTTCATCGCCAGGGCGACCTCGACGTTCTCGCCGGTGACGATGCGGACGTTGCGAGTCACGTTGGCGAAGCCGGCGAGCGACACGGTGACGGTGTAGTTGCCCCGCTCCAGGTTCAGGAAGCGGAACGTACCATCCGGACCGGTCACGGCGGCCCTCTTGCCCAGGTCGCTGGACAGATTGACGGACACACCCGGCAGCACGGCGCCGGACTCGTCCTTCACCGACCCGTAAAGGTTGCCCCCCGCAATCTGGGCCTGGCTGACGCCCGCGAAGGCGATCAGAACGGCCAGAGCGAGGAATAGACTCTTTCTCATTACCGAAGTTCCTCCGTTTTCGGAAAACGGCCACGACATCGCTGACAACGAAAACTGAAACGGTTGCTTCAGTACTGTCAACATGCGTGCCAGCCTGGTGGTCAGGAGCCAGATTCATATAGAGCGTTTATTTACAATGAGTTATGCTGTACCTCGATTCCGGACTGTCGATGGAGACGTGGGCGATTAATCCAACCGCACGAATGTGCGTTTCAACGGCTTGAATCAAATGACCCATGGGAGCCTGGGACTAGCGTCCTCGCCCAGAAGTGTCTTTACAGGCGGGGGCGCGCCGTGTTCGCATGGGTGATCATCGAATAAAGGGGCATCCATGCATCTTCGGCGTCGCGCCGCCGGGCTCGCGTTCGTGGCGGCGGTTCTGTGCTGGTCGGCGTCCTCGCGAGCCGGCGTGCGCGCCGCCGGCCCGGCCACACCCCCCGTGTTCGGAACCGACGTCTCGGTCGTCCTGCTGCCGGTCTTCGTCGCGGATGGGAGCGGCCGGGCGGTGCCGGGCCTGCGCTCCGAGGACTTCGTGGTCCAGGTGGACGGCAAGCAGGTCGACATCGTCTCCTTCCGCTACGTGGACACCAGGGACCGCGAGGACCAGGAGGACTTGCGCGTCGCCTCGGCGGCGCGCCGCCGCTTCCTGCTCCTCTTCGACAAGTCCTTCACCGACCTCGCCGGCCTCGCCCGCGCGCAGCGCGCCGCGGCGGATTTCGTGCGCCGCCGGCTGGCGCCCTCGGACCTCGCGGCCGTCGCCACCTTCGACGTGAACCGCGGCGTGCGCATGGTCGCCAACTTCACCGAGGATCGCGGCCTGCTCGCCCACGCGGTGGCGACGCTCGGCGTGCCCGCCTTCAGCAAGATCAGCGACCCGCTGGCCCTCGCGGCGGACCTGTCCATCACCGACGTGGCGCTCTCGGGCCCCGGCACGGGCGAGGGCGGGGACGCCACGGCCCCGGCCGTCGAGAGCGTGCTGGCCGTGCTGGCGCGCCAGATGCGATCGGCGGAGATGCACCAGTACCGCGCGCAGGTGGGGACGCTCGTCGACGGCCTGTCCGAGCTGGCGCGAGGGCTGCGGCGGGTCGACGGACGCAAGCAGATCCTCTATTTCTCCGCGGGCTTCGACTCGCGCCTGCTCACGGGCGAGGAGGGCTCCGAACAGCGCGGCGCCTCGCGGGCGATCGCGGAGGGCCGGCTGTGGGAGGTCGATGCCGGCAATCGGTACGGCGATTCCGAGGTGCGCGCCGGGCTGGATGCCGCCACGCGCGCGCTCTCGCTGGCCGACGCGGTCGTGCACACCATCGACGTGACCGGGCTGTCGGGCGAGGTGGATCTCGGACAGCAGCGTCCCGACCTCGATTCCACCCGGGTGCTGCCGGGCCGGGAGTCGCTGAACCTGGTGGCCGCCAACACGGGCGGGCGCTTCTTCAAGGACGCCAACGACCTCAAGCCCGCGCTCGACGAGATGCTGGAGATGACCTCGCGCTACTACGTGCTGGGCGTCCAGCCGCGCGACACGCAGGCGCCCGGCGCCTTCCGCAAGCTGAAGGTCAAGCTCGCGCGCAAGGGCGTCCGCCTCTCGCATCGCGGCGGCTACTACGAGAGAACGCCGCCCGCCCAGCAGACGCCCTTGCAACGGCAGTTCGAGGCCGCGCAGTTGCTGATGGCGGGCGTGGGCGACGCGGAGCTCGGCTTCGCGAGCCTGATCCTGCCCTTCCCCGAGCGGGGCGAGCGCCAGAGCGTCGGCATCGTGGTGCAGCTCCCGCGCGAGCAGCTGCGCTGGACCGCGGGCCACCCCGAGTCGCTCGAGTTCTACGGCTACGCCGTCGACGAGAGCGGCGCGGTCAGGGACCACCTGGCCCAGCTCGCGCGGCTCGACCCGGGCGAGGTCGATCCGCAGGGCGAGCGGCAGGGCGTCTCGTTCTTCGGCACCCTGCGCGTGCCCCCCGGGGTCTACTCGCTGCGGCTGATGCTCCACGAGCGTGAGAGCGGCCGCTCCGGGCGGCAGGTGCTCGAGGTGACCGTGCCGCGCTACGACCCCGAGGTCGGCTTCCTGCTGCCGCCCGTCGTGATGGACGATCCCGGGCGCTGGGTGAGCTTCGGGATGGGCCGGCGCGGCGACGCGCAACCGTATCCGTTCCAGGTTGAGGGCCGGCCGTTCCTGCCGCGGGCGAGCTCCGCGGTCAGCAGCGGGGTGCCCGAGCGGATGGCGCTGATCGCGTACGAGCCGCGGCTGAAGGGCGACCCGGCGGCGGACCTCCAGATCTGGACCTCGCTCGTGGACGAGGGGGGCGGCCGGCAGGCCCCTGGGCCGGTCAAGGTCGAGAAGGTGCTGAACGACGAGTTGGGCCGGCGCACCTACGTGATCGGCTACGTCCCGAGCGTGGATCGGGCCGGCGACTACACGCTGCGCGTGAGCATCGGCGAGGCCGGCGCGCTCCTCGAGTCCTACGCCAGGCTGCGGGTCGGGACGGGCTCCTAGGCGGTCCAGCGCTGACGTATGCTGTCGAGGTGAGCCTGAGCCGCACGATTCGCGCCGTGACCACGCTGTGCGCCGTGGCCGCCCTGGCGCTTCCTGCCGCCGCCGCCCCGGCCCGCGGCGGGCCGGCTTGGTGCGGCACCGAGCGCGACGGCGCGCGCGACGCCGTCTTCGCCCATCTCGAGGCCCAGGCGCGGCGCGGGCCGCGGGCGCAGGAGGCGCTCTCGGCGCGGGACGTCGGCAACGTCGCCGTGCTGGTCGACGAGGGCGATCTCGCGCTGCTGGCGAACCCGTTCGACCTGCAGGGGAGCGGCCTGCGCTTCGTCGGGGGTGAGCCCTACTCGGTCACACGGCTGTCGCTTCCGGCCTCCGCGGCCCCCGGCACCCCGCTCAGCCTGGGCGACGACGACGCCACGCGCGTGACGCTGCCGTTCGGCTTCAGCTTCTACGGCCACGAGTACTCGGAGGTCTTCGTCAACTCGGACGGCAACCTCACCTTCGGCGGCGCGGAGTCGTCCTCGACCGCGCGCACGGTCGGCCGCCTCGTCGGCGGGCCGCCGCGCATCGCACCGCTGCTGGCCGACCTCGATCCGTCCGCCGGCGGCCGCGTCGAGACCCGCTCCGCCGGCGGCGCCTTCACGGTCGCCTGGGTCGAGGTGCCGCGCTTCGAGCAGGCGGACAAGAACAGCTTCGAGGTGACGCTGCACGCCGACGGCCGCGTCGAGTTCGTCTACGGCAGCCTGCTTGCGAGCGGCCTCGACGAGGGCGCCGTCGGCATCGCGCCGGGAGCGGGCGGGGCGGTGGCGGCGATCGACTTCGCGAGCGCCGCGGCGGCGGGCGGCCCTGGAGCGCTCGTCGAAGGCTTCCGCGCGGAGGACGCGATCGACGCCGTCGCGACGGCCCGCAAGTTCTATGCGACGCACGGCGACGACTACCAGCAGCTCGTCGTCTTCACGACGAGGAGGCTGACCGAGTCCGGCACGCTCGCCTACGAGCTCACCGTCAAGAACGCAGACTCGGGGATCGGCGTCGCGCCGCAGGACCGCAGCTCGGCCTACGGCTCCGCGGGCCGTCTCGAGAGCTTCGCCTTCATGGACCTCGTCGGCAAATACCCCGCGGACCTGGAGCTGCGCTTCAACTTCGAGGACAGCGCGCTCGCGGTGGCGGCGCACGAGGTGGGCCACCGCTGGCTCGCCGGCGCCCGCTTCCTCGACGCCGGCCGCGTCAGCGACGAGCTGCTCGGGCGCGACCAGGTGCACTGGAGCTTCTTCATGAACACGCTGGCCTCGCACCTCGAGGGCAACGAGATCGAGGACCTCGGCGGCAACCAGTTCCGCACCGTCGAGGCCGGCGTCCGCTACAGCCCGCTCGACCAGTACCTGATGGGCCTGCGGCCGGCCGACGAGGTGCCTCCCTTCTTCATCGTGCGCGCGCCATCGGCGCCGAACGCCGAGACCGGCCGCCCGCCCGCGCGTGGCGTGAGCTTCGCCGGCCAGCGCAAGGACGTCTCCGTCCAGGACGTGATCGCGGCGCTCGGTCCGCGCAGCCCGGCGCCCGGGCCGAAGAGCGAGGCGTGGCGGCAGGCCTGGATCCTGGTGGGCGTCGGCGGCGCCCCCGACGCCGCCAGCATCGAGCGCGTCGAGCGCTTCCGCCAGGCGTTCGAGGCCTTCTTCGCGCGCTCGACGGACGGACGGCTGCCGCTCGACAGCGCCCTGCGCTAGCGCCGCGCCGCCGCTTCAGGCCTTCGCGGTCTTCAGGTTGGTGCCGATCTTGGTGAGCGCGTCCGCGGCCTCGAAGCGCACGCGGTCGTCCTCGTCCTGCAGCGCCTCGATGAGCGCCGGCACCGCCCCGGCTCCGATGCGCACCAGCGCGTCGACCACCTCGTCGCGCACCGTCGAATCCTTGTCGCGCAGCGCGCCGATCAGACCCGGAACGCCGTCCTTGGCAACGGAGCCCAGCCGGCCGAGGGCGGCTGCGGCGTGGCGGTGGATCAGCGGGTCTTCGCGGTCCGAGAGCGCCGCCGCCAGCGCGGGCACCGCGTCGAGCGCCGCGGCGCCCAGCTTGCCGATCGCGGTGGCGGCGGCCCAGCGCACGTTGTCGTCCGGGTCGTCCATCGCCTCCACCAGCGTGCTGGCGGCGGCGGCCGCCGCCGGCCCCATCTCGCCGAGCCCGAGCACGGCGCGCCAGCGCTGGAAGCTGTCGGCGCTCTTCAGCCCTTCCATCAGGCTGAGCACCGCGGGCGGCGGACCGGTGGGAGCCGCCGGTTTCGCCTTGCGCGCCGGCGGCGTCTGCCCCGTGATGCGCTTGTAGGCCTCGGCCGCGGCCTCCGACACCGAGCCGGCCTCGTCGTCGATCGCCTGGGCGAGGGCGTCGACCGCCTCGTGGCCGGCGGGGCCGACGCCGCAAAGGGCGAGCGCCGCCTTCCAGCGGACCTTCACCTCCGGATCCTTCAGCTGCAGCATCAGCTCCCGCACGCGGGTCAGGATCGCGGCGTCGGCGGGCTCGGTCAGATCCGCCAGCGCCTCGAACTCGGTCGGCCTCTCGACGTGCAGGACGTCCGAGTCGTCGCGCTGCGACGGCGTCGCCTCGGCCAGCGCCGATAGGGCCGAGGCCGTGTGAGATCTCGCGGGCAACTGGGCGCCCGGCACGGTGGCGCGCAGGTCGGCCACCAGGCCGCGGCAGCTCGCGTAGCGCTCGCGCGGGTCCTTGGCCAGCGCCTTCTGCAGGATCGGGATCGTGATCGGCGGCACGCGGCCCTCGAGCGGCGGCGCCTCCTGCACGTGCTTCAGCAGCGTGTCGAGCGGTGTCGGCCCCTTGAACGGCAGCTCTCCCGTCAGCAGCTCGAACAGCACGATCCCCAGCGCGTAGATGTCGCTGCGGAAGTCCAGGCGCTGGCCGCGCGCCTGCTCGGGGCTCATGTACTCGGGCGTGCCGATGATGTCGCCGACGCCCGTCATGCCCTCGGAGAGGTCCTCCTGCCACTTCTTGGCGATGCCGAAGTCCATCAGCCGGATCACCCCGGCCGTGTCCCACATCAGGTTCGCGGTCTTGAGGTCGCGGTGGATGATGCCCACGTCGTGGATCGACTGCAGGCCCTTGGCGATCTGGATCGTCAGCTCGCGCGCCTCTTCGAGCGGCAGCCCGCCCTTGCCGCGCACCGCCTGCTTCAGGTTGACGCCGTCCACCAGCTCCATCGAGAGGTAGCGCAGCGCGCCGTCCTCGCCGTACTCGTGGATGCGGCAGACGTTGCGGTGGCTGACCTTGCGGGCCAGCTTGATCTCGGAACGGAAGCGCCGATCGGCCTCGGCGGTCTGGGCGAAGCTCGGCCGCAGCACCTTCAGCGCGACGGCCTCCTCGAGCGAGCGGTCGAAGGCCTTGTAGACGGTGCCCATGCCGCCCTCGCCCAGGATGCCCTGGATCTCGTAGCGGCCGGCGATCACCGCGCCCGGGCCCAGCCCGAGCGGCTGGCCGCACGAACGGCAGTTTCCTGCTGAGGCGTCGTTATCGGTCTGGCAGCGGGGACAGAGCATCCAGGTCCGGCGCCGGGCGCGAGGCAGGAGGATTCTGCAAGCGAGGCGAGAATAAACCGCCGCGCCCACCGCCGCAATGCGCGGCTGCCGCGTCCTCCCGGCTGGGCGGACGAGCCGCTGGCGCCGGCGAGCTGCGATCGGGCCGGCCTCGCGCGCTTGCCTGCCGGGCCGCTTCCGTGGATAATCTCGCCCCTGCCGTCGTCGCCCAGCGTGGCCCGCTAGCTCAATTGGTAGAGCAAGAGACTCTTAATCTCTGGGTTCATGGTTCGAGTCCATGGCGGGTCACCAAACGAGTCCCCACAGATCGCTTCAAGACGCCGATCGACTGGAGTCCGATCGATCGGTCGTCGAGGAACGTCACGACGCGTCGGTTGATGCTCTCGCCAGGCGCGCCCTCAGCTCAGCGGTCCAGTTGGGGACGACGACGAGGCCGGGGGCCTGCAGCTCGATGGGATCTCGCTGGACCATCACGAAGCGCTGGCCGTCCGGGGTCACGTCGTAGAAGTCCAGGCCCCAGGGCACGTCGCTGGGAAGATCGAAGAGCTTGCGCGGAGGCTGCGACGAGAAGGCTGCAGCGGTGCGCACCACAACCGAGTACATGGCCCGCCCATCGGTGAAGTAGAGCTCGCGCCCGTCGCGCGACCACCGCGGCACGTAACCGCCTTGCGTCGACACGAGGTGGGCCGCGCCCGGGCCAGGATAGGGACGAGCGTAGACCTGGAACGCGCCGGACTCGTCGGAGCGGTACGCCACCCAGCGCCCGTCGGGAGCGAAGCGGGGATCCGCCTCGAAAGCGGGGGTCGCGAGCCAGGCGCGGGCCTGAGGTTGACCCGCCAGGGCCAGTTGCCAGATGTCCCACTGTCCGGGGCTGGTCTGGACCCGCGCGAGTGCCGTGCGCCCGTCCGGTGACGGATCGGCGAGGTCTCCCCCAGGGAACACTGCCACAGGCGCCTGTTGCCCGTCGTCCGAGACGAGCAGCAACTGATCCCGCCCCTGCCACCGTGCCGTGACCAGCAACCGGCGAGCGTCGGGCATCCACGACGTGAGCGAGACCACTTCCGGGAGCAGGCCTCCGGGAGCTTGCAGTAGCAGCTTCGTCCAGGCGTCCCGTTCAAGGTCGAGAAGAAGGACCTCGCTCGCGTCGACGTTCTGGAACGCGGTCGCCGCCAGCCGCCGGCCGTCCGGAGACAGATGCGGCCACAGCCAGGGTCCCTGTTGTCTGGAAAGCGGCGTGCGACGTCCCTGTCGGTCGACCCACAGGAGCGTCCGTCTCGGAAGACGGGCCTCACGCGGCGAGTAGACGAGCGTGCCGTCCCGGGCCACGTCGTAGTAGGCGTTGCCGGCGCCGGAGCCGGTGCCTCCGGGGCTGTCCCACATCGCGACACCCTCGACAACGGGCACCGGCGCGCTCGTGAGCACCAGCCTCTTCGTGTCGAGCGGGGCGGCGTACAGGATTCCCTGCCGTGCGAACAGCAGGTGGCCGGTCGGCGACCAGCGCGGGGAGGAGGCCTGCTCGGCGAGCACGCGGATGCGTCCCGTTCCGAGGTCCACGATCGCGACGGCGTGTGGGTAGTTCTGGCCGGTGATGTCGAAGAGAGCCAGGCGGCTTCTCGGCACCAGCACGGGCCAGCGGTGGGTCGCCAGAGGTTGGACGGGTTCGGTTCGGGTCACCTCCTGGGTCTCGCCACCCGACTCGGCCACGCGAACGAGCCCACCGTGGCCGCGGTTGAAGACGATCATCCCGTCCTCACCCCAGCTCCCGCCACGGAACTGCTGCACATCGGCCAGCGTCACGACGGCTCCCGTGTCGAGATCGACCTTTTTGAGCTTGCGGCCGGCAGCGAAGGCAATCCGGCGCCCGTCGGGAGAGAAGAAGGGGTTGGAGGCTCCGTCCGTGCCGGGCACGGGACGCGCATGGACTTCGCGCCGGTCTCGGACGTAGAGCTGGCACCAGCCGGCGCCGACGCCGACGCCGACGAAGGCGATCTGCTGGCCGTCGGGCGAGACGGCAAACGGGACCTGCGCGCCGCCGAGTCGCGGCAGCTCGACGTCGCGCGGCAACACGGCCTGCAGTCGAGGGAGGCGGGCGTCCGTGGGAGGTGCGGCGCCACGCTGCCGGGCCAGCACGACGATGCCCGCGCTCGCGACCAGCACGATCGCCGCTGCCGCGATCCAGGATCCTCCCGGGGTCCGGCGCACCGCGACCCGCGGTCGGCCCTCGACGAACGCCTCCGAAGCGACTTCGGACGAGAGAGTCTGCTGTAGCTCCTTCAGCTCGCGAGCCGCGTCGGCGAGATCGTGGAGCCGCTCGTTCCTGTCCTTTCTCAGACAGCGCCGCAACAGGCGCGCGAGTGCCGGCGGAGTGGACTCGGGCAGCGCCGTCCAATCCGGCTCGAGTACGAGGACGGCCGCCGCCGCCTCGGCGTAGGTACCGCCCGGGAACGCTCGGTTCCCCGCGAGTATCTCGTAGAGCACGCACCCGAATGCCCAGGCATCCGTACGCGCGTCCAGCTCCTCTCCCCGCTCCTGCTCAGGGCTCATGTAGGGACCCGTGCCCAGCACCGCACCGGTGCGGCTCACGCTGACGCTCTCGGTGGTCACGCACGAATCGAGGCCCAGCCTGCTTGCCAGGCCGAAGTCGAGCAGCTTGACGCGCCCCGCAGACACGAGCTGGATGTTCGAGGGCTTCACGTCGCGGTGCAGCACACCTTTCTCGTGCGCCGCCGCCAGGGCCGAGGCGACCTGGCGCGCGACCTCCAGCGCCTCCCCGAGCGGGAGCGGGCCGCGGCGAAGCCGCGAGGCGAGCGTCTCGCCTGCGACCAGCTCCATCACGAGCACGGCCCGGCCGTCGTAGTCCTCGAAACCGTAGAGCGTCGCGATGCCGGGGTGGTTCAGGGAGGCGAGGACTCGAGCCTCCCGGCGCAGACGAGTGAGGCGGTCCGGCCAATGCGCCCCACCTTCGGGCAACGTCTTGAGGGCCACCTCCCGACCGAGGCGGTCGTCGCGAGCCCGGTGCACCTCGCCCATGCCGCCGGCGCCCAGCGATCCGACGACTTCGTACGGCCCGATGCGCGTGCCTGGCTTCAGCACGGCGGGCGCTCCCTCGAGCTGCCTGACCTGTCCCGATTCTCCGTCGCGATCAAGCGTTGAGGCAAGGGAAAAGGCCCGCGCGGCGCCTCACTCAGATGCGGGACGTCGTCGAAACCTCCGGGGGCCTGGCGGGCCGGGTGAACGCCGGGACGGGGATCTTCAGGTCGCCCCTCGGACTGTCGAAGCACCCGGCGTATTGGGGGCGAGCTACTCCCGCCTCAATCCGGGCGCGGCCCCACGCGCACGCGCAGCTCGACCGGGGCTCGTGAGGGCCGCAGGCACGCGCGGTCGTTGCACGCCTGGTAGTGCAAGGACCCGCGCAGCCGCACCTCACCCGCCCGCGCGGAGGCGCCGACCACGAGCGGGGCCGTCAGCGCGAACGACCCCCCGTAGACGGAGAGATCGCGCGAGGCACCGTTCAGCCGATGCGGCCTGCCCGCGGGATAGACCGCCTCGCCCACTTCGACCGCCGCGCTGTCGGGCAGCTCCAGGCGCAAGGGGACGAGAAACGGCTCGCTCGCGGGGTTCGCCTGGACGTGGAACCCGTCCCTTACGGTCACCACGAAGCGCGCTTCGTGGGTCGAGCCCGGCTCGGCCAAGACCACTCCCGGCGGCGTCACCACGAGCGGCGGCGCGGTCGCGCGCGCGGTGCCTTCCTCCCTCAGCAACTGATCGAGCTTCGCTCGCAGGGCGAGCAGCCGAGCGTCGAACTTCACGGAGTCGAGCAACGTGAAGAAGCGGATCCGTCCCTCCCGATCGATGATCAGGTTCGCGGCGATCGCCACCTGGTTGCGCGGCAGGTCCGGCAACGCGTCCGGGGGCGCGAAGCTCTCCGCCACCGACCCGTCCGCGTCGAGCAGCACCGGGAACGTGAAGCCAGCCTTCTTCGCCCAGGCCGCGGCGACCGCAGGCGGCTCCATGACGTCGATCACGAGCGTGCTGACGCCGCGCTCGGCGTACTGTTCCGACAAGGCCTGGAGATGCGGAGCCTCCGCATTGCAGAACGCTCACCAGGAGGCGCCGAAGTGCAGCACGACGAGCCGCCCGCGCAAGTCGCCGAGCGAGAGCGTGCGGCCTTCGAGATCGGCCAGCCTGAAGGGCGGCGCCGGCTGCCCCAGCAACGGAGGCGCCTGAGCGGAGACCCGCGGGGCCGCCAGCAGCAGAGCCGCCGCCGCCAGCGGGAGAGCGCGGCGGGCCGTCACCGGCCTGGCCCCGCCACCGCCGCGCCCGTCACGATCTCCGGCTTCGTGCTCTCGACGATGTCGATGAGCTCCTTCTGCTCGGCGGCCGGGACCTTGAACTTGTCCAGCGAGGCACGGAAGTCGACGAGCAGCGCATCCCATTCCTTCTGGGTGATGTGGAACCCGGCGTGGGACTCCTTCATCCCCTTGCCTGTGTACTTGCAGGGGCCGCCGGTGACCATGCAGACGAGGTTCGCGACCTGCACCTTGAGCCCCGGCTTGCGCAGCGCGCTGCGCGCCCCGGCGACGGCGGGGTTCGCGTTCAGGACGTCGTCCGCGTAGACGCGATCGATGAAGTCGTCCACGACCGCGGAGATGGGATAGACACCCCCCAGGCGATCGTGCAGGCTGGGCTTCGCCGGCGCCTGCGCCCAAGCCGTGCCGGCGCCGGCCAGCAGGCCGGCCGTGAGCAGCAGAGTTCTAGCGTTCATCCTCATCCTCCTCGTGAATCGGCCCGGGGTTCGGGCCCTAGTCTGGGTGCGACTCGGCGGCCGTCTCGCGGGCCGCGAGCGGCGCCGGTTTGCGCGCGGTCACCACGATCGAGAACACCAGCTCGGAGTGGCGGGATTCCCCCGTGACGCGCCGCAGGAAGTCGATGAAGTCGGGCGCGAAGAGCGGATAGCGCGTCAGGTCGTCGAGAGAGACGCCGCGTCGTTCGACCACTTCGATGTCGACGAAGCCGACGTTGAACAGCTTCTTCGTGAGCGCTGGCTCCACCAGCGAGCCCGCCAGTCAACCGGCAAGCGCCGCCGGGCTCTTCAGCACGTCCTCGGGCAGCGTTCCGTTCAGGACGAAATCGGCGAACGAGAGGCGCCCGCCCGGGCGCAGCACGCGCAGCGTCTCGGCGAGGACCCGGCTCTTCCGCGTCGAGAGGTTGAGGGTGCCGTTGGAGACCGCCACGTCCACGGAGTCGTCGGGCAGAGGAAGCGCCTCCATGAGGCCTTCGCGGATCTCGACGTTTCCGAGCCGCGCCTGGGCGGCGTGGCGCCGCGCGCGCTCGGCCATCTCGGGCGTCATGTCGACGCCGATCGCCCGTCCCTCGGGTCCGACGGCCTGCGCCGCCAGGAGCGTGTCGATGCCGGCGCCGCAACCGAGGTCGAGCACGGTCTCGCCGGCTCGCAGCGCGGCTCTGCGCAGCGGGTGGCCGACGCCCAACGCCAGTTCGACCGCGGCCCGGGGCAGACGCGCGAGCTCGTCCGGCGCGTAGAGCAGGTCGGCCACGGCCGTGCTCCGGGACTGCACGCGCCCGTAGGCTTCGCGAATGATCGAACGGGCCTCGTCGTTGCGGAAGTGCGGCATCTCTCCCCCTAGACGTTCGTCAGGCGTCGAATCCGAGCCTCGAGATCGTCGGGCAGCGCCTGGTCGCCCAGGCGCTGCTTCACGAAGCTGTCGACCTTGCGGCTGAAATCGAGCTTGTCGCAGCAGTCGAGGCAGGCTTCGAGGTGGGCTTCCAGGGCTTCGAGCGCCTCCCCGGCCAGAGCGCGGTCGAGGTGCGCGAAGAACTGCCGTGCGGCTTCATCGCAGGTGATCTTCGTCACGGCTTCTCCCATGTCTTCACGAGACCGCGTCTCTTGGCGCAGTCCCAGAGCTCGCGCTCGAGAGTCTTGCGGCCGCGGTGCAGCCGCGACATCACGGTGCCGATCGGGCAGTCGAGCACTTCGGAGAGCTCCTTGTAGGTCATCCCTTCGGCGTAGAGAAGGACCAGCGGGACGCGATAGACCTCGGGCAGGGCCATGAGCGCCCCTCGGACCTCCTCGTCCCGGAACTCGGCGAGGAAGTCGTCGTGGAGATGGTCCGAGTAGGGCAGCGGGTCCTCCTCCCAGATGACGTCGTACAGCGAGAACCGGTCGAGCTCCTCGGTCGGCGTCGAGACCTCACGCGTCTCGCTGCGGTGCCGATCGATCACGAGCCGGCTCAGTATCTGGAAGAGCCAGGCCCTGGCTCGCCCCGCGTCGCGCAGGCTCGGAAACGCCTGCAGGGCCTTCAGATACGTCTCCTGGACGAGATCCTCGGCCGCGGTCGCGCTGCCCGTGAGCTTCGCCGCGAAGCGGTAGAGCGATCCCAGGTGCGGCAGCGTCGCCTCTGCGAAAAGGTGGCGCCGCTCGTGGTCCGGCTGATTCCTCGCGGTTGCTAGACGCTCACCCATGCGTGAGACCCGCCTCCGTGCGGGCCGTCCACGGCTCTGACTGCTGGTTTGACCATGAGACGGGCGAAGCGCTCACATTATTCCCAGGACGCGCACCTCGGCTGGGCGCCCAAGACCCCCTACGCGCCTGCCAGGGACCCCGGCGTCTTCGCCACGAGGAGGGTGCGACCGGCGCCTTCGAGAGTCTCCGCGATCTTGCTCGCGAGCTGCTGGGCGCTGAAGGGTTTCTGCAGGAAGGGACTCCCGCTGTCGGCGATGCCCTGGCGCAGGATGGTGTCGGCGGTGTAACCCGACATGAAGATCACGCGCACGTCCGGCCGCTTCTCGCGAAGCCGAGCGACCAGCTCGCGGCCGCCGAGCCGGGGCATGACCACGTCGGTCAGCAGCAGGTCGATGCGGCCGCGCTGCGCCTCTGCCTGCTCGAGAGCCTCGACGCCGTTGGCGGCGACCACGGTCCGGTAGCCGAGCATCTCGAGCATCTCCTGCCACAGGCCGCGCGCCGCTTCGTCGTCCTCCACGAGCAGCACCGTGCCGCGCCCGGCGACGCCGGCGCCGTCCTGCTCGGCCTCCGCCGGCGGGGCGGCTTCGCCGGGCATGCGCGGCAGCACGATCGTGAATGTCGTTCCCACTCCGGCCTCGCTGCTCGCCCAGATGTAGCCCTTGCTCTGCTTGACGATGCCGTAGACGGTCGCCAGCCCGAGGCCTGTGCCCTTGTCGACGGGCTTGGTCGTGAAGAAGGGCTCGAAGATGTGCGAGAGGGTCAGGGCGTCCATGCCGCTGCCGCTGTCGCCGACCGTGATGCGGACGTAGGGGCCGGGGCTGACCGGATACTCGTACTGCCTGGTGTCGGCCTCGGTGAGGTCGACGTTCGCGGTCTCGATCGTCAGGGTCCCGCCGTTCGGCATCGCGTCGCGGGCGTTCACGGCCAGGTTCATCAGGACCTGCTCGACCTGTCCGGGATCCACCTCGACGCGGCCGAGCCGCGGTTCCAGCGACGTGACGAGCTCGACGTCCTCGCCGATCAGGCGCGACAGCATCCTCTCCATCTCGGAAACTGCGGCGTTGAGGTCGATGACCTTGGGCTGAAGCACCTGCTGGCGGCTGAAGGCCAGCAACTGGCGGGTGAGGCTGGCGCCGCGGTTGGCGGCCTTCAGGATCTCGACGCCGTACCGGCGCAAGCCGTCGTCCGCCGGGAGCTTCTTCAGGAGCATCTCCCCGAAGCCGAGGATCACGTTCAGGATGTTGTTGAAGTCGTGGGCCACGCCTCCGGAGAGGCGGCCCACCGCCTCCATCTTCTGCGCTTGACGGAGCTGCTCCTCGAGGCGGCGGCGCTGCGACACGTCTCGCAACACGGCGACGTAGTGCGAGATCCGGCCATCGTCGCCGCGCACGGGAGTCACCGTCTGAGCCACGAGCCGCAGCGCGCCGTCCTTGCGCTTGCCCATCAGCTCGCCGGCCCAGACCTGCCCGGCGCCTGCCAGCGCCGTCATCTCCCGGTAGGCCGCCAGGTCCTCGGGGCGTCCCGACCCGAACATGGAGACCCGGCGGCCTGTCACCTCCTCGGTTGCATAGCCGACCAGCGCGCAGAAGCTCGGGTTGACCCACTGGATCACCTTCTCGCGGTCGGTGATCACGACGGCATCCGCGGTGGACTCCAGGGCGGCGCCCTGCAGGTGCAGGAGCTGCGCGCGAAGCTCGCTCTCGGCCTCCGCCTTGCGGCGCTCGACGACCTCGCGCTGGAGGTCGCGCACGCGCTCCGCGACTCGCTCTTCCAGCTCGTCGCGAGCCGCTCTCAGGGCGCCGTCGCGCTCTTCGATCTGGGCGAGCATCTCGTTGAACCCCAGCGTCAGGGCGCGCAGGTCGTCGGGGCCGCTCGGCTCTGCGCGAATCGAGTAGTCGCGGCTCTGGGAGACCTTGCGGGCCGCCGTGGCGAGCTCGAGCACGGGCTGGGACACCCGCCGCTGAAGGCGCGTGGAGAACAGCAGCGCGGCGACGGTCGCGGCGAGGAAGCCGAGGGCGAGCACGCCGAGGGTTCGGATCAGGCGCGCGACCTTCTCGCCCGTGTCGATCTTCATGTAGAGCGTGCCGATCCGCTCTGCGTCGTGCGAGATCGGCTCGAACACCAGCAGGTAGCCGCCCGCGAAGCGGTGTCCCGGGGGCCCCGGATCGGCGGGCAGGCCGTCGGCGTCCGCGCCTGATCGCCGGTACGTGGCGAACGGCCTTCCGGCCGCGGTGTACAGGCGCGCGGAGACGACGTCCGGCTTGATCGCGAGCACGCCGAGTGTCTCGCGCGCCGCGTGCACGTCGTCGAAGGCGAGGGCTCCGATGCTGTTCGCGCCGATGATCCGGGCCAGCGGCAGGAAGTCGTCCTCGAGGTCGCCGTAGGCGAGCTTCGCCTCGTAACCCAGCGTGCCGAGCGCGGCGAGCCCCACGGCCAGGGCGCTCGTCAGCGTCACCACCAGGGCGAGCTGGTGCCGGAACGGGAGTCGGTCGGAGCAGAGCCGCTTCACGGAGCCACCACGCGAACCGTGCGGGCGACGCGCAGCAGCTTGGAGCTGAGCTGCAGGTGGCTGACCCGCATGGGAGCCAGGTTGACGCAGAAGCGCGCGCGGTTGCCTTCCACCAGCAGCCTGATCACGCCGCCGCGCTCGTCGAAGTCGCCGCTCTCGCCGACGGTGAGGACCGGCGCATCCCCTATCCGGGCGAGGATCTGCGCCAGTCTCTCCCGCTCCGAGGACGCGACGAAGAGGACGTGACAGGACTCGATGCCCTCGAGCTGCCGGTGGCGCCGGACCTCGATTGGGCGGCCTCCCGCGCTGCGGCCCGCCACGACCTCGTCCAGGGCGCCTCCGAACGAATCTGTCCCGAGGACGCAGATGGCCACGCTGGACGAGACGGCCTGCGCCGAACCGGCGGGCCAGTCGGCGAACTTCGCGAAGTTCAGGAGCAGCGACGCCTTCACCAGATACTCGATGGACTCCGCGCCTGCGTCCGCCGGGGCGTATCCGCCCCCGACCGCAATCGCGAGCAGCGCCTGGGCTACGAGGCCGCAGCGCTTTCCGGGCAGGGCCATCCCCATCTCAGAACTTCCAGGCCAGCTTCAGGGCGAAGCTGCGGCCGTTCTGGCGGATCGCGTCCTGACGGTGCTCCTCGGAGCCGGGATCCGCGTAGCTCGCGTCGAAGACGTTGTAGAGGCCCGCCGAGGCCTGCCAGGACCCACGCAGCCGTGTGACGACGACCGCGTTGACCAGCACGAACCCCGGAGCATTCGCTCCCGCGAGGGTGAGCCGAGAGCTGACGTACTGGGCGTCGCCACTGAGCCAGGTGGACTGATTCCAGAGCGGCGCCGAGAAGTCGCCCTTCAGCGTGTGGACTGGCGAGTTGCTGAGCTGGCGGTCTCCGCCGTCCTTGGTGCGCTGATAGGAGTAGCTCAGCCGGGTGGTCGCTCCCGAGCCGAGCCGTGCCTCGATCGCGGCTTCGCCGCCCCGCGACCGGGCGCGCCCCGTGTTCGCGAACACGAGCTCTCCCGCGGCGTTCGACTCCAGCGTGATCAGGTCGTCGAGGTCGTTGGCGAAGACGGACGCGCTGACCACGAAGCGGGCCCCGAATCGGCGCTCGGCGGCGGCTTCGACGGTCCTGATGCCCTCCGGCCTCAGCGCGCGGCTCGTCCGGCGCTGAGCCGGGAAGTAGTTCTGTTCGTATTCATTCGGAGCTCGATAGGAAGACCCGTAGAGGAGCTTGACCGTCGTTCGCGACTCGGGCCTCACGATGAGGGCGAAGCGCGGGTTCGCCTCCCCGCCGAAGTCCTCGTGATGGTCGTAGCGGCCCCCGACGCTCAGACGCACCCGCTTCCCCAGCGTCACGTCGTCCTGGACGAAGGCGCCGTAGCGGACGCCCTGGTCGAGGATCTCGAATTCGGTCTCCGGCTGGCCCGCATACCCGCCACCCTGGTCCTGGCGAGCGTTCCGCGTGAGCTCGCCGCCCAGGACCAGCATGTGCCGTCCGGCGCTCAGCACGCCCGTGGAATCGGCGCTCCACCAGCGGCCTCGCCCGAAATCGCGGTAGAGGGACACCTCGCCCGGCTCCAGCTCGAACGGGTACGTCCCTTCGTAGTCGTAGGCCACGAACGCCAGCCGGCTGCTCCAGTCGAAACGCGCGCCGAGCGGGCGCTCGTAGGCGAGTGACGCGGAGGTGAAGGCGTCCCGGGTGAGCGCCCGCGTGTCCCCGAAGACGGTCCCGTAGGAGGCCGTCGGGATGTGCTTCGTCCTGGACGACGCGAGGGCCTCGGCCAGGAAGCCGCCCTTGGAGAACGACGCGAAGGCCTTGTGGGAGCGCTCGCCGTCTCCGCCCCGGACGCCGCCGCCGTTCGTCGCGGCGAACTCGGGGAAGTACAGGCTCTGGCCCTCGCTCGCGCTGATCGATCCCGACACGGCGACGTCGGCGTCGCGGCCGAGCTCGCGGCCGTAGCTGGCCCGGCCCTCGTAGGCGCCGAAGCTGGAGGCGCCCGCCTCGAGCTCGCCCCCGGCGAGCTGCGCTCCACGCCTGGTGACGACGTTCACGACCGCGAAGAAGGCGTTGTTGCCGTAGACGGCGCCGCCGGGCCCGCGCGAGACCTCCACGCGCTCGATCACCTGCGCGTCCACCGGCAGCACCTCTCCCACGTAGGCGCCGTCGAAGATGTTGTCGTTCATGCGCACGCCGTCGATCAGGAGCAGGACCCGCGTGTTGTAGTCGCCCGGCCTGCCGAAGCCGCGCACGCCGACGTAGGAGTAGTTGCGGTCGTAGGACACGTAGAAGCCGGGCAGGGTCCGCAGCACGTCGGCGAGGGTCCGGTAGCCGTGGCGGCGGATCTCGTCGCCGCTGACGACGGTGACGATCGAAGGCGCCTCGTCCGTCCTTTGCGCGCGCCTCGACGCGACCGAGACCAGCGGTACGTCCAGGAGCTGCTCGATCGTCATGTCGGGCAGGTCGGCCACGCGCCGCTCCTGTGCGCTCGCCCCGCGCGCCGCGAGCGCCGCGAGGGCTGTCGCCAGCGCGACCGATCGTCGGACGCGTGTCCGAAAGCGCGAAAGGCCCGCCGTCTCCGAGGCTCGGCAAGGTTTCCTGACGGGCGGGGAGGGATTCCCGAACACCCCTCGTTCCATGCCTCGAAGATCCCGGGATTCGGCTCGCAGCACGTCCATTCCCACCTTTTCGCCCGCCAGACACGCAAGGCGACGAGATAGGCACTGCAAGCTGCGGTCCAGGCGCCTGGAGACGCGGTCGAGCGCGCGCCGGCCGAAGCTCGGGCCGCGCACATCGCGGCGCCAGCGCTTGAGAGGGAATGAGAGGAGCTTAGCTGCCCAGGACGTGGATCCCGTAGGACCGCGCGGCCAGCCCGAGATCCCGATCGTGGGTCGCCATCGTGAGCGATTGGCGCATGCGATCCCGCCACACCAGCGCCGTCGCCAGGTGCAGCGCGTCGAGCGTGCCCAGCGGCGTGGCGAACGGCTCGGAAGCCCGGGCGAGAATCGGACGCTGAAGCAGGACGAGGTCCACGGCCTCCAGCCATTCGACGACGATCGCGCGCCGGGAGGCCGCGTCTTCCGCCGAAAGCGCGCCTTGAAGCCGCAGGCGGTCGATCGTCCGCAACGACTCGACAGCGAGCAGCTCGCTCGACACCCAAGCCTCGCAGGATCGCAGCTCCTCCAAGGCCCCCGGCTCGCGCAGGGCGAGGCGAAGCAGCGCGGAGGTGTCGATGTAGGCGATCACCTCGACGCGCGGTCCCGGAGCAGGACGCTCAGGCTGTCGATCGGGCTGGCCGTGAGCGGCGGCACCCGCAGGTCGCTGGGCTTGCGTATGGCGCGCCGCAGCTCGAGGGGAGTCTCGGCGTCATAGGGAACGATGCGGGCAACCGGTGTCTGCCGGTCCACGACCGTGATCGTGCGCCCGCCCCGGACCCTGCGAAGATGCCGGCTGAGGTGCGCCTTCAGGTCGGCGATGCCTACCTTGCTCATGACCTGATTATGGTCATGACTGGTCATGGCGTCAAGCGCTGTCGCCCGCGGGTCTCCTCAGTCCGACGCCGCTTCAGCGCCGCCGCCGGCGCCTCGATCGCGCGCTGCTCCGATAGCGCGGCACGGCCGGCGCCTCGGAAGAGAGCGAGGCGCCTCCCCGCCCCCCGCCCTCGGCGACGAAGTACGCGAGCGGCCTTCCGTAGAGGCGGGCGAACTCGAGGAGTTCGATCGCATCGACACGCCTCTCCCCCGCTTCGCACTTCGAGACGAACGACTGCGGCCGCCCGACCGCGGTGGCAGCTTCTTCCTGCGTCAGGCCGGCCGCCTGGCGCGCCGAGCGCAGCCTGCCGAGCAGAGCCTTGTATCGTGAGTCGTGGAGCGATCGCATGGGAACCGCCGGATTTCGTGCGTCCCGCAGGCCGTTAGCCTTGAATCCCCAATCGGGATATCCCAAAATGGGTTGCTCTCCCCAGGAGCCGGAATTGCAGGAAGAAGCAGGGTGCACGCGCTCGTCGTAGACGATGACCGCCAGCTACGAGAGCTCATCTCGGAGCATCTCGAGCACGAGGGCTTCGAGGTCACGACTGCCCGCGACGGTCAGGAAGCCCTGCGCCTCCTCCATGGCGGCGCGGCGCCAGACGTGATCGTTCTGGACGACGAGATGCCGCGGCTCAAAGGGAGCGACCTGCTGGCCCGGCTACGGGCGGAGGGGCACGGCGTGGCCGTCGTGCTGGTCAGCGGCAGCTTGGCGCTGGACGCGCAGGAGTGTGCTCGGCTCGGGGTCGGGCCGGTCGTCCGGAAGCCCGTGGCGCTCCAGGACCTCCTGCAGGCGGTTAGCCAGGCCGTCGGGTCGCGGCCGTCGCTCTGATTCCCGCCCTGAGAGGGGCCTCTCAGGGCTGAAGCGGTGGTTGGTCGTGGCGCTCGTAGAGGTTTCGAAGCGAGGCCGCCGTGTCGCGTCGAAGCACCTCGCCGTGCTCGCCGAGGTACTCCATCGCGCCGTAGGCCGTGATCAGCACGATCACCGGCTCGTCGCCGACGGCCATCCAGGAGTCGACGTTCCCGGCCGGTTCGTAGACGTAGCCGCCGGGCCCGACGACCTCGCCCGTGTCGAGCCTGCGCCGGCCGGCAAGGTTGAACGCGTGCACCTCGCCCAGGTGGCGGTGTCGCGGCACCACGGTGCCGGGCTCCAGGCGCAAGAGCAGAACGCGGCCGCGGTCCCCCGGGAGGAAACGCAGCGGTTTGAACGACTCGCCCGGGCCGAGCGGGATCCAGGGTACGCGGTCGGTGTCGAGCGGCGACGCGATCGTCATCATGGCCTCCTTCGAGCCTCGGAGACTATGCAGAAGTGGACCATGCGAGAAGATCCACTTATCAAGTATTGGATATACCATTTTGCGTGGCGAAACGGACGACGACGTTCGATCTGGCGCTCCCCGCGCGCGACGCGCGGCTCCCGGCCTACCGCTGGCTCTACGAAGCCCTGCGCTCTCGGATCCTGGAAGGCCGCCTCGGGCCGGGGGCACGCCTTCCCAGCACGCGCGAGCTCGGCGCCCAGCACCGTCTGTCGCGGGGCACGATCGTGTCCGCCTTCGAGCTGCTCGCGTCCGAGGGCTACACGGAGGGCAGCGTCGGATCCGGCACCTACGTGAGCGGCTCCCTACCCGACGATCTGCTGAGGGCCGCAGCGCCGGCTGGGACCGCGGCAGCCTCCCGCAGGAAGCCGATGCGGCGCCTGTCGCGTCAGGGCCGGCGCCTGAGCACGTTCCCCGTCCTCGAGAACCGCGCCAGCCGAGCTTTCCGCCCCAACCTGCCGGCCCTCGACCTCTTCCCGGCGGCGCTGTGGGCGCAGACCGCGGCGCGCCGCCTGAGACGCGCCTCGACGAGCCTGCTGCTGGGGTGCGGGCCGATGGGATACCGGCCTCTGCGGGAGGCCATCTGCGCCTACCTGACCACGTCGCGTGGCGTGAACTGCCGGCCGGAGCAGGTGGCGATCGTGTCGGGCGTGCAGGAGGCGCTGGATCTGTCGGCGCGGCTGTTCGTCGACCGGGGCGATCGCGTGTGCATCGAGGACCCGGGATACCCCGGCGCCGCGCTGCTCTTCGACGCGCGGGGCGCCAGGATCTCCACCGCGAAGGTGGACGACGAGGGGATGAAGCCGCGGGGCTCGAGCCTGCGAGGCGTGCGGCTCGTGTACGTCACGCCGGCGCACCAGTTCCCGCTGGGGACGACGATGAGCCTGGCGCGACGCCTGCTGCTACTGGACGCGGCTCGGAACTCCGGCGCGCTGATCTTCGAGGACGACTACGACGGCGAGTTCCGCTACTCGGGCCGCCCGGTTCCCGCGCT
Source organism: Vicinamibacteria bacterium (assembly GCA_050246895.1). GTDB lineage: Bacteria > Acidobacteriota > Vicinamibacteria > Fen-336 > Fen-336 > JBFWVE01. The sequence continues at coordinate 683,730 of JBFWVE010000002.1, read as the reverse complement.
GCAGGGCCTCGACGACGGCGGGCAGGTACTCTTCGCCGGCAGCTTCAGCAAGGTGCTCTTCCCGTCGCTCCGGCTCGGCTACCTGGTCGTCCCGGCCGACCTGGTGGATCGCTTCGCGGCCGCCAAGTCGGTGACCAGCCGTCACCCTCCGCTGCTGGAACAGGCGGTCCTGTGCGACTTCATCGGCGCGGGGCACTTCGCGCGGCACCTGCGGCGAATGCGCCAGGTGTACGCGGAGCGATTGATGGCGCTGCTCGACGGGGCAGGGCGGCATCTGTCGGGCCTGCTGGAGGTGTCGACGGTGGAGGCCGGCCTTCAGACGGTGGGCTGGCTGCGGCCCGGCCTCGACTCCGAGTCGGTCGCGAGAGCGGCCGCGGCGCGCGGAGTCGAGGTGACCCCGCTCCGTCGTTACAGCCGGGGACACCTGGCGCGCGAGGGTCTTCAGCTCGGCTTCGCCGCGGTCGACGTCCCCGAGATCGGTCGCGGCGTGCGCCAGCTCGCCCGGGCTCTGGAGGCGCAGTAGCACGCGGCTGCTGCCGGTCGTGCTGGCCGCCGCCGCAGGAAGGGCTGGCTCGACGTGGACGCGCGATTCGAGTTCGTGCCGACTCGGGCCGTGAGGACCCGCTGCCGCAGCCGGGCGCTACAATCCGGCTGCCCTCGATGACGAAGCTCGGTCCCGGCGTCACGCTTTCGCACTACCGGATCGTCGAGACGCTGGGCACGGGCGGCCAGGCCACCGCGTTCAAGGCCGAGGACACCCGGCTCAACCGCCTGGTCGTGATCAAGGCGCTCAAGCCCGAGCTCGCCTCGAGCGAGACCGCGCGCAAGCGCTTCGAGCGCGAGGCGGCGCTGTGCTCCGTGCTCGACAACCCGCACATCCAGGCGGTCTACGACGTCGGGGAGGCGGACGGCCTCTACTACATCGTGCTGCAGTACGTCGAGGGACCGACGCTCAAGCAGTTCATGGACGGGCGCCCGCTCGAGACGCTGTCGGCGCTCTCGCTGGCGATCCAGCTGGCCGACGCGCTGGCCGTCGCCCACGCGACCGGCATCGTCCACCGCGATCTCAAGCCCGCGAACATCATCGTGGGGCCGGGCGGGCAGGCCCGCATCCTGGACTTCGGCCTCGCCAAGATGCTGGTGCCCGACGCCGCGGAGGCCGGCGGCACGCCTCCCGCGAAGACCGACGACCCGCTGACCGAGGTCGGCGTGCCCTACGGCTCGATGGGCTACAGCTCGCCGGAGCAGGCCACCGGACAGGCGGCCGATCACCGCACCGACGTGTTCAGCCTCGGCGTCGTGCTCTACGAGATGATCACCGGCGTCGCGCCTTTCCGCGGCCGGCACGCGGTCGAGGTGCTGAACGCGGTGATCAACCAGACGCCGCGGCCGATCGCCGACCTGAACCCGCGCGCGCTGCCCGCGCTGCAGCCGATCCTGGAGCGCGCGATGGCGAAGCAGGCGCGCGACCGCTACCAGACGATGGCGGCCTTCCGCGACGAGCTGAAGTCGCTGATGCGGCGCCTGACGCGCGAGACCGGCCTGGTGCCGACCGAGACGACCGCCACGCTGCTGGCGCCGCAGCGCGCGCGCGCCGCCTGGTCGCTCTCCGGAACGCTCGGGCGCGTGCTGGGGCGGCTGCGCCCGACGCTGCCGGCGAGGGAGGCGCGTTCCGGTCCGGGTGCGGCCGCGGCGCCCTCGCGTCCGCCCAACTGGGGCAGCGAGAAGCGCCCGACGCTGGCCGTGCTCCCCTTCCGCAACCTCGCGGGCAACCCCGACGCCTCCTTCTACGAATTCTCGCTGGCCGACGGTGTGATCACGGAGCTCGCCAACGTGCAATCGCTGGTGGTGCGGCCGTCGGCCTACATCGAGCGCTACGTCGGCCAGAACGTCGACCCGCGCCAGGTCGGCGAGGAGCTGGCCGCGAGCCACGTGCTGACCGGCGGCTTCATCCGCACGCCGGAGCGCATGCGGGTGACCGCCCAGCTCCTCGACAGCGCCAGCGGCGACATCCTGTGGAGCGACAAGCTCGACCTGTTCTCGCGCGACCTGCTCGACGTTCAGGACGAGATCGCCGAGCGGCTGCTGGCCGGGCTCAAGCTGCGGCTGACCGCCGAGGAGCAGCGGCGCATCGAGCGGCCGCTGACCTCGAGCCCGGAGGCCTACGAGTTCTACCTGCGCGGCCGCGACGCGCTCTTCCGCTACCTGCTGCGCACCCACGACGAGGCCGACCTCGACCAGGCCGTCAAGATGATGCACGAGGCGACCGGGCTCGACCCCGAGTTCGCCCGCGCCCACGCGACGCTGGGCCGCTGCTACGTGCTCTACGCGCAGGGCTGGGGCGGCCCCGAGAACTACGTGCTGGCCGAGCGCTCGCTGCGCCGCGCGCTGGAGCTCGACCCCGGCATCGTGAACGCGCGGCTGCAGATGGTCTACGTGGACATGCACCACGGCAACCGCGACCAGGCCCACGCCCGCGTGGCGGAGCTGCTGGCCGAGGCGCCCGACGACCCCTCGGTGCTGTTCGTGGCCGCGATGCTGAACCGGCTCGACGGCCTCTACGACCGCGCGCTGCGGCTCTACGACCGGCTGCTGGCGGTGAATCCCAGGGACGTGGTGCTGGTGGCCTTCAACAAGGCGCGCATCTACACGCACCAGGGCCGCTTCGAGGAGGCGGTCGCCGAGATCGAGCGCGGCCGCGCCGCCGAGCCCGAGCATCCCCTGCTGCGGATCTTCCTGGCGGTGGCGCTCTTCAACCAGGGCATGCTGGACGACGCGCAGGCCCTGCTCGAGGACGTGCTGCGCCAGAACCCCCACTTCGACGGCGTGCTGCCGCTGCTCGGCTGGTGCCTGTCGCTGCGCGGCCAGCACGAAGAGGCGCGCGCGCTGATCAGCGACCGGGTGCGCGAGGTGGCCGCGGCCGACAACGACATCTCGCTCTGGCTGGCCTCCTTCTACGCGATGGAGGGCATGAACGAAGAGGCGCTCGAGTGGGTGCGCCGCGCGGTCAGCATCGGCAACGAGAACTACCCGCTGATCAGCCAGACGCGCAAGCTCGACGGCCTGCGCGCCGACCCGCGCTTCGTCGAGATCCTGGAGGAGCTGCGCCAGCGCTGGGAGAAGCGGCGTGCGCGGGCGGAGAATCAGGGGCCATGAGCGCGCCCGAGGACCTCGTCGAACGGATCCGCCTGCGGCTCGACGAGAGCTTCGCGGGCATCGGCGAGGTGGTCGCCGAGCTGCGGCCGGCCGACGTCGCCGACCTCGTCAACCAGCTCACCCGCCAGGAGGCCGCGGCGGTGATGAGCATGCTCTCGGTGCCGCGCGCGGTCGAGGTGCTCGACCAGCCGACGCTGAACCGCCGCGGCGCGATCCTCGAGCAGATGGAGCCGGGCCGCGCCGCCCAGGTGCTGGACGGCCTGTCGTCCGACGAGCGCACCTTCGTGGTGCGCGACATGGGCGAGGTCGCCCGCCGGCGCCTGCTGCCGAAGCTCTCGGCGGAGGCGCGGGCCGAGGTCGAGCGCCTGTTGCAGTACCCGGCGCAGAGCGCCGGCGGCATCATGACGACGGAGTTCGTCCGGCTCGAGCCGGCCTGGACCGTGGCCGAGTGCCTGAGGCACGTGCGGCAGGTGGCGCGCGAGAAGGAGTCCATCTACGCCTGCTACGTGATGGAGCCCGCCAGCGGCCGGCTGCTGGGCTCGGTCTCGCTGCGCGACCTGGTGATGGCGGAGCTGGAGCAGCCGGTCGAGAAGGTGATGCGGCGCAAGCCCGTGACCGTCGCCGCGCTCGACGACCGCGAGGCGGTGGCCGGGAAGATCGCCAAGTACAACCTGCTGGCCGTGCCCGTGCTGGAGCAGGACGGCAGCGTCGTGGGCTTCGTCACGGTGGACGACGTGATCGACGTGATGATCGAGGAGGGCACCGAGGACGCGCTACGCATGGGCGCCGTCGAGCCCGGCGCCGTGGACGAGCCGTACGCGACGGCGCCCTTCTGGACGCTGGTCGGCCGCCGCGCGGGCTGGCTGCTGATCCTGTTCCTGGGCGAGATGCTGACGGCCACGGTGATGGGCCGCTTCGAGCAGGAGATCGCCCGCGCCGTGGTGCTGGCGCTGTTCGTGCCGCTGATCATCTCCAGCGGCGGCAACTCCGGCTCGCAGGCCGCGTCGCTGATCATCCGCGCCCTCGCCGTCGGCGAGCTCCGCATCCGCGACTGGTGGCGGGTGATGCGCCGCGAGATCTTCTCCGGGCTGGTGCTCGGGAGCATCCTCGGCTTCGTGGGGTTCTTGCGCATCAGCGCCTGGTCGCTGGTGTCGCCGGAGGCCTACGGCCCCCACTGGCCGCTGATCGCCCTCACCGTCTGGATCTCGCTGATCGGCGTCGTGCTGTGGGGCACCCTGGCCGGATCGATGCTGCCGCTGCTGCTCAAGCGCGCGGGCCTCGACCCCGCCGTCTCCTCAGCCCCGTTCGTGGCGACGCTGGTCGACGTCACGGGCCTCTTCATCTACTTCCAGGTGGCGGCCCGGATCCTGAGCGGCACGCTCCTATAGGGACGGACGGCGAGCAGGCTCGCCCTTCTCGTAGTACCATCTTTGGCAGGCCGTAGTGAGAGCCCACACAGGAGATGCCCGTGCCGCCTAGCCGCCGGTCGGTCCGCAGGGAGCTGCGCTCGATACAGACCTCTTTGAGCTCGATCGCCCGTGTGCTCGGGCGCCTGGGCTCGAGCCTCGAGAGAGGGGCCGTCGCCGCGGCGCGCCCGAGCAGGCGCGCGACGCCGAAGCTCACGCCCGCGCGCCGCGCGGCGCTGAGGCTGCAGGGGCAGTACATCGGCTACATGCGCAACCTGCGCCCCGCGCAGCGGACGCGCGTGAAGGCGATGCGGGAAGCGAAGGGCGTGCTGGCCGCGATCCGGCTGGCGAAGCAGCTCGGGCGCGTCTAGCCGCCCGCCGGGCAGGCGGCCCGGCCGCTTCACATCTTTTGGCGTGTTCCCGGATTGACCTGGGGGTCGCGCTGCCCCTATCTTCTGACCTTCTGGTCAGAAGACTGACCCACGAGTCACCCGCGATGAGCCACGAGTCGAAGGAAGCCTTGGTCGAGGAGTTCCGCCGCGACACCATCCTGGCGGCGGCGCTGCGCGTGATCGCGCGCAAGGGCGCCCAGGCCGCGACGATGCAGCAGATCGCCGACGCGGCGGGCATCGCCAAGGGCACCCTCTACCTCTACTTCGACAGCCGTGAGGCTCTGATCGAGCGGGCCGGAGATCGCGCGTTCGGAGAGCTGCTGGCCCGGCTGCAGGGCGTGCTGGGCGAGGGCGGGCCGCTGCCCGAACGTCTGCGCGCGCTCTTCCTCGCCCTGATCTCCTTCTTCGACGAGAACCGGGAGTTCCTGCGGGTCCACATGGAGGTCAAGTACGGCAAGGTGGATGCCGCGGTCGACGCGCGCCACGGGCGCCGCAGCAAGCCGATGTACCAGCAGTATCTGGCGCTGCTCGAGCGCTTCCTGGCGCGCGCCATCGAACGAGGCGAGGCGAAGCGGGTGGACGCCGGGCGGCTGGCGGCGTTCCTGGCGGAAGGCATGAGCGCGGTGCTGCTGAAGCGGCTGGGCGACGGGGCGATTCCCCGGGAGGAGGAGGCGGAGTGGCTGGTCGACCTGGTGCTTCACGGGCTCACTCCGGAGGAGCGGGCATGAACCGAACGCAGCGCGCGGCGCTGGCGGGCCTGGGCCTGCTCCTCGCCTGCAGCGCGAGCGCACGGCCGGTCCAGGACCCGCCCGCGCCGCCCCCCGCGGCCGAGGCGCCTCTGCGCCTGATCGACGCGCTGCGCAGGGCCGTCGGCAACAACGCGGCGATCGAGCGGGCGCGCGCCGAGATCGAGGCCGCGAGGGCGGCGAGGCGCGGCGCGCTGTCGCTGGTGCTGCCACGGCTGCAGGCGACGGGCGGCCTGATCCGCAACAGCGAGGAGGTCTCCTTCGGCAGCGACGAGGACCGGCGCACGATCCTGCCGCTCGGCGACTGGAACACGCGCCTGACGCTGAACCAGCCGGTCTTCGCGGGGCTGCGCGAGAAGCGGACCTACGACCAGGCCAAGGAAGGCGTGCGCGTCGCCGAGAGCGGGCTGGTGGCGGCCGAGGAGGGCGTGCTCTTCCGCGTGGCGCGCGAGTTCGTCTCGATCGTCGAGTCGGACGCGCTGATCGAGGTCGAGCACCGCAGCCTGGAGCTGGCCACGCGCAGGCTGCGCCAGGCCGAGGACTTCTTCGCGGCCGGCGAGTCGACGCGGGTCGACGTGCTGCGCGCCCAGTCGGCCGTGAAGTCCGCCGAGCGGCGGCTCGCTTCGCTGCGGCGGGACCGTGGCGTCGCCGCCGGCCAGTTGCGGGTCGACCTCGCGCTCGACGGCGAGATCCGGGTGGAGCCGCCGCAACTGCCGCTCGGCCCGCCGCCCGCCGAAGAGACGCTGCTCGAGCGCGCCGCCGGCACGCGGGCCGACCTGCGCCAGGCGGAGAGCGCCGTGCGCGTCGCGAGGCTCGAGGTGCAGAAGCAGCAGGGCGCCTACCTGCCGGTGGTGACTGCGGACGCCGGCCTGATCTGGCAGAAGACCACCTTCCCCACGGATCGCTACGGCTTCGCCGCGCTGCGCTTCACGCTGCCCATCTTCCAGGGCGGCGAGGTCGGGGCCCGCGTCGCCCAGGCGCGGCAGCGAGAAAAGCAGGCGCGGCTCGTGCTCGACGAGGCCCGGCGCGTGGTGCGAGAGGACGTGCGCCGGGCGCTGCTCGATGCCGAGACGGCCGCGACCGAGCTGCAGCTCGCCGAACAGGAGCTCACGGCCGCCGAGGCCGAGTACGCGCAGGTCTTCGAGCAGTACCGGGCGCAGGAGGCGACCTCGCTCGACGCCGCAGCCTCGGAGGCCGGGCTGATCGCCGCGCGGCGCAACGTCGTCAGCGGCCGCGCGAACCGCGATCTCGCGCAGCTTCAGATCTACTACGCCGTCGGCGGCCTGGCCTCGGCCGTGCTCGAGGTGAAGGAGGTGCAGCCGTGAAGAGGTCCCTGATCGCCGCCGCGCTGCTCGCGGCGGCCTGCGGCGGCCGCGCCGTGCCCGCGCCGCAGGCTGGCTCGGCGACGCCGCCACCGCTGCCGGCCGACGTGCAGGCGGTCGCCGAAGCGGTCGCCGCGCAGGCCGTGCCCTCGCCGGGCGCGACGGCAGCCGGCCAGGCCGCGGGCGGACCGGCAGCGGCCGCCGAGGCGCCCGAGATCGCGGCGGGCTCGGTGTTCTCGGGCGAGTTCGTGTCGCTGGTGCGCTCGGAGCTGGTCTCCCGGCTGCCGGGCCGCGTCGGCCGCATCTTCGTCGACGCCGGCGCCCACGTGGCCAAGGGCGCGCCGCTGCTGGCGCTCGAGACGGAGTATCTCGAGCTGGACGTGAAGCGGGCCGAGGCCGACGTCGCGCGCGCGAAGGCGGCCGCCGACGAGGCGCGCCGCGACCTCGCGCGCAAGCAGGGCCTGCTGGCGAAGGACTCCGTCGCCCAGGCCACCTTCGAGCGCGTGCAGGCGACGGCGGAGCAGGCGGCCGCCGCCCAGCTCGGCGCGCAGGCGGCGCTCGATCTCGCGCGCCAGCGCCTGACGGACGCGACGCTCGTCTCGCCGATCGGCGGCGTCGTGGCCGAGCGCCGCGTCGACGTCGGCGAGCGCCTCGGCGACAGCACGGTCGCGTTCGTGATCGAGCAGCTGGCGCCGCTGAAGCTGCGCTTCCGCGTGCCCGAGCGCTACCTGTCGCGGATCAGGCCCGGCCTGCCGATCCACGCGCACGTCGAGGCCTGGCTCGGCGAGACCTTCAGCGGCAGGGTCTCGGTCGTCGGCAGCGCCGTCGACGCCGCGACGCGCACCCTCTTCGTGGAGGCCGAGTTCCCGAACCGCGACGGCCGCCTGCGGCCGGGGCTGTTCGCACGCGTCGAGACGGGCCTCGGCGCCGACGAGCGGCCGGCGGCGGCCGCCGCCCGGCGCTAGGAGCCCTCCCTTGCAGAAGCTGGCCGAGATCTGCGTTCGGCGCCCGGTCTTCGCGACCGTGCTCGTGCTGTCCCTCGTGGTCGTCGGGTTCTTTTCCTACGAGTCGCTCGGCGTCGACCGCTTCCCCAAGATCGACCTGCCCTTCGTCACCATCCAGACGCGCCTGGTGGGAGCCGCGCCCGAGGAGATCGAGACCGAGGTCACGGACAAGATCGAGGAGGCCGTCAACACCATCAGCGGGATCGACCAGCTGATCTCCGTCTCCTCGGAGGGCGTCTCGCTGGTCACCATCAACTTCGAGCTGGAGAAGAACCCGGACGTGGCGGCGCAGGAGGTGCGCGACCGCGTCAACTCGGTGCTGCGCGACCTGCCGCGCGACGCCGATCCGCCGGTGATCCAGAAGATCGACCCGGATGCCGCGCCCGTGATCTCGCTGGCGCTGTCGGGCGAGCTGCCGATCCGCGAGATCACGGAGTTCGCGGACAAGACGCTGCGCCGGCGCATCGAGTCGGTGCTGGGCGTCGGCCAGGTGCGCCTGATCGGCGGGCGCCCGCGCCAGATCAACGTCGTCGCCGACCCGGTTCGGCTGGCGGGGCTCGGGCTGACTGCGGCCGAGGTCGCGCAGGCGCTGGCCGCCCAGAACGTCCAGCTCCCCGGCGGGCGCGTCGAGCAGGGGGCGCGCGACCTGACGCTGCGCACCTACGGGCGCGTCACCGACGCCGCCGCCTTCGGCGAGATCGCGCTCGCCTCGCGCAAGGGCTACGCGGTCGAGGTCTCCGACGTGGCGCAGGTCGAGGACGCGGTCGCCGACGCCGAGACGGTCGCCACCATCTCCGGCAAGCCGGCCGTGGTGCTGGAGGTGCGCAAGCAATCCGGCACCAACACGATCGAGGTGGTCGACCGCATCAAGCAGCGCGTCGAGCTGCTGCGCGGGCAGCTGCCCGCGGGCATCACGCTCACGGTGGTGCGCGACCAGTCGGCCTACATCGTCGCCGCGGTGGACGCCGTGCAGGAGCACCTGGTGCTCGGCTCGCTGTTCGCCGCCGGCATCGTCTGGATCTTCCTGCGGCGCTTCCGTCCGACGCTGATCGCGGCGCTGGCGATCCCCAGCTCGCTGATCGCCACCTTCGCGGCGATGCGCTACATGAACTTCACGCTGAACATCATCACGCTGCTGGCGCTGACGCTGGTGGTCGGCATCGTGATCGACGACGCCGTGATCGTGCTCGAGAACATCTTCCGCTTCATGGAGGAGAAGAAGCTGGCGCCGATGCAGGCGGCGGTCGAGGGCACGCGCGAGATCGGGCTGGCGGTGCTGGCGACCTCGCTCTCGCTGATCGCCGTGTTCCTGCCGGTGGCGTTCATGGCCGGCATCGTGGGCCGCTTCATGAACTCGTTCGGCGTGACGATGGCCTACGCGATCGGCGTCTCGCTGCTGGTGGCCTTCACGCTGACGCCGATGCTCGCCTCGCGCTGGCTGACGCCGAAGGAGGTCGAGAGCGACAAGACCTCGCGCGACATCGGCTTCTACGCCGCGATCGAGCGCTTCTACATGCGCAGCCTCGACTGGGCGATGGCGCACCGGGCCGCGATGCTGGTGGTGATGCTGCTGACCTTCCTTTCGACGATCCCGCTCGGTCGCATGGCCAACAAGAACTTCCTGCCGCGCGACGACGAGTCGCAGTTCGAGGTCATCGTGCGCGCGCCCGAGGGCTCGAGCGTCGAGGCCACGCGGGCGATCCTGGAGTCGATCGGCAAGCAGGTCCGGGCGCTGCCCGGGGTCGAGCACACCGTGCTGACGATCGGGGGCGACCCCCAGATCACCGCCAACCTGGGCTCGCTCTACGTCACGCTGCTCCCCGTCCAGGCTCGCAGCCTCGACCAGTTCGAGATCATGGAGAGGATCCGCCGCGAGGTGCTGCCCCAGTACGAGCGGCTCTCGCTGCGCTCCCAGGTGAGCGCCGTCTCCGCCTTCGGCGGCGGCAACAACGCCGAGATCCAGTTCTGGATCGGCGGCCCGGACCTCGACCGGCTGCAGCAGTACGCCGGCAGCATCATCCGGCGTTTCCGCAGCCTGCCGGGCGTCGTCGACGTCGACTCCAACATGGTGATCGGCAAGCCGGAGCTGGGCGTCCACATCGAGCGCGCCAAGGCGGCCGACCTCGGCGTGCGCGTGCAGGACATCGCGGCGACGCTCAACTACCTGGTGGGCGGGCTCAAGATCAGCGACTACTACGAGGGCGGCGAGCAGTACGAGGTGCACCTGCGCGCGGCGCCGGGCTCCCGCCGGGACGCGGCCGGCATCGCCCAGGCCGAGGTGCCCTCGAGCACGCTCGGCAGCGTGCCGCTGAAGGACGTGGTGCGCTTCGAGCAGGGGACGGGACCCGCCCTGATCAACCGCCTGGGCCGCCAGCGGCAGGTGCTGATGTACGCCAACATGCGCTCGGGCTTCTCGGCGCAGGCCGTGATGGACGAGCTGACCCGGACCACCGAGGAGCTGAAGATGCCGCCCGCCTACTCCTACGGGTTCACCGGCCGCTCGCGCGAGCAGGGCAAGGCCGCCCGCAACTTCGTGCTGGCCTTCGCGCTGTCCATCATCTTCATGTACCTGATCCTGGCGGCCCAGTTCGAGAGCTGGATCCACCCGATCACGATCCTGCTGGCGCTGCCGCTGACGGTGCCCTTCGCGCTGCTGACGATCGTGGTGCTGAACCAGTCGATCAACATCTACTCCTCGCTGGGGATCCTGGTGCTGTTCGGCATCGTCAAGAAGAACGGCATCCTGCAGATCGACCACATGAACGGGCTGCGCGCCGAGGGCCTGTCGCGCGCCGAGGCGATCCGGGTCGCGAACCGCGACCGCTTCCGCCCGATCCTGATGACGACGCTGGCCTTCATCGCGGGCATGGTCCCGCTGATCGCTTCGAGCGGCACCGGCACCGCGACCAACCGCGCGATCGGCAGCGTGATCGTGGGCGGCCAGTCGCTCGCGCTGCTGCTGACCCTGCTCGGCACGCCGGTCGTCTACAGCATCTTCGACGACTGGGAACAGGCCCGGCCGCTCGAGCGGCTGCTCGGGCGCCTGCGCCGGCCCCGCCGCGCCGAGCAGCCGCCGCAGGACGCCGCCGCCCGCGTTCGCAGCTGAGCCGGGCCGGGGGCGCCGCTCAGGCCTCGGGTCCGGGCGGCTGCTCGCGCGCCGCCCGGTACGAGCCGAGCACGCGCAGCTCCGAGGCGAGGCCTCGCAGCTCGGCGAGCGCGTCGCCGCAGACGCCGCGCGGGTCGCCGATCACGTCCAGGTAGAAGGCGTACTCGAAAGGGCGGCCGGGCAGCGGGCGCGACTCGATCTTGGACAGGTCGACGCCGCGCGAAGCGAAGGCGCCGAGCGCACGGTGCAGCGCGCCGGGCCGGTCCGGCAGCGTCAGCACCAGCGAGGTCTTGTCCGCGCCCGGCTCGACGTGCGGCTCGCGCGCGAGCAGCAGGAAGCGCGTGAAGTTCCGCGGGTCGTCCTCGACGCCCGCTCGCAGCACCGAGGCCCCGTACTCGCGCGCGGCCAGCGCGGAGGCGATCGCCGCGTCCGCGGGCAGCTCGCCCGCCATCAGCAGCCGCACGCTGCCGGCGGTGTCGGCCGCGACCACCGCCTCGATCCCGGGATGCGTCGCGAAGAAGCGCCGGCACTGGGCGAGCGCCACCGGGTGCGAGGCGACGCGGCGGACGTCCGCGAGGGCGCTTCCGGGCCGCGCGATCAGGCACTGGCGCACCGGCAGCACGTGCTCGCCGACCACGTGAGCGGCGCCCTGCTTCAGGCGGTCGTAGTTCTCGTGGATCGAGCCGTGCAGCGAGTTCTCGATCGGCACCAGCGCCCGTTCCGCCGCCCCGCCCGCGAGCGCCTCGAAGAGGGCGTCGAAGCTCGGCGTGAAGACGAGCGCGGCGTCGGGGCCGGCCAGCGCCAGCGCCGCCTCGTGGCTGAAAGCGCCCCGCTCGCCCTGGATCGCGACGCGCGCGCTCACTTGCGGAAGCGCGCGCCGTCGATGGCGTACTTCTTGATCTTGTAGCCGATGATGCGCTCGGTGGTGTCCAGCAGGCGCGCCGCCTTGGCGCGGTTGCCGCGCGCGCTCTTGAGCGCGTCCTGGATCAGGTCCTTCTCGTAGGCCTCGACCGCGGCCGCCAGCGACTGCCGCGGCACCGTGCCGGAGACCTCGGCCGTCTGCAGCGTCGGCGGCAGGTGGTGGGCGTGGATGACGCCGCCCTCGCACACCAGCACCGCCCGCTCCAGGCAGTTCTCCAGCTCGCGCACGTTGCCGGGCCAGTGGTAGCTCATCAGCATGTCGATCGCCGTGGTGGCGATCCGCCGCACGTCCTTGCCGTGGGCCGCGGCGTACTTCTCGACGAAGTGGTCGGCCAGCAGCGGCACGTCGGGCCGGCGCTCGCGCAGCGGCGGCATGTGGATCGTGAAGACGCTGAGGCGGTAGAACAGGTCCTCGCGGAAGGTGCCGGCCTGCACCGCCAGCTCCAGGTCCTTGGTGGTGGCGGCGATCAGGCGCACGTTGACCTTGACCGGCTCGACCCCGCCCAGCCGCTCGAACTCGCGGTCCTGCAGCACGCGCAGCAGCTTGACCTGCGTCGAGGGCGACAGCTCCCCCACCTCGTCGAGGTAGAGCGAGCCGCCGTGGGCCAGCTCCAGGCGGCCCTTCTTCTGCACGCGCGCGTCGGTGAAGGCCCCCTTCTCGTGCCCGAACAGCTCGGCCTCGACCACGCTCTCCGGCAGGGCGGCGCAGCTCACCTTGACGAAGGGCCCGTCGGCGCGCGGGGAGCTGTAGTGGATCGCGTGGGCGACCAGCTCCTTGCCGGTGCCCGACTCGCCGCGAATCAGCACCGTGCTGGCGGAGCTCGCCACCTGCGCGACCTGCTCCTGCACCTGCTGCAGCGGGCGGCTGGAGCCGATCAGGTTGCGCAGGTCGTAGCGGCGGCCGAGCTCGTGGCGCAGCTCGGTGTTCTCCTGCACCAGGCGCTGGCGCTCCGCCTCGACCAGCCGCTCGACGCGCAGCGCCTGCGCGATCAATGCCGCCACCACGGCGAAGTAGCGGGCCTCCTGGTCGTAGGCGCGCTCGCGGCTGTAGGCCAGCGCCAGGCCGAGCGCGCCCACCGGTTTGCCGTCGAGCGCGATCGGCACGCACAGGTAGGACAGCTCGCCGCGGCCGCTGCCGCGATAGACGCCGGTGCGGTTCAGGAACAGCGGCTCGCGGCTGACGCGCGGCACCACCACCGGCTTGCCGCTCTGCACCACACGCCCCGTGATGCCCTCGCCGAGGCGGTAGCGCACGCTGCGCGCAGACTGCCAGGGGATGCCGGCCGCGGCCTCGATCGCCAGCTCGGAGCCGGCCTCGTCGAGCAGCGCCACGAGCGCGCCGCCGGTGGCGCTCGAGGCGGTCAGCCGCTCGAGCGCGCGCGTCAGGCTCTGGCGCAGCTGGAGGCCCGAGCCCAGGATGCGCGACAGCTCCAGCAGCTCGGTCATGCGCTTGGTGTCCGGACCCACGGCCGCTCGCTCCCCTTTCGAGCGGCGACTGTACACCGGGCCCCGCCCGAACGCTCGGCCGCTAGAATCGCATCGAGGGCTGACCATGTGCGGGCGCTTCACGCTGACGGCTCCCGGCGACGTGGTGGCCGAGGCGTTCGGCCTCGACGAGACGCCGGAGCTCGCGCCGCGCTACAACGCCGCCCCCGGCAGCCCGGTCGCCGCCCTGCGCGCCCGCGCCGGGCGGCGCCACCTGGAGCAGATCACCTGGGGCTGGGGCGGCGGCCCTTCCGAGGGGGGAGCCGTGAGCCTGCTGATCAACGCGCGCTCCGAAACCGCCGCCCGCAAGCCCGCATTCCGCGAGGCGCTGCTCGGCCGCCGCTGCCTGGTGCCTGCCGACGGCTTCTACGAATGGCGGCGTGCGGGCCTGCGACGCGAGCCGTTCCACTTCCGCGGGGCGGACGGCCGGCCGTTCGGTCTTGCGGCGCTGTGGACGCCGCAGCCCGGCGGCGACGCCCTCGTGGTGCTGACGACCGCGCCCAACGCGGTCGTCGCCGAGATCCACGACCGCATGCCGGTGATCCTGCCCCAGGCGAGCTTCGCGGCCTGGCTCGACCCCGGCCTGCGCGAGGCCGAAGCACTCGAGGCGCTGCTGCTGCCGGCACCCGAGGGCTCGCTGACGGCGCGCGCGGTCGGCCCCTTCGTGAACGACGCCCGCAACGACGGCCCGCGCTGCCTCGAGCCGGCGCGCCAGCGCTCGCTGTTCTAGCGACCCGGCCGCTCGCCCGCGGGCAGTGCCGCTCCGGTCGGGGCCGCGAACGCCTGCGGTAGAGTGGGCGATATGGCTCGCAAGGCACGCCCGCGCATCCGCATCAAGACGCCGCCGATCCTGTACGAGAAGACCCAGGGGGTCATCGCGCGCATCGAGAGGCGCGTGAAGGGCACGCTGCTCACCTACTGGATGTCCACCAGCGGCTCGGTCTGCGACAACGACGTGATGGCGATGCACGAGGCGCTGCGCGCGCTGGGCCGGCGGGACCACCTCTACCTGTTCGTGAAGTCGGACGGCGGCAGCGGCATGGCCTCGCTGCGCATGGTCCACCTGCTCCGCCAGCACACCCGGCGGCTGACCGTGATGGCGCCGCTCAACTGCGCCTCCGCCGCCACCATGCTGGCGCTCGGCGCCGACACGGTGCAGATGGGCCCGCTGTCCTACCTGACGGCCGTCGACACCTCGCTCGAGCACGACCTGTCGCCGGTCGACCACACGAACAACCTGGTTCCGGTGAGCAACGACGAGGTCGAGCGCGTGATCCGCCTGTGGCGGGAGCAGGCCGGCCGCGACAAGACGGGCGCGCACCCCCACCAGGAGCTGTACAAGTACCTCCACCCGCTGGTGATCGGAGCCCTCGACCGCGCGAGCAGCCTGTCGCTGATGATCTGCCGCGAGATCCTCGCGTACCACATGAAGGACGCGCGCAAGGCCGACCGCATCAGCCGCCGCTTGAACTCCGCCTATCCCGCGCACCAGTACCCGATCACGGCGCGCGAGGCGCGGCGCCTGGGCCTCAACGTGAAGGATCTGCCCTCCGATCTCGACGACCTGCTGCAGGAGCTGAACCTGTTGTACTCCGAGATGGGCCAGCGCGCGATCACCGACTACGACGAGGAGAACCACCACGACAACGAGATCACCAACATCGTCGAGGGGCGCGGCCAGCAGGTGCTCTACCAGATCGAGAAGGACTGGCACTACCGCAAGGAGGAGCGGCGCTGGGTGCCGCTCAACGACGTCTCCGCGTGGTATCGCTGCGAGAAGCGCGCCGGCCGCGTGCTGAAGTCCAAGTTCCACATCCGATGAGGAGCAGCCGGCCCGCGTTCGCTGCGCGGCGAGGGCTGCTCGCCGCTCTCGCGGCCACGCTGGCGCTGGCGCCTCTCGCGGCGCCCCAGGTTCGGCCCGGCGCGCCCGCCCCGCCCGGACCGCCGCCCCCCGTCGGCACGGAAATGTACGGCGAGCCTCGCGGCGCCTCGCTCACCAGCATCGTCGCCGCGGAGGAGTCTTACCAGCGCGCGCACGTGCGCACCGAGGGCACGCTGTCGCCCCTCGCGCAGGGCCGCTACTGGGAGCTGCGGGACGCGTCGGCCTCGGTCCTGGTGCTGCTCGGCCACGGGCTCGATGCCGCGGATTTCGATCGCTTCATCGGGCGCCGCATCGAGCTGCGCGGGATCGTCCGCAGGATCCGGCCCAAGGAGTACCTCCAGGGCGTCGACGCGGACCTGATCGAGGACCCCTCGCTGCCGGTGCTGCCGGCGCCGAACAGGGACCTGCCACGCGTGTCGCTCACCGCGCTCTGGTTCTCGCCGGAGGGGGCGGAAGGCCGTGGCGGGGAGCCCGCCCCGGCGGTCGTGGCCGCGATCCTGGCCGACCCGGCCGGCTTCGCGAAGCGGACGGTCCGGGTCGTCGGCAACTTCCGCGGCGCCAACCTGTTCGGCGATCTGCCGGAGGCCACGCGGCGCGCGCCGACGGACTGGGTGCTGCTGGCCGCCGACGGCGCGGTCTGGGTCACCGGCCGCCCGCCCCGCGGCAAGGGCTTCTCGCTCGACGCCGCGGACCGCGGCGAGTCGAGCTGGCGGCTCGAGGTCACGGGCAAGCCCGAGGCCGCCGGCGGCGTCGTCTACCTGAAGGCCAGCCAGGTCAAGCTCGCCGGCCGCACCCGCTAGCCTTCACTGCGGAAGGGGGGACTCGAACCCCCACGCCCTCACGGGCACACGGTCCTAAGCCGTGCGCGTCTGCCGTTCCGCCACTTCCGCTCGGCGCCTATCGTAGCGCCGCGGAGGCTCAGTACGCCTTGCCCCCGAAGAACGAGGGGATCGGCAGCGTGCGCATGGTGTGCAGTCCCGGGGGCGCGGCGATCACCTTGGGCAGCGAGTTCACCACGATCGCCGCGGTGGCGATGTCGCCGTGATAGCCGCCCGTCGCGCGCACGCGCAGCGCGGGCGAGCCCTCGATGCGGACCTCGTCGTAGGTCTCGGGAGCGCCCAGGTAGGCCTCCATGTGCAGCGTGATCACGGCCTTGCCGCCGCGGTAACCGACGCCGTCCTGCACGATGCCGGCGACCTGGCCGGGCTCGACAGTCAGGAACTTGGACGCGACACGCGCCTCGGCGATGCGCGGGCCGATCTCGTCGCTGACGCGGTCGAGCCTCCAGCCGAAGGCGTCGGCGAGCATGCCGACCGACTCGGCGAGACCGACGTGGCGGACGCTGCCCGCCTTCACCCTGGCCGCGAACGCCTCCGGCGTCAGGCCGGCGCCGATCTTCTGCTGGAAGGGCAGGCGGCGGATGCGCGCGTCCTGGATGCGGTCCACGCGCACGGCGCTGACGCTCTCGCAGATCCCGGTCAGCGCGATCGGCAGCGCGTCCATCGCGAAGCCGGGGTTGACCCCGGTGCCGAGAAGCGCGACGCGCGCGCGGCGGGCGGCGGCGTCGAGCCTTCGCGCGAGCGCGCGCTGGGTGCGCCACGGGTAGGCCAGCTCCTCGGTGGTCGAGACGATCGGAATGCGCGCTTTCAGGATCGCCTCGATCTGCACGGAGACCTTGCGCAGCGAGGAGCTGGTGCAGAGGGCGACGACGTCCGGTCTGGTCGCCTTGAGCGCCGCTTCGAGGTCGGGCCGCACCTTCACGCGCAGCTTGCGGCCGAGAGCCGCCACGTCCCCGAGGTCGCGGCCCGCCTTCGCCGGGTCGATGTCCACGGCCGTCACGATCTTGAATCCCTGCCGCGCGGCCACCTGCTTCACGACGCCGCAGCCGATCGGACCCAGCCCGACGAACGCCACCCGAATCGCCATGTCGAAGAACCTCCTGGTTGCGCGACCGAAGACCTGCGTATGGTAGGCGAGCCCCGGCGCGTTCGCAGTGGTCCATCGGGATCAGCGGCCTGCCGATCCGCGCGGCGCGAGGCCGCGCGGGCTGCGGCCCGGCGGCCGTCCCGTGCTACCCTTTCTCTTTGCGGCCGCAGGCCGGAACGCGGCCGACGCCCCCACTCCGAGAGGTCAGAGGTTGAAGGTCGAATACGCAGAGGAAACGTCGGTCCGCAAGTCGCTGGCCTTCGAGATCGAGCCCGAGGTCGTCGACCGTGAGATCGAGCAGCGCGCCCGCGAGTACGCCCGCAACGTCAAGCTGCCGGGCTTCCGCAAGGGCAAGATCCCGGGCGACGTCGTCAGGAAGCGCTTCCGCTCGCAGATCCTCGAAGAGGTGGCCGAGAAGCTGGTCAACAAGCTGGTCTTCGAGGAGATCGAGGGCCGCGGCCTGAAGCCGGTCTCGAACCCCAAGGTCGTGGAGCTCAAGATCGACGAGAGCCAGCCGCTGACCTTCCGCGCGATCTTCGAGACGCTGCCGATCGTCGAGGTGCCCGAGTGGCGCGGCCTGTCGGTGAAGCAGCGCCAGCCGCAGGTGGGAGATCTGGAGGTCGACCAGGAGCTCGATCGGCTGCGCGAGGCGAACGCGCGCTTCGATCCGATCGAGGGGCGGCCGGCAGCCGACGGCGACTACGCGCTGGCCGACGTCTCCTGGAAGCCGGCCGCAGGGGGCAAGCCGCGCCGCAACGAGAACGCCATGATCGAGGTCGGCGCCGCCGGCAACTTCAAGGAGATCAACGCGGCGCTCGCAGGCATGTCGGCCGGCGAGACGAAGCAGGTGCGCGTCGAGGAGGCTCCGGCGGAGGGCCAGCCCGGTCCGGGGCAGAGCTGGGACTACACGCTGGCGCTCAAATCCCTGAAAGCCAAGCTGCTGCCCGCCGCGGACGACGACTTCGCCAAGGACCTGGGCGAGTTCGCCAGCCTGGCGGAGCTGCGCGAGAAGCTGCGCAGCCAGATCCTCGCCAACGAGCAGCGCCGGATCGACCACGAGACGAAGAGCGCCCTGGTCGACGCGCTGCTGGCGAAGAGCCAGGTCGAGGTGCCCGAGTCGCTGGTCGAGCGCTACATGGACTCGCGGCTGGAGAACGCGGTGCGCGGCCTGGCGGTCCAGGGCATCGACCCTTCGAAGGCCGGCGTCGACTGGCGCCAGTACCGCGACGGTCAGCGCGAGAGCGCGACGCGCGCCGTGCGCGCCGACATCCTGCTCGACGAGATCGCGCGCCGCGAGAGCGTCTCGGTCTCCGAGGCCGAGCTCGACGCGGAGGTCGCGCGGCTGGCCGAGCGCGCGCGACGCTCGAAGGACGCCATGCGCGCGCAGCTCGAGAAGGAAGGCGATCTCGACGCGCTGCGAGGCCGGCTGCGCGAGGACAAGGTTCTTGAACTGCTGAAGGCCTCTGCTACACTCGATCGCGAATGAATAGCCTCCCCACGGCTGCGGGGACGCTCGTTCCGATGGTCGTCGAGCAGACGGCCCGCGGCGAGCGCGCCTACGACATCTACTCGCGCCTGCTCAAGGACAACATCGTCTTCATCGGGACGCCGATCGACGACATGATCGCGAACCTGATCATCGCCCAGCTGCTGTTCCTGGAGGCCGAGGACCCGGAGAAGGACATCCACGTCTACATCAACAGCCCGGGCGGATCGGTCACCGCCGGCCTCGCGATCTACGACACGATGCAGCTGATCCGGCCCGACGTGCAGACGATCTGCGTCGGCCAGGCCGCCTCGATGGGCTCGGTGCTGCTGGCGGCGGGCACCAAGGGCAAGCGCTTCGCCCTGCCGAACTCCCGGATCCTGGTCCACCAGCCCTGGGGCGGCGCCCAGGGCCAGGCCTCGGACATCGCGATCCAGGCCAAGGAGATCCTGCGCCTGAAGGAGCGCCTGATGGAGATCATGGCCCAGCACACCGGCCAGCCGGTGGACAAGGTGACCCACGACTCCGACCGCGACTTCATCATGGACGCGGCCCAGGCCCGGGACTATGGTATCGTCGATCACGTGATCAGCCGGCGGGAGCGCTAAACTGATCTGGCTCTTTGACCTAGCCGTCGAGGGCCCAGGGGTGCGGCGGGTGAGGCAAGTGCGCGAGTACACCGGCCACGAAGCGCGGAACCCAGGCCACGGGCTGCGAGCGAAGCGGAATTCACTCCCGCGCAGCGAGCGGGCGGCCTGGGCGATTCGCGCGGCGCAAGCCTCGCGCAACGGGCTGCGAGCGAAGCGGGATTCACTCCCGCGCAGCGAGCGGGGGGTCTGGGCGATTCGCGCGCCGCAGGCCTCGCGCAACGGGCTGCGAGCGAAGCGGGATTCACTCCCGCGCAGCGAGCGGGGGGTCTGGGCGATTCGCGCGCCGCAGGCCTCGCGCAACGGGCTGCGAGCGAAGCGGGATTCACTCCCGCGCAGCGAGCGGGGGGTCTGGGGGGTGCGGCGCAGCACCCCCCAGCTCAACCAATGAAAAAAGCCGGCGAAAGCGAGGTCCTGCGTTGCTCGTTCTGCAACAAGGACCAGAACGACGTCCGCAAGCTGATCGCGGGCCCCACCGTCTTCATCTGCGACGAGTGCGTCGACGTCTGCAACGACATCATCGCGGACGACCGCCGGGTCGAGGGCCGCTCCTACAAGTCCACGCTGCCGACGCCCCAGGAGATCAAGAAGTTCCTGGACGAGTACGTGATCGGCCAGGACACGGCCAAGAAGAAGCTGGCCGTGGCCGTCTACAACCACTACAAGCGGATCGAGATCAGCAAGCAGAAGGGCAAGCACGAGGTCGAGCTCACCAAGTCCAACATCCTGATGATCGGCCCCACCGGCAGCGGCAAGACGCTGCTGGCGCAGACGCTGGCGCGCCTGCTGTCGGTGCCGTTCACGATCGTGGACGCCACCACGCTGACCGAGGCCGGCTACGTCGGCGAGGACGTCGAGAACATCATCCTGAAGCTGCTGCAGGCCGCGGGCGGCGACATCGAGAAGTGCCAGGAAGGGATCATCTACATCGACGAGATCGACAAGATCTCGCGCAAGGACGAGAACCCCTCGATCACCCGCGACGTCTCGGGCGAGGGCGTGCAGCAGGCGCTGCTGAAGATCCTCGAGGGCACGGTCGCCAACGTGCCGCCGCAGGGCGGCCGCAAACACCCGCACCAGGAGTTCTACCAGATCGACACCACCAACATCCTGTTCCTGTGCGGCGGCGCCTTCGTCGGGCTCGACAAGATCATCGAGCGCCGCGTGGGCAAGAAGACGCTGGGCTTCCGCACCGAGACCAAGGCCGCGGCCGTGCCGGCCACGCCGCACCCGACGGCTTCGCTCGGCAGCGTCGAGCCGCAGGACCTGATCCGCTACGGCCTGATCCCCGAGTTCGTGGGCCGGCTGCCGGTGATCGGCACGCTGCACGACCTCGACAAGCCCGCCCTGGTCGAGATCCTGACGCAGCCGAAGAACGCGATCGTCAAGCAGTTCCAGAAGATGCTCGACTACGAGGGCGTCAAGCTGCGCTTCACGGACGACGCCCTCGAGGCGATCGCCGACCTGGCGATCGCGCGCAAGATCGGCGCGCGCGGCCTGCGCATGATCATCGAGGACCTGATGCTGGACCTCATGTACAACCTGCCTTCGATGAAGAAGGTCAAGGAGTGCGTGGTCACGCGGGAGGTGGTCCTCGACCGCGGCAAGCCGATCACGCTGATCGAGAAGGCGGGCTAGCCGGAGGGCGTGACGCCCGCCCCGCGGCGCCGGGCGGAGAGGCTCGCTGCCGCGCGTGTTAAGGTGGCTTCTGTGATCGAGACCCTGCCGATGGTGCCGATGCGGGACCTCGTCGTGTTCCCGCACATGATGATCCCGTTCGTGGTGGGACGGCCCAGCTCGATCAAGGCGCTCGAGTACGCGCTCGGCAAGGGCAAGCGCATCTTCCTCTCCGCGCAGCACGACGCCAGCCACGACAACCCGGCGCCCGCCGAGATCCACACGCTCGGCACCATCTGCAACGTGGTGCAGAGCCTGCGGCTGCCCGACGGCAACGTGAAGGTGCTGGTCGAGGGCGTCGAGCGCGGGCGCGCGATCGAGTTCCGCGAGCAGGAGGGCTTCCTGAAGGTGGTGGTGAAGCCCGTGCCGGCCAAGGAGGGCGAGAGCGCCGCCAGCCTCGAGGCCCTGATGGCGAAGGTGATCGGCCTGTTCGAGCAGTACGTCAAGCTCTCGAACAACCTGCACTACGACGCGATGCTGGCGGCCGTGCGTGTGGAGGACCCCGGCAAGCTGGCCGACACCGTGGCGGCGCACCTGCTGGTGCCGATCGACGAGAAGCAGACGCTGCTCGAGACCTTTTCCGCGCAGGAGCGGCTGACCCGCATCGCCGGCATCCTCGAGGTCGAGGTCGAGAAGGCCCAGGTCGACAAGCGCATCCAGGGCCGCGTCAAGAAGCAGATGGAGCGCGCGCAGAAGGAGTACTACCTCAACGAGAAGATGAAGGCGATCCAGAAGGAGCTCGGCCGCAAGGACGAGCGCCTCTCCGAGATCGAGGAGCTGCGCAAGCGCATCGAGCAGGCGCGCATGTCGAAGGACGCGCTCGACAAGGCGAGCGCCGAGCTGAAGCGGCTCGAGGCGATGCCGCCGATGTCGGCCGAGGCCACCGTCTCGCGCAACTACCTCGACTGGCTGATCGCGGTGCCCTGGTTCAAGAAGACGCGCGAGCGCAAGGACCTGAAGGAGGCCGAGCGGATCCTGAACGAGGACCACCACGGCCTCGAGAAGATCAAGGAGCGCATCCTCGAGTTCCTGGCGGTGCGCCAACTGGTCAAGGAGCCCCGCGGGCCGATCCTGTGCTTCGTCGGCCCGCCGGGCGTCGGCAAGACCTCGCTCGCCAAGTCGATCGCGCGCTGCACCAACCGCAAGTTCGTGCGGCTGTCGCTCGGCGGCGTGCGCGACGAGGCCGAGATCCGCGGCCACCGCCGCACCTACATCGGCGCCTTCCCGGGCCAGATCGTGCAGATGATGAAGAAGGCCGGCAGCCGGAACCCGGTCTTCCTGCTCGACGAGGTCGACAAGATGTCGATGGACTTCCGCGGCGACCCGAGCTCGGCGCTGCTGGAGGTGCTCGACCCAGAGCAGAACTCCACCTTCTCCGATCACTACCTCGACGTCGAGTTCGACCTCTCGGGCGTCTTCTTCATCGCCACCGCCAACGTGCTGCACTCGATCCCGCAGGCGCTGCAGGACCGGCTCGAGGTGATCCGGCTGCCCGGCTACACCGAGCGCGAGAAGGTCGAGATCGCGATCCGGCATCTGATCGCCAAGCAGATCAGGCACAACGGCCTCAGCGCCGAGAACCTGCGCTTCGCCGAGGGCGCCATCGAGGAGACGATCCGGCGCTATACGCGCGAGGCGGGCGTGCGCAGCCTGGAGCGCGAGATCTCGACGATCTGCCGCAAGGTGGCGCGGCGGGTGGTGACCGAGGGCCGCGCCTACGCGGTCGAGGTGAATCCCGACAACCTGGGCGAGTTCCTG
This sequence comes from Vicinamibacteria bacterium, assembly GCA_050246895.1. Classification (GTDB taxonomy): domain Bacteria; phylum Acidobacteriota; class Vicinamibacteria; order Fen-336; family Fen-336; genus JBFWVE01. The sequence goes on along the minus strand of JBFWVE010000002.1, from coordinate 660,816 downwards.
GGAGTGCCCCGCTATCGCGCGGCGCGCCAGGAGGAGAAGAACGAGGTCGGCACCGCCACCGGGCTCGCCTGGACCGAGGTGGGCGGCGAGATCCTGCCGATCGAGGTCACCCTGATGTCGGGCAAGGGCGCCCTGACGCTGACCGGCAAGCTGGGCGACGTGATGCAGGAATCGGCCCGCGCGGCGCTGTCGTTCGTGCGCTCGCGCGCCGAGCAGCTCGGCCTCGACAAGGACTTCCACCGGCGGATCGACGTCCACATCCACGTGCCGGAGGGCGCGATCCCGAAGGACGGTCCCTCGGCCGGCATCACGATCGCCACGGCGCTCGTCTCGGCACTGACCAAGCTGGCGGTGCGCCGCGACGTGGCGATGACCGGCGAGATCACGCTGCGCGGCAAGGTGCTGCCGATCGGCGGCGTCAAGGAGAAGCTGCTGGCCGCGCACCGCATCGGCGTGCGCACGATCGTGCTGCCGCGCGAGAACGAGAAGGACCTGGCCGAGGTGCCGGAGACGGTGCTCGGCGTGATGACGATAGAGATGGTCGAGCACATGGACGAGGTGCTGAAGATCGCGCTGGTGCCGCCGCCGGCGCCGGTCCCGCTCGCGCTGCCCGAGGAGGGGCTGGGGCCCGCGGTCGCGGACGGGCTGACGCACTGAAGCAGCCGTCCGTCAGCTTCGTGCTGTCGGCGGCCGACGCCGGGCAGTTCCCCCGCGACGGCCTTCCGGAGGTCGCGTTCCTGGGCCGCTCGAACGTGGGCAAGAGCAGCCTGCTGAACGCCTTGGCGGGCCAGCGCGGGCTGGCGCGCATTTCGTCGTCGCCGGGCTGCACCCAGACCGTGAACTTCTTCCGCGTCGGAGACGAGATGTACTGGGCGGACCTGCCGGGCTACGGCTACGCGAAGGTCCCAGAGAGCGTGCGCCGCAGCTGGGACCGGCTGGCCAGTTCCTACCTCGTCGGCCGCGAGCCGCTCGCGCTGTCGGTGTTCCTGGTCGACCTGCGCCACGAGCCGAGCGAGGGAGACCGCACGCTGCAGAGGTTCCTCGACCATCACGCCATCGCCTATCTGCTGGCCGCCAGCAAGGCCGACAAGCTCGGCCGCGACGAGCGCGGCCGCCGCCTGCGCGCGCTGCGCGACGGCATCGGCCGCCGCGCGCAGGACGTGGTCGCCACCAGCGCGCAGACCGGCGAGGGCATCGCAGAGCTGCGCCGCGCGATCCACCAGCGTGTGCTCGCTTTCCGCCGTCCGAAGACTCCCCCCAAGCCAGGACCCACGCCGCCATGACCACCGAAACCGAGCCGACCCCCGACACCGACGACGCCGAGCCCGAGCTGCCCGAGCCCGCGCCCGGCGTGCCACCGCTCGAGCTGCGCTCGCTGAAGGAGCTCTCGATCCAGGACCTGACCCGCAAGGCGAAGGAGCTCGGGGTCGAAGGAGCTGCCGGCCAGAAGAAGCACGACCTGATCTTCCGCATCCTGCAGACCCAGGCCGAGAAGAGCGGCTTCCTGTTCGCCGAGGGTGTGCTGGAGCTGCTGCCGGACGGCTACGGCTTCCTGCGTGCCCCCGAGTCCAACTACCTGCCCGGCCCCGACGACATCTACGTCTCGCCCTCGCAGATCCGCAAGTTCGGCCTGCGCACCGGCGACACCGTCAGCGGCCAGGTGCGCCCGCCGAAGGGCGGCGAGCGCTACTTCGCGCTGATCAAGGTCGAGGCGATCAACTTCGAGCCCCCCGACCTCGAGCGCGACAAGCTGCTGTTCGACAACCTGACGCCGCTCTACCCGAGCCAGCGCCTGCGGCTGGAGACGGCGCCGGAGAACGCCACCGCGCGCGTCCTCGACATGATGGCGCCGGTGGGCAAGGGCCAGCGCGGCCTGATCGTGGCGGCGCCCCGCACCGGCAAGACGATGATCCTGCAGAACCTGGCCAACTCGATCGCCGCCAACCACCCGGAGGTCGCGCTGATCGTGCTGCTGATCGACGAGCGGCCCGAGGAGGTCACCGACATGCAGCGCTCGGTGCGCGGCGAGGTGGTCAGCTCCACCTTCGACGAGCCGGCGACGCGCCACGTGCAGGTGGCCGAGATGGTGATCGAGAAGGCCAAGCGGCTGGTCGAGCACGGCCGCGACGTGGTGATCCTGCTCGACTCGATCACGCGGCTGGCCCGAGCCTACAACTCGATCGTGCCGCCCTCCGGCAAGGTGCTCTCGGGCGGCGTCGACGCCAACGCGCTGCAGCGCCCGAAGCGCTTCTTCGGCGCGGCCCGCAACATCGAGGACGGCGGCTCGCTGACGATCATCGCGACGGCCCTGGTCGAGACCGGCTCGCGCATGGACGACGTGATCTTCGAGGAGTTCAAGGGCACCGGCAACATGGAGATCGCGCTCGACCGCAAGATGAGCGACAAGCGCATCTTCCCCGCGATCGACATCAACCGCAGCGGCACCCGCAAGGAAGAGCTGCTGCTGCCGCGCGACGAGCTGAACCGCGTCTGGATCCTGCGCAAGGTGCTGAACTCGCTGTCGGCGGTCGAGGCGATGGAGCTGATCCTGGAGCGGATGGCGAAGACCAAGTCCAACACCGAGTTCCTGAGCTCGATGAGCGCGGTGGCCGGCTAGGAGGCGGGCAGATGCGCAGGCCTGAGTCGAGCGAGTACGCGTCGTACTACGGGGGCTACGTGGACCGCGTGCCGGAGGCGGACGTGCTGGCGGCGCTCGAGCGGCAGCCGGACGAGCTGCGCTCGCTCTGCGCCCGCTTCGCCGGCGAGCGCGAGCGCTTCCGCTACGCGCCCGGCAAGTGGAGCGTGCGCGAGGTCTTCGGCCACCTGGCCGACTCGGAGCGCGTCTTCGGCTACCGGGCCTTCTGCTTCGCGCGCGCTGAGCGCGCGCCGCTGCCCAGCTTCGACGAGAACGAGTACGCGGCGGCCTCCGGGGCCGACCAGCGGCCCCTCGCCGAGATCGTCGAGGAGCTCGCCCTGCTGCGGGCGGCCAACCTCGCGTTCCTGCGCCGGCTCGACGCCGCCGGCTGGGACCGCGTCGGCACGGCCAGCCAGAACCCGATCTCGGTGCGCGCGCTCGCCTACGTGATGGCGGGCCACCCGCGCCACCACGCGGCGGTGCTGCAGGAGCGCTACCTCGCTCCTTGACACCTCCCCCGGCGCGAACCTACGCTCCCGCCATGGGGCTGAAGGACGTGCTGGAGAAGATGAAGCTCGTCGAGGCCGACGCGCCGCACGAGCCGCCCGTACCCAGCCCGCCGCCTCCGGCTGCCGGGACGCGGCCCCGCGGCCCGACGCCCGGACGGGCGTCGATGAGCGAGATCCTGCAGCGGGTACCCGCCCCGCGGGCTGACGAGCCGGCGCTGGCGAAGGCGGCCGGCGGCGAGGTGGTGCCCGACTTCCCCGCGATCTACGAGGCCTCCGGCGTGAAGGGTCCCGCCCACGGCTTCAGCGCCTACAAGGTGCTGGAGATCCTCTCCTCGCCCGACTTCGCGGCGCTCGACGAGCGGGCGCGCGCGGCCGCCCTCTCGGGCTTCCTGAAGATGAACCCCGCGGGGCCGGTGCCGATCGCCGACGTGATCCAGGACGCGCTGGCGCGCGACCAGGCGCTCGACGGCTTCGAGAGCTTCCTGCGCAAGAAGCTCGACGCGCGCGCCGAGCAGGTCGGCCGGGAGAACGCGGCGCTGCAGGCCGAGATCGACGAGCTGGTCCGCCGCAACCAGGAGAAGATGGAGGCGAACCGCGGCGGGCTCGCGGGCGAGAAGCAGCGCTTCTCGGAATGGCAGGCCCGCAAGCGCATCGAGGAGCGCAAGCTGTTCGACGCCGTCGCCCCCTTCGTCGAGCAGAACCCCGTCTCGGTCGGGAACGCGGCCGAGGCGCCGCGCCCGCCGGACACCGGCCCCGCCAGGGGCTAGCCCGGGTCGCGCGGCCCAGGGTCCCTGGAAGAAAGGAAGCACGCCATGTTCGGTCGCCTCGGCAGGCTGATCAAGTCCTGGATCGGGTTCTTCATCTCCTTCGGCGAGAACCCCGAGGTGATGCTCCAGGAGTCGATCGAGGAGATGCGCAACACGCTGCCCAAGCTCAACCAGATCCTGGTGACCACGCGCGCCACCGTGATCCGGCTCGAGCAGGAGAAGGACGAGCTCGAGCGCAAGGAAAAGCAGCTCGTCGCCTCGATCCAGGCGGCGCTCAAGGAGGGCAGCCCCGAGGCCCGCCGCATCGCCGAGGACGACGCGGCGACCCTGCAGCAGCTGCGCCTGGAGCTGACGGCCAGCCGCGAGCAGCTGATGTCGGCCTCGAACGCCTTCGAGAACGCCCAGCTCACCGTGGACGACATCAAGGGCCGCCTGAAGACCAAGATCGAGCAGTGCCGCCGCGCGATCCAGGAATCGAAGAAGGCCGACGTGCTGCGCTCCGCCTCGGCCGCGCTCGCGGAGCTCGACACCTACGGCACCGCCTCGACGGCCGAGAAGTACCTCGACGAGATCAAGCAGAAGGTGGCCGAGGCCAAGGCGTCGGTCGAGGTCTCGACGGGCGGCCTGGACGTCGAGCGCATCAAGATGGAGCGCAAGGCGCGCCAGCTCCAGGCCCAGGGCATCCTCTCGGAGTTCGAGGTCGAGATGGGCCTCAAGCAGCCTGACGCCACGCGCGAGGCGGCGCCCTTCCCCGAGGCCCAGGCGCAGGCCGCCCCGCAGAAGCTCCCGCAGGGCGGCGCCTAGCCCGGGGGCGCGCCCAGGTTCGACTTGCTCGAGCGGCACCCGGTCCTCAAGCGCGCCCTCGCCAACGAGTACCAGGCGATCCTGGCCGCGGCGGCGACGGCGCTCGCCGTCGCCACCGTCTCGCCCTGGCCCTTCCTGCTGCTGCTGGGCGGCGAGTTCGTGGTGATGCCGTTCCTGTTCGAGCGGCTCAAGCGCCGGCTGGAGATCGAGAAGAAGTACGCGGCCCGCGAGGTGGAGAGCCTGTCGCAGGCCGAGCGCTACGAGCAGCTCTCGCCGAGCGCCCGCGGCCGCTTCGAGAGCCTGAAGCGGCTGGCGGCGCGGATCCAGGGCAACTACGGCGGGCTGTCGGCGGCCTCTCAGGGCATCGTGGCCGAGTACACCGACAAGTTCGAGGCGATTCTCGCCACCTGCCTGCGGCGGCTCTGGCTGCTCGAGAAGTACGACGGGCTGATCCACGCCTTCGACGTCGACGACGTCAAGCGGGAGATCGAGCAGCTGAAGGCCGCGCTCGAACGCCCGGACACCGCGCCGCGCGTGAAGGAGGCCTGGAGCCAGAACCTCTCGATCAAGGAGAAGCTGCTCGCCGCCGCCGAGCGCAACGTGGCGAACCGCGCGGCGCTGCTGGCCGAGCTCGACTCGCTCGAGTCGCTGTTCCAATTGCTGCTGCAGAAGTCGCTCGCCGCGACCGACGCCAACGCCTTCTCGGCCGAGCTCGACGACATCCTCTCGCAGGCCGAGCTCGACGCCCAGAGCGTGCAGGAGATGGAGCAGTTGCTGGGCTCGATCCCGGAGCTGCAGGGCGTGCCGAGCGTCTCCCAGGCAGTGCGCAAGCCGCTGGTCTCGATGGCGAGCCCGCCGCCGCCGAGAGGCATGCGCCAGGGCAGGGGGAAGCCATGACGAGCGGCCCGAACGCGTTCCTCGACAGCCTGCCGGGCTGGGCCGCCGAGATCGTGCGTGCGCTCCAGGCGAAGCAGGCCAACACCTTCCTGATCCACGGCGTGCCGGCCGACGTGGTGCCCGTGCGCGGCGCCTCCGGGCTGCGCTTCCTGTCGCTCGACAGCTTCCTCACGCAGGAGCTGTTCAAGGGCTGGCCGTCGATCGTCACCTACAACCGGGCCGAGGGCCTCGGCTTCTCCTCGCCCGAGGCGCGCGGGCACTTCCAGGAGAAGCTCCGCAGCTACGACGCCGTCCACGGCACCACCTGGGCTTCGCAAGCCCTGCCGCGAGACCCGGGCAACGCCTTCGCGCTGCTCGACTCCTACTTCAAGAGCTGCGCCTCGCTGCAGCCCGCGCGGCCGGTGGTGATGCTGCTGCCCTACGCGGAGAGCGTCGTGCCCGCTGGCGAGGCTTCCTACCGCACGCCCGAGGACCGCGCGGTGCTGGTGTATCTGCGCAAGTGGTCGCAGGATCCGGCCCTGCTCGCGAAGAACATGGTGGTGGTGCTGGTCACCGAGGGCCTCGCCGAGCTCGACCCCAAGCTGCTGCGCTCGAACGCCCGCGAGATCGAGATCGTGCGCCCCGATCCGCGCGAGCGCCTCGAGTACCTCGAGGCCACGCGGGCGCCCGAGTGGTGGACCAGGTCCTGCGAGCTGCCGCCGGCCCGCCTGGCCGAGCTGACCGCCGGCATGACGCGGACGCAGCTGGCGCAGCTCCTCGACGGCGCCGACGCGGCCGGCCAGAAGCTCTCGCGCGACCAGGTGCGCCGCTCCAAGAAGGAGGTCATCGAGGCCGAGGGCCTGGGCCTGCTGGAGTACGTGGAGCCCAAGTATGACCTCTCGATGGTGGCCGGCATGCCCGCGGTGAAGGAGCGCCTGCGTCGCGCCGCGCGCGCGATCGCCCGCGGCAACCCGGCGGCGGTGCCGATGGGCTACCTCGTCTGCGGGCCGGTCGGCAGCGCCAAGACCTTCCTGGTCGAGTGCTTCGCCAACGAGATCGGCTTCCCCTGCGTCAAGCTGAAGAACTTCCGCTCGATGTGGGTGGGTTCCACCGAGGCGAACCTCGAGCGCATCCTGAAGATCCTCGCCTCGCTGACGCCGGTGGGCGTCATCATCGACGAGGCGGACGCGGCCCTCGGCAACCGCGACGCTTCGGGCGACTCGGGCACCCAGAACCGCGTCTTCGCCCAGATCGCCGCCTTCATGGGCGACACCCGCAACCGCGGCCGCATCCTGTGGTTCCTGATCACCTGCCGCCCCGACCTGCTGCCGATCGACCTGAAGCGCCAGGGCCGCGCCGAGGAACACGTGCCCCTCTTCTATCCGGAGACGCCGCAGGAGTACGACGAGATCTACCGCGTGATGCTGAAGAAGCTCGCCATCCGCACGGCGGTCACCGAGATCTCGAGCGTGGCCCCCGAGGGCTCGCTGCTGGGGCTGTCCGGCTCGGACCTGGAGGCGGTGCTGGTGCGCGCGACGCTCGAGGCCGAAGCGGCCGGCTCGGCGGAGGTCGCTCGCGAGCACCTGCAGCGGGCCTTCGCCGACTTCATCCCGCCCGCCAACTCGCGCGAGCGCGAGCTGCAGATCCTGTGCGCGGTGCTCGAGTCCACCAGCCGCGAGCTGCTGCCCGCCCGCTACCGCGAGACGGACCGCGCCGAGATCCAGTCCCGCGTCAACGCGATCAAGCTGGAGCTGCGCATCGGCTGACGGGCCCCGTCGGATCGGGCTGCCTGAGCGGTGGCTATCGGCCGGCTAGAGCGTGCTCAGGAAGATCGCCATCCCCGCGGCGGCCAGCACCAGCAGGGCGGCCAGACTGAAGGCGAAGGTGGTTCCGAAGGCGGCCCGGAAGCGCCCGGCGTCGATCGCCTCCACGTACCGGCGGTGCCGAAGGGCCGAGATGACACACACCGCGACCCCGACCCCGATCAGGCACAGCCCCAGCGCGAGAGAGAACCCGGAGCCCTGATCGCGAGCCGCGGCCCCGGGGATCGCGATGCTGCGGAGGAAGAAGCCGAAGCGGGCGATCACGAAGCCGAACGCCATCAAGGCGATGGAGGTGCGGATCCAGGCCAGGTAGGTCCGCTCCGCGGCCATGTAGATCCGCGGATCCTGCCCCTGCTCCGGCGGCGACGAGGCGGTGCTCATCCCACCGAGCCAGAGAGAAGGACTCTGGCTCGGGCCGCGCGCCCGTAGTTGCCCGCTTGCGCGGCGCCGGGGTTCACGCCGCCGCCCTTCGGCTCAAGCGCGTCGGTGTCGGCTGTCCGTGCCCCATGGCGCCTCTTGTGGCTCGCCCGGCCTCGTCAGGCGCCACGCGCGAGCGCGCTCCAGACCTCGACATCCTGCAGCAGACGCCGCCCGAGCCGGTCGCGCTCCTTCTCGAGGTCGTAGCGATTCTGGAGGTTCAGCCAGAACTGCTCCGACGTCCCGAAGAAGCGAGCCAGGCGCAGGGCCGTGTCGGCCGTGATGCCCCGCGCGCCATGCACGATCTCGTTGATCCGGCGCGGGGGAACCCTCGTTGCCTTGGCGAGCCGATACTGCGTCAGACCCAGAGGCTTCAGGAAGTCCTCGAGCAGGATCTCGCCCGGATGCACCGGCGCCTGGACCTTGCGGGCCGTGGTGCGCTTAGTGGTAGTCGACGACCTCGACCTCGTAGGCATCGCCATCCTTCCATACGAAACAGACCCGCCACTGGTCGTTGACCCGGATGCTGTGCTGCCCTCGGCGGTTTCCTGACAGCGCCTCCAGCCTGTTGCCCGGAGGCAGCCTCAGGTCCTGGAGCGCCGTGGCCGCATCGAGCTGCACCAGCTTCCGCAAGACGATCCGCTGCAGTCCCGGCGGGACGGCCCTGCTTCGTTCGCGCCGGAACAGCTTCTCGGTATCCCTGTCCCGGAAGCCCCGGATCACCAACCGATACTAACGTTCCCCGTTACTATCGGTCAAGGCCTTCTTGGGTGGGGCGCAGCAGGCCGCTCGTGGCCGCGGTGTCGAGCGCAGTGAGACGAGCGCCAACTCGACGAGTGAAGCGCGACGCGCTGCATCGCTCCCGTCAAAGGGGGCCGGCGCAGGCCCTCGGTGCACCACAGGTCACGGCCACGGGCTGCGAGCGCAGCCGAATTCACTTCGGCGGAGCGAGCGGGGCGGCGGGGCCGCGCTGTCGAGCGCAGCGAGACGAGCGGCAACCCGACGAATGACGCGCGACGCACTGCGTCGCTCCATTCGAGGGGGCCGACGCAGGCCCTCGGCGCCACACAGGTCACGGCTACGGGCTGCGAGCGCAGCGGGATTCACTCCCGCGGAGCGAGCGGGGCTTCAAAGGGGGCCGACGCAGGCCCTCGGCGCCACACAGGTCACGGCTACGGGCTGCGAGCGCAGCGGGATTCACTCCCGCGGAGCGAGCGGGGTTTCAAAGGGGGCCGACGCAGGCCCCCTTTGACTCAATTCCCGTGGCTATACAAAAGATCCAGCAGCCTCTGCTCGATGGCTCGGAACTCCGCGCTCGAGGTGAGCGCGATGTTGCGCGCGGCGAAGAACGGCACGTCCACGCGGTGCAGCAGGCGGGCGGGCCGCGACGACAGCACGTAGACGGTGTCGGCGAGGTAGACGGCCTCCGACACGTCGTGGGTGACGAACAGGATCGTGTTGTCCTCGCTGCGCGAGACGTCGAGCAGCAGGCCCTGCATGCCCCAGCGCGTCTGCGGATCGAGCGCGCCGAAGGGCTCGTCCATCAGCACCAGCCGCGGCTGGTTGATCAGAGTGCGCGCGAGCGCCACCCGCTGCTTCATGCCGCCCGAGAGGTCCTTCGGGAAGCGCTCGGCGAAGTCGATCAGGCCGACTTCCTTCAAGTAGCGCTCGGCGCGCTCGCGGCGTTCCTTCGCCGGCGTGCCGCGCAGGCGCAGGCCGTACTCGACGTTCTCGCGCACCGTCAGCCAGCCGAAGGAGGTGTAGGCCTGGAACACCATGCCGCGGTCGCGCCCCACGCCGGTGACGGGCTCCCCCGCCACGGTGATCTCGCCGCGCGTGGGCGGCAGCAGCCCGGCGACCGCCTTCAGGATCGTGGACTTGCCGCAGCCCGAGGGGCCGAGGAACACCACGATCTCGCCGGCGCCCGGCTTGTCGGCGATCTCGAAGGAGACGTCGCGCACCGCCTCGGTCTCGACGCCGACGCGGTCCACGTAGGTCACGTGCAGGCCCTTGACGCGCAGCTTCGGCGCGGGAACCGCGGGGGCTGTCGCCGGGGGCGCGCTCACGCCGACTTCTCCTTCCAGCGGAACAGGACGTTCCAGCCGACGCGGATCATCAGGTCGGTCAACAGGCCGATGCCGCCGATCACGAACAGCCCGGCGAAGGACCAGGACGCCTTCTGGTGGGTGCGCGCGAGCTCGACCATGTAGCCGAGGCCGTGCTCGGGGTTGACCGCCTCGGCCAGGATCACGTAGGTCCAGGAGATCGCGTTCATCACGCGGAACGAGTCGCAGATCTCGGGCAGCGCCGCCGGCACCAGCACCGTGCGGATCACCTGGCCCTTGCTGGCGCCGAGCGTCAGCGCCGTCTGCACCAGCTCCTCGGGCACGGCGCGGATCGCCGAGACCACCACGGGCAGCAGGTAGACGAAGACGCCCAGGAACAGGAAGGCGATCTTCTGCTTCTCGTAGATGCCGAACCACAGGATCAGCAGCGGGATGAAGGCCGAGATCGGCATGTAGCGCAGCGGCGCCGTGATCGGCTCGAACAGGCGGTTCACCGTCTCGTAGGAGCCCATCAGCACGCCGAGCGGCAGCGCCAGCGCGGAGGCCAGCAGGAACGCGATCGCGATGCGCCGCGTGGAGATCACGATGGCGCTCCAGAGATCGTGCTCCAGGAACAGCTGCAGCGTGCCGCGCACGACCTCGGTCGGCGAGGGCAGGAAGTCGGGCGGCGCCAGGCCGCCGTAGCTGGCGACGCACCAGGCGCCCAGCACGACGACCGGCGCCACCACCCCGAGCGCGACGGCACTGCCGCGCGGGATCTGCGTGCGTAGGGCGAACAGGTCGGGGCGGCGAGCCATGGCTAGTCGGGCCCGCCGCCGCTGGCGATCGGCAAGGCTACTCGCTGGCCAGGACGACCTTGATGTCCGTGCGCCGGTTGAGCTGGCGCCCGGCCTCGGTGGTGTTCGAGGCGACCGGGTTCGAGGAGCCGCGGCCGATCGTCTGGAAGCGGGTCGGCTGGATGTTGGGGAAGGTCTGCAGGATGTAGCTGCGAACCGCAATCGCCCGCCGCTCGGAGAGCGTCAGGTTGACCGCCGCCGGGCCGGTCGAGTCGGTGTTGCCCTCGACGCGCAGGTAGGTGTTGCCGAACGAGGTCATCGTCTCGCCGAGCGCGTCGAGCACGAAGAAGGAGCCGGGCATGATCTCGTCGGAGCCGGGCGTGAAGTGGATCTCGATCTGCTTGTTGATGATCGCGCGATCGCGCGAGGAGGGCGCCTTGGCGACGACCTTGGCCTCCTCCACCGCCTCGCCGGGATAGTGCTGCGCCACGGCCGAGATGAAGCGGGTGTCGGCCCAGTCCTTGGCGCCCACCGGCCGCGTCACCAGGCCCTTCTTGCGCCAGATCACGAAGGCGGTGTCGAACAGCGTCTCGTAGTGGGCGCGGCCGCCGGCCAGCCCGTAGAACTGCGCGTTGTCGGCGAAGGCGGTCAGCTTGAGCCCGGAGAGCATGCCGGAGACCGTCTCGGTGTCGAGCTTCAGCGCCTTGCCCACCACCGCCCAGGAGCCGGCCGGGTCGTTGCGGATCATCTCGATGCCGTCGAACCAGCCGTGGACGAAGTCGCGCAGCGTCTCGGGCGCCTCGCCGATCAGGTTCTGGCGCGCGCACAGCGTGTCCGCGATGATGTTGGTGGCGGCCGTGGTCGAGACCAGGATGTGCGCCTCGCTCTCGCGCGCGGTCACGGCCGAGGACAGGTCGGGCTCCCAGGTCACCGCCGCGTCCACCTGGCGCGCCTTGAACATGGCGGCCGCCGCCGGCGCGTCCTGCGTGAAGATGACGTTGCGCTCGACCTCGGCGCGGTCCTGCGGGGAGAGGCCCGATTGCGAGAGCAGGTAGAGCAGCAGGAAGTGCGAGGGCGTGAACTGCGTGCAGGCGATCTTCTTGCCCTTCAGGTCCTCGACCGACTTGATGCTGGAGAGCGAGACGATGCCGTCGCCGCCGCGCGACCAGTCCTGCATCAGGATCGACTTGGCCTGCTGGTTCTGCTCGGCCAGGATCGAGGCCTCGCGCGCCCAGTTGTCCACGGTGTTCCACATGACGTCGATGTCGCCGTTGCGGAACGCGGCCAGCTTCGCCGCCGGGTCCTCGAGCAGCACGAACTTCACGTCGAGGCCGAACTTCTTCTTGTACTGGGAGGCGGCGCCGGGGTCGAGGCCGCCGTTGAACACGATGCCGGGCGCGTGTCCGGCCCAGGTGTTGATCCCCACCACCAGCGGCCGGCCCAGCTTGCCGCTGCCACCGAGCTGGCCGGGCGTCACGCCCTGCGAGCCGCGGTTGCGCTCGGGATCGCCGGGGGCGTCGTTGAGGGCGCCGAAGTCCGTGGCGGCGACCTGGCTGGCATCGGTGCTCTGCTGGGCGGGCTTCTTGCCGAGCGCCCACTCCCTGATCTGCGGAGCGAAGTTCTGGATGCCGAAGTAGATGATCGCCAGGCCCAGGAGCACCAGGATGGCCTTGCCGAGAGGCGTGATCTTCATGAGCGTCTCCCTCAGATCCCGAACGCGCGAGGATCGGGCTGAGGATACCACCTCGCGCCACCGCCCCGCCGGCCCGGCCGAGACCCTGCTTGTCCCGCCCGGCATCTGCTGCTAGGCTACGTATTTGCGGCCGCTGAGGCCGCGAAGGAGACGCTCTTTCCATGAAGGCTGGGATCCATCCCGACTACAAGACGGTCACGGTGCACTGCGCCTGCGGCGCGACCTGGCAGACGCGGTCGACCAAGGGCCCGGAGCTGAGGCTGGAGATCTGCTCGAGCTGCCATCCGTTCTTCACCGGCAAGCAGAAGCTGATCGACTCCGCCGGCCGCGTCGAGCGCTTCACGCGCAAGTACGGCACGCGCGGCCGCAAGCCCGCCGCCGAGGCCTAGCCGCCTCCTCCGCTGTCCGGCCCCCCGCGCCGCGGGGGGCCCGTGATTCCCATTCGGCGGAGCGCGGGAGCCACCCCGCGCGGAGCGGTTCATGGACGCCATCACCTTTCAGAAGCTGAAGGACATCGAGGCGCGCTTCGGCGCGCTCGAGACGCAGATGTCCGACCCGGGCGTCGTGCAGGACCAGGCCGCCTACCAGAAGCTCGCCCGCGAGGCGAAGGAGATGGGCCCGATCGTCGAGCGCTTCCGCGCCTACAAGGCGGCGCTCGGCGAGATCAGCAAGCTGCAGGAGATGGCGCGCACCGAGGCCGACCCGGAGCTGCGCGAGATGGCGCACGCGGAAGTGCGCGAGCAGGAGGCCAGGCGCGACGCGCTCGACGCCGAGATCCCGCCGCTGCTGCTGCCGAAGGACCCGAACGACGAGAAGAACGTGCTGCTCGAGATCCGCGCCGGCACCGGCGGCGACGAGGCGGCGCTGTTCGCGGCCGAGATCTTCCGCATGTACTCGCGCTTCGCGGAGCGGCTCGGCTGGAAGGTCGACGTGGTCTCCTCCAACCGCACCGGCCAGGGCGGCCTGAAGGAAGTCATCGCGATGGTCGAGGGCGAGAAGGTCTACTCGAAGCTGCGCTTCGAGAGCGGCGTCCACCGCGTGCAGCGCGTGCCCGCGACCGAGGCCTCCGGCCGCATCCACACCTCCGCGGTCACCGTGGCCGTGCTGCCCGAGGCCGAAGAGGTCGACGTCAAGATCGACGCCAAGGACCTGCGCGTCGACACCTTCTGCTCTTCGGGCCCGGGCGGCCAGAGCGTCAACACCACCTACTCCGCCGTCCGCATCACCCACCTGCCGACCAACACCGTGGTGTCGTGCCAGGACGAGAAGAGCCAGATCAAGAACCGCGAGAAGGCGATGAAGGTGCTGCGCGCCCGGCTCTACGAGGTGGCTCTGGCCGAGCAGCAGAAGGAGATCGCCAGCGAGCGGCGCAACATGGTCGGCTCGGGCGACCGCTCCGAGAAGATCCGCACCTACAACTTCCAGCAGGGCCGCGTCACCGACCACCGCATCGGGCTCACCATCCACAGGCTCCAGGAGATCCTCGACGGCGAGCTCGGGGAGATCGTGGGCGGCCTGATCGCGCACAACCAGGCCGAGAAGCTGAAGCGCTCGGCCTAGTGGCTTCCGTCAAGGAGGCTCTGCGCCGGACCGAGGAGCGGCTGCGCGCCGCAGGCATCCCCTCGCCCGGCCTCGACGCCGAGCTGCTGCTGCGCCACGTGCTCGGGCTCGATCGGGCCGGCCTGCTGTCGCGCCTGGGCGACCCCCTCTCCGAAGAAGCCGGCGCCCGCTACGACGAGTTGGTGGAGGCCCGCGCCTCGCGCCGCCCGCTGCAGCACCTGACCGGCGTGCAGGAGTTCTGGCGCCACGCCTTCCGGGTGACGCGCGACGTGATGATCCCGCGCCCGGAGACGGAGATCCTGGTGGACACCGCGCTGCGCTTCCTGGAGGGCCGCCCGAGCCCCGTGGTGGTGGACGTCGGCACCGGCTCGGGCTGCATCGCGGTCTCGCTCGCCCACGAGCGTGAGGACGCGCGGGTGATCGCGACCGACGCCTCGTCCGCCGCGCTCGAGGTCGCGCGCGGGAACGCGCTGAGCGCGGGGCTCGCCGGGCGCGTGGAGCTGCGCACGGGCGACCTGCTCGCTCCCCTCGCCGAGCTGGCGGGGGCGATCGACCTGATCGTCTGCAACCCGCCCTACGTCGGCGCCAGCGAGCTGGCGGCGCTCGAGCCCGAGGTGCGAGAGCAGGATCCGCGCCTCGCCCTGGTGCCCCCGAGCGGCGACCCGCTCGAGCTCTACCGCCGCCTCGCCGCGGGCGCCCCGGCACTGCTGCGCCCGGGCGGCGGCCTGCTGGTCGAGGTCGGCTACGGCATGGGCGAGGCGGTCGCGGCCCTCTTCCGTGGCGCCGGCCTGCTCGTGCGCCCTGCGATGCACGACCTGCAGGGCATCCCGCGCGTGGTGGCCGGCGAGCGGCCGCTCGCCGGCTGACGCCGGGCCGCTCTAGCGGCCCTCGCCGACCGGCTCCTCCGTCCGCAGCCGATAGCCCACGCCGGGCTCGGTGATCAGGTAGCGTGGGCGCGCCGGCTCTGCCTCGAGCTTGTGGCGCAACTGCGCCATGTAGACCCGCAGGTAGTGCGATTGCCCGACCGCGCCAGGTCCCCAGACGGCCTTGAGCAGCTGGCGCTGCGTCACGACCTTGCCGGCGTTCCGCACCAGCTCCGCGAGCAGGCCGTACTGGTTCGGGGTGAGATGAACCTCGGCGCCGGCGACGACCACGCGCCGGGCGGCCAGGTCGACCGACAGCTCGCCCACGCGCAGCTCAGGCTCACCACCAGCCCCGGCCGCCCGGTTCGCGTGCCGCAGCGCGACGCGGATGCGGGCGAGCAGCTCCCCGATGCCGAAGGGCTTGGTCACGTAGTCGTCGGCGCCGGCGTCGAGCGCCTCGATCTTGTCGCGCTCCTGGCCCCGCGCCGACAGCACGATGATCGGCGCCGCGCTCCACTCCCGAAGCCGCCGGCAGACCTCGACCCCGTCCATGTCGGGAAGCCCGAGGTCGAGCAGGATCAGCTCGGGCACGCGCGCCGAGGCGGCAGCCAGCCCCTGCTGTCCGGTCGGGGCGTCGATCACCCTGAATCCGTGGCTCGCCAGCGAGGCGCGCAGGAAGCGCACCACCTGCGGCTCGTCCTCGATCGCCAGCAACACCGTGTCGCCGCTCACGGCGCAGGGACCTCGCCGGGCTCGCGAGCCAGGGCCGGCGCGCCGCCTTCGAGCGGGAGCGTGAAGCGAAAGGCCGCCCCGCCTCCCTCGCGGTTCTCCGCGAGGATGCGGCCGCCGTGGGCGGTCAGGATGCCCCGGCAGATGGTCAGCCCCAGGCCGACGCCCCCCTGGCGGCCGCGCGACTCGAGGCGCTGGAACTTCTCGAAGATGCGTTCCTCCTCGCCCGGCGGGATGCCGGGCCCGCGATCCGCGACCTCGATCGCGACCGCGTCCGGCGCGCGGGCGGCCGAGATCTCGATCGGGCTCTCCGGGGGCGAGTACTTGAGGGCGTTCTCGACCAGGTTCACCAGCACCTGCTCGATCAGGATCTCGTCGACCGGCACCAGCGGCAGCTCCTCAGGCAGCCGCGTCTCGACCCGGCGCGCCCCGAGCTGGCCCTCCAGCCGGTCGAGCGCCGCGCCCACCAGCTCCTCGACCGGCAGCCACTCCTTCTGCACGCGGAGCGACCCGGATTCGAGGCGGGTCATGTCCAGCAGGTTCCCCACCAGCCGGTTCAGGCGGAAGGCCTCCTCGTGGATCGTCTCGATCAGCTCGCGGCTGGCGGGGCCGCCCAGGGGCGTCCTGGCGTCGAGCAGGCTGGTGGCCGCCCCGGTGATCGCCGAGAGCGGCGTGCGCAGGTCGTGGGACACGGAGCTCAGCAGCGCGTTACGCAGGCGCTCCGTCTCGACGTCGACCAGCGCGCGCTGGGCGTCCTCCGCCAGGCGCGCGCGCTCGAGGGCGGCGCTCGTCTGGCTCGCCAGCGTCTCGAGCAGGTGGAGCTGGTCCGGGGAGAGGCCGCGCGCTCCCGCCGGGCGGATCCCCAGGGCGCCGAGCGGCCCGGCGGTACCGACCAGCGGCAGGAACAGCGCGCCCGAACCGGGCAGCGTGTCGGTGCCGAGGCCGGCGAGGCGCCCGTGCTCGAGCGTCCAGCGGGCGACGCCCTCGTCACGGGCCTCCAGCCTGAAGCTCGCGCCACGCGCGCCGATCGTCTCGAAGCCGCCGCCGTCCCGGGGCAGCAGCACCGCCGCCGCCCCCCGCACCAGGTCCTCGACGTGCCGCGCGGACGATTCGGCGATCTCCGCCTGGCCGCGCGTCGCGGCCAGCTCGCGACTCATCGCGTAGAGCGCGGCGGTGCGGCTCTCGCGCTCGCGAACCACGTCCGCCTGGTGGCGCACGCGGGTGGCGAGCGTGCTGATCAGCAGCGCCACCAGCAGCATCACCGCGAAGGTCAGCACGTACTGCGTGTCGGCGACGGCGAACGTCAGGCGCGGCGGCACGAAGAAGAAGTCGAAGGCGGCGACGCTCAGCACCGAGGCGAACGCCGCGGGTCCCCGCGTCGAGCGGGTGGCGACGAAGGCGACGCCGAGCAGGTACACCATCGCGATGTTGGTGATCGCGAAGAAAGGCGCCATCGCCTGGGCCCCCAGCGTGCAGGCGAGCACGACGCCCGCGGCCGCGGCGAAGGCGGACGGCGGCGAGGCCGTGCGCGGCGGCGTGCCCGCCGGCGCGCGCTCCGCGTCGTCGGGGTCCCCGGAGATCACGTGGACGTCGATGTCGCCGCTGCCGCGCAGCAGCTCATCCATCAGCGAGCCCTTCAGCCGGTCGCGCCAGCGCGGGTGCGTGGGCTTGCCGGCCACGATCCGCGTGACGTTGTGCTCGCGGGCGTAGAGCAGGATCTGGCGCGCGACGTCGTGGCCGGCGAGCATCGCGGTGCGCGCGCCGAGGCTCTCGGCCAGCCGCATGTTCTCGGCCAGGGCCCGCTTGTCCAGCTCGGGCAGGCCCGCGTGAGACGGCGCCTCGACGTAGAGCGCCACCCACTCGGCGCGCAGGCCTGCGGCCATCCGCCGCGCCGCGCGGATCAGGCGGCGCGCGGCGGGGTTGGGTCCCACGCAGACCAGGATGCGCTCGGCGGCCGGCCAGGTGGCGCGGATCCCATGCTCGCGCCGGTAGTCGCGCATCTGGACGTCCACGCGCTCGGCCGTGCGCCGCAGTGCCAGCTCGCGCAGTGCGAGCAGGTTGCCCTTCCGGAAGAAGCTCGCGATCGCCCGCCGCGCCTGCTCGGGCACGTAGACCTTGCCCTCGCGCAGGCGCTCGAGCAGGTCGTCGGGGGGCAGGTCGACGAGCTCCACCTCGTCGGCCTGCTCGAGCACCGAGTCGGGCAGCGTCTCGCGCACCCGGACGCCGGTGATCTGTGCGACGACGTCGTTCAGGCTCTCCAGGTGCTGCACGTTCAGCGTCGTGTCGACGTCGATACCGGCGTCGAGCAGCTCGAGCGCGTCCTGCCAGCGCTTGGCGTGGCGCGCGCCCGGCGCGTTCGTGTGCGCCAGCTCGTCGAGCAGGATCAGGCTCGGCCGGCGCGCGAGCGCACGGTCGATGTCGAACTCGGCGATCTGGACGCCGCGGTGATCGGTTTCGCGGGGCGGCAGCCGCTCCAGCCCCTCCAGGAGCCGGGCGGTCTCCTGCCGGCCGTGGGTCTCGACCCAGCCGACGACGACGTCGCGACCTTCGGCTCGATGCTTGCGCGCCGCCTCGAGCATCGCGTACGTCTTGCCGACGCCCGCGGTGGCGCCGAAGAAGATCTTGAGCCGGCCCCGGCGGCTCTTCGATTCCTCGGCGGCCACCCGGCGCAGCAGGGCGTCGGGGTCGGGCCGTTCGTCGCTCATCTCGGGTCTCGCGTGCACAGCCTCGGCGCGCCGGGTCCGGGCGCGGTCAGGCTACTCCCTCGATCTTCCGCGGAGAAGCCCGGGGCCAGCCGCCCGCCCTCAGCGGCCGGGAGATGCACCGAACCGACCGTCGAGATCCAGGTTCAGCAGCAGCACGTTGACGCGCGGCTCGCCCAGGAAGCCCAGCGTCCGGGGCTCGGTGCGCATCGCGACCAGGGCCTCCAGGTCCGCCGCCGGCACCCCGCGCGCCGCCGCGATGCGCGGGACCTGCCAGAGAGCCGCGCCGGGGCTCAGGTGCGGATCGAGGCCGCTCGCCGACGCCGTGACCAGCTCGTCGGGCACGGGCGCCGCCGCCGACGGGTTCTCGGCGGCGAGCCGCCGCAGCTCGGCGGCGATGCGATGTGCCAGCTTCGAGGACGTCGGCCCCAGGTTCGAGCCAGAGGAGGCCGCGGCGTCGTAGCCCTCGGTCCCGGCGGCCGATGGCCGACCCTGGAAGTAGCGCGGGCTGGTGAAGCGCTGGCCGATCAGCTCGGAGCCCACGACCTTCCCGTCCATCCGCCGCAGGCTGCCCGCCGCCTGGCGCGGGAAGAGGGCCTGCGCCAGGCCGGTGACGGCCAGCGGGTAGACGAGGCCCGTCAGCAGCAACGTCGCCACGGTCATCCGAACAGCGACGAGGATCTCGTTCACAGGAGTCTCCTAAGCGAGGCCCAGCAGGCCGAGCGCAGCGTCGATCAGCTTGATCCCCGCGAACGGCGCGACGACGCCGCCCACGCCGTACACCAGCAGCGACCGGCGCAGTAGCGCGGCGGCCCCCAGCGGCCGGTACTGCACCCCGCGCAGCGCGAGCGGGATCAGCACCACGATGACGAGCGCGTTGAAGATCACCGCCGAGAGGATCGCGCTCTGAGGCGACGCGAGGCCCATCACGTTCAGCGGCACGATCTCCGGGAACGCCAGCATGAACATGGCCGGCAGGATCGCGAAGTACTTGGCGACGTCGTTGGCGATCGAGAAGGTGGTGAGGCAGCCTCGCGTCATCAGCAGTTGCTTGCCGACCTCGACCACCTCGAGCAGCTTCGTCGGGTTGCTGTCGAGATCCACCATGTTGCCGGCCTCCTTGGCGGCCTGCGTGCCGGTGTTCATGGCGATCGCGACGTCGGCCTGAGCCAGCGCGGGCGCGTCGTTGGTGCCGTCCCCGGTCATCGCCACCAGCTTGCCCCTGGCCTGCTCGGCGCGGATCAGCGCGAGCTTCATCTCGGGCGTCGCCTCGGCGAGAAAATCATCCACCCCGGCTTCCGCAGCGATCGCCGCGGCCGTCAGCGGGTTGTCGCCTGTGATCATCACCGTGCGAAGGCCCATCGCCCGGAATCGTGCGAAGCGCTCCTTGAGGCCGCCCTTGACGACGTCCTTCAGGTGGACGACGCCCAGCACGCGCGGACCGTCGGAGACACACAGGGGCGTGCCACCCACCCTGGCGATGCCCGCCACCTCCTGCTCGACCTCGGCCGGCACTCGGCCGCCGAGCGCGACGACGTGGCGGGCGATGGCGTCCGCAGCGCCCTTGCGGACGATCCGGCTGCCGAGGTCACAGCCGCTCATCCGCGTGTGGGCCGAGAAGGGAACGAAGCTATGGCCGCTGGCGGCCGCCTGCGCGAGGTCCCGCCCGCGCAGGCCGTGGCGCTCCTTCGCCAGCACCACGATCGAGCGGCCCTCCGGCGTCTCGTCGGCGAGGCTCGCGAGCTGGGCCACGTCGGCCAGCTCCCGCACGCCCACGCCCGGAGCCGGCAGGAACTCGCTCGCCATGCGGTTGCCGAGCGTGATGGTGCCGGTCTTGTCGAGCAGGATGGTGTCCACGTCGCCAGCCGCCTCGACCGCGCGGCCGCTGGTCGGGATCACGTTGTGCCGGATCAGGCGGTCCATGCCGGCGATGCCGATCGCGGAGACGAGGCCGCCGATCGTGGTCGGGATCAGGCACACCAGCAGCGCGACGACGACGGTCGGCGACAAGCGCAGCCCCGAGTAGAGCCCGAACGGCACCAGCGTGACGCAGGCGATCAGGAAGATGATCGTCATGCCCGTCAGCAGCACGTGCAGCGCGATCTCGTTCGGCGTCTTCTGGCGCTTGGCGCCCTCCACCAGCCCGATCATGCGGTCGAGGAACGACTCGCCGGGGTTGACCCCGATCCGCACCACGATGCGGTCGGACAGAACCCGGGTGCCGCCCGTGACCGAGGAGCGATCCCCGCCGCTCTCGCGGATGACCGGCGCCGACTCGCCGGTGACGGCCGACTCGTCCACCGAGGCGATGCCTCCGATCACCTCGCCGTCGCCGGGGATCACCTCGCCGGCCTCGACCACCACCACGTCGCCCTTGCGCAGGCTCGAGGCGGGCACGCTCTCCTCCCCGCCGGCGACCACGCGCCGGGCCTGCGTCTCCCGGCGCAGCCCTCGCAGGGCCTCGGCCTGGGCCTTGCCACGGCCCTCCGCGAGCGCTTCCGCGAAGTTCGCGAAGACGACGGTGAACCACAGCCAGAGCGCGACCTGGCCCGTGAACGCCGGCGACTCCGCGCCGGCAGCCGACGCCAGCACGTCGCGCAGCCAGACGAGGGTCGTCAGCACGCTGCACAGCAGCACCACGAACATCACGGGGTTGCGGACCATCAGGCGGGGGTCGAGCTTGCGCAGGGAGCCGCCCAGCGCCGCACGCAGCAGGGGGCCGTGCCAGGCCGAGAGCGCCGCAGCTTTCTTGTCGGACATGGCTCAGAACACCCTTCCCGACTGCGCGAGGAAGTGCTCGACGATCGCCCCGAGGCTCAACGCCGGGAAGAAGGTAAGGGCCCCCACGATCAGGATCACGCCGATCAGCAGGACGGCGAACAGCGGCCCGTTCGTGGGCAGGCTGCCCGGCCCGGGAGGCGCCTGCTTCTTGCCGGCCAGGGTGCCGGCGATCGCCAGCGCCGGCAGGATCATCCAGAAGCGGCCGATCAGCATCGCGAGGCCCAGGCTCGTGTTGTACCAGGGGGTGTTGGCGTCGATGCCGGCGAAGGCCGAGCCGTTGTTGGCGGTCGCGCTGGTGAACGCGTACAGGATCTCGGAGAGGCCGTGCGGTCCGGCGTTGTTGAGCGAAGAGAGCCCGTAGGGCGCGACCGCCGACCACGCCGCGAGCGCCAGGATCACCAGCGGGAAGACGAGCGCGTACAGCATCGCGAGCTTCACCTCGCGCGTCTCGATCTTCTTGCCGAGGTACTCGGGCGTGCGCCCGACCATCAGCCCCGCGATGAACACCGAGAGGATCGCCATCACCAGCATCCCGTAGAGGCCGGCGCCGACGCCGCCGAAGACGACCTCGCCGAGCTGCATGTTGAACAGCGGCACCAGGCCGCCGAGCGCCGTGAAGCTGTCGTGCATCGCGTTCACGGCCCCGCAGGAGGCGCCGGTCGTCACGACGGCGTACAGGGCCGAGGCCGCGACGCCGAAGCGCACCTCCTTCCCCTCCATGTTGCCGAGCGGCTGGGCCGCGCCGGCCCTGGCGACGATCGGGTTGCCCTGGGCTTCGGCCCAGTACGCCACGGCGACGCCGGCGAGGAACAGCAGGCTCATCGCGCCGAACAGCGCCCAGCCCTGCCGCTGGTCCCTCGCCATGCGGCCGAAGGTGTAGGTGAGTGCCCCGGGGATCGCGAAGATCAGGAAAAGCGACAGGAAGTTGGCCAGCGGGTTGGGATTCTCGAAGGGGTGGGAGGCGTTGGCATTGAAGAAGCCGCCGCCGTTCGTCCCGAGCTGCTTGATCGCCTCCTGCGAGGCGACCGGGCCCATCGCCAGCGTCTGGCGGCCGCCATCGAGCGTCGCGACCTCGACGTAGGGCGCCAGGTTCTGGATCACGCCCTGCTTAACTAGGAGCAGGGCGAACAGCAGGCTCAGGGGCAGCAGCACGTAGACCGTCGCCCGCGTCACGTCGACCCAGAAGTTGCCGATCGTGCCGGGGCCCTTGCCGTCGCCCCGGCGCGTCAGGCCGCGGGCCAGCGCGACGGCCACAGCGATCCCGACCGCCGCCGAGATGAAGTTGTGCCAGGCGAGGCCGGCCATCTGCGAGAGGTAGCTCATCGTGGTCTCGCCGCCGTAGCCCTGCCAGTTGGTGTTGGTCGTGAAGCTGGCGGCCGTGTTGAAGGCGGAGCCCTCCTCGACGGCTCCGAGCCCCTGCGGGTTGAACGGCAGCAGCCCCTGCAGGCGCTGGATCGCGTAGGTCACGAGCAGGCTGGCGGCGCTGAAGGCGAGCATCGCGCCGGCGTAGGCGGGCCAGGGCTGCTCGTCCCCGCTGACGCCGCCCAGGCGGTAGACGAGCCGCTCGAGCCACCCGAGCGGGCGCCGGAGCACGTGCCGGCCGCCTTCCAGCACCTCGTGCAGGTACGCTCCGAGCGGCCGGGTGACGGCCAGGATCGCGGCGAAGAACGTCAGGATCTGCAGCCAGCCGATCACGGTCACGAGAGATCTCCCACGCGGGTGTCCCGCGGCCTAGAAGCGTTCGGGCCTGAGCAGCGCGTAGGTCAGGTAGCCGAGCATGAGCAGCGAGAGGGCGAGCCCAATCGAGTATTCGAGTCCCATCGTGGTTCCCCTACAGCCGCTCGCAGGCCCGGACGTAGAGCCACGAGAGCAGGAAGAAGACCAGAGTGAGGCCGACGTAGGCGACGTCCTTCATCTCATCACCTCAGAACACGGCCACGACGCCCAGCAGCAGCAGGAGCTGAGTCTGCTTGCGCAGCGGGCTGCCGTCGGGCGCCAGCCCGTCCGTTGCGAAGACGTCGGCGGACGAGCGGTCGTAGCGGCTTTCGAGCTTGAGGATCAGGGCGGGCACGGGCCGATGCTCGAGCGTGAAGGTCAGCTCGCGCAGGGTCTGCGCCGTGCCCGAGATCGCGCCGTCCCCGTCGTCGTAGCTCTCCGCCCGCAGGGCGATCGCGCTGCGCCCGCCCGGGGGCGCGTAGCGGGCGTAGAGACCGGCGCCCCACCAGCTCGCGTCGTCGCCGCTCGCGCGGCCTTCCCGCGCGAGGTCGGCCGCGAAGCCGAGCGCCAGGCTGGGCTTCACCTGGTACGTGGCGACGACGTCGCCCAGGGCGCGGATCCCGTCGCCGCTCCCGGTCTCGGAGCCCACGAGGCCGTTCCAGGAGAAAGAAACGGGGCCGCCCGCGTATGCGAGCTGCATGCCGAGGCTCTTGGCCCGGTTGTTGTCGGCGATCGTCTGCCAGCCGTTCACGAGGTGGAGCTGCGCGGACCAACGGTCGGAGACGGGATACGCGAGCTTCAGGCCGGTCTGGTAGTACGGCGACAGCTCGCCGAGCCAGGAGCGCGTGTAGTTCCAGTTGTCCTTGGTGGCGAACGCTTCCATTCCGATGTGACTCGGGTAGATCCCGCCTTCGAGCAGCAGGCCGCGGCCGAGCTTGGTCTGGTACTGCACCGAGGCCCGGACCACCTGCCTCCAGACCTCGGGACCGACGGCGGTCCCGACGGGCTCGAACGCGTGCACGACCTCGGTCGCGGTGCCGACGCCCAGCGCGAGCTGGAAGCCGACGGGCGAAGCCGGCCTGGAGATCTCGAGTTGAGCCAGGTTGAGGCTGAACTCGTCGTCGCGCTTGGCGCTGGTGCCGACGCCGGGGAAGAAGTTGGCGTGGTCGGCGGGCCGGTTGAAGTTGTAGGCGAACGGGACGTCCAGAAAGCCGTGGATCTGGAGCCGGTCCTCTGCCGGCGCCTCTTCGGCGGCGACCGAGCCTGCCGCGAGGAGCAGGCAGCCGCTCACCACCGGGGCAACGACGCGGCTGGCGCCTGGCCAACCGAGCGCCAGCAAGTTCGGAACGATGCTCATGGCCCCGAAGCTAGGCGCGTCTGCGTCAGGATGGGCTCAAATGTGGGAGCCGGGCCGTCAAGAAAGCGTCAAAGGCGGCCGCATTGACAGCGCCCGGGGGCCTCCCTACAGTTCGCGAGCACGGGCCATGGCAGCGTGAGTTCGTCGTTCATCCGGCCGGCTCCCGAATCCCCGCGCCATCGCACGGTCAGCCACGCGCCCCGCTCCTGGCGGCGCTGGCTGATCGGCCGGCCGCTGCCGACGGCCGACGCGCCCCACCAGGCGATCGGCAAGGCCGTCGGCCTCGCCGTCTTCTCCTCCGATGCGCTCTCCTCGACGGCATACGCCTCGCAGGAGATCCTGGTCGTGCTCGCCGCCGCGGGAGCCGCGGCCTTTGCCTACGCCTTCCCGATCTCGATCGCGATCGTGGCGCTGCTGGCGATCGTCACCATCTCCTACGAGCAGACGATCCACGCCTACCCCAGCGGCGGCGGCGCCTACATCGTCGCGCGCGACAACCTCGGCGAGTTCCCGGCGCAGATCGCGGGCGCCGCGCTGCTGATGGACTACATCCTGACCGTGGCGGTGTCGGTCTCCTCCGGAGTCGCCCAGGTCGCCTCGGCGTTTCCGTTCATCTTCGAGCACCGGGTCGCGCTGGCGATCGCGCTGGTGCTGCTGGTGATGTTCGTGAACCTGCGCGGCGTGAAGGAGTCGGGCGTCGTGTTCGCGATCCCGACCTACTTCTTCCTGCTGATGATCACGGCGACCGTGGGCGTCGGCTTCCTGCGGCATCTGATGGGGAGCCTGGGCAGCGTGCCCGCCCCCCCCCACCTGGAGCCTCCGCGCGAGCTGCAGGCGGTCGGCCTGTTCCTGCTGCTGCACGCGTTCTCGAACGGCACCACCGCGCTCACGGGCGTGGAGGCGATCTCGAACGGGATCCCGGCCTTCAAGGAGCCGCGCAGCCGCAACGCGGGCCTCACGCTCGTCTGGATGTCCCTGATCCTGGGCACGCTGTTTCTCGGCATCAGCTTCCTGGCCATGCGCATCGGCGCCGTCCCGTCCGAGTCCGAGACGGTGATCTCGCAGCTCGCGCGCACGGCCTTCGGAGGCCGCGGCGTGCTCTACCTCGCCACCATCGCCTCGACGACCCTGATCCTGGTGATGGCGGCGAACACGGCCTACGCCGACTTCCCGCGGCTGTCCGCGCTGCAGGCGGCCGACGGCTACCTGCCGCGCCAGCTCACCTATCGCGGCAGCCGCCTGGTGTACTCGCGCGGGATCATGCTGCTGGCTCTGATCGCCTCGCTGCTGATCTCCCTCTTCGACGCCAGCGTCACCGGCCTGATCCCGCTCTACGCCATCGGTGTCTTCCTCTCCTTCACGCTCTCGCAGGCGGGCATGACGCGGCGCTGGTGGAAGGTCGGCCGCCTGAAGCCGGGTGAAGAGGCGCGAGAGAGAGGCTCGGTGCTGCGCCCCGAGCGCGGCTGGGCCGTCAAGATGGTCGTGAACGGTTTCGGGGCCGTCTGCACCGCGATCGTCGCCGTCGTCTTCGCGGTCACCAAGTTCACCGAGGGCGCCTGGGTGGTGATCCTGATCATCCCGGCGCTCGTCGCGATCTTCGTGGCGATCCACGGCCACTACCGCGAGCTGGCCGGACAGCTCTCGCTGGAGGACTTCGGCGCGGCGCCTCGGGTGTGGCGCCACCGCGTGATCCTGCCGATCAGCGGCGTGCACCGCGGCACGGTGGCCGCCCTGCGCTACGCGCGCGCGCTGAGCGACGACCTGACCGCGGTCTACGTCGCGAACGATCTGGCCGCTGCCGACGCGATCCGGGCGAAGTGGGGACAGTGGGGCGGGGGCGTGCGGCTGCTGGTGCTCGACTCGCCTTACCGGCTGCTGCTCGAGCCCCTGCTCGCGTACATCCGCACCGTCGCGGATCGGCGCCAGCCGAACGAGGTGCTGACCATCGTGCTGCCGCAGTTCGTGCCGCGCCGGCGCTGGCACGACCTGCTGCACGCACAGACGGCCGTGCTGCTCCGGCTGGCCCTGGTGTTCCGTCCCGGCATCGTGATCACCAACGTCCCGTACCAGCTCGGCAGCGAGGACGAGGGGGAGGACTAGAAGTGTTCTTCATCGTGGTGGGCTGCGGCCGTGTCGGCTCCGAGCTGGCCTGCGCCCTCTTCCGCAAGGGTCACCAGGTGACGGTGATCGACCACGTCGGCAGCTCGTTCGAGCACCTCGACCCGAGCTACCGCGGGCGCACCATCGAGGCGGAGGCGCTCAACCACGACGTGCTGCTGCGCGCCGGCATCGAGCAGGCGCAGGGGCTGGCGGCGGTCACCAACTCGGACCCGGTCAATGCCGTGGTCGCGCGCATCGCGCGCAGCGTCTTCGAGGTGCCGAACGTGGTGGCCCGGAACTACGACCCGCGCTACCTGCCGCTCCACGAGACGATGGGCCTGCAGTCGGTCAGCTCGACCGCCTGGGGCGCCCAGCGGCTGGAGGAGCTGCTGGAGTCGGCCGCGGCCAAGGCCGTCTTCTCGGCGGGGAACGGCGAGGTCGAAGTCTACGAGTTGAGCATCGGCGAGAGCTGGGCCGGTCGCGCGCTCGTGGAGCTGGTCGGCGAGGGCGAGGGCGTCGCCGTCGCGCTGACGCGCGGCGGACGCGCCGCGCTGCCGCGGGCCGACACCCGGCTGGCGGCGGGCGACGTCTTGCACGTCAGCGCCACCGCGCAGGGCTTGCGCGAGCTGCGCCGGCGCCTGACCGGCGAGGGGGCCTGATGCGCATCCTGATCGCCGGCGGCGGGCGCACCGCGGCCCAGCTGGCCTCCTTCCTGAGCGCCAACGCCCACGAGGTCCGCCTCGTCGAGCAGCGGCGCGACGTGCTGCTGCTGCTGCACCGCGAGCTGCCGACGGAGATCATCGTCGAGGGCAACCCCGCCGATCCTCACGTGCTGGAGCTCGCGGAGGTGGGAAAGGCCGACGTGATCGCGGCCTGCATGGACGAGGACGCGGCCAACCTGGCGCTCTGCTTCCTGGCCCGCGAGCGTTACAAGGTCCCGCGCACGATCGCCACCATCAACAACCCGAAGAACGCCTGGCTGTTCGACGCGCGCTTCCACGTCGACGTCGCGCTCAACCAGGCCGACATCCTGGCCAGCCTGATCGAGCAGGAGATGTCGCTCGGCGACATGATGACGCTGCTCAAGCTGCGCCGCGGCCGCTTCTCCGTGGTCAGCGAGAAGATCGCGGCCGAGGCGCGGGCGGCGGGCCGCTCGATCCAGGAGCTGCCGCTGCCGAAGAACTGCGTGATCGCGGCGATCGTGCGCGCCGGCGAGATCGTGATCCCGCGCGGCGCCGTGCGCTTCGAGCCGGGCGACGAGGTGCTGGCCGTGGTCGACGCCGAGGCCGCCGAGGAGCTGGCGGCGCTGCTCGAGCCGCCCGCGGAAGCGGCCGAGGCGAAGGCGCCGCGCTAGAGGCGCGGAGCGCGGTCGCGGGCGTCAGTCCGCCTTGCGCGCCGCCTCTCGCCGGTGCTTCACGAACTCGACGACCGCGGGCAGGACCGAGAGCACGATGATGGCCAGGATCACCAGGCTGAAGTTCTGCTTGACGAAGGGCAGGTTGCCGAAGAAGTAGCCGCCCAGCACGCAGACGAACACCCACAGCGTCCCGCCGATCACGTTGTAGCTCAGGAAGCGGCCGTAGGTCATGGAGCCGATGCCGGCCACGAACGGCGCGAAGGTGCGGATGATCGGGACGAAGCGCGCGATGATGATCGTCTTGCCGCCGTACTTCTCGAAGAACTCGTGCGTCCGCTTCAGGTGATCGGGGTTGAAGAACCGCGAGCGCGGGTAGTGGAAGACCTTCGGCCCCAGGTAGTTGCCGATCCCGTAGTTGACGGTGTCGCCCA
Organism: Vicinamibacteria bacterium; assembly: GCA_050246895.1. Lineage (GTDB taxonomy): Bacteria > Acidobacteriota > Vicinamibacteria > Fen-336 > Fen-336 > JBFWVE01. The sequence continues at coordinate 632,854 of JBFWVE010000002.1, read as the reverse complement.
GCACCGCGGCGACGCACAGCAGCAGCACCAGCGGCCACAGCTCGAGCGCCCCGAGCGCCGCGAAGGCGCCGGCGGCGAACAGCAGCGAGTCTCCCGGCAGCAGCGGCGTCACCACCAGGCCGGTCTCGAGGAACACGATCGCGAAGAGGATGGCGTAGGTCCAGCTTCCGTAGGCGGCGATCAACTCGGCGAGGTGCCGGTCCAGGTGCAGGAAGAAGTCGACGAGGGTGTAGGCGAGCTCCAACTGGTCTCCTTCGGGGAAGGGTGCGGCGACGGAAGGCGGATTCTAGCCCGGCCTCCCCGCCTCGTTATGATGCGCCCTCGTGAAGCGCGACGAGATCCAGGTGGTGCGCGTGCGGCTCGACGCGGGCGCTTCCACGGCGGTGCTGAGCGACGACGAGCAGGCGCGAGCCTCCCGCTTCCTGCGCGAGAGCTCGCGGCGGCGCTTCGTGGCGGCGCGCGACGCGCTGCGCCGCGTGCTGGCCCGCTGCCTCGATTGCAGTCCGCGCGCCATCCGCTTCGGCTACGAGCCGCAGGGGCGGCCCTTCGTGGTCGAGCCGGCGCCGGGCGAGCTGGCCTTCAACGTCTCGCATAGCGACGAGCTGGCGCTGCTGGCGATCGGTTACGGCCGGCGCCTCGGCATCGACGTCGAGCGGCTGGACCGTCGCGTGAGCGCAGAGGCGGTCGCCCGGCGCTTCTTCGCCCCTCGCGAGGCCGAGGCGCTGTTCGCGCTGCCGGAAGCCGAGCGGCCCGCGGCCTTCCTGCGCATCTGGACGCGAAAGGAGGCGTACGTCAAGGCGCTCGGCGAAGGCCTGCGGCTGCCGCTCGGCAGCTTCGAGGTGAGCCTCGGCGCCCCCGCCGCCCTGCTGCGCTCCGAGCGGGCGCCAGCGGACGTGGCCGAGCTCCAGCTCGCGCACCTCGAGCCGCTGCCGGGCTACGTGGGTGCGCTCGCCTGGGACGGCGGGTCCGCGCGGATCGAGACGCGCGACTTCATGCTATAAGGCGCGCGCCATGACACCCACGAGCGACGGCCTCGGCCGCTGGCTGCCGGGCGACGAGCCGGCGGCGTTCACGCCCGAGGCGATCGTCGCGGCCGCGGGCCGCCTGCGCGAGAGCGCCTGCGTGGTGCGCGACCCGCGGACCGGCGCCGTCGGCGTCGGCTTCGGCGGAGCGCTCGCGCCGGCCTCCGCGGGGCCCCAGGCGGGCCTGGCGCTGCTCGCCGCGCTGCCGCCGATCCACCCCGAATGGCTGGGCGACCGCACCTTCCTCGAGATCCACCGCGTGCGCTTCCCGTACGTCACCGGCGCGATGGCGAACGGGATCGCCACCTCGAGGCTGGTGATCGAGATGGCGCGGGCGGGCATGCTCGGCTTCTTCGGCGCGGCGGGCCTGCCGCCGCAGCGCGTCGAGACGGCGCTCGTCGAGATCGAGACGGCGCTCGGCAGCGACGGCGCGCCCTGGGGCTCGAACCTGATCCATTCGCCGAACGAGCCGGAGCTCGAGGACGCGATCGTCGAGCTCTACTTGAGGCGCGGCGTGACGCGCGTCGACGCTTCCGCGTTCATGGGATTGACGCCGGCGCTGGTGCGCTACGCCGCCGCCGGGCTCGCGCGCGACGCGCAGGGCCGCGTCCTGCGGCGCAACCGCATCCTCGCCAAGATCTCCCGGCCCGAGGTGGCTCGCCGCTTCCTGAGCCCCGCCCCCCCGGAGATCCTGGCGGCGCTCGTCGCGGCCGGCCGCTTGTCGGCGGCGGAGGCCGAGCTCGCAGCGGGCGTGCCGCTCGCCGAGGACCTGACGGTCGAATCGGACTCGGGCGGCCATACCGACAACCGGCCGCTCGGCGCGCTGTTCCCCACCATCGCGGCGCTGCGCGACGAGATCGCCGCCGCGCGGCGCTACCCGATGCCGATCCGTGTGGGCGCGGCCGGCGGCCTCGGCACGCCGGCCGCGCTGGCCGCCGCCTTCGGGCTCGGCGCCTCGTACGTGATGACGGGCTCGGTGAACCAGGCGGCGGTCGAGTCGGGGCTGTCGGACGCGGGCCGCGCGATGCTGGCCGAGGCCGACATCGCGGACGTGATCATGGCGCCGGCCGCGGACATGTTCGAGATGGGCGTCAAGGTCCAGGTGCTGCGGCGCGGGACCCTCTTCGCGCAGCGGGCGGCCCGCCTCTACGAGGTCTACTCGGCGTGCGCCGGCCTCGAGGCGATCCCGCCCGAGACGCGGCGCAAGCTCGAGACGGAGGTCTTTCGCCAGCCGCTCGACGCCGTCTGGGACGACACGCGCCGCTTCTTCGAGACCAGGGACCCGCGCGAGGTCGCGCGGGCCGAGCGCGAGCCCCGGCACAAGCTGGCGCTGGTGTGCCGCTGGTATCTCGGGAAGTCGAGCAAGTGGGCGATCGCGGGCGACGCCGAAAGACGCCCCGACTTCCAGATCTGGTGCGGCCCGGCGATGGGCGCGTTCAACGCCTGGACGCGAGGCTCGTTCCTGGCCGAGCCGGGCGAGCGGCGGGCCGTCAGCATCGCGCTCAACCTGCTCGAAGGCGCCGCGCTCGTCGCTCGGGCTCAACAACTTCGGAGCGCCGGCGTGCCCGTGCCCGCCGCGGCTTTCGAGGTGCGGCCGCGCCCTCTGGGCTAGGCTCGGCCATCGGGCGCAACCTGGGCCGTTGGATTAACATAAGGGCTTCCCCTGGGCGGCCCTTCCGCCACGGGACAACGACCTGATGGCCGATCCCCGCCCACCCCTAGCCGTCGTCGGACTGAGCGCTCTGTTTCCAGGCTCGTCGGACGCCCGTGGCTTCTGGCGGGACATCCTGGCCGGGCGCGACCTGCTGAGCGAGGTGCCCGAAACGCACTGGCTGGTCGAGGATTTCTACGATCCCGACCCGGCCGCTCCGGACAAGACCTACGCGAAGCGCGGCGGCTTCCTGTCGCCGATTCCGTTCGAGCCGCTGGAACACGGCATCCCGCCGAACGTGGTCCCCGCCACCGACACCTCGCAGCTGCTCGCCCTGATCGCCGCCCGCCGGGTGCTCGACGACGCGGTCGGCTCGCAGTTCACGCACGTCGACCGAGAGAAGGTCAGCGTGATCCTGGGCGTCACCTCGGCGCAGGAGCTGCTGGTGGAGGCGGCCTCGCGGCTGCAGCGGCCGGTGTGGGTGAAGGCGCTGCGCGAGGAGGGGCTGCCGGAGGACGAGGTCCAGCGCGCCTGTGACCGCATCGCGGCCTCCTACACGCCCTGGCAGGAGATGACGTTCCCGGGCCTGCTCGGCAACGTGATCGCCGGCCGGATCGCGAACCGCCTCGACCTGGGCGGCACCAACTGCGTCACCGACGCGGCCTGCGCCTCGAGCCTCTCCGCGCTGCAGATGGCGGCGCAGGAGCTGTACCTCGGTCAGTCGGAGATGGTGATCGTCGGCGGCGTCGAGACCTTCAACGACATCTTCATGTACATGTGCTTCAGCAAGACGCCGGCGCTGTCGCCCTCGGGCGACTGCCGGCCGTTCTCGTCCGACGCGGACGGGACGCTGCTGGGCGAGGGCATCGCGATGCTCGCGCTGCGCCGTCTGGAGGACGCCGAGCGCGACGGCGACCGCATCTACGCCGTGGTGAAGGGCATCGGCTCCTCCTCGGACGGCCGCGCGAGGAGCATCTACGCGCCGGTGCCCGAAGGCCAGGCGAAGGCGCTGCGGCGCGCCTACGAGGCCGCCGGCTATGGACCGGACACGGTCGAGCTGGTCGAGGCGCACGGCACCGGCACGCGGGCCGGCGACGCGGCCGAGTTCGCAGGCCTGCGGCAGGTCTTCGACGAGAGCGGGCGCGGGGACCGCCAGTGGTGCGCGCTCGGCTCGGTGAAGTCGCAGATCGGCCACACCAAGGCGAGCGCCGGCGCCGCGGGCCTGTTCAAGGTCGTGCTGGCGCTGCACCACAAGGCGCTGCCGCCGACGCTGAAGGTCCGCGAGCCGCACCCGGGCCTGGGGATCGAGAGCAGCCCCTTCTATCTCGCCACCGAGGCGCGGCCCTGGGTGCGCGGCGCGGCCCACCCGCGGCGCGCCTCCGTCAGCTCGTTCGGCTTCGGCGGCAGCAACTTCCACGTCGCGCTCGAGGAGTACCGCGGCAGCGGCCGTCGCGCGGCTCGCTTCCTGCACAGCCCGACCGAGCTGGTGTTGCTCGCGGCCGAGGGGCCGAAGGCCCTCGCAACGGAGATCCGGGCGCTGACCGAGGAGGCGTCGGAGGCGGGGGTGCTGGCCTTCCTCGCCCACCGCTCGCGCGAACGTTTCGAGCCTCTCGCGGCGCGGCTCGCGCTCGTCGCGAACGACGAGGCGGACCTGCGCAAGAAGCTCGCGCTGGCGCTCGATCACCTGGCGGCCTCGCCCGAGGCCCCGCTCGCGTCGCCCGCCGGCGTCTACTACGAGCGCGGCACCGATCCGGGCACGCTCGCGTTCCTCTTCCCCGGCCAGGGCAGCCAGGCGCTCGGGATGGGGCGCGAGCTCGCCCTCGCCTTCGACTGCGCGCGCGCCGCCTGGGACCGCGCGGCCGAGCTGGGCCTGCCCGAGCCGCTTCACGACGTGGCCTTTCCGAAGCCGGCGTTCTCCGACGAGGCGCGCGCCGCGCAGGCTCGCAAGCTGACCGCCACCGAGTGGGCGCAGCCGGCCCTGGGGGCCGCCAGCGCCGCGACGTTGTCGGTGCTGCGCGCGCTGGGTCTCGAAGCGGCGGCCTGCGCCGGCCACAGCTTCGGCGAGGTGAGCGCGCTCCACGCGGCCGGCGCGCTGACGCTGGAGGACATGCTGCGCGTGGCCCGCCGGCGCGGCGAGCTGATGGCCGAGGCTGCCGCCACCCGGCCCGGCGCCATGCTCGCGGTGTCCCACCCGGCGGCCGAGCTGCGCGCCTGGCTCTCCGAGTGGAACAGCGAGGCGGTGCTGGCGAACCAGAACAGCCCCCGCCAGTCGGTGCTGTCGGGCGCGGTCCCCGCGATCGAGGACGCCGAGGCGCGGCTCGCCGGGCGCGGCGTCTCCACGCGCCGCCTGCCGGTGGCGACGGCGTTCCACTCAGGCATCGTGGCGCCGTCCTCGGCCCCGTTCCTCGAGTTCCTGACGGGCGTCGCCTTCGAGCGCCCCTCGCGGCCCGTCTACTCGAACGCCGAGGCGCGGCCGTACCCCGACGCGGTCGACGAGATCCGGCGCTGGCTGGCCGACCAGATCGCGCGGCCGGTGCGCTTCGCCGACGAGGTCGAGGCGCTGTGGAACGCCGGCGTGCGCACGTTCGTCGAGGTCGGCCCGGGCGCCGTCCTCAGCGGTCTCGTGTCGGAGTGCCTGGGCGAGCGCCCGCATCGCGCGATCGCCACCGACCGCAAGGGACAGCACGGCCTGACCTGCCTGTGGCACGCCCTCGGACGCCTCGCCGTCGCAGCCGTTCCGCTGCGCTTCGAGGCGCTCTTCGACGGCATCGCGCCGCCTCTCGACCCGCGCGCGAGCCGGCCCTCCCCGCACGCGCTGATGATCTCGGGCGCCAACTACGCCAAGCCCTATCCGCCTCCCGGAGGAGCAGCCGCTTTGCCCAAGCCGAACCCGCCCGCGATCTCCCGTCGCCTCACGCCCGTGGTGGCCTCCCCGACGGCGGCCGGCGCCGATACCGAGAGCGTGCAGGAGTGGGCTCGCGCGTACGAGGAGGTGCAGCGCCAGACGGCCGCGGCCCACGAGGCCTACCTGAGGACGATGGCGGACGCGCACCAGGCTTTCCTGCGGACGGCCGAGGCCTCTGCCGCCGCGCTCCAGGCGGCACTGCTCGGCGAGGCCCCACCGCTTGCGTCGCCGCCCGCTGTCGCCTGGCTGCCCCCGGCTCCCTCGCTGCCGCCGATCTCACAGGCCGCGCCCTCGGCTCCGGTCGCGGCGATCCCGACCGCTCCGGCCGGCGACACCGCAGCCCTGCTGCTGGCAGTGGTGGCGGAGAAGACCGGCTACCCGACCGAGATGCTGCGGCTCGACATGGAGCTCGAGGCGGATCTCGGCGTCGATTCGATCAAGCGGGTCGAGATCCTGGCTGCGCTGCAGGAGCGCCTCCCGGGCCTGCCCGAGGTCAAGCCCGCGGAGATCGGCAGCCTGCGCACGCTTCGCCAGATCGTGGAGCGGCTGCGCTCCGTTCCGATGCTCGCCGTCGCCGCAAAGGCGATGCCGGCCGCGGCCACCGCGAGCACCGCGGCGCCGGCTCCGCCCGCGGCGCCGACCGGGACCGGCGACCTGCGCGCGCTGCTGCTGGGCGTGGTGGCGGAGAAGACGGGCTATCCCGCCGAGATGCTGAACGCCGACATGGAGCTCGAGGCCGACCTCGGCATCGACTCCATCAAGCGCGTCGAGATCCTGGCCGCGCTGCAGGAGCGCCTCCCGGGTCTGCCCGAGGTCAGGCCCGCGGAGATCGGCAGCCTGCGCACGCTCGGCCAGATCGTGGAGCGGCTCGGCGCGGCGGCGGGCGGCGGGCTCGCTGCGCCGAGCGTCACGGCCGCGCCGCGGCGGAACGCCGAGCTGTCCGGCCAGGAGCTGCAGGCGCTGCTGCTCGCGGTGGTGGCCGAGAAGACCGGCTATCCAGCGGACATGCTGCGGCCGGAGATGGAGCTCGAGGCCGACCTCGGCATCGACTCCATCAAGCGCGTCGAGATCCTGGCCGCGCTGCAGGAGCGCATCCCCGGACTGCCCGAGGTCAAGCCGTCGGAGCTCGGCAGCTTGCGCACGCTCGGCCAGATCGAGCGGCGGCTTGCCGAGACGCCGCTGACATCGGCTGCCGCGCCCCCGCCGGCGTCCGCGGCCGCCGAGGCCGCGGCGCGCCCGCCGGTCCGGCCGGCCCCTTCGGCCGGACCTCAGCCCGCGGTCACCACCGCGCCCGAGCCCGTCGCGGCAGCAACCGAGCCGATCGCGGCAGCGGCCCCGAGGCCGGAAGCGCGCGGCGAGGCGCCCGCCGGAATCGGCCGCTTCGAGGTGGTCGCGGTCGAGGCGCCGCCTCTCGGCAGCGCGCTCGCCGCGCTCGCGACGCGCAGCCCTCTCGTCATCATCGACGACGGCGGCGGCGTCGCCTCCGCGCTCACGGAGGCGCTGCGGACACGCGGCATCGAGGCGCGGGTGATGGACGAGGCGCCGGGCACCGCCGAGGCCGTGGTGTACCTCGGCGGCCTGCGCAGCGTGCGCACGCCCGACGAGGCGACCGAGATCAACCGCCGCGCCTTCCGGGCCGCGCACGCGATCGCCCCGCGGCTCGCCGCGGGCGGCGGCGCCTTCGTCACCGTGCAGGACACCGGCGGCGATTTCGGCACCAGCGGCCGCGACCCGGTGCGCGCCTGGCTGGGCGGCCTGCCGAGCCTGGTGAAGACCGCGGCCGCCGAGTGGCCGCAGGCGGAGCTGAGGGCGATCGACGTCGAGCGCGCGGCGCGCACGCCCCGGGAGGTCGCGCAGGTCCTCGCCCGGGAGCTGCTGGGGGGCGGCCCGGAGCTCGAGGTCGGCCTGCGTGCGGACGGGCGGCGCATCACGCTTTCCGCGCGCCGCGCGCCCGCTCCCGAGGGAGCCCTGCCCTTCGACGGCCGCTCGGTGGTCGTCGCCACCGGCGGCGGCCGCGGCGTGACGGCCGCGGCACTGCTGGCGCTGGCGCGCGCCTGCCATCCGCGGCTCGCCCTGCTCGGGCGCACCGAGCTGCGCGCCGAGGCGCCGCGCTACGCCGGCTTGCACGACGAGGCCGACCTGAAGCGCGCGGCGCTCGAGGTGCTGCGCGCGGCCGGCCGCGGCGCCGGCCCGGCGGAGGTGCGCGGCGAGGTGCAGGCCGTGCTCGCGAACCGGGAGATCCGCGCGACTCTCTCCGCCGCGCGCGAGGCCGGCTCCCAGGCGGCCTACTACAAGGTCGACGCGCAGCACCCGCGGGCGGTGGCCAACGCGCTGCGCGAGGTGCGCAAGGCCCTGGGGCCGATCGTGGGACTCGTCCACGGGGCCGGCGTGCTGGCGGACAAGACCATCGCCGACAAGACGCCCGAGCAGTTCGACCGCGTCTTCGACACCAAGGTCAAGGGCCTGCGCGCGCTGCTCGACGCCACGCGCGACGACGCCCTGCGCGCGATCGTGCTGTTCTCCTCGATCGCCGGGCGCACGGGCAACGCCGGCCAGTCCGACTACGCGATGGCCAATCAGGTGCTCGACAAGGTCGCCTCCGCCGAGGCGGCGCGGCGCGGCGACGGCTGCCTGGTGCGGGCGCTCGCCTGGGGCCCGTGGGCGAGCGGGATGGTGACGCCCGCGCTGAAGGCGCTCTTCGAGGAGCGGGGCGTCGCGCTGCTGCCCCTCGCGGCCGGCGGCCGCATGTTCGTCGACGAGCTGCGCGGCCGCGGCGCCGCGCCGGCCGAGGTGGTGCTGGGCCCCGACCCGGCGGAGGTGGGCCTGTCCGGCGCTCGCGAGCGGAAGCGGACGCTCTCGTTCATCGCGAGCCGCGCCACCTGTCCGTTCCTCGACGCGCATCGCGTGAAGGGCACGCCGGTGGTGCCGGTCGTGCTCGCTCTCGAGTGGTTCGCCCGCGCCGCGCGCGCGCTGCGGCCGGAGCTTCTGCTGCAGCGGCTCGAGGACGTCAGGGTGCTGAAGGGGATCCGACTCGAGCGCTTCGAAGGCCCCGGCGAGGCCTTCGCCGTGACGGCGCGCGAGGTCGAGAACGGCTCCGGCGCCCGGCTCGCCCTCGAGCTGCACGGCGCCGGCGGCATCCTGCACTACTCCGCCACGGCGGAGATGGGCACGGCGCGGGCGACCGAGCCCAGCCCCGCCCCGGACCCGCGCCTCGAGCCCGCGCCCTGGGGCCCGGACGGCCACTACGGGGAGCGGCTCTTCCACGGGCCCGAGTTCCAGGTCCTGCGTTCGGTGACGGGGCTGTCGCCCGACGGCGCCGCCGCGGTCGCCGCCGGGACGCTGGACGCGGGCTGGCCCGGCGCCTGGCAGCTCGACGCCGCGGCGCTCGACGGCGCGCTGCAGCTCGCGATCCTCTGGGGCCTGGCGGCGCTCGACCGGTCCTCGCTGCCGACCCGGGTCGGCAGTCTCGAGCTCTTCCGCCAGGGGCCGTTCGAGGGTCCCCTGCGTCTGGTGCTGCGCGCCCAGGACCTCGCCGAGCTGCGCACGCTCTCGTCGGTCGAGGTCGTCGGAGCCGACGGCGTCGTGCTGGCGCGCCTGCGCGACGTCGAGATGCACGTGCTGCCGGCCGAGCGGCCCCAGAGCGAGGCCCGCGAGGTCGCCGCTGGCGCGAGCTAACCCGGGGTCCCCGCTCCTCCGGTGAGCTTCCCGCCGATCGCGATCGTCGGGCAGAGCTGCCTGCTCCCCGGCGCGCGGCGTCCGGAGGATCTCGTGCAGGCCGTGCTCGCGGGCCGCGACCTGCTGAGCGCGACACCCGAGGGCCGCTGGCGGTTGCCCAAGGCCCGCCTGCTCGACGCGCCGGCGGCGTCGCTCGACCGCGTCGCCTGCGACCGCGGCGGCTACGTGGAGTCGCCGGACGAGCCCTTCGACGCGAACGGCCTCCAGGTTCCAGCGGCGGACCTCGCGGGTCTGGATCCGCTCTTCCTGTGGACGCTGCGCACGGCGCGCGAGGCGCTCGGCGCGGCCGGACTCCCCCGGGCGCCCGAGCGCTGCGGCCTGGTGATGGGGAACCTGTCGTTTCCCTCCGGCGCGCTCGCGCAATATGCCGAGGCCGTGTGGCGCGCCGGCGAGGCCGATGCGCCCGCGCTGCCCGACCCGCGCAATCGCTTCATGTCGGGCCTGCCGGCCCTGCTGGCGGCGCGCGCGCTCGGCCTGCGCGGACCGGCGTTCGCGCTCGACGCCGCCTGCGCCTCGTCCTTCTACGCGCTGAAGCTCGCCTGCGACGCGCTGCACGACGGCCGGGCGGACCTGATGCTGGCCGGCGCCGTCAACCGCGCCGACGACCTGTTCATCCACGTCGGCTTCACGGCGCTGCGGGCGCTGTCGCCCAGCGGGCGCAGCCGTCCCTTCCACCGCGACGCCGACGGCCTGGTCCCCGCCGAGGGCGCGGCCTTCGTGGCGTTGAAGCGCCTGGCCGACGCCGTGGCGGACGGCGACACGGTTCTCGGCGTCGTGCGCGGCATAGGGCTGTCGAACGACGGCCGCGGCGCGGGCCTGCTGGCGCCGTCCGAGGAGGGACAGCGGCGAGCGCTGGCGGCCGCCTACGAGAGCGCCGGGCTGCGCCCCGGCGACGTCTCGCTGCTCGAATGCCACGCGACCGGCACGCCCGTCGGCGACGCCACCGAGGTGCGCAGCACGGGCGCCATCTTCGCGGGCTGCAAGGACGTGCCGATCGGCTCGATCAAGTCGAACCTCGGCCACCTGATCACGGTGGCCGGGATGGCGGGCCTGCTGAAGGTCCTCGGGGCCTTCCGCGCGGGAGTGCGACCACCGACGTTGCATGCGGATCAGCCGCTCGACGCGCTCGCCGGCTCGCCGTTCCGCCTGCTCGCCGAGCCCGAGCCGTGGACGAGCGCCGGCCCGCGCCGCGCCGGGTTGAGCGCCTTCGGCTTCGGCGGCAACAACGCCCACGTGATCGTCGAGGAGTGGACGGGGCCCGAGCAGGCCCGCGCGCGAGCCGCTGTCGCCCTCGCCCCGCCCGCGACGCGGCCGCCCGCCGAGGGCATCGCGATCGTCGGGCTGGGCGTCGTCGCGCACCAGGCGCCCGATTCGGAGGCCTTCGCACGGCGGCTGCTGCAAGCGCCGGACCACGCCGAGGCCGGCGCTTCGCGCCTGGTCGACGCGATCGAGCTCGACGCCGAGTTCCTGCGCTTCCCGCCCGCCGACCTGCGGGCCGCGCTGCCGCAGCAGTTGCTGCTCCTCGACGCGGCGCGTCAGGCCGCGCGCCAGGCAGGCGCCCTGCCCCGCGAGCGCACGGCGGTGCTGGTCGGCATGCAGTGCGACGCCGAGGTGGCGCGCTACGGGGCGCGCTGGCGCAACCCAGGGGCCGGGGACGCCTTCGTCGCGGCGCTCCACGCGCCGGGTGTCGTGGGCACGATGCCCAACATCAGCGCGAACCGTCTCAACAGCCAGTTCGACCTCGCGGGTCCCAGCCTGACGGTCTCGGCCGAGGAGCTGTCGGGCGTCGTCGGCCTGGAGCTCGCGGCGCGGGCCCTGCGCTCGGGCGAGATCGACGCCGCCTTGGTCGGAGCGGTGGACGCCTGCGCCGAGCCGGTGCACGCGCACGCGGCCGAACGCGTGCTGCCGGGCGCGGCCGCCCCCGGCGACGCGGCGGTGGTGCTGGCGCTGAAGCGCCTCGAGGACGCCCGGCGCGAGGGCCTCGCCGTCCTGGCGGTGCTCGAGCCGGCTGCGGAACGCGCCGACGGACGCTGGCTCGACCTCGCCGCGGGGGCTCAGGCCAGCCGCGCCTTCGGCCACGCGCACGCCGCCTCGGGGCTGCTGGCCGTGGCCGCCGCCCTGGCCTCGATCGAGCGTGCGGCGCGACCGGCGTCCGAGGGCGCGCTTCCCTGGTTGTCGGCGGAAGCGCGCCGCGCGCGTGTCCTGGTCGGCTCGTTCGCGGGCCCGGCGCGCGAGGTCTGCCTCAGCGCCGTGGACGGAGGTCTCGCGCGGGGCTTCGGCGCACCGCCGCGCATCCACAGCTTCGCCGCCCGTGACCGCGCCGAGCTGGTGGCGGCGCTGGAGGCCGGGCGTGAGGGAGGCGAAGGCCCCTGCCGGGCGGCCGTGATCGCCAGCGGCGAGGACGAGCTGCGCGCGGGCATCGCCGAGGCGCGAGCGCGCCTGCGCGATGCTGCCGCCCCCGAGGGCAGCGAGGACGTCTTCGTCGAACCGGAGCCGGTCGCGGGCGAGCTGGCCTTCGTGTTCGCGGGGCCGGCCGGCGCGTACCACGGCATGGGCCGCGAGCTGCTGCTGGCGCTGCCGGAGCTGCACGAGCGGCTGGCGCAGCGCTCGCGCAGCCTGCCGGGCGTGGCCGGCTGGATCTACGGAGGGTCCGAGCCGGCCGCGGTCGACAAGCTGTGGGGCGCGTCGTTCCTGAGCCAGGCCCATGTGGAGCTGAGCCGCGGCATCCTCGGCCTGGCGCCGCAGGCGGCGATCGGCTTCTGCTCGGGCGAGACGAACGCGCTCTACGCGATGGGCGCCTGGCGCGATCTCGACGGCATCGTCGCCGACATCGAGGCGGCGGGCGTCTACGAGCGCGAGCTGGCCGGCGAGCTGCGCGCGGTGCGGCGCCACCGCGGGATCCCGGCCTCGGCGCCCCTGCGCTGGGCGAGCAGCCGCGTGCTGGCGCCCGAGCAGCGCCTGCGCGAGGCGCTCGCGCGCGAGCCGGGGGCGAGCCTGACGATCGTCAACGCGCCGGGCGACTTCGTGATCGGCGGCGACGCGGAGTCGGTGGCGCGCGTGGTCGAGAGCATCGGCCCGCAGCGCTGCCGGCCCCTCGGCTACGACATCGCGGTCCACGCCCCGGAGCTGCGGGCGTTCGAGACCGAGTGGCGGCGCATCCACACGCGCGAGACCTTCCCCGTGCCGGACGTCCGCTTCTACAGCCACGCCTTCGGCGGCAGCTACGACGTCACGCGCGAGAGCGCCGCCGAGGCCATCTTCCGCCAGGCGTGCGGCACGGTGGACTTCCCCACGCTGGTGCGCCGCGCCTGGGACGACGGCGTGCGCGTCTTCCTGGAGCACGGGCCGCGCGACTCCTGCTCGCGCTGGATCTCCCGCAGCCTCGGGGAGCGCCCGCACCGCGCGCTCGCGCTCGACGTGGCCGGCGCCCCGTCGCTGCGGCAGGCGGCCCGCGCCGCGGCGGCGCTGTGGGCGGCGGGCACGGGCGTCGACCTCGCCCGCTTCCAGCGCGCCCTCGAAGCACTCGCTCCCGCGGGCGCGGAAGGCGGCGAGCAGCGCAGGCTGCGCTTCGCCGGGCACTGGCCGGCCGTGGCTCTCGCGCCAGCCGCGGCTCCGCCCGTCGCGACGGCCCCCTCGGTCCTCGCCAGCGCGGCACTGCCGGCGCCTCCGGCGCTGCCGCCGATCCTCGGTTGGGCCGCGGCGGAGCGCGACCTCGCGCACGTGCCCGCGAGCGCCGCCGACGCGCCCGACGCGCCGCAGCAGACCGTCCCGGCGAGCGCTCCGGCTGCCGAGCCGACCAGGGCCCTGCCGGCGGCGGCGGTGAGCCTGATCGAGCACCACGCGCGCGTCGCCCGCGCGCACGCCGCCTACCTGGCGCAGATGGCGGAGTCCCACCGGCGGTTCCTGGACCTGCGCGCCGGCAGCCGCGCCGGGCTCGCCGCCGAGCTGCAGCCCATGGAAGCGGCGAACGGCGCCTCGACACCCCGGACGCTGACGGTCGCCGCCGCCGCCGTCGAGCCGCCGCCGGCGGCGCCCCTGACGCCGCGGCCGGCAGCGGCTGCCCCCGACCAGGGCGAAGCGCCGAGCGGCCGCAGCTTCACGCGAGCCGAGCTCGAGGTCCACGCGAGCGGTCGCATCTCGTCGATCTTCGGCTCCGGCTTCGAAGGCCAGGACGGGTTCGTTCGGCAGGTGCGCATGCCCGAGCCGCCGCTGCTGCTGGCCGACCGCGTGACCGGCCTGCGCGGCGAGCCCGGCTCGCTGGGCCTGGGCAGCGTCTGGACCGAGACGGACGTCGCGCGGGATGCCTGGTACCTGCACGAGGGCCGCATGCCCGCGGGCATCATGATCGAGTCGGGCCAGGCCGACCTGTTGCTGATCTCGTGGCTCGGCGTCGACGCGCGCAACCGCGGCGAGCGCGTGTATCGCCTGCTCGGCTGCGACCTGACCTACCACGGCGGCCTGCCGCGGCCCGGCGACACCCTGCGCTACGACATCCACGTGGACGCCCACGCCGCGCAGGGCGAGGTGCGCCTGTTCTTCTTCCACTACGACTGCCGCGTCGCGGGCGAACGCAGGCTCTCCGTGAGGAACGGTCAGGCCGGGTTCTTCACCGACGAGGAGCTGCGGGACTCGGGCGGTGTGCTGTGGGATCCCTCGGCCGAGGACCCGGCGAGCTTCGGGCCACACGCGCCGGCTCCCGCGGCGTCGAGCCGGAGCGCCTTCGATCGCGAGGCGGTCGAGGCTTTCGCGCGCGGAGACGCCTTCGCCTGCTTCGGCGATACCCACGCGCTCGCCCGCACGCACGTGCGCTCGCCGCGCATCGCGCAGGGGCGCATGCTGCTGATGGGCGAGGTGGCCGAGTGGCGCCCGGACGGCGGCCCCTGGGGGCGGGGCTACCTGCGCTCGGTGCGCCGGCTCGGCGCGGACGACTGGTTCTACGCCGGCCACTTCAAGAACGACCCTTGCATGCCCGGCACCCTGATGTTCGAGGGCTGCCTGCAGACGATGGCCTTTCACCTGGCGGCGGCGGGCTTCACGCTCGCATGCGACGGCTGGCGTTTCGAGCCCGTCCCCGACGAGAGCTACAGGCTGCGCTGCCGCGGCCAGGCGATCCCGAGCTCGCGCGAGCTGGTCTACGAGGTCTTCGTCCGCGAGCTGGTGGCGGGACCCGAGCCCACCCTCTACGCCGACCTGCTCTGCAGCGTGGACGGCGTGAAGGCGTTCCACTGCCGGCGCATGGGCCTGCGGCTGGCGCCGGACCACCCGCTCGCCCGGGCCGAGGCGCCGCCGCCCGACCGGGCTCCCGAGCGCGCGGCCGTCGCCTCGGGCGTACGGCTGGACCAGCAGGCGATGCTCGCCTGCGCCTGGGGCCGGCCCTCCGAGGCCCTGGGCCCCGCCTACGCGCCGTTCGACGGCCCGCGGCGGATGCCGCGTCTGCCGGGCCCGCCCTATCACTTCCTCTCGCGCGTGACGCGCATCGAGGGCGAGATCGGATCGCTCGGGCCGGGCGCGCGGATCGAGGTGGAGTACGACCTGCCGCGCGACGCCTGGTATTTCGCGGAGGGCGCCGGGGTGATGCCCTTCTCGGTGCTGCTGGAGGCGAACCTGCAGCCCTGCGGCTGGCTGGCCCTGGCGACGGGCGTGCCGCTGCGCTCCGAGGAAGAGCTGCGCTTCCGCAACCTCGACGGCGAGGGCGCGGTTCGACGGCACGTACGGCCCGAGGACGGGCGCCTGCGCACGCGCGTGCGTCTCAAGGACGTCTCGCGTTCCGCCGGCATGGCGCTCGTCTCGTTCCAGGTGGAGTCCTTCGTCGGCGACGAGCCGGTCTTCGCGTTCGAGACCGGTTTCGGCTTCTTCCCGCGCGAGGCGCTCGCCCGGCAGGTGGGCCTGCCCACGAACGACGCCGAGCGCGAGCAGTTGCGCGAGGCCTCGGCGGTGGAGCCGCCCGACTGGAACGCGCTCGTCGAGCAGCACCCGCGGGCGCTGCCCCGCGGGCGGCTGCTGATGCCGGACCGCTTCACCGGCTACTGGCCCGACGGCGGCGAGGCCGGCCTCGGCCGCTGGCGCGCCGAGAAGGACGTGCGGCTCGACGAGTGGTTCCTGAAGGCGCACTTCTTCCAGGATCCCGTGCAGCCGGGCTCACTCGGGCTGGAGGCGCTGCTGCAGCTTCTGCGCGCGGCCGCGATCGGCAAGGGCTTGAGCGAGGGCCTCGAGGACCCCTGGTTCGAGCCGATCGCCCTCGACCGCCCGCTGGTCTGGCGCTACCGCGGCCAGGTCACGCCCGAGAGCCGGCTCGTGCAGTACGGCCTGGAGCTGCGGGCGCTGGGGGAAGACGGCCTTGGGCGCCTCGCGGTCGGCGACGGGTGGCTCGCGGTGGACGGCACGCGCATCTACTCCGCCCGCGGCCTCGCGATCCGCGTCCGCGACCTCGGCGGCCAGCGATCGAGCAGGCAGCGCTGACCTGGCACCCGCCGCGGGCCCGCCGCGGCTGAATCCGTCCCCCCGCCCTTGACGAGCGGGCGGGCGCGGACGCACACTCTCGCTCCAGAGACTTCCTGCACAACGGGCTCGCGCGGCGGCACTCCGCTGAGCGGCCGGGCCCACGGAGGAGAGCGATGCAAGACGAGAAGCCCGACGCGCCCGGGACACCGGCAGCGCAGCCCGTCGTCGCGCCGGCCCCCGCGCCGGTCAGGGCGCCCGCACCCGCGCCGGCTCCGGCGCCCGCACCAGCGCCCATGAGCGCTGCGCCGGCCCCGGTCCCCGCGCCCGCCAAGAAGGCCGCGGCGAAGAAGCCGGCGAAGAAGAAGGCCGCCAAGAAGAAGCCCGCCAAGAAGGCCGCGAAGAAGAAGGTCGTGAAGAAGGCCAAGAAGAAGGCGGCCAAGCCGGCCAAGAAGAAGGCCGCGAAGAAGAAGCCCGCCAAGAAGGCCAGGAAGGCCGTCAGGAAGGCCAGGAAGGCCCCGAAGAAGGCGAAGAACGCGAAGAAGGGCAAGCGGGCGAAGAAGCGCTGAAGCCCGGCGTACTCGGCGCCGGCTTCGCCGGCCTCGGATCGTGCGCGGCGCTCGCGGCGGACGGCCATCAGGCCGCCCTGCTCGAGCGCCGCGGCCTTTTTTCGGCGGCCGCCGCGCGGCCGGCCTGCCGGAAGGCTAGACCCTGGCCTCCTGGCCCCAGGGCAGGATCGCGGTCTTCAGCCCGTCCCCGCCGCCGCCCATGCGCGCCAGCACGTCGGGCAGGCGGTCGAGCGGCTCCTCGGCGGTAATCAGCTCGCGCGGATCGAGGTGGCCTTCCGCGATGATCCGGTAGGCCTTGCGGATGCTGTCCGGCGTGTGATGGAAGGTCGACTTGATGGTGAGCTCCTGGTAGTGGAGCCGCTGCGAGTCGATGCCGATGCGCGTGTGCGCGGGACAGCCGCCGAACAGGTTGATCACGCCGCCCTTGCGCACGGCGCGCACGGCGGCCTCGCAGGTCTCGGGCAGGCCGACCGCCTCGATCACGACGTCCGCGCCCCGCTTGTCGGGGCTCTTCAGGCGCAGCGCGTCGCCCAGGTCCTCGCCGGGGCGCGCCTCGACGACGGCCTCGGCCCCGACGTCGAGCGCCTTCTCGAGGCGCGAGCGGCGGCGGCCCGCGGCCACCACGTGGGCACCGCGCATGCGGGCGAGCGCGACGAACATCAGGCCGATCGGACCGGTGCCGATCACGGCCACCGACTGGCCGCGGCCGATCCAGCTCTCCTCCACGCCGCGCACGACGCAGGCGAGCGGCTCGACCATCGCGGCTTCGCGGAAGGCAATGCCGTCCTCGATCGGCAGCAGGTTGTGGCGCACGACGCGGGCGGGGATGCGCACGAACTCGGCGTAGGCGCCGTTCCAGAACAGCAGGTCGTCGCACAGGTTCGGCATGTCGTGCCGGCAGAAGTGGCACTCGCCGCAGGGCGCCGAGTTGGCGGCGACCACCGCGGTGCCCGGGGCGACGCTCTCGACGCCGGGGCCGACCTCCTCGACGATGCCGGCCACCTCGTGGCCGAAGACGGCGGGCGGCCGGATCATGCGCGCGTGGTAGCCGCGCCGGAAGACCTTGGCGTCGGTGCCGCAGGTGAGCGCCACCTGCGTGCGCAGCAGCAGGTCGCCGGGCTCGAGGCGCGGCACCTCGATCCGCTCGATGCGGACGTCCTCTTTTCCGTAGAGCACGGCGGCCTTCATCTTCGGCGGCACCGCTGTCATCCCTCCGGCTGCACGACGATCTTGAGCACGCCGGGCTCGGCGCGCGCGGCCAGCTCGAACGCGCGCGGGGCCTGCTCGAGCGGAAGCCGGTGGCTCACCAGCTCCCGCACCCGCACCCGCCGCTCGAAGACCAGCCGCGCCGCGCGCTCCTGCACGTCCACGGAGGCGCTGTAGGACGTCAGGATCTCCTTCTCGGCGGCGCACAGGGCGCCGAGGTCGGCCGTGACGGTCTCCCCTGGCGAGGTCGCCGCGAACACCATGATACGGCCGCCGGGCCTAGCGGCCGCGACGGCCTGATCGAAGGGGTTCTGCCCGACCGCCGCCAGCAGGACGTGGTCGGCCCCTCGACCACCGCCGCGCGCGCGCAACTGCGCGGGCACGTCCTCACGGCCGTCGAGCGCGGCCTGCGCTCCGAGAGCGAGGCTCGCCTCGAGGCGCTCGCGCCGCACGTCCGACACGACCACCTCCGCCCCCAGCTCGCGGGCGATCTGCATCAGGATCAGCCCGATCGGGCCCTGGCCCACCACCAGCGCCAGCTGGCCCTCGCGCAGGCCGAGCCGCTCGACCGCCTTCAGGCAGGTGTTGACCGGCTCGACGAACGCCGCCTCCTCGGGCAGCACGCCGTCGGGCACCGGCACGACGCCGCGCTCGACGATCCAGTCCATCACCCGCACGTACTGCGCGAAGCCGCCGCCCGCGGGCTCGAAGCCGGCCGTGGTGCCGTTGCGCTTGTAGCCCTCGCACTGCGCGAAGAGCGACAGCGAGCAGTAGAAGCAGCGCCCGCAGGGCACGTGGTGGTGGAGCGCGACGCGGTCGCCCTCGCGGAAGCGCGTGACGCCGGGCCCCCGCCGGGCCACGACGCCCGCGGTCTCGTGGCCGAAGATCCGCGGCGGCGGCAGCAGGCCCTGCTCGATCTTCTTGAGATCGGTGGGACACACGCCGCAGGCCTCGACCCGCACCAGCAGCTCGCCCGGGCCGATCTCCGGCACCGGCACGTCCTCGACCCGCACGCTGCCGCGGCCGCGGTAGACCGCCGCGCGCATCGAAGCCGGCAGGCTCACCCGCCGAAGAGCCCCTTCAGCACGAACAGCACGTTCTCCTTGCGCTCGCGCAGGCGCCGGTAGAAGTAGGGGAGCCAGTGGGTGCCGTAGGGCACGTAGATGCGGACGTTGTAGCCGGCCTTGACCAGCTCGTCCCAGCGGCCGCGGCGCAGGCCGTAGAGCATCTGGAACTCGAAGCGCGACGACGCGATCCCGCGCTCGCGCGCGAAGGAGGTCGCGTGCCGTACGAGCGTCTCGTCGTGGGTCGCGATCGCCGGGTAGTTGCCCTTCTCGAGCAGCAGCTCCGCGCACTCGCGGTAGCTCTTGCGCACCTCGCCCATGTTCCTGAAGGCGATCTCGGCCGGCTCCTGGTAGGCGCCCTTGCACAGACGCACGCGGTCCTGCTTGCGGACGCACTCCTCCACGTCCTCGCGCGTGCGGCGCAGCATCGCCTGCAGCACGATGCCGACGTGCTCGTGGCGCCCGCGCAGCGCGCGGAAGACGTCGAGCGTCGCCTGGGTGTGCTGGCTGCCCTCCATGTCGATGCGCACGAAGCCGCCCGCCGCGCGCGCGGCGTCGAGCACCGACGCGGTCAGCTCCAGGCACAGCTCCTGCGAGACGTCGAGGCCGAGGTTCGTCAGCTTGACGGAGACGTTGCGCTCGACCTCCGGCGGGATCATCCGCAGCAGCTCGACGTTGGCCGCCGCGATGCGGCGCGCGGTGCCCTCGTCGTGCACGTCCTCGCCGAGCAGGTCGAAGCTGGGCTTGATTCCGCGCGCCGCGAGCGCGCGCCCGGCGGCGATCGCGCGGTCCGGCGTCTCGCCTGCGACGAAGCGCCGTGCGAGGAAGGTCAGGGCTCTCATGGCTGTCTTTCCGGG
This sequence comes from Vicinamibacteria bacterium, assembly GCA_050246895.1. GTDB lineage: Bacteria > Acidobacteriota > Vicinamibacteria > Fen-336 > Fen-336 > JBFWVE01. The sequence continues at coordinate 613,407 of JBFWVE010000002.1, read as the reverse complement.
GGAAGCCCCGGGGGGCCTCCGCCTGCTAGCGCCGGCGCCGGCGGACCCGGGCCGGCGCCTGGTAGCTCGCGCGGACGACCGAGGAGATGCCGCCGCGCACGTTGAACTCTCCCTCGACGCTCATGCTGCGCGGCCGGACGGCGGCCACCAGGTCGTCGAGGATCGCGTTGGTGACGTGCTCGTAGAAGATGCCGCGGTCGCGGTAGGACTGGAGGTAGAGCTTGAGGCTCTTCAGCTCCACACAGACGCGATCGGGGACGTAGCTGATGCGCAGGGTGGCGAAGTCCGGCTGGCCGGTCTTCGGGCACACCGCGGTGAACTCGGGGCAGGTGTGGACGATGCTGTAGTCCCTCCCGGGGTGCGTGTTCGGGAAGGTCTCGAGGGCGGCTGCCGCCACGGCCGCTATTTTAGGGCAGCCCGGAGATCGGCGCTGATCTCGTCGCGCAGGCGCGCCGGCGCCAGCACCTTCACGTGCGGGATGAACCCTTTGATCCAGGACTTGAGCTCCCAGCCGGGCGCCACGCTCATCCGCAGCAGCACCGAGCCGTCGGGCCGCTCCTCCAGCCGCTGGCTCTCGTGCCAGACCCGCTCGCGGATGTAGCCGGCGAGCGTCGCGTCGAAGGCGATCTCGACCTCCTCGGGCTTGCCGCCGGCGATGCCGAAGGCGCCCTTGGCGTACTCGGAGACGTTGAAGTCCTTGGGCGCCTCGAAGGACTGGTCGAGCACCTCGATCCGCGAGATGCGCTCGACCGCGAAGGTGCGCACCTCCGCGTACTCCTCGACGCGCGCGTAGAGGTAGAGCCCGCCGTGGTAGTAGACGACGCGGTAGGGATCGACCAGGTACGCCTTCGTCTTGCGCGAGTTGAAGGAGAAGTACTCGAGCCGGGCCTTGCGCTGGTGCAGCACCGCGTCGATCAGCGCCGCGATCACGTCGCGCTTCTTCGAGTAGTCCTTCATCGGGTCGGGGCGCGCCGAGAACAGGTCCTGGATGCGCGCGAGGTAGGGCAGGCTCTTGGCCGGCAGCGCCTCGCGGATCTTCTCGAAGGCCGACTCCAGGTCGCGCGCGAAGGGCGAGCCGCCCAGGAACGACATCAGGTTGCGGCCGAAGTAGAGCGCCGCCAGCTCGGAGAGCGTGAAGGTCTGGTTGAGGCGCTGGCGGTAGCCCTCGATCAGGCGCCACACCTTGCGCCCCTCGCTGCGCTCGTCGTAGAGCGGGAAGCCCGCCTCCTGCAGCGCCTCGAGGTCGCGGCGGATCGTGCGCTCGGTGACGCCGTGCTCCTCCGCCATGTCGGCCGCCGTGGTGTAGCGGCCGGCCTCGATCGTCTTCAGTATCTTCCACTGGCGGATCACTTCGGCGTTGCGCAAGCGGCTCGGCTCCTTTCTGGGCTGCGGACGAAACGGCGGCTCAGCTCTCGCGGTGGAACAGGAAGCCCTGCGCCAGCTCGATCCCGAGGTCCGCCAACGTGCGGCGCTCGGCCTCGGTCTCCACTCCCTCGGCGATCACGCGGGCACGGATCTTCTCGGCCAGCGCGCGCAACGACTCGAGCAGGCTGCGCTTGATGCTGCTCTGGTCGATGCCGCGCACCAGGCTGACGTCGAACTTCAGGAAATCGGGCTCGATCGAGGCCAGCGCCTGCAGCGAGGCGTGGCCGGCGCCCATGTCGTCGACCGCCAGCCGGTAGCCGCAGTCCTTCAGCGACCGCAGCGATTGCGGCAGCCCGTCCTGGCCGACCACCGCCAGCCGCTCGGTGATCTCGACCACGATGCGCTGCGGCGAGAGCCCGCTCCCGGCAAGCTGCTGCAACACGACGCCGTTCGTCCACTCGGGGTCGCGGGCGGCGCGCGCCGAGGCGTTCAGGAACAGCATCCCCGAGCCGCGCAGCGTGGACGCGGCCTGGATCGAGGTGCGCCGGCACAGCCGCTCGAAGTCGGCCAGCAGGTCGGTCGACTCGGCGAAGGCGAACATCTGCTCGACGCTGTCGAAGGCGTGGGGGTCCTTCGGCCGCGTCAGCGCCTCGTGGCCGACGACACCCCGGTCCGACAGCCGCACGATCGGATGGAACACCGCGCGCACGGCGCTCTCGGCGATCAGCCGGCGCAGCGTGTCGTGCCGCACCGAGTCGATCCCCTGGCGCTCGTGCAGGCTCATCAGCGCAGCGTCGGCGACGCCCTGCTGGATCGCCCGCTCCGAGCGCGCCATCGGGTCGTTGACCACCCGAGCGTGGCCGGCGGCGACGCGCGGCACGTCGTCGCCGCCGCCGCCGAGCAGCGCCGCCAGCAGCCGCTCCTTGCGCTCGGCCGCCGTGGGCTCGGAGTTGGGCGGCGCCGGCCGGAACACCAGGAAGCGGTCCGAGCGCACGGTCAGCAGGCAGACCACGTCCTCGGCGTCGAGCTCGCCGGCGCTGGCCGCGGCCTGCAGCCGCTGGGCGAAGCCGCGGATCGTCTCGTCGTAGTCGGCCCAGCCCAGCTTCGCCTCCTGCCGGCCCGAGCTGCCGAGGTCCAGGTAGAAGACGTCGAGGGCGCCGCAGGTCTCGAAGGCCCGCCGCACCTGATCGAGCACCGCGGGCAGCGTGGGCAGGCCGGTCAGGCGGTCCTGCAGGTGGGACTTGAACCGCAGCCACTCGGTGCGGAGGCGGTAGTAATCGGCCTCTTGTGGGATCACCGCGGCAGCCTCTCGCGCGTGATCCGTACTATACTCGCGCTTCTTCACGAGGGAGCGGCCTCTTCAGCTGTGTCCGAGCGTCCACCCCGCCTGGGCGAAGTGATCGACGACTACTGCCCGCGGTGTCGCTTGCTGCTGAACCACGACGTCGCCTCGATCGTCGGCGACCAGATCTCGAAGGTCACCTGTCGCACCTGCTTCAACACCCACGACTACCGGGGCGGCAAGCTGCCCGCGCGGCGCAGGGCCAAGAAGGACGAGAAGCAGAGCCTGATGGACCAGGTGCTCTCCGGCATCTCGCTGCCGCCGGCGACGGCGCCGCCGCCGCCCGCTGTCCCGCTGCGCAAGAAGCGCGACCTGTGGGCCGAGGTCGAGCGCATCAACTCGCGGAAGAAATGAGCGGGGGCCGATGCGCGCCGTCGATCTGATCCAGGCCAAGCGCGACGGGCTCGAGCTGGGGCGCGACGAGATCGCCGCCTTCGTGCGCGGCTACACCGACGGCCGCGTGCCCGACTACCAGGCCTCCGCCTTCGCGATGGCCGTGTTCTTCCGCGGCATGAGCGCCGCCGAGACGCTGGCGCTGACCGACGCCATGATGCGCACCGGGGACGTGCTCGATCTCTCCTCCCTGCCCGGGCCGAAGGTGGACAAGCACTCGACCGGGGGCGTCGGCGACAAGACCAGCCTGATCCTGGCGCCGCTGGCGGCCGCCTGCGGCGTCTACGTGCCGATGATCTCGGGGCGCGGGCTCGGGCACACCGGCGGCACGCTCGACAAGCTGGAGGCGATCCCCGGCTTCCGCGTCGATCTGTCGCTCGTGGAGTTCCGCCGCGTGCTCGAGGCCGCGGGCCTCGGCCTGATCGGCCAGACGCCGGAGATCGCGCCCGCCGACAAGAGGCTCTACGCGCTGCGCGACGTCACCGCCACCGTCGAGAGCCGGCCGCTGATCGCCGCCTCGATCATGAGCAAGAAGATGGCCGAGGGCATCGACGCGCTGGTGCTCGACGTCAAGACCGGCGACGGCGCCTTCATGAAGAGCTTCGAGGACTCGAAGGCGCTGGCCGAGGCCATGATCGCGATCGGCCGCGGCATGGGCAAGCGGGTGGCGGCGCTGGTGACCGACATGGACCAGCCGCTGGGCCGCGCGGTCGGCAACGCCCTCGAGACCGCCGAGTGCATCGAGGCGCTCAAGGGCCGCGGCCCGAAGGACGTCACCTCGCTCTCGATCGAGCTGGCGGCCTGGATGCTGCACCTGGGCGGCGCAGCCGCCGGGCTGGAGGCCGCGCGGGCGCGCGTGCGCGAGGCGCTCGACTCGGGCGCGGGGCTGCGCCGCTTCCAGCAGGTGATCGAGCTGCAGGGCGGCGACCCCCGCGTCTGCGACGACCCGCGGCGGCTGCCGCAAGCCGCGACGCGCAGCGAGCTGCCCTCGCCGCGGGACGGGCGCGTGGGCGCGATCGGCTGCCGCGCGCTGGGCCTGGCCGGCATGCTGCTCGGCGCCGGCCGCGAGACTGTCGACAGCCGCATCGACGCGGCTGTCGGCGTCGTGCTGCACAAGAAGGTCGGGGATCCGGTCGCCGAGGGCGAGCCCCTGGCCACGGTCCACTCGAACGATCCGCGCCGCCTGCCCGAGGCGCTCCGGCTGCTGGCCGGCGCGTTCACGGTGGGACCCGAGGCGCCGCCCGCGAGCCCGCTCGTGCGCGCCGTGCTCGACTGAAGGAGGCGATCGCCTTGATGCCCCTGCTGCTGCTGACACCCGCGTCCGAGGCGCTCGCCCGCATGCGCGCGGGCCTCGACACCTCCCCCGCCGACCGGGCGATGGGCCTCGTCGGCATCGTCACCATGCTGGCGATCGCCTGGACGCTCAGCGTGAACCGCAAGGCGATCCCCTGGCGCCTGGTGGGCGCCGGCGTGGCGCTGCAGGCCGTCTTCGGCGTGATCGTGCTCAAGACGGCTCCCGGGCGCTGGTTCTTCGAGCGGGTGGGCGAGATCGTCAACGGCCTGCTGGGCTTCCAGCTCCAGGGCGCGCGCTTCGTCTTCGGCAACCTGACCGGCAGCAACGTGCCCGTCGGGCTGCCGGGGCCGGGTGGCGCCCTCGACACCGCCGCCGGCTTCGTCGGCAACACCGGCGCCTTCTTCGCGTTCAACGTGCTGCCGACGATCGTGTTCTTCTCGGCTCTGATGTCGGTGCTCTACTACCTGAACGTGATGCAGTGGATCGTCAAGGGCATCGCCTGGGTGATGCAGCGGACGCTGCGCACCTCGGGCGCCGAGACGCTGTCCGCATCGGGCAACATCTTCCTCGGGCAGACCGAGGCGCCGCTGCTGATCAAGCCCTTCGTCGGCAGGATGACGCTCTCGGAGCTCAACACGGTGATGGTGGGCGGCTTCGGGACCGTGGCCGGCGGGGTGCTGGCGGCCTACACGGCGATGCTGCAGGACAGCTTCCCCAACATCGCGGGCCACCTGCTCGCCGCCTCGGTGATGAACGCTCCGGCGGGGCTGCTGATCTCGAAGATCCTGGTGCCGGAGACGGGCGAGCCCGTCACCCGCAACTCGCTGACCGTGAGCGTCGAGAAGACCGATCGCAACGTGATCGAGGCCGCCGCCTCGGGCGCCGCCACGGGGATGCAGCTCGCGCTCAACGTCGGGGCCATGCTGATGGCGTTCATCGGCCTGATCGCCGTGCTGAACTTCGGCGTCTCCTGGATCGGCGGCCTGTTCGGCGCGCCGGAGCTGACGATCCAGGTCGTGCTCGGGACGCTGCTGCGCCCGCTCGCGTTCGTGATGGGCGTGCCCTGGGCCGACACCGCCTACGTGGGCTCCCTGATCGGCATCAAGACGACGCTCAACGAGTTCGTCGCCTACGCGCAGTTCGCGAGCGACCTGGGAACAGGGGTGATCGACGTCGCTCCGCGCAGCGCGGTGATCCTCACCTACGCGCTGCTCGGCTTCGCCAACTTCTCGAGCATCGCGATCCAGATCGGCGGCATCGGCGGCCTGGCCCCCGAGCGCCGCGGCGACCTGGCGAGGCTCGGCCTGCGCGCGATGATCGGCGGCAACCTGGCCGCCTTCATGAGCGCGAGCCTGGCGGGGATGCTGGCATGAGCGGCCATCGGCCCACACAACTGTCACGGGCTGCCCGAGCGGCGGGATTCACTCCCGACGCGAGGGCGGGGGTCCAAGGGGGGCCGGCGCAGGCCCCCCTTGCTCGACGAGGTCGCGCGAGCCTGGCGGGGATGCTGGCATGAGCGGCCTGGAGCCCAAGGCGGCGCTCGCGCGGATCGACGAGGCCGTCGGCTTCATCGGCACGAAAGCGAAGCTGCGGCCGTCGGTCGGGCTGGTGCTCGGCTCGGGCCTGGGCGCCTTCGCCGACGCGCTCGAGAGGGCCGTGCGCATCCCGTACCGGGAGATCCCCCACTTCCCCGTCTCGACGGCCGTCGGGCACGCGGGCGAGCTGGTGCTCGGGCTCTCGCAGGGCACGCCGGTCGCCGTGATGGCGGGGCGCGTGCACGCCTACGAGGGGTACTCGCAGGAGCAGGTCGTCTTCCCCGTGCGCGTGCTGGGCCGCTTCGGCGTCAGGCTGCTGATCCTGACGAACGCCGCCGGCAGCGTGAACGTGAACTACAAGCCCGGCGAACTGATGGTGCTCTCGGACCACATCAACATGACAGGCACGAACCCGCTGTCGGGACCCAACCTCGACGCGCTCGGCGAGCGCTTCCCCGACATGAGCGAGGTCTACGACGCCCGGCTGCGCGACCTCGCCGAGAAGGCCTGCATGAAGGCGGGCGTGCCGGTGCGGCACGGCGTCTACCTGGCCCTGTCCGGCCCGTCCTACGAGACGCCCGCCGAGATCAAGGCCTTCCGCGCGCTGGGCGCGGACGCAGTCGGCATGTCGACGGTGCCCGAGGCGATCGCGGCGCGCCACATGAAGCTGCGCGTGCTGGGCATCTCCTGCCTCACCAACATGGCGGCGGGCGTCAGCAAGAAGCCCCTCGACCACCGCGAGGTGCTGGAGGTGGGCGAGCGCGTGAAGGCGGGGCTGCTCGACGCGATCGGACGCATCGTGGACGCGGCCGGGAAGCAGGCGTGAGGGCCCGCGGCCGGGCGCGCGCGCGCGGCGTCTCGGAAGCGGCGCTGCGGGCGCTGGCCGCCTACGCGCGCGAGGCCCGCGCAGGGGCCGTGGCGCCGTACTCGAAGTTCAAGGTGGGCGCCGCGCTGCGCACGCGCGACGGCGAGATCGTCACAGGCTGCAACGTCGAGAACGCGACCTACGGCCTCACGATGTGCGCCGAGCGCGTGGCGGTGTTCAAGGCCGTCTCCGAGGGCCTGCGCGACTTCGACGCGGTCGCCGTGGTCGCCCGCTCCGGGCGGCCCGCCTGGCCCTGCGGGCCCTGCCGCCAGATCCTGTGGGAGCTGTGCGGCGACATCGTCGTGCGCGTCGAGGACCTCGCCGGCAGCCGGCGCACGCGACGGCTCTCCGAGCTGCTGCCCGAGCCGTTCGACGGGAGGAACCTCTGAAGTCGCGCGGCGCCGGCGGCGGGCGCTGGGCGCGGCTGCCGACCGAGAGCCGCAATCCGCGCAGCCGGCGTCTCGACTCGATGACGACCGAGCGCGTCGTCGCGCTGCTGCTCGACGAGGATCGCCGGGCGCTCGTGGCCGCCGCGCGACAGACGCGCGCGATCGCCCGCGCCGCGCGGATGGTGGCCGGCGCCCTGGGCGGGCGCGGGCGCGTCGTCTTCATCGGCGCCGGCACCTCGGGCCGCCTGGGCGTCCTCGAGGCCGCGGAGTGCCCGCCGACTTTCGGCAGCGATCCGCGCCGCATCGTGGGCGTGATGGCGGGCGGCGAGCGCTCGGTGTTCCGCGCGGTCGAGGGCGCCGAGGACCGGGGGGACGTGGGCGAGCGCGAGGGCCGCCGCCTGCGCCCCGGCGACGTGCTGATCGGCATCTCGGCGAGCTCGGTGACGCCCTTCGTGCGCGGCGCGCTGGCGGGCGCCAGGGGGAAGGGCGCGAGGAGCGTCCTCGTCACCTGCGCGCCGGGACGCGGCCTCTCGCGGCTGGCGGAGGTGGTCGTCGTGGTGCGCTCCGGCCCCGAGGTGCTCACGGGCTCGACGCGCCTCAAGGCGGGCTCCGCCACCAAGGCCGTGCTCAACGCGATCACGACCGCGGCGATGATCCGCCTGGGCAAGGCCTACCAGAACCTGATGGTCGACCTGCGCCAGACCTCGAAAAAGCTCGAGGACCGCGCGCGCCGCATCGTGGCCGAGGCGGGCGGCGTCGAGCCGGCGACGGCAGCGGCGCTGCTGGAGCTGGCGGACGGCGAGGCCAAGACCGCGATCGTGATGGCCCGCCTGGGCCTGCGCGCGGAAGCGGCGCGGCGACGCCTGAAGGCCGCCGGCGGCCACGTCCGCAAGGCGCTGCGCCGCCGTTAGGCGGCGGCCGGCTGCTCGAGGCCCGCGGCCCCGTCAGTCCAGGCCGGCGGCGGCTTCGCGATCGGCCAGCACCTCGAAGGCGGCGTGGCCGGCCAGGAACGTGCACGGCCACTTGGGATCCTGGGCGCCGCGCCTGAGCGCCCGCAGGGCCTCGAGCTTCGAGGCGCCGGTCGCCAGCAGCAACAGGCGGCGCGCCGCGCGAATCGTGCCGAGTCCCATCGTGACGGCTCGCAGCGGCCGGTCGGCTTCGGGCACGCCGAGCGAGCTCGCGAGCCCGTCCGGCAGGCGTACGACGTGCGTCTGCGCCACGAACGGCCCCGGCATGTTGTAGGCGATGTGACCGTCCGCCCCGATGCCGAGCACCGCCAGGTCGAGGCCGCCGGCCTCGGCGATCGCGGCCTCGTAGCGGCGGCACTCGGCGTCGAGATCCGCGGCCGTCCCGTTCGGGATCTCGCAGCGCTCGCGGCGCAGGCCGATCCGCTGCCAGGCGTGCTGGCGCATGAACGAGCTGAACGTGCGCGGATCGGAGGCCGGCAGCACCAGCTCGTCCAGATTGAAGGCGCGCGCTCGGGAGAGATCGAGCGCGCCCCCGGCATGCCGGCGGGCGAGCTCGGCATACCAGGGCACCGGCGTGCGCCCGGTCGGCAGCGCCAGCGTCAGCTCGGGCCGTTCCGCGACCGCCGCGGCGAGCACGTCGGCGGCCTCGAGCGCCAGCTCCGGAGCGCCGTCGACGACGCGGAGCTTCACAGCGAGGCGAAGCTCGCCAGGCGCACGCCGGCGGCCTCGAGCGCACGGCGCGCGCGGGGGTCGCACAGTGCCGCCTTCTCGGCCTCGCGCGGCTCGGCGTAGCCGGAGCTGGCGCGCAGCTCGTCGTCGACGCGGGCCGGATGGCACATCAGCTCGGTGGTGCCCTCCGGCAGGCCGGCGATGATCTCGAGCAGCCGCTCGATCGTGGCCGTCTCGCCGAAGAAGCCCTCGTCGAAGGCGGTGGTGGTCGCGATCCCCCGCTGGCGCAGGCGGGCCGCGACCTCGGGGGAGGCGTTGCGCACGGGCCGGCCGGCCTCGAGGGCGAGCGTGACGACCGCCTCGAGCACGGCGGGCAGCCGGTGGGAGTGATGGTGGCTGTCGAAATGCGTGGGCAGGCGGCCGAAGAGCTGCTGGAAGCGTCGCAACTGCTCCCGCGCCTCGGCAAGAGCTTCCTCGGGCCGCGGCGAGCGGTGCCCTTCGGGCTTCGCGGGGAAGCGGCCATCGGGGCCGAGCAGGCTCGGGATCCGCTCCGCCGGCAGCCCCGGCGCGCCGCCCGAGAGCTGGACGTGCAGGCCGACGCCGAGCCCCGGGCACTCGCGCGCGAGGCGCGCGGCCTCGGCTGCCGCCGGGTAGAGCACCATCGTCGTGGTGGACGTGACGATCCCGTCGCGGTGCGCCTCCACGACGCCCTGGTTGATGCCGGGCGTGCGGCCGAAGTCGTCGGCGTTGACGATCAGCGTCCTCACGCAGCGCCGCCGGCCTCGGGCCGCCTCAGCAGGTCGCAGGCGAGCCAGACGGCGCCCTGGGCGGGCTCCAGCTCGAGCACCTTCACCTGAGCGCCCGGGACCTGCAGCGCGCGGTCGACCATCGACGGCAGCGAAGGGCAGGCCTTGAACACGCCGCCGGCGAGCACGACGGTGAACGGCTCGCGGAAGGCGAGCTGCAACGCCACCGAACGCGCCGCCAGCGACAGCTCCAGGGCGCCCTGCTGCAGGATCTCGACTGCGACCGTGTCGCCCTGCTGGCGCGCCGTCTCGACGAGCCCCGCGAGCGCCGCGATCTGGGTCTTGGGCATCCCCTTCTCGTAGACGAGGGGCACCAGCTCGGCGACGCCCTGGATGCCCAGCGCCCCGAACAGCAGGCCCTGCAGCGCCGTGCGGGGGCCGCGGCCGTCGCTGCCGCGCACGGCGGCGCGCATCACCTGATGGCCCAGCCAGTAGCCGGAGCCCTCGTCGGCCAGCAGCGAGCCGAAGCCTCCGGCGCGGGCGCTGCGGCCCTGGCGATCCTCGCCGTAGGCGATCGAGCCGGTGCCGGCCAGGATCACGATGCCGAAGCGCTCGGCGGCGCCGGCCACCAGCGCGATCACCGCGTCGTTCACCACGCGCGCCGTCTCGCGATGCCCGAGCCGGCGCAGCAGGTGCCGCACCACGGCGTGGTCGCGGGGGCGGTCCACCCCGGCCATGCCCAGGCAGACGGCGTCGACCGGGCGGTCCGGGGAGAGCGACTCGATGATCTCGTGCAGGACCTTCTCGACCTCGAGCTCGCCGTGGGTCTGCAGGTTCGCGCCGCCGGCGCGGGCCTCGCCCTGCACCTGGCCCGACTCGTCGGCGAGCAGGCCGATCGTCTTGGTGCCGCCCGCGTCGATGCCGATCACGTGCCGCATGGGCGTTTCGACCCGGGAGCGGGGCCTAGTTGCCGCCGTAGAGGACGATGTCGCGCAGGTTGCGGTACTTCTCGTTGAAGTCGAGGCCGTAGCCGACGACGAAGTGGTCGTCGATCGTGAAGCCGACGTAGTCGACCGGGATCTCGACCAGCCGGCGGGACGGCTTCGAGAGCAGCGTGGCCACCTTCAGCGAGCGGGGCCCGCGGGCCCGCAGCAGGTTGAGCAGGTAGTTGAGCGTGAGGCCGGTGTCCACGATGTCCTCGACCACCAGCAGGTCGCGCCCGTCGAGCCCCTGATCGAGGTCCTTCACCAGGCGCACCTCGCCCGAGGTCTTGGTCGAGGCGCCGTAGGAGGAGACCGCGATGAAATCGAGCGTCATCGGCAGCTCGATCGACCGCGAGAGGTCCGTCAGGAAGGGGAAGGCCCCTTTCAGCACGCCCACCAGGTGGGGCTCCCGGCCGGCGTAATCGCGGGTGATCTCCTGCCCCATCTCCGCGATCCGGGCCTGGATCCTGTCATGGGAAAGCAGCACTTTCATCGCGGGGGCTCCATCGGGCGCGGGGATTATACCCGGCGTTGACTTCGCAAATTTGCCGGGAGTACCATGCCCCTTCAACTCGACGCCCGACGCCCGTTAGCGTCCTGATCCGGGGGTTCAGAACGATGTGTTTGATGCCATTCCGAGGCTCCCTCGGAGCGGCCCGGCCGTCCGTTCCTTTCCTCATCCAGGGAGCCGGGCTTCCCGGCGCCTGCTTCGGCTCGGATCCGACCCTCACTAGTTCAGGAGAACTCGAATGAAGCTCGCCGTATCCAGGACACTCGCCGTTCTCGCGGGTCTGGCCCTGCTGCTGTCGGCCAGCCAGGCCCAGGCCCAGGGCGTGACCACCGGCTCGATCGCCGGCGTCGTGATGGACATGCAGAAGCAGGCCGTCCCCGGCGCGAGCGTGATCGCGGTCCATACGCCTTCCGGGACCCGTTACGAAGCGACCAGCCAGGCGGACGGCAGGTTCCTGATCCCCGGCGTGCGCGTCGGCGGTCCCTACACGGTGACGGCCACGCTGAGCGGCTTCCAGCCGGTGTCGGCCAAGGACCTCGTCGTCAGCCTCGGCGTGGCGAGCGACCTCAACCTGACGCTCGGCCAGGCCGCCGTCACCGAGGAGATCACGGTCACGGCCGACGCCGACCCGGTCTTCAGCTCCTCGCGCACCGGCGCCGCCACCACCGTGAGTGAGCTGGCGATCGACACGCTGCCCACGATCAGCGACCGCATCAACGACTTCACGCGCCTCAGCCCGCAGTACTCCGGCGGGCCCTTCGGCGGCGCTTTCGTCGGCCAGGACAACCGGCTGAACAACATCACGATCGACGGCTCCTACTTCAACAACTCGTTCGGCCTCGCGGGCCAGCCGGGCGACCGCACGGGCGTAGCCCCGGTCTCGATGTCGGCGATCCAGGAGGTCCAGGTCAACACGGCGCCGTTCGACGTGAGGCAGGGCCACTTCGTGGGCGCGGGCGTCAACTCGATCACCAAGAGCGGCGACAACAAGTTCCGCGGCTCGGCCTACTACTGGCTCCGCGACGACAGCCTGGTGGGCACGGAAGCGAAGGACGCCACGGTCAACCCCGGCACCTTCGAGTTCAAGAAGTACGGGGGCTTCGTCTCGGGGCCGATCGTCAAGGACAAGCTGTTCTTCTTCGGCCTGGTCGAAGACGAGAAAGACACGCGGCCGGGGACGACGTTCCGCGCCAACAACGGCGGCGAGACGGTCGGCGGCAACGTGACGCGCGTGCTCGCCTCGGATCTCGACGCGCTCAGCGGGTTCCTGAGCAGCAACTTCGACTACCAGACCGGCGGCTACCAGGACTACCCGTTCGAGACGCCCGCGCGGCGCTACATGGGCAAGCTCGACTGGAACCTCAACGACCGCAACAAGGTCAGCCTGCGCTACATCCACCTGGACTCGGAGACGCCCGTGCTGGTGTCCACCTCCTCCTCGCTCGGCTTCGGCGGGCGGCGCAGCAACCTGTTCGGCCTGAACTTCGAGAACTCGAACTACACGATCCTCGAGAACATCCGCAACTTCATCGGTGAGTGGAACTCGATCATCGGCAGCAACAGCTCGAACACGCTGATCGCGGGCTACTCCAAGAGCGACGAGAGCCGCGGCGCCATCGACAACCTGTTCCCGATGGTGGACGTGCTCGAGGGCGGGTCCGTCTACACGACCTTCGGCTCGGAGCCGTTCACGCCCAACAACGAGCTGCGTTACAAGACCTTCCAGATCCAGGACTACTTCACCACCACCCGCGGCAGCCACTCGGTCACGTTCGGCGCCAGCGCCGAACGCTACGAGTCGGAGAACGTCTTCTTCCCGGGCTCGCAGAGCGCCTACGTCTACAACTCGCTCGCGGACTTCTACCGGGACGCCAACGACTTCCTGGCCAACCCGAACCGCACGACGTCGCCGGTGACCCTGCGCACCTTCCAGGTGCGCTGGATGAACATCCCCGGGCTCGACAAGCCGATCCAGCCGCTCGAGGTGTGGTACACGGGCGCTTTCGCCCAGGACGAGTGGCAGGTGAACCGCGACTTCAAGCTCACCTACGGCGTCCGCTTCGACGTGCCCTTCTTCGGCGACACCGGCTTCACGAACGCCAACGCCGACGCTTTGGCCTTCCGCGACGAGGACGGCAACTCGGTCCAGTACCAGACGGGCGAGCTCCCCGGCGCGAACGTCCAGATCTCGCCGCGCGCCGGCTTCAACTGGGACGTCAAGGGCGACCGCACCCTGCAGGTGCGCGGCGGCTCGGGCATCCTCTCGGGCCCGCCGATCTACGTCTGGCTCTCGAACCAGATCGGCAACACCGGCGTGCTCACCGGGTTCGCGCAGCTCTCCAACACCACGGCCCGGCCCTTCCACCCGGATCCGAACCACTACAAGCCGACGAGCGTGACGGGCGAGCCCGCGTCCAGCTACGAGCTGGCCGTGACGGACAAGGACTTCAAGTTCCCGCAGGTGTGGCGCAGCAACCTGGCCGTCGACAAGCGGCTGGCCTGGGGCCTGGTCGGCACGCTCGAGGGCATGTACAACCGCGACGTGAACGGCATCTACTACATCGACGCCAACCTGCCGGCCGCGCAGACGGCCTTCACCGGCGTCGACAGCCGCCCGCGCTGGACGAGCCGCCAGATCTACTCCAACGTCTCCAACAACACCGTGCTCAAGAACCAGAGCGAGGGCTACTCCTGGCACTTCTCGGCGGAGCTGAAGAAGCGGATGAAGGCCGGCTTCGTTTCGGCCGCCTACAGTCGCACCGAGGCGAAGAACACAATCGACCCAGGCTCGATCGCCCGCGGCTCCTGGACCGGTAACGCGCACCCTGGCGACCCGAACAACCCGCCGGTCGCCATCTCCGACTCCGGGTCGGGCAACCGCGTGTTCGTCGCGGGCTCGTACCGGTTCGACTGGTTCAAGTTCGGCTCCACCAGCGTGTCGCTGTTCTGGGAGGGCTACAACGCCGGGCGGCGCAGCTACATCTTCTCGGGCGACCTCAACGGCGACGGCGGCACCGGCAACGATCTGCTCTACATCCACCGGGACACCTCCGAGATGAACTTCCAGACGCTCACCTCGGGCGGCCGCACCTACACGCCGGCGGAGCAGGCCGCGGCCTGGGACGCCTACATCTCGCAGGACAGCTACCTGAGCAAGCACCGCGGCGAGTACGCCGAGCGCAACGGCGTGCTGCTGCCGATGGTGTTCCGCACGGACTTCAGCCTGGCCCAGGAGCTGTTCACCGACATGGGCGGGCACCGCCACTCCCTGCAGGCGCGCGTGGACATCTTCAACTTCAGCAACCTGCTGAACAAGAACTGGGGCGTCAGCCAGACCCTGGTGTCGAACTCGCCGCTGATCGCGCGCGGCGCCGACTCCCAGGGCCGCGCGCAGTACCAGATGCGCGTGGTGAACAACCAGCTGATGTCGACCTCGCTCCAGCAGACCGCGTCCTTGAGCGACGTCTACCGCGTGCAGTTCAGCCTGAAGTACTCGTTCAACTAGGACGCGACCCGCGGGCCTGCGCCCGGGGCGCCAGGAGCGCCGTGGGCGCAGGGCTCCGTAGCCGAAAACCCGAGGGCCGAGCGGCCAAACCGCTCGGCCCTTTCGTTTTTCCGGCGAGGCATGGAAGGGCGCTGCGATTCCCGTCGAAACGGTTATTTCGATCCCCCGGCCGGCCTCGGCGGACGCAGGCCCGGGCCCCCACAGGGTCAGCCGGTTGAACGCCTTCGACGAAAACCGGGGATCTTTTCACCCTTTCACGACGTTTGATCCCGGTGAGACGGTCTAATTGAAAGGCCGAGGGCTATAATCCCGCGCTCGGCATGGGTCGGCGACGGCGCCGCACCCTTGGTCCCTGGAGGTTTCTTCCGCATGATGCGAATCCCTGCCGCGATCGCCCTCACGGCGGCCCTGGCCGCGCCCGCCCTCGCCCAGGAGCGGCCGACCCTACAGCTCAGCCTCGAGGACGCGGTCAAGAGGGCCATGGAGAACAACCTGGACATCCGGGTCGAGAAGTTCGGGCCCGAGGCCAGCGCGTTCAGCGTCCAGAGCGCCCGCAGCGTCTACGACCCGACCGTCTCCGCCACCATCAGCGAAGGCTCGCGCACGACGCCGAGCTCGAGCGCGCTCGCCGGGGGCCAGAAGGTGAGCACGGACCAGACCGTCTGGAACTTCGGGGCCGCGCAGTACCTGCCGACGGGCGGCTCGGTCAACCTGTCTTTCGCCAACAACAAGCAGGACACGAACAACACGTTCTTCACCTTCAATCCGTCCTACAACTCCTCGCTGACGGCTTCGCTGACCCAGCCGCTGCTGCGCAACTTCAAGCTCGACCAGGCGCGCTACCAGATTCAGGTCGCCAAGCGCAACAAGGAGATCTCGGACGTCCAGTTCCAGCAGACGGTGCTGAACGTGGTCGCCAGCGTGAAGAACCTCTACTACGACCTGCTGGCGGCGATCGACAACCTCGACGCCCAGCGCAAGAGCCTGGCGCTCGCGCAGAAGCTGCTCGAGGAGAACCGCATCAAGGTCCGTGTCGGCACGATGGCGCCGCTCGACGTGGTGTCCGCCGAGTCCGAGGTGGCGAGCCGCGAAGAGGGCGTGATCCTGGCCGAGTCGGCCCTGGCCGACGCCGAGGACGCGCTCAAGCGCGCGATCTTCGCGCAGAACGACCCGGCGATGTGGCAGACGCGGGTGGTGCCGACGGACAAGCCGGTGGCGGAGCCCGTCCAGGTGGACATCGATGCCGCGATCGCGAAGGCGATCGCCTCCCGCACCGACATCGACGCGGCGCGCAAGAGCCTGCAGAACACCGATCTGCAGCTCCAGCTCGCCAACAACGCCCGCCTGCCCGGCCTCGACCTCGTGGCGAGCTACGGCGCGGCTGGCCTCGGCGGCACCCAGATCCGCGACAACCAAGGCAACCCGCTGACGGAGCCGATCCCCGGCGGCTACGGCGACGCCACCAGCTCGGTCTTCGGGCGCGACTTCCCGACCTGGAGCGTCGGCGTGAACTTCTCCTTCCCGATCCTCAACCGCAACGCCAACGCGACGGCCGCGCGTGCGCGCCTCGCCAAGCAGCAGCAGGAGACGTCTCTCGCCCGCCTGGAGCTGTCGATCGCGAGCGAGGTGCGCACGGCCGGGCGCTCGGTCGAGACCAACCTGAAGCGCGTGGCCTCGACCCGGGCGGCCCGGGTGCTGCAGGCGCAGCGCCTCGACGCCGAGGAGAAGAAGTTCGCCGCCGGCATGTCGACGAACTTCCTGGTGACGCAGGCGCAGCGCGACCTGGCCCTGGCCGAGGTCAGCGAGCTGCGCGCGATCGCCGACTACCGCAAGAGCCTAGTGGTCTTCGACCGCGTGCAGGCCGCGGGCATCGGCAGCGGCGGCGGCTCGATCACCGTCTCGGTCTCCAGCGCCGCCGCGGGCCGCACCTCGAACTGACGCCGCGCGCCAGCGCCCTCGGCGCGAAGCGCCCAAGGCGGCCGGTGTGGGAACAGGGGGAAGCCCGGATCGGGCTTCCCCCTTCGCACTTCGAGGCTCCCCTCGGGCAGTTTCACAAGCTTTCACCGGTCGCGGCCAAACCCGGTCCGTGCCTGCCGTTCTAAACTCTCGAACGTCATGCGACCGACTCGACTCGTCCTCTTCGCCATCGTCAGCCTCGGCCTCGTCTTCGGCGTCTCCGCGTACATGCGGGGACGCAACGGGGAGACGCGCTACCAGACCGCCCAACCCGACCGCGGCGACGTCGTCGAGGTGGTGGGCGCGACCGGCACGCTCCAGGCCGTGACCACGGTCCAGGTCGGCTCCCAGGTCTCCGGCACCATCCAGAGCCTGATGGCCGACTTCAACTCGGTGGTCAAGAAGGGCCAGGTGATCGCGCGCCTCGACCCGTCGACCTTCGAGGCCCGCCTCGGACAGGCTCGCGCCAACCTGGTCTCCGCCCGCGCCAACGTGGAACGCTCCCGCGCCCAGGTGACCGACGCGAGGCAGAAGTTCGAGCGCGCCCGCGAGCTGGCCGCGCAGAACCTCGTCCCCGAGAGCGACCTCGAGACGGCCAAGGCGAACCACGACGGCGCCGTGGCCCAGATCAAGGCATCCGAGGCCGCCGTCAGCCAGGCCGAGGCGAGCGTCAACCAGGCCGAGGTGGACCTCGCCCACACCGTCATCGAGGCGCCGATCGACGGCGTCGTGATCAACCGCAGCGTGGACGTCGGGCAGACCGTGGCCGCTTCGTTCCAGGCGCCGGTGCTGTTCGTGATCGCGAACGATCTGACGCGCATGCAGGTGAACGCCTCGATCGACGAGGCCGACATCGGGCGCGTCAAGGTCGACCAGGAGGTGAGCTTCCGGGTGGACGCGCACCCGGAGCGGACCTTCGTCGGCCGCGTGGAGCAGGTTCGCCTGCAGCCGACCACCGTCCAGAACGTCGTCACCTACAACACCATCATCAGCGTGGACAACGCCGAGCAGCTTCTGATGCCCGGCATGACGGCCACCGTCTCGCTGATCGTGCGCAAGGCCGAGGACGTGGTGCGCGTGCCGGCGTCGGCCCTGCGCTTCCGCCCCGAGGGCTTCGACGCGCAGGCGTGGATGCGCGCGCAGTTCGCCGCTCGGGCCGACGACCAGCGCGCCGAGGGCCAGCAGGCCTCCGGCGGCGGCCAGGCGGCCGCGGCCGAAGCCCGCGGGCCCGGCGCTGGCGGCGCCGGCGCTGCCGAAGGCGCGGGCCAGGGGCGAGCCTCGCTGGGCAGCGGCGCGGGCGGACCGGGAGGCGGGGGCGCCGGGCGCGGCCCCGGCGGCGGCATGGGCATGCGCGGCGGCCAGGGGCGCGGCGCCCGCAGCGGCAGCGGCCCCAGCATCGTCTTCGTCGTGGGCAAGGACGGCAGGCCGGAGCCGCGCCTGGTGCGGCTCGGGATCACGGACGGGCAGTTCGTCGAGGTGCGCGACGGCCTCGCCGAAGGCGTCAGCGTGGTGACGGGGATCGACACCTCCAAGGCGTCGGCCACGGCGCGGCCCTCCGGCTCGCCGTCGACCAACCCCTTCGGCCCGCAGCGCCCCCAGCCGCGCCAGCGCTAGCGGCTGGCCATGACCACGAGCCCCGTCGTCCGCGTGCAGGAGCTGCGCAAGAGCTATCAGCTCGGCGAGGTCACCGTGCACGCGCTGCGCGGCGTGGACCTGGAGATCGGCCGCGGCGAGTTCCTCTCGGTGGTCGGCGCCTCGGGCAGCGGCAAGTCGACCTTCATGAACATCCTCGGCCTGCTGGACCGGCCGACGAGCGGCCACTACTTCCTCGAGGGCGAGGACGTCTCGGGCTTCGACAAGGACCGCCGCGCGCTGCTGCGCAACCGCAAGATCGGCTTCGTGTTCCAGAACTTCAACCTGCTGCCGCGCACGAGCGCGCTCGAGCAGGTCGAGCTGCCGCTGGTCTACAACGGCCGCTCGCACTCGCTCGCCGAGCGGCACCGCAAGTCCCGCGAGCTGCTGGAAGCGGTCGGGCTCGGCGGCCGGGTCGACCACACGCCGAACCAGCTCTCCGGCGGCCAGCAGCAGCGGGTGGCGATCGCCCGCGCGCTGGTGAACGACCCCGAGATCGTGCTGGCCGACGAGCCGACGGGCAATCTCGACAGCCGCACCAGCGTCGAGATCATGGAGATCCTGCAGCGGCTCAACCGCGAGCGGGGCATCACCATCATCCTGATCACCCACGAGCACGACATCGCCGAGTACGGCGCGCGCACGATCAGCTTCCGCGACGGGCGCGTCGTCGACGACTCGCCGGTCGCCCGCCGCCGAGACGCCGCCGCCGAGTTCGCGGCGCTGCCGCCCCCCGAAACGGAGGCCCCCTGATGATGGAGCTGCTCAACACGCTGCGCATCGCCCTGTTGGCGATTCGCCGGAACAAGGTCCGCTCCGCGCTGACCATGCTCGGCGTCATCATCGGCGTCGCCTCGGTGATCGCGATGATCGCCCTCGGCTCGGGCGCGCGCGCCTCGATCGACGCCCAGATCCAGAGCCAGGGCACCAACATCATCTACGTCTCGGCCGGCAGCTGGGGCCGCGGCCACGGCATGGCGCGCGGGGGCTCGGGGTCCGCGACCACGCTGACGCTGGACGACGCGCTGGCGATCTCTCAGATTCCCGGCGTCGCGCGCTGGAGCCCGATGGTGCGCACGCGGGCACAGGTGGTGGCCGGCAACCAGAACTGGAATACCCAGGTCGAGGGCGGCAACGAGGACTACGTCCTCGTGCGCAACTTCGCGCTGACCGCGGGCGCCAACTTCACGCCACGCGACGTGCTGACGGCGGACAAGGTGTGCCTGCTGGGCGAGACGGTGGTGCGCACCCTGTTCCCGAACGGCGAGGACCCGGTCGGCCAGGTGATCCGCATCAAGAACATGCCCTTCCGGGTGCTGGGCGTGCTGGCGCCCAAGGGGCAGGGGCAGTGGGGCCAGGACCAGGACGACGTGATCCTGGCGCCCTACACCACGGTGCAGAAGAAGCTGCGCGGCGTCACCTTCATCGACCAGGTCTCGGTCTCCGCGGTTCGGCCCGACGCGGTCGAGGACACGGCCGTGGCGCTCACCCGGCTGATGCGCCAGCGCCACCGCATCCAGAACCCGGAGGAGGACGACTTCTCCGTGCGCACGCTCGAGGAGATGGCGTCGACCCGCACCGAGATGGCCAACACGATGACGCTGCTGCTGATGAGCGTCGCCTCGGTCAGCCTGCTGGTGGGCGGCATCGGCATCATGAACATCATGCTGGTGTCGGTCACCGAGCGCACCAAGGAGATCGGCCTGCGCATGGCCGTCGGCGCGCGCACGCGCGACATCCTGCGTCAGTTCCTCGCCGAGGCCGTCGGGCTCTCGGTGGTCGGAGGCGCCGCCGGCATCGCGCTGGGCGTCTTCGTCTCGCGCACGCTGACCAGCAGCCTGGGCTGGCCGACCATGGTCACCAGCAGCTCGATCGCGGTCGCCTTCCTCTTCGCCGGCGCCGTGGGGATCTTCTTCGGCTACTACCCCGCCCGCAAAGCCGCCGGCCTCGACCCCATCGACGCGCTTCGTTACGAGTAGCGCGGGCGGGACGGCTCGCGTCCTCGCCCGGGCCCTCATCGAGTTTCCGATCGTGCGGGAGTGGATCCCGCCCGATCGGAGAGGACGTCCCGGGCTGCGGGCGCTCAGGGGCTACTACCCCGCCCGCAAAGCCGCGGGCCTCGACCCCATCGACGCGCTTCGTTACGAGTAGCGCGGGCGCCAGCTAGGCGCGGGGGACGACGCCGAGGCCGGGGGTGTCCGGCAGCACCAGCCGGCCGTCGCGCAGCGTGACGCCCACGAACGGGTCGTCCGCGATCAGCACGTTGCCGTCGAGGTCGGCCGTGTCCACCAGCGGCGAGATCTGGGCGGCCGCGGTGATCGCCAGCGACGACTCGATCATGCAGCCGAGCATCACCTGCATGCCGTGGGCGCGCGCCACCGCGATCATGCGCAGCGCCTCCTGCAGCCCGCCGCACTTCATCAGCTTGATGTTGATGCCGTCGAAGGCGCCGGCCAGCTTCGGGATGTCGTCGGCCGTGTGCACGCTCTCGTCGGCGAAGAAGGGCAGCGGCGAGCGCTTGCGCAGCGCGCGCGTCTCCTCGAGGCGGTCCGCGGCCAGCGGCTGCTCGACCATCTCGACGCCGAGGCGCTTCAGCCACTCGAGCCGCTCGAGCGCGGCCTCGGGCGTCCAGCCTTCGTTGGCGTCGACGCGCAGGCGCTGGCGCGTGGTGTCGCGCACGGCCTGCAGCACCTCGCGGTCGTCGTCCGAGCCCATCTTGACCTTCAGCACCGAGTAGGCGGAGGCCTCCTTCACCTTGCGCACCACGACCTCCGGCGTGTCCATGCCGATCGTGAACGAGGTCTCGGGGCAGGCCGCGGGGTCGAGCCCGAGCAGCGCGTGGAGCGGGGCGCCCAGCCGTTTGCCGGCGAGGTCGTGGAGCGCCATCTCGAGCGCCGCCTGCGCGGACCGCTGGCCGGGCTCCGCCACGCGCGCGACGGCTGCGGCGAACGGGCGCGGATCGCCGAGCCTGGCGGCCATCGCGTCCACGGCGCGGGCCGTGCTGTCGCGGTCCTCGCGATAGCGCAGGATCGGCGCGGCCTCGCCGAGGCCGATGCGACCCCCGTGCTCCACCTCGACGAGCAGGTTCTTCCGCTCGTCGGAGGCGCCGCGCGCGATCCGGAAGGTGTGTCGCAGCTTCAGATCCAGGGGACGGTGACGGACGATTGCGGGCGTCATGACCGCGCGATTATAGGTATGATCCTCGGGATCCCGGCCGTCCCCCGGCTCTTCCAGTGATCCAGGACCCCTTCTTCGTCCTCGCCTACCTCGCCGCCGTCGTCACCGCGGTGTTCCAGTTGGCGCGCCTGCCGGCGCTTCAGCCCCTGTTCGACCGGCTGCCCGCCGTCTTCTGGACCTACTTCCTGCCGATGCTCTCGACGACACTGGGCATCCTGCCGCCGGAGAGCCCCGTCTACTCGGCGCTCTCGCGCTACCTGCTGCCCGTCTCGCTCGCGCTGATGCTGCTCTCGGCCGAGATCCCGGCCATCGTCAAGCTCGGGCGCACGGCCCTGCTGGTGATGGCCGCAGGGGCTCTCGGGACGGCGCTCGGCTCGCTGCTGGCTTTCGAGCTGTTTCGGCCGTGGTTGCCGGCGGAGGCCTGGAAGAGCTTCGGCGCGCTGACGGGCACCTGGATCGGCGGCAGCGCCAACCTGATCGCGGTGGGCGCCGCCATCGGGATCTCGCCCGAGCAGCAAGGCGTGATCATCATCGTCGACACCGTCGTAGGCTACTCGTGGATGGGCGTGCTCGTCTGGCTCGCCGGCCGCCAGGGCGCTTTCGACCGCTGGAACGGCGCGGACCGCGGACTGGTCGACGCCATCGGCCGCCGGATGGCCGAGCGCCGAGCCCAGCGGGCCCGCCCGATCGCGACCGTGGACGCGACGCTCATGGTCGGCCTCGCCTGCACGCTGACGGCGCTGTGCCTCGCCGCCGGCCGCGCGCTGCCGCCCGTGGGGCGCGTGCTCAACGACTTCTCCTGGGCGATCATCCTGCTCACCACCGCGGCGCTGCTGCTCTCGCTGACGCCGCTCGCCCGCCTCGACGACGCCGGCGCCTCGACGCTCGGCTACGCGGGCTTCTACCTCCTGCTGGCCGCCGTGGGCGCCCAGGGCGACCTGCGCAAGATCGCCGAGAACCCCGGCTTCGTGGCGGCCGGCGTCGTGGTGATCCTGGTCCACGCGACGCTCGTGCTCGCGGCCATCCGCCTGCTGCGGGCACCCCTCTTCTTCTTCGGCGCGGCGAGCCAGGCCTGCATCGGCGGTTACTCCTCGGCGCCGGTGGTGGCCGCGATCTACGAGCCCAGCATGGCGCCGGTCGGCCTGCTGCTGGCCGTGCTCGGCAACGTGATCGGCACCTATGCCGGTCTCGGCGTCGCGCAACTGCTGTCGGCGCTGTGAGCGCGGTGCTCCCCCTGCTCGCGGGCGTCCTCGCCGCCGGCTCGCAGGCGGTGCTCGTGGTCGGCACGCTCGCCGATCCGTCGTCGCTGGCTCCGCACCGCGCCTCGGACCTGGTGTCGGCCGCCATCGTCGGCAACGTCTGCGACACGCTGGTGCGCCAGCGCGCCGGCTCGCGGCCCGAGGCCGCGCTCGCCACCAGTTGGGCCACCGCCGACGGCCGCAGCTGGACCTTCACGCTGCGCGAGGGGGTCGCCTTCCAGGACGGCGCGGCCTTCGACGCCGACGCCGTGCTGGCGAACGTCGAGCACCTGCGCCGCGCCCACGCCTTCCGCGGGCGCGCGCAGCGGCTGGGGCCGCACGCGGTCACGCTGGTGCTCGAGAAGCCCAACGCGGCGCTGCTGGCGACGCTCTCCCAGCCCTTCTTCGCATTGCAGAGCCCCCGCGCGCTCGAGGCGGACCGGCCCGTGGGCACCGGCCCGTTCCGCCTCGCGAGCGTGGGGCGAGGCGTCGTGGAGCTGCGCGCGAACCCGCAGCACTGGGCGGGCCCGCCGCGGCTCGAGGGCCTGGTCTTCCGGCGCTACGCGAGCGAGGACGCCCTGCTCGCCGCTCTCCACGCGGGCGAGGTGGACGTGACCGCCGCGCTGGGTCAGGACCGCGTGGCGGAGCTGCGCGCCGACCCGTCGCTGACGCTCGACTCGAAGACCGGTCTCAACGTCGTCTACCTGGCGATGAACAACGCGCGGCCGCCCTTCGACGACGCGCGCGTGCGCAGCGCCATCACCCGCGCGCTCGACCGCCGGGCGCTGGTCGACGCGATGCTGGGGGGCCACGGCGAGCCCGCGCGCAACCCCTTGCCACCCTCGCTCTGGGGCTACGCCACCGAGACGACGCCGCTACGGAGGGACCGCACGGCGGCGCGCCGCCTGCTCGCCGAGGCCGGCCATCCGAACGGCCTGACCGCGACGCTGATGACGGCCGACGCGCCCAGGCCCTATCTCGACGAGCCGCGCCGGCTCGCGACCCTCCTGCAAGAGCAGCTCGGGGAGGTGGGAATCCGCCTCGAGATCCAGCCGGTGGCGGCATGGACCGACTACGTGTCGCGCGGAGCTCAAGGCGAGTACGAGCTGGCGGTCTTCGGCTGGCAGGCGGACTCGACCGATCCGAACGACTTCCTGGCGGCGCTCTTGGGCTCCGAGTCGATCGGCAGCAGCAACCGCTCGCGCTACGAGAGCGCGGCGATGGACGCCTTGCTGAAGCGCGGCCGGCTGGGGGGCGGCCCCCAGGAACGGCTGCAGGCCTACCGCGAGGCGCAGGCCCTGTTCCAGGAGGACATGCCGCTGGCGCCGCTCTACCACGTGTCCGTGTTCACCGCTCACCGGCGCGTCGTGCAGGGACTGGCGCTCGGCCCCACCGGAATCCTGAGGTACGACAAGACATGGAAGAGCGAATGACACGCGCCGGTTCCCTCGTTCTGCTCGGCTGCCTGCTGGCCGGATCCGCGCTGCCGGCCCCGGCCTCCACACAGCAGGGCGCGCCCGCGCCCGGGGCGGCGTCGCCGGCGCCACCGGGACCGGAAGCGGTGCTGGAGATCCTCGCGCGCCGGATCCAGGCCGCCGTCCAGTCGCTCGACGGCGTCGCGGGCGTCTACGTGAAGGATCTGACCAGCGGCCGGGAGGTCGCCCTGCGCTCCGATCAGGTCTTCCCTCAGGCCTCGACGATCAAGCTGGCGCTGCTGTACGAGCTCTACCGGCAGGCCGAGGAGGGGCGCGTCGACCTGGCCGAATCGCGGCCCGTCGCGGGCCCGCGCGCAGGCGGCAGTGGCGTCCTGCAGTTCCTCTCCCCCGACGTCGTGCTGAGCTGGCGCGACCTCGCCGTGCTGACGATGGCCGAGTCCGACAACGCCGCCACCAACCTGCTGATCGAGCGCGTGGGCCTCCCGGCCGTCAACGCGCGGCTGGACTCGCTGGGCCTGCACGCGACGCGCCTGCGGCGGCGCATGATGGACGCCGATGCGGCAAAGCGCGGCGACGAGAACGTCTCGACTCCCCGCGAGATGGCGCGCCTGCTCGAGACGATGCGGGCAGGAACCGGCCTCTCCCCCGCGCGGGCACGCGACCTGATCGACGTCGCCTCGGTCCCGAAGGAAGCGCCGTTCCGCCGCCCGCTGCCCGAGTCTCTCCGCCTCGCCGACAAGCCCGGCAGCCTCGAGGGAGTTCGCTGCGCGGCCGCGCTCGTGGATCTGCCCGGCCGCCCCTACGTCGCCAGCGTGATGACCACCTACCTCGCCCGCGACGAGGAGGGCGAGGCCTTCATCGCCGCCATCTCGGAGCTGCTCTACGACTCCTTCTCCCGCCTCGCCACCGCCAGCCCCTACGGCCGGCGCATGGAGTAGCTCACCCGCTACAGCTTCGCTCGCATCGCGGGCGGCGATGGACCCGCGCGCCACTGCTCCCTATACTCGCCGGCGTGGCCTTTCGCGATCGACTGATCGCCACGATTCGAGCGGCGCGGCCGGCTCTCGAGTCCCCGGGGGTGCTGGTGGTGGGCTCCGAGGTCCCGAACCTGCTCGAGAACGGCGCCGCCGCGACACTGGTCGTGTCGCTGGACCTCGACATCGGCGTGCCCATCGACGCGCACGCGGCTCTCAAGGCGCGCCTGGGCGATCTCGATGAGTTCGATCCGTCCGCCGAGGAGCCGTCGGTGTGGACGCCACGCTCCCGTGATCTCCTCGAGTTGAACTTCGTCGGCATGGACCCGGCGCAGGACCCGGCAGAGGCGTACCTCCTCGAAGACGACCGCCTTCCGCTCCTCGTGTTCGGCGCCCTGTCCCTGGTGTCGCCCGGCGCCGAGGTCGAGATCGGGGGCACCCGTCTGACCTTGCCCCGGCCCGCGGGGCTGCTGCTCGAGAAGCTCGTCACCGACCGTACGGGGGAAAAGGGGGAGCGGGACCTGCTCGTCGCGCTGGGCGTGCTGGGCACGTCGGCCCCCGAGGACATCGACGAGCTCGAGAGTCTCTATGGGCGGCTGCGGCCCGAGCTGCGCCACGCGGTCCGCTCCAACCTCACGATCCTGTCCCTTCTCGCCCCGAGGTCCGGCATGCCGGACCCCCAGGCGCGCCGCGCCGAGGTGGCCGTGCTGCTCCGACGCCTCGAGGCGCGCACCCCTGAGGTCGAGTGACCGCGGTCCTGGAGCGCCGCCTGCGCGAGCTGCGTTCCCGGGTGCTCGTGCGCGCGTTCGATCACCGGCAGCGCAGGCATGCCCGGGGCGTCTGGTTCCGCCTCCGGCGTCTCCTGGCCTTCGCGAGCGAGGCCTACGCTCTTCCTCCCGACGCAGCGGAGCGGCTGATCGCGGAGGGCCACCGCCCCGAGCCCGTCGGCGGGGAGCTTCAGCCGCCGCGGGTCATCCTGTTCGTCCCCCGGGAGCGGGTGGCGGCGATCGGCTCGGCCCAGCGTCTGGACGTGCGCTTGAGCGCCGAGATGCTCTCGGCGGAGTGCATCGCCCTCGTACCGTTCGATGCCGCGACGGGCGCGCCTCGCTGACCGACGAGCCCCAAGGTCTCCGCCTGAGGCCGCAGCGGCTCGAGCTTCGCCGCCCTACCGGCCTCTCAACCTCTTGAGCTGCGGGTGCTGCGTCACACCCCCAGTTCCCCGCTCGAATGCCCCATGGCCTTCGGCCACCCGCGACGGATGAAAGGCAGATGGCCGCGGGCCTCGGCCGGATGAGCCACAGTGTCTTTTCTGGCTAATCGCCGCTCGCAGACGCAGCGGGTCGCGACGCCCCGTCAGGTCGCGGCGCGACCCGCGAGTGATTCCCCCTCCCCCGCCTGTGGGGAGGGGTTAGGGGTGGGGGGTCGATGCAGACGCAGCGGGTCGCGACGCCCCGTCAGGTCGCGGCGCGGCCCGCGAGTGATTCCCCCTCCCCCGTATGTGGGGAGGGGTTAGGGGGGTCGATGCAGACGCAGCGGGTCGCGACGCCCCGCCAGGTCGCGGCGCGACCCGCGAGTGATTCCCCCTCCCCCGTATGTGGGGAGGGGATAGGGGTGGGGGGTCGATGACGCAGGCGTGAGCCCGGCCGCCGCCCAGCCGACAGCGACAGGCTTCGGCCGTACGGGGCGGCGATGGTGGGCACGAGAAGGGCCGACGCGCAAGGCTACACCTCGGTGGCGACCAGGTCGTCGAAGGTCTCGCGGCGGCGGACCAGGCGGGCTTCGCCGGCGTCCACCATCACCTCCGCGGCGCGACCGCGCAGGTTGTAGTTGGAGGACATCACGAAGCCATAGGCCCCCGCGTCGCGCACCGCGATCAGGTCGCCAGGCTCGACCGGAGGCAGCTCGCGGCCGCGCGCGAGGAAGTCGCCGGTCTCGCAAACGGGGCCGACGACGTCGACGGGCTGCGCGGCGCCGCCGCGCGGCCGCACCGCCTCGATGCGGTGGAACGCCTGGTAGAGCGAGGGGCGCAGCAGGTCGTTCATGCCCGCGTCCACGATCACGAAGCGCTTGCCCCGGTTCTCCTTCACGTACAACACGCGCGTCAGCAAAGCTCCGGAGCGCGCGACCAGCGAGCGCCCCGGCTCGAGCAGCAGCGTGAGCGGCAGGTCCCGGAAGGCAGGCAGGATGGCCTCGGCCAGCGCCTGCGCACCGGGCCCGGGGCTGCCCGTCTCGTAGTCGATGCCGAGCCCGCCGCCGACGTCGATCGTGCGCAGCGCGAAGCCGTCGGCGAGCAGGCTGCGCGACAGGCCGGCGAGCGCCCGCGCGGCCGCGGCCAGCGGCTCCAGATCCGTGATCTGCGAGCCGATGTGGCACTGCACGCCGACGACGTCGATTGCCGGCAGCCCGCGGGCGCGCCGCAGGATCTCCGGCGCGAGGCCGATGTCGACGCCGAACTTGTTCTCGCGCAGGCCCGTGGAGATGTAGGGATGCGAGCGCGGGTCGATGTCGGGGTTCACGCGCAGCGTCACCCGCGCGCGGCGGCCGGCGCGCTGCGCGACGGCCGACAACCGGCGGATCTCCTCCTCGCTCTCGGCGTTGAACTCGCCGACGTCGTGGGCGACCGCCAGCTCCATCTCCGCTTCGGTCTTGCCGACGCCGGAGAAGACGATGCGCTCGGCCGGAAACCCCGCGCGGAGCGCAGCGCGCAGCTCGCCTCCTGAGACGATGTCGGCGCCCGCGCCGAGACCGGCGAAGAGCCGAAGCAGCGCGCCGCAGGAGTTCGCCTTGAGCGCGTAGCAGACCCGGTGCGGCACGGCGGCGAAGGCGGCGTCGTAGGCCTGGAAAGCCTCGCGCAGGGCAGGCGCGCTGTAGACGTAGAGCGGCGTGCCGTGCCGCTCGGCGAGCGGCTCGAGCGCGACGCCGTCGCAGGCGAGGGAGTCGCCCGCGCGCGCGAAGCCGCTCACGAGGCCGCCCTGATGCGCTCGCGCGCGACCGCGGCCACCACCCCGGACAGGCCGATCACGCCGACCAGGTTCGGGAAGATCTGCAGGCCGTTCATCAGGTCGCCCCAGGCCCAGACGAGGTCCACCTTGGCCATCGCGCCGAACGGGATCAGCAGGCAGTAGACCCAGCGGTAGGGCCGCGTGATGCGCGGGCCGAACACGTGCTCCAGGAACTGCTCGCCGTAGTACGCCCAGCCGATCAGCGTCGTGTAGCCGAAGAGGAACGCGCACAGCGCGACCACCAGGCCGCCGAAGCCGGGCAGCGAGACGTCGAAGGCGGCCGCCACCACGGCGGTGCCCTTGATCTCGCCGGCCTTGACGGCCGCGGAGCTCCAGGCGCCCGTCAGCAGGATCGTGAAGGCGCTGATCGAGGAGGTCACCATCGACACGATGAAGACCTCCATCACGGCGTTCAGCCCCTGCTGCACCGGCTGCCCGCTGCGCGCGGTGCCGTAGGCCACCGCCGCGGTGCCGTAACCGGCCTCGTTCGCGTAGATGCCGCGGGCGATGCCGTAGCGCATCGCGACCATCAGCCCCGCGCCCGCCGTGCCGCCGGTGACGGCCCCGACCGAGAACGCCTCGCGCAGGATCAGCCCCAGCACGTCGGGGATGCGGTCGGCATGGCTCACGATCACGAACAGCCCGCCCGCCAGATACAGCCCGACCTTGAGCGGGGTGAGCTTCTCCACCGCCCTGCCGATCTTGCGGATGCCGCCGACCACGACCAGCCAGGTCAGCACCGCCAGCGCGAGACCCGAGCCCCAGGTGGGAATCCCGAGCTGGCTGCGGAACACCTCGGCGATCGAGTTCGGCTGCGTGAAGGGCGTCGTGGTCAGGGCCGCGACGCCGGCGATCAGCGCGTACAGCCAGCCGAGCCGCTTCAGGCCGAGCCCGTCGCTCAGGTAGTGCATCGGGCCAGCCGACAGGCCGACGCCGTCGAGCCGGCGGTAGCGGATGCCGAGCACGGCCTCGCTGAACTTGATCGAGGTCGCGAAGAAGCCGTAGACCCAGATCCAGAAGACGGCGCCGGGGCCGCCGGTGACGATCGCGGTGGCGACGCCCGCGATGTTGCCCATGCCGATGGTGGCCGCCAGCGCCGTCATGAAGGCCTGGAACGGGCTGAGCGCGCCGCCGGCCCCCTTCGTCTCCGCCGGGATCAGGCCGCGCGCCGCCTCGGCGAAGCGCGTGATCTGGATGAACCGGTAGCGGACCGTGAGGAACAGGCCCGTGCCCAGCAGCAGGGCCATCGTCCAGGGGCCGAACACCGCGTCGCTCGCCCACAGGATCGCGCCCCGCAGGGCCTCCGGAAGCATGCGCCGCGGATCATAAGCGCAAACGCGGGGCCGAAAAGGCGCGTGTGCTAGCATCGCCGACGTTCGCCGGAAGTGCGCCTGCGAGGCCGAAGAACCGTGAAGGACGTGGTCACCGCCGAGGACGTGATGTCGGTGCCGCCGGGCGGCGAGATCAGCGCCTCGCCGGGCGCGGTCGTCACCGCCTGGGCGCGCGAGGTAGCCGAGAGCCGTGGCGTGCGCATCGTTCTGGCGCCGGTGCCGCAGGAAGCGCCCACCGTGGCGATCGGCGCCGATCACGGCGGCTTCCCCCTGAAAGAGCAGCTGAAGGCCCATCTCGGCCGTCTCGGCTGGCGCTTCCGCGACCTGGGCGCCTTCGCGCCCGATCCGCCCGTCGACTACCCCGACGTCGCGCGCGCCGTGGCCGAGGCCGTGCGCGGCGGGCAGGCCCGCTTCGGCGTGCTCGTCGACGGCGCCGGCATCGGCTCCGCGATGGCGGCCAACAAGGTGCCCGGCATCCGCGCCGCGTTGTGCGCCGACGCCGCCTCCGCGCGCAACGCTCGCGAGCACAACGACGCGAACGTGCTGACGCTGGGGGCGAAGTTCGTCGAGCCCGGCCGTGCGCGGGAGATCCTGGAGGTCTTCCTGACGGCCCGCTGCAGCGAGGAGCGCCACCTGCGCCGGGTGCGCAAGATCACCGCGATCGAGGAGAGCTACCTGAAGTGAGCCCGGATCCCCGCCTGGTCGAGTCGCTCGTGCGCGCGGTGCTGCTGCAGCTGCGCGTGGACGAGCCGCCCTGCGACTGCCACGCCACGACCTGCTGTCCCGACCGCATGGGGCGCCTGGTCGGCCACGGGGCCTCGCGCTTCGGCCTGCTGGCCGGCGACGTCTACCCGCGCGAGATCGCGCGCCTGATCGACCACACGCTGCTCAAGCCCGACGCCACCCGCTCGCAGATCGAGACGCTCTGCGCGGAGGCTCGCCAGCACGGCTTCGCGACGGTCTGCATCAACCCGGCCTGGGTGCGCCTGTGCTCCGAGCTGCTGCGCGGCTGCGAGACCGGCGTCTGCACCGTGGTCGGCTTCCCGCTGGGCGCCACGACACCCGACGTCAAGGCGTACGAGACGGCGCGCGTGCTCGAAGACGGCGCCGCCGAGGTCGACATGGTGATCAACGTCGGCGCGCTCAAGTCCGGCGACTTGCGGCTGGTCGAGCGCGACGTGACTGGCGTCGCCCAGGCCTGCCGCGCGGCGGGGGCGGTCTCCAAGGTGATCATCGAGACCGCGCTGCTGACGGACGACGAGAAGGTCCGCGCCTGCGTGATCGCCAGGGTCGCGGGGGCGGATTTCGTGAAGACCTCCACCGGCTTCGCCTCGGGCGGCGCCACCGCAGCAGACGTCGCGCTGATGCGGCGAGTGGTCGGCCCCGAGATGGGCGTGAAGGCGGCCGGCGGCGTGCGCGACCTGAAGAGCGCGCAGGCGATGATCGACGCGGGCGCCGACCGCATCGGCGCCAGCGTCGGCGTCAAGATCGTGCAGGAGAGCCGCGGCCAGGCCCCGGCCGCGGGCGAAGCCTCGAAGGGCTACTAGGCGGGCGTGAACGCCGCCGACATCGGGCCGGTCCCCGACGACCAGCGCACGCAGTCGCCGCTCGACCTGTTCCTGATCTGGGCCGGCGCCAACATCGTGGCGACGACGCTGAGCGTCGGCGCGAGCCTGGCGCCCTACTTCACGCTGCGCGAGGGGATCGCGATCATGGCCACGGGCTCGCTGGGCGGAGCCGCCCTGATCGCGGCGCTGGCGCCGCTCGGCCCGCGCCTGGGCGTGCCGTCGATCGTCGCGGCCCGGGCGGCGCTCGGCCTGCGAGGCGCGGCGCTGATCGCGGCCTTCATGTACCTGATGAACTTCGCCTGGATCGCGGTGAACAACGTGATCGCCGCCTCCGCCTGCGCGTCCGTCTACGGCGGACCCGGGTCGGAGCGCGCGTGGGCGGTCGGGCTGGGGCTGCTCGCGACGGCAATCGTCGCGGGCGGCCCGTCGCTGGTGGCGCGCACGGATCGGATCGCGGTGCCGCTGTTGCTCCTGCTGAGCCTGGGCCTCACCTGGGCCTGCCTCCAGCTGCCGGCGCCGGCCCCGCCCTCGTCCGCGGGCGGCCTGTCGTGGCTGCGAGGCCTCGACGTCGTGGCCGGCTATCAGGCCTCGTGGATCCTGATGTTCGCGGACTACTCGCGCTACATCCGCACGGAGCGCGCGAGCTTCGTCGCGGTCTACCTCGGGCTCGGCCTCACCAGCCTCTGGCAGATGCCGCTCGGGTTCCTGGCCGCCGGAGCCGCCGGCTCGCCCGACCCGGGAGCCATGCTGGGCGCCCTGGGCCTCGGCTGGAGCGCCGGCCTGCTGATGGCGCTCGGCACGGTCACCACCAACTTCGTGAACATCTACCTGTCCGGGCTCGCCCTGCGCAGCCTGTGGCCGGCGATCCCGCAGGGCCCGGCGCTGTGGGGCACCGGCCTCGTCGGCGCGGCCCTCTCCGTGCTCTCGCGGGCCTGGCTCGACCGCTTCGCGGACTTCATGCTGCTGCTGGGCGGCGCGTTCGTCCCGGTCGCCGGCATCCTGCTCGCCCGCTTCTTCGTCGTGCGCGCGGCGGTGCGCACGGCCGACCTGTACGACGCGCACGGCCCGTACGCCGGGCACGCGGGCTTCTCGCCGGCGGCCGGCATCGCCTGGCTCGCGGGCGCCACCGTCTACTACGCCCCCTGGGCCCTCGCCGGCACGCTGCCCTCGCTCGCGGCGGCGCTCGTCGTGTATGCGGCCCTGGCGCCGCGCGAGCTGCGCGGAGCGCTCAGCGCGACGGCGCCCGGAACGCGACGCTCGTCATGACGGCGTCGCGCAGCCTGCGCTGGTCCTTCGCGTTCTTCCCGCGCGCGGGCGCGTGGCCGACGATGCACAGGCTCTGGCCGGCGCCGACGATCGTCAGGTTGCGCTGGCGCCACTCGCGAGAGCCGTGCTGCTCGTCGTCGTAGCCGACGACGAACGCCGAGTCGAGCACGCGCCGCTCGCCGATCGTGCCCGAGAGGAAGTCGTGCTCGTAGCGCACGTGCGGCTGCGTCTGCATCGGCCCTGCGAGCCGCAGCTCCATGCACTCGACGTGCAGGCTGTCGAAGCCCGACTCGCTCTCGAGAAACAGGAAGCGGACGATCAGCCCGTCGCCCTTGGCCTCGAAGAGCTGTGGCTGGCCCTCGACCGGCCCAGAGCTCCAGCCGTCGGGCGTGCGGAAGCTGAAGGCCTGCGAGGGGTGCAGGTGCTCGACCGGCAGTTCCACCGGCGCGGGTGGCGCGAGAGCCAGCAGCGCCGCCAGCAGCAAGCCCACTAGGCGCCAGCCGCGGCCCGCAGCCGGCCCGGGACCTCCATGCCCATCGCCTTGACGCGATCGGCCGGCACGCCCCGGCGCACCGCGATCAGCAGCGCCAGGATGCTCACCGCGATCTCCTCCGGCGTGACGGCCCCGATCTCCACGCCGAGCGGGACGTGGATCTCGGCGAGGCGCGCCGGAGCCACTCCGCGGCGCTCGAGCTCGGCGAAGACGTGGACGGCCTTCGGCCGGCTGCCGAGCAGGCCGACGAAGCGGAGGCCGCGGCCCAGCACTGCCTCGAGGGCGTCGGCGTCGCCCTTGTGCCCGCGCGTGACCACCACCGCGTAGCTGCCCGGCCCGAGCGTCAGGCGCGGGACGGCCTCCGCGAACGGCTCGACCACGATCGCGTCGGCCTCCGGGAAGCGCTCGGCGTTCGCGAACTTGACGCGGTCGTCGACGACCTCGACGCGGAAGCCCGCGCCCTTGGCGAGCCGCGCCAGCGGCTGCGCCACGTGGCCCGCCCCGAACAGGCAGAGCGTGGGCGGCGGCTCGATCGGCTCGATGAACACCTGCATCCTGCCTCCGCAGACGAGCCCGTCTTCTCCCGCCTGGTCGGGCGTCAGGTCGTATTCGGCCAGCTCCGGCCGGCGGGCCGTGATCGCCTGGCGCGCGCGCCGCACCATCTCCGCCTCGACGCAGCCGCCGCCGATGGTGCCGACGAGCCGCCCGTCGCCGTGGACCAGCATGCGGGCCCCTGCCCGCTGCGGGGTCGAGCCCTCGGTCGCGACGACGGTCACGAACGCGGCCGGCTCGCCCGCCTCCTGGGCGCGCAGGGCGGCCTCCAGGACCTCCTTCATGATCCTCGAAGGATAAGCGGTCAGGCGAGCCGGCGCACCTCCCCGAGGCGTGCGGAGCCCGCCAGGACGCGCCCGAACACCCCGGCGAGCGCCCGAGCCAGACGCTCGGCGGCCGCCAGCGCCCCGCCCTCGGCGCGGTTCAGGAAGAGGGCCGTGCGCACGCCCGGCGGGATGCGCCCCGCGTAGCCCGCGGGATGCGCGAGCGCCGCCGCCAGCGCTGCTTCGTCGAGCAGCTCGCCGCGCCGCCGGCCGCAGGCGGCGAGCACCTCTGGCAGGCGGTGGACGTGTTCCTCGTCGAGCGGAGCGCCGAGCGCGTCGAGGCCGGCGCACACGACCACCAGGGTTGCGCCGACCGGCAGCTCGGGCTCGTGTGCGGCCGGCAGCTTGAAGGGCCGACCGCGAGCGCCGTCCGCCTGCGCGATCACCAGGTCCGCGAGCCCGAGCAGCTCGGGAATGCCGGCCGGGGGCAGGCCCGCGAGCCGGCGGCCCGAAGCGGGCGGGCCCGAGACGCTGGCGGCGCCGTGAGCCGCGAGCGCTTCGGCGAGGGCCGGGCGGCCGCGGCCGTCGTCCCAGAGCACCAGCGGGCCCGCACCCGGGGGCGGCTCGCCCATGTGGGTGGTCGCCGTCACCACGGCGCGCAGACCGGCGGCCCGGGCGTCGGCGCAGAGCGCGTAGGCGAGCGTCGTCTTGCCGCCCGCGCCCGCGAGCGCCGCGACGTCGCCCCGGCCGCAGCCGAGCGCCTCGCAGAGCCCGCTCACGCCCCCGGGGCGCGCTGCCCGATGCCGGCCTCGAGCGCCGCGGCGAGCGCCGCCCGCTTGAGGGGCTTCGGAATGCAGGCGGCGAAGAGAGAGGCCCGCCCGCCGAGGTCATGCTCGCCGGACAGCACGAAGAGCGGGATGCGCGCGGTGGTGGGCGCCTCGTGCAGCCGCTCTGCCACCTCGACGGCTCCCATCCGCGGCAGCACGCGGTCGAGGATCACGCCGGTCGGCAGCAGCCTGAACGCCGCCTCGACGGCCTCGACGCCGTCCCCCGCCTCCTGCACGCCGAAGCCCATCTCCTCTGCGACGCGCCGCACCTCGCGGCGCGTGCTGGCGTCGACCGTCGCCAGCAGCAGCAACGGCGCGCGGCGCTCCGCGGCGGCGTCGAACAGCGGCAGCCAGAAGCCGAACAGCGAGCCCTTGCCTGGCGTGCTCTCGGCCGCCATGCGTCCGCCGTGCGCGCGCACGATCCGATCGCAGATGTAGAGGCCGAGGCCGGTGCCCTCGATGTCGGCGGTCTCGCGGGAGCGCACGCGCGAGAAGGCGCGGAACAGCCGGCCCATGTCGTCCGAGGCGATGCCGATGCCGCGGTCGCGCACCTGCACCGCGATCTCGGCGCCGAGCGCGGTCGCCTCCAGCCGGACCTCGCCGCCCTGCGGCGAGTACTTGACGGCGTTCGAGAGCAGGTTGTCCACCACCTCGGCGATGCGCTCGCGGTCCGCCCAGCAGGGCAGCGGCGCCTCGGGCAGCGCCAGCACCAGCGGATGGCTCTGCGAGGCCGGCTGGCGGCCGGCCACCTCGCGGATCGCGGCCCCCAGATCGACGACGCCGAAGTCGAACGGGAAGTGGCCGGTCTCGAGCCTCGTCGTCTTGAGCGTCTTGTCGACCATCGAGGCCATGTGGGTCGCCGACTGGATGATCGAGCGCGCGTACTCGAGCCGTTCGGCGGGTGTCGCGTCAGGCTTCCACTCGAGCAGCTCCGCGAAGCCGAGGACGCCGGCGAGCGGCGCGCGGAAGTCGTGGGCCACGATGTTGACCAGCTCGCTCTTGGTGCGGTCGAGCTCGACCAGCTTCGCGTTGGTCGACTCCAGCGCCTGGTACAGCTCGGCGTTGCGCAGGATGATGCCGATGCCGTCGGCCAGCGTCTCCAGCGTGATCACGACGCCGCGGCTGCCGGAGCGCGGGTCGTCCGACTCGACCGAGAGCACCGCGACCAGGTCGTCACCCGAGCGGATCGGCACCGCCAGCTCGACGCCCGCCCCGGGCTCGCCGCCGCCCGAGACCACCGTGCGGCCCTCGGCCAGCGCGCGCGCGGCGCTCGCCGAGGCCGGCTCGTCGTCGACCGCGTGCGGTTGCAGCTCGCGCGAGGCGCGAACGGCCACGCGCAGCCCCTCGCCGTCCCCGCCGGGGACCAGGATCGAGACGCGCGGGTACAGAAAGGCCTCGTGAATGCGCCAGGCGGCCGTCTGCAGGATCCGCTCGCGCGAGAGGCTGCCGGCGATCTCGCGGATCAGCGTGTTGACGAGCCCCAGCTGTTCGCTGCGCTCGCGCTCCGCGGCGAACGCCATCGCGTTGGCGACGGCGATCGACAGCTGGCTGGCGAAGCGCATCAGGTACTCGAGGTCGTCCTGCGTGAAGCGCGGCTCGCCCGGCCGGCGCGTCGCGTTCAGCACCCCGAAGAGCGTGGCGGCTCCGCGCTCGCGGTCGTAGAAGGTGAGCGGGACGCAGAGCAGGCGCTTGACCGGGTTGCCCTTCGGCACGAAGTCGGTCTCGGTCTCGGAGTCGTTGACCATCGCCGGCTTCAGCTCGACGGCCACGCGGCCGGCGATGCCCTCGCCCAGGCGGAACTGCGTCTGCGCGTACACCTCGCGCGCCGGCAGGCGCGCCCAGGCCGCGAACACCACAAGGTTCCCGCTCGCCTCGTCGAAGCGGAACACGGAGGTGTGATCGGCCCGGATCAGCCGGCCCGTCTCCTCGGTCGCCTTCATGAACAGCGGCCGCAGGTCGCGCAGCGCGGAGGTCTCGAGCCCGACGTCGTAGAGCGTCGCCATCTGGCGCGCCAGCCGCTCCGAGGCCGCCAGGTTCTGGGTGTTCTGCAGCGTGACCGCCAGCTGGCCGGCGAGCGCGGAGAGCACGTTCTCCTCGTCCTCGCTGAAGCCGGCGGGCCCGGAACGCTGCAGCTCGAGCACCCCCAGCGCCTGCTCGCCCGCGTGCACGGGCACCGCCAGCAGGATGCCGCCGCCCGGCTCGGCGCCGCGCAGCGGCCGGCTGCCGCGCGCCGCGAAGCGCAGCAGCTCGCCGGCAGGCAGCGCCCGCGACCCCGCCTGGGCCTCCGCGCGCAGGCCCGGCGCGTCGACGTCGTCGCAGGCGTGGAAGGTCACGCTGGCGCAGCCGAAGTCCTGCTGGATGCGCGCGACCGTGAGCGACAGCAGCGGGCCGCGCTCGCGCGCCGCCGCCATGTCCCGCGCCAGCTCGGCCATCCGCTCGAGGCGCGCGGAGTGACGGCGCTCGCCGGTGAAGATCTCGCGGCTGCGCAGGAAGGTGGCGGCGGGGCCGGCGAAGATCGAAAGCAGCTGCACGTCGCCGTCGGTGAAGCCGCCGGGCTTGTTGAACGCCGCGATCAGGCCGAGCACGCGGCCTTCGGAGACCATCGGCACCAGCACCAGCGACTCCGCGCCGACCACCTCCACCAGCTCGGCGACCAGGCGCGGGTCGCTGCGCGCGTTGTTCGAGACGTAGGGCCGGCCCGAGCGGAAGCTCCACAGCGCGCGGTACTCGGGCGTCACCAGGTAGCGCACGCGCTCGGCCACGGCGTCCGGCAGGCCGTGCGCGGGCAGCGCCGCGCGCAGCTCGCGCGTCTCGGGCTGGTACAGCGCGATCAGGCAGATCGGCGCGCCGATCAGGTCGGCCAGCCGGCCCGTGACCATGCGGTAGAACTCCTCCGGCTGGGCGATCAGCGACCAGTCGCGGCCGATCTCGTGCAGCAGCTCGAGGTCGGCGACGCTGCGGCGCAGGCTCGACTGCGAGGTGAGCAGCTCGTCGTGCAGCGCCTTCAGCCGCAGCAGCACGCGCACCTTCAGCACCAGCGCCAGCGCGTCGACCGGCTTGCTCATGAAGTCGTCGGCGCCCGCCTCGTAGCCGGCGCGCACGATCTCGCGGTCCGTCCGCGCGCTGATCATCACCACCGGCAGCGCCGGCCCGTGCCGCTCGCGGATCAGGGCGCAGGTCTCGAGCCCCGACAGCCCCGGCAGGATCGCGTCGAGGAAGACGAGGTCGACGCGCCCGTGCGCCAGCGCCTCGAGCGCCGCCTCGCCGGTGCCCGCGCTCTGCGCCTCGAAGCCGCTCGCCTGCAGCAGCGCCGTCAGGGTGCGGACGACGAGCGGCTCGTCGTCGACCACCAGGATGCGGGCCATCGGGCTCCTGCTCTTGACCTAGCGCGGACTCTCGGAGATGGGGTGCGCGGAACGCAGATCCGCCTCGTCGACGACGAGCCTCCCGTACCGGCTGTAGAAGGAGAGCTGGCGCCGGTAGCAGCGCCGCTGCTCGACGTCGAAGGCGACGCACGAGTCGATCGGCCGGCTGTAGAGGTGCAGCGAGACGGCCGGCTCGCGCCCCTGCAGCACGACCTGGTGGATCGTCTGCTGCTTGTCGACGGTGTTCACGGGCCCGCCCGGGAAGCACTCCTGCAGCTCGCGGCGCTCGAGGTCGAGCTCCGTCGCGCCGGCCAGGCAGTCGAGGCCCGCCACGTTCTGGTTGCCCTCCGCGTTGCAGCGCAGCCACCTGTAGTTGATCACCGCGAGCGCGCCCTGCTCGACGCTCATCCAGCCGAGCTGCCCGTTGTGGGTGTGGATCGGCGTGCGCTGGCCGGGCGACCAGCAGATGGCCATCAGCTCGAGCTGCTCGTCGCGGTAGATCAGGTTGCGCGTGTAGATGTCGGGGCGGAAGTGCAGGTACGGGGACAGCGAGGGCCGGTCGACCTCGATCTCCTGGAGGTAGCCCAGCATGCGGTCGCGGGTGATCGGCTGGCTCTCGAAGGAGCGCAGGTCCTCGACCAGCGCGTCGACGCGTACGCCCCTGCGGCCCATGGCTCGACGAGAGTTTCGCCAACGGGAGCGGGCGGCGTCAACCCGATCCCTTAGAATCCGCCGAAATGTCGCGAACCTCGCTGGCCGCCGGCGCGGGCGCCCTGCTCGCCGCCGGCTCGCTGCCCTTCCTCGGCGCCGCCCCGCGCTTCGCCTTCAGCAACGACGGCCTGACGATCGACCACCGGCCCGCCGAGGCCCTGGCGGCCGCCGCGCTGGCGCTGGGCCTCTGGCTGCTGGCGAGCGCCCTGCGGCGCCGGCGCGCCGCCTGCTATGCCCTGGGGGCGCTGGGGCTGGGAGCCGCGGGGGTCGCGCTCGACCTGGCGAGCTTCCGGCTGACGGTGGACGGCCACTTCGTCGAGAGGCGCGCCCTGCTCGAGGGCGAGCGCATCGCCTGGAGCGACGTCGCCAGCGTCGAGTCGGGCCCGGCCGCGGTGCTGGTGCGGGGCCCCGGCGACCGCGCGATCCGCATCGAGGCGCGCGCGATGACCCCAGACGACCGCGCGACGCTCGACCGCGCGATCGCCCGCCGCATCCGCGAATCCCGCAAGCCGACGACCGGCGACCATTAGGAGCGACGGGCCGGAGTCGCGCGACGACGCGAAGCGCGGCGTGCGACGACGAGCTGATGGCCGCAGCGTTCCCCTCCCCCCGGCGTGGGGAGGGAGGGTGGGGGTCGCTAAATGAACAGGTGCTCGTCCTCGGTGTCGTAGGCCCGGGCAGGGGCACGGTTGCCGCGCTCGAAGCCGCGCAGCTGCTGGTACACCTCGAGGCCGCGGCGCACGCCCTTCAGGAAAGCGGCCAGGTCCACCAGCGGGCCCAGCGGGCGCACCACGGTGCGCTGGATCAGGGCCGTCGTCTCGCGCAGCTTCTCGGACGTGTCGGCGACGATCTCGTCCACCCGCCGCATCTGCAGCACCGCCAGGTCGGAGATCTCCTCGGCGTTGCGCGAGATGCGGGCGATGCTGTCGAGCGACGGGCGCAGGTCGCGCTCGAAGCGCTCCGTGAGCGCCGCCAGCCGCCGTTCCATGGCCTGCGCGCGCAGCGCCAGCACGAGCAGGCAGCCGACCTGCGTCAGCGAGGCGAGCGCGATCAGGCCCAGGAAGACGACGGCCCAGCCGTTCACATCTTTTCCTTCTCGTCGCGATAGGCCTGCCGGCCCGCCTCGACCGCCGCCGCCAGGCGGTCGCGCCGCTTCTCCAGCGTTTCCTTGTGCTTCTCGAGATAGTCGCCGGCGTCGTCCAGCATCTCGCGGCCGCGCGAGACCGCCTTCTCACGGAACTCACGCCCGCGCTCGGCGCCCTCGCGCACCTTCTCGCCGAGCATGTCGCGGGTTTCCTTCCCGGAGCGGGGGGCGAACAGGATCGCGAGCGCCGCCCCCGCGAGACCACCGAGCAAGAACGAGAGGATGACGCCGGAGGCGCCGTTGCGATCGTCGCTCATGAGACCACCTCCTCCATCTATCCTAGAACAGGCTGACCTTGACCCTCAAGTACTTGGAGGGATCCTTGCGCACGTCCGCGACCAGCGTGCGCACGTCTTGCAGCGCGCCGGTCAGGTTCTGGTACAGCTCGGCGTCCGTCAGCAGGCGCCCGGCGCTGCCCTCGCCCTTCTCGAGCCGTGCCAGCACGGCGTCGAGGCGGCCGCTGACGTCGTGGAGCCGCGTGTAGAGCGCGTCGTCCTTCAGCAGCCTGCCGGCGCTGCCCTCCCCCCGCTGCAGCCCGCCCGCCACCTCGTCGAGCCGCTTCACCAGGCTCCTCATCTGGCCCGCCAGCTCCTCGTCGCGGGTGAGCGCGCCGAGCGCGCCCTGGCCGGAGTCCACCCGGCGCACCGTGCTCTCGATGCCCTCGATCGACGAGGCCAGCCGGGCCGCCAGCCGCTCGTCGTTCATCAGGCGGCCGAGCGGCCCGTCCTGCGCCTCGAGCTTGCTCATCACGCCCTGCAGGCGCTGGCTGACGTCCAGCATGCGCGTGTAGAGCTCTTCGTCGCGCAGCGCCTTTCCGACCAGGCCCTCGCCGGCGTCGAGCCGCGACAGGATCCGCCGCATGTGGGCCGTCGACTCGGAGGCGTCCGAGAGCAGGCCCTTGAACGGGTCTTCGCCGGCGGCCTGCACGTAGCCCCTCTCCTCGATCGGCGTGCCGCGGGTGGAGCTGGTGATGTCGACCGCCTTCTCGCCCAGCAGGCCGAGCGAGCCGAGCTGTGCCTGGCTGTCGGTGGTGACCTGCTGCTGCACGCGCCGGTCGAGCCGCATCGTCACCTCGACCATGCCGCGGGCGCCGCTGCTGGCGAAGTCCACGTGCGTGACGGTGCCCACCTCGACGCCGCCCACGCGCACGGGGGCGCCGGGCTTCAGGCCGTTGACGTCGGACATCAGCGCCCTCACCACGTAGCGGGGCGCGAACGGGGTGCCGCCGCCGCTGCCGATGTACAGGATGGTGACCGCCAGGATCCCCAGGCTGGCGAGGGCCACCAGGCCGACGCGCAGCTCGGTCCAGGTCAGCGCCTTTGCCGTCTTCTCCATGGCTCCTCCCGTTAGCTCAGGAACTCTCGAATGTAGCCGTCGCGGCTCTCGACCAGCTCGTGTGCCGAGCCCTCGAAGGCGACGCCGCCCTCGCGCAGCATCAGGAAGTCGGCGCCGGCGACGATCTTCAGGTCCTCGATCCGGTTGAACACGAACTCGTCGCCTTCCTTGAAGGCGAAGGTGCGCGCCACGTTGAAGGCGTCGCGCAGCTGGTGCGTGACCAGGATCGAGGTCACGCCGTCGAGGTCGCGCACCTTCACGATCAGGTCGGTGATGGTGCTGGCGGTGATCGGGTCGAGCCCCGTCGTCGGCTCGTCGTAGAGCATGATGCGCGGGCGCGCCGCCAGCGCGCGCGCGACGGCCACGCGCCGGCGCTGGC
This sequence comes from Vicinamibacteria bacterium, assembly GCA_050246895.1. GTDB lineage: Bacteria > Acidobacteriota > Vicinamibacteria > Fen-336 > Fen-336 > JBFWVE01. The sequence continues at coordinate 572,193 of JBFWVE010000002.1, read as the reverse complement.
CGCCCGACAGCTCCGAAGGCATGCGCTCGTAGAAGGGCCCGAGGCCGACGAAGCCCAGCATCTCGCGCACGCGCTGCTCGATCTCGCCCTCCTCCAGCTCGCCGTCCTCGGCGAGCCGGTAGCCGACGTTCTGGCCCACCGTCAGCGAGTCGAACAAGGCGCCCTCCTGGAACACCATGCCGATGCCGAGCCGCACGTCGCGCAGCTCCTCCTCCGTCAGCCCCGAGACGCAGTTGCCCTCGACCTCGATCGAGCCCGTGTCCGGCTTCAGCAGGCCGAGGATCAGGCGCAGGATCGTGGTCTTGCCCGAGCCCGAGCCGCCCAGGATCACCTTGGTGGCTCCCGGCTGCAGCTCGAAGCTGACGCCGCGCAGGATCGGGCGGTCGAAGGCCAGGCTGACGTCGCGGAAGCGGATCGCGGGCGTCATGAGACTGGGAACAGCACCAGCAGCACCTTGGTCATGAAGAAGTCGCTCACCAGGATCAGCACCGAGGCCATCACCACCGACTCCGTGGTGGCGATGCCGACCCCGCGGGTGCCGCCGCGCGCGCCGAGGCCGCGGTAGCAGCCGACGGTCGCCAGCAGGAAGCCGAAGACGACCGGCTTCGACATGCCCATGATCACGTCGTTCAGCGCGAGCGCCTGGCCCACGGAGCGCCAGTAGAACTCCCAGGACAGCTTGAGGCTGAAGATGCTGATCAGGCTGGCGCCGAAGATGCCGAGCGTGTCCGAGATCACGGTCAGCACCGGCACCATCAGCACGGCGGCCAGCACGCGCGGCACCACCAGCTTGCGCATGGGGTCGCTGCCCAGCACGCGCAAGGCGTCGATCTGCTGGGTGACGACCATCGAGCCCAGCTCGGCCGCCATCCCCGAGCCCACGCGCCCGGTCACCATCAATGCGGTCAGCACCGGCCCCAGCTCGCGCACCATCGACAGGCTGACCAGCCGCCCGACGTAGGGCCGGGCGCCGAAGACGTCGAGCGTCGCCGAGGACTGCAGCGCCAGCACCATGCCGGTGAACATGCCGGTCAGCACCACGATCGTCAGCGAGCCGACGCCCAGCGAGTCCATCTGCGCGAGCGTCTCGTTCGGGTAGCGCGGCGGCGTGAAGAGCGCCAGCAGCGCGCGCCAGCAGAAGAGCAGGTAGTCCTGCACGGCGAAGACGCTCGCCTTGGCCGAGGCCGAGAGCCGGCGGCCGACGCTCCGCAGCAGGACGTCGGTCCTCACCTGCTCTCGTCCTCGTCCGCGAGCGCCGCGCGCACGCGCCCCAGCGCGCGGCCGCGGGAGGCCGCGGCGCGCCGCAGCCAGTCAGCCGCTTCGGCGGACTCGCCGCGCACGTCCTCCGCCGCGGCGGCCTCCTCCCGGATCTCGGCCGCGAGGGCGTCGAGCAGGCTCGAGGCGGCCGCATCGAGCGCCGGCTGCCCGCCGCCGAGGCGGCCGAGCCACTCGAGATGCTCGAAGGCGCGGCCGGTCTCAGCGGTGGCCGCGTCGCGCAGGGCTCGCCCGAGGGCCGGCCGACCCTCGGCGTCCGCCCGCAGCGCGAGCTGCAGCAGCAGGCGGTTGGCGAGGCTGGCGCGCTCGAGGGCGCGACGCAGCGCCTGCCTCGCGGCGGAGGTCTCCGGCATGGGGCTCGATTCTCTCCGAGAACGCCTCGGACCACGTCGGCCGCCGCGTAGAATCCACGCGTGCGCGTGGTGGCCCTGGTCGAGGATCTGATGTTCGCGAGCCGCATCCGCGAGGCGGCTCGCGCCTCGCAGGCCGCGGTCGAGACCGTGCGCACGGCGCCCGCGCTGCTGGAGGCGTGCGCGCGCGAGACGCCGGGCCTGGTGCTGCTCGACCTGGACGCCGCGCGCCTGCGCCCGCTCGACGCCGCGCGCGAGCTGCGCGCCGCGGCCGCCGCGCTGCCCGTGATCGGCTTCGTCAGCCACGTCGACGGCGAGCTGGCGCGGGCCGGCCTGGAGGCGGGCTGCACCCGCGTGCTGGCGCGCGGCGCCTTCGTCCAGGAGCTGCCGGCCCTGCTCGCGGGCTAGCGCCGCCGCAAGCCCAGGGCAGCCCGCTTCTCAGTCGGCCGAGGCGCCCCGCAAGAGCTGCAGGGCCGCTCGCGCGGCCTCCTGCTGCGCCGCCTTCTTCGAGAAGCCCTCACCGACGGCCATCAGGCCCGCAGGCAGCCGGCACTCCACGCGGAAGCTCTTGCGGTGGGCGGGCCCCAGCTCCTCGACGACCACGTACTCGGGCACCGGCTCGCCGCGCGCCTGCAACAGCTCCTGCAGCGCGCTCTTGGCGTCGCTCCGGTCCAGGGCCGCCTGGCCGGCGAGCGTGCCCATCCGCGCCTCGACCAGGCGCCGCGCGGCCGCCAGGCCGCCGTCGAGGTAAAGCGCGGCCAGCACGGCCTCGAAGGCGTCGGCCCAGAGCGCCGCCTTGTGGCGGCCGCCGGCGCGCTCCTCGCCGCGCCCGAAGCGCAGCAGCTCCGGCAGCCCGAGCGCCTCGGCCTGGCGCGCCAGGGCCGCGCGCGACACCAGCGCCGCGCGCGCCTTCGTCTTGCTGCCCTCGTCTCCGGAGGGGTCGCGCCGGTGGAGCAGCTCCGCGACCAGGAAGCCCAGCACCGCGTCGCCGAGGAACTCCAGCGGCTCGTTGTCGGGAGCCGACGGGAGCAGCAGCTCCTTCGAGCGGCTGCTGTGGGTCAGCGCCTGCTCCAGCAGGCCGCGCTCCGCGAAGCGATGGCCGAGCCGGTCCTCGAGCGCCGCGAGCTCGGCGTCCCGGCTCAAGGGGCGCGCTCGAAGACCACGCGCCCGCCGACCAGCGTCAGGTCGACCGGCGTCTCCAGGATCGCGCGCGGCTCGAGGCGGAACAGGTCGGCCGCGAACACGGCGAGGTCCGCGAGCCTTCCGACCTCGAGCGTGCCCTTGCGCGCCTCGGTCCCCTCGGCATGGGCCGAGCCACGCGTGTAGAGATCGAGCGCCTCCTCGAGGCTCAGCTTCTCCTCGGGGAACCAGCCGCCGGCGGGTCCGCCCTTGGGCAGCTCGCGCGTGACGGCGGCGTAGAGGCCGAGCCGCGGGTCGAGCGGCTCCACGTACCAGTCGGTGCCGAAGGCGACCGGGATGCCGGCGGCCGTGAACGAGCGGAAGTTGTAGGCGAGGCGGCAGCGCTCGCGGCCGATCCGCTTCTCGGCCCAGCGCATGTCGTCGATGCAGTGCGACGGCTGGATCGAGGCGACGACGCCGAGTGCTTTGTAGCGCGCGAGGTCCTCGCGCCGCACCACCTGGGCGTGCTCGATCCGGAAGCGTCGCTCGCGCGCGCCGTTCTGCGCCACCGCCTGCTCGAAGGCGTCGAGCACCAGCGCGTTCGCGCGGTCGCCGATCGCGTGCACCGCGAGCTGGAAGCCCGCCGCGTCCGCCTCCAGGATCAGCCGCCCGAGCTCGGCCTCCGGGTAGAGCAGCAGGCCGCGCGTGCCGGGCTCGTCGGCGTACGGCTCGTAGAAGGCGGCAGTGCCGGCTCCCATCGAGCCGTCCGACAGGATCTTGAGCGCGCCGACGCGGATCCAGTCGTCGCCCAGGCCGCTGCGCACGCCGGCGGCCTCCAGCGCGCCCAGCGCCGAGATCGGGCGCCAGACGTCGATGCGGGCGCTGAGCTCGCCCTGCGCCCGCAGCTGCTGGTAGGTCGGCAGCGCGTCGATCGAGGAGTTGTCCTGCACCGAGGTGACGCCCAGCCGGGCCGCCTCGCGCAGCGCCGCGCGCGCGGCGCGCAGGTTCATCTCCCGGCTCGGCTCGGGCAACACGCGGTACATCAGGTCCTGCGCGTTGTCCTTCAGGACGCCCGTCGGCTCGCCCGCCGCGTCGCGCACGATCGTGCCGCCGGCGGGGTCCGGCGTGTCGCGGCTGATGCCGGCGAGCCTCAGAGCCAGCGAGTTGGCGAGCGCCATGTGGCCGTCGAGGCGGTTGACGAAGACCGGATGCTCCGGCGTCAGCGCGTCGAGCCCGCGCCGGGTCGGCAGCGCGCCGCCGGGCCACGACTCGTGGTCCCAGTTGCCGTTCAGGACCCAGGTCCCCTTCGGCAGCGTCGCCGCGTGGGCGCCGACGCGCCGCCCGAGCTCGGCCTCGTCGCGCGCGTCGCGCAGGTCGACCGAGAGCAGCCCGAAGCCGCCGTCGAGGAAGTGCACGTGAGCGTCGTTGAAGCCGGGAACCACCAGGCGCCCGCGCAGCTCGACGACGCGCGTGCGCGGCCCCACCAGGCCGGCGACCGCGGCGTCGTCGCCCAGCGCGACCACCCTGCCGTCGGAGACGGCGAGCGCCGTCGCGGCGGGCAGTCCGCGGCCGGGCCAGACGTGGCCGCCGCGCAGCACCAGCTCCGCGGGGGCCTGGGCGAGGAGGGGCGCCGCCAGGGCGCCCATCAGCGGCAGCAACGCAAACGGCTTTGCATGCTTCATACCACCTTCAGGATCACGAGGGTCAGGTCGTCGTGCTGGGCCGCGCCCTCGGCGAAACGCTGGATCTCGGCCAGGATGCGCTCCTTCAGCTCCTCGCTCGAGAGCGACTCGCCCTGCTCCAGCAGGTCGCGCAGCCGCCGCTCGCCGAAGAGCTCCGAACGCAGGTTCATCGCCTCGGAGAGGCCGTCGGTGAAGAACAGGAAGATGTCGCCCGAGGCGAGCGGCACACAGGCCTCCTCCAGCACCCGGTCGAAGGTGTCGCCGCGGTCGATGCCGAGCCCGAGGCCCGAGGGCGCCAGCACGCGCGTGCGCCCGCTGGCGGCCTCGAGCTGCAGGATCGGGCTGTGCCCCGCACGGGCGTAGCGCAGCGTGCGCTTCTCCACGTCCGCCACGGCGTAGGTCATCGTGATGAACGAGCGCGAGTCCAGGTTGGCGGCGAGGATGCTGTTCGCCTCCTGCAGCAGGCGCGCGGGCGACTCGTGGATGCGCGAGAGCGACAGGATCAGCCCCTTCAGCTCGGCCATGTAGAGCGCGGCCGAGGTGCCCTTGCCGGAGACGTCGGCGACCAGCACGCCCATGCGCGTCGGCGAGAGCGGCAGCAGGTCGTAGTAGTCGCCGCCGACCTCGGCCGCCGGCAGGCAGAGCGCCGCGATGCGCAGCCCGGGCAGGCTGACGGCGCCCTGCGGCAGCAGGCTCATCTGGATCTGGCGCGCGATGCGCAGCTCCTCCTCGAGCCGCTGCTTCTCGGCGTTCTCGCGCATCAGGTCGCGCAGGCCGCTCGCCATCACGTTGAAGGACTCCGCCAGCTCGCCCAGCTGGTCGCGGCTCGTCACCTTGACGAAGGTGTCGAGGTCGCCGCGGCGCAGGCCCTCCGTGCCCTTCGACAGCTCGTGCACGCCGCGCGTGATCGAGCGAGCCAGCAGCAGGCCGACGCCCAGCGCGACGCAGTAGACGACCAGGAAGAAGGCGCCGACCACCCCGAGCGCCTGCACCAGCACGGTGCTCGACAGCTCGCGCGAGGCCGGGGACAGGCGCTCGATCACCTTCATCAGGTCGAGCGTCACCGGCAGCGGCTCGAGCTGGAGGTTGCCGGTCTTCCAGTCGACGGCGTCGACGATCGCCACCGAGTGCATCGCGCGCTCCCCCGGCGGCGGGCCGAGGCGCACCTGGATGCCGGGTTCCCGGTCTTCCCGCCTCTCGGCACGCCCCCGCAACCTGCGCGAGTCCGTGGTCAGGCGCAGCCCGGTGCGCTCCTCCACCACTCCAGCGAGGTGCTCGTCGACCGGCACCTGGAGCAGAAGCGTCAGCTCGGCCTGCCGGGAGACGACCCGCAGCACGGCCGTGCTGTCGTCCACCCGCACGAAGCCGGCGAAGCGGCCCTTGTCGCGGATCCAGGGCGGCAGCTCGCGCGGCGCGTCGCCGAGGGCGACCACCACCGCCGTGCCGCGCAGCAGCGTGAAGGCCGGGCTCGGATGCACCGTGCGCGCGGCCTGCAGGCGCGCGCCGAGCTGCGGGGCGTCGAGCTTCGCGGCCGGATCGACGGCGGCGACGGCCGTCTGCGCGACCGCCTCGAGCTGCAGCGTCGAGCGGCCGAGCTGTCCGGCGACCATGTACGAGCCGACCAGCGTCAGCGCGATCAGGCCCGCGATCAGGAAGAACAGCACCAGCAGCAGCACCGGCACCACCGCGATGAACAGGTACGAGACGATCAGCTTGGTGCGGATGCGCCAGAGCAGCTTCTTGATCAGCCAGCGCGCGAGCGGGAAGGCGCCGAACGCGATCAGCAGCAGCGCGTCGAGCGCGGCGAGCGGCTCGGGCAGGCCGACCACGGCCTCGAAGACCCAGACGCCGAGCGCGGCGACCAGGATGCGGCCCGGCCAGGTCGCGAAGAGGTAGCGGGCCAGGCGCTCGCGAAGCCGCGGAGCCGGCGCCTCCGGCGGAGCGGGAAGCGAGTAGCGCCGGGTCATGGGGGCGCGTGGACTATACTCCATTGCCCCATGGCCCTGGCGCTCCTGGCAGGCCTGCTGCTGACCGCCGCTCCTCCCGACCTCGCCCTCGTCGGCCTCGTGCGCGCGCACGACCCGGCGCGCGGCGCGGCGATCCTGCGCTCGGAGGGGCGCACGCGCACGCTCGCCCCCGGCGACTCGGCCTTCGGCGGGACGCTGGTCTCGATCGGGGCCTCGGGCGTCGTGATGGAGTTCGGCGGCGTGCGCGTGGAGGTCCCGCTGGCGGGAGACTCCCGCGCCGCGCTCCCCCGGCCCGCCGCGCCGGCGCCGCGCGCCGAAACGGCGGCGGAGCCCGCGCCCGCCGCGTCGCCGACGCCGGAGCTGCGGGTCCTCTCGCGCGCGGACCTCGAGCGCCGGCTCGCCTCCGAGATGCCGCGCATCCTGGCCGAGACCGCGCTGCGCCCGCACACCGTGGACGGCCGCGTCGAGGGGTTCACGCTCGCGCGCGTGCCCGAGGGCACGCTGCTGGCCGAGGTCGGCCTGCGCGCCGGCGACGTGCTGACCTCGATCAACGACGTGCGGATCGACGGCCTGCCGACGCTGATCGGGCTCTGGCCACGCCTGCAGGCCGCGAACGAGCTGCGCGCCGTCGTGCTGCGGGGCGGCCAGCCGCAGGTCCTCGCCATCCTGGTGCGCTGAGTGCCCGGATCCGCGAATACGCTGGCATTCGAACGCCGATGCATCCCGGCTGGCTGCGTTGCTCGTCGGTTGCAGATTCCCGATCTGCGCCCTCCTCGCGCCTTGCCAGCCGGGCGCCTCGGCGTTCTCGGTGCGCACCGTACTTGCGGACCAGGGCACTAAGCTCCACGATGCCCCCACGCAGGGCCCTGCTCGCGCTCGTTCTGCTGCTGGCGGCGCCGTTGCCGGCGCGCGCCTGGGGCTTCACGGCGCATCGCCTGATCCACGGCCGCGCGGTCGACGCGCTGCCCCCCGGACCGCTGCGAGTGGTCTTCGAGGCGAACCGCGCCTGGCTCGCCGAGCACTCCGTCGATCCCGACCTGCGCCGCTCGGGGTCGGCCGACCCCGACCACTTCCTCGACCTCGACAGCTTCGGCGCCTACCCCTTCCCCGACCTGCCGCGCGTCGAGGCCGAGCATCTCGCGCGCCACGGCGAGGCGGCGCGCGAGCGCGGGCGCGTGCCCTGGAAGGCGGCGGAGGTGTACGCGGAGCTGGTCGCGGCGCTGCGCCAGGGCGCGCTCGAGCGGGCGCTGCCGCTGGCCGCCGCGCTCGGCCACTACGCGAGCGACGCCCACGTGCCGCTGCACGCGGCCACCAACTACGACGGCCAGCTGAGCGGACAGCAGGGTGTCCACGGGCGCTGGGAGAGCGAGCTGGTCGAGCGCTTCCAGCGCCAGCTCGAGAAGCGGATCGCGCCCCGCCCCGTGCGCCGGATCGCGAAGCCCTCGGAGGCCGTCTTCGAGGTGCTGCTCGCCAGCTTCCAGCGCTCGCGGCAGGCGCTCGCCTCCGACCTCGAGTCCGCCTCGGGCCAGGACCTCGCGCAGACGCCGGAGGACGAGCGCTATTCGGACCTCTACTACTCCGAGATGTGGGAGCGCGAGGGCGCGAGCGTCGTCGAGCGCGTCTCGGGCGCGATCGGGCTGACCGCGTCGCTCTGGCAGTCGGCCTGGGAGGATGCGGGCCGGCCGGCGCTCGATGCCGGCTTCCGCTTCCGCTACGTGCGCCGCGCCGCGAAGGGCGTGCTGCTCAGCCTCGACGGAGCCGGCGCGGAGCTGATGGACGACGCGGTCGCGCGGGCCCTGATGCCGGCGCTCGCCCGCCTGCGCGCGCGGGGCGCCACGGCCAGCGGCAGCGCGGGCAACTTGCCTCAGAAGACCGCGGCCGCGCACGCCGCGCTCTTCACCGGGACCTGGGGCGACCGCAGCGGCATCGCCGGCAACGTGCTGGGCGTGGCCGGCGCGAGCGTGGCGGAAGAGGCCGACGGCTACAGCTCGACCGGCCTCAGGGTCGAGCCGATCTGGGTCAGCGCGGCGCGCCAGGGCCTGCGTGCGAGCGTCGCGTCCGCGCCGCTGTCCTACCCGTTCGAGCCGTACCTCCAGGAGCGCCGGTTCGGCGGCTCGTTCGCGCGCAGCCTGCTGCTCTTCGACGGCTACGGCAGCCTCCGCGCGGCCGCCCGGGCCCTGGGCGCCGACGCGCTCAGGCCTCGCCCGGCCTCCGGCTGGCTGGGCCCGCTGCCCGAGCATGCCGGCCCGGCGCTCGAGTTGGGCTTCGAGGCCGCCGGCGCGACGGTGGACGGCCTGCTGTTCGACGACCCGAAGGACCCGAGCGGAGGCTTCGACTCGTTGCTCGTCACGCTCGACAAGGACCCGGCCGCCGGCGTCGTGCTCAAGCCGGAGCCGGCCCGCGGCGCCGACGCGGGGGCCTTCCGCTCGCTGCGGCTCCGCGTCGGCGGCGGCGAGGCCGCCCTGTTCCTGCGCCTCTACGAGCTCGCGCCCGACGCCTCGAGTCTGCTGCTGCTGCAGATGCCGCCGCATCTGCTGCGCGCGAGCCGGCCGGAGCTCGAGCGCGCCGCGTTCGCCGCGACCGGCGGCTTCCTCGGCAACGGAGCCTCCTGGCTCTACTCGCAGGGGGCGCTCGGCCCGACGCTCGACCGCGGCGGCGACGGCCGAGCCGAGCAGCGGTATCTCGAGAGCGTCGCGCTGGTGATCCGACAGTTCGGCCGTCTCGCCGACTTCGTGGCCCTGCGCACCGCTCCCGACCTGCTGGTGGCGTATCTACCCTACCCGGACGAGGCCGAGCACCTCTGGGGGGGCTTCCTGGCGCCCGGCCTGCCATCGCACGACCCGGCGCTGGCCGCCCGGCTGCGCCCCTACCTCGACGAGGTGCTGCGCGCGGTCGATGGCTACCTCGCGCGCGTGATCGAGAACGCGGGTCCCGACGCCGTGATCGCGGTGGCGGCCGACCACGGGCAGCGCGGCGCCGACCGCCTCTTCCGTCCGAACGTCGCCCTGGGCGAAGCGGGGCTCGTGCAGTTGCTCCCCGACGGCGGCCTCGATCTCGCGCGGAGCCGGGCCGTCTACCACGGGGGCAACTCGGGCTTCCTGCTCGTCAACACCCAGGCGCGCGGAGGGCCGGTTCCGCCCGGGGCGGAAGCCGAGGTGCGGCGCGCGGCGGCCGAGGCGCTGCTCGCGGCGCGCGACGCGGAAACCGGCCGTCCGTTGCTCGCGGGGGCCGTCGACCCGCGCGCCGCGGGCGCAGGCGGCCTCGGCGGTCCCGCCGGCGGCGACCTCTACCTCGACCCGGCGCCCGGCGTCCTGCTCTCAGCGGCGCTGTCGGGGCCGCGGAGCGAGTCCGCGCGCCCGCGGGGCGATCACCTGGGAAGCGTCTTCGTCCGCGAGGCGCAGTCGGCCTTCAGCGTCGCCGGCCCCGGGGTGGCGGCGCGGCCGCTCGGCCTGGTGCGGCAGATCCAGCTCGCCCCGACGCTGTGCGCGCTGCTCGGCCTCGATCCGCCGGCCCAGGCCGAAGGCAAGCCGATCGAGGCGGCGCTGGCGTTCGAGCGTTAGCCCGGCGCGGCGTGAGCCGCGTCACGCCGCGGCCGGCCGAGCCTCGACAGGCCGCGAGAGCCCCGTCAGAATCCGGCCGGCGGCGGGCACGGCGCCGCCTCGGGAGGTCGCATGCTCCGAGTGATCGTCTGGTCCAGCGAGGACCTGAGCCGCCTGCTCGCGAACACCTTCCTGGGTCGTACCGGAGTCGATCGCTTCAAGGCGAAGTCCCTCGACGAGCTGCGAAAGCTGACGAAGGCCGTCAGCCCCCAGCTGATCCTGATCGACCGGGACCTGCCCCACGTGGCCCGCGTGGTCGGCGAGCTCCGCGCGGACCCGCTGACCCAGGGCCGCTCGCTGGCGGTGCTGGCGTTCGGCGACTTCCAGCCGCTGGAGCTCGAGCTGCTTGACGCCGGGGTCAACGCGATCCTGCGGCTGCCTCCCGACGCGGGCTGGGACGACCGGCTGCAGCGGCTGCTGCGGGTCGCGAGCCGCCAGGAGGTGCGCCTGCCGATCCGGCTGGCGATCGAGGCGGGGATCGGCGCGGAGCTGTTCGGCGACGCGAGCGCGCGCTCGATCAACGTCAGCGCCAACGGCATGCTGCTCGAGACGGCGCTGCCGCTCAGGCTCGGACAGCACCTGAGCTTCGCCTTCCAGATCGAGGGCGGAACGCGGGTCACGGGCCGCGGCCGCGTCGTCCGCGAAGCGGGCAACTCGCAGTTCGGCGTCGACTTCCTGGACATGGACGAGGACGGCCGCGAGGCCGTCCGCTGGCTGGTGCGCTCGACGCAGATCGGTTGAGGCCGGCGGGGGAGGCTAGCGCGCGCGCATCGCGCGCAGGCGGGCGAGAGCGTCCTTCACCTTGAGCGCCGAGAAGGAGCTGCCGGGCGGCACCCACTTCTGGGCGTCGGCGTAGGCGGCCTCGGCCGAGGCGTAGGCGCGCTTCTCGAGGTGCTCGTCGCCGATCGCGATGTAGATCTCGGCGATCCGCTCCTTGATCGTCGGCTCGTTGGGCGACCAGACGAGGCCGAGCTGGTACTGCTCGATCGCGCGCGCGCGGTCGCCTCGGACACCCGCCAGGAAGTCGCCGAAGGCGACGTGCGGCTCGGCCTTCTCCTTCTGCCGCGCCAGCCGCTCGCGGAAGGCCCACTCGGCGTCGTCGAAGCGCTGCATCTCGCTGGCGAAGGCGACCAGCCTCTCGATCGGCTCGAGCGACGCCTTGTCCGCCTGCGCCGCCGCTCGGTAGGCGCCGATCACGCGCTCCGGGCTGACGTCCACCTCGGCGCCCGGCGGAGGCGATTCGGGGGACGCCGGCTTGGCCGGACGCTTGCGCCCGGGGGGCGGCGGCGCGAAGCGCTCCTTCGAGAGCGGCGCCAGCAGCTCGGCCAGCGCCAACTGGGCAACGGCGAACTCGGGCTTGGCCGCGATCGCCGCTTCCAAGGCCTTCAGCGCTTCCATCTGCTCCGGGTTCATGCCGCCGGGAACCGCCGGCGACGCTTCCGCCTTCTTCGCCCAGGCGAGTCCCTTCAGGTAGAGAGCATCGGGACCCGAGGCGTCAGCGAGCCGGGACAGCGCCGCGTCGGGCTGCCCCGAGTCGATCAGCGCGCGCACCTCGCTGCGGCCGGCGTCGCCGGCGGCGCCCTGCTCCTGCTTCGGCTGACCGCCGGGCAGCCGATCGCAGGCCCACGAGCAGAGGGCGGCGGCGAGCGCGACGTGGAGGGTCGCCTTCATGCGGATGCCGTCCAGCGAGAGTACCACAGCTCGAAAACCAGCAGCAGGAACAGCTCGCGGCTGCGGTTGCGGCGCCGCTGCTCGTGCTCGGCGAGCAACCGCCCGACGAAGGCCGGCTCGAAGAAGCCGTGGCGCGCGAGCCGCGCCGGCTGCAGCTCGTCGCGCAGCCGCTCGCGCAGCGGCCCGCGCAGCCACTCGTCGATCGGCACCTCGAAGCCGTGCTTCGGGCGCCGCAGCAGCTCCGCGGGCAGCAGCTCCGCGAAGGCCAGCTTCAGGAAGCGCTTCAGTGTGGCGAAGGCGAACTTGCTCTCCTCGGGCAGCGCGAAGGCGAACTCGACCAGCCGCTGGTCCAGGAACGGCACGCGCGCCTCCAGGCTCTGGGCCATCGTCGCGCGGTCGACCTTGGTCAGCATCTGGTCGGGCAGCCAGGTGAGCGTGTCGAGCCGCAGGCGGCGGCCGATGAAGTCCGCGCCGGGGACCTCGGCCATCACGCCCGCGAAACGGCGCGGCAGCTCGCCGTCGCCCGCCGCCCGCAGGGCGGGCCCCGCCAGCGCCCGGAACTCGGCAGGGCTCCACGACAGGAAGTTGCGCGCGTAGCGCTCGTCCGACGGATGCTCGAGCAGGTCGAGCTTGCGGCGCGCGAGCCGCAGCACGTCGGCGCTCCTCCAGTCGGCCGGCAGCCTGAGCGCGCCCAGCAGCGGCGCCAGCAGGCCGCGCCGCAGGAGTCGCGGCAGGCGCGCGGCGAGCTCGGCCCAGCGCTCGAAGCGGTGCCGGTCGTAGCCGGCGAAGAGCTCGTCCCCGCCGTCGCCGGTCAGCACCACCTTGACCTGCCGGCGCGCCAGGCCCGAGAGCACGTAGGTCGGCAGGAAGGCGGCGTCGGCGAACGGCTCGTCGAAGCTCTCGCCGAGCGGCCCGAGCAGCGAGAAGGCGTCGGGCTCGACCACGAACTCCTCGTGCTGCGTGCCGAAGCGGCGCGAGACGAGGCGCGCCCAATGGCGCTCGTCGAAGCGGCCCGAGCGGAAGCCGATCGAGAACGTGCGCACCGGCGCCGGCTGCAGGCGCGCCATCGTGCCGACCACCGCCGACGAGTCGATGCCGCCCGACAGGAAGGCGCCGTAGGGCACGTCCGAGCGCATGTGGAGCGCCACCGATTCCTCGAACAGATCGCGGAAGCGCTCGAGCTGGTCCTCGAGCGGCGCGCGGTCGCTCGGCTCGCCGCCGAGCGCCCAGTACGCCCGCTCGCGGCTGCCGCCCGCCTCGGCGACCAGCAGCCGGCCGGGCCGCAGCTTGCGCACGCCGCGGAAGATGGCAGCCGGCGCCGGCACGTAGAGCAGCTGCGCGTAGTCGCGCACCGCGGCGGGATCGATCTCGCGCGGCACTCGCCCGGAAGCGAGCAGCGCCTTCAGCTCGGAGCCGAACACCAGGCCGGCCGCGTTCTCGTGCACGTACAGCGGCTTGATCCCCAGGCGGTCGCGCGCGAGCAGCAGGCGGCGCCGCCGCGCGTCCCACAGCGCCAGCGCGAACATGCCGCGCAGCTCGGCCAGGAAGTCGTCGCCGGCGTCCTCGTAGAGATGCACCAGCGTCTCGGTGTCGCTCGTGGTGCGCAGCCGGTGCCCGCGCGAGAGCAGCTGCTCCCGCAGCTCGCGGTAGTTGTAGATCTCCCCGTTCTGCACGGCCCAGACCGAGCCGTCCTCGTTGGAGATCGGCTGGTGGCCGCCCTCGACGTCGAGGATCGAGAGCCGGCGGGCGCCGAGCGCGACCGGCCCGTCGACGTGCTGGCCCTCGTCGTCGGGCCCGCGGTGCACGAGCGTCGCCAGCATGCGCGAGAGCGCCTCCTGCGTCGGCGGCGGCCCGTCGTACGACAGCATGCCCGCGATCCCGCACATCGCGCTACAACCCCCGCAGCGCCGCGCGCCAGGCCGCGGCGCCGGCCTCGAGCGAGGACCCGCGCAGGACGCTCTCGCGCGTGCGCAGGGCGCCTTGCGCGAGCCGCGCGCGCAGCGCGCCGTCGCCCAGCAGGCGCTCGATCGCCGCGGCGTAGGCGGCGACGCTGGGCGCGCCCAGGACCAGCGCGTTCTCACCGTCGCGGGCGACGCTGCCGACGTCCCCGACGTCAGGCACGATCGCGGGCACGCCGCAGCAGAACGCCTCGAGCATCGACATCGGCAGGCCCTCGTAGCGCGAGCTGAGCACGAGCGCGCGCGAGGCCCGCAGCGCGTGCGCGACCCCGTCGGGCGGCAGCGCGCCCAGGAAGCTCACGGCGCCGCGCAGGTCGGGCCGATCCGCCCGCGCCGCGAGCGCCGGCCGCAGCGGCCCGTCGCCCACGAGCGCGAGGCGCAGGCCGGGCAGCGTCCGCCGGGCGGCCGCGACGGCCTCGAGCAGCCAGTCGAGGCGCTTCACCTCCACGAGGTCGCCCACGTAGACGAGCTCGTGCTCGAGGCGCGCCTCGGGCCGCGGCTCGAACGGGCCGGCCTCGAACGTGTTGGGCGGCGCGAAGACGCGATCCGCCCGCAGCCCGCTCGCGAGCAGCCGCTGACGCGAGCCTTCGCCGCGCACGCCCACGGCGTGAGCCTCGCGCAGGGCGCGTGCGTAGAAGGGACTGCTGGCGGCCCGCTCGACGTCCTCGGCCGAGATCGCGACCGGGATCGTCGGGATTCCGAACAGGCGGCGGGCGGTCTCGATGTAGGCCACGTGCGGGACGAAGTAGAAGGCGATCAGGGCCGAGGGCCGCGGCCGGCGGAGACACCGGCGCAGCAGCGAGAGCACGCGAAGCGGCTCGGCGAGCGCCGCGGCGTCGGCGAGCGCCGCGGGCGGGCAGAGGTTCGCCACGCGATCGAGCGCGAGCGGCCGCCGCCGCACGAGCGCCAGCTCCTCGATCTCGGGCAACTCGAGCAGCGGCCGCAGCTTCGAGCGCAGCTTGGCGTCCGACAGGCGTGCCACCACCACCAGCCGCAGGCCCATCGCTATCTCACGACGACGCTGGCGCTGGCGCGGCCGCGGCCGTCGCTGACCTCGATCGTGTGGCGCCCGCGCTCGAGCGGCCACTCGAGCGCCGCATCGGGCGGCGAAGCACCGAGCGCGCGGCCGTCGATCGACCAGCGCAGCGGCGCCTGCCGGTCGGGGGCGGCCGCGCGTAAGGGCAGCGTCTGGAACTCGGCGCGCAGGGTCGGGTCGACCAGGTAGACGGCGCCCTGAGGCGGGTTCACGATGCGCAGCCCCGCGCGCTCGGCCGAGGCGCGAGGCGCGCCCGGCCGCGCCGTCGCGGGCAGCCGCTCCACGAGGCCCGCCGCCGCGGCCCAGGCCCGGTACTCGGCCGGCCACACGGTCACGCTGCGGCCCTCCGCCTCGCGGTGCCACGAGCAGGCCGGGCGCCGGCCCCGGCTCGGCAGCCACTCGCTGCGGGTGCGCGGGCACGCTTGCGCGGCCTCCAGGCCGGAGAGCGCGCAGACCGGCCGCCGCTCGAGTCCTTCGGGGGCGTGCAGCCAGTCTTCGTCCGCCGCCGCTCCCCGCGCGCGCCGCTGGGCGGCGAGCATCACGTCGCGGAAGATCGGCGCGGCACCGGTGACGCCCGAGGAGGCGCGCAGCGGGCTGCGGTCGTGGTTGCCGACCCAGACGCCCACGGTCACCTCGCGCGTGAAGCCGAGCGTCCAGTTGTCGCGATAGGCGCTCGAGGTCCCCGTCTTGGCACAGACACGGAAGGGCAGCTCCAGGCTGCCGCCGCGGCCGAAGGCCCAGGCGCGGGCGTCGGCGTCCGACAGCACGTCTGCGACCCAGAAGGCGGTGCGCTCGGAGACGAGCGGGACCTGCGCCTGCCCCGGCAGCAACTCGACGCCGCCACCGCGGGCGAAGCCTCGCAGCAGCCTCGGCGCCGCGCGGCGGCCGCCGCGCGCGAAGCTCGCGTAGGCGGCGACCAGCTCGTCGAGCCGCACCTCGGCGTCGCCCATCGTCAGCGCCAGGCCGTAGTGGTCGGCGGCGCGGTCCAGCGTCGAGAGACCGGCGCGGCGCAGCAGCCGCAGCAGCGGCGGCACGCCGAGCCGCGACAGCGTCCACACGGCAGGCACGTTCTCGGACCCCGCCAGCGCCGGGCGCAGCAGCAGCGGCCCGCGGAAGCGGCCGTCGTAGTTCCGCGGCGCGTAGGCGACGCCCGGCTCGGCGGTCGCGAAGTGCTGCGGCACGTCCGGCAGCGCGCTCGCCGGCGTGAAGCCGCGCTCGAGCGCGAGCGCGTAGGTGAAGGGCTTGAGCGCGGAGCCGGGCTGGCGCGGCGAGACGACGCCGTCGATCGCCGCCCCCGGGGCCTCCGGGTCGAAGTCCGAGCTGCCGGCCCAGGCGAGCCAGCCGCCGCTCGCGTTGTCGAGCACGGCCACCGCCGCGTTGCGGGCGCCGTGCTCGGCGAGGCGCGGCGCGTGGGCGCGCAGGATACCGGCCACCTCGCGCTGCAGCTCGGCGTCGAGCGTCGTCTCGATGCGCGCGGCGCCGGCGCCGGCCTGCGCGAGCGCGCGCTCGATGAAGTGGGGCGCCAGCCGCGGCCGCGAGCGGGGCCGCAGCCGCAGGCGCTCCG
Source organism: Vicinamibacteria bacterium (assembly GCA_050246895.1). Classification (GTDB taxonomy): domain Bacteria; phylum Acidobacteriota; class Vicinamibacteria; order Fen-336; family Fen-336; genus JBFWVE01. Next base: position 555,972 of record JBFWVE010000002.1, on the reverse strand, counting down.
CGCGAGCCGCGGCCAGACCGGCGTCGTCGAGCGCGCCCGCCTCGCGCATCCGCGCCAGCACCTGAAGCTGGCGCTGGCGCGCGCGCTCGAACGAGCGGCGCGGGTCGAAGCCGCTCGGCCGCTGCGGCAGCCCGGCCAAGAACGCGGCCTGGGCCGGCGTCAGCAGCTCGGGTCCGACGCCGAAGTAGTCGCGGCTCGCGGCCTCGGCGCCGACGAGCTGCCCGCCGTAGGGCGCGAGGCTCAGGTAGAGCCCCAGGATCTCCGGCTTGCCGAGCCGCGCCTCGAGGCGCAGCGCGAGCAAGGCCTCGCGCAGCTTGGCCCGGAGCGAGCGCGGCCGCGGCTCGCCCGCGGCGAGCAGCAGCTTCACGGTCTGCTGCGTCAGCGTCGAGCCGCCCTCGACGACGCGGCCGGCCCGCAGGTCGTTCCAGGCGGCGCGCGCGAGCGCCAGCGGATCGACGCCGGGGTGCAGGAAGAAGCGACGGTCCTCCGCGGCCAGCGTCGCCTGCACGAGCGCCCGCGGCAGGCCTTCGGGCGACGGCGGCCGGCCGCGCAGGCCGAGCGCGGAGGGCGACTCGTAGAGCGTGCGCCCGGCCCGATCGACGACCAGCGTCGAGCGGAATCCGCGCGTGTCGAGCAGGCCCGCGGGCAGCGGGGCCCAGCGCAGCCACGCCGCCCCGGCCAGCGCGAGCCCGCACAGCGCCAGGCGGGTGCGCCTCCGGCTCAGGGGCGAACCTCCAGAAGGGCGGCGCCCGTACGCCCGAAGACCTCGGGCGCGTACATCTCCTCGACGCCGGCGGCGGCCGCGCGGAAGCTGCCGGCCGACGTCGCACGCACGAGGTAGCTGAAGACGTGCTCGCCCTCGCCCAGGCGAGTAGCGAACGCCAGCACCTGGTCGTCGCGGCGCTCCACGTGATCGAAGCCGCCGCGCCGGTAGCGCGTCAGCCAGTCGGCCGGCTCGCCCTCCGTTCCGGCCTCGACCTCACGCGCGAGCCGGGCCGCGGTCGTGTCGAACCAGGCCTCGACGGGCTCGAAGCCCGCCGGCAGCGGGTCGCGCAGCGCGACGAAGCGGCGCTCCTTCGGCAGCCGCAGCGCGAGCGTGACGCGCACCAGGTCTCCGGCCTTGAAGGCCAGCGCCGGCGCTGTGCCCGCGGCGGAGCCGTCCTCGCGCGCGAGCGCGTAGCTGCGCGCGAGCGAGAAGCCCGACTCTGCCGGCGGCAGGTCGGACGCGGCCGGCAGGTACCGCAGACGCACGCCGTAATGCAGGGTGCCCGTGCCCTCGACCGCGAACTCGAGCGGCAGCCGCTCGCCGGCGGCGCTGCGCTGTCGCAGGTCCGACAGCGAGAGCTGGCTGACCGCGGCCTCGGCGCCGCGGCGGCGGAAGTCGGCTCGCGCGATCGTCTGCGCCCCCAGGCTCACCAGCGCGCTGAAGTCGGGTGTCTCGGCCTCGTGCGCGCGGTAGTAGGCCGACAGCGCCTCGAGCGCCGCCGCGTTCTCCTGGGTGTTGCCGAAGCGGCCCTGGCGCCGCGCGTCGAGCAGGCCGCGCACGAGCCGCGGCTGCAGCTCGGGGGCGGCGCTCGCCCGCACCAGCGCGCGCAGCGCGAGCGCGCTCGTGCGGACGCTCGAGCTCCAGAGCCAGGCGAGCGCGGGGTCGTCGGCCTCGGAAGCGCGCGCGGCGGAGCCTTCGATGAGGATCGCGTTCGACAAACGCCGCTGCAGGTCGTCGCGGCGCGGGCCGCGCTCGCCGCGCGCCCCCACGGCCTCGAGCAGGTGGGCCAGCGCGAAGACGGGCAGCCTGTCCGCCTCGGCGTAGAGGCGGGTCAGCGCGCTGTCCACGTTGCGGCCCGCCTCAGCCAGCACGCTCGCGGCGAGGGCTTGCGAGGCGTGCCGGACGAGACGCGGCCCGGCGTCCGCGGGCGCGGCCGAGAGCAGCGAGGCCTCGAGCGCGTCGTAGCCGCGCTCGAGCACCTCGGGCGGGACCTCCTGCCCCGCGGCCCGCGCCGCGGCCAGCACGCGCAGCACGTAGGCGCTGACGTAGGGCGACGAGCCCTGGCAGGCGCCCTTCCAGAACGCGAACGAACCGTCGCCGCACTGGAACGAGGCGAGCTCCTCGACGGCGGACCGCGCGGCGGCGGCGAGCTTGCCGCCCTCGAGGCCCTCGAGGCGGAACGCGCTCCCCAGCTCCGCCGCGGTCGCCAGGGCGAGCGTGGCCGAGGCGCGCTGCTCGGCGCAGCCGTACGGGTACTCGACGAGATAGCGCGCGCCCTCGCCGAGGCCGACCAGCGCGCTCGAGGCGAGCTCCAGCGTGAGGCCGCCCGCCTCGGGTCGCGCGTCGCGCGGCAGCTCGAAGGCCTCCTGCGCGCGGGGCTTCGCCTCGCCGTAGGCCGCCACCGCGATCGCCTGCTCCGCGACGCGCACGGGCAGCGTCTCCTCGAAGGCGTCGCGCTCGCCGTGCAACCTGACCGACACCTGCACGCGGGCGACTCCCGGCGCCTTCGCGCGCACGCCGAAGCGCGCCTCGGCCTGTCCGCGCGGCGGCAGCTCGAGGGTCAGCTCCGGGTCCTGCGTCAGCTCCACCACCGCGGGGTCGAGGCTGCGCAACGTGACGATCGCCGCGCCGCCCTGGGCGAGCTGGTTGACCACCACCGCGCCCACCAGCGCGCGGTCGCCCGGCGTCAGGAAGCGCGTGAGCGTCGGCCGCAACAGCACGGGCTTCGAGGTGCGGATCTCGCGCTCGGCCGACCCGAAGCGCGACGCCTTGTCGCCGGCCACGGCCATGATGCGGTAGGTGGTCAAGCTGTCAGGCAGCTCGACCTCGCGCGTTGCGCGACCCTGGGCATCCGTCACCACCGAGCCCAGCCAGAAGGCGAGCGGCCGGAAGTCGCGCCGCAGGAGGCCGGGCCCGAACTCCAGGCCGCCGCCGCCGCCCTGGGCCTCGCCCTTCGAGTCGGCCAGCACGCGCCGGCTGATCACGTTCAGGCGCGAGTCCTGCGTCAGCACCTGCAGCGCCTTGTCGGCCCACACGCTGCGCCTGACGTCCGGCGTGCGGTAGCCGGTCAGCGAGAGAACGCCGTAGTCGACGGCCCAGAGAGTGACCTCGGCCGAGACCGGCTGCCGGCGCCGGTCTGCGACGCGCAGCTCGATGCGCGCGCGGGCGCCAGGCCGGTACTCCTCGCGATCGCTCGACAGCGTCACGTCCAGCCGCTTCGAGGCATCCTCGACCTCCAGCTCGGCGTAGCCGACGCGGAAGGCGGGCTTGCCGGGGTCGCTGCTGTCCTCTGCGCTGAACGGCGCGCTGCGCCCCTTGATCAGCAGCACAGAGACGTACACGTTCGGCACGTCGCGCTCCAGGATCGGCACGCTCACCGTCTGCTGCGTGGAGCCGAGCTCGAACACCTGGTACGCGCGCACGCCCTCGCGCTCCGTAGTCACGAGGGCGGTCGCCTTCTCCCAGGGGGACTTGACCAGCACCCGCGCGGTGTCGCCGGGACGCCAGGCCTTCTTCTCGGGCACCAGCTCGATGCGGTTGTGGTCGTGGCGCGCCCAGGCGGTGTAGCCCGCCCCGAGCACGTAGAAGGAGACGGCGCTCGTCGTGGTGCGGCCTCCCTCGGCGCTCGCCTTCGCGCGCAGCACGTAGAAGCCGCCCTGCTCGAGCGGCAGCGACAGCGGCGCCGGCGCGGCGGCCGTCGTCACGCTCCACTCGCCCGCCGGCAGCTCCTTGCGCTGGCTCTCCCAGGTGTAGAAGCCCTGGCCCTCGGCGCGGCGCACGCTCGTCCACTGCACCCGCACGAGCTGCACGCTGACGGCGACGCCGGGCCGCGGCAGGCCGTCGAGACCGGCCGCGATCAGCTCCGTGTCGAGGCTGCCCCCGGCCTGCGCGAAGAACGGCGGCTGGCGCAGCCCGAGGTAGAAGGGCGCGGGATCGACGCGGAAGCTCGCGCGGCCCGCGAGCGCCTGCCGCGAAACGTCCGTCACCTCGCCTTCGAGCGTGTAGAGGTACGGGCGGCCCAGGCCCGGGTCGGTCGGCAGCTCGAGCGCGAGCCGGCCCTGCGCGTCGAGCTCGGCCGCCTTCCCGTCGACGCGCTCGGCGGCCGCGCGCGACAGCTCGGCCCCCTGCTCGTCCGTCTCGAGGTCGAGGAAGGCCCAGCGCTCCGCGGGGAACGCGTCGGCGATCGGCGTCGGCACCTCGAACAGCGGCTGGCGTGCCAGCGTCCAGCTCACCGGCCGCTTCGCCATCGGCGCGCCGAACAGGTAGCGCGCGTCGACCAGGCCCTTCAGCGTGGAGCCCGCCACGGAGGTCTCGGAGGCGAGGTTCGCGTCGACGCGGAAGTCGGGCCGCCGGTAGGCCGCCACCAGGAACTGGCCGTCGATCGCGCGGTTCTGGCCCTCCACCGTCAACGTGATGGCATAGGTGCCGAGCGGTCCGTCGTCGGGCAGCTTCAGCGTCCAGTCGGCGCCTCCCCACTCTCCGAGCGTGAGCTTGCGCTTGTCGATCTCGGTGGCCTGGGTGTCGATCACCGTGACCTCGGCCACGGTCGCCGGCGGCAGCAGCTTCATGCCGAGGTTGGTGTCGCTGCGCAGGATCGCCTTCAGCCGCACCTCCTCGCCGGGCTTGTAGACGCCGCGATCGGGGAAGACGCTGCCGCGCAGGATCGGCTTCGCCTCGGAGCTGTCGTAGTCGATCCCCCAGTACCAGGGCTCGAGCCCTTCGTGCCAGCGGCTCGTCAGGTAGGCGACGTCGCCGTCCTTCTCGGCGGTCGCCACGTAGCTGAGCTTCCAGTACTGGTCGTCCGGCCGCAGCGGCAGGCTCGGCGCGATCGCCAGGCCCGAGGCGTTGGTGGCGCCCTGCCACAGCACGACGTTGTCGAGGGAGCGCAGCGCGACGCGGGCGCCCGCGACCGGCGCTCCGGTGTCGAGCCGCGTCACCAGCATGAAGGTGTTGAGCGGGCTGTCCTTGACCGTCAGGCCCAGGTTCGTCACCTGCACCAGCGTCGAGCGCGGCACGCCGGCGTCCTGGCGGCGCGGCGCGCGTGGGATCGGCTCGCCCTCCTGCAGCCCGGCCCAGACGAGCCCGGTGCGGGCGGGGCCCAGCTGCGGCGCGAGATCCAGGCCGAGCGCCTGCAGCGCATCGGGCGTCGGCGTCAGGCGGCGCGTGCGCGCGGCGCCCGGCGGCTTCAGCTCGAAGTTCTTCTCTTCGAGCTCGCGTAAGGCCGGCACCAGGGCGTCCTGCGTCAGCGGGGCCGCGTACTCGACGACCGAGCGCAGGTTGCGGATCGAGTACGGCAGCAGCGGGCCGCCGCCCGCCTCCCAGACGCCGTGGCCCGAGCCGAAGCTGGTGAACGCGCGACGGTGCCAGTTCTCGACGAGGCCCGCCCAGGTGTACCCGAGCGTCTGCCCGTCCGCGGACACCACGTCGCGCGCGACGGTGACCAGGTAGCTGCGCGCCGGGCGCAGGCTGAAGCCGACGTCCTCGAGCGCGACGCTCGAGGCGCGGTCGAAGTCGTAGCCGTCGCCGTAGTCGGGCGTCCAGCCGTCGTCGCCCTCGCGCTCCACGGGCTTCGGCTGGAGCGGCTGCGGCGGTCCGGGATCCGTCACGTCGTACACGCGCAGCCTTCCCTGCAGCGCCGCGACCCGCACCATCAGGCTGAAGCCGATCGGGTTCCAGTCGCCCGGGTCGCAGGCGAGGGCGCAGCGGGGACCGTTCACGAAGAACGCGGGCTCCAGCTTGATCAACTGGTCCTGCGCGCTGCCGCGCCCGGCCGTGCCCTCGGAGCCGTGGGCCGCTGGCCCGAGCCGGGCGTTCAACCACGCCTCCGGCGCCGGCGCCTCGCCGATCTCGAGCACGATCGCCTGCTCGTCTTCCGGGAAGCGCTCGCGGTCCCATTCCCGGGCGGGTGCGAGCTCCAGGCGGCCGCCGGCCTCTGCCACGGCGCGCGTCCGCACGAGCTTGGCCTCGAAGTCGGCGACCGCCCTCTCGTCGAGCCGGAGCAGGTGGAGCTTCGCGCGATCTCCAAGGACGGGCCCCAGGAAGGGGTGCGACGCGTACGACAGGGCGAGCTGCGGCAGCACGTCCTCGGCCTTCACCGGCTGGTTGAAGCGCAGCTCGATCAGCAGCGGCGAGTCGAAGCGGCCCGATCTGCGGTACCAGCGCGCGCGCTCGATGGACAGCGTCGGAGTCGTGAAGCTGCCGACGACCGCGCGCGCGAGGCGTGCGCCGGAGACGGCGGTGGCGCCGGCCTCGATCGTGACCTGGAACCGCGTCGAGCGCGGCAGGGGCTGGCGCGGCGTGAAGACGAGGGTGTCGCTGCCGGCCCAGCGCAGGCTGCCCGGCAGCGCGGGCTCGAGCCGGAAGAAGGGAGCGCCGGGCGCCGGCCCCACCGGCACCATCGGCTCCGAGAAGAGGACCCGCACCTCGCCGGCCTGCTCGAGCGAGGCGACCACCCCCTGCGGGGCGATCGAGACGACGCTGAGATCGGCGCCGGCCGCGGCGGGCGCCAGCAGCAGTGCGAAGATCGAAACGGCGCGAAAGTCGAGTCGCAAGGCGGGCTCCCGTGAGGTCGCGCGATCTTGCCACAGCTACCCGTGGGGTACACTACGCGGCCGGCATGACGACCGAGACGACCGCGCCACCCACCCGCCTGCACGCCACGGAATCGATCCTGGATCTGATCGGCGAGACGCCGCTGCTGCGCCTGAAGCGCTACGTGGGCGAGGCGGCCGCCGACGTCTACGCGAAGCTCGAGTTCCTGAACCCGGGCGGCAGCATCAAGGACCGCGCCGCGCTCGGCATGGTGCTCGCGGCCGAGGCCTCGGGCGAGCTGAAGCCGGGCGCCACGATCGTCGAGCCGACCGCCGGCAACACCGGCGTCGGCCTCGCCCTGATCGGCAACAGCCGCGGCTACCGCGTGATCGTGGTGGTGCCCGAGAAGTTCGTCGGGCCCAAGACGATCGTGATGGGCATCCTGGGCGCCGAGGTGGTGCTGACCCCGACCGAGGCGGGCATGCCGGGCGCCATCGCCAAGGCGAAGGAGCTGGCGGCCTCGATCCCCGGGGCCTACGTGCCGCAGCAGTTCGAGAACCGCGCCAACCCGGACTTCCACTACCGGACGACCGCGGCCGAGATCCACGCCCAGCTCGGACGGCTGCCGGACGCCGTGGTGGTCGGCGCGGGCACCGGCGGCACCTTCACCGGCATCGCGCGCTACTTCAAGGAGAAGGACCCGCGCGTGCGGGCCGTGCTGGTCGAGCCGCAGGGCTCGATCTGGGGCGGCGGGCCGGCCGGGCCCCACAAGGTCGAGGGCATCGGCAACTCGTACTGGCCGGGGGCGCTCGACCGCGGGCTGGTGGACGAGGTCGCCACCGTGACCGACGAGCTGGCCTTCGCCGCGGTCAAGGAGCTGGCGCGCAAGGAGAGCCTGCTGCTCGGCGGCTCGTCCGGAGCCGCGGCGCACGCCGCGCGCGAGCTGGCGCGCCGGCTCGGCCCGGGCAGGAGCGTCGTCACCGTCTTCGCCGACGGCTTCGAGCGCTACCTGGGCAAGGGAGTCTTCGAGAACCTCTGAAGGAGCTGATGGGCTTCGCTACCGACTGCATCCACGCCGGGCAGGAGCCGGATCCTTCCACCGGCGCCGTCACCACACCGATCTTCCAGACCTCGACCTACGTCCAGGAGGGCATCGGCCAGCACAAGGGCTACGAGTACGCGCGCACGCAGAACCCGACACGGCGGGCGCTCGAGAAGAACCTGGCGGCGCTCGAGGGCGGTCTCGACGCCTATTGCTTCGCCTCGGGCATGGCGGCGACCAACGCGGTGCTGACGCTGGTGAAGGCCGGCCAGCGCGTGGTCGTCTCCGACAACGTCTACGGCGGCACCCACCGCCTGTTCACCAAGGTGCTCGCGCAGTACGGGATCGAGTTCGCGTTCATCGACGCGAGCGACGCCGCGGCCTTCGACGCCGCCGCCGGCCGCTTCGACATGCTGTGGATCGAGACGCCGACGAACCCGCTGATGAAGGTGTGCGACATCGAGGCGCTCGGCGAGATCGCGCGCCGCCGCGGGGCCATCTTCGTGGTCGACAACACCTTCATGAGCCCCTTCTTCCAGAAGCCGCTGTCGCTGGGCGCGGACGTCGTGGTGCACTCGACCACGAAGTTCCTGAACGGCCATTCCGACAGCGTGGGCGGCGTCGCGGTGCTCAAGCACCAGCCGCACGCCGACTGGCTGCGCTACGTTCAGAACGCGGCGGGCGCGATCCTGTCGCCGTTCGACTCCTTCCTGGTGTTGCGCGGCACCAAGACGCTCGCGCTGCGGATGCCGCGCCACGAGGAGAACGGCCGCGCCGTGGCCCGCTTCCTGCGCGAGCAGCCGAAGGTCCTCCGCGTCCACTGGCCCGGCTTCGAGGACCACTCGGGCCACGCCGTGCAGAAGCGCCAGGCGACCGGCTTCGGCGCGCTGATCTCCTTCGACCTCGGCAGCCTCGAGGCCGCGCGGGCCCTGCTCTCGCGCGTGCGGCTGTGCTCGCTCGGCGAGAGCCTGGGCGGCGTCGAGACGCTGATCTCCCACCCGGCCACGATGACGCACGCCGGCTACACGCCGGCCGAGCGCGCCGCCCTCGGCATCGGCGACGGGCTGGTCCGCATCAGCGTCGGCTGCGAGGACGCGGAGGACCTGATCGCCGACCTGCGCCGCTCGCTCGAGGCCGTTTAGAAGCCGCCCTCGTCGGCTTCGCGGGGCGCGGGATCTCTAGCGCAGGCTCTCTTCCAGCCAGGCGAGATACGGGGCGTGGCCGGCGACGATCGGCAGCGCCACGATCTCGGGCGTTTCGTACGGATGGCGCGCGAGGATCGCCTCGCGCAGGGCCTCGAAGCGGTCCTCGCTGGTCTTGATCAACAGCAGCCGCTCGTCGTCGCGCCGCAGCTCGCCCTGCCAGCGATAGATCGAGGTGACCGAGCCGGTCAGGTTGACGCAAGCGGCCACGCGCGCCTCGACAAGCTCCCGGGCCAGCGCCTCCGCGGCGGCGGCGTCGCCGATCGTGCACAGGACGACGAGCGGGCGGCTCAACGCGCCGGCCCGCCGAGCGCCTTCCACTGCGCCGCGGTCAGCGGCACTACCGAAAGGCGCCCCTGGCGCACGAGCGGGCTGTCCGCGAAGACCGCCTGCGCCTTGATCTCGGAGAGCGGAACCGGCCGCGGCAGCGGGCCGCAGGCGCGCAGCTCGACCACCAGCAGCCGCGGGTTGCGGGACTTGGGATCCGGATAGGCGGCGCGCGTCACCTCCGCCAGGCCGACCGCGGCCTTCTCGGCGCCGGTGTGGTAGACGATCACGCGCTCGCCCGGCTTCATCGCCGCCAGGTTCCTGAGCGCCACCGGGTTCGCGACGCCGTCCCAGACGGCCTGGCCGGCCTGCTCCAGGTCGGCGAACGAGTACTCCGAAGGCTCCGTCTTCAGCAGCCACATCGCGAAGCTCCAGTGCCACGGGCGCCCCCCACGGCGCGGGCCCGCGGCCTTCCTTGCCGGCCGCGATGATACCGCGCGCCCGCCGGCCGGTTCGTCGCCGTCTTTCCGCTTGACAGGCCCGCGCGCGCTCCGTATTCTTGCAGCACTTTTTAGAGATGTTGCTGCAAGACACGCGGGACCACCAGCGAGCCGGCGCGTGAGCGATCCCGAGAGGCTGCGCCAGCGCGTGCGCGCGCGGCTCGAGGAGCAGCGCGCGCTGGTCGAGCGCCTGCTGACGCTGCGCGAGCAGCTGCAGGGCTCGCTGTTCGCGCGCTACTCGCAGTGCGGCAAGCCGAGCTGCGCCTGCCAGAAGGGCGAGCGCCACGGCCCCTACTACGTGCTGTCGGCGCGGGGCGCCGCCGGCAGCGGCTTCGCGTATCTGGCCGGCGAGCGGGTCCCGGAGGCGCGCGAGCTGGTGAGCCGCCACCGCGACTTCAAGAAAGGACTGAGGCGCCTGACCAAGCTGAACGCCGACCTGGTGGCGTTGCTGAAGCAGTACCAGGTCGCGATGGCGCGGCGCGGTGGGCAGCGGATCGGGCTGGCAGCGAGCGCCTGAGAATCCTTTATTTGTGATACTTTATGGCCAATAACTCAAGTATCGACTCAGGTGCTGTGGCCATGGCGAGGGACGGGCGAGCACGGGCGGAGACGAGCCTTCGGAGCAAGGCCGCCACGATCACCTCCGTCCTGGCCCTCGCCGGCCTCCTGGTCGGGGCCCTGTTCGGCGATCGCGGGGTCTTCTACTTGATGGCCCAGAAGCAGAAGGCTGCCGCGCTGGCTCAGGAGGTCGAGGCGCTACGGGTGGAAAACGGGCGGCTCGCCTCGGAGATCGAGGCGCTGCGCAGGGATCCACGCTCCATCGAAAAGCTCGCTCGCGAGCAGCTCGGCCTCGCCCGGCCGGGCGAGACGGTGTTCCTGATCCGCGAGGAGCCGATCCGCTAGACAGCCCTCCGGACCTTGGGGGACATGGCCCGGAGCGAGGATTCACCTTGACAGCCGCGCCGAGATCGCACTTACAATGGCCCGCCATTGTCCGATTCGGGGCGCCAGCAGCAACACCATTCTCAGGAGGAAATGACTCGATGGCAGCAAAGGCGATGAGCAAGTCGAAGATCGTGGGGACGCTCGCCGAGAAGGTGGGCATCACCAAGAAGCAGTCGGCGGCCTACCTCGAGGCGCTGGCCGCGCTCTCGTACAAGGAAGCCAGGAACGGCTTCACGATCCCCGGCGTCGGCAAGCTGGTGGTCCGGAGCTACAAGGCCCGCATGGGCCGCAACCCGCAGACCGGCGAGGCGATCAAGATCCCGGCCCGGAAGCGCCTGCGCTTCCGCGTCGCGAAGGTCGCGACGGACGCGATCCTCGGCGGCAAGTAGGCCGAACGCTCTCGAAGGGCGCGGGCTGGCCCCAGTGGGCCGGACTCGCGCCTTTCGTCTTTTCGGGCGATCCGGCGATGCCTGAGCCGGCGAGGCGGCAGATCGGCGCGGGCGTCCTCGAGCTCGTGCGCGGCGACATCACGCGCGAGACGACGGACGCAGTGGTGAATGCCGCGAACTCCAGCCTGCTGGGCGGGGGCGGGGTCGACGGCGCCATCCACCGCGCCGGCGGGCCACGCATCCTCGAGGAGTGCCGGGCCGTGCGCGCGGCCCGCGGCGGCGCGCCGCTGCCGGCCGGCCAGGCGGTGATCACCAGCGCCGGCGAGCTCCCCAGCCGCTTCGTGATCCACGGCGTCGGCCCGGTCTGGCACGGCGGCGAGCGCGGCGAGCCCGAGACGCTCGCCTCCTGCTATCGCGCCTGCCTCGCGCTGGCGGAGCAGCACGGCCTCGAGTCGATCGCCTTCCCGAGCATCTCGACGGGCGCCTACGGCTATCCGATCGGCCAGGCGGCGCCGCTGGCGCTCGCGGTGGCAGCCGATGCGCTCGCGCGCGCGGCGCGCGTCCGCCTCGTGCGTTTCGTGCTGTTCTCGGAAGCGGACCTCGCCGTCTACGCGGCGGCTCTCGCGGCCTTGCCCGCGACCCCGAAGGCCGGCTAGCCGAGGCCGCGCAGGGCCTGCTCGAGCCCGGCGAGCCAGCCGTCGAGGTCCTGTCCGTCGACCACGATCTCGAGCTTTCCGTTCGGCAGGCGCCGCACGCGACCCGGGCTGCGGGGACCCAGGGGGACCACGATCGCCTCCCGGTGGATCCCGAGCCGGTCGGTGATCTCGAAGATCCGCTCCATCTCCCGCATCGTGACGACCTCGAGCATCGCGCCTCCGTGGAGGCCAGTATAGAGTCGCGGCATGAGCGAGAGCGGCGCGGCGAGCGCGCCCGACCCGCGGCTCGAGAACGTGCTGCGCGTCGTGCGCGAGCTGGCCCGGGAGACGGGGGGGCATCGCGCCGCCGCCGCCGTCAGCGCCCACGCCTCGCTCGAGCGCGAGGTCGGTCTCGGCAGCCTCGAGCGGGTGGAACTGCTCACCCGCCTGGAGGCCGTCTTCGGCCGCTCGCTCGACGAGGGCGTGCTGGCGCTCGACTCGCCGGCGGCGCTGGCGCAGGCGCTCAGCGCGAGCCCGATCGCCGCCCCGCCGCCGAGGGCCGCGGCCGGCGGCGCGCTGGCGGCCGCGCGACGCTTCGAGGGCGAGCCGCGCAGCGTGCACGAGTCGCTCTGGCGGCGCGCGCTGGCCGAGCCCGAGCGGCCCCACGTCTACATGCGCGAGGACGACGGCCGCGAACACACGATCAGCTACGGCGGCCTGCTCGACGGCGCGCGCGCGCTCGCGGGCGGCCTTCGCGAGCGCGGAGTGCGGCGCGGCGACACCGTCGCGCTGGTGCTGCCGACCGGCTTCGACTTCCTGCGCTCGTTCCAGGGCGTCCTGGCGGCCGGCGGCATCCCCGTTCCGATCTACCCCCCCGTGCGGCTCGACCGGCTGGAGGAGTACGCGCTGCGGCAGGCGGCGATCCTGGCGGACGCGGGGGTGAAGGCGCTCGTCACGATCGACCGCGCGCGGCCGGTGGCGGCGCTGCTGAAGGCGCGCGTGCCCAGCCTGCGGGCGATCGCGACGGCCGACGAGCTGGCGCAGCAGGGAACGCCCTGGGAGGCGCCCGAAGGCGCGGCCGAGGACGCGGCGTTCATCCAGTACACCTCGGGCAGCACGGGCCAGCCGAAGGGCGTGCTGCTGACGCACGCGAACCTGCTCGCGAACGTGCGTGCGATCGGGCGCGGCCTCGAGGCGCGCGAGACCGACGTCGGGGCGAGCTGGCTGCCGCTCTACCACGACATGGGCCTGATCGGCTCCTGGCTCTTCTGCATGCACCAGGGCTACCCGATCGACATCCAGTCGCCGCTCTCGTTCCTGGCGCGCCCCGAGCGCTGGCTGTGGGCGATCCACCGGCGCCGCGCGACGCTGTCGGCGGCGCCGAACTTCGCCTACGAGCTGGCGGCGCGCAAGATCCCGGACGCGGCGCTCGAGGGCCTCGACCTGTCGTCGTGGCGCTGCGCGCTGAACGGCGCCGAGCCGGTGAACCCGGAGACGCTCGAGCGCTTCGCCCGCCGCTTCGAGCCGTACGGTTTCCGGCGCGAGGCGCTGATGCCGGTCTACGGCCTCGCGGAGAACTCCGTCGGTCTGTGCTTCCCGCCGGTCGGTCGCGGGCCGCGCGTCGACCACGTGCGGCGCGGCCCCTTCGAGGGCGGCGGGCTCGCCGAGCCCGCTGCCGAGGACGACAGGTCGGCGCTGCGTTTCGTGTCGGTCGGCGTCGCAGTGCCGGAGCACGAGGTCCTGCTGGTGGACGACGCCGGAGCGCCGGTCGCGGAACGGCAGGTCGGGCGCCTGCTCTTCCGCGGCCCGTCGATGACCTCGGGCTACTACCGGCAGCCCGAGGCGACGGCCGCGATGACGGCCGCCGGCGGCTTCCTCGACAGCGGCGACCTCGCCTACCGTGCCGACGGCGAGATCTTCATCGCCGGGCGCCGCAAGGACCTGATCATCAAGGGCGGCCGCAACTACGTCCCGCAGGAGATCGAGGAGGCCGCGGCGCAGGCCCAGGGCGTGCGCAAGGGCTGCGTCGTCGCCTTCGGCGCTCCCGACCCGGCGAGCGGCAGCGAGCTGCTGGTGATCGTGGCGGAGACCCGGGCGCAGCGCCCGGAGGCACGCGAGCGGATCGAGCAGGAGCTGACCGAGCGCGTGACCGACGCGATCGGCGTGCCGCCCGATCGCGTGGTGCTGGCCCCCCCCGGCTCGGTGTCGAAGACCTCATCGGGCAAGGTGCGTCGCAGCGCGACGCGCGCGCTCTTCCTCTCGGGCGAGCTCGGCAGGGCCACGCGCAACTCGGCCGGCACGCTGCTGCGGCTGGGGCTCTCCGCTCTCGCCGAGGCGCTGCGCCCGGCCCGCGCGCGCGCCGCTCGTGGCGCCTTCGCCGCCTGGCTCGTGCTCGCGCTGGCTCCCCCGCTGCTGCTGGCCTGGGCGCTCGCCGCGCTGGTGCCGTCGCGGCGCCTGGCGGCGGCCCTCGAACGCGCCTTCTTCCGCTACACGCTGCTCGCGGCCGGGGTGCGCGGCGAGGTCGTCGGCGCGGAGCACCTGCCGGAGCGGGGCCCGCTGCTGCTCGCCTGCAACCACGCCTCCTACGCCGACGTCGCCGCGCTGATGGCGCTGCTGCCGCGCCCGGTGCTGTTCGTGGCCAAGCGCGAGGTGCTCGACTTGCCGCTGATCTCGACCTTCGTGCGCCGGGTGGGGCACCTCGCGATCGAGCGCTTCGAGGCGCAGAGGTCGGTGGCGGACAGCGAGCGGGTGGCGGCGGCGGTCGCCGGCGGCGCGACGCTGCTCGTCTTCCCCGAGGGCACCTTCGCGGCCGCGTCCGGCCTGCGGCCGTTCCGCCTCGGCGCCTTCAAGACCGCGGCCGACACCGGCACGCCGGTGCTGCCCCTCGCGCTGCAGGGGACGCGGCGGGTGCTGCGCGACGGCAGCCTGCTGCCGCGGCCCGCGCGCGTGCGCTTGTGGATCGGCGAGCCGATCGCGCCGCGCGGCAGCGCCTGGCGCGACGTGGTCGAGCTGCGCGACCGCGTCGCCGACGCGATCGCCGCCGAGTGCGGCGAGCCTCGGCTCGACCTCGTCGCGGGCGGACCGCCGCGGCCCGAGGGCGGCGAGCCGGCGTGAGGATCGAGCGGGCCGGCGACCGGCCCTTCGCGCTCGCTCTCGCCACGCTCGCCTTCGTGCTGCTCGCGGGCGCGGGCGCGGCGCTCGACGGCCTGCGCGGCGGCCTCGCGGGCGGGGCGCTCGGCCTGCCCGCCGCCGCCGGGATGCGGCGCCTGCTCGGCGCGCGCGCGCGACGAAGGCGGCAGGCGGTCCAGCAGCCGTTTCCGGAGCGCTGGCGCGCGCTGCTGCTCGAGCGCTACGACCACTACGACCGGCTGCCCGAGCCGCTGAAGCGCCGCTTCGAGGACGACGTCAAGCTGTTCCTCGCGGAGAAGCGGATCAGCGGCGTGGGCGTCGAGGTGACCGACGAGCTGCGCCTGCTGGTGGCGGCGTCGGCCGTCACGCTCAGCCTGGGCTGGCCGGACCACGACTGGGACCAGCTCAGCGAGGTGCTGCTGTACCCGCAGGACTTCGACCGCGACTACTCGTTCGAGCAGGAGGAGCTCGCCGGGCAGACCCACCCCTGGGGCACCGTGATCCTGTCGGTGCCGGCGCTCCACGAGAGCTTCGAGGACCCCGACGACGCCTACCACGTCGGCCTGCACGAGTTCGCCCACCTGCTCGACGTCGAGCAGACCGAGTTCGACGGCATTCCCGCCGGCCTGCCCGCGAGCCGGCACGCGGAGTGGGTGGCGCTCGCGCGCAAGGAGATGGAGCGCCTGCAGCGGCGCAAGTCGGTGCTCGATCCCTACGGCGCGGACGATCCCGTCGAGTTCCTGGCGGTGGCCGTCGAGGCCTTCTTCGAGCCCGCGCTCGAGCTGCGCCGGCGGCACCGCGAGCTCTACGAGATGCTGGTCGCCACCTTCGGCCAGGATCCCGCCGCCTGGGACGACCAGCGCGGCCTGGCGCTCTGAGCCCGTCGCGGCCGCGCGCTAGGCGTCGGCGTCGCGCGCCGCGCCGGCCGTGAGATCGGAGGCCACCACGGAGCGGTTGCGGCCGAGCCGCTTGGCGTCGTAGAGCGCGGCGTCGGCGCGCGACAGCAGCTCCTCGGCGTCGGCGCCGTGGGCCGGGTACAGCGCGATGCCCGCCGACAGCGTCGTCTGCACGACGGCGTCGCCGTCGCGAAGCTCTTGCGCGGCCACGGCCTCGCGCAGCCGCTCGACCACCGGCTGCACCTGCAGCGCGTCGGCCTGGATCAGCAGCGCCGCGAACTCGTCGCCGCCGATGCGGGCCACCTGGTCGGTTTCGCGGACCCACTCGCCGAGCGCGCTGCCGACGTTCTTGAGCACGCGGTCGCCGGCGGCGTGGCCGTGGCGGTCGTTGACCGCCTTGAAACGGTCCACGTCGAGCAGCACCACGGCGAAGCTCTCGCGGTAGCGGCGGGCCCGCCTCAGCGTCTCCTCGAGCTGGCCCATGAAGTGCCGGCGGTTGCGCAGGCCGGTGAGCGGGTCCGTCACCGCGAGCCTTCGCGTCTCCTCCGAGAGCTGGGCCGCGCGCAGCACCACCGCGGCCTGCTGCGCGACGACGCTCAGCGTGCGCAGGTGGTCCGGTCCGTAGGCGGCGGGCTCGACCGACTCCGCGTTCAGCACGCCGAGCACGCGTCCCTCGGCCAGCAGCGGCACGGCGATCTCGCTGCGGGCGCCCGGGACGCCGGGGATGTAGTCGGTCTCGCGCGCGACGTCGTCCACGACGATCGCCTGCCCCGTCTGCGCGCAGCGGCCGGTGACGCCCTTGCCGAGCGGGATCGACAGCGACTCGACTCCCTCGAAGTAGCCGCGCTCCGCCCTCACCTTCAAGCTGCGGCTGGCGGGGTCGAGCGGCAGCAGCGCGACGTAACCCTCCGGGATCAGCTCCTGGGTGACCGCCAGCATCTCGTCGAGCACGGCCTGCAGGTCCTCGCGCTCGCTGGCGATGCGGCTGATCCGGTAGAGCGCGTTCAGCTGCGAGAGCCGCTGCTGCAGCCGCTGGCCGTTCGTCTCGCCGACGACCGCCAGAGCGGCATGCGCGCCCAGGACGCCGAGCGCCTGCTCGTGCTCGGCGGCGAAGGCGGCCACACGCCCCGACTCGGCGAAGATCACGCCCACGAGCTGGCCGCGCACGAACAGCGGCGCACCCACGTGCGACCGCACCTGCGAGTGGCTCTTGAGGTAGCGCGGGTCCTGGTCCACGTCGTCGACACGGACGCTGCGTCCCTCGCGGGCGGCCCAGCCGGCGAGGCCCTGGCCGAGCGCCAGGCGGTGGCCGCGCAGCACCTGCTCGCGCCCCTCGTAACCCCGCAGCGCCCTGACCGCGAGGTCGCCGCGCGTGGGGTCGAGCAGCATGAAGCTCGCGTGCTGCGCCCCGCACAGCGCGCAGGCCCGCGCCAGCAGCTCGTCGAGCAGCTCGTCGAGCCCGTCGATGCGGCCGAACGCGGCGATCGCCTCGGCCAGCCCCCGCAGCAGCTCCGGCGCCATTGGGCCGCGATTCTAGGCCGGATGCGACGGCGCCGCGCACGCCGCTTACACTGCCGGCGTGCGGCTCGACCTCGCGCTGATCGCGCGCCACCCCGAGCTGTCGCGCCGGCGGGCGCGAACGGCCATCGAGAGCGGCCAGGTCGAGGTGGCCGGGCAGATCGTGAGCGAGCCGGGCGCGGAGGTGGAGGCAGCGGCCGCGCTCGCGTTCTTCCCGAACCGCCCCGCGCGACGCAGCGTGCGGCTGCCGCTGCCGGCGCTGCACCTGGGCGAGCGGCTGCTGGTGATCGACAAGCCCGCGGGGCTGCTGACGGTTCCCAGCGCGCCGGGCGGCCACGAGGACACGCTGCTCGGGCGGCTGCAGGCCTGGGCGGCGCGGGCGCGGCCGCGCCACCCCTACGTGGGCGCGGTGCACCGCCTCGACCGCGACACCTCCGGTGCATTGGCCGTGGCGCTCGACCCCGAGGCGAGGCAGTGGCTGCGCGGCCTGTTCCGCGCCCACCGGATCGAAAGGCGCTACCTGGCCCTGGTGCGCGGCCGGCCGCGCTCGGAGTCCGGCACCATCGAGCTCCCGATCGCCGACGAGTACGCCTCGGGCCGGCGGCGGCTGGCCCGGCCCGGCGAGGCCGCGCGCGAGGCGCGCACGCACTATCGGGTGCTCGAGTCCTTCGCGCGCGCCGCGCTGCTGGAAGTCGAGCTGCACACCGGCCGCCAGCACCAGATCCGCCTGCACCTCGCCCAGCTGGGGCATCCTGTGCTGGGCGACGAGGTCTACGGCGGTGAGTCGGCGGCGAAAGCCGCGCCACGCCAGATGCTGCACGCGGCCTGGCTCGCCTTCGACCACCCGCTGCTCGGCGCCGTGCGCGCCGCGAGCCCGCTGCCGCCTGATTTCACGCAGGTCCGTGCTCGCTTTCGGCGCGAGGCGTCGCGAGGACGCTGAACTTGCCGGCCGCGGGCGCTGTGCTATCCTCCGCCGCCGTGACAGCGTCCCGCCGCGCAATCGCCTGCTCCCCCTTCAGGATTCCCGTTTCGATCGCGCTGCTGGCCCTCGCGGCGTGCGGCGGCGGCGGCTCGCCGACGACGCCCTCGACGCCGCCGCCGGCCGCCGGCTTCGACGCCGTCGCGGTCGTCTTCTACGACGAGAACGCCAACAACCTGATCGACCCGTCCGAGCTCGTGCGCCTGGGCGACGTCACGATCGACATCGGGGGACGCAGCGGCCGCTCCGAGCGCGCGACCGGCCGCGTCGTGGTGCAGAACGTGCCCTCCGGGACGTACACGATCAGCGTGCAGCGCGGCACGCTGCCCGCCTACTGGGAGCCCGGCACGCTGCCCAGCGTGACCGTGCCGCAGGAGCCGGGCAAGGACTTCGTGGTGCCGCTGCGGCTGCCGATCGGATCGAACCGGGCGAACTACTACCTCGCGTTCGGCGACTCGATCACCGAGGGCGACGGCTCGAGCGACGGCGACGGCTGGAGCCGCTCGCTCGACCGACTGATCCAGCTCCGCATCGGCAACTCCAACATGATCAAGGACGGCGTCGGCGGCACGACCAGCGCGCAGGGCGCCGCGCGGCTGTCGAACTCGCTGCGCCGTTACGCTCCCGCCTACACGCTCGTGGTGTACGGCACGAACGACTGGAACACCAGCGCCTGCCAGAGCACGGTCAGCACCTGCTTCACGGCCTCGGCGATGCAATCGATGATCGACACCGCCAAATCCCGCGATTCGCTCCCGGTGATCTCGACGATCCCCCCGGCCAACACCGGCTACGACACGCGGGTCCCCGAGGATCGCAACATCCGGAACCAGCAGATCAACGAGGAGCTCCGCTCGCTGGCCAAGGCGGCGAACGTGCCGCTGGCCGAGACCTACGCGGCCTTCGAGAAGGCCGCGCCCAGCGGCGACTTCAAGGACCTGTTCCGCGACCACGTGCACCCGAACGACGACGGGCACGACTTGATCGCGCAAGCGTTCCTCGACGCGATCTTCCGGCAGGTCTCCGCGACGGGCTCCTTCCTCGCGATCGACGACCTGCCTTCCGTCAGCTTCACCGCGCCCGGGATCGTCGGCGGCGCGCGTGGCCGGCGCTCCCGCAAAGAACCGCGATGAAGACGGGCCGGCTGCTGAAGTTCCAGCGGCCAGGCGCCGAGATCCACGCGTATCTCTACCAGGACGGCGACGTCTTCAAGGCCGCGGTGTTCGTGCGTCCGGGCGCCGCGGAGCGCGAGCCCAGCCACGAGGTGAGCGGCGCGGGCCCGGAAGAGGTCGAGCGGCAGGTGCGCGCCTGGATCGAGGCGCGCTTTCCCCGCCAGGCGTGAGGCCCATGAACGCGCCGCGCAAGACGAGAGCCGAGGCCGAGGCGCTGCTGTTCGAGTTCACGCAGTCCGAGGCGCTGCGCCGCCACGGCCGCGCGGTCGAGGTCGCGATGCGCGCCTACGCCGCCTGGTACGGAGTCGGCGACCCCGAGACGATCGAGGACTGGGGCATCGTCGGCCTGCTCCACGACTTCGACTACGAGCAGAACCCGAGCGAGGACACCCACCTGCACGTCGGACGCCGCATCCTGGAAGAGCGCGGCTACTCGCGCGAGATCGTCGAGGCGATCTGTTCGCACGCCGACTCCATGGGGATCGCGCGCGACACGCCGCTCAAGAAGGCGATCTACGCGTGCGACGAGCTGGTCGGCTTCATCGGCGCCTGCGTCAAGGTGCGGCCCTCGAAGAGGATCGCGGACCTGCCGGTCGAGTCGGTGACGAAGAAGCTGAAGGACAAGGCGTTCGCGCGTTCCGTCGACCGCAGCTACGTCTACGGGGGCGCGCAGGCCGTCGGCAGGCCGCTCGACGAGCACGTCGGCTTCCTGATCGAGGCGCTGAAGCCGGTCGCCGACGAGATCGGGCTCTAGACTCAGGCCGCGGCGGACGCGCGGCGACTGCGCCAGAAGGAGTACGCCGGCAGCCCCAGCGCCAGCAGGCCCGCGCCGAGAAGCGCCTCTCGCGGGCGCTCGACGAGAGTGTTGAGCAGCAGCCCGGCCGAAACCAGCACGAAGAGCGCGGCGAGCCACGGGTAGCCCCAGGCGCGGTAGGGGCGCGCCAGCTCCGGCCGGCGGCGCCGCAGCACGAACAGCGCGGCGCCGATCGCGACGTAGGAGCCGACCACCACGAAGGTGGTGTAGGTGTAGAGCTGCTCGAAGCTCCCGCTGAAGGCGAGCAGCACCGACCAGGCGGCCTGCGCCCACAGCGAGGCGGCGGGCGTGCCGTGGCGCGGGTGCAGCTCGCCGAGCGCGCGGAAGAAGAGCCCGTCGCGGGCCATCGGCACGTACACGCGCGCGGCGTACAGGATCGTGGCCGAGAGGCAGCCCAGGCACGAGACGACCACGGCCGCGCTGACCAGGCGGGCGCCCGTGTCGCCGAAGAGGCGTGCCGCGGCAACCTCGCCGACCCGCGACGCCGACGCCATCTCGGCCGGCGTCAGCACGCGCACGTAGGCGACGTTCACCAGCGTGTAGAGCAGCGTCACCCCGAGCGTGCCCAGCAGCAGGCCGCGGGGCAGGTTGCGCTGCGGCTCGCGGATCTCCTCGCCGACGTTGGTGGCGCCATACCAGCCGTCGTAGGTCCACAGCACGCCGATCATCGCGAGCCCGACGCCGGCCAGAAGCCCCGCCCCGGCCGGGGGCAGCGTCGGCGCCGGGGCCGAGGACGGCGCCGCGCCCGCCCCGCTCCAGAGAAGCCCCGCTGCGGCCAGCGCGAGCAGCGCCAGCATCTTCGCGACGGTCACGACGCTCTGCAGCAGCGCGCCCTCGCGCACGCCACGCACGTTGATCGCGGTGAGGACAACGATCGCGAACGCCGCGACGAGCGCGACGCCCCGCAGCTCGAAGCTCGAGTGCCCGATCGGCAGCGTCAGCAGAGGATGCTGCAGCTCCGGCACGAACGCTGAGAGGTACTCGCCGGAGGCCACCGCCAGCGTGGCGTTGCCGCCGCTCATGATCACGAAGAAGCAGGCCCAGCCGAACAGGAAGGCCGGCAGCTCGCCCCAGGCCTCGCGGATGAAGTGGTACTGCCCGCCCGCCCTTGGGAACATCGCGCCGAGCTCGGCGAAGCTCAGGGCGCCGGCCAGGACCAGCAGCCCGCCCAGAGGCCACACCAGCACGATCAGCCAGGCGTCGCCCGTCGCGCGCGCGACGTCCGACGACGTCAGGAAGACGCCCGAGCCGAGCGTGCCGCCCACCGTCAGCAGCGCGACGTCGCCGAGACCGAGCGCCCGCTGGAAGGCGACCGGCGAGGCCGGCTGGACTGGCATGGAGGCGCCGAGTCTACGCGCCCCGCGCGGCCCGGGCGAGCCTGGGGCCGCGTGCTACACTCCGCGGCCGATGAACGACGAGATCTCGATCCGGCTGGCCGCGGGCCACGCCGATTTCGACGCCTGCGTCGAGCTGCAGCGGGCGGTCTGGGGCCTGGCGGACCTGGAGATCACCTCGTCGATCCAGCTCATCGCCACGACTCTGGCGGGGGGCATGGTGCAGCTCGCGCGCGACGCCTCCGGCCGCGCGGTCGGCTTCGCCTACGCCTTCCCGGCCCTGCTCGAGGGCGCCGCTCACCTGCACTCCGACATGCTGGCGGTGCTGCCCGAGCAGCAGCGCCGGGGCGTCGGCGTGGGGCTCAAGTGGGCGCAGCGCGAAGAGGCGCTGCGGCGGGGCGTGCGGCTGCTGACCTGGACCTTCGACCCGCTGCAGGCGCGCAACGCCCACCTCAACCTGCGCCGGCTCGGCGCGCGCGCCTCCGAGTTCCTCGAGAACGTCTACGGGATCACCAGCTCGGCGCTGCACCACGGCCTGCCGACCGATCGCCTGTGGGTGCGCTGGGAGCTCGACGCCCCGCGCGTGGCGGAGCGCGCGGCCGCGGGCGAGCCGGCGCCAACCGTGGAGACGCCCGAGCTGCCGCGCGTGAACGAGGTGAAGTGGCAGGCCGGCTGGCCCGTCTCCTCCGGCGCCGACCTGACGCTCGACGCGCCGAAGCTGCTGCTCGAGCTGCCGCCGGACTTCGACGTGCTGAGCCAGGCGGCGCCGCGCGTCGCGCAGGACTGGCACTCGAAGGTCCGCTCGGCGCTGCGCGAGTACTTCGGCCGCGGCTACCAGGCCGTGGACTTCCTGCCGACCGAGGACAAGGGCCGGCGGCGGCCCTACTACCTGCTCGCTAGGAGCTGACTCCGGTCTCGACCGGCAGCGCGGGATCGGAGCTCCACTCGCTCCAGGACCCCGCGTACAGCCGCCCGCGCAGACCCGCGAGCTCGAGCGCCAGCAGGTCGTGGCAGGCGGTGACGCCCGAGCCGCAATAGACGATCGGCTCGCGCTCGCCGGCGCCGAGCGCGGTGTAGCGCTCGCGCAGCGCGGCGGGCTCGCGCATCACCGGCGCCGCGCCGGCCGTCAGGTTGTCGCCGAACGGCGCGTTGCGCGCGCCGGGAACGTGGCCGGCGCGCGGGTCGATCGGCTCGCTGTCGCCGCGGTAGCGCTCCGGCGCCCGCGCGTCGAGCACGAGCGGCGCCTCCTTCGCGAGCGCGGCGACCAGCTCCGCCTTGCCGAGCACGAGCCCCGGCTGCGGCCGGGCATGAAACACCGCCGGCGCGACCCGCGGCACGCTCGCGTCGAGCGGGCGCCCCTCGGCGCGCCACCTCACGATGCCGCCGTCGAGCACGTGGGCCTCGGCGTGGCCGTACGCCTTCAGCAGGAACCACAAGCGCGCCGCGATGGAGCCGGCAGCGTCGTCGTAGGCGACCACGCGGCTGCCCGGGCCGATGCCCGCCTGCGCCATCACGCGGGACACCTGCTCGGGCGGCGGCCACGGGTGGCGGCCCAGCGGACCGCCACGCGCCCCGCCGGGCGCCGACAGGTCGCGATCGACGTCGAGGAAGATCGCGCCCGGAACGTGGCCGGCGCCATAGGCGTCGCCGCCCTTCCGCGCCGGATCGAGATACCAGCGCACGTCCACCACCCGCAGCGCGGGATCGCCCAGCCGGGCCGCCAGCCAGCCCGTCGTGACGAGCGGGCCCTGCAGCTACTTCATCCCCTTCTGCATCTGCTGGATCGGGGAGTCGACCTGCTTGTAGCCGGCGGGCACGTCGAAGGCCGAGGGCGGGATGGCGCCGTGCTTGACCTCCGTCGCCTCGCTGGAGGTGGCCATGGTCCGGCCCATCATCGACATCGTGGTCTTGTCGGCCAGCGTGAAGCCTCCGCCCATCTTCTGCAGCTCGTCGAAGGCCTTCGCGAACTTCTGCAGCATCGGGTTGCCGGCGAACTGAGCCTTGCGCGCCTCGTAGAATCCGGTCGGGATCTCGAGCTTGCCGGTCGTCCACAGCTCCATCGTCATGGCAGCGCCCATGCTGATCACCCAATGGTCGCAGGCGTAGCCGGCGATCGTGCGGGGGCTCTCGCCCTTCGTCAGCTTCAGCGCGCCCCCGGCGCCGCCCATCATCTTCTCCATCATCTTGGCGGCCATCGGGTTGCCCTTCATCTGCTCTTCCATCTGCTTCATCTGAGCCGACATCGCCTCGAGGGCGGCGTTCATCTCCTCGAGTGTCGTCTTCCAGTACTGCTTCTTCTTCAGGTCGACGAAGGTCATGGCGCCGGCCTTCGTGTCGAAGATCATGTCGCCGTCGGCGCTGGCGGTGCGGAACATCGTGTCTGTGTAGTACTGGGTGCGGGATTCCGTGCCCTGCGGGCCGGTCACGGCGGTCACGATCGTCAGGTCCTCGGCGGCGGCGGGTACGGCCAAGGCCGCGGCGAGGAGCGCGGCGTGGAGCACGAAGCGGGAAACGCGCATGATCGGAAGGAGCCTCCTTGAGCTGTCGCGAGAATAGCACGCGGCCTATACTCGCCTCAGTCGCTCGCTCGTCGCGCCGAGGAGGCCAGCCGTGCCGAAGCCCGAGAGACACGTGCTCGTCTGCATGAACGCGCGCCCGCCGAGCCACCCGCGCGGCTCCTGCGCCGAGAAGGACGCGGACCAGGTGTTGAACCGCCTGAAGGAGCTGGTGGCCGAGCGCGGCGCTGCGGACCGCGTGATGGTGGTCGGCACGCGCTGCCTGAAGCACTGCAGCCGGGGCGTGACGGTCGCGGTCTACCCGGACAACACCTGGTACGCGCAGGTGCGGCCGCAGGACGCCGAGGACCTGGTCGCCACGCTCGTCGACGGCGCGCCGCCCGTCGAGCGCCTGCTGATGCCCGACATCCCCTGGGAATAGGCTTCAGCGGGGCGCCGAGAACATCGACGTCAGGCCGCGCTCCAGTCGCCGCAGCTCTGGGGCTGCTTCGCGCAGAGCGGCGGCTTCGACCGCTTCCCGCACGTCGCGCAGCAACGCCGAGATGCCCTGCGCGACCCGCGCATCCTCTTTCAAGGCGGCCGGCTCGATCAGCGACCATTCGAGCGCCGCGGTGCGGACGATCGTGCGCGCCCGCGGCGCAGGCGCCGCCTGCAGGGCTGCGAGCAGCACCAGGATGTCGCGCGCGACGAGCTGCCTGACGGCCTGCGCCAGCCCGCCGGCGTCCGGCTGCGCCAGCGACGAGAGCAACGCCTGCTGCTGCTCGGCACCGAAGCGGGCCGCGTGCTGAGCCAGCACGGGAGCCAGCAGCTCCAACGAGCGGGCGATCTTGTCCGCCTCGCCTCCCTCGGCGAAGCGCAGCATGCTCTCGAAGATCGCGAGCGGCGGCACCTGCATCCGGGTGCGCTCGTCGGCCTGCCCGGCCTGGACGAGGGCCAGCCCGCTCGCGAGCAGGAAGGCCAGTACCGGCACGCCTAGAAGCTCGCCGAGAGCTGCACCACGACACCGTCGTCGCGCAGGCGCCTGCCGTCCTTCTCGGAATGGAAGAAGCCCTCGAGCTTCAGCACGGTGCGCCGTGCCGGCCTGACGTTGATGCCCAGGCTGACGACCTGGTCCTCCTGGGAAGGCGAATCGAGCCCCTCTGTGCGAGCCCGGTCGTAGCGGGCCTTCAGCCAGATCTCGCGCAGCACCGGCAGCTCGCGCGCCACCCGCACGCCGGCCTCGGCCATCACGCCCCAGCGGTCGAGGTCGGCCGCCCCGTCGAGCTCCTCGGTCGAGCGGATGCCGTAGGCCCGTGCCTCCAGATTCGGCCTGCGCAGGCGCAGGTCGCCGCCGAGCGCCCGGAAGGTGGCCGGGTAGCGCAGCGCGTCGTCCGCGGGCAGGCTCTCGTCCAGCTCGCCGCGGAAGCGCCCTGAAGCAGCCGAGACTCCCAGTTCGAGGCTCGGACCCAGCGGGAAGAAGCCCAGGCGGCCCATCAGGGTCTTGCGGTCGTTCTGGGCGAGACCGTGCTGCTCCGCCAGCGTCATCCCGGCGACTCCGTTGCCCAGGCTCAAGGCGTAGTTGAGGCCGCGCGCGCCGCCGAGGTCGAACTCGCCTTCCAGCTCGACGCCGCGCTCGTTGTAGTGCAGCGGAAACGCGCGGGCGGCGAAAGGCACCGTCGAGAACAGGTTGACGGCGGAGAACCAGTCGTCGTTGACGCCCGCGAACGGCGCCCAGTACTCGCCGAGGCTCAGCCGGAACGCGTGATCGTCGGCGAAGGGCGACCAGGTCACCTTGGCCTCGGTCGTCACGATGTCCGGATGGAAGTCGCCGTCGTCCCTGGTCACGAAGTGGGTCTCGACGACGAAGCGCAGGTCGTCGGTGAGCCGCGAGCCGAGGAACATCGCCCAGTCGTACTGGAAGCTGCTGACCGAGGTGCGCGGCACGAGGAGCTGGCCCGGGGCGCCGAAGTCGCTTCTCAGGAAGTCCCGCTGGAAGTCGGCGAAGGTCCCCGTCACGTAGCCCTGCAGCGAGAAGCGGCTGTCGGGATCGACGTAGCGGCTGCTCGCGGGCCTGCGCTCGAAGCGCTCCGGGTCCTTCGGCGTCGCGGGGGCTTCTTCGCCGGGCGCCGCGTCGCCGGGCGGCTCCTGGGCCGAGGCGGGCGCCGCGAGGACGAGGGCGAGCACGAACGAGAGCGGTGTGAGCTTCCAGCGAGACAGCATGCGGGACCTCCGAGGCGTGCAGTGTGACGAGACCCGCGGGCGCCGCCTGTCGGTTCCTTCACACATGCGCGGGCCGAGCGCCCCGAAGCGCCTGCCGTGTGAGGAACCCGACAAGGCAGGGCGCGGCGGGCGCCTAGTGTGTCGGGGACGTGATCGCTCTCGGCATCCGCGCCCGCCTCGTCGGGATGACCGTCGCGCTGCTCGCCGCCAGCGTCGTCTCGCTGGCGGCCGTCGCGCGCTCGGCCGCCGAGCGCCTGCTCCGGCTGGGCATCGAGAGCCACGCGACGGCGCTGGTCGAGAGCGTTTCGCGCGGGGTCGCCTTTCCGCTGGCGGTCGACGACCGCGAAGGGCTCACACGCCAGTTGCGGGCGTTCGCGGACGACCCCGACCTGCTGCTGGTCGAAGTGGCGGACCCGGCGGGGCTGGTGGTGGCGAGATCCGGAGAGAGCCTGGGCGGCCACTTCGTAGAGGGCGGCGCGGCGCCGGCGGGCCGCGATCCGGCCGCGCGCTGGGTCGATGGTCCAGGCGCGAGCCGCGTGTTCGAGTGCGTGCACCCGGTCCTGGCGCCGAGCGCTGGCAGCGGCGGCCGCGTCGGTTCGGTCCGAGTCGCGATCTCATCGGTCCGCTCGGAGGCCACGCTGCGCCGCCTGGACGGGACCCTGCTGCTGGCGGCGGGCCTGCTGTTGGCCGGCGGCGCGCTGGCCGCGGTCGCGCTGGGCGGACGTCTGGCGGGGCCGCTCGAGCGGCTCAGCGCCGCCGCCGCGGTCGTCGCCTCCGGCCGGCTCGATGCCCCGCTCCAGCTCACCGGCCCCGGCGAGGTGGGCCAGCTCGCCCGCTCGTTCCACACCATGACCACCGCGCTTCGCGCGAACCAGCGGCAGGTTCGGGAGCTGGCCGAGCGGGAGCTGGCGCGCGCCCGTACCGACTGGGCGGTCACCTTCGACGCGATCTCGGATCCGATCGCGATCTTCGACGCGCGCGGGCGCTTCCTGAAAGCGAACGCGGCGTTCCACCGGCGCGCCCAGCGCGACGACGTCGAGGGCGAGTGGCTGAGCCACATGGCGAGTGCCGGTCCCGACCCGGCCGGCGCCCAGCGCGGCGCGCCGGCCACCCCAGGATCACAAGACACCGTGGTGGGCGAGACCCACTTCTCTGTCTCGAGCTTCCCGATCCTCGAGCCGGACGGCGCGGCCGCGGGACGCGTGCTGATCCTGCGCGACGTCACGGAGCGCGACCGCTTGCGGGACCAGCTCGTCCAGTCGGAGAAGCTCACGGCGCTCGGGCTGCTGATCTCGGGGGTCGCGCACGAGATCAACAATCCCCTGGGCGGCGTCCTGGGCTTCACCGAGCTGGCCCTGCGCCGGGAGCCGCCGCTGGCGATCCGCCGCCACCTCGAGAAGATCCTGCTGCTCGCGAACCGAGTGCGGCACGTGGTCCGGGGCCTGCTCGCCTACGCCCGGCCGCGTGCCCCCGAGCGGGCTGCCGTCGACCTGAACGCACTGGTGGGCCAGACGCTCGATCTGCGTTCCTACGACCACTCCGTCAGCCGCATCGAGGTCCGCGCCAAGCTGGACCCCGGGCTCGACGAGTTCTGGGGCGATCCCCACCAGATCCAGCAGCTCCTGATGAACCTGGTGATCAACGCCGAGCAGGCGATGCGGCCGCGCGGCGGGCGGCTGCTCGTCCGCACGCGGCGCAGCTCGGACGACCTGGCGGAGATCGTGGTCGAGGACGAGGGCCCGGGCATCCCGCGCGAGCTGCTCTCGCGAATCTTCGATCCCTTCTTCACCACGAAGCCCGTCGGCGAGGGGACCGGGCTCGGCCTGTCGCTGGTGCTCGGCATCGTGCGCGACCACGGCGGCGGCGTCGCCGCTGAGAACAGGCCGGAGGGTGGCGCCCGCTTCCGCGTCACGCTGCCGATCGCCGAGGCGCCCAGGGCCGATGCCGCGCCCACGGCCACGGCCAGCGGCAGCGCGCAGGGACGGGTGATCGTGGTGCTCGACGACGAGCCTGAGCTGCTGCAGATGGTGGCCGAGGCGCTGGGGGCATCCGGCCATCGAGTCGTGGGGCAGCTCAGCGTGGACGCCGCCTGGACGACGCTCCGGCGCGCCCGCCCCGACCTCGTGCTCGCCGACCTGCGCATGCCAGGGCAGGACGGCCGCGACCTCTTCGCGCGGCTGCGAACGGATCCCCGCCTGCGGGACGTGCCGATCGCCTTCATGACGGGCGACCTCGCCAACCCGGACACCGAGCGCTTCCTGGCGGAACACGAGCTGGCGGCCCTCGCCAAGCCCTTCGGCATCGACGAGCTCTGCGCCTTCGTCATCGGCCAGATCGCGGCGGCCGAAAAGCGCCGCGAGCGTGAGGGAACCGACAGCCCCGCCGCGGCGGCCCCGTTAGCTTGAGTCAGACGGCGGCGATCACGCGCGATGCGGGCCCGCCGCGACAAGGAGAACTCGAAAGATGAGCATGATGAATCGATACAAGGCGTCGTTCCTGGGCGTGGCCGCTGCGGCGGGGATCGCGGTGCTGGCCGCGGGCGCGGCCACGGCCGCCGACAAGGCGGCCATCGGCGGCTACTGCCCGGTCGCCTACGTCAAGGCCGGCGTGGCCATGAAGGGCGACCCGAAGATCAGCGCCGAGCAGGACGGCCAGACCTTCCTGTTCTCGAGCGAGGGCGCGAAGCAGATGTTCCAGAAGGAGCCGCAGAAGTACAAGGTGGCCTACAAGGGCTGGTGCGCGACCGGTGTCGCGATGGGCAAGAAGATCGCGGCGAACCCCGAGGTCTTCACGGTCCACGACGGCGTCACCTACCTCTTCTCCAACGCGGAAGCCAAGACGATGTTCGACAAGAACCCGGCCGGCACGATCGCCAAGGCCGACTCCGCCTGGCCGACGCTCCAGTAGCAGGGGACCTCTCGTCCCCGGAAGGCGGCGGGCCGGACGGCTCGCCGCTTTCCGGGCGCCTTCCTGCCTGCCGCTCGCTTCCCCGAAGACGAGGTGACGCGCGTGCCCGAGACGGCCTTTCTCCCGAGTCTGCGGCGCTTTGCCCGTCACGCGCTCCGCCTCCCGCAGCTCGCGCTCTTCCCGGAGCGCAATCCGATGCCGGTGGCCCTGCTCACCAGGAGCGGCGGCCTGCTCTACTCGAACCCCGCCTGGCAGCGGCTGCGTGCGTCTGTCGGCGCGGCTTCGGACGACGCCCGGGCGCTTCTGCCGGACGACCTCGTGCGGCGCATCGACGAGGCGTGGGAGCACGAGGTTCCGTCGCGCCGCTGGGAGTACGAGCTCGGCGGATCCAGCTTCGAGTGCCGGGTCCAGCCCTTGCGCGACCGCGGCCTGGCCCACGTCTATCTCGAGGACGTCAGCGAGCGGCGCCGCGCCGAGCGGCGGCTGCTGCACCAGACGCGGCACGACGGCCTCACGGGCCTGCCGAACCGTGCCTCGCTGGAGGATCGGCTGCAGCAGTCGCTGCGCGGGGGTGAGCTCGCCACGGGCCTGCTGCTGCTCGACCTCGACCGCCACGGCCTCGTGGTCGACAGCCTGGGGCCGCGCGTGGGCGACGCCCTGCTGCAAGCGACTGGCGTGCGGCTCGCGGCCGCCCTCGCCCGGCTGGCGCCAGGCTTTGGCGACGTCTTCCGCTTCGAAGGCGACAGCTTCGCCGTGCTGCTGTCGCCCTTGCCGTCGGCCGCGGCGGCGGCGCGCGTGGCGAAGGAGCTGGTCGCGGCCATGCGGGCGCCGGTTCCGATCGACGGCAGGGCGCTCCGCGTCACGCTGAGCGCCGGGCTGACGCTGGCGGCTCGCGAGACCCGCGACCCGCTGGCGCTGGCGCGCGAGGCGCAGCTCGCGCTGCATCGCGTCCAGAAGCAGGGCGGCGACGGCTACACCTGCTACTCCGCCGAGCTCGATCAGATGGCGCGCGACTGGCTGGGGCTGGAGAGCGGCCTGCGGGAGGCGCTGGACGGCGACGGGCTCTCCGTGGCCTACCAGCCGCAGTTCGAGATCGCCAGCCTGTCGCTCGTGGGACACGAGGCGCTCGCGCGCTGGACGCACGCCGAGCGAGGCGCCGTGGCGCCGGCGCGCTTCGTCCCGGTCGCCGAGGAGAGCGGCCTGATCGGCGCGCTGGGAGACTGGGTGCTGCGGCGGGCGTGCCAGGAGATGGGCACGGCGCGGGCCGGCGGGCAGGCGGGCGTGCTCGCCGTCAACGTCTCCGCTCGTCAGCTCGCCGACGCCGGCTTGCCCGAGCGCGTCGCCGGCGTGCTGGCCGAGACCGGCATGCGCCCGGGATCCCTCGAGATCGAGATCACGGAGACCGCGGCCATGTCCGACCCGGCCGCGGCGTCCGTGCGCCTCGAGGCGCTTCGCCGCCTGGGCGTCCGGATCGCGATCGACGACTTCGGGACCGGGCACTCCTCGCTCGCCTACCTGAGCCGCTTCCCCCTCGATCGTCTCAAGATCGACGCCTCCTTCGTGCAGGGCCTCGGGCGCGGCTCCCGCGACGAGACGATCGTCGCCACGGTGGTCGAGATGGGCCACCGGCTCGGCCTGCGCGTGCTGGCGGAGGGCGTGGAGACGGAAGAGCAGCTCGCCCGCCTCGCCAGCTTTGGCTGCGACGAAGCGCAGGGTTTTCTGCTCGGCCGGCCCCAGGCGCTGCGCACGGGGCGCGCGAGCGGCGAACCCGCGGGGCTGTGAACGAACCGACAGCGGCCGACCAGACGGCCGGCGATAGTGTCGGCATGACGATCGCGGGCTGCGGGATCGGGTTGCGCCGGGAACACTACCAGGACGTGCTGGAGGGCCGGCCGGAGGTTCCCTGGTTCGAGGTGATCTCCGAGAACTTCATGGTTCCGGGCGGGCGCCCGCGCCACGTGCTCGAGCGCGTCCGCGAGCGGTACCCGGTCGCGCTGCACGGGGTCTCGCTCTCGATCGGGTCGGCCGAACCCCTGGACCCGGGCTACCTGCGGCGCCTCGGCGAGCTGGTCCGCTGGATCGAGCCGGGGCTCGTCTCGGACCACCTGAGCTGGTCGCGTCTCGGCGTCCACAACAGCCACGACCTGCTGCCGCTGCCGCTCACCCGCGAAGCAGCGGCGACCGCGGCCGAGCGCATCGGCCGCGTCCAGGACGCGCTCGGGCGGCGCATCCTGGTCGAGAACATCTCGAGCTACGTCCGCTTCGAGCAGGACGAGATGCACGAGTGGGAGTTCGTCTCCGAGGTGCTGGAGGCGGCGGACTGCGACCTGCTGCTCGACGTCAACAACCTCTACGTGAACTCGCGCAACCACCGCTTCGACGCCTTGCGCTTCCTCGACGGGCTTCCGGCGGGGAGAGTGCGCCAGATCCACCTCGCCGGCCACGAGGACCACGGCGACGTCGTGATCGACACCCACGACCAGCCCATCCGCGACGAGGTCTTCGAGCTGTACCGCCAGGCGCTGGTCCGCTTCGGTCCGGTGCCCACGCTGATCGAGCGCGACGCGAACGTGCCGCCGCTCGCCGAGCTGCTCGCCGAGTCGCTGCGCGCGGCGGCGATCCTGGAGGGCTGCCTTGCGGCCCGCTGAGCGCGGCCCGCTGGCGGCCTGCCAGGCGCTGCTGCTCGAAGAGCTCGTCGCGCTGCGGCGCGAGGACGCGCCGCCCTTGGGTGTGCTGGCCCAGCCGCACCTCGGCAGCCTGGCGCGGCGCTGGCACGTCTATACGAGCGGTTACCTCGCCCGCCTGGTCGAGGCGCTGGAGGCGGACTATCCGGCGCTGCGCCGGATCCTGGGACCGGGCGCCTTCGGCTCGCTGGCGGCTCGCTACCTTCGAGAGAACCCGCCGACCTCGCACGACATCGGGCGCTGCGGTGCGGGCCTGCCTGAGTTCATGGCTGACGACACGCTGACCGGATCGCTGCCTTTCCTGCCGGACCTGGCGCGCCTGGAGTGGGCGCTCGCCGAGGCGTTCGTGGCGGCCGACGATCGCCCCTTCGGGATCGAAGACCTCGCGGCGGCCGGCCCGGAGGCGGTCGCCGACTGGCCTCTCGCGCTGACCAGGGGAACGGCTCTCCTGCGCTCGCGTTGGCCGCTCCTCGAGCTGTGGCGCAGCCGCGATCTCGCGGACGACGCGGTCTCGATTCCGCTCGAGTCGGCGCCCCGCAGCCTGCTGGTCGTCCGCGAGGGCTTCGACGTGCGGCCGCTGGAGATCGGCGACCGAGACGCCCGCTTCCTCGCGGGCGCGGCCGCCGGACTGCGGCTTGCGGACCTCGCGGACGACGTGTCCTCGCCGGAGGAGGCCGACGCCCTGGCTCTCCGGTTCAGGAGCTGGACGCAGGCCGGGGTGCTGAAGGCGCGCCGGCGCGATTTGCCGGAATCACCAGAGTGACGACTCAGTCATGACGAACCCACGACGTTGTCGACGAAACCCGAGGAGGATGACGATGCCGACGAACAAGAGAAGGATCCTGATCGCGTCGCTGGCCGGCGCGCTGGCGCTGCCGGCGGTGAGCGGCGCCACGACGCAGCAGCCCGCGGCGGACAAGGAGACGGTGAAGTGCTACGGCGTGAACAAGTGCAAGGCCACCGGCGACTGCGGCGGCCCGGGGCACGCCTGCGCGGGGCAGAACAGCTGCAAGCGCCAGGGCTACATCGAGGTGGACAAGGACACCTGCCTGCGCATCGACGGCGGGCGCCTGACCGCCAGCGAGGAAGCCGCCAAGAAGGACACCAAGGAGAAGAAGGGCAACTGAGCGCCCGGCCCCGGCCGGAACCCGGCCGGGGCGCCTGCCGTCTTTGCGCAAGGAATCAAGGAGGTCTCACGATGTCTTCCACCCGTTCCGCTCGTGCCGCGCTGCTGGCCGGCGCGCTCGGCCTCGCTCTCGCCACGGCGCCCGCCCAAGCCGAGCCCGTCAAGCTCGAGATCGACGCCCAGCACTCCACCGTGGGCTTCAAGGTGCGGCACCTCTTCACCAAGGTGGCCGGCCAGTTCCGCCGCTTCGAGGGCACGATCGCCTTCGACCCGGCGAGCCTGGCGGCCTCGAGCGTCAGCGTCACGATCCAGGCCGACAGCGTCGACACGAACGTCGAGGCGCGCGACAAGGACCTGGTGAGCAAGCGCTTCTTCGACGTGGCGAAGTTCCCCACGCTCACGTTCGTCTCGACCGGCATCAGCGACGTGGCCGCCGGCAAGGGCAAGATCAGGGGCACGCTGACCATGCACGGCGTCTCGCGCGAGGTCGTGCTCGACGCGCAGTTCCTCGGCTCCGGCAAGGACCCCTGGGGCAACCAGCGCTACGGCTTCCAGGCGCAGGTCACCATCAACCGCAAGGACTTCGGCATGGCCTGGAACGAGGTCGTCGAGGCGGGCGGCGTGCTGGTGGGCGACGAGGTCGAGATCTCGCTCGACGTGGAAGCGGTGCCTGCGAGCTGAGGCCCGGGATTCGCCGCCGCGAGCCGAAGAAGGCGCTACGATGCCGCGGACACCGATGAACGAGACGCCGATCTCGGCCGCGTTCCCCTACGAGATCCAGGCCAAAGAGGGCCGCGCCGCGGCGGCGCTGTCGCACCCCGGTGTGGTCGGCGAGAAGGCCGACGGCTTCGAGCCGATCCTGCCGAGCTGAGTCTTCGGCCACACCAAGGGGAAGCACGACCATGACCGACTCCGAAGCGGCCCGCGACCTGCTCGCGCGCGTCCCTGCGCTTTCACCGGCTGACGAGCACAACCGCCGGCTGATGGCGAGCGTCCACCCGCCGGAGTGGAAGAACCCCGAGCCGCACGGCGCCTACAACCTGGTCGTGCTCGGCGCCGGCACGGCCGGGCTGGTGGCGGCCGCGGGCGCCGCTGGGCTCGGCGCCAGGGTCGCGCTCGTCGAGCGCGATCTACTGGGCGGCGACTGCCTGAACGTCGGCTGCGTGCCGTCCAAGGCGCTGATCCGGTCGGCGCGAGCCGCCGCCGACGTGCGCGCGGCGGGCGAGTTCGGCGTGGAGGTGCCGTCGGGAGCGCGCGTCGACTTCGGCCAGGTGATGCAGCGCCTGCGCCGGTTGCGGGCCGAGATCGCTCCGCACGACTCGGCGGCGCGCTTCCGCTCGCTGGGCGTCGACGTGTTCCTCGGCGAAGGCCGCTTCACCGGACGCGACAGCGTCGAGGTCGGCGGCCGGCCGCTGCGCTTCGCTCGCGCCGTGGTGGCCACCGGCGGCCGTGCCAAGGCCCCGCCCATCCCCGGCCTGGCCGACGCCGGCCACCTGACCAACGAGACCGTCTTCTCGCTCACCCACCTGCCGGCCCGGCTCGCGGTCGTCGGGGGCGGCCCGATCGGCTGCGAGATGGCGCAGGCGTTCGCGCGCTTCGGTTCGCGCGTGACGCTGCTCCAGACGGCCGCCCAGGTGCTGGAACGCGAGGATCCCGACGCGGCCGGCCTGGTGGCGGACGCGCTGCGCCGCGACGGAGTCGACGTGCGCGTCGGCACGACGCTCGTTAGCGTCGAACGCACGGCGGACGGCGCGCGGCGCCTCCTGGTGAAGCGGGCCGGGCAGATCGAGACGCTCGATGCCGACGAGATCCTGGTCGCGGTCGGGCGGGCGCCGAACCTCGAGGGGTTGGGCCTGGACGCCGCCGGCGTGGCCTTCGACGCCCAGGGCGTCCGCGTCGACGACCACCTGCGCACCACGAATCCGGCCGTCTACGCGGCCGGCGACGTCTGCTCGCGCTACAAGTTCACCCACGCCGCCGACGCCATGGCCCGCATCGTGCTGCGCAACGCGCTCTTCTTCGGCAGGGCGCGCGCGAGCGCGCTGACGATTCCCTGGTGCACCTTCACGAGCCCCGAGCTGGCGCACGTCGGCCTGAGCGAGCGCGACGCTGTCGCCGGCGGACAGCGGGTCGAGGTGATCCGCGTTCCCCTGGAGTCGGTCGATCGCGCCCGCCTCGACGGCGACGCCGGCCTGCTGAAGATCGTGCTGCGAGCGGGCAGCGACCGCATCCTCGGTGCGACGATCGTGGCGCCGGAGGCGGGCAACCTGATCTCGGAGCTGACTCTCGCGATGACGGCGGGCATCGGCCTCGGCAAGATCGCCGACACGATCCATCCGTACCCGACGCAGGGCGAGGTGGTGAAGCGCGCGGCGGATGCCTACAACCGGACCCGGCTGACGCCGGGTGTCAAGAAGCTGTTCTCGACCCTGCTCTCGTGGCGCCGCTGAGTCCGAGCCGGCTGGTCCTCGTCGGGGGAGGGCACGCGCACCTGGAGGTCCTCCGCCGCTTCGCGCTGGCGCCCCCGGCGGCGCGCCTGAGCGTCGTTCTCGACTCCCCGTTCACGGCCTACTCCGGCATGGCGCCCGGGGTCGTCTCGGGGCGCTACCGGCTCGCCGAGGCGCTGATCGACGCCGCCTCGGTGGCGCGCCGCGCCGGAGCCGAGGTGATCGCCGGCCGGCTGCGCGGGCTCGACGCGGCGGCGCGCGAGCTCCACCTCGAAAGCGGGCCGGCGCTTTCCTACGACGTGGCCTCGCTGAACCTGGGCTCCTCGATCGCGAGCGCGGAGCTTCCGGGCGTCGCGGCGCACGCGACGCCGGCGCGGCCTCTGGGCCGTCTGCTCGCTGCGGTGGCCGGCGCCGGTGGCGCGACGGGGATCGCGCGGCGCATCGTCGTCGTCGGCGGTGGCGCGGCAGGGGTGGAGCTGGCTTTCGCCCTGGCCCGGCGTCAAAGCGCGAGCTTCGGCGGCGTCGGGGTCGCGCTCGTGCACGCGGGCCGGCGGCTCGTCCCGGAACGGCCCGTGGCGACCGGGCGCTGCCTGGCGACGCTCGCCCGGCGTCGCGGCATCGAGGTGCTGCACGAGACGCGGGCCGTCGAAGCCGAAGCCGGGCTGCTGCGGCTCGACGACGGCCGCGAGCTCGCCTGCGACCTGCTGGTCTGGGCGGCCGGCGCTCGCGGCAACCCGGCCCTTGCAGGCTCCGGCCTCGTGCTCGACCCGGAAGGCTTCGCGCTGGTTCGGCCCAGCCTGCAGGCCGTGGGGCACGACGAGGTCTTCGCGAGCGGAGACTGCGCCTCGCTCGCCGGAAGGCCCGCGCTCCCGAAGGCGGGCGTCCACGCCGTCCGCCAGGCGCCGGTGCTCGAGCGCAACCTGCGCGCGTGGCTCGAGGGACGGCCGCTCCAGTCGTACCGGCCGCAGCGGGACTACCTGTCGCTGATCGACCTCTCCGACGCGACCGCCCTCGCGTCCAAGTGGGTCTTCAGCGCGCGCGGGCGCTGGGCGGCCCGCCTCAAGGAGCACATCGACCGCCGCTTCGTCGCGCGCTACGCGTCCTGAGCCACGGCCTCCGCGGCGGCGGGTTCACGCATGGCGCGGCGGGCGGCGCGCGCGGCGATCCAGGTCACGGCGCCAGTGGCCGCGACGCCGACCGCGTTCAGCGCCGCCTGGTACGAATCGGCGCCCGAGCCCGCCAGCGCCGCGGCGCCCAGGCGTCCGAGCGACCCGATGTAGGCGAACAGCAACGTGCCCGGAGCCATCGCGAGCCACGACGCCAGCAGATACTCGCCGAATCGGACGCCGGTCAGGCCATAGGCGTAGTTGAGCGCGTTGAATGGAAGCACCGGAGACAGCCGCGTCAGCGCCACGATCCTCCAGCCTTTGCGGGCAATGGCGGCGTCGAGCGCTCGAAACCGCGGGTCGGCGCTCGCCCGGGCCGCCACGCGGGCCCGCGCGACGTGGCGCCCGATCAGAAACGCCGCGCCCGCGCCGAAGGTGGAGCCGGCCGAGGCCGAGGCGAAGCCCCAGAACGGCCCGAACGCGAGCCCGGCGCCCAGCGTCAGGAGCGAACCGGGAGCGAAGGCGACGACACCGACGGCGTAGAGCCCGGCATAGAGCACCGGACCGAGCGGGCCCAGGCCCGCGAGCCATTCACCGGCCGTGCCGAGCCACGACGCCGCCGGAATCAGCCGGAGCATCAACCCCAAGGCCACCAGGATCTCGAGCGCCAGGAGGACCCGGGCCAGAAGCCCGACGCGACGAGACAGCAACCCGCGCAGCCGGCCCATCGGCCGGGCCGGGCTCGTCGATTCGAGCGCGGGGATCGGGTCTTTCGTGCTCGCCGCGTCGGGTAGCTGCTCCATCGTCTCAGCATGCGCCGGGATCAGGACCGCGTCTGTCGGGTCGATCACAGTGCCGCCCCGGGATGCGCGGGCTGCCGATCCCGACAGAGTGTGAAGCATCCCACAGGACGCTCCGCGCGGGGCCTGATAGCGTCGCTGCGGGCGCCGAGGCGGGTCGGACGGCAGGAGGGCGAGTTGAAGGAGCAGATGCGCGACGGGGTCAGAGCGGCGAAGGTCGCGCTCGTGGTCGGGCCCTGCCTGGTCGCGATCAACCATTTCGACGAGCTGGCCGGCGCCCGTTGGAGCCGGGGGCTCGCACTGAAGACGGCCCTCACGTTCCTGGTGCCGTTCCTGGTCTCGCTCCACGGCGCGCGGTCCGCGCGCCGCTCCGAGCCCGGATCATGAGCGGCTCGGCATCCGCGGCGCCGGTTCGGAAGGGGGGCATGCCCGCGCCACAGTTCGTGGGGCGGCCGATCGACCTCGCGAACGAGGCGCGCACGTCGCGGCGCCGGCTCTATCCCGTGTCCGTCGTCTACTCCGCCTATTCCCTGGGGGTGGTGTCGCTCGCCCTGCGTTCCGGCGGCCGCGGACGGCCGCTGGCCTTCGGCGCAGCCGGCCTGCTCGCCTGGACGGCCGCCGAGTACCTGGTCCACCGCTACGTCCTTCACGGACGCTTCGCGGACGGCCCCGGCGCCTTCCGGCACTGGCTGCACGCGCGCTTCGACGCTCTGCACGTCGAGCACCACGCGCGCCCCTGGGATGGAAACCACATCAACGGCACGCTCCGCGACACGCTGCCCTTCGTGGCCGCGCTCGCGGCGCTCGGCTTCCTGGCCCCGCTGCCGACGCTGCCGGTGCTCGTCGCCGCGTTCGTGCAGGGCTACGTGCTCGAAGAGTGGATCCACCACTCGGTCCACTTCGCCCCGTTCTACGGGCTGCGCGGGGCGTACTGGCGCTACATCACGCGCCACCACCACTACCACCACAGCCCGCGCGGCTCCGAGCTGGCGTTCGGGCTGACGAACGGCGGCTGGGACGTCGCTTTCGGCACCCGGATCCCGCCCGCGGACCGGGCGCTCCTCTACGAGAGGCGTCGAGCGTGGGGACCCCGGGAATCAAACGGCCGCGGCGCCCGATTCGAGCGGTGATGCTCCGGCTCGCCCGCGTGGTCGCCAGCGCCATGGCCTGCGCGGCCATGGCTGCGTTCGCCGCGGGGCAGCCCGAAGGCGCAGGGGCAGCGCCGCCCGGCATTCGGATCTTCTTCGAGGCCGCTTCGACGGACGCGTCGGTCGCCACGCCCGCGCTCGAGGCCCTGGCCGCGGGCTGGCGGGACGGCTACGCGGGCATGATCGTGGATCTGGCGCGCTTCATGCGCAGCCCGCGCCGCGCGCGGCCGAGCGATGCCGCCGAGGCAGCCGGAGCGCCGGACGACGCCCTGGGCGGCGCGGATGGCCTTCGCGGCGGAGCCGGTTCCGGGTTCCCGCCCCACGCCGCGCCGCCAGATCCGACGAGCCTCGTGCGGGTTCGCCTGACGCGGTTCCTCGAGAAGCGGACCGGACAGCGCTTCGGCGACGACCTCGGAGCCTGGAGGCGCTGGATCTGGTCGAGGCCCTACGAGCCCCATCCCGACCTCGCGGCGTTCAAGGCCACGCTCTACGCCGCCGTCGACCCGCGCATGGCGGAGTTCTTCTCGGCGGCGGAGGGAGCCGCCATCCGGCTCGACGAGATCGATTGGGGCGGCGTCGGCGTCAACGGCATCCCGCCGCTCGACCACCCGGGCGTCGTCGCCGCCGCGGACGCGAGCTGGCTCGACGACAAGCACGTGGTGTTCGGCCTGGCTCTGGGCGGGGAGGCCCGCGCATACCCGAAGCGCATCCTCGCCTGGCACGAGCTCGCGCGCGACCGCCTGGGGGGCGTCGAGCTGTCGATCGTCTACTGCACCCTGTGCGGCACCGTGGTGCCGTACGAGTCGCTCGCGGGCGGGGTCGTGCGCAGGTTCGGGACGAGCGGGCTGCTGTATCGCTCCAACAAGCTGTTGTTCGACGAGGAGTCGAAGAGCCTGTGGTCGACTGCCGACGGACGGCCCGTCGTCGGCCCGCTGGCGGGCTCCGGCCTCGAGCTGGCGGCGCACCCCGTGGTGACGACGACCTGGGGCGAGTGGCGGCGGCGGCATCCCGAGACCACGGTGCTCGGGATCGAGACCGGCTTCCGGCGCGACTACCGCGAAGGCGCGGCCTACCGCGACTACTTCGGCACGCAGCGGCTGATGTTCGAGATTCCGCGGAGCGACGGCCGCCTCAAGAACAAGGACGAGGTGCTGGCGCTGCTGCTGCGGCCTCCGGGCGCGGGCGAGCTGGCCCCTCGGCAGGCCCTCGCGCTGGATCTGGCCTTCCTCAGGAAGCGGCCTCTGCATCAGCGGCGCTTCGCCGGCCGCGACCTCGTGATCCTGACCAGCCGCTCGGGCGCGAACCGCGTCTACGAGTCGTCGCTGGCGTTCAGCTCTTTCGACGGAGACGAGGCGCTGGTGGATCGCCAGGGCGGGCGCTGGCGGGTCACCGAAAAGGAGCTGGTTCCGCCCGAGGGCAGCGGCTCGCCGGCCGCGCCCCGCCTGCCGGCGCGGCGCGCCTTCTGGTTCGGCTGGCACGCGCAGTTCCCGGACACCGAGCTGGTGCGGGAGTAGGACGCGTGTTTTCACTTGACCCTGGAGTGCGGTCCAAGCTCTAGATTGGCCGTGAAGCATGAGTGAAGGTTTCGGGATCGGCGAGCTGGCGGCGCGCTGCGGGGTATCGGCGGACGCGATTCGTTTCTACGAGCGCGAGGGGCTGCTGCCGCATCCGCGCCGCAGCCCGGCGGGCTACAGGATCTTCGGCGAGGACGACGAGCAGCGCCTGCGCTTCGTTCGCCAGGCCCAGTCGAGCGGCCTGACGCTCGAGGACGTCCGCGAGATCGTCCGCCAGCGCGAGGCGCGCACGCCGGATCAGTGCCGCCGCGTGGCGGCTCTGCTGGAACAGCGCATCGGCGCGATCGACCGGAAGCTCGCGCAGCTCCGGGCCTTCCGGCGTCTGTTGGCGGCGAGCCTCGAGCAGTGCCAGCGGGCCGGCGCGGACGCCTGCCCCGTGGTCCTCGACCTCGGGCGCGCGGCGCGCCGGACCAAGGAGGCGAGGTGAGGATCGAGCGGGCCGCGGCCGGCGGAGCAATCCTGAGCGGCGTCGCGGCGTCGCTGTGCTGCATCGGCCCTCTGCTGTTCGCGCTTCTGGGGATCTCCGGTGCGGCGTTCGCCAGCCGCTTCGAGCCCCTGCGCCCCTACCTGCTGGTGCTGACCTACGCGCTGCTGGGCGTTGCGTTCGCCGTCACGTACCGGGCGCGGCCGGCCGATTGCGGGCCGGGAGAGGCCTGTGAGATGCCGCGGGCCAACCGTCTGGGGCGCGTGCTGCTCTGGCTCGCCGCGGCGATCGTCGTGGCCGTAACCACGTTTCCCTACTACGCCGCCTACCTGCCGCTGTGAGGAGGAGTCCCTTGCGCTTCAGACCGACCGTCTTGCTCGCCGTCTTCGTCCTGGGCTTCGCCGAGTTGGCAGCCGCCGGAGAGGCGAGAACCACGCTCGCCGTCAAGGGCATGACTTGCGGCGGCTGCGTCGCGGCGGTCAAGGTCCAGCTCAAGCGGACCGAGGGCGTGACAGCCTACGAGGTGGGCCTGGAGAATGCGGAAGCCGTCGTCAGCTACGACCCGTCGCGCACCGAACCGAAGAAGATCGCAGACTCGGTGTCCAAGACGGGCTTCGCCGCCACGGTCAAGGAGTCGAGGCCGCGCGAGTAGCCGTGGACGACTGCTGCCGTGTCGGCCAGCTCGAAGCGGCGGCACCGGGGGACTGCCCCGAGTGCTCGCACCCGGGGAGAAGTCTCGATCGGATCACGCTGCGGGCCCTGCTGCGGCCGGAGGCCCTGGCGCGACTCGATGGGACCGCGTTCCGCTTCTGCCCGACGGCCGAGTGCCGGGTTGCCTACTTCGGACATGCGGAGGTCTTCCATCGCGAAGACGTCGCGGTACCGGTCTTCCAGAAGGAACCCGCCGGGGACCGCATGGTATGCCACTGCTTCGGGATCGGGGAGTGCGAGATCCGGGAGGAGATCGAGGCGTCGGGACGATCCACCGCCTCCGAGCGCGTCGCTGCGCTGGTCCAGGCCGGCCGCTGCGCTTGCGAGCTGCGAAACCCCCAGGGCACGTGCTGCCTCGGGAATCTCGCGGTCGTGGCGGAGGCGCTCTCGGCCGCTCGCCCGAAGCCGCCGGCGTCGGCGGCGCTCCCCACGCCATGATGCCATCGCGGCGGCGCGCCCGCCGATCCGGACCAGCGAAGCCGGCGATCGAGGAAGCGATTCGGCTCGCCTTGCGCTGACCGGCGAGACGTTCCTCGCCTGGCGCCGCTGACACGACAGCGGAGAGTGTTGGCCATCCGACAGCGCCGAAGCCTCGCCTCGACGAGATTCAGCGGGGGGGCGAGAGGAATGGCTGCATGGCCGACTGGAAGCCGTACCCGGCGTCGCTGCTGGCGGCAATGATTGCGTTCAGCGGGGCCGCGCTCCGCGCGCAGGCGGACGAACCCTTCGAGCCGGAGAGCCGGCGAGGTTCGGGGCGGACGCTGGCGGTGGACGTTTCCAACGGCTGGTCTGCCACGAGCCTCTTCGGCGGGGTGACGGATCCGGGCCGGGGGACGCTGTCGGCGGCAGTGCATGCCCAGCTCCCGCTGATCGCCGGCCCGCGCTTCGCCCTCGACTACACCGCCGGGGTCGTACCCGTCGAGCTCGCGGTGGGCACACGCGTCGCGGGGCCGCGCCAGTCGCTCGTCTCGAGGACGGTCTACGGCGCCGGCCTGGACGGAGTCGGCCTGACCGCCCGCTTTCGAGGGCTCGGCCGCTGGGAGCCGTACCTGGTGGCGCTGGGC
Source organism: Vicinamibacteria bacterium (assembly GCA_050246895.1). Taxonomy (GTDB): domain Bacteria; phylum Acidobacteriota; class Vicinamibacteria; order Fen-336; family Fen-336; genus JBFWVE01. Next base: position 513,927 of record JBFWVE010000002.1, on the reverse strand, counting down.
GGCGTGCGGCTTTTCACCGCCCCGGTCCCCGACCCCCGAGGCCTCCGGTTCAACTTCAGCGCGGACCTCGGCGGGGGCGTCGCGGTGCGCCTCGCCCGCGGCCAGCGGCTGAAGCTCGGCGTGTCGCTTCACCACCTGTCGAACGGTGGCCTCGGGCGGGCGAACCCCAGCTTCAACGGGTTCACCGTCAGCGTCGGCTTCGAGGGACTCCGTTCACGAGCCGGCCATGGGGGACGCTCGTGACACTCGCGGCCGATCCTCTCCCTGGCCAGCTTGCGCGCATCTTGAGCGGCCGAGAGTGGCGAGCGAGGGGCCCGTCTCCTGCGCGAAGCCCTTGCCGACTCAGGACCCGGGGCGCTCCGTGGGCGGCTTGTCGCCCGCCGGCGCGAGCTCGGCCTTTCGCCTCGGCTCGTCTTCTTCCGCGATGATGGCCTCCAGGTCCGGATAGGCGTAGATCACGCGGCCGCCATTCTGCATGAGGCCGCCAGTGTCGGCGGTCGGACCATAGTTGCTGTGAAGGTCACGGTTGAACACCCGCAGCAGGGCCATCTGCTGCCCGCGATGGTGGGCGGTGTGCGCGATGCGGCGGGTCATGATCCAGGCCCGCGAGCGCTCGACCTCGAAGAAGTCGACAACCTCCTCCCACCATGCCTCATCCCTCACCCTGAGCGCGGCCAGCCGCTTCGTCGCGTTCCGAGCGTAGGCCTTCGTGAGCGAGGGTCGAGTCTCCCGCTCGGGCAGCGGCCTGTCCGTCACGGCGATTCCGAGCATCCTGGAAAACCACAGGTCTTCACTGACGTTCTGGTGAACCATGTGCTCCAGGAGGTTGCGACCCCGCTTGTCGGAAGGGTGGGGCCGGCGGAGAAGGTCCACGTCTTCGAACATGGCCCAGACGCTCAGCACCTTCTCGATCTCGGTCCGGTAGGTGTCGATCAGAAACTCGTAGCGCATGGGCCTCGTTTGCCGAGCCGGCATCTCCTTTCACCTGGAAAGTGTGGCGACCCGGCAGGTGCTCCGCCTCTGGGAGCTGCCGGGCAAAGACCTCGGGGTCCGCCGCCGCACTGCCCGAGCCAGAACCGCGTCGTAAGATCTCGCCCGAAGGGTGGCTCATGGCCTGGATCGGGATGACCGACGAAAGTGACGCGACCGGCGATTTGAAGGCCGCCTACGAACGCGTGGCGGCGGCGCGGGGCCGCGTCGCCGACATCCTGAAGATCCACTCGGTCGCGCCGGCGACGATGCTGGCGCACCTGGATCTGTACCGCCGGCTGATGTTCGGGCCCTCGGAGCTGTCGAGGCGTGAGCGGGAGGCCGTCGCCGTCGCGGTTTCGGCCGCGAACCACTGCCACTATTGACTGCAGCATCACGGAGAGGCTCTCCGTCGAGTCGGTGGGGATCCGGCCGAGATCGAGGCGTTCGCACGAGGCGTCGAAGGCGCCCTGGCCGCGGAGGACCGCCTCGAGCGATTGCTCCGCTATGCACTGAAAGTCACGCGCCAGCCGCGAGACTGCCGGGCCGAGGACGTCGCGGCTCTCCGCGCGGCCGGCATCGGCGAGCCGGCGATCCACGACCTGGTGTCGATCACGGCCTACTTCAACTTCGTGAACCGGATGGCGCTCGGCCTGGGCGTGGAGTTGGAGCCGGCCGCTGAGTAGCGCGCCCGGCCTCATGCCGAGCGGACCGGCGAACGGGAGCCGCTCACGGCCGCGGGGCGAGGCCGTCGATAGCGGCGAGAATCTGGGCCGGCGACGGCCGCACCTTGTAGTCGGGATCCGCGTGCGCCCAGCGAACGACGCCTTCCCGGTCGATCACAAAGAGAGCGGGTGTGGCGATCACGTGGTGCGCGCGGCCCGAGGACCTCTCGAGGTCGATGCCGGCCGCCCCCAGCCGCGCGACCTCGGCCGCGTCGGCCTGGTGCAGGACGCGGTAGGCCCGGTGCGCGGCGAGATCCGGATCCGACAGCACCGGAAACGGGATCTCGTAGGTTGCCTGGGTCCTGGCCGCTTCCTGCACCCGATCGACGCTGATCGCCACCGGCGTCACCCCGCGCCGCCGCAGCTCGGGGTACGTTTCGGTGAGCTGGCGGATCTGGAAGTTGCAGTAGGGGCACCAGCCGCCGCGATAGAAGACGAGCAGGGCCGCGCCCCCTCGCGTGAGGTCGTGCAGGCTCACCTCGCTGCCATCAGCGGAGCGCAACCTCGCGTCGGGAGCCTCTTCGCCGACGGGGATGCCAACGCCCGGAGGCAGGGTGCCAAGTCCTGATTCAGGTGGGTTGGAGTGCGCCCTCTGCCGGGGAGAGGCTTCCGGGGTTGGCGTCTGTGCTCCGGCCGGCGCCACGACGCCGGCCACGGCGAGGGCGAAGACCAGGACTGGATATCTCATCTGCGGCTCCTCAAAACACGACGGCCGGCGCCAGCTTCCGGCGGCGCGGACTGCCGATGCCAGGGTGAATCGCGCGGCGGTCACGCGCTGTCGGCTTTCTCACAGGAAGCCGCCAGAAACCTGGTGCTTTGGTGAAGGCTCTCACAAGAGGGCGCCTGTCGCGATGGTAGCGTGCTCCACCGATGCGTGATGGGACCAGGCGGCTCTGCGGCATTCTGGCCGGGATCGTGCTCGCCAGCCCGGGGTGTCGGCCCCGCGAGGCGGCGCCGGCCAATTCGACACAGGCGGCCTGGAGCGAGGTGGAGAGACAGGCACGAGGCCAGACCGTCACCTGGATGATGTGGCAGGGCGACCCCCTGATCAACGCCTACGTCCGGCAGCTCGTCGCGCCGCGCCTGCGCGACCGCTTCGGAGTCACTCTCGAGACCGTCAGCGGTCAGGGCAGCCGGATCGTGTCGACCCTGATGACCGAGCTGGAGGCCGGCAAGGCCGAGAGCGAGCTCGACCTCGTGTGGATCAACGGCGAGTCGTTCTACCAGCTCCGGCAGATCGGCGCGCTCCACGGGCCCTTCACCGACCGGCTCCCCAACTGGAGGCACGTCGACTTCGAGAACCCCTTCATCGTCCTCGATTTTCAGCAGCCGGTCGCGGGCTACGAGTGCCCCTGGGGCAACGTGCAGCTCGCGATCATCTACGACTCCGACCGCGTCCCGGAGCCGCCTCGCACGCGGCAGGCGCTCGCGGAGTGGGTCCGGCAGCACCCCGGCCGCTTCACCTTCGATGCCTCGTTCACCGGCATGACGCTGCTCAAGTCGTGGCTGATCGACATCGCGGGAGGCCCAGGCGCGCTCGACGGGCCCTTCGACGCGGGGAGGTACGAGCGCCACTCGGCCGAGCTGTGGCGCTACCTGGCGGAGATCAAGCCGTATCTGTGGCGCCGCGGCGAGACCTATCCGTCGAGCGTGGCCGAGATGCACCAGCTCTTCGCGAGCGGCGAGCTGGATTTCACCCTCAGCAACAACGACGGCGAGGTGGACAACAAGGTGCTGCAGGGAGCGCTGCCCGAATCGTCCCGGGCCTTCGTCTTCGACGCGGGCACGATCCAGAACTCGCACTACCTCGGGATCCCGCGCAACGCCCGCCACCTGGCCGGCGCCCTGGTGACCGCGAACTTCCTGATCTCGGCCGAGGCACAATACGAAAAGATGCTGCCGGCGGTCTGGGGCGACGGAACGGTGCTGGCCGTCGAGCGCCTGCCGCAACCCTGGCCGGCGCGGTTTCGCGGCATGCCCGGGCGCAGGCACGCGCCGCCGCGCGACCAGATCCAGGGGCGGGCGCTCCCGGAGCTGGCCCCCGAGTACATGATCCGCATCTTCGAGGACTTTCGCCGGCATGTCCTCCAGCCGTAGCCTCGACCGCCTCGGCCTGGGCCTCTTCGTCCTGCTCGTGCTTGCCCCGGTGGCGGCCAGCCTGGCCTACGCCGCGCTCTACGGCGTCGGCCTCGCCGGCCTGCTGTCGCGCGGGTTCACGCTCGAGCACTGGCGCCGCGTGGCCGGCAGCGGCGAGGTGTGGACCTCGGTCGGCCTGAGCCTGTTCGTGGCGGCGGCGGTCGTCGCGCTGACGACGGCGCTGGCTCTGCCCATGGCCCTCGCCCTGCGTCGTCGGCTCGAGGCCGGCCCCCTCGCCTACGCGCTCTCGCTGCCCCTCGCGATCCCGGGCACCGTGGCGGCCCTGCTGACCGTGCAGCTCCTGGCGAGCGCCGGCCTCGTCTCGCGGATCTGCTACCGGCTGGGCCTGATCGACGGCATCGCCGCCTTCCCGTCCCTGGTCCAGGACCGCTGGGGGCTCGGGATCGTCGCCACGCACACGGCTCTGGCCGTGCCGTTCTTCGTGCTCCTGTTCGCCGAGCTGCATGCCCACGAACGGATCGAAGCGCTGCGCGAGCTCGCGGCGTCTCTCGGGGCCAGCCACAGACAGACCCTCGTGCGCGTGACGCTGCCGATCCTGCTGCGGCGGGCCGTGCCAGGCCTCGCGCTGCTGTTCGTCAGCGTGCTCGGCTCTTTCGAGATCCCGCTCCTGGTCGGGCGGCAGGCCCCCCAGATGCTCTCGGTGCTGGCCTGGCGCAAGTACGCCCTGTTCGACCTTTCCCAGAAGCCGGAGGCCTATATCCTCGCCGTCGGTTACACGACCCTCGCCTTCGTCGTGGTGGGCCTGGCCTTGCGGGGCCGGTTGCTGGCGGATGAGCGTTAGGCCCCGCGCGCTCGCGGCGGTGGCGATCGCCCTGGCGGCGTCACCCTTCGCGTATCTGGCGCTGCTCTCGGTGGCCGGACGCTGGGAGTACCCTCGCTTGCTCCCGGCGAGCCTGCGCGTCGACCGCTGGAGCGGGCTGCTGGGGAGCGAGAACGACCTCCTCGCCAGCCTCTGGGTCTCGCTGGCAGTCTCGGCCGCGGTGGGCCTCGTCTCGACGACGGCCGGGTTCGTGACGGCGCGGGCGATCGCCGACCACAGGCGTCGAAAGGCGCTGCTCGCGCTGGCCTACCTGCCCATGGCCACGTCGCCCGTGATCCTGGGCGTGTGCCTGATGTACTTCTACATCCGGCTCGGCCTGGTGGCCACGCTGGCGGGCGTCGTGCTGGCCCACGTGATCTTCGCGTACGCATTCGCGGTCGTGTTCTGGGTGCCGTTCTGGAACGCCGAAAAGCGCGCCTACGAGGACCTGGTGCGCACGCTCGGGGGCCGGCCGTTCGATCTCTATCGGCGCGTGCTACTGCCGCTCTCCAGGGAGGCGTTCGCGCTCTGCCTGTTCCAGACTTTCTTGATCTCGTGGTTCCAGTACGGCCTCACCCTGCTCGTGGGCTCGGGCAAGGTCGAGACGCTGCCGCTCGAGGTCTACGACTACGTGTACGAAGCCGACCTCGGCTATGCCGCGGTGGCGAGCTGCCTGCTGCTGCTGCCGCCCGTGCTGCTCTCCTGGGTCAACCGCCGCATTCTGAGGAGCCTGGTGTGAACGGGGAGGCGCCGTTCCTCGAGGTCTCAGGCCTCGCGAAACGCTTCGGCAGCGAGCAGGTGCTGCGCGAGGTCGGCTTCCACCTCGACGAGCGCCACGTGCTGTCCGTGCTGGGCCGCTCCGGCTGCGGAAAGACGACGCTGCTCAAGCTGATCGCCGGGCTCGAGCGGCCGGACGCGGGAACCATCCGGCGCCGGGGCTCCGACATCACCTCCACCCCGGTCGAGAAGCGGGACATCGTCTACCTCTACCAGCAGGCGCTGTTGTTCCCCCACTTGTCCGTCTACGAGAACGTCGCGTTCGGCCTGCGACTGCGCGGCGTGCCGCCTGCGCGCGTCGATCGCGCCGTATGCCGCATGCTGGAGAGCCTCGACCTCGTGGAGCAGCGCGACAAGGCCCCGCAGCAGATCTCGGGCGGCCAGCGGCAGCGGGTGTCGTTCGGGCGCGCGCTGATCGTCAGCCCCTCGCTGCTGCTGCTGGACGAGCCGTTCAGCAGCCTCGACGCGGAGACGCGGGGGCAGATGCAGGCCCTGTTCGGCCGCGTGGCGGCCGCGTACGCGATCACCGCCATCTTCGTCACGCACGACCTGAAGGAGGCGCTGGTGGTGGGCGATCGCCTGGCGAGCATCCGCGACGGACGCCTGCGTGCCTACGGCAGCAAGCGCGACTTCGTGGCGGACCCCGAGACCGGCGTGGGCCAGGAGCTCGCCTTCTGGGAGTCCCTGGGGCGGGGCGAGTGATCGCCGAGCCCTGAAGCGGGGGAGCGCTCGAGATGCTGGACGACCGGCTGCGGGGGCACAAGGACCGGCTGCTGTCGCCGCTCGCGCGGCGCCTGGGGCGTGTCCCGCCGAACGCGATCACCCTCCTCGCTCTGCTGGTGGGTCTCTGCGCAGCCGGGGCGGCAGCGGCCGGCTGGTACGCCTCGACGCTGGGCCTCTGGCTGGCGAACCGGACCCTCGACGGGCTCGACGGCGTGGTGGCGCGCGAGCAGCGGCGACAGAGCGACCTCGGCGGCTACATCGACGTCGTCGCCGATTTCGTGGTCTATGCGGCCCTGCCCATCGGCCTGCACTACGGCCAGCCGGGCCAGAGCGAAGCCGGCCCCCTCGTCCTGCTGCTGGCCAGCTTCTACGTCAACGCCGCGTCGTGGATGTACCTGGCCGCCCTGCTCGAGAAGCGCGGCGCCGGCGCCGGCGTTCGTGGCGAGCCCACGTCGGTGACGATGCCGCCCGGCCTGGTGGGAGGCACGGAGACGATCCTGTTCTACGCCGCGTTCAGCATCTGGCCCGGCGCGCTGGCGCCGCTCTTCCTCGCGATGGCGGCGATGGTGGCAGCCGGCGTGGGCCAGAGGCTGCTGTGGGCCCGCCGCCACCTGGGCTAGGCAGAGCCTGGGCCGTGTGAAGTCGCTCACAGCAGGCGCTCAGAGGCCCGCGTAGCCTCGATCGGACCGAGGGAGGGCCTGCCGCGATGCGAATCGACCTGTTCACCTCACCGAGCTGCTCCGCCTGCCCAGCGGCCCGGGACGTCGTCCAGGCGTTCGCGGCGCGGCACGCCGGCGTCGAGGTCCACGAGTGGGACCTGACCCGCGACCCGGGCCCCGCGGCCGGCCGGGGCATCTTCGTGACGCCGTCGGTGCTGCTGAACGGCCGGGACGTGCTGGTGGGCGTTCCGAGCGACGGTGCGCTGGAGGAGTGCGTCGAGCGAAGCGCGGAGGCCGGGGCCGACCCGGCCTTCCAGCCCGTGCTCGTGCTGAACGCCTACGGGGACTTCCTGCGGCGGCCGGTATTCGAGGCCCTGGCCCGCGCGGGATACGCGCCACACCCGGTGGCGGACGTCGAGGCAGGCGTGAGGGCGCTCCGCGAAAGCGCCTTCGCGGGCGCGGTCGTCGCGCTCAACCCGGTGCTCGACCTCGACGGACTGGTCGTGCAGAGCGGCCTCGGGCTGTGGGCGCGTGTCGTCGAGCGCGTCGGCGATCCCCTCCTGCGCCGCCGGCCGATCGTCGTGACGGCCACCTCGCGCGCGTCGGTGCCGCTGGTGCACGCGGAGTGCGTCCGGCATGCGATCGCGAACCCCATCCTGATCCTGACCAAGGCCGACGCGACAGACCCCTCGGCGCCGGCGCGGATCGAGTCCCACTTTCGCGGCGTGGCGCAGCCTCTCGCGAGCCGCGCCTGAGGCGCGGAGCTGGGGACACCGGGCCGCCGACACACGAGGCCTGGCGTGGCGTATAACCCCGTCTTGAAGGGGGCGTGAATGGCCCAACGCAGCAAGCTCTGGTACCTGAAGAACATCAACCTGTTCCGCGGAATGCCCGAGGAGCAGATGCGCTTCGTCGAGCAGCACACGACGATGCGGGAGATCCGGCGCCGGGAGGTGCTCTACCTGACCGGCGACGCGGGCGACCGCATCTACCTGCTGAAGCGCGGCGTCGTCAAGATCTCGACTCTCGACCCCGACGGGCGCGAGATCATCCTCGCGCTGCTTCGCCCGGGCGAGGTCTTCGGCGAGGAGGCAGTCCTCGACGACGCGCCGAGAGATCACATCGCCGAGGCCTACGAGGACGCGCTGATCTGCGTGCTGAGCAAGCAGGACTTCGCGGGCATGCTGCAGCGCCACCCCGACCTGGGCTTCAAGGTGACCAAGCTGATCGGGTTCCGGCTCAAGACCTTCCGCAGCCGGATCGAGACGCTGCTGTTCAAGGGCGCTCCCGCGCGGCTCGCCGCCACGCTGCTCGAGCTGGGACGCGAGCACGGCGTGCGCGACGGCCGCGGCCTGCTGCTGCCGCTCAAGCTGAGCCAGCAGGATCTCGCCAACCTGATCGGCGTGACCCGCGAGTCGGTCAACCTCGCGCTGGCCGATTTCCGGCGCCGGGGTCTCGTCGAGGTGGACGGCCGGACGATTCGCCTGCTCGACACGCAGGCGCTCGAGGAAGCCAAGACGATCGGCTGAGACGTTGGTCGCGCGCCGGGCGCAGGGCAGCTGCGGCCTTTCGCGCGGGACTATGAGATCTCCGACAGCCCGCCGGGAGCCACGGCGCTAACTTCCTCTTCGAGATGCGCGAGCAAGGAGAGGAAGAGATGCCGATCGAGACGGGAACCCAGGAGATCTTCGACGCGGTCGCGAGGCGATACGGGTTCGTGCCCAACCTGATCAAGGAGATGACCAGGAACCCGGCGGTCGCGCGCGTCTACCTCGGAGGCCAGGAGGCGCTCGCGGACGGCGTACTTTCAGGGCCTGAGAAGCAGGCGTTGCAGCTCGGCATCTCCGTCTTCAACGAGTGCGAGTACTGCCGCGCTGCCCATCGTGCCGGGAGCCGGATGGCAGGGCTCGGCGGGGCGGACGCCGACGCGATCGAGCGGGGAGAGCTGCCGCCGTCCCCGCGGCTGCGGAGCCTGGTGTCGGCCGCCTGGCAACTGCTGGAAGCGAAGGGGTTCCTGACGGCCGACCAGCTAAAGGCGCTCGAGGCGGAGGGCGTCGATCGAGCCCAGCTCTACGAGGTCGTGGCTCTGATCGGCCTGAAGACGATCTCGAACTACGTGAACCACGTCGCCCATACGCCGATCGACGCGGCGTTCGCCGGGGAGGGACGATGAAGGCCGTTTGGAGTGGCGTCGTGATCGCCGAAAGCGAGCGCTCGGTGGTCGTCGACGGCTACCACTACTTTCCGCCGAGCTCGGTGCGCGCCGGCGCCCTGGAGCCGAGCGCTCATCGCACGGTCTGCAGTTGGAAGGGCACGGCGAGCTACTTCGATATCGTCGTCGACGGGCGCCGCAATCCGAACGCGGCCTGGAGCTACGCCGATCCCAAGCTGGCGGCGAAGCAGCTCGAAGGATGGATCGGCTTCTGGGGCGGCGTGACGATCGAGCAATAATTGGGGTACAAATGCCTAGAGGTGGCAGCCCCATGCACGACATGCCCGAGACGCGGCCGGCGGCGCCCGTGCGCCACACGCGGCGCTCCGACGAGACGCTCGCGACGATGGCCGCCGAGGTGCGTGCCGGGCTGACACGCAGGCCGCTGCCGGAGCTGCCCTGCAAGTACTTCTACGACGAGCGCGGCAGCGAGCTGTTCGAGGCGATCACGCGCCTGCCGGAGTACTACCCGACGCGCACCGAGACGGGCATCCTCGCCGCGCACGCCGCCGCGATCGTGGACGCCGTCGCTCCGGCCGAGCTGGCGGAGTTGGGCTCGGGCGCCGGCCGCAAGATCCGCTTCTTCCTCGACGCGATGCGCGCCACGGGACGGCTGCAGCGCGTGCTGCTGCTCGAGATCAACGAGGAGTTCCTGCGGGATTCGGTCGGGCAACTGCAGTCCGACTACCCGGAAGCCCGCGTGCGGGGCATCAGGGGCGATTTTGGCCACGACCTCTCGGCGCTCGGGCCGGGCGGCGGCCGCCTGCTGTTGTTCCTGGCGGGCACCATCGGCAACCTGCACCCGGACGCGCTGCCCTCGTTCTTCCGCGAGGCCGCCCAGGTGCTGGCGCCCGGCGACGGCTTCCTGGTGGGGGTCGACCTGGTCAAGGACAGCGCGCGGCTGCACGCCGCCTACAACGACGTCGCCGGCGTCACCGCCGAGTTCAACCGCAACATCCTGCGCGTGCTGAACGCCCGCCTCGGCGCCGACTTCGACCCGTCGGCTTTCGACCACCGCGCGTTCTACGACCCGCAGCGGCAGTGGATCGAGATGCGGCTGCGCGCCCGGCGGCGGCTGACCGCGCGGATCCCGGCGGCCGACGTCACGCTCGAGCTCGACGCCGGCGCTGAGATCCGCACCGAGCTCTCGTGCAAGTACACGCGTGCCACGTTCGCCGCGCGCCTCGAGGGCAGCGGCCTGGCCCTCGAACGCTGGATCACGGATCCCGAGCAGCTCTTCGCCTCCGCCCTGCTGAGGCGAGGGTGAGCCTCGATCGCCTGCGCCTGGCGTGGGAGCGATCCGACCGCCTCTTCGACGGCCTCCTCGAAGGCGCCTGGCGCGCGCAGCCGATCCCCCTCCGCCAGCCCTTCATCTTCTATCTGGGGCACCTGCCCGCCTTCGCCTGGAACCACCTCGCGCGGGGCCTCTGCGGACGGCTGTCCTTCCGGCCGGGCTACGACACGCTCTTCGAGCGCGGCATCGACCCGACGGACGTCGACAGCGTCGCGCCGCAGGCGGACTGGCCCGAGGCCGCAGCGGTGCGCGAGTACGGCGAGAGGGTGCGGCGGGAGCTGTGCGATCTGCTCTCGGAGCCCGCGTTTCCCGACGAGGGCGGGAGCGTCGTGTCGATGGTCGTGGAGCACGAGCTGATGCACCACGAGACGCTGCTCTACATGGTCCAGGAGCTCGAGCACGGCTTGAAGCGCAGCCCGGTTCAGCAGCCGGTCTACACCGATGGGCCCGCGCCGCCGCCCGCGCGCTCCGTCACGGTGCCGGAGGGCGAGGCGGTTCTCGGCGCGCCACCGGGCTCGCTGCCGTTCGGCTGGGACAACGAGTTCCCGCAGCACCGCGTCCGCGTCCCCCGCTTCGCGATCGACGAGCGGCCGGTCACGAACGCGGAGTTCCGGGAGTTCGTGCGCGACGGCGGCTACCTGAACCCCGCCTTCTGGCGCGAGCCCGACTGGGCCTGGCGTGCGCGCACCGGGCGCTGCCGTCCCCACAACTGGCTCGGCGGCGAGGAGGCCGGCCGCGTGCGGAGCACGTTCGAGGACGTGCCGTTCGCGCGCGCCGCGCACTGGCCGGCGATGGTGAGCTGGGCCGAAGCCTCGGCCTACGCGCGCTGGCGCGGCGCGCGGCTCCCGACCGAGGCGGAGTGGCAGCGCGCCGCACGCGGCACGCCGTCGAACGAGGTTCGCCGCTGGCCTTGGGGCGACGAGCCGCCCACGGAGCGACGAGGCAACTTCCACTTCCGGAACATCTCGCCCGTGCCCGTCGGCTCGCATCCCGAAGGGGCGAGCGCCTGGGGTGTGCTCGAGCTCGTCGGCAACGGCTGGGAGTGGACCGAAACTCGCTTCGCGCCCTTCGCCGGCTTCGAGCCGCTGCCGCGCTACCCCGGCTACTCCGCCGATTTCTTCGACGACGGGCACTTCGTGATGCTCGGGGCGTCCTGGGCGACCGACGAGGCGCTGCTCCGGCCCAGCTTCCGGAACTGGTTCCAGCCCCACTACCCCTACGTCTTCTCGAAGTTCCGCTGCGCGCGCTCGCTCTAGCAGCCGAGATTCGCCAGAAGGGAGTCTCGCTCGGGCCCGTGGCCGTCGGCTCTTCATCCATCGGGCGCGACCGGGGCGGGCGGCGGTCAGGACCGCCCGGCGTGAGCGGCACGCAGCACGTCGACGGCGCCGGAGGCGAAGGCACCGGCGAGCGCCGCCTGCGCCGAGCCGTCGCCGGCCGCCACGATCTCGCTTCCAGTGAGCAGCGCCCCCAGCCAGCCCTCGCGGTGCCAGCGGCCCGCCGGCAACGCGGGCAGGGCGCCGGCCGTCAGCGCGGGCCACAGGGTGACGTAGAGATAGGGCTCGGCGATTCCGTCGTCGCCCGGCGACAGGCCGACGCCGATCGAGGGCGCTTCCTCTCCGGACCCGCCGCCCAGCGGCAGCACGGACCCGACGTCGAAGTGGTGCGGCCACACGCGCACGGGCGCCGCGCCGGGCCACGCCCCGGCGACGGCCCGGAGCAGCGCGTCCCCGTCGGCGAACCAGCGGCCGAGCTCGGCGAACGAGCCTGCGTCCCCCGACGGAAACGCGGCGCCCGACGCGACGGCGTGCCCGGGCAGCGCGTAGGGCGCCGCGAGCGTGAGGCGGGCGGCCGTTCCGCGAGCGCGAGCGGCCGCGGCGAGCCAGGCGAGGGCCTCGTCCTGCGTGCGGCCCGCCAGGGCCAGGCGCTCGGCATCGGCGCCGTCGGTGACGACCGCCAGCGAGAGATCGGACGGGCGGAGGGCCACCTGCCAGGGCGGCGACCCGGGCACCTCCTGTCCGACGAAAGCCCCGGCTCTCCATTCGAAGCTGGTGTGGCCGTCGTCGGGGCGGGGCGGCACGAGCGAACGTCCGACGGCAGCGAGGAGTTGCGCGGCGTGGTGCAGCAGGATTCGAGCCTCGGCCAGCCCGCGTGGCGGCAGGCTCCCGAGAGGCTCCCAGCTCACGGCGCGCACGCCCGCACCTTAGGGACATCGGGCGGCGCGGGTCAAGCCCCAGGCGCGGCGGCAGCCGGCGCTTGCGGGTCCGCAGTTCGACCGCTAACGTTCGGGGACCGCCCCGAGGAGGTTTCATGGCGCAGCAGAAGTGGGTCGACGTCGGTCCCGTCGAGACGCTGCGGACCAGGGACGTGACGCCGGTGCTCGCGGGCACGACGCCGATCGCGCTCGTCCATCGCGACGGGGCCTTCAGCGCGATCTCCGGCGCGTGCAACCACGTGGGCGGGCCGCTCGGCGAAGGGCGCCTCGACGGCGACTACGTCGTGTGTCCCTGGCACAACTGGAAGTTCCATCACCGTACGGGCGAGGGCGAGCCCGGCTTCGAGGAAGACCGCGTTCCTTCGCACGAGACGAAGGTCGAGAACGGGCGCGTGTTCGTCGACGCGACCCCGCGCACGCCGCGCCACAAGAAGCCGCACGTTCCCCATCCGCTCTCGCGTCCGGTGCGGCGCGAGCCGGGTCCCGTGCGCGTCGCGGGCCTCTCGACCACCGTGATGGACCGCGCCAACCCGCGCTATTCGGGCTCCGAGGCGCTGCTCGCCCACGCTCTCGAGCACGCGGCCGCCTCGCTCGGCGCCGAGACGCGCGAGATCCGCCTCGGCGAGCTGAGCTTCCGGGCCTGCGAGGGCTACTACTCGAAGGGCGCCCGCGCCTGCACCTGGCCCTGCTCGATCACGCAGATGGACCCGGACGATCAGCTCGACCGCGTCTACGAGGCGCTGGTGCACTGGGCGGACGTGATCCTCGTCGCGACGCCGATCCGCTGGGGCGCGGCCAGCTCGCTCTACTACCGGATGGCCGAGCGCATGAACTGCATCCAGAACCAGGTGACGACGCGGGATCGCGTGCTGATCCGGGACAAGGTGGCGGGCTTCATCGTGATCGGCGGACAGGACAACGTTCAGGCGGTGGCCGGCCAGTTGCTCGGGTTCTTCGCCGAGCTGGGCTTCCTGTTCCCGCAGTTCCCCTACGTCGCCCACTCGCGCGGCTGGACCGCCGAGGACATGGAGCGCAACGTGGAGGTGCTGCGCACGAGCCGGGAGCTGCGCGAGGGAACGGCGGCCCTGGTCGAGCGCTGCGTCGGCCTCGCCGCGCGCCTGCTGGCGTCGGGAGAGACACCCGAGCGGGTCGCCCGCGGCGGGCGCAAGGCGCATGCGCTGCCCGCTTCCGACTGACGAATGATCGAGGCCACGGGTCTCGTCCGCCGCTACGGCGAGTCGCTCGCCGTCGACGACGTGTCGTTCCGCGTCGCCGCGGGCGAGCTGCTGGCCCTGGTCGGCGACTCCGGGTCGGGCAAGACCACGACCCTGAAGATGATCAACCGCCTGGTGGAGCCCGACGCGGGGCGGGTCCTGATCGAGGGACGCGACGCGAGATCCGTCGACCCGCACCTGCTTCGGCGCTCGATCGGTTACGTGTTCCAGGGCGTCGGCCTGTTCCCGCACATGACCGTGGCCGAGAACGTGGCAGTGCCGCTGGGGCTGCTCGGCTGGGCGCGCGAGCGGATCGAGGCGCGCGTGGCCGAGCTGCTGGCGCTGGTCGAGCTGCCGGCCGCGCTCGCGGGGCGCTTCCCCGAAGCGCTCTCGGGCGGCGAGCGGCAGAGGGCCGGCGTCGCCCGCGCGCTGGCGGCCTCGCCCCGCGTGATGCTGCTCGACGAGCCCTTCGGCGCCCTCGACCCGCTGACCCGCGGCCGGCTGCAGCGCTCCTTCGACGAGCTGCGGCGGCGCCTGGGCCTGTGCGCCGTCTTCGTCACCCACGACATGGCGGAGGCGCTGGTGCTGGCCGACCGCATCGGCGTGATGCGCGCGGGCCGGCTGGTGCAGATCGGCGCGCCCGCCGAGCTCGCGCGCTCCCCCGCCGACGAGCACGTCGCTCGCCTGCTCGATACGCCGCGGCGGCTGGCCCACCTGGTGGCCGAGCGCCTCCAGGAGCGCGCATGAGCGAATCGCTCGCGCTGCTGCCGGAGTATCTGTCCGCCCACGTCCGCCTCACTCTGGCGGCGCTCGCCGCGGGCGTCCTGCTCGCGGTGCCCGCCGGCGTGCTGGTGAGCCGGAAGCGGGCCCTCGAGACGCCCGTCCTCGCCCTGGCCGGCGTGATCCAGACCGTGCCCGCGCTCGCACTGCTCGCTGTGATGGTGCCGCTGCTCTCCGCCCTCGGCCTGCCCGGCATCGGCCCGCTGCCCGCGTTCCTGGGCCTCGTGCTCTACAGCCTGCTGCCGATCCTGCGCAACACGGTGACCGGCCTGCACGGCGTTGATCCCGCCGCGGTCGAGGCGGCGCTCGGCCTCGGAATGACGAGCGGCCAGCGGCTGCGCCAGGTCGAGCTGCCGCTGGCGCTGCCGGTGATCGTGGCCGGCATCCGGACCGCCACGGTCTGGACCGTCGGCATGGCGACGCTCTCGACCCCGGTGGGCGCGCCGAGCCTCGGCAACTACATCTTCGGCGGGCTGCAGACGCGCAACACCGCGGCGATCCTCACGGGCTGCGCCGCTTCGGCGGTCCTCGCGCTCGCGCTCGACGGCCTGGTGCGCGCCATCGCGGCCGGCGTGGCGGCGAGAGGCCGCCGGCTCGTGGCGGTCGGTTGCGGCGGCCTGGCGCTGCTCGCCGGCTGGGCCTGGTCGGCGAGCCTGCCCGCGCGGCCGGGGCCGTCCTCGTCGCGCGCGATCGTCGTCGGAGCCAAGACCTTCACCGAGCAGTACGTGCTCGCCGAGATTCTCGCCGGCACCGTGCAGGCCGCGACCGGACGCCCCACGCGGACCCTGACGTCGCTGGGCTCGACCGTCGCCTTCGACGCGTTGCGGCGGGACGAGATCGACCTCTACGTCGACTACACCGGAACGCTCTGGGCGACGGTGATGGGCCGCAAGGGCGCCGCCCCCGCCCGCGGCGAAGTGGCCGCGGCAGTGCGGAGCTGGCTGCGCGAGCAGGCCGGCGTCACGCTGGCGGCCTCGCTCGGCTTCGAGAACGCGTACTGCTTCGCCGTCGGGCGCGACACGGCCGCCCGTCTCGGGCTCCGGACACTGGACGACCTGGCGCTCCACGCGCCCCAGCTCTCGCTCGCGAGCGACTACGAGTTCTTCGCGCGCGAGGAGTGGCGCGCCGTCGAGGCCGCCTACGGCCTCGCCTTCCGCGAGAGGCGAACCATGGACCCCTCGCTGCTCTACCGCGCGATCGAGGCCGGCCAGGTGGACGCGATCACGGCCTATTCGTCGGACGGGCGCATCGAGCAACTGGGGCTCGTCGTGCTCGACGACGACAAGGCGGCGATCCCCCCCTACGACGCCGTCGTGCTGGCGAGCCCGCGCCTCGCGCGCGAGGCCCCTGACGTCGTCTCCGCGCTGCGCGCCCTCGAAGGGACGCTCGACGTCGGCAGCATGCGCCGGCTCAACCGGATGGTGGATGGCGAGGGTGTCAGCCCCGCTGCCGCCGCGCGCGACTTTCTGCGGCGGAAGCTCCGCTAGCAGCGGGCCACTCGAGTGCCAGCCTCCCCCGGACTCGAGGGGCGCTGAGCCTCGGCGGCGGCCGTCAGCGCGACGCGGCGCGGCGGCGGGGCCGGCGCAGCGCGGCGGCGAAGCCGGCGTCGATGCGGCCGAGCTCCTTGACGAAGTCCGCCGCGTCGATACGGGCGTCCTTCAGGAAGCGCTGCACCTCGCGGGCGTACTCGGAGAGCACCTCGGGGCCGGACTCGCGGTGCAGGACGGTGCGCTTGTGGAGCCGGCCGTCGGCGATCAGCTTGCGCACCAGGCTGACGCGCGTCGGGCTCCACAGCCGGTAGCCCTGGCGGTTGCGCGGCGGCTCGGGCACCTTCCCCTTGTAGAGCCAGTTGAGCAGCGTCTGCTTGCTGACCTTCAGCTCGTGCGCGACTTCCAGGGTCGTCAGGTACTTCATGGCTAGAAGCTGAAGCTCAACTGTAGCGCGTAGATGTCCTCGTTGCGCACGGGCGCGAGCTCGACGCGGGTGTTCTGGTAGACGCCCTTCAGCGCCAGCCTGTCCTCCAGGAAGCGCCAGGCGACACCGGTCTCGATGCGCCGCGCGTCGGCGTCCCAGCCGAGCCGGCGGCCGTCGCCGGCAGTGATCTCGTCGAACGCGAGTCCCGAGTAGCGCGCCGCCAGCCGCACCGCCGGTGCGAGGCGAACCGAGAGCTCGGCCCAGTAGCCGTCGACGCCGAGCGTCTCGGCGATCCACGGCGAGTCGAGCTCGCTGCGGGTCCACTCGGCGCGCGCCTCGAGCGGGCCCTTCTCGAAGCGCAGGTCGCCGCCGTACAGGCGCTGATCGTAGTCGCGCGGCCTGCTGCCGGCGGGCAGGAAGGGCGCCGTGACCTCGAGCAGATAGGGCCCCTGCGAGAAAGAGGCCCCGAGCCGCAAGGAATCGCCGATCTGGTACGTGAGCCGGCCCTCGCCCGAGTAACCCTCCTTGAGGTCCCGGTACTTGGCGGCGCCCGCGCCGGGCGAGCCCTCCATCAGCGCCACGCGGTAGCGCAGGCCCCCGAGCGTGCCGAAGGCCTCGATGCCGCTGTCCCAGCAGTGCTCGTACATCAGGGCGAGAGCGATGCCGGCGCCGGGCGAGCCCGCCGGATAGCTCGTACGGCCGCCGAGGCCGCGCTGAGAGAGCAGCTCGTCGGCGCTCGTCGGCACGCCGTCCGTCCTCACCGGCGTCAGGTACTGCGCCGAGAGCGGCTGGTTGATCAGCGGCTGCAGGTGCGGATAGGCGCGCTCCTGCCAGGCGCCGACGACGAGCGGGATCATCCCGACCCGCACGCCCAGCCAGCGCTTCGGTTCGACCCGGCCATAGAGCCCGAAGATGCTCGGGGCGCGGGCATCCGCGCTGTAGAGGTCGACCACCAGCTCCGCCTTCTCGCCGTACGAGAGCTTGGCGTAGAGCCGCATCCAGATGGCATCGAGGTTGGAGCTGCCGTCGTTGGTTTCGTTGGTGGAGCCGTCTTCGAGGTTGCTCGCAGTGAAGCCCGTGTCGGTGCCGAGGCCGAACCGCCACTCGTCGGCGGGCTTCTCGAAGTACTGCGGCTCAGGCTCCGGCGGCGGCGCAGCGGGCTGCTGCGCCGCGCCGGGCGCGGCTGCGAGGACGGCGGCGAACAGGGCGGGGCGGAGCATCGCGGCTAATCGTGCCATGCCTGCTAACGCCGTGGACAGCGCGTCCATTCCGGACGCGCCCGCCTTCCGTGGCAGAATCCGCCCCTCGCGCCGCTCGAAGGCCCCCCGGGGCCGCTTCGCGGGAATAGGAGGGCGAGGCGCTCCGATCTTCGAGATCGGAGGAGCCCCTCGTTCGGGATTGGACCTGGCCGATCGCTTCGAGACGGAGGCCGTCCCCCACCTGAAGGCCCTGTATGCCACCGCGCTGCGCCTCACCCGCAACCCGAGCGACGCCGAGGATCTCGTGCAGGAGACCTACCTGCGCGCGTTTCGCGCGTATTCCACTTTTCGACCCGGCACCAACCTGCGAGCCTGGCTCTACACGATCCTGCGGCGCGCGCGGGTGGACGTCTACCGGCGCTCCCGCAAGGGCGGCGAGCAGGTGGAGCTCGAGGGAGACGGGCCCGAGGTCGCTCCGGTCCAGGAGTGGAGGGCCGTCGGGCTCGACATCACGCAGGCCCTCGAGCGCCTGCCCGAGAGCTTTCGGATGGCTGTGATCCTGCGAGACGTCGAAGAGCTGTCGTACGGAGAGATCGCCGAGGTTCTCGGCGTGCCGATCGGCACCGTGATGTCGCGCATCCATCGCGGGCGCGCGCTGCTGCGGGCGGCGCTCGGACGAGGGCCGGCGTGAGCTGCGCCCCCGAGCAGGTGACGGCCTGGGTGGACGGCGAGCTGGCGGAGGAGGCGCGCGCGGCCCTCGAGTCTCACCTCGCCGGCTGCGCGTCCTGCCGCGAGCAGGCCGCGGGCGAGCGGGCATTGCGCGAGCGCTTGCGGGCCCTGCCGCCCGTGGAGGCGCGGCCGCAGCTGGAGCGGGCCGTGCGCTGGCGGATCGCGCGGGCGCGCGCGCGCACGCGGCGCGTGGCGAGCTGGATCGGGCTCGCGGCCAGCCTGGTGCTCGCCGTGCTGTGGGCCCGGGCGACGCCGGCGGTGCTGGCCCGCGAGCTGCTGTTCGACCACGCCAAGTGCTTCTCGCGGCCGAAGCTGCCCGCGCACGTGTGGAGCGGCGACGGACCGGTCGTGGCGCAATGGCTGGAGAGCCGCGGCGGGCACCCGCCCCAGTTGCCCGACCAGGTGGGCGACCTCACGCTGGTCGGCGCGCGTTTCTGCCCGCTCGCCGGCATCAACAATGCGGTGCACGTCTACTACGCGGGCCACGAGCGGCGCGCGTCGCTGTTCGTCGTGGAGCGCGCGCTGCGCATGGACGACGAGTGGCAGGGGCGGGTGGCCGGGCGCACGATCCTGATCCTGCGCGTCGGCGGGCACACGGTGGGGCTCGTCGGCGACGACCAGGACGTCCTCGCGCTGCGCCAGTCGTTCCGCACGATCTCCGCCGACCTCCAGCGCTGACGAGAGCGCGCGCCGCCCTTCTTGCGGCGTCGCGGGCCTCCTGCTAGCATCGTCGGGCAGTCTCGGTGGGGCTGTGGCGCAGTTGGGAGCGCGCGTGAATGGCATTCACGAGGTCAGGGGTTCGAACCCCCTCAGCTCCACCAATCCTCACGGCAACTTAGCGAAACGGCTCTGGCGTTTCGCGCGCCGGGCCGCTTCCGACCCGCATCGGCGGAAGGTCCGAGGGGCGTCTCGTCGGCCTCACGGCACGACTTCGAAGGCGTCCACCCAAACCCAGCTTCCCAGCGAGGCCGGCTGCTTCGCGCCGGCGACCTCGACCACGAGGACGTGCGGGCCGGGCGCCAGGTCCTCGCGCGAGAACAGGACCGCCTGGGACCGCGCGGGCGACGCGTAGGTGTCCACGCGCCGCTGCCAGATGCCGTCCAGATAGACGTCGGCCAGCCCCGACCACTCGTCGCGATAGCCGATCCAGCTCACGCCCGTGCCCACGAAGCGCAGGATGGCCTGGGCCCGCGGCAGCATCGCGAGCATGGCGCGGCCGCCGCTGTGGCCGGCGAGGCTGTTCCCGTACCAGGCCCTCGGCTCGGGCCACACCGCCGGATCGGAGTCCTCGGTGCGGACCGTCAGCTCTCCCTCCGAGACGTCGAAGGCATCCACCCAGACCCAGTACCCGCCGGAGGACGGGTTTCGGACCCCCGCCGGCTGGATGACCAGACGATGCGGTCCCGGAGCGAGGCCATGGGCGCTGAAGAGAGGCGCCCGAGCCTGGGCGGGCGAGGCGTAGGTGTCCACGCGCTCGCGGAAGACGCCATCCAGGTACACGTCGGCCATCCCCGACCACTCGTCGGCGTAGCCGCGCCAGACGACGCTCGTCCCCTCGAAAGAACACACCGCCTGGGCGCCGGGGTGCACGGTCAGCAGCGACCGGCCGCCGCTGTGCGCGGGGTGGCGGCTCAGGAGCCAGGGGTCGGGCGCCCGCTCGAGCTCGCTCTCCTCGAGGCGCGGCGCGATCATGTAGACGTCCGAGTAGTCGACCGGAAGACCGGCCGTCGCGGGCAGGCCATAGTTGCTGCTGAAGACCAGACGACGGCCGTCCGCGCTCGCGCTGACGCGGGGCGTCCACCAATAGGCGTTGCTCGGACGGCTGCGGTGGTGCGCGAGGCGCCTGACCTCGGAGCCGTCGAGCGCCACCTGCAGGATCTCGTTCGTAAAGGCACGCCAACCCTCGCCGGGCGAGGGGTCGGCGGCGTCGTGCGTGCTGACGAAGAAGAAGTCGCCCGCCTCCGGCGCCGAGACGTGCAGCGCGAGCCTCCAGTCGAAGCGGACGAGGCAGCTCTCCTGGCCGTCGGCGAGCCGGACCTTGACGACGCCGTTGTCGCAGATCGGCGCAGGGTCGGCGGCATTCGCGATCAGCAGCACTTCCTGTCCGTCGAGGTCCCGCCGCACGTCCATGTGCCCGGTGGCGCGTGCCACCTGCCTCGAGAAGCGGAGCGCCCCGTCGAACAACTCGACGCCCTGGTAGCGGCTGCCGCCCCGCTCGTACCAGCCGATCAGCACGTTGTTGTCCGGCGTGACCTGGAGCTGGTCGAAGCCGCGTCCGCCGGTGTCGAGGACGGGCCCGCGGGAGGCCGAGCCGTCGGCGCGCAGCTCGGCGACGAACACGTAGCGCCCGTCGCCGGCGAGGACCAGGTGCCGACCGTCAGCCGAGAGGTCGGATTCGCCGTGCCCGCTGACCTCGGCGTATTCGTTGAACTCGGCCACGACGCGGGCAGTCGCGCTCGCGACGTCGTAGCTCTTCAGGCGGTTGCCGTTCACGTAATAGAGCAGGTCGGGGTCGCTGCGCGACCAGCGCGGTTCGCTCCGCGCGTGGAACTCCCCGGGCGGCAGGTCGCGCAGGAAGCGGCCCGAGCCGTCGTAGAGCGCGAAGTAGCTCTGGTGAATCAGCAGCAGGCGCGAGGCGTCGCTGTTGAAGGGACGCATCGTCGCGTACTCGTGCACGATCGCCGTGAGCGTCCCCTCGTCCGCCGCGTTCCACGCGTCGAGCGCGTCCGAGACCCGGACGATGCGCGAGCCGAAGGCCGGGTCGCGGTAGGCGGCGCCGGCCACCGGCGGCCGGAAGCTCTCGTACTCGGGCGGCGGCACGACGTCAGGCGAGACCACCTGCGCGCGCGCCGCGGCCGCGCCCGCGACGAACAGGGCGACCACGATGCCGGCGAGCGGGGTCCGCGCGAGACGAGCGGCGAAGGCGGCACTCGCGCCCACAACGCCGCCGACGCTGTGGCCCATCCCTCGGACGCTACTCGCGCGCGCGATCGGCTGGCAATCGGGCAGGTCCGGAACGCCCCATCGGGGTTTCCCTGAGCCCGCGCCGGCTCCAGGACCACCCGCCGCCGAGCGACTTGTAGAGCGCGACCAAGCCGACGCCGACGTTCCTATCGCTCTGAACGAGCCGGTCCTCGGCCGCGTAGACAGAGCGCTGCGCGTCCAGCACGGAGAGAAAGCTCTCGAGACCGCTCGTGTAGCGCTCGGTGGCGAGCTCGAGGGCCCGCCGCTCGGACGCGACGGAGGCGCGCAGGAACTCCCGGCGCCTGTGCTCGCGGGTGTGCGCCGAGATCGCGTTTTCCACTTCTTCGAGGGCTGTCAGGACGGCCCGCTCGTATCGATACAGCGCCTGCTCGGCGCGAGCGTCCTGCACGCGGATGTTGGCGCGGATGCGGCCCCCCGAGAAGATGGGCCAGCGCACGCCAGGCACGAGCCCCCAGAACCGGCTGGAGCCTTTGCCGAGATCTCCCGCGTCTTCGCTGCGCCGGCCGAAGCCCCCGAGAATCGAGAAGCGCGGGAAGAGGTCGGCCCTCGCGACTCCAATGCGGGCCGTCGCGGCCGCCAGCTCGCGCTCGGCCTGCCGGAGATCCGGCCGCCGGGACAGCAGCTCGGAGGGCAGGGCGGCCGGCAGCTCGGGGGGCGCCGTCGGAAGAGGCCCGGGCCTCTCCAGCTCCGGCACGAGCGCTACGGGGGGAAGGCCGATGAGAACGGCAAGGCGGTAGCTGCTCTGCCGAGCGAAGCGCTCCAGCGCCGGGCGCCGAGCGGCGGTCGTCGCGACGAGGCCGGCGGCGCGCTCCACGTCGAGCTGCGTGCCGAGTCCGGCTTCGAAACGAGCCTGCGCGAGGTGGAGGCTGTCCCGCTGCGATCGCAGCGTTTCGTCGAGGAGCGCGATCCGCTGCTGCGTCCCCCGCAACTCCAGGTAGTTGCGCACGACGTCGGCGAGCAGGGTCACGAGCACGTCCCGGCGGGCCTCCTCCGTGGCCTGCACCTGCGCCAGAGACGCTTCGCGGTCGCGCCGGACGCCGCCGAAGAGGTCGATCTCCCACGAGGCGTCGAAACCGGCCTCGAACAGATCTTGCTCGCGCGCTCCGAAGGGCGCGGCTCCCGCGGGCGCGAACTGGAACGGCGGAACGGCCTCGCTCCGCTCGGACCGCGAGTAGACGGCGTGCGCGCCCAGCTCGGGGAGCGCGGCGGCGGCCGCGATCCCTCGGGCAGCGCGCGCTTCGCGGATCCGGGCCGAGGCGATCTTGAGATCGGGGCTCCCGGCGACTGCGCGGCTGACGAGGCTGTCGAGAAGGCGGTCATGGAAGCCGGTCCACCAGCGGGCAAGATCCGAGCCTGCCGCCGCGGGCTCCCCCGTCGCCTCGCTCCACAGCTTCGGCATGCTCATCTCGGGGGGGTGGTAGCGGGGTCCAACGGCGCAAGCCGCCGCGGCGGGCAGCACGAGGGACAGAAGCGCTGCGCGGCGCTTCACGACCGCCCCGCCTGGTCCGAAGTGGCGTCGATGAAGACGTCGACCTGCTGGCCGACGAGGAGCGGCAGGTCGTCGCGCTCGACCCGATAGATGATCTGGAGCACGCGGGTGTCCACGCGCTCGGTGCTGTCGCCGGTCAGCGACCGCTTGGGGATCACGAACGGCTCGACGCGCACGAACCGCAGCGGCGTCTTCATCTCGGCGTTCCCGCGCACGTGTCCCACCGCTCCAGCGCCGGGACGCACGCGCCAGGCTTCCTGCTCGTCGACGTCGACCCTGACGTGGAGGGGCTTCGAGCGGCCGAGCAGGACGAGCGGCGTCGATGTCGCGGCGGCCGGCGCGAACTCGCCGGCTCGCAGCTTGACCTGGAGCACCTCGGCGTCGATGGGGGCGCGAACGGTGCTGCGCTGGATCTCGACCTCGGCTGCGAGGAGCTGGCTGTGGGCGGAGGCCAGACCCGCCCGGGCCTCCTCGACCTCGGCCGTTGCGGTCCTGACGGCGGAGCGCCTGCGACTCATCTCTTCGGCGCTGATCGCGCGTTTGTCCCTGACGTGCTCCGCGAACTCGAGTTGTCGCTCGAGGTCCTCGAGCCGGGCCTGCGCCACGCCGAGCCGCGCATCGGCGACGCTCCGGGCCTCCCGCCTGACGGCGAGTGCGGCGCGCAACTGCCGGACGTCGAGCTCGAAGAGCGGATCCCCGGCTCGCACCGCTTCTCCGGGTGCGACGAAGACCCGCATGACGACGCCGCTGAGCGGCGTGCCCACCGAGATGTTCTCGGTGCTGGCCTCGATTAGCCCGACCGCAGCTACGCTCCGCGGGAAGCCCGCGACGGGCGGTGGCGCCGGGGGGTCGGTGGGCTGCCGGCGCGGCTGGGACAGGGCGATCGAGACCGCCGCCGACAGGGCGATGCCGATCCCGGCGACCGGCAACAGGAAACGCTTCATGCGAGAGCCTCCTCGACGAATGCCCCGCTGGCTGCGGGCTCGGCCTGCGGAAAGCCGCGGGACGAGCCGTTCGGTCGCGTGACCGCCACGATCCTGCCGTCGTCCATGTGGGCGATGCTGTGCGCGTGGCCGAAGACCCGGCTGTCGTGGGTGACCACGATCACGGCGCGATCCGGACGGACCGCGTTCGCGGCGAGCAGCTGCATCACCGCTTCGCCGTTGGCGTGATCCAGGGCCGCCGTCGGCTCGTCGCAGACGACGAGGCGCGGCTCGTGGACGAGGGCGCGCGCCAGAGCGATCCGTTGCTGCTGCCCTCCCGAGAGCGTCCCGGGAAGCGCGTCCGTGCGGTCGCCGAGACCGAGGCGGGACAGGAGCGACCTGGCGCGTTCCAGCGCCGCCTGCCGTGGGGTCCCGGCGGCCAGCAGAGGCACGCTGGCGTTCTCCGCGGCCGTCAGGGCCGGAAGGAGGTTGTACTGCTGGAAGACGAAGCCGACGTTCGCGCGGCGAAAGAGAACGCGTTCCCGGTCCGAGAGCTCGTCCATGGGCGTTCCCAGGATCGCCAGCTCCCCCGCGGAGCGGTCGAGAAGCCCGGCGATGACGGAGATGAGCGTCGTCTTGCCGCAGCCGCTGGGACCGACCAGGAAGCTCAGCTCTCCGTATCGGGCCTCGAAGTCGACCCCGCGGAGCGCCTCGACCTGGGCGTCCCCTTGGCCGAAGTGCTTGCGCACGCCGATGCAGGAGACGGCGGAAACGGCCATCGTCGCTCTCATCGGAAGACCTCGGCCGGCTCCAGGACGAGGACGCGCCGCATGCTAAGCACGCTCGCCACCAGCGTCACGAGCAGGATGCAGGCCGCCGCCAGGCCGACGCTCTCCCACATCAGCACGATGCCGCGTGTCGCGGGCTGGCGGCGGAAGAACTCGAAGAACACGGCGGCCATCCCCGTGCCCACCGAGAAGCCGAGGGCGCCCGCGTTCGAGGCCTGGAGCAGGATCATGCCGACGAGGCCGGCGTTGGTGACCCCCATCGCCTTGAGGGCGCCGAACTGTTTCAGGTTCTCGAGCGTGAACAGGTAGAACGTCTGGCCGGCCACGACGGTCCCCACGACCAGCGCCACGGCGATCGTGATCCCGAAGTTGACCGGAATGCCGGTGTTCCTCAGGTAATAGCCGACGCAGTCCCACACGAACTCCTGCGTGGTGCGGGCGCGCAGGCCGGTGTGGGAGGCGATGCGGGCGGTCAGCTCCTCCGGGCTGACGCCCGCCGCGGGGCGTGCCAGCACGAAGGAGAGCTGCGTACGCTCGCGGCCGAGGAAGTCCACCGCCTCGCTGTAGCGCGCGTGCATGATGGGCAGGCTGTGGAACGGCGCGAGCGCGTCGGAGATGCCGACGATCGTGACGTGGTGGTCGTTCATCTCCAGCGTCCGCCCCAGCTCGAGCGGCTGGCCGGGAAACAGCAGGACGTAGCCCGCCTGGTCCACGACGATCGAGTCCGGCTCCCGCAGCCGCTGCCAGGAGCCCAGCAGCATCCTGCGCGGCGCACCCGCGAGCGTCGCGTCGTCGAGCCCGACCAGGATCGAGACCGCGAACTTCCCGTCGAGTGTCTTCGCGACCGGGTTGCCCTTGAACAGACGCACTGCCCACTGCACGCCCGGGACGCCGCGCACGCGGTTGAGATCGGTGTCCTTGAGCGGCTTCGTCTGCTCGAAGTACTCCGTCTGGGGGTCCATCACCCAGACCTCGGCGTCTGTCACGTCGAGGATCTGGCTCGCCGTGCGTCTCATGATGTTGGCGAAGATCGAGGACTGGTTCTCGAGCAGGAACGTGCAGAACGCGATGGCGAACACCAGGCCGAAGTACTTGGCGCGATCGCCGGTCAGCATGCGGAGTGCGACGAAGCTCATGACACTGGTCTCCGGAATAGATGTAGATACATGTGTATCTCCGACGAAAAGGCCCCTCAGGCCTCTCGGGCCACCCCGGCGAGCATCGAGAGGTCGGCGAGGAGGGATTCCCAGCGCTCCGCTCCGAGCCGAGCTTTGAGGCGACCCTGCGCGCGCTCCCATGCTGGGTCTGCCCGCTCGAGCTGCGTGCGCCCGGCCTTCGTGAGCCGGAGCCGGCGCTCGCGCCGGTCTTTTCCGGGTTCAGAGCGGATCCAACCCTTCTTCTCGAGCGGCCGGAGAGTGCGGCTCAGCGTCGTGCTGTCGAGAGCGAGCAGCCGCCCGAGACTCCCCTGCGTGATCGGCTCCGCCCTGGCCAGCGCCTGCAGCAGGGTCAGTTGCGCGGTGTTCAAGTCGAGGCTGCGCAGCTCGCTCTCGTAGAGCTGGGTGACCGCCCGGCCGGCCCGCCGCAGGCTCGCACACGCGCAGGGGAGCCGCGGCAACGCGAGGCCGTCGAGGTCGGTTCGGTTCACCCCCCCAATGTATGTATCTACATCTGAATCGGTCAAGTCCCTTTCTGTAAAGATAGATGATGGAGATGCCCGGAACACGACGCCCTCGCCCGTGAAACGACGCGGGACCGTGTCAGCAGTGGCCCTCCAGGAAGCGCTCCAGCAGGCTCGCGAGGTAGACCGGGGTCTCGTGCATCGGGTAGTGGCCAGCGTCGCCGATGAAGGCGAACTCGACGTCGGCGTACCACGCCCCGAAGGTCCTCCTCAGCTGCTCCTCCTGGAAGCCGGGGAGATCCTGTCGACCGCCGATGACCAGCAGCGGGGTCTCGACACCGGCCCTCCGAACTTCTTCGGAGAAGTCCGTCTCCAGCCACATGCGGTAGTAGCCCCTGAGGGCTTCCGCGTTCGAGGTCTCGAGGTGGCGACTGGTCTTGGCGCGCCCCCAGGCAGGCGACAGCCGCTGCCCCGTGAGCAGGGAGAAGCCCTGCTCCGACAGGTTACGGTCGCCGATCAGGTCCCAGAGGAACTTCTTCGTGCCTGGATCGGCAGGATAGCCGTCCGCGGAGACCGGCGTGATCGCAACGACGCTCTTCAGGCGCCTCGCGCCGGAGCTCCAGTCGTCGACGGCCATTCTCTGGACGACCATGCCGGTCATCGAGTGGCCGACGACGTGGAAGCGACCCCACCCGAGCTCGTCGGCGAGACGGAAGGCGTCTGCCGCGACTTCGTCGGCCGAGTACGCGCCCGCCAGATGTCGCGACTTGCCGTAGCCGCGCGCGTCGGCGAACACGTAGGTGTACCGGCCCGGGTCGAGATGGGGGACGAGCGGCTCGTAGTTGGCCGCGTCCCCCATCCAGTCGTGAAAGACCAGGACCTTCTCGCGGCCTTGCCCATAGACGGCGTGACCCAGGCTGGGCGCGTCCGGGCGCACGGCGGCTGATCTGCTCATGTGATGCTCTCCTCTCCTGCTTCCGTTCGGTGTGCGGGCTTCAGGCCGACTGCTTCCACTCGCGGCTCGTGAACATCGCGTCGAGCGGCGTGTGGAACAGGTGGTTCGAGTAGTTGCTGAGCGTCTTCACGGCGATCGCCAGGATGATCTCCAGCACCTGCCGCTCCTCGTAGCCCGCGCCCAGGAATGCGAGGACGTCCGCCTTCGTCGGCAGGCCGCGGGTCGCCAGCAGCGTGTCGGTGAAGCGGGTGAGCGCGGCGAGCTTCGTGTCGGCGATCGTCCGGCCCGCGCGGATGGCCTCGGTCACGGCCGGCGGGACCTTGGACATCTGGTCCGCGATCACGCTGTGGGCGGCCATGCAGTAGTCGCAGCCGTTGAAACGGCTGATCGTCAGGAACACCACCTCCTGCTCGGCCGGCGTGAGGCCGGAGTCCTTGCGGAAGCGGTCGTACCCGTCCATGTAGGTCTCGAGCAGGCCCGGGGAGTTGACCATGCCCGCATACATGTTCGGAACGAACCCCAACTGGGCCTTGGCGCGCTCCAGTACGGCCTTCGCCTTGGGCTCGGCGTCGTTCAGGGTCTTGGGCGACAGGGTGAGCTTGTACTCGCTGGTCATCGGGTACTCCTCTGGCTTCAAAGGTGCGGGCGCCATCCCACCGGATGTGGAATGAGCGTTCCGCACTGCGTCAAAAAAAGGGAAACGGAAGACGCCGTCACGGACGCGGGTCCCGGGCCGGGGCCGCTGCGGGCGGCGGCGCGACGGCCTTCCGGCCCTGGGAGGGTCCGACGTGAAGGGCCTTGAGCGCGAGGGCCATCGCCGCCAGTGGAGGCGCCACGCGCCACATGTCCGCCCAGGCGCCCGTGCCCGCTCGATCGAGAACGGGCGCGACGTTGCGGAGCATGCGCAGCATGGGCTTGACGACCCCGCCGCTCTGCGAGCGCCGCAGGGACTCGCCGGCCACGACAGCCTCGAGGGCCCCGGCCAGGGCCCGCGTGTCGTTGGCCCAGTGGGCGCGGAAGAGAATCGTCCCGTCGCTTCCGAGGACGTAGGCGGAGTTCGGCTTGGGACCCAACGCGCGGTGCAGCGTGCCGTCCACGTCGTCCACCGCCAACTCGAACTCGAACCCGTAGAAGCCGCGCAGAAGCGCCGCGTGCGCGACCTTCGCACCGAGCGTCGCGGGCTGCGGGAACGCCTTCCCTGGATGCGCCTCGCGCACGTTGACCATCACGAACCGCACGCGGCTTCCGAAGCGGCGGTGCAGGTCGTTCAGGCCGGGGGCCGCGTTGTCCGTGACTGGGCAGGTGCTGGAGCCGAAGACAAGCAGCGCCGGGCCCGTTTCGGCGAGATCGGCGGATCGAAAGCGCCCTCCGCCCACGACCGGCAGGTCGAAGTCGGGCACGGGATCTCCAGGGCGGGGATCGTGCCTGCCGAAGCGAAGGTCCCGCATCACGAGCGGCAGCGCCAGGTGCTGGAAGCGATAGCGCCGGCCTTCGTCCTCTTCCTTCTCGTGTCCGCTCGTCATCTTCTTCACTCCTCTGGCTTCGATGTATGGAACGGACGTTCCAGATCTGGCCAAAAAAATTCAGTCCAGGCGCCGCAGGGCATCCTCGACGATGGCCTGCAGCAACGCGCGCTCCGGCCGGCTACGGGCCAGCACCGCCAGCCCGATCAGCGAGGCCAACAGGCCGCTGGCGGCTTCCGCGGGCTTCACGTGCGACGCGATCTCTCCCTGCGCCTTGCCCTTCTTAATCATGCGCGCGAAGAACGCTTCGATCTCCCTCTGGGCATGCGCGACGATCCGGCCCGCTTCCGCATCGTGCGCGGCGAGCTCGAGGGCGGTGTTGGTCAGGAAGCAGCCCCGGTTGCCGCCCTTCTCCGAAACCTGCGCGGTGAACGCCAGCAGCAGTTGGCGGATGGCCTCGCGCGGCCCGTGCCCGGATTCCAGCTTCGCCAGCCGCTCGTGGCGCAGCGTGTTGTCGTACATGCGCAAGGAGGCGATGAAGAGCGCGTGCTTGTCGCGATAGGTCGAATACAGGCTGGCGCGATTGACGCCCGTGCGCTCCACGAGATCCTGCATCGACGTCGCCTCGTAGCCCCGGCTCCAGAAGGCCTGCATGGCCTTGTCCAGGACCTCGTCGACGTCGAAGCTCTTCTCCCAGGGCACGTTCTAGCTCCTCACCGGCTCAATATAGGATGTTTGGAACGATCAGTCAAGACAATTTCGGGCTGGCTCAACCCGCCCGCCTCGTTGTCGGTCAAAGGAACCAAGAGGTGGCCTGGCCCTGTCGCGGCGCTGGTGACGCTCGCACTCGGGGCGGGTGCGCAGACGCCCAGCTCGTCGCCAACAGCCACCGACCTGCGTGCCCTCGTCTACGCCAGCCGCGCGTCACTCCTTGCGGAGGCAGCGTTTCCGCGGGCGCAAGCCGTTCGCCCCGAGAGCGAGGTCGGCGGTTGTTCTTCCGCGCGCGCCGCTGGACGTGTCGGGACGCTGCCGACTTACCGCTCGAGGGACTTGGAGATCGGTTCGGAACGCCCGAAGAGGGCGAGACCCAGGGCTGCGATCAGGCCCAGACCGCCCGCGGCGGCCGCCCGTCCCGGCCACGCAGGCTCGAAGCTGAAGTCGAAGGAGTGCGCGCCACCCGTCGTCGCCACCGCCCAATAGCGCCCGTTCGCTCGGTGCAGGGGCACGACTCGTCCGTCGCTTCGGGCGTGCCAGCTCGGATGGTAGCTCTCGAGCACGACGATCCAGCCTGGTGCGGTGTGGGCCTCCACCTGCACGCGGTGAGGGCCCAGCCGACGATACAGGACGCGCTCGTGCACCGATCCCTCGGCCGCAGCCGTGGCACAGGGCGACACGTCCTCGATGGCCACCTCGGCTCTCGGGTCGAAGGCGGGATCCGACGCGCGCGCGCGAGCCGCGACCGCGTTGGGCGCGCTCACGCAGCGCGGCACCCAGAAAGCGCGCGGCAGCGCAGCGCCCAGGGCGCACAGCCGCAGAGGGGACTCGGTCCCTTCCACCCGCGCGACGCCCACCAGCTCGCAGAGTGCGGGGTCCCCGGGCAGCGGCACGAAGGAAAACACGAACTCGATGCCCGCGAGGCGCAGTTCCCGGTAGCTCCGAAGGAAACGGTCCGGCCGATTGTCCTCCCTGGGCAGAGTCGATCCGTCAGGTTCCCAGCCGGTGCGGCCCAGGTCCAGCGCGCCGTCGAGCCCGTCGAGCACTTGCGTCGGCTGGGTCAGCGACTGTCGCATCAGGCGGTGCAGCGCGATGAGCCGGCTCCCGCGCTCCGGCAACCTCCAGCCCCGGCCCTCGCCCAGATTGACACCGTAGGAGAAGAAACGGCCCTCACCCGGCAGGGAACGGGCCGTGTCGACCAGCGCCCGCACCTCGGAGTCCAGCGAAAGGAACGCCCGCGGCGCGAGCGGATTGAGGGGGCCGTTGACGATCAGCAGCTCGAGCGCCACGAGCGGACCAGCAAACGTCGCGAAGCGCGAGGCCGCCAGCAGGCCCGCCAGCGTGGCCAGGACCCCCGAAACGAGCCACGCTTCCGGCCAGTTCCCGTGGCAAGTCAGACCGCCGTCGGGACTCGACAGGCCCGGCCAGAGCTCGGAAGCGACCGCGCATGACGAGAGGGGTGCGACCCGGAGGGCGACGCTCGCCAGGAGCACGAGCCCGCCCGGAACCGCCGCGAGCCACCGGGGCGACGACCGGTCCGCCGCCAGCCGATCGAGGCCACGCCCGGCGAGCAGCGCGATGGCGAACGCCGACAAGAACAGGTACTTCTGGGGAAAGCGCACGAGGGCCAACATCGACAGCGGAGCGGCGAAGGGGCCGTGCTCGCCCAACGCCAGCGCCACGCCGAGCAGGACCAATCCCCAGAGCCTCGCGCCACCCAGCAGGGCGAGGCCGAGCGCTCCCAGGCCGACGTAGGCGCTGACGAAGTACGGCACACCCCCGGGGAAGTAGGCGTGGCCCCAGCCACCCGCTTCCGCATACCACAGTGGCGGGCCGAAGAAGCGCGGCAGCAGCGCCTCCGTAAGCACGCCGGCGTTGGCCGACAGCGCGAGCACTTCGGCCGGCGCGAAGCCTGCGGCTCGCCGCGTACCCGCGACGAGGTCGAGGGCGCCGAGCGTGGCGGGCGCCGAGAGCAGGAGGGCCACGAGCCCCGCCGCGGCAAGCTGGGGCAAGCGCTTGAGGGCCGGGCGCTCCCCCACGCCCAGCACGAGCGCAACCAACGCTGTCTGGAACGCGATCTCCGCGGACAGCGTGGCCACCTGGAGCGCCACGAGAAGCCCCAGCATTGCGGCGCGGACCCCGGCAGGCCGACGCAGCCAGCCGAGGTAGGCTCCGACCACCCAGGGCGCCCACGCCGCCGCCTGCATGAGCTGAAGCACGGTGACCAGAGACAGGCTGAGCCCCGTCAGACCGTACACCGTGCCCGCGAGCCAGCTGCCGCTCGCCGAGACCCCCTCTCGCCGTGCGAGCCAGGTCATTCCACACATGCCGAGGAACAGGTGGAGGACAACCCCCCACGACAGCGCGCCGGGGGCCCCGAGCGCTCCCACGAGGAGGAGGTCGAGGGGGTAGGCCTTGAGAAAGGGTGTGCCGGCATACGCGTGCGGGTTCCACAACGGCCAGACGCCCTGTGACAGTGCCTGTTCCAGGAACGCGTAGTCGGGCCAGTACGTCACCAGCATGTCCCGCAGGAACAGGATCCGCGTGCCGGCGATTGCCGGCCCGAACAACCAGGCGAGGGGCAGGAGGTGGGCCGCGTACGGCCAGGCAGCCCGAGGCCCCGTCGTCCAAGGCACAGCTCGCGCGCCGGGTTCCGTCGCGCCGTCCAAGGGGGCGCCGCTCACGGTGCGCCGCGGCAGGGTCGGGTCCGCGACGCGAGCTGCTGAGGAGGGCCGGCCCCCGAAACGGCCCCGGAGAGCGCGAACGGCGCGTCCGGGCCGAGCCAGTCCGCAAGCTCGCCCGAGGGGAGCACCACGTGATCCGCACAGGAGCGCTGGAGCAGCTCGGCCCGCTGGGCCGGAAGCCACGAACCGTAGAACCCGTCGAGCTCGAGTTGCTTCTCTGCGTATTGGGGAACCCTGGAATACGGGAGGTACAGGGAGCAGGAGGTGAAGACCTCGGCCAGCAAGCCGACTTCCCGAGGGGCGACCAGGCGCTCTCCCGGACGACAGTGGGCGCGCAGCTCACGGGCCGCGCGCCAGCTCGTGTCGGGCACGTAGAACGTCGGCAGGCCGACCCAGAACACGCGCATCACGAAGAGCAGGCTGCCCGCGAGGAGAACGGTGGCGATCTCCAGCGCGCCGCGGAAACGCCCGGCAAGGCCCACGGCAGCGAGGCACAGGAGGGGCACGCCGATGCCCGCGCCGAACTGCAGGGAGAAGGAGACCGGGCGCAGCGCGATGAACGCAGCGGCGAGAGCTGCCCAGAGAGCGAGGTAGCGCCGGGCGCTCGCTCCGGTGGGCGCGGCCCTGGTGGCGGTGAGCGCGAGCAGCGCGGCCGGCCCCAGAGCCAGCGCCATCTCGGCGAGCGAGGGATGAAGGCCGACGGCGCCTTGCGGAGCGCCGTACGAGAAGGTCGCATAGGCGGGGTTCACGAGGAACAGCCACAGGACGTAGGCGAGCACGGGGGCGAGCGCGACCCAGGGCGCCAGCCGGCGCAGCCAGGTCTTCGGCGCCGTAGACGAGGTCACGGCCAGCACATCCGCCCCGACCACGAGAACGCAATCGTAGGGACGGATCAGGGCCAGGGCGGCGCACAGCGCTACCCCTCGGCCCACGCGTCCGTGCGAAAGCTGGTGGAGTGCCGCGAGCACGAGCGTGGTCCCGACCACGAAGTGGGGGTTGCCGATCGCCATCAGGAACGGATAGAAGCCAGCGAACAGGTCGAAGGGTCGAAGGCCCTCCGGCCAAGCGGGGGTGAGGAACAGCCCGCCGAGGCCCCCACCGGTGAACACGAGAAGCAGGCCGGCGAGTCGCCGGCGCCGGGGCAGGCCGCAGTCGAGCAGCCAGGCCTCGACCAGGCCGGCCATCAGAAGCACTCCGAACGCCCCGAACAGGCGGAAAGCCGTGAACGGCCGGTCGCCGAGCGCCCACGACAGGGCGCCCATGGCGGCCCACTCCAGGTTGACGAGTGCAGGCTGGTGCTCCACCGTCGTCAGCTTGCTGCGGAAGACGAACGAACCCTCGCTGACCTGCTGCGCGTAGCCCAGGTACGAGCAGATGTCTTCGTGCGAAGAGGGGTTCCCGAGGAAGACGTGGCCGGTGGGTGCGCGCACGACGGCATGCCAGGCGATGAGCGGGTAGAGAGAAGCCGCGAAGAGTCCGACGGCCAGCGCACTTCGGCTCACGGGTGAATCCTACGTTCCTCTCTGGCGGTTGCCCACCGAGACCCCAGCAAGAACCTCGTCAAACCGTGCGTGCGGATTCCCCGCACGCGGCAGGGTCCGGGAGGCGCCACCTCGCCGCAATGGGCTACAGACAGGCCGCCAGGATCTCCATGTCGCGCTCGTAGGACTCGGGCGACAGCGGCCCGAAGGAGAAGCGCACGAAGCCGTCGAGCGGGCTCGGTTCGCCGGGCCGACGCGCCATGTCGCACAGCCGGCCGGGCAGGATCGCGGCGTTGTGGGCGAACAGCCGCTCGTTGAGCTCCAGAGCCGTCAGTCCGCCCGGCAGCCGCCCCCAGTGGTAGAAGCCGCCGCTGCCCGTGTGCAGCATGAGGCCGAGCTTCGCGAGGCCCTCGGCGTAGCGCGCGCGCTGCCGTCTGAAGAAGGCCGGCACCGCCTGGCGCACCTGCGCCACGCGGCCGGGCTCGAGCAACTGCAGCGCATAGAGCTGGGAGAGCCGCGAAACGCCGCCCATCGCGATCGACGAGAGGTTGCGGAAGAGCTCGACGTGGCGGCGCGAAGCCACCACCCAGCCGACGCGGATCCCGGGAGCCTGGAAGCCCTTGGTCGCGGCACCCACTACGAAGACGTCCGTCTCGTCGATGTCGCCGACGTAGCGCAGCGCGCTGTCGGGCGCGGGGTCGGCGAAGAGCTCGTAGGCCTCGTCGAAGAGGGCGCCACGGCCCTCGCCCCGGAACATCTCCACGAGGCGGCGCAGGTCGTCGCCGGCGAGGGCGACGCCAGTCGGATTGCAGGGGTTGCTCTTGAGCAGGAACGCGCGCGCGGACCCGTCGGCGGCGGCCGCGTACTCGGTGAGGCTCGGGCGGAAGCGGTTCGCCTCGTTGCTGGCGACCAGCCGGTGCCGGCGTCCGGTCAGGTTCAGCATGTCGTAGTACGGGGTGTACTCCGTGCGCTCCACCACGACGGCGACGTCGCCCTGCAGCAGCGCCAGCGTCGCGAAGATCGCCGGCCGACCACCGGCGAAGAGCGCGACGTTGTCTTCGGTGAGCCGCGCGCCGTAGTGGGTCGCGTACATGCTCGCGATCGCCCGCCGCAGACCCAGCTCCCCCGTCGCCGACGGGTACTTGAGGTCGGCCGCGGAGATCTCGACGCCCTCGGGGAGAGGCGGCCCACCCGGCAGCTGGGTGGTGAGCGGGAAGCCCTGCGCCCAGGGATGGGTGCCGGGCTCCCCCATGTAGCGATGCGTCACCTCGGCGAACCGGAAGAGCGTCTCGTAGACGCCCATCGGCCCGAACTGACGCAGGATCAACGAGCCGCCTTCAACCCGCGGCGCTCGAGGAACGGGTCGATCGAAGGATCGCTGCCGGTGAAGCTGCGGTAGAGCGCCATCGCGTCGTCGCTGCCGCCGCGGGAGAGCAGGCTCTTGCGGAAGTGGTCGCCGTTCTCGCGCTTCAGGCCGCCGTTGGCCTTCATCCACTCGACGCTGGCCGCGTCGAGCACCTCGCTCCAGAAGTAGGAGTAGTAGCCCGCCGAGTAGCCGCCAGCGAAGATGTGCGAGTAGTAGGTGCTGCGGTAGCGCGGCGGCACCGGCGCGAAGTCGAGACCGCCCTGCGCGAGCGCCTTCGCCTCGAAGGCGAGCACACCGTCGGCAGGCGGGATCTCCTCGGGCTCGCGCTGGTGCCAGGCCTGGTCGATCAGGTTGGCGGCGACCAGCTCCGTCGTGGCGAAGCCCTGGTTGAACCTACCGGCGGCGGCGACCTTGTCGAGCAGCTCCTGCGGGATCGGGGCGCCGGTCTGGTAGTGCTTCGCGTAGTTGCGCAGCACCTCGGGCCACTCCGCCCACATCTCGTTCACCTGCGACGGGTACTCCACGAAGTCCCGCGGCACCGAGGTGCCGGCGAAGCGCGGGTAGCGCACGTCCGAGAACATGCCGTGCAGCGCGTGGCCGAACTCGTGGAACATGGTGCGCACCTCGTCGTGGCTGAGCAGCGTCGGCTCCCCCAAAGGCGGCGGCGGCACGTTCAGGTGGTTGGCGATCACGGGCTTGCTGCCGAACAGCTTCGACTGCGGCACGTAGGCGCTCGCCCAGGCGCCGCCGTTCTTGTTGGGGCGCGCGTAGTAGTCCGTCAGGAAGATCGCGAGCTGCGAGCCGTCGGCGTCGAAGACGTCGAAGACACGGACGCTCGGCTCGTAGACCGGCAGGTCCTTGCGCTCCTGGAAGCGCAGGCCGTAGAGCCGGCCCGCCGCGTAGAAGACGCCGTCCTTCAGCACGCGGTCCAGCTCGTAGTACGGCTTCAGCTGCGACTCGTCGAAGGCGTAGCGCGCCTG
Source organism: Vicinamibacteria bacterium (assembly GCA_050246895.1). Classification (GTDB taxonomy): domain Bacteria; phylum Acidobacteriota; class Vicinamibacteria; order Fen-336; family Fen-336; genus JBFWVE01. The sequence continues at coordinate 478,118 of JBFWVE010000002.1, read as the reverse complement.
GCGCACCTTCTCCGCGTAGTACGCCCAGTCCCAGGCGGCGAGCTGGAAGCCGCCGCCCTCCGCGTCGATCAGCGCCTGCATCTCGGCCGCCTCCCGGCGGGCGTTGGCGACGGCCGGCGGCCCGAGCTGGGCCAGCAGCGTGTTGACGGCGGCGACGCTGCCGGCCGTCTGCTCCTCCACCTGGTAGGCGGCGTGGTTCGGGTAGCCGAGCAGCGCCGCGCGCTCGGCACGCAGCCGCGCGATGCGCGAGGCCGTCTGCCGGTTGTCGAACTCGCCGCCGCGGCTGCCGCGCGCGAGCGAGGCCTCCATCAGCTTCTGGCGCAAGGCCCGGCTCTTCAGCGAGCCGAGCGGCGGCTGGCCGGTGGTGTTGTTGAGCCGCAGCAGGAAGCTGCCTTCCTTGCCGGCGGCCTTCGCCGCGTCCGCCGCCGCCGCGATCTGCGCGTCGGTCAAGCCGGCCAGCTCCTCGCGGCCGTCGGCCAACACGGCGGACGCCGCGACCTCCTTCAGGACGTTCTGGTTGAAGGCCGCCGAAAGCGAGGCGAGCTCGGCGTTCAGGGCCTTCAGCTTCTGCTTGTCGGCGTCCGACAGCCTGGCGCCGGCGCGCACGAAGTCGCGGTGGTAGCGCCACAGCAGGCGCTTCGACTCGGCGTCGAGCCCGAGCGACTCGCGGGCCTCGTAGAGCCCGGCCACGCGCGCGAACAGGCCGGCGTCGAGCGTGATGGCGTCGCCGTGGGCGGCCAGCTTGGGCGCCATCTCGCGCTGCAGCTTCTGCAGGTCGGGGTTGGTGTTGGCGCCGGTGAGGTTGAAGAAGACGCGGCTCGTGCGCGCGAGCAGCTGGCCGGCGCGCTCCATCGCGACGACGGTGTTCTCGAAGCTCGGCTTCTCCGGGCTCGTCGCGATCGCCTGGATCTCCTTCAGGTGCTCCGCCATGCCCTTCTCGAAGGCAGGGGCGAAGTGCTCGTTCCGGATGGCGTCGAACCGGGGGTAGCCGAAGGGCAGGGTGCTTTCGGTCAACAGCGGGTTGTCGTTCATGGCGGGGGCGGCCGGCTGGGCCGGGGCGACCGGGGCGGCGCCGAGGCACACGGCGGCGAGGAGGAGCGGCGTGAGACGGAATGAAGGCGTGGTCATGGCGGACGAATGATAGGACGCCCGGCCGGCTGCGGCCACCGGCCGGCCGGTCCGTATCCAGCCCGTTGACCGGGAGAGCGCACCCATGCTCGAATCTCGCCGATCCCACTTGGACCGCCCGGACCATCCCTCTCGAGCGAGCCGCGCCGCGCGTCGAAGCCCATGTGATCCGCATCACATTCGAGTAGGCAGGAGGAGCCCTTGAACCTTCGCAGGTCGCTGTCGATCGCAGTCGTCGCCATGCTGGGCGCGCTGTCCGCGGACGCCGCGCCGAAGAGCTACGTCGTGAGCGCCCCCGGCTGGGGCCAGGACCAGGCCGCCGCGGTGCAGGCCGCCGGCGGGACCGTCACGTTCTCGCACGACGGGACGGGCCTGGGCGTCGTCTCGGGAGATGCCGCCGACTTCGCGGACCGCCTTCGCGCGAGCGGAGCGTTCTCGTCGGTGGACGAAGACATGGTCGTGCAGTGGCAGAAGCCGACGCAGACGGCGGACGTCGACGAGACGGCGATCAACCCGAACGACGACCGGTTCTACTCGACGATCCAGTGGGCGCCCCAGGCGGTCGGAGCCCCCGCGGCGTGGGCGGCCGGCTACACGGGCAGCGGCGTGCGCGTCGCGATCCTCGACGGCGGCATCCACTCGACGCACGTCGATCTGGTGGCCAACCTCGACGTCGCGGCCTCCACCTCGTTCGTGCCGGGCTTCGCCTTCAACCAGGACACCGGCACCTTCTGGCACGGGACGCACGTGGCGGGCATCGTCGCCGCTGCGGACAACACGACCGGCACCGTCGGCATCGCGCCGGAGGCCACACTGATCGGCGTCAAGGTGCTCCACAGCGGCTCGGGCAGCTTCGGCGGCGTCATCTCGGGGATCCTCTACGCCTCGACACCTCTCGCCGAGGGCGGCGGCGGCGCGGACATCATCAACATGAGCCTGGGCGCGCTGTTCCCGCGCGGCGGCGGCAACACGGGCGCCGGCCCGCTGGTCGCGGCCATGAACAAGGCCGTGAACTACGCCGACCGCCACGGCGTGCTCGTCGTGTCGGCCGCCGGCAACGATGCCGTCGACCTCGACCACGCCGGCCCGTGGATCACGGTCCCGGCCGAGTCGGGCAGCGGCATCGCGGTCTCGGCCACCGGACCGTTCCGCTTCGCCTACGGCGCGACCAACTTCCGGAGGATGGCGTCCTACACGAACTACGGAAACTCCGTGATCCACGTGGCGGCGCCCGGCGGTGACTTCGCCTACCCCGGCAACGAGCTGTGCACGCTTCCGACGACGACGCTGCCGGTGACCATCCCCTGCTGGGCGTTCGACATGGTGCTGAGCACGAGCCGCGGCGCGGGCGCCAGCACGACTTCGTACAGCTGGGCTGCCGGAACCAGCATGGCCGCGCCGGCCGCCTCGGCCGTGGCGGCTCTCGCCAAGCAGCGCCACCCCGGCATCTCGCTCGGCGCGCTCAAGGCTCTCCTCGGCCAGAGTGCCGACGACGAGGGCAAGAAGGGCAACGATCCCTTCTACGGCAAGGGCTTCGTGAACGCCGCGAAGATCGTCGAGTAGCCGTTACCAGGGGTGCCGAGGGGCCCGCCGCCGCCCTCGGCACCTCGTTCCCGCGCTCGAGCGCAGGGATCGCCGCCGAGGCTAGCCGTGGGCCGGCAGTACGCGCAGGCCCAGGTTCACGAGCCGCGCGCAGTCCGCTTCACAGGCGCGCCCGGGCTCGGTTCCGAGCAGCGAGCACGAGCAGAGCTCCTTCACCTGCCCGGTGCGTGCGTGCTGCACGATCGTGACGAGCGCCGCGCGGCCGTCGCGCGGGCACGCGAGCAGGCTGCTGCGCTCGAACCGCAGATCGGCGCCGCGCAGCCCGAGACGGGCGAGACCGAGCACACCGACGAAGGCCAGCGCTCCCAACAGGACCAGCACGACGTCGCTCGCGCTCATGGCTGCCTCCCCGGGTCCGCTCCGCTCGACCCGATCCCATAATCGGCCGTGGTCGGCCGGAAAGGTCTGAACCCTTTGATCCCCTCGACCGCCGGCGCCAGCCCCTGGCCTCGGACGCCTCGGGCGCTTCGAGCGCCCCGGGTGGGGGCCATTGGACGCGCCGCCGGTCGCATGAGACACTGTCGCCGCTTCGCGCTCCCCTTCCGGAGCCGCGCGGACGGCGGCCTTCCGGCAATCCCCCGTTCTCAATCAAGAAATCTGCCGGCACGAACACGGGGAGACACCCCTCTCATGCCTTTCGCCCCTCTGGGCCTTCATTCCGACCTGCTGCGCGGCCTGCGCGAGCTGGGCTTCACGCGCCCCACCCCGATCCAGGAGCAGGCGATCCCGCCGGCGCTCGCCGGCAAGGACGTGCTCGCCAGCGCGATGACGGGCAGCGGCAAGACGGCGGCCTTCGTGCTGCCGATCCTGAACCGCCTGATGGCCAAGCCCCGGCGCACGACGCGCGCGCTGGTGCTGACGCCGACCCGCGAGCTGGCGGCGCAGATCCAGGAGCACCTCGGCTCCCTCGCCCTTCACACGCCCGTCTCCGGCGCCGCCATCTACGGCGGCGTCGGCATGGGCCCTCAGGAGCACGCGCTGCGGAGCGGCGTCGACATCGTGGTGGCGACCCCCGGCCGGCTGCTCGACCACCTGCGGCGGCCCTACGCTCGCCTCGACGGCCTCGAGGTGCTGGTGATCGACGAGGCGGACCGCATGCTCGACATGGGCTTCCTGCCCGACATCCGCCGCATCCTGAAGTACCTGCCGGCCCGCCGCCAGACGCTGTTCTTCTCGGCGACGATGCCGGGGCCGATCGTGGCGCTCGCGGGCGAGATGCTGCGCGACCCCGTGACGATCGACATCGAGCGCAAGTCGGCGCCGGCGGTCGGCATCACCCAGGCCGCCTACCCGGTAGCGGCCGAGCTCAAGTCGGCGCTGCTCGCCGAGCTCGTCCGGCGCGGCGAGATCCGCAGCGTGATCGTGTTCGCCCGCACCAAGCACCGCGCGAACCGCCTGACCGACTACCTGCTGAAGAACGGCATCCAGGCCGGCCGGATCCACGGCAACCGCAGCCAGTCGCAGCGCACCGAGGCGCTGCGCGCCTTCAAGGCCGGCCGCTTCCCCGTGCTGGTGGCGACCGACGTCGCCGCCCGCGGCATCGACGTCGACGCGCTGTCGCACGTCATCAACTTCGACGTGCCCGCCTCGCCCGACGACTACGTCCACCGCGTCGGCCGCACCGGCCGGGCCGAGGCCAAGGGCGACGCCTTCATCTTCGTGGCGCCCGAGGAGGAGGGCTCGCTGCGCGCGATCGAGCGCGTGCTCGGGCGGCGGCTGCCGCGCATCACGCTGGCCGACTTCAACTACGCGCACAAGCCCGCCGAGAAGCTCGAGCTGCCGCTGCACGAGCGGCTGGCGGCGATGCGGGCCCAGCGCGCCGGACGCGGCGGGGCGCGGCCGCGGCCCGCGGGCTCCGGGCACCGGCCGCACGCCACGCCGCGGACGCACGGTCACGGCTCCCAGGGGCACGCCCAGGGCCGCGCCTCCCAGGGTCAGGGCGCCCAGGGCCATGGCTCGCACGGCCCGGGCGCGGGCCGTCGCGCCGGTCCTTCCGGCGGGGCCCGCCGCCGGACTCGCTGATCCTGGCGGCCGGCCAGGCTGCGCCGCTCGTCTAGACTCGGGCCGAACGCATGAGCGAGAAGCCCTGTCACGAGAACACGCTCGGCCTGTGCGTCGACCGCGCGCTGCGCGTCTTCGGCGACGTGCGCCCCGGCGAGGGCGCCACGGTGGTGCTGCTGTTCCTCAACGTGTTTCTGGTCCTGGCCGGCTACTACGTGGCGAAGACGGCCCGCGAGCCGCTGATCCTGGCCGGGGGCGGCGCGGAGCTGAAGTCGTACGCCGCGGCCGGCCAGGCGCTCGCGTTGATGGCCTTCATCCCGCTCTACAGCTGGTTCACCACGAAGGTCGACCGGGGCCGCCTCGTGCTCGGGGTCTCGGCCTTCTTCGCGCTGAACCTGGAGCTGTTCTGGCTCGGCGCGCGCATCGGCGTGCCCTATCTCGGGGTCGCCTTCTTCATCTGGGTCGGCATCTTCAACAACGCCGTGGTCGCGCAGTTCTGGTCCTACGGCAACGACCTGTTCGACCCCGACACCGGCAAGCGACTGTTCCCCGTGATCGGCATCGGGATGGCGCTGGGCAGCCCTGTCGGCTCGCAGCTGGCGGCGTCCCTGTTCGACGGCGGAGTCTCGGCCTACTCGATGCTCCACGTCACGGCCGTGATGCTCGCCGTCTCGATGTTCCTGTACCACCTGGTCGAGCGGCGCGAGGGGCGCAAGCGCGCACTGCCCCGGGGCGGCCTGCAGGCGGGCGCCAACGGCTTCCTGCTGCTGGCGCAGAGCCGCTACCTGCGCCTGATCTGCCTGCTGCTGCTGGTGCTCAACCTGGTCAACACCACCGGCGAGTACGTGCTCGGCAGAGCGGTGGTGACCGAGGCGGCCCGGCTCGCCGCCGGCCGGCCCGGATTCGACGAGCAGGCCTTCATCGGCAGCTTCTACGGCGGCTACTACTTCTGGGTGAACGTCGCGACCTTCCTGATCCAGGCGCTCGTGGTCTCGCGGCTCGTCGCCTGGCTGGGCCTCGCCGGCGCCCTGCTGGCCCTGCCGATCGTGGCGCTCGGGGCCTACGGCGGCGTCGCCGCGGGCGCGACCTTCGTCGTGATCCGCTGGGCCAAGACGGCCGAGAACTCCATGGACTACTCCGTGATGAACACGGCGCGCCAGCTTCTGTGGCTGCCCACCTCGCGCGAGGAGAAGTACAAGGCCAAGCAGGCCGCCGACACCTTCATCGTGCGCGCGGGCGACGTGCTGTCGGCCGGGCTGGTCTGGCTCGGCACGCAGGTCCTGGCCCTCGACCTGCGCGGCTTCGCCTTCGCGAACCTGCTGTTCGTCGGCCTCTGGCTGGCGCTGGCGGTGCTGCTGCTGCGCGAGTACCGCGCGCTCTCGGCCCCGGTCGCGACGGCGCCCTCGGGCGCGGCGGCCGCTGCCGTCTAGCCGCGCGCCGGCCGACTGCCGGCGCTCAGCGCTGGCCGAAGTAGAGCGCGATCCCGGCGTAGCCGCGCCACTGCTTCAGGTGCTCCTCGGCGTAGATGATGCGGTAGTCGCCGCCGGCGCGCAGCGCCAGGGAGCTCGACACGCGCAGATCGAGGCCCGCGCCGGGCTGCAGCGCGAACTTCGTCTCGCTGGTGACGTCGGCCGGCCCGGCCTCGAGCCTGGTGCGGGCTCCGCCTGCCAGCACCTGCAGGTAGAGCCGGCTCTTCCCCTTGCCCCAGAAACGGAAGCCGCCCATCAGCGAGCCGAAGCTGGTCTTGACGGTCGCCTCGGACCCCGTGCCCGAGGTCTGGTCCGGGGCCACCAGCAGGTCCTTCTGGTGGTAGGACACCTCGGCCACCAGGCTGGAGCCCTGGCTCATCGTGATCCCGAGGGAGACGAGGCCGCCGTAGGTGAACTTCTCGTCGAGCTGCTTGTCTTGCAGGAACGAGTACGCCAGGCCGAGATCGAAGGCAGGCGTGGCCTGCGCCTGGGCCCTTGCGGAAGGGGCGGCGAGAAGGCCGATCGCCGTGGAGAGAATGAGGATCTTCGCGCGCATGCCGAGCAGGATAGCACGCGGGTCTGCCCCAGCCGGGGCCCGTTGCGGGCCGTCAGGCGCGGGCTGTGACGCGGGACACTAGTGCGAGGCCGCGGCGGGCTCGGGCTCGCCCGCGGGCGGCGGCAACAGCACGCTGCCCGGCCGGCGCAGCACGCGCAAGAGCAGCCGCCGCGGCAGATGCGCCACGTCCTCGCGCTGATGCCCGTGCGAGCGCACGGCCAGCGCCAGCGCCAGCGAGAAGCTCACCGCCACGTTCACGGCGCCGATCGCGAGGACGCCGAGCGCCGACAGCCAGAAGGCGGGCTCGCGCAGGGTGGCGAGGCCGAGGGCCTCGACCGCGGCGCCCAGCGCACCCGCCGACAGCGTGACGTGGCGGATGTCGAGCGGCACGCCCAGGAAGGCGAAGATGGCCGGCGACAGGCCCAGCAGGAAGCCGAGCGACAGGTTGCCCGCCAGGCCCGAGACGTTGTCGTCGAGCCAGCTCGCGACGCGCTCGGCGCGCTGGCGGCCGAGCAGCAGCGACAGCCTCGGGCTCTTCGCGATGCCGTCGCCGACGCGCCGTAGCGCGAACCAGTTGTCGGCGGAGCCGGCGATCAGGCTCGAGAGCCAGAGCAGCACGCCCGTGAACGCGGCGTAGAGAAGGCTCGGGCCGAGGAGCGAGAAGGACGCGAGTGTCGCCCGCGCCTTCTCCGCCCCCAGGAACGCGTGGCCGGTGAGCGCGTGCCACGGCACCACCAAGGCCAGCGTCGCGGGCACCACCAGCAGGATGTTGCCGAGGATGCCGACGATCTGGGTGCGGATCAGGTGCACGGCCTCGTCGAGGAAGGACTCGACCCCCTCCGGCGTCGTGGCGCCAGCCAGCTTGGTCGCCAGCGCGGGCGCCGTCATCGCGGGCTGCTTCGTGGCGAGGGTGAAATGCAGCAGCTGGAGGGCCACGAAGCTGAGCGCGTAGTTGAGCGAGGCCAGCAGGCCGACCAGGAACGGCGCCACGTGCGCCGCGGTCAGCACGAACTTGGCGACCACGGTGGCGGCGGTGACCGCGCCGCCTCCCGCGGCAGCTCGCAGCATCTCGACCCACTCCGAGCGCGTGCGGGCGATGTAGTGGCCGCCCGTCTCCGCGCTGCGATCCACCAGCTTCTTCGCCAGCAGGCGGGTGGTTTCCTCGAGCAGGGCCGCGATCGCGGTGCTGCGCACGCTGTCGTCCGCCAGGCGCGTCAGGAAGCGGACCACCAGCGCCGGCCGGGGCTCCCGGCTCACGAGCAGGTCGAGCAGCGACTCGACCCTGACGACGTGCGCCAGCATGCGCTCGAGCAGGTACTCGACCGCCAGGCTGACGCCGTGCTCGTCGAGGTGCAGCCGCACCTGCACCAGCGCGCTGCGGCACTCCCGCAGCAGGCCGCGCAGGGCGTCGCTCGCCAGCTCGAGACGGGCGGCGTCCGCCTCGCGCAGCGCGGCCACGACGTCCTCGGCCGCGCGCGTCAGGCCGAAGAAGGGCAGCTCGCGGAAGGGCCGGCCATCGAGGCGGCGGCGGATCGGCGCCTTCAGCCCGAGCGCGCGCAGGTCGCTCACCAGCACCAGCAGCGCGTCGGGGATGTCGTCGTGCAGGCTGTTCCAGCCGGCCTCCTGGAGGCCTTCCTCGTAGCCCATCAGCGCCGCCATCCGCTCGAGCGTCTCGGCGTCGATCCGCTCCAGCCAGGCGGCACGCTCGCGGCTCGGGAACAGCATGCGCAGCACGCTGCCGAGGTCGGAGCCGTAGGGATCGCTCGGGAGCACGCGCGCGAGCAGGCGCTCGAGCGCCTCTGCCACGAAGTGGGGCTGCTGCGGCATGCCGCTCTCGCAATACAGCTCGAGCGCGTCGATGTCGCGCACGGTGGCCCGCAGGGTCCGGGCGACCGCCGCCTTCCACTCCGGGCGGCGGTCGAGCGTGTTGAGGGCGAAGCGCAAGCGGGCCACCTCGGCCACGCGTGGCGGCTCGGGCGGGCGTGCGTTCTCGGCGTCGGCGGCCAGCCGCGCGGTTTCGCCGCCCGCGGGAGGCCGCTGGTCGCGGCCGATCCAGCGCACCAGCCGCGCCAGCCAGCGCAGGCGCGCCGCGAACGGCTCGCGCGGATCGGCGTGCGCCAGCAGGCCGTCGAGGCTGACGCGGTCGCGCGCGGACTCGCGCCAGCGCTCGAGCGCCGCTCGCAGCGGGCCGGGCAGCCAGGCCGCCCTCACGGCCTCAGCCCCAGGCGCCGCCGCATCGCCCCCTCCGGTGCTCCGTCAGGCGAGCGCGGCCCCCAGCGCGTCGTCGAACCCTGCCAGTGCGGCGTGCAGATCGCCCTTGAGGTGGACCCGCAGCACGCGGCGGTTGCGGTCGGCGAGCACCTGGAAATCTCCGCGCGCCTGCGCCGCCTTGACGACGCCGAAGCTGGCGCGCTGGCCGGGGACCTCGAGGTCCTGGGCGTCGTCGCAGGTGAGCTGCAGGAAGACGCCGCTGCCCGGTCCGCCCTTGTGCGCCTGCCCGGTCGAGTGCAGGAAGCGCGGGCCGAAGCCGAGCGTGGTCGCCACCCGGAAGCGGTCGCGCACGCGGTGGCGCGCGCGCTGCAGCACGGCCTCGCTGCGCGCGTCCATCGGCAGGAAAGCCAGGATGGCGGCGTAGTCGCAGCGGCGCAGGCGGCAGAGGTGGACGCGGAGGAACGCCTGCAGGCTGCGCTCCTCGCCGACGCCCTGCCGCAGCGCGCCGACGTTGCGCGGGTCGGCGTGGACCTCGAACGGGCCGAACGCGGCGAGCGGCGTCTCGGGTGGCAACGAGCCCGTGCGCTCGAACTCCGAGCTCACCGCGCGCGCCGCGAGCTTGGCCGCCTCGACGTCCGGCTGGTCGAACGGGTTGACGCCGAGGACGGCCCCCATCACGGCCGTGGCCATCTCCCAGCGGAACAGCTCGCCGCCGAGGGCGTACGGCTCCCTGACCTGGATGCGCAACACGGGCCGCCCTGCCTGCTCGAGGGCGGCGACGCCGGCGTCCTGGGCCGCATCGGGCGCGCTCGCCAGGCGCACGTAGACGAAGATGCGATCGTCGCCGTACGCCTCGGGCGCGCCGAGCGCTTCGCCGTCGATCGGCAGGATCACCTTGCCGTCCTTGCCCGTGGACTCGGCCACGAGCTGCTCGAGCCAGGCGCCGAGCGCCGCGAGGCCGGGTGAGGCGACGAGCGTCAGCTTGTCGACGCCGTGGCGAGCGGCGACGCCCAGCACCAGCCCCAGCACCAGGCCCGGGTTGCCGGCCGACGGCACGCCGGGCCCGCACGCCTGCGCCATCTCACGCCCGCCGGCCAGCAGCCGGGCGACGTCGAGCCCGGCCAGCGCCGCCGGCAGCATGCCGAAGTGCGACAGCGCCGAGAAGCGGCCGCCGACCTCGGGAACCCCCGGCCAGGTCGCGCGATAGCCGTCGCTGCGGGCGGCCTGCTCGAGCTTCGAGCCGGGGTCGGTGATCGCGACGAAGCGGCGGCCGGCCTCGGCCGCGCCGAGCGCCTCGCGGAAGCGGGCGAAGAAGCGGGCGCGCAGGATCTCGGGTTCGAGCGTCGAACCCGACTTGCTCGCGACGACCACCAGCGTGCGCGCGGGATCGAGAAGCGCCTCGCAGGCCTTCACCTGCGCCGGGTCCGTCGAGTCGAGCACGAGCAGCTCGGGGTGCCCCGGCTGCCGGCCGAAGGTGCGCGCCAGCACGTCCGGGCACAGGCTCGAGCCGCCCATGCCGAGCACGACCACGTGGGCGAAGGCCGCGGCGTCCTGTGCGGCGCGCTCGAGCGCGGGCAGCTCGGAGGTCTCGCGCTCCGGCAGCTCCAGCCAACCCAGCCAGCGCGACTCGTCGCGGCCGCTCCACAGCGTGGCGTCGCGCGCCCACAGGCGCGGCGCCATGCCGCGGGCCTCGGCGTCGTGCAGCGCCCGCGAGACGTCGCCCTCGAGCTGAAGCGGCAGGCTGCGCAGGAAGTCCTTCATGGCTTCACCGAAAAGCGCCGCTCGAGCGCCAGCAGCTTCTCGAGCCGGCGCGCGTGGCGCGCCTCGTTGCTGAAGCGCGCGCCCAGGAACGCGTGCGCGATCTCGAAGGCGAGCGCCTGGCCGATCACGCGCGCTCCCATCACCAGCACGTTGACGTCGTCGTGCTCGACGCCCTGGTGGGCGGAGTAGGTGTCGTGGCAGAGGCCGGCCCGCACGCCCGGCACCTTGTTGGCGGCGATGCAAGCGCCGACGCCGCTGCCGCACAGCACGATGCCGCGCTCGGCCTCGCCGCCGCGCACGATCTCGGCCACGGCGAAGGCGAAGTCGGGATAGTCGACGGGCGCCGGCGAGCTGGTCCCCAGATCGACCACCTCGTGACCGGCCTGAGCCAGCTCCGCCAGCAGGCGCGTCTTCAGCTCGTAGCCGGCATGGTCCGCCGCGAGGGCCACCCGCATGGCCAGAAGGATAGCTCAGGCCTCGCCGGGAAAACGCGATCTGGCGCCGGGATTCGGAAGTCGTTCAGCCGAGGGTGAACACGATCGCGGCCGTGATCGAGCTGTCCGCCCTCTCGAGGGCCGCGTCCGCCGGGCGGCTCTTGTAGTCGAGCGCGTAGCCGAGCTTCAGCTCGGCCCACTTGCTGATGCTGGCGGCGAGGGCGGCCTCGAGCCTGTAGTTGGCGTCGCCGAAATCGTCGAGCTTCCACAGCGCGGCGCCCTTCTCGGTGAGGGTCGCGGTCGCGGACAGCTTCCGGCTGAACGACTGGGTCGCCTGCAGCGCCCCGCTCGAAGTGGCCTCGCGCTCGCGCAGCTTCTCGAAGGAGCCGCCGAGAGCCGCGTCGAGGCTCAGCGTCGTGCGCTCCTTGTCCACCAGCTTGAGGCCGAGTCCGGCCAAAGGCGAGATCAGGTACTCGACGTCCTTGAACACGTCGCGCTGGTAGCGTCCCTCGCCGAACGCGAAGGCCCGCGGCGAGATCTCGCGCTCGACGCGGGCGCCGGCCAGCGTGCGATCCAGCGTCGCCTCGCCCTGGTCGCTCGCGCGCAGATAACGTCCGTCGAAGCGCAGGATGGTCGAGGTCTTTGGGTCGCGCACCGCGTCGAAGCTGAGGTTGAAGCTGCTGGTGTCGGTGTTCCCGGAGGTGAGAGCCAGGCCGGCGCCGAGGCCTCCTTTCCAGACCTGCACAGGCGGCACGGGCGGACAGGGGCAGCTCGGCTCCTGGGCGCTGGCAGCCAGGCCGGCGAGCAGGCACAGCGAGGCGAAGCCGGCGAGCCGCCGGGACCGCTTCACGTGTCTCTCCTTTGGAGGGTCTATCCGCCGCCGACCTTGCGGACGCCGGCCACGCGCTGGAAGCCGCGCGTGCTGGCGGCGCCCTTCCAGGGCTGGCGGGCCTGCGGCCGCGCCTTTTCCCTGGCCGCGGCGTGCGGGGGCTCGGCCGGCGTCTCGGCCGCCGCGGCTTCGGCCGCGGCCTCGCGGGCGGCGCGCGCCGCCGCCTCGTCCTTGGCCAGGCAGCATTCCTTGTACTTGCGTCCCGAGCCGCAGGGGCAGGGATCGTTGCGTCCCGTCTTCATGCGCGCATATTACTACGCCCCCGCGGCGAGGCGGAGGGCGCTGGCTCCATTAGACTTGGGCGTTCGAAGATGACCAGCCCCCCGCGCAAGATGGGCCGCTACGAGATCGTGTCCGAGATCGGGCGCGGGATGATGGGCATCGTCTACGAGGCCACCGACCCGGTGCTGGGCCGCCGCCTCGCGCTCAAGACGATCCAGGTGGCGTTCGCCATCTCCCCCGCCGAGCGCGAGATCTTCGAGAAGCGCTTCCTCACCGAAGCGCGGCTGGCGGGGGCGCTCCAGCATCCCAACATCGTGATCGTGCACGACGTCGGCTGGGACAGCGAGACCGGCACGCCCTGGATCGCGTTCGAGCTGCTGAAGGGCGAGCCGCTCTCCGAGAAGGTGCCCCCGCCGCTGCCCTGGCGCGAGGCCGCCCGCATCGGCGCGCGCCTGTCGGACGCGCTGGCCCACGCCCACGCGGCCGGCATCGTCCACCGCGACATCAAGCCCGGCAACGTGATGCTGCTGCCGAACGGCGAGCCGAAGGTGATGGACTTCGGCATCGCCCGCGCGCCGACGTCGCAGCTGACGGCAGCCGGGGAGTTCTTCGGCACGCCCTCCTACATGTCGCCCGAGCAGGCGGCTGGCGACACTCTCGACGGCCGCTCCGACCTCTTCTCGCTGGGCGCGGTGCTCTACCTGCTGCTGACCGGGCAACGGGCCTTCGACGGCAAGAGCGTGCCGCTGATCCTGACCAAGCTCGAGCGCGAGGACCCCGATCCGCCCTCCTCGATCGTGGCGGACATCCCCAAGGAGATCGACGCCATCCTCGCGCGCGTGCTCGCCAAGCGGCCGGCCGACCGCTATCCCGGCGCGGCCGAGCTGGCCGAGGATCTGCGCGACGTCATCGAGAGCCGCACGCCGCGGCATCTGGCGGCCCTTCCCGCGGTCAAGGGCCAGGCGACGCTGCTGCTTCGCCCGAACGACGATCTGACGGTGCGCCGCCTCGAGCCCACGCGTCCGCCGCAGGAACCGGCGCCCGGGCTCACCAGCCTGCTGCTCCGGCTCGGCGACGGCCTCGGCGGTCGCGCAGCGCTGCCGGTGGCGGCCGTGCTGGTGCTGGCTCTCGCGCTGGCGCTCGGCCTGCAGCGCTCCTCGCCCGGGCCGTCAGCGAACCCGGCCGGCGAGAATGAGCCGGGGGCCGCGGCCGGCGGCCCGGGCTCCGCGAACGCCCCCGAGGCGCCTGGAGCGAGAGGGCCGGCAGGCTCGGCGGCGGGCCCTGGCGGCTCGCTGGCCGGCGCGGCGCTCCAGGCCACACCCACGCCGACGCCCGAGCCGACGCCGTCCCCGGCCCGGCTGACGCTGGAGATCGAGCACAGCCTGAAGCAGGGCGAGCTGGTGGTGGCGGTCGACATGAAGCGCATGGTCACGCGCCAGCTCGAGAGCGAGGAGGTCACGAAGGCCCTGATCTTCAAGGGCCGCAAGGGCCGCCTGCTGGAGACGATCGACGTGGCGCCCGGCGAGCACCTGGTGCGCGTGGAGGTCAACCGCAAGGGCGAGCCTCAGCGCGCGGCGCAGATCTTCGCCGAGTTCAAGAGCGGTTCCGCGAGGCTGCTGCAGGTGCGGATCGGCGGGGTGGTGACGCTCGAATGGCGCTAGCGCGCGTTCCCCTGGTCGAGCGCCTGGGCCTGCACCGGCCCGACGTGCGCGGCTGGGTGCTCTACGACTGCGCCAACTCGGCCTTCTGGGCCACCGTGATCCAGATCTTCCCCATCTACTACATCAGCGTCGCCGGCGCGGACCTCTCGCCCGCGGTCGCGAGCGCCCGTTACGCGTGGGCCACCACGCTCTCGATGACGATCGTCGCGCTGGCGTCGCCGATCCTGGGCGCCATCGCCGACTCGGCCGGCGCCAAGAAGAAGATGCTCGGCGCGTTCCTGGCGCTGGGCGTGCCCTCCACCGCCGCGATGGTCTTCATCGGGCGGGGCGAATGGCTGTTCGCCTCGGCCCTCTACGTGCTCGCCAACATCGGCGTCGCCGGCACCATCATCTTCTACGACTCGCTGCTGCCCCACGTGGCGCGAGCCGACGAGGTGGACCGCGTCTCGGCCGCCGGCTTCGCGATCGGCTACTTCGGCTCGGGCCTGCTGATGGCGGTGAACCTGGCCTCGATCCAGTGGCCGGCCAGCTTCGGCTTCGCCGACTCGGCGAGCGCCACCCGCTTCGCCTTCCTGAGCGCCGCGGTCTGGTGGGGCCTGTTCTCGATCCCGCTCTTCCGCAACGTGCCCGAGCCCCCGCGGCGGCCCGGCCCCGTGGCGAAGGACCCCGTGCGCGACGCCTTCGCGCAGCTCGGCCAGACCCTGCACGAGATGCGGCGCTACAAGGACGCCTCGCTGCTGCTGCTGGCGTTCCTGATCTACAACGACGGCATCGGCACCATCATCCGGATGGCGGCGCCCTACGGCACGGAGATCGGCCTGCCAGCGAGCCTGCTGATCGGCTCGCTGCTGCTGGTGCAGTTCATCGGCATCCCCTGCGCCTACCTCTTCGGCTGGGTCGCCGACCGCATCGGCGCCAAGCGCGCGATCCTGATCGCGCTCGGGCTCTACGTGGTGATCACCGTGATCGCGTACCGGATGCGGACGATCGAGGAGTTCATCGTGCTGTCGGTGCTCGTCGGCATGGTGATGGGCGGGGCGCAGGCGCTCTCGCGCTCGCTGTTCGCGAGCATGGTGCCGCGCCACAAGTCGGCCGAGTTCTTCGGCTTCTTCGGCGTCTTCGAGAAGTTCGCCGGGATCCTGGGCCCGGCTCTGTTCGCCGCGCTGGCGACGGCCACCGGCTCGAGCCGCGCCGCGATCCTGGCGGTGGCGGCCTTCTTCGTGGTGGGCGGGCTGCTGCTCGCGCGCGTGGACGTGAAGGCCGGCCAGCGCGCGGCGCGCGAGGCCGAGGCGCTCTCGTGAGGCGCGCGGCGCTCGCGCTCGCCCTGGCGCTGGCCGCGAACGGCTGCTCGCTCAAGCAGATCGCGGTCAACTCGCTGGGCGACGCGCTCGCCGGGGGCAGCTCCAGCTTCGCGAGCGACGACGACCCGGAGCTGGTCTGGGACGCGACGCCGTTCGCGCTGAAGACGCTCGAGTCGCTGCTCGCCGAGTCGCCGCGCCACCGCGGCCTGCTGCTGGCGTCCGCCTCGGGCTTCACGCAGTATGCGTTCGCCTCGCTCGAGCAGGACGCGGACATGATCGAGGAGCGGGACCTCGCCCGCGCCACCGAGCTGCGCGCGCGGGCGCGCGGCCTCTACCTGCGGGGGCGCGAGTACGCGCTGCGCGGGCTGGAGCTCGACCTGCCCGGCCTGCGCGAGCGGCTGCGGACCGACACGCAGGGCGCCCTGGCAGGCGCCCGCCCGAAGCACGTGGCGCTGCTCTACTGGGCCGCGGCCTCCTGGGGCGGCGCCATCGCGCTCGCCGTCAACGACTCCAGCCTGTCAGCCGACCAGGGCCTGGTCGAGGCGCTGGCGCATCGTGCGCTCGAGCTCGACGAGGCCTGGGACCGCGGCTCGCTGCACGAGTTCTTCCTCAGCTGGGACGCCGGCCGCGCCTCCGTGGGCGGGTCCTACGAGCGGGCGAAGCAGCACTACCAGCGCGCGGTCGCGCTGAACGGGAACACGCGCGCCTTCCCCCACGTCGGCTTCGCCGAGAGCGTCGCGCTGGCCCGCCAGGACCGGCCGGCGTTCGAGCAGGCCCTGCGCGACGCGCTGGCGGTCGACCCCGACGCGGTGGCCGAGCAGAAGCTGGCCAATCGCGTCGCCCAGCGGCGCGCGCGCTGGCTGCTCGCCCGCGCCGACGAGCTCTTCATCGAATAGGAGTGACCATGCGTCCGCTGTACCGCGGCCTGGCCGCGGCCCTGCTCGCCCTGCTCGCCGCCCCCGCCGGGGCGCAGCCCGTGCTGATCAAGATGGCGACGCTCGTGCCCGACGGCTCCTCCTGGCACCTGATCCTCAAGCAGACCGCGGAGGAATGGAAGCGGCTCTCGGGCGGCAAGGTCAGCGTGCGGCTCTACGCCGGCGGCGTCGCCGGCGACGACCCCGACGTCGTGCGCAAGATGCGCCTCGGCACGCTGAACGCCGGCGTGCTCACCGCCGTGGGCATCGCCGAGATCGACAAGTCCGTCTATGCCCTGGGCGTGCCGATGCTCTACGACTCGTACGAGGAGGTCTACTGGGTGCTCGAGAAGATGCGCCCGCGCCTCGAGAAGAGCGTGGAGGAGAAGGGCTTCGTGGTGCTCAACTGGGCCGACGCCGGCTGGGTCCGCTTCTTCAGCGCCAAGCCCGTGGCGCGGCCCGACGATCTGCGGGCCCTGAAGCTGTTCTCCTGGGCGGGCGATTCCGCGGCGATCGAGATCTGGAAGTCGGCGGGGTTCAACCCGGTGCCGCTCCCCTCCACCGAGATCAACACCGCCCTGCGCACCGGCCTGGTGACGGCGCTCGGCTCGCCGCCCCAGGTGGCCGTGATCTCGCAGTTCTTCAAGGACGCGCCGAACATGACGGACATGCGCTGGCAGATGCTGCTCGGCGCGACGGTGATCAAGAAGGACGTCTGGGAGCGCATCCCGGCCGAGCTGCGCCCGGCGCTGCTCGAGGCGACACGGCAGGCCGGCGAGCGGCTGCAGGCGGACGTGCGCGGCAGCGAGGCGAAGGACATCGAGGCGATGCAGGCGCGCGGGCTCAAGGTGGTGCCGGTCGACGCCGCGGCGCGCGCCCTGTGGCTGAGGACGGCCGAGGGCCTCTACCCGCGCATCCGCGGCCCGATCGTGCCGGCGGACGCCTTCGACGAGGCGCGGCAGTTCCGCGACGAGTACCGCCGCAGCCACCCGGCCGGACGTTGAGGCTGCTCGGCCGCCTGCACGCCGCCGAGAACGCCGCGCTGGTGGCCGCGCTGGCGGCCGCCACGCTGCTGCCGCTGGTGGACATGGCCGGCCGGCCCTTCGGCGGCTTCCACGTGCCCGGCGGCGCCGAGTACCTGCGCCAGCTCACGCTGTGGCTCGCCTTCGTCGGCGGCCTGGTGACCGCGCGCGAGGGCAAGCACCTGACGCTGTCGACCACCGAGTTCCTGGGCCGGGGAGCCTTCTCGCGCGCCGCCCGCGGCCTCACCGGCGCGCTGGCGGCCGCCACCGCGGCGGTGCTGGCCTACGCGTCGTGGCAGGTGGTGCAGGCCAACCGCCAGGACGTCAAGCTGCTGCCGGGCGGCCTGCCGCAGTGGGTCAGCGAGCTGGTGATGCCGGTCTGCCTGGCGCTGATCGCGGCGCGCTTCGCCGCGCGCGCGGGCGGCTGGCGCGCCCGCATCGGCGCGCTGGCGGCGGTCGGCGCCGCCTTCGGCCTCGGCCTGTTTCCGGAGCGCGCGGCCGGCCTCGCCTGGCCGCTCGGGCTCGGCATCCTCGCGGTCTCCTCGCTCGGCGCGCCGATCTTCGCGATCATGGGCAGCCTGGCGCTGCTGCTGTTCTTCAAGGACGGCACGCCGGTGGCCGCGGTGACGGCCGAGGTCTACCGCCTGATCTCCTCGCCCACGCTGCCGGCGATCCCGCTGCTGACCGCGGCCGGGTACCTGCTGGCCGAGGGCGGCGCCTCCACCCGCCTGCTGCGCTTCTTCCGCGCGCTGCTCGGCTGGATGCCCGGCGGGCTCGCGGTGGTGACGGCCGCCGCCTGTGCGCTGTTCACGACCTTCACCGGCGGCTCCGGCGTCACCATCATCGCGCTCGGCGGCCTGCTGTTGCCGATGCTGCTCGAGGAGAAGTACGACGAGGGCTTCTCGCTGGGCCTGGTCACGGCCGCCGGCAGCCTGGGCCTGCTGTTCCCGCCGAGCCTGCCGGTGATCCTCTACAGTGTCGTCGCCTCGGCGGGCGACACGCAGGTCCCGGCCGACGAGCTCTATCTCGCGGGGCTTGTGCCCGGACTGCTGATGGTGCTGATCGTGGCCGCCTACGGCGTGCTGCGAGGGCTGCGCCTGCCTGGCTCGCGCCGCCCGTTCCACCCGCGCGAGCTGGTCGCGGCGGCCTGGGCGGCGAAGTGGGAGCTGCTGCTGCCGCTCTTCGTGGTGGGGCTGTTCGTCAGCGGCCTGGCCTCGATGGTGGAGACCGCGGCGGCGGCCGTCGCGTTCACGGTGCTCACCCAGAGCCTGCTGCAGCGCGACGTGCCGTTTCGCCGGCTGCCCGCGGTGCTGGTCAAGGCCGGCACGCTGATGGGCGCCGTGCTGCTGCTGCTGGCGGTCGCAATGGGCCTGACCGCCTACCTGGTCGACGCGCTGATCGCCGAGCAGCTGCTCGGCTGGGTGAAGACCCACATCCACTCGCCGCTGGTGTTCCTGGCGGCGCTCAACGTGCTGCTGCTGGTCGTCGGCTGCCTGGTGGACATCTTCTCCGCGATCGTGATCGTGGTGCCGCTGATCGCGCCGATCGGCCTCGCTTTCGGCATCCACCCGCTGCACCTGGGCGTCATCTTCCTGGCCAACCTCGAGCTCGGCTTCCTGACCCCGCCGATCGGCATGAACCTGTTCCTGGCGA
The DNA here is from genome assembly GCA_050246895.1 of Vicinamibacteria bacterium. Taxonomy (GTDB): domain Bacteria; phylum Acidobacteriota; class Vicinamibacteria; order Fen-336; family Fen-336; genus JBFWVE01. Next base: position 459,294 of record JBFWVE010000002.1, on the reverse strand, counting down.
GCTCGCGCTTCGGCGTGCCGCTGCTGCGCGTGTACCGCGACACGCTGCCGTTCCTGCTGATCCTGCTGCTGGGCGTGCTGCTGATCACCTACGTGCCCGCCCTCTCCGTGGGCGTCGTGCAGTTCCTCGGCAAGGGCGCCTTCGCGCCGGTGGCGCCTTGACGCGGACGGGGCTGATGCGGAGCCCGCCGTCGCCGTCCACGCGGCCTGACAACCAGGGCCTGACGGTGATGCTGGCCTGCGGGGCGCTGTTGGCGCTTTCTGTATTGGCTTTCGCCGAGACCGCGAGCACGGCGTCCACGCCGGCCGAAACCCGGCAGTCGCCGTCGGCGCGTGGGCCGTCCCCGCCCGCGCCGTCTGCCGCCCCGTCCGCCGGCACGCCTGTTCCTGACGAGGTTCGCGTCCTGATCGCCTATCACTCGGCGGGCGGGCACACGGCGGCGCTCGCGCAGGCCGTCGCGGAGGGCGCTCGCCGGGAGCCTTTCGTGCTCGTGAGCCTCGAACCCGTCGCAAAGGTCACCTGCGCCGAGCTGCTCGCGACGGACGCGCTGATCGTCGGCTCGCCCGTCTACTGGTCGAACATGTCGGCCGAGGTGAAGAAGTTCTTCGACGACTTCACGCTCGAGTGCGGCATGCTGCCTCCCGGCTTCCCGATGCGGGACAAGCTGGGGGCCGCCTTCGTCACGGCCGGCGAGGAGGCGAGCGGCAAGGAGACGACGCTCGCCGGCCTGCTGGCGGCGATGCTCGGCAACCGCATGCTGGTGCTGAGCGAGGGCCAGGCCCTCGGCGCCACCGCCACCACCGGCGAGGGCGGCCTGCCCCTGAAGCCCGAGGCGTTCGAGGAGGGCCGACGGCTCGGTCAGCGTGTGGCGGCGACGGCGCGCCTCCTGAAGCGCGGCCGCGAGTCCCCTGCTCGCTAGCCGTAAGGCTCGAAGTCCTGCGAAACCTTTGCCCGCCTTTCATCGTCTAAGTCGAAAAGCCGGCCCCTACGAAGCTCTCGGGGGCGACGTTCAAGCCGATGAAGGGAACGGGGATGGAGAACGGTCGCAGCTTGAAGGCGATGCTCGACGCCTACGAGCGGCAGCTCATCGAGACGGCGCTGGCCGCGGCCCAGGGCAACCAGCGTCGCGCCGCGGCCTCGCTCGGCCTGCTGGCGACGACGCTGCACGAGAAGATGAAGCGCCTGGGCCTGCTGCCGCGCCGCCGCCACCAGGCCACCTCGCAACTGGCCGAAGGGGAGCGCAGCTCCGCGGCGTAGCGCGCTAGGAGGAGCCGGCGGGCTGCTCCTCGCTGCGCCGTCCCTCGTCGAGCAGCCGGCAGCCTTCGAGCAGCAACTGGTCGAAGGAGTCGCCGATCGGCTCGCCGCCCTCCACCGGCCCCGGCACGAAGCGGAATTGTCCGCGGTCCCAGGCGAGGAACGCGTAGACGGCCCGGATCGCGCTCTCCGCCCCGAGCCGCGCGCCCACGATCTCGCCGTCGCGGATCCGCGCTTCGAAGACCTCGTTCCCCCGCCGCGCGGTGCAGACCCCCGACTGGCGGCTCTGGTGCCACATCTGCAGCAGGCCCGGCGCCCCCATCAGCTCGACGCTGCCCTCCATCACCGGCCGCCGCGACGAGGCGCCGGCCACCGCGCCCGTGAAGCGCTGCAGCAGCAAGTGCACGCGGATCAGCAGCTCGCGCACCGAGGTCTGCTTCGAGAGGAACTCGTCGGCGCCGAGCTGCAGCCCGCGCTGGCGGTCGCGGTAGTCGTCCCAGCCGGAGAGGAACACGAAAGGCGTGTGGCCGATCAGGCTCTGCCCGCGCACGCGCCGCAGCAGCTCGAAGCCGTCCACCAGCGGCATGCTGACGTCCGCCAGGATCAGCCAGGGCCGCTTCTCGAGCGCGACCTGCAGCGCGCGGTCCCCGTCGGCGGCCTCGAAGACGCGGAAGCCGTGGCGCTCGAAGACGCTCGACACGAAGCGCCGGAAGGGCGCGTTGTCGTCGGCGACCAGCACACTCCTCAGCACCTCGGGCAGGTTCGAGAACGGCGGCAGGCTGCCGCTGCCGCTCGCCAGCTCGGCGGGGTCGCGCAGGGCAGCCGCCGGAGCCGGCGCCGGGGACTCGATCGTCTTCGCCTCCGCGCCGGCCTCCTCGCGCAGCTCGGAGAGGCTCGCGCGACGCTCGAGGCCTCGCAGGATCCGCTCGACCTTCCTGACCAGCGTGTCGCGCGTGAAGGGCTTCGTGACGTAGTCGACGGCGCCGGCCTTGAAGGCCCTCACGCGCTCGCTGAACTCCCGGTGCGCCGTCAGGAACACCAGCGGCGTGTCGGCCGTCTCCGGGTCTTCCTGCAGCGCCCGCAGCACGCCGTAGCCGTCGAGCTCCGGCATCGCGATGTCGCACAGCACGAGCCTGGGCCGCTCGCGCCGCACCAGCTCGAGCGCCTGCCGTGCGTCGGTGGTGGAGCGGGTCTCGTGGCCGGCGGTCTTCAGCAGCAGCTCCACGGTGTTGCGCACCTCGGCGTCGTCCTCGACGACCACGATCACGTCGCTGCGGATCTCGCTCATCGGGCCTGCGCCCCGCTCGACGCGCCGGCAGCCGGGTCGAAGCGGCCGTCCCAGGCCTGCGGCCCGTCGTCCAGGATCAGGCGCGCGCGCGCGCCGATGCCGACGCGGCCTTCCGGAACGCGCAGCTCCACCCATTCGCCGCGCCAGGACACGCGGCCTACGTCCTGGTCGTCGGCCCGCCACAGCGTGCGGCGACGGCCGTCGCTCGCGACGCTCTCGAGGGTCGCGCGCACGACGACGGCGGCCTTCGGCTGCTCGGGCGGGTCCTCGCCGATGTAGATCGAGCCCAGCTCGAGCCGGCGCTCGGCGCCACGGCGCGGGTCCCGCTCCCCGGCGGCGAGGCCGCTCCCCCGGTCGTCGTCGGCGTCGACGTAGAGAACGGCGGAGAGGCGCCCCGAGACGGGAGTGCCGTCCGGGAGCTCGAGGGCGCCGGCCACCGGCCGGTCGAAGCTGAAGCGCAGCACCAGGTCTCCCGCGTCGACGGCGGCGTGCACCTCGGCCACTTGCGCCTGGGCGGCCTCGCCGGTGCGCGGAACCGCCACCACGGGCGCCCGCGCGCCCCAGTAGAAGAGCGGCCGGCCTTGCGCGGCGAGCAACAACAGCAGCACCAGGCCCACGACCAGGGAGCCTAGCACGCCGGCCCCGGCCGGCTCAGGGGCGCAGGAGAGGCTCCGCGACCACGACCTGGCCTTCGCTGCGGACGTTCTGCTTGCCGTCGGAGAGCGCCCTCCAGGCGGGATCCTGCGCGAGACGCCGGCGCACGCCGTCCTTGACGAGCTCGCGCTGCGCGAGGCCGGCCGTGCCGGCGTACTCGAGCAGCAGCAGCGAGTCCCAGGGGGCGCCCGCGGTGTGGTGGTTGAGGTACATGCTCCAGCCGGCGAGCACCTTCTGATCCACCCAGCCGTCCATCTGCGGCTTCACGTAGCCCTCGACGTACTTCTTGTACTCCCCTTTGCCGACCTCCATCTGGTACGGCACGACCAGGAACGACCCGCGCGGCCCCGCCCCCGCGGGCGACGTCAGCCAGAGATCCGCCAGGTCGGCGCTGAGCGGCGAGCAGAGGGCGAGCCCCTCGGGCGACAGCCCGCCGGGGCGCGTGCGCTCGATCGCCCGCCAGCCGTCCGTCTGCGCGTAGCGCGCGAAGTCGAGGCGAAGCAGCAGGTCCCAGCTCGCGGCATTCACGTAGGAGCTGAAGAGCGCCGCGTAGTCGCTGAAGACACCCTCACGTTTCCAGATTTCGAGCTGGCGAACCCCATCGGCTTCCACGTGCGCCCGGAACGCGGCACGGCGCTCCGGCGCGCAGCGGTAGGCGAGGAACAGCGAAACCGGCCCGTCCCCCTTCTCCTGCGCGGCTGCCGGGCCCGCGGCCCCGCAGGCGGCAGCCAGCAGTGCGAGCGCGAGCATCTGCCTTCGCATGATTCCCACTCCTCCTCAGAATGCCGCTTGCAGCAGGACGACGAGCCCGTCACCGCCGCGGGGCTCGGGCCCGGCGGCCGGGTCGAGCAACACGTTGTCCGAACGGTGGATGTAGTTGAGGCGCACGAGGGCGGCGGTCGGCTCGCCTTTCGAGAGCGACAGCGTGTAGCCCGCGGTCCACTCGCTGAAGCGGGGCCGCCAATCCCCCGGTCTCGGCGCGCCCGGGGCCGACGCCAGATACGGATCGAAGCTCGTGTAGTAACGCGCGTCGTGGTTGTAGTCCGCGCGGTCGAACCTGAGGGCCAGCGCGTGGCGCCCGAAGCGGCGCACGGCGGTGAGCGTCAGCCCCAGGAAGCTCTGCTCCAGATGCTCGCGGCGCGCCGGCCCGGCGCTGGGGCCGATCGATGCGAAGTGCCGGCCGAGCCGCGCCCAGGCGACCTCGGCTTCCCCGCTCCAGCGCGCGTCCTCGTACACGTAGAAGCCACCGAGGTTGCGGGTGCCGTCGGCGGCAGCCCGGACCTGCTCCGGCGTTGGCGCGGCCGCGCCACCCGCGAACGCCAGCGGTACCCCGGCGGGCGCGCCGGGCTGATCCGTGGAGCCCCAGAGCCCGTAGGCGCCGAGCGAGTGGCGCGTCGAGAGCCGCCCTTCGAGGCGCGCGACGAGGTCCTTGCTCGCGTTGGCGTCGGCGCCCCTGCCCGCCCCGGAGAAGGCCCCGGCCAGCGCTCGCGCGTGCCAGCCGTGCTCCGGCCCGCGCGCGAACGCCAGTGTCACGCCCCGGTCGCGGACGTCGCCGAGCAAACGAGCGAGCTGCGAGCGTTCCACGAGTGGCAGAGCCGCGGAGCTCCTCAAGCCCTCGTACGTCTGCGCGGTCTTCATCTGCCCCGCGCGCAGCTCGAGACCTGCCCCGGGCCGCAAGCTGATCACCGCGTCCTGCAGGATGTTGCTCGAGGAGACGGCGATCGCCGGGTCGATCATCACCTCGAAGGCCACGCTCGGCGCAACCTGGCCCCGCAGCTTCAGCTCGGCGCGGCGCACGCTGACGTCGTCGCGCCTGAACTCGCTGCGCAGCGAGTAGTAGCGACTCGGCTGCGAAACGACCTCCCCGTCTCGCAGCGACGAGTCGAGCGCGTAGGTACCCCAGAGCTGGAGCAGGCCGCTCCAGCGCAGCGCTGGCTCCTCGGCCGCCGCGGGCGGCGCCGCCAGCGCGAGCAGCAGGACGGTGGCCCGGCCGGCCAGGCTCATTCGGGCGGCCCGGAACCGTAGAGCCGGCGCACCACCAGGGCGAGCGTCAGCACGGCGCCCACGACGAGCGCTCCCGCCGCCGGGATCGCCAGCCAGCTCAGCGACTCCTTGGCGAGGCCCGTGGCGCCGAGGCCGGGGGCCCGCAGCGCCGCGAGCATCCAGAACAGCGGGTAGCCGATCGCTCCGAAGCCCAGCAGGCCGCTCGCCAGCGTGCGCACGCCGACGGGCCCCGACAGCAGGCCCAGCAGCAGCGAGGCGCCGAGCGCGATCCCGCCGATGGCACCCGCGTGGAGGTGGGCGCGCTGGAAGTAGCGCCAGCAGGTCTCGTCCATGCGCCTGATGAGCGCTGTCGCCGCCTCGGGGTCGCCCTTGGCCTTCTCGAGATAGATCGCCCGCGCTGCTTCGGCGCGAGCGAGCGTCCCCTCGCGCAGCCAGTCCTCGCCGACGCCGAAGACGATCCCGAGCCCCCAGCCGTAGAGCACGGCAATCAGGCTGAGCACCAGCCCATGCCGCACCGCGCGAAGCTCGCCGAGCCGACCCTGCATTCGCTGCCTCCCTCGCTCAGGCCCGTGGCGAAACCGCCGCGAGCGCAGCCTCGAGCACGCCGAGCCCCTCGTCGATCTCCGCGTCGCTCGCCACCAGCGGCATCAGCGTGCGGATCACGTTGCCGAAGGTGCCGGCGGTGATCGTGACGAGCCCGCTCTTCCAGCACTGCCGCGCGACCGCCCCTGTCTCGTCGCGCGCGGGCTCGCGCGTCCCGCGGTCGAGCACCAGCTCGATCCCCCACATCGCCCCCACCCCGCGCACGTCTCCCACCAGGGAGAAGCGCGCGCGCCAGGAGGCGGCGCGCGGCGCCATCCTGCGGCCGATCGCCTCGGCCCGCGCGAACAGCTCGCCGCTTTCGAGCCGGTCGAGCACGGCGTGCGCCGCCGCCAGCGACACGGGATTGCCTCCGAACGTGCCGCCGAGGCCACCCGGGGCCGCCGCGTCCATCAGCTCCGCGCGACCGCTGACGGCTCCGAGCGGTAGGCCGCCGGCGATCGACTTCGCGCTGACCAGCAGGTCCGGCACGACACCGGAGTGCTCGACCGCCCACATGCGGCCCGTGCGTCCGAAGCCGGTCTGGACCTCGTCCGCGATCAGCAGGATGCCGCGCTCCTGGGTGAGCCGGCGCAGCCGCGGCAGGAAGTCGGGCGGCGGCACCACGAAGCCGCCCTCGCCCAGCACGGGCTCCACCACGACGGCAGCCACCTTGTCGGGCTCGACGTAGCGGCGGAAGAAGTCCTCGAGCGCGTCCACGCAGTGAACGCCGCACTCCGGATGGCGGAGGCTGTAGCTGCAGCGGTAGCAGTAGGCGTACGGCGCGCGGTAGACCTCGGGAGCGAACGGGCCGAAGCCGGCCTTGTAGGGCTGGACCTTCGACGTCAGCGAGAGCGCCAGCAGCGTGCGGCCGTGGAAGCCGTCTTCGAAGGCGAGCACCGCAGGACGGCCCGTGGCCGCCCGCGCGATCTTGACCGCGTTCTCGACGGCCTCGGCTCCCGTGTTCACGAACAGCGTCTTCTTCGCGAAATCACCAGGAACGAGGGCGTTCAGCCGCTCGGCCAGACGGATGTAGGGCTCGTACGGCGTCACGTGGAAGCAGGCGTGCGTCAGCCGGCCGAGCTGCTCGCGCGCGCCCGCGACGACGCCCGGCTCCGTGTGCCCGAGGTTGAGGCAGCCGATTCCGCCGGCGAAGTCGAGCAGCCGGTTGCCGTCCACGTCCAGGAGCAGTGCCCCGTGCGCCGACTCCACGAAGACCGGCGTCGCGTGGTAGGCCCCACGAGGCACGGCGGCATGGCGGCGCTCCATCAGCGCGCGCGAGCGCGGTCCGGGGATCTCGGTGCGCAGCTCGATGGCTGGCATGGCGCCTCCCGCGACCCCTCAGTACCAGCCGATCGGCTGCTCGTTCAGGTTGATGTAGACCTGCTTGATCTGCTGGTACTCCTCGACGCCCCAGGGGCCCAGCTCGCGGCCGATGCCCGACATCTTGTAGCCGCCCCAGGGCGCCTCGACGCAGGTCGGCTGCATGTGGTTGACCCAGACGATGCCGGCCTCCAGCCGCTTCACCATGCGCAGGCACTTGAAGATGTCGCGGCTCCAGACGGCGGCCGCCAGTCCGAACGGCGAGTCGTTCGCCAGCCGCAGCGCTTCGGCTTCGCCCTCGAACGGGATCACCGACATCACGGGCCCGAAGATCTCCTCGCGCGCGATGCGCGCCTCGGGCGGCACGTCGTAGAAGATCGTCGGCTCCACGTAGAAGCCGCGCTCGAGCCCGGGCCCGGCCGGCACGCCGCCGCCCGCCGCGAGCTTCGCTTCGTTCTTGCCGAGCTCCTGATAGCGCCGCACACGCTGCTGCTGCTCCTGCGATACCAGCGGCCCCATCTTCGTGGCGCGATCGAGCCCGGGCCCGAGCGTGATGCGCCTGGCCTTCTCGACCATGGCGTCGAGCATCTTCCGGTAGATCGGGCGCTCGACCAGCACCCGGCTGCCCGCCGAACAGACCTCGCCCTGGTTGATGAAGACGCCGAAGAGCGCGCCGTCCACGGCCGCCTCGAAGTCGGCGTCCGCGAAGAAGATGTTCGGCGACTTGCCGCCCAGCTCCAGGCTGACCTTCTTCAGGCTGTCCGCGGCGCTCTTCGCGATCCGGCGACCCACCTCCACGCTGCCGGTAAAAGCGATCTTGTCCACGCCGCGGTGGCTCACGATCGGGGCTCCGGCGCCCTCGCCGAAGCCTGTCACCACGTTCACGACGCCCGGCGGCAGGCCGCAGGCGTCGAAGTGCCGCGCCAGCTCCAGCAGCGTCAGCGGCGTCTGCTCCGCGGGCTTGATCACGATCGTGCAGCCCGCGCAGATGGCCGGCGCCAGCTTCCAGGCGGCCATCAGCAGCGGGTAGTTCCACGGGATGATCTGCCCCGCGACTCCCAGCGGCTCGCGCAGCACGAGCGACAGCGCGTTGTCGGGAACCTGCAGCACCTCGCCGTGGAGCTTGCTCGCCAGGCCGCCGTAGTACTCGAAGCAGGTCGCGACGTCCGCCAGGTCGAATTCGGCCTCGGCGATCGGCTTGCCGGAGTTGCGCGTCTCCAGCTCCGCCAGCGCCGCGGCTTCGCGCCGCACGACCTCGGCCAACCGGAACAGGATGCGCCCGCGTTCCTGCGCGGTGACCTCGCGGAACGTCGAGAACGCCCGGCGCGCGGCCGCGACGGCCTGGTCGACGTCCTCGGCGCCGGCCTCGGCCACGCGGGCGATCACCTCGCCGCTCGCGGGATCCCGCACGTCGAACTGGCGCCCGGACGCCGCGCCCACGAAGGCGCCGTCGATCAGCATCTGGTAGGCCTTCATCACTTCATCTCCCGGCAGATCTCGTCGAACACGCGCAGCATCCGCTCGACGTCGCGCTCGTCGTGCTGCACGCTGAGCGTCCACTGCTCGTCGTAGCACTGCGCCTGCGGGATGACGCCGCGGTTCAGGTTCATGTGCCAGTAGCGCCAGAAGCTGTCGAAGTCCTGGTCCAGCCACTCGCGGTAGTTGGTCGGCGGCGTGCGGCGCCAGTAGACGGTGCCGTTGCTGCCGACGTTGACGGCGCAGAAAGGCAGGCCGTGCCGCCGCAGGATCTCGTTGTGGCCCGCGGCGAGCGCGTCGCCCAGCGCGGTCGCGCGCGGGAAGACCTCGGGCGTCAGGATCCGCTCGAGAGCGGTGACGCAGGCCGTGGTCGCGAGCGGGTTGCTGGCGTAGGTGCCGGCGTGGAAGGAATGGAAGCTCGCGATCTCGTTCATCAGCTCGCGCCGGGCGCCGAACGCGCCGAGCGGCAGGCCGCCGCCGATCGCCTTGGCCAGGCACACGACGTCGGCCCGCACGCCGTAGTGCTGCTGCGCGCCTCCCCATGCCAGCTTGGCGCCGGTCTTCACCTCGTCGAAGACCAGCAGGCAGCCGAACTCGTCGCACAGCGCGCGCAGCTCCTGCAGGAAGCCGTCCCGCGGCGGCATCACGCCGACGTTCATCATCACCGGCTCGAGGATCAGCGCCGCCACCTCGTTGCCGTGGGCCTCCAGCAGGTCGCGCACCGCCCGCGCGTCGTTGAAGGGCGCCACCAGCGTGTTCTCCACGCTCAGCGCCGGGATGCCGTGGCCGACCGGCACCGCCCGCGGCCGCTGCGCGTGGCCGAGCTTCGAGCGGGGCGGCTTCACGGAGACGAGCACCGTGTCGTGGCCGCCGTGGTAGCCGCCCTCGAACTTGATCAGCTTGTCGCGGCCGGTGTACGCGCGGCACATGCGCAGCGCGTGCATGGTCGCCTCGGAGCCCGAGTTGGTGAAGCGCATCTGCTCGAGCCCGAAGCGCTCGCAGATCAGCTCGGCGGCGCGGATCTCGCGGTCGTGGGGCATGCCGTAGAGCGTGCCCTCACCGGCCGCCCGCGTGAGCGCCTCCACCATCGCGGGATGCGAATGGCCCACCATCAGCGCCCCGAAGCACATCGAGAAGTCGAGGTACTCGCGCCCGTCCACGTCCCACAGGCGCGAGCCCGCCGCGCGCTCGACGTAGATCGGGTAGGGCTCGTAGGTGCGGAAGTTGCTGGACACCCCGAGCGGCAGCACGCGGCTCGCGCGCCCGTAGAACTCCAGGCTGCGCCGGGTCTGCGCGCGATAGCGCTCGAGCTCCTGGGCATGGGTCGTCATCTAGACCTCCTCGGTCGTCGCGATGGCGGCGGGGGGACGCCTGCCGCGGGGCAGCAAGAAGAGGCCGACGGCCAGCGTCGCCAGGCACTCGGCCGCGAGCAGCGCGTTCTCTCGCGCGGCCGCGGCGAGGTCGGCGTTGGGGGCCGGCCGGAAGAACAGCGCGCAGGCGACCGCCACGACGGCCGTGCAGCAGACCGCCGCCGCGATCCCTGCGCGGTCGCCGCCCGGCATGCGGTAGGGCCTCGGCACCTCGGGCCGGCGCACGCGCAGCAGGGCGAAGGCCGGAAACACCAGCAGGTAGGTGAACAGGAAGCACAGGCTCGAGAGCTTGAAGATCAGCCAGAAGGCGTTGTCGCTGCTCGCCGCGAAGCCCGCGTTGCCCACCAGCAGAGCGGTGCTGAGCGCGCCGGTCACGGCGAAGGCCACGTGGGGCGTGCCGTGGCGAGGGTGCAAGCGGCCGAGCGCCGACGGCAGCGACCCCTCGGCGGCGGCCGCCGCCGCGACGCGGTTGGTGCCGAGCGACCAGGTGACGATGTTGGCGACGCAGGCATACAGGAAGCCGAGCCCCAGCAGCAGCACCAGCCCGTGGGCCGTCGAGCCCGAGCCCTCGCCGAGCGCCAGCAGCGCATCCCAGGTCCCGGTCACCAGGGACAGCCGCTCGAGCGGGACCGCCAGCAGGATACCGAGGACGCCGAGGGCGTAGACCGCCGCGACCAGCGCGCCTGTCAGCAGCACGGCCCGGGGCACGTCGCGCTGCGGGTCCTTCATCTCGCCGCCGGCCCCGCTGACGAGCTCGAAGCCGAGCGCGTTGTACAGGAGTACGGGCAGGAAGACCAGCGAGTCCGAGAGCCGCGGCGCCAGTTGCCCCAGGGAGAAATCGTTGGCAGGGGCGCGCCCCTGCGCGAGCCAGGCGAAGCCGAGGGCGCCGAGCGCCACGAAAATCGCCACCTTCACGACGGCGCCCAGGTTCGGCACCCACTTCGAGATGCCGAGACGGACGACGCCGATCGCCACTGTGATCCAGGTCAGCAGGATCGCGACGCCGGCGTCGAGCCAGGTGACGAGGCCGCGGGCGGCCAGCCGCTCGACCGTCTCGGCGTCCAGGAAGATCTGCCGGAACGTCGCGGCGAACACCAGGTATACGGACGGCATCCAGTAGGCGTTGTTGATCCAGTAGAACCAGGCTGCCAGCGAGCCCGCGCGCGCGCCGAGCCCCTCGCGCACCCAGACGTAGAGGCCGCCCTCCTGCGGCCAGGCCGAGCCCAGCTCCGCCGACATCAGGGCATAGGGAACGAAGAACACCACGAGCGTGACCGCCCACCAGGCGAACCAGGAGACGCCGACGCTGGCCGCCGAGGCGAGGGTGTCGATCGTCAGGATCGCGCTCAGCGAGAACAGCACGAGGTCCGCGCGGCCGAGCACGCGGGCAAGTGCGCTCGACGCTGCGGGAGGGCGCGCGGCGAGCGGGGTCGCGCTCACGCGAGCAACTCCGCGACCGCGCGCTGCGCCTGGTCGATCGAGGCGTCGGCGTAGGCGCGGGCGCCTGCGTCGGCATTGGCGATCGCGACACGGCCGAGCCGGCGGCGCGCGATCTCGTGGGGCGCTCGCCCCGCGGGCCACTCGGGGTCCCACAGCGGGCTGTACTCGTAGGTGTAACCGTGGGGCCAGCGGTTGACGGTGATCGCGAGGACGTCGCGCGCCGCGTGGAAGCCGCCCGGCCCCAGCATGCGCTCGAGCTGGCCGCGGATCTCGCGCTCGAAGTCGGCGAAGCTCGTGCCGAGCAGCTCGACGCGGCCGGCGCGGTGCTGCTCGCGCGGCGGCAGCCCGGGACTGCACGGCGTGCGCACGAGGAACACGACCGCCGGCTCGTTGGGCTCGCGCGAGCAGCGATAGGCCCCGAGGCTGACCGGGAAGTCGAGCATCGCCATCGACCAGTAGCCACCCGGCGCGAAGACGCGATGCACACCGAGGCGCACGAACGACTGCCAGTTGCGCACCAGGACGTTCGCGTAGACGAGGGGCACCTTGACCGACGCGGCGAGCGCCTCGCGCTGCTCGGCGCCGAGCTCCGGCAGCAGCGAGGGGACGACGCCGTGCCAGCAGGCCAGCACGCAGGCGCCCGCGCGTACGCTGCGCAGCCGGCCGCCCTTCACGTAGGCGACCTCCACCTCGCGCGCGCGCTCGGGCGGCCCGAGATGGCGCACGCGCACGGCCGTCGCCTCGAGCCTGAGGCGCACCGGCCAGCCCGCCACGTCGAGGCGCGCGTAGTCGGCCGGGCGCGTCAGCGCGTCATCCATCGTCCGCCCGGGTGCCGCTTCGGGGATCAGCGCACGCAGCAGCAGGCGCGCCAACGAGGAGTTGCCATCGGGGAAGTGGAAGACGTAGGGCTCGTCCGGGTCGCCCTCGCCGAGGCCGAGCCCCTGGAAGCCGGGATACACGCGGCCGAAATCGTCGCCGGTCTCGAGGCAATCGAGCGCCGAGACGGCCTCGACGCCGACGCCCCACAAGTCGTGCGTCTGGTTCCGGAAGAAGGGCAGGGCGTCGGGCCGCAGCCCGGCGACGCCCGTCAGGAAGTCGGCGTAGCTCGTGCGCGCGAGGCGCCGGCGCTTCACCTGTGGCGCGAGGCCGCGGAGATAGTCCACCTTCTCGGTGTGCACCCGCACGAGGTCGCGACGTGCGGCGTCGGTGAGAGGCGCGTCGGCGAAGAACTCGCCCCAGGGCCGCTCCCCCAGGCCGGCGACCAGCGCGTCTGCGCCGAAGGTCCCGCGGTCGAAGAAGACCCCGTTGCGCAGGCCCAGCGAGGGATAGAGCTTCTCGTCGAACGCCTCCCGGACACGGCCCACGTCGACGGACAGCTCGCGGAGCAGGCCCTTCGCGACGGGGCTCCAACGTCCCGGGCTCTCGAGCGACTGCGCGCCTCCGTTGGCGAGCAGCAGGCGGCCCCCCGCGCGGAACTCGTTGCGCCGCGCATGCCCGCCGAAGTCGTCGTGGTTGTCGAGGATCAGCACGCGCGCGGCCGGCCCTGCCTGCCTGCGGAAGAAATGGCCCGCCGCGAGGCCGCTGATGCCGGCGCCAACGACGACGAGGTCGAAGACCTCCCCAGTTTCCTCGGCGGGGCCGGCCGTCGCCCAGAAACCCGGGTCGCGCAGGGCGTGGGCCGTCTCGAAGCTGCCCTCGTGGCTGCCGCGCAGCCCGGTCAGGGCGGGAGGGTACGACGCGCCCGCCTCGACGCCGAGGGCACGAGCCGGGCGCGCGACGAGCGCTCCGCCCAGCGCGAGCGCGGCGCCGTCCAGGAAGTCCCGCCGCGTCACGCTGGTGTCGACCACGGCCTCGCGCGAACCTCGTGCGGTCGGATCAGACCGCGGGAAACGACCGCCGGCAAGCAGCCCGACACCCCAGCCTCGCGAGCGGCCGCGAGTCGGCGCGCGGGTGGGACACGGGGGACGAACGACCCGAAAGCCGCCGCCCGCGGAAGCTCAGAAGCGGAAGCGCAGGGACAGCGTCGCCTCGCGCGGCGCGCCCGGCGTGATCAGCACCAGGTTGAACGCGCTCTCGTAGTAGACCTCGTCGAACAGGTTGTTGACGCGCAGCGTCAGCTCGTACTTGTCACGCACGTAGTAGACGCCGGCGTCGGCGCGGGTGTAGCCGGGCAGCCGCAGCGCGTCCTGCGAGACCGGCTGGCCAGGAGTCGGCGTGCCGGTGTTGATCACGGGCGCGGGCAGGGAGCCCGGCCGCTCGCTGCGGACGATGAGGCCGAGACCAAGACCCAGGCCCTTCAACGAGCCCTGCGTCACGTCGTAGCGCGTCCAGAAGTTGAAGGCGTTCTTGCCCTGGTTCACCAGGGGAGCGCCGACGATCACGGGGTTGATGTCGTTCACCACCACGGCGTCCGTGTACGCGTAGCCCAGGATCGTCTGCCAGTGGGGCACGGGCTTGAGCTGCACGTCCAGCTCGAACCCCTGCGAGCGTTGCTCGCCGATCTGCTGGCTGACGCCGCCGCCGACTGCGACGAGGCCGTTCTTCTTCTCGATGTGGAAGCCGGAGGCGGTGGCGATCACGCGTCCGCGCGCCAGCTCGGCCTTCACGCCCCCCTCGAGCTGCCGTCCCGACTCGGGGTCGAAGCTGTTCTCGCCGTTCGCGTCGACGGCCGTCACGTTCGTGGGATCGTAGGATGTCGCGTAGCTGCCGTAGATGGACCACTGGTTGTCCGGCTGGAAGACCAGACCCAGCATCGGGTTGACCGCCCCGACGGTGCGCTCGCGATCGGGGTTGGCGAGGCGCAGCTCCTTGAACTCCGACTTCTGGCCCGACGCCCGCACGCTGGCGACCGCCTTCCATTTCGACCCGAGGTCGAGCCGGTCCTGCGCATAGGCCGCGTAGTCGAACAGGTGGAAGTTCTGGTGGAAGCCCGGCGTCGCGGCTGCCGGAAACGCCGCGCCGTAGACCGGCGCGTAGAGGTTGATGAAGAAGCCGGTGGGGCCGAAGCGCACGCGGTCGAAGTCGCGCACCTCGACGCCGGCGTTCAAGCCGAACAGCAGGTGGTGGCCGACGCTGCCGGTGTTGGCGTCCTTGTTGAGATAGCTGTCGACGTAGTTGTAGTTGCGCCTGTTCTTCTGGTCGCGCACCCGGCGCGACAGCCGCTGGTTGTCGGCCTGAGCCACGGCGTTCTCGAAGCCCGTGCGCTGGTCCTCGTGGTAGACGGAGCGCCAGGCGAGGTTCCAGGTGGTGTTCGCCGAGAACTGCTTGGTGAAGCGACCGTTGAAGCTCCAGCCCTCCTCGCTCTCGGTGTCGCCGGGCTCCTGGTAGCGGGTCGTGATCGGGGCGATGAAGTTGATGTCGTTCCGGGGCGCCACCAGGCCCTGGTCGAGTGTGGTGTCGATCTTGCGGTACTCGCCGTCGATCGTCAGCATCGAGCCTTCGCCGAGGTTGAAGGTGAAGGCCGGCGCGACGAAGAGGTCCTCGTTGACGGCGGGCGCGCGGAAGGTGTTCACCTTGTCGTACGCGGCCACCAGGCGGTAGAGCACCTTCTTGCCGCTGTCGAGGGGGCCCGTGAAATCGGCGTCGACGCGATACGAGTTGCTGTCGCCGAAGCCGGGGCCGGTGCCGAAGAAGGTCCCGCCGCGAAGCTCGAGCTCGTTCTGGCGCGTGGCCTGCGGCCGCTTCGTGATCAGGTTCAGCATGCCGCCGGGCTGCGCGCGGCCGTAGAGCACCGACGACGGCCCCTTCAGCACCTCGACGCGCTCGACGTTGGCCACGTTGGGCGAGTTCATGCGGGCCGGCATGCCGGCCATGCCGTCCACGGTGAGCGAGTTGGGCTCGCCGCCGCTGAATCCCCGGATGGTGGCGTCGTAGGCGCCGTTGCCGGTGCGGTTGATCCCGTTCATGTACGTGTACAGGTCCGCCACCTGCTTGGTGTCGATCGCCTTGATGAAGGCGCCGGTATAGCTGTTGATGGTGAGCGGGATGTCCCGCGCCGGTGCGGAGGCCTTGAGGGCCGTCATCGCGCTCTCACCCGTGAAGGAGACGGTCACCTCCTCGGAGAAGGTGGCCGGCGAGAGGGTGAAGTCCTTGGCGACCTCGCCCGCCTCCACCCGGACCTCCTCCGTGACGGCGGCGAACGCGTCGCGGAACACGAAGAGGCTGTAAGCGCCGGGTGCCACGCCGGCCAGCCTGTAGTGGCCGCGCGCATTCGTGGTGACCGTGGCGAGCGGGGTGCCGCTCGCGTTGCGCAGCGTCACGCTCGCGCCGACGAGCACGGCGCCCGTCGAGTCCTTGACGGTGCCGCTGATCTCGAACGCCGCCTGGGCCGAGGCGGCGGCCGGGAACGCCAGCGCCAGCAACAGCATCCCGATCCGGGTGATCGTCGAACGCTTCATCGGGCCCTCCTGGAGGCCTGTGAGGGGAACGGCGGGACGGCGTCAGGACATTGGCGAGAAGCTAGGCTCCGGCCACCCTGTCGTCATGCGTCGGATGTCCTATGCCCGGCCGAATGCCCCCCGATTCGGGTGGGGCTTCCTATGACAACTGCCCCATGGTGAGGTCCCGGTCGGCGCCGTAGCTTGCTTTTCGATGCCCTCACTCCTCCGGGTCGCCGCCGCCGCCGTCATCTGCTGCGGCTTCGGGGACGCCCCCGACGCAGCCGCTGCCCCCCAGCCCCCCGCCGATCTGATCCTCCACGGCGGGCGCGTCTACACGGTGGACACCGCCCGGCCCGAGGCCCGGGCCGTGGCCGTCCGCGGCGACCGCATCGTCAAGGTCGGCTCCGAGGCCGAGGTCCTGGCCCTTCGCGGACCGCAGACGAGCATGATCGACCTCCGGGGGCGGCTGCTGCTGCCGGGGTTCACGGACGCCCACACTCACTTCGAGAACGCCGCCGACTGGGTGACTAAGGTCAGCCTCTTCGACGTCGCCGACGAGTCCGAGTTGCTCAGGCGTCTGGCGGCCGCGGCGGCGCGGGTTCCCGAGGGCTTGTGGATCACCGGGGGCGAGCTCGGGGCCTACCGGGCCTGGGACGCCGAGTCGAAAGGCCAGCCCGCCCCTGCACCGCCAGCCGTCCGCCTGGCCGAGATCGACCGCGTCACGCCGCGGCATGCCGTGCTGCTGCGGCGCGCCGACGGCGCGTTCATCGCGAACTCCGAGGCGTTCCGGCGTGCGCGCTGGAACCGCCGCACGCCGGATCCGCGCGGCGGCCGCATCGAGCGCGATCCGGCCACCGGCGAGCCGACCGGCGTGCTGTTCGGCCGCGCCGGCGAGCGCATCCAGGAGCTGATGCCTCCGCCCAATCTCGAGCAGAAGCTGGTCGGCGCGCGCGCGGCCCTGCGCGACCTCGCGCGAGTCGGCATCACCGGCATCCACGACGTGGCCCGGCTCGACGCCGCCTCGCAGCGCCAGCTGTTCCATACCTTCGTCGAGCGCAGCTCCTCCAACCTGGAGATCTTCCGGGAGCTGCAGCGGCGCGGGGAGCTCAGCGCCCGCGTCTATGCGATCCTGTCGCTCCCCCTCTGCGAAGCCACGGTGGCGGCGGGCATCCGCGCGCGCGGCGAGGAGGGGCTGATCCGTTTCGGCGCGATGAAGGGCTACGTCGACGGCTATCTGATGGAGCAGCCGTACGCCGACAACCCCGCCTTCTCGGGCGACTTCACCTTCCGCTTCACCAGCGAAGAGGAGATGGCGCGCCAGGTCGCCTGCGCGGATCGCAACGGCTTCGACCCGGTGGTGCATGCCACTGGCGACAAGGCGCATCGGCTGCTGCTCGACTGGTACGAAGCGGCGATCCGAAGCAACCCGCCGCGAGACCGCCGCTTCCGGCTGATCCACGCCTGGTATTTCAGCCGGGCCGACATCGCCCGTGCCGGCCGCCTCGGGCTGATCGCGGACATCACCCCCGAGCAGCTGATGCGCCGCGCGCGGATGGTCGATCGCCAGCTCGGCCCCGAAAGGGCGAAGACCGCTTTCGCCTGGCGCCAGTTGATCCAGGCCGGCGTGCGCGTGAACCTCGTCGCCGACTGGCCCGGCAGCTACAACGAGCAGGAGCACACGCCGCTCGCGCCGCTCGAGAACATCGCGCTGGCGGTGCTGCGCCGCCCGCTGGCCGGCGGCACACCCTGGCATCCGGAGGAGGCGCTGAGCGTGGCGGAAGCGGTGGCGGCCTATACGATCAACCCCGCGTACGCCTCCTACGAGGAGGGCCGCCGAGGCTCCGTCAGCGAAGGCAAGCTGGCCGACCTCGTGGTGCTGTCGAAGGACATCCTGACCGTGCCCCGCGAAGAGATCGCCTCGGCCGAGGTCGAGCTGACGATCCTCGGCGGCAAGGTCATCTATCGGAGGCAGTGATGGCGAACAGGATCGGAGCCGCCGTGCTGGCGGCGCTGCTAGGCCAGTCCGGGCTCGCATCCGCGCAGCAGGTGGAGGGCGCCCGCCGCGCGGACGAGCTGCAGACGTTCATCAACCCCGACGCCAAGGACGTCAGCACCAAGCTCGACCTGCTGGTGCACACGCTCTACGAGGTCAATCAGAAGCTGGTGGCCGTCACTTTCGTCCAGCGCTACGGCGACCGCATCCGGATGGAGCGCACCATGATCCCGAACGCCGAGCGGGATCTGGTGCCCGGCTGGATCTTCAAGCCGGTGAAGCTCGAGCCAGGCAAGCGCTACCCGGCGCTGGTGACGGTCCACGGCGGCTTCCACTACTCGCTCGACGAGGAGTTCTTCGGCTTCATCGAGCGCTTCGTCAGCGAGGGCTACGTGGTGATGTTCCCGGAGTATCGCGGCAGCCGCGGCTACGGCAAGGAGCACTACGACGCCCAGGAGTACGGCGCGGGCGACGTCAGCGACGTGCTGTCGGCGGCCGAGCTGCTCGCCTCCAAACCCTACGTGGACCCGCAGCGGCTCGGCATCGTCGGCCGCAGCCGCGGCGGCATGGTGACGCTGCTGGCGATCGCGAAGGCGCCCAGGCGCTTCAAGGTGGCGGTGGACGTGGTCGGGCTGGCCGACTTCCTCATGTACATGGCCTACAAGCCCGAGTACCGCCGCCAGGAAGTCGCGAAGGAGCCGAACTTCAAGGGCATGCCCTTCGACAACCTCGACGCCTACATCAGCTCGTCGCCGATCATGCACGTGTCGAAGTTCGAGACGCCGCTGCTGATCCACGCGACGACCTTCGACCGCACGGTGCCGCACACCGTGCACTCCGAGCGGCTGGTCGAGGCGCTGAAGGCGCACGGCAAGACGTACGAGTACAAGCTCTACGAGCGCGCTCCGGGCGGCCACGGCTACTCGGACGGGGACGGCGAGGAGGCGCGCGACTCGCTGAACCGCATCGTGGAGTTCCTGGGCCGGCATCTGAAGCCCTAGCCCCGCGCCTCCCGCTACAGCACACGAGACGGAGGCCCAGCGATGATCATGGCCCGCAACGTCCGGCTGCTCGCGCCCGCCGCGCTCGGCGCGCTGCTGTCCCTGGCTGCCAGCGCGACCCGCGCGGGGCAGGCGGCGCCCGCCGCGCCTCACGACGACCAGGCGCGCCCGCTGGTCAAGGGCCGCCATGGCGCCGTCGTCTCGCTGCATCCCCTCGCCTCGGCGGCGGGACTGCGAGTGCTGATGCAGGGGGGCAACGCCTTCGACGCCGCGGTGGCGACCGCGCTCGCCTCGACGGTGGTCGACCCGAAGGACTCCACGATCGGCGGCCAGGGCTTCGCCACCGTCTACGTCGCCGCCACTCGCCAGGTGCGCGCCCTCAACTTCTACGGGACGGCGCCCGCCGCCGCGACCATCGAATCGCTGAAGCACAGGCCCTACAAGACCGGCTATCTGTCGACACCGGTGCCGTCGAACCTGAAGGGCTACGAGGCGCTGCACCGGAGCCACGGCCGGTTGGCGTGGGCGAAGCTCTTCGAGCCCGCGATCGAGCTGGCCGAGGGCGGCTTCCCCGTCGACGAGGAGTTCACCTGGCTGCTCGACGTCCTGAAGGACCGCCTCGACTTCCCTTCGACGCGGCGCGCCTATTTCCCCGGCGGCGGTCCGCCGAAGCCGGGCAGCCTGTTCAAGCAGCCCGACCTCGCCCGCACGCTGAAGGCGGTCGCGGCCGAGGGCGCCGACGTCTTCTACAAGGGGGCCATCGCGCGCCGCATCGCGGAGTTCTACGCCGCGAACGGCGGCATCCTCGCCTACGGCGACCTCGCGGGTTACGAGGCGAAGTGGGTCGAGCCGATCCACGCGGACTATCGCGGCTACCGCGTCTACACGCAGCCGCCGAACAGCAGCGGCATCGCGGTGCTGATGCAGCTCAACCTGCTCGAGGGCTTCGACCTGCGGGAGCTCGGCCACAACAGCGCCGACTACCTGCACCTGATCGGCGAGGTGCAGCGAGTCGCGATCGCGGACCGCAACCGCTACGTCGCGGACCCGGAGTTCGTCTCCGTGCCGCTCGAGCGGCTGCTCTCGAAGGAGTACGCGTCCGAGCGGCGCGCCCTGCTCGTGCCGGGCCGCACACTCGGCCCGGTGCCACCTCCGCGGAATCCCGGGGGCGACAAGCAGAACACCACGCACATGACGGTCGTGGACGGCGAGGGCAACATGGTCGCGCTGACGCAGACGCTCGGCTCCTGGTACGGCTCCGGTGTCGTGGCGGCGGACACCGGCGTGCTGTTCTCCAACCAGCTCCGCCACCTGCACACCGAGCCCGAAAGCCCTTCGAAGCTCGGGCCGGGGCGGCGCCCCCGCTCGAACCAGTCGCCGCTGATCGTGCTCAAGGACGGCGAGCCTGTGCTCGCGATCGGCACCCCCGGCAGCGACGGCATCTGGCAGCGCCTCGCCCAGGTGATCGCGAACCTCGTGGACTTCGGGATGGACGTGCAGCGGGCGGTCGCCGCCCCGCGCATGATCTACGGCGGCTTCCAGGAGACGGGCACCGAGATCCCGCCGATCTTCGACATCGAGGACCGCGTCGACCCCGCGACCCGCGCGGCGCTCGCCGCGCGCGGCTACCGGCTCACGACGATCCCGTCCGACGAGGGCAGCGTCAACGGGATCTGGCGCGACGCGGCGACCGGCTTCCTGTTCGCCGGGGCGGACCCGCGGCGGCTGGGCAGCCAGGACGGTCACTGGGGCCAGTCCAGCTCCGTCTACGCGCTCGCCTGGTGAGCCGGGCATGAGCCTGCTCACGGTCCTCGCCTACGGCATGGTCATCGTCTTCATGGCGCTGATCATGACCAAGCGCATGTCCGTGATCACGGCGCTGGTGCTGGTGCCGCTCGCGTTCGCGCTGCTGGCGGGCTTCGGGCCCGGGCTCGGGACCATGATGGCCGAGGGCGTCGTGGCGCTCGCGCCGACCGGCGTGATGCTCGCCTTCGCGATCCTGTACTTCAGCCTGATGATCGACGTGGGCCTCTTCGACCCGGCCGTGCGAGCCGTCGTGCGGCTCGTCGGCGGCGACCCGGTCCGGATCGTGGTCGGCACCGCCGCGCTGGCGCTGTTCGTGTCCCTCGACGGGGACGGCTCGACGACCTACCTGGTGACCACCACCGCGCTGCTGCCGCTCTACGTGCGCCTCGGCATCAGCCGGCTGGTGCTGGCGAGCGTCATCATGCAGGCGGGCGGTGTGATGAACCTGCTGCCCTGGGGCGGGCCCACCGCCCGCGCGGCCGCGGCGCTCAAGCTCGAGATGGGCGACGTCTTCGTGCCCCTGCTCCCCGCCATGGCCGCAGGGGCTGTGTGGGTCATGCTCGTCGCCTGGTGGCTCGGCCGCGGCGAGCGTCGGCGGCTCGGGATCGTCTCCGCCGATCAGCTCGGCGACCTCCACGCCTCGATGGCGGGCAACGGAGCCGAAGCCGTCGAGGCGTCGATCCGCCGCCCCAGGCTGATCTGGTTCAACCTGCTGCTGACGCTCACGCTGCTAGTGGCGCTGATCGCGAACCTGGTGCCGCTGACCGTGCTCTTCATGGTGGCCTTCGCGCTGGCGCTGCTGGTCAACTACCCGTCGCCGGAGGAGCAGAAGCAGCGCCTCGCGGCCAACGCCGGCAACGCGCTCGCCGTCGCCGCCGTCGTCTTCGCGGCCGGGATCTTCACCGGCATCCTCTCGGGCACGAAGATGGTGGACGCCATCGCCAACAGCGTGGTGGCGCTGGTGCCGATCTCGCTCGGCCCCTACCTCGCCGTCATCACGGGCCTGCTCAGCATGCCGTTCACCTTCTTCCTGTCGAACGACGCCTTCTACTTCGGCGTCGTTCCGATCCTGAGCCACGCCGCGGCCGCCTACGGCATCCGCCCCGAGGAGATCGCGCGCGCCTCGCTGGTCGGCCAGCCGGTGCACCTGCTGAGCCCGCTCGTGCCCTCGACCTACCTGCTGGTCGGGCTCGCCAAGGTGGAGTTCGGCGACCACCAGAAGTTCACCCTCAAGTGGACGGTCGTGACCGCCATCGTGATGCTGCTGGTGAACCTGGCGCTGGGCGTGATTCCCCTCGCCGGTCCGGGCCGCTGAGGGCCTCGCGGCCCTAGCTGCCGGTTCGCCCGTCCTTCGCGGGCGCGGGCGCCAGCAGGTCTTCGAGGAAGAACGCCGCCAGGTCGGTGCGGCCGTCGAGGCCGGCCTTCTTGTAGATGGTGAGGGCCTGCTGCCGCACGGTCCGCTCGCTGGTGCCGCGCAAGGAAGCGATCTCCTTGTGGCGCAGCCCCTTCAGCATCAGCATCGCCACCTCGCGCTCGGCGGAGGTCAGCCCCCAGGCCGAGAGCTGGCGCTCGATCTGCGCCCCGACGCCGTCGAGCAGCTGCCGGGCCTCGGCCCGGCGCTGCAGCGACTCCTGCTGCGCGGCCTCGAGCCTCTGCGCGAGAGCCTGCTCGCGGCGGCGCGCCAGCAGCACCTGGACCGCGACGCCCGCAGCCACAACGGCGACGACGAGCGCCAGCAGCGTCGCCAGCATGGTGCGGTTGCGCAGCAGCCGCATGGTGGTGGTCCAGACGGCGCCGGGGCCGGCGGCGGGCCCGGTCCCACGCGGGTCACGAGCGCGGGCGGCACGCGCCTCCTCCTCGAGCAGGTAGCTCTCGAAGGCCGCGCCGCCGAGGTACAGGTCGTCCCAGCGATGGCGACTGATCGCCGCTTTCCAGGCCGGCGTAGCCACCATGGCCGCCACCAGCTCCCCGAGGCGGTCTCGCGCGTCCGACGAGATGCCGGCCGGCGCGAACACGCCGCGCCAGTTGAGCAGGGTCACGTCGACGCCCTGCTCGCGCAAGGTCGGCACGTCGATGCCGGACCGCCGCGCTTCGGAGGAGATCGCGAGCGCCCGCAGCCGCCCGCTCGCCAGGTGCTCCGCGAACTCGGCGTATCCGCTGACGCCGACCGAGACCTGCCCTTCGAGCAGCGCGGCCGCCACCTCGCCGCCGCCGGAGAACGGCACGTAGCTGAGCCGGACCGGTGGCACTTCGATCGCGCGCGCCAGCTCCGTGATCAGAAGCTGGTCGATCCCGCCGGGCGAGCCCCCGCCCCAAGCGACGGCCCCCGGGTTCAGCTTCAGGGCCTGCACCAGCTCGTCGAGGCTTCGCAGCTCGGACGCCGCCGGCACCGCGATCACTTCGTACTCGCCGGTCAGGCGTGCGATCGGCGTCGCCTGCGAGAGCGCCACGGTGGCGCGCGTCACGCGCAGCGCGCTCACCATCACGAGGCCGCCGACCAGCAGCGCGTCCTCGCGGCCGCGCTCGTTCGCGAGGAACTGCGCGAGACCGATGGCGCCGCCGGCGCCCGGGCTGTTGCGCACCTCGGCGCCGTCGACCAGGCCGGCTTCCAGGAGCGCGCGCGCCATCGCGTGGGCGGTCTGATCCCAGCCGCCCCCCGTCGAGGCGGGCGCGACGATCGTCAGGCGTGAAGGCCGGGGCGGAGGCGAGGGCGCGGAGGCCGCACTGCCGCACACGGCCGACAGGCCGAGCAGCAGCGCGAGCCGGCGACGGCGCAGCATGAACGCAGGGACGTTATCGGAGAACGCGGTCCGCCGCCAATCTCCTACTCCGCGCGCATCACCTCGGCGGGGTCGAGCCGCGCCGCGCGCAGGGCTGGCGGCAGGCAGGCGGCGAGCGCGACCAGGACGAGCAGCCCGAGCGTGGCCGCGAGCGTCGCCGGGTCGCGCGGCGTCACGCCGAAGAGGAAGGCCGCCAGCGCCCGCGAGACGGCGAGCGCCAGCAGCAGACCGACGCCGCTCCCGGCGAGCACGGGCCGCAGGCCGTCACGCACGACGAGGCACAGCACGGCCCGGGCCTGCGCGCCGAGCGCCAGCCGGATGCCGATCTCGCGCGTGCGGCGCGAGACGCCATCGCTCACGAGGCCGTAGAGGCCGAGCGCCGCCAGCAGCGCCGCGAGCGCGCCGAAGCCGCCGAGCAGCGCCGTGCGGAAGCGCGGTTGCGCCAGCGAGCGGGCGCGGGCCGCTGCCAGCGTCTCAGGCTGTTCGAGCGGCAGCTCGGGATCGAGCTTGCGGACGGCCGCGCGCACGTCTGCCGCGATCGCGGCGGGATCGCCGCCCCGCAGCACCAGGTGCATCAGCGGCAGCGAGAACTGGGCGGCGGGGATGTAGACGACGGGCTCGGGCGACGTGTCGAGGCCCTTTCGGCGGACGTCGCCCACGACACCCACGACGGTGAACGGCTCGTCGCCGCCGAGCGTCACCTGCGCGCCCAGCGCGTTCTCGCCCGGCCAGACCCGCTCCGCCAGCAGACGGCTCACCACCACCACCTTCGGCGCGGTGGCCACGTCCTCGCGCGCGAAGGCGCGGCCACGCAGCAGCGGGATGCCCATCACCTCGAAGTAGGCGGGCGTCGCCGTCGCGAACAGAGTCATGTCGGGATTCGGGTCGGGCGGGCGGTCGGTGCGGCGCACCGGCGCCGCGCTGCCCGTGCCCGGGCCGAAGGGCGCCGGGAAACCGGCGGCCACGCGGTAGCGGCCGGAGCGCGACAGCTCCTCGAGGACGCTCTCGTAGAAGCGCGTGCGCTCGCCTGGGCTCGGGTAGCGCGACTTGGAGAGCGGCAGCGGAACGGTCACGACGCTCTCGCTGGCGAAGCCGCCGTCCACGGCCTGCAGCCGGGCGAAGCTGCGCAGCAGCAGGCCGCCGCACGCGAGCACGACGACCGCGATGGCGATCTCGACGGCGACCAGCGTCTCGCGAAGCCGGCGGCCCGAGCCGGTGAGGGCCCGCCCCCCCGACTGCAATCCGGCCACGGCATCCACCCGGGCGGCCTCGACGGCCGGCGCGACCCCGAAGAGCAGGCCGGTGCCCAGTGAGACGCCGAGCGCGAACAGCAGCACAGGGACGCTGACGCCGATCTCTGCCGCGCGGGGCAGGTCGCCCGGCACGAGCCGCAGCAGGACGGGCGTCAGCGCGGCCGCGAGCGCCACGCCTGCGGCTCCACCCAGCGCGCCGAGCACGCTGCTCTCGACGAGCAGCTGGCGCGCGAGGCGCCGCGGCGAGGCGCCGAGCGCCGAGCGCACCGACAGCTCGCGCCGGCGGCCCAGGCCGCGGGCCAGCAGCAGGTTCGCCACGTTGGCGGCCGCGATCAGGAGCACGAGGCCGACGATGGCGGAGAGCATCAGCAGCGGCGCCCGCACCGGACCCGCGAGCTGCCGGGCCAGCGGGACCACGCGGTAGCCGCGGTCGGTGTTGTTGTCGGGAAACTCCGTCGCGAGCCGCTTGCCGATCGCGTCGAGCTCGGCCTGCGCCGCGCCTAGGGCGACGCCCGGCCGCAGCCGCGCGACGACGTCGAAGTAGCTCAGGCCGCGCTGCGTGAGCAGATCAGCCACGTCCACGGGCGAGTTGGGCACCGGCTTGTCGGAAAGGAGCCAGGCGCGAGCGTCCGGCGGCCAGGCGAAGGCTTCCGGCATCACGCCGACGAGCGTCGCCTGCTGGCCCGACACGCGCAGCGCGCCGCCGACGAGGCTCGCGTCGCCCGCGAGCAGCTCGCCGAAGGCGCCGGCCGAGAGCACCAGCAGGCGGTCGCCGGGGCGATCCGTCGCCGAGTCGAAGGCGCGGCCGAGGCGCGCGCCGACGCCGAACACCTCGAAGAACTCGGCGGTCACCTCCGCCGCCTGGAGCCGGCGCGGCTCGCCCGGTCCGCTCAGTTCCAGGTCGAACGGCCGGACACCCGCGAGCCGCTCGAAAGAGCGCTGATCGCGGCGCAGGTCGAGAAAATCGGCCGCGGCGTGCGGGTTCTCGGCCGCGCTCGGAGCCGTGCGCCAGACGACGGCGATCCTCTCGGGCGCGTCGTACGGCAGCTCGCGCAGCAGCACGCCGTGGACGATCGAGAACATCGCGGTGTTGGCGCCGACCCCGAGCGCGAGGGTGGCGATCGTCACGAGGGCGAACCCGGGCGCCTTCGCCAGGCTGCGCAGGGCGTGGCGGACGTCCGAGACCAGCTCCATGCTGGTGGATGCTTGCAAGCGGCTTGCCGGGTTCGGTCCGCGTGTGATTCAGGGCTGCGCCTTTCGTCCTTCGGGGTGGCCGCAAGGCCATGGGTCATTCACTCCGCGCGAGCCGGTGTCCCGTCGCGGGACGCCGCGTCCCGGGCGCGAACGGTCGCGGTGCTATCCTCGGTCGCCTTGGCGATCGACGCGCACATCCACGTGATGCCGTGGTGGGACGTGAAGCCCTCGATGTTCGAGGCGCTGACGCGGGGGCGGGACGACCTCGACGAGCTGCAGGTCCTGATGAAGAGCCCGGCGCGGCTGCTCCGGCTGATGGACCAGGAAGGCATCGAGCGCGCGGTGCTCGTCAACTACCCGAGCCCGCACATGCTCGGGCTGACCCACAGCGTCAACGACTACGTCGCGCAGTACTGCGCGGCCGCGCCCGACCGCCTGATCGCGATGGGCGGAGTGCATCCGCGCCTCACCGAGGACCCGGCGGCGGAGGTCCGCCGCGCACGCGAGATGGGCGTGCGCGCGCTGAAGGTGCACCCGCCGCACATGGGCTTCGCCGCCAACGCTTACCAGGACGGGCTCGACGGCCTGCGCGCCGTCTACGAGGAGGCGCAGCGGCTGCGGATGCCCGTGCTGATCCACACCGGCACCTCGATCTTTCCCGGCGCGCGCTCGCGGCTCGGCGAGCCGATGGCGGTCGACGACGTGGCGGTGGACTTCCCCGACCTCACGCTCGTGCTCGCGCACGCCGGCCGCCCGCTCTGGATGGAGCAGGCCTTCTTCCTGGCGCGGCGCTTCCCGAACGTCCACCTCGAGCTGTCGGGCATCCCGCCCAAGGCGCTGCTCCGCTACCTGCCGCGGCTGGCGGAGGTCGCCCACAAGGCGATCTACGGCAGCGATTGGCCTTCCCCCGGCGTCCGCAGCATGGGCCGGAACCTCGCCGAGTTCCAGGCGGTGGAGCTGCCTCCAGAGAAGCTGGCCGCGATCCTTACGCAGAACGCGCTCCGCGTGTACGGGTCCGCGAGCTGACCTCCCGCCCCAAGCCGCGGCCGCCGCTCGCCGCTCTCCCGATCGATCCGTTCCTGCCCGCGATCGTGGCGGCCGCTCGCGAGCGGCGGGCCGTGCTGCTGGTCGCCGAGCCTGGCGCGGGCAAGACGACGCGCGTGCCGCCGGCGCTCGCGGCGCTCGGGCCGGTGCTGCTGCTCGAGCCGCGCCGGATCGCGGCGCGGGCCATCGCGCGCAGGATCGCCGACGAGCAGGGCTTCACGCTGGGCGAGCAGGTCGGCTGGCAGGTGCGCTTCGAGCGCCGCTTCGGCCCGCGCACGCGCCTGCTGGTGGCGACCGAGGGCATCCTGACCGCGCGGGCGCAACAGGACCCGCTGCTCTCGGGCTTCCGCGTGGTGGTGCTCGACGAGTTCCACGAGCGCTCGATCCACGCCGACCTGGCGCTGGCGTTCGCCCGCCAGGCCTTGCTGGCAAGGGACGACCTCGCGCTCGTCGTGATGTCGGCGACGCTCGATCCGGGGCCGATCGTGGACTACCTGGGAGGCGCCGCCGTCGTCGAGGTGCCCGGGCGCCAGCATCCGCTCGCCATTCGCAGCGCGCCGGGGCTCGGCGTGGCCGAGGCCGCGCGTGAGCTGCTCGCCGACACGGCGGGCCACGTCCTGTGCTTCCTCCCCGGCCTGCGAGAGATCGACCGCGCGCGCGGCGAGCTTCAGGGCAGCGCGGGCTGCGTCGTGCACCGGCTCCATGGCGCGCTCGACGCCGCCGAGCAGGAGGCCGCGCTCGCGCCCTCGCGCGAGCGCAAGCTGATCCTCGCCACCAACGTGGCCGAGACCTCGCTCACGGTCGACGCCGTGACGGCCGTCGTCGACTCGGGCCAGGAGCGCGTGATGCGCTACGACGTGGCTCGCGGCCTCGACCGGCTGGAGACCCAGCGCGTCTCCCTCGACTCGGCGACCCAGCGGGCCGGCCGCGCGGGCCGCACCGGGCCGGGCAGCGTTCTGCGGCTGTGGGACCCGCGCGAGCGCCTGCCCGCGCGGCGCGAGCCGGAGATCCGGCGCATCGATCTCGCCGCGCCCGTGCTCGACGTGCTGGCCTGGGGCGCGCGGCCCTCCGAGTTCGAGTGGTTCGAGAGGCCGGAGCCCGAGCGGCTCGCGGCCGCGCTCGAAGTGCTGCGCCTGCTCGGGGCCGCCGACGGCGAGCGCTTGACTCCTCTCGGCGAGCGCCTGCGGCGGATCCCGCTGCCGCCGCGCCTGGGCCGCCTGCTGCTCGCCTGCGGCGGCTCCGAGCGCGCCGCCGCGCTGTGCGCGCTGCTGGCCGAGCCGCGTGCCCTCGGGGCGTCCATGGCGGCCACGGCGCCCACGACCGACTCCGACGCCCTGCTGGCGCTCGACCGGCTCGATGCGGGCACCGCGCGCTCGCAGCGCGAGCAGGCGCGCTCGATCGCGGGCGCGGCGCGCGAGGCCGCGGCGGCCTCCGAACCCCCGGCATCCGACGACGCCTCGCTCCGCCGGGCGCTGTTCCTCGCCTTTCCCGATCGCGTCGCGCGCCGGCGCGAGCCGGGCTCGCCCCGGCTGCTGCTGTTCTCCGGCCAGGGCGCCTCGCTCGCGCGCGAGAGCGGCGTGCGCGACGCCTCGTGGCTGGTCGCGCTCGACGTCCAGATCGGTCCCGCCGGAGGGGATCCGCTGGTGCGAATGGCGAGCGCCGTCGAGCGGGACTGGCTGACGCCCACCCGTCGCGAGGTCGCGCACGCGCTCGACGCCTCGGGCCGCGTGCGGGCGACCGGGCGCGATCTCCACGGCGCCCTCGTGCTCGCCGAGCGGCCGGTCGAACCCGATCCCGCGGCCGCCGAGGCGCTGATCCTGGGGGCGCTCCGCGACCGCCCGACGGATCCGGCCGACGCCGCGCTCCTCGCGCGGCTGCGCTTCGCCGCGATCGAGATCGACCTCGAGGCGATCCGTCGCGCGGCGAGTGCCGGCAGCCTGCGCGTGCCGGAGCTGCGGCTCGGGCAGCGTCTGCCTCGCGAGACGACGCAGCGCTTGCGGGAACAGGCGCCCGAGACCCTGCGCGTGCCCAGCGGCCGTGAGCTGCCCCTCGAGTATCGCGACGACGGCGGCGTGGTGGCGTCGGTCAGGCTGCAGGAGCTGTTCGGGCTCGCCGAGTCGCCGCGACTCGGCCCGCGCGCCGAGCCCGTGACCTTCGAGCTGCTCGCCCCGAATGGACGGCCGGTGCAGGTCACGCGCGACCTGCGCAGCTTCTGGCAGCGGGGCTACCCGGAGGTGCGCAAGGAGCTGCGCGGGCGCTATCCGAGGCATCCGTGGCCCGAGGATCCCTGGACGGCGCCGCCCACGCGGCGCGCGAAGCCGCGCCGTTAGGCGTCCGGCGGCCGCACGGGCCGCCGACTCAGACGCCTCAGGTGCCCCCGTGGCCGATCGTCACCCGGCCGGCCTCCACGATCACCGGCACCCGGCGCCCGCCGAGCGTGTGCTCGAGCATCTCCTCGAGATCGGCCGGGCTCGCCTTCACGTCGCGGTAGTCCACCGCGAAACCCTTGGCGGCGTACGCCTCACGGGCGGCGATCGTGTGCGGTCAGGTGTCCTTGCCGTAGATCACGACGCGACTGTCGGGCATCCCGGCCAGTATAGAACTCAAGCCACGAGTCGTGCGCGCAGAAAGTCGAGCGTGCGGCGCAGGATCTCGTGGCTGCGCGGGACGTCGTCCACGAGGTCGAAGCCATGACGGCCGTCGGGATGGTTCAGCACCTCGATCTCGGCGTTGGCCTGGAGCGCGCACGCCACGAAGCGGTCGATGCCGGCGTTCAGCCACGGGGTGTCGGCGCCGGCGCGCGCGACCAGCGTCGGCGGCGCGCTCCGCCCGCGCACGCCGACGTGGTAGGCGGGCGAGAAGGCCTGCCGCACGTCGTCGGTCAGGTCTTCGGGGCCGCCGGCTGCGGCGCCGGGCGGCCGTTCGCGCAGGTCGAGCACCGCGTAATAGGCCACCAGCGCCTTCAGGTACGCCGGTGCGTCGCGCAGTGCCGAGCTGAGAAACGGCCCGCCGCCGGAAAACGCCCAGAGCGCGACACGCTCGGGGTCGAGCCCGTAGCCGGCGGCGCCGTCGCGCAGGTGGCGCAGCGCGTCGCGCAGGTCGCCCGCGGCCTCGAGCAGCATCGACGGCTTGTGGAAACGATGGCTGAAGGCGACTGCCGCGAGGCCGGACGCCGCCAGCAGGCGTCCGAGCGACTGGAAGATCCCCATGTTCTTGGCCGACGCGCCTTCGGGAATCGGGCCTCCGTGGACGAGCACGACGAGCGGCGCCGGCGCTTCCGGCGCGGCGTCGCCCGGCCGGAAGAGATCGAAGCGAAGCGCCTGCTCGCCGGCCGTCTTGTAGACGAGGTCCTTCCGCACGACCGCCTGCTCCATCCCCGGCAGCTTCAGCACCGCGGGCAGGCGCACCAGGACGTCGAAGGGCGGCATGGGCTCGGGCATGCCGCCAATGCTATCTTCGCCGCGTGACCGACACACTCACCGTGATCGGCTCCGGCCTGATGGGCCGGGGCATCGCCTACGTGGCCGCCACCGGCGGCCACGCCACCCGCGTCTTCGACGTCTCGCCCGAGGCCCTCGAACGCGCGTTCGCCCAGATCCGCGAGGACCTCGACGAGGGCGTCCGGCGCGGCAAGCTCACGCCGGCCGGCGCGGACGCCGCCTTCGCGCGCCTCGCGCGCCACACGTCGCTCGCCGATGCCGTCTCCGGCGCGAGCTTCGTGATCGAGGCCGTGCCCGAGGACGTCGCGCTGAAGCAGCGCACCTTCGCCGAGGTCGAGCGCCACGTCGGACCCCAGGTGGTGCTGGCGTCGAACACCTCCGGGCTGCCGATCAGCGCGATCGCCGCCTCGGCCGCGCGGCCCGAGCGCGTGATCGGGATGCACTTCTTCAATCCGGTTCCGAAGATGAAGCTGGTCGAGATCGTGCGCGGCCCGGCGACGAGCGAGGCGGCGATCGCGGCCACCACCGAGGTCGCGCGGCGCATGGGCAAGGAGACCGTGCTGGTGAAGGAGTCGCCGGGCTTCCTGACCTCGCGCATGAACGCGCTGATCGGCAACGAGGCGTTCCGCATGCTGGAGGCGGGCCTGGCGTCGCCCGCGGACATCGACAAGGCGATGAAACTCGGCCTCAACCACCCGATGGGCCCGTTCGAGCTGGTCGACCTCGTGGGGCTCGACACGCGCCTGGCGGTGCTCGAGAACCTCGAGCAGGAGCTGGGCCCGATGTACCGGCCCTCCGAGCTGCTGCGACGCTACGTCTCGGAGGGCCGGCTGGGCCGCAAGGCCGGCCGCGGCGTCTACGAGTACTGAGAGCGCCTCTAGTCCGCCATCGGTTCCTGGTAGACGGCGCGGTCGTCGAGACGGATGGCGGTCAGGCGCCGGCCCCAGACGCAGCCGGAGTCGAGGGCCATCACCCCAGGCTGCAGGCGCAGGCCGAGGGCGGCCCAGTGGCCGGTGATCACGGTGACGCGGCGGCTGCGCCGGCCTGGAACCTCGAACCACGGCTGGCAGCCGCGCGGCGCGTGCTCGGGCGGGCCGCTGTAGCCCCAGCAGGAGCGCCCGGACTTCTTGCAGGTGCGCATCACGGCGAAGGTCTGGATCGCGATGCGCAGCCGGCCCTTGCGCGTCAGGTTCGGCGACCAGCGAGGCGCGTCCTCGCGCAGCGCTTCGATGGCATCCTCGACGTCGTCACCGCGCAGCGCCTGCTCGACCTCGCGGGCGAGCGCGGCCGCCTGCGCGGGCGTCCAGGCCGGGTGCAGGCCGGCGTGCACCAGCAGCCGGTCGCCGTCGTGGTGCAGCATCGGCCGCGCGCGCAGCCAGTCGATCAGGCTGTCGCAGTCGCGCGCCGCCAGCACCTCGTCGAGCGTGTCGCGCCGCTTCTCGGGCCGGAGGCCGAGTGCGCGGCCGATCAGGTGCAGGTCGTGGTTGCCGAGGACCGTGACGTGGCCGTTGCCCAGGCCGCGCACGAAGCGCAGCACCGCCAGCGAGCGCGGTCCGCGGTTGACGAGGTCGCCGACGAACCACAGCTTGTCGCGCGACACCCGGAAGCCGACCTGGCGCAGCAGGCGCCGCAGCGTCAGGTAGCAGCCCTGCACGTCCCCGACCGCGTAGGTCGCCATTCCCGGCCGAAGGCTAACCGAAACTCCTCTGCGGGGCGCTGGTATGTTTGTAGGCCCGCGCCGCTCTTCCCGAAGAAGTCGAATCGATCGCAGGAGGCCCGATGTCCCCGACCGCCGCTCGCTCCGTGTTGCTCGCTCTCTCGATCGTTGCAACAGCGGCCACGGCCCAGGCGCCCGCCGCGCAGGACGAGGCCCGGCGCGTCAACGCCGAGGCGCGCGCGGCGCACGAGAAGGGCGACTGGCCGGGCTTCCTGGCGGCGAGCCGCCGGCTCGGCGAGCTCGCGCCGCGCAGCACGCGCGCGCTCTACAGTCTCGCCTGCGCCGAGGCGCGGACAGGCGCGGGAGTCGAGGCCGTGCGGCATCTCGACCGGCTCGCGCGCATGGGCGTCTTCATGGACGCCGCGACCGACGAGGATCTCGCCTCGCTGCGCGGCACGCCGGCCTTCGAGGCCACCGTCGCGCGCCTGCGTGCTCTGCAGGAGCCGCTCGTCGCCAGCACCGTCGTCGCCCGGCTGGACGAGAAGGACCTGCTGACCGAAGCCGTCGCCTACGACCCGAAGACGCGCGCCTTCTTCGTCAGCGCGGTGCATCGCCGCAAGATCGTGCGCATCGACGCCGCGGGCCGCGCCAGCGACTTCGTGCTGGAAGCGCACGAGGGACTGACCAGTGCGCTGGGCCTGGCGCTCGACCCCGCGCGCCGTTCGCTGTACGTCTCGACCGCGGGCCAGGCACTGATGCGCGGCTTCGTGCCCGAGGACGAAGGCCGCTCGGAGGTGCGCGAGTACGGGATCGACGACGGCAAGCTGCGTCGTCGCATCGCGCCGCCCGAGGGGATCGCCGGCGCGCAGGCGTCCGACATCGCGCTCGGACCGGACGGCGCGCTCTACGGCTCGGACCCGGCGAGCGGCCGCGTGTACGCCGCCAGCCCCGACGCCACCCGCTTCCGCGTTCTGGTCGAGCGCGGCCCGATCGCGTCGGCACAGGGCCTGACGCTTTCCGACGACGGCCGCTGGCTGTTCGTCGCCGACTACCTGCAGGGCATCGTCCGCGTGGATCCGAAGACGGGAGCAGCGATGCTGCTACCGATACCGGAAGACGTCGCTGGCGGCGGCATCGACGGGCTCGTCTTCGTGCGCGGCGCGCTGGTCGGGATCCGCAACGGCCTCAGGCCGCACGCGATCCTGCGGATCGCGCTGAGCGCGGAGCTCGACCGCGTCGCCTCCGTGTCGCTCCTCGAGCGCGCGGTGCCCGAGTGGGACGAGCCGACGCTCGGCACGCTCGCGGGACGCGACCTCGTCTACGTCGCCACCAGCCAGTACGAGCGCTTCGGCAATAACGGCGCAGCGGGGCCGGGCCTCGTCGCGCCGGTGCTGCGGCGCCTGCCGCTCGCCTGGTAGCGCGCGGGGCCGAGGCCATTCGCCTCGGCCCCACCAGTGACCCGCCCTACTGGATGATCAGCGTGTACGTGCCTGTGCCGCTGCCGATCGGATCAAAGCTCGTCACGACGATGACGTAGTCACCCGCGGGGAAGTTGGCCTGGATCAGGGACTCGAGACCCACGTTGTCGTCATCTGCCGCGAAGCGATTCTGGCAGCCGTTTGAGGGATTGAAGGAACCCGCGTAGACGTTCAGGAAGCTGTCGTCGAGAGTGCCGAGGATCGTCTCGATCTGCATCGGCCCCCCGGTGTGGCGGACCAGATAGGTGTCGTAGTAGTTCGGGATGATGCCGCTGATCGAGCACGGGAGGCCGCTGGACGGCGGAACGAAGCTACCCGTCGGGCGGTTGAACTGCGGATCGCTCGTATCGAGGCTGCCGCTGAAGGAGCCGAAACCGAAGCTCGCAGGCTCGGGTGTGCCAGCGCGCACGACGAAGCGGTAGGGCGTGATTGCCTTCGCCGAGACGCCGCCCGACTGGTCCTCCAGGTGCTTGTCCGAGACGCGAGCTTCGACCTGGTACGTGCCCTCGTTCTCGAAGCGGTGACGGTGACGGCAGCAATCCCTGCCGTCGCAGCCCGTGGGACCGCCGCCCTCACCGACCGTCGTGCCCGCACCGGGAGCGCCTGGGCCTGTCACCGCGCCGTCGCCCCAAACCACGTCGAATCGAATCGAGTCCGCCGGGTCCGGGTCGCTCGACTGGCACAGATTGACCGCGACGTCGAGGGGGATCAGCCCGAAGACCGTGCCGTCGACGGGCGCGGGCGTCACTCGCGCCGCCACCGTCGGGGGAGTATTGGCCTTGCTGCCGACGCTGCCGCCCCCCGCCTCCGACTTCATGGCCTGTGTTGGACCACTCGGGCCAGCCGGCCCGCTATCGTTCCCACCGCACGAAAGGAAGAGGGCCAAGCTCCCCGCCAACGCGACGACCTTGGCCGCCCGAACGCGCTCGACGCTCATTGAAATCGCCTTCCTGGGGAAGGGAGGGCCCACCCCGCACCTCGTCAGCCAACAGACATCTCACCGTCGTGCGACACGCCGGAAGCGGGCGGGCTCGTGTCAGGACGGTCAGCACGTCGTCGATCGGGAGGCAGTCGGGTGGAGGATTGCTCAACTCAGCCCAGGACGCAAGCAGGACGCGAGTCAGCCACAATGGACTCGCGTCAGACAGCAGGTCCGTCGCCGCCGGCGGGGCCGCCCGGGGTTCAGGGCATTCACTACCGAGTCGAGAGACTCGATGCTGCCACCCAGCGCTCGAACAGCCCTTCGACGGGAGCCCACTTCGCGAGCGGCGCCTGGGCCTCCAGCCGGAACAGGCCGGACGGGCCGGCGAGCCAGCGCGCTACGAGCACCGTCTCGACGCCGAAGTGCGGGCCGTGCAAGGGCGCTCCCTCCGGGCATGCGGCCATCGCCTCGCTCGAGCCGGCGGCGTAGGCGAAGAGCCGCAGCGCCACGGTGAAATCGCCCGGCGGGCTCACCTGGACGGCCGCCGTCGGCGGCGGCGCGCCGGCGCAGGGCGGGCTCGGCCACGGCTCGACGGCGAAACCGCGCGGCAAGCGGACGCCGGGCGCGGGGGCGCCGGCCAGCCGCGCCTCCTCGAGCGGCACGTCGAGCGGCGCGCGCACCGGTTCCGTGAGCAGCGGCTCGCCGGTCACCGAATCGACGGCGCGGCGCGCGAGCGAGAGGTTGAAGGCGACCGCGTCGGGATGGCCGTACGCGCGCGCGACGAGCTTCTCCTCCCCCAGCTCCACGATCGCGTACTCCATGCGCAGCGGCCCCGGGAAACGCAGCGATCCTCGCGCGCCCTCCGCGGCCGCGCCGGCCGGCTCGAGGCCGTCGAGCGCGCCCGAGGCGACGAGGCCGGCGAGCGAGGCGAGCGTCAGCGGGGTCGCGATGCGGTCGATGCGCAGGCGCAGGCCCGGCAGCGAATCGCCGGAGTCGACCTGCAGCCGCAGCGGCGAGGCGTCGGCGAAGCCGTCGGGCGCCTGCAGCCGCACGCCGTCGAACGCCAGGTCCTGCAAGGGCGCCGGGCGCAGCCGGGCGACCGGAAGCTGCGCGAGGTAGCCGTTGCGCTCGAGGAAGTCCTTCACGCGCTCGATCGGCACCGCGAAGCCGGCGCCACCTCCGGCCAGCCGCAGCCGCACCACGCCGAGCACGTAGCCCTCGGCGTCCAGCATCGGTCCCCCGCTGTGACCGGCCTGCACGGGCGCGCTCGTCTGCAGGAGCCGCGTCTCGCCGCTCTCGTCGCCACGCCGCGCGGCGAAGGAGCCGCCTGTCAGCGACAGCGACGGCGCCAGCTCCGCGGATTCGGGGCGCGCGACCTCGAGCGTGCGGCCGAGGGGATAGCCGAGCACCTGCACGGCGGCGCCCTCGGACGCGGCGTCGGAGTCACCGAAGGGTATGTACGGCAGCTCGGCGCCCGTGACGGACAGCAGCGCCAGATCCTCGTCGGCGTCCGAAGCGACCACGGCCGCGGCGTAGCGGCGCAGCTCGCCTCCCGGCCGCAGCACGACCTCGATCCGCTTCACCTCGACGCTGATCTCGGCGAGCGCGCCGTCCAGCTCGCGGACGGAGCTCCGGCCGGCGACCACGTGGTGGTTCGTCAGCACCAGGCCCGACGGCGCGATCACGAAGCCGCTGCCGGTGGCGAGCTCG
This sequence comes from Vicinamibacteria bacterium, assembly GCA_050246895.1. Lineage (GTDB taxonomy): Bacteria > Acidobacteriota > Vicinamibacteria > Fen-336 > Fen-336 > JBFWVE01. Next base: position 423,249 of record JBFWVE010000002.1, on the reverse strand, counting down.
ATCTCGCGCTCCTCGATCGGCAGCTTCCAGATTCGCTTGTACTCGGCGCGGAAGTCGCCGATCACGCGGACGAAGGCGACGGCGGCCGCGGGATCGCGCGGCGCGACCGATGCGGCCGGCGCGGCGACCGACCCGGCGGACGCCTGCGCGACGGCCAGCAGCGCGGCCACGTTCCACAGCATCCGTCCACGATAGCCCTGGACGCCGGTCAGGCGCGACGGCGCTCGCTATACTCGCGTCGCCGACCAGGGAGGTCCCGATGCTCCGCCACCTTCGAATCGCTCCCGCGCTCGCGCTGCTCGCCGCGGTCGCCATCGCGCCCGCGGCCGGTGCCCAGCAGCCGCTGACGCTCGACGACGTCTACGACCCCCAGAAGAAAGCCGACTGGGCCGGCCAGGCGCCGACGGGGCTCGTCTGGGCGAGCGACACCCACTACGTCCACTTCAGGCCCGAGGCGGGCGGGGGGCCCCGCGCCGCCGGCGACTGGCTGCGCGTCGAAGCGCTCAGCGGAAAGAGCGCGCCGCTGTTCGACGCGGCCGCCTTCGAAGCCGGGCTCACGCGCGTGCCCGGCGCGTCGGCGGTCGAGGCCCGGCGCCTCGCCCGCTCGAAGGAGCTCGTCTGGAACGACGCCTACACGGCGCTCGTCGTGGAGCTGGTCGGGGACCTCTGGCACTGGCGGCCCGGACAGGATCGGCCGACGCGCCTGACCGCGACCCCGGGCAGGGAGGAGCAGGCCGGCTTCAGCCCCGACGGCACGCTGCTCGCGTTCGTGCGCGAGAACGACCTGTACGTGGTGGAGCTGTCGAGCCAGCGCGAGGTGCGCCTCACGCGCGACGGCTCCGCGGACGTTCTCAACGGCCGGCTCGACTGGGTCTACGAAGAGGAGATCTACGGCCGGGGCAAGCCGCGGGGCTACTGGTGGAGCCCGGACTCGCGGATGCTCGCCTTCCTGCGCCTCGACGAGCGCGACGTGCCCCGCTACACCCTGGTCGACGACAGGACGACGCGGCCGCTCGTCGAGAGCTGGCCGTACCCGAAGGCCGGCGACGCGAACGCGCAGGTGCGGCTGGCGACCGTCGCCGCCGCGGGCGGCCCGCCGTCCTTCGTCGATCTCTCCAGCTACGCCAACTCCGAGATCCTGGTGGTGGACGTCTCGTGGACGCCCGACTCGCAGCAGGTCGTCTACCAGGTCCAGGACCGCGAGCAGACCTGGCTCGACCTGTTGACGGCCGGGCCCGGGAACGGCTCGCCGCGCCGGCTGTTTCGCGAGACCACGAGGGCCTGGGTCGACAACAACGGCAGCCCGCGCTGGCTCGAGCGCGGCGCGAGCTTCCTGTGGTTCAGCGAGCGCAGCGGCTTCAAGCACCTCTACCACTACAAGGCCGACGGCAGCCTGATCCGCCAGCTCACGGACGGCCGCTGGGAGGCGCGCACGCTGCACGGCGTCGACGAGAAGGCGGGCCTCGTCTATTTCTCCGGCACCGAGCGGAGCCCGATCGGGGGCGACGTGTACCGGATCAAGCTCGACGGCAGCGGCCTGCAGCGGCTCTCGGAGCGCGCCGGCACCCATGCCGCGAGCTTCAACCCCTCGCTCGGCCTCTACCTCGACTCCTGGAGCGATGCGATGACCGCGACGCAGGCGCGGCTGCACCGGGCCGACGGCACGCTCGCGCGTGTCGTGAGCGATGCGCCGCTCGCGGCGCTCTCCCGCTTCCGGCTGTCGAAGCCCGAGTTCCTGCAGGTGAAGACGCGCGACGGCTTCGAGATGGAAGCGATGCTGATCAAGCCGCCCGACTTCCATCCGTCACGCAAGTACCCCGTCTACCAGCACACTTACGGCGGGCCGCACTCGCAGCAGGTGAAGGACGCCTGGGGCGGCGCGACGTTCGCCTACCACCAGCTCCTGGCGCAGAAGGGCATCGTGGTCTGGATCTGCGACAACCGCACGGCCAGCGGCAAGGGCGCGGAGTCGACCTGGCCCGGCTACCAGCGCCTGGGCGAGCTGGAGCTGCAGGACGTGGAGGACGGGCTGGCCTGGCTGCGGCAGCAGCCGTGGGTGGACGCCGAGCGCATCGGCATCAACGGCTGGAGCTACGGCGGCTTCATGGTGAGCTACGCGCTCACGCACTCGAAGAGCTTCGCGATGGGCATCGCCGGCGGCCCCGTCACCGACTGGCGCAACTACGACTCCGTCTACACGGAGCGCTACATGCGCACGCCGCAGAGCAATCCGGACGGCTATCGGCGCACGGCGCCGCAGGCCGCGGCGGCCGACCTGCACGGCCGGCTGCTGCTGGTGCACGGCCAGATCGACGACAACGTGCACCCGCAGAACACGCTGCAGTTCGCCTACGCGCTGCAGCAAGCCGGCAAGCCGTTCAGGATGATGTTCTACCCGCGCTCCCGCCACGGCGTGACCGACCCCGCCCAACTGAAACACCTGCGCGGGACGATGCTGGCTTTCGTGGAGGAGACGCTACTCGCGAAGCAACCCTAGCCGGTCTCGCCCCGCCCCGCCCACGCTCACGTGGACGTCGAACGTTCACGTTCACGTCCGCTCTTGTCGCCTTCCTGGACCTTCGCTGTCGGCCCAACCCGGCGATCACCAGCTCTCGGGCCATCCGCTGAAGACTGTCAACGGTGTCCCCGGACATTCTGGAGCTAGGTCCTCGAAGCTCGTCCAGCGGACGGCCGTGACCTCGTGGTCGCGCCACTGCAATCAGCACCGCACCCAGGAAGGAGCCGAGGAACGCTGGCAGCGTCCATGGTATGAGCCAGAGCAGCCCAATCGGCATGCTACCGATCTCGCCGCTGTCTAGGAGGGCAGCCTGGGTAACCATGACCAGCGCTTGTCCCGCGTAGATGCCGAGGCTCCAGAGCCACGGTGATCGCCTCTCGATGGTCCCACAGATGAAGCCAGCAAGGGCGAGGGTCAGCAAGTAGTCGAGCGGCTTGGACCCATCCCAGGGCTCTGGAGTCCCAGCAACATGAGGTGCGAGCATCCACGCGATGGCCCCGGACAAGGTGGCCGCACCCAAGACAGCACGCCGCCGAGTGTCGGCGCTTGGGTCACTACGGGATTCAGCCCCGCTCACCGGAAACCCTCCGCCCTGCCTCTGCGTCCACCGAACCCTTGGTCAGCGTATACGGAGAAGACGAGCCGCCGTCTGCCAAAGCTGCGAGGGCTGCCCGCGCCTAACAGGGGCGTGTGACCACGATGTCGTTGCATGCACACGGGACTATACGCCGCAGCCGTATCCTTCCATCCGCCAGAACGCGACCGCCGGGCCGAAATGGGGGAGGCCCGCGGGGCCGCGCTCATCGGCCCTCTCCATCGGCGCGGGCGAAACGCCTCATCAGGCCGACCAACACCGACACGATCCGGATCAGCAGCGATCGCGCGCGGCGGTGCTCCGCTGGACTGACGAGGCCGCGAGCCAGCAGCAGATCGAGTGCGGCCCCGCATTCAGTGGCCGACCCGCGGGCGATGGAGAAGAAGTGGGATCTCTCGGCCGGCGAGGTCCGTCCAGCACCTTCCGCGACGTTCAGGCAAACACTGACGGAAGCGCGGTCGAGCTGATCGCGCAGCGCCCCGAGGCCCTTGCCGCGGCACAGACGCGCGGCCAACTGCTGGAACTCGAGCGAGACCCGATACGCATCGAGCCGTTCGTGCTCCAGCCAGGCGTCAGGCCGCGGCTCGCGGTCGCGGACGGGCGCCGAGGCCGCGCCGGCGGGTGTGGCGGACGGGCCGGCGGGAACGTCGTCGAACTGGGCCATTCTGGGAACCTCCGTTCGGGCCGGCGAGGGCCGGCCTCTCGCGAAAGGAGGCCGGCCCGAGCGGAACGAAGGTCACGGCAAGGCCAGTGACGCCCCGCGCGGGAGCCAGGCACGCGCCGTGACGCCGCGAAGGTCGGGAAGTCCGCGGCGGCGCGGCACGTGCAGCGTTGCGGTCAGGGCGTCCTCAAGGCACCCCACTCACGTGCACGTTGACGTTGTTCGTTCACGTTCACGTCTGTAGCCGGCTGCCACCTTCGTTCACGTGCACGTGTGTCGTTCACGTTCACGTCCGTAGCCGCCCGCCGGGTGGCCCGCCGGCGTTTCGCTGGTCCGCCCCGTTCAGCCCCCCAGCACCTGCCGGGCCACGCCCTCGAACCGCGCGTCTCCCCGCAGCGACGCGAGCATCGGATCGATCCGCATCCACACGAGCCACGCCTCCCTCTGGCGCAGGCCGCGCTCCAGCTCCTCGAGCGCGTTCGCGGGCCGGCCGAGGGCCAGCTCGATCGTCGCGAGGCGGTACGGCGACAGCTCGAGCTCGCGCAGGCTCCGGAGCCGCTCCTCGGCCTCCGCGGTCTTTCCCGCGAGCGCCAGGCTGCGTGCGAGCACGCTCTCCATCGTGGGGCTGCCCCCCGAAAGGGCGACGGCGTCGCTCGAGGTCGAGCGCGAGCCGGATCGGCTCGACCTCCGGCTGGTGCTGCTGGGTCAGGTAGGCGTGCAGGCCGAGGCCGACGCCGGCCGTCAGCGAGAGCGGATCCAGCGCCTGGGCCTGCCGCGCCGCCTCGATCGCCGGCAGGAACGCCCCGCGCATCGCGAGGAACAGCCCCGACCACAGCAGAGGCTCCACCCGAGCCGGTGCGAGACGGCGCGCCTCGGCGAGGGCCGTCTGCGCCGACGGGAAGTCCCAGGCGCCGAGCACGCAGGCGCTCGCGAGCGAGGTCTGTGCCTCCGCGCAGCGCGGATCGGCAAGGACGGCCTCGCGGGCCGTCCCGAGCGACCGCGCGAAGACGCCCGCGTCGAGCTCGAAGCCGAGCAGGCCCTGCATGATCCTCGTGTCCGCCAGGCCGGAGAGCGCCGTGGCGCTCGCGCGCTCGGCCGCGAGCGCCTCCTCGAAGCACTGCGCGGCGCGCTTGAGCGACCGGCGGGTCAGCTTGTTCCAGAAGTAGCGGCCGCGCAGCACGGCCTCGCGGCCGGGCACGGCCGCGTCGGCAGGCGCCTTCGCAACCGGAATTCGGTAGCCACGCTTCGGCACCGTCTCGATCGGGGCCGCGTCGCCGAGCAGCTTCCTCAGCAGCGAGACGTGCACCGTGAGGTTCGCCTCCTCCACCACGGTGTCCGGCCAGACCCTCGCGAACAGCTCCTCGCGCGTCACCACCTGGCCGCGACGTTCGACCAGCGCGATCAGCACCTCCACCGTCTTCATCGGGATCTTCTCGATCTCGCCGTCGCGCAGCAGCACCTTGGCGCGGACGTCGAGCGAGAAGGGCCGCAGCTCGACCAGGCTCATGGACGTCGGATTATCGGCCGGATTTGCATTTCCTTTAGCTCTATTCAGCGCCCCTTTGAGGTGCGAGGCCCCCCGGCGGCCGAGGTTGTGGACAGGCTCGTCGAGCCGCTGGAGGTGGCCATGACGCCGACGCTCGCCGTCCCGCTCGCCCGCCGTGAGCTGCACAGCCTCACCGCCGAGGCCGAGAAACGCCTGCTGGTGGGGATCGCCGGCCGGCTTCCCGCGTGGGTGACCTCGGACCGGCTCACCGCGCTCGGCGCGCTCGGTCTCGCCGGCGCCGGCCTCTGCTACCGGCTGGTTCCGCTCAGCTCGCTGGCGCTCGTCGGCGTCAACCTGTTCCTGTTCGTCAACTGGTTCGGCGACAGCCTCGACGGGACGCTCGCGCGGGTGCGGCGCTGCGAGCGGCCGCGCTACGGCTTCTACCTCGACCACGTGGTGGACGCGTTCGGAGCGCTGATGCTGCTCGCGGGCCTCGCGGGCTCGGCCCTGGTGCCGGCCGCGCTCGCCTGGGCGCTGCTCGTCGGCTACCTCGTGCTCCAGATCGAGATCGCGCTCAAGGCCCACGCGGCCGGTGTCTTCCAGATCGCCTTCGGCGGGGTGGGCGGCACCGAGCTGCGGATCGCGCTCGCGGCGCTGAACTTCGCGGTGCTCGCCCGGCCCGACGCCTCGGCGCTGTTCGAGGCCGCCGCCTGGCTCGCGCTCGCCGCGATCGGCGCGACGCTGGCGATCGACACGCTGCGGACGGCCGCCCTGCTGCGACGCCGCGAAGCGAGGGGCTTCGCCGCGGGCTGCTAGAGTCGGGCCGATGAGCTTCCGGGCCCTGCGGGTGTTCCAGGAGGACGGCCGCGCCGTGGCGCGCCTCGTCGAGATGGAGACGGACGCGCTCTGCGAGGGCGACGTGGTGGTGCGCGTCCAGTGGTCGGGCGTCAACTTCAAGGACGCGCTGGCGGTCACCGGGCGCGGCAAGATCCTGCGGCGCTTCCCGCTGAACGCGGGCATCGACGCGGCGGGTGTCGTCGAGTCCTCGGCCGACGCGCGCTACCGCGCGGGCGACGCGGTGCTGGTCAACGGCATGGGGCTCGGCGAGACCCACGACGGCGGCTTCGCCGAGCGCGTTCGGGTGCCGGCGGACTGGATCGTGCCGTTGCCCGCCGGGCTCTCGGCGCGCGACGCGATGGCCCTCGGCACGGCCGGCTTCACCGCCGGCCTCGCCGTTCAGCGGATGGAGCTGAACGGCCAGCGCCCGGAGCAGGGCTCGATCGTGGTCACCGGGGCGAGCGGCGGCGTCGGCTCGGTGGCGATCTCGATCCTCGCTTCCCGCGGCTACGAGGTGATCGCGGTCTCCGGCCGGCCCGAGCACGCCGGCTACCTGCGCGAGCTGGGTGCGCGCGAGGTGCGGACGCCCGATGAGCTCGCGCTCGGCGTACGTCCCCTCGAAGGCACGCGCTTCGGCGGCGCCATCGACAACGTCGGCGGGGAGCTGCTGGCGGGGCTCACCCGCCACGTCGGCCTCTGGGGCCAGATCGCCTGCATCGGCATGGCGGGGGCGCCCGAGCTGGCGACGACCGTGTTTCCGCTGATCCTGCGCGGCGTGAGCCTGCTCGGCATCAGCTCGGCCAACTGCCCGATGCCGCTGCGCGGCGAGGTCTGGCGCCGTCTGGGCGCGGAGCTGAAGCCGCCGGCGCTCGCACGGATCGTCTCTCGCGTCGTCCCCCTGGCGCGGGTCGGCGAGGCCGCGGCGCTGCTGATGGAGCGCCGCGCGCTCGGCCGCGTGCTGGTGGACTGCGGCGGGGGCTAGCTCGCGCCCGAGTCCCAGGACTTGCGTCGCAGGCCCAGCTCCCCGAGCCGGGCCTCGGCCTGGGCGACGCGGACGGCGGCCTCGGCGTCCGTGAGCTTCTGCTGCGGGTCCTTGGGCGTGACCTGGATCGTGAGCTGGATCTCGGCGCGGTACTTCGACTCCGGGCGCAGGTGCGCCGAGTGGTCGAAGGGCAGGATCTCGAGGTGCGAGGGCGACTCGGGCCCGGTCGCGATCGCGTGCTCCATCAGGCGGCGCAGCCCGTCGTACACGGCGCGCGCCTGCTCCTCGCGTCCCGGGTCCTCGTCGTTCGGGTCGCCCGGATCGAGCAGGGCGAACAGGCTGAGCTCGTAGCCCGTGCGCTGCACGCCGTGCCCCTTGACGCCCTCCATCAGCGGCGCCATCTCGTACGACACGCGGTGCTGCTCGACCCACTGGCGCGACGGTGTCTCGGCCATGCTGCCCCTCCGCTGCCTGGTACCGGTTGCAGCCGCCGCGGCCCGCGACCTGGGCGCCCCGGCCCTCATCGTACCGCGAGCCGAAGGGCGGGGCGCGGGCGCCGGCGGGTGGAGAATTCCTCGCGGAGGCTTGAAACTCGGGCGGGCTCGGCACGGTCTAAACGCCAGAGCCCGCCCCAGGTCCGCACTCGACCGCCAGGAGGAATCCCGTGCCCAGGCTCGCACTTGTCGCCCTGCTGCCGTCGCTGCTCGCTTCCGCCGCTACCGCCGCCGAGCTGCGGGGCCGCCTCCTGCTCGAGGAGAAGCCGGCCGCCGGATTCGCCGTCGCCGCGGTTCCCTACGCCGGGCCCTTCGAAGAGGCCCGGCGCGAGGCGCGCCGCGAGATCCAGCCCGCCGCGCTCGCCAGCGTCACGACAGGCCCGGACGGAATCTTCTCGTTGCGCCTGCCCAAGGGCGCGCTCGCGCCGGGAGCGTCGTTCCGGCTGCGGATCGAAGGGCGCGGGGCCGTGCCCGCCGAGACGGCGGCCCTCTTCGGCGACGACGACGTCAGCGATCTGGGCGACCTCGCGCTCGCGCGCTCCGGAGCGCTGGCCGGGCGCGTGGTCTCCGCCGACGGCGCGCCGGTGGCCGGGGCGGAGCTGTGGCTGCAGTCGAGCCCCCAGGCCGGGTTCGGCGACGGCGACCTGCTCGCCCGTCCGCGCGTCGCGCTGTCTGGCGCCGACGGCGCCTTCCGCTTCGACGACGCGGCGAGAGCCGGCAACAACCTGCGCGTCGAGGCGCGCGGCTTCGCCACCCAGGAGCTGCGTCCGAGGGAAGGGGCGCTGCCGCGCCCGATCGTGCTCGCGCCGGGCTTCGCCATCTCGGGCACACTGCGGCTGCCCGACGGCAAGCGGCCCGCGTCCGGGGCGCTCGTGCGCTTCGAGGGCGCCGCAACCACGCGCTGGGTCGAGGCGCGCGCGGACGGCGGCTTCCGCCTGAGCGACCTGCCGAAAGGTACCGGCAAGCTGGTTGCGGACGGCGGCGAGCGCGGCAGAGCGGAGCTGCCGAGCGTCAAGCTGCCGCACGAAGGCGCCCGCCCGACGCTGGTGCTGGCGCCGTCCGGGGCCATCGAGGGCCGCGTGGTGGATGCGCGGAGCGGGGCAGCGCTCGCGGGCGTCGCGATCAGCGTGCGGCAGGGGCAGGCGGCGCGCGCGACGCGCTCCGGCAGCGATGGACGCTACCGGGTGGCGGGCCTGGCGCCCGGCTCGTACCGCGTCGAGGCCGAAGACCCCCGCTACGTTGCCTACGTCAAGAACGGCGTCTCGCCACGCGCCGGCGAGGCCGCGAAAGCGGACCTGCCGCTGCAACCCGCGGCCGGGCTCTCCGGCCAGGTCGTGGACGAAGACGGCGCGCCGATCGCGGGCGCGCGGGGACAACTGGCGCTCTCGGGCGAGACCGGCTTCGCCGCCTTCGCGCGCGCGGCTCGCGGCGGCGAGCGCTACGCGTTCCGCAGCGGCGCCGACGGCCGCTTCAGCGCCAGGCGCCTCGCCCCCGGCGAGAACCAGCGCCTGACGGTCACGCACTCCGACTACGAGCCGCGCACGCTCGGCGGCCTGGCGCTCGAGCCCGGAAAGACGAAGGGGGGCGTCACCGTCGTGCTCTCGCGCGGCATCGTGCTCGCAGGCGTGGTGAAGGACCCCGACGGCGCGCCCGTCCCCGGCGCGGAGATCTCGCTGCAGCAGACGCGCAGCTTCCGGGGCGGCCGCGGCGGCAACGTCACCACGCTGGCGACCTTCGTCGGCGGGCCGGACCAGCGCCCGCGCATCACCACGGGCGCCGACGGCCGCTTCGAGATCAGGGGACTTGCGGCGGGCGACTACTCGCTGGTGGCGGTCAAGCAGGGCTACGCCACCGCCAGCCTCGATCCCGTCAAGGCGGCGGCCGACGCGCCGCCCGTCGAGCTCGTGATGGCCCAGGGCGTCGCCATCTCGGGCCGCATCGCGGACTCGAGCGGCACGCCGGCCGAGGGCTACTTCGTCCAGGCGCGGCGCCGGGGCGGCGCCCAGCCCGGCTTCGGCGCCGGCGGCCTGCGGGATCCCACCGGCGCGGACGGCGCGTTCTACGTGGACGGCCTCGTCGCGGGCGAGGCCTACGACCTGCAGATCGTGGGCCCGGGCCTCGGCGGCCCCGGCCCGAGGCGCGAGGGAATCGTCGCGCCCGCCGACGGGGTCGAGCTGGTGGTGCCGGCCAAGGGGCGCATTTCAGGCCGCGTCGTCGACGCGCAATCCGGGGGACCGGTCACCGACTTCGACGTCTCGGCCGTGCCCGACCGCGGCGGCTCGGGCGGCGTGCGCATCATGATGGGCATCGGCGGCCCGGGCGGCGGCAGGAACAGCCTCAGGGCCACGGTCCGATCCGACGACGGCGCGTTCGTGCTCGAGGACGTCGCGCCCGGAACCTGGGTGGTCAACGTGGAGGCCAAGGGATACCAGGCCGCGCGGGCCGCCGGCATCGTGGTGGCGGAGGGGAAGAGCGTCGAGGGCGTGCAGGTGCGGGCCATCCGCGGCACGCTGCTGCGCGGGCGCGTGCTCGACGCGCGCAGCGGCCGCGGCGTCCCCGACGTCGCCGTCCAGGCGCAGCCCGCGGGCGGCGGGCCGGGCGCCGTGGTGATGATGGATCCCTTCCGCGGCGGCGGCATCGCCACCGACGCCGACGGCGCCTTCGAGATCGAGGGGCTCTCCGCCGGCAAGTACGTGCTGACGACGCAGCATCCCGAGTACCCCGAGGCGAGCCTCGCCGTCGAGCTCGCCGCGGGCACGACCCCGGCCGAGATCCGCCTGGTGCCCGGCGGCGCGCTCGGCGGAAGCGTGCTCTCCGAGACGCGGCAGCCGCTGGCGGGCGCCGGCGTTTCGCTCGTGCCCGCGGGCGAGGCCGGCTTCCGCGGCGGACCGTTCGAGGAATCGAAGGCCACCGTCACCGACGAGGCAGGCCGATTCCGCTTCGACCATCTCGGCGCCGGACGCTACCGCGTCGCCGCGACGCTGCGCGATCGCTCGAGCGCTCCCGCCGAGCTGGTGCTGCAGGCGAGCGAGACGCGGGACGACGTGGTGCTGACGCTCGCGGCGGGCGCGACGATACGCGGCAGCGTCAGCGGGCTTTCGGAGGCCGAGCGCGGCGGGGTCAACGTCTTCGCGAGCGGCCCGGAGTCCTACTTCGGCAGCGCCCGCACGGCGGCCGACGGCAGCTTCGAGCTGGGCGGGGCGCCCGTCGGGACGATCTCGCTGACCGCCACGGCCGGCGACTTCTTCAGCGGCGCCCGGCGCAACGCGAAGGCCGAGGTCGCGATCGTCGCCGAGCAGGCCGAAGCCCAGGTCGAGATCGTGTTCGAGCAGGGCTTCAGCATCAGCGGCTCCGTCACGCGCTCGGGCGAGCCGCTGGCGGACGTCTTCGTCAACGCGAGCGCGCGCGGTGGCGGCCCGTCGGCCTCGGCGCGCACGGACGCGCAGGGCGCCTATCGGGTCCAGGGCCTGCAGGCCGGCGAGTACGTCGTCAGCGCCTCGATGATCAACGGAGGCAGCTCGGTGCAGCAGACCGTGAAGGTCGAGGGCGACCGCACGCTGGACCTCGTGATCCCCGTGGCCCGCCTCGCCGGCACGGTGCTCGACGCGGCGACGAAGCAGCCGCTCGAGGACGTGGTGATCGACCTCGGGCTGGAGGATTCCTCGAACGCGGCGGCCATGTTCTTCCGCCGCTCGGCCTCGACCGACAGCTCCGGCCGATTCGCGTTCGAGGGCCTGGAGGCGCGCAGCTACGCCGTGACGGCGCGGCGCTCGGGCTACCAGTTCGAGAAGCGCCAGCTCGCGGCGCGAGAGGAAAGCGAGGACGTGACGATCGAGCTGCGGCGCGGCGACGGCATCGGGCTCGTCGCCCGCGACGGCCTCTACGGCGTTCCGCTGCGCGGGCTGTGGGTGCGCGCGCTCGACGCCAGCGGCGCCAGCGTCTTCATGGGCGACGTGCCGCTCGACTCCGAGGGCCGCGGCGAGGTGCCGTCGCTCAAGCCCGGCCGCTACTCGCTGGTCGTCAACTCGAGCAACTACGCGACCGTCACGCTGCCGGGAGTGGATGCTCCCGCGTCAGCCGTCGCGCTGGCGCTGACGCCAGGGGGCGCTTTGGAGATTCGCCTCGGCAGCCAGACGCTGCCGGCCGGGGGCTCGGCGACGCTGCGCCTGCTGAACGCGAGCGGGCAGACGCACCTGCTGTCCCCGTTCTGGCCCGACGGAGCGCTGGTCGTGACGAGCGCGCAGCGCCGGATCGCCGCCGTCGCGCCGGGCCGCTACAGGCTCGTGGTCGAGGGCCAGAACCTCGCGAAGGAGGTCGTCGTCACCGAGGGCGGCGAGACGCTGGTCGAGCTGCCGTAGCCGCCGGGCCGTTCAGTAATAGACGACGACCCGGAAGCTGCCCGAGTTGTCCTGCAGGAAGTCGTCGTTGACGCCCAGGTAGAGCCGGCCCGACTGGCGCGCTCGGATCGGCGCCTCGTCCTTGCCGACGAAGAAGACGTCGTCGCCGCCGCCGACTTTGCCGATCAGCGCGGCGGCGGGGCGGTTCGGCATCGGGCGCTTGGCGTTGTAGTGGTTGCCGCCTTCGCCGTCCGGGCCGTCCTGGCGGCCCGGACCCCAGCGCACCTTGCCGGTCGCGCTGAACCGCAGCTCCTGGCCGCGGCGCAGCTCGATGCCGGTGTCGGTCCAGCCGTCCGCCGCGTTCACGTTCACCGTGCGCTCGCGCAGGCCGGCCGACCCGCTGCCGCCCCAGCTCGACCCGGAACCGCCGCTCGAGCCCCCGCTCGAGCCGCGGTCGTCGATCTCGATGCGCCGCACCTCGTCGCGGTCGTAGCTGCGGACGCGCGAGCGGCTGCCGCTCTCCTCGAACTCGATGCTGTCGCCGCGCACTCCGACCAGCACGCCTTCGATGCGCTGGCCGTTGCGCAGCACCAGCGTGTCGGCGGACGCCGCCGAAGCGGCGCCGAGCGCGACCAGGAACAGCCAGCCCGGAAACCTGTGCTGCATGGGACCTCCGTCGAGCCTCAGAATCGCGCCGGGCGGCAGGTGACGGTGTAGCCCCCGGTGCGTACCGTGCCGCTGCCGAAGACGATGTCGAACTGCTCGCTGAAGTTGTTCGAGCTCTTGACGCCGACCTCGTCGGCCGGACCGCCCGGCGTCGCGCACAGGCCGAAGCGCTGTGTCAGCGTGCGGGCGACCGCCGCCACGAACGCGTCCTCGTTCGGCACGCGGTCGCCGACGACGAGGGCGGGCTGCTCGCGCCGCACGACGTCGATCGCGGCGTCGACCTGGCCCTGGAAGAGAGACGAGCTCTCCTCGCGACAGCAGCCGTAGACCCCCGGGGGCCCCTCGGGACCGCCGCACTCCGGCATCGACGACAGCCGGCAGCTCTGGGTGGAGGGCGTCGGAGCCGGCGTCGGAGCCGCGGAGGGCGCCGCCGACGGCGACGGCGAGGCCGAGCCCGGCGGCGTCGCGCTCGGCACGGGCGTCGGACCGCCGATCCCGGGCGTCGGTCCCGTGATCGGCGGCAGCGACGGCACCGGCGCGGGGTTGACGAACTCGGGAACCTGGGTTTCCTTCAACCCCCCGCAGGCGGCGATCACGAGCAGGACGGCGACGGCCGCGAGCGCAGATTTCACGAGGCTCGAGCCTAGCACGTCAGACCCGCGGCTCATCCCACAGATTGGGGCCGGTCGCCCGGCGACCCCCACCCCTACACCCAGGCGGCGGCCGCTCAGACCATCGCGGTGCGGCGGATTTCCTTCTTTTTGTGCTTGTAGAACTCGATCAGCTTTGGGGCGTAGTCGGAGAAGCGCGGGCAGGTGATGTCGAACTGGGCGAGGTCGTGGCTCGCCTGAGTCGCGTCGTAGCGAACCGGATTGTCGAAGTAGTCGAGGGCCTGGACCGGCAGCTGCAGGTAATCAGCGAGAGGGCCCGCGGCCAGCATCGCTTTCGCCACCAGCATCGGCACGGGCACGAACACGAAGTGGCGCTTCAGGATGCGCGCGAAGAGCTGGGCCAGCTCCAGGGAGGTGAGCGGGCTCGGGTCGGTCAGGTGGTAGGTCCTGCCGCGGCTCTTGGGGCTCGCCGACAGCCGCGCCAGCGCGTCGATCACGAAGTCGACCGGCACCAGGTTCACCGGGTGGCCGCCCGAGCCGATGCGCATGAAGGCGCCGGGCGAGGGCAGCTTCTCCATCGCGGAGACGACGTAGTAGGGCCCGTCGAACTTGGCGGTCTCGCCGGTCTTCGAGTCCCCCACCACGACTCCCGGGCGGTAGATCGCGGCGGGCACGCCGCTCTTCGCGACCTCGACCTCGGCGAGGAACTTGGTTTCCTCGTAGTGGTTCTTGAAGGACTGGCCCACGTCGAGGTCCGTCTCGCGGTAGATGCCGCGCGCGCTGCCCGACACGTAGGCGGTCGAGACGTAGTCGAGCTTCTCGAAGCGCTTCGCCTCGCCGAGGAAGGCCAGCACGTGGCGCGTGCCGAGCACGTTGATGCGGTGCGCGAGGTCGCGCTTGACGGCCAGGTCGTAGACGGCCGCGAGATGGTAGCAGCCCGCCAGGTCGCGCTTCAGCGCCTTGGCGGCCTCGGCCTCGATGCCGAGGCCGGGCGCCGTGATGTCCCCGAGCACGAGCTTGAGCCGGCCCTTCGCGTCCGGGTGGTGGTGCTCGAGGCGCTTGACCTCCTGCCTGGCGAGGTCGTGGAAGCGCTCCTGCACGAGCAGGTGGAACACGGTCCCCGGCCGCAGCGCGAGCAGCTTCGGGATCAGCCGCGCGCCGATGAAGCCTGGGAATCCCGTGAAGAGTATGGCGGGTTCGCCGCGGCTCTTGGTCATTGGCGGGCAGTCTAGCAAGCGCGATCCGGCGCCCCCATGATCCCTTTGGACCGGCCGAGTGCAGTATCCTCGTTGCTGCCAAAGCGCCATGCCCGACACCCGCCCGCGCACCCTGCCCGGCCCGCCCGCGCCCCAGCTGATCGCGCCGATCGTCGCCTTCCTGCTGCTGGTGGTGGTGCTCGCCTACCAGGTCTTCAGGCCCTTCCTGCTCGACCTGGTGGTCGCCGCCTCGGTCACGCTGCTGCTGTGGCCCGCCCACAGGCGGCTGACCTCGGCGTTGCGCGGCCGCGCGACGCTCTCGGCGGCGATCCTGGTGCTGCTGACCGCGGTGCTGATCCTGGTGCCGATCCTGAGCTCGCTGGTGTTCCTCGGAGGCCAGGTCGGCTCGTTCCTCACCGAGCTGCGGCCGAAGCTCCAGACGGCGGAGCTGCGGCGGCTGGTCGAGGAGGCGCTGCCCGAGCGCTACCCCTGGCTGCGGCCGTGGCTGCAGGCCGAGGGCGGCGGCCCGATGCCGATCGTCTCCGATCTGCTGTCGCGCATCGCGGCCTGGACCACCTCGACCGTCCAGAGCATGCTGGCGGGCATCGGCACCGCGCTGTTCGACCTCACCGTGTTCCTGCTGGGCCTGTTCTTCCTGCTGCTCGACGGCGCCAAGCTGGTCAGGGAGCTGCGCCGCATCTCGCCCTTCTCGGACGACCAGGAGACGCAGATGCTCGACCACGTCGCGCGCACGGTGAAGGCCGTGCTGCAGGCGATGATCGTGGTCCCGCTCGCGCAGGGCATCCTGGCCGGCCTCGGCTTCGCGCTGTTCGGCGTTCCCAACCCGCTCACCTGGGGCGTGATCGTCGTCTTCGCGGCTCTGGTGCCCGTGATCGGGTCGCCGCTCGGCTGGGTGCCGGCGGTCGTCTATCTCGCGTCGACCGGGCCCGCCGGGCCGGCGATCGGGCTCGGCATCTACGGCCTCGTGGTGATCAGCGGCATCGACAACGTGGTGAAGCCGCTGATCCTGCGGGGCTCGGCCAGCATCCACCCGCTGATCGGCTTCGTCGCCGTGCTGGGCGGCGTGCTCGCTTTCGGGCCGCTCGGCTTCCTGGTCGGGCCGCTGGTGATCTCGCTGGTGCTGTCGGCGATCCGCATCTACCGCGACGACATCGTGCGCGTGCGCCCGCCGAGCGGCGGCGAGCCGATCCCGCCCGGCTCCGCCGCGAAGCCGTGAGCGGCGAGCGGGCGCGTTGACACCCGCGCGAGACGCGACGTAGCCTCACGGCGCGGCTGACACATGGTTCTCGACTGGCTCGGCGGCAATCGCGACCGCGCGGACGTCAGCGAGCTGATCGCCCGCAAGAAGTACTCGCGGGCGATCGAGGTGTTGCGCGGACAGTTCGCGGAGCGCCCGCCCAACGTGCAGACCCGCCTGCAGTTCGTGGATCTGCTGGTGCTCGCCGGCCGCAGCCGGGAGGCGGTGCCGGTGCTCGTCGCCCTGGCCGAGGAGCTGGCACGGGACGGCTTCCACACGAAGGCCGTCGCGATCCTGAAGCGGGCCGACAAGATCGAGCCCGGGATGCCGCACATCGAAGGGATGCTGGCCGAGCTGGTGCATCGGCAGTACCGCGTGCTGAAGGACGTGGCGATCCCGGTGCGCGCAGCGGCGGCGGCCGGTGAGCCCCTCTTCGGCATGGAAGAGATCCAGGACGGGGAACCCGCGCTCGAGGCCGCGGCGCCCGAAGCTGCGGCGCCCGAGCCTGCGGGCCGGGAGCCTTCCCCACCGGAACCTGCGGCACCGGAACAGGCGGCTGCCCCTCCCGCGCTCGACGATGCGGCGTTCGTCTGGCCCGAGGCCGTGACGGGCAAGAGGCGCGGTCCGCGGCGGCGAGCCCCACCCCGCCACGGGCGGCCGGAGGAGACGACGCAGGCGGCTGAGGCTGCGCAGCAGGCGGAGCCGGAGCCGGCGCCTGCGGCGGGGCGAGAGGCGCCCGCGCCGCACCCGTCGCTCGACGTCGACGTGCCGTCCGAGGCCGGAGCCGCGGAAGCACCCGCCGCGACCGCGGCGGAGGCCGAAGCGCGCCCGGAGGCCGAGCCGGAAGTCGAGCCCGAGATCGAGCCGGAAGCCGAGACGGCCAGGGTCGAGAGCCAGCCTTCCGAGAGCGAAGCCGCGGGGGGCGAGGCGGCGCCCGTCGCGGAGCCGGTGCCGGCGCTGGAGCCGGCGCCCGCGCGCGGCGTGACGAGCCGGATCCGCGGGGCGTTCAAGCGCTTCCTTTCGTCGCTGCCCGTCGCTGGCGGCGAGCCCGAGGCCGCGCCGCCGCACGAACCGACACCCGTGGTCGAGGCCGAAGGGGCGGGCCCGGGCGAGCCCCGGGCCGAGACGGAGCCCGAGATCACGGTCGAGTCCGAGGTCGCCGTCGAGCCGGAGATCATCGCGGAGCCGGAGCCCTCGAAAGAGCCGGAGGCGGCCGGCCGCGAGCCGGAGATCGAGCCGGAGCCCGAGGTGGCGGCGGGGGGCGAGCCTGAGATCTCCGTCGAGCCGGAGCCGCTCGTGGTCGCCGAGTCAGCCGAGCCGGAGCCCGCCCGCGAGCGCCCCGTCTCGGATCCGCTGGCCGAGCTGGAAGCCCCGGCGCCGGGCGAGGACCTCTCTCGCGAAGCCTTCCAGGAGAAGATGCTCGACCTGCTGGAAGAGGTCCTGCACCAGCCGCTGCCGGCGGCGGCGCCTTCGCCGGGGCCGGCGCAAGTGGGAGCCCTCGCCGACGAGGCGCCCGTGCGAGACGGCGCGCCCGTGCGCACGCGCGGCGTGCTCGAGAGCGCGCAGCAGTTCGCCTCTCACCCGCTGCTGAAGGACCTCTCCGAGGAGGAGCTGCTGGCCGTCGTGCGCGGCATGAGGCTGCGCATGTTCGAGCCGGGAGACGTGGTGATCACCGAGGGCGAGCCCGGCGACAGCATCTTCGTGGTCTCGAGCGGCAGCGTGCGCGTGTTCGTGCGCAACCCGACGGGCCACAACTTCGAGATGGGCCGGCTGGGCGAGAACGAGTTCTTCGGCGAGATCGGCAGCCTCTCGGGCCGCCCGCGCACGGCGACAGTGGTGGCGGCCGCCCCCGTGGAGATGCTGGAGCTCGACAAGCGCACGATCGACCGCATCGCGCGCAGCCACCCGCGGGTGCGCCAGCTGCTCGAGGACCGCTATATCCAGCGTGCCTCGAGCCCCGAGGCGGCCGCCATCCGCACCGTGAGGATCGACCCGTCGTCGCGCCAGCGCGCGATCGAGGTGCTGGAGGCCTACTTCGGCGAGAGCCGCTGGGAGCCGCGGATGCGGCTGCGCTTCGCGGACCTGCTGGTCAAGTCGGGCAAGGACGAGGAGGCCGTGCCGCTGCTGGTGGGCCTGGCCGACGAGCTGGCCAAGGCCGGCTACCCCGAGAAGGCGATCGCCATCCTCAAGAAGATCGAGGCGATCCGCAAGCGCAACGTCGAAGAGGTCAACCTGGCGCCCCTCAAGATGAAGGGCGCCAAGCCGGGCGTCGGCAAGGCGAAGAAGGGCAGGGCCGCGCCGAAGCCGGCGGCGCCGGGCGAAGGGACGCTGCCGCCGCGGGGCGAGCTGACCCTGCCGCCGCGCGGCAAGCCCGGCCACACCGCCGCCTTCTTCGACAACTGGATCGTGGACGTCGTGCGCGACGTGGTCGCGCCGAAGGATCAGGCGCCGGAGCTGCTGGCGCCGGCGAACGTCGGCCCCGGCTACGTCGGCGGGCTGAGGGCGAGCCCGCTCTTCGCCGGCTTCGCAGAGGAGGAGCTGTTCGAGCTGATCCGCGAGTTCCGCCTGCTCTGCTTCGACGCCGGCGACGTGGTGGTGACCGAGGGCGAGCCGGGCCAGAGCCTGTTCATCCTCACGGCCGGCAGCGTCAAGGTGTCGGTGCGCAACGCGGCGGGCCGCAACGTGCGTCTCGCGGAGCTGGGCGCCGGCGCTTTCTTCGGGGAGATGGCCGCCGTCTCGGGCAAGCCGCGCACGGCCACGGTCACGGCGAAGGAGCCCTGCGAGCTGCTCGAGCTGGACAAGCCGGCCCTCGACGCCCTCTGCGAGCGCCACGCGCGCATCCGCGAGATCCTCGAGGAGTACTACGTGGCACGCGCCACCAGCCCGGACGCCTCGGGCGCTCGCTCGGGTCCCTCCCGCTAGGCGGGCTCCGCTCTTCACAACCTCCGGGCGCCGTGTTAGGTTCCGCGAGATTCCGCCGAGGGTCCGATCGAATGCGAGTGCGCGCGTGATCGTCGTGTGCGCCTGGTGCGAGCGCTTCATGGGCCAGCGCGAGCCGCTCGAGCAGGCGGACGTCAGCCACGGCATGTGCAGCCCCTGCCGCGACCGGCATGCCTGGCAGAAGGAGCCGGTGCTGGTCGTCAGCCGCGACTGCGCGTCGATGGCCGACACCGTGCGCGAGATCCTGCGCGGGCAGCCCCCGGTGCGCGTGATCGTCGATCGCCGCCAGGCCGAGCGGCGCGCGGGCGAGCTGCGAGGGACCCAGCCGGACGAGCGACGCGGCGGCGAGCGGCGGCGGCGGCCCTGTCTCGAGCTGTCCTGACCGGGCCGACCGGCCGCTCCCGCTAGAATCTGCGGCGTGAGCGAGACGACCGCGGGTCCCTCCACGCCGCTGCCCCTGATCCACGGGCTCGAGCTGCCCGCGGAGGAGCTGCTGCGGCTGTATCGGGCGCTGCTGCTGCCGCGCCTGATCGAGGAGAAGATGCTCGTCCTGCTGCGGCAGGGCAAGCTCTCGAAGTGGTTCTCGGGCATCGGCCAGGAGGCGATCGCCGTCGGCGTGACCGCGGCGCTGCGCGAGGACGACGTGGTGCTGCCGATGCACCGGAACCTCGGCGTCTTCACGACGCGCGAGCTCGACCTGCCGCGCCTGTTCCGCCAGTTGCTCGGCCGCGAAGGCGGCTTCACCAAGGGCCGCGACCGCACCTTCCACTTCGGCCACCTGGAGAAGGGCATCGTCGGCATGATCAGCCACCTCGGCGCGATGCTGCCGGTGGCTGACGGCCTGGCGCTGGCGGCCCGGCTGCAGGGCCGCGACCGCGTGGCGGCCGCCTTCACCGGCGACGGCGCCACCAGCGAGGGCGACTTCCACGAGGCGGTCAACCTGGCGGCCGTCTGGAAGCTGCCGGTCCTGTTCGTGATCGAGAACAACCAGTACGGGCTGTCGACGCCGGCCCGCGAGCAGTACGCGTGCGACGACCTGGCGGATCGCGGCGTGGGCTACGGCATCCCCGGCCTCGTGGTGGACGGCAACGACGTGCTGGCCGTCTACGCGGCGGTGCAGCAGGCGGCGGCGCGCGGGCGCCGCGGCGAGGGCCCGACGCTGCTCGAGTTCAAGACCTTCCGCATGCGCGGCCACGAGGAAGCCTCGGGCACCGACTACGTGCCGGCGGCGCTGCTCGAGGAGTGGGCGCGCAGGGACCCGATCCGGCGCTTCGAGGAGCTGCTGCGAGAGCGCGGCCTGCTGAGCGCCGAGGAAAGCGCCGCCGTGCGCCGCTCCTACCAGACGCGCATCGACAGCGAGGTGGACCGCGCGCTCGAGGCGCCCGAGCCGCGCTCGAGCGCCGCGGAGAAGCTGGCCGACGTCTACGCTCCGTCGCGGCTGCGCCCGCAGCCGCCCTCCGCCCAGGCGCTGGCGGCCGCGGCGCCGCGCCGCTACCTGGACGCGATCAGCGACGCCCTGCGCGAGGCGATGCGGCGCGACCCGCAGGTCGTGCTGCTCGGCCAGGACATCGCCGAGTACGGCGGCGTCTTCAAGGTGACCGAGGGCTTCGTCGAGGAGTTCGGCAAGCCGCGCGTGCGCAACACGCCGATCATCGAGTCGGGCGCCATCGGCTGCGCGATGGGCCTGGCTCTGGGCGGGATGCGGCCGATGGTCGAGATGCAGTTCGGCGACTTCATCTCGTGCGGCTTCAACCAGATCGTCAACAACCTGGCGAAGAACCACTTCCGCTGGGGCGCGGGCGTGCCGCTGGTGATGCGCGTGCCCGTGGGCGGGGGCACCGGCGCCGGGCCCTTCCATTCGCAGAACCCGGAGGCGTGGTTCACGCACGTGGCCGGGCTCAAGGTGCTGGCACCGGCGACGCCCTACGACGCCAAGGGCCTGCTGCTCGCGGCCTTCGAGGACGGCAACCCGATCCTGTACCTCGAGCACAAGCAGCTCTACCGCTCGCTGAAGGGGCCGGTCCCCGACGGCCACTACACGCTGCCGATCGGGCGCGCCCATGTGGCGCGCGCGGGCCGCCACGCCACCGTCGTGACCTACGCCGTCGGCCTGCACTGGGCGCTCGACGCGGCGCGTGCGCTCGCGGCCGAAGGTGTCGAGGTCGAGGTGATCGACCTGCGCTCGCTGCTGCCGTGGGACGTCGAGACGGTGCTGGCCTCGGTGCGGCGCACCGGCCGCTGCCTGGTGCTGCACGAGGCGCCCACCACCGGGGGCTTCGGCGGCGAGGTCGCCGCGGTCGTCGGCCACGAGGCCTTCGAGTGGCTCGACGCGCCGGTCTTCCGTCTCGGCGCGCTCGACACGCCCGTGCCGTTCGCCAAGGCGCTCGAGGCCGTCTACTCGCCGCAGGGCCGGCTGCTGCCGACGCTGCGGGAGCTGATCGCGTACTGACCAGCGAACCGGCGCGCGGCGCTATCCTGGGCAAGCGCCCGCCGGGGCGAAGAAGGAGCGCGCATGGGCCGACGCCTGCCGGTCGCTGGGGAGCCGCCCCGGCTGCGCACGTTCGCGGGTGCCACCGCTCTCGTGACCGGGGCTGGGTCCGGCATCGGAGAGGCGCTCTCCAAGGCCCTGGCCGCGCGGGGCGCGCGGGTCGTGGTCACGGACCGCCGGGGCGAAGAGGCCGCGCGCGTGGCCGCGGCCATCCGCGCCGCGAGCGGCGACGCGGAGCACGAGACGCTGGACGTGCGCGACGCGGTCGCCTTCGGTTCGGTCGTGGAACGGGTCTTCTCCAGCCACGGCCGCCTCGACTACCTGTTCAACAACGCGGGCATCGCCGTGGCTGGGGAGGTCATCGACTTCTCGTTGCAGGACTGGCGCGACATCCTCGACGTCAACGTGCTGGGCGTCGTCCACGGAGTGCACGCTGCGTATCCGCGCATGGTGCGGCAGGGCTTTGGCCACCTAGTGAACACGGCATCGATGGCCGGCCTGATGCCCGCGCCTTTCGTCTCCGCGTACGGCATGAGCAAGCACGCGGTGGTCGGCCTCTCGCGTTCGCTGCGCGCGGAGGCCGCCCGCTACGGCGTCCGCGTGAGCGCGCTCTGCCCGGGGATCGTCCGCACCCCGATCGCCGACGGCGGCGCTTTCGGCCGGTACTTGCGGCGTCCGTCGCCCGAGTTCCTCGAATACTTGATGCGACGCCTGCACGCCATGGCTCCCGACGTGTTCGCACCCAAGGTGCTCGACCAGGTGGCCCGCAACCGGGGCCGAATCATCGTTCCCTGGTGGTGGCGAGCGGCCGACTGGGTCAATCGCGCTGCTCCCGTGCTCGGGGACTGGCTGGGCGAGCGGGCCTTCGCCGCGATCAAGTCGGAGCTCGACAAGGGCAGCCGACCGCCGGCAGACACGAGCGAGGACTGACCCCAGGTGGCGAGGGCTGGCGTGCTTCTCCTTTGCGGTCTCGCGGCCGCGACCGTGTCCCTTGCGCCGCCCACGTCGGCGTACGAGAGGCCGAGCTTCGAGGCCGCGCTCGCCGAGGCGCGGCGCAACGCCGGGAGCCCCGCCGGCCAGGCGTTCGAGGCGAGCGTCGGCCAGAGGTTCGGGACGAGCTACGGCCCGCGTCTGTCGGCGTGCGCGAAACAGGTCAAGAAGCCGGACCTTCGCGACTTCGAGGTTCTGGTGAAGCTGTCCATCAACGGGCGCATCGAGGAGGCTCTCGTCAGCCCCGAGACGAACCTGGCGGTCTGCCTTCGCGACTCGCTGAAGGACGGCAGCCTTCCCGTGCCCGCCGCTCCAGGCTACTGGGTGCGCATCGGCCTGAAGCTCAGGCGCTGAGAGGTCTTTCGAAGGGCGTCCTCGATGCACTATCGGGTGCTCGCCGATCTGACGCTGGGAGCCCACCTCCTCTTCATCGTCTACGTCCTCGCTGGAGGCCTTCTCGCGTACCGCATCCGCTGGCTCGCGGCTCCGCATCTCGCGTGCGTCGCGTGGGGCCTGTATGTCGAGCTCGCTCCCGGCGCGGTCTGCCCACTGACGCCGCTGGAGAATCGCCTGCTGCTGCTGGCCGGGAGGGAGGGATACGCGGACGGCTTCATCGAGCACTACCTGCTCCCGATCCTGTATCCGGAAGCGCTGACGCCGGAGGCGCAGTGGGTTCTGGCGGCGCTCGTGATCCTGATCAACGCGCTCGTGTACGGCGCGGCCTTGCAGCGGGCGCGCCGCCGCCGCGCGTCCTAGCCTCCAGCGAGCTTCCGGGAGCGTGTAGTCGAGGGCGTCCGGAGTGCCTGCCGTCGGCGATCACGATCGTCATCCTGCCGGCGAGGCCCGTCAGATCCCTGGTTGCCGAATCCGGGACGATCACGATCGCCAGCTGAGACTCGCCGCCCTGCCGCATCGTCCCCTGATGCAGCAGCGTGAAGCCTCCCTTGCGGCCGCGCAGGGAGCCTTCGACCCTCTCGATCGCGACGTAGCCGGCCGAGCCATCGACGCTCGTCCTCACCGCTTCCTCCTGATCAGCCGCGCATTATGATGCCGACCCTGCGGCAAGGTCGGATCCTGGAGGGTGGGCATGAGCACGTCGTTCCGATTCGTCGCGTTGCCGTCCGACGGATTCGAGCCGCTGTTCGGCCGGAGCGACGCCGAGCTGGCGGCGATCGGCGCCCGCCGGATGATCGTCGACGAGAAGCCGGGCTTCCCCTGCCGCGTGAGCCCTGCCGACGCCAAGGTCGGCGAGACCGTGGTCCTGCTCCCGTTCACGCATCACGACGTGGCCTCGCCCTATCGCTCCTCCGGCCCGATCTTCGTCCGCAGGCCCGGCTGCTACGACTGCAGCGTCGTGCGCGCCTGACCGCCGCCGTGCCGGACCCGATCGCGGCGACCGAGCGACGGAGGTGACGCCGGAGGCGATCGCCAGCGAGAAGCGCACGCTTCGCCTGTTGCTCGCGATCAACGCCGTGATGTTCGGCGTCGAGCTCGTGGCCGGCTGGATCGGCGACTCGATGGGCCTGATCGCCGACTCGCTCGACATGCTCGCCGACGCGGGCGTCTACACCGCGTCGCTGCTGGCCGTGGGCGCTTCCGCGCGGCGAAAGGCGCGGGCCGCGGCGGCGAGCGGCGCGATCCAGCTCTGCCTCGCCGCGGGCGTCGTCGTCGAGACCGGCCGGCGCTGGGTCCACGGCAGCGAGCCGGCCTCGGGCCTGATGATCGGCATCTCGCTGCTGGCCCTCTGCGCCAACGCGGCCTGCGTCCTCCTGCTCCGGCGCCACCGCCACGGCGAGGTGCACATGCGCGCGAGCTGGATCTTCTCGACCACCGACGTGCAGGCGAACCTGGGCGTGATCCTGGCCGGCGCGCTCGTCGCGCTCACGGGCTCGAGGCTTCCGGACCTCGTGATCGGCCTGCTCGTCTGCGGGCTCGTGGTTCGCGGCGGCGTGCGCATCCTGCGCGAGGCTCGAGCGTCGCGAACATCGCGGTGAAGACGGGCGAGCGATAATCGTCGTGGAATGCGCAAGCTCGCGACCAAAGTGTTGAACGCCGCGCTGCTCGCTTTGCTGACGGCGGGAGCCGCGTGTGGCGGCGAGGCCCCGGCCCAGCCGAGCGTCGTCGGCTCGAACCAGATCCGCTTCGACGATCCGGAGGGTCGGCTGCGAAGCCACCAGTCGGCGATCCACGAGATGCTCACGGCGACGCTGGCGCGCGTGACCCCGGCGCTGCCGCTCGACGGCGTCACGATCAGCGTGTCGGCGGACGCGAGCCGGGCGATCGGCGGCTGGGGCGTCGGCGGCTTCACGCCCGACGGGCGCACGGTGCAGCTCCACGTCGATCCCGCGTTCCCCGAGCTCGCGCAACTGCTGCCGAGCCGCCTGCCGCCGATGCTGGCGCACGAGCTGCATCACGCGAAGCGCTGGCGCGGACCGGGCTACGGCCGCACGCTGCTCGAGGCGATGGTGTCCGAGGGGCTGGCCGACCGCTTCGCGATCGAGCTCCTCGGCGCGCCCGTGCCGCCGTGGAGCGATGCCTTCTCGAGGCAGGAGACGGCCCTCTACCTGGATCTCGCCCGGCCGGAGCTCGACTCGACCTCGTACTCGCACGAGCGCTGGTTCTTCGTGCGCAGCGCGACGCTCCCCCGCTGGGCCGGCTACACGCTCGGGTACCGGCTGGTGGAGGCCTATCAAGCCGAGCACGCAGGCGCCAGCGCGGCGCAGCTGGTGAACACGCCCGCCAGCGCATTCCGGCCGAAGTGAAGCCCGCGTCCGCCGCAGGAGCCCACGGACGCGAACGGGCGACGGGGCAGAGGATGGGAGGCGAGGCGATGATCCGCAGGATCTGGCGGGGATGGACGACGGCCGAGAACGGGGACGCCTACGAGCGGCTGCTGAAGGAGCAGGTCTTCCCGGACATCGCCGCGATGAAGGTGACGGGCTACGCGGGCATCCAGCTCCTGCGCCGGTCGCTGCCCTCGGGCGAGCAGGAGTTCATGACCGTCATGACGTTCCGGTCGATCGAGGACGTGCGGGGCTTCACGGGCGAGGACTACGAGCGGGCGCACGTGCCGGAGGCCGCGCGGCGCCTGCTCGCCCGCTTCGACGCCACCTCGGCCCATTACGAGGTCCGGGCGGAGCAGCGCTACTAGCTCGTCCGGTCTCGCCCCGTTGCTGGTATCGTCGCGCCCATCGAGGCTCCGGGCGCGGAGCCGGGGGGCGACGATGGGAGTCGAAGCGACGGGGCCGGTCTCGGCCACACCCGATCCGAGACAGGTGACGGAGCCGCTCGAGAAGGCGGTGCGCTCGGGCGCGGGCTGGTTCTACTGGATCGCCGCGCTGTCGGTGGTGAACTCCGTGATCCAGCTTTCGGGCAGCGACCGCAGCTTCGTGATCGGCCTCGGCATGACCCAGGTGTTCGATGCGATCGCGACCGGCGCGTCGGAGGGCTCGGAAGGAGGCGCCGGCACCGTGCTGCGCGCCATCGCGCTGGCGCTCGACCTGACGGTCGCGGGCTTCTTCGCGCTGATGGGCTGGCAGGCCGGCAAGCAGCGCGCCTGGGCCTTCGTGATCGGCATGCTGCTCTATGCGTTCGACGCCCTGATCTTCCTGCTGGTGCAGGACTGGTGGAGCGTCGGCTTCCACGCCTTCGCGCTGTTCGGCATCTGGGGCGGCTTCGCGAGCATGCGCAAGCTGCGCGAGGCCGAGGTGCGGCTGGGCCTGCGGGCGATCGGGCCGGGCGCCTAACGATCAGGCCCGCGGCGGAAGCAGGTTGCGATGAAGGTGTACAGCCACTACCAGCGGCGCCTCACGCGCATGCCGCTGATCCTGCTGGGCCTCCTCGGCGTGGCGGCGCTCGCGGGCCTCGTGTGGTCGCTCGGAAACGGTATCCCGGCGGGGCCGCCGTTTCCGGTGTTCCTGGCCGCGCTGGCGATCATCGGCGTCAACCTCTGGGTCCTGGGCGGCACCGCGACCGAGATCCGGCTGGAGGACGACGGCAAGATCGAGCTCGTGTCTCCGCTGCGCTCGCAGCGCGTCGGCATCCTCGACATCGTCTCGATCGCGCCCTCGGACGCGATGAAGGGCGCCGTCTTCGTGCTGAAGCACGCCGACGGCAAGGTCCGCTTCGATCCCAAGCTGAACGGCATGCACGAGCTGATCGCGGAGCTGAAGCGCCAGAACCCGCGCATCGAGCTGAAGGGCATCTGATTCGGCTCTCGCTGGCGCTGTTCGTCGCGGCCTGGCTGACGCGATAGCGGACGGGCCGACTCGCGAATCAGCCGGTGTTGCGCAGGCCGGCGGCGACGCCGTTGACCGTCAGCAGCACGATCTCGCGCACGGCCTCGGCCTCGGGGCCCGGAGCGAGGCCGCGCAGCCGGCGCAGCAGCGCGACCTGCAGCGCGTTCATCGGGTCGATGTACGGGTTGCGCACGCGGATCGAACGCTGCAGCCAGGGCTCCCGATCCAGCAGGTCGCTCTGCCCCGTGAGCGCCAGGATGGCGCCCTGCGTGCGCCGACGCTCCTCGGCGATCTGCGGCAGCACGGCCTCGCGTGCGGGTTCGGGAGCGAGGCCCGCGTAGAGAGCGGCGATCGCCGGGTCGCCCTTGCGCAGCGACATCTGGGCGTTGTCGATCGTGGTCTGGAAGAAGGTCCACTCGCGGTACATCTGCGCCAGCAGGTCCCAGCGTGCGCGGTCCTCGCCGGCCCACTCGGCGACCGCGCTGCCGAGCCCGTACCAGCCGGGCAGCGTGACACGCGACTGCGTCCAGGCGAACACCCAGGGGATCGCGCGCAGGTCCGACAGACGCGTCCCCGCCGTGCGGCGGGTCGGCCGGCTGCCGATGTTGAGGTTCGGGATCTCGTCGATCGGAGTCGCGCTGCGGAAGTACTCCAGCAGCTCAGGGCTGTCGACCAGGCGCCGGTAGGCGGCGTGCGCCCGCTCGGCGAGCGCCTCCGCCGCCTGCTGCCACGAACCCCCGCGCGAGGCTCCCGGCCGCGCCTCACGCGCCGTCGCCAGGATCAGCGCGTGCAGGACCTGCTCGAGGTGGCGTTCGGCCAGGGCCGGGTTCGCGTAGCGGCTCCATACCGTCTCGCCCTGCTCGGTGAGCTTGAGCCGGCCCTGGACCGACTCTGGCGGCTGCGCCTGGATCGCGCGGTTGGTGGGGCCGCCGCCGCGGCCGATCGAGCCGCCCCGGCCGTGGAACAGCGTGAGCCGCACGCCGTGCCGCGCGCAGACGGCCGGGATCGCGCGCTGCGCGGCGTGCAGCTCCCAGCTCGCCGCCAGGTAGCCGCCGTCCTTGTTCGAGTCGCTGTAACCGATCATCACCTGCTGTTGCCGTCCCCGCGCCGCGAGCTGCGCCTGCCAGACGGGCAGGCCCAGCAGGCGGTCGAGCACGCCGGGCGCGGCGCGCAGGTCGTCGATCGTCTCGAACAGCGGCACCACGTCGAGGCCGCCGGCGACGCCGGCGTCTCGTGCCAGCGCCAGCACCGCCAGCAGGTCGGAGACGCCCCGCGCCATGCTGACCACGTAGCTGTCGACCGCCGCCGGCCCGACGCGCTCGTGGGCGCGCCGGATCAGGCGGAAGACCTCCACCGTCTCGTTGGTGTGGGGGCTGAAGTCGAGGCGCGCCGGGGTCAGCGGCCGGCCGCCCCCGAGCTCGGCCAGCAGCAGCTCGATGCGCCGCTCCTCCGGCTCGGCCGCGTAGCCTGGACGGCCGTAGCGGCCGAAGATCTCGTCGAGCGCCTGCTGGTGGCGGCCCGAGTGCTGCCGCACGTCGAGCCCGGCAAGGTGGAAGCCGAAGATCTCGGCCTGCAGCGCGAGGTCGGCGAAGCGCCCGTCGGCAAGGCGCGCCCCGCCGTGCGCGCGCAGGCTGTCGGCGATCAGACGCAGCTCCGCCGCGTACTCGGCCGGCGAGGCGTAGGCTCCCGCCCGGGGGCGCAGGTCGGCGCGCCAGGGCCGGGCCGCGGCCTCGAGCGTGACGCCCAGCCGCCGGTAGATCAGCCAGAGCTTCTGCCGGTAGGGCTGGGCGGGATAACGCTCGGCCGCGAGCGCCGCGTCGTCCGGGAACAGCCGGGCGTCGCGCTCCAGGCTCGCGGCGAGCTCGGAGCTGACGCCGAGACGCTCCGCCATGCTGAGATGGCCGTGGAGCCGGTCGATGGCACGGCGGTGCAGCCGGAGCGCCGTCTGCTTGTGCTCGCGCAGGGTCTGCTCGGTGATCTCGGGGGTGACGTGCGGGTTGCCGTCGCGGTCGCCGCCGATCCAGCTCCCGAAACGCAGCGGCCGGCAGCGCGCGAGCGCCTCGCCCGGAAACACCTGCTCGAAAGCGCGGCGCAGGCGGCGCTCGAGCCGCGGCGCCAGCTCGAACAGGGTGGACTCGAAGTAGTAGAGCCCGTTGCGCACCTCGTCGAGAACGCTCGGCTGGCGCTCGCGCGTGTCGTCGGTCTGCCACAGGGCGAGGATCTCCTCGCGCAGCAGCGCGAGACAGGCCTCGCTCTCGGCCGGCGCTACGTCGGCGCGCTCGCTCTCGAAGAGGGCGTCGCCGATGCGCGCGAGCTTCGAGAGCACCGTGCGCCGCTTGGCCTCGGTCGGGTGAGCCGTCAGCACCGGCTGCAGCTCGAGCCGGCCCAGCAGGTCGCCCACCTGCGCGCCGGCGAGCCCTCCGTCGCGCAGGGCGGCGAGGGCAGCGGCGAGGCTCTCGTCCATCGGCTCGCCCCGCGCGTGGGACTCTCGCGCGCGCTCGCGCAACACCCGCAGCCGTTCCTGCTCCTCGGCCACGTTGACGAGCTGGAAGTAGCAGGCGAAGGCCTTGGCCACCACGCGCGCCTCCGCCAGCGGCAGGCCGGCGACGAGGGCGTTCAGGCGCTCCGTCGCGGCGAGGTCGCCGGCGCGGCCGGCCTTGGCCAGCGCGCGCACCTCCTCGACGCGCTCGAACAGCGCCCGGCCTTCCTGCTCCACGAGCGTCTCGCCGAGCAGGTCCCCCAGCAGGTGGATGCGCTCGGAGAGCGCGTCCCTGGGCCGCGCGGGCAGATCGCTCATGCCTCGAGCCGGCACCTTAGCATGCGGCGGGGAGCGCCTCCTCGTCAGCGCTCGCGGCGCGTGAACGTGCCTACCAGGCGGCGCCAGTGGTGCAGGCCGAGCCACGCGACCAGCGCCGCCAGCGCCAGCCAGGCGGCGCGCACGCCACCTGCCCGCGTGAGGCCGTGGCTGGCCGCGTGCAGCGCGAGCGCCGTGGGCGCCAAGGCGGCGAGCCAGCGGCAGGCCAGCCCCCCGCGCTTCGCGGGATCCGCGCGGCCGAGCAGCAGGACGGCCGGGACGAAGAAGCACACGATCACGAGCCAGGCGACCACGTAGCGGGGCGCCCCGAACTCGGAGTCGTCGCTCGGGATCACGTTGCTGGCCGCGAGGTAGGGGGTGAGTGCCCCGGCGAGGACGATGAGCCCGGCCAGCGGCGCGCTGATCATGTTTCGATCGGACATCGGGTCACCTCGGGCGGGTCGGAGCCGGGTGCTATGATCCCCCAATCCCGGATGGCCGCAGAGAGCCCTGAAAGATCGACGGCCGAAGCCTATCCGGCCATCGGCAAGTACGAGATCCTGGGCCGGATCGGACAAGGCGCGATGGGCGAGGTCTTCAAGGCCCGCGACACGGTGCTGGACCGCTTCGTCGCCATCAAGACCATGTCCGCCGGCGTCCTCGCCGACGTGGACCTGCGCGAACGCTTCCTGCGCGAGGCGCGCTCGGCCGCCCGGCTCAACCATCCGAACGTCGTGATCCTGCACGAGTTCGGCGAGGGCAACGGCCAGCTGTTCATGGCGATGGAGCTGCTCGAGGGGGAGGACCTCAAGCAGCAGTTGCGGCGCGGCAAGCCGGACACGCTGGAGGCCAAGCTCGCCGTGATGGAGCAGATCCTCGACGGCGTGGCCTACGCGCATTCCACCGGCGTCATCCACCGCGATCTGAAGCCCGCCAACATCCACGTCCAGCGCAACGGCCGCGTCAAGGTGATGGACTTCGGGCTCGCCCGCCTCGGCGAGTCGGAGATGACGCGGGCCGGGACGGTGATGGGCACTCCGAACTACATGTCGCCCGAGCAGGTGCGCGGGGAACGGGTGACTCCGTCCTCCGACGTCTTCGCCCTGGGGGCGGTCTTCTACGAGCTGCTGGGCGGCCGCCGGGCGTTCAACGGCGAGACCATGCACTCGGTGCTGTATCAGGTGACCGACGCCGAGCCGACGCCCCTGCGTGAGCTGTCTCCGGAGCTTCCGGAGATCCTGATCACGTTCGTGGAGACTGCGCTCGCGAAGGGCCCGGCGCAGCGCTTCCCCGACGGCAGGGCGATGCGGGGGGCGCTCGAAGTGTGCCGTCAGGTGCTCGACGGCACGCTCGATCAGCAGCAGGCCGCGGCCTCCCTGCGCGACGCCCAGACGTTGATCCAGAGTCCGGAGGATCCGGCCGCGACCATCGCGGGGACGAGCAGCGCGCACAACGCGGCAACCGTCCCTCCGTCGTCCGTTCGGCGCGCGCCGGCCCGGTCCGGCTCCGGCAGCCGGCCGGGCTCGACCGTGCTCGACGCGGGCGGCGGCAGGACGGCGCTCCACGTCGGCCTCGGCGTGATGGCGACGCTGGTGCTCGGGGGGGCCGCGCTGATGCTGATGCGCCGCGAGCCGGCGCCCGGGGCCGCCGACGGCGCCGCGCGCGCGCTGGTCGCCGTCGCCGTGCAGTCCCAGCTCGACCTCGCGCGCAGGAGCCTCGAGCTGAAGGACCTCGACGGGGCGATCAGCGCGGCGGGGCGCGCCTTGCAGCTCGAGCGGGAGAACGCCGAGGCGCACGACGTCCAGCGCCGCGCCAGGGCGGCCCGCGAGGAGGCGGATCGCGCGGCGCGCGCGGCGCGAGAGGCAGCCGCGGCCGGCGACACCGCCGCGGCGAGCAGGGCGCTTTCGCGGGTCGTGGAGCTCGATCCGAGGAACCCGGTGATCGCGGAGCTGTCGGCGGAGCTCGAGAGCCGGCTGAAGGCCCTGGCCGACGAGGCGGCCCAGGGCCGCAAGCGAGAAGCGCCCGCCGCGCGCACCACTCCCGCTCCGGCGAGGGCCGTCGTCGCGGCCACGACGCTGCCGAGCGCGGCGCCTGTCGCGCCCGCGAGGGTCACGACGACGCCCGCGGCCGCCCCGCCGCCGCCAACGGTCGCGGCAACGCCGGTCGTCGCGCCGTCGCCGGCCCAGGCGGCCAAGCCCAGGCTGAGCGACACCGACGCGGTCCGCCAGCTGCTCGACCGCTTCGAGCGCGCGATCCGGGAGAAGGACCTCGCCCTCTACAAGACCCTGCGTCCCGGCCTTTCCGGCGACGACGAGCGCCGGTTGAAGGACGCCTTCGCGACCGTCGCCTCCCAGCAGCTCCGATTCGAGATCGAGTCGGTCGCGGTGAACGGCGACGAGGCCACGGTGCGCGTCACCCGCTCGGGCAGCGTCGCCGGCCAGGCGGTGCCGTCCTCGAAGCAGGTCCTCAAGCTCGGTCGGGTGGCCGGCGGCTGGGTGATCCGCGACATCAGCCGATAGGCCGCCCGCCGCGGGCGCCTAGAAGCTGTACTCGACGGCGAACAGCGGGGTCACCCGGTCGCGCAGGCCCGAGTCGTTGAGCTTGAAGACCACGTTCAAGTCGATCAAGAGGCCTCCGCCCGGGTTGGCCTTGAAGCCCAGCGAGCCGTCGACGATCGTGTAGCTCGCGGTCTCGAAGCGCACGCTCGGGAAGCGCGAGCGGCCGTCGAGGGCGGTGAACGTGTCGCTGACGACGCGCTCGCCGTCGATCACTCGCCGCGCCACCACGTCGGCCGCGACCGTGATCTTGCTGCTGGCCGCCACGTCCACGCCAGCGGTCAGCAGCGCCAGATCCGGGAGGTCCTGCTCCTCGCCGCTGAGGATGTTGCCGCCCAGCAGGCTCGAGCCGGTCCACTGGTAGGCGGCGTTCAGATGGGGCGAGACGACTCCGCGCGGCGCCGAAAGCACCAGGAACGGCTTCAGCGTCAGCGCCCCGGAGCCGAGCAGGTCCTTCTCGTCGCCGGTCGGCAGGCGGGTCTCCAGGCCCAGGGCGCCGTGCAGCGACCTGCCGCGCCACACTGAGCCCTTCAGTCGCAGCGCCACGTCGCCGATGCCGGTCGCGTGCCCCGCTTTCTGGAAGGTCGTCTGATCGCCGTAGTTGTCGCCCGTCGGCCTGAAGAAGAAGTGGATCGCCGGGTCTCGCGTGCCGATCCGGCGCAGCGTGGCCCGCGACGACACCGCCAGGTCCACCGTCACCAGCGGGATCGCGACGGAGAGGTCGACGTGCTCGCTGAGCCCCAGGCTGAGAAACGCGGTGAGCTGGCGCAGCTGCGCGGAGATCGAGCTCTGCGTGGTGATCACGTCGTCTCGCCCGGTGCCGGCGATCGGGTTGTCGTGCGTGAAGACCGTCGGGATGCCCGAGAGGTCGAGCCCGTCGAGCGAGTCGAAGCCGAACTGCTGGTAGCTGAGCGCCAGCGTCGCGCGGTTCTTTCCCAGGGTCTCGGCGCGCTCGGCGAGCAGCGGGCCGAAGCTCCGCGTCGAGCGCGTGAAGACGCCGAGCTCGCTGTCGAAGCTGTAGGTGAAGCCCGAGGTCGGGGACGGCAGGGGCACGGAGGCGAGCTGCGAGGCGAGCGCCGTGTTGAACGGCGTGAAGCTGGCCTGGAAGGAGCTGTTGAAGTGGCCCGAGTGGGTCTCCCCCGTCGCCAGGCGCGCCTCGCTGTCCACGGTCAGGCCGCCCGGCCCGAACAGGTTGGGGATCAGGTACGCGAGCTTCTCCTGGGCTGCGGCCGGCCCGGCCGCAGCCACCAGCAAGCACAGAAGCAGCCACGGGAAGCGCTTGGACATGAGTCCTCCGGGAAAGGCTCCTTCGGGGAGCGCTGTCGGTGAGTTTGCTTTGCGGAGGCCGTCATCATACGACAGCCGGGCGGACGGCAGATTGGGCTCGGGCGAGGACCCGCGGTGCTCAGGCGTGACGCGAGCGCAGGTACTCGATGCCGACCGCCAGCGTCTTGCGCCAGTCCTCCTCGATCCGCGGGGAGAACTCCGGGTCGTGCGCGCGCGCCGCCTCGAGCAGGCAATGCAGCCAGAGGTCGTAGAGTCCCGGCCGGATGTCGAGCCGGTCGTGAGCGTGCAGGCGCGCGAGGCGTCCCATCTCGGCCCACGCCGGGCTCGGCTCGTCGCTCGGTCGAGGCGATTGCGCGGCGACGGCGATCATGTGGAGCGAGTCCGCCAGCACCTGCGCCTGGCGCTCGAGGTCGGAGCCCTCGAACTTCTGCCGCACCTCCTCGGAGGAGGCCAGAAACCGGTGGTAGAAGGCGCGCAGGAAGTCGCCGTTCGCGAGGCAGCGCTTCAGGCTCGCGCGGAACACCTCGACGTGGCCGTCCATGGGGTGTTCCAGAGTCGGCCGCCTAGGGGTTCTGGGAGGCCGAGCAGGACGCGGGCCACAACGGCGCTCCGGTCCGGTCGCGGGCGCACAGGCGCAGGCCGTCGGGGTCCGGATCGTTCGGACCGGGCAGCCACTTCGCCAGGCACGCCTCGTCCTTCAGGCACGGGTCGGTCAGCGCCTTCAGGAACTCCACGAGGTCGCCGACCTGCGCGTCGGTGAGCTCCACGTCGGCGAGGACTCCCGGCTTGCGCGCGCGGCGCTGCTGCAGGAGCTTCTTCAGCGCGGACTCCGTGTGCTGTTTCGAGAAGTTGAGGTTGAGCGGCCCGCCGTCCAGCGACACCTGCTTCCAGTCGAACTCGCGAACGGACCTCTCGGCGTTCAGGTGGTGCCGCACGACCTGCGCGAGCGTGTTGAAGACGCCGCTGTGGCCGAACGGACCGGTGACCTCGACGCCCAGCAGCGTCTGCGTGCGGTAGGCGTACTTGTCGTCGCGGTTGCCGGTCACGTGCGCGCGCCCCCAGTCGTCGATGCCGTCCTTGCGGTTGTTGATGTCGGTCTTGCCGCGTCCGATCTGCGGCACCGCGAGCACCCAGTACTGCTCGTCCGTGAAGAAGTCGCCGGAATGGCAGGACGCGCAGTTCGCGCCGCCCGCCTCGATCGGCTTGTAGAAGAGCAGCGCGCCCCGCTTCGCCGCCGCGCCGATGGCGCCGTCGGCGCCCTGCACATAGGCCTTCCACGGCGTGTCGGTGAAGGTCATCGTCCGCTCGTACGCCGCGATCGCGACCGAGATCTTGTTGGCCGTGACCAGCTTCTCGACCGGGCCGGTCGGATCGTCGAAGGCCTTGCGGAAGAGCGGGCGCCATTCGTTCTTCGGCAGCGGGGCGCCCTCGCGCCCGGAGCCGTAGTTGCCGATGCTGGCCGCGAGCGCCTCGCGAACCTCCATGTCGGTCTGCAGCGGCGTGTTGGGCGCGTTCGCCGCGCCGAAGGCGCTGCCGCGCATCGCCGCGTTCACGGCCGTCGGGAACATCCCGTGGCCGGAGCTGAGGGGCATCCCCTTGTCGAACTTGCGCTCGTAGCTGACGTAGTCCGAACGGGGCAGCATGTGGTTGGTGAACATGCCCCGAACCGGAGGCGTGTCCACCGGCGCCAGGATCCGCCCGTCGACGCCGCTCATGCCGGGCGTGCCCGTCTCGCTGAAGACCGTGCCGTCCCAGGTGATGGACTGGTCCCAGAAGGCGAGGCCGATCAGCGTGGGAGAGTTGCGCGGCATCGGCGCATCGCCCTTGCCGAACTTGGGAACCTGGTCGGGACCCGTCTTCTGGCGCTTGCGCCCGGGCCCCAGCAGCTCGGGCACCTCCGCGTCGACGCCCACCGGCAGCGGCAGGCCGTCCCCGAAACCGAAGAAGGGATGGTGGCAGCTCACGCAGGCCACCTGGCGGTTCGCGCTCAGGGCCTTCGTGAAGAAGAGCGCCTTGCCGAGAACCACCAGCGGGTCGTCGAGCGGCGGAATCGGATCCACGCGGCTGAGGACCGCGTCGCCTTTGAGTCCGTGCCGGGTGACGATGGCGCGCAGCTCGGTGTCGATGCTCGCGCCCTGCGCCGCCGCCCACTGTGCGGCTGCGAGGGTGATCGCCAGGCTGGCCAGCCGGGTCACGCGTCGGGTCTGGGTCATCGGCAGTGCTCCGGAAGGTGCGCGGCGCGCCTCAGGGCGCGTTGCGCGGCTTGGGGGCCCGCGGCGTCCACACTGGGAGCATGACTTGCACCCAAAGCCGTGTGTCGCGGCCTCCGAGGTTCTTCTGATAGACGTCCGTCGTGAGCTTCGCCTGCACCGCGACCAGGTTTCCGAGCAGGTAGCCCCAGAGCGCGCCGACGGCGAGCTCGCTCTGCTTCCGGCCCCCGCCGAGATAGCCCGCGGCGGGGCTGTTCAGGTCCCACTGCCCATAGCCGACGAAGCCGTACTCCTTGCGGTAGTGGCGCTTGATCGCGGTGAGGTCGACGTTGAAGGTGTGCGGCTGGCTGCCGGTCTCGCGCGTGCGGCCCGTGGTGTAGAAGGCGTTGGCCGTGAGGTTCCAGTTGGCGTCCACGTAGCTGATCGCGAGGTTCTGCTGGAACGCGGTGAAGTCGCGGCCGATGGCCTTCGTGAGGTCGTTGCGAAGGCCGATCTGCGCGCCCTCGCCCAGCGACAGGTTGACGCCGTTGCCCAGGAACCACGAGAGCCAGAGCGAGGCGTACGGGCTGTAAGGCCTCGTCTCGCGCAGGCCCGGGGCGTCGAGGGCCACGCCCACGAGAGGCGCGCCCTTGAACGACACGTGGGCGCTGCCGACGTCCCACGGCGTCGACCAGATGAAGAAGGTCGGGATCGCCACCGTCTGCTTGGTGTTCGGATCGGTGTTGCGGATCCCGAAGTCGAGGATCGACGCGCTGTAGAAGCCCTCGGTGCGCCCGAAGCCCTCCGGCATGCCGGCGGTCAGGCCGGGCTGCTGGATCGATCCGGCCGTCGCCACGGCGGCGAACCCGAGCAGGAACGCAGCTTGCGCCACCGCCGTCACGGGGCGCCTGGAGAGCATCCGTCTCATGCCTTCGCTCCCTGGTCCTTCGTCATCGAGGACTGCTCGCTGACCCCGGGCGCGGTCCCGGAGCGCTGAAAGACGCCGTCGCTCGGCCGGCGGGGCCGGGGGCGGTCGAGAATGCCATGAGTATGCCGCGCAGCGTAGCACGCCGGCGTTCGCGCTGTCTTTCAGGGCTGCGCCGGGCGCGCGCGCCGGCCCGGCAAGCCGGCCCGACAAGAGGATTGCGCCCGCCGCGACAAAGTGACACACTGCGCGCTCACGAAACCTGATCGTCACGGGAGGGAGGCCGCCATTCAGGAACTCGCGCGTATCTCTCTGTTCGAACGCCTGACGAAGGACGACCTGGACCGGCTGGGGGCGCTGACGGAGCGCAAGAGGTACGCCGGCGACACCGCCCTCTTCTTCCAGGACGATCCTTCGGACTCGCTGTACCTGGTGCTCTCGGGCTCGGTGAAGGTCTTCCAGACCTCCGAGGACGGCAAGGAGCGGATCCTCAAGATCCTCAGGCCGGGCGACGACGTGGGCGAGATGGCCATGATCGACGGCCTGCCGCGCGCGGTCAGCGCGCAGACGCTCGAGGACAGCGAGATGCTGGTGCTGACTCGCAAGGCCTTCAAGGCCTTCGGCGAGGAGCGCCCGGCCGTCGTCTGGGAGCTGCTGGTGACCTGCGCCGGGCGGCTGCGCCGCATGAACGAGAACATCCTCGACCTGTCCTTCCGCGACGTGCCGTACCGCGTGCTGCACCTGCTCAGCCAGCTGCTCGAGCGTCACGGCGAGCAGACGGCCGACGGCTGGCGCATCTCGCTGGCGCTCAGCGTGCGCGAGATGGCCTCGATGGTCGGCTCCAACGCCGAGACGGTGGGCCGGCTGCTCGACGGCTACGAGACCGACGGCCTGATCAAGCGCGACGGCAACCGCTGGATCGTCCCCGACCCGAAGGCGCTCGACCGCAGCCTCGAGTACTCCGCCCAGTAGCGAACGCCAGATGAGCATGCGACCTCGCTACGCCCTGGCCGCCGGGCTGCTGTTGCTGCTGCCGCCGCTGCTGGCTGAGGCGCACGAGCGCTTCATCAAGCACGACATGAAGAACCCGATGCAGGACTGGTTCTTCCGCCAGCAGGCCGGCAAGCCGTTCGGGATGGACCCGAACATGATCCAGATCGGCCTGCTGGTGACGCTGGTGCTGACCGGGTTCTTCCTGGCCTGGTTCCTGCGCGACACGCTCGACGAGCTGATCCGCTACAAGGTGCTGGCGTCGCTGCGCGGGCGCACGCAGCGGCTGCTGCACAACCTGGCCTGCTTCGTGATGGACAAGCCGGTCCGCTCGGCGTGGTTCTACGCGGTCGGCGAGTGGTCGGTGATCATGTTCCTGCGCAGCCCGGCGCTGGTGCTGATGTACTCGGCCACCAACGACTCGCTGGTGATGCCGAGCTATCCGCTCGAGCCCAGCTCGGCGATCTACTTCAAGTTCCTGCAGGTGGCGCTGGCGATCCTGATCCTGACCCAGACGCTGCTGCCGCTGTGCGGGGCGATCCTGATCGGCACCTGGCTCTACCTGTTCCGCTGGGGGGCCTTCGTCGCGATCGACGCGCTGCCGGTGGTGACCGCCGGCATCCTCTACGCGATGTCGCCCTGGCAGTCGCACAAGCTCGCGATCACCCGGATCAACGCGGAGCAGACCCGCTGGGTGCGCTTCGTGTTCGGGCTCGGCTTCTTCGTGCTCGGCTGGGCCAAGATCTACAACCACGACCTGACGATCGGCGTCGCCGACAACTACCCGGCGATCATGAACGACCCGCTGGTCGGCTTCTTCAGCATGGGCACCGACCCCGCGCTGCGGCGCGAGACCTGGGTGATGTCGTTCGCGCTGGCCGAGGTGATGAGCGGCTTCATGGTGATGATGGGGATCTTCACGCGGCTGTGGGGCACCATCATGATCGTGATGTTCACCAAGCTGACGCTGGTGGATTTCGGCTGGGACGAGATCCCCCACATCTACCCGATCGGCGCCGCGCTGGCGGTGGTGACCTCGAACCACCTGCGCACCGAGTTCCACCTGGTGGAGCGTCTCGAGCGGGCGATGCGCTCGGGCTCGCACGGGAGACGCATGGCCGTGATCGCGGCCGTCTCGGTCGCGATCGCCTTCCTGGCGGTGATGCCGATGCTGTATTTCCTGACGTTCACCGATCGCTCGTTGCTGCGCCAATGAACGGCAAGATCCGGCTCGCGACGAACCCGCAGATCCTGGTGCTGGCGGTCGCCTGGCTCGCCGTCTGCATGGGGATCGACTACAGCTTCAACAGGCACCTGTGGGCCGGCACGGTGGAGGCGCCACCAGCGTCGGTGCCGCTGTCGTTGCGGATCAACCACCTCTGCTGCACGGGCTGCCTCGACGACGTGAAGCAGGCGTTCCAGGCCCTGCCCTGGCTCAAGGACGCGCCGATGCGCGTCCGCGAGGGCAACCTGCGCTCGCAGGAGCAGGCGGACGTGGCGGGGCCGGCGGGCGACTACGGGGGCTGGCTCGACATCTCGCTGGCCGACCCCGCCCAGATCGACTTCGTCGCGATCGATCAGGCGCTGCGCGCCCAGGGCCTCGTCGCGTCGCAGATGCAGTTCGGCGGGCTGCGCCACTTCCGCCTGGAAGGCCGCGTGCGGCACATGTGCTGCGGCATGTGCAAGGACGCCTGCGAGCGCATCCCCGAGCTGGCCCGGGCGCGCCAGCTCGGCCGGCTGCGCTGGCTCGACAGCGTCACGGCCGAGCGTGCCAGCGGCAAGGTCGTGGTCCACGTCCGCTACCAGGAGCCCGACGAGCGCGTGGACGTGGCCGAGCTTCTGGGAGCGATGGACGAGGTCGGCCTGCCGCCGTTCAGCCTGAAGGTCGTCGCCGGCGCCGAGGTCGAGCCGGCGCCGGCCGACTCGCCCGCCCGCTAGCGCCCCGGATCCGCAGAGAGCTAGCCGAAGCGGCCCAGGCCGCGGGCGAGCGCGGCGCCCGCCGCGTCGAGGGCCTGCCACGCCTCGGAGCCGCTAGAATCCGCGGCCGGACCCTGGAGGTTTCTTGGCATCCACGCCCGCTCCGAACCGGCTGCGCCGCGCCGCCACTCGCATCGCACTGTTCTTCCTGGTCGCCGTCCCGATCCTCGCCGCCGGCCTGTGGCTGAGCGTCCGGGCGAGCCTGCCCCTGCTCGACGGGGGCCGCGCGCTCGCCGGCCTGCGCGCGCCGGTCACGGTGACCCGCGACAGCCTCGGGATCCCGACCGTCCTGGGCAGCGACCGGGTCGACGTGGCGCGCGCGCTGGGCTTCCTGCACGGCCAGGACCGCTTCTTCCAGATGGACCTGCTGCGCCGGCGCGCGGCGGGCGAGCTGGCCGCGCTGGTGGGCCGCGCGGCCCTGCCGCTCGACCGCGCGGTGCGCACGCACCGGCTGCGCGAGCGCGCCCGGCGCAGCCTCGAGCAGGGCGAGCCCGGCGAGCGCGAGCTGATCGCGGCCTACACGGCGGGCGCCAACGCCGGCCTCGCGGCCCTCGGCGCGCGGCCGTTCGAGTACCTGGCCCTGCGCGCGGCTCCCGAGCCGTGGCGCGAGGAGGACTCGCTGCTGGTGGCCTTCGCGATGTACCTCGACCTCAACGACGAGAACGGCGCGGACGAGGCCGGCCTCGGCCTGCTGCGCGACACGCTGCCGCCGGCGCTCTTCGCCTTCCTCACGCCGCTCGGCACCGAGTGGGACGCGCCGGTCGAGGGCCGGCCGTTCGCACCGGCGCCGATCCCGGGACCCGACGTGCTCGACCTGCGCGCGGCGCCCGCGCGACGGGCGGGGGACCTGCGCGTGCCCGGCCCGGGGCTGCCGGCGAGCGGTGAGGCCGACGGGCTCGTCTACGGCAGCAACAACTGGGCGCTGGCGGGCGCGCGCTCCAGCCACGGCGGCGCGCTGCTGGCCGACGACATGCACCTCGGCATCAACGTGCCGAACATCTGGTACCGGGCCTCGCTCGCGTGGCAGCGCGACGGGCAGCCTTGGCGCGTCACCGGCGTGACGCTGCCCGGCACGCCGATGACGATCGCGGGCAGCAACGGGCAGGTCGCCTGGGGCTTCACGAACAGCCAGGGCGACTGGACCGACGTGGTGGTGGTCGAGACGGAGCCCGGCGA
Organism: Vicinamibacteria bacterium; assembly: GCA_050246895.1. GTDB lineage: Bacteria > Acidobacteriota > Vicinamibacteria > Fen-336 > Fen-336 > JBFWVE01. The sequence goes on along the minus strand of JBFWVE010000002.1, from coordinate 383,059 downwards.
CGCCGCGAGCTACCGCACGCCCGAGGGGCCGCGCCGCTTCGAGCTGAGCCGGCAGACGATCGCGGTCGCCGGAGGCCCGCCGGAGAGCGTCGAGATCCGCGAGACGATCTACGGCCCCCTCGTCGGCGAGGACGTCGCGGGGCGGCCGCTCGCCGTGCGCTGGATCGGCCACGACCCGGGCGCCGCCAACCTCGGGCTCGTGCGCGTCGAGCTGGCGCGGGATCTCGACGAGGCCCTGCGCTCCGCGGCCGGCATCGGCGCGCCTCCGCAGAACTTCGTGTGCGCCGACCGCGCCGGCCGCATCGGCTGGACGATCATGGGCCGCATCCCGCGGCGCGTGGGCTTCGAGGGCCGGCTGCCCGAGTCGTGGGCCGACGGCACGAAGCGCTGGGACGGCTACCTCGCCCCGGAGGAGTTCCCCCGCATCGTCGATCCGCCGCAGGGCCGCATCTGGACGGCCAACGCGCGCGTCGTCGACGGCGAGAAGCTGAAGCTCGTCGGCCACGGCGGCTACGACCTCGGCGCGCGCCAGGGCCAGATCCGCGACGACCTCGCCAGGCTCGAGCGCGCCTCGGAGCGCGACCTGCTGGCCGTGCAGCTCGACGACCGCGCGGTCTTCCTCGAGCGCTGGCAGAAGCTGCTCGCCGGGCTTCTCGCCAGGGAGGACGCGCGCGACCCGCGCCGCAGCGAGGCGCGGCGCCTGGTCGAAGCCTGGGGCGGACGCGCGGCGGTCGACTCGGTGGGCTACCGCCTGGTGCGGCAGTTCCGCCTGGCCGTGGCGCAGCGGGCGTTCAGCCCCCTCGTCGCCGCGACGCAGGAGAAGCGGAAGGGCTTCGACTACCTGGGGGTCACCCGCCTCTGGGAGGGCCCGCTGTGGGCGCTCGTGAGCCAGCGTCCGCTGCATTTGCTCTCGCCGCGCTACGCGAGCTGGGACGCCCTGCTCGGCGAGGCCTTCGCCTCGGTTCTCGACGACGCCAGCAAGGACGGCCAGGCGCTTGCGGCCTACACCTGGGGCGCTCGCAACACGGCGCGCATCCAGCACCCGCTGGCCCGGGCGCTCCCCGCGCTGTCGGGCTGGCTCGACATGCCGCGCGACCCGCTGCCGGGCGATTCGCACATGCCGCGCGTGGCCTCGCCGGGCGCCGGCGCCTCGGAGCGCATGGTCGTCTCGCCAGGCAGGGAGGAGCAGGGGCTGTTCCACATGCCGGGCGGCCAGAGCGGACACCCGCTCTCGCCGTATTATCGGAACGGGCACGCCGCCTGGCTGCGGGGCGAGCCCACCCCCTTCCTGCCGGGACCCGCGGTCCACACCCTGATCCTGCAGCCGGAGACGAATCGATGAGCGACGACGGAGCGCCGAAGTCGGCGTACGAGCTGGCGATGCGGCGGCTGAAGCAGAAGGACCGCGACGAGGGGGTCGAGCAGCGCGCGGTCAGCGACGAGCAGAAGGCCGAGATCGCCGAGCTGCGCCGCGTCTACGAGGCGAAGCTCGCCGAGCGCGAGATCCTGCACCGCTCGAACGTGATGAAGGCCGCGGCCGACCCCTCGGTGGTCGAGGCGCTCGAGGACGAGTACCGGCGCGACCGCGAGCGCCTCCAGTCGGAGCGCGACCGCAAGATCGAGGCCGCGCGCACGCGCTGACCGCGAGCGCGCGCTAGAGATCGTCGGAGCCGGTGGAGCCGCCGCCGGCCGCGTCGTCGTCGCCCGGCGCGCCTTCGCCGAGCGACCCCTCGATCGCCTCGTCGAGCTCGGGGCCGGCGTCCTCCCCCATCTCGCGGCCCATCTTCTTCATGAAGCGGGCGACGCTCGCGGGGTCGTTCTCGTCGAGGCCGCCGAGCGCGGCGGGATCGGCCAGCGACTCGAGGCGCGCCTCCTCGGACTTCGGCGCGGCGAAGCGCGACCACAGGCGCTCGAGATCGGCGCCGCCGCAGTGCTTGCAGCGCACCTCGCTGACGCGCTCGCGCGACATCACGAGGGCCGTGGTCTTGCGCCGGCAGCTCCCGCACTCGAACTCGTAGATCGGCATCGTCAGATCACCGTGCCGTCGGGGATCACCGCGTTCTTGCCGACGAGCACGATGCCGTCGCGCACGAACCAGCCCTCGCCCTCGCGGTCGCCCGCGCCGCCCTCGTTGACGATGCGCACGCCGCGCCCGATGCGGGCGTTCTTGTCCACGATCGCGCGCTCGATCAGGGCGTCCTCCCCGATCCCGATCGGGGGCAGGCCGCGCGCGGCGTCGCGCGCGAGCTCGTCGAGGCTCTCGTAGAGGTCCGCGCCCAGCAGCACGCTGTCCGTGACGCGGGCGCCGCGGCCGATGCGCGAGCGGATGCCGACCAGCGAGCGCTCGATCTCCGCTCCGATCACGATCGAGCCCTCGCAGATCAGCGCCTCGCGCACGCTGCACTGCTCGATCTTGGTCGCCGGCAGCGTGCGCGGGTGGGTGTACACCGGGCGGGCGGCGTCGTAGAAGTCGAAGGGCGGCACCGGCCGGCACAGCGCGAGGTTGGCGGCGTAGTAGGAGCGGATGGTGCCGACGTCCTCCCAGTAGCCCCTGTGCAGGTAGGCCTGCACGCGCAGCTTGGGCACGATCTCGGGGATCACGTGCTTGCCGAAGTCGGCCCTGTCGCTCTCGAGCGCGCGCTCGAGCGCCTCGCGGTTGAACAGGTAGATCCCCATCGAGGCGAGGTAGCTCGGGCCGGAGCCCGCCATCTGCGAGACCAGCTCGGGCAGGCGTTCGGGGCCCGGCTTCTCCTCGAAGTGCACGATGCGGCCCTGGCGGTTGACCTTCAGGATCCCGAAGCCCGAGGTCTCCTCCGCGGGCACCGCGATCACGGCGACCGTGGCGTCCGCCACCGAGCGCCGGTGCGCCTCGAGCATGCGCCGGAAGTCCATCTGGTAGAGCTGGTCGCCCGACAGGATCAGCACCTCGCGCGAGGCGTGCTCGCGCATGTGGCGCAGGCTCTGGCGCACGGCGTCGGCGGTGCCCTGGAACCAGTCGGGCCGCTCGTCCGTCTGCTCCGCAGCGAGCACGGAGACGAAGCCCGACGAGAAGCTGTCGAAGCGATAGGTCTGGCTGACGTGCCGGTTCAGGCTCTGCGAGTTGTACTGCGTCAGCACGAAGATCCGGCGCAGGCGGGAGTTGATGCAGTTGCTGAGCGGGATGTCGATCAGCCGATACTTGCCCCCGATCGGCACCGCCGGCTTGCTGCGGTGGAGCGTCAGCGGGAAGAGCCGGCTGCCGCGTCCGCCGCCCAGGATGACCGCGAGGACGTCGTCCATTGGTACGGATTCTGGCACGGCGGCGCGCGCCCCGCGGGCCTCACGCGCGCTCTTCTGCTACCGTTCCGGGCGGCGTCCGGCGAAGGCGCCAGACCACGCGAAACGATCGTGAAGCTACGCGATTCCCCCAGCCTGATCCGCCGCCTCGCGGCCGGCGCCTGGCACGTGCCGGCCGGTCTCGCGTTCGTGCTGCGCCGGCCGAGGCTGTGGCCGCTGGCCGCGGCTCCGGCGGCGCTCACCAGCGCGCTGCTCGTCGCCGGCGCCGTCGGCGGGCTGCTGGCGGTGCCCTGGCTCGACGAGACGCTGGGCGGCGAGGCGGGCCGCAGCCGGAGCCTGACCAGCCTGGTGCTGGCGCTCGGCCTGTGGGCGGGCGCGCCGCTGATGGGCCTGCTGCTCGGGCTCGCTCTCGGGCTGCTGCTGGCGGCGCCCGTCCTCGATCAGCTCTCGGTGGCGGTCGAGCGCCTGGAGACGGGCGCGCCGGGCGCGGCCACGCAGGGGCTCGTGTGGGAGGTCGCCGAGTCGCTGAAAGGAGCGCTCTACTTCGCGCTGCGCTCGCCGTTCATCCTGCTCGTCGGCCTGGTGCCGGCGGTGGGACCGCTGCTCTCGGCCGCGTGGGGCGCGCACGCGCTCGCGTTCCAGCTGACGGACGGCCCGCTCGCGCGGCGCCGGCTCGACTTCATGGCGCGCCGCGTCTGGCACCGGCGCCATCGCGCCGAGAGCCTGGGCTTCGGCCTCGCGGGCCTGCTGGCGCTGCTGGTGCCGCTCGCCAACCTGCTGCTGGCGCCGGCCCTCGTCGTCGGCGCGACGCGCCTCGCGCTCGAGCTGCTCTCGCTCGAGCGCCAACCCGCGCCCGAGACGGAAGCGGCGCCGCCCCCGCAGGAGGCGGCGCCGCAGTAGTCGAAGCTCCTGTCCGGGCTCGGACGCGCGCCCGTCAGGCGGACGGCCCCCGCCGCTGCTTCCGGCGCTGCTCGCTTCCGCCGAGCGTCACCTTCAGCTCGACGGGCTTGCCGTCGCGCTGCACCTGGATGCCGACCTCGCTGCCCGGCTCGGAGCGCGAGAGCGCGCTGCGCAGGTCGTCGCCGTCGCGGACGCTGCGCTCGCCGACCTTCAGGATCACGTCGCCCGCCTGCATGCCGGCTTTTGCCGCCGGGCCGTCGGGCTCGACGTCCGAGACCAGCACGCCGCGGTCGTCGGCGAGGCGGAAGTACTTCGCGAGCTGCTCGCCGACCTCCTGGTACTGGATGCCGAGCTTGCGCGGCCCGCCCCAGGCGCCCATGAAGAAGTCGGGCCCGAAGGCGCGCGGCGCGCGCATCCGGGGCAGCAAGGGCGCCCGCGGCGCCTCCGGAGCGTCGGGAGGAAGCGGCGGCTCCGGCAGCTCGATGTCGAGATCCGGCATCTCGAAGTGCCAGTCGCCGGAACGGCTGCGCTCGCCGAGGGTCGCCTGCACGCGCTGGCTCCTGCCGCCGCGGCTGACGTCGAGGTTGACCGTGCGCCCGGCCGGCGACTCGCGCACGAGCCGCGAGAGCTGCGCGGCGGTGTGGATGGAATCGCCCTGGAACGCCATCACGACGTCGTCCTTCTGCAGGCCCGCCTTCTCGGCCGGCGAGCCCGTCTCCACGCTCGTCACGATCGCGCCGCGCTCCTCGGGCAGCTTCAAGCGGGCGACGTCGTCCTTGCCGACCTCCTCGAGCGAGACGCCCAGGAAGGCGCCGCCGCCGATGCGAATCACGCGGACGTTCCGGTCCTTCTCGACGGACTTCTCGGCCGGCTTGTCCGCGGCCTTCTGCGGGGCGGCCAGCGCGGAGCCGCCGCTCGCCAGGGCGAGCGCCAGCGCCGGGACCGCGGCCAAACGGAATCGAGCGAAAGGTGTCATCTCCGCCTCCGCTCGTTGAGACGCGGGCGAGGCGCGGAAAGTCGGGCGTGCGCCGCGCCGCGGGAGCATCCACCGCCTTGGACGGAGGCGCCGCCGCCCTAGTGGATGGAATCCGCGCCGCTGCGGCCGTAGAGCGACTCGAGCGCGCGAAACTCCAGTATCTCGGCGAGCCGCAGGCAGCGTGCCAGCAGGTCGTCGCAGTCGAGCAGCGACTGGCGCTCGAGGGGCTCGAGCTCCAGGCTCTGGGACACGGAGTTCACGAACACGTCGTCGGGCAGGCCGGGCTCGGTCACCAGCAGCGAGGGGCCGTCGCTCGCGCGGCCGATCGCGGCCAGCACGCGCTTGCGGGCGGCCTCGGCGGCGCGCGGGTCGCCGGGCGGGTCGGACAGCGTCTCGACGCGCGCGAGGCGGTAGGGCTCGCCCGCGTGCTCCTCGAGGATGCGGAAGCGGCTGAGCCCGCGCAGCACGAGGTTGAAGCGGCCGTCGCGCAGCGGCTCGCAGTCCTCGATGCGGCCGGCGCAGCCGATCGGGAACACGGGCGGCCGCCCTTCGTAGTCGGCCTGCCAGCCGGGACGCAGCAGCGTCATGCCGATCACTCCCGCGCCCGCGAGCGCGTCCTTCACCATCTTGCGGTAGCGCAGCTCGAAGATGTGCAGGGGCAGCGCCAGCTTCGGGAAGAGCACGGCGTCGGGAAGCGGGAACAGCGGCAGGAGCTGGAGCGGGTCGCTCACGGGCTTGACCTCGGCCGCCTGGGGCCGGAAACGCGCGGGGCCCGCGCCGAGGCGGGCCCCTGGGAGACGACGCCCGGCCTCAGTTGCCGGCGCTGAAGGAGTGGCCGCAGCCGCAGCTCGAGGAGGCGTTCGGGTTCTTGATCGCGAAGCCGCCGCCCATCAGGTCTTCCTTGTAGTCGACCTCGGCGCCGTCGAGATAGCGGAAGCTCATCGGATCGACGATCACCTTGACGCCCGCGGTCTCGAAGACCTGGTCGCCGTCGCTGACCTCGTCGAGCACCATGCCGTACGAGAAGCCCGAGCAGCCGCCGCCCTGCACGTAGATGCGCAGGCCGCCCTGGGGCATGCTCGCCTGTTCCTGCTCGATGATCCCCTTGACCTTGGAAACGGCGGTTTCGGTGAGGCTGATCATTTTGCGCCCTTCTCCTTCTGAACTCCGGATGAAACATCGTACCCCAGGAGCGGGACGCTTGGGAAGGCGTCCGCTTAAGATCAGCCGGCACAGGAGGATCCACTGTCCGCGCCGCTCGACTCCAGCGAACCCGAAGCCCTGATCCAGCGCTTGCAGGAGTCCGGCCTGCGGGGCCGCGGGGGCGGCCAGTTCCCCGCCGCGGCGAAGTGGCGGGCGGTGCGGGCCGAGGGCGGAGAGCCCGTGGTGATCGCCAACGGGGCCGAGGGCGAGCCGGGCTCGATCAAGGACCGCCACGTCATGCTCACGCGCTCGCGCGACGTGCTCGAGGGCCTGCTGCTCGCCGCGCGGGCGGTGGGAGCGCGCGAGGCCTTCGTCTACCTGAAGGGGTCCTTCCGGGCGCCCGAGGCGGTTCTGCAGAAGGCGCTCGCGGGTCTCGACACGCGCGGCGTTCGGGTCGAGATGCGCCGCGGGGCCGACAGCTACGTCGCGGGCGAGGAGACGGCGGTGCTCGAAGTGCTCGAGGGGCGTCGCGCGTGGCCGCGGCCGAAGCCGCCGCTGCCCGCCAGCGTCGGCCTGCACGGCCGGCCCACGCTGGTGCAGAACGTCGAGACGCTGGCCCGCGTGCCCGCGGCGATCGCGGATCCGGCGGGCTTCCGCGCGCACGAGCGCACGCTCGTCAGCATCTGGGGCGACGTGCGGCGGCCGGGCGTCCACGACGTCGCGCTCGGGACGCCGCTCGGGCGGCTGATCGAGGAGCACGCCGGCGGTGCGGCCGGCGCGGTCGGCTTGCTCTTCCCCGCCGGTCCCTCGGCGCCCCCGCTGGGCCCGGAGGGCCTCGAGCTTCCGCTCGACGCCGCGGCGCTGAAGCGGGCGGGCTCGGGCCTCGGCACCGGCTCGCTGCTCGTCGTCTCGGCTGCGCGCTGCCCGCTCTCCGTCGGATCCTCGCTCGCCGACTTCTTCGAGCGCGAGGCCTGCGGCCAGTGCCCGCCGTGCAGCGTCGGCTCCGCCAGCCTCGCGCGCGTGCTGCGGGCGCTCGAAGCCGGCGGCGCCCGGCCGAAGGACCTCGCGGGCCTCGCCGAGGCGGCCGGCTTCATGTCGATCCACGGCTACTGCGCGCACTCGCGCACCGCGGCCGCATCGGTGTCGGGCCTGCTCGAGCGCTGCCGGGCCGAGCTGGATGCGCACCTCGCGGGGGGCTGCCCGCGCCCGGGCGGCCGCTGGCGTCCCTTCGACGACGACGCGCCGGCCCGGCGCGCGATCGAGTCCCTGGTGGCTTTCGAAGCCTGAGGAGCCCTTGACCACCGTCTTCTTCCTCTTCCTCTTCCACCAGGCGCTCGGGCTGCTGCTCGCGCTCGTCTTCGTGCCGGACCGCGCGGGCGACAGGTTCTTCCGGCTCAGCTCGGCGGCCGCGGCCGTGATGACGACCGCCGGCCTCGGGCTGCTGGCGCGCCGCTTCGGCGTCGCCGCGCCGCAGGCGCCGGGCGGCGACGCGTACGCCGCGGTGCTGGGCCTGACCGTCGCGAGCCTCCTGCTCGTGGTCGCGTACAACCGTGCCTGGGCCTTCGAGTGGCGCGGCCGGCGCCCGCTGCTCCTGTCGGCCCTCGCGGCGGGCCTCGGCTCGGTGGCGCTGGCGGCGCCGGCCGCAAACCGCGCGCTCGTGGTGGCCAACGACCTCACCTCGATCGCCCTCCTCGGCGGCACCGCCGGCGCGATGATCCTGGGACACTACTACCTGATGGTGCTCGACCTGCCGATCCGCGCCCTGCGCAGCCTGACCGTGCTGCTCGCGGTGTCGCTCGCGCTGCGCACGCTGGTCGTCGCTTTCGCGCTGCTCGGACCGGTGCACGCCGGGCTCTCCGACGCGGGGCTCGTGGCGGCGGGGCTGTGGAGCCCGGACGGCGTCTTCGTGTGGATGCGGCTGCTCTTCGGGATCGTCGGGCCGGCGGCGCTGATGGGGTTCGTCTGGAAGACGGTGGAGATCCGCTCGACGCAGTCGGCCACTGGCATCCTCTACGTGCAGCTCTTCCTGGTGCTCTCGGGAGAGCTGCTGGCCAAGTACCTGCGCGTCGCCGCGGGGCTGCCGCTGTGAGGCGCGAGCCCGAGATCGCCTTCCGCTGCCCCGCCTGCGGCGGCGAGGCGTCGGCGGGGCTCGACGGGCGCGGCGCCTGCCGCTGCGGGCGCGAGACGGCGCTGGCGCTCTCCGACTCGCTGCGCGAGCGGCGGGTGGTCGACCTCTGCCCCGCCTGCGGCGGCCGCCAGCTCTACGTGCAGCGCGACTTCAACCAGCGCGCGGGACTCGCGATCGTGGTCGTCGGCGCGCTGCTGGCGCCGTTCACTCCCTACTACTCGAGCCTGTTCGCGGCGGCCGCGCTCGACGCCGCGCTCTACGCGCTGCTGCCCGAGATCGCCGTCTGCTACCGCTGTCAGGCCCACTTCCGCCGCTTCCGCCGCAACCCGGAGCACCTGGCCTTCGACCTGCACACGGCCGAGCAGTACGATAGCGGCCGCCCCCGGAGGGAACCCGAAGCATGATGAGCCTGGTCCTCGCCCTACTGCTCGGCGCGTCTTCGCTGGCCGAGCTGCCCGACGTGCCCGCGGGCTCGCTCAGGTTCTACGTGGTGCGGCACGGACAGGCGTACTCGAACCTCTCTCCCGCGCCGGCCGACATGAAGCCCGGCGAGCTGGACCAACTGACGCCGCAAGGACGCGAGCAGGCACGGCGCAGCGGCGAGGTGCTGAAGGACAAGGCGATCGCGCTGATCGTGTGCTCGCCGCGGAAGCGCACGCGCCAGAGCGCCGAGGAGATCCGCGCGGCGCTCGGGCGCGACGTCGAGATCCGGGTGGACGAGCGCCTGCGGCCGCTCGAGATGGGCCGCGGCTCCGGGGGCAGGGAGCTCGAATGGAACGACCGCTGGGAGCAGTGGGAGTTCGGCCAGGACCCCGCGCCCCCCTCCGGCGAGTCGCTCGAGGAGCTCGGCCAGCGCGTGCTGTCGGTGATGCTCGAGCTGAAGCGCAGCGTGTCGGGCCGCGCCGTGGTGCTGGTCACGCACAGCGAGGTGGTCTCCAACACCGTCGGCTTCCTGAGGGGCGAAACGCTGACCGGGCGTTTCGGCGTGCGCATCAACAACGCCTCGCTGACCGCGGTCGAGAGCGGGCCGGCCACGCTGCCCCAGGTTCTGCTCGTCAACTGGCTGCCCGAGGCCCCCGCCCAGGCCTCACGGAGCTCCCATGCCGGAGCTGCCGGATCTTCTCCACGTCGTCGCGCGGCTCCGTGAGCGCCTGACCGGCCGCGCGCTCCTCGCCGAGCGCGTGAAGGAGCCGGTCGTGCTGCGCTGCCTGGTGCCGGGCAACCTGTCGCTGCTGCTCGGCCGCCGGCTCGAGGACGTGCTGCGCCGCTCGCACTTCGTGGCGCTGCGCTTCGAGGGCCTGGACCTCGCGATCAACCCGATGCTGGCGGGCCGCTTCCGCTTCTGCGAGCCCGGCGCGCGCGACGAGGCGGCGCTCGCCTTCGCCCTGGGCTTCGGCGACGTCGAGCTGCGCTACCTCGACGACAAGAAGATGGGCAAGGCCTATCTGATGGCGCGCGACGACTGGGCCGCCGTGCCCGGGTTCCAGGCCGGCGGCATCGACGTGCTCTCGCGCGAGCTCTCCGCCGAGCGCTTCGTCAGCCTGCTGAAGCACCGGCGCGACCAGGTGCGCGTGTTCCTGATGGACAAGCGCGCGCTCGACAGCATCGGCAACGCCTACGCCGACGAGATCCTGTTCGAGGCCGGCATCCACCCGAAGACGTTCTGCCGCGTGCTCTCCCGCGACGACGCGCTGAAGCTGCACCGCGCGGTGGTCTCGGTGATGGCGGAGGCGGCGGCCGAGGTCGCCCGCCGCGACGAGCCGATCGACGTGAAGGTGCGGGACTTCCTGAAGGTGCGCCTGCGCGAGGTGTGCCCGCGCTGCTCCGGCAAGATCCGGAAGGCGGGGGTGCGCGGCATGGACGCGTACTTCTGCCCGCGCTGCCAGCCGGCGACTCGGCCGGGGTTCGTGGACTGGACCAAGACGCAGGGCTAACGGACCGGCTGCACGAACGGGGACGGGCAGGGGGGACGGGCAAGGGGCTAGCGGCCTGGCCTCACGGACGGGGACGGGCAAGGGGACGGCAACGGCTTCCCTGCCCGTGACCGTTTCCCGTCCGTCGTCGGTCCGTAAGCCCCGTTCCCGTGACCGTGCCCGTCCCCGTTCCCGTCCGCGTCGGTCCGTACGCTTCCGTCCCCGTTCCCGTCCGTAGGCTTCCCGTTTGCCTGCGATCCCTTGGCCACCGTCCAGGCCGTGAATGCTCAGGTCGCTGTGTGATTGAAGCTCCGCGAGGACGCCCTACCCGGCCTCGGCGCAAGCGTCGCGCCGACGCGCACCGCCACCTAACGCGCCTCGTCACGCCGCTCGCCCGGTGTTCGGCTCGGGGCGTCGCCGGCGGGCGCGGGCCTCCTCCCCCGCTCGGTCCGGCCTCCTGTCATGAGAGGCCGGCCCGAGCGCCGGCGAAGGAGGTTTCGATGCCCCAGCCGGTACAGCCGGTCCCCGCCAAGGCCGATTCCGTGCCCGTGCCCGTCCCCGTCCGCGTCGGTCCGTACGCCTCCGTCCCCGTTCCCGTCCGTGGGCTTCCCGTCACCTGCGATCCAGCCCCGGCTACTCCTGCCGTTCCCAGGCTGGACCCCGACCGCCTCGACGTGTACCGCCTCGCCCTCGAGTTCCAGATCCTGGCCGCGCGCCTCTGCCGCACGCGGGGTATCGGCGCGCTGCGCGACCAGCTCGACCGAGCGTCCTGTTCTATCGTTTTGAACATCGCGGAGGGCGCGGGCCGGACGGCGCCGCTCGAGAAAGCGCACTTCTACACGATCGCCCGCGGCTCCTCGACCGAGTCCTGCGCGATCCTGGACCTACTCGCAGCCCGTGGCCTCGCCCGGCCGGCTGACTGTCGCCACGGCCGCGCCATGCTCGCCCGGATCGTCTCGATGCTCGTAAGACTGGCGGTCAGGTTCTCACCGCCAAGGCTCTAGGCAGCCGACCTGCCTACATCGATAACGGACTATCCGAATTCGATAATCCGTTATCCTGGCGACGGTCGACGCAGTGACCGCCCCGGGACGGATTACCTTGTCAGTCGACTAGCTTTGTTGGGCGTTCGGAGGTGAACCCTGCAACCGACTGCTGTTAACAACTATGGGGTGCGGGCTCGCTGTCCCGAGTGCGGTGGTGCGCTGTCGGTGTTTGACTACAAGGACTCGAGTCGCGAATTCGGCTACGTGCTCGTGGATCGCCATCACCAGTTCGCGGGCCAGTCGTTCTCGCGGGAGCATTGGCGGTTGCTTCGATGTTCCGGTTGTGGGCGCGCAGGACTTGCGAAGTTCCATGACACCGGACAGGCGCCCGCAGTCTTGGAGTCTTTCTATCCGCGTGCCCTAGCAACTGCTCCTCTGCCTGCTGCGATTCCAGACGGGATCGTGAAGGAGTACAGAGAGGCCGAGTTGTGTGCTTCGGTTGAGGCATGGCGCGCGGCAAGTGCCCTTGTGCGGTCCACGCTGGAAAAGGCGCTCAAGGCAAATGGCTACACGGAGGGCTTGTTGCATAAGAAGATAAACGACGCCGTTGGTGATGGCGTCATTACTGCGGCTCGGGGCCAGAAAGCGCACGATGACATTCGCGTTTTGGGCAACGAAGTCGTGCATGACGATTGGCGGGCCGTCGATGAGGCTGAGGTCCAGGCTGCGCTGCACTACGCGCAGCGCGTTCTTGAGGATCTGTACGATGATCGCGCATCCGTTGAGCGACTGCTAAAGGCCAACGGGCGGTTATCCTGAGCGCGGGACGCCGTCGAACAAGCGGATGAAGCTGACGAAAACGCGATGGTGTCGTGCATGCCGAGGGCCCTCGCGCGCGTCAGCTTCAGTCTTGGGCGCTGTCCGCAGCTCATCCACGGTGTTCTGCGGAGATGGGGGCGTGAATGGGAGCGCTGTTCGCATTTCGGGAAGGCTCGCTTCTGCGCGTTGCTGCCGCTGTGGCTCCACTACTCGCCACCCGCGACGAAGGGGCGTGGCGGAAACTCTGGCCAGGGCTCGCGCTCGCCTGGGATCTCCCCGTCGTCCTGCGGGACGCGGACCTTCCCGGTCCCGCCCCTGCCGCGTCATGGCTGCCCGGGCCACACGCCAGCGAGCACCAACAGTTCCTTCGCGCCCTCGCCCGGAGCCTGGCAGCTAGTCGGACCGAGCTGCAGGAGACCAAGTGGCACGTGACCTTCCCTGAGCTCTCCGACGAGGAGGCTGGTTGCGAGCTGGGCGATAGCGACGAGTACGAAGCCCTTGGACAGCATGTCTTCACTGCCGGTGCCATGCCGGCTGGCCTGGAGTTCTTGGCTGAGCCGAACGTGGCCACCAACTGGGTGTCGGCTGCGACTGTGAAGCGCCTCTGGGATCTCGAGCGCACTGAAGGGCTCCTTCTGGCCGCGGGGTCTCAAATGAACACACCTCTCGGCAGGGACTTTCTGAATCTGCGGGCCCTTCTTCAGATCGGTCAGCACAGTGGCTGGGCGCTCTACCTCTGGGATCCAGGTTCTTAGGAGTCGCGGGATGCCGCAGAACAGCGAGATGGAGCTGACGAGCTGCGGCAGCCCTGCTGCTATTGGTCATCGGTGCTTCGCCTGGCTCGGGGCAGTGGCCGCAGGCTTCGACCGGAGGGCGGGGGCGTGGGTCACGCCGGAAGCGGGGCGTATGAGGCGCGCATCCCAACGCGCCGGATGCGCCGTAGCGTCCGCGCCGAATCGAGCGGAGCGGCGCGACCGCTGATCTTTCCTTCTGAGAGCGATGCGCCGCGCAGCGTCCCCGCGGAGGCGTGAACCCCGGCGCCGCCCACCGGCAGCTACGGGCCCGCTGGGCCTCACGGACGGGAGCGGCGCCGCTAGACAGGGCGGCGGCGCGGCCGGATAATGGCCGGCTGGTACCCCGGGGCCGTCAGCGGGCGCCCGGGGCCGAGGAGCGTGGATGAGCAAGGAAGACCTGATCGAGCTCCAGGGCGTCGTCGTCGAGGTCCTGGCGGGCGGGAACTACAAGGTGAAGTGCGGCGAGAACCACGAGGTGCTGGCGCGCCTCAACGGCAAGATGCGCCAGTACCGCATCCGCGTCATCGCGGGAGACCGCGTGACGGTCGGCGTCTCCCCCTACGACCTCAAGCGGGGCCTGATCACCTACCGGGCGAAGTAGCCCTGGCCCGGCTGCGCGCCGTCCTCCTCGACCTCGACAACACCGTCCTCGATTTCGACCGCGCCGAGCGGCTGGCGCTGCGCTCCGCGCTGCGCCGCCTCGGGCTGCGCGCCGACGCGGCGACGCTCGCCGCCTACCGCCGCATCAACCACGAGCTGTGGGGCCTCTACGCGAAGGGCCGGATGGCCGGGCCCGCGGTCGCCCGCGAGCGCTTCCGCCGCCTACTCTCCGAGCGCGGCGCCGAGGCGCGGCTGGCGAAGGCCCTCGACGAGGGCTACCTGGCCGACCTGAGCCGCCGGGGCGAGGCGCTGCCGGGCGCGCGGCGCGCGCTCGCGCGCCTGCGGCGCCGCTTCGCGCTCGCGGTGGTCACCAACGGCTACGACCGCGTGCAGCACTCGCGGCTGCGGGCCGGCCGGCTGCTGCGGCACTTCGACGCCATCGTCACGTCCGAGGGCTGCGGCTACACCAAGCCGCACCGCGGCATCGTGGACGCGGCGCTGGCGTCGCTCGGCGTGACGCCCGCCGAGGCGCTGCTGGTGGGCGACGACCTGTCGACCGACCGCGGCGCGGCGCGCTCGGCCGGCGTGCCGTTCGTCTGGCTCGACCGCGGCGTCGTGCCCGCGAGGGCGGGACTGCCTCGCCGGCGCGTCGGCTCGCTTTCGGAGCTCGCCGAGCAACTGGGCTGCTAGCCCGCGCCTCGCGCCTATAATCGGCGGCCTCGTCCCCCCCGAGGAGGCCGATGGACGCGCTCGTACGCACCGCTCGCGACGTCGTGCCCGCCGTGCTCGAGTTGCGCGCGCGCATCCCGCAGAACCACCCTTCGGCCGCGGTCCTCGGAGAGGAGCGGCTGGGCGCCGCGGTGGCGGTGGCGCCGAACGCGGCGCTGACCGCGCACTACCTCGCGCTCGGAGCCTCCGAGCTGGAGCTGGGGGCGCTGGACGGGCGGCGGCGGCCGGTCGAGAAGGTCGCGATCGATCACGAGATCGGCCTCGCCCTGCTGCGCCTGGACGGGCCGCCGCTGGCGCCGGTGACGGTCGAGTCCTCCGAGGCCGTGCACCCCGGGCAGCCGGTCTTCATGCTCACCTGCGCGGGAGGCGGCGAGCGCAAGGGAGCGACCGGCCACGTCACGGACGTCGGCCCGTTCGAGGCCTTCTGGGAGTACATGCTCGACCGCGCGATCATGACGACGATGCCGAACCCCGGCCTCGCGGGCGCGCCGCTGTTCGACGCGCGCGGGCGCCTGATCGGCGTCGTCTCGCTCGGCCTGGCGGCCGTCGGCCGCTACAGCCTGGCGGTGCCGAGCTCGCTCTTCCTGGAACGGCGCGAGGAGCTGCTGGGCAACCAGCCGCGCACGCGGCCGGCGCGCGCCTGGATCGGCTTCTACCCGCAGGCGTCCGACGACGGGGTCGTGATCACGGGCGTCGTGCCGGGTGGGCCGGCGGAGCGCGGCGGCCTCGCCCAGGGCGACGTCGTGCTGTCGCTCGACGGCGTTCCCACCTCGTCGCTGCGCGAGCTGTACCTGGCGCTGTGGCGGCACGCGCCGGGCGACCACTTCGGGCTCAAGCTGCTGCGCGACGACTCGCTCGTCGAGGTCCCCGTCGTGGCCGGCGACCGCGAGCGCTTCTACCGGTAGCTCGCGCCGGCATCGCTTTCAACGGGGCGAGCGAGTAGATTACCGGCGCCCATCATGGCGATACTGAAAGTCGCGCGCATCGGTCATCCCGCCGTCCGCACCCCCGCCCAGCCCGTCGATCCCGCCGCTCTCGCGAAGCCCGAGATGCAGCGCCTGATCGACGACATGATCGAGACCATGCACGAGTACGAGGGCGTCGGGCTCGCGGCGCCGCAGGTGCACCTCGGGCTGCGGCTCGCGGTGCTCGAGGTCCCCGCCGACGACGAGCGCTCCGAAGCCGGCGTCCCGCTGACGGTGCTGGTCAACCCGAAGCTCGCGCCGCACGGTGCCGCCGACGACCTCGGCTACGAGGGCTGCCTGTCGGTGCCCGACCTGCGCGGACTGGTGCCGCGCCACCGCCGGCTGCGGCTCGAGGCGCTCGACCGCCACGGCAAGGCGTACTCCGCCGAAGCCGAGGGGTTCTTCGCGCGCGTGATCCAGCACGAGTGCGACCACCTCGACGGCCACGTCTACCTCGATCGCATGCGCGAGATGCGCAGCCTGGCGTTCCTGGACGAGTTCGAGCGCTACGTGCTCTCACGCGAGGACGACGAGAGCGAGTGACGCCGGAGAGCCTGCTGACGGGCGAGCCCGTCGTCACGCTGCGCAGCGCCTCCAGCCGGCCCTACGACGGGGCGATCGCCGCGGCGCGCACCTGCTACTCGCCGCGCGTCGTCGGGGCCGACGAGGTCACGCAGGGCCAGCGCGACAGCATCGGCCCGCTCACCTTCGAGGCGGGGCACCACACCGTCTACCAGCACGCGCACTTCGAGTTCGGGCTGGAGAACGTCAGCCGCCAGTTCGTCTGGTCGTTCCTGCACTCGCACCCGTTCTACAACTCCGAGCAGTCGAGCCAGCGCTTCGTGCGGCTCGAGGAGGCGCGCGCGCACGTGCCGCCGGGGCTCTCGGCCGAGGCGCGCCAGGTCTACGAGGCCGCGGTGCTCGACGCCTGGGGCAGCTATCGCGAGCTCGGCGCGCTGCTGAAGCAGGACACGCTGCGGATCCTCTCGGAGCTGCGGCACCTCTCGCCTCTCGCGTCGGAGAAGCGGCGCAAGCGCGTGGCCCGCGAGGCCGACAAGAAGGCGATCGAGGTCGCGCGCTACGTGATCCCGGTAGCCGCGTTCACCTCGATGGTGCACACCGTCTCGGGCATCGTGCTGCACCGCCTCTGGCGGATGATGCGCTCCGGCGACGCGCCGCGGGAGAGCGTCGCGGTGGTGGAAGCGATGGTCGCCCGCGTGCGCGAGCTCGACCCTCTCTTCTTCGAGAAGGTCGGCCTCGGCCCGTTCGCCGAGGACGAGATCGTCGAGGCGCGGCTGGCGGGCGTCTCCCCCGCCGGCGACGCGGCCGCGGCGGCGCTCGACCGCCGGCTCGGGTCGCGCACGGCGCTGCTGGTCGACCACATGCCCGGCGCCGAGGCCACCACCGCGGACGCGGTGCGCGCGCTGCTCGGCACGACGGCGGCCGAGCTTCCCGACGACCAGGCGCTCGAGACGCTGCTCGACCCGTCGCGGAACCGCTACCGCCTCGAGACGCTCCAGCTCTCGGTGCACTCGCCGCTCGCGCGCGCGCTGCACCACCCGTCGTACACGTTCCTGAAGCGGCTCTCGCACACGGCGGACAGCCAGGACCAGCGCCACCGCATGGTGCCGGCCTCGCGCCCGCTGCTGACGCTCAACGACACCGATCGCCCCGACTACGTGACGCCGCCCCTGGTGCGCGCGAACCCGCGCGCGCTCGAGCTGTACCAGGCGGCGATGGACCGCGCCTGGGCCGCCAAGGCGCGCCTCGTCGAGCTGGGCGCGCCGCTCGAGTCCGCGCTCTACCTGCTGCCCAACGCCAAGACGCTGCGCTTCTACGAGAGCGGCAGCCTGCTCTACCTGGCGCACAAGTGGGTGATGCGCACCTGCTTCAACGCGCAGGAGGAGATCTACCAGGCCTCGATGGACGAGCTCGAGCAGGTGCGCGCCGTCCACCCGCGCCTCGCGCGCCACATGGGCCCGCCCTGCGTGCTGCGCGCCGGCCGCATCACGCCGACCTGCACCGAGGGCGAGCACTTCTGCGGCGTGCCCGTCTGGCGCAGCTTCCCGAACGTGGTGCGCCCGCTCTAGGCGAGCTCGAGCAGCACCAGCGGGCCGAAGCTCGCTGTCTCGCGCAGGCCTGCGACCGGAGGCCGCCAGTCGCCGACGTAGGCGCGGTCGAGCAGGGCGTAGCGGACGCCGTGGCGCTCGAAGGTCTCGCGCAGGTCCTCGCGGATCACCGGAAACAGCGCTTCGAGCCGGTCGTGGTTGCCGCTGTGCCCGCCCCACAGCACCGGCTTGCCCGAGTGGTAGAGCACGTAGTCGGCGTACATGTAGGGCAGCACCAGCACGGCGCCGGCGGGACGGGCTGCCAGCGCCTGCGTCGCGGCCCGCAGGGCCTCGGGCGTGCTCGTCGTCTGCTCGGTGTCGCGCCCGCGCACGTAGGCGTAGAAGAAGAAGATGCCGCCGAGGCTCGCCGCCAGCGCCATCAACGTCGCGACGCCGACTGGCCGCAGCAGGCCCGGCGGGCTGCCGATGGCGAAGGCGAGCGTGTACGCCGTGGGGAACACGGCCGCGCGCATGTAGCTGCGGCCGGGGCCGAAGGTGCTGAGCGGCGGCACCAGCGTCGCCACGAGGGAGAGCGCCACCAGCGAGATCGCCCAGGTGTAGAGCCAGGGCCCGTAGGGAAAGAGGCCGTAGGGCGCGAGCGGCAGCGCGACCAGGAACGGGTTCTCGCCAGCGAGGCGCAGCAGGTCCGTGAAGCGCGTGCGTCCGAGGAAGCCGGGGCGCGCCGGGGGCGGACCCTGCCGGCGCAGCGGATCGCCGTAGATCGGCGAGTCGAGCAGCGAGTGCATCCCGAGGCTGCGGCGGTTGCGCGCCCAGAAGCGCACGGCCTGGGCGTAGTTGGCCAGCACGCGGGCGAAGTGGCCGCCGCTGACGACGAGCGCGAGCGCGAAGGCCGATGCGGCGACCGCCGCGGGCCGCCAATCCCGGAAGACCAGCGCGAAGGCGGCGCAGGTGACCAGCCAGGCCGCCGACATCGCGGCCGAAGCCAGCAGCAGGAGCGTCCCGCAAAGCGCCGCAGCGAGCTGCCAGCCGGCTCCGGCGCTCGGCAGCGCCACCGCCTTCAGCAGCGCCAGCAGCGCGACCGAGGCGAGCAGAGCGCCGAAGGGCCGCGGGGTCAGGCTCCGGACCTCGGACACGAGCTGCGGCGTCACCGCGTAGGCTCCCGCCGCCAGCGCCGCCACCGTCAGGCTGGCCGTCAGCCGGTGGGCCACGTAGGCCAGCAGCATCAGGTGGACGCAGTCGACGGCCGGCGAGATCGCCCAGTAGCAGCGCAGGAGAAAGCGGCGCGGCAATAGTCCGAGCAGTGAAGGGAAGACCGGCGGGTAGGCCTGCCGCTCGTCCTGAAGCAGATACTGCGGCAGCCGCACGTCGAGCGAGGGCCGCCTGCGGAAGGCGTCGGCGTAGGCGAGGTAGTACCAGGTGTCGACTCCGCCGGGCGTGCGGCCCACGTGGACGCCGACCCGCAACACGAAGGCGGCTGCCGCGATCGGCAGGATCGCGAGCCACCACTCCGCGGGAGGCGGCATCAGGAGCGCCGGGCTCGGCCCGTCTGTCGCCGCTCGGCCGCGCGGTCGAAGCGCACGCGGTCGGAGGGATCGAGCGGCAGCTCCACGATGCCGGCCACACGGCCACGGCCGAGCCGGGCGGGCACCGCCAGCGCGACGCCGCGGTGCCCGTACTCGCCGCCCAGCACGACGAGCGCCGGCTGCACGCTCTCGCGCGCGGCGTGGAGGGCGCGGATCGCGCGCAAAGCCGCCGCCGCCAGCGCCACGGGACCCAGAGCGCGCCGCTCGAGCCCCTGCAGCGCCCGGCGCAGGGCCACCGGCGAAAGGCGCTCGAGGGCCAGGCCACCGACGAGCGCCGAGGGCACCACGACGTCCTCCGGCGGCGAGCCGAGCGCCATCGCCGCGACGTCGCCGCGCTCGACGCCGAGCTCGTGCGCGAGGCGCAGCCGCAGCGCGGCGCCGTGGGCGATCGGCGCGCTGCCGAGCACGCGGTCGGCGCGCGCGCGGCGGGCGAGCGCCTCCACGAGATCGGCCGCCCCACGCTCGCGCGCCACCACGAAGCACGCGCCGCCCGCCTGCTCCGCGAGGGCGAGGGCCGCCTCCAGCGATCGGGCGTGCTCCAGCTCCGGCGGATCGGCCAGCACCCAGAGCGAGGCCGCAGGCGCGTCGGCCGCCGCCCCGAAGCCCTCGATCAGGGCGTCGAACGGGGACGAGGGCCCGGCCTGCATCAGGTCGAGCGCCTTGCCGCGGGCGCGCCCCTGGTCTTCGTCGATCAGGGCGATGCGGCGGGCGACGCCGGACTCGGCCAGGCGACGCGCGAGCGTGGCGCCCAGCTCGCCAGCGCCCCAGATGTTCACGTGGAGCACGCAGCCGGGATTGTATACGCTCGCGCGATGCCGCCCCCGCGAGCGCTTCACGTGGTCCTGCTCGAGCCGAAGATCCACTGGAACACGGGCAACGCCGGCCGCACCTGCCTTGCGGTCGGCGCCCAGTTGCACCTGGTGGAGCCGCTCGGCTTCTCGCTCGACGATCGCGAGCTGCGGCGAGCCGGGCTCGACTACTGGCCGCGGGTGGCGCCGCGGGTGTGGCCGTCGTGGGCGGCCCTCGAGGGTGCTGCGCCGGCCTCGCCTTCGATCGAGCTGGAGAGGACGGCGAGCACCCAGACGTAGTGCCGGAAGTGCATCTGGTCCGTGGCCAGGGACTCCATGGCGACGGCGGTCAACAGGGCCAGCAGCGGCCAGCGCAGCGGATCCTTGCCTCCCAGAGCCCGCCACGCAAGCACGAGCGACCAGAGGAGCAGGCCGAGGCCGACCAAGCCCACCAGGCCATGCTCGGCTGCCACGCCCGTCAGGGTGCCGTGCGGCCCCTGGGGCGAGAGCAGGGGCGGGTGCTCCCCGGCCTGCTGCAGCTCGGCGGCGAGCGCTGGTTGCCGGCCCGGCCCGATCCCCCAGGGGAAGCTCTCGCCGACGGCACGCAGACTGACGAGCTTGTTGTGGAAGTAGCTCGTGGCGAAGACGCCATAGCCCTCGAGCGGTCCACGCAGCTCGAGCAGCGGCTCGCGAGAGATCAGCGTCTCGGATTCGAGGGCGACCACGCGCGGCCCGAGCGGCGCCATCACGAAGTGGCTGCCGGCCACGTAGAACGCGGTCAGCGCCAGGATGCCCGCGACGGCCGCTCGTGACCCGCGCGGCCTCTGCCGCGCCGCCAGCAGGACGATCCCCGCGCCGGCCAGGCACACGAGCGCCTTCGAGAGCGTGGCCGCGAGGCCCGCCAGGAGCACGGCGACCGAGAGTCGCCGGCGGCGCCCGCGCAGCCGCCGCTCGGCCGGCGTCAGCACCAGGGCCGTGGTCAAGACGCTCGCGAGCATGCTCGGCGTCGCGCACAGCGCCTGCGCCCGCACCACCCGCCCGGCATACGGGTACTCCATCGCGAGAACGAGCGGGTTCGGGATGCCGAGCAGCGCGCACGCCACCCCGAGAAGACCGAGGAGCGCCGCGGCCACCGCTCCCCACAGCAGCAGCGTGGGAAACAAGCGCAGCGACGCGGCATCGGCCGTCAGCCGGATCGAGGCGTAGAGCGCGCCGAGGAAGAAGGTCGCCGCGGCATCGTGCGCCACCAGCGGATCGAGCCCGCCGAGCCGCAGCATCGAGACGACGCTGGCGAGGCCCACGGCGAGGCCCCAGGCGGCCACACCGCAGTCGAGCGCGGTGAGACGAGGGCGAGCGCCGCCGAGAGCCCGCCAGGCTCCGAGGGCGAGCAGCGGCAGCGCCGACAGCTCGGCCGCGGCCAGCGACACGCCGCCCAGCTGCAGCGCGGCGCCGCGCTGGAGCGGAAGCCCCAGCAGCGCCAGGCCCCAGGCCCACACGACGGCCTGCTGCGAGCGCGATCCAGCCGAGTGCACGGTCTCCAATCTGTGGCACGCCCGAGGGCGCGGTCGCACATTTTTACCGCGTTCAGCCGACTGGCGGGGCGGTTCCGGCGACGGCCGCCGCCGCCCTTCACCGGCGCGCCCCGCACGCGTGCGGCGGGCGGCGGCGGATCCAAACGCTCGCACCTAACGCACTCACGGCGCGCCGGCGCCGAAGCGGGGCGACGAACCTTCGTCTCAGTTGGTACGTCCCATCACTCGACACCCGAGAACACCTGGCTACAGACGGCCGGCTGCCCTGGGGGCGCGGCGGGCCGGCGGGAGGATCGCATGGCGCGGCACGTCCTCGTCCTGTCCCTGGCGGCGGCCCTGGCCGCCGGCCCCGCGGGCGCCGCCGACGCACCCGTGCAGGGCCCGGAGCCGTCCCCGTCCGCGCCCAGCATCGCCGCCGACGGGCCGGCGCTGACGCTGGTGCTCTTCGACCTGGCAGGGGCGATCGGCGGCATGCACGGCGTCCTGCGCGCCGAGGTGGACCGCGTGTTCGCGCCGACAGGCCTCGCGATCGAGCACCGCAAGGGCGGGCTCGGCACCACGCTGGGCGCCGACGGCCGCCGGGGCCGGGAGCTCGCCGTGATCGTCCTGCCCGACGCCCCCGCCCCGCTGCGGGGCCGCTCCATCCTCGGGCTGGTCCCGGGAAACGGCGGCGACACCCCGGCCGCGATCTGGGTGTTCGCGCAGCCGACGCGCGCGACGCTCCGCCTGCCCCAGCGCGCCGAGCCCGACGCCGCAGACCGCGCCCTGCTGGCGCGGGCGCTCGGTCGCGTCGTCGCCCACGAGGTCGTGCACGCGCTGGCTCCGCGGCTGCCGCACTCGCTCGGCGGCCTGATGCGGCACTCTCTGAACCGCGAGGACCTGCTGGGTCCGCTGCCCGCGGTCTCCGAGGGCAGCCTGCGCGCGATCCGCCTCTCGCTCTCGCCCGGGCCGGTCCGCGTCGCGGCCCCTGCCGCGACCCTGCTGGCGGAGCGCGCGCAGCTGCCTTTCTGAAAGGCGGGGCGGCGTGGCGCTTGACCGCTCCGCCCGGGGCTGGTCTGATTCCGGCCGGAGGCACCTGATGCACACGCTCGTGCTGCTGCGCCACGGCGAGAGCACCTGGAACCTGGAGAACCGCTTCACCGGGTGGACCGACGTCGACCTGTCGCCGAAAGGCGTGGAGGAGGCGCACGAGGGCGCCCGCCTGCTGCGCGAGGGCGGCTTCAGCTTCGACGTCGCCTACACCTCGCTGCTCAAGCGCGCGATCCGCACGCTGTGGATCACGCTCGACGAGATGGACCTGATGTGGATCCCGGTCCACCGGAGCTGGCGGCTCAACGAGCGGCACTACGGCGCGCTGCAGGGGCTGAACAAGGCCGAGACCGCGGCCAAGTACGGCGAGAAGCAGGTGAAGGTCTGGCGGCGCAGCTACGCCGAGCCGCCGCCGGCGCTGACGGCCGAGGACGAGCGCCACCCCTCGCGCGACCGCCGCTACGCGAGCCTGCGCCCGGAGGAGCGGCCTCTGTGCGAGTCGCTGAAGGCCACGGTCGCCCGCTTCCTGCCCTACTGGGAGGGCACCATCGCGCCCGCGATCCGCTCGGGCGAACGCGTGCTGATCGCGGCGCACGGCAACAGCCTGCGCGCGCTGGTGAAGCACCTCGACGGCGTGTCGGAGGCCGACATCACGGAGCTGAACATCCCCACCGGCCTGCCGCTCGTGTACGAGCTCGACGCCGCGCTCGAGCCGATCCGCAGCCGCTACCTGGGCGACGCGGAGGCGGCCAGGGCCCGCGCCGCGGCGGTGGCGAACCAGGCCGCCAAGGCCTGAACCGAGGCTCGCGCCGGGCTCAGCGGGCCGCGCGCGCTCCGGCGAGCGCGGCCCGCGCCGAGTAGACGCACAGGGCCGCGAACACGACCAGCACGGTCTTGGTGGGCGTCGCGTACCACTCGCCGAGCTCGAGCGTCTGCGGGAGGTTGGCGAGCAGGCCGACCGCGAAGACGGTCGTGATCAGCGTCAGCAGCCCTTCGCGTACGAGCGCCAGCACGAAGACGCCGAAGAGCAGCATCGTGAGCGGGACCGCGACGAGCGGCGGGGTGCCTCCCTGCAGCGCGTCGGGCAGGCTGATCACCAGGCAGATCGCGACCGCGGCCAGCCATTGCCGCCGCAGCAAGGCGCGGGCCCCGACGAAGAGCAGCGCCCAGGCCATGCCCATCGCGACGGAAGCCACGAAGCGGTCGAGCAGGATGCGCAGCGTGTCCGGCACGCCGCGCAGCGCGTCGATGTTGAACGCCAGCGGGAAGTCGGGCGCCTCGCCGCTCGCGCGCAGGCCGATGTTGAGGGCCGCGATCATCAGGCACATCAGGACGGCGTAGGCGAGGCCAGCCAGCACGTGGCTGCCGACGAGCGGGTCCTGCGCGCGGCCCGAGAGCAGCCGCGTCCAGGAGATCAGGGCGTCCGGCCACAGCCGGCGCACGTAGGGCTCGAGCGCCACGTAGAGCAGCCAGGCCAGGGCGCTGTTGAACAGCGCGACGCCCAGACCCCGCACCATCAGGGTCAGCTCCTCGTTGAGGCCGGCGACGTGGTCGGCCTCGAGCGCCCAGGACAGGAATCCGACGGCGAAGATCAGCGTCGCGAGCGCGCCCGCGCCCCGGCGGTCGACGCGTCCGAGACGGAGGTTGCGGCGGGCCACCAGGGCGCTCCCGAGGATCGCGCTGACGAGCAGCAGGGCGCCGACGCGGTTGGCCCAGGTCTGGCCGGGGGTCAGGGCGAAAGGCTGCTGGCGCTCCGGCCGTGTCCACGGGGCGACCTGCTCGAACGACACGGGCCGCCCGCGGTAGGAGGCGGCCTCGATGCGCAGGGGAATCTCCGGCCGGTCGGGAAAGACTCCCTCCCATGCGTGGCGACGATCGACGTAGAAGGGCGGCGTCCAGCCCGGCGCGACTGGCTTGAAGGCGGCGGGGTCGAGGCGGGCCTCGGCGAAGAGCGCGGCCCAGTCCGCCTCCGCCACCTCGGCCGGCGCCGCCTGGGCCTCGGACTGGGGCGGCACCGAGTAGAACTCGACGAGGCGCCCGCGCGTGTCGAACTGCACGCCAGCCATCCCGCTCAGCGTCAGCGGCGGGTTGGCCCAGAACACCTGGCCCCCGAGCGACGTGGAGGCGAGCGGGCGCCGGCTCTCGCGGTACCAGTAGAGCACGACCGGCGGCGTGCCCGTCGACAGCCCCTCCCAGCGCCCGGTCGAGAGGTCCCTGGCCTGCACCCAGTGCACGTAATCGAAGTCGAGCGCGAAGCCGTAGGCCCAGTCGGCCGGCGCCTCCGCCCGGCCCAGCCGCTGCAGCAGGTCGCGCGCCCTGTCGGTCAGCGCCTCGGGCGAGCGCTCGAACGGCAGCGTCCGCAGAACCCCGATGCGGCTGGCCAGGAAGACGAACGCGGCCGCCCCGAGCAGCGCGAACGCGAGGCGCCCGACGACGCCGCGGAGCGTGATGCCGGCGGTGCCGCCCGCGGCCGCGACCATCTCGGGCGACGGCGTTTCGCCCGCCGCGAGGGCCGCGGCGAGCGGATCGCCGCCGGGCAGCGCGGCCGCCACGGACAGCGCCGAGGCCGGCCGCCGCTCCGGCTCCTTTTCGAGGCAGCGCAGGATGACGCGCTCGACCGTCGGGTCGAGGTCCTGCACGATCTCCGAAGGGCTCCTCGGATCCTGGTCCTGGTGCTGGCGCATCAGCTCGACCAGCGTGCGGCCGCCGAAAGCCCGCTTGCCGGTGAACAGCTCGTAGAGCACGAGCCCCAGCGAGTAGATGTCGCTGCGCGAAGTGACCTCGCGTCCCAGCAGCTGCTCGGGCGACATGTAGGCCGGCGTGCCCGAGCGCACGTCCGAGCCCTGGATCGTCTCGGCGAGGCCCGCCAGGCCGAAGTCGGTGATGCGAACCTTGCCGCGCCCGTCGAGCATCACGTTCTCGGGCTTCAGGTCGCGGTGGAGCACGCCCTTGTCGTGGGCAGCCGCCAGCCCGGCGCACAACTGCCGCGCGATCTCGACCGCCTTGTCGCCGGGCAGGCGCCCGATCCGCCGCAGCAGCGAGGCGAGGTCCTCCCCGTCCACGAACTCCATCGAGAGGAACTGCTCGCCCGCGACCTCGCCGACGTCGTACATGCGGCAGACGTTCGGGTGCGACACGTGGCGGGCGACGCGCACCTCGTTGTAGAAGCGCTCGAGCCGCTCCAGGTCGTCGGCGAGCGCGCGAGGCAGGAACTTGAGCGCGACCGGCTGGCCGAGCTTCAGGTCGTCGGCGCGATAGACCTCGCCCATGCCTCCGCGACCGAGCAGGCCCACGATGCGGAAGCGCTCTCCCACCAGCTCGCCGGCCGCGAAGCGCCCGTCCCCGACGTCGCTCGAGGTTCGCACCGCGCGCGAGCCGGCGCTTGCCGGCGCCGGAGACCGAGGCGAGGCGATCCTGCGCGGCGCGGTCCCCGTCGGCGTCTCGGCCACGTCCGTGGCCGCGCCGCAGCCGGCGCAGAAACGCGCGCCGTCGGCCGTCTCGGCGGTGCAACTCCGGCAGCGGGGCATCTCGCGTCGGATTGTAACGACAGCCGCCGGCCCGCCCCGATGGGCCCCGGGGACCCCACTTGACAAATTCTCCAAATGGAGAATAATTCTCCTTCGTGAAGAACTCGCCACGATGGATCGAGCAGCGGCTGGCGGCGCTGCAGCAGCGCTGCCGGGAGTCCGGCATGAACCTGACGCCGCAGCGCATCGCGATCTACCGCGCGCTGGTGGAGGCCGAGGACCATCCGAGCCCCGAGGAGCTCTTCGAGCGCGTGCGGCCCGGCATGCCGACGCTCTCGCTCGGGACCATCTACAAGACGCTCGAGGCGCTCGCGCGGCTCGATCTGGTCGCGGAGCTCCCCGCCACGGGCGACCGTCGGCGCTACGATGCGAACATGCAGCGTCACCATCACCTGATCTGCACGCGCTGCGGCAGGGTGATGGACTACGACGACCCCGGGCTGTCGCGGCTGCTGCCGCCGGCCCGCATCCCCGGCTTCGAGGCGCACCACGTCAGCGTGCACGTGCACGGTCTGTGCGCGAGCTGCACCCACGGCCGCAAGGCGCACTAGTTCCGGAAGCACCATTCACGGGAAACGAAGGAGACACGAAAGAGATGGCGAATCTGAAGGGCAGCAAGACGCACCAGAACCTGAAGGACGCGTTCGCGGGCGAGTCGCAGGCGAACCGCCGCTACCTGTACTTCGCGAAGGTCGCCGACGTCGAGGGTTACCCCGAGGTCGCCTCGAACTTCCGCGAGACCGCCGAGGGCGAGACCGGCCACGCGCACGGCCACCTCGACTACCTGAAGGTCGTCGGCGACCCCGCGACCGACCTGCCGATCGGCGACTCCACGCTGAACCTGAAGGCGGCGATCGCCGGCGAGACGCACGAGTACACCGACATGTACCCGGGCATGGCCAAGACGGCGCGCGGCGAGGGCTTCGCCGAGATCGCCGACTGGTTCGAGACGCTCGCCAAGGCCGAGAAGTCGCACGCCGGCCGCTTCCAGAAGATGCTGGACTCGATCGGCTAGCTCGCGGTCCCGGGAGGCGCCGCCCGGCGCGTCCTGGGCCGCTCCGTGTGGCGGGCGCCCGCCCGCCACACTCCCCAACCGCTGCCGGCGCGCGCGGCTCGCGCCCGTCGGCAGCCCTGCGAAGGCCCACGTCATGAACACCGACAAGCCGATCTCCTACGCCCCGACCGACGGGCTCAGCTACGACCCGGAGGAACCCCGCTACTGGGACGAGCGCCTGCTGCGGAAGGAGCTGGAACGGGTGTTCGAGGTCTGCAACGGCTGCCGCATGTGCTTCAAGTACTGCGACAGCTTCCCGCGCCTGTTCTCGCTGCTCGACGAGACCCGCGGCGGCGACGTGCGCGAGCTCGCGCCCGCCGACACCGCACGGGTGATGGACGCCTGCTTCCAGTGCAAGCTGTGCGAGGTGCAGTGCCCCTACACGCCGCGCGACCAGCACGAATACCAGCTCGACTTCCCCAGGCTGGTCCACCGCTACAAGGCGGTCGAGGCGAAGCGCAAGGGCGTCCCGTTGCGCGACCGCGTGCTGGGCGATCCCGACCTCGCCGGCCGCCTGGCTCGCGCGAGCTTCGGCATGGCGAACGTGATGAACCGCGTGCACGTGCATCGCCTGTTCATGGAGAAGCTGCTCGGCATCCACCGCGACAAGCTGCTGCCCGCCTTCGCGCCGGTGACCTTCGATCGCTGGGCGGAGCAGACGGGCCGGGTGCGCGGCCCTGGCGCCGAGGCCGTGCTGTTCCAGACCTGTTACGTGCAGAACAACGAACCGGAGCTCGGGCGCGACACCCTGTTCGTGCTCGAGAAGAACCAGGTGCCCACCGCCTGCGTCGAGGGCCTCGTCTGCTGCGGCATGCCGGCCTGGGAGCACGGCGACCTCGACACGCTGCGCCAGAACGCCCGCCACAACCTCGAGCTGCTGCTGCCGCACGTCGAGGCCGGCGCCAAGGTGCTCGCGATCAACCCGACCTGCGCCATGATGATGCGGCGCGAATACCCCGAGCTGGTGGCGAAGGCCGACCGGCCCGCAGCCCTGAAGCTGGCGGCCGCGGTGCAGGACCCGGGCGAGTTCCTGTGGTCGATCCGCAAGGAAGCGCGTTTCTGCAAGGACTTCAAGTCGACGCCGGGGCCGCAGGTGGCCTACCACGCCCCCTGCCACCTGCGCGCGCAGGCCGTCGGCTTCAAGGGCCGCGACCTGTTGCGGCAGATCCCGGGCGTGCAGCCGCAGTCGGTGCTCGAGTGCTGCGGCCACGACGGGACCTACGCCATGAAGGTCGAGGGCTTCGAGCCCAGCCAGCGCGCCGGCCAGCGCGCCTTCGGCGGCATGAAGGCGCCGCAGGCGGCCGTCTGGTCCACCGAGTGCCCGCTGGCCGCGCTCCAGTTCGAGCAGCACGCGGGCACCAAGCCGCTGCACCCGATGTCGATCCTCGCGCGCGCCTACCGCGAGGACGGCTTCCCCACCCGCGTCGAACCCGCCGGGGGCTCCAGGAAGGACGAGGCATGACGACGACGACCGAGAACAGGACGCGCGTGCGCCGCGAGCAGGTGCTCGACTACCAGACCTACCGCGAGGGGCGCGAGGCCCATCGCCAGCGCGCGATGGCGCTGAAGGCGCAGCGCCGCATCCACGTCGGCGAGCACCTGACCTTCCTGTTCGAGAACTCCGAGACGATCCGCTACCAGATCCAGGAGATGCTGCTGGCGGAGCAGATCGTGAAGGAGGCGGAGATCCGCCACGAGATCGACACCTACAACGACCTGCTGGGCGGCCCCGGCGAGCTGGGCGCCACGCTGCTGATCGAGATCGAGTCGCCGGCCGAGCGCGACCAGCGCCTGCGCGAGTGGCTCGAGCTGCCGAAGGCGATCTACGCGAAGCTCGAGGACGGGAGCCTGGTGCGCCCGAGGTTCGACCCCCGCCAGATCAGCGAGGGCCGCCTGTCCTCGGTGCACTACCTGAAGTTCGCGCTCGCGGGCCGGACGCCGCTCGCCGTCGGCTGCGACCTGCCCGCGCTGCAGGTGGAGACGACGCTTGCTGCCGAGCAGCGCGCCGCGCTCGCGGAAGACCTGCGGGCCGGCGCCTACTCGTAGGTCGGTCCGCTCGGGCCGTCCTCGCTGCGCGAGAACGTGACCAGGTGATCGTGGTCCTGGGCGCCGGCCGAGCGCACGGCGACGGACTGGCCGTCCCGGAGCCGGGCCATCTCGGCCGCGCTCAGCGAGAGCTGGTGGTCGTGATCGGCGGCGCCCCGGATCGCGAGCGTGACGGCGCCGGCGGCGGAGATCTGCGCCCCCGTCACCAGCGCGACGTGGCCGTGGTTGCCGCTGACGGTGCCACGGACGTCGGCGATGCCCGCGCTGCCGGGCTGTCCGGTCGGAGCCGCCGGAGTCGCAGCGGTCGGGCTGGAGCCGCCCCCCGAGCAGGCGGAGACCGTGACCGTCAGGCCGCCGAGCAACAGCAACAGCGACTCGCGCGAGAACTCGCGCCGGTCGAGGACTCGGACCTCGGAATCGTCGATCATCTGACACCCCCTGCGGCCCTCTTCGCGGGCCGGCTGCGCTCAGTTGAACGTGACCTGGTGCTCGTGCCCGTCGTCCGTCGTCGACAATTGGGACACGCGCTGGCCGGCGGCGATCGACTGCACCTGGGCGGCGCTGAGGCTCAGCGAGTGCGGGTGATCGCCGCTGCCGCGGATGCCGAGGGTGACGGCGCCTCCGGCCTGGATCTGCGCGGCTGTCAGCACCGCCGTGTGCCCGTGATTGGCGGAGATCGAGCCGACCTTGTCGCCGCTCGAGCTCGGCGGACCGCTCGGGCCGGAGGGCGAGCTCGAGCCGCCGCCACCGCAGCCGCTGATGCTGACCACCGCGCCGCCCAGCAACGCGAGCACCCCCGCCTCAGTGAATCGCCTGCGGCCGATGCGGATCGTGCGCAAGTCCGCGCTCTGCTTCTCCATACGAAGAGGACCTCCCCGGTCGGTTGCCGCCCCGGCGGGTGGGAGAGCAACCCGCGTGCCGGTCGCCGCCAGCGGGAAGTGCTTGAGCCGTCACGGCGGGAATCGGCAGCGCGCTTACGCGCCGGGTAAGCGCTTACGTGCCGGGTAAGCGGCGGCTCAGTCGGCCGGGTACTTGGAGAGGTAGTAGCTGAGGGCGCGCTGGCTGATGCCCAGGATCTCGGCCGCGTCCTTCTTGACGCCGCGCGCCTGGCGCAGCGCGGCCGCCACGGACTCGCGCTCCGCCCACTCCACGTTGTCCTTCAGGCGCGGACAGGGCAGAGCGGCGCCGGCCGCCGCACCGCCCCCGTGCGGCACGAGCTCCGCGGCGCCGATCGTGGGTCCGCCGCCGAGCACCACCGCGCGCTCGATCGCGTTCTCGAGCTCGCGCACGTTGCCGGGCCAGTGGTAGGCCTGCAGCCGCTCGAGCGCCTCCGGCGCGAGCGCCGGCGCCGGGCGCCCGAGCCGCTGCGCGTGCTTGCGCGCGAAGTGCTCCGCCAGCAGCGGCACGTCCTCGCGGCGATCGCGCAGCGGCGGCAGCACGACGGGGATCACGTTCAGCCGGTAGAAGAGATCCTCCTGGAACGCGCCCTCGGCCACCAGCCGCGAGAGGTCGCGATTGGTCGCCGCGACCACCCGCACGTCGATCGAGTGGGGCCGCGAGGCGCCGAGCGGCTCCACCTCCCGCTCCTGCAGCACGCGCAGCAGCTTGGCCTGCACGCCCATGCCGAGCCGTCCGATCTCGTCGAGGAAGATGGTGCCGCCGTCCGCCAGCGCGAACTTGCCCCGCTTGGCCCCGCTCGCCCCCGTGAACGCCCCGCGCACGTGGCCGAACAGCTCCGACTCGATCAGCGCGTCCGGGATCGCCGCGCAGTTCACGCGCACGAGCGGCATCTCGCGCTCGGCGCTGCGGTCGTGGATCGCGCGCGCCGCCAGCTCCTTGCCGGTGCCGGTCTCGCCGGTGATCAGCACGGTGCTGCGCGAGCGCGCCACCCGCTCGAGCGTCTGCAGCAGCTCCCGGATCGCCGGGCTGCTGCCGACGATGCCGTAGTGGCCGAACTCCTCCTCGCGCTCCTGCAGCAGGTAGCGCTGCTGGCGGCGCAGGCGCTGCAGCTCGAGCGCCCGGCGCGCCACCACCAGCAGCTCCTCCACCTCGAACGGCTTCTGCAGGTAGTCGAGCGCGCCCAGCTTGATCGCCTCGATGGCGCTCGCGACGGTCGCGTGGGCGGTCATCATCACCATCGCGGGCCGCTCGGGCTCCGGCGCCCCGGCCAGCTCCCGGATCAGATCGAGGCCGCTCTTGCCCGGCATGCGGTTGTCCACCACCAGCAGGTCGAACCCGCGCGCGGCGAGCTGGGCTTTTGCCTCCTCGGCCGAGCCGGCGGTGACGACCTCGTGGCCCTCCTCGCGCAGCGCGCGCCCGAGCGACTTCGCGATGCGCTCCTCGTCGTCGACCAGCAGGATGCTGCCGCGCGCGCTCATGGTTCCTCCGGGAGGGCGGCCCGGCCGCCCGCGGGCTGCGCGGCGGCGGGCGGGGCCGCCGGCAGCTCGATCGTGATCTCCGTCCCGCGGCCGGCCTCGCTGCGGGCGGCGATGCGCCCGCCCAGCGCCTCGACCACGTTCTTGCTGATCGCCAGGCCGAGGCCGGTGCCGCTGCGCTTGCCGGTGACGTACGGCTCGAACACGTGCGGCAGCTCCGCAGGGTCGATGCCCGCGCCGTCGTCGCTCACCGCCATGCTGACGCCGCCCTGCGCGCGCGGACGGACCGTGAGGCGCGCCCCTGGGCCCCCCGCCGGGGCCGGCGCCCGCTCCCGCAGCGCGTCGCGAGCGTTCGTCAGCACGTTGACGAGCGCGGTTCGCAGGCGCTCGCCGTCCGTCACCAGCCAGCGCGCCTGCGGATCGACGTCGCAGCGCGCGAGCCGCGGGCCGTCCTCGCCGAAGACCGCCGAGACGGCGTCGCCGCACAGGGCCTGCAGGTCGGTGCGCGACACCTCGATGCGGACCGGCCGGGCGAAGTCGAGCACGTCGTCCACGATGCGTCCGAGCCGGCTCACGTCGTGGCCGATGTCGCCGATCGCCTCGCGCGCGTCGGGGCCCAGGCCCCCGGCGCGCTCGAGCGTCCTCAGGCTGCCCTTCAGGCTCATCAGCGGGTTGCGCACCTCGTGAGCGATCACGGTGGACAGGCGCCCGAGCGCCGAGAGCCGCTCGCGCAGCGCCACCTCGCGCTGGAACACCGCGAGCGCCTCGATCAGCCGATCGAACGTCCTCGCCAGCAGGCGCGCGTCCGCGTCGTCCCAGCGCCCCGGCGGGCGCAGCGCGGCCGTCAGGTCGCCGGTACGCGTCATCTCGGCCATGCGAGCCGCCAGCGTGGCGAGCGGCCGGGTCACGGTGCTCGCCACGGCGTAGCTCAGCAGCACCGCGACACCCACCGCGAAGACCGCCGCCACCGCCAGCGCGGCCTGCAGCGTCCGCAGCAGCCGCAGGCGCTCGCTGCGCGAGCGCAGCAAGAGGGCGGTCGGCGCGTGGCCGGCCGGCTCGAGCGGGCGCACCAGCAGCTCGTACTCCTCTCCGGCCAGCTCGAGCGCCGAGACTCCCGGCGCCGCGAGCCGGCCGGCGAGCGCCGGATCGTGCTCGCGCGGCAGGGTGGAAGCCAGCACGCGGCCCTCGTGCGCCAGAGCGACCTCGGCGCCCGAGGCCGCCTTCAGGCGCGCGGCCAGCCGGTCGTCGAGCCGGAAGCCGAGGCTGAGGGCGCCCAGCACCTCGGGCGGGTCCGGCCCGACCACGATCGGCACGCTGATCCGCTGCGAGACGCCGCCGCGGCCGGCCTGGAGCGTCTGGGCCTCCCCGCCGGCGAGCGCCTGCGCCGTCGCCGCCAGCTCCCCCGCGGCCCGGCCGTCGGTGCCCAGCGCGGCGAGCACGTGTCCGCGCGGGTCCACCAGCAGCAGCACGTCGGCGCCGCTGCGCCGGCGGTAGTCCTCGGCGACCGGGGCCACCGTCGGCCCGTCGCCGGTGGCGACGGCCGCCTTCAGGCGGGGCAGGTCGGCGATCAGGCCGGCGAGCGTCGCGAGCGTCTCGAAGCGGGACTGGTGCTGCTCCGCCAGCAGCCCGCCCGCCTCCTCCAGCCCGCGCCGCAGCTCGGCCTCGGCCTGGCGCGCCGCGCTGCGCGTCGCCGCCAGCAGCGCGAAGGCGATCGACAGCAGCGCGACGAGCGTGCTGGCCAGGAAGACCCGGTTCCGCAACGAGGACAGCAGCCGCATCGAGCTCATTCCACCACGAAGTCGGCCGTCACCTCGCCCGCCTCCGGGACGCTCACGCCGCGCGACTCGCGCAGCTTGCCGTCGGTCCAGACCGCGAGCTGGTAGCGCCCGGCGGGCACGCCGGAGATGCGGTAGCGCCCCTGCGCGTCGGTGACCGCGAAGAAGCGGTGCGCGAAGACCAGGATCCAGGCGCTCATGTGCGAGTGGATGTCGCAGAAGACCCGCACGATGCCGGCGCGCTCGAAGCGCACCGACTTCGACTGGCCCCGCGGGTAGCGGCCGAGATCGAAGCTCCGCGCGCGCGACAGCGAGAAGACGTTGTGGAACGTGCGGTCGCTGTTCGGGAACTCCACGACGCTGCCCGCCTGCACCGCCAGCACGTAGGGGACGAAGGCCTCGTCGCGCTGGTCGAGGCGGGCCCTCGGCCGCTCCGCGTCCTCGAAGGCCCGGCGCGGCGCCTCCTCGAGATAGACGACGCTCGCTCGCCGGTCGGGCAGGGCGCGCGCCGGCGGCGCGCCGAGGGCCGAGGCCTCGGGCCGACGCGCCGGCACGGGAAGCTCCAGCCGCACGTCGACGCGGCCGACGATCGCCGCGCCCGGGCCCGCGGCCGACGCGCCGCGCGGGGCTTGCGCCAGCGCCGCCGCGACGAGCAGCACCCCCGCGCAGCAGCGGGATCGGCTCAGAACCAAAGCAGCACCTGCCCCGCCACGAAGCCCTGCTCGTGGACGCGACCGCCGTCGCGCCAGTCGTGCTGGTAGGCGAGCTTGACGAGGGCGTGTCGCAGCGGCCTCCAGCCGAGCCCGGCCTCCACCCGGGTCACCGGCGCGTCCCAGTCGAAGCTCCCGTCCGTCCCCGTCACCCGGCTGAAGCTCAAGCGCTCGAGCCGGCCCGCGGCGTAGAGGCGGGGGCCCAGCGCGCGCCGGGCCTCGACGAACGCGGTGCTCGCGCGCACGTCGAGGCCGGGCTCGAGAGGAGCCGGCACCTCCCAGGAGCTGGTGAGCGCCTCCGCGCGCACGAGCCACGGCCCGCCCGCCCACTCGAGATCGAGCCCGAGCGCCGTCTGCGTCCCGTCGGGCGGCAGCTGCACGCTCGGCGCCTGCTCGTAGAGGGAGTCGTCCACGTAGCGGCCCCGCGCGGCCGAGAGCCCGAGGCGCAGGCCGAAGGCGGGCCGCCAGCCGAGCCGCCCGGCGAGCTGCAGCGCGTCGTTGTCGTCTGCCACGCGGGGCCGCGACAGCGAGCCGCGCGTCAGGGCCAGAGCCAGCGAGAGCGGCTCGTCGCCCAGCCTCACGGTGGCGCCGGTATCCCAGAGCGAGCCGTTCGACAGCGGCAGGCCGGTGTTCTGCTCGCTCGAGCCGAACGGGTAGAAGGGCCGCCAGCCGGCGCCGCGGGTGCGGAGGAAGCCGTCGGCGCTGCCCGGAACGGCGTCCGGACGCAGCGAGGTCAGGTACTGGTACGCGAGCGGCTGGCCGACCAGCGGATTCGAAGCCGCGTAGGCGCGGCGCGCGAACGAGCCGAACACCGGCGGCACGCGCCCGAGCTGCAGATCCGCGTTCGAGCGTGCGAGCGGGCGCCAGCGCAGGTAGAGCGCCGACAGCCGGGGCGCGCCGAGGTTCTCGCTGCGGCCCTCGAGCACCAGGGCCGCGCGCGGCCAGAGCGCGGCCTCCGCGGTCAGGCTGAGCACGGCCAGGCGCAGCGTGTTGCGGCCGTAGCTCTGGCCGTAGGCCGCGTCGTTGAAGAAGCCGAGGTCCTCCTGAGGCGCGTAGCTGCCGCTGGCCTCGCCGGCGAACCGCAGCCGAGGCTCCCCGGTCTGCTGGGCCGCCGCGCAAGGCGCGCCGGCGGCTGCAGTCGCAATCAGCAGGGCGGTTGCCGCGGGGCCGGAGCCGCGCCGGCGTGCGGTCGAGGCGGCCATGGGGGTCGCCTCGCATTGTAGCGGCCGCCGGCTAGTTGAACGTCACGTCGTGGCTGTGCCCGTCGTCGCTCGACGAGGTCTGCGTCACGCGCGTCCCGCCCGCGATCGATGCCACCTGGGCCGCCGTCAGGCTCAGCGTGTGCGGGTGATCGCTGCTGCCGCGGATGTTCAGGGCGACCGCTCCGCCGGCCTGGAGCTGCGCGGCCGTGATCACCGCCGTGTGACCGTGGTTGGCGGAGACCGTCCCGCTCTTGTCGCCGCTCGCGGCGGGCGTGCTCGGGCCGCTCGGCGAGCC
This sequence comes from Vicinamibacteria bacterium, assembly GCA_050246895.1. Classification (GTDB taxonomy): domain Bacteria; phylum Acidobacteriota; class Vicinamibacteria; order Fen-336; family Fen-336; genus JBFWVE01. The sequence goes on along the minus strand of JBFWVE010000002.1, from coordinate 347,845 downwards.
CGAGCCGCCGCCCCCGCAGCCAGTGACGCTGATCGCGACGCCCGACAGCAGCGCCAGGATGCCCGCGGCCGTGAAATCCCTGCGGCCGATGCGAAGCGTCCGGCTGTCCGGCTTCTCGTGCTTCATTCCCACACCGCCCCCTTGGCGCACTACGAGCGGCGCCCGATCGCTTCGAAGGGATGAAGGCATGATACGCGACGGCTAGCGCAGGCCGAACTGCTTCGAACGCAGCGCCTTGATCTGGTCGCGCAGCTCGGCGGCGCGCTCGAAGTCGAGCGCTTTGGCTGCTTCGCGCATCTTCTTGTCGAGCGCCTTCAGCTCGCGCTCCAGCTCGTCCACCGTCCGGAAGCGCTCCGCGTCGAGCGGCTCGTCGACCTCGGGCACCACCGCGTAGTCGGCCTCGTAGACCGAAGAGAGCACGTCGGTGATGTTCTTGCGGATGCTCTCCGGCGTGATGCCGTGCTCGCGGTTGTACTCCTGCTGCAGCGTGCGCCGCCGGGCCGTCTCGCCGAGCGCCCCCTTCATCGAATCGGTCTGCTTGTCGGCGTACAGGATCGCCGTGCCTGCGACGTTGCGCGCCGCCCGTCCGATCGTCTGGATCAGCGAGCCGGCGGAGCGCAGGAAGCCCTCCTTGTCGGCGTCCAGGATCGCCACCAGCGACACCTCGGGCAGGTCGAGGCCCTCTCGCAACAGGTTGATGCCGACCAGCACGTCGAACTCGCCCTTGCGCAGGTCGCGCAGGATCTTGACGCGCTCCAGGGTGTCGATGTCGGAGTGCAGGTAGCGCACGCGCACCCCGAGGTCGTGGTAATACTCGGTCAGGTCCTCGGCCATGCGCTTGGTCAGTGTGGTGACCAGCACGCGTTCCTGGCGCGCCACCCGGATCCGGATCTCCGCCAGCAGGTCGTCGACCTGGCCCTGGACCGGCCGCACGTCCACCACCGGGTCCATCAGGCCCGTCGGCCGGATCACCTGCTCGACCACGACGCCCTTGGCGCGGGCGAGCTCGTAGGGACCTGGCGTCGCCGAGACGTAGACGGTCTGGCCGATGCGCTGCTCGAACTCCTCGAAGCTCAGCGGCCGGTTGTCGAGCGCCGAGGGCAGGCGGAAGCCGTACTCGACGAGAGTCGACTTGCGCTGGCGGTCGCCGTGGTACATGCCGCGCACCTGCGGGATCGACTGGTGGCTCTCGTCCACCACCAGCAGCGCGTCCTTCGGCAGGTAGTCGAGCAGCGTCGGCGGCGGCTCGCCCGCCGCGCGGCCCGACAGGTGGCGCGAGTAGTTCTCGATGCCGTGGCAGTGTCCCACCTCGCGCAGCATCTCGAGGTCGAACAGCGTGCGCTGGGCGAGCCGCTGCGCCTCGAGCAGCTTGCCCTCGCGCTCGAGCTGCGCCTTGCGCTGCAGCAGCTCCTGCTCGATGCCCCCGAGCGCCGCGTCGAGGCGCGGGCGCGGCGTCACGTAATGGCTCGAGGGATAGATCGCGACCTGCGCGAGCCGCCCCTTGCTGTGTCCCGTCAGCGGGTCGAACGACGCGATCTCCTCGACGTCGTCGCCGTAGAGCTCGATGCGGATCCCGTCCTCCTCGTAGGCCGGGATGATCTCGATCACGTCGCCGCGCACGCGGAAGCTGCCGCGCTTCAGCTCGTAGTCGTTGCGCTCGTAGCGGGCCTCGACCAGCCGCGAGAGCAGCTCGCGCCGGTCGAGGCTGTCGCCCTGGCGCACGAACAGCAGCATGCCGTAGTAGGCCTCCGGCGAGCCGAGGCCGTAGATGCAGGAGACCGAGGCCACGATCACCACGTCGCGCCGCTCGAACAGCGAGCGCGTCGCCGACAGCCGCAGCCGGTCGATCTCGTCGTTGATCGTCGACTCCTTCTCGATGTAGGTGTCGGACTGCGGGACGTAGGCCTCGGGCTGGTAGTAGTCGTAGTACGAGACGAAGTACTCGACGGCGTTGTGGGGGAAGAAGGCGCGGAACTCCTGGTAGAGCTGGGCCGCCAGCGTCTTGTTGTGGGCCAGCACCAGCGCCGGACGGTTCACCCGCGCGAGCATCGAGGCGATCGTGAAGGTCTTGCCGCTGCCGGTGACGCCCAGCAGCACCTGGTCCTTGTCGCCACGCGCGAGCCCGCCCACCAGCTCCTCGATCGCGGCCGGCTGGTCGCCCTCGGGCTGGTAGTCGCTGCGGAGCCGGAACGGCGCCTCGAGCGGAGCCGGGGCGAGACGGGAGACCTCTTCGCTGCGGGCAGGCATCCGGTGATTTTAGCGCCGCAGGTTAGAATCCTCGCGTCCGCATGGCCGAGACACCCACGCTCGTCGATCGCCGCTCCGAGGTCGAGGGGCAGCTGCGCGGCCAGGACGCGCGCATCGAGGGCCGCTTTCGCGGCGAGATCGCGCTCGCCGGCAGGCTCGAGACCAGCGAGGGCTCGCAAGTGGAAGCCCGCCTGGAAGCGGAGGTGGCCGAGATCGCCGGGGAGTTCCGCGGCGAGATCGCCACGCGCCGGCTGGTGCTGCTCGAGAAGTCGCGCGTGCAGGCCACGGTGGTGGTGAAGGTGCTGGTGATGCGCGAGGGCGCGCGGCTCGACGGCGCCGTGACGGCTTCGGGCGAACCCGCGCGCGGCCCGGATCCGCGCGCGCAAGCTCCCGGCCCGGCGCAGACCCCCGGGCTGGCGGCGCCGCGCCCGGTCGGGAAGGGGGGCGGCGCTCCTTGATCCTCTTCGAGCTGGCGGCGCGCCTGGGCTGCGAGGTCCACGGCGACGGCACCGTGGAGGTGGCGCGCGTCGCCGGCATCGAGGAAGCCGGCCCCGGCGAGATCACCTTCGTCGCCAACGCCCGCTACGCCCGCAAGCTCGCGACCACCCGGGCCTCGGCCGCGATCGTGGGGCCGAGCCAGGCGTGCGCGCTGCCGGCCATCGTCAGCGACAACCCCTATCTCGCCTACGCCAGGGCCGCGGCTCTGCTGCATCCCGAGGAACGGCCGGCCCCGGGCGTGCATGCCACGGCCAGCGTCGACCCGACGGCGCGCCTCGGCGCCGGCGTCCACGTAGGCCCGCTCGCGGTGATCGGCCCGCGCGTCGTCGTCGGCGCGCGCTCGGTGATCCACCCCCACGTCGTGCTCTACGCCGATGCCGAGGTCGGCGAAGACTGCCTGCTGCACTCGGGCGCGCAGCTGCGCGAGCGCTGCCGGCTGGGCAACCGCGTGGTGCTGCAGAACGGAGCCGTGATCGGCGCGGACGGCTTCGGCTTCGCGCGCGACCGCGACGGCCGCTACCTCAAGATCCCCCAGATCGGCATCGTGGTCGTCGAGGACGACGTCGAGATCGGGGCGCTGTCGGCGGTCGACCGCGCCGCGCTGCGCGAGACTCGCATCGGCCGTGGCAGCAAGCTCGACAACCTGGTGCAGGTCGGGCACTCCGTCACGCTCGGCGAGGACTGCGTGCTCGCCGGCCAGGCCGGCATCGCGGGCAGCACGCGGCTCGGCCGCGGGGTCACGCTGGCCGGCCAGGTCGGCGTCGCCGGGCACCTCACGATCGGCGACGGCGCCGTCGCCACGGCGCAGACCGGCGTTCCCGGCGACGTCGCCGCGGGCAAGGTCGTCTCGGGCTACCCGGCGCTCGACAACCGCGACTGGCTGAAGGCGAGCGCCGTCTTCGCGCGGCTGCCCGAGCTGCAGCGGCGGGTCCGCGAGCTGGAACGGCGCCTGGCCGAGGCCGGCGGGCCGCCGACGGGCGGCAGCTCGGGCGAGTAGCACGCCACAGTTTCGCCACATCCTTGCGCTAGCGTGAGCATGCGGGGGGCGTCGGCATGAAGACGCGGCTGTCGCTGCGCGGGCGGATGGTGATGACGGCCGTCGTGGCGGCGGGCGTGGCGCTGGGCGTCCTGCTGCTGCTGGCCGGGCCCACGGTCGACCGCCGCGCCCGCGACGACGCCTTCGCCTCGCTCGTCGCCGAGTCGCAGCTGATGGCGCGCATCGCCGAGGAGGCGCTGGTCGGAGGCGCCCGAGCGGAAGCGCTGGATCCGGTGGTGGACGCCGCAGCCCGCGAGGTCAACGCCCGCGTCACGGTGATCGCCCCCGACGGGCGCGTGGTGGCCGACTCGGCGGCCTCCGGAGCCGAGCTCGCGCGGGTCGAGAACCACGGCAGCCGCCCCGAGGTGCGGGAGGCGCTCGCGGGCCGGACGGGCCGCGACGAGCGGACGAGCGCGACGGTGCGCCGGCCCCTGCTCTACGCCGCGGTGCCGATCCGCAAGGACGGGCGCATCGTGGGCGTCGCGCGGCTGTCTCGCGGGATCGAGACGATCGACGAGCAGGGCCGCAGCCTGTGGCGCGCGGCGGCACTGGCGCTGGCGCTGGCATTCCTGGCGACCGCGCTGCTCTCCGTGCTGTTGTCCGCCTCGCTCGGGCGTTCGCTCGAGGAGCTGATGGAGACGGCCCGCCAGTACGCACAGGGGAACCTGGCGGCCCGCATCAAGGTCCGGCGCGAGGACGAGCTCGGCGAGCTCGCCCGCATCATCAACCACTCCGCCGACCAGCTGCAGGGCCGCATGGCCGAGATCGCCCGCGACCGCGGCCGCACCGACGCCATCCTCTCCGCGATGGACGACGGTGTGCTGGCCGTCGACCACAAGGGCAGCGTGATCCTGGCCAACCAGAGCCTGGCCGAGGCGCTCGACCTGCGCGAACCGCTGGGGCGCCACTACCTCGAGGTGATCCGCCAGCGCGAGGTGGGCGCCCTGATCGAGGAGGTCCTGCGCACGGGCGAGCGCGGCGAGAACGAGGTCGAGCTGCTGCGGCTGCGGCGGGTGTTCACGATCACCGGCGCGCCCTTCCCCGGCGAGCAGGGAGCGCCCCACGGCGCGGTGCTGACCTTCGACGACACCACGGAGCGCCGCCGCCTCGAGCGCATCCGGCGCGACTTCGTGGCGAACGCCTCGCACGAGCTGCGGACGCCGCTCACCTCGATTCGCGGATTCGTCGAAGCGCTCGAGGACGGAGCGCTCGACGACCACGAGAAGTCCCAGCGCTTCCTGGGCAAGATCCGCACCCACTCCGACCGGATGGCCGCGCTGGTCGAGGACCTGCTCGAGCTGAGCCGCCTCGAGTCCGGCGAGCGGGCGCCGGAGTGGGAGCTGACCCCGCCCGCCGAGGTCGCCCAGGACGTGGTCGCCTCGTTCAGCGGCCTCGCGACGCGCAAGCAGATCGAGCTGCGGCGGGTCGACCAGGGCGCGCCCGCCGTGGTGAGCGACCCCGAGCGGCTGCGGCGCATCCTGGAGAACCTGGTCGACAACGCGATCAAGTACACGCCGACGGGGGGGCGCGTCGAGGTCACGACGCTGCCGGCTGCCGGGGGCGGGGCGCGCGTCGACGTCTCGGACGACGGGCCCGGCATCGCCAGCGAGCACCTGGGGCGGATCTTCGAGCGCTTCTACCGCGTCGACAAGGCGCGCAGCCGCGAGCTCGGCGGCACCGGGCTCGGCCTCTCGATCGTGAAGCACCTGGCGGAAGGCATGGGCGCCGACGTGTCGGTGGACAGCGAGCCCGGCCGTGGCACGCGCTTCAGCGTGACGCTGCCCGCCCGCCCGGGCCGCGGCTGAGCCGGGAGCGCGCGCGGCCGCTCAGGCGTAGCGGCCTTCGATGTACTCCGCCGTGCGGGGGTCGCGCGGGTTGAGGAACAGGTCCTCGGTGCGCGCGTGCTCGACGACCTCTCCCAGCAGCATGAACAGGCACTCGTCGCTGGCGCGCCGCGCCTGCGCCATGTTGTGGGTCACGATCACGATCGTGTAGCGGCCGCGCAGCTCGAACATCAGCTCCTCGATGGCGCGCGTGCCCTCGACGTCGAGCGCCGAGGCCGGCTCGTCCATCAGGATCACCTCGGGCTTCAGCGGCAGCAGCCGCGCCAGGCAGAGCTTCTGCTGCTGCTCGAGCAGCAGCGTGGTCGCCTTGACCTCGAGCCGGTCCTTCAGGTCCTTCCACAGCCCGACCTCGCCGAGCGCCTTCTCCACCGCCTCGTCGAGCAGGCTGCGGCGCAGCTCGCGCCGCGGAGAGTGGATGCGCAGGCCGAAGACCACGTTCTCGTAGACCGAGACCGGCAGCGGGTTCGGCCTCTGGAAGACCATGCCGACCGCCTTGCGCAGCTCGACCAGCGAGACCTCGGGCGCCGCGACGTCCTCGCCGAGGATGCGGATCTCGCCCTCGGTGCGCACGTTGGCGAAGCGCTCGTTGATGCGGTTGAAGCAGCGCAGCAGCGTCGTCTTGCCGCAGCCGGAGGGGCCGATCAGCGAGGTGATGATGCCGTGCTTGATCTCCACCGAGACGTCCGCCAGGGCGCGAAAGTCCCCGTACCAGAGCGACAGCCGGCGCGTCTCGATCGCGAGCGGGCCCGGGCTCATCCGAACACCCCGGCCACGTAGTCGCGCGTGCGCCCGCTGCGCGGCGAGCCCGAGAAGATCACCTCGCTGCGATCGAGCTCCACGATCTCGCCTTCCAGCAGGAACATGGTGCGGTCCGACAGCCGGCGCGCCTGCTGCGTCAGGTTGGTCACCAGGATGATGGTGATCTCGCGGCGCAGCTCCTTCAGCACGTCCTCGATGCGCATGGTGGTCACTGGATCGATCGCGATCGAGAACTCGTCGAGGCAGAGGATCTCCGGCCGGTGCGAGAGGGCGCGCGCGATCGTCAGCCGTTGCTGCTGGCCGCCCGAGAGCGCGGTGCCCAGGCTGCCCAGCCGGTCCTTCACCTCGTCCCACAGCGCCGCCTGGCGCAGACAGCGCTCGACCACCGGGTCGAGGTCGGCCTTGCGCGTGAGCCCCGAGCAGCGGGGAGCGAAGGCGACGTTGTCGTAGATGCCGAGCGGCAGGCCGACGGGCAGCGGCGCCACCATCCCGATGCGGCGGCGCAGCGCGAAGACGTCCCGGGTCTTGCGCACGTCCTCGCCGCCGACCCGGATCGTTCCGGAGACGCGGGCCTGCGCCGTGAAGTCGATCGTGCGGTTCAGGCAGCGCAGCAGCGAGGTCTTGCCGGACTGCGCCGGGCCGATCACCGCCAGGATCTCGTTACGCAGCACGTCGAAGCTGATCCCGTGCAGGACTTCCTTGGACTCGTAGGCGAGGCGCAGCTCGCTGACCTCGATCTCCTTGACGGGCTCGGCCAGGGCGCTCACCACTTCTTGCGTCCGCGGATCCAGATGCGCAGGCCGATCGCCGTCGCGTTGACCAGCAGCACCGAGCCCAGCAGCACGACCGCCGTCGCGTAGGGCAGCGACTCCTTCACGTTCGGCACCTGCGTCGCCAGCGTATACAGGTGCATCGAGAGCGCCATGCACTGCTCGTCCAGGCGGTACGGCAGCAGCTCGCCGCGCTCGACCGCCTTGAAGAAGACCGCCCCGGTGAACATCACGGGCGCCGTCTCCCCCGCCGCCCGGCTCACCTGCAGGATGACGCCCGTCAGGATGCCGGCGATCGAGTTCGGCAGCACCACCGCGCGGATCGTCTGCCAGCGCGTGGCGCCCACGTTCCAGCAGGCCTCGCGGAAGGACGTCGGCACCGAGGCGAGCGCCTCGCGCGTGCTGGCGATGATCACCGGCAGCGTCATGATCGCGAGCGTCAACGAGGCCGCCAGGATCGAGTAGCCGAGCCGCGCGGCGTAGACGAAGGCCCCCAGGCCGAAGAGCGCGTGAACGATGCTCGGCACGCCGGCGAGGTCGATCACCGCCAGGTTCACCAGCCGGTTGAACCAGTTGTCCTTCGCGTACTCGTTGAGGTAGACGGCCGCCAGCACGCCGATCGGGGCCGACACCACCAGGGAGATGGTCACGAGGTAGAGCGTGCCCACGAAGGCGGGCCAGATGCCGCCGTCGGTCATGCCGCGGCGCGGGACGTCCACCAGGAACTCCCAGCCCAGCGCCGGCCAGGCCAGCCAGACCAGATAGCCGACGATCAGCAGCAGCGGCACCACCATCGCCGCGGCCATCAGGCCGAAGACGCCCTGCGCCACGGCCTGCGCCAGCTCCTTGCGCGCCACGTAGGGCGTCCGCGCGAAGCGCACGGCTACTTCCTCCTCACGCCACGAACCGCGAGGTCCGCGAGCAGGTTGACCACGACGGTGATCAGGAAGAGCAGCGCGCCGGTCAGGAACAGCACGCGGTAGTGGTCGGAGCCGGCCGGCGCCTCGCCGAGCTCGGCCGCGATGTTGGCGGTGAGCGTGCGCACGGAGTCGAGCACGCTGCCGGGGACGTGCACGGCGTGGCCCGTGGCCATCAGCACGGCCATCGTCTCGCCCACCGCGCGCCCGACCCCCAGCAGCACGGCGGCCAGCAGGCCGTTGCGGGCGGCCGGCAGCAGCACGCGGTAGACGAGCTGCCAGCGGGTCGCGCCCAGCGCGAGGCCGGCCTCGCGGTAGGAGTCGGGCACGGCCTTCAGCGCGTCCTCGCCGATCGAGACGATCACGGGGACGCTCATCAGCGCGAGGATGATGCCGCCGTTCAGCACGTTGACGCCGACCGGCGCGCCGGTGAAGCGCACGATCAGCTTGCTCATCACCGTGAGCCCGATGAAGCCCCAGACGACGCTGGGGATCGCGGAGAGCAGCTCGATCACGATCTTCAGCGTCTCGCGCAGGCGCGGCGAGCAGAACTCCGAGAGGTAGATCGCGGCGCCGATGCCGAACGGCACCGCCAGCGCCATCGCCAGCGCCGTCACGGCGAACGAGCCGACGGTCAGCGCCAGCGTGCCGTAGCGCACGTTGCTGGCCGAGGTCGGGTACCAGCTGGTGCTGAAGAGGAACTCCCAGAGGGAGAACTCGTCGCGCACCAGCACGGGCGCCGCCTCGCGCAGCACGAAGAAGAAGATCGCGGCCACGAACACGATCGCGCTGATCCCGCTCAGGCGGATCACAGCCTCGAACGCCTGCTCGCCGAGCACGGCCCAGCGCTGGCGCGCGGGCCGGGGCGCCGGGGCGGGAGCGGGAGCGTTTGCCGTGCTCATGGGATCGTGGGCGCGGGCTCTCGCGGCTTCGGCGGGCGGTTCCTGGCCTAGTCCCGCTTGCGCTGGTCGGGCGGAACCGAGACGTAGCCGGCGCCCTCGACCACCTTCTGGCCGGCGTCGGAGAGGATCCAGTCGACGTACTGCTTCACGGCTCCCTGCGGCTCACCGAGCGTGTACAGGTGCAGGGAGCGCGCCAGGGGGTAGGTCTTGTCGTGGACGCCGGCGATCGTCGGCGCGACCGGCGGCGCTCCCGGCTTCGCCGCGACCCTGAGCATCTTGACCGCCGGGGTCGCGTAGCCCATGCCGCTGTAGCCGATTGCCGTCGGCGTGCCGCCGACCAGCTCGACGACCTCCTTCGAGCCGCTCAGGTCGCGCGAGCCCATCCGGAAGTCGCGGTTGCCGAGGGCGTGCTCGCGGAAGAACTCGTAGGTGCCGGAGCTCGACTGCCGGCTGACGCGGACGATGGTGTCGTCGGCCACGCCGGGGATCGTCACGCCCAGCTCCGACCAGCGAGAGACCTTGCCGCCCTCGGCGTAGAGCTCGGTGAGCTGATCGAGGGTGATTTCCTCGAGCGGGTTCGTCTTGTGCACGTAGACGGCGAGCGCGTCGAAGCCCACGATGAAGCCAGCGGGCGCCTTGCCGGTGTTCTTCTGCGTCTGCTCCGCCTCGGCGGGCTTGATGTCGCGGCTCGCGTTGGCGATGTCGACGGCGCCCTTCATCAGTGCCGCGATGCCCACACCGGAGCCGCCGCCCGAGACCTCGATCTCGATGCCGGGCGTCAGCTTGCCGTATTCCTCGGCCCAGACCTGCGCCACGTTGACCATGGTGTCCGAGCCCTTGTTCTGGATGATCGTGCTCCTGGGCTTCGCGCCCTGCCCGCCGCCACCGCAGGCGGAAGGCACGAAAGCGCTCGCCGCCGCGAGCAGGAGCAGGGCGGTCCGGCTCGGATGCTGGCTTCGGGCTGGGGTCATGGTCTCTCCTGCCGATGGCAAGGCACCGTACTTGCGGACCAGAGCACTAATCGATGCGGATGCCCAGAACGGCGCCGACGAGGTCGCGCACGTGGGCCGACAGCAAGCGGAACGCCGTCTCGTAGGCCGCGCGCACCTCTTCCGCGGAGCCCTGGACGCGGGACGGGTCGTCGATGCTGCGGTCGACGTAGACCATCTTGCGCGGGCTGCGCGGGAACGCCTGCTGAGCCTCCTTGGCGACGCCCACGATCACCTGGTAGTGGTCGAGGTTCGGCACCTGGTAGATCGCCTTCGGCGCCATGCGGCTGAGGTCGAAGCCCTTCTCCTTCATGAAGGCGAGCGTCCGCGCATCGATCGCACGCGGGTCGAGCCCGGCGCTCGAGAAGATGAACTTCGCCTGGCCGAGCGACTGCGCGATCGCCTCCGCCATCTGGCTGCGGCAGGCGTTGTGCTCGCCGACGAACAGCACGCGGAAGGTCTCGGCGCCGGGGTGCTTGGCGTACTCGCCCGTGCACATGTACAGGGTCTCCATGCACACGTTGCGGGCCTGATCGGCGACGCGCTCGAAGCGCCGCCCGATGGTGACGAGCGGCTCCATCATCTCGGGCAGGATCGTCTGCTGGCGCATCGCCTCGATCAGCTCGACGTTCAGCTTGCCGAGCAGCGCGTCGACCGCCGGCTCGCTGACGATCACCTTGCGCGCGAGCTCCGGGTCCTGGCGCACGAAAGCCTCGATCGACTCGTGCAGCATCGGGATCGCGAGGTCGGCCATCTCGACGATGCGCTGGCGGATCGCCTTGGGCGGCTGCGGCAGCCCGGTCAGCGACAGGGCCTGGCGAGCGACGCTCTCGGCGTAGTCGCCCACGCGCTCGAGCTCCAGGTTGATCTTGATCGTGCTGTAGGCGAGCCGGAGGTGGACGCCGACGGGCTGCTGCCGGACCAGGAACTCGAGGCAGAGCCGGTCGATCTCCTTCTCCTTCTCGTCGATGTACTGGTCGCGCAGGATGACCGCGTAGGCCCGCTGCGAGTTGCCGTCGGTCAGGGCCTCGACGCAGTCCCGCAGGGCCCGCTCGGCGAGGGCGGACATCTCCAGCACCAGCTGCCGGATGCGGTCGATGTCACGTTCGAGCGATTCTTCGAAGCGGGAGGGCATGGTTCTTCGGGGGGCTCCGCGCGGGACGGCGGCGTGCCGCTATCTCCTGACGACGGAGCACGATAGGCGAGACTCCTCCAGGAAGTCAAGGAAGCGTCACGCCGGCGTCACGGGCCCGGGGCCACGCCGAGCCGGGCCGGGGCCGACAGGGCCCGGAAGCCTATCGAGAGGCGGCTGTGGCGCCGGTGCCCGCGAAGTAGCCTTCGCGGTGGCGCAGCCGCAGGTCCTTGCGCGACGGCAGGACCTTCAGCTTGCGGAACTTGCCGTCGGTGGCGGGGTCGTCGGAGACGAAGCCGAGCACGTACTGCGCCTTCAGCTGGTCGAGGATCGCGTCGTAGATCGCCGGCAGCTCGCGCGGGCCGCGAGGCGAGAAGACCTCGCCGCCCGAGACGGCGGTCACCTGCCCCAGGAAGGCCCGAGCCTGGCTGGCGCGCCGCGCGCTCGCGAAGTCCTCGAAGCCGATCGCGTAGACCGTGACGCCGCTGCTCCTCACCAGGTCGAGCACTTCGCCGACGCCGGTCGACGAGATCGAGTCCTCGCCGTCCGTGAACAGCACCGCCACCTTGCGGCCGCCGGCGGAGTCGGTCACGCGGGAGAGATAGACGGCGATCGCGTCGTAGAGCGCGGTGTTGCCGCCGCCCTTGACCGACTGCAGGCGCTCGATCAAGCCCTGCTGGCTCTCGCTGTCGTAGCGCGAGACCTGGATGTCCTGGTCGAAGAAGACGGTCAGCAGGTCGCGCGCGCGGGGAATCGCCTCGAGGAAGCGCACGGCCGCCTGCTGGCTCAGGCGCAGCTGCTTCAGCATGCTCTCGCTGGTATCCATCAGCAGGCCGAGGTCGAGCGCCATCACCTCCTCCTGCCCCGGCTCCACGGCCCGCGCGAAGAGCGCCAGCCGCTGCGGCCGTCCGTTCTCGAGCACCGTGAAGTCCTCGCGGCCGAGGTCCGTGACGAGCGCGCCGTCGCGGTCGCGCGCCACCACCGTCAGCTTGACGACGTCCACCTGCGAGGAGAAGACGGGCGGCGCCGGTTGCGCGGCGGCCGGGCGCGCGAGCAGGCCGACGGCCAGCAGCGGTGCGAGGCGAAAGGCGCCGGCACGGACGCGAGCCATCGGGAACGCCGGAGATTCTATGCCCCTCCGCGGGGCCTCGCTCAGGCGAGGGCTTCGAGCACCCTCACGGCCAGATCCACCTTGTTGAAGGGAGGCATCACGTAGACGCCCTGCGCCAGCGCGCGCGCGGCGAGCAGCGCCTCCTGGGCGATGCGGATCCCGGTCTCGCGCTGCTCCTCCCCGGAGCCGGGCTTGCGCATGCGCTCGCGGATCTCCTCCGGGATGGTCATGCCCGGCACCTCGTTGTGCAGGAACTCCGCGTTGCGGTACGAGTAGAGCGGCAGGATGCCGACTAGGATCGGCGCACCGAAGGGGCGTGCCGCTGCGACGAAGCTCTCCAGCGTTCCCGGGTCGTAGACGGGCTGGGTCATCACGTACTCCGCGCCCGAGCGCACCTTCTCCTCCAGCCGCCGCAGCTCCTTGTCGCGGTCCGGCTTGCTCGGATCGGCGCCGCAGCCGACGTGGATGCCGAGCGGCGGTCCGATCACCTTGCCGACCAGGTCGCAGCCGTGGTTCAGGTGATCCATGATCTTGATCAACCCGATCGAGTCCACGTCGTAGACCGCGGTGGCGTCCGGGTAGTCGCCGAGCTTGGGCGGGTCGCCCGTGATCGCCAGGATGTTGCGCAGGCCCAGCGCGTGCGCGCCCAACAGGTCGGACTGGATCCCGAGCAGGTTCCGGTCGCGGCAGGTGTAGTGCAGGATGGTGTCGATGCCGACCTGCTGCTCGAGCAGCAGGCAGAGCGCCTGCGCGCTCATGCGGGCCGAGGCGCGCGGGCCGTCGGCGACGTTGATCACGTCGACCTCGCGCTCCTTGCAGTACTGGGCCTTCTCGAGCACCGAGCCGGGGTCGGCGCCCTTCGGCGGGTCGATCTCGACCGCGACCACGAACTTCTGGGCGAGCTTGCGCGCGAGCGGGCTCTTCTCCTCGCGCGGGATCGGCGCCGGCGCCTCCTTGGGCCGCGCAGGAGCGCGCAATTCGACCTGCTCGCGCTCGGGCTGCCGCATGCGCACGGAGCGCACCAGGTTGCGGGTGTGCTCGGGCGTCGTGCCGCAGCAGCCGCCCACGAGCGAAGCGCCCGCAGCGATGAAGCGCCGCGCGTAGGACGCCATGTACTCGGGGGTGCACAGGTAGACGTAGCGGCCGTCGATCATCGCCGGCGAGCCGGCGTTCGGCATCGCCGAGATGCGCGCGCTGCGGGCGACCGCGACCATGCGCCGGATCGTCTCGAGCATCGGCTGCGGCCCCTGGCTGCAGTTGGCGCCGACCGCCGCCACCCCCAGCTCCTCCAGCTCGCGCACCACGTCCTCGGGGCGGTCGCCGTAGAAGGTCGTGCCCTCCTCGTTGAAGGTGAGCGAGACCACCACCGGCAGCGACGAGAGCTTGCGCACCGCCGCCAGCGCGGCCTTGGCCTGGTCGAGCGAGGGCATCGTCTCGATCAGGAAGAGGTCGACGCCGCCCTCGACGAGACCCTGCACCTGCTCCTCGTAGGCCTCCTGGGCCTCTGCGAGCAGGATCTGGCCGAGCGGCTTCAGCGGCTTCCCGAGCGGGCCGATCGAGCCCGCCACGAACGCCCTGTCGCCGGCCGCGGCCCGCGCCAGCCGCGCCCCTTCCGCGTTGATGCGCACCACCTGCTTCTCGAGCCCGTGCGGCGCGAGCTTCAAGCGGTGCGCCCCGAAGGTGTTGGTCTCGATCAGCTCGGCGCCGGCGTCGACATAGTCGCGGTGCACGCCCTCGACGAGCGTGGGGCTCGACAGGTTGAGCTCGTCGAAGCAGCGGTTGATGAAGACCCCGCGCGAATAGAGCATGGTGCCCATCGCACCGTCGGCCACCACGACACCCTCGCCGACGCGCGACAGGAAATCGCGCTGCACCTTCGCCTCCGCGGGTTTCGTCGCCATGCCTCCCGCGGAGTCTACGGCCCGGAGCCGGCGCGCAGAAGCCTGGGCCCTGGTCTATGACGCGGAGACGATCCGGTGCGCCCAGCTGGCGCCGGCCTCCTCGAGAGAGGCGCCGAAGGCGGCCGCGAACGCGGCGGGCACGGGCGACGTCCTGCAGCCTCGGAAGAACGCGGCGACGCGGTCGATGCCGTGCGCGCGGATCAGGCCCCGGACGAACGAGCCGGCCACGGCGTAGCCGGCGCCCGGCTCGCCCGGGCGGAACGCCCGCATCAGCTCCGGCAACGAGGCCCGCCGAGCGTAGCGGGCGGCGACGCGATCGACGTCCTGCCCCCGGTATCGGGAAGCGTCGCCGAGAGCCACCGCCAGCCCTTCCTGGAAGAACGCGCCCGGATCGCCGAGCTGGGAGGCCACCAGATGCACGAGCTCGTGGTCCCTGCGGGTGGGCGTCGTGTGCACTTCGCCGAGCTCGGGAAACGTCAGGCCACCGGCATAGGCCCCATGGACGGCCGCGATGTCACCTGCCGAGACGTAGTGATAGAAGTCGGCCTTGGGCACGCTTTCGAGGCCGAGCTCGCGCGAGAGCTGGACGAGTCGCTTCTCGCCGTCCTTCAGGGAGGCGCCCTCGTGCTCGCCCGCCCGCGCGAAGAAGCGGATGTGCTCGGTCTGGCCGGCGAGGGCGAATCCGGGGAGCGGCGCTGCCAGGACCTGCAGCGACGAGAGCCCGAGCCCGACTGCCACGACCGTTTTGCCCCAGCTCGCCATGCCCCATCGATGGGCAAGTCCGCGGCCGGAGTGCTCTTACGCCTAACGTGTTGAGCCAGCAGCGAATGGCCGCAGCTCGCCGCCCGCCGCGATGCGGGCGGGATTGCCGATGCGCCCAGGCGCTGCGGTGCGAATGGCCCTTGCCTGACAGGCGTTTGCGGCCCAAGAAGGACACGCCGACGGAGAAGTTGCCGATTGCTGATCGCAGGGGAACGGATCGTGGTATTACCTCCAGGAGGGCAGCGGAATGAGCGAAGGGCGCATCCTGGTCGTGGACGACGACGCCGGCCTGAGAGAGGCGCTCGAGGAGACGCTCCGCGATGCGGGCTACGAGGTCACGAGCGCTGGTGACGCAGCCGGCGCCCTCGAGACGCTCGCGAGCGAGTCGCTCGACGCCGTGGTCTCGGACATCTGCATGCCCGGCCTTTCCGGCATGGACCTGCTGCGCGCCGTCCGCGCGCGCGATCCCGACCTGCCGGTCGTGCTCGTCACCGGCAGCCCCAGCCTGGAGACGGCGATCGACGCGGTCGCGCTCGGCGCCTTCAAGTACCTGACCAAGCCGGTCCACGGGGCGGAGCTGCGCGCGGCGCTCGACCGCGCCGTCGGCCTGCGCCGGGTGGCTCGCCTCAACCGCATGGCGCTGGCGTTCCTGGGGGGTGAGGAGCAGCAGCGCACGCAGGCGGGCGCCGCGCTCGACGAAGCGATCCGCCGGCTCTGGGTCGCCTACCAGCCCATCGTTCACGCGAGCGACGGCGCCAGCTTCGGCTACGAAGCGCTGATGCGGTCGGAGGGGGAGCTCGCCACACCGACCGCGATACTGGCGGCGGCTGAGCGGCTGCAACGGCTGCCCGACGTCGGGCGTGCGATGCGGCGTGCCGTCGCGGCGGGGGAGCCGGCCGGCTCGGGCACGACCCTCTTCGTCAACCTCCACCCCCTCGACCTGCTCGACCAGGAGCTGCTCGATCCCTCGGGCGGCCTGGGGCGAAGGGCGGCGTCGACGATCCTCGAGATCACGGAACGCAGCGCGCTCGATGCCGTGCCGGACATCCGCGCTCGCGTCGCGCGCCTGCGGGAGCTGGGCTTCCGGATCGCGGTCGACGACCTGGGCGCCGGCTACGCGGGGCTCTCGACCCTGGTCAGCCTGGAGCCCGAGATCGTCAAGCTCGACATCTCGCTCGTCCGCGGGATCGGCAGGGAGCCGGTGAAGCGCAAGCTGGTCGAGACGATCACCGGCCTCTGCCGCGACCTCCGCATCCTCGTCCTGGCGGAGGGCATCGAGACGGAGGAGGACCGCGTCGCCGGCCGGGAGCTCGGCTGCGATTTGCTGCAAGGCTTCCACATCGGGCGACCCCTCCCGGTGTCCGCGCCGCCCGATGGCGCCCGAGGCTGAGAGGGCCAGCGGGCGAGCGAGCTCGTTGGCCCGGTTCTTGCCGCTCCTGCTCGCGAGAGTCGGCGGAAACCGCGAGAGCGGGAACATCGCCCGAGGGATCGGGCGGAAGACCTGACCCGGAGGGCGAGGCGATGGAGACGAACGGAAGCGGCCGGATCCTGGTGATCGAAGACGACGGCAGCCTCGGCCCTGCGCTGGCGGAGGCTCTGGGCGAACGCGGCTTCGTCTGCTCGTGCGTGGGGAGCGTGGCGGCGGCGCGACAGGCTCTCGACGACGGCAGCTGGGACGTCGCGCTCGTCGACCTGCAGCTTCCGGACGGCTCGGGGATCGAGATCCTGAAGCACGTCGCGGAGGGGGCGCTGCTCACGGAGACGATCGTGCTGACCGGCCACGCGGGCCTGCAGACCGCGATCGAGGCGATGCGCTGCGGCGCGAGCGACTACCTCGTGAAGCCGGCGCGCCTGCCGGAGCTGGAAGCGCGGGTGACGCGGGCCGTCGAACGGCGGCGGCTCAAGCAGGAGAACGCGTCGCTCAGAGCCGATCTCGGCCGCCACGAGGGCGCGCAGCCCTTCCTGACCGAGGACCCGCGCACCGCCGAGGTGTTGGCGGTCGCGGAGCGCCTGGCGCTCACGGACCTGCCGCTGCTGATCCTCGGCGAAGCGGGCACCGGCAAGGAGCTGCTGGCCCGCCGCATCCACGCGTGCAGCGGCCGCAGCGGCTTCCCGTTCGTTCCCGTGAACGTGGCTGGTGTGCCCGACGGGGTGCTCGAGGGCGACCTCTTCGGCTGGGACGCCGGCGGTCCGGCCGGCGCGCCCGAGCGAAAGCCCGGCCTGGCCGAGGTCGCACGCGGCGGGACCCTGTTCCTCGACGGCGTCGACGCGGCCAGCGGGGCGATGCAGCCGAAGCTGCTGCGATTCCTGGAGACGCAGGAGTTCTTCCGCGTCGGGGGCACCCGCAGCGTGCGCACGGGCGTGCGCGTGCTGGCTTCGACCAGCCGCGATCTCAAGCGAGAGGCAGCGGCGGGCCGCTTCCGCAGGGAGCTGCTCGACCGGCTCAACGGGGCGACGCTCCGGGTCGCCCCGCTGCGCGAGCGGCGGGGCGACATCCGGCTGCTCGCCCAGCACTTCGTGGCGGCCGCGACCGGCGTAAAACGCCTCTCCGAGCGCGCCCTGACGGCGCTCGAATCCGCGCCGTGGCACGGCAACGTGCGGGAGCTCCAGATGGTGGTCCGCAGAGCCGCGGCGCTCGCGGCGGGCGACGCGATCGAGGCCGAGGACGTCCAGCTCGACAGCGACGCGCCGAGCTGGAAAGTGGCGGCGGTCCAGGCGGGGCTGAGCCTCGCCGAGCTCGAGCGGGAGTACACCCTGACGGTGCTCGCGCGTCACGACGGACACCGCGTGCGTGCCGCGAGGGCGCTGGGCATCGACACCAGCACTCTCGATCGCAAGCTCGGCCCCGGGGCCGGCAATTGAGCCCCGCGGGCGACGAGGTGCCGGCCCGATCCGGGCGGCCGCCGCGGTACGCCGGCGGCTGCGAGACCGGCGCGGGAAAGAGCTGACTCGCCCCGATGGCCTCCCTGGCGCTCGCGCCGCTGCTGCAGAACGCCGCCCTGCTGCTGGCGATGGCGGTGGTCTACGACCTCGCCACCAGCCGCCGGCCGCTGGACGGCGCGCCCTGGCGGCAGGCGCTCGCGGGCTCGATCCTGGGAGCCATCGGCGTGGCGATCATGCTGGCTCCGCTCACGCTCGAGCCAGGGATCGTCTTCGACACGCGCTCGGTGCTGCTCGCGGTGTCGGGCCTCTTCCTGGGCGCCGTCCCGACCGCCGTGGCCGCGGCCATCACCGCGGCGTTCCGCCTCGCCCAGGGAGGCGCGGCGGCGGGAGTCGGGGTGGCGGTGATCCTGGCGTCCAGCGCCATCGGCGTCGCCTGGCGCGGCTGGCGGCTCGCACGCCTGGCGGATCTCTCCTGGCGCGAGCTGTACGGCTTCGGAATCGTGGTCCACCTGGTGATGCTGGGGCTGATGCTGGGTCTGCCCTGGGACAGCGCACGCCGCGTGCTCGCCAGCATCGGGCTCCCGGTCCTGCTGGTGCATCCCCTGGCCACGGCGGCCCTCGGCGCCCTGCTGGTGAATCGGCTGCGCCGCGAGCGAAGCACGCGGCTGCTCGAGGACAGCGAGAGCCGCTACCGCGAGCGCGAGCAGGAGACACGGCGGCTCCTCGACGAGGTGGAAGCTTCCAGGCGCGTGCTGTTGAGCGTGGTCGAGGACCAGAAGCGCACGGCGGCGGCGCTGCGGCTGCAGACGACCGCGCTCGAGGCTGCGGCCAACGCCATCGTGATCACCGACCGGGAGGGCCGCGTCGAGTGGGTCAATCGGGCCTTCACCACCCTGACGGGATACACCGCCGCGGAATCGCTCGGCCGCAATCCCCGCGAGCTGGTCCGCTCCGGGGAGCAGGCGGACGCCTTCTACCGAGACCTCTGGGACACGATCCTGTCCGGCCGGGTCTGGCGCGGCGAGCTCGTCAACCGCCGCAAGGACGGCAGCACCTATGCGGAGGAACAGACGATCACCCCGGTGCGAAACGCGGCGGGCGAGATCGCCCACTTCATCGGCGTCAAACAGGACGTCAGCGCCCGCCGTCGGGCGGAACGGGAGCGCAAGGCCCTCGACGCGCAACTGCGACAGGCGCAGAAAATGGAGTCGGTGGGGCGCCTCGCCGGAGGCATCGCGCACGACTTCAACAACGCGCTGGGCGTGATCCTCGGGCGCTCCGAGCTGGCGCTGGGCGCCGCCGAGGCGGGCACGCACCTGGCCCGTCATCTGGAGGCGATCCGCGAAGCCGGCCTGCGTTCGGCCAGCCTGACGCGCCAGCTGCTGGCCTTCGCGCGCATGCAGACGATCGAGCCCCGGGTGCTGGATCTCAACGCCTCGATCGGCGCCCTGCTCGCGATGCTGAAGCAGCTGATCGGCGAGGACGTCCACCTCGCCTGGCGGCCTGGGCCGTCGCCGATGAGCGTCAAGACGGACCCCGCCCAGATCGGCCAGGTCCTGACGAACCTCGTCGTCAACGCGCGGGATGCTCTGGGGGGCGTCGGAGAGATCGTCGTCTCCACGGACGACGCGACGTTCGACGAAGCGGCTCGCTCGTCCCGCGCGGTGCCGCCCCCCGGCCGCTACGTGATGCTGTGCGTGCGAGACGACGGCCCCGGCATGCCGCCCGAGGTCCTCGACCATCTCTTCGAGCCCTTCTTCACGACCAAGCCGGTGGGCCACGGGACCGGGCTGGGTCTCGCGACCGTCTACGGGATCGTCAAGCAGAACGAGGGCTACGTCGACGTGGACAGCTCGCCGGGCCGGGGCACGACTTTTCGCATCTACCTGCCCCGCGCGGCCGAGAGGGCTGCGGAAGCCCCGGCCGCCCGCGCCCGCGCCGAGCAGCGGCCTCGCAGCGAGACCGTGCTCCTGGTGGAGGACGAGCCGGGCATGCTGGAGGTGACCGCCGAGACGTTGACGGAGCTGGGTTTCCAGGTCCTGGCCGCCGGCCGGCCCGCCGCGGCGATCGAGCTGGCCAGAACGCACGCCGGCCCGATCGATCTCCTGCTCACCGACGTCGTGATGCCGGAGATGAACGGCCGGGAGCTGGCGGAACGCGTGGTGGCGCTCAGGCCGGGGATCCGGCGCCTCTTCGTGTCGGGATACACGGCCGACGTCATCGCACGACGCGGCGTCCTGGAGGAGGGGACCCGCCTGCTGCAGAAGCCCTTCACGCGCGACGACCTGGCGTCGAAGGTGCGGCAGGCGCTCGACGACTGACGCGCTCTCGGGCCCAGTTGCCGCTCGGACGGGAGAAGCGCCCGATCACCCTCAGAGCGGCCGCATCGAGCCCGGCGCCCCGTCCTGCCGAGATCGATAGCGGACAGCGACTTACGGCCAGGCGGCGGGCGCGCCAGGATTGGCACGCCATGTGCTCTTTGGTGCAGCGGGGAGAGGAAACATGCTGATGACAAGTGCGATGCAACCCGCGGCGGACACGCCTCGCGCTGGCGGGGACGACGTTCATGCTGCGGTTGGCCCGCGGCGCGCCCACGGGCTGCGCCGCGCTCGCATCCTGGCCGTGGACGACGTGAGAGAGATTCACATCCTCCTGAGGGGCGTTCTCGAGACAGCGGGACACAAGGTCTTCTCGGCGCTCGACACCCTGCAGGCCACGAAGATGGCCCGCGAGCTGCTGCCCGATCTCGTGATCCTCGACATCGCGATGCCGGGAGGTGGCGGCTACGTCGCCTTCGAGCGGCTCCGGACGCTGCAGGGAACCGCGCGAATTCCGGTGCTGATCTACTCGGCCAAGCCGCGCGAAGAGGTGACGCAGAAGATCCCGGAGGCTTCCGACGTCCGCTTCCTGTCCAAGCCCTGCGGGCCTCAGGAGCTCACGGACGCGGTCGAGCGCCTGCTCGCGCCGGCGGACGCCGGGCGGCCGTGAGGCCGCTTCCCCGTTTGTGACCGGGGGCTCGCCTAGGGATAATCCGGTCTTTGGGCGGGGCCTGCCATTGACGGGTAGGGCGGAAGGCGGGAGATCCGGGCCGCCGGCCGGTCCGGCGAAAGCGGATTCCGAGTCGAGGGGCTCCCGAGCCCTGGCGCTCTGGTTCCTGGCCTACCTGGCGTTGGCCTACGCCCTGGGCGCGGCGTACTTCGCGCGCTCCTATCGCCCGGCCCGCGAGCGAGAGGCGCTCGGCTTCTGGGAGCGGGAGCTTTCGACCCGCGCCGACACCCGGAAGCTGGCGGTCGAGCGTTGGCTGGCGGAAGCTCACGCGGACGCGCGGACGATCGCGAGCTACCCGTCGAGCCGCCAGATCGCCGGCGCGCGGCGGGGGGCGGCCTCCGGAACCCCAGACACCCACCTCTCGCAGGTCCTCGAGGCGTGGCTGCCGATCGAGGGCGTGCGCTCCGCGATGCTGTTCGACTCGCTGGCGAGGCCGATCGCGCGAGCGGGAGCCGGCCCCGATACCGCGAGCACCGACGCGGCTCGCAGGGTGCTCGCGGGGGGCTCCGGCCAGGGAGAGATTCTGGCCGACGACGACGGCTCCCCGATCGCCGTCTTCGCGGCGCCGATTCCCGCAGCGGAGGCAGGACGACGGCTTGGGGCTTCGGTCGTCACCCTCGACCCGCGCGAGTGGCTGTACCCGTTCCTGGCGAGCGCCAGGGACGTTCGAGGGGGCAGCGGCGAGGCGGTGCTCGTGCAGCGCGAGGGCGACTCGATCGCATTCCTGTCTCCTCTCGCCTTCGATCGGCGCCCGGTACCGAGGCGTCGGCGAAGGCAATCCGGCTCGCTGCCAGCGACGGCCGCGCTCGACGGCCGCGAAGGGTTCGGCGCCTACACGGACTATCGAGGCGAGCCGGTCCTGGCCGCGACGCGCATGGTCAACCAGGGCCGATGGGGTCTCGTCGTCAAGGTGGATCGGCGGGAGGCGCTGGCCGAGGTCGACGAGCGGCTGCTCGAGACGAGCTGGCACGGCGGCATCCTGATCCTGGCGATCGGCCTCGTGGCGGCCGCGATCGCCCACGGCGTCGATCGCTCGCGGCAGACGGCTCGGGCCGAGGGCAGGGCCGAGATCGCGATGTTCCTGGACCAGGCGGACGACGCCATCCTGGTCGCGACGCTGGACGGCCGGCTGACGTCCGCCAGCCGGAGGGCGAGAGAGATCTACGGGCTGCCCGAGGGCGCCCTGCGGGGACGAACGGTCGCGGACCTGCGGCCCGACGCGCAGCGCGCGGAGGCCGCCCTGCGCCTGGCGCAGGTGCGGCGCGAAGGCCGGCTGAGCTTCGAAGCCATCCACCAGAAGGGGGACGGCAGCCCGTTTCCGGCCGAGGTGAGCAGCCGCGTCGCGCGCTGGGGCGGCCAGGACGCGATCGTCTCGATCGTGCGCGACGTCAGCGCTCGCAAGCAGGCCGAGGAAGCGCGCGCGCGCGCCGAGCAGGATCTCAAGCTGCTCGCCGAGAGCCTCGAGCAGCGCGTGGCGCTTCGGACGGCCGAGCTCGAGCAGGCGAACCGCGAGCTGGAGGCCTTCTCCTACTCGGTCTCCCACGACCTGCGCGCGCCGCTGCGCGCGATCAACGGTTTCTCGCGCATGCTCCAGGAGGACCATCCGGCGGTCCTGGCAGGCGAGGCAGGCCGGCTGCACGGCCTGATCCGGGACAACGCCCTGCGCATGGGGCAGTTGATCGACGACCTGCTCGCCTTTTCGCGGGTCGGACGCACCGAGCTGCGGCGCTCGCGGGTGCCGATGCGGGCGCTCGCCGAGTCCGTGTTCGAGGAGCTGACCGAGGGGCAGGCGCTGCCGGCGCGATTCGAGATCGGGGAGCTGCCGGATGCATTCGGCGACCCGGCCCTGGTGCGGCAGGTGCTGGCGAACCTGCTGGCGAACGCGCTCAAGTTCTCGGGCGCGCGCGCGTGCTCCGAGGTCGCGCTCAGCGGCCACGTCGACGACGGCTGCTCGGTGTACGCCGTGCGGGACAATGGCGTGGGCTTCGACATGAAACACGCCGACAAGCTGTTCCGCGTTTTCCAGCGGCTGCACGGCGGCCGCGAGTTCGAAGGCACCGGCGTCGGCCTCGCGCTGGTCGAGCGCATCGTGGCGCGGCACGGGGGCCGCGTCTGGGCGCAGGGCCGGGTCGGAGCGGGCGCGACGTTCTCCTTCGCGCTGCCGCTGGAGGCGCCGAGATGAGCGTCGGCGAGAGTGCCGTGGACATCCTGCTGGTCGAGGACGATCCGAACGACGCGGAGCTGACGCTGCGCGCCCTGCGCACGCTCGACAACCCGATCAAGCTCGTGGAGGACGGCGAGCAGGCGCTGGCGTTCCTGTTCGGAGATGGCGGCGGCGGGGGGCTGGCGGCGCCGGCCCCCAAGGTGGTGTTCCTCGATCTCAAGCTGCCCAAGGTGGACGGCCTCGAGGTGCTGCGGCGCATCAAGCAGGACGCCCGCACGCGGACGATCCCGGTCGTGGTGCTGACGTCCTCGCGAGAGGAAAGCGACATCGTCGAGAGCTACCATCTGGGCGCGAACAGCTACATCGTGAAGCCGGTCGAGTTCGACCAGTTCATGAGCGCCGTCTCGCAGCTCGGCAGGTACTGGCTGCTGCTGAACGAACGGCCGCGGAAATGAGCGGCGAGGCCCTGCGAATCCTGGTCCTCGAGGACACGCCCGCCGATGCGGAGATCGAGCTGCGGGAGCTGCGCCGCGCCGGGCTCGAAGTCGAGGCGCTCGTCGTCGAGACGCGGGACGGATTCCTGGCCGCGCTCGAGTCGTTCCGGCCGGAGCTCGTGCTCTCCGACTACACGCTGCCCGGCTTCGACGGCATGGAAGCGGTCAGCCTCGCCGCCACCCGCGCGCCGGGCATCCCCGTGGTGATCGTGACGGGCTCGATCAACGAGGAGACCGCGGTCGCCTGCATGCGGGCCGGGGCGGCGGACTACGTGCTCAAGGACCGCCTGGGCCGCCTCGCCTCCGCGGTGCGCCTCGCACTCGACCGGGCCCGGCAGGCTCGGGAGAAGGAGGCCGCCGACGCCGGCCGACAGGAGGCGGAGGCCCGCGAGCGCCGCCGTGCGGCCGAGCTGGAGGCGCTGCTCGCCGCCATCCCGATCCCGGTCTGGATCGCGCACGACCCGCAGGCGCGCCGCATCACGGGCAACCCGGCCGCGAACCGCCTGATGCGGGTGAGCGCCGGAGACAACGTCTCGCTGGCGGGCCCGGCGTCCGAGCGGAGCGCGGACTACCGGGTCCTGCGGGACGGGCGGCCCCTCCCCACGGAGGAGCTGCCGATCCAGCGCGCGGCGGCCGGCGAGACGATCCGGGACCTGGAGGACGAGGTGGTGCTGTCGGACGGCACTCGTCTGCGGCTGCTGGTGAACGCCACCACTTTGCGGGACGAGGCGGGCCAGCCGCGTGGCGCGATCTCAGCCGCCGTGGACATCACGGACCTGCGGCGGTCCGAGGCGCGTCTGCGGCAGCTCTTCCAGGCCGTCGAGCAGAGCCCCGCCTCGGTGCTGATCACCGACGCCCTCGGCAGGATCGAGTACGTGAACCCGAAGTTCAGCGAGGCGACCGGCTTTTCCTTCGAGGAGGCGATCGGCCAGAACCCCCGCATCCTGAAGTCGGGCGAATCCAGCCCCGAGGAGTATCGCGTCCTCTGGGACACGATCACGAACGGCGGCACCTGGCGCGGGGAGTTCCACAACCGCCGCAAGGACGGCAGCCTGTTCTGGGAGGCGGCCTCGATCTCCGGGATCCGCGACGCCGAAGGCCGCATCACGCACTACGTCGCCGTCAAGGAGGACGTCAGCCAGTGGAAGGAATCGCAGCGCACGCTGGAGGAGGCGCGGCAGGAGCTGGCGCGGGCCCAGAAGATGGAGGCGATCGGGCGGCTGGCGGGCGGCGTGGCCCACGACTTCAACAACCTGCTCGGCGTGATCCGCGGCCACTCCGAGCTGCTCGCGCGCGCGCTCCCGCCCGACGACAGGAACCGTGGGCGCATCGAGCAGATCCAGAGGGCGACCGACCGCGCCGCCGACCTCGCCCACCAGCTGCTGGCCTTCGGCCGCAAGCAGACGCTCAGGGTGATGGTGCTGCAGCTCGAGGCCGTCGTGCTCGAGGCCGAGCAGATGCTGCGCCGGGTGATCGGCGAGGACGTGGAGCTGCGCGTCGAGGTCGAGCCCGGGCTGCCGCCGGTGCTGGCCGATCCGCTCCAGATCGAACAGGTGCTGCTGAACCTCACCGTCAACGCGCGGGACGCGATGCCCGAAGGCGGCCTGCTGACTTTCAGGGTCGCTTCGGCGGGGGCGGCGCATGCCGGAGGCCGCAGGGTCGCGCTCTCGGTCGCCGACACCGGCAGCGGCATGGACCCCGAGACCCTGAGCCACATCTTCGAGCCGTTCTTCACGACCAAGGCCGTCGGCAAGGGGACCGGGCTCGGGCTCGCCACGGTCTACGGCATCGTCTCCCAGCTCGGCGGCGAGATCGAGGTGTTCAGCACGCTCGGAGCGGGAACCACGTTCCGGGTGTCGCTGCCCGCCGTGCCGGGCTCGACCGCCGTCGCTGCGCCCGCCGCGACCCGCGAAGCCGCCGCGGGCGGGGGCGAGACGGTGCTCGTCGTCGAGGACGAGGACGGCCTGCGCGCCCTGATCGTGGAGCTGCTCGACTCGCTGGGCTACCGGGTGCTGGAGGCGGGACGTGGCAAGGACGCGCTGGATCTGGTTCGCCGCCACGACGGCCCGATCGAGCTGCTGCTCACCGACGTGGTGATGCCCGGACAGAACGGCCGCGAGCTCGCGGAGCAGGTCCGCGGCCTGCGGCCCGGGATCAGGGTGGTGATGATGTCGGGCTACGCCACGGACGCGCTGCACGCCGAGAAGGGGGTGGCTCCGGGAACGCAGCTGCTCAGCAAGCCCTTCTCGCAGGCGGATCTCGCCGCCGCGCTGCGCGAGGCGTTGTCGGCCGCCGGCTGACGCCGCCGCGGGCTAGCGGTTCCGGCGCGGGCGTTCGGGTCCGAGCTTGTTGTAGAGCGTCTTGACGTCGATGCCCAGCGCCAGCGCCGTGCGGCCGCGATGGCCCGCGTTCTCGGCGAGGACGCGCTGGATGTACTCGCGCTCCATCTGCGCCAGCGTCATTCCCGACGGCACCTGCGCCCGCCAATCCGGCTCGCGCCGATCCAGCGGAATGTCCTCGGCGTCGAGCGTCTCCTTCGGCGAGAGCACCGCCGCGCGCCGGATCACCATCTGCAGCTCGCGCACGTTGCCCGGCCAGGCGTAGCCCTGGAGCTTCTCGATCGCGCGGCGGGAAAGGCTGCGCCGGCCGCCGGGCAAGCCCTTCAGGAAGTGAGTGGCGAGCAGCGCGACGTCGCCGCGGCGCTCGCGCAGGGGCGGCAGCGAGAGCGTGACGCCGTTCAGGCGGAAATAGAGATCCTCGCGGAACTCGCCCGTCTGGGTGGCCTGCTTCAGGTCCTTGTTGGTCGCGGAGACCAGGCGGATGTCGGAGCGCACCGGGCGCGTGCCGCCGACCCGGAAGAACTCCCGTGTCTCCACCGCGCGCAGCAGCTTGACCTGGACGATCGACGGCAGCTCCCCGATCTCGTCCAGGAACAGCACGCCGCGATCGGCCAGCTCGAACAGTCCCTGCTTGCGCTGCAGCGCGCCCGTGAAGGCGCCCTTCTCGAAGCCGAACAGCTCGCTCTCGATCAGGTTCTCGGGCACGGCCGCGCAGTTGAGCGGCACGAACGGGGCGCTCGCACGGGGGCTGCGCGAGTGCACGGCGCGCGCGATCAGCTCCTTTCCGGTTCCGCTCTCGCCCTGCACCAGCACCGGCAGCTCGGAGGCGGCGATGCGCTCGAGGGCCTTCATCACCTCGAGCATCCGCGAATCCTCGGTGACGATGCCCTCGGTCGGCCGCAGCCGCTCGAGCCGCAGGCGCAGCGAGACGTTCTCCCGCCGCAGACGGGCCTTCTCGAGCGCCTTGTCCACCAGCGCCTCGAGCTCGTCGATGCGCAGCGGCTTCACCAGGTAGTCGTAAGCGCCCAGCTTCATCGCCTCGATCGCCGAGCCGACGTCGGCGTGGCCGGTGAGCACGATGGCCTCGACCGGGAGCTGCTCTTCCCGGACCTTGCGCAGCAGATCGATCCCGCTGCCGTCCGGCAGCTGGAGGTCGAGCAGGGCCACGTCCACGTCACCGGACTCGAGCGCCTCCTGCCCCTCGGCCACCGTCGCGGCGGAGACCGGATCGTGGCCGCGCTCGCGCAACGTCTCGCACAGGATCTCGCGCAGCGAACCCTCGTCCTCCAGCACGAGCACGCGGGCGCGCCCGCTCATGCGATGCCTGCCAGCGGCAGCGTCAGCCGCGCCCGGGCGCCGCGGGGCTGGCGCCTCAGCAGCTGCAGCTCGCCGCCATGCTCGCGCGCGATGCGGTCGCACAGGAAGAGCCCGAGCCCGAGCCCGTGTTCCGCCGCGCGGCCCGAGTTGAACGGCGAGAACAGCCGCGCCTCGACCTCCGCCGGCAGGCCGGGACCGCCGTCCTCGACGCTCAGCTCGAGCGCATCGCCGGTCGCGCGCGCCCCGAGCACGACGCGGCCGCCTGGTTCGGAGGCTTCGATCGCGTTTCGCAGCAGCGCCAGCAGCGCGAGGCGCAGGCGGCCGGCGCTGCCCCGGACCAGCGGAGGCAGCACGCCGGTCTCGATCTCCAGCCGCAGGCCGCGCGCGCCGGCGGCCTGGGCCGAGGCCGCGGCGGCGGCCTCGAGCAGCTCCCGCACCACCAGCGCCGCCGGGGCTGCGCGCGATCCGCGCAGGGCGTCGAGCATTCGGCTCATGCGGAAGGTGTCCTCGTGGATCGAGGCCAGGTGCCGCTCGAAGGTGGACGCCACTCCAGGCACGAAATCGGGCGCCTTCGTCTTGCGCAACAGGCTCTCGGCACGCAGGGCGATCGAGGCGAGCGGCGTCGCCACGTCGTGCGCGACGGCGTCGGCCAGACGGCCGAGGAGCGCCAGCCGGGCGGTCTCGGCCAGGCGCTCGAGGTCGGGCTCGGCAGCGCTGCTCGTCATGCCGCTTTCCTCGGGTCGCCGTGCTCGCGCAGCTCGGCCGCGAAGAGGCGCGCCAGCCGCGGGTCGAACTGCGTTCCCGCATTGGCCTCGATCTCGGCCACCGGCCCGTCGGGGTGACGGCAGAGGCCGGGCCGGGAGAGAACGTCGAAGACTTCGGCGAGGGCCACCACGCGGGCCCCGAGCGGAATCTCCTCGCCCTTCAGGCCGCGCGGGTAGCCACGGCCGTCCCAGCGCTCGTGGTGGGCGAGCACGAAGGGGAGGATCTCCTCGAAGACGCTGATCGGCCGCAGCACGTCGAGGCCGAGGGCCGGATGCTGGCGGACGAGGGCGAGATCGGCCGCGGTCTCGGGCTTGCGGCACAGCAGCTCCGCGGGCAGACGCACCTTGCCGATGTCGTGCAGCAGGGCCCCGAAGTGGATCGCGCGGCGGTCCGCGTCCGACAGGCCGAGACGCCGGGTCAGCATGTCCGAGAGGGCGGCGACGCCGCGCGAGTGGCCCGGGTATTCGACGTCCATCGCCTCGAGGAACTCGACGAGCACCTCGGAGGTGTGCACGAAGAAGTTGTCGGCCCGTTCCTGCGCCCGGGCGTTGCCGATCGCGATCGCCGACTGCCGGCCGAGGGCCGCCAGCACGTCGACCTCGTCCCGGGAGAAGCCGCCGGGGCGCCCGCCCGCGAGCAGCGCGCCCAGCACACCCGCGTGGCGCATCGGCACCGCGATCAGGGGGCCATCGTCGCCGAGCGCGTCGCAGCGCGGCGAGAAGCGAGGGTCGCGCGAGGCGCTGGCCACGGCCAGCACGCGATCTTCCAGCGCGGCGGCCACGGCGAGCCCCTCTTCCGGCCGCAGACGCATGCCCTGCAGGGTGTCAGCGGCGTCCCCGACGGCCAGCGAGACCACGATCTCGTCCGTGTGGGTGCGCTCGAAGAGGAGCGCCCGCACCGCCGCCGCTCCGCAGGTCTCGCGCGCCGAAGCGAGAATGCGTCCCAGCAGGCGGTCCACGTGGCGCTCCGCCAGGAGCGTGGCGCTCGAGTCGTGCAAGGTCCGCAGCAGGCGGTTCGACTCGTGCAGAGCGCGCAGCAGATCGTCGTTGCGCGAGAGCAGCTCGGCCTTCTCCACCGCGCCCTGCACCGTCTTGCGCAGGCGCGCGATCTGCAGCTCGTCCTTGCGCAGATAGTCGACGATGCCCGAGCGGATTCCCTCGATCGCCGAGGACATGTCGCCCCGGCCAGTCAGGATCACGGCCTGGGTGAGCGGGCTTCTGAGGTGCAGCTGGCGGGCCAGCTCGAGGCCGCCCATGCCCGGCATCACGAGGTCGATCACGGCGGCGCTGAAGCGGAGCTGGCCGGCCCGCTCGATCGCTTCGCGCGGGTCGAGGCAGGTCGTCACCTCGTAACCGGACTCCGTCAGGACCTCCGCCGTCATCTGGGCGAAGGTGGCGTCGTCGTCCACCACCAGGACCTTCGGCATCCTGTCGCTCATGTCGCTCCTCGCCGGGCCCAACCAGCCCGCTGCGGGGTGGGAATCAGCACAACGCTCGCCATGCCGCCGCCTCGGGTCTTCTTTCCGATGAGACCTCCCGCAAGTCCCTCGAAAAGGAAACCTTCCCGAGCCCTGTCCGACGCTGACCCGACCTCGCAGCGAGCCGAGCGCTGGCGTCCGATCGGGAAGACCTCCCGAATCATCGGGAGGACCGCCCTCCTTAGGGTTGCAGGGCCTTCGTCACGAAGGCCGAAACGTCGCTCTTGAGCCGACCGAGCTCTTCGACGGCGATGTACATCATGTGGCCGGCCTCGTAGTACGACACCTCGACGCGCTCGCGCTGAATCGGGTCGAGCCCCATGTGGGCCAGGGTGTATTCGGTGCCGTAGTAGGGCGTCGCGAGGTCGTAGTGGCCCGAAGCCACGAACACCCGCATCGCCGGGTTCTTCGAGAAGGCGCTGCGCAGAGCTTCCGAGGTGTCCGGGAACTGGCCCTGCGGGTATTCCCAGCCCTGGAAACCGCCGCCCAGGATGTAGTAGTGCTGGTCGCTCTTGTAGCCGAGCGCGCGCCGCACGTAGTCGTTGAAGGCCGCGGTGTAGGGCGGCCGGATCGCCGCCATGCTGGGGTCGAAGTCGGGCGCCTCGTCGGCGGCGCTCTCGTCGATGCCTTTGAAGCGGCTGTCCAGCCGGCCGGCCGTGCGCCGCTCGGAGCGCAGCAGCTCCTTGCAGAAGGCCGGCTGCGTGATGCGCAGGTTCGACCGCTCGACGAACGTGGCCGACAGGCCCGTCAGGCGCGCCAGCTTCTCGACGGCCGAGCGCTTCTCCTGCGGGCTCATGCGGTCGCCCTTCGCGAGCGCCAGCGTGTACTCGCCGGCGGCGAAAGCCTCGGCCTCGGCCAGCGCGGTCTTCAGGTCGGAGCCGAGGTCCGGCGGCAGCTTCTTGTGGTACCAGGCGGTGGCGGTGTAGGTGGGCAGGAACAGCGGGTAGGGCGTGTCGTTGCCCTTCGTGAAGCGAGCGGTCTGCATGTTCAGGATCGAGGAGACCAGGATCACACCGTTGAAGGCGACGCCGTGGCGCTCGACCAGCAGGCCCGACAGACCCGCGGCGCGCGTGGTGCCGTAGCTCTCGCCCACCACGAAGAGCGGCGAGGCCCAGCGCTCGTAGCGCGTCAGGTAGAGCCGGATGAACTCGGCCACGGACTCGAGGTCGCCCTGCAGCCCCCAGAACTTCTTGCCGAGCTCCGGCTTGGCCGGCCGGCTGTAGCCGGTGCCCACGGGGTCGATGAAGACCAGGTCGGTGGCGTCGAGCCAGGTGTTCTCGTTGTCGACCAGCTCGTAGGGCGGGGACGGCATCATGCCGTCGTCACGCATCTTCACGCGCTTCGGCCCGAGGGCGCCCAGGTGCAGCCACACCGACGAGGATCCGGGGCCGCCGTTGAAGGAGAACATCAGCGGCCGCTTGCCCGGGCCGCCGGGCCGATCGGCGGTGTAGGCCATGAAGAAGATGTGGGCCTCCACCTCGCCCTGCGCGTTTCGGATCGGCATCGTGCCGGTGGTCACCGTGTACTTCAACACCCGGCCGGCCGCGAGCTTCAGCTCGTGGCTGGTCACCACCGGCTGGTCGTCCGGCGTGTTCTTGTCGCTCTCCTTCGCTTCGCGCGGCGCCTCGGCCGGCGGGCGCTTGTCCTGGGCGCGGGCCGGCGCCTCCTGGGGCGCGGCGAGCAGCAGCAGCAGCGGCAGCGTCGTCAGGGTCATCGAGTCTCCTTGTCCGTGGCCCCCTCGGAGGCGTGAATGAAGCTGGCGAAGTTCAGCCGCACCTCGCCCTGTGGCCCGCGGATCGAGATCCGCGCCACCTTCGAGGGCGGCGCGTCGCGGCAGATCTCGTACAGCGCCTCGAGGGTCGTGGCGCGCTGCTCGGAGTCGACACTGGCGCGCCCGCGGGCCCGGGTGACCGTGACGAACGCCACCGCCTTCGCCATCGCTCTCTCCTCCACCGCTCAGGCCCGCGCGAGCGCCTGCCGGACGTCCTCGATCAGGTCCACCGCATCCTCGACGCCCAGCGCCACCCGCACCATCCCCTGGTCGACGCCGGCGGCCTGCAGCTCCGCGGCGGAGAACCCGTGATGCGAGGTGTGGACCGGCAGGCTCACCAGCGTCTCGACGCCGCCGAGGCTGGCCGCGCGCAGCGCGAGGCCGAGCGCGTCGTAGAAGCGCTCGGCGGCGGCGAGCCCGCCGGCCAGCGAGAAGGCGACGACGCCCCCGAAGGCGCTCATCTGCCGGCGCGCGATCTCGTGCCCGGGGTGCCCGGGCAGCCCGGGATAGAGCACGCGCGCGACCTTCGGGTGGCCCACCAGCGCGCTGGCGAGCGCCTGCGCGTTCGCGCACTGGCGCTCGACGCGCAGGTGGACGGTCTTGATCCCGCGCAGCACCAGCCAGGCGGCGTGCGGATCGAGGCAGCCGCCCAGAACCCGTGCGAGCGCGCGGCAGCGGCCGATCACGTCGCGGCCTCCGACGAGCGCGCCGCCCAGCACGTCGCTGTGGCCCGAGAGCGCCTTGGTCAGGCTGTGCATCACGAGCGTCGCCCCCCGCTCGAGCGGGCGCTGCAGCACCGGTGTCGCGAAGGTGTTGTCGACCATCACCGCGATGCCCCGCTCGCGCGCGGCCGCGCAGGTGGCGTCGAGGTCGACCACGTCGAGCGTCGGGTTGGTGGGCGACTCCAGCACGATCATGCGCGTGCGCGGCCCGGCGAGCCGCGCCAGCTCGGGGAGCTCGGCGGCCGGCGCCAGCCGGAAGCCGTAGCCCAGGCCCGAGAGCACCCCGCGAATCAGCTTCGTGGTGCCCCCGTAGAGCGAGGCGCTCGCCAGGATCTCGTCGCCGGGAGCCACCAGCGCGAGCAGCGCCGTGCTCGAGGCCGCCATCCCGGAGCCGAACACCAGCGCCTCCTCGGCGCCCTCGAGCGCGGCCAGCGCGTTCTCCAGCTCGCGCAGCGTCGGGTTCTCGTAGCGCGTGTAGAGGTGGAGGCCCGGCTCGCCTGCGAGGTAGCGCCGCATCTCCTCGGACGAGGCGAAGGCGAAGGTGGAGGTCTGCGCGATCGGCGGCGAGACGGGACCGCGGCCCGGTCCGCGCCGGCCGTGCACGGCGCGGGTGCCCGGACCGCGCGCGGCGCTCACAGCTCGACCTCCTGCTCGAGGATCTCCTCGGCCTCTGCCCGCCTCGGCTCGGGCGAGGCGCCCAGCACCGGCTCGACGAAGGCGCGAAAGGCGTCGCGGTAGCCCTGCTCGGCGAGGTCCGCCAGCGTCTGCTCCACCTCGCTCGCGGGATCGAGCGCCCCGTCGAGCTCGAGCGGCAGCAGCGCGCGCGACTCGGGACGCACCACGTAGAGCGCCAGCGGCCGGTGCAGCTTGCCGGTCTCCGGGTCCTGCCAGGCGCGCTCGCCGTCCTCCGACTCGTGGCCGAGCGTCTCGATCAGCCGGTTGAAGCGCAGCGTCTCGGCGACGTCGCGCTCGAGCGCCTGGCGCTCCAGGGCGAGCAGCGCCGCGTCGAAGAGCGCGCGCGGGCCCCTGCGCCGCGGCGGCAGGCTCGCGCGCTCCGCGCTCGCCGAGACCAGGATCACCTGCTCGGCGCCCGCCTGCAGGGCCTCCTCGAGGCCGCTGCCGCCGACGAGCGTGGCGTCCGCCAGCCGGTGCGCCTCGCCGGCGAAGATCCCGCCCTTCGGAAACGCGGCACGCCGCGGCGGCACGAAGGGCACGGGCAGCAGGCCGCTCGCCACGGCGTCGAAGAAGAGCGGCGCGTGCGCGGCGCTGGCCAGATCGACCGCGTCCGGCAAGCCGTCGATTCGCGAGCGCGGCCCGCGGCTGCGCGCAGCGGCGAAAGCCTCGCGGCGAGCGGCGGCGAGCAGCACGAACGGCAGCGCGCGGCCGGTCTCGAGGTCTCCCGCGCGCAGGATCAGCTCCCGGAAGCCCGGCTGGCCCTCGTTCTCCTGCGCGAGCGCGACGTAGCGGCGGCCGATCTCTGCCGGGGCCGGCGGCGCGCCCGAGAGCGCCACGCCGCGAGCCACGGCCCACAGGCTCTCGCGCAGGCGCGCGAGGCCGGGATCGGCGTCGAACGGCGTCTCGAACGCCTCTGCCAGCCGGCGACGGTCGCGTGCGAGGGCGCGCAGCAGCGCGACGCCCGCGACCGCGCAGCCGAGGAAGACCGGCGCCGCCAGCCCGAGCAGATAGCCGAGGCGGATGCCCGGCAGCGCGGCGCCGCCGCCGGCCAGCGCCGAAGCGAGCACGCCGGGCCACACCGCGTCCGCCAGCAGCAGAAGCGGGAAGAGCAGGCCGGCGAGCAGCGCGAGGGCCAGAGGCAGCAGGAAGGCCAGCGCGGCCAGGGACAGCAGCGCGAGGCCCAGGCGCAGGCCGCCGCGCAGGCGGAAGAAGGACGCCTTTCGCGCGCCGTCCCAGAAGCCGCCCGTGCCGTGCAGCTTCGAGCCGCCGTCGACGGCCGCCAGCGCGGCGGCGACGCAGCCGACTCCCGAGCCGACGACGAGGTCGAGCTTGACGCCGCTTTCGTCGAGCGCGCGCAGCGCCCCGGCGTGATAGGCGCCCGCCACGCCGCTGCCGGTGAGCACGAGCGCCGTTCTTCGCTTGGGAGAATACTCGCGCATCCTGGCTTCCGCCGGCCTCCGGAGTGCCTTAACGTAACACGCCGCCCAAAGGAGCTTCCTCCGCCGTGAGCATGACCCCGCGCGCCCGCCACGTCGCCCCGCTGCTGTTCGGCTCCGGACTGTGCGCGCTCGTCTACCAGATCGCGTGGCTGCGCGAGTTCCGCCTGGTCTTCGGCGCCTCCACCGAGGCGAGCGCGGCGGTGCTGGCGATCTTCATCGGCGGCCTCGGGCTCGGCGGCTACCTGCTCGGCCCGCGGGCGGACGCCCACCCGCGGCCGCTCGCCTTCTACGGCCGGCTGGAGCTGGCGATCGCGCTGGGAGCCGCGCTGACGCCGGGGCTGCTGGAGCTGGTACGGCTCGCCTACGTCGGCCTCGGCGGCAGCATCGTGCTGGGGACGACGCTCGGCACCTTGCTGCGCCTCGCGCTGGCCGCGCTGGTGCTCGCGCTGCCGACGGTGCTGATGGGGGGCACGCTGCCCGCGGCCGCGCGCGCGGTGGAGACCGACGCGGACGCCGGGCGGGGCGGCACGGCGCTGCTCTACGGCGTCAACACGCTCGGCGCGGTGGCCGGCTCCTTCGCGGCGACCTTCTTCCTGCTCGAGGCGTTCGGCACGCACCTGAGCCTCTGGCTGGCGTGTGTCGTCAACGTGGCCGTCGCTGCCACGGCGCTGCGGCTCGACGCGCGCTCGGGCACGCCGTCCGCCGAGCGCGCGCTCGAAGCGTCCCCTCCGCCGGAGGCCGCGGCCGCTGCCCCGGCATCGGCGCCCGCGGGATTCGTGCTCGCCGCCGCCGCCGCCGTCGGCTTCGCCTTCTTCCTGATGGAGATGGTCTGGTACCGGATGCTGGCGCCGCTGCTGGGAGGCAGCGTCTTCACCTTCGGCCTGATCCTGGCCCTGGCGCTGCTCGGCATCGGCCTCGGCGGCGCGTTCTACGCCTTCGTCGCCGAGCGTTACCTCGCGCGGCTCTCGGGCTTCGCCTGGACCTGCCTGCTCGAGGCGCTGGCGCTGGCCGCGCCCTTCGCCCTCGGGGACGACCTGGCGATCGCCGCCGCCCACCTGCGTGCCTTCTCGGGTTTCGGCTTCGGCGGCGCCGTGCTCGGCTGGGCCCTGGTCGGCGCCGTGGTCGTGGTGCCGGCGGCCTTCGTCGCGGGCGCGCAGTTCCCGATGCTGATCGCCCTGCTCGGCCATGGGCGCGTCGCCGTCGGCCGCCAGATCGGCCTCGCCTACGCCTGGAACACCGTCGGCGCGATCCTGGGCTCGCTCGCGGGCGGCTTCGGTCTGCTGCCGCTGCTGTCGGCGCCCGGCTGCTGGATCCTCACCGCGGCGCTGCTCGTCGGGCTCGGCGCGAGCGCCCTCGCGCTGGCCGCCCTGCGCGACGGCTGGCGGCCGGCCCTGCTGGCTCCGCTCGCCTGCGCGGGCCTGGTGCTGTTGCTGATCCAGGCCGAGGGGCCGAGCGCCGCCTGGCGCCACAGCGGGATCGGCGTCGGCCGCGCGAACGCCGCGCTGCTGCAGACGCGCCAGGGCATCCGCGCGTTCGTCGGCCAGGAGCGCCGCTCGCTGCTCTGGCAGCGAGACGGCGTGGAGAGCAGCGTCGCGCTGGTGCGCCGGCTGGGGGTGGCGTTCTCGGTCAACGGCAAGATCGACGGGCACTTCACGCTGGACGCGCCGACGCAGGTGATGAGCGGCGTGCTGGCGGCGGCGCTGCACCCACAGCCCCGCCTCGCGCTGGTGATCGGCCTCGGCACGGGGAGCACGGCCGGCTGGCTCGGGGCGCTGCCCGGGATCGAGCGGGTCGATTGCGTCGAGCTCGAGCCGGCGATCCTCGAGGTGGCGCGGGTGGCGGCCGACGTCAACCGCCGCGTGCTCGAGAACCCCAGGGTGCGCGTGCTGATCGGCGACGCGCGCGAGGTGCTGCAGACGACGCCGCAGCGCTACGACCTGATCTTCTCGGAGCCCTCGAACCCGTACCGCGCGGGCATCGCCAGCCTGTTCACGGCCGAGTTCTATCGGGCGGCGCGGCGGCGGCTCGCCGACGGCGGGCTCTTCGTGCAGTGGGTGCAGGGCTACGAGATCGGCGGCGACGCCGTGAAGACGGCCTACGCGACGCTGCTCGAGGTGTTCCCGCAGGTCGAGACCTGGCGCACGCACCGCGACCTGCTGTTGGTGGCGTCGGCGCAGCCCCCGCGCCACTCGGTGCCGCGCTTGCGCGCACGGCTCGCCGAGGAGGCCTACCGGGCCGCGCTCTTCGCGGGCTGGCGCACGAGCGGCCTCGAGGGCCTGCTCTCGCGCTTCGTCGCGCGACCCGGCCTGGCGTCGGCGATCCGGCTCGAGCACACGGCCGTCAACACCGACGACCGCAACCTGCTCGAGTTCGGCTTCGCGCGCTCCGTGGGGCGCCACGGCCTGTTCGACCTCGGCGAGGTGCGCGACGCGGCCGCCCGGGCAGGAGAGGACCGGCCGGCCCTCGAGGGCGGCGAGGTCGACTGGGAACAGGTTGGCGACGAGCGGCGCGCGCTCTACGCCGGCGCCGGCGCCGGCGAGACGCTGACCGACGCGCAGGCGGCGCGGCTCGAGGCGCTGAACCTGGCGACGCGCGGGGACGCGGCAGGCGCTCTCGCCGCGTGGCGCCGCCAGGAACGGCCGCCGCTGTCGCCGGCCGAGCTGGCGCTGGTGGCCGAGGGCCTGGCGGTCGCGGGCGACGAGGCCGCGCTCGAGCCGATCGAGGCGCTGCGCGGATTCGCGCCGGCCGAGGCCCTGGCCCTGCTCGGGCGGTTGCGCGAGCGCCAGGGCCGCGCAGACGAGGCCGCCGTGGCCCTGGCGAAGGCCTTCGAGGCCCACCGCGCCGATCCCTGGCCGCGGGCCGACCTGATGCTGAGGGCGATCGGCGCGGCCCAGCGCGTCGCGCGCGCCGGACGCGAGCGGGCGAGCCTGCTCCACGCGTCGCTCGAGCGCCCCTTCGCGGCGCGCGCGATCGACGAGGAGCGCCTGATCGCCGCCTGGGACATCGCGTCGCTGATCGACGCGGCGACCTGCGCGCGAGCCGTGCACGCGCTCGAGCCGTGGGTGCCCTGGGAGCGGCCGATCCTGGAGCGCCGGCTCGCCTGTTACACGGCGGCCGCGGACCCGCTCGCCGCGCGCGCCCGCGCCGATCTCGCCCTCTTCCTGGACGAGGAGCCGGCCCCGTTCACCCGCGGGACCGGGCACTGATGCCGCCGGCTCAGGCCGGGGGCCCGAGCGCGTCGCGCAGGGCGGCCGCCAGCTCGGCCGCGTCGTCACGCCAGCCGAGGTAGACCCCGCGCCGCCGCGGCGCGGCGAGCCAAGCCGTGAGCCAGCGCAGGTCGTCCCTCTGGCCGGCGGGAGCCTCGAAGCTCAGCGCGGCCAGCGCGCCGGCGAGCTCGTTCTCAGCCACGACCGTGGCGCCCTCGTCGAGCACGCTGCCCTCGAGGATCGGATACAGCTCGATCCCGGCCCCGCCGCGCTCGGCGACCAGCGCGCGGCGGCCGTCGAAGCGAGCGACCCAGGGCGGCAGGCTCTCGTGCGGCCCGGCGGCTTCGGGCCGATGCCTCGGATCCGCCAGGCGGGCCGCGACGCCGGCCGCGAGCGAGCGGTACTCGGCCTCGCCGATCCGCGACAGGCAGGGCGCGGAGCAGGAGCGCACCTGCGCGAACAGGCAGGCGAGGCCGAGCGGCAGCGCCGGGTCGGGCTCGAACGTGTAGTCGCAGGGACGCAGCGGATGCCGCTTGTGGATCGCCTCGCGGGCGCGCGCCGCCTGCGCCTTGTCCCGGAAGGGGCCGTAGAGGGCGCCGCCGCGCCGCTCTTCGGTCTCCACGCTGAGGCGCGGGAAACGGTCGTCGAGGTCGAGGCGAAGGAAGGCCGGCTCCTTCAGGTCGCGCCGCGCCGCGGGCTCGAGCTGCTCCGCCATCAGCCGCTCGAAGAACAGGCGCTGTCGAAAACCAGAGCTGGTGGGCATGAAGCGGAAAGCGACCGCCACCGCGCGCAGGTTGACGGGCGGGCGCCGCCCCGGCTTGGGCGCGGGGCCCAGGCCCAGGTGCGTCGCGGCGAAACGGCGCAGGTCCGCCGTCTGGCCGATCAGCAGGCTGCGCTGGCTGGGGCCCAGGAACTGGCCGACGCCCGCGGCCCGCGGCAGGGAGTCGACCAGGAGTCTCGGGTCCCCGCGCGGGACGAGCGCCGTGCGGAACGCGGACGGCAGCGTGGCTACCCCTCGGTCTGGTCGTGGATCGTGACGAGCTTGACGAGCTCCAGCTCGCGGCTGCCCGAGGGCGCCTTCACCTCGATCACGTCGCCTTCCTCGCGGTCGAGCAGCGAGCGGCCGATCGGCGAGCCGGGCGAGATGCGGCCGACCGTGGGATCGGCCTCCTCGGGCGTCACGATCTCGTAGAACACTTCGTCGCCAGAGCCGGTGTCGCGCAGCGTCACGCTCGAGCCGAGGCCGACCTTGTCTCGCGGGATGCGGTCGAGGTTCACCATCTGCAGCGCCGCCATCCTGCGATGGAGCTGAGCGATATGCGCCTGCAGGTAGCTCTGGCGCTCCTTGGCGGCCTTGTACTCCGCGTTCTCGCGCAGGTCGCCGTGCTCGCGGGCCTTCAGGATCTCCTTGGGCAGCTCCACCTTCAGCTCGTAATCGAGCTTGCGCAGCTGCTCCTCGAGACGCCGCTTGATCTCCTCGACCATTGGGCGGCGATGCTAACACGAGCGATTTCCGCGGCGCCCCCGCCGGGCCGCGGCCTTTACTCGCGGGCCGCTTGCGTCGAAACTTCGCCCGCTTGAGACCGCCGCCCTTCGAGACGATCGCGAGCCGGAGCAACCCCGGCTACAGGCGGCTGCTCGAGGCCCGCCGCCGCGGGCGAGCCGACGGCTTGCTGCTGCTCGAAGGCCGCCGGCTGATCGAGGAGGCGCTGCAGGCCGGGCTCGAGCTGGTCGAGGTGGCCGCAAGCGCCGAGCTCGCCTCTGCCGGCGCGGGCGCCGCGCTGCTCGCACGCCTCTCGCAGGCCGGCGCGCGCGTCAGACTGCTCTCGGACGCGCTGCTCGCGACGCTCTCCGAGCTCGAGACGCCGCCGGGCCTGCTGGCGCTCGCGCGGCCGCCGGTCTTCCAGCCGGCGCCACCCGTCGATGCTGCGCCGCTGCTGCTGGTCGCCGTCGGCGTGCAGAACCCCGGAAACCTCGGGGGATTGCTGCGGACCGCCGAGGCGGCCGGCGCCACCGGCGCCTGGCTCACCCGGGGCTGCGCCGATCCGCTCGGCTGGAAGAGCCTGCGCGGCGCGATGGGCAGCGCGTTCCGCCTGGCCCAGCGCCGCGGCGTGGCGGTCGCGGGCCTGGCCGACGAGCTGCGCCGCGCGGGGCTGCGCAGCGTCGCGGCCGATGCCCGTGCGTCGCGCCGGCACGACGAGATCGACCTGCGTGGCCCGGTCGCGATCCTGCTGGGCAGCGAGGGCCAGGGCCTGCCGCCGGCGCTGCTCGAAGCGGTCGAGGTGCGGGTGCGGATCCCGCTGAGGCCTCCAGTCGAGAGCCTCAACGTGGGCGTCGCGGCGGGCGTGCTGTTCTTCGAGGCGGCGCGACAGCGGGGTTTCCGCGGAATGCTACAGTAGCGGCCGTTCGCTTGCCTCCCTTCCGCTTCCGCATCGGCATCGCGCTGTGTCTCGCGGCGCTCGCGCCTCCGGGATGGGCCCAGCTCCAGGCGCCGGTCGGGGGACCTCCGGTGCCCCGGCCTGGATCGCAGAGCCCGGTGGGCCAGCGCCCCGAGGGCTTCGAGGCCGGACCCTTCTTCCTGAAGCCGTACTTCGCGATCGGCCAGCTCGGCGTCGACACCAACGTCTTCTACACGCCGACCGATCGCCAGACGGACTTCTTCGCGAGCGGCGGGCCGGGACTCAAGATCACGCTGCCCTTGCAGCGCCTGCGCTTCACGGTCGACGGCGACCTCCAGTACTACTACTTCGCGAAGACCGAGGAGCAGCGCAGGCTCGGCGGCAACGCCGCCGCGCGCGTCGAGTACCTGGGCAACGCGGTGCGCGCCGGCGTCGAGCGCGGCTACTACCTGACCTGGGCCCGGCCCAACCTGCAGGTGGACGAGCGAGTCCTCCGCGAGCAGTGGGACACGCGGGCCTACCTCGAGTTCGGCAAGCCGGACGCCGGACGCCTGCGCGTGTCCCCGATCTTCAGCCTCACCCGCACGGAGCTCCCGGATCAGCCGACCTACGAAGGCAACGATCTCAACGCGAACCTGGCACGCGACACCTACGTCTTCGGCCTGGGCCTGTCCTACAGGCTCACCGGCAAGACGTCACTGCTGGCGGGCGGCGACCAGCAGCTCGACCGCTTCCTGGAGACTCCGTCCCGCGACGGCGACTCGAACCGCATCGTGCTCGGCATCCGCATCGACTCGGCGACGCGTCTCGGAGGCGAGATCGTGGGAGGCGTGCGCCTGTATCGCCCCAGGTCCGCGACCGGCGGGCCCGACCTGCAACGGCCCTACTGGAACGTCGATCTGCGCTACGCCTTCGGCGAGAAGACCCGGCTCGAGGCCGGCCTGCGCCGGGACCTCCAGTACTCCGCGCTGACCGCCGCCTCGACCACGCAGGTGATGGAGACCGGCGAATACGGAGCGCGCCTGCTGCGTGACATCACCGAGAAGATCGACCTGCGCCTGTTCGCGCGGTTCCGCCAGATCGTGGGAGACGGGGCCGTCATCGTCGTGGGCCCCGACGGCCAGCCGGAGGTGGTCTTCCGCGACGACGACGACGCCTCCTACGGCGCCGACCTCGGCTACACGTGGAAACGGCTGCGCGTGGGCCTGACAGCGGGCTACCAGAAGCGGAACGCGCGCAGCTCCGACCTCGGCCTCGACGGCCTGCTGCTCGGCGCCAGCATCGTGTACAACCCCTGAGCCCCTGATGCCGCGCGAGCCGAGCTCCGGCAGCCTGTTCCCAGAGGCTGGCCCGGCGCGCCCGGTCGCGGCTCACGACGAGCCTCGCGCCGACGCCCCGCTCGCCGAGCGGGTGCGGCCGCGGACCCTCGAAGAGCTGGTCGGCCAGACCGAGCTGCTGGCGCCGGGCAAGGCGCTGCGGCGGGCGATCGAGACCGACAACGTCCCGTCGCTCATCCTCTGGGGGCCCCCGGGCTCCGGCAAGACGACGCTCGCCCACGTGATCCGGCGCGCGACGCGCCACCATTTCGAGTCGATGAGCGCGGTGCTGTCGGGCGTCAAGGAGCTGCGCGAGGCGCTGCAGGCCGCCCTCGAGCGCAGGCGGCGCGAGGGCCGGCGCACCCTGCTCTTCATCGACGAGATCCACCGCTACAACAAGTCCCAGCAGGACGCCCTGCTCGCCCACGTCGAGCGCGGCGACGTGGTGCTGATCGGGGCCACCACGGAGAACCCGTCCTTCGAGGTGAACGCCGCGCTGCTCTCGCGCAGCCGCGTCGTGGTGCTGAAGCCGCTCGAGGCCCCGGCGCTCGAGGGCGTGCTGAGCCGCGCGCTGCAGGACCCGCGCGGCCTCGCGGGGCGCGCCGCGGCGGACGCCGAGGCGCTCGGCTTCCTGGCACGGGTCGCGGACGGCGACGCGCGCACCGCGCTCAACGTGCTCGAGCTGGCCGCCTCGCTGGCGGAGCCGGCCGCCGAGGGCCCGGCCCGCATCTCGCTGGAGACCGCGAAGCGGGCGTTCTCGCGCAAGGCGCTGCTCTACGACAAGGGCGGCGAGCAGCACTACGACCTGATCAGCGCGCTGCACAAGTCGCTGCGCAACTCGGACGCGGACGCCGGCCTCTACTGGCTGGCCCGCATGCTCGAAGCCGGCGAGGACCCCCTCTACCTGGCCCGCCGCCTGGTGCGCTTCGCGAGCGAAGACGTCGGCCTGGCGGACCCCCAGGCGCTGGTCCTGGCCGTGGCGGCCCAGCAGGCCGTGCACTTCGTCGGCCTGCCCGAGGGGGCGCTGGCGCTGGCCGAGCTTGCGGTGTACCTGGCGGGGGCTCCGAAGAGCAACGCGGTGTACCTCGCTTACGGCGAGGCCGCGCGCGACGCGCTGACGACGCGAGCCGACCCGGTGCCGCTGGCGATCCGCAACGCGCCGACGGCGCTGATGCAGGACCTCGGCTACGGCGACGGCTACCGCTACGCGCACGACGAGGAGGACGGCGTCTCCGACCTCCAGTGCCTGCCCGAGGCGCTGCAGGGCCGCCGCTACTACCGGCCGACCGCGCGCGGCGCCGAGGCGCGGCTCGCCGAGAGGCTGCGCGCGGCCGACGACGCACGCGCCCGCAAGCGCGCCGACGGCGGCGAGACGCGCTGAGCTATACTCGCGCTCCTCAGCCATGGCCTCCGCCAAGAAGCGCATCCTCGCTGCCGACGACGACGCCACGGCCCTCTCGGCCCTGCGCCAGATCCTCGCCCAGCGCGGCTACGACGTCACGATCGCCGGATCCGGGGAGGAGGCGCTGCGGATCGCGGCGCTGCAGGAGTTCGACCTGTTCATCCTCGACGTCACGATGCCCGGCGTCACGGGTTTCGACGTCTGCAAGCAGCTCCGCCAGGACCCGCGCAGCGAGAACACGCCCGTCATCTTCCTGACTGCGAAGGGCATGATCGGCGACATGATGCAGGGGCGCGAGGCCGGCAGCGACCTCTACCTGGTCAAGCCTGTGCTCGGCTCGAAGATCCTGTCGATGGTCGGCATGTTCCTGTCGAGCGAGATCCCGCTCGCCAAGAAGTCGAAGGCCGACCGCAACAGGTCGTAGCG
Organism: Vicinamibacteria bacterium; assembly: GCA_050246895.1. Taxonomy (GTDB): domain Bacteria; phylum Acidobacteriota; class Vicinamibacteria; order Fen-336; family Fen-336; genus JBFWVE01. The sequence goes on along the minus strand of JBFWVE010000002.1, from coordinate 305,134 downwards.
GGGCCGGGTCAATGCCGGCGTCGTCGACCCCCCACCCCTATCCCCTCCCCACATACGGGGGAGGGGAAATCACTCGCGGGTCGCGTCGCGACCTGACGGGGCGTCGCGACCCGCTGCGTCTGCCGAGCGGCGATTAGCCAGAAAGGACTCTCGCTCGGGCTGCGGCCCGTAGCTGTCGGCTGGGCGGCGTCGGGGTTCACGCCTGCGCGGGGTCGCTGCGGGGCGCCTCGTCTTCGAGAGGAAGATCAGCAGTCGCGCCCCTCCGCTCGATCGGCGCGGACGCCGTGGCACGGTTGGTCGTGTCCCATGCGCGCCTCAACGCCCCGCTCCGGCGTGACCCACGCCGCCGCCCCTCGGCCGAAGCCCGCGGCGATCGCATTCACTTCGGCGGAGCGAGCGGGGGCGGCGGCGCTCGAAGCAGACAGCAACAGACCGCGCGACGAAGCGGGATTCATTCCCGCGGAGGCGCGGGGGGTTCCAAGGGGCGCGACGCAAGCGCCAGCGGCAACGGACCGCGCGACGAAGCGGGATTCATTCCCGCGGAGGCGCGGGGGGTTCCAGGGGGCGCGACGCAAGCGCCAGCGGCAACGGACCGCGCGACGAAGCGGGATTCATTCCCGCGGAGGCGCGGGGGGTTCCAGGGGGCGCGACGCAAGCGCCAGCGGCAACGGACCGCGCGACGAAGCGGGATTCATTCCCGCGGAGGCGCGGGGGGTTCCAGGGGGCGCGACGCAAGCGCCCCCTGGCTCGATGACGACCGGCCACCCGACGAGTGACGCGCGACGCACTGCGTCGCCGCGAGTCAGGACAAGATCGGGCCTGCGGGCAACGGGCTGCGAGCGCAGCCGAATTCACTTCGGCGGAGCGAGCGGGGGGTCTGGGGGGTGCGACGCAGCGCACGAGCCCCAGCAACGGGCTGCGAGCGCAGCCGAATTCACTTCGGCGGAGCGAGCGGGGGGTCTGGGGGGTGCGACGCAGCACCCCCCAGACTCAATGAGACCCCCGCGAACACCCCGAAATCCGTGGTCGACTGTTGCGAGACCAGGCCCTCGCTGAAGCCGAGGTCGAGCACCCAGCGCTCGCCGAGGCGGCGCTTCAGGCCCAGGCGCAGGTAGGACTGCGCGCCGGGATAGTCCCAGATGCCGCTGCTGAGGCGCGAGCCCCAGTCCGATTGCGCGAGGAAGGCGTAGCGGCGGAAGGGCCGCCATTCGAGGGCCACGAAGGCGAAGCCGCGCACGCGCTCGTAGTCGAGCCCCTCGAGCACGCAGCCGTCGGCCGCGGCGCCCGCGCCCGCGTACAGGTCGAAGCGTTCGCCCAGCGCCGTCGAGGCGAGAAGCTGGGCTCCGGCGGCCGTCGAGACCGCGTCCGCCGGGAAGGCGCCCCCGCCCGTCGGCAGCGCCACCCGTGCCGCGAGGCTCAGCCTGCGGCGGCGCGGCTCGCCACGCGCCAGGGCGAAGAGGGCCGACAGCTCGACGCGGCCCAGACCGGTGCCCGCCCCGCCCTGCCACTCGACCGGAACGCCGTCCGGGTCCAGCGCGCGCACGATCAGCCGGTCCTGCGAATAGCGGGGGCGGCCGCCGTTCGGCAGGCCGGTCACCCGGTGGAACCAGTCGATCGGGCCGTCCAGCTCGCCGCCGCCGCGCCACTCGATCGGTACGCGCAGCCCGAGCGTCAGCCGGTCGCGGACGCCGTGCTCGAGCGTCAGCGCGAAGCTGCGGTGCTCGCCGTCCAGCAGATAGCGGTTCGGCTCGACCGCGAAGTCGCTGCCCCAGTCGAGGTCCAGGCGCAACGAGCTGGCGCCGCGGGCGAGTGTCGCGGGGCCGCGCGCCGGCAGGCTCAGGCGCCGCTGCGCCAGCAGCAGCTCCTCGCGCAGCTCGAACGGACCGAGCGGCTCGGGGCCGGCCTGCGCCCCCGCGCACGGAGCCAGCGCGAGCGCCAGCAGCGCTGCGACCGCCGCCGCTCGGCGGCCACCCACCAGGAGGTTCAGCTCGAACCCTCCCGCCGCGCGCGCAGGTACCCCGCCAGGGCGATGTCCTCGGTCTGGATGTGTGCCAGCAGCCAGTCGCGGAAGAGCGCCGGCTCGTCGCCGCTGAGCGGGCCCTTCGCGCAAAGCAGCTTCAGCTCGCGCAGCCGCCCGATCAGCCGGTCGTGCTCCTGCAGGTGCTGCTCGTAGGCCGGGTAGGCCTCCTGGCGCATCAGGAGCTGCTCCCCCAGGAAGTGGGCCTCGGTGTAGCCGGCGAGCCGCTCGACCGCGGCCGCCACCTCGTCCGCGGGCCGCCCCTGCGAGAGCGCCGCGATCACGGCGTCCACCTGGGCGAGCTGCACCGCGTGCTCGGCGTCGATCGCCACGATGCCCGTCGTCAGGCCGTCGAGCAGGCCGGCCTCGGACGGCGCCAGGTCTTCGTCCCTCATCGCCCCTCCCGCGCCTGCTCGAAGCCCGCCAGCTTCCAGCGCGCCACCACGTGCTGCATCGGCCGGTCCGTCAGATCGAGCTGCAGCGGCGTGACCGAGACCTTCCCCTCCCGCAGCACCGCGTTGCAGTCGCTGCCGGGGACGTCCTCGTGCTGGTACTCGTTGCCGCCGATCCAATAGTACTTGCGGCCGCGCGGATCGGTCTTCTCGACCACCTCGGAGCCGTAGCTGTGCTTGCCGAGCCGCGTGACGCGGTAGCCGGCCGGCTCCACGCCGCCCGGCACGTTCACGTTCAGCAGCAGGCTCGGCGGCAGGTCCTGCGCCAGGGCCGCCTGCGCCAGGCTGCGCGCGAATCTCGCGGCGGGCGTGAAGTCGGCGGCGCCGAACTGCTGCTGCCCCCGCGACACCAGGCTGAAGGCGATCGCCGGGATGCCCAGCAGCCAGGCCTCCATCGCCGCGGCCACCGTGCCCGAGTAGGTCACGTCGTCGGCCATGTTCGCGCCGTGGTTGATGCCCGACACCATCAGCGACGGCCGCCGATCCTTCAGCAGGTGGTTGACCGCCAGGTACGAGCAGTCGGTCGGCGTGCCGTCGACCGCGTACCAGCGCTCGCGCAGCTCGCGCAGGCGCAGCGGCCGGTGGATCGAGATCGAATGCGCCGTCGCGCTCTGCTCCTGCTCGGGCGCCACCACCCACACCTCGCCCAGCGGCTGCATCGCTTCGGCCAGCGCGCGGATGCCCTCCGACTGGTAGCCGTCGTCGTTCGAGACCAGGATCCGCGGGCTGGGGCTCACGCCGGCACCAGCCGCGCCGCTCGCGCGGCGGAGGGCTGGCTCTCGGCCCGGCGCTCGCCGACCTGCTGGCGCCACATCGCGTAGTAGAGACCCTTCTGCGCGACCAGCTCGTCGTGCGAGCCCGACTCGACGATCTGCCCGCGCTCGAGCACGTGGATGCGGTCGGCGTGCATCACGGTCGACAGCCGGTGCGCGATCAGGATCGTGATCGCGTCGCGCGAGCCGGCGACGTCGCGGATGGTGCGCGTGATCTCCTCCTCGGTGATCGAGTCGAGCGAGGAGGTGGCCTCGTCGAACACCAGCAGGTGTGGCCTGCGCAGCAGCGCGCGCGCGATCGACAGCCGCTGGCGCTCGCCGCCCGAGACCTTGACGCCGCCCTCGCCGATCACCGTGTCGAGGCCCCGGTCGGCGCGGGCCAGCAGGCTGTCGCAGGCCGCGCGCCGCAGCACCTCGAGGCACTCCGCGTCGCTGGCCTCGGGGCGCACGAAAAGCAGGTTCTCGCGAATCGAACCGGAGAAGAGCTGGGTGTCCTGGGTCACGAAGCCGATCCGCTCGCGCAGCGCGTCCTTGTCGACGGCGTCGTGCGCGTGGCCGTTGTAGAGGATGCGGCCGCTCTGCGGCGCGTAGAGCCCGACCAGCAGCTTGACCAGGGTCGTCTTGCCCGCCCCGGACGGCCCGACGAAGGCGAGCGTCTCGCCGCGCTCCGCCTCGAAGCTGACGTCCGCGAGCGCGTGGGTGGTGCCGGTCTGGTGGCGGAAGCCGACATCCTGGAAGGCGAGCCGTTCGAGCGCCTCCAGGCGCACCGGGTTCGCCGGCCGCGGCTCGCGCGGGGTGTCGAGGATCTTCTGGAAGTTCTCGAGCGACGCCTCGGCCTCGCGGTAGACGTTGATCACGTTGCCGAGCTCCTGCAGCGGCCCGAAGATGAAGAACGAGTAGATCCACAGCGAGAAGAACTGGCCCACCGTGATCTCGCGCGTGAAGATCAGGTACAGCATCAGGAACAGGATGCTGGTGCGCAGGGCGTTGACGCTGGTGCCCTGGATGAAGGAGAGCCCGCGCAGGTAGCGGACTTTCCTCAGCTCCAGGCCCAGGATCTTCTCGGTGGTGGCGTTCAGCCGCTGCACCTCCTGCTGCGCGAGTCCCAGGCTCTTCACCAGCTCGATGTTGCGCAGCGACTCGGTGGTCGAGCCGGCGAGCCCGGTCGTCTCCTTGACGATCGCCTGCTGCAGCGTCTTGATCCGCCGCGACAGCGTCGAGCTCAGCACGCCCAGGATCGGGATCGTCGCGAAGTAGACGGGCGCGATCAGCCAGTGCACCGAGGCGGCGTAGATCATCACGAACACGATGCCGACCAGGGTGATGAAGACGACGTTCACCGCCTGCGCGATCAGCTTCTCGACGTCGGTCTTCACCTTCTGCAGCTTGCCGAGCGTCTCGCCGCTGCGCTGGTCCTCGAAGACGGCGTAGGGCAGGTCGAGCGAGTGGTGGATGCCGTCCGAGTAGATCTGCGCCCCCAGCCGCTGCGTGATCACGTTGATGTAGTAGTCCTGGAAGTTCTTGGCCAGGCGCGACACGAAGGCGACGCCCACGGCGGCCAGCAGCAGCAGGCTGACGCCGCGGATGAACTCGGCCTGCGTGTAGTGATCGTACTTGGTGGCGTACTCGTCGATCACGTAGCGGAAGATCAGCGGGTCGAGCAGCGAGAAGACCTGGTTCACGGCCGCCAGCCCGAGCGCCAGGGCGAGCAGCCGGGTGTGGCGGCGCAGGTACGACCAGAGGAGGGCCATGGAAGCTCTGATCGTACACCGCCGCCCCGGCTGGAACCGGTCCGCGTCGGGCGCGCCCGGGCCGGTGCGTCAGGCGTCGCGCAGGGCGGTCATCGGGTCGGTGGCGGCGGCGCGACGCGCCGGCAGCAGGCAGGCGGCGAGGCCCACCGCGAGCAGCACGCCGGCCGCGGCGGCGTAGGAGACTGGGTCCTTGGGCTCGACGCCGAAGAGCAGCCCCGACAGCAGGCGGCCTGCGCCGAGCGCCGCCAAGGCGCCGAGCAGCAGCCCCGCGGCCAGCGCGACGAGGCCCTGGCGCAGCACCAGGGCCACGACGCGCGAGGCGCCCGCGCCGAGCGCCATGCGCACGCCGAACTCGCGCGTGCGCTGGCTCACCGAGTAGGCGATCACGCCGCCGATGCCGGTCGCGCTGATGCCGAGCGCGAGGGCCGCGAACAGGCCGAGCAGGACGGCGGTCAGGCGCGGCGAGGCGAGCGCGTCGCTGCGGATCTCCTCGAGCGAGCGGACGAAGGCGACGGCCGCCTGCGGGTCGCGGGCGTGGATCAAACGCCGGATCTGCTCGCCCAGCGCGCGCGGCTCGGCCTGCGCGCGCACGAACAGGGTGGCCGTGTAGCCCGGCAGCTCCCGGAACGGCAGGTAGATCATGTCCTTCGGCTCGCGGTCGAGGCGCGACTGGCGCACGTCGCCCACCACCCCCACGATCCGCCGCCAGGAGCGGCCCCGGTTCGTCGAGAGCCGCTGCCCCAGCGCATCGCCGTTGCCGAAGTGACGCCGGGCCAGGGCCTGGCTGACGATCGCGACACCCTCTTGGCCGCCGCGGTCGTCCTCGCTGAAGCTGCGGCCGCGCAGCAGCGGCACCCCGATCGTGGCGAAGTAGCCGCCGTCCGTGCCGACGTAGACGGCGCGCGGCAGCACCTCGGCGTCCGCGTCGCCGCCTTCGACCAGGAACGAGCCGTCGTTGCTGAAGGAGTCGTTCAGGGGAAAGGTCCAGGCGGTCCCGACGCCGGTGACGCCCGGCAGCGAGCGCAGGCTCTCGTGCACGGGCTCGTAGAAGCGCGCGACTCGCTCGCGGTCGATCGTGGTCTGCGGGGTCGAGTAGGTGCTCCAGTTGAGGTCGACGGCGATGGCGAGCACCTTCTCGGCGCGGAAGCCGGCGTCCACCGCGGCCAGCTTGCGGAAGCTGCGCAGGGTGAGCGCCGCGCCGATCACCAGCACGAACGAGAGCGCGACCTGCGAGACCACCAGCGCCTGTCTCAGTCGCTGGGCTCCGCGGCCCGTTGTCGCCCGGGCGCCGTCGCCGCCCAGCGCCTGCGCCAGCGAGCGCAAACCGGGCAGGCCCGGCAGGCTGCCCGCGAGCAATCCGGTCAGCAGCGACAGCCCCAGGGTGAAGGCCAGCACGGACGGATCGAGCCGGACCTCGGCGGCGCGCGGCGTGAAGCGCGCGGCGAAGCTCACCAGCAGCTGCAGCGTGCCGGCCGCGAGCAACAGCCCGAGCGCCCCGCCCGCCAGCGCCAGGAGCGTGCTCTCGGTGACGAGCTGCGCGAAGATGCGGCGCCGGCCGGCGCCGAGCGCCTGACGCAGCGCCAGCTCCCTGCCGCGGTCGAGCAGCCGCGACAGCGCCAGGTTCGCCACGTTGGCGCAGGCGATCAGCAGGATCAGGCTGACGGTCGCCAGCAGCAGCAGGAAGGTCGGCCGTGCGCTGGCGGTCAGCTCCTCGCGCAGCGGAGCCAGCTCCGGCCGCGTGACGCCGTTGCCCGCGTAGGCCTCCGGATGCTCCTGGCGGATGGCCGCCGCGGTGGTCTCCACGTCGACCCGCGCCTCGTCGAGGGTGCGTCCCTCTCGCACGCGGGCGAAGGCCTGCACCATGCGCGCGCCGCGGTTCTGCTCGACCTGCGGCCCCGAGCGGAACGGGCAGGCCGAGGCCGGCATGAACACGTCGTTGTCGTCGGGCCATTCGGGCAGCGGCGGCAGGACGCCGATCACCGTGTGCACGCGGTCGTTCATCGTGAAGCGCCGGCCGACGATGCCGGGATCGCCGCCGAACGTCTTCTGCCAGTAGTCCCAGGCCAGGATCAGCACCGGCTCGGCGCCGTGCGCGTCCTCGCCCCGCCGGAAGCCGCGCCCGACGAGCGTGCGAACCTCGAGCACGTCGAAGTAGTTCGCCGACACGACGCCCGTGCGCACCCGCTGCGGCTCCTCGCCGCCGAGCAGGGTGAAGTTCATCGTGTGGTACTCGACGATGCCGTCGAGCGTGCGCGTCTGCCTTCGCAAGTCGGTCAGCTCGGGGATCGACCAGCCGATGTCGGCGACGCCGCGGAGCGGGGCGCTCTGACGCAGCACCACGACCTGGTCGCCGCGCTCGTAGGGCAGCGGCTGCAGCAGCACGCCGCGCACGACGCTGAAGACGGCGCTGTTGGCGCCGATGCCCAGGCCGAGCGTGACGACGGCCGCCAGCGTGTAGGCCGGCGCCCGCCGCAGGCTGCGCAGCGCGTAGCGTACGTCCTGGGCGAGCGTCTCGAGCAGGCGCGTCCCCCGCGAGTCGCGGCAGGCCTCCTTCGTCTGCTCGACGCCGCCGAAGGCGAGGAGTGCCGCGCGGCGCGCCTCGTCCTCGCGCATGCCCCGGGCCCGGTTCTGCTCGATCTCCAGCTCGAGGTGCGTGCGCAGCTCCAGGTCGAGCTCGCGCTCGAGCCGGTCGCGTCGAAGCAGGGCGCGCAGCGAGTGGCGCAGGCGGGCGAGCGCTCTCATCGCCGCCTCAGGCCGTCTCCAGCACGCGCGCCACCGCGGCGGCCAGGCGGCGCCAGTCGTCGGTCTCCTGCTCGAGCCGGCGCGCGCCGGAGCGCGTGAGCCGGTAGAAGCGCGCGCGGCGGTTGTTCTCGGAGGTGCCCCATTCGGCCTCGATCCAGCCGTCGCGCTCGAGCCGTCCGAGCGCCGGGTAGAGCGAGCCCTGGTTGACGCGCAGCACGTCGCGCGACACCTGCTGGATGCGCTGCGAGATGCCCCAGCCGTGTTCCGGGCCCGGCTGCAGCGTGCGGAGGATCAGCAGGTCCAGCGTGCCCTGCAGCAGGTCGACCGGCGTCGGCGCCATTCCAGCCCTCCCCTCGACAACCTACAAGAGCACAAGATGCGGGCGCTCCTGTCGAGTGTCAAGGAGAGCGACGAGATTTGACCTCTATTCAGGCGGCTGAACGCCCCCAAGCGCCGTCCAGGGCGTATGCGATGGCCACGCGGCGCCGGTAGCGGCCGGAAGCAGCGGCGCCTCAGCCCGCGAGTGCCGCCGCGATCTGGCGCAGATGCGCGTCGTCGTGGTCGGCCACGACCTGCGCCAGCTTCTCGATCGTGATCTCGCCGCGGGTCGGGTGGTGGCCGGTGCGCTGCCAGACGGCGTGCGGCAGCGCGCGCAACAGCGTCACCACGTCGCCGCGCCGCCGCGTCACCTCCTTGACCACCGCGGTGGTGGCCTGCTCGCGGTAGCGCAACTGCTCGGCGGTCCGCTTCTGGTCGAGCATCCACAGCTGCGGCTTCTCGGAGAAGGCCATCCTGCTGAAGCGCTCCGCGTAGAGCCGATCGAGGTCGCGCAGGTGGCAGGCCACCTCGATCGCCGACCATTTGCCGGGGCCGGCGGCCTTGCGCAGCGCCTCGTCGGAGGCGCCGCGCAGCGCGGCCGCGAGCCTCGAGGGCATCGACTCGAGCCGCCCGAGCAGCGCGTGGCGCGCCTTGATCGCGTCGACCTGGCCGAGGTGGGCCTCGTCGTTCCCGACGGCGTGCCGCCGCAGGAGATCGGCCATCGTCAGGCGCCCCGCGCTCTCGTGGACGCCCGCGCGCTGCCACTGCTCGCCCTTCACGCGCGAGAGCAGCTTCAGGCACTCCTTGCGCAGGCGCGTCCAGTCGCGCAGCGCCTCGGACAGGCTCGCGTTCCGGTAGTCGCGCTCGATCGAGTAGAGATCGCCGTCGACGTCGGGCAGCGGCGGCTCGGGCTCGGCGAGGATGCGCTGATAGCGCGCGAGGTAGGCGTCGCGCTCCATGTCGCGCAGGTGGCAGACGATCTCGAGGATCGACCACTTGCCCGGCGCAGGGACGAAGAGCAGCGTCTTCTTCGGCACGCCCTTGAGCGCCGCCTTGAGCTTCGCCGGCGTGGCCTTCAGGGTGTCCAGCTGCGTGCGGATCTCCTGCGCGTCCACGGCCCCTCCTCCGCCCATCCGGGCGAGGTCCGAGGCTAGCATGGCGGCGCCAGGGCCTCTGCTAGGCTCGCGCCGCCTTGGCGCGGGTGGCGTTCCTGACGGATTCTCAGCACACGGAGCTCACGGCCGACGACCGCCTGCTGCGCTCGGCCTTGGAGCAGCGCGGCGCCACGGTCCAGCCGGTCGTCTGGAGCCGGCCGCCGGCATCCTGGCGGGAGTTCGACGCGGCCCTGATCCGCTCGACGTGGGACTACCACCATCATCTCGAGCCGTTCCTCGAAGCGCTCGAGCGCATCGAGGCCGCGGGCGTGCGGCTCTTCAATCCCGCGCCGGTCGTGCGCTGGAACGCCGGCAAGCGGTATCTGCTCCAGCTCGCGGTCTCGGGCGTGCCGATTCCCGCGACCGCCCTCGTGCGCAGGGGCGAACGCGCCGAGCTCGCCCCGCTGCTGCGCGCGAACGGCTGGGCGCGGGCCGTGATGAAGCCCGCGATCTCGGCGAGCGCGCACGAGACCTGGGTCGTCGAGCCCGAGACGGTCCTCGCGCGGCAATGGGATCTGGAGCGGCTCGCCCTGGTGGGCGACGTCCTGGTGCAGGAGTTCCGGCCGGAGGTCGCGCGGCCTGGGGAATGGTCGCTCGTGTTCGTGCAGGGCATCCTGTCGCACGCGCTGCTCAAGACGGCGCGGCCCGGCGACTTCCGGGTGCAGGAGGAGCACGGGGGACGCATCGAAGCGCGGACGCCGGACGCCGCGCTGGCGGCGGGCGCCGGACGTGCGCTCACGGCCGCGGCGCGGCGGCTCGAGCTGGCCGAGCCGCCGCTCTACGCGCGTGTCGACGGTGTCGTCGCGGGAGATCGATTCCTGCTGATGGAGCTGGAGCTGATCGAGCCCGCGCTGTACTTCAGCCTCGCGCCCGGCTCGGAAGCCCGGCTCGCGGAGGCGCTGCTCTGGAGGCTGCGCGCCCCCGCGCCATAGCTCGCCGCCGTGATCCGATCGGATCGCTGCGATCGCGCGTTGGAGGCCACTGGGCGCTCGCTCACGCGAGCAGCCGCGCGAAGCGGCGGATGCCCTCGCGGATCCGTGCCTCCGAGAGCGCTCCGTAGCCGACGAGGACGCCCGCCCGAGCCGGGGGCGCGAGGTAGTAGGGCGCGATCGACTGCAGGCCGACGCCCGCCGCGGCCGCGCGGGCGAGCAGCGCGGGCAGCCGGGCCGCGGGCAGGCGGCGCAGCCACAGCACGATGTGGATGCCGGCGCCGGTGCCCATCACCTCGGCGCGCGAGCCGAGCTCCGCTTGGACCGCCTCGATCAGCGCGGCACGGCGCGCCGCGTGGCGTCGCCGCATCCGGCGCAGGTGGCGCTCGTAGAGCCCCGACTCCAGGAACTCCGCCGCGGCCGCCTGCTCCAGCAGCGGCGAATGGCGATCGGCCAGCCACTTGCCGGCGCGGAAGGCCTCGACGAGCGGCGGGGGCAGCACCACGAAGCCGATCCGCACGGCCGGGAACAGCAGCTTCGAGAGCGTGCCCACGTAGAGCGTGCGGCCGCGCGCGTCGAGCGACTGCACCGCCTCGATCGGCCGTCCGTCGTAGCGGAACTCGCTGTCGTAGTCGTCCTCCAGCACGTAGGCCCGCTGGCGCGCGGCCCAGTCGAGCAGCGCCAGCCGCCGCGCGAGCGGCATCACGGCCCCGGTCGGGAACTGATGCGAGGGGGTGACGTAGACGAGCCGCGCGGGCAGCCGGCGCCGCGCGGGCGTCCCGAGGTCGAGGCCCGACTCGTCGACCGGCAGCGGCACCAGCCTCGCCCCCGCCGCGCGCAGCACCGCGCGCGCGCCCTGGTAGTGCGGGTCCTCGATCAGCACGCGGTCGCCCGGATCGAGCAGCAGCCGCGCCGAGAGGTCGAGCGCCTGCTGCGAGCCGGCGACCACCACGATCTGGTCGGGCTCGCAGCAGACGCCGCGGTGCCGGCGCAGGTGGGCCGCGAGGGCCCGGCGCAGGCCGGGCTCGCCTTCGGGGGCCGCGTAGTCGAGACCGTGGCGAAGCGCCGCCTGGCCGACGGCGCGGCGCCAGGCCGACAGCGAGTCGGGCTCGGGCGGCGCGAAGCCGTAGCGGAAGTCGAACGCCAGCGCCTGCTCGCGGGGCAGAGGCCGCAGCCGCGCGGTGGCGAGAGCGCGGCGGCCGAAGGCGGACAGCCGGGGCGCCCCGGCGGGGGCAAGCGGACCCGGCGCCGGAGTGAAGGTGGCCAGAGCGTGGTCGGGCAGCGGCGAGGCGACGAAGGTGCCCGAGCCGGCGCGGCCCACGACGTAGCCCTCGGCGAGCAGCTGCTCGAAGGCGGCCAGCGCGACCGTGCGCGACACCCCGAGCTCCAGCGCCAGGGCGCGCGTGGAAGGCAGCCGGCCCCCGACCGGGTGGACGCCCTCGAGGATCGCGCGGCGCAGCGCGGCGTACAGGCGTACGAAGAGCGGGCCGTCGCCCCGGGGCAGCATGGAAGTGGTATTTCAAAAATAGCCCGAACTGGCTCTTTCTCAAAACCACTTCCTCGCCCTAGGCTCTCGCTTGCCCGAGCCGCGACGCCCGCGGCGCGAGGCGGAGCGAAGAGGGAGACGGACGATGAGCGAGTCCCGGTATCCGTCGAGCGAGCGCTCGCGCGTGCGGCGGCACCCCGAGCGCGGCTCGCACGAGCGGGCCGTGGTGGACGCGATCCTGGACGAGGGCCTCGTCTGCCACCTCGGGCTCTCGACGCTCGAGGGACCGGTGGTGCTGCCGATGGCCTACGGCAGACAGGGCGGGCGCCTGATCCTGCACGGCGCGCCCGTCAGCCGCGCGCTGCTGACTCTCGCCGAGGGCATGCCCGCGTGCGTCACGGTCACCCTGCTGGACGGCCTGGTGATCGCGCGCTCGGCGTACCACTCGTCTCTCAACTACCGCTCGGTCGTCGCGTTCGGCCGCGCGCGCCTGATCGAGGGCGAAGCGGAGAAGCGGGCGGCGCTCGACGCGCTCGTGGAGCACCTGCTGCCGGGCCGCGCGGCCGAAGCGCGCCCGACCACGGTCAACGAGGTCGCGGGCACCAGCGTCGTGTGCTTCGAGATCGAGCACGCGAGCGCCAAGGTGCGGAGCGGGCCGCCGGTCGAGCCCGCGGAGGACGCGTCCTTCCCGACCTGGGCGGGTGTCGTGCCGCTGCGCCTCGCGGCAGGGACGCCGGAGCCCGCGCCCAACCTGCGGCCGGGAATCGACCCGACGCCGAGCGTCCACCTGCAGTCGCGCCGGGGACGCCCGTGACGAAGGGCGCAGCGGTCTCCTGAGCGAAGCGCGCTCTGCGCGTAGCGCGCCGGGGCCGGGCTCGGGCTAGACGCTCACGATCTCCGCCATGGCCTTGGCGTTGGCGTGCGTGCCGGCTTGCGCGAGCGCCTGCTCGAGGTCCGCCCAGATGTCCTCCGGATCCTCGATGCCCACCGAGAGGCGCAGCAGGCTCGGAGAGATGCCGGTGCGCTCCCTGGCGTCCTCGGCGACGATCCGGTGCGTGAGGCCGGCGGGGTGCTGCAGCAGCGTGTCGGCCGAGCCGAGGCTGACCGCGGGCGTCGTCAGACGCACCGCCTTCATCACCCGCGAGGCCGCCTCGAGCCCGCCCACGATCTCGAACGACAGCACGGAGCCCGGGCCTTCCATCTGGCGGCCGGGGCCGACCAGCCCGCGCGGATCGGAGCCGCCGAAGCCGGGGTAGAGCACGTGCGAGACGGCCGGATGCCCGGCCAGGCGCTCGGCGATCAGGCGCGCGCCGGCCTGCGCCGCGCGCACGCGCAGGGGCAGCGTCGGCAGGCTGCGGTGGAGCAGGTAAGCGGCCAGTGGATGCAGCAGGGCGCCGGTCGCGATGCGCACCTGCCGCAGCCGGGCCACCCAGGCCTGGCTCGCCGCGACGGCGCCCGCGATCACGTCGCCGTGCCCGCCGAGGAACTTGGTCGCGCTGTGCAGCACCAGCGAGACGCCGTGGCGCAACGGCCGCTGCAGCACCGGCGTCGCGAAGGTCGAGTCGATCAGCACCGGCAGCGTGCCCGCCTGGCGCACCAGGTCGTCCAGATCGACCAGGTCGAGGGTGGGGTTGCCGGGCGTCTCGGCGACCACCAGAACAGTGTCGGGCCGGATCGCGGACTTCACGCCATCAGGCGAGACGAAGCTCGCCTCGAGGCCGAGCAGGCCGCTCGCGAGGAGGTGATCGGAGCCGCCGTAGAGCGGGCGCACGGCCACGACGTGGCCGGCGCCGGCGTCCGGGCGCGCGAGGCGCGCCGCCAGCAGCGCCGCCGCGAAGGCCGCCATCCCCGAACCGAAGGCGACGCTCGCCTCGGCGCCCTCGAGCTCGGCCAGGGCCTCCTCGAAGCGGGCCACCGTGGGGTTGTGCATGCGCGCGTAGATCGGGCTGCCCACCGGCTCGCCGCCCTTGGCCATCGAGTCGACGCTCTGCGTCGCCTGCGCGAGGTCCTCGAGCGGGTAGGTGCTCGAGAGGTCGATCGGCGGCGCGTGCACGCCCAGCGCCCGCAGCCCCTCGCGCCCCGCGTGGGCCGCTCGCGTCTCGAACCGGTGCCCGTTCACGCCCCGCCGCCTCGCTGGATCGTGCATGTCGTTCGCTCCTATGGCCTCCCGAATGATGCGCGTTCGGCCAGTCCTCAGTCCATCGAATAGACTTCGGCCCGGAGGCTCTGGGATGGATCTGGACCGAATCGATTTCGAGATCCTGGCGGCTTTGCAGAACAACGCGCGGCTGGCGAACAAGGAGCTGGCGGCACGGGTCGGCCTCGCCCCATCCACGTGTCTCGTCCGGGTGCGGCGGCTCGTCACGGGCGGCGCGCTGCGGGGCTTCCACGCCGAGGTCGCCCCGAAGGCCCTCGGCATCGGCCTGCAGGCGCTGATCTTCGTGCGCCTGGTGCGCCATTCGCGCCGCACGGTGGACGCCTTCCGCAAGCACGCGCTGTCGTTGCGCGAGACGCTCGGGCTCTACCACGTGGCCGGTCAGCACGACTTCCTGGTGCACGTCGGCGTGCGTGACGCCGACCACCTGCGCGACCTGGGCCTCGACGCCTTCACGACACGCAAGGAGGTGGCGCGCCTCGAGACGCACCTCATCTTCGAGCACACGCCGAGCAAGGCGCTGCCCCTGTTGCTGGGCCCAGACGGCGCGACCGCCGCCGACGAGGCCAGCGCTCGCAGCTGAGGCCGCGTCGCTCAGCGCACGAGGGACACGCCGGCGCCCGCGAGCACCGCGTCCGCCAGGCCCACGAAGTCGTTCGCGAAGTGGTGTCCCCCCGGCCGCGTCACGAGCCGCACCGCGGCGCCCAGCGTGCGGCACGGCGAGTCGTGCTCCTCGTCCCCGACCACGCACAGGGGCGGCGCGGGCAACCGGCGCACCTCGGGAGCCGTGGCGTGCTCCGGGCCGCCGCCGCCGCCGAGCCAGTCCGAGACGTGGAACTCGAAGGAGGCGTCGTCCGAGAGCCCGACCAGCGCCGTTCCGCCGACGAGCGCGCGCGCCCGTGGCGACAGCCGGTTCAGCAGGAAGGGCAGCACGTCGGCGCCGAACGAGTAGCCCACCACGAGCGCCTTCGGCCGCCGCCAGGCCGCCGCGTAGTGCAAGAGCACGCGCTCGAGGTCGAGCGCCGCGGCTTCGGGGGCGCGCGGCGTCCAGAAGTAGCGCAGGCTGCTCCAGCCGACCGTCGGCACGCCTCGCGCGGCGAAGCGCTCCGCGAGCGTCCGGTCGAGTTGCGCGAAGCCGCCGTCGCCCGTCAGCAGGACGGCGAACCACTCGCCCGGGGCGGCGCTCTCGACCTCCGTCAGCGGCAGATCGGAGACGGCCGCGTCCCCGGGAGGCCGGGGCGGGGCCGGCAGCAGCGCCCGGAAGGCCTCGAGGAACTGCGCTTCCCAGTTGCGCGGGACCCCGAAGCCGTGGCCGACGCGCGGCAGGCTGAAGAGCCGCGCGGAAGCGATGCCGGCGACGTAGGCGCGCGTGCCTGCCGGGTCGCAGACCTGATCGACCTCGCCCTGCAGCACCATCCACGGCACGCCGAGCGAAGCCATAGGCGCCAGGTCGTAGCCCGGGCCCTTCGCCCGCCGTCTGGCGCCCAGCCCGCGGCCCGCGCACAGCGGCGCGATCTCCAGGTCGGGGCAGAACCCGAGGCTCAGCGCCCCCGCGAACGTCTCGGGTGGGCCCGCCGCGAGCGCCGCGTAGACGAGCGTCGCGCCCGAGGAGTAGCCGACCAGGATCGGGCGATGGTACTCGGGCAGCTTCGCGCGCAATTGCACCGCCCGCGACAGCTCCTCGAGATCGCCGGCTGGATAGGCGCAACCCGGGCGCGCCGCCAGGCCCCGCAGGTAGGCGCGGATGTCGATGCCCGCGACGAGCGCGCCTGCGGCCCGCAGCCGCGCCGCCATGTCGACGACGCCCAGGTTCCAGCCGCCGTCCCCGGACACGAACAGCACCACCTGCGACGGCGGGCCCGCGGGGGCGTAGACACGGACCTGGCCGAACTCCCCGAAGGCGAAGGCCTCCGCGGCGGGCGCCGCGGCCCGGGCGCTCGCGGGGGGAGCGGCCCTGGCCGGCCCGTCGGCGGGGGCCGGCGCCGCCAGCAGCAGCAACGCGAGCAGCGCGCAGGCGCTCACCGGAAGAAGACGCGCCGATAGCCGCCGGCCACGAGCGCCGAGACGTCGGCCAACACGCGAGCGAGCGCGGGCCCGCCGGGGTAGGCGAGGTAGCGCGGCTCCCACTCGGGGTGGAACTTCTCCTTGAACGCGCGCAGGCCCTGGAAGCTGTAGAACGTCTCGCCGCGCTCGAAGATCATGCGCCCCATCCTGGCCCAGAACGGCGCGACCGGCGAGCCCTCGAGGCCCGAGAGCGGCGCCATCCCCAGCGAGAACTCCCGATAGCCCTGGTCGCGCCCCCACACGAGCAGACACGCGAAGAGCGACTCCATCACGCCCTTCGGCGCGTCCGGGCGGAACCGCATCAGGTCCACCGAGAGCTCCCGGCGATCCGGCCCCGGCCACAGGTTGGCGAAGGCGAGCAGGCGGCCGCCGCCTTCGACGAGCGCCACCGGGAAGCGCTGGACGTACCGGGGCTCGAAGAAGCCCAGCGAGAAGCCCTTCTCCGCGACCGCCTTGTGGCGCAGCCAGTCGTCCGACACCGCCGTGAGCTCCGGGAGCAGGCCGGGCACCTCGCCCGGCTGCGCGACCCGGAAGCTGGCGCCCTCCTTCTCCAGCCGCCGCAGCGCCTGGCGCAGGCCCTTGCCGCGGCCGCCGTCGAGCGAGAGCGCCGCGAGCGGGACGCGCGCCTCCTCCCCCAGCTTCACGAAGGTGAGGCCGAAGTCGGCGTAGCGGTGCAGGCCCTCGCGGCCGACCTCGTAGAAGACCGGCGTGCCGTCGTGGTCGTCGCAGCGCTCGAGGAACTCGCGGATCAGCGCGGTGTGCCGCGCGGGCGGACCCACCGGGTCACCGAGCGCCACCCAGGTCCTGCCCTGCACGGCGTACATCAGGAAAGCCGCGCGCTCGGCGTCGAACAGCAGGGCCTTGTCGCGCAGCAAGGCGAGATAGGGCATCGTCGCCGACTGTGTCGCGATCACGCGCTCGGCGGCCGCCAGGGCGTCCTCGTCCGGCGCCTCGATCGCCGGCGGCGCGGCCCTCAGCAGGCGCGACACGCCGAACACGAGCAGGCCGACCGCCACGCCGATCGAGGCCCGCAGGAAGCGCGAGGCCTCGCCGCCGAAGGTGAACTGCCACCACATCTCGTCGGCGTAGTCGACGTGGCGGAAGGCGAACAGCCCGAGCCAGACCGACGCCAGCACGGCGCTGAGGATCGCTGCCAGCCAGCCCGGCTCGAAGGGCACGGCGAAGAAGGCCGCCCGGCGGTCGAAGTAGGGCCGGCTGGGCGCGAAGAGCAACAGCAACAGGCCCAGTGCGACCGCCTCCTCGTAGTCGGCGCCCTTCAGCAGCGAGGCCAGCAGGCCGACGGAAAGCAGCAGCGTCGTCAGGTAGTAGCTGAAGTCGAGCCGCCGGGCGACGGCCTGCGAGAGGAGCAGCAGGCCCAGCCCGGCCAGCGAGCCGGTGAAGTGCGACGCCTCCACGACCCCGAGCGGCAGGAAGCGCTGCAGCCACAGCAGCCGGCCGTCCGCCGCCGGCGTCGCGCCCGAGAAGACCAGCAGGGCGCCGCCCAGGAAACAGAACACGCCGAGCAGCCGGGGCGAGAGCTGGCGCGCGACCGCGCCGAAGACGGCGCGCGCGCGCGCGGCCTGCGGACCTCGCTGGCGCAGCTCGTCGCCCAGCAGCAGCAGCAGCGCGAGCGCGAGCGGCAGCAGGTAGTAGACGAAGCGGTAGACCACCAGCGCCGGCAGCAGCGCGCGCGCGTCGAGGCTTGGCTTCAGCAGCAGCAGCAGCGCGGACTCGAAGACGCCGAGCCCGCCGGGCACGTGGCTCAGCAGGCCGAGCGCCTGGGCGGCGATGAAGGCCTGCACCAGCCGGGCGGGACCGACGCGGCCGGCCGGCAGCAGCGGCAGCAGCACGGCCGCCGCCAGGCTCCAGTCGAGGATCGACAGCGCGAACTGGCGCGCCACGATCGAGCGGCTGGGCACGGGCAGCTCGAAGCGCAGCACGCGCAGCGGCCCGCGGCGCAGGAACGGCAGCGCCGCGTAAGCGGCCGCAGGCAGCAGCAGCAGCAGACCGACGACCCGGAGCGCGCCCTCCGCCGGCAGGCCCAGCGTCACTGGCGGCGGCCAGAGCGCGAGGCTGCCGCCGCCGAGCACCAGCAGGCCCAGCCAGAAGGTCACGGAGTACGAGGCGAAGAGGCGCGTCAGGTCGGCGGCGCCGACGCCCCAGCGCGAGTAGAAGCGGTAGCGCACGGCCGCTCCCGAGAACATCGCGAAGCCGACGTTGTTGGCCACCGCGTAGGCGACGAAGGCGGTCAGCACGATCTTCGCGCGTTGCAGGGTCTTCCCGATGTAGGCGAAGGCGAGCAGGTCGTAGCCGGCCAGCACGAGATAGTTGACCGCCGTCGCCAGCAGGGCCAGCAGTACGTTGCGCGGCGGCAGCTCGAACAGCCGCGCCGTCAGCTCGTCGTAGCGGATCCGCCGCAGCTCGCTCTCGAGGACGAAGAGCGCGGCGGCGAACAGCGCGAGCCCCGCGGCGGCAGGCAGCCAGCGACGGGCGCGGTCTTCGCTCATGGCGAGGTCTAGGGACTCAGGGCTTGTGCTGCTCGCCGATCCACGCGATCGCCTCCAGCAGGCGCGCGCGGAAATCCGGCTGCGCGTCCGAGAAGCGGTGGTTGCCGGCCGGCACCACCCACAGGCGCTTCGGTCCGCCCGGCAGCCCCATCAGGCGCCGGGCCTCCTCGAGCGGCACGAACTCGTCCTGCGTCGCGTGGATCGCCGCGAGCGGCAGCGTCAGCTTCGGGATGAAGTCGGAAGCCCTGAAGAGCGGCTCGTTCGGCGTGCCCTTGGTGAGGTAGATCAGCGAGTCCTTGAAGCGCCAGCCGAGCTCGTTCTGCTCGGGCAGCCCGAGGCCCACGACGCCGTCGAGCCCGGCGGCGACTCGCGGATCGGAAGCGGCCAGCACGGCCAGCCCAGCCCCTTCGGACACGCCGACGAGCAGGGCGCGTCCGCTTCGCCCGCCGCGGGCCCGCTCGACGAGCGCCTGGAAGTCGGCCGGCACGTCGCGGGTAGCGAGCGTGGAGCTGCCGCTCGTGAAGGCGGACAGGTAGGCCTTGCTGTCGAGGCCGACGACGAACAGGCCGCGCCCGGCCAAGAAGTGAGCGACCTCCGGAGCGAGATGGACGAAGCCGCCGTCCCCACTCGCGAGCACGACGGGAGCGCCGGCCGGCGAGCCATAGAGGTGGAGCCGCAGCTCCTTGCCGCGCAGCGCGAACGGGACCGTCTCGGCTTCTCCCGCGAAGGCGGGAGGCGCGTTGAGCGCGAGGGGAACGAGCCAGGCGAGGGCGGCGACGACCGCGGGCGCACGGCGCATGGGGACCAGGTCAGTGTACGCCGGCCCCTCCCCTCCGGAGCGGGACCCATTCCGTGCCGACGCTCGCCGAATCGCCGCTGGACGAGGCGTCCCTCGCTCAGGCCGGCACCGGGGGCTCGAGCTCGGCGTCGGTGATGCGTGAGAGCAGGGCTGCTGCCAGCAGCGCCCCGCCCATCACCAGCAGCGCGGCCGGCAGCGAACGCCCGGCGAGCGCGCCGATCGCGGGGTTGACCAGCACGATCGCGAGCTGGCGTGTCATGCCGCAGAACGAGAGCACCGTCGCGCGCTCGCCCGAGCCCACGTGGTGGTTGACCGCGGCCATCAGCAGCGGCAGCCGCACCAGGCTCAGCCCCATCGCGCCGACGATGCCCGCGATCACCAGCGGCGGCCAGGCCGGGCCGGCGAGCGCCAGCATCGCGATGCCGCCGCCCGCCGTGGTCAGGCGGATCAGGCGGCGCCGCGAGCCGGCGAGCCGCTCGAGCGCGGGGGCCGAGCTGAGCAAGGCGATCTGCGCCACGCAGCCGGCGGCGTGCACGATTCCGAAGGCCGAGAGCGGCAGGCCCGCCCGCGTCAGCAGCGGCTGGAACAGCCAGATGATGCCCCACGCCATCGCGTTCACGATCGCCGCCTCGATCGCCAGCCGCCGCACGACCGGCAGACTCACGAACACCCGCGCGCCGTCCCGCAGCAGGGTCGCATAGCCGCGGTGCGGACCGAGCGTGTTGCCGCCGGGCGGCTCCCGCAGCGTCAGCGCGACGAGGGCCGCCAGCGTCAAGGGCAGCGCCGTCGCCTGCATCGGCGCGCGCAGGCCGAAGCCGGCCGCGATGAACCCGCCGACGATGGTGGCGGCGATGATGCCGCCCAGCTTGAACGATTCCATGCGGCTGATCACGCGAGCGGCCTGGGCCTGGCGTCCGTCCGCCTTCAGGCTGTCGTAGGCGAGCGCCTCGTCGGCGCCGGAGTGCAGCGTGTAGGCCACGGCCATCACCGCCTCGGCCGCCAGGAACAGCGCGAAGCTCGGGCGCCAGGCGTAGAAGAGCACGCCGAAGGCCCCGACGACCGAGCCCGCCAAGAGCGACGTGCGCCGGCCCAGGAAGTCGGCCACGGTTCCGGTCGGCACCTCCAGCGCGAAGTTGCACAGGAAGAACCAGGCGTTGATCAGGAAGACGTCCGCGAGCGTGACGCCGCCCCAGTCCGTGTAGAAGGGCACCAGCACCGCGGCGAAGAACTGCATCCAGAACAGCAGCCGGATCGCGTAGAGCTTCGGGATGTTCGCCGCGTAGCGGGCTTCGGACGGCATCGGATCCGCGGAGCTTAACGTTCTGCGGGGCTTCGCACAGCTACGCCGCGAGGAACGCGTCGATCGCCGCGAAGTACTCCGCCTGCTTCAGGATCGCCGTGGCGTGGCCGCCGCCCGAGAAGATCCTCACCTCTGCACGCGGATAGGCCGCGGCGAGCGCACGCCGCGCAGGCTCCGGCGTCGCCGGGTCGTCCTCCCCTATCAGCAGCAGGATGCGACCCGGCCAGGCCGCGAGGTCGTCCGGCGCGAACGGCCTTGCCTGGCCGAGCTCCCCGACGCGGTGGAGCAGAGCGAGCAGCTGGGGCTTGCTGAGCCGTTCCTCGAGGATCTCCTCGAAGAGCGCCTTCGCAAGGGCCAGCTCGGGGTTCGTCGTCTCGGGAAACAGGCCGCCGAGCCTCGCCTTGAAGAGCGCGCGCACCACCCGCCAGGGCAGCAAGCCCAGGGCGCCCGCCGTCCAGCGCACCCGCGAAGCGGATCTCGGATCCGGCAGCAAGGTGTGGGAGAGGAGAAGGCTGAGGCTGCGGCCGGGATGGCGGCGGACGAAGACCTGCGCCAGCATGCCGCCGTAGGAGCCGCCGAAGACGTGCGCTCGCTCGATGCCTTCCCGCTCGAGCAGCGCAGCGACGCCGTCGACGAGCTCGGCGTTGCCCCGGATCGCCGGATAATCCGGCGCGATCACCCGCCGGGCTCGCGCGCAGTGCTCGATCGTCGTCCAGCTCATCTCCGCGACGCAGGCGGCCCCGGAAAGGACCAGCAGCGCCGGCTCGCCGCGACCCGCGTCGATGAAGCGCCAGTCGTTGCCGGCGAGCCGGTGCGTTCGGTAGGGGTTTGCCTCGCGAAACCGCTCGAGCCGGGCGACCAGCTCGGCTGGGACTTCGGACCCTACTCGGAGCGAGCCCACGGCGGCGTGCGATTCGCGAACCCGATTGGCCGGTGCCCGACTGGCCGGTGACACGCCTGCGGCGGCGCGTCGGCGAAACCCTGCCGCCGGACGGAGCTCGGCTCGGCCGTCATCCCCGTCCTCTCCTGAAGGCCGACTCGCGCAGCGCCATCACGATGGCGATCGGCGACGTCACCACGAGCGTGACGAGCACGCCGATGCCGTCCGTGCCGTATTGCCCCGAGAGGAGCCCGGCCCCGTTGACCAGCAGCAGGCTGAGCACGCCGAACAGGCCCACCAGCCGGTGCCTTCCGCCGAACGACGAGACCGTGGCGGCCGACGCCAGGGCGACCGCGCCCAGCAGCAGCGGCAGGATCGCCGTGACGAGCTGCCGCTCGACGTCGGAGATGCCGGGCAGGAGCGAGGACGGCGGCACGAGGAGCGCGGCCAGCACGCTCACGGCCAGGGTGGGAAGCGCCGTGTCCCAGGATCGCGCCATCTGCATCGGCCTCAGCCGCGGTTCAACTCGTAGATGAGCCGGAGGCCCTTCAGCGTGAGCTGGAGGTCGATGCTGTCGATCGCCTTCGTGTGGGGAGCGACGACCTCGGCGAGGCCTCCCGTCGCGATCACCTTCGCGTCAGCGCCGAGCTGCGCCTTCAGCCTCTGCACCAGGCCCTCGACCAGCCCCGCATAGCCGAGCACCATGCCGGACTGCATCATGTGCACCGTGTTGCGGCCGATGGGCTGCGGTGGCGGGGTCAGCTCGACCTGGTAGAGCTGGGCGGCCGAGCGCGTGAGCGACTCGAGCGCGACGACCATGCCGGGCGCGATCGCGCCGCCCAGGTACTCGCCGCGCGCGGACACGCAGTCGAACACCGTGGCGGTGCCGAACGCGATCGCGATCGCGGGACCGCCGTGCAGGCGCAGCGTGGCGACCGCGTTGACGACACGGTCGGCGCCGACCTCGCGCGGGTTGTCGACCGCCAGCGTCAGGCCCGTCTTCACGTCGGAGCCGACGATCAGGGGCTCGACCTTCAGGTACTGGCGCGCGATCTGGGCGAAGACGGCGCGCAACGGGGGGACCACGCAGGAGATCGAGACGCCGGTGACGTCCCCCGGATCGACGCTGCCGCTCGCGCGGAACAGGCTGAGCAACAGCATGCCGTACTCGTCGGCCAGGCGGTGGCGCTCGGTGGCGAAGCGCCAGTCGGCGAGCAGCTCCTCGCCGCGGAAGACGCCCGCCTTGATCGTGGTGTTGCTGACGTCGAGCGCGAGCAGCATCGTCGCCTGGTCGCCAGCGAGGCTACGCGGCGAGGCGCAGGCGGTCAACCGCAGGCCGCCGCCGCCGCGGCGGCCCTGGACCGCGCGTGGGTTCGGGTTCGCGTCTGTATACTGGCTGCTTCGAGGAGGCAGCTTGACCGAACGTCGCGTGAAGTGCGCCAGGCTGGGCCGGGAGCTGCCGGGGCTCGAGAAGCCGCCCTTCCCCGGTGCGCTCGGAGAGCGCATCTTCGAAGGCATCTCGCGGGAGGCGTTCGCGGCGTGGGAGGAGCTGGCGCCGACGCTGATGCGCGAGCGCGGCTGGAGCATGGGCGACCCCGCGCAGCGCAAGGCTCTCCTCCGCGAGATGGAGCGCTACCTCTTCGAGGAGCCGGCGGCCCCCGAGCTGCCGCCGGACGCGCCGGTGCCCGAGGGCATGCTGCGCTGCGCGAAGATCGGGAAGGTCCTGCCCCGCATGAAGCGCGCGCCCTTCCCGGGCCCGCTCGGCGAGCGGCTGCTCGCCGAGGTGTCCGAGGAGGGCTGGAAGCTCTGGGAGGGCCAGGCGACGATCCTGATGAATCACTACGGGCTCAGCATGGCGGACCCCGACGCACGCAAGTTCCTGATGAAGCAGCTCGAGGAGTTCTTCTTCGGCGAGGGCGCGCAGCTGCCGGCCGACTGGACGCCGCCCACGGCGGCCGGCGGCGGCAAGGGGGGCGGCAAGGGGGCGCCCGGCCCGCGGCGCAAGTAGCCGCCGCCCCCGCGCGCGGGCAACGGCGCGCACGCGACGAGCGCCTAACGCCAGGAACCCGCCGCGACGAAGCCCGCCCAGAAGAAGGGATGCTCGCTGGCGCCGGCGGCTCGCCTGGCCGTCAGCAGGTCGAGCTGGGCGCGCCTCAGGGAGTCGGGCGTGTCGAGGCCTTCTCCGAGGCGGTGGGCGTAAAGGCGCTGCATCAGACCGGCCGTGACCTCGTCGGTCACCGGCCACAGGCTCATGATCGAGGTCCTGGCGCCGGCCATCAGGAGCGCGCGGCGGAAGCCGAAGACCCCCTCCCCCGCCCTGACGGTCCCGACACCCGTGTCGCAAGCCGAGAGGACGGCCCATTCGACGGAACCGAGGTCGAGCCCCGCGATCTCCTCGGCCGTCAGGATACCGTCGTCGACCGGGCTGCTCGCCCTCGTCCGTTGGTTCGCACCGGCCAGAGCCAGACCCGAGAGCAGCAGCGGGCTGTCGGCGAGGGCCGCCGTGCGGCCGTCCTCCACACCCTCGGCTTGCGACACCGACGATTCGCAGCGCCCTCCGAGGAAGAAGCCGTGCGTCGCGAGGTGCAGGATCCGCCGCCCGGGAGCAGCCGCCTTGACGGCGGCCTCGGTGGCCGCGGCGCCCCGCAGCTCCAGCACCTGGCCACGGCCGCGCCATCGCGCGTAGACGCGGCTGATCGCCTCGGACTCGCGCCGCGTGCCCGGCAGCGGCTCGAAGCGAAGGGCACCGAAGTCGGCGCAGGCGCTCGCGCCGCGCGTCGGTTCCACCGCCACGCGGACGACACCCGACCCGCCAGGATCGAACCCGGGATCCCCGACCACGAGCAAGCCGCGGCCGGTGGCCGCCGGCGGCATCGCGAGGTCCCGCTCCGCGCTCAGCAGGTGGAGGGTCGACCGGTTCTCCAGCAGGAACCCCTGGCGGGCTCGCGGCAGCGCTGCGAAAGGCACCAGATTGAGCGCGCCATCCGGCACGAGGAACAGCCGCAGGGCGCCCGCCACCTCGGGTGCGATCGGGTCCCAGACGAGCCGGCGCAGCGCCTCGCCGGCCCTGCGGGCGGCGGCCGTGGCGTCTGCCTCGGTCCGTGTCGGGACCGTGAGGCCCATCAGCATCTCCCGCCGGAATCGAGAGACGGCGGCCTCGATCGGCTCGGCTGCCCCGAGCGGGAAGAGCCTCGGCGTCCGGCCGCGCCCGGCCATGACGAAGGCGGAATACGCGGTCGCGCCGTCCGGCAGACCGTGCCGGACGTACGCGATGAGGGCCGAGCCGCCCGGGAGCGCAGCCGCGGCGTCGGCCAGCGAGGCCCGACGCAGGTCCTGGACGTCGCGGAAGCCGGCGCTCCGCTCCCCCAGCTCCCGCTCGAGACGCTCCTTGCCCTTCCGCAGCTCCTCGATTCGACTCCGATACCTGTCAGGCGCCTCCGGCCCCGGGCCCCGCACGACGAGGGCCGCGAGCTGCTCCCTCGCCTGGAGCAGCCGCGTCCCGGTCTCGGCGAGGGCGGGATCGGCCTGGACGCCGGCGATCCGGCGCCGCGTCATCATCTCGTCGAGGACGAGGGCGCGGGATCGGACCACCGCGTCCCATGTCTGCTCGATCTCGGCCGGAACGCCCCGGCGGCCGGCGAGGCTGACGGCCAGGTCGAGCCCCGCGGCGCGCACGCTCGCGTAGGCCAGCGCCTGCCGCTCGGCCAGGGCGCCCGCCGTGACGCGGAGATGCTCGCGCGCGATGGCCTCCGCGCGCAGCGCCGCCGCCATGGCCTCCGCCTGTCTGCCTGCGGCCTCGAGCGCCCGCGCAAGCTCGAGCTCGGATCTCGCGAGGAGCGGGTGGGCCGGGCCCAGCGCCGTTCGCCGGATCGAGACCGCGCGCTGGAGGAGCGGAGTGGCTGCCACCGGGTCTCCCGACGCTCGCAGCAGCGAGCCGAGCCTGGTGAGCCCCTCCGCGACGTCAGGATGCTCGCCGCCAAGGCCCTTCTCGCGCAGCGCGACGCTGCGCCGGAGCAGCCGCTCGGCCTCCGCGGGATTGGCCGACTTGCGCAGCAGGTTCGCCAGCGCGTCGAGGCTGATCGCGATCGAGGGATGCCCGCCCGCAGGGGCGAGCTCCTCGCGGATGGCCAGCGCCTGCTCGAACAGCTCGCGCGCCGGGCCGAGCTCGCCCATGTCCTCGAGCAGCCGTCCCATGTTGTGGAGGCTCTGTGCGAGATCGGGGTGCCGAGCCGGGAGCGACGAGCGGCGCAGGGACAGCGCACGCTCATACAGGGGCCGCGCGGCCGGAAAGTCGCCGAGCGCCTGGTACAACGCCGCGAGGTTGTTCAGGTTCGCCGCCAGGTCCGGATGGTCCCCCCGCAGCGCGCGCTCCCCGATCGCGAGCGCCCCCACGTATATCGGCATCGCCACCCCGTACACGCCCCACACCAATAGCACCCAGGCCAGCGTGTTCAGGTTCGGCGCGACGTCCACAGAGTCGGGGCCGAGCGTGCGCTCGCGGGAGGCGAGGGCGATTCCGAAAAGCCGCCTCGCCTCCGAGTACTGGCCGAGCGCCTGGCTCACGGCGCCCAGGTTGTTCAGCGACTGCGCGACCAGCGGGTGGTCCGGGCCGTAGGCCGCCTCGCGCAACGACAGCGACTCCTCCCAGGTCGCGCGCGCCGCGTCCAGCCGCCGCGCGTTGAAGTGGATGTTGGCGAGCGTGTTCAGGCTGTCGGCGATCGCGGGATGGCCGGGCGGCAGCGCCGAGCGCCGCGTCGCCAGCCCGAGCTCGGCGAGGGCCAGCGCCGACTCGAGCTCCCCAGAGCGGCGCTGGGTCGCGGCGAGCGCGTTCAGCACGCGGCCGAGGTCGGCCGGCCGAGGGCGGGCCTCCGCCTCGAGCAATCGCCGCGCCCGCTCGTAGCGGGAGCGAGCCCCTTTGAGATCGCCGACCGCGAGCGCGACGCTGCCGGAGCACTCGACCGCGTCGGCGAGGTCGGGCGAGCCCTCGCCCAACGCCTCCTGGATCGCGAGGGCACGCTGCGCGGCCGCGCTTGCCGCGGCGTCGTCGCCCAGGTTCTGCAACCCGCCCGCCGTCACGATCAGGCTTCGCGTCGTCAGCGAGGCGTCGTCCGCGCTCTCTGCCCACGTCGCGGCCACACGCGACAAGGCGACGACCTCGTCGTCCCCGCCGCTCTGGAACTGGAGGACGACGTCAGCGAGGGAAAGCGAGGCGCGGGCGATCGCCTCCGCGTCGCCCGCGGCGCGAGCGTCGGCCAGCGAGGCGCGCGCCTGCGCCAGAGCGTGGACGGGCTGCCCCGCGTCGAGCAGCCGGCGGGCCTCGTCGGCCGCAGCGGCGGCCGGCGCTGCGCCGGCGCACAGCAGGACGGCCGCGATGGCGGCCAGCAGGCCCGTGCGCAAGCGCCCTAGCAGGTGAAGTTTCTCGAGTTCTTCCCGGTTCCGACGCGCTTGCCGCCGTTGTACGCCTCGGCCTCCAGGGTGTTGGAGCCCGCGCCCATCGACTGCGTCGCGGGCATCACCCACTGCGTGCCGGAGCCGGGCCGTCCCTCGATCGACTTCGAGCCGGAGGGCCCGCGCAGGGTGAAGCTGACGCGCGTGACCGCCATCGCGCTGAACGAGTTCGCGCCGCCGGCGTCGGCGCTGCCCTCCACCATGCAGGCGTTGTTCGCGGCAGCGTGGATGTCGACAGGCAGGCTCGCGGGGCCCAGCCGGACGGGACTCGTCTCGCACTTCTCGGTGACGCCGTCGCTGACGCAGCCCTCCGGGTCGAATCGAGCGTCTTGCGTGTAGCGGCAGGTCTCGCGGCAGAAGGCGTTCTTGATCGCCGTGCCGTTCTTGCAGTCGAATCGATAGGAGAGCGGCCGGCCTTCGGGATCGCTGCTCTGACAGAGGTTGGCCTCGACGTCGATCGGCGCGACGCCCGCGTCGGGCTTGACCGTGAACTGGATCACGGGCGGCTGGTTCGCCGCGGGCAGCGTGGTGGTGGGCGTGGTCGTCGGCGTCGTGGCGGGCGGCGCGGTCGGCGGGGTCCCGACCGTCGGGCCGCCCGGGTTCGAGCCGCCTCCTCCGCCACCGCAGGACGCGAACGTCAGGCAGGCGACCGCGTAGATCACGGTCTTGCGCATGGGTTCTTCTGCTCCAAACCTGCTTGGAAGGATGGCTGGAAAGCTAGCACGCCGGTCAAGCCGGCGTCTATACTCGTGCGAAAGCGTGCAGGGACTGCTGGGGCTTCGCGCCAGGCTCTCACTGACGGCGACGCTGGTGCTGGGCGCGACGGCGCTGGTCGTCGCGCGCTCCGCGCCGGAAAGCGTCGAGCTCGCGGGCCACGACCTGATCGTGGCTACGCTGCAGGCGCCGCCCGCCTCGCCCGAGATCGCGGTCGTCGACTACGACGACGGCACCGCCGAGCGCTACGGCGCCGCCATTCGGCCCCAGCTGCCGCGGCTGTTGCGGGCGGTCCAGGCCGCGGGAGCGGACCTCGTCGGCCTCGACGTGCTGCTCGACGAAGCGCGCGACCCAGGGCAGGACGACGCGCTCGAGGCGGCGCTCGCCGCGACGGACAACGTGGTCCTGGCCGCCGTCTTCGGCAACGCCTGCCTGCCGGCGGCGGAGCCCCTGCCCCGCTTCGCGCGCCATGCCCTCGACGTCGCCTACGTCAACCTGCCGACCGACGTCGACGGCACCATCCGCCGCTTCCTGCTCTATCGGCCGGGGCCAGGCGGGTCCGGCACCCGCCTGGGCCTGCCGGCGGCGCTCGCCAGCAACCGGCGCCGCGCTCCCCTGGTCAGGGAGGGCTCGAGCTACCAGCTCGCCTCCCGGTCGCTGCCGGGCGCTCAGACCGATCCGACCAGCGTGATGATCGGGCCGTGGGCCCGACCCGCCCGCGTTTCGGCGGCGGACCTGCTCGACGGGTCTCGGAGCTTGCCGTCCCTCGCCGGACGCATCGTGCTGATCGGGCACGGGGCGGCGGCCGGCAAAGACCTGTTCGTGACGCCGCTCTTCCGAGCCCAGCGGGACGGCCAGTGTGCCGAGCTGGTGCCGGGCGTGTTCCTGCACGCGGCGGCGCTCGAGACCTTGCTCGACGGGACGGCCGTCGGGCCGCTCGGCCTCGTCCCCCATGTCGCACTCGCGCTCGGACTCGGAGGGGCGGGCCTGCTGGCGATGCTGCGCCTGCGCCCCGGGATCGGCCTGACCCTGGTCCTGCTCGGCGCGTTGGGGATCCCTCTCGGCGCGCGCGCCGCCCTGGCGCGGGGCGTCTGGCCCCGCTGGGTCGCGCTCGAGTCGCAGCTGGCGCTCGGCGCGGGCGCGGGCCTGGCCATCCGGATGCTCGACGAGCGCCGGCGGCGCGCCGAGCTCGAGCGCGAGCGCAGCCATCTGATGGGGCTCTTCGGACGCTACGTCTCGCCGGAGATCGCCGACGAGATCTGGCGCCGCCGGCGAGAGGTCGTCCTGAAGGGCGAGCAACGCTTCGTGACCGTGCTCTTCTCTGACATCCGCGGCTTCACCGCCCTCTCGGCCGGCAAGCCCTCGGCCGAGGTGCTCGGGTGGCTGAACCGCTACTTCGACGAGATGGCGGAGGCGGTCGCCGCCCACGGCGGCCTGCTGAACAAGTTCATCGGCGACGGCCTGATGGTCGTGTTCGGCGTGCCGCTGTCGACCGGCATCGAGCGGGACGCGCTCCGGGCCCTCGCGACCGCCCGCGAGATGCAGGCGCGCGTCGCGCGGCTGAACGCGGCCGGGGGGGCGGCTCCGCGCCTGGCGATCGGCATCGGCGTCCACTCGGGTGAGGTCACGGCCGGGGGCGTGGGTTCGCGCGACCGTCTCGAGTACTCGATCATCGGGGAGACGGTCAACCTGGCCTCCCGGCTCGAGAGCCTGACCAAGGAGGTCGGGGCGTCGATCCTGCTGAGCCGCAGCACGCGCGACCTCGTCGGGGATGGCGGCGGGCCCCTGCGCGCGGTCGGGGCCGTCGCGGTCCGGGGTTTCTCGCAACCCGTCGAGGTCTACGCTCCCGAGGACGTCCCGCCTTCCGAGGTGCTGAAATGCGAATGACGATCGTGCTTCCGTTCGCGCTGGCGGCGGCCTGCGCCGGCGCGGAGCCGTCCGGGCAGGCCGAGGGCGCCAGGCCTTCGCCCTCGCCGTCGCCTTCCCCCTCGGTCGCCGCGGAGAGAGCCGGCAAGCGACAGCGAGTGGTCTCCGCGCTGCCCGGCTTCGACCTGCTGGAGGCTCAGCGCGCGCGGACCCAGGCGATGCTGGTGGGCGGCACGCGCCCGCCGGCCGTGCCGGTGCCGCTCGCGCCGCGCCTGGGCCGCGCGTTCGACGCCCGCCCCAGCTTCGCCTGGGAGCCGCCCGCGGGCGGGTCCGGCGACGCGTTCGTGGTCGTCGTGCTCGACGACGCCCTCGAGGAGCTCGCGCGGATTCCGGTGCGCGCGTTGCGCGTCGCCTACCCGAAGGACGCCGCGCCGCTCGAGCCGGGGCGGACCTACATGTGGACGGTGGAATCGCCCGGCGCGGTTCCCTGCGCGCCGTCCGCGTTCAGCATCATCGGTGGCGACGAGCGGGCGCGGATCCAGGCGAAGCTCGACGCGGCGGCCCAGGCCGCGGAGGACGATCGGGAGAACGCCCGGGCGCGAGTGTTCGTCGAGCACCGCGTGTGGTACGACGCGGTCGAGACCCTGACCCGGGCGATCGAGACCCTCGGCCCTTCGCGGGCACGGCTCGAGGCGCGCGCGACCGTGTACGCCCAGCTCGAAGCGACCCGCGCCCTCTCCGAGCGCGATTTCGAGCGCGCCGAGGGTCCCGGAGACCGGCGCTGAGCCCGGCGCACGTCCTCGTTCTCTCGGCCTACGAGCTCGGCCATCAGCCGCTCGGGCTGGCTTGGCCGCTCGGCTTCCTGCGCGACGCCGGCATCCCCGCGCGCGGCGTCGACCTGGCAGTCGAGCCCTTCCCCGAGGAGCTGGCGCGCGCGGCGATGCTGGTGGCGATCGCGGCGCCGATGCACACGGCGCTGCGGCTGGCGCTGCCGGCGGCGCGCAGGGTGAAGCAGTTGAACCCCGCGGCGCACGTGTGCTTCTTCGGGCACTACGCCTTCCTCAACGCCGACCACCTGCTGTCGGGAGCTGGGGACTCCGTGATCGCGGGCGAAGCGGAGCCGGCGCTGGTCGACCTCGCGCGCGCCGTGCTCGCGGGCCGGCCAGTCGAAGCGGTCGCGGGCGTCGGCACCCGCGCGCGGCGCGCGGCGCCGCTGCTCGAGCGGCCGTCCTTCGTGGCGCCCGAGAGAAGCGGGCTGCCGGGGCTCGATCGCTACGCGCGCTTGGTGCGGGACGGGCGCGAGACGATCGCCGGCTACCTGGAGGCGAGCCGCGGCTGCAAGCACCGCTGCGGCCACTGCCCGATCGTGCCCGTCTACGGCGGGCGCTTCGTCGCGGTGCCCCTCGAGGTCGTGCTGGCGGACGCGCGCGCGCAGCACGCCGCCGGGGCGCGGCACCTGACCTTCGGCGACCCCGACTTCCTGAACGGGCCGACGCACGCGCTGCGCGTGGCTCGCGCCCTGCACGCCGAGCTGCCCGACACCAGCTTCGACTTCACCGCCAAGGTCGAGCACCTGCTGGCGCAGCGCGCGTTGCTGCCGGAGCTGCGCGACCTCGGCTGCGCCTTCGTGGTGTCGGCGGTCGAGTCCCTCAGCGACCGCGTGCTCGCGAAGCTCGCCAAGGGCCACACGGCCGTCGACGTCGACCGTCTGCTCGACCTGATGGACGAGGTCGGCCTCGCGCTGCATCCCACGCTGGTGCCGTTCACGCCTTGGGCGACGCTCGACGATTACCTGGCGCTGCTCGACTTCTTCGAGCGACGCGGCCGCGCTGCCCACCTGCCGCCGGTCCAGCTCTCGATCCGGCTGCTGCTGCCGCCGGGTTCGGCGCTCCTCGAGGAAGAGCAGCTGCGAGCATGCCTGGGTCCCCTCGACGCCGAGGGCCTGGGCTGGCGCTGGACGCATCCCGACCCGCGGATGGACCGCCTGCACGAATCGGTGGCGGCGCGCGTCGAGGCCGACGAGGCGGCGGGAGTCCCGGGCGCGCGCACGTGGAAGGCCGTGCGCCTGCTCGCGCTCTCCGCCGCGGGGCGCGGAATCCCGGACGAGCGCGGGACCGTGGACGAGCCGATGCCGCCGGCCTTTCGGCCCGAGCCTCCGCGGCTCACGGAGC
Organism: Vicinamibacteria bacterium; assembly: GCA_050246895.1. GTDB lineage: Bacteria > Acidobacteriota > Vicinamibacteria > Fen-336 > Fen-336 > JBFWVE01. Next base: position 273,608 of record JBFWVE010000002.1, on the reverse strand, counting down.
ACTGGTTCTGTTGAGCGGAGCCGACCCGCGGCCAGTTCGGCCGCCTCAGCGCGAGCGACTAGGCCCCCGCCCAGGCTCGGCGCCCGTGTCCGCTGCCGCGATCAGTGGCCGTTGGGCGGGTCCTCGAACGTGAGGACCTTGTAGAAGCACCAGAGGCAGAGGCTCCAGACGAAGCCGAGCGAGGACAGCATGAAGAGCCAGCCGAGCGCGTTCACGATCTCGTTCCTCCCTCAGTCCGCCGGCTTCAGGCCGTCGATGTCGAGCCCCGCCGCCTTCCAGCGTTTCTCGCCCACGTAGACACAGGCCACCAGGAACGCGATCACCGCCAGGATCAGCCCCACCGCGCCCTGCCGCAGCGGCTCGTCCGCCACGGCGCGCAGCCAGTCCGGCAGGTTCTGGAAGGTGAAGGCGACGAAGACGACCAGCAGGTAGAGGGGCGCCACGTACTTCATGATGACCTTGTAGAAGGCCGGGATCCGGATGTGCGCGCCGGTGTGCGCCTCCTGCCAGCCGCGCTCGATGCCGAACAGCCACGAGAAGCAGATGATCTGCACCATCGCCAGCACGAAGATCAGGTAGGTGCCGACCCAGTCGTCGATCGTGCTCCAGAAGATGCCGTCCTTGGAGTAGTACATCACCAGGAACGAGCCGACGATGCAGATCGCGACCATCAGCGTGGTGGCCGACCTGCGCGTGGTGCCGAGCGCCTCCTGGAAGAACGCGAGCGCCGGCTGGTACATCGAGATCGAGCTGGTGATCGCCGCCAGGAACAGCATGAAGAACCAGATGGCCCCGATCACGTTCCCGAACGGGCCCATGTGGGCGAACACCACCGGCAGCGTGGTGAAGCCGAGGCCGAAGCTGCCCCCCTGGACGGCCGCGATGGTCCCGGACAGGCCCAGGAAGATGAAGGAGGCGGTCAACGTGATCATGCCGCCGAAGCCGACCTCGAACACCTCGTTGGTGGCCGAGGCCGTGAGCCCCGAGAGCACCACGTCGTCCTTCTTCTTCATGTAGGACGCGTAGTTGATGATCACGCCGAAGCCGACCGACAGGCTGAAGAAGATCTGGCCCGCGGCCGCCAGCCAGGTCTGCGGGTTGGCGAGCGCCCCGAAGTCCGGGTTCCACATGTAGCCGAGGCCGTTCACCACGTTCTGGTCCGGCAGGTTCGGGTCGGGCGTGCCGAGCGTCAGCACGCGGATCAGCACGACCAGCGCGCAGACGGCCATCGCGGGCATCGCGTAGGAGCAGAACTTCTCGATGCCCTTCGAGATGCCGCGGTAGACGAGCGTGATGTTGACGGCGAAGGTGAGAATCCAGATCACGAGGGTCTCGAACGACTCGCCCGTCATCACGCCGTTGCCGTGGCGCCCGGTGAAGGTCGCGTAGAAGTTCGAGGCCGCGGCGGTCTGCTCCGCGATCGGCGCCGCGGCGTCGACGCCGAGCCCGCCCGTCAGGTAGTTCCAGGTGTAGCCCAGGCACCAGGCCTCGATGTACGTGTAATAGAAGGAGACCGCCAGCGGGATCAGCACCCCGAGGACGCCCAGGTAGCGCGACACGCGCCCGCCGCCGATGACCCCCATGATCGCGGGCGCCGACTGGAAGCCCTTGCGGCCGCCGTAGCGCCCCATGGTCCACTCGGCCCAGCCGATCGGGATCCCCAGGAACAGCAGCGCGCAGAAGTACGGGATCATGAAGGCGCCGCCGCCGTTCGCCGCGGCCTGGCCCGGGAAGCGGAGGAAGTTGCCGAGTCCGACGGCCGAGCCCGAGACGGCGAGGATGACGCCGAGCCGCGTGCCCCACTCCTGTCTTGCCTCAGTCATGCCGAAGCGTCTCCTTAGGCTGGTGCTGAAGGCGCAACACTAGCGAACGGACGGCAGGAGTCAAATCGGGGCGTCCTAGGCCGGCTGCAGGGGCACGTCCGGCGCGATCTCGAAGCGCAGGCGCGCGTGCGCCTCCCGCAGGGCGGCCTCGACCTCCCGCGGGCGCTCGCCGCGGGCGAACACGAAGCCGAGGTAGGCGTCTCCCTCCGGCAGCGGCACCAGCCGGTTCTGCAGCGGCGCCGTGATCGTGACCTCCTCCACCAGCGGCACGGCGCGCGCGTCCTCGACCCCGCCGACGCTCCGCAGGATCCCGGCGCGTGGAATCGGGATCATCATCACTCCGCCCGCGGCCGCCTCGCGCGAGAGCGCGTCGCCTTTGGGCAGCCCGACAGCCTGGCGCAGGATCAGCTCCTCGAGCGAGGTGCCCGCCGAGCCGAAGCGAAGCGTCTTCGAGCACAGGCCGCCGATCGATCGGGCCGCGACCTCGACCACGAAGGGCCCGCGGTCGTTCACGCGCAGCTCCGCATGCACGGGCCCGTGCCGCAGCCCGAGCGCGGCACAGGCGGCGGCGGCTGTCCCGGCGATCGCCGCCTGGACCTCGGCCGCGAGGCGGGACGGCGTGACGTAGATCGTCTCCTCGAAGAACGGCCCGTCGAGCGGATCGGGCTTGTCGAAGAGCGCCAGCACGTGCAGGCTGCCGCCATCGAGCAGCCCTTCGAGCGCGACCTCGCTGCCCGGCACGAAGCCCTCGACGAGCGCGTCGCCGCAGCCCTCGCCGGCCAGGATGCGTCGCAACCGCCGCCAGCGCTGGCCGAGCTCGCCTGGATCGTCGGCGCGCATCACGCCCCGGCTGCCCGAGAGCAGCGTGGGCTTGATCACGCACGGGAACCCGACGGCGCGGGCCGCGGGCTGGGGGTCGTCGTCCAGGCGGAGCTCGACGAAGGCCGGCTGCGGCACTGCGGCCGCGGCGAATCGCCGCCGCATCAGGCGCTTGTCGCGGGCGCAGGCCACCGACTCGGGATCGTTGCCCGCGAGGCCCAGCTCGGCCGCGGCGCGCGCCGCGAGCAGGCTGCCGGAGTCGTCCACGCCGAGCACGGCGCGCACCGGCGTCCGCCTCGCGTGGCGGACGATCGCGGCGGTCGAGCGCTCGAGGTCGCGGTAGTCGAGGGGCAGGCCGTGGCGCACCTGCGGCAGCAGCGGCAGCGGGACGTCGGCCCCGCTCACGATCTCGAGCCCCAGGCGGCGCGCGGCCGACAGGAAGGCGTCGTTCCGGTAGCTGCGGCTCGACGCGAGCAGGATCACGCGCGCGTTCATCGCGCGGCCCTCAGCGCCCCGCCGCGCGGATGCTCTCGAGGTGGTCGCTCGTCTCGTCGCGCCAGGCGGCCAGCCGCTGGCGCAGCGTCCGGCACAGCTCCGGGTGCGCCTCGGCGACGTCGTGCTGCTCCTCGGGATCGGCCGCCAGGTCGTAGAGCGAGTCGCTGCCCCGCGTCGCGTTGTAGACGTACTTGAAGCGGCCCTCGCGCACGCCGAGCAGGTAGTCGTCGTTGGCCGCGTAGAAGTAGGCGCGCGGCGGCCGCTCGGGATCGAACAGCGAGCGCCCGCGCCAGCTCGCCGCGGGCGGCACGCCCAGCAGGTCCGCCAGCGTCGGATTGACGTCCACGTGGCCGGCGACGGTGTCGCGCCGGCCGCCGCCAGGGAACAGGCGCGGGTTCCACAGCAGGAACGGCACCTGCACGCTCTCCTGCCACAGGCGCGCGCCGTGGCCCCAGGACTCGTGCGGCTCGCCGAAGGCCTCGCCATGGTCGCCGGTGATCAGGACCACCGTGTCGTCCGCCAGCCCGCGCGCGCGCAGGCCGTCGAGCAGCCGGCCGATCTGCTGGTCCACGTAGTGGAGCGTGTTCAGGTAGCGACCGAGATCCCATTCGTCCTCGGGGCGCGGACCGTCCGTGAAGAAGTCGACGAGCGGCCGGCCGGGCATCGGCTCGTACGGGTGGTGGCTCATGATGCCCCAGCCGAGCACGAAGAAAGGCGCGCCGCGCTGCTCGTCGATGAAGCCGAGGACGCCGTCCACCAGCGCGCCGTCGTCGCTGCCCCAGGAGGAGACCAGCGGCTTGCCGAGGTCGCTCCACTCGCGCAGCGCGTCGAAGCCTCGCCCACTCAGGAACTCCCGCTGGTTCGTGTACTCGAGATAGCCCGAGTGCACGAAGGCGGTTCGGTAGCCCAGGGGTTTCAACAGCTCCGCCAGCGTCTCGCCCGGCATGCGCGGGTACTCGACCGTGTACTCGCGCCAGGTCATGTAGGGGTAGATCGAGAGCGTCAGCGCGGCCACCGAGTTGGCCGTCATGCCGACGTGGCAGTAGCCGGCGTCGAGGACGAGGGCGTGCGCGGCCTCGCGTTCCAGGTTGGGCGTCGAGCGGTAGGGGCTGCCGTAGATCGACAGGTAGCGGGCCCCGGTCGACTCGAGCACGAGCAGGATCGCGTTCTTCGCCCGCGGCGCCTGCCCGAGCGTCGAGCGCCGCTGCTTCGGCGGGCGAAAGTCGTCGCGCAGCTCGGGCGGATAGCCGGCCTCGAAGCGCGCCGCCTCGCCTCTGCCGAGCAGCTCGCGGAAGACGGACGAGACGAGCGCCCAGTGCGGGCTCCGGGCGATCAGGTGGTCGTCGCGGTCGTGCCAGCGGCTGGCGTAGCCGGCCTTCGCGGCGGCGACGTAGCCGACCAGCAGCAGGGCCAGCAGGCCGAGCGCGAGACGGCCCCGCGGCGACGTCGCGGCCGCCGGGCCTCGCAGGCTGCGCAGCGTCAGCCACAGCCAGACGAGCGGCACCAGCACCAGCGCGATCGCCACCGGAACGCTCAGGAACGCGCCGATCGACGAGCGCATGTTCTTCATGTCGTCGGCCAGGTAGAGCAGCGCGAAGGTGAGCGGCGAGCGCAGGAAGGCGAAGATCTGGATGCTGGCGATCGCGAAGGCCGCGCTGGCGAAGCCGAGCGCCAGGAAGAGCCGGAAGGCCCAGCGCTCCAGCGCGGGCCGCCCCCGTGCGAGCCGCAGCAGCAGGGCGCCGAGCAGGCCGTAGCCGAGCGCGTAGAGCACGTCCTGGTGCGCGCTGACGCCGACGTCCGTCAGCCACTCGCGCAGGCGCTTCGCGCTGAGCTCGGGCAGGCTCCAGTGAGCGACCTTGGCGGCGACCAGGACCAGCGCCAGCCAGAGCGCCGGCCACGCCGCGCGCGCCGCGGCCCCCGGCCGGGGGCCGACCTCCGCCTGCGTGGTCGCGGCCGCCGCGCTCACGCGGCGGCGCGCTCCCGCGAGAGCCGCTCGAGCGCGCCGGGCAGCGCGTCGTAGCCGAGCAGCCCGATGCCCTGGTCGGCGATCAGCTCGCGCACGCGCGGGTCGCACAGCGTGCGCAGCTCGTGCTCGCGCTCCTGGTGGTAGACGAGGTCGCGGCCGGCCTCGAGGTAGCCCGGGTGGCAGCTCACCTCGTAGATACCGCCCGCGTGGATCTCGTTGCGCAGCATCCGGCAGAGCGCGCCGGCGCTCACCTTGTCGGGGTCGAAGACCTGGTACTCCCACTGGCCGTAGAAGCCGCCCTTGAAGACGACCGGCAGCTCGTCGCGCAGCGGCACTCCGAGGCGCTTCGCCAGCGCCCGGAACAGCGGCCGCCGCCCGCGGGCGCGGTGCACGTGCTGGTGCGAGTCGATGTGGGCCGGCGGGCGGCCCAGCAGCTCGACGAAGCGTCCGAGCTGGCGCTCCAGCTCCTCTCGCACCAGCCCCTCGTTCTCGATGTCGAACCAGCTCTCGGCCTCGTTCGTCAGGTTGACGTGGAGGCCGACCGAGAGCCGCGGGTGGTCCTTCGCGATCGCCACGGCCTCCAGGGCGGCCGGGCCGTTCACCACCAGCGTGGCGGAGGTGACGACGCCGTGCTCGTGGGCCTCGAGGATGCCGCGGTTGATGCCGCGGCCGTAGCCGAAATCGTCCGCGTTGAAGACGACGAACCTCACAGGCCCACGTCCGCCAGGAACCTGCGGCAGACGGCCGTCGCTTCGAAGTGCTCGACGGCGACCGCGCGCGCGGCGCGGCTGGCCTTCGGGTAGTCGGCCTCGATCGTCTCGATCGCGGCCAGCACGCCGTCCATGTCGCGGAAGGCGAACAGCCCCTCGCCGGTCGGCAGCACGTTCTCGAAGCCCGTGGCCTGCGCGATCACCGGCTTGCCGCAGGCGAGGTAGCAGGCGTCGCGCTCGCTGAACCAGCCGCTGCGCAGGCGCACGTTCTGGTCCTTGGCCACCGTCCACTCGGCGCGCGAGCGCCGGAACAGCTCCTGGTAGCCGAACGGCTCGAGCGAGATCTCGAGCGGCGAGGCCAGCCGGAAGCCGTGCTGCTCGAGCGTTCGGCGATCGCCCGCGTCGTCCACGTTGAGCCACAGCTCGAAGCGCGCCTTCGCCGCCTTGCGCGGCAGCTCCAGGTACTTCAGGAACTCGTGGTGCTTGCTCCAGGAGTAGGTCTCGCCGTTCCAGACCACGTCGTGGCCCTGCTGCTTCCAGTTGCCGATCGTCGTGTAGTACGGCGCCTGCGCGTCGAACGCCAGCGGCCACAGCTCGAGGTCGATCGGCTGGCGCGTCTTCGCATACGCGAAGCCGCCGGCGAGGGGCACGCCGCAGTCCGGAGCGCCGTAGTTCTCGCCGTAGGTCGCCAGCGCGTCGTGCGCGCGCAGCACCTCCAAGGTCTTCTGCTTGCCGCTCGCCAGCTCGAGCTGGTTGGTGACGGGATCGGTCTCGACGTAGACGCGGCGGGGGGCGAGCTGATGGTCCTCGTTCAGCACGGTGGCGCCGCAGACGTTCAGGATCGCGTCGCAACTCCGGTAGAGCTCGCGCAACGCCGATACCGAGAGCCCCAGGCACGCGTCGCGGCCGCGGAAGAGCGGCCGGTAGGCCCAGCGCCCGGAGAGCCCGATCCGCGCCAGCACGCGCTCGAGGTACTCCCCCGCGTAGGAGGGGTCGTCCACGATCGTGTTGGCCCGCGGGTCGTAGGGCCAGGTGGCGTCGTCCTCGACGTACCAGACCTCGTGGCCCAGGCGCGAGAGGCCGCGCAGCCAGTTCAGGTAGAGCCAGGTCTGCCCGCCGAAGGGACAGCGGCCCATCATGCCGAGCACGACCAGCTTGAGCGGCTTCATCGGGAGACGGCCTCGGCCAGCGGGCCCTCGGCGAGCGGGTCCTGGCCCGCGGCGTGCCTGCTCCAGAGGCCGGCGTAGGCGCCGCCCGCGGCCACCAGCTCGTCGTGGCTGCCCTGCTCGACGACGCGTCCCGCCTCGAGCACCACGATGCGGTCCGCCATCCGCGCGGTGCTCAGCCGGTGCGCGATGACGATCGCGGTGCGCCCCCGCAGCAGCTCCTCGACGTTGCGCCAGACGAGGGACTCGGTCGACAGGTCGAGCGAGCTGGTCGGTTCGTCCAGGATCACGATCGGCGCGTCGCGCAGCAGGGCCCGCGCGAGCGCCAGGCGCTGGCGCTGGCCGCCCGAAAGCGTCAGCCCGTCCTGGCCGAGCACCGTGTCGTAGCCCCGCGGCAGCGCGAGGATGAACTCCTCGGCCTCCGCGCGGCGGGCCGCCTCGCGGATCCGCTCGAGCGAGGCCAGTGGGTCGCCGAAGGCGACGTTGTCGCGCACGCTCTGCTGGAACAGGATCGGCTCCTGCAGCATCAGCGTCACGCTCGCGCGCAGCGAGGCGAGCGTCACCTCGCGCAGGTCGCTGCCGTCGATGCGCACGACGCCCTGCTGCGGGTCGAAGAAGCGCAGCACCAGGCTCGCCAGCGTGCTCTTGCCGGCGCCGGTGCGGCCCACCAGGGCGACCTTCTCGCCCGGCCGCAGCTCGAGCGAGACGTCGCTCAGCACCGGCGGGCCGCCGGCGTAGGCGAAGCTCACCCGCTCGAGCCGCACCGCGCCCTTCACCGCGGGCAGCGGCCGCGCGCCGGGCCGGTCCTGGATGTCGGGCGCGATGTCGAGCACCTCGAAGACGCGGTCGAGCCCCGCGCGAGACGAGCTCAGCTCCTTCAGGTTCTGGGAGAGCGTCTGGATCGGCGCGTACATGTCCTTCAAGTAGGCGAGGAACACGGTGAGCGCGCCGATGGTGAGGCTGCCCTCGAGCACTCGCGAGGCGCCGAGCCAGAGCAGCGTGGCGGTTCCCGCCGCCAGCAGCAGGTTCACGATCAGGATGAACTGGGTCTCGGTGACGTACAGCTTCAGCGTCAGCGCCAGGCTCTTCTCGCTGCCGCGCCGGAACTCGTCGGCCGAGCGCTTCTCGCGCCCGTAGGCCTGCACCAGCTTGACGGCGCCCATCTCCATCTCGGCGCGCGAGTAGAGGTCGCTCTCGGCCTCCTTGGAGGCGGCGGCCTGGCCGTGGATGCGCGAGGAGAGCCGGCTGATCGCGAGGTAGAGCGGGGGGGCCACCAGCGCCGAGACGAGCGCCAGCGTGACGTCGTAGCGCAGCATCACCACGAACATGCCGCCCAGCATCAGGCAGGAGCTGACCAGCGGCAGCAGGCCGTTCATCACCAGGCCCTGGATCGAGAAGGTGTCGGCCATCACCCGGAACAACAGGTCGCCCGTCTGGTGCCGGTAGTGGAAGGCGAGCGAGAGCTTCTGCAGGTGCACCCAGAGCGCCGTGCGCAGGTCGCCCACCATGCGCTGGCCGACGTCGATCGTCAGGTAGTTGGAGCCGACGGTGGCGACGCCGTGGCCGAGCGCGATCAGCATGATGCCGGCGGCCGCGATCGCGAGCAGCGTCATCTGACCGAAGCCGCCGATCAGCGGCTGCAGCAGGCCGGGCAGCGGGCGGCCCTGCAGCACGGTGTCGAGCACGATCGCCAGCGGCAGCGGTTTCAGCAGGTCGAAGCCGATGCCCGCGACCGTCAGCAGCAGCCCGAGGCCGAAGCGTCCGGCCTGCGGCCGCAGGTAGACGAGCACGCGCCGGACGAGAGCGCCTATGGGGACGCGGATGCCGGCCATGGCTGCTCAGACCTCGGCGGGGGTCTTCTCGGGCGGGGCCGGCGAGAGCGCCGCCCCGGCGGGCGGCGGCGGCGTCCCGGGCGGCGGCGGTGCAGCGCGCGGTGGCGGTTCGGGAACCGGGGTCCCCTTCAGCAGGTCGGGCGCGTCGACGACCGTCATGCCCAGCTCCTGCGCGACCTCGAGCAGCGCGGCCACGACCGTGCGGCGCAGCACGCGCCGCGCCGAGAACAGCGTCATCGCCATCAGGCCGAGCGCCGGCGTCAGCAGCAGCGCGCTGATCGGCCGCACGAACCAGGCCAGCGTCAGCACGTAGACGATCAGGAACGCCAGCGCCTTGTGGTAGAGCGTGGCCGACGAGATCAGCCGCACCCGCGTGAGGAGGCGGCCGCCGCCGTGGTTCTCGCTGACGGTCACGATGTCGCACTTGGCCCAGCGGTCGCCGTAGAAGCGAACGTCGCGCGGCTCCCAGCCGGGATCGATGCGCAGGAACCATTGGTGGCGCGCCGCCAGCGCCACCAGCCTCGTCAGCAGCGTCTCGCGCGTCGCCCAGCTCTCGCTCCACAGCTCGAGTCCGTTGCGGTCGAGCAGCGACGCCGCCCGCTGCTCCCAGCGATTGCGGATCGCGTGCACGGCCGCCGGGATCTCGATCGTCTCGAAGCGCGTCTTGTAGCGGGCCCAGCCCCGCTCGACCGGCTGCGCCACGTGCATCGCCGCGATCAGCGCGCGCGACCACCAGCGCCGCTGGTGCGGCAGCGGCTGCGCCTGGCCGGCGACCCACCAGGCGACCAGCGCCGTCGTCAGCAGCATCCCGAGCGGCAGCAGGAACAGCGGGTTGCTGACCTGCGCCAGGATCGAGGCCGGCATCAGGCCCTCGGCCGTGCGCTCGAAGATCAGCAGCTGCGGGTGGAACACGATGGCGAGCCCGAGCAGCAACAGGATCGCGAGCCACCACTCGAGGCTGGTCGCCAGCAGCGGCCACCAGACCATCTCCGGGCTGTACAGCGTCTGGAACAGGCCGCTGCCGAAGACGCCGTAGTGGATCGTCGGGCGGCCCAGGTTCAGGCCCAGGCCCGCCCGCGTGTAGATGCGCCCGAGCCACGACAGGTCGGCGCGGAAGCCACGGAATTTCTCCGGGTGCTTGCGTTTCAGCAGCGCCTCGGCGATGCCGTAGCCGCGCTGTTGTTTCAGGTACGCCTCGACGGTGGCGCGGCGGTGGTGCCAGACCATCGCCGCGGGGCTGTAGACGATGTGGTCGCCCTCCGCCTGCAGCCGCCAGCAGGCGTCGACGTCGTCGCCGGCCGCTCGGTAGGCGGGGTCGAACCCGCCGATCGCGCGCAGGCGATCGGCCCAGAACGCCATGTTGCAGCCCGGCACGTGCTCGGCCACGCTGTCGTCGACCAGGATGTGGGCGGGCGTGCCGGGGCTCGCCGAGACGCAGGCGGCGACGGGGCCGTCGCCCTCGGGCAGCAGGTTCGGCCCGCCGACGCCGGAAGCGTCCGAGTCGACCAGCTTTGAGACCAGGAAGTAGAGCCAGTCCTCGTCCGCGAAGCAGTCGTCGTCGGTGTAGGCGATGACCTCGCCGTTCGCCAGCTCCATGCCCTGGTTGCGCGCGGCCGACAGTCCCTTGTTCGGCTGGCGGAAGTACCGGATGAAGTCGTGGCGCGCGCAGATCTCGGGCACCTTGTCGGTGGAGCCGTCGTCGATCACCACCACCTCGTAGTCGGGGTAGTTCAGCCGGCGCAGCGAGCTCAGGCAGCCGTCGAGGGTCTTCGAGCCGTTGTAGCTGCAGACGACGACCGAGACGCGGGGGCTCCGGCGCAGCTTCGGCAGCGGGCTCTCCGCGCGAAAGATCTGCCCCACGCGGTGGAAGGCGGGCTTGGGCGAGCGGTCGGCGCGCACCAGGCCGAAGGCCCAGTCCTCGATCGGGTGGCCGCCCGTGAACCACTCGTCGGTGAAGGAGAACACGCAGCTGCCGACGAGGCCGCAGCGGAAGACCTCCTCGAGGTGCATTCCCACCATCTCGGCCTGCCCCTGCTCGCCGTTGCGAATCGAGTCGATGCCGTACTCGCCGAGCAGCAGCGGTTTCTCGTCCGACTGGTTCTGCAGCCGCTGCAGGTAGGCGCGGAAGCGGTCGCGGCGGTGCAGGTAGACGTTGAAGCTGTAGAAGTCGACGGTGCGCGGGTGCAGGTACTCCGTCGGCGGGAAGTTCGCGAAGGTGACGAGGCCCCGCGGGTCCTCCTGCTTCGCGATCTCGACGAGCTCCTCGACGAAGCGCTCGACCTTCTCCGTGCCCGACCAGCGCACCACGTCGGGCGGCAGCTCGTTGACCACCGACAGGGCGAGCAGCGCCTCGTGGTCCCGGCAGGAGCGCGCGGCCTGGCGCACCGCCTCGCGGCCGGTCTCGCGGTCGGCGCGGCTGTCGAGGAAGCAGCGGTGCTTCGACCACGGCACGTCCACCAGCACCTTCAGCTCGTGGGCCGCGGCCATGTCGAGGAACCAGCGCGGCGGCACGTGGTAGACGCGCAGCGTGTTGGCGCCCAGCTCGCGCAGCTGGCGGAAGTCCGCGTCGATGCGGTGCGTCTCGGGCAGGTGGACGCCGGAGGCCTGGGGCCGGAACGGCCCGTAGGTGACCCCCTTCACCCAGAACTTCTGGTCGCCGAGGCGGAGGAACTTGCCGTCGGTCCGGACGCGTCCGCTCAAGCGTTCCATTATTGCCGAGAAGCGCCCCCCCGTGAAGCTCGTGCTAGCGTGCGTCGCATGCCGGAGCGGCGCGTCGCGCTCGTCACGGGGGCGAACCGGGGCATCGGACGCGAGACCTGCCTCCAGCTCGCCCGGCTGGGCTTCCGGGTCGTGCTCGCGGCACGAGACGAGGACAAGGCCGGGCGGGCCGCGCGCGAGCTGGCCGGACCTGGTCTCGAGATCGAGCCGCTCGCGCTCGAGATGGACGAGGCCGCCTCGATCCGCGCCGCCGCGGAGAGGCTGGAGCGCGCTCCCGGCCGGCTCGACGTGCTGGTGAACAACGCCGGCGTCTTCCTGGACCGGCGGGCCTCGGGCGCCGACGTGTCCGCCGAGGTCGTCCGCCGCACCTTCGAGACGAACCTGCTCGGCCCCCTGCAGCTCACGCAGGCCGTGCTGCCGCTGATGCGGCGCCAGGGCTACGGCCGCATCGTCAACCTGTCGAGCTCACTCGGCTCGCTGGCGGAGATGGGCGGCCTCTACCCCGCCTATCGCATGTCGAAGACGGCGCTGGTGGCCCTGACACGCATCCTGGCCGCGGAGCTTGCCGGGACCAACGTGCTGGTGAATGCCTGCTGCCCCGGCTGGGTCAAGACCGAGATGGGCGGCCCCCGCGCGACGCGTCCCGTCGAAGAGGCGCCGGACACGATCGTCTGGCTCGCGACGCTTCCCGACGGCGGCCCGACGGGCGGCTTCTTCCGCGATCGGGAGCCGCTGGCGTTCTAGGCGGCCCGCCGCTCAGCGTTCGGCCGCTTCGGGGACCACGTACTCGCGCCGCGCGCGCACCTTGAGGCCTTTGCGCCGGACCGACACTCTCACCTCGTGGTGGCCCGCGAGGCCGATGCCCTCCGGCTCGTAGCTCAGGACGTAGCGGGCGCTGGCGGCCTCGAGCACCTTCAGGAAGACGCTCTCCAGGCGCTCGAAGCTGGCGGACCAGTACTCGCCGCCGGTCGTGTCGGCGGCGCGCTGCAGCAGGTACAGGTAGCCCGGCTCCTCGAAGACCACCCGCGGGCCCGCGCCGGACGGCGACAGCTCGAAGCGAGGGCCCGTCGCCTCCGTGCCCACGACGTGCAGCACGGCCGACGACTCGCGCGCCGCCCGCAGCACGTCTTCGTTGTCGAGCCAGCTCGCGGTGTCCTGCCCGTCGCTGAACAGGATCACCAGCGGGCGCCCGCCGCCCCAGCGCCGCTTCAGGCACAGGTAGAGCGCGTCGATCACCGAGGTGCCGCCTCGGGCCTCGACGCGCTCGAGCGCCCTGCCGACGGCGCTCCGCTCCGGCGTGGGGGCCTGCCGCAGCTCGATCTCGTGGTTGAAGGTCACGAGCGCCGCCTCGTCGCGCGCCTGCATGCCGCGCAGAAAGGCGCCGGCCGCGGCTCGCAGTCGGGCGAGCGGCTCGCCGGCGACGCTTTCGGAGAGGTCGAGCGCGAGGATCGCCGTCGTCGGCGCCGACTCGCGGTCGACGACCTGGACGCGCTGGCGAACGCCGTTGTCCGTGACGAGGAAATCCTCGGCCGTGAGGCCCGAAACCGGGGCGTCCTTCCTCGTGACCGAGACGTCCACGTAGACGACCTCGACCCCGCTGCGAAACACGGGCGGGGCCTGCGCGAGCCCGAGCAGGAGCAGCCCGGCGAACGCATTCACGGGAGCAGGCTCCGCAGCTCTTCGAGGAGGCCCTCGAGCCGCGCCGGCTGGCCGGACCTGTAGTCCAGCCAGGGGTCCTCCGGGCCGCCCGGCGCGCTCGCCCGCTCGAAAGCCTCTTGCGCTCCGGCCGTGTCGCCGAGGCGGTCGAGCGCGCGGCCCAGCGCCAGCAGCCCCGCCTGTGCCCTCGGCACCTCGAGCGTGGCGGCGCGGCACGCGGCGGCCGCCCCGCGGAGGTCGCCGAGGGCCTCCAGTGCTCGAGCCTCGAAGAGCCGCGCGAGGTAGCGCCCTGCGGGCTGGCGCGCTTCGGCGGCGACCCGTTCCAGCTCTCGAAGCGCCTCGGCCGGCCGGCCTCGCAGCAGCCGCGCGCGGCCGAGGCGCAGCCGTGCCTCCGTCAGCTCCGGATCGATCTCCAGGGCGCGCTCGTAGCGCGCCTGCGCGTCGGCGAGCGTCGCGTTCGACAGGGAGCCACGGCCGCCGCTCTCCGAGGCGTAGCCGCCGCGCCGCGGCCTGCCCCGTTTCGAATCCGGCGAGGGATCGTACTCGCGCAGCGTGGCCACCGTCTCGATGACGGCGCCCAGCGCCGTGTGCAGCTCGGGGTCGTTCGTCGCGGCCTGGCTGCCGGCCAGGAGGACGGCGTGGCCGGGTTCGAGCTCTCCCGCCGCGTGAAGCGCAAGGCCCGCGAGCAGGTGGAAGCGCCGGTCGAAGAGGGATCCACTCGTCGCGGGCGGCGCCGCCGCTGCGAGGCGGGCGGCGCTCTGCAGCTTCCAGGGCACGCGGCGGAACGCGCCGACGTCGAGATCGCGGAGCGCGCTCTCGCTGAGGAGGACCACGGCAGCAGCCCGCTGTGCGTCCCCGGCCAGGCCCGCGTCGGAGAAGAGCCCGGCGAGCCGCTGAGCCTCGCTCTCGACGCTCTCGCGGCTGCGAAGCCCGAGCGCCGCCACCGCCAGCTCGCGGTCGCCGGTCCGATAGCCCTTCGCGAGCTCGGCGAGAGTGCGATCGCCCGCCGGCTGCGCCGGCAGCGGGAGCGCCGCGCTGGCCACGACGACGAGCGTCAGGGATCTGCACCGGACCCGCACGGCGACAGCGTAACGCCGGGGCAGGCAGCGGTCGCCGTCCGCGTGCGTCAGGCGGCGCACACGGGGGAGGCAGGCCTTCGCCGTCAGCCCTTGCGCGCGGCCGGGCGGGCCCGCAGGTACTGCGGCGGCCAGTACTGCTCGTCGTGGCCATAGGCGGCGGCTGCGTGCAGCGTGAAGTACGGGTCGGCCAGATGGCCGCGCGCCAGAACGACGAGGTCCGCCCGGCCGGCGGCCAGTATGGTGTGGCACTGGTCCGCGTCCTGGATGTTGCCGACGGCCATCGTCGGGATGCCGGCCTCGTTGCGGATCTCGTCGCTGAACGGGACCTGGAACATGCGGCCATAGACAGGAACCTGGTCGGGCACGGTCCCGCCTGCCGACACGTCGACCACGTCGCAGCCGTGCTGCTTCAGCAGCCTCGCGAAGCCGACGCGGTCCGCGCTCGAGAAGCCGCCCTCGGCCCAGTCGGTGGCCGAGATGCGGACGCTGATCGGCTTCTCGGCCGGCCAGGCCGCGCGCACCGCGTCGAATACCTCGAGCGGATAGCGGGCGCGGCCGGCGAGGTCGCCGCCGTAGCCGTCCTGCCGCCGGTTCGTCAACGGCGAGAGGAAGCTCGCGAGCAGGTAGCCGTGGGCCATGTGCAGCTCGACGAGGTCGAAGCCGGCCTCGGCTGCCCGCCGCGCACCTCGCTCGAACGCGTCGCGCACGCGGTCCATGTCGGCGCGCGTCATCTCGCGCGGCACGGGCCAGCCCGCGTCGAAAGCCAGCGGCGACGGCGCGAGCGTGGGCCACGCGCCTTCGCGGAGGGGCAGGCCGCCTTCCCAGGGCCGGGCGCTCGAGGCCTTGCGGCCGGCGTGCGCGAGCTGGATGCCGATGCGCGCGCGCGAGTGCGCGTGGACGAAGTCGACCACGCGGCGCCAGGCAGAGGCGTGCTCAGGCTCGTAGATCCCGGCGCAACCGGGCGAGATCCGCCCGTCGCGCGAGACGGCGGTCGCCTCGGTCATCACCAGCCCCGCCCCGCCGACGGCGCGGCTGCCGAGGTGGACCAGATGCCAGTCGTTCGGCAGGCCGTCCTGGCTCGAGTACTGGCACATCGGCGAGACGACGATGCGGTTCGCCAGCGTGAGGCCGCGCAGGCGGAACGGCTGGAAGGCGGGCGGCGCCGCGGGGGCCGGGCTCGCGGCCGCGGGTGCGAAAGGCGCATCGGCGGGAACCGCGACGCGGGCGTCGCGATGCGGGTTGCGGCGCGCGAAGTCCTGCGCGACCGCCGCCACCAGCGCGGGATCGCGCCGCGCGAGGTTGTCCCAGGTGATCCGCTTGCTGCGGCTCAGCAGCGAGAAGGCGAAGGCGAGCGGCGGCAGCCCCAGGTAGCGCGCGCTCGACTCGAACCACTCGAGGCTGGTCTGCGCCGCGCGCTGCAGCCGCGCGGCCTCGGGCTGTCGCTCGGCCTCGTAGGCGTCGAGCGCCCTGCCGAGGTCGGGCTCCCGGCCGATCGCCGCGGCCAGCGCGATCGCGTCCTCCATCGCCAGCTTGGTGCCGCTGCCGATCGAGAAGTGAGCCGTGCGCGCCGCGTCCCCGGCCAGCACCAGGTTGTCCAGGCGCCAACGCCGGTTCGAGATCGTCGGGAACGCGCGCCAGACCGAGCGGTTCGCCAGCAGCCGTGCGCCCTCGAGCTCCTCGCGGAAGAGCTCCGACAGGAAGGCGATCGTCGCGGCCTCGTCGGCCCGATCGAGCCCCGCGCGCCGCCACACCTCCTCGCGGCACTCGACGATGAAGGTGCTGGCGCGCTCGTCGAAGGGGTAGGCGTGGACCTGGAACAGGCCGTGCGGGCTCCGCTTGAAGACGAAGCTGAAGGCCGGCAGGCGCCGGTCGAGGCCGAGCCAGGAGAAGCGGCAGCGGCGCCAGTCGATCGTGGTGCCGAAGTGCGGCGCGTGGGCCTCGCGCGAGCGGCTGTTCGCCCCGTCGGCCGCGAGGACGAGGTCGAACTCGCGCCTCAGCGCGTCGACGTCCGCCACCTCGGTCTCGTAGCGGATCTCGACGCCGAGCCCCGCCGCCCGCCGCTGCAGGATCTCCAGGAAGACCCGGCGGGAGATGCCGCAGAAGCCGTGGCCCGTCGAGCGCAGGCGCTCGCCTTCGAACAGGATCTCGATGTCGGTCCAGTACGCGAAGCGGCGACGGATCTCGTCGTGCGTCTCGGCGTCGGCCGCCGCGAAGTGCGAGAGCGTCTCGTCCGAGAAGACGACGCCCCAGCCGAAGGTGTCGTCGGGCCGGTTGCGCTCGAGCACGAGGACCTCGCACGCCGGGTCCTGCCGCTTCGCGAGGATCGCGAAGTAGAGGCCGGCCGGCCCGCCGCCCACGCTGACGATCCGCACGAAGCGCTCCCTCCCCGGGCCGCCAGGCCCGGCGCATTCTAGTGTCCTGCGGTTAACATGACCGTCCCTTGAGCGCCGCTCCTGTCGAACCCGCCGGGCCGCCCCCCGGCCCGGCGAGCCTGCCGCTCTGGCAGAGCGTCCTGCTGCCCTCGCTGTTCCTGCTCGTCTCGATGCTCAACATGACGCTGATCGTGGCGGGGCTGAAGGAGTTCATCGTCGACGACCTCGGCGGCAGCGCGCGCGACGCGGGGCTCTTCTTCTCGATCGAGATGGTGGCCTACATCCTGTTCGCGCCGGTCTGGGGAGTCGTCAGCGACCGCCTCGGCCGGCGCAAGCCGCTGGTCGTGGCCGGCTTCCTGCTGACGGCGCCTCTCTACGCCTCCTACGCCGTGGTGCAGAGCGTCGACCTGCTGCTCGCGCTGCGCTTCCTCCAGGGTGCCGTGGCCGTAATGGGCTGGTCCACGCTGATGGCGATGGTGGCGGACCACCCGGACGAGAAGCACCGGGGCCGCTACATGGGCATCATGGGCGGCGCACTGATCCTCGGCGTCTCGCTCGGCGCCCCGGTGGGCGGCTACGTCTCTCGCCACTTCGGCGCACGCGCCCCGCTCGAGGCCGCGGCTGCCCTGTTCCTGCTGCTGGGGATCGGCAGCCTCGCGCTGCGCGACGCCCCGGCCGTGCGCGAGCGCCTGACGCTAAAGGCGATCCTGGGAACGCTGCGCGGGCGCCCGCAGCTGCTGGTGCCCTACGTCTTCTACTTCCTCGACCGCTACTCGGTCGGCCTGTTCATCGTGGTCTTCCCGCTGTACCTGGGCTCGCTCGGCATCAGCGATCCCGCGCTGCGCGGCCGCTACCTGGCCCTGTTCCTGCTGCCGTTCGCGCTGCTGCAGCCGCTCGCCGGGCGGCTGTGCGAGCGCACCGGCCCCTATCCGCCACTGCTCGTGGGCTCGCTGCTCTACGGCGTCGTGCTCTGCTTCGTCGGCTACTCGGGCCTGTTCTCGCTGTGGTTCGTGATGGTGGCGCTGGGCGTGCTGGCGTCGATCATGTTCCCGCCCGCGATGGCGCTGGTGGGCGAGCTGTCGGACGCGCACTCGCGCGGCAGCGCGATGGGTGGCTTCAACCTGGCCGGCTCGCTCGGTTTCGCCGTGGGTCCGGTGGTCGGCGGCTGGATCGACCACGAGTTCGGCTTCGGCCCCGCCTTCGTGGTCGCCGGCCTGCTGGAGGTGATCGCGGTGCTGCTGTGCGTGCCGTTCCTGATCTTCCGGAGGCACGAGGCGTGACGGGGGCGCCGGTGCGGCCCGGCCGTGGCGCTCTGGCGATCGTGTACCTGACGGTGTTCCTCGACCTGCTCGGCTTCGGCATCATCCTGCCGTCGCTGCCCTACTACGCGCGGGCGCTGGGCGCCTCGGGCGCGGAGCTGGGCGTGCTGTTCGCCGCGTACTCCGTGGCGCAGCTGTTCGGCTCGACGCTGCTCGGGCGGCTCTCCGACCGCATCGGCCGCCGCCCGGTCCTGCTGCTGAGCCTCGCGGGCTCGTCGCTCTCGATGCTGCTCTCGGGCCTCGCGGCCGGCCTGCTGGCGCTGACCGCGGCGCGCGCCACCGCCGGCCTCTTCGGCGGCAGCATCGCGACGGCACAGGCCTACGTGGCCGACGTCACCAGCCGCGAGGAGCGCGCGCGCTACATGGGGCTGATCGGCGCGGCGATCGGCGTCGGCTTCGTGGTGGGGCCGGCGCTCGGCGCAGGGATCCTCGCGCTGGGCGGCGGCTTCCCCGCGGCCGCGTTCACTTCGGCCGCCCTGGCCGCCGTCAACCTGCTCTTCGCGCTCGGCCGCCTGCCCGAGTCGCTGCCGGCCGACGCGCGCGCGCAGGCCGCGGCCCGGCCGCGCGTGACCCCTCTGCGCACGCTGAGTGCCGCCTGGGCGCGACCCGGCCTGCCGCCGCTGCTGGGCGCGCTCTTCTGCACGACGCTGGCGTTCGTCGGGCTGGAGACGACGCTCGCATATCTGACGAAGGACCGCTTCGGCCTCGACGAGCGCCGCTTCGGCCTGCTGCTCGTCTACGCGGGCCTGGTGCTGATCGTGGTGCAGGGCGGCCTGATCGGGCGGCTCACGGGCCGCTTCGGCGTGCGGCCGGTGGCGGTCGCCGGCGGGATGCTGATGGGCGCCTGCCTCGGCGGCCTGCCGCTGCCGGCCTCGCCCCCGCTGTTCGTCGTCCTGCTCGGCCTCGCCTCGGCCGGCCAGGCGCTCAGCTCTCCCACGCTGTCGACGCTGCTCTCGCACGCGAGCGCGGGCGACGAGCACGGTGCGCTGCTCGGCGCGGGACAGTCCGCGTCGGCCGCGGCGCGCGCGATCGGGCCGCTGCTCGCCGGCCCGCTCTACGACGTCCACCCGGCGGCGCCGTACCTGGTGGGCGGTGCGCTCGCGATCCTGGCCGGCCTGCTCGTGCGCGTGACGCCCCGCGAAGCGCTCTAGAGGCCAGCCCCTTCTTCTCGGCCAGCAGCATCGCCGGCGCCTGCGGGTCGTCCCGCAGCGGTCATGCCGCTCCGTCGTAGGCGCGCCGGATCCAGCCGACGAGCTGCTTGTCCACCTCGGCCGCGCTCGTCAGCTTGACCTTGTATTGGCACATGCCGCCCGGCTTCTGGGCTTCGAGGCGCGCGGTGCCGGGGACGTCCTTCATGTTGAGCCCGACCTCGAAGCGCGTGTTGGTCGCCGGCCCGATCGTCGCGAACTGCTTCTTCCTGCGCAGGCTCACGTAGGTCTTCTTCGGGGCGACCTCGAACGGGCCGAACGCGCTGATCTCCGCCATCAGCTTGTCGTGGACCTCTCGCAGCGCCGCCTTCGGGCCGCTGTAGATGCCGTCGAGGACGGCGCTCTCGGAAGCCGGGGCGCTGGCGACCGCCGGCGAAGACTGGAAGACGTAGTGGACGAGCGTGTTGGCGTCGCCGTGGCCCATCCCGAGCTTCGTCTTGAGCATGTCCCGAACTTCGCCGTGCTTCGTGAGCCCGCTCGCCTTCACGAGCCGGGAAAGCTCGTCGAGCGACTTGCCGGAACGCTTCTCGATGTTCGCCAACTGGGTCTGCAGCGCCTTGTCCATGCGGACCTCCTCCGGTTGATCTGTTCCGCCCCGGGCGGCCGTTCCTTTGGCCGGACGGCGCGAAAACCGACGATGCGCCTGAGAATACCCGCTCGAGGCCGTCCTCGGGACCAGGCAGGGGACTTTCGGCGGCCAGCGATCCTTTTGGAGCTCCGGCTCGTCTAAGTTAACGGCAATGACCCTCCGCGCGCGCCTGATCCTGGCGTTCCTGCTGCTGGCCGTCGTGCCCCTGCTGGGGGTCACGCTCTACTCGTACGTGACGACCCAGTTGGCGTTCCGCAAGGCCGCGGAGGAGGAGACGTCCGCGCTCGCCGAGGACCTGGGGGACCGGCTCGAGGGAGCCGCGCACGACCTCGGCCGCCGCATCGAGCGGCTCGGCGAGCTTCCGTTCGCATCCGTGATGGGGCCGGACCGGCGCCCGGAGGGGCCCGCCGCGCAGGCCTTCCTCGATCAGATCCGCACGCGGATGGGAGACGCCGCGGGCCTCGTCGACTCGATCGAGGTGGCGCCGGTCGAGACGGAGGCCGGCCGCGCGCTTCCGGCTCCGGGAGAGCCCGCCGTTCCCGCGACGGGGCCCATCGCTCCGGCTCGGCCCCCGCCACCGCCACCGCGGATGCCGGTGCTGGTCTTCGCTCCCGAGCCGCCGCCCAAAGGCGGCGGCGAGGCCGGCGGCCGGCGCTGGGTGTTGCAGCTCGAGGCCATGGCGCGAGCGGCGGAGCGGGCCGCCCGGCACGCGGAACAGGCACGCGCGAGCGGTCAGCTCGAGGGCGCGCACCAGGCGGAGCGCTCTCGACGCGAGCTGGAGCGCGAGCGTCGCGCGGCAGAGCGCGAGCTGCCGAGCGCTCCCCGCGAGGCCGCGCCCGCGCCTGTCGACGCCAGGACCGCGGAGGAGCAGGCCAAGGCCCAGCAGGCCGAGGCGATCCGCACGCTGATCGGCAGCGGCGCCGAGCTGGCGGCCGAAGCGGTCAAGGGCGCGATGGAGCTGGCACAGGCCCGCAAGGACGGCCGGCTCACCGACGAGCAGGTCCGCACGATCGTGCGCGACAATCTGCGCACGGCCGCCGGCGTCACCTCGAAGGCCTTCGGCCACGAGCTGCAGGCGGCCTTCCAGCGCGAGATGGGCGTCGTGGTGCGGCCCAAGGACGCGCCGGCGCTCAGCGTCAGGGCGCAGATCCGGCCCCAGCAGTTGGTCGACGGTGTCTTCGCCCGCACGCGCCGGCGCCAGGGCGAGATCCCCTTCGCCTTCGCCCCCGACGGTACCCTCTACGCGAGCGCGGAGGACCGGTCGCGCTTGGCGGCGCTCTCCCTCTCGCCGATGGCCGCGGGCGAGACGGCCACGCGCGTCCGCAACGTTTCCGACTTCGTCGTCGTCACGAAGCGCGACCCGGCCACGGGACTGACGGTCGGCATCGCGCGGCCGGTCGGCGAGGGCCTGCGCCAGATCCGCGCGACGGCGGCCCGCAACCTGGCCTGGGGCCTGGGCATGGTCGCGCTGGCTCTCGTCGGCATCGTGCCGCTCTCGAACCGCATGACCCGCCAGCTCGGCACGCTGACGGCCGGCGCCGAGCGACTGGCCGCGGGCGACCTCGACGCGCGCGTGCCGGTGCGCTCGGGCGACGAGATCGGGCGGCTCAGCGCGACCTTCAATCGCATGGCGGCGGAGATGAAGGCCCACCAGCAGCAGCTGCTCGAGAAGGAGCGGCTGCGCCAGGAGCTCGAGCTGTGCCGCCGCATCCAGACCGAGATGCTGCCGCACGACCGGCTGCGGGCCCCCTTCGGAGAGGTGCTGGGCCTGTCGATCCCCGCGCGCGAGGTCGGCGGCGACTTCTTCAACTACTTCCTGCTTCCCGACGGCGAGGCGGCGCTGCTGGTGGGCGACGTCTCGGGCAAGGGCGTCGCCGCGGCCCTGCTGATGGCCAACGTGCAGGCCACGCTGCGCGCGCGGCTGCCGCTCGAACGGGACCTCGCCGCGCTCTCGCGCCTGTTCGACGTCGAGATCGAGGCGAGCACGCCCTCGAACGTCTACCTGACCTGCTTCGTGGGGATCCTGGACGGCGCGAAGCGTACGCTGCGCTACGTCAACGCCGGGCACAACGCGCCGTTGCTGGTGCGGGCCGACGCCACCACCTTCGCGCTCGACTCCACGGGCCGCCCCTACGGCCTGCTGGCCGGCGGCGAGTACGAGGAGCGCAGCGTGAGCCTGGCGGACGGCGACTGCCTGCTGCTGTACACCGACGGCATCGTCGAGTCCGAAGATCCTTCGGGCGAGCCGTTCGGTGTCGAGCGCCTGATGGCGCTCGTCGCGCGCGAGCGCGAGAGCGGCCTCGACGGCCTGCTGGCGGGGCTGGAGCAGGCGGTGCGCGAGTTCCGCGCGGGCGCGGAAGCGGCCGACGACGCGACCGCGGTCATCCTCCGCATCGGCGCTGGCTAGCGTGGGCGTGCCTCGAACAGGGCGAGTCGCGACGGGCCTGTGTCTGCTCTTCCTTTCGGGCGCCCTGCATCCAATCCTCTACTTCGTGGCGGGCGACGCGTTGCGCCGCTCGTTCATTGTCGGCGCCTACGGCCTTGCGGCCGCGGGACTGCTCCTGCATCCAACCTCGTCGCGGGAGGGACTGCGTGGGAGCCGCTATTGGCTGCCGGTGGTGGCGCTGGCCCTCGCCTCGGCGGGCTGGTCCCCCTCGCCCTCCACTTCGATCATGTGGGCGATCGGGCTGCTCGGCACGACCCTGATCGGCCTGCAGCTGGGCTCCAGCTTCGAGCTCGACGATCAGCTGCGAATGATCGCCGTCGTCCTCGTGGGGGCCGGGGTCGCCAGCGCTGCCATAGTCGTGCTGGCGCCAGGCCTGGGCCTCATGCAGGAAGCGGCGATCGGCGCCTGGAAGGGCGTCTTCTCGCACAAGAACATGCTGGGCCACGCCATGGCCCTGTCCGGAATCGCGTGCGCGATCCTCGCGCCGGGAGGGGGACGCCTCCCGGTGGTCGGCCTCGCGTGGTCGGTGGCGCTGGCCGTGGCCTCCCGTTCCCTGTCGGCCCTGGTCCTGCTCCTCCTTGGGCTGGCGGGACTGCTGATACTGGGAGCGGTTCGTGGCCTTTCCAGTCGCGGGCGTCTCGCGTTGGCCACCGTGGTGGCTTCCGGAGTCGTGCTTTCGGTTCTGGCCGCGTGGCACGAAAAGGACCTCCTCCTGGCTGCCCTAGGGAAATCGGGAACGGTCGGGGATCGCCTGTTCCTCTGGAGCGCGCTCTGGCCACCGCTTCTGGAGCGCTCCTGGTTCGGCTATGGCTACGCTGGATTCTGGCGCGTGGCGGAGTCCGAGTTCCCTGCCGTTACTGGCATCCGCTGGCGTCCGGAGCACGCGCACAACGGATTCCTCGACCTGGCCCTGGGCCTGGGCCTCGCAGGCACGCTGACGTTCGGCATCTCGTTCCTCGCGCTGGCCCGACGTGCCCTGCTCTTCACCCGATCGGGCGACCCCTGCCGCGCCTGGCCTGCGTTGTCTCTCGCCGTGCTCGTTGTGGGCAACCTGTTCGAGAGTTCGCTCGTCCAAGCGAATCGCCTGGACTGGGCTCTCTACGTGGCGGTTGCGGCGACCCTCGCTAGGCGAGGCAGAGCGTCTTCTCCGAGATCCGCGACAAGGGCGGGCTGACCTTCGCAGCCGCGGCCGGCATCGCGCGCCGGCGGCACTCGTGCTAAGACAGGCTCCATCCAGGTGGAGGAGCGACCCATGTCGATGCCGTCCCGCCGCCGTTTCGCCGGCGCGCTGTCCGCCCTGGGCGCCGCCGCGCTCTCCGACGCGCTCGTGGGCCGGGCGCGGGCCGCCGCCCCGCCGGCCGCCGTTCCGCCGCCGGCGCCCCGCGGGCCGATCCTGCTCAACTCGAACGAGAACCCCTACGGACCCGGCGAGAAGGCGCTCGCCGCGATGACGCGGGCGCAGGCCGTCGCCTCGCGTTACCCGGACGCGGCCGAGGAAGAGCTGGCCGCGGCGATCGCGCGGCACCATCGCGTCGCGCGCGAGCAGATCGTGCTGGGCTGCGGCTCGGGCGAGGTGCTGCGCATGGCCGACGCCGCGTTCCTGGGCCCGGGCCGCACCGTCGTGGCGGCGGAGCCGACGTTTGAAGCGGTGCTGCTCTACGCGCGCGTGACGAAGGCGGAGCCGGTCAAGGTCCCGCTGACGGCCGATCACAGACACGACCTGCCGCGCATGGCTGCCGCCTGCGACGCGCGCACCGGGATCGCCTACGTCTGCAACCCGAACAACCCGACGGGGACGATCGTGCGGGCCGACGAGCTGCGCGCGTTCCTCGAGAAGCTCCCGCCCGCGGCGGTCGCGCTGGTGGACGAGGCTTACCACCACTTCGTGGACGACCCAGGCTACGCGAGCGCCGTGCCGATGATCGAGCGCTTTCCCAACGTGGTGGTCACGCGCACGTTCTCGAAGATCTACGGTCTCGCCGGGATGCGGCTCGGCTACGCCGTCGCCTCCGAGCCCAACGCCCGGGCGCTGCAGGACCACGCCGCGTTCAGCCTGGTGAGCGAAGCTGCGCTCGAAGCGGGGCTCGCGAGCCTGGGCGACGAGGCGCACCTCGCGCGCGAGCGCGAGCGCTTCCTGGCGGCGAGGCGCGCGCTCTGCGCCGAGCTCGAGCGCGACGGCCGCGCCTACATCCCCTCGCAGACCAACTTCGTGATGATCGACATGGGCCGTGACGTGGGGCCGGTGATCGACGCCTTCCGCCAGCGCGGCATCCTGGTCGGCCGCCGCTTCCCCGCGCTCCCGGCCTGGCTGCGAGTGACGCTCGGTACGCCGCCGGAGATGGCGGCCTTCCTGAACGCGCTGCGCGAGATCGTGCCCGCGCGGAAGGCAGCCTAGCCCGAGGCGGAAACCGCCGGACGGGTGCAGAATCAGGCCGCGGATCGGGCACTCACTTGCGGAGGACAGGATGCGCGTGGCTCGCCGGATCGTCCCTCTCGCCGTGTCTGCGGCGGTTGTCGCCGCTCTCGGGGCCGCAACGATGAACCGTGGCGAGGCCGCCACCGTCAAGCCGCCGCTCCACGGCCGCCACTGGATGGCGATCACCGGCAAGCCGCTCGGCGCCACCGCGGGCGCCATGATCTTCCAGCAGGGCGGCAATGCGGTCGACGCCGCCTGCGCGATGCTCGCCGCCACCTCGACCATGTGGGACACCCTGAGCTGGGGCGGCGAGACGCAGGCGCTGATCTACGACCCGAACACGAAGAAGGTGATCGGGATCAACGCGCTGGGCGTGGCGCCCACCGGCTACACGCCCGAGCTCTTCAAGGGCAAGGGCCTGGTGGCGCCGCCCGAGTTCGGGCCGCTGGCTGCCGTCACGCCCGGCACGCCGGGCGGGCTGATGACGATGCTCGCCGAGTGGGGCACGCTCTCGCTCGAGCAGGTCCTGGCCCCCGCGATCGAGATGGCCGACGGCTTTCCGATCGAAGCCCAGCTCGCGAACAACATCGAGCGCAGCAAGGCGCGCCTCAAGGAGTGGCCGTACTCGAAGGCCGTGATGCTGCCCCACCTGGGCGAGAAGCGCGAGGCGCCCGAGCCGGGCGAGATCTTCCGCCAGCCCGACCTCGCCGCGACGCTGCGCAAGCTGGTGGAGGCCGAGCGCGCCGCGCGCAAGGCCGGCAAGGACCGCAAGCAGGCGATCTACGCCGCCTACGACCGCTTCTACAAGGGCGACGTCGCCGAGGAGCTGGTCCGCGGCTTCAAGGAGCAGGGCGGGATGATCACCCTGCAGGACCTGGCCGGCTGGAAGGTCAAGGTCGAGGAGCCCGTGAAGACGAGCTACAAGGGCATCGACGTCTACAAGCTCACGGTGTGGACGCAGGGACCCGCGCTGCTGCAGGCGCTCAACATCCTCGAGAACGCCGACGTGAAGGCGATGGGCTACAACTCGGCGCGCTACGTCCACGCCGTCTACCAGGCGATGAACATGGCCTTCGCGGACCGCGACTTCTACTACGGCGACCCCGGCTTCGGCCCCGAGGAGCCGGTTGCGGGCCTGCTGTCGAAGGAGTACGCGAAGCAGCGCTACGGCCAGATCGACTGGGAGAAGAACGACCGCGACGTGCGGCCGGGCGACCCGTATCCCTTCCAGGGCGGCAGCAACCCCTACAAGGACCTGCTCTCGCGCTGGCGCACCGACGGCGCGCCGAAGCCGGCGCTGGCCCCGGCCCAGCGCGGTGGCGCGCAGGACCAGTCTTTCTTCGCGGGCACCACCTCGATCGAGGCCGCCGACGCCGCCGGCTGGGTGGTGTCGGTGACGCCCTCCGGCGGCTGGGTGCCGGCGGTGATCGCGGGCCGCACCGGCATCGGCATGAGCCAGCGCGCGCAGAGCTTCGTGCTGGACGCGGCGGAGAACCCGTTCAACGTCGTCGAGCCCGGCAAGCGCCCGCGCGTGACGCTGACGCCGACGCTGGCGCTGAAGGACGGCGCGCCCTACCTCTCCTTCGCGGTGCAGGGCGGCGACACCCAGGACCAGAACCTGCTGCAGTTCTTCCTGAACGTCGTCGAGTTCGGCATGACCGTCCAGGAGGCCACCGAGGCCGCCAACTTCAACAGCTACCAGATGCGCAACTCGTTCGGCATCCACGACTCGCAGCCCGGCCGCATCACGCTGAGCGAGAGCATGCCGAGCTGGGTGCGCGACGAGCTGCGCCGGATGGGCTACCGGCTCGAGTTCCAGCAGCGCACGTCGGGGCCGATCAACGCCATCCTGTTCGACCGGCGCCACGGCACGTTCTGGGGCGGCTCGAGCCACCACGGCGAGGACCACGGCATCGCCTGGTAGCCGCGCAGCCGACAGGGGAAGCCTGCTCCGCTAGCGGACGCCGAACGTCAAGGTCGCCCAGAGCGACTCGTAGTCGACGTCGGCCGCCGCGAGCGGCTTCATCTCGATGAACTTGAAGTAGAAGCTCCCCGTCGCCGGGAGCTTCGCGCGCACGCGACCCTCGGCGTCGGCCACCAGGCTGAGCTTCTGCGCGCGGCCGCGCGGCGTCTCGCCTCCGAACATCACCACCAGCCCGGGCTTCGGCCGGCCCTCGACGAAGCAGAGCACCTCGATCGTCTGCCCGGCCCGCCAGCCCGACGGATCGCTGGCCGGGACGATCTCCACCGGGTAGCCGAGCCGCTCGCGCCAGGCCGTGCCGCCGGCCTGCCCGGCCACCAGCACCGCCTTCACGTGCTTCGAGTAGCGCTCGCGCGCGGGCTCCTCCGCCTGCTTGCGCTCCCGGCGCAGCGCGAGGATGTCGCCGAGGCCCTCCTCGCGCAGGTAGGCGGTGAAGTCCTTCGCCTCCAGGTGCAGCTCGCGCGGCTGCAGCGAGACGCCGACCACCCAGGTTCCGGCCGGCTCCAGCGTCACGCCGAGCCGCGTTGCGGGCTCCTCGGCCTCCCAGCCGAAGTCCGCGGGCTTCGCGACGCCCGCGGGCCCCACCAGGGTCACCTCGCGCACACGGTCGCGCGCGATCGCGTTCTCGCTGCGGCCGAAGGTCCCGTTCAGCAGCGGCAGCCCGACGGGGCCGGGGGCCGGGAAGAAGGACGCCGGCTTCAGGAACATGTCGTGGGCCATGACCGGCCCAGCGAATCCGAGCACCGACAGCGTGATCAAGGCGGCGGCGCGCGTTCTCATGAGGACCCTCCGTGACGAGGCGACGGGCGCCGCCTCGTTTCGAGTGTAGCCCGGGGACGAAGCGCCGCTAGCGAGGAGCCATCCGCAGCGCGCCGTCGAGCCGGATCACCTCGCCGTTCAACATCTCGTTCTCGACGATGTGGCGGACGAGCGCCGCGTACTCGGCCGGCCGGCCGAGCCGTGGCGGGAACGGCACCTGCTGGCCCAGGGAGGTGCGCGCGGGCTCGGGCAGCCCGGCCAGCAGCGGCGTGTCGAAGATGCCGGGCGCGATCGTCATCACGCGGATGCCGAGCGCGGCCAGTTCGCGCGCGACGGGCAGCGTGAGCCCCACGATGCCGCCCTTGCTGGCCGAGTAGGCCGCCTGCCCGATCTGCCCGTCGAAGGCCGCGATCGAGGCGGTGTTGACGATCACCCCCCGCTCGCCGCTCGCGTCCGCCGCGTTCGTCGCCATCTCGGCCGCGGCCAGCCGGATCACGTTGAAGGTGCCGATCAGGTTGACCTGGATCGTGCGGGCGAACAGCTCGAGCGCGTGCGGCCCGTTCTTGCCCAGGACCTTGGCGGCGGTCCCTACCCCGGCGGTGTTCACGACGCCGTGCAGGGCGCCGAAGGCCGACTTCGCCTCGGCCACCGCCCCTTTGACCGCCTCCTCGCTGGTGGCGTCGGTGCGGACGAAGCGCGCCTTGGCGCCCAGCGCCCGCGCCGTTTCCTCACCGGCCGCCTCGTTGACGTCCGCGATCAGCACGCTGCCGCCGGCCGCGACGAAGGCCTCGGCCGCCGCCCGCCCGAGGCCGGAGGCCCCGCCCGAGATCAGAAAAACCCTGCCGTCGATCTTCACGCTCGTTCTCCCTCGATGCCGGCCTGGAGCCCTGAAACAAGGAACCCCCGCGCAACGCCAAGCGTATACGAAGCCAAGCCATGCTCCCCGACGGCGTCCGTGCCGACCTCCGGATCGGGCTCCGCGTGCTCTCGCGCGAGAAGTCGTTCTGCGCCATCGCCGTGGTCGTGCTCGGCCTGGGGATCGGCGGCGTCACCGCGATGTTCAGCGTGGTGAACGGCGTGATGCTGCGGGGCTTCTCGTTCCCGAACGCGAGCCGCCTGTCGAGCGCCAACTTCGTGGATCCGTCGAGCACCACCTTCTTCGGCGTCAACGGCCAGGTGTCCTCGATGGACTTCGAGGAGCTGCGGCCGCTGCAGAAGTCCTTCGACCGGCTCGCGGCCTATCTGAACGGCTCCACCGTCAACGTGACCGTCGACGGCAACCCGCGGCGCTACACCGGCGCCTACGTCACCGAGGACTTCCTGCCCGCGCTCGGGGTGGCGCCGGCGATCGGCCGCGACTTCACGGCGGACGACAACAAGCCCGGGGCGGAGAAGGTCAGCCTGATCGGCCACGGCATCTGGCAGCGCGACTTCGGCGGCAGCCCCGACGTCGTCGGCAAGAGCGTGCGCATCAACGGCACGCCGGCCACCATCATCGGGGTGATGCCGCGCGGCTTCGCCTTCCCGGTCAACGAGGAGCTGTGGGTCCCGCTCTACAGCGAGTTCCCGGTGCGCCCGCGCAACGACCCGCGGGCGATCAACCCCGCGCTGCTGGGGACGCTGCGCCCGGGCGTCTCGCTCGACCAGGCGAACGCCGAGTTCTCGACCTTCGCGAAGCGTTTCGCCGAGGCCTACCCCGAGACCAACAAGTCCTTCGCCGTCGCCCAGGTCGAGCCGCTGCTGAAGACCTACACGCCCACGCCGCTGCGCGGAATGCTGCTCACGATGCTGGCCTTCTGCGTCGGCGTGCTGCTGATCGCCTGCGTCAACGTGATGAACATGCAGTTTGCCCGGGCGACGCTGCGCGCGAAGGAGCTGGCCGTGCGCTCCTCGCTGGGCGCCACGCGCTGGCGGCTGGTGCGCCAGATGCTGACCGAGAGCCTGCTGGTCGCGACGCTCGGCGCGGCCTTCGGCATCGGCCTGGCACGACTGTCGGTCGACTGGCTGACCGCGGCCGTTCGCAACAACGACAACCCGCCGCCCTCCTGGATCAGCTTCGACATCGACGGTCCGGCGCTCGCCTTCACGGTGGGCGCGGCGCTGCTCGCCGCGATCGTGTCGGGCCTGTTGCCCGCGTGGACGTCGTCGCGCTCGAACGTGGTCGACGCCCTGCGCGAGGGCGGGCGCGGCAACACCAGCCACCGCATCGGCCTGCTCACGCGCGGCCTGGTCGTGTTCCAGATCGGCATCACCTGCGTGCTGCTGGTCGGGGCGCTGCTGCAGATGCGGTCGATCCGCAACCAGCAGGCGATCGACTACGGCTACGACACCGCCGGCATCATGTCGGCGCGCATGGGCCTGATGGACGGCGACTATCCGACCCAGGAGGCGCGCAAGCTCTTCTACGACCGCCTGCAGCGCGAGCTCGCCGCGCATTCCGAGTTCGGCGCCGTGGCCCTCACCAGCCGCTTCCGCATGGCCTTCTCGGGCAACGCCCCGATCGAGATCGAGGGCAAGGAGTACAAGGAGAAGCGCGACCGGCCGAGAACCAACCTCGAGCAGGTCAGCGGCAGCTTCTTCTCGGTCACCGGCCAGAAGCTGCTCGAGGGACGCACGTTCACCGAGGACGACCTCGACACCAGGCTGCCGGTCGCGATCGTGAACGCGGCCTTCGCCAGGAAACACTACGGCAACGAGAGCGCCGTCGGCCGCCGCTTCCGCGCGATGGACTTCAACACCGAGCAGCCGGGGCCCTGGCGGACGATCGTCGGGGTCGTCACCACGATCCGCATGCAGGGCCCATTCAACAACCCGAACGTGGACGACTCCGGCTTCTACGTTCCGTTCTACTCGAACCCGACCGGCCCCTTGCAGACGGAGCCGTTCGCCAACCAGTTCGCCACGGTGATCGTGACGCCGCGCGGCGGCCAGCGGGCCGAGACGCTCGCCACCTCGCTGCGGCGGCAGGTCGCCCGCGTCGACTCGAACCTGCCCCTCTACTTCGTCGACACGCCGAAGCGCCAGCTCGACGGTTTCGTGGCGCAGAACGCGGTGATCGCCACGATGTTCGCGGTCTTCGGCGTGGTCGCCGTGGTGCTGGCCTCCGTCGGCATCTACGGCGTGATGTCGTTCGCCGTCAGCCAGCGCACCCAGGAGTTCGGCGTGCGCATGGCGCTCGGCGCCGACCGCGGGCGAATCCTGGGCATGGTGCTGCGTCAGGGCTCGCGACAGGTGGCGCTGGGCGTCGCGGTCGGCCTCGCCCTGGGCCTCGGGCTGGCGACCGCGCTGCAGAACGCCATCGCCAACCTCCTGATCGGCGTCAGCGCGCGCGACCCGTTCACCTTCGCCGCGGTGGTGACGGTGGTGTCGCTCGTGTCGCTGGCCGCGATCCTGGTGCCCGCCCGGCGCGCGACGCGCGTCGACCCGATGATCGCGCTGCGCGCGGAGTAGCGGCCGCCGCAAAGCACTCCGGGCCGTCGCTGCTCGGCGAGCGGCTGCGCCGCGGGTATCATCCCTGCGAATGGCTGCTCCGATCGTCGCACTCGAAGCCGTGGCGGGTGACTTGCGCGGCGCGATCCGCCGGGCGCTCGAGGCCGCCGATTTCGGCCGCTTCGTCCCCAGGGGCACGGACGTCTCGCTCAAGGTCAACCTCGGCTGGGACCTGTTCCTGCCCGGCTCGATCACGTCGCCGTTCTTCGCCGAGGCGCTGATCCGGGAGCTGCGGCCGCACGTCGGGCGCATCTTCGTGGTCGAGTCCGACCAGGTGCTGGAGGACATCGAGCGCGCCTTCCGGCGCAGCGGGATGGCCGGCGTCTGCGAGCGCAGCGGCGCCACCTGGGTCAACATGGAACGCGGCGAGTCGCTCGTCGAAGACCGGCCCGACAACGCCGTCCTGAAGAAGATGCCCGTGCCCCGGATCCTGCGCGAGACGGCGCTGATCACGGTGCCGGTGATGAAGACGCACGCGAAGACCGTGCTCACCGGCTCGCTGAAGAACCAGTGGGGCTGCCTGCCGAAGATGCGCCACGAGTACCACCTGGTGCTCGACGACGCGCTTGCGGACCTGAACGCCACGCTGCGCCCCGCCTTCTCGATCATGGACGCGACGATCGGGCTCGAGGGCAACGGGCCCAAGTCCGGCCACCCGCGCGTGGCCGACCGCGTGCTCGCCTCGGGCGACCTGGTGGCTCTCGACACCGTGCAGGCGCTCTCGATGGGGATCGACCCCGCGAAGGTGCGCCATCTCGCCACCTGCGCCGCGCGCGGCATCGGCGTCGACGACCCGGCGGCGATCGAGGTGCGCGGCCTCGACCCGCGCAAGGACCGCGTGCGCTTCGAGCCCGCCCATCACAATGCCGTCTCGGCCGTCGAGAACCTGCTGCGGAAGTCCTTCGCGAAGAAGCTGTTCTTCGACACGCCGATCTTCGACGTCTGCCTGTGGGGCGCCAAGAACTACTACCGCATCTGGACCGCGCGCAACGCGCGCCGCGCCTGGGACGAGGTGCTGGCGCACCCGTTCTACGGCCCTCTCTGGCGCCCGGTGTTCGACAGGCTGATGGCCGAGGGCGGGTTGCTCGCGGCCGGCCGCGGCTGATCGACCGTTCCCGGGCCGGGCGTCGCGCTTAGCTCTTGCGGCGCTCCTCGATCTCCTTCTCGATCCCGTCGAGCGCCGTCTCCGGCTTCCTCGCGTCGTCGGGCTTCGCCTCGCCCTTCGCCGCGTGACCCTTGCGGCTCGCGAAGTACGCCTCGCCGGGCCGCCACGAAGGAACCAGCGTCGCTCCCACGGCCAGCGCCGCGCCCTTCGTCCCCTCCACCGCCAGCTTCGCCAGGTGCTTCAGCACCAGCGCAAACCCGATGAAGGGCAGGAACATCACGAACAGAGCCCCCATCACCGGAGCCGCCGCCAGCATCCCGATCGTCGGGATCCGATACAGCTCCTCGGAGGCGTCGCCCGGAAGCACGCCGCCGGTGCCGCTCAGCGTCACGATCTCCCACTCGGCCGCGCGCCAGTAGAACCCCGCCTCGACCTTCGTCCCGCCCTTGATTCGCTTCATGATGCCCTCCTGGCGTCGTCCGTCTCACTCCGTCCTGACACCAGCAATATGCGCCCTCGCTCGAGACGCCACCATCGGGACACCACCCGACTCCCGTCGGTCGTTTTCCGGAGACGAGCCGCCAGAACACCGGAGGCGCGGTGCTGGCGTCAGCCTTGGTCGGTTTGGTCGCCCGGGCCTTCTAGAGACGGGCGAGGCGAGCCGGCCCACCAAGGACATCGTCGGCTGGCAGGGTAGTGACACCCCGGCCCAAGGAGTACCTCTCGCGTCCCGGATACAGCACGTACCCGCGTGGGAGCTTCAGGTCGGCCATGCAGCGCAGCAGCCCTCGCGCCTCGTCCGGGCCGGGAGTTGAATGCAGCTTCACCTCGAAGGGCACCAGGCGGGAGCCGGTCTCGATCAGGACATCGACCTCGTCGCCCTGCGCCGTCCGCCAGAACCAGCCCTGGCATCCCGGATCGAGCCGTCGAAAGGCGGACAGGAGCTGGTCCACGACGAAAGCCTCCCAGCTCGCCCCACGCGCCGGATGGGTTTCGAGGTCAGCAGCGCTCCGGATGCCCAGGAAGTGATGAAGCAGGCCGCTGTCTCGGAAGTACACTTTCGGGCTCTTCACGAGCCGCTTGCCCAGGTTCGCGAAGTAGGGAGGCAGCTTGCGCACGAGGAACGCCTGCTCGAGGATGTCCACGTAGCGGTTCACCGTGTGGTAGCTCACGCCCAGGGAAGCGGCGAGCTGCGAAGCGTTCCACAGCCCGCCGTTCAGGTGGGCGAGCATCGTCCAGAGCTTCCACATCTGCGAGGGCGAGATCTCGATGCCCAGGGCGGGGAGGTCGCGCTCGATGAAGGCCCGCGTGTACGCCTCCATCCAATCGCGCCGTGCCGGGTCCCCACGCGCGAGAAACGCGTCGGGGAAGCCCCCTCGCAGCCAGAGCCCGCGCAGACCGCCGGCGGCACGACGCCCGCGGACCTCGTCCCAGCGGAACGGGGGCAGGTCCAGGAAGGCGGTGCGGCCCGCGAGTGACTCCGAGATCCCTCGCACGAGCGATGGCGATGCGGAGCCGAGCAGCACGAAGCGCCCCCTGCGGGAGCGCCGCCGGTCGATCAGGCCCCGGAGAACCGGGAAGATCTGCGGAAGCCGCTGCGCCTCGTCGAGGATGACGCGATCGCCGAGCTGCTCCAGGCGCGCCTCGGGATCGGCCGCGAGCGGGGTCGCGTCCGCGGGCCGCTCGAGGTCGAGGTGGCTCCATCCCGGCAGCGCCTCGCGAATGAAGGTCGTCTTGCCGCACTGCCGCGGACCGAGGACCGTCACGGCGGGAAAGCGCCGCAACAGCCCCCGCAGGGCGGATCCGTAGCCGCGCTCGATCACTCTTGCAATATAGAAGTGACACTTCTAATTTGCAAGCGTTTGGGTCCAACGGGGCCCACAGCGTTCCCTCGAACAGACCCGCTCGGCAGCGGTCCGTTGCGCCGGCTGGGCGGCGCCGGGGTTCACGCCTGCGCGGGGTCGCTCCGGGGCGCCTCGTCTTCAAGAGGAGGATCTGCAGTTGCGCCCCTGCGCTCGATCGGCGCGGACGCGGTGGCCAGGGAGGTCGTGTCCCATGCGCGCCTCAACGCCCCGCTCCGGCGTGACCCACGCCGCCGCCCTCCGGCCAACGCCCACGGCCATCGCCCTTTCATCCGTCGCGACTGGCCGAAGGCCATGGGCATTCACTCCGGCGAAGCGTCGCGGGGGTTCAAGGGGGGCGCCAGAGGGGCCCTCGCACGGGCCAAGGGCGGCGAGCGAAGCCGGATTCACTCCGGCGAAGCGAGCGGGGGCGGCGGGCTCGAAGCAGACAACGACAGACCGCGCGCCGAAGCGGGATTCATTCCCGCGCAGGCGCGGGGGGTTCCAGGGGGCGCGACGCAAGCGCCCCCTGGCTCGATGACGAGCGGCAACCCGACGATTGAAGCGCGACGCCCTGCGTCGCTCCGATTGATGGGGGTTGAGAAGGGGGGCCGACGCGGGCCTCGTGGCCCAAACTGCAGGCTGCGAGCGGAGCGGGATTCACTCCCGCGGAGGGAGCGGGGGTTCAAGGGGGGCCGACTACAGGCCCCCCTTGCTCACTGAGGCGGCGGGCAGGTGCAGAACAGGTTGCGGTCGCCGTAGGTGTTGTCGATGCGGGCGACGGCGGGCCAGAACTTGTGCTGGCGCAGCCAGGGGGCCGGGTAGGCCGCCTGCTCGCGGGTGTACGGGCGGTCCCAGCTCGAGGCGGTGACGGCCGCGGCGGTGTGCGGGGCGCGCTTCAGCGGGTTGTTGGCCTTGTCGATGCGGCCCTCGGCGACCGCGCGTATCTCCTCGCGGATCGCCAGCATCGCCTCGCAGAAGCGGTCCAGCTCCGCCTTCGACTCGCTCTCGGTCGGCTCGATCATCAGCGTGCCGGGCACCGGGAACGACATGGTCGGCGCGTGGAAGCCGTAGTCCATCAGCCGCTTCGCCACGTCTTCCGCCTCGACCCCGACCTCCTTGAACGGCCGCAGGTCGAGGATGAACTCGTGCGCCACGCGGCCCTTCGAGCCGCGGTAGAGCACGTGGTAGGCGCCTTCGAGCCGCGCCGCCATGTAGTTGGCGTTCAGGATCGCGATCTCGGTGGCGCGGCGCAGGCCGGGCTCCCCCATCATCGCGACGTACATCCACGAGATCGTCAGGATGCTGGGGCTGCCGTACGGCGCCGCCGAGACGGCGCCCTGCCGGCGGCCGCTGCCCTGCGGATGGCCGGGCAGGAACGGAGCCAGGTGCGCGGCCACGGCGATCGGCCCCATGCCCGGGCCGCCGCCGCCGTGCGGGATGCAGAAGGTCTTGTGCAGGTTCAGGTGGCAGACGTCGGCGCCGATCGCGGCCGGCGAGGTGAGCCCGACCTGCGCGTTCATGTTGGCGCCGTCCATGTACACCTGGCCGCCGTTCGCGTGCACGATCTCGCAGATCTCGCGGATGCTCTCCTCGAAGACGCCGTGCGTCGACGGGTAGGTGACCATCAGCGCGCCCAGCCGCTCGCGGTGCTCCGCGGCCTTCCTGCGCAGGTCCTCGACCTCCACGTTGCCGTGGGCGTCGCAGGCGACGACCACAACCTCGTAGCCGGCCATCGCGGCGCTCGCCGGGTTGGTGCCGTGAGCGGAGACGGGGATCAGGCAGACGCGGCGGCCGGCCTGGCCTCGGCTCTCGTGATACCCGCGGATCGTCAGCAGGCCCGCGTACTCGCCCTGCGAGCCGGCGTTCGGCTGCAGCGAGACGGCCGGGAAGCCGGTGACGGCGCCGAGCCACTGCTCGAGCTGCCGGAACATCTCGGCGTAGCCCTGCCACTGCTCGGCCGGCGCGAAGGGGTGCACGCGCCCGAGCTCCGGCCAGGTGACCGGCAGCATCTCGGCCGTCGCGTTCAGCTTCATCGTGCAGGAGCCGAGCGGGATCATCGAGGTGGTCAGCGAGAGGTCACGCGACTCGAGGCGCTTCAGGTAGCGCAGCATCTCGTGTTCGGTGTGGTAGCTCGAGAAGACCGGGTGCGTCATGTAGGCGCTCGTGCGCGCGACGGGCGCGGGCAGCGGCTCCTCGGCGCCCGGGGCCAGCTCCGCGATCGCCGGCGCCTTGCGATGGTCCGCGAAGGCCGAGAGCAGCGTCTCCACGTCGGCCAGCGTCGTGGCCTCGTCGAGGGCGATGCCGAGCGCGCCGTCCTCGTAAACCCGCAGGTCGAAGCGGGCGGCGCGCGCGGCGGCCAGCACGCGCTGCTGCGCCGGGCGCTCGAGAGGCACCTTGAGCGTGTCGAAGAACGGAGCGCGGCCGAGGTCGTGGCCCAGCCTGCGCAGCCCCGCCGCCAGCAGCAGCGTCAGCCCGCGCACGCGCTTCGCGATCCGGCGCAGCCCCTCGGGACCGTGGTAGACGCCGTACATGCCGGCGATCACCGCCAGCAGCACCTGCGCCGTGCAGATGTTGCTCGTGGCCTTCTCGCGGCGGATGTGTTGCTCGCGCGTCTGCAGCGCCATGCGGTAGGCGGCCTTGCCCTCGGCGTCCTTCGAGACGCCGATCAGGCGCCCGGGCATGTGGCGCTTCAGCTCGTCCTTCGTCGCGAGGAACGCGGCGTGCGGGCCGCCGAAGCCGAGCGGCACGCCGAAGCGCTGGCTCGAGCCGAGCGCCACGTCGGCGCCGAGCTCACCCGGCGAGCGCAGCAGCGTCAGAGCCAGCAGGTCGGTCGCGAGCACCAGCAGCGCGCCGCCCTGGTGCAAGCGATCGGCGAGCGCCGAGTAGTCCTCGATGCGGCCGTCGGTCGTCGGGTACTGCAGCACGGCGCCGAACAGCTTCTGGCCCGCCACGTCGAGCGACTCGGGCCGGCCGACGTGGACCCTGACGCCGAGCGGCTCGGCGCGCGTCTGCACCACGGCCAGCGTCTGCGGGTGGCAGTCCTCGGCGACGAAGAACCCGTCACAGCCGGGCTTCGCCAGCGCCAGGGCCATGTGCATCGCCTCGGCGGCGGCGGTCGCCTCGTCGAGCAGCGACGCGTTCGCGATCGGCAGCCCGGTCAGGTCCGCGATCATCGTCTGGTAGTTGAGCAGCGCCTCCAGGCGGCCCTGTGCGATCTCGGCCTGGTAGGGCGTGTAGGCCGTGTACCAGCCGGGGTTCTCGAGGACGTTGCGCAGGATCACGGCGGGCGTCAGCGTGTCCGAGTAGCCCATGCCGATGAAGGAGCGGAACGCGTGGTTGCGCCCGGCGATCCGGCGCAGGTCGGAGAGCGCCTCGCTCTCGGAGCGGGCCTCGGGCAGCGTCATCGGCGCGCGCAGGCGGATGCCGGCGGGCACGGTCTCGGCGACCAGCGCCTCCAGGCTGGGGGCGCCCACGAGCTTCAGCATCTGCACGACGTCGGCGTCCTGCGGCAGGTGCCGGCGCGCGAAGCTGTCCTGGGGAGCGAGGCCGGAGAGGACCTCGGGGCGAACGGCGACGTTGCTGGGCTGGCTCAAGCTCTGGCCTCTTGGCGGGGCAGGCAGCGCGACTTCGACGTGGGAGACGGCTTACTTGGATTCGGCCTCGACGTGCTTCTGGTACGCGGCGGCATCCATCAGCGCCTGGACCTCGCCGGCCGCAGCCTTGATCACGATCATCCAGCCCTCGCCGTAGGGGTCGGAGTTGGTGGCCTCCGGCTTGGCCGACAGCGCGCCGTTGATCTCGACGACCTCGCCCGACACCGGCGAGAACAGCTCGGAGACGGCCTTGACCGACTCGACCGTGCCGAACACCTCGCCGGCCTTCAGCTGGCGGCCGACCGCCGGCAGCTCGACGAACACCACGTCGCCGAGCTGTTTCTGGGCGTAGTGCGTGATGCCGATCGTGCCGCGATCGCCCTGGAGGCGGATCCACTCGTGGTCCTTCGTATAGCGCAGGTCGTCCGGATACATCGGGTCGCTCCTTCGGGTCTCAGCGCGGCCGCTTGTAGAAAGGCGTCGGCACCACGCGCGCGGCCACGCGCTTGCCTCGGATCTCCACCGAGAACTCCGTACCCACCGCCGATCCGCCGGTGGGCAGGTAGCAGAGACCGATGTTCTTCTGCAGGAACGGCGCGTAGGTGCCCGAGCTGACGTTGCCGACGACCGCGTCGTGCAGCACCACCGGGTAGCCGTGGCGCGCGATGCCGCGCCCGGTCATCTCGAAGCCCACCAGCTTGCGCGAGACGCCGCCCTTCTTCTGCGCCTCGAGCACCTCGCGTCCGTTGAAGGCGCCCTTGCGCTCGTCGAGCGAGACGATCCAGCCGAGCCCGGCCTCGATCAGCGTCGTGCCCTCGTCGATGTCGTTGCCGTAGAGGGCCATCTTCGCCTCGAGCCGCAGCGTGTCGCGCGCGCCGAGGCCGGCGGGCACCAGGCCCTTGTCGCGCCCGGTCTCGATCAGGCGCCGCCAGAGCGCCTCGGCGCTCTGGTTCGGCAGGCCGATCTCGAAGCCGTCCTCCCCCGTGTAGCCGGTGCGCGCGAGCGTCGCCTGCGTGCCGTCCACCAACCCTTCGGCGAAGTGGTAGTTGCCGATCTTCGCGAGGTCGATCGGCGTCAGCGGCTGCAGGATCTCGGCGGCGCGCGGGCCCTGGATGGCGATCAGCGAGGTCTCGTCGGAGTGGTCCTCGAGGCGGCAGTCCTTGGGCTCCTGCGCCAGCAGCCAGCGCCAGTCCTTTTGCAGATTGCCGGCGTTCACGATGAGCAGGAAGCGGTCCTCCGAACGGCGGTACAGGATGCAGTCGTCGACCGGCGCGCCGTTCGGCATCGGCAGCGCGGTGTACTGCGCCTGGCCGGGAACCAGCTTGGCGGCGTCGTTGCAGGTGACGCGCTGCAGGAACGCGAGAGCGCCCGCGCCTTCGATCGTGAACTCGCCCATGTGCGAGACGTCGAACAGGCCCGCGGCCCGACGCACCGCCATGTGCTCGGAGATCAGGCCGGCGTACTCGACGGGCATGTCCCAGCCGCCGAAGGGCACCATCTTCGCGCCCAGCTCGCGGTGGACCTGATTGAGAGGAGTCTTGCGGAGGGTTTCCATGGAAGAGATCGAAGCTACCGGATCGGGCAGAGCGCCCGACCACGACGGGACGCTAACACAGCCCGCCGAAAGCGGTCTACCGTCTGAAAGGACTAGGCGGGCGCCGGCGAATGCTGGCGGCGGCGCACCGCGGCCAGCATGGCCTCGACGACCTGGTCCGGGGTGAGCCGGGTGGTGTCGACGAGCAGCGCGCCGGGCACCCGCGTGAGCGGCGAGTCGCCGCGCGTGGTGTCCTTCAGGTCGCGCTCCCGGATCTCGCGCTCGATCTCCGCGAGGTCGGCGGCGATGCCCCGCTCGCGCAGCTCTGCGTGACGCCGACGCGCGCGCTCCGCCGGATCCGCGTCCAGGTAGAACTTGACCTCCGCGTCGGGGAAGACCGCGGAGCCGATGTCGCGGCCGTCGAGCACGACACCGCCCTGGCGCCCGAGCTGCTGCTGGCGCGCCACCATCTCCCGCCGCACGCGCGCATGCACCGACACGCGCGATGCGGCCGCGCTCAGCTCGCGGGTGCGCACGGCCTGGCTGACGTCCTCGCCGTCGAGCTCTACGCCGCGCCCGCCGTCGGTCAGCCGGATCGCCGTGCCCGCGAGCAGGCCGGCCAGCGCGGTCTCGTCGTCGAGGCAGGCCTCCGCACGCAGTGCCTTCAGTGCGAGCGCGCGATACATCGCGCCGGTGTCGATGAAGGTGTAGCCGAGGCTCAGCGCGAGCGCCTGAGCCGCCGTCGACTTGCCGGCGCCCGAGGGCCCGTCGACCGCGATCACCAGGCCCGAGGGCCTCACCGCGACCGGCGCCCGGCGAGCCGCACGATCTCCTCGGGCCGCAGCGAGCGGAACTCGCCCGGCTTCAGGCCGCGCGTCGTCAGCGGCCCGATCGCGACGCGCCGCAGCTTCGACACCGGATGCCCGACGGCCTCCATCAGCCGCTTGACCTCGCGGTTGCGGCCCTCGTGCAGGGTGAGCTCCAGCCAGGCGTTGTTCTCGGCCTCGAGCACGCGCACGCGGTCGACCGACATGCGCACGCCGTCGACGCTGACGCCGCGACGCAGCTTCTGCAGCGTCTCCTGGTCGGGCAGGCGGTGGACCTTGGCCTCGTACACGCGCGGCACCTCGTAGCGCGGATGGGCGACGCGCTCGGCGAAGGCCCCGTCGTTGGTGAGCAGCAGCAGGCCCTCCGTGGTGACGTCGAGCCGGCCGACCGGAAACAGCCCCGGCACCTTCGGCACGAGGTCCATCACCGTGGTGCGCCCCTCCGGGTCGCGCCGCGTGCAGACGACGCCCTTCGGCTTGAAGAGCAGCAGGTAGACGGTCTCGGGGGCCGGCTTCAGGCGCTTGCCGTCGACGCGCACCTCGTCCTGCGCGGCATCGGCCTTGCTGCCCAGCTCGCGCACCACCTCGCCGTTGACGCGGACGCGCCCGTCGAGGATCAGCTGCTCGGCCCCCCGGCGGGACGCCACGCCCGCGCGCGCGAGGATCTTCTGCAGACGCTCTGCCATGCGGGGCGGATGATACCCCGGAGCCGGGGGGCTAGTAGCTGCGGACGCGGACGGAGTAGATCGGCGCGCCGTCGCGCACGATCTCGATCGTCACCGACGAGTCGAGCACGATGTCGCTCAGCAGCAGCGAGGTAGCGCCCTGCTTGGCCACGCTGCCCGAGTCGGGCAGCAGCACGTCGCTGCTGGCCGCCGAGCGCCGCCAGCTCAGGGCCGAGCCGCTCGTCTGCGCCTCGACGTCGATGCGCAGGGAGCGCGTGACGGCGAGCGCCACCGGACACCCGAGACTCGTCTCCACCTTCGTCACCTCGAGGCACTCGCCCGCGGGCAGGCTGGCGAGGCGGGTCACGGTGACGGCGCAGCTCCCCGCCGCGGTGGCGGGGGCGCCGCAACTGAGCGGCGTCGGGGTGGCGGCGGGCGTCGGTGTGGGCGTGGGCGTCGGAGTCGGCGTCGGGCTGGGGCTCGGGGACGGGCTGGCCGACGGCGACGCGCTGGGTGAGGGCGAAGGCGTCGGGCTGGCCGAGGGCGACGGGCTCGGCACGGGGCTGGTGCCGGTCACGACGAGCTGGATCGTGGCCGTCGCCTCCGCGCTCTGCGCCCCCGCCCGCAGCGTGTAGGTCGTGGTCTGGCTGGGGCGGATCTCCTGCGTGCCGCGCGGGCCGACCGTACCGACGCCGTTGTCGATCACGATGCTCTCTGCGCCCTCGACGTCCCAGCTCAGGATCGCTACGGAGCCGGGCGGGATCTCGCGCGGGGAAACCGCGAACTTCTGCACCGCCAGGGGGCCGGAGTTGGTGACGCCGTCGATGAGGGAGCAGGCCCCGGAAACTCCGGCAACGAGAGCGAGGACCAGTGGTCCTGCGTGCCGGCGCGGTCGCGTCTCGAGAGCGGCCCCCAATCCGATCATGTCAGAAAAACGATATATAATCGGATTTTACGGCACATCTGTCAAGTACTACTTCAGGATTCTACCCCCCACCTTTCGGATCTTCGTCCGCGTCGTCCTCGTCCTCCTCGTCCTCGTCCGCATCGTGTCCGTCGCCCTCGTCTCCGTCTCCGTCCCCGTCCCCGTCGTCGTCGTCGTCGTCTTCGTACTCGTCGTCGTCCTCGGACTCCTCGTCCGCGGCCTCGCCTTCGCCGTGCTCCGCGCCGGACCCCTCTTCGGATCCGGCGTCCGTCGCGCCCTCGGCGAGAGCCTCCTCGTCGAGCTCGACGCTGGCGGGGGCGGGGGCCTCGAGCGCCCGCTTGAGTCCCGGCACGTCGACTTCCTCGCCGAGCACCTCGGCGAAGTCCTCGATCGTCGGCAGCTCGGCGAGGTCCTTGAGCCCGTACTGAAGGAGGAACTGCTTGCTGGTGCCGTACAGGATGGGCCGCCCGACCACTTCCTTGCGGCCCATGATCTTGATCAGGCGCTTCTCGAGCAGCGTCTTCAGCACGCCGCCCGACTTCACGCCGCGCAGGTCGATGATCTCGGGCAGCGTCACCGGCTGCTTGTACGCGATCACCGCCAGCGTCTCGAGCGCCTGGATCGAGAGTCGCGTCGGCTGGCGCGGGTCGAGCAGCTCGCGCACCCAGTCGTTGTACTCGGGGCGCGTCGTGATCTGCCAGCCGCCTGCCACCTCGACGACCTGCAGGCCGCGGCCCTCGCGCGCGTAGTCGGCCTTGATCTCATCGAGAGCGGCCTGCCAGTCGGGCTTCGGCACCCCGCCCAGCACCTTCACGATCTCGCGCGAGGTGATCGGCTGGGGCGAGGCGAAGATCAGCGCCTCGAGCACCGCCCGGATCTCCGCCGGCGGCAGCACCGGCTGCTCGTCCTGCGGGTCGTCGTCTTGCTTGTCTTGCATGTGTGCTTCGAGCGTCCTCTCGCCAGGGCTTCGCGCTAGACGGCCGGGCGCGGCGCGTGCTCTTCGAGCGGGCCCACCGGGCGGAAGACCCGGATCGAGCCGAAGATGCCACGCTGGTAGACCTTCACGTGCTTCAGGCGGATCAGCTCGAGCAGCGCCAGGAAGGTCAGGATCATCGCGCCCTTGCTCTCCTGGGACTCGAACAGCTCCAGGAACTCGATCGACTGGCCCTCGCGGATCAGCTCGAGGAGCTCCTGCATGCGCTCCTCGACGGTCTTCTTCTCCTTCTCGACCTCGTGCGCGATCAGCACGCGGCGGCGGTCGAGCAGCTCCTTGAAGGCGGCGATCAGGTCGAAGAGGCCCGCCTCCAGCATCTCCTCGCCGGCGTCGTCGAAGGCCGGGATCACGCTGTCGGGGCGCGTGTAGCTGGCGGCGCGGATCTGCGCCTTGCCGTAGAGCACCCCGGCCGCCTCCTTGTAGCGCTGGAACTCGAGCAGCCGCTGCACCAGCTCCTCGCGCGGGTCGACCTGCTCCTCGTCGCCCTTGGCCTCCGTCGGGTCGACCGGCACCAGCAGCTTCGACTTGATGTGGATCAGCGTGGCGGCCATCACCAGGAACTCGCCCGCGACGTCGAGGTTCAGCTCGCGCATCAGGTCGAGATAGGCCATGTACTCGCGCGTGATCGGCGCGATCGGCAGGTCGTGGATGTCGATCTTGTCGCGCCGGATCAGGTAGAGCAGCAGGTCGAGCGGGCCGTCGAAGCTCTGCAGCCGAATGCGCGGCGCGTCCTCGGGCAGGCTCGACTCCATGCCCTCGGGGAAGCTGAGCTGGACCGGCTCGCCCTCCGCCGGCTGCGTGGGGCCTTCCGGGGCCGGAGGCGCTGCCGGCTCCTCGGGCTCGTCGTCTTCGCGCTCTTCGCTCAACGCCCGCTCGCCGTCAGTACTTCAGCTTCATCGCCGCGCGCACGTCCTCGAGCGTGGCCTCGGCCGCGGCGCGGGCCTGCTTGTCGCCCTCGCGCAGGATGTCCCACACGGTGTCGGGCCGGCGCGCGAACTCCGGACGGCGCTGGTGGATGCCGGCCAGGCGCTCGAGCAGGTGGTCGGCCAGCCTCGCCTTGCAGTCGAGGCAGCCGATGCCGGCGCTGCGGCAGCCGTCGGCGGCCCAGGCCCGCGTCTCGGCCGTCGAGAACGCCTTGTGCAGGTCGAACACCGGGCACAGGTCCGGGTTGCCCGCGTCCGTGCGCCGCTTGCGCGCAGGATCGGTGAGCATCGGCCGCAGCTTCTGGCGCACCATTTCCGGGCTGTCCTTCAGGAACACCGCGTTGCCGTACGACTTCG
Source organism: Vicinamibacteria bacterium (assembly GCA_050246895.1). GTDB lineage: Bacteria > Acidobacteriota > Vicinamibacteria > Fen-336 > Fen-336 > JBFWVE01. The sequence continues at coordinate 229,998 of JBFWVE010000002.1, read as the reverse complement.
ACATCTTGCGGCCGTCGGTGCCGGGGATGCGCGGCGTCTCGGTCAGCAGCGTCTTCGGCTCGGGGAAGACCGGGCCGTAGAAGTTGTTGAAGCGGCGCACGATCTCGCGCGTCAGCTCGATGTGCGGCGCCTGGTCCTCGCCCACAGGCACCGCGTCGGCCTTGTACACGATGATGTCGGCCGTCTGCAGCAGCGGATAGCCGAGGAAGCCGTAGGTCGAGAGGTCGCGGTCCTTGAGGTTCTGCTGCTGCTCCTTGTAGCTCGGCACGCGCTCGAGCCACGGCACCGGCACCACCATCGAGAGCAGCAGGTGCAGCTCCGCGTGCTGCGGCACGTGGCCCTGGACGAAGAGCGTGCTCTTCGCCGGGTCGAGGCCGGCGGCCAGCCAGTCGCAGGCGACCTCCAGGATGTTCTCGCGGATCGCCGACGTGTCGGCGTAGTCGGTGGTCAGCGCGTGCCAGTCGACGATCGCGAAGAAGCACTGGTACTCGTCCTGCAGCCGCACCCAGTTCTCGAGGGCGCCCGTCAGGTGGCCGAGATGCAGGGCGCCGGTGGGGCGCATGCCGGAGAGGATGCGGGGGCGTGCCATGGGCTAGAGGACGAAGCGCGAGATCAGCATCAGGATCGTCTCCACGATGGGCCGGATCAGCATGCCGAGCGCGCCGGTGACGAACAGGCCGAGCAGGATCCACTGGCCATAGGGCTCCGCGATCGCGTCGTAACGCTCCGCCAGGTTGCGCGGCAGCGACCAGGACAGGATGTGCGAGCCGTCGAGGGGCGGCAGCGGCACCAGGTTGAAGACGGCCAGCATCACGTTGAGCACGACGCCCATCTGCAGGATGCCCAGCACGGGCGCGCGCAGCAGGGCGAGGTCGATCCGCACCGCGGCCCAGAGCGCGAGGCTGAAGCAGAGCGCCAGCACCAGGTTCGAGGCCGGACCCGCGCCCGAGACGAGGATCTGCCCCTTCGCGAGCTGTCCGCGGTGGAAGTTCGACGGCCGCACCGGCGTCGGCTTGGCCCAGGCGAGCAGCGGGATGCCGCCGGCGAAGAGCTGCAGGAACGGCATCACCACGGTGCCCAGCGGGTCGATGTGGACGATCGGGTTCATCGAGATGCGACCCTCGCGCGCCGCCGTGTCGTCCCCCATGCGCAGAGCCGTCCACGCGTGCGCGGCCTCGTGGAAGGAGAGGCTGAAGAGCAGCACGACGTAGCCCGTCAGAAAATCGGCGATGGCCTTGGCGGTGATGTCCTGCAACGAAGCTCCGAGAGGAGTCGGGGATCGTAACACTTCGTGGACCGGGGCGCTGCGGCTTAGACTCCGCCCGTGCAGCAGCGCACCCACGCGCTCGCCGCGCTCCTCCTCGCCGGACTCGCGGTCGGCTGCACGCAAGCGCCACCCAGGGGAGCGCCGCCGGCGGCTTCAACCCAGCGTGAGCTCGTGGCCCTCGACGGGCCGTGGCGCTTCATCGAGAGCGACGAGCTCACCGGCGCCGAGGCCCCCGACTTCGACGACCGTGCCTGGGCCGAAGTGCGGCTGCCGCACAGCTGGGGGGCCCGCTCGCGAGCGTGGAGCTGGTACCGCACCCGGCTGACGCTCGCGCCCGAGGACCTGCGCGGCCGCGTCTACCTGCGCTTCGAGGCGGCGGCGGCCTCGGCCGAGGTGTTCCTCAACGGGCAGCGGCTCGGCGCGCACCTGGGGGCCTACACGGCTTTCGTGCTGGACGCGACTTCCGCGGCGAGAGCGGGCGAGAACCTGCTGGCGGTGCAGGTGAGCAACGACCCGCTCGACCAGTGGGGCTCGCTGCCGGAAGGCACGGGCAAGCAGCTCTACCACGTCTACGGCGGCCTGCACAGGCGCGCCTGGTTGCTGAAGACGGCGCCGCTGCACCTGGACCCGACGGACCACGCTGCGTCCGGCATCTACGCGACGCCCCGCGAGGTGAGCGCGCGCTCCGCGCTGCTCGAGGTGCGCGCCCGGCTGCGCAACGCGAGTCCGCGGCCAGAGAGGGCGCGCGCACGGATCCTGTTGCTGGACCGCGACGGCCGCACCGCGGCCGAGGCCGAGAGCGCCGTCTCGCTCGAGCCCGGCTCCGCCGGCGAAGCGAAGGTCAGCCTGCGCGTATCGAAGCCGCGGCTGTGGAGCCCGAGCGACCCCCACCTCTACCGCCTGCGCGTCGATCTGCTGGACGGCGCAGGGGCCACGGTCGACGCCGTCGAGGAGCGCACCGGCATTCGCGAGTTCCGTTACGACATCGGCCGCTTCCTGCTGAACGGCGAGGAGCTGCTGCTGCGCGGCATCGGCAAGCACGAGGAGGACGAGCGCCGGTTCTCGGCTCTGAGCGAGGCCGAGCTGGTGGCGGACTTCGACCTGCTGAAGGAGCTGGGCGTCAACATGGTGCGGCTGGCCCATTACCCGCATCCGGCGCGGGCCTACGAGCTGGCCGACGAGCGCGGCCTGCTGGTGTGGGCGGAGAACGGGCACAGCAACCGCGCGGCCGGCCCGGCCGACGCGGCGGACCGGATCACGCGCGAGATGATCCGGCAGAACTACAACCACCCGAGCATCGTCGTGTGGTCGGTCGGAAACGAGAACGCCTTCACGCGGGTGGCGCGACTGTCGGCGCTCGCGCGCGCCGAGGACCCGTCCCGGCCGGTGACCTACGCGAGCAACACGGGCAAGCGGAACCAGAAGAAGCTCCCCGATCTCGACTTCATCGCGGAGAACACCTACCGCGGCTGGTACCGGGGCGAGCCCTGGGAATTCGAGGCGTTCGCGCTGCGCATGGCCTTCGTCTCCGAGAACGGCGCCGGCTCGGTGGTCTCGAACCACACCGACTACGCGCGCGCGCACCGCGTGCTCGATCACTTCGAGCCCGAGGAGTACCGCCAGCGGATGGCCGAGGTGCAGTACCAGGTGGTGTTCCGCGATCAGCCGCGGCGCATCCCGATGTACCTCGTCTGGATCCTGCGCGACTTCCGCATCGAAAAGTACAAGGGCTGGAACACCAAGGGCCTGGTGACGGCGGGCGGCTTGCGCAAGGACGCCTTCTACCTGTTTCAGGCCTTCCTGCGCCCCGAGCGGCCGGTCGTCCACATCACGAGCAAGACCTACTTCCTGCGCCGCGGCGATCCCGAGAACGGCGTCCGCGTCTACTCGAACCTGCCGCGGCTCGAGCTGTTCCTGAACGGCGAGAGCCAGGGCGTTCGTGAGAACGGCGCCTTCCTTCACATCAACGAGGGCCGGCGCATCGACAACGTCTTCCAGTGGCGGCCGCAGCTCCGGAACGGCCGCAACGAGGTGCGCGTGAGCGACGGGGCCGGCCACGAGGACACGGCGATCGTCCACTACTCGCCGCCAGCCGCCCCGCCCAACCCGAGCCCGGCAGGCGCGCCGATCGCGGAGCTGCGCTCGTCGAACCCGAAGAGCCCCGCGTTCTTCATCGATGCTCCCGCGCAGGAGCAGTGGCCCTTCTATTACGAGCTCGACGGCAGCGCGGACAACAGCTTCGACGCGCTGCCGCCGGAGCTGCGAGGGGCCGCCTGGATCAGCACGCCGCGCCTGAGCAAGCCGGGCCACGCGACGGCGCTCTCGTTCCGCCTGACCGCCGACGCGGACGTCTTCGTGGTGGCGGGGCCGGACGGCTCGCTGCCGGCCAGCCTGCGCGGCGCCGGCTTCGCGGACCTCGGCTGGAACGGCGAGTGGCGCGGCGACGACATGCAGCTCACGGCCTGCCGCGCGTTCCGACGCTCGGCAAGGGCCGGCGACGTGCTCCGCTTGCCGCGGATGGCCGACGACGCCGTCGTGCTGGTCAGAACGGGCCCTTCGCCGACGGCCCGCTAGGGGTTCTCCAGGCGGTAGACACGAGCGTCGGGCGCTGCGTGGACCAGCCGATACCTCGATGCGGCGAACGCCTCGGTGTCCGGCTGCGGGCTGTGAACCACGACGAACACCGCGCCCGAGAGTGCGTCCAGGTAGCGCAGTTGCTCGAGGTTCAGCGGCTCCCCGGCCAGCAGCAGGGCCGCCAGACGTTGCCGCCGCTGCACGCCCGAATGACCCCACTGCGCCCCGAGAACGACGGGGTCGTATCCCACGAGCATGCGCCGCCGCGCGTGGATCACGATGTCGAAGTACCGGCGATCGTCCCGAACGACCTGCGCGGTGGAGCGCCCCTCCCGTTCCCAGAAGGGCTCCTCGACGAAGATGCTCTCGACGGGCGTGGCCGCGCGAATCCACTCGAGCAGGCGGGCGCGCCCGGCTTCGACGGAGGCGTCGGGCGGCCGCCAGCTGAAGGCGAGGCTCGTGATCACGCAACTGGGCAGGAACAGCGCGACGGCCGCGCTGCGCAGCCGGCGGCCGGAAGCGGTTCGCGCCGCGGCGGCGATCGGTGCGAGCGGGAACAGCGCCAGGTAGAGGAGCTTGTACTGGGCGCCACCTGCCACCAGCGTCACCGGGTACGCGGCCATCGGGATCAGCGCACAGCCGAGCAGGAAGCGTTGCCGCGCCTGGGCCAGCCATTGCGGATCTCGAAGCGCCGGCAGCGCCAGCAGGGCGAGCGGTCCCAGGCAGGCCAGCTCCTCGAGCAGGCCGGGGACGAGACCGGCGCTGCTGAAACTCACGAGCGGGGCGCCGCTCGGCCTGCCGAGCATCACGCAGAGCGCGTAGGGAGTCGTGATCAGCGCCGCCAGCCCGACAGCGGCCGCCAGCGCGGCCGCGCGCCGGGGGCCACGAGCGGCGAGCGCGGCCATCACGGCCACGGCCCCCAGCAGCACACCCAGCAGGAGGTGGAGATGGAGCGCGCCGGCGAGCGTGAGGGCCGCCACCAGGAACGGCTCGCGCTCGCTCGAGCCCTCGACGATCGCCATCGCTCGAGCCAGGAACACCAGGGCGAACGCGAAGCTCAGCGGGAAGGGATTGCCGTCGAGGAACAGATGGAGCACGCCAGCCAGCTGCGCCAGCGGGCCGGGCGCCATCCTGAACGGCACCAGCAGGGCCTCCCAGGAGTCCGCGGTCGCGCCGGCGCGCAACGCGAAGAAGAGCCAGCCGAGGCCGTTCATTCCGACGAGGAGCAGCAACATGCCGACGGCGCGGCTCTCGGCCCGCTGGGTCGAACGCTGCGTCAGGCACGCGCCGGCCAGCAGGAACAGGAAGAACGCGTGGACGTCGAGCAGGCCGAAAGCCACGGTGAGCCCGACGCCGGTCCACTCGGCCACTCCGGCGGCGAGCAGATGGTAGAGCCAGTAGTAGTGGATGGGCTGATCGGCGACGAGCGGCGAGTCGGGCGGGACGTGCCCCGCCAGAACCCGCGTCGCCAGGCTGGCGTGCAGCGGAGCGTCCCACGCGTCCGCGCGCAGCCCGTTCGCCGCCAGAGGGACGGCCACCAGCAGCGCCGCCACGAGCGCCGCGGCGGCCACCAGGGGCCCATCGCCGTTCGCCCAGCGCGGAAGGCGCTGGCGAGACACCAGCAGCACGCCGGTGGAGACGCCGAGCGTGGTGGCGACGGCAGCGCCGGGCGACAGACCCATCCGCATCACCGCCATCGCGGCGCCGGCCGCCGGCAGCATCCCCAGCAACGAAGGAAGCAGGAGCCACTGGACGAGGCCGGCCTGCCGGGGGCGCAGCGCCAGCCAGACCGCGGCTCCGGGGACCCAGAAAAGCAGGCTTGTCCCGATGAGCGCGCCGAAGGGAGCGGCGACGCCAGCCGGGACGAGGAGCAAGGCCAGCGCGACCGACGCCAGCAGGACCAGCGCGGCGAGACGGGATCGATCAGCCAAGCTCAGGCCCAGCGATGGCCGGGGCGGGCCTCGAAGTGGGCGCGCACGCGGGCGGCCGTGGCCTTGCCGACGACCAGCGCCAATTCGGCCTCGCTCGCCCCGCGCACGCCGCGCACGGAACCGAAGCGCGACAGCAGCAGCCGGCGCTTCGCCGGGCCGACGCCGCCGATCCCGTCGAGCTCCGAGACGAGCGTCCGCGCCTTGCGCGCCTTGCGGTGGAAGCCGATCGCGAAGCGGTGCGCCTCGTCGCGCACGCGCTGCACGAGCTGCAGCACCGGCGAGCTGCGCGGCAGCGCGATCGGCTGCTCGCGCCCGCGCACGAAGATCAGCTCCTCGCGCTTGGCCAGCGAGGCCAGCGGCTGGTCGCCCAGGCCCAGCTCGTCGAGCGCCTCGGCGGCGGCCCCGAGCTGGCCCTTGCCGCCGTCCACCAGCACCAGCTCCGGCAGCTCCCTGCCCTCCTCGAGCAGGCGCCGGTAGCGGCGCGAGACCACCTCGCGCATCGAGGCGAAGTCGTCGGGCGCTCCCGAGACGCCCTTGATGCGGAAGGTCCGGTAATCCGACTTCTTCGGCATGCCGTCCACGAACACGACCAGCGAGGCGACGATGTCGGAGCCCTGGATGTTCGAGATGTCGAAGCACTCGATGCGCGCGGGCTCCAGCTCGAGGTCGAGCAGGTCGCGCAGGGCGCGCAGGATCTCCTGCGACTGCTTGCGCGCGGCGCGCCACTCGAGGTCGTAGGCCAGACGCGCGTTCTTCACCACCAGCTCCAGCAGCCTCACCTTCTCGCCGCGCTGCGGCACCCGGATGTGCACCTGGGTGCCGCGGCGGGCCGAGAGCCAGGCCTCGAGCAGCTCGCGGTCGGCCGGCTCCTGCGCCACCAGCAGCTCGCGCGGAACGTAGCGGCCTTCGCCGTAGTACTGCTGGATCGAGGCCGACAGGAAGGCCTCGGGCTCGGTGACGCGGTCGAGCAGGAACGCCTCGCGCCCGACGACGCGGCCGTCGCGCACCGAGAACACCTGCAGCGCCGCCCGGCCCTGCTCCGCGCAGACGCCGAAGAGGTCGCGCTCCTCGATGTCCGTGGTGGTGATCTTCTGCGGAGCCTCCAGGCGCTCCAGCGCCAGCAGCTGATCGCGCAGCCGCGCGGCCTGCTCGAAGCGTTCCTCCCCGGCGGCGCCCTCCATCTGCTCGCGCAGCTCCTTCACGATCTCGTCGCTGCGGCCCTCGAGGAACAGGCGCGCGGCCTGGCTCGCCTCGCGGTAGCGCTCGGGCGAGCAGATTTCCGCGACGCAGGGCGCGATGCAGCGCTTGATCTGGTACTGCAGGCAGGGGCGCGGGCGGCGGCCGTCGAGCGCCTCCTTGCAGGAGCGGATGCCGAACACCCGGCGCGCCACGCTCGCGGCCTTGCGGCCGAGGCTCGCCGGGATGTACGGCCCGCCGTAGGCGTTGCCGTCCTCGGCCGGCCGGCGCACCACGTAGAGCCGCGGGTACGCCTCCGACAGCGTCAGCTTCAGGTACGGGTGGTTCTTGTCGTCGCGCAGCCGCACGTTGTAGGGCGGCTTGTGCTGCTTGATCAGGTTGTTCTCGAGCGCCAGCGCCTCCATCTCGGTGTCGGTGACGACGAGGTCGAGGTCCGCGATCTCCTCGACCAGCTTCGTCTTGTGCAGGTCGAACGGGCGCGAAGCCTGGAAGTAGGAGCGCACGCGGTCGCGCAGCACGCGCGCCTTCCCCACGTAGAGGACGCGCCCGTCGCCGCCCTTGAACAGGTAGACGCCGGGCCGCAGCGGCAGGCCGTCGAGCTTCTTAGCGAGCGCCACTTGCGCTCCTGATTATAGGTTTCGCGGCGCTTTGACTCCGGGGGGCCGCCCTTCTACGCTCGCCCCGTGCTGACCGGCCGCATCGGCGAGATCCTCACGCGGATCGCGGAGCGGCTGACGGCGCTGGTCTCCCACCTCAGCCCCAACGTGCTCACGATCGTCGGGCTCGCGCTGAACGGCGTCGCCTGCGCCTTCTTCGCGATGTCGGGAGGGCACGACTACACCAGCCCGGCGCTGCTGCGCACCGGGGGCCTGATCACCTTCGTGGCCGCCCTCTTCGACGTGATGGACGGGCGGGTCGCGCGGCTGCGCGGGCGCGAGACCACCTTCGGCGCCTACCTCGACTCCACGATGGACCGCTTCTCGGACATGCTGCTCTACCTGGGCCTGATGATCCTCTACGCGCGCGTCGACCGCACGCCGCAGATGGCGCTCGTCTGGGTCGCGGCCTTCGGCAGCTTCATGACGAGCTACGCGCGCGCGCGCGCCGAGAGCCTGATCCCCTCCTGCAACGTGGGCCTGCTCGAGCGTCCCGAGCGCATCGTGCTGCTGGTGGCGGGCGCCGTGTTCAACCGGATGACGGCGGCGCTCTGGATCATCGCCGTGCTGGCCAACGTCACCGCGGTCCAGCGTGTCGTCTTCACGCTGGTGACGCTCAGGCGGCAGCGCGCCGCGGGGGACGCCGCACGTGTTCAATGAGAGATCCGAGGCGGCGCGCCGCCGCATCCTGAGGCCGTGGCCGTTGCGCCTCTACCTGCTCAGGAACCTGCCGCTGGCCGCGGCCGCGGGCCTGCGGCTCGAGCGTCTCGACGCCGGCGGCTGTGTGGTGGCGCTACCCGGCGGCTGGCGCACGCAGAACCCGTTCCGCTCGACCTACTTCGCCGCGCAGGCGATGGCGGCCGAGATGTCCACGGGCGCGCCGGCGCTGCTGCTCGTCGCGGGCGCGCCGGCCTCGACCGCGATGCTGGTGACCGGGATCAAGGCGAGCTTCACCAAGAAGATCCAGGGCACCTCGCGCTTCACGTTCTCCGACCTGCCCGCGATGCAGGCGGCGATCGAACGGGCCGCCGCCGGAGGGGAGGGCGAGACGTTCGTGGCCCGCTCGACCGGGCGCAGCGAGGACGGCGCCGTCGCGGCGGAGTTCGAGGTCACGTGGAGCTTCAAGCGGCGCGAGGCGGCCCCTCGCTGACGGCCTTCGTGGTGGCCGGAGGCCGCAGCCGGCGGATGGGCCGGGACAAGGCCCTGCTGGCGTGGGGCGAGCGCGATCTGCTCGCCCACGCGCTCGCGCGCCTCGTCGAGCTGACGCCGGACGTGCGGATCCTGTGCGGAGCCGAGGACCGCTACCAGGAGCGCGGACGACCGCTGGTGCGGGACCCCGAGCCCGACGGCGGCGCGCTCGTCGGCATCGCGGCCGGCCTCGCCGCGACCGGCGTGGAGGTCGCGCTCTTCCTCGCCGTGGATCTGCCGCTGGTGCCGGTCGATCTCCTGCGCGCGCTCGTTGCGGCCGTGGCGGACGCCGACGCGGCGGTCCCGGTCACCGAGCGCGGACCCGAACCACTCTGCGCGGCCTACCGCCGCACCTGCCTCGACCCGATCCGCCGCCGCCTCGCTGCCGGCGACCGCAAGATGACGGCCTTCTGGCCGGACGTCCGCGTGCGCACGGTCGGCACCGCGGAGGTGCGGGCCTTCGGCGACCCCGACCGGCTCTTCCTCAACGTCAACGACCAGGACGACTACCAGCGCGCTGCGAGCGGCGCTTAGGCCGTAGCCGTCGACCGGGCGGCTCTACTCAATGCCTGCGCCATCGACCCCCCACCCCTAACCCCTCCCCACATACGGGGGAGGGGGAATCACTCGCGGGCCGCGCCGCGACCTGACGGGGCGTCGCGACCCGCTGCGTCTGCGAGCGGCGATTCATCTCGGGCTAGGTTGCCACCCGCCGGAGGCGCCGCACCCGCGCGAGCTGTAGCCGCGACTACGGGCTGCAAACGCAGCCGAGTTCACCTCGGCGAAGCGAGCGGGGGTCTGGGGGGCGCGGCGCAGCACCCCCGCAGCATCGCGAAGACGCGCGTCGTGGCATTCGCCTGCGGAACGGGGCAGAATGCCTCGTTCCCTGTCGCAGGAGGTCTCGCATGAAGAGGATTGCCTGGTCGCTCGTCCTGGGTCTGATCGCGCTGTGCGCCGCGCCCGCCTTCGCGCAGGAAGGCATGCCGCCGGCGCCCAAGCCCGCGCCCGAGCACATGCTGCTCGCGAAGGACGCCGGCGTCTGGGACGCGACCGTCAAGATGTGGATGGCGCCGGGACAGCCGCCGGCGGAGTCGAAGGGCACCGAGACGATCACGATGATCGGGCCCTTCTGGCAGGTCGCCCACTTCGAGAGCACGATGATGGGCGAGCCGTTCAAGGGCGTCGGGCTCGCCGGCTGGGATGCGGAGAAGAAGGCCTACGTCTCGAGCTGGGTCGACTCGATGACGCCGACGCCCTCGCACGGCAGCATGCGTTACGACGCTGCCACGCGCACGCTGGCCGGCACCACCGACGGCGTCGGACCCGACGGCAAGCCGACGAAGACGAAGGCAGTGCAGAAGTGGCTCGACGACGACACGCGGGTCTTCACCATGTCCCAGCCGGGTCCCGACGGCAAGGACGTCACGATGATGGAGATCCGCTACACGCGCCGCAAGTAGGCGCGCGCCGCTCAGGGGACCTTGACCGAGAACTCCACCTCGGTCGAGCCCTTGCGGCACCAGCCCGCGGCCTTCGAGCAGTAGAAATAGCTCACGGTGGCGCGCACGGATCCGAGCCCTTTCGGGGCGCCGGCCGCGAGCGCGACCGGAAAGCGCACCGGGACGTCGGGATCGAGATAGCGGGCCGTGCCCGAATCCGCGGCGGCCTCGGCGGGAGCGGCCGGCGCCACCGCCCTGTCGACGAGGATCGCCTGTGCCGGATCCAGCGCGATGCGGGGCGCCGGCTCCTCGTTCACGCGCACCGCAAGGTCCTTGGGACGCAGCCATACGGCTACTGCGGCGCCGGATCCGGCCTTCGCCGGCACGAACGCCGCTTCGACGTCGACGTGCTGAGGCGGGCCCGCCTGCACCAGGGTGGGACCGAGCGTCAGGATGGCGGCCAGGCCGGCTCTCAAGGCTCGTCTCGACATCGCGCTCATGCTAGCAACCGAAGACGCCGCGAGCGCGGCAAAAGTTCGTAAAAACCCCTGATACGACGTGAGTTGTGCCGTGCGGCCCCTATAATTTCCTCCCGCGCTCCGCCCCGACCTCACGGGGTGACGACGGACCGACCTAGTCATGATCCTCGAGATCCAGGCCCGCCTCGCCGACGCCGTACGGGCGGCCGCCCGTCGCGCGTTCGACGTCGGCCTGGAGTCGGTCGGCTTCCAGTACCCGCCGAAGACGGAGCTCGGCGACCTCGCCCTGACGGCCCCCTTCGACCTCGCGAAGACCCTGCGCTGCAAGCCACGCGAGATCGCGGAGCGGCTCTCGCAGGAGCTGCGCGGCACCCCAGGCGTCGCCCGCGCCGAGGTCGCGGGCGGCGGATACGTGAACCTCTACCTCGGGCGCGGCCCCTTCGCCGCGGAGCTGCACCAGGCGCTCGTCGAGAAGCGGGCTCCGGCGGCACGGCCCGGGCGCGTGATCGTGGAGCACACGAGCATCAATCCCAACAAGGCGGCGCACATCGGCCACCTGCGCAACGCCACGCTGGGCGACACCTTCGTGCGGGTGCTGCGCGCGCGCGGCCACCAGGTCGGCATCCAGAACTACATCGACGACACCGGCGTGCAGGTCGCCGACGTCGTGGTGGGCTTCCTCCACCTCGAGGGCAAGCGCCTGCCCGAGGTCGAGGCGATCGGCGGCAGGTTCGACTACTACTGCTGGGACCTCTACGCGAAGGTCGGCGACTTCTACGCGGAGTCGCCGGAGAACAAGAAGCTGCAGGTGGAGACGCTGCACGCGATCGAGGCGGGCGGCAACCCGACGGCCGCGCTCGGCGCGCACGTGGCGGAGCGGATCCTGGCCTGTCACCTCGCGACGATGGAACGGCTCGGGATCCGCTACGACCTGCTGGCCCACGAGAGCGACATCCTGCGCCTGCACTTCTGGAACCGCGCTTTCGAGCTGCTGAAGGAGTCGGGCGCGATCCGCCTCGAGACCGCCGGCAAGAGCGCGGGCTGCTGGGTCCTCACGATGGGAGACGATGCCGATTCGCTCCCGGCCGGGCGGAGGCACGATCAGCCGCCGCCAGGCGAGGGATCTCCGTCGGCCGCCGCAGGTCCGCAGCAACGGACCGATCGAGACGACGCCCGAGCGCGGGCGGCCACCGCGCCGCCCGGACGGGATTCACTCCCGCCCGGGCGGAAGAACGACGACGCGCCGCCAGGCGAGGGATCTCCGTCGGCCGCCGCAGGTCCGCAGCAACGGACCGATCGAGACGACGCCCGAGCGCGGGCGGCCACCGCGCCGCCCGGACGGGATTCACTCCCGGCCGGGCGGAAGAACGACGACGCGCCGCCAAGCGAGGGATCTCCGTCGGCCGCCGCAGGCGGCCGAATCGATGAAGACAAGATCATCGTGCGCTCGAACGGCACGGTCACGTACACGGGCAAGGACATCGCCTACCAGCTCTGGAAGCTCGGCAAGCTCGACCGCGACTTCCGCTACCGGCGCTACCGCCGCTACGAAGACGGCCACCAGGTCTGGCAGACCACGAGCGGCGCGGGCGAGCCCGGCGCGCCGGTGTTCGGCCATGCGCGCGCGGTGTGGAACGTGATCGACGTCGGCCAGTCCTACCCCCAGCGCGTGGTGAAGGCGGGCGTGGCGGCCCTCGGGCACGCGGCCGAAGCCGAGGCCAGCCACCACCTCGCCTACGAGAAGGTCGTGCTCTCCCCCGCCACGGCGCGCGCGCTGGGCTACGAGGTCGGGGAGAGCGGCGCCGTCAAGGTCTCCGGGCGCAAGGGCCTCGGCGTCAAAGCCGACGACCTGCTCGACGCGCTGATCGCCAAGGCCGGCGCCGAGATCGAGGCGCGCGATCCCGAAAGGCCCGCCGAGGCGAAGCGCCGCTCGGCCGAGGCGATCGCGATCGGCGCGCTGCGCTACTTCCTGCTGAAGTACGGGCGCAACAAGGTCATCACCTTCGACATGGACGAGGCGCTCGCCTTCGTCGGCGAGACCGGACCCTACCTGCAGAACGCGGTGGTGCGCGCACGCAGCATCTTCGCCAGGTTGGGCGCCGAGGGCCACGACGTGGCAGCGCTGCTCGCGCGCGCGCGCCGGCTGCCGCTGGACGAGCTGCTCGCAGGGGACGAAGGCGACGAGGCCTGGGCGCTGCTGATGATGATGGCACGCAGCGAGGACGCCGCCGAGCAGGCGCTGCGCGCCGAGGACGTGGCGCTGCTCGCCAGGCACGCCTTCGCGGTGGCGCAGGCCTTCCATTCCTGGTACCAGAAGCCGCAGCACTCGCTGCTGCGAGCCGAGAGCGAGGACCGGCGCGCTTTCCGCGCGCTGGTGGTCGACGCCTTCGTGCGCCAGATGCAGGCGCTCGCGGAGCTGCTGGGCATCCCGGTGCCGGAGCGGATGTGAGCGTGACGGCGAGGGAGCGAGCCCGATGAGCCGGCCGGCAGTCGGCGTCACGATCGCGTACGACGGCCGGCGCGAGGCCTTCTTCCAACTGCGCAAGGACTACCTGCGCTCCGTCGAGCAGGACGGCGGGCTGCCCCTGGTGCTTGCGCCCGGTGGCGCGGGCGACGCGAAAGAGCTGCTGAAGCGCCTCGACGCGCTCGTGCTGACGGGCGGCGACGACGTCGACCCCGCGCTCTACGGCGAGCAGCCGCACGCGAGCGTCAGGGGCCTGGCGCACGAGCGCGACGCGTTCGAGCTGGCGCTGGTGCGCGAGGCGCTCGAGCGCGACCTGCCGCTGCTCGCCATCTGCCGGGGCCACCAGGTGTTAAACGTTGCCGCCGGCGGAACACTGATCCAGGACATCCCGTCCCAGGTTGCAGGGGCGCTCGCGCACGACCCCGAAGGCGAGCGCTGGGCGCTCGCCCACTCCGTGCGCATCGAGCCCGGGACCCGGCTGCGTCGGATCCTCGGCCAGGACGAGGTCCAGGTGAACAGCTTCCACCACCAGGCGGTGAAGGAGATCGGGCGCGGGCTGGTCGTCTCGGCGCGCTCGCCCGAGGACGGCGTGGTGGAGGGCATCGAGCTGCCCGATCGGCGCTTCGCGCTCGGCGTGCAGTGGCACCCCGAGAGCTTCTGGGGCAGGCCCGAGGGCTTCCGCCCGCTGTTCCGGGCGCTGATCGAGGCGGCGTCCTAGCCGTGCTCGGCTCCTTCGCCCTCGCGCTGCTGCTGACCGGTCCGGCCCACCCGGCCGCCAGCGCGATCCACTGGGAGAAGGGCTTCGAGGAGGCGCTGCGGCGCGCGCGCAAGGCGCGCAAGCCGGTGTTCGTGGACTTCTGGGCCGACTGGTGCAGCTGGTGCCATCGGCTCGACCAGACGACGTACGTGGACCCCGAGGTCGTGCGGCTGGCCGGCGACTTCGTGTCGGTCAAGGTGAACACCGAAGGCGGGCCGCTGCCGGCGGAGATCGCCGCCCGCTACGACGTCGCGACGCTGCCGACGATGCTGTTCCTGTCTCCGCGAGGCCGGCTGCTGCTGCGCGTCAACGGCTTCCGCGGCCCGGGCCAGTTCCCCGCCTCGCTGAAGGCCGCGCGAGAGACGGCGCGACAGGTGATGGCCTGGGAGGCGGCGCTGGAGAAGCAGCCCGACGACGCGACGGCGCTGCTGCGGCTGGGCACGCACCTCTTCGAGCAGGAGACCTACGAGGAGAGCCGGGCACTGCTGAAGCAGGCGATCGAGCAGGACGCGCAGAGCCCGCTCGGCGAACGCAAGAAAGCGCGCATGCTGCTCGGCGTGATCCAGACCTACGACCGGCGCTACGCGGACGCCGAGAGCGTGCTGAGACAGGCCCTCGAGCTGCCGCCGCAGCCCGACCACGACGCGCGCCTGCTGTTCGTGCTGGGACGCAGCTACGTCGCCTGGGGCAAGCTCGGGATGGCGCGCGAGGTGATGCGCCAGATCCTGATGAGCTACCCGGCGAGCCCGGTGGCGGGCAAGGCGCGCGAGACGCTGGCGGCCCTGGAGCACAAGGACCGCAGGAAGTAGCCGGGATCCAGCGCCGGCCGTTCATTCACGGGATCATGAACTGCAGGCGGGCGATGAAGCTCACGTAGCTGCCGCGCCCCTTCGGCCGATGGCCGAGGTCGGGCGAGCCGGGCGGCTCCGGCGCCGACAGCTCGTCCTGGTAGCGTTCGAGCAGCACGTCGGCGTACAGGCGCACGAAGGAGGTGGGCAGCCACGAGACCCCGCCCCAGATCACGCGGTCGCCTCCGGGGCGGATGTCGCTCGCGCGGCTGCCGGCGCTCGCGAAGCCCCGGCTCGGCCCCGCGTCGTCGAAGCGGATCTCCTCGTAGCGCGCGGCGATCTCGACCAGCCCCGGTCCGGTCGGCAGGCCGCGCTCGGGCTCGAGCGTCCGGGCCTTCTTGTCACCGGTCACGATCCAACTGGCGGTGAAAGACCAGCCGGAGGCGACCTGCACGGGCAGATCGGTGAGGGTGCTGCTCTGGCCCAGCCGCTCCTCGCGGCCCTGCAGCCACTCGCCCTTGACGCTCCAGGGCCCGCGCACGAAGGCCGCGTCGAGCCCCCAGCGCAGGCGGCGGCCGTCCACGTACTTGCGCTCGTAGAAGCGGAAGCCCGTGGGGCTGCGGCCCTGGAAGCCCTTCGGGCTCGTGTCGTCCTGCGGGCCGCCGGGCTGGGCCTCGACCTCGCCCGTGGAGAACGAGCCGCCGATCGAGAGGTCGCTCGCGGCCTTGCCCACGAGGCGCGCGGCGAACGTGGTCCCGGCGCGCGTGTCGGCCAGCCGGCCATCCCCCGCGAAAACGCCCGCGTGGTACTCCAGGCGCGCCTTCCAGAGCTCGCCTGACGCCATCAGCCCCCACTCGCGGTCCGGCCCGACGGAGTTCGCCAGCATCGAGCGCTCGACGAAGTCCGTCTTGCTTGCGGAGGTGAGGAACTCCGGGCTGACCGGGATCTTGAAATGGCCGCCCGTCAGCGCGAGGGCCTGGTGGAGCTCGTAGCCGAGCTTCAGGTCCTTCATCTCGGCGCCGTCGTAGGGCGGCTCGCCGGCGTCGAGCACGTCGTTCGCGGGCCCGCTCCAATCGAAGTCCCACTCGGCCGAGAGTCTCCTCCACCGCAGCTCGAGCCCCGAGCGTGCCCGGCGGACGTCGAAGGTGTCCCGGAGCGGCTTGGCGAGCGGGTCGGCCGACTCCCAGCCCACATACCGGCGGGCGTCGAACTGCAGGTACCCGCTGAGCCCGATCTCGAGGCCGGCCGGCTGGTTCTCGAGCTTGAGCCCGTCGCGCCTCCAGTCGCCGGCCCCGGCCGGCGCGGCCCACAGCGTGCCTGCGAGCACGCCCAGCGCAAGTCGAGCACCTCTCGGTCTCGCCCGGTGGCACCCCTGCGGCGTCGACGAACGCTTCGCAGCGGCGGTCGCGGGGGCGGTCGTCGACTGCGGCGTGTCGCTCAAGCTGCGGTCAGCTCCCTGGCCTGGCAGCGAGGGGTGGCCCGCCGTCGCGCGCCGCACCCTGTGGCCCCTGCACGAATGAAGCGTGCGTAAGCATACCCCGAACGGCCGAGCCGACGCCCCGTTCCAGTCGCCTAGTCGTTCCGGGGCCGGCGGGACTTGTCGGGGTACGCCGGGGGCGACGGCACCGGCCGCGGGTCCTTCTCGATCTGGGCGAGCAGCTCCGCGATGGCGGCCTCGAGCTGCGCATCCTGCCCGCCGAAGGTCGCGTGCGGCAGGTTCTGCACCTCGATGTCCGGCTCGACGCCGTGCTGCTCGATGAGCCACTGGCGCTCGGGGCCGTAGACGCCCATCATCGGCGCCCGCGCCAGGCCGCCGTCCGAGAGGCGGTTCTGCGAGCCGAGCCAGATCTCGCCGCCCCAGGTGCGCACCCCGATCAGCTTGCCGAGGCCCAGGCGGCGGAAGCCGTCCGCGAACGCCTCGCCGTCGGAGGCCGTGTTCTCGTCGATCAGCACGACCATGTGGCCCCGGAAGGCGTACTGCATGTTCCAGCTCGGCTCGCCCGCCCGGCTCTTCCAGTACATCCAGGCTTTCCGCAGCAGCTTCTCCAGGATGAAGCTGTCGATGTTGCCGCCGCGGTTGTGCCGCACGTCGATGATCAGGCCGGCGCGATCGAAGACCGGGTAGAAGCTGCGGTACCAGGCGGTGACGTCGCTCTCCCCCATCGCGCGCAGGTGCACGTAGCCGACGCGGCCGCCCGAGCGCTGCTCGGCCCGCAGCCGGCGCGACAGCTCCCAGTCGGCGTAGCGCAGGCTCGCTTCCTCGGTCGTCGGCGTCGCCACCACGTCGCGCGGCTCGCCGCCGCGGCCCGGCCGCACGCGCAACAGCACCTGCTTGCCGCCCTGGTTGCGCAGCAGCGCGTTCGGGTGCGCCACGGACAGCGTGTCGACGCCGTTGACGCGGAGGATCACGTCGCCCTCGGCGATGCCCAGCTCGGGATCCGCCAGCGGCGAGCGCTCGTGCGGGTAGTCGGGATCGGCTCGGTAGACGTGCTCGATCCGCCAGCCGCCGGCCGCCGCGTCGCGCACGAGGCGCGCGCCGAGCGTCGGCACCTTGACGTCGTCCGGCCCCTGGCGCAGGTCGCCGCCACGAACGCTGGTGTGCAGCGCCTGCAGCTCGCCGACGACGCGGCCGATCAGGTCGGACAGCTCGTCGCGCGTCGTCACGCGCTCGACGAGCGGCAGGTACTTGTCGCGCATCGCGTTCCAGTCGAGGCCGTGCATGCCGCGGTCGTAGAAGTAGTCGCGCTCGAGCCGCCAGGCGTCGACGAAGATCTGCCGCCAGTCCTCGCGCACGTCGAGCGGGAAGCTCCAGGCCGAGAGGTCGACGCGCGCCTTCGTGAGGTCGGCCGGCGGCTTGACGCCCGCGTCGAACACCAGCAGCTCCTCGCGGCGGCGCACGAGCAGCTTCCTGCCGTCGCGCGAGAGCTCGTAGCCGCGCACGTCCTCGACGAGCTTCGCCGGCTTCGGCTCCTGGTTGCCGATCTCCATGGCCATCAGCTCGGTCTTGTCGTCCGAGGCCGGCAGCGTCGAGCTCCAGAACAGGGCCTTCGCGCCCACGGAGAGCTTCGCGTAGTCGCCGGCGGGAGCGGGCACCTCGTAGAGCCGCTGCTGGATCCCCTCGAGGTCGATCTCCAGCGGTCTGGCCGCCGGCTTCGCCTCCGCGGCCTTCGTCCCGCCCTTGCCGTCGACGGCCTTCGCCTTCTCCTCGCCCTCCGGCTTCTCGGGCGCGTCCGGGTGCAGCTCGTCCGCCGGCTTGAAGGGCGAACGCAGCCCCTGCTTGAGCGCGAGCTGGTAGATCTTCATCGGCTTCGCGAAGAACGGCTCGGGCTGCCGCGGCCCCCAGGGCGCGCCAACCGCCGAGTCGAGGTTGCGGTCCGACAGGAAGTACAGCCACTGGCCGTCCGGGCTGAAGGCGGCGCTGACGCTGTTGGCGCGATCGCTGGTCAGCGCGACGAGCGACTTGCGCTGAACGTCGTAGAGCTGGATCTGCGCGAAGCTGTTGCGAGCCTGCTGCGAGAAGGCGAGGTACCGGCTGTCGGGCGCCCAGGCGAAGTCGGCGACGCCCTCCTCGTTCGTGGACAGGCGCGTCCGGGCTTTGCTCGCCACCTCGAACAGCCAGGCTTCGTTGTGGTTGTCCGAGTACGCGACGAAACGGCCGTCGGGCGAGGGGACGCCCTCGAAGCGCAGCAGCCCGCCGTCGCGCGTCAGCGCCGTCTCGTCACCCACGCCGTTCGACGGCAGCGTGACGAACTCGAGCTCACCGCTCGCGTCGGAGAGGGCGAGCAGCGACTTGCCGTCGGGCATGAACACCACGTCGCGGTAGCGCACGCCCGGGCGGCGCGAGGCCTGCGCCAGGCGGCCGGCTCCGGCGGGGGCCACGAACACGCGGCCTCGCGCGGTCAGCACGACCGACTCGCCTTTCGGGTGCAGGTGCGCCGAGGTCAGGTACTCGATCGGCTTCTTCACCCACTTCTCGCGCAGCTGGTCGAGGTCCGAGGCCAGCGTCACGGGCACCAGTGCATCGCGGTTCGAGGCGATCTCGTAGAGGCGGATGTCGGCGCCCAGGGTGTAGGCGACGCGGCCCGCCGACAGGGACGCGAAGCGCACGTCGAAGCCGTCGTGACGCGTGTGCTGCCGGAGGTCCCCGCCGGCTTCGTCCATCGACCACAGGTTCATGGTCCCGTCGCGGTCGCTGACGAAGTAGACGCGCCCGTTCCACCACATCGGCGTGTGGCTCTCGCCGGCGTAGCCGGCGCTCAGCAGCACGGCCTCGCCCGCCCCCTGCGTGAACTTCCAGACACGGCGCGCGGTTCCCCCCGTGTAGCGGCGGGTGACGTTGTTGTGGAAGGCCGGCCGCACGAAATAGAGCGTGCGCCCATCGCCGTCGTAGCTCGCCTCGCTCGCCTGGCTGAGGGGAATGCGGCGGCGCTCACCGGACGCGAGGTCGAGCGCGACGAGCTGGAGGTCGGGCAGCGTGGCGTAGTGGGTCGTCGCGTACACCAGCTCGCCCGCGGGCGTGAAGGTCGTGGCGACGGCGGCCTCGCCTTCGTAGGTGCGCCGGACCGGCAGGCCGCCCGCGAGCGGCATCGTATAGACCTCGGCGGGCCCCTCGTAGCGGGCCGTGAAGGCGAGCGTGCGCCCGTCGGGCGAGATCACAGGATGGTTCTCCTCGCCGGGGTGCGTGGTGAGGCGGCGCGCGACGCCGCCGACGGCCGCGGCCGACCAGAGGTCGCCCTCCGCCGTGAACACCAGCGTGTCGCCGTGCAGCACCGGGTAGCGGTAGTAGCCGCTGACGCCCGCCTGCGCGAGCGCAGGTCCGGTCGCGAGCACGAGAAGCAGCAGTGACCACGCCGAACCCGCGACACGTTTCATGGCTCGTTCTCCCTCGAAACGCCCGATTGTCCCATCACGGGGGGCGATCGGCGACCAGCGCCCGCGACCTCGTGGGTGGCTCAGTTGTGGCGTCGAGGCACCGGGCGACGCACCCGTGCGTCCACCCGCTTCACGTGGCGTTGCGCAGCGGGGGTGCGGCCCTACTCGCTGCGCAGCGCCCGCATCGGGTCGAGGCGCGCCGCGCTGAGCGCGGGCGCCAGGTTGGCCGCCGCGGCGACCAACAGCAGCAGGCCCGCCGCAGCTCCGTAGGCCAGCGGGTCGGCGGCGCTCACGCCGTAGAGGAGCGACTCGAGCACGCGCGCGACGACCGCCGCCGCCGCCGTGCCGACTGCCGTGCCGGCAAGGGCGAGGCGGCCACCTTGCGCGAGCACCAGCCGCAGCACGTCCGCCGGCCGCGCGCCGAGCGCCATCCGGACCCCCAGCTCGCGCGTGCGCAGGCTCACCGAGTAGGCGATCACGCCGTAGAGGCCGACGGCCGCAAGCAGCAACGCGAGCGCGCCGAAGGCGCCGAGGATCGCGGCCCCGATGCGCGTCGGCGCCAGCGTGGTGGCGGCGATCTGCGCCGCGCCGACGTCCTCGGTGAACACGACGTCCGGCTCGAGCTTCAGCACGGCCTCTCGCAGCATCGGCAGCGCTGCCTCGGCGGAGGTCTGCGTGCGCACGACGAGTGAGACGCCGCGGCCGGCCTCGGCGGGAAGGTGGAGGTACGGCCGGGGCTCCTCGCCGACCGAGCGTACCTTGTGGTCCCTGGCGACCCCGACGATCTCGTGCGGGGCCGCCTCGAAGCCCTGCGTGTGGACCCGCTGGCCGAGCGCGCTGCGGCCGGGGAAGAAGCGGCGCGCGAACGCCTGGTTGACGACCGCCACGCGGCGCCCCGACGCGACCTCTTCCTCGCTGAACCCCCGGCCCTCCAGCAACGGCACGCCGACGGCGGCGAAATAGTCGGGGCCGACCGAGACCGCGTCCACCAGCACAGGCTCGTCCGTCGGCGCGTGCACGCCCCGGATCCGGATGCCCTCCATGTTGACGTCGGGCGCGAGCGGCAGCCGCGAGGCGAAGGCCACGGCCGAGACGCCGGGCAGGCGCCTCAGCTCGTCGCTCGCGCGCTGCCGGAAGGCCATCGCGCGCTCCTGGTCGTAGCCGTTCATCTGCAGGTTGAAGCTCAACGAGGAGACGGGGCCGGGGTCGAAGCCGAGATCCTGGCCGCGCGCGACGAGCAGCCCGCGGGCGAGCAGCGCGCCCGCCACCAGCAGCAGCAGCGACATCGCGAGCTGGCCGACCACGAGAGCATCGCGCAGGCTGACGCGCCGGCGCCGGGGGCCCTCGCCCGTCGCGTCGGCCTTGAGCGCCGGCACCAGGTCGGGCCTCGACGAGGTCCAGGCCGGAGCCAGGCCGAAGAGCAGCGTGGTGAGCAGCGAGGCCGCGGCGGCGAAGGCCAGCACGCTGCCGTCCACGCGGAAGTCGAAATGGACGGGCACGGGCAGGCCGTCGCTGGGCAGGCCCGTGAGCACGCGCCCCGCCCAGTAGGCGACCAGGGCGCCGGCGCTGCCGCCGGCGGCCGCCAGCACCAGGCTCTCGCTCAGGAGTTGCCGCACGAGGCGCGCGCGGCTCGCGCCGATCGCCGCCCGCACCGCCAGCTCGCGCCGCCGCGCGGCGGCGCGAGCCAGCAGCATGTTGGCGACGTTGGCGCAGGCGATCAGCAGCACCAGCCCCACGGCCGCCAGCAGGGTCGCGCTGGCCGCCTTCACGTAGCCGTCCAGCATCGGGTGGAAGCGGATCGCGGCGGCGGGCAGCACGCTCGGCTTCACCTTCTCGTTGGTGCGCGGATGCTCGGCCCGCAGCCGCGCGAAGATGGTGTCGATCTGCGCGCGCGCCTGCTCGACGCTGCGGCCCTCCCCCAGGCGGCCCTTCACGAACAGCCAGCGCTGGCCGCGGCGCGTGAGCCGGGTGCTGCCGGGATCGTCGTCGGTCGCGCTCTGCACGCCGGAGAAGTTGAGGCTGTCGACCATCGTCACCGGCACCCAGAACTCCGGCTCGAGGCCCGGCAGGGTGCCGGCGAAGCCGGCCGGGGCGACGCCCACGATCGTGTACTTCACGCCGCTCAGGTCGAGCGGCTCGCCGAGCACGGCCGGGCGCCCCGCGAACCGGCGCTGCCACAGGCCGTGACTGAGCACGACGACGGCGGCCGCGCCCTCGCTCGCGTCCTCCTCGCGCAGGAAGCCGCGACCGAGCGCGGGCCGCACGCCCAGCAGGTCGAAGTAGTTCGAGGTGACGGCCTCTCCCGTGGCGAGCACGGGCTTGCCTCCGGTCGAGAGGATGCCGCGCACGAAGGCATGGGCCGCGAGGCCAGACAGCGCGTCGCTGCCCGAGCGAATCGACTGGAAGTCCGGATAGGAGGTCGTGAGGTGCGGAATCTCCTCGCTGGCGCTCGAGTAGACCTCGACCAGCCGCTCGGGGCGCTCGACCGGGGTCTCGCGCAGCAGCACTGCGTTCACCACGCTGAACAGGGTGGTGTTGAGGCCGATCCCGAGCGCCAGCGAGGCGACCGCGGCCGCCGTGAAGCCCGGACGGCGCAGCAGCATGCGCGCGCCGTGCCTCAGATCCCTGATCCAGTCGCCCACCTTCACCTCCATGCGGGGCCTGCCGGCAATCTACGCTGCGCGGCGGCGGGAGGTTCAGTCGCGCGGCTGCCGGCGACGGCGCAGGGGAGCCTTCCTGCGCTCGGATCCGCGTCCAGATTCCAGACGATGCGACCGGCTCGGAACCCACGCCCCGCACCGGTCCTGGACCATTCTGCACAGTGACTTGCAGGGGCTGAAGCGGAGGAACGGACGGGCGGCACGCCGCTTGCCCAATAGGGCCTCGTCGGGGCGCGGAGTGCCCGCGACGAGGAAGGGGAAAAGATGAGCATCGGCAGTCGGCCGCTGCGGGCCGCGTTCGTGATCGCGAGCCTGCTGTCGGCCAGCGGAGCGGCCGCCCAGAACCAGGAGCGCTACTCGCTCCAGGGTTTCGGCGGCTGGACGTTCGGCAAGACCGACAACGACAATACTTACGGCTACGTGGCGAGCGAGGACGGCGAGTGGAACAACTACTACTTCGCCCTGAACCTGGCCGCCCAGCCGATGGAGAAGCTCTCGATCCGCTCGCAGGCGTTCTGGGGCGAGGATCTGCGTGACAAGCGCCTCCAGCTCGACTACGTCTTCGCGCAGTGGAGCCAGTCGCCGGCCTTGAGGTTCCGCGTCGGCAAGGCCCCGGTGCCGTTCGGCGTCTACACCGAGGTCTACGACGTGGGCACGGTGCGGCCCTTCTACCTGCTGCCGCAGTTCTACGAGGGGCCGCTCGGCCTGATCCCGAAAGCCTACGTGGGGGTCGGCGTGACCGGCGTCAAGCCGCTCGGCGAGCAATGGGAGATCCAGTACGACGCCTTCGGCGGCGAGATCCGCTTCGAGGAGTTCTCGACGGACTACGTCAGCGGCTTCGACCCCTCGACAGGAACACCGACGATCGGGACGCTCCGGTCCCAGATCGTCGGGCGCGAGATGATCGGCGGCCGCCTGCTGCTGGCCGCGCCGGAGAAGGGGCTCGACGCCGGCGGCACCGTCTTCTACGCGAACGACGTCCGGCAGCGCATCGAGGACGGGCCGCTGCAACCCTACTCCGTCACCGAGAACGCGACCTGGGTGAACCTGC
Source organism: Vicinamibacteria bacterium (assembly GCA_050246895.1). Lineage (GTDB taxonomy): Bacteria > Acidobacteriota > Vicinamibacteria > Fen-336 > Fen-336 > JBFWVE01. Next base: position 206,675 of record JBFWVE010000002.1, on the reverse strand, counting down.
GCGCGCAGTACCAGAAGAACGCCTTCGCGGCGCGGGGCGAGTGGTTCGGCGCGCTCGCGCGCGACGCCGACGTCAAGAGCTTCTACGCCGAGGCCTCCTACAAGCTCGGCAAGCACTGGCAGCTCGCCGCCCAGTACGAGAGCTCCGACATCGAGCTGGCGCCCGGCAGCGACGACGTGCCCGAGGCGCTGACCCACCACGAGTCGTTCGGCCTGGCCCTCAACTACTGGGTCAGCCCCGAGTTCGTGCTCAAGCTGAACGGCTACAACGTCGACGGCAACATGATCGCGCGTCCCGCGGCCGCCGGCCTGCGCGCCGTGCTCGGCACCATCGAGGGCACCACGAACGTCGTCGTGGTCGGCGCCCAGTTCTCGTTCTGAGCGCAGGGAGAAGACAGATGAGACCGACAACCGCCGCCGTCCTCGCCCTCGCGCTCGCCGCGGCGCCCGCTTTCGGCGCCGCCGCGGCCCAGAGCGCCTACCGCGTGATCGTCAACCCCGCCAACCCGGCCTCCGGCCTGAGCAAGGCGGAGCTCGCGCGCATCTTCATGAAGAAGGTCACCAGCTGGCCCGACGGCCGCTCGGTGGCCGTGGTCGACCAGGAGCGCAACTCGCCCGCGCGACAGGCGTTCAGCAACGACGTGCACCAGAAAGACGCCGACGGCGTCGCCGCGCACTGGCAGGTGGTCGTCTTCTCGGGCCGGGACGTGCCGCCCAAGATCCTGCGTTCCGACGAGGACGTGATCGCCTTCGTGCGCTCGAATCCCGGAGCGATCGGCTATGTTTCCCCCGGCGCACCGCTCGATGGCGTGCGCGCGGTGACCGTGCGTTGACGTCCCGGATCATGAGAGGAGATCGTATGAGGAGCCGTCTGCCGTTCCTGGCGCTGCCGCTGCTGCTGCTCGCGGGCGGCGCCGCCGCCGCCGCCGAGGTCAAGCTGGTCGCCCACCCGTCGATCGGCGGCACCCAGATCAAGCGCGAAGTGCTGAACGCCGTGTTCCTGCGCCAGACCTCCCGCTGGGGCAACGGCGTCCAGATCATGCCGGTCGACCAGTCGTCGCAGTCCCCTGTGCGTGCGGCATTCTCGACCGGCGTACTGTCGCAGCCGGTCGCGGCCGTCCAGAACTACTGGGCCCGGCAGATCTCGCTCGGCCGCCTGACGCCGCCGCCGGTGAAGCCCTCGGACGCGGAGGTGCTCGCCTACGTGAAGGCGACGCCGGGTGCGATCGGGTACGTGGACGCCGGCACCGCGACGGACGCCGGCGTCAGGGAGCTGCAGATCATCGAGTAGCGGCCGCCGCCTTCAGCATCCGCTCGCGCGTCGCCCGGAACTCGGTGCCGGGCGCCCATTCCGGGTACTTCGCGGCGTTCGCCACCAGGTACCCTACCTTCATGTAGAACTCGCAGTCCTGCGCCGCGCCGGACATGTCCCAGTCCGGCTTGATCTCGTCGGAGGGCGCGTGGTAGTCGAGCGCGACGTACTCGTCGCGCTTCTTCTGCCCGTAGCCCTCCGGCTTGCCCTCGTACTCGAGCCCGGCGCCCGCCGACAGCGCCGGCACGCCCTGCTTCGCGAAATGGAAGTGGTCGGAGCGGTAGTAGTAGCCCTTCTCCGGCTCCGTCTCGGGCTCGACGCGGCGGCCCTGCTCGGCCGCCACCTTCCGCGCGTAGTCGTCGAGCTCGGAAGCGCCGAAGCCGGTGATCTCGACGTCCTTGGTGCGGCCGTAGAGGTTGAGGCCGTCCATGTTGACGTTCGCCAGGGTCCTCGCGAGCGGGTGGAGCGGGGCCACCGAGTAGTGCTGTGAGCCGAGCAGGCCCTGCTCCTCCGCCGTGACCGCCAGGAACAGGATCGAGCGCCTGGGCGCCGGCGTCACGCGGGTGAAAGCGCGCGCCACCTCGATCAGGCCGGCGGTGCCGCTCGCGTTGTCGAGCGCGCCGTTGTAGACGCGGTCGCCGTTCACCGGCACGCCGACGCCGAAGTGGTCCCAGTGCGCGGTGTAGACCACGAATTCGTCGCGCACGGCCGGATCGGCGCCGGGCAGCTTCGCGACGACGTTCGTGGAGTCGATCGTGCGCAGCGTGTTGCGGAGCTTCATGGACGCGGTGACGCCCAGCGGCACCGGCCGGAAGGCCCGCGTCAGCGCCTGCTGCTTGAGCGCGCCGAAGTCCTGGCCGCCCAGCGCGAAGAGCGCCTTCGCCTTGTCGAGAGTGATCCAGCCTTCGAGAGCCGCGCGCCCCATGTTGCGGTCCGGCGTCACCAGGTCGAACTGCTCGGCCGTCTTGCCTTGGACGACCGAGAACGGGTAGCCGGCGGGCCCGGTCTCGTGGACCAGGATCACCGCGGCCGCGCCCTTGCGTGCGCCCTCCTCGTACTTGTAGGTCCAGCGCCCGTAGTAGGTCATCGCGCGCCCGCCGAACTGCTTCGGGTCGAGCCGGCCCGGCTGGGCGGGGTCCGGCAGCGGCGGATCGTTCACGAGCATCACCAGGGTCTTGCCGCGCACGTCGGCGCCCTTGTAGTCGTCCCACTGGAACTCGGGCGCCTCGACGCCGTAGCCGACGAAGACGACCTCGGAGGCGTCGATCGCGGCCTCCTCGCTGACGCGCTTGGTCCAGCTCACGACGTCCTCGCGCCAGCGCAGCTCGAGCGCCTGCGCGCCCTTGCGGAAGACCAGCGGCGCGGGGCTCGCGGTGATGCCGACGAGCGGCACCTTCTGGACGTAGCTGCCGTCCGGGTTGCCGGGCTGCAGGCCGAGCTTGCGGAACTGCTCGATCAGATACGCCACCGTCTTCCTCTCGCCCTCGGTGCCCGGCGCGCGACCCTCGAACTCGTCGGAGGCGAGCACGCGGATGTGACCGAGCACGGCCTCGCCGTCGATCGGCGGGACGGCCGGCGCGGGGGACTGGGCGAGCGCGGCGGAGAGCGGCAGCGCGGCGAGCAGCGGGAGAACGCGGACGGGCTTCATGCGGGGCACCTCGTGGCCTCAGGGGGTCTTGCGGTCGTCGCCCGGCGGCCGCGCCAGGTCGACGGGCGTCACGTCGATCACCGGACCCGGCGCGGGCGCGTGCGGGACGCCGGGCGCGCCCGGAACGGCCGGGGTCTCGGTCGCGCCGCGGCCGGTCGCCAGCAGCGCGGCCATCGTCCAGGTCGGCACCAGGTCGAGGCCCGGCACCAGCTCCGCCAGGAAGGTCGGCAGGAAGGCCCAGTGCCAGCCGACGAGCGCGATCATGCCGGCGGCGACCAGCACGTCGAGCACGTCGTTCATCACGGACAGAGCGCCGCCCACGAAGAGCGGGAACAGCCCGAGCTGAAGGCCGTCGGCCACGACGGCGAGCACGCGGGCGGCGAGCACGCGGCGGCGGGTCACGACCTCAATGTTAGCGGAGCCCGGACGCGCGTGGCGCGCGGGTGCGGCTTGAGGGCGGAGCCGTGGCGGGCCCATACTCGGCCATCGCGTCCCGAGGAGGATCCATGCGAACCGGGCTGGCCACACTCTGGGCCGCAGCGCTTCTCGCCGGGAGCGCCGGGCCATCGCTCGCGCAGGCGAAATCCGGCCCCGCGCCCGAGCGCGTGCTGCTGCTCCCCGACCGCGTCTTCGACGGCGCGGGTGGCACGCATGCGGGCTGGGCGGTGCTGGTGGCCGGCGATCGCATCGAGGCGGCGGGGCCGGCGGCAGGCCTGCGCGGCGCGGAGGGCGCGCGTCGCGTCGAGCTGGGCGGGACCACCCTGCTGCCAGGCCTGATCGACGCGCACTCGCACGTGTTTCTCCACCCCTACGACGAGACGCTCTGGAACGACCAGGTGCTGAAGGAGCCCGAGGCCTACCGCACGATCGCGGCGGTGCTGCATGCCGAGCGCACGCTGGCCGCGGGCTTCACCACGCTGCGCGACCTGGGCACCGAGGGCGCCGGCTACGCGGACCTCTCGGTCAAGCGCGCGATCGACGAGGGCCGGATCCCGGGGCCGCGCCTGCAGGTGGCGACGCTCGCGATCGCAGCCACCGCGAGCTACGGGCCCGGGCCGCTGGGCTTCGCGCCGAGCTTCGTTCCGCCGAAAGGCGCGCAGGAGGCGACCGGCATCGCCGAGGTCGTGCGCGCCGTGCGCGAGCAGGTCGGTCACGGCGCGGACTGGATCAAGGTGTACGCCGACTACCGGCGCGGGCCGGGGGGCGCCGCCGTGCCCACCTTCTCGCAGGAGGAGCTCCGCGCGCTCGTCGAGGAGGCGCGCAGCGCCGGGCGGCCCGTCGCCGCCCACGCCGCGACTCCCGAGGGGATGCGGCGCGCGACGCTCGCGGGCGTGCAGACGATCGAGCACGGCAGCGGCGGCACCGAAGAGGTGTTCCGGCTGATGGCCGAGCGCGGCGTGGCGCTGCTGCCGACGCTCGCCGCAGGGGAGGCCTACGCTCAGTACTTCGAAGGCCACCGGCGCGGCGCGGAGCCGACCCCCAACATGCGCGCGGCCCAGGGCTCCTTCCGCGCCGCCCTGCGCAGCGGCGTCGTCATCGGCTGCGGCAGCGACGTCGGCGTCTTCCGGCACGGCGACAACGCACGCGAGCTCGAGTTGATGGCGAGCGCCGGGATGGCGCCCGGGCAGGCGCTCCTCGCCGCCACGTCGGTCAACGCGAAGCTGCTCGGCCAGTCGGATCGGCTCGGCCGGATCGCGCCGGGCCTGCTGGCGGATCTCGTTGCAGTGGAGGGAGATCCGACAGTCGATCTGCTGGCGCTGCGGCGGGTGCGGCTGGTCATGAAGGGCGGCCGGATCCACCGTCTCGCACCTGAGCCGGGGCGTTGAGGCGGCTCCCGGCGCGGCTGGTTCCACGCCGACAGTGTTGAAGGAAATCCTGCAATAAAGAGGCTTTACATCCTGAAAGCTAAGGTCCTACACTAGTCTCACTTGAGCGGATCACCTGAGCGTTCTGGATCTGCCAGCACCGTCGCCCGCTCCGTCCAACCTTGGGGCTGCGTCCTCCCGCGCCCTGCGGGAACCCCCGCCGCCGGCGTCCCCGGCGGCGAGACCCAGCGAGGAAAGATGAAGAAGCTGTTCGTGGTCGACACCAACGTCGTCCTCTTCGATCACACCTGCATCTACAACTTCCAGGAGCACGACGTCGCGCTGTCGATCGTCGTCCTCGAGGAGCTCGACCGCTTCAAGCGCGGCAACGAGCTGATCAATCTCGAGGCGCGCCAGTTCATCCGCGAGCTCGACGAGCTCGCGGGCGAGGGCCCGCTGACCGAGGGCCTGCCGCTCGGCGAAGGTCGCGGCCGGCTGTTCGTCGAGGTCGGCGAGCCGAAGGCGCCGCGGGTGTACCAGGCCTTCGCCCAGAGCAAGCCCGACCACCGCATCCTGGCGCTGGCGGAGGCGCTGGGCGCGCAGCGCCCCGGTGAGCGCCAGGTGATCCTGGTGAGCAAGGACGTCAACCTGCGCATGAAGGCGAAGTCGCTGGGCCTGGTGGCGCAGGACTACACCACCGGCAAGGTGCGCCACGTCGAGCGGCTCTACTCGGGCACCGCCTGCTGGGAGGGCCTGCCCTCCGACGTGATCGCGCGCCTACACGCCGAGCCGCACTCGATACCGGTCGCCGAGGTGCCGGCCGAGGTGCCCGCCGGCCTCACGCTGCACCCGAACCGCTACCTGGTGATGCGCAACGGCAGCCTGAGCGCGCTGGCACTGCACAACCGCGCCCACGGCACGCTCGAGCGCGTGGTCAAGCGCGCGGCCTACGGTGTCGAGCCGCGCAACGCCGAGCAGATCTTCGCGCTCGACGCGCTGACCCGCAGCGAGGTCTCGCTGGTGACGCTGACCGGGCGCGCCGGCACCGGCAAGACGCTGCTGGCGCTGGCGGCCGCGCTCGAACAGCGGCGCGAGTTCAACCAGATCTACCTGGCGCGGCCGATGGTGCCGCTCGGCAACCGCGAGATCGGCTTCCTGCCAGGCGACGTCAAGAGCAAGCTCGACCCCTACATGCAACCGCTGTGGGACAACATCTCCGTGATCCGGCACCGGCTGCCGCGCGAGAGCCGCGAGTCGAAGGCGCTCTCGGAGATGATCGAGCAGGAGAAGATCTCGATCGCGCCGCTCGCCTACATCCGCGGCCGCTCGCTCGACCACGTGTTCTTCATCGTGGACGAGGCGCAGAACCTGACCCCGCACGAGGTCAAGACGATCATCACGCGGGCAGGCGAGGGCTCGAAGGTGGTGTTCACCGGCGACATCCAGCAGATCGACACGCCCTACCTGGACAGCCAGTCGAACGGCCTCAGCTTCCTGATCGACCGCATGAAGGACCAGGACCTGTTCGCCCACGTGAACCTGGTGAAGGGCGAGCGCAGCCACCTGGCGGAGCTGGCCAGCACGCTGCTCTGACGCCCGCCGCTGCTTCGACGGCGCCGCGAGTGCGGCCCCGGCAGGCGGGCGTCTTGCGTGACATAGCGAACGCCCCCGGCCGTCCGCTTGCGCCGGGAGCCGCGAGCCCGACCGAGGGCGGGTACAATCCCGGCTTCCGGCGACCGGACAGGAGGCAAGGCGTGGGGCGGAGCAGAGCCGTCGGGGCCGAGGCCGCGGAGCGATGAGCGACGCGCGGCGCTCGGTAATCGTCGCCACCGGTCGCTGCACGCCGCAGCGCGCGATCGCCAACGAGGACTTCCTCGGACACCGGCTGTACGAGGACTACGGCAAGCCGTTCGCGGCGACCGACAACCCGAAGATCGTCGCCCGCTTCCGCGAGATCACCGGCATCGCGGAGCGCCGCTACGTGACCGACGACCTGGTCGCCTCGGACCTGGCCGTGGTGGCCGCCGAGCGCGCGCTGGCGGGCGGCGTCGATCCCGAGACGCTCGACTACCTGATCGTCGCCCACAACTTCGGCGACGTGCGCGCCGAGAACCCGCGCTCCGACTTCGTGCCCACGCTGGCGGCGCGCGTGAAGCAGCGTTTGCGCATCGCCAACCCCGAATGCATCGCCTACGACCTGCCCTTCGGCTGCCCCGGCTGGCTGCAGGCGGTGATCCAGTCCGACTACTTCCTGCGCTCGGGCGACGCCTCGCGCGCGCTGGTGATCGGCGCCGAGACGCTGTCGCGCGTCTCGGACCCGCACGACCGCGACAGCCTGATCTACTCGGACGGCGCCGGTGCCGTCGTGCTCGAGGCGCGGCGAGACGCCGGCGAGGCCGGCATCCTGGCCCACGCGGCGCGCTCCGACACGCTGGAGCACGCGCGGCTGCTCTGGATGGGGCCGTCGTACGACCCCGATTTCGAGGACGACCGCCTGTTCCTCAAGATGCACGGCCGCAAGCTCTACGAGTACGCGCTGCAGACGCTGCCCGCTGTCGTGCGCCAGAGCCTCGAGCGGGCCGGCTTGACCCTGTGCGACGTCGACAAGGTCCTCGTCCACCAGGCCAACGCGAAGATGGACGAGGCCATCCTCAAGCGCCTGTTCAAGCTCTACGGCGTCGCCGAGATCCCGGCCGGCATCATGCCGATGACGATCGAGCTGCTCGGCAACAACTCGGTCGCGACCTTGCCGACGCTGCTCGACATGATCTGGCGGGCGGAGCTCGACGACCAGCGCCTGGAGCCCGGCGACGTGGTGGTCTTCGCCTCGGTCGGCGCCGGCATGAACGTCAACTCCGTGGTCTACCGGTGCCCCTGAGCCGGGCGCGTCTCAGCGGCGCGTCGCGAGCAGGAAGATCGCCAGATCGTTCGCCTGCCCGCGCGTGAGCTCGATCGCCGGCATCGGGGGCGTGGGCGCCGCGAAGAAGGCGGCGAGAGCCGCGACGTCGTAGCGGTCCGCGAGGCCGGCCAGCGGGCGCGGCACGACGCCCTGCGCCTGCCCCGGCTCGTGGCAGCGCTCGCAGCCGAGCCGTGCGTAGAGCGCCGCGCCGCGAGCCGCGCGCGACTCGCGCTCGGGCGCGGCGAGCCCGGCGAGCGGGTCCGGGCGCGCCGCCGGTGGGAGCGCGGCCCCAGCCGCTCGACCCGCAGCCTCGCCGAAGGCGACGCGGTAGATCGACCCCGCGTAGTCGTCGGAAACGTAGACCGCGCCGTCGGGGCCCTCGGCGGCGTCGACCGGTCGCCCGATCACGTCCTCGTTCTCCTCGAATCCCCAGAGGAAGCGCCGCTCCTCGAGCGAGCCGTCGCGCCGGAAGTGGAGCGAGACCACCTCGTAGCCGTCCTTGCGCGAGCGGTTCCAGGAGCCGTGCAGCGCCACCAGCGCCGCGCCGCGGTAGTCGGGCGGCAGCGCCAGCCCGCGCAGGAAGGCGATCCCGAGCGGCGCGTTGTGCGCGCGGAAGGCGTGCACCGGCGGGATCGAGCGCGCGATCTCGGCCGCGCGTCCCGCGCCGAAGTCCGGATCGGGCACCCGGTTCCCGTTGGCGAACGGCCAGCCGTAGAAGCCACCCTCGACGATGCGGTCGAGCTCGCAGGGCGGGAAGTCGTCGCCCAGCAGGTCGCGGCCGTTGTCGGTGGCGTAGAGCTCGGCGCTGCCCGGGCGCCAGTCGAAGCTGACGGCGTTGCGCAGCCCGCTCGCGTGCACGCGGCCGGCGCTGCCGTCGAGCTCGAAGCGCATGATCGCCGCGCGACGCGGGTCGTCCTCGACGCAGGCGTTGCAGCTCGAGCCGATCGAGAGGTAGAGCTTGGCGTCGGGGCCGACGCGCAGCGTGCGCGTCCAGTGGTTGCCGCCCACCGGCAGGCCCGTCACGATCCGCTCGACCGGACCCGTCAGGCGCCGCGCGGCCGGGTCGAAGCCCACGCGCGCCACGGCGCCCGCCTCCGCGACGTAGAGGAAGCCGCCGTGGACGTCGAGGCCGTGCGGGCGCTCGAGCCCGTCGATCAGCGTGCGCAACCCGTCGGCGCGGCCGTCCCCGTTCGCGTCGCGCTCGAGCAGCACGATGCGGCCGTCGCGCGGGATGCTGGCGAGCAGGTCCCCGGCCGGCGTCACGCGCAGCAGGCGGACCCGGGCGAGGCCCTCGGCGTAGCGGCCGATCGAGAAGCCCGCGGGCGCGCGCAAACGGCGTTGCCAGACCTCGGCCGGGGGCGGAGGGACTCCCCGGCCGGTGAGGATCTGGAGCATCGGCCCGTTGACGGCGAAGCGCTCGGGAAGCCAGTAGCGGGCGCTCGCGACGGCCACGGCCAGCAGCAGCGCGAGGAGCGTCCCGCCCCGGAGCAGGACCCGCCAGCGACTCGTCATCGGCCGAGGCTACCAAACGAGCCATCAATAATGGCCGGCCGCACAAAACCGCTCCGGACTCTGGCAAACTCTCAGGGCTTTTGCCCCGCCCGCGCCGGGGCCGTGACGGGCGTCCACTCGAGGGCGGAGGAAGAGCCGATGGGGCAGCAGGCATGACGTCGCAGCGCCGCGCGGCGCGCGCGATCCTGGCGACCGCGCTGCTCGGGCAGTGGCTCGTCCCGGCGCGCGCTGAGGGACCGCAGGCCCCGGCGCCGGTGCCGGTCGCCTGCCCGGTGCCCGGCCCACGGCCGGCAGAGCCTGCGGCGGCCGCCGCCCCCCATACCGCTGGCGTCGCCGTGCAATCGGATCTCTCCGCGCCTCCGACCGAGCTCGCCGGCGTCGACAGCCTCGACGCCGACGATCCGGACGCCTTCGGCCCGGAACCCGGGCTGGATGCCGAAGCGCCCGCGGACGACGTCGCTGGCGGCGTCGACGCCCCGCTGGCCGCCTCTCCAGTCTCGCTCTCGATCGGCACGCCGGACGCCGGCCTGCTGGTGAACCCCGTCGCGATGACCGAGGGCCCGCTGTGGACGCTGCGCGATGCCAGGGAGACCTGGGGCACCGCCGAGACGATCGCCTACCTTCGCCAGGCGATCGAGGGGGTCCACCGCCAGTTCCCCGCCACACCGCGGCTCGTGATCGGAGACATCAGCCGTGCCGATGGCGGTCGCCTGAACCGGCACGCTTCGCATCAGAGCGGGCGCGACGCGGACGTCGGGTATTTCTACAAGGCCGGCGCGCAAACGGACTTCCGGGCGGCGGATGCCCGCTCGCTCGACGTCGCGCGCACCTGGGCGCTGGTGCGAGGACTCGTGACCGGCACCGACGTCGAACGCATCTTCATCGACCGCTCGCTGCAGCGCCTGCTCTTCGCGCACGCGCTCGAGCAGGGCGAGGACCGCGACTGGCTGGACGACATCTTCGGCCGGCGCACGGCCGGCAAGGGCGCGATCATCCAGCACGAGCGCCGTCATCGCGACCACATGCACGTGCGCTTCTACAACCCGCTCGCCCAGGACTGCGGGCGGCTCGCCTACCGCGAGCTGGTCGCCTCCGGCCTGGTGCCGCCGCCGAACGTCTGGCACCGCGTGCGCCGGGGCGAGACGCTGTCGGGCCTGGCCCGGCGCTACGGCGTCTCGGCTTCGGCGATCCGCTCGGCCAACGGCCTGCGCGGCTCGTTCCTGCGGGCCGGGCGCCGCTACGCGATCCCGGTGCGGCGGGTGCCCGCCGAGACCGCCGCCGTGAGGGTGCCGCCCAGACGGCTGCCGCCGGCCGCGGAGCCCGCGCCCGCCGACGAGGCGAGCGGCAGCGAGCTGCAGGCGCTCCGCGAGCCCCCCACCCGTCGTTAGGCGAGCGGCCGGCTCCGGCGAGCCGTCAGGAATCGGCGCGCAGGGCGAGCCGTCAGGAATCGGCGCGCAGGGCGACCGTCGGGTCGACGCGCAGGGCGCGCAGCGCCGGCAGCAGGCTGCCGCTGAGCGTCATCAGCACGGCCAGCGCCACGCCGGCGAGGCTGGCCGCGAGGTCGCCGGGGGGCACCCCGAAGAGCAGGGCCTGCATGCTGCGGCCGGCGAGGTAGGCGAGGCCGAGGCCGATCACGGCCCCGCGCAGGCTCGCCGCGAGGCCGTCGCCGACCACCAGGCCCAGGATCCCGCGCGGCGTGGCGCCCAGGGCGAGGCGCAAGCCGATCTCCGGAATGCGCTGCGAGACGGTGTAGGACAGCAGGCCGTGGATGCCGAGGCCGGCGAGCAGCAGGGCCAGCGCCGCGAAAGTCGAGAGCACGAGAAGCTGGGTCCTGCGCGGCGCCGTTTCGTCGTCCAGCACCCCGCTCAAGGGCCGCACGCTGGCGATCGGCAGCTCGGGATCGGCCCGGCGCAGGATGCCGCGCACGGCCGGGGCCAGCGAGGCCGGGTCCTGGCTCGCCCGGATGACCAGCTCCTTGGGCGTGTAGAACACCAGCCCGCCGTCCGGAACCTGCCCGTACGGCAGGTACACTTGCGGCTCGCTCGGCCGCTCCAGCCCGCGCACGCGGATGTCGCCGACGACGCCGACCACGGTCCTCTCGCTGAAGGCGAACTTGAACGCTCGGCCCAGCGGGTCCTGTCCCGGCCAGTGCTCGCGGGCGAACGACTCGCTGACCACGGCGACGAACGGCGTCTCGGCCGTGTCGCCCTCGCTCACGTCGCGCCCGCGCTTCAGCGGGATCCCGAGCGCCCCGAAGAAGCCCGTGCTCACGAAGCGCAGGCTCGCCCGCCGCTGCTCGCTGGGGTCGTCCGGCCGACCCTCCAGGCCGACCGGCCAGATGCCGCCCCCCATCGCCATCGGCAGGAAGCTGACGTAGGCGGCGTGCGAGACGCCGGGTAGCGCCCGCACCTCGGAGAGCACGCGCGCGTAGAGCCCGACGCGCAGCGGCACGCTCGCGTACTTGGCCGGCGGCAGCGGCGTGCCGACCGCCAGCACGCCCTCCGCGCGGAAGCCCGGGTCGACGGCGCGCACCCTGGCGAGAGCGCGGGCCAACAGGCCCGACGAAGCGACGAGCGCCACGGCCGCCGCGACCTGCGCCACCACCAGGGCGAAGCGCAAGCGCTCGCGGCCGCCGCCGATCTGCGAACGCGCGCCCTCGCGCAGCCCGCCGACGCCCGCTCCGGCGCAGCTGTGCAGCGCGGGCACCACGCCGAAGCCCAGGCCGGTCGCGAGGCTGAGCGCCAGCGCGAACGCGAGCACCCGCGTGTCGAGGAGCGACGCGCCGTCGAGCGGCAGCGAGCTCGGCACCAGCCGCGCCAGCAGCGGCGTCGCGCCGGCGGCAAGCAGCATCCCCAGCGCGCCGCCGAGCCCCGAGAGCAGCAGGCTCTCGGTGAGCAGCTGACGCACGAGCCGCTCCTGGCCTGCACCGAGGGCGGCGCGCACGGAGAGCTCGCGGCGGCGCCGCAGCGCGCGCGCCAGCAGCAGCCCCGCCAGGTTGGTGCAGGCGAGCAGCAGCACGCAGAGGGCCGCGGCGAAGAGCGCCGAGAGCAGCAGGCGGGACTGCTCGGAGACCTCGTCGCGCAGCAGGCGCAGCGTGATGCCGGTGCGGGCATTCTCCGCCGGATAGGCCGCCTCCAGCTGCGCGGCGATCAGGGACAGCTCGGAGCGCGCGTCGTCAGCCGCGATGCCGCGCTTCAGGCGCGCCACGACCTTCAGGTAGTTGTTGTCGCGGTCCTCGAAGCTGGCGGGGCCGAGGCGCAGCGGCGTCCACAGCAGCGTCTCGCGGTCCGGGAAGCTGAAGCCCGCCGGCAGCACGCCGATCACCTCGTGGACCTCCTGGTCGAGGCGCACGCGCCGCCCGATCACGTCCGGGTCGCCGCCGAACTGCGACTGCCACAGGCCGTGGCTGAGCAGCACGGTAGCGGGCGCGCCCTCGGCATCGTCCCGCGGCGCGAATAGATGGCCGAGCTGAGGCAGCGCCCCGAGCAGCGGCAGCAGATCGGCGCTCACGGCAGCGGCCTGCAGGCGGCGCGGCTCCCCCTCGCCCACCAGGTTGAGCGCGGCATCGGCCTGGTAGGCCCCCATCGCCTCGAACGAGCGCGCGAGGCGCTGCCAGTCCCGGAAGTTCGCGGGCGAGGCCTCCATGCGCGCGTACTGGGGAACGCGCTCCCACAGCTTCACCAGGCGGTCGGATTCCGGGAACGGCAGCGGCCGGATCAGCACGCGGTCGAGGACGGAGAAGACGGCGGTGTTGGCGCCGATGCCGAGCGCCGTCACCAGCACCGCCGTCGCCGCGAAGCCGGGAGCGGCCCGCAGCTTGCGCGCGGCGTAGCGCAGGTCCTGGCGCAGCAGGTCGGCGTGAACCCCGGCCGCGCTCGCCAGCAGGTCGCGCAGCTCGGCGAGCCAGAAGCCGACGAGCGGCAGGCCCGGGCCGGTCTCGCGCCGCCGCACGGCAAGCAGCCGCAGAAGCTCGACGCCGTACTCGGCGCGGAAGGAGGCCGGGTAGAGGTGCAGCAACAGCCGGTAGCCGCGCATCAGGCTTTCTGGTGTGCCAGCCCGCTGCGGCGCGCGAGCTTCAACAGCCGCTCGAGGCGCGCGGTCTCGGCGCGCGCGACGTCGGCCCCGAAGGGCGTGATCCGGTAATAGCGCCGGCGCTCGTCGTCGAGCTCGGGCGCGGGCCGGTCCTCCGTCTCCAGGATCAGCCCCTGCTCCAGCAGGCGTTGGATCGTGCGGTACAGGGTGCCCGCTCCCAGCCGCACCTCGCCGCCCGTGCGCGCCGCGACCTCCTGGATGATCGCGTAGCCGTGGAGCTCGGCGTCAGCCAGGGCCAACAGGATGTGGAAGCTGGCCGGCGGCAGGGGCAGCAGGGACCGGGGATCGTCGGGCTCGCGCGGGCTCATACGCCGAATATATCCACTAGGGATATATTGTCAATGGCTATATGCCGCACAGACCGAGCTGCAGGCCCGGCCCGCGTCGCGCCCCCGCTGCGTCGACAGCCGAGCTCAGGCGGCGGCGCGCGGCTCCCAGGCCCCGCCCGCCATCACCGCCTCGATCTCTCGCTGCTCGCGCGGCACGCAGGTCATGTTCTCGGCGCCCGTCTGGGTCACGATCACGTCGTCCTCGATGCGGACGCCGCCGAAGCCCGCGAAGCGCCGCACCACGTCGGGCGCCAGGAAACGCGAGCGTTTGGGATCGGCCAGCGCGGGCTCGAGCAGCGCCTCGATGAAGTAGATGCCCGGCTCGACGGTGATCACCATACCGGCCTCGAGCTTGCGGCCGCAGCGCAGGCTGCGGATCGCGGGCTCGTCGATGCGCGAGACGCCCTCGGGGTAGCCGCCGACGTCGTGGACGTCGAGTCCCATCAGGTGGCCGAGGCCGTGCGGCATGAACAGCGCCGGCACGTGGTTCGCGAGCAGCTCCTGCGTCGAGCCCTTCACCAGCCCGATCTCGCGCAGCCCCTCGGCGGTGACGCGCTCGGCCAGCCGGTGCATCTCGGGCCAGGGCACGCCCGGCTTCATCGCGGCCTGCACCGCGCGGTTGGCGCGCAGCACGGTCTCGTAGACCGCGCGCTGCTCGCTGCTGAAGCGGCCGTTCACCGGGTAGCTGCAGGTGATGTCGGAGGCGTAGCCGTGGTACTCGGCGCCGGAGTCGTTCAGGAACATGTCGCCGTCGCGCAGCGTGCCGTCGTTCGGCGCGCCCTGGTGGCCGTAATGCAGGATCGACGAGTGCGGGCCGCAGCCGCAGATGCAGGTGTAGGCCGAGAAGCGGCAGCCGCCCTTCGCGTAGATCTCGTGCAGGAACGCCGCCTCGAGCTGGTACTCCTTGACCCCCGGCCGGCAACGACGCATCACCTCGACGTGGGCGGCGCTCGCCACCAGGTTCACCGCGCGCAGCAGCGCCAGCTCCTCGGGCGACTTGCGCAGGCGGCACTCGGTCAGCTCCGTGTGCAGGAGCGCGCTGTCGCTGCGGAAGGCGTCGATGCCGGGGAAGCTCGCCGGCGGCAGCACGCTGCCACTGTCGCTGTTGCGGCCCGTGAGCAGCAGCAGCGGCTCCGCCTTCAGCCCGCGCAGCGTCGCCGCGATCTCGTCCGCGTAGTGGACGGCGTCGACGGCGTAGAGCTCCTCGAAGTGCTCGGGCGGGTGGATCTTCCCCATCCAGACCGCCCACTCGGAAGGCAGACGCGGCATGAACAGGTGCGCGCGGCCGCTGCCGACCTCGACGGCCCCGTAGAAGCCCGGTTCCTTCACGCCGAAGAGGTACTGGAAGAAGCTCTCCTGCTGGAACAGCAGCTCGCGGTCGGTGTCGTACTTGCTCTGCTGGGCCCCGCCCTGCAGCAGCACCACGGCCGACGCGGGCGCCCCGGCCCGGCGCAGGCGCTCGACCAGCCGCACGCGTGCGCCGGCGTGCATCGCCATCGGCACCTCGAAGGTGCCGGGGCCCATCGAGTACGCAGCGTTCTTCGTCATGCTGGGATTATCTCCCCGCGGGCGGCCCGAGGCACGCGCCCCCCCGGTCAGCGCTTAGGATCTGCGCCATGGGCTTCTCGCGCTACGTGGCGCTCGGCGACAGCTCCACCGAGGGCCTCGACGACCCCGACGGCCGGGGCGGCTTCCGCGGCTGGGCCAACCGCCTGGCCGAGCAGGTGGCGGCCGCCGAGGGCTCGCTGCTGTACGCGAACCTCGCGGTGCGCGGCCGCCGCACGCGCCAGGTGCTCGACCAGCAGCTGGAACCGGCGCTCACGATGCGGCCCGATCTGGCCACGGTCTTCTGCGGCACCAACGACGTGGTCGCCCCGCACTTCGACGCCGGCGCCGTCGCGGCCGACGTGCAGCGCATGCTGCGGGCCCTGGTCGATCAAGGTGCCGTCGCCCTGACCTTCACCCTGCCCGACCTGACGCCCGTGATGCCCTCGGCGCGCCGGATCGCGCCCCGCGTGCTCGGCCTCAACGATCGCCTGCGCGCGGCCGCCGCCGCCAGCGGCGCCATCCTGGTCGATTTCGCCGCCCACGCCGTCGCCTCCGACCCCCGGCTTTGGAGCGACGACCGGCTGCACGCGAACTCGGCCGGCCATGCCCGCATCGCGGCCGGGCTCGCCCACGCGCTCGGCCTGCCCGGAAGCGACGGCTCCTGGCTCGAGCCGTTGCCGCCCGCACCGCCGCGCCGCCTGCGGGAGTCGCTGGCCGCCGAGCTGCGCTGGTCGCGGCGGCACCTGCTGCCCTGGCTCTGGCGGCATGCGCGTGGACGCTCGTCCGGCGACGGGCGCGCGTGCAAGCGTCCCCGCCTGGAGCCGGTCCAGCTCGCGGGCACGCTGGTGGGAGCCGACCCGGCGAACGGCTAGCGCTCCGGCAGGCGCTCCCAGGAGCCGTACATCGGGTTCGGGATGATCACGAAGCGGCTGCCGAAGGCGGCCAGCTCCTGCTTCGTGTCGCGGTGCTCCTGTCGCAGGCCGGGGAAGTCGAAGACGTTGTCGCCCACGTAGAGCACGACCTCGAGCGGCGGCAGACCGGGCGCCGCGGTGCCAGCCTCGACCGCCGAGAAGCGCGACTCCTTGCCGAGCTCCGTCTGCGAGACGCGGCACAGCAGCGCGTCGAAAGGCAGGCCGATCGCGCGCAGGTTGGCGTCGGTGTCCGGGCACTCGTCGCCGGTGCGGTTGGTCACGATCGCCAGGCGGCCGCCGAGGGCGCGCACGCGAGCGGCGAACTCGAGCGCACCGGCGAGCGGCGTCGCCCTGCGCCGCGCGCACCAGGCCTTCCAGGTCGGCCGCGTGAAGGGCTGGCCGAGCGCCGCGCGCTCCTTCATGTACTCGGAGTTGTCGATCAGCGTCTCGTCGGCGTCGCTGATGACCGCCCAGGTCCCCGCAGCGCGAACCGCGGCCTGCTGCTCGACGAGCCGGGTGGCGAGGCCGAAGGCCTGCAGCAGCGCCGCCTCGTGCTCGGCGGAGCTGCGGACCCAGCGGATGGCGGTCGGCTGCGCGGGCGCGGTCGCAGGCGCCGGCACGGCAGCGGCCAGCGTGGAGGGGGCCGGGGCGGCCGGCGGCGCCGCGGGCGAGGCCGAAGCGGCCGGTGAGGCGGGCGCCGCCGGTGAGGCGGGCCGCGGGCCGGAGGCGCAGGCCACGGCCAGCAGCGAGGCGAGGCTGACGGCGGTGAGTGTCGAGCGTACGCGCATGCCGGGATCGTAACCCTATAATCCCCGCGGTCTCGTGCTCTCGCGCCTGCTCGAACGGCTGCGCCTGCCTGACCTCGGCGGCGACGAGGCGAACGAGCGCCTGCGCGTCGTCCACGTCCTCTGCGGCGCGCTGCTGGTCGCAGCCCTCTACGGGCACCTGACCCCGCCGCCCGACGCCTGGCACCGCTACCTCGCGACGGCCGCGGTGCTGTTCAGCCTGTGGGCGGCCCGCCGCGGCCGGCTCAGTGTGGCCGGCCTCGCGCTGCCCGTGGCGGTGCTCTGGGTGCTCGCCGACAGCGCCTGGACCGGCTACGGCCTGCACGACGTCACCTTCCTGGGCCTGCCCCTGGTGCTCGCGATCGCCGGCCTGCTGCTCGGCGGCCGCGGCCCGCTGCTCTTCGGTCCGCTGGTCCTGCTGGTCGCGGCGGCGCTCTATCAGGCCGAGGCGAGCGGCCGGCTGCGAACGCCCTGGTCGCCGGAGCTGACCCTCGACTCGCTCGTCGTGGCCCTGCTGCTGCTGGGGATCGACGCGCTGGTGCTCAGCCTGATCATCTACCGGCTCGACCGCAGCCTGTCTCGCTCGCGCGGCCACGCGCTCGCGCTGCAGGAGTCGGAGGCGCGCTGGCGGGCTCTGATCCAGGACGCCCCGCTGACCGTGCTCGTGGTGGACGCCCGGGCCACGCTGACGTTCGTGAACCTGGATCCCGCCCCGGCGGCGAGGCTTCTGGGCCGGGACGTCTTCGAGCTGTTCGAAGCGCCGCACCTCGCGGCGGCTCGCGAGGCCGTCAGCCGCACGCTGGCGAGCGGCGAGGTCACGGGTTTCGAGGCGGAGATGGGCACGGGGCCGGGCGACCGCTGGCGCTACGCGATCCAGGTCGGGCCGGTGCGGGTCGAGGACCGCATCGTCGGCGCCACCCTGCTCTGCATCGACACCATGGAGCGGCACCGCGCGCGCGAGGAGCGCGAGCGGCTGATCCACGAGCTGGGCGAGCGCAACGCGGAGCTGCAGCGCTTCACCTACTCCGTCTCGCACGACCTGCGCAGCCCGCTCGTCACGGTCAAGGGCTTCCTGGGCGCGATCCTGAGCTCCGCCCGGCGCGGCGACCTGCAGCGCGTCGAGGAGGACGCCGCGCGCGTGCGCGCGGCCGCCGACCGCATGGACCTGCTGCTGGGCGAGCTGCTGGAGCTGTCGCGCATCGGCCGGCTGCGCCACGCCCGCGAGCCCGTCGACCTGGCGGCGCTGGCGGCCGAAGCGCGCGACCAGGTGGCCGGCCGGCTGGCCGACCGGGGCATCGAGGTCGAGATCGGCCCGGGGCTGCCGACCGTTCACGGCGAGCGGCTGCGCCTCGCCCAGCTGATGCAGAACCTGCTCGACAACGCCGCCAAGTTCATGGGCGACCAGCCGCGGCCGCGGATCGAGATCGGCGTCCGCCGCGAGCACGGCGGGGCCGAGGCGGTGATCTACGTGCGCGACAACGGCCTCGGCATCGAGCCGCGCCACGGCGAGCGCGTGTTCGGGCTGTTCGAGCGGCTCGACGCCAACGCCGGCGGCACCGGCCTCGGGCTGGCGATCGCGCGCCGTGTGGTCGAGAGCCACGGCGGGCGCATCTGGGTCGAATCCGAGGGCCCTGGCCACGGCTCGACCTTCTGCTTCACGCTGGCCGAAGCGCCCGGCCCCGAGCCCGCCGGCGTGCCGCCGGGTCCCGGTTAGCCCGGCACCCGCGGGGCCACCGCATCGCCCCGAAGCAGCAACTCGACGGCCTCGGCCAGCTCGCGGGCCTCGAAAGGCTTGCCCAGGAAGCGCACGCTGCCGCCCTCCAGGGACGGCGCACCCGCCGGGAGGCCGTGGCCGCTCGCGATGATCACGGGCAGCCCCGGCCGCAGGCGGCGCAGCTCGACCGCGAGCTGCGAGCCCGTCATGCGCGGCATCACCTCGTCGAGGATCGCGCCGTCGAAGGCGTCGGGATCGCCGGCGAACAGCTCCAGCGCCTCGGGCCCGCTCGCGAGCGCCGCCACCTGATGGCCGATGCTCTCGAGCACGCTGCGCCCGACGAACAGCACGCTCTCGTCGTCGTCCACCAGCAGCAGCCGCGCGCGAGTGGCCGCGGCCTGCTGCGCCCGCTCGCTGGCGGCGGCCGCTGCATGGCCGCTCTCGGGCAGGAACACGCGGAAGCGGGTGCCCCGTCCCACCTCGCTCTCGCACAGGATCGCTCCGCCGTGGCTCTTGACGATGCCGTGCGCCACCGACAGGCCGAGCCCGGTACCCGCGCCCACCGCCTTGGTGGTGAAGAACGGCTCGAAGATGCGCTCGCGGATCTCGGCGGGAATGCCCGGGCCGGTGTCCGACACGCAGATCGCCAGGTAGCCGCCCGCCGCCAGGGTGGCGGGTCCCGGCTGGCCGGGGCCGAGAGCGTGGCGCTCGATGCCGATCTCGAGGACGCCGCCCCTGGCTCCCATCGCCTGCCGCGCGTTGGTCGCCAGGTTCACCAGCACCTGGTGGAGCTGGCTGGCGTCGCCGAGCACCCGGCCGGGCAGCCGGCCTGCCTCGCGCAGCTCGATGCCCGGCGGCAGCGTCGCCCGCAGCAGCCGCGTCACCTCGGCGACGACGCTCTGCAGCTCGACCGGCTCCAGGTGGCGGGTCTCCTGGCGGCTGAATTGGAGGATCTGGCGCACCAGGTCGCGCCCGCGGCGCGCCACCTCGAGCGAGCGGTCGAGGTAGCGGCGGGCGGGCGCCTGCTCGGGGATGCTGGCCTGCGCCAGCTCGGTGCAGCCCATCAGCGCCTGCAGGATGTTGTTGAAGTCGTGCGCGATGCCGCCCGCGAGCGTCCCCAGCGTCTCCAGCTTCTGCGCCTGGCGCAGCTGATCGGCCAGCTCGGCGCGGGTGGCGTCGGCGCGCAGGCGCTCGGTGATGTCGCGCGCGTTCACCACCACGGCGGGCGCCTCGGCGCCCCGCGCGAGGCTGGCCACCACCTCCAGGCTGCGCCAGTCGCCCTTGCTGTCGGGCACGCGCAGCACCGAGAAGCGGGGCTGGCCGGGCGCGGACACCGCGTCCTCCAGCAGCTCCTGCAGCCGCTCGCGCTCCTCCGGGTGGGCCAGCTCGAGCACGGAGCGGCCCTCGACCTGCGCGGGCGACCAGCCCAGGATGCGCATCAGCGACGGGCTCACGTAGCGCACGCGGCCGTCGGGCTCCACCAGGGCGATCAGGTCGAGCGCGTTCTCGATCAGCGAGCGGAACTGCTCCTCGCTGCGCCGCAGCGCCTCCTCGGCGCGCCGCCTCTCGATCAGGTGGCTCCACTCGCGCAGCGCCCGCTCCGCGATCCGGGGCATCTCCGCGAAGGTGACGTCCGACTTGACCACGTAGTCGAGGGCGCCGTGGCGCATCGCGTCGACCGCGATCGTCTGGTCGCCGAAACTGGTCATCACGATCACGGGGCACAGCGCGGTCCCCGGATCGCCGATCAGCTCGGCCCCGTCGCCGTCGGGCAGCCGCAGGTCGGTGATCACGACCGCCGGCGGGCGCTGGAGCAGGCGCTCCCGCGCCTCTCGCAGCGACGAGGCGCGGGCGATGCGCAGGCCCTCTGCGCGCTCGAAGGCCCTCTCGATCAGCTCGGCGTGAGCGTCGTCGTCCTCGACGACCAGGACCTCGCGGACGCGCGCGGTCATCGCGTTGGCGGCGGCCGAAGCCGGGGCTTCAGGCCGGTCCGCCCGGCTCGCTGAAGCGCGGCTGGCGGTTGCACTCGAACCAGTACTCCTCGACGTTGGCGGCGAGCGCCACGAAGCGCTCGAAGTCCGCCGGCTTCACGAGGTAGCTGTTGGCGTGCTCGGCGTAGGCCTTCACCAGGTCGCTCTCCGCGTCCGAGGTCGTCAGGATCACGGTGGGGATCCGCCGCAACTGCTGGGACGCCTTGATCTGGCGCAGCACCTGGAAGCCGTCGAGCTTGGGCAGCCGCAGGTCGAGCAGCACGAGGTCGGGTCTTGGCCGCGGGTCGACGCCGAAAGCGCCGCGCCGCAGCAGGAAATCGAGCGCCTGCTCGCCGTCCTGCACCACGGTCAGCTCGACGCGCTTCGAGCGCTCCGCGAATCCGCGGCGGATCAGCTCCACGTGATCGGGGTTGTCCTCGACGAGCAGGATGTTCAGGCTTCCGCTGGCCAAACCGCCTCCGCCCCGGTTTCTAGCACAGAAGCCGACCTCACGCTGCCGGGGCTCCAGAGACCGGCGCCGCCGGCCCGAGCGCGGGCAGCTCGACGCTGCAGGTGGTGCCGCGGCCGGGCTGGCTGGCGATCTCCAGCGTGCCGCCGTGGAGCATGAAGACGCCGTGGGCGATCGTCAGCCCGCAGCCCGTGCCCTGCTGCTCGAGCCGCTTGCGATCGGACTGGTAGAAGAGGCCGAGGACGCGCTCGAGCTCCTCGGGCCGGATGCCGACCCCGGCGTCGCACAGCTCGACGCGCAGGCGTCCGTTGCCTGCGCGCGCCCGCAAGCGCACCTCTCCGCCGCCGGGCTTCGAGAACTTGACCGCGTTCTCGACCAGGCGGGCGAACGCATCCGTCAGCGCGTCCGGGTCGCCCAGCAGGGGCGGCAGCCCCGGGGGCGCGTCTTCGACGAGCTCCACGCCGCGGCTGGCCGCCAGCGGGCTCACCCGCTGCAACGCGCGGCCGAGCAGCGCGCCGGGGTCGTCGATCCGCCGCCGGCGCTCCAGGTGGCGCCGCTGTGCCTCCCCGGAGCGCAGCGCCACCAGCTGGCCGAGGTCCTCGGCCAGCCGCTTCAGGCGCTCGGTGCCCCGCGCGATCCCCTCGATCGCGGTGCGCAGGTCCTCCGGCTTCAGCTCGCGCGCCTCCTGCAGCAGCTCGGCGTAGCCGGCGAGGTAGGTCAGCGGCGTGCGCAGCTCGTGAGCCAGCGCGACGGTCATCGCCTCCTTGACCTGCAGGATCTGCTGCTCGCGAGCCTGCTCGAGACGCGCGCGCCGCTGCAGGAGGGCTCGCACGGCCAGCATCAGGTCGTCGCGCGAGACGGGCTTCACGAGGTAGTCGTCGACGCCCAGCGCTTTCGCGTAGCGGACGTCCACCTTCTCGCCGAGGGCGGTCAGGAACACGAACGGCACCGCCAGCCACTCGGGCCGCGCGCGGACTTCCTCGTAGAATCGGTGACCGTCCATCTCGGGCATCATCACGTCGGACAGCACCAGGTCCGGCGCCTGGCCCTCCAGGACCCGCAGGGCCTCCACGCCGTTGCGCGCGACGGCGACCTCGAAGCCCTCGGCGTCGAGGATGTCGCGCACCGTGTCGCGTACGAGGTCGTCGTCGTCCACCACCAGGATGCGAGGCACAGCGCGCAGATGCTATCCCACGGGCAGCCGCCGAGGCGCGGGCGTTCCGCCCCGGCATATGATGCGTCCGCGATCGGCAGGAGAAGGCGGCGGCGGTGCGAGACAGGCGGGAGCGGGCGCTGACGGCGGGGCTGCTGGCGGGCGCGCTGCTGGCGGGCGCCGCGGCGGCGCAAGCGCCCGGGCGGGCGGCGCCCGCCGAAGCGTCGATCCGGCTGGGCGTGATGGCCGAGGAGGCGAACGAGCCGGACCGCATGCTGCGGATCTACGACGACCTGATCCGCCTGCTGCGCGAGAAGCTCGCCGGCCACCGCATCGGCGTCGGCGAGCTGGTGATCGCGCGCGACCTCGACGACCTGGCGCGCCGCCTGCGAGCCGGCGAGGTCGACGTGGTGATCGAGACGGTCTTCCCGTCGCTGATGCTGCGGGCGCGCAGCCGCAGCCTCGAGCCGCGGCTGGTGGTCGTCCGCCGCGGCCAGCGCGAGTACCGCAGCGTCTTCTTCACGCGCAAGGAGTCGCCGATCCGCGGCCTGGCGGACCTGCGCGGCCGCACCCTGGTGCTGCAGGCGCTGCGCTCGACATCGGCCTTCGCGCTTCCGGTGGCCGAGCTGCGACGGGCCGGACTGCAGGCGGTTCCGCCGGACACTCCCGCGGGGCCCGGCGCCGTGCGCTACGTGCTGGCGGGCGCCGAGGTCAACCAGGCGGTCTGGGTGCTGCACGGACGCGGCGACGCCGGCGCATTCAACGAGGCGGACTGGCAGGCGCTGCCCGCCGGCATGCGCGATCGCCTGCGGCTCTTCCACGAGACGCGCCCGATCCTGCGCGGCCTGCTGTCGTTCCGCAGCGCGCTTTCGCGCCAGACCCGCGCCCGGCTGGAGACGCTGCTGCTCGGCCTGGCCGCGGACCCGAGGGGCAAGGCGGCCCTCGATCTCGCGACCGGCATCACGCGCCTCGAGCCCCTGACCGCGAGCGATCGCCGGGCCCTGGCCGGTTGGGAGCAAACCCTGGCGGCCGTGGGTGCTGCGCGGTGAGGGTCGGCCTCGGCGCGCGTTACGCCGCCTACTTCTCGCTGCTGACGCTGGCGGTCGTCGGCAGCGCGCTCGCCGCCGCCGGCCTGCTCGCCTTCCGCCGCACGCACGTGCTGCAGCGCGAGATCCGCGACGCGATCGTGGCCAGCCAGTCGGCGGAGGCGGAGACGGCGCTGAAGGGCGCGGCGGCGTACCTGAGCGGGCGCCTGTTCAACCCGGCCTATCAGCTCGACGTCGAGCGGCTCGCCGAGGAGATCGAGCAGGTGCGGATCTGGCTGCCGGTGCACCGCTTCGAGGTCTCCGACGGCCAGGGCCACGTCCTCACCGACGGCACGCCGGAGAACCGGCGCTACGGCGAGAAGCTCGAGGGGCCGCTGCCTGCAGGCGCGCCCTGGGGGCCGCTGCTCGAGCGGCGTGAGGGCAGCGTCGAGCTGCGCTTCGCCATCCGCGAGGGTCAGACCGTGGCGGGCTGGGCGGTGCTGGTGCTGGGCGAGGACGCGTTGCACTCCTCGCTGCGCAGCATCGAGAGCGGCACCGGCCGGCTGTGGACCGGCTACCTGAGCTCGCTGGTCTACCTGGCGGCAGCGGTGCTCGGGCTGACCCTGCTGCTGGGCGGCCTGATCAGCGCGCGCGTGTCGCGCACGCTGGCACAGCCGCTGCGGGACATGGGTGAGGTCGCCGCCCGCCTGGCGTCGGGCCAGCCCGACGAGCCGCTGCAGCCGAGCGCGCTGCTGGCCGAGCAGGACGAGCTCGGCGAGCTGGCCCGCGCGCTGAACCGAATGGCCCTCGACCTGCGCTCGCAGGAGGCGGCGCTGCGCGTCGAGCGCGACCTCGTCTCGCGCCTGATGGAGACGAGCCCGGTCGCGATCCTGCGCCTCGACGCCGGGCAGCGCATCCGCTTCGCGAACCCGCGCGCCGAGACGCTGCTGCGGCTGCGACGCGCCGATCCGCCGGATGCGGGCTACCTCGCACCGGAATGGCGGCTGCTGCGGGACGACGGCTCGCCGCTGCCGCCCGAGGAGGGCCCGCTGGCGCTGGCCGCCCGCGAGCGGCGCTCGATCTTCGGGGCGCAGCAGGAGATCGCCTGGCCCGACGGCACCCCGATGACGCTCTCGATCAGCGCGACGCCCCTCCAGGGGCCGCAGTCCGAGTTCGACGGCGTCGTCGCCAGCGTCGAGGACGTGACGCGGGCCCGCCTGGCCGAGCTCGAACGCGAGCGATTGATCGCCGACCTCGAGGGCAAGAACGCCGAGCTCGAGCGCTTCAACTACACCGTGTCGCACGACCTCAAGAGCCCGCTGGTGACGATCCAGGGCTTCGCGGGCCTGATCGAGGCCGATCTCGCGCGCGGGGCGGAGGATCGCGTGAAAGCGAACCTCGCGCGCATCGCCTCGGCCAGCCACACGATGCGCCGCCTGCTCGACGACCTGCTCGAGCTGTCGCGCATCGGGCGCGTGGTCAGCCCGCCCGAGCCGGTCGCGCTGGCGGAACTCGCCCGCGAGACGGTCGAGCTGCTGCGCGGCAGCCTGGATCGGCGAGGCGTGAGCGTGCGCGTGGACCCGGCGCTGCCGGTGGTGCGCGGCGACCGGCGGCGGCTGCAGGAGGTGCTGCAGAACCTGCTGGAGAACGCGGTCAAGTTCATGGGAAGCCAGCCGCGACCGCAGGTCGAGATCGGCTGGCGCAACGACGGCGGACCCGAGCGGCCCATCTACGTCAGGGACAACGGACAGGGCCTCGAGCGCCGCCACGTCACGCGCGTGTTCCGCCTGTTCGAGAAGCTCGACCCGCGCGCCGAGGGCACAGGCGTCGGCCTGGCGCTGGTGCGCCGCATCGTCGAGGCCCACGGCGGCCGGACCTGGGCCGAGTCCGCGGGCTCCGGCCAGGGCTCGACCTTCTACTTCACCCTGCCCCTCGAGCCCTGATGCAGGAGAGCGCGCCGGCGCGCTGGTTGTCGGGACTGCGGCGGCCGTTCACGCTGCGCTTCCCGCACGTCGATCCGAGCGCGCGCGTCAGGATCGCGCGCGCCTGCCTGGTGCTGACCGCGATGCTCGCGCCGCTCGCCCTGCTCGGCGGCCTGCTCGGCCGCCGGGCGCCGGCCTCCGTGCTCGCGATGCAGGCGGGGCTGGGCCTCGCGGCCCTCGGCCTGCTGGTGGCGCTGCGGCTCGGCCGGCCGCGGCTCGCGTGCTGGGGCCTGATCGCGGCGCTGCTCGCCTACGGCGCCGGCGCCGGCGCGGCGCTCGGGACGCTGCGCACCCCCAGCACGAGCATCCTGCTGATCGCCGTGGCGCTCGCCGGCCTGCTGCTCGGAGGCCGGGCCATGCTGGGCGTCGCGGCCGGCAGCGCCGCCTGGATCCTGGCGCTGGGCGTCGCCGAGCTGCGCGGCACGCTCGTCCGCCAGCAGCTCGAGCCGATGCTGTCGACGCCGCTCGCCTTCGTGTCGCTGCTGGTGGCCGTCGTGATGCTGGTCGAGATCAATCGCAGGGTCGTCGAGGAGGCGCTCGAGCGCGCGCGGCTCGAGCTGCAGGAGCGGCACCACGCCGAACGGGAGCTGCACGAGCGCGAGGCCGAGCTGCGCGCGAGCGAAGAGAAGTACCGGCTCATCTCCGAGGTGATCTCGGACTACACCTTCTCGACCCGGCTCGGGGCCGGCGGCGAGCTGGTGCTCGACTGGGTCGCCGGCGCCTTCGAGCCGATCACCGGCTACCGTTTCGAGGACTACGTCGCACGCGGCGGCTGGCGCGCGGCGCTGCATCCCGACGACGCGGACGAGGACGCCCGCGCGATGGCCGAGTTGCGCGCGAACCGGCCGGCCGTGAGCGAGGTCCGCACCTTCACCGGCAGCGGCGAGCTGCGCTGGGTGCGCGTGTACGCCCACCCCGTTTGGGACGCGGGCTGCTCGCGCCTCGTCGGCATCTACGGCGCCGTGCAGGACGTGACCCCGCGCAAGCAGGTCGAGGCCGAGCGCGAGGCGCTGATCGGCGAGCTGCACGCCAAGAACGCCGAGCTCGAGGCCTACACCTACGTGGTGTCGCACGATCTGCGCAGCCCGCTCGTCACGATCCGCGGCTTCCTGGGATTCCTCGAGCGGCAGGCGCGCGCCGGGGAGGTCGACAAGCTGGGCGCGGACGTGCGACGGATCGAGGGGGCCGTGCGCCAGATGGAGCGCCTGCTCGAGCACTTGCTCGCGCTGTCGCGAGCGGGACGCGTGATCAACACCCCCGGGCCGGTGGAGCTCGAGGGCGTGGCGCGCGAGGCCGCCGCCCTGGCCCACGGCCGGCTCGCCGAGGCCGGCGTCGAGCTGGTGATCGAGCCCGGCCTGCCGGTGGTGCTGGGCGACCGCGCGCGGCTCGTCCAGGTGCTGCAGAACCTGCTCGACAACGCCGCCAAGCACACGGGCCGCCAGGCGAGCCCGCGCGTGGTCGTGGGCTCGCGCGGGCGCGAGGGCGGCCAGGCGGTCGTCTACGTGAGGGACAACGGCGCCGGCATCGCGGCCGAGAACCTCGAGCGCGTGTTCGGTCTGTTCGAGACGGTCGGCATGCGGCGGGACGGAACCGGCATCGGCCTCGCGCTCGTGCGGCGCATCGTCGAGAGCCACGGCGGACGCGCGTGGGCGGAGTCGGAGGGCCCGGAGCGGGGCAGCAGCTTCCTCGTGTCGCTGCCGGAGCCGCGGGCATGAGCGCGGGCAGGGTCCTCGTCGTGGACGACGACCCCGAGGTCGGCTTCGTCGTCGGCGAGGTGCTGCGCAACGCGGGATTCGAGGCGGAGGTCGCCGCCTCGGGCTCCGAAGCGCTCGCGCGCCTGCGCGGCGAGAGGCTCGACGCCATCGTCAGCGACATCTCGATGCCCGGCTGCGACGGCCTGCAGCTCCTGCGCGGCGTGCGGGAGGCCGACCTGGACCTGCCGGTGATCCTGATCACCGGCCGCCCCAGCATGCCGTCGGCGATCACCGCGCTCGAGCTGGGGGCGCTGCGCTACCTGCTGAAGCCGGTCGCGGCCCTGGAGCTGACCGAGGCCGTGGAAGCGGCCGTGCGGCTGGGCCGGCTCGCACGCTGGAAGCGGCAGGCCCTCGCGCACCTGGGCGAGACGCGCCGGCTGATGGGCGATCGCGCCTCGGCCGAGGCGGCCTTCGCGGGTGCATTGGCCACGCTGTGGATGGCGTACCAGCCGATCCTGCGCGCAGCCGACTCGTCCCTCTTCGGCCACGAGGCCCTCGTCCGCAGCGACTCCCGGGCGCTGGGCGACCCCGGGGCGCTGTTCGACGTCGCGGAGCGGCTCGACCGTGTCCGGGTGCTCGGACGCGCGGTCCGTGGCGCGGTCGCAGCCGGCGCACCGCCGGGGCGCGTCTTCGTCAACCTCCACGCGGACGACCTGACCGACGAGGCCCTCTTCGCCGCCGAGACGGCGCTCGCCGGCCGCGCGGGCGGCGTCGTGCTCGAGATCACGGAGCGCGCCGCGCTCGACCGCGTGCCCGACCTGCAAGCGCGCGTGCGCCGGCTTCGCGCGCTCGGCTACCGGATCGCGGTGGACGACCTGGGCGCCGGCTATGCCGACCTCAACAGCTTCGCGGCGCTCGAGCCGGACCTCGTCAAGCTGGACATGGCTCTGGTGCGCGGCCTGGACCGCGACGCGATCAAGCGCACGCTGGTGCGCACGCTCGTCGAGCTGTGCCGCGAGCTGCGGATCCCGATCGTCGCCGAGGGCGTCGAAACGGAACCCGAACGCGGCGTGCTGGTGGAGCTCGGCTGCGACCTGCTGCAGGGGTTCCTGCTGGGACGCCCCGAGCGCTGGCCCCGGCCCTAGCCCGGCGTCAGTGGCCGCGCGAGAGCCGTGCCACCACCGGGTGAACCAGCCGCTCGAAGTCGGCGAACTTCATGCGCACGGCCTCGGTGTGGTTGCCCGCGTTGAAGACGATCTCGGGGTCCTTCGTCAGGGCGCTGTCGACGTAGACGGGCAGCCGGTACAGGTTCCCGAAGGGCGGCTCGGCTCCGAGCTCGCAGTCCGGAAACAGCCGCTGCAGCTCGGCCTCGGGGGCGAGCTCGGCCTCGGCGTGCAGCAGCTCCTCGAGGCCCTTCAGATCGAGGTGCCGGGAGCCGGGGACGACCGCGATCAGCGTGCGGCCGTCGCGTGTCCTCACCACCACCGACTTGGCGAACTCGCGACCGCTCACGTGCAGCATGGCGGCGACGCCCTGGGCCGTGTAGGCCCGCGGATGGGGGATCACCTCGTAGGCGACCTTCTCCTGCTCGAGCATCTGCGAGAGGGGCTTGGGAAGCATGGTTGCCTCCTCCTCGTCGGCACCGTGGGGAGCACGAGCCTGGCGTCGCTGCGGGCGGGGACGTCTCGCGCGCGGTGCCTGCCCACGTCGCTCGCGGCGCGGAAACGTGCCGCCGGCGAGCCTCGTGTCCCGATCGAGAGTACTCCTCCGTGGCTCCGCGTTTCCATGGCTTTCGCTGGCGGCCCTGCGGGCCTTGGGCCGGGCCCGCGCGCGAACCATGCCCCGCGCGCGAAGCGCAGCCTTAGACTGCCGCCGCAATCCCGCAAGGAGGTGCCCGTGCGCCGTCTGCTCAGCCTGGGCCTGCTCGCTCTCGCCTTCTCCGCGGCGGCCGAGACGCACCGCCTCGCGCCCCGCGTCGGCCATCCCACCTTTGCCGTCCGACCCCCGGTCCTGACCGTGAAGCCCGGCGACGTCCTCGAGAGCGAGACGCTCTGGGGCGAGTGGTACGAGCGGGCGGGCGGCGCGTGGCCCGGCGAGGTCGGCCCGATCGCGATCGAGGGCGCCGAGCCGGGCGACACGCTGGTCGTCGAGGTGCTGAAGGTCCGGCCGAACCGGGACACCGCCGTCTCGACGCAGGGCGGCCGCTTCGGCGCCCTCGTCCCTGACGGCGGCACCGCGTTCCTCAACGAGCCCTTCCCTCGCGGCCGCTACGTCTGGAAGCTCGACCGCCAGCAGATGACGGGCAGCGTCGAGCTGCCGGGCAGCACCCGCCGCTCGGTCACGGTCCCGCTGCGGCCCATGCTCGGGCGGGTCGCCGTGGCGCCCGAGGGCGAGGAGGCGTTCGGCGGGCTGTGGCCGGGGCGCTTCGGCGGGAACCTCGACGCCTCGGACGTGCGCGAAGGGACCACGGTCTACCTGCCCGTGTTCCACCGCGGCGCGCTGTTCTACTTCGGAGACGGCCACGCGCTCCAGGGCGACGGCGAGGTGTGCGGCTCGGGGCTCGAGACCTCGATGGAAGTCGCCTTCCGCTTCGGCTTGCGCAAGGGCAAGGCGATCGGCTGGCCGCGCTTCGAGGACGCCGAGCACCTGATGGTCGCGGGCAGCGCCCGCCCGCTTTCGGACGCGCTGCGCATCGCCTTCGTCGAGCTGATCGACTGGCTGGTCGCCGAGCACGGCTTCGCCAAGGCGGACGCCTACCAGCTCGTCTCCCAGACCGCCGTCGTGCGCGTCGCCAACATGGTCGATCCGGTCTACACGGTGGTCGCCAAGTTCCCGAAGCGCCTGCTGGGCCCCCAGGCGGCCGCGGGCGCGCAGGCCGGCGTCCGCCTCGGCGATCTGAGCTGGCCGGAGGCCGAGGGCGTGCTGACGCCGGAGAGGGTGGTGGTGCTGCCCCTCGGCGCCGGCTCGAAGGAGCACGGCCCGCATCTCACGCTGCGCAACGACGAGATCCTGGCCACGTACCTCGCGCGCCGGCTGGTCGATTCACGCCCGGTCGCGCTGCTGCCGACGCTCACCTACGGCTTCTACCCCGCCTTCCTCGAGTATCCGGGCTCCGTCTCGCTCTCACTCGAGACGCAGCGTGACGTGGTCGCGGAGATCTGCCGCTCGATCGCCCGCTACGGCCCGCGCCGCATCTACGTGCTCAACACGGGCGTCTCCACGATCCGGCCGCTGAAGGCCGCCGCCGAGCTGCTGGCGGCCGAGGGCATCCTGATGCGCTTCACCGACATCCTCGCTGCCGGCAAGCAGGCCGAGGACGAGGTGCGCCAGCAGAAGGGCGGGACCCATGCCGACGAGATCGAGACCTCGATGGTCCTGTACATGGAGCCCGGGGCCGTGCGCATGGAGAAGGCGGTGGCCGACGGACTCGGCGCGACGAGCGGCCCGCTGACCCGCGACCCGAAGAACAGCGCCGGCCACTACTCGCCCTCGGGCGTCTTCGGCGACGCGACACTCGCGACCTGGCAGAAGGGCGAGCGTGTGACGGAAGCGATGCTCCGGCACATCCAGGGCGAGATCGACGCCCTCGGGGCGGCGACCCCGCCCGCCGGCGCGCCGAAGTCGCCGCTCGCGCGTTAGGCAGAATCCGCGCCGTTGCTTCCCCGTCTCGGCGTGCTGCTCGCGGTCGTGATGTGGGGGGTCTCCTTCGTCGCCACGAAGGCCGCGGTGGCGGAGATCCGGCCCGCGGCGCTGATCTTCGGGCGCACCGGGCTCGGCACCGCCCTGCTGGTGGCGCTGCTCGCCGCTCGCGGCGGCGGCCTGGTGCCGCCGCGCGATGCCTGGCGCGGGCTGCTGGCGATGGGCTTCGTCGGCGTCGCCTTCCACCAGATGCTGCAGGCGATCGCGCTCCAGTCGACGAGCGCCGTGAACACCGGCTGGCTGATCGGCCTGACGCCGGTGTGGGCGGCGGTGTTCGCCGCGATCCGCCTGCGCGAGCCGCTCGGCAGGAACAAGCTCGCGGGCCTGCTGCTCGGCTTCGCCGGGGCGGGCCTGGTCGTGACTCGAGGCCGGCTGCACGGCCTGCTGGAGCTGCCGTCGACGCGTGGCGATCTGCTGATCCTTGCCAGCAGCGTCAACTGGGCCTGGTACTCGAGCCTCGGCCATTCGCTGCTGCGGCGCATCGGGCCGCAACGGGCCACGGCGGGCGCCTTCTTCTTCGGCACGCTGCTGCTGGCGCCGGTCGTCGCCGCGACCGGCGCCTGGCGCGACTACGCGCAGCTCTCGCCCGCCGGCTGGGTCTCGCTGCTGTTCCTGGGCTTCGGCTGCTCCGGGCTCGGCTACCTCTTCTGGTACGGCGCCCTCGAGCGGATCGAGCTGTCGCGGGTCGCGGCCTTCCTGTACCTGGAGCCGCTCGTGACGCTCGCGGCCGCGGCCTTCTGGCTCGGCGAACCGATCGGCCTGCTGACACTCGCGGGCGGCGCGTTGCTGCTCACGGGGGTCGCGCTCGTGCAGCGCGCCTGACGCGGTCGGCCGCGTCAGGCGCTGCCCGACTCACGGCGCCTTCCGGGCCGGGAACTTCTTCAGCAGCTCGCTCACCGCCTTCTCGGTCTTCTCGTCCGCCTTCTCAGGCTCGCTGGCCATCGCATCCGAGACCGCGCCGCGCCAGACCAGCCGGCCGCTCTGGCGCTCATAGACGTCGACGACCAGGACGCCGACAGCCTGGATGTCGGCGCGCAGGCTGCGGCCCCAGCGCGGTCCCAGGCTCTCGTCGAGCCGCAGGTCGCGGCGCAGGGCGGTCTGGTACGCGACCAGGAACTCCGCCTCTCCCGGCTCGGCCAGGCGATAGCCCCGCGCCACGAAGCCGGCCTCGAGCGTCCGCCGCAGCCGCGACTCGGCGATCGGGCTCCGGGAGCCTGCCTCGCCGGCCTTCAGGGCGAAGGCGCTCCAGCGGGTCACGTCGACACTGGTGTCGGCATCGTACTTCACCTCGGCCGCCTGCCCCGTTCCGGCCGAGGCCAGCACCAGGATGGCGAGGAGCAGCTTCTGCACTGCCTGCTTCCGCTCACTTTGCATGACGTTCTCCTTCTCTCACCGAGGGAAGATTCCCTCGGGGTGCGGCGACGGGTCGTTCGCCGCTAGTCGCCGATCCGGCCGATGCGGATCTCCCGCGATCCGAGCGGCAGCGTGTAGAGGCTCCCGTCCTCGGCGATCGTCCAGTCCCCCTCGCGGACCGCATCGACGCCCTGCGAGAAGAGGCGGCGAGGCAGGAAACCGTCGGGAGCCGGCAGCAGGTGGTAGAAGGCGAGCAGCCCGACCCGGGCGTCGTTGGCGAGGCGCGCGGCCTGCTCCGGCGTGACGTGGTAGTCCTCGATGTCGTGCATGATGGCGGCAGTGCGGTCACGCCCGACGGAGCGCGCGGCGCTCCCCAGCGATCGCGTCATCTGCGGCGCGATCGCTTCCGACACGAGCACGTCGGCGCCGGCGGCCGCGCTGGCCAGCGGCGGGTGGTACTTGAGGTCGCCCGTGATCACGACCGACCGTCCCTTGTAGTCGAAGCGGTAGGCGTAGGCCGGCGCGATCGGAGCGTGATCGACCTCGATCGCCGTGATGCGCAGGGAGCCGTCGTCGAGCACGAGCCCGGTGCGATCCTTCGCCGGCGTCGCGACGCCGTCGAGCTCGACGGTGTGCGCCCGCAGGCCCCAACTCGCCGACGGCATCACCCTCTCGCCGTGGTGGGTCGTGCGATAGCCCTGGTCGAGGCCGTACGCCTCGTTGAAGCCGCCGACCACCCGCTCGACGCCGGGGCCGCCGTAGACGGCGAGCGGTTCGGGGCGGCCGCCCGCCCAGGTCTGCAGCTGCAGCTCGCCGAGGTCGCCGATGTGGTCGGAGTGGAAGTGCGTGAGCAGCACACCTCCGATCCGAGAGAGCGGCACGCCCCAGAGCACCAGGTTCTCGACGGACTCCGGGCCCGCGTCGACGACGTAGAACCTGCCGCCGGCGAAGACCGCGACGGATGCCTTGGCCCGCGACGCGCTCGGCAGCGGCGCCGAGGAGCCGACGACGACGACGCGCAGGGCGTCGTCGGCGAGAGGGGCCGTGTTGCTGCGCGCGCTCATCTCGAGCGCAGCCCGGTCGAAGATGCGCTGCTCGACGCCCGGGCTCAGGAGAGCCGCGCCGACGCCGCCCGCAGCGGCGAGCAGGCAGGCGCTGGGCACGGCCAGACGGCGGTTGCGAGAGATGTTCATGATCATTCCCTTTCTTGCTTGCGAGTCGGGCTTCAGGCGGCCTGCCGCTTGGCGAGCACGCGCTCCAACATCAGGCGGGCCACCATCGGCCCGGCGTTCTGGTTCTGGCCGGTGACCAGGTCACCGTCGGCTACGAAATGGTTCGCGAAGATGTCGCGCAGCGGGTGGTGCCGGCATTCGAAGCCGGCGCCCGCCCGGCGCAGCGCCGTCTCGGGGTGGAGAGGCGTGATCTCGACCCCGAGCTGGCGGATCTGGCGGTCGGTCACCGCGGTGAGACGCCGCCCCTCGACGAGCAGCCGGCCTTCCTGGGTGCGGGCGCGAAGCAGGCCGAGCGGCCCGTGACAGATGCCGCCGACGACGCGCCGCGCTGCCCAGGCGTCGCTCACCTTCCGGCCGAGCTCCTCGGACTGGCCGAGGTCGAACGCGGCGCCCCAGCCTCCGGCGAGGTAGACGAGGTCGTAAGCTGCGAAGTCGAGCGCGCCGATCGGAAGCGACTCCATCAGCATCCGGCGCAGGAGGGCGTCGCCCAGCAGCCGATCGTCGGCCTGCGTGCGGGTCGCCTCCTCCAGCGACAGCGGGTCGACCGGAATCACGCCGCCCCGGGGGCTGGCGAGATCGACGCGCATGCCGGCATCGAGGAAGGCGTAGTAGGGGACGCTGAGCTCCGAGGCGAAGACGCCGGTCGGGACGCCCGTGTCGAGCACGGCGTGGTTCGTCGCGATGCAGAGCGCGCTGGCGCCGGCCAGACGGAGCGCGACGGCATCGCGATCCTCGGGATGCAGCCCGACCTGCCGGAGCAGCCGGCGGCCGGCACGGCGAGCGAGCGACGGTTGGGGGCGGAGGAGTCGAAGAGCCATGATTGCCTCCCTGCTCAGAACGCCACGCGGAAGCCGAGCTGGAGCCCGGAGAGCGTCATGTCGGCCCGGATCGCTCCGTCCTGCTTGAACTCGACGACCATCCGGCGATAGCCGGCCTGCAGCGCGTAGCGCCCGTCGCGTCCGAAGGCGTAGGCGATGGAGCTGCCTGCGCTCCAGCTGAGATCCGTGCCCCCGCTGCTGACGTCGGCGCGCAGCTGCGAGCTCCAGCGCCGCGAGAAGCGGTGGACGTGGCGGACGCCGATCATCGCGTCGACCAGGGTGTCCTCCACGTCGTAGGTCCTGGACACCAGGCCACCCGACGCGAGGTCGAAGCGCGCGTCGATCCGGGCGCTCTGATGCAGGATGCGCGCGCCGTACAGCAGCGCCAGGCCCTGCTGGTCGCCATGGCGGTCGTAGAAGCCGCCGATCTCCAGGATCATCAGACCCACCTCGGAGTCGAACGCCGCCTGGCCACCGATGCTCGCGGGCAGCGCGATCCGCTTGTCCTCGGAGAGGCGCACGTCGAAGAGGTCGAGCAGCAGGCCGTGCTCGCCATGCTGCGCCTCCACCTGGACCTGGGCGGTGGCGTCCAGCGCGCCGATCAGCTCGGTGACGGGGATCGTCGTGTCGACGAGCTGCCGATCGTCGAGCTCGACGTCGGCGCCGACGTCGGTCGCCCAAGCGTACGGCGTGACCGCCCACTTCCACTCGCCGGCGCTGGCGCACGGCGCGCCAGCGAGGGCGAGTGCGGCCAGCGGGACGGCGGCTCGCGACGAGAACCGGCGGGGACGCACGAAACTGCGGAAACGCGCGTACATCGGATTCAACCCTCCTGTGAGATGGCGCCGAGCGGGGCGCGGGCGAGGCGGCGGTCCAGCGATTCGGCGAAGCGTTTCAGTGCCCGACGATCGAGCGCCGCGAGCGCCTTCTGCTCGACGGCGGTGAGCTCGAAGCCCTCCTCGGCGAGCTCCTTCAGGAACGCGGTCGGGGCGTCCTCGAAACGGCGTCGGAGCGCCGCGTCGGTGGCCAATCGGCCGATCAGCGATTCCACGAATCTCTGCATGACGGCGGTCCTGGATTGCGGATGGCGTTCCACCCCTCTCGCGCGCCGCTCGGCAGACGCAGGTTCGCTGCAAGTCGTTGATACATAATTTGTTACAAGCAGCCGATCTCGGCTCGGCCAAGGCTGGATACCTGGCGCGATCTGGACACCTGCGAGGAAGCGGACAACAGCCGGCGGACAGCCGGCGCGGCCTTTCCGAGGCAAGAATCGCGAGCCGTGGGCTACACTCCGGGTCCAATCCCCAGATGAGCGAGTCGGCGGACGCCAACGGACCGGCCACTGCTGAGGCGCTGGCGCGCACGCTCGCGGCCCTGCGGGCCCGCCAGGCGCGGCACGCGAAGCTCGAGGCCCTGCTGCTGCCCGCGCTCGCCGAGGCGCTCGACGTGCGGCAGGTATTCCTCGGCCTGGCCGCCGCGATCCAGGAAATCGTGCCGCACGACATCCTCGCCTTCGCGCTGCTCTCTCCCGATCGCGGCGGCGTGCGGGTGCAGGCGGCGACCCACGCCGGCGTTCGCGAGCTGCCCGAGTACCGCTTCAGCAACGAGCAGGAGGCGCTCGACGCGAACTGGCACTACCTGCTGGCCTACGACCTGACGCCGGCCGGCGAAGGCGTCCTGCGGGTGCTGACGACGCCGCGCGACGCGGCGGATCCGATCGAGGTCGAGGTGCGCCCGGGCCCGCAGTGGGCGAACTTCATCGCGGCGACGGGAGTGCGCTCGACGCTGCGAGTGCCGATCCGCGCCCGTCAGCGCCCGATCGGCGGCGTGGCCTTCCTCTCGCTGCGGCCGTTCGCCTACGACGCCGAGGATGGCGTGGTCGCCGCGCGGATCGCCGACCACCTCGCTCTCGCTCTCGCCCACCAGGAGCTGGCCGAGGAGGAGCGCCGCATCGCGCGGTCCGAGGCGCGGGCGGCCCTGCTCGAGTCACGCGTGGACCTGCTCTCGCGCGAGCTCGAGCGCTTCGGCGCGCACCGGGCGCTCGGGCAGTCGGCGAAGTGGAAGCGCGCCCTCGCCGAGGCCACGCAAGTGGCTGCGACCGACACGACGGTGCTCATCACCGGCGAATCCGGCACCGGCAAAGAGGTGATCGCGCGCTATATCCACCGCGGCTCGCCACGCGCCAGGGCCCCGTTCGTGGCGCTCAACTGCGCGGCGCTGCCCGAGCACCTGCTCGAGTCCGAGCTCTTCGGCCACGAGCGCGGCGCCTTCACCGGCGCCCTGCAGTCGCGGGCCGGCAGGATCGAGCAGGCGGCCGGAGGCGTGCTGTTCCTGGACGAGGTCGGCGAGATGTCGCCCGCGGTGCAGGCCAAGTTCCTGCGCGTGCTGCAGGAGCGCGAGTTCCAGCGCCTGGGCGGCTCGAAGACGCTGCGCGCCGACGTCCGGCTGGTGGCGGCGACGAACCGCGACCCGCGCCGGGCGATGGAGCGGGGCGAGCTGCGCGAGGACCTCTACTACCGGCTGAGCGTCTTCGAGATCGTGCTGCCGCCGCTGCGCGAGCGGCCCGAGGACATCCTGGTGCTGGCGCAGGCGTTCCTCGAGGAGGTCGGGCAGGGCATCGGCCGCCCCGCCGCGGGCCTCTCGGAGGACGCGAGCAGGCAGCTGCTCGCCCACGGCTGGCCCGGCAACGTGCGCGAGCTGCGCAACGCGATCGAGCGTGCGGTGATCCTGTGCCACGGCGGCCTGGTCACGCGCGAGCACCTGCCGCTGGCGCTGGCGCGCGAGCCGGCGCCGGGCGCCACGGCCGCCACCGACGGCGGCGCGGAGCTGCCCGCCGAGGGCATCCAGCTTCAGGGCGTCGAGCGCGACCTGCTGCAGAAGGCGCTCGCGCGGGCCCGCAACAACAAGTCGCAGGCCGCGCGCCTGCTCGGCCTCTCGCGCGGCCAGCTCTACTCGCTGCTGCGCCGCCACGGCCTCACGGACGCGCGACGCTGAGGTTGCCGCCCCGGACTACTCCTCTTCGGCTCGCGCCCGCCCGACGGCGTCCTCGAACTCGCCGACGAGCGACGGTGCGTGGGCCAGCAGGTAGGCCCGGCACCGGTCGACGTCCAGGCCAGCCTTGACCAGCTCGATGACGTCAGTCCGATCCTTGTGTCGTGGGGACTTGAGCTTCATGTAGACGAGGGGAGGCCCCTCGATCATCGAGCCCGGCTCCGCTTCGAGCGCCGCCGCCAGGAAGCCCTCGCTCGCTTCCGCGCCAATGAAGTCCACTGCCACACGGTTCACCTGGAAAGGGACGCCGGGGCGAAGGGTCACGAGGCCGCCTGCGTGTCGCTCGAAGGCCTCGTCCCCGACGAGGAAGTCGACGTCCCGCGTGGCCCGAGGAAAGCCGTGCGCGCCGACGGCGAGACCCCCGACCACCACGTGACGCACCCCCGCGAGCTTCAGCGCCGCCGACGCGACGCGCATGGCGTCGAGCACCTCGCGAGCGACGACGCCCTGAAGGAGCGACGGGTCGGGTCGGGCCATGCGCGTCCTCCCCGCCCCCGCGATCGAGAGATGCGGCCGAGCGAGCACACTTGAGTATGCCACGAGCCTAACTGTGGAGGGACCTCGATCCGCTCGTGACGCCGCCCGCCGCGGCCTTCTGGCTCGGAGAGCCGATCAGACTGAAATCTACGCGAGCGCCAGATCGACCAGCTGCGACTGTTCCCGCCGGTGGGCGGCGGCCGAGCCGGTGGCCGGGCTGGCCGACTCCTCGCGGGCGACGCACTTGATGCGCCGGCCGTGCCAGAACTCGCGGCCGGCGAGCAGGCGCAGGAAGGTCCAGGCGCCCATGTTGCGCGGCTCCTCCTGCGCCCAGACGATCTGCGTGCTGGCCGGATAGCGCGCGAGCAGCGGGGTCAGCTCGTGCTCCGGCAGCGGGTAGAGCTGCTCGATGCGCACCACGTGCACGTCGGCGCGCTTGTGCTGGTCGCGCGCCGCGACGAGGTCGTAGTAGAGCTTGCCGGTGCACAGCACGAGATTCCTGACCTGCTCCGGCTCGCTGCCCGACGCATCGGGGATCACGCGGCGGAACCGGCCAGCGGCCAGCTCGTCGAGCGACGAGACGGCCCGCGGGTGCCGCAGCAGGGACTTCGGCGACATCACCACCAGCGGCTTGCGCCAGGCGCGGCGCACCTGCCGGCGCAGCGCGTGGAAGATCTGCGCGGGCGTCGTCGGGCAGACGATCTGGATGTTGTCGCGCGCGGCCTGGCCCAGGAAGCGCTCGAGCCGCGCGCTCGAGTGCTCGGGGCCCTGGCCCTCGAAGCCGTGCGGCAGCAGCAGCACCAGCCCCGAGAGCCGGCCCCACTTCTGCTCGGACGAGGTCACGAACTGGTCGATGATCGCCTGCGCCACGTTGGCGAAGTCGCCGAACTGCGCCTCCCAGATCACCAGCGCCTCGGGCACGTCGAGGCTGTAGCCCCAGTCGAAGCCGAGGACGCCGGTCTCCGAGAGCGGGCTGTTCCAGGCCGAGAATCGCGCCTGCCCCGGCTGCAGGTGCTGCAGCGGCACGTGCGGGCGGCCGCTCTCGAAGTCGTGCAGCACGGCGTGTCGATGGCTGAAGGTGCCGCGCTGCGCGTCCTGGCCCGAGAGCCGCACGTGCGTGCCCTCGACGAGCAGGCTGGCGAGCGCGAGCGCCTCGCCCGAGCCCCAGTCGAGAGAGCGCGCGCCGCGCGCCATCTCGCGGCGCTGCTCCATCAGCTTCGCGAGCTTCGGGTGCAGATGGAAGCCCTCGGGCACCATGGCCTGGGCCTCGAGCAGGCGCTGCAACGTGGCGCGCGGCACGCCCGTGTCGGCCGTGGGCACCTCGGCGTCGCGCCCGCCCCTGTAGGGCGCCCAGATCGACTCCACCTCGGGTTCGTCGTGGCGGGCGCCCTCCTCGGCGCGCCGCAGCTCTTCGTCGAGCCTCCGCACCGAGCGTTCGGCGATCTGCGCCGCCTCTTCGTCGCCGACGCCGCCGAGCGCGCGCAGGCGGCGCAGGTAGCCCTCGCGCACGGGCGGCTGCTTCGCGACGCGGCGGTACATCAAGGGCTGCGTGTAGGTGGGCTCGTCGCCCTCGTTGTGGCCGTGGCGCCGGTAGCAGTAGAGGTCGATCACCACGTCGCGCCGGAACTCGGCGCGGAACTCCATCGCCAGCCGCACGGCCTGCAGCACGGCCTCCGGATCCTCGCCGTTGACGTGGAAGATCGGCGTGTCGAGCGTGCGGGCGATGTCGGTCGCGTAACGGCTCGAGCGCGAGTCGCCGGGGTCGGTGGTGAAGCCGACCTGGTTGTCGACCACCACGTGCAACGTGCCGCCGGTGGCGTAGCCCTCGAGCGCCGACAGGTTGAGGATCTCCTGGACGACACCCTGGCCGGCAAAGGCGGCGTCGCCGTGGACGATGAAGCCCATCACGCGCCGGCGCTCGAGATCGCCGCGCCGGTCCTGCTTGGCGCGCACCCGGCCCAGCACGACCGGTCCCACCACCTCCAGGTGGCTCGGGTTGAAGCACATCGAGAGGTGGATCGGGCGGCCCGTCAGCGTGGGGCGGTCGCTCGAGTAGCCCATGTGGTACTTCACGTCGCCGCCGCCGGCCATCCGCTCGGGGTCCTTGTCGCGGAACTCCTCGAAGATCCGGCGCGGGCTCTTGCCCATGATGTTGGCGAGCGCGTTCAGCCGGCCGCGGTGCGCCATGCCGATCACGATCTCCTCGAGCCCGTGGCGGGCCGCCTGCTCGATCGCGGCGTCGAGCAGCGGGATCAGCGTCTCGCCGCCCTCCAGCGAGAAGCGCTTCGCGCCCAGGAACTTTTTCGCGATGAAGGTCTCGAAGCTCTCGGCGTCGGTCAGCTTCTCGAGCACGCGCAGCTGCTCGTCGCGCGAGAGCTGCAGGCGGTTCTCGCTCGCCTCCATCCGGAACTGCAGCCACTCGCGCACGCGGCGGTCGTCGATGTGCATGAACTGCACGCCGATCGAGCGGCAGTAGGTGTGGCGCAGCTTCTCCACGATCGCGCGCAGGCTGAGCGTCTGCGAGCCTTCCGCGGTGTGGATCGAGAAGGGCAGGTCGAGGTCGGCCTCGGAAAGGCCGTGGTAGTCGAGCGCCAGCTCGGGCTCGGCCGGCGGCTCGCCGCCCAGGGGATCGAGGTCGGCCACCACGTGGCCGCGGTTGCGGTACGAGCGCACCAGCAGGTCCACCTTCTCCTGTTGGGCGTTGGCCTGCCGCATGCGCCCGGCCAGCACCTCGAGCAGGCCGCGAGCGAGCGCGGTGCTGCGCGCGACGAGATCGTCGAAGGCCGGGCCGGGCAGCGTCAGCAGGCGCGCGCGCGTGTGGGCCACGACGTCGGCCGAGCGCGGCTGCTTGTCGATCACGGCGAGCTCGCCGGCCACCTCGCCCGCCGAGATCAGGCCCAGCACCTGGCCGTTGCGCACCACGCGCAGGCTGCCCTCGACGACCACGTAGAGGGCGTCGCCCGGGTCGCCGGCGCGAAACAGCGCCTGTTCGGGCTCGAGCGAGCGTTCCCGCACGCGCGAGGCGACCAGCTCCAGCTCGGCGGTGTGAAGCCCGCGGAACAGCGGCACGCGGGCGACGTGCGCCAGGAAGCGCGCCGCCCGCTCGCGCTCCTCGGGCAGAAGCTCGATCGGGCCGGGCGCCTCCGGCGCGCCCTGCCCCCGCGGCGCGCCCTCGATCTCGGCGAAGTAGCGGCGCCAGCCCCAGGGCAGGCTCGCGGGATCGCGCTGGTAGAGCTCGTAGAGCGGCTCGGTGCGGGCGCGCGAGGCGCGGCTCATCGAAGGACCTCCGGTGCCGGCATCTTAGCGAGTTCTCCAGATCGCGGCAGGTGCGCCCCCTCGGGCCGCGTTTCCTGCCACGGGACCCACCCCTTGTGCTCGCGCGGGGCGCACCTGAGCGCGGTTCTTTGCCGCTTGCGGAGCCAACGGCAGGACGCCACAATGACTCCATGCGCCTCGAGGTCAACGGCGACGTCCACCTGCTGGACACGCCCGACCACTGGACCCTGCTCGAGGTGCTCCGGTATCGGCTCGGGCTCACGGGCAGCAAGCAGGGCTGCGACAAGGGTGACTGCGGCGCCTGCACCGTCCTGCTCGACGGCGCGCCGGTCATCTCCTGCCTGGTGCTGGCGCGCGAGGCCGAGGGCCGCCAGGTCACCACGATCGAGGGCCTGCTGCCGCGCCACCGGGCGCACGGGAGCGCGGGCGCCGACCCGTTGCAGGAGGCCTTCGACCGCTGCGGCGCGCTGCAGTGCGGCTTCTGCCAGAGCGGCATGATCCTCTCTGCCTGGGCGCTGCTGGCGCGCACGCCGCGGCCGAGCGAGGCCGAGCTGCGCGGTGCCCTGGCCGGCAACCTGTGCCGCTGCACTGGCTACACGCAGATCTTCCAGGCCGTTGCGGCCGCCGTGGCCGAGGCGCAGGGCACGACCGCGCCGCTCCGCGCCTGGGAAACCGCCGCCGCCGCGCTGGCGCCGAGCGAGGACTGAGGATGGGCGCGCGCGACAATCACGGCAGCGGGCCGCCCTGGGGCGAGTTCCGGCACGTGGGGCGGCCGCAGCGCAAGGTCGACGGGCTCGCCAAGGCGGTCGGCGTGGCGGTCTACACGGACGACATCAGCCTGCCAGGCATGCTGCACGCCAAGACCCTGCGCAGCCCGCACCCGCACGCCCGCATTCGCGGCATCGACGTCGAAGCGGCGCGGCGGCTGCCCGGAGTCGCGGCCGTGATCACCGGGTCCGAGCTGCCGGTGCGCTACGGCATCCTGCCCTGGACGCAGGACGAGACGGCCCTGGCCGTCGACAAGGTGCGCTTCGTGGGCGACCCGGTCGCCGCGGTGGCCGCCTGCGACGAGGACACGGCCAACGCGGCGCTGAAGCTGATCCGGGTCGACTACGAGCCCTTGCACGCCTACCTCGACCCGCGCGACAGCCTGGCTCGCCACGACCCGCGGATCCACGAGGACCGCAAGGACGGCAACGTCTCGAAGCACGTCGAGCTGGCGTTCGGCGATCTCGAGCAGGCCTTTGCGCAAGCCGAGGTCGTGGTCGAGGACGAGTACTACTTCCACGGCACCACCCACGCCGCGATCGAGCCGCACTGCGCGATCGCGAGCTGCTCGCCCGACGGCGTGCTCACCCTCTGGTCCTCGACCCAGATCACACACTACGTGCACCGCGCGCTCGCGAAGGTGCTGGGCCTGGCGCCGCACCGCATCCGGGTGATTCAGCCCTGCCTGGGCGGCGCCTTCGGCGGCAAGTCGGACCCCTTCAGCCTGGAGTTCTGCGTCGCGCGGCTGGCGCAGCTGACGGGTCGGCCCGTCAAGATGCTCTACACGCGGGAGGAGGTCTTCTACGCGCACCGCGGGCGCCACCCGATGCACATGCGCTACCGCACCGGCGCCCGGCGCGACGGGCGCCTGACTGCGGTCGACGCGCACATCCTGATCGACGGCGGCGCCTACAGCTCGTACGGCCTGGTCA
Organism: Vicinamibacteria bacterium; assembly: GCA_050246895.1. Lineage (GTDB taxonomy): Bacteria > Acidobacteriota > Vicinamibacteria > Fen-336 > Fen-336 > JBFWVE01. The sequence goes on along the minus strand of JBFWVE010000002.1, from coordinate 164,222 downwards.
CCACCTACTACGCGGGCCAACTGCTCACCGGGCCCTACGACTTCCCGGCCTACCGCTTCGACAGCACGCGCGTCTTCACCAACAAGCCGGCCTGCGGGCCCAAGCGCGGCCACGGCTCGGTGCAGCCCCGCTTCGCCTTCGAGGTCCAGCTCGACCAGTTGGCCGAGAAGCTGCGGCTCGATCCGATCGAGCTGCGCCGGCGCAACCTGCTGGCGCCCGGCGCGCGGACCGTCAACGGCCAGCGCGTCACCTCGAACGGCTTCGCCGATTGCCTCGAGCGGGTGGAGCAGGCGAGCGGCTGGCGCGCGCGCCGCGGACGCCTGCCCTTCGGCCGCGGGCTCGGCGTCGCCGGCTCGATGTACATCTCCGGCACCAACTACCCGATCTATCCGAACGACATGCCGCAGTCCGGCATCCAGCTCAAGCTGGATCGCTCCGGCCTGGTGACGGCCTTCAGCGGCGGCAACGACATCGGGCAGGGCGCCAGCTCGGTCGTGCAGTACCTGGTGGCCGAGGAGCTGGGCCTGGCGCTCGACCAGGTGCGCGTGGTGGCCGCCGACACCGACCTGTGCCCGGTCGACCTCGGGGCCTACTCGAGCCGCGGCACCTTCATGATCGGCAACGCGGCGATCGACGCCTGCCGCAAGCTGCGCGGCCTGCTGGTGCAGGCCGTGGCCGACGCCTGGGAAGTGGAGCCCGCGCGCGTGCGCTTCGTCGAGGGCACCGTGGTGGACCTGGGCGACCCGGCGCGCTCCATGGGCTCGGCCGAGGCGTTCCAGCTCGCGGAGGCCCGCTTCGACACGCTGGGGGCCACCGGCGCCTACAACACGCCGACGCTGGGCGGCGACTATCGCGGCGGCACGATCGGCGCCGCGCCCGCCTATTCGTTCACGGCGCACGTGGTCGAGGTGTCGGTGGACGTGGAGACCGGCCGCATCACCTGCGAGCGGGCCTGGATCGCCCACGACTGCGGGCGCGCCCTCAACCCCGTGCTGGTCGCGGGCCAGATGGAGGGCTCGGCCTACATGGGCATCGCCGAGGCGCTGCTCGAGGAGCACGAGCTCAACCGCTTCGGACTGCACCGCGGCCCGTCGCTGCTGGACTACCGGATCCCGACCTCGGTCGACACGCCCGAGCTGCACGCGCTGATCGTGGAGAGCATCGACCCCGAGGGACCGTACGGCGCCAAGGAGGCGGGCGAGGGGCCGCTGCACCCCTCGATCCCGGCGATCTCCAACGCCGTCTTCGACGCCGTGGGCGTGCGCCTCACGCACCTGCCCTTCACGCCCGGCAAGGTGCTGGCGGCCCTGCGCGCCCGACAGGCGGCCGAGGCCGCGCCCGCCGAGACCGCCGTGGCCAGCCGCTGATGCTGCGACTGCCCGCCTTCGAGCTGCGCCAGCCGGAAAGCCTGCCCGAGGCGCTCGCGCTGCTCGCCGAGGCCGGCCCGTCGGCCGCGCTGCTCGCCGGGGGCACCGACCTGCTGCCCAACCTCAAGCACGAGCTGCTGGCGCCACGGCTGGTGGTGTCGCTCTCCCGCGTCGAGGAGCTGCGCGGGCTGCGTCGCGAAGCCGATGGCTCGTTGAGGATCGGGGCGATGACGCCGCTGGCCGAGCTGGCGGAGAGCGATCTGGTGCGCGCGCAGGCGCCGGCGCTCGCCCAGGCCGCCTCCCTGGTCGCGGGTCCGCAGCTGCGCCGGCGCGGCACCCTAGGCGGCAACCTCCTGCTCGACACGCGCTGCCAGTACTACAACCAGACCTACTTCTGGCGCTCGGCGCTGGGCTTCTGCCTCAAGAAGGACGGCACGGCCTGCCACGTGGTGGCGGGCGGATCGCGCTGCGTGGCGGCCGCCTCGGCCGACACGGCTCCCGCCCTGATGACGCTCGGCGCCGTGCTCGAGATCGCCGGGCCGGAGGGCCGGCGCCGTGTGGCGCTCGACGACTTCTTCACGGGCGACGGCATCCACAACCGCCGGTTGCAGGCGCAGGAGATCCTTGTGGGCGTGCAGGTGCCGCCGACCGGGCCGGGCCACCGCGGCGCGTACGGCAAGCTGCGCGAGCGCGGCTCGATCGACTTCCCCCTGCTGGGCGTCGCGGTTCGCCTCGAGCTCGCGCCCGCGGGCGAGATCGACGGCGCCGACGTGGTGCTGACGGCGCTGGCGGCGAGGCCGCGGCGCGTCAGCGGCGCGGCCGCACGCATGCGCGGCGTGCCAGCCGAGGGGCGCCAGCTCGAAGCCGCCGCCGCGGCCGTGGCGGAAGCGGCGCACCGGCAGTGCCGGACGCTGCCCAACGTCCCCGGCGACCACGAGTGGCGGGGCGAGATGGTCCGCGTCTACGTCCGCCGCACGCTGCTGGCCGCGGCCCAGGCCGGCGGCCCGGTGCATCATGTCTGAGCGGGACGCTTCGAAGGAGGGTGGCATGGCGGATCAACCACGCGCGAGCGAGCTGATCTACGACTGGAACGTCGCCGGCAACGGCTACCCGCACCGGCGGGACCAGATCGAGTTCGACGACGAGACGCTGCGCGACGGGCTGCAGTCGCCCTCGGTGCGCGACCCCTCGCTGGATCGCAAGCTCGAGCTGCTGCACCTGATGGAGGATCTCGGCCTGCACAGCGTGGACCTGGGCCTGCCGGGCGCCGGGCCGCGCGCGCGCGCCGACATCGAAGCGCTGTGCCGCGAGATCCAGGGCTCCGGCATGCGGATCCGGCCCAACTGCGCCGTGCGCACGGTGCTGGCCGACGTGCAGGCGCTCGTCGAGATCTCGCAGAAGGTCGGCATGCCGATCGAGGCGTCCACCTTCATCGGCAGCTCGCCGATCCGGCAGTTCGCCGAGGAGTGGACTCTCGATCACATGATCCGGCTCTCGGAGGAGGCGATCAGCTTCGCCGTCGGGCACGGGCTGCCGGTGATGTACGTGACCGAGGACACGACACGCGCGACGCCCGACACGATCCGCCGGCTCTACGGCGTCGCCGTGCGGGCGGGGGCCAGCCGCGTCTGCGTGTGCGACACCGTCGGCCACATCACCCCGCGCGGCGTGCGCAACCTGATCCCCTACGTGCGCCAGCTGATCCAGGAGATGGGCGCCGACGTCAAGCTCGACTGGCACGGCCACAACGACCGCGGCATGGGTGTCATCAACACCATCACCGCGATGACGTCGGGCGTCGACCGCGTCCACGCCACGGCGCTCGGCATCGGCGAGCGGGTGGGCAACTGCTCGATGGACCAGCTGCTGGTGAACCTGAAGCTGATGGGCTACATCGAGACCGACCTGACCCCGCTGCGCCGCTACGTCGAGCTGACCAGCGAGGCCACGGGCGTGCCGATCCCCGGCAACTACCCGGTCTTCGGCGGGGACGCGTTCCGCACGGCCACGGGCGTGCATGCCGCCGCCATCATCAAGGCGCAGAAGAAGGGCGACGCCTGGCTGGCCGACCGCATCTACTCGGGCGTGCCCGCCGCCATGGTCGGCACGCGCCAGCGCATCGAGATCGGCTTCATGTCGGGTGTCTCGAACGTCGTGCACTGGCTGGTGGAGCACGACATCGAGCCGGCGGAGCATCTGGTGGAGGAGCTGCTGCGCGCCGCCAAGGAACGCGATCGGGTGCTGACCGACGACGAAGTCCTCCAGATCGTGAAGTTCGTCGGGGCCGAGAGCGAGCACCCGGTGCCGATGGACACGCTGCAGAGCTGGAAGAGCACGCTGTCGGGCAGTTGATCGGGCTGACGCCGCAGGCTCGGCCCGGGGCCGGCTCAGCGCCCGGGCCGGCTCCGCGGACGGCGGGCCGTACGGGCGCCAGCGGGAGCGGCCGCAACGGGCGGCGGACCGGTGCGCCGGGCCAGCGTCTCCAGCGAGACCGAGGCGAAGGTGCAGCGCAGCAGCTCGTCGGCTTCGTCGAACAGCTGCCGCAGCCCGCAGCCACCCAGGCGCGGGCAGGCGCCGTCGGGCCGCTCGGCCACCAGGCAGCGTCCCGGAGTCGGCGGCGGCGCGAAGGCCGACAGCACGTCGAGCACGCTGATGTCGTTGGCGCGCCGCGCCAGGCGATAGCCGCCTCCGACGCCCCGGGTGCCGAGCGCCAGGCCGCTGCGCACGAGCTGCTGGAACACCTTCGCGAGCGCCGTCGGCGGAATGCCGAAGCGGGCGGCGACACTCGCCACCGTCACCGGCTCGTCCGGCGACAGCGCCATCTCCAGCGCCGCGTGGAGAGCGTAGCGGGCGGACTTGCCGGGCATCACGTGCGGGTCTTCTCCAGGTCCAGGTCCAGGCACAGGCGCGGCGCGGGCACGAAGCCCTCGCGCCTGAAGAACGCGACGAGCTCGCCGCTGTCCCAGGCCACCTCGGTCTGCAGCGTGCGTACGCCGACGCCGAGCAGGTTCGTGCGCAGCTGGTCGAGCAGCGCGCTTGCCACGCGCCGGCCGCGGAAGTCGGGGTGGACGTCGAGCACGTCCAGCACGGCGACCCTTTCGGTCATGCCGAACTCGCCGTAGTAGAGGCGTGCCAGCAGGAAGCCTGCCACGCGGCCATCGAGCTCGGCCGCCAGCGAGAGCGCGATCCCCGTGTCGGCGAAGGCCTGCTTCAGCTTGAGCCCGAAGAACTCCTCGCGGCGGCGCCCCAGCACGGCCGCGTCGATGGCGACCACGGCCGCGTGGTCTTCCGGCCGCAGGCTGCGGACCACGATGGCGTCGCGAGCCGGCGTGTCGTCCTCCATTGCGCGCTCTCCTCGGGCGGGCCGTCCCGGCCCGCGTCTCAACCGATCAGCTGTCCACCGTCCACACGCAACACCTGGCCGGTGACGTGCCGCGCCAGGTCCGAGCACAGGAACAGCACGGCGCCGGCGACGTCCTCAGGGCTGCCCAGCCGACCCAGGGCCGTCTCGGCCAGCGCTTTCTGCCGGAGCTCGTCCGGCAGCGCGGCCGTCATCGCGGTTTCGACCCAGCCCGGCGCCACCGCGTTGACGCGGATGCCGAAGCCACCCAGCTCTCGCGCCGCCGTGCGCGCGAGCGCGTTCAGCCCGGCCTTGCTGGCCGCGTAGTTGGCCTGGCCCGCCTTGCCCCGCTCGCCGTTGATCGAGGAGAGCAGCACCAGAGCACCGCCGCCCGCGGCGCGCAGGGCCGGCACCACGGCGTGCAGCAGGTAGAAGGCGGAGTCGAGGTTGGCAGCCATCACGCGCCGCCAGTCGTCGCCGCTCAGCTTCCAGAGCCGGCCGTCGCGGGTGACGCCGGCGGCGTGCACCACGATGTCGAGTCGGCCCTGCTCCGCCACGATCCGGCCGAGCGCGGCCTCGACCTGCTCCTGGTTCGTGACGTCACAGGCGAGCGAGACCGCTCCGGGCGGTCCCGGCCGCCCGTCGAGATCGAGCGACACCACGCGCGCCCCGGCGGCCAGCAGCAGCGTGCCCAGGGCCCGGCCGATGCCGCCGCCGCCGCCAGCGATCAGGGCGACACGGCCCCGCAGCGAGAGGAGGTCGGGGCTGGCGGCGGTCATGCGACCCGCGCCGGCAGCGGGACGCCGCGCGCCGCCAGCCGGCGGACGCGGAAGGCGCCCCAGAGGGCCGCGCCGAGGGCTCCGGCCAGCATGGATTGCGGATGGCTGCGCACCTCGATCGCGGCCTCTTGCTCGGCCGCCCCCTGCGTGAGCGCGGCCAGCAAGCCGCCGTCGGCCGCCAGCCCGCCGGTGACCAGCAGCACCTCGCGCGCGCCCGAGCCCGCCACCAGCCGCAGGTAGCGGCCGGCCATCGACTGATGAATGCCCTTGAGGATGTTGGGAATGCTCACGCCGCGCGAGACCATGTTGATCACGTCGGTCTCGGCCAGCACCGCGCAGATCGAGGAGCAGCTCTCGGGCCGGTCGGCCTGCCGCGACAGCGAGCCGATCTCCTCGAGCGTGACGCCGAGGTAGCGGGCGATGTTCTCGAGGAACTGCCCCGAGCCGGAGGCGCACTGGCTCGTCATGCGATAGCTCAGCACCCGCGCCTGGTCGTTCATGCGCACCGCGCGCGCGTGCAGCGCGCCGACGTCGAGGATCACCCGGGCCGCCGGCTCCAGGAACAGGCCCCCGCGCGCGTGGGTGGTCATGCCGTAGAAATGGCCCGTGCGGAAGGGAATCGCCTCGCCCTCGCCCGTGGTCGCGACGTAACCCAGATCCGACCGCACCAGCCCGGCGGCACCCAGCTGCTCGTCGAACAGACCCTCGGCCACGCTCAGCGGATCGCGGCGCCGGATCCGCTCGCTGCCGCCGGCGACGAGACGCTCGCCGCCGGCGCCGTCCGTCTCCACCAGCGCCAGCTTGACGGCGGCCGAGCCCACGTCGATGCCGGCCGTGAGCATCCGCCCGAGGCCCGCCTCACTCATGCCGTGCTCCCCTCCGCCGCGGGCAACTGCCCCGATGACGCCGGGTCGGATTCACTCCGGTGGCCCGAAGCCTCGCGCAGCGCGAAGAGGGCGGCGCCGAGGGCGCCCGTGTAGATCGAGTCCTCCGAGATGTTGACCGTCATCTCGCCGTAGTTCTCGCCGAGCAGCTTGCGCAGGGCGCCCACCGCCGCGGGGTTCTTGGCGACGCCGCCGGTGAAGGTGAACTCGTCCCGCACGCCGCCGGAACGGGCGAGCAGGGACATCGCGCGCAGGATGATGGCCCGATGCAAGCCGGCCAGGATGTCCTCGCGCTTCTCGCCGAGCGACAGCCGCTCGCGCAGCTCCGCTCCGGCGAAGACCGTGCAGGTCGAGTTGATCCGCACGGGGCTCTTCGAGGCGCAGGCCAGCGGACCCAGCTCGTGCAGCCCCAGGCTCATCTCGTCGGCGATGTAGCCGAGATAGCGCCCGCAGCCCGCGGCGCAACGGTCGTTCATCTGGAACGAGGTGACGATGCCGCGCTCGTCGAGCTGGATCGCCTTCGTGTCCTGGCCGCCGATGTCGAGCACCGTGCGCGTGCCTGGAAACAGCGCGTGCGCGCCCAGGCCGTGGCAGAGGATCTCGGAGCGGATCTGGGCTTCGGGAAACGGCAGCCGCTGGCGGCCGTAGCCGGTGCCGACGCTGGCGATGTGCTCCAGCTCGAGGTCGGCCAGCCGATCGACTGCCGTCGACAGGCGCGAGTCCGGCTGCGCCATGCCGGCGACCGCCGCGCGGGCATGGTCCTCGAAGCGACCCGCGGCCGTAGTGGAGTTCTCCACTTCGAGGATGGCCTTGTCGAACAGGCCGGCCAGCAGGTCGAAGGCGATCCCGTTGGCCCGCGCCTCCTGCTCGGCGAGCGCCAGGTAGCGGCCGCCCGCCAGGTCGCGGAAGAAGTCGCTCTTGCGTCGTGCACCAGCGGCGTAGAGCGACGGCACCTCCTCCGCCATCCGGGCCACGATGCGCTCCAGACACGCGGCCGACGCGGGAGGCCGGGTCAATTGCCGCCGCAGCAGCCGCTGCAGGATGGCGGCCAGCTCGCGGAGCTGGGAGCGGTACTGCTCGGCGCGGAAGCCGCGCTCAAGCTCTCCGACCTGCGCCGCGCCCGCGGCCGCCTCCATGCCGGCGGCCGACAGCTCGCCCGAGACGAGGGCGAAGCGCGTGTTGATGAGCGCCTCGGAGAGCGCCACCTGGCAGGCCACGTCGTAGTTGCTGCGCGAGTTGGTGATGCCGCGTCCGAGCGAGCGCCCGTCCTCGTCGAGCACCACGGCCTTGGTGGTCGTCGATCCGAGGTCGATGCCCACCGCGTACCTCACGCGCGAGCTCCGGGGCGCTTCTGCGCCAGCATCTGGAAATAGGACTCCAGCCGGTTCTTGATGTTCGCGGCCGAGAAGTAGCGCGGGTCCACCAGGTCGCTCTCGACGAAGCCGCCGGGACGGCCGGAGCGGCTCTCCACCTCGCGCAAGATGTGGAGCTGGCCGGCGCTGAAGGAGTTGCAGCTCTTGACCGAGTTGATCAGGAAGCCGTCGGCCTGATACTCGCGCAGGTAGCGGGTCAGCAGGTCGATGCGGGTGGGCAGGCTCAGGTTGGTGTAGCAGCCCAGGCAGTACTCGGCCAGGCTCTCGAGCGGCCGCCGCGGATCATGCCGGAAGCCCAGGTCGTAGACGCCGCCCACCTTGGCGTAGGTCGAGGCGACGGCCACGGCCCCCTCGTCGGCGAACATCTTCCAGAACTGCCGGAAGCTCGTCCAGTTCGGCGGGCCCTCGACCACCACCCGGAAGCGCTCGCGTCCCATCTCGCCGTCCGGCGTCACCGGCCCCTTGCCCAGGCGTGCCCGCTCGGCGATCTCGGCCCGCAGCTCGCGGTAGTAGGCGACCGCGTCCTGCGTACCGCGGAACGAGCTGAAGATCGGGCCGAGGTAGTAGACGGCGCCGAAGTAGGAGTCGATCGGCGAGGGAATGTTGCGCGCCGACTGCAGGACCCAGACGAGGTCGTCCTCGGCCTGGGCCGACAGCGCCAGGCACTCGCGCAAGCGATCTTCGTCGTAGGTTCGGCCGCTGATCTGCTCCAGCATCGGGATCACCTTGCGGCGGATCTGCTCCACCACGTACTGGCGCATGGCGTCGGTGATGCGGCCGTCCGCCTGGTAGGGCACGTGCAGCATCGCCACCGGGCAGTCGTACTCCTCGCGCAGCAGCTCGAACCACTTCATGAAGGTGAAGCAGCCGGTGTAGGAGAGCAGCAGCAGGTCGGGGTTCGGCAGGCGCTGGCCGGTGGGGCCGACGTTGCCGGAGCGCAGCATGCCGATGTCGCTCTTGACGTAGGTGCAGACGTCCTCGGAGTGACCGGCCTTCTCGGCGATCGAGATGTACTCGGCGGACTTGCCGCGCATCGCCGACTGCAGCGAGTTGATCTCGGGCAGCACCGGCAGCACGTCGAAGCTCAGCAGCAGCTCGCTGAGGTTGCCGGGCACGAAGGTGTAGGCGCACTTCTCGCCGGTCTCGGGCGCCGCCGCCAGGCGGTCGAAGTGGCGCGCGATCATCTCCTTCTGGCGGATCTGGCTGCCGTCCTTGTGCGCCTCGGCCGGCGCGGGCCTGACGGCGCCGCTCATGCGCCGCTCCACAGCTTGATCGAGTCGGCGAAGGTGCCGGCCTGCTCGCGGATGACCTGGAACTGGCCGCCGTTCTCGGAGTACTTGAAGGCCGTCCAGGGCAGGCCGCGCCGTTCCACCGCGCGCACCAGCATCGGCTGGTCGAGCAGCGCCGGGTCGCAGAAGCTCGGGGCGCAGAAGAGCACGCCCTCGGTGCCGCTCGCCTGGGCCCGCGCCAGCAGCTCCTCGCCCTTGACGGCGTCGGCGATGTAGCGGGTCGGGCTGGCGACGGCGTCCTCCAGGAAGGCGCGCACCAGGTTCTCCAGCGGGTCGCCCTCGCTGGGGATGTCCTGTCGCAGGAAGCGGTGGATCTGGACGAAGTCGTCGTCCACGATGTAGCAGCCGGCGCGCTCGAGGGTCTTGATCAGCCCGAGCGGCGGCTGCTCGCAGAAGGACCCCGTGAGCAGCACCCGCGCCTGGTCGAGCGGCTTGCGCCCGGCGTCGGCCTCGGCCAGGGCGCGGTAGTCCCGGAAGAGGGCGCTCGCCTCCTCGACCGGCAGCACCAGCGCGGCTCGCAGGACCAGGTACAGCTCGTGCGTCGGCACGCTCCAGGGCTGGCGGCGCCGCAGCTCGTACAGCTCTCGCACCAGCCGCCGGTTCTCGTTGTGAAGCTCGATCGAGCGCCGCAGCGCCTCGGGCTCGAGCGGCCTCGCGCCGTGCTCGACGAGGCGGCTCGCGAGGAGCTCCAGGTCCCGCCGGTAGAACTCGCCGCCCAACTCGCGATCGAAGTTCTGCGGCAGGTCGAGGTAGTGGACGAGCTTGGCCGGGAACAGCATCTGCCACATGCCCGAGAGGTTGCGGATCACGTCGCAGATCGCAGGGAACAAGAGGCCGTCGAGGCAGTCCAGGCTGCCGTTCAGCCCCAGCTCGACGGTGCTGCGCGGGATGTGGCAGATGTACGACTGGTAGTAGGCGTCGCCCTTGATGATCTCCTGGTCGTCGCGGCCGCCCATCAGGCCGACCGGCAGCACTCCTTGCGCGTGCAACAGCTCGCGCGGCACGTAGATCGGCAGGTAACCGACGGCGAGGCCGCCGGTGCGCGCCTTCCACTCGCGCACCGAGCCCAGACGGTCGTCGCGGTAGAGGCTGTCGGCCCGCTCGAGCAGCTCGGGCAGCGTTGCGCCGCTCACGCGTCCTTCCAGGAGGGCGCGCGCTTGTCGAGGAAGGCTCGCAGGCCCTCGTTCGCGTCGGCCGTCGACATCAGCCCCTCGAGGTAGAGCCGCTCGATCGCGGGCAGCTCGGCGCCCAGGCGTGCGCGCAGCCCCGCGCGCAGGGCGCGCACCGCGTAGCGCAGGCTGGAGGCGGAGCGCGGCAGCAGGTGGGTCCGGGCGTAAGCGAGCGCTGCTTCGCGCGGGTCGTCGGCCAGCTCGTCGACCAGGCCGATCGCCAGGGCTTCCGCGGCGCTCAGCGAGCGGCCGCTGAGGCAGAGGTCCTCCGCGTGGCGCCGGCCCACGCGCTCGGGCAGCACCAGCGAGGCGGCGGGCGCGAAGACGCCCAGCGCGATCTCGGGCTGGCCCAGGCGGGCGTCGCGAGACGCGAAGACCCGGTGACAGAGCATCACCAGCTCGAGCCCGCCGCCCAGGCACTGGCCGCGCACCACGGCCAGCACGGTCACCGAGCTGTCGATCAGGCCCAGCAGCAGCTCGTGGAAGCGGCGCAGCATGCCCGCTACCTCGCCCGGCAGGTGCTCCTGCACGCTGGCCCCGAACGAAAAGTGGCGGCCCTCGCCCTCGAGCAGGACCGCCTTCAGCGCGGGGGTGCTTGCGGCGTCGCGGAAGACGCCGCCGAGCGCGTCGCACAGCGCGGCGTCGAGCACGTTGCCCTTCGAGCCGCCCAGGCCGACGCGCCACAGCGCGCCGCCCTCCAGGCGCTCGATCGAGACCGGATCGCTGGACATCGGCTGCTCCTCCGTCATGCGACGTCGAGCTCGAGCTGCACGTACGAGCCGCCCGCGAAGCCGCTCGAGCGGAAGAAGGCCAGCACGGGCACGTCGTTGCGCCGCACCATCGTGCGCACCCGCGCCACTCCGGCGGCCCGGAAGCGGCGGCAGGCCCGCTCCAGCAGCGCCGAGCCGACGTGCGCGCGCAGGTGCGCGGGGTCGACGCCGACCGCGAAGATCCAGCCGCAGGGCTCGGAGCCGAACTCGAAGGCCCGGACCTCCCCGAGCAGGTAGCCGGCCAGCTCGCCGCCGATCTCCGCCGCCAGGCCCACTCGGCCGCGGCGTTCGCGCGGCCGCAGGAACTCGCCGAGCACGCGCCTCCAGTACGCGGCCTTGCGCGTCCCGGTGTGGTGCGCGTCGAGCCTGACCAGCGCCGGCAGGTCGCGTGCGACCAACGGTCGGATCCGCACCGTCACGCCCTCCCGTGCGCGCGGGCCAGGATCTCCTCGACCAGGGCGTCCGACCAGACGGCGCCTTCCGCCAGCCGGCGGCGCAGCAGGAGCAGGTCGGCCTCGCGACACGCCTTCGAGCCCTCGTGGAAGGCCCGGAAGCCCGCGCGCGCCTCGGTCATCATGTTGAGGCCGAGCCAGGCGCGGCTCGTCTCCTTGTTGCGGTCCCAGTGCTCCAGCTTGTGCTTGCGCGCGCTCTCGAGGGTCTTGCTCAGGCAGCCCGGGAAGGTGTTGGCCAGCTTGAAGGCCAGCGCCTCGACCTCGCGATCGAGCAGCGCAAGGTCGACCTCGCCGCGCGCGAGCAGCCGCTTGCCGGCCTCGCGCTCCGCGCCGGTCTTGAGCTCGCCGTGCACGACTCGGCCGTCCTGCAGCCAGGTGTCGGTCACGACCAGCGGGTTGGGCACGAAGCGGCCGTCGACACGCAGCGCGGGCACCACCCTCGTCACCAGGCCCAGCCGTTCGGCCTTGTGGGCGCTCCACGGCTCGCACACCGTGCAGCTCTCCATCGCCGCCTCGATGCCGACGAACAGCGGCAGGAAGTCGGTGCTGCCCCCGTCGGGTGCCGAGCCGTGGCGCGGGCCGGCCTGGCCGAACAGCGCCAGGTCCTGGGCCAGCGAGAAGTCGCAAGCCATGCCGATCTCCTGGCCGCCCGCGATGCGCATGCCGTTGACGCGGCAGATCACCGGCTTGTCGCACATCAGGATCGCGCTGACCATGTCGTTGAAGAGCCGCATGTACTGGCGGTACTCCTCGGGCCGGCCGGCGTAGTACTCGGCGTACTCGGCGGTGTTGCCTCCCGTGCAGAAGGCGCGCGTGCCCGAGCCCGTGAAGATCACGGCCACCGCCGCGCGGTCGTTCGACGCGCGGCGCATGCCGAGGATCACGCCCTTCACCATCGCGGTGGTGTAGGAGTTGAGCTGGGCGGGGTTGTCGAGGGTGATGCGCACGTTGTGCAGCCCCGGCGCCTCGGCCCCGTCCGCGCCGCGCAGCGGCGTCTCCTCGTAGCGCACACCGGGCGCGTCGCAGGCCGGCGTCAGCTCGTGGTTCTTGAACTCCATGGCTAGTGTCCTCTCTCAGAGATTCGCGTACATTCGAACGCCGATGCATCCCAGCTCGCTGCGTTGCTCCTCGCTTGCATATTCCCGATATGCGCGCTCGTCGCGCCTTGCGATCCGGGCGCCTCGGCGTTCTCGGTGTGCACGCGACTTCTGAGACAGGACACTAGCTCTCCGGGATCAGGACGATGCGGCGCGGCCCGCCGCCCTGGTGCAGCTCGGCGAAGACGTCGTTGATCTGGCCGAGCGAGCGGTGCTCGACGAAGGGCCGCAGCGCCAGCCTGCCGCTCAGCACCAGCTCGAGCACCGCCGGGTAGTGCTCGGGCAGGCAGGCCCAGTTGCCCTGGGCGACGGCGTCGAACGCCATCAGGTTGGACAGCCGCAGCTCCACCGGCTTCGGAGTGAAGCCCACGACCGAGAGCAGGCTGCCGTGGCCGAGCAGCCCGAAGGCGGTGGCCTGCCCGGCCGGCGTGCCCGAGGTCTCGAAGATGCGCGTGCGCCAGGTCGGGATGCCGCGGGCGTCGCCCAGTTCGCGGACCTTGCGGCGCAGCTGCTTCGGATCCAGCGCGGTCGCGTCGAGCGTCAGCGCCGCTCCGTACGGCGCGATGCCGAGGAGCCGGTCCTGCTCGACGTCGATCGCCACGACACAGGCGCCCAGCGCCGCCGCGATCTGCACCCCGAACCCGCCGACGCCGCCGACGCCGACGAAGACGGCCAGCTCGCCGGCGGCGAGCCCGCTGCGCAGGATGGCCTGGTACGGCGTCGACACCGCGTCCGCGATCACCGCCAGCGACGCCAGCTCGAGGCCCGCCGCGGCCAGCCGCTCCCTGGGCACCGCGCACAGCCCGCGGCTCGGCACCCGCACGTGGCTGGCGAAGCCGCCGTGCACGTCGCAGCCGGGGAAGACCTGGCGCGGGCAGATCGGGCCGCGGCCCGCGCGGCAGGCGGCGCACTCGCCGCAGGGCAGCACGGCCGGCACCACCACCGCGCGGCCCAACCAGTCCTCGGCGCCCGCGCCCGCCTCGACCACGTTGCCGCTGATCTCGTGTCCCAGCGTCAGCGGGAAGGCGTGACGGGTGGGAACGCCGTCGTAGAAGAAGCCCAGGTCCGTGTGGCAGACGCCGCAGCCGGCCACCGCCACGATCACGTCCCCCGCTCCCGGCTGCTCCTCGCGCCGCTCGAGCCGCATCGGCTGCCCGACGCCGTCCACCATCCACGAGCTGAGCTGCATGTCCCGCTCCTCGTCCCGCACCCGGCGCCGGGTTAAAGAGGAATTACGGTTCCTGATTTCCCTTTTATGCCTCGGCGCGCGCCGTGTCAAGGGAAGACGCTGCGGATCCTGGGCGGCCGGGGAAGGGCGCCCGCCCGCGGTCTCGGCTAGCCCAGGAACTCGCGCAGCAGGCGCAGGACCTCCGCAGGCCGCTCCTCTTGCGGCAGGTGCCCGGCGCCGTCGAGCACGACGAGCCGCGAGCCGGACAGCGCCTGGTGGAAGCGCTCCGCGTGCTCGAGCGGGATCCAGCGGTCCTCGCGCCCCCAGATCACGAGCGCTGGCGCCCGCACCCGGCCGAGCAGCGCGCGCAGGACTTCCGGCCCGGGGCCTGGGTAGCGCGCGAGCGCCAGCGCGGCCTCGCCGACCTCGGCCCGCAGGGCAGGCGCGACGTACTCGTCGAGATCCTCGTCGCTGATGCGCGTCGGGTCCGCGAAGGTCTGTCGCAGCGCGGTGCGCACGATCGCCCGGCGCAACGGCAGCCGCTGCAGGAGCGACGCGCCGGGCAGGGCGAGCAGGCGCAGCAGCAGCGGGCGCTCCGAGGCCGTGAACTGGAAGCCCGCGGCGTCGACCAGCACCAGGCGCTCCACGCGCCCCTGCCGGGTCGCGGCGATCCAGGCGACCGTGGCGCCGCCCAGGCTGTTGCCGACCAGGCTCGCCCGCTCGAGACCGAGGCGATCCATCAGGCCGACGACGGCCTCCGGCAGGTGTTCGAAGGAGAGCGCCTCGGGCAGCCCGGAGCCGCCGAAGCCCGGCAGGTCGAGAGCGACCACGTCGTGGGAGCGCGCCAGCTCGGGCAGCAGATCGGCCCAGGTATAGACCGAGGATCCGAAGCCGTGGACGAGCACGAGCGGCGGGCCCTGGCCGGCGCGCACGTAGCGGATCGGGACGCCGTCGACCGTCTCGAAGCGGGCGCTGAGGCCGGCCCGCTCGAGCCAGGCGCCGGTCGGCGGGACGGGCTCCGCGACGAAGGAGAGCGCGAACAGCAGCAGCGCCAGCCCGAGGAGCAGCGCGAGCGCGATCCTCAGCCAGCGCATGGAGCCGCCTTCAGCCTCCGAGCAGCCGGCGCAGCTCGGGCATCGCGTCGCGCGCCGCCTGCTGCCCGGCCTCGTAGAAGCGCGGGATGCGCCAGGGCTGCATCCAGCCGGAGTCCCCCATCACGGGTGCGATCACCAGGTCGGCGCCGGCCAGCTCCCCGCGCGAGCGGCCGCGCAGCAGCGTGAGGCCGGCGCGCAGCGCGAGCGCGACGAAGGAGTCGGCGGCCGGCCAGCGTGTGCCGCTGTTGCAGTCGAGCGCGACCACCAGCCCGTCCTCGCCCGCCATCTCGCGCGCGAGGCGCACCGGCACCACGGTGGTGACGCCGCCGTCGTAGAGCCTGCGGCCGCCGAACGGCATCGGCGGGAACACGCCCGGAAAGCTGCAGGTGGCGCGCACCGGGTCGCGCAGCGGGCCCGCGGTGAAGACCACGGGCTGGCCCGTGTCGACGTCCGTCGCCATCACTCGCAGCGGCACGCGCAGCCCCTCGAAGCTGTCGACCGGCAGGAACTCGTCGATCATCGCGCCCAGCCGGGATCCCGAGAGCAGCCCGCCGCCCCAGCCGCGCACCCACATCCAGGGATGCAGCCGCGCGGCCTGCCCGACCAGCTCGTCGAGCTTCGCACCGCCCGCCCAGGCGGCGGCCACCAGGGCTCCGCCGCTGACGCCGGCCAGCCCGGCGACGACGACGCCCTCGTCGTCGAGGGCCTTCAGCACGCCCGCGTGGGAGGCCGCGTGGGCCCCGCCGCCGGAAAGCGCCAGGTAGAGCTGCTTCAAGCCGGCGCGACGGCCTTGCGGGCCGCGTGGATCTCCTGCAGGCTGACGACCTCGAGCGGGCGGTCGCGCAGGGAGCGGATCGCCTTGACGGTGGCGGCCGCTGCCGTCAGCGTCGTCACCACCAGCTTGCCGTGCTGCGTCGCGCTCTTGCGGATGGCGCCGTCGTCGAAGTACGACTCGCGGCCGAGCGGCGTGTTGATGATGATGTCGATCTCGCCGCTCTTGATGCGGTCGACGCAGTTCGGCCGCCCCTCGTTGACCTTCAGCACGGCCTCGCACGGCACGCCGTGCACCGACAGGTAGCTCGCGGTGCCGCGCGTCCCCACGAGCAGCATGCCCAGCTCGAGCAGCTCGCGCGCGAGCGGAAGCACGGTCGGCTTGTCGTTGTCGTTGACGCTGATGAACACCGTGCCCGAGGTCGGGATGCTGAAGCCCGCCGCCGCCTGCGACTTGGCGAAGGCCGTGCCGAAGTCGGAGGAGATCCCCATCACCTCGCCGGTGGACTTCATCTCCGGCCCGAGCAGGATGTCGGTGCCCTGCAGCTTGAGGAAGGGGAAGACCGACTCCTTGATGAAGAAGCGGTCGACGCTGAGGTCCTCCGCAAGGCCCTGCTCGGCGAGCGAGCGGCCCGCCATCACGCGCGCCGCGACCTTGGCGAGCGGGACGCCGGTCGCCTTGCTGATGAAGGGCACCGTGCGCGAGGCACGCGGGTTGACCTCCAGCACGTAGACGACGTCGTCCTTGATCGCGTACTGCACGTTCATCAGGCCGTGCACCTGCAGCGCCAGGCCGAGCTTGCGCGTGTAGTCGCGGATCGTCTCCACGTGCCCGGGCGCGACGCGGTAGGTGGGCAGCACCCCGGCCGAGTCGCCGCTGTGGATGCCGGCGCCCTCGATGTGCTGCATGATGCCGCCGATCACCACGCGCTCGCCGTCGGCGACCGCGTCGACGTCCACCTCGAAGGCGTCCTCCAGGAAGCGGTCGACCAGCACCGGGTGCTCGGGCGAAGCCTCCACCGCCTCGCGCGCGAGCCGCTCGAGCTGGCTCTCGTCGTAGACGATCGCCATCGCGCGACCGCCGAGCACGTAGCTGGGCCGCACCAGCACCGGGTAGCCGATGCGCGCCGCCACCTGCTTCGCCTCCTCGATGCCGCGCGCGGTGCCGCTCTCGGGCTGCGGGATGCGCAGCTCGTCGAGCAGCACGCTGAAGCGCTTGCGATCCTCGGCCAGGTCCACCATGTCCGGGTTGGTGCCGAGCACGCGCACCCCGGCGCGATGCAGCGGCAGCGCCAGCTTGAGCGGCGTCTGCCCGCCGAACTGGATCACGACGCCGTACGGCTTCTCGAGCTCGACGATGCTCATCACGTCTTCGAAGGTGAGCGGCTCGAAGTAGAGGCGGTCCGAGGTGTCGTAGTCGGTCGAGACCGTCTCCGGGTTGCAGTTGACCATGATCGTCTCGAAGCCCTCGTCGCGGAAGGCGAAGGCGCCGTGACAGCAGCAGTAGTCGAACTCGATGCCCTGCCCGATCCGGTTGGGCCCGCTGCCGAGGATCATCACCTTCCTGCGCTCGGTGGGCGCGGCCTCGCACTCCTGCTCGTAGGTCGAGTAGAGGTACGGCGTGTGCGACTCGAACTCGGCCGAGCAGGTGTCGACCCGCTTGTAAACCGGCGCGATGCCAGCCCGCCGGCGCAGCGCGCGCACCTCTGCCTCCGAGCGGCCGTTCAGCTCGCC
This sequence comes from Vicinamibacteria bacterium, assembly GCA_050246895.1. Classification (GTDB taxonomy): domain Bacteria; phylum Acidobacteriota; class Vicinamibacteria; order Fen-336; family Fen-336; genus JBFWVE01. The sequence continues at coordinate 146,935 of JBFWVE010000002.1, read as the reverse complement.
GATGCGCCGATCCGAGAAGCCCATGCGCTTCGCCTCTCGCAGCAGGGCCGGCTCGATCTCGGGCGGCGGCTCGACGGGCGCCGCTTCTCCGGCCGCCGGCGCCCGCAGCGGCGCCAGCCCTTTCGAGACCCTCGCCACTGGCCGAGTCCCTGAAGCCGCAGTCAGCGCGCGAGGTGCAGGCCCAGTCCCTGAAGCAACGGGCTGCGAGCGTAGGGGGGTCGAGATCCTCGTCTCCATCTCCACGATCTGGCGAATCTGCTCGAGGAACCAGGGATCGACCGCGGTGATGCGGTGGATCTCCTCGAGAGGCATGCCCAGCTCGACGGCGCGCTTCACGTAGAAGATCCGGTCGGGGTCGGCGTAGGTCAGCTTCTCCTTCACGCGCGCGTCGTCGAGGTCCTTGCGGTCGAAGCCCGCGGCGCCGATCTCGAGCCCGCGCAGCCCCTTCTGCAGCGCCTCCTTGAAGCTGCGGCCGATCGCCATCACCTCGCCCACCGACTTCATCTGGGTGCCGAGCAGCGGGCTCGCGTCGCGGAACTTCTCGAAGGCCCAGCGCGGGATCTTGACCACCACGTAGTCGAGCACCGGCTCGAAGCACGCGGGCGTCACGCGCGTGATGTCGTTGCGGATCTCGTCGAGCGTGTAGCCGATCGCCAGCAGCGCGGCGATCTTCGCGATCGGGAAGCCGGTCGCCTTGCTGGCCAGCGCCGAGCTGCGCGAGACGCGCGGGTTCATCTCGATCACGGTCATGCGGCCCGTCTTCGGGTCCAGCGCGAACTGGATGTTGGAGCCGCCCGTCTCGACGCCGACCTCGCGGATGATCGCGCGCGCCGCGTCGCGCATGATCTGGTATTCCTTGTCGCTCAGCGTCTGCGCGGGCGCCACCGTCACGGAGTCGCCCGTGTGGATGCCCATCGGGTCGAAGTTCTCGATCGAGCAGATCACCACGAAGTTGTCGGCCCGGTCGCGCATCACCTCGAGCTCGTACTCCTTCCAGCCGAGCACGGACTCCTCGATCAGCACCTCGTGGCTGGGCGACAGCTCGAGCCCGCGGCCGACGATCTCCTCGAACTCCTCGAGGTTGAAGGCGGTGCCGCCGCCGGTGCCGCCGAGCGTGAAGGAGGGGCGGATCACGGCCGGCAGCCCGGTCAGCTCGATCACCGCGCGCGCCTCCTCGAGCGAGTGCGCGACGCCGCTCTTCGGCACGTCCAGGCCGATGCGCAGCATCGCCTCCTTGAACAGCTTGCGGTCCTCGCCGACCTCGACCGCGCGCCGGCTGGCGCCGATCAGGCGGATGCCGAGGCGGTCGAGCACACCGCGCCGCGACAGCTCCACGGCCAGGTTGAGTCCGGTCTGGCCGCCCACGGTGGGCAGCACCGCGTCGGGCCGCTCGCGCTCGAGGATCGCCTCGAGGTACTCGGGCGTCAGCGGCTCGACGTACGTGCGATCGGCGTACTCCGGGTCCGTCATGATCGTGGCCGGGTTGGAGTTCACCAGCGAGACGCGGATGCCCTCGGCGCGCAGCACCTTGATCGCCTGGGTGCCCGAGTAGTCGAACTCGCAGGCCTGGCCGATCACGATCGGCCCCGAGCCGATCACCAGCACGGACTCGATCGAGGTGTCCCTCGGCATCTAACGGGCCGCCTCGAGCGCGCGGCGTTCCGTCATCTTGCGCACGAAGTCCTGGAACAGGTAGTGGCTGTCGTGCGGACCGGGGCTCGCCTCCGGGTGGTACTGCACGCTCATCACCGGCAGCTCGCGGTGGCGGAAGCCCTCGACGGTGCCGTCGTTCAGGTTGACGTGCGTCAGCTCCAGCTCCGGCCGGGCCAGGAGGCCGGGGTCCAGCGCGAAGCCGTGGTTCTGCGAGGTGATCTCCACGTGCCCGCTGCCCAGGTTCTTCACGGGGTGGTTGGCGCCGCGGTGGCCGAACTTCAGCTTGAAGGTGCGGCCGCCGCAGGCGAGGCCGAGGATCTGGTGGCCCAGGCAGATGCCGAAGACCGGCTTCACCTCGATCAGCCGTTTGGCGGCCTCGACCGCGTAGGTGCAGGGCTCGGGGTCGCCGGGGCCGTTCGACAGGAACACGCCGTCGGGCCCCAGGGCCAGCGCCTCCGCCGCCGTCGTCGTGGCCGGCACCACCGTCACGTCGCAGCCGGCCCGCGCCAGCATGCGCAGGATGTTGCGCTTGATGCCGAAGTCGTAGGCCACGACCTTGAAACGCCGCGCGCCGGCGCCGGGCTCCCAGGCGTAGGGCTCGCGACAGCTCACGCCGCGCGCGAGGTCAGCCCCCAGCATCGACGGGGAGGCGAGCGCCCGCGCCACCAGCTGCTCGGCGTCTTGGGCTCCGGTCGCGATCACGCCGCGCTTGGCGCCGTGGGTGCGCAGGTGGCGGGTCAGCGCGCGCGTGTCGATCTCCGCGATGCCGGCGATGCCGTGCTCCGCGAGCCAGGCGCCGAGGCCGCCGTCCGCACGCCAGGAGGAGTGGACGGCCGACAGCTCGCGCACCACGAAGCCGGCAACCTGCGGCCGTGCGGACTCGACGTCCTCCCGGTTGACGCCGTAGTTGCCGATGTGGGGGTACGTCATGGTGACGATCTGGCCCGCGTAGGAGGGGTCCGTCAGCACCTCCTGGTAGCCAGTGAGGCTGGTGTTGAACACCACCTCGCCCGTCGTGTCGCCCGCATGCCCGAAGGCCACGCCTTCGAAGACGGTGCCGTCTTCGAGGGCCAGCATCGCCCGTGTCTCGCCCACCTGCCTCGTCCGCCCTCCCGCCCTCAGACCGGCCGGCGATTGTATCGTGCGCGGCCTTCGCCGCGTGTGACGGGCGGTTCAGGCCTCCTCGGCCGCGGCCGGCAGCTGGATCGTGAAGCGGGTGCCGGAGCCGAGGCTGCTTTCGAGAGCGATCGAGCCGCCGTGCGCCTCGACGATCGTGCGCGCGATCGGCAGCCCGAGGCCGGTGCCGTTGCTCTTGCCCTCGGTGACGAAGGGCTCGAAGGCGCGCAGCCTCAGCGCCTCGGGCATGCCGGGGCCGTTGTCGGTCACGCTCAGCAGCAGCCGCTCGCCGCAGCGGCGGCCGTCGATCCGGACCTCGCCGCCGGGCCGCCCCGCCAGCGCCTCGGCGGCGTTGTTCACCAGGTTCTGGATCGCCCGCAGCAGCTTGTCCTCGTCCGCATCCAGCGGCTCCGCCGTCACGTCGAGCAGCAGCTTCACCCCGGACTGCTCGAGGAAGCTGCGGTTGAGGCGCGCGAACTTGCCGGCCACGTCCGACAGCAGCAGCCGGCGCCGCTCGAGCCGCGAGACGCCGCGCGCGTACTGCAGCAGGTCCTCGAGCATGGCGATCGAACGGCGCACCTGCTCGTTCACCATCTCGCACAGCTCGACCGTCTCCGGCTCGCCCTGGTGCTGCTCCTCGATCTCCTCGATCGCCAGCTTGATTCCGCTGTACGGCCCGCGCAGGTCGTGGACGATGCTGCTCGCCATCTCGCCGACCAGGCTCAGCTTCTCCTGCGCCAGCTTGAAGCTCATGAAGCGCTCGTTGGCCGAGCGCAGGTGGTCCACGATGCGGCGCATCAGTGCGAGCGCCGCGCCGCCGGGGGCCCGCGCCATCACGTCGAGGAACAGCGGGCTCGGCACGCGCAGCAGCGCGGCCTCGCCCAGCGCGCGCGCGCCGGTCGTGCGCCCGCTGCCGTCGAGCACGGCGAGCTCCCCGAACCACTCCCCCGCCGGGCATTGCGCGATCGACTCGACGCGGCCCTCGGCGAGCTCCTTCACCAGGTCGATGCGGCCCGCGACCACCAGGTAGAGCGCGTCCGGCGCGTCGCCCTCGTGGAACAGGTACTCGCCGGAGGCGAGCTCCACGCGCAGGGCCCCCTCGCGCAGACGCGTCTCGCCACGGGCGTCGAACAGCTCGAAGAAGGGGTGATCCTCGCCGCGCATCGGTACGCGGCCCGAGGATACACGAGAGGCGGCCGCGGGCGACAAGAACGTCATCCTGAAGCCGGCGCTCCGTCTATGCTAGCGTTCGCGATCGTGCCAGAACGCGCCCGCAGACCGGCTCGCGACGAGTCCGCGTGGTCCGATTCGCGGCTCGTCAAGGCCTGCCTCGCGGGTGACGAGGACGCCTGGGCCGGGCTCGTCGACAAATACAAGAACCTCATCTTCTCGATCCCGGTCCGCCGGGGCTTCTCCCAGGACGACGCCGCCGACGTCTTCCAGCGCGTCTGCCTGCTGCTGCTCGCGGAGCTGGCCAGCCTGCGCAAGGCCGAAGCCCTGCCGATGTGGCTGATCCGCGTGACGTCCCACGAGTGCTCCGCCTGGCAGCGGCGCGAGCGGCACCACGCGGAGCTGCCCGAGGGGGCTTCCGCCGGGATCGTGCTGCCGCCCGAGGCCGGCGACCCGCAGCTCGACGAGCTGCGCCACGAGCAGGCGCTCCACGAGGCGCTCGCGACCCTCGCGCCGCGCTGCCAGCGCCTGATCCGGCTGCTGTTCTTCGAGCCGAAGGCCCGGCCCTACCGCGAGGTGGCGGAGCTGCTGGGCGTCGCGGCGGGCTCGATCGGCTTCATCCGGGGTCGCTGCCTGGCCGGCCTGAGGCGCCGGCTCGAAGCCATGGGCTTCTGACGACCCGCGGCATGCCCGGCGGAGCGGCGCGCGAAGAGCAGCTCTTCGGCGAGCTCGCGCTGCTGCGCGACGAGCGCAGCCGGCGGGCTTTCCTCGCGCGCCACAAGGGCCTGCGGCGGGCCGAGGTGGTGGCGCGGCTCTGCGAACAGGTGCCGCGGCGCATCCGCGTCGACCTGCAGGAGGCGCTGGCGCTCGCCGAGGCCGCGCAGGCGCTCGCGCGCAGCCTGCGCAGCCCGAAGGCGGCGGCCCAGAGCCTGCGCGCGAAGGGCAACGCGCTCTACGCGCTGCGGCGCTTCCGGGAGGCGGTCGCGCACCACCGCGAGGCGGCGGCGCTCTTCGAGCAGCTCGGCCTGGCGGGAGAGCTCGGGCGCACGCTCAGCACTTCGCTCCAGCCGCTGATCCTGCTCGGCGAGTACGACGCGGCGCTCGCCGCTGCGGACCGCGCGCGGGAGATCTTCGAGGCCGGTGGCGACGCGCTGCGCCTCGCGCGCCTGGAGCTGAACCTCGGCAACGTCTACCACAGACAGGATCGCTTCGCGGAGGCGCTCGAGCGCTACGAGAGAGCCTACGAGCGCCTGGCCGAGCTCAAGGACGCCGAGGGCATCGCCGTCGCCCTCGGCAACATGTCGATGTGCCTGATCACGCTGAACGACTTCGCGCGCGCGCTCGACACCCACACCCGCGCCCGCGCGTTCTGCCAGGAACAGGGCCTGCCGGGCCTCGTCGCGCTGGCGGACTACAACATCGCCTACCTTCACTACTTCCGCGGGCAGTATGCGACCGCCATCGGGGCGCTCCGCGCGATCCGCGAGTCGAGCGCGCGGTCGGGCGACGCCTACCGGGCGGCGCTCTGCTACCTCGACCTCGCCGAGATCTACCTCGAGCTCAACGCCTCAGAGGACGCGACGGAGATGGCCGACGAGGCGGGCGAGGCCTTCGAGCGGCTGGGGATGGGCTACGAGCACGCCAAGGCGCTCTGCTTCGCGGCGATCGCCCACGGCCAGCAGGGCCGGATGCTGCGGGCGCTCGAGCTCTTTGCGCGCGCCCGGGGCCTCTTCGTCGCGGAGCAGAACCAGGTCTGGCCCGCGCTGATCGACCTCTACCAGGCGCTGCTGCTGTTCGACGCCGGGCGGCTGCCCGAGGCGCGGCGGGCCTGCCTCGCGGCGCTCGCGGCGTTCGAGTCCGCCGGCCTCGCGAGCAAGGCCGTGCTCTGCCGGCTGCTGCTGGCCCGCCTGGCGCTGCGCGTCGGAGACGTGGCGGGGGCCCGGCAGGAGCACGCGCAGGCCGGCGCGCGCTTCTCGGCCGACGAGCTGCCGGCGCTCGGCTTCCAGGCGCGCTTCCTGGAGGCGCGCATCGAGGAGGCGGCAGGCGACGAGCCACGGGCCTACGCCGCCTATCGAGCGGCGCAGGCGTCGCTCGAGACGCTGCGCAGCAGCCTGCGCGGCGAGGAGCTGAAGATCGCCTTCATGAAGGACAAGCTCGAGGTCTACGAGAGCCTCGTCGAACTCGCGCTGCGGCGCGGGCCGGCAGGGCTCGAAGAGGCCTGGGGCTACGTCGAGCAGGCCAAGTCGCGCAGCCTGCTGGACCTCGTGCTGCGCGGCGCGCCGAGCGCCGGCCACGGCGCCGCCGGCAAGAGCGAGCTCGTGCGGCGCGTGGGCGAGCTGCGCGACGAGCTCAACTGGTACTACCACCGGATCGAGGCCGAGCAGCTCACCCCGGAGAGCCGCACGGCGGAACGCCTCCAGCGTCTGCACAGCCAGGTGCGCGAGCGGGAGGACCAGCTGCTGCGCGCGCTCAGGGAGCTGCCGGCGGGCGAGGCCGAGCAGCGCGCCCTCTACGTCCCCACGAGCCTCCCGCTCGACGCGATCCGCCGGGCGCTGCCCCAGGACGCGCTGATCGTCGAGTACTTCCGGGTGGGCCAGCGACTGGTCGCCTTCCTGGCCGGCAGGAGCACGCTCGAGGCCGTGCCCGTGACGCACGTCGCGCGCGTGCGCCACCTGCTGCGGCTGCTCCAGTTCCAGCTCGCCTGGGCGCGCCCCGCGCCCGGCCGCCGGCCGAAGGCGCTCGAGGAATCGCACCGCCTGGCGACGCTCGCGCACCTCCAGGAGCTGCACCACGAGCTGCTCGCGCCGCTCGGCAAGCGGCTCAAGGCCCAGCACCTCGTGTTCGTGCCGCACGGTCCGCTGCACTACGTGCCCTTCCACGCGCTCCACGACGGCCGCAGGCACCTGCTCGACGCGTACAGCGTCTCCTACGCGCCGAGCGCCAGCATCTTCGCGCTCTGCCAGGGCCGCCGGCCGGCGGCGGGCGGCTCGCTCGTGCTCGGGGTGCCCGACGTCCGCGCGCCGTTCATCCTGCAGGAGGCCCAGGCCGTGGCGGCCCGCCTGCCGCGGCCCGAGCTGCTGCTCGGCGCCGGCGCGACGGTGCAGGCGCTGCGCGAGAAGGGCGAGGCCTGCCGCTTCGTCCATCTGGCGTCGCACGGCTTCTTCCGCGGCGACAACCCGATGTTCTCGGGCGTGCGCCTGGGAGCGTCCTACCTGACCCTCTACGACCTCTACGGCCTGCGGCTGCCGGCCGAGCTCGTCACGTTGTCCGCGTGCGTCAGCGGCCTGAGCGCCGTGGCGGCGGGCGACGAGCTGCTCGGCCTCGCCCGGGGCCTATTCAGCGCCGGTGCGGCTTCCCTGCTGACGACCCTGTGGGAGGTCCCCGACGAGAGCACGGCGGAGTTCATGAAGTCTTTCTACGACAGCTACTTACGAGAATCGAACAAGGCCGTGGCCTTGCGCGAAGCCGCGCTGGCGCTCCGCGAGCAGTTCCCCCATCCTCTGCACTGGGCACCCTTCACCCTGGCCGGCAAGGTCTTCGTGTGATCTGACGCACACGAAAGAAAGTCGCCCGCCCCTATATTTTTCCCGTTCCCCGATCCTCTTTCTGACCGATGTCCAACCACTTCGCCGACGAGGACTGGGCCGACTTCGTTCGGGGCAAGGCGGAAGCCGAGCGCCGCTCCTCGATGGAGCGCCACTTGGGGGAAGGCTGCGGAGAGTGTCAGGGCCTGCTCAGGATCTGGAGCACGGTGAACGAGCTCGGCGGGCGCGAGGCGTCGAGCGATCCGCCCGACTGGGCCGTGCGCCAGGTGCTCGGGCAGTTCGCGCTGCTGAAGCCGCGGCGCGGCCTGCGCCGCTCGGCGACGCTCGAGTTCGACAGCGCGCGCGCGCCGCTGCCGAGCGGGGTGCGGGCCGGACGCCGGGTCGCGCGGGAGCTGCTCTACTCGTCGCGACGCCAGTTCGTGAAGCTGCGCATCGAGAGCCAGTCGGAGCCGCGCCGCTTGCTGCTCGTCGGCCAGCTCGTCGACAAGAAGGACCCGGGCCGCGAGCAGCCGGCTCGGGCGGTGCTCGTGCGGGCCGGCCGCAGGGTGCTCGCGCGCGCGGTGACGAACCGGCATGGGGAGTTCGAGGTGGAGTGCGAGCCGGCCGCGGGCCTACGGCTCAGCGTGGGCGCGGCCGGCAGGGGAGAGCTGGCGCTGCGCCTGCCGAAGGAGCAGCAACCGGGGCGTGAGCGTCGCGGGCAGGGGAAGCGTTCGAAGGACTCGAGACGGGTCGGTCGCTAGCCGCCGGGTCCCTCCGGAGGGCTGTTGGGAGGCGATGCCATGAGGACGAGATGGGCCGTCGCAGCTCTGGTCGCAGCGCTCGGTCTTCCGGCCGTGACGGTCGAGGCCGCCGAGGACCCGCGTGACGAGAACCGCTACATCGTCCGCATCGACGAACGCCTGAACGGCCTCACCACGATCGAGCTGGTCTGCCGGCTCGTCGGCTGCGACGTGCGCCGCCCCCTCGACGCCGACAGCGGAGGCTCGGTGTTCCTGGTCGACTCGCTGCTGCCGCTCCGGCTCGACGACTTCCTGGGCCCGCTGCTGCGCCTGCTGGGCGTCGCCTCTGCCGAGCGCGACCTGCGCCTCGCGCTGGCGGGAGACACGAGAGTCGACCAGGAGAGCGACGCGATGCTCGACTACCTGTGGCGCCGCACGCCGACCTCGTACTACGGCACCACGGTCTGGGAGGGCTACCTGGAGCAGCCCGCGGTCTCGATCATCCGGCTCGCCGAGGCGCAGCGGGACTTCGGCGCGACGGGCACGGGCGTCGTCGCGATCATCGACACGGGCGTCGACCCGAGCCACCCCGCGCTGAGCAAGGTCATCGTGCCCGGCTACGACTTCACGCGCAACACGCCGGGCGGCGACGAGCGCGCCGACCTCGGGCAGGAGTCGGCCGCCGTGCTCGACCAGGAGTCGGCCGCGGTGCTGGACGACACCGATCCGCACCGCGTCAACCAAGAGAGCGCGGCCGTGCTCGACCAGGAGTCCGCCGCCGTCCTGGACAACCCCGACTTCGCGGCCTTCGGCCACGGCACGATGGTGGCAGGGGTCGTGCACCTGGCGGCGCCGACCGCCGGCATCATGCCGCTCAAGGCGTTCCGCGCCGACGGCACCGGTTACACCTCCGACATCGTGCGCGCCATCTACTACGCCGCGGCGAGGGGCGTGAAGGTCGTCAACATGAGCTTCAGCCGCGCCACGCCGTCGCCCGAGATCGCGCGCGCGGTGAACCTCGCGGTCCGCGCCGGCGCGCTGCCGGTCGCCTCGGCCGGCAACGAGGGCGTGCGCGCGCTGCGTTGGCCCGCCGCCCTCGCCAACGTGGTGGGCGTGGCGTCGACCCGCAACTCGGACGTGCGCTCGCGCTTCTCGAACTACGGCAGCGACCTCGTCTGGCTGTCCGCTCCCGGCGAGGGCGTCATCACCACCTTCCCGCTCGGCAGCTACGCTGCCGTCTGGGGCACCTCGTTCAGCACCCCCTTCGTCGCGGGCGCGGCGGCCCTGCTGGCGAGCACGGCCGACAGCTACTCGGATGCGGCGACGGCGCTCGGACATGCCAAGGCCCTGCGCGACGCCGACCTCGGCTGCGGCCGGCTCGACGTGTACGAAGTCGTGAGGGCCAAGCGCCGTACGACGAGCAGCCTGCTCGGCCTGCTGAGCCTGGCCAGCCGCGAAGCGACCTGCGAGGCCCGTTGATGGCGAGCCTGCCGGAGCCGGCACTGGTCGGAGGCGGGGCCAGCCGGCCGCTCAGGCTGGTCAAGCCGCCGCGAACCCTGTTGCACGCCGTGCCGTCGACCTTCTCCTGGGAGCCGCTCGCCGCCCGCGACCGCAGCGAGGAGCTGCGCGCGATCCGCAAGGCGACCGTCTGCGCGATGAACCACATGCTGGACCTCAAGGACCTGAACACCGGGGTGCACAGCACGCGGCTCGCCGAGTGGGCCGTGCGCATCGGGCAGGAGATGGGCATCGAGGACGCCTGCCTCGAGGACATCGAGACGGCGGCGCTGCTGCACGACGCCGGCAAGGTCGGCGTGCCCGACGCGATCCTGCGCAAGGCGGGCCCGCTGGAGCCGGCCGAGTGGAAGGTGATGAAGATGCACCCCGAGTACTCGTGGGCGGTGCTGCGGCTGGTGCCGGGGCTCGAGCGCGCGAGCCTCTTCGCGCTGCACCACCACGAGAAGTTCGACGGCAGCGGCTACCCGGCGGGGCTGCGCGGCGAGGAGATCCCGATCGGGGCGCGCATCGTGAGCGTGATCGACGCCTTCGACGCGATGGTCGCGGAACGGCCCTACAAGCACGGCCTGCCGTGCGAGGAGGCGCTGCGGCGGCTGATCACCGACAGCGGCCGCCACTTCGACCCGCTGGTGGTCGAGCACTTCATCCGCATCGCCGGCGCCGAGCTCGGGGAGGTGTTCCAGGCCACGGGCGTCGACATGTCCGTCGCGCTCTAGGGCCGGCGCTACAATCGCCGCGCTTGGGAGGCGGCGATCCCAACTCGGAGCGCCTGCTGGAGGTCCGTGGCCTCTCCATCGTGCACGCCGGCGCCGCCGCGCCTGCCGTCGACGGCGTCGACCTGACGCTCGACCCGGGCGAGGTCGTCGGCATCGTCGGCGAGTCGGGCAGCGGCAAGACGACGCTCGCGCTGAGCCTGCTCGGCCTGCTGCCCGCCGCCGCCCGCGTCACGGCCGGCTCGATCCGGCTGCGCGGCCGCGAGCTGCTCGGCCTGTCCGAAGCGGAGCTCGAGGGCGTCCGCGGCGCGCAGCTTTCGCTCGTGCCGCAGGAGCCCGGCGTGGCGCTCAACCCCGTGCTGCGCGCGGGCGTCCAGCTGGAGGAGGTCCTGCGCGCGCACGGCCGGCAGGATCCGGCAGCCCGCCGCGACGAAGTGCTTCGCCTGCTCGCGGAGGTCGGCCTGCGCGACGAGGCGCGCGTCGCCGCCAGCTACCCGCACGAGCTGAGCGGCGGCGAGAGGCAGCGCGTCGCGGTCGCCCAGGCGATCGCCTGCCGGCCGGCCGTGGTCGTGGCCGACGAGCCCACCTCCGCCCTGGACGCCAGCACCCAGGCGGCGCTGCTCTCGCTCTTCGCGGAGCTGCGCCGCCGGCTGGGGCTCGCGTTCGTGCTGGTGACCCACGACCTCGGCGCGCTCGCGGCGCTGGCCGACCGCGTGCTCGTGATGTACGCCGGCAGGATCGTCGAGGCGGGACCGCTCTCCCGCGTGCTCGCCGAGCCCTGGCACCCCTACACTCGCGCGCTGCTCGCGGCCGTGCCGGGCCCGCGCGGCCCTGGCGGCGAGCGACGGCTGCCCGTCGTCGCCGGCAGCCCGCCGGCAGCGGGCGTCCGGGCGCCGGGCTGCGCCTTCGAGCCGCGTTGCGCGGAACGCCTGGAGCGCTGCGCCTCGAGCGCGCCGTCCCTCGACGAGCGGCGGGACCGCAGCGTCCGCTGCTTCCTCTACGGTTAGCGCATGAGCGAGCTGCTCCGCGTCAGCGGGCTGTGCAAACGCCACTCACGCGACGCGGGCCTGTGGCGCGAGGGCCGGGTCGTGCAGGCGCTGCTCGACGTCGACCTGGCGCTCGCGGCCGGCGCGACGCTCGCGCTCGTCGGCGAGTCGGGCGGCGGCAAGTCGACGCTCGCGCGCTGCGTCGCCGGCCTCGAGCCCGCCGACGCGGGCGAGATCTGGTTCGATGGGCAGGACCTGTCCCGCCTGACGGGCAGGGAGCTGAAGCGCGCGCGGCGCCCGATCCAGCTCATCTTCCAGGACTCGGCACAGGCGCTCAACCCGCGGTTCAGCGCCGCCGCGGTGGTGGAGGAGCCGCTGCTGCTCGCGGGCGTCGCCCGCGACGGGCGTCGGGAGCGGGCGCTCGGCCTGATGCAGGCCGTGGGGCTGCCGCGCGCGTGGGCGACCCGCGGTCCGCTCGAGCTGTCGGGGGGGCAGCGCCAGCGCCTGGCGATCGCGCGCGCCCTGGCCGCCGAGCCCCGGCTGCTGGTGCTCGACGAGGCACTGGCGGGCCTGGACCTGCTGGTGCAGGCCCAGATCGTCAACCTGCTCGTCGAGCTCCAGGAGGCGCGCGCGCTCGCCTATCTCTACGTCTCGCACGACCTCGCGCTGATGGCGCGCCTCGCCGACGAGGTGGCGGTGCTCGAGCGCGGGCGCATCGTCGAGCGCGGGACGCCGGCGCAAGTCCTCGGGGCCCCGCGCCACCCCTACACGCAGGCGCTCGTGGCGTCCGCGCGCCGGCCGGCGGCGCGGGCATGAGCGCGGCGCCCGCCGAATGCCCGCGGGCGGCCGGCCCGGCGCGCCTGCTGGCGCGCCGCCTCGGCCACGGGCTGCTGCTGCTCTTCGGCGTGTCGCTCTTCTCCTTCGTGCTGCTCGAGCTGGCGCCCGGCAGCTTCTTCGACGAGATGCGCCTGGATCCGCGCATCTCGCCCGAGACGATCGCGGCGCAGCGCGCCCGCTACGGCGTCGACCGCCCGTTGCCCGAGCGCTACGGCCGCTGGCTGACGTCGCTCGCTTCCGGGGAGATGGGGTACTCCTTCGCGTACGGCACGCCGGTCGGGCCGCTGCTGCACCGCCGCGCGCTCAACACGGTCGGGCTCGCCGCCGCCGCCACGGCTCTCGCCTGGCTGCTCGCCGTGCCGCTCGGCGTGTGGTTCGCGGCGCGGCGCGGCTCCTGCCCCGACCGCGTCGGCGCCGCCGCCACGTCCGGGCTGCTCGCGACGCCCGACCTGCTGCTGGCGCTCGCCCTGCTGCTGGCCGCGGCACGCACGGGCTGGCTGCCCACGGGAGGCATGGTCTCGCGGGACTTCGCCGACCTCGGGCGGCTGGCACAGGTGGCCGACGTCGCGTGGCACGCGGTGCTCCCCGTGACGGCGCTCGTGCTCGGGATGCTGCCGGGGCTCGTGCGCCACGTGCGCGCGAGCATGCTCGAGGCGCTGCGTTCGCCCTTCGTGCGCGCCGCGCGCGCCCACGGCATCCCCGCGCGCCGCCTGCTGTTCAGGCACGCGCTGCCGGCCGCCGCCAACCCGCTCTGCTCGCTCGTCGGGCTGTCGGTGGCGTCGCTGCTCAGCACGTCGATGCTCGTCGAGGTGGTGATGGGCTGGCCGGGCCTCGGGCCGCTGCTGCTCGAGGCGATCCTGGCGCGCGACGTGTACCTCGTGATCGGGCCGGTGATGGCCTCGACCCTGCTGCTGCTCGCCGGCAACCTGCTGGGCGACGCGCTGCTGCTGGCCTTCGATCCGCGCATCCGCCGCGAGGCCGCCGCGTGAGCCCCACAGCCCGGCTGCGCGGCGCGCTGGCGGCGCTCGCGGCGCTGCACCTCGCCTCACTGCTGGCGGGTGCGCTCACGCCCTACGACCCCGCCGAGCAGAACCGCTCGCACCCCTTCGCCCCGCCGAGCCGCGTGCGCTTCACCGAGGCGGGCCGCTTCGTCCGTCCCTTCGTCTACGAGACGGTGGAGGCCGCGAGCGCACCCGGCACGTACGTGGAGGACACGAGCCGCCGCTACCCGCTGCGGCTCTTGGTGGCGGGCGCTCCCTACCGTCTGGCGGGCCTCGTCCCGGCGCGCACGCGGCTGTTCGGCGTCGACGAGCCGGCCCGCGTCTTCCTGCTCGGCACGGACGGCCTGGGGCGCGACCAGTTCTCGCGTTTCCTGCACGGCGCGCAGGTCTCGCTGCTCGCCGGGCTGCTGGCGACGGCGCTCTCGCTCGGCACGGGCTTCGTGCTGGGCGCCCTCGCCGGCTTCTACGGGCGGGCAGTCGACGCTGCCGTGATGCGAACGGCGGAGCTCTTCCTGGCGCTGCCCTGGCTCTACCTGCTGCTGGCGGTGCGCGCCCTGCTGCCGCTCCACGTGACGCCCGGCCAGACCTTCGTGCTGCTCGTGGCCGTGATCGGGCTCGTGGACTGGGCGCGCCCGGCGCGGCTCGTGCGCGGCGTCGTGCTGAGCGCGCGGGAGCGCGACTTCGTGCTGGCCGCGCGCGCCTTCGGGGCCGGAGACGCCTACCTGCTGCGGCGCCACGTCGCACCGCAGGCGGCGGCGCTGCTGCTGACCCAGGCCGCGCTGCTCGCGCCGCAGTACGTGCTCGCCGAGGTCACGCTGTCCTTCCTGGGGCTCGGCATCTCCGAGCCGGTGCCGAGCTGGGGCAACATGCTCGCCGCGCTGCAGCAGTACCACGTGCTGACCTCGTACTGGTGGATGTGGATCCCGGGCGTGGCACTCGTGCCGGTGTTCCTCGCCTATCAGCGGATCGCCGACGCGCTCCAGGAGCGAGCCGCGCGCCCGGGCGTCTCGGCCTGAGAGGGGCCGGCGGGCGTCCCTCCGATTATCATGCTGGGCATGCTGGCCCGGCGCCTCGCGCTGCTCGCCGCCTGTCTCGCGTTGCCCGCCGGGCTGCGGGCGGACGGCGCCGAGGAGCTGCTCGTGCGGGCCGGAGAGCCGGCGCGACCCGGCGGCCGGCTGGTCGTGCCGATGCGCTCGGAGCCCAAGAGCTTCAACCCCGTCTCCGCCACCGACGGCGCCTCGCGCGACGTGTACGGCCGCATGCACGCCAACCTGATCCGCATCAACCGCGAGACGCAGCGCACCGAGCCGGCGCTCGCCCGCAGCTTCGAGGTCTCGCCGGACGGACGCAGGCTCACGCTCGAGCTGCGCCGGGGCCTGCGCTTCTCGGACGGGCACCCCTTCGACGCGGACGACGTGGTCTTCAGCTGGCAGGCCTATCTCGACGAGCGCAACCACTCTCCCCACCGCGACCTGCTGATCGTCGGCGGCAAGCCGATCGCGGCGCGCAAGCTCGCGACCCACACGGTGGCGTTCGACTTCGCGGTGCCGTACGCGGTGGGCGAGCGGATCTTCGACGGCATCGCGATGCTGCCGCGCCACCTGCTCGAGCGCGCTCAGCGCGACGGCAGGCTCGCCGACGCCTGGTCGCTCGGCAGCGCTGCCGCGGAGATCGCGGGCCTCGGGCCCTTCCGGCTGCGGTCCCTCGAGCCCGGCGAGCGCGTGGTGCTCGAGCGGAACCCGCACTACTGGAAGGCCGACGGCGCCGGCACGCGCCTGCCGTATCTGGACGAGCTGCACTTCGTCAGCGTGCCGAGCGAGGACGCGCAGGTGATCCGCTTCCAGTCGGGCGACGCCGACGTGATCAGCCGCATGAGCGCCGAGAACTTCGCGGCGCTCTCCCCCGACGCGGCCGCGCGCGGCCTGAACCTGCGCGACCTCGGGCCGGGCCTCGAGTACAGCTTCCTGTTCTTCAGCCTCGGGGAGCCGCCGGCTCCGAACCCGGCGCAGGCGCGGCGGCAGGCCTGGTTCCGCAACGTGGCCTTCCGGCGCGCCGTCTCGGCGGCGCTCGACCGCCAGGGCATGGCGCGCCTCGCCTTCGGCGGCCGCGCGGCGCCGCTCGGCGGCCATGTGACGCCGGGCAACAAGCTGTGGCTGAACGCGGCGCTCGCCGCGCCCAAGCGCGCGCTCGAGAGCGCCCGGCGTCTGCTCGAGCAGGCCGGCTTCGCGTGGAGCGCCGACGGGGCGCTGCAGGACGCGGGCGGCGAGCGCGTGCAGTTCTCGATCCTCACGAACTCCTCGAACGCCGCGCGCGTGCGCATGGCGGCGATCGCCCAGGAAGACCTGCGAGGGCTCGGCATGCAGGTCCACGTCGTGACGCTCGAGACGCGCGCCGTGCTCGACCGCGTGCTGCGCACGCGGGACTACGACGCCTGCATCCTGGGCCTCGGTGGAGGCGACGCCGACCCGAACGTCGAGATGAACGTCTGGCTGTCGAACGGCCCCTCGCACCTCTGGAACCCGCAGCAGGCGCAGCCGGCGACGCCGTGGGAGGCCGAGATCGACCGGCTGATGCGCGCGCAGATCGCGGCCGTCGATCCCGCCCTGCGCAAGCGGCTCTACGACCGTGTGCAGCAGATCGTCGCCGACGAGCTGCCGATGCTGCCGCTCGTAGCGCCGAACATCCTGGTGGGCGCCAAGGCGTCGCTGTTGAACCTGCGGCCCGCGATCCTCGACCACTACCTGCTGTGGAACGCCGACGAGCTGGCCTGGCGGTCTCCGGGCGCGGCCCGCTGAGAGGCCCGCCCAGCCCCGGTGGCCGCGGGCGACCGGGCGGACCGCCTACCCAGCCGGCTCGGGCGCCACGGTCGCGGGCAGGCTCAGCTCGACGCGGAACAGGTCGTCGCGCTCGACCACGTGGAGGCGGCCCTCGAGGCCGAAGGCGGCGTCCACGCGGCGGCGGACGTTGTCGAGGCCCACGCCTGCCCCCCCGCCGCGGCCCCCGCCGGGCTCGCGCGGATTCTCGACCGCGAGCAGCAGGCGCGCGCCGCTGCGCCGGGCCTCGACGCGCACGACGCCGCCCTCCACCAGTTGCGCGATGCCGTGGCCGATCGCGTTCTCGACCAGGGGCTGGAGCAGCAGCGGCGGCAGCAGGCAGTCGCGCGCCGCGTCCTGCACCCGCAGCTCGGTCACGAGGCGCGCGCCGAAGCGGACCTTCTCGACGGAGAGATACAGGTCCAGCAGCGCCAGCTCCTCGGCCAGCGTGATCGCCTCGCGCGCGCCCTTCTTCAGGCTCTGGCGCAGGAAGTCGGCGAGCTGCAGGCACATCTTGCGCGCGCCCTCGGGGTCGCGCGTGGTGAGGGCGCTGATCGAGTTGAGGCTGTTGAACAGGAAGTGCGGCTGCAGCTGCGAGCGCAGCGCCTTCAGCTCCGCCTCGCGCGAGAGCACGCGCGACTCGAGCGCGCGGGTCTCGGCGGCGTGCGAGGCCTCGACGGCGATCAGCACGTAGTGCACGGCGACCGCCAGCAGGAAGAACAGCATGCCGAGCGCGGCCAGCAACGGCACGGCCGGCGCCAGCCGGACCTCGACGCCCGGCAGCAGGCCGCCGGCCGAGAGCGCCTCGGCCCAGGCCCGGCAGACGAGCACCCAGAGCGCGCTCGCCACGGCAGCCGCCAGCGCGTGGGTCAGCAGCGCCCGGGGCAGGCGGGCGCGGGCGAGCGGGACGGCGGCGCAGAGGTAGAAGGCCGACAGGCCGATGAACGCGAGCGCCAGCCCGAGCGGCAACATCAGCCCGAGCGCCTCGGGCCAGGCAATCCCGTGAGCGACCACCAGCAGCAGCGCCAGCAGCCCGCCCACCGGCGTCCAGGCCAGCAGGTAGAGGGCCAGGCGCGCCCGGTCTCCCAGGATCGGGTGCATGCCTCAGCCGCGCGGACTCAGTGGCGCACCTCGACGCCGCCCATCACGACGACGCCGTTCAGCACCAGGCGTGGGCCGCCCTCGCGGTCGGCGCGGGTCTTGTCCTCGACGCCGCCCATCACCGGCACCACGTTCGACACCACCGTCCAGCCCTCGGGCACCTTGAGCTCGATGCCGCCCATCAGGGCAAACACCTCGATCGCAGCCGCCCCTCCCTCCAGCTCGGCCTGCCGCAGGTCGAGCCCGCAGCCGCCCATCACGGCCGTCATCTCGCCGCCCCGGAAGCGCTTCGAGGAGTTGCCGCGCACGTGGCCTCCCATCAGCGCGAACATCTTGACGGCGTCGTCGCTGGGCGACTCGCGCGGGCGCGGGCGCGGGCGCAGCCCGCCGGCCACCAGCGAGCCGCCGATCAGCAGGATCACGATGCCCGGCCACAGGCGCCAGAAGCTGACGCTCACCAGGTCGAGGTTGTCGGCGAGCAGCCAGCCACCGATCAGGATCCAGACGGCGCCGCCGAAGATCGAGCGCCGGCTGCCGCCCGCCAGGTGGGTGAGGCCCACGGCGATCAGCATCACGGGCCAGTACTTCAAGTACGGCCGCGCCTCGACCAGGCCGAGGTTGCCCAGCGTGAAGAGCACGCCGAGCGCCATCAGGAAGCCCCCGAACACCAGCCGTGGGGTGAGGAAGCCCGAGCGCTCAGTCGTCATGGCCGGCCTCCTGAGAGTCCTCGCGCCGATGCCGGCGGGACCGCCGGCCTGGCTCCAGCATCATCGACGCGCCCAGCACCACGAAGAAGAGCGGCCAGGAGTCGCGGATCGAGAGCAGTTGCAGGGTGTCGCCGAGGAGCAGCAGGCCGGCCGTCAGCAGCCAGACGCCGCCCGCGCGGCCGCCGTCGGAGGGGGTCAGCAGCCGGCCGAGCCCGAGCGCGACCAGCACCAGAGGCCAGTAGCGCCGGTAGGGGCGCATCTCGAAGAGGCCGAGCCGATCGAGCGTCATGCCGGCGCCCAGCAGGACGAGGGCCAGGCCCCAGATCAGCCGCGACACGCGCCGCTGCTCGGAGCAGCCGTCCCTCCGTCCGGGGTCGACGATCGCGCCTGGGGTGCTCATCCGCGTTCTCCTTCTGACAGGATGCTACGTCCGCGGCAGCCCCGCCGCGGCAGCCTCCCGGTGGACGGCGGCCCGGCCCCGGCCAACGGCGGCACCCGCCGCCACGCTCGCTCGTACTGGTGCGTATGATTCGGGCGCGATGATCGGGCGCACCCTCTCCCACTACCGCGTCACCGGCGAGCTCAGCCGGGGCGGCATGGGGGTCGTCTACAGCGCGGTCGACCTCAAGCTCGACCGCGAGGTCGCGCTCAAGGTGCTGACGCCGGCGCTGCTGCTCGATCCCGACCTGCGCCGCCGCTTCGTGCAGGAGGCCCGCGCGGCCGCGGCGCTCCAGCACCCCGCGATCGCAGTGGTCCACGAGATCGACGAGGCCGAGGGCGTCGCCTTCATCGCGATGGAGAAGATCGTCGGCGAGCGCCTCGGGGACTGCCTGGCGGCCGGCGGCCTCGACGTGGCGGCGCGGCTCGAGCTCGCGATCGAGGTTGCCGACGGCCTGGTCGAGGCGCACCGCAAGGGCGTCGTCCACCGCGACCTCAAGCCCTCGAACATCCTGGTCAGCGAGAGCGGCCACGCGAAGCTGATCGACTTCGGCCTCGCCAAGCTGCTGCACCCGCTCGGCAGCCTGGCGAACCAGGTCGAGACCCCGGCGCGCGGCGCGACCGACCCGGGCCGCATCCTGGGCACGACGGCGTACATGTCGCCCGAGCAGGCGCGCGGCGAGGAGATCGACAGGCGCAGCGACGTCTTCTCGTTCGGCAGCGTGCTGCACGAGATGCTGGCCGGAGCGCAGGCCTTCGCGCGGCCGCACGCGATCGAGACGCTGCACGCGATCATGAAGGACCCGCCGCCGCGCCTGCCGCCGCTGCCGGGCGTGCGCGAGGCGCTGCGCCACGAGCTGCAGGAGCTGGTCGACCTCTGCCTGGAGAAGGACCGCGACGAGCGCTGGCAGTCGATGAGCGAGGTGCTCGGCCAGCTGCGCGCGATTCGCCGGCGACTGGTGGCGCAGCCCGCGGCCACGGCCGCGGCCGAGGCGCCGGAGCCGGCGAAGGAACCGGGCGTCGCGCCCCTGCGCGTGGCGATCGTGGACGACGAGGAGCTGGCACGCGGCGTCGTGCGCGAGTACCTGGCGGGCGAGCCCGGCGTCGAGGTGGTCGCCCTCTGCCGCAACGGCTTCGAGGCCGTCAAGGCCGCGGCGGAGCAGCGCCCCGACCTGATGTTCCTGGACGTGCAGATGCCGAAGCTCAACGGCTTCGAGGTGCTCGAGCTGATCGGCCCGCGGATCGGCGTGGTGTTCGTGACCGCCTACGACGAGCACGCGCTGCGGGCCTTCGACGTCCACGCGATCGACTACCTGCTGAAGCCCGTCGGCCGCGAGCGCTTCAGGGAGGCGCTCGAGCGCGCGAGGCAGAGGCTGCGCCGACCGGTCCCGCTGCCCGTCGCGGAGCTGGTCGAGGCGGCGCGGCCGGAGAGCGCCCACGCCGAGCGCATCCTGGTGCGCGAGGGCGCGCGCGTCCACGTGATCCCGGCCGACAAGCTCGACTACGCCCAGGCGCAGGACGATTACGTGAGCCTCCACAGCGGCGGCCGCGAGCTGCTGAAGGAGCAGACGCTCGCCGAGCTCGAGCGCTCGCTCGATCCCGCGCGCTTCGTGCGCATCCATCGCTCGTACCTGCTGAACCTCGAGCGCCTCGCCAAGCTCGAGCTGTACGCCAAGGACAGCCGGGTGGCGATCCTGAACGACGGGACGAAACTGCCGGTCAGCCGCGCGGGCTACTCGCGGCTGCGCTCGCTGCTCTAGCCGACCAGAACGCTCCCACGGGGCTCGGGGCCCGCCTCGAGCCGGATCGGCTGATTCATCTAAACAAATACTTGACATCTATGCTGTAACTATCTATGTTTACTGAGTTATTTATGAGTCCAAGAAAGGCCATATCCCTGACCATGGCCACCGCCCTGGTCTCCCTCGGCTGCACGCAGCTGACCGACCTCTTGAGCAGCGAGAAGGACGAAGGCCTCGCCGTGCGGCGCTTCACCGCCGTTCCGAGCGAGGTCGCCCCCGGCAGCAGCACGATCCTGAGCTGGCAGGTCGACGGCGCCGAGAGCGTCGAGATCGACAACGGCGTGGGCGTGGTCGGCAGCAAGGGCACCTTCCTGATCAAGCCGAGCTTCACGACCACCTACCGGCTGACGGCCCGCTCGGCCGCCTCGCAGGCCACGTCCTCGATCCGCATCCTGGTCACCGGCACCAGCGCGAGCCCCTCGCCCGCCGCGGGCGCGAGCCCGACGCCGGCGCCGACGGCCAGCCCGACTCCGGCCCCGACGCCGACGCCCACCCCGACTCCCACGCCGACGCCGGCCGCCCAGAGCTGCAAGCTGCCGCCGCAGCCCGAGTGCGGCGGACCCGAGGGGCCGAAAGGCACCTGGGGCTGCTGCAAGGAAGAGCACGGGACCGTGTTCGGCGAGATGGTCGAAGAGGCCATCGCGAAGATCCAGAAGGAGCGGCCCGAGCTGTTCGATCGCGGTCGCGTGCTGAACGACGACGCCTACGTCCAGGGCGTCGCCAAGATCCTCGAGCGCGACTACGGCGTCTGCTCCAAGCAGGGCGGGCCCGAGGACGAGATCGGCGTCAAGAACGCGAACAACTACAGCGAGCAGTTCGACATCCTGCTCGGCAGCGGCTACGTCCGGTACGGCGGCCACACCGTCAACTGCCGGCCGGCCCGCTTCTAGCCGGCAGCCGTCGCCGCGTTCGCCGCGCGGGCGGTGGTAGCCTCGGGCGGGAGCCAGCGCTCCCGCCCCGATGAGCAACCTGACGCCGACCGCAACCATCGACCGCTGCGAGGGCGTGCCGTCAGCCGAGACGCTCGAGGCGCTGCCGTTCCGCGCCACCACGATGCAGGGCCTGCCGATCCGGCGCCTGCTGCCGGTGCGCGGCCGCCGCCTGGTGGGCCCGTGGTGCTTTCTCGACTCGTTCGGCCCGCTCGCGTTCGAGAGCGGTAAGCCGATGGACGTGGCGCCTCATCCCCACATCGGCCTGCAGACCGTCTCCTGGCTGCTCGAAGGCGAGGTGCTGCACCACGACAGCCTAGGCGAGACCGGTCTCGCGAGGCCGGGGGTGCTGAACCTGATGACCGCGGGACGCGGCATCGCGCACTCCGAGCAGACGCCGCGCGGCAGCCGCGGACGCCTGCACGGCGTCCAGCTGTGGGTGGCGCTGCCGGACGCCCGTCGGCAGGTGGCGCCGTGCTTCGAGAGCCGCAGCGAGCTGCCCCGGCTCGAGCTCGAGGGCGGCGTCGCGACGCTGCTGCTGGGCGAGCTCGGCGGCCTGCGCTCGCCGGCCACGACGTTCTCGCCGATCGTGGGGGCCGATCTGGAGGTCGCCGCCGGAAGCCTCCTCAGCGCGCCGCTCGAGCCGGGCTTCGAGCACGCGCTCCTGCTGATGCGCGGCGACGCCGCGACGGACGGCCGCGAGCTCGCGCCCGACGTGCTCTACTTCCTCGGCTCGGGCCGCCCCGCGCTGCGCCTCGAATCGCGCGAGGGTGCGCGTGCGATCCTGATCGGCGGCGCGCCGCTCGGCGAGACCGTGCTGATGTGGTGGAACTTCGTGGCGCGGACCACGGACGAGATCGCGGCGGCGCGCGCGGACTGGCAGGCCGGCCGCCGCTTCGGCGAGGTCGCCGCCTATTCCGGTTCACGGCTGCCCGCGCCGGAGCTGATCGCGCGGCCGGTCGCCTGAGGGAGACCTCGATGGAACGCAGAAGGCTCGGCAACAGCAGCCTGGAGATCACGCCGATCGGTTTCGGCGCGTGGGCGATCGGCGGCGGCGACTGGGTCTTCGGCTGGGGCCCGCAGGACGACGCCCTGTCGGTGGCGGCGATCGAGCGCGCGGTCGATCTCGGCGTCAACTGGATCGACACCGCCGCGGTCTACGGGCTCGGCCATTCGGAGAAGATCGTCGCGCGCGCGCTCGCGTCGATGCCCGCCTCGCGGCGGCCGTACGTCTTCACCAAGTGCAGCCTGGTCTGGGACGAGACGGGCCGGGTCGGCCACAGCCTGAAGGCCGTTTCGGTGCGGCGCGAGATCGAGGACAGCTTGCGACGGCTGGGGCTCGACGCGATCGACCTCTACCAGATCCACTGGCCGTCGTTCCCGCCGGGCAGCCCCGCGCCCGACGTGGAGGAGGGCTGGAGCGTCCTGGCGGACGCGCGCCGCGAGGGCCTGCTGCGCTTCATCGGCGTCTCCAACTTCGGGGTCGCCGAGCTCGAGCGGATCGCAGCGATCGCGCCCGTCACCAGCCTGCAGCCGCCCTACTCGATGCTGATGCGCGGCATCGAGCGCGACGTGCTGCCCTGGTGCGAGCGGCACGGCGTCGGCGTGATCGGCTACTCGCCGATGCAGTCGGGCCTGCTCTCCGGCGCGATGACCCGCGAGCGCGTGGCCGCGCTGCCCGGCAACGACTGGCGGCGCGGAAGCTCCGAGTTCAAGGAGCCGCGGCTGTCGCGGAACCTGGCTCTCGCCGAAACGCTGCGCGCGATCGGCGCGCGGCACGGCCGCGGCGCGGGCGAGGTGGCGATCGCCTGGACCCTGCGCGAGCCGGTGGTGACGGCGGCGATCGTCGGCGCGCGGCGGCCGTCGCAGGTCGAGGGCGTCGCGGGCGCGGCGAGCTTCAGGCTGTCGCCGGCGGAGCTGGAGGAGATCCAGGCCGCGCTCCCGGACGCGGCGCCCGTCCGGTCCTAGTCCGCTTCACTTCAGCGCTGCCCGCGCGCCGGCGTGCCGCGGCTTGAGCTCCAGCGTCCTGCGGAAGCTCGCCTCGGCTCGCGCCGGCAGCCCGATCGCCCGGTAGACCTCGCCCAGCACGAAGCAGGCCTCGGCGTTGGCGGGCTCGTCCCGCAGCACGGCCAGGAGCAGCTCCTCGGCCTGGCGCAGCCAATTGGGGTTCCCGGCGTACGCGCGCGCGCGCGCCATCATCGCGCGCCGCTGCTGCCGACCCGGCAGGTCCGGCGGCAGGCTCTCGATCACCTGCAGCGCGTCCCAGTAGCGGCCCTTGCTCAGCTCCGCCTGGGCGAGATCGAGCACCTCGTCCACCCGGGACAGATCGAGGGGCCGGTCCTGTTCGGCAGCGGCGGCGAGACCCGACCCGAGGCCCGCGACGACGAGGGCGCTTTCGTAGGCGTCGCGCCGGCTCGGATCCGAGAGCACCGCGGCGGCGTCCGTGAACCGGGCCAGCACGTCTTCGAGCTGCGGGCGCAGGTCCCGCAGCGTCTCGTCGGCCCGGGCCGGCCGGTAGCGGTTGCACTGGCGGCCCCAGGCCTCCGTCACCTCCGCCGTGCCGCAGCTGTGGAGCAGGCCCAGCACCTCGAAGTGGTCGCGCGTCGCGAGGCCCCGGTGCGTCTCGAGCAGCTCCTCGCGGGTGACCGGCTGCTCGCCCTGGGCGGGCTTCCCCGGGGCCTCGGCGAGCCGCTCGACGATGCCGGTGCAGAGCAGCCCCAGCAGGCTGCGCTGGGCCTCGGCGGCATCCGGCATCAGCCCGAGCACCTCGCGACCGCTGCGCCGGCCGTCGACCAGCGACAGCAGCAGCGTGTCCGAGCTCGACAACGTGAGCCGCTGGAAGCGCAGCAGCGGATCGGTGGTGAGCGCCAGCGGCACGTCGAGGTCGCCTACCGCATAGCGGACCACGTCGGGGTCGGCGACGCACCAGACCGCGTCGAGGATCAGGTCGCCGGTCGAGATGCGCAGGCTCTGGTCGTAGCCCTTGAAGTGGTCGGGCGTGTCGGGCTCGAAGTGCCAGGCGCCCTCGTGCCACGAGAAGGCGGCCAGCAGCGTCTCCCGCACCTGCAACGCCAGGGCCTCATCCAGCGTGTCGCGGTCCAGGCTGCCGAGCTCGACGAGCAGGTCGCCGAGCCGCTTGCCGCCGACCAGGTCGTACACCTGGTCGAGCGACTCCTGCGAGACGAGCCCGTGGCGGACGAGCACCGGGCCCAGGCGGCACTCGGGAATGCTGCTCTGGCCCCAGGCGATCTTGCCCTCGATCACGCACACGCTGCCGCGCTCGCCCGCGCGCTCGAAGTGCAGCATTCCCGTCAGGCGCTCGACGTGCAGGCGGCGCAGGAGGCCGGGAAACGCGCCTTGGGCGATGACGCCCTGAAGCGCCTCGCTCACGATCGACCGGAGGGAGGGAACGAGCCGCGAATCATGTTTCGGACGAGAGGAGGGAGCCAGGAGTCTACACTCGCGGCGTCGCCGCCCATGAGACCTCCGGCTGACGACGGCAGCCTGAACTCCGGCTTCGCCTACCGGGAGCGGCTGAATGCCGCCGCGGGCGGCCGGCTGCTGCCCGACTGGCTGGCCGAGCGGCACGCGCACTCGAGCGCGGCCGTCTGGCGCGAGCGAGCGAGCGCGGGCGAGATCGAGATCGACGGCCGGCTCGCCGGACCCGACGAGCGGCTGGCGGCGGGCGGCGTGCTCGTCTGGCGCCGGCCGCCGTGGTGCGAGCCGGCGGTGCCGCTCGCCTTCGCCATCCTCCACCGCGACCCGCAGCTGCTGGCCGTGGCCAAGCCGCGCGGCCTGCCGACGCTGCCGAACGGGGGCTTCCTCGAGCACACGCTGCAGCACCTCGTGCGCCGCGCGCATCCCGAAGCCAGCGCCGCGCATCGCCTGGGCCGCGGCACCTCGGGCCTGGTGCTCTTCGCGCGCACGCCCGAGGCACGGCGCCGGTTGGCCGCCGCCTGGCGGCAGGGACGCGTCGAGAAGGAGTACCTCGCGCTGGTCCAGGGCGTTCCCGCTTCGGCTCTCTCGATCGACGCGCCGATCGGGCGCGTGCCGCATCCGAGGCTCGGGCTGGTTCACGCGGCCTCGCGCGATGGCAGGCCGTCGCTCTCGCACGTGCGCCTGCTGCAGGCACGCGACGGGCGTGCGCTCTGCGCCGTGCGCATCCCGACCGGCCGGCCGCACCAGATCCGCATCCACTTGGCCGTCGCCGGGCACCCGCTGGTGGGCGATCCGCTCTACGTCGCGGGCGGCGTGCCCGGTCCGGATCCAGGACTGCCGGGCGACCTCGGCTACCACCTCCACGCCTGGCGCCTGCGCCTCGCGCATCCGGCATCGGGGCGCACGCTCGAGATCGAGTGCACGCCTCCGAGCGAGCTGCGTCTCTAGCCGATCTTCTCGGACAGCAGGAACAGCCCCTGGTCGACGCGGGCGAAGAACTCCTGGTAGATCGCCGCGTCTCCCAACGTGCGGCTCTCCTTCAGGCGGCCCGAGCCGTCGAGGACCCTCAGCTCGAAGCTCACCCGCAGCCGGGTCTCGGCGCCGAACTCGGAGACGTTGGCGGTGGCTTCCAGCACGCCCGCTCCGGGACGCGGTCCCGGCAGCAGCGCCCCGACGCCATAAGTCAGGACGATGAAGCTCCAGCGGCCGAGCTTCCGGGCGTCGCTCACCTTTCGCACCGACTCCTTCGTGGCCGTGATCAGGCCGAGGCCGGCGTCGGCGGACCGCACGACGAAGCCGTGGTCCTGCAGCGCCCCGAGCGCGGCCTTCATCACCATCCGGGCGTCCCGCGTCGGGTAGCTCCGCGACTGCAGCTCGCGGATCGCCAGCGGGCTCGTGGGGGCCGGCGTGCCTCCGCCCGAGGCGCAGGCCCCGAGCGGCAGGGCGGCCAGCAGCAGCGAAACGAGGCGCGCGGCACGCATGGCGCCCTCCTCAGAACCGGCTCGCGTGGAAGCTGAAGCTCTCCACGCGGCCGCTCGCGTCGAAGCGGACCAGCACCGTCAGCGTGCGCTGGGAGGTCGACGTCGTCTGGCTCTGGCTGTGGCCGCTCAGCAGCCCTCCGATCAGCGAGCCTGCCGCGGTGCCCACCGCCCCCGCGCCGACACCGAAGCCGTTGCTCTTGGCGCTCGACTCGGTCGCGATCCTGTCGTACACCCAGGTCTCCCGGCCCTGGCTGTCGCGCGTCAGGAGGTTTGGTGATCCGAGCGCGGCGACGAGCTCGGCCTGCGACAGGCCGAGCTTCAGCTCGCGCTGCGCGAGGCCCAATGTGAACGCCTGCTCGGCGGGGGGGGCCGCCCGCTCGCCTGCGCCGGCCGGGGCCGCGGCCGCCAGGAAGAAGGCGACGCCGAGACCCGGCAGGACCCTGGCCCCTGTGTGGTTCTTCATGATCGGCTCCTCTCAGGCACCGAGAACAGCAGGGCGCGTGCCCACGGCTCGCGGACGCGCAAGTCGTTGACTCGTCGGATGCGAGTCCCGCCCCCGGCTCGCCACGCGCCCAGCCTCTGCGCGCCGGACGCCAAACGACTGCGCGGGCGTAGACTGCCGCGGCAGAGGCCAACCGCCATGCCGGAGCCGCACCGCCACGGCGAGGAAGCGGGCGCCCTGCTGGATCGCCTGCGTGAGGCGGCCCGCGTCGGCCCCGAGCACGTCACGGCGCTGCTCGTGAACGCGCTGCCGGCCTATGGCGCCGCCATCGTCGAGTGGCCCGTGACGTCCGAGCCCATCGTGCTCGCGGTGTCGGGCCTGATTCAGGACGTAGGAACGCACGTGGGTGTGCTCGAGCTGGTGGCCGCCGCCGAGCGACAACCGGGGCGTTGCGCGCTGTTCGACGCGGGCCCGCCGCCTCTGCGGGCCGTCGTCCTGGCGCGTGGCGCTCGTCCGCCGCTGGTGCTGCTGGTCTGGGCGGACTTCGCGCGCCTGCCCGACTGCGAGTCCCTGCTGCGCGCGGTGCCGGCGCTCGTCGATCAGGGGCTGCAGCCGCCCCACGAGCGCGCCGGTGCGCCGGCTCCTCCGGCGCCCAACCTGATCTTCCCCGAGGGGTACGTCCCCGGCGACTCCCCGGCGATGACGGCTCTCTACCGGGAAATGCGCGTGCTGTTGCAGGGCGACCTGCCGGTGCTGATCGTCGGCGAGACCGGCGTCGGCAAGGAGTCGGTCGCCCGCACGCTGCACGGCTCGTCCACCCGGCGTGCCGGGCCGTTCGTCGCGGTCAACTGCGCGGCGATTCCCGCGGAGCTGCTGGAGGCCGAGATGTTCGGCATCTCGAAGGGCGTCGCCACCGGCGTCAGCGAGCGGCCGGGCAAGTTCCAGCTCGCGCGCGGCGGCACGCTGTTCCTCGACGAGATCGGCGAGATGCCGCACGGCCTGCAGGCCAAGCTGCTGCGGGCGCTCGACGAGAAGGAAGTGCATCCGGTGGGCGGGGCGCCGGTGAGCGTCGACATCCGCGTGATCTCGGCGACCAACACCAACCTGCTGGAGAGCATGAACGCGGGGCAGTTCCGCCGCGATCTCTACTTCCGCATCGCCGGATTCGTGCTGCGGGTGCCGTTGCTGCGGGAGCGCAAGGGCCACGTGCCGCGGCTGGTCGAGGACTTCGTGCGGCTGTGCGAGCGCGAGACCGGCAAGCGCGTGCGGGGCATCTCGGCGCGCGCGCTGCGCGCGCTCAGCGACTACGCCTGGCCGGGCAACGTCCGTGAGCTGGAGCACGAGGTGCGGCGACTGGTGTACCTGTGTCCCGACCACGAGGTGATCGACCTGCCCCTGCTGTCGCCGCAGATACTGGCCGGGCCCGGCGCGGCGGGGCCCGGGCCGGATGCGGCCGCCGGGAGCGGCTTCCTGGAGCTTGCCGGAAACGTGGCCGCGCTCGAGCGTCGTCTGATCGGGGAGGCGCTCGCGCGGGCGGGAGGCAACCGCACCGAGGCCGCGCGCCTGCTCGGGATCTCGCGCAACGGCCTCGCGCTGAAGATCCAGCGACTCGGCGTCAGCTCTTGAGCTTCGCCTCCAGCTCGGCCCAACGCGCGTAGAGAGTGTCGACCTCGACCTGGGCGGCCGCGAGCTGGTCGAGCCGCTGCTGCAGCGCGACGTGGTTCGCCGAGACGGCCGGATCGGCTGCCGCGCTGCGTCGCTCGCCGAGGCGCGCCTCCGCGGCGAGGACGAGCGCTTCCATGCCTTCCCACTCGCGCTGCTCGAGGTAGCCGAGCTTCCGCGCCTTCTCGGGCGCGGCGGCGGCCTTCGCGGCGGCCGCGTCCACCCCCTCTCGCGGAGCCTTCGCGCGCGCCTTGCCCTCCGGCGCCTCTTCGCGCAGACGTTCGGCCAGCTCCCACTGCGCGTAGTCGGCATACGCCACGGCCCCGCCCGCCCCGTCGAGCGCGAGGATGGCGCTGGAGACGCGGTCGAGCAGGTAGCGATCGTGCGTCACCAGCACTAGCGCGCCCGGGAACTCGAGCAGCGCCTCCTCCAGCACCTCGAGCGTCGGGATGTCGAGGTCGTTGGTCGGCTCGTCCAGCATCAGCACGTCGGCCGGCTCCAGCATCAGCCGCGCGATCACGACGCGCGCCTGCTCGCCGCCGGAGAGCCGGCCGACCGGCTGCTCGAGCTGCTCGGAGCGGAACAGGAAGCGCTTCGCCCAACCGGCCACGTGCACCGCGCGCCCCTGCACGATCACCGAATCGCCGGCGGGCGCGAGCGTCCGGCGCAGCGACAGCTCGGGATCGAGCCGCGAGCGGTGCTGGTCGAACACCACCACCTTCAGGTTCGGGGCGTGCTGGACCGAGCCCGCGTCGGGAGGCTCGAGGCCCGCCAGCAGGCGCAGCAGCGTCGACTTGCCGCTGCCGTTGGCGCCCAGCAGCCCGAGCCGCATCCCCGGCGCGAGGACCAGATCGAGCCCGCTCACGATCGCGCGACCCGCGTAGCTCTTGTCGACGCCCTCCGCCACCACCAGCCGCTTGGTGCGGCGCGCGGTGCCGGCGAAGTCGATGCCGACGGCCTGCTGGCGCGAGCGGGAGTCCAGGTCGGCGAGCTCTTCGCGCAGCCGCCCCGCCTCGTCGATCCTCGCCTGCGCCTTGCGCGTGCGCGCCCGCGCCTTGCGCGAGAGCCAGGCGAGCTCGCCGCGCACGCGGTTGCGCAGCGACTCCTGGTAGGAAGCCTGACCCGTCAGCAGCTCGTCTTTCTTCTCGAGGTAGCGACTGTAGCGGCCCGCGACGTCGAACAGGCCCGCGGCGAAGGCGCGGTTCAGCTCGATCACCCGGCTGGTGACGGCCTCCAGGAAGTAGCGGTCGTGGCTGACGGCCAGGAAGGCCTCGGGCTCGCGCGGCAGCAGCTCTTCGAGCCACAGGATGCCCTCGACGTCGAGGTGGTTCGTGGGCTCGTCGAGCAGCAGCAGCTCGGGCTGCCCCACGAGCGAGCGCGCGACGGCCAGCCGCTTCCTCCAGCCGCCGGAGAGCGCCGCCACAGGCTGCCCGGGATCGGCGAGACCGGCGCGGCCGAGCGCCGTCCCCGCCCGCAGCTCGACCTCGTGGGCGTCGAGCCCGAGACCCGCGAGTGCGCCATGCAGCACGCCCGCGACGGTCGCTTCGGGCTCGAACGTCGGGTCCTGCGGCACGTAGCCGATGCGCAGGCGCTTGCGCGCCGCTCGGGTCCCCGACGACGGCTGCTCGATGCCGGCGAGGATCTTCAGCAGGGTGGATTTGCCCGAGCCGTTCGGGCCGACGACGCCGATGTGGTCGCCTTCGAAGATGCCGAACGACAGCGCTTCGAAGAGCGGCGCGGCGCCGAAGGCCTTCGACAGGTCCTGGCAGGAAAGGAGGAGCTCGGCCATGAGGGCGGCAAGGCTACTACGGCCGGCGGCCGGCGGGCCGGCGGGTCAGCGAGCGAGCGTCACGCGCGGCCAGAGGTACGGCAGCGCCTGCTTGCCGCCCCACTCGAACGCCGCCCAGGCCAGTCCCGTCTCGCTGACGTTGGCGCCGACGCGCGCGTCCTTCTGGTCGCCGTCGTAGAGCACCAGGTTGAGGCCGATCTCGTCGCCCGGCCTCGGCTGCGTCGGCATCGCGGACCACGGGATCGCCGCCTCGACGTCATAGCCGTCCGGCGTCCGCCGCGAGGCGATCCGCATGCCGGGCGCCGTCTGCTCCATCAGCCCGGGCCGCGCGTCGGCGTCGCGGAAACCGCGCGCGCCGAAGCCGGCGGTCGTGCAGGGAAAGGCCGCGGCCTGCAGCGTCGTCGAGGTGTCGCGGCTCGTGCCCGACGGGTCCACCGTGATGCCGATCGCGTCCGAGCGCAGCTGCGCCTTCACGTCGTCGGGCGCGATGTTGCACACGACGTTCTCGTCGCGCACGTGGAGGCCGACGTACAGGAAGGCGGCGTCGTAGGCGAGCGCGAAGTCGGCCGAGAGGTCTGCGGCGTCCGCCGGGGCTCGCCGCCACCACAGGTCCGCCGGCCCGATCGAGCCGCGAGCGAAGGCCCGCATGTCCGCGAGATCGCCGTCGATCGCCGGCGCGGCCGGGATGCGCGGGATGCTCAGCGCCGGCAGCGCGTAGATCTCGGCCACGTCGCGGCTGGCCGCCCCGGCCGCCACGGCCTCGAGCGTCACGGGCAGCCGCGCCGAGTGCCGCCCCTCGGGCAGCGCGTCGGCCCCCAGCGCTACCTTCAGCGAGGCCTGCGCGCTGCCGCCGGCCTTCACGTCGAAGGGCGCGGGCGAGGCGAGCCGCACGCCGTTGCCGGCCGCCAGGCGAAGCTCGCCACGCGCGGCCTCTCCCGAGCGGCTGGAGATCGTGGCGGCCACCTCGCCGACACGCCCCACGACGAGAGGCAAGCGCGTGGGCAGCGACGGGATCACCCACTCCGTGCGGCTGGCACGTGCGAAGTCGCGATAGGCCGCGATGT
Source organism: Vicinamibacteria bacterium (assembly GCA_050246895.1). Taxonomy (GTDB): domain Bacteria; phylum Acidobacteriota; class Vicinamibacteria; order Fen-336; family Fen-336; genus JBFWVE01. Next base: position 116,011 of record JBFWVE010000002.1, on the reverse strand, counting down.
CGAAGGTGGGCCGAAAGGCAACCTGCACGGCCGCCACGGGCTCGAGCCAGGCCGCGTTCGCACCGGCGACCTGGGCGCCCTCCGACTCGGCCGAGTAGCGCGCGAGCAGCCGCACGGGCTCGTTCGCCACGGCCTTCCCGGAGGGGCGGAGCGTGAAGCGCGCCTCCACCCGCTCGCCCGGCGCCACGCGCTCGAAGCGCGGGCCGGGCGCCGGTGCGACCGCCAGCCTCTCGCCGCCGTCGAGCGTCAGGCTCAGGCCGTGCAGGTCGCTCGCGGTTCCGTTGCGGAAGCGCACCGCGACGGCCACGTCTGCGCCCAGCCCCACCTCGTAAGCCGCGGGCTCGACCTCGAGCCGGATGCCGGCCGGCGAGCGGCCTACGGGCAGCAGCGCGCCTTCCAGCAGGTGCGTCTCGGGGTCGCCCACCGGCACCCGCGAGCGCACCAGCAGGAACGTCTCGGGCCGGACATCCGCGGCGGGCAGCCGCGAGAACTGGTCGAAGCCCTGGCTGCGATAGTGCGAGGCGGCCAGCGCCCGCAGGTCGGCGTAGCGGCGCGCCATGCGCCGCGAGACGCCCTGTGACGGCACCCGCAGGACCCCGGCGGCCTGCGCATCGTTCGGGTAGTAGTAGAGCTTGGCCGGCACGAACGGCTGTAGGAACTCGCGCGTGATCTGCTCGGGGCAGTAGCTGGGATCCCCCGCCTTCTCGTAGGCCAAGGTGGCGGCGCGCGCGGCCATCTGGTGCTGGCCGTGCGTGCCCGGTCCGGGCCACATCGTGACGATCACCTCGGGACGTCCCAGCCGCACCCGCCTCACGAGGTCGCACACGAAGCGGTCCCCCCAGCGCTGTTGCACCTCTTCGGCCGAGAGCGTGAAGTGGAAGTCCTCGAGCCCCAGGAACTGGGGCGCGTCGACGCCGACGAGCGCGAGCGAGCGCCGCTCTTCCTCCTGGCGAATCAGGCCGAGCGCAGGCCCCGCTTCGCGGCCGGTGGCATTGCCGCCGCCCTCGCCGCCCGTCAGCGTCACGACGGCGCCCTTGAAGCCCTCGTCGAGCAGGTAGCGCGCCAAGGTCGCGAGGATGCCAGTGTCGTCGTCGGGATGCGCGCCGACGAACATCACGTCGACGTCCATCAGGTCGAGCCCCGTGCCTCGCCCCGAATACGAGCTTCCTGCCTGCTGCCCGCTGGCGAGCGGGCCACCTGCCAGCGCGCACGCGGCGATCCCCGCCGCCGTCAACGCGATCCGGATGCCTCGGCTCACCTCGCCCTCCCGCTCCCCCGCCCGCATTGTAGTGAAGGACTCACGATCGGGCCGGGCGGCGGGGAGCGCGGGGTCGCGAAGTCGGGGCCGCGAGGGAGCGACGCGCGGCCGCGCGTCGCCTGAGGCGCAGGCGGCCGGCGATCAGCTCGAGCTTCTCCGCGCGCGTCAGGCGCTTGATCAGCGCCTCCTGCCGCAGCGCGGCGCTCCAGCTGCGGACCCTGCGCGACCACGCGAGCTCGAGCGGCAGCCGCGAGCGCGTATAGCGAGAGGCGCGGCCGCGCTGGTGGAGCGAGAGCCGTGCCTCGAGGTCCTTGGCCGCGCCGGCGTAGAGCGAGCCGTCCGCGCAACGCAGCAGGTAGACGAAGGGCAGGCGCTACTCCTTGAAGCGGACGACCGCCTTCTCGTCGACGACGTAGTGCATGTCACGGCCGGGCGTCCACTGGTCGCCCTTCTGGTACTCCGTCTTCACGTGCAGGCGGCCGTCCGGCAGCAGCCGGCTCGTGCCGCGCACCGCGGTGATGCCGTTGGCGTTCCCGGTCACCGTCTCGTGAGAGACGAGCGTGCCGTTCTCGCCGCGCATGGTGCCCGAGGTGTAGAAGCCGGCCGTCGTGAAGTAGTAGTAGACCAGCGTCTCCTTCGCCTTGTCCCAGTAGATGATCGACTCGCCCCCATAGTGGCCGTCGTTGACCGAGTGCAGGTTGCGCACCGCCTGGCCGTTCAGCACCAGCTCGAAGCGCGACACGTCGACGTTCGGCTTCTCGGGAGTCGAATCGGGGAAGACGCCGCGCCAGGTCTTGCCGAGGAAGGGCGCGAGCGGCGCCAGCTGGGGGTTCATCCCCGCGAGCGCGGGCCGCGCGGCGGCGAGCAGGGCGAGCGCCAGCAGGCCGGCGCCGAGCTTCGACTTCTTCATCCGTGGATCCTCCGTGCCAACCCTATTACGCGGCGCCTCGGGGTTCCATTGGGGCTAGAATCCGCGTCTTTCGACGGGAGGACGGCTTGAACCCTGGACTGAAGACGTTCGCGGGCGCGCTGGTGCTGGCGGGCCTGGTCGCCTGCAGCGCGACCGACGAGGGCAACCCGACGGCCCCGAGCGACCTCGTGATCGAGGACGTGGTGATCGGCGGCGGGGCCGTCGCCGCCAGCGGGGACACGGTGACCGTCCACTACGTGGGCACCCTGCTGAACGGCACTCAGTTCGACAGCTCGTACAGCCGCAACCAGCCGTTCACGTTCAGGATCGGCGCCAACCAGGTGATCCAGGGCTGGGAGCGCGGCGTCCCGGGCATGCGCGTCGGCGGCAAGCGCCGCCTGACGATCCCGCCGAGCCTCGGCTACGGCAACCAGGCCAACGGCCCGATCCCGGCGAACTCGACGCTGAAGTTCGAGATCGATCTGCTCGCCGTCGCCGGCAGGTAGCGGCCGCCGGGCAGCGCCCGCGCGTGGCGCTCGGCTATATTGCGAGCGCTGCGCGCGAACCGCGACCAATGCATTGGACGCGAGCCTCTCGCGCGAGCGGGAGGTGCAGTGATGAGCCGTGGCGCAGCCGTCGCAGTTCTCCTCGCCCTGGGCGCCGCGGCGCCCGCAGGGGCCCAGATCGACGCCCGCATGCTGCGACATCCGGCCGTGTCGCGAACACAGGTTGCCTTCGTCTACGCGGGCGACGTCTGGCTCGTGCCGAAGGCGGGCGGCGTCGCGCACCGGCTGAGCACGCCCGCAGGCGAGGAGGCCTTCCCGCGCTTCTCGCCCGACGGCAGCCGCCTCGCCTACAGCGCCGACTACGACGGCAACACGGACGTCTACGTGATCGCGGCGGCGGGCGGGCTGCCGACGCGCGTGACCCACCATCCCGCGGCCGACCGCGTCCTCGGCTGGTATCCCGACGGCAAAAGCCTGCTCTTCGCCACGAGCATGACGGCGGGCAAGGACCGCTTCAATCAGCTCTACCGGGTTTCCGTGGAAGGCGGGCTGCCGGAGAAGCTGCCGCTCCCCTACGGCGAGTTCGGCACCATCGCGGCGGACGGCCGGCGGCTCGCCTACATGCCTTCGACGCGCGACTTCCGCACCTGGAAGCGCTACCGCGGCGGCTGGGCGCCGGACATCTGGCTCTTCGACCTGCGGGACCAGACGGCGAAGAACCTGACGCACGACCCCGCCAACGACAGCCAGCCGATGTGGCACGGCGACACGCTCTATTTCCTCTCCGACCGCGATGCCAGCAAGCGGCACAACGTCTGGGCGCTCGACGTGCGCACGGGCGCCACACGCCAGGTGACCCGCTTCGAGGAGTACGACGTCCGCTTCCCCTCGATCGGCCCCGACGACCTGGTGTTCGAGAACGGCGACCGCCTGTACCGGATGGCGCTGCCCGCCGAGGCGGTGAGCGAGGTCGCGGTGCAGGTCGTCACCGACCGCGCGACGCTGCGGCCGCGCGCCGAGAAGGTCGCCAAGCTGATCGCGAATCCGGGGATCTCGCCGAGCGGCAGGCGCGCGATCGTCGAGGCGCGCGGCGCGGTGCTGACGCTGCCGGCGGAGCACGGTGTCGTGCTGAACCTGAACCCCAGCTCAGGCGTGGCGGCCCGCTATCCCGCCTGGTCCCCGGACGGCAAGACCGTGGCCTACTGGAGCGACCGCTCGGGCGAGTACGAGCTGACGCTGCGCGCGGCCGACGGCTCCGGCGAGGAGCGCAAGCTCACGACGCTGGGCCCCGGCTTTCGCTACCGCATCTTCTGGTCGCCCGACTCGAAGCAGGTCGCCTTCGCCGACAACAAGATGCGGATCAACGTGTGCGACGTGGCGAGCGGCCAGGTGACCTCGATCGACAAGGCGAACTACTTCTTCCAGGGCAACCTGCAGAGCTTCCGCGCAAGCTGGTCGGCGGACAGCCGCTGGCTCGCCTACGCGCGCGACCTCGAGAACGGCCAGAGCGCGGTCGTGCTCTACGACACGAAGAGCGCGGCGCGCCACCAGGTCACCTCCGGCTTCTACAACGACGCGGCGCCCGTCTTCGACCCGGGCGGCCGCTACCTGTTCCTGCTGACGAACCGCTCCTTCAAGCCCATCTACAGCGACCTGGACAACACCTGGATCTACGCCAACACCACCCAGGTCGCGGCCGTGCCGCTGCGGAAGGACGTGCCGTCGCCACTCGCGGCGCGCAACGACGTCGAGGGGCAGGTCGAGAAGAAGGACGGCGAGGACGACGACGCGAAGGGCGACGCCAAGGCGAAGCACGCCGAGGCGAAGGACGCGAAGAAGGCCGCCGACGGGAAGGCCGGAGATGAGCCACCGAAGCCCGTCGAGATCGACCTGGCCGGCTTCGAGGAGCGGCTGGTGGTGCTGCCCCCGGCCGCGGGCAACTACGGCCGGCTGGCGGCGATCGCGGGCAAGGTCCTCTACCAGCGCGGCCCCCGCACCGGCGCCGCGGACGAGGTGAACCCGCTCGTCTTCTTCGACCTCGAGGAGCGCGAGGAGAAGACGGTCGTGGCGGACGTGGACGGCTTCGAGGTCTCGGCCGACGAGAAGAAGCTGCTCGTGTGGAAGAAGGAGAAGTACGCGATCGTCGAGCCGAAGGCCGACCAGAAGCTCGAGAAGACGCTGGCGACCGCCGATCTCGAAGTCACGGTCGACCCGGTCGCCGAGTGGCGCCAGCTCTTCAGCGACGCCTGGCGCTTCGAGCGCGACTACTTCTACGACCCGGCGATGCACGGCGTCGACTGGAACTCCATGCGCGAGCGCTACGGCCGCCTGCTCGACGACGCGGTGACCCGCTTCGACGTGAACTTCGTGATCGGCGAGCTGATCGCGGAGCTGAACGCGTCGCACACCTACAGAGGCGGCGGCGATCTCGAGAAGGGCAAGGAGCGCGGCGTCGGCATGCTGGGCGTCGACTTCGCGCTCGAGAACGGCGCCTATCGCATCAAGAAGATCCTGCGCGGCGCCCCCTGGGATTCCGAGGCGCGCTCGCCGCTGGATCGCTCCGGCGTCGACGTGAAGGAGGGCGACTACCTGCTGGCGGTGGACCGCGTGCCGCTGGACGTCCGCAAGGACCCGTGGGCCGCGTTCCAGGGCAAGAGCGGCAAGGCCGTGCTGCTGACGGTGAACGGCCAGCCGACGCCGAGCGGCGCCCGCGAGGTGCTGGTCGAGACGCTCGCGAGCGAGGACCGCCTGCGCAACCTCGCCTGGATCGACGAGAAGCGCCAGCGCGTCGACGTGGCGACCAAGGGACGCGTGGCCTACGTCTACGTGCCCGACACCGGCCAGAACGGCCAGAGCGAGCTGGTGCGGCAGTTCATGGGCCAGTTCCGCAAGGACGGCCTGATCGTCGACGAGCGCTTCAACAGCGGCGGCCAGATCCCCGATCGCTTCGTCGAGCTGCTGAACCGGCCGCTCTACAACTACTGGGCGGTGCGCGACGGCAAGGACTGGCAGTGGCCTCCCGTCGCGCAGGTCGGACCGAAGGTGATGCTGATCAACGGCTGGAGCGGCTCGGGCGGCGACGCCTTGCCGCTCTACTTCAAGCAGGCCGGCCTCGGGCCGCTGATCGGCACCCGCACCTGGGGCGGCCTGATCGGCAACTCGGGCGTGCCGCCGCTGGTCGACGGCGGCGGCGTCACCGTCCCCACCTTCGGCATCTACGGCACGGACGGCAAGTGGATCGTCGAGGGCCGCGGCGTCGAGCCCGACATCGAGGTGATCGACGACCCCTCGCTGATGCAGGACGGCGGCGACCCGCAGCTCGACCGCGCGATCCAGGAGGTGATGCGCCGGCTCGACGGCGCGAAGCCGCGCGATCCGGCGAAGCCGGCGTACCCCGACCGCAGCGGCCGCTAGCCGCCGGGCGGGCGCCCGCCAGGCGCCCGCCCGCCGTAATGCATTTGCCTCATGGCCCGAGGTGGCCGCTCGGGCCTAACGTGACGAAGGGCACATACCTGCCGGGGCCTCGCCCCGGACGACTCTTCCTCCTTCCTTCGACGGACAGGGCAAGACAAGAGGTGCGGTCATGAGCACGCAGACCACCACGCCGGCCGGAGACGTGTCGGCGAAGGCCGCCGGCGCCGCGGGCGTCTTGAAGATCACCGACTCCCGTACCGGCAAGAACTACGAGGTGCCGATCGAGAACGGCACCATCAAGGCGATCGACCTGCGACAGATCAAGACGTCGCCCGGCGACTTCGGCCTGATGACGTACGACCCTGGTTACATGAACACCGCCTCGTGCAAGAGCCGCATCACCTTCATCGACGGCGACAAGGGCATCCTGCGCTACCGCGGCTACCCGATCGACCAGCTCGCCGAGTCGAGCGACTACCTCGAGGTCGCCTACCTGATCCTCCGGGGCGAGCTGCCGACGAAGGCCCAGTACGACGATTGGGTGTTCAACGTGACGCACCACACGATGCTGCACGAGAACCTCAAGGAGTTCATGACCGGCTTCCGCTACGACGCCCACCCGATGGGCATGCTGCTCTCGGCGGTCGGCGCGCTGTCGACGTTCTACCCCGAGGCCAAGCAGGTCCACGACCCGCTGGTGCGGCAGAAGCAGGTGTTCCGGCTGATCGCGAAGATCCCGACGCTGGCGGCGTTCGCCTACCGGCACTCGATGGGCCTGCCCTACGTGTACCCCGACAACACGCTGTCCTACGCGGGCAACTTCCTCAAGATGATGTTCGCGATCGGGCCGTACCAGGTGAACCCGATCCTGGAGCGCGCGCTCGACGTGCTGTTCATCCTGCACGCCGACCACGAGCAGAACTGCTCGACCTCGGCGGTGCGCGGCGTCGGCTCCTCGGGCGTCGACCCCTACTCGGCCACCGCGGCCGGCATCGGCGCGCTCTACGGGCCGCTGCACGGCGGCGCCAACGAGCAGGTGCTGCGGATGCTCGACGAGATCGGCAGCATGGACAAGATCCCGCAGTTCGTGAAGGACGTGAAGACCTCGGGCGGCGAGGTCCGCCTGATGGGCTTCGGCCACCGCGTCTACAAGAACTACGACCCGCGCGCCAAGATCATCAAGAAGATGGCCGACCAGGTGTTCAGCGTGACCGGCCGCAACCCGAAGCTGGACATCGCGCTCGAGCTCGAGCGGATCGCGCTGCAGGACGAGTACTTCCTGAACCGCAAGCTGTACCCGAACGTGGACTTCTATTCGGGCCTGATCTACCAGGCGATGGGCTTCCCGGTCGACATGTTCCCCGTGCTGTTCGCGATCGGCCGCATGTCCGGCTGGCTCGCGCAGTGGGAGGAGATGATCGAGGACAAGGACCAGAAGATCGCGCGCCCGCGCCAGGTGTTCCTGGGCAAGGACGAGCGTCCCTTCGTCCCGCGCACGAAGCGCTGAGCACCGCGGACGGCGCCGCCAGGCGCCGCCCGCCTTCCCTTCGGGCCTCTCCGATCTCGGATCGGCGAGGCTCGCTTTCGTCTACTCGGGGAACCCGCTCTCGGGCAGGCCCTTCACCAGCCTGAGCGCGTTCTTGTAGTAGATCTTCTTCAGCACGTCGTCTGGCAGCGCCAGGCCGTAGAGCTTCCAGAACGCGTGGTAGTCGCGGTAGTAGTCGAAGTACTCGTCCGCGGTCTCCAGCGTGCGCCAGTAGTAGGGGAACTCGTCGGGCTGGAAGCTGTCCTTGCCGAACAGCACGCGGTCCTGGTACTTCACGAAGAAGTCGTGCGCCGTGCGCGGCTGGCGCCCGTACTCGGCGAGTACCGCCGCCAGCTCCGGGTAGACGTTCGGCAGCCGGTCGAGCAGCCGGCCGAGGCGCGCGAGGTCGTTCGAGTGGTAGCCCATGTGCGCCGCGATGAAGGTCGTCTTCGGGTGGCGCTCGAACATGCGGTCGCGCTCGGCGATCAGCTCCTCGAAACGCGGGAACTTCGGGTCCTGGTAGCGGCGGTCCGGGTAGAGCGCCTGCTCCAGCCAGCGCTCGTTCTCGTAGTCGATCGGGTCGAAGAAGGGAGCGGGCTCGGCCGTGTGGATCAGCACCGGCACGCCGAGACGCCCGCAGGTCTCCCAGATCGGATCCAGCTCGCGATCGTCGAGGTGCAGACGCGTGCCGTCCGCCTTCAGCACGCGCAGCCCGAGTTCCTTGAAGATCTTCAGCCCGAGCGCGCCTGCCTTGATGTCGGCCTCGAGCTGCTCCGCGGCGCGCTTGCCGAAGCCCGAACCGACCCCCGCCTTGAAGTCGACGTTGGCGAACAGCACCATGCGGTCGGGGTACGGGCTGGTGCGGATCGCCTCGAGCCCCTTGCGTAGCTGCTCACCCGAGCCCCCGCTCAGGTTCACGAGCACCCGCAGGTTGAGCGCGTCCATCGCCTTCACGACCTCCGCCAGCCGCTCCGGCTTGATCGGCGTCGCGTGGTGGGAGTGGATGTCCACCACGGGAAACTTCGCGCGCGGCGTCGGGTGCTGCGGCACCACCAGCGTGGAGGTCGGCTTGTACTCCGTGATGCTCGGCGGCGGCCACTCCGGCGTTCGGCCCTCGCCCGGCCTGCGCCGCATGCGCTCGTCCTGAGACGCGGGCGGCTGTTGCGCGGCTGCGTAGCTCACACCGGCCAGCACGCCCACGCCTGCGACCAGCAGCGCTCCCCACAGCAGCGTCACGGTCCTGCTCTTCTGTCTCATCGGGTCATCCCCTGTCGTGAAGGGCGCGGCCCCCGTGCCCTTCCGCCGGGCCCATGCTAGGCGGCGGGGGCTCGCTGGGCCAGCCCCGGAGCCCGCTGCACCGGCACAGTTGCGGCGGCTATGATCCGGGCCGTGAGCAGGCCGGTGCGCATCGGCATCGATCTCGGGGGCAGCCGCCTGCGCATCGGGGCGGTACACGAGGACGGCGGCCTGGCGGGCCCGATCGTCTCCTCCCCCACCGGTCTCGACTTCGACCACGCCGCGCTCTTCGAGGAGGTCTCGGCCTTCCGGGCCGGGCTCGCGGCTCCCCCGCTGTCGATCGGCTGCGGCGTCGCCGGCGTCGTGCACGAGGGTCGGCTCAGGCTGTGCGACGGCCTGCCGTGCCTGGTGGGCCAGAACCTGCTGGCCCTGCTCGCGAGCGCGGCGGGCGCGCCCTCGGCGCTCGAGAACGACGCGCGCTGTTTCACGCTCGCCGAGTGGCGCCACGGCGCGGCGCGCGGCGCCCGCCTCGTCTGCGGCCTGACGCTCGGCACCGGCGTCGGCTGCGGCGTGCTGCTCGACGGCAGGCCCTACCGCGGGGCGCGCAGCCAGGCGGGCGAGCCGTGGCGCATGCGGCTCCGCGGCGAGTCGCTCGAGTGGTTCGTCTCGGGCCCGGGCGTCGTGCGCGGCTATCGCGCCGCGGGCGGCGCGGATTCTCCCGATCTCGACGCCGCGGTCGTGCACGCAGGGGCCCGGGCCGGCGACCCGGCCGCTGTCGCGGCCTGGCTCGCGTTCGGCGACGATCTCGCGCTCCTCGTGGAGGCCGTTCTCGCGCTGCTCGATCCTGAGCGGATCGTGGTCGGCGGCTCGCTCGCGAGCGCCGCCGATCTGTATCGCCCCACGCTCGCCGCGCGGCTCGAGGACGACATGCGCCTGCTGGCGCCTGCCCAGCTCGGCGACGCGGCGGGTGTGGTCGGCGCGGCGGAGCTGCTTCCGGCCGGGACGGACTGAGAGGCCCGCGGCTCAGGCGTGGACGCCCGGGGCCTCGTGTCCCGTGCGCTCGACGTACTCCACGTACGAGCCAGGGTAGAGGTGCGGCTCGGTCTCGACCCCGCTCTCGCCTCCCAGCTCGAGGACGCGGTTCGAGAGGCCCCGCAGGAACGTGCGGTCGTGCGAGACGAACAGCATCGTGCCCTCGAAGTCGCGCAGCGCCTCGACCAGCATCTCCTTGGTCGCCAGATCGAGGTGGTTCGTCGGCTCGTCGAGCACCAGGAAGTTCGGCGGGTCGTACAACAGGCGCGCCAGCACCAGGCGCGACTTCTCGCCGCCCGAGAGCGCGCGGATCCTCTTCTCGACGTCGTCGCCGGAGAACTGGAAGGCGCCGAGGAGATTGCGCAGGGCGCCGACGCTCTCGTGGGGGAAGTCCTGCTGGAACTGCTCCCAGATCGTCAGCTCCGGCCGCAGCAGGTCGAGCGACTGCTGCGCGAAGTAGCCGAGCTTGAGGCTCGCGCCCAGGCGCACGCTGCCCGAGTCGGGCGCGAGGACGCCGGCGACCATGCGCAGCAGCGTCGTCTTGCCGGCCCCGTTCCGGCCCATCACGCACCAGCGCTCGCCCCGGCGCAGGATCAGGCTGAGCCCGGCGTGAACCACGCGCTTGCCGTACGCCTTGCCGACGGCCTCGAGCGTCGCCACCTCGTCACCCGAACGCGGCGGACGCCGGAAGTCGAAGCGGACGACCTGACGCCGTTTCGGGGGCTCGAGCTTGTCGATCTTCTCGAGCGCCTTCACGCGGCTCTGCACCTGCGCGGCCTTCGCCGCGTGGGCCGAGAAGCGCTCGATGAAGCGCTGCTCCTTGGCGAGCATCGCCTGCTGGCGCGCGTAGGCGGCCTCGTGGTTGCGCTCGCGGATGGCGCGCTCGCGCTCGTAGAAGTCGTAGTCGCCGGAGTAGAGCGTGATCTCGCCCTCGTCGATCTCGGCGATCCTGGTGACGACGCGGTTCATGAACTCGCGGTCGTGCGAGGTCATCAGCAGGGCGCCTGGCTGCGCCTTCAAGAAGCCCTCGAGCCAGAGGATCGACTCGATGTCGAGGTGGTTCGTCGGCTCGTCCATCAGCAGCACGTCGGGGCGGCCCAGCAGCACGCGCGCCATCGCCACCCGCATCTTCCAGCCGCCGGAGAGCGCGCCGACGTCGCCCTCGATGCGCTCGTCGTCGAAGCCGAGGCCGTGCAGCACCTCGCGCGCCTGCGCCTCGAGCGCGTAGCCGCCCAGGTGGTCGTACTCCTGCTGCACCTCGCCGAAGCGCTCGAGGATGCGGCCCAGCTCGCCGGCGCGCGCCGGGTCGGACATCGCGTGCTGCAGCTCCTCGAGCTCGTGGTGCAGCGTGCCCGCACGCCCCGAGCCCGCGATCGCCTCGTCGAGCACCGAGCGCCCGGCCATCTCCTCGACGTCCTGCCGGAAGTAGCCGATCGTCAGCTTCTTCGGCACCGACACCTCGCCTTCGTCCGGCGACTCCTCGCCGACGATCATGCGGAAGAGTGTCGTCTTGCCTGCGCCGTTCGGGCCGACCAGGCCGACCTTCTCGCCCGGGTTGAGCTGGAAGGAGGTGTCGACGAAGAGCAGCTGGCGGCCGTACTGCTTGCTGATGCGTGCGAAGGAGATCATCGGCGGGGGCGCACACTAACACGGCGGCGACGGCTCAGCCGAGCGGGCAGGCTCCGGCGGCTACAATCGCGGCATGCCGGAGCCGCTCATCAGGCCCGCCTCGCGGGCGGACGCCGCCGGGATCCTCGCCATCACGCGCGAGCTGATCGCCGACGGCGGCGTGTATCCGCACACCGCCGGCATGGGCGACGAGGAGTTGCTCGAGTTCTGGTACACGCCGAAGGGGCAGCTCTACGTGGCGGAGCTGGAAGACCGCCTGGCCGGCGTCTATCTGTTGAAGCCGAACCAGCCGGGCCGCGGCGCGCATGTGGCGAACGGCGCCTACGCCGTGGCCGAATGGGCCCGTGGGCGCGGCCTCGGCGAGGCCCTCGGCCGCCACTCGATCGAGGAGGCCCGCCGCCTCGGCTACAAGGCGATGCAGTTCAACCTGGTCGTCGTCACCAACGAGAGCGCCGTCGCCCTCTGGACGAAGCTGGGCTTCCAGACGCTCTGCCGCCTGCCGAAGGTCTTCGACCACGCCCAGCTCGGCCTGGTCGACACCTACGTCATGCACCGCCTCCTCTAGTCACTGAGTCTGGGGGGTGCTGCGCCGCACCCCCCAGAGACCCCCCCTTCGCTCCGCGCGAGTGAATCGCGCTGCGCTCCGTGCCCGTAGCTCGGACTGCGCTGGGCCGCACCCCCCAGAGACCCCCCTTCGCTCCGCGCGGGTGAATCGCGCTGCGCTCCGTGCCCGTAGGTCGGGCTGCGCTAGGCCGCACCCCCCAGACCCCCCTCCGCTCCGCGCGAGTGAATCGCGCTGCGCTCCGTGCCCGTAGCTCGGACAGCGCTAGGCCGCACCCCCAGACCCCCCTGCGCTCCACGCGAGTGGATCGCACTGCACTCCGTGCCCGTAGCTCGGACTGCGCTAGGCCGCGCCCCCCAGTCCCCCGCTCTGACCTGAGCGACGCGGTGCGTCGCGCTTCAATCGTCGGGTCGCCGCTGGTCTCGCTGCTCTCGACTTCGCGGCCCCGCCGCCCCGCTCGCTCCGCCGGAGTGAATGCCCATGGCCTTCGGCCACCGCACACCTCGCAGACGCAGCGGGTCGCGACGCCCCGTCAGGTCGCGGCGCGACCCGCGAGTGATTCCCCCTCCCCCGTATGTGGGGAGGGGATAGGGGTGGGGGGTCGATGACGCATGGCGTGCACCCCGACGCCGCCCAGCCGACAGCTACGGTTCGGGGGCGGCTACAACCTCAGTGAATGAACCCGGCCTTCGAGAGGGGCCAGAAGCGGAAGACGGCCTTGCCGTAGATGTACTTCTCGGGCACCTCGCCCCAGGCGCGGCTGTCGTTGCTCGAGTTGCGGTGGTCGCCGAGCACGAAGTAGAAGCCCTTGCGCACCTCGGTGGGCGCGAAGTTCTCGTGGTCCACGAAACGCGGGTCCAGGTACTCCTCGTCCGCGCGCTGGCCGTTCACGTAGAGCGCGCCGCGCCGCAGCTCGACCACGTCCCCCGGCAGCCCCACCACGCGCTTGATGAAGGACACCGACGGCTCGCGCGGGTACCAGAAGACCACCACGTCGCCCCGCTCGATCGGGTGGAAGCGGTAGATGAACTTGTTGACGACGATGCGCTCGGCGTCGTTCAGCAGCGGCAGCATGCTGGTGCCCTGCACGCGGAACGCCTGCGCCACGAACACGATCAGGAAGAAGCAGAACAGCGCCGCCACCGAGAGGTCGTGCGACAGCTCCCACAGCGCGCGCCAGAGCTTGGGGCGGACGCTCGGCTGCGGCGCCACGAGGTCGTTCGGCAGCTCGAGCGGGGCCGCCGCGGCCAGCGAGTCTGCGCGCGCGGGATCGAGGCTCACCGCACCTCCCGCCGCACCACGCGCGTGCCGGCGATTCGGTCGTGGAGCCCGTCGCCGGTGATCGCGATCATCACGAAGCCGAGACCCAGCAGCGCGGCCGACAGCACGTAGCCGAGCAGTCTCGCTGCGGCGCGGCCGAGGCCGATCGGGCACTCCCCGTCGAGCGACTCGACGGCCAGACCGGCCAGCTGCTTGCCCGGAGTCGCGCCGCGCACGCCCCAGAAGTAGACGAAGTAGAGGGTCGAGAGCGCGAGGCTCAGCAGCGGCAGCGCCACCGAGAGCAACACCGGCCCGAACGACACGCCCGTCGCGAGGTCGCGGCCCCACCAGTAGTAGACGGCCGGCGCGATCAGCAGCACCTGCTGCAGCCCGACGAGAGCCAGGTCGAAGAGACCGGCGGCAGCCCGCGGCGCGAGCTCCGCCGCGCGCGAGCGGCGGCGATCGGTCTGGTCCTCGCGCAGCCGCGAGCGCTTCTTGTCGACCACGAGCGTCGGGCGTGGGCGCCACGACGGTTCCGGCGTGCTGCCCACGGCGAGCGCGACGCCGCCGGGGCGCGCGCCCGGCGCCCGCTCGGGCTCGAGCGGGACGAGCTCGAGCTCCGGCAGCTCGTGAGCGGGCCCCCCGAGAACCGGCGCGACCTCGGTGGGGCCGCTCGCGCTGGCGGCGACCGCCGGGCCCGACGGCTCGCCCGGCTGCGGAGGCGTCAGGGCCAGGCCGGGCTCGAGGGGCGCGAGGGCGGTCGGCCCGACGACGTCGCCCTCCGGCTCGCCGGCGGCCTGCGGCGTCTCTGGCAGCGTCTCGCCGCAGGCGTTGCAGAACCTCGCGGGCATCGCCACGGCGCTGCCGCACGCCGTGCAGACGAGCTTGGCGGGCCCCGAGGGCAGCCGCCCGCCGCACTGCCGGCAGAAGACGTCGCCGCGGCGGTAGTCCGCGCTGCAGGCCGGGCAGTGCAGACGCGGCGCCGAAGGATGCTGCACGACCTTGCCGACGCCGTCGAGCACCTCGACGTCGTCGCGGAACAGCAGCCGCGCCGTGCCGATCGCCACCAGGTCGCCATCGCGGAGGCTGCGCTCGGTCACGCGATCGCCGTTGACCAACGAGCCGTTCGAGGACGAGCTGTCGCGCAGGAAGTACTGGCCGCCGCGCAGCTCGATCACGGCGTGGCGCCGCGAGACCATGGCATCCGGCAGCACCAGGTCGTTCGAGGGGTCGCGGCCGATCGAGAGCAGGGTTCGGGGCAACACCATTTCCCGCCGCCCCGCCGAGGTCGGGTTGACGATGAGCTTCGCCACGCTCGCGCTAGCCCGCTCGGAAGGTGTACTTGCGCGGCGCCATGCGCACCTTGACCTTGACTCCCTGCTTCGCCCCGGGCGCGTACCTCCATCGCTTGATCGCGGCCGCGACAGCGTCGTCGAGCGGCTTGCCGCCCGACTCCACGATCTCGATCTCGCCGACCTCGCCGGTCTCGCTCACCACCCACGACAGCGTCACCGACACGGTCTCGCCGGAGCGCAGCTTCGGCGTGTAGCTGTCGCCCGAGAGCTTGCGCGGCGCCGCGTCCACCTCGTTCTCGCGATACACGCGGCCCGGGTCCACCGCCGGGCTGGCCGGCGCCGTCGCGGGCGGCGGGGCGGGTGTGGGGGTGGCGGCGGCGACGGCGGCGGGAGTCGGCGACGCGGGCGCGGGCCGAGGCGGACGGCTGGCGGACGGGCGCGGGGTCGGCGGGGCTGCCGCGGGCGCGGGCGGGCTCGGCGTCGCAGCATCGGCGGCGGCCGTCGGGACGGGTGCTGGGGCCTGCTCCGGCTCGCCCTCGAGCACCATCCGCGCCTCGAGGCGCGCGCTCTCGCCGGCGCGCACGCTCAGCCAGCCGCGCCAGGGCTGATAGCCCTCGGTCCGCAGCTCGAACTGGCGGTTGCCGACCCGCAGCTTGAAGCCGCGCAGCGGTGTAAGACCGACCTTGGCGCCGTCCATCACGACCGAAGCACCCGCCGGACGCGAAAGGATGTCCGCCTCTCCAATCTCAGTACGAGAGGGCGACAGGCTGAGGTTCACGTCCCTGCGGGTCGCCGAGGCGTCCAATGTGACGGTCTTCACATCCGGCTCGTGCTCGGTGAGCCGGCCCACGACCTCGTAGCTGCCGAGCGCGATGCCCTCGACCGTCACCGGGGCGGCGCCCTGCTCGACCCCGTTCACGCTGATCGCAGCGCCGGCCGGCTGGCTGTTCACGACGAGCGACCCGTTGCCGGCGGGCAGGCTCGCGATGGCCGCCGAAGGCGTGGCGCCGGGGACCGGGCCCTGCGACCGGCTCCGAGCGAACAGCAGCACGCCGATCAGGATCGCTCCGATCAGCAGGGCTGCGCCGACGCCGATCACGACGCCGGCCGACAGGCCCTGGCGCGTGGGGACGCCCGGCATCTCCGGCTCGATGGCGGGGACGCTCAGCGAGCCCGGGGGCGCGCTACGGGGCCCTGGAGGCCGGGAGCCGGGCAGGCGGCCGCTCGGCCGCCCAGGCAACGGGCTCTTCAGCTTGAAAGGCGGCAGCGAGCCGGGCCTGGAGGAACCCATCCCCGTCTGGCGTGCCGTCGGCGGAGCTGTTGCTCCGGGGGGCGGCGCGGCGGGCGGCGCGGTGCCGGGCGTCGGCAGCAGGACGGTCTTCTCGACGGCCGGCCGCTGGATCGCCACCGTGGGGGGCAGGTCGTCCTCGCTGACGCCGGAGCCGCCGACGACCATCGTCGCCTCGCCGGCATCGACGGGCTCCGCCGCGCGCGGAGCGCTCAGGTTGATCGTCTCGGGCAGGTCCTCTTCGTCGCCGGCCGCGGGCATCTGCGGCACGGGCATCGGCATCGTGACCTCGTCGAACGAGACCACGATCGACGGGTCGTCCGCCTGGCGCCCCGCGAGCGGGGACGGCGGTGGCACGCGAGACGCGGCGGGTGGCGGGGCGGGCGCAGGCGCCTCGGGCACCGGCGGCGGGGCTGGCAGCTCGGCAGCCGACATCGCGATCGTCTGCGGCTCGGGCTCTTCGGCCAGGCTCTCGATGCCGGTGAACCAGCTGCCCAGGCAGTACTCGAGATCCCGCACGAAGTCGGCCGCGGTCTGGTAGCGCTCCTCGCGCTTCTTCGAGAGGACCTTGCCGAACACCTCGTGCCACTTCTGCGGGATCAGCCCGTTCATCTCGAGGTCGGTCGGGTGGACGGGCTCGACGTTGACGAGCTTGTAGAGGATCGCGGTGACGTTGTTGCCGGGGAACGGCTGCTGGCCGGACAGCATCTCGAACGCGCAGATTCCCAGCGAGAAGATGTCGCTGCGGCCGTCGAGCTTCTCGCCCATCGCCTGCTCGGGCGACATGTAGGACGGCGTGCCGAGCAGCTGGCCCTGGCGCGTCATCTCCGAGTCGGCCAGCTTGGCGATGCCGAAGTCGGTGACCTTGACCTTGTCCTCGCCGTAGAGCAGCAGGTTGGCCGGCTTGATGTCGCGGTGGATGACGCCCTTCGAGTGCGCGTAGTCGAGCGCCGAGGCGATCTGGCTGACGAGGCCGATCGCCTTCTCGGGCTTGAAACGCACTCCCTTGTCGAGCAGCGCCTCGACCGTCTCGCCCTCGACGAACTCGAGCGCGAGGAACGGGACGCCGTTCTCCTCGCCGATGTCGAACAGCGTGACGATGTTCGGGTGGCTGAGCGTGCCGGAGATGCGCGCTTCCTGGTAGAAGCGCTCCAGGAAGGTCTTGTACTCGTCGCTGCCGCGCGGGATGTCGAGCCGGATCGTCTTGATCGCCAGGGTCCGCTTGATCAGCGGATCGAACCCCTTGTAGACGGCTCCCATCGCCCCGGAGCCGATCAGGCTCTGGATCTGGTAGCGCCCGATCGTGCGGGGTATCGGCGGCGAGGATCGATCTTTTTCGGCCATCTCTTCCCTGGCGCGGGCGCCTCGAGGTTCGGTTTCGACTGTAGCATCGGGTTTCCGAAGCTGTCAACGGATCGCGACGGCCCAAGTCACGCAACCACAAGACTTTGCCCGCCTCCGGCCCCGGACCTATAATCGAGCCCGCATGGCCGAGCGCCCCCCTCTCGTCCTCGACTTCGGGGCGTTCGCCCAGCCCCCGAGCCCTCTGTTCCGGGACTACCTGCAAGGCGGCGCGGGTGTCGCGCCCTTCTACGAGGGCGCCCGGTTCGATCTGGCCAGCATCGCGGCGGCGGCGGAGCGGGCGGCCAGCCACCCGCGCGACCGAAAGGCCGTCGCGGAGGCTCTCGCCGAGCAGCAGCGCGCTCGCGGCGCGGATGCAGCAGCGTGCGAGGCCCTGCGCCTGGCCGACCCGCGGGCGGCAGCGGTGGTCACGGGCCAGCAGGCCGTCCTTTTCGGCGGCCCCCTCTACGTGCTCTACAAGGCCGTGGCGGCGATGAAGGTGGCGGCGCTGCTCGAGGCCAGGCGAGGGGCTCCGGTGATCCCGGTCTTCTGGGTCGCTTCGGACGACCACGACTTCGCCGAGATCCGGCAGGCCACGCTGCTCGACGGCGAGGGCCGGCTGCGGGCGCTCCGCTACGCGCCCGAGGTGGAGCCGGTGGGCCAGCCGGCGGCGCGCATCGTGCTCGACGCCACGATCGACGCGCTGCTCGACGAGCTCGACGAGTGCCTGCCGGCGAGCCTGCATCACGACCGCTGCGTCGAGCGCGTGCGCGCGGCCTATCGGCCCGGCGAGAGCATCTCCGGCGCCTTCGCGCGGCTGCTCTCCGGCCTGCTGCCGGGGCTCGTCGTGATGGATCCGTCCGACCGCGCGTTGAAGACGCTGATGCGGCCCGTGCTCGAGCGCGAGGTGCGCGAGGCGTCCCCCACCTCGCGCCTGGCCGCGACCGCCGGGCCGGCTCTGCTCGCCGCGGGCTACCACCAGCAGGTGCCGGTGCGCGACGGCTTCCTCAACCTCTTCGGCTACGTCGACGGCGAGCGGCGCGCGCTCGGCCTGCGCGATGGCCGGGTCGAGGTGCGGGGCACCTCCCGCCTGATCCCGAGCGAGGAGATGCTCTCGCGCATCGCGCGCGAGCCCGAGTCGTTCAGCCCCGGCGTGCTGCTGCGCCCGCTGGCGCAGGACCTGCTGCTGCCGACAGCCGCCTACGTCGGCGGGCCCGCCGAGATCGCCTACCACGCGCAGATCGGCCCCTCGTACGCGCACTTCGGCCTGCCGCGACCCGTGCTGCTGCCGCGGCCGAGCCTGGCGCTGGTGGAGCCGGCCCAGGCGCGGGCGCTCGACGCCGAGGGCCTCAGCCTGCAGGACCTGGAGGGCGACCCCGAGGCGCTGCTCGCTCGCTGGGCCCGCGCCGCCTACCCCGAGGTCGAATCGGCCTTCGCCAGCGCGCGCGAAGCCGTCGCCCGCGAGCTGGTGGCGATCGAGGCGCGGCTCGGCGCGCTCGACCCGACGTTGCGCGCCGCGGCCGACTCCGCGCGCGGCCGGGCGCTGCACCAGATCGACACGCTCCACGAGAAGGCCACGCGCGCGCTGAAGAAGCGCGACCAGTCGCGCGCCGAGCGCCTGCGCCGCACGCGCGACGCGCTGTTCCCCGGAGGCGCGCTGCAGGAGCGCGGCCTCGGTCTCGTCGGCCCGCTGGCGCGCCACGGGCAGCCGCTCGTCGAGCAGGTTCGCGAGCGCATGGATCCCTGGGCGCAGGGCCATCAGGTGGTGTTCCTATGAAGATCGGAATCACCTGCTACCCCGCCGCCGGCGGGTCGGGCACGGTGGCGACGGAGCTCGGCCTGCGCCTCGCGCGGCGCGACCACCAGGTCCATTTCGTGGCCCACCGGCTGGCGCTGCGGCTCGACGAGTACGACCAGAACGTGCGCCTGCACGAGGTCGACATGTCGGCGCTCGCCAGCTTCGAGCAGCCCCCCTACGACCTGGCGCTGGCGGCCAAGATGGCCGAGGTCGCGCGCGAGAACGAGCTCGACCTGTTCCACGTCCACTACGCGATCCCGCACGCGATCGCCGGGCTGCTGGCGCGCCAGATGCTCGGGCCCCAGGCGCCGCGGCTGGTGACGACGCTCCACGGCACCGACATCACGCTCGTCGGCCTCGACCGCTCCTTCTTCGAGATCACCCGCTTCGGGATCGAGGGCTCGGACGCCGTCACGGCCGTCTCGGAGTTCCTGGAGAAGACGACGCGCGAGGAGCTTCAGATCAAGAAACCGATCAGCGTGATCCCCAACTTCGTGGACCTGCAGACCCACTGCCCGACCCGCGTCTACAAGGACCGCGCCGCCTTCGCGAAGCCCGACGAGCGGATCCTGCTGCACGCCTCGAACTTCCGGCCGCTGAAGCGCGTGCTCGACGTGGTGCGCATCCTCGAGCGGGTGAACCGCGAGGTGCCCGCGGTGCTGCTGATGGTCGGCGAGGGCGCGGAGCGCGCCTCGGCGCAGGCGCTCGCGAGGCGCCTCGGCCTGGCCGACCGCGTGCGCTTCCTGGGCCACCAGGAGAGCGCCGCCGAGCTGACGGGCCTGGCGGACGTCTTCCTGCTGCCCTCCGAGCTCGAGTCGTTCGGCCTGGCGGCGCTCGAGGCGATGGCCTGCTCGGTGCCGGTGGTGGCATCGGATCAGGGCGGGCTGCCCGAGCTGGTGCGCCACGCCGAGACCGGCTACCTGCTGCCGGTCGGCGACGTGGAAGGCATGGCCGCGCGCACGATCGAGATCCTGAAGGACGAGGAGCGGCGCCGCGAGATGGGCGCGGCCGGCCGCCGCCGCGCCTCGGCGCTGTTCTCGGCCGAGCGCATCGTCGGAGAGTACGAGCGCCTCTACGAGCGCGTGCTCGGACGATGACGGCCCGCTGGCTGGCGGCCGTTGCTGGCCTCGCGCTGGCGGCGCCGGCCGCCAGCGCCGCCACCCGTGTGCCGATTCGGGTCGAGCGCCACGCGCCCGGCGCGCCACTCGTCTTCGGGCTCCCTTTCCCCAAGGGCGCCCTCGCGTCGCCCGACCACGTGCGCGTGCTCGGACCCGACGGCCGCGAGATCGAGAGCCAGGTCACCGAGGTCGCGACCTGGGAGCCCGCCGACCCGTCGATCAAGTGGGCCTGGGTCTTCTTCTTCGCGGGCGGGGGCGACCGCTACGCGGTCGAGTACGGCGCGGACGTACGGCCGACGCTGCCTCCGCACCGGATCGAGCTGGTGAACAACCAGCGCGACAAGGGCCTCGCCGAGATCACCACGGGTCCGCTGCGCTTCGTGGTGCGCCAGGGCGAGGGCGGCTTCCTGCGCGACGTGCAGCTCGATCTGGAAGGCAACGGCTTCGACTCCGCCGACACGATCGCGGAGGGCCCCGGCGCGCGGGGCTCGTTCCTCGACCTGCTCGACGACGCGGGGCTCGACGCGTCGCGCGCCAGCGTGCGGCAGACCTTCATCGAGCGCGGCTCGGGCCGGCTGCACGCGGTGCTGCGCGTCGAGGGCGAGTACCGCTACGGCCGCTCCGACAACGACGCGGCCCCCTTCGTGCTGCGGATCCACGCCTACGCCGGCAAGCCGTACCTGCGGGTGCTGCTGAGCTTCGTCTACACCGGCGTGCCGGACAAGCACCGGCCGCAGCGTGGGGACTACCCGCACCTGGCGACGCAGGCCGAGGCGGTCGTCGCCGCGGATCCGACCGATCAGGGCTGGGCGCAGCCGCAGGATCGCATCGGCGCCGTCGGCCTGGGCCTGCGGCTGCGGCTCGACGCCCCGGCGCGGGTGCGCGTGGGTCAGCGCGAGGGCCGCTACTTCGAGCCGGGCGCCGCCCGGGTCGCGGAGACAGCCAGCGGCCAGCGGCCGGTCTCCCTCGTGCAGACGGGGCCGAAACCGGACCGGATGCCGCCCGTCCCCTGGTCGACGCCCGTCGAGCGCCTCTCCGGCTTCTCCGCCGAGCTGCGCGACGGCGCGCGCGTGCTCGATCGCGCGGAACGCGCGGACGGCTGGATGGACGTCTCGGACGCGCGGCGCGGCGTCGCGATCGGCATCCGCCACTTCCTCGAGGAGTACCCGAAGGAGCTGCGCTTCGACCCGGCGAGCGGCGAGGCCTCGGCGTTCCTGTGGTCCCCCGCCGCGGGTCCGCTCAGCCTCGCGCGCTTCTCGAACGAACCCGCGGGCGAGGGCGCCATCGAGAACTGGGCGCGGGGTCTCGCCAAGACCGGCGAGCTGGTCCTCTACTTCCACGGCGCGAACGAGAGCGCGGACGAGATCGCGCGCACGCTCGGCTACGTGCTGAGGCCTCCCGTCGCGCACGCCGACCCCGCGGTGTACGCGAAGAGCGAGGTGTGGGGCCGCTTCGCCCCGCGCACGGCCGCGTTTCCCGAGCTCGAGCGCGGGCTCGACCAGAAGTACGACTGGGTGCTCTTCAACCAGGCCTGGCAGCCCTGGTACGGCCTGATGGACCACGGCGACGTGATGGTGAGCTTCGACGGCGGAAGCTGGAAGGACTGGGGAAACAACGAGCCCGCCCAGGACTTCCTGCTCTGGCTGCAGTTCGTGCGCACGGGCGACGCGCGCCTCTTCGACGCCGCACAGGCGCTGTCGCGCCACACGATGGACGTCGACAACACCCACTGGCCCGGCGACCCGGAGTACCGGGGCGACTCGAACTCGCCGCTCGACTACTGGCGCGCGGCGGCGGGGCCGCCGGGCTCGAAGTGGCGCGGCATCGGCCGCCGGCACTCGGCGCAGCACTGGCTGCACTCGCTCTCGGCGCACGTCTGGGTCCAGGGCTGGCTGGCCGACTACTACCTGGCGGCGGACCAGCGCGGGCTCGACTGCGCGATCCAGACCGCCGAGATGCACCTGCGGCGGCTCTTCGGCGAGCACGACCTCACCGGCCGCCGCCTCTACCTCTCGATCTTCAATCTGGTCGAGGTGTGGGACGCGACCAAGGACGCGCGCTACGGCGAGGAGCTGAAGGACCGCGTCGGCCGCCTTCTGCGGCTCGGCCGGCAGCAGGGCGACAACCTGGCGCTCGACCGCTACGGCTACGCGAACGTCTACCTCTCGCACGCGCTCGCCCGCTACCTCGCGCTGACCGGTGACCCGCAGGTGCGAGCGGCACTCGTGCGGCACGCGCGGGCCCTGCGCGACGTGCCGCCGCTCAACCACTTCGTGGAGTCCTACCTCGCGAGCGTGCACACGCTGGCCCTGGGCTGGGAGCTGACGCGGGAGCGGAGCTTCGTCGACGAGATCCGGCGGCGGGTCGAGCTGTTGCGCGCCGACCCTCTGCCGGCCCCGCCCGCCGGCGGCTGGAGCGTCGCTTCGCTCGACGCCGCGCTGCTCGCGGCCTGGCGCCTGCCGCCCGATCCTGGCCGTTTCCGGCCCGACCAGGCGGCCCCCGCGCGCCCGGGCTGGTCGGCGACGAACGGGCTGCGGGTCTTCGGCTGGACGCACGGCTGGGGCCTGCCCTGGGCCCTGGCGGCGCTGGCCGAGGCAGGCGAAGCACCCGCTCCTTGACGGCGGTGTGACGGCGCGCAATACTCCGCGCCGGGGCACCCTCAGACTCTAGACCCACGCGGAATCTGGTCCATCCGATTCGCCCACTGGAGGCTCTTCCCATGCCTTTGCGCCGTCTCCGTGCGTTCGCTCTCCTGGCACTCGCCGCCCTGGCGCCCTTCGCATACGCCCAATCGACGGCCATCAACGGCGCGATCGAGGGCACCGTCAAGGACACCACAGGCGCGGTGATGCCCGGCGTCACCGTGACCCTGACCAACGTCGAGACCGGCGCCCAGCGGACCGTGATCTCGACCTCGTCCGGCTCCTATCGCGCGCTGCTGCTGCCTCTGGGCAGCTATCGTGTCCGCGCGGAGCTGCAGGGATTCAAGACCACCGAGCGCACCAACATCTCGCTCTCCGCCGGCCAGACGGCGACGGTGGACCTGAGCCTCGAGGTGGGCGGCATGCAGGAGGTGGTGTCGATCTCCGCCGAGGCGCCGATCGCCGACCCGGGCAAGATCGACCTGGGCCGCACCATCAGCGAGACGGAGATCAAGAACCTGCCGAACGTCTCCCGCAACATGTACAACTTCGCGCTGCTGCAGCCCAACGTGACGGGCTACGAGAACGAGGAGTTCGGCGCCACGCGCATGAACGCCAACGGCTCGCAGATGCGCACCAACTACCAGATCGACGGCGGCAGCGCCACGCAGAAGGACCGCGCCGGCCTGCGCATGTTCCAGCCCTCCGAGATCATGGTCAAGGAGGTCAAGGTCATCACCAGCGGCTTCGCGCCCGAGTTCGGCCAGACGACCGGCATGGTCTACAACGCCGTCTCGCCCTCCGGTACGAACGACATCTCGGGCTCCGCGAGCTACCGGTTCCGGCGCCAGAGCTTCGCTTCGCGGCCCTTCCTGCTGGCCCCGACCGCGCCCAAGCCGGACCTGAAGGTCGACAACTTCTACGGCACGCTCGGCGGCCCGATCATCAAGGACAAGCTGCACTTCTACGCCGGCTACGAGCGTCTGAAGAACGACCTCTCGGCCGGCCGCGTGATCACCGTGACGCAGCAGACGGCGCAGACTCTCGGCCTTTCCGCCGAGGCGCTCGGCGACGGTGTCATCCCCGCGATCCAGACGGTCGACATGGCGATCGCCAAGCTGGACTACCAGCTGAGCCCGCAGCATCGGCTGTCGGCGCGCTACTCGCTGTTCAAGAACTCGACGCCCGAGAACATCGGCGGCGGCCTCAACACGCGCGAGATCGCCACTGACTTCAAGGACAAGATGACCTCGATGGGCCTGCAGCTCGTCTCGAGCTTCGGCGCCGACAAGCTCAACGAGCTGCGCGTCGCCTACGGCAAGCGCGACAACCCGAACGTGCCCTCCGCGGTGGCCGGAAGCGGGCCCGCCGTCACGGTCACGGGCGTCGCGAACTTCGGCGGTGCACCGACCCCGACCGATTTCATCCAGGAGTACACCCAGATCGTCGACAACTTCTCGATCATCAAGGGCCGCCACAACATCAAGCTCGGGTTCGACGTCCAGTTCATCAGCGACGAGCGCCGCAACAACATCCAGGCGACCTACGTGTTCCCGAACACCGCGGCGTATCTCGCCGCGAAGAGCGGCGCTGCCCCGTTCGGCTACACGCGCTTCACGCAGGCGGTGGGCGACCCGACGGTGGCCTACGACTCGACGTTCTGGGGCTTCTTCGTGCAGGACGACTTCCGGGTCAGCTCGAGCTTCAAGATCCTCTACGGGGTGCGCTACGACCTGTTCCAGGTTCCCGACGCCGACTCGAACGCTCCGTTCCCCGGCTCGCGCAGCTTCAAGGTGGACAAGAACAACATCGCGCCGCGCGTAGGCTTCTCCTGGGCCCTCGGCTCCGACGCGAAGACCGTGCTGCGGGCGTCGTCCGGCGTCATGTACGAGACGCCGCTGCTGATGTTCTACCAGGACGCGCTCTTCGAGAGCGGCGCTCCCAAGCTGCTGACGGCCAGCGTGACGCCGACACAGACGGGCGCCCCGGCCTTCCCCGGCACGCTCTCGAGCCTGCCGCCGGGCGTGACGCCTTCGCAGTCGATCCGCACCGTGGCGAGCGACTTCGACACGCAGTACGCGATCCTGAGCAACGTCCAGCTCGAGCGCGCCCTGACGGACGACATCTCGGCGACGATCGGCTACGTCAACTCGACCGGCCGCTCCCTGCCGCTGCTGCTCAACTCGAACGGGATCCCGACGGCCGCCAGCCTCGGCGACGGCCGGCCGATCTACGCCCGCTCCCCGATCAACGCGTCGACGCGCGTCGACCCGGCCTTCGACATCATCCGCGAGGTGCGCTCGAGCGGCCGCTCGCAGTACAACGCGCTGACGCTCTCGCTGAACCGACGCCTGAAGAACGGCTACCAGTTCCAGGCCTCCTACACCCTGGCCGACGCCAAGGAAGTGGGCGTGATCGGCGGCCGCTACGTGATCGGCAGCACCGACGTCGAGGCCATCTCCGACCCGTCCAACCAGGACCTGGACTACGGCTACACCGCCTGGAACGTGACCCACACCTTCATCGTCAGCGGCGTGCTCGCGCCGCAAGTCGAGGGCGAGAGCCTCGGCGCGAAGATCGCGAACAACAACCAGCTCGCCTTCACGCTGCAGGCGAACAGCGGCCTGCCGTTCAACATCCGCACGAACGTCGACCGCAACGGCGACGGCATCAGCGCAGACCGGCCCAACGGCATCGATCGCCAGAGCGGCGAGCTCGGCCGCTTCTTCAACGTGGATGCGCGCTACTCGCGCTTCATCCCGCTCCACAAGGACCTGCGCGCCGAACTGTTCGTGGAGGCCAAGAACATCTTCAACACCCGCAACGTGCGAGCGGTGAACTCGATCGTCACGACGACCGCCAACGGAGATCTGGCGGCGCCGCTGCCGGCCGAGTTCCCGGTGACCAGCACCTACGAGCAGCGGCAGATGCAGCTCGGCGTCAAGCTGATCTTCTAGCTCCTTCTCCGGGAGCCAGCTGTCGAGGGGGAGCCGCAGGGCTCCCCCTTTTTTCTTATCGACCCCCCACCCTATCCCTCCCCGCGTGGGGGGAGGGAAATGCCGCGGCTTGGACGGCTCACGGGTCGAGGGCCGCGAGGCCAGGCACGGCCGACGGCTACGGGCTTCGGCCGAGCGGCGGCGGCGTGGGTCACGCCGGAGCGGGGCGTCTGAGGCGCGCATCCCAACGCACCGGATGCGCCACAGTGTTCGCGCCGAAGCGAGCGGAGGGGCGCGACCGCTGATCTTCCTTCTGAATGTGATGCGCCCCGCAGCGTCCCCGCGAGGGCGTGCACCCCGGCGCCGCCCAGCCGACGGCTACGGGCTTCGGCCGAGGCTACCGGCGGGACGCCGAGGCGCGGCGGCGGGCGCCGCGGCGACGGCCTCGCGAGGCCGTGCGGCGTCGCTTCTCGGCCTCGTGGCGGCGCAGCACCTCGTCCACGAAGTAGCCGGCGAGGCCCAGCGAGTTGCGGTAGTCGAGCGCCCGCTCGAGCGCGCGAGGCGTCAGCTGCTTGCGAACCTCGGGGTTCTCGCGGACGGCATCCTTGAAGGGCTGCTCGCGCGCGAGCGCCTCGCGCGACAGCTGCAGGATCATCGCGTGAGCGCGGTCGCGGCCGAGCTTGGGCGCGAGAGCCATCATCACCGCTTCAGAGAGCACGACGCCGCCCGAGCGATCGAGGTTGCGCCGCATGTTCTCGGGTTTGACCACCAGGCTTCCGAGCAGCCGCTTCGCGAGCAACAGCTGCGCGCCGATCAGCAGGCAGACCTCGGGCGCGAACGACCAGGCGGTCTCGCCCTGCCGGTGGTCGTCCTCCCACTCGGAGTGCAGGTAGTCGAGAATGGCCGAGGCGCGCGAGCGCAGCAGGCGGCCCAGCAGCACCACCGAGCCCGAGGCCACGGGGTTCAGCTTGTGCGGCATCGCCGAGCTGCCGACCTTGCCCTCGACGAACTCGGTGACCTCGTCGATGTCGGTGATCTGCAAGTTGTAGATGTTCTGCGCGATCTTGCCGAGCGTCCCCGACAGCATCGCCAGCACCACGAAGAACTCGGCGAAATGGTCGCCCGCCGTCTTGGCGGGGATCGCCGGCACGCCGAGGCCCAGGCGCGCCATCAAGCGCTGCTGCACCTTGAGCCCGGGCCTGCCGAGCGCGGCCAGGGTGCCGACGGCGCCGCCGAACTCCCCCACCAGCACGCGCGGCCGGCTCTCGAGCAGGCGCTCGCGCTGGCGCTGCAGCTCGTCGAGCCAGACGGCCGCCTTGAAGCCGAACGTCACCGGCAGCGCGTGCTGGCCGTGTGTGCGCCCCGCCATCACGGTGTCTCTGTGCCGGCGGCAGAGCCCGGCCAGCACGTCGGCGATGGCGTCGAGCTCCGCCAGCACCACCACGTAGCTGTCCTTGATCTGCAGCGCGGTGCCGGTGTCCATGATGTTCTTGCTGGTGGCGCCCCAGTGCACCCAGCGGCCGGCCGCCGGCGGCAGCACGCGGCGCATCGCGTCCACCAGGGGCAGCACCGGGTTCCAGCTGCTGTCGAAGTCGCGCTTCATCGCACGCAGATCCAGCAGCTCGACCCGCGCCTTGCGGGCGATCTCGCGCGCAGCGGCGCGCGGCACGAGCCCCAGGTCCGCCTCGACGGCGGCCAGGGCCGCTTCCACCTCGAGCCAGCGCTGGATCATCGCGCGGTCGTCCCAGATGGCGCGCATCGCGGGCGAGCCGTAGCGATCCTTCAAGTAGAAGGAGTCGAACGCGGTCGAGGGCATTCTCAGGTCCTCTCGTCTGCCCGGGCTCAGCCGCGCTCGGGCGGCCGGCTCGGGAACAGCGCCGTGATCAGGAGCCCGGCGACGAAGACGGTCACCGCGCCGACGACGTTGTACCAGAGAAAGTGGATCCGCGTGGCAGTCGAGACGAAGGCCACGGCCCCCATGCCGAGGAACAGGCCGTAGAAAGCCCCGCGCGCCGAGGCTCTTGGAGTCAGCACGGCGAGGCCGAAGACGCCGAGGATCGAGCCGTAGAAGAACGAGCCGAAGCGGTTGACGACCTCGATCGCCGAGCCCAGCTTGCCGGCCTCGAGCGCGATCGCGCAGGCGAACAAGCCCCAGAAGCCCGTGAACAATCGCGAGGCGAGCAGGTAGTGCCTGTCGCTCGCCTCACGCCTCACGAAGCGCTGATAGAAGTCGATCATCGAGGCGGTCGCCAGCGAGTTGAACTCGCCCGCCAGCGTCGACATCGCCGCGGCGAAGATGACGGCGATCACCAGCCCGGCCAGGCCCTTTGGCAGGTGGCCGACGATGTAGCTGGGGAAGATGTAGTTCGTGTCGTTGTAGCCGCTGCCGGTGGTGCGCTCGGCCAGCGCGACGGCGTCCTTGCGCACCGCGTCGAGCTCGCGCCCGGCCGCCAGGTAGCTCGTGGTCTCGGCATCGGCGGCTCCGCCCTGGCGCCGCGCCTCCGCGAACGTGCGCGCCGCCTGCGCGCGAGCCGCCAGAGCCTGCGCGTAGCGCGCCTTGACGGCGTCGAGCTCCCGCGGCGCCTGCTCCTCGACCTGCTTCAGAACCACGGAGTTCCACAGCAGCGGCGGCGGCTGGAAGTGGTAGAAGACGAACACCAGCACGCCCGTCAGCAGGATCATGAACTGCATCGGGACCTTGAGGAAGGCGTTGAACAGCAGCGAAAGCCGGCTCTGCTTGAGGCTCGCGCCCGACAGGTAGCGCTGCACCTGGCTTTGGTCGCAGCCGAAGTACGAGAGCATCAGGAACAGGCCGCCGATCAGCCCGCCCCACAGCGTGTAAGGCGTCTCCAGGCTGGTCGAGGTGCTGATCACCTGCAGGCGCCCCGTCTGCTGGGCGAGCGCCAGCGCGTCACGCGCGCCGAAGTCCTGCGGGAGCTGCGTGAAGGCGACGCCGAAGCAGAGGAAGATGCCGAACCAGATGATGGCCATCTGGGCCACGTCGGTCCAGATCACCGACTTGTTGCCGCCATAGAGCACGTAGGCGATGGTGGAGCCGCCCATCACCAGGATCGTCGTGCTCTCGGCCCAGCCGAGGATCACGGACAGCACGAGCGCGGGCGCGTAGAGCGTGACGCCCACGGCCAGCCCGCGGGAGAAGAGGAACAGCAGGCTGGTCAGCGTGCGCGTGCGCGAGTCGAAGCGCAGCTCCAGGTACTCGTAGGCCGTGAAGACGCCCGAGCGGTAGAAGAACGGCACCAGCGTCAGGCACAGGATCACCATCGCGAAGGGCAGCGCGAAGTAGACGACCAGGAAGCGCATGCCGTCGGTGTAGGCCTGGCCGGTGGTGCCGATGAAGGTGATCGCGCTGATCTGAGTCGCCATCACCGACAGGCCCACCGCCCACCACGGCATGCCGCGGCCCGCCAGGAAGAAGTCGTCCATCTTGACGTTGCCGCGCCCGGACCACACGCCGAAGGCGACGATGCCGACGAGATAGAAGATGAGGACGCCCCAGTCGAGGGTCGTCACTCAGTAGTTCCAGGCCTGGAAGGCCGCGATCGCGGCCATCACGGCGAGCGCGCACAGGATCACGGCGGCGTACATGCGCGGCCAGGTGCCGGTCAGGGGCACCTCGTCGTCGTCCGGCGCCGCAGCGCCGCTCACGCGGGTGACGTTCTCCATTGACCCGGGATTATCTCTCAGCGCGGCAGCTCCACGAGGACGTCGCCGCCGGATTCGTGCAGCACGCGCGCACCGCGTTCGACGAGCGCTCCCGTGACGCGCGCGCCCTTGCGCTCCAGGCCCCAGGCGTGCTCGTGAACGATCACGTGGCTGACGCCGGCGCCAACCAGCGCCTCGAAGGCCGCCTCCGGAGCCGAAGTGACCGCGCGCAGGACCGGCTTCAAGCGGCGGTAGCCCTCGGGCTCACCGCCGCTGTAGCCGTTCAGGATGCGCTTGCCGTGGATCAGGGTTGCAGCGACGGCGCGCAGCTCCCAGGGCTCGGATCCGAACGGCAGCTCCGCGATCACCGCGTCCGCCGGCAGCGCGCGTGCGCGCGCGTAGACCTCCGGCGCGTCGTCGCCGAGTTCCAGCCGTCGCGGCGGCGGGCGCAGCGCCGGGTCGGCCCAGACCTCGTTCAGCGGGATCGGAGCGGCCCACGACTCCGCGATCAGAGCCAGCGCGAAGAGAGCGGCGAGGACCCGCGGGCGCCGAGAGCGCCGCAAGAGCGCGTCTGCCCCGAGGCCCGCGAGCAGCGAGAGGAACAGCACGGCGACCATCGCGAAGCGCGCCGGCACGCGCAGCGCGTCGAAGCCGGGCAGGGCCAGCAGCGCCGCGTACGGGCCCGAGCCGAGCTCCCGCCCGCGCGCGTGGAGCACGGGGCCGAGCGTCAGCAGGGCGGCGGCCAGGGCGAACGCGGCCGCGGAGCCTGCCGGCGATCCAGCGAGGCGCGCCGCGGCGTCGCGAACCGGCCGCGAGGCTGCAAGCCAGGCGGCCGCCAGCACGAGCAGCGTGGTGACGGCGCGCGGCAGGCTGCGCGCGCTCACGAGCGGCAGCCACGACGACAGGGCGGGACCGAGGCCCAGCAGCAAGAGGCCGAGCAGGGCCGCCTGCGCAGCGGTCGCGAGGCCGAGCCAACGGGCGAGCACGGCGCCGCGACCCGTCGCCGGCGCGCTCGCGGGCCCGGTCTCGCTCAGCGGCGCGCGCGCGGCGAACGCCACCGCCACGACCGCGAGGCCGAGCACCGCCAGGCCGGGGAAGAGCTGCCCCTCGTCGGCCGGGAACGTCCGCAGGCCGCGCCACAGGCGCAGCGCGGGCGGGGCCGTCAGCCAGCTCCACACGTCGGCGGAGAAGCGCTCGATCTCCGCCGCCGGTCTCGCGAGGGCTCCGCTCGCGCGCAGCTCGATGTAAGGCAGCAGGAACGGCAGCGTCAGGAGCGCCACGACGGCGCCGGACAGACAGAACCCGGCCCAGCGCCGCCCGTCGCCCAGGCGGCCGGCTCGGGCCAGCTCCGCCAGCGCGAATGCCGCGGCGAAGGGTGGAAAGAAGAGGGCGTAATAGCCGCACGACAGCACCTGGGCCAGCACCGCCGCGGAGCCTCCGGCGAGGGCCCGCCACGAGCCCGAGACCGCGAAACGGCGCAGGCCGAGGAGCGCCAGCGGCATCCATTGCGACGAGAGCACCTGCAGATGCGGGAGCTGCTCGACGCGGTACGCTGCGAAGCCGAAGGCGATCCCGCCGACGAGCGCGGGCGCCGTGCGGCCGGTGAGGTCGCGCAGCAGCAGGTGCATCCCGAGCGCCGACAGCACGAAGGACGCGAGAAACGCGAAGTTGTAGGCGAGGATCGCGCTTCCGCCGGAGAGGACGTACAGCGGGAGCGCCAGCAGGCTCTGCGGCACGAGGTGCTCGGACCAGGCGAGCGTCCGCGGCTCCGGATGGAAGATGCGGGCGTCCCAGAACGCGCCGAGCGCCGGCGCGTCTCCGCGGAGCGCCCGCAGGAACAGCGCGTCGTTGCGCCCGATCAGGAAGACGTTGAGGACGGGGTCCCCGAGGTCCCAGGCGAGGTCGCGCGAGAGGCCCAGGGCCAGCGGCCAGGTGGCGGCCAGGGCCAGGCCGCAGTACAGCGCGAGCGCCGGAAGCGTGCCGGTCTGCGGCCGTGGGGCCATGCAGCGCGGGATTGTGCCACGCTCGCCGGCTTGACAACGCCTTTCGCCGCTGTGGGACAATCCCCCCGTGATCACCGGGTTCAACACCGACGTCCGCTACAACGGCGTCACCTACCACGTCCAGACCGAGGACAAGGGCCCCCAGAACCCGCTGATCGAGACGCTGATCTACAAGGGCGGCGAGATCCTCGGCTCGCGCCGGCTGCCCTACTCGGACGTCATCAAGAGCCACGACGACGAAGCCGCCATCGCGAAGCTGATGGAAGACCAGCACAAGGGCGTGATGGCCGACGTCAAGCGCGGCAAGTATGCCCCCGGCGGGGAGAAGACGGTGGTGCAGGATCTCTCGCTCGACGAGATCGTGCTCGCCTACCTCGCCGCGCGTTTCGCCGACAAGTAGCGGGCGCGTGGACGAAGCGTCCGCGCAGCTCGAGGCGCTCCGCAGCAAGCTCGAGGAAGCCGAGCGGGCCTACGCGCAGGCCCTCGCTGCGGTCGACGCGCTCGCCGCCTTCGCGCTGCCCGCCGAGCGGCTGCCGGAGCTGCCGAACCAGGTCGGAAAGCTGAACACGCTGTGGGAGCGAGCCCCCCGGCCCGAGGCCGGCGGTCTCGGCGGCGCATTGCGGCAACGCGCGTTCGACGCCCTGGCGCCCGCGCTCGACCGCCAGCGCGACTTCAACTCCTATGTGGTGCAGGTGCTGAACGGCCAGGTCGCCGAGTCCGGCCGGCTCGACGCCCACCTGCGCGATCTGGTGGCGGCCCTGGTGCGCTATCTGCAGCGGCTGATGCCGCTGGTCGACGCCCACGACCGCCTCTCGGGCGCCCTCGCCACGGCGCGCTCGGAGCTGGTGCTCGAGGCCTTCGACCGCCGGCTCGAGTCGCTGGGGCGGCGCGTCGAGGGGCTGCTCGCGCTGAAGGACCGCCTGACCGCCCAGGGCGAGGAGCTGCGGGGCTTGACCGCAGGCCTGGCTTCGGTCGCCGGCACGCCGGCCGGGGCTGCCGCGGCGCCCTCGGCCGAGGCGGCACGCGCCGCGCTGGCAGCGGCTGACGACGCAGCGTACACGGCGTTCGAGGAGCGCTTCCGGGGCGATCCCGCCGCCGTGCGCGAGAAGCTCGAAGGTTACGTCTCGCTCTTCGCGGGCCTCGGACCCGTGGCCGACCTCGGCTGCGGGCGGGGCGAGTTCCTCGACCTGCTGCGCGAGCACGACATCGAGGGCCTGGGTGTGGAGGGTAACGCGCGCTCCGCGCAGGCGTGTCGCGAGCGCGCCCTGGCGGTCGAGCACGGCGACCTCGTCGCGTTCCTGCGGGCACGCAAGGCCGGCTCGCTGGGCGGCGTCTTCGCCGCGCAGGTGGCGGAGCACCTGCCCCCGCCGGTGCTGCTCGCGATGCTGCGCGAGGCATACCGAGCGCTGCGCCCGGACGGCCTGTTGCTGCTCGAGACGGTCAACCCGCGCTCGGTGTTCGCGCTCGTCGAGGTCTTCAACCGCGACCTCACGCACGAGCGCCCGCTGCATCCGGAGACCTTGCGCTTCCTGACGGCCGCCCAGGGCTTCTCCGACGTGAGGATCGAGCTGCGCGCGCCGGTGGAGGCCACCCAGCTCCTGCGGCCGGTCCCCGAGGAGGGCCTGCCCGCGCGCGCCGCGGACGCGCTCAACGAGAACGTGCGCCGCCTCAACGACCTGCTCTTCGGCCCGCAGGAGTACGCTCTGCTCGCTCGCCGCTAGCAGGCCCGCTGCCATGGCCCGCCTCGCCTTCGTCTCGCCGCTGCCTCCCGCGCCGACCGGCATCGCCGACTACTCGGTCGAGGTGCTCGAGCTGCTCGCGCTGCGCCACCAGATCGACGCCTTCCACGCGCAGGACGCCGTCGACGCGGCGCGCCTGCCGGCGGGCGTCGGGAGCTTCCGCGCCGAGACCCTGCTCGAGCGACAGCGCGAGAGGCCGTACGACCTCGTGCTGTACCAGCTGGGCAACGGTACCGCCCACGCCTTCGAGTACGACCTGCTGGCCCGGCTGCCCGGGCTGCTGGTGCTCCACGACCTGGTGCTGCACCACGCGCGGGCGCGCGCCTTCGTCGACTCTCCCGAGGCCCGCGCCTACGCGGCGGACCCGTCCAGCGCGACGCTGCGCGAAGCGGCGCTTCGCAGGCTCGCCGAGTACTCCGACGAGCTCGCCTACACCTACCCGGCCCAGGCGGGCCGGCTCTACCCGGTCGCGCTCGGCAGCTCGGGCGAGCTGCTGCCCTATGCCTATCCGCTGTTCCGGATCCCCGTCGAGGCTTCGCGCGCCACGGCCGCGCACAACGCCTTCACCTGCGACGCGCTGCGCGCGGAGGTTGGGGGCGCGCGGGTCGAACGGGTCGTGATGCCGGCCGAGCGTGTGGCGGTCGAGCCGAACGCGGTAGCGGCGCTGCGGGCCCGGCTCGGGATCGGGGCCCAAGAGCTCGCGGTCGGCTGCTTCGGCCTGCTCACCCCGGAGAAGCGGGTGGTCACCGCCGCGCAGGCGGTCGCGCGCGGCATCGAGGCCGGCCTGCCGCTGCGTCTGCTGCTGGTGGGCCCAGTGCCCGACGCGGCCGCGCTCGAACGCCAGCTCGCCCGCCTCGGCGTGCGCGAGCGCACGATCCCGACCGGCCGCGTGCCGTTCGCCGAGCTGCCGGCCCACGTCGAGGCGGCCGACGTCGTGGTCCACCTGCGCCATCCGAGCGCGCGCGAGACCTCGGCGGCGCTGCTCCGGGTGCTGGCGCAAGGCCGGCCGGCGGTGGTGGCCGACCTCGAGCACCTGGCGGAGATCCCCGAGGGCTGCGTGCTGCGGGCCGACATGGCCGACGAGGAGGGCGAGGTCACGCGCGCCGTGGAACGGCTCGCCAAGAGCCCCGCGCTGCGCGCTTCCCTGGCCGGGGCCGCCCGGGCCTTCGTCGCCCGCGAGCACTCGCCCGAGCGCTGCCTCGAGAGCTACGAGCGCGCGATCGCCCTGGCGCGCGAGGCGCCGCCGCCCGCCCCGCGGGCGTGGCCCCGCCACTGGCCGCGGCCCGACCGCCTCGACGCCAGCAGCTGACGCGGCCGCACGGAAGCTAGGGACGCCCCGCTTCGAGGGCGTGGAGCGCGTCGGCGAGGCGCTCCCTCGCCGGTGGCGGCAGCGAGAGGAACTCGAGCCCCACGTGGTAGCGGCGCGGCCCCTGCCCGGCCCGGCAATCCACCACCCGCGCCTCGACGTCCAGCTTCTCGCCCCGCACCAGCATGCGCAGCGGCATCGTCTGGCCCGCGTCCATCGGGACCGGCGTCTCGATCAGCAGACCGTACGAGCTGACGTTCAGCAGCTTGGCGCCGACCACCGAGATCGCGCCGCCGACGGGCGGCACAACCAGCCGGGGCGCGCGCCGATGCTCGCTGCTCACGCCACCTCCCGCGCGGGCCGGAAGCCGTAGTCGGCGTATTGGAACGACGGCGGCAGGCTGCTGCGCGCGGCGGGCGGCGACCAGCGAACGCGGTGCCGCCAGGAGCCACCGCGGCTCGCCCTGCGGCCCGGACGCGGACGCAGCGGCGGATCCGCGGGCGGCGCGTACCAGTCGCGGCACCACTCGTGAACGACCGTGCCGGGATCGAAGATGCCAAAGCCGTTGGGGGTGCCGCGGCGCAAGGGCCACGGGCCGGGCAACGCGCCTTCGGGGATCTCGCCCGCGGGCAGCGCATCCCCCCAGGGCGTGGGCGCCTGCTCGAGCCCGCCGCGCACGGCGCGCTCCCACTCGCTCTCCGACGGCAGACGCCACAGCCGACCGGTGCTCTCGCTGAGCCAGGCGCAGTACGCCTCGGCCTCGAACCAGCTCACGCCGACGACCGGCTGGTCGGGCCCGGTGGTCCCGGGAGCTTCCCAGAAGCGCGGCGGCGCCTGGCCCGTCGCGGCGAGGAACATCGCGTACTCGCGGTTGCTGACGGGGGCGGCGGCGATCTCGAACGGCTCGACGGTCACGGATCGGACCGGGCGCTCGTCGGGCCGCCCCGCGTCCGAGCCCATCAGGAAGGCCCCGCCGGGAATCGGAAGCACCTCGGGAACGGCTGGAGCCGCGGGGCGCATGTGCTTGGAAAGGCGCGCAGAGTGTAGCAAAAGCCCGTCCGGCGCCGGCCACGATCGCGGCGCGGGGATGCTGGGCTACGATCCGCCCATGCGCGGGTTGTGGCTGTCCGAGCGGCGCCTGCGGCTGCGCGAGGATCTGAAGCGCCCGCGCTTGCCACGGGGCGAAGCGCGAGTGGCCGTGCGCCTGGCCGGCATCTGCAACACCGACCTCGAGCTGCTGCGCGGCTACTACCCGTTCGCGGGCGTGCCAGGCCACGAGTTCGTCGGGGTCGTGACCGAGGCAGCCGACCCGGCCTGGGTCGGGCGGCGCGTCGTCGGCGAGATCAACGCGGCCTGCGGCCGCTGCGAGAGCTGCGCCGCCGGGCGCCGCACGCACTGCCCGCGCCGCACGGCGCTCGGCATTCGCGGCCGTGACGGCGCCTTCGCGGAGGAGCTGCGGCTGCCGCTCACGAACCTGCACCAGGTCCCGGCCGCGCTCCCCGACGAAGCGGCCGTCTTCGCCGAGCCGCTGGCGGCGGCGCTCGAGGTGCTGGAGCAGGTCGCGATCGCCCGCGACGACCGCGTGCTGGTGCTGGGGCCGGGCAAGCTCGGCACGCTGGTGGCGCGGGCCCTGCGCGGCGCCAGCGACCAGGTCACGGTGGCGGGCCGGCGGCGGGCTCGGCTGCGCGCGCTGGCTCGCGAGGGCTTCGCGACGCTGGGGCCGGCTGCGATCGGCGCCGGCGGCTACGACGTCGTCGTCGAGTGCACCGGCAGCCCGCAGGGCTTCGCGGCGGCCCGGCGCGCGCTGCGGCCGCGCGGGACGCTGGTGCTCAAGAGCACCTATGCCGGCGACACGCGGCTCGACCTCTCGTCGCTGGTGGTGGACGAGCTCACGCTGGTGGGCTCGCGCTGCGGCCCGCTGGCGAAGGCCCTCGACGCGATGGTCACGGGCCGTGTCCGAGTGACCGACCTGATCGAAGCCCGCTACCCGCTCAGCCAGGGCCTGCGCGGCTTCGCCCACGCGAAGAGAGCGGGCGCTCTGAAGGTGCTGCTGGACCCGCTCGCGCGATGAACGTGAACGGCGCGGCTCCCGGGAGTCCATTCGCGGCGCTCTGGCCGCTCGACTCCGGGGTCGACTACCTCAACCACGGCTCCTTCGGAGCCTGCCCCAGGGCGCTGCTCGAGCACCAGTGGCAGCTCCGTCTCGAGCTCGAGCGCGAGCCGGTGGACTTCCTGTGGCGCCACTGGGGCCCGCGGCTCGACGCGGCTCGCGCGGCGCTCGCCGCCTTCGTGTGCGCCGACGCCGACGACCTCGCTTTCGTGACCAACGCCACCACCGGCATCAACGTCGTCGCGCGCGCTCTCGAGCTGCGGCCAGGCGACGAGATCCTGACGACGGACCACGCCTACGCCGCGTCGCGCAAGGCCTTCGAGTTCGTCTCCCGCGGCCGCGGGGCTCGGGTGGTCGCGGCCGCCGTGCCGTTCCCGCTCGAATCCGCGGACCAGATCCTCGCGCCGCTGCTGGCCAGCGTCAGCGCGCGCACGCGGCTCGCGCTGCTCGACCACGTGACGAGCCCGACGGGCCTCGTGTTCCCGATCGAGCGCATCGTCGCCGAGCTGCGCGAGCGGGGCGTCGAGACGCTGGTGGACGGCGCCCACGCCCCGGGCATGCTGCCGCTCGACCTGCGCCGCATCGGCGCGGCCTACTACGCCGGCAACGCGCACAAGTGGCTGTGCGCGCCGAAGGGAGCCGCCTTCCTGCACGTCCGTCGCGATCTCCAAGGACCGCTGCACCCGCTGGTGATCAGCCACGGCTACGAACCCGGGCGCGAGGGCCGCCGCTTCCGCGCCGAGTTCGACTGGACAGGCACCGCCGATCCGACGGCCTGGCTGACGATCCCGGAGTGCATCCGCTACCTGGGCGGCCTGCTGCCGGGCGGCTGGTCCGAGCTGATGGCCAGGAATCGCGCGCTCGCCCTGCGGGCGCGGACGCTCCTGTGCGACGCCCTGTCCGTGCCCGCGCCGTGCCCGGAGTCGCTGCTGGGCTCGCTCGCCTCCCTGCCGCTGCCCGCGCCCGCCCCCGACGCGGCGGCCGCGCGGCTCGACCACGAGGGCGTGATGAACTGGCTGCGCGAGCGCGGGGTCGAGGGCTGGCTGTTCCCGTGGCCCGGCCCCGCCGGCAAGCTCGTGAGGGCGTCGGCGCAGCTCTACAACCACGAGGAGCAGTACCGCCGCCTCGGCCGCTTGCTGCGCGAGGCGCTCGGTGGCTGAGCCCTCCCGCATCGAGCCCCGGCTGTCGGCCTT
Organism: Vicinamibacteria bacterium; assembly: GCA_050246895.1. Lineage (GTDB taxonomy): Bacteria > Acidobacteriota > Vicinamibacteria > Fen-336 > Fen-336 > JBFWVE01. The sequence goes on along the minus strand of JBFWVE010000002.1, from coordinate 78,247 downwards.
CGACACCGCGATGGTCGTGGTCAGCCTGGTGATCGGCATCGGCATCTTCCGCACGCCAGCGCTCGTCGCGGGCAGCGCGGGCGGCGTCGGCGGCTTCTACGCGGCCTGGCTGCTCGGCGGGTTCATCAGCCTGCTGGGCGCCCTCACCTACGCCGAGATCGGCGCCCGCCTGCCGCGTGCCGGCGGCTACTACAAGGCCGTTGCCGAGTGCTATCACCCGCTGCTGGCCTTCATGCTGAACTGGTCGCAGGCGCTGCTGCAGGGAGCGGGCGCGGCGGGCGTCGCCTTCATCGGCGCCGAGTACCTCGACCTCGTGTTGCTGCCTCCTGCCGCGCGCACGCCCCAGGCGACGCTGGCGACGGCGTGCCTGATGATGCTGGTGCTGCTGGCGCTCAACTGGCTCGGGATCCGGACGGGGTCGCGGGCGCAGAACCTGCTGTCGCTCGCGAAGATCGTGATGATCGTGGGTCTCGCGCTGGCCGGCCTGGCCCTCGCTCCCGGCGCCCCGGCGGCGGACGCCGCGCCTGCGGCCGGCTCCCCGCTGCCGGCGGCCACGTCGCTGGCCGGCTTCGCGACCGCGGCGGTCGCCGTCTTCTACAGCTACGGCGGTTACCAGTGCGCGATGAACCTCGGCGGCGACGTGCGCGACCCGCGCCGCAACCTCCCGCGCGCCGTGACGGGCGGCGTGGTCGTGGTGGTGGTCCTGTACTTGCTCATCAACCTCGCGTACGAGCGGGCGCTTGGGCTTCAGGGGGTGGCCACAGCGCCGCTGGTGGCGGCGGCGCTCGCGCGCGCCGCCTTCGGGCCCTCGGGTGAGCTTGTGATCTCGCTGGCGATCTTCCTGTCCGCGGCCGGTTTCGTGAACGCGACGATCCTGCAGATGCCGCGCAGCTACTACGCGATGGCCCAGGACGGCGCGCTGCCGGCGGCCTTCCTGCGCGTCGACGGGCGCACGCAGGTGCAGCGGACGGGCCTGCTCTTCTTCGCCGCCACCATGCTCGGCCCGGCCTTCCTGCTCGGTTCGTTCGACCGGCTGCTCAACTACGTGATGTTCTCCGACGGGCTTGCGCTGGCCGCCGTCGCCTCCACACTGTTCGTGTTGCGGAGACGCCAGCCCCGGCACGACGGCTTCCGGATGCCCGGCTACCCGCTGCTGCCCGCCGCCTTCGTGGCCTGCCTGCTCGGCGTCTCGGCGCGGATCCTGCTGAGCGACACGCCGATCGCGCTCGCCGGTCTCGGCATCCTGCTCGCGGGCGCGCCGCTCTTCGCCCTCGCACGCCGGCTGAGCGCCTAGTCCTCGAGCACGAAGGTCGGCACGCTGCCGCCGCCGGCGCTCACGTTGATCACGGAGGAGCGCGAGACGCGGGCCACGGCGCCGACCTCGGCACCGGCCACGTAGAACGGGTTGACGTTGACCTTGAGGGCCTCGAAGGCGAGCGTCCCGCCCGACACCACCGGGAACGGCTCCTGCGGGATGCGCGCGCGCTCCTGCACCACCCAGGGCGCGCCGAGCGCCTCGACCACCCGCGCCTGCCATTCGCCATCGCTCGCCTCGTCGCCCATCACGACCGACGCGCCGCCGTAGCCGTGCGCGGGCTTCAGGACCAGCGCCTCGCGCCGCGCCAGCACCCACGGCACGAGATCGACGACCGTCCCGTCCTTCGTGGTGCGCCCCTCCGCCACCCGACGCGTCCAGGGCACGACCCGCCGCACCAGCTCGCGCTCCTCGGGCCGCAGCAGCGCGGCGTGCAGGTCGTCGCTCAGGATCGCGAGGAAGGCCTTGTCTTCGGAGAGGCGACAGCGGAACGAGTTCTGGAAGGCGGCGGGACGCGCCCGGTAGGCCGTGAGCAGCGACCGCGCGTCAGAGGGGCGCTCGAGCAGCTCCTGCAGCAGCACCCGGCGGTAGACGAGGTCGATCTCGACGCCGCCCGCGAAGAGGCGGTCGCCGCGCAGCTCGACCTCGCGCGGGTCGGCGAGGCGGCAGTCCAGGCCGGAGCGCAGGAAGCTCTCGCGGAGCAGCTCCTGATCGGGGCGGGTCTTGACGTCCGCCCAGTCCACGATCGCGAGGCGCGGCGTGCCGTTGCCGCCGGCCGCCGCGTGGCGGCGGCGGAAGGCGCCGACGAGGCCCGGCGCCGAGGGCACGTAGCGCAGCGGGTGCAGCGCGGCGAAGCGGCGGTGGAGGTCGGACTCCGCGAAGAGCGACGCCATCCGGTCGCCGTAGCCGAAACCGGCCGGCGCGTCGCTGTTGATCTCGATCACGCGCGGGCCGGCCTCGGTCAGGAAGGCGTCGATCCGCGACATCAGGACGTCGGGTTCGCCCGGGTCGATCTCGAGCCAGGGCCGTTCCGCCTCGGGCGTGCCGAGGAAGTCGAGCAGGCGGCCCAGGTCCCCGCCGAAGACCTGGCGGGCCACGCGCGCGGCGCACTCCAGCAGGCGCCGCCCGGAGTCGCGCAGGCCGGCCCAGTCCCGCCGCGACACGAGGTGCGGCCGCAGGAAGCTGCGCATCGGCGCCCCGCCGTAGGTCACACCCGAGCGGGAGAACGCCTCCTGCAGGGCGAGCGCGTGGGCCACGGCGGCGGTCTCGTTCTCGGCCACGAGGCGGTTGAACGCCTCCGCTGCGGCCCGCGCGTCCGCCACTGGTCAGGGGCGCAAGCGTCAGGCCCGGTGCACGATGCGGCCGGCGACCACCGTGACCACGGGCCAGCCCTTGAGCTCCCAGCCCGAGAAGGGCGTGTTGCGGCTCTTGCTCTCGAAGCGCACGGGATCGACCTTGGCCTTGCGCTCGAGGTCGAGCAGCGTCACGTCGGCGGGGCCGCCAGGAGCCAGGCTGCCGCCCGGCAGGCCCAGCACCCGCGCCGGATTGGTCGCCAGCAGCTCCACCAGGCGCGACAGGCCGATCTGGCCGGCGCCGACGAGCCGGTCCAGGCACAGCGCCACCGCCGTCTCCAGGCCGACGATGCCGAAGGCCGCCTCGTCGAAGGGCACGCGCTTGTCGTCGATCGTATGCGGGGCGTGGTCGGTCGCGATGCAGTCGATGCTGCCGTCCTTCAGACCCGCCAGCACGGCGGTCCGATCCGCCTCCGCGCGCAAGGGCGGGTTCATCTTGGTGTGGGTGTCGTACTCGCTCTCGCGCACGGCCACGTCGGTCAGCAACAGGTGGTGCGGCGTCGCTTCCGCGCTCACGCGCACGCCGCGGGCCTTGCCGCGCCGCACCGCGTCCACTGCGGCCGCGGTGCTGATGTGCGCGATGTGGACCTTGCCGCCGGTCAGCTCCGCCAGCATCACGTCGCGCTCGACCGTCATCGCCTCGGAGACCCAGGGCGTGCCGCGCAGGCCGAGCAGGCTCGCAACCGGCCCTTCGTTCATGCAGGTCCTCTCGAACAGGCTCGGCTCCTCGCAGTGGTCGATCAGCGTCAGGCCGAACCCCTGGGCGTACTCGAGGGCCCGCCGGAAGACCCGCGCGTTCGAGACGGGGCGGCCGTCGTCGGAGAGCGCCACGCAGCCGGCGTCCTTCAGGTCCCCGTACTCGGCGAGCTGCTCGCCGCGCGAGCCCTGGGTGATCGCGCCGATCGGGTAGACGCGCACGACGCCCTCGGCGCGCGCCTTCTCCAGCAGCGCCCGCGTGATCCCGGCGTTGTCGTTGACCGGATCGGTGTTGGGCATCGCGCAGACGGCGGTGTAGCCTCCGGCGGCCGCGGCGCGCGTGCCGGTCGCGATCGTCTCCTTGTCCTCCCGTCCGGGCTCCCGCAGGTGCGTGTGCAGGTCGATGAAGCCCGGGCACACCACCAGCCCGTCGGCGTCGAGCAGCTCCGCGCCGCGGGCCGCGAGCCGCGGGCCCAGCTCGGCGACACGGCCCTCCACCAGCAGCACGTCCGCCGTCGCGTCCAGCTTCTGCGCGGGATCGACGACGCGCCCGCCCTTGATCAGCAGCCTGTCGCCCATCGCCCTCACGCGGCCTCCCCGCCGCCACCCAGGAGCAGGTACAGCACGGCCATCCGCACCGCGACGCCGTTGGTGACCTGGTCGAGGATCACCGAGTAGGGGCCGTCCGCCACCTCGCTGGCGATCTCGACGCCGCGGTTCATCGGCCCCGGGTGCAGGATCAGCACGTCCTGCTTGGCCCGCTTCAGCCGCGCTTCTCCGAGCCCGTAGCGCACGAAGTACTCGCGCACCGTCGGGAAGAAGCCGCCGGTCATGCGCTCGAGCTGGAGCCGCAGCATCATGATCGCGTCGGCGCCCTCGATCGCCTCGTCGATGCACGTCGAGACGCGGCAGATACCGTCGAGCCCCGGCGGCATCAGCGTCGGCGGGGCGCACAGCACGACGTCGGCGCCCATCTTGGTCAGCAGCCAGGCGTTCGAGCGCGCGACCCGGCTGTGCAGGACGTCGCCCACGATGGCCACTCGCAGCCCTGCGAGGCGGCCCTTGCGCTGGCGCAGCGTGAGCGCGTCGAGCAGCGCCTGCGTCGGGTGCTCGTGGGCGCCGTCGCCCGCGTTCACGATCGCCGAGCGGCAGTGGCGCGCCAGGAAGTGGGGCGCGCCGCTCGCCTGGTGCCGGATCACGATCACGTCCGGGTTCATCGCCTCGAGGTTGCGCGCCGTGTCGAGCAGCGTCTCGCCCTTGGAGACGCTCGAGGTGGAGGTCGCGATCGAGAGGCTGTCGGCGGAGAGCACCTTCTCCGCCACCTCGAACGAGGAGCGCGTGCGGGTGGACGCCTCGTAGAAGAGGTTGACCACGGTGCGGCCGCGCAGCGTCGGCACCTTCTTGATGGGCCGGTCGAGCACCTCGCGCAGGCCCTGCGCGGTGTCGAGGATCGCCTCGATGTCGCGCGGCTCGAGCGGCTCGATGCCGAGCAGGTGCCGGTGGCGGAAGCCGCTCATCGCCGGCCGCGCGCAGCCGGGCCGCGGCGGATGGGCGGCTTGCGCCCGCGCCGTCCGGCCTTGGCGGGACGCGACCGCGAGCCCTTGGCCGGCAGCTTCTCCGCGGCGGAGCCGTCCCGAACAACGGACGCGGCCGGCGGCGCGGGCTCCGGCCGCTTCTCCATCAGGACGACACGATCGTCGCCGTCCTCCTCGCGCAGCGAGACGTGGACGATCTCCTGGCGCCCGGTGCTGAGGCTCTGTCCCACGTAGTCGGCGCGGATCGGCAGCTCGCGGTGGTCGCGGTCCACCACCACCGCCAGCTCGATGCGATCCGGGCGGCCGAAGTCGATCAGCTCGTCGAGCGCCGCCCGCACGGTGCGGCCGGTGAACAACACGTCGTCGACCAGCACCACGCTGCGGCCGTCGATCGAGACCGGGATGTCGGTGCCCTTCAGCACCGGGTGCGCGGCGATCGTGGTCAGGTCGTCGCGGTAGAGCGTGATGTCGAGGGCGCCGACGGGCACGAGCTGGCCGCTCGTCGCGCGGATGTGGGCGGCCAGGCGGCGAGCCAGCGGCACCCCGCGCGTGCGCACGCCGACGAGCACGAGATCTCCCAGCCCGGGGTGCCTCTCGACGATCTCGGAGGCGATCCGCCGCAGCGTGCGCTCGAGCCGCGCCGCGTCCATCAGCTCGAGCCTCTCGCGGTACCCGCCCGGCGCGCCCACGCTAGATCCTGCCTCCGTCGGGCACGGGCCGCTCCGGGATCAGCAGCACGAGGTCGCCGCGGCCGTCGTTGACCGCCAGCAGCTGTGCCTCGGACTCGAGCCCGGCGATCCGCTCGGGCGGCAGGTTGACGACCGCCACCACCTGCAGGCCCACTAGCTCCTCGGGTTCGTAGAGCCCCGCGATGCGCGCGTTCGCCAGGCGGGTGCCGAGTGGGCCGAAGTCGACGGTGAGCGCGAACGCCGGCAGGCGCGCGCCCTGGTTGACGCGTGCCGCGACGACGGTGCCGACCCGGACGTCGAGCGCGAGGAATTCGTCGAGGCTGGCCAACGCGGGCGGATCGTAACGCTCGCCTGCGTCTCGCACAACCTATGGGACGTCTTCGGGCAAGGGAGGCAGCTCGCGCTGGGAGGGCCGCCGCGGCGCGGCCGCCAGGCTCTCGTAGCTCGGGATGAACGTGAGGGGCTGCCCCCGCACGAGCTCCTCCTCGAAGAGCTCGAACAGCACCCGCCCCTCCATGTCCCGGCCCAGGGGCAGACCCATCAGGTACAGCACCGTGGGCGCGATGTCGAGCAGCGAGGCCGCGGCCGGCGCCGCTCCTCGGCGAACGCCAGCGCCGAGGGCCATGATCGCGCCGGGAGCCGCGTGGACGGCTCCCGAGCGCGAGCCCCACAGCGGGGCGAGCGCGCGCCGCCAGGGCGCTTCCGGCAGCAGGCCGTACGTCGAGACCACGATCATCGTCTCGTCGGCCCGCAGCGTGGAGGCGAGCTCCGCGAGCCGCTCCGCGACGAGCTCCGTGTAGGCTGCCGTCACCCCGCCGTAGCGGCGGGCGTCGGCCTCGGGCACGTCGCCGAAGGCCTCGGGACGCGCGTAGCGAAGGAATGCGTGGCCCACGACGTCGAGGCCACCGACGTAGATCGCGAAGAACGGCGGGTCGTAGGCGGCGCGCAGCACCTGACCCGCTCGCCAGTAGCTGAGGTCCGGGCCCAGGGCGCGGTCGAGCAGCTCGCGGCGCCACTCGAGCGCCGGCTTCGCGTCGGCCGCGCGGACGTCGAGCAGGCGCGCGAGCAGCGTGGCGTCGACGTCGGCGCGGCCCACGGCCCGTGCCCGCAACTCCGCCAGCAGGTCCTTCGGATGGAGCGCCTCGCTGGCCGCCACCGGATCCTGCGCCAGCAGGTGGAAGTAGTTCGACAGCATGAAACCCTGGACAGGCTCCGCGGGGTGCGTGCCGAAGAGCCGGACGACGCCGGCGTGCACGCCGAAGGCGTTCACGTCGTTCCAGAGCGCCCGGCTCCGGCGCGAGGAGGCCGTGACCGGCAGCCGGGTGACCAGACCGAGCCGCTCGAGCACGCCGACCGCGGCGCCGCGCGGCAGCAGCTCGAAGTGGCGGGCCGAGCCCAGCAGGCTGTACTGCGAGAAGCCCTTGACGCCGTGCTCGCGCGGGCGCTTCCCTGTCACGACCGAGGTCCACAGCGAAGGCGGGTCGAGCGGACCGACCGGCGCCAGCGCGCCGGACGCGCCGGCGCGCACGAGCCGGGCGAGCGTCGGCAGCCGTCCGGCGAGGGCCTCACGCAGCAGCTCCGGCGAAAGGCCGTCGACGCCGACCAGCAGCACGCGCCGCCGCGGCTCGGCCGGCTCGGTCTTGAACGCCCCCGCCGGCGCCGGCTCCACGGGATGCGGCCGCAGGGCGAGCGGCACGATCACGGCCGAGGCCGCCGCCAGCACGACGATGCCGGCGAGCAGGCCGCGGCGGCGCCCGGGCAACAGCAGCGCGTGGCTGGCCACCGCGAGCAGCACGAGCGCCGCTGCCGTCAGGCTGCGGGCCGCCAGGTGCAGCCCGAGGGCGGACTCCGCGGGCACCGCGTCGCCGTACGCCTCCAGGTTGACCCAGAACAAGGTGGCGGCTGCGCACAACGAGGCGAAGGCGAAGGTGGTGAACCAGGGCAGGCCCTCCACCAGCGGCCGCACCGGCCGCGGCCAGGGCAGCAGCTCGCCAGCGGCGGCGAAGAGCAGAAGAGCCAGCGTGGCGAAGAGCAGGGCCGGCAGCAGCAGCGAGACGAGCAGCGCGAGCGCATCGCGGGCGGAGACCGGGCCCGGATTGAGGAACAGCGCGAGCAGGACGAGGTCGGCCGCGAGCAGCGACGCGGCGAGCGCCGCGCTCGCCGGGATACGGCGCATCGCGAGGCGATTATAGGCCGTCCACGTTATGATCCGGCCGCCTTGGTGGAGCTCGCGCCGAAGCTGGCGACCGACCGCGAGGCCGAGCTCGTCTCCCGGGAGCCGCTCGGCGGCGCCTTCGTGCTGCTGACGTTCCGGCACCCGGATGTCGCCGCGCGCGCCCGCGCCGGCCAGTTCGTCATGATCAAGGCGGGCACTTCGTCCGACCCGCCGCTGCGCCGGCCCTTCTCGATCATGCGAGTGGACCCCGCGCGCGACACCTTCAGCCTGTTCCTCAAGGTGGTGGGCCAGGGCAGCCGGGCCCTCGCCGGGCTCGAGGCCGGCGGCGTCGCCGCGTGCCTGGGGCCGCTGGGACAGCCGTTCGGCGCCCCTCCAGCGCGTGCCGAGCCGCTGCTCGTCGCGGGCGGCTACGGCGTCGCCCCGTTCGTGCTCTTCTGCGAAGAGCTGCAGCGCGCGGGACAGCGGCCGCGGGTCTTCTACGGCGGACGCACGCAGGACGACCTGGTGCTGAGGTCTCCGTTCACACGGCTCGGCGTGCCGCTGCTGCTCGCCAGCGAGGACGGCAGCGTTGGCGTGCGGGGGCGCGTGACGGCGCCGCTGGAGGCCCACCTGGACGCGGCGCCGGGCCCGTTCGCCCTGTTCGCCTGCGGCCCCGACGCGATGCTGCAGGCGGTGGCCGACCTCGCGGCCCGCCGCGGCCTGCCGGCGCGCCTGAGCCTCGATCCCTGGATGGGCTGCGGCGTCGGCACCTGCCTCGGCTGCGTCGTGCGCGTGCAGGAGGCGGGCGAGCCGGCGCCGCGCTACCGCTGCGCTTGCACCGAGGGTCCCATCTTCGACGCCGACGTGGTCGTCTGGCCCGGCGCTGCCGCGTCGCGGGCCGCGCGCCGGCATGGAGGCGCGTCTTGAACCTCGCCGTCGAGATCGCGGGCCTGCGCCTGAAGAACCCGCTGATCGCGGCGTCGGGCACCTTCGGGTACGGCGTCGAGTTGCAGGGAGTGCTCGAGCTCCGCCAGCTGGGCGCGCTCGTCTCGAAAGGCCTCTATCTCGAGCCGCGCGCGGGCAATCCCACGCCGCGCATCGTGGAGACGCCTTCGGGCCTGCTGAACGCGATCGGTCTGCAGGGCGTGGGTGTGCGCGGCTTCGTGAACGACGTGCTGCCGCGGCTCGCGGGTTGCGGCACCGAGATCCTGGTCAACGTCTGTGGCGACAGCGTCGAGGAGTACGCGGAGGTCACCCGCATCCTCGAGAGCGCGCCGGGGGTCGCCGGCGTCGAGATCAACATCTCCTGCCCGAACGTGAAGAAGGGCGGCATGGCCTTCGGCGGCGACCCGCTGATGACGCGCGAGGTGGTGAGCGCCGTGCGCAAGGTGACGCGCCGGCCGGTGATCCCCAAGCTGTCCCCCAACGTCGCCGACATCGCGCTCTTCGCGCGCGTGTGCGAGGAAGCGGGCGCCGATGCCGTCTCCTGCATCAACACGTTGCTGGGGCTGGCGGTGGACGTCGAGCGCCGGCAGCCTCGCCTCGCCTACGGCACCGGCGGGCTGTCGGGCCCGGCGATCCGGCCGGTCGCCGTGCGCATGGCTTGGCAGGCCGCGCGCGCGGTGCGCATCCCGGTGATCGGCGTCGGGGGCATCTCGACCGCCGAGGACGCGCTCGAGTTCCTGATCGTCGGCTGCCGCGCCGTCCAGATCGGCACCGCCAACTTCGTGGACACGCGCGTCTACGAGAAGGTCCTCGCCGGGCTCGCCGACTACCTCGAACGGCACGGAATGAGCGACCTCGGCGAGGTCGTGGGCACGCTCGGGCCGCCGCCGGGGGAGGAGACATGAGCGTCGGCCGGCTACCCACGGCGCGCGAGCGGCTGATCCTGGCGCTCGACCTGCCGAGCGCCGGCGAGGCGCGCGCCGTGGCGAAGCGGGTGGGCGCGCGCGTCGGCATGCTGAAGGTCGGCAAGCAGCTCTTCACCGCCGCAGGCCCGGAGCTGGTGCGCGAGCTGGTGGACGCCGGCCAGCGGGTCTTCCTCGACCTCAAGTTCCACGACATCCCCAACACCGTCGCCGCCGCCGTCCGCTCCGCGGCGGCGCTCGGCGTGTCTCTCGTCAACGTCCACGCGCTGGGTGGACGCGCGATGATCGAGGCGGCGGCCGCCGCGTGCGGCCCGAGCTCGAAGCTGCTGGCGGTCACGCTGCTCACGAGCCACGACGAACCGACGCTCTCCGAGATCGGGCTCGCAGGCCCCCTGCCCGCAGCCGTCCGGCGGCTGGCCCTGCTGGCCCGGGACGCCGGGGCCGACGGCGTCGTGGCCTCGCCGCAAGAGATCGGTCTCATCCGCGAGGCGTGCGGCCCCGACTTCCTGATCGTCACGCCGGGCGTCCGCCCGGCTGGCGCCGACGCGGGCGACCAGGCGCGCCTGGCCACACCCGGCGCCGCGCTGCGGGCCGGCGCCGACTACCTCGTGGTCGGCCGGCCGATCCTGCAGGCGAGCGATCCGGCGGCCGCGGCCGAAGCGATCGTCCGGGAGCTGGAGGCGGTTTGACCGCCCGGCTTGGGGGATGCTAGTCTCCCCACGTGAAATTGAAATCCATTTTCACTTTCATCGTCCTGGGCGCCCTGGTCGCCTCGGTGCCCCCCTGCGAGGCGGAGCCTGCAGGCGGCGGGGCGTCGGCGGGCGCCACGGCGTCCGCCGACGGCGGCGACGCGCAGCGGGTGGTGGCGATGCTCGACTACGTCGCGGGAGACTACGGTCTCGCCGTGCGCGACGGCCGGGTGATCGCGGCGGCCGAGTACGCGGAGCAGCTCCAGTTCGCGGCGATGGCGCGCCGCCTGGGCGAGGGCCTGGCGGCAGGCAACGACCACGCGCTGCGCGAGCGCCTGCTGGGGGTCGAGCGTCTGGTCGAAGACAAGGCGGACCCGATCGCGGTCGCCGCGGCCTGCCGCGAGGCCCGCGAGGCGGTGGTGCTGCGCTTCGGGCTGCCCACCCAGCCCGCCGGGCGGCCCGACCTCGCCCACGCCCGGGCGCTCTACGAGCAGGCCTGCGCGATCTGCCACGGCACGCAGGGCGATGCCGCCACGGAGCGGGCGAGCCAGCTCGATCCGCCTCCGGCCAGCTTCCGCGACCCCGCGCGGCTGCGGGACCTCTCGCCGTATCGCGCCTACAACGCGCTGACGTTCGGCGTGCCGGGCACGTCGATGGCGGCCTTCGAGGGCCTGAGCGCCGCCGAGCGCTGGGACCTCGCCTTCTACGTCTTCCGCCTGGGCCACGCGGGCGAGCCGGCGCGGGCCGCCGCTCTCCCCCTTGCGACCCACGCGCGCTCGACGGACGCGGAGATCGTCGCCACGCTGCGCCTCGAAGGCCACGCGGCGCCGGAGCAGGGCCTCGCCTGGCTGCGGCGCGAGGGGGTGTTCCGCCCCGCCGAGCCCGGCGAGGACGTTGGCCTGGCGCGCCAGCTGCTCCGCGAGGCAGTGGCCAGCTTCGAGGCCGGTCGGCCGCGCGACGCCGAGCGCCTGACGCTCGACGCGTACCTGCAGGGCTTCGAGCCCGCCGAGCCACGCTTGCGCGTGCGGGACGCGGCGGGAACTGCGGCGATCGAAGCGGCCTTCCACGACCTGCGACAGGCGATCGCGTCCGCCTCGCCGGCCGCGCCCGGCGCGGTGCAGGCCAGCGCGCGACGCCTCGACGAGCGCCTGCGCCGGATCGGAACGACCGAGGGCGGGCCGGCCCTGCCGTTCTTCGCGGCCCTGATCATCTACCTGCGCGAGGGCATCGAGGCCGCACTGCTGGTGGCGGCCCTGCTCGCCGGGGTGCGCCGGCTCGGAGCTGCCGGCGCCGGCCGCTTCGTCCACCTCGGCTGGTTGCTGGCGCTCCCCGCGGGGGTCGCCACCTGGTGGCTGACGGCGCGGCTGATCGCGGCGGGCTCGAACCAGCGGGAGCTGGTGGAAGGCGCCGTCTCGCTGCTCGCCGCCGCCGTGCTCTTCTCGGTCAGCTTCTGGCTGATCTCGAAGGCCGAGTCACGACGCTGGAGCGAGTACTTGCGCGGCGGGCTCGAGCGCGGCCTGCAGGGGCGCAGCCTGTGGCTGCTCGCGGGTCTCGCGTTCCTCGCGGTGTATCGCGAGGCGGCGGAGACGGTGCTCTTCACGCAGGCCCTGCTGCTCGACGCCGAGGGCCGCGCGGGCGAGGTCTGGGCCGGAGCCGGAGCGGGCCTGCTGCTGGTGGCCGGCGTCTCCAGCCTGCTCGGGCGGGCGAGCCGGCGGCTGCCGCTCGGCCCGTTCTTCGCGGTCTCGAGCCTGCTGCTCTGCGGCCTCGCGATCTCCTTCGCGGGCGCCGGTATCTACGAGCTGGTGTCGGCGGGATACCTTGCGCCGCGGCCGGTGGCGATCCCCGAGGTGCCCTGGCTCGGGATCCACGCGGACCTGACCGGCGTGCTGGTGCAGCTGACGATCGTGGGCGTGATCGCCGCGGCCGGCCTGGCCAGCTTGCGACGCTCGGGCGGCGAGGCCTCGCCCGCGCTCGCGCGCCGTCGCGACGCCCGTTGAGCCCCGCGCCCGAGCTCACGCTGCTGAGCGCTCCGGGCTGCCACCTCTGCCACGACATGGCCGCGGTCGTGCGCCGCGTCCTGGCGGGAAGCGGCGTGCCGCTCCACGAGCGCGACATCAACGCCGACCCGGAGTTGCTGGCGCTCTATCGCAGCGAGATCCCGGTGCTGCTGGCGGGCGAGCGCGAAGTGCTGCGCCACCACGCGAGCGAGGACGAGCTGCGGCGGCGCCTGACCGCGCTGGGCGTGCTGGCGGACGCTACGTCAGGAGCCGGCTGAGCAGCAGCAGCAGCAGCAGGCCTCCAGGTATCAGGCCGCCCCAGCGCAGCCCGGGCCGGTCGCGCTCGGCGCGCTCCAGGATCGCCACCAGCCCGAGCGGCTCCGGCGCCGGGGCGCTCGCCGTTCGCCGCCGCCGCGTCTGCCACCAGGCGAACGCTGCCCCGAACAGCGTGCACAGCGTGAGCGCATGGCCGACGTGGTCGGAGAGCCCGCTGGCGTACTCGAGCCGCACCTGCGGCTGCCGCGGCACCACCAGCATCAGCGCGGGCGCCACCCGGTAGGGTCCGTCGGCTCCGAGCGCGCGCCAGCGGGGGTGCCACGAGACCTTGACCAGCAGCGGGTGGCCGACCCGGCTGGTCTCGATCTCGATCGCCTCCTCCCCCACCCGCTCGACGACGCTCACGCCGGCGGGCAGCGGCCGCTCGGGGAGGCGCGCCAGTGTCCCCCGCGGCGCCTCGGGGAAGCGCGGGTCGTCGGTGAAGACGAGCGGGACACGCGGCAGCGGCCGGCTGCTGAACCAGCGCTGGGCCTTGTCGCGCCAGCCGGCCTCCCCGGTGCGGACCGGCTCGAACTCCAGCGGCTCGACGTAGCGGAAGCGGCCTTCGAGACGAAACAGGTGGTACGGCGTGATCGCCGCGACCTCCCTGACGTCGGGCCGCGCGCGCAGCGCCTCGATCAGCCGCTCCGAGACCGCGACCACGTCGCGCGTGTTGAACAGCCGCAGGTGAGCGAGCGCAGCCTCGGTATCGAACTTGGAGAACTCCACGTTGCGGAAGGGATTCGGCGAGAGCTCGCACAGCTCGGAGGTCAGGTAGTAGATGGCGTGCGTGTTGAGGCTCGCCTGGTTGTAGACGCCCTCGAGCGTGGAGCGTCCGCTGAAATAGGGCAGCGTCTCGTACATGCGGATCGAGCCCGCGCGCTCGTGGAGCTTCGAGTACTCGACGGTGGCGCGCGGATCCGCCCCGCTGCCGCGCAGCGCCTGCGCCACGCGCGAGAAGTCCGGCCACAGCTCGCGCGCCTCGAGCCCCGTGTAGTTCCAGTCGATCCAGCCGCGCAGGAACGTGGTGCGGGCGTCGGCCAGCAGCAGCGCCAGCAGCAGGACGCCGAGGGCTGCCGGCGCCGGCCGCGCCAGCCGGCGCAGCGCCTCACCGAGCGCGGCGGCGCCGGCGAGGGCCAGCGCCAGATGCGCGAAGGGAGCGAAGCGCACGTCGATGATCCCGAGGACCGGGCCGGCCGCCGCCAGTGCGCCAGCAACAAGTGCGGCGTGCAGCAGGTAGGCGAATCGATGGTCGGGACCGCCCTGCCGGCGCCAGAGCGCGAGCGTCGCGAGAATGCCGGCGGCCGCCGCCAGCAACGGCGGCCACAGCGTCGGCGGCAGCAGGTTGCGCCAGGAAACGCTCAGCCAGGCGTCGTTGAACGGCGTCGTCCAGCCCCAGTCGGCGAGCAGCGGCAGCAGCCAGAAGGCGACGCAGCCGAGCGCCAGGCCCCCGACGCGGAGGAGCCACACCAGCGTGCGCAAGGGCCGGCGCGACGCGTACAGGAAGTAGCTCGCGCTGAGGCCGGCCCAGAGAACCGCGTAGCCGTGGGCGAAGGCCGTCGCGGCGAGCGCCAACGCCGGCAGCAGGGGTCCCTGGCCCCGCGAGTACGCCCGGTAGGCGACGCCCAGGAACAACAGCCCGAGCGCCGTTCCGTAGCCGTAGGCGAACTCGCCGGTGAGCATGCTGGCGATCGAGGCGCCCCAGATCGGGTTGTCCTCCACGAACAGGAACAGCGTCGCCGCCGCGGCGCCCATCAGCGGCGTCGGAAAGCGGAAGCCGAGCAGCCGGAACGCGGCGTAGGCGGCGAACGGCAGCGCGGCGGCTGCGAGCGCCGTGCCGAGCTTGAAGGCGACGGCCGGCCCGAACAGCGGCGACAGCGCCGCGATCACGACGAACGGCAGCGGGAAGTAGTAGAGCAGCAGCGGGTGCCCGAGATAGGCCCCCGCGTACCAGCCGTGGAAGCGCAGTTGCGGCAACAGCCGTTCCCGCAAGAACGCGGCCGTCGGGTAGTGGCACGGCGTGTCGCCGCCGGTGGTGATCGTGGGCAGGAACAGCAGCGCAGGCCGCAGGTAGTCGAGCAGCAGCAGGCCGATCAGCGCGAGGCCGAGGGCGTCCACCCCGGCCTCGCGGCGCTGGTCTGGCTGATCGCCGGCGCTCGCCATCGGGCCGGAGTGTACCCTCGCTCCTGCTAGAGTGATCCCTGATGAAGCCCAGCCCGCGCGTGCTGGTGGTGGACGACGATCCCGAGATCGGCGACATGCTCGCGCGCGCGCTGTCCCGGCGCGGTTTCGTGATCGAGACCTCGCGCTCCGCCGAGGAAGCGCTGCAGCGCGCCGCCGGCGCGCGCTACGACGCGGCGCTGGTCGATCTGGTGATGCCCGGCCAGGACGGCCGCACGCTGGCCCGCGAGCTGCGCGGGCGCTTCCCCGGGATCCCGATCGCGCTGCTGACGGGCTACGCCCACTCGCCACTGCTGGAGGCGGTCGACCGCTCGGGCGTCGCGGTCTTCCTCAAGCCGGTGGTCATCCACGAGGTGGCCGACTTCCTGCAGCGCGAGCTGGAGCGGTAGCCGCCCCGGCGCGAGCGAGCTTGGCCAGCAGCCGCTCGCGCCGCCGCTCGAACTGGGCGAGCGTGCGCCGGCAGCAGCGTTCGTCGCGAGCGCCGAGCTCACGGAAACCGCGCTCGACGACGCGCAGGGCCTGGCTCGGATCGCGCAGGCGCCGCTCGTGCAGGACCGCCAGCTCGCGAAAGGCCTGGCACTCGCCCGCCGCCGCAGCCTGCTCCCACAGCTCCGCCGCCCGCGGCACGTCGCCGGCCCGCTTCGCCTGCGCCGCCAGGCGCACGAGCGCCTGCGTGCGCAGCCCACCCTGCGCCCCGGCGAGCGCGCGCCGGTACTCCGACTCGCAGCGCTCGAAGAGCTGCGCCCGCTCGAACACGCGCCCCAGGCTGAAGACGTCACGCGGGTCCTCGGCTCGGCCGTCGCTCACCCATTCGCAGGCGAGTGCCGCCAGTGCAGCCAGCGACACGATGTCGGTGTGGTTGTGCTGGAAGATTCGGGCGAGGGCCCTCGCGTCGCGCGTCCGCACGTAGCGGAAGTAGACGTGCGGGATCTCCTCGCCGGGGATGTCGCCGTGGCGCGTCAGCCCGAGCAGCGCCACTTCCAGCGACTGCAGGCGGCAGGAGTCGAGCCGCAGCTTCCAGAGGCGGCGCGCGGGGTGCAGCAGGTCCAGGTGGGCCGCTCCCTCGAGCGGGAAGCGGGCGCGGTTCATCCGGTAGCGCGCCTCGAGCAGAGGCAGGTCGAACATCTTGCCGTTGAAGGTGACGACGTGCCGGAAGCCCGCGAGGTCGGCAGCGAGCGCCTCCAGCATCGCGGGCTCCTCGTTGTAGTCCCGCATGAAGTACTGCCGGACCACGAAGCGGCCCTCGCGCACGAAGCCGAGCCCGATCAGGAA
Source organism: Vicinamibacteria bacterium (assembly GCA_050246895.1). Taxonomy (GTDB): domain Bacteria; phylum Acidobacteriota; class Vicinamibacteria; order Fen-336; family Fen-336; genus JBFWVE01. The sequence continues at coordinate 62,183 of JBFWVE010000002.1, read as the reverse complement.
CGCGGCGGTGCCGCTGCCCCCGGCGAGCCCGGTGGTCTCGGTGTCGAGGTAGGCGGCGTCCTCCAGCGGAAAGCCGGCGAGCCCCGCCTCGCCGGCGAGGATCCGCAGCGCCTCCGGCTGCGCTGAGCGCAGGCGCGCGAGCGGCAGAGAGCCGTGGAAGGCGTCCAGGTGCACGTCGCTCTCCGTGCGGTAGAACACCCCGCGCGGGGTCGCCACCGCCTCGCCGGGCACCAGCTCCTCCAGCGGGCGCACCCCCGGGCGCGACCGGCGCTCGCGCTGCGCCGCCACGGCCACGAGCCGCTCGAGCCGCGCCTTCAGCGAGAGCCCGTCGAGGTCCGCGTGCGCGCCGAGCAGCGCCCGCTCGAGGCCCGCCAGGCGGCCGAGACCCGAGGGCTGCGTGGCTGCGACGGCCCCCGGACCGATCGGCGGCCCGCTCGGGCCCGCGAGCTCCTCGGCGGGCTCCGGGGCAACCCCGAGCGCGCCGTGCCCGTCGCCTCCCGGGCGCCTGAGGCGCTCGAGCTTCGCGCGCAGCGCGGCGTTCGACATCAGAGCGGCAGCTCCTGGCCGTCCAGCGCGACACGCGCCGGAGCCAGCGCGCGCCGTCGCGCCTCGTCCCAGAAGAGGGCGTTCGTGTGGTTGAGGTGCGTCAACAGCGTGCGCTCGAGCAGCCCGGGTACCACCGAGAGCAGGCGCAGTGTCTCGGGCACCAGCGGATGCGGGATCTCGTCGAGGCTCCGGCCCGGCACCTCCGCGGCGTCGAGGAAGGTCGCGTCGAGGAGTGCGTGGTCGACGCGGGAGACCTCGCCCGCGAGCGAGCGCTCCCAGCGCTCCCACTTGTCGATGTCGGGCACGTAGAGCAGCGAGCGGGACGGCCCTTTCACCAGGAAGCCCACCGTGTCGGAGAGCTCGTCCCGGTGCGGCACGCGCAGCGCGGTCACGCGCAGCCGCGGCGTCAGCGCGACCTCCTGGCCCGCCTCGATCTCGCGCAGCGTGATCTGGCCCAGGCTCACGAGCTGGCTCCAAGGGGCGTTCTCGCGCAGGAAGCGCGTCATCCGGGGCGTCGCGAACACCGGCACGCCGCGCGCCCCGAGCGCCTCGCGTCCGAGCTGGGCCAGGCCGAGGTAGTGACCGACGTGCGCGTGGGTCAGCAGGATGCCGTCGAGCGGCCGCTCGCGCGGGGCGGGGCGCGCCGGCGCCAGCTCCACCAGCGACTCGAGCTGCGACGCGAAGTCGGGCGTGGCGTCGACTAGGAAGCGCTCGCCCGACTCGCCGTCGACCAGGCCCAGGCAGGCGACCCGCTGCCTCAGGGCTGGCTCGCGGCGCGCGCGCAGGCAGGGCTCCTGGCGGCAGCCGATGTGCGGCATGCCGCCGTCCTGCGCGACGCCGAGCACGATCGCCCGCGTGCCCGGCCCGTCGCCGAGCGCGCTCCCAAGCGCGGAGGAAAGGGCGAGCGCCATCAGGGCGCCGGCCAGGCGAGCGTGCGGGCGGCTCACCCGCGCTCAGACCGCATGGGGCGCCTGGCTCGCGATCGCCCGCAGGATCGCCAGCGAGACCTGCTTGCCGCGGCTGCCGATCTCGCCGGCGGGACCGACGCAGGACGGGCAGCCGTCGCTGCACGGGCAGGCCGCGATCAGCGCCTCGCTCTCGCGCAGCAGGCGGTCGTGCAGGCGGTAGAGCGGCTCGGAGAGGCCGATGCCGCCCGGGTAGTTGTCGTAGAGGAAGACGTTGGGCTCGTAGTCCTCCGCCGGCGGCGGCTCGTCGCGGCCGCGCAGGCCGAGCCGCATCAGCCCGCGCTCCGTCCGCGCCTCGCCCTGGCCGTTGTCGCCCAGCGCGACGCCCAGGTCGTGACGGTCGCACATCAGGAACAGCGCCGCCAGCTGGGACAGCGCGTGAGCCAGCGCCACCACACCGTCGCGCCGCTCCTCGAGCGAGAAGGGCAGCTCGCGCATCAGCTCGCGCGGCACCGTCAGCCAGTAGGCGGTGGTGTGCATCTCGTTCTCGGGCATCTGCAGCTCGCCCGAGCCGACGTTCTCGCCGGTGTGGAACTTGATCTTCTTGAAGCCGACCACCTGCGAGGTCACGTGCACCTCGCCGTGGCAGCGGCGCGCGTTGCGGGCCGCCTCCTCGCGAAAGCGCTCGAGAATCCTGACCTTGGCGGAGGTGATCGCGTCGGTGTAGTAGTCGACGTCGGCCTCGCGCACGTGGACGCGGCGCTCCTGATGGTCGTACTTCTCGACGAAGTAGGTCCGCCCCTCGAGGATGTAGATGGCCTTCTCGTGCACCATCGAGGGCGCCGAGTCGTAGTCCACCTCGGCGATGATGCGCGGCTCGCGCGTCAGGTCCTGGATCACGAAGTTGTCCGAGCTGACGCTGCGCAGGCTGACGGCGTCGGCCGGGTAGCTCTCGCTCGTCCAGTGCCAGCGGTCCTCGGAGCGGTGCAGCAGGCCTTCTTCCTCGAGGAAGCGCAGGATCTCGGAGAGGTCCTCGCGGCCGAAGCGCTCGTCGGCGCTGAAGGGCAGCTCGAACGCCGCGCACTTCACGTGGGCGAGCAGGATCTGCAGGTTGTCCGGATTGATGCGCGCGGTCTCCACCGGCGCGTCGAAGAAGTAGTCGGGGTTGCGGGCGACGTACTGGTTGAGCGGCGACGAGTTGGCCACCAGCACGGCCACCGAGGCGCCCTGGCGGCGGCCGGCGCGGCCCGCCTGCTGCCAGGTCGAGGCGACGCTGCCCGGATAGCCGGTGATCACGGCCGCGTCGAGGCTGCCGATGTCGATGCCCAGCTCGAGCGCGTTGGTCGAGACGACGCCGAGCACCGAGCCCTCGCGCAGCCCGCGCTCGATCTCGCGGCGCTTGAGCGGCAGGTAGCCGCCCCGGTAGCCGCGGATGACACCTTCCGAGCCGGGCGTCGTCTCGATCGCCTCCTTCAGGTAAGTGACGAGCACCTCGGTGGCCAGCCGCGAGGGCGCGAACACGATCGTCTGCAGGCCCTTCTTCAGGAAGGAGAGCGAGACGTCGCGCGAGCAGTTGAGCGCGGAACGCCGGATGCCGAGCTGGCGATTCACGACGGGGGGGTTGTAGATCGCGAAGAAACGCTCGCCCCGCGGCGCGCCGCTGCGCTCGACGAGCGCCATCTCGCGCTCGCTGAGCGCCTCGGCCAGCTCCCGAGGATTGCCTATGGTCGCCGACGAGCACAGGAACTGGGGCCGCGAGCCGTAGAAGCGGCACAGCCGTTCCAGCCGGCGCAGCACGTTCGCCACGTGCGAGCCGTACACGCCACGGCTCGTGTGCAGCTCGTCGATCACCACGTAGCGCAGGTTCTCGAACAGCTTCACCCACTTCGTGTGGTGGGGCAGGATGCCCTTGTGCAGCATGTCCGGGTTGGTCACCACGATGTGCGCCTTCGAGCGGATCGCCTTGCGCGCGTCCTGCGGCGTGTCGCCGTCGTAGGTGAAGCTGGCGACGTCGGCCTCGAGCGCCTGGATCGTGGCGTAGAGCTCGGCGAGCTGGTCCTGCGCCAGCGCCTTCGTCGGGAACAGGTAGAGGGCGCGCGCGTCCGGGTCCTTCAGGATCGTGTCGAGAACGGGCAGGTTGTAGCAGAGGGTCTTGCCCGAGGCCGTCGGCGTCACGACCACCGTGTCACGGCCCGCGCGGACGAGGTCGTAGGCCGCCCGCTGGTGCGTGTAGAGACGCTCCACGCCGCGCGAGCGCAGCACCGCGGCGAGCCTCGGATGCAGGTCCTCGGGGAAGTCGGCGTGCTCGGCGGGCTGGGCTGGGAAGCGGCGGAGAGCCGTCAGCACCGGCTCGCTCGCGAGCGTGCTGTGGATCTCGAGCGCCTTCAGCACCGACAGCAGGCCGCCCTCGGCGGTCGTCGCCGGCGCGATCGCCGCGCCTCGGACGTCGAGGAGCTCCTGGCCCATGCTCTCCACCTCCCTGTTCCCGGCTGGCCGCGGCCGATCACACGATCTCGCGCGGTCCGGGACGGACGACCCCAAAAGATGGTGGGATGATGCAGCAAGGGCCGGTCAGGTCAGGTCCGCGAGGACCGGGCCTGCCGGCCCCGGGCACGAGCGTCGGAGTCGGAGGGCTACTTGCGGAAGCTGACCTTCGCCTCGCAGTACTCGTCCTTGTCGGCGTAGACCGAGACGATCGTCACCCACGAGCGCATCGCGTCCGGCCAGGTGCCTGTGACCTCTGCGACCAGGGCGCGGACTCCCGGCTCGACATTCCTCGTGAGCGGGCTGACCTTCCTGGGCGTTCCGGCCGCGTTCATGCGGGTGTTGACCGAGACTTCCTTGATCCTCGCGCCCTTGTCGCCCGTATTGGTCACGTAGACCTTGATCGTGTAGGGCTGGCCGGGCCGCACCTCCTTGTCGGCCTCGAACTCCAGCTTGGCCCTGAACTCGGTGGCGACGTCCAGGAAACCGCCCTTGCCGAGGGCGCTCGCCGCGAACTCGAGGCGGCCGATCGGAGGCGGCAGCGGCGCGGCGGTCGGCGGGACTGCCGGCGGAGGCGTCGCGACGGCGGCCGGCGGAAGCGTCGGCAGCGTCTGCGCGGCGGCGACCCGCCGGGCCTCGTCGGCCTTGCGCTGCTCCTCGGCCTTGCGGGCCTCCTCCGCCTTGCGGGCGGCCTCGGCCTGCCGGTTGGCTTCGGCCTGCCGGGCGGCCTCGGCCTGCCTGCGGGCATCCTCTGCCTGCTGGAGCTTCGCCTTCTCCTCGGCGCTGCGGGCCTCCTCGATGCGCTTCGCCTCGATCGCGCGGCGCGCGCGGTCGAACGAGTCGCGCGCCTCGAGGAAGCCGCGGGTGGCCACGGCGTAGTCGTTCTTGGCGAGCGCGGCCTCGCTGTCCCGCTGCAGCGCCGAGGCACGGCCGTAGTCCTCGCTCGCCTGCGCCTCGAGCTTGTCGGCGTCGGTCTTGGCCTGCGCCATCGCGCGCCGCGCGTCCTCGGCGCGGGTGCGGAACTGCGTGCTGAGCTTGGTCGAGAGGTTGGTCGCGACCGGGTGCTTCGGGTCGAGCTCGAACAGGCGCGAGAGCGCGACCGACGACTTCTCCATGTCGCCCGAGTTGAAGGCGTCCTCGGCCTCGGAGGCTGCATTCTCGATCTGCGTCAGCTTGCCCCGGGCGTCGGTCAGCACCTGCCGCACGTCGCTGAGCTTCTTCTGCGCCATCGCGTTGTCGGCCGACGAGTTGCCCTCGGCGATCGCGAGCGTGCTCTCGGCGCCGCTGATCGCGTCCTTGTACTTCTTGTCGTCGAGGTCGCGCCGGGCGAGGCGCAGCTGGCTGTCGAGCAGCAGGATGAAGGTCGGGTCCGTGCGCACCGCCGGCTCCGGTTTCAACAGCAGCACGCCGGCGATGATCAGGCCGACGACCAGCACGGCGCCGCCGATGATCAACGGCGCGCGCGAGGGCGCCTGCACGATCACCGAGGGCTGCGAGCCCCCCATGCGGCCGGTCTGGGTGCGGTTACGGCCCGAGAGCGTCGGGTGGGACTTGCCGGAAGGCTCGTCCAGCACCGCTTCGAGCGGGGCCTGGTCGAGCGCCACCGTGCCCTCGACCCACGCCTCTGAGCCCTGGAAGCGGCGCCCACTCTCGTCGACGTACTCCTCGGCGTCGAAGAAGACCTTGCCCGACTCCATGTCGAGCGTCGCTTCGTTGATGCGTCCGGCCGCCAGCGCCTGTCGGGCGATTCCGACGGCGTCGCGCAGCTCGCCCGCGTTCTGGAAGCGCTTGCCCTTGTCCTTGACCAGGCACTTCTCGACGATCTGTACCAGCACGGGCGGCAGGTCGGGCGCCCACTTGCGGATGTTCTGGGCTTCCTTGTGCACGACCTGGAACAGCACGCCGTGCATCGACTCGGCCTCGAACGGCTTGTGGCTGGAGAGCAGCTCGTAGAAGACCGCGCCCATCGCGAAGATGTCCGAGCGCGAGTCGACCTTCTCGCCCAGAACCTGCTCGGGGGACATGTAGTTCGGCGTCCCCATCACGACGCCCGCCTGCGTCATCTCGGACGACCCGAGGCGCGCCAGGCCGAAGTCCATGATCTTGATCTGGCCGTTCGGCTGGATGTGGATGTTGCCGGGCTTCAGGTCCCGGTGGACGATCTCCTTGCCGTGGGCGAAGGCGAGCCCGTCCAGGATCTGCTCCATCACGGCCATCTTGTCGTCGAGGCCGGTCAGGCTGCCCGCGGCCATGATGTCCTTGAGGTCCGTGCCCTCGAGGAGCTCCATGGCCATGTAGATCTTCCCCTGCTCCTCCCCGAAGTCGAACACGGTGATGATGTTCGGGTGGTTCAGGCGGGCCGCGGCCTGCGCCTCGCGATGGAACCGCTTGCGCAGCTCGTCGTCGGCGCCGAGGCTGGCCGAGATCATCTTGATCGCGACTTCCCGGTTGAGGATGGGATCATGGGCCTTGTACACGATGCCCATGGCCCCCTGGCCGATCTCGCTGAGGATCTTGTACTTCCCCATCTTCTCGAACGGGGGCTTCTGATCGGCCGCTGGCTCTTGGTTCGACAACTAGCTCTCCCGGGTTCCGGCTGATATCCGGCGGATCATACCCCGCCGGCAGGGGGGGTCAAGTCAACGATCGAAAAGAGCTTGCGGGCTTGCGACACGCCCGCGAGCGGGGCGTTCCGGCTACCGGCCGAGCCGCCCTTTCGGGCTACACTCGAAGCGCCCGGCGTCTTCCCGCCCGAGCCTTCTCGGGCACGCGGGAAGCCCTCCGAAGGAGCTCGATGAGCAAGGATCCCACCTTCCGCGTCCTCGGCACCGCCCCCTCGCGGAGCGAGCGCTATCAGGCCTACCGCAGCGAGTGGGACCGGCGCGAGGCGCAGGCCGATGCCTCGGATCACCCGGTCCACGTCGACCTCGAGTCGGTCGCCGTCTGCGACCTGCGCTGCGGCAGCTCGGAGGAGGATCCCCAGGGCTTCTGCCAGATCTGGACCCACGAGCACATCCGCACCCAGGGCTTCGACGAGTTCACCTACCAGCGCGGCTACATGGATCCGGTGCTCTACGGCCGCCTGATCCAGCAGTGCGCCGACATCGGCGTCTCGTCGATCAAGCTCAACTATCGCGGCGAACCGTCGCTGCACCCGCGCATCGTCTCCTTCGTGCGCGAGGCGGCGGCGCTCGAGTTCCCCGACATCATGATGAACACCAACGGCAACGGCCTCGCGCGCAAGCAGCCCGACCTGTTCTACAAGATCGTCGAGGCCGGCATCACCGACCTGATGTTCTCGGTCGACGCCTGCGACCCGGAGACCTACCAGCGCCAGCGCGTCGGCGGCAGCTGGGAGGTGCTGCTGAACTCGGTACGGGGCGCCGTGCGCGCGCGCCAGGAGGGCAAGGCTCACCCCGACTGCCGGATCCGCGCCTCCGTCGTGCGCACGCACCTGAACGCCGAGGCCGTCGACAGCGGCCGCATGGAGGAGTTCTGGAAGGGCAAGCTGGGCGTCGACTGGATGTCCGTCAGCGAGTGCTACTTCCCCGCCGGCACCCAGCACCACTGGAAGGCGGCCCATTGGCGGCAGATGAGCGCCCAGGAGTTCCAGTGCGCGGATCCGTTCCGGCGCATGGTGGTGACCTGGGACGGGCGCCACACGATGCCGTGCTGCCAGGGCTTCACGCTCGAGATCGACGGCGGGCCGATGGTGGCGGGCGCCGGGGCGCCGCTGCGCGGCGTGAAGCACGCCTGGGCCTCGGCCAACTTCGATCGCCTGCGCGCAGCGCACCGCAAGCGGAGCTGGGACCGGCCCGGCACCGCGGGCGAGGCGATCTGCCGCGCCTGCGCGGTGACCAAGCAGCCGACCCGGCTGCCGGTGACGCGCGCCGCTTCCGCGAGCCGGACCTAGCGTGGCCGCGCGCCGCGGGCGTGCGTCTCGATCCCGGCCTTCGCGCTCCGGCTCCGGTCGGCCCCGCGCCGCGAGCGAGCGGACCGGCCGTCGAGCCGCTCCGGGCAAGCTGGCCGCCGCCGTGCGCCAGATGCTGGTGGCGCTCGGCGAGGACGCCTCCCGCGAGGGGCTGCTGAAGACGCCCGAACGCGTCGAGAAGGCGATGCGCTTCCTGACCGGCGGCCACGAGCAGGACGCGCGCGCGCTGCTGAACCAGGCGATGTTCACGGTCTCCTACGACGAGATGGTGATCATCAAGGACATCGAGATGTTCAGCCTGTGCGAGCACCACCTGCTGCCCTTCTTCGGCAAGGCGCACGTCGCCTACATCCCGCGGGGCAAGGTGGTCGGGCTGTCGAAGATCCCGCGACTGGTCGACATGTTCTCGCGCCGGCTCCAGGTCCAGGAGCGGCTCACGGTGCAGATCGCCGAGGCGATCGAGGAGACGATCAAGCCGCGCGGCGTCGGCGTCGTGGTCGAGGCGATGCACCTGTGCATGATCATGCGCGGGGTCGAGAAGCAGAACTCGGTCGCGGTGACGTCCTGCATGCGCGGGATCTTCCGCGACCAGATGCAGACGCGCGAGGAGTTCCTCTCCTTGATCAAGACGCGCCACGGCGGTCTGGGCGTCAGCTCCTAGCACACCCGGTGCCGGGCGGGTCGCGGCGTGGCGGCGGCGCACGCCTTCGGCGTGCCGTTCCGAGCGGCAGCGGGGCGCGTGCTAGAGTCAGGGCCATCCTATGCAGAAGCAACTCCTGGCGGCAGCCCTCTTCGCCTGCGCCGCCCCCGCGGCGCTCTCGCAGCAGCAGGCGCAGAAGCAGTACAGCTTCAGGTTCGCGGCGGATGGCTTCTACCGCAACGAGTGGACGCAGGAGTTCTTCGTCCCGACGACGCCCGACGACTACCGCTGGCGCATCCAGCTGCGGCCGCGCGTCGAGCTCGGGGTCGGCCCCGTGATGCTCGGCGTCGGAGGCGAGTTCGGCTTCAGCGACGAGGACAACCTCGACCCGAAGCCGGCGCTGCTGCGCGACAACTACGACGCCAAGGCGGCCCGCGTCGACCTGGCGTTCGTCAGCGTGAAGGCGGCGTCCTGGCTGCGCCTCGAGGGCGGCCGCTTCCTCATGCCGGTGTTCCTGACCGAGATGATCTGGGACCGCGACCTGCGGCCACAGGGAGGCGCCCTCACGCTCGAGTTCCAGCGGGAGTCGGGCTCGGCCTTTCGGCTGATCGGCCTCGCCGCGCGCGCCAGCCACGTGTTCGAGGACGAGAAGACCGACATGCTCGCCGGCTCGGCCTCTCTCGACCTCGAGAGCGGCCTCCAGCTCACCGGCTCCTACGTCGCGTTCAGCGGCCTCGACTCGATCGAGCCGATGCTGCGCCGCCAGAACACGCGCGTGGCCGGCGCGCTGGTGCGCGAGTACGGCATCGTCGACCTCAACGCGCGCCTGCACCGCGAGCGGGGCCTCGAGACCGAGCTGGTGGCGGACTATTGCTGGAACACCAAGGCCGACGACCAGAACAAGGGGCTATGGATCGCGCTGCGGCTCGGCTCGGAGGAGCTGTCCCGCGCGCGCGGCGAGTACGTCTACGCCAAAGTCGACCGCGACGCGACGCTCGCGGCCTACGCGACCGACGACTTCTTCTGGGCCACCGGCTGGCAGGGGCACAGAGCGGATCTCGGCGTCCGCGTCGGGCCGCACTCGTCCGTGCACGGCACTGCCCAGTGGCAGCGCTTCAAGGACAGCCCCAACGTCGCCGAGCGCGACCACTGGGTGAAGCGCTACCGGGTGGACGTGCGCTTCACGTATTAGCTCCGGCTCGCGGGGCACGGGCCCCCCGGAACGAAAGAGGGCGGCGCTCGCGCGACCGCCCTCCGCTCGGCCTGTTTCGAGGCTCCGGCCTAGCTGCCCGTGTGGGGATCGCCACCGGGGGCCGGCTGGACGCGGCGGCTCTGCGCCTGCAGCGCGTCGATCAACTCGTAGGGCACGCGGGCGTTGAGCCGGACGTTCTTCTGGTCCTGGGTGACGCTGACCGCCGTGGCGAGGTCCTTCAGCTCCGGCTTCTGGTTCGCCTGCAGCGTCGCCAGCGCCACGGCGCCGCGCACCACGTCCGCCAGCTGGCGCGCCGCCGCCTCGTCGGCGGCCTCGCCGGTGATCTCGAGCGAGACGAGCGGGTCGACGTCTCCCGTGACCAGAACGTGGTGCAGGCCGGGGAGCGTGATGCTCGAGCCTGAGCCGCCGGGAGCGGGGATGCTCTGAGGCATGTTCTGGAGCGCGCTCTGGTCGCCTACCAGCCAGAACGTCGAGCCGGCCTGGAGCTTCTCGAGCAGCGCCATCATGCCGGCGTTCGAGCGCAGCGTCTGGCCGCCCTCCTCGCGCGCGACGATCGCGGCCTCGACGACCTTCTGGCTTCCGAGCACGAGCGTCCGCTCGTCGAGGAAGGCCAGCGCCCCGGCGCCCTTGCGACCCTCGCCGAAGACGTAGAGGGTCACGCCGCGCACGTTCTTCCAGCTGACCTTGTCGCCCTGCTCGATCGTGCGTCCGATCTTGGCCTGATCGAAGCGGCCGAGCACCACGGCCATGCCTCCCGCACCGGCGCTGGGCGAGCCGGCCAAGATCACCTGGTCGAGGTCGCGCTCCGGGTTGAGGCCCGTCTTCTCCTCGATGTCGCGGAAGGTCTCGGGGCGCATGCCGCGCCCGCCCTCGCTGGCCTTGGCGTACTTGGCGTAGAAGACGCTGGACGTGAGGCGTCTCACGTCGATGCCGCCGACGAACTTGGCGTCGGCGGGCAGGATCAGCGCCTCGGGCGGCAGTGGGCCGACGGCGGCCCTGGCCGGGTCGAGCGCGATCGCGCCGATGGCCGCGGCGGCGCCGAAGGCGGCGACGAGGGCGGCGGAGAGAACGACCAGGCGGCTGCGCGTCATGGAACAGACCTCCGCGTCAAAAGACGACCAGTCACTGCTCTAGTACGTACTCGCGCCGGGAAAAGATCCAGAGCGACAGGCCCAGGAACGCCACGAGCATCCCGCCCAGAGTGCCCAGGGAGAGCCCCAGGGGCAGCACCTGGCCGAACAGCTCGCTCATGTCCTCCGAGGGCGGGCGGTAGGGCATCAGCGAGCGCACATAGGCGGTGATCGTGAAGCGCGGCAGGTAGCCGGGCAGCAGCGCCAGCAGCTCCCAGGCGAACAGGAACAGCAGGCCGGGGATCACCGGGCGGCGCAGCGCCACCCCCATCAGCGTGAAGAGCGCGCCGTAGACGGCAAGCACCACCGCCACCACACCCATGTCGCGCAGCAGGCTGGGCGCGCGGGCCCCGAGCCCCGCGAAGCCGGGGGTCGTCACCAGCAGGAAGAAGGTGACCACCAGCGCCGGGATCGACAGGCTGAGCGTCGTCGCCAGGTACGCCATGAACTTGCCGAGCAGGATCGAGGCGCGCGTGACCGGCCGCGTGAAGAAGTAGGTGATCGTCTTGCCCTCGACCTCGTCCGCCACCAGCGCGACGGCGTAGAACAGCGCCACCAGCGGCAGCGCGTTGCGCGCGTAGTACAGCGCCGCCACGAAGCTGTAGGCGTCGAACGGGGAGAAGGCGCGCGAAGGGATCCTGGCGAAGAGCAGGAAGCGATACAGCAGCGCGAAAGCGACCGGGAACAGCAGCAGCAGCGCCATCAGCAGGCTGCGCCGGGTCCAGACCATGCCCTCGAGCGCGATGTCGAAGACGGCGCGGGCGCCGCGCCAGAACGGCAGCGGGCGCGGCAGCGCGGGCGCGGTGTCGCTCATCGCGCCACCAGATACTTGAAGACGGAGGCCAGGTCCTCGTCGGGCGAGAACACCTCGCTGACGCCCGCCGGGTCGGCCACCTCGAGCAGGGCCTCGTACATCTCGTCGGGGCGCGCCGTCTGCACCGTCAGCCACTCCCCCTCGGCGCCGAAGGCCAGCGAGATCAGGTGCGGCTGGCCGACGACCGCGCGCGCCACCGCGCGCGGGTCCTTCGCGCGCACCGCCACGGTGTGCGGATGGCGGTCCATCAGCTCGCGGATCTCGCGCACGTCGCCCTCGGCCAGGATGCGGCCGTTGTGGATCAGCAGCACCCGCCGCGTCATCGCCTCGACCTCGTACAGCACGTGGCTGGAGACCAGCACCGTCTTGCCCTGGCGGCCGAGGTCCTTCACCAGGTCCGCGATGTGCCGCCGGTTGACCGGGTCCATCCCCGTCAGCGGCTCGTCGAGCAGCAGCACCTCGGGGTCGTGCGCGAGCGCCTGTGCCAGCTTGACCCGCTGGCGCATGCCCTTGCTGTAGCCGCCGATCTTGCGATCCCTTGCCGGCAGCAACGCGACCTTGTCGAGCGCGGCCTCTGTGCGCCGGCGGCACTCGGCGTCGTCGAAGCCGGTCAGCCGCAGCAGCGAGTGCACGAACTGCCAGCCGGTCAGGCCATCCCAGAAGGCGTCGGCCTCCGGGCACAGCGCCACCTTGTGGAAGACCTCGGGCGAGCCCCAGGCCGGACGGCCCAGCAGGCTGACGCTGCCCTGGCTGGGCGCCAGCTGCCCCGCCGCCAGCTTGAGGAAGGTCGACTTGCCCGCGCCGTTCGGCCCCAGCAGGCCGGTGACGCCGGGCTCGACGCTCGCGCTCACGTCGTTCAGCGCGATCACCGGCCCGTACCAGCGCGAGGCGCGGCTGAACTCGATGGCGGCGCTCAGCGGACCACCTCCACCGCCCGCACGCGGCTGCGCAACACCATCAGGCAGGCGGCTCCGGCGAACAGCAGCACCAGGGCCGCCTGCGCGGGATCGACGGCGTCCCAGCGCCGGGGCGTGTTCCCGAACAGCACGTTGCTGATGCCGCGCAGGTCGGCCTGCAGGGACAGCAAGCTGGCCCAGCTCTGGTCGAGCGCGTTGCGCAGCACGACCCGGACCATCTCCAGGCCGACGAACATGCCGAAGAAGCCGAGACCCGCCACGCGCGCGCTCCGAGAGAGGGACGACACCGCCAGCGAGAGCAGGCCGAGCGTCAGCACGACGGCGCTCGACTGCAGCAGGATCGCGGGCGCGATCCACCACAGCTCGAGCTTCAGGTACTGGTCGGGCGCCAGGGAGAGCCCGATCAGGTACAGCAGCAGCGCCGGCGCCAGCGTGACGCCGCCGAGCAGCAGCAGCAGCACCGAGAGCTTGCCCAACACGTAGTCGCGCCGCGTCAGCGGACGCGAGAGATAGACCAGGATGGCGCCCGTGCGCAGGTCGTTCGCGATCAGGCCCGCGCCCGCGAAGACGGTGACGAAGAGAGCGAGGCCGATCTGCTGGTTCAGGAACTCGCCGAACAGCCGTCCGTCCACCGGCAGCAGCTGTCCCGCCTGCGGGAAGCGCGTCACGATGTAGATCTGCACCACGCGCACCACGAAGGGCAGCCAGGTGCCGAGCAGCAGGAACAGGAAGGCCCTGCGCTGCAGCAGCAGCTTGAGCGCCTCGCGCGTGATCGGCCAGAAGCGCAGGCCGCGCAGCGGCCCGCGGGCCTCGTATCGGCGGTAGCGCTGCTCGTAGATCGGCACTAGCGCCGCCCTCCGCGCGATTGCCCGCGCCCGGCCGTCGCTCCGGCGTTCATGCGCTCTCTCCCAGCGCCTTCAGGAAGACGTCCTCGAGGCTCTCGGTCCCCGGACGCAGAAAGCGCACCTGCACGCCGCGCTGCTTCGCGCAGCGGAACACCAGCTCGGCGCCCTTGCCCTCCGGCACCAGGAGCCGCCAGTGGTCCTCGTCCTCGTGGAGCTCGCAGCCCTCGCCGCGCAGGTCGGCGAACAGCCCCTCGAGCTCGCCCTTGAAGCGCGCCTTGAAGACGCTGCGCCGAGGCCCGGTCAGCTCGGCGATGCGCCCGGCAGCCACGATCCGCCCGCGGTCCATCACCAGCACCGACTCGCAGACGAGCTCGACGTCGCGCAGCAGGTGCGAGCAGAGCACCAGGCTCATGCGGCGGCGCTGGGCGATGTCGCGGATCAGCGCCAGCATCTCCTCGCGCGCATTGGGATCCAGGCCGTTCGTGGGCTCGTCGAGCAGCAGCAGGTCGGGATCGTGGACCAGCGCCTGCGCCAGCTTGGCGCGCTGCTTCATGCCGGTCGAGTAGGTGTCGACCGGACGGTAGCGCGCCTCGCCCAGACCGACGTAGTAGAGCACCTCGTGGGCGCGGCTGATCGCCTCGTCGCGCGGCATGCCGGACAGCTCGCCGGCGAAGGCGACGAAGGCGGCGGCCGACATGCCGCCGACGTGGCAGTCCACCTCGGGCAGGTAGCCGATCCGGCGGCGAACCTCGAGCGGGTCCTTCGTCGGATCGAGGCCGAAGGCCGTCATCGATCCCGCGTCGGGCGCGAGAAAACCCAGCAGCGTCTTCAGCAGCGTGGTCTTGCCGGCGCCGTTCGGCCCGAGCAGGCCGGTCGGGCCGGGGCGGAACTCGCCGGAGACGCCGCCGAGCGCGTGGAGCGGGCCGTAGGACACGCCCAGGCCCTGAAACTCCACGAGCGGCGCCTCTGCGTCCTCCGGAACCTCCACGCTGGACTTGAACGGATCCGGCGCGGCGTTGGTTCCATCCATCAAGGTGAGGCCCTCAAGCGGAGCGCGAGAACGCCGTCGGGCCGCGTCTCGACGCGGGCGAGAGCCAGCGTCTCCGAGACGCCGCGCCGGCCCGTGAACGTCCCGAGCGCTTCGAGCGGCAGCAGCAGGGCCGTGCCGCTCTCCGCGGCGGTCAGCGGAGCACGACCCGGCACGCGTAGAGTACCGCGGCCGCTGGCCGTCGCCTCGAGGCTCGCGAAGGGCTCGCGCGAGCGCACCAGCAGCACCAGCTCGCGCCCCTCGACCAGGATCGCGCCATTCTCGATGCGCCCGCCCTCCCGCACGAAGGCGACGGCGCCGGGGCGCAGTTCGAGAGCGCCCGCCAGGCGCGGCGCGAAGTAGCGCGAGGGCCAGCGCTCGAGCAGGAAGGCCGCGGCGAGCAGCACGGCGCACAGGGCCGCGAGCGCCGCCAGCGGCCGCTGTCCGCCCCGGCCGCTCGCGGCGCGGCGCACGAAGAGGGCGAGCGCCAGCGCGAGCGCGGGCCAGCTCACGAGCTGCGCGGGCAGCACGTCCGCTGCATCCGCCAGGCGCTTCAGGAACAGGTTCGGCACGTAGACGCCGCCGTCGGCGAACGCGCTGCGCTGAAGCAGGCGCAGGGCCTCGTTGGCGGCGTGAGGATCGAGCCAGAGGGCGCGCGCGAAGAGCGCGGACCAGCCGGCGAGCGCGAGCGCCAGCGCCAGCACGCCGCGCCGCGCGCCCGCCGCGCGCAGGGCGACCGCGCTGAAAGCGATCGCCAGCGGTGTCAGCGGCATCACGTAGCGCCCGAGGTTCGAGACGGCGCCGTGCCAGTCGTCGGCCGCGGCGACCGTCAGGTAGTAGACGGCCGCGGCGGGCAGCGCGAGCCGCAGCCGGGCGGCCGCGGGGCAGGCCAGGAGCGCGCCCGCGAGTGCCAGCAGGTAGAGCGGCGCGTACGGCAGCAGGCCGTAGCGCTGGTCCAGCAGCAGTCCGAACAGGCCCTGGCCCAGCGTCGCGCTGCTGATCCCGCGTGGGCCCCAGGCCAGAAACAGGGCGTCCGGCCGCGGGCTGCCGGTGATCGCGAAGTTCAACAGCGCGGTGAGGTACGCCGAGGCGGCCTGGGGCAGCAGCAGCAGCAGCAGGGCGCGCCCGCTCACCAGCCGATCGACGGCCTTCCACAGGGCCATCGCACTCAAGACGAGCCACACCGGCAGGAACTTCTGATGCAGCCAGGGCAGGCTGGCGAGCAACAACCCCGCCCACAGGCAGCTCGCCGCCGACCAGCGCTCGCGGTAGAGCAGCAGGTGCAGCAGCAGGGCGATCGCGAGTGTCCCGGGCATCTCGGGGAAGAACTGGAAGGGATAGAAGACGAAGGGCGGCATCAGCGCGAAGAAGCCGGCGAGCGCGGCCGCCAGGCCCGGGCTGCGCGCGGCGTCCCGCGCGAGCAGGAACACGGCGGCGACGAGCGCCGCAGCCAGCGCGTTCCACCCGAGCAGCGTCACCCGCAGGCGGCCGGGCGTGTCACGGGCGAGGTTGAGCGCGCGGTCCAGCCGCAGCGTGGGCGCGAGAAGCAGCGAGGGCCCCGGCGCCAGGACGTGGAAGATGCCGCCGTCCTTGCCGTAGATCGTCTGACGGCCGAGGCGGGTCGCGCGGATCGCCCGCTCGTCCCAGGCGCCGGGCCCCGAGACCAGCGCGGAGAGCAGGCCCCGGCTCTCGCCCGTGAGCGTCGCGGCCGCGCGGGCGAACGCGGGGCCCAGGGGCTCGACGGGCAGCTGCTCCATCGGGACGTCGGCGCCGGTGACGTCGAGGCTCAGCCGGTGTCCCAACGCCAGCCCCATGCGCAGGTACTTGGGCTCGTTGCCGGGGTGCCCCACGGCGACGCGCGCCCAGTCGGGGACCATCAGCGCGTAACCGAGGAACGCCATGAAGAGGATCGCGCCGGCGCCCGGCGCCGCCAGCCGGAGGCCGCGCGAGGGCAGGAGCAGCGCGAGGATCGCGGCGACGGCCGCCACGTCCTGGGCGATCCCCAGATCCTGCGTGAGCGCGACGGGCAGGGTGAAGGCGTACGGAAACGCGGGCCGCACGGCCAGCGAGGCGAGAGCGAGCAGCGTCAACAGCGGCCGCAACAGCAGTGGAACGAAGAGCGACGCGTCGCGCGCGAGCGAATCGGCGATCGGAAGACCGCAGCCGCGGCGGCGCCCGACGGCGAGGCCGGCGAGCACGACGGCGCCCGCGGCGACCCAGGCGGCGACGGCCACGAGCGCGGCGCGCGGCTCGACCAGAGCGAGGGCGGCCGGCACGAAGGCCGGCAGGTCGAGCGTGCTGTGAAGGAGCAGGCCGACGGACCGGTCGACCTCCCGCGCGAGGGCATGGAGGGCGACCGGCAAGAGCCCCCGCAGGAGAGATCGAGACACGCGGGCGGAATTCTAGCGGGGGCCGCCGGGCCCGGCAGGGGCCCGCGGACTAGGCGGGCTGCTCGAGCAGCTCCTCGAGGCTGACCACCGGAACCTCGTCGTCGCGCAGGGCCCGGGCGTAGTTCAGCACCGACCGGATCTGATCCTCGTCGAGCGCGCTCAACAGCTCGAGCGCTTGAGCCTTGAGCTCCTCCATCGAGTCCTCCCTATGCTTGTGGCGTTGACGAAAGCTACCACCACATCTTGTGGCGTGTCCACCCGGATCCGTGTGAGCGACCTCACGCCCCGGCGAACGCTCCGGGCCCCGTTCTCGTCTTAGAGGTGGGACAGACAGAAGGAACCCATGCGACCCCCGAACGAAGGCTCACCCAGCTCGATCCCTCCCGCACCCGGCGCCGGCCCGGAGCCCGCTCACGGCGCGTCCTGGATCCGCGCGCTGGCCGGCGAGTGGCGGCGACGGCAGAAGGCCGAGGCGGCTGTCGCGCCGTGGCCGCGCTCCACGCCGCCCCCGCGGCCGCCCCGCCCCTAGAAGCCCCAGCTGCGATCGGGCGCCTCGCCGCGCAGGTAATCGGAGATCCAGCCGACCGCTCGCTCCGTCGCCGCCAGGCGCTCCGTTCCGCGCGCCGTTTCCATGCGATCGAGCAGTCCCGGCGGCGCGTCGAGCGCGCCGAGCGCGTGGTCCAGGTCCCCGTCGAAGCTCAAGCCGCTGTGCTCGAGCGCCGCACGGCAAGCGGACTCGACGGCGAGCCGGCAGACCGTCGCAACGAAGGTCTCGGGCCGACCTTCGTGGACCAGCAGCCGCGCGACCCCGAGGCTGTTCCGCGAATCCGCCCACAGCACGTCGCGACGGGCGGACGCGATGGCGAGCGACGGCTGGGCGAGGGCCACTAGCTGCAGCCCGAGGTGCTGCCGCAGTTGGCGCAGCGATAGCAGCTGCCGTTGCGGGTCATGATGCTGCCGCAGTAGTGGCAGGGCGGCGCGTCGGCCTGGGCCTTGAAGGCCGCGACCGGCGCGTGGCCGCCGGGGGACGGCGCGGGCCGCGGTCCCGCCTCGGGCAGCGCGTGCGAGGCCTCGGCGCGCTGCACTCCGACCTCGTCCTGATGCTCGGCCGACAGGAACTTCGAGGCCAGCCAGCGGAAGATGTAGTCGGTGATGCTCTTCGCGTAGGGAATCTCGGGGTTCTTGGTGAAGCCCGAGGGCTCGAAACGCACGTGCGAGAACTTCTCCACCAGCGCCTCGAGCGGCACGCCGTACTGCAGCGCCATCGAGATCGAGGTGGCGAAGGCGTCCATCAGGCCGGAGATCGTCGAGCCCTCCTTGGCCATCACCAGGAAGATCTCGCCCGGCTTGTTGTCCTCGTACATGCCGACCGTGATGTAGCCCTCGTGCCCCGCGATCGAGAACTTGTGGGTGATCGCGCGGCGCTCGTCGGGCAGCTTGCGGCGCGCCGGACGCGCCTCGGCCTGCGCCAGCAGGGCCGCGGTCGCGAGCGGCGCCTCGGCCTTCTGCTCCTCCTTGCTGGTCGAGAGGGGCTGGCTGCGCTTGCAGCCGTCGCGGTAGACCGCCACCGCCTTCAGCCCCAGCCGCCAGGACTCGAGGTAGGCGCTCGCGATGTCCTCGGGCGTCGCGTCGGTCGGCATGTTGACGGTCTTGGAGATGGCGCCCGACAGGAACGGCTGCACCGCGGCCATCATCTTGATGTGGCCCATCCACTGGATCGAACGCTTGCCGTTCGCCGGTGGGAAGGCGCAGTCGAAGATCGGCAGGTGCTCCTGCTTCAGGTGCGGCGCGCCCTCGATCATCTCCTTCTCGTCGATGTGGCGCACGATCTCGTCGACCTGCTGCGGGCCGTAGCCGAGCTTCCTCAGCACGCGCGGCACCGACTGGTTGACGATCTTCATGATGCCGCCGCCGACGAGCTTCTTGTACTTGACGAGCGCGATGTCCGGCTCGATGCCAGTGGTGTCGCAATCCATCATGAAGCCGATGGTGCCGGTCGGCGCCAGCACCGTCACCTGGCTGTTGCGGTAGCCATGCTGCACGCCCAGCGTGTAGGCCTCGTCCCAGACGTCGTAGGCCGCCTGCAGCAGCGGCCGCGGCACCAGCGATTGATCGACCATGTGCGCGTGCTGCCGGTGCTTGTCGATCACCCGCAGCATCGGCTCGGCATTCTTGGCGTGGCCCGGGAAGGGGCCGACGGCGGCGGCGACGCGCGCGCTCTGGGCGTAGGCCTCGCCGTGCATCAGTGCCGTCACCGCGGCGGCGTAGGCGCGGCCGGCGTCCGAGTCGTAGGGCAGGCCGCGATCCATCAGCAGCACGCCCAGGTTGGCGTAGCCCAGGCCGAGCGGCCGGAAGTCGTGGCTGTTGCGCTCGATCGCCGGCGTCGGGTAGCTGGCGTTGTCGACCAGGATCTCCTGCGCGGTGATCGTGACGCGGCTGGCCGCCTTGAAGGCCGCCGTGTCGAACTCGCCCTCGGCGTTCACGAACTTCATCAGGTTGAGCGACGCGAGGTTGCAGGCCGTGTCGTCGAGGAACATGTACTCGGAGCACGGGTTCGAGGCGTTGATGCGCGCCGTGTTCGGGCAGGTGTGCCAGTCGTTGATCGTGGTGTCGTACTGCAGGCCGGGGTCGCCGCACTGCCAGGCCGCCTCGGCGATCATGCGCATCAGCTCGCGCGCCTTGAAGGTCTCGCAGGGCTGGTCGGAGAGCACGTACTTCGTCTGCCACTCGCCGTCCTCGACCACCGCCTTCATGAACGCGTCGGTGACACGCACGGAGTGGTTCGCGTTCTGGAAGAACACCGAGTCGTAGGCGCCGCCCTTGACGTTGAAGGAGCCGTCGTAGCCGGCGTCGATCAGGGCCCAGGCCTTGCGCTCCTCGTCGGCCTTGCAGCCGATGAACTCGGCGACGTCCGGGTGGTCGGCGTTGAGGATCACCATCTTCGCCGCGCGCCGCGTCTTGCCGCCGCTCTTGATGACGCCCGCGAAGGCGTCGTAGCCGCGCATGAAGGAGACCGGGCCCGAGGCGGTGCCGCCGCCCGCGAGCGGCTCCTTGGAGGAGCGGATGCCCGACAGGTTCGAGCCGGTGCCCGAGCCGAACTTGAAGAGCATGCCCTCGGTCTTGGCGAGCCCGAGGATCGAGTCCATCGTGTCGTTGACCGAGTTGATGAAGCAGGCGGAGGCCTGCGGATGCTTCTCGATCCCGACGTTGAACCAGACCGGGCTGTTGAACGCCATCTTCTGGTGGACCAGCAGATGCGTCAGCTCGTCGGCGAAGGACTCGAGGTCCTCCGCGCTGGCGAAATAGCCCTGGCGCTCGGCCCAGCCGCGGATCGACTCGACGACCCGGCCGATCAGCCGCTTGACGCTGCCCTCGCGGTCGTCAGAGCCGAGCTGGCCGCGGAAGTACTTCGAGGCGACGATGTTGGTCGCCGTCTGGCTCCAGCTGACCGGCACCTCGATGTCGTGCTGCTCGAAAACCGGACGCCCGCGCTCGTCGTTGATGACCGCCGAGCGGCGCTCCCAGGTCACCTCGTCGAAGGGGTGACGGCCGACCTTCGTGAAGAACCGTTTGAACGTGAGACCGCCCGATCTCTCGGTCGAGGAGGCCGGCCGGTTCTCCGCTCTCGGGTTCTCCACCGGATGGGTCGACATTGTGGGGTTCCTCCTACCCTTCTGAGATGAAAGTTCCAGCGTCTCTGCCGAGCGGCGCGGCGTCATCGGCCGACTGAGATTCCCTCTTGAAACGCGTCGGGCATTATGGGATTCACGTCACTGGGTGTCAAGCACAAAGCGCAAGATATTGTGGCCTACGATGTCAGGTCAACAATATATTGGCAATCAAGCACTTAGCGCTGCGTGGGCCGGGGGCGACAGGGGCCGCGAGACCCTGGAGATGCCCCGAAAACAGCACAAGCGTGGCGACGGAGGGGCGTTTCTGCGACCCACCTT
The DNA here is from genome assembly GCA_050246895.1 of Vicinamibacteria bacterium. Classification (GTDB taxonomy): domain Bacteria; phylum Acidobacteriota; class Vicinamibacteria; order Fen-336; family Fen-336; genus JBFWVE01. Next base: position 41,391 of record JBFWVE010000002.1, on the reverse strand, counting down.
TCGTGCTTTTTCCATAGAGAGATGCCTTGAGATTGGAGGAAAATACTGGAGACAATTCACAGTAACTAGCCATTAATAGTGGATAATTTCGATTTCAGGCGACGGCTGCGCGCCCTCTCGGCCGACGGTTTCATTATCGCGTCGGGGGCTGCTCGGAGGGGTCCGCTGGAGCGTCGCCGATCTCGGCGGTGTAACGCTCTTCCCGCACGCGCCTGAAGCCGCGCGCGAGGTAGTTCGGGAGCGCCGCGGGGTCGTCGAGCGTGCAGGTGTGCAGCCAGAGGCAGCGCGCGCCGGCGCCGAACGCCTCCCGCGCTGCGGCGTTCAGCAGGAAGCGTCCGAGCCCGAGGCGGCGATGAGCCGCCAGGATGCCGAAGTAGACGAGCTCGATCGAGCCGTCGGCGTGCGACTCGAGCTCGAACCAGCCCGCGGGCTGCGGGCCCCGATGCAGCAGGTGGAGCGCGATCTGCGGGCGCGCGAGGTGCGCCCGCAGCCGCCCGTCGTCCCAGGCGCGGCGATCCAGCCAGTGGAACTCGCCGCCGACGCCGTCGTAGAGCCCGCGATAGAGCGCGGGCGTCGGCGACGCCACGCGCTCGACGCGCAGCTCCTGGGCCGCGGTCGGAGCCGGCCCCGGGACGAGCTCGGCGAGGCTCGGCAGCTCAAGGTACGTGCGCACCACCTCGACCTTGCGCATGTTCTATTCTCCCGCCTCGAGCGGTTCCCCGCCTGTGCGCGCGCCGACCAGCCTGAGGTAACGCGCGCGGCGCGGCGCGAAGCGCAGCTCCACGCGCCCGGCGAGCGGCTCGCGCGCGAGCGAGAGCGCGGCGTCGGCCAGCGAGATCTCGAGCGGCACCTCGCCGAAGACCGCGTCCTCGCCCGCTGCGAGGAGCCGCGGCCGCGACCAGCCCCCCGGCGCGGGCCTGAAGCATACGCGCGCGACCCGCCGCTCGCGGCCGAGATCCACCAGCACAGCCTCGCCTGCGTGCAGCGTCGGCCGCGCCTCCGCCGGCCGCGGCGGCTCGGCCGCGGGGCCCGGCGGGACCGCGTAGACGCGCTCGTCTCCGGCGCGCAGCAGCAGCGGCAGCGCGAGCTCGTCGTGGCTCAGCAGCTCGGTGACGCCGGCCGCGCGCAGGAAGCGCAGGGCGTCCGGCGCGTCCGCGGGCTCGAGCGCCTCTCCCAGCAGCTCGTAGTGGCGCGGCGTGATCCCGGAATAGCCGTTGACGAGCGGGCGGAAGCTGGGCGCCAGCCCGAGCATCAGCTCGACGTCGCGCTCGCCGAGCGGCAGCGCCGCGAGCGCCCCGGGCCGCGCGGCGAGCGCGCGCAGCACGGGCGCCGACGGCTCCAGGCGGGTCAGCCCGAGCGCGGCCGGGCGGGCTTCGAAGAGCCCGAGGGCGAGCGCGAGAGCGGCGAGCCGCGGCCGGCGCGAGACGGCGAGCCCCGCGAGCAGGCAGAGCGCCAGCACGGGCAGCAGCGCGAAGCGGTAGAGCGCGCGCACGGCGCGCAGCGGCAGCAGCAGCTCGTGCAGCGGCGCGTAGAGCGGGGTCGCGGTGCCCAGCGAGAGCACGAAGCCGGCGCCGGCCACCGCCAGCGCGGCGCAGCGGAAGCGGCGCGGCGCCGACGCCAGGCCGGCCACGCCGAGCAGCAGGGGCACCAGCCCAGGAAACAACGCGCGCGGGCGCTCGTCGGGTTCCAGCCGCCGCTCGCTGAGGCCGATCCACAGCGTCGAGACGCTGGACAGATAGGAGGACGGCGTCGCCGCGTGCGGCTCCACGTCCGCGAGCCCGCGCTCGACGCCCTGCTGCGCCCGCACCCGGAAGTAGGGCGCCGCCAGCGGGGCCAGCACGACGGCGGCGAGGGCGGCCGCGAGGCCGAGGCGCGCGAGCTCGTGCCCGCGCAGGCCGCCGGCCAGCATCAGCAGGACGACCACCAGCGTCAGCGCCGCCGCCAGCACGCCGAGGTAGATCGAGGCCAGCGCCTGCGCCGCCACCAGCCCCGCGACCGCGAGCGCCGCGCGCAGCGTGCGCCGCTGCCAGAAGCGGTCCAGCGCGAGCGCCACGAACGGCAGGAACAGCCCGACGTGCGCGTGAAGATGCGCGACCAGCAGCCAGCGGTGGGCGCCGGCCGCGTAGAGAGCTCCCGCGAGGAAGGCGCCGGGCGCGTCGGCGCCCGCCCGCCGCGCGAGCCGCTCGACGCCGAGGCCCGACGCGAGCGCGCTCAGCAGGAACACCGCGTTGAAGGCCAGCACCGGCTCGCCCGCGAGCGTCAGCGGCGCGGCCAGCAGGCCGGGCAGCAGCAGGTTCTCCGAAAAGGCGAGCGCGTCCTTCACCGGATGGAAGATCGGCGCGTCGAAGAGCCGCGCCGGGTCGTGCCACAGCGCGTGCCCCACCCACGAGAGGATCCAGGCGTTGAGCTTCGCGTCGACGCGGTCCATCACGCCGAGCCGCGACGGGTCGGTCATCAGCGGCCAGCTCAGCGCCGCGAGGATTGCCGAGAGCCCGATCGTCGAGAGGGCGAGGCCGGCGCGCGAGCGAGGCGCGTCGGCGAGGAGGGACGCGGGCCGCTCCCAGCGCACGGCCCAGGCGAGCAGGCCGAGCGAGACGCCCGCGACCAGCGCGAGCGCGTCAGAGAGCGTCCAGAGCGGCGTGACCTCGCCGAGGACGCGCGCGGGCAGCGGCTGGGAGTCGCCTCCCGCCTGGCCGTTGCGGCGCGGCTTCACCCAGCCGACGCTCAGGCGATGGCCGCGGACGCCCTGCACGCGCAGCTCCGGGTCGCCGCTGCGTTGCCAGCGCACCTCGATGCGGTGGGTGCCGCGGCCGAGCGCGAACGGCGCGCCGGCGTCGAGCCGCTCGGCTTCGGCCTCGAGCGCGCTGCGGCCGTCGATGCTCAGGCTGACGCGCCCGCGGCCCTTCGCCCAGATGCGGTAGGCGCCGGACTGCGGCGCGCGCAGCTCGCCCGCCCAGAGCACCTCGCCCGCGGGCAGGTCGCCCGGGATCGCCGCGATGGTGCCCGGCTCGCCGCGCCAGCGGCCGGCCGGCGTCTCGACCTCGGGCCGCAGGCCCACGGGCCCGCGCCAGGCCGTGACCGCGAGCAGACCGAGCGCCGCCAGGGCGAAGCCGAGCGCGGCGCCGAGCGCCAGGGTGGGCCGCGAGCGAGCCCTCCCGTCCGCGCAGATCGCCCCCAGCACGGCGAAGGCCAGCGCCACGGGAATCAGGTCGAGCGCGAGCGGTACGGAGAAGGGCGGCTGCGCGGACAGCGGCGGGAAGCGCGCGGCGGCCAGCGCGAGCAGGGCCAGGCTGGCGGCGAAGCCCGCGCGCGACGCCGCGAGCACGAGACGCCTCACTCCGCGACTCCCAGGCTGCCGCGGCGCGCGGGCAGCCGGCCGTCGAGGCGGAGCTGGCGCGCGCGAAGCGGGCCGAGCCGCAGCTCGCCCAGTCCCGCGCGCGGGTTCCGGTAGAGCGAGAGCGTCGCGTCCGCCAGGCTGGCGCGCGCCGGCGCCTCCCGCCACTCGTGCCCGTCCTCGGAAACGAGCACGCGCGGAGCGTCGATCCAGTCGCCGTCGCCCACCTCGAACGTGACGCGAGAGACGCTGCGCACGGAGCCGAGGTCGAGCAGGATGGCGTCGTGCGTCCACAGCGTCGCCGCCGCGGGGGCCGGCCGCACCTCCGCCGCCGCCGGGCCGGACGGCACCGTGTAGACGCGCTCGTCCGGCGCCTCGAACGCGAGCGGCAGCGGCAGCGTCTTGCGCGAGGTCACGTCGGAGACGCCCAGCGCGCGCAACAGGCGCACGCCCTCGGCGTCGAGCGGACGGTTCAGCAGCTCCATGGCGCGCGCGAAGGGGCGCGGCATGAAGCCCGAGTCCCCGTTGAGCAGGGGCCGCCAGTGGGCCATGCCGTCCAGCATCACCTGCGTGTCGTCCTCGTAGAGCGGGAGCGCCGCCACGGCTCCCGGCCTGCCTGCGAGAAAGGCCGCAGCAGGCGCGGGCGGCCGCGCGGTCGCGTAGCCGAGCGGCGCGTTGCACGACTCCGCGACGAGCAGCGGCAGCGCGACCCAGGCGAGCCGCCGCCGGCCCGCGAGCGCCAGTCCGGCGAGCGCCGCCAGGCACACGAGCGGGATCAGCGAGAAGCGCGCTAGGTTGCGCAGGCCCCGGAACAGCACCACGTGCTCGTGCAGAGCGCGGTAGAGCGCCGTGGCCGGTCCCAGCGAGAGCAGCACGGCGAGCACGGAGGCGAGCAGCGCGAAGACCGCGAAGCGGCGCGGCGCGCGCGCCAGGCCCGCGAGGCCGAGCAGCACGGGCAGCACGCCCGGGAACAGGTGGTCGTGGACGCTCGCCGCGTCGAGCTGCCGGCTCGACACGGGCTCGTACCAGCGCGACAGGCTGGCGAGATAGGACTCCGGCGTCGTCGAGTAGCGCCGCAGCGTCTCGAGCGTGAACTCCTCCCCCTGGAACTCGCGCATCCGCAGGTACGGCAGCGCTAGCGGCGCGAGCAGCACGGCCCCGAGCGCGAGGCCGAGCCCGAGGCGGGCCGCCTCGCGGCCCCGCAGGCCACTCGCGAGCGCGAGCAGCAGGCCGGTGGCGAGGGCGGTCGCCGTGATCGCGCCGAGGTAGACCGAGCTCGCGCCCTGCGCCGCCAGCAGCACGCCCACCAGCAGCGCGCGCCCCAGCGTCCGCCGCTCCAGGAAGCGGTCGAGCGCCAGCAGCACGAGCGGCAGGAACAGCGTCGCCTGAGCGTGGATGTGGGCCATGTTCGCCCAGCGGTGCATGCCGGCGGCGAAGATCGCGCCGCCGGCGAAGGCAGCGAGCCGGTCGCCCGTCGCGCGGCGGATCAGGAGCAACACGCCCAGGCCCGAGACGACGTGGCTCAGCATCAGGGCGGCGTTGTAGCCGAGCAGCGGGCCGCCCGCCGCCGAGAAGGGCGCCGCGAGCAGGCTGACGAGCAGCAGGTTCTCGGAGAAGGCGAGCGCGTCGGGCAGCGGATGGAAGATCGGCGCATCGAAGAGGTGGCTGGGCGCGTGCGCGAGCGCGTGCTGGTCCCAGGCCAGGATCCAGAGGTTGAGCCGGCCGTCGGGCTGGCCGATCGGGCCGAAGCGGGCGGGCGAGGCGACGAGCGGCCACGACGCGAGCGCGAGGATCGCGGCGTAGCCGAGGGCGGCCCAGAGCAGCTCGGCGCCCGAGAGCGGCCGCGGCGACGGCAGGGGATCTCGCCGCAACCACGGCGCGGCGGCGGCCAGCCAGCCGACGAGCGCCGCGAGCAGGTGTGCCAGCGCGTCCGTCGCCATCCACAGCCAGGCGGGCAGCGGCTCCCCGAGCTGGCGCGGCGCCAGCAGATCGAGCGCCGGCTGCGGCTGGCCGTCGGCGCCGGGCCGAGCCCATTCGAGCCGCAGCCGGGTCGAGGGCCCGCGCCGTTCGTAGCGCACTTCGATCGCGTGCTCGCCACGGCCGATCGAGCGCTCCGCGGAGACGGCGAGCGGATCGCCCTCGCCCGCGAGCACGAGCGTCCCGTCGAGGCGCAGCTCCACGCGCCCGACGCCGCTCGCCGCCAGCCGGTGGCGGCCGCTCTCCGGCACCCGCAGCTCGCCCCGCCAGACCGCCTGCAAGCGTCGCGTGCGCGCGACCCCTTCGAGGTCCGCGCCGTGCAGGTCGATCGGCCCCGGCGGCAGCGAGGCGAGCGGACCCGCGGGCCCCTCGAGCCGGCCTGGCAGGCCGGCCTCGCCGCGCAGCGCGACGGCGCCGGCGAGCGCGAGGGTGCTCGCCAGCGCGGCCCGGAACGCGACGCGCGTGACACTGACCCCGACGACGCGGGCGCCGCCGCCCGAGGGCGCCGCCAGCAGCGCGACGAACGCGGCGAGCAGCAGCCAGGGCACGACGAGAGGCAGCGCGCGGAACGGCACGAGCGGCTGCGCGAACACCGGGCCCAAGCGCAGCAGGGCCAGCGCCAGCGCGGCGGTCGCGACGCCGAGACCGATCCGAGCGGCCCCTAGGAGCAGGCGTCGCATGCGGGAGGAATGCTAACCTGTTAGCCTTTTCGCTCTTCCCTCCCATGAAGCAGAACGAAGCCGGCGAGCACCCGCGCGACCGCCACCGCAAGATCCTCGAGACCGCCGCCCGCGTGATCTGCGAGCGCGGCTACGAGGGCGCCTCGATCCAGGACATCGCCGACGCCTGCGGCCTGACCAAGGCCGGCCTCTACCACTACATCCGCAGCAAGGAGCACTTGCTGATCGAGATCATGAACTACGGGATGGACGTGTTCGAGGAACAGGTCCTCTCGCAGGTGGTCGGGATCGCGGATCCGCTCGAGCGGCTGCGCGCGTGCATGGAGCGCAACATCCGGCTGGTGACGCGCGGCTGGAGCAAGGAGATCACGATCATCCTGCACGAGCACGCGACGCTCACCGGCGAGGCGCGCGCGCAGATCAACGCGCGCAAGAAGCGCTACGTGCGCTTCCTCGAGACGACCTTCGCGGAGGCGGTGCGCGACGGCCAGATCCGGCCCGTGCACCCGAAGGTCGCGGCGTTCTCCTTCCTCGGTTCGGTGCTCTGGGTCTACAAGTGGTTCCGTCCCGACGGCGCGGTGCCCGAGGACCAGCTGGTCAAGGAGATGGACAACGTCTTCTTCGGCGGCCTCGTCGCGGGGCGCGCGAGCGGCGGCGAGCTCCGCCGCAAGCGGCCCGCGCGCGGCCGTTAGGCGGCGGCCCCCCGCCGCTCCGGCTCAGGCCTTCTTGCGGGGCGGGTCGAAGAAGGGCAGGGCCACGACCGTGGCGCCGGCCGTGCGCCGGCGGGCCAGCACGGTGAGCTCGAGCTCGACCGGGGTGCCGGGCGCCGCGTCCTCGGCGCGCACCTGCGCGAGCGCCAGCAGCTTCTTCAGCGTCGGCGACCAGGTGGTGCTGCTGGCCCTGCCGACCTGCCGGCCGTCCCGGTAGACGGGCACCGCCACGCGCGAGGCGGCGGCGGGCAGCTCCGGCGCCAGCCCGTGCTCGCCGTAGAGCCGCTCGACGTCGCGCCAGTCGGCCTCGAGGCCCACCAGCCGCCGCGCCGGGCCGCCCCGGTCGCGCTCGCGGCGCAGCGCGGCCTGGCCCACGAACGGCGCCTTGTCCAGGTGCACCAGGCGCGCCAGCCCGATCTCGCCGGGCGAGACGAGCTGCTCGAGTGCCTGGGCCTTGCGCGCGCTCGTGTAGTCGACGTCGAGCAGGATCAGGCCCGCCTCGATACGGGCCACGTCGAGCGCGAGCATGCCGGTCGGCGTCAGGCCGTAGGGCGCGCCCGCCGCGGCGAGCGCGTCCCAAACGGCGGCGGCGCCCGCCGCGGGCAGGAACAGCTCGTAGCCGAGGTCGCCGGTATAGCCCGTGCGCGAGATCTCGACCGGCACGCCGGCGATCCGACCCCGAACGAGCCGGAAGTAGCGCAGCCCGGCGACGTCAGCCTCGGCGCACGCCGAGAGCACGGCGCGGCTCGTCGGGCCCTGCACGGCGAGCGCGGCCACCGCCTCCGAGACGTCCTCCACCAGGACCTCGAGGCCGCGCGCGTTCTGCCGGATCCAGCGCAGGTTCGGCTCGGCGGCGGTCCAGCGGTAGGCCTGCTCCTCGACGCGGGCTATGGTCCCGTCGTCCAGCACCTTGCCGGCCGCGTCGCACCAGCAGGCATAGCCGACCTGGCCCGGCAGCAGGCGCGTCGCGTCGCGCGTGACCAGCCGGTCGATCAGGCGGCAGGCGTCGCGGCCCGTGATGCGGTACTTGAAGAGCGGGGAGATGTCGATCAGCGCGGCGGCGCTGCGGATCGCGTTGTACTCCCGCTCGTGGTGGACCTCGTAGGCGCTGGCGGCGAAATAGCCCGCCCAGTCGCGCCACAGCAGCCCCGCGTTGAGCGGAGCCGTGCGGGCGTGGAAGGGAGTGCCCTGCGGCATGCCCGCGCAGTCTATGCCGCGCCCAGGCCGCCGCGCAGCGCGGAGCACTCGTCGGCGCCGAGCGGCTCGGCGGCGAACTGGGCGCGATACAGCCGCGCGATCGCGCGCGCGAGGACCTCACGCTTCGCCGCTGGCAGCGCCGCGGACGGCAGCGAGTCGAGATGCTCGAGCGGAGCGCGCCACGCCGGGCGCGGCCGGCCGGCGCGGGCGAAGGCGGCGTCGACGCCGCGCGCGAGGGCGCGCAGCTCGGGCGCCCGCCGGTCCACCGCGGCCGCGGAGGCCGCCGCCAGACGCGTCCGGCGCAGCCGCCAGGCGAGCAGGGCCGCCAGGCCGAGCGCGACGAGCGTTCCCAGCGGAACGCGCGCGAGCTGGACGAGCCAGAGCAGGGCCGCCGCCGTCCCCGCTGTCCGCAGGCGCGCTCCCAGCTCGGCGAGGAACGACCGCGCGCCCTCGAGCAGGCTGGCGCGCCAGGGACTCGCCTCGGCCAGCAGCGCGCTGCGCGCGGCGGAGGGCGTCGGGTCGAGCTCGCGCCAGCCCTGGCCGGGGACGAAAGCCTCGATCCAGGCGTGGGCGTCGCGCTCGCGCACGACGTAGTGATCCCCGGCGCGCGCTTCGTCGCGCACCTCGTAGCCGACCACGTAGCGCGTGGGCACGCCCTGCAGGCGCAGCAGCACCGCGGCGGCGCTCGCGAACGACTCGCAGTAGCCGGCGCGCGTCACGAACAGGAAGCGCGACAACGGCGGGCCGGGGCCGCGCGGCACTCCGAGCGCGTAGCGGTAGCCTCGCGCGAGATGGCCGAGGACGCCCGCGATCCGGGCCTCGACGCCGGCCTCGGGGCCGGCGAGCGAGGCGGCCAGCGTCCGCAGGCGCGGGTCGAGATCCTCGGGCAGCTCCAGCAGCCGCGCGACGTCCGCGGGCTCGGCCCCGGCCGCGACGGCCCCCGGCCGGCTGAGCAGCGCGTAGATCTCGACACGCGCCTGGGGAGACGGCGTCAGGATGCCCTGGCTGTCGAGGCGCGCGCCCTCCGCCGGCAGCGCCACGAACAGCATGCCCGCCGGCGCGAGCAGCGACTCGGCGTGCGGTCCGACGTGCACGACGAGGGTCGCCACGGCGCCGCGCGCGATGCGCCCGTCGGCGACAGCCTGCGAGATCGCCAGCGGCCGGCCCGGCAGAGGTCCGAACTCACGGCGGAAAGCCGGCGCCAGGGCCGGGGCCGGCACGAGGTCCTCGGCGGCGGACGCCGGCCCGGCGCTCCAGGCGCGGCCGTCGAAGCGGACGAAGGCGCGTGCGCGAAGGCGCTGCGGCACGCTCGTGTGCACGCGCAGCACGATGCGGCGCGACAGGAACAGCGCTTCGACGTCCCCGATGCCCGAGGTGAAGGAGAAGTCGACGCCCGACTGCGCGCCCGCCGGTTGCAGCAGGCGCAGCACCGCGGCCTCCACGTGCGGCTGCGCCCAGGACAGCGACTGTGCGAGCCAGGCGGCGAGAACGCCCGCAGCCAGCAGGAACAGGCCGGCCGGCCAGAGGCGGGGCGCCCGGGGCCGCCGCTCGACGCCGTCCGTTCGCAGCAGCAGCCACGCCGAGAGCGCGACAGCGCCCGTCGCGAGCGCCACCTGCCAGCGGCGAGGCTCGGCGTCGAGCGCTCCCAGCACGAAGAGCGCGAGGGCGGCCGGCAGCAGCGACCGATGCGGCGCCCAGCCGCGGCCCGCGCCCGCCAGCCCGGCGGCCGCCGCGGTCCCGAGCGCCAGCGCGAGCGGCCGGCGCAGGCGCGCGAGATCGGCCGCGTCGAGCGGTCCCAGGGTCCAGGCGCCGGCCAAGACGAAGGCGCCGAGGACCAGCAGATCCGCCGCGGCGCGGGCGATCCCGCGCCAGCGCGCGGCGACGTCGCCGGCGGGCCGGAGCTCGCGCGCGACCAGGGCCGCCAGCAGCAGCGGCGCGGCGGCCAGGGCGCCCGCCGCGAAGAGGCCGGCGGCCAGGGTCAGCGCCAGCAGCAGGCGCTCGATGCGGGGCAGCGACTCAGGCAAGCGGGGCCTCGCGCGCGAGCGCGCGCTCGACGTCGGCCGGCGCCCACAGCTCGATCTCGCCGAGCTGCGCCAGCAGCCCCTCCGGCGCCAGGCTCGGCGGGCCCTGGCGCACGACCAGCGTGCGCAGTTCCGTGCCGAGCTCGCGCGCGCGCCGCAGCAGCTCGACCCGCGCCGGATCGAGGTCGAGCAGGATGGCCACCAGCGTCGAGATGCGCGACAGCCGCTCGAACAGATGCGGCGCGATCGCCTCGAAAGCCGGCCCCCGCGTCGGCTCGAGGCTGGCCAGCACGTCGAGCACGTTCTCGAAGTGGGCCAGGCTGCGGCCCGCGCTGAGGTCGTAGAGCTGCGGCCCCGCGGCCAGCACGTCCACCACGTACTCGCCGCGGCTGAAGAACTCGGCGTGGCTGGCGGCGAGCGAGAGCGCCGCCTCGAAGGCCCGGCGCGCGCGCGCGGCGCCCAGGCGTTCGCGCAGCTCGGTGTCGACCAGCAGCGCGACGCGGCAGAAGTACTCCTCCTGGTGCTCCTTCACCACCGGCGCGCCACGGCGCGCCCAGGAGCGCCAGTGGATGTTGCGCAGCGAGTCGCCGTCGCGGAAGTCGCGGGTGCCGACGAACTCGATCGAGTCGCCGGTGCTCGACGAGAGCGGGATGCCGCCCGGCTGGTAGCGGCGGCCCACCGGCAGCTCCAGGCTCTCGAGCCGGAAGAAGGGCGGGTAGACGACCAGCGGGCCGCCCGGCACGAAGCGCGGCGGACCGCAGGCGAGCCCCAGCGGATCGCAGGCGCGGACGCTGGGGCCGCGCAGCGTGTAACGCCCGCGGCGTAGCGGCAGCAGCGCCAGCTCGAGGCGCAGCTCGCCCGAAGCCGGCACGTCGAGCAGGACCTCGGCGGGCGACAAGCGCAGGCCGCCGCCGAAGCGGCCGGGGCGCGGCAGCGCGAAGCGCAGGTCGCGCTGCGGCCGGCCGTTGGCACTCGCCAGGCGCGCCTCGAAGGGCGCCGCGCGGCCGGCGGTCGCGCGCTCGGGGAGGCGGCACGCCAGCAGCACTCGCGGCCGGCGCCAGCGCGTGAGCAGCCAGGCCAGCAGCAGGGCAGCCGCCCCCAGCGAGAACAGCACGAACACCTGCGAGCGCCGGGTGTCGACGCCGACCAGGCCGAGCGCCGCCGTCGCTGCCAGCAGCCAGCGGCCGGGGCTGGTGAGCCGGCCCTCCCAGGCTCGCAGCAGCGCGCCGCCGAACGGGGATGGCAGCGGTGCGAGGGCTCGCGCCAGCGCGCCGGCTCTCACATCCCGACGCCGACGCGGTCGAGGATCTCGCGCACCACCTGCTCCTTCTGCACGCCCGAGTAGCGCGCGCGGGTGTCGAGGCCCAGCCGGTGCGCCAGCGCTGGGACCGCGACGGCCTTGGCGTCCTCCGGAATCACGTAGTCGCGCCCGCGCGCGAAGGCGCGCGCCTGGGCGAGCCGGAAATGCGCGAGCGTCGCGCGCGGCGAGCAGCCGGTGCGCAGCGCTGGATGGCGGCGCGTGGCGTCGGCCAGCGCCACCAGGTAGCGCCCGACGTCGCGCTCGACGCGCACCGCCCGCACGTGCGCCTGCAGCTCGAGCACCGCGGCCGCGTCCAGCACCGGCTCGAGGTCGTCGAGCGGGTGGTGGTGGAACTGGCTGTAGAGCACCTCGAGCTCCTGCTCCTGCGGCGGATAGCCCAGCGAGAGCCGCAGGCCGAAGCGGTCGAGCTGGGCCTCGGGCAGCGGATAGGTGCCGTGGAACTCGATCGGGTTCTGCGTCGCGATCACCATGAACGGCGCCGGCAGCGGGTAGGTGCGGCCCTCGATCGAGGCCTGGCGTTCGCTCATCGCCTCGAGCAGGCTCGACTGCGTCCGCGGCGAGGCGCGGTTGATCTCGTCGGCCAGCAGGATGTTGGCGAAGATCGGCCCGGGCTTGAAGCTGAAGCTGCCGTCGCGCGGGTTGTAGATCGAGGAGCCGAGGATGTCGGTCGGCAGCAGGTCGGGGGTGAACTGGACGCGCTTGAACTCGCCCGAGATCGAGCGCGCGAGCGCCTTGGCCAGTGTCGTCTTGCCCACGCCGGGCACGTCCTCCATCAGCAGGTGGCTGCCCGAGAGCAGCGCGATCGCCACGTTCTCGATGGCGTCGGGGTTGCCGAGGATCACGCGGCCGAGCTGGAGCTTCAGCTGGTCGACGCGCAGGGCGAGCGGGTGGGTGTGGGAGGTGGCCATCGCGCGGGTCGCCGGGCGGATTCTGGCACGCTCCCGGCGCGAAAGCCGCGCGCGCGGCCCGGGCGGCGACGCTGGCTCTGCTAAGCTCTCGCGGTTTCGAGGAGGTTCCCTCCGTTGAGCAAGGCCGGCAAGAAGCGTCCGGGGCGCAAGCCTGCGAAGCCCCAGCTGGATCTGTTCGCGGCCGCCCCGAGCGACGCCGGAGCCGCGGCGGAAACGGCGGGCAGGCCACAGCCGCCCGCTGGCGGCGCACCACCGGGCGACGCGGCGCAGCCGGCGACCCGCGCCGCGGCGCCACCCGTGCGCCGCACCGCCGAGGCGCTCGCGCAGAAGCAGCGCGAGATCTCGGTCTCGGAGTTCTTCGTCAAGAACCGCCACCTGCTCGGCTTCGACAACCCGCAAAAGGCCCTGCTGACGGCGGTGCGCGAGTGCGTCGACAACTCGCTCGACGCCTGCAGCGAGGGCGGCATCCTGCCTGCCTTGCGCGTCGAGATCCAGCAACTGGCCGAGGACCGCTTCCGGATCGCGGTGCAGGACAACGGGCCGGGCATCGTACGCAAGCAGATCCCGCGCGTGTTCGGCAAGCTGCTCTACGGCTCCAAGTTCCACACGCTGAAACAGCAGCGCGGGCAGCAGGGCATCGGCGTCTCGGCCGCCGGCATGTACGGCCAGCTCACGACCGGCAAGCCGGTCCTGATCCGCAGCCGCACCGGCGGCCGCGCGCCGGCGCACCTGTTCGAGGTCACCGTCGACACCAAGAAGAACGAGCCGCTGGTGCTGCGCGACGAGACCTGCGAGTGGGACGTCGACCACGGCACCCGCGTGGAGATCGAGCTCGAGGCGACCTACAAGAAGGGGCGCCGCTCGGTCGACGACTACGTGGAGCAGACGGCGCTCGCCAACCCGCACGCCGAAGTGCTCTACACGCCGCCCGCGGGCGACCCCGTGCGCTACGAGCGCGCGGTCTCGGTGCTGCCGGAGGAGCCGCGCGAGATCAAGCCCCACCCGTACGGCGTCGAGCTCGGCCGCCTGATGCGGATGCTGCAGGACACGCCGGCGCGCAACCTCTCCTCCGCGCTCAAGCAGGACTTCTCGCGCGTCACCGACAAGGTGGTCGCCGAGGTCGCCGCGGCGGCAAAGCTGCGGCCGACCAACCGGCCTCGCGACCTCGACCCGGCCGCGGTGGAGCGCCTGCACAAGGCGCTGCAGTCCGTGAAGCTGATGGCGCCGCCCACCAATTGCCTGTCTCCGATCGGCGAGGAGGCGATCCTGGCCGGCCTCCAGCGCCGCTTCGCGGCGGACCACTTCGAGGCGGTCACGCGGCCGCCCTCCGTCTATCGCGGCAACCCCTTCCAGGTCGAGGTCGGGCTCGCCTACGGCGGGCAGCTTCCGGGCGACGAGCTCGTCGAGGTGTTCCGCCTCGCCAACCGTGTGCCGTTGCAGTACCAGGCCTCGGCCTGCGCCATCAGCAAGGCGGTGCTGAGCGTCGACTGGCGCAGCTACGGGCTGCAGATGTCGAAGGGCGCGCTGCCCAGCGGGCCGATGGTGCTGATGGCCCACATCGCGTCGGTCTGGGTGCCGTTCACCTCCGAGTCGAAGGAGGCGATCGCGCACTATCCCGAGATCGTGAAGGAGCTGCGCCTGGCGCTGATGGAGGCGGGGCGCAAGCTGGGCGCCCACATCCGCCACCGCCGCCGCGCCGACGCCGAGGCCAAGAAGAAGTCCTACATCGACCGCTTCATCCCCCACATCGGCGTCGCGCTGAAGGAGATCCTGGCGCTGCCCGAGAAGGAGGAGACGCGCGTCGTGAAGAGCCTGCGCGAGATCCTCGAGAAGAGCCGGGAGCAGATGGTCTAGCGCGGCCCCATGCTAGACTTTCGGCGGTCTCTGCGATGCCGAAAGTCCTTCTGGTCGAAGACAATGAGATGAATCGGGACATGCTGTCCCGCCGCCTCGAGCGCCGCGGCTACACGCTGGCGATCGCGGTCGACGGCCAGCAGGGCGTCGACATGGCGCGCTCGGAGTGCCCCGACATCATCCTGCTCGACATGAGCCTGCCCAAGATCGACGGCTGGGAGGCCGCCCGCATCATCAAGGGCGACGAAGCGACCAGGGAGATCCCCGTGATCGCGCTGACGGCGCATGCGATGGCCGGGGACAAGGAGAAGGCGCTGCAGGCCGGCTGCGACGACTACGACACCAAGCCGGTCGAGCTCCCGCGCCTGCTCGGCAAGATCCAGGCGCTGCTCGACAAGAAGACCGCGGCTTCGGCCTCCTAGAGCCGGCCGCCCCCCTACTGGCCGGAGCGCGCGCGCAGCTCCGGCTCGCTCCGCGCTCGCTGGTCGTAGAACTGCCGCAGCACCTCGCGCACGTGCGGGTGGGTGCCGCAGATGGCGTCGAGCGTGGCGCGATCGAGCTCGAGCAGCTCGCAGCGGGTGCAGGCGGTGACCGTCGCGCTGCGCGGCTGACCCGACAGGACCGAGACCTCGCCGAAGAAGGCGCCCTCGCTCATCTCGCGCACCGGCACGCTCCTGCCCGCCTGGTTCCTGACGAACGCGCGGACGACGCCCGCCGTGAGCACGAACAGGCTGTCGCTGCGCTCGCCCTCGGTGATCAGGATGTCGCCGGGTTCGAACGTCTTCAGCTCCAGGCCGCCGATCACCGCGACCAGCTCGTCCTCCGAGAAGTTGCCGAAGAGCGGGCTGTCCGCCGCGGGCCGCGCGACGGGAGCCAGCGGCGCGGGCCGGCTGTCCTCGAGCACCTGCTGGATGACGCCCAGCAGGTCGTCTCCCAGGGCGCCGGCGTCCGGAGCCGGGGCGGGCTCGCCGGCGAAGGCCGCGGCCGCCTTCTCGAAGGCGTCGAAGCCCGGCAGCGACTGGTCGGGCGCGATCACGTCGGAAGCGGGCGTCGAGGCGGCGGCGGCCACGGGGGCCGCCTCGATGCCGATCTCCTCCATGCCGAACTCCGAGGCGGCGGCGCGCGGCGCCGAGGTCGGCACGTCGCGCTGCTTCTCCTTGATCAGGCCCGCCAGCCGGCGGTCGACGTCCTTGCGGCCCGGCTCCAGCTTCTGGACCTTCTTCAGGACCGAGATCGCCTTGGCCGCGAAGCCGTCGACCGCGAACTCGTCGGCGAGACCGAGCAGGATCGGCACCGCCTCCTTGCCCTTGCCCGCCAGCACCAGCACGTCGGCGAGCTGCAGGCGCAGCCGCGACTCGCGGCTGCCCGCCTGGAACTGGGCGCGCAGCATCTCCACGGCCTGTGCGTACTTCTTGCGCGCGATCAGGTCCTCGACGCTCTGGGCCTGCCTGCCGCCGGAGAAGAACGAGAGGACCATGCTCAGGCTACCGTTCCTTCGACTGCTCCAGCCACTTGTCCTTCTCGCGCTCGTCCGCGATCACCTGGTCGAAGTAGGCGGCCACGTCGTGGCCCTTCAGCATGTCGCGGATCATCTCGGAGGCCTTGATCAGGGCCTCGGACTCGCCGGACAGATGGCGCACCAGCCGCGCGCGCACGGCATCCGAGTTGTCGCGCACCTGGAACAGGAACTGGAACGTGAAGTACAGGTCGTCCCAGCTGGTGATGCCCTTGATCTGCGAGGCGAGCTGGCCGAGGGCGCGCACCTCGCCCTGCAGCAGCGCCGTGACCGCCGCCCGCTCGCGGTGCGCGGCGGTGATCAGCAGGTAGTTGCGGCAGGTGTGGCCGATCAGCGTCAGCAGGATCAGGTGGCCCAGCCCGTGGTTGCCGGAGTCGAACACCTGGCGGAACACCTGCACCGGGTACTCGGTGACGAGCGTGTCTTCCTCCAGCGCCTCGATCGCGGCCGTGCGCTTCTGCGCCGAGCCGTCGAGCCCGAGCAGGGCGCTCTCGCCGAGGACGCTCTTCGGCGGGATCAGCCCCACGAGCTTGTCGCCGACGCGAACCCCGAGCCGGCCGCGCTCGAGCACCGCGATGGTGCGGGCCGAGTCGCCGGCATCCCAGAGGAAGGTGCCTTTCGAAAGCGTGATCTTGCGCTGCACTGAACGCCCTCCTTTCACGGCCGGCCGCGACTCCGAGCAAAGCGGGATCGAGCGGCGCCATTCTACCCAAAACCCTCTGATTCCTCGTGTTATGCTCGCGCCGCCTCAGCGAGGAAGGTCGACGAAAAGCACCCGAGCGGCGGCCTCCCGGCTGGCCCGGGCCAGCGTTCGAGGGGCGAGACGGCAGGCAACCGAGGAGGCGAGATGCTGCTCAAACGGGCGCTGCCGGCCGCGATCATGCTGGCGGCCGGGCTTCCCCTTTCCGCCCAGGAGATCTTCGACCGCATCACCATCAACGGCTACACCAGCTTCGAGTTCGAGAAGCAGCTCGACAAGGAGGGCAACGGCGACCCGAACGGCTCGTTCGACGCCGACGGCTTCGACCTGGTGCTGAACGTCCACGCGACCGAGCGCGTGCGCGTGGCGGCCGACCTCGCCTGGGAGCACGGCCCCGCCAGCGAGGACGGGCGCGGCAACGTGGTGATGGAGTACGGCTTCGTCGAGTACACGCTCTCGGACCTCTTCAAGTTCCGCTTCGGCAAGATGTTCACGCCCTTCGGGGTCTTCAACGAGATCCACACGGCGAAGCCGGCCTTCCTCACGGTCAAGGAGGCCGCCAGCCTGAACAAGACCGATCGCATCGTCGACGACGCCTTCCGCTTCTACCCGCGCTGGGGGACCGGCATCGCGCTCCACGGGGACGGTGTCATCGGCGAGAAGAACTTCAGCTACGACCTGCAGGTCTCGAACGGCGAGCAGGAGAACACCAACCCGTTCGAGGAGGACGACAACGGCTTCAAGGCCGTGGCGGGCCGGGTCCGCTACGAGCCCACCGACTCGCTGCGCTTCGGCTACTCCTTCTATGTCGACGAGTCCGCGGACCCGGAGCTCGGCCGCATCGTCAGCAACGGCTTCGAGGCGGAGCTCGGGCTCTCGCGCTTCCGGCTGCTGTCCGAGGTCGCGCTCGCCAAGCTGACCCCAGACGTCGCCGGCCGCTCCGGCGTCACCCAGCTCGGGTTCTACCTGCAGCCCTCCTGGCACCTCGACAACGGGGTGACGCCTTACATGCGGCTCGACTTCGTGGACCCCGACACGAGCATCTCCGGCGACCACGGCTTCGACTGGATCCTGGGCATCAACTGGGAGATCGCGAAGAGCTTCCAGCTGAAGGCCGAGCACAACTACTTCAAGGGCGGGGAGAACTCGAGTCTCGCGAAGTTTCCGGGCCGCGGCTATTCCGAGATCAAGACGGCCGTGGTGCTGGGGTTCTGATGCGACGCCTCCTGATCGCCGCTTGCATCGCCTGGCTCGCCGCGCCGGTGCTCCACGCCGCGGAGCCCTACACCGTGATCGTCAACACCGGCAGCAAGCTCGCGCGGATCCCGGTCGACGACCTCTCGCGCATCTACCTCGGCAAGAAGACGCTGTGGGAGGCCACCGGCACGCGCATCGTGCCGGCGCTGCCCGACGAGGACGGCGCCCTCGGCCGCGCCTTCCTCGACAGCGCGCTCAACAAGAGCGTCGCCCAGTACCGGGCCTACTGGAAGCGGCAGCTGTTCTCGGGCGGCGGCACCGCCCCCAAGACCTTCCGCAGCTCCGAGCAGGTGATCGAGTTCGTGGCCCGCCAGCCCGGGGGCATCGGGATCATCGAGACGGGCGCGCTCGACGCACGCGCCAAGGCGGTCGAGGTCACCAGGTAGGCGGATGCGCCTTTCGCTCGGCCTGAAGTTCGCGATGCTGCTGGCCGGCTTCACGGCCGTGCTGGGCGCGATGATCTACTTCGGGCTCCAGACCGCCCGCACCGTCACCCGCGAGCTCGACGACGTCAAGGACCAGGCCTTTCCCCAGTTCGTCGAGGCGACCTACCTCAACTCGCGCTACGAGGAGATCCAGGGCCTGTTCCAGGCCTACATCCAGACGGGCGAGGAGGACCTCCTCGAGCAGACCGACTCGGAACGCGCCCTGTTCCTCGAGCACGTGCAGCGGCTGGAAGACGCGTCGCCGGGCGCCGGTCGGGCCGAGGTGACGAAGATCCGCTCCGACTTCGAGGTCTACTACCCGAAGGCGCGCGAGATCGCCCAGGCCCTCGCCCGCGCGGGCAAGGAGGGCCGCGACCTCGGCCAGTTCACCGAGGGCGAGACCTCCCTGCTCAACCAGGTTGCGGAGCTGCAGCGGGCGCTCTCGACCGACCTCGCCGCGCTGACCTCGAGGCGCGAGAACCGGCTGCGCAACGGCCTGGTCGCGACGGTGGACGTGGTGCAGCAGCAGTCCCGCCAGAACGTGATCATCGGCTCGGTCGCCTTCGTGGTGTTCTTCGCGCTGCTGCTGGTGCTGACGCGGCGGGTGGTGGTGCCCATCAGCGCGCTGTCGCAGGCGACCAGGCAGGTGGCGGCCGGGCGCTTCCAGGAGCTGAGCCCGATCCCGCTGCTGGCCAACGACGAGGTCGGCGACCTCGCCGCCTCCTTCACCGCGATGACGCGCAGCTTGCGCGAGACGACCGTCTCCAAGTCGTACGTGGACGAGATCATCCGCTCGATGGCCGACACGCTGGTGGTGCTCGACGGCGAGGGCAGGATCCGCACCGTCAACCGCGCGGCGCAGCGGCTGCTGGGCTACTCGGAGGAGGAGCTGGCCGGCCAGCCGTTCAGCGTGATCTGCCGCGACCTGTTCCTGGACGCGGGCCGCTCCACGATCGCGCGCATGGCCTCTTCGCTCAAGGTCGAGACCATCTACTTCGCCAAGGACGGCCACACGATCCCGGTCTCCTACGCGAGCTCGATGATGCGCGACGCCGGCGGCGACATCCAGGGCTACGTCTGCGTGGCGCAGGACATCACCGAGCGCAAGCGCTACGAGGAAGAGCTGCGCGTCGCCAAGGACGCCGCGGAAGCGGCGAACAAGACCAAGAGCATGTTCCTCGCCAACATGAGCCACGAGCTGCGTACGCCGCTCAACGCGATCCTCGGCTACAGCGAGATGCTGACGGAGGAGGCGCAGGACCTCGGCGAGGAGAGCTTCATTCCCGACCTCAAGAAGATCCACGGCGCCGGCAAGCACCTGCTGGGCCTGATCAACGACGTGCTCGACATCTCGAAGATCGAGGCCGGCAAGATGGACATGTACCTCGAGAGCTTCGAGATCAAGCCGATGATCGACGACGTGGTCGCCACCGTGCATCCGCTGATCGAGAAGAACCAGAACGAGATCGAGGTCGCGTGCCCGCCCGAGCTCGGCAGCATGCACGCCGACGTCACCAAGGTGCGCCAGGGCCTGTTCAACCTGCTCTCGAACGCCTCCAAGTTCACCAAGCACGGCAGGGTGCGGCTGCAGATCACGCGCGAGGCGCTCGCGGACGGCGAGTGGCTGAGCTTCGCGGTGAGCGACACGGGCATCGGCATGACGCCCGAGCAGATGGGACGGCTGTTCCAGGCCTTCTCGCAGGCCGACGAGTCGACCACGCGCAAGTTCGGCGGCACCGGCCTCGGGCTCGCGATCACCAAGAAGTTCTGCCAGATGATGGGCGGCGACGTCACGGTGCGGAGCGAGCCCGGCAAGGGCACCACCTTCACCATCTCGCTGCCCGCGGTCGTCGAGAAGAAGGACGCCGAGGCCGCCGCGAAAGGCGCGCCCGAGCCGCGGCTCCCCGAGGACGGCTCGCCGGTGCTGGTGATCGACGACGATCCGACGGTGCACGATCTGATCAAGCGCTTCCTCGGCAAGGAGGGCTTCCGCGTGATCTCGGCCCAGAGCGGCGAGGAGGGCCTCAGGCTGGCGCGGGAGCAGCCCCCGGACGTGATCGTGCTCGACGTGCAGATGCCCACCATGGACGGCTGGAGCGTGCTGCAGGCGCTGAAGGCGGACGCGGCGCTGAAGGCGATCCCGGTGGTCGTGCTGACGATGATGGACCAGAAGAACATCGGCTACTCGCTCGGCGCCGCCGACTACCTGATGAAACCGGTCGATCGCGAGAAGATGACCTCCGTCCTCAAGAAGTACCGGAGGGAGCCGTCGAAAGCCCAGGCCTGAGGCCGACGCCGACGGCAGCCCGTCCTTGAACCCGAACGCAGGCCGGCTCGGCTTCCTGGGCGTTCAGCCCGGCGAGGAGCGCACGGCGGCGCTGATGACCGCCCATTCCTTCTTCATGGGCGTGTCGACGGTCTTCTTCGAGACGGCGGCGTCGGCGCTGTTCCTGGCGCGCTTCGAGAAGCAGCACCTGCCCTGGGTCTACGTGGCGGCCGCGCTGCTCAACGTGGCGGCGGGCGCCGCCTACACGAAGGCGCGCGAGCGCACCGGCTTCCGCCAGCTGATGGTCGGCACGCTCGGCGTGCTGTTCGTCTCCGTGCTGTGCGTGCGCCTGGGGCTCGCGATCAGCGACGCGGCCTGGCTGGTGTTCGGCGCGCTCGTCTGGTACCGGGTGCTGTCGATCCTGACCGACCTCGAGTACTGGGCGGTGGCGGCGCGCATCTACGACGTGCGCCAGGCCAAGCGGCTGTTCGGTCTCGTCGGCTCGGGCGAGGTGGTGGCGCGCATCCTGGGCTCCTTCTCGGTGCCCCTGTTCGTCGCGTTCGTGGGCGTGCCGAACCTGCTGCTGCTCTCGGCGGCGGGCCTGCTCGGCTGCGTGGCGCTGCTGGTGGCCGTTCTGAAGCGCCACGAGGCCGCCGCGCCGCTTGCCGCCCCGACGCGACGCGGCCGGCGCGCGGCGCCGGGCTCGCTGCGCTCCCAGCTGCGCGCGGTGCTGGCGGACCCGTACCTCGCGATCGTCGTCGGCCTGGCGGTGCTGGCCGTCTTCGGCAAGTACTTCGTCGACTTCGCGTTCCTCGAGCAGATGCAGTCGCGCTACCGCGACGTCGGCAACCTGGCCGGCTTCTTCGGCATCTTCTCGGGCGCCACCCAGGCCCTGTCGCTCCTCACGCGGGTGTTCCTGTCAGGCCCGCTGCTCACGCGCTACGGCATCCGCGTCGGCCTGCTGGTGCTGCCGCTGACGCACGTGCTGTGCAGCCTGGCGCTGGTGGCGGCGGGCGGCGAGCCGGCGCTGCTGTTCTGGCTGGTGATCGCCAACCAGGGCATCTACAAGACGCTCAAGCACCCGATCGACAACCCGTCCTTCAAGGTGCTCTACCAGCCCCTCAAGAGCGAGCAGCGGCTGGCGGCGCAGATCGCGGTGGAGACCATCTTCACGCCCGTCACGATCGGCGTCGCCGGCGGCGTGATGCTGCTGTTCAGCGCGGTGCTCGAGTACGACCCGGCCCGCTTCGCCTGGGTGCTGCTGGCGAGCTTCGCAGCCTGGGTCTGGCTCGCGCGGCGCGCCGCAGCCGCCTATGGCCGCTCGCTGCTCGACGTCCTGAAGCGCCGGCTGCTGCTCGACGACGAGGCGGCGGCAGCGCTCCACGACGGCACCAGCGTCGAGCTGATGCGGACCAAGCTCGGCAGCGAGCAGCCGGAGGAGGTGCTGTTCGCGCTGCACATGCTCGAGCAGGCCGAGTATCCCGGGCTGGGCGATGCCCTGATCGAGAGCCTCGAGCACCGCGACGCTGGCGTGCGGCGCTACGCGCTCGAGCGGCTGGGCGCACTGGCCGTGGCCGCTGCGATCGCGCCGATCCGGCGGCGCCTGGCCGGCGAGGACGACGCGGCGGTGCGGGGAGCAGCGCTGCGGGCGCTGGCGAGGATCGCGGGCGCAGAGGCGCGCGACGACCTGCTCGGCTGCCTGAACGACCCGAGCCCGCTCGTGCGGCGCGGCGCGATCGCCGGCCTGATCGGCGGCCAGAATGCAGAGGCCCGTGGCTGCGGGCTGGAGCGGCTCGCCGGCCTCGCGCGTTCCGGGGATGCGTCGGAGCGCCTGCTGGCCGCCCAGATCGCGGGCGAGTGCGGCGTCGAGGCGCTGCTGGCGGCCCTGGCGCGCGACCCCGAAGCGCGCGTGCGGCGGGCGGCGCTCGGCGCGGCGGGTCGCCTCGACGGCGCGGAACTGCGCGCGGCGCTGTTCGAGAACCTGGCGCACCCGGCCTACGCGGGCGTCGCCGCCAGCGCGCTCGCGCAAGGCGGTGCTTCGGTGGTGCCGGAGATCGAGGCGCGCCTGCTGCCGGGCGCGCGCCGCGGCATGCTGCTGCAGCTCGTGCGCGTGCTGGCGCAGATCGGTGGACCCGAGGCGGGCGCTGCGCTCCGCGCGCGGCTCGACTTCCCGGACGCCGCGGTGCGCGGCGCGGTGCTCGCCGCGCTCGAGCGCGTGGGCTTCGCCGCGGCGCCGGCCGACCGCGCCCTGCTGCTGCGCCGCCTGCACGAGGAGGCCGAGGCGGCCGCCTGGTGCCTGGCCGCCGCGCGCGACCTGAGCGAGCGCGAGGAGCTGGTGCGGGTGCGGCTGGCGCTGCTCTCCGAGCTCGAGCAGGTGCGCGAGCGCTGTTACGCGCTGCTGACCTGCCTGTTCGACCGCGACGCCATCCAGCGCGCCCGCGACAACGTGCGCAGCGCCTCGAAGGACCGCCGCGCCTACGCGATGGAGATCCTCGACATCACGCTGCCCGGCGAGCTCAAGAGCTTCCTGCTGCCCCTGCTCGACGCGCGGCCCGAAACCACGGCCTACCCGCTGGAGGCCCGCTTCCCGCAGTCGGCGCTCGACGTGCCCGGGCGGCTGCGCGACGTGCTCGAGCGCGACCTCCGCTACATGCGCGGCTGGACGCGGGCGACCGCGGTGCAGGCGGTGGGCGCCCTGCGCCTGCGGACGCTGGCGGGTGCCCTCGAGGCGCTCCGCGGCGAGGATCCGCTGATCCGGCAGACCGCGGGCTGGGCGCAAGGCCGCCTGGCCGGGCGCGCCGATGCAAAGGACGAACCGATGCTGCTGATCGAGAAGGTCATGCTCCTGAAGGGCGTCCAGATGTTCGAGGAGACCTCGGAGGAGATCCTCGCCGAGGTGGCCGCGATCCTGGAAGAGGTCGAGTACGAGCGCGGCGAGATCGTGTTCCGCAAGGGCGAGGTGGGCGACAGCATGTACGTCGTGGTCGAGGGCCGCGTGCGCGTCTTCGACGGCGAGCGCACGCTCAACCAGCTCGGCGAGCGCGAGATCTTCGGCGAGCTGGCCCTGCTCGACCCGGAGCCGCGCTCCGCGTCGGTCGAGGCCGTGGCCGACACCCGCCTGTTCCGCCTGGACCGCGAGACCTTCTCCGAGCTGATGGCGGGCAACATCGAGATCGTGCGCGGCGTCCTGCACGTGCTGTGCGAGCGCCTGCGCCGGGTCTCCTCCTTCACGGTCTCGCCCAAGTAGGCCTGCGGCTCACGAGCCTCAGCTGTCGCGCCCGCGCCACAGCGGCCGCGCCGTCCAGCCACGCCGCAGGCGAACAGAGGCCCGAACCGGGCTCTCGCCACCGCTTGCGCCTGGCATCCCGCTTGCTCTCTCGCGTGCCAGGCGCGCGGGCCCTCCGCCGCGCCGCGAAAGGAGACGAGCGAGACACCATGTCGAAGGCGCTGAAGTACACCGGGATCGCGATCACGGGAGGCCTCGTCGGCGCCGCCCTGGGCCTGCTCTACGCGCCGGCCTCCGGGGCCGAGACGCGCCGCCGCGTGGCGCGCCGCCTCGAGGAGGAGCGCGAGGCGCTGGCGCGCCACGGGCGCGACCTCTCCGAGAGCGTTCGGGAGAGCCGCCGCCGCCTCGCAGCCGTCGTCAACGGCTGACGCACCGCAGCCGGCGCGGCCCGCGGGGGCCGCGCCGGCGTGATACAATCGGCCGTTCTTGGCCAAGTCCAGCCCCGCCCAAAGCCCCGTCGTCGGCAAGATCGTCGGTTCCGCGCAGGAGATCCACGGCAGGATCGTGGCCGGCCGCAAGCCGTCCATGAAGTTCCCGCTGCGCAACCTCTCGAACGTGCGCTACTCGGTCAAGCGCGGCCACTTCGAGATGCTGGGCAAGCGCAAGGAGCGGACGCTCACCGTTTCCACCGTGAAGACCTTCGCCCAGACCATGCGCATGATCGCGCTCTCCAAGCGGTTGATCGAGACCGACGACCGTGCGACCAAGCGCGACGCCTACTACCAGACCAAGAACTGGGACGAGGCGCGCTGTGACGAGCAGGTCGAGTCCGACACCATCCTGGACGACATCGAGGCGCTCTTCGGCGTCAACAAGGAGCAGCTCTGCTTCACGCCCGACGAGCACGGCGGCCTGGTGGCGGGCGAGCTGGTGGTGGTCGACCGCCGCATGGGCTCGAACGACGTCGAGGAGATCGACTGCACGCGCTTCGGCTCGGGCGCCTACGGCGTGCCGTCCGAGGTGGAGCACCTCGGCTTCCGCACCAAGGCGAAGTTCATCCTGGCGATCGAGACGGGCGGCATCTTCGAACGCCTGAACCGCCACCGCTTCTGGGAGCAGACCGGCTGCATCCTGGTCTCGATGGCGGGCGTCCCCACGCGCGCGGTGCGCCGCTTCATCCGGCGCCTGGCCGACGAGAAGAGGATCCCGGTCTACGTCTTCGTCGACTGCGATCCCTACGGCATCGCCAACATCTACCGCACGCTGAAGGTGGGCTCGGGCAACAACGCTCACCTGAACGAGTTCTTCTGCGTGCCGCAGGCGCGCTTCCTGGGCGTGACGCCGCAGGACATCCTCGACTACAAGCTGCCCACCCATCCGCTGAAGGACATCGACGTCAAGCGCGCGAAAGACGCGATCAAGAACGACCCGTTCTTCCAGCACTACAAGGACTGGGCGCGCGCCCTCGAGCAGCTGCTGAAGCTGGGCGTGCGCGCCGAGCAGCAGGCCTTCGCCAAGCACGACCTGAACTACGTGATGGACACCTACCTGCCGGAGAAGCTCAGGCACCCCGAGCGATTCCTGCCCTAGCTCCCTCGCGGGAGCCGAGGCGTTAACGGACGAGAGACGCGAGCCATGTCGAGCGCCAAGGACAAGAAGAAGACGAAGAGCCGCCCGAAGGCGAAGCCGGTCGCCAAGTCCAAGCCCAAGGCCAGGCCGGCGGCGAAGGCCAAGGCGAAGCCGAGGGCCAAGGCCCCTGCCCCGAAGGCCAAGGCCAGGCCCGCCGCCAGGCCGGCGAAGCCGGCCAAGCTCGTGAAGCCCGCGAAGGCCGCCGTCCCGGCGAAGCCCGAGAAGGGAGCGAAGCCGGCGCCGCCCGCCAAAGGGCCGAAGGCGGCTCCGCCCGCCAAGGGCGCACCGGCGCGGCCGGCCGGCGCGCCGGCGACGCGGCCGCCCTCGAAGAAGTCCTCCCGCCGCAGCCCGCTCTTCCTGCGCCGCGGCCCCGACGGCCAGCCGCTGGCGCCGGGCGACCTGCTGCTGCCGGGCGGCACCCAGACGCTCGAGGAGATCCAGTATCTCTTCCGCGGCGTGATCGCCACGCAGAAGCCGGTCGGCGAGGCCGGCCCGCAGGAGGTCATCACCAAGCGGCCGCCCGGCGACCCGCTGGCGCACAAGGGCGACCTCGACAAGCAGTACCTGGCGCTGCAGCAGCGCTTCGCCACCGGCGCCGTCGACGCCTCGGCGCCCAACCGGCCGGCCCCGAAGAAGAGCTTCCAGGGTGTGATCGAGCGCGCCAAGCAGCGGCGCCGCGAGATCGGCGCCTTCCTGCGCGGGCTCGACATCGGTCGCATCGAGTCGTCGCAGATGGACTCGCACGGCGAGGACAGCCTGACCAAGCTGATGGAATGGTCGGCGCGGCTCGAGAAGATCGCCGACGAGGCCACCGAGCCGGCGCAGGCCGACTACGGCAAGTTCCACGGCCTGTTCGACAACATCGAGAGCACCTCGGAAGCGCTGATCGTCGACGTCGAGAAGACGCTGCGGCGGCTCGGCGGCCGGACGCGCTCCTGAGCCTCCGCCTGCTCCGGGACCAGTCGCGTTGAGCGAGCAGAACCCCGGGACGCCCGAGCGCCAGTCGACTCCCTTCCTGGTGCTGCAGTTCTTCGTGTTTCCGCTCTCGATCGTCGCCGTCTGCGTGGCGGTCTTCGTCGTCTTCGGCCTGATCGCCTCCGAGGGGCGTGGTGCGCGCGACTACCTGGCGGAGGTTCGCCAGGGCGGCGCCAACCGCCGCTGGCAGGCGGCCTTCGAGCTCGCCAAGCTGCTGCAGGCCGGCAAGGACCCGGCGCTCAAGGACCCGCGCTTCATCGAGGAGCTGCTGCTGCTCTTCCGCGACACGAAGGCCGACGACCCGCGCGTGCGCCGCTACCTGGCGCTCGCTCTCGGGCGGCTGGGCGACCGCCAGGCGGTGCCGGCCCTCGCCGAGGTGCTGCGCGAGAGCGGCCCCGACTCCGACTCGGAGACGGTCATCTTCGCCGCCTGGGCGCTCGGCGCGCTCGGCGACCCGGCCGCGACGCCCGAGCTCGCGCGCGCTGCCGCCTCCGGGGACGCGGGCGTCCGCAAGGCCGCCGTCCACGCGCTCGGGGCGCTGCCGGGCGAGGCGGCGGCGGCGGCGCTGCGGCCCGCGCTCGAGGACGCGGCGCTCGACGTGCGCTGGAACGCGGCGCTGGCCCTCGGCCGCCGGCGCGACCCGGCCGCGCTGCCGCTGCTCGCGGGCATGCTCGACCGCGACGCGCTCGAGCGGCTGCCCGAGGTGGCGCCCGAGCAACGCGACGAGGCGCTGCTGCAGGCCGTGGCGGTGGCCGCGGGCTTCGCCGACGAGGAGATCCAGGCTGCGCTCGCGCGGCTGCGCGACGCCGATCCGAACCTGCGCGTGCGCGACGCCGCGCGCGAGGCGCTGGCCGCCCGCGCCGCGCGTCCGACTCCTTGACAGCCCTCCCCTCGCCGCTACAATAGCCGCTCTCAACTCAAGGAGTCGCTGGCCGTTCAGCTTGCGGGGGAGTCCTCATGGCTGAAGAGAAGGCAGACACGCCCGCAGCTTCAGCGGCCGCGGCGGGAAACGCACCCGCTGCGGCGAACGCCGCGGTCTCGCGCCGCGGCTTCCTGTGGACGCTGCCCCTCGGCTGGACCGCCTTCTCCGCCGCCTGCGCCTCCGGCCTGGTGGCGACGGCGCGCTTCCTGTTCCCGAACGTGCTGTTCGAGCCGCCGCAGTCGTTCAAGGCGGGCTTCCCCGCCGAGTTCAACGTCGGCGAGGTCGACACCCGCTTCAAGGACGCCTTCGGCGTCTGGATCGTGCGCGAGCCCGAGGGCTTCTTCGCGCTGATCGCCGTCTGCACGCACCTCGGCTGCTCGCCCAACTGGCTGGCGGCGGAGAACAAGTTCAAGTGCCCCTGCCACGGCAGCGGCTTCTATCGCAGCGGGGTCAACTTCGAGGGCCCCGCGCCGCGACCGCTCGAGCGCGCGCGCATCGTGCTCGCGGACGACGGCCAGATCCTGGTCGACAAGTCGATGAAGTTCCAGCAGGAAAAAGGAGAGTGGGAGAACGCCGAGGCCTTCCTGAAGGTCTGAGGAGGCCGCGAGCGTTCGCCTGCCAGCGAAGGAGCGTGCGAGAGGTATGGCGACCGAGCCCCAGCAGCCGTTCCTGAGCCGGACCTGGGACTACATCACCGAGACCCAGATCTGGCGGTCGATCTTCCGCCACGGCATGCCGAGCAACTCGCGCAACCGTGCGCTGGTGATCTTCACGAACGTCTTCCTGCACCTGCACCCGGTCAAGATCCGCAAGAGCGGGGTGCGGCTGAAGTTCACCTGGTGCATGGGCGGGATCACCTTCTTCCTGTTCCTGGTCGAGACCTTCACGGGCCTGCTGCTGATGTTCTACTACCGGCCCACCGTCGCCTACGCCTACATGGACATCATCGACCTCGCCGAGCAGGTGCCGCTCGGCATCATGCGCGAGCTGCACCGCTGGGGCGCGCACGCGATGGTGATCAGCGTCTGGCTGCACATGTTCCGCGTCTTCATGACCGGCTCCTACAAGCCGCCGCGCGAGTTCAACTGGAACGTCGGCGTGATCCTGCTGGTGCTGACGCTGCTGCTGTCGTTCACCGGCTACCTGCTGCCGTGGGACCAGCTCGCGATCTGGGCGATCACCGTCGGCTCGAACATGGCCCGCGCGACTCCCGTGCTCGGCTACGAGGGGCCCGGCTCGCAGCTGCTGGCGCTGGGCGACGTCAAGCTGGTGCACGCGGGCTCGGACGCCCGCTTCGCCTTGCTCGGCGGGCGCTTCGTCGGCGAGGGCGCGCTGCTCCGCTTCTACGTGCTGCACTGTGTCGGCATACCGCTGGTGGCCGGCCTGCTGATGGCCGTGCACTTCTGGCGCGTCCGAAAAGACGGCGGCATCTCGGGGCCGATGTAGGGCGGCGATCATGTTCCTGGTCGAGGCCCTGAAGGGCGGCATCAACTTCCTGACCAAGCCGGAGATCTTCATCACGGCGGCGGCGCTGCTGTTCTTCGCGTCGCTCCGCTACAAGGCGCTCTGGCGGCCGAGAGTGGCGCTCGGCGTGGGCGTCGCCGCGACGATCTTTCTCGCGGTCTCGATGCTCGACGCGAACTTCCTGAAGATCGTCAGGAAGCCCGACAACGTCCCGATCGTGGCGATGCTGTTCCTGGTCGGCTTCTTCTGGTGGCTCTCGATGCGCCAGGCGCACGAGAACGACGAGCGGATCGCGCGGGGCGAGAGGCCGCGCGAGGCGAGCGACGGCGAGGCCGAGAAGACCTGGGTCTGGCCCGACCTCGTCTACACCGAGCTGCTGTGCATGATCATCGGCATGATCGTGCTGGTCGCCTGGGGGCTGGCGTTCCAGGCCCCGATCGAGGAGGCCGCGAACCCGGCGCGCACGCCCAACCCCTCGAAGGCGCCCTGGTACTTCCTCGGCCTGCAGGAGATGCTCGTGTATTTCGACCCCTGGCTGGCCGGGGTCGTCTACCCCGGCCTGATCATCGTCGGGTTGATGGCGATCCCGTACATCGACCTCAACCCGAAGGGCAACGGCTACTACACTTTCGTCGAGCGCCGCACCGAGATCACGATCTTCCTGTTCGGCTTCCTGATCCAATGGGTGCTGCTGGTGATCCTGGGCACCTTCCTGCGCGGACCGAACTGGAACTTCTTCGGGCCCTACGAGTACTGGGACCTGCACAAGCTGGAGGCGCTCGTCAACGTCAACCTGTCCGAGTTCATCTGGGTGCGCCTGCTGAACACCGGCCTGCCGGACAACATGCTGGTGCGCGAGGCGTTCGGCATCCTGGCGATCCTCTTCTACGTCGCGGTGCTGCCGGGGCTGCTGGCGTTCCGGAACACGCTGGTGGCGGTGCCGATCGGCGGCGGCCGCCGGCTGACACTGGTGCCCGGGCTCAAGCGCTACTTCGAGAAGCTCGGTCCCTGGCGCTACTCGGTCTTCGTGCTGCTGCTGCTGCTGCAGATCTCGCTCGTGATCAAGATGGTGTTGCGCTGGGCCTTCAACCTGAAGTACATCGTGGCGCTGCCTGAGATCTTCTTCAATATATGAGGGGGACGCTGCGCCGCGTCCCCCTCGCCCCCCGCTCGCTGCGCGGGAGTGAATCCCGCTGCGCTCGCAGCCCGTGGCCGCAGTCGACGCTGCGCCGCGTCCCCCTCGCCCCCCGCTCGCTGCGCGGGAGTGAATCCCGCTGCGCTCGCAGCCCGTGGCTGCAGGCAACACCTATCCTCGTGAGGTGGCCGAGATGGCTGTGAGGCCCGAACCCGGTCGTGATCCCCAGATGGTCGAGCGCACGCGCAAGCTGAACGTCGCGTTCGCGCTGTCCTCCGTGGGCCTGCTGCTCGCGATGGCGGCGATGGTGTTCTTCGACTACGACCGGGAATGGAAGCGCTACCAGGCCGAGTTCACCCGGCTCGAAGCGGCCCAGACCCGGGCCCAGCTCGCGAGCGCCGCCTCGGGCGTCGACGCGACGAAGCTGCAGCAGTTGCAGGCGCAGCTCGACCAGGGCCGGCAGCAGACGGCGGCGAACGCCGAGGGGATCCGCCAGGCGAGCGCCGAGCTCGAGAAGCTCGGCAGCGAGTGGTACGCGACCGACCAGGACTACCGCTTCACCAAGGCGCGCATCGACGTGGCCCGCTACGAGTTCGACGAGGCGGTGCACCAGCGCCTCGGCTCTCGCGAGGCCCGCCGCCGCCATCTCGAGGAGCTCGAGACCGAGTGGGCCCGGCTGCGCGGCGCGCTCGAGGACGTGCTGGCGCGGCGCGCCGCCGCCCGCGCCCGCCTCGCCGAGCTGCAGAAGACGAAGCTCGACGCCGAGCGCGCCCGCAAGGAGCTGCTCGCCGAGCAGACGCGCCTGCAGGAGCGGCTCCAGGACCTGAAGCAGGGCTGGGTGTATCGCCTGCGCAACCTGCCGATCCTCGACCAGTTCAACCCGTCGCTGAAGGTCAACCAGATCATGCCGGCGAACCTGTTCGACGACGTGTCCTTCACCGGCACGCCGAAAGTCGATCGCTGCACGACCTGCCACCTCGGCATCGACAAGAAGGGCTACGAAGGCGCGCCGCAGCCCTTCACCTCGCACCCGGACATCGACCTCTACCTGCGCGGCGGCCACCCGATCGAGAGGATCGGCTGCACGGCCTGCCACCAAGGGCGCGGGCGCGCCACCGGCTTCCACAACGCGGCCCACACCGCCGCCAGCGCGGAGCAGGAGCAGGCCTGGGGCCGCCACGTCGGCAAGGCGCGCTACGAGGCGCTGCACCACTGGGACCTGCCGATGCTGGCCAAGGGCCACACCGAGTCGCAGTGCGCCAAGTGCCACCGCGGCGTCGTGGAGGTGCCGAAGGCCGACCAGCTGAACGCAGGCGTCTTCCTGATCGAGCGCTACGGCTGCCAGGGCTGCCACAAGATCAAGGGCTGGGAGGGCCTGCGCAAGGTCGGCCCCGACCTCACCAGGATCACCAGCAAGACCAGCGAGGACTGGATCTACCGCTGGGTCGAGGAACCGAAGGCCTTCCGCCGCACGCGCATGCCGCAGATCTGGAACGTGCGCATCGACGAGACCGAGGAGCAGAAGGCGCGCAACCGCGTCGAGATCAACGCCGTGACCGCCTACGTGGTCGAGCACGCGGCACGCGAGAGCTATCCCGCGCCGCCGAAGGGCGAGCTGGAGGCCGGCCGCCGGAGCTTCGAGAGCGTCGGCTGCCTCGCCTGCCATCGGGTCGGCCAGGACGAGCGCGGGCTGGCCGGGCTCGAGATGGCCAGCTTCCGCACCCATGGTCCCAACCTCGACGGCAGCGGAAGCAAGCTGGACGCCGGCTGGCTCTACGCCTGGATCCGCAACCCGAAGGGCTACTGGCACGAGACCAAGATGCCGAGCCTGCGGCTCTCGGAGCGGGAGGCGGCCGACGTGACCGCCTACCTGATGAGCCTGAAGAACGAGGCCTTCGAGGTGCGGCCGCGGCCCGCGCTCGACGCCGGCCTGCGCGACGCGATCGCGCGCGAGTACCTGCTGGCGCAGCTCACGGTCAGGCAGGCGGACGAGCGGCTGGCGGCGATGGGCGAACGCGAGCGTACGCTGTTCGTCGGCGAGAAGACGATCGGCCGCTACGGCTGCTTCGGCTGCCACACCATCGCCGGCTTCGAGAAGGCCTCGCCGATCGGCGTCGAGCTGACCGAGGAGGGCTCGAAGCTCGTCGAGCGGCTCGACTTCGGCTTCGAGGAGGGCAGGATCGCCCACACGCTGCCGGCCTGGTTCGAGCGCAAGCTGCTGGAGCCGCGCGTGTTCGACAAGGACAAAGCCAAGGCGCCGGCCGACCTGCTGCGCATGCCCAAGTTCTTCTTCGACGAGAGGGAGGCCAGCGCGATCGTCACGGCGATCCTGTCCTTCACGAAGGAGCAGGTCCCGCTCGCCGCGCAGCGGCAGCTCGGCGCCGAGGATCGCTTCGTGCAGAAGGGCTGGCGCCTGGTGCGCGACCTGAACTGCCAGGGCTGCCACAAGATCGGCGAGAAGGGCGGCAACATCCAGGCGGTGGTGGCCGACCAGCTCGAGAAGTCGGGCGGCGAGGTGATGCAGGCCTCGGCGCTCTCGCCGCCGCTGCTCTTCAACGCGGTCTCGAAAGTGGGCGAGGGCGCGCGGGTTCAGACGCCGTGGCTGCACGAGTTCCTGAAGGACCCCTCGAACCGGATCCGCCCGTGGCTCTCGTTGCGCATGCCGACCTTCGAGCTCGACGACGAGCAGGCGAACACGCTGACGCACTACTTCGCCGCGATGGACGGTGTCGCCTACCCCTACGAGCCGACGCCCTCCGTGATGGCAGCCGACGTGGCTGCGGGCCGCGACCTCTTCACGCGCTGGCAATGCGCGAAATGCCACGTGGTGGCGGGCCGCCTGCCGCAGCAGGACCCGGCGAACATGGCTCCCGACCTGGCGCTCGTGCCCGCGCGCTTGCGGGCGGACTGGCTGTCGCTCTGGCTCGCCGATCCGGGCCGGATCCTGCCCGGCACGCGGATGCCGACCAACTTCCCGGCGAGCCCGGAGGAGAACGCCTTCCCCGAGATCCTGGGCGGCGACCAGCATCGGCAGATCCAGGCCGTGCGAAGCTACCTGCTGACCCTCGGAGCGGGCCGCCCGCATCTGGCGCAGGCGCCGCGGCCGCGGGCAGCGGAGGAAATGCCCTGAGCCAGCCGGACGGCCCCGCCGTCCAGCTCTTCGCCACCTGCCTCGTCGACGTCTTCCGCCCCTCGATCGGCCTCGCGGCCGTCGAGCTGCTGGAGCGTCGGGCGCTGCGCGTCGTGCTGCCGGCGGGCCAGACCTGCTGCGGCCTGCCCTGCTGGAGCTCGGGTGCCCTCCGCGACGCTCGCGCGATCGCGCGCCGCACGCTGAGCCTGCTCACGGCCAGCCCGCTGCCGGTCGTGGTCCCCTCCCCCGCCTGTGCGTCGATGATCCGCCGCTATCCCGAGTTGCTGCGCGACGACGCGGCGGCGGCCGCGCGGGCTCGCACGCTGGCGGAGCGCACGCACGAGCTCGGGACGTTCCTCGCGGCGCGACCGCTTCGCCCGCAGGCGAAGACGGAAGCAGCCGAGCGCGCTCCGCGCCGGCTGGCCTGCCAGCCGGCGTGCGCAGCGCTCCACGGCGGGGGCGGCGACGCCTGCGAGGCTCTGCTCGCGGCCGAGCCCGCCGTCGCGCTGGAGGCTCTGCCCGACGCGGCCAGTTGCTGCGGCTACGGTGGGCCCTTCGCCTTCGACCAGCCGGAGCTTTCGGGCGCGCTCCTCGCGCGCAAGCTCGATTCCCTGCTCGCGTCGGGAGCGGCTGCGGTCGTCAGCAGCGAGCCGGGCTGCGTGCTGCACCTCGACGGCGCGCTGCGCCGCCGCGCCGCCGGCGCTCGCGCCCTGCACCTGGCCGAGGCGCTCGCCGAGCAGGCGGGGCCGGGGGACTGAGGTGGCGGGCCCGGCCCTCGACTTCGGCGCGCGCGTGCGGCTGGCGTTGGAGGACCGGGCCCTGCGCTCGAGCCTCGAGCGCCACGGCGAGGAGGCGCTGACGCGCAGTGCCGCCGCGATCGGCGAGCCCGGCTCGCCGGCGCGCCGCGTGGCGCGTGACACCCGGGCAAAGGCGCTGGCCCGCGTGGACGAGCTGCTCGAGGCCTTCGAGCGCTCGGCGACGGCGGCCGGCGCTCGCGTGCACTGGGCACGCGACGGGCTGGAGGCCTGTCGCCTGGTCGTCGAGATCGCCAGGGACGCGGGAGCACAGCGCGCGCTGGGCGCCTGCTCGCCGCTGGGCGACGAGATCGGGCTGGCCGCAGCGCTGCAGGGCGCGGGGATCGACCTGATCGAGGGCGACCTGGGCGCCTTCCTCGCGCAGATGATGGGCGACGCGCCCGCCCACCCGGCGGCCCCCGTGCTCCACCGCAGCGCGGGAGAGATCGCGGAGGCGCTCCACGACCGCCTCGGCGCGCCCCTGACGCAGGACCCGCGCCGCATCGCCGCCTTCGTCCGCGAGAAGGTGCGGCGAGCGCTGCCGGCCGCCGACCTCGGCATCGCCAGCGCGGCCTTCGGCATCGCCGAGACGGGCAGCCTGGTGCTGGCGGGCGATGAGGGTCATCTCGGCCTGCTCGCCAGCGTGCCACGCTCCCTGGTCGTGCTGCTGGCGCTCGAGCGCGTGCTGCCGGACCTCGACGCGCTGCTGCCGTTGCTCGAGGCGCGCGGCCGCGCGGCCCACGGCGAGCCGTTGCCGCCGCGCGTCGAGGTCCTGACGGGTCCGCGGCGCCACGCGCCCGGCGAGGACCCCGACGGCCCCGAGGCGCTGCACGTCGTGCTGGTCGACGCGGGCCGGGCGCGCCTGCTCGACGGCCCGCTCTCGGAGGCGCTGCTCTGCATCCAGTGCGACGCCTGCCTGTCGGCCTGCCCCGTCTTCCGTCAAGTCGGGGGGCCCGCCTACGGCGGGCTGCGCGCGGGGCCGATCGCGGCGGTGACCACACCGGCGCTGCGCGGCGTGGCCGCCTGGTCGGGGATGGTGAGCGCCAGCACCCTGTGCGGCGCGTGCCGCGACGCCTGTCCGGTGGAGATCGACCTACCCTCGCTGCTCGTGCACCTGCGTGGCGAGGTGCGCGCGGCCGGTGCCGGATCGCGTGCGAGCCGCGTCGGGAGCCGGCTGCTGCGGCTGTTCGCGACGCACCCGCGTCTGTGGCGAGCAGCCCTCGCGGCGTCGCGCGCGCTCGGCCGGCTGGTGCCGTCGGGCTACCTGCGGGGCGTTCCGCCGCCGTTCGCCGGCTGGACCGCGCACCGCGACATGCCGCTGCCCGCGCCGGAGGGTGTCGCCGCCCTGCTGGCGCGCAGGAGACGCGAGTGACCGAGGACCGCGATTCGATCCTGCGGGCGCTGCGCGCCGCGCGCGAGCGGCGCGGGCCGGCTGCGGCGGCGCCCCCCGCGGCAGCCGATCGGGCGGCGGTCACCGCCTCGTCGTTCACGGGCGACCCCGCGCAGCTGGCCGCGGCCTTCGCGCGCGCCGCCCGCCAGGCCGGCGCGCGCGTGTTCGGGCCGTGCGACCCCTCCGAGGCCGCCGTGCAGGTCGTGCGCCTCCTGCGCGAGCACGGCGCGCGCGAGCTGCTCTGCTGGGACGCTCCCGACCTGCTTCCCACCGGCTTCACGGCGGAGCTGGCGGCGGCCGGCTTCCGCACGCTGGATCACCACCTGCCGGCCGATGCGCCGGAGCGCGAGGCCGGGCTGCGGCAGGCGGCGGAGGCGAGCGCGGGGGTGACCGGGGCGCTCGCCGCCTTCGCGGACAGCGGGGCGCTGCTGCTGGCGAGCGGACCCTCGCGCCCGCGCCTGGCCTGGCAGCTGCCGGACATCCACGTCTGCCTGCTGCCGATCGCGGCGATCCGGCCTCGCCTGGCCGACGCCGGCGAGGAGCTGCGCCGGCTCGTCCGGCGCTCCGCCCAAGTCGCGCTGGTCGCGGGTCCGGCGCGCTCGACGGACGTGGAGCAGCAGGCGACGCCGGCCGCGCTCGGCCCGGTGGTGCTCGACGTGCTGCTGCTGGCCTAGCCCGAGCGCCGGCGTCGCGGGCGCGCCGGCGCCCGGGCTCACGGCCTGCGCGGCGCGGGGCTGCCGAGCACGGCCCGGCTGTTGGCGTGCTGGCGCGCCTGGCGGTAGTCCTCGCTCTTGACGTCGATCACCAGGCTCATCTCGACGAGGCGCGAGCGCAGCGGCTGGCCGATGCGCTCCACCAGGTACTCGCGGCGGCGCGGCGAGGCATCCTGGCGCGCCTGCTCGGGCGGCACGTCCTGGAAGTTCGTCGTGATCAGGGTGGCGCGCTTGGCCATGTAGCGGCCGTTCAGGATGAAGAACAGCGTGTCGACCATCCAGTCCGTCATCTTCCAGGCGCCGAGGTCGTCGAGCAGCAGCACGTCGACCTCGACCACCGGCTCGAGTACCTGCAGCTCCGTCGTGCGCGTCTCGGGGTTGTAGGAGTTCTTGATCTCGCGGATCAGGGAGTGGAAGTCCCAGAACTGCCCGCGCACGCCCTTCTGCGTCACCAGCTCGCGCAGCACGGCCACCGCCAGGTGCGTCTTGCCGACGCCGGAGGGCCCGGTGAAGAGCAGGCCGAGCCCCTCCTCGGTCGGGCCCAGGTGCGGGTAGCCCTTGCAGTAAAGCAGGCACTTCTCGAGCGCGGAGGCCAGCGAGGCGTTGCCGGGCTCGAAGCTCTCGAGCCCGCACTGCTCGTAGCGCGGCGGCACCTGGCACGCCCTCACGAAGTCAGCGGCCCCCGACGCCGGCCGGCGGCAGGCGCAGCCCTGCGCGTACTCGCGCCCGTCGCGCTCCACGATCAGGAAGCCGGTGCCGCCGCAGACCTCGCACGCGTTCGCCATCAGAATCCGCCCTCCGGGCCACTCAGTTGAGGTAGCCCCGCAGCCCCTGCGTGCGCTGGTTGCGCCGCAGCTTCTCCTTCGCCTTGCTCTCGATCTGGCGGATGCGCTCGCGCGACAGGCCAAGCTCCTCGCCGATCTCCTGCAGCGTGCGCGGCTCCTCTCCGTCGAGGCCGAAGCGCATGCGGATCACCTGGCGCTCCTTTTCGTCGAGCTCGCCGACCATCGCCTGGATCTGCTCGGCGAACGAGCTGCGGATCAGCTCGAGCTCGACCGGCGGGATGCTGTCCTGCTCCAGCGTGTCGCCGAGCTCGAGCGAGCCGTCCTCGCCGAGCGCCGTCGACAGCGACAGGTCCTCGCCCGAGACCTTGAGGATCGCCTCGACCTCCTGCTCGGTGAGCGCGCTGCGCTCGGCCACCTCCTCGGTGGTCGGGGCGCGCTCGAGCTCGGCCGCCAGCTTGCTGCGGATGCTGCCGATGCGCGAGACCTGGCCCGACAGCTTCTGCGGCAGCCGGAAGACCCGGGTGTGCTCGGAGAGCGCGTGGAAGATCGCCTGCCGGATCCACCAGACCGCGTACGAGATGAACTTGACGTTGCGCTCCGGGTCGAAGCGCTTGGCGGCCTCGATCAGCCCCAGGTTGCCTTCGTGGACGAGGTCGAGGAACGACATGCCCATGCCGCGGTAGCGCTTGGCGTAGGAGACGACGAAGCGCAGGTTGGACTCGACCATGCGGTTGAGAGCTTCGCGATCCCCCTCCCGGATGCGCCGGCCGAGCACCTTCTCCTCGTCCGCGGAGAGGGGCTTGAAGCGCGCGATGTCGCGGATGTACACGTTCAGGCTGTCGCCCGTGGCGGCGCGCTCGCGGGCCTCCGGCTCGCTCTTGCGATCGTCCGGGTTCTTCTTGGAGGGCACCTGCTTCGAGCTCGGAGAGGCGAACTTCTATTGTACGCGGGGCCGCCCGGGCGGGCCGCTCAGCGAAGCAGGATGCGGGCGCCCGGGGCGGGAGGCCCGGGGCGGATCCGCGCGCGGGGCGCGTAGGCCGGCCCCGGATCGAAGGGGGAGAGCTCGCGCGGCCAGTCCTCGACCAGCGAGGCGTTCCCCTGGGCGTCGAAGCGCACGACCAGCAGCTCGGCGTAGCTGTGGCTGTCGGCTCCGACGCCCCAGGGGCCCTTGATCGCCTCGAGCGGCTCCGTGCGCAGGCCCGCGGGCGTCGCGAGCGTGCCGTAAAGCAGGTCGGCGCGGCCCGGGATGGCGCCCGTCGCCTCGCCGCCGTAGACGCGCAGCAGCGCGTGACGGAAGCCGAAGCTCGAGCGCCAGGCCCGCGAGTCGTCGAGGGCCACCACCAGCGTGTGCGGCGCCAGGCGGGGCGCCAACGCGACGAGCGCGCGCAACGTGCGGAGCTGGAGTGGCCCCGCGTCGTCCCTGTCCCAGTCCCGCTGCAGCGCCGCCGTGCGCGCGCCGCCGGCCCAGGCGAGGCCGGCGCACGCGAGGGCGAGCACAGGGGGCCGCGCGCGCGGGCCGACAGCGCGCGAGGCGAGGGCCAGCAGCGCGCACAGCAGCAGGCCGACCCCGAAGGCCCCGTGCATCTGCGCGCGATGGGGGGCGTCGAGGCGCGGGCTCAGCACGAACGGCGCGTATCCCGCGGCCGCGTACGCCAGCCCGAGCGCGACCAGGGCGAGCTCGCGCCGCGCGCCGTCCGTGGACGCCGCGGCGGCATCCGCTCCCCGGCGATTCCGAGCCTGGGCGGCCGCCGCCAGGGCGAGCGCGGCGGAGAGCCAGGGCAGCCACCCGTCGGCCGAAGACGGGCGCGTCGTCAGCAGCGGCCCGAGGTGCTCCGCGAAGCGGTTCAGCAGCCGGCTCGCCACCGCGGCCGGGTCGAGATCGAGGCCCAGCACCTGCGTCTGATAGGCCGCCGCCGTGCCCCCGCTGACGAGGGGCCACAGCGTCAACGCGAGGGCCACCAGCACCGAGACGGACCAGACGGCCGAAGCCCGCGCCCAGCGCGCGTCGCGCGCGCCGAGGAGGGCCAGCAGCGCCGGTCCCAGCGCGAGCACGCCGAGCACGCCCTCGTAGCCGCGCGCCGCGGCGAAGGCCAGCGCGGCCGCGAGCAGCAGCAGCAGCCGGCTGCCCCTCTCCCAGGCGCCGATCAGCAGCCAGGTCGCCAGCAGCGCTGTGCAGGCGGAGCCGCTGTTGATGGTCATCTGCACGCTGCTCAGCCGCGCGCGATCCCAGGGCGCCCAGCAGGCCGTGGCCAGCCCGCAGAGCAAGGCCGCCACGGGACGGCCGGGCAGCGCGCGCGCCGCGATCAGGCCCGCCAGCAGGCCGCCCAGGGCGAGGTAGGCGCCGTGCAGCAGGTGGAAGCCCAGAAACGAGCCCGGAACCAGCGCGCCGGGCACGGTCCACAGGAAGTTCAGCGGGCGGTTCGAGTAGGGCGAGCCGAGGATGCCGTGCTCCGAGAGCCAGAGGAACAGCCACTCGTCGAAGCCGCCGAAGTTCGTCGGGCGCACCAGCGCGTACTGCGCCGCGAACGCCGCCAGCAGCAGGACCCAGCCGGCGGCCCGGCGGAGGGCGCCGTCCCGCGCCGGGCCGTCGCCGGCCAAGGTCAGTCCGCGTCCTTGCTCGCGGGCGCCGGCTGGACGGAGACGGGCTCCTGCGCCGTGCGCACGAGCTGGGTGGGCGGCAGCCGCACGAGCGCCCGCTCGAAGCGTTCCTGCCAGCCCTCGCGGTTCGCCCGCACCATCTCGTCCTTGACGTAGGCGACGAACTCGCTCATCTCGCGTTGCATCTGCTCCATCTTGCGGCGCATGTTGAGCACGATCTCGACGCCCGCCAGGTTCACGCCGAGGTCGCGGGTCAGGTTGAGGATGACCTCGAGCTGGCGCAGATCGTCCTCCGAGTAGAGCCGCGTGTTGCCCTCGGTGCGCGAGGGCTTCAGCAGCCCCTCGCGCTCGTAGAGGCGCAGCGTCTGCGGGTGGATGCCGTAGCGCTCCGCCACGATGCTGATCATGTAGTACTTGCCGCCCGGCGTCGGACGATCCGCCGGCTCGCCGCTCGCGCGCGGACGCCGCCCTCTCGGCATGGCTACCCCCTCCTGACGCGCGAGGCCACCCGCGGCAGGGCCTCGCGCGGGTTCGCGGGCGACAGCCGCTCGAGCTCGCGCAACAGCTCGCGGCCGCGCTCGCCTGTGACGGCGGGCACCTCCACCCGGATCTCCACCCAGAGGTCGCCGCGCCCCTCGCCCGGGCGCGGCATGCCGCGCTTGCGCAGCCGGAAGCGCTGCCCGCTCTGGGTGCCCGCGGGGATCTCGATCGTCAGCGGCCCGTCGGGGGTGGGCGCCTCGACGTGCGCGCCGAGCGCGGCCTCCACCAGCGTGACGGGAACCTCGCAATGCAGGTCGTCGCCCTCGCGCCGCCAGAACGGGTGCGGCGACACCTCGATCGCCAGCACGAAGTCGCCCGGCTGGCCGCCGCGCCGGCCGGCGTTGCC
This sequence comes from Vicinamibacteria bacterium, assembly GCA_050246895.1. Lineage (GTDB taxonomy): Bacteria > Acidobacteriota > Vicinamibacteria > Fen-336 > Fen-336 > JBFWVE01. The sequence goes on along the minus strand of JBFWVE010000002.1, from coordinate 1,578 downwards.
GAAGCCGGGCAGCCGGACGCGGCTGCCGCTCTGGACGCCCGCGGGGATCGCGACCTCCAGCCACTCGCTCTGGAGCTGGCGGCCCTCGCCCTCGCAGCGGCCGCAGGGGCGGGACTGCACGCCGCGGCCCTGGCAGTCCGGACAGGTGCGGGTGAACACCATGTGCCCGCGGCGCGCGCGCAGCTCGCCGCTGCCGGCGCAGCGCTCGCAGCTCGCGCGCGCGAAGCTGGTGTCGCCGCTGCCCTGGCAGACGGGACAGGCCTCCTGGCGCACGAGCTGCACGCGCCTGCGCGTGCCGGAGAACGCCTCGTCGAAGGAGAGCTGGGCGATCTGCTCGAGGTCCTCGCCCGGCTGCGCTCCCTCGCGGGCAGCCGAACCCGGCAGCAGGCCGTCGAAGATCTCACGGAAGCCGACGCCGACGCGGTGCACCTCGGCCGAGAAGTCGAAGCCCGCGAAGCCGACCTCGGGCGCCGGCAGCGGCGGCTCGGTCAGCGGCTCACCCCGATCGAAGCGCGCGCGCCGCTCGGGGTCGGACAGGATGGCGAAAGCCTCGCTGACGGCGCGGAAGCGCTCGGCCGCCACCGGGTCGGCCGGGTTCAGCGCGGGATGAAGCTGGCGGGCGCGTTTCTGGTACGCGCGCCGCACCTCGGCCGCCGCCGCGCTCCGCCGGACGCCGAGCAGCTCGTACGGATCCATCACTCGTCCGCCGCTTTGTCCCTGTCGACCACCTCGGCGTCCACCACGTCGCCCTGCGCCGATCCGCCGGCTTCCGACGCACCGCTCGCGGAGGCCGCGGAACCGTCGGGCGCCGCCGTTCCGCCCGCCTGCGTCGGCGCCTGGCGATACGCCGCCTCGGCGAGGCGGTGCGCCGCGCCGGTCAGCTCTGCCATCGCCTTCTCGAGGGCCGCGTCGTCGCCCTCCCCGACCAGCTTGCGCACCGCCGCGACCGCGGTCTCGGCGGCGGCCACGAGGTCGGCGGGCAGATCGCCGCGGCGGTCGGCGATCAGCCTCTCGGTCTGATACGCCAGCGACTCGGCCCGATTCCGCAGCTCGGTGCGCTCGCGCGCGGCATGATCGTCCGCGGCGTGGGCCTTCGCATCCTCCACCATCTTCTCGACCTCGCCCTTGGCCAGGCCGGAGGACGAGGTGATCGTGATCTGCTGCGACTTGCCGGTGCCCTTGTCCTTCGCCGACACGTTGACGATCCCGTTGGCGTCGATGTCGAAGCTGACCTCGATCTGCGGCACGCCGCGCGGCGCGGGCGGGATTCCGGAGAGCTCGAACTTGCCCAGGCTGCGGTTGCCGCTCGCGATCTCGCGCTCGCCCTGCAGCACGTGGATCTCGACGGCCCTCTGGTTGTCGGAGGCGGTGGAGAAGACCTCGGCCTTGCGGGTGGGAATGGTGGTGTTGCGCTCGATCAGCCGGGTGAAGACCCCGCCCAGCGTCTCGATGCCCAGCGAGAGCGGGGTGACGTCGAGCAGCAGCACGTCCTTCACCTCGCCCGCCAGGATCCCTGCCTGGATCGCCGCCCCCACCGCCACCACCTCGTCGGGGTTGACGCCCTTGTGAGGCTCCTTC
>JBFWVE010000001.1:693455-1930504 GCA_050246895.1 Vicinamibacteria bacterium | reverse complement strand
CCTTCCCGAAACCCACCACCGACGGCGTCGTCCGACCACCCTCGGAGTTCGGGATCACTGTCCCGTTGCTCCCCTCCAACACCGCCACCACCGAGTTCGTCGTCCCCAGATCGATCCCGACTACCTTGGGCAAATGGCGGCTCCTTCTCTCCTGGGGGCCTCGGCGATGCCCCGTTGAACAGAGTACCGGGTTGAGTCTCTTGATGTCAATGGTGACGAGGCGTGGCGGCGACCGGGCGTGCAGGTTAATACGCTAAAAAATATGGGTTTACCCGGTCTTAGTGGACAGGGTTGAGTCTGTCATGCGGTGATTGTGCAGACCGAGTACGGGGGTGCGGGCTGATACCATCGGAAGCATGGTGGAGACGTTTCTCTGGGCAAGCGGGCGACTCGAGGGTGTGGGGGTCCATCCTTCGATGGCGGCCGCGTCGGCCGCGCTGCCGCAGGGCTCGTACACGACGCTCCGCACCTACGGCGGGCGAAGCGTCGTGCGGCTCGCGCAGCACGCGAGGCGCCTGGCCGAGTCGCTCGACCCGGCGCGGCCCGAGCTCGTCGGCGAGGGAGAGCTCGCGGCCGCGCTGGCGGCGGCGCTCGACCGCACGGCCCACGCCGAGTCGCGCATCCGGCTGACGTTCGCGCCGCCGCGGCTCTACGTCTCGCTCGAGCCGTTCACGCCGCTGTCACCCGCGGCCTACGAGGCGGGCGTCGCCTGCGTCAGCGTGCCGGTCCACCGCGACAGGCCGCAGGCCAAGGACACCCGCTTTCTCGCGACGGCCTCCGCGGCCTATGCCACGCTGCCGCCCGGCGTCGAGGAGGGCCTGATGCTCGCGGCGGACGGCGCGGTGCTCGAGGGCCTCTCGAGCAACTTCTTCGGAATCGCCGGCGGCACGCTGCGCACCGAGGGCGAGCGGGTGCTGGCGGGGGTCACGCGCTCGCTGGTGCTCGAGGTCGCGGCCGGGCTGATGCCGGTCGAGACCCGCGCGGTCAGGGCCGCGGAGCTGCCGGGCCTCGAGGAGGCGTTCATCACCAGCGTGTCGCGGGAGATCCTGCCGGTGGTTCGCATCGACGGCAGATCGCTGGGGGACGGCCGCCCGGGCCCGCTGACGAGGCGGCTGATCGCGGGCTTCGCGGGCCTCGTGGCGCGCGAGGCGCGAGCGCTGCGCTAGGCGAGGAACCTCACATCTCGGCCCACTTGCCGTGTCCTTCGAACACCCGCAGCGTGAAGCTGAACTTGAGCCTCTCGCGCAGCTCGGAGTGGATGCGCGCGCAGATGTTCTCGACCGAGGGATACTCGAGGAAGTCGTTCCAGTTGCGGTGGTCGTAGCGGTGGAGCACTGTTCGCACCTGCCTCTTCAGGTCGGCGAAGTCCACCAGCATGCCGTCCTTCGGCTCGCCCTCCACCACGATCTCGACGGTGTAGGTGTGGCCGTGGAGCTGGCCGCACTTCACGTGATCGGGCAGGAAGTGGGCGCAGTCGATGTGCTCGCGGATGCCGAGCTTCATCCGGGTCGGGGCGTCCAAGGCGTCCGAGCGTAACCCGCGCCTGAGGCGCCGACAAACGCTAGCGTCCGCGACCGATCGCGGCCGCGATCGCGGCGTCCACGGGCGCCAGGCTCCTGCCGAGCAGCGCCTCGAGCGGGCGGGCGTCGGCGATCTCGTCGCACAGGAGGCAGTCGAGCTCGTCGGGCAGCATGCCGCGGTAGCCGCCGGCGCGGGCCCGGCTCTCGGCGACGGCGATCCCGATCTCGCGCAGCCGGTGCGGACCGCCGCGCCCGTGCGCCCGCGCCACCGCCGCCACGCGGCCCACGAAGGCGCGGTAGCTCATCGGCTCCGGGCCGACGAGGTCGTAGACCGCCGGCGAGCGGCCGCCCGCGGCCGCCGCCAGGATCGCGGCAGCCGCGTCCGCGACGTCGATCGGCTGCAGCCGGTACGACGCGTCGCCCACGAGCTCGACCTTTCCGCGCTCCATCTCCGCGACCAGGCCCTGGATCAGCTCGCCGCCCGCGCCGACGACGTACGACGGGCGAAACACGGCGACGCCCAGCCCCGAGCGGTACAGCTCAAGCTCGGCCGTCAGCTTGGAGAGGAAGTACGGGTTCGTGCAGCGCGCCGACTGCCCGTAGCGCGCGACGCCCAGGCCGCTCAGGTAGACGACGCGCGGCACGCCAGCGCGGCGCGCCGCTTCGATCAGCGCGCGTGTGCCGCCGGCGTTGACGGCGTCGTAGCTCGCGCCGCCGCGCTCGGCGCCGATCTGCGCGAGATGCACGACCGCCACGGCGCCCTCGATGGCGGCGGCGAGGCCGGCGGCAGCGAGCCCGGGCACCACGACCGGCCGCGCGCCGAGCCCCGCCACGCGGCCCGCGGCCGCCTCGCTCCGCACCACGCCGACGGGCTGGAGTCCTGCGGCGGCCGCCGCCTGCAGCAGGTGGCGCCCGACGAAGCCGTTGGCGCCGGTGACGGCGATGCGCGTCGGCATTTGGGGGCGAGATTCTACGGCGGGCGCGGCGGCCTGAGTGCCTAGGCGGCCTCGCGCGTCCAGACGCGCTCGCGGGCGCCCAGCGCCTTCAGTCGTTCCGCCACCGACGCGAGCAGGCGCCGGTCGCCGTCGTCCACCGGCTGGAAGCGCTCGCTCGGGTGCCCAAGCTCCGCGACGAGCTGCACTTCCGGCCGCCAGTCCGTCTCGGGCCGCAGGTGGTAGGCGGCGTCCCACGGCTCGAGCACCAGGAGCACCTCGGGCGGGGCCGCGCGCCGGGCGATCTCCGCGAGCGCTTCGTACAGCACGTCGGTCTCGGGATCGCCCGGATCGAACGACCCGGCGGGCTCGGCTCGAAGCGTCACGTCGAAGCCCACCGGAATCGTGCGTCCGTCGTGCGCCTCGATGTGGCGCGCGATCTCGAAGGTCACCTTGTGCGTGCGGATGAAGGCGCCGAGGGCAGCGTCGTCCATGCGGCTTCCTCCCCTGCCTGCGACCCGACGACGCTGGCGGCCAGCGTCGCCCATTCCTGGTCCGGCAGCGCCTTCACCAGGTCGAGCTGCGGCGCGCCGCCGTCCGCGGCGGCGAGGCCGTGCCCGTGCTCGAGCTCGCGCTCGAAGCGGCTCGCTTCCGTCGCCAGCCAGGTGCGCGCCTTCTCGCCCCACAGGAACAGCCCGCCCGAAGCGGTGGGCTCGACCTCGACCAGCCAGCCGCCCACGTAGGGATCGCGCTCCGCGCGCTCCGGATGGCCCGCGAGGCGGCGGTTCACGAAGCGCACGCGGCCGTCGATCGGCGAGCGCACCGCCAGCCGCCGGTGGCCCGTCGTGACCTCGGCCAGCGTCGCGCCGCGGCTGACGGCGTCGCCCGGCCGGGGCAGCGCGACGGCGGACGCATCCGGCACCAGCCGGGCCGCCAGCGCGTCGAGGCCGATGCGCAGGCGCTCGCCCTTCGGCATCAGCCAGGTGTGGCTGGGCGCGTAGAGCAGGCCGTCGCGGTAGCTGACGTCGCCGGCCTGGCCCAGGCCGAGCAGCCGGCGGCGCAGCGCAGAGAAGCGCGACGCGAGCGCCATGCCGGCGAGCACGGGCAGCGCGATCGCGGCCAGCACGGCCACGAAGACCAGCAGCCGGATCACGATCCCGATCAGGAAGATCCCGAAACTCCCGAGCACGTCTGCGAGGGCCGTCATGACCTGGCCTCCTTTACCGTCACTTCTCGACGTGGCAGGCGGCGCAGTCGTCGAGACCGTGCGCCCGCTTGCCGTCGTGGCAGGCGCCGCACGAGCGGCCCTGCTCCATCTCCGCGTGCCGCCCGCCCGCCTTGCCGGCGGGCGGCTTCGAGCTCGCCAGGATCGTGAAGACCCTTGGATGGCAGAGCGTGCAGTCCGGCTTCTGCTGGTCGAGGTGCGAGCTGTGGCTGAAGGTCACCACCCCGGGGCTGTCGGGACCCTGCGGCAGCGCCCGGTCCCGGGGCAGCTTCGGCAGCGCGCCGCTCGCGGCCACGGCGAAGCCGACCAGCAGCCCGATCGCCAGCGCCTTGCGTGAGGTCGGTCTCGTCATGGCGCTCTCCTTCAACCTTCCAGGTACTCGGTCGCGATCTCGACCCAGTGCTCCGGGTCGATCGCCCGCGCGAGGCCCGGCACCGGCCGGCCGCCGTCCTGCAGCGCCAGCGCGGGCAGCGGCGTCAGCCGTTCGCGCAGGCCGTCCGCCAGGCGGTCGAGCCAGTTGCGCGCGGCGTCGCCCGAGGCGAGGCGCACCAGGTCCTCTCTCAGGTTGGTCGGCCGCAGCTTGACCAGCCAGCCGCGCCCGTAAGGGTCGCTGCTCGCGAGGGCGGGCTGGTCGAGCACGGCGCGGTTCGCCGCCACCACGACGCCGTCCAGCGGCGCCTGCAGCGACAGCGTGTGGCCGTCCAGCTTCAGCCCGATCGCAGGCTCGCCGGCGCGCACGCGCGCTCCGAGCTGCGGCAGCTCGAGGGCGTCGGGGGCGCCGAGCAGCCGGCCGGCGAAATCGTCCATGCCGACCGCGACCAGCGTGCCCTCGCGGCGCGCCCAGGCGTGGCCCTTGTCGAGCAGAAAGCCGTCCGGCAGGTGGAACCAGCCCTCCCGGCGCACCGGGGCCGTCGCCGCCAGCGGCGAGCGGCCGCTGACGAAGCGCCAGAAGGGCAGGAACAGCGCGAGGTAGGCCACGGCGAGCAGGTACTCGACCGCCTTCGCCTGGTAGACCGTCAGGAACTCGTGGGCGTCCATGTCTCGTCTCCTAGGAGTGGTGCTCGCGGTACTCGGGAAGCTCCGCGAGGATGGGCATCCGGTTCACGATGAAGCGGAAGGTCTGCACGCCGAGCGTCACGAGCGTGAGCGAGACCCAGATCTCGGCGAAGCTCGGGAAGTAGCGCTCGCTCGCGTGCCAGTTCCAGGCCACGATCGACACGTTGATGCGGCCGACCACCACGCCGACGACCGCGATGGCGGCGGCGAGGCGCACGCCGTGCGCGTCGCCGCGGCGCGCTGCGAACGCGAGCAGCAGCGTCGGCAGCAGGATCAGGCCCAGCAGCTCGAAGAGGTACCAGGCGCCGTAGCCGGTCGCCAGCAGGTCGAAGCGGCCCGAGTCGACGAGCCCCTGCAGGCGCAGGAAGAAGTAGCCGAACAGCAGTACCGAGGCCGCGCGCCCCAGCCCGAGCGTCAGCTTGTCGAGGTCGACGTGCGCGTTGGGATCGAGCCGATCCTGGAACGCCTTGTGGGAGAGCCCTCCCTCCACGATCACCATGCTGAGGCCGGCGGTGATCGCCGAGACGAAGAAGAAGATCGGCAGGAACGGCGAGTACCAGAGCGGGTGCATCCTGTCGGGCGCCATCAGGAAGAGGGCGCCCAGCGAGGACTGGTGCAGGGTCGAGAGCACGACGCCCAGCACGGTCAGGCCGAGCCCGACCTGCACCAGCCGCCGGCGGGCGCGCCCGAGCCCCAGCCATTCGAGCGCGGCCGGGAAGAACTCGAGGAACAGCACGGTCAGGTAGACCGCGACGCACCAGCCTACTTCGAACATCACGGAGGTGGTGCCGTGCTTGTAGACGATCGGGTACGGGATGCGCCAGGGCTGGCCCAGGTCGCACAGCAGGCCGAGCACCGCGAAGAAGTAGCCGAGGAAGCCCGTCAGGATCGCGGGCCGCACCACCGGCGCGTAGGCGTGCAGCCCGAGCACGTGGACCGCGGTCGCCAGCGTGAAGCCGCCCGCCGCGAGTGCGATGCCGCACAGCATGTCGAAGCCGATCCACAGGCCCCAGGGCGTCTCCTGCGACAGGTTGGTGACGCTGGCGAGGCCGAACAGGAAGCGCCAGGCGATCAGCGGCACGCCGACGGCGACGATCACGGCGGCCAGCAGGTCGAACGGCGTCAGCAGCGAGCGCAGGTACTCGCGCAGCGGCAGGCCGAGCAGCAGCTTCTCGGCGACGAAGGGTCGGGCGGCCTCCAGCGGACGGCGCAGGGCGATGCTAGACATGCTCGTCCTCCTTTCCCTGCTCGTCCCGGCGATGCGCGAAGGCGTACAGGCCCATCAGCACCGGCGGCCACAGCGTCATCACGAACGGCACCCCGGCGAGCGCCGTGCGGGTCAGGTTGGGATAGGGCTCGTCGCGCACGTCGGCCCGCAGGCCCAGGCTCTCCGCCGGCACGTCGGTGACGTAGAGCCAGCTGGTGCCGCCGGCCTCGTGCTCGCCGTAGATGCGGCGCTGGTAGGCGCTGCCCTCGCGGTAGATCCGCTTCTTCGCCTCCTCGAGCAGCTCCGCGCGGTCGCCGAAGAGCAGCGCACCGCTCGGGCAGACTTCCGTGCAGGCGGGCGGCAGGCCCTCGGCCTGGCGCGTCGCGCAGAAGCCGCACTTGCGCACGTAGGGGATCGCCTTGGCGTACTCGTACTTCGGCACGCCGAAGGGGCAGGACAGCATGCAGTAGCGGCAGCCGATGCAGCGTTCCTTGTGGTAGACGACGGGACCGCCCGGCTCCTTCTCGAGCGCGCGCACCGGGCAGGCCGAGACGCACGCCGGATCGATGCAGTGCTGGCACTGGGTCTTGGCGAAGCGCGGCTGGCCGTCCGGGCCCAGCCGCTCGCCGCGGTTGACCACGGTGAAGACGGCGGGCTCAGTCGACCTGCGCGCGTCGAAAGCGCGCGGATCGCCGGCGAGCGCCGGCTCCGGCAGGCCGTTCGCCTCGGCGCAGGCGGCCTCGCAGCCGCGGCAGCCGACGCACAACGTGGTGTCGACCAGAACGGCCTTGGCGCCGGAGGCGGCGCCACGCGCGGCGGCGGCCGAGGCCGGCAGCGGCGCGGCGGCGGCGCCCGCGGCGCAGGCCAGCTTGAGGAACGTCCGACGGTCCGTCATATGCATGACCTCCCGTTCACGCGGCGCGCCGAGCGCGGCGTGAGACACCGATGGACACGATCACGAGCGTCAGACCGAAGATCGAGAGAAAGGCCGAGGCGATCATCGCGTGGCCTCCTTTCTCCTGTGCAGGTTCTCGACCGGCTGTGGCTGGGTCGCGGGCGGGTGGCACTGCGCGTACATCGGGCAGCGCGCGAAGCCCTGGCCCAGACAAGGCTCCGCGGAGACGAGCCGGTCCAGGGGAATCATCTTCTTCACGGGGAAGGCGTCGCAGTACAGCATCACGACTTCCTTCAGGTGCGGGCAGCTCATCGTTACGCCTCACTCCTGCCACCCCCTAGTGCAGGCCACGGGCCAGGGCTCACCTGCGTCCGCCCCATGTTGGATGTGACGGCGTCTCAGGCGTTTGCGAGCTGCGGGCCTCCGCCATGCACCCGGCGGACGGCCGGCGCGGCTGTCGTGAATCTCAACGGGCTGTGGGGAAATCCGACGCCCCGCGGGCGGGGCGGGAGCTCAGGCCTTCGGCTCCTCGTCGGAAGGCTCGGCAGTCGCCTCCCGCTTCAGGTCGTACTTGTGCATCTTCGCGTAGAGCGTGGCGCGATCGATGCCGAGCACGCGCGCGGCCTGGCTGACGTTGCCGTGCGTCGAGCCGAGCACCGCGCCGATGTGGCTGCGCTCGACCTCCTCGAGCGAGAGCTTGACGGTGGGCGTTTCCGGCTGGGGCTCGTGCGGCGCGGCGTCGAGCCCGAGGTCCGCCGGCTCGATCAGCGGGCCCTTGGAGACGACCAGCGCGCGCTCGAGCACGTTGCGCAGCTCGCGCACGTTGCCGGGCCAGTTGTGGGCCATCAGCCGGCGCTGCGCGTCGGCCGCCAGGCCGTCGCTGTGCTTGCCGGTCTCGGCCGTCAGCCGCTCCATGAAGTGCTGCACCAGCAGCGGCAGGTCCTCCCGGCGCTCGCGCAGCGGCGGCAGCGTGATCGCGATGACGTTGAGCCGGTAGAACAGGTCCTCGCGGAAACGGCCCTCGCGCACCTCGCGACGCAGGTCGCGGTTGGTGGCCGCCACGATGCGCACGTCGACGCGCACCGGCTGGTTGCCGCCGACGCGGAAGAGCTGCCGCTCCTCGAGCACGCGCAGCAGGTCCATCTGCAGCTTCGGCCCGATGTCGCCGATCTCGTCGAGGAAGAGTGTGCCCCCGTTCGCCGCCTCGAACTTGCCGCGGCGCTGCGCCGCGGCGCCCGTGAAGGCCCCCTTCTCGTAGCCGAACAGCTCGGACTCGAGCAGCGTCTCGGTCAGCGCGGCGCAGGAGACCGCCACGAACGGCCCCGCGTGCCAGGGGCTCTCCGCGTGGATCGCGCGCGCCAGCAGCTCCTTGCCGGTGCCGCTCTCGCCGAGCACCAGGATCGTGGAGCTGCTGCGGGCGGCCGTGCGCGCGAGGTCGAACACCGCCTGCATCGCCGGGCTCTTGCTGACCAGGTCGCGGAAGCGGTACTCGCGCCGCACGATCCGGCGCAGCAGCGCGTTCTCGCGCGCGAGCGTCTGCTGGGCCACGATGCGGTGGACCATGTTCGACAGCTCCTCCGGGTCGAACGGCTTCACCAGGTAGTCCCAGGCGCCGTCCTTCATCGCGCTGACCGCGGTATCGATGGTGGCGTACGCCGTCATCACCACGACGGTCGTCTCCGGATGGCGCGCATGGGCCGCCGCCAGCACCTCGAGCCCGTCCATGCCGGGCATCTTGAGGTCGACGATCATCAGCGCGAACGCGTCGGCCTCGAGCCGGGCGAGCGCGCTCTTGCCCTCGGGCGCCGTCTCGACCGAGTAGCCGTCCTTGCGCAGCCAGGCCGAGAGCGACTCGCGCACGATCTCCTCGTCGTCGACCACGAGGATGCGGGTGGTGCTCCTGGGATCCGTCATCGCATTCCCCTTTCGGCCTCTCGCAGGCGCGCCCGGCAGTCCGAGCACGGACCCGGCCGCTTCGCGTCCACGTCCTTCACGCTGGACGATCGCGTCATCACGCACCCCAGTGTCTCGCAGTGCAGCAGCCCCAGGGTGTGGCCCAGCTCGTGCACGGCCTCCTTGGCCAGGCGCGCGCGCCAGACCGCCGGCTCCGCACCCTGCACCAGCCGGGCCGTGGAGACGACCGCCGCCTCGCCTCGAAGCCGCGCCTCGCCGAACACGAAGGTGAGGATCGGGATGAACAGGTCCGCGTCGGTGAGCCCCAGCACGTGGGCGGCGCCGGGACGGCGGGCCTCGAGCCACTCGAGGATGCGCGTCGAGGAGTGCTGGCCGCGGCGGGGGTCGAAAGCGGCCGTCGGCCTCCCGTCGACTTCTTCCACGCGCGCGGGCACGCCCAGCTCGAGCTCGACGCCGCGACGGACGGCCTCGAGAGCCGGGGCGTCCGCCGGCCCCGCCCCGATCCACCAGATGCACAGCTCACGCGTCGCTCCCTCCCGCCGCCGGCAACAGCAGGCTCACGCTGGTCCCCCGGCCCGCCTCGCTCTGCACGTCGAGCCGGCCGCCGTGGCGCTCCACGATGCCGTACACGACGGACAGGCCGAGCCCCGTCCCCATCTTCTTCGTGGTGAAGAAGGGATCGAAGATGTGGGCCAGGTTCTCGGGGCTGATGCCGTGCCCGCTGTCCTCGGCGCGGATCTGCACGAAGCCGTGCTCGGCCGCGGCCCCACAGCTCAGCTTCAGGCTGCCGCCCGTCTCCATGGCGTCGCAGGCGTTCAGCACGACGTTCACCACGGCCTGGCGGATCTGGCCGAAGTCCGCGAGCGCCGCGACGGAGGGGTCGAGCCGCTGCTCGAGCGCGATCTGCTTCAGCGACAGCGCGTGGGCCACCAGCGAGAGCGCCTCGCTCACGACCGTCGTGAGCGGCACCTGCTTCAGCTCGAGCGGGCGCTGGCGCGCGAAGTCGAGCAGGTTGCGCACGATGCCGGTGCAGCGCTGGGCCTCGCGCTCGATCAGGCGCAGGTTCTCGATCGCCTGCGCGCGCTCGGGCAGCTCCGGCCCTTCGGAGAGCTCCCGCACCAGCAGCCGCGAGAAGGTCAGGATGCCCGTGAGCGGGTTGTTGATCTCGTGGGCGATCGAGGCCGACATGCGGCCGAGCGAGGCCATCTTGGCGGCCTGCACCAGCTGCGCCTGGGCCTCCTGCAGCGCCGCGGTGCGCTGCTCGACCTTGCGCTCGAGGCCGCTCAGCAGGGCGTCGATCTCGGTGCGGGCCGCTTGCAACGCCGCCGTCATGTGGTTGAAGGAGGCGGCGAGCTGCCCCAGCTCGTCGCTGCGGCCCTCGTTCAGGCGATGGGCGAGATCGCCCTCGGCCACGCGCTCCGTCCCGGCGCGCAGCTGGCGCAGCGGGCCCAGCACCACGCGCCGGGCGAAGAGCCCCGCGCCGAGCGCGACGCCCAGGACGCCGAGGCCGATCGCCAGGAAGGTGGCGTTCTGCAGCGCCGCCAGCTCCCCGTCCACCTCGGCCAGCGAGATGCCGACGTCGACGACTCCCAGCACGCGCTGGCCCGCCGGGTGCGCGTGGCAGCTGCCGGTCGAGCAGCTCGGCGCGTTGTAGATCGGCGTCACCATCGCGAGCACCCGGTGGCCCTTCGAGACGTAGACCCGGCTGCGGGACGGCAGCGGCGGGCGCTCGAGCGGCCGGCCCTCGGCGTGGCAGGCGAAGCAGGACTCGGCGCGCTTGTCCACCACCGAGCCGATCTCCGCGGCCTCGGTCGAAAAGGTGATCTCGCCGGTCTTGCTGAAGATGCGGATTCTCTCGATCCCGGCGCCGCGGCCGATCGCCCCCATCGTGCGGTACGCCTCCTGGCGCTGGTCGAGCAGCATCAGGTCGTGGGTGCTCTCGCGGATGCTCTCGGAGAGCACGGCGGCCAGCCGCACCACGGCGCCCTCCAGGTGACGGCGCTGCGCGCGCAGGGCGCTGGCGCCGATCAACCCGAATGCCACGAGGGCGAGTGCGCCGAGGCCGAACGCGAGACGCGTCCCGAGCCTCTGCCACCACACGATACGGATCACGGCCGCGACTCCAGCCGGACGACGAAGGTGCGTCGGCGCTCGCCGGCCGCGTCCGTTGGCGGCCGGCGAGCCGATGGCTCAGGCGTGCAGCGCCTGGTACTTGGCGGTGAGCTGCTCGCGCGTCTCGGCGTGGTTCGGATCCAGGACGATCGCGCCCTCGACCGGGCACACGTCGACGCACTGCGGCGTGTCGTGCGCGCCCACGCACTCGGTGCACAGCTCGGGATTGATCGCGAAGACGGGATCGCCGGGGCTGATGGCGTGGTTGGGGCAGGGCTCTTCGCACGCCGCGCAGCTGATACAGGTCTCGACGATCGTCATGGCCATTGGCAGTCTCCTCCGGAGGCTGTTCAAGCAAGCCCCCTGCCCGCTGCGCCGATCCCAGGCAAGTCGTTCACGACGAAGAAGATGCGTTGCGCGACCAACCCGGCGACCGGCGCCTCGCGCGCAGTTTCTTCCAACCGGGCGCGGCCTGTGCGCCGCCGCCCGCCAGGGCCGAGGTCGGCGTGTCAGCGGACGCGGCGGGCGCGGGCCAGCAGGCCGTCGACGGTGGCGGCGTCGACCCCGGCCTGCTCCCGCGCGTCCTGGATCGTCCGCTGCTCCAGCCAGGACTGTCGCGCGCGATCCAGCACCGTCTCGACCGCCGCCGAAACCTGGTCGGCGAGCTTCGTGATCCCGCGCTCGATGTCGTCGCAGTTGACGACGACGGTCGATCCGTAGTGCGGCCCGACGCACTGCGACTCGTAGAACGCCACGCGCTGATCGAGCTGCTGGACGGCGCCCGACAGCGCACCCAGGTCCCGCTCGAGCTGCTGCAGCCCGCGCTTCCGGGCTTCGTCCACCCCGGACAAGGCCGGGCTGGGCTCGGATGTGGGAGCTGGCTGAGGCACGGCGGCGGCGGGCCCACCGGGCTCGGCGCCCGACGCGGGCTCCTCGGCCACCGTCTCCTCGGCCGGGAACGGGTCCGGCTCCACGGCGGGCGGCTCGTACGGCTCGGCGGCCGGAGCAGGCTCGAGGGCTCGAGGCGCCGCTGGTGGCGCCGCCGCGGGGGCAGCGGCAGGAACGGCTGGCGTCGGTGGAGGTTGCGGCGCGTCGCGCCTGGACCAGATTCCGGCCGCGAGCCCGAGCACCACGGCCGCGCCCAGGATCAGCAGCGCGTCGTGGCCGAAGCCCCGACGCGCCGCCCGCAGCTCGGACGGGGCCTGTCGCGGAGCCGCCGCGCGCTCGGCCTGCGCGCGCTTGATCCCGCAGAAGCACTCCTCGACGCCGCGTGGGACGCGGCGGCCGCAGACCGGGCAGGTCCACGCGGTGGCCGGCGAGCTCACGCGCGCAGCTCCCACGCCACGGCAGCGAAGCCGCGCTCGGCGATCAGGACGCCCAGGTTCACCTTGGCGAGGCGCAGCGGCTCGCGCGGCTCCTCGGCGGGCCGTAGCTCGTGCAGGCGCAGGCCCAGTGCTGCGGCCGCGCGTGACATCGTCAAATCGTGCAGCCGCTCGGTCTCAGGCACCAGCGGCTGTCCGGGGTCGGCCTCGTGCGCGGCCTTGAGGGAGGCGCCCTTCAGCACGAACACGCGCCGCCCGCTCTCGAGGAGGTGGTGGAACGCCGCCGCCGCCGTCACCAGCGGCCAGAGCCGGTGCCGCCGATAGGCCCGCCCGGCGCCGCGGTTGCGCTCGCCCTGCGGCTTGAACAGGTTGGGCTGCGTCTCCCACACGATCGCGACCTCCGGGTCCGAGAGCAGGCGCCCGCTCGTCTCGCCGACGGAGCCCGGCAGCGTGTGGTGGCGGCCGGCCGTGTCGTTCACGGCGAGCGCTTCCTCCAGCTCAGAGGGAACCAGGTCGAATGCGAAGACGTCGGCCTGGCTGTTGCGGTGCGAGCCCTGCGAGAGCAGCAGCAGGCCGCGCGGCGGCGGCTGGTTCAGTCCGGCGGTCTCGCGCGCCGCCGCCGCCACTCGTGCCGCGGTCGGCGTCGCGGGCTGCGCCAGGTCGCCGAGCGGGATCACCAGGCCGGAGGCAGCCCCCGCGTAGCTGCGGTCCCGCCAGAAGCCCGGCGTCGAAAGGCCGGCGCGCCAGCTCGCGTGGCGCTGGCGCAGGAAGCGCGCACCGAGCGTCGGCCGGATGCGCTCGAGCTGCGCTGGCCCGAGCGCCGAGGCCGGGATGCGCTCGGCATCCACCACCTCGGAGAGCGCGTCCATCACGCCGGGGCCGAGGTGACGATACAGATCGTCGAGGCCCGCCATCGCCTCGGCCGGCACGCCGAAGCGGACGAGCGTCTCGCAGATCTGCGCCGGCAGGGTCAAATCACGACGAGGCCAGCTTCCGGTACTTGATCCGGTGCGGCTGGTCGGCCTCCGAGCCGAGCCGGCGATGCCGGTCGGCTTCGTAGTCCTGGTAGTTGCCCTCGAACCAGACGACGTCGCTGTCGCCCTCGAAGGCCAGCATGTGGGTGGCGATGCGGTCGAGGAACCAGCGGTCGTGGCTGATCACCACCGCGCAGCCGGCGAAGCTGACGAGCGCCTCCTCGAGCGCGCGCAGCGTGTCGACGTCCAGGTCGTTGGTCGGCTCGTCGAGCAGCAGCAGGTTGCCGCCGCTCTTCAGCAGCGTCGCGAGGTGCAGCCGGTTGCGCTCGCCGCCCGAGAGGTCCTTCACCTTCTTCTGCTGGTCCGGCCCGCGGAAGCCGAAGCCCGCGGCGTAGGCGCGCGAGTTGACCTCCTTCTTGCCGACCATCACGACGTCCTTGCCGCCGTCCGAGATCTCCTCCCAGACGCTGCGCTCGCCCTTCAGCGCCTCGCGGCTCTGATCGACGTAGGAGAGCGCCACCGTCTCGCCCACCCGCAGCACCCCCGCGTCCGGCTGCTCCTGGCCGACGATCATGCGGAAGAGCGTCGTCTTGCCGGCGCCGTTCGGCCCGATCACACCGACGATACCGCCGCGCGGGAGCATGAACTCGACGCCGTCCATCAGCAGGTTGTCGCCGTAGGCCTTGCGCAGCCCCTTCGCCTCGATCACGACGTCTCCGAGGCGCGGGCCCGGCGGAATCGTGATCTCGCGCTTCTCGTCGCGCTTCTCGGCCGCCTGCTCCTCGGCGAGCAGCTCCTCGTAGTGGTTGAGGCGGGCCTTGCCCTTGGCCTGCCGGGCGCGCGGCGCCAGCCGGATCCATTCGAGCTCGCGCTCGAGGGTGCGCTGGCGCGCGCTCTGCTCCTTCTCCTCCTGCTGCAGGCGGTTCTGCTTCTGGCCGAGCCAGGACGAGTAGTTGCCCTCCCAGGGGATGCCCGCGCCGCGGTCGAGCTCGAGGATCCAGCCGGCCACGTTGTCGAGGAAGTAGCGGTCGTGCGTGACGGCCACGACGCAGCCCTTGTACTCCTTCAGAAAGCGCTCGAGCCACGCGACCGACTCGGCGTCGAGGTGGTTCGTCGGCTCGTCGAGCAGCAGCATGTCGGTCGGCTGCAACAGCAGGCGGCACAGTGCCACCCGGCGCTTCTCGCCGCCCGAGAGCTTGGCCACGTCGGCGTCGCCCGGCGGCAGGCGCAGCGCGTCCATCGCCACGTCCAGCTCGCGGTCGAGCTCCCACAGGTTCTGGGCGTCGATCTGGTCCTGCAGGCGCGAGAACTCGTCGGCCGTCTCGTCGGTGTAGTTGGCCGCCAGCTCCTCGTAGCGAGCCAGGATCGCGCGCTTCGGGGCGACGGCTTCCTCCACCTGCTCGCGCACGTTCTTGTTCGGGTCGAGCACGGGCTCCTGCGGCAGGAAGCCGATCCGCGTACCGGCGGCGGCGAACGCCTCGCCCGCGAAGTCGTGATCGACGCCGGCCATGATTCGCAGCAGGGTCGACTTGCCCGCGCCGTTGCTGCCGAGGACTCCGATCTTGGCGTCCGGATAGAACGACAGCCAGATGCCGCGCAGGATCTCCTTGCCCTGGGGGGTGACCTTGCGCAGGTCCTTCATGCTGAAGATGAACTGGGGCGCCATCGCTCTCCTTCGTCCGCTCCTGAAGTCCCGGTGGGGTGCTTCCGTGGGGGGCCGGTATTCTGCCACGGGGAGCCTCCGGAACCCCGGCCTGGGGTGATGCGTATTACACGAGCAGGAGGCAGACCATGCTGGGGTCGCTGATCGGGCTCGGCCTGTTCGTGGCGGCGGTCGTGCTGTTGCCGCTTCTGCTGCTCAAGCTCGTCTTCAGCGTGGTGCTCGCCCTGATCGTCCTGCCGTTCAAGATCCTGGGCGGGCTGCTGAAGGCGGCCTTCGGCGTCGTCGCCGGGATCCTGGGAGCCGTCGCGTCCGGCATCGGCGTGCTGGCGCTGCTGCTGTTCGGCGTGTTGTTCCTGGTCGCGCTGCCGCTGCTGCCGATCCTGCTCTTCGCCGGCTTCGTCTGGGCGGTGGTGAAGGTCCTGTCGCCCCGGCCGGTGACCAGCGTCTGAACTTCGGGGCGCGGCCCTCGCGCCCTCTCACTCGTCCCCCGCCCCTCGACAGAAAGCCGTCCTCACCCCGGCTCGCCACTCACGCCGCGCAACTGTTGCGGAAGTGTGACAGTGGGCTTGACGACCGGCTGCTAGCCTCCCCCGCATCCGACGATGAGCGGCGCAGCAGGGGCGCGGGAGGGTGTTGCCTTGACCTGGAACGGACGGCCGATCGACTGGGTGAACGTCGCGTACTTCGGCGCCATCCACGCGCTGGCGCTAACAGCGCCCTGGCATTTCAGCTGGGGCCGGGTCGGCCTGGTCGTGTTCCTGCTCTGGATCTCGTGCTCGCTCGGGATCTGCCTCGCCTACCACCGCCTGCTCACGCATCGGGGCTTCCGGCTGTGGAAGCCGCTCGAGTACCTGTTCACCGTCTGCGGGACGCTGGCGAGCGAGGGCGGCGCCATCACCTGGGTGGCGATGCACCGCATCCACCACGCCCAGTCCGACCGGCCCGGCCTCGACCTGCACACGCCGAAGGACGGGTTCTGGTGGAGCCACTTCGGCTGGATCATCACGCGGGGCGAGCGCAAGCGCAGCGAGCTGGAGAACCGCTTCGCGCCGGAGCTGGTGGCCGACCGCTTTCACCGGATGCTCGACCGCGTGCACCTGCTGCCCAACATCCTGCTCGGCTTCGCGCTCTACGCGTGGGACGGCTGGGGCGCCGTGGTGTGGGGCAGCTTCCTGCGCATCGCGCTCGGCGTGAACGCGACCTGGTTCGTCAACTCGGCGGCCCACGTCTGGGGCTACCGAACCTACCAGACGCCCGAGGGCTCGCGGAACCTGTGGTGGGTCGGCCTGGTCGCCTGGGGCGAGGGCTGGCACAACAACCACCACGCCTTCCAGCGCTCGGCCCGCCACGGCCTCGCCTGGTGGGAGCTGGATCCGACCTGGCTGGCGATCCGCGCGTTGCGGGCCCTCGGCCTGGCGCGCGACGTCCAGCTGCTACCCAGGAACGCCGAGCGCTTCCGCCTGCGCGGCAAGACCGAGACGGCGCCGGCCGCGGCCTGACCCTCGCGTCCGTCGGTTAGCCGTTCGGCCGCGCGGCGCGGAAGAACGCGTCGACTTTCTCCGCGTCGAGCCGGCCGTCGCTCCTGACGCCCGAGCACACGTCGAGCCCGAAGGGCGCGACCGCGGCGATAGCCTCCGCCACGTTGGTTGGGCGCAAGCCGCCGGCCAGGAACAGCGGTTTCCCGATCGCGTCGCGGATGCGCCGGCTGAGCGACCAGTCGTGGGTACGGCCCGTGCCTCCGAGCTCCTTCACGGCGGCCGCGGGATTCCCGGAGTCGAGCAGGATCGCGTCCACGTCGGAGGCCACGGCGACCGCCTCGGCGATCGACTGCTCTCCCGTCACGTGGATCACCTGGACGAGCCGGACGCCGGGCAGCGCGCCGCGGAGCTCGGCGTGAGCGCCTTTGGGCAGCGCGTCCACGAGCTGCAGGGTGTCGGCGCGCGTGTGGCGCTGCTGCGCGACGATGCCGGCTACGTCCTGCCGGCTCGTCAGCAGAAAGCAAGCGACGCCGGGCGGCACCTCGCGCACGATCCGCGCGATCGCGTCCTCGTCGATCACGCCGGGACCGCTGGGCATCGCGGAGACGAGGCCGAGGGCGCTGGCGCCGGCCTCGACGGCGAGGCGCGCCTCCGCGGGCGAAGCGATGCAGCAGATCTTGACCCGGGGCCTCGGCAAGCGCGTCAGCGCCCGTCCGGACGCGAGCGGCCGCTGCCGATCCAGCCCATGCGCCGGAAGCCGAGGAACAGGCAGATCGCGAGGACGCCCATGAAGCCGAGCACGTAGTAGTACCCCTGCGGGCTCTGCAGCTCGGGCATGTGCGCGAAGTTCATGCCGTAAATGCCGGTGATCAGCGTCAGCGGCAGCAGCACGCCCGAGAGCACGGTCAGCACGCGCGCGATCTCGGCGGTGCGGTTGGCCGCCGCGGCCTGCACCGAGGCGAGAACGCCGTCGAGCAGGTCGCGCGAGGAGTCGACCGCCGCCCGGATCGCCAGCGCGTTCTGCAGCATCTCCTGGAACGACGCGCGCGCCTCGGTGCTGACGAACGGGCTGCGCTTGGTGGCGAGCAGCATCATCACGATGTGCACGCTGGCGACCAGCTTCTTGAGCGTCAGGATGTTGCCCCCGGCCACCGCCACCTTGCTGGCCAGGCTCTCGGCGTCGCCCGACAGCACGCTCTCCTCGAGATGGTCGAGGAAGTTGTCGTTGGCCAGGTTGAGGTGGGCGTAGTCGTACAGGCAGCGCTGGAGGAACAGGAACGCGATGAAGCCGGGCGTGCGGCCGGAGAGCCGGAAGCTCTCGGCGCAGCTCGCCTTCACCTCCTCGACGGCCTCGAGCTGGTGCCGGTGGAACGTGATCACGAAGTCCGCGCCCAGCACCAGGATCATGCGGTGGAAGCGGATCGGGCGCAGCTCCAGCTCGGTGTCGAGATGCTGCTCGGGGTCCTCGATCTCGTAGAGATAGAACGCCAGGCAGTCCGGCCGCTCGACGATGCGCGGCAGGACCTCGGGCTTGTCGAAATGCCCGACCAGCACCAGATCGATGTCGAAGCGCCGCAGCACCTCGTTGAGCGCGGAGATGTCGGGGCCCTGGATGTCGATCCAGGAGAAGACGCTCTGGTCCGCCAGCTCGGCGTCGAGCCCGGCGCGCTCGAAGCGGCGCGAGGCCCGGCTCGTCGGGTCGAAGCTGACGCCGTGGAAGCGGGCTTCCCGCGGGACGTCGTTGTCTCCGGCGCGTGCGGCGTTCAACTCGGGTGGCTGAGTGTGCCAAGGCGCCGGCCCCGCCGCAAGGGCCGGGCGGACCGCCCCTTAGAATCCGCCGATCGTGGACCTCGTCCTCAGCCTGCGCCGCTTCCTGCCGGCCGATGCGCCGGAGGCCGCGGACCTCGCCCAGATCCTCGCCTTCGCTCTCCGCCACCCCCATCCGTTCGACCGCGCGATCCGTGAAGGCCACCTCACCGCGAGCGCGCTGATCGTCTCGGACGACGGGGCTCGCGTGCTGCTGCTGCACCACCTCAAGCTGCACCGCTGGCTGCAGCCCGGGGGCCACGGCGATCCCGGCGAGACGAGCGCCGAGGCCGTCGCGCTGCGCGAGGCGCACGAGGAGACCGGCCTCGCCGGGCTCACGCTGCATTCGGCTGCCCCGCGTCCGCTGGACGTCGACGTCCACGACATCCCCGCCCGGCCCGGCGAGCCCGCGCACCAGCACCTGGACCTGCGCTATCTCGTCATCGCCCCCGCCGGCGCGCCGCTCGCCCGCTGCACGGAAGAGACCAACGACCTGCGCTGGTTCGGCTGGCCCGAGCTGCCGACTCTCGACCTCGACCACGGCCTGCGACGCGCGCTGGCCAAGGCCGGGGCGCTGGTCGCTGAGGTTCCTGGCTCGGGTTAGAACCTGGCGTTCTCGTGCTCGTGCTCGCTCGCGTGCTCGTGCTCGATCTTCACTGTGCTCCGAAGGGCTCTACCGCGCCGCCACGAGCGCCATCAACTTCCGCTGGGCCAGTCTCACCTCGATCGGATGCGGAGCGGGCATGGGGTCTCCGTCGATCTGCACGAAAGCCCCGGGCGGGCCCTCGAAGACGACCTCGCGCACGGGCAGGATCGTCACGTCCTTCCGTTTCGCGTGCGTGCCGCGATACAGATCGACGCAGAACGACGCCACCGCCGCGCGCGAGGTGCCGGTGAAGAGGAGCAGCTCGAGCTGCCCGTCGTCGAACGCGCCGTCCGGCACCATCCGATACGGCCCCGCCGCCTCGGGAATGTTGCAGACCATCGCTCCGGTCGCCCGGATCCGCTCGCCGTCGGCCCGAAGCTCGATCTGGGGATAGCGGTAGCGGAAGAAGGCCCCGACTCCCTGCATCACGGCGCCGGCGAAACCGAAGCGCGCCTTCATCAGCGGATCGAGGCGCGCCATCAGATACGCCTCGACCCCGGACGACGCCTGCATCAGGAACGCCCGGCCGCCGCACAGGCCGACGTCCACCGGCCGCGGCTGCACGCGGCAGAGGCGGCGCGCCGCCTCCACCGGATCCTGGCCGAGCCCGAACGCGATCGAGACGACGTTGGTCGTCCCCCCCGGCAGGACTCCGAGCGAGGTCTCGCTGCCGCACAGGCCCTCGGCCACCTCGCGCACGGTGCCGTCGCCGCCGTACGCGAAAACCGTCTCGACCCCGCTGGCCGCGGCCGCCCGGGCGATCTCGATCGCGTGCCCGCGCCGCTCGGTCGGCAGGGCCTCGACCTCGAAGCCGCCCTCGCGGAGCGCCGCGAGGATCGCCTCGAGCCGGCTCCCATGCCGGCGGCGGCCCGAGGTCGGGTTGTAGACCAGGTGTGCTCGCCGCATGCGCGGGGGCGGAGTCTAGCGCCGTCCTCGGCCGAGCGGGCCGCAGCCGATCGCGCGCCCGGGCTAAGCTAGCTTCTCCCCTTCTCCCGACGATGAGCTCTTCCCAAAACGCTCACACGACCGCCTGGCTCGCACGCCTCGCGTTTCTCGGCTGTCTGACAGCCGCACTGGCCACCGGCGTCTGGTTTCGCTTGTTTCACTTTCGGTGGCGTCGCTCGTTGTGGATGGACGAAGCGATGCTCGCAATCAACATCCCCCAGCGATCGTTCGGCGAGCTGCTGCAGCCACTCGACTACAACACGAGCGCGCCCTTTCCGTTCCTCTGGCTGGAGCGCGCAGCCGTTACGCTCTGGGGTGCCGACGAGCTGGCGCTGCGAGCCGCGCCGACACTCGCAGGCCTTGCGCTGCTGCCCCTGATCGGCCTGGCCGGCCGGCGGCTATTCGGCCCTGCGGGACAGCTCGCCGCGATCCTCCTGGCCGCGCTTTCGCCGACGCTGATCCGTTTCTCGAACGAGGTGAAGCCGTACGGCACTGACGCCTTGTTGACGGCCTTGCTGCTCGCGCTCGGGAGCAGCGTGAATGGCGCACCGCAGGCGCGCCGGCCGTGGGTCGCCCTGTGCGCGATCGCCCCGCTCGCCGTCCTCTGTTCCTACCCTGGGCTCTTCGTGGCGTGCGCCGTGCTGGCCGCCGCCCTGCTGGTGCCGGAGATCCGCCGGCCGCGCGCGCGTTCGCTGCTACTGTGCGCGCTGCTGTGCGGCCTGGCCTTCGCGCTCCCGTACTTCGCGATCTACCGGACGGCCGCGGGCGGCTCAGCTCTCCAGGGCGCGTGGGAAGCCGCCTTCCTGGAGCCCGGGCCGGACCTAGAACGGAGGATGCGTCTGGCCCTTCCCGGCCTGCTCCTGCCGACCTTCCTGGGCAACGGCGCCAGCATCCCGGCCCACACGGTCGCGATCTTCCCTGTGATCGCCGCGATCCTGGCGCTCGGCCTGGTCGAGGCTGCGCGGCGCCACGGGGCGTGGGCGCCCGTCCTGCTCGCCGGACCGATAGCGGTGGCCGCCTTCGCGTCGTCGCTGCGGCGCTATCCGTTCGGGGTTCCGCGGCTGATGGCGTTCGCGGCGCCCGCTCTGATCCTGATGGCGGCGGGAGCCGTGGCCTGGGCCTACGCACGGCTCCGTCAGCGTGCGAGGCCCTGGTTCGCGGCTCCCCTACTCCTGATCGCAGTCCTGCCGACCTTGCGCGACGATCTCGCCGGCGTCCGGTCGCCCTTCGCGGGCGAGGATTCCCGCTCGTTGGTCGCGGTTTATAAGCGGCAACGCCGCGGGGAGATGGAACCCGTCTACGTATCGGCGAAGGCGATTCCCGCTTGGATCTTCTACACGACGAACTGGAAGAAGCCGAAACTCGATCGCCTCGCCTTCTACGCGGCGGCCGCCACGCGCGGCCTTGCCTTCGAGAATCGCCCCAGCCGGGAGCAGGCCGTGAAGGAGGAGGGCTTGGACCTCGTCTTTGAGTGGCGAGGCCGGCGCGAGTTGCTGGGCATCGGAACCGGCCGCGAGTGGCGGTGGCCGAACTACACCCGGCCCGTGCCTGACGAGGGCTGGGCCGCGAACGAAGCCCGGCGCATCTATGTCGAAGCGGTGAAGAATCCGGACAACCCTTGCGCCTGGCTCTTCTTCACGCGCCTCTCGGAACGCTCGAACAAGCCCGTGGGCTGGATTCTGCGCGACGAATACGGCGGAAAGCTCGACTTCCTCGAGACCGGGCCGGGGGCCTGGCTCGCCCGTTACTGCTTCACTTCGAACCCCGCGACCTGAGCTATGCGCCGCACGTGCCCGCTCGCCCTCTAGGCACTCCTCGCCCTCCCGGCCGCTTCTCAGGCGCCCAACTTCGAAGACCACCTCGCCCACGGGCCGGACCCTGGTTGGCGTCCAGAACGGTCTCGCGTCTGGGCCCGACCGCGTGCTCCAGGCCTGGCTCGACGAAGGCCTCGGCCGCGCAAGCTGCGTCGCCGCGCTCGACCGCGACCACCCGTCCTTCGACATTCCCACGACCGGCGCCCTCGTGGGTGACGACCTGTACTACGTCGCCTCGAGCCAGCTGCGCCGCTTCAGCGCCGACGGCAGGATCCTTCCCTGGGAGAAGCTCGCGCAGAGCACGGTCCTCCGTACGCCGCTGCTCCCGTCCTGTCCTTCCCCTTCCGCTTCACCCGCCGAACGCGCGCGCGCCGAGTTGCTGGCCGCCCACCGAACCGACCGCTGGGCCCATTTCCAGCGCGACGTCGACCTGCTGCTCGAGGCCCAGGCGCCGGCCTTCGTCTCGGCCAGCCGCGGTGAGCTGTTCCGCGCCTCGCTGTCCGACACCCGCTCGCGCTTCGAGCGTGTGTTCTCGTCCGTTCGCTACCTGGAATGGGACGACCTGGAATCCCCGATGCTCACGGTCTCGGCCGACGGCACCGTGGGCACGACGCTGATCCGGATCCGCGTCCGCCGCGTGCTGAACCCAGGCACCCCCGAGGCCGAGGAAACGGCCTTCGAGTACGCGGGAGCGATGACCTACGAACGCCGAGACGGCCGGTTCGTGCGGACGCAGAACGCTTCGACGTTCCGCGAGCCGTAGACGCGCTCGTGTTCGTGCACGTGCACGCGCTCGCGCACTGGGCTCGATCGCTGGGTTTCGAAGCGCTCTAGTTCGCGAAGAAGAGGCGCGCTCGCACCCGCGAGCCTCCGCGCTCGACGGCGTAGCCGGACCAGATCGCGGTCTCGCCGCCCGGATGGGAGACCGTGCGCAGGGGCGGGCCGAGCTTCGGTTCCGGTCCTTCGGGAGCCTTCTCAGCCACGAGCTCGATGCTGCTGGCGATCTCGAGCGCGCTGACGCGGCTGCCGACGTAGAAGGCCCCGCGCACGGCCCCGAGGTCGAAGTTCCGGCGAGTGAGCCCGGCGAGGCCCGTGCGAGCCGTCGCGCCGAGAGGACCCAGCGGAATCGGCGGCCGCGGAATGCCCGCGGCCAGCGCCCGAGCCGGGGCCTCGGGCGTCCGCGGATACAGCGCGCGACGCGCCGCGACGGCATGCGGGCCGTCCGCCTCGACCTTCAGGTAGGCGAGCCACCCGGCGCGAGCGGCGGCGGAACGGCCGCGCTCGTGCAGCACCCGTGCCCTGTCGTAGAGCGCGTAGGGGTGGCCCGGCTCCTGCGCCAGGACCTCGTCCAGCCCGCGGAGCGCCGGCTCGACGGTGTCGATTCCCGACAGCAGGCCGTAGTCGTAGAGCGCGACCGCGCGCACGATCGCGGCCTCGGCTCCGGGCGCCGCCTTCTGGAGCGCCTCGGCCACGCCGAGCGCTCGCGACGGCTCCCCCGCGACCAGCAAGGCCGACGCGAGGTCGAGCTGCGCGGGGCGGTACTCGGGATCGATCACCGTGGCCTCCTCGAAGCAGCGGATGGCCTCGCGGATCGCCTCGTTGAAGACCGCCTGCGCCGCGCACGCGCCCTCGGGCTCGGCACGGAGCGTGAGCTTCCTGGCCAGGGTGTCGGGATCGACGACGATCGGCAGCCGGAACCGCGTCACGCGCTCCGGGTCGCAGGCAGCCTGCGCCCGGAGGGCGAGCTGGAAATGGGCGACTCCCAGGTTGGCGAGGACTTCGCGCCCCGGGAAGCTCGCGCGGAACTCCTCGAGCAGGACGGCCGCGTCGTCGTAGCGGCCCAGGACCAGCAGGCGCGTCCCGAAGCGGAAGAAATCGAGCTTCTCGTCCACCGAGCGCAGCTCTGCGTTCAGCATCGCCAGCCGTTCCTCGGGCGTCGGATGGTCCGGCGACGAGAGGCCCAGCGAGGCCTCCCGGTCGCTCAGCCACGAGCGCAGGAAGCCTCCCCCGTCGAGGATCGCTTCGGGATCGAAGCCGGCGATCGCGGCCGCAATGAGGCCTGCCGAGTCGGCGTGCAGCTCCTTGGCCCTCTGAGCCTGGGGCGTGGCGCTCAGTGCCGGCAGCAGCGCCTGACGCGTGGCCGGACGCACGTCGCCGGAGCGAGCCAGCGACTGGGCGGCGAAGGCGTGCCAGAAGTCGTCGCGGGCGAGGTGCGCGAGCTCGTGGGCGAGCACGAAGGCGAGGCGGGCGTCGCCCGTCTCGTTCGGCGCCCCGTCGATGCACAGGTGCAGGCCCGCGCGCGAGAGGATCACCGTGCCGTCGGCGATGGCGAAGGCGGCGGGGCCGGGCGCGCGCCGCAGCAGGACCAGCCGTGGCCGGCGGCTGCCGCTCTTGTCCGAGGCCGCCAGCACTCGGGCGAAGACGCGGACCGCGCGCAGGACGGCCGGATCCTCGCGAGGCTCGAGCGAACCGTAGGTCTCGATCCACCAGGCGGCGCGGTCGCGCGGGCTCTGGGCCCGCGCCGTGCCGGCCACAGCCAGGCACGCCGCGGCGATCAGCCCCGTCGAGAGCGCGCTGCGAGCCATGAGTCCCATCTTCAGGGGAGCTGCATCAGACCGGCCAGCGCGCGGTCGAGCGACCGCCACTCCTGGTCCTGCCAGACGGGAACCGCAGCGAGAGCGCGCAGCTCGCGAACGAAGCGAGACGCCTCCGAAAGACCCGCGCCTTCCGCGTCGAGCACGACGGCCGCGAGATCGAGCCCTTCGCGGAAGCGGACGACGGCGGCGAGCCGCGCCCGCTCCCAACGGACGCCGCGCTCGAACCACTCGCGCGGCAAGCCGGAATCGGCCAGGGCCGCTTCGATTCCGGCTCCGGCTGGCGAGCGCCGGCCCTGTCGTGCGGCGCGGGCCTGCTCGATCAGCCGATCCGCGAGCGGCGCGCCGCCGTCGACGCGCAAGAGCTGCAGCGCCGCGCTCTCGAGCGCGGCGGCGCGCGTGTCGTCCAGCCCGGCCGCGCTGGCGAGGCGGCGATCCAGGGCGAGCGCGCCGAGATCGAAGGCCACCCGGCGGACAGACTGGGAGCCGGCAAAGGCAGCGGACCCGAACGACGGCTGGTGGAGCCAGCCCTCTCGCGTGCGAAGGCTTTGCGCCAGCGTCTCGTCGGCGGACCGTTCCTCTTGCGCGTCCGGTGACGACGGACCGCGGACGAGGACGCCGCCGGCGAGCGCGACCACCGCCGTGGCCGCCGCCAGCGCGAGCCAGGCACGGGCAGCCGGCGACACGGCTGCGGGCCGCGCGGGCGGCTCGGCGGACAGCGCCCGCCGCGTCTCGACCACGACCTCCCGGCAGTCCTCGCAGCCGGTGAGGTGAGCGACGACGCGCCCCCGGCGCGGCTCTTCCAGCTTCCCCTCGACGAACGCGGCGAGGTCTTCGTCCGCGGGACAACTCGTCTCGACTCTCATCGCGCTTGGTCTCCCATTCGAGAGACGGACATCGGAAGCCGATTCGGCGGCGGCGCCTGGCGCAGAGGCAGAAGCGCGCCCTCGAAATTCCAACCCTCCTTGCCGAGCGCGAAGAGGACCTGTCCGGGCGTCGCGCCCTGCGAGATCAGGGACGCGCGCAGCCGCAGCAGCAGGCGCTCGTAGCGCTTGTAGAGGGGTTTCTCCGAAACGCCGAGCATGGTTCCGACCTCCCGCACCGTGAGGCCGTCCAGGTAGCGTAGCCGCAGCATCAGTTTCTCCTCGTCGCCGAGGTCGTCGGTCGCCCGCCGAATGGCGGCCTCGAGGGCCGGCGCGGCCACTCGGGCCTCCCGCAGCGCGGCTTCCTCGTCGGGCGCGGGGCCGGTGGCCGCAAGCGCCTGCAGCGCCTGCTCCGGCTCGAAGGACCGCGGCGCCCGGTTCGGCAGACGCTGCTCGAGATCCGCCGCTTCCTCCTCCGTCAAGGCGAGCCCTTCGGACCGCAGGGCCTCGAGCGCCTCGTCGTGGGGCCGCCGGTCGCGGCGCGTGAGCGTTTCGTAGCGCACGGCTGCGGGACCGGCCCGCCGCGCCGCCGCCGAGGGCCGCCAATAACCGTGACGCTTCCGCCGCCAGTCGACGTAGAACCGGCGTACGACCACCTGAAGATAGGTCGCGAACGAGCTGCGTCCGCGGAAGCGAGCACGCAACTCCGGCCCTCGAGCCAGCAGCCAGGACTCGGCCTCCTCGCGGAACTCGGGCTCGGCGGTCCGGATCCGCCCGAGCGAGGCGACGATCTGCCGCAGGGCCGCGTCTTCGGCGTCGGCGGCCCACCCCCTCGTATCGCTCACCCGACCTCGGACGCCGTCGCTCGCAAGCCCTACCCGCAGGAGCAGATCGGTCGTGGCACGGCTGACGCCTCGCAGTTCTCCGGGTTCGAGATGCACTGCTCGATCCAGTGGATCGTCGGGGCATCGAGCGGAACCGCGGCCGCGGGGCCTCCCTTCTCCAGCGTATCGCAGTGGACGCCTATGACCTCGCCGTTCCGCACCATGGCGCCGCCGCTGTCGCCATTCGTGGGAGCACCCGGCGAGCAAGCCGGTTGGGGGACGGCCGCCCTCGCCCTGGTGGACGACAAACAGCCTGCACCACTCCAAAGGGTCTCCATCGAACCGCACATGAAGGCGGCTCCGTAGTGCCCCAAGATCGCAGTGCTGACGGCCTCGCCCGAGCTGACCGCCGGGGCAAGCGCCGCCGCTTTGGGCCGCGCGCCGAAAGGTCCCAACAGCGAGAGCTCCCGGCTCGGGTGGTGGAATACGCTCGCGCCTTTCGGCAGCGCCTCCGCTTGCGATCCCCCCGAGATCCGGATCGAGATCGGGGAGCTGCCCGTCGCGCAGTGAGACGCCGTGAGGAAATAGCCCTCCCCGACATGGGTCGCCGCGCAGGATCCGGCGGCGCGATACAGGATCGCGGCCCACGGGTACTTCGAGTTGGCGGGCAACTCGGTGCCGCCAGCGAGCCTGACCCGCGCGTGGCCCACGCGGGAGTCGGGCTCGAACAGCAACGCCGCGAACGCCATCGAGGCCAGCGCCAACAGGCGGGAGGCCCAACGGCGCCGCACGCTCAGGCCCCGACTTCCAGGCCGGCCGGGACGCAGCGCGGGTTGTCGTTCTCGCCTCGCGGGTCCTTGGGCACCGGCGGCCGGTCCGCGGGGCCGGGCTTCAGGCCGGGATCGAGCAACTCGTAGAAGCGCAGGAACTGGTAGTCCGGAAGCTCGTCGGGAACCTCGAGCCCGCCCCAGGCCTCGTACGAGAACGTGACGGCCGGCTCGCCGGGCTCGCTCCCCGAGATGTTCCAGGTCCTCAGCCGCTCGCCCGAGTCGGCCTTCAGCACGTCGATCCAGATCCCCTCCTCGTGGTCGAGCACGACGAAGGTCGCGGGCCGCTGCGGGGTCTTGGACGGGTCCGTGAAGGGGATGTCGGCGGGGGAAAGATCGGCATGGCTGAGGACGTAACGGCTCAGCCAGATCTCGACCCGCGCCGCGATCCTCGGGTCGGCCCAGGCCGCGGAAGGGAGCAGGGCCCGGTCGACCAAACCGCCCCTCCACAGCTCCTTCAGCTTGAAGCCCTTGAAATCCGCCTCCCACGACCTCAGCGGCGGGACCTTCGGGGCCTCCGTGCGTGGGTCCTTCTCCGTCAGCCGGACGACGCATCCCTCGAGCGGGACGACCAGGCCCGTCGAGTGAAACGCCGCGGACCCGGACGCGAGTTGTCTCGCTCGCGTCACCGCCATCAGCGGGAAGTGCCGGGCGTTCGACGTGGCGGGAGCTTCAGGGGGCAGGTTCGGGATCGGCTGCCGGGTGCTCGGGCAAAGTGCGAGCGCCGGGCCGCCTTCTCGCGGCGGCACCATGGCGATCAGGCCCGTGAATGCGATGCGGGTTCGTGCGGCCATTCGAAATCCCCCTCTTACCTCAGGAACAGCTGCGCCAGCTTCCGACCGGGCGAGCGCGCCGTCAGGTCCTGCATCACTTCGGCCGCGAACGCCCGCGCGTCGACGTCCCGCAGCGGCGCGAGAGTGGCGAAGACGCCGGTCTTCCAGCCGGCGGCGAGACCCTGCGCGAGGCCGGCCGCGTCGAGCCGCGCGTCGCGCGCCGGCACCCCGGTCTCGCAGGCCGCGAGGGCCGCCCAGCGGATTCCCGCCGTGGGCCACGAGAGCAGATCCGACAGAAACACGCGCCGAGGGCCGGTTTCACCCGCCAGCTCGAGGTAGGACAGCGCCTCGTTGGTCCCCAGGCGCGAGGAGTGGCCCGAGAAGTAGAACGCCGAGCTGGAGGCGAGCTGCCGGCGGACCGCTTCGGGCGTCGCCCGCTTGCCGGAGAGCACGACGGCGTCCGGGAAGGCGGCGCGCAACACGGCCAGCTCGCGCTCGGTGCCCGCCGAAACCAGGGGGACGACCACGAGCAGCCGCGTGGGCCCTCCCCCCGCATGCTCCGGCTCCAGCAGCGCCGCATCGACGTCGCCGATCGCCTGCAGGCTGCGCACGAAGGCCACCCGCGCCGGCGGCCCCTCGTTACCGCTCGCCGCCGCGGCCAGCAGCGCGGCCGTGTCGGCGCGCATGGCCGGCGGCGCGCTCACCAGCAGCCACGCCTGCGATCGCACGGCGTCGAGGAGGCCGGCTGGGAGCGCGGACGGAGTCGCGAACGCCGCGCGAGGCAGCTTGTGGAACGAGGTCGCGTGCGCGCGGCAGAGCCAGAGCAGGACCTCGCCGTCCGCCGTGTCTTCCAACGTCAGCGCAGCGACGCCGGGCGGGGCCGCGTCCAGGACGGACGCGAGCGGCCCGCCGCCGGGGCCCGCGGCCGCGCCGCGCAGCGCCTGCCAGCGCCGTTCGCGGCCCTTGTCGAGCGTCTCGAGCGCCGACTCGGCGCGGCCGCCGAGAGCCTGGAAACGCGCGAGCTGCCGGGTCGCCGCCTCGACGGAATCGTCCAGCGAGACGCGGCGCAGCTCGGACGGCATTCGCGTCCCGTCCGCCACCTCGGCGAGCGCCCGCTCCAGGACCGCCATGGCTTGCGGAAGGTCCCCGCTGGAAGCATGCAGCCCCGCCAGGGCCTGCGCCGCGCGCAGCCGCGCCTCGACCGGAGCTCCGGTGACGGCGACGGCCTCGCGCAGCAGCGCGAAAGCGCGCTCGGGCTCGCGGGCCGCGAGCCCCACGCCGATCGCGGTCTTGGCATTCACGGCGAGCTGATCCCGCAGCGCGCTCGCGGGCAGCGCCGACAGCGTGTCCGCCAGGGCCGCCGCCGCGGCGGATCCGTCGCCCGCCCCCGCGCTCTCGGCGAGCAGGCTCTCCCCCGTCGCCCGGATCACCTGATCTCCGGCTCTGGCGCCCAGGTCTCTCAGCTCGCCGGCGAACACCGCGGCCGCCTGGGACCAGCCTTCCTTCAGGCACAGGCGTGCGCCGTGATACAGGATCCGGTTCCGCGCGCCCGTGTCGGCCAGCTCGTCGGTCGCCCTGACAGCGCGATCGAAGAGCGACCACGCGCCCGCCATCTCGCCCACATGCAGCAGGTGCTCGGAGGCGGCGTAGAGGGCCGCCTGCAGCCAGACGGGATCACGCGTGGCCTCGAAGACCGGGATTGCCTGGAGCAGCCGTTCGACGCTGTGTCCCAGGTCGCCCTGCTTCCAGCCGATGATCGCGAGCACGTGGCTCGCCCTGGCCCAGAGTCCGGGGTACCGGTTCCGCGCCTCGATCGCGCCCAGCGGAGCCAGCCGTGCGACGGCCTCGTCGTTTCGGCCGAGATAGAAGAGCGCCCGGCCCGTCTCGAAGCTCAGCAGCAGTTGCCACGCCTCGCCGGCGGCCGCGGCGGCGGGCCAGGCCTGCGTCAGGCGATCCAGGCTGGCGGCGAAGTCGTCCGCGCGATCGAGCCGGCGGGCCTCGCCCCGCAGCGCCGCCGCCGCGCGCAGGCCCGCGTCGTCGCTCGCGAGCGCCTCGGCGAGCTCGCGGAACGTGCGGTCTCCGGTCTCGCGCTCCAGGCGCGACCCGATCTCCAGCGCCTTGCGCGCCAGCGCCCGCCGCTCGATTGGATCGGCCGCCCGGCCCCAGCCGGGGAGCAGCTCCTCGAGCAAGCTCTCCCTGCTCCCAGCGCTGTCGGCCTCTCGCGCCGGGCGAAGGGAGTGCGAGGCCGCCGTCGCCGAGCCGGGCACCAGCGGAATGCCGAGGCGTTCGCGCGCCAGGTTGCCGTTTCGCAGCCCGGCCTCGATCGCCGCCCCCTCGACGACGTCCAGCGCCTCGGCCGCAGCCCTCAGATTGGCCGTGCGGCTGCCCGTCGCCAGGAGCGCCGCGGCCAGGTCGCTTCGCAGCTCGGGTGAACCGGGCGAACGCTCGATCGCGGTCTGGAGCGGCGCGATCGCGGTGGCCGGGCGGCGCTCCAGCAAACGCAGAAGTCCGAGGGCGTGAAGTTCCTCCGTGCCCGGATCGCGGGCGGCCGCGGTCTCGATCTCCGCGGCCAGCAGCGCGAACGCGACGGGATCCTGCGGCCGCGGTCGCTCGCCGGCCGTAGGACCCGTCGACGCGAAGCCCGTCACCGCGCCTTCGACCGGGCGAGCGGCCCCTGCGGTGGCGATCAGGCGCCGCACGAGAGGGTTCTCCGCTGCCGAATAGGGAACAGGCGGAGCTGGCGCGGCGGCCGCGAGGCCGGCCACCACGCACGCCGACCCGAGCGGAACCCAGTGCCGCAGTGTCGACCTGCCCACCATCCGTATCCCGATGAGACGCCGGCTCGTGAGCCTACCACGTGCCCGATGGTGGTCATCTCCCCTCAGACGGACGCCACGGCCCTATTCCCCGCGGGGATTTCGCGTCCGACGTCCGTCTCGGGCTACGGAGCTTCCTGCTCGTGCTCGTGCCCGTGCTCGACCTTCGCTGGCTGCACTTCGAAGGGCCGCTCTTTGACTCATCATCTCGATGATTCTCGACATTCCTGACGACTGCCTGCCGTCGCGAGGAGCGTGACCATCGCGAAGCTTGCTCCGCGAAACCAGCGCGCGCGCGCCACTGGTCCGCGGAAGCCGGATTTCCGCGCCCTTTTCGAGGCCGCGCCGGCGCTCTACCTGGTGCTGGCGCCCGACCTGACCATCGTGGCCGTGAGCGACGCCTACGCGCGCGCCACGATGACCAGGCGCGAGGAGATCCTCGGGCGCGGGCTCTTCGACGTCTTCCCCGACAACCCCGACGACCCCGCCGCCGACGGCGTCAGCAATCTGCGCGCGTCCCTCGACCGGGTCCTGAGCGGGCGGATCCAGGACGCGATGCCGATCCAGAAGTACGACATCCGCCGCCCGGAGAGCGAGGGCGGCGGCTTCGAGGAACGCTACTGGAACCCGGTCAACACGCCCGTGCTGGCGCCCTCGGGAGAGCTGACGCACGTCATCCATTGCGTCGAAGACGTGACCGAGCTCGTGCGCCTGAAGCGCCAGGGTCACGAGCAGCAGGCCCAGAAGATGGAAGCTCTCGGGCGGCTCGCCAGCGGCGTCGCCCACGACTTCAACAACCTGCTGGCCGTCATCTCGGCCTGCGCGGAGCTCGTCGCACCACGAGTCGCCGCCGAGCCGAAGGCGACCAAGTTCGTCCAGCAGATCCTCACCGCCGCCGATCGCGCGGCCATCCTCACCAAGAAGCTGCTCGCCTTCGGCCGCCAGCAGGCCCTGCAGCCCAAGGTGCTCGACCTCAACGCCGTCGTCGGCGAGATGGACGGCCTGCTGCGCCGCCTCATCCGCGCGGACGTGAAGCTGGCGACCCAGCTCGCCCCGAACCTCGCTCCCGTGAAGGTCGATCCCGGCCAGATCGAGCAGGTCCTGCTGAACCTCGCGGCGAACGCGCGCGACGCGATGCCGGAGGGCGGCAGGCTGACGATCGAGACCGCGAACGTCGAGCTCGACGCCGCCTACGCCCAGACCCGGCCTGGCGTCCAGCCGGGTCCCCACGTGATGCTGGCCGTCACGGACACCGGGAAGGGCATGGATCAGGAGACGGTGCGCCACATGTTCGAGCCCTTCTTCACGACCAAGGAGGCCGGGAAGGGCACGGGCCTCGGCCTGGCGACGGTGCACGGAATCGTGAAGCAGAGCGGCGGGCACATCTGGGTCTACAGCGAGCCGAAGCACGGGACCACCTTCAAGATCTACTTCCCGCGCAGCCGCGACGCGCTGTCGGCCGGCGGCGAGGCCGCGAGCAGCGGCGCGCTCGGCGGGTCAGAAACGGTGCTGGTCGTCGATGACGAGGCGCCGCTGCGAGAGCTGGTCTGCGAGGCTCTGGGGGCGAGCGGCTACACCACGGTCGGAGCGACAGGCGCGGAACAGGCGCTCGAGATCGTCGCATCGGCCGGCAAGGTCGATATCCTGCTCACCGACGTCGTCCTGCCCACCCTGGGCGGCCCCGAGCTCGCGAACCGGCTGGAGGCGCTGCGGCCTGGGCTCAAAGTGCTCTTCATGTCCGGCTACACCGACGACGCGATCGTGTTGCACGGCGTCCTTCCCGCCTCCCGTGCCTTCCTGCAAAAGCCCTTCACGATCGACGCCCTGCTGCGCAAAGTGCGCGGCCTTCTCGACGACCTCACGGGCTCCTGAACCCGGCCGAGCAGTACACGTGCTCGTGCTCGTGCCCGACCTTCGTTGGCTGAACCTCGAAGGGCCGCGACCGGACATCCGGGTCTTCCCGCGCGAACTCGTCTCATTCGGACCTGCGGCAGCTCGATCTCGTGAGACGGTCCAGTTCACACTCGCAAGAGATGCGGATTCGCTTCTTCCTCGATCCCCGAACTCGACAGCCCCACATCTACTCCCACGACGTCAACGAGTCGGAGGTCGAGCAGGTTCTTTCTCACCCGGGCGAAGACAGGCCCGGCGCGGAGAGCTCTCGCATCGCCATTGGCCAGACCGAGGTCGGTCGCTACCTCCGAGTCATCTACGTGCCGGACCCAGAAACCGGGAAGCCTCTTCGTCGTGACGGCCTATACTCTTTCTGGAAGGCCTTTGACGGCTTACAAGCGACGCCGCGGAAGGAAGTAAGGCGATGAGCGAACAGCGCTTTCCCCCGGGTTG
Source organism: Vicinamibacteria bacterium (assembly GCA_050246895.1). GTDB lineage: Bacteria > Acidobacteriota > Vicinamibacteria > Fen-336 > Fen-336 > JBFWVE01. The sequence continues at coordinate 1,897,952 of JBFWVE010000001.1, read as the reverse complement.
GGACGAGGAGCGGGTCCAGCGACTGCTCGCACACTACGAATCGCAGTCGGAGCACGAAGCCGTCGCCGAAGACGAAGCGGCGTTCGAGACTCCTGGCCAGACGGTGATGGAAGTCCCCGACGAACTGGTTCCGGCCGTGCGGGAGCTGATCGCGAAGCACGGCAAGTAGCCGCGACCTGCCCCCATGACCGCTCGCACATCGAACGCGACCATTCTCCGTGAGCACCTCGTGGACCTGCTGACCGGCGGCCACGCCCACGTGACCTTGAAGCAAGCCCTCCGCGGCCTCGCCCCGGCCCTCCGAGGCCGTCGCCCCGATCCCAGCGGGCACTCGATCTACGAAGAGCTCGAGCACATGCGCTTGGCCCAGCAAGACATCCTCCGCTACACCGTCGACCCCGGCTGGCGATCTCCTGCGTGGCCGGAAGGCTACTGGCCGAAGAAAGCCACGCCCACCGAGGCGCAGTGGAAACGGTGCGTCAACGCGTTCGAGACCGACCTCGCGGAACTGGTCGCCCTCGTGCGGCGCAAAGACCTCGATCTCACCTCACCCATCCCCCACGGCCAGGACGGCCACACGTACCTTCGCGAGATCCTGTTGACCGCCGACCACAACGCCTACCACCTCGGCCAGCTCGTCCAGACCCGCAAACTCCTCGGCGCCTGGCCGACGCGCTGATTCGCGTCCACGAGCGTCAGGCTCGTGCTCGTGCTCGTTCTCGATCTTCGTGGCTGAGCTTCGAAGAGGCCGGCTCGAGGCCGTCGCGGTCGGCTCGATGTCGGGTCGACTGGCTCGATCTCGGCCGGGCTGGCTCGAGGGCCGGCAGGACCCGCTCGATGCCGGTAGAACTCGCTCGAGTCAGGCAGGAGCCGGCTCGAGAGAACGGCGGCAACGAAACGGTTCGATCTGGCGTCTCAGGAACATGGGCCAGGATCTGAAGTTCGGTCTGCGCCAGCTCGGCAAGAACCCGGGCTTCGCGGTCGTGGCGGTCCTGACGCTCGCCCTCGGGATCGGGGCCTGTACCGCGATGTTCAGCCTGGTCCACGCGGTCCTGCTGAAACCCCTGCCGTTCCGCGAGCCGGACCGGCTGGTCTGGATCGAGAACCGCTTCGGCGGCGGGCTGTCGGGCCGCACCAGCCGCGTCGATACCTTCAACGGCTGGCGCGAACAGAGCCGCAGCTTCGAGGCGCTGGCGGCGTACTTCGCCTTCTTCGACTACGGCCGCGAGACCTTGACCGGGGCCGGCGAGCCCGAGCGGCTGCGCGGCGTGGGGGTCTCGGACAACTTCCTGCCCACCCTCGGCATCGCGCTGCTCCACGGCCGCAACTTCACCCCGGAGGAATGCGCCTGGGAAGGTCCCGGCGCCGTCGTCCTGAGCCACTCGTTCTGGCGGCGCCGCTTCGGCGGCGACCCCGGAATCGTCGGCCGCACGCTGACGCTCAACGAGAAACCGAGGACCGTCGTCGGGATCCTGCCGCCGAGCTTCGACTTCGACGCGATCTTCTCGCCGGGCTCCGAGGTCGACCTGATCACGCCCTTCCCGCTGACCCTGGAAACGGCGCGCTGGGGCAATACGCTGTTCGGCATCGGCCGCCTGCGGCCCGGCGCCAGCGTCGAAGCGGCCCAGGCCGAGCTGACCCTCGTCAGCGAGCGGCTGCGCGCGGCGATCACCAATGGCGGGAAGTTCGGCGCGGTCGTGCGCCCTCTCGACGCTGCCCTGCGCGGCCGCTTCCGCGCGTCGTTCCTGGTCCTCGGCGGCGCCGTCTCGTGCGTGCTGGCGATCGCCTGCGTCAATCTCTCGAACCTGCTGCTCGCCCGCGCCAACGTCAGGCGTCAGGAGTTCGCGGTGAGGGTCGCGCTCGGCGCGCGCCGCGGCCATCTGGTGCGCCAGGCGCTGACCGAGAGCATGCTGCTGGCCATAGGCGGCTCGCTGCTCGGGATCCCGCTGGCGGCCTGGGCGACGCGCGCGCTCGCGCGGCTGCAGACGTTCGGCGTCCCGCTGCTGCACGACGCCTCGGTCGATCCGCTGGCGCTGGCCGTGACGATCGGCCTGACGACGCTCGCCGGCGTCGCCTGCGGCGTGCTGCCCGCGCTGCACCTGTCCCGCGACCATCGGGGCCAGGAGCTGCAGAGCGCGACGCACCAGCGCAGCGCGGGCCGCTCCTCCGCGGCCGCGCGCAACGCGCTGGTCGTGTCCGAGGTCGCCCTCGCCTGCGTCCTGCTGGTCGGCGCGGGGTTGCTGATCCGGAGCTTCGCCGCGCTGCTCGAGGTCGATCTCGGCTTCGAGCCGTCGCGCGCGATCGCCTGGCGCGTCGATCCGGCGCGGCGCTTCGCGTCGAACGCGGAGGCGACGCGCTATCTCGACGGCGCCGTGCGCCGCGTCGCCGGGCTGCCGGGCGTCGAAGCCGTCGGGCTCAGCGACACCCTGCCTCTCGGCCGCAACCGGACCTGGGGCGCCGGAGCCCTGGGCGTGCGATACCCCCCCGGCGAATACCCGATCGCCTATCCGCGGATCGTCGACCACGGCTATCTCGACGCGATGAAGATCCCGCTGCGCGCCGGGCGCTTCTTCGACGAGCGCGACACCGGCGACGCCGAGATGACGATCGTGATCAACGAGACGCTTGCGCGGCGGCTGTGGCCCGGGCTCGACCCGATCGGCCGGAAGATGGCGCAGAACGAGGGCTCGCGCGTGATCGGCGTGGTCGGCGACGTCCGCCACGGCTCGCTCGAGACGTCGGCCAGCAACGAGATGTATCTCGACTACCGGCAGCAGGGGGACTGGAGCGGAATGGAGATGGTCGTGCGCAGCTCGCGCCCGAGCGAATCGCTGATCCCCGCCGTCCGTGCCGCGCTGACCGCCTACGACCCGAGCCTGCCGAACGGCGAGTTCTACGAGCTCGAACGCCTGGTCTCGAACGCCGTCGCCCCCCGCCGCCTGATCACCCGCCTGCTCGCCCTGTTCTCGACCCTCGCCCTCTCGCTCTCCGCCCTCGGCCTCTACGGCGTCATCGCCTACTCGGTCACCCAGCGAACCCAGGAGATCGGAATCCGCCTCGCCGTCGGCGCCCAGCGGAGCGACATCCTGCGCCTCGTCCTCCGCGGCGGCCTGACCCTGGTCACCCTCGGCATCGCCCTCGGCCTGCTCCTCTCCCTGGCCTTCAGCCGCCTCCTGAGCACCCTGCTTTTCGGCATCACCGCCCACGACCCAGCCGTCTTCGCAACCATCGCCTCCCTGCTGCTGGCCGTGGCCTTGGCCGCCTGCCTCCTCCCAGCCCTCCGCGCAACGACGGTGAACCCAGTCACGGCCCTGCGCGCGGAGTAGGCCGTGCGTGCTCGTGCTCGTGCTCGTGCTCGTGCTCGATCTTCGTGGCTGGGCTTCGGAGTGCTCTAACGCCGTTCGAGCCTGTTGAGTGTGTTGGTGGACTTCGAACGGCCCGTGGTCGTTGCTGCGCGCGTCTGGGGTGTCTTGCATCGCGAGCCCTCCTTCCCGAGCCGGACACCCAGGACGACCCACGGCCTCTGGCTCGAGCGGCGCCGTTGGCTCGAAGGCCGTCACAGTTGGCTCGAAGCCGGCCAGCCGGCTCGAAGCTGGCAAGGCCGGCTCGACTCCGTCACAGCGGGCTCGAGAAAGGACCTAACGCCCCCCCGAATCCTCCGGGCTGTCGTCGAAATAGCCTCGGCGGGCCAGGACCGTCAGGCCTTTGCCGCGGACTTCGACTTTGATCTTGCGGAAGCCGGGTTTCTTGCGGCGCGGGGGGTCGTAGCCGAGGACGTAATAGGTCTTGGTGGTGGCCAGGATCCGCTCGAGGCCTGCGCGGTCGTCGCCGGAGACGCGGAGGCCGCCGGTGTCGAGGGACAACCGTTCCGAGCCGGCCGCGGAGTCGGCGGTCTCGAAGCCGGTGACGCGGGACTCCTGAGGCAGAGCGCGGGAATACTCGATGGTCTCGAAGGGGCGCTGGGCCGAGAGCGAGGCGACGTCGAGGAAGTGGATCGGAGCGTTCGCCCGCAGCGACTGGGTCGCGACGCGTTCGAAGAGCGGGTCCGCGGGGTCGTGGGGAAAGCCCGAGGTCACCAGCAGCAGGCTGTGCCGCCCGGGCTGGCGGGCCAGCCAGTCGAGGCCCACTCGGAGCGCTCCGAAAGTGCCGCCGCGGCGAGCGCGAGCGGCGGTTGCAAGCTCGGTCGCCCGCATCGTCATCAAGGACTCCATCTGGGTAGGCATTCCCGGATTCAGGAAGGCGAAACGGCTCAGGACCCGCTTGGCCGTCAAGGTGTCGCCGAGCTCGATGTCGATGGCCTCGGAATCGGTCATCGGAAAGGTCGAGAGCTGCGGAGTGCGGCGGCCGTGGATGTGGCCCGCGGCCTCCGCCAGCTTCACGGCGTCCTCGGGCAGCCGGCCCGCGAAGGCGACGTTCGAGTAGGGAGCCAGCACCAGCAGCCAGCCGCCGCGCTCGGTGAGGCCGCGCAGAATCTGGGTCAAGGCCGGGCCCAGGGCGACCGTCTCCTTCAGGCTGAGATGCCCTTCGTCGATCAGCAGGACCGTCGACGCCACGACGAACTGAGCCTGGGGCGGCGCCGCGGTCCCCGCCGCCGCTGCCTGCGCCATGGCCCTGGTCGCGGCGGCCCCGAAGGCCGCGAACGAGAGGATCTCGCGCGGGACACCGTCCTCGGAGACCTCGAAGTCCGAGGCGACGAGGTCGAGCACCGGCTGCTGCTTCTCGTCGGTCACCACGACGTCGACGAGGACGAGCTCGGCGCGGCTATCGAAGACCGGCGGGCGCGGCGACTGCGCACTCGCGCGGACGGCCAACAGGCACAGAACTGCCACGCACGCGGCCCGGCAGGACATGCCGCGAGGCTATCACCAGGCACGCGGGCTCTGCTTCGTGCTCGCGCTCGTGCTCGTGCTCGACCTTCGTTGGCTGGGCTTCGAAGAGCCGGCAGGCCGGCTCGAGGACCGGCCGTGCCGGCGCGAGAACGACTAACGACCGGCTCGAGAACGGCAGACCGGCTCGCCGCTGCCTTCCCGAACGTGGTTGAATTCGGCCACACCCATGCGGCGGTTCGAGTGGCTGGCGGTCCTGCATCTCTCGGGACTCGTGGTCTTCCGGCTGGTGCGGGACGCCGACGACTTCGCCAACTGGGATCTGATCCCTCTGCTGAACGCCTACACGGCGCCTTCGCTGCGGGCGCTGCTCTTCGACTCCGTGGTTCACCTGGCGAACCCGTGGACCTTCCCGGTCTACAACACGGGTGGGGAATCGGTGTTCTCGGCGCTCGCGCTGCGGGCGCTGGTCGCGGTCGATGGCTACTGGGCGAGCGTCCTCGTGCTGCTGGCCTACGACGTGGCGTTCTTCTGGCTGCTCGGCCGCTTCTTCCGGCTGGCGACGCCGCTGCCCGCGGCGGCATGGCTGCTGGCGGCCTTTTCGCCGCTGCTGTTGACGTTCGCCGCGACCTCCGCCTTCAACATGCAGGGCTATCTGGTCCTGATCATGGGCCTATATGCCGTCGAACGCTTCGCCCGCGGCGAGGGCCGGGCCGGCACGGCGTGGCTGGCGCTCGCCTTCGCGCTGATCTCGCAGGGCTATCCGATCGGTTTCTTCCTGCCCTACTTCGCGGGGGTGTACGCGACCTTCCGCTGGCTCGCGGCCGGCGAGCGGCGCGCGCTCGCGTCGCTCAAGTGGATCGCGGGCATGGCCCTCGCGGTGCACGCGGCGTCGGGCGGCGCGTATCTGCGCAAGATCTCGCCGCTCGATCCTCACGAAAGCGGCGCCGTCCTCGAGGCGCCGCTCGAGATCGCGCGGCGGGCGGCGCTCTTCGCGCGCCTCGGCCTGTGGCCGGCACCCGGCGACGGGCCGAGCGCCGGCTTCGGTCCGGCGATCCTGGTCGCGATCGCGCTGGCGGCCGCTGCCGGGCTCGCCTGGGCGGCTCTCACGCGCCCCCGCGAAGCCCGGGCGGGCGCCGGGCGGGCCCTGACGGCCGGTGCGGCGGCCTGCGGCCTGGTCGGCTTCGGCTATCTGCCGGCCTTCCTCAGCCCTTGGGTCAAGAGCCAGCGCGCCGTCTTCGGCGACATCTTCCTGGCCCTGGTCGTCTCGCTCGCCGTCGCGCGCCTCGTCGCCTGGGGGCGCTTGCCGGCGAGGCTCGCGTTCGGCCTGCTGGTGCCGCTCGCGCTCGCCTCGGACGCGGCGTACCTGACGCGGATCACGATGGTCGATCACCGCAGGAGCCATCGGCCGGCGTTCGACTTCGACCCCGCCGACGGCGTCGCGCGACACGATCTCGACGCCGCGATCCGCGAGATGAAGCGGCAGAGCGAGGAGACGCCGACGACGCTGCTGATCGTCTATCCGCGCGGCCGCTCGGAGAACACCACCGACCCCGCGATGTTCCACGCGCGCTTCCTGCGCCATTTCGGCCCCTACGCCGGGCGCGCGGACGTCGTGTTCCCCTTCCGATCCTGCGATCCGCGGTACGGCTGCGCGTTTCCGGAAGTGGCCGCCAAGAGCTGCGCGGAGCGGGGCTGCTTCGAAAGCCCGCTCGGCGCGCTCCGCGAAGCCCGCCTGCGCGGCGACCGGGTGCGGCTCTGGTGGTGGAAACAAACCCCGAAAGAGGCGCGCTATCTCTCCTTCGAAAGCCTCGAGCTGAAGCTGTTGCGGCCCAAGCTGCGGCAGGTGCAAGTGCCAGCCGCCGCGGCTGGATGGGAATGCTACGAGGTCGGCTGAAGTGGCCCTACCGCCTGCGGCCACGCGCGGGCGGGCTCTCGGCGCTCAAGAGCTCCTGACCCCAGCTCTGGATCGCCAGGGCGACCTGCCCGAACGCTCGGCCTTTGGCCGTCAGGTCGTATTGCACCCGCACCGGAGGGCCGGGCTCGACGTGGCGTGACACCAGATGCCGCGCCTCGAGGTCCTTGAGGCGCGCCGACAAGGTCTTCGCGCCGAGGCCGTGGGCGCGCTCCTGGAGCTCCCCGAAACGCAGCGGGCCGTCGCTCAAAAGGCCGAGCAGCAGGCCGGTCCACGGCCGCGCCAGCAGATCGATCGCGGCCTGGAACGCCTTGCAGTGCGGGTCGACGTCGTGCCCCATCGCCGCAATTGTAAGGCCGGTCGCTAGTTAGTTCCTTGCAGAAAGTTACTTGACTAGAGAAACGTCCCTGCCTATTCTTGGTTTCTCAGGGATAGCGACTATCCCAAGTATCTGAAGATCAGGGAGGCGACCTCGATGTCGAAGAAGCTCGAACCTTTCGCGCCGCACATCCTCGGAATCACCCGCGCAATCCTCGGAGTCCAACTGATCACCCACGGCGCCCAGAAGCTGCTGGGGGCGTTCGGCGGCGCCCCGGCCGGCACGCCGGCAGCAATCCTGTGGATCGCGGGCTCGATCGAGCTGGTCGGCGGCGCGCTGCTCGCCCTCGGGCTCTTCACTCGGCCCGCGGCGTTCCTGAACAGCGGCCTGTTGGCCGCCGGCTACTTCATGGCTCACGCCCCCCAGGGCTTCTGGCCCATCCTCAACGGCGGGGAGCTTGCGATCGCCTACAGCTGGCTCGCGCTATACCTCGCCGCCAAAGGCCCCGGCTCGTGGTCTCTCGACTCGCTCGGCCAACCGGCGAGGTCCTGACGCCTGCGCGTGCTCGTGCTCGTACTCGTGCTCGATCTTCGTGGCTGGACTTCGAAGAGGCGGCTGGTCCGGCTCGATGACCGGCGAACAACCGGCTCGAGGTCGGCTGAACCGGCTCGAGGGTCGGCAGGCCGGCTCGATCCCTAGAAGATCTCTCCCAGCCGGCACCGGAAGCCGGGGAGGATGGTCTCCCCATCGAGCATGCCGTCCTCCGCGATCGTGGTGACGTCGCTCAGCGACCGGTAGATCGTGGCCCTGCGCGCGGCGGGGTCGATCACCCAGATCAGGCGAACGCCATAGCCCAGGTGCTCGCCGACCTTGTCGAGCACGGCTCGAGGCCGATCGGACGGCGACAGGACCTCGACGGCGAGATCCGGCGGGATTGGCGAGAAGTCTTCCGGGACGCGATCGCCTTCGAAGCGACCGCGCGCAACGTAGGCGAGATCGGGCAAGCGAACATTGCCGTTCGGCAGCCGGAAGCCGGTGCTCGAGTCGAAGACGAACCCGAGACCGCGCTCGCTCACGAAGCTGCCCAGGCGGACGCTCAGGTTCACGCAGACCTGGCCGTGACGAGCCCCGGCCGGGCTCATTCGGATCTGCCCGTCCACGAGCTCGTACTTGTTCCCGTCCTGCGGTGCCGCGAGAAGATCCCGCTCCGTCGCGGTCCACTGCGAAGTCGTCGCCATTGCGGCCTCGATTGCATGGTAGCACTGCACGAAAAAGGGGGACCGTTCCGTGCTCGTGCTCGTGCTCGATCTTCGCTGGACTTCGAAGAGCCCTAGCGCCGCCGTTCCAGCGTCGTCAGCATGCTGACGATCCGGACGATCAGGGCGTGAGCCTGACGAGTGGTGACGAGCGGCGCGCGCTGCCGATACGCCCTCGCCTTGGTGGTCGCGATCACGAGCAGCGCGCTCGAGCTCCGGTCGCCTACGCCTCCAGCGCGTCCTCCGCGAAGACTCTCCTGCCCGCCATCGCCGTCACGAAGGCCCAGGCCGCGAGGCCCCACAGCACGACCATCACCATGATCAACGGCCAGCCGTCCCAGGATCCGAATCTCACCGGTGCGAAGGCCGCCCGGTCCATCAGGAGGGTGCCTATCATGAGGCCGATCATGGACACGAGGCCCAGCCGGCTCAGCACGAAAGCGCCCAGGCCGAACCACAGCAGCGCGGTGGCGAGCCGGACCGGGCCCTCGCCGATGCTGTCCATGCCCGCGAACAGGAGCACGAAAGCGAGGAGGGCCGCCCAGTCCCGCCGCAGGACCAGCCGGAACAGCATGACCACGAAGGTAAATACGAACGAGAGCATGATCGCCCGCGCGGGATCGAACACGATCTCGGCCAGCAGCCGGCGGAGCGTGTGGAGCACCGCATACACCTGCGGCAGCGCCGGCGTCGGGACGGCGATCCCCAACCACACGGCGCACAGCCGGGGGAGCGGCGCGACGGCTTCGGCCAATACCGCGACGCCGAGGCCGATCAAGACGTCGCGGCCGACGAGCGGGTCCCGAAACCGCCCCTGGAGCAGCCGGGTCCAGGTGATGAGCGCCTGCGGCCAGCGCCGCCTGATCCAGGGCTCGAGCGACATGTACGCGAGCCAGACGAAGCCGCCGTAGAACAGGCTCCAGCTCAACCCGGACACGAGCAGCCTGAACTCACCAGGGTCGGCGACGTGGTCGGCCTTGAGCGCCCAGGTCGCGAGCACCACGCCGAAGACGAACGCGGCGATCCGGTTCGCACCCGGAAGGTCGCCACGGCGCCGGAGCATGTTGCGCCGCGCCAGCAGGGGCGCACCAATCAGGATGCTCAGGGGAATCAGAGCAGCGATCAGCTGGGCGATCACCGGGGGGGCTTCGTTCCCGCCCAAAACCGACTCGCCGGGCGGCTTCACCCAGATGGGAATGGTGGTGAAGAAGACCGGTTGGTTTCCGTAGCTCGCCGCCTCGAGCCGCAGCGGGATGGCGTCGTCGCTCTCGTAGGTCCCCGTCCAGGCGGCCCGCGCGTGGGCGAAGGGGGGCGTCCACTCGGGAGTCGCTGGTTTCAGAGCGGCCGGGTCGAACCCCGCCTCGCGCAGCAGCGCTCCCCAGTCGTACGCAGTCGCGGGAGGGGGCGTGTCGTCGTAGGCGCGGGCGACGACGAAGAGCTCGATCAGGCGGCCCCGCGGGTCCAGCACGAGCCGGATCATCCCGGGCTCGCTCATCGGCGGATTCGTCTGGGTCAGGTTGCTGCCCGTCAGGCCACCGAAGTAGTCCCGGCTGAACAGCGGCCGGGGCCCGTCCCGGTACCAGAACTGGTAGATCGGGGGTCCGGGTCTTGCGAGGCGCTCCCAGCGGCCGGGGCTCGGGTCGGTCTTCCGGATGTGGTCGATGAACCCCTCCGACAGGTCGTACTTGCCGGCGGCGTTGCCCGGCTGAGGGTCGTACCCCAGGCGTCCGAGCATCTCGCGGGCCTTCGTCTTCATGACGTCCGGCGAGTGCTGGACGTCGGGAACCAGGACGGCTCCCGTCCGTTTCCAGAGGGTGGTCGTGAGCACCGAACCGACGATGACGATCGCGAGGGCGATCGCCGCGTGCGCGGGGCGCATGAGCCCCTGATCCCCGGCCGCCGCGACCATGTCGGGCGACGGCGTTTCCCCCGCGGCGAGCGCGGCCGCGAGCGGATCCCCGCCGGGAAGAGCCGCCGACACGGCCAGCGCCGAGACCGGGCGCTGCGCAGGGTCGTCCTCGAGACAACGGGCGATGACGCGCTGGATCGCGGGATCGATGCCCGTCGTCATGTCGCTGATCGTGGTGGACGACCAGTTCCGGCGAAGCTCCATGAGCTTCTCGAGGCTCGAGGCCTCGAAGGCGCGCTTCCCCGTGAAGAGCTCGACCATCACGAGGCCCAACGAGTAGAGGTCGCTGCGGACGGAGACGCCTTCGCCCGCGAGCTGCTCCGGCGCCATGTAGTGTGGGGTCCCCTCGCGCGCGCTCCCACGCGAGAGCTCCTCGACGCTGCCGGCGAGGCCGAAGTCCGTGACACGGACGACGCCGCGGTCGTCGAGCATGACGTTGGCGGGCTTGAGGTCCCGGTGGATCAGCCCCTTGTCGTGGGCCGCGGCCAACCCCGCCGCGATCTGCCGGGAGATCTGCAGCGCCTTGACCTCGGGCAGCGCACCGATGCGTCGGAGCAGGTGGGCGAGATCCTCCCCCTCGACGTACTCCATCGACAGGAACTGCTCGCCCTCGAGCTCCCCGATGTCGTACACGCGGCAGACGTTGGGATGGGACACCTGGCGCGCCAGGCGAACCTCCCGGCGCAGGCGCTCGAGGCGGTCCGAGTCGTGCGCGAGACCCGCGGGCAGGAACTTGAGCGCGACGGATTGTCCCAGCGTCAGATCGTCCGCCCGGTAGACCTCGCCCATCCCGCCCCGGCCCAGCATCGCCACGATGCGGTAGCGGTCGCCCAGCAGCCGCCCCGGTAGAAACCTGCCGTGCGTCGAGGAGTCAGAGTCGGTCGCCGCGCGCGAGGCCTTCCGCGGGCTGTCGAGCGTCGGCGAATCCTCGGAGATGATCGCCCCGCCGCAGGCCGGACAGAACCGCGCGGCCTCCGGAACGGGGGTTCGACAGAGGTCGCAGGTGCTCATTTGCGTGCCGCGAGTATAGAACCCATCGGAGCAGTGGACTTCACGCGCTGGTGGCCCACGTGGAGGGGCTGCCAGTAGACCAGGCCGGCCCCCCCCTTCGACGTGGGTCCTGCCCTACACGACCCGGCTGACGGGCGAGAACCTGCTTCGCGTCGTGCTCCCACGAGGCATCGCCGGCAACCGCGAAGAGTGCGAGGTGATGGTCGACCAGAGCCGGGCGATCGACACCCGGCGACTCTATCGAGCAACTTGATGCCGCTAGATCCAGCCGCGGTGTTATGTCGGGATATCCGGAGGAACCTCGGAAGCGAGGGGCTCAACGAGCATCAGGCGAAGCTCTACAGCCAGAGCCTCCGACTCAGCATGGGGCGAAGAGGCCTCTAGAAGACCTCTCCCAGCCGGCACCGGAAGCCGGGGAGGATGGTCTCCCCATCGAGCATGCCGTCTTCCGCGATCGTGGTGACGTCGCTCAGCGACCGGTAGATCGTCGCCCTGCGGGCGGCGGGGTCGATCACCCAGATCAGGCGAACGCCATAGCCCAGGTACTCGCCGACCTTGTCGAGCACGGCTCGGGGCCGATCGGACGGGGACAGGACCTCGACGGCGAGATCCGGCGGGATCGGCGAGAAGTCCTCCGGGACGCGATCGCCTTCGAAGCGACCGCGCGCAACGTAAGCGAGATCGGGCAACCGAACGTTGCCGTTCGGCAATCGGAAGCCGGTGCTCGAGTCGAAAACGAACCCGAGACCGCGCTCGCTCACGAAGCTGCCCAGGCGGACGCTGAGGTTCACGCAGACCTGGCCGTGACGGGCCCCGGCCGGGCTCATTCGGATCTGCCCGTCCACGAGCTCGTACTTGTTCCCGTCCTGCGGCGCCGCGAGAAGATCCCGCTCCGTCGCGGTCCACTGCGAAGTCGTCGCCATTGCGGCCTCGATTGCATGGTAGCACTGCACGAAAAGGGGGGATCGTTCCGTACTCGTGCTCGTGCTCGTGCACCTGCTCGATCTTCGTTGGCTGGGCTTCGAAGGGCTCTAGCGCCCCGATTACCATTGACGTCGTGATCTCCCTCCGCCTTGTTGCCGTTGTGCTACTGGCGCTTGCCCGACCGGCACCTGAGCCCCCAGCCGTTCCCGTCTGCGCGACTATCGAATCCTGCGTGGCGCGCGCTCGTGAGGTTGCAGACGACCAGGTCCAGGGAATCAATCCGGGCGAGGAGGCTGTCGCAAAGGCCCTCCATGCTCTGGGCCCACGAGCCGTCACAGCTGCGATCGAGCTGCTTGACGACCAGGAATGGCGGGTCCGTCACTTCGCCGGCTACATCCTGCGCGACATGCCCGGGCTCGGACCGGAACACCTGAGGCCGCTGGAGGGGGCCATGGAGGCAGGCGACGGCTGGATCGCACCTGCCATCGCGTCGATCGGCACTCCGGAGGCCACCCGCGCCCTCATCAACGAGCTGCGGAGACGCCCCGAACGGGACGGCCAGCTCTTCTTCGCCCTCAAGCGCTTGGGGCCCGCTGCACACGCTGATCTGCTCCAGTTGTTCCGGTGCGGAAGCGCCTGCAAGGGGGCGGTGCTGAGCGTCGCGGGAAGCGTCTTGGCTGAGGCAAAGGCCGGAGTCCCCGAGGTCGTGGATTCGCTGCTCGCGATCGCCACGGAGCCGACCGGGCCGCTCGTCGCTCGCAGGGCAGCTCTCCGCACGCTGGGCGAACTGGGCCCCGCGGCCTCGCCCGCCGCCAAGGCGCTCCTGGCGATGACGCACCAGGAGCCGTCCGCGTTGCAGGCCGACGCCCGCGATGCGCTGCTCGGCATCGGAGGGCCGGGAACGAAGGCAGCGTTGGAAGCCGCCCTCGATGTCAAAGACCCGGAGGCGGCTCTGATCCGCCTCGCCCGGCTCGGTCGCGCAGGGCAAGAAGCCGGCAGCCGCGTCGAGCAGATCCTGCTTTCGAACGACCGCGATCTGCGCGCGACCGCCGCCCAGACGCTCGGCTTGATCGGCTACGAGCCCGCGACGGTATCGCTCGTCGGGGCCCTCAACGATGCCGACGACTGGCGCCTCGCCTTTCAGGCGGCCCAAGCGCTCGGTCGGATCGGTGCGCCGGAAGCGCGGGGGGCATTGCAGGCCGCCGCTGCGCAGCACTGGTATCCGCCCGTGCGCGAGGCGGCTCGTACGGCACTGCGCGCCCTGGATGGCGCTCACCGCTATGAGCCCCCGACCAACCCCGGGATTTTCTTCGAGGCGATCCTAGCGGGGCGCCGGCGTCCCTGCGCCGAGAAGGCCGACTACCCACCGGCACCGCTGGGGCGCCAAGACCTGGATCCCGAAAGTCAGCCGGTCCTGGCCGAGCGCCTTTCATACGAACGGGAACGCCGACGCCTTGTCCCAACCGTCGGCCTTCGCATCGATAACGGCTGGCTGGTCGGAGAGAGCCGTGGAGAGTGGGGCGGAGAGCTGATGTTCCTCCCCGACGCCGGTTCACCATCGATGTTGATCGACGACAACGTTGGCGGCATCCACAATCTTCCAGGCGGCCGCATCGTTGTCGTCGCCGGCCTCTCCCATCTTGGCCTGAGCCAAGGCACGATCTACGAGGTCACCTGTTCCCCCGGCGCCTGCAGCGCGAGGGCATGGAAGATCCTTCCCGGCGCCCCCAGCTCGTCATGGCTGCTCGACACCGGCGATCTGCTGATCAATACCACCGGCGGCAGCGTAGTGCTCTCGGCAAACGGCGCACTGAGGATGGCTGCCTGCGACGCCGCGCAGTGAGATGTGCTCGTGCGTCATGCTCGTGCTCGATCTTCGCTGGCTGGGCTTCGAAGGGCTCTAACGCCGCTGTTCGAGCTTCGTCAGCATGCTGACGATCCGAACGATCAGGGCGTGAGCCTGGCGAGTTGTGCAGGCGCGTCGAGCGCCTGACCGCGTCAGGCTGGCGGCGAGAAGACTCCGGGGGTGCGAGTCGCGGAGTCCCTGCCTGCTGCCGCACGCAGCCGCCGCAGGAAGGCCCGTGAGGCACGGGCTGGGTTGTCGCCGGTGAGTTCGGTCGCCCTCTCGCGAGCTGCCTTAGAGGCGGGCTCCGGCAACGCGAGGACGAGAAAGGCCAGAAGAAGCGCATCGGCCGCATGAAGGTGCCCCCTCGCGCGAGTCCGTGGCCTCCTTAGCCTCAGTTGCCTGAGTGCTTGCTGCGCGCACTCTGGTCTGCGCCAGAGCTTAAAGAGGAACAATGCGGCGCGCAGGGCGACACCGCTCGTTGTGTCCAGCGCCTCAAGCAAGGCAGCCTTGGCGCATTCAGGTCCCTCGAGCCCGCGCGCCAGTAGCAGCACCTGCGACAGTCTAGGGCCCGCCTGCACTGGGGGCTCCCTGAGTATGGCGTGAGCGCCGGTGCGCCCCGGGTGGCGCCACAGGTACGCTAGCGCCGCTTCGCTCCGCACCAGGTCACTGCTCGCCTTGTCCCGCACGCGCGTCAGCGCCGTGTCGTCAATTGCTCTGCCTACTCGTCCCCTTGCCACGCGGCCCAGCGATTCCCACAGCTCTCGTTCCTGGTCATCCCACAAGGGTGGCCCCTTGACGACCTCTAGCAGCACTCCGAGCGTGCTGTCGTGCACACGTTCCAGTCGCTCCAGCGCGTCGAGCCACTTCTTCGTTCGGTGTGGGGCTTCTGTTAGGTCCCTCGCAAGGGCACTATCCAGCGCTTCCCGGGGGATGATACTCACGTAGTCCAAAGCGGCGCCGAGCACATCGTCGCTCTCGTGCTCCAGAGCCTGCTGCACATGCCGCCGGTTCCTCTCGACGACCTCTTCCACTTTCGCATCCCTTGGAATGCGGCGTACGGCCTTCTCAAGCCTGAATCCGAGCTTCCTTTCGATCTTCTTGCCCTCAAGCCAGTTTGTCTTCGCGCTGTTCAGGGAGAGGCCAAGCTCCCGCAAACATCCATCCAAGTGCTTCACGACCTCCCGCGCCTCTTGTGCCGAGCGTACGTGAATCGCCAGGTCGTCAACGTAACGAAGGTGCGTCACCTTGAGTTCGCGCTCGAGCAGGTCGTCGACGGTCCGGAGATAGAAGTTCGCGTAGAAACCGGCGATGGGATTGCTCCCTTGCGGGAGACCCAGGGGCCCGAGCGCCGACAGGCGCCGCCTCGCCTGCCAGGCCCGAAGCTGAAGCTCGATTAGATCGACGAGTTCCTTGCGAACACCGTGCTCCCTGATCTGGTCGGTCAACTGCTCCAGATGGACGTAGTCGTAGTAGCCAACGATGTCGGACACCACAAGGACAGGCTGGAACTCCGAGATGTTTCTTCGGATGAGGCGTCGGAAGGTCCGCCAACCGCTGTACCGGCGGATGATGAATCGCGGTGCATCTGCATCGATGCGCCATGCCAGGCTGGCGTCAGAGATTGTCTGGTCCATGCCGACACCGATGAGGTTCAGCACCGCTTGGCCCACGATCAAGTCAGACACAGCCGGCAGGCTAACCACCCGCGACTTGAGATCGCGCTTCACCAGGCACGCAAAGTCTGCCCGTTGAGGCATGTATGTTCGGTCGAGCAGCGCATGACGCAATCGCAGCAACTCCCCGTCGTCGCTGAAGATCGGACGATCGCGCAGCACGCAGGGGCGGGCCGGTAACTCTGGATAGAACCCCTCGCAGCGGCTCCGCGCGAGCTCCAGGTTCTCGATCGTGGCGACGTCATCCAAGGAAGGCCCGTTCGTGCTATTCGCCATCGCTCGATCGCCTAAGGCCCGTTCGAGGAAGCACCTAACGCACCGCTACACTCATCAGACACACGCCAGAACCAGCGCAACCATGATGCTGACTAACGAGAGGCCAAGATAGAAGACGCCGACTTCCTTGAATCGCCACGTCCGCTTCATTGTGGTGAACTCGAGGTACTCGTCGGTGTGCCGTTCGGCTCGGGCCCTATGATCAACGAGCCGCAAATTGATGACTTTCTTTGGCCGGAGAGATTCGAGCAGGTCGTCCCCATTAAGAAAGCGGGAGATCAACTCCAGACGAAATACAAAGGATCTCTGAATCCTCCTCCACTGGGCGTCGATGAACCAGAACACCAGTGGAAGAACTGCCGTCACGAGGATGTATCGCCGCATCTCTGCTGCGCCCAGGAGAAGGGCGAGGCCGCCGGCCCAAATGACGACTGCCCAGTTCTTCGTGGCCTGAGTGACATCATCGAAGCGACCGATTGCCTGGTTTATCACCTGATATTCGAGCCGGAGGAAATCGAGTTGGTACTCGAGCCGCTTGGTCTCAGGGTCGTTGCCGTCGCGAGCTGGGCTATCCATGCGCTCTCCCCTCATGGACGCGTTGGGGACCAATCCTCTCCTTCTCAGGCCTCTCGAGGGTGGTTCCCTTATTGGATGGCTAGAAATGTTACTAGAACGGGGAGTCTTGGGCACCCGGAGCAGGCAGGCCGCAACCGTCGCGCCGAGGCCTGTCCCAGCCGCCCGCCTCGTCACGCCGGTTGCTTCGCCGTAGCCGTCAGCGAACCATCGCCACCTCCAGCGGCCGCCTGCGCCCCGCTCCTTTCGTGAGAGCGGGGCTCGGTGGCCCCGTCATGGAGGTGGCGATGATGGCTTCACAGACCCGGCCCGAACGGCTCGACGCGTATCGGCTTGCGGTCGAGTTCCACCGGAACCTGCCGGCAACGAAGGGCAGCTTGGGCGACCAGCTCACGCGGGCCAGCGCTTCGGTGGCCCTCAACCTGGCCGAGGGCCTTGGCCGCAGCTCGAAGAAGGACCGCGCACGTTTCTTCGAGATGGCCAAGGCCAGCGCGATGGAGTGCTCGGCCGTGCTCGATCTTCTGCAGGACGTGCCCGATGGCGCCCGGCGCCTCGCTCGTCGGCTTGTGCAGACGACGAATGGGCTCTGGCTCAAGCAGCGCCGTTAGCTCAAGGCCGGCAGCCCGGCTTGAGGACTGGCAAACCGGCCCGAGGCCGGCGCAACCGGCTCGAGATCGTCCCAGCCGGCTCGACTACGACTAACGCCCGGCTCGAAAACGGAAGCTAGTCCAGCCGGACGTATTCGTACTCGAACGGCAGGCCCTTGATGCCGCGGGCCGGTTTGGAGAGCCAGTTGGCGATCTGGCCGGGGGTGCGAACGGGCTTCTGCAGCTCTTTGACCCAGGCGCGGTCTTCTGGGGTCGGGAGCCATTCGCCTTTGCGGGAGTCCCAATCCGCCTTAGCCAACAACCGGCCATCGGGGTCGAACGGAAGATCCGCATACAAGCCGATGTGACGGTAGAAGCGCTTGCTCGGCAGGCTCAGACGCTGAGGGAGACCGGCTTCGGCGAGGCGTTTGTTCCAGCGGTCGACGCCGCGCTGGCAGTCGGCGACGTACTGGTCGCGCAGGACCTCGTTCATCGCGTTGCGCAGCGGGACGTCGTCTTCCACGAGCGCGCCGTCCTTGATCACCGGCATCCGGTAGGTCTGGCCGAGCGCCAGGTGGTCGGTTTCCCGCTCCTCGTTGGCGCGGCCCTTGAGGCCGGCCGCGAAGTAGGAGGCGGCGTTCGACGAGATCTCGCCGCCGAAGAGGTCGAGCGACAGCGCGAACCATAGATTGAGGTGCTTCTGCACCATGTCGAGCGGGATGCCGCCCTGGGCGCGCACGTCCTCGTTCGGATCCTGCTTCATCAGCTCCGCCGTGCGCTGCACGACGCGCTCGACGCCGGCCTCGCCCACGAACATGTGGTGGGCTTCCTCGGTCAGCATGAAGCGGGTGGTGCGCGCGAGCGGGTCGAAGCCGGACTCGGCGAGCGCGAGGAGCTGGTACTTGCCGTCGCGGTCCGTGAACATCGTGAACATGAAGAAGTCGAGCCAGTTGTCGATCGGCGCGTTGAAAGCGCCCAGGATGCGCGGCTTGTCGGGGTTGCCGCTGCGGCGCAGCAGCAGCTCTTCGGCCTCCTCGCGGCCGTCGCGGCCGAACTGGCTATGGAGCAGATAGACCATCGCCCACAGGTGGCGGCCTTCCTCCACGTTCACCTGGAACAGGTTGCGCAGGTCGTAGACGGAGGGCGCGGAGTCGCCGAGCAGGCGCTGCTGCTCGACGCTCGCGGGCTCGGTGTCGCCCTGGGTAACGATCAGGCGCCGCAGCGTGTTGCGGTGCTCGCCCGGCACCGCTTGCCAGGCCGGCTGGCCCATCGCGTCGCCGAAGCCGATCGTGCGGCCGGGCGTCGGCTCCGCGAGGAAGATGCCCCAGCGGTAGTCCGGCATCTTCACGTAGTCGAAGTGGGCCCAGCCCTCGGCGTCGACGCTGATGGCCGTGCGCAGCCAGACGTCCTTCTGCTGGTAGCCCTCGGGGCCCATCTGCTTCCACCAGTCGATGTAGTTGGGCTGCCACTGCTCGAGCGCGCGCTGCAGGCGCTTGTCCTGCCCCAGATCGACGTTGTTCGGGATCTTCGCGTTCAGGTCGACGTTCGACATCGGTCGTGAGCCTCGCGTTAGGTGCGCAGCCAGCCGAACTTCGGGCGTTCGGGCTTGCCGTAGAGCGTCAGCGCGCCGGTCGGGCCGACGGCGTTCGGGCGCTGGAAGATCCAGTTCTGCCAGGCCGACAGGCGGCCGAAGATCTTGGTCTCCATCGTCTCGGGGCCGGCGAAGCGCAGGTTCGCCTCCATCCCCGTCAGAGCGTCGGGCGACAGGCTGGCGCGCTCCTCGATCGCGAGGCGGACCTCGTCGTCCCAGTCGATCTCGTCGGGCGCGAAGGTGACGAGACCGGCCTCGAGCGCGGCTTCGGCGTCGAAGCGGCGGCCGGGCTCGACGAGCGGAGCGTTCACGCCGAGGAAGCGGGTCGCCATCCGCGAGAGGCCGTTCGACATCGGCAGGGCGCCGTCGTTCAGCTCCGAGAAGGCGATCTCGGGACCGCCGTCCGCCGCGAGCATGTAGGAGCGGTCGGCCGCGAGCGCCAGCTCGAGGAGCGAGCCCGCGAAGCAGGAGCCGGGCTCGATCACGGCGATCAGCGAGCGCGCGGTGAGGTCGAGCCGCTTCAGCACGCGCTTCACGAGGTGGAGGACCTCGGAGGCGAACCAGTCCTCGCGCGCCGCCACGGCGAGCGCCGCGTCCGCGGCGAGCACGCGGGCGACGTCGCCCGTGGTCGAGAGCGCGACCACCCCGATCTCGGGGAAGTTGAAGCGCAGGTCGAGCAGCACGTCGTCGAGCTCGCGGAAGGCACGCAGCGCCCACAGCTCCGAGCCGCGCGCGCGCATGCCGGCCGCGTCGGCGGGCTCGCCCGCCTCCGGGCCGCGCACGCGCAGCCGGGCCGTGCGGGCGGCCGCGTCGACCTCGAACGAGACGTGGCGGTGCTCGATGCCGGAGTCCGAGCGGCGGCCGGCGAGCGGCGCCAGGGGGACGCCGGGCCCGGAGCGGGCCGGAGCCGCGGCCGCGAGCTGGCGCGCGCGCTCCTGGAGCCGGGCCTCGAAGCGCGACAGCGGGACCGTCTCGTCGGCGAGGCGCCACTGCACCGCGCGCTTGCCCTTGACGCCCTCGCCGAGGCTGGAGAAGACGTCGGCCAGGTCGCGCCGCACGCGGCGCTTGTCCACGACGCGCGTGAGGCCGCCGGTGCCGGGCAGCACGCCGAGCAGCGAGACCTCGGGCAGGCTGACGGCGGAGGACGAATCGTCGACCAGCAGGATCTCGTCGCAGGCGAGCGCCAGCTCGTAGCCGCCGCCGGCGCAGGCCCCGTTGACGCCCGCGAGCGAGCGCAGGCCCGAGTGCGCCGAGGCGTCCTCGAGCGCCAGCCGCGTCTCGTTGGTGTACTTGCAGAAGTTGACCTTGAAGCCGTGGGTCGAGGAGCCGAGCATGTAGATGTTGGCGCCCGAGCAGAAGATGCGGTCCTTGCCGCTGGTGATCACCAGGCAGCGCACCTCGGGGTGCTCGAAGCGCAGGCGCTGCACCGCGTCCGCCAGCTCGATGTCGACGCCGAGGTCGTAGCTGTTGGTCTTCAGCGGGTAGCCCGGGCGCAGCGGCCGGTCTTCCTGCACGTCCATCACCAGACGCGCGAGCGGCGGCTCGACGAGCAGCTTCCAGTGCACGTACTGGTCCGGGTGGGTCGCGAACAGGACGGGGGCGGGCGCAGCGGTGGCGTCGGCTTCGGCCATAGAAACTCCGAGGTTAAAGGGGGCCGCCCGTGGCTGTCAAGAACTATAGTGCCGTTGTCGGACCTAATGTGGCGCACTATAATGCGTCGCGATGACACGGGAAGACGGCTCCTCCCCGCTGCTGCTGGCCCTCGGCGCCCGCGTCCGGGACCTGCGCACGGCTCGCGACCTCACGCTGCGCGAGCTGGGCGAGCGCGCGGAGCTGTCGGAGCGCTTCCTGGTCCAGGTCGAGTCGGGCCAGGGGAACATCTCGGTGCTCAAGCTGGCGCGGCTGGCCGAGGCGCTCGGCACCAGCCCCGAGCGGTTGCTGAAGGGCGCCCAGGCGCTCGAGGCGCAGCCGGTCGTGTCGCTGCTCGGGCTGCGCGGGGCCGGCAAGACCACGATCGGACGGCGCCTCGCGCGCGTGCTCGGCACCCCGTTCGTCGAGCTCGACCGGCGCATCGAAGAAGCGGCCGGCCTCGGCCTGTCGGAGATCTTCGCGCTGCACGGCGAGAGCTACTACCGGCGCCTCGAGCGCGAGGCGCTGCACCGCGTGCTGGAAGACGCGCAGCCGCTGGTGCTCGCCACCGGCGGGGGCATCGTGGCCTCCGGCGATACCTACAAGCTCCTGATCCGGCGTACAATATCGGTCTGGCTGCGGGCCAGCCCCGAGGATCACTGGAATCGGGTCGTGCAGCAGGGCGACCGCCGGCCCATGGCGGATCACCCGCAGGCGATGGCTGAGTTGCGCCGGCTCCTGCAGTCTCGTGCGTCGCTCTACGCGAGAGCGGCACACGTCGAGGACACCTCGGGCCGCGAACCCGAGGACGTCGCGCGGTCCGTTGCAGCGTTCGTCGCGAGGAGAGGGGCGGCAGCCGGGGGCGCCGCCTGAAGCGTCTGACGAGGAGAGAATGCTCGTAACCGAAGTGCTGAGCCGGCTGCGCCAGATGCAGAATCCGAAGACCGTCGAGCTGTGGAAGAAGCAGGGCGTCACGCCCCGCGCCGCGCACGGCGTCTCGGCCGGGGACCTGCAGAAGCTCGTCGCGGAGGTGGGCATCGACCGGCTGATCGCCCAGCAACTGTGGGCCTCCGGCATCCACGACGCCCGCGTGCTGGCGAGCCTGGTGGACGACCCCTTTCGGGTGACGCCGAAGCAGATGGAGCGCTGGGTGCGCGACTTCGACTCCTGGGCCCTGTGCGACGCCTGCTGCTTCAACCTCTTCCACAAGACGCCCTTCGCCTACGCCAAGGCCGTCGCCTGGAGCGCGCGCAAGGAGGAGTTCGTCAAGCGCGCGGCGTTCTCGCTGATCGCGGCGCTGGCGGTGAACGACCAGAAGGCCTCGGACAAGGAGTTCCTGCGCTTCCTGCCGATCATCCAGCGCGAGGCGGCCGACGAGCGGCCGTTCGTGCGCAAGTCCGTGGCCTGGGCGCTGCGCGAGATCGGCAAGCGCAACAAGGCGCTGCGCAAGCTGGTGCTCGACGCGGTGAAGGAGCTGGAGGCCACCGACTCGAAGGCGGCGCAGCTCATCTCGGCGGACGTGCTGAAGGAGCTGAACTCGCCCGCGAAGCCGGCGAAGACCGCGAAGAAGGCGGCGAGCCGGCCTGCCGCGACGAAAGCCCCGGCGCGCAAGGCCGCCCCCAAGGTCGCCGCCCGGGCCTGAGCCTGGCGCGCCGGGCGTGAGCTCCGGGTCGCTCGGCCGCGCCGGCCTGGTGGCCCGTTTCAAGCCCGTCCACCTGGGCCACGCGGCCGTGCTCGAGGCGCTCGTGCCGCGCTGCGACGGCCTGCTGATCGGCCTCGGCAGCGCCAACCGCCACGACCTGCGCAACCCCTGGAACGCCGACGAGTCCGCGGAGATGATCCGCGCCGTGATCGGCTCGCCGAAGCAGGTGCGGCTGCTGCCGCTGCCCGACCTGGGCGACGGCCCGCGCTGGTCGCGCATGGTGAAAGGCGCCTTCGGCCCGCTCGACGTCTTCGTGACCGCCAACGACTGGGTCCGCGAGCTGATGGCCGTCCACTACGCCGTCGTGCATCCGCTGACGTTGATCGCGCCCGAACGGCGGGTGCCGATCGACGGCGCGCGCGTCAGGCGCGCGCTCGCCCGCGGCGAGGACTGGCGGGCGCTGGTGCCGGCGGCGGTGGCGGAGCTGATTTCGGCCCGCGGCTGGGACGCGCGCTTCCGCAGCGAGTTCGGGCTCGAGACGCTCGCGCTCGAAATGCCCCCGGGGCCGCCCGGCCTGCTAGATTAGGCGCGCGCCTTCCCCTCCGCCGAGGAGACCCCGACATGTACTCGTGGGAAGAAGACACCTCCGCCTGGTACGGCCCGGCGCGCTACGCCTTCGGCGACGCGGGGAAAGCCGAGCGCGAGGCCGCAGCGCGCCGCGCCGCCGCTGGCGGGCCGCGAGCGTATTCGGGCCGCAGCTCGCCGAACGTCGCGATGGTCGACCCGCGCAAGACGGTCAGCACCGGCTCGAAGAACCCGCTTGTGGTCGCCGTCGACGTCACGGGCTCGATGGCGAGCTGGCCCTTCGAGATCTTCGATCGCCTGCCGCTGCTCTTCAACACGCTCAGCCAGTACCGCGAGGACCTGGAGATCTGCTTCGCCGCGATCGGCGACGCCGGCGTCGACCGCTGGCCGCTGCAGGTGACCGAGTTCGCCAAGGGTTACGACCTCGAGCAGCAGCTGAACGCGCTGTTCGGCGAGGGCGGCGGCGGCGACGCGCCCGAGAGCTACGGCGTCTTCGCCTGGTGGGTCGAGCACCACGTGAAGGCGGAGAACGCCGAGAAGCCCTTCCTGATCGTCTTCGGCGACGCTCCGATGCACAAGACGATTCCCGCCGAGCAACTGGAGCGCCTGATCGGGATGCCGCCGCCGCCGGGCGAACGGCCGAAGGGCTGGACGGGCCGGCTGCTCGGCTGGCAGGACGAAAGCCAGCGCCAGATCGACGCGATCGAGACCTGGCGGCGCGTCGCGCAGCGCTGGAACGTGTGGTTCCTGCGGCGGCCGACGGGGCGGCCGGGCGACGAGGTGGACCGGCAGTGGGCAGAGGCGATCGGCAAGGAGCGCGTGTTCCGGATCGACGAGGAGCAGCGCGCGGTCGACTACGCCATGGGTCTCGTCGCGCGGGCCTGGGGCTGCTTCGGCGACTTCAAGAAGAACATGCTGGCGCGCCAGTCCGAGGACAAGGTGCAGCGGGTGGCCGAGCGCATCCGCAAGGACGGGCCGCGCGTGCTGGTCTGCCCCAGCTGCTCGGGCCGGATTCCCGCCGACGCCGGCGAGCGCTACGTCTGCGGCTACTGCGGCTCGACGCTGGAACTCTAGTCGGCCGCAGCGGGCAGCTCTGACTCTCGCAACGGCTGCTAGGCTCCCGCGCGGGGGACTCGCATGAACGTCCGCGCGATCGTGACGGTCCCGCCGCACGCCGATTTCCTGGCCGAGGTCGCCGCTCACCCGCTCGTCGCGGGGCTGCGGCTCAACACCGTGATGCCGGCGGCCGAGCCGCCGCGCGCCGTGCTCGCGCGCCTCGCGGCGCTGGGTCCTCCGCTCTGGGTGGACCTCAAGGGGCGGCAGCTGCGCACGCTGGCCGCCGCCGTGCCCCCTTTCACCGAGGTCCGCGTCAGCCACCGCCTGCGCGTGCGCACGCCGTGCGACGTGTTCTTCCGCGATGGCCGCGAGCACGCGCGGCTGCTGGCGGTCGACGGCGACCGGCTGATCCTGGAGGCCGGCCCGCAGCGCGTGATCGGCCCGGGCGAGTCGCTGAACGTCGTGGACCCGTCGCTCGAGATCGAGGGCACGCTGACGCCGACCGATCGCGAGTACCTCGCGGCGATGCGCGAGCTGGGCCTGCGGCGCGTGCTGCTTTCGTTCACCGAGCGCGACGAGGATCCCGCCGAGGTCGCGGCGCTGCTGCCGGGCGCGGAGCTGGCCCTCAAGATCGAGTCGCGCCGCGGCCTCGCCTTCGCCGGCCGGCACGGCGCGCGGCTCGGGCGGCTGGTGGCGGCCCGCGGCGACCTGTTCGTCGAGGTGCGCGAGCCGCACCGGCTGGTGGGCGCGGTGCGCGGCGTGCTGGCCGCCGACCCGGAAGCCTGGGTCGCGAGCCGCATCTTCCCCTCGCTGGCCCACTACCCCGTGCCCGAGGCCACGGACATCGGCGACGTCGCGTTCCTGATGGGGCTGGGCTACCGCAGCTTCCTGGTGGGGGACGAGGTCTGCCTGCGGCGCGACTCGGTGATGGCGGCGCTCGCGCTGCTGCAGGCCGTCGCGAGGGAGATGGCGTGACGGAGGCGAGCGGGCGGGTCCGGCGCGCGGAGGCGAGGGCTGGGGCGTGAAGATCGGCCTCGCGCAGATCGACACCCGGATCGGCGACTTCCCCGGCAACCTGCGGCGGATCCTGGATGCGGTGCGCGCAGCCGCGGCGCAAGGAGCCGAGATCGTCGTGCTGCCCGAGCTGGCCGTCACCGGATACCCGCCGCGTGACCTCCTGCTGGATCCCGCCTTCGTCGCGCGCGCCGTGGACGCCGTGCTCGAGGTGGCGCAGGCCACGGCCGCCGGCCCGCCGGTCGTCGCCGGCGCCCCGCTCGACGCCGTGGCGCTCGGACGCGCGCCGTTCGCGGCCGCCCTGGGGGGCGCCAAACCACCTCTCGCCTGCCCCGGCCACCCTGGCCTGTGGAACGCCGCCGTGGTGCTGGCCGGGGGCGGTGTCGCCGCGATCCAGGGCAAGCGGCTGCTGCCGGCCTACGACGTCTTCCACGAGCCACGCTGGTTCGTGCCCGCGCCAGGCTCGCACGTCGTCGAGCTCGCGGGCCGCGTGCTCGGGCTCCTCGTCTGCGAGGACCTGTGGGACGACGGACACACGCAGCACCCGGGCGAGGAACTGCGCGCCGCGGGCGCGTCCGTGCTGCTGGCCGTGGCGGCCTCGCCCTTCCGCCACCGGATCGTGGAGCGCCGGCTGGCGCATGCCGTGCGCGTCGGCGGGCCGCTCGTCCACGTCAACGCCGTCGGCGCGAACGACGAGCTGGTGTTCGACGGCGGCAGCTTCGCGCTCGACGCCGACGGCCGCCTCGTCGCGCGCCTGCCGTCGTTCGCCGAGACCGTCGCCGTCGTGGAGCTGCAGGACGGGCGGGCGGACCGCCTGCGAGATTCGGCTGGCTCCCTGCCGTCGCCCGCGGCGACGCTCGCTCCAGAGCTCGCTCCGGAACAGGCTCTCTTCGGGGCGCTCTGCGCGGGCGTGCGGGGCTTCGTCGAGAAGAACGGGCTGCCGGGCGCCGTGCTCGGCCTCTCGGGCGGCATCGACTCGGCACTCGTCGCTTGCGTCGCCGCCGAGGCGCTGGGGCCGGACCGCGTGACGGCGCTCGCCCTGCCCGGGCGCCACACCCACGCCGATTCGACCCGGGCGGCGCGCGAGCTGGCGAGCGCGCTCGGCATCCGCCTCGAGCTCGTCGAGATGGCTCCGCTTCACGCCGCGGCGCGGCGCGCGCTGGGGCCCCTGCTCGACGACAGCCTCGCCGGCCGGCGCGCCGACGAGAACCTGCAGGCGCGGCTGCGGATGCTGGCGCTCGCGGCCTGGATCAACCGCCACGGCGGGCTGCTGCTCAACACCAGCAACAAGACGGAGCTGAGCCTCGGCTACGGCACGCTGTGGGGCGACCTGGCCGGGACGCTCGGCGTGATCGGGGACCTGACCAAGACCGAGGTCTACGCGGTCGCGCGCTGGCTGCATCACACGCGCGGCCTGATCCCCCGCTTCGCGATCGAGCGTCCGCCGAGCGCCGAGCTGGCGCCGGAGCAGGTGGACCCGTTCGACTACGACCGTGTCGCGCCCGCGGTCGAGGCGCTCGTCCAGGGCCTCGCGGCGCCTGGCGACGTCGGCCACCACGAGCTCACCGACCTCGCGCGCATGGTCCGCTCGGCCGAGCACAAGCGCGCGAGCCACGGGCTCGTCCTCAAGGTCAGCGAGCGGGCCTTCGGCAGCGGCCGGTTGATGCCGGTGACGCGCGCGTTCTAGGACGCCCGCCGATCCCGCTCAGACCGCACGGACGGGGCCGGCGTCACCCGGAACGGCAGACGCCGTCCGCACCTGCGGCAGGAAGGCGTCGTCGCCTGTCAGCTCGCGCAGCAGGGCGAGCGACCAGGCGCGCTCGAAGAGGTACAGCGGCTGCAGCAGCGTCTGCCCGACGATCGGCAGGAAGCCCAGGCAGCAGGTGACACAGCCGGCCACGAACGCCACCAGGCTGGCGGCGACCGAGAAGGCCAGCTTCAGCAGCGCGTAGATCGCGAAGGCGCCGGGCCGCGCCTCCAGCAGCGGCCTCAGCAGCTCGACCGCCTCGCCGCACGAGCAGCGGTGGCGCAGCTGCAGCGGCGCCACGAAGTCGCGCAGCGCCACCGAGGCGAGCGTCGCCGCCAGCACGGCCAGCGCGAGCAAGGGCAGAAGCACGCCCAGCGCGAGGCCGAGACCGATCCCGGACGCGATGCGGCCGTACGCGGCCGAGTGCACCGCGAGCGCTCCGAGGCCGACGATCAGCAGCACGACCGCCAGCGTCACGCAGGCGAGAGCGAAGCGCCAGGCGAACAGCGAGTCCGCGAGCGCCGCGTGCCTGCGCCAGGGACGCCCGATCTCCGGCCGGCCGCTCGTGACGCAGTCGAGATACACGCCGCCCGTGACGCAGTCGAGATACACGAAGATGCCGCGGCTGCCGATCCAGAGCACCAGCGCCACGAACGCCACGGCAACGACCAGCACCAAGGCCGCCGCCAGCAGCAGCAGCGGCAGCTCGGCGGGCAGCTCGCGCGGCAGGTCGGGAAGCGAAGGCATCCCGCGCCAGTTGCTGGCCGGCAGCGGTGGCGGCGAGCCGCCGGTTCCACCGCTCGTGCCGCGGCCGCACTGATCGAGGAAGGCGGCGAAGCCGAGCGTCAGCCAGACCTCGAAGCGGAAAGGACGCAGCAGCCGGCGCACGTGGTCGACCGCCTGCTGCGCGGCCGCGAACGGACTGGCAGCTCCGGGCTGGGCCGGCGGCGCGCTAGCCGCGGCCGTCACGGCCGGGCGGGGGTCTCGTCCGCGAAGTACACGCGCGCGACGTAGGCGCCGCCGTCGCTGAAGCGCTCGCGCAGCCAGCTCTCGACGAACTGCTCGGCCTGCCGGCGCGCCGTCTCGCGCACGAGCGGCAGCGACTGACGCGCGCGGATCCGCGCCAGCTCCGTCAGCGCGAGGCGCAGCGACTCGACCACGGCCGCCTCGTCGCGCAGGACGCTGCCCTGCTTGATCTCGAAGCGCAGGCCGGAGACGTCGAGCGCCGGCGGGCCGGCCTCGAGCGCGGGCGCCGTCGCCCGCACCACGGCGCCGTCGCGCTCGAAGCGCCAGGGCGTCGCCAGGTCGAGCGAGTAGGCGTACTCGGCCGGCGCGCGCGCCTCAACCACCACGTCGGGCAGCGCGAAACGGCCCCACAGGATCGCCTGCGAGTCGGTGCGCTCGAAGAGCTCGACCTGGCGCAGCGTCGCCACCTGCAGCCGGAGCTCCCCCCGCAGCTCGCTCGCGTACTGCGCGAACGAGGTGTGGACGCTGCCGGTGCGGAAGGCCGCGGCCACGCTGCGCGCGTCCTCGAGCAGCGCGCGCGCTCCGGCGAGCGCCTGCTGCGGCAGCCGGGTCGTCTGCTGGATCAGGAAGAACGCGCTGCCGGCGAGGATCAGCGCGAGCGCCACTGCGGTGAAGGCCAGCGGCCAGGCCCGGCTTCCGCGCTCCGGCGCCTCGGTTGCCGGACCCTCGCGATGTCCCTGCGTGGAAGCCTCGCTTCCGCCCCTCAGGCGGACTTGACCTCGATCACCGGCAGGCTGAAGGTGCGCGGCACCTGTCGCGCCTGCATCTCCTGCTCGCTGCACAGCAGCTGGCGCAGCGTCAGCTTGCCGAGCACCTGGTCGATCGCGATCTGCACCTGGATCAGAACCGGACGGATCGAGCAGTCGCTGAGATGCAGGCACAGCTCCTGCTCGCCGCCGTGGCGCTCGCAGAAGCCGGGGTCGTACAGCCGGCCCCCGAGCGAGGTCAGGATCTGCGAGACGGGGATCTCCTCCGCCGGCCGCGCCAGCGCGTAGCCGCCGGACTGGCCCCGCGTGCTGGCGACGAACCCGGACCGCCGCAGCTGCCGCATGATCTTGGCCACGTTCGCCGGCGACAGCCCTTCGAGCCGCGACAGGTCCGCGATCGTCAGGCTGCCCGGGGGCGCCTGGCGCGCGAGCTGGAGCAGGCAGCGCAGGCCGTACTCCTCCTGGGTGCTGAGCTTCACGCGCGCCTCACATCAGCCCCAGCTGGAGGCGGGCCGCGTCGGTCATGCGGCTCTGGTCCCAGGGCGGGTCGAGCACGACCTCGACGTCGGCCTCGCTCACGCCGGGCAGCGCCGCGATCTTGGCCTGGACGTCGTGCTTCAGGTACTCGCCCATGCCGCAGCCGGGCGCCGTCAGCGTGAAGCGCACCGAGACCCGGTTCCCGCCGCCGTCGACGGGCATCGCTTCGCAACTGTAGACCAGCCCGAGATCGACCATGTTCACGGGGATCTCCGGGTCGTAGCAGGTCTTGAGCGCGTCCCAGGCCAGCTCCTGGAGCGACTTGTCGCGCAGCTCGGCCTCGCTCGGACCGGCGGGCGCCGTCTCGCCGATCGCGTCGGCATCCGTGCCCTCGATCCGCACCATGTAGCCCATGTCGGTGACGGCGGTGAACGAGCCGCCGAGCGACTGCGTGACGAACACGGTGATGCCCGCCTTCAGCGGGATCTTGTCGCCGTACGGGATCGCGACCGCCTCGACGTCCCGGGACAGCGTGCGCGCTTCTCTCATGCTCGGTCTCGGAGACCCCCTACTCGGTCTTCACTGGCTGCTGGTCGCCGTCGAGCGCCGCCTTCAGCGTGTGCCAGGCGAGCGAGGCGCACTTCACGCGCGCGGGGAACTCGCAGACGCCCGAGAACACCGCGAGCTTGCCGAGCTCCGGCGCCGCGTTGGCGGCGGCCTGATCCGGCGGCGCCGTCACCAGCGCGTGGAAGCGCTCGAAGAGCGCCTCGGCCTCGGCCAGCGTCTTGCCCTTGAGCGCCTCTGTCATCATCGAGGCCGAGGCCTGCGAGATCGAGCAGCCCTGCCCGACGAAGCTCAGGTCGGCGATGCGGTCGCCGTCGAGGGCGACGTAGACGGTGGCGCGGTCGCCGCACAGCGGGTTGTAGCCGTCGGCGTGACGGTGCGTACCCGTCATCGCGTGCTGGTTGCGCGGCCGTTTGCTGTGGTCGAGGATCAGCTCCTGGTACAGCTCGCGCAGCTCAGACATGCCCGCCCCGCTCGCTCACCGGAACAGCTCCTGCACCTTGCGCAGCCCCGCGACCAGCGCGTCGAGGTCCTCGCGCGTGTTGTAGATCGCCAGCGAGGCGCGCGCCGTGGCCGGGATCCCGAAGCGCTCCATCACCGGCTGCGCGCAGTGGTGTCCCGTGCGGATGGCGACGCCCTCGCGGTCGAGCACGGTGCCCACGTCGTGCGGGTGGATGCCGTCGAGCAGGAACGACAGCACGCCCGACTTCTCGGGCGCCGTGCCGACCAGCCGCACGCCGGGCAGCTCGCCGAGGCGGCGCGTGCCGTAGGCCAGCAGCTCCTCCTCGTGGCGCCGCGCGCCCTGGCGGTCGAGCGCCATCACGTACTCGAGCGCGGCGCCCAGGCCGATGCTGCCCGCGATGTTCGGCGTGCCCGCCTCGAACTTGTGTGGCGGCTCGTTGTAGACGGTCTTCTCGAACGACACCGAGAGGATCATGTCGCCGCCGCCCTGGTAGGGCGGCATCGACGACAGGTGCTCCGGCTTCGCCCACAAGGCACCGATGCCGGACGGCCCGAACACCTTGTGGCCCGAGAAGGCGTAGAAGTCGCAGCCGAGCGCGCGCACGTCGATCGGCAGGTGCGGCGCCGCCTGCGCCCCGTCGATCATCACCGGCACGCCCTTCGCGCGCGCGAGCTCGACGATGCGCGCGACCGGCACCAGCGTGCCGAGCGCGTTCGAGACGTGCGCGACGGAGACGAGCCGCGTGCGGGGCGAGATCAGCCGCTCCAGCTCGTCGAGCCTGACGACGCCGGCATCGTCGATCGGCGCCACCCTGAGCACGGCCCCCGCCTGCTCGCGCAGCAGCTGCCAGGGCACGATGTTCGAGTGGTGCTCGAGCCCCGTGATCAGGATCTCGTCGTCCGGCCGCAGCCGCGGCCGCAGGAAGCTCTGCGCCACCAGGTTGAAGGCCTCGGTGGCGCCGCGCACGAAGACGATCTCCTTGGCGGAGGCGGCGCCCAGGAAGCGGCGGACGCTCTCGCGCGCGGCCTCGTAGGCCTCGGTCGAGCGCACCGACAGCCCGTGCACCCCGCGGTGCACGTTGGCGTAGTACTCCTCGTAGCAGCGGCGCTCGGCCTCGATCACCGCGCGCGGCTTCTGCGCCGAGGCGGCGGAGTCGAGGTAGACGAGCGGCCGCCCGTGCAGGCGGGTGCTCAGGATCGGGAAGTCGGCGCGCACGCGGGAGGCGTCGAAGGCGGGCGCGCGGCCCGCCGACGCGCCGGGAACGGGTGTCGCCACGCTCACGAGACGGGCTCCACGGGCGCCTGCGGCAGGCGGTCGCGCAGGAACGCCTCGAGCGCCTGACGCACGGCCGGCACCGGCACGCGCGCGACCACGTCGCTGGCGAAGGCGTAGGTGAGCAGGCTGCGGGCCGCCTGCTCGCCGATGCCGCGCGAGCGCAGATAGAAGAGGTGGTTGGGATCGAGCTGGCCCGTGGTCGAGCCGTGCTTGCACTTCACGTCGTCGGCCAGGATCTCGAGCTGCGGCATCGAGTGCACGAGCGCCTCGGGCGAAAGCAGCAGGTTCTTGTTGGCTTGCTGCGCGTCGGTCTTCTGCGCGCCCGCGCGCACCAGCACGCGTCCGTTGAAGACGCCGCGCGAGCGGCCGCCCAGGACGCCCTTGTAAAGCTGGCGGCTGGACCCGTGCGGGGCCGCGTGGTCGACCAGGCTGTGGGTGTCGAGCAACTGGCCGCCGTCCGCGACGAACAGGCCGTCGAGCCTGCAGTCGGCCCCGGGCCCGTCGAGCAGCAGCTCGAGGTCGTTGCGCCCGAGGGCGGCGCCGGTCGCGACGTTGAAGTCCTCGAAGCGGGCGCCCCGCGCGAGCGTCGCCCGCGTGAGCGCCACGTGCGAGCCCTTGAGGCTCTCGCGTTGCAGCTTCACGCGCCGCAGCACGGCTCCGTCGTCGAGCAGCAGGTCGCTGACTGCGCTCGTCAGGTAGCTCTCGCCGTTCGGGCCGCCGTAGCTCTCGACCAGCGTCGCCTCGCTGCCGCGCCCCGCCACCAGCAGCGTCCGCGGGAAGCTGGCGACGGCGCCCGCCTCGCCGCCGCTCGTCGTGAGGAACAGCAGGTGCAACGGCCCCTCGGGTCGCGCGCCGGGAGCCAGGAACAGGCAGGCGGCGTCCGGGAACAGCGCCGTGTTGAGATCGGCGAACGCGTGAGCCGCGGCCGGCCGGCCCAGCAGGCCAGAGAGCCGCTCGGGGTCCTCGCGCAGCAGCTCGCGCAGGCTGCGCAGCTCGACGCCGGGCGCCGACCAGGACGACAGGTCCGCCGCGAACACGCCGTTGACGAAGACCGCCTGCCGGCCGGCGAAGGCGCCGCCGATGCCGAGCCTCTGCACCGTGGGGCCGACGGCGCCCAGCCGCAGGCCGGGGTCGGCCTCGACGAAGGCCGCGTGCGCGATCTCGCCGACGCTCGTCTGGCGCCAGGCCTCCTCGCGCGGCTTCGGAAAACCGGAGCGCTCGAAGCGGGACATGGCGCCCTCGCGCAGGGCCGAAAGCCAGCGCGAGTCCCCGCGCTGCCGGCGCTGCCGGGCGAAGGCGGCGTGCCAGCTGTCGTGGCCGAGGGCGGTCGCGTTCATCACGGGCGGCCTGCTCGCCTAACGGGCGGGCGCGGGCTCCTTCTCGAGCCAGGCGTAGCCCTTCTCCTCCAGCTCGAGCGCCATCTCCTTGCCGCCGGAGCGCGCGATCCGCCCGTCCATCAGCACGTGGACGAAGTCGGGCACGATGTAGTTGAGCAGGCGCTGGTAGTGCGTCACCACCAGCATCGCGCGCTGCGGCGAGCGCAGCTTGTTGACGCCCGCGGCGACCACGCGCAAGGCGTCGATGTCGAGCCCGCTGTCGGTCTCGTCCAGGATCGCCAGCGTCGGATCGAGCATCGCCATCTGGAAGATCTCGTTGCGCTTCTTCTCGCCGCCGGAGAAGCCCTCGTTGACCGGACGCTTGACCAGCTCTTCGTCGATCTCGACGAGCTTCGACTTCTCCTTGACCAGCGCGAGCACGTCCACGGCGTCGAGCTCGGGCTCGCCGCGATGCTTGCGGATCGCGTTGAGCGCCGCCTTCAGGAAGTAGACGTTGCTGACCCCGGGGATCTCGACCGGGTACTGGAAGGCCAGGAAGACGCCGTCGCGCGCGCGCTCCTCGGGCGGCATCGCGAGCAGGTCCTTGCCCTGGTAGCGCACGCTGCCCCCGGTCACCGTGTAGCCGGGGCGGCCCGACAGCACGTGCGCGAGCGTGCTCTTGCCCGAGCCGTTCGGCCCCATGATCGCGTGAACCTCGCCTGCGTCGACGGTGAGGCTCAGCCCCTGCAGGATCTCCCGCTCGCCGGCGCGGGCTCTCAGGTCTCGAATCTCCAGCATTCTCGACGTTCCTTCGCGTCCCTTCCGGGCGACTGTCGCGGTCGCCGCCGCCGCAGATCCGAGCCCCGACCGGCACGGACAAGCCAAATCTAGCGAATCTGTACGAGAAAGTCTAGTTTTGACAACTCTATGACAGATAGAGTCTTAGTGGCGTCATTGCCCATTCACGGCCGTGGGCGGAGGCTCCGAAAAGCAGCGCGCGGCGCGGCGCAGCGACACCGGCGGCCGTCCGCTCAGCAGCCGGATCTTGTCGAGGCGGGTCGACCGGCCCGCGTGAAAGCGCGTCACGACCGCGTCGGGCATCGAGTAGAGCCGCGCGAGCACGCGCCAGCCCTGTCCGGGCTCGGCCGCCGTCAGCATCAGGCGGTTGAAGAAGCGCGCGAACTCGCCGCGTTGCCACACCTCGCGCGCGTAGCGCGCCGACCAGGCGGCGACGCTCCCGCCGTCGAGCGCGCGGCGCTCGGCCAGCGCGTCGGCCGCGTGCACGGCGAAGGCCAGGCGCTCGCCGGTGGTCGGATGGAAGAGGCCGGCACGGGCGCCGAACGCGGCGACGCCCGCGGGCGCCATCAGGGGCAGCTGCTCGACTCGACCCCCGAGCGGGATCGGAAGCACCGCCTCCTCCTCGCGCCGCAGCCCTTTGACCGAGAGGCCCAGCTCGTCCGCGTAGGCTTCGATCGCCCGCCGCATGGGCAGGCGGGGCAGCTCAGCGTCGCCCAGGTAGCGCACGTCCTCGAGCCGCAGCCGGCGCCGCCCGAGCGGCAGCGCGGAGACGAAGCGCAGGCCGCCCTCCTGACCGACCGTCGCGTCGATCAGGATCGGCTGCTCCAGGCGGTGGTTCCGCGTGAGCTCCAGCTCGTGCGCCAGGGACGCGCGCCAGCCGACGGGCAGGCCGGACGGGCGTGGCAGGCCGCGTGCGTCGATCACGCAGCCGGCGAGGAGCTCGTCGTCGTCCTCGAGCAGCGCCGTGCCCGGGCCGAGCTCCAGCACGGCCACGCCCAGGACGAGCCTGCCGCGCAGGCGCGCGGCGGCCTGCTTGTGGAAATGCGCGGCGGTGACGACTTGGTACCCGCCGGAGACCGTGCGCGCGAAGGATGGAAAGCGCACCTCGTAGCCTTCCCAGGCGTGGGCCACCAGCGGGCGCACCCACTCGCGCTGCGCGGGCGTCAGCTCGTCGGAGTGAAAGGCCGCGGTGTGGTGGCCGCCGAGGTGGCTCTCGGCCTCGACGAGCCGCAGGGTGAGCTCCGGCCTCAGCTGCGAAAGGCGGCAGGCCAGCAAGCCGCCGGCGAAGCCGCCGCCTGCAATCAGCACGTCGCTCATGCGCGCCCGCCCCCCTTCCTCCGCGACGCAGTGGGCGCCGGAGAATAGCATTCCCGACCGCGCGCCCGCGTGGTCTAATCAAGGGCGTGACCGACCGAAACGACGTTCCCGATTCGGGCCGCAGGCGCTTCGCCTTCGGCATGCTGGCGGCGGGCGTGGGCGCGAGCCTGCCCGCCTCGGCAACGACCCCGCAGACATCTCGGAATCCGAGCGAGAAGGGAGCCATGAAGATCGAGCTGCCGCCCCTGCCGTACGGCGAGAGCGACCTCGCCCCGCACATCTCCGCCAACACGATCGCCGTCCACTACGGGAAGCACCACCTGGCCTACGTGAACAACACGAAGAAGATGGTCGAGGGCTCCGAGTGGGCGGACGCGGACCTCGAAGCGATCGTCAAGGCGAGCTACGGCAAGCCCGACAAGAAGGCCCTGTTCAACAACGCCGCGCAGGCCTGGAACCATGCCTTCTACTGGAAGAGCATGAGCCCCAGGGGCGGCGGCACGCCGTCCGGCAAGCTGCTGGACCGGATCAAGACCGATCTCGGCGGCTTCGACGCGCTGAAGCAGGAGCTGTCGAAGGCGGCCGTCAGCCAGTTCGGCAGCGGCTGGGCCTGGCTCGTGCTCGACGCCGGCAAGCTCAAGGTCGAGCAGACCTCGAACGCGGACACGCCGCTCGCGCAGGGCCGCACGCCGCTGCTCACGATCGACGTCTGGGAGCACGCGTACTATCTCGACTACCAGAACCGGCGGCCGGACTACGTGACCGCCTTCATCGACAAGCTGGTCAACTGGGAGTTCGCGGCGCAGAACCTGGGCTGACCCGGCGGGAATCGGCGGGCCGCCGCCCACGTTACGATGATCGTGGGGGCCAGGAGGAGAGCGCGCCGATGCTGATCCGCCGGAAACCCGACGTGGCGTCGTCGGAGATCACGCCCGAGGCGCTCTACCACGGGCGGCGCGAGTTCCTCGCGCGGGCCGCGGCGGCGGGCGCAGCCCTGGCCGTCGGCGCCGGCCGCGCGGGCGGGCAGGAGCCGAAGGCCGTCGGCAGACCCTACGGCCTGCAGCCCGACGACAGCCCCACGCCCTGGCAGGACGTCACCACCTACAACAACTTCTACGAGTTCGGCACCGGCAAGTCGGATCCGTCGGAGAACGCCGGGCGCCTCAGAACGAGCCCCTGGACGGTCGCCGTCGAGGGCCTGGTCAACCGCCCGGGCAAGTACCAGCTCGAGGATCTCGTCAAGCCTTCGACCCTCGAGGACCGCATCTACCGCTTCCGCTGCGTCGAGGCGTGGTCGATGGTCATCCCGTGGCGAGGCTTCCCGCTCGCCGACGTGCTGAAGCGGGCCGAGCCGGCGCCGAAAGCGAAGTACGTCGAGCTGACGACGCTCCACGACCCCGCGCAGATGCCAGGGCAGCGGCTCGGCGTCCTGGAGTGGCCGTATCGCGAGGGGCTGCGCCTGGACGAGGCGATGCACCCGCTGACGCTGCTGGCGACCGGCGTCTACGGCCGCACGCTGCCGAACCAGAA
Source organism: Vicinamibacteria bacterium (assembly GCA_050246895.1). Taxonomy (GTDB): domain Bacteria; phylum Acidobacteriota; class Vicinamibacteria; order Fen-336; family Fen-336; genus JBFWVE01. The sequence goes on along the minus strand of JBFWVE010000001.1, from coordinate 1,862,100 downwards.
CGGCGCCCCGCTGCGGCTGGTGGTGCCCTGGAAGTACGGCTTCAAGAGCATCAAGTCGATCGTGCGGATCCGCCTGACCGAGCAGCAGCCGCGCACCGCCTGGAACGTCTCGGCGCCGCAAGAGTACGGCTTCTACTCGAACGTCAACCCCGAGGTCGACCACCCGCGCTGGAGCCAGGCGCGCGAGACGCGCATCGGCGAGTTCTTCAAGCGCAGGACGCTGCCGTTCAACGGCTACGCGGAGCAGGTCGCCTCGCTCTACGCGGGTCTCGACCTGCGCAAGAACTACTGAGCCCGGTGACGGCCCTGCTCGGGCGCGCTCGCGCGACGCGCGAGCCGCGCGGCTTCGGCATGGCGCTGCTGTGCCTCGCCTGCCTGCCGGCCGCCTTCGCCACGCTCGCGCTCGCGTCCGATCTGCTGCGCCGCACGCGCTTCCTGGGCTCGAACCCCGTGAAGGAGGCCGAACACTTCCTCGGCGAGTGGACGCTGCGGCTGCTGCTCGCGACGCTGTGCGTGACGCCGCTGCGCCAGCTCCTCGGCTGGCACTGGCTCGCCCGCCATCGGCGCACGCTGGGCCTGCTCGCTTTCGGCTACGCCACGCTGCACTGGCTCGTCTACGCCCTGCTCGACGTGCAGCTCGACTGGGCCGCGCTGCTCGAGGACCTGACGAAGCGGCCCTACATCATGATCGGGATGGGCGGCCTGCTGTTGCTGCTGCCGCTCGCGGTGACGTCCACGCAGGCGATGATCCGCCGCCTGGGCGGCCGGCGCTGGAGCCTGCTGCACCGCCTGGTCTACCCGGCGGCGGTGCTCGGCGTCGTCCACTTCTGGATGGCGGTCAAGGCCGACATCCGCAGCCCGCTGCTGTTCGCGGCGGGCTTCGGCCTGCTCTTCGCCTGGCGGCTGTGGAGGGCTCGAAAGTAGTCCCTCTGACCCCTTGACGTGAAGCGGTGCCACTGTGTAGCGTGGCGCGCGCATTCTCTACGGGGACTGTCCACGCACCGCGAGAAGACACGATGACGTCTCCCACCCGAGCCGCTCGGATCGCCGCCGCCTGCACCATCGCGCTGGCCGTTCCGGCGCGAGCCCAGGACCCGCTCGCCAAGGATCCGGAGGGGCGCCTCTCGTCCGCGCTCTACCGGCTCGCCGAGGCCGCCGAACGCGGGCGTCCGCTCGCGAGCGCGAGCCTGCCGCGCGAACGAACCCTGCGGCGCTATCTCGACGGCGGCACGGGCCTGGTGACGGTCGTCGCCGCACTCGAGGAGGAGGCGGATCTCGAGCGTGTCGCTGCGGCGGCAACCACCGTCGGTGGGTGGGCGGAGGACCACGCGGGCCACCTGGTGCGCCTGCGCATCCCTCCCCTTGGGCTCAGAGCGATCTCGCGGACGCCGGGCGTGCGTTTCGTGCGCCTGCCGCAGCGCCCGCGCCGGGCCGAGGTCGTCAGCGAAGGCGTCGCCGCGCTGCGTGCCGCCGACTTCGTGGCGCGCACGGGCGCCGACGGCCGCGGTATCCGCGTGGGCATTCTCGACAACGACGGCTACGACGGCGGGGGCTTCGGGGGCGCTCGCGCGCTCATGGGGCGCGAGCTGCCCGAGGACACGATCGTCACCAGCTCCGCGCAGGTCGACTTCGAGCGATACGACGTCCACGGCACCGCCTGCGCCGAGATCGTGCACGACGTCGCGCCGGGCGCGCAGCTGGTGCTGGCCTCGATCGGCGACGAGGTGGCCTTCAACCGGGCGATCGGGCAGCTCCTGGAGCAGCGCGTCCGCATCATCTCGATGTCGCTCGCCTGGCCGAACCAGCGCATCGACGGCCTGGGTTACTTCGAGTTCGTCGTCGACCAGGTGGCGGCGCAAGGTGTCCTCTGGGTGAACGCGGCCGGCAACAGCGCGGGGTCGTATCTGCGCGGCGGCGCGACCGACGTGGACCGCGACGGGCTGCTGGAGTTCAAGGGGCGAGAGTTGGTGCCCCTCAGGGCCTATTGGGGCGAGAGCTCGGTCTCCCTGCGCTGGGACGAGATCTCGGGCCGCGCGGCCGAGGACTACGACCTGCTGGTGGTGACCGACGCCTTTCGCGAGGATCCCCGCCCCAGCGCCGACAATCCAGCCGTGATCGCTTCCAGCAGCGACCCGCAGAACGGAGCTGGCTACCCCTGGGAGTACGCGGAGTTCGAGCTCGACGATACGCGCGAGCTGTATGCGGTCGTGGTGTCGCGCAGCAGCCAGGCGCCCGGCGACTACCGCAGGTTCTCGCTCTGGGTGGACGGCGAGGTCCTCGAGGGGCTAGCCGAGCCGAGCGGCAGCGTCGAGGCGCCCGCCGACGCGCTAGGCGCGTTGGCCGTGGGGGCGATCGACGCCGGGACCCTGGCTCTGCGAGGTTTCAGCTCGCGGGGACCGACCGAGGACGGACGCGTGAAGCCCGACCTCGCGGCCCCCGACGGTGTGAGCACGAGCTCCTACTACTGGACATCCTTCACCGGCACGTCCGCCGCGACACCACACGTCGCGGGCGCGGCCGCCCTCGTCTGGTCGCGCGACCCGCAGCTGACGCTCGCCCAGGTCCGTGAGCTGCTCGAGAGGGCCACGCCCTCGCAGCGGGGGTCGAAGAACAACGATGTCGGCTACGGGCCGCTCGACCTGTCGCGGATTCCCTGAGCAGCGCCCGCCGGGCGCCGAGCGGCTAGCCGACCGAGCCCTCCAGGCTGACGCCCAGCAGCTTCTGCGCCTCGACCGCGAACTCCATCGGCAGCTCGCGGAAGACCTCCTTGCAGAAGCCGTTCACGATCATGTTGACCGCGTCCTCCGGCGAGATGCCGCGGGACTGGAAATAGAAGAGCTGGTCCTCGCCGATCTTCGAGGTGGTGGCCTCGTGCTCCATCTGTGCGGTCGAGTTCTGCACGTCGATGTAGGGGAAGGTGTGTGCGCCGCACTGGTCGCCCAGCAGCAGCGAGTCGCACTGCGAGTAGTTGCGCGCGCCCGAGGCGGCCTTTCCGATGCGCACCAGGCCGCGGTAGGTGTTCTGGCCGTGTCCGGCGGAGATGCCCTTGGAGACGATCGTCGAGCGCGTGTTCTTCCCGATGTGGATCATCTTGGTGCCGGTGTCGGCCTGCTGGCGGTTGTTGGTGACGGCCACCGAGTAGAACTCGCCGACCGAGTCGTCGCCCTGCAGGATGCAGCTCGGGTACTTCCAGGTGATCGCCGAGCCCGTCTCCACCTGCGTCCAGGAGATCTTGGCGCGCGCGCCCTGGCACTTGCCGCGCTTGGTGACGAAGTTGTAGATGCCGCCCTTGCCGTCCTTGTCGCCCGGGTACCAGTTCTGCACCGTCGAGTACTTGATCTGCGCGTCCTCGAGCGCCACCAGCTCGACGACGGCGGCGTGCAGCTGGTTCTCGTCGCGGATCGGCGCGGTGCAGCCTTCGAGGTAGCTGACGCTGGCGCGCTCCTCGGCCACGATCAGCGTGCGCTCGAACTGGCCGGTGCTCTGGGCGTTGATCCGGAAGTACGTCGACAGCTCCATCGGGCAGCGCACGCCCTTCGGCACGAAGACGAAGGAGCCGTCCGAGAAGACCGCGGAGTTGAGCGCCGCGTAGAAGTTGTCGCTATACGGCACCACCGAACCGAGCCACTTGCGCACGAGCTCGGAGTGCTCGCGCACCGCCTCGGAGAACGAGCAGAAGATGACGCCGGCGTCCTTCAGCTTGCCCTTGAAGGTGGTGGCGACCGAGACCGAGTCGAACACCGCGTCGACGGCGACGCCCGCGAGCTTCGCCCGCTCGTGGAGCGGCACGCCCAGCTTCTCGAAGGTCTCCAGCAGCTTGGGGTCCACCTCGGCCAGGCTCTTCGGCGCGTTCTCGTTCGACCTGGGCGCCGAATAGTAGATGATGGCCTGGTAGTCCACCGGCGGGTAGTGGACGTTCGCCCAGGTGGGAACCGGCATCGTCTGCCAGTGGCGGAACGCCTTCAGCCGCCATTCGAGCAGCCACTCGGGCTCGCCCTTTTTCGACGAGATCAGGCGGACGACGTTCTCGTCCAGACCGGCCGGAATCGCGTCCTGCTCGATCTCGGTGACGAAGCCCGCCTTGTACTCCTGGTTGGCGAGGTCACGGACGTCGGAACTCATGACCTCATGATGGTAGCCGAATCTGGACGAAAAAGTCCAGATTGCACCGGTCCTTCGGTGCTGGAAAATACAACGATGAGAATCAGTGGAAGGCGCGTCGCTCGAGCCGTCGCCTGCGCGATCGCCGGGATGCTGGCGGCGCCTCCCGCGCTCCCGCAGGGAGCCGAGCCGGCGCGGGCGGAGACGCGCGCCTGGCGCGTTTCGGACCTGGCTTGGATGGCGGAGCACTGGACGAGCGCGCGGGGAGCCGTGTTCCAGGAAGAGGTCTGGCAGGCGCCGGCCGGCGACAACATGCTCGGGCTCTGGCGCTACATGGAGGGCGGCAGGCTGCGCCTCAGCGAGTACCTGATGATCGTGCAGGAGGAGCAGGGCCCGGTGCTGAGGCTGCGCCACTTCACGCCGGCCGGTGTCGGCTGGGAGGAGAAGGACCAGCCGATCAACCTGCGGCTCGCCCGGCTCGACGGGGCGAGCGCCGTGTTCGAAGGGCTGGACCGCGACGGCAACCCGCTGTCCATCTCCTACACGCGCCGCGGCGACGAGCTGTTCTCCACCCTCACGAAGGCGAGCGGCGTGACCGAGTTCCGCTTCCGCCGCCGGATCCACTGACGCCGGCCGTCGCGAGCCCGCCGCCGGCTGCTCGCCCGCGGCCAGCGGCCGTCACCACCATCGGCTGGGCCTGGCTGGTGATGGCCGGTCTCCTGCTGGTCGCCGGTGGCGGTTCCGCGCTGCTCGGCTTCCTGCTCCAGGCGCTGGACGTCGCGAGCCTGCCCGCGTCAGCGGAGACGGCCCCGCTCCAGGCGCTGCCCGCGGGCGGCCTCCTGCTCTACGGCTGCCTGCACGCGCTCGCCGCCCTGCCGGTGGCCTGGGCGAGCATCGGCCTGCTGCGTCTGCGGCCCTGGGCGCGCGGCGCGGTCGAGGCGCTCTCGTGGCTGGGTCTGGCCTACGTCGCGCTCGCCAGCGTGTGGCTCGCGCGCGACTGGGACGCGATCGCGCGCGGCCTGCAGGCGCTCTCTCCGGCGCCGCTGCAGCTGCCGTCGATGGGAGCCGGCGCGGCCGCCGTCAACATCGCGCTGCACGGCGCGCCACTGGCGCTGGCGATCTACTTCCTGCGCAAGCCCGAGATTCGCGCGGCGTTCGAGCGCTGAGGCTCCGCCGGGGCCGGTGCCCGCCGGGCGCTCGTCAGCCCGCGAGCGGCTCGAAGCGCGCCGTGAAGTGCCGCAGCACCTGCGGCGCCTCCGCGATGCGGTAGCCGCGCAGGCGGTCCTTCATCCCCGCGACGTAGATCACGGCCTCCGCCACGAAGTCGATGTGCGACTGCGTGTAGACGCGGCGCGGGATCGCCAGCCGCACGAGGTCCATCGTCGCCGGGGACTCGCTGCCGTCGGGGTGCTTGCCGAACATCACCGTGCCGATCTCCACTCCGCGGATGCCGGCCTCGACGTAGAGCGCGTTGGCGACCGCGATGCCGGGGTACTGCAGCGGCGGCACCTGCGGCAGCAGTGTGCGCGCGTCGATGTAGACGGCGTGCCCGCCCGCGGGCCGGATGATCGGCACGCCGGCGGCGACCAGCTTCTCGGCCAGGTACTCGATCGAGCGAATCCGGTAGCGCAGGTAGGGCTCCTCCACCACCTCCTCCAGCCCGCGCGCGATCGCCTCGAGGTCGTAGCCGGCGAGGCCGCCGTAGGTCGGGAAGCCCTCGGTCAGGATCAGCAGGTTGCGGCAGGCCTCGGCCCAGCGGTCGTCGTTCATCGCCAGGAAGCCGCCGATGTTGGAGAGGCCGTCCTTCTTCGCCGACATCGTGCAGCCGTCCGCCAGCGCGAACATCTCGCGCGCGATCTCCTTCGGCGTGCGCTGCGACTGGCCCGGCTCGCGCAGCTTGATCAGGTACGAGTTCTCGGCGAAGCGGCAGGCGTCGAGGAAGAACGGCTTGCGGTAGCGGTCGCACAGCGCGCGCACGCCGCGCAGGTTCTCCAGCGACACCGGCTGCCCGCCGCCGGTGTTGTTGGTGACGGTCACCATCACCAGCGGCACGCGCTCGCCCTCGCGCCGCAGCGTCTCCTCCAGCGCCTCGAGGTCGATGTTGCCCTTGAAGGGGTGCACCAGGTGCGGCACGTGGCCGATCGCGACCACCAGGTCGCGCGCCTCGCAGTCCTCGACCTCGATGTTCGCGCGCGTGGTGTCGAAGTGGTTGTTGTTCGGCACGATCTGGCCGGCCTGCAGGATGCTGTGGAACAGGATGCGCTCGGCGGCTCGGCCCTGGTGGGTGGGGATCACGTGCTTGTAACCCGTCAAATCCTGCACCACGTCGCGGAAGCGGTAGAAGGAGCGGCTGCCGGCATAGGACTCGTCGCCCTGGATCAGGGCGCCCCACTGCGCCGCCGACATGGCGCCCGTGCCCGAGTCCGTCAGCAGGTCGATCAGCACGTCCTCCGCGTGGAGCCGGAACACGTTGTAGCCGGCCTCGCGCAGCGCGGCCTCGCGCTCGGCGCGGTGCGTGAACTTGATCGACTCGACCGACTTCACGCGGAAGGGCTCGATGATCGTGCGGAAGTGCTCCATGACGTAAGTTTCGCCGGTCGCGGCCTCGGCGCCTCTGAGCCGTTCGATCCAGATGGCTCTTTTCGAGTACCGGACGCAGGTTCGCGCGCTCCGCGGCCGGCGGCGGCGGCGCGCACGCGTTGCGGGCGCCGGCCTCGGGGCCGGCTCTCGGGAAAGCCCGCGGAACTCGCGCAGGCCGATCGACTTGCGTGGTGAGCGCGGCCTCGATCCCGGTCCTGGCAGAGGCCTTGCACCCGTGCCGCGCATGGTGTCGTGTGCGCTCTCGCGCGCGGCGCCTGCCCGAGGGGGTCCGCCATGCCCGCCACGCTGTCTCTCACCGAAACCCTGATCGAGACCGAGGAGCGTTACGGCTCCCACAACTACGCGCCGCTCGACGTCGTGCTCGAGCGAGGCGAGGGTGTCTACGTGTGGGACGTCGAAGGCCGCCGCTACATGGACTTCCTGGCGGCCTACTCCGCCGTCAACCAGGGCCACAACCACCCGCGCATCGCCGAGGCGCTGGTGCGCCAGGCCCACAAGCTGGCGCTGACGTCGCGCGCGTTCCGCAACGACGTGCTGCCACCGCTGCTCGAGAAGCTCTGCCGGCTGACCGGCTTCGACCGCGCGCTGCTGATGAACAGCGGCGCCGAGGCGGTCGAGACGGCGATCAAGGCCGCGCGCAAGTGGGGCTACGACCGCAAGGACATCCCGTATCCGGAGGCGGAGATCGTCGTCTTCGCGGGCAACTTCCACGGCCGCACCACCACGATCGTGGGCTTTTCGAGCGATCCCGACTCGCGCAGCCGCTTCGGCCCCTTCAGCCCCGGTTTCGTCAGCGTGCCCTACGGCGACCTGGCGGCGGCGCGCGCGGCGATCACGCCGCGCAGCTGCGCGGTGCTGGTGGAGCCGGTGCAGGGGGAAGCCGGCATCATCATTCCGGAGCGCGGGTTCCTGCGCGGGCTGCGCGCGCTGTGCGACGAGCGGGGCGTGCTGCTGCTGCTCGACGAGATCCAGTCCGGCCTCGGCCGCACGGGGCGCCTGTTCGCTTTCGAGCACGAGGGCATCCGTCCCGACGGCGTCACCATCGGCAAGGCGCTCTCGGGCGGCTTCTACCCGGTGTCGGCGTTCCTGGCGAGCGAGGACGTGATGAGCGTCTTCACGCCGGGCATCCACGGCTCGACCTACGGCGGCAATCCGCTCGCCTGCGCGGTCGCCAGCGCGGCGCTCGACGTGATCCTGGACGAGCGCCTGGTCGAGCGGGCGGCCGAGCTCGGGTCGCAGCTCTCCGCCCGCCTCGCGATGCTGCGCTCACCGAAGATCCGCGAGGTGCGCTCGATCGGCCTGTGGGCGGGCGTCGAGCTGGTGCCCGAGGCCGGCGGCGCGCGGCCCTACTGCCTCGCGCTGAAGGAGCGCGGCCTGCTGTGCAAGGACACCCACGGCTCGACGATCCGGCTGGCGCCGCCGCTGGTGATCACGCGCGACCAGCTCGACTGGGCGGTCGACCAGCTCGCGGCCGTGCTGGCGTGAGCGCGCCTCTCGCCTAGCCTCCCGAGTCGGCCAGCTCGGCGAGCGGCGACGGCGGCGTCGCGTCGTCGAGGTCGTCGAGATAGCCCTCGGGCAGCGCGACCTTCTGGGTGCCCGCGGTCTTCCCGCGCGGCACTCGCATCGCGTCGGGCGGGAACGGCTGCGCGCGATCGAGTTCCGCCAGCACCTGGTGGAGCTCGGCGAGGCCGAGCACGTGCATCAGCCGCTCGCGCAAGGGCGATCCGCCGCGGAAGCCCTTCGTGTACCACGACGAGTGCTTGCGGAAGGCGCGCATGCCCGCCTCCTCGTGGCCCATCCACTCGACCAGCAGCCGGGCGTGCTCGAGCATGGCGTCGACGACTCCGCCGAGGTCCGGCGGGTCCCGCGGCTCGCGGCCCGCGAAGACGTCGGCCAGGTCGCGGAACAGCCACGGCCGCCCCAGGCAGCCGCGGCCGACCACGACGCCGTCGCAACCCGTCTGGCGCAGCATGCGCAGCGCGTCGTCCGCCTCCCAGACGTCGCCGTTGCCGAGCACCGGGATGCGCGTGACGTGCTGCTTCAGGCGCGCGATCGCGTCCCAGCGCGCCTCGCCATCGTAGAGCTGCGCGGCGGTGCGCGCGTGCAGCGCGACGGCGGCGCAGCCCTCCTCCTGCGCGATGCGGCCCGATTCGAGGTGGGTCGTGTAGCGCTCGTCGATGCCGATGCGGAACTTCAGCGTCACCGGCACGCGCCCCGCCGCGGCGACCGCGGCCGCCACGATCGCCCGCAGCAGCCTCGGCTTGAGCGGGATCGCCGCGCCGCCGCCCTTGCTCGTCACCTTGCGCACGGGGCAGCCGAAGTTCATGTCGAGGTGATCGACGCGGCCCTCGCCGACCAGGACGCGCACGGCCTCTCCCACGTAGCGTGGGTCGACGCCGTAGAGCTGCAGCGAGCGGGTCGTCTCCTCGGGCCCGAAGCTCGCGAGCAGCAGCGTCTTGCGGTTGCCTTCGACGAGCGCGCGCGCGGTGATCATCTCGGAGACGTAGAGCCCTGCGCCGTAGCGGCGGCACAGCGTGCGGAAAGGCGGGTTGGTGACTCCGGCCATCGGGGCCAGCACGACCGGCGGCCAGACGCGGATCTCCCCGATCGGGACGGGGGCGAACTCGCCTTCGCGGGCGGGCGGCACGTCCCGATTGAGCGCGCTGCGGTAGATCGGGTTCAGTGGGCCGCCTCCGCCGGGGACTGCGCTCGCTCGGGCTAGCTCGGCTGGCCCGTCGCGCGCTGAATGTAGAAGTCCTCGAGCACCTGCTTCACGTTCGGGTGGCTCTTCGTGATCTCGTCGAGCGTCGCGCGGTCGAGCTCGAGCAGCTCGCAGGTCGCGGCCGCCGTCACGGTGGCGGTGCGCGGCTTCCCCGACAGGATCGAGATCTCGCCGAAGAAGGTCCCCTCCCCCATCTGGCGGGCCAGCGCCTGCCTGCCGTCACGGCGCACGAACGCCTTGGCCAGGCCGGTCGTGATCACGAACAGGCTGTCGCCCGGGTCGCCTTCGCTGATGATGATGTCGCCGGGCTCGAAGCTCAGCAGGCGCAGCCCGCGCATCACGGCCACCAGCTCGTCCTGCGAGAAGCTGCTGAAGAGCGGGCTCTCTGCGACGCCGCCGGGCGCCACCGGTTGCGGCGCGGGCGCGGCCGGCGCCGGCTTCTTCAGGGCCTCGCTGATCACGTCGAGCATCTGGCTCTGGAAGATCGCGTCGCTGATGCCGGCATCGGGCTCGACGGTGATCTCCGGCTCGGGCCCGCTCGTCGCGGGCGGCGGGATCACCGGGATCTCCATCGGCTTCTCTTCGTCGGCCTCGAAGCTGGGCGTCCAGCCGGCGTTCTTCGCTGCGGCAATGCGATCGTCGTCGCTCGCGACCGCGTTCGGCTCGAAGTCCGCCGCGCTGAAGACGGCGCCCGAAGCCTCGGACCCGACAGCGGACTGGCCCTCGCGCGGCACCCAGGCCGACGGCCGCGGAGCCGCCGCCGCGCGGCCGCGCTTGATCAGCGAGGCGAGCCGCGACTCGACGTCGCGGCGGCCGGGCGCGATGCGCTCGATCTTCTTGAGCGCGGCGATCGCCTTCGCCGCCTGACCCTCTCCGGCGAAGAGGTCGGCCACGTCCATCAGCACCGGCACGGCCTCGAGCGGCCTGCCGGCCATCACCAGCACGTCCGCGAGCCGGAGCCGCACGCGCGGGTTGCCGACCTCCTGGGCCAGCTGCTCGGAGAGGATCTCGATCGCCTTCGCGTACTTCTTCTTCGCGATCAACTGGGTGACGTCGGCGCCCCTCGCGAGCCAGTCCAGGACCATTCGAGCCTCCGCTCGAATGGTATCAGCGGGCGTCGCCGCCCCGCCGGGCGTTGAGGTCGTACTTCATGATGGCGGCGTGGCGGCTGCCCGCCTCGCGCTCGAGGCCGTAGACGTCGCCCGCCGGCCCCGGCGCGCCGGCGAGCGCGGCCTCGATCGCGCTCAGGTCGTCTGGCTCGAGCCGCACGCGCAGCGCGGCGAGCGTCGCGTCGAGGTGTCCGGCGTGGCGCGCGCCGACGATCACGCCCGCGACGCCGGGCCGGTCGAGCACGAAGCGCAACGCGATCGCGCCGATCCCGACGCCGCGACGGCGAGCGAGCGCCGCGAGCGCCGCGAGCAACCGCTGGAGGGTCGGCCAGCCCCCGGCCTCCTCGACGATCAACCGGTACTTCACGAGCGAACGGTTCTCGAGCGGCTCGGCGGGCGGCGGCGCGCCCAGCCAGCGCTCGGAGAGGAAGCCGCCCAGCAGGGCGCCGTAGCAGAGCAGGCCGACGCCTCGCGCCGCGCAGAGCTCGAGCATGCCGTGCTCGGGCCGGTGATCGACGGCGGAGTACTGGAGCTGGTGCGCGACGACCGGCACCCCCGCGTCGAGCAGCTCTCGGAGGCGCGGCACGTCGAAGTTCGTGACGCCGAGCGCGCCGATCTTGCCCGCTCGCCGCAGCGCGTCCAGCCGCAGCGCCGCCTCGACGTAGCCGGGAACCGCGTAGTCCCACCAATGGAACTGGACGAGGTCGAGGCGCTCGACGCCCAGCCGCCGCAGCGAGCCCTCGATCGCCCGCGCCACGTCTCCCGCGCCGAGCGCCGCCAGCGCCGCGCGGTCGGGCACGTATTTCGTCTGGACCTGCACCCGCTCGGACGCGCCCGGGCCTTCGCGCTCGCGCAGGCGGGCCAGGAACGCGCCGATCAGCTCCTCGACGCCGTTGTAGATGTCGGCGCAATCGAAGGTGGTGATGCCCGCGGCGACGAACCGCTGCATGTCGTCGAGCGCCTGCTCGCGCGCGACGGCGCCATGGCCGCCGGCGAGCTGCCAGCCGCCCTTCACGATGCGCGAGATCGAGTAGCCGGGGAACAGCTCGACCCGCGGGACGCTCATCGGCCGCGCCGGGAGGCCGGGCGTCCGCGGCTGCCCTTCGCGAGACCTCGCGCGCGCGGCGCCCGCGGCAGGGGCGTCGCGGTCGTCTGGGAATGCCGGAACCGGCGCTTGCGCAGCCGCGTGATGCGGAAGAGCCCGCCGCAGTTCGGGTCGGGGCAGGCGATCAGCGCGTCGGTCGTCATCCAGTCGTTCGCGTGGGTCGGACGCTGCTTCGCGGGAAGCAGTGGCAGCAGCGCCGCCAGCGGGTAGATCGGGAAGCCCTGGCCCGGCGGCAGCAGCAGGCTCTCGCCCCGCAGCTCGAAGCTGGCGCCGGCCTCGTGGTTGCAGACCATCGGCCGCGCCCCTGCCAGGACCTCCACCTTCAGGTCGTAGAGAAGGAAGGAGTCGCGCGCCGGCCCGTCTCGCGGGGGTGGAGGCGTGCGCTTCGGGCTCTTCACCGCGATAGCATACCGGCCTCTTGGCCGAGCCCGGCGTCGCGAAACCCCGCCCCCTCGACGTGCGCGGCGGCCTGGCCGGCGCGCTCGCCCCGTTCGCTCTCTTCCTGGCGGGCGTCGGGTGGCTGGGCCTGCAGGGCGCTCCCGACGAGCGCGGGTTCTGGCCGATGCTGCTCGCCGCTCTCGCACTGGGCCTTGCGCTCGCACGGGACCGGGCTGCGTACGCCGAAGCGGTGCTCGCCGGGATGTCCCAGCCGATCGTCGCGCTGATGATCCTGGCCTGGCTGCTCGCGGGAGCGCTTTCGACGGTGCTCGGCGCCAGCGGCCTCGTCGAAAGCCTCGTCTTTCTCTCGCGCGTGGGAGGGCTCGAGGGCGGCTCCTACGTGGCGGCGGCCTGCTGCGCCTGCGGGCTCGTCGCGCTGGCGACCGGCACCAGCTTCGGCACGATCCTGGTCTGCGCTCCGCTGCTCTACCCGGCGGGCGGAGCCGTGGGCGCCGATCCGGCGTGGCTGATGGGAGCGATCCTGGCCGGCGCGACCTTCGGCGACAGCCTGTCGCCGATCTCCGATACGACGATCGCCTCCGCCACCACGCAGGGCGCCGACATCGGCGGCGTCGTGCGCGCCCGGCTCAAGTACGCGCTGCCGGCCGCGGTTCTCGCCGTCGTGGTCTACGCGGCCCTCGGCGGCGGCGGGGCCGTCAGCGGCGGCGCGACGGGGCCCGCCGCGGGTCCCCGCGGTCTGCCGATGCTGCTGGTGCCAGCCGTCGTGGTCGCGCTGCTGCTGCGCGGCCGGCACCTGTTCGAGGGCCTGATGGCGGGCCTCGCCGGCGCGCTCGCGCTCGGCCTGTCGCTGGGCCTGCTGACCCCGTCGCAGATTCTCCGCGTGGACCCGGAGCGCTTCGGCGCGCGCGGCCTGATTGTCGAGGGGCTGGAGCGCGGCGTCGGCGTGTCGGTCTTCACGCTGCTGCTGGTCGGCCTGGTGGAGACGCTGCAGCGCAGCGGCGCGCTGGGCCGCCTGGTCGAGAGGGCGCGCGCGTCGGCGCGCTCCGCCCGCGGCGCCGAGCTCTGGATCTTCGCGACGGTGAGCGGAGCCGTACTGCTCACCACCCACTCGGTGGTGGCCATCCTCGCCGTCGGCGAGTTCGCGCGCGAGACCGGCGAGCGCTTCGGGCTGTCCTGCTACCGCCGCGCCAACCTGCTCGACCTCACCGTCTGCACCTATCCGTTCCTGCTGCCCTACTTCCTGCCGACCATCCTCGCCTCGGGCGCGAGCGTCGCGGGGGTCGCCTCCGGCCTGCCCCGCGTGAGCCCGCTCGCGATCGGCCTGCACAACGCCTACTCGTGGGCGGTGCTCGCCGTCGTGCTCGCGGCCATCGTCACGGGCTACGGCAGGAACGAAACGGCTGCGGACTCGAGTCTGGGGGGTGCTGCGCCGCACCCCCCAGACGCCCCGCTCTGATCTGAGCGACGCAGTGCGTCGCGCATCGATCGTCGGGTCGCCGCTCGTCTCGCTGCGCTCGACAGCGCGGCCCCGCCGCCCCCGCTCGCTCCGCCGAGGTGAACTCGGCTGCGCTCGCAGCCCGTAGCCGCGGCGCCACCCAGCCGGCGCTGGCTGCATAGCCCGAACCGGATCGCCGCTCGCAGACGCAGCGGGTCGCGACGCCCCGTCAGGTCGCGGCGCGACACGCGAGTGATTCCCCCTCCCCCGTTTGTGGGGAGGGGTTAGGGGTGGGGGGTCGATGAAGTAGATTGTCGCGATGCCTTTTGCACTCGCGCTGGCCGGCCTGCTCGCCGCGGGCGTGCCCCGGACGGCGGATGCCTATCTCGAGCGCTACTTCCAGACCTTCCCGACCCGCGCGACGCAGGCCGGGCGTCACGATCTCGATCGGGCGCTCGAGGATCTCTCGCCCGGACGCAGGGCGGCCTGGCTCGCGTTCAACCGTCAGACGCGCGAGGCGCTGAAAGCGGCGCTCGCCGGGCCCGGGCTCGGTGCGGACGACCGGCTCGACGCCGAGACCCTGCTCGCGCAGGTCGAGCGCGAGATTCACGAACACGACGTCCTGCGGCGGCCCGAGCGCGATCCGCTGTACTGGAGCGGCCTGCTCTCGGAGGCGACGATCTTCCTGCTTCTGCGCGAGGACGTGCCTCTGGCGGAGCGCCTGGACGCGGCCGAGGCCCGCGCGCGGGCCTTGCCGGCGCTCGCGGGACAGGCGCGGGAGGCGCTCGCCGGCGGCGAGCCGTCGCGCCAGGCGCCCGAGCTCTTCGCGCTGGCCGCGCGGCAGTTGCGGGCGTCGGCGGCCTTCTTCCAGGACGGCCTCGCGGGAGCTGCGCCGGACGCGGCCCGCGCCGCCCGGCTGCGGACGGCGGGAGAGCCGGCGGCCGCGGCGCTCGAGAGGCTGGCCGCGTTCCTCGACGAGCGCGGCCTGCGCGCGAAGGGCTCTCCTCGCCTGGGCCTCGACTACGCGCGCAGCTTCGTGCTCGGCACGGGTGTCGAGACGCCCGTCGAGAAGCTGCTGCCGATGCTGGAAGCGGACCTCGCGCGCTTGCGCTCCGATGCCGCGGCCTATGGTCGCGGCGTCTTCGCCGAGTTGCTGCCGGGCGAGACGGCGCCGGCGGACGAGCGCGCGCTGCTGCGCCGCCTGTTCGCACGCGTCGAGGACGACCACGACACGAGCCTCGATGACTACTTCGCGGGCTGGCGCCGCAACCTGGACGAGTTGCTGGCGCTCGTGCGGGCGAAGGACGTCGTGACGCTGCCCGAGCCGCTGACGCTGCGGATCGGCCGCTCCCCCGCCTACTTCGTGGGCCAGAGCGTCGGCGGGGTCTACGCGGCAGGGCCCTACGCGCCGGCGGCCGAGACGCTGCTGCTCCTGCCGATGCCGTCGGACGCCGCCACGCCGGCGCAGCGCGAGACGTTCTTCCGCGCCTTCAACCGCCACTTCAACCGCATGATCACGCCGCACGAGCTGATCCCCGGCCACTACCTGCAGCTCAAGTACGCCGCGCGCCATCCCCGCACGCCGCGCGCGATCTTCGCGGACCCCGTCTACGTGGAGGGCTGGGGCAGCTTCTGCGAGCGCCTGCTGCTCGACCTCGGCTGGGGCGACTCGCTGCCGCGGCTCGCGCACCTGAAGAAGCAGCTCGAGAACGCGGCGCGGGCGATCGTCGACGTGCGGGTGCACACGCGAGGCATGACCCGCGACGAAGTGCTGCGCTTCGCGAAGGAAGACGCGCTCCAGGACGACCAGTTCGCGGCCAACATGTGGGTGCGTGCGATCACGACGGCGCCGCAGCTCACCACCTACCACCTGGGCTTCGCCCAGGTGAACGGCCTCTACCAGGACGTGCGCGCACGCCGGGGCCACGCGTTCCGCCTGCGCGAGTTCATGGATGGCATGATGGAGCTGGGACCGGTGCCCGTCGCTAGCTACCGCGAGCGGCTGCTCGGCGAAGCGCCGGCCCGCCGGCCCTGAATGGGCTCCAACTGAGGTGCCGATGGCCAACCCGTCGCGGATGAGCGTCAGGCTCGATCACGTGGTGCTCGAGGTGGAGGATCCGGTGCGATCGCTCGCCTTCTACGGCGAGGTGCTCGGTCTGCCCCCCGTCCGGCTCGGCGAGTTCACCCGGGCCGAGGCGCCGTTCCCCTCGCTCCGGATCGGCGCGGGCACGATCCTCGACCTCTTTCCGCGGCGCCTGTGGCGTGGCGCGACGCCGGTCAACCCGAACCATCTCTGCCTGGCCTACGACCGCGCGAGCGCCTCCGCCATCGAGCGCCGACTGAAGCGCCTGGGCGTGCCGATCACGCAGCGCGCCGGCCGCAACTTCGGGGCGCGCGGCGACGCGCGCTCGATCTACTTCGCGGACCCGGACGGCGTCACGCTCGAGGTGCGCTGGTACGCGGAGCCGGGCGAGGCCGTGCAGGGCGCCGGCAGGAGGAAGCGATGATAGACGTCCGCACCGAGGTCGGAGTGCTGCTGGCCAGGGAGCTCGAGACTTTCGCGCGCGAGATCGAGCTGTTCCCCGACGACCAGGCGCCCTGGCGCACGCCGCCCGGCATCACCAACTCCGCGGGCGTCCTCGCGCGGCACGTCTGCGGCAACCTCAAGCACTTCGTCGGGTCCGTGCTCGGCGGCAGCGGCTTCGTACGGGATCGAGACGCGGAGTTCGCCGCGTGCGCAGGCTCGCGCGCGGAGCTGGCGGGCGAGCTGCGGCAGACCGCGGCGCTGGTCGCGGAGAGCCTGCCCCGCCTCGAGGAGGCCGTCCTCGCGCGCCCCTACCCGCAGCCGGTCGCCGGCGTCGAGGTGCCGTGCGACCGCTTCCTGCTCCACCTCTGCTCGCATCTTGCCCTGCATCTCGGCCAGGCCGGCTACCTGCGCCGCGTCGTCACGGGCGACGCGCGCAGCGCCAATCCCGTCTCGGTGCGGCTGCTGGCGTAGGCACTGGCGCCGGATCCGGGGCTCGTCAGCGATTGGATGAAGCGGCGATGAACGTCGAAGCCGAGATCGACGCCCTCTACGCGTCGCCGCTCGCCGGCTTCGTGGAGGCACGCAACGGCCTGGCGGCACGCCTGCGCGCGGCCGGCCAGCGCGACGAGGCGCAGCGCGTCAAGGCGCTGGCGCGGCCGAGCGCCGGGGCCTGGGCCGTCAACCGCATCTTCTGGACCCGGCGCGAGGCGCTGCAGGAGCTGCTGGCCAGCCACCAGGGACTGCGCTCTGCGCACGAGGCCGGCGAGCCGGCGGCGCTGCGCGAAGCCGCGCGACGGAGGCGCGACGCCCTGCAGGCTCTGCTGAAGACGGCGGAGACGGAGCTGCGTGAGGCCGGCCACGGCACACCGCCCGCGCTGCTGAAGAAGGTCTCGGACACCCTCGAGGCCCTGGTGGCCCAGGGCGGCGACGCCGTCGCGGGAGCCGGACGGCTGACGGCGGAGCTCGACCCGCCGGGGTTCGACGCGATCGCGGGGGTCGCCGTGGCGCCCCGTCGCGTCGCGCAAGCGGGGCCGCCAGCGGGCCCGCTTGCGCGCGCGAGTGGCGCTGGTGGCGGGCGCCCGAGCGACGACCCGGAGGCCGCACGACGCGAGGCCGCCGGCGCGGCGCTGCGCGACGAAGCGACGCGCCTGCGACGGCGCCTGATGGCGCTGCGCGACGAGGCGGCAGTGGCGTCGAAGCGGCTCGAGGCGGCCCGCGCGGAGCAGGCGGAGGCCGCGCAGCGCTTGCAGCGCGCCGAGGAGCGCCACGCAGCCGCCCGGCAGGCGGACGTCGCGGCGCGCGAGGCCCTGGCCGCCGAGGAGACGGCGCTGGCGCGGGTCGAGCGCGAGCTGGCCGAGGACGGCGGCGAGGCTTAGGCTCGGGAGCCGCGTGCGCATCCACCATCTCGCGTTGCGGGTCGCCGATCTCGCGCGGGCCGCGGCGTTCTACGAGGGTGTCCTCGGCCTGCCCCGGCTGCGCGAGCACGCCGGCCCTGGCGGCCCGCGCTCGATCTGGTTGCGCGCGGGCGACGCCGTGCTGATGCTCGAGGGCTCGCTGGCCGGCGAGGGCCCCGGCCAGGGCTCGGGTCACCTGCTGGCGTTCGAGGTCGAGGATCTCGCCGCCTGCGAGCGCCGGCTGGCCGAAGCCGGCGTGCCGATCGACGGGCGCACGGCGGCCACGCTCTACGTGCGCGATCCCGACGGCCATCGCGTCGGGCTCAGCGTGTACGCGTTCGAGCGCTGAGCGCCACGCCGGCCAGGGCCGCTCGTAGCCCGCGGCCGGGGCGACCCCTGGGCGCGGCGGGAGTAGGCTGGGCTCGGAGTGCAGGAGGACGTGATGAGTCACCAGAAGCGGCTGGCGATCCTCGTCGGCGGAGGGCCGGCGCCCGGCATCAACAGCGTGATCAGCGCCGCCACGATCCGGGGCGTGCTGGAGGGCGTCGAGGTGCTGGGCATCCGCGACGGCTTCGAGTGGATCATGCACGGCAACGTCGACCACGTCTCGCACCTGTCGATCGACGAGGTGAGCCGGATCCACTTCCGGGGCGGTTCCTACATCGGCATCTCGCGCGCCAACCCCACCCTGGACCCGCAGCACCTCGAGAACACCGTGATCTCGCTGCTGCGCCTCAACGTCTCGATGCTGATCACGATCGGCGGCGACGACACCGCCTTCTCGGCAATGAAGCTCGAGGAGAAGTCGCAGGGCCGCATCCGTGTCGTGCACGTGCCGAAGACGATCGACAACGACCTCGACCTGCCTGCCCACGTCGACACCTTCGGCTTCCAGACCGCGCGCCACATCGGCGTCGAGATCGTCAAGAACCTGATGGTCGACGCCAAGACCACCTCGCGCTGGTACTTCGTGATCGCGATGGGCCGCAAGGCAGGGCACCTGGCGCTCGGCATCGGCAAGGCGGCGGGCGCCACGCTGACGCTGATCCCCGAGGAGTTCCCCGGCCAGCGCTTCCGCCTGAAGGAGATCGTGGACACGCTGGTGGGCGCCATCCTGAAGCGTCTCTCCGACGGGCGGCGCGACGGCGTCGCGATCCTGGCCGAGGGCCTGGTGCTGGGGATCGACCCGGACGACCTGGCGCAGCTCGACGACGTCGAGCGCGACGCGCACGGCAACGTACGCATCGCCGAGGTCAACATCGGCGAGATCCTGAAGGCGCAGGTGCAGGCTCGGCTCAAGAAGTTCGGCATCAAGCCGACGGTCGTGGCCAAGAACATCGGCTACGAGCTGCGCTGCGCCGACCCGATCCCGGTCGACATGGAGTACACGCGCGACCTGGGCTACTGCGCGGCCAAGTACCTGCTGGCGGGCGGCAACGCGGTGATGGTCTCGATGCAGGGCGGCCACTTCGTGCCCGTGCCCTTCCCGGAGATGATCGACCCGGCCACCGGGCGCGCCCGCATCCGGCTGGTCGACATCCACTCCACCCGCTACTCGATCGCGCGACGCTACATGATCCGGCTGCGGCGCGACGACTTCGAGGACCCCCACGAGCTCGCCAAGTTCGCCGCGACCGGGAGCATGTCGCTCGAGGACTTCCGCGCCGAGTTCGAGTACCTGATCGCCAACGAGCCGCCGCCGCTCACGATCGACCCCGAGAGCCACGGCTTCCGCGAGGGGACGGCGCCGGCGAACCCGACCTGAGACGCGCTAGTCGCCGAGCCGGCGCAGCCGGATCCAGTCCACCGCCGCGGCCACGTTGCGTCCGCTGAAGCCCGCGAGCTGCTCGCGAGGCGTGGGCGACACCACCAGCGCCACGTCGTTGACGCCGACGCGAACCTGCGGCCGGTTCACGCGGAACACGTGCTCGCGCCATTCGCCGTCGGGCGCGCTTTCGCCGACGAAGGCGCCGTTCCATTCCAGTCGGAAGCGCAGCGGCTCGCTCTCGGGCCGGTACTCGCCGCGCAGCCGGACCACCACCTCGAGCGCCGCGCGGCGGCGGAGGGGGAGCCGCAGCCAGGCGCGACGCCCGCGGATCCGGCGCAGCGTCGTGCCCTCCTCCAGCTCGGGCCCGAACCAGCCGTCGCCGAGCAGACCGCCGGGCAACGCCGGCTGGTCGCGGCCGCCGATGTCGACGCTGCCTCGCAAGGAGCGGGGGCCTTCGTCCAGGTAGATGCCGCAGAGATTGTCGTAGGCGACCACCCAGAGCCCCTCGGGCAGATAGGCACGCGCCGCCATCAGCTTGCGCGTGACCACCTCGAGCTGGGCAGGCACCAGCGCGTCGAGCGTGATCGGCTGGTTCTTGGGCGCCACCAGCTCCGCCTGGTAGACGTAGGCGAGCTGGCGGTTCCAGCCGGCGAGAGCGATCAGGCAGGGGACCAACAGCAGGAGGGGTCGCCGCACCAGGAGCGCGAGAGCCTCGGCGACGCCCAGGCCGAGAGCCGGCGTCAGGACCAGCAGCCTGCGCTGGCCGAAGGAGTCGGAGCCCCACCAATCGAGCAGGCCCGCGTTGACGTAGACGGCGAGGGCGCAGGCGGCCAGGGCGGCGGAGCAGAGCGCCGCGTTGCGACGCAGGCCGGCGACCAGACCCAGGGCGCCGAGCGCGAGGAGCGGCGTCCACGTGAAGAGGCCGTGTCGCGGCGAGAAGAGGACGCCGAGCACGTCGGGCTCGGACTTCCCCACCCAGTTCATCTCGGCGACGACCTGGACGAAGTCGGGTCCGTACGCCGCGCGCCAGAGCAGGGTCTGGGCGAGGACTGCGGCGGCGGGGAACAGCAGGTAGCGCGCGATCAGGATGCTGCGGCCGGCGATGCGGCGCGCCAGGAGGTCGAGCAGCGGCACCGCCAGCAGAACGCCGTCCTGGGCCCGCACCACCGACATCAGCGCGCCGGCGGCGCCCGCCCATAGCCAGCCGCGGGCGTCGTCGTGCCTGCGCGCCCGCACCCAGGCAGCGGCGAACAGCGTCGCCGCGAACACCTGGGTGCCGTGGGACATGAAGGGGTTGGCGACAAGGTAAAAGTGCAGCGGCGTGGCGTAGAGCAGGCCGAGCACGGTGAGCAGCGAGAGGGCGGGCCCGAAGCGCGGCCGCAGCAGGCGCTCCAGGATCCCGAGCGCGACGAAGCCGAGCAGGAAGCTGGCCCCGGTCACGCCCGCCGTATAGGGAGGCGAGAAGCCGTCCGGCGCCAGCGGGAAGCCGAGTGCCGCCAACGTCGCGACGGCGGCGTGTGTGAGAAGCAGGAACGGGGCCCAGACCAGCGCCTGGCCGAAGGGGACCCGGCTGGTCGGCGCCCCGTCCGGGGTCGTCGCGGGACGCGCTCCCAGCCCGGCGAAGTCGTTGCTGAAATCGAGATCGCGGTCCAGCAGGGCGGAGCGGGCGTAGACGTAGTACTCGTAACCGTCGCCTCCCAGCGTCCCGTAGACGTCGGGGAACGCCAGCGCTCCGGCGATCACCAGCGCGGCCCGCCAGCCATCCAGCCAGCGGCCGGGCCTGCGCGGCATCAGGGCGCCCGCCAGGGCCACGAGCGACAGCGAGACGACGCCGGCGACCAGCCAGCCGCGCGGCAGGCCGGCGGCAACGGCCGCCTTCAGGGCCCAGGCGAGCGCCGTCAGGCCGACGAGGGCCGCGTCCCAACCGTCGTGCTTCCGCGTCGCGCCGGGCATCGAGTCCTGGGGCCGTTCGAGTCCCGAGGTCGGGGCAGGCTACCACGCGAACCCGCGCGACGACCGGAGCTGCGCGCGCTTGACGCTCCCTCGCTGCCGGGCTTAGCGTGCCGCAACCCGCCCGCATGCGAGCGCCGCCAGGTTCGCGTTCGGCGCCGGAGCGCATGGTCCAGCACGAGCAATTCGAGTCGCCGGCCTGCGCGCTCTGCGGCTGGGACGGCTTCTCGGTGCTGGCGCCCTCGCGGCGCGCGCCGGGGCCGGTGGACCTGGGGAGCGTCTTCCGCTCCTCGGCAGACGAGCCGCTCCAGGACCAGCTCGTGTGCTGTGACGCCTGCGGGCTCGCCTACGTCCGGCCCCGCCTGCGCGGGGATCTGATCCTCGAGGGATACCAGGGCGCCAGCGACGAGGCGTTCGTCTCGCAGGCGGCCGCCCGCGAACGCAGCTTCCGGCGCTGCCTGTCGCGGATCGAGTCGGCCGCGCGCCCGCCCGGACCGCGCGTGCTCGACGTCGGCGCCGCGGGCGGCTCCTTCCTCGCGATCGCGCGGGAGAAGGGCTATCAGGTCGCGGGCTGCGAGCCCTCGAGGTGGATGTGCCGCTACGCGAGAGAGCGCTATGGTCTCGAGCTGCGTCCGGGCACGATCCTCGACCTCGACGCGGCGCCGGCCGGCTTCGACCTGCTGACGCTGTTCGACGTGATCGAGCACACGCCCGACCCGGCGGCCGTTCTGCGTCGCGCGTACGAGCTGCTGGCGCCGGGAGGAATCCTCGGCTTGAGCTACCCCGACTACGGCAGCCTGGCGGCGCGCGCGATGGGGCGGCGCTGGGTGTTCCTGCTGACCGTGCACCTCTATTACTTCACGCGCGAGAGCATGCGTCGCCTGCTCGGTCGCAGCGGGTTCGACGCAATCCGCTTCGAGCCCCACCTGCAGACGCTCGAGCTCGGCTACGTCGCGCAGCGCGCGGCGCCCTATCTCGGCCCGCTGGGCGGGCTCGCGGCACGGCTTCCGCGTGCGCTCGGGCTCGGGCGGCTGCCGTTCCCCTACTGGGTCGGCCAGACGCTCGTCGTCGCGCGAAAGCGCGCGGCGGGGTGAGCGCCGAGGCCGATCGGCTCAGCCGCGGCGAAAGCGCCAGAAGCAGCCGACCGCCTTCACGAAGTCCCTGGCCCCGATCTTCTTGCCCTCGCTCTTCGAGCGCGGCGCGTAACGGATCGGCACCTCCGCCAGTGAGTGCCCGCGCGCCAGCAGCCTGCAGGTGATCTCGTGGTCGAGCTCGAAGCCGCTGCTGACGAGCGGCAGGCCACGGATGACCTCGCCCCGGAAGAGCTTGAGCGCCGTCACCGTGTCCGTCAGGTAGTGTCCGGTCGCGGCCCAGGCGACGACGCTCAGCAAGCGGCCCCCGACGTAGGCAGGCAGCGACTGGCCCGGATAGCGGCCGCGCCGCAGGTACCGGCTGCCGTAGACCGCGGACAGGCCGCCGCCGAGCAGCAGCTCGAGCATCGGGCGATAGTCGTCCGGCTCGTACTCGAGATCGGCGTCCTGGATGATCAGCAGGTCGCCCGAAGAGGCCGCGATGCCGGCCCGGACGGCGGCGCCCTTGCCGGAGTTGCGGGCCAGCCGCAGCAGCAGGACGCCGGGTACGGAGCCGGCGATCTCGGCGGTGCGGTCGCTCGAGCAGTCGTCGACGACCACGATCTCCTTCTCGAGACCGAAGCTCGCGAGCTCCACGGCCGCGAGCTTCCCGAGCAGGGCGCCGATGAAGCGCTCCTCGTTGTACGCGGGAATCACGACGGAGAGGCGGCTCACTCGGCCTCCCTTGCGGCGAGCTCCGCTTCCACGCGCGCCAGCTCGGCCGGCGTGTTGACTCCCAGGGCCTCGATCGGAAGCGCGACCGGCAGCGTGCCCAGGCCGCGACGGGCCGCCATCCACGAGAGGAACGGCAGGAAGTTGCGTTCGCCAGTGAGCCGGCCGGCGGGCGGTCGCCGGGCGTAGGCGGGCAGCTCCTCCGCGAAGGCGTCGCGGGAGAGGGAGAAGAGCCCCACGTCGTTCTCGCCGTCCTCGGGCAACACGTCGCCCTCGCGGCGCTGCAGCACCTCCGTCACCTGGCCGGCGGCATCCCGCTGCAGGTGGATGTAGGGCGTGAGCACGCGCGCCGTGGGGACGATCAGCCCCGGAGCAGCGGCGGCCGGCGCCTCGGCCGCCGAGAGCGCCTCGAGCGTCGGGCGCCGGAGCGCGATCTGGTCGCACCAGACGATCCACACGCGCTCCGCCGCCCGGACCCGGGCCGCGGGCGCCGCGGCCAGGATCGCGTCGAGCATGCCCGTCGGCTCTGCCTGCGGGGCGAGCTCCACCGGCACGGCGGCAGCGGAGGCGCGGCTGCGAACGGCAGCCGCGAATGACGGGTGGACCACCACCACGGCGCGCTCGACGAACGGCGAGAAAAGCTGCAGCAGGCGCAGCAGCATCGGCTGGCCGTTGACCTCGACGAGCGGCTTCGGCCGCGAGGCTCCGAGCCTCGTGCCGAGGCCGGCGGCCGGCACGACCAGCACCCGGGTCACGGCCGGCACCCGAGCCGGGCCGCGAGCGCAGCGAGGTCAGCGAAGGCCCCGAAGAAACGCGAATGCGCGACCTGGTACCCCGAGCGAACCGTGGCGACGTCGGCGCCGGCGGCGAGCGCCGACGCGACTCCGGCCTCGCTGTCTTCGGCGACCAGCGCTCGCTCCGGCGCCACGCCGGTGAGCGTCAGCACGCGCGCGTAGACCTCCGGATCCGGCTTTCCGCGCCCCACTTCGCTCGCGGTGACGACCGCCTCGAGAGCCTCGGCCAGGCCCAGCCGCGCGAGCACGATCTCGGCGGTCTCGCGCGACGCGCCCGTGCCGACGGCCAGGCGCAGGCCTTTGCTCGCGAGCGCTCTGACGGCGGGCCCGGCATCCGGGAAGAGCACGTCCTCCCGGGCCAGCAAGCGGCGCGCGAGCTGCTGCTTGCGCGAGACCCATTCTGCGGCGCGCTCGGCGGGCACGCCGGCGCGCTCCACGATCACGTCCCGCGTGCTCATGCCCGCGATCGTCTCGTACGGAGGCGCCGGCCGCCCCAACTCGGCGAACAGCTCTGCCCAGGCGCTGGCGTGATAGCGGCTCGTGTCCGCCAGCACGCCGTCGAGGTCGAAGACGACGAGCTCGAAAGGCTCAGGCACCGGGCTCCGGGTCTCTCGCCGAAGCCCCCGCGCGCGGCGCGGCTCGCCCCGCGAATGCCGCGAGGACGGCGCGTAGGCCGTCGGTCAGCGTGGTGCGGCGCACCTTGTCGGGCGACAGGGACAGGAACTGGACCGGAACCTCCAGCAGCTCGCCCCGCCGGCGCAGCACCAGCGACAGCAGCCTCTGGTTGAGCACCGGGTCGTCCAGCGCGAGGCCGGTCTGGAGCAGCAGCTCCGCGCGCACCGCGCGGGCTCCCGAGAGCGTGTCCGACACGTAGCGTCCGTAGAGCAGCAGGTAGCACAGGCTGAGGACGTGGCTGCCGAGGTAGCTCACGGCTCCCAGCAGGGGGCTCTGCCGATAGCGCACCCGGTACGACTCGCGGATGTCCCGCACCGACAGCCGGCGGCTGCCCCAGACGGCGTCGACGCGGGCGCGCGTGAGCAACGAGACGAGGCTGACCACGTCCTCGCCCTTGTACATCCCGGAGGACTCGAAGAGCACGACGTAGTCGCAGTCCGCGGCGGCCAGGCCCCGCATCCACGCCTCGCGCGCCGAGCCGCCCGCCGTCGCGACGTTGGTCGCCCGCAGCGGCAGCTCCGCGGCGAAGTCCCCCTCGAACGAGTCCGGACAGTGGTAGAGCACCTCCACGCTGACGGGCAGCTCCACGATGCCCCCTCGGAACATCTCGATCAGGCTCTGGCTCACCTTCTCGAGCGAAGCGGTCGCCAGGAGGCAGACCGCGATCCTCGGCGGGTGGGCGGGGCCCAGCATCATCTCGACGAACGGGCCGAGGATCTTCTCGGCGTTGTGGCGGCCGCTGACGCCCTCCTCGTAGCTGCCGACGCGCAGCAGGCGCGGGTCCTCCAGGCTGTCGAGCTTGCCGAGGGGAACGTAGGGCACCTCCCGCTCCGGCGTCGTCGGGTCGTTGAGCAGGTAGTGCGTCACCAGAAACGGCAGTGGAATGCGCGCGCGGCCCCTCTCGCGGAGGTAGTAGACGGCCCTCTCGATCAGGTCGAGCGCGCTCGACTCGGCGATCTCGGCGTCCTCCTGGATGTTGGTCACCAGCAGCTTGATCGCCGTGGGATTCGAGGCGATCGTGCGACCCAGGCCCGGCGTCAAGTACGAGGGGAACAGGCTCGAGTGCTGGGTCCCGGGCGCGTACACGATGAGATCCGCCTGCTCCAGCTTGCGCAGCAGGCGCGCGTTGGGCGTGGGTTCTGTTCCGCGTTCGCGCAGGTAGGCCCCGATCTCCTCCAGGCTCGCTCCGGCGAGGCGAGAGCGCTCCTCGGCGCTGGGCGGCCGATCCAGGAGCGCGATCTCGCGAATGCGGTTGCGGCGCGTCGCGTCCACGATCCCCGCCTCGCTCGCGAGAAAGCGGCCTTCCGCATCGACGGCCACCAGGTGGGCGTTGCGGCCGTCCGTCACGTTCTCGATCACGTCGGCGGGCAGCCCCAGCAGGCGGCAGTAGTCCTCGAGGGCGGCGTTGAAGTCCCGCCGGCAGCGCAGGTAGCAACCCGCGAAGATCAGGTTGCCGACGGCGCAGTCGTCGAACCGAAACGCCCGACCCGAGGTTTCGAGCTCATGCCGGAATGCTCCGAGCCGCGCGCCGATGGCCTCGCTGGCCTCGGGAGCGAGCCCGTCGGCCAGGCCCGCCAGCTTCGCGAGGCGGCCATCGACCGGTCGAGCCTTGTTCGCCAGCCGATCGAGCGCCTGCCGCGCGAGCTCGATCGGGCTGGGGTCCGGCAGCCGCAGCTCCATCAGCTCGGCCCGGGACGGCTCGCAGGTCGCCAGCGTCGAGGCCAGCCAGCTCGCGTTCTTGCGGAAGTCGGAGGGACCGAGGCTGGAGACGAGGAAGCGCCGGACCTCTCCCGTCGACGCGCCGTCGTCGTACCCGTTGACGGCGAGCGTCAGCTCGACCCTGGGGTTGCCGGCCAGGGCGCGCGACAGCGCGCGAGAGCCGCGCCCGCCCGAGAACACCACGACTCGCAGCGTCTTCGCGGCCGCGCTTCCGCGCTTGGCTTCGGCGTTCAAGCTCGCCGCGAGTCTAGCAGCCCGTGGCGAAAGCCAGACCGCGCCGAGAGCGTCCGCCTCGGCGGCCAGCTATGAACGAGTTCTTTGCGCTTCTCTCGGAGGGACGATATAACCCGCCCGTGGCCGAGCAACGCGTGCCGACCCGCGGCGGCCGGGACGTGCTGCTGCTCGCGTTGCTCGTCGGCCTTCCCGTCGGGGCCGCCTTCAGGGGAGCCTCCGGCCCGCTCGCCCTGCCGCTCGGTCTCGGCCCGGGCGACTCGCCCTATGTGCGTGGCTTCGCCCCCGACTACGAGATCGACGACAAGCTCGCCACGCACTGGACGCGCTACCACGCCGGCGTCGAGCTCCCGCTGACCGCCGAAGGGGGGCCGCTGTCGCTGACCCTCCGGTACGCCCGGGTCTTCCCCGAGACGGCCGAGGTCGAGGTCTCCTTCGCGGGGCGGCTGGTCGACGCCTTCCGCTGCCGTGGCGGCCGCTTCGAGGAACGCCGGATCGAGCTGGGCGCGAGCGCGGGGACTCCGGTCGCCTTCGAGCTCCGCGTCGACTCCCACGAGGGCCGCGACCGGGGGCTCAAGCTCGACTGGATCCGCTTCGATGCGGGGCCGGGCACGCGGCTGCGGCTCGACGGCGTCGCGAAGCTCCGCGCCGGAGCGCTGGTTGCCCTGGTTTTCCTGCTGCTGCGTGCAGCGGGGTGGAGCGCGTCGCGCGCCGGGCTGCTGACCGCGCCCCTCGCGAGCCTCGGCGCCCTCGGCCTGCTGTGGGATCCGTGGCTGACCCACCGCATGCTGACCGGCGTGCCGGAGCTCACGCTCCTCGCGGGTGGCGCGGGAATCGGCGTCGGGCTGTGGCTTCGCGCACGGGGGCGCCTTCGCCCGCAGAGCCTGCGCACGCTGGCCGCGCTCGGGCTCGCCGCGCTCGTGGGACGCGCGATCGCCGTCAGCCATCCGGAGTTCTACTACCCCGACCAGCGAACCCACGCCCGGCTCGTGGAGAAGGTGGCCGAGCAGGGCCTCGGTTTCTTCGTCGACCCGAGCACGGCGATCTGGGAGCACGGCGTCTGGCGGGTGGCGGCCTACGGACGGACGTACGCGTTCCCCTACAGCCCCGCCTTCCATCTGCCCTTCGTGCCGCTCGCTCTCGACTACGACGCGCGCCTGACGGCGATGAAGCTGTCCGCCGTCGCAGTCTCCGCGGTCCCGCTCCTGCTGGTGTGGGCGCTGGCGCGCCAGCTCGGCGCCTCGCCACTGGGAGCCGGCCTGATGCTGATCATCCCGACCTACACCTCGCGGCTGAGCTTCGCCTTCTTTCCCTCCCTCCTCGGGCACGCGCTCGACACGGCGTTCGTGCTCTGGCTGGTCGCCCGCTGCGACCGGCTCCGCGAGCCGGCGGTCCTGCTGCGGGGCGCCCTCTGGGTCAGCGCCTGTCAGCTCGCGTACGTCTCGGGCGTGGTGAACATCGGCCTGCTGGTGTCGGCCCTCGCCCTCGCCGTGGCGTGGCAGCGCCGCGCCGAGCGCGACGCCGGGCGCGCGGCGCTGGGCATCCTCGGCATGGGGCTCGCGGGTTCGCTCGCCTCGGTGGCTCTCTACTATCGGGACTTCCTGGGCGTCGCGGCCGACATGCTCCCGCATGCGCTGGGCTTCGGCGGGGGCCGCGCGGCCTCTCACTTTCCGATCCAGAGCTTCTTCGCGGTCGCCTACGACAGGACGCGCGACTTCTTCGGCTTCGTCTACCCGTACCTGGCGGCCCTCGGTCTCGCCCTGCTGCTGCGGGCAGGCCGGGCCCGATCCGTGCTGCTCGCCTGGCTGGGCGCTTACGGCCTGCTGCTGCTGGGTCGCGCGAAGGTGCCGGATGTCTTCCTGCACGGGCACGAGACGACGTTCGTCACCCCGCTCGTCTGCCTCGCGGCGGGCGAGACCTTGTCGCGCCTCTGGAAGGCCGGGCCGGCGTCGCGGGCGGCAGCCGTCGGTCTGCTCGCGTATCTCGCGGCCACGGGCCTGGCAGGGCAGTGGCGCGCTGTGGCCGCCCAGCTCGGCAACGCGCTCTGACGATGCTGGACCCGCGGACGAGGCTCCGGTGGCTCGTGCCGATGCTGGCGATTGCCTGCCTGGCGATCTGGGCCCGCACCACGCGCCTCGGAGACGCGGGCCTGAGCAGCGACGAGACCTTCTCCTGGCGCCTGACCCGCTACGCGGCGCCGGAGCTCGTCCGGCGCACCGCGGCGGACGTGCACCCGCCGCTCGGGTACCTGCTGCTGAAAGGATGGACCGCGGGCTTCGGCAGCTCGCCCGCGGCGCTGCGCAGCCTCTCGGTCGTGCTCGGGCTGCTGACCATCGCCACCCTGGCGTGGGTGGTGTTCGAGCACGAGCGGCATCACGCTCGCGCCTCGCCGGCCGACCCGGTTCTGGCGGCCGCCTTCGCAGCGCTCTTCGTGGCGGTGGGAGAGGCCCAGATCTCGGCCAGCCGCAACGCGCGGATGTACCAGCTCGGCCTGCTGCTCTCGGCGCTGTCCGCCCTGCTGCTGCTGTTTGCGCTGCGGTCGGATCGACGGCGCATCGTGGCGTGGCTCGCCTACGGAACCTGCGCGGCGGCGCTCGTGTACACGCACTATTACGGGGCCTTCACCCTCGTCGCGCAGGCCCTCTGGGTGCTGGCACTGGCCGGTCTTCGCTTCCGGCGTGGCGAACGGCGCGCGGCGGGCCGCGCCATCGCCGGACTCGCGCTCGGGACCGCCGCCGCGGTGGCGCTCTTCGCCCCGTGGCTCCCTGTGCTGCGGGCGCAGTCGGGAGAAGTCTGGAAGGACTACTGGATTCCGGCGTTGAGCGCTCAGGGTGTGGCGCGCGGGCTCGTCGAGTGGAGCGCCGGCTCGCAGCCCTTCGGCTGGAGCGGGGTCGGCGGCGTCGCGGCCGCGACCGCGTTCCTCGCGTGGAGAGGGCGCCCGGGAGCCTTCTTCGCGGTGCAGGCCTCGCTGCCCTGGGTCTGCGGGATCCTGCTCTCCTCGCTCTCGCCGAGGTCGGTGTTCCTGACCCGGTACATGATCTTCGCCCAGTTGGGCCTGTTCGGGCTCTGGGCGGTGTCGCTCGCGCGAACCCCGCGAGGCTGGCAGCGGAACCTCGCCCTGGCGGTGCTCGCCATCGTCTCCTGCTCGTCGCTCCCGTCGAGCTTGCGCCTCTATGCGAGGTCCGAGGCGATCGAGCCGAAGGCGATCCGCTTCCTGTCGCGCCAGGGACGCCCCGGCGACCTCGTGCTGGTGGACTCGCCGTTTCGGGTCAACCGGCTCGCCTACTACGCCGCGCAGCAGGGCCTCGAAGGAATCTCGTTCCGCTGCCTGCTCGCTCGTTCCGCGGCGGGCCAGGGCCACGTGCCGCACCTGTCCTCACTGGCCACGGGCGATGTCGTCTGGCGCGACGAGCTGGCGCGGCTCGACAGGGGCCGAATCTGGTGGGGCGGACCCGACGAGCAGACCTGGCCGGACCCGCCACCCGGCTGGCGCGCGCGCTACACGCGCCCGTTCCGGAGCGCCGTGACGAGGGCCTTCGCCTTGACCCTCTATCTTCCCGCGGACCCCGGCGAGGACGCGGGCGCCCCGCCCTGAGCCTGGGCGCGGTCCGCGACCTTCACCAGCGGCAGCGTTCCGTCGCGCAGGTCGCGCAGGTAGTCGCGCGAGTAGAAGCGCAAGCCGGAGCCGCCGTGACCCTGCCCGGTCAACAGGTCGAGCTGGCCGTCGCCGTCCCAGTCGACGACATCGGCGCCCGAGATGAGCTCGCGCGTCTCGGCGGCGAGCAGCAGTTGACGGACCTCGTCGTGCGAGGCGAACTTGGGCCTTCCCGGCCGCCGCGAGGTGTTCCTGAACAGGAAGACCTTGTCCTCGAACTCGCACGCAATCAGGTCCTTGCGTCCGTCGCCGTCCCAGTCGGCGAACGCTCCGAGGTTGGGGCGCAGCAGGCGGATCTCGTCGCCGCCGAACCGGCCGGCGCGGATCCACTGTGGCCTGCCGAACGACGGCGCGGCGTCACTGCCGACGTTGCGGTACAGGAGGATGCCCGCGTCCTGGCTCGGGTCCTCGTTCAGGCGGGGCCAGTCATACCGCGCGCTGACGTCCTCGCCCACCATCGCGAAGAGCAGGTCCTTGCGGCCGTCGTCGTCCCAGTCCGCCACCGCCACGCTCGCGCGGCCGGTCCCGTCGATCGCATGCCCGTTCGCTTCCACGCGAACACCGGGTAAAAGCTGCGGCCGGCCCTCGCGGCCGCGGTTCAGGAAGAGCGTGAGCCAGCCCCGACCGTCCGCGACCAGCAGGTCCTTGCGCCCGTCGTCGTTCCAGTCGGTGATCTCCGGCCGGGCGTAACCCGCGCGCCGCCCTTCGAGCTCCTCGCCGAGCACCCGGATCGGCCCGGCGTGCGTGCGAAGGCGGAGGCCGGCCTCGAACAAGGGAAAGGAGCGGGTGCCCGCGTTCCGGAAGAACCACACGTAGCCGTCCGTGTCGCCGGCGATCAGGTCGAGCCGTCCGTCCTCGTCCCAGTCCGAAGCCCGGACGCCGTTCTGGCGCAGCGCGTCGATCGCCTGGAAACCCTGCGTGAAAGGCGCGCCGTGCCGGGCGTCCCGCGCCTCGAAGCGCGGCTCGCGAGCCGTGCCCGCGTTCCTGTACAGGCGCCCGTGGACGACGGGCTGGTCCCCGTCGGTCGTGCGCTTCCAGTAGCGGCCGACCACGAAGTCGAGCAGGCCGTCGCCGTCGAAATCGGCGACCTTCACGCCGGCCCGCGCGTCCATGTAGCCGTGGTGGACGAGCAGCCGGCCGATGCCGAGCACTGGTTCGCGGCGCGTGCCCACGTTGTCGAAGAGGTAGATGCGGCCCTCGTCGGAAGCAGCGAAGAGGTCGAGGTCGCCGTCGCCGTCGATGTCCCCCGCGTCCACGCGCGCCAGCTTCAGCTGGATCGGGACTCCGTTTGCGCGCAGCGGCTCGCCCGCAGCCAGCCGCGGCGTCACCGGACCTGGGGTGGGACCGAGGTTGCGATACAGGACGATCTGCGCGCCTTCCGCCGACAGGCCGTCGAGCGAGCCGTCGCCGTCCCAGTCGACGAACGCCACCGGCCCCCCGACGAGGCGGCCCGAGACGTCGCGGAGCGACCCGCGCTCGGCGAAGGAGAAGCGCGAAGGGGATCGGCTCACGTTCTCGAAGGCGACGACCTCACCGGCTCTGAGACCGGAGCCCAGATGCAGGAACAGGTCCTGGTCGCCGTCGCCATCCGTGTCGGCGGCGCCGACCGACACCCAGCTGCGCTTGCCGTCGTCGGCGGGCAGGTTCAGAGCCGCGCCGTCGGACGCCAGCAGGCCCCGCTCCACGAACCGGCTGCCGCCCACGTTCTCGAGATAGCTCAGCGTCGAAGCCGTGCCTCCCTGCAGCAGGTCGAGATCGCCGTCGCCGTCGAGGTCGACGAACGCGCCGTAGCCCGAAGCGGCCACCTCGCGCCGGCCCTCGGCCAGCGAGAACAGGTCGCCGTCACCCACGAGGCCCCGGTAGCGGTGGATCCCGGGCGCAGCTCCCTCGGACTCGAAGCTCACGCGGAAGCGAGTGTGGGTTTGGTCCTTGAGCACGAAGCTGAGCCCGTCCGGGCCGCCCGGGTAGGCGCGGCGCAGCCTCCACGGCACCCGCCAGCGGTCCTCCCTCCGCGCAGCCGGGTCGAACGCGCGCGGCGCGCCCGCGGCGTCCAGCGCCACGACCTCGAGCGACCCGGCGTCGAGGGTTCCCTGCCGCCCCGCGCGGTGCAGCAGGTCGTCGAAGTCGAGCTCGACGATGGCGACCGAGTGGCTGCGCTCGATCCCTCGCGGATCGACCTCGAGCTCGATGCTCGGGCGCTCGACGTGCACGGGCGCGGGCGTCCCGGGCGTCGGCCGCGTGCGCCACCAGGCGACTCCCAGGACGAGCAGCGCGCCGAGCGCGACGCAGGTCCCGCGCGACAGGCTCAAGGGGCGATCCGCTCGCTGTAGATGCGGAAGCTGCGGCGCCGAACGTCGCCGAACTTCGGGCCGACCGGGCCGAGCGTCTGCTTTGCGAAGAAGACCAGGGACGAGCCGTCCGGCGCGGGGAGCACGCTGCCGACGTGGATCTCGTCGCCCTTCTCGACGCCCGGCTGCGGGTGGAGGGCGACGGCGCCGGGCAAACGCGTCCAGCTCAGGCCGTCGCTGCTCGTCGCGCGCAGGACGCGCGAGACGCCGCCGCTCCATCCCTGATACCACAGCTCGAGCCGCCCACCGCGGCGGACCACCACGGGGCAGCGCGCCCCGTCCGCGTCGAGTGCCGGCGCCACGCCTGGCCCGAGCGCCACGCCGCGCTTCAGCCAGCGGACGCCGTCGGACGACGCCGCAGAGAAGATGCGCCAGGTCGCGCCGTCGTATCCCTCGTACCACATGAGGTACCGGGAGTCCTCGAGAAGGACCGCGGGCCGGCCGACTCCCAGCGCGTCCGCGCCCGGCCCGCCGGCGAGGACGGCCCCGAGCCCGGCGTCGCCTCGCTGTTTCGTCCAGCGCCGGCCGTCGGGGGAGCTGGCGAGCCCGATCCGGTGGCCGACCCGCTCGAACAGACCCTTGCCCAGGTGACGGTCCTCACCGCTCCAGCCCGTGTACCACATCCGGTAGCGCGCGCCGTCGTGGAGCACGGACACGGCGAACGCGGCCATCGCATCGAACTCCGACGTGCGGGCCGCCTCGGTCAGCTCGCCTTCGAGGAAGCGGTGCGGCGCGAGCACCGGAAGGTAGTCGTCCGGGCCCGTCCAGGTCCGCAGGTCTGCCGAGGTCACGAGACCGGTCGCCCACTGGTCGCTCGTGGCGTCGCTCAGCTGATCGTCGCCGGTGCCGGTGTAGTACATCCAGTACGAACCCGAGGCGGGGTCTCGGAAGACGAACGGGTGACAGACGTCGAACGCCTGCCAGCTCGGGAAGAAGCGAGGCGCCAGCAACTCCCGGGCCGGTGGGGCAGCGGCGGCCTGCGGGGCGGGGGCCGCGATCAGCAGGGGCGCGGCCAGGAAGGCGATTACACTGCGCGGAATCGATGTCATCTGGGAGCGGCGACGAGATCCTAACCCACGCTCCGCCGGCGCTCGGATCCGGCCGGCTGCGACGCCGATGACCCGCCGGCGCGCAGCTCTGTGGCTGCTCCTGTACACCGCGCTCGCCTACCTGCGGCTCGCGCCACTGAGCCTCGCCCCGGCCAGCCGGCTCGTCGACGACGGCGATGCCCTCCTGGGTACCTGGACGCTGTGGTGGTCGTCGCACCACCTTCTCGCGGGACGCAGCGTGGCCGACGCCAACGCCTTCTTCCCGCATCCAGGTGGCCTGCTCTACAACGAGGCCCTGCTCGGCCCGGCCATCCTCGCCCGACCGCTCTTCATTCTGATCGACGATCCGGTGCTCGTGTTCAATCTCCTGCTGATCGCCACGATCGGGCTGGCCGCCTTCGCCTTCCACCTGCTGGCGCGAGAGCTCGTCGGCAGCTCCGCCGGGGCCGCGGTCGGGGCCTGCCTGTACGCCTTCAACGCGACCACCTTCTCGGATCTCGCGCGGCTGCAGCTCGTCAGCATCCAGTGGCTGCCGCTCGCACTGCTGTCCCTCCACCTCTTCTTCGTGCGCCGGCGCCTCCGGTACGCGGGGGCCTTCGCGGGCTTCTCCCTGCTGTTGGGGCTCTCCTGCTTCTACTACCTTCTCTTCTATCTCGCCGCGCTCGCGATTCTGCTGCCCATCTATGCCTGGATCGCTCGCGCCTGGACCCGGCCGCGGCTGCTCGTCCCGCTGGCGATCGCCGGCCTCGCGTGTGGTGCGGCGCTCGGAGCCGTGGTCCTCCCGTACCTCGACCTCTATGCCCGCTACGGCTTCACGAACAGGCCGGCGAACCCCTTCGACCTCGCCCTCTACTTCCTGCCTCCGCGCGGCAGCCTGGTGTACGGAGGGCTCGGCGACGCGCTGCGACCGCCAGGGCACTTCTACGACCATTTCCTCGGCTACGCGGCCCTGACGACCGCTGTGGTCGGCGCGCTCGCCCTCGTCCGGGGACGCCCCCGGACGCGCGTCGACGCGGTCTGGATCGCCTACCTCGTGGTGGGCATCGGCGCGCTGTCCCTGTCCGCGGGCGAGCAGCTCGTCTGGCGCGGCCAGGTGCTCGGGTCAGGACCGTTCGCGCTGCTCCACGAGCTCGGACCGTTCGGCAGGCTGCGTGAGCCGCGGCGCTTTGCGCTGCTGGTCAACCTCAGCCTCGCGCTCCTCGTCGCCGCCGGAGCGGGCGCCCTGTGCCGGCGGCTGGGTTCGCGCGCGGGCGTCGCGGCCGCAGCGATCCTCGCGATCGTGGTGGCGGGCGAGCACCTGGTGCCCGGCCATACGCGCGGCGTCGCGATGCCGGCCGGCCCGCAGCTCCCCGAGGTCTACCGCTGGCTCGCGAGGCGTCCGGGAGCCGAGCCCCTCGTCGAGCTGCCGATCCGCCCGACGCGGCTCGTCCGCTTCGCCGCTCTCGACCAGTATTTCGCGAGCATCCACGCCAAGCCGACGATGATGGGCTGGGCGAGCTTCGTGCCGCCGGCCCTCGAGCGCGTGCGTTACGACCTGCGTGACTTCCCCGACCGGCGGTCGATCGTGCTGCTGCGAGCGCTCGGCGTGCGGCTGGCGGTCGTCCATCCGCGGCGCTGGGAGTCCGAACGGCGCTTCCGGGAGCGACGCCTCGCCGCGAGCTCCGGGCAGCTGCCGCTGCTCGCCCGCTTTGCCGAACGGGAGCTGCCGAGCTGGAATCGCTACGGGCTCGGAGGCGAAGGCGTGTACTCGCTGGCTGCTCTCGCGGAGGAGCAGCCCCCGACAGCCTGCGCCTGCGACGAGATCGACCGGCGGAGGATCCGCGCCGCGGCGAGCGTCGGGCGCGACCCTGGGGCCGCGCTCGACGGCCGCCGCGAGACGAAGTGGTCGACGCCCGGCGAACAGCGTGAGGGACACTCCTTCGAGCTCCGCTTCGACCGGCCCCGGACGCTGGCGAGGGTCGAGATCGAGATGAGCCATCCCTACGGCGAGTTCCCTCAGAACCTGGTGCTCCTCGGCCTTCGGAACGGCGAGGCTTCGCCGATCGGGCCCGTCGAGGACGTCTGGGCCGAGGTCCAGCTCATCCGGCATCTGATCGACGATCCGATGACCGCGCGGCTGCGGTACGACGTCACGCCTTCGACGGTTGACGGCGTCCAGCTCGTGCTCGGGCCGACCGAGGAGGCGGCGAACCCCTGGAGCATCGCCGAGATCCACGTCTTCGAGACCGCGGGGCAGCGAGGCGCCTCGCGCTAGCCGTCTCGGGAGGCCGTTCGGTCCCGTCTCCCGGCCGTTCCAGAAACGGACAAACGGGCTCGACCCGTCCGACCGATCCCCTACGAGAAATTCTGAACCTTCAGCGGCTTAGCGCCGTCTCATTGCGTGGCACGAGCTTTGGTCTAAGGGACGGCAGCGGGGCCGTCACACCGGTCGCTCCGCGGAGGAAGGTCGAAGAGTGGTCGACATCGCGAGGCCCTCGCGGG
The DNA here is from genome assembly GCA_050246895.1 of Vicinamibacteria bacterium. GTDB lineage: Bacteria > Acidobacteriota > Vicinamibacteria > Fen-336 > Fen-336 > JBFWVE01. Next base: position 1,826,235 of record JBFWVE010000001.1, on the reverse strand, counting down.
CCAGGGAAAAGCGGATCAAGCGCATCGCCTACGGCAGCGCGGGGGTCGTGGCGATCCTGCTGATCACGCTCGGGCTGTCGCGCCTGAAGCCGGCGGCCCCCAGCGTCGAGCGCTCGACGGTCTGGATCGACACCGTCAAGCGCGGGCCGATGCTGCGGCAGGTGCGCGGCCTCGGCACGCTGGTTCCGGAAGAGATCCGCTGGATCCCGGCGCAGACGGTGGGCCGGGTGGAGCGCCGCGTGATCGAGCCGGGCGCCGAGGTCAAGCCCGACAGCGTGATCGTGGTGCTCAGCAACCCCGAGCTCGAGCTGCAGGCCCTCGAGGCCGACTCGCAGCTGCGCGCCTCCGAGGCGCAGCTCGCCGAGCTCAAGGTACGCCTGCAGAGCCAGCGCCTGGACCAGGAGGCGAACGCCGCCCGCATCCAGGCCGAGTTCGCGCAGGCCAAGATGCGCGCCGAGACCGACGCCGAGCTCGCGAGCCAGGGCTTGATCGCCGACCTGACCGCCAAGCTGTCGAAGGTGGCCGCCGACGAGCTGGGCAACCGGGACCGTATCGAGCACGAGCGCCTCGCGATCGCCCACGAGGCCGTCGCCGCCCAGATCCGCGTGCAGGAGGCGAGCGTCGAGCAGGCGCGCAACCTGGCACGCCTGCGCCGCAGCCTGGTGGAGGGCCTGCGGGTGAAGGCGGGCATCCACGGCGTGCTGCAGCTGATCGCCGTCGAGGTCGGCCAGAGCGTCGCGGTGGGCACCAACCTCGCGCGCGTCGCCCAGCCCGACAAGCTGAAGGCCGTGATCCGCATCGCCGAGACGCAGGCGAAGGACGTGGTGCCCGGCCAGCCGGCGCAGGTCGACACCCGCAACGGCATCGTCGAGGGCCGCGTCATCCGCGTCGACCCTGCCGTGCAGAACGGCACGGTCACCGTGGACCTGGCGCTGACGGGACAGCTGCCGAAGGGCGCCCGGCCCGATCTGACCGTGGACGGCACGATCGAGCTCGAGCGGCTGGCCGACGTGCTGTTCGTGGGCCGGCCCGCGCAGGGGCAGGCCGAGAGCCTGATCACGCTGTTCCGGCTGCAGGAAGGCAGCGCCGAGGCCAACCGCGTCAAGGTGAGGCTCGGCAAGAGTTCCGTGAACACGGTCGAGATCCTGGAAGGGCTGAAGGTCGGCGACCAGGTGGTGCTGTCCGACACCTCCGCCTGGGACGCCTTCGACCGCATCCGTCTGAACTGAGGAGACGAGGCGAATGAGCGAGCAGAAGGCGCTGATCCACCTGGAGAGCCTGACCAAGGTCTTCTACACCGACGAGGTCGAGACGCACGCGCTGTCGGGCATCCACCTGCAGATCGAGCGCGGCGAGTACGTCGCGATCTCCGGGCCCTCCGGCTGCGGCAAGTCGACGCTGCTGTCGATCCTGGGCCTGCTCGACTCGCCGACCGAGGGCACCTACGTGCTGAACGAGCGGCCGGTGCAGAGCCTCGACCTCTCCGAGCGCGCGCGCATCCGCAACCGCGAGATCGGCTTCATCTTCCAGAGCTTCAACCTGATCGGCGACCTGACCGTGTTCGAGAACGTCGAGCTGCCGCTCACCTACCGCGGCATGAAGGCCGCCGAGCGCAAGGAGCGCTCCCAGAGCGCGCTCGAGCGGGTCGGCATGGGCCACCGCGCGAAGCACCTGCCGAGCCAGCTCTCCGGCGGTCAGCAGCAGCGCGTCGCGGTGGCGCGCGCGATCGTGGGCCAGCCCTCGATCATGCTGGCCGACGAGCCCACCGGCAACCTCGACTCCAAGAACGGCGACGCCGTGATGGAGCTGCTGCGCGACCTGCACCGCTCGGGCTCGACCATCTGCATGGTCACGCACGACCCGCGCTTCGCGCGCCACGCCGATCGCACGATCCATCTCTTCGACGGCCGCGTGGTCGACGAGAACGCCGAGCTGCCGGGGACCGAGGGGGCCGCCTAGGGAGACCGTGATGGAACTCACCAGCCACGCGAACCAGTTCGACCTCAAGCACATGCTGTCGGAGTACGAGCGCACGCTGATCGTGCAGGCGCTGGTCGCCTCGAACGGCCACCAGCGGCGGGCGGCGCGGGCGCTCGGCATCCTGCCGACGACGCTGCACGAGAAGATGAAGCGGCTCGGCATTCCCACCCGCACCGGCATCCTGGTCGCCGCCGCGCAGCCGGCCGCGCGGCCGCAGGCCGCGGCCGGCATCGAAGCCGCCTAGCCGCGCGACAGGGGTCGCGCGGCCTTCGAGCGCACGCGAGCGCCGCGCCCCCGGGGCGGCCTCGCTCGATCCTGTTGGGGTGAGCCGATGATGTCCGACCTGACACTCGACGTCCGGCACGCGGTGCGCGGGCTCCTGCGCAACCCGGGCTTCGCGGCGGCCGCGATCCTGACGCTCGGCCTGGGGATCGGCGCGAACACCACGATCTTCAGCCTGGTCAACGCGCTGCTGTTCCGGTCGCTGCCGGTCGAGCAGCCGGACCGCCTGGTCTCGCTCTTCACCACCGACAAGAAGAACCCCGGCTTCGCGCCGCTGTCCCACCTGAACTGGCGCGACTACCGCGAGCGCAACGACGTCTTCAGCGGCATGCTCGGCTACGACTTCACCGCGATGAGCGTGGCCACGGGCTCCGGCGAGCCGAAGCTCGTGGTGGGCCAGCTGGTCTCCGGGAACTACTTCGACGTGCTGGGCATCCGCGCCGAGCGGGGCCGCAGCTTCCTGCCCGAGGAGGACAAGGCCCCGACGCCGGTGGCCGTGCTCTCGCACGGCTTCTGGCAGGAGCAGCTCGGGAGCGACCCCTCCGTGGTCGGCCGCACGCTCGCGATCAACGGCCAGGCGTTCACCGTGGTCGGCGTCGCGCCCGCGTCCTTCACCGGCACCGACGTCGGGGTGCGGCCCGAGCTGTGGCTGCCGATGTCGATGAACCGGGCGATCAAGACCGACGCCTCGACGAACTGGTACGAGCAGCGGCGCGGCCTGTTCGTCAGCGCGATCGGGCGGCTGCGGCCGGGCACGAGCATCGAGCAGGCGCAGGCGGCGCTCGGCGCGATCGCGCAGAATCTCGAGCGCGAGTTCCCCGACGACAACAAGGGCCGCGCCGTCACGCTGATCCCGCTGTCACGGGCGACCGTCAACCCGGGCGCCCGAGGCGGCGTGATCGCCGCCTCGGCGCTGCTGATGACGATCGTCGGCTTCGTGCTGCTGGTCGCCTGCGCGAACGTCTCCAACCTGCTGCTGGCTCGCGCGGTCGCCCGCCGGCGCGAGATCGCGGTGCGGCTCGCGATCGGGGCCAGCCGCCGCCGGCTCGTGCGCCAGATGCTGACCGAGAGCGTGGTGCTGGCGGCGCCCGGCGCCCTGCTGGGCCTGCTGGTCGCCTTCTGGGCCAAGAACGCCCTGCTCGGCTTCCTGCCCTCGCTGCCGTTCCCGGTCACGATCTCGCTCGATCTGGGGCTCGACCCGCGCGTGCTCGGGTTCACGGCTCTGGTGACGCTGCTGACCGGCGTCGTCTTCGGCCTGGTGCCGGCGTTGCAGGCCTCGCAGCCGGGGGTGGTGGAGGATCTGAAGGACCAGTCGGGCGTGCGCAGCAACCCGCCCGGCCGCCTCGGCGTGCGCGGCCTGCTGGTCGCCGGCCAGGTCTCCCTGTGCTTCGTCGCGCTGGCGGGAGCCTTCCTGTTCGTACGCAGCCTCGGCTCGGCCCAGCGCCTGGATCCCGGCTTCGAGTCGAAGGGCCTGCTGTCGATGTCGTTCAACCTCGGGGTGCACGGCTACGACCAGCCGCGCGCGGAGGCCTTCTTCCGCCAGCTGCTCGAGCGCGTGCGCAGCCTGCCGGGTGTCAGCGAGGCGAGCCTCGCCCAGGGCGGGCCGTTGCAGCCGACGCTGCTGCGCTCGGTCTTTCTCGAAGGCGCCGATCCGAACGACCGCAAGTTCGTGACCGTCAACGTCGTGGGCGAACGCTACTTCGACGCGATGGGCATCCCGCTGGTGAAAGGCCGCGCCCTCTTCGAGAGCGACCGCGCCGGCGCCCCGAAGGCGGTGGTCGTCAACGAGACGATGGCGCGCCAGTTCTGGCCCAAGGCCGATGCCCTCGGCCAGCGCTTCCGCTTCTTCGGCGACCCGGAGCCCTCGGAAGTCGTCGGCGTCGCCAAGGACTCGACGTACGGCAACCTCGGCGAGGATCCGCTTCCCTACGCCTACGAGTCGCTGGCACAGCGCTTCTCGGCGGGCGTGGCGCTGGTCGTGCGCACCACGGGCGAGCCGGGTCCGCTCGTCGAGCCGGCGCGGCGCGAGCTGATGGCGCTCGACCGCGGCCTCGCGATCGTGGGCGTCTCGACGGTGAGCCAGACGCTGCACAACTCGCTGTGGGCGCCGCGCATGGGCGCGTCGCTGCTCGGCATCTTCGGCGCGCTGGCGCTGGTGCTCGCCGCGATCGGCATCTACGGCGTCACCTCCTACACGGTGGTGCAGCGCCAGCGGGAGATCGGCATCCGCATCGCCCTCGGCGCCCAGCGCCGCGACGTGGTGCGCATGGTGCTGCGCCAGGCGATGGGCAGCGTCGGCCTGGGCCTCGGCGTCGGGCTGCTGCTGGCGGTGGCCGGCTCGCGCCTGGTCGCGAACATGCTCTTCGGCGCCAGCGCCACCGATCCGGCCACCTTCCTGGTGACGCCGCTGGTGCTGGGCGGTGTCGCGGCGCTCGCCAATCTGCTGCCGGCGCTGCGCGCTTCGACGCTGGATCCGACGATCGCGCTGCGTCAATAGGGCCCCCGCCCAGCGCCGGGAGCGAGGAGCGGCAGATGGAATCGCTGGTGCTGGACGTGCGGCTGGCGCTGCGCCGGATGGCGAAGAGCCCAGCCTTCACGGCGCTCGCGCTGCTGACGCTGGCCACCGGCATCGGCGCCAACGTGGCGATCTTCGGCGTGGTGGACGCCGTGCTTCTGCGGCCCCTCCCGTTCGAGGCCCCCGAGCGGCTGGCGATGATCACGCGCGAGGGCGACGTCTCGGTGCTCGACGGCGCCGACTGGCGCGCCGAGTCGAAGAGCTTCGCGAGCATCGCGCTCTTCCTGCGCGACTGGTCGCTCGACCTGACCGGCGACGGCGAGCCGGTGCGCCTGCGCGGCTCGGTGGCGGAGCCCGAGTACTTCGACGTCCTCGGCACGCGGCCCCTGCTCGGGCGGGTCTACCGGGCCGACGAGAACCGCGTGGGCGCGGCGCCGGTCGCGGTGTTGAGCGAGGGGCTCTGGCGGCGGCGTTTCGGCGCGGAGCCGGGCGTCTTGGGCCGCGAGATCGTGCTCTCGGACGTCAAGGCCACGGTGATCGGCGTGATGCCGAAGGAGTTCGACGCCTTCGGCGACGGCATCGAGCTGTGGGTGCCGGTCTCGGCCTTCACCGCCTGGGCGTTGCCCGAGCGCGGCACCAACAACTTCGACGCCATCGGCCGCCTGCGCGAGGACGCCGGCTGGGACGCCGCGCGAGCGGAGCTTCGCGCCATCTCGACGCGGTTCTCGGAAGTCTATCCGCGGACCAACCGTGGCAAGGTCGTGGAGCCGATGCCGCTCCACCAGTTCCTGGTGGGCGACATCCGGCGCTCGCTCTCGGTGCTGCTCGCCGCCGTCGGCCTGCTGCTCTTCGTCGGCGGCCTGAACCTCGCCGCTCTGCTGCTCGCGCGCGGAGCCGCCCGCCAGCAGGAGCTCGCCGTCCGCGTCTCGCTCGGCGCCGGGCCCGTGCGGTTGCTGCGCCAGCTCGTCGTCGAGGGCCTTGTGCTCTCGCTCGCCGGCGGCGCGGCGGGCGTCTTCGCCGCGCTGCTCGTGAAGGACGCGCTGCTCGCCGCCGTGCCGGCGGAGCTGCCCCGTCTCGACACGGTCGCGCTCGACGCCCGCGTGCTGGGCTTCGGCCTCGCTGCAACGCTGCTGGCCGGCCTCGCCGTGAGCCTGGTGCCGGCGCTCCACGCGCTGCGCCACGATCCCGCGGGCCAGATGCACGGAGGCGCCAAGGGTTCAGTGGCGGGCGCCAGCCGCCAGCGCTGGCTGCACGCGCTGGTCGTGGGCGAGGTGGCGGTCGCGTTCCTGCTGCTCGCCGGCTCCGGGCTGCTGCTGCGCACCTTCGCGAAGCTGCAGGCCGTGCCGCTGGGCTTCTCGCCCCAGGGCGTCCTGCTGGCCGATCTGGTGCTGCCCGAGTCGCGCTACGCGAGCCGCGGGCCGCAGACGCGCGCGTTCGGCGCAATCCTCGAGCGCATGCGCGAGATCCCGGGCGTCGTCAGCGTCGGCTACACGACGACGCCCCCGCTCGAGCCGCGCGGCGGCCTCGGCGGCAGCTTCCTGATCGCCGGGCGCGACTTCCCGAGGAACCAGGAGCCGGGCGCCCGCGTGCGCAACGTCCAGGGCGACTCCTTCCGCGCGCTGGGCATGCGCCTGCGCGAGGGGCGCCTGTTCGGGGCCGAGGACCGGCCCGACGGCCCGCGCGTCGCGATCGTCAACGAGACGCTGGTGCAGCGCTACTTCGGGGGCCACAGCCCCGTCGGCAGGCGCATCGCCTGGCGCGACTGGGACAAGGACGCGAGCGGCGGGCCGGTGTGGATGACGATCGTCGGGGTCGTCGGCGACCTGAAGACGGCGACCCTCGACCAGCCCGACGTGCGCACGATCTACGTCCCCTACGACCAGCGCCAGGTGGACTGGCAGCGCTGGGGCACGCTGGCAATGCGCGTCGAGGGCGATCCCGCGACATATGCGCGAGCGCTGCACCAGGCGATCTGGGCGGTCGATCCCACGCTCGCCCCCGTGAACGTGCAACCGCTCAGCCGCAAGCTCTCCTCGTCGCTCGGCCGCCAGCGCTTCACCGCCGTCGCCACCGGCGGCTTCGCCGCGGTCGCGCTGCTGCTCGCGCTGCAGGGCGTCTACGGCCTGCTGGCGTTCGTGGTCGAGCAGCGACGGCGCGAGATCGGCGTGCGGATGGCGCTCGGCGCCCGGGCCGAGGACGTCCTGCGCATGGTTCTGCGCCACGGCGTCCGGCTGGCCTTCGCGGGCCTCGCCTTCGGCCTCGCCGCGGCGGCCGCCGGCGCGCGCGCGCTCGAGTCGCTGCTCTTCGGCGTCGCTCCCTTCGACCCGCTGACCTACGCCGGCGCGACGGTGGTCCTGCTGGCCGCCGCCGCGCTCGCCTGCCTGCTGCCCGCCCGGCGCGCGGCCCGTGTCGACCCGATCGAGGCCCTGCGGGCCGAGTAGGGCCGGCTGTAACGATCGGAGTCCTCGCCCGTCAAAGCTCAGGTGGAGGGCGAGAGCCGCCTTCCCGGGAACCAGAAGGGGGTCGGTCTTGTCGGAGAACGTGCGTCACTTCACGAGCGGGGACTGGACGAGCGAGGTCGAGCAGTCGAGCCTGCCGGTACTGGTGGACTTCTGGGCGCCCTGGTGCGCTCCCTGTCGCGCGATCGGGCCGACGATCGAAGCGCTGGCGGCCGAGTTCGCCGGCCGCGTGAAGGTGGGCAAGGTCAACGTGGACGAGCAGCCGGAGCTGGCGGAGCGCTTCGGCGTGTCCTCGATCCCCACGCTGGTGGTGATGCGCGGGGGCCGCGTCGTCGAGCAGCGTGTCGGGGCGCTGCCGAAGCCGGCGCTCACCTCCCTGCTCGAGCAGCACGCCGCTCCTTCCGTCTCGGCCTGAGCTCCCGTTTTCGCGCCGCGGCCCGTTCGAGAGCCGCGGCGCGGGGGTCTTGCTAGAGTGCCGGCATGGCCGCCACCGACGTGGCCGCACGCGAGGCGCTGGCACGGGCGCTGCAGCAGCACGGCGACCGCCTGTTCGCCCTGGCGCTGCGCGTGACGCGGGACGCCGATCTCGCCGCCGACGCGGTGCAGAACGCCTTCGCGTCCGCGCTCGAGCGCCTCGACGACTTCCGCGGCGAGGCTACGCTCGGCACCTGGCTGCACCGCATCACGTACAACAAGGCGATCGACCAGTTGCGCCAACGCGGGCGCGAGGTGCCCCTCGAGAGCGAGGCCGGCGAGGGCGACCTGCTGGCGCTCGCCCGGGCGCCGTCGTGGTCGGATCCGGATCGCCCGCTGGCGACGGCGCGGCTGCGGGCCGCGCTGGAGGAGGCGCTCGGCGCGCTGACGCCGGTCCAGCGCGCCGTCTTCGAGCTGAAGGAGGAGGAGGGGCGCTCGAGCGAGGAGATCGGGGAGATCCTGGGCCTGCCCGCCGGCACCGTCAGGGTCCACCTGCACCGCGCGCGGCTGCGGCTGCGCGCGCGCCTCTCTCAGTCCCTCGGGAGGACGAAGTGAACTGCGAAGACCTCCTGAAGCGCCTGACCGACTACTCCGACGGCGCGGCCGACGCCACGCTGTGCGCCGAGATCGAGCGCCACCTCGCCGAGTGCACGGACTGCGAGGCCGTCCGCCGCGACCTCGAGCAGCTCTCGCGGCTGTGCCGGAGCTGCGACCCGCCGCGACTGCCGAAGGAAGCGCGCGAGCGGATCGAGCGCCTGCTCGGGCGGGGCTAGCGGACGAGGCGCTTCAGCAGCTGGATCTGGCCCGCGTGGTAGAGGTCGTGCGCGGCGACCCCGCGCACGAGCGTCAGGTTGGTCCGGCGGCTCCCTTGTGAGCGCTTGGGCAGCTCCGAGACGTCGAGGCGTGCCACCACCTCGCGCAGCAGGCGGTGCTCGTCGGCGAGCAGCGCGAGGTCGGCCTTCCAGGCGCGCTCGAGCGCCGCGCCCCTCAGGCCCGGCGCGGGCCGCGCGAACCAGTTGCTGCCCTGGAGCCGAAACGAGCCGCGCTTCTCGCCGGCCAGGCGGCGGCGCACGGCATACTTCCAGTAGGCCGCGTGGACCGCGACCTCCCAGACGTTGTGGCGTCCGCGAGCAGGCCGGCGCGCGGCTTCGGCCGCGGAGAGGCCGCGCAGCGAGCCGCGCAGGTTCGGCCCGTGCCAGGCCTTGAGGTCGAAGCCCTCGTCGAGCAGACCGAGCAGGATCGCGATCTCCGGCGCAACCTGGGCGGACATGGTCGTAGCTCCTCCGTTCAGGGAAAGGCGATCTCGCCGCGCGCGCGCTTCTCGAGCGGCAGCAGCGCGGCCCAGGCGACGTCGTGCAGGGGCGTCGGCACACCCGCCGCGCGGCCGAGGCGCACCACGGCGCCCGTCTGCGCCTCGAGCTCCGAGGGCCGCCCCTCCATCAGGTCGCGTTGCATCGACGCCGTGCTGCCGAAAGGAAGCGCGTCCACGAAACCGAGCGTCCGCTCCACCACGTCGTCGCGCATGGGCACGCCGCGGGCCCGCGCGAGCGTCTCGATCTCGCGCATCATGCCGGCGAGCAGCTCGCGCGTCTCGGGCAGCTCGCGGAAGACGCCCGCGGGCGAGCGCGTGAGCGCCCCGACCCCGCCAAACGGGGCGATGAACAGGAACTTCTCCCAGGTCGCGGTCTGGACGTTGGGCGGAACGCGCGCGTGGACGCCCTTGCAGCGGTCGAACGCCGCCTTCAGGCGCAGGACCCGCTCGGAAGGCGGTCCATCCCACTCGCCGAAGTCGATCGAAGGCTCGACGCCCGCGTGGCGGACGACCCCGGGCGCCTCCTGCCAGGCCAGGATCCGGCACAGGCCGCCGACCGCCGCGCGCGGGCCGAGCACGGCGGTGAGCTGGTCGCGCGCCTCGACGCCGTTCAGGAGCGGCACCACGATCGTTTCCGCCGCCACCAGCGGACGGATCGCCTCGGCGGCCTGCGCGACCTGCCAGGTCTTGGTGCCGACGAGCACCACGTCGACCGGGCCGATCTCCTCCGCGCGCAGGGCGGCGATCGCGGGCGTCACGCGGAAGGAGCCCGCGACGCTCTCGACGCGGAGCCCGTCGGCGCGCAGCGCCTCGAGCGTGCGACCGCGCGCGATGAAGGCGACCGACTCCCCCGCCTCGGCCAGTCGGCCGCCGAAGTAGCCGCCCACCGCACCGGCGCCGAAGACGGCGACCTTCACGGGACCAGCAGGACCTTGCCCGTCGTCTGCCGGCCCTCGAGCGCCTCGTGGGCGCGCCGTGCCTCCGCGAGCGGGAAGCGGGCGCCGATGCGCAGGCGCAGCGAGCCGTCGGCGATCCAGCGGAAGACGTCGGCCGCGCGCCGCTCGAGGCTCGCGCGATCCCCGACGTAGTGGAACAGGATCGGGCGGGTGAGGAACAGCGATCCCTTCTGCGCGAGCAGCGACGCGCTGAAAGGCGGCACGACGCCGCTCGACTGGCCGTAGAGCACCAGCATGCCGAGCGGCGCCAGGCAGTCGAGGCTCTTCGCCCAGGTGTCGGCGCCGACCGAGTCGTACACGACCTCGACGCCGCGGCCGCCGGTCTCGCGGCGCACGACCTCGAGGAAATCCTGGTCGCGGTAGAGCACCACGTGGTCCGCGCCCGCCTCGCGCGCGAGCGCCGCCTTCTCCGGGCTGCCTGCGGTCGCGAAGACGCGCGCGCCGCAGCGCTTGGCGAGCTGCACGAGCAGCCGGCCGACGCCGCCGGCCGCGGCGTGGACGACGCACGAGTGTCCCGGCTTCAGCGGGAAGGTGCTGAAGGCCAGGTAGTGGGCCGTCATCCCCTGCAGCAGCGCCGCGGCCGCGTCCTGCAGCTCGATGCCGCGAGGCACCACGACCGCCTTCTCCGCCGCGACGAGCGCCTCCTCCGCGTAGGAGCCGAGCAGGTTGACGGAGGCGATGCGATCGCCGACGGCGAGGCCGCTCACCGCGGGACCGACGGCGACCACCTCGCCCGCGCCTTCGCCGCCCGGCGTCCACGGCAGCGACACGGGATACAGGCCTGTCCGCTGGTAGACCTCGATGAAGTTGAGACCGGCCGCGGCCAGGCGCACGCGCACGTGGCCCGCGGGCGGCTCCGGGGCCGGCAGCTCGGCGAGGCGGAGCACCTCGGGCCCGCCGTGGGCCTCGACACGGATCGCTTGCATACGCCGAGGCTAGCAGGACAGCAGGCCCGCGGGACAGGGCCTGGCGTCGGCCGGCGTGAGGTGTGGAATACTCCGCGGATGTCCGAATCCGCCGCCGCCTCAGACATCGAAGGCCTCGCGCGCGACCCGGGGCCCGCCCCCGAGCAGCGCCTGTCGCGGCTGGCGAACACGCTGAGGGCCTCCGACATCCTGCGCATCGTGACCGAGGTGCGGGAGCTGCAGGCGCGCGGCGCGGCGATCTGCGACCTGACTGTCGGCGACTTCAGCCCGAGCCAGTTCCCGATCCCAGCGAAGCTGCGCGACGCTGTCGTCGAGGCGGTCCGTCGCGGCGAGACGAACTACCCGCCGCCGAACGGGCTGCTCGAGCTGCGCGAGCGCGTCGTCGAGAGCTACGCGCGCGAGCTGGGCCTGCGCTATCCGGTCGAGTCGGTGGTGGTCGGCAGCGGCTCGCGGCCCGGCATCTACGGCGCCATGCGCGCGCTGTGCGACCCCGGCGACACGCTGGTCTTCCCCGTGCCCGGCTGGAACAACCACCACTACGTCCAGCTGGTGGGCGCGCGCGGAGTGCCCGTCGCCTGCGGACCCGAGGACCACTTCCTGCCCACGCGAGCGGCGCTCGCGCGCGAGCTGCCGGGCGCGCGCCTGCTCTGCCTGTGCTCGCCGCTGAACCCGGCCGGCACGGTGTTCGCGCGCGAGACGCTGCTGGGCATCTGCGAGGACGTGGCGGCCGAGAACGCGACGCGCGAGCGGCGCGGCGAGCGGCCGCTCTATGTGCTCTACGACCAGGTCTACCGGACGCTCACCTTCGGCGGCGCGCGCCACTACACGCCGCCCGGCCTGCTGCCCGAGCTCGCGCGCTACACGATCTTCGTGGACGGCATCAGCAAGGCCTATGCGGCCACCGGCCTGCGCGTGGGCTGGGCGGTAGGGCCGGTCGACGTGATCGCCGACATGACGACGCTGATCGGCCACACCGGGTCCTGGGCCCCGCGGCCCGAGCAGGTGGCGACCGTCGCGCTGCTGTCCGACGTCGCGGCGGTCGAGGCTTTCCGAAGCAGCTTCAGCGCCGGCATCGAGGCGCGCCTGCAGGCGCTCCGCAGAGGGTTGGCCTCGCTCGAGGCCGCGGGCCTTCCGGTCGACAGCCTGGAGCCGATGGGGGCGATGTACCTGACGGCGCGCCTCGACCTGATCGGCCGGCGCACGCCGGGCGGCGAGGCGCTCGCGACCAACGAGGCGATCCGGCGCTACGTGCTCTCGGCCGCGGGGGTGGCGATCGTCCCGTTCCAGGCCTTCGGCACGACCGCCGAGGACGGCTGGTTCCGGCTCAGCGTCGGAGCCGTGGGCCTCGACGAGATCGAGGCCCTGCTGCCGCGCCTGCGCGCGGCGCTCGAGGTGCTCAGGTGAGCTACGCGCCGCTCGACGTCCAAGCGCTCTTCTCGGCCCAGCGCCACGCCGGCAGCCGCTTCTCGGAGATCCTGCGCACGGCCTCGATGAGCGGCGGCCTCTACACGCTGCCGGCCGGAGGCAACGACCCGCAGGTGCCCCACGGCGAGGACGAGATCTACTACGTGATCGCGGGACGCGCGCGGATCAAGATCGGCGACGAGGATCACGCGGTGGCGCCGGGCAGCCTCTTCTGCGTGCCGAGGCGGGTCACGCACCGCTTCCACGCGATCGTCGAGGACCTGAAGCTGCTGGTGGTCTTCGCTCCGGCTGAAGGGTCCTCGGCGGAGGGCTAGGGCAGGCGATCCGAGCCGGTGTCCGTCCACGGGACACGGCGTGCGGCCGCGGTCAGGCCCGGGCCCGTCCCGAGGGGATCCGGCCGCCCCCAACGATCGCGTCGTCAGCAAGTTACAGGACAGGACAGGCGCTGGCACGGAGCTTACTTAAGCACCTCCCTGGGGAACCGCCCGCGGCGCTGCTAGATTCCGGCGGGGGGCACGACTCGGAATCGCGAGCAAGCGCCCCGCACGCTGGAGAGAGAACCGGATTTGAGACCCGAGGGCCTGCTCACGGACGTCCGCCACGCGCTGCGCCGCTTCGCGCGGCGGCCCGGCCCCGCGGCACTCGCGGCGCTCACTCTCGGCCTCGGGTGCGGTGCCGTCACGGCGGCTTTCAGCGTCCTCCACGGCGTCGTGCTGAAGCCGCTCCCCTACGGCCGGCCCGACGCGATCGTGCTGCTGACGGGCAGCCAGCCGCGGCTCGGCGAGCTGTTGCCGGCCTCGGCGCTCGACTTCCTCGACTGGCGCGAGCGCGCGGCCTCGTTCGAGGCGCTGGCGGCCCGCCGGCCCACCAGCGTCTCGCTGGCGTACGGCTCGGAGCTCGAGCAGGTGGCCGCCGAACGCGTCAGCGCGGCCTACTTCGACGTGCTCGGCGTGCGGCCGATTCTGGGCCGGGGCTTCGTGGGGGCCGAGGACCGGCCGGGCGGAGCCGCGGTGCTCGTGCTGCGCGAGAGCTACTGGCGCGAGCGCTTCGCTGGAGACGGCGGCCTGATCGGCCGAGCGGTCGCGCTCGACGGCGTGCCCCACACCGTGATCGGCGTGATGCCGGACGATCACCGCGGCTCGGCCGACCTGTGGCTGCCGCTCGGCCTCGATCCCGCGGCCGAGACGGACCGCGACCTGCGCGGGCTGACGGTGCTCGGACGCCTGCGCTCCGGCGCCAGCCTGGCTCAGGCCCAGGCCGAGATGGACGAGGTCGGCGCGCGCATCGCGCGCGAGCACCCGGAGACGAACGCGGGCCTGCGCGTGACGCTGACGCCGCTCGCGGAAGCCGTGGCGCGCGGGGTGCGACCGGCGCTGCAGCGGCTGCTCGCCGCCGCGGCGCTGGTGCTGTTGATCGCCTGCGCCAACGCCGCGAGCCTGCTGCTCGCGCGCAACGCCGCGCGCGAGCGCGAGCTGGCGATCCGCCGGGCGCTGGGGGCGGGGCGCACGCGGGTGGCGGCGCTGCTGCTGGTCGAGGGCGGTCTGCTCGGCCTGCTGGGCGGCGGCGTCGGCCTGCTGCTCGCGGCCTGGGGCACGCATGCGCTGCTGGCGCTGCGGCCCGACGGGCTGCCGCGGCTGGCCTCGGTGGGGATCGACGCGCGGGTGCTCGCGGCGGCGCTCGCGGTCTCGCTCGGCGCGGGCCTGCTCGCGAGCCTGCTGCCGGCCCTCGAGGCGGCGCGCACCGACCCCGCGCCGGCGCTCCGCGAGGGCGGACGCGCCGCCGGCGCGGGGCGGCGCACGGGCCGGATCCGCGGGGCCCTCGTCGTGGCCGAGCTGGCGCTCGCGCTGGCCGTCTGCGCGGGCGCGGGGCTGCTGCTGCGCAGCTACTCCCGCCTGGCGGGCGTCGCCCCCGGCTTCGACGCCGAGGGCGTCGCCGTGGCGCAGGTGCGGCTCCCGGAGACGCGCTACGGAGACGACCTCGCGCGCGCGGCCTTCGCGCGAGAGGCCCTGTCGTCCGCGCGGAAGCTGCCGGGAGTGCGCGCCGCGGCGCTCGCATCGAACCTGCCGTTCTCCGGCCTCGCGCGCCGGCAGCGCTTCGCGAAAGGCGACGCTCCGATCCCGGCCGTCGGCGCGGCGCTCACGGCGGTGACGCGCTCGGTCTCGCCCGGCTACTTCGAGACGCTGGGCATCCCGCTGCTCGAAGGACGCGGCTTCGGGGAGCGCGACGCGGCGGGCGCGCCCGCGGTGGTGGTCGTCTCGCGCCGCCTGGCAGACCGGCTCTGGCCTGGCGGCGGCGCCATCGGCCGCCGGATCAGCTGGGGCGTGCCCGAACCGGGCGAACAGCCGGAATGGGCGAGCGTGATCGGGGTCGCCGGCGACACGCGCAGCGTCTCGCTGTCCGGCGATCCGCTGGAGGAGGTCTACTGGCCGCTCGCGCAGCGGCCGGTGGCCGGGCTGTCGTTCGCGCTGCGGGCGGCCGAGCCGGCCGGCGCGACGGAGGCCCTGCGCCGCCAGCTCCAGGCGCAGGATCGCGAGCTGCCGCTGTTCGGGCGCACGACGCTGGCGCGAGAGCTGGCGTCCGCCGCGGGAGCCGCGCGCTTCAACGCCTGGCTGCTGGCGGCATTCGCCGGCGTCGCGCTGCTGCTGGCCGCGACGGGCGTCTACGCGCTGATCAGCGATCTCGTCGCGCAGCGCGCGCGCGACATCGGCATCCGCGTGGCGCTCGGCGCGAGCGACCAGGACGTGCTGCGGCTGGTGGCCCGGCGCGGGCTGGGGCTGACGGTCGCGGGCCTGGGACTCGGGCTGCTGACGGCCCGCCTGCTGAGCGGCTTCCTGCAGGCGCTGCTGTTCGGCACGGCGCCCGGCGACGCGGCGGCCTTCGGGCTGGCGGCGGCGCTGCTCGCCAGCGTCGCTCTCGTCGCCTGCTGGCTGCCCGCGCGGCGGGCGGCGCGGGCGCGACCGGCGAGCGTGCTTCGGGCAGACTGACGACGGACGATGCGGGCGAGCGGCCCGCGGCGAACGGGACGAGGGACCATGATCGAGCTTCGGAACGTCGAGAAGGCGTACGACCTGGCGGGCGGCAAGGTCTTCGTGCTGCGCCGCGTCAACTTCACGGTGAAGGAGGGCGAGTTCATCTCGATCATGGGGCCCTCCGGCGCCGGCAAGTCGACGCTGCTGCACATCCTGGGCATGCACGACGGCGCCTGGACCGGCGAGTTCGACTTCGTCGGGCACCCGATCCACAAGCTCGACCGCAAGCAGCGGCTGGAGCTGCAGAAGAAGCACATCGGCTTCGTGTTCCAGAGCTACCATCTGCTCGACGACCTGACGGTCTACGAGAACCTCGAGATCCCGTTGTCGTATCGCGACGTCAAGAAGGCGGAGCGGCAGGCGATCGTGGCCGACGCGCTCGACCGCTTCGCGATCGTCGGCAAGAAGGACCTCTACCCGAACCAGCTTTCGGGCGGGCAGCAGCAGTTGGTGGCGGTCGCGCGCGCGATCATCGCCGACCCGAAGCTGATCCTGGCCGACGAGCCGACCGGCAACCTGCACTCCGACCAGGGCCGCGAGATCATGGAGCTGTTCAAGAAGCTCAACGGCGAGGGCACGACGATCGTCCAGGTGACCCACTCGGAGGTGAACGCCGGCTACGGTCATCGCGTCGTCAAGCTGAGAGACGGATGGGTGGTGGACTGAAGGCGCGGCTGCTCGGCGCGGCGCTCGCCGTCCTGCTCGCCGGGTCGGGCGTCCCCGCGCGCGCGGTCGCGCCCGAGGCGCCGCTGTTCCGGCTGCGCAGCGCCTTCTGGCCGAACCTCCACCACTTCCTGTTCCAGCAGGCCGAGGCGGGCAGCGCTTCCGGCAGCCGCAGCGCGTTGGCGGCGCGCGCGGCCCGCGAGCGCGTCGCCTGCGAGCTGCAGCCGGCCTCAGCGGGCGCCTGGGAGCGGGCCGTCAGCTTCTACCGAGACCGGTTCCTGGGCCGCGATCTGCTGTTCGACGGCGATCTGCGGCTCGCCTCGCAGGCGCTGCTCGACGCGGGCGACGGCCCGCTGACGGCGCGCACCGCGCTCGCCCCCGTCCACTTCTACCAGCTCGCGGCCGCGGGCGCCGCCTACAGGCCGGCCTGCTGGCCCGGCCATGACGCCCGCAACCGCGCGTTCATCTCGGCGCTCGAGCCGCTCGTCGCCCGCCACGGAAACGCTCTCGCGCGCCGGCTGGCGGCCGCTTACGGCCGGCCCTGGGAGTTCGCGCCGCTCGACGTCGACGTCGTCGTGTTCGGCGGCTGGTCGGGCGCCTACACGACGGTCGCGCCCAACCACGTGACGCTGTCCAGCACGGTGGACGCTCACGCGGGGACGGGCGGCCTCGAGGTGCTGTTCCACGAGGCCTCGCACGTCCCCGGCATGCTCGTCGCGCGCGAGCTCGGCGACGCCTGCCGCGCGGCGGGGCGCGCGCTGCCACGCGACCTCTGGCACGCGCTCATCTTCTTCACGGTCGGCGAGAGCGTGCGCGCGGAGCTGGGCGCGGGCTACCGGCCCTACGCGGAGCGCCTGGGTCTCTACGAGCGCGGCGAATGGGCGGCGCACCGGCATCTGCTCGAGCGCGGCTGGCGCCCCGTGCTGCAGGGACGCGCAGCGCCCGCACAGGGCTACCGCGCCTTGTGCGCGGCCCTGCCGCCCGCCTGAGGGGTCGATGGAAGGCGTGACCCTGCCGGTCGCCGGCTTCGCTCTCGAGGCGCTCGGCGCGGTGCTGCTCGCGCTGTTCCTGCGCTCGTTCGAGCGCAGCGGCTCCTGGCCCGGGCTGCGCGAGTGGTCGCTCAGCCTGTGGACGCTGGCCGGGGCGCTCGCGGCGTCGGTCGCGCACGCGGCGCTCGCCGCCGGCTCGCCCTGGAAACCGCCCGTGCTCGGCCTCTCGATGGTCCTCGCCTACTGGCAACCCGCGCTGCTGCTGATCGGGACCTGGTCGCGATGGAACGGGCACGTCGACGGGTCCCGGCTGCGCGCCCTGCTCGCGGGCCTCACGGGCCTCGCGCTCGCCACCACCTTCGCGCCGGCCGGCGACTGGCGGCCGCTGCTGCGCTCGGGCACGCGCACGCTGCTCTGCGCGATCGCCTTCCTGGCCGCCTGCGTGCTGCTCGCGCGGGCGCTGCGCTCTCGGGCGCGGGGCGGGCGCGCCCTGCGCGGCGGCTGGCTGCTGGCGCTCGCGTTTCTCGGGAGCGGGATCGAGGACGTCTTCTTCACGGGCACGGCGCTCGCCGGCTTCGCCGGCTGGCAGCCGCGGCTGATGGGCCAGGTGGCCGAGCGCCTGGTCGAGTTCGAGCTGCTGCTGTTGATGATCACGGGCGTCGGCATGGTCGCCTGGCTGCTCGAGGAGGAACGCGAGGTCGCGCTGCAGGCGGATCTCGCGCTGCGCTCGTCCGAGGAGAAGTACCGCGTGCTGTTCGCCAACAACCCCGAGCCGACCTGGGTCTACGACGAGGAGACGCTCGCGATCCTGGACGTCAACGACGCGGCGGTCGCGCGCTACGGCTTCTCGCGCGACGAGTTCCTCCGGCTCACGATCGAGGACGTGCGCCCCCCGGAGGAGCTGCCGCGGCTGCGCCGGCGCCTGCAGCGGATGCCCGACTCGCTGGCCGACACCGAGGTCTGGACGCACCGCCGCAAGGACGGCTCGGGCCTGCTGGTGGAAACCAGCAGCCACCGCCTGCTGCTGGGCGATCGGCGCGCGCGCATCACGATCGTGCACGACGTCACGCTGCGCGAGCAGGCGGCCCTCGAGCGCGAGCGGCTGCAGGCTGCGATCACGACCGCGGCCGAGGAATGGAAGCAGACCTTCGACTCCGTCGACGTCGCCGTGCTGCTGCTGACGCCCGGCGGGCGCGTCGCCCGCGTCAACCGGGCGGCCGCGGAGCTGCTCGGGCGCGGCATCGAGGACTGCCTCGGAGCGCCGCTCGCGGAGCTGTCGGATGCCGAGCCGTGGCCCAGCGCCGGCCGCCTGGCCGCCGAGGGCCAGCGCGGCGCCGAGCCCGCCGGAGCCGTCGCGCGCGAGCCGGGATCGGGCCGCACCTGGGTGGTCTCGGTCAATCGTTTCGCCACGGCGCGCACCGGCGAGGAGCGGCTGGTGGTCGTGCTGCGCGAGGTGACGGCCCTGGCGCAGCTCGAGGAGTCGCTGCGCCGCAAGGAGGCGATGTCCGCGGTCGGCTCGCTCGTCGCCGGCGTCGCGCACGAGGTGCGCAACCCGCTGTTCGGCATCTCTTCGACGCTCGACGCCTTCGAGGCCCGCTTCGGCGCGGAGCCGGGCTACTCCCGCTACCTCGGCACGCTGCGCTCCCAGGTCGACCGCTTGAGCCAGCTGATGACCGACCTGCTGGAGTACGGCAAGCCGCCCAGCGAGCTGGCGCCCCAGCGGCTCGGCGGCGTGATCGCCGAGGCGATCCACTCCTGCGCCCCGCTCGCCGCGCGCGCCGGGGTGACGATCGCGCCGCCGCCGCTGGTGCCGGAGCTCGCCGTGCGGATGGACCGCGCGCGCCTGCTGCAGGTCTTCCAGAACGTGATCCAGAACGCGATCGAGCACTCGCCGCGGGGGGGTGTCGTGGAGGTCGGGGCTGGCGCCGCCGACGACGGCGGCCTCGAGGTCCGCGTCCGCGACGCCGGTGCGGGCATCGACCCGCTCGACCGCGAGCGCCTGTTCGAGCCGTTCTTCTCGAAGCGGCGCGGCGGCATCGGGCTGGGGCTGTCGATCGTGCAGCGCATCGTCGAGCAGCACTCGGGGCGCGTGGAGGCCGGCAACCATCCCGCAGGCGGCGCCGAGATGCGCGTCTGGCTGCCGGGCGCGCCGCCGGCAGCGGCGAGCGCTTCCTCGCAGGCCGGCGCACAGCGCTAACATCCTGCGCATCGGAGGCTCCCCAAGGTGGCACGCCAGAGGATCCTGATCGTCGACGACGAGGAAGCGATCCGCTTCGGCATCAGCGAGTACCTGCAGGCCCGCGGCTACGAGGTCGACGAGGCCGACGGCTGCGAGGCCGCGGAGAAGGCGCTGCGCGCGCTGCGGCCCGACGCCGCCATCCTCGACTACTCGCTGCCCGACGGCAACGCGCTCGAGTGGCTGCCGCGGCTGCGCGCGGCGGCGCCCGACGTCCCGCTGGTGATCCTGACGGGCCACGGCTCGATCGAGCTGGCCGTGCGCGCGATCAAGGAGGGGGCCGAGCAGTTCCTGACCAAGCCGGTCGAGCTGTCGGCGCTGGCTGTCGTGCTCGAGCGGCTGCTCGCGAGCCGGCGCGCCAGCCAGCGCGACGTCGCGGGCCGCCGGCGCGAGGAGCGGCTGGCGCCCGATCCCTTCCTCGGCCGCAGCCCGGCGATCAAGGCGCTGGCGGAGGAGGCGGGCAAGATCGCGGCCTCGGACTCTCCGGTGCTGATCCTCGGCGAGACCGGGTCCGGCAAGGGTGTCTTGGCCGCCTGGCTGCACGCCCAGAGCGCGCGCGCCGGCGAGGCCTTCGTCGATCTCAACTGCGCGGGCCTGTCCAAGGAGTTCCTGGAGACGGAGCTCTTCGGCCACGAGAAGGGCGCCTTCACGGGCGCCGTGGCGACGAAGCCGGGGCTGCTCGAGATCGCCCACCGCGGCAGCCTCTTCCTCGACGAGATCGGCGACATGGACCTGGCGGTGCAGTCGAAGCTGCTGAAGGTGCTCGAGGACCAGCGCTTCCGCCGCCTGGGCGAGGTGCGGGACCGCCGCGTCGACGTGCGCCTGATCGCCGCGACCCACGTCGACCTGCGGGCACAGGTCGCGAGCAAGGCCTTCCGCAGCGACCTCTACTTCCGCGTCAGCACTCTGCCATTGCGGGTGCCGCCGCTGCGCGAGCGTCCCGGCGACATCGCGCTGCTCGCCGAGCACCTGCTCTCTCGCATCGCGCGCGAGCTCGGCCGGATGGACCTGCGGCTCGCGGACGACGCGCGCGAAGCCCTCGCCGCCTGGAGCTGGCCCGGCAACGTCCGCGAGCTGCGCAACGTGCTCGAGCGCGCGGCGCTGCTGGCCTCGCAGCCGGTGCTGACGCGGCGCGACCTGCGCTTCGACGGCGCGGGCTCGCTTTCGGCGGAGCCGGCGGGCGGCTCGCTCGAGGAGATGGAGAAGCGGGCGATCGAGCGCGCGCTGGCCGAGGAGGGCGGCAACGTGGTCCGGGCGGCGAAGCGGCTGCAGGTGCCGCGCAGCACGCTCTACCAGAAGATCAAGGCGCACGGGCTCAAGGCCGGCGCCTGACCGGGGACCACCCCTACTTCGTCTTCATCTCGTAGACGCCGTTCCAGCCCGCGGGCGGCGGGTCGGCGAGGAACGCGCGGCAGCGGCGCGCGAGCTCGGCGGCGGCGACGTCGCTGGCGGCGCCTTCGGCGAGCTCCTCGAAGCCGCGCAGGGACGTTTCGAAGCGGCGCCCGAAGTAGGCTTCGAGCGCCTCCTCGTAGAGCCGGGCGCAGCGCAGACGCTCGGCGTCGACGCTCGCGGGTTCGCCGATGGCCTCGTAGATCTCTGTCGGCCGCGCCTTGCCCTTGACGGTGATCCGATCCAGCTTGCGACACACGATCCGGCCGGCCACGAGCCGGAACGTGTCCTCGCTCAGGAGAAGCTGGGTCCCGTACGCCTTGTTCACCCCCTCGAGCCGGGAGGCGAGGTTGACGCCGTCGCCGAACAGGGTGTAGCTGAGGCGGTCGGCGGAGCCGAAGTTGCCGACCATGACCGGCGCCGTATGCACGCCGATGCGGGTGTAGAAGAGGCCCTCGTCGTCGATGCCGCGGATCGCATCGAGACAGGCGAGCGCGGCGCGGACGCCGACGAAGGCGTGGTCCGCGACCGGCCGGGGCGCGTTCCAGAAGGCCATCACGGCGTCGCCGACGTACTTGTCGACGGTGCCCGCGCTGGCGCCGATCGTGTCGGCCATCAACCCGAGGTAGGAGCCCAGGCGCTCCGCGAGCTCTTCGGGCTGCATGCGCTCGGCGAAGGTGGAAAAGCCGCGGATGTCGGAGAACAGGATCGTCAGCTCCTCCACCCGACCGCCGAGGCGTGCCTCGTGGCCGCTCTCGAGCAGCTGTCGCACCAGCTTGACCGGCACGTACTTCTCCAAGGCGCGCAGGCCCACCTTCATGTTCGCGTAGGCCTGCTGGATCTCGGAGATCTCCTGGAAGGGGGAAGGCCGCGCGGGCGACGCCTGGAAGTCGAGGCGCCGGATCAGCCGGGTCTCCTCGGCCAGCGCGTGCAGCGGGCGGGCGATCGCGCGGCCGATCGCGAGCGCCACCAGGAATGCGACCGCGACCACGGCCAGGCCGAGCAGCAGAGCGCGGCGGACGCCGTCCTCGATGGGGCCCAGGATGGCCCGTTCCGGGAGGGCGGCGCCCACCAGCCAGCGCCGGCCACCCTGGCTGGAGAGGGGCAGGAGCGCGGCGTACTGAGGCTCGCCTGCGGCCGTGAAGCGGAGCATCGAGATGCCGCCGTCACCGCCGAGAGCCGCGGCGAAGTCGGGCGCTTCGGCGATCCCGCGAAGCTCCGGGTCGCCGCTCTCCGCCAGGTTTGGAAGGCGAAGATCGTCCCCGGTTCCCAGCAGCGCACGCTCGAGATGGGGCCAGGCGAGGAGCCGGCGCTGGGCATCGACGATGAAGACCTCTCCCTGCCCGGGAAGCTGGATCGTGGCCAGGAAGCGGGCCAGGTCGGCCAGGGTGAGCGCGCCTCCGACGACGCCCCGGCGGGCCCCGCGCGCGTCGATGGAGATCGCCGCCGTCACCGCGGGCTCGCGGCTGGCGGCGAGGACGTAGGGCTCGGTCCACTGCAGGCCGAGCCCCGATGCCCCGGCGCGGTACCACTGACGCCGGCGGGGATCGTACCCGTCGGGAGCCGCCTGGCGCGTCTCCTCGACCTCAGCTGGGCGGGTGGCGCCGGGCGCGCGCAGGCGCCAGCTCGAGCCGCCCGCCTGACCGCGCCGGCTTGCGCGGGTTGCGATCGAGCGGTCGGGCATGCGCTGGACCAGGAGGAAGCTGCCATCCTCGCCGCCGTATTCCAGAAGTGCCAACTCCGAATGCTCGCGCACGAGGGCGAAGAAGACACTCTCGAGGGCGACGAGGTCGGCAACGTCGACGGCACCGGACTCGGCCATCAGCTCGACCGCGAGCACGGCGTCGTCGACCGCCGCGAGGTGGCCTTCGGCGCGTTCGGCCACCCGGCGCGCGGTCTCGCCGAGGAGGGCTCGAGCGCTCTCGAGCAGGGTGGCTCGGGCGCTGTGGTAGGACAGCCAGGTGAGGAGCCCGGAGGTCGCCAGGGTCATCAGGCCCAGCGCGACGGTGATCGTCAGCCGGAGAGACGGCTTGCGGCGCGCGACCATGGCGGGCCGCGATGATAGCAGGCGGGCTCGGCCCCCGACGCCGACGCTCGCTGCCGGATCCGGGATCTGGACGCGGGCGTCCCGCTTCAGGCCTCCAGAGAGGGCGGGCGGATGCCTCAAGTACCTGATCCAATTGGGCTTCATGGCACCGCGCGTGTGGCACCGAAGTTGCTCCATGAGCCGGCATGAGGCTCGGCACCGCCACGGCGACCCGACCCCGACTGCTCGTCATCGACGACGAGGAGCCGATTCTCTTCGCCGCGAAGGACTACTTCGAGACGAAGGGCTTCGCGGTCGACTGCGCGCGAGAGGTCGAGGAAGCCGAGGCGCTGCTCTCGCACGTGAGCTACGCCGCGATGATCGCGGACCTGCGCCTGACCGGGGCCTACGGCACCGAGGGCCTCTCGCTGGTGCGCTTCGCGAAGGAACGGCATCCCGAGACGCGGGTGGTGCTGCTGACGGCCTACGGGTCGCGCGAGGTGGAGGCCGAGGCGCTGCGGCTGGGCGTCGACTGTTTCCTGCTGAAGCCCAAGCCGCTGCCAGACCTCGCGCAGATCGTGGCCGGGCTGGTCGGCACCGCGTAGATGAGGACTCTCCTCGACCGCGTGCTCGACCCCGGCGGGCTGCGGGTGGCGTTCCAGCCGATCCTCGACGTCTCGCGCGACGGCGGCGTGCGCGTGTTCGGCTTCGAGGGCCTGAGCCGCGGCCCCACCGGCACCAACCTCGAGCGCGCCGACGTGCTGTTCGACTACGTGCGCCGCAAGCGCGAGGAAATCCGTGTCGATCGCGCCTGCATCCGCACGGCACTCCGGGCCGCCCGCGAACTGCCGCGGCTGCCGCTGTTCCTGAACGTGCACGCCTCGACGCTGGCCCGGGACTTCGAGTTCGGCGTCTTCCTCGCCGACAGCGCGGTCGCGGCCGGCATCGACCTCGACCGCCTGGTGATCGAGATCGTCGAGCACGCGCCGCCCTGGGACACGCGCTCGTTCCTGAACGCGATCGAGGGTCTGCGCGCCATCGGGGTCAAGATCGCGCTCGACGACATCGGCCTGGGCGAGTCGAACTACCGCATGATCCTCGACTGCCGGCCCGACTACTTCAAGATCGACGGCTACTTCACCCAAGGCTGCCGCCTCGACCACTACCGCCAGGCCGTGCTCGACTCCGTGCGCAATCTGGCGGGGCGCTTCGGGGCGCGCGTGATCGCCGAGGCGGTCGAGCAGACGGATGACCTGGCGGCCGTGCGCTCGCTGGGTATCGATCTCGTCCAGGGCTTCTGCTTCGTGCCCGCCCTGGCACCCTCCGAGGCCTCGCGCGTCCGCTTCGACCGGCTGCCTCCGGCCGAGCCCTCCCGGCTCGCCGCCTACGCCTGACGCCTTCCCGACCTCGCACCCGAGTGTCCCGCCAGCGGACACTCGCGAGGCGTCCGGATGGCGCGAGCATCTCTTAACTAGCTGAACCATAATTGTTTGACGCCTGTCTCGATCATGGCACGAGGCGTGGTCTACAATCGCCCGCGATGGCCACGACCCGCATTCTCGCCGCCGACGACCAGCCCGACGTGCTCGAGGCCTTGCGCCTGCTCCTCAAAGGCGAAGGCTTCGAGATCGAGACGGCCACGACACCCGGAGCGGTGATGCGCGCCGTCGAGGCGCGCGAGTACGACGTGGTGCTGATCGACCTCAACTACGCGCGGGACACGACCTCGGGCCAGGAGGGGCTCGACCTGCTGACGCAGATGCAGAACCTCGACACCAGCCTGCCGGTGGTGGTGATGACCGCCTGGGGCAGCGTCGACGTCGCGGTGCAGGCGATCCGGCGGGGGGCGCGCGACTTCGTGCAGAAGCCGTGGGAGAACGCGCGCCTGATCTCGATCCTGAAGACGCAGGCCGAGCTCGGCCGCGCGCTGCGGCGCGGCCAGCGGCTGGAGGCCGAGAACAGCGCGCTGCGCGCCGAGCCGAAGCCGCGGCTGATCGCCGACTCGCCGGCGATGCTGCCGGTGCTGCAGATGATCGAGCGCGTCGGCCCCTCGGACGCCAACATCCTGATCACCGGCGAGAACGGATCCGGCAAGGGCACGGTGGCGCAGGCGCTGCACGCCGTCTCCACGCGCGCCTCCCGGCCGCTCGTCACCGTCAACGCGGGCGGGCTCTCGGAAGGGGTCTTCGAGAGCGAGCTGTTCGGCCACGTGAAGGGTGCTTTCACCGACGCCAAGGCCGACCGCGTGGGCCGCTTCGAGCTGGCGGACGGCGGCACGCTCTTCCTCGACGAAATCGCCAACGTGCCGCTGAACCTGCAGCCGAAGCTGCTGCGCGTGCTGGAGACCGGGGAGTTCGAGCGGGTCGGCAGCTCTCGCACGAGGCGGGTCAGCGTGCGCATCGTGTCGGCGACCAACTCCGACCTGCACCAGGAGGTCTCCACCGGCCGCTTCCGCCAGGACCTGCTGTTCCGCCTCAACACGATCGAGATCCGGGTGCCGCCCCTGCGCGAGCGACGCGAGGACATCCCGGCGCTGGCGCAGCACTTCCTGAGGCAGCACGCGCAGCGCTACCGCAAGAAGCTGGCGGGGTTCGACGCGGGCGCCATCCGCGCGCTCTCGGAGCACTCCTGGCCGGGCAACGTGCGCGAGCTGGACCATGCCGTCGAGCGCGCGGTGCTGATGGCGGCGGGCGACTCGATCCGGCCGGTCGACCTGGGCCTGCGCACGCCGACGGAGGGACCGGCCCGGCTGGAGGAGATGAGCCTCGAGGAGGTGGAGGCCTTCCTGATCAAGAAGGCGCTCGCGCGCTTCGACGGCAACGTGAGCCGGGCGGCCGACGCGCTGGGCCTGTCGCGCAGCGCGCTCTACCGCCGCCTCCAGCGCTACGGGCTCTAGCAGGAGACCGGCCATTCCCCCGCGGCGCCGCCCCCGGATGGGCCACGAGCGGCGCGTGTTGCTGCTCGCCCTCGGGGCCGGCCTGCCCGGCGTCCTCGTCTCGCTGGGGCTGCTGCTGGCCGGCGACTGGAGCTCGCGCGTGCGCTGGACCTTCGGGGCGCTGGTGCTGCTGCTCTGGCTCGGCTTCGCCTTCGCCACCCGCGGCGCCGTCACGCGCCCGCTGCAGACGCTGGCGAACCTGCTCTTTGCGCTGCGCGAGGGTGACTTCTCCTTTCGCGCGCGCGGCTCGCGCGGGGACGATGCGCTCGGCGAGGTGACGGTCGAGGTAAACGCGCTAGCCACCACGCTGCGCGAGCAGCGGCTGGGCGCCCTGGAGGCGACGGCGCTGCTGCGCAAGGTGATGGACGAGATCGACGTCGCGGTGTTCGCCTTCGACGGCGAGCGGCGCCTGCGCCTCGCCAACCACGCGGGCGAGCGCCTGCTGGCGCAGCCCGTCGAGCGCCTGCTCGGGCGCGACGCCGGCGAGCTCGGGCTCGAGGAGGCGCTGCGCGGCGAGGCGGCACAGGTGCTCGAGCTGACGCTGCCGGGCGGGGCGGGGCGCTTCGAGGCCCACCGCGGCACCTTCCGCCAGGGCGGCCTGCCGCACCAGCTGCTGGTGCTGACCAACCTCTCGCGCGCGCTGCGCGAGGAGGAACGCCAGGCCTGGCAGCGCCTGATCCGCGTGCTCGGGCACGAGCTCAACAACTCTCTGGCGCCGATCCGCTCGATCGCGGGCAGCCTCGAAAGCCTGGTCGGGCGCGAGGAGCTGCCCGGCGACTGGCAGAGCGACACGCTGCGCGGCCTCGGCGTCATCCGCGCGCGCTCCGAGGCGCTCTCGCGCTTCATGGAGGCGTACTCGCGGCTGGCGCGGCTGCCCGCGCCCCAGCGGGGCCCCGTCGAGGCGGGAGTGCTCGTGCGCCGCGTGGCAGGCCTCGAGACGCGCGTCGCGGTGGCCGTGGAGCCGGGGCCGCAGATCACGCTGCAGGCGGACCCGGACCAGCTCGAGCAGCTCCTGATCAACCTGGTCAAGAACGCGGCCGAGGCTGCGGTCGAGACGGGCGGCGGCGTCCGGGTGAGCTGGGCCACGCAGCGGCGCGCGCGCCACGTGGAGATCGTGGTGGACGACGAGGGGCCGGGGCTGACGAGCACGGCCAACCTCTTCGTGCCCTTCTTCACCACCAAGCCGGGCGGCTCGGGGATCGGGCTCGTGCTCTGCCGCCAGATCGCCGAGGCCCACGGCGGCTCGCTTCAGCTCGAGAACCGCAAGGGCGCGCGCGGCTGCAGAGCGCGCCTGCGGCTGCCGCTCTAGGCCTCGCCTGGCGGTCCCGGTCACGCCGGGACGCCGCCCGGCATCTCAAGCGGCATGAATGGCCCCTTTCACGCGGGCGAGCTGGAGCTGCAGCGGCGCGCGGGCGCCATCCGGACCCGATAGACTCGAGCGGATGGACGTCCCAGGCCCGGAGCCCGACGACGAGGAGCTCGCAGCACGCGCCGCGGCCGGGGACGATCGTGCCTTCGAGGCGCTCGTGGGCCGCTACCAGGCTCGCGCCTACGGCCTGGCTTACCGGCTGGTCGGTCCCGAGGGCGACCCCCAGGACGCGCTCCAGGAGGCATTCCTCCAGGTGTTTCGCAAGCTCTCGGGCTTCCGCGGCGAGTCGCGGTTCTCCACCTGGCTGTATCGCATCGTGACGAACGCGGCGCTCATGCAGCGGCGCAGCCGATCGCGCCGTCCGACGGAGTCCCTGGAGGCCTGCCTGCCACGCTTCGACGCCGACGGCCGTCACGTGGCCACGCCAGTGGAGATCGCCGCCGCGTCGGGCGTCGAGGAGCGGCTCGACCGGCGCGCGCTGGCCGAGAAGGCGATGGCCGGGATCGACCGGCTGCCCGAGGCCTACCGCTCGGCGTTCGTGCTGCGGGATCTCGAGGAGCTGCCGACCGCCGAGGTCGGGGCCGTGCTGGGCCTGGAGGCGGCGGCCGTCCGCCAGCGCGTGCACCGCGCACGCCTGATGCTCCGGGGCTACCTGGGCGATATCGCGGGGGTGAAACCATGAAGCCCGAAGTGGTCTGCGCTTCCGGTGTCGAGCTGCTGGCGGACTACCTCGAGGACGCGCTGCCGGCCGACCTGCGTGCCGAGCTCGAGGCCCACGTGGCGGGCTGCGCGCGCTGCGCCGCGTTCGTAGCCTCCTACCGGGAGACGCCCGCCATCCTGCGGCGGGCCACCCTGGCCGCCATCCCCGCGGAGCTCGATGAATCGCTGCGGGCTTTCCTGCGCCGCCGCCGTCGCTGACTCTGGGCCTCGGCTAAGCCGGACGCGGTTGTAGCCGCGAGGCGCGCCGGTAGGCGGTCCAGGCCGCGATCAGGTGGCAGACCCAGCCGAGCGTGCCGCCCGTGCCGAGCCAGAAGCCGGGCGTCACGATCAACCAGAACAGCCCGCGCAGGAACTCGCCGTTGTAGATCTGGCCGACGCCGGGGATGAAGAAGCTCAGCACCGCCGCCGTCCCGGGGTGACCCGCCGTCTTCGCCATCGCTACTCCTCCTCCAGCCGGCCGCAGCTGGTTCCGTCGTTCAGGCTTCGACGCGCACGGCAGTGCCGGAGGCGCTCACCATCAGCATGCCGCCGCCGCTGCCCACCTGAATCGTCTCGTAGTCGAGATCGACGCCGACGATGGCGTTCGCCCCGAGCGCCCGCGCCTGCTCGATCATCTCGCCGACCGCGATGTCCTTCGCCTTGCGCAGTTCCTTCTCGTAGGCGGCGGAGCGGCCGCCGACGATGTCGCGGATGCCGGCGAAGAGATCCTTGAAGATGTTGGCGCCCAGGATCGCCTCCCCGCTCACCAGCCCGTAGTGATGCACGATCCGCTTGCCCTCGATCGAAGGCGTCGTCAGCACCAGCATTTCGGATCCCCCCTCACCGGAAAGAACGTGACGGGGAGCCGGCGCGTTCGATCGTTCCTTTCGATGGAACCCCAAG
Source organism: Vicinamibacteria bacterium (assembly GCA_050246895.1). Lineage (GTDB taxonomy): Bacteria > Acidobacteriota > Vicinamibacteria > Fen-336 > Fen-336 > JBFWVE01. The sequence goes on along the minus strand of JBFWVE010000001.1, from coordinate 1,797,668 downwards.
GGACAGGCGATGGGGGTGCCGGGCGCTGGTCCATCCCTTGCAGAAACCTGACGGCATACAGGCCGACGACGAGCGTCGAACACGGGGCAAGGCACTGAAAACAAAGGATGTCGATGGCCCCGAGCTCCCTCGTGTCGGGGCGACACAACGTGGCTCCAGCGCAACAGAGCGGGGGTCGCGGGGAGCCACAGAGGAGGAGACGAGATGCGCGTGCAAGTCCGGCCGGCGTCCCTGCAGGATGGCGTGGCGGTCCTCGAGCTGCTCGAGAAGGTGGGCTACTACCCTGAGCCGATCGCCTTCGCCCAGACGTATCGCAAGACCCTCTCGAACCCGGGCTTCCTGGTCCGCGTGGCCGAGTCCGAGGACGGCCGGATCGTCGGCATGGCCTCTCTGTCGCTGCGCTGGCAGCTGGGGCTCGGCGGGCTGCTCGCCAACCTCGACGAGCTGGCGATCGCGCCGGGCGTCGAGAACGAGCGCCGCGTGCAGCGCCTGCTGACGCAGGCCACCGTCGGCCGCGCGCGCGCGCTCGGCGCGCGGCGCATCGTGCAGAAGGCGAACGAGGGCACGCCGCCGCCGCGGGCGGCCCAGCTCGCCGCCCAGCGCGCCGCCGCCGCCGCGACCGTCGCAGCGGCCTGATCCCGCGAAGGCTTCCCGCCGGGTTTCCCGGCGGGAGTCTCGCGACGCCACGGCGAGCACCCGCCTCGCAAGTGGTCCGGGCGCTCGCGGCACAGGAGGCGGAGCGGCATAATCGGGCGATGGCCGCCAACGAGAGCCTCGATCTGCCCGGGCCAGCCGGTCTGCTCGAGGCGATCCTGATGCTGCCCGACGAGGTGCCCGTCGCGGCCGCGGTCGTCTGCCACGCCCACCCGCTCCACGGCGGCGTGATGCACTTCAAGCCCGTGTTCCGGGCGGCCCGCGCGCTGCAGGCCGCGGGTCTCGCCGCGCTGCGCTTCAACTTCCGCGGCGTCGGCCGCAGCCAGGGCGCGCACGACCACGGCCGCGGCGAGCAGGACGACGTGCGCGCCGCCCTCGATTTCGTCGAGCGCCGCTTCCCCGGCCTGCCACTCGTGCTCGGAGGTTTCTCGTTCGGCTCCGAGATGGCGCTGCGCGTCGCCGCATCCGATGCGCGGCCGCGAGCCCTCTTCGTGCTGGGCTATCCGGTGACGCGCCCCTCGACCGACGGCTCTCCTGTCGAGGGCGTGCGCGTCCCGCGCCTCTTCGTCCAGGGCGCGCACGACCCCTTCGGCGGCGAGCACACGATCCGCGATCTCGTGGCCCCGCTGCCAGAGCCTCGGCGTCTCGTCGTCGTCCCCGACAGCGACCACTTCTTCACGGGCCACCTGGATCGCCTGCAGCAGGAGGTTGAAGCCTGGGCCCGGGAGCGGCCGTGGGGTCACCCATAACAGCTACTTCCCGAGCTCCCAGCGAGCGTAGGATCTTCCTCAACCGTGGACCAGCCTGGGCATGGAGTATTTCTGTCAGGAGGGCGACGCGATCTGGGCCCGGACCGACGCCGAGCTCATCGAGATGGCGACGCGAGAGCTGGCGACGATCGGGCTCGCCCGTCCGGAGGACGTCAGCGACGGCTGTGTCTTTCGCGTCAAGGATGCCTACCCGATCTACGACGCCGGCTACGCTGTGCAACTCCAGGTGGTCCGAGAGTTCGCGGAAGGCCTGACCAACCTCCAGACCATCGGGCGCAACGGCACCCACCGCTACAACAACCAGGATCACGCTGCGCTGTCCGGCCTGCTCGCGGCGCGGAACCTGCTCCACGATCGCCGCTACGACGTGTGGAGCATCGCCACGGAGGCGGACTACTTCGAGGAAGCGCCGGGCGCGCCGGCCCGGACGCCGTCCTCGGGGGGCGGGCGCATCTCGATCGTCGTGCCCGCGCATCGGGCCGGGCGCGATCTCGAAGCATCGCTTCACTCGATCGCCTGCCTGGACCCGCCGCCCTGGGAGCGGATCCTGGTCTGCGACGGCGAGGTGCCGGGCGCCGAAGCCCTCGCCGCGAATGCCGGCTTCCTGCTGGAACGGAGTGGCCGGCGGCGAGGTCCGGCGGCTGCTCGAAACGCCGGCGTCCGCCGCGCCGCGGGCGACGTCCTGCTCTTCCTCGACAGCGACGTGCTGGTGCAACCCGATCTGGTCGCGCGCGTGTCGGAGGCGTTCGCCCGCGATCCCGGGCTGAGCGCGGTATTCGGCTCCTACGACGACGATCCGGCCGATCGATCGCTGGTGTCCCGCGGCGTTCCTGCTGCGACGCGGCGGGCCCGCGTTGGCCCTCGCCGCCGCGCCCCTGCACCTGCTCCACTCCCTGGCCGGCTGCGCCGGCTTCGGACTGGGACTCGTCCTGCACCTCGCCCAGTCGATGGGCCGGGCGACCGCGGCCTTCGCGGCGAGGATCGGCATCGAACGCCCCTGAGCGCCCGGGTCGTCAGCGCAGCGCCTGGAACTCGATCGGCCTGACCTCGCACTCTGCCTCGAACTCGGGCCAGTGCCTTCGGTGCAGGTCCATGAACTCGGCGGTGAGGCGGACGATCTCGGCCTTCGAGTCCGCCTTCAGGATCGCCCAGCCGCCGATGACCTCCTTGCTCTCGGCGAACGGACCGTCGGTCGTGGTGAGCTTCCCGTTCGCCAGGCGCATCCGGAAGCCTTCCCGGCTCGGCGCCAGGCCGCCGGTGTCGACGAGGGCGCCTGCCTTCGTGAACCTCTCGATGAGCTTTCCCATGGCCTCCTGCAGGGCGGCAGGCGGCTGGACGTCGCGGTACTTCTCCGAGCTGCGGACGAAGCTGAGATACTTCATTTCGGTCCTCCCGTTGGGGTCTCGATCAGGCGACGAACGAGCCTCGGCCGGATCGACACGTTCCGCCGGCTTTTGGCGCCGCAAAGCGCGCTTGGGTGCGATGCCGCGCAGGAAGCCCGCGGCCCTGCGTAGGGCCAGACGTCCCTGCGCCAGCAGGCTCGCTAGAGACCTCCTCTCGACGGGATGGCGCGCCAGGTTCGCCGACGCTCCGGCGCGAGCCTGATGACTCAGACGCGGGCAAGCGAGCGTGTCGACTGGCCCCGGCCGAGCGCGAGACCGATGCCGGCGAGCGCCGCGGCAGCCAGCGCAAGGCCCAGAGGCAGGTAGCGCGAGCGGAAGCGCAGGACGACCCGGCGCGCGCCGGCGGGAACCGGGACCGCCCGCATCCAGCCGTTGGCGGGCAGGCAGGGGGCCGACACGCCGTCGACCTCCGCTTCCCAGCCGGGATACCAGGCCTCCGCGATCACGAGCAACGCCGATGCCGGCGCAGTCAGCTCCAGCTCGACGCGCTCGGGCTCGAAATCGACGATCTCGGCGCGGGCTCGCGATGAGGTCGCGACACTCGGCAAGTCGCTCGCGCCCTCGAGCAGGGGAACCGCGTGGAAGTCGTGACCCGCTCGCATCAGCGCGATCGCCGCGCGCCAGTGATCGACGCTCCGTGCCGCGTTCGCCAGGTAGACGCGCGGATCCGGGTCGCCGCGCATCGCCAGCCAGGCGCCGCCCGGGTCGCTGCCCGCCACCAGGTTCATCGAGGCGAAGGGGAAGGGGCCGCGCGCGTAGATCGCCGGGTCGGGATAGGTGTTGGCCGCGAGCGGCAGCGGGATTCCCAGCGACTCGTGGGCGTAGACCCACGGCCGCGCGAGATTGAGCGCCGCGTACGCCGCGAAGTTCGACCATCCGTAGACGAGGCCCGCGTTCTCGCGGACGAGCTCGGGGGGCAGCGCGATGCGGGGCGGGGCGGCGCGCGCTCGCAGGAGCCCCGACCGGACGAGAGCCTCCCGCAGCGGGCGCTCGCCCGCGTGCAGCACGGGCCAGTTCCAGGCGCGCTTGCTCTCGGGCACGCTGGTCGCGAGATCGGCGCACACGAGCAGGCCGAGCGCCGCGGCGGACCAGCGGCGCTCGCGCGCGCGGACGGCGCTCGCCACGCCTGCGAGCGCGAGGCCCACTCCGGCGATCAGGGCGAGCCGCGGGCCGAGCGCCGGAGCGTCCGGCCGGGCGGCCCGGAACGCCAAGGCGGCGAGCCCGCAAAGCGTCGCGCCCGGCGGCAGCAGCAGCAGGCACCGCCGCAGGGTCAGCGGCCGCGACAGGAACCAGCCAAGGCCGAGGAGCAGCGCCAGGACGACGAGGACCGCCGCGCGCGAGTGGATGCGCAGGAGCGCAAGGCCGGGGACGATCTGGCGCAACAGGCCGAAGACGGGCGTCTGGTCCCCGCAGGCGACGAGGAATCCCAGCGCCGCCATCGCGAGCACGCCCCGCCCGTCGGCGCTCTGGCTGGCGAGGAGCAGGCCCGCCACGCCCCCCACGAGCACGGCGACTCCGGCGTAGAGGTTCTGCTCCCAGTAGAACACCGCGAGGCCCGAATCCGGCTGCGCGAGCGAGAGCCAATCGAACCAGCGCATCGCGCCGACGCGCGCGAACGCCGGGTCGGAGCTCCGATTGCCCTGGAGGACGAGCTCGGCGAAGGGCAGCACGAGGGGCGCTGCGAGCGCCAGGGCGAGCGCGAGCGCAGCCGCCAGCGCGCCGAGCGCGCGCGACAGCACGCGGGCGCCGCGGGCGCTCGCGCGGGCGGCCACGAAGACCGCCAATCCGAGCCCGCTGACCCAACTCACCTGGGGGTGGCCGCACAGGAGCTGCAGCGCGAGCAGGACGGCGAGCCGGACGATGTCGCGCCGCTCGAAGCGATCGCTCAGCCGGGCGCCGACCAGGAGCAGCCACGGCAGATACGCCAGCGCGTGCACGTACGGACCCTGTCCTGCCTGGAGACGGGCCACGAGGGGGGCGCTCGCGACGAACAGCACCGCGCAGGCCCATGCCGCCGGCGGGCGCGATCCGAGCCTCAGCCCCAGGCGCAGCATCCCCAGGATGCCCAGCGCCGCGTGGGCGATCGTCGAAAGCAGGTAGGCGGCGTAGGGCTCGAGCGCCAGGTACACCAGGTTGGGCGGGTAGAAGACAGCCGTCTCCACGTCGGCCAGGAACGGCCGTCCCAGCCCGGCGTAGGGGTTCCAAAGCGGCAGGCGCAGCTCGCGCAAGGCCGCGGCGGCGTACTGGCGGTTGAAGACGTGGAGCTGCAGCCAATCGACGCCCTCGAAGAGAGTCGGCGGCGTCAGGTGCAGCAGCGTGACCAGCGCGACTGCCGCGAGAACGCCGAAAAGCGCCTCGCGGGCCACACGTTCGGACATGTCAGGGCCTGCGCGCTGGCACGACTTCCCGGAGCGCGTCGAACAGCGTCTCGAGATCGCGGGCTTCGTTGTAGAGGTGCGGGGTCACCCGGATCGACGTCCCCCGAATGCTGACGTAGACCTTCCGGCGAGCCAGGACCTCGAGCAGGTTGGGCGGCAGGCTGCCGGGGAGCTTGAGGCCGATGTAGTGCGGCGCCCGCTTCTCCGCGGGCGGCGAGTCCAGGCCGAGAGCTCGCGCGCGCCTTGCGATCTCGTCGGTCCTCTCCGCCAGCGTCTCCGACACGTTGGCGACTCCCCATTCGAGGAGCTGCCGGATTCCCGCTTCGGCGCCGGGCACCAGGGCGAAGTTGGAGCGCTCGCCCACGTCGAAGCGGCGTGCTCCGTGAGCGAACTCGTCCTGATAGTCGACGAGCCGGGCGAAGTCCTCGGAGCCCCTGCGGCTGATCCAGTTGTGCTCGAGCGGGCGCCCCTCCGCCTGCCAGCGCTCGCAGACGTAGAGAAGCCCGAGCGAGTAGGGCCCCAGCAGCCACTTGTAGGTCGCGGCGGTGAGAAAGTCCGGCTGGATCCGCCGCACGTCGAGCGGAAAGGCCCCGACCGACTGGGTGACGTCGAGGGAGAGGAAGATCCCGCGCTGCCGGCAGGCGTCGCCGATCGCGACGAGGTCGAAGAGGCCGCCGTCGGTCCAGTGGCAGTGCGGGAGCGCGACGACGGCGACGCGATTGCGCTCGTCCTCGATCGCCGCCAGCACCGCACGCGTCCAGTCAGCGTCGCCCGGGCGGCGAACCGTGACGATCTCGGCTCCGGTCTCGCGGGCCCGCTCGCGCCAGGGGTGCACGTTCGACGGGAACTGATCCTCGGCGACCAGGACTCCCTGACCCCGTGCGAGCGGGAGATTCGCGGCCGCGACCGAAACGCCGTAGCTCGCGGCGGCGACGACGGCCACGTCGTCAGGCTTGGCGTGGATCAGCTCCGCGAACGCCGCGCGCAGCCGGTCCGTGCCGTCGTAGAAGTCCCGCGGCTTGATCTCCCAGGGGCGGCGCTTGCGATCGAGGCCATGGATCACGGCCTCGCGCACGCGGCTCATCAGCGGCGACATGTAGCCGCAGTTCAGGTAGGCGACGTCCTCGGGAATCTCGAACAAGTGCCTCTGGCTCGGGAGCTTCACAGCGGAACTCTACCAACGTCGCCCTTCGAGCCGATTCGCCCGTGTCGCGCCGGGCGGCTCGCCAGGCCGAAGAGCGAGATCGTCCGCCAGGCGATCCGCGACTACAGCGAGCGCGCGGGCCGGCTGAGTGAGCGGGAGCGCCGGCATCTGCTCGAGGCGTTCGATCGGCTGGTGCCCGCCATCCCCGCGGGTCCCGCGAGTGACGTGGAGCAGGAGCTCACGAACCTCCGGCGCGCCCGGCGGGCGGGGGGACCCTCAACCCCCGCGACTTCCGCGACCTGCCGGGCTTGAAGCTCCACGCGACGGCCTGAGGCCGGCCCGGGTCCATCCTACAGATTCAGCCCCAGCCCCGGCGGCGGCTCTTCCTCCGGCTCCTGCCGCCTGCGGCCGGCGAGCAGGCTGACCGCGATCCAGGCCACGAGCGCGACGGTCGCGTGGGGCACGAGCTCGACGCCGCCGCCCATGCCGAGCGGGACGTGGGCGACGTAGGCGAGCAGCAGCGGGGCCGTGTAGCGCCAGAAGACGGTGCGGCCCTCCCAGGCGTAGGCCGCCAGGAACAGCGGCGCCGCGACGTGCGGCCCGAGCCCGCTCGGCCAGAGGTACTGGGCCGCGAGACCGCCGTAGAGCGCCATGACGACGCCTTGGACCGCACCGAGCGCCCGCGGCGCATGCTCGTAGAGGTACGGGAACAGCCCCCCCAGCAGCACGGCCGCGAGCGCCTCGCCCGCCGGCACCGGCGGCAGCCCCAGGCGTTCGAACGCGGTAGGCCCGTAGCCCAGAGCGAAGAGCACCGGCGAGGCGTTGCGGACCCACTTCACCAGCCGGCGCTGCGGGATCAGGAAGTGGTCGAGCAGCAGGTAGCCCAGGTAGGCGTAGGCCGGCAGCACGTCGCGAATCTCGCGCGTCTTCCAGAACACGGCGAGGGCGAGCGCCAGCACCGGCAGCGACTCGGTGAAGCGGGGCCACGCCGAGGGCAGTCGCCACAGCACGTTGAGCCGCAGGTCGGCCTTGACGCCGGGAAGCAGCGAGCGCTCGACGCGGCGGCGCAGCTCTCGGAGCATCGCCGCGACCGCGTCGTCCTCTGGCAGCTGCCGGTACGTCGCCGGGTCGATCGCCGGATGGAATCGGACCCGGATGCGGGCGGGGCTCGGCAGCGCCTGGTAGTGGGGCCAGGCGCGGAAGGCGCCGGCGATGGTGGCGGGCACGAGCGGCGCGCCGGTCTGGAGCGAGAGCCGGGCCGCGCCCTCCCGCAGCGTCGGCTCCATCCAGCCGGTGCGCGAGCGCTTGCCCTCGGGGAAGATGCCGATCAGCTCGCCCTGCTCGAGCATGGCCCGTGCCTGCGCGTAGGCGGCGCCGCCGCGGCCCCTGCGCACGTCGACCGGGAAGGCGCCGAAGGCCCGCATCAGCCCGCCGAGCAGCGGCGCCCGAAACAGCGCGTCCCAGGCCATGAAGCGGATGGGACGCTCGACCTGGAGCGAGAGCAGCACGGGGTCGAGGTAGGAGGGATGGTTGGCCGCCACCACCGCCGGGCCGCTCGCCGGAACGTGCTCCTCACCCAGGCAGTCGTAGGTGAACAGCACGCGGAAGAGCGCTTCGATCAGCTGGCGGAGAGTTCGTCGCATGCGCTCATCTTCGATTGTACGGCGGCGCCATCGCCACGCCTCGGGCTCCGGCGGGTGCGGCCGCGGCGCGCCGCGACTCGCAGGCGGGCTTGCGGCCTGCGCCGAGACCCCGAGCGGCCGGAGCTTGACAACCGGCTCCGACTCAACTAACTTTTTAGTTGTGATAACTGAACGGTTGGTCAAGTGAGCGCCCCGCCCGCGGCGGCGCCGCCCTCGCAGGAGAGCCTGCTCGAGGCCGCCACCCGCGAGTTCATGACGGCCGGCTTCGCCGGCGCCCGCGTCGACGCCATCGCGCGCCGGGCCAAAGCGAACAAGGCGATGATCTACTACCACTTCGGCTCCAAGGAAGGCCTCTACAGGGCCGTCCTGCTGCGCCACTTCGGCGGCGTGCTGAGCGAGATCGAGCGCCTGGTGGCCGAGGAGCCCGACCCGCTGCGCCGCCTGGCCCGGATCTACGCCGGCATCGCGCACGTGCTCGAGGAACGGCCGGCGCTCGCGCACATCATGGTGCGCGAGATCCTGGCGGGCGGCCAGCACATGGCCCCGGAAGTCAGAAAGACGCTGACGACGATCGTCGGCTTGGTGCGCCGCACGATCGAAGAAGGCGTCGCGAAGGGCGCGCTCCGGCCCGCCGACCCCTGGATCGTCCACCTCAGCATGATCGCCCCGCTGCTGTTTCACCGCCTGACGGCGCCTGTCGTCGCGCGGGCGCTGCCCGGCGTTCTCGCCGGCGTCGAGCCGCCCTCCGCCGACGCCATGCTGGCCCACCTGGCCCGCGTGCTCGAGCTGAGCCTCGCCCCAGACAAGGAGTCCCGATGAGACCCTCGCTGCCCGCCGCCGCCGCGGCCGCCGTGATGGCGCTCGCCGCCTGCCGCGGCGCCCAGGCTCCGGACACGATCGTGGCCTCGGGCCACGTCGAGGCGACCGACGTCCGCATCTCGACCAAGGTCGCGGGGCGCCTCGCGAGCATGGAAGTCGAGGAGGGCGACGCGGTCTCGGTCGGGCAGCCGCTCGCCCGCATCGACACCACGGACCTCGAGCTCGCGCTGCGCCAGGCGCGCGCCGAGCGTGACCAGGCTGCCGCCGAGCTGCGCCTGCGGCTCGCTGGCTATCGCCAGGAGGACATCGCCGAGCTCGAGGCGCAGATCCGCGCGACGCGCGCCGACCTCGAGGCCGCCGAGCGGGACCTGCAGCGGATGCAGGGGCTCTACGCTCGCGGCTCGGGCACGGAGAAGCTGCGCGACGACGCGCGCACGCGCCGCGACGTCGGCGCGGCGCGGCTGCAGGCGCAGCAGCAGTCGCTCGCGCGCCTGCGAGCCGGCTTCCGGGTCGAGGAGAAGGACGCCGCGCGCGCGCGGCTCCGCGCGCTCGAGGCGCGCGTCGCGCAGCTCGAGCAGCAGGTCGCCGACGCTACCATCACGAGCCCCGCCGGCGGCGTGGTGACCGAGAAGATCGCCGAGGCGGGCGAGCTGCTGCAGGTCGGCTCCGCCGTTTGCGTGCTGACCCGGCTCGACGACGCCTGGCTCAACGTCTACGTGTCGGAGCCGGACCTCGGCCGCGTGCGGCTCGGCCAGGCGGCGGAGGTCGTGACGGACGACGGCCAGCGGCGCCAGGGCAAGGTGAGCTTCATCGCCTCGCGCGCCGAGTTCACGCCAAAGAACGTGCAGACGCGCGACGAGCGCGTGAAGCTCGTGTTCAAGGTCAAGCTCGCGCTGCCCAACCAGGACGGCCTGTTCAAGCCCGGCATGCCGGCGGAGGCGCGCTTCGCGCCCGCCACCGGAGCGGCGCAATGAGCGACCCCGGCCCCGTCGTGCGCCTCGACGGCGTGACGCGCCGCTACGGCGATCTCGTCGCCGTGGACGGCGTCGGCTTCGAGGTGCGGCGCGGCGAGATGTTCGGCCTGATCGGCCCGGACGGCGCGGGCAAGACCACCACACTGCGCCTGATCCTCGGCCTGCTGCGCCCCGACGCGGGACGCGCCCGGACCTGCGGGCTCGACCCGCTGCGGGAGCGGCGCGCGCTCTCCTTCCGCGTCGGCTACCTCTCGCAGCGCTTCTCGCTCTACGGCGACTTGACGGTGGACGAGAACATCGCCTTCTTCGCGGAGATCCACGACGTCGCCGGCTACGCCGCGCGGCGCGACGCGCTGCTCGAGATGGTGCGCCTGACGGCCTTTCGCGACCGCCTCGCCGAACGGCTGTCGGGCGGCATGAAACAGAAGCTCGCGCTCGTCTGCACGCTGATCCACACGCCCGAGCTGCTGGTGCTCGACGAGCCGACGACGGGCGTCGATCCCGTCTCGCGCCGCGACTTCTGGCGGCTGCTCGCGCGCCTGCAGCGCGAGGGCCTGACGTTGCTGGTGACGACGCCCTACCTCGACGAGGCCGAGCGCTGCAGCCGTGTCGCGCTGATCGACGGCGGCATCCTGCTGAGCGTCGACACCCCCGACGCGCTGCGCGCGGGCGAGCACGGCGTGCTGGTCGAGGTGGTGGCGACGCCGCGGCGACGCGCCCTCGAGATCCTGCGCGCCGCGCCGGGAGTCGCCGAGGTCGAGGTGTTCGGCGAACGCCTGCACGCGACGCTGCCCGACGCCTCCCCGGACGCGGCGGCCGGAGTCGCGGAGGGGCTTGCCAGCCGCCTCAGGGCCAGCGGAGTCGAGGTGGGCTCGGCACGCTCGGTCACGCCCTCGCTGGAGGACGTCTTCATCGGCCGCATCCGGGCCCGAGAGGTCCGAAGCCCATCCGCCGAGGTGATGTCATGAGACCCGCCCCGTCCCTGTCGATGCTGGTGACGCTGGCGTCCCTGCTGGCGCTGGCCGCGCCTTCGACCGCTCCCGGCGCGCAGGACCCCGTGCACGAGGCCTCCTCTCGGCGCGACGCGATCCCGGACGTCGTTTCCCTCTCGCTCGCCGAGGCCGTCGAGCGGGCTCTCGCCGCGTCGCCGCGGCTCGGCCGCTTCTCCGCGCTGCAGACCGCGGCCGCCGCCGAGCGGCAGGGCGCCGAGGCCGGACGCTGGCCGGAGCTGGAGCTGAGCGCGGGGTACCAGCGTCGCTCCGAGGTCGAGGAGCTGTCGATCGTGTCTCCCAGCCAGGACCCGACGAAGCCGATCCAGCTCATCACCATCTTCCCGAACATCCAGGACAACTGGCGGCTACGCGCCGGCGGCGCCTGGCCGCTCTACACGGGAGGCCGCGTCGGCGGACGCATCGACGCCTCCCGCCAGGGCCTGGCCGCGGCCGAGCACGACCTGCGCGCCGCCCGCTCGGATCTGGTGCTCGAGACGAAGAGCGCCTACTGGAGCCTCGTCACCGCTCGCGAGAGCGAGCGCGTGCTGCGCGAGGCGATCCGGGCGTTCGAGGCCCATCTCGCCGACGCGCGCAACCGCGAGCTCGTCGGCATGGCCGCGCGCAACGAGGTGCTGGCGGTCCAGGTCGAGCGCGATCGCGCCGAGCTGGAGCGCCTGCGAGCCGAGACGGTCGCGCTCGTCTCTGCCGCCAACCTGCGCCGCCTGCTCGATCTGCCGCCGGCCGCGCGCATCGAGACCAGCGAGCCGCTCGCGACGGCCGAGCCCGGGCCGCCTGACGTCGAGGCTTTGCTCGGCGAGGCGCAGGCCCGTCCCGACCGCGCCGCGCTGGCTGCCCGCGTCTCGGCTTCCGACGCCGTGAGCCGAACGGAGCGCGCCGCGCGCTTGCCGCAGGTCGTGGCCAGCGCCGGCTACACCTACTCCAACCCCAATCGCGACATCGTGCCGCCCGAGGCCCGCTGGCAGGACACCTGGGACGTGGGCATCGGCGTCGCCTGGAACGTGCTGGACGGCGGGCGCCGCTCGGCCGGCGAGGCGCGCGCGCGGGCCCAGGCCGACGCGGTGCGCGAGCAGCTTCGGGAGCTCGACCGCGGGATCCGGCTCGAGGTCACGCAGCGCGCGCTCGAGCTGGGCACGGCGAAAGCCCGCTTGAGCGTGGCCGAGCGCGGCCTCGAGGCGGCCCGCGAGAACCAGCGCGTCGCGGCGGATCGCTACCGCGAAGGTGTGATCCCGTCGTCCGAGCTGCTCGACGCCGAGCTGGCGCTCGAACGCGCGGCGCTCGCCCGCACCGAGAGCCAGGCCGCGCTGCGCCTCGCCTCGGCGGCGCTCGACCGGGCCGCGGGGCGCTGACCGGCATGCCCGTCGCCGTCGAGCTGCGCGAGCTCTCCAAGCGCTTCGGCGCCTTCACGGCGGTGGACCGCGTCTCCCTGAGCGTCGCCGAGGGCGAGATCTTCGGCTTCCTGGGCGCCAACGGCGCCGGCAAGTCCACCACCATCCGCATGCTCTGCGGCCTGCTCGCGCCGAGCGGCGGCACCGGTCTGGTGCTGGGCGTCGACGTGGCGCGCGACCCGGAGCAGGTGAAGCGGCGCATCGGCTACATGAGCCAGCGCTTCAGCCTCTACGACGATCTGACGGTCGTGCAGAACCTGCGCTTCTTCGGCGGCGTCTACGGTCTGCGCGGGGCCGAGGCGCGCGAGCGGGAAGCCTGGGCCGTGCAGATGTCGGGCCTCGAGGGGAAGCAGCAGCGGCTCACCGGCGAGCTGCCGGGCGGCTGGAAGCAGCGGCTGGCGCTCGCCTGCGCGGTGATGCACAAGCCGCGCGTCGTCTTCCTGGACGAGCCCACGAGTGGCGTCGACCCCATCTCGCGCCGGCGCTTCTGGCGCCTGATCGACGAGATGGCGGCCGACGGCGTCACCGTCTTCGTCACCACGCACTACCTCGACGAGGCCGAGTACTGCCACCGGCTGGCGCTGATCCACGCGGGGCGCCTGGTGGCGCTCGGCACGGTGACGGAGCTGAAGCACGTCTTCGCCGGGCACAGCGTGCTGGAGGTGCAGGCCCCGCGGGCCGGCGACGCGCTCGAGGCGCTGGCGGCGGCGCCCTGGGCGCTCGAGACCTCCGTGTTCGGGACCCACGTCCACGTCGTGGTGCGCGACGCCGACGAGGGCCGGCGCCAGGTGGCGGAGCTGCTCGCCGCCCAGCGGAACGGACCCGCCACGATCGAGCGCATCCTGCCGTCGCTCGAGGACGTCTTCATCCACCACGTCGAGGAGGCCGAGGCGGGCGCCGCGGGGGAGCGTCCGTGAAGCGCCTGCGCGCCGTCGTGGTCAAGGAGCTGCGCCAGATCCGGCGCGACCCGCTGTCCCTGATGATGCTGATCGGGCTGCCGGCCTTCATGCTGGTGCTCTACGGTTTCGCCCTCAACTTCGACGTGCGCCACGTCCGGCTCGCCGTGCAGGACCGCGACCGCAGCGCGTCGAGCCGCGAGCTGATCGCGGCGTTCACCCACTCGACCTACTTCGACCTCGTCGCGACGCCCGCTGCCGGCGAGGACCTCGAGCGCCTCGCCGAGACGCGCATCGCCTGGGCCGTGCTGGTGATCCCCGAGGGCCACGGCCGGGAGCTGGCCGCCGGGCGCGTGGCCCCGGTCCAGCTGCTGCTCGACGGCGCCGACTCGACCACGGCGGCGACCGTGCTCGGCTACGCCAGGGCGCTGGTCGCCGAGCGCAACGTGGCGCTGGTCTCGGACGCGCTGGGGCGCGCCGGGCGGCGCCTCGAGCCGCCGCTCGCCTTCGAGCCGCGCGTGCTCTTCAACCCGGAGCTCGAGTCCACCCAGTTCCTGGTTCCCGGCCTGATCGGCTTCCTGCTGATGCTCACGGCCGTGCTCTCGACGGCTCTTTCGGTCGTGCGCGAGAAGGAGCGCGGCACCATGGAGCAGCTGCGCGTGGCCCCGCTGCGGACCGCCGAGCTGATCCTGGGCAAGACGATCCCCTACCTCGGCATCTCGCTGGTCGCCACCTTCATCATCCTGCTCGCGGCGCGCCTGCTCTTCGGGGTCGTGATCCGCGGGCCGCACCTGGACCTGCTGGGGGCGGTGCTGCTGTACCTCTTCGGGGCGCTCGGCTTCGGGCTGCTGATCTCGACGATCGCCCACACGCAGGCGCTCGCCTTCCAGGCGGGCCTGATCGCCTCGATGCTGCCGGCGATCCTGCTCTCCGGCTTCATCTTCCAGATCCGGATGATGCCGGGCTGGCTGCAGGCGATCACCTACCTGGTGCCGGCGCGCTACTTCCTGGTGATCCTGCGCGGCATCATCTTGAAGGGCGAGGGCCTCGCGACGTACTGGCCTCAGGTCGGGGCGCTCGCGCTCTACGGGCTGGTCGTGGTCGCGCTGGCCTCGGCCCGGCTCACTCGGCGAGAGGCCTGAAGGCGATGCACGTCCTGTGGCGCGTGATCGTCAAGGAGTTCCTGCAGATCCGGCGCGACCGCAGGATGATCCCGGTCATCTTCGTGGCGCCGGTCGTGCAGATCGCCGTCTTCGGCTTCGCCGTCAACACCGACGTCACCCGCGTGCCGACGGTGCTGGTCGACCAGGACCGCAGCGCGCAGAGCCGCGACCTGGTGAGCCGCTTCGTGGAGTCCGGCTACTTCGAGCTGGTCGGGCACGAGCAGCGCGCAGCGGGCGTCGACCGCTGGCTGGTCACCGGCCGCGCGCAGCTCGGGCTGGTGATCGCCCAGGGCTTCGGCTCGGCGCTCACGGCCGGACGGGCGACCGCGCTCCAGGTCGTCAGCGACGGCAGCGACGCCGCCTCCGCCAACATCGCGCTGGGCTACGCGGGCGCGCTCGCGCGCGGCTTCGGCGCCGAGCTGCAGCTCGCCAGGCTGGCCGGCGCGCGGCGGGCGCTCGCAGCGCGGCCCGGCCAGGTCGAGCTGTTCCCGCGCGTCCTCTACAACCCCGACCTGAAGAGCCGCTGGTTCTACGTGCCGGCCGTGCTGGCGATGGTGCTGATGGTGATGACGATGCTGCTGTCGGCGATGGGGGTGGTGCGCGAGAAGGAGATCGGCACGCTCGAGCAGATCATGGTGACGCCGATCCGGCCCTGGCAGCTGCTCGTCGGCAAGCTGGCGCCGTTCGCGATCATCGGCGTGATCCAGGTGTTCCTGGTGACCGGCGTCGCCGTGTTCGGCTTCGGCGTGCCGCTGCGGGGCTCGTTCCTGCTGCTGCTCGGGCTGACGCTGCTCTTCCTGCTGAGCACGCTCGGGCTCGGGCTGCTGATCTCGACGCTGGTACAGAACCAGCAGCAGGCGATGATGCTGGCCGTGCTCGGCGCGATGGTGCCGATGATCTACCTGTCGGGCCTGATCTTCCCGATCGAGAACATGCCGCGGGCGATCCAGCTCGTCACCTACGCGATCCCGCTGACCTACTACGCCGAGATCATCCGCGGCGTCTTCCTGCGCGGGTCGGGGATCGACGTGCTGTGGCCGCAGGCGGCCATGCTGCTCGGCATGGGCGTCGCCATCCTGTCGGTCGCGGCGCTGCGCTTCCGCAAGCGGCTCGACTGAGGCCGAGGCGGCGCGAGCGCGCCCGCCGGGCCCGGCAAGGCAGCGCTCGTGATCGCAGAGATCGGCGCGGAGACGCTAGAACAGCGGCGGGCGGCAGGTGACCGTGTAGTTCGTCCAGGTGTCGCGTGAGCCGGTCACGATGTCGTACTGCTCGTTCCACTCGTTGGTGGTCTTGACGCCGACCTCGTCGGTGCCGTCGCCACCCACTGCTGCCGCGCACAGGCCGTAGCTGCGCAGCGTGGTCGCGACCCAGCCGGTGTAGGACTCTCCCGAGATCACGCGGCCGGCGGAGTCGAACAGCTCCGGATGCTCGCGGCGCACCTGGTCCTGGGCTCGCACGACCTCGGCTTCGAACACGGGCGGCGGCTCCGGGCGGCAACGGGCATCGGCATTGACCGGAGGCAGGTTGCAGCTCGCGGCGGAGGGAGTCGGCGTGGGGGTCGGCGCGGGCGTCGGCGTCGCCTGCACAACGGGCGGCGAGACCGGCTCGTCGCAATTGCAGCAGCTCCAGTGGACGAGTCCCACGACCACGCACGCCGCGACCCGCAGAACGATCGGCTTCATCCCACCTCCTAGAACGAACGCCAGTTTTGGCCGGCGGAGCTTAGCACGGGCCCCAGGCCGCTCTGTCTGGGCCCGCGATTCCGCGACGACGGCTCAGCGGGGAACGATGAAGTCGAGGGCGGCACGCAAGCGCTCGAGCTCGCCCGTTGGAACGAGGCGCACGATCCGCAGGCGGCGCGCGGGGAGGGCGGCGAGCTTGCGCGCGGACACGGCGTCGGCGAACACGAGGTCGGCCGCCGGCGCCAGCCGGCGCCAGGCCCGCGCGTCCGCTTCGGCGCGTGCTTCGACCAGCAGCTCGTCGCCGCGCAGGCTGCGGAAGATCACCTCCGCGAACGGCAGCATGAAGGGCGAGTGCGCCACGACCAGCAGCACCGAGCCGGCCGGCAGCGCCATCACCGCGCGGCGGTCGTCCTCGCTCACCTCGAGGTGCAGCGCCTGGACGGCCGCGCCCGGGGCGAAGCGGCGGAACGCCTCGAGGTGGTACGGCAGCACGATCGCGAGCGCTCCGTCGAGAGCCCGCGGGTCCTGCGCCAGCGCGTCCGGCGACAGCCAGGAGACCGGCCGGCCCAGGCCCTCGCTTAGCTCGGCCACCAGCAGCTCGCCGCTCTCGCGCACGGGATCGACGACGACCAGGCGCTCCGGCGGCTCGGCCGCCATCCAGCGCTCCACGGCCGCCCGGATCTCGGCGGCGGTGTGGCCCTTGCGCAGCGCCAGGCGCAGCGTGAGCCGGATCATCTCGTCGAGGCCCCGCGCGTCGCGCGGGTCGGCCGGCCCGTGGTCCCGCACGAAGACGCCCGAGCCGCGGCGCAGCGTCACGTAGCCTGACGCGTCGAGGTCGCGGTAGGCGGCCGAGACGGTGTTGGCGTGCACCTTCAGGCGCCGCGCCAGAGCCCGCACGCTCGGCAGCCGCTCCCCCCCGCGCAGCGTGCCGTCGACGATGCGCAGCTCGAGCTGGGTGCGGATCTGCTCGCGCACCGGCACGCCGCTCTTGCGGTTGAGCGCGATCTCCATGGGCCCTCGGTGGCGCCCTGGATTATCGCGTATGGTCGGCGCTGGTGTCCTGTCTCAGAAGTCGCGTGCACATCGAGAACGCCGAGGCGCCCGGATCGCAAGGCGCGACGAGCGCGCATATCGGGAATATGCAAGCGAGGAGCAACGCCGCGAGCCGGGATGCATCGGCGTTCGAATGTACGCGAATCTCTGAGAGAGGACGCCAGTGACAGGCCTGCGGTCGACTCCCGCTCGTCGCTTCGCCCTGCGCGTCCTCCTCTACGGGGGCGCCTTCTTCGTCGGGCTGCCGCTCGCCTTCGCCCACGTGATGACGCGCGCGATCCGGCTGGCGCCTCCTTCGCGCCCCGCCCCCGGGTACGAGGAGGTCTTCCTGCGCGTGGACGGCCTGCGGCTTCGGGCCTGGGTCGCGGCCGGCGACACCGCGCGTCCGGCCGTCGTGATCGTGCACGGGCTGGGCGCGTCGATCGAGACCGAGCTCGAACGGGCGGCCCTCTTCCGCGCGCGCGGGCTGAGCGTCCTGCTCGTCGACCTGCGCGCCCACGGCGGCAGCGAAGGCAGCCGCACCAGCCTCGGCGGCAACGAGCGCCGCGACGTGCTGGCGACGATCGATCTCGCCCGCGAGCGCGGCCTGGCGCGCGCGGGCGTCGTGCTGGTCGGGCACTCGATGGGAGCCGTCGCTGTGCTGCGCGCCGCCGCGGGTCGCGGCGACGTCCGCGCGGTCGTGGCCGAAGCGCCCTTCGACGACTACCGCTCGACGATCGCCCACCACGCCTGGCTGATCTATCGGGTTCCCGCCTGGCTGCCGATCGTGCCGCTGGCGATCGCGGGCGCGGAGCGTCTCGCCGGCTTCGACGCCGACGACGTCGACGCGGTGGCCGCGGCGCGCTCCGTGCGCGCTCCGCTGCTACTGATCGTGGACGGCGGCGACCCGCGGATGCCGGAAGCGGTGGGCCGCCGCGTCTACGACGCCCACCGGGGCCCGAAGAAGCTGTGGGTCGCGCCGGATGTCCCCCACGTCGGCGCGATCCTGCGCCCGGAGTACCCGACGGTGGTGCTGGGTTTCCTTGAGGAGCACGGCGCGATCTAGGCCGTCGCGCCCGTGATCGTGTCCCGTGAACGTGAACATCACGATCACGGGGACGGGTGGCTAGATCTCCAACTGCTTCGGGACCCTCGTCAGGTTCCGCGACCCCGTCTTCGTGACCAGGGCGACGTCCTCGATGCGGACGCCGCCGAGGCCCAAGTAGTACAGGCCAGGCTCGACGGTGACGACGTGGCCGGCGCGCAGGGTGCACGGGCGGCGGCCGATCGACGGGGGCTCGTGGATCTGCAGGCCGAGGCCGTGGCCGGTGCCGTGGAAGAAGCCCTGCATGCGGCCGCCCTGCTTGCCGGTGCGGTAACCCTGGCGCGCGAAGAGCGCCAGGATCTCCTCGTGGATCGCCTGGCCCGAGGCGCCGTCGCGCACGCGCGAGTGGCCGAGCTTCACGCCCTGGTGGACGACGGCGTAGAGCTCGTGCAGAGCGTAGCTGGCTCGGCCGCGCACGACGGTGCGTGTGAGATCGCCGAAATAGCCGGTCCTCTCGGAGCGCGGGAAGATGTCCATCACGACCGGCTGGTGCGCGCGGATGGGGCCGTGGCCCTCCTCGTGGGGGTCGACGGCCTGGTCGCCGGGAGCGCAGATCGTGTGCGACGGCAGGCAGCCCTCGGCCATGATGCGGCCGTTGACCGCGGCGCGCAGGTCCTCGGCGGTGAAGCGGCGCCCGTGACGCCGCAGGTAGCCGTCTTTCCCGATGCGGCACTGGCGCAGCGCCTCGATGCCGGCGGCGAGACCGGACTCGGCCGCCCGCAGCGAGGCCTCGATCGCGCGCACCTCGTCGCGGCGCTTGATCTCCCGCTCGGGCCAGAAGGGATCCGGCCCGACGTCGAAGCGCACGCCGCGCAGACGCAGCTCGCCCGCGAGGCCCAGCGGGAACGAGCGCGGTACCTCGACCCGGCGAATCCCCAGCGAGGCGAGCACGGCGCGAATCACGTCGGCCGGCGAGGCCACGCGGCCGCGCGCCTCGAGCGCCTTCGCGAAGCGGCTCCAGGAGAGCACCCGGTCGACGCTCGCCTGCCGCCGCGCGCGGTCCATCTCGAGGTCGCTCATCACCAGCAGCCGCTGGCGGCCTTTCTGCACGAACAGGAAGGGGTCCGGCGCGAAGAAACCCGTCGGATACAGGATGTCGGCGTCCAGCTCCGAGGCCGCGTAGACCACGCGAGCTCCGGGCGAGTGAATGCTCATGGCCTACCAGCCGCCCGCGCCGAGTGAAGGGCCGATCGCCGCAGGCCGAGGGCGGCGGCGCGGGTCACGCCGTAGCGAGGCGTTGAGGCGCGCATGGGACACGACCGACTTGGCAACGGCGTCCGCGCCGATCGAGCGGAGGGGCGCGACTGCTGATCTTCCTTTTGAAGACAGGGCGCCCCGGAGCGACCTCGCGCAGGCGTGTACCGAGGCGACGCAGTGTGTCGCGCTTTATTCGTCGGGTTGCCGCTCGTCTCGCTGCGCTCGACTTCGCGGCCCCGCCGCCCCGGCGCCGCCCCGCCGACAGCCACGGGCCGCAGCCCGAGCGAGAGCCTCTTCTGGCCATTCGGCCTGCGCGGCGCGGTTCGCGGCTGTTCTGCCGTCACGCCGGCTCCGCGGGCGCCACTTCCACCAGGCAATCGAAGAACGTCGCGCCGCGACCCATGTCGGTCAGCTCCTGCGAGGTGACGGCGTTGGCGTTGCGGCCGCCCGGCGCGAGCTTCGGCCACCAGATCGAGAGGCCGACCACGACTCCCTGCCGCGCCGCCGTCGAGACGCGGGCGGTCGACAGGAAGCTGCCGCGGTCGTTGAACGTGCGCACCTGCTGCCCGTCGCGGATGCCGCGCGCCGCGGCGTCCTCGGGGTGCAGCGTCAGGAACGGCTCGCTCTCGCGGCGCACGAACACCGGCTGCGCCGAGAAGGTCGAGTTCAGGAAGTGGTGCGCGGGCGGCGAGATGAAGGCGAGCGGATAGCGGCGCGCCCGCTCGGGGTCGCTGCGGGGGCTCTCGTGCGGGGGCACGTAGCCCGCCACCGGATCGATGCCCTGCGCCTCGAGCTCAGCCGATCGAAGCTCGCACTTGCCGGAAGGGGTCGGGAAGCCGCCTTCGGCGAAGGGCGCCCAGGGCTCGGGCAGCGACAGCCGCACGCTGGTCTCGCGCTCGAGGCGGCTGAAGTCGATCCCGCGCAGTTGCGGCGCCGTCCAGTCGATCGCGCCGCGGGCGAGCTGCTCGTCGCTCTCGCGCAGGCAGGGATCGTCGAGGCCCATGCGCGCCGCCAGCAGGCGGAACAGCTCGGTGTTCGGCTTCGCCTCCCCGAGCGGCGCGATCGCCGGACGGCTGAGGCTCAGGTAGAGGTGCCCGTAGGCTTTGTGCAGGTCGTAGTGCTCGAGTGTCGTGGTCGCCGGCAGCACGACGTCCGCGTAGTCCGCGGTGTCGGTCTGGAACAGCTCGTGGACCACGACGAACAGGTCCTCGCGCGCCAGCCCCTTTCGCACGCTCTCCTGGTCGGGCGCCACCGCCGCGGGGTTGCTGTTGTACACGAACAGCGCCTTCAGCGGCGGGCTGAGCGTCGGGTCGTTCAGCGCGCGGCCGAGCTGGTTCATGTTGATCGTGCGCGTGCCGGCCGGCACCAGGTCGGGCCGCTCCAGGAAGGCGGCGTTCACCGGGAAGGCGCCCGAGGTCGAGAGCAGCAGCCCGCCGCCGGGGTCGCGCCAGGCGCCGGTGACCGCGGGCAGGCAGGCGATCGTGCGCACGGCCATGCCGCCGCCGCCGTGGCGCTGCAGGCCGTAGTTGATGCGCAAGGCACTCGGGCGCGCCGTCGCGTACTCGCGCGCGAAGGCCTCGATGGCAGCCGCCTCGAGGCCCGTCTCCGCCGCGGCCCGCGCGGGCGTCCACTCGCGGACGCGGGCCTCCAGCTCGGCGGCTCCCAGCGTGTGGCGCTCGAGGTAGTCGCGGTCGGCCAGGCCGTCGCGGAAGGCGACGTGCATCATCGCGAGCGCGAGGGCGGCGTCGGTGCCGGGCATCGGCGCCAGGTGGAGATCCGAGCGCTCCGCGGTGCGCGAGCGGTAGGGGTCGATCGTGACGAGCCGTGCGCCGCGCCGGCGTGCTTCCTCGACGAACGGCCACAGGTGGACGTTCGAGCTGATCAGGTTGGCGCCCCAGGCGACGATCAGCTTCGCGCCGGCGACCGCCTCGGGGTCGAGGCCGATCGAGCGGCCGAGCGTCGCCTTCAGGCCGGCGGCCCCGGCCGCCGAGCAGATGGTGCGGTCGAGCAGGCTCGCGCCCAGGGCGCCGAAGAAGCGGCGGTCCATGCTGCCGTACGAGAGCAGGCCCATGTTGCCCGCGTACGAGTACGGGAGGATGGCCTGGGGTCCATGGTCGCCGATCACGCCGCGCAGCTTCGCGGCGATCGTGTCGAGCGCCTCGTCCCAGGAGACGCGCTCGAAGCGGCCCTCGCCCTTGCGGCCGACCCGCCGCAGCGGGTGCAGCAGGCGGTCCGGGCTGTAGACACGATCGAGGTACTGGTTCACCTTCACGCACAGGAAGCCCTGGGTGAAGCGGTGGTCCGGGTCTCCGCCGAGTGCGACCGCGCGCCCTCCCTCCAGCCTCACCGTCATCACGCAGGTGTCGGGACAGTCGTGGGGGCAGACGACCTTGGCCAGAGAGGGCGCCTGGGACGTTTCGGGCATCCCCGGAATCGTAGCAGGCCCCGCCCTCTCGCCTGCGTTTCTGGTAGCCTTCGGCGAACCCATGAACAGCGACGGCGGCGTCCCTCTGCCGACGCCTGCACCCCTGACCGACCTGCCGAAGACATCCGCGGCGAGCCTCGGCTCCTGGTCCGAGGCCGTCCTGCTGGGCCTCGGCGCGCTCGCGCTTCAGGCGGCGACCGTCTCGCTCGCGGGCTCCCCGCCGCTGCCCCTCGGGCTCGGCCCGGGGCTCTACGCTCTCGTGCGCCTGGGGCGCGGCCAGGGGCTGCTCGCGCTGGCCCTGGGCCTGCTCGGCCTCGTCGGCTCGCCGGGGGCGGCCTGGCGAGCGGCGGGCTGGCTCCTCGCGGCCTTCGCCGTGGCCGAGGGCGCCCTGCGCCTGCGCTCGCTGGCTCTCGCCGCGATCCTGTACGCGCTGACACTGGGCGCGCTGTTCGAGACGCTGCTGGCGAACAGCCTCGGCGCCCCTCTGGACCTCGCGTTCGCACGCACCGCCTGGGGGCTCGTGGCCGCCGCGCTGCTCGCGGAGCTGGCGCTGCTCGCGCTCGGGCGGCCGCTCGGCCAGGAACCGGGCAGGGAGACCCCGCTCTGGGCCCACGCCCTGCCGCGGGCGATGGTGATCGTCACCTCCGGGGGCCTGCTGGTCGCCGCCGGGCTGGCACTGATGCAGCCGGCCTCGGCCGCCGTGGCGGTCGGCAGCGTGCTGGGCGCCGGGCTGCTCGCGGGCCTCGCCGTCGGGACGCTGACCCGGCGCGTCACGCAGGCGCTCGAGACGATGGCCGAGGGCGCGCAGGACGCCGGCACCGGCACGCTGCGCGGCCGGCGCCCGGTGCCGACGGGCAACTTCCCGATCCGCGAGCTGCGCGACGTGGCCTCGGCGATGAACGCGATGCACCAGTCTCTGGCGTTCTACGATGCCACCACCCGGCTGCCGAACCGCAACCTGCTCGAGGACCGGCTGGAGCTGACGATCGCCCAGTCGGCCCACCGCGGCGACGTCTTCGCGCTGCTGATGGTCGACCTCGACCGCTTCCGGGCGATCGACGCCTCGCTCGGCCGCGAGCCGGCGGACGAGCTGCTCGGCCGCATCGCGCGCCGGGTCGAGGAGTGCGCCCGCCCCGGCGACACCGTCGCGCGCGTCGGCGGCGACGAGTTCGCGCTGCTGCTGCCCGGCCTCGGGCGCCTGGAGCAGGCGGAGGAGGTCGCCGCGAACGTCCTGGAGGCGGTCAAGCGGCCGTACAGCATGAACGGCCAGGACGTGTTCGTGACGGCCAGCGTGGGCATCAGCCTGTACCCGCGCGACGGCGCCGACGCCGAGAGCCTGCTGAAGAACGCCAGCACCGCGACCTACGCGGCCAAGGAGAAGGGCCAGGACACCTACCGGCGCTACACCGCGCGGCTCAGCGTGCGCGACGTGCAGCGCCTGGTGATCGAGCGCGGGCTGCGCCGCGCGCTCGAGAACGACGAGCTGGTGCTGCACTTCCAGCCGATCGTCGAGCTCGGCAGCGGGAAGATCGAGCGCGCCGAGGCCCTGGTGCGCTGGCACGGCGAGGGCGGGCGCCTGGTGCCGCCCGGCGAGTTCATCCCGATCGCCGAGGCCTCGGGCCTGATCTCCGCCGTCGACTCCTGGGTGCTGAAGGCGGCCTGCGCCCGGGCGCGCGCCCTGCACGAGCGCGGGCGCGAGCTGCGCGTCTCCGTCAACCTGTCGGCGCGCCAGCTCCAGCAGGACGACCTGGTGGAACAGGTGAAGCACGCCCTGGCCGCGAACCAGCTGCCGAGCGGACGCATCGGCGTCGAGGTGACCGAGAGCAGCGCGATGCAGGACCCCGAACGCTCGGCCACCACGCTGGGGCGGTTGCGCGAGATGGGCCTCAGCGTTTCGATCGACGACTTCGGCACCGGCTACTCCTCGCTGAGCTACCTGAAGCGGCTGCCGGTCGACACGGTCAAGCTGGATCGCGCGTTCGTGCGCGAGCTCGAGACGAACGCCGACGACGCGGCGATCGCGACCGCGGTGATCGCGATGGCGCACAGCCTGAAGCTCGACGTCGTGGCCGAAGGCGTCGAGACGGCCGGCCAGGCGCGCTTCCTCGAGCAGAGGGGCTGCGACGCCATCCAGGGCTTCCTGTTCAGCCCGGCCGTGCCCTTCGACGACCTGCTGGCGCTCCTCGACCAGGAGCCCGCTCGGCTGACCTCGGCGTCCTAGCCGCCCCCCGGCCGGCCGGCTTGCCCGGGGCGGCCGGCCCGTGTCACAGTTCCCTCCGCCTCCGCAAACAGGGGACCAGAAGACCGCGTTGAACGCCAGGGAGCTGGTCGCACAATTCCGCTCGTCGGTCTGGCGCAGCCCGGAAGAGGCAGAGGCGTTCGCCGCCGCCGCGGGCGAGGTGACGGCCGCCGAGATCACCAAGCTGCTCGAGCTCGTCGGCGGTCGCGCCCCGATCGAGGCCGCCCAGCACCGGGCGCGCGTGCT
This sequence comes from Vicinamibacteria bacterium, assembly GCA_050246895.1. Lineage (GTDB taxonomy): Bacteria > Acidobacteriota > Vicinamibacteria > Fen-336 > Fen-336 > JBFWVE01. The sequence continues at coordinate 1,773,500 of JBFWVE010000001.1, read as the reverse complement.
CGCCTTCCAGCGCCTGGCCGAACGCGTCCCCGACAAGTCCCTGTTCGCGGCCTACGTGCGCGCCCTGCGCGCGGCCGACCCGGCGCTGCGCCCGGCGCTGGTGGCGCTGCTGCCGCGCGTCAACAACGTGGCCGAGCACGCGGCGCTCGTCGCGCTGCTGCGCTCTCCCGACGCCGGCGTGCGCCAGGCGGCGGCCCAGGCGCTGCCGGCCGTCGGCGGCAAGTCCGCTTTCGACGCGATCTCGGACGTCGTCGGGGAGAGCGGCTTCGCCGGCCGTTCCGAGGCGCTCGACGCCGTGCTGGCGATGGCTCCCCAGCACGCGCTGCCGGTGCTCGCCTCGGTGATCGCCGTCGGCAGCCCGGCCGAGAAGGTCAAGGCGCTCGGGCACCTCAGCGAGCCGCGCGTGATGTCGAAGGACCCCGAGGCGGCCCGCGACATCCTGAAGCCCGCGCTGGCCGACGCCTCGGAGGCGGTCGCGGTCGCCGCGATCGAAGGGCTCGCCGCGCTGGCCGACGAAGCCGAGTTCCTGCGCCACGCGGGGCCGCTGCTCGACTCGCGCGCGCTGGCGCTCGCGCGCGCGGCCGTCGAGGGGCTGCGCATGTTTCCCAGCCCGCGCGCGGTGGCGGCGCTGCACCGCAAGCTGCGCACGGGTCCCAACTCGATCCGGCTGGCTGCGCTCGACACGCTCGAGGCGATCGGCACCAGCGACGTGCTGGCGCCGCTGGTGGACGGCCTCGGCCACTCGCAGCTGGCCGTCCGCACCCGCGCGGGCGAGGCGCTGGCGCGGCTCTCGGCCGCCGGCAAGCTCGACCTCGCGCGCACGGTGATCTGGCTGCTGCGCAGCCGCGACGTCAACGTGCGCCGGATGGCGAGCGAGCTGGTGCAGACCGTCAAGGACCCCGAGGGCGAGCTGTGGCCCAAGCTGCTCGAGCACCTGCGCGACGAGGACTGGTGGGTGCGCGAGCGGGTGATGGACGCCCTCGCCGAGATGGCGGGCCCGGAGCTGGTGCGGCACCTGGCGGGTTTCCTGCAGGACCCCTCGGAGATCGTGCGCCGCTTCGGCGTCGACGGGCTGCTGCGGCTGCGCTCGCCCCAGTCCCTCGGCACGCTGGTGCGCACCGCCGGGGCCGACCCCGACTGGTGGGTTCGCGAGCGCGCGCTCGAGGCGATCGCCGCCGTCAAGGATCCGCGCGCGGTGCCCCACGTGGTCGACATCATGCTGCGTAACCCCGCGCTGCAGGTGGCGGCGCTGGGGGCCCTGGCCGAGATCGGCTCGCGCGCCGCGGCGCCGCGCGTCGCGGAGCTGCTGAGCTCGGAAGACGCCGACGTGCAGCTGGCGGCGCTGCGCTGCCTCGACAAGCTGGACGACCCCGGGCAGTCGGGCGCCATCCAGGGCCTGCTGCGCGACGCGCGCGCGGAGGTGCGCGCGCTGGCGCGGGCGCTGGTCGAGCGCTGGGGCGCCGCGCCCGGCGAGAGCGTCGAGCTGGCACAGCCCGTCTCGATGCTGGATCAGCTGCTCGGCCAGGTCGCGCGCACCGGCGGGGACGACCTGATCCTGGCCCCGGGCCGGCGCCCGCTGGTGAAGCGCATGGGCCGCACGCTGCCGCTGGCGCAGGGCGTGCTGAGCCCAGACAAGCTGCGCGGGCTGATCGTGCCGCACCTGACGGCGCGCCAACTGATGGACCTCGACGAGCTGCGCGAGGTGGACTTCTCCTACCGGGTCGAGGCCGAGGACCTGCGCTTCCGCGCCAACGTGTTCCACCAGTTGGGCGGGCTGTCGGTGGTGTTCCGGCTGATCCGCGCGGAGATGCCGCAGCTCGAGGCGCTGGGGCTGCCACCGCTCGTACGCGGCCTGGCGGAGCTGCCGAGCGGCCTGGTGCTGGTCGGCGGCGCGACCGGCTCCGGCAAGTCCACGACTCTGGCGGCGCTCGTCGACCACATCAACCAGACCTCGCGCCGGCACATCGTGACACTGGAAGACCCGATCGAGGTGGTGCACGCCTGCCGCCAGAGCCTGGTCAACCAGCGCGAGGTCGGCACCCACACCGGCTCCTTCACCGCGGCGCTGCGCGCGACACTGCGCCAGGACCCCGACGTGATCCTGGTCGGCGAGATGCGGGACCTGCCGACGATCTCCTTCGCGGTGACGGCGGCCGAGACCGGGCACCTGGTGTTCGGCACGGTGCACACCGTGTCGGCGGCCGGCAGCGTCGACCGCCTGGTCAACGCCTTCCCGCCGACGCAGCAGGAGCAGGTGCGCTCGATGCTGGCGGGCAGCCTGCGCGCCGTGCTGTGCCAGACGCTGCTGCCGCGCAAGGACGCTCCCGGCCGCTGCCTGGCCGTCGAGATCATGCTCAACAACGAGGCGATCGCCAACCTGATCCGCAAGGGCAAGAGCTTCCAGCTCCCCTCCGTGATCGCCACCGCGCGCGAGCAGGGCATGCAGCTGATGGACGCCGACCTGCTGCGCCTGGTGCGCGAGGGCAAGCTGGCGGCCGACGAGGCCTACGCGCGCGCGCTCTCGAAGAAGGAGTTCGAGCCGCTGATGGCCGCGGAGGCGCCCGCGCCGCCCCCCAGGAGGCCGTGAGATGGCGCGGCTCGACTCCTTCCTGAGGGTGGTGGCGGAGCAGGGCGCCTCCGACCTGCACTTCCACGCCGGAACGGTGCCGATGATCCGTCACGACGGCGAGCTGCTGGGCCTGCCGTTCCGGGTGCTGAGCGAGCTCGAGACGCGCCGCTTCCTGACCGAGATCCTCACTCCCGACCAGTGCGACACGTTGAAGAAGGAGCTTCAGGTCGACTTCATCTACACGCTGCCCGAGGTCGGGCGCTTCCGGGCGAACGTTTTCCAGCAGAGCCGCGGCCTGGGCGCGACCTTCCGCGTGATCCGCAACCACATCCCGACGATCGAGGAGCTGGCCTTCCCAGAGGTAGTGCGGCGCCTGGCGGCGCAGCGCAACGGGCTGGTGCTGGTGACCGGGCCCACGGGGGCCGGCAAGAGCACGACGCTCGCGGCGATGGTCAAGGAGATCAACCTGACCAGCGAGCGCCACGTGATCACGATCGAGGATCCCGTGGAGTACGTGCACGAGCCGGCCAAGAGCGCCATCACGCACCGCGAGGTCGGCCATCACACGGAGAGCTTCGCCAGCGGGCTGCGCGCGGCGCTGCGCGAGTCGCCGGACGTGCTGGTGATCGGCGAGATGCGCGACCTCGAGACGGTGCTGCTGGCGCTGCAGGCCTCGGAGACCGGGGTGCTGGTGCTCGGCACGCTGCACACGAACTCCGCGGCCAGGGCGATCGACCGCATCCTGGACGTGGTGCCCGAGGAGTCGCGCGAGCAGGCGCGCGGCACGCTCTCGCTGGTGCTGCGCGGCGTCATCGCGCAGCGGCTGTGCAAGCGGGCCGGCGGCGACGGACGCATCGCGGCGCTCGAGATCCTGGTGCAGACTCACGCGGTTTCCAACATGATCCGCGAGAACAAGATCCACCAGATCGAGGCGCAGCTGCAGTCCTCGTCGAGCGACGGCTCCGGCGCGCAGGGCTTCGACCAGGCGTTGCTGCGCCTGGTGCAGGAGGGCCTGGTGCTGAGCGAGGACGCGCTGCGCGTCGCGAACTTCCCCGAGCTGCTGAAGCGCCAGCTCGCCGAGCTGCCGCAGGACCGTTGAGCCGGGAGCGGGCGCTCGCGGCCGACGCGGCCGGCCGCTTCCTGGAGGCCGCGCGCGCCTGGGAGAGCGCCGACCAGCCGAAGCTCGCGCTGGAGAGCCTCGCGCGCGTGGGGCCGAGCGACCCGCAGTACCGCGAGGCCTGCCGCCGCGCGATCCGGTTGGCGGCGGCCGAGGGCCCCAGCCTCGCGGTGGAGAACCTGCTGGCGGCCTACGTGCGCTGGGGTCCGCACGACGACGACGACGCGGACGCCTTCCTCGAGCTCGCGGACCTCTACCTGGCGCACGGCTTCTCGTCGAACGCCGGCGAGGCGCTGCGCAAGCTGCTCGCGTTTCGCGACGACTCGGCCGCGCGCGCGCTGCTCGACCGGCTCGCCTCGGGCCGTCCCGAGCCGGCGGAGCTGCCCGACCTTCCCGACCTGCCGGAGCTGCCCGAGCCGCCCGAGCCGCGGGGCGTCGTCCCCGGCGCGTCGGCGCACCTGCCGACCGTGCGGACGGGAGCCGGCGAGTTCAGCGCGGCCGACGAGCCCTCTGCCGAGTGGAGCCAGCCGTTTCACGTGGGCGCCACCATCGGCGGCCGCTATCGACTCGACAGCCGCATCGGCGCGGGCGGCATGTCGGTCGTGTTCAAGGCGGCGGACCTCGAGGTCGGCGACGAGATCGCGCTCAAGGTGTTCACCCAGGGCGTCTTCGACCGCGAGACGGACGCGCGGCTGCGCCGGGAGCTCCTGCTGTCGCGCCGGCTGAACCACCGCAACCTGGTGCGGCTGTTCGACATGGGGCTGGCCCACGGCTTCCGCTTCGTGACGATGGAGCTGCTCGTCGGGCAGGACCTGCGCGAGCGCATGCGCGGCGTGCCGCTGCCCCTGACGGAGGCGATCGACGTGCTGTCCCAGACCTGCGAGGGGCTGCAATCGGCGCACCAGCAAGGGATCGTCCATCGCGACGTCAAGCCCGAGAACCTGTTCCTGGTAAAGGGCGGGCTGGTGAAGGTGATGGACTTCGGCATCGCGAAGCTCCACAGCGCGCCGGGCATCACCGCGACGGGCATCCTCGCGGGCACGCCCGCCTACATCGCACCCGAGCAGGTGCGCGACTTCCGCAACGTCACTCCCGCGGCGGACATCTACGGGCTCGGCGTCGTCGCCTACGAGGCGCTCACCGGCTCGCTGCCCTTCAATCACCCCGAGCCGATGCAGCTCCTGATGATGCAGCTCAGCGACAGGGTGCCGCCGCTGCGAGCGCGCAATCGCGAGGTGCCGGCGGCGCTCGAACGCCTGGTGCTCGAGTGCCTGGAGAAGGATCCGGGCCTGCGCCCGCCGAGCTGCGGCGTGATCGCGGCGCGGCTGGCCGAGCTGCGCGGCTAGCGACCCCCTTTTCTCGGGCGGGCCTACACTGGGCGCGCCCATGACCGGAGGGGGGACCACCTACATCCGCACGACGCCCGCGAGCCCGACGGCCACGGGCCCGCTCGGCGCGCCGGCGCCCGCCGGATTCCGCGACCTGGCCGCGGGAGCGCTGTTGGGGCTGGCCGGCTTCGGCCTGCATCGCCTGGGCCTCTCCGCCATGGCGGGCTCGGCTCCCCTCAGCCTCGGCCTCGCCGCACCTCTCGCGGCGCTCGTCTGGCTGGGGCCGCGCCCGGCCGCCGTCGCGGCCGTGCTGAGCGCCGGGGCGGGGTTTGCCGAAGGGGGCGCCCTCGAGGCCTTCTCGCGCGTGCTCGAGGCGCTCGCGATCGGCGGCGGCTGGCTCGCCTGGCGCAGCATGCTGTTCTCGACGGCCGTCTACTGGGCGAGCGCGGGCTGGTTGCTGGGCCTGCCGCTCGAGCGGTTGGCCGACGGCGCGGCGCCCGCGGACGAGATCTTCGCGTCGCGCGCGGTCTCGGCCTTGCTGGCCGCGACCCTCGTCGAGGCCGTGGCGCTGCTGCACGCGCGGGACGGCGAGCAGGCGGCGCTGGCGCGCGCGCTCGCCGGCGTGACGCCGCCGCTGCTGCTGCTCTCGCTCGTGGCGCTGGCGCTGCTCGGCCCGCGGCGCGACGCCGCGATCCCGCTGCCCGCCCTCGTGGCCGGCGCGCTGGTGGCCGCCACTCTGCTCGCGGGCATCGCGGTGCTGCGCCTTAGGGGCGCCTCGGCGTCGCTTCCCGCGCCCGCGCCGCCGCCGGCGGCGCCCGCCAGCTTCGAGAGCGAGCTCGCTCGCGCGATCGCCTCCGGCGGCGGCCTGAAGCGGCCGTTCGCCGTGCTCCACGCGGACCTCGACCGCTTCCGGAACGTGGACGCCGCGCTCGGCCGCGAGGCGGCGGACCGCGTGCTCGCGGGGATCGCGGGGCGGCTGGAGGCGATCGTCGGCCCGGGCGGCTGCGTCGCGCGGCTGGGGGGCGACGAGTTCGGCCTGTTGCTGCCGGGCGTCGGGCAGCTCGAGGAGGCGGCCTCGCGCGCGCTGGGGCTGATGGAGGCCGTCAAGCGGCCGTTCAACGTCGACGGCAAGGACGTGGTGGTGACGGCGACCGTCGGCTTCTCGCTGTATCCGAAGGACGGCACGGACCCGCGCAGGCTGCTCGACAACGCGACGGCCGCGGCCTACGCCGCCAAGGAGCGCGGCGAGGACAGCTTCCACCGCTTCACCGCCCGCCTGCGCGTGCGCGACGCCCAGCGCGCCGAGCTCGGCAGCGGGCTGCGGCGCGCGATCGAGCGCGAGGAGCTGGCGCTGCAGTACCAGCCGATCGTCTGCCTGGCCAGCGGGCGCGTCGAGAAGGTCGAGGCGCTCGTGCGCTGGCTGCGGCCCGGCGGCGCCGTGCCGCCCGCCGATTTCATCCCGTTCTCCGAAGCCTCGGGCCTGATCACCTCGCTCGACGCCTGGGTGATGCGCACCGCCTGCGCGGAGATCGCGAACCTCGGCTGCGACGTGCAGCCGGGCGTCGCCGTCAACTTGTCGACACGGCAGCTGCAGCAGACCGACCTGCTCGATCAGGTCGCGCAGGCGCTCGGCGACTCGGGCCTGGCGCCGGAGCGCCTGGCGATCGAGATCACCGAGGGCGTCGCGATGCAGGACGTGGAGCGCACGATCGGGGTGCTGCGCCAACTGCGCGGCCTGGGCGTGTCCGTCTCGATCGACGACTTCGGCACCGGCTATTCCTCGCTCAGCTACCTCCGCCGCCTGCCGGTCGACGTGGTGAAGCTCGACCAGTCGTTCGTGCGCGACATGACGACGAGCGCCGACGGCGCTGCCGTGGCCCGCGCGGTGCTGGCGCTCTCGAAGAGCCTGAAGCTGAAGGTGGTGGCCGAGGGCGTCGAGACCGAGGAGCAGCTCGCGTTCCTGCGGCGCGAGGGCTGCGACTACGTGCAGGGGAACCTGTTCAGCCGCCCGCTGTTCCCGGCCGATCTGCGCAAGCTGCTGGCCGAGACCGGGGGCGTGTTGCGGCCCGAGCCACGGCCGGCCTGAGCCTCCCGGCTAGCCTTCCGGGCCAACCTCGCAGAAACTAGCAGGCCCGCGCTCGCGGGAACGGAGCCTTCGCCTTGTCCCTCGTCGATCTGATGCTGGAGCCGGTCCGCGCCGTCGGGCGCGTGGGGTCGTACGCCGGCCGCCACGCCGGCGGCATGGGCCTGCTCGCCTGGCGCTCGCTGGCGGCGACGCTGGGCGGGCAGGTCAAGCCGCGCGACGTGCTGGCGCAGCTGCATTCCGTGGGCGTCCAGAGCATCCCGCTGGTGATCGTGACCGCGGTGCTGTCGGGCATCGTGACCTCGCAGCAGGGCGGCTACCAGTTCACCAGCTCGATCCCGCTCTACGTCCTCGGCAGCGTCGTCACCTCCAGCGTCGTGCTCGAGCTGGGGCCGGTGCTGACGGCCGTGGTGCTGATCGGCCGCGTGGGCGCGCGCATCACGGCCGAGATCGGCACCATGCAGGTCTCCGAGCAGATCGACGCGCTCTACTCGCTCGGGCGCGACCCGGTGCCGGTGCTGGCGGCGCCGCGCATCATCGCCGGCACGCTGGCGATGCCGGCGCTCGTCGGCATCGCCAACGCCGTGGGGGTGATCGCGGGCATCGTGGCGGCGCAGCTGTCGGTTGGCCTGGGCTACGAGTCGTTCCTCTACGGCGCCCGGCTCTACTGGCACAGCTACGACCTCTTCTACTCGATGATGAAGGCGCTCGCCTTCGGCTTCGTGGTCCCGCTGATCGCGGTCCACATGGGCCTGCTGACCCGCGGCGGCGCCGAGGGCGTCGGGCGCGCGACCACGGCCTCCGTCGTCTTCATGATCATCGCGGTGCTGGTCTCCGACGCGACCTTCCCGCCGCTGTTCCTGAACTAGTGAGCCGGCACTACTCGTGATCGAGTACCTCGGCGTGCACAAGGCGTTCGACGTGCCGGTGCTGGAGGGCGTCGACCTGCGCATCGAGACGGGCGACATCATGGCCGTCGTCGGGCCCTCGGGCACCGGCAAGAGCGTGCTGCTGAAGACCACGATCGGCCTGATCCAGCCCGACCGCGGCGACGTGCGTGTGGACGGCGAGTCGGTGCGGGAAGCCGGCCCGCGCAAGCTGCAGCAGATCCGGCGCAAGGCCGGCTACGTCTTCCAGTACGCCGCGCTGTTCGACTCGATGACCGTCCACGAGAACGTGGCCTACGGGATCCAGGACCGGGAGGCGCGCGAGCTCGGGCCGCGCGAGGTGATGCGGCGGGTCTGCGAGGCGCTCGAGGACGTGAACCTCGAGCCCGGCAAGGTGCTCTCGAAGCTGCCGGCCGAGCTGTCGGGCGGCATGCGCAAGCGCGTCGGCCTGGCCCGCGCGATCGTGGGCCGGCCGGAGATCCTGCTCTACGACGAGCCGGTGACCGGCCTCGACCCGGTGAACACCGCCGCGATCGACCAGTTGATCACGGCGATCGCCCAGAAGACCCACGTGACCTCCGTGGTCGTCACACACGACGTGGATGGCGTCCTGCGCTACTGCGACCACGTGGCCCTGCTCGAGGGCGGGCGCCTGCGCTTCGTCGGCACCCCCGACTCCTTCCGGGCCAGCACCGACCCCATCGTGCGGGCCTTCTACGATCGCGAGGCGGCGGCCGCCGCGGCCCGCGACCTGAACGGTTACGCCGCCAACGGAGACCGATGAGCGAACTCGACGCGCCGCCGAAGACCCGTGACCAGGCCCTGTGGGTGGGCCTGTTCATCATCGCCGCCATCGTGCTGACGATGGGCCTGCTGTTCACGATGACCGACGCGGCGCTGTTTCGCGGACGCTACATCGTCAGCACCCGGGTGCCCGACGCCGGCGGCATCCGGCGCGGCGATCCGGTGCAGATGCGCGGCGTCAACATCGGCCGCGTGATGGGCTTCACGATCGACAAGCAGGGCGTCACGCTGCGCCTGGAGATCGAGGGCGAGTATCCGGTGCCCAAGGACTCGAAGGTGCAGCTGAAGTCGGCGGGCCTGCTGGGCGGCATGGTGGCGGACGTCGAGCCCGGCTCGGCCACGGAGATGCTGCGCTACGGCGACACCGTGGCGGGCGCGGCCGAGGAGCCGATGATGTCGGCCACCCAGCGGCTGATGGACGAGGCGAGCGGCGCCATCTCGCGCGTGGACACGCTGCTGAACGACAAGCTGGTGGCGGACGTGCAGGCCGGCAGCGCCGAGCTGCACTCGCTGCTGAAGAGCCTCTCGGCCACCGTCAAGGAGCAGCGCCAGGAGCTGCTGGCGCTCGAGACCAGCCTGAAGAAGAACTCCCAGGGCCTGGAGCGCATCACCAGCGGGCCGGAGCTGGAGCGGGCCGTCAAGCGCCTCGACGCGATCAGCGCGCGCGCGGACGAGGTGGCCGCATCGATGGGCCGCTCGTCGAAGAGCCTGGAAGAGCTGCTCGGGCGACTGGAGCGCGGCGAGGGCACGCTCGGCAAGCTGTCGAAGGACGAGGCGCTCTACAAGGACCTCGACGGCGCGGCGAAGTCCATCGAGCAGGCCGGCACCGACGTCAGCACGCTGGTGGCCGACATCCGCAAGAACCCGAAGAAGTACCTGAAGTTCAGCGTGTTCTAGCGGCGCCCACCGTGCCGCCGCGCGCGCCGGGATGGCCTACCGGGGCGTCGAGCGGCCTGGAGGAGCGGCCCGCAGCGCGAACACCAGGATCGCGGCGGCCGTGCCGTCCAGCGTCGGCTCGTTCGTCGAATAGTCCCCGACGTCGTCGTGGTAGACCGCCTCGTCGGCCTGAAAGGCCGCGAAGGCGTCGGGCCGCGAGAGGGCGACGCCCTTCAGGCCTTCGAAGATGCGGCGCCTCACGGGCCCGTCCACCAGGCCGCCGCGCACCGGACGCTTCGTCAGGTTGGTCGTGCTGAGATGCACGTCGCTCGGAAACGTGCCGCCCTCCGGCAGCCCAGTGAACATCGACGTGCCCCAGGGATTGCGGCCGAGCAGCCAGTCCACGTGCGCCGCGGCCAGAGCACGCTGCGCGCCGTCGCCACTGATGCGTTCGTAGAGCAGCGCCTGCGTCGCGAGCGCGACCACCAGGTTGTTGGAGCACCAGATGAACGGCGCGCCGAAGCCGTACGGGCTCGACGCGGCCTTGCGGGCGATCGCCTCGAGGCCCTCCCGGTAGAACTCGGCGAGCTCGGCTCGCGCATCCCCGGCCGCGGCGTGGAGCGCGAAGTGGCCGAGGTTCGTGAACGGGTACTGCTCGTAATGGCCGATCTCCTCGCGCCCCATCCACGAGGTGGCGCCGGCCAGCCGCGCGTAGCGGAGCGCGTCGTCGAGATAGCGCGTCTCGCCGGTGGCGCGGTGCAGCTCGGCCGCGCCCCACTCCATGTCGTCGGCCCAGGTCGTCTCCGCGTAGCGATAGGGCGCGCCGTACGAGTTGCCCTGCTGGACGCCCTCGTGCGCCCGCCCGAGCGCGTAGACCTCGACGCCGGCGCGCAGGCAGCGCCCGGCGAACGCCCTCCGCTCGGGGTCGTCCTTGAAGGCGCCGTAGCCGAGCGCCATCGCCGCCGCGTAACGGCCGGCCAGGTTGGCAATCCCGTCCGACGCGCTCTGGTACTGCTTCAGACCCTGCGGCCGGCCGTCGGCGAAGTAGACGACGCGGTAGCCGCCCTTGCCCCAGCCGTAGTCGCTGGTCTCCTCGTGCGGCAGCTTCCAGCCGATGTGGTCGCGGTCGTCGGCAACCTGGTGGTAGAGCTGGCCGGCGGCCGGGTGCAGCCGCAGCATCCACTCGAGGCCCCAGACCGCCTCGTCGAGAACGTCGGCGAGGCCGTTGCCGCCCGCGCGGCCGAGCGCGTCGTGCGCGTCGCCGAAGCTCGCGGGCGCCAGCTCGTGCGCGAGCAGCAGGTGGGCCGTGGCCGTGCTCGAGGTCAGCAGGTACTTGAGCTGGTCGCCGGCGTCGTGCCAGCCGCCGCGGGCATCGAGGTAGCTGCCCGCCGGCAGCGGGCCGTAGGCCGTGCGGCCGTCCTTGGCATGGCAGACCTCGTCGAGGAAGGGGTTGTAGCCGCAGCGCTGCTGGCGCACGAACTCGAGCAGCGAATCGGCGAGCCCCGCGCCCGCGGTCTCGCTCACCAGGATCGCGCTCCCTTCGCTGCGCCCCGGCGGGCGCAGCGTGTAGCGCCCCGGCTTCGCCAGGGCCGTCAGGTCGATCAGCGCGTGGTTCGCGAAGGCCCCCCAGCGCAGGCCACGCAGGGGCCGGGCCTTCGCCTTCAGCACCTCGGCTCCGCGCTCGTCCATGACCGCGAAACGCCCGGGCAACGGCGCCTCGGAGAAGGCGATCACGAGCTTCGGATCGCCCGGCCGGTAGCCGGCCTGATTGGCACGGAGGTGGATGGCGGGTGGGCCGGGCTCGCGCGGAACGGCCTGCGCCGATGCCGAGAACGCGACCGCGGCCAGCGGGCCGATCGCCAAGCCCGCGGCGATTCCGGTCGCGAGCCTCACGGCGAGCCGCCCGCCGCCTCCGGCCCGCCCCGGCGCCGCGCGCGTGCGCGCCATCCGGCTAGCCCTCGGGCTCGAGGGCCAGCGCGATCAGCCGCTCGAGCAGGTCGGGGAACGCGATGCCCGCCGCGCGCGCGGCCTTCGGCAGCAGGCTGTTGACCGTCATCCCCGGCATCGTGTTGAGTTCGAGCAGCACCGGCCCCCGCTCGGCTGTCAGGATGAAGTCGCTGCGCGACAGGCCGCGACAGCCGAGCGCGCGATGCGCGCGCAGCGCGAGATCCCGGGCCGACTCGGCCGCCGCCGGCGGGATGCGTGCCGGGCAGATCTCCTCCGACAGGCTCGGATCGTACTTCGCGCGGTAGTCGAAGAAGGCGCGCTTCGGCACGATCTCGACGACGGGCAGGGCCTGCAGCTCCCGGTTGCCGACGACGCCCACCGTGATCTCCGTGCCGGCGAGGCGCTCCTCGACGAGCGCGCGGCGGTCGAAGCGGAAGGCCTCCTGGAGCGCCGGGCCGAGCTGCTCGCCGCGTTCGACCAGGCTCATGCCGATGCTCGACCCCTCGCAGGCTGGCTTCACCACCGCAGGCAGCCAGGCGCGCGCCGCGGCCAGCACGGCCTCGCGCTCGCGCGCGAAGGCGGCCCGCTCGACGAGCGCGCCCGCGGGCACGGGGATGCCGGCGGCCGCCAGCACCGTCTTCGCCATCGGCTTGTCCATCGCCAGCGCCGAGGCGAGCGTGCCCGAGCCGACGTAGGGCACGCCCAGGATCTCGAGCAGGCCCTGCAGCGTGCCGTCCTCGCCGTAGCGGCCGTGCAGCGCCAGGAAGGCGACGTCGATCTTCGCGCGCCCGCCGGTGGCGACGATCGCCTCGGTCGCCGGCAGCGCCTGCTCGGCCGCGCGGCGCATCTCGCTGCGGAATGCCTCGGGCAGCTCCCCCTCGCGCGCGTCGAGCGCGTCGTGCGCGCCGCCTGCGAGGAGGGCGCGCGCCTGCCCGGCGAGCGCCGCCGGCAGCCGCGGGTTCTCGGCCATCAGGGCCAGCGTGTCGAGCATCACCACGTCGTAGCGCTCGCGCGGCAGGTGCTCGGCGATCATCTTGCCGGAGGCGAGCGAGATGTCGCGCTCGCTCGAGGCCCCTCCCAGCAGCACGCCGACGCGCAGGCGCCGGCTCATGCCTGCGCCGGGGCTAGGATCGGCGTGGGTTGCCCGGCCTCGTCGACCGCGACCAGAACCACCTCGGCCTCGGTGACCTTCGCCCGCTCGCCGCGGCCGGCGCCCCAACGCTCGGCCTCGACCGTCACCTTGACGGTGATCGAGGTACGGCCCACGCGCACGGTCTCGGTGAAGAAGTTCACGATGTCGCCCAGGAACACCGGCTGGTGGAACTCCACCTCGCGCATCGCCTTCGTCACGTAGCGATGCGCGGCGGCCTTGCGAGCCTCGACTGCCGAGGCCAGGTCGATGTGCGACAGGATGACACCGCCGAAGATGGTGCCGAGGGCGTTCGTGTCCTTCGGCAGCAACAGCACCTTGATCGCAGGGACGCGCTCGCTCATGGCGGCGGGCTCCGGGATCGTCAGCGGCCGCCGGCTTTGGCGCCCTTCTCCTTGCCGCTCTTGACGACGACCGGCGCCGGCGCCGCGTCCTTCGGCGCCGCCTTGCGCGGGAACATCTCCTCGCGCATCGCGGCGTTGTAGACGAAGGCGGCCATGATCACCGACGCCTGCATCAGGTCCTCGCGCTGGATGCGGTCGTAGACGTCGAGGTTCGTGTGGTGCGTGCGCGTCGAGTAGTCGGCCTGGTCCTGGATGAACTGAAAGCCCGGCACGCCGACGGCGTCGAAGGCCTGGTGATCGGTGCCGCCGGTGTTGCGCAGGGTCACGGTCCGCGCGCCCAGGTCGTGGAAAGGCGCCAGCCACGCCTCGAAGATCGGCAGCGCGGCCGCGTTCTGCTGCGTGTAGATGCCGCGGATGCGGCCGGTGCCGTTGTCGAGGTTGAAGTAGGCCGAGAGCTTCGCCTGCTCGGGCAGCAGGGTCAGCGGGCCGCTGTCGCGGCGCAGGAAGGCGGGCAGGGCGGCGTCGGCTGCCTGGGGCTCCGGCCGGGTGCCGAGGTGCGCCTTCGCCCAGGCGCGCGAGCCCAGCAGCCCCTGCTCCTCGCCCGACCACAGGCCGATGCGGATGCTGCGCCGCGGCTTCACCCCCAGCGCCTGCAGGATGCGCACCGCTTCCATCGCGGCCGCCGAGCCGGCGGCGTTGTCGGTCGCGCCCGTGCCCGGGTGCCAGGAGTCGAGGTGCGCGCCGAGCATCACGACCTCGCCCTTCTTGTCGCCGCCGGGGATCTCGGCGAGCGTGTTGTAGGCCATCAGGTCGCCGTCGTGGAAGCTCGCCTCGACGTCGATTTCGAGCTCCACCTCGAGCTTGCGGTCGAGCAGCCGGACGATCCGGTTGTAGTGCTCGGCGGCCATCACCAGGCCCAGCACCCCGGGGTCCTCGCCCTTCTGGCGCGAGCCGCCGGCGCCCAGCCTCACCACCGCGCCGTCGCGCTCGGACGGCTCGACCGAGGCCACCGCCTTCTCGGCCTTCAGGAAGTCGCGCAGCGTCGACTGGAAGCGGAAGCGGCGCGCGATCGCCTCGCGGTCGAATGGCTGCCCCGGCCGTCCCCCGCGCCGCTCCGGGGCGCCGATCCGGAACTCCTCGAGCTCGGCGAGCCCCTTTTCGTCGTAACGCTCGAACAGCGGCTGCTCGGGAGCCTTCAGCGCCTGGGCGTCGGCCAGGAACACCACGGCGCCCGCCAGCTTGCCCTTCCACTTCGCGAGGTCCTCGTCCGACTCGAGCTTCGCCCTCAGGGCCTTCGCGCGCACCGGCCCGTCGGTGCCCGGCGTCCAGGCCTTGGGCAGCGCGATCAGCGGCAGCGCCTGCGGCGACAGCATGTGCACGCTGGCGCGCTCGAAGCTCCAGCCGCGGCCGAACGGCCCCCACGCCTCGAGGCGCGCGCCGGCGAGCCCCCAGTCGGCGAGCTGCTGGCGCGTCCACTCGTTGGCCTGCTTCATGCCCGGCGAACCGGTCAGGCGCGGGCCGATCACGTCGGTGAGCTGGCCGAGCGTCTCCATCACCTTCGAGTTGGAGAAGCCCTCGTCGCGGATGCGGGCCATCATGCCCCAGTCGACGGGCTCCTCGGCCGACGCCGTGGCGAGGCTCGCCAGGCAGATGGCGGTTGCGAGAGGGAAAGCGGATCGGCGCAAGCAGGCCTCCTTGGAACGTCCCGAGGGACGGGACGCGCGACGCTACCACCCGCCCTCTCGGGGGGTCAACCGCGCGCGGCTCAGGCCTCGAGCAGGCGCGCGAAGATCGCGCGACGGCGCTCGGGATCCAGGCCGGGGTCGTCGCCCTCGTAGGTGACGGCGCTCGTCAGCCGCGCGCTCGCCAGCACGTCCTCGACCACCAGGCGCACGTCGGCCTGGAACAGCGCCTCGCCGGGCGCCTCCTCGAGCGAGGCGGCCTGGCGCGCCTGGGCGAACACGTAGAGGCTCCAGGCGGGGCTCAGGAACAACAGCGAGAGCCGCCCGTCCCGGGCGAGGTTCGCGCAGGTGCGGCTCGAGTCGTACACCAGCAGGCGCAGCAGCCCGGCGTCGCGCGCGACGATCTCCCAGGGGCTGAGCTGGGCGTGGCGTGGCCAGCCATCGCGGTCGAGGGTGGTCACGGGGATGACCAGGCGGAACTTGTCGGCAGGCTCGGGCGCCCGCAGGAAGGCGACGAGGTCGGCCGGCAGGCGGGGCCCGAGCTCGCTCGACATGGCGCTCGTGGCGACGATACCACCGGGAGCGCCGCCTGCTCGATAATGGGGGTCTCATGAACTCCGAGATCATCCGCCGGCTGCCGAAGACCGACCTGCACTGCCACCTCGACGGCTCGCTGCGCCTCGCGACGCTGATCGAGCTCGCGCGCGCGCGGCGCGTGCCGCTGCCGTCCGAGAGCGAGGAGGGACTGCGCGAGCGGGTGTTCCGCCCGCAGTACGCCAGCCTGCCCGAGTACCTCGAGGGCTTCCGCTACACGGTCGCCGTGCTGCAGGACGCGGAGGCGCTCGAGCGCACCGCCTTCGAGCTGTGCGAGGACTGCCAGGCCGAGGGCGTGCGCTACCTCGAGATCCGCTTCGCGCCCCAGCTCCACGTGCGCCCCGGCTTCGAGATGGACGACGTGGTGCGCGCCGTCGACCGCGGCATCCGCCGCGCCTCCGCCGCCTTCAACGCGCGGCCCGAGGTGGCTTCCGGCCGCGAGCCCCGCTTCGCGGCCGGCATGATCCTGTGCGCGATGCGCTTCTTCAACGCCGAGTTCTCGCCCGGCTACCGCCGCTTCTTCGAGACGATGCCCGAGGCGCCGGTGGAGGAGGTCTACGCGATGGCCAGCCTGCAGGTCGCGCGCGCGGCCGCCCGGCTGAAACACGACCACGGCCTGCTGGTGGTGGGCATCGACCTGGCAGGCCAGGAGAAGGGCTACCCGGCCGAGACCCATCGGGCGGCCTACCAGGTCGCCCACGAGGCGTTCCTCGGCAAGACCGTGCACGCCGGCGAGGACTACGGCCCCGAGTCGATCTTCCAGGCGCTGGGCGACCTGCACGCCGACCGCGTCGGCCACGGCACCTGGCTGTTCGACGAGCACAAGATCGGCCCGAGCGTGAAGGACAAGACGGCCTACGTCGAGCGGCTCGCGCAGTTCGTGGCCGACAAGCGCATCACGATCGAGGTCTGCCTGACGTCCAACCAGCAGACGGTGCCCGAGCTGGCCGGCGACCTGCGCCGCCATCCCTTCGGCGAGATGCGCAAGCGCCGCCTGTCGACGACGTTCTGCACGGACAACCGCCTGGTCTCGAGCACGACGGTGACCCGCGAGATCGAGCGCGCGGTCGAGGCCTTCGACCTGACCGAGCGCGAGGTGCGCGACATGCTGGTCTACGGCTTCAAGCGCAGCTTCTTCCCGGGCACCTACCTCGAGAAGCGCACCTACGTCCGCGAAGCGATCGACTACGCCGACCGCGTCCTCTCGGGCTCCTACCAGGCGACGCCGTAGCCGGCCCGCTTCCCGTGATCGTGCCCGTGCCGATCGTGTGCGCCCCGTGATCGTGCCCGTGATCGTGTCCCGGCCGATCGTGTGCGCTCCCGTGATCGTGCCCGTGATCGTGCCCCGGCCCCTCACCGGAACCTCCGCTCCAGCCGGCTGAGCATCTGCACGAGCCGCACGACCAGCCCCCGTGCCCGACCGAACGCCTCGCCCTCGATCAGCCCCCGAGCTGCCGCGATCGCCAGCACCGCCCCGCACTCGCTCGCCGACCCGCGAGCGATCGCGTAGTAACGAGCCTTCTGCCGCGGCGACCGAACCCCAGCCCCCTCGCTCAGGTTGAGAGCGATGGACACGGACGCCCTGTCGAGCTGATCCCGCAGCGCCCCGCACCCCTTCGGCAGCAGATCCGCTGCAAGCCTCTGAAACTCGATCGCGACGCGAAAGCAGTCAAGCTTCTCGACGTCGAGTTGCGCCCCGTTAGCCGGCCCGTGACCGTCCCCGTGATCGTGCCCCGATCGATCGTCATCGACTCCCGGGCCCCGGCCGAGCCCGCCCAGCCCGTGCGTCGCTTCCCTTGCCTGCCGCATCTCTGCCTCCTGTTTCGGAGCGTGGTTCGCCGCCCCTCACGACAAGGGGCGGCGAACCGGAAACAGGCCTGGCCTGAGGTGTGTTCAGGCGGGCCGGGGCGATGCACTCGGCGTGCCGGCTCGGTCTGACCGACCCGCCGAGCCGGCGCGACGGGTGCGCGAGTCCCAATCAGTCGAAGTTGATGGGGAGTTGAACCGGCTTCGAAGGTAAGGAAGTAAGATCCCGCGCCATGAGCACCCTTCGAACCGCCGCCGCCCTGCTGCTGCTGGCGAGCGCCCCGCTCGCCCTCGCCCAGATCGATCCCGACACCCTGGCCGGCCTGAAGGCTCGCAACATCGGCCCGGCCGGCATGAGCGGCCGCGTGACCGCGATCGAGGGCGTGCCCTCGCGTCCCGGCCTCGTCTACGCCGGCGCCGCGACGGGCGGCGTCTGGAAGTCGACCAACGGCGGGCTGACGTTCGCGCCGGTGTTCGACGACCAGCCGGTGCACGCGATCGGCGCGATCGCCGTCTCGCCCGCCAACCCCGACGTGGTCTGGGTCGGCACCGGCGAGGGCAACACGCGCAACAGCGTGTCGATCGGCAACGGCGTCTATCGCTCGAACGACGGCGGGCGCAACTGGACCCATCTCGGCCTCGAGAAGAGCGAGCGCATCTACCGCATCGCCGCGCACCCGCGCGACGAGCGCGTCGCCTACGTGTGCGCCACCGGACCCGAGTGGGGCGAGGGCCCGGAGCGCGGCGTCTTCAAGACCGAGGACGGCGGCAAGAGCTGGAAGAAGCTGCTGTTCGTGGACGAGAAGACCGGCTGTGGCGAGCTCCAGATGGACCCGCGCAACCCCGACAAGCTGATCGCCGCCATGTGGCAGTTCCGCCGCTGGCCGTACTTCTTCAAGTCGGGCGGGCCCGGCTCGGGCCTGTACCTGAGCCACGACGGCGGGGCGAGCTGGCGCAAGCTGCAGCAGGAGGACGGCCTGCCGAAGGGCGAGCTCGGCCGCATCGGCGTCGCGTTCTCGCCCTCGAATCCCGAGATCGTCTATGCGATGGCCGAGGCCGAGAAGAGCGCCGTGCTGCGCTCCGACGACGGCGGCCGAAGCTGGCGCGCCGTCAACACGGACGTCAATTCCGTGCCGCGGCCGTTCTATTTCGCCGACCTGCGAGTCGACCCGCAGTGGCCGAACCGCGTCTACAGCCTCGACTACGAGGTGCGCGTGTCGGAGGACGGCGGCAAGAGCTTCAAGACGCTGCCGGGCGCCTCCTGGTCGCAGATCCACGGCGACCACCACGCGATGTGGATCGACCCCGCCGAGCCGCGCCACATCTACGTCGGCGACGACGGCGGCGTCGCCGAGAGCCATGACCGCGGCCAGAGCTTCCGCTTCGTGGCGAACCTGCCGCTCGCGCAGTACTACCACGTGGCCGTCGACATGGCGCGGCCGTACAACGTCTACGGCGGGCTCCAGGACAACGGCTCCTGGCGCGGGCCGTCCTCGGTCTGGCAGAACGGCGGCATCCGCAACCACGCCTTCACCGAGGCGGGCGGCGGCGACGGCTTCGAGACGCTGCCTCACCCGCGCGAGCCGGGCGTCGGCTACTCGCTGTGGCAGGGCGGCAACCTGATGCGCTTCGACCTGGCGACCGGCGAGCAGCGCCTGGTGAAGCCCACCGAGCCGGCGGGCACCCGGCTGCGCTTCAACTGGAACGCCGGGCTCGCGATCGATCCCTTCGAGCCCGACAGCGTCTACCTCGGCAGCCAGTTCCTGCACCGCTCGCGCGACCGCGGCGAGAGCTGGCAGACGATCAGCGCCGACCTGACCAGCAACAACCCCGAGTGGCAGAAGCAGGACGAGACCGGCGGCCTGACGCCCGACGTCAGCTCGGCCGAGAACTACGAGACGATCGTCGCGATCGCACCCTCGCCGAAGCAGCGCGGCCTCGTCTGGGTCGGCAGCGACGACGGGCGGCTGCACCTCACGCGCGACGGCGGCACCAGCTGGACCTCGCTGGAGAAGGGCTTGAAGGGCGTGCCCGAGCACACCTGGATCCCCCACGTCGAGCCCTCGCCGCACGACGCCGGCACGGCCTTCGTCGTGCTCGACAACCACCGCCGCGGCGACTTTGCGGCCTACGCCTACAGGACCGACGACTTCGGCGCCAGCTTTCGGGCCCTGGGCACCAAGGACGTGCGCGGCTACGCGCTGGTGCTGCGGCAGGACCCCGTGAAGAAGGACCTGCTCTACCTCGGCACCGAGTTCGGCCTCTACGTCTCGTTCGACGGCGGCCAGCGCTTCACGCACCTGAAGAAGGCGCTGCCGACGGCGTCCGTGATGGACCTGGTCGTCCACCCGCGCGAGCACGACCTGGTGATCGGCACGCACGGCCGGGCGCTCTGGGTGCTCGACGACGTGCGCCCGCTGCGCGCGCTCTCCGACGCGGTGCTGGCCGAGCCGCTGCACCTGTTCGAGATCCCTGACGCGCAGCAGTACTGGTCGCGCGCGCATGACGGCGGCTTCGGCTTCGGCGCCGGCGAGTTCCGCGGCGAGAACCGTCCCTACGGCGCGATCCTGACGTTCTCGCTGAACCAGCCCGGGCTGCCGCTGCAGGATCCGGAGAAGGAGCGCGCGCGCAAGGAGAAGCTGCGCAAGGAGGCCGCGCCGGCGCAGAAGCCGGCCGACAAGGCCGCGGACGAGAGCGCGGACGAGGAGCCGAAGGTCGAGATCAAGGTCACGGACTCCGCCGGCAAGGAGGTCCGCACGTTCAAGGCTCCCGCGCGTCTGGGCGTGAACCGCGCGGTCTGGGACCTGCGCCGGAACGCCGGCAAGCAGCCGCCGAAGCCGACGGAGCCGCAGCCGTTCAGCAGCGAGCCGACCGGCTCCGAGGTGGCGCCGGGCTCCTACACGGTGAGCGTGAGCTACGGCGAGCGGCAGGCCAAGCACACCGTGAACGTGCAGGCCGACCCGCGCTCGCGCAACTCGGCGGAAGACTGGCGCCGCCGCGACGAAGCGATCCGGCGCGTCGAGGCCTTGCAGGACGCGGCCGTCGACGCGATCTGGCGCATCCGGCGGACCAGCGAGGACGTCGCGGCGGTGAGCGCCAAGGTGCGCGCTGCGCGCCAGGACGCCGGCGAGAAGGACGACAAGAAGCTCGATGCCGACCCGCTGGTGAAGGCCGGCGCAGACCTGAAGCAGGGGCTCGCCGCGCTCGACAAGAAGCTGTGGCAGGCGCCGGAGACGACCAAGGGCATCGCACCCGAGAACGACGCGATGACGGCGCTCTCCTACGCGAGCGGCTACGCCGGGTCCTCGCTGGACCCGCCGAGCCCGACCCAGCTCGAGCACGTCGCCCGCGCCGAGGCGAAGCTCGACGGCGTCCTGAAGGAGCTGAACGCCTTCTTCGAGAAGGAGGTCGCCGCCTACCGCAAGCAGGTGCAGGACGCGAACGTGGGCCTGCTGCCGGCGCTGCCGCCCCTCACCCTGCCCGCGCGCTAGCCGCGCGGGCAGCCGTCCTCAGCTCTCCGGGTAGAGGCCCTTTTCCTTCAGCCAGCGCGTGAGGTCGCGCATGCGGGCGCGGAACTGGTGGGGCGGCTCGAAGGGGAGCGGCCCCGCCGCCTGCGACGCAGCCAGCACCTCCGCGGCCTCCTTCGGGAGGCCGTTGTCGCCGAAGGCGGTCACGCTCTCGGCCGCCAGCCGCGCGCCCACGACCTGCACCGAGTAGTTGCGGCCGTTCAGGAAGAGGTAGCCGAGCGAGCGGTCGAAGGGATCCAGCGTCGAGGCGCGCAGCAACTCGATCTGCGTGGCGGCGGCGAACGCCCCCTGCGCGAAGGCGCGCGCCTCCTCGCCGAAGCTCTGGGCGTAGGGCAGGTTGTGCGACAGGTGCCGCGTCTCCGGCGTGTCGATGCCCAGGATGCGCACGATCTCGGCGTCGCTCCTGCTCCAGCGGATGACCACGGTGTCGCCGTCGTCCACTTCGACGAGGCGCGGGTCGACGCTCACGCGCTGGCCGTGAGGCCGCGGCTGCGGCTTGGGCGTCGGCCGCGGCGACGGGGCGGGCGAGGCAGCCGGCGCCTGGGCTGCCGGGGCCTGAGGCGCGGCCGGAACCGGCGCGAGGGCAAGAGCGAGAAGGGAAGCAAGGAGGGAGACGCGCGCGGGTTGGCTCATCGACGTTCGACCTCCGGGACCGGTTTCCTGCCTGCGACTCGGGCACGGCAGCGGCGAAGCACGAGTCTACTGCGACGGCCGCCGCAGGCTAGAGCTTGCGCGCGAGCGTCAGCCCGTCGGCGACGGCGATCATCGCGATCTCGACGCGCGGGTCGGCGGCCACCACTTCGTTGAAACGCCGCATCGCGCGCGTCTCGTCGTCGCGCTCGGTCAGATCCGCCACTCGGCCTTCGCGCAGCACGTTGTCGACGGCGATCAGGCCGCCGCTGCGCGTGCGGACCAGGATCTCCTCGTAGTAGGCGAGGTAGCCGAGCTTGTCGGCGTCGATGAAGGCGAAATCGAGGCGCGGCTCGCGCGGCAGCGCCGTCAGCGTGTCGAGGGCGGGCGCCAGGCGCAGCTCGATGTGCTCCTCGAGCTGCGCCCGCCGCCAGTAGCGGCGGGCGATCTCGGTCCAGGCGTCGCTCACGTCGAGGCAGAGCAGCCGCCCCTGGGGACCCAGCCCGCGCGCGATGCAGATCGAGCTGTAGCCGGTGAAAGTGCCGATCTCGAGCGCCTGGCGCGCGCCGATCGCCGCCACCAGCAGCTGCAGGAATGCGCCCTGATCGGGAGCGATCTGCATGCGCGCGGGGCGGCCGAGCCGCGCCGTCTCCGCGCGCAGCTCCTTCAGCAGCTCGTCCTCGCGCGTGCCCTGGGCGAGCAGGTAGTCGTAGAGCGGGTCCGAGAGCGGCGTGAAGCGGTTGGCCATCAGCCCTTCCCGTAGCGGGCGCGGATCGTCGGGATCAGGTAGTCGCGGAAGGCTGGGCCGAGCGCGAGCTTCGGCGCGAAGCCCCAGTCGGCACGCGCCGCCTGGTCGTCCACGTCGGCCGGCCAGGAGTCGACAATCTGCTGGCGCTTCAGGTCGGGCTTCCAGGAGACGTCGGCGCCCGGGAAGGCCTCGAGCACCAGGGCCCGGATCTCCCCGGCCGAGGGGTTGAAGGCGGCCACGTTGTAGACGGGCTGGCTGAGCGAGGCGCGCGGCGCGGCCGCCAGCCGCAGCAGCGCGTCGACGCCGTCCGGCATCGCCATGAACGGGATCCGCGAATCGGGCCGCACGAAGCAGGCGTAGGGCTGGCCACCGGCCGCCGCGTGCAGCATCTCGGGCGCGTAGTCGGAGGTGCCGCCCGAGGGCAGCGTGACGGCCGAGATCAGCCCGGGGAAGCGCACGCAGCGGAAGTCGACCTTGCCCGACAGCGTCTCCGCCGCGAGCTGCTTGTAGTGGCGCGCGTAGTAGCGGCCCAGGTGCTCGCAATAGAGCTTGTTGCAGCCGTACATGGTCGTCGGCTGGTTCCACTCGTGTTCCTTGACGCGGCCGAGCTTCGCCTTCGTCTCGAGGTCCGGCAGGCCGTAGGCCGCGATCGAGCTCGGGTACATGAAGGTCACCGGACGGCCGTGCGACTCGCCCTGGCGCTGGGCGAACTCGAGCATCCGGATGGTGCCCTCGACGTTCACCTGGTGCGCGCTCTCGGGCGTGAACTCGCCGCGGGTCGACAGCAGCGCCGCCAGGTGGAACACCAGCTCCACTTCGTACTCGGCGACCATCCGGTCCAGGATGCCGCGGTCGAGGATCGAGCCCACGTAGTGATACTGGACGCGCGCTGCCACCACGGGATCGAGCGGCCGCAGGTCCATGCTGATGATGGCGCGGTCGCCGGCGGCGGCCAGGCTCTCGATCAGGCCGTGGCCGATCTCGCCCGACGCTCCCGTGATCAGCACGACGGGTTTGCGCAGCATCGTGGTGTCTCCTCCTCGCGCGCGGGTGCGCTGGCGCGCTGGCGTCTTCCACAGTCTAAGACGCGGCTTCCGTCACGCGAGACGATGGGGCGGACGCCGTGTCAGGCCTGGCGCTCCACACGCTCCATCAGCGCGTCCAGCCGGGGCGAGAGCGCCAGGATGCGCTCGCGCAGGCCGGGCGGCAGGCGCGGCGGCGCCGCGGCGTTGCGCTCGGCCTGCTCCGGCGTGCGGATCCCCGGGATCAGCGTCGAGACTTCCTCGAAGTCGGCGGCGAAACCCATCGCCAGCGCGTCGGGCGAAAGGCCGTGGGCCGCGCCGAGCGGGAAGACCTCGCTCTCGAGCAGGTCGAGCGCCGCCGCCAGCAGATCGGGCGGGAAGCGGAACGAGCGGTGGTCGTCGGGCGCGAAGCCCTGGTCCCGGCGCCAGCGCCCGCCGAGCACGCCGAACTGCAACGGCATGCGGGCGATGACGCCGTAGCCGCGCTCGGCCATCCGCTTCAGCAACGGCAGCGCGCGCCGGTTGATCACGTTCAGCACCAGCTGGAAGCCCTGGCCCAGGCCCCGCTGCATCAGCCACTCGGCCTCGGGCGCCGGGTCGAAGGTGCGCAGCGAGACGCCCCAGGCCCTGATCTTGCCCTGCTCGCGCAGGCGCTCGAGCGCGCTCACGCACTCCCCCGCCTCGAGGTGCGCCACGCGCACGGTGTGGAGCTGATAGAGGTCGATCGTCTCGCGCCGCAGGCGGCGCAGGCTCGCCTCGCAGCCCGCGATCACGTGAGCCTGCGAGTAGTCGGCCTCGAGCCCGCTCGGGCGCCGCACCTGGCCCACCTTGCTCGCGATCACCACGTCGGACCGGTTGCCGAAGGCCTGGCCGATCAGCTCCTCGGAGTGGCCGAAGCCGTAGACGTCGGCGGTGTCGAAGAAGCGGATGCCGACCTCGGGGGCCCGCGCCAGGGCCCGCAGCGCCATGGTGTCGTCCGAAGCGCCCCAGCCGATCGGCTTGCCGCCGGCGTCGGCCGGCCCCCCGATCGCCCAGGCGCCGAAGCCGATCGCGGAGACGCGCAGGCCCGTCCTGCCGAACGGCCGCTCTTCGACGCTCATCGCAGCTCCACCACCACCGGCGCGTGGTCCGACGGCTGCTGGCCCTTGCGCTCGTTGCGGTCGATCACGACCCGCGCCACGCGCGCGGCGAGCGGGGCGGTCACGTCGACATGGTCGATGCGCAGGCCGCGGTTCTTCGGGAAGCCGAGCATCCGGTAGTCCCACCACGAGTAGAGGCCGGCTTCGGGCGTGACGAGGCGCAGCGAGTCGTGCAGCCCGAAGGCGCGCACCTGCGCGAGCGCCGCGCGCACGTCCGGGTGGTAGAGCACGGAGCCCTCCCAGGCGGCGGGGTCGTGGACGTCTCGCGCGTCGGGCGCCACGTTGAAGTCGCCGCACAGCGCGAGCGGCTCGTTCGCATCGCAGCGCGCGTCGAGCCAGCTCCGCAACCGCTTCATCCAGGCGAGCTTGTACTCCCACTTGTCGCTGCCGAGCTCGCCGCCGTTCGGGAAGTAGGCGCTCGCCACGCACACTCCCGCGACCATCGCGGAGATCAGGCGCGCCTGGCCGTCCTCGGCCTCCGGGCCGAGCGCGCCGGCCATGCCGCGCTCGACCTGCTGCGGCTGCTCTTTCGACAGGATCGCGACGCCGTTGTAGGTGCGCTGGCCGTGGAGCGCGGCGTGGTAGCCGAGCGCCTGGACGTCCAGCAGCGGGAAAGCCTCGTCCTCGACCTTCAGCTCCTGCAGGCACAGCACGTCGGGCTGGTTGGCCTCCAGCCAGCGCAGCAGGCGCGCGAGCCGCGCGCGCACCGAGTTGACGTTCCAGGTCGCGATCTTCACCCCGCGCGCGAGTGTAGCCTCTCGCGCTACGCTCGCGGGCGATGCCGGCCAGAGACGTCCGGGCCGTGGCGTGAGCGACCCCGTCCTCGGGACGATCGTCTCCGGCCTGCTGGGCGCGACCGCCGGGGCGGCGCTGCTCGCGCGGCGCCTGCGCTCCGTCGCGGAGGAGCGTCGACGGCCGCTCGAGCGCGCGGCGCTCCTCGGCGCGCTCGCCGCTGCGACCGTGGCCCTGGTCGCGGTCGAGCGGAGCGGCCCGCTGGGCTGGAGCGGCGCCACGCTGGTGGGCGCGCCGCCGTTCGCGATCTTCGTCGTCTCGAGGAGCGTCACCGCCAGCGTGCTCGTGACCCTCGTGCCCGTCTACATCTTCATCGCGACGAACGTGCGGGAGCGGCGCGAGTTCTTCTCGCCGGAAACGGCCCTCGACCGCGCGATTCCCCTCGAGCCCGCCTGGATGCTCGTCTACGGATCGATCTGGGTTTTCGTGCTGCTGCCGCTGCTGGTCGTCCGGCAACGGGAGCTGCTGCTGCGCGCAGCGCGGGCCGACATCGTGCTGCTGCTCGTGTCGTATGCGTCGTTCCTGCTGCTGCCCACGGCCGCCCCGCGGCCCGATCGACTGGTCGTCGACGGCTTCGCCGCCTGGTCCCTGCGCGTGCAGTACGACATCGACCCGCCCTTCAACTGCTTCCCGTCGCTCCACGTCGCCCATTCGTTCGTGAGCGCCTTCGCGGCCCATCGCGTTCACCGGGGCGTCGGCCGCCTCGCCCTCGCCTGGGCGGCTCTCATCGCCGTGTCCACGCTCTACACGAAACAGCACTACGTGGCGGACGCGGCCGCGGGGGCGCTCGCAGCGTTCGCGGCCTGCGTGCTCTTCCTCCGCGCGCCGGTTCCGGTGCCACCCGAGGATCGCGCCCGCGCGCCGCGGCGTGCCCTGGTGGTGGTGGCGCTGTACGGCAGCGTCGTGCTCTCGTCCTACCTTCTCTATCGCTTCGGCTACTAGCCCCTCTACCGCTGGGTCGAGGCGGACGACGCGACCGAGACGCCGTGGGCGGCCCTCGCGGAGCCGGTGCCCGGGCCGGTCTGAACGCGGCCTCGAGGCGTCCCTGGCGAAGCGCCAGCCGTCGTGGCACGACGAGTGAGCGCCCGCGCTGCTATCCTCGGCCCCAGCTTTGGAGGAACGACATGCGTCTTCGCTTGCGCGCGCTCGCGCTCGGCCTGCTCGCCGCAGCCGTCCTGCTCCCCAGCGCCCGCGGCGCGAGCCCGAGCGGCCCCCGCGTCCTGGTGAGCTTCCCGGCGGATCTCGAGCGGGGCACCGTGGACGGCCGTCTCCTGCTGCTCGTCTCGAAAGAGGAGAAGGGCGAGCCGCGCTTCCAAGTGAGCGACACGAGCCTCACGACCGCGCAGGTCTTCGGCGTCGACATCGAGGGAATGGGAGCGGGCCAGGAGGTCTCTTTCGACGCCCCCGTCCGCGGCTACCCGAAGGACAGCCTGCGCGACCTGCCCGCGGCCGAGTACACGGTGCAAGCGCTGCTCCACCGCTACGAGACCTTCCGCCGCGCGGACGGACACGTGGTGAAGCTCCCGATGGACCGCGGTGAGGGCCAGCAGTGGAACCGCGCGCCGGGCAACCTCTACTCGAAGCCGCGTCGCGTCGCGCTCGACCCGAAGGCCGAGGCGCCGCTGCGGATCGCGCTCGACAGCGTCATCCCGCCGATCCCCGACCCGCCCGAGACGAAGTACGTGAAGCACGTGAAGATCCGCAGCGAGAGGCTGTCGAAGTTCTGGGGCCGCGACATGTACCTCGGTGCCCACGTGCTGCTGCCGCTGGGCTTCGACGAGCACCCGCAGGCGCGCTACCCGCTGATGATCGCCCACGGGCACTTCCCCTACGACTTCTCCGGCTTCCGCCCTGAGCCGCCCGAGAAGGACCTGCCCTGCGAGCGCAGCGAGCGCTTCCAGCTCGACTGCTACAACCGCATCCAGCAGGAGCTGGCGCACCAGTTGTACGAGGACTGGACCTCGGCCGACTTCCCGCGCGTGCTGGCGATCGAGATCCAGCACGCAAACCCGTACTACGACGACTCCTACGCCGTGAACTCGGCGAACCTCGGCCCGTACGGGGACGCGATCGTCTACGAGCTGATCCCCGAGATCGAGAAGCGCTTCCGGGGCATCGGCCAGGGTTGGGCGCGCTTCATGTACGGCGGCTCGACGGGCGGCTGGGAGGCGCTGGCGGCGCAGGTCTTCTACCCCGACGAGTTCAACGGCTGCTACGCGGCCTGCCCGGACCCGATCGACTTCCGAGCCAACATGACGATGAACGTCTACGAGGACGCGAACGCGTACTGGGCGGAGGGCCCGTTCAGGCGCGTGCCGCGGCCGGCGCACCGCAATTGGCTCGGCCACGTCTCGGCGACGATCGAACAGATGAGCCGGCTCGAGAGCGTCCTCGCCTCCAGGGGACGCTCAGGGCAGCAGCTCGACGTCTGGCAGGCGGTCTACTCACCCCTCGGCCCGGACGGCTATCCGCAGCCGATCTGGGACAGGACGACCGGCGTGATCGACCCGAAGGTCGCCGCCCACTGGCGCGAGAACTACGACCTGGTCCACATCATGAAGCGCGACTGGGAGAAGGGGCTCGGCCGCAAGCTGGAGGGCAAGGTCAACCTCTACGTCGGCGACATGGACAACTACTACCTCAACAACGCCGTCTACTTCGCCGAGGAGTTCCTGCGCTCGACGAGGAACCCCTACTTCGCCGGCGAGATCGCCTACGGGGACCGCGCCGAGCACTGCTGGAACGGGGACAAGACGCGGCCGAACGCCCACTCGCGCCTGCGCTACCACCAGATGTTCGTGCCGAAGGCGGTCGAGCGTATGCTGAAGTCGGCGCCGGCCGGGGCCGATCTCACGAGCTGGAGATACTGAAGAGGCCGCAGGTGACGCGTCGGACCGCTGTGCTCGCCGCTTTCGCCGCGTTTGGCCTCGCCGCGGTTTCTGCGAAGGCCCAGCGGCCCGATCCGGCGGCCGTCGAGGCGCTGCACGTCTGGACGCTGGAGCAGCAGGGGGGCGCCTCGCACGCCTCGGGCCAGCGGCCGGAGCTCGGCCCCACGCTGCTGGCCGACCTCGTCGCGGGCGACGCCCGCACTCTGCGCGTCGGCCTGACGCCGAGTGCTTTCGCGGCCGACGGCAGCCTGCGCCTCGAGTACGACACCGCGGCTGCGCACAACCACGCACGCGTCGAGATCGGAGGCAGCGGCGCCTTCGAGCTGTACGACGCCGGCAGCGGCGAGCTGCTCGCGGCGGGCGGAGCCGGCGACCGCTTCACGGTCGAGCGCGCAGGCGCCAGCCTCGCGGTCCGCGGTCCGTTGGGCGCCCTGGCAGCGCGGCCGGGTCCGTTGCGCTTCCGGCCGGCAACGCCGGATCTGGTGCTCCACGTCTTCTCGATGCGGCGGGTGAATCGGCTGCTGCCCCTGGTCGGCGGTTCGTTCCCGCTGACCGAGGCCGCCTACCGTGGCGAGCTGGAGGTGCGCGCGAGCGAGGCCGACGCGACCGCGCTGCGGCTGGTCAACCTGGTCGAGGTCGAGCCTTACGTGGCCGGAGTCGTGGTCAACGAGAGCCTGTCGAGCTTCCACGTGGAGGCACTGAAGGCCCAGGCGGTCGCTGCTCGCGGCTATGCGCTCGCCAACCGCGGCCGCTTCGAGAGCCGCGGCTTCGACGTCGACGATTCGACGCTCTCGCAGGTCTACCGGGGGCAGGCCTCCGAGACGCCGGAGGCGCTGGCGGCGCAGGGCGGCACCGAGGGGCTGGTGGCGACGCGCGACGGCCGCATCCTGCAGGCGCTCTACTCGTCGTCGATGGGCGGCCACAGCGAGGACAACGAGTGGATCTTCCCGGCGGGCGGGCTGCCGGGCACGAACGCCGACCCCGCGCTGCGCGCCGTCCACGACAGCGCCGACCCGCTGCCGCAGGACCTTTCGACGGAGGCGGGCGTGCTCGCGTTCTACACGACGCTCTTCCCCGGCGCCTACGAAGTGTCGCAGGCGAGCGGCGGGCCGCTCACCAGCCTGCACCGCTGGACGCGCACGCGCAGCGCGGCGGAGCTGCTTGCCCGGCTCGAGGACCCGAGCCGAGGCTGGGGCGTGCCGGCGACGGCGTCGTCGATCCGCGACCTGCGCGTGACACTGCGCGGCTCGTCGGGCCGCATGATGCAACTGGTCGTCGAGGGCGACTGGGGCAGCACCACGATCGGCGGCTGGTCCGACCTGCGCGCCCTGGCGACGCTCGCTGGCGTCACGCCTGGAGGCACGAGCACCGCCAGCGCCCCGAACAGTCCCTCGGCCTGCGTGACGTCGCGCGATGCGAGCGGCGCGCTCACGCAGCTCACGTTCCACGGCGGCGGCTTCGGCCACAACGTGGGGATGAGCCAGTACGGGGCCCAGGGCCGTGCCCTGCGCGGCGCCGACTTCGCGCAGATCCTGTCGGGCTACTACACGGGCGTCGAGCTGGGCAGCGCGCCCTTCCTGCTCTCGGCTGTCTCGCCGACGGCCGATTTCGAGCTGCTCCGCGGGGGCGCCGGCGCGACGCTGGTGATCGAGGCGATCGGGCGCCCCGCGCTCGAGCTTCGCGCGAACGGTCGCGCCCTCCGGATCGACGCGCCGGAGGATGCGCTGGCGACGCTCCGCCTCGGCTCGGCGCCTCGCGACAGCCTCGACCGCCTGCAGCTGCGCCTGCTCGAAGGCGGCTCGGCGATCGTCAGGCTGCGTCTGGAGCGACGGTAGGCGCGACGATCCCGCGTCGTCCCCGCGAGGCCCGCCGGGCTCACCAGATCCGGCACACCTCCGTGGCCTTCCGCACTAAGGGGGCGCCCGGCTTGCAGCCGAAGGCGGCGGCGAACTCCGGCATGTTGGCGACGACGCCGTTGATGCGGTACCTGCCGGGCGAGTGCGGGTCGGTCAGGGCATTGACGCGCTTGTCCTCGTCGCGCTGGTTCTCGCACGCCCACTGCGCGAAGCCCACGAAGAAGCGCTGCTCGGGCGTCAAGCCGTCGCGCGGCGCGAGCGGCTTGCCGGCGACCGCGTCCCGCCACGCCTCCCAGGCCAGGATCAGGCCACCCAGGTCTGCCACGTCCTCGCCCAGCGTGAGCTTGCTGTTGATCTTGATGTCGTCGACGATCGTGTATCGGGCGTACTGCTCCGAGATGCAGCTCGCGCGCTTCTCGAACTCCTTGCCGTCGCTCTCGCTCCACCAGTCCTTCAGGTTGCCCTGGGCGTCGAACTGCCGGCCCTCGTCGTCGAAGCCGTGGATCAGCTCGTGGCCGATGGTGCCGCCGGTGTTGCCGTAGTTGGGCGCGTCGTCGAGCCTCGGGTCGTAGAGCGGCGGCAGCAGCACGCCGGCCGGGAAGTTGATGTCGTTCATCGAGGCGTTGTAGTAGGCGTTCACGGTGGGCGGCGTCATGCCCCACTCGCCGCGGTCGACGGGCTTGCCGATCTTGGCGAGCTGGCGGCGCGACTCGAACAGGCTCGCGCGGTCCACGTTGCCCAGGAAGTCGCCGCGCCGGACCTCGACCGCGGAGTAGTCGCGCCAGCGGTCCGGGTAGCCGATCTTGTTGCGGATGCTGGCCAGCTTGGCGTGCGCCTGCTGCTTCGTCGCCTCGCCCATCCAGCGGAGGGCGTCGATGCGCGCCGCCATCGCCTTCTCGATGCGCGTCACCATCTCGAGCGTCTGCGCCTTCACCTCCGGCGGGAAGCTCTTCGCCACGAAGACCTGCCCGAGCGCCTCGCCGAGCTGGTCGTCCACCAGGCCCACGCAGCGCTTCCAGCGCGGCTGCATCTCCTTCACCCCGCGCAGGTAGCCGCGGTAGAAGTCGAAGTTGGCCTTGACGAACGGCGACGAGAGGTAGGGCGCCCGGCCGCGCACCACGTGCCAGCGCAGGTAGGTCTTCCACGCGTCCAGGCTCTCGGAAGCCACCAGGCCCTGCAGCGCCTCGAAGAACTTGGGCTCGGTGACGTTCAGCTCCGAGACGCCCGCCGCCCCGGCGGCCTCGAGGTAGTCCGGCCAGGCGAAGGCCGGCGTCAGTGCCTGCAGCTCGGCGACCTTCATCAGGTGGTAGATCTTGTAGGGATCGCGCTTCTCCACACGCGTGAGCGACGCCTTCGCCAGGGCGGTCTCGATGCGCATCACCGTGGCGGCGCCCTCCGCCGCGGCCTGGGGCGGCTGTCCGGCGAGCGCCAGCATCAGGGCGACGTGCGCCTGGTAGCGCTTCCGGATCTCGACCGAACGCTCGTCTTCCTTCGTGTAGTAGTCGCGGTCCGGCAGGCCGAGGCCGCCCGCGACGGCCCAGGCGATCACGCGCTCGGAGTTGCCGGGGTCCTGCTCGGCGCCGAAGTTGAACATCGGCGAGCCGTCCACGCGCAGGTGGACGTCGGCCAGCAGGCGCGGGAGCGACTGCTTGGCGCGCAGCGCGTCGATCGCGGAGAGGTGCTCGACCAGGGGCTCGGCGCCACGCGCTTCCACCGCGGGCTCGTCCATGCAGGCCGCGAAGTAGTCGCCGATCTTCTGCTCGACAGGGGTTCGGCTCGCCTGCGGCTTCGCCGCCTGCTCCAACAGGCCCCACAGGTACTGCTGGTTGTCGTTGTAGAGCTTGCCGTAGACGCTCCAGCGCGCCTGGTCCGCCGGTATCGGGTTGAGCTTCTCCCAGCCGCCGCACGAGTACTGGTAGAGATCGCCGCAGGGATCGGCGGCGCGATCCATGAAGGCCGTCTCCAGGCTCGGCGTGTACGGCAGCGCGGCGAGCGGCTTCTTCTCGGCGGCGGGCGGCGCCTGCTGTGCGAGAGCGGGCAGCGCCAGAGCGGCCACCGCGACGGCGGTCAGCGAGCGCTTCATGGTCAGAGTCCTTTCGACTGCGTAGTCACGCGCCGCAGTTCAACGCGCGCGCAGCGCGGAGAATACCCCGAGAGCGGCTGCCAGCTCGTGCGGGTGCGGTGCCCCCGGTCGGTGGCTACTTAGCCCGAAACGGATCGCCGTTCGCAGACGCAGCGGGTCGCGACGCCCCGTCAGGTCGCGGCGCGACCCGCGAGTGACTCCCCCTCCCCCGTATGTGGGGAGGGGATAGGGGTGGGGGGTCGATGACGCAGGCGTGCACCCCGGCGCCGCCCAGCCTGCAGCTACGGGCCGCGACCAGGGGCCGCGCCTTCGTCCGGCTAACGCGCGCCGGCCTTCTTCAGCAGAGGCGCGGCGGCTGGGCAGGACATCTCGGCCCAGCTCAGCGGCGTGTGGCCATGGGCGTCCTTGGCGTCCAGCTTCGCTCCGGCCTGGAGCAGCGCCTCCACGAGATCGACTTGGCAGGCGGAGACGGCCAGCGCGAGCGGACCCATTCTCGATGGCGTGAGGTAGCCGAGGTCGGCTCCGGCCGCCAGCATCGCGATCGCGATGTGCTCGTACACGGGATCCGCCCCGAGCCCGATCATCACGTGCTCCCACGCGGACGCCTCGCCGGCCCGGTCGTTCGGAGACACCCCGGCCGCCAGCAGCAGGTCGACGCTGTCCACCTGGTGCTGGACCGTTGCCGAGACGAGCGCCTCGGCGTCCGCGGTGACGCCCCGCGCGGCGAGATCGCGCCGCGCCTCCGCCGCCTTCCCTGAGCCGCCCAGATCCTCGTCGAGCCACGCGAGAGCCTCACGCTGCGGCTCCGTGAGGTCGGAGTTGATCAGCCACATCTGGCTGAAGAGCTTCCAGTGCTGGTCCTCGCGCACCATACGGACCACGGCGGGCGCGGCGAGCGCCCGCCCGTCGGCGTCGGTGAAGCCGGAGGAGCTGGCGCGGACGAAGAGCACCGCACGCTCACCCTTGCGCTTCGCCTGCTCGACGCGCAGGTCGCTGACGCTGATGGCCTGCAGGTCGGCGAGCATCGCCTGCGCATCGTCGTAGGCCGACAGCTTCCGATGCAGGACGAACTTCGCGGCCGTCGCCGCGTCTTCGGAGTCGAGGGCGGCCCACAGCTCGAGGAAGGCCTGCTCGGGAGAGAGCCGCGCATCGCGTTCGCTGAACTTCGGATCGATGGGGACCGCGGAAGCGGGACGGTTGCCCACCGGCAGACTCGGCTCCGGCAGAACGGCGGGCGCGGCGGGTCCTTGCGTGACGTCAGGCCGCTCCGGGCTCGGCTGCGGTGCGGGCCCCTCGAGCGCGGGGGCGTCGTCCACGTCCGCGGTCCGTACGCCACTCCAGCCCATGACCTGAACCAGCGCGTAGAGCCCGATCGCGACGGCCACGAAGAGTGCCAGCACGAGCGCGGCCAGGATGGCCTTGGCCGCCGGGCTGCCGGATGCGACAGGAGGCTGCTGCACGGCCGCCGAGTGTAGCAACGGCAGCACCTCCCTGATCGGCGCCGCGGGCGACGCCGTCACGACCTCCGAGGTAACATCGAGTCGGCCCTCAGCTTCCCGGGCACGACGACACGAGCGCCCGAGGCCACGCATGAACGACACGCTCGAACCTGCTGCTTCCGACTCGCACCCTTCCCCGGGGGCCGCTGCCTGGACCGGCGTCAGCCTGGCCTTCGCGGCCCTCGGCCGCGTCTTCATCTGCCTCGACCGTGACCTCAGGATCATCCACGCGTCGCACTTGATGGACCAGATCGCGGGTGAAGGAGCGGCAGCGCGCGTGGCCGGCCTGCCCGTCGAGGAGGTGCTGGGAGCCGAGCTGTTCGGTCCCGCGGGGGCGCTGCGCGCTCCGCTGGCCAGCGGCGAACGCCGCGAGGGCTGGCGTGCCTGGCTGCGCATCGGCGAGGGGCCTTCGCGCCTGGTTTCGGTGACCGCCGCACCGTTCCCGCGCGACCCGAACGGAGTGTGCGATCCGCGCGTGGCGTCGGTCGTCGTGCTGCGCCCCGCGGAGGACGAGGGGCCCGACGCCACCGCCGCCACGGCTTTCGGGGGCCTGCTCGCGCGCTCGGAGCCGATGCTCCGGATCTTCCGCCTGATCCAGACCCTCGAGCAGAGCGAAGCCACGGTGCTGCTCTCCGGCGAGAGCGGCACCGGGAAGGAGCGCGTGGCGCAGGCGATCCACGCCCACTCGGGCAGGCGCTCCGGCCCGTTCGTCGCGGTCAACTGCGGCGCGCTGCCGGGAGAGTTGCTGGAGAGTGAGCTGTTCGGCCACGTGCGCGGCGCTTTCACGGGCGCGGTGCGCGACCGCGTGGGCCGCTTCGAGCTGGCGGCGGAGGGCACGCTCTTCCTCGACGAGGTCGGCGACCTGCCGCTGCCGCTGCAGGTGAAGCTGCTGCGCGTGCTCCAGGAGCGCAGCTTCGAGCGCGTGGGCGAGAGCACCAGCCGGCGCGCCGACGCGCGCATCGTGGCAGCGACCAACCTCGACCTGCAGCGAGCGGTGCGCGAAGGCCGCTTCCGCGAGGACCTCTACTACCGGCTGCGCGTGGTGCCGATCGCGTTGCCGCCCCTGCGCGACCGCCGCGAGGACATCGAGCCGCTCGCCAGCCAGCTGCTGGCGCGGGTCGCCGGGCGCCGCGGACGCGCGCTGCGGCTGTCGCCCGACGCGCTGCGGGCGTTGATCGGCTACGCCTGGCCGGGCAACGTGCGTGAGCTCGAGAACGCGCTCGAGTACGCCGTGGCCGTCTGCACGGGCCAGACGATCCTGCCGGAGGACTTGCCCAGCGAGCTGGCGCGGCCGCGCGAAGGGGCGGCAGCGCTCCCGCCCTCGGCAGCGACGGCGAAAGCCACCGCGGGCGGCAGTGCCGACGCCGGCGAGGACCTGCGCAGCGTGCTCGAGGCGCATCGCTGGCGCCGCGAGGACGCCGCCCGCGCGCTCGGCATCAGCCGCTCGACGCTCTGGCGGCGGATGCGCGAAGCCGGTCTCGCGCGCTAAGTGCCCGGGCGACTCCGCCCGGGACGGCAGTTTCCCCCCCAAGCCTGGATCACGGACCGCTCTTTCAGCAGCCGCGTTCCCCACAGGGAACACCCGTTGGCATGACACTAAACGTCGCGGCATATGTCGCGGCGTTTTGTGTCTCTGACGGACGGCGAGTAATTAACCCATTGACTATTAAAGGATAAGTCGCAGTGGCACGGCAGGTGCAGTACAGGACGACGATGCCCGCTCTGCCAAACGTCCGGGCGCAAGGAGACGAGACGATGACGAAGACCAGCACCCGCACACTCGCCCTCGCAATCCTGTGGCTGGGCGCCGCGCCCTTCGCCCTGGCCGCCGGCCCGAACGGGCAAGACCTGTACAAGACCAACTGCAAGGCCTGTCACGCGGCCGGCTCGCCGCACGGCGAGTACACGCCGATGACGCTGATCCAGGAGCAGTGGGAGCGCTTCTTCGACAAGAAGTACGTGGCCAAGCACGAGGGCGCGGCCTTTACGGACGGACGCAAGGTGCTCGACGCGATCACGCCCGAGATGCTGGCCAAGATCAGGAAGTTCGCGATCGACCACGCTGCCGACTCCGAGCAGCCGATGACCTGCGGCAAGTAGCCGAGAGGAACCAGGAGACACCATGCGCAAGCTGATCGCATCTCTCGTTGCCGCCACGCTGCTGCCGGCGCTGGCGCTGCGCGCCCAGGAAGCCCCCGCGACCCCGCAGGACGACCAACCGAAGGTCGAGGAGCTGGAGAAGCGGATCCAGAAGCTCGAGCGGGACGCGGCCCTCGATCGCGTCAAGTTCACGGGCGACTACCGCTTCGAGGCTCACTCGATCGACGCCTCGGTGCCGAGCCACTTCGACGGCCTCGCGCTGCAGAACCAGGTGGTCAACACGCTCTTCTACGCACAGAGCACCGGCCAGTTCCCGCCGGGCACGGCGGCGGTCGGCGACTTCATCCGCTCGCACTACGCCGACTACCTCTACTTCACCCAAAACCTGACCTTCGACCAGCTGAAGCAGGCGATCGGCCAGTTCCCGCCCCAGGCGCAGCAGCAGCTCTACGGCCTGCTGCTGCCCGGCGTGCAGGTGCCCGGCTACGCCGCCGACAACTCGATCCTCTACACGAACCGGCTGCGCCTGAGGATGGAAGCCGAGGTCGCGAAGAACGTGAGCTTCTCGGGCCGGCTCGGGATGTACAAGGTCTTCGGCGACTCGACGGGCGTCCAGGTCCTGAACGGCCAGCCGACGTCGGTCAACATCGACGGCACCACCACCGGCGTGCCCAACTCCGACATCCTGCGCGTCGAGCGCGCGTACTTCTCCTGGAACAAGATCGGCGGCTCGCCGCTCTACCTGTCGATCGGCCGCCGGCCCTCGACCGAGGGCGCGCCGCTGACGCTGCGCAACGACGAGCCGCGTGGCGGCACGCCGCTCGGCGCGCTGATCAACTACCAGTTCGACGGCATCACCGTCGGCTACGGCGTCGGCGAGCACTCGACGGCCCGCATCTGCTACGGCCTCGGCTACGAGTCGGGCTTCGGCAACGGCGACATCCTGAAGCTGCCCCAGGACCGCCTGAAGGACGCCCATTTCATCGGGCTCAACTGGGACCTGATCGACACCGACAACGACTTCGTGCAGGTCACGCTGGCGCGGGCGATCGACGTGACCGACGGCTTCAACGGCCTGGTGGTGCTGCCGAACGACCCCGTGACCGGCGCGCCGGTGCCGGCGCCGATCGTGATGCGCTTCACCCCGTCGACGAACCTGGGAGACCTCGATCTCGGCAGCATCATCGCGATGCGCAAGCAGGGGCCGTTCGACGTATTCGCCGCGTTCAGCTTCAACCGCTCGAACCCGGACCCGGTGACGACGCCCTTCGGCGGCTTCTTCTCCGATCCTTTCGAGACGCCCGAGGAGCAGACCGGCACCATGTGGTACGTGGGCGGCCGCTACAGCTTCAACCAGAACAAGACCAAGCTCGGCCTCGAGTACAACCACGGTTCGCAGTACTGGTTGAACTTCGCGGTGGCCGAGGACGACATCGTCGCCCCCAAGACCGCCACGCGCGGCGACGTGGTGGAGGCCTACCTCACCCACCGCATCACGCCCCGCTTCGTCGTGAAGGCGGCCTACATCAAGTACTGGTACGACTACTCGCTCTCCGGCTGGCAGGTCGGGGCGCCGAAGCCGCTCGACCAGAACCCGATCCTAGGCCTGCCGACCTACGACAAGGCCGGCAAGTTCTCGATCGCCATGACGGCGCGTTTCTAGCCGCGAGCGGAGGGAGGGAGCGATGTCGAACCACGTCCTGCAGGCCGGAGCGCTCGCCGCGGCTCTGATGTCGCTCCCGGCCTCCGCCGCCGAGCCGTTCTCGCACAAGGACGCCTTCGAGCACTACGAGGGCACCAAGACCTGCATCGCCTGCCACGAGCAGGAGGCGGAGTCGTTCTTCCATTCGCAGCACTACCAGTGGCGCGGCAGCGCGCCCCAGATCGTCGGGGCCGGAGAGCGCAAGCTCGGCAAGCTGAACACGATCAACGATTTCTGCACCGGGCCCGCGGCGAACTGGATCGGGCTCGTGACCAACTCGCGCGGCGACGTCGTCTCGAAGGGCTGCTCGAAATGCCACGCCGGGCGCGGCAAGCTGCCCGAGGGGCAGATCTCCCCGGCGCAGCTCGAGAACATCGACTGCCTGATCTGTCACGCCAAGGGCTATCAGCGCGATCTCTACCCGAACGCCGACGGCAGCCTCGAGTGGAAGCCGATCCTGTGGAAGAACCAGGAGGGGCTCGACTCGGTCGCCAAGCGCGTCGGGCCGCCGCAGCGGGCGATGTGCCTGCGCTGCCACTCGGCCTCCGGCGGCGGACCGAACTACAAGCGCGGCGACCTCGAGTACAAGCTGGCGAACACCGACCGCGACTACGACGTCCACATGGGCACGAACGGCGCGGACTTCCAGTGCGCGAGCTGTCACGCGGGCGACAAGCACCGCGTGCGCGGGCGCGGCGTCGACCTCGCCGCCAGCGACTCGCCCGACAGGCCGCTGTCCTGCGACACCGCCGAGTGCCACGGCGCGAAGCCCCACGCCGAGCCGGTGCTCGACCGGCACGCGGGCCGCGTCTACTGCACGAGCTGCCACATCAGGTCCTTCGCGCGCGAGGAGCCGACCGACATGCTGCGCGACTGGTCGAAACCGAAGTACGACGCGGAGGCCGACCGCTACACGGCGAGCATCACGCTGCAGAAGGACGTCGTGCCCGTCTACGCCTGGTGGAACGGCTTGACGCGCGCGCAACTCCCCGGCGAGCCGGTGCGCCGGCTGCCGAACGGCGCCATCGGGATGATGGTGCCGGAGGGCACGCGCCAGGACCAGAAGGCCCGCATCTTCCCGTTCAAGCTGCACAAGGGCAGGATGCCGGTGCTGCAGGACAGGCAGTGGATCGTGCCGATCCTGGTCGAGCACTTCTTTGCCGATGGCGACATCTTCGGCGCCACGCGCAAGGCCGCCGAGGAGACCTACGGGATCGCGGACGCGAAGTACGACTGGAACGACACCGAGCGCTACATGGGGATCTTCCACGGCGTGCAGCCGAAGCAGCAGGCCCTCGGCTGCCTCGAGTGCCACGGGACCAAGACGCGGCTCGACTGGAAGGCTCTCGGCTACGCACAGGATCCGCTCGCGGCGCGCTTCGCCTCGAGCGCGGCGAAATAGGCTCCGCTACTCGAGCCAGAGCCGGGCTGCGAACAGCAGCACGGCCGCGGTCACGATCGCGCGCAGGCCCCGCTCGGGCGTGCGCAGCGCGAGCCTCACGCCCAGCTCGCTGCCCACGAGACCGCCCGCGGCGAGCGCCAGGCCCGCCGGCCACACCACGCGTCCCTGCGACGCGAAGATGGCCAGCGAGAGGGCCGTCAACAGGCTCACGCAGAGGACCTTCACGATGTTGCCGCGGCGCAGGTCGAGGCCGGTCGCGCTGGTGACGGCGAGGATGAAGAAGCCGACCCCCGCCTGCACGAAGCCTCCGTAGAGGCCGACCAGCGCGAAGGCCAAAGGCGTCCACGCGGGCGGGTGGGACCGCGGCGGGCCGGGGACGCGACCCGACCAGGAAAACGTCAGCAGCGTCACCGCGACCATCAGCACGGCCAGGACGCGCCGGAAGGCGGCGTCGCCCACGACGAGCGCGAGCCACGTCCCGGCGATCGCGCCCAGGCTGGCGGGCAGGCCCGCCCAGAGGGCCGAGCGCCAGTCGAGCATCCCCCGCCGCCCGAAGCCCCAGACGGCGCCCGCGCTCTGCACCAGCACGCCGACTCGGTTGGTGGCGTTGGCCAGGGTGGGCGGCAGGCCGAGAAAGATCAAGATCGGCAGCGTCAGGAACGAGCCGCCCCCGGCCACCACGTTGACGGAAGCGGACACGGCGCCGGCGAGCACGAGCAGCGCGTACGACTCCCAGCCGGCCACGGCGTGATGCTAGTCGGTTCTTCGGTTAAGGTCGCCGACGGGCCTGTCCGCCGCGAGCCGGGCGAGCCCGACGCGAGTTCCCGGACGGAGAAAGCGAGCACCACATGCGAACTGCCGTCGCCCTGTCCACCCTGCTGGCCGCCGCGCTGTCTGCCGTCGCACAGGACGCGCGCCACGTCCCGAGCGTCGACGAGCTGATCGAGACGCCGACGCTCGGGGGCGTCGCGATCTCGCCGGACGGCACGCGCGTCGCGTACACCGTGACGACCGCCGACTGGAAACAGGACGCCTTCGTCTCGCAGATCTGGATCGCCCCCGCGGCGGGCGGCGCGCCCGTCCAACTGACTCGCGGCGAGAAGGCGTCCAGCGCCCCGAGCTTCTCGCCCGACGGCCGCACTCTCGCCTTCCTGTCGAGCCGCGCGGGCGACAGGAACCAGGTCTTCGCGATCCCGCTCGCCGGAGGCGAGGCTGTGCAGCTCACGAAGTCCGAAACGGCTGTCGCCGGCTTCGAATGGTCGCCCGACGGGCGCACGCTGGTCTTCCGGGCGCCCGAGGCCGATCCTCGCAAGGACCGCAAGGAGCACCTCGGGGACTACGAGGTCGTGCGCAACGACTACTCGTTCGTCCAGCTATGGAGCGTGGACGTGGGCGAGGCGCTGGCGGCTCCGCAGGCCGGCAAGGCGCGCACGAAGGGCCGCGACTACAGCGTGCAGTCCTTCTCGTGGTCTCCCGACGGCTCGCGGATCGCGTTCGCGGCCACCAAGGACCCGGACCTCGTCAACGGCGGCACCAGCGACGTCTACGTGCTCGACCTCGCCACCGATGGGGTGAGGAAGGTCGTGAGCCAGCCGGGGCCCGACTCGAACCCGCGCTTCTCCCCCGACGGGAAACAGATCGCCTTCACCTCGCAGCTGGGCCAGACGCTCTTCTACGCGCGCAACGGCCGGATCGCGGTGGTCGCCGCCGAGGGTGGGCCGGTGCGCTCGCTGTCGGACACCTTCGACGAGAACCCCTCTCTGCTCGACTGGCTGCCGGGCGGCATCTTCTTCTCGGCCGCGCGGCGCACGGCCGGGCACCTCTTCCGACTCGATTCGGCGACGGGCGCCGTCACCCGCGTCTCCGGCCCGGACGCGCTGATCGGCGCCGGCTACGCGCTGTCGGGGGACGGCGGCCGCGTCGCGTTCACGGCCGGCTCACCCGTCTCGGTGCCGGAGCTGTTCGTCGCCGACACCGCGGGCTTCGCGCCGCGCCCGCTCACCAGCCAGAACGCGCGCGCAGAAGGCCTCCTGCTGGGCAGGCGCGAGCTGCTGCGCTGGAAGAGCGAGGACGACGCCGAGATCGAGGGCGTGCTGATCAGGCCGGCCGACTTCGATCCCGCGAAGAAGTACCCGCTGCTCTGCGTGATCCACGGCGGACCGACGGGAGTCGACCGACCGGTGCTGCTGGCGCCCGATCTGCGCTACTACCCGTCCGACATCTGGGCGGCGAAGGGCGCCCTGATCCTGAAGGTCAACTACCGCGGCAGCGCGGGCTACGGCGAGGCGTTCCGCACGCTCAACCGCCGCAACCTGGGCGTCGGCGACGCCTGGGACGTGCTCTCGGGCATCGACCACCTGGTGGCGAAGGGCTGGGCAGACCCTGCGCGCCTCGGCTGCATGGGCTGGAGCCAGGGCGGCTACATCTCCGCGTTCCTGACCACGTCGACCACGCGCTTCAAGGCGATCTCGGTCGGAGCGGGCATCTCGAACTGGGCGACCTACTACTACAACACCGACATCACGCCGTTCACCATCAATTACCTCGGCGACGACCCGGTGGACGACCCCGCGATCTACCAGAAGACCTCGCCGATGAGCTACGTGAAGGGGGCGAAGACGCCGACGCTGATCCAGCACGGCGAGAACGACCGCCGCGTGCCGATCGCCAACGCCTACGAGCTGCGCCAGGCGCTCGAGGACCGCGGTGTTCCGGTCGGCATGGTGGTCTACAAGGGCTTCGGCCACGGGATCACGAAGCCGAAGGCGATGCGCGCGGTGATGCAGCACAACCTCGCGTGGTTCGATCACCACGTGTTCGGGGGGCCCGCGCCGGACCTGGCAAACCCGGAGCTGCCGAAGAAATAGCCTCGCGGCCGCTTCTAGGAGACGGTCAGCTCGGCCTGCTCGGCGGCCGGAGCGGGCCCGGCAGGCACTGGCTCGCTCGCGAGGCTCTCGGTCTGTGCCCCGGCGTCTTCGCGGGTCTCGATCGGCGATGCTTCGGACGCGGGCTCGGCGACGGCCGCTTCCTCGTTGAAGGCGCCTTCGATCGTGGCCCCGTCGGCCACCACCAGGCTCTCGAAGCGGAAGCGGCCGCTGGCCCGACCGGTGGGGCCGATTCGGAGCAGGCGGGTGCGGACCTCGCCCTCGAACTCGCCGTCGATCTGCGTCACGTCGGCGTCCACGCAGGCGCGGACCGTCGAGGTCGGGCCGAGGTGCGCCCGGCCGGTGGCGGTGAGGTTGCCTTCGAGGCGTCCCTCGACCAGCAGGTCATCACCATTCAACCATCCTACGAGCGAAGCGTTGCGGGTGATGCTGGTCGTCTCGGCCATCTTGATTCCCTCCGGAAGGGCGTTCGAGCCTGCCCTGACCAGCGTCAATGCAATGCCGGTGCCCTGCCGTGCCGAGCGGGAATCACCCCAAACAGAGGCGCTCGAGCCCCGCCCCGCGTCCCGGATTCCGGATTCTGGACGCGGCCTGGCGCATTCCTGGACAACGAGACCAGCCGATCGCGCGGCGCGCCTGCCGACCCCGACCCCTAGCGGATCGGCCCGTAGTCCTTGAGCTGGTCCTCGATCGCCTTGCGATCACCGACCACGACGATCGTGAAGGCGTCGGTCTTCAGGTGCTTGCGCGCCGTCTCGGAGACCTGCGCCGACGTCACCGCGTTGACCTTCTGCACCCAGGTCTTCAGGTAGTCGTCGGAGAGGCCCTGCAGCTCGAGGCTGGCGAGCTGTCCGATGATCCCCTGGCGGGTCGAGTTCTGCAGCACGAAGGTGCCGGCCAGGTAGTTCTGGACGGCCCGCAGCTCCTTCTCGGGAGGCGGCTCCTTCTGCAGGCGGTCGATCTCGAAGAAGATCTCCTCGAGCGAAGCGCCGGTGACGGCGGTCGTGACGTCGGCGTTCTCGGCCCAGTAGGCGTCGCGCTTGCGCGTCGAGAGCTGCGCGAACGGCGAGTAGGTGTAGCCCTTCTGCTCGCGGATGTTCGCCGTGATCCGCGAGGAGAAGTAGCCGCCGAGCAGCGTGTGGGTCACCTGCA
Source organism: Vicinamibacteria bacterium (assembly GCA_050246895.1). GTDB lineage: Bacteria > Acidobacteriota > Vicinamibacteria > Fen-336 > Fen-336 > JBFWVE01. Next base: position 1,730,888 of record JBFWVE010000001.1, on the reverse strand, counting down.
GCGGCACCCAGTCCGGGCTGCCGGGCGGGATGACGGGAGCGCCCAGGACCAGCGTCGACTGGACGGAGCCCGGCCGGTCGACCAGGTGGATCTCGCGCTGGGACTTCGGAGCAGGCGTCGGCCGCTGCGCCGGGGCGCCTTTGCGCAGACCCGCGAAGGCCTCGCGCACAGCCTTCTCGACCGCGGCCTGGTCGAAGCGGCCGGCGACGTAGAGGTGCGCGCCGGCGGCGCCGTAGGTCTTCTCGTAGAACGCCCGCGCCTGCGCCAGCGTGTAGCCCTGGATCTGCTCGGGCGTCGGGAACATGCGGCCGTACGGGTGGTCGCCGTAGAGCGCCTTGCGGAACGCTTCCTGTGCGAGCGGCTGTGGCTGGCTCCTCGCGATCGAGAGCTGGCGCGTCAGGTCGCCCTTGAGACGCTCGAGCTCCGACGCTGGGAAAGCCGGGTTCGTCGCCACGTCGGCGACCAGCCGCAGCATGTCGGGCGCGAACTCGCTGAGCACCTCGCCCGCGATCGTCGCTCGGTCCTCGCCCGCGTTGACGTTCAGCGAGCCGCCCATGCGGGCCGCCTCCGTGGAGATCGCGGTGGCGTTGCGGCTGGCGGTCCCCTCGCGGACGAGGCGCGCCGTCAGGTCGGCGAGCCAGGTTTCGGCGGCGCTCTCGTAGGCGTTGCCGGAGCCGAGGTTGAGCTGGACGTTGACCTTGGGCATCGCACCGTAAGCGACGAGCGTCACCTCGAGGCCGTTGTCGAGCGTGAAGCGGACGGGTGTCGGCAGCGCGAACGGTTTGGGCGGGCCGGGGGCGGGGGGTTGCTGCTTGGGGGGTGCGGCCGGGACCTGCGCCAGGACGGGCAGCGCCAGGGCGAGGCTGAACAGGCTGGCGAGCGTGCGCTTCATGATGGCCTCCCTCACTTGCCCTGGGCGGCGGGCGGCTGGCCCGCGGCCACGGTCAGGATGGTGCGGTTCGTGGGGCGCAGCCACTCCTGCGCCGCCTTCTGGATCGCCTCGGGGGTGAGCTTGCGGAACTCGTCCTCGATGCGGTTGATCTTGCCCGGGTCGTCGTCGAAGAGAGCGAAGCTGGCGAGCAGGTTGGCGGTGCCGAAGCCGAAGAAGCCCTCCTGGCTCGAGTAGAGGCTGGAGCGCAGCTTGACGAGCGCGCGCTCGAGCTCGGCGCGCTCGACGGGCCTCGTACGCAGCGCCTCGACCTCGGCGTCGAGCGCTTTCAGGATCTCGTCGGCCGGCTTGTCGGAGTCGTGGAAGAGCGTGACGGTGAAGAGCGTGGGGCCGTCGATGTCGAACATGTCGCCGAGCGGCCAGTTGATGCCGCCGTCCACCTCGCCGGTCAGGCCGCGCTTCTGGACGAGCGCCTGGTAGAGCCGGCTGTCGGCGCCCTGCAGCAGAAGCTGGTCGACGAGGCCCATCGCGTAGTAGTCGGGCGTGTTGCGCGGCGGCATGTGCCAGCCCACCGCCAGCGCCGGTCGCGGGGCCTTCGGGTAGCTGCGGGTGTCGCGCTTCGCCTGCTCCTGCCGCGGCTCCGAGATGTCGGGCCGCTGCGGCGCGGGACCGGAGGGGATCGCGCCGAAGTACTTGCGCACCCAGGCGAGCGTCTGCGCCTTGTCGATGTCGCCGCGCACGACGAGCACGGCGTTGGCCGGGGCGTAGTACTTCTCGAAGAACGCCTTCACATCCGCGAGCGTCGCGGCGTCGAGGTCGTCGAGGTCGCCGTAGAAGTTGTGCGAGTTGTACCAGTTCTGGTTGGCCGCCATCGGCAGGTCGATCCAGGGGAAGCCGCCGTAGGGCTGGTTGAGGACGTTGACCTTGACCTCGTTCTTGACGACGCCCTGCTGGTTGGTCAGGTTGTCCTGGTCGATCGCCAGGCCCTTCATGCGGTCGGCCTCGGCCCACAGCGCCGTCTCCACCGCGTGCGAGGGCACGACCTCGAAGTAGTTGGTGAAGTCGAAGCGGGTGGAGCCGTTCAGGATGCCGCCGTTCGACTGCACCAGGCGGATGAACTCCATCTTGCCGAGGTTCTGCGAGCCCTGGAACATCATGTGCTCGAAGAGGTGGGCAAAACCCGTGCGGTCCTTCGGCTCGATGCGAAAGCCGATGTTGAAGTAGACGGCCACCGTCGCGGTCGGGGCGGTGTGGTCCTCCGAGAGCACCAGCTTCAGGCCGTTGTCGAGCTTGTGGTACTCGACCGGGATCGTCGGCGCCGCGGCGCCCGCCGCGAGCGCCAGCACCGGGAGCAGGTTCAGAAGCATGTCCTCCTCGTGTGTGGGGGTCTTTGGGGAGTCGCTACCTTAGACGAAGCGTAGCGGGCCGGAGTTCCGGTGCGATTTCGTGGACGTACGTCCGCCCGCCTGGATCCTCCACCCGGCTGGACGTCTACGACTCGCGTCCCGGCGGCCGCGCGAGCTGGAGGGTTGACAATAGTTTAGTTTTTTCTAAATTAAAGTCATGCAGCAGGCGCTGAAGGCGCTGCAGGCCCCGCGCCGGCGCGAGATCCTGCGCCTGGTCTGGCGGGCCGAGCGCAGCGCGGGCGAGATCCACCGGGCGCTCGCCGATGTCACGTTCGGGGCGGTTTCCCAGCACCTGCGCCTGCTGGAGCAGGCCGGCGCTGTGTCGGTCCGGCGCGAGGGCCGCTCGCGCCTCTACCAGGCCCGCCGCGAGCAGCTCGGGCCGTTCCGCGAGTGGCTGGAGACGAGCTGGGACGACGCGCTGTATCGGCTCAAGCTGCGCGCGGAGCTTGAAGAGGCGCGGCGCGGGCCGCGGCCCCAGAAGAGGAGAAGGAGATGACGACACTGCCCTTCGAGCTCGAGCGCACGATCGTGATCGCCGCGCGGCGCGCGACGGTATTCCGCTATTTCACCGACCCCGCGCGCTTCGCGGACTGGTGGGGCCAGGGCTCGCGCATCGAGGGGCGCCCGGGCGGCGCCGTGCTGATCCGCTACCCGAACGGGGTCACGGCCTCGGGCGAGGTGATCGAGCTTCAGCCCGACGAGCGCGTCGTGTTCAGCTACGGCTACGACGACCCCGGCAAGCCGATCCCGCCGGGCGGCTCGCGCGTGACGATCACGCTCGCCGACGACCCCGCGGGCACGCGCCTCAGCCTGCGACACCAGGTGAGCGACGCGGCGATCCGCGACCTGCACCTGGCCGGCTGGCGCTACCAGCTCGCGGTGTTCGCCAACGTGGCGGCTCGCGAAGAGCAGGCAGAGGCGCCCGAGCGGATCGACCGTTTCTTCTCGCTCTGGAACGAGACGGACGCGGCGGCGCGAGCGGCGGGCCTGGCGGAACTGACGACGGAGGACGTCGTCTTCCGCGACGCCTGGGGCTGCGTCGCCGGGCGCGCCGAGCTCGCCGACCACCTGGCCGCCGTGCAGATGCACATGCCGGGCGCGCGACTCGAGCGCGCCGGCGAGGTCCGCCAGTGCCAGGGCACGGCGCTCGCCGACTGGACGTCGAGAGGGCCGGACGGCACGCCGCGCGGCACGGGCACGAACGTGTTCGAACTCGCCGGCGACGGCCGGATCCGGCGCGTGGTAGGGCTCGGGAAGCCGGCCTGAAATCAGGCCGGGCGCAGCGCGAGCAGAGTCCGCTCGTAGATCTCGGCGGGCGCACCCTCGGCCGCCACCGGCCGCAGCAGGCCGCGCGAGGCATAGTAGGCCCGCAGCGGCTCCGTCTCGCGCAGGTACGTCGCCAGGCGCACCTCGACGGTCTCGCGGCTGTCGTCCTGCCGCTGCACCAGCACGTCGCCGCAGTGGTCGCAGACGCCATGGCTGGCCGGCGGTCGCGCCTCGAGGTGGTAGATCGCGCGGCAGCCCCCACAGGTGCGCCGCTTCCCGAGGCGCGAGGCGATGGCCTCCAAGGGCAGCTCGTAGCTGAGCACGGCGTCGAGCGAGAGCCGCTCCTCGCGCAGCAGGACGTCGAGTGCCTCAGCCTGCGCCAGCGTGCGCGGGAAGCCGTCGAGCAGGAAGCCGCCACGGCAGTGCAGGCAACGCCCGCGCTCGCGCACGAGCGCCAGCACCGTGTCGTCGGAGACGAGCCGGCCGGCGCGCATCGCCTGCTGTGCGCGCTCGAGCGCCGGGGTGCGCTCGCACGGCTGCATCTCGCCGCTGCGGCGGAAGAGGTCGCCCGTGGAAAGGTGGCAGGGTCCGAGGCGGCCGCTCAGGATCTCGGCCTGCGTGCCCTTGCCCACGCCCGGCGGCCCGAGCAGCGCGAGCCGCCAGGGGCGCAGGCGGAGATCGGGCGCGGGCGCGCACGAGGCCTCCCCCGCCTCGAACCAGGCCCGGCGGTCGGAGCGTCGCTCGCCGGCGCCGGGGTCCCGAGGCATGCGCGACGCCGGCTTTGAACCAGGTTCCATGAGTGATCGCTCGGGACAGGGACCCGAGGCCGACATTCTCGCCCGAACGCGATCCCGCGTCTCGGCCCCCGAGGCGGAGGCCCGTCGCTGATAAAATCCCCTTCCGACCTCAAGACCCGATTCTCGATAGGAGCGACACAGATGGCGATTCAGAAGGGCGAGCGGCTTCCCCAGGGCACCTTCATGCACATGACCTCCGAGGGACCCAAGCCCATCACCACCGACGAGATCTTCAAGGGCAAGAAGGTGGTGCTGTTCTCGGTACCGGGAGCTTTCACCCCCACCTGCTCCAACCAGCACCTGCCCGGATTCGTCGAGCAGGTCGAGCAGTTCAAGGCGAAGGGAGTCGACGCGGTCGCCTGCATGGCGGTGAACGACCCGTTCGTGATGGACGCCTGGGCGCGCTCCAAGGGCGCCCAGGGCAAGCTGCTGATGCTGTCCGACGGAAACGGGCAGTTCACGAAGCAGATCGGGCTCGAGCTGGACGGCTCGAAGTTCTTCCTCGGCACGCGCAGCAAGCGCTTCTCGATGGTGCTCGAGGACGGCGTCGTCAAGGAGCTGAACGTCGAGGCGCCCGGCGAGTTCAAGGTCTCGAGCGCCGAAGCCACGGTCTGCCAGCTGTAGACCCCGGCTCTCCGCGCCCGCTTCTGACGGGCGGGGGGGCAACCACATGCTGCTCCAGCCGCGTCTCGCCGCCGCGGGCTTCCTGTTCCTGCTGAGCGGCGCAGCCGCGCTCGTCTACCAGGTCGCCTGGCAGCGCATCCTGGTGCTGCACAGCGGCGTCGGCGTCTACTCGGTCGCTTCGGTGGTGGCCGCGTTCATGCTCGGGCTGGGCGCTGGCAGCCACTGGGGCGGTGTTCTCAGCGCGCGCGTCTCGAGGCGGCGCGCGCTGCTGCTGTTCGCCGCGCTGGAGGCGGCGATCGGGCTCTTCGCGCTGGGGAGCGCGCCGCTCTACTACGACCTGCTCTACCGGCGCCTCGGCTGGCTCTACGGCGTGCCGTGGCGCGACGCCCTGCTGCACGTCGCCGCGCTGCTGCCGCCGACCGCTCTGATGGGCATGTCGCTCCCGTTCCTGACCCGGGCGATGGTCGAGGACGTGGCCCACGCCGGGCGCACGATCGGCGTGCTCTATTCGCTGAACGTGCTCGGCGCGGCCGCCGGCGCCTGGGCGACCCCCTGGCTGCTCGTGCGCTTCTTCGGCATCGACGGCGCCCTGGTGGCGGGCGCGTGCGTCAGCCTGACGGCGTCGCTCGGTGCTTTCGGCCTCTGGCGGGCCGGTGCCGCCGCCGGCGGCGAGGAAGGCCTCGCGGAGGTGGAGGGCATGTCGCCGCCGGCGGGCACGGGCGGCCACGGGGCCTCGGAAACGGAGCGCGTCTGGCTCGCCCTCTATGCGCTGTCGGGGCTCGTCTCGCTCTCGCTGGAGATCGTCTGGTTCCGCGTGATCGACGTGGCCGTCAAGGCTACCGCCTTCACCTTCGGCACCGTGCTCGGCATCTTCCTCGGCGGCCTGGCGGCGGGCACCTTCGTCGGCACGCTGCGCGCGCCGCGCTGGCGCAACCCGCTCCGGCTCTTCCTCGTCGCGCAGGCCGCGATCCCGCTGCTGGCCGCGCTGGCGGTGATCCTGCTGGCCCGGCTGCCGCTCGACTGGCCCGGCCTGGGCTGGTTCGCCGGCTACTGGCCCGGCTACGAGGGCTTCGGCCTGGGCGAGGAGTGGCGCGCGCTGGTCTTTGCGCGGCTCTACCTGGTCCTGCCGCTCTTCCTGTACGGCGCGCCCACGTTCCTGATGGGCCTCTCCTTCGTCGCGTTGCAGCAGGCGCTTCAGCGCGACGTCCGGCGCAGCGGGCGCACCGTCGGCCTGCTGCAGGCAGCCAACATCGCGGGCGGCGTTCTCGGCAGCCTCGGCGTGGGCCTCGTCGGGCTCGAGTGGCTCGGCTCCACCGGCACGCTGCGGGCGCTGAGCCTCGCCGGCCTCGTCTTCGTCGCCGTCGGCTTCGCGCGCTCCCCCGCCGGAAGGCGTTGGCCGTTCGCTGCGCTGGGCGCGGCGCTCGTAGCCTGCGCCCTGGCCCTGCCGGGCCAGCGCGCGCTCTGGGGCCGCCTCAACGGGGCCGCGCCCGATGCGCCGCTCGGCGAGGATGCTTCGGCGGTCGTCGCCATCACGAGCGGCAGCCGTTACGCGCACCAAGTGATGGTGAACGGCAAGGGAAACAGCTGGCTGCCCTACGGAGGCATGCATTCCGTGATGGGCGCGACACCCGGCGTGATCCATCCGGCTCCGCTCGAGATCGCCGTGGTCGGACTCGGCTCCGGGGACACGGCCTGGGCCGCGAGCTGCCGCCGCGAGACCCGCAGCGTCGTCGTCTACGAGCTCGCCCGCCCCCAGCCGCGCCTGCTGGCGGAGCAGCTCGCACGCCGGCCCGACCCGCAGCTCGAGCGGCTGCTGCACGACCCGCGCATCCGCATCGTGCTACAGGACGGCCGCAGCGCCCTCGAGCGCGGCACGGCCCGCTACGACGTGATCCAGACGGATCCACCGCCGCCCTGGGGCGCCTTCGCGGGCAACCTATTTTCGGTCGAGTTCTTCGAGGCCTGCGCGCGGCGCCTCAAGCCCGGCGGCGTGATGTCGGCCTGGTCGCCCACGCCACGAGTGAAGGCGGCCTTCGTGGAAGTGTTTCCGCACGTGCGTGTGCTGAACCACGGCCTCTTCGAGTACCTGATCGGCGGCATGGACCCGATCCCCGGCGACGTCGCCGCCTGGATCGCACGCGCCGACACGCCGGCGGTGCGCGACTGGCTGGGCCCCGGGGTGGTCGAGCAGCTCCGGCAGAGCCTGCGCACGGCCGCCCCGCCGATCGCGGGCGACGTCGAGTGGCAGGCGAACACGGACCTGTTCCCGCGCGACGAGTTCCGAACGCCGTAGTCCCGCGCCGGCCTCGCCTCGCGCGGGTTGACAGCCGCGGCGGCGGGCGACAAGCTTCGGCCGCTTCTGTCCGGCGCGAGGCCCCTCCCTCCGGAGCTGGACAGGTAGCGAACCCGACATCGTGGCCCTCGCCTCGCTTCCGCCGCTCCTGCGCTCCCGCTGGTTCCTGCTGGCGAGTATCTTCCTGCTGTTGAGCCGGCTGGCCTTCCTGCCGCCGACGCTCGAGGACGTGGACTCGACGAACTTCGCGCGAGCCCTCGAGCGCTTCGACCCCGCCCTCCACCAGCCCCATCCCCCCGGCTATCCGGTGTACGTCGCGCTGGGCAAGCTGCTGAGCCTCGTTTCCGATTCGCCGGCGCGCACCCTCGCGGCACTCTCCGGCCTCTCCCAGGCGCTGCTGCTGCTGCCGCTTCTGGCGCTCTTCGGAGCGCTCGCCAGCTCGCCGGGCATCGCGGTCGCGGCAACGCTCGTGACCTTGGCCTGCCCCGTGCTGTGGTTCAACGGAGCGCGGCCGATGAGCGACAGCACCGGCCTGCTGTTCGTCGTGGTCGCGCAGGCACTGCTCGTCGCCAGCCTCGACGGCCGGCGTACGCTGGGCGTGGCGTCGCTGCTCGTCGGTGTGTCTCCGGGCGTGAGACTGCAATCGCTGCTGCTGACCGTGCCGCTCTGGGCTCTGGCCCTCGGCCGAGCGACGGGCCGAGAGCGAGCTCGGAGCTTGCTGCTCGCCGCGGCGGGCTCCGTGTTGTGGCTGACGCCGGTAGTGGTGGCCGCGGGCGGCCCGGGCGCCTACCTGCACGCCTTCTCGGACACGATGGAGCAGGCGGTCGCGGCCGAGCCGCTGCTCAACCACCTGACGCTGAACCGCGTGGCTCACGCGGGGCGACTCGTGCTCGCGGGGCCGTGGGTTTCGCCGGCCCTGGCCGCGGTGGTGCTCGGGCTCTCGGCGATCGGCCTCATCGCCCTCGCGCGGCGGCCCCGAGCGCTCGGCCTCACGCTGCTCGCGTTCGTCCCGTACCTGCTGGCCCACCTGCTGCTGCAGCACGTGGACACGGTTCGCTACGCGCTGCTCTACGTCCCCTTCTTCGCCCTGCTCGCCGTCGAGGGCGCCGTCGCGCTCGGGCAGCGCGCGCTGCCGCGGGCCTCTCTGCCGGCGCTGGCGGCGGCCGCGGGCCTGACGCTGGCGGCCTGGTCGGCCGCGCTCACGCTGCCCGCCCTGAGCGCCTTTTCGCGAGCCGCGAGCCCGCCCGTCGCGGCGCTCCAGGAGGCGGGGCGGCTGGTCGCGGGGGGCGACTACGTCGTGTCGAGCCACTACATCTTCCTCGACTACCTGCGCGAGCTCGCCGAGGCCGAGCGCCTGGAGAGCCCGCCCGGCGGCGCGGCACGCGGACTCGGCGACTACTGGCTGCGCGGCGGCTCGAAGCCCGTGTTGTTCGTCGGCGATCCGTCGCGCACCGATCTCGAGTCGATCGATCCGGCCGCCCGCCGCTCGCTGGGCCGCTGGAGCTGGCCGTTCCGGGCCGACCTGTTCATGACCGGCGCCCGGCCCAACCGCGCGGAGCTCGTTCGCATCGATCCGCCCCGCTGGTTCGCGGGCAAGGGCTTCGTGCTCTCGCTCGAGGCGGGCCGTCTTTCGGAGATGCCGGCGCTGACCGAGCGGCGGGCCTACCTGCGCCGCTCGCTCCAGGCGAGCTTCCTGATGGTGTCGGGCGAGCCGATCGGGGCCGGCGCGCAATACGGGGTCGACCTCGAGCTCGAAGGCCGGCCGCTCGGCTCGTTCCCGTGCGTGGAGCCCGTCGCGCGCGGCCTGCTGCTCGAGGCAGCGGACGCGGAAGGCGGCTATCGCGAGCTCGTCGCGCGCACCCACCGCGCGGGCGCCGCCGAGGGCGCGCCGTTCGCGCTGAAAGGCCTCGCTTACGGACCGCGGGATGCGGCGGCGCTAGTGCCCGCGGGCGGCTGGTTCTATCCCGAGACCGACGAGGACGATCGGTCCTTCCGCTGGACCTCGGCGCGCGCGGTCTCGCTCGCCCACGTGCCCGCGGGCGGGGCGCGCCTGACGATCGCGGGGCGCGTGCCCAGCGAGTACGTCGGCGCCGGTGCGCGCCTGGCGCTGGCGGTCGACGGGGCCGAGGTTGCCCGTGCGGTCGTCGACGGCAACGAGTTCCGCCTCGAGACGCTGCTTGCGCCCGGCGCGCCGGCGTTCCGTGAGGTGACGCTCGCGACGGACCGCACGTTCGTGCCCGACCGCGTGCAGCGCAACGGGGACCGGCGGCGGCTGGGCCTGCGCGTCTACGAACTGAGGATCGAGCCGCTGCCCTGAGGCCTGTTCAGCCGCGGCGGCGGCGCCGGGTCGGCTCCTCGCGGGGGATGGGCCGCGCGACGGTCGGCGCGGCCACGGTTCCGACGCGGGACTGGGCGGCCAGGCCCGGTTGGTCGAACACGATCAGCCAGCGGGAGCGCCCGCTCAGGAAGAACCAGGCGGCCTGCCCGGCCACTTTGTCGGTACCCTGCTCCGCGTCGTCGCCGACGACCTGCGGGTACCAGTCCCCACCGTCGAGGATCTTCTGCGGCTGCGACCAGGCGCTCGGGTCCTCGAGCGAGGTCGCGAAGGCCACGTAGATCCCCTCGTTGTGGAAATCCACGTCCTCCGTGCGGTTCAGCAGCATCACCCACTGGCCGAGGTAGGTGTTCCAGTGGACCGACGGGCCCCAGAACGCGTCGGGGGCGGCCGACTCCCAGGCAGTGACCGCCGGGTAGATGACCGTGGCGAAGCCGCCGAGGCCGGCCTCGTCCCACGCCCCGCCGAAGTACTTGCGCACACGGCCCGCCGGCTCGTCGCGGTCGGCGAAGGCCAGGCGCGCGACGGCGACGCCCTGTTCCGACACGTCGCCGCCGTAGATGCTGAAGAAGATGTAGAGGAGCTGCGAACCGGCGTCGAGCGCCACCGAGAAGTCGCCGACGCCTCCCGCGAAGTACGAGTTCGGCGTGTCGCACACGATGCGACCCGGCACGTCGGTCAGGATCAGGCCGAGGTCCTTCCACGTCGCGCCGCCGTCGCTGGAGCGCGCGGCGCCGATCTGGGGCGCGGTGAGATGCGGGTAGTCGGGGCAGACGCCCGGCGGCTCGTTGTGGTAGTAACCGTAGAGCGTCCCGTCGGGCGCCCGCACCACGGCCTCCATCCACAGGCCGCCCCGCACCTCCGTCGGCAGGACGACGGGACCCACGGGCTGCAGGGACGTCATGGAGGGACCGTAGCTCACGACCGGGTGCCCGACGGAGTTGAACGCGAGCACCTCCGTGCCGTCGCGAACGACCGGGCTGTTCGAGTCGACGGGCGCGGGAAACGCCAGCGTGCCGGCCGAGATCAGATAGGCGCGCGGCGTCGCGGGCGGGTCCTGGGCGAAAACGGGCGCGGCGAGAGCCAGGACGACGAGTCCGGCGTGGAGGGTGCTTCGCATCGTGTGGCCGATTATTGGACCAGGGCGCGTCCCCCAGGGTTGAGGCGAGGGGGCCGGCGTGGAGAATTTGCAAGGCGCGCGCCAAGACCGAGGGGCCCGGTGCTTCTCGGGCTGCGATGGGAGACAACGGCATCTGACGGCGGGACTTACACGCTCTGAGAGGCTTCGCGCTGCGGCTCGATGCGCAGCTCGCGCAGGCCCGGGGGGCGCGGGATTGTCACCCTATGACGCCGATCATGGCGTCCTCTGTGCATACGGGTAGCTTGCCTCCTGGGGGAGGCGAGCGATGGGTGTCCTGAAGGCGGCCGAGTTGCGAAACCAGTTTCGGGGGGTGACGCGGCTCCGCCGCGCGGTCCAGATCGGCTCGGCTCTCCTCGTGCTCTCGATCGGCTTCGAGTTCGTGCGCTGGGTGCGCGGGATCGAGCAGGGTGGAACGGCCGTCTCGCGGCCGGGCGGGGTCGAGGGTTTCCTGCCGATCGCGGCACTGATGTCCCTGCGGCACCTGTGGAGCACCGGCGAGGTCCACCCGGTGCGTCCGGCGGCCCTGGTCATCCTGCTGGCCGTGCTCGTGACGTCGATCGTGCTCAAGAAGGCGTTCTGCTCCTGGATCTGCCCGATCGGCACGCTGTCCGAGCTGCTCGCGGATGCCGGTCGCTGGACCTTCGGCCGGACGCTCGCGCCCCCGCGCTGGCTGGACCTTCCGCTGCGCGGGCTGAAATACGCGCTGCTGGCATTCTTCGCCTGGACGATCTTCGCGGTGATGGCGCCGCCCGAGATCGCCGCGTTTCTGGACTCGCCCTACAGCCGCGTCGCCGACGTGAAGATGCTCTACTTCTTCGAGCGCGCCACGCCGGGCGTCATCCAGGTGATGGCCGGGCTCGCCCTGCTCTCGCTGGTGATTCCCTACTTCTGGTGCCGCTATCTGTGCCCCTACGGCGCGCTGCTGGGCCTCGCCTCCTTGCTGTCGCCGTTCAAGGTCACGCGTCACGCCGACGCGTGCATCGACTGCGGCCTGTGCACGAAGGCCTGCCCCTCCCGCCTGCCGGTCGCGCGCCTGACGCGAGTGCGCTCGGACGAATGCTTCGGCTGCCTGTCGTGCGTGGCGGCCTGCCCGGTGCCGACCGCGCTGCGCGTGGAGGCGCCACGCCCGGTCGCGCGCCCTCTGCGGCCGGCGGCCTTTGCGGCGCTCGTCGCATTGCTCTTCCTCGGCACGATCGCCGTGGGCCGGTTGACCGGGCACTGGCGGACATCCGTCTCCGAGGCCGAGTACGCCACCCGTGTGCGGGAGCTCGATGGGCCCGCCTACGGGCACTTCCGGGGCCGCCTCCCCGCGGCCGACCCCGCTGACGCGCAAACGCTGCGCTGAGGGATGCCAGGATGCGCGCCTCTGCCGCAATGCGACAGGCCTGTGAGATGGATCACAACCCGTCCCGGGGACTCCACCGCTCGGCGGCCGATGCCAGCTACAATTACCAAGGTCGGCCGATGCCGACACTGACCCGGAGGTTTCAGGTGTGGCAGAACTCGCTCCGGGGACGGGCCCCCTCCGCCGCGCTCCTCGCTGTCGCTCTCATACCTTTCGCGCTCCTCGCGCCGCCCGCAGCCGACGCCGGCACGTTCGGCGTGCCGACAGGCCTCAACGCCAACGGGACGTTCAACGCGGTCAGCTCCCAGCTCCCGCCGGGCTGGTTCGTCCTTCGCGGCACGGACGGGGCCTCCGCTGACGGCGAGGTGGTGCACCAGATCCGCCTCTTCATCGAGGTGACGGGCACCACGCTGGAGATCCTCGTCTTCGATCCAGGCACGAGCGGCGCCTTCGACTACAACCTGGGCGACAACGACTTCCGCACCACCTACCAGTTGCTCGGCCCGTGCACGACGTTGGCCACCTGCGGCGGCGCGGCGCTCGCGACGGTCAACAACCTGAACAACTCCGTCGACGAGCTGCGGCGCTTCGCGCCGACCGGCTTCTTCGACATCGACAGCGGCGCTGGCGGTAACGTCGGCTTCACGGGGCTCACCCCGGGCGTCTACGAGTTCCGCATCACCAGCACCGCCAACTCCGACGAAGGCAACGTATTCGGCGTGGACGTCCGCCAGGGCATGGCGGACCCGTCTCAGCCGCCGGCGGCCAGCGACCCCCACTACAACGTGTTCACGATCGGCCGGACCGCCAATCCCGACACCACGATGCAGTACGGCGCCGCGGCGACCAACGGCACCCGCACCGCGCAGGTTTCGGCGCCGATGACCTTCTACCCGTACGTCGACCGCGGCTGTCAGGTGTTCTCGTCGAACTTCGACATGGACGACACCGCGGGCGGCTCCGGCGCCGGTGCGACGGGCTCGATCCTCGACGCCCTGGGCGCGACGACCAGCCTCGACCCGATGAGCGGCAACAACGTCCACGAGGAGGACACGGTCGGCGTGGAGCCCACGACCGGCTTCAACGAGCGCAACGACAACTACGGCCTCTACCGCGTCGACACCACGCCAGGCGTCAACGCCGGCGCTGGCGCCCAGCAGAACTTCATCGACTGGCGCTTCGCCGACCTCGCCCTTTGGACCACCAACCCGGCGAACTTCCCACGCAACCCGGCGAACCCGATTCGCACCTACCTGCCGAACGGGTACAGCGTCGCCCTGGGGACGGCGACGCCAACGGCGCCGGTCAAGCCGACGCTGACGACCGCTTTCGTGTGGGTGAGCGGCCCCGCGACGCCGACGGCAGGCCAGACGACGCGGCTCGCGGTCGCCGCGACGCTGCGGAACCCCGCGGGTGGAGCGACGCTGTCGAACCCCGTGATCTCGATCGGCGTGCCGGCGAGCGTGGCGAACCCGGCGCTCGCGATCGACACCGCCGTGGCGCTCGAGCCCTGGATCGATGCGACCGCGACGACCTGCACCGCCTCCACGCTGACGACGAGCCTCGCCGCCTGCACGATCAACGGCACGCTGGCGGCAGGTCAGATCGCGACGCTCGTCTTCGAGGTCACGCTCGACCCCGGCACGGCCACCAGCTTCGCGATCACCGGCGAGCCGACCACGGCCTACCCGCCGGCGAACGCGACGAGCTGGGGCTCCTATACCCCGTTCGGCGCGGCGAGCGCCTGGAGCGAGTACCTGGGCCCGCTCTGCGCGCTGCGCGCCGACACCACGACCGCGCTGACCCGCGCCACGGTTCGCGGCATCCGCATCGAGGCCGCCGGCCGCGTGCGCTTCGCGACAGGGTTCCAGAGGGGCACCACGGGCTTCCGCCTCTACGGCGTGGCGGATCACGCCGGCCAGGGCGCGCGCGTCCCGCTGACGGCCGACATCGTCCGCGCGGAGCGCTCCGACTCGCAGCGCCCGCAGTTCTACGACGTCCATACCGCTCCGATCGGCAGCCCCTACGTCCTCGTCGAGGAGCTGGAGACGGACGGCGGCGTCAACCTGCTGGGGCCTTTCGCGGTGGGCGACGAGCGGCTCGAACGCCAGTACGACCGCATCGCTGCCGTGGTCGAGACCGCGCGCTGGGCGCGGCAGCGCCGCGCGACCGAGGGCGAGGGCGCGAGACGCTCGGAGTACAGGGGCCGGCGTCAGGGGCGCGCCCGCGGCGCGGGCGGCGCAGGGGTCGTGATCGAGATCGACGAGAGCGGCACGCTGCGCGTGCCGTGGGCCGAGCTGCGGGCGGCCGGCGCGCCGGCGCGTCCGCGGATCGATCGGCTGCGTCTCAGCCGCGAAGGGCAGAACGTCGCCTTCCAGCTCGAGCGCGACGGCTCGGGCGCCCCGTGGGCGCTCGCGTTCGAAGCCGAGGGCTCGCCCACTGCCTACGACGGCGGCAGCGTCTACCTGCTGACGTGGAGCGGCGAGATACCGGAGCTGCAGGCGCCGCTCACGCGCTGGGCCGAGGCGCCGGCGCCGGGCTTCCGCCGCGCGGAACGCGACAGCTATTTCGTAGCGAGCGTGCCGGAGGGCTCCGACCCGTGGGTGTGGGACCTCGTCTTCGGCGACGGCACGCCGTGGCCGTACGACGAGTGGTCGGCCGACTGGGCGCGCTTCGACCTGCCCGGGCTCCCAGCTGGTCTCGCAGGGGACGTGCCGGTCCGCATCGGCTTCGTCAGGGCCAGCTTCGCCACCCACGATCTGCGGATCCGCATCAACGGCCAGGAGGTCGCGCGCACCACTCTGCGGGCCGCGGGCGAGCTGGTGATCGACGGCTGGCTGCCGGCGGAAGCGCTGCACGAGGCCGGCAACACGATCGAGATCGTCGACCAGGCGACGGGCGCGTTCGGCGCGGACTACCCCGGCCTGTACCTCGACTTCGTCGATCTGGGCATTCCCCAGCCGCCCGCGCGCGAGATCGCGCCGGTGGCGGTGCGCCGCTGGGACCCGACGCTGGCCCGCGGTCTGCGCAAAGCGGAGTACCTGATCGTCACCCACCCCGACTTCGTGGCGGCCGCGGAGCGCATCGCCCGCGCGAAGGAGGCCGACGGCTTCGAGGTCGCGGTCGTGGACGTGGAGCGCGCCTACGATCGCTTCAGCGGCGGACACGTCGAGGCCGCGGCCGTGCGGGAGCTGGTGCGGCACGCCGCGCGGGGCGGCCGCCTGCGCTACGTGCTGCTGCTGGGCGACGACAGCTACGACCCCACCGACCGCGAGGGCCTGGGACTGCGCAGCTTCCTGCCGTCCCTCTACGGCTGGGACGCGCAGTGGGGCCGTGTCGTCTCGGAGAACCTCTACGCGGATCTCGACGCCGACGGGCGGCCGGACGTCGCGATCGGCCGTCTGCCGGCCAGCACCGCCGAGGAGGCGGACGCGCTGGCAGCCAAGCTCGAGCGCGGCGCGGCGGTGCTCGCGAGCGCCGCGACTCCCCCGCTGTTCGCCGTCGACAACGGCGGCCGCGGCATCAGCTTCCGCAGCCTGGCCGAGGAGGCCGCGGCGGCCTACGGCGTCACGCCCGAGTGGGCGGAGATCAGTGACGGCCTGGCCCAGGCCCGTGCGCGGCTCACCGCCGCGCTGCGCGCCGGCGGCAGCGTCCACTACTTCGGCCACGGTGGCGCCGAGCAGTGGGCGGACGAGGGCCTGCTGACCACCGACGCGATCGCGGCGGTCGCCGGTGGCAACGAATCGCTGGTGCTGGCCTGGGCTTGCCTCTCGCAGTGGTACCAGTACCCCTACGCCGCGAGCGTCGGCGAGGCGCTGGTGTTGCTGCCGAACGGCGGCGCGGTCGCCAGCTTCGGTCCCGCTGGCATCAGCGACGCGGGCGCCCAGGCCGTGCTGGCCCGCGAGCTCTACGCGCGCCTGCGGCCCGGCGTGACCCTCGGCGACGCGATCCGCGACGCCAAGGCGGCAGCGTCCGCCGCGCCGAACGCGCTGCCGGCAGTACTGGGCTTCAACCTGCTGGGCGACCCGGCGCTGCGCCTGCCCTAGGACGGCGCGGTCCTACCCGCGGCGCAGCCGCCGGAGGGCGAGCCCGGCCGCGACCACGGCGGCGCCGGCGCCGATGCCGAGGGTGGCCAGCACCGCCGGGTTGTTGGCGAGCGGCGTCGGCCGCAGCACGGCCGTCAGCAGGTAGCCGGCGAGAGCGGCGACGACGCCGCCCGTCACGAGCCTGCGCTCGACGCCCGGCAGGAACATGCCGCAAAAGAGCGGCACGAACGACGCCGTGAACAGAAGGTAGACGCCGTACTGGGCGAAGATCGCGACGGAGCCGCCCGTCGGGTGCTCGAGCTGCCAGAAGGCGAGCGCCACGATCACCAGGCCCAGCAGGCAGAGGCCCAGGCGCCCGAAGCGCAGCGCGTCGCGATCGTCGCTGGCCTCGCGGAGCAGCGGGTGGACGTCCACAGCCAGGATGCTCGACAGCGCCAGCAGAATGCCCTCGAGCGTCGAGAGGCCGGCACACAGCATTCCCACCGCGATCAGTACCTGCGCGGCCGGGCTGAAGCTCAGGCCGATCCAGGTCGGGATCACGCGGTCGATCGCGATCGGGCCCGCGGGCAGCTCGAGCCGGGCCCACACCCCGACCAGCAGCACCCCGGTGAACACGATGCCAGCGCCGATCGCCGTCGCGAGGTAAGGGCGCAGTTGCCGTGCTTCGCGCAGGTAGAGCGCCTTGCCCAGGACGTGAGGCTGGCAGACGATGGCGAAGCCCACCACCGCGTTGCAGAAGAACGTCTCGAAACCGTTTCGGAAGTAGGGGGAGGCGGGATTCGTCGGGCTCGCCAGCACGGGATCGATCGCGCGCAGACGCGCGAGCAGCCCCGGCTCGGACCCGAGGTGCGGCAGCCCCCCGGCGATCAGCACGCAGGCCACCACCAGCATCACCAGGGCCTGCGCCGCGTTCGTCCAGGCGTGGCCGGTCGCCCCGCCGAACAGCACGCCGGCGAAGACGAAGACGACCAGCGCCACCGCGACCCGGTCGGGCGGCTGGACCAGCAGGTTGCCCAGCACCAGCGCGAGCGCCACCACGATCAGCACCGCGAAGCTCACGAGGCCGAGCGAGAGAACCGCGAACAGCACGCGCAGGCCCGGCGACTCGTAGCGCGCGCCGATCCACTGCGGCACGGTCAGCGCGCGCACGCGCGCGCCGTGGTCGCGGAAGCTCGGCGAGAGCAGCGCCAGGCCGAACCCGATGCCGAGCCCGGCGCAGACACCGTAGCCGAGCAGCGCCGACAGGCCGAAGGCGTGGACGAGGCCGGGGTTGATCACGAAGGTGGCGACCGAGGTGAGCTGCGCCGCCAGCGAGAGGCCCACGACCGGCGCGGGCAGATCGCGGTTGCCGACGGCGTAGCTGGCGACCCCTCCCGTACGGCGCGAGCCGCGCCAGGCGAGCGCCAGCGCGATCGCCACGTACGCCGCGAGCGCCAGCCAGCCCAACCCCGCGGCGCCCATCGCGCGGCCTACAGCCGGCCCAGACGCGCCTGCGCCATCAGCCGGAAATACGCGAGCGAGGTGCGCAGCACGCGCATCTTGCTGCGCCCGAGCCGGCGGCCGCCGTCGAGCCGCATCGGCACCTCGGACACGCGCAGCCCGAGCCGGGACGCACGGTAGAGCACCTCGACCATGCACTCGAAGCCGCGGCTCGCGATGAAGCCGTCGCCCCAGCGCGCGTGCAGGGCCCGCAGCGCGCGCACGTGGTACGCGCGGTAGAAGCTCGACAGCGTAGCGAGCCCCGACAGGCCGAGCGTCTGCTTCATCAGCGCATTCGCGACGTGGGAGAGGCCGACCCGATGCAGCCGGGTGCCCACGATGCCGCCGCCGAACAGGTAGCAGGAAGCGAGCGCGATGTCGTCGCCCTCCTCCCAGATCCGCTGCAGCAGCCTCGGCAGCACGGCGGGATCGCTGGTGCGGTCGCCCTCCAGGGTCAGCACCACGTCCTGCGGCCCGGCGTCGCGGAGCACGCGCAGGAAGCCGCTGCGGAAGGCGGCTCCGGGGCCGAGGTTGCGCTGGTGCGAGACGACCTCCACCGGCGCGTCGGGCCGGCTCGCGGCGCGGGCGGCGGCGGCGGTGCCGTCGCTCGAGCCGTCGTCCACGACCACCACCCGATAGGGCACGCCGAGCGGGTCGAGCCGCTCGCGCAGGCCCTCCAGCAGCGAGGGGACGTTGGGCTCTTCGTCGTAGACGGGCACGACGACGTGGATCACAGCTGGCCGGCCCTGCGCATCGCCTCTCGTTGCCAGGCGATCGTGGGCGGCAGGCCCTCTTCGAGTCGCACTTCGGGCGTGAAGCCGAGGACCTCGGCCGTGCGCCGCGGATCCGGCACGCGCCGTTCGACGTCCTCGTAGCGCCCGAAGGTCTGGAGCGGCACCAGCTTCACGCGGGGCTGGTCGTCGCGCACCAGGCGCCACACCATGCGCGCCAGATCCTCGATCGCGATCTCGCGGCAGGCGCCCAGGTTGAGCAGCGCTCCGTCGGCCTCGACGGTGTCGATCGCGCGCACGAAGCCCTCGACGTGGTCGTCCACGTAGGTGAAGGAGCGCGTCTGCCGGCCCGTGCCGTGGACCTCGAGCTCTTCGCCGCGCAGGGCCTGGCCGATGAAGACCGACTGCGGCCCGCCCCACCAGGTGACGTTCTGGCGCGGCCCGTAGCCGCCGAAGAGGCGCAGCGCCACCGCCTCGAGGCCGTGGCGCTCGCGGAAGGCGAAGAGAGCCTGTTCCTCGAACAGCTTCGACACGGCGTAGGCCCAGCGACGCACGTGGGGCGAGCCGATCACCGAAGCGCTTTCCTCGCTGAAGGGCACCTCGGGGTTGCGCCCGTAGCAGTCCGAGGTGGAGGCGAGCACCACGCGGCGGACCTTCGCCCGAACGGCGGCGCGCAGCACCTGCAGCCCGCCCTCGCCGTTGGTGACCAGCGTGTCGAGCGCGTCGGTGTAGCGCGGGATCTTGCCGGCCGCCAGGTGGACGACCACCTCGGCCCCCTGGAACGCCTCGTCGAGCGTCGCAGGATCGAGGATGCTTCCCTCGACCAGCTCGAACGAAGGCCGCCCCAGCGTCCCCTCGAGGTTGTCGCGGCTGCCGTGGGACAGGTCGTCGAGCCCACGGACGGCATCGCCGCGGGCGACCAGCCTCGCGGCGAGGTTCGAACCGATGAATCCTGCGGCTCCGGTGATCGCGATTCTCATCTCGGGTTGCGCTCTCGTGAAATCGGCGCTCTAGCGCGCAGGCGCCGCGTTCCACGAAGGCCGCGAATATACAGCAACTTGCGGAGGCCAGCCCTTTTCTTTGGCACGGATGCCCCTTTCTGCTACAGTCCCGGCGATTCCCGGGCACAGGACATAGAGAATCCCAGGCACCGATTCGCCCCGCCGCACAGGAGAGACGGCCATTTCCAAGAAGGTCTTCGTCGGCAATCTGAGCTTCGACGTCACGCGCGAGGAGCTGATCGAGGCGTTCAGCGCCGCTGGTAAGGTCCTCGACGCGAAGGTCCCGACCGACCGCGAGACGGGACGCCCGCGCGGCTTCGCCTTCGTCGAGTTCGAGAGCGAGGAGAGCGTCCCGAAGTCCATCACGCACCTGAACGGCGTGTCCCTCAAGGGGCGCCCGCTGCGGGTGAGCGAGGCCGAGGACCGTCCGCCCCGGGCCCCCGGCTCCGGACCGGCCCCGCGGCCCCCGAGGCCGGGCGGCTTCTCGGGCCCGCGCCCCGGCGGCTTCGGCGGCCCGCGACCGGGCGGGTTCGGCGGCCCGCGTCCCGGGGGCTTCGGCGGCGACTCGACGCCTCCCTTCGAGGAGGCGCGCGAGACCCGCCGCCGCACCTTCGGCGGCGGCAAGCCGAGCAAGCCCGGCGGCGGCCGGCCGTTCAAGGAGAAGGGGCCACGCCGCGTGGAGAAGAAGCGCGGCGGCCAGAACAAGGAATTCGAGGACGACCTCGACGACCTCTGAGACGCCCTGACTCGACAGGATCCGATCGTCGAGCTGCTGCACGGCATGCCCGTCGCCGATCCCGAGCGCTGGCTCGAGGACGGCGAGTCCCCTGAGGTCGTCGCCTGGGCCGAGGAGCAGGATGCGCGCGCGCGCGCGGCACTCGGCGCCTGGCCCGAGCGTCCCCGCCTCGCCGCGCGCCTGCGCGAGCTGTTCGCAATCGGCAGCGTCGGCGCACCGGCCGTCCGCCGCGGGCGCTACTTCCACGAGAAGCGCCGTGGTGACGAGCAGCAGCCGCAGCTGCTCGTGCGCGACGGCGTGCGGGGCGACGACCGCGTCCTGATCGACCCGGCACAGGGTGTCGCCGACGGCGCCCGCTCGCTCGACTGGTGGGAGCCGTGCGCCGACGGCTCGCTGCTGGCCTACGGGGTCTCCGAGGGAGGCAGCGAACGCAGCTCCCTGCGCGTGCGCGAGGTGGCCAGCGGCCGCGACCTGGATCTCCTGATCCCGGGGACGCGGGCCTGTTCGCTCGCCTGGCTGCCCGACCACAGCGGCTTCTACTACACGCGCTATCCGGAGCCCGGCAGCGTGCCGCCGGAGGAGGAGAGCTACCACCGCCGCGTCTTCCTGCACCTGCTCGGGCGCGACTGGCGCGAGGACCCGCTGGTGTTCGGCGAGGGGCGCGCGAAGGAGGACTGGCCCAGCGTCCAACTGTCGCCCGACGGGCGCTTCCTGCTGGTGACGGTGGCCGTCGGCTGGACCCGCGCCGATCTCTACCTGGCGGACCTGCGCCGCGGCGGCGGCTGGCAGACCCTGATCGAGGGCCGCGACTGCGTCTACGCGGCGCTGGTTCACGACGACGAGCTGATCGTGCTGACGAACGAGAGCGCGCCGCGCTCTCGCGTGCTGGCCGCGGATCCGGAAAGGCCGTTGCGCGACGACTGGCGCGAGCTGATCCCCGAAGGCGACGACGTGATCGAGAGCGTGCTGCGGGTGGGCGGAACGCTGCTCGTCCAGCGGCTGCGCGACGCCTCCTCCCGGCTGACGCTCCACGAGCGCGACGGCCGCGCGCGACGCGAGGTCTCGCTGCCGACGCTCGGCAGCCTGGCGAGCCTCGCGGGCGAGTGGGATGGCGCCGAGGCCTTCGCCGACTTCTCCTCGTTCGGCGTGCCGCCGAGGGTGCTGCGCCTGGACCTGCCCGACGGTGAGCCGGAGACCTGGGACGCGGCCGAGGCTGCGATCGACCCGGCCGACTTCCGGCTGCGCCTCGAGCACTTTCGCTCGAAGGATGGCACGCGCGTCTCGATCTTCCTGCTGGACCGCCACGAGCGCCCAGCTGACGGACACGGAGCCGCGCTCCTGACGGGCTACGGCGGCTTCGGCGTCAGCCTCACGCCGGTCTTCGGGCGCGGCCTGCTGGCCTTTCTCGAGGCCGGCGGCCTCTACGCGGTCGCGCACCTGCGCGGCGGCGGCGAGTACGGGGAGGCTTGGCACCGCGCGGGCATGCTGGGCTCGAAGCAGAATGCTTTCGACGACTTCCTGGCCGCGGCGGAGTTCCTGGCCGCGGAGGGCCACGCCGCGCCCGAGCGGCTCGCGATCATGGGCGGCTCGAACGGCGGCCTGCTGGTGGGCGCCGCGCTGACGCAGCGGCCCGAGCTGTTCCGCGCCGTCGTCTGCCAGGTGCCGCTGCTCGACATGCTGCGCTATCACCTGTTTCGCATCGCGCGGCTGTGGATCCCCGAGTACGGCTGCGCCGAGGATCCCGAGGCCTTCCGCTGGCTCCACGCCTACTCGCCCTACCACCGCGTGCGCGATGGCGTCGCCTACCCGGCGGTGCTGCTGACGACGGGCGAGGCCGACAGCCGCGTGGACCCGATGCACGCGCGCAAGATGGCGGCGCGCCTGCAGCGCGCGACGGCGTCCGGCCGCCCGGTCCATCTGCGCGTCGAGCGGCGCGGCGGGCACGGCCAGGGCAAGCCGATCTCGCTGGCGCTCGAGGAGTGGCTCGACACCTGGTGCTTCGTCTTCGGCGAGCTCGGCCTGCGGCCGCGATAGGATCGCGCGCATGCTGTTGCTGCTCGCGTTGCTGCTGGCCTCGCAGCCGCAGCGCTCTTTCGCCGAGGAGCGCCAGCTCCTCGACCAGCGGCTCGCGGCCCTGCGCCGTCTGCTGCCCGACCAGCCGGCTCCGCAGGCGGGCCTCGCCGCCGCCAGGGAGGCCGCGGCGGCGGCGCAGCTCGCCGGAGTCGAGCTCGTCGCCCTGCCACCCGTGGAGGAGTTTCCCGTCGCGAGCCAGCCGATCGAGATCTCGGCGACCGGCCGCTACGCCGACGCGGACCGCTTCTTCAGACAGCTCGCGCTGGACAGACAGCTTCCCGACGTCGCGCGCCTGACACTCACGGGCACGCCGGAGGCGCTCGTGCGCTTCACGGCCGTCGTGCGCTTTCCCTGGCGCCCCGCGCGCGCGCCGCTGCCCGCGCCGCCCGCCGGCGTGCGCCTGCCGACGACCGGCCTAACCCGGGCGCAGGCCGACGGCTTCCTGCGCGACGAGGCGCTGGCGCTCGCCAAGACCGAGGCCGTCGCGGGCTGGCGCCGCGCGCGACGCAACCCGCGGCTGTTCCTGGCCGAGCTGGCGGCGATCGTGCGCGAGCGGCCGGTGGTGCTGACGAGCGCCAGCCTGGCCGACGAGTTCCAGGTGCGCGGCCTCGTCGTCGGCGAGGCGCCGAGCCGGGCGCTCGAGGCGCGCTTCGAGCGCGGCTTCTTCCGCGTGGCGGATTTCCTGATGGTCCGGCAGGGCGCCTGCCGCCGCTTCGAGGCGCGCGGCACGGTCCCGGTGGCGGGGCCCGAGGCCGAGCTGCCGCTGCCCTCGGAGGATCCGTTCCGGCAGGACGCGGAGCCGTGCAAGCTCGATCGCGATCCGGCGCGCGCGTCCGCGATCCGGGCCGAGGCGCCGGCACGCAAGCCTGGCGGCCCGCTGACGCTGCGCCTGCGCGACGTCGACCTCGCGGATCTGTTCCTGGCCCTGCATCACGTGACGGGCGAGGGCTTCGTGGTGGACGGCGACGTCCGCGGCCGCCTCGACGTCGAGCTCGGACGCCTGAGCCTGGAAGAGGTGATCGCGGCGCTCCGCAAGGCGGGCTTGCGCATCTCCGAGCCGAGCCCGCTGCGGCGCGTTTCGCTGGCGGCGATCGCTGAGGCGCCAGCGAGCCCGCCTGGCGTGGCCGACGACGGGCGGCGGGCCTCGTTCGGCCTGAAGCGCGCGGACGTGCGCGAGGTGCTGGCGCTGATGTCGGAGATCGATCCCGAGCTCGCGGCGCTCGGCCCGGTGGGCTTCCTCGGCCGCCTCAGCCTGTTCGCGCGCGAGACGCCACTGCGGGAGATGCGACGAGCGGTGATCGCCGCCTCCGGCCTCGACGAGGCCAGCGAGGACGGGCGCAGCGTGCTCAGGAGGACGGGCGGGGCCGAGGAGGCGCTGGTGCCGGTGGCCGCGAGCGGCAGCGAGCCGACGCTCGTGCTGCGCGCCAGGGACCTCGACGTCTCCGAGCTCGGGCTCGCGGGCATCGCCACTGCGGGGAGCGGCTTCGTCGCCTTCGCCTATGGTCCCACCGGCACTCTCAACATCTACCGCGCGGGAGATCGGCTGGCGGACGCCGAGATCAGGTCGATCGACGCAACGGGCCTGGTGGTGGAGACCGACGAAGGGCGCATGCGCTTCGCGCTGCCGCCCTTGGGTCGCTAGCGGAGGGCGACGGCCTGCGGATCCGCGCGCGGGAAAGCCACCTGCACCGCCGGGTTGCGAAGCGCACAAAAAAAGAGCCCGGCGCTATGGCCGGGCTCTAACTTTTTTGGGCTCGAAGCCCTCGCGCCACACAGGCGCTGTTGTTTTACTCCTCTACGACTTCGACCCCCGAGGGGGTCGCCCTACTGCCCGGCGGCCCAGCCTCCTGTTCCAACCGCACCTCCTGCGGAAAGGCACGCGCTGTACAGCTCGGGTCCAATATCGTCCTCGCGGTCTCGCCTGTCAAGGGGTCCCGCCGAGGCGTGAGCGGGATCACTCGACGAGGTGATACGAGGTCTGCCGCGGCAGCACCCAGCGCGCGCGACCGTCATCGCCGAGCACCACGTCCTCCTCCTGCGCAGAGCGCACGCGCTGGCTTCCCCACTCGGGCACGGCCAGCGTCGCCTGCAATTCGACTGAGAACCAGGTGGAGGGCAGCAGCGCGACGTCACCGCGGCCGGGTACGCCCTGCTGCCGGTCCCACAGGCCGATCAGCGGGCCGGCGCCGTGACCGTGGTCGCCGATCGGATGCGAATAGACCGTGCCGTCGATGCCCGCCGCCTTCATCGCGGCGAGCGTGTCGGCCAGCACCTCGTTGCCGCTGCGGCCGGGACGCATGCGTTCGAGCAGCAGGTCCTGCAGGCGGTTCGACTCCGTGAGGGCCTTCAGCAGCCCCGCGGGGGGCTGCTTCTCGCCCGCGCGCAACACGTAGCCGACGTGCTGCGTATCGGTCGCCAGGCCCATGGCGCGAATGCCGAAGTCGGTGTGCAGATGGTCGCCGCGCTCGATCACCACGTCCGTGCGATCCGCGGTCGCGACGAACTCGCGGCCGCCTGTGCCAGGGCGCTGAACGCTGACCGAGGGCGGGAACCACTCGCCGAGGCCGAGCTCGTTCACGCGCTGCCGCAGCCACCAGACGACGTCCTGCGTGGTGGTCTTGCCCGGCATGACGACCTCGCTCGAGAACGCGCGCCGGATCAGCGCGTGCGAGATGCGCATCAGCTGCTCGTAGTGGGGCAACATCTCGGGCAGCCGGATCGAGACGTACTCGAGCGGCAGGTTCTCGGCGCGCACGACGCGCCCTGTCCAGGGGCCGAGCGCGGCCTCGAGCTGCTCCCGCTCGCCCGCGGAAAGCCCGTCGGAGAAGGCGTGCGTGTGCGAGGCGTCGATCGCGATCGTGGCCGGGCGGCGTTCGTCCACCAGCTTGCGCAGCAGCGCCCACTGCCCCTGTCCCCACAGCTCCCGGGTTTCCACGTCCGGGTCGCGGTAGACCCGGTACAGGCCCCCGTTCGAGCCTCCTCCGAGGGTGAGACGCTCGATGCCCTGCTCCGGGCCGCGGTCGAAGAAGACCAGGATCGTGCGGCGGCGGGCCGCCATCACCGAGGGCGAGACCAGCGAGAAGAAGACCGGGTCCTCGTTGTACTCGCGGCAGGCGACGAGCCACATCGCGACGCCGTGGCGCCGCATCAGCGTCGGCAGCACGCGCTCGAGCCTCAGCTTCAGCCATTCCTGGCGGATGCGATCCTGCTCGCGCAGCGACGGCAGCGGCGGGGGCATCGAACCGCGGGCGGGGGCAGCCTGCGCCGCCGGGACGCAAAGCGCCGACGCGAGACACAACGAGGCCGTGAGGCGGCGGATGGCGGGCAGCGCGCGCTTGCTCATCAGGGCGGTTCCTCCGATCGAGTGG
Organism: Vicinamibacteria bacterium; assembly: GCA_050246895.1. Taxonomy (GTDB): domain Bacteria; phylum Acidobacteriota; class Vicinamibacteria; order Fen-336; family Fen-336; genus JBFWVE01. Next base: position 1,705,358 of record JBFWVE010000001.1, on the reverse strand, counting down.
GACGTGGGGCGGAACTATAATCCGCCTGCCCTTGTCCCTTCCCGCTCGCCGCGCCACGGCCACCGCCGCGCTGCTGCTCCTGGCCCTGCTGGTCGCGTGGCAGGCGAAGCGGCGCTCTTTCAGCCAGCTCGCCTGGCCCGACGAGTGCATCTACCTCGTCGGAGCGCGCAACCTCGTCGAGCGCGGCTCGCTCGACACCCACTACTACCTGACGCACAGCCTGCTGGCGCGCGGCCACCCCCACCGCGACGTGCACATGCCCGGCTACGTGCTGGCGCTGACGCCCGCGGTGGCCGCGCTCGGCACCACGCTCCAAGCGGGCGCCCTGTTGAACGTCGCGCTGTTTCTGGCCGCGACCCTGCTGGTGCGCGCGATCGCGCGCCGCCTGACGGGCTCCGAGCCGGCCGCTTTCGGCACGGCCGCGCTCTTCACCGTGCTGCCGCCGTTTCCCGGCTACCTGATGATCGTCTACCCCGAGCTGCTCGCCGGCACGCCGTTCCTGGCCCAGCTCGCATGGCTGCTGCGGGGCCCGGCCGGGACGCGGCACGCGTTCGTCGCTGGCGTGCTCTTCGGGATCGGACCGCTGGTGCGCGAGACGCTGCTGCTGGCGCTGCCGCTGCCGCTCCTGCGTCTGCCCGCGCGCGAGCTGCTGCGGGGCTTCCTGCCCGGATGCCTGCTGGCGCTGGCCCTCGTCGTGAGCCCGCTCGCCGGGGGGCGGGCCGTGCACCCGAACGCGATCTACCCGAGCGTCGTCGAGGAGGCGCTGCGCTCGTCCGAGCCGCTTGCCCGGTTCGGCCGTGCGCTCGCGGCGAACCTGGCCACGAACCTCGAGGCGCTCTGGACGCTCGATCCGATCGCGCGCGCCGAGGACGCGACGCTCGGCTTCCTCTTCCTGTTGGCGCTGGGCGCGGGCCTGGCCTGGCGCGTCCTCGGCAGGGAGAACCGCAGGCTTCTGCTCGCGACACTGGCGAGCTTCGGGCTGGTGCTTGTCGCCTCGCTGGTGCTGTACGTGATCCGGGAGCGGGGCGGCGTCTGGGGCGGCGTGCGCGCCTTCATGTTCCTGGCGCCCCTGCTCCTCGCGCTGCTGGTCGCCGCGCTCTGGCGCCTGCCGCGGCCCGGCCGGCGCGCCGCCGCCCTGTGCGCGTTCGGGCTCGCTGTCTCTGGCTCGACGGACGGCAGCTGCGCTTCTTCGCACGCTACAAAGGCTCCGATCACGAGGACCAGAGCCGGCACGCGCGCTACGTGGAGAGCTACTTGGACCGCCAGCCGCCGGGCCGCGTGCTGGGCCGGCTCTTCCTCTACGGCCTGGAGCGCTGGCCGGTCGAGGTGATCTGGTCGCCGCCTCGCGACCGCCGCGAGCTGGAGCGGCTCGAGCGGACGCTGGGCTTCGATTTCGCGGTGGTGCACTGGAAGAGCGCGCAGCGCGAGCTCTTCGCGCGGAACCCGGCCTACCTGCGGATCAACCGCGACGACCGCGACGCCGAGCTGCTGATCTTCCGGAGGCTCCGCTAGCCCGCCGCGCCGAAATGCGCTAGCTGACGTCCCAGACGTCGCCCGTGCGCAGCAGCGCCTGCAGGTCGCCCGTGCCCTTGCGCGCCTGGACCTGCTCGATCTGCTTGTGGACCAGGTCCTCGTAGCGCGGCGCGTCCACGGCGCGCAGCACGCCGAGCGGCGTCGGGAAGCCCGGCGCCTGGTCCATGCGCGAGAGCAGGAACGCGTAGGCCGGGTTCGGATGGCGCTCGTCGTGGACGATCAGGTCCCTCTCGCCGATGCCGTCGCCGAGCGCCACGACCTCGAGCTCGAGGCCCTTCATGCGCAGGCCCTTGTCCCGGTCCTTGCCGAACACCAGCGGCTGGCCGTGCTCGAGCTGGATGGTGTGGTCGTCGCGCACGATCTTCTCGGTCAGGCTCTCCCAGGCGCCGTCGTTGAAGATGTTGCAGTTCTGCAGGATCTCGACGAAGGCCGAGCCCTGGTGCGCGGCGGCCTTCCGGAGCGTCGCCTTCAGGTGGGGCTGGAACACGTCGACCGAGCGCGCCACGAAGGTGGCTTCGGCGCCGAGCGCCAGGGAGAGCGGCAGGAACGGCCGGTCGACCGACCCGAACGGCGTCGACTTGGCCTTCTTTCCCAGCTCCGACGTCGGCGAGTACTGGCCCTTGGTCAGGCCGTAGATGCGGTTGTTGAAGAGCAGCACCTTGACGCCCACGTTGCGGCGCAGCATGTGGATCGTGTGGTTGCCGCCGATCGACAGCGCGTCTCCGTCGCCCGTCGCGAGCCAGACGTCGAGGTCGGGCCGCGCCATCTTGACGCCCGTCGCCACCGCTGGCGCGCGGCCGTGGATGGTGTGGAAGCCGAAGGTGTTCATGTAGTACGGGAAGCGGCTCGAGCAGCCGATGCCCGACACCACCACGAACTTCTCCCGCGGAATCCCCAGCTCCGGGAACACCGACTGCACGGCGCTCAGGATCGCGTAGTCTCCGCAGCCCGGGCACCAGCGGACCTCCTGATCGGTCTGGAAGTCCTTCTTCGAGTAGACCGGCAACGTGGCGGTCATCGTTCTCTCCTCAGTTCCCGGCGGCGAGGATCTCGTCGATCTTCGCCTCGATCTCGGCCTGCTTGAACGGCTGGCCCTGCACCTTCGAGTAGGAGATGGCATCCACCAGGTAGCGGGCGCGCAGCATCGTCACGAGCTGGCCCAGGTTCATCTCGGGCACCAACACCTTCTCGTAGCGCTTCAGCACGTCGCCGAGGTTCTGCGGGAACGGGTTCAGGTGGCGCAGATGGACGTGGCCGACCCGGCGGCCCTTGCCGGCCTGAGCGCGCAGGGCGGCCGTGATCGAGCCGTAGGTCGAGCCCCAGCCGACGATCAGCAGCTCGCCCTCCGGAGCGCCCGCCGGCACCACGTCCGGGATGTCCTGCGCGATACGCGCCACCTTCTCCGCGCGGATACGCACCATCCTCTCGTGGTTCTGCGGCTCGTAGTTGACGTGGCCGGTCGTCTCCTGCTTCTCGATGCCGCCGATGCGATGCTCGAGTCCCGGCGTGCCGGGCACGGCCCACGGCCGCGCCAGTGTCTGCGGGTCGCGCGCGTAGGGCATGAAGCCCTCGGCCTCGGTGCGGAAGCGCACCGGGATCTGCGGCAGCTCCGAAGCCGCCGGGATGCGCCAGGGCTCGGCGCCGTTCGCGAGGTAGCCGTCCGACAGCAGGATCACCGGCAGCATGTACTTCAGGGCGATGCGGCTGGCCTCGAACGCCATCCAGAAGCAGTCGCCCGGCGTCGCGGCGGCCAACACCGGCAGCGGCGCCTCGCTGTTGCGGCCGAAGACGGCCTGCAGCAGGTCGGCCTGCTCGGTCTTGGTCGGCAGCCCGGTCGAGGGGCCGCCGCGCTGGATGTCGCAGATCACCAGCGGCAGCTCCGTCATCACCGCGAGCCCGATCGCCTCCATCTTCAGCGCCATGCCGGGACCCGAGGTGGTGGTGACCGCGAGCGAGCCCGCGTAGGCGGCGCCGATCGCCGCCGTCACCGCCGCGATCTCGTCCTCGGCCTGGAACGTGATCACGCCGAACTCCTTGTAGAGCGACAGCTCGTGCAGGATGTCGGAGGCGGGCGTGATCGGGTAGCTGCCCTGATACAGCCGCAGTCCCGAGCGTTGCGAGGCGGCGATCAGGCCCAGCGCCAGTGCCACGTTGCCGCTGATGTTGCGGTAGGTTCCCTTCTCGAGCTTCGCCGGCGGGATCTCGAAGCTGACCTGGAAGGCCTCGGTCGCCTCGCAGTACGCGTAGCCGGCCTTCATCGCGAGCTTGTTGGCCTCGGCCAGCTGCGGCTTCGACTTGAACTTGTCGTCGAGCCAGCGTTCGGTCGCCTGGGTGGAGCGGTTGTAGAGCCAGTAGCACATGCCGAGCGCGAAGAAGTTCTTGCAGCGGTCCATGCTCTTGGCGTCCAGCCCCAGCTCCTTCAGCGCGAGGCGCGTCAGCCGGGTCAGGTCCACCTTGAACAGGCGGTAGGCGTCGAGCGAGTGGTCCTCGAGCGGGTTCGTCGCGCAGCGCGCCTTCTTGAGGTCGACTTCCTTGAAGTCGTCGGCGTTGACGATCAGGATCCCGTTCGGCTTCAGGTCCCTGACGTTCGTGCGCAGCGCGGCTGGGTTCATCGCGACCAGCACGTCGACCGCGTCGCCCGGCGTGTAGACGTCGCTCGAGGAGAAGTTGACCTGGAAGCCGGAGACGCCGGGCAGCGTGCCCGCGGGGGCGCGGATCTCGGCCGGGAAGTCGGGGAAGGTCGCGAGGTCGTTGCCGAACAGGGCCGCCGTGTTGGTGAACTGGCTGCCGGTGATCTGCATGCCGTCGCCGCTGTCCCCGCAGAAGCGGATCACCGCCTGCTCGATGACCTCGCGCTTGCGAGTCACGGGTGCGTCCGTCGTCGCCATGAGCTGCTTGTCGCCTCCCACGAAACGCCGGGCATGGACGCGCGAGCGCCCGCTACGCTCCGGCGGTGAACAGCCAGTATAACGCGCGGCGGACGCGCCTCCGGGATCCAGGGGGGCAGGCCCGGCAGCTGCCGCGGCCAGGCCCTGCTAGAGTCCGGCCGCATGTCCACCCCTGCTCTCGCGCCCCTGGGGTGGGGCGCTCTCCTGGCCGGCGCCCTGCTCTCGCTGGCCGCGGGCGAGGCGCCGGGCGATGCCGAGAGCCTCGAGGTGCGCGCGACGCCGGTGGCGCTCGTCGAGAGCGATCCGTCGAGCGAGCGCGTCGGCCAGCTCGACTACCTGGGCGGCCTCGCGCTGCGCTCGCCGGACGCACGCTTCGGCGGGTTCTCGGGCGCGCTGGTGAGCCCCGACGGCACCGTGCTCGATGCCGTTTCGGACGAGGGCCGCTTCGTGCGCCTGCGGCTCGTGCAGGACGAGCGCGGTCGCCTGGTGAACGCCTCCGCCCTGGATTGGGGGGCGCTGCGCGGCCTCGACGGCGACCCGCTGCCGCGGAAGAACGCCCGCGACGCGGAGGAGCTGGCGCGGATGCCGGACGGCGCGCTGGTCGTGGCGTTCGAGCATCACCACCGCCTGTGGGTCTACCGCGGGCCGCAGCCGGCGCTCGCTGCCCGGCCGTCGGAGCTCGGCGCGCCGGCCGGTCTCGAGAAGGCGCCGGCGAACGGCGGCATCGAGGCGCTCGCCGTGCTGCCGGACGGTCGCCTGCTGGCCCTCGCGGAAGAGCTGCCCGACCCGCAGGGGGGCGTCGCGGCCTTCTTGCGGGCCGTCGACGGCTCCTGGTCCAGGCTGTCGTATCAGCCCGCCGGAGATCCCCGGCCCTCGGCCGCGGCCGCCCTCCCCAGCGGCGACGTGCTGGTGCTGGAGCGCGCCTACTCTCCGATCTCCGGTCTCCACATCCGCCTGCTGCGCGTGGCAGCCGGCGAGATCGCGCCCGGCGCGCGCCTCACGGGCGAGCTGGTCGCGGAGATGAAGCCGCCCCTCACGCTCGACAATCTCGAGAGCGTGGCCGTGCGAGCGTCCGACCGGCCCGGCGAGGAGGCGCTCGTCTACCTGCTCTCCGACGACAACTTCAACCCGCTGCAGCGGACGCTGCTGCTGCTGTTCGCGCTGCGCAGGACCGAGCCGCTGGCGGCCGCCGCGCGCTGAGCCGGGCTCAGCCGGCGAGCGCGGCGCGCACGATCGCTTCCTGCTCGGCCAGGTGCACCTTGTGTGAGCCGGGGGCAGGAGCCGCCGAGGGCGCGCGGCCGACGTAGCGCAGCGTCCGGGTCGCGGCGGCGGGCACGCAGCCCTCGAGGAACTGCTCGCGCAGGAAGCGCCACGCCCCCATGTTCCGCGGCTCCTCCTGGGCCCAGACGAGCTCCGCGGACGCCGCGTAGCGCGCGAGGACGCCGGACAGCCGCCCGGCGGGGAACGGATACAGCTGCTCGAGCCGCACCAGCGCGACGTGGGAGGCGGCGGCGGTCTCGCGGCCCTGCGCCAGGTCGAAGTAGAGCTTGCCGCTGCACATCACCACCCGCCGCACCTGGCCGGGATCGGCCAGCGCGTCGTCCCGTACGGGTTCGAAGCGCCCCTCGGCCAGCTCCGGCAGCGGCGAGACGCAGCGCGGGTTGCGCAGCAGGCTCTTCGGCGTGAACACGACCATCGGCTTCTCGACGCTGTCGCGGCCCTGCCAGCGCAGGGCGTGGAAGTAGGACGCCGGCGTCGAGGGGTAGACGACGCGCAGGTTGCCCTCGGCGCACAGCGCCAGGAAGCGCTCGATGCGCGCGCTGGAGTGCTCGGGCCCCTGGCCCTCGTGGCCATGCGGCAGCAGCAGCGCCAGCCCCACGGGCTGCCCCCATTTCGTCTCGGAGGCCGCCAGGAACTGGTCCACGATCACCTGCGCGCCGTTCCAGAAGTCGCCGAACTGCGCCTCCCACATCACGAGGGCCCGGTGCTCGGCGACGGCGTAGCCGAACTCGAATCCCATCACGGCCGCTTCGGAGAGCAGGCTGTCGTGGACCTCGAAGCGCACGCCCGCCGGCGCCAATGAGTTGAGCGGCACGTACTCGCGCCCGTTGCGCACGTCGTACAGCACGGCGTGCCGCTGGCTGAAGGTGCCGCGCCCGGAGTCCTGGCCCGACAGGCGCACGGGCACGCCTTCGAGCAGGAGGGTGCCCCAGGCGAGCGACTCGGCCGTCGCCCAGTCCGCATCGCCGCCCTGCTCGAGCAGCTCGGCGCGGCGGCGCACGAACGGCATCAGCTTCGGGTGGATCTCCAGGCCCTCGGGCAGCGTCCCCAGGGCGCGCAGCGTGGCGCGCAGCCGGCCCCACATCGAGGAGGGGTCGGCCGGCGCCGGCTCGGCCTGCGCGCGCCGGGCGATGCTCGCGAACGGCGCGCTGGTCGGCTCGCCGTCGCCCTGCAGCTGGGCTTTCTTGCGCGCCCACAGCTCGTCGAGCTCGGCGCGCGTGACGCCGCCACCCTTCACCAGCTGCTCGCCGTAGAGCTGGGCGACCGAGGGGTGCTGCTTGATGCGCGCGTACATCAGCGGCTGCGTGTAGCTCGGCTCGTCGCCTTCGTTGTGGCCCCAGCGCCGGTAGCCCACGAGGTCGACCACCACGTCCTGCTTGAAACGCTGGCGGTACTCGAAGGCCAGCTCGGCCACCCAGGCCGCCGCCTCCGGGTCGTCGCCGTTCACGTGCAGCGCCGGCGCGTGCACCATCTTGGCGACGTCGGTGCAGTAGGTGGAGGAGCGCGCGTCGTGCGGCAGCGTCGTGAAGCCGATCTGGTTGTTCACCACGACGTGGATGGTGCCGCCGGTGGTGTAGCCCTCGAGACCGGCCAGGTTCAGCGTCTCGGCGACGATGCCCTGGCCCGCGAAGGCGGCGTCGCCGTGTATCAGGATCGGCAGCACCCGCCGGCGCTCCACGTCGTCGAGCCCGTCCTGGCGCGCGCGCGCCATGCCCTCGACGACCGGGTTCACGAACTCGAGGTGGCTCGGGTTCGGCGACAGCGAGACTGCCAGCGTCTCGCCGGTGTCGGCGCGGTGGCTGCCGCTGGCGCCCAGGTGGTACTTGACGTCCCCGGAGCCCTGGGTCGAGTCCGGGTCGGAGACGCCCTCGAACTCCTTGAAGATCTGGCCGAGCGGCTTGCCGATGGTGTTGGCCAGCACGTTCAGGCGGCCGCGATGGGCCATGCCGATCACCACCTCGCGGACACCCTGGCGCGCCGCGTCGCACAGGATGCGATCGAGCAGCGGGATCAGCGCCTCCAGCCCCTCGAGCGAGAAGCGCTTGTGGCCCACGTAGCGCGCGTGCAGGTACTTCTCGAAGGCCTCCGCCTCGACCACCTTCTCGAGCACGCGCCGCTTCTCCTGCGGCGTCTGCTCGCGGCTGTTGCGCGCCTGCTCCATGCGCGCCTGCAGCCATTCCTTGCGCTCGGGGTCGGCGATGTACATGAACTCGACGCCGACCGTGCCGCAGTAGGTCTCGCGCAGCACGTCGAGGATCTCCCGCAGCGTCGCGCGATCCTTGCCCGAGAGCCCGTTGGTGATGAACTCGCGGTCGAGGTCCCACAGCGTGAGCCCGTAGCTGGCCGGGTCGAGGTCCTTGTGCGGCGCGCGGGTGCGGTCGAGGGGATCGAGGTCGGCCACCAGGTGGCCGCGCACGCGGTAGGCGTGGATCAGCTGGAGGACGCGCGCCTCCTTCTCGATGCCCTCCTCGCCCCCGCGCCCGCCGGCGCCGATGGCGGGCAGGGTGTCGATCTCCCAGCGCACCGGCCGGTGCGGCAGCCCGAGGTCGTCGAAGACGCGCTCGTAGAAGCCGTCCTCGCCCTTCAGCAGCTCCTCGAGCCGCGCCAGGAACAGGCCGGATTCGGCGCCCTGGATGATGCGGTGGTCGTAGGTCGAGCTGACCGTCATCACCTTGCTGATGCCGAGCAGCGACAGCGTGCGCGGCGCCATCGCGCGGTACTCGGCCGGGTAGTCGAGGGCGCCCGTCGCCACGATCAGCCCCTGTCCGGGCATCAGCCGCGGCGCCGAAGAGCTGGTGCCGACGGTGCCCGGGTTCGTCAGCGAAACGCTGGTGCCGATGAAGTCGTCGGGCGAGATCGTGCCCTTGCGCGCCTTCGCCACCAGCGCGTCGAAGGCCTGCAGGAAGCCCGCGAAGTCGAGCCGGTTTGCGTCCTTGAGGTTCGGCACCAGCAGCGTGCGGCTGCCGTCGCGCTTCTGCACGTCCACCGCGATCCCGAGGCGCACGCTGTCGCGCTGGATGCGGTGGGCCTGGCCTTCCAGCTCGGCGTAGGCGTCGTTGAGCCGCGGGAAGGTGTCCAGCGCGCGCAGGATCGCCCAGGCCACCAGGTGGGTGAAGCTGATCTTGGAGGCGCCGGCCGAGGCACGGTGCTTGTTGAGGATCGCGCGGTTCTCTTCCAGCGTCTTGACCGGGATCTCGCGCACCGAGGTGGCGGTCGGGACCAGGAGGCTCGCCTCCATGTTCTCGACGATGCGCAGCGCGCCGCCGCGGATCGGCTGCGCGATGTCGCCCGGCAGCATCGGCGGAACCGCGAGGGCCTTCGACTTCTCGCGCGCGAGCTCGATTCCCGCCGCCCGCTGTGCCCCGGCCGTCCCGCCGGCCAGCATCACGCTGGTGCCGGCGCCGCCCGTCACGGAGCGCTCCACCGGGCCGGTCGGCCGCGTGGCCTGCGCCTCGGCCTCGGCCTCCGGGGGCACGCCGAGCAGCCGGTCGAAGTAGGCCCGCCAGCTCGGATCGACCGCCCGGCGGTCGCGCCGGTACTCGTCGAAGAGGTCGAGCGCGAAGGCGTAGTTGCCGCCGAAGTCGCTGACGAGCGACTCCAGCACGGGATCCGCGACGTTGGCCTGCATGGACGCGCAGTTTATCGCGTCGGCGGTGGGGCTCCCCGGCGCGGGTCGACGCGAGGGCTCAGGCCGAGGCGGCCCGGCCCTTGCTGCCGTTCAGCGTCTCGTCCACCCAGGTCGCGATGCGCTCGCGATCCCAGAGATGATCATCGTTCAGGTGGATGATCAGCGCCGCCAGGATCAGGTGCTTGTGACAGCCGGCCTCCGGGCAGAAGCGGAGCGTGTTCTCGAGGCAGTCGAAGAGCAGGTAGAGGCGTTTCGGGTGCAGGTGGCCGACTTCCTCGGGAAGCCGATAGATGCCTTCGTAGGCCGCGCCGAGCGCGCACGACGCGTGCTGCCCCTCGTAGTACTCCCCGAAGGCCTGCTCGGGGCGGCGGCGGACGCCGTCGCGGATCGCCTTCGCGAGCTCGTGCTCGTCGTGCCGGGCCGGCGGATGGGTCATGGGCTGCACTCTCCGCTTCCAATCTAGGCCGGGAGCGGGCGCTGTAAAGAGGGCAGCCGCAGGAAATCTCCCGGCGCGTTCAAGCGGCAGAACGCTGGAAGGCGCGGCTACTCGTAGCGGAGGGCCACCACCGGGTCCAGCCGCGAGGCCCGCACGGCGGGCACGAAGCCCGCGATGCAGCCGACCGCCACCAGGATCAGCGTCGAGACCAGCAGCGTCGCGGGCTGCATGGCCAGGCGGATGTCGCCCTTGCCCGAGTCGTCCTCGAACAGGGGCCCCAGCACCGGCAGCGTCCCGACGAGCGACATCAGCAGCGGCGCCAGCAGCATGCCCACGAGCCCCGCGCACAGCGTCAGCACCAGCGCCTCGGCCAGGAACTGCATGCGGATGTGCCTGCGGCGCGCGCCCAGGGCGCGCCGCAGGCCGATCTCGCGGATGCGCTCGTCCACCGAGACCAGCATGATGTTCATCACGCCGACGCCGCCGATGCCGAGCGTGAGCGTGCCGATGAACACGAGCAGCACCTGCAGGCCGATCGTGATGCCGTCGATGACCGGGCGGAACTCCTCGCGCCCGAACATCTGGATCGCGCGCTCGTCCTTCGGGTCGAAGCGCTGGCGCTTGCCGATCGCCTCGCGCACCTGCACGATCGCCTGGGGCTCGAGGGCCGGGCTGACCGCCGAGAAGACGAAGGTGCTCGCGTAGCGGGCGTCCCACAGGTCGGAGGCCGTCGTGTACGGGACGAAGGCGCACTCGTCGTCAGGGCTGAAGTAGTTGCTCATCTGGAGCTTGCGCTCCATGGTGCCGATCACCGTGAAGCGCACGCCGTTGACGAGCACCACCTCGCCGACTGCCGGCCGACCGCTGAACAGCTTCTGGCGCAGGCGTCCGCCGAGGAAGGCCACGCGGCGGCGCTCCTGGAAGTCCTCGTGGCTCAGCCAGCGGCCCTCCGCGGCGACCTCGTTCCGGATCGAGCCGTACTCCGGATAGACGCCGCGCACGGCGGTGTTCTGCATGCGCTCGTTGTAGGCGATCGCGTAGCGCCGCACGGTCTCCAGGCTGGCCGCCCTGACGAGCGTCGCCTCGGCCAGCACCTGCGCGAGGTCCTCGCGCTCGAAGCGGATGCGCCGGCCGGCGCGCTCGCCGCCCGCCTGCTCGCTGGTCTGGCCGGGCCAGGCCACGACGGCGCTCTTGCCGAAGGCGTCGAACGCGCGCACCAGCACGCCGCGGAAGCCCTGGCCGTAGGCCATCAGCACGGTGACCGCCACGATGCCCCAGACGATCCCCAGCATCGTGAGCGCGCTGCGCGTGCGGTTGCGCAGCAGCGCGTCCCACGCCTGCACGATCACCTCGCGGAGCATGCCTCGCCTAGCCTCCCACTTCCTGGCGCAGCGCCTCGATCGGATCGATCGCGGCGGCGCGGCTCGCGGGATAGAACGCCGAGGCGAGCGCCGTGCTGCCGAGCAGGACGAAGGCGAGGGCACCCGACTGCCAGGTCGGCAGCAGCCCCGCGAAGAAGGGCGGCATCGGGATCAGGTTGACGAGCGCGCAGATGCCGTACGCGATCGCCATGCCGGTGCCGCCGGAGAGGAACACCACCAGCATCGTCTCGGCGAAAAACTGGTTGACGATCGAGCGGCGGGTGGCGCCCACGGCGCGCCGCACGCCGATCTCCCGCGTGCGCTCGCGCACGGCCACCAGCATCACGTTCATCACGCCGATTCCGCCGACGAACAACGTGGCCAGGCCCACGGCGCCCAGGAAATACTTCATGCCGTCGGTCATCACGCGAAAGGCCTTCGCCTCCTCGACCGTGTCCCAGATCGCCGCGGCCTCCTCGTCCTGCGCGTCGAAGCCGTGCAGCCTCGCGAGGGCCCTGCGCAGCTCCCACTTGCAGGCGTCGTGCTCGAGGACGCTCTTCGGCGCCACGATCAGGCGGTCCGCCGAGTCCGCGGCGGACGGCGGCGCGTTCGGGAAGTCGCGCGCGATCGCGGAGATCGGCACGAAGACCTTGCTGATGTCCTGGCCGTCGTAGCTCGAGTCCTGCTCCTTGTGCGTCATCACCCCGATCACGGTGTAGGGGAACTCGCCGATGCGGATGCTCTGGCCGAGCGCCGGCCGAGCGCCGAAGAGCTGCTTCTTGGCGTCGCTGCCGAGGAAGGCGACGCGGCGCGCGAGCGCCTCGTCCTCCCAGCTCGGGTAGCGCCCCTCGCCGACACTCAGGCTGCGCACGTCGGCGAACGTGGGGTACGAGCCCGTGACCAGGAAGGCCCCGGCGTTGTGCGGGCTGCGCACCGGCGTGCCGCCCTGGCCCAGCTCGGGCAGCACGGCCCCGCACGCAGGCGCCTGCTCCTGCACGGCTCGCGCGTCCGAGAGGCGCCATTCGAGGCGGCGGCCCGCGCGCGCGCCGCCGGCCTGCAGGCTGGTGCGGCCGGCGAACACGATCATGATGTCCTTGCCGAACTGCTCGGCCACCTTGGCCTGGCCCACGCGCAGGCCCTCGCCGGCCGCCACCATCAGCGTGATCGAGACGATGCCCCAGGCGATGCCGAACATCGTCAGGAACGTGCGCAGCTTGTGGGCGCGCAGCGTTGCCAGCGTGTCGGCGACGAGGTCTCGCAAGGTCATCGGCGGCCTCTACTGCAGGACGACCTTGTCGCCTTCCCTGGCGCCTTCGACGAGCTCGGCCTTGACGCCGTTGCTGATGCCGATGCGGGCCGCCGTCTTGCGCTTGCCGCCCTCGGCCGAGGCGTCGGCGAGCTCGAGCGACGCCTTGCGCTCCTTGTCGTAGGCGATCGCGGCCTCCGGCACCAGCAGGACGGACTTCTTCTCCTCGAGGATGATCTCGGCGTTGGCGCTCATGTTGGCTTTCAGCTCGCCGGTGGCGTTCCGGATCGAGACCCGCACCTCGAAGGTCGTCACGTTGTCCTTGATCACCCCAAGCGGCGAGATCTTGGTCAGCTCTCCCTCGAACTTCTTGTCCTTGAACGACTCGACCACGATGCGCGCGCGCTGGCCCAGGTAGACCTTGCCGATGTCGGCCTCGTCCACCTTGCCGAGCACGTAGACGCTCGAGACGTCGCCCAGCGTCATCACCAGCGTCGCCTGCGAGCCGAGCACCAGGATCGAGCTGACGGCGTCGCCGACCTCGACGTCGCGCGAGAGCACCAGGCCGTCCATGGTGCTGACGATCGTCGAGTTGCGCAGGTCGTTCTGCGCGCGCTCGAGCGCCGCCTGCGCGCGCGCCACCTCGGCCTTGTTGACGGCGATGTTGCTGCGCGCCGCCAGCTGCTTGTTGAGCGCGAGCTGGTACGCCTTCTCCGCGTCCTCCAGGATCGAGGTCGCGATCAGGCCGTCGCCGTAGAGGCTGCGCGCGCGCTCGGCGGCCGACTTCAGGAACGGGATGTCCGGGCCCAACGCCTCGACCTGCGTGCGCTCGAGCGCCGCCTGCGCCGAGAGCAGGCTGGCGTCCGCCTCGCGCACGCGCGCCTGCAGCTCCTCCTTGTCGAGCTCGGCGAGCACCTGGCCCTTGCGGACGCGATCGCCGTAGTCGACGAAGATCTCCTTCACGATCCCGCTCGCCTTCGACTTCACCTCGACCTTCGCCAGCGGCTCGATCTTGCCGGTCGCCACCACCGAGCGGGCGATGTCGCCGCGCTCGACGCTGGCGAGCTTCGAGGGATCGAGCGGCTTGCCGTTGCGGAAGGCCCCGGCGGCGCCGTAGCCGCCGGCCGCAAGCACGAGGACGATGCTCGTCCACAAGATGCGGCGCCGGCGCTTGCGGAGGTCGTTGCTCATTGGAGTCTCCAGACGATTGGAAGGAAAGGCCTTCACTGGCTCAAACGGCCGTGCCCCGGGTGAGGTTCCTGGAGAAAACGCGCTGATAGGACGCCCGGGAGGGCGGGCATCGTTGCCACTTCGGGACCGTGCCGGGTAATCTGTCGGGCCTGCACTTTAACAAGTCAATTATTTACATATAGATAGCTCGTCTTACCACGGGACCGGCTGCAACTCACTCGCACAGCCTGGAACCGGCCCCGTGACGTAGAAACTTCGTTGACAGACGGAACTTTGATCTATAACTTAACGTCGTTAATAGTACAGATCGGCCGCCAAGGCCGAAAGGGGCGAGAGGGACATGGGAATCGTGGAGCGGCGCGAGCGGGAAAGGACCGAAATCCGCCGGAAGATCCTCGACGCGGCTCGCGAGCTGTTCGCGCGCGAGGGCTACGACGCCGTGACGATGCGACGGATCGCCGAGGCGATCGAGTACTCAGCCACCACGATCTACCACCACTTCGAGGACAAGGACGACGTCGTGAAGGCCCTCTGCGAGGAGGACTTCGGGCGCCTGTTCGCCGCGCTGGCGCCCGCGGGCGAAGGCCCGGCCGGCGGCGACCCGGTCGACGCGATCCGCGGCCTGGGCCGCGCCTACTGTGCCTTCGCTCTCGCCTACCCGTTCCACTACCGCTTCATGTTCCTGACGCCGGCCAAGCAGCAGGAGGCCGACTGCGAGAGCCCCGGCCATCGCTCGTTCGCGCTGCTGCGCGGGGCGGTCGAGCGGGCGCTCGCGAGCGGACGCTTCCGGCGGCTGCCCGCCGATACCATCGCGCAGGTGCTCTGGGCCGGCATCCACGGCGCCGTGGCCCTGCTGACGACGCTCGAGCCGCAGCACTGGCCGGCGCCGCCGGCCGAGGACCTGGTCGAGCAAGCACTCGAGAACGGCATCCGCGGCTTCCTCGTCGCCCCCGGCGGGCGGGCCTGAGCCGGGGCGGTCGCGATGGTCTCGCTCGCTCGCAAGAACCTGCTCCACGACCGGCTGCGCTTCGCGATCACCGTGGCCGGCGTCGCCTTCGCCGTCACGCTGGTGCTGGTGCAGGTCGGCCTGTTCATGGGCCTGCTCGGCAAGGCGACGGTGACGATCGAGCACGCCAGCGCCGACATCTGGATCACCTCGAAGGAGACGCCGAACGTCGACTTCGCGCACCGCTTCCCCGACACCACCGTGCTGCGCGTGCGCTCGCAGCCGGGCGTGCTGCGCGCGGACAACCTGATCGTGCAGTTCATGAACCTGATGCTGCCGAACGGCGCCGAGGAAGGCTGTCTCGTCTACGGCCTCGAGGACTTCAGCGCCTGGAACCTGCCCTGGAACGTGCAGGGCGCCGACGTCTCCGACCTCCGCCGCGGCCGCTACGTGCTGATGGACGAGTCGGCGGAGCGGCGCTTCGGGGAGTTCGCGATCGGCGACTACCGCGAGATCTCCGAGGCGCGCTTCAAGATCATCGGCACCACCGAAGGCGCCGCCTCGTTCACCACCGCGCCGATCGTGTTCATGGACTTCCGCCAGGCGCAGGGGCTGATTCAGACGATCATCGGCAAGACCCACTACATCCTGGTGCGCGTCGCACCCGGCCACGACCCGACGCGCGTGGTGGCCGATCTGCGGGCGCTGCTGCCCTACAACGACGTCTACACGCGCGAGGACTGGGCGGCGCGCTCGCGGCGCTACTGGGTCGTCTCCACCGGCCTCGGAATGAACATGGGCATCACCGTCTTCCTCGGGATCCTGGTGGGCATCGTCGTGGTCGCCCAGACGCTCTACACCTCGGCCGTCGAGCACGTGAAGGAGTTCGGCACCGTGAAGGCGATCGGCGGCTCGAACTGGGACATCTACCGCATCCTGGGCGAGCAGGCGCTGATTGCGGCCGTCGTCGGCTTCGTGCTCGGCGGCGCGCTGTCGCTCGCGATGCGCCCGCTGATGGCCAAGCTGTACCTGAACGTGCTGATCGGCCCGGGGTTCGCAGCCGCGGTGTTCGCGGGCACGGTCCTGATGTGCCTCGGCGCCGCCATGCTCAGCTTCCGCCGCGTCGCCGGCATCGACCCGGCGCTCGTCTTCCGGGCTTGAGGAACGAGCCATGGTCCTGACCGTCAGCGACGTGCGCAAGACGTTCGAGGAAGGCGCCCAGAAGGTGGAGGTGCTGAAGGGGGTCTCGCTGGGCGTCGAGGCCGGCGAGGTGGTCGCGCTCGAGGGCCCGTCGGGCTCCGGCAAGACGACCCTGCTCTCGATCATGGGCTGCATCCTCTCCCCCAGCTCGGGGCAAGTGCAGGTCGCCGGCGAGACGGTGCGTCTCGACGACCCCGCGAGCCTGCGCGCGGTACGCCGGCGGGCGATCGGCTTCGTATTCCAGCAGTACAACCTGTTCCCTGCCCTGACCGCGCTCGAGAACGTGGAGTACGCGCTGAACGTGAAGGGCGTCCGCGCCGGGGCCGCGAACCGGGAAGCCCGGCGCGTGCTGGAGCTGGTCGGCCTCGCCGAACGCATGCAGTTCCTGCCGCGCGACCTTTCGGGCGGCCAGAAGCAGCGGGTGGCGATCGCGCGCGCCCTCGCCGGGTCGCCGCAGGTGATCCTGGCCGACGAGCCCACCGCCAACCTCGACACGCAGGCGGGCACGCAGATCCTGGAGCTCTTCCGGGCGCTGGCGAAGAGCGAGAACAAGGGGCTGGTGATCGTGACCCACGACCCCAAGGTGCGCGCCGTCTCGGATCGGGTCGTCGGCATCCACGACGGCCGCCTGGCGGCTTGAACGGGGCAGAGGCAGAGGAACTCATGAACGCTGCGAGACTCGTGCTGACCGGCTTGCTCGGCGTGGCGTTGCTCGGCGCGACCGTGCTTCAGGCGCGGAACGCCGCGCGGCCGCCGGCGAGCGTCGCCGTCGCAACCGCTCCGAGCAGGCGCGGCGTCGCCGCCGAAGGGCGCGTCGTGGCCTACCCGGGGGCCGAGGTGAAGGTGGGCGCCGAGCGCGCGGGGCGCCTGGTCGCGGTGCTCGTGCGCGAGGGCGACCTGGTCCGGAAGGGCCAGCCGCTGGCGGAGCTCGAATCCGACGAGCTGCAGGCGGGTCTCACCGAGGCGCTGGCTCGCGGGGCCGAGGCGGAGGCCGAGATCCGGCTGGCCGAGGCGAACCTCGGGCGGCGGCGCCAGCTCGCCCTGCAGCAGATCGCGACCGCGCACGACCTCGATCAGGCCCAGCGCGACCTCGAGATCGCCCGTGCCCGCCGCGAGACCGCGGCAGCCGAGGCGACCCGCTACGAGGCGCAGCTGCGCAAGACCAGGATCGTCGCGCCGATCTCCGGCACCGTCGTCGCCCGCGAGGTGGACGCCGGCGAGACGCTCGACTCAGGCGCCCATGCCTTCACGATCGCCGACCTCGGGCGCCTGCGCGTCGAGGGCGAGGCGGACGAGGCCGACGCGGGCGCCCTCGCCCCCGGAGCGCGGGTGGCGATCACGTCGGACGGGTACCCCGGTCGCAGCTTCGAGGGCCGCGTCGAGGAAGTGGCCGACTCGGTGACGCGCCGCAAGCTGAAACCGGAGGATCCGAGCCGGCCGACCGACACGCGCGTGATCACGGTCAAGGTCGCCTTCGCCGAGAAGACCCCGCTGAAGCTCGGCACCACGGTCGAGCTGCGCGTCTTCCGCTGAGACGCTCCGCCGGGCGCCCGCAGCCGATGCCATAAGATCGGCGCGTGCCCGCAGAGCGCCTCGATTCCTGGAAGGAGATCGCCGGCTACCTCGGGCGCAGCGTCCGCACCGTGCAGCGCTGGGAGCGGCAGGAGGGCCTGCCTGTCCACCGGCTCCAGCACGACAAGCAGGGCAGCGTCTACGCGCTGCCTGCCGAGCTCGACGCCTGGTGGGAGACCCGCCGCGTCGGGCTCGCCGCGGAGCCGGCGGACGCCGAGACCGACGCTGGCGCTCCAGACGGGGACGCGCCCGGGGCCGAGACGCCGGACGGCCCGCCACGCGCCCCGGAGCAGACACCGGCTGTCGCGCGAGGGGCGGTGTCGGGAAGGCGCAGGCTCGCGTGGATCGCGGCAGGCGTGCTCGCCGCAGCCTCGGCGGGCTTCCTGCTACGGGGGCGGCTGGCCGACGCAGAGCCGCCGCGGCTCGCCGTGCTTCCGTTCGCGAACCTCACCGGCGACGCGGAACGCGAGTTCCTCTCCGACGGCCTGACCGACGTCATGATCGCCGAGCTCGGGCGGCGACGGGATCTGGGCGTGATCGCCCGCAGCTCGGTGCTGGCGTACAAGGGCGCGCCACGGGCGGCGTCCCTCGTCGGCCGCGAGCTGGGCGTCGACTACGTGCTCGAGGGCAGCCTGCAGGAGGCGGGCGAGCAGGTTCGCGTCGCCGTCCAGCTGGTGCGCGCGCGCGACGAGGTCAGCCTGTGGGCTGAGACCTACGACCGACCGCGGCGCGATCTGCTCGCCCTCGAGAGCGAGGTCGCCAGCCGGGTCGCCGACGAGATCCACTTGCGCCTGCCGCCGCCCGCGGGAACGCGCACGGATCCGGAGGCCCATCTCACTTACCTGCGCGGGCGCTTCGAGTGGAACAAGCGCACGCAGGAGGGCTTCTCGCAGGGACTCGCCTACTTCCAGGAGGCCGTGACCCGCGACCCGGGCTACGCGCGCGCCTGGTCGGGCCTCGCCGACTCGTACGTGTTGATGGCGACCTACGGCCATCTGAGCCCCGCCGACGCCACGCCGAAGGCCCGCGAGGCGGCCCGCAAGGCGCTGGCGCTCGACGACGCGCTCGGCGAAGCGCACGCCTCATTGGCGCTCGTCCACTACTTCGCGGACTGGGATTTCGCGGCGGCGGAGCGGGAGCTGCGCCGCGCCAGCCAGCTCTCGCCGAGCTACGCCAACGCGGGTCTCTGGCTCGGTCTGCTCTACGCGAACCAGGGGCGTCTCCCGGAGGCGCGCGCGGTCCTGCGACAGGCCCTCGACCTCGATCCCGCTTCCGCGGCGCTCCAGGCCAACGTCGCCTACTGCGACCTGTTCGCGGGGCGCGCCGAGCCGGCGCTGCGCCAGCTCGAGGAGCTCCAGCGGCGCCATCCCGCCCGCGCGTCGCTGGAGGTCGACCGGGCCCGCGCCCTGCTGGCGCTCGGACGCACGAGCGAGGCTCAGGGCCTGCTCGAGCGGGCGCTGGCGCGCGGCCGCGACGCTCACGTGCTGGCGCTGTTGGGCTACGCGTACGCGCGGGCCGGCCGTGCGTCGGACGCCACGCTGCTGCTCGAGGAGCTCCAGGCACTGGCACGGGCCGGCCCGCTCGACCTGTCGCTGCTCGCGATCGTGCGGGCCGGCCTCGGTCGCGATGCGGAGGCGCTCGACGCGCTCGAGCAGGCTGTCGACGCGCGCCAGGGCAGCGTGCTCACGCTGAAAGTGGATCCGGAGCTGGCGTCGCTGCGACGCCAGCCCCGGTTCCAGGCGCTCGTGGCCCGCGTCGGGCTGTGAGCGCGGCGCTTCAGTTGGAGGCGGCTGCCGGCGTCGCCTCCGCGAGAACCGGCTCCGGCACCCGGTTCTTCACCGGCGGGATGCTGCGCAGGTAGGCGTAGACGGCGCTCAGGTCCTCGTCGGTCAAGTTACGGTAGAACGCCCACGGCATCGGCGGCAGGATCGGGCGCGCGACGCCCATGTGCCGGCCGGTACGCAGCGCGTTCCGGAACGTCTCCTCCGACCAGCTCCCGATGCCCGTGTTCTCGTCCGGCGTCAGGTTGAAGGTGTAGCTGACGCCCCATGGACCGGACCAGGCCGTGAGGTCCCACGAAGCGGTCGCGATCCAGGGCCCCGCCCCCGGCGCGGGCGGCGGCGGCAGCCGCGAGCCCTCCGGGTGCCCCGACAACAGCCGCGACTCGTCCTCGACCGGGCCTTGCGAAGTCATCTTCTTGGGCGTGTGGCAATCGCCGCAGCCGATTGTCGACACCAGGTAGCGGCCGCGCTCGACCTTCTGGGCCTGTCCCGGGGCGCCAAACCCCGAGGTGGCCATCACCAGGCTCGCCGCACCGGCCACCAGACCCACCACGCTCAGAACCCGCTTCATGTCCCTCTCCTCTCGGCCCGGACCCGATTGCCCGCAGCCCGGGAGAGAGACGGAGCCAAGCGACCGGAAGATCGAGATTCCGAGGGCGGCGGCGCAGCCTGACGCGCTTTGTCGTGCTTTGGCGGAGGCTCGGGCCAGCACCCCGAGCCGGACGGGCGATCAGGCGGGATCGGAGCGGGCCGCGGCGCCCGTCCGGCCCGCCGAGACCGCCGCCCGGATCGCCCGCACGTGCTCTGGTGTCGTGCCGCAGCAGCCGCCGACGATCTGAACGCCTGCGGCGAGCAGCCCGGGCACCCGCGCCGCCATCTGCTCCGGCGTCTCCGGATGCACCAGCCGGCCTGCGACGGTCTGCGGCAGGCCCGCGTTCGGCTGGATCAGCAGCGGCAGCGGCGTGGCGGCGTGGAAGGCCCGCGCGATCTCGACCATCCGTTCGCTGCCGTTGCCGCAGTTCGAGCCGACGACGTCGGCCCCGGCCCGCGCCAGCTCGCAGGCGGCCCGCTCGACCGAGACGCCCATGATCGTGTAATAGCCGCGCGGCGTCGCGTCGAAGCTCATGCTGGCGGCGATCGGCACTTGCGGCGCTACGCTGCGTCCGGCCTGCACAGCCAGCAGCGCCTCGCCGAGGTCGCTCATCGTCTCGATGCAGAAGAGATCGGCTCCGGCCTCCGCCTGCGCCCGCATCTGCTCCTCGAATGCCTCCCGCACCTGCTCGGGCGTGACGTCGCCGAGTGGAGCCAGCAACCGGGCCGTGGGTCCGACCGAGGCCGACACGTAGGCCCGTCCGGAGGCCGCCTCGCGCGCGAGCGACACGGCCGCGCGGTTGATCTCCGCGGCGCGCTCGCCCAGGCCGTAAGAGGCGAGATTCAGGGCCGAGGCCCCGAACGTGTCGCTGGTGACGAGATCGGCGCCGGCGTCGACGTAGCGCCGCGCGATCTCGAGCAGCGCCTCCGGGCGCTCGAGCACGAACGACTCGGGCGGGCTTCCGGGCGCCAGGCCCCGCGCCATCAGCAGCGTGCCGAGGGCGCCGTCGCCAACCAGCACCTCGCCGCGGCAGAGCCGGAAGAGCAGCGCTTCCAACGGCGTCCTCAGGCGGCCGCGATCAGGGACTTCACCCGGTCCACGGCGCTCGCGGCATCGAAGGCGTAGGCGTCGGCGCCGATCTCGCGGGCGAAGTCCGCCGAGACCGGAGCGCCGCCCACGATCGTGCGGATGCGGCCCTCGAGGCCGCGCTCGCGCAGCAGCCGCACCACCTCCTTCATGCCGACCATCGTCGTGGTGAGCAGGGCCGACATGCCGATCACCGAGGCCTCGCGCAGGACGGCGGTGTCCACGAAGCGCGCGGGCGGCACGTCCTTGCCGAGGTCGATCACCTCGAAGCCCGCGCCCTGCAGCAGGATGCCGACCAGGTTCTTGCCGATGTCGTGCAGGTCGCCGCGGATCGTGCCGATCACGACGCGGCCCTGCGAGGGCACGTCCTGCGTCACCAGCAGCGGCCGCAGCAGCGCGAGTCCGGCGTGCATCGCGCGGGCGGCGAGCAGCACCTCGGGCAGGAAGATCTCGTGAGCGCGGAAGCGCTCGCCCACCACCGCCATGCCCGCGAGCAGCCCGCCGTCGAGGATCGCGGCGGCCCCGAGGCCGGCGTCGATGGCGGCCTGGGTCTTCTGCCTGACCGCGGCGTCGTCACCCTTCTCGAGGTCAGCAGCGATGCTCTTCAGCAGCTCCATGGCTCATCCTCGGTTTCGTCAGCGACGCCAGGCGGCGACGGCAGTCGTGCGTAGCGCAGGCCTCGCAGAACGGGAAGTCGGCCCGGAAGCGGTGCGCCTCCGCGGGTCCGGCCACCAGCACGCCCGACACCGACTTCAGCGGCGTCATCAGGAAGCTCTGGTTCAACCGGACGCCGATCTCCTGCGGCCGGAGCCGCGCGAAGAGGCGGCCCTGGCCGCTCACGTGCCAGCCGCAGTAGCCCGGGCTGTAGGGCAGCACCTGCGTCTCGCCGGCGGCGAGTCCCCGCTCGCGCAGCGTCAGCGCGAAACGCCCGCCGAGCAGGGTCGACAGGCGGTCGGCGGAAGCCGAGGCGACGGCGTCGAGGAGGTAGCCGAGCGCCAGCTCGTGCTCCTGGAAGAGCAGGGCGATGCGTTCGCTCGCCGGCTCGCCGAGCGTCGCCGAGTACAGGGCGAGCGCGCGCGCCTTCGGAACGATGGCGGGCAGGGGCGACTCGGGCGGGTTGCAGCCCTCGCCGGCATACACGGCCTCGAACTCGCCCGCGTCGATCTCGTCGAACACGCCCAGCGGCTGGGCCAGCTCGCTGAACAGCGCGAAGGCCGCTTCGAGCGCGTCGCGTACGCGGGCGGGCAGGCGGGCGTTCGGCGGGATGCCCTGCGCCGCCAGCACGTCCTCGTGGCGCGGCGAGGCCTGCTCGACGTCGAAGCGGACGACGCTCCTCATGCGTCCCTGGCGGGCAGCCCGGGCATGCCGGCGCGGCGCGCCTCGGCCTCCATCAGCCGCGCCAGCTCGGCCTTGGTGTCGTCGCCGACGCGGGTCGGGCGCCAGGCCTCGATCCGCCGCCGCACCTCGTCGCCCGCGCGCTCTTCGATCCCGCGGGCGCCGTTCTCCCGCCAGCGCGAACGGTTCGCGCGATCGATCACGGGGCCCGGGAAGGCGATTTCCTCGCGCAGGTGCCGGCGCGTGTGGTCGCTGATCAGCAGGTGGCCGTCGCTCAGCAGCTCCTGCAGGAGCGGCACCGCCGGGAAGTCGTCGCGCGGCTCGATGCCGCGCGTCAGGCGCAGCGCCATGCCGCAGATGGCGTCGTCCACCACGAGCTTCTCCAGGCTTTGGCAGCTCTCGAAGTCGAGCATGCCCGGCCCCGAGATGCTGTTGATCCCGGACAGCGCCGCCAACACGGCGCCGATGCCGCTCTCGAGGCCCGCCTGGGCGTCGAGGCGCTTGGCGTCCGAGAGCCCGATGTAGGCCTGCGTCGGCAGGCCCAGGCGCTTGGCGACCTCGTTGTACGCGCAGTCGATCATCATGGTCTCGACGGCGCCCATCGGCGTCGTCTCGAAGCGCACGTCGAAGACGGCCGGCGAGCCGCCCCAGATCACGGGGGCGCCCGGCGCCGCGAGCTGCGCGATCACGAAGCCCGAGAGCGTCTCGGCGGCGTGCTGCACCAGGCTGCCGACCAGCGTCACCGGCGCCATGAACCCTGAGAGCGGCATCGAGACGAGCTCGGCCGGGATCCCCGCGCGGGCGCAGTCGACCAGGTTCTGGCTGGTGACGTCGCTCCACTTGAGCGGCGACGTCGGGCAGCACGAGAAGACCGCGAGCGGCTTCTCGCGCAGGGCCGCGGCGCCACCGCGGGCGGCGACCAGCATCCCGCGCATCACCTCGAACGACTCGATCGTGAAGGCGCCGGTGACGACCGGCTTCTCGCCGTAGAGCAGGCTCAGGAACAGCCGGTAGCTGTCCTGGATGCGCTCGTGGACGTCGACGGGCACGAGCGCCGTGCTCTGGGCCGCGATGTTGGGTAGGCCGGCGACCAGCTTGGCGTAGCGGACGCAATCCGCCGTCACGGGCGGGCGCATGCGCCCGGCGTCGGGGTCGAGGATCAGGATCGCCGCCGAGCCCGGCGTGAAGTGCACCTTCGAGCCCGAGAGGTCGTGAGTCTGTGCGCCCAGCGCGTCGTGGAGCCGGATCGCCCGCGGCGCCGACGCCAGCGAGCGCTCGACCAGCTTCGCCGGGATGCGCGCGCGTCGCGTCGCGCGCTCGACCTCGGCGCCATGATCCGCCAGCAGCGCGAGGACACCCTCGTTGTGGATCTCGACTCCGAGCCTCGCGAGCACGTCGCGAGCCTCGTCCAGGATGCGGTCGGCGAGTCCGTCGGAGAGCAGGCGCAAGGTGGGTCGCAAGAGGGACCTCCGAGCTGTGACGCCAGCGCCCCAATCTACGCCTGCGCGAAGGCCGCCGCCATCCGCGCAGGGCGCGCGCCTTTTGGCCGTTTCGATTCCGTGCGAGCATCGCTGCCGGCATGAACGGCCGCGAGCGGATGCAGGTCGCGATGCGGCTCGGCACGCCCGATCGCGTGCCCGTGATGTGCCAGCTCGCGCTGGGGCACTACTTCCTCCGCTCGGGCGAGGACGCGATCGAGATCTGGCACGACAGCGACGCCTTCGCCGAGGCGCTCGTGCGGCTGCAGCAGCGCTACCGCTTCGACGGCATCCTGGTGAACCTGCCCGGGCGCGATCCCGCCTGGAGGCGGCACCTGCGCGCGACCTCGACCGCGAGCGACGGCGGGCGCACGCTGCTGTGGACGAACGGCTGGCGCAGCGAGTGCCCGCCCGACGACAACCCGCACGTGCTGCGCGAGGACGGCGCCGTCTTCCACCCCTGCTTCGCCGACGTCGAACCGGACCGGCTCTACTACGTCGAGCCGCACGACGACGCGGGGCTCAGCCATCCCCAGACCTGGGGCTTCGCGCGGGAGCGCGCGGAGCCGGGCGCGAGCTTCTTCCCGAACTGGCGCTTCGACACGCTGCGGCGCCTCAGCGCCCGCGTCGGCGCGGGGGTCTCGCTCCACGGCGAGGTGTTCTCGCCCTTCTCGCAGATGCTCGAGCTGCTCGACTGCACGAACGCCCTGCTGGCTCTGATGGACGACCCGGCGAAGTTCACGGCCTGTCTCGACGCGCTCTGCGAAGGCACGATCGACCTCGCCGTTCGGCAGGTGGATGCGGGCGCGCAGGCGATCCTGATCTCCTCCGCCTTCGCGGGAGCGGGCTTCCTGTCGCGCGGCCAATACGAGCAGTTCGTTCTGCGGCACGAAGGGCGAGTGGTCGCCGGCATCCGCGCGCGGCACGACGTGCCCGTCTACACCCACACCTGCGGCGCCATCGGCGACCGGCTCGACCTGCTGGAAGCGACCGGCACCGGCGGCATCGACACGCTGGATCCGCCACCGCTCGGCACGGTCGAGATCGCCGAGGCCAAGCGCCAGCTCGGCGGCAGGCTGTTCCTGAAGGGCAACCTCGACCCGGTCGCGACGCTGCTGCGCGGCACGCCGCACGCGGTTCGAGAGGCCGCGCGCCAGCGGATCGCGCTGGCGGGCCCCGGCGGGGGCTACGTGCTCAGCAGCGCCTGCTCGGTTCCACCCCACGCGCCTCCCGAGAACGTCCTGGCCCTGGCGGACGCGGCGGAGGAGTTCGGGCGCTACCCGCTGGCGCTCGAAGGCGACGCCGGCCGCTGACGACCCGCGGCGGTGATCACGGCCGCCGCTCGCCCCAACCCGAGAAGACCGCTGATGCGCGGTTCTCGCGTCATGGCCGAGAGCGTGACGCGGGCAGGTCAGCGATGGCGCGCGTGCGGGTCGGGCGCCGGGGCCGTGACTCCGGCCGGGACCGGCCCCGCGTGACCGGCATGGCCCGCGCGCAGGCCGAGGCCGCGGCTGAGCGTCCAGACGCCCGCGGCCAGCACCAGCACGCCGGCGGTGCGCGCCCACAGCGCGCGCCTCGCCGGTGAGAACGTGCCGCCGAGGAGCGCCACCAGCGCGAGGGCGGGCAGGGTGCCCAGCGCGACAGCCGCCATGATCGCCGCGCCCCTGGCCGCGCTGCCGCTGGCGGCGGCCGCGGCGACCCCCGCGTAGACGAGCGGACAGGGCAGGAAACCCATCGCCAGCCCGATCACCAGGCCCGAGCCGGCGGGACGCTGGCGCAAGAGCGGAGCCACGGTGTGCTCCCACAGCCGCAGGGCCCAGCCCGGGGCCCGCGCCGTCACGCCGCGCAGGCCCAGCAGCGTCAGCCCGGTGAACGCCAGCGCCAGCCCGGCGACGATGCCGAGCACGCGGCCGGCCCAGCCCAGGATCGGGCTCGCCGCCAGCGTCGCGCCGAGGCTGCCCGCCAGCGCGCCGAGAAACGCGTAGCTGGTCGCCTTGCCGAGCTGGAGCAGCGCCTGATCGGCGAATCGCCGCAGTCCTCCGGGCCCGGTCCCCGCCACCGCGAGCACGAAGCCGCCGCACATTCCCACGCAGTGCGCCGAAGCGGCGAAGCTCAGGCTGAGCGCCAGCAGGAGATCGGCGCTCATCGCGCGCTCTCCGGCAGCGGATGGCGGGCGAGGCGCTGCGAGTGGAGCACGACGAGGAGGCTCGAGGCGATCATGGCGAGAGCTCCGAAGAGGGGGTGCAGCAGGCCCTGCACGGCGAGCAGCAGGCCGATGCCGTTGTAAGAAAAGGCCCAGAACAGGTTGAGCTGCGAGACGCGCAGCGTGGCGGCGCCGAGGCCGATCACCCAGGGCAGCCGGCCCAGGTCGCCGCCCAGGATCGTCACGTCGGCCGCTTCGCGCGCGAGGTCGGTGCCCGACTCCAGGCTGACGCCGACCGCGGCGGCCGCGAGCGCAGGCGCGTCGTTGATGCCGTCGCCCGCCATCAGCGGCAGTTCGCCCGCGGCGACCGAAAGGCGGATCGCCTCCAGCTTCGCTTCGGGCAGCAGGCCTCCGGTCGCAGCGAGGCCCGGGATCTCGCGGGCGAAGGCCGCGACCGCCGCCGGGGCGTCTCCCGACAGCACCTCGACGGCGATCCCCCGCTCGCGCAGAGCGCCGATGGCGCCGGCTGCCGACGGGCGCACCTCGTCGCGGAGCACGATCGACCCCTGCAGGTGCCCGTCGAGCGAGAGGAACACCCTCGGCAGTCCATCCGCGGCCTCTGGCGCGACGACGAACTCCGCGCCGCCGAGCCGAGCCGCCCGCGGGCCAGCCGTGAGCAGCAGATCGCCGACGACCCCCCGGCCGGGCACGGCGCGGAAGGCAGACAGCGGCAGCAGCGAAAGGCCGCGAGAGGCCGCCTCCGCCCGGATCGCCTGACCGATCGGATGCTCGGAGCCGTGCTCGAGCGAGGCGCACAGCGCCAGCAGCTCCTCTTCCCCGACGCCGGGCTCGGGAACGACGCGATCGACGCGCAGCCGCCCGAAGCTCAGCGTGCCGGTCTTGTCGAGAAAGGCCCGGCGGCAGCGTGCGAGGCGCTCGAACACGTGGCCCGAGCGCACCAGCACGCCGGCCGAGGCGGCGCGGCCCGCGGCGGCCGTCGCGGCCAGCGGCACCGCGATGCCGATCGCGCACGGGCAGGCGATCAGCAACACCGAGAGCGCGTTCATCAGGCCGGCGCCGAGACCGCGCTCGAGCCCCCAGTAGCCGAGCGTGCCGAGCGCGATCGTCAGCACCACGGGCACGAAGGCCGCCGCCACCCGGTCGACCAGCGCCGCCATCGGGTAGCCGCCGGCGCGCGCCTCCTGCACCAGCCGGATCACGCGGGCGAGCGTCGTGTCCGCCCCTGTGCGCGTGACCTCCACCAGCAGGCTGCCGTCGAGGTCGAGCGAACAGGCGGCGACGCTGTCGCCGGGGGCCTTCGTGGCGGGCAGCGACTCGCCGGTGAGCTCGGCCTCGGAGACGTGAGCCTCTCCCGAGACGACGCGCCCGTCGGCCGGCAGCCGCTCTCCGGGCCGCACCTGGACGACGTCGCCCGGCCGCAGCGCCGCGAGCGGCACCTCTTCCTCGACGCCGTCCACCACGCGCAGCGCCCGCTCCGGCATGCTGCGCAGCAGCGCCTGCAGCGCGTCGCTCGTGCGCGCACGTGCGGCGGCCTCGAGGTAGCGGCCGATCGTCATGAAGAGCAGGATGCCCATCGCGGTGTCGAGATAGAGCGGGCCCTCGCCGCGGAACACCGAGGCGGCGGACAGCGCGTAGGCAGCGGCGACGCCGATCACGACGAGAGCGTCGGTGTCCAGCCGCAGCGAGCGCAGCCGCCGGAAGCCGCGCGAGAGGAAGGGCCCGCCCAGCAGCAGCAGCGCCGGCGTCGCCAGCAGCAGCAGGGCTCGGCGCACCCAGGCGTCACCAGCGGCCCGATCGGCCTCGCCGCTCTCGGAGTAGAGCACGAAGCTCAGCATCATCACGTTCATCGCCAGGAAGCAGCCGACGCCCACCGACATCAGCAGGCCGGTCGCCTCGGCGTGGCCGGAGCCGGCGCCGTGCAGGCCGTGGGCGAGCGCGCAACCGCCGCAGCAGAAGACCGGTCCTTCCGTGGCCGCGCCGGCCACCGGCAGGCTGCAGTAGCCGCAGAGGGGGCGGGCGGGCGCGCTCGCCGCGGCGTTGCCGAGGCTGATCGGCGTCGCCGCGCTCACGGGCTCACAGCTTCGGGCGCTGCTCGACGGGCTTGCCGGTCTCGAGGTCGAGCAGCACCGGCTTCGCCCGCTCCGCGGCGATCCAGGTCGCGATCATCACGGCCACGAAGGTGGCCCCGATCGCCCACAGCAGAACCTGCAGCAGCTTGCCTTCGGAGCCGAAGAACGCGCTCTTCGGCGTCACGAGGCCTTCTTCGGCTGTCGCGCGAAGATCGAGGCGGCGAAGCGCTGGGTGCCCTCCGGCGAGCGGATCACCCAGGTGAACGGCACGACGCTCGCGCGCGCCTCGGCGAGCGGCATGCTGACCACGACGTCGAAGCGGCGCTCCTGCCCCGGGGGCAGCAGCGTGTCCTCGAGCCCCGAGATGGCGGCGGCGCCCGGCAGGCCCTCGACGCTGACCTCGAGCGAGAGCGGCTCTCGGCCGCGGTTGGCGGCGCGCAGCACGAAGCGCGTGGAGGCCGTGTCCTCGGCCGGGCGCGCGTCCGAGTAGACGGGCGAGAGGTGGATCGCCACCCGCTCGCGGCGCGCCACCGCCCACACCAGCACGACACCGAAGCCCAAGGTGGCGAAGGACACAAGCGCCCGCTTGGCGTCGAGCGCGCGCCAGGAGAAGCCGGGCAGCTCGAAGCCCAGCAGGCCGGGCCGCTTCAGCTTCGTGAGGATCCTGTCGCAGGCGTCGATGCAGCTGCCGCAGCGCGTGCACTCGATCTGGAACGAGCCCTGGCGGATGTCGATCCCCATCGGGCAGACGCGCTCGCAGGCCCCGCAGTCGATGCACTTGCCGCTCGTCTCGTCGAAGGCCACGTGCAGGCTGCGGCCGTCCTCCAGCACGCCCATCAGCAGCCCGTAGGGGCAGGCCGTGCGGCAGAAGTCCTCGCGCACGAAGCCGAACACCAGGAACGCGAGCAGCGTCGAGAAGGCGCCGACGGCGCCGACCCAGGGGCCGAAGTCGAGGCTGAGCAGCCGGCGGATCACGTCCGGAAGCGGCGCGAAGTACGCCATGAACAGCACGGAGGCCGCCAGCGAGACGAGCGCCAGCAGGCCGAGGGAGATCGCCCTGGCCACGGCCGCGCGCCGCCTAGGCTCGAAGCCGCGCGTGAGGCGCATTCCGAAGGCGTCGAAGTCGTGCGCGATCTCGCTGAACACCGTCTGCGGGCAGGCGTAGGCGCAGTACACGCGGCCGAAGACCAGCGAGACGGCGCCCACCAGCCACATCGCGAACATCAGCACCAGCCACAGCAGCGCCCACTCGTCGAGCCAGATTTCCTGGCCGACCACCAGCAGGCGCGCGCTGGCGAAGTCGAAGCGCAGCAGGTCGAACAGCGGCAGCGCGACGAACACGGCGAGGAAGCCCCACTGGATCAGCCGCCGCCGCCGGGTGTTGTGGCCGCTGAAACGTGGGGCCGCGCTGGCGCTCGCCATTCGCCTGACCTAATAGCGCAGGCGCGCGTTCGCGCCAGGCTCGACCACCAGCTCGCGCTCGAACGAGAAGCGGCGCATGGTGAAAGCCTGGGTCGGGCAGCGAGTGGCGCACATCGAGCAGCGGATGCAGGCCGTCTCGTCTTTCAGCATCACGCCGCCGAGCGCGTCGAGCTCGGCTGGCTCGAAGGCGCGCAACTGCTCCGCCGAGACGCCGAGCTGGCCCTGCGCCAGCGCCAGCAGCCGCTCGTCCTGCGCGACCTGCGACAGGCCCACGAGGTGGAGGCAGTCGTCGGGGCAGACGTCGACGCAGCCGTTGCAGGCGACGCACAGCGGGCCCTCGAAGTACGTCTGCACGTCGCAGCGCAGACAGCGCTGGGCCTGGTGGCGGGCCTGCGCCTCGGGGTAGTTCTCCTCGACCTGGCGGTCGGCGGCGGTCGGCAGCTCCTCGGGCCGGGGTGCCCGCGAGGGCGGCAGGCCGCGGCGCGCGGTCTCCCAGTCCTGCGCCATCGTGTAGCTGGCCGGCGACCAGGCCGAGCGCAGCCTGACCGCGGTCGTGGTGCGGCGCAGGTAGTCGTGGATGCCGCGCGCGGCCACCTGGCCCGAGGCGATCGCGTCGATGAAGAGGCGCGGGCCGAGCACCACGTCGCCGCCCGCGAAGACGTCGGGCCGCGAGGTCTGCAGCGTCTCGGAGTCGACCTCGACCAGCCCGCGCTCCGTGAGCTCGACGCCGTCCTCGGGCCGCAGGAAGTTGAAGTCGGCCTGCTGGCCGATCGCGAAGATCACGCTGTCGCAGGCGATCGTCTCGCGCGTCTGCTCGTCGAACTTCGGGTTGAAGCGGCGCTCCTGGTCGAAGACCGAGACGCAGGCGGCGAACTCGATGCCCGCGACCTTGCCGTTGCCGAGGATCGCGCGCGGCCCGAGCGAGGTGTGCAGCAGCAGGCCCTCGTGCTGCCCTTCCTCGATCTCCACCTTGTCGGCGGGCATCTCCGCGAGCGACTCCAGGCAGGCGACGTGCACCTCCTGCACGCCGGCGCGCCGCGCCGCGACGCGCGCGACGTCGGCCGTCACCCGGAAGGCCTCGGCCTGCTCGTCCTCGTCGGCCGCCCGGAGCGCCGTGCGGGCGACGTCGAAGGCGACGTTGCCGCCGCCCACCACCACCACCCGGGGGCCGAGCTCGAGCTTCTGGCCGAGGTTCGCCAGGCGCAGGAACTCGAGCCCGTTGATCACGCCGGGCAGCCCGGCGCCGGGGATGTCGAGCCGGCGGCTGCCCTGCAGCCCTGCGCCCAGGAAGAAGGCCTTGAAGCCCTGTCGGCGCAGGTCCTCGAGCGTCAGACCCGGTGAGCCGACCGCGGCGTTCAGCCGCAGCTCGACCCCAAGCGACAGGATGGCGTCGATCTCCGCCTTCACCAGCTCCCGCGGCAGCCGGTAGAGCGGGACGCCCTGGGTCAGCATGCCGCCCGCGACGGGCCCCGCTTCGAACACCGTCACCGCGTAGCCGGCGCGCGCGAGGTCGTGGGCAACGGTCAGGCCGGCGACGCCCGAGCCGACGACCGCGATCTTCTCGGGGTAGTCGCCCTTCGGAGGCAGCATCGCCGGGTTCGCGTGGCGGTGGTAGCGCGTGGCGTCGCCGGTGTCGTTGCCGTGCAGCTCGCAGGCCCAGCGCTTGATCGCGCGGATCGCGATCGGCGCGTCGACGCTGCCGCGCCGGCAGGCCGTCTCGCAGGGCGCGCCGCAGATGCGCCCGCAGATCGACACGAACGGGTTGGTGGCGCGCGCGATCGCGTAGGCGTCCTCGTCGCGGCCCTCGGCCACCGCCGTCACGTAGCCGCAGGCGTCCGTGAACACAGGGCAGCCGACGCGGCACTTCACCTGCTCGACCCAGTAGCGCTCCGCGTCGGGGATCGTCAGGCGCCGGTAGGCGCCCGAGGCCGGCAGCTCGCTCACTCGCTCTCCCCCGCCTCCGGCGAGAACACGAACCACAGCAGGCCGGCGACGAAGGCCAGCACGCAGACGAGGATCACGCCGAACCAGAGCCCGGCCGGCGTCTCGGCGACGGCGTTGAACTGCTGCACCAGCGGCCCGCGGCTGTCGTGTCCGGTCTCGCCGGCCCAGTAGCTGTAGAGGTAGGCGACACCGAAGACGCAGAAGCCCACGTAGGCGAGCTTCAGGAAGGTCGGGATCGGGGTGTGCTTGCGCTCGCTGATCCAGCCGCCGGCGAGCTCGTGGATCTCGTCGTGCTTGGTCTCGCTCATGGCTCCCTCCGCTCGTCCTCGAGCATCCGGTACTTGGGGGTCTCGTCCCCGCTGACGGCGCCGCTGCGGATCGCCTGCCTCAGGAAGAAGGCGGCGCCGGCGACGAACAGCGCCATCAGCGAGTACATCCAGTAGACCGAGGCCCAGCTGTAGTCGCCCACGTTCCCGCTACTCCTCGTAGTCCTGCGCCGGGCGCCAGTCCTTCACCCGCCCCAGGCTCTGCACGTACGCGACGAGCGGGTCGAGCAGCGCCGGGTCGGCGGCGATCCAGGGGAAGGGCGGCATCACCGAGCCGGGCACCAGGCTGCGCGGGTCGCGGAAGTGGCTGAGGTGCCACTGGCGGTCGTACTTGCCACCCACGCGCGAGAGGTCGGGCCCCACGCGCCGCGTTCCGAACATGTGCGGCCGGTCGTAGACGAACTCGTCGGGCGTCGACACCGGGCTCCTCTCGCCGCGCCAGCCCGAACGGATGGTGTCCGCCTCGATGGTGCGGGTCTGCTGCGTGTGGCAGTACCAGCAACCCTCCGCCACGTAGATCTCGCGCCCGCGCAGCACGAGCTGCGCCTGCGTGTCGCCCTGGCTCGCCAGGGTCGCGTAGTCCTTGAGGCCGGGCGTCGGGCGAGCCCAGCTCGCGTCCAGGAAC
The DNA here is from genome assembly GCA_050246895.1 of Vicinamibacteria bacterium. Lineage (GTDB taxonomy): Bacteria > Acidobacteriota > Vicinamibacteria > Fen-336 > Fen-336 > JBFWVE01. Next base: position 1,673,254 of record JBFWVE010000001.1, on the reverse strand, counting down.
GGCGGCGCGAGTGTCGTGAGCAGCCCGCCCACCGCGAAGAAGCCCACGGCGCCCAGCACGAAGAGCCCGCTCGACTTGTCGACCTTGCTCAGCATGGTCATGCCCCCGCGCTCAGGCGACCGCCGGCCGCTCGTTGCGGCCGGAGAAGGTCACCACCACGTTCCAGAAGAAGAGCAGGATGCCGGCGAACATCAGCGTCCCGCCGATCAGGCGCACGGCCCAGAACGGGCTCATGAACTTGACGGTGTCGATGAACGGGATCGAGGTGTCGTTCCACTGCAGGCCCTGCAGGAAGCCGCCGATCCAGAGCGACACGAAGAAGGACAGGCCGCCCACGAGCCACAGCCAGAAGGACGCGTTGGCGAGCGCGTCCGAGTGCAGCCGCGTCTTCAGCATGCGCGGGATCGCGTAGTAGGCGCCGCCGATCGCGAAGAAGGAGAAGGCGCCCAGCACCGCCATGTGGGCGTGGCCGACGATCCAGTCGGTCTTCGAGACGATCGCGTTGACGCTGCGCAGGCTGTGCATCGGGCCCTGGAAGCAGGTCAGCAGGTAGAAGATCGTGCCCGTCATCAGGAACTTGATCGGCACGTTGTCCTTGAGCTGGTGCCACTGGCCCTTCATGGTCGAGAGGAAGTTCCAGACGAGAGCCCAGACCGGGATCATCAGCATCACCGAGAACAGGATCGCCACCGTCTGCAGCCACTGGCTGATCGGCCCGTGCAGCATGTGGTGGGCTCCCGTCCAGACGTAGACGAAGGCGAGCGACCAGAAGCCGACCATCGAGAGCCTGTGCGAGTAGAGCGGCGTCTCGGCGGCCTTCGGGATGAAGTAGTAGCCGATGCCCAGGCCGAGCGGCGTGAAGACGAGGCCGACCGCGTTGTGCACGTAGAACCAGTTGAGGTTCGCCTGGTTGACGCCCGCGGTGAAGGCTGTCGCGAAGTTGCCGGCGATGTAGACGAAGGCCGTCCACAGCACCGAGGCCAGGATGTACCAGAGCGAGACGTACATCTGCCGGTACTTGCGCACCGCCACCGTGGCGAACAGGTTGAGGCCGAACATCACCCAGGCGACCACCACCAGCAGGTCGACCCACAGCGGCAGCTCGGCGTACTCGAGACCCTGGTTGGCGCCCGCCGCCAGCGTGACCACGGCGGACAGGATGATCGCCACCCACAGCCACAGGGTGGCCATGCCGAGCTTCTCGCTCCACAAGCGCACGCCACACAGCCGCGGCACCAGGTAGAAGCACAGCCCCATGTCCGCGGCCAGCAGCCAGCCGAACAGCATGCCGTTCGTGTGGATCGGCCGCAGCCGGCCGAAGCCGAGCCAGGAGACGCTGCCGAGCAGCGTCGGGAAGTGGAGCTTGGCGGCGATGATCAGCGCCACCAGCCCCGAGATCACGAAGAAGAGTCCGGCCACGTAGAGGAAGGCGAACGCGCTCCTGTCCTCGTGCTCCGCCGTCGCGGCCGCTCCTCCTGCTCTCGCCTCGGCCGAAGTGCTCATGCTCCCTACCTCTCGTTCACCGGGTTGCGGGCCTGCTGCGTCTCCGACGCGAGGCCGTTGATCGCCAGCACGTAGTTGACGAGGTCGCCGATCGTCTCGTCGTCGAGCGCGAAGTCGAAGCCGGCGGCGGGCATCGCGGTTCCCTGCACGCCGAACTTGATGCTCTCGTGCAGCCGCGCGTAGCTGACGGAGCGCAGGAACGGACCGTTGCGCAGGTTGCGCGGCCTCGGCACGATGTCGGCCGCGTTCGGGCCGTTGCCGTCGGCCTTCTTGCCGTGACAGCCCCAGCAACGAGCCAGGTAGACGCCCTCGCCGCGCAGGGCGCTCTGCTTCGAGAACGGCACCGGGTTCGATCCGGGCACGGCGCGCGCCGCCCTGGGCGGCGAGCCGGAGCCCTTGGCGAGGCTCGCCAGCACGTAGTCGACGAGCGCCTCCGGCCCCCCGGGGCCGAGCACTTTGCCCCAGGGCGCCATGCTGGTGCCCGGGACGCCGTCTCGCACGCTCGCCACCAGCCGCTCGCGGGCCTTCGTGCGCATGAAGGCGGCCTTCGTCAGATCGCGCGGGCGCGGCTCGACGTAGGGCGCGATGACGCCGTCCGCGGCGCCGGCCTCGCCGTGGCAGCGGGCGCACAGCTGGGCGTAGCGCGCGGCTGGATCGGAGCCGAGCGCGGGCAGGCTGCGGCTCTCGAGGTAGCGCGAGAGCGAATCGAAGATCGTCTCGGGCAGCGGATACGGCGGCATCACGGAGCCGGGCACCAGGCTCTTCGGGTCCTTGAAATGGGCCATGATCCAGAGGTGATCCCGCTGCGCGCTGGTGAAGGCGAGATCGGGGCCCACCTTGCCGTCGCGCTCGTCGAGCCGGTGGCAGGAGAGGCAGCCCACGCGGGCCACCAGCGCCTCGCCCTGGCGCACCGGGTCGAGCTTCTCGATCGCCTCGGCCTCGGGGCCGACGATCAGCGCCACCGGCAGCCATTCGGGACGGCCCGACTGCGTCGAGCGAAAGGCCTGCAGCGGCGCCCGCGCGATGTTGGAGCCCTGCTGTGCCTTCAGGAAGGTGGCGAGCGCCTCCACCTGCTCCGGCGACAGGTCCTGCTTCGGCATCGTCGAGACGGGGTTCTGCGCGCGCGGGTCCCTGATCTTCTGGACCACGAACTCGACCTGGCGCGTGCGGCCGACCGCGGTCAGCTCCGGCCCCACCGAACCGTAGGAGAGGTCGCGGATGGTGTGGCAGGTGTAGCAGGCCCGCTCGAAGAAGAGCCGGCGCCCCTGCCAGACCTTGGGCGCCCCGGCGAAGTTCTGCTCGCCGTGGCACTGCACGCAGTTGGCCTCGATCATCTGCTTCGGCAGCACCGGCCAGGGCCAGTTCTCGCCGTCGGCGTGGGCCTTGACGTCGACCGCGCGGCCCTGGCCGTCGTGGCAGATGGTGCAGCCGAAGGTGTCGAACTTGTGGCCCGGCGGCAGCGGCGGATGCGTGCGCAGCGGCTGGTCGACCTCGGTGAAGCGGGGGTCGTCGACCGCGATGTGACAGGTGGTGCAACGGTCGACGCGCTCGGGGCCGAAGCTGCGCACGATCACCTGCTCGACGGCGGGCCGCCGCGCCTTCAGCGTGGCCTTCACCTGCTCGTCGTCCGAGAGGTCGTGGGCGCGCTGGAAGTACTGCTCCTGGTAGTCCTGCCAGCGCGCGAAGAACTGGTCGTAGAAGACGATGCCGTGCACGACGAACACGACGACGGCGATCACGGCGAGTGCAGCGCGCATGTTTACCGCTCCCGGCGCCGGGTCACCACGGCACCACCAGGGCCCAGTTGGCGCCGCGGAAGAAGGTGCCGAGCACGATCAGCACCAGGTTGGTGACGAGCAGCAGCGTGAAGACCGTGTTGGCCAGCAGCCGCTGGCGCGAGAACCAGACGCCCACGCCCTTGGGCGAACGGTCGAGGTAGGGCAGCAGCAGCAGCGCCACCGCGAACAAGGTCGGGATGCCGATGCCGCCCCAGAACGCCGAGTAGGAGACGAGCTCTTGCAGGCCGAGGAAGTACCAGGGCGCCTTCGACGGGTTCGGCGGATGCGTCGGGTTGGCCGGTGCCTCGAGCGGTGCGTTGAACAGCAGCGCGGCGAGCAGCACCGCCACCACTGCCAGCGCGAAGCAGAAGAGCTCGGCCAGGAACAGGTTCGGCCAGGAGTAGAGCGTGTTGTCGGGCGTCGCTCCGATCTTGCGGAACGGCCCGCGCACGAGACCCATCACGCCGAAGCTCTTGACCTTCCTCGTCTTCGCGAGCGGCGCCAGGCCCTCGAGCTTGGCGGCGAGCGCCTGCGCGGACTGGGCCTCGGGGACGTCGCTGCCCTCGGGTCGCGACAACCCGCCGTCCTTGCGGATGCGCCAGAAGTGGACGGCCACCAGCAGGCTGATCGCGGCCGGCAGCACCGCCACGTGCAGCACGTAGAAGCGGATCAGCGCCTCCTGGCCCACGACGCGGTCGCCCAGCAGCAGGAAGCGGATGTCCTCGCCGACGAGGGGCGCGTAGGCGGCGATCGAGGTGCCGACGGTGATCGCCCAGAAGGCGAGCTGGTCCCAGGGCAGCAGGTAGCCGGTGAAGGAGGCGAGCAGCGTCAGCAGCAGCAACACGACGCCGACGATCCAGTTGAACTCGCGCGGCGGCTTGTAGCTGCCGGTGTAGAAGACCCGGCACAGGTGGAGCGCCACCACACCCACCATGCCGTGCGCGCCCCAGCGGTGCATGTTGCGCAGCAGCGTGCCGAAGGCGACGGTGCCGTTGAGGTCGAGCATGCGGTTGTGCGCCTGCTCGACCGAGGGCACGTAATAGAACATCAGCAGGACGCCGGTGGCGGTGAGGATCAGGAACAAGCTGAACGAGAGAGCGCCCAGGCCGAGCGTGTAGAGCGGCCGCAGGCTGTTGACGTGGGTCTTGACGGGGTGGATGTGCAGGAACAGGTTGCTGAAGGTCGTCTGCGAGCGGCCGAGGTCGGACGACGGCAGCGGGTTGCGGAAGACGGAGCGCCAGATGTTCTGGGGCAGCAAGGCGAGTGTCCGCAGCATCGGCGTCAGACTGTCAGGAAGCTGCCGGCCGGCACCTCGACCGCGGTGTCGACCTCGACCTCGCCGTTCGGCGAGAGCGCGAGCTTGAACCAGGGCAGCGGACGCGGGGCCGGGCCGCCCAGCACGCCGCCGTCGGCGTCGAAGCGGCTGCCGTGGCAGGGGCAGTCGAAGCCGATCTCGGTGGTGCCGACGACGCAGCCGAGGTGGGTGCAGGTGTTCGAGATCGCGGCCATGCCGCCGGCCAGCCGCACCACCGTGACCCGCTTGTCCGCGAGCGGCAGGCGCGTGCCGATCGGGAACGACTCCGGCCGCCCGACCTTGAAGCGCGACGGCTCGCCGTAGGTCACGCGGGGCCGGAAGAAGATCAGGTTGGAGAAGCCGGCTACGATCCCCGCGCCCAGCAGGCCGAGCAGGCTGGTCGCGGTCAGCGCGCGGCGGCGGCTGACGACCTCCGATCCGGCGGCGCTCGTTTCCGTCACGTTCATTTGGTTTTCTCCCCCCTCTCGCGTTCGGCGAGATCGGGCCAGAAGAGCTGCTGCTTGGTCTCTTCGAGGTTCTTGAACTGGCCGCTGCGGACCGCCCAGACCCAGACGAGGGCCCCGGCGATCCCGAGCGCGATGCCTGCCGCGAACAGCGCTAGCGTGACGGCCAAAAGCGGACGAAGCCTCCCCGCGGTTTTCCGGAACCGCCGGCTTGCAGGAAGCAGGCCAGCCCTGGCAGCGTGGCAGACCCCGCACCGGTGCGCACTGAGCCCTTTGGCTCAGCTCAAAACGCGCAACGGATTCAGGATCGTCGCGAAGGAATTGCGGACGCGGGTACGATTGGTTGGTTGGTTCGTCCCCGGCGCCGGCGCCTTCAACCTCGCGACGGGCGCCCTGCTGCTGCTCGACGCGGGCCAGCGCGCGCTGTGCGCGGCGGGCGGCGACTTCGCGCCCAGCCTCTTCGGCGGCCTCGTCTCCGACTACCTGCCGCCCGAGCGCACGGCCGATCTCGCGCACCTCGGCGCGGAGCGCGAGGCGCTCGAGCGTCTGCGCTCTGCGGGAGCCCACTGACTGGAGGACCCGCCGGCAGCGTCCCGAGGATCACTCTCGCGGTATAGCCAGCGGCGGTTCCTCCCTATCTTCCGATTCCACGCGCGGAGATCGCGGCTCCAGTCGGCGACTAGAGCTCGGCTTGTACAGGCGTGTCTTCGGTTGCGAATCGCCGCTCGGCAGCGCGACTCGACTAGACTTCCCCATCGACGACCGCGGGCTAAAGGCCGTCGAGGTGGTTAGACATGCAGCAGCAGCCGACGCTTCCGATCGCGGTTCCCGAGGCAGCACTCGCGGCCTTTTGTCGCCGCCATCGTATAAGGCGGCTGTCGCTGTTCGGCTCGGTGCTTCGTCAGGACTTCAGGCCCGAGAGCGACGTGGATGTGCTCGTCGAGTTCGAGCCGGCCGTCCGCCTGTCGCTGTTCGGGCTGGCTCGCGTGGAGAACGAGTTGACAGACCTCCTTGGACGAACGGCGGACGTCCATGAGGCCCGCTCGCTTCACCAGGCCATTCGGGATCGTGTGATCCGAGCGGCGCGGGATCTCTATGTGGCCGCGTGACGAGAGGCTCGCGCTCGAACACATGCTCGACTATGCAAAGGGCGCGATCGAGGCGACGAGCACCCGGCGGCGTGAGGATCTGGACAGCGACTGGCAGCTGCGGCTGGCACTGACCAAGGCCGTCGAGATCGTCGGAGAGGCGGCAAACCGTGTCTCGAAGGAAACGCAGGCTCGATTCCCCGGGATCCCGTGGCGCGAGGCGATCACGACCCGCAACCGCCTGAGCCATGGGTACGACACCGTGGATCTCGATCAGCTCTGGGACACGGTCACGAACGACCTTCCGCCGCTCGTTCCTGCCTTGGAGCGCGCCCTCTCCGAACTGGGCGCCTGATCAAGCCTCCGCCCTTGCCGCGTTCAGGTCCAGCGCGACCAGGCTCAGCAGCTCCTCGTCCGCCATCTCCGTGAGCAAGATCTCGGCGCCGCCCGAGAGCAGGTCGCGCGAGAGCTGCTGCTTGGATTCGACCATCTGGTCGATCTTGTCCTCGATCGTGCCGCGGCAGACGAGCTTGTGCACCAGCACGTTCTTGACCTGGCCGATGCGGAAGGCCCGGTCCGTCGCCTGGTCCTCGACCGCGGGGTTCCACCAGCGATCGAAGTGGACGACGTGCGAAGCGGCGGGGCGACTGACTTGCAGCGACGCCGGAGCCCCCCGGAGCGACTGCCCTCCCCGGGGCTTGACGCCGCCGCCCTCGGCCGAAGCCGGCGGCCATCGGCCTTTCATCCATCGCGGGTGGCGGCAGGCCATGGGCGTTCACTCCCGCGCAGGCGCGGGGGGTTCCAGGCGGCGCGACGCAAGCGCCGCCTGGCTCATGGAAGCCGCAGGGCAGCCGCGAGCTACGGGCTCGGAGCGGAGCGCGATTCACTCGCGCGGAGCGCAGGGGGATATGGGGGGCGCGACTCGGCAACTGCCGCGAGCAGCGGGCTGCGAGCGCAGCCGAGTTCACCTCGGCGGAGCGAGCAGGGGGTCTGGGGGGCGCGACGCAGCAACTCCCGCGAGCAACGGGCTGCGAGCGCAGCCGAGTTCACCTCGGCGGAGCGAGCGGGGGGTCTGGGGGGCGCGGCGCAGCGCCCCCCAGACTCATTAACGCCCAAAGCGGTAGGCGAACTTCACCAGGAAGACATCGTCGGCGGGCGCCTGGGCCAGGTCGCGGAAGCCCTGCTGCAGGTCGAACTCGCCGGGGCGCGTCTCGTCGACGCGGCCCTGGCTCCAGACCACGAACAGCGTGGAGCCGGGCCGGTACTCCCAGCGGAAGACGGCGTTCAGCCGCAGCGACTTGTAGTTGAAGTCGGGGTCGTCCACCTCGATCGCCGGCGCGGGCCCGGCGCCGTCGGAATCGAGCTGGTAGACGCGCGCGGCCTGGTCGTACGCGAGCGTCGAGGCGCCGTCCACACCGTAGCGCACGAAGTCGTAGCTGGCCGGCCGCGCCAGCTCCTTCAGCTCGCGGTAGTCGCCGCTCGAGATCAGGGGCTGCGCGTACACCTGCAGCGACATGCGCGGCGAGAGGATCCAGTTGACGCGCGTGGCCATCGCGACCTCGTCCTGGGCCATGCGGCCGAAGACGTAGCGCGAGCCGTAGGTCGCGCTCGCCGTGGCGTCCTCGCTGGCCGTCACGTACTGCGCGATCACGTCGTTGCGGACGTAGCTCGGGCCGAGCGAGACCTGCAGCCAGGAGGCCGGCTTCAGCTTCAGGGTCAGGTAGCTCTCGAGGCCCGTGCCGCCGTACTCGTTCTCCGCCCGGAACACCTCCAGGCTGAGCGTCGCGCGCTTGCGGCCGTCGGTCTCGACGAAAGCCCCGGCGCCCCAGGTGGCTGGCCCGAGCGCGTTGGGCCCGCCTCGGGTGAGCTGGTCGTTGCTGGCGCGGATGCGGTAGAAGCCGTTGGCGCCGACGTTCCAGAAGTTCAGCAACTGGCCGTTGAAGAAGCCGTGGAAGCCATCGCCCTGGCGCTGCCCGGAGAAGTTGAGCGCGTACCACTTGGCGATCGAGAACGACCGTGTGCGCGTCCACTTGTCGGGATCGGTCTTCTTGAAGGTGGCGACGGCGTGGCCGCCCCAGCGGTCGCTCTTCCAGTTGAAGCCGATGTCGTTCGACTCGAAGCCCGGGCTGACCGCCCACAGGGAGGCGTTCAGCTGGAAGTTGCCCGAGTTGCGGTTGAGGTTCAGGCCGCCGGTCCAGCCGGAGAGCGCCGTGCGCGCCGGATCCAGGCTCACGTGGCGCGCGTCCGGACGCTGGAAGTAGCGCTGAGAGGCGCGCTGCACGTCCTCGATCGCCGAGGCCTCGCCCGCGACCCTCGACAGCGCGACCCGACCTGTGACCACCCAGCTCTTCGCGGAGTCGAGGAAGCGGAAGCCGTCGACGCCGAAGACGTAGCCCCGGCCGACCAGGCTCTCGGCCAGCGCGGGAGAGCCGAGGTCGCGCAGCACGACGGTGCCGAGCACCCCGAAGCCGCCGCGCGCGAGGTCGCGATGCGCACGGCCCACGAAGTAGTTGGTGAGCGGCTCGACCTGCTCGCTCCCGCTCACCCCGCCGCTCGAGGTACGGGCCGACTCGGCCGCCGTCAGCGCGTCGAGCACACCGAGGCTCCAGCCCGAGGCCGTCTTCCCGGTCAGCTTCGCCGCGCCCAGGATGGTCGTGGTCGTCGGGGCGTCGACGTAGTCGCCGGAGGCGTCGCCCTGGGGGCTGCGGCCGATGCGGCGCGAGTAGAAGAGGTCCGGCTCCGAGCGGTTGAAGCCCCAGAAGTTGTTGGCGCCGTTGCGGCCGAAGTTCGAGAAGATCTGCGACCCCTCGATGAAGAAGGGCCGCTTCTCCTCGTAGAAGGTCTCGAAGTCGGAGAGGTTGACGACCGCCGGGTCGACCTCGACCTGGCCGAAGTCCGGGTTGAGCGTCAGGTCGGCGGTCAGGTTGGAGGAGAGGCCCCACTTGGCGTCGAGCCCGATCCCGCCGAAGGCGCGCGAGCCGTCGTTGAATGGGTCGCCCGTCGCTGGCTCGACGAACTCGGCGCGCGCCACGGTGTAGGGCAGCAGCGACAGCGCGCGCCGGGGCTGGATGCCGTCGAGGCCGGTGAGATGGGCCATCCGCGAGGCGAGCCCGCTCTCCTTCTTCGGCACCATCTCGAGAAAGGCCGTCTCGTTGCGCCGCTGGATCACGCGGCCGGCGTTGATGCCGAAGACGTGGTGATCGCCCGCCGGGAAGCGCAGCTGCGAGAAGGGAATCTTCATCTCGAGCGTCCAGCCCTGCTCGTCCTGCGAGACGGCGGACTCCCAGACGGCGTCCCACGACGCGTCGGTCCAGGAGTCGTTGTAGATGACGGCGTCGGACTGCACGCCCGCCGCGCTGACACCGAACTGGGCGCCGGTCAGGTGGTCGTGGTGCGGGTCGAGATAGAGCGTGAAACGGTCCGCGTCGGGCTGGTCGTCGCGCCGTGAGAGCTGGCGCACGATCGCCTTCGGCTCGGTGTCGTAGAGGCGCACCCCCACGTAGAGCGCGTCGTCGTCGTAGGCGACGCGCAGCTCCGTGCGCTCGGTCGCAGGCTTGCCCTCGTCCGGGTCGCGCTGCTTGAAGGCGTCGGCGGCCTCGGCGTGCGTCCAGGCGACGTCGTCGAGCCGGCCGTCGAGCCTGATCGGTTCCGTCGCGCGCAGCGCCCGCAGCTCGGCGACCTTGCGCGTCTCCTCGGGCTGCGCCGCGCGCAGATCGGGCGCCGAGGCGAGGGCCGCCAGGGCGAGGACGCGGAAGGCACCACGGCAGATCACGCCTCTGAGACGCCACGCACGTGGGGGGAGTTGCGCCAAAGTTCTGTATCCCGGCCGGCGCCGGGACCGGCGTTCAGTCGTCTGGATGCTCGCCAGGGGCGAAGGCGAGCGGCACGGGCTCGAAGCTCCCCTGGCTCTCGGACCAGACCCAGGCGGTCGGCGCGCCGGGCTGGCCGGCAGCCACGGGCACGATCACGGTGAGCAGGCCCTGCCAGGCTAGGCCGGCGTCAGTCTCCGACGGCAGCGCCGGGTGGTCCGGATGGCTGTGCCAGAAGCCCAGCACGAGGACGCCCCGGCGCTCCGCGAGGTCCTCCATCGCGAGGTAGTCCAGCGGGTCGATCGCGAAGCGCGCGTGCGGCCGTTCGCGCTCGCGGTTGACGAGCGCCACGGCGTCCGCGATCGTCCCCGGCGAGGGCCCCAGCAGCGCGCCGCAGGCCTCGTGCGGGTAGACGCGAGCGGCCTCGTCGCGCATCGTCAGGGCCGCCCGCGGGGCGATCCGGATCAGCGGCCCACGCACGTGAAGTCGCGCATCACGCCCTCGGAATCGAAGTAGATGAAGTACAGCATGTCGGCGGCGGCGAAGACGCGCGTGCGCCCGTGCCGGCGCCCCTTCTCGATCACCTCGGCGGAGCGTCCCGGCGCCAGGCGCTCCGCCAGCCGGCGCAGCGCGACCGGCTCGTCCGCCGAGCCCAGGAGCAGGCTGCCCTCGGCGTTCAGGCCCGCGATCACCTGCTCCATCACCGGCCGCTGCTTCTGCATCCGTTCGAGCCGGCCCTGGTGGATCGAGTAGCGGCGGAAGCCGAAGCCCCAGGCTCCCAGGCCGAAGGCCAGCAGGCCTAGCAGCGCCGTCAGCAGCAGGCTGGCCGCGATCGTGAGCGCGCGCTCGCGCAGCGTCCGCTCGCGCTCCAGCGTCTCGTCGAACATCAGGAGCCGCGCATCGCTCTCAGGCCCCGTCGAGGAAGGCCTCGCGGGCGTCGATCTTCGCGAGCAGGAAGTCCTCGAACGGCAGCCGGATCAGGTCGGAGATCTTGCGCACGAAGTACTCCTCGTGCGCCAGCAGCTCGGCATCGGCGAAGGCGACGCGCCACAGTGCTTCGACCAGCTGCCGTTTCTGCGCGAGCGAGCACTGCGCGTCGACCAGCGACGTGAAGTGCTGCAGCGGCCGGCCGGCGCGTTGCTCCTCCTCGGCCAGGCGGATCAGCGCCGCCGTCTCTTCCTCGGAGAGGCCGAGCGCGCGCTCGATGGCGGCGGCCACTGCCAGGTGCTCGTCGTGGTGGGAAGCGTGGTCGGCGCGGATCATCTCGACCAGCAGCCAGGCCGCGGCCAGGTGCGTGCGCTGGCGCGGGACGGCTGCCGGCTCCTGCTTGGGCGGCGGCGCGGCGAAGAACGCCTCGATCTCGTCGAGCAGCTGCGCCTTCGCGCGCTGGTGCAGCCCGCCGTCCGCCTCGGGAGCCATGCCCGCGGCCCAAGCTACACCGCGCCCCGCGGCGGTTCAACAACGAAAGGCGGCGCTAGAATCTGGGCATGAAACCGGCGATCTCCGAACGCGCCCGACGGATGCCCGCCTCGCCGATCCGCAAGCTGATGCCGCTGGCGGATGCAGCCCGCCGACGCGGGGTCCACGTCTATCACCTGAACATCGGCCAACCCGACCTCGAGACGCCCGAGGCGATGCGCCGCCGCGTCTCGCGGCTGGAGAAGGTGCTGGCCTACACGCCGTCGGGCGGCACGCCCGAGTACGTCGAGAGCGTGCGCGCCTACTATCGCCGGCTCGGCATCGAGCTCGGAGCGGACCAGGTGATGGCGACGACCGGCGGCAGCGAGGCGATCCTGTTCTCGCTGCTCGCCTGCGCGGCCGACGGCGACGACGCGCTGCTGGTCGAGCCCTTCTACACCAACTACCAGGCCTTCGCGACGATGGGCGGCGTGCGGCTTCAGCCGCTGCGCACGCGCGGCGAGGACGGCTTCCACCTGCCGCCTCGCGAGGCGTGGGAGCGGGCGCTGACCTCGCGCACGCGCGTGGTCCTGCTGTGCAACCCCAACAACCCTACGGGCACGATCTACAGCCGCGAGGAGCTGCTGATGGTCGCGGGCTTCTGCCGCGAGCACGGCCTGTTCCTGATCTCGGACGAGGTCTATCGCGAGTTCGCCTACGACGGCCTGCGGGCGACGAGCGCCCTCACGCTGCCCGGCTTCGAGGACCTGGTGATCGTGGCCGACAGCCTGTCCAAGCGCTACAGCGCCTGCGGCATCCGGCTCGGCAGCCTGGCGACCCGCAACGCCGAGGTGTTCCAGGCCTGCCTGCGCATGGGCCAGGGCCGGCTGTCGGCGCCGGGGCTCGCGCAGCTCGTCGCCTGCGGTGCCAGCGAGCTCGGTCCGGAGTACCACGAGGGCGTCGCGACCGAGTACCAGCAGCGGCGCGACATCCTGTTCGAAGGCCTCTCGAGGATCCCCGGCGTCTTCCTGCGCAAGCCCGAGGGCGCCTTCTACTTCATCGCGAGGCTGCCGATCGCCGACTCCGAGGACTTCGCGGCCTGGCTGCTGACCGACTTCCAGAAGGACGGCGGGACCGTGATGGTGGCTCCGGCGCCCGGCTTCTACGCGACGCCGGGACTCGGGCGCGACGAGGTGCGGGTCGCCTACGTGCTGAAGGCCGAGGACCTGCGGACCTCCATCGCGATCCTGGCCCAGGCGCTGCCGGCCTACCGGCGCGCTCGCGGGCTGGAAGTCGCCGAACCGGCGGTGGCCCGGGTCTAGGCCCTAGTCGAAGGCCTTCTCGAACGCCGGCAGCACCACGATGTCGTTGCGGCTGACCTTGATCAGCCCCTGCTTCTTGAGGTCGTCGAGCAGGCGCGTGACGGTCTCGGTGGTGGTGCCGACGCTCTTCGCCAGCACGCTCGAGGTGACGCGCTTCATCGTCATGCGGCCGTCCTTGCCGCGCTTGCCGAGCTCGCGGGCGCGGTCGAGGATGGCGCGCGCGACGCGGCCGTAGCCGTCGACGATCGCCAGGGTCGCGAGCTGGTGGTTGGCGCGGCGCAGGCGCGCCGTCAGCGAGCGCAGCAGTGCGCGCGTGACGCCGCGGTAGTCCTCGAGCGCCGACTGGAAGTCGCCGCGGTGCAGGCAGAGCAGCTCCGCGTCCTCCATCGCCACCGCGGTCGCCGAGCGGGGCTCGTTGTCGACCAGTGCCATCTCGCCGAAGAAGTCGCCGGGGCCGAGCACCGAGAGCACGACCTCGCGCCCGTAGCCGCGGGTGAAGCGGTCGGGAATGCCGAGCAGCGTGACCTTGACCCGCCCCTTCAGGATCACGAAGAAGAAGTCGCCCTCTTCGTCCTCGTAGAAGACGACCTCGTCCTTGCGGCACAGGCGCAGGCTGGTGAGCCGGGCCAGGCGCGCGATCTGAGGCTCTGAGAGCGACGCGAAGATCGGAATTCGCCGCAGGATCTCTCGATCGTCCATGCCCGTAGCACTCCTGGCGCCGTCCGGAGGGGGTGGCTCGCCGCAGATGCTACAACATGTGAGGCGGCCGGCCACCCGCGTGGCCGCCGGCCGGGAGCGCTACCAGGCGCGGCAGGCGTCTTGCCGCACCATCGGCTGGCCCGGCTTGCAGCCGAACGCCTGCCAGAACTCGGGCATGTTCGAGACCGCGCCGATCACCCGGAACTCTCCGGACGAGTGAGGATCCGTCTGGGCGCGCTGGCGTGCCTCCTGTTCGGTGACGTTCTGGCACCAGACGTTGGCGAAGCCCAGGAAGAAGCGCTGCTCGGGCGTGTAGCCGTCGATCGCCTGGCGCGCCGTGCCGGCCATCGCCTTCTGCAGCGCGATGTAGGCCACGCGCAGGCCGCCGTTGTCGGCCGTGTTCTCGCCCAGCGTCAGCCGGCCGTTCAGGTGGACGTCGCCGTTCACCGGGTCCTTGACCGTGACGTAGCCGTCGTACTGCTTCGCGATGCAGCCCGTGCGCTCCTCGAAGGCCTTGCGGTCCTCGTCGGTCCACCAGTTCTCGAGGTTGCCCTGCTCGTCGAACTTGCTGCCCTGGTCGTCGAAGCCGTGGGTGTACTCGTGGCCGATCACGACGCCGATGCCGCCGAAGTTGACGGGATCGTCGATCGCGCGGTCGAAGAACGGCGGCTGCAGGATCCCGGCCGGGAACACGATCTCGTTGTTGGGCGGGCTGTAGTAGGCGTTCACCGTCGGCGGCGTCATGCCCCACAGCGTGCGATCAGTGGGCTTGCCGATGCGCGCGAAGTTGCGCCGGATCTCGAAGATCCGGGCGCGCCGCGCGTTGCCGGCGAAGTCGTCTCGCTTCACCTCGACCGAGGAGTAGTCCTTCCACTCGTCCGGGTAGCCGACCTTGCTGGTGTCGAAGGCGGCCAGCTTCGCGAGCGCCTTCTTCTTGGTCTCGGCGGTCATCCAGGGCAGGCTCTCGATGTCCTCCTGCAGCGCCAGCGTGATCGCCTCGATCATCTTGCGCATGCGCGCCTTGCCGTCGGCGCCGAAGGTCTTCTCCACGTAGATCTGCCCGAGCGCGTCTCCCAGGCCGCGGTCGGTCGCCTGCACGCAGCGCTTCCAGCGCGGCTCCATCTCCTTGGCGCCCTGCAGGTACTCGCGGTAGAAGCGGTAGCTCTCCTTGACGAAGGCCGCGCTCAGGAAGGGCGCCGCCTCGCGCGCCGCGTGCCAGCGCAGGTAGGTCTTCCAGTCGCCGATAGGCGTCGCCTGGACCAGAGCGCTCGTGCCCTCGAAGTAGGGCTTGCTGGCGAGGTTCAGCCGCTCGAAGGCGGGCGCCCCGGTCGCCGCGAAGTAGACGTCCCACTCCAAGGCGGGAGTCAGCTGCTTCAGCGCGGCGAGGCTCATCGGGTTGTCGCGGTTCTTCGGGTTGCGCATGGCGACGCGGTCGAGGTGGGCCTTGGCCAGCCCGGTCTCGATCCGCATCACCACCTGCGCGCCGGCGGCGGCCTGCTCGGGCGCAGCACCCAGCAGCGCCAGCATCTTCGCGACGTGCTCGACGTACCTCGCGCGCTTCTCCTTCGACTTTGCGTCTTCCTTCAGGTAGTCGTCGCGGTCCGGCAGCCCCAGGCCGCCCTGGAACAGGTTGGCGATCGTCTGGGTCGAGTCGTGCAGGTCGGGCGCCGCGCCGAAGCGGAAGAGACCGGGCAGCGCGCTCGCGTCGTTCGCGCCGAACAGCTTGAACAGGTCCGTCTGCGTGCCGATCGCCTCGATGCTCGCGAGCACGGGATCGAGCGGCCTGGCCCCCAGCTTCTCGATGCCCGGCTCGTCCATGCAGGCGGCGTAGAAGTCGCCCACCTTGGCTTCGATCGGGGAGCGCTGGGTGGACGCGTCCTGTGCGTGCTCGAGGATCTCGTGCAGCACGTCGCGATTGCGCTCGCCCAGCTCGTTGAAGCGGCCCCAGCGCGTCTGGTCGGCCGGGATCGGGTTCGCCTTCATCCAGCCGCCGCAGGCGAACCGGTAGAAGTCGACGCAAGGGTCGACGCTCTTGTCGAGCGCGGCGATGTCGAAAGCACCCGGGGCGCGGGCGGCGGCGTTGGCGGAGGTCGCGGCCCGATCGCCGGCCGAGACGGAGCTGGCGAGACCCAGGGCGAGCAGCAGAGGGAGCGGTCTTCTCATGGCGGGAACCTCTCGAATCAGGAAGGCGTCGGAACGACCGAGCCCCAATGTTCTAGCTCGAAATGCGGCCGGCGTCCTCAGGCGAGATCGAAGCTCGAGCCTTCGGCCGCAGCGGTGACCTCGAACGCCGGCCGCACGTCGGCCATCGCCTCCGCCAGCGTGGCCTCCAGCGCGGCGTCGTCGCGCGCCGGATCGTGGTGGAACGGAGACAGGCGGCGCACGCCGGCCAGGCGCCCGAACCCGAGCGCGTCGTGCAGCGAGCTGTGGCCCCAGCCCACGTGCCGCTCGTACTCCTCGCGCGTGTACTGCGCGTCGTGCAGCAGCAGGTCGGCGCCGCGCGCCAGCGTGTAGCCGGACGTCCATTCGGGCGCCTGCGGAAAGCGCTGGACTCCCAGCGCCGGCTCGTGGTCCGGCAGGTACGCGAGCGAGACGCCGTCCGCCTCGATGCGGTAGCCGACGGTCAGGCCCGGATGGCAGACGAAGGCGGTCTCGACCCGGAACTCGCCGATCTCGAGGGTGCCGCAGGGCACGTGGTGAAGCTCCACCTTGCACGGCAGGTCGACCAGCGCCACCGGGAACAGCGGCGGCGAGAGATAGCGCGAGATGCGCGCGCCGAGCGACTGCGTCGCGCTCGCCGGACCCCACAGGTGCACCTGCATCCCGGGATCGTAGAGCGGCTGGAAGAAGCCGAGGCCGAGGATGTGGTCGAGGTGCAGGTGCGTCAGCAGCACGTCCACGCGCCGCAGCCCCGCCGGCAGGTCGCGGCCCAGATTGGGGATGCCGGTGCCGGCATCGAGCACGAGCACGGTGCCCTGGCGGCCGTCGACGCGCACGCACGAGGTGTTGCCGCCGTAGCGCGCGGTGCCGGGGCCGGGCGTCGCCAGCGATCCCCGCGTGCCGTAGGGCGTCACCCTCATCGCGCCGCGGTCTCCCAGAACATCGCCACGGCGCCGAGCATCTCGCCCGCCTGGCCCACCAGCGGATACGCCGTCGTCTCCACCTCGAGCCGCACGCCGTCGGCGTGCCGCAGCACGAAGTTCCGCGCGAAAGCGGGCCGCCGCTCGCGCAGCGCCACCAGCAGCGGCCGCTCGGCGTCGACCACCGGGCGGCCGTGGGAGTCGGTGATCTCGATCAGCTCCGCCGCGCGCGAGGGGCTGACGCGGCCGGTCTCGTCGAAGCGCACGCCGAGGATCTTCTCGGCCGGCTCGTTGAAGAACACGATCGTCCCCTCCGGGTCGACGACCAGCGTCGGCACGGAGAGATAGCTCGCGAGCTGACGCGTCAGGATCGTCTCGATCGGCTGCTGGGGCAAGGGTGCGCCTCCGGCCGCCCATTCTAGGCGCGACGAGCCTTGCTATCCTGCCGGCCACGTGACCGGCGGCCCGAGCGGCCGCCAGGAGGCCCCACATGCTCATCCCGCCCCGCCGCCGCGCGCTCGCCGTTCTCAGCTTCGCCGCCCTGGCCGCTCCCGCGCTCGCCCAGACCCGCCGGGCCGAGCCCGAGGCGTCGCTCGAAGCCCTGCAAGAGCAGCTGCGCGGCGTCGCCAACCGGCAGGCGGCCGACCAGCATCGCTTCGACCGGCTCTCGAAGCAGGTCGACGACGTGATGTGGCTGCTGCAGCTCTCCGAGGTCGCCCGCATCGACAAGGTCCGCTTCACCAGCAAGCCGGTGCGCAGCTCGAACCCGAAGGGCCAGGGCGCGGGCAACCCGCTGATCGTGCCCGCCTACACCTTCGTGCCGAAGAGCCTCGCCGCCGACAGGCGGGCGCCGCTCGTCGTGCTCGTCCACGGCGGCGTCCACGGCGACTTCGCCACCAGCAACGCCCACGTCGTGCGCGAGCTGCTGGAGCAAGGCTACGTGGTGATCGCGCCCGAGTACCGCGGCAGCACGGGCTACGGCCGCGGCTTCTACGACCAGATCGACTACGGCGGCGCCGAGATCGACGACACCTATGCGGCGCGCAACTGGGGCGTCGAGAATCTGCCGGTCGACCCTGCGCGCGTCGCCGTCGTCGGCTGGAGCCACGGCGGCTACCACGCGCTGCTGAACGCCTTCGCCTGGCCGAAGGCGTACCAGGTGGTCTACGCGGGCGTGCCGGTCAGCGACCTGGTGCAGCGCATGGGCTACAAGAACCAGTCCTACCGCGACATCTTCGCGGGCTTCATCGGCAAGCAGGCCGTCGACGACCCGGCCGAGTACAAGCGCCGCTCGCCGGCCTTCAACGCCGCCAAGCTGGAGACGCCGCTGCTGGTGCACACCAACACGAACGACGAGGACGTGAACGTGATGGAGGTCGAGCACCTGATCGCGGCGCTCAAGGCCGCGGGCAAGAAGTTCGAATTCAAGATCTACCAGGACGCGCCGGGCGGGCACGCCTTCAACCGGATCGACACGGCGCTCGCGCGCGAGTCGCGCCTGGAGATCTGGGCCTTCCTCGCCCGCTATCTCAAGTAGCGGGAGGCCGGGCGGGCTATAGCCAGCCCTTGTGCTTGAACCAGGCGAGCAGCCCGGCGGGCAGCGCCAGGCACGTCACGACCATCGCCCGCATCAGCGCGTCCGAGCGCACCCAGTCCCGCAGGAACGGCAGGTCCACGAAGTTCTGGCCGAAAAAGCCGACGATGAACGACAGCGGCAGGAACACCGCGCTCATCACCGTGAGGTACTTCATGATCTCGTTGGTGCGCTGGCCCACGGCCGACAGGTAGGCGTCCAGCGCGTTGCCGAGCAGGTCGCGGTTGGCCTCGATCGACTCGTTGATCCGCACCAGGTGGTCGTAGACGTCGCGCAGGTAGACGGCGGTGCGCTCGTCGATGCGGGGATCTCCGCGCTTGGCGAGCAGGCCCAGCACGTCGCGCTGCGGCGAGAGCACCTTGCGCATGGCGACCAGGTGCCGCTTCAGCTCGAAGATCCGGTGCAGGTCCTGCGGTCGTGGCTGCGCCAGCACGGCGTCCTCGAGGTCGTCGAGCTCGTCGGCCACGCGGTCGAGGATCGGGAAGTTGTCGTCCACGATGCCGTCCGCGATCAGGTAGTAGACGAAGGCGACGCCGCGCGAGAGCTGACGGGCGTCCCCGGCGGCGCGCAGCCAGACCTCGTCGAGCGCCGCGATCGGCTCCGAGTGCACCGTGACCAGGAACCGCTCGCCCAGGAACGCGTGCAGCTCCAGCAGCTCCAGCTCTCGCACGCGCTCGCCGTCGCAGGCGAAACCCTGCGTCACCAGGAAGATGTGGTCGCCGTACTCCTCGAGCTTCGGCCGCTGGTCGAGGTGCGCGCAATCCTCGATCGTCAGCGGGTGGAAGTCGAAGCGCTCGCGCAGCAGCTCGAGCTGCGCAGCGTCCGGCGAGCGCACGTCGATCCAGCGCAGCACAGCCTCGGGCGCCCGGCCCAGGTGCTCGCTGCCCTCGAACAGGTCGACGCGCCCGTCGCGCAGCTCCATCACCCTGAACATGGGCCGATGCTACCCGACGCCGGTCATCGGGCTCGTCTACGGCCTGGGCCGGGTTCCGAGCTGCCGGCAGGCGCGGGCGTCGCCGCCGTTGCAGGCCTTGTCGAAGAGCACACCGGCGCGTGCCTGGTCGCGGACGACCCCGCTGCCGACCTGGGCCAGCATGCCGAGCTCGTAGCAGGCGGCGAACACGTCGGCGTCGCACGCCTTCGCGTAGAGCCTGCCGGCGTTCGCCGGGTTGGCCCTCACCCGCGGCGTTCCACGCTGAAGCAGCTTTCCGAGCTCGAAGCAATCGGCTGCGACACCGGCGTCGCAGGTTTTCGCCAGAAGCTGCTTCGCCTTCTCCAGGTCCACGCCGACGGCGAACTGCGCCGAGCGGTAGATCGTCGCGAGCCGGGTGCAGCTGCGCAGTTCCCCCATGTCGCAGGCGCGCGTGTGGTAGTCGATCATGCGCGTCGGGCTCTGGGCCGCGCCGCGCCCACCCTCGAACAGCGAGCCCATCTCGAAGCAGCCCCGGCGCTCGCCCATGCCGCAGGCCTGGTCGAACAGGAGCGAGGCCTGGGCGGGATCCGAGGCCACGCCGCGGCCGCGCGCGTAGAGCGCGCCCAGCTCGAAGCAGCCGGCGGCCAGCTGGCCGGTGCAGGCCCGCTTGAAGAGCTCAGCCGCGCGGACCGGATCCCGCGGGGCTCCGGCGCCGTCGCGCAGTAGCCGCCCGAGCGCGTGGCAACCCTGCGGCTCGCCGCCGTCGCAGGCCTTCGTCTGGAGCGCCACCGCCTGCGCCAGCTCCCTGGGCGCGCCCTCTCCCGTTTCGCGGACGAGGCCCAGCCGATGGCAGCCCTCCAGGTCGCCGGCCTCGCAGGCGCCGGCGAAGAGCACGGTGGCCGCCGCGGCGTCCTTCGGCATGCCGATGCCCGCGGCCTGCTGGGCGCCGAGCCGGGTGCAGGCGGCCGCGTCGCCGCCCTCACAGGCGGTCCGATAGAGCGCGGCCGCCTTCGCCAGGTCCTTCGGGACGGCCGCTCCATCGGCGTGCAGGCCGGCCAGCAGCCCGCAGGCGCGAGAGTTGCCGCCCGTGCACCCCTTGTCGAGGTAGCTCGCGGCCTTGCCGAGGTTCTTCGCGACGTCCTGGGCCGTCGCGTACATGGCGCCGAGTTGCGCGCAGCCCTCGGTCGCACCGCCCGTGCAGGCCTTGTCGTAGAGGACGATGGCCTTCTGCGCGTCCTTCGACTGGCCCTCGCCGGCGCGCTGCATGCCGGCCAGCTCGAGGCAGGCCGCGGCCAGGTTGGCGTCGCAGGCTTTTTTGTAGAGAGACGCTGCGCGGCCGAGGTCCCTCGGCACGCCCTCGCCCGCGCGGTGGAGCCCCGCGAGGCGCAGGCACGCGGCGGAATCGCCCTTGTCGCAGGCCTTCTTCAGGGACGCCGGGTCCGCGGGCGGCGGCTGCGCGGCCGCGACGCCGACGCAGACCGCGGCGACGAGAAGCCCGGAGAGAAACAGGGGCTGACGCATCCCACACCGCCTTTCGAAACGGCTTCCTGCGATGCTAGCAGCCTCCGCGGCCTGGCCGTCGCTCTTCGGCGAGCCGCTTCGGCTCTCTAGGCTCAGCACCGCCGCGGGAACGCGGCCGCGTGGCCGAAGGCGGCCAGCGTCTGGATGGCGGCGGGTGGCATGCCGGGCATGTCCGCCGCCCGCCGGTACTCTCCCGGCGCGTCCACGTCGGAGAAGAGCGTGTTGTCGGTGCAGACCGTCGCGCGCAGGCCCGCCGCCAGCATCCTCGGCAGCGGGTGCTGCGCCAGGTCGCTCACCGCGCCGGTCTGCACGTTCGAGGTCGGACAGGTCTCGATCGTGACGCCGCGCTCGCGGACGAGATCGACGACCGCCGGATCCTCGAGCAGCGTCGTCGCATGGCCGAGCCGCTGCGCGTGCAGGCGCTCGATCGCCTCGCGGATCTCCGCCGGCGGCCGGCCCTCCCCCGCGTGCACCGTGCGCCCGAGCCCCAGATCGCACGCCCGGGAGAAGGCAGGCGCGTAGTCGCGGAGCCGAATCCGGTGGGCCCCGTCGGGGCCGCCGGCGAGGTCGATGCCGACGACGGCGGGACAGGCGCGGGCCGCGGCCACGAGCGCGTCGAGCACCGCCGGCTCCTCGCCGTAGAGGCCGCACAGGATGAGACCCGCGCGACCAGCCGCGCCGGCGGCGGCCGCCTCGACGATCTCTCCGATGCCGGCTCCGCGGTGGAGCTGGGGAGCGAAGCGCAGCTCGAGCGTCGTCACGCCTTCGTGCGCCGCGTCCTCGCACGCCTCGTCCGCGATGCGCCGCACCGCGGCGGGCGTCTGCATCACCCCCAGGCTGAGCTCGAAGCGGCGCAGCGCCGCGCGCAGGCCCATGCCACGCCTGAAGCGGAAGTGCGGCGGGATCTCGATGCCGAGCGGAGCCGCCAGCTCCCGCAGCGTCGACTCGCGGAGCGAGCCGTCGAGATGCCGGTGCAGATCGGCGAGCGGAGGAAGCAGCGGAGAGCGCCCGCTCACCGCGAAAGCGGCTCGCTCGCGCGACGCAGTTGGCCGAGGCCGACGGCGCCCAGCAGCGCCAGGCCCGCCGCCGCCGGAACCAGACTCCACGTGAGCCCCGTGGTCAGGCTGACGCGGTCGCCGATCAGGCCCGTCAGGAACGGTCCGCTGGTGACACCCAGCAGGTTGACGGCCAGCAAGGCGACCCCGATGACGCTCGCTCGCAGGCCCGGCGGAGCCATCTCGTCGACCGCGGCCACCAGCGGACCGTACCAGCCGAACAACCAGGCCTGGGCCAGGAACCAGGCGGGGAGAAACAGGCCGGAGTCGGGAGCCACCTGGTAGAAGACGAGGGCGGCAGCGATGCCGAGCGCTCCCATCGCGGCGAGGGCCACCAGGCGGGCCCCGGGGTGGCGGCGGCGCGCCAGGTCGGACAAGGCGCCGATGCCGAGGTTGCCGACGAGGCCCGCGGTCAGCACCATCGCGGCCGAGAGAAACGCCGCGCGCTGGAACGCGAAGCCTCGCTCCTCGACCAGCCAGGTGATCACGTGCTGCGCCGACGCGCTCGCGAAGACGAGCAGCGTCGCGGCGGGGATGACGAGGAGCAGGGAGCCCTGGCTCGCGAAGGCGCGGGCGAGGTCGCGCAGCGTGGTAGCGAGGCCGCGCGCCGGGCGCGAGTCGGCCTCCCGCCGCGGCACGTCGGCAACGCGCCAGATCAGGCCGGCCGCGAGGAGGCCGAGCGCGCCGAGCGCGACGAAGCAGGCGCGCCAGCCGAGCGTCGGACCGACCACTCCGGCCACCAGGAAGCTCAGCGCGTAGCCGACCGGAATGCCGGAGTAGAAGACGCCGTTGGCGAACCCGATCCGCGTCGGACGCACGACGTCCCCGATCATCGAGAGGGCGGTCGCGGGCAGCGTCGCTTCTCCTATTCCGACGATCGCCCGCGACGCGGCGAAGGGGGCGAAGCCCGACGCCGTACCGGTGAGCGCGGTCGCGGCGCTCCAGGCAGCGAGGCCGGCGGCCACGATCCTGGTGCGCGACGCGCGGTCGGCGAACAGGCCGACCGCCAGCAGGCCGGCCGAGTAGACGGGAATGAAGGCGACGCCCAGGAGCAGCCCGATCTGCGCGCGCGAGAAGCCGAGGTCGGCGATCAGCAGCGGGGCGAGGGCCACCACCAGCTGGCGGTCGACGAAGCTCAGGACGTTGAGGCCGGTGAGCGTGGCCAGCAGCCGCACGGGAGCGGCGGTCTCTTCGGCTCCGGTCTGCTTGGCCACGGGACCGCCGGAGCATACAGCAGCGGCGGAGCTGCCGCGGGCTCGCTAGACTCGCGGCTCCGGCCGATGCCTCTCGACCTCTCGCGTGCGGGCCGCCTGATCTTCGCCGGACGTGCCCTGCGCTCATTCTCCTTCGGCTGGCTGTCGGTGATCCTGGCGCTCTATCTCGACCGCCGCGGTTTCTCCGCGGGCGAGATCGGAGCCGTCTTCTCGGCCACGATGGTCGAGGACGCCGTGCTCACGATGCTGCTGTCCAGCGTCGCCGCGAGGCTGGGACCGGCGCGCGTGATGGCGGCCACGGCTCCGCTGATGACGCTCGGCGGCCTGTTGCTGGCGACGGCCGACAGCCGCTGGCTGCTCCTGGTCGGCGCCGTGCTCGGCACGCTCAGCCCGAACGGGCAGGAAGCGGGTCCCTTCGCGCCGCTGGAGCAGGCCCTGCTTCCGGGCACGCTGCGCTCGGGCTCGCTGGTGCGCGCGTTCGGCTGGTACAACGTGTTCGCGTTCCTGCCCTCCGCGGCCGGCGCCGCCGCCGCCGGGGCCTGGCTCGGCTTGCAGCTCCACGCCGGCGTCGACGAGGTCGAGGCGCAGAGAGGCATGCTGCTGGCCTACGCCGCCGCCGGTGTCCTGCTTTGCGGCCTCTACCTGCGCCTTGCGCGATCGGCCGGGGCCGCGAGCCGCCCGGCGGTGGGCCGCCCGCTCGACGCCATGGGCCTCGGACGCTCCCGCCGGCGCGTCTTCGAGCTGGCCGGCTTGCAGGCCGTGGACGCGCTCGCCGGCGGCTTCATCATCCAGGCGCTGCTCGCCTACTGGTTCCGGCTGCGCTTCGGCGCGAGCCCACAGGCGATCGGCGCGCTGTTCTTCGGCACCAGCCTGCTGTCGGCCGTCTCGTTCCTCGCCGCCAGCCGGATCGCCGAGCGCGTCGGCCTGCTCAACACCATGGTCTTCACGCACCTGCCGTCCAACGTCCTGCTGATGCTGGTGCCGCTGATGCCGTCGTTCGGCGGCGCCGCCGCCGTGCTGCTCGCCCGCCATCTGCTCTCGCAGATGGACGTTCCCACGCGCCAGGCCTACACGATGGCGCTCGTCGCGCCCGAGGAGCGGCCGGCGGCCTCGGGATTCACCGCCAGCGTGCGCGCGCTGGCGCAGGCCTGCGCGCCCGCCGTCGCCGGCGTCACGCTGGGCGCGGCGACTGCGGCTCCCTTCCTGCTGGCAGGCGGGCTGAAGATCGCCTACGACGTCGGCCTGCTGTTGCGCTTCCGCAAGGTGCCGCTGCCGGGCACGCTCAGCTAGCCTCCACTCAGCGCCTGCACGATCGCCAGCTCGTCGCCCGGGCGCAGCGGATGCCCGAGGTCGAACACCGCCTCGCGGTTGACGAAGAAGCGCATGTGGGGCCGCGTGCGGTCCTGCTCGTCGACCATGCGGAAACGGATGCCGGGGTAGCGGCGATCGAGGTCGGCCAGCACGGCGCCGAGCGTGGAGCCGCTCGCGTCCACCTCGCGCCTCCCGGTGTAGGAGCGCAGCGGCGTCGGGATCAGCACCTTCATGCGACGCCTACTTGCGCGTGGCCGTCTCCACCGCGTAGATCTCGGGCAGGTGCCGCGCGACGCAGGCCCAGCGCCCGCCCTCGTCGCGGCTCGCCCACAGCTCCCCGCTGGTGGTGCCGAAGTACAAGCCGACCGGGTCGCGGCCGTCCGCCGCCATCGCCTGCCGCTTCACCGTCCACCAGGCCTCGCGCGCGGGCATGCCCTTGTCGAGGCGCCGCCAGCTCCTGCCGCCGTTGCGCGTCACGTAGACGCAGGGCTTGCCGTCGGGGCTCGTGCGCGGCCAGACGCTGGTGCCGTCCATCGGAAGCACCCAGACCGTGTCCGCGTCGCGCGGGTGCACCAGCAGCGGGAAGCCGACGTCCCCGACGCGCTTCGGCATGCTCCTGCCGACGCGCACCCACGAGTCCGACGGCCGGTCGATCCGGTAGATGCCGCAGTGGTTCTGCTGGTACAGCCGATCGGGGTTGCTCGGGCACAGGCGCACGCAGTGCGGGTCGTGGAAGGTGACGTCCTTCGGGTCGAAGCCCTCGACGACCTCCATGCCACCGACGAGCGGCGCGAACGTGCGGCCGCCGTCCTTCGACTCGTGGACGCCGCCGCCGGACATGCCGAAGTAGAGGTGCGCGGGATCGCGGGGATCGACGATGATCGAGTGCAGCTTCGGCCCGTCGGGCGTGCCGTCCTGCACGCTGCCCATCCACTTCCGGTACTGCGGGTCGTCGTTGATCGGCGAGAACGGCGTCCACGTGACGCCGCCGTCCTCCGAGCGGAACAGCCCCTGCGGCGAGGTCCCCGCGTACCAGACGCCCGGCTCGCTCGCATGCCCCGGCGTGAGCCAGAAGGTGTGGTCGACCGCGCGGCCGTTCTCGGCCTTCGCGAAGGCGGGCGGCCGCGCCGCTTCCTTCCACTTGCGGCCGAAGTCGGTGGAGCGGAAGACGGTGGGCCCCAGGTGTCCGGTCTTGGCCGCCGCCAGCAGCGTCCGTCCGTCGCGTGGGTCGAGCACCACGTGGTTGACGATGTGCCCGAGGAAGTGCGGCCCGTCGGCCCGCCATTTCCTGCGCGACGGATCGCCATGGTAGATCCACGCGCCCTTGCGCGTGGCGACGAGGAGCAGCGCTCGCGCCATCCTGAACCTCCTGCGGGGTGAGGCCGCGATCAGATCATCTTCACTCGGCCCCTGCAAGCCGTGCGCAGCGAACCAGGCGGCCCTGCTCGAGGTGGTTGCCCCCGGCGCGGCGATCGCGAGCGCCGGTCTAGCGGCGCAGCTCGAAGCGGCCGACGGGCGACTGGCCGTCCGCCGTCGAGGAGATCGCGCCTGCGAGCATTTCCCCGTCCCAGGCCCCCAGGAAGTAGCGGGTCCTGCTGCCGGTCTGCACCGCGAAGCGCACGCTGCCCAGGCGCGGCCGCACCACCTCGCGCAGCGGCACCGTGACCTGCAAGGGCTTCATGTAGGTCAGCTCGCCGGCCCCGTCCGCGAAGCTCGCGCGCACCGGCTTCGCGATGCCGTCCTCGACGACGGTTCCCGACCATTGCCCTTCGAGCTCGAGCGGGTCGTCGGCGGCCTGCGAGGAGACGGGGGCCGCGGCCGGCTTCTCCCCGCTGCCTTCGACCACCGTGGGCGGCACGCGCAGAGCGAGGGCCTGCAGGCTCTTCAGCGCCTCGGGCCGCAGCTCGGCCAGATCGGCGCGCGGGATGCCGGCGGTCGTATGGCGGCGCGTGGTGTCGTGGAGGTCGGTGAGCGCCTTGCCCTCCGCCGTCAGCAGCGCGACCGCGCGCGGGCGACGGTCCGCGGCGAGCAGCGCGGTCACGTCGCGGGTCAACGCGAGCCACCAGGCGGCGAGGCGGCCTCGGGTGACGCTGCGCCCGGCGTTGCCGCGGAAGGGAGGGCCGCTCTCGTTGTAGGCGGCCGCGTCTTCCGCCGTGACCTCGAGCAGGGGCGTGGCGCTGCCCTTCAGGCCGATCGCAAGGACGCCCTCGGCCTCGCGGATCTCGAGCGGCGTTTCCTCGGGTGTCGAGAGCGGCGTGACCGCCTCGTTGAGCCGCCGCTGGGCCTCGAACGCCCGCTCCGCGGCCGTGCGGCCGGCGGATCCCGACAGCACGAAGGCCGGCCCCAGCTCCGTGGCGACGAGCGCGTGATCGTGGCCCGGCGCGTCTGTCAGCGGTAGCGCGACGAAGCGGAACGGCACCTTGGCCTGGACGCCCCCGGAGATGCCGAGTGATCCCGAGCCGGCAGACGGGTAGCCGGGCACGCGCACCTCGACGGCCACCCCGCCGGTCGAACCTGCTCGCGGGAACGGGACCACGACCTCGAGCGCACCCTCCCTGCTCGCCAGCACGAGCGCACGCGCGCCCGCCACCTCGACTCGGTTCTCGGCGGGCCGCGGGTCGAAGCCCTTGCCCTTCAGCGTGACCACGTCGCCGGGCGCGGCGCTCTCCGGCTCGATCGAAAGCAGCAGCGGGAGGTGGCCGAGCAGGAAGGCGGCGGGCTCCGAGCGCTCGGCCCCCGACGCCGCCACCACCTGGACCGCAGTGCCGGGAGCGCCCGGGAGCTGCGGCACCCTCACGCGCACGGACTCGGGCGTCACCTCGACCAGCTCGGCCTTCGTGCCTGCGAAGCTGATCTCGACCTTCGGCCCCCATCCACCGCCCCCGACGACGATCTCCTCGCCGGGCATGGCGACCTCTGGTGTCAGGCTGCGAATCACCGGGGCCTGGAAGGCCGAGACCTTCAGCGGCCCCGCCTGGCGGCCGTTGCTGCTGACGCTGACCGAGATCGGCATGTCACGGCCCGGCGCGGTGGCGATGCCGGCCGGCACCTCGACCTCGAGCGCGTCGACGGCGGCGCTGATCACGCGGCCAGGCCTGCCGTCGAAGCGGACGTCGTTGTCCTGCGGCCGCGCGCCGAAGTTCTCGCCACGGATCGTCAGCTTCTGCCCGGGCCGGACGCGCAACGGCGTCGCGCTCGACACCCTCGGGGGCTTCGTGCGCAGCACCACGTACGTGGCGCCGGCGGCGATCAGCAGCGCGGCGAGCGCCAGCAACGGAATCAGGGGGAGGCTGAAGGGCGAAGCGCGCCGGCCCTGGGGCACGCGAGAAACCGGGTGCGCGCGGGCGGGGGCGACCGGCGGCGGCTGCGGGTGCGCATGAGCTGGCGCGGGGTGGGCTGCGGGGCGCACTGCGGCTGGAGGCGTGGGCGGCTTCGGCGCGGCTGGGGACGTGGGCTTCGGCGCCTCGGGCGCGGGCACGGCCTTCTTCGCGGCCGGCGGCGGCATCGGCACGATGCGGTGCGGCGGCACGGCGGGCGTCTCGTCCTCGTCGAAGCCCGGCAACGACGGCAGCGCCCACAGCGCGGAGAGGGGCGGCGGCGACGCTGGGGGCGGTGGCGTGGGGGGCGCCTTGGCCTGCGGCGTCGCCAGCGGGGGCGGCGGCGCGGGCGGCTCGTTGTCGAGCGGCAGCCAGTCGAAGACGCCCGAGTCCTCGGACTCGGGGGCTTCCTTCCGGGGCTCCTCGTCGGACTTCCGCCCGCCGCCGGTCATCAGCGTTCGCTCGCCAGCCACTCGATGTCGGCGCGTCCGAGCACGGTCTTCGAGAGCTCCGGCCGGAGGTCTTCCTCCGCGACATACAGCACGGCGGGCATCGCGCGCTCTCAATCTAGCATCTGCGGGCGGGGCGCACGGCCCCTCGCAACCGATCCGGCGCGGCGCTACCATCCGTGCCGACCTCCCATCAGGAACAGAGCTGGAGATGCCCGGGAACGACCCTCGCCTCGACGGCGCCAGCGCGTCCCGAACCACCGAGCACGACGCGCCGACGCTCGACGCTTCAGGGCTCGTCGGCCAGCCGGAGCGGCCCGGCTTCTTCGAGCCGGGCAGCGTCGTCAACGGCCGCTACCGCGTCGGACGGCTGCTCGGACGCGGCGGCATGGGCGCCGTCTACCAGGTCGACGACCAGCTCTACCCGGGGCGGCCGACCGCCCTCAAGCTGTTCCTGCACCGCCCGACGCATCCCGTGGACCTCTTTCGCGCCGAGTTCAGGACGATGGCCTCGCTGCGCCATCCGAACGTCGCGAGCGTCTACGACTTCGAGACGGTCGCGGGACGCGAGGCCTTCTTCTTCACGATGGAGCTCCTCGCCGGAACCAGCCTGTCGGCGTGCTTCCGGAACGACCCCCGCCGCGCGCCCGGCCTGCCCTGGCAGGACGTGGTCGATCTGCTGGTGCCGGTGATTCGCGCGCTCTCCTACCTGCACAAGCGCGGCGTCGTGCACTTCGACCTCAAGCCGAGCAACATCGTGGTCGGGTCGCCGGCGCGCGAGCGGCGGGTCAAGGTCCTCGACTTCGGGCTCGCGGGCCTGCGCCAGGAGGGCGACGGCTGGGTCGGCACGCCGCTCTATCTCTCTCCGGAGATCGCCCAGACCGGCCGGGGCGACCATCGCGCGGACCTCTACAGCCTGGGCGTGATGGCGTACCAGCTGCTCTCCGGAGAGGAGCCCTTCGACACCACCGGCAGCTTCGAGCGGCTGCTGCGGCAGAAGCTGAGCGAGCCCGTGCGTTTCTCGGGAACCGCCAGCGCGAGCGTGCCGGCCTGGCTGCAGACGGTGGTCGAGCGGCTGTGCGCGATCGAGCCGGGGGGCCGCCACGCCACGGCGAGCGAGCTGCTCGACGACGTCAACGCGGCCGGCGGGCTCCGCTACGAGCTCGAGACCCGGGACACGCAGGAGAGCTACCTGTTCTCGAGCCGCTTCGTCGGCCGCCGCCGGGAGCTCGAGGAGATCCAGCGCTGCGTCACGGACGCGCACGAGGGCCGCGGCATCGGCGCGCTGCTCGTCGCGGGCAAGAGCGGGATGGGCAAGTCGCGGCTGATGCGCGAGGTGCGCCAGGGCGTGCAGCTCGAGGGCGTGGCCTTCGCGGAGGCGGACTGCTTCGAGGGCGATCTGTCGGAGGCCGGGCCGATGGCCAGCCTCGTCCTGCAGGCGGCGAGCCTGGCGCGCTCCGCGCGTGCTCATGATCTGCTGGCGACACACGGGCCGGAGCTGGTCAAGCTGGTGCCCGCGCTGTCGCAAGGCGGGGAGCTGGTGCCGACGCCGCCGCTCGAGAACGCCGCCGCGGAGCGCCGCCGCATGCTCGAGGCCGCGGCCCGCTTCTTCGTGGGTCTGGGGCAGCGGATTCCCTACGTCCTCTACGTCAACGACCTGCAGTGGGCGCGCGACGGCACGATCGATCTGCTGGCGGAGATCGTGCACGAGCGCGCGCGGGCGGATTCGGAGCGCTCCGCCGTCGCCGTGCTCGGCAGCTACCGGGTCGACGAGGTCGCGGAGCGACCGATCCGGCGGCTCGTCGACGCGCGCCCGCCGGCCGTCCGCGTCCCGACGCTCGAGCTGCTGCCGCTGCAGGAGGCGGAGGTCGAGGAGCTGCTGCGCTCGATGCTCGGGCTGACCGCGCTGCCCGCCGGTCTCGGCGCGGGCGTAGCGGCCTCGAGCGGCGGCCTGCCCTTCTTCGTCGAGGAGATCCTGCGCGACCTGCTCGAGCAGGGAAAGCTCCACCTCGCGCGCGGCGAGTGGACGGTCGAGCGCGGGGACGGCGAGGAGCTGCGCTTCGACGCGGCGGCTTCGTTCGTCAGGCGCTCGGCGCGGGTGACGCCGGGCGAGCGGCAGATGCTCGACCTGCTCGCCGTCTGCGGCCGCCCCGCGGAGCCCGAGGTGCTCGCCAGCGTCGCGGGCGCCGGCGGCTCCGCCGCGCGTGACGCCCTGCGCGCGCTGATCGACAGGCAGATGGCCGTCGCCATCGCCGGCGAGCGCGAGCACTACAACCTCGCCCACGACCGCATGCGCGAGGCGCTCTACGCGAGCCTGCCCGCCGCGTCGCGCAGCGACCTGCACCTGCGCCTGGCGAGGACCTTCGCGGCCGAGCTGACGGGCGACGAGCGCGGCGAGCGGCTGTTCGAGACGGTCGGCCACTTCGAGCAGGCCGAGCCGCTGCTGACCGGCGAGGCCGAGCGGCGCGAGGTGGCGCGCCTGCACCTGCGCGCCGCGCTGGTCACCAACGCCGCCGGCGCTTTCGACGCCGGCGTGCGCTACCTCGAGCGCGCCCAGGCGCTCTCGGGAGCGCGTCCGTTCGAGAGCGACTACCCGCTGGCGCTGGCGATCGAGCACGCGCTCGCCGCCTCGCTCGTCCCGCTCGGCCGCATCGACGAAGCGCTGCTCGCCGCCGGGCGCATCGTCGCGAACGCCCGCAGCGTGCTGGACGAGGCGCCGGGGTGGCAGACGCGCATCCTGGCTCATACCGCGCGCAACGAGTACGACAAGGCGATCGACGCGGGGATCGCGATCTGCGGCCGGCTTGGCCTGTCGCTGCCGCGCCGGCCCACGCGGCTCGGCATCGCCTGGGCGCTGCTGGGCGTCAGCTGGCGGCTGCGCGGCCGGACCGACCAGGAACTGGCGTCGCTGCCGCCGATGGACGACGCGCGGGCGATGCGCCTCACCCGCATCCTGACCTCGATGACGGCCTGCGCCTACGTGAACGAGCCGAACCTGTGGCCGATCATCATCGCGCGCTGCCTGACGCTGATGCTGCGCCACGGGCGCGGGCCCACCCACGCGCTGCTCTTCGCCTGGTTCGGAACCGCGTTGGCCGCGGTGGGCGCCTTCGGCCGGGCGCGCCGCTTCGCCCGGCTCTCCGTGCGCCTGATGGACGCGCCCGACGGCGCCGCCTTCGTGCCCAAGCTCCACCACGCGATGGGCCAGTTCCTGTCGCACTGGAGCGAGCCGATCTCGCGCACGGTCGAGTGGTGCCGATCGGGCTTCACGCAGGGCGAGCGGGTCGAGGACGCGGAGTTCGCCGGCTACTGCCACATGGGCTGGGCCAAGGCGAGCCTCGAGGCCGGCGAGCCCCTGGCGGAGGTTCACGCGATCTGCAAGGCGGCGCTGGCCACGATTCAGGCCTCGGGCCAGAGGGGCACCGAGCTGATGCACCTGCCGAGCCTGCAGGCGGTGGAGAACCTGCTCGGCCTGGCGCCGCACCGCGCGCGGCTGGCGGGGCCCCACTACGACGACGACGCCCGCGTGCGCGCGGGGCTGAGCAAGGCGCAGAACGGCTTCCGCTTGCTGGAGAAGGCCCGGCTCGCCTGCCTGTTCCGCCAAAGCACCGGCCTCGCTCTGGGCGACGACCTGGTCCAAGCCACGAAGATCGGCCTGCCGGCCACGTTCTACATGTCGATCGGGCGCTACTTCGCCTGCCTCGTCTGGCTGCGCGAGTGCCATGCCGGCGCGTCCTGGCTG
This sequence comes from Vicinamibacteria bacterium, assembly GCA_050246895.1. Classification (GTDB taxonomy): domain Bacteria; phylum Acidobacteriota; class Vicinamibacteria; order Fen-336; family Fen-336; genus JBFWVE01. The sequence goes on along the minus strand of JBFWVE010000001.1, from coordinate 1,641,703 downwards.
CAACGCACCCGCGCGCTCGCCCGCGTGGCGCTGGCGCGCCGGACGCTGCGGCGTTGGGCGCTGCGCTGCCCCGAGAGCTTCGACCACCGCTACCTGCTGGTGGAGGCCGAGCGCCTGCGCGCGCTGCGGAAGGCCGAGCAGGCGGCCGCCGCCTACCACCACGCGATCGCCGCGGCGAAGCGCGGCGGGTTCCTGCAGGACGCCGCGCTCGCCGAAGAGCTGGCCGCCGAGCACCACCTGTCGCAGGGCGACTCGGTGCCGGCTCAGGCCCACCTGCGCGCGGCCCTGGCGGGCTACCGCCAGTGGGGCGCGTCGGCCAAGGTGGAGGACCTGCTCGCGCGCTACCCCGGCCTCTAGCGAGCGGCCCCGGCTCAGGGCTCGGAGACGTGCACCGGCCCGGCGGCGTGCACCGGCCCGGCAAGCTGCAGTGTCAACAGCGTATGCCCCGTGTCCGAGAAGCCCGCGCGCCGATAGACGCTCAGGGCGCCGTCGTTCGACGGTCCGACCTCGACCAGCAACGCTCGAACGCCGCGTTCCTGGCAGGCCCGCCTCACCGCCGCGAGCGCGGCCGCACCAAGGCCCCGGCGGCGAAAAGCGCTCCTGACGAAGAAGTCGTCGACGAAGCCGCGCAGGCCGCCGTACTCCATGCTGAACGAGACGGTCAGCACCACGAACCCCGCGCTGCTGCCGTCGGACTCGAGGAGCCAGACCCCGCCGAGCTCAGGCGCGGCAAGCAGGGCCGTGAAGGTCCGCTCCGCGGCGGCGCGAGCCAGCGTGAAGCCAGCCTCCGCATAGAACTCCATCATCAGGGACGCGAGCTCCGGAAGGTCGTCGATGCCCGCCGGCCGTCCGCGGTTCATGCCTCTTTGCCGGACAACCACGACGTCGCCAGAAACACGAGGACCTCGCTCACCGTCACCCCCCCGCGACGGCCCGCCGAACACCCGGGGATCAGCTGCGAAGCTACGAGGCAGAACTAGCGACCGCCGGGCTTCGCGGACCTAAGTGCACGCGATGCGCGGACGACGGTCCGGAGCGCTTCGTTCACGGCCTCGTCGGTCGGAAACGCTCGTGCGAGGTCCGGCTCGAGGCGAACGATATTGGTGCCGGCTTGGAAGCGACGATAGTACTTTCCGCGCACACCACCCTTCAGCCTTGAGAAGTCATACTCCGGCCGAAGGTCGTCCCGCTTCCTGCTAGTCGCCTTCTTCATAGAACCTGCGCTCGCGCGGGGTCGCCTGCCTCGCGCCAATGATGCGAACCGCTGCGCGACGGTCCGCATGGGCCACGACCAGGATGCGACCCTTGGAAGACAACCCTATCGTGATGAAGCGGCGCTCGTCCAGCGAGTGCTGAGGGTCCGGGTAGGTCATCGATAACGGATCTTCGAGGGTGGTGACGGCCTCGCGGAAGTCGACGCCGTGCTTCCGACGGTTCGTGGCGGCCTTGACCGGATCCCACTCGACGATCACGCGGCAAGTCTCCCCGAGAGCGTCACGCCGTCAAGGTCTGCCGAACACCCCCGGATAAGCTGCAAAACCCCGGTGCTCGCCGGAAGGGCGAGCACGTCCGCAGCGCGCCGCGCCCACGTTCATCGTTCACGTGGACGTTGACGTTCACGTCTGTAGCCGCCCGCCACCGTCCCGTTCACGTGGACGTTCACGTTCACGTTCACGTCCGTAGCCGGCTGCCCCGTTCAGATCGAGATGCTGTTCGGAATCATCGACGGCAACTGGTTCTCGTAGGCGAGGGGCCGCGAGAGGTTCCGCCTGCGGATCTCGGCTTCGGCGGCACAGAGCGCCATGCGGAAGTCGGTCGCGGCGGCCTCGGCCCGCTCGTCGGCGAAGTAGGGCCGGCGCGGGTTGTCGCTGTAGCTGCCGAAGGTGTCGTACTGGACGCCGCTCAGCAGGTAGCCGAACGAGAGCTGGTAGAGCGAGACGTCGAGCGGCGGCAGCACCTTCAGGTACTCCGCCTCGGCGTCGGCGACGCTCGCGCTCGTGGGAGGCGCGGCGTAGGCGGTGCCTGAAACGCTCGGCAGGTACGACATCAGCGGGTACTGCGCGTAGTTGACGTTGGCGTGCTGCGGGCCGGCCGTGTAGACCAGCAGCGCCACCATCTCGACCAGGTACTCGAAGCTGTCGAGCCGCCACGTCTCGCCGCTGGGGGACTTCACGGGGGTGAGCCCGGCGAGCCCCTGGAACGCCGCGCTGTTCGGACTCGTGATCTCGTTCGCCCAGGCCTGCAGCTCCCAGTCGGCGCACACGGCGGCGTCGCCGTCGTAGTAGACCGCCAGGAACGCGCGCACGTAGGCGCGGATCGCGTCCCACAGCAGCAGCGTGTCGTCGCGGAACGGGAACTCCGGCAGGCGGCTCGCCTGCACGCCGCGCAGCTCGAACAGCCGGTGGGGCAGGTTCTGGTCGAAGCGCCACGCGAGGCGCGCGTCGCGGACGAGCGCCAGGCTGCCCTCGATGGAGGGCGACAGTACGGAGGCGACGACACCGCCCGGGATGATCAGGCTGTGCTTGGCGCCCTCGTTGATGTCGAGCGTGAAACGGAAGTGCGGCGTCAGCAGCGCCAGCACTGGATGCCAGGCCGAGAGCTGCCGGTGCGTCGCCACGATCATCGTTTCGATCGTCAGGTGGCAAGCGCCCAGGTGCGCGATCGTCTCGTGGTGGACCGCGAGCGAGTTCAGCAGGAAGTACTTGGCGAGCCTCCACTTCCCCGCGTCGCCCGTGGGCACGAACACCGGGCAGGCAGTCGGATCGTGCTTCTGGCCAAGCTGGATCGCCACCGGCTGCAGGCTGCCCCGCCCCGGCGGATAGCCCGCGGGCGGCTCGGGGTTCCAGTAGAAGACCGCCACCGGCGCCGTGACGTAGCGCTGATCGCCGTGGAGGGTCCCGGCGGGGATCCCCTCGAGCATCGACATGTCGATGGCGTAGAGGCGCCCGAGCTCCGCGGCACGCCCCAGCGTGATCCCCGGGTCGCCGGCGACGGCGCGCAGCATGCCGTCGTCCAGCGGGATCTTGGCGAGGAGCGCGGGCAGAGCGAGCGCCAGCTCAGGCTCCGTGCCCCCCGGGAACACGCCTTTGAGGTTCGTCGTGTTGAAGCCGGCGATCTGGAGCCAGCCGAAGTACCAGTCGCTCTCCCAGACCTGCTGTCCGGGCCGCAGCCGCATCCACTCCTGCGGCTGCAGGGTCATCACGCGAGGCGGCGCCGGGAAGCTCGGATACAGCGTCGCGAAGTCGGCGATCGTCTTCGCGTGCAGCGCGGCGTCGCCCGCCGCGTGCCCTCGCAGCATCTCGTACATCGTGTCCTTGAGGAAGGCCGTGACGCCGACGTCCCGCATGTCGTCGACGGATTCCGAGATCGACGTCGAGATGGCCTCGATCTGCTTCGGGATCTCGGCCAGCTTGCCGGCCGCCTCCTGGATTTCGCCGGGCGCCCCGCCCAGCGCGCGCGTGATCTTGCGGATCGCCTCGATGTCGCGGATCGGGTTCAGGCCCGAGAGGCCGGAAAACTGCTTCTCCGCTTCCTCGACGGCGCGCTCGAGCTCGGTCATCCACGGCATCGGCAGGGCCGGCAGGTCGGACTTGATCTCGTCCTCGAAGCGCGCGATCAGCACCTTCTTGAGGTTGGAGGCGACCTCGAGCAGCACCGGCGCCACCTTCGCCTTGTAGGCGAGGCTGAACTTCTCGTCGTCCGGCACCTGCGCGGCCAGCGGCGCCGGAGACAGGTAGCTCGTCGTGTAGTTGTAGGCGGTGCGCGCGAGCGACAGCTCGTAGCGGCGCCGCTCGCTCCTCTCCGCGTCGTCCGCCTGCGGCAGCGACGGGCGCGAAGGACCGGCGTTCTCGGGCATGGGCTTCGTCTCTCTCCGGAGGGAGCGACCGGACGGACTGATATCGGATGGGTGCCCGGGATGCTAGCACCCGCGGGCCGCACGAAACCGGGCTCGGTCGCAACGCCGCACCCCGAAGGCCGGAAGCCACGGTCTTCGCGGCCGGCCCGATCCGGCCCTTGACAGCCCGGCGCTCGCACCATATATTACCTATCAGTTATGCAACTCACACGTTATGGACAGGCAACCCCGGATCGCCTGGACGCGACGTTCATGGCGCTCGCGGATCCGACGCGGCGGGCGATCCTGGCGCGGCTCGCGTCGGGAGAGGCGTCCGTGAACGAGCTGTGCGAGCCGTTCGCGATCAGCCAGCCCGCGATCTCCAAGCACCTCAAGGTGCTCGAGCGCGCGGGCCTGATCTCGCGCGGCATCGACGCGCAGCGGCGGCCCCGCCGGCTCGAGGCGGCGCCGCTCGCGGAGGCGAGCGCGTATCTCGAACGCTACCGCCGCTACTGGGAAGGCTCGTTCCGGCACCTGGATGCGCTGCTCGACGAGCTGAAGACCAGGGACGAGAAGCACCGGCGCGGGAAGCGCTGAAGGAGGCCCTCCGATGAACGAGACGCTGCAGGTCACGACGCCGTCGGACCGCGAGATCCGCATGACCCGGGTGTTCCAAGCCCCTCGCCACCTGGTCTTCGAGGCCTATACGAAGCCCGAGCTGCTGAAGCGCTGGCTCGGCGTGCACAACGGCATGACGCTCGACGTCTGCGAGATCGACCTGCGCGTGGGCGGCAGCTATCGCTACGTGTGGCGCCGGCCCGACGGCTTCGAGATGGGGATGGGCGGCGTCTACCGCGAGATCGTGCCGCCCGAGCGCATCGTCGCCACGGAGAAGTTCGACCAGTCGTGGTATCCGGGCGCCGCCGTGGGAACGCTGGCGCTCGCCGAGCAGGGCGGCCGCACGACGCTCACGCTCACGGTGCTCTACGACTCCAAGGAAGCGCGCGACGAGGTGCTGAAGTCCCCGATGGAGGAAGGCGTGGCCACTGGCTTCGACACGCTGGCACGGGTGCTCGCCACGATGGATCGCGGGGCGAGATGAGCCCCATGGAGGAGACAATGCAGAAGATCGTTCCGTTCCTGTGGTTCGACGGCAAGGCCGAAGAGGCGATGAGCTTCTACGTGTCCGTCTTCGAGAACTCGAAGGTCCTCGACGTGACGCGCTATGGAAAGGGCGGCCCCGGCCCCGAGGGCACGGTGATGTCCGCGACCTTCCAGCTCGAGGGGCAGCAGTTCTACGCGCTCAACGGCGGCCCGCACTACACGTTCACCCCGGCGATCTCGCTGTTCGTCAACTGCGAGACGCAGCAGGAGGTGGACGAGCTGACGCACAAGCTCTGCGCGGGAGGTGAGCAGCAGCCCTGCGGCTGGCTGACGGACAAGTTCGGCCTGTCCTGGCAGATCATTCCCAGGGTCCTGGGCGAGCTGCTGGGAGACGAGGACCCGGAGAAGTCGAAACGGGTGATGCTGGCGATGCTCGAGATGAAGAAGATCGACATCGCGCAGTTGAAGCAGGCGTACGCGGGATGAGGAGGCGGCCATGACCGCGGACGAGGTGCTGGCGTGGCTCCAGCGCAAGGGCTCCCGGCGCGTCGTCCAGGGCATGGCCCGCTACGGCATCGTCGCCAGGCGCGCCTACGGCGTGCCGATGCGGACGCTGCTGACGCTCGCGAAGAAGCTCGGGAAGGACCAGTCCCTCTCGCTCGCGCTGTGGGACACCGGATGGTACGAGGCGCGCCTGCTGGCGGCGCTCGTCGGCGACCCGGAGCGCGTCACCCGCCGCCAGCTGGACGCCTGGGCGAAGGGCTTCGAGAACTGGGCCGACTGCGACACGGCCTGCTTCAAGCTGTTCGACCAGGTGCCGTTCGCCTGGGCAGCGGCTCGCCGGTGGGCGGTCTCGCCGCGCGAGCTGGTCAAGCGCGGGGGCTTCGTGCTGATGGCGTGCCTCGCGCTGCACGACAAGGCCGCACCCGACGACCGCTTCCTGGCACTGCTGCCCCTCGTCGAGAAGGGCGCGCGCGACGCACGTGACATCGTGGCCAAGGGCGTGAGCTGGGCCCTGCGCTCGATCGGCCGGCGCAACCCGGCGCTCAACGCGGCCTCGCTGGCCGTGGCCCGGCGGCTGGCGCTGTCGGACGAAGCCTCCGCGCGCTGGGTGGGCAAGGACGCGCTGCGCGAGCTGACGAGCGCGAAGGTGCGCGCGCAACTGGCGAAGAAGCGTCCGGCGAGGTGAGGCCATCATGAACATCCCGGTACGGAAGACCCTCGAAGACACGTCGCCGTTGCTGGCGGCGGTCATCCTGAGCTCCGCGACCTTCCTGCTGTCCCCTCCGGCGGCGGCACAGCCTTCCGGGGAGCTGCGCCGGACGATGTTGACGTCCGCGACCCCGTCCGACGAGGTCGTGCGCCGCGACATCGACGGCGACGGCCGCGCCGACATCCTCGAGCGCTGGTGGAACGGCAAGCGCGTGCGCTGGCTCGACGAGAACGGCGACCTGCGCCCCACCGACACCCGCGGCGACATGGTCGCGGACGTGCTGCAGGTGGACGTGAACGGCGACGGCTTCTACGACGGCGTCAGCGACCAGAGCATCAAGTGGGCCGACAATGACGGTGACGGCCGCGCCGACGTGCAGGCCTGGTCGACGCAGCCGCCCGCCTGGGAGCCGGGCAACTGGAGCACGGCCGAGTCGCACTGGATGCTGTTCCTCGACGTCGAGAAGGACGGCGTCCTCGGCTGGCAGGACTGGCACAGCTTCAACTTCGGCGACTCGAACTGGGACTACACCGGCAGCTCCAACTGGCTGCCCGACTACCATGGCGACGGCCTGTTCCTGAAGATCCACCGGCCGCCGCAGGCGCTGCCCGACCCGCGGCTCAACTGGGAGAACCCGTTCGCGTTCTACGACCACGACGGCGACGGCCTGACCGAGATGGCGATCCGCTGGCTCGACCCGCAGCAGCCCGTGAAGGACGGGCTGGCGCCGCTCTCCGGCGTTCTCGACGAGGCCTTCGTCACTTTCGACGTGGACAACGACTCGTCCAAGGGCAACGAGTCCGACTTCGACCTGTCGCTGCGCGGCTCCGGCGGCCCGGGCATTCCCTACCGCTCGCTGGCCACCCGCTATCCCGCCCTGCGCGGCAACCCCAAGTTCGACGGCTGCTTCCAGTGGGGCAACTGGCGCAAGCTCGACGAGCTTCTCTACATGCCGCACGCCGAGGGCTACGACGCCTTCTTCGGCGCGGGCTGGAAGACGATATACCTCGTCTTCGACGAGGACGACGACGACCACCGCTGGGAGCGCGTCGAGATGTACTACCCGACGCACGGCTTCGGCGGGGCAGAGGAGATCGACCCGTGGTCGGTGAAGCGCTGGCGCCAGGGCAACTACGCCGAGCTGAACATGGTCGAGGAAGGCGGCAGGCCCGGCCTCGGCGGCCACCCGCAGGCCGACTCGCTCGGAGACCGCGGCGAGTTCGACCGCGACAACTCGGGCGGCGGGAAGCTCTACGTCGGCGTCTTCGACCGCAAGCTGCACCTGGCGGGCGCCGAGTGGGGCGCCTGGACGGTCGACAGGAACGGCGAGTACCACGGCGGCCGCAGGGCCCCGTCCCCGAAGCCGCAGGCGCCGCGGGTCGAGGAGGTCGTGCGCTACGCCGACACCGACGGCAACGGCTTCTTCGACAGGGTCGAGTACGACTACGACGGCGACCGCAGCATCGACTTCAGCGTCTCGCTGCTCGACTACCGGACCCCGGGCGCTGCTTCGCCCGACTCCGTGCCGCTCGTGGATACCCACGCGGAGGGCTGGAAGGGACTTCATGCGGTCTTCACCCGGGTCGCCAACGACGCCTGGCAGGAGGCGCTCGACGTGTACCGCTCGGTCTGGCGGCGCGGGCTGACGACGCAGGAGATGGACAGGCTGGCGAACGCGTCGTCCGTCGGCGAGCGCTCCGCCAACGCCTACTGGATCAAGGAGCACGCCTTCCGGCAGATTCGCACGCGCCTGCGCGAGGCGCGCACGGCCGATCCGGCGCAGGCCGCCGCCCTCGATGCTCTGGAGAAGGACTTGATCCGGCTTTACTACCTGGGGCGGTTCGGGGAGTACGTTCAGCGAATCGCGGAGGTCCCGGGGCGGTAGCGGGCGGCGCCGTTACAGCCCCACCCAATGCCCGAGGAGACTCAACGGCCCGAAGCGGGCCTCGCTCGGCTACCGGTCCTGGCGCTGGAGCGGCGTGCCGTTGCTGCTCATCGCCCCTCGCTCTCGCCGGCGAGCGGGCCGCCCGGATGTCCGCCGAGGCCGCGGCGGAATCGCTCCCGTTCCTCGGGGCTCATGCACTCCCAGCGCTCGGCCAGACGATGGCGGAAACGCGAGCGGCCGGAACCGTGGAGCCCGAACCCGCCGAAGAGGATCCGGCTCAGCGCCAGGATGCCGAGCGCCTGCCAGAAGCCGACCCGGGGCCAGCCGAAGAGCTCCGGCAGCAGCCAGTTCCACAGTTGCTGCACGATCGCGCCGCCGACGGCGATGAAGACCAGGATCGCCACCATCACCAGCGGAGCCAGCAGGATCAGTTTCGTCAGCTTCCTTCTCATCTCAGCTCCTCACGCCCTCTTGAACTCGTCGTAGACGCTCTGCAGCCGCTCACGCAGGCGCAGCACCGCGTAGCGCTTGCGCGAGAGCAGCGTGTTGACGCTCACGCCGCTGTCCGCGGCCATCTGCCTGAAGCTGCGCCCTTCCAGCTCGTGCCCGACGAACACCTCCCGCTGCTCCTCGGGCAGCTCCTCGAGGGCCGCCTCGAGCTCGTCGAGGAGCACGCCGCGCGCGTAGAGCGCCTCCGGTCCGGCAGCGGGCGAGGGCAGCAGGTCGTCCAGGCGCAGCCGCTCGCCGCCATCTTCTTCTTCCACGCCGTCGTCGCCGAAGGGCTCCGGTCGCCTCTTGCGGAACAGATCGGTGATGCGGTTGCGCGCCACGCGAAACAGCCAGCCGGTCACGTGCTCGATCGGCATCAGCAGGCGGTTCGCCTCCACCAGCTCGTAGAAGACGTCCTGCAGGATGTCCTCGGCGTCCCGCGGGTCGGGCACGCGCCGGCGGATGAAGCCGAGCAGCCGCGACCGCTCCCGCCCGACCACTTCCGAGATCCGCCGGTCCCGTTCGCGCGCCATCCGCTCCAGGCTCGCCGCGACCTTCATCTACGGAGGTAGACGAATGAGGGGTGCGGATATTGTAGGGATGAGACGCCCGCGAAGCGCGCAGGCGACGCAGGCTTGCGGCCGGCGGCGACGGCAGCCGCTGCCGTCCGACTGGAGCGAGGCCTAAGGGCCGGCGGGAGCTTGCGCGGCCGTCAGGTCCAGATGCCAGCCCGGGTGCGCCCACTTCCCGTCGCGCTTGACGAACACCTCGGTGAGACGGCCGCGAAACGCCCGCTCCGCGCCACCCGACTCGAGAACCACGTCGAAGCGCCCGTAGAGAACGACCACGTCGCCGAACCGCTGCGCCCGCGTCTCGGGAAAGGCCAGGCGGACGAGTCGGCCGCCGCTCTCGTGGAACGCTCGCGCCCCGGCGAGAGCGCTGGCGCGATCCCCGAGGGGTGCGTCGCTCCACCCGATGCCGATGAACTCCGGCGGCAGCAGGTCGCCGAGCAGCTCGACGTCCCCGCCGAAGTAGGCTCGCCATGCTGCCTCGCGGGCGACCAGGACCTCCGGGTCGACCGCCGCGTCCGCCGCCACGCACGGATGGAAAGCGGCCATCGCCGCCGAGAGCACCGCGATACCGAAAGCACCTGCTGTGGTTCGAACTGCCTTCATCGACCCCCCTGAACCGGCCCAATCTAGGCGGCCGCGCGCCGCGGCCGCTTGCGGTTTCTTGCGATTTCGACGCCTGCGGACCGATGACAGCGGCCCCCCGGACGTGCCAACATCGGCGATTCCATGAATCGGGTGGTTCCGCTGGTCCGGACGAGCGCGCTCACGCTCCGGCGCTTCGACCACGTGCCCGGAATCACGCACCGCGACCCGGACCGCGAGTGCGCGACCGGTTACGCCGTGGCCTTCGTGGAGGCGGGCTCGTTTCGCGTCCGGACCACTGGAAGCTGGCAGGACGTCGGCACGGGGTCGTTGTTCGTGACGACGCCCGGCATGGAGTTCTCGTGTTCGCACGACGAGGACCATCCGGAGGACTCCTGCCTTTCCGTGGCGTACTCGGATGAGGCGGTCGACGGCGCGTGCTCGTCCACCACCCTGGCCGAATCGCCGGTGCGCCGCCTGACGAACCGTCACGCCTTCCTGCGCCGGGCGCTCCGCGAGTGCGGCCCGGGCGACGAGGCGCGAGCGGAGGCGCTCGCAGGCGCGTTGCTGCGGTCGCTCTCGTCCGACGCGGCGCGACAGCCCCTGTTCCGCCCCGAGCGCCTGGCCGAGTATGCGGCCCGCGTCGACCGAGCCAAGGAGCTGATCGAGGCGCGCCATGCCGAACCGCTCTCGCTCTCTGCCCTGGCTCGCGACGCAGGGATGAGCGTCTTCCACTTCGCGCGCGTCTTCGGCGAGCTCGAGGGCCGGCCGCCTCACCGCTTCCTGACCGACGTGCGCCTGGCCCGCGCTCACGCGCGCCTTCGGGACGGGGACAGCGTCACCGAGACGTGCTTCGCCGTGGGCTTCGGCTCTCTCGGCCACTTCGTCACGACCTTCCGCCGGCGCTACGGCTTCAGGCCGTCGGACGTTCGCCGAGGCCGCGGGGGCCCCGCGACACGAGGCTAGACCTTCCCTCCGCGGCGGAATAGCGTTCCGTCGCGCGCCTGCTCGCGGCGGTCGGAACACGCACCGCCAGTTCTTCGTGGAGAACAAGCGCGTGGTCGAGCTGCCAAGAAGCGGCGCGCGCGGGCCGAGCCGAGGCTCGGGTTCTCGTCTCACGACGGACCTATTTCCAGTCCCCTTGCAGGACGAAGGACGCCCAGGCCTGCGGGGCGCTCCAGCGCGGATCCCGGAGCATTCGGAGCTGCGCCTGGCGCAGCGCCGCGGCGGGCGCCTTGCCCTGCGTCAGGAGCTCTGCGTAGAAGAGCTTCATCAACTCCGCCGTGGCGGCGTCGCGGACCTTCCACAGGCTCGCCAGCACGCTCGGCGCCCCCGCGTGCATGAAACCGCGCGTCAACCCGAGCATCCCTTCGCCGCGGATCTCGCGCCCGAGCGCCGTCTGGCAGGCGGAGAGCACGACCAGGTCCGCGGCCAGCCGCAACTGGTAGATGTCGTGCAGGCGCAGCAACCCGTCGCGAGCGGAGCCGTCGCGGGCGAAGAGCGACAGCGCCAGCGCCGAGAGGGCGGGCCGGCGCTCGTCCAGCAACGCGTGGGTCGCAAGGTGGAGCACGCGGTAACGCGCCAGCTCCCCGCTCTCGAGCAGGGCGCGATCCGCGTCGAACCCCAGCGCCAGCAGCGTGCCGGGGCCCGCGAGACGCGCGATGGTCTCGGCCTCGGCCCGGCTGGCGGGCAGCCTCGCCAGGTCTGCGGCCGCGCCGCTGCGTAGCACGGACCGCGGGGCGCGCGGGGCGGGCGCTGGGCCTGGCAGGCGTGGATCGCTGCGGTCGAAGACCGCGTCCGCCAGCACCGCGACGCCGCGCTCGGCTGCCGGCCGGCCCGATCGTGCCGCTCGCAGCACCGCCAGCGCCGAGGCCGAGGGAGCGATCACGACCTCGTGGTGCGCGACGAGCGGCGGCGCGCCCGGCCGCGAAGGATCGGGCAGGGCGGCGAAGGGCACGCGCGCCGACGCGCCGTCGGGGATGATGACCACGCGCCGCTTGGCCAGGTCCTCGCGAAGCGGACCCAGGAGCAGATGCCCGAGACGCCCCAGTGCCGCCGCGGTCTGTGCCTGCAGGCCGGCGCTCCGAGACGTCGAGAGCAGCGCGTAGGCGCGCCGCGCTGCCGCGTCGAGCGAGGACCTGGCGGGCAGCTCGTGCACTGCGAAGGCATCACGCGCAACGGCGAACACATGGCTGCGCAGGTCGCCTTCGACGAACTCCAGCAGGACGGTCTCGTCGTCGAGCAGGCCCTGGACCTGGTGAAGGCTGAGCGGCTCCGGCCGCGTGAGGGAGGCACTGCGCGGGCTCGCCGCTCGGATCCGGCCTCGAAGCTCCTGAAGCTCGCGGTCGAGTCGCGCCACCTCTCGCTCGACGGCGGCGCGCGAGCCGTCGGCGCCTCTCTCGGTCCGGTCGAGACGCTCGGCGGCCCGATTCAGCTCGGCTGCGAGACGGCTCTCGTCAGCGAGCAGGCCGGGGTCGACTCCCGCCCGCAGGTCGAGTCCCGTCTCGGCCAGAGTGTCGAGCAGGCTGCGCGCACGGCCGCGCTCGGCGACCTGGAAGCCAGCCGCTGCGTGGCCGGCCCCGGGTTCGAGGGCGTGGAGCCGCATTCGCGCCTCCACGGCTGCGGAGTAGACCTGCTGCCAGGGCCCGAGAAAGACCGCACGCAGCTCGGGGCTCGCGACGTTCTCGCGCGTGGCTTCGATGCGGCCGAGCAGCTCCTCCAGATGGTGCAGCGCCTCGGGAAGCCGCCCCAGACCCAGGAGGGCCTGCGCGCGCTCGAAAGCGGCGGATCCCGGACTCAGGAACAGCTCCGCCTCATCGGCGGCGGCGAGCGCCGCCTCGGGCTCCCCCGACGCGAGACGAGCCCGGCTGATGCGCGCCAGCGTCACGCCGATCTGCGCCCGCGCGCCCAGCTCCCGGCCTGAAGCCAGCGCCTGCTCGAACCAGGGCAGCGAGTCGCGCGGCCGGCCGAGCGCGAGCTGCGCCTCGCCGATCGCGTTCAGCGCATTGCGTTCTTCCAGCCGGTCGCCCAGGGCGCGCTTCAGCTGGAGCGCGGCCTGCAGGTCGCGGATCGCGGCCGGGACGTCGCCGGCGTCGATCCGGGCCAGCCCCGCGTTGTGGATCGTGATCGCCTCGCCGCGCCGGTCGCCGACCTCCCGTCGCAGCGGCAGCGCTCGCTCGAACAGCTCGAGCGCCCGCCCGGGATCACCGAGCTGCCAGTACAGCAGGCCCAGCGCGTTCAGGCTGTCGCCCTCGCCGCGACGATCTCCGATGGCCCGACGCAGCTCCAGCGCATCGTGCTGCGCCGCCAGCGCCTCCTGGTAGCGGCCGGCCTCACCGAGCGCGAGGCCGACGTTCTTGAGCGTGGACGCCTCGCCGAGCCGGTCCCCCGCGGCACGACGGAGTCGCAGCGCCTGCTGCCACACCTCCAACGCTCGCGGCCGCGCGCCCGACTCCCAGTGGACGCGTCCCAGCTCGTGCTGCGCCGCCGCCTCGGCCGCGACGTCGCCCGTCTCGCGAGCCAGGACCAGCGACGCCTCGTGCCGCTGGCGAGCCTCCTCGTAGTCGGCCAGCATCCAGCGCGCCAGGCCGATGCCGCGCAGCGCCGCGGCTTCCGTGCGCCGATCGGGCGCGACGCGCAGGGCCGCGAGCGCGTCTCGGAACGGCTGAAGCGCGTCCCCCGCGCGCCCCTGCGCGCAGCGCAGAAAGCCGAGCCGGACCAGCGCCTCGCCCCGGCCCGCGGCGTGCTGGGCGGCCTCGGAGTCCGCCGCCACCTTTTCGTACCAGCGCGCCGCCTGCTCGAGGGATTCGGCGCGCCCCGTTCGCTCCAGACGGATGCCGCTCCGAAGCGTCGCATCCGCTTCGATCCTGCGACGGTCGTCGGGCGTCGCCGCTCGGCGCTCGAGCACCCGCACGCTCACGGGACCGACCTGGGCGGACGACGGCGCCGCGGCGACGACCAGGCGCAGCACCGCAGCTTCAGCGGCCACCCAGCGAACCCGCTCGGGCGCGAAGGCCTGCCAGTCGTCGGCCTCCGCGAGCGTGCGGCCATCGAGGCTCTCGAGTCGCAGCAGCACGTCGGCTCGCGTCGGAACCGCTTCGAGCTCGATCCACTCGCCGGCCGCCAGCGCGAGCGGCAGCGTCGTGCCGCAGGCAACACGCTGCTCCGAGCCTCGAACGAGCGGGCTCGCGCTCAGGAGCGCGGGCAGGACCAGCGCGAGGGGAGTCACTCGATTCGGATCCTGAACCGCTCCAGCCGGTGCTCGCGGCCGGCGGAGACGCCGAGCAGGAGAATCTCGTGCGGTCCCGGCTCGAGCTGTGAGAGCGGAAGCTCCAGGCTGAAGGTGCCGTGGGCGGTGCGCGCCAGCCCGCCGCTGCGGAACAGCAGCGAGCCTGCCGGCGCGACGACCTCGACGATGTAGTCGTCGAAACGCCGTTCGTCCAGGCTCGCGAGCACGAGAAGGGCGCGCCCCTGCTCGCGCCGCAGCGAGACGGCGTCGGCGCCACGACCGCGCAGCGGGTCGGGCTGCAGCTCGACGAGGGGAACGTTCAGGCGGAGGCGCTCGGGCGCGTTCAGCCGGCCTTCGAGCTCCGCGATCCGCCGCACGTCCGCGGCGGCCCGGCTCGGAACGGCTGGCGGCGGCGCTGGGGGCAGCAACGCGAGTCGCAGCAGCAGGCCGGTGGCGATGCCCACGGCCAGCGCCGCGGCGACCGGCCAGGTCCGCGGCGCGAAACGGCGAGAGCCGCCCAGATCGCGCGCGACGAGACGCAGCGACTCCACCTCTTCGCGGCAGCGCGCGCAAAGCGCGACGTGGTCGGCGTGCCGGCCGGTCGCGGCGGCGGTGACGACCTCCTCCGAGGTGAGGTGCAGATCGCGCAGGCCGTCGACCAGCTCGCGAAGCGCTGGCCACTCCCGGCGGCACTCCGGGCAGCCCTCGAGATGGGCCGCCGCCGCGGCGCGCTGCTGCGGATCGAGCGATCCTGCCGCCAGGAAGACGAGAATCTCACGCTCCGGCGCCGCGCAGCTGCTCATACGGCCTCCTGAGTCACCGGCGTCTCGCGCCGTGAGAAGTTACGCGGGCCAGGATCTCGCTCGCGCGCTCGCGGCAGCGCAGTGCCCGGAGCTTGACGGCGCCCTCCGTCGTTCCGAGGCGCCGCGCGATCTCCGCGTACGGCAGCTCGTCGAAGACGATCAGGCCGAACAGCCGCCGGCAGTCCTCGCCGAGCTCGGCCAGCACCCGCGCGAAGAGCGCTCGCCGCTCCTCTCGCCCCAGGCGCTCCTCGACCTCCGGGCGGGTCGCGGGCTCGCTGGCTTCGGGCAGATCTTCGAGCGCGGACGTCGGCGGCCGCCGGCGGCGCGCGCGCAGGTGGTCGATCGCTGCGTGCTCGGCCACACGCCAGACGTAGGTGCGCAGGCTGGCCTCACCGCGGTAGCTCGCGGTCCGAAAGGCGAGCAGCAGCCGCCGGCGCGTCTCCTGCGCCACGTCCTCGGCGGCCTCGGCGAGGCCCAGCCGCGGATGTTCGACCACCTCGCGTATCCAGCGGTCGACCTGGGCATGACTCTCGGCCCGGCCCTCGAGAAAACCCGAGACGAGAACGGTATCCGACATGGAGGGGATCCGGGGCCAGATGCTAGCACCCGCCCCGTAACCCTCGGCCGGGTCGCACGCCAGTAGGGAATATCCAGGAGGGAAAGATGACCCGCCCCGCCCGTCGGTGCGTCGCGTTGTCTCTGGCGCTCTTCTCGACGGCAGTCGCCCAGCCGGCGCGAGCGGCCGGCGTCACGACGGAGACCGTCTCGACCGTGCCGCTGATCGACGGCACGCGCATTCCCCGCGTCGTCCCCGGGGGCTTCCGCTTCGACTCACAGAACCGCCCCGTCGTCTCCTGGTACCTGGACGACCCCGCCGGCAGCGACATCACCACGGCAGCCTACTGGTCGCGCAAGGAAGCGGGCGCCTGGAATGCGAGGGCCTTTTGGCAGTTCTGTTGCCTGCTGGGCACCCACAGCCACGCGACGACGGTCGGGCCCGACGACACGCCGTGGGCCGTCTACGCCGCGCCGACGCAGTTCGACGGCTATGGCGTCTACCGCTCCAACCTGGAGGCATTTCCCGACGGGAGCGGCGCCAGCGTCACGGAAGGGACGGACAACTACAGGACCCCGCGCGCACAGAACAACGTCTTCGTCCCCGACGTGGCTGCCGACGCGGCCAGCCCGAGCTACGCACGGACCCTCGACCGGCAGCTCGGCATCATGAGCGCGGACCTGGCCACGCTGAGCCTCGCTGGGCGCGAGGTCGGCGGAACGGAGTTCGACTACGTCGCCTCCGCTGGGGGCCGGCATCATGTCCTCTATTCGCCATGGACCGGCGGCACCTCGCTGCCCATGACCGACGGCGTGTTCTATTGGGACGGGACGCACGGCAGCGCCGGCGTGCGCGTGCCCAGCGCCTCGGACGGCACGCACCTCCGGCCGGCGCTCGGGCTCGATCGCGGCGCCGACGGCACGCTGCACGCCGTCGTCAACCGCACCTTCGGCGAGCTGGGGAACCTCGAGCGCTACATGTTCCACTACACCTCGGCCGACGGCGGCGACACCTGGTCAGAAACGCTCCTGGCCGGCTACCTCTCGGCGGGCCTCCACACCCCGCCCGGGTTCGCCGGCCTGGCGCTCCGGAAAGTCCTGCCGGTGGAGGTCGACATCGTCGTCGACTCGGCCGGAATGCCGTGGATCGCCTACGTCACCATCTTCGACGACCCCTCGAACCCGCTCCCGAACGACGGAGGCGGCAACAACGACTTCGGGGTCTGGCTGGCGCACCCCGAAGGTGGCTCCTGGACGCATCAGCGTGTGGCGTCCTTCGTCGGCGACGGCAACCCCGTGACAGACGTGAAGCTTGCGCTCGATCGCGGCGGCGTCCCCGCGCTCTTCTTCCACCACAAGGGCCGCCAGGAGCTCGTGATCGGCCGCGTCGCGAACGCGCCTCCCGTTCTCGGCAGCCCCGGCGACCAGACCAGCAACGAGGGCGACTCCGTGTCGCTGCCGTTGAGCGCCAGCGATCCCGACGGCGACGCGCTGACGTTCAGCGCGACCGGTCTGCCTCCGGGACTGGCGCTCGACTCGGCCACCGGCGTCGTGTCCGGAACGCTCGGATTCGACAGCTCGGGCAACTCCCTCGTCAGCGTCAGCGTCAGCGACGGCGTGGCCTCGGCCTCCTCGGGCTTCTCCTGGACGGTCCTCAACGTCCAAGACCTGCCCGTGGACCTCTCGGTCGAGGCCGGAGACAGCCCAGACCCCGTCGACGCGGGCGGCCTGCTCCGCTACGTGGTCAGCGTCGGCAACCGCGGGGCGACTCGTGCGAGCGGCGTGGTGGTCGCCGCGCAGCTCCCGGAAGGCGTCGCCCTCGAGACGGCGACGCCGGCGCCGAGCAGCCAGGCGGGAGGCGCTTTGTCCTTCGACGTCGGGGCGCTGGCCGCGGGCGCCACCTGGAGCGCGAGCATCGGCGTCCGCACCGGCGCGACCGGCCCCTTGGCGTTTCGAGCCGACGTGACGGCGTCCGAGCCCGACACCAATCCGGGCGACAACGTCTCGCTCGCGGAGACGCAGGTGCTGGCGGCGTCCTGCTTCCCGTCGCGGGTCGGTCTCGCGGCCTTCTGGCACGCTGACGGAGACGCCTTCGAATCCGTCAGCGGCGTCCCGGGCCAGCTCGAAGGCGGCGTCGCCTTCGCCCCAGGCAAGATCGGCCAGGCGTTCGACTTCGACGGCATCGACGACGCGGTCGAGGCTCCGGACAGCCCGGGCCTCCGCATCACCGACACCGTCTCGATCGCGTTCTGGGCGAAACGCCAGCGCTTCGGCGTCGACATCGTGCTCGAGAAGGGCGGCGACTGGACCGGCGGCCAGACCAACTACGGCGTCGGCCTGCACGAGGCCAACGAGCGGATGTTCTACTTCTTCTTCGCGGGCGGCTGGCGCGGTGCGCCCGGGGTCGCCGACCTCGACTGGCACCACTACGCGGTCGTCGCGACGCACGGCGACGCGAACCCGCGCCTCTTCATCGACGGCGTCGAGCGTGCCCCGAGCTACGGCGACGGCGCCGCCGCGATCAACCTCAACCCGTCGCCGCTGCCGCTGCACCTCGGGGCCCAGCTCCGCGACCCGAACAACTGGAACTCCTTCGGCCAGCTCCTGCTCGACTCCGTCCAGATCTACGACCGGGCCCTGACGCCCGCCGAGATTGCGGCCGACGCCGCGGCGCCCGAACGCCGGGAGTGCGGCGGAGCGAACCACCCGCCCGTCGTCACGCCACCCGCCGAGCGAGTGGACACCGAAGGCGACGTCGTCTCGATCCCCGTCGTGGCCTCCGACCCAGATGGAGATCCACTGACGTTCGCCGTGACGGGAACGGGATACGGCGGCCTGCCGCCCGGGATCCAGATCGATGCTCAGACCGGGATCATCAGCGGAACCCTGGGTCCGAGCTCCGCCGGCACGTACTTGATCTACATCGAGGTCTCCGACGGGCAGTCCACGACGACCAGTGCCCGGTTCGACTGGCACGTCGCATTCCTGTTCGAGGCCCCGACGCCGCAGGACGACCAGGCCGCGACCGCCGAGGACACTCCGGTCACGATCGACGCCCTCGCGAACGACACGGACCCGGACGGCGATGCATTGAGCGTCGAGGCCGTAGGAGCTCCAGCGCACGGCACGGCCGCGTTCGACGCCGACGGCTCGATCCTCTACTCGCCGGACCCGGACTACCACGGACCGGACGCGTTCGCGTACAGCGTGCGCGATGCGTCCGGGCGAACCGCCAGCGCCACCGTGCACGTGACCGTGGCGCCCGTCAACGACCCGCCCGTGGCGCAGCCCGACACGGCCACGACGACGGCGAACACGCCGGTCAGCATCCCCGTCCTCGCCAACGATTCCGATCCCGACGGCGACGCGCTCGGCGTCGCGGCCCTCGGGAACCCGACGTACGGAACCGTCTCGCTCGACTCGTCCGGCGCCGTCGTCTACACGCCCGCCGCCGGCTTCTCCGGCAGCGACTCCTTCACGTACTACGTGAGCGACGGCACTCCCAGCCGCGCGGCGGGAACGGTCTCCGTCACGGTCGAGGCTTGCGTGCCGACGGTTCCAGGCTTGATTTCGTGGTGGCGAGCCGAGGGCGACGCGTCGGATCACGCCGACGGCAACGACGCGACGCTCCTCGACGGCGCGGGCTTCGCGCCGGGCCGCGTGGGCCAGGCCTTCGAGCTGTCGTCGACGAACGCCCACGTCGCGGTCGGCGATCCGGACAACCTGCGGCTCTCCGGAGACCTGACGTTGACGGCCTGGGTACGACCCAGCGTCGCACCGACGACCTCGGACGGGACCTGGCTCGCCGTCCTCACCAAGTGGAACCAGAGCGTCGCCAGCGACGCGTACGGCCTCTGGATCACGAACACCGACGGAGTCGTCCGCGCCGCGGGAGCGATCGGCGTTTCGGGCGCGGCCGACACGGGCCTTCACCGCGGGATCATCCCGATCGGCGAATGGAGCCACCTGGCCACGAGCTACGAGCGCGCCAGCGGCCTCCACGTGCTCTACGTCAACGGCGTCGAAGTGGGACGGCGGACGCACCTCGGCGGCACGACGGTCTCGAATGCCAGGGTCCTGATCGGACGAGAAGACTCGGGCATCCCGCGGCCATTCCGAGGTCTGATCGACGAGCCGGCGATCTACGGCCGCGCTCTATCCGCCGGCGAGATCGCGGCGCTTCACGCTGCCGGCGCGGCAGGCTCATGCCCGCTGCCGGAGAACCGCCCGCCCGTGCTGGTGAACCCCGGGGCTCAGAGCAGCATGGAGGGAGACGCCGTGAGGCTCGAGCTGGCGGCGACCGACCCTGACGGCGATCCGCTGACCTACTCGGCAGCCGGACTCCCCGCCGGCCTCGGGCTCGACCCAGCGACGGGCGTGATCGCCGGGACGCCCGCGCCCGACGCGGCAGGCTCGTACGCGGTCACCGTGAGCGTCAGCGACGGGCGTCTCTCCGACGGCGCTTCCTTCGAGTGGCTGATCCGTCCGCGTCCGATCAGCCCTGCCTTGTCGATCGGCGACGTCACGGTCGTGGAAGGGAACGGCGGCTTGAATGCGGCCGCCTTCACGGTGACGCTGAGCCCGGCTTCCAGCCTGCCAGTGAGCGTCCGCTTCGCCACCGCGAACGGCACGGCACTCGCCGGACTCGACTACGTGCCGCGGCGGCCGACCACGCTGCTGTTCCCCGCCGGCGTCACCACGCGGACGATCAGGGTCGCGATCGTGGGTGGCCGGTTGAGCGAGGCCACCGAGAGCTTCTTCGTGAACCTCTCCGCCGCGATCAACGCGGTGATCGCGGACGGACAGGGAGTCGGCACGATCGTGGACGACGACCCCTTGCCCATGGTGAGCGTCAGCGACGTCACGCGGCGCGAGGGGGATCGCGACCGCAGGCTCCGCTTCGCCGTCCGGCTGTCGGCAGCTTCGGGACGAGCGGTTTCCGTCGATTACGCGACCTTCGACGAATCGGCGACCGCCGGCTCCGATTACCAGGCAGTCAGGGGAAGGCTGACGTTCCCGCCCGGCAGCCTGCTCCGATTCGTTACGGTGCCCGTGGCCGGCGACGCGAACCCGGAGCCCGACGAGACGTTCGGGCTGACGCTGGCCAACGCCAGCGGCGCGCAGCCCGCCGACTCCCAGGCCCGGGCCACGATCCTCGACGACGACGGCTTGCGATCCCATACCGGTTCGTGAGCGGGAGCGCCGTGGCGGGCTCCGACTAGGTGCACCTGTCGTGATGCGCATGACGGAGGCGATCGCCGTCTCCGATGCGCCCGGTCCGGCCGTTCGCTGAGGAGAGGTCCCTCCTCAGAGCGAATCGGCGAGCTCCCCTCACGCGGAACGGACCGCTCCGGGACGGGGTCGCGCGGATACTCCCGCCCGGAGCCTTCGATGACCGGACGGGACGACAGGCCGCTCGCGGAGCTGCCGGTGCTGCTGCTCGATGCGCAGGCCACCGCCAGCGCCGCGACCGGAGGCGCGCTGCTCGAGATCGGCTGGGCCGGCGTTCCGGAAGCTGAAAGCCGCGAGCTGTCCCCTCTCGACGTCACCGCGCACGTGGTTGCTCCTCCGGCTGGGGCTGGCGTGCCGCCCGCGGTCGCGCGGCTGACCGGCCTGCGCACCGCGGAGTGGCAGCGCGGGATCGCGCCGGGCCTGGCCTGGGAACGCCTCCTGTGCGCGGCCGAGCGCGTCGCGGCGCCACCCGTGCCCGTCGTCGTCCACTTCGCGCGTTTCGAGGAGCCTTTCCTGCGCGCGCTGCACGAGCGCCATGGCAGCGGGCCATTCCCCTTCAGCCTCGTCTGCACGCACGCGCTCGCCTGCCGGCTGCTCCCCGAGCTGCCGCGCCGCACGCTGCGGGCGCTGGCCGGTTACTTCGGAGCCGCCGTCCCGCTCTTGCGCCGGAGCGCGGAGCACGTGGCGGCCACCGGGCTGGTCTGGCGGCACCTGGTCCCTCTGCTGGCCGAGCGCGAGGGCGTCTTCAGCCTTGCCGCCCTGCGCGAGTACTTGGCGCAGCCGGCTCGTCGCGCGCCGCGCCGCTTCCCCTTCGCGCGCGAGCGCCGGCGTGAGCTGCCGGACCGGCCGGGCGTCTACCGCTTCCTGCGCGCCGGCGGAACCGTGCTCTACGTCGGCAAGGCCGCTTCGCTGCGCAGCCGCGTCGGCAGCCACTTCCACGCGCACGCGGGCCAGGGCGAGCGGGCGCTCGAGATGCTGACCCAGGTGCGTGAGGTCTCCTGTGCCGAGACCGAGACCGCGCTCGAGGCGGCCCTGCTCGAGGCGGACGAGATCAAGCGCCTGGCCCCGCCGTACAACAAGGCGCTCGCGGCCGATGGGCGCGCCGTCTTCTTCGCGACGGCGGGGCTCGAGAGCGTGCGGCCGAAGCCGGACGCGAGCCACACCATCGGACCGATCGGTTCGCAGGCGCCGCTCGAGGCGCTTCACGCCCTGCGCAGCGTCCTCGCCGGCAACGGAGATCCCGCGGGCGTCCTCCGCGCCCGCGCGGTAGGTGTCGAACCTCGCTGGGCGCCTGGAACCGAGTGCTTTGCCGCCGGCCTCGCGGTCTTTGCACGCACGCACGGGCGCCTCGAGAGCCAGCGCCACGTCGAGCGGCTCGGCAAGGCGTTGTGGGCCCGTCGCCGGGCCGACGGCGACCTCAAGGACGGTACGGACGCGGAGCCGGCGCTCGCGTCCCGCCCGACCTGGGATGCCGAGCGCGTGACGCAGGCATTGGAGGAAACGGTGCTGCGCGCCGCCCACGCGGTGCGGCGTGCGTGCTGGCTGCTCCGGCTCAGCGAGTGCTCGGTCGCATGGACGGAGCCGGGGGCCGGGAAACGCCGCCTGCTCGTGATCGAGGCGGGGGCGGTCACCTGTCGCTCGGACCTCGACGCGCTCGACGAGCTTCCGATTCCTCCCCAACACGGGCGCGCGCCGGCTGAACGACGGCTGGCGTTCGACGTTGCGACCTTCGACCGGCTTCGAGTGCTGACCACGGAGTTGCGGGGGCTGCTGGACGAGGCCGAAGGCCTCCAGCTGCGGCTGGGACCCGACGTGCGGCTGTCGCGGCGCCGGCTGCGGACGGTGTTGCGTTGGATCTGACGCCCGCGGCCGCCGGCATGCGCGTGCTCTTCGTCTCCGACACGCACCTCGGCTTCGACCTGCCCTCGCGGCCGCGGGTCGAGCGCCGCCGGCGCGGGCCGGACTTCTTCGCGTGCTTCGCGCGCGCGCTCGAGCCCGCGCTGCGCGGAGAGGCCGACGTCGTGGTCCACGGCGGCGACCTCCTCTATCGCAGCCGCGTCCCCGCGTCGCTGGTGTCCCGCGCGCTCCAGCCGCTGCTGCGGGTCGCCGACGCGGGCGTGCCCGTGCTGCTCCTCGCGGGCAACCACGAGCGCTCCCGCATCCCCTACCCGCTGCTGGCGACGCACTCGAACCTGCACGTGCTGGGCCGGCCCTCCACGGTCGTGGTCGAGCGGCGCGGGCTGCGCGTGGCCTTCGCCGGCTTCTCCTACGCGCGGGGCGTGCGCCAGGCCTTTCCGGCGCTGCTCGAGGCCACCGGCTATCGGCGCGTGGAGGCAGACGCGCGCGTCCTCTGCCTTCACCATTGCGTCGAGGGAGCAGTCTGCGGACCGCCGCCCGGCTACACCTTCCGCGACGGCGACGACGTGGTGCGCGCGAGCGACCTGCCGGCGGACGTGGCGGCGATCCTCTCCGGCCACATCCACCGGCACCAGATCCTCCGCCGCGATCTGCGCGGGCGTCCGCTGCCGGCGCCCGTCGTCTACGCGGGCTCCGTGGAGCGGACGTCTTTCGCCGAGCGCGACGAGACCAAGGGCTTCGTGATGGCGACGATCGGGGCCGGCGGGCGCTCCGGGCGGCTGCTGGCCTGCGAGTTTCGACCCCTGCCTGCCCGGCCGATGCGGGTTCACGAGCTGACCGGCAGCTCCCCCTCGGGCCTCGAGCAAGAGGTCCTTGCCGCGATCGCGGCGCTGCCTCCAAACGTGGTCCTCCAGCTCCGCGTTCCCGAGAGCATGGCGGGAGCCGAGGCGCTTCGCGCGACGCGGCTGCGTGCCCTCTGCCCCGCCACGGCGAACGTCACGGTGGCGGTGCGGCGCCCTGCTTGATGGCCTGCGTGACGTCCTTGGAGGGCGCCGCTTGACATACCTGGTTCCGCGATGCATCATACATCTATGTATCGGCGTGGACCGGGCGGGGGCCGCCAGTGAGCATCGGCAAGGACCTCGTGGCCGCATCCGCCACGCCACTGGTCCTCGCCATCCTCAGTGAAGGCGAGAGCTACGGCTACGCGATCATCAAGCGCGTGGACGAGCTTTCGGGCGGCCAGCTCCAGTGGACCGACGGGATGCTCTACCCCGTGCTTCACCGCTTGGAGAGGAACGGCTTCGTGGAAGCCACCTGGGGCGAAGCGGAATCCGGAAGGCGGCGCAGGTACTACCGGCTGACGAAGACGGGTTCGGAGGAGCTGGAGCGGCAGCGGCGGCAGTGGCGGGTGGTCAACGAGACGCTGCAGGGCACGCCGTTCCACATGTTCCAGATGGGCCCGCAGCCGATCTGACAACCTCGAGGCAGGGAGGAATCGACGTGTTGGAACAGAGCATCGCCGAGTGGCGCTCCCACCTGAGCCGGCGTCAGGCCATCCAGTCCGTGGATGCGGACGAGCTCGAGGACCATCTGCGGAGCCAGGTCGCGGCGCTGCGGGAGGCGGGGCTCAATGAGGACGAGGCCTTCCTGATCGCGGTGAAGCGCGTCGGCGATCTCAACGAGGTGGCGCGCGAGTTCGCACGCGAGTACTCGGAGCGCCTGTGGAAGAAGCTCGTCCTGGCGCCCGGAACGGACGAGGCCGGTGGGCGCGGGAACGAGGACGCCCTGGTCGCGGTGGGGCTGGCGGCCGCCGCCGCCGCGGCCATCAAGATTCCGGAGCTCTTCGGCGTGAGGATGCACCCGGACCAGGAGCTGCCGGCGTTCTACATCCGCAACCTCAGCCTCTTCGTCCTGCCGTTCCTGGCCGGGCTCTTCGCGCTGAAGCGGTCCCTCGCGCCGGCGGGCCGGTTGTGGCTGGCAGCGCCGTTCGTGGTGGGGGCGGCCGCGGTCAACCTCATGCCGTTCGCGCCTGGCGGCCACACCGAGATCCTGGCCGCGTTGCACCTGCCCATGGCGCTGTGGCTGGCCGTGGGCTTCGCGTACGCCGCCGGCCGCTGGCGCGACCACGCTCAGCGCATGAACTTCGTGCGCTTCTCCGGCGAGTGGTTCATCTACTACGCGCTGATTGCCCTCGGGGGCGCCGTGCTGATGGCGCTCACGGCCTTCGTCTTCAGCTCCATCGGCCTTTCGCCGCAGTGGCTCGTGGCGACGTGGATCCTGCCCTGCGGCGCTCTCGGCGCCGTGATCATTGCCGCGTGGCTGGTGGAGGCCAAGCAGAGTGTGATCGAGAACATGGCGCCCGTGCTCACCCTCCTGTTCACGCCGCTGTTCGCGCTGCTGTTGCTGGCCTTCCTGGTGACGATGCTGTGGACCGGGAGTGTCATCGACGTGAGGCGGGAAGTGCTGATCGGCTTCGACCTTCTGCTGGTCGTGGTGGTGGGCCTCATCCTCTACGCGATCTCGGCACGCGATCCACACGCGCCGCCCGGTCTCTTCGACGCCCTGCAGCTCCTGCTGGTGATCTGCGCCCTGCTCGTCGACGCCTTCGCGCTGTGGGCCATCGCGGCGCGCATCTCCGAGTTCGGCCTCAGCCCCAACCGCGTCGCGGCCCTGGGCGAGAACCTGATCCTGCTCGCCAACCTCGGCGGCTCCGCGGTTCTCTACGCGCGGTTCCTGATGGGGCGCGTGCCGCTCGCGCCGCTGGAGCGCTGGCAGACGGCCTACCTTCCGGTGTACGCGGTCTGGGCGTGGGTCGTGGTTGCGGGCTTCCCGGTGGTGTTCGGGTTCCGGTAGGGGGCCTCGACCCCGCCCGGAGTTTCTCGGGGGCATCGTCTTCGGCCCCTATGGCCAAGGCCCGCGGTCGCCTTTGTCAACCTGGCATCGCGGCGGATGTTTCCAATCGCGGCTAGATTGGTTTACAATGCCACCGGGATGAAGCGTGTGCGGTCGAGCGGGGCTATCCGGGCGTGGATCCTCGGCGAGGTCGAGGCCGGGCGCGGCGCGGATCTCGCCGCTCGAGGCGCGCAGCAATTCGGCATCACCCGGCAAGCGATGTCGCGGTATCTGCGAGCCCTGATCTCGCAGAACGTCCTGGCTCCAACTGGCAATACTCGGGCTCGCCAGTATGCGTTTGCCATCCAGAAGCGCCTGAGCCGAACCTACATCACCCTTGGCCTGCAAGAGCACGAGGTGTGGTCAGCCGATCTCCTGCCGCTCCTCGCTGATCTACCACCGAATGTCCGGAGCATCTGCGAGTACGGTGCCACCGAGATTCTCAACAACGCCATCGACCATTCGGAATCACCGACAGTCACAGTCACCCTCGAGCGGACAGCCGTACAGGTGCGCATCATGGTGATGGACGACGGCATCGGCATCTTCCGCAAGGTCCGTGAAGCGCGCCAGCTTCAGTCCGACAGGGAGGCCATCCTCGAGATCACGAAGGGCAAGATCACGACGGATCCCACGCGGCACACAGGCGAGGGGATATTCTTCACGTCTCGGATGATGGACTCGTTCGTCATCTTCTCCGATGCTCTCGGCCTCATCCACAGGAGGGCATCGAATGACTGGCTCTTCGAGAATCCGGCCAGGCCCGCGAAGGGCACGACCGTGACGATGCACTTGGATCCTGCATCTGAACACACGATGGAAGAGGTCTTCGATCGCTACCGCGCCAGCCAAGACGACTACGCGTTCGCCCGGACGCACGTAGTGCTCGCACTCGCCGATACAGAGGGAGGGAGTCTCGTCTCTCGTTCTCAGGCCAAGCGGGTGATGCTGGGCCTGGAGCGCTTTCGCGAGGCACTGCTCGACTTCAGGCGCGTTCCGACGATTGGTCCGGCCTTCGCTGACGAGGTCTTCCGCGTTTGGAAGCGCGCGCATCCGAATACCACTCTCGTTCCGATCGGACCATCGGAAGCAGTATCGAGAATGATCGCACGCACGGAATCAGCGGAGCCGGAACCAGCGGGCTAGATCACCGATGGGTTGGCGCCGCCACCAACCTCGCGGGTCGTGGTTGCCTAACGATTCTGGTTCGGGGAACGGAATGGCGGGGTGGACGGGACTCGAACCCGCGACCTCCGACGTGACAGGCCGGCGTGCCTCATCGAGCAAGGGGCGCTGCGCCGCGCCCCTTGAACCCCGCTCGCTCGCGCGAGTGAATCGCGTTCGCTCGCCGCTTTCCGGTGTCGGTAAAGTGCGGACTCCGGTGGTTAGAACGCCGGCGGGCGCACCGCGGGTCGCGGGCGGTTAAGGCAAGGGTTGTGGGGAACGAATTTGGCGGGGTGGACGGGACTCGAACCCGCGACCTCCGACGTGACAGGCCGGCGTTCTAACCAGCTGAACTACCACCCCGCTAGGTGGTGATGTCCGCTAGGAGACGGCGTGGCGTGGCGGGTAGAACTGGTGGGCGGTGAAGGATTCGAACCTTCGACTCCCGGCGTGTAAGACCAGTGCTCTACCGCTGAGCTAACCGCCCGGCGGGACAAACGGGGAGTGTAGAGAAGGGCCCCCGCAGTGTCAAACGAGGAGCAACGGAAGCGAGCTCACCAGCCGCGCACGCGGCGGTGTTGGTAGCGCGGCTGGTCGTCCCACCAGGTCTCCCGGCGGCTGGGGCGGTGCTGGCGTTTCTGAAAGAAGAAGACGAGCGCGATGCCGGCGACGAAGCCGCCGACGTGCGCCCACCAGGCGACTCCGCCGGCCTGGGCCGACGGGGCGCCCAGCGACAGGCTGCCCGCCAGGAACTGCTGCAGGAACCAGAAGCCCAGGAAGAAGAAGGCGGGGATCTGCACGAAGGTCGCGAAGAAGCCGAGCGGCAGCAGCGCGACGACGCGCGCGCCCGGGTAGAGCGTGAGGTAGGCGCCGAGGACGCCGGCGATGGCGCCGGAGGCGCCGATCGACGGCACCTCCGAGAGCGGGCTCGCCCAGATGTGCGCGAAGGAGGCCGCGAAGCCACAGGCCAGGTAGAAGACCGCGTAGCGGAGGTGCCCCAGGCGGTCCTCGACGTTGTCGCCGAAGATCCAGAGGTAGAGCATGTTCCCCAGGATGTGCGCCCAGCCGCCGTGCAGGAACATGCTGACGAGCAGCCGCTGGCGCAGCGGGCCGTCGAGCGTCGAGCCGAATACCTCGCCGAGGCCGAGCGCGCCGTCAGGTCCCGTGTAGAGCACCGGCACCACCGCCGCCTGGTACAGGAAGCGCTCCAGGCGCGGGCCCATGCCCAGCTCGGCGATGAAGAAGACCGCGTTCAGCGCGATCAGCGTGAGGTTGACGATCGGGAAGGTGCGCGACGGAACGTCGTCGCGAATCGGGATCATCTCTGGTCGATCGTGCTCGCCAGGTCGAAGTCGAGGGCCGTCAGGCCCCCCGAGTCGTGCGTCGAGAGCGTGAGCGTGACCTTGCGGTACTCGATCAGGATGTCCGGGTGGTGGTCGGCGGCGTCGGCCGCCTCGGCCACGAGGCCGACGAAGGCGATCGCATCCTTGAAGGTCGGCAGCTCGTAGACGCGGCGGATCGCGTCGCCGCTGCGCTGCCAGCCGGGCAACTCGGCCAGCCGCCGCGCGACCTCGTCTCCGGCCAACAGCGGTGTTCTCATTGCGGCCCCCTTCCCGGCGGCGCCTCGCCGGATCCGCTGCCCGGGCCGCCGCCAGACGGGCCGCGCGCGCCGCCCCCTCCCCCGCGCCGTCGCCGGCGGCGGCGGCGGCCGCTGCGCGGGGTCCCCGCCTCGCCCCCCGGGCGAGCATGATGCTCTCGCTGCTCGCGCGGGCGGCCACGGTGCTCGGCGTGCGCCTGGGCCGGGGGCGGCGGCACATCGCCCATGTCCAGGCTGCGCCAGTGCGCGGCCAGCTCGCGGCCGTCCGTTTCGCCGTGGATCTCGAGCCAGCGCAGCGCGTCCTCGAAGTAGCCCTTCGACGCGAGCGCCCGCTTGACGCCGATCGGGCCGCCCACCTCGCGCAGCCGCCGCTGGGCGGCCAGCACCAGCCGGATGCGGTCGAGGTCGCGGCGCGCGAAGGGCATCGACAGCGGCGCGGGGCCGGCGTCCGGGCCGGCCTCCTCCGCCTCGCCCAGCTCGCGAATCTCGGCCGCCACGTCCTCCGGCAGGGCTTCCGCCCCGCTCTCCTGGGTTTCGGCCGGCGCCTCGGCTTCCACCTCGGGCGCGTCGCGCCGGCGGCCGGGCTGCGGAGCGGGCCGCCGCGTGTGCAGGCCGAGCGGCACCAGCAGCGTCCCGGCGAGCAGCGGGTTCGTGAGCTCTTCGGGCTTCGCGAGGCCCGCGTTGCGATAGTCGTCGAGCCGCGCCAGGCTGCCGAGCAGGCGCCCGCCGCCGCGGGCCAGGTCCTCGTCGGCCTCGGGCATCAGGTAGGGCAGCAGCCCCGTCTCGTGGAGCAGCTCGAAGGTCCTGCGCGCGCGGCCCTGGCGCAGGATCTTGTAGAACTCCTCGATCATGCGCGCCGGGCTGCTCTTGACGATCTCGCCGCGCAGCGCGCGGATCGCCTCCAGCGTGTGCGGGTCGATCGTGAAGTCGAGCCGCGCCGCGAGCGCCACCGCGCGCAGCATGCGCACCGGATCCTCGCGCAGGCGCACGTCGGGGTCGCCGATCGCGCGGATCACCCGCGCGTCGAGGTCCGGCAGGCCGCCCACGTAGTCGATCACCGAGAAGTTCGAGATGTCGTAGAAGAGCGCGTTCACCGTGAAGTCTCGGCGGAAGGCGTCCTCCTCGGGCGTGCCGAAGGTGTTGTCGCGGCGGATCAGCGTGTCGCCGACCTCGGGCTCCGCCTGGCGCCGGAAGGTCGAGACCTCGACCACCTTGCGCCCGAAGCGCACGTGGCAGAGCCGGAAGCGCCGCCCGATGATGAAGCAGTTGCGGAAGAGCTTCTTCACCTGCTGCGGGTGGGCGTCGGTGCCGATGTCGAAGTCCTTGGGCTGGCGCCCCAGCAGCAGGTCGCGCACGCCGCCGCCCACCAGGTAGGCCAGGAAGTCGTGGTTCTTGAGGCGGTACAGGACCTTCAGCGCGTCGGGATCGATGTTCTTGCGCGAGACGTTGTGGCCGTCTCGGGTCAGGACCTTCGGGGCGGCGGGAGAGGACAAGGCGGGCGGATTCTAGCAGCCGCCAGCGCGGCGCTCCCGCGGCCTCACCAGGACGCGGCCCCGGCTCTCCGCGACCGAGAACACGCCGTCGTCCGGGAAGAGTCCCGAGCGCTCGAACGGCGGCAGCGGGCGCGCCGGATCGCGCACCCAGTCGTCTCCGGACGGGCGCAGCGCGCCGACGAAGACGAGCTCGCGCCACTTGAGGCTCGGGATCGAGAAGCCGCCGGGCTCCTCGCGCACGTCGGCGAACGGGCTCTGGTCGTCCAGCTCAGTCCCCCCCGGCGGCAGCCCGTCCGCGGGCGCCGGCGGCGATCATCTTGCGCGACATGTGCTCCAGGAGCTTCAGCTCCTTGGGCGTCAGGTCCATGCGCTGGAAGAGCGCGCGCCACTCCTCGAAATAGCCGTCCTGGCGCGCCTCGGGCAGCGCGCCTACCGAGGCGAGCCCGCGCCGCAGCAGGCCGAGCATCGCCTGCTTCTCGTCGTGGCTCGCGCGCCGCGGCCCGACGCCCGCGCGGCGGCGGGCGCGGTAGATCTCGTAGCCCGCGACCATCACCGCGTGCGACAGGTTGAGCGACGGCTGCGCGGGATCGGCCGGGATGCGGGCGCGCCGGCCGCAGAGCGCGATCTCGTCGCGGCGCAGACCCGCGGACTCGGGCCCGAACACCAGCGAGACCTGCTCCTCGGCCCCCAGCTCCGAGGCGGCCGCGGCCACCTCGCGGACGTCGCTCGCCGGCGCGCCGCGGTCGCTGCGGCCGCTGAAGGCGACGGCCAGCGAGGCGCCTCGCAGCGCCGACGCCAGGTCGTCGTACTCTCGCGCTTCTTCCAGCAGCTCCTCTGCGCCCCAGGCGGTGCGCCAGCACTCGAGCGTGCGCCAGTCGCCGGGGGCCACCAGGTCGATGCCGACGAGCCCTGTGTTGCGCGCCACTCGGGCGACGGCCCCGACGTTGGCCGGCCGCTCCGGCCGCACCAGCACCACGCGCACGCGAGCCATCAGCGCTCTCCGTCCCGCGGCCAGCTCGGGTGGAAGCGCCGCGCCTTGCCGGCCTTCCGGCAGTGGGCGATCACGTGCTCGCGCAGGCGCCGGCGATCGGCCTCCGCGACCTCGACGAACTCGAGCCCGCTGCCCTCCGGCAGCTGCTTGCTCGGGAGCGCCCGGTGCGCGGGGTGGTACCAGGCGGCGCGGCAGCGCGCGCGGAGCTCGCTGGCGTTGCCGGGCAGCGTGAAGGCGATCCGCAGCTCCGCGCCTTCGGGCAGGCGTCCCGCGCGCTCGACGAAGACGCCCGCGAGGCCGACGTCGATCAGCATCACGCGCTCCTCGCGGCCCGCGATCGCGAGCGTCGCGGCGCGGATCAGCGGCACGCGCAACTGTTGGAGGACGGCCTCGGGCGGGACGCCCTCGCCTTTGGGCGAGGACCTTGGCATCGGTGGGCGAGGACGCTAGCACGTTTCGTTGACACTTTTGCCGGCGACATGCTTGAATCCGGCCGGCTCTTCCTGTCGAGTCGAGCGGCCCGAGGTCAGTTGTGAGCGACGAGAACCCCGACGTTCCGCAGCTCGTCGTCAGCGGCGGCAGGCACGACGGACTCTCGATCCCGATGGGCGGGCCCGGCGGCGAGCGCATCATCGGCTCGGGGCCCGAGGCCCACTTCCGCATCCCCGCGAAGGGCGTCGCCGCGATTCACGCCCACCTCAAGTGGTCGCAGGAAGGCGTCTTCATCTACGACGAGGGCACCGCCGCTGGCACCTTCGTCAACGGCGAGAAGATCGAGGACTCCTGGATCGACGACGGCGACCGCATCTTCCTCGGCCCGCCCGGCGCTCCCGACAGCGTGAAGATCATCGTCAAGCTGCCGGCCCACCCGAGCTTCTTTCCGCCGGTCGAGCCGCCGCCGACCGAGGCGGCCGCGGCCACTCCGAGAACGGCCCACGCCGAGGACTTCATGGACGCGCCGTCGATCGGCATCGGCGGCGCCCCCTCCCGGCCGCGGGGCGGCCCGATGCTGCCGAAGGCCGCGCCGCCCGAGAAGCCCCCGGTCGGCCGGGTGGCGATCGTCGCCGGCGGGACGCTGCTGATCGCGATCCTGGCGTTCGTGATGCTGCGCCGTTCGGCCCAGCCGGGCCCGCTGCTCTCGACGCTCACGCCGCCGCAGGCCGAGCCCGGCCAGACGATCCAGATCATCGGCGCCGGTTTCGGCGGCGCCCCGGAGGACAACGAGGTCCGCTTCGGCGCTCTGAAGGCCGAGGTGACGGCGGCGGCCGACGAGCATCTCTCGGTGGTGGTGCCGAAGGACATCCCGGTGAAGGACGACAAGGCCCAGCACCAGGTCGTCGTCAGCGTCGGCGGGCGCGCCTCGAACTCCCTCTTCTTCAAGGTGTACAACGGGCCGCGCGTCACGGCGCTCGAGCCGGAAGTGGCGCTTCCGGGCGTCGTGGTGAAGGCGGTCGGCGAGAACCTGGCCCCAGGCACCGCGGTGCTGGTGGCGGGCGTCAGCGCCGAGGTGCTGGAGGCGACGCCGACACTCGTGCGCTTCACCGTGCCGGAGACGGGGCTGCCCCAGGGCAGGCGGGCCGGCGTGCAGATCCAGGCCGGCGGCTACTCGGCCCGCCAGACCCAGCTCATCATCGGCCGCCTGCCGCTGCTGATGGAGATCTCGCCCGCCCAGGGCATGCCGGGCGACAAGGTGACGCTCAAGGGCCGCGGCTTCGATCCGGCCTTCACCAGCGTCCGCTTCGGCGGCCGCGCGGCGCTCGTGCTGTCCGCCACGGACTCCGAGGCGAGCCTTGTGGTGCCGGGAGCGCGCATCGCCGGCGCGCCCGACCTGCCGGTGGTCGTGGAGGTCCGCGGCACGACCTCGGCCCCGGGCTCGTTCCGCATCAACCGGCCTTCGGCCGCCGACTTCACGCCGCGCTTCTTCGCCGAGCCGGCGGGCGACGAGCGCGTGCTCGTCTCCTCGGACATCGGCCCGCTGCTGCTGCTCGGGGAGAAGGGCGAGCAGGCGAGCGTCGCCGCGCGCGGCGTGGCGCTGGCGGACGCGCTCAACCGGACGCTGGCCCAGGCGAAGCAGGGGCCGGTGGCTATCGAGCAGCGCGAGACGTCGGTGGGGGTCGCCGGCCAGCCGCCGCTCGCGAGCGTGCTGCCGGGCGACGCCGCCGCCTACGAGACGCCTCCGCTGGGCATCAGGGGGGGCAGGGCCAGCGCCCGCGCGATCGCGCGGCTGTGGGCCGCCCTGCTGCAGGACGAGCTCAGCCTGTTCGGCCAGAAGCAGCGGCCGAACCGCGTGCTGGAGATCACCCCGCGCGGCCGCGCTCTGGTCGACCTGTTCGCCGCGGCGGAGCGCCGCGCCGGGAACCTGGCTCCCGCGGTGGTCGACGCCTACCTGACCTCGAACGCGAAGCCGCTCGCCGAGATGGCGCTGATGGTGCCCTCCGAAGGCGAGACCAGCACCGGCGCCGCGATCGCGGGGCGCTGGGAGGGCCGCATCGAGGAGACAGGCGTCGCGCCGCGGAAGGTGCTGCTGTTCCTGCGCCAGCAGGGCGGCGGCCTGGCAGGCTCGATCTCGATGCGTTCGGGCTCGATCTCGGGCGAGATCCCGCTGAGCGAGGCCTCCTACACGGCCGGCACGCTGCGCTTCCGCGCGGCGATCGGCACGACGCCGTGGCTGTTCACCGGCAAGCTCGAGGGCAAGCTGGTCACAGGCACGATCGCGGGCGCCGGCGGCAAGGAGATCGGGCGCTTCGACCTGAGCTGGATCGAATGAAACACGTCAGGAGCGGGCTCGAGGAGCTGCTGGCACGGCCGGGGTCGCTGCGCGGCAGGCGCGTCGGCCTGATCGCCAACCCGACCGCGGTGCTGCCCGACCTGACGCACGCGGCTCTCGCGCTGGGCGCCACCCGCGCGTTCGAGCTGACGACCCTGTTCGGGCCCGAGCACGGCGTCTGGGCCGACGCGCAGGACCTCGTCGAGGTCGAGGACGGGCGCGACCCCAAGACGGGGCTGCCGGTCTTCAGCCTGTACGGGCGCACCCGCGTGCCGAGCGAGGCGATGCTGCGCGACGTCGAGGCGCTCGTCTTCGACGTGCAGGACGTCGGCTCGCGCTACTACACCTTCATCTACACGATGCTGCACGCGATGGAGGCCTGCGCGGCGTACGGGCGCACGCTGGTCGTGCTCGACCGGCCGAACCCGATCGGCGGCGGGGGCGTCGACGGCAACGTGCTCCACCCGAGCTACCGCTCGTTCGTCGGCATGCACACGCTCGCCACCCGCCACGGCATGACGGTGGGCGAGCTGGCGCTGCTCTTCCGCGACGAGCTGCTGCCGAGCGCCGAGCTGGTGGTGGTGCCCATGCGCGGCTGGCGCCGGGCGATGGCGTACGAGGAGACAGGCCTGCCGTGGGTGCTGCCCTCGCCCAACATGCCGACACCCGACACCGCCTTCGTCTACCCGGGCGGCTGCCTGATCGAGGGCACCAACCTCTCGGAGGGCCGCGGCACCACTCGCCCGTTCGAGCTCGTGGGAGCGCCCTGGCTCGACCCCTGGCGGCTCGAGAAGGACCTGGAGCGCGAGCGGCTGCCGGGCGTCGCCTTCCGCGCCTGCTACTTCACCCCCACCTTCCACAAGCACGCCGGCCTGCCCTGCGGCGGCGTGCAGGTGCACGTGACGGACCGCGGGCGCTTCCCGGCGTTCCTGACGTACCTGTTGCTGATCCAGCACGCGCGGCGGCAGGATCCCCGGCGCTTCGCCTGGCGCGAGCCGCCGTACGAGTACGAGTACGTGAAGCCCCCGATCGACATCCTGTGCGGCACCGACGCGGTGCGCAAGGCGATCGAGGCGGGAGCGTCGCTGCGGCGCTTCCTGCCGGCCTGGAAGCGGCAGCTCGCCGGCTTCCAGCGGCGCCGGCGGAAGTACCTGATCTACGACTGACGCGCCGCGCGCCGCGACGCCGGCCTCGAGACCGGGGGGAAGAGTGTCCGAGCGCGAGTTCTCGAGCCCGGCGGCGAAGGACGCGGCCCGCAGCGCGGTGGCCGAGGTCGAAGCTCGGACCTGCGCGGAGCTCGTCGTCACGCTGCGCCGCGAGTCGGGCCGCTACCGCGAAGCCGACTACCTGTGCGGCTTCCTGGTTTCGCTGCTGGCCCTGCTGGCGCTGCTCTTCCTGCCGCAGGAGTTCCCGCTCTGGACCTTCGTGCCGGACCTGGCGCTCAGCTTCGCGCTCGCCGCCCTCGCCAGCTCGCGCCTGCCTCGGATCCGGCGCCTGCTCACGCCCCGAGGCGTGCTCCTGGACAACGCCCGCCTCGCCGCGCGCGCGGCCTTCCACGAGGGCGGCCTGTCGCGGCTGCAGGGGCGCAACGCGATCCTGGTCTACGTCGCGCTGTTCGAGCGCCGCGTCGAGGTCGTCGCCGACGTCGGCATTCGCGTCGAATCGCTCGGCCCCGAATGGCGGGCGGCCGTCCACACGCTCGAGACGTCGCTGCGGCCCCGGCCCGACCTGCAGCGCTTCCTGGCGGCGCTGCGCGCGCTGGGCCCGGTGCTGGCGCGCGTCCATCCGCGGGCCGACGACGACGTCAACGAGCTGCCGGACGAGGTGACGGCGTGACGCCGCGTCGATGGGCCTTCGTGATGCTCGCCGCCGGACTTGCGTGCCTGCTGCCGCTCGGCCCGGAAGCGCTCGCCCGTCCCGGCGGCGGTGGCGGGTACAGCGGCGGCTCGTCGGGAGGAGGTGGCTCGTCGGGCGGCGGCGGGTCGTACGACAGCGGCGGCTCGTACAGCAGCGGCGACGGCGGCGGGGACGGCGCCGGCGGTGAGGCGATCGCCGGACTGGTCGTGTTCGTCGTCAAGGGCGCCGTCAACCTCACGCGCGCCTATCCGATGGTGATGATGCCGGTCTGGATCGGCCTCGGGCTGGTCCTGGCGCTTCGCCACCGCTTCGACGTGAATCTCGGCGACTGGTCGCTCGGCATCAAGCTCGAGAGCCCAGCCGAATCCACCGCCTACGAGACGACACCCGGTTGGGTGCCCCAGCCGGCGGCGCCGCCCAAGCTGCTGCGAGCCGAGCTCGAGGGGCTGCGCGCCAGCGACCCCGCCTTCTCGGTGATCCTCTTCGAGGATCTGGCGCACGCCCTCTTCGCCAAGGCCCACGAGGCCCGCGGCTCGGGACGGCTCGAGACGCTGCGGGGCTACCTGCAGCCCGAGGCGCGCGCCGTGCTCGCCGAAGGCTCGGAGAGCCTCGCGGCGGTCGAGGGCATCGTCGTCGGGTCGATGCGCTACCGGCGGATCTCCGGTCTCGAGCCCGACTCGGACCGCGTCCAGGTCGAGCTCGAGTTCGAGGCCAACTATGCGGAGGTGCCGCGCGCCGAGAGCGATCGCGGCGAGCCGCGCGGGTTCTACGCGCGCGAGCGCTGGACGCTCGGCCGCCTGAAGAGCGCGCGCTCGCGTCCGCCCGAGCGGGCTCGCAGCTTCGGCTGTCCGAGCTGCGGCGCGCCGCTCGCGGAAGCTGACGCCGGCACCTGTCAGTACTGCGGCGCCACCACCGAAGGCGGCGTGCGGGACTGGGTCGTACAGGAGATCTCCGTGCTCGAGCGGCAGCGGCGCGCGCCCGCGCTGACCGGCGACGCTCCGGAGCGCGGTACGCAGCTCGACACCATCGTCGATCCCGAGCTCAAAGCGCGGCGCGCCGAGCTCGAGGCGCGCGACCCGGCGTTCACGCTGCTGGCCTTCGAGGCCCGCGTCAGGCACATCTTCACGGAGCTGCAGCCGGCCTGGTCGAAACTCGATCTCGGGCGGGCTCGCCCCTACCTGAGCGACAACCTGTTCGACACCTGGCGCTACTGGATCGAGGCGTACCGCCGCGCCGGCCTGCGCAACGTCAGCGAGAACGCGCGCGTCACCGGGATGCGCATGGCCCGCGTCGGCTGCGACCTCTACTACGACGCCGTGACCGTGCGCCTGCGCGCGAGCGGGCTCGACTACACGATCGACGCGAACGACCACCTCGTCGGGGGCGACCGCAGCGTTCCGCGCGACTATAGCGAGTACTGGACCTTCATCCGTGGGCGCGGCGCACACGGCGCTTCGCGCACCGAGAAGTCCTGTCCCCGCTGCGGCGGCCCGCTCGCCGTCAACATGGCCGGCGAGTGCGAGAGCTGCGGCGCCCGCATCGCGTCGGGCGAGTTCGACTGGGTCCTGTCCCGCATCGAGCAGGACGAGTCGTACCAGGGCTGAGCCGCGGCCCGCCGCGCGGCTCAGGCCGCGTCGCAGAGCTCGGTGTCGGGCTCGGGGCTCGCGAGCTTCGGCGGCGGCGCGGGCTTGCGCGGGCGGGCCGTCGCCAGCACCACGGCGACCAGGATCAGCAACCCGCCGCTCAAGAGGCCCGCCGAGAGCGGCTCTCTCAGCAGCAGCGCGCCGAGCGCCACGGCCACCACGGGGTTGACGTAGGCGTAGGTGGAGACCGTGGTCGCGGGCATCACGTTCAGGCAATAGGCGAAGGCCGTGAAGCCGATCAGCGAGCCGAACACGACGAGGTAGCCGAGGCCGCCCCAGGCCGCGGCAGAGGCGGTCGTGACGCCGGCGAGGTCCTCGCGGAGAAGGCGCGATTCGACCAGCAGCACGGCCGATCCCGCGATCATCTCCACGGCCGTGGCGGTGAAGACGGGCAGCTTCTTCGCGAGCGACTGCGAGTAGAGGGCGCCACAGGTCCAGCTCACGGCGGCGACCTGGAGCGCGATCACGCCCGACAGGTGGCCGGCCGAGCTGCCGGTGTCGGGCCGCGCGATCAGGAAGACGCCCGACAGGCCGATGCCCGCGGCCAGCCAGCCGCGCAGCGTCCATTCCTGGCCGCCCGGCCGCAGGCCGTCGAGCAGCGTCGTCCACAGCGGCACGGTGGCGACCACCAGCGCCGCGATGCCGCTCGGCACGCGCTGCTCGGACCACATCACGATGCCGTTGCCGAAGCCGAGGAACAGCACGCCGATCACCGAGTACTCGAGAAGCTGGCGGCGGCTCGGCAGCCCGTGCTCGCGGTCGACCCAGGCCGCGAGCGCCGCCATCGCGACGCCGGCGGCGAGGAAGCGGATGCTGGCCGCGGCGAAAGGCGGCATCTCCTTCACGACCACGGCGATCGCGAGGTAGGTCGAGCCCCAGACGACGTAGATGGTGAGAAGCGCCAGCCAGGGCAGCAGGCGCTGCTGCCGGGCGGTCACCGCTGCTCCCGGGGAGCGGGCAGCAGCTCCTCCTCGAGCGCCCCCAGGCCGCCCTTCTCGACCAGTGTCTCGAGCACGAAGGCCGTGCGCGAGGACTGGATCGCGTGCGTGCGCTGCAGCTCCGCGAGCAGGCCGGTGACGTCCTCGATCCGGCGGCAGAGCACCTGGACCACGAAGCAGTCCTCGCCGCTCACGCGGTGGACCGCGCGCACCAGCGGGTTCTTCGCCAGCCGGCGCACCACGTCCTGCTCGGCCTTCTCGCCGCCGCCGGGCAGGATCGTCAGGCGCACGTGCGCCTTCACGGTGAGCCCGAGCGCCGCGGGATCCACCTCGGCGCGGTAGCCCCGCACCAGCCCGCGCTTCTCGAGCGAGCGCAGGCGCTCGGCCACGGCCTGGCGCGAGATGCCCAGCTCCTTCGCGAGGTCCGCCCCCGCGCGGCGGCCGTCTCGCGAGAGCGAAACCAGCAGCTTGCGATCGACCACGTCCAGCTTGTCGTTGCGTTCCATCGAACCGTGTTTCCGACGCCCCAGCGCCAGCCCTGAGAATAGGATCCCGTGTCCCGTTTGTCAAGTATGAGTCAGTGTCATATTGACGAACGCAAGATCAGTTAGATTGCAACTAGACACATGCAAGCGGAGAAGCCTCGCCCCTGGGAGTCGGCTCGTTGACATCTTGTAACCACGAGCAGGCTTGACCCTCCCTGACGGCGGGGAACAGAATCGCTCGTCCTTCTCTTCTCCCCATCCCGCGAGAGCGCGGACGGCGCCTCGCGGCCACGAGGTCTGAGCGATGGCGAAGCCCCCTCGAGACGAAACGGAGAACGGCCGCTTCTCGCGGCGCACGTTCCTCAAGACGGCAGGCGCGGGCGCCGCGGCGACCAGCCTGACCGGCTCGATCGCCGAGGGCGCGGCGCCGGCGCCCGTGCTCGGCCCCGGCGCCGTGCCACTGACGCTGAAGGTCAACGGCCAGGCGCGCACGCTGAACGTCGAGCCGCGCGTGACGCTGCTGCGCGCGCTGCGCAACCAGCTCGACCTCACGGGCGCCAAGGAGGTCTGCGACCGCGGCGGCTGCGGCGCCTGCACGGTGCTGCTCGACGGCGAGCCCGTCTGCTCCTGCCTGATGCTGGCGGCCGACGCGGCCGGCCACGAGATCACGACGGTCGAAGGCCTCGGCACGCCAGAGGCGATGAGCCCGGTGCAGGCGGCTCTCGTCGAGTGCGACGGCCTGCAATGCGGCTTCTGCACGCCGGGCTTCGTGGTGTCCTCGACCGCGCTGCTGCGGAAGAACCCGGACCCGAGCCTGCCGGAGATCCAGGCCGGCCTCGCCGGCAACCTGTGCCGCTGCGGCACCTACGGGCGCGTCTTCGAGGCGGTGCAGAAGGCCGCCACGGCGACAGCCGGGCGCAGGGCTCAGAGGAGGGGCTGACGCCATGACCACCCGGCAAGAGCAGCAGCCCGCCGAGCCCACCACCAAGCACGAGATCAAGGCCGGCCTCGCCTCGGCCCCGCAGCCGTTCGAGGTCAACGTCGCCCAGGGCGATCTGCGGCCGTGGGACGCCGACTCGAAGCTGGCGGTCGTCGGCAAGCCGCAGCCGCGCCTCGACGGCCCGGCCAAGGTCACGGGGCGTGCGCGCTACACCTTCGACATCTCGCTGCCCGGCATGCTGTGGGGGCGCATGCTGCGCGCCAGCATCCCCGCCGGCGAGATCGTCGGCATCGACACCAGCGCGGCCGAAGCCCTTCCCGGGGTGAAGGCGGTCTGGACGACCGAGTCGCGCCACGTGCGCTTCGCGGGCCAGGACGTGGCGGCGGTGGCGGCCGTCTCGCCGGAGGTCGCGGAGGACGCCGCGCGCCTGATCCGCGTCGGGTACAAGGAGAAGCCGTACGTCACCGGCCTCGAGGCGGCGATGGAGGCGAACGCGCCGCTCGTCTACGAGCAGACCGAGCTGCCGGGCCCGAAGGACGTGGCGAAGTCCGGCAACGTCGTGGGCCCGATGCTGCGCCGCGGCGGCCAGCGCGGCGACGCCGAGAAGGCGCTCGCCGAGGCTCCGGTCACGATCGAGGCGACCTATTCCCTGCCGGTGCACACCCACTCCCCGCTCGAGACCCACGGCTACGTGGCGAAGTGGGACGGCGACGAGCTGACCGTCTACGCCTCGACGCAGGGCACCTTCGCGGTTCGCGAGGGCATGGCCGAGGCGCTCGGCATCGACCGCAAGAACGTGATCGTGAAGACCGAGCACATGGGCGGCGGCTTCGGCAGCAAGCTGCACCCGTCGGCCGTGGGCAGCGCGCTCGCGGTGGTTGCGGCGAAGCTGGCGAAGCAGGCCGGCGCGCCCGTCAAGCTGATGCTCGATCGCCGGGAGGAGCACCTGTGCACGGGCAACGCGCCCGCGGCGTTGATGACGCTGCGGCTGGGCGCCAATCGCGACGGCAGCATCACCGCGCTGCACCACCGCGGCTTCGGCACCGCGGGCATCGCCGGCGGCGCCGGCAGCGGCGGCCCGGCGGCCGGCATCTACCCGGGCATCCCGAACCTGAAGATCGAGGAGCACGACGTCTTCACGAACGCGGGACCGGCGGCGCCGCTGCGCGCCCCCGGCCACCCGCAGGGCGCCTACTCGCTCGAGTCGGCCGTCGACGAGCTGGCGCACAAGCTCGGCCTGGACCCGCTCGAGCTGCGCCGCAAGAACACCACGAGCCCGGTGCGGCTCGCACAGTACGAAGCGGGCGCCAGGGCGATCGGCTGGGAGCGGCGCAACGCGAAGCCCGGCTCGGGCCCCGGACCGAAGAAGCGCGGCATCGGCATGGCCAACGGCAACTGGTACGTGATCTTCTCGCGCGGCAGCGTCGGCGCCGAGGTCAAGGTTCACCGCGACGGCTCGGTCGAGCTCTACAGCGGCTGCCAGGACATCGGCACCGGCTTCCGCACGGCGATGACCGTGGTGGTCGCCGAGGAGCTCGGCCTGCGGCCTGCGGAGATCAAGCCCAACATCGGCGACACGCGCTGGCCCGAGGGGCCGGCGTCGGGCGGCTCGCAGACGACCAACTCGGTGGCGCCCGCGATGCGCCTCGCCGCCCACGGCGTCAAGCAGAAGCTGTTCGCGCTGGCGGCGCCGCTCTTGAAGGCCGCGCCGGAGGAGCTGGCGGCCTCGGGCGGGAAGGTCTTCGTCGCGAAGCAGCCCTCGCGCAGCCTGGGCTTCAAGCAGGTCGCGGCGAAGATGCCGGGCGAGAGCCTGTCGGCGAGCGCCGAGCGCAAGCAGCAGTTCGAGTCGTTCCGCCAGGATCTCGCGGGCTCGCAGTTCTGCGAGGTCGAGGTGGACGTCGAGACCGGCAAGGTGCGGGTGGTGAAGCTGGTGTCGTGCAACGACTGCGGCATTCCGGTGAACCCGCTGACCGCCGAGAGCCAGGTGATCGGCGCCATGATCCAGGGCGTCTCCTGGGCGCTCTACGAGAACCGCATCCTGGACCGCGTGATGGGCACGATGGTCAACCCCAACCTGGAGTCCTACAAGCTCCTCTCCTCGCAGGACATGTTCGAGGCTCAGGTGGTGCTGACTCCCGTGTGGAACGCGGGCAACAACACCTCGTCCGCAGGCATCGGCGAGCCGCCGCTGGTGCCGACGCTCGCCGCCGTCGCCAACGCCGTCTTCAACGCGACCGGCGCCCGCGTCCGCCGGCTCCCGATCACGCCGGACGTGATGCTGGCCGCGCTCAACGACGCGCGCAGGAGGGCCTGAACCCATGAACCGCTTCGAGCTGGCTCGACCCGGCAGCGTCGCGGAGGCCCGCGAGCTGCTCTCCGAGAAGCAGGGCGCCGTGCTGAAGGCCGGCGGCATCGATCTGATCGACCACTTGAAGGAACGGCTGCTCGAGCCCCCGCGGCTGGTGGACCTGAAGTCGATCCCCGGCCTCGAGGGCATCACGGCGCAGCCCGACGGCTCGCTGCGCATCGGGACGCTCACCACGCTGGCCGCGGTCGCGGCCCACGCCGCCGTCCGCAAGACGCATCCGGCGCTGGCCGAGGCCTGCGGCGAGGCGGCCTCGCCGCAGATCCGCAACGTCGCCACCATCGGCGGCAACCTGCT
The DNA here is from genome assembly GCA_050246895.1 of Vicinamibacteria bacterium. Classification (GTDB taxonomy): domain Bacteria; phylum Acidobacteriota; class Vicinamibacteria; order Fen-336; family Fen-336; genus JBFWVE01. The sequence goes on along the minus strand of JBFWVE010000001.1, from coordinate 1,599,916 downwards.
GCAGCGCCCGCGCTGCTGGTACTACAGGCTCGAGTCCTACAAGTGCCTGAAGAAGGGCGGGGACGTCTGCTTCGCCTGGGTCGGCGAGAACCGCTACCACGCGATCCTGGGCGGCGGGCCGTCCTACGCGCCTCACCCGTCGAACGCGGCGGTGCCGCTCGTCGCCTACGGCGGCTCGCTGGTGCTCGACGGGCCGAAGGGGAAGCGCAGCGTGCCGGCCGCCGAGTTCTTCAGGCCGCCGACCGAGGACCCCGAGAAGGAGAACCAGCTCGCCCCGGGCGAGCTGCTGACCGAGATCCTGGTGCCGCCGGCCGAGGGCACCAGGTCGGCCTACGCGCAGATCAGCGAGCGCGGCGGCTTCGACTGGCCGCTGGTCGGGGTCGCCGCGGTGCTGAAGCTCGAGGCGGGCAGCGTGAAGCAGGCCTCGATCGTGCTCGGCGCCGTGGCGCCGATCCCCTGGCGCGCCAGCGCCGCGCAGGACGCGCTCGTCGGCAAGGCGCTCGACGAGGCGGCGGCGGCCGCGGCCGCGCGCGCCTCGATCCTGGGCGCGCAGCCGCTCTCCGACAACGGCTACAAGGTGGGGCTGGTGCAGACGCTGGTGCGCCGGACCCTGCTCTCGCTCGCGTGAGGCCCGCCATGACCACCGACTCCGAGACGCTCGAGACCGGCGGCGACAGCGTGTTGCAGCCGATCTGCCGCCGCCTGCGCACCAAGATGTACTACGTGGTCGGGCGCGACCACGTGGACCTGCGCAGCTCCTCGCCGACCGCGCAGTACTGGTGCTCGCAGACGGCCACGGTGATGGGCCCGGACGACGTCTACTGCTCGCCCGAGGTCTGCCAGCCCGGCCGCGCCTGCTTCGACCCGGCGGACTAGCGGGTTCGCTCGAGCCAGGCGCCGGCGACGCAGAGCCGCGCCTCCGACTCGAGCAGCCGCAGCCGCAGCTCGTTGCGGCCGGGTCGCAGGAGCGCCTCGGGCACGGCCGCCTCGAGGTCGGCCCAGGCGGGACCGACGTCCCACTCGGCGACCGGCCGCCCGTTGACCACCGGCTGCACGCGCGCGCCGGCTTCGGCCCGCAGGCGCAACCCGAGGCGTGACGCCGCCGCCTGGTGGAGGGGGATCACCAGGCCCGCCGCGCGGCCCTCCAGGCAGCGAAACGAGGCTCCGTCCTCGGCGAGCGGGACGCCCCAGCCGTCGTCCAGGAACAGTCGCTCGTCCGCGCCCATCCGGATCGACCAGCGCGCGAAGGGCCGCGTGGTGTAGGCGGACTCGTAGTCGGCCGGCGGCCGCCCGCTGCGCCACCACTCGACGAGCGCGGCCGGCAGCGAGAACGGCGAGCCGATCGCGCGGTCGATCTCGGCCACGACGCCCCGGCCCATCTGCTCGAAGGCCACCGGCTCGGCGGTGTCGAAGGCGCCGGCCCGCCATTGCCGAGCGAGCAGCACGTTCCAGCCGACTCCCGCGCAGAGCACCAGCGCCGGCAGCAGCAGCGGCCGCCTGCGACTGAGCTCGGCGAGGCCGGCGACGGCGAAGGCGAGGCCCAGGCCGAACAGCGGCAGCAGCGCGTCGAAGCGGCGGCCGCCGAAGGCGGCGCCTCCCCACCAGTCGGCGACGCCGGCGTTGACGCGCACGAGCAGGAGCGCGAACACGAGAGCCGACAGCGCGCGCCAGCGCTCCCTGAGCGCGAACGGCACGAGGCCCGCGAGCCCGACGTACAGCAGCGGCGACCACGAGAAGAGGCCCTTGCGTGGCGAGAACAGCACGCCGTCCCAGGCGGGCGCGTTGCCGACGAAAGCCTCGCCCTGCGGGATCGTGAAGGGCGAGCCGTAGAGCGCGTTCCAGGCGAGGAGCTGCGGCGAGAAGACCGCGAGCGAGACGCCGCCCAGGATCGCGAGGTCGCGCAGCGCGGCGCGCCGTTCGCCGGGCCGCAGCAGGCGCGGCAGCAGCTCGCAGAGAGGCAAGAGCAGGATCAGGCCGTTCGCCCAGCGCAGGAGCGCCGCCAGGCCGCAGGCCGCGCCGAGCAGCGCGGCGCGGCGCGGGCCGGCGGGCATCGGCGACAGCCAGAGCCAGACCACCAGCGCCGCCGCGCCGAATGCGGGCGCGTGGGCCATCGTGGGCGCGAAGGCCAGGTACCAGTAGAGGAACGTGCCGAAGCCGAGCGCGAGCGTCCCGAGCAGGGCAGCGGCGCGGCCGGTGCGGCGGCGCGCGGCCAGGTAGACGAGCAGCAGGCCCGCCCAGCCGTAGAGCAGGCTGGCGATCGCCACGGCGTTGCGGTGGAGCGCCGTGTCGCCGGAGCGGCCCGTCAGCCGGGCGAGCGCGTCCGCCACCAGGAACAGGGGCGACCAGACGAGCGCGGGGCCGACCGGGTGATGGTTGCTGGTGCGGCCGATCGGCGTCACGGGATCGACGCGCGAGAGGCCCGGCGCGACCGCGTCGTAGTCGTTCGCCAGCTCGAGGTCGCGGTCGAACCAGAGCGAGCGCAGGTAGACGTAGTGATCGATGCCGTCGGAGGTGATCCGCATCCGGTGCGAAAGCAACACCGCGAGCAGCAGGCCGAGGCAGGCCAGCAACACGAGGACGGCCGGGTCGCGCCGCAGCGGGGCACCGGCGGGCTCGCGCCGCAGGCGGAAGGCGGCCAGCAACGAGGCGAGCACCGCGAGGGCCGCCAGCCAGGGGATCGGCAGCCAGGGCCACTCGGCCGGCGGCAGGATGCCGCGCAGCGCGAGCAGGCCGGTCAGCGTGAGCGCCAGGCGAGCCGCGAGGCCGGCGCGGGCCGGGCCGCCCGTCGGCCCGCTCCCGCTCGGCTCGCCTGTCATGCGGGAGACGGGCTCAGGCCGTCTGGATGACCCGCAGCGGGATGCGCATCGCCTGGATCGAGAGCTGCTGCGCGACCTTGCCGGCGACCGCGAGCAGCGCCTTCGCCGCGGGCGCGTCGGCGTGGGCCGCCACGATCGGCTGGCCCTCGTCGCCGCCGCTGCGGACGCGGGTGTCGATCGGCACCTCGCCCAGGAACGGGATGCCGAGGTCCTCGGCCAGCTTGCGCCCGCCGCCGCTGCCGAAGATGTCGGTCTTCTCGCCGCAGTGGCCGCAGACGAAGCCGGCCATGTTCTCGACGACGCCCAGCATCGGGACGCTGAGCTGGCGGAACATGCCGACGGCCTTGCGCACGTCCGAGACCGAGACGCCCTGCGGCGTCGTGACCACGATCGCGCCGGCCACGGGCACGCTCTGGGCCATCGACAGCGCCACGTCGCCGGTGCCGGGCGGCAGATCCACGATCAGGTAGTCGAGCTCGCCCCAGGCCACGTCGCGCATGAACTGCTGCACGGCGCCGTGCAGCATCGGGCCGCGCCAGACGATCGCCTGGTCCGGCGGCACAAGCATCCCCATCGAGATCACCTTGATGCCGAACGCCTCGGGCGGGACGATCTTGCGGTCCTCCCCCACCTCGGGCGGGCCGCTGATGCCGAGCATCTGCGGGATGTTCGGGCCGTAGACGTCGGCGTCCATCAGCCCCACGCGCGCACCCGTCCTCTGGAGCGCGACGGCCAGGTTGACCGAGGTGGTGGACTTGCCGACGCCGCCCTTGCCGGCGCCGACGGCCAGGATGTTGCGGATGCCGGGCAGCTCCTGGCGGCCGAAGCCGCCGCGCACGCGCACGTCCGCGGTCATCTTCGCGCGCGCCGCCGTGACGCCGGGCAGCGCCGCGACCAGGCCCTCCGCCTCGGCCTTCATCTGGTCCTTCACCGGGCAGGCGGGCGTCGTCAGCTCGATCGTGAAGTCGACCTCGCCGGCCTCGATCCTGACCTCCTTGACGAAGCCGAGCGTCACGATGTCCTTGTGGAGATCGGGATCCTGCACGCCGCGCAGCGCGCCCAACACCTGTTCCTGAGTGACGTTCACGTTCATGACCTCTTTCTGATCTCGTCCGCGGGACGGCCGCCTGTGCCTCGCGGGTGGCTGGGGCGGGCTATGGGGAGCCGAGCGCGGCGTCCACCTCGTCCTGCAGCCTTCGGAACTTGTCGGGATCGCTGCCGAGCGTCTTCGAGCGGATGACACCCTTGGCGTCGATCACGTAGGTGGTGGGAAAGCCGAGCGTCGCGTCGTAGGCGCCCAGCACCTCGTCGTTGCCCAGCAGTTGGCGGTACGGGATCCGATACTGGCGCACGAAGTCCTGGATCTCGGCCGGCTCGCCCGAATCGAAGATGACGCCCACCACCTCGACCCCGCGCGGCTGGTTGCGGCGCCAGAACTCGGCATAGCTCGGCATCTCGCGGATGCAGGGCGCGCACCAGGTGGCCCAGAAGTCGAGCACCACCACCTTGCCTCGCAGGCTCGCGAGGTCGAAGCGCCCCCCGGCGAGATCCGGCAGGGCGAGGGGCGGGGCGGGCTGTTTCGCGGCGCCGCAGGCGGTCGTCAGGGCGACGAGCGCCGCGACGGCCAATCGGCGGCTCACCCGGAGATTATACGGGCGGCCGCGGCCGCGGCCGTCGGGCAAGGTCTCGAGCGGTCCTCAGCGGCGCCCCAGCACCGAGAGCGCCTGCTCCCCGAAGTACTTGACGACCAGCCGGCTCCAGGAGGGGCTCTTGCGGAAGTTGCCGAGGTAGGCGTCGAGCGCCGCCAGCAGCTGCCTGTCGCCCTTCCGCACGGCGAAGGCGGCGATCGTCGCAGGGCCCACGAAGACGCCGGGCTGCAGGCCCGGGTAGGCCTTGGTCGCCAGCGTGAAGTCGGAGATGGTCATCACCGAGGCCGTGATCCTGCCGTCGCGCAGGGCATCGAGCATCACGTTGCGGTCGGCGAAGGTGGCCATCGAGTCGGCCGGAACGCCCGCCTCGATCGCGGCCTTCGCCCAGGAGGTGTTCGCGACGACGCCGACCTTCTGGGCGCGGAACTGCTCGACGCTCTCGATCACCGGTCCCGGCTTGTGCGAGATCACCAGGTGGCGCGCGGGGATCACCTCGCTGGTGAAGCTCACCAGCAAGCGCCGCTCGGGCGTGTCGACGATGCCGATGATGACGTCGCCCGCGCCGCGCGTCAGCGTCGGGATGCGATCGGCGGAGGTCGCGACCACGACCGGCTGGACCTTGGCGCCCTGCAGGCGCGCGAAGCCCTCGACGATCTCGCGCTCGAAGCCGGGCTCGCCCGCGCCGACGTTGAACATCTCGGGCGCCTCGTCCTTCTGGGCGATGACCTTGATCACGCCGCTCGCCTTGATGGCGTCGAGATCGAGGGCAGCGGCGTGCGCAGCCGCCAGGACGGCGGACGCCAGTAGCAGGGGCAGTCGCACGCGACACCTCCGGGAGATGCTCCGAGTCTAGCGCCGAGGCAGGGCGAGCGGGCCGCGGGCGCTACACTCTCGGAGCTTTGAACCCGGGGCGCCCACACCTCGAACGACTGCTGCGCGAGGCCTGCGTCGCGCTGTTCTTCCTGGCGCTGGCCGCCGTCGCGACGCGGCCGCTCGTCCTCGACGCGGGCAGCTCGATGTTCGTCGGGCCGGATCCCGTGATCGACCTGTGGACTCTGCACTGGCTGAGCGGGCACCTCCCGTCACCGGCGCAGCTCTTCCAAGGCGACGTTTTCTACCCCGTGCGCCACGCCGTCCTGCACTCCGACATCTCGCTCGGCAGCGTGGTGCTGGCGGCCCCGCTGCGGCTGCTGACCAGCGAAGCAGTGCCGCTCTACAACGCCGCCGTGCTGCTGGCGCTCGCCTTCGGCGGCTGGGCGTTCTGCGCGCTCGCGCGCGAGCTCACGGGCCGGCTCGACGCGGGGCTGCTGGCCGGGACGCTCGCGGCCTTCGGCTCGCACCAGCTCTACCACGTCTACCACCTGAACCTGCTGACGATCGGCTGGCTCGCGCTGTTGCTGCTGGCGCTCCAGCGCCTGCTCGAGCGGCCCGGCCCGGGCGCCGTCGTGCTCGCCGGCGTGAGCTTCGCGCTCTCGGCGCAGTCGAGCGGCTACTACGCGGTCGGCGCCGCGCTGCTCGCCGCAGCCTTCGGCCTCTGGCACGCGCGCGCGCTGCTGCGGGCCCGGGCGCTGCGGGCCGTGCTGGCGGCGGCGGCGCTCGGAGTGCTGCTGACGCTGCCCTACCTGCTCGCGTTCCTGGACCTGCGCGCGGAGCAGGGGCTCAGGCGGCCTGCGGGCATGTCGCGGCGGATGGCCTTCCAGCCCGCGCGCGACCTCTCGAGCCACGGCTACCTCTACGGCGCCGTGCTCGGCCGCGAGGGCGAGCGGCTCTTCCCCGGCCTGCTCTCGCTCGGGCTCGCGGGCCTGGCGCTCGCGCGGCGGCCCCGCCACGCGGGGTTCTACGCCGCCGCCGTCGCGGGCCTGCTGCTCGTCTCGCTCGGGCCCGATGTCGAGCTTCTGGGGCGGCGCGTGCCGCTGCCGTATGCCGCGCTCTTCGCGCTGCCGCCGCTCGACGCCATGCGGCATCCGTACACCTTCGCGGCTCTCGCGACGATGCTGCTGGCGGTGCTCGCCGGCCTCGGCTGGGCTTCGCTCGCGGCGCAGCGGCCGGCGGTGGGCCGCTTCGGTCCCGTGCTGGTGGCGCTGGCGCTCGCGGAGACCTTCGCTCCCGGGGCCGCTCTGCGGGAGGTTCCCGAGGGCGTGCCGCCGGCCTACGAGCTGCTGCGAAAGCTGCCGCCCGGGCCGCTGCTCGAGATCCCGCTGAACGCGCCCGACGCGCTGCTGTGGGCGGCGCGCCACGGGCTGCCGATGGTCAACGGGGACGGCGCCTTCCTGCCGGGCCGCCACGCGATCCTGAACCACCAGATCAACATCGACTGGCTGCGCGACACGCCCGCCAGCATCGACGACACGCGCCCGATGCAGATCCTCCAGCACGAGATCCAGGCCCGCTGGATCATCGTCCCCTGCGGCCGCAACCCCGGCCTGCTCCGCCTCTGCGACGCCTTCGACAGATCGACATCCGTACGGTTCGAAGCCGCCGCCCCGGACGGCGACCGGGTGTACGAAGTCGTGCGCGATGCAGCGCCGGCGCGATAGCCGGAAGGCGCACGCGCACCCCCCTCGCTTCGGCGCAGTCAATCCCATAGCCTTCCGCCACCCGCGAGGGATGAAAGGCGATTCGCCGCATCTGCTTCGGCCGAAGGGCGGCGGCGTGGGTCACGCACGACGAGGGCGTATGAGGCGCGCATCCCAACGCACCGGATGGGCCACAGTGTTCGCGCCGAATCGAGCGGAGCGGCGCGACCGCTGATCTTCCTTCTGAACGCCATGCGCCGCGCAGCGTCCCGAGGAGGCGTGAACCCCGGCGCCGCCCAGCCGACAGCCCCCGCCACTCGCAGACGCAGCGGGTCGCGACGCCCCGTCAGGTCGCGGCGCGACCCGCGAGTGATTCCCCCTCCCCCGTCTGTGGGGAGGGGATAGGGGTGGGGGGTCGATGACGCATGCCCTAGCGAACCCGCTCGAGCTGCGGGTTGTCGGCGGCGCGGCGGCCGGTCTTGGCGAGGTCGTACCACTTCCCGTGGATGCGCACGCGCACCACGTCCGCGGTGAAGTCGTTGTTGGTGCCGCAGACGTCGCAGGACGAGAGCAGCCAGGAGCCGACGCCGTAGACGTCGGCCGGCACGCCCAGCTCCTCGAACTGCCGGATCTTGGCCGCGTTGAAGCCGCCGGTGCAGGCGATGTGGACCTCGCGGCAGTAGCGTTCGGCCAGCGTCGCGTCCTCGCCCGAGAGCCCCCAGTCCTGCCACTCGCGGTCGATCGCCGCGCGCATCAGGAACACCAGCCGCGGGTTGACGCCGCAGTCGAGCCGCTTGTCGCCGAGCGGCGGCACGGAGACGTCGCGCATGTTGGAGGAGGTGTCCGGCCGCACGCCGAACAGCTTGTAGCGGCGGGCCTCGTCGGGGCGGCCCGCCTTCACGAGCTCCAGGTAGCGCTGGAACATCGTGCGGATCACCTCGAGCGAGGTGCCGACGCAGTCGTTGCGGAAGTCCACCAGCGCGATGCGCGGGATGTCGGCGGGCTGGGTGGCGGCGAAGGCCATGGTGGCCTCGGCCGTGTCGCCCAGGAAGCAGGCGATCGCCGCGTGGGCCACGGTGCCGCCGCCGGCCCCGCCCCACCAGTCGCCCTGCGCGTCCGTCGAGACGAAAGCCGACAGGCTCTTGCCGTAGCGCTGGTTGAAGAGCTGCACCGCGATCTGGTACGCGTAGCCGTCGGCCGCCTGCACCTCGTGCGCGTCGAAGCGGGCCGGGAAGAACAGCACCTGCTTGCCGCGCGCGGCCTGCAGCACCTCGTAGACGTTGGTGGCGACGCGGCTGCCGCGGGTCAGCGCGCCCAGCATCGGCGTCTCGAGGATCGCGAAGTCCCGGTAGCGGCCGCGCACCCGCATCACCGGCGTGACGTCGCTCGGATCGCCGCCGTAGCTCGCCTCGCTGCCGTCCTGCACCGCCCACACCTCGAGCCGGTCGAAGCTCGGCACGAAGGCCCCGGCGGCATCCCGGTAGCCCGCGCACTCGCGCAGCATCGCGAGCGCCTTGTCGACGCCGACGACCAGGCAGGAGGGCTCGCGCCGCGGGAACCACTGCAGCTCGACCTCGATCGAGCCGACGTCGACGTTCGCGAGGTCGAGCGCGAGGTCGGAGAGGTCGGGCGCGTGGCCGCCGAAGCGGTAGCCGCGCGCGGCCAGCTCCGCCAGCGTGCGCGTGATGGCGATGAAGTACTTGTCCGAGTACCAGCCCTCGCGCATGCGCTCGAAGTCGAGCTTGAAGACGGACGGGGCGAGCCGCTTGCCGTCGAAGATGCTCACGTTGAGGGGATTGTATAGGTGCTGCCACGCGGCGCCGAGCGTGGCCTATGCTACGGCGGGTAACGAGAGCCCTGTGTCCGAAACAGACAGCGGCGGCGCGCCCCGCCTGCTGAACCCGGACCTCTACCGCCGCGGGACGCTGATCACCACGGTCAGCCGCTGGGCGTCTTTCGGCCTCGCTCTACTGGGGGTGCTGCTGCTCTGGCAGGACCCCGACGTGCGTCCGCTGCCGGCGCTCGCCGTCGGCGGGGGTTACTCGCTGTTCGCGCTCGGCGCCGCTCTGGTGCAGCGCCGGCGCGGCCGCATCCACTGGCTGCGCGTCGCCCACGACGTGGTCGACGCGCTGGCGGTGGGGCTCGGCGCCGCCTTCACCGGCGGCACGGTCTCCCCGGTTTGGCTGTTCCTGTATCCGCACGTGGTGGCGGTCTCGGTGCGCGGCGGCCTCGGCTACGCGCTCACCCTGGGCCTGCTCGACGCGGCCGTGCTGCTGGCGCTGGTGCCCGTCACGCGCGAGCCGACCAACTTCGCTTCGCTCTACGCCGTCTCGCTCGTCTGGTGCGCCTTCATGGGCGGCGTCGTCTCCTCCTACCTGAAGGCGACGCAGTCGCGGCTGGGGCGGGCGAACGCCGAGTTGCAGGGCAAGAACGCCGAGCTGGAGCAGGCCCTGCAGGAAGCGGGCGCGGCGCGGCGCCGGCAGGACGAGGCGCTGGCCCGGCTGGAGGCCGGCGAGCTGCGCTACCGGCGCCTGCTCGAGCGGATCCAGGACGGCGTGCTGATCATCACGGGCGGCCGCGTCAGCTACGCGAACGACGTCTTCGCGCGCATGGCGGGCGACACGCCGCAGGGCCTGGTCGGCCTCGACTTCCTCGAGCTGGCGCCCGCCGAGAACCGGCGCGAGCTGCAGGAGCGCTACCAGCGCTGGGAAGCGAGCGAGGCGGTGGCCGGCGAGCTCGAGACGCGGATGCTGACGCGCTCGGGCCAGCTGCTGACGGTGAGCCTGAAGGCGGGCTCGGCCGAGTGGGAGGGCCGGCGTTCGGTGATCGCCACCGTGCGCGACATCACGCGCGAGCGCCGGATGGAGCAGGAGGTCAAGGACCACGCGGCGCGGCTGGCGGCGATCAACGAGGTGGCCAACGCCGTCAACCAGAGCCTCACGATCGAGGACATCTTCGGCGTCGCCGCGGCGGAGCTGCGCCGGCTGCTGCCGTTCGAGCGGCTGACGATCGTGCTGCTCGACGAGGCCGGCCCCGAGCTCGAGGTGGTGGCGGTGGGCCCCGGCCTGAAGCGCCAGCGGCCGCCCTTTCGGCGCGACGAGGTGGCCTGGGCCTTCCGCCGGCCGCTGGCCTGGCACGAGGGCGGCGAGGAGCCGCGGCCGCCGCGGCTGCACGAGCTGATCGCCGATCCCAGCGTGCGGGCGGCGGTCACGCTGCCGCTGCTGTCGAAGGGGCGGGTGATCGGCGCGTTGTGTCTCGGCCGCTTCCGGCCGAACCCGTTCCCGGGCACCGAGATCGCGGTGGTGGAGCCGGTGGCCAGCCACATCGGGATCGCGCTCGACAACGCGCGCCTGCTCGAGGCCGTGCGCCGGCGCAGCCGCGAGTTCGAGTCGCTGGTCGAGATCGGCCGCCGCATCGTCGAGCGGCTGGAGCTGAAGGAGATCCTGCCGCTGGTGACGCGCGCGGTGAACCGCATCATGGGCACGCACTTCTGCATGCTGATGCTGCGCCAGGGCGACGAGCTGCGCGTGGTGGCCCAGGAGGGGCTGGAGCCCGAGGTGGTCGCGCGCCTCGCCAGCCTGCGCATCGGCCAGAGCCTGTCGGGCTGGGTCGCGCAGCACGGCCGCCCGCTGGTGATCTCCGACATGGAGCACGAGCCGCGCGCCCGCTTCCAGGACGTCGTCACCGATTACGGCTACCGCTCGTTCCTGTGCGTGCCGCTGCGGCGCAGCGGCGAGACGCTGGGCACGCTCGAGGTGGTGACCAAGGAGTACCGCAGCTTCTCCGCGGAGGAGCAGGACATCATGCTCGCCTTCGCGGACCAGGCCGCCGTCGCCATCGACAACGCGCGCCTGTTCCGGGAGACGCGCGAGCATCTCGAGAGCCTGGCCGCCGCCAACCTGCGGCTCGAGCAGCTCGACCGCCTGCGCCAGGAGTACCTGCGCAACGTCAGCCACGAGTTCCGCACGCCGCTGACGGTGATCCGCGGCTATGCCGAGTACCTGCAGGGCGCCGACGAGCTGGCGAGCGGCCCGCTGCGAGACGTCACGCGCGTGATGATCGAGAGCTGCGACCGCGTGATCGACCTGGTCGACACGCTGATCGAGGTGAGCCGGGTGGAGCAGGGCATCGCGGCGGCCTCGCTGCGGCGCAGCCCGCTCGATCTGCGGGCGGTGGCGCGCGCCTCGCTCGAACCGCTCGGCGCCGCGGCCGAACGGCGCGGGATCGCGATCGAGCTGGACTTCCCGGAGCAGCCGCTGTCGGTGCAGGGCGATCCCGATCTGCTGCCGCAGGTGTTCCGCAAGCTGGTCGACAACGCGATCAAGTACTGCGGCGACGGGCGGCGGGTGGTGGTGCGCGCGCGTCCGCTGGCGGGCGGCGCGCTGCTCGAGGTGCAGGATTTCGGCATCGGCATCGCCCCCGAGAACAGGGAGCGGATCTTCGAGAAGTTCTTCATGGTCGACGGCGGGCTCACCCGGCGCGTGGGCGGCACCGGCGTCGGGCTCTACCTGGCGCGCGAGATCCTGAAGCTGCACGGCGGCACGATCGAGGTCGAGAGCGCGCCCGGCGCCGGCAGCGTGTTTCGCGTGAAGCTCCCGCGCGAGGTACCGCCCGCGGGAGGGGTCGCATGAGGTGGGCGCTCGCGCTCGTCGCCTGCCTGGCGGCGGCCTCCGTGGCGCGCGCCCGGCCGCAGGCGCCGCCGGGCGCCGCCGCGGCCGCAGAGCGCCCGGCGCCCGCCAGCGCCGCGGACCTGCTCCGCCAGCTCGACGCCGCCTGGCGCGCCGAGGACGTCGCCGCCTATCTCGCGCTGTGGGACTTCGCCTCGCCTGACGCGCGCGCCGACGAGGAGCTGTTCGCCGCCGACCACTTCGACGGCGACGAGAGCGAGCTGCGGCTGCAGCCCGCGCCCGTGCGGCCCGCCGCCGCGCGGGTCGAGGCGGGGATGGACGTCTTCAGCGTGCGCGAGCCGCGCGCCCGGCTCGAGCAGTGGCGGCTCGCCCTCGAGCGCAAGGCCGGCGTCTGGCGGCTGGTGGGCCGCGAGCTGGCGAGCCAGATCGACGGCCTGGTGCACCTGTCGCTCGACCCGGCCGGCGTGCGCGCCGACGGGCTGACGCTGCGGCTCGAGGACTTCGAGCTGGAGATGACCAGGGGCACGCTCTTCCTCTCGCCCGCCAGCGTCGGTCCGACGATGCTCGTCTTCGTCGGCGAGGGCGCCGTGCGCGTGCGGCCGCGGCCGCAGGCCGAGCGCGAGCAGCTGCGCGTCTTCTGCGGCAAGCCCGAGCTGGTCGACCGCGTGAAGACGGCCTTCGCGCGGATCCACCCGGCCGATCTGCACCGCGTGCTGGCTCCGGGCCGACTGGTCCCGGACCCCGAGGCGCCCGGCCGGCTGGCGCAGGCCCAGCGCGTCTTCCGCGACAACTCGACGAGCGCCTACGTGCTCGACGCCGCGGCGGCGCCGCGCTCCCCGTGGTGGCTGTTCCCCGCTCTGGGCGACGCCTCGGTGGTCTTCGGCACCCGCAAGCACGGCACCCTCACCTACACGCTCAGCGGCGGCGAGGCCGAGAGCGTCAGCCTGTTCGACCGCGCGCGCCGGCGCCAGATCTGCCTCTACCCGCTCGAGGGCGGTTCGACGCAGTACGACGAGGACGACGGCCGCGACGCCGATATCCTCAGCCACGAGCTCGACGTGCGCTTCGACCCTGCGCGCGAGTCGCTCGTCGGCCAGGACGTGCTGCGCGTGCGCCTGCTGGGCCCGCAGGCGACGCTGCGCCTGCGCCTCGACGAGGATCTGAAAGTGGAGTCGGTCACCAGCGAGCAGGCCGGCCGGCACCTGTTCTTCCGCGTGCGCGGCTACAACAGCCTGATGGTCTCGCTGGGGCCGCTGGCGGGCCGCACCGGCGAGATCGTGCTGACGGTGCGCTACTCCGGCGTGCTGCACCCGGGCAACATCGACCACGAGATGCTGCAGCCGACGCCGGTCGTCGGCGGGCTCAGCGAGGACGAGGTGCCGATCGAGCCGGTGCTCGTCTACGCCAACCGCAGCCCCTGGTACCCGCAGGGCGCCAGCGACGACTACGCGACGGCACGGCTGCGGCTGGAGGCGCCCGCGGGCTACGCGGCCCTGTCCGGCGGCCGGCGCAACGGCGCGCGCGTGGTCGACGGACGCAGCGTCAACGAGTTCGTGCTGGAGCGCCCGGGCCGCTACCTGACGGCCGTGGTCGGACGCCTCTACGACGTCGGCGCACGCCAGGCCGGCGGCGTGGCGCTGCAGCCGTTCGCGGTCGGCCGCGCCCGTGGCGAGGCCGGCGAGACGACCGCGCTCGCCGCCGAGATCCTGGGCTTCTACGAGTCGCTCTTCGGCCCCTGCCCCTACCCCGAGCTGACGCTCGCGCTGACCGAGGGCTACGCGCCGGGCGGCCACTCGCCGCCGGGCATGGTGATCCTGCAGCAGCGCCCCGCGGTGATCCGGGGCGCCCTGCGCGACGATCCAGCGGGCTTCCAGGGCGTCCGCGGCTTCTTCCTGGCCCACGAGCTGGCGCACCAGTGGTGGGGCCACGGCGTCGCGCCGCAGAACTACCGCGAGCGCTGGATCTCCGAGGCGTTCGCCCAATACGCCGCGGCGCTGTGGGTGCGCAAGGCCCGCGGCGAGGGCGCGTTTCGCGAGGTGCTCGCCCACATGACGCGCTGGGCGCTGCGCGAGCAGGACGAGGGCCCGATCCGCCTCGGGCACAGGCTCGGGCACCTGAAGGGCGACTCGCAGATCTTCCGCGCGATCGTCTACGACAAGGGCGCCTTGGTCCTCAACATGCTCCGGCTCCTGCTGGGAGACGAGGCCTTCGCGGCCGCGCTGCGCCGCCTGCAGCAGGACAGCCCCTACACGAAGATCGGCTCGGAGGACGTGAGGGCGGCGATGGAGGCCGTCTCGGGGCGGGCGCTCGGACCCTACTTCGACTATTGGCTGGAGACCACCGCGCTACCCGAGCTCGACTGGAACGAGCGCCGCACGCCGCAGGGCCTCGAGCTCGAGATCGCCGCGCGGGGGCTGCCGGGCCCGCTGCTGCTGACCGTCGACGCGGTGCGCGGAGCCGCGCGGGCGCGCCGTCAGATCGAGCTCGGCGTGGACGGCGGCCGCTTCCTGATCGAGGACGCCCCGCCGGGGGCGCGGCTGGAGCTGAACGCGGACCTGGGCCTGCTGGCCCGCGTGAAGAAGCGCTAGCTCGATTCAGCTCCCCGGCGTGAAGCTGTTGCGCCGCCCCTCGTCCTGGACTGTCTCGAGGTTCCTGCGGGCGGTCTCGAGCTCGCCCTTGGCCGCCTCCAGGCGCTGTGCCTGCTGGGCGCGGCTCGGCGAGTAGATGTTGCCGGACATGTCCGCAGTCGAGTTCTCCAGCAGCTGGATCTCCGACTCCAGGGCCGTCACCTGGGCGGTCGCCTGCTGCAGGCGCTGGCGCCACGCCTTCTGGTTGGCCTCGCGCCGGGCGTCCTCGCGGGCCTGATCCTCGGCCGACAGCGTGCGAGCGCCGTCCTCGGGCGCTGAGGCGCCTTCGGCGGCCGGCGCGGGGGATGGCTCCCCGACGGGAGCGCCGCCGTCGAGCGACGTCAGGTGGCGACCGGCGCCCCGCAGCTCCTGGTCGGTCACGACCTTGGTGACGTTGCCCTTTCGGCGCGCCTTCTCCTTGGCTGCGGCCTCGGCCAGGCTCTGTGCGGAGACGGCGCTCGCTCCGCACAGGGCGAGCGTCGTGACGACGGCGGCAGACATCAGTCGCATGGCGTGCTCCTCGCGCTCTACAGGGAGAGTGCGACCCCGGCCCGGCGCGCTTCCTCGCGGATCTGCTCGATCGCGGCCTCGGCCTGGGCGATTTCCTTCTGATGCTCCTCCATGATCTTCATCAGCGCCTCGCGGCGGCCGCCGAAGGTCAGGTTGCCGGTGTCGTTCAGCTCGAGCTGCGCCTGCTCCATCATCTTCCGGGTGGCCGCGATGATGTCGTTCTGCTGCTTCAGCCGCCGCTCGAGGTCCGCTTTCTTTTCGGCGCGCAGCTCCTCGTCGGACTTCTGGGGAGCTTCGGCCGCGGGCGACGCGCCCGGCGCGGGGGAGGCGCTGCCGGCCGGAGCGCCCTCTTCGGCGGGAGCGAGCTCCGGCGGCGTCGCCGTCGGCCGCCCCGACGAGCGCAGCTCGGCGTCGGTCACGACCTTGGTGGTCTTGCCCTTGCGCCGCTCGCGCTCCTTGGCCGCGGCCTCGGCCAGGCTCTGGGCCGACGCGGGCACGGCCTCCCAGGGGGCGAGCACGCAGGCGACCACGGCGAAGACGGCGAGCTTTGTCCTCATGCTCGAAGTCTAACGCCGAGGGCAAGGGCGCGCCGTGACCGGGCGCACGCCCGCGGCCGGCTACCGGGCGGCCGCTCGCCTTCCCGCGGCCTCCTTCACGACCTCGGCCAGCGCCGTGCGCATCCCGTCGAAGCTCGCGAAGCGGGCCTCCGGGTCGCGGGCGAGCGCCTTGAGGACGACGGCCTCGAGGCTGCGCGAGTAGGCGGTCAGCGGCAGCAGCGAGCCGTCGACCCGTGTCTCGGCGATGCGTGCCAGCGTCGCCGGCAGCGTGTCGGCCTCGAAGGGACGGCGGCCCGACAGCATCTCGAACGCCAGCACGCCCACGGCGAAGACGTCCGCGCGGGCATCCACCTCGCCGCCCACGATCTGCTCCGGCGCCAGGTACTGCACGGAGCCGAGCGCCACGCCGCGCGCGGTGAGCGACGAGCCCGGCACGCGGGCGATGCCGAAGTCCACCAGCTTGACGTCGCCCGCGGGCGTCACGCGCACGTTCGACGGCTTGACGTCGCGGTGGACCACACCCAGCCGGTGCGCGTAGCCGAGCCCGTCGCAGAGCTGGCGCAGGATGTCGATCGCCCACTCGACGGGCGGCGGCCCCGCGTGCAGCAGCGCCGCCAGGTCGCTGCCTTCGATGAGCTCCATCGCCAGCCAGGGCCGCCCCGCCTCCTCGCCGGAGTCGAAGACGCGCACGACGTTCGGGTGGTGCAGGGCGCTCACCACCTCGACCTCGCGCCGGAACCGAAGGCGCACCTCGGGCTCGCGCGCCAGCTCGGGCAGCAGCGCCTTGATCGCCACGCGGCGCCCGAGCGAGGGCTCGCTCGCCTCGTAGACGGTTCCGGAGGAGCCGTGACCGAGGATCCGCAGCACCGGGTACTTCCCGAAGCGGGCCGGATCCTGGCTCATGGGCGCATGCTATCTTCGCCTGCCTTGGCCCTGGTTGGCATCGGAATCGATCTGATCGAGACGGAGCGCGTCCTGCGCTCGCTCGGCCGCTTCGGCGAGCGGCTCGTGCGGCGGCTGATGGACCCGCCCGAGGCGGGCCGGCTGCCACGCGAGCCGGCCGCGCGGGCGCGGGCGCTGGCGCTGGCGATCGCCGCCAAGGAGGCGGCCAGCAAGGCGATCGGCACGGGCTGGAGCCGCGGCGTCCGCTGGCGCGACGTGGACGTGAGGCTGGGCGAGCCGCCCACCCTCGCGCTGCGGGCGCAGGCGCTTGCAGAAGCGCGCCGGCTCGGCTCGGACGGGCGCTGCCTGCTGCGCCTCGAGCTGCGCGACGGCGTCGCGATCGGCGAGGCCTGGCTGCTGGCGGGAGAGCGGTCGTGAGCGGCGCGCCCGGGGAGCAGGCCTGGCGCCGCAATCAGCTGGTGGCCACGGCGATGGTGTTCGTGGTCTTCCTCGGCTTCGCCTTCGTGCTGCCGTTCCTGCCGCTCTACGTCGAGGCCCTGGGCGTCACCGACCCCGAGCAGGCCGCCACCTGGGCGGGCGTGCTGATCGGCGTCTCGCCGCTGCTGGCGGGCCTGCTGGCGCCCGCCTGGGGCCGGCTCGCGGAGCGCTACGGCCACAAGCCGATGGCGCTGCGCGCGCTGGGCGCCTACGTCGTGTTGCTGGCGCTGTCGGCCGCCGTGCGGAATCCCGCCGAGCTGCTGGCGCTGCGCATCGGCATCGGCCTCTTCGGCGGCATCGGCCCGCTCGGGCTCGCGATGGCGACCTCGCTCGCCCCGCGCGAGGAGACCGGGCGCTCCGTCGGCCTGATCCAGGCGGCCCAGATCCTGTCGGCCGCGATCGGGCCCTTCGCCGGGGGCCTGCTGGCGGACTGGGCCGGCATGCGCGCGACGTTTCTCGTCACCTCCGTGCTGTGCGCGCTCGCCCTGGTGCTGGTCGCCCGCTATTACGAGGAGGGACGGCCGGATCCCGCGGCCGTGCACCACGCCCGCCCCTTGCGCGAGGTGCTGGGCCTGCCGCGCGTGCTGGGCGTCCTCGTGGTGCTGTTCCTGGTGAACTTCATCGGGCGCTCGTTCACGCCGATCCTGCCGCTGCAGCTCTCCGGCCTCGGCGTGCCGCGCGAGCGCCTGGCGCTCTCGACCGGCCTGCTGATCTCCGTCTTCTCGGTGGCCGCCGCCGCCTCGGCCAGCGGCCTCGGCGCGCTCAGCCGGCGCCGCTCGCCCTCGGCGCTGCTCGTCGTGAGCCTGCTGGGCGGCGCCGTGCTGGTGCTGCCGATGGCACTCGTCACGAGCTTCCCGGCCTTCCTCGGGCTCGCGGCGCTGCTGGGGCTGGCCGCCGGGGGCTCGCTGACGCTGTGCTACACGATCGGCGGCCTGGTGGTGCCGGGCGAGCGGCGCGCCACCGCCTTCGGCTTCTTCTCGGGAGCGGCCCTGTTCGGCGGGGCCGTCTCCCCCAGCGTCGCCGGCCTGCTCGCGCACGTCGAGCTGCGGGCCATCTACTACGTCGACGCCGCGCTCTACCTGGCGCTGGCGGCGGCGGTCGCGCTGCAGCCGGCGGTGCCGCCGGCCGAAGCGCGCGAGGAGGGCGCATGAAGCTGTGCCACCACTGCGGGCGCGAGGTCCAGCTGCTGTCGGCGCTGCAGCGGACGGACCAGTGCCGGCACTGTTACTCCGACCTGAAGGTGTGCCTCAACTGCCGCTTCCACGACCCCGGCGCCAACAACCAGTGCCGCGAGCCGCAGGCCGAGTGGACGCCAGAGAAGGCGAAGGCGAACTTCTGCGAGTTCTTCGAGTTCCGCGAGGTGAGCGCGCTCTCGGTTCCGGGCGCCGGCGGGGCGCGCTCCGACGCGCAGCGCGCGCGCGACGCCTTCGACTCGCTCTTCAGGAAGCAGAAGGGCTAGCCGGGGTCTCGGTCTCGGACGCCGCGGCCGCGGCCGCCACCACGCGGTTGCGGCCGCCCTGCTTGGCGGCGTAGAGCGCGCGGTCGGCCGCCGCCACCATCGCCTCCGGCGAGTCGCCGTGCTCGGGCCACACCGCCAGGCCGATGCTGGCCGTCAGCCTGATGCGCGCGCCCTCGAAGACGATCTGCTCCTTCTCGAGCGCGCGCCGGATCTTCTCGGCCGCCTTCGAAGCGCCCGCTTCGGCCGTGGCGCTCAGCACGACCACGAACTCCTCGCCGCCGTAGCGCGCCGCCATGTCGGCGCCGCGGATCGAGCGCATCAGCACGCGCGCGGTGTGGCGCAGCGCCGCGTCGCCCGCCGGGTGGCCGTAGGTGTCGTTCAGCTTCTTGAAGTGGTCGAGGTCGAGCAGCAGCAGCGCGAAGTGGCCGCCCTGGCGGTCCTGGCGCGCGCAGGCGCGGCGCAGCTCGTCGTCGAAAGAGCGGCGGTTGTCGAGCCCGGTCAGGCCGTCCTGCGCCGCCTGTCGGCGCTCGCGCTCTTTCAGTTGCAGCAGGTGCAGCGTGGCGGCCGCCTGGTTGGCCAGCAGCTCGAGGATGCGCCGGGCCGGGGCGTCGAAGGCGCCCCGCGCTCCCGTCAGCATCAGCGCGCCGATCAGCCGCACCGGCGCCGCGGGCACGCCGGCCAGCGAGTCGGGCGGCGCTGCCTCCTCTTCGGCCCCGGGGCCGGGACCGCCGTAGCCGGGCCCGACCTTCAGCGGCACGGCCAGCAGCGACTGCGCGACGCCGCCCGGTTCGTCGAGAGCCAGCAGCGGCATGCGCTCCTGCGCCTCGCTGAGGTCGTCGAGCACCAGCGACTGGCCCTGCCCGCGCAGCACCCAGGCCGCCCAGGTGCGCTCCACCAGCGCGACCTCCCGGCCCTCGAGCTCGCTCTCGCGCGGCCAGCCGAGCGCCTCCTCGATCTTGTAGCGGGTCCGCTCCTCGTCGACCATCACGAAGGCGGCGCCGTCCCAGCGCGACAGCTGGCGGGCGGACTCGAAGAGCAGCTTGCGCACGCCGATCGCGCCGTGCGCTTCCGCCAGCTTGTTCGAGACCGCGTAGGCGGCCTTGAACTCGGCGTCGGTCTCCTCGCGGCCGATGGCCGCGCGCGCCTGGCCGATCGCCGCGGCCGCCAGGGACGCGAAGCCCTCCAGCACCTCCGGCTCCTCGGCCGTGAAGGACTGGATCTCGACGCGGTCGGCCACCAGCACGCCTCGCACCACCTCGCCCACGATCACCGGCAGCGCCAGCAGCGTGCCGATCTTGGGCTTGTGCCGGTAGTAAGGCAGCTCCCACAGCAGGCGCTTGAAGTCCGTGGCGTAGAAGGGCACGCGGCGGTCGAGCACGAACGCGAACGGATCCTGGCCGAGCGCGCAGGCGACGCCCGCGTCGACGGCGGGCGGGCCGTCGAAGGCGCGCAAGCGCGCCTCGCCGCCGACGCGGTCGACGTCGAAGTACAGCAGCGCGTGCGCCTTCACCGCCTGGCGCGCCACGCGCGCGAGCAGTGCCAGCAGCTCGTCGAGCTCCGCGCCGCGCTCCCGGTGGAGCTGCACGCGCCCGGCGTCGGAGACCCGCTTCAGCCAGCGCAGCGTGGGCCCGGCCTCCACTTCGCCCTCGACGGGCTCCAGGCCGTGGCGCAATCGCTCCACCTCGACGAGCGCCTTCTGCAGGCGCTCGTTCTCCCAGCGCCGCGCCACCCGCAGCGCCGGCACCAGCGCCGCCCAGCCGAGGCCGGTCGCGAGCACCGCCGGCCAGCCGCGCAGCTCCGCCACCAGCACGTCGGCGGCCTGCAGCCCGAGCGCGATGCCGGCCGCGCCCAGTGCCACGCCGGGCGGCTCGACGACCGCGAGGCAGCCGATCACCACCGTGAGCGCGGGCCACACCGGCCAGCCGAGCGGCCGCAGCAGTTGATCGACCGCGTCCAGGCACAGCACCAGGAACAGATAGAACGCGAGCCGCTCCGGCCGCTTGTGCCCGCGCAGGCTGACGAGGAACGCGCAGAACGCGACGCCCAGGCCGAGCGCGATCGCGTCGGCCATCCGCAGCGTGGGCGACAGCTCCGGGCGCAGGGGCCGCAGCAGCGAGACGAGCGCGAGCGCGCCGCCGCAGGCGAGCGCCAGTTGGCCCGCGCGCCAGCGCGCCCGCGCGTCCACCAGCGGGCCCGGAGCCCGAGGCCCTTCAGGCGGCTCTGCCACCACGCTCCGTCGCGTCGCGGCCGAGCACGAGAGCGTCGGCCGCGAGATCCTCCTCGGCCAGGCCGAGCGGCTCGAGATGAGCGTCGTGGAGCCGGATCGCCCTGGCGCGCGGGAAACGCGTGGCCGCGGTGACGCGTGAATGGCGCGCGATCAGCGAGTCCAGGGACTCGCGCAGCTCCAGCATGCGAGGCAGACTCCTTGGCTCGGATCTTAGCAGCCGCGAGCGGGCTGCTAGAGTCCGTCGATGCGCACGGCGCCGCCGACCGGACTGGCGCTCGCCTGCTTCGCGGCCAACTCGCTGCTCTGCCGGCTGGCGCTCGGCGCCGATCTGATCGACGCGCCGAGCTTCACCGCGATCCGCATGGGCTCCGGCGCGCTGGCCCTCGCCTGGCTCGCGTCGTTCTCGGGGCGGGGTACGAGGCCCTGCGCGGCATGAGCGCGACGCGCGCCGCCACCGTTCAGCTGCTGGTGCCGGTGCTCGCTGCCGCCGGCGGCGTGGCGCTGCTCGACGAGAGCGTCACGCCCAGGCTGCTCGGGAGCGCCGCCGCGATCCTGGGCGGCGTCGGCATCGCGCTCGTCGGCGGCGTACGCGCGGCCCGAACGCGGAGCGCGGTGGTAGCCTAGGCCCACCTCCGGGATCGAGGCCCATCCTCGATGCGCCTGGCAGCCTCGAAGCGACCCCCGACCGTCATCCTCTGGGCCTGCGCCGCCACGCTGGCGGCCGCGGCTCCCTGTCCGGCCCAGCTCGCGCCCGGCGCAGCGGCCACGGCCGCGCGCCGTGTCGTCTACGGCGGGGACGAGGCCTTCGCGCCCTACGAGTACCTCGATGCCCAGAAGCGTCCCCAGGGCTTCAACGTCGATCTCGTGCGCGAGCTCGCGAAGAGGGGCGGCGTCGAGGTGGAGTTCCGGCTCGGCGTCTGGCGCAGCATCCTCGCCGAGACGGAAGCGGGGCGGGTCGACCTCGTGTCGCTCGCCCGCACGGACGCGCGCGAGCGGCAGTTCGACTTCGTGGCCCCGGTCTGGACGCTGCGGCAGGGCGCGCTCGTCGGCGAGGACCGTTCCGGAGGCCTGGGCCTCGCCGAGCTGGCCTCCGAGCTCGTCGCCGTCGAGGAGCGCTCGGCGATCCACGAGCTGCTGCTCGCGCTGCCCGAGATGCAGCGGCCGGCCCTGCGGCTGGCGCGCAGCCACCGCGAGGCGCTCGACCTGATGCTGCGCGGCGACGCCTCGGCCGTCGCCGGGAACCTGCTGGTCCTGCGGCGGGAAGCCATTCAGCGAGGGCTGCGGCTGCCTCGTGAGATCCCCTTGAAAGCCTTCTCGTACGAGCTGGCGACCGGCAAGGGCCGCGATGCCGAGTTCGCCTGGGTCGGCCCGGCCCTGGACGCACTGAGCGCGGAGGGCGTGCGCGACAGGCTGGTGGAGCACCATCTCTCGGGCACCGAGCCGGTGGTGTCGCGCGTCGCGCGCTGGCTGCCGCTCGCCGCCAGCGCGATCCTGCTCGCGCTCGGCCTCACCTACGCCTGGGCTCGCTCCCTTCGGAGCCAGGTGCGCGCACGCACCCGCGAGCTGCGCGCGGCGCTCGACCAGGGTTCGGCGCTGGCGCTCGACGTGGCGCGCCAGCGCCGGCTGGAGCACGCGATCCGCCTGGTCGCCGAGGCCGTCTCGGCCGACACCGGCGACGCCTTCTTCCAGGCGCTGACCCAGGCGCTGGCCGACACCCTGGGTTTCGCGCACGCGCTGGTAGGCGAGATGGCCGATACCGGGGGGCGGCGCATCCGCACGCTCGCGTTCCGGGCCGACGGCGAGCCGCGGCCGTCTTTCGTGTACGACCTGGAGGGCGCTCCTTGCGACCAGGTCGTCGGCCACTCGCTGTGCGTGTTTCCCGACTCGGTCCAGGAGCTGTTCCCAGCGGACGCCGGGCTCGGCCGCCTCGGCGCCGTCTGCTACCTGGGCGCCCCGCTGTTCGACAGGGCGGGCCGGCCGCTCGGCCTGCTGGCGGTGATGGACCGCCGGCCACTCGGCGACCGCGAGCTGGCCGAAGCGGTGCTGCGGATCTTCGCCGCGCGCGCCTCCGCCGAGCTCGAACGCAAACGCGCCGAGGAAGCCCTGCGCTCGGAGGAGATCAAGTTCTCCCGCGCCTTCCACTCGAGCCCCGACCCGGTGCTGATCACCAGCAGCCCCGAGGGACGACTCATCGAGGTGAACGAGGGCTTCTGCCGGCTGACGGGCTTCGAGCGCGACGAGGCGATCGGCCGCACGGTGCTGGAGCTCGGGCTGTGGGCGGTCCCCGAGGAGCGCGAGCAGCTGTACGCGCTGGCCGAGCAGGGCGAGCTGCGCAATCTCGAGTGTCACTTCCGGATGAAGGACGGCCGGCTCCTGAGCTGCCTGGTGTCCGGCGAGTCCATCGAGCTCGACGGAGCGCCGCGGCTGCTGACGGTGGTCCGCGACGTCACCGAGCGCAAGCGCCTCGAGGAGCAGCTGCGCCGGCAGGAGCGGCTGAAGGACGAGTTCATCGCGATGGCGGCGCACGAGCTGAAGACGCCGATCGCGATCATGAAAGGCTACGCGCAGGTGCTCGCCGGCCGCGAGTCCGCCGCCGAGAACCGTTCGCTTCACGCTGCGATCGAGCGCGGGGCCGACCGCCTCGATCGCAAGCTGCTGGACCTGCTCGACGTCACCAGCCTGCAGATCGGCCGCTACGACCTCGTGCGCGAGGCCTTCGACGCCGCGGAGCTGCTGGCCGAGCTGGTGGCGGATCTGCGCGTGCAGGCGCAGCGCCACTCGATCGAGCTGAGCCAGGACGGACCGCTGCCGCTCGTCGCGGACCGAGGACGCGTCGCCCAGGCGCTGCTGAATCTGCTGGGGAACGCGGTCAAGCACAGCCCCGCGGGGGGCCCGGTGCGCGTCTGCTCGCGGCGCAGCGAGGGCCGGGCTATCATCAGCGTGGCCGACGAGGGCGTGGGCATTCCGGCCGATCGGCAGGCGGGCATCTTCGAGCGCTTCTACCGCGCGCACGCCGGCACGCCGCACGACTACGGGGGACTGGGCGTGGGCCTCTACCTGTCTCGCGAGATCGCCCGCCGGCACGGCGGCGACGTCTGGTTCGAGAGCGAGGAAGGGCGCGGCAGCCGCTTCCACCTGGCGCTGCCGCTGGCCGAGCGCTAGATGCCTGGGCCGATCCTGGTGGTCGACGACGACGAGGACCTGCAACAGCTGCTGCGGCTGGTGCTGGAGGGCCGGGGCTACAGCGTCGAGACCGCCTCCAACGGCGAGGAGGCGCTCGCCTGCATCGAGCGGCAGCGACCGGGGGTCGTCCTGCTCGACATGCGGATGCCGGTGATGAACGGCTGGGAGTTCGCGGCCGCCCTGCGCGAGCGCGGGCTGCGGCAGGCGCCGCCGATCGTGGTGGTCACCGCGGCGGCCAATCCGGGGCAGCAGGCCGCAGAGGTGGGCGCCGCGGGCTGGATCGCCAAGCCCTTCGACATGCGGCGCGTGATGGAGGCCGTCGAGCAGGCCCTGGCGACGGGCTGATCCTCCGCCGAACCACAGTGCCCGGATCCGCAAATACGCTGGCCTTCGAACGCACCGTACTTGCGGACCAGGGCACTACAATCGCCGCGCATGGACCCGCTGACCGCGCGCGCGACCGACGACTACCACGCGCTGCTGCGCGACGAGCAGGCTCTGGTCCAGGAGCTCGAGGAGCGCTTCTTCGAGCGGATGCGGGCGGCCAAGCTCACCTTCGGCGGGCGCGTGCTGTGTCCGTTCCTGAGGCCGAGCTTCGTCTCGCCCGCCGACTACCACGAGATTCGCGGCGTGTGCCGGGCGATCTTCGCGGCGGTCGAGAAGGCGAGCCGCACGCTCGGGCGCAAGCTGTGGGACCGCGTGGACCTGACGCCCGCCGAGCGCGAGCTGGCGGCGATCGAGCCGGGTTACGGGCGCGCCTCCCCCACGGCACGCCTCGACTCGTTCCTGACCACCGACGCCTACCGCTTCGTCGAGCTGAACGCCGAGACGCCCGCGGGAATCGCCTACAACGAGGTGCTGGTCGAGATCTTCCTCGGGCTGCCGCTCGTGAAGCGCTTCCAGGAGCGCTGGTCGCTCGGGCGCTTCCGCGCGCGCGAGCGCCTGCTCGAGACGCTGGTCGCCTGCTACCGCGAAGCCGGCGGGCGCGAGGCGGCGCCGCGTATCGCGATCGTCGACTACGACGAGGTTCCCACCCGCACCGAGCACCACCTTTTCCGCGAGTTCTTCGAGGCGAACGGGCACCCTGCGGTGGTCTGCGATCCGCGCGAGCTGAGCTTCGAAGGCGGCCGCCTCCACCAGGGCGGGCTCGTCGTGGACATCGTCTACAAGCGGCTGCTGGTGAACGAGCTGCTCGATCGCCCCGAGGCGAACCGCGCGCTGGTCGACGCCGCGCGAGCGGGCGCCGTCACCATCGTCAATCCCTTCCGCTGCAAGCCCATCCACAAGAAGGCGATCTTCGAGGTGCTGACCGACGACGCGCTGCAGCCGCTCTTCAGCGAGGCCGAGCGCGCGGCGATCGCGGCGCACGTGCCGTGGACGCGCCGCGTCCGCCCGGGCCGCACCGGCCTGCGCGGACGCGAGATCGACCTCGTCGCCCACGTGCGCGCGAATCGCGAGCGGCTGGTGATGAAGCCGAACGACGAGTACGGCGGCAAGGGCGTCTTCATCGGCTGGGAGACGAGCCCCGCGGACTGGGACGCGGCCATCGAGACGGCGCTCGGGGCGTCCTACGTCGTGCAGGAGAAAGTCGAGCTGCTGCGCCAGAGCTTCCCGGTGCTCGACGGCGAGCTGGCCTTCCGCGACCTGGTGGTGGACCTCGATCCCTTCGTGTTCATGGGCGAGGTCGAGGGGTTCCTGACCCGGCTCTCGGGCACGTCGCTCGCCAACGTCACCTCGGGCGGAGGCCAGGTGCCGGCGTTCCTGGTGACCCCGCGCGCGTGAGGCCGTGAGCGGCGGCTCCCGGCGCTTCCTCCGCATCTGGGCCGTCGCCTGGGGGCTCGCCACGGTCGCGACGCTGGCAGGAGCCGCGTTCTGGGTGCGCGGCAGGCTCGCGGACGAGGCGGCGGTCTCGAGGGCCCCGGCGGACGCCCGCCCGGCGACGCTACCCGCGGGTCCGGGACCGGCGGCGTTGCCGGCGGCGTTGCCGTCGACGTTCGCGCCCCCCTCGCCCGAAGGCTGGGCGCTCACCGGGATCGAGCCCGCGCGGATGCGCCGCGGCAGCAGCGAGGCCGTGGTACTGCGCGGGAGCGGCCTGCGGGCCGATCTCGAGACGATCGTGCTCCACGAGGGGCGCGCGGCTCGCGGCATCGGCGTCGCGCGCCAGGAGCTGCTGGCGCCGGATCGGCTCCGCGCCACGCTGGTCGCGGACGCGGAGGCGGAGCCGGGCGAATACGTCGTCGCGCTGCGCGACGGCGTCGGCGCGGTCAGCGCCGGCGTGGCGTTCCAGGTCCTGCGCTAGCTCCGACATCTCGCCTCTGGCTGCCAGGCCTCGGCGGCTCAGCGGGAGCCGGTGCCTCGGGGCCGGGCGGCGCGAGCTCGTCCTCGCGAATGCCGAGCGGCTCTGCCGGCAACAGCAGGAAGAACAGGCCCGACGCGAAGATGGGCAGGATCCCGCATAACGTGTACGCGACGTTCCAGCCGAAGAGCTGCACCGCGTAGGACAGCGCCAATGGCCCCGTCGCAACGCCCAGATTGACGGCGAGCGAGCCGGAGAACGCGACGCCGGTGGCGCGCAGCCGGGTCGGGAAGTTCTCGGCGATGAACGTGAACTTCACGGCCGTGGCGCCGTAGAAGAAGATCGTCATCAGGCAGTAGAAGATCGCCGTCGGCCAGAAGCTGGTCGTGGCCCAGATCATCCCTGCAAATGCGATCGAGCCAAGCTGCGCCCACAGGATGATCGTGTTGCGGCGCTTCATCACGAACTCGCCGACGAGCGCCGCGAGCACGTAGCCGAGCGCGCCGATGCCGTACGACCAGCCGACCAGCGACACCGACGTCGTCGCCGGCCACTTGCGGTGCTCCTGGAAGTAGGCGGTCAGCAGGATCGTCGAGCCGTAGGCGAACACGTGGAAGTACTCGCCGAGGAAGAGCACCACCGTCCGAAAGCGCATCGCGGGCGCCCACAGCTCGCGGAACGCGGGGCGGCGCGACGCGGCCTCGACGGACCGGCCCTCCGAGTCGGCGAGGTCGCGCGCCGCTTTGGCGCGCAAGAACGCGCCGGTCTCGCGCAGGTAGCGCTGGATCACCCACATGTAGGGAATCGACAGCAGGCTCACGAAGAAGACCTCGCGCCACGACCAGCGGCCCATCACGAACACCGTGGCCTGCGAGGCCAGGAACCACCCGATCGGGTAGCCGATCTGCAGCACACCCGAGAGCAGGCCGCGGTAGCGCGGCGGCGACTCTTCGACCACGATCGTGCCGACGACGGGCGACATGATCCCGCCCATGGCGAACCCCAGCGTGCGCAGGACCACCATCGGAATCGTGCCGTGGGCCCAGTACATGGCGGCGACGAACGCCGATCCGATCAACATCGAGGCGCTGAACACCTTCTTGCGTCCGATCCGGTCCGCCAGCACGCCGAGCGCGGCGATCGACATGCCGGCGAGCGTGAAGGTGAGCGTCAGGTATTGGCCGCGCTCCACCACGGACCAGCCCAGCTCCTGCGAGATCTGTGGCAACACGAACGCGAAGAACGCCTGGTCCATGTTCTCCAGGCTGACGCCGACGAGGCAGATCGCGAAGGCGGCGAGCGGATAGCCACGCACGCTCGCGTAGAACGAGCCCCAAGTGACGGGCGCGTCCTGCTTCGGCCCGCCGGGCGGCGCAGCGTCCATCTCGCGAAGCAGGCCTAGGCGGCCAAGGGTCTCGCCTTCGGCTCGGCTCTAGTTGTACGAGTAGCGGAGGGTGACCGAGAGACGCCTCGGCGGGTTGAAGTAGCCGGCGGACATCCGCAGGCCGGCGATCGCGAAGCTGCCGGTGATGTACTTCTCGTCGGACAGGTTCTCGCCGTTGGCGCTGATCCGCCAGCGGCCGTCGCTCGTCTCGTACGCCAGGTAGGCATCCACCAGGGTGTAGGCCTCGGTGCGGCCCGTGTCGGCGTTGCAGGACGTGTTCCACATGTCGTCCTTGCCGGTCACCGAGCCGCCGAGCGAGAAGTGCCCGCTCGCGGCGCCGGAGCCGAAGTTCGCCGTCGTGTAGCTGGCCCCGAGGTAGTAGCTCGTACGCGGGGAGAACTTCAGCTCCAGCTCGCGGCCGCCGGTGCCGAGCGAGCCGCACAGGACCTGTTGGTTGAAGGTGACGCTCTCGTAGCCCGTGCGCAGGAAGGCCAGCGAGGCGGTGAGGTCGAGCCCCCTCGCCGGTGCGGCCTTCACTTCGAGCTCGACGCCCTTCGTGTACACGTCGCCCAGCGTGGTCCTGTAGAAGTTGCCGGCCGGGTCGGTGCCCGTGCCCTGCAGGTCCTTCCAGTCGTTGTAGAAGGCGGCGACGTTCAAGCGCAACCGGTTCCTGGCCACGTCGGACTTGAGGCCGCCCTCGTAGCTCCACAGGTCCTCCGAGAGAACCGGACCCAGGGTCAGGATACCGAAGCCCGTGTTGGCTCGGCCGTCGTAGCCGCCGGACTTGAAGCCCCGCCGCGCCGAGCCATACAGGAGCAGCTCGGGCTTCGCCTGGTAGTTCAGCGAGAACGCCGGCGTGAACGCGTCGAACGTGTCGTCGAGATGCTTCTCGACGGGCACGTTGCGCGAGCCGGCGGGATCGGCGGCGTTGCAGGCCCGCGTGCCGGTCGGGTACGTGCCGTTCGGGAACTGGCAATGCTGGAGCTGCACGCCCGAGAAGTTGAAGATGATGGTGTTGAACTTCTTGCTATCGCTCGTGTAGCGGCCACCCAGGTTCACCGACCACCTCGGGTCGGGCGTCCAGCTCAGGGTGGCGAAGCCGGCCCGGCTGTTCGTCGTCAGGTCGACATCCCAGTAGTTGTTGCGGCCGAGCGGCGCGAAGATCAGGTTCTCGGTTCGCTGCGCGTTCTCTTCGTGGAAGAAGTAGCTACCCACGATGTAGCGGAACCTGTCGCTCGGCCGGCCCTGGAGCTGGATCTCGTGGCTGTGCTGGCTCTGGTCCTGATCCTGGTAGAGGTGGAAGGTCGGGTTCGGCGTGCCGATGAAGTTGCCGACGCGCCCATCCGCGTCGAGCAGCAGCACGTTGCTCATATCGCGGTAGCCGCCGATGTACTTCAAGGTCGTGGTCGGGCTGATCTCGTAGGAGATCGAGCCGTGGAAGCCGGTCTGGTCGAGGTCGTTCAGCGGGTTGGCCAGGTCCGACTGCAGCGTGTGGATGTTCGAGTCGCCGTCGAGCTGCTGGGTGATGTCGGTCGGGCCGATCCCGAAGTTGTTCAGGACTGGCGGCTGCGGCCTGAACGCCACGGCGAACGCCGGCTGCGAACGGTCGCGGACCAGGTCCCCGACGAGCAGGATGTTCCACTTCTCGCCCGGCAACAGGCGCAGCGAGGCGCGGCCGGCCCAGAGGTCCTGGTCGTTCAGCTTGCGGCCGCTGGTGGCGGCGGCGGCGTCGGTGTCGTAGCCGTCACGCTTGCGGCGCAGGCCGGCGGCCTGGAACGCGGCCCTGTCGCCGAGCGGGGCATTCAGCGAGCCCTTGAAGTCGGCGCGGCCGTACTCGCCGAGCGTGCCTTCCAGGTGGGCGCGCCACTGGTTCCCGGGCTCCTTGCTGATCAAGCGGATCGCACCGGCCGTGGTGTTGCGTCCGTAAAGCGTGCCCTGCGGCCCGCGCAGCACCTCGACCCGGTCCAGGTCGTACAGATCGAACATGGCGCCCGTCTGGCGCGGGATGTAGATGTCGTCGACGTAGATGCCGACGGGCGTGTCGGCGCTGAAGAAGCTCTCGTCCTCGCCGACGCCGCGGATCGCCGCGCGACCGCCGCTGGAGATCCCGGTGTTGGTCTCCATGTAGAGGTTCGGGGTCTGGTAGGCGATCTTCTGCACGTTCTGGATCAGGCCCACATCGAGGTCGCGGGCGGAGATCGCGGTGACCGCCAGCGGAACCCGCTGCAGGTTCTCCTCGACGCGCTGCGACGTCACGCTGACTTCCTCGACCGCGGACACGTAGACCGTGATCATCGGCTTCTGGCTCGGATCGAAGACCGCCTGCACCTGGCCGGAGGTCGGGATCGCGACGCTCGTCTCCTCCGACTGCCCCGCGAAGTCCACTTTCAGCTTGTGGGCGCCCGCCGACTTGGGCGACAGGAACGCCTGGCCGGTGGCCGTCTTGTGGGTGACCGCCGTTCCATCGGGCGCCGTCAGCGTGAGCGTGGCCTCGCCCCGGCCGACGATCGTCACGAAAAGCGTGCCGGCCGCGAAGCCGGGCGCCGCCGAGAGCAGCATCCAGGCCGCGATGCCGGTGGAGAAGAGGTCCCGGGCAACCAACCTCATGCGCATTCCTCCCACGAGCCTCGGGCCAGGGGCGACCCGCTCGCCCGTCTCCTATTGTTATGAACTGCTTACAACAGAGCTGTGGGCGGAATCTAGGTGAATGGAATCCCCACTGTCAACGGGTTCCGGCGGAAACGCGCGACTACGCGCCCTGCTTCGGAACCCGGACCAGGATTCGACCGCCCTCCCGTCGTGCTGACAGAACTCGCGCGCGAAGCCCGTCGCCGCCGCGGACCTTTCCGGTGGCGACGTCGATCGCCCAGCCGTGCCACGGACACGTGAGCAGGCAGCCGTCGAACGCGCCGAGGGACAACGGCCCTTGCAGGTGCGGGCAGCGATCCTCGAGCGCGAACACCTGACCCTTGACGTTCGCCAGCACGATCCGCCCGAGGCCTCGTGCGATCACCCCGCGATGCGCGCCTTCGGGCAAGGCGGCCGCGTCGAGCACGTCGATGTCCACGCGGGCTGCCTCCGTCGCGGGCTCGATCAGCTCGATCAAGAGTCCATCGGGAGAGCGCACCGACGAGGCCCGCACGCGCCCGAACGGAAGGAGGTCGACGCTCGTGGGGGGAGCGGCCTCGGTGGCGCCGCACGCGATCGCAAGCGCATGGCGATGGAAGACGTCGTCGCATTCGAAGCTCATCATCACGGCGCCGCGATGCGGCGGCCGTGATCGAGCGGCGAGCGACCGCGCGTCCTTCACGCCGTCGCCTTCGTAGGCGAGCAGGCCGATCTTGCCGCCCACGGCCTGCGGCGGACCGATGAAGCACACACGCAGCCGAGTCCCCGGCGGAAGGCGGAGGGCCGCGATGAGCTTTTCGTCCTCGATCGCCGTGTCGACGGCGGGCACGCAATCGAAGGCGTCGCAGTAGAAGCGCACGGCCGCGCGGTGGTCGGCGACCACTTGTGCCGCCACGGCGACCTCGGTGAAGGGCGTCTCGTGCGTCGCCTCGCCGAACGCCTTGCGCGGCGCGCCGAGGAGGCGCGCCACGCTCAGCTTCACGCCTTCGAGCGCGGCCGAGTGGGCTTCGCAGGCTAGGACGCCTCGGCCCCAGGGCACCGGATAGCAGACCGGCGGTGCCAGGAACGGGACCCCCGCCGCCGTCAGCCGCGCGTACGCGGCGTCGACGTCGTCCGTGAAGAAATCGAGGTTCTTGATGAGCCCGTGGTCGTAAGGCCGTGCGCCGTCCGTCACGACGATCGGCGATCGCGGCTCGAACTCGACGAGGCGGATCGCACCCGAGCCGGCGCCGGGCTGCTCCAGCCAGGCCACACGGCCGCCGGTTCCGGCGGGCAGGTCCCAGAGCGCGCGAACCCCCGCATCGCTCGGCGAGACATCGCCCTCGGCGACGAGGCGCATTCCGAGCTGCTCTTCGTACAGGCGGCGCGCGGCTCGCAGATCGGCCACGCTCAGCGTCACGGCGCGCATCCCCCGGATCGCCTCCGGCATCCACGCAACGATAAGGCCTAGTTGATCGCGGCGGACGCTGAGACTCGGCGGCCGAGACGGCTGAGGCCGCTCGAGCAAACTCCTCAGCGAACCGCGCGCAGGTCGTAGGGGCCTGCGCTGGCGACGACCGGGAAGCGCGAGAGGAAGGCGTCGTTCACCTGCAGCCCGCGGCGTTCCTGGGGGCCGACCAGCAGGTAGTCGATCTCGCGGCGCCGGAGCAGCTCCAGGGCGTCGGCGGC
The DNA here is from genome assembly GCA_050246895.1 of Vicinamibacteria bacterium. Classification (GTDB taxonomy): domain Bacteria; phylum Acidobacteriota; class Vicinamibacteria; order Fen-336; family Fen-336; genus JBFWVE01. Next base: position 1,568,388 of record JBFWVE010000001.1, on the reverse strand, counting down.
GCCCGAGTAGATGCGCGCGATCTCGGCCTCGCGGTCGCCCGACGTCAGGCCCTGCGACCAGATGTGGCCGGGGTAGCCGAGCAGGCTGCGGCGGCCGCTGAGGTAGACGGGCGAATCGTAGCTCGCGGCGTGCAGCACCAGGGCGCGCGGCGGAGTGCGGCGGACGATCTCCTCCGCGAGTGCCAGCCCGGACGCGTCGAAGATCGTGAAGTCCATCTGCCGGGAGGCGACGCGGAAGACGTCGAGCGCGCCCGAGAGCGTCGTCGCGACGACGAGACCGGCCGCGGCAGCCCGCCGCGCGGCGCCGCCAGCGCGCCAGAGCGCAGCCAGCGGGAGCGCCGCCAGCGGCGCGGCGCACAGCAGCCAGAAGAACAGGAACTTCACGTTGTCCCAGATCCAGGGAGACAGCCGCAGCAGGTTGGGTACGACGAAGAGCAGCGCCACGACGAGCGAGAAGCGGCGCGCCAGGCCCCGGGTGCGAGACAGGCCGATCAGCCAGAGCGGGATGAAGAGGCCTGCGTTCACGGCCCAGAACGCCAATGGGTTGCGTCCGCCCGAGTCCCAGCCGGGCTGCCAGGCGAGGAAGCGTCCGGCGAGGAGCGAGCTGCCCTTGGTCAGCCAGATCACCTGCGGCAAGCCGAGGCTGAGGGCGGCCAGGAAGAACGTCCGCCAGACGGCCCGCCGCCGCTGCGACAGCGCCAGCAGGGTGCTCGTGCCGAGCAGCGTGGCGAACGCGTGCGCGTGGGCGAGGGGCAGCAGGCCACAGACGACGCCCGCGCCCAGGGCGAGGCGCGCTGCGGGCCGCTCGTCCGGCTCGCGCAGGGCGCGCAGCAGAAGCGTGAAGACGGCGAGCGCGAGCGGGGCTCCCAGCAGCAGCGAGCGCTGCGGCACCAGCAGCGTCAGCAGCGCGTTGCCCCAGCGCAGGCTGCCGTCGCGCGTGATCGTGTAGTCGCGCGTCAGGCGCAGGAGCGCCGCGAAGCCGCCCGTGGCGAGATCGCCGACGAGCCAGGCGAAGCCGAGGCCCCCGCTCAACAGCACCAGCCAGGGCGCGAGCCTCGCGGCCAGCGGGTCGTCCGTCAGCTCGCGGGCGAACGCCTGCAGCAGGACGACGAACGCGAGGGCGAGCAGCAGGTTCTGGGCGAGGAAGGCCAGGCGCAACGGCGCGCCGGCGCGCACGAGCGCGGCCGCCGCCAGGTCGACCAGGAAGGGATAGGTCAGCCGGACGCCCGACAGCTCCGGGTGCTCGGGCGGCAGGTTTCCGGCGCGCTCGAAGGAGGTCACCAGCGCGATGTGGAACGGCAGGTCGCCCAGGTCGTGCTCGAGCCCGGTCCCGATCCCGCGGGGCGACTCCAGCATCACCCTGCCGAAGACGAGGGCGAGGACCAGGGCGGCGAGCGCGAGACCCGTGCCGTCCCAGGCGCTCGCCTGGCCGCGGGGCGCCGGCGGCTGGGGGCGGAACAGCAGGGCGGCGGGCGGCACCAGGCCGATCGCGGCGGCCCACCACGCGAGCGGGCCCGGCCCGAGCAGGAGCGCGGCGACGAGCAGCAGCAGGCCGAGCAGGACCTGCCCGAGCGCCGCTCCCGCCGCGAGGCGCAAGGGCCAGGCGAGGCTCGGCACGAGACGCCGGACGAGGCCGGTGCCGCCGGCGCCGGCGAGCACGAGGAGCGCCACCCAAGCCATCGGCAGGACGGGAGTCTAAGGGCCGCGCTAGACTCGCGGGCCAGTGCCGATCGCCTGTCGCCTCAAGAGCGCGCACGGAAACGACTTCTGCGGCTCCGACTGCCCCGCCGCGGCGCCCTGCGGGGTCTTCCGCTACGCGCGGATCGAGGCTCCGGATCAGTTGCCCGCGCCCGACCCGCTCGCTGTCGACGTCGCCGTCCTCGACATGAATCACGGCTGGCCGAATCTGGGCCACGACTCGCTGGTGCACGCCGTGCTCGACGCGAGCTGCGACCTGCTGGCGGCGCTCGAGGGCACGGGGATCCACGTGCGGGTGGTCTCGTACGACGTCCGGCGCGGCGGCATGCTGCCGGAGGGCCCGGGCGGGCGCTTCGGCCTGTACCTCGGCACGGGCGGCCCCGCCCACATCGACCCCCGCCGCAACGACGGCAGGAGCGAGGGCAGCCAGGGCATCCGCGAGGACCCGGCCTGGGAGGCGCCGTTCTTCCGCCTGCTCGACGCGGTGGCGGCCGACGAGAGCAGCGCCCTGCTGGCCGTCTGCCACACCTTCGGCGTGATGTGCCGCTGGTCGGGCGCGGCCGAGGCCGCGATGCGCGGCCCCGAGAAGGGCGGTAAGAGCGCCGGCATCCTCGAGAACGTGCTGACGCCCGAGGCGCAGAGCCATCCCTGGTTCGGACGCTTCGCGCGCGAGCTGCCCGACCGGCGCCGGCTGCGCATCCTCGACAACCGCCTGTTCGACCTGCTGCCGAGCGAGCCGCTGCCGGCCGGCTGCCTGCCGATCGGCTACGAGACGCTCGGCGTCGGCGGCCGACAGGGCGACGCCATCACCATGATCGAGTTCGCGCGCGACCGCGCGGGCGTGATGCCGCGCGTGTTCGGGGTCAACCACCACCCGGAGATCGTGGATCGCGCCCGCCAGGTGCTGATCCTGGAGCAGAAGCAGGAGCGCGGCGAGGTCAGCCGGGCGTGGTTCGACGAGCGCATGGACGCGCTGACGCGCACCTATCCCGAGGAGAACAGCGACTACCGGCTGCACGCGACCTCCGACTACACGCTGCTGGGCCCGCTGCGCTTCCACCTGACGCGGCTCGTGCGCGAGCGGGCGGAGAGCCTGGGCCTGGAGCTCGCGGCCCACGAGGACCGCGTGCTCGAGGAGATCCACGGCGCGCCGGCGCTCTGAAGGAGGCGGCTTTGCACCCCAACCTGACGGTCGTGCAGCACCCGCTGATCAAGCACAAGCTCACGCTGATGCGCCGCACCGAGACGAGCACCGCGCAGTTCCGCTCGCTGCTGCAGGAGATCGCGCTGCTGCTCGGCTACGAGGCGACGCGCGACCTGAAGCTGACCACCGAGCACATCACGACCCCGCTGCAGGAGATGGACGCGCCGGTGCTCGAAGGCAAGAAGCTGGTGCTGATCGCGATCATGCGCGCCGGCCAGGGGCTGGTCGACGGCATGCTGTCGCTGGTGCCGTCGGCGCGCGTGGGACACGTGGGCCTCTACCGCGACCCCAAGACGCTGAACGCGGTGGAGTACTACTACAAGGTCCCGCAGCACCTGCACGACCGCGACGTGATCGTGTGCGACCCGATGCTGGCGACCGGCAACTCGGCCGTCGCCGCGCTCGACCGCATCAAGCGGGGCAACCCCGGCACGCTGCGCTTCGTGTGCCTGCTGGCCTGCCCCGAGGGCCTGCGCCAGCTTGCGGAGCACCACCCCGACGTGCCGATCATCACGGCCGCGGTCGACGAGCGCCTGAACGACCACGGCTACATCCTGCCCGGCCTCGGAGACGCCGGAGACCGGCTCTTCGGGACCAAGTAGGGCCGCGCCCTCGCGTGAAGGCGACCGACCGCTTCGAGATCCCGGGGGTCGCGTGCCGGCTCGCCGGCGAGACGCTGCCGGTGGTCAACCTGAGCGTGAGCGGCCTGTTCGTCGCCTGCGAGCGCCCGCCGCTGCCGGGCCAGGTCGTGGCGCTGGAGCTCCTGGTCGGGGACCGCCGCTACCCGCTCACCTGCAGGGTCACCTGGCTCAACCGGCCGGAGAGCCCGCGCACCAAGGAGCTTCCGGCCGGGTGCGGCCTGGCGATCGCCTCGATCGACCTGGCCGCCAAGCTGGCGATCGTCGACCTCGTCAAGCGCGCGGCCGAGACGCTTCCGGGAGAGAATTCGCGCCGGTGATCCCCAAGCCTCCCTTCCCGTTCGACCTGACTCTCGAAGAGGAGATCGCCAGCTTCGAGCGGCTGAAGCCGCGCCTGATCGAGGTCTGGGACAGCCTGACCAACCAGGAGGAGGAGCCGCACACGGCGGTGGTGATCCCCTCGCTCTCGCTCGACCAGAGCGAGCTGCGCAAGCTGGCGGGCGCCAGCTTCTACGAGGAGCGCCTGCTGTTCCTGCTGATCCGCCTGCGCAACCCGCGCGCGCGCATGGTGTACGTGACGTCGCAGCCGGTCCACCCGATGATCCTGGAGTACTACTTCCAGTTCCTGGCGGGGATCCCGGCGAGCCACGCGCGCGCGCGCCTCACGCTGCTCTGCGCGCACGACGCCTCCTCCAAGTCGCTCTCCGAGAAGATCCTCGAGCGGCCGCGCCTGATCGAGCGCATCCGCGAGGGCATCCGGGACCGTGGCCGCGCCTACCTGACCGTCTTCAACTCGACGCCGCTCGAGCGCAGGCTGGCGGTGCTGCTCGGCATCCCGCTGAACGGCGTCGACCCCAAGCTGAACCACCTGGGCACCAAGTCGGGCAGCCGCAAGGTCTTCCGCGAGGCGGGCGTCGACCTGCCGACGGGCGTCGAGGACCTGCGCTCGCAGCTCGACGTCGAGGAAGCGCTGCTCCAGCTGCGCGCGATGCGGCCGGGCCTGCGCCGTGCCGTGATCAAGCTGAACGAGAGCTTCTCGGGCGAGGGCAACGCCCTCTTCCGCTACCCCGAGCCGGTCTCGCGCCAGAGCGTCCACGAGGCGCTCCGCGAGCTCGAGTTCTCGGTGCCGACCGAGACGCCGGACCTCTACTTCGACAAGTACGCGCGGATGGGCGGCATCGTGGAGGAGTTCATCGAGGCCCCCGAGAAGCTGTCGCCGTCCTGCCAGCTGCGCGTCAGCCCCCACGGCGAGGTGCTGCCGATCTCGACGCACGACCAGATCCTGGGCGGTCCCTCGGGCCAGATGTTCCTCGGTTGCACCTTCCCGGCGCACGAGGACTACCGGCTGCGCATCCAGGAGGCCGGCCAGCACGTCGGCCACGTGCTCGGGCGCTACGGCGTCATCAGCCGCTTCGCCGTCGACTTCCTGGTGCACCGCCAGTCGCCGGAGCAGGACTTCCAGCTGACGGCGCTCGAGATCAACCTGCGCATGGGCGGCACGACACACCCGTTCCTGGCGCTGCAGTTCCTGACCGGGGGCCAGATCGACGCCCGCACGGGGCTGTTCCTGTCGCCGACGGGCCACGCCAAGTACTACCGCGCCACTGACAACCTGCGCGCCGACGCCTATCGCGGGCTGCTGCCCGAGGACCTGATCGAGATCCTGACGATCAACAAGCTCCACTACTCGCACGGCTCCGAGTCCGGCGTGCTGTTCCACCTGATCGGCGCCGTCTCGGAGTTCGGCAAGCTCGGGCTGACGGCGATCGCCAACAGCCGCGAGGAGGTGGACGACATCTACCGCCGCACTCTGGTCGTGCTCGACCGCGAGACCGCGATCGGCCGGCAGGTCGTGACCGACTCGGGGGCCTCCGGACGCATTTGAAGCGAGCCCGTGCGCGCGAATCGCTCACCCAATGAAATGAGAGGATCGAGATGAGCAACAGCTTGAAGTCGCTGGCGGCGCTCTCGCTGGCGGCCGCGCTGCCCGCGCTGGCGGCCGAGCCTTCGCGCGAGCTGCACGTGGTGGCAGGAAGCGGCGTCGCCGGCTTCCGCGACGGGAAGGGCTCGCAGGCGCAGTTCAACAAGCCGATCCGGCTGGCGCCCTTCGGGCCGGACGCGATCCTGGTGGCGGACATCTACAACCACGCGCTGCGCGTGGTTTCGAAGGACGGCAGCGTGCGGACGCTGGCGGGCGCCGCCGACCGCAAGGGGCACCAGGACGGGCCCGCGGCCGAGGCCCGCTTCGCCTCGCCACACGGCGTCGCCGTCTCCACGGACGGCCGTATCGCCGTGGCCGAGGCCGAGGGCCACACGCTGCGGCTGCTGGTGAAGGACGCTGCGGCGGCCGGCGGCTACCTGGTCTCGACGCTGGCGGGCACGCCCGGGCAGCAGGGCCTGCGGGAGGGGCCGGTGGCCCATTCGCTCTTCAACTCGCCGCACGCCGTGCTCTGGGCCGAGGACGGCGCCGTGGTGGCGACCGACATCGGCAACGCGCGCCTGCGCCGCGTGAAGGCGGGCAGCGTCGAGACGATCGCGGGCGCGACCAAGGGCGACTTCGTCTACCCGATGGACATCGCCTGGGCGAAGGACGGAGCGATCCTGGTGGCCGACGCCGGCAGCCACCTGCTGCGGCGCGTCGGCAAGGACGGCACGCTCACGACGCTCACGCTCGACGCGCCGCTCGCGACCCCGCACGGGGTCGCGAGCGGTCCGGACGGCACGATCTACGTGGCCGACATGAAGTCGCACCGGATCCTCGCGATCGACGCGCGCGGCCACGTGACCGCCGTCGCCGGCACCGGCCAGGCGGGCGCCGAGCCGGCTGCGCTCAATCGCCCCGCCGCGGTGCTGGTGCACGCCGGCTGGCTGTGGGTGGCGGACCTCGACAACCACCGCATCAGCGCGCTGCCGCTCGAGTAAGCGCGCCGGATCTCCCGAGCGCCTGGACAGCCCAGGCGCTCGGCGGCCCGGGCGTCCTCGGCCCCGGTCGAATGGCGCTCGGGGACGCCTACGCGCCCGGGTGCCCGGCGGCCTCGATCAGGCGGCTGGCGGCCTCGCGTGCCGCATCCAGGTCCGTCACCGCGCCGTCGAGCTGCAGCTCGTAGACGGCGCGCAGCACCTCGCCGACGCGCGGCCCGGGCGCGACGCCCATTTCCAGCAGGTGACGGCCCTGCAGCAGCGGCGCCGGCGGTCGCTCCGCCACGTCGAGCGCGCGCACGCGCTCGCGGAACCACTCCATCGCGACCGGCTCGAAACGGCCCGGGCTGCGGCCGAGGCAGTCCGCGCGCGCGACGCGGTAGAGCAGCTCCGGCTCGCACTTGCGCGCGAGCCGCCGGATGGCGCCGTCCCCCACGTTGTCGCGCGCGTCGTAGAGCTGGCCGGGCTTCAGGTGGTGCGCGACGAGGCCGAGCACCTGGCCCCTGACGTCGAAGCCGAGCAGCGTCTGCACGTTCCAGCGCTCGAGCAGTGAGAGGCTCGGCGGCACGCCGGCCTCCTCGTGGCCGCGCGAGCGGATGCGGCCGTCCTCGAAGCGGGTGGTCGTCGGCTTGCCGAGGTCGTGGCACAGCGTCCCGAGCATGACGGCGAGACGGCGCGGCCGGTCGAGCCCGTCGAGCGCCGCGGCCGCCTCGTCGAGGGCCAGCAGCGTGTGCGTCCAGACGTCGCCCTCGGGATGCCACTCCGGGTCCTGCGGCGTGTCGGGCAGCGGCAGCAGCTCGGGCGCGAGCACGCGCAGCATGCCCCACTCGCGCATCAGCGCGAGGCCGAGCGAGGGCCGGCGCGCCTTCAGCAGCAGCTTCTCGAGCTCCCCGAAGACGCGCTCGCGAGGCAGCTCGCCGAGCGGCATCGCGGCGCACGAGCGGGCGGTCGCGGGCTCGACCTCCAGCTCGAAGCGGGCCGCGAGCTGGACGGCGCGCAGGGCGCGCAGCGGGTCCTCGCCGAAGCTGCGCTCGTCCACCGCGCGCAGCCGCCGCGCGCCGAGGTCGGCCCGGCCGCCCACGGGATCGAGCAGCAGGTCTGCGGAGTGGTCGACCAGCATCGCGTTGACCGTGAAGTCGCGGCGGCGAGCCGCTTCCTCGATCGGCAGCTCGGGGTCGCCGACGACCGCGATGCCGCGGTGGCCCGCCGCCGCCTTCGAGTCGCGCCGCGGCAGCGAGACGTCGACGTTGCCGGCAACGCCCTCGAGCCCGGAGAGCTTGAAGACGGCGAAGGCCTGGCCGACGGCGTCGACCGAGCCGATCCGCTCGAGGCACGCCCGCAACCGCTCGACCGGAAGGCCGTAGACCTCGAGGTCCCAGTCCTCGATCGGAAGCCCGAGCAGCGCGTCGCGCACCGCGCCGCCGACGATGTGGGGGCGGCCGCCGGCCTCGCGCAGCGCGCCGAGCGCCCGGCTCAGGCCGGCGGGAAGCGCGCGAAACGGGGACGGCATGGTTCGCGGCCCCTCCGCGACGGCTGGCCTACCTGAGGTAGCCGGGCGTCGACTCGCCGCGGATCTCGACGTTGACTCGCAGCACCCGCACGACCCTGTCGCCCTTGAAGAGCCGCACGGTCACCGTCTGCTGTCCGGGCTCCCAGAACTGGCGCGAGCGGCTCCAGGTGCGCTGATGATCCTTCGGCTGCGCCTCCGCGAAGGGCGGGCAATCGGATTCCTCGGTGCTGATCGTGCCGTCCTCCCACTCCCACTCGAGGCGCGGGCAGTAGTAGTCCTCGTTGCCCTTGTCCTTGATCCGCACCTGTAGGCGCACGGTCGCCGCCCGGCCGAGCGGCAGCAGCGCCATGCTCGGCGTCGCCTTCAGGTCCACGTCCGGCTTCGGCGCGCCCGCCAGCAGCAGGAGCGCGAGCAACCCGCCCATCTCGACCTCCCCGCCCCCGAGTCGGTCCCTGCCTCCACGCTAACCGAAGCCGGGCCTCAAGTCCTGCCGCCGGCATCCGGCTCCTTTCCGCGCAGGTGGCTCTCCAGCGCCTGCAGCAGCACGTCGAACGAGCGAAGGCCGGCCTCCTCGAGCAGCGAGGCGAGCGGCTCGGTGTCGAGACGGAAGGCCGCCTCGACGGCGGCGCGCAAGCGCGGGGCGTCGGCGCCGACCAGCACGGGCGGTCTGCCGCCCGCGCGAAGCATCAGGTGCGACGCAGCGAGGCGCGCGACGCGGCCGTTGCCGTCGTCGAAAGGCGCGATCTCGAGGACACGCGCCATCACCAGCGCTCCGGCCTGCGCCGGCGCCAGCTCGGTGGCCGAAGCCGCGGAGAGCCACTGTTCGAGGATCTCGAGCCGGCCCGCGATCAGCTCGGGCGGCGCCGGCGGCGGCCCGCCCTCCCGATCGCGCGTCGCGGTTCGCAGAGCGCCGCCTCCGAGCGCGGCGCGGTGCCACTCGAGCAGGTGGCCGGCGCGAAACGCGGCGGCCGGATCCAGCGCCGCCTGCGCGCGCTGGAGGCCGACGATCTCCAGCGCGCCGCCGGCTCCGCGCCGCGCGGCACGGACCTCCTCCCAGCCGAAGCGGCAGCCCGCCAGCTCGAGGCTGCCGAGCACCTGCGCGTCTTCGAGCTGCTCGCGCGCGTCGGCCGCGGCCGCGGGACCGGCGCGCTCGCCGAGCTCGCTGACGCGTCTCTGCTTGAGCCCGGGGTTGGCGCGGAGCCTCAGGGGTTGCGTCATCGGCCGATCCTACTGCGCGCTCAGGGCTTCCGACCCTTGGGCACGTAGGTTCCGTCGAAGGCCACGCTCCAGGTCTTGCCGTCGTCGGTCGAGCTCTCCCACAACTGCCGCACGCGCGCGCCGTCGAGCTTCGACCAGGTGATGCGCTGGCGCAGGGGCTTGCCGTCGGGCGCGAGGCCCTTGCCCTCCAGCACCATGCGGCCGTCGACGAGGCCTCCGTCGAGCTGCAGCATCCCGCCGCGGTCGTCCACCCAGGTCTGGTGCCAGCGCTTCGCCTCCCGCGACCAGGCGTTGTAGCTCCTGCCGTTCATGCCGCCGGCGCCCGTCCAGTTCTCCTCGAGCACGCAGCCGGCGAGGATCGGGCGGATCAGGTTGGTCCCCGCCCGATTGCCCCTCGGGTCGAAGACCTCCCAGTCGCCGATCCAGAAGTCGAACTGCCGGTGCTCGGCGGCTTCGCACGTCGGCTGGGGGGCCGGCGACGGCGGCGGGCTCTGTGCCGACAGCTTCGGCCCCAGCGCCGACAGAGCCACCGCAAACGCCAGAACGACGGACGACGAACGCTCGAGCTTCATATGTCCTCCCGGTTGCGGGAGAGAGTGCGGCCCGGCCTCGCCCGCATTCAATGGGACGAATCTGAGACGGGCATGAGGGACGGCTGAGTCGCCGGCCGCTCAGCGCTTTCCGTCGCGCGCCAGGGCCCTGTAGTACTCCTCGACGAGGGCTCGCCAGCCGGGAGGCAGCGCGTCGGAGTCGGTCAGCACCGGCTTCTGGCCTGCGCCCTGCGCCTGCCGCCGCAGGACGTACTCGAGCAGCTTCAGGTCCTCGGCCACCGACGCCGCGAGCTGGGCGAGGCCTTTCGGATCGCCGATGCGGTTCTCGAGGCCGGACATCTTGCGCAGGATCGGTTCGAGATCGGCCGGCCGGCCGGCCGCGTCGAGCGCGCGATCCAGCTCGCGCGCCTCGCCGAGGCGCTCGCGCAGCTCGCGCTGGAGCTGACGGCGCTCGCCCGGGCCGAAGCCAGGCGCCGTGCCGCCGGGCGTGATGCCGCCGCCCGCCGCCTGCTGGCGGTCGGCTGGCTGGCCGTCGGCTCGCCGGCCGCCGGCGCGCTCGCGCAGCCGCTCGCCGAGCGACTCCATGTCCTGCGCGAGGCGGCGCGCGCCGTCGAGCGCCTGGGCGCGGCGCTGGTCCTCGCCGCGGCCGGCCTCGGACGCCGCCTGCGCCTCCTGCAGCCGCTTCTCGAGGCCCGCGAGATCGGACGCGATCGCCTCCTCGAGCGCCTGCGCCTGCTGCGCGCGCTGGTTCTGCACCAGGCCCTGCGTGAAGCGGATCTTCTCCTTGAGCTTGTCGTCGCGGATGGCGTCGGCCGCTTCCTGCAGCTTGCGAGCCGCTTCCTTCCGCTCGCGCCGCGTCTCGCGCGAGAGCCGGTCGAGTTGCGCCTCCAGCTCCGCCACCTCCTCGCCCATCGCCTGCTTGCGTTCGCCGACGCGCGCGCCCCTGTCCCCGGCCGCCGCGCCGGACTCCGCCATCTCCTTCACGTCGGAGGCGATGCGATCCTGCGCCGCGCGCAGCTCGGCGGCCTTGCGCTGCGCCTCCTTCAGGTCGCGGTCGAGCCGCGCGCCGCGGCCCTGGTCGAGCAGGCGCTGCGCGTCGCGCAGGCGGTCGAGCGCGGAGGCGCCCTCGCCGGGCTGGCCGGAGCGCTCGCTCGCCGCGGTGCGGCGCATCGCGTCGGCCGCCTCCTTCAGGCGGCGCGCGGTCTCCTCGATCGAGCCCGACGAGCGCTCGCGCGCGAGCCGCTCGAGCCGGCGCCCCAGCTCCTCCGCCTGCTCGGCCAGCTCGCGCTGGCTGGCACCGCCCTGGCCCGACGCGCGGCCCGCGTTGGCGCGGCGCCGCTCGTTCTCCTGCTGCTGCCGCTGCGCCAGCTCGCGCAGGCGGGCCAGCGCCTCGTCCACCGCCTCGTCGGCCTTCTGCTTCTCGCCGCGCTGCAGCGTCTCGTACTGGTTGCGCAGCTTGTCGAGCTCGAGCTCGAAGAGGTCGGCCAGCTCCTCCGCCTCCGGGCCGCCGCCCTGGCCGCCCGCGCTGTCGCCCATCGCCACGCGCACGTCGCGGAAGGAGCCCTCGGCGCGCTGCAGGTGCAGCAGGGCGCGCTGGGCCGGGGCGAGCGCCTGTTGCGGATCGCGCCGCTTCAACTGCTCTTCGGCCGCCTGCATCTCGGCCAGCGCCGAACGCAGCTCGCCGGCCGTCTCGTGGAAACTGGAGCCGGGCTGGAGGACGCGCATGCTCATGCGCGTGAGCAGCTCGTCCACCTGCCCGCGCAGCTTGCCTTCTGCGAGCGCGACGGTCGCCACGCTCTCGCCCCAGGTCTTCTGCGGCGTGCGCTCGCGATCCCGGGTCAGCTTGAAGGTGGCCGCCACCACCTGCCGCTGCTGCTCCGAGAGCGCGCCGTCCTGCTGGCCGCCCTGTCCCGGCATGCCGCCCTGCTCGGCCTGACGGTAGTCGCGCTTGAAGGGCCGGGCCTCGAGAAAGTAGATGTCGGTGCTGGCCGCCTGCGCCTTGGGCGCGCGGCCGTCGCGCACGCGCGCGTAGTACGAGACGAAGTCGCCCGGCTTCAGGTCGTGTTCCTCGAGGAAGAAGGTGTGGCCGGCCGAGACGTAGAGCCGGGCCGCGCCCGCGTGCAGCGAGCGCGTCTGCTCCGGCCCGCCGTTCACGGAGTAGACGAGCTCCACGCTGCTGACCCCGAAGTCGTCCTCCGCCTTCACCTCGGCGAAGACCTCGTCGAGCGGGGTCACCTGGGTGTCGCGCCCGGGCTTCACGAACGAGACCGCGGGCGGCTGGTCGTCGAGCACCTCGATCACGTAGTCGGGCGAGGCCGCGCGCAGCGTGCCGTCGCTCGCGGGCAGCTCGATCCGGTAGAAGCCCGGCTTCTCGAGGACGAAAGAGCCGGCCAGGCGGCCGTCCGCCTCGAGCGTCAGCGGCGTCGCCGGCGCGGCGTCCACGGCAAGCCGGCCCGACGCGACGCGCAGGTTCGGCGTGACGCGCAGGCGGACCTCGGTCCCGCGCAGCGCGGCCACGTCCCCGCCGTCCTCGATCTTCTGCGGCGCGAGGCCGGTGTAGCCGGGGAAGCGGTACTCGATCTCGATGCGCACGGCGCGGGCGAGATCGGCGACAGAGAGCCTGTAGACCTCGGAGCGCACGCCCGCGGCCTCGACGTAGTAGTCGGTCGGCGCGCCCACCGCCAGCAGCATGTGGCGCCAGGCGCCCTCCTCGTCGGGCGCCATCGCGGCGCGCGTCCAGCCGCCGTCGGCGCCGAGCGACGCGATCTCCACCGTCTCGGCGTCGAAGCCTGACAGCCGCGCCACCACCGTCTGATCCGCGCCGCGCGCGATCGTCGCGTGACCGGGCTCGACGGCGATCGTGTACGGGCTCGCCGCGCGCACGCGCCAGGGCGAGAGCAGGTAGGGCGCGGCTTGCCGCACGAAGGCCGGTGACAGCAGCGCGGCGAGCATGCCGGCGCCGGCGACGCCCGCGAGCAGCGAGGCGAAGCGGCCGAGGCGCCGCCGCTCGACGAAGCGCCCGTACTCGAGCTGCTCGCAGCGCCGCATCGCGTCCTCGACCAGGCGCTCGACCAGGGCCGGCGAGACGCGCGCGTCGCCCGCGGCCGCCTGCGGCGCGGCCTCGACCGCCGACAGCAGCGCGGCGTCGAGCGACGGCTCGTGGCGCTCGACGTAGAGCGCCACCTGCTCGTCGCTGGCGGACGAGAGCAGCGGCAGCACCAGGAAGCGCAGCAGCAGGCCGAGCGCCCCGAGATAGGCGAACGCGCGGAAGGCGATCAGCGCCGCCGGCGTGTAACGGAACTGCTCGAGGCCCCAGGCCGAGACCAGGAACAGCAGGAGCGCCGCCGCGAGCGCGATCGAGGCGCCGCGCAGCGCCACGCGCAGGCGCCAACGCCGGCGCACCTGTCGGATCGTCCGCCGCAGGCTCTCGCGCGGGTCCATTTCACCCATCATCTCACCGTACCGCCGCGGCCCCAGCCGGCCGATTCGCGAGCAGCGTCTCGGCCGCGAGCAGCAGGAGCGCCGCCCCCAGCAGGTACCACCACAGCGATTGCCGCGTCTCCTGCTCCGCGAGCGTGAGCGCCTGGGTCGCGACGGCGGGGCCGCCTCGCGCTCGCAGCAGCGCGGCCACCAGCTCTTCCGCGTCGGCCGAGGCCAGGTCCGACTCCGCGGCGGGCAGGTTGGCCGCGGCCCGCGCCTGTGCCTCGCCGCCGCCGACGCGACGAAGCGTGTAGGCGCCGATCTCTCCGAGCTCGAGCTGCCGCTGCCCAGGCTGGAGCCTCTGCCGGCGGCCCGAGGGAAGCTCCACCTCGAGCTCGGCGTCGCCCTCCACCGGCAGCTCCCACACCTCGCCGACCGAGAAGGCCGCCGGGGCCTCGCGGCGCGCCGCGGCGTACGCCAGCAGCTTCTGCACCAGAGGCAGGAATATCGGCTGCAGAGGCAAGTCGCTGGCCAGAGCGTCGAGCGCCGAGGTCCACACCAGCAGCCGGCCCTCGCCGCGCTGCTCCTCCACGAGGGCGGGCGCGCCGTCGTCGAGCCGGGCCAGCACGCGCGCGCCCGGCCCCGGCTCGAGCACCGCGTAGCGCAGGAAGCGCGGCGCCGAGAAGTCGCCGCTGCGCGGCGCCTTGAAGAGCGCGAGCGCCTCGTGGTCGTAATCGAGGAACGCGAGCGTCGCCCCGAACTCGGCCGTGCGGTCGCGGGCGCCGCGCAGCGTGCCCGGCAGCAGCGCGGCGCCGGCGCCGCTCCAGCGTGCCTCGGCGGCCGACGCGGCGAGCGCGAGCAGCGCGCCGTGCCCGGCGCGCACGAAACGGTCGAGCGCGGCGGCCGCCGCCGCGGGCGGCGGCGCGCCGAGGGCCACGACGGCCACGTCGCGGCCGGCGAGCGCCGCGTCCGACACCCCGGCCACGCCCTGCGCCGCCACCGCGAAGCGCGGGCGGTCGCCGATCGCCAGGGCCCGCGCGAGGTAGCGGCCCGCGCCAGCGTCCGCGGCGAGCAGCGTCGCCACGGAGGCGCCTGGCGCGAGCACGAAGTGCCGCGCGTCGTCGGACGCCAGCGCATCTTCGGCGATCCGGACGACGCCGGCGCTCGCCGCGCTCGGGAACGCGACCGGCTCGAAGGCGACGCTCGCCGCGCCGCTGGCCGGCAGCTCGAGCGCGCGCTCCCCCGCCGAACGGCCGCCGAGCTCGAGCGTCGCCCGCAGCCCGCGTAGCGGCGCGGCCGAGGCATTCGCCGCGCGCGCGCCGATCGCCACCCGCTCGCGCCCGCCTGCGATGCCGCGGTCGAAGGTGAGCGAGGTCAGCGAGGCGTTTCGAACCTCGCCCGCGCCGACGCCGACGGCGCGCACCTCGCAGCCGGGCGGCAGCCGCAGGTCCTCGGGCAGCTCGAAGCCGTTGCGCTGGAAGTCGCTGACGATCACCAGCTCGCGGCGCGGCCGGGTGCTGGTGGCCAGCCACTCGGCCGCCAGCCGCAAGGCGGGCCCGGCGCGCGTCAGCCTCGGCAGCGGCGCCGCCTCAGCCAGCGCGGCTCGCGCCAGGCTCGGGTCGTCGGCCGGCGGCGCCGCGCCGACGGCCGTGTCCGAGAACAGCACCAGGCCGACCTGCTCGCCCGGCGCGAGGCCGTCCAGCTCGGCGAGCGCGGCCGTGCGCGCGCGCTGCCAGCGATCGCCGTAGGCCATGCTGCCGGAGGCGTCGAGCACGACCACGCGCGCCCGCGCGCCGAGCGCGGCCTCGGCGCGAGCCGCCTCGCGCAGGAACGGCCGCGCGAAGGCGAGCGCCAGCAGCACCAGCGCGGCGCAGCGCAGCAGCAGCAGCGCGACGTCGCGCAGCTTGCGGCGGCGCGTCTCGCGCAGCGGGATGCGCCGCAGGAACATCAGCGAGGGGAACGCGAGCGCCTCGCGCCGTTCGCGTCGGCGCAGGTGGACGTAGAGCGGCACCGCCAGCGCGAGCAGGCCCAGCAGGAAGGCCGGCGCCAGCAGCGCGAGGCTCACCGGGTGCGCCCCGTGCGCTGGCGACGCGTCAGGAAGCGCGCGAGGGCGCGGTCGAGCGGCTCGCGCGTGTCGAGCAGGACGTACTCCGCGCGGCCCGCCGCGAGCCTGCGCTCGAGGGCCTTCACGTGCTCGGCGACCAGCGCCTGGTAGCTGCCCCGGATGGCGTCGGGAGCGACGCCGATGCGCTCGCCGCTCTCCATGTCCTCGAAGGGCCGCGCTTCCTCGAAGGGCAGCTCGCGCTCGGCGGGATCCAGCACGTGGAACGCCATCACGTCGCTGCCTCGCCAGCCGAGCGCCGCCACCGCGCGCTGGACCTGCTCCGGGTCCTCGTAGAAGTCGGAGATCACCGCCACCAGGCCGCGCCGCCGCGAGAGCCGGGCCGCCCGCTGCAGCGGCTCGCGCAGCGTGCCAGCGCCGCCCTCGCCGATGCGGTCGAGCGCGCGCAGGATCGGCTCGAGGTTGCGCGCGCCCGGCGGCACCACGTCGAGCACGCGCCCGGCGAAGGTCATCAGGCCGATGCGGTCGCGCTGGCCGCGCGCGAGCCAGGCCAGGCAGGCCGCCAGCATGCGCCCGTAGTCGAGCTTGCTGAGGCCGGCGCTGGCGAAGCGCATCGAGCTGGAGGCGTCCAGCAGGATCATGAAGTTGGCGTTGGAGTCGGCCTCGAACTGCTTCACGTAGAAGCGATCGGAGCGCGCGTAGACGCGCCAGTCGACGCGCCGGATGTCGTCGCCGGGCTGGTACGGACGGTGCTCCGCGAAGTCGACCGACACGCCCAGCCAGGGCGAGCGGTGCAGCCCGCTGACGAAGCCCTCCACCACGCCGCGCGCGACGAGCTCCAGGTCGCGGATGCGCGCAAGGGCCCTGGGGTCGAGGAAGCGGGCGCCGGCGGTCACGCGGTCCTCGCTCAGGCCTCGAGCCGCGAGCGCGGCACCGGAACCGCCTGCAGCAGCTCCTCGACGATGCGGTCGGTGCTCACGCGTTCCGACTCGGCATGGAAGTTCCGCAGCACGCGGTGGCGCAGCACCGGCCGGGCCAGCGCACGGATGTCCTCGAAGCCCACGTGGTAGCGCCCGGCCATCAGCGCGCGGGCCTTGCCGCCGAGTACCAGGTACTGGGCGGCGCGCACGCTGGCGCCGTACTCGACGAAGGCGCTCACCGACTCGGGCGCGCCGGGCTCGCCGGGCCGCGTCGAGCGCGCGAGGCGGACGGCGTAGCGCGCGACCTCGTCGGCGACCGGCACGCGCCGGACGAGGCGCTGGAAGCCCACGATGTCGGCGCCCGAGAGCACGGCCTCGAAGCTGGCGTCCTGCAGCGCCGTCGTGCGCTTCACCACCTCGACCTCCTGCTCGAGCGGCAGGTGCTCGATCACGATGTCGAACATGAAGCGGTCGAGCTGCGCCTCGGGCAGCGGGTAGGTGCCCTCGAGCTCGATCGGGTTCTGCGTCGCGAACACGAAGAACGGCTCCTCCAGAGCGTAGGTGCGGCCTTGCACCGTCACCCGGTGTTCCTGCATCGCCTCGAGCAGCGCCGACTGCGTCTTCGGCGGCGTGCGGTTGATCTCGTCCGCCAGCACGACGTTGGCGAACACCGGCCCGCGCGTGAAGACCAGGTGGCGCCGGCCGCTCTCGGGGTCCTCCTGGATGATCTCGGTGCCGGTGATGTCCGAGGGCATCAGGTCGGGCGTGAACTGGATGCGCGAGAAGCGCAGGTCGAGGGCCTCGGCCAGCGTCTGCACCAGCAGCGTCTTGGCGAGGCCGGGCACGCCCGTGATCAGGCTGTTGCCGCCCACGAACAGCGTGATCAGCAGCTGCTCGATCACCGCATCCTGCCCCACGATGCGCTGGCGCAGCTGCGCCTGCACCTGCTGGCATCCGTGCCGCAGCCGCTCCGCGAGGGCGACGTCGTCGCTGTCCGGCAGCCGGGTCTCGCTCGTCACGGTTCCTCCTAGTGCGTCATCCCATACACGACGTAGTTGACGCCCAGCTTGTAGGCGTCGTTCGACAGGTCGATCGGCAGGAAGCCGGTGTCGGACCACTCCCAGTACTCGGTCATGTCGTTGTTGAAGTTGGCGATCACCAGCATCCGCTTCGCCGGATCGTTGTCCTCGAAGATCGCCTGGTAGCTCGACAGCAGGCCCCGTCTGTACGGATGGAACGCCGGCGGGGTCTCGATGCGGAAGAACGAGTCGAAGATCGGATGCGCGGTCGTCAGCTCCTGGAAGCGGGCGCCGGGCAGCGCGCGCCCGAGCTGCTCCTCGAGGTTGAAGACGTCGCGCTCCGTCATGTCGTCGACGATCAGGAAGCCGCCCTTCAGCAGGTACGCCCGCAGCGCCGCCGCCTCTTCGTCCGTCATCGTCCAGAAGCCGGGCTCGCACATGTAGGCGACCGGGTACTTGAAGAGCTCCGGCTCGTCGAGGCCCAGGATGTTGCCGCTCATGTTGGGGTCGACGCTGGTCGTCTCCTCGAGGATCTTCAGGAAATGGGCCTCGGCGCGCGGGTAGTCGTGGTTCCAGCCGAGGTCGAGGCCCCAGGCGTAGTCCCCCGGACGCCAGCGCGCCGGCCGGTACTTGATGCGCGCGAAGGTGAAGCGGCCGTCGTAAGGCACGTTCTGGTACTCGACCTGCGGCGGGGCCGGGAAGTCGGCGCGCGCCGGCAGCAGGCCGGCGAGCACCAGCAGCAGCGCGAGCGCGCGCCTCATGGCTGGCCTGCCTGCTCCAGCCGGCGGATGCGCAGCAGCAGCGCCTGGGCGCGCTCGAAGCGCGGGGCCGCCTCGAGCGCCCTCAGCACCTCGCGGCGCGCCCGTGCCCGATCGCCCGTCTCGAGATAGGCCACGGCCAGAGCGTAGAGCGCATCGGCGGGGTTCGACGGCGAGAGTGCCACCAGCGCCCGGCGCGCGCGCAGGACGCCCGCGCGGTCGGCGCGGGCTTCGTGCAGCGCCGCCAGCCGCTCGAACAGCTTCGGCTCGAGCGGGTACACGAAGACGGCGCCCTCCAGCACCTCGGCCGCCTCGTCCCGACGGCCGCCCGCTTCGAGCAGCTCGCCCAGCATCAGCCGCGCGGCGAAGTGGTTCTCGTTGCGCGCGACCAGCCGCTGCAGGCTGGCGATCGCGCCGCCTGCGTCGCCCCGGTCCTTCTGCAGGCGCGCGAGCGGCCACCAGGGCGACTCCTCGCCCGCCGATTCCGGGAACAGCTCCGCGGCCCGCTCGAGGTGCTTGCGCGCCTCGTCGCGCCGCTTCTCCTCGAAGAGCGCACGGCCGACGAGCGCGTTCGCCAGGAAGTCCTGCGGGTCCTCGGCGCGGGCCTCGAGCTCGGCGCGCGTCGGCGGCTTCCCGTCCGCCGGCTTGAGGGCCGCCAGCGGTCCGCTCCAGCGAGCCTCGAGCTCGGCAGTGAAGCCGGCGTCGAAGTGCTCCATGGACGTGCCGAGGACGCTCTCGAACAGCTCGCGCGTCAGACGGCCCTCGCCGTAGCCGCGCAGCAGCGCCAGGATTGCGTCCATCCCCTTCTGCGCCTCGATGCGCTCGACGACCAGCGAGGCCTGGTAGTACGACAGGCCCACCTGCTCGGGGCTCGTCGGCCGCACGAAGCCGTCGTTCAGCTTCGCGAGCGGCAGCAGCCGCCCGCCCTTCAGCGCGAGCAGGAACTCGAGGCTGACGTCGTCGCCCCAGCCGGGCCGGGCCTTGCGCTCCTCGAGCACGGCCAGGCCCTCGGTCAGCCAGCGCGGCACGCGCTGCGACGAGATCTGCATGTGCAGCGTGTGCGCCAGCTCGTGCCACAGCGTGGAGCCCCAGTTGAAGCTGCCGGGCTCGCGGGCCGACGGCGAGTCGATCGCGAGGACCGGCCCGAAGCAGACGCCGAGGGCGCCCAGCCCCGCGAGACCCACCGTGCGCACGGAGAAGTCCGCGTGGCTCGGGTACACCTCGACGCGGATCGGCCCGGACACGCGCGTGCGGTAGCGCGCCTCCAGCGCCTGGAGCGCCTGCTCCGCGAGCGTGCCGACGGGCGAGGAGAGCAGGTCCGCCTCCTTGCCGTCCACGAACAGGCGGAAGCGCCCGCTCTCGAGCGTGCGGTAGCGCGGGAAGGTGTCGAGCAGGTCGAGCGTGTTCTTGACCCAGACGTCGTACGGATCGGCCTCGAACGAGCGCGTGAGGGCCTCGCGGCCCTCTTCGATGCGGCCGAGGCGCAGCAGGTTGAGGCCGAGCGCGCCCTGCGCCTGCGGCGAGCGGGGGTCGCGCGTCAGCGCCTGGCGCGCGAGGTCGACCGCGTCGGCGTAGAGCCGGTTGCGCGCGCAGGCCTCCGCCACCGCCGCCTCCAGGGTCGCGTCGCCGGGGCTGATCGCCAGCGCGCGCCGGCGAGCCTCCTCGAAGCCCGCGCGGTCGCCCCTCAGGTAGTGGACCGCCGCCAGCGCGGAGAGCGAGCCGAGCGAGGCGGGATTGGCCTCGAGGCCCGCCTGCGCCTCGCGAAGCGCGGCATCGTAGTCCTCGAGCGACAGCCGCACCTGGGAGAGGTAGGCGCGCGCGTCCGGCGAGCGCGGGTTCGTCTCCAGGCTCTGCTGCAGCAGGTCGAGCACGCCGCGCTCGCCGTCGAAGTCGAGCGCTCGCGCCAGGCCGAGCAGCGCGCGCGGGTGCTTCGGGTTCGCCGCCAGCACCTCGCGGAAGCTCTCGCGCGCCTCCGGGCTGTTGTACTTCTCGAGGAACAGCTCGCCCACGAGCAGGCGCGGCTCCAGCGACTCGGGGTCCGCGGCAGCGGCCTCGTCGAACGCCTTCAGCGCGTCCTTGAAGGCGTCCGGGTTCTCGGCGCCGAGGCCGCGTGTCGCGATGCCGACGCCGACCAGGTCGTCCGCCGTGCGCGCGCGGTCGCCGTTGTAGGCCGCGACCAGCGTCTCGAAGCCGGCGCGGGCGCGCGGACGGTCGCCGCGCAGCCAGCGCAGCGCCGCCAGCTCGGCCGTCGCGCGCAGAGCGCCCGCCGCCGGCAGGCCGGCGACCTTGGCGTAGGCGTTCTCGGCCTCGTCCAGCCGTCCCCGGGCCGCGAGCGCGTTCCCCAGCAAGCGGCCGAGCAGGGCCGAGCGCGGCGACGCGGCGACTCCGGCGCGCGCTGCCTGCTCCGCCTCCTCGTCGCGGCCGACCTCGAGCAGCGCGCGCACGAGATTGGCGTGACTCGCGACGTCGGTCGGCTGCGCCAGGAGCGCGCGCCGGAAGCCCGCGATCGCTTCGTCGTAGCGGCCCGCGCGTAGGTCTGCCAGGGGTCCGCCGGGGCGAGCGGCGAGCGCTCGGGCGGAGCCTTGCGCCTGCCCTCGTGTCTGTCCCCGGGCAGGGTCGCCGGTGGCGAGCAGGAGCAGCGCGATGGCCGCCGGCATCACCGCGCGGCGCCTCATCGCGGCTCCATGCCACTGCCTCATCGCGGCTCCCTGCCGGCCGCCTGCGCCGCGCGGATCGCCTCGCTCTTCTCGGCGAGCGCGACCAGCAGGTCCTCGAGCATCCTCTGGTACTCCTCCTCCGGCAGGTCGGCCTTACCCGCCTTCAGCCGCTCGACGCGATCCTCGAGCGCCCGGCGTTCCTCGATGAGCGCGCGCAAACGAGGATCGGCCGCGGCGGGCTCGCTCGAGCTGCCTCCCGCCAGGTACGCCGCCTTTGCGAGGCCCGTCGCGTCCACCAGCGTCGCGTGCTCGGTCAGCAGGCGCTTGTCCTGCTCGTAGGCGCGGTCCGTTTCGCGCTTCGCGTGGTCGAACGCCTCCTGCAGCGACACGCGCCCGTCCTTGTCGGCATCGGCGCCGTCGTGCGCCAGAGCGTCCACGAAGTAGCGGCCGAACTCGGTCTGGTTGCGCTCGGCGCCGCTGCGGGTCGCGAGCAGCAGCGCGCGGGAGGGGCCCGCCAGCGCCTTCGCGAACTCGCCGCTGGCCGACGTCGCGTTCACGAACACGACCCGCTGCTCGCCCAGCTCGCCGACGAGCGCCGCGAAGTCCTCGGCCGTCAGGTCGGGGCCCGGCAGCGCGAAGCGGGAGATCCCGCTCTGGTAGCTGCCGTGGCCCAGCAGCACGACCAGCACCAGGTCGCCGGGCCGCGCGCGCGAGGCCGTGCGCGCGAAGGCGTCCTGCACGCCCTCGCGGGTCGAGCGCCCGTCGATCCGCCGCGGGTCGCGCGCGGGGTCGCTCGCGAGGCAGACGATGCGCTGCCGAGGCACGCCATGGCGCGTCTCGGCGGCGGCGCACAGTCGCACGACCTGCTCGTGGAGCGCCGTCTCGGTTTCGGGCTCGCCACCGAGGCCCGCCACGGCAATCAGGTGCGCGTCCTGCGCCGCGGCTCCGGAGGCGATCGCGCAGGCGAAGCCGAGCGCGGCGGTGGCCGGAGCGAAGCGCGGCGCCGTCACGCGAGCCCCCGCGCCTTGCGGTAGCCCCACTCCGTGCAGAGCAGCGTGAGCAGCGCGAGGAAGAGCGCGGGCATGTCCCACAGCTCCTTGCGCTCGACGACCGTGGCGGCGCCCCCCGAGTAGCGCAGGTCCTCGGCGACAGCCGCCGCGTCGCGCGGCGCGTAGAGGCGGCCGCCCGTCTCGCGCGTGATGCGCTCCAGCACGACCGTCTTCTTCTCCGCGCCGAAGCTCTCGCGGTCGATCCGAGCGACGCGCAGCTGCCCGACGTCCGTGCCCAGCTCGGCGCCCGCGCGCCGTGCCTCGAGCTTCACCTCGTGGAAGCCCTCTTCGTCGGCCGTGAAGGCGCCGTGGTACTCGCCGTCGCGCTCGACGCTCCACTCGAGCGGCGCCTCGATCAGGCGCCCGCTCGGCGTGCGCACCCGCGCGACGACCCGCGCGTCGTTCACGCTCAGGAAGTCGCCATCTCGAACGTCGGCCCGCAAGGGCACGCTGCTGCCCGGAGCAGCCGGCTCGTCCGGCAGCATCAGCGCGACCGGCCCGCCGACGCCGCTCACCAGGAAGCGCAGAAGCTGGCGCCACAGGCTCTCGTGCGTGTGGTCCTCGAGCGGCATCTCGGCGTGCATCCGCCACAGCCACGAGTCCTGCGGCGTGAAGGCCAGCGCGCGGCCCCGCCCGTAGCGCTGCATGGCGAGGACCACCTGCGAAGCGGGCGCGCCGGCCGCGGCCGTCAACAGCGTGGCCGCCCCCGGCCGGGTCCGCACGACCGCGTTGACGGCGGTCAGCTCGGGCAGCGTGCGCCAGCGCTCCGCCGAGGCCGCCTCGGTCTCCGCGAGCTGCGCGACGCCCTGCGTGAGGCCGTACGGCGTCGCCTCGACCTTGAAGCTCGTGACGTGCCGCTCCTCGGCCGGCGGCTCGAGCAGGACCGGCAGCGTCTCCTCCACCGGCGTCCCGGCGTAGCCGCCCTCGGCGAACGAGCGCGAGCCGCCGAGCATCAGCAGGCCGCCACCCCGGTCGCCGACGAACTCGGCCAGCATGCGCAGCTGCTCCGCGCTGAAGGCGCTGGCCTCGACGCTGCCGAGCACGACGCCGCGATAGGCGAAGAGCTCCTCGCGGCTGCGCGGGAAGCCCGCCGCCAGCTCCTCGGCGTCGTCCACGTCGAGCCGCAGGTACTTGTTCTCGGCGGTGCGCAGCAGCGTCACGAGCTGCAGGTTCGGGTCCTGCTCGAGAGCGCGGCGCACGAACTTCGGCTCGTGGCGCAGCTCGCCCTCGTAGTAGAGGATCTTGTCGCGGCGGTCCGCCACGTCGAGCAGCAGCTCGCGCGCGTTGTTGCCCGCCATCTGCTCGCCCGGCTGCTCCGGCACCCGGAAGCGCAGCAGGCGCGGGCCGGCCTCCTCGGCCAGCACCCGCACGCGCAGCGCGGCCGTCTCTCCCTCGCCGGGCAGCGCGACCTCCTCGCTGTGCACGATGCGGCCGCCGTCCTCCACCTGCAGCCGCACCCGCTCGCCGGCGAGGCCGCGCTGCGCGAGCCAGACGCTGGCGACCACCGCGCTGCCCTTCAGCACGCGGCGCGGGGCCTCGACGCGCACCACCTCGACGTCCTTCGCGAAGCGCTCGGAGCCGAGGCCGACCGCGTGCACCGGCGTGCCGTCGGCCTTCAGCGTCACGAGCGCCTCCTGGAGCCGTCCCGGTCCGTTGTCGGCCCCGTCGGAGAGCAGCACCAGCCCGGCGAGGGGAACGCCCTTCAGCTCCTGGCGCGCCAGCTCGAGCGCGCCCGCGAGATCCGTCGTGCCGTCGGCGAAGCCGAGGCCTTCGGCGCCCGCCACCCGCGCGGCGCTACGGCCGAAGCGGAAGAGGCGCACCCTGAAGCGCTCCTCGAGCGCGCCACGCAGCGAGCCGCGCGCGCCGGAAAGGGCCTCGCGCACCACGTCCATGCGCGGCCGCCCGTCCTGGTCGGCCACCTGCATGCTGCGCGAGTCGTCGACCAGCACTCCGACGAAGCTCTGCTGCGGCACGACGCTGCTGACGACCAGCGTGGGCCGCAGCAGGCTGAAAGCCACGAGCAGCAAGGCGAGCCCGCGCAGGACGAGCAATGCCATGCGGTCGCCCGGGCGCGCGCGCCCGCCCGCGCGCAGGTAGCTCGCCAGCGCGAGGACGCCGAGCGCCAACGCGCAGAGGATCGCGAGCCGCGCCGGCCAACCGCTCTCGAAGGCGACCCGGCCCTTCTCGTAGACGATCGGGCGGTGCTTGAACAGGAACTCGAACACCGGCTCCAGGCGGGCAGGCATCGTCGGCTCGGTTGTGAGAGTTCAGATTAGCAGAGCGGGCGCGACGCCTCCCGTGCGCCCCTCGGGGCGTCCGGGGCTTTCACAACAATTCACCGCCCGTGCAGTTTCTCGAACGCGATGCGGAACCAGGCGCTGAAGCGCTCGGGCGTCCGCGCCTGCTCCGCGCGCAGCTCCTCGATGCCTGCCCAGCGCCAGTCGGCCACCTCGGCGGGATCGGGCCGCGGCGAGCCGTCGAAGCGGCCGACGAAGACGTGGTCGTACTCGTGCTCGACGAGCCCGTTGGCGAAGGCGGCGCGGTAGACGAACTCGAAGGCGGGCTCGAGCGGACAGCCGACGCCCATCTCCTCGCGCAGACGGCGCGCCGCGGCGGCCGCGGTCTGCTCGCCCGGGCGCGGGTGCGAGCAGCAGGTGTTCGTCCACAGGCCGCCGGAGTGGTACTTCGCGTGCGCGCGCTGCTGCAGCAGCAGCCGGCCGGCGGTGTCGTACAGGAACACGGAGAAGGCGCGGTGGAGCAGGCCCCGGCGGTGAGCCTCGAGCTTCGGCGCCTGGCCCGTGGGCGCGTCGTCCGCGTCCACCAGCACCACGTCGTCCTCGGCGATCGCCGCGCCTTCCGTCATCGCGGCATCGTACACCGCGGCCTGCGGCGCCGCGGCCTTAGACTCCCAGCCGATGCGCAAGGCCCGCGCGAGCGCCCCGGTCGCCATCGTCGACATCGGGTCGAACTCGGGCCGCGTCGCGGTCTACGCGCGCGACGCCGCCGGCCAGCTCACGATGCTGGCGAGCACCCGCGCCGCGCTGCGCCTCGTCAACGACGTGGACGACGACCGCCGTCTGAGCGACGAGTCGATCGCGCGCACGCTCGAGGCGCTCCACGACTTCAAGGCGGTGGCCTGGGGCGCGGGCGCGCGCCGCGTGGTGGCGATCGCCACCGCGGCGATGCGCGACGCCGACAACGGACCCGAGCTGATCCGCCGCATCCGCCGGGAGGTCGGCGTCCGCGTCGAGGTGATCGACGGCGACCGGGAAGCCCGTTACGGCTTCCTCGGGGCCGTGCGCGGCCTACCCGTCGACCACGGCGCGCTCTTCGACCTGGGCGGCGGCAGCATGCAGGTCTCGCGCTTCGAGAGGCGCCGGCTCGGCAAGGACTGGAGCCTGCCGCTCGGCGCGCTGCGCCTGTCGAACCGCTTCCTCGATCAGGACCCGCCGAGCGGCCGCGACGTCGCGCGCCTGTGCGACTACGTCTCGCGCAAGCTGGTGAAGGCGGGCATCGGGCCGCTGCGGCCTGGCGACGCTCTCGTCGGCACCGGCGGCACCGTGCGCAACCTGGCCAAGGTGGACCGCGCCGCGCGCGACTACCCGGTGCGCCGCCTCCACGGCTACCAGCTCGGGCGCAAGCAGGTCACGGAGATCGCGCGCATGCTGGCGGCCCGCCGGCTCGCCCAGCGCGAGCGCGTGCCGGGCCTGTCGGACGAGCGCGGCGACTCGATCGTGGGCGGCGCCTTCGCGATCCTGACGCTGATGGAGCACCTCGGCGCGGAGCGCCTGATCGTCTCGGGCCAGGGCGTCCGCGAAGGGCTCGCGCACTCGCTGCTCGGCGGGCAGTTGCCGTCGCCTTCGCAGGTTCGCAACGCGTCGGTGCTGTCGCTGGCGAGCCGCTTCTCGACCTGGCACCCGGATGCGGCCCTGCGCCGGCGAGCGATCGGCGATGCCCTGCAGGCGCGGCTCGATCCCCGGGCGCCGGGGGAGCTGCGCGAGGCGCTCGCGTATGCGGCCGTGCTGCTCGATCTCGGCCGGGCGCTCGACTTCTTCGACCGCTACGAGCACGTCGCCGACATGGTCGAGCAGACCGAGCTGCTGGGCTTCTCGCACCGCCAGCTGGCGCTGGTCGCGGCCGTCCTGCGCGCCGCCCGCAGCCGCCAGGGCACGACGAAGGGCCCGCTGCTCGAGCCCCACGATCGCGCGGGCGTCGCGCGCGCCGGCCTGCTGCTGGCCCTCGCCGACGACATCGACGAGCGCTGCCCGCCCAAGGGCCCGGTCACGCTGCGGATCGCCGTCACCCGCAAGACCGCGGCGGTCACCGTTCCGCGCCTGATCGCGTGGCGCCCCCGCACGGTCGGCGCGCGTTTCGCGAAGCTCTTCGGCCGGGAGCTGATCGTCCGTCCCGGCCGTCGCTGATCAGCCGTCCGCGTGATCGTGCCCGGGCGATCTCTGCCAGCCGTCCCCGTGATCGTGCCCGTCTCCCGCCCCGTGGCCGCCGGCTGGGCGGCGTCGGGGGCTCACGCCTCCTCGGGACGCTGCGCGGCGCATCGTTATCAAAAGGAAGATCAGCGGCCGCGCCGCTCCGCTCGATTCGGCGCGAACACTGTGGCACATCCGGTGCGTTGGGATGCGCGCCTCATACGCCCTCGTCGGCGTGACCCGCGCCGTCGCCCTCCGGTCGAAGCAGGGCTGGTTCTTTCCGTCCCCGTGCCCCGCCCGTCGCTGCCGGCAGGGCGGCGATCGCCTCCTAGGCCAGCCTCAGCTCGGGCTGGAACAGCGACAGCTCGAAGCGGCAGTGGCCGCAGCGCTCGTGGCCGCTGGCGTGGATCGGACGCCCGCATTCGCACATCGCCGGCCGCACGCTCTCGGCCAGGAAGCCCGCGACGGCGTCGGCGACGTGGGGCGCGCGCAAGATGCGGTGGTGGCCGAGGCCTTCGGTGGTCAGCATCCGGCCGCCCGGCCAGGCTTCGGCGATCGCAGCGCCGTCACTCCACGGCACCGAGGCGTCGTCGCGGTCGTGGACGACGAGCGCCGCCGTGCGTGTGAAGCCTGCGGCCATGCGATCGATCTCGAGGTCCTCGACGTTCACGCCGAAGCGGCGGCGCAGGCGCTCGGCCACCGCGTCGCGAACGGGCTGGCGCAGGCGCAGCATGTCGGACAGGCCCGTCAGGAACAGCCTCGGCGAGCGCGGCGCGCCGATCAGCACGAGCGCGTCGAGCTCCAGGCCGCGCGCGAGCGCGAACGCGCCCGAGGCGGCGCCCATCGAGTGCCCGACGACGGCGCGCACGCCGCCCAGCTGGCGAGCCGCCTGCGTGATCGCCTCGGCGAAGAGAGGCACCGACGCGAGCCGCCCGCTCGACCGTCCGTGGCCCGGTCCGTCGATCACCACGGGCGAGAAGCCGGCGGCGCGCAGCGGCTCGACGAGCGGCGCGAGCTGGCCGCCGCGCCCCCCCCAGCCGTGAACGAGCAGCACGCGCGGCCCGGTGCCGTCGAAGCGCCAGGCCTGCAGCCGGCCGCCGCGGAACGGGATCGCGAAGGCCTCGCCGGAGAGCAGCGCCCGCCGCTCGCGTTCGGGCGCTTCGTGGCGCGGCGGCGTCAGGAACGCACGCTCGACGGCCGCGGCCGCCCAGGCGGGCGCGACGCGGTCGATGGCGGCAACGCCCGCGCGCAGGGCGACGAGGGCCATCGGCAGCTTCGCGTGGTGATGGCGCTTTTCCGGGCGCGGGGAGTCGGCGCGGGAGGGCATCGGCGTTCTCCTATACGTTGTCGCTAGTGGACAGGCGGCCGCGCCGCGGCGAGCAGCCCTTCGAACGCGCGGCGTGCGCGTTCGATCGCGCGCGGGTCGCGCAGCAGCCGGGAACTGTGGTGGCAGACGAGCATGACCCCGTAGAGCTCGAACGCGAGTTGCTCCGGGTCGGCGTCGGGGCCCAGGTGACCCTCCTCGGACGCCTGGCGGAAGGCGACCGCCAGCGCGTTCAGCCACTCGCGCTGCAGGCGCACCAGCACGTCGCGCGCGGGGCCGGGGCGGTCGTCGAGCTCGATCGCGGCCGCGACGAACAGGCAGCCGCCGGGCTGGGGAACGAGCTTCGGCCACTGCAGCCAGCGCTCGAAGAGCGCGCGCAGCCGGGGCTCGCCGCGCGGTGACTGCAGCGCGGGTCGAACCACGACCTCCACGAAGCGCTCGGCGGCGCGCTCGATCGTCTGCACTTGCAGCGATTCCTTGGACTGGAAGTGGGCAAAGAGGCCGCTCTTCGAGAGGTCCAGCTCAGAAGCCAGGCGCCCGATGGTCACGCCGTCGAGCCCGACCTCGCTCGCCAGGCTGACGGCCCTGTCCACGATCGCCTTGCGCGTGAGATCGCCCTTTCCCATGCCCGTAGAAAATAGTACGAACGTTCGTTTCTGTCAAGAGGAGATCGCGGGTGGCCCTATACTCCCTGCACTTCGACAGCCACGTTCGAGGAGGGTCTCGCCCATGAAAGCCATGAAGATGAAGGGGATGCATGGAATCGCGTGGGCTGGACTGGCCCTGGCCGCGGCGCTCGCTTCAGCGCCAGCGCTGGCTCAGGCAGGTGCGGCGAGTGCTCTCGACCGCGAGATCGACGCCCGCACGGAGAAGGTGCTCCCCGCCGTCGTCGCCATGCGGCGCGACTTCCACGAGCACCCGGAGCTCGGCAACCGCGAGCTGCGCACCTCGAAGATCGTGGCCGAGCGCCTGCGGGCGCTGGGCATCGAGGTCACGACCGGCGTCGCCAGGACCGGCGTCGTCGGCCTCCTGAAGGGCGGCCGCCCCGGCCCCGTCGTCGCGCTGCGCTCCGACATGGACGCGCTGCCGGTCACCGAGGAAGTGGACCTGCCCTTCAAGTCCACGGTCCGCGTCGAGTGGAACGGCCGTGAGACCGGGGTGATGCACGCCTGCGGCCACGACAACCACATGGCGATCCTGCTCGGCGCCGCCGAGGTGCTGGCCGGCATGCGCGCGTCGCTGCCGGGCACCGTCAAGTTCATCTTCCAGCCCGCCGAGGAGGGCCCGCCGCCCGGCGAGGAGGGCGGCGCCGACGTGATGGTCCGCGAGGGCGTGCTCGAGAACCCCAAGGTGGACGCGATCTTCGGCCTGCACGTCTTCCCGAACGAAGTCGGCACGCTGGCCTGGCGCGCGCGCGGCTTCATGGCCGCCTCCGACACGTTGGCGATCCGCGTGCGCGGCAGCCAGACTCACGGCGCCCTGCCCTGGAAGGGCGTCGACCCGATCGTCGTCTCCTCCCAGATCGTGCTCGCGCTGCAGACGATCATCAGCCGCCAGTCCGACCTCACGCTCGCGCCCGCGATCGTCACGATCGGCGCCTTCAACGGCGGCAACCGCAGCAACATCATCCCGGACGAGGTCCGGCTCGAGGGAACGATCCGCAGCTTCGACCCGGAGATGCGCAAGCAGCTCCACGAACGCGTGCGCCGCACGGCCCAGAAGATCGCGGAGAGCGCCGGCGCCACGGCGGAGGTGACGATCGCCGAGTCAACCGCGATCACCTACAACGACCCGGCCCTCGTCGAGCGCATCGCCCCGACGCTGAAGCGCGTCGCCGGCGCCAAGGCCCGCCCCGACGAGCTGCCGACCACCACCGCCGAGGACTTCTCGTACTACCAGGAGAAAGTCCCCGGCGTCTTCTTCTTCCTGGGCGTGAGGCCTGCCTCGGTCCCCGCCGACCAAGCCGCCCCGAACCACTCCCCAAGGTTCTTCGCCGACGAGGCCGCCCTCAGCACAGGCGTGCGCGCCATGGCCAGCGTAGCGGTGGACTATCTGACCAACCGTCGCTAGCGCCGTACACGTGATCGTGCCCCGGCCGGTGACGCCGCCCCCGGCGAGCCGGGGCCGACGCCCGTGCCCCGGCCGTTCACGGCACGAGTCGTTCCTCGCCAGAGACTCGAGCAGCCGCAGCCCATACTGGAGCGCGACCTCGCACCTTGCGCCGGCTGCGGGCCTGGCGTACCCTAGTCACGTGATAGTACTAGGGTACTGTTTTGCTGAGGCTGGATGCCGATCGTAGGCCGCTTGCCGCATCGCCTCGGCATCATCCTGCCGTCAAGGGACCGCCGAGGCCGGCTGCTGCCGGCCGCACCGAGGACCGCATGCAGATGCGCCCGCGCCTGCGCGGCCGGTGGGGCTCGGGTTCGGGCGTCACGGTGGAAGAGGTCGAGGAGATCTGGACGTACTGCAGCAGCTCCGATTTCCGCAACCACAAGCCCGGCCTGGTGCAGCTGGCCGAGTGGGTGGCGACTAGCGCCGACCAAGAAGCCATCGCGATCCTGGTGGACGGCGGCCTGGAGTTGGTCGTCGGGAAGGAGACGTCATGAGCGTGAAGCAGCTGGAAGGCAAGCTCAATCGGCGCCTGAAGGAGATTCACCAGGGCTACGCGGTGAAGCACCTCAAGCGTCTGCCGAGCGGTGAGTACTGGTTCGACCTGGCCGTGGGCTTCAATGCCAAGGACATGGCCAAGGTGAATCGGGTCTTCGCCGAGCTGCTCGCGCCGAGGAAAGGCAAGCGGCCCCAGACGGTGCAGGCCAAGTTCTACCTGTCGCAGCAGACCTACGATCGGCTGCGCAAGCTCGCCGCGCAGCGTGGCGTACGGCAGTCCACGCTCGTCGAGAAGGCATTGCAGAGCGCCCTGTCTTAGCGAGATCCTCCTTCCCCGTGAGCCTTTGCCGCGCAGCCGTGACCGTGATCGTGCCCCGGCCGCTGGCGCCGCCCCCGTGATCGTGACCCGACCGGTCGTGATCGCCCCCGTGCCCCGGCCGTTCGCGGCAACGAAGCCGTTCACCGAAACCTCCGCTCGAGCCTCGTCAGCATCTGCACGAGCCGAACGACGAGCCCCCGTCCCCGTGCGCAATCCTCGGCGTCCCCAAGCCCTCGTGCCGAAGCGATCGCCAGCACCGCCCCGCACTCGCTAGCCGAACCGCGCGCGATGGCGTAGTAGCGAGCCTTCTGCCGCGGCGATCGGCATCCAGCCCCCTCGCTCAAGTTGAGCGCAATCGACACGGACGCCCGGTCCAATTGATCCCGCAGCGCCCCACAACCCTTCGGCAGCAGCCGAGCCGCGAGCGCCTGAAACTCAATCGCCACCCGAAAGCAGTCGAGCTTCCCGACGTCGAGCTGCGGGCCGTTGGTTGGCCCGTGATCGTGTTCCGGCCGCCCATGTTCGCCCCCGTGATCGCGACCCGATCGGTGGTGATCGCCCGCCGTGCCCCGGCCGAGCCCGCCCAGCCCGTGCGTCGCTTCGCTTGCCTGTCGCATCTCCGCCTCCTACTTCGGGGCGTGGTTCGCCGCCCCTCACGACAAGGGGCGGCGAACCCGAAACAGGCCAGACGGAGTTGCGTTCAGGCGAGCCGAGGCGATGCACCCGGCGTGCCGACTCGGGCTACCGGGCCGGCCGAGCTGGCGCGACGGGTGCGCGAGCCTCTGTCAGTCGACGTTGATAGGGAGGGGGTCAACTCCTCATGCTCGCAGGGGTCACTTCTGGCTGCTCGTTGGCAGCGTCGGATAGGCTCGGCGGCAATGGCCGACCTGAAACACCTGGGGCGTGGGGATCCGAACTGCATCTTCTGTCCAGGCAAGGCGGACAGCCGCGAACACGTCTGGCCGCGGTGGGTGCTCGAGCGGTTTCGTGTGCCTGCGTCCGGCGTGATCGGTATGGTGGGCGACGACTCGTATCAAGATCGCAACCAGAATGCGCTTCGTCTGCGCTGCGTCTGCAGGACCTGCAACACCGGCTGGATGAAGGAGCTCGAGGACCAGGTCATTCCGCTGGCGTCCAGCTTGGCGCAGGATCTTGCGATCCCGATCCCATGGGACCAGCAGACGCTAGTGGCAGTCTGGGCAATGAAGACCACGCTGGTGTGGGAGCAGTTCAGCGCCAGCAATCGCAGGCTGTTCTACCTTGATGAGCACAGGGAGGGCCTGCGGACTTCCAGGAACATGCCGGAGAACACGGAGGTGGTGCTCGCGCGCTACGCGGGCCAGCCGCTGTTGTTCTGCGCAACACGCGACATGACGGACGACCCGGCCGTCGAGGGAGCCGACCCGATGTTCCGGGCTGTCTCGACCGAGATCGTGTTCGGCCGGCTGGCCATTCAGGTCCTGTCGTGGCGGACGCTCATGGTCGATCGCGTGGCACGGATGCCGGAGGTCACCAGTCCGTTAGAGGAGTGCACCGTGCGGATCTGGCCGCCGACCCGGATGGCGCGCTGGCCGCCTCGCCTGTCCGTCGGGAGCGACGTTCCATTCGAGATTCTCCAGAAGCGATGGGGGATCTCGCCGCTAAAGCCACCGCGATCAACGTGAGAGCGTCGTAGCCGTTGTTCGTCGTGGCCTTCGGGTGGGGCAGGTGAGAGTCATTTCAGCTTGCAAGCCTGGACGTCGCCGGCTGCGCAGGCCTTTGCGTAATAAGATCTTGCGCGTTCCGGGGCCTTGCCAACGTCCACGCCGGCGTCGTACTTCCTGCCGAGGGTGGTGCACGAAACGGCGTTCGCCCCCTCCCACCCGGACTCCCGGGCCGTCATCTCGAATTCGAAGCCCGCCACCTTCGACCCCTGACCCGCACGATCGAGGTCGGAGGCGCGGCCGAAGTCGCGCACGAAGGCGTCCAGCGCCTCCTGCCGGCGACCGAGCAGCGCAGACTCGCCGAGCCGCCTCGTCCATGGGGAGATACGTCGCTTGGGGCCCCGACGACGGCCGATGCTACACGCTACAGCACCAGTTGATTCAGAACGAAGTACCCGCAGACGACCATCACGACCGCAACTGCCCATCGGTGTCGGCCCCATGCGAGTGCAGCCAGAACAAGCCCCATGATCGCCAAGACAACGTGCACGAAGAAGATCCACCCTTCGAAGATCCCGATCCTGCGGAACACATGTGTGTACACAAGTAAGAGATAGAGGCAAGCTGTTGAGAACGCGCAAGCAGCTCCAGCCTTCAGGCACATCGCCTGCGCTCGCTTCGTCAACGCTGCCTGCACTGGCGCATCGCCTCCTTGAACTCCCTCCAGACGCGCCGTGTTACCTGCAGCATCTTCTTGTGCGGGGGTGGACGGTGCTCGGGGAGATCGGGCACCACGCTCCACCAATGGCCCCACCGCGAGCCGTACGGGCTCCCCTCAGAGTCAGTCCCAGCCTCTCCAGCGAACGGGTGTTCTGTGGTCGTAGCCGTCCGCAAAGCGGATCTTCCCCTTGAGCGCTCACCCCGCGAGCCTCGCGGAAGACGAAATGATGGCGTCCATCCTCACCCCTTCAGCAGCGGCAGGATCCGCTTGAACTCCGCGCCGTCCGAGCGGCCGAGCAGCTCGTAGAGGGCCATCTCCGAGCTGGAGATCACCGCGCCCGCGCGCTCCATGCGCGAGAGGCCGGTCCGCCAGTTCGCTTCCGAGCGCGACGAGACGGCGTCGGCGGCGACGTGGACGGTGTAGCCGCGCGTCAGAGCGCCGAGCGTCGTCTGGGTCACGCAGATGTGGCTCTCGATGCCGGTGACCACGAGCTGGTCGCGAGAGCCGAGACCGGCGAGATGCGCGAGGAAGCCGTCGTCGCCGAAGCAGCCGAAGGTCGCCTTGTCGAGCACCGGCACCTCCGGCGCCGCAGCCTTCACCTCCGCGATCACGTCGCCCAGGCCCTTGCGGTACTGCGATGTCACCACGATGGGGACTTCGAGGATCGCCGCGGCCCGCATCAACAGCAGCGTGTTCGCCAGCACGCGCTGCTTCTCGAAGATCGCGGGCAGCAGCTTCTCCTGGATGTCCACCACCACCAGGGCGGCGCGCCGCCGGTCGAGCAGGCCGGCGGCGGGACGAGCGGCCGTCATTGCCCAGGCCTGCGTACGCGCACCGGAAAGGGCGGGCGCTTCGGGGTCTGCGGCGGCTGCTTGCGCAGCTCCTCGAGCGCGAGCGCGATCGCGCGTTCGAGCTGCGGGTCCTTGCCGGCGATCACGTCGGCCGGCGCCTGCTCCACCTCGACGTCGGGCGGCACGCCCTCGTTCTCGACCACGAAGCCGTCCGGGGTCCAGATCGCCAGGTTGGGCGCCGTCACCGTGCCGCCGTCCATCAGCACCGGGAAGCCGAGGATGCCGACGAGGCCGCCCCAGGTGCGCTTGCCGACCAGCGTGCCGAGCTTCTCCTTGCGGAACATCCAGGGCAACATGTCGCCGCCCGAGCCGGCGGTCTCGTCGATCAGCATCACCTTGGGCCCGTGGATGCCGGCGATTGGCGTCTTCAGATCCATCCCGTAGCGCATCGCCCAGAAGCTCACCAGCGGCCGGCGCAGGATGTCGATGTAGTAGTCGGCCACCTGACCGC
Source organism: Vicinamibacteria bacterium (assembly GCA_050246895.1). GTDB lineage: Bacteria > Acidobacteriota > Vicinamibacteria > Fen-336 > Fen-336 > JBFWVE01. The sequence goes on along the minus strand of JBFWVE010000001.1, from coordinate 1,534,425 downwards.
CGCCGTTGTGGCGCTCGTCGACGATCACCGCCTCGCGGTCGGACTGCGGGTAGAAGTAGCGCTTGAAGTAGGTGTGGCCGGCGCCGGCGGTGTTGGGGACGTAGACGTAGGCGACGCGGCCCTGCGTCGCTTCGGTGACCTTGCGCAGGTTGCCCTCGACCCAGTCTCGGTTGCGCAGCGCCTGCTCGTTCTCGATCGGCACGACCTTTACCGTGCGCGCGCCGCTGCCGTCCGGGTTCGGGCCCACGCGCAGCTCGACCTGCTTGCCGGCCGTGCGCTCGAAGCGGGCGAACAGGCTCTCGGGCGGGCGCAGGTCCTGGCCCTCGATGGCCAGCAGGTACTCTCCGGCGCGCACCTCGTTGCCGGGCTCGGTCAGCGGCGAGCGCAGGTCCGGGTTCCAGTTGAGGCCGCCGAAGACCTTCTCGAGACGATAGCGGCCGCCGGCGATCTCGTAGTCGGCGCCGAGCAGGCCGCCCGGGACGGACTCGACCTCGGCCAGCGTGTCGCCGCCGCTCACGCGGTGGTGGCCGACCGCCAGCTCGCTGAACAGCCACTGCATCACGCGCGTCAGCTCCTGGCGCGTGGTCACGTCCGGCAGGAACGCCGCGTACCTGGCGCGCAGCGCGTTCCAGTCGGCGCCGTGGTAGCCGGGGTCGTAGAAATAGTCGCGGTTGATGCGCCAGGCCTCGTCGTAGATCTGCTTCCACTCGGCGACGGGATCGAGACGCACCTGGATCTGGTCGAGCGGCAGCTTGAACTTCGCGAGGTCGAGCTTGTCGCCGACGTCGCAGATCGACCAGGCCTGGCCGACGCGCACCAACGCGCGCTTGCCGTCGGCCGAGAGCTCGAAGCCGTCGGCCTTGTCGAGCAGCGTGTCTTCCTTGCGCTTGCCGAGGTCGTAGCGCACGAGCGCCGTGTCGGCCCGGCGCGCGGCGCCGGGCTCGCGGCGATAGAAGATCTGACCGGCGGGGCCGGCCGCGAGGTCGTAGTAGCCGGCGGCCTTCAGCGGCAGCGCCAGGATGCGGTCGGCGAGGCCGTCGAAGTCGATCTTCACCGGCGCCGGCGCCGCCTTCACCTCCTCGGCCTTCGCCGTCCCGCCCTTGCCAGTCGCGCTCTTCGTATTCGTACCCTTGGCTTCGGCGCCGCCCTTCCCCGCGTCCGCCTTCTCCTCCTCCTTGGCCTCCTCGTCGCTCTCCTTCGAGAGCGGTGAGGCGACGCCCTTGGCGAGCACCACGAGGTAGATCGACTGGCTCGCGGCCATGTCGGCGCTCGACTGCGCGAACCAGTCCTGCACCGGGCCGGCGTCGGTCGAGGCGAGGAAGAACAGGTACTGGCCGCCCTTGTCGAAGACGGGGCTCTGCGAGTCGGAGAGGCCGTCGGTCAGCGGATAGGACTTCTTGTCGGCGAGCGAGTGGATCCAGATGCGGTTGATGAAGGTCGGGCTGTTCTTCGTGTAGGCGAGGAAGCGCGAGTCGGGCGACCAGTCGTGGTGCAGGACCTTGACCGGGCCGTACATCACGTCGGCGTCGACCTTCGTCTGCTCCCCGCTCGCCACGTCCACGATCCAGATGGCGCGCGAGTTGTCCGTGTAGCTGAGCTTCTTCGAGTCGGGCGACCACTTCGGATCGTCGTAGTAGCCCGCGCCCTTCAGCTCGATGCGGCGCGCCGCGCCGCGTCCGTCCTGCGGCTCGAGGTAAAGCGCGTACTCGCCGCTCGCGTCCGAGAAGTAGGCGATCGTCCTGCCGTCGGGCGACCAGGCCGGCGAGCGGTCGTTGGCGGCGGTCGAACGCGTCAGATTCCGCTCGTCGCCCTTCTCGCGCGGCACCGTCAGGATCTCGCCGCGCAGCTCGATCGCCACGCGGGCGCCCGAGGGCGACAGGCTGCTGCCGCGCAGGTATTTGACGCCCTTCGCGTAGCGCGGGCGCATCTCGGGGAGGTCGGCGGCGACGCCGATCCGCAGGCGCTCGGCGGCCGACGTCCCGGGATCGAGAAGGTGCAGGTAGCCGGCCTGCTCGTAGAGGATGCGGCCTCCGCCCGCCTGCGCGTTCACCACCGGGAAGTCCGCGTGGCGCGTCACGCGCGTGACGGCCTTCGTCCCGCGATCGAACGAGTAGATGTTGAACTCGCCGTCGCGGTCCGAGCGGAAATAGAGCGTGCGGCCCAGCCACATCGGGTCGGTGTCGTTGCAGCGGCCCGCCGGCTGCGGCACCTGCTCGACCGTGTGGGTCTTCGCGTCGAAGAGCAGGATCCGGGCGTGGGTGCCACCGCGGTAGTTCTTCCACTGGTTGAACGCTTCGCTGAGCGGCACGTAGGCGATCGTCGCGCCGTCCTCGGAGATCGAGGCCTTGCTCGCGTTCGGGATCGGCAGCTTCGTCGGCCAGCCCCCATCGATCGGCACCGCGAAGAGCTGCTGGTAGCGCGTGGTGTAGACCTCGCGCGGCGAGGCGAACAGCACCGACTTGCCGTCCGGCGTGAAGCCGAGCGCCGTGTCGTTGCCGGGGTGCCAGGTCAGACGCCGCGGGACGCCGCCCTCGGCCGGCACCACGAAGACGTCGGTGTTGCCGTCGTAGCGCCCGGTGAAGGCGACGAGCAAGCCGTCGGGAGAGAAGCGCGGGCTGGACTCGACACCGGGGTGCGCCGTCAGGCGCCGCACGTCGCTGCCGTCGCGGTCGGCCGTCCACAGGTCGTTCGCGTAGGCGAAGGCGATCCGCTTCGCGCTGACGGCAGGCTCGGTCAGCAGCCGCGTGTCACGGGTGTCGACGGCGGAGGCGGCCGACGCGAGCAGGCAGAGCAGCAGGGTGCGCGGGATGTTCTTCGAGATCATCGGATGACTCCTGCGAGCGCGTGGTTCCACACGTTCGCCATCTTCTCTTCTCCGGCCGCGTTGGGGTGGATCCCGTCGCGGGTGTCGGTGTTCGCATCGAAGCCCGAGTAGTGGTCGACCACGACCACGCGCGAGGCGGCGCTGTCGAGCCGCGCCGCGAGCCCGGGGATGCCGGCGTTCAGGGCCTCGATGCGGCGGTTGTCCGCGGCCCGCCGCGTCGGGATCAGTTGCGCCAGCAGCACGCTGACGCGCGGGTTGGCGGCGCGCAGGCGGGCCACGATCGCGCCCAGCTCGTCGAGCGTCTCCGCGGTGTCGTGCCCGCGCAGCGCGTCGTTCGACCCGAGATGGAGCAGGACGACGTCGGGCGCGAAGGCGCGCGCCCAGCCGTCGATCTCGCGCAGCACGTCGTCGGCGGTCCAGCCCCAGTGGCCCTCGTGGTCGAGGTCGAAGTCCGGGTCGGGTGGCGGCCCCTGGTGGTTCTCGCTCTGGCTGCCCACGAAGTCGACGCGGCGTCCGCTGCCCTGCAGCAGGCGCCAGAGCGGCCGCCGATAGCTGTTCGTCTCGTCGTTCGCCTGCGTGATCGAGTCGCCGAGCGGCATGATCTTCAGTGCGAGCGGTGGCGTCGGGCTCGGCGTGGGCGTGACGGCCGAAGGGGCATCCGGGCCATTCCCGCCCCCGGCGCCACAGGCGATCGCGAAGGCCAGCGCGGCCGCGATGAAGGCGGGGACGAACTTCGGCCGAGCGCGCATCCGGCGTCGCAGCATACGCCAGGAACGCCTATCGCTTCGCGCCGGGCCCCTTCAGCGCGCGGCCGGGCAGCGCGCCCGTGTGCTCGCCGTCCTTCAGCACCGGCACGCCGTTGACCAGCACGTGCTTGACGCCCACCGAGTACGAGTGCGGCTTCTCGTAGGTCGCGGTGTCGGCCACCGTGGCGGGGTCGAAGACCACGACGTCGGCGAAGTAGCCCTGCTTCAGCAGCCCCCGCCGGTCGAGGCCCAGGTTGGCCGCCGGCAGGCCCGAGAGGCGGCGCACGGCCTCCTCGAGCGGGATCAGCTTCTCGTCGCGCACGTACTTGCCCAGCAGGCGCGCGAAGTTGCCGTAGGCGCGCGGGTGGGCCGAGAACTTCAGGAAGACGCCTTCGGTCGCCATCGAGCCGGCGTCCGAGCCGAAAGACATCCACGGCTGCCGGATCTGCTTGCGGACGTTCTCCTCGGACATCAGGAAGAAGCCGACGCCGACGCGGGTGCGGTCCTCGATCACGAGATCGATCGCCGTCTCCGCCCAATCCTTGCCGCGCGCCTTCGCGGCCTCGGCCAGCGTCTTGCCCTGCAGCGGACGCAGCGGCTCCTTCTCGAAGGACAGCAGCAGGATGCGCTCGGGCGTGCCGGCCAGCTCGCACAGGTTCTCCCATCCCGCGCCGGCCGCGCGCATCTCGGCCGCGACGCGCGGGCGGATCTCGGGATCCGCGAGACGCGAGAGCAGCTTCTCGAAGCCGCCCTCGCGCGCCCACGGCGGCAGGCAGGCGTCGAAGCCGGTCGCGCCGGCCGTGTAGGTGTACATGTCGGCGGTGATCTTCAGGCCCTCGGCGCGCGCCGCGTCGATCTTGCGGATCACCTGGTCGATCCTCGGCCAGTTGCGCTCGCCGCCCGCCTTCAGGTGGTAGATCTCGGCCGGCACGCCGGCCTCGCGCGCGATGCGGATCACCTCGTCGACCGCCTCCATCAGGCGGTCGCCCTCGCTGCGCATGTGGCTGATGTACTTGCCCTGGTAGGGCGCCGCCGCCTTGCACAGCTCGATCAGCTCCTCGGTGCTGGCGTAGACGGACGGCGCGTAGATCAGCGACGAGCCGATGCCGAGTGCACCCGCCTCCATCTCCGAGCGCACGAGCGCGCGCATCGCTTCCATCTGCTCGGACGTCGCCTGGACGTTCTCCAGCCCCACGGCGTGCTCGCGGAGCGTGCCGGCGCCGATGTAGGACGCCACGTTCTGCGAGACGCCGCGCTTCTCGAGGTGCGCCAGGTACCCGGCGAGCGTCGTCCAGGCGATCTCGTACTTGATCTCTCCCTGCGAGGCCTGCTCGCGCGCCTTCATCTCCGCCGACAGCGGACCCATCGACCAGCCCTCGCCGAAGATCTGCGTGGTGACGCCCTGGCGGATCTCGCCCTGCGAGCGGCCGTCCACGATCAGCGTGTCGGTCGACCAGGACAGCATGTTGACGAAGCCGGGGCTGACCGCGAGCCCGCTCGCGTCGATGCGCCTACCTGCCTCGTCTTTCGAGAGATCGCCGATCGCGGCCACACGGTCGCCACGGATGCCCACGTCGGCGCGGCGGGAGGGGCCGCCGTCGCCGTCGTAGACGGTGCCGCCGTAGACGATCACGTCGTAACGTTCGGCGGCCCCGGCCGCGAACGCGACGACTCCCACGGCGAGCACCGCCGTGAGCCGGAGCGCCGAGAGAACGCTGCCGAGGTCGAAAAGCCGAGTCCTGTTCGTGCTGTCCATCTGCCCTCCGGAGCCTGGCGATCGTAACCCGTGCGAGCGACCTCTTGGCCGAGGTCCCGTTCTTGCCCGCGGCGCCACCCCCATCCTTCGACGAGAACCGCGCCGCGTGGGAAGCCTTCCCGAGGTCGCGCGAGCTGCTTCCGCGGAAGCTCGACGGGACTGGTAGGACCTACGGCTTGAACGCCGCCTTGTCGGGGGCCTGGCTAGTCCAGAACCACTCGGGGCGGCGCGCCATCTCGCGCGTGAACAGCGCCATCAGCAGGGGCTCGTCGGCCTCCCAGGAGCCCGAGGGCTGGAACACGGGCATCAGGTGGATCACGCGCCGGCGCCAATCGAAGGCAACCGGCACGATCGGCACGCCGGCGGCGCACGCGATGCGATGAAAGCCCTTCTTCCAGCGCTCGACCTTGAAGCGCGTGCCCTCCGGCGCGATCGCGAGGTAGAGCTGCGACTCGCGCCGGAACGCCTCGACCGTGCGCTCGACGAGGTCTCCGGGCTTGCGTCGGTCCACCGGGATGCCGCCGACGCGGCGCATCAGGGCGCCCGCCGGTCCCTTGAACAGCGAGTGCTTGCCGATGAAGCGCGCCTTCAGGTCGAGCGCGAAGACCGCGGCCATGCCCAGCACGAAGTCCCAGTTCGAGGTGTGCGGCGCCACCGCGATCACGCACTTCGGCAGGTCGGGGAAGTTGCCCTCGAAGCGGAAACCGAGCGCCGCGAGGACGGCCCGCCCGAGCAGGCGCAGCCACGGCGTGTGGCGGCGCGGCGAGGCGGGCAGCAGCTCGGGGACGGTCATCGGCACAGATCCTGGAGGATCGGGCGCCGAGCATAAGGCGAAGCGCGGCCCGCGTCAGAACACGAATGCGATGGCGCCGACGAAGCCGTCCCGGTCGCCGCGGTCGAGCGTCAGGCCGTCGGTCCGGTTCCACTCGTAGTCGAGCTTCAGCACCCACTGCGACGAGGGCCTGAAGTTCAGGCCGACGGTGTCGCGCTCCTCGCGGGTCCGGGTGAGGGTCCCTTCGAGCAGTCCTTCGGCGCTGACCCAGTCGTGCTGATAGACGAGCGTGAAGCGCGGGTCGGCGAAGCCCTTGCCCAGGAACGTCCGCCGCAGGAACGAGCGGCCGAAGTCGAGCGTGGCCCGGCCGTAGTAGCCGTGGAAGCGCTGGTCCGGCTGGCCGTGCGCCTTCATCGAGTTGTACTCACCCGTCAGTTGCAGGGGTCCGAGGTTCGCCAGCCCGTGCACGCCAAGTCCTTCGAGGCGCTCCGTGCCCGCGTCGTCGTAGTCGCCGGTGTAGCCGCTCAAGCCGAGCTCGAAGCTGCCGGAGCGGTCGACCACCAGCCGGCCGACGAGCGCCTTGTTGCCGTTGTTGTCGACGCCGTAGCCCTGACGCGCCTCGCGCAGGCCGTAGGCCGAGATCTCGGAGTCGAGGCCCGCGATCGCGTAGGCCTCGTAGCTCAACAGCAGGCTCGAGCCGACGAGCTGGCTGCCGTGAAAGCCGAGGCCGTTGTCCGTCCAGTCGGACGGCGCGACCACCCAGGACACGAGGGGCTTGGCGACCACGTCGCGCCGGGGCGCGAAGTGGTCGACGTTGACGTTGCCGAACGGCACCAGCAGGATGCCCGCGCGCAGGTTGGCGAGGGGCGCGAAGGAGAGGTTCGCGTAGGCCTGCTCGACCAGCACCTCCCCGCCGCGCTCTTCGCCGACGGCCGCCGCCTGCTCGAGCTCGATCTCGGCGAAGAACGACAGCCGCTCGTGGGGCTGTCCGCTCATCACCAGCTCGAAGGCCTTGCCGTCGAAGATCGCCTCCTCTCCCGCGAAGGCGCGCGCCTGGAAGTCGCCGTAGACGGTCAGGTTCACGCGCCGTCGCTCCGCCTCGGACAGGGCCTCGAGCGCGGCCGCGGCCTGGCTGCCGGCCTCCTGCACCTTGCGCAGCTCCTCGCGCAGGCGCTGGATCTCGGCCAGGGCCGCCGCGTCCGCGTCCTGGCCGGCCCGGCTCGCCTGCGCCTCGAGGAGCCGATTCAGCTCGGATTCGAGCCGAGCCTGCTGCACCACCAGAAGCTCGATCTCGGCACGCAGGCGGGCCAGTTCCTCGTCCCGTGAAGCCGCGCTGCTGCGGGCCGCCTGCGAGTCGCGCGCCACGGCGGGCCGCGCTGCGCTCAGCACGAGCACGATGGCGAGCGTGGCGAAGAACGCGTTCGATCTCACAGCACCACCTCGAAGCTGAGGCTCTCGCTGAAGGCGCCGCCTGGATCGACGACCACGACCGAGTAGCTGCCGAGGCCGACATCGGCGCCGAGATGGAGGGCGACCCTGATGTGATCGGGTGCGATGAGGGTCTGCTTCATGACGCGAATGCCGGGCACGTCGTGCCCGCCACGCAGCACTCGCACTCTGTGGTCGGAGCGGAAGCCGCCGCCGCGCAGGTCGACCAGGATGATCCCCCCGCGCCGGGCCGTCACGGGCGTCAGGCCCGTCAGCATCGGCGGCGGCGGCCCGGCGGGCGCGACGCCGGCAGTCGTTTGCCGCTGCGGAGCGGCCGTCGGCGCGACGGTGCTCGGCGGCGCGGACGGCACCGGCGGCGGCGTGGCCATCGGGACCGGCGCGGCGCTGGGCGATGGCAGAGTTGCGGGCGCGGGGGTCGAAGTGGCGGGGGCGGGGGTGGCCCGCGCGCCCGCCGCGGACGGACCGGGCGCCGACCTGGCCGGTGTGCTGGCAGCGGCCGGCGGCGATGCCAGCAGGGCTGCGGCGGCGGCTCGCTTCGCCTGCGTGTCCTGCGCGATCCGAAGCTGCGGGTCGGGAGTCGGCGACCCCCCGGAAACCTCGGACGCGGCCTGGCTCGAGGGACCAAGGGGGGGCGGAGCGGCGGGAGGCGCCTGAGACTCGGAGGACGGGCCGCCCCGGGACAGCCAGAGCGCGGCGGCGAGGAGCGCGACCGCCCCCACCGCGGCAACGGCCAGTGGACGCCGCGACGCCGGGTGTGCCGCCACCTCGTCGACGGTTCGCGAGGCACGCGGCACCAGGTCGCGGGCGTCGCGCAACGACTGCGTCGCACGGACCGCCACGGCGGCGAGCTCGGAAGCGCCCGCGCCCGATTGCAGCGCGCGCAGCACGGCGATGAGCCCGGACAGGTCTGCCGGGCGCGAGCGCGGGTCCTTCTGGAGCTGCGCCATGATCGCCGCCGACAGCTCCGCCGGCGCCTCGGGGCGCAGGGACGAGAGAGGCTGCGGCTCCCGGTTGAGGACGTTCGTCAGCGTCGACGACACGGTCTGGCCGAGGAAGGGGTTGCGCCCGGCCAGCATCTCGTAGAGCACGACGGCCGCCGAGTAGTTGTCGGCTCGCGTCGAGTAGTGCGCGTCGCCCAGGATCTCGGGCGCCATGTACGCGGGCGTGCCCATGATGGTGCCGGTCGCCGTCAGCTTCGCCTCGGGCACCCGCGCGATGCCGAAGTCCATCAGGCGGCACTCCCCCTCCGGCGTCACCTGCACGTTCGACGGCTTCAGGTCGCGGTGCAGCACGCCGCGCCCGTGCGCGTAGTCGAGCGCGCCGACGAGCCCCTCCATGATGCGCACGTGCTCGCCGAGCGTGTGCTCGCCACGCAGCCAGTCCTCCAGGCTCGCGCCCGGCAGATACTGCATCACCAGGTAGGGGCGCTCCTCGTGGAAGCCGAACTCGTGCAGCACGACGATGTTGGGGTGGGAGAGCCCGCCGACGATGCGCGCCTCCTGGCGGAAGCGCTCGTGGTCCTCCTCGGCGCCCGGCTTCATCACCTTGATCGCGACCGAGCGGCCGATCAGCGGGTCCTCGCCGAGATAGACCTCGCCCATCGCCCCCGCTCCGAGCAGGCGCACGACCCGGTACTTGCCGATGCTGTCGATCATGATGCCGCGCGTCCGCCACGGAGCAAGCGCTCGATGCTGATTCTCTCACTCTCCCTCGAGCTGGGGGCGGCGGGAATTCCCGGTGGACGAGGCGCGTACACTCTCTCGAGAGAAGCTCCGCGTACGAGTGATTGGAGGAGAGATGCCGCTTCGTCTCCGCTATGGCGCCGTCGCGCTGGCCCTGCTCGCCACGGCGGCTGTGGCGGCAGGCGCCCCCGCCGATGCGCCCGGCGCGCTGCGCGAGCTCGCGCTGGCCGGCAACGTCGACGCGATCCGGCCGATGGGGCCGCGGGTGCTGCCGCAGCTCGTTGCGCTTTACGGGGAGACGGCCGACCCGCGTGGGCGAGCGACGCTCGCCTACGTCTTCTACGGCCTCGGCTGGAAGTCGGCCGCGGCCAAGGCGGCGCTGTTGCGGGACATCCACACGAGCGACCAGACGCTGCGGCTGCAGGTGCAGTGGGCCCTCGGACGCGTGAGCGCGGATCCGGACGTGGTCGACGCGCTGCTCGAGAACATGCGGCACGACGCCTCGCCGCTCTTCCGCGACAAGGCGGCCTGTGCGCTGGCCTACGACCAGATCCACCTCTCTCCGCGACAGAAGCTGCGCCTCTTCCGCGGGCTGGTGGACGCGCTCGAGGACCCGAACCTCCAGGTGCGCCAGATCTCGCTGCAGGCGCTGCAGCGCCTGACCGGGCAGACGAAGGGCTTCGGGGCGCGTGCCGACGCCGCCGCGCGCGCGCGCGCCGTCGCGGCCTGGCGAGCCTGGCTGGTCGACCTCGAGCAGGAGCTGTGACGCTCCGCGTCGCGGCCAGGGTCGCGTTGGCGGCCTGCGTCGTCCTGGCGCTGCCCCGCGCGTCGGCGACGGCCCTCGCGGAGCAGGCCCCGCCCGCCGTCGTGCTCGCGAGCTACGGCTTCGACGACGGCGTCGAGACGGGGCCGGACACCTTCGCGGTGTTCCGCGGCGGCCGCGGCCACGTCGCCCTGAGCCGTGCTTTCCAGCTGAGCGGCTACCGCTCCGTGGAGCTGCGCGACGCGGCGGGCGACGGCGATTTCCCCGAGCTGCAGGGCTACGTCCCGCTGCGCCGGGAGGGCCGGCTCTGGTTCCATTTCGGCTTCCTCACGAGCGACCCGGCGCAGGAGCTGAACGTCGCGCTGGCGGGGCCGGAGTTCTTCCAGCTGAAGAAGGACGGCATCGCGTTCTGGCTGGCCGTCCGCGAGGGCCGGCTCGTCCACGTCTCCGACAGCATCCCGAAGCGCCTCTTCGTGCCCGAGGCGTTCGTGTGGTACACCGTCGATCTCGGCTACGACGTCGGGCGCGGCCGCTACGATCTGACGATTCGCCGGGAGGGGCGCGACCAGCCGATCGTGATCCTGCAGGACCAGGCGAACGCGGCGAACCAGCCAGGCTCGGCGGTCGACAAGTTCTCGCTCGCCGGCGCGCCCTTCACCGACGCTTCGAGCGTCGTCTACTACGTCGACGACGTCGGCCTCGCGGCGGAGGGCGCCGAGCCGCCGGCGGCGTTCGTCGCGCCGGGGCGCCGCAAGCTGTTCGTGGACGCCTTCGTCGAGCACCAGCGCCGGCTCGCCGAGCGGCCGCGCTGCCTGCCCGCCGCCACGCCGGACGACCTGGGTCTCGACGAGGACGACGTGCGCGCGCTGGACCGCGAGGGCGCCACCGCCGTCGTTGCGGGCCTGCTGCGGGGAGAGCGCAGCGAGTGGCGTGCGCTGCTGGCGCGGACGCAGGGCTCGTGGCGTGCGAACGTCGAGGCGCTGGGACTCTGGGCGGAGGGCTGCGCGTTGCTCGAACGCGGATCAGCGACGGAGGCGCAGTCGCTCATCGAGCGGGCGGCCGAGCTGGCGCCGGACACGGACCTCTATCGCCTCTCGGCAGCCGTCGCGCTGGCCGGCCTCGGCCGCTTCACCGAGGCCGACCAGCGTCTGGCGTCGGTCGCCGCGGCGACGCGCGACGACCCGCGCTTCGGCGTGATCAGCGGCTTCGTCGGGATCGCGCGCGGCGATCTCGACGCCACTCTGCGCGCGGTGCGGGACCCGGCGGCGCGCGAGCTCGACCGCGGCGGGCAGAGCCTCGCGATCGAGCAGTACTTCCACGCGCAGCTCTGGAAGGGCGAGTGGGCGGCCGCCCGCGACTACGCGTTGCTGGTGGCCGCCCGGCTCGCGCCGAGCGGCGTGGGCGCCGCGCTCTGGCACGAGCGCGCCGGCGACGCGTCGCTCTTCCTGCGCGAGCTCCGCGAGGCCGAGGAGAGCTATCAGGCGGCGCGGCGAAGCGACGACACCCGCGCGGTCTGGCTGGACCTCAAGCTGGCCGACGTCGCCTTCCTGCGTGGCGACGTCGAAGCCGAACGCGCCCTGCGCGAGCGCTATTTCGGAGACCTGCGTCAGTGAGTCTGGGTCGCAGACGCAGCGGGTCGCGACGCCCCGTCAGGTCGCGGCGCGACACGCGAGTGATTCCCCCTCCCCCATATGTGGGGAGGGGTTAGGGGTGGGGGGTCGATGACGCAGGCGTGCACCCCGGCGCCGCCCAGCCGGCAGCCACGGACCCCGGCTGGCGGGAGTCGCTTGTGGCTCATCCCGCTCCGCTCGCTAGCCGCCGCCCGACATGCTCTCTAGGAACTCCCTGTTGCCCTTCGTCTTGCTCAGGCGCTCGATCAGGAGCTCCATGGCCTCGACCGAGGAGAGGGCGGAGAGGACCTTGCGCAGGATCCAGACGCGGTTGAGCTCCGGCGCCGGGACCAGCAGCTCCTCCTTGCGCGTGCCGCTGCGGTTGATGTCGATCGCGGGGAAGATGCGCTTGTCGGAGAGCTTGCGGTCGAGCACGATCTCGGCGTTGCCGGTGCCCTTGAACTCCTCGAAGATCACGTCGTCCATGCGCGAGCCGGTCTCGACGAGGGCCGTCGCCACGATCGTGAGCGAGCCGCCCTCCTCGACGTTGCGCGCCGCGCCGAAGAAGCGCTTGGGCCGCTGCAGCGCGTTCGAGTCGACGCCGCCCGAGAGCACTTTGCCGGACGGCGGCACCACGGTGTTGTAGGCGCGCGCCAGGCGCGTGATCGAGTCGAGCAGGATCACCACGTCCCGCTTGTGCTCGACCAGACGCTTCGCCTTCTCGAGCACCATCTCGGCCACCTGCACGTGGCGGTCGGCGGGCTCGTCGAAGGTGGAGCTGATCACCTCGCCCTGCACCGAGCGCTGCATGTCGGTGACTTCCTCGGGCCGCTCGTCGATCAGCAGCACGATCAGGCTGACCTCCGGATGGTTGGCGGTGATCGAGTTGGCGATCGCCTGCAGGATCATGGTCTTGCCCGTGCGGGGCGCCGCCACGATCAGGGCGCGCTGGCCCTTGCCGAGCGGCGACAGCAGATCCATCACCCGCGTCGAGTACTGCTCGGGCGTCGTCTCGAGCACGATGCGGTTCTGCGGGTAGAGCGGCGTCAGGTTGTCGAAGAACACCTTCTCGACGCCCCGGTCGGGCGGCTCGAAGTTGACGGCGTCCACCTTGATCAGGGCGAAGTAGCGCTCGTCCTCCTTGGGCGGGCGGATCTGGCCGCTGATGGTGTCGCCCGTGCGCAGGCCGAACTTGCGGATCTGGGAGGGCGAGACGTAGATGTCGTCCGGGCCCGGCAGGTAGCAGTATTCGGGCGCGCGCAGGAAGCCGAAGCCGTCGGGCAGGATCTCGAGAACGCCCTCGGAGAAGATCAGGCCTTCCTTTTCCGCCTGCGCCCGCAGGATCTGGAACACCAGCTCCTGCTTCTTCATGGTGGCGGCGCCCGAGATCTCGAGAGACTTCGCGAGCTGGATCAGATGGGTGACGCCCATCTCCTTGAGCGCGGCCAGGTCCAGGCGCTCGCCCGAGCCGGCTCCGGCCGGCGTCGGGGCGGGCTGCGGAGCCTGACGCGGGGGCGGCTCGCGGCGCGGGGCGGGTGCGGCTTCCGGCCCGGCCGCTTCCGGCGCGGCTGCCTCGGGCGCAGCCGGAGCGGCGGCAGCAGCAGCTTCGGGCTCGGCGGTGGCGACGGCGGCGTGCTCATCCGCCTGCGCGCCCTTGCCGCGGCCGCGAGGGTGGCGCCGGCGAGGAGGCGCATCGGGCTTCCCCTGGCTCGGGGTGGACGGGTCGTCGTGGTCCATGACGGTTATCTTTCGCGACGGAGGTGAGATCGGGGACGGCGGGATTGGCGAGACTGGGGCCGAGTCAGATGGATCGGATGACCGCACGATAGAAGAAGTCCGGCGTGCGTGTCAACCCTGGGGCCCGGGCGGGCCGTGGGCACGGGCATAGAATCCCGCGACCCTTGCCGAAGCACACCCGTCTCGACCGCCTGCGCCTGCTGGCGCTGGGCCTGCTCTTCGCGGCCTCGGCGGCCTACGAGGCGCTGCACGTGCGCGCCGCGCTCGAGTTCGTCCGCTCGCCCGAGAGCGTGGCGGCCGTGCCGTTCCTGGTCGGCCAGGCGGGGAACGAGATCGTCCAGCTGGAGCCCGAGGCCGAGCTGGCCGGCCTGCATCCTGGCGACCGCTTGCTGGCGGTGGCCGGAGAGACCTACGACGGCCGGGAGGACCTCGCGCAGGCGGCCGTCGGCCGGTCGCGCGGCGACAGCGTGCGGCTGACGGTCGAGCGCGGCGGCCAGCGGCTCGAGGTCGAGGTCGCGCTGGTTCCTGCGGTGCGGTCGACGCCGGCGCTGGTGCTGGTGCTCGACGTGCTGACACCGCTGCTCTGCCTGGCGCTCGGCTTCTTCGTGGTGGTCCTGCGCCGCCACGACGCGCGCGCGTGGACGCTGCTGCTGCTGATGCTGAGCTTCTCCCATTTCGTGGCGATGAGCGGCTTCGACATCCGGCGCTGGGAGGGCGGCCTGCGCGCGCCGGCGCTCTTCTTCCACACGCTGCTGCGCGGGCTGTGGCCTTCCGCGATGCTGCTCTTCGGCATCCGCTTCCCGGAGCGCGCGGGTCTCGACGAGCGCTGGCCCTGGCTGAAGGGGCTGCTGCTCGGCCCGCTGGTCGCCGGCGCCGTCGCACAGGCGAGCCTGCTTTCGCTCGAGTCGGGCCGCTTCGCCTCGGCGGCCTGGCTCGCGGGTTGGCTGCTCCCGGTCGACCCCGCCCTGCAGGCGCTCAACATGCTCGCGGTCGGTTGCTTCTTCGCGAGCATGGGCTACCGCATGGGCACCTCCCAGTCCCCCGACGCACGGCGGCGGCTGCGGCTGCTCCTCTACGGCGCCGCCGTGGGGCTGACCCCGATCTGGCTGGTCTTCCTCTACGCCATCTTCGCCGGCGGCGGGCGCCTGATCGTGAGCCCGTGGCTGCTGGGGCCGTCGTTCCTGCTGATGGCGCTCTTCCCGATCACCCTCGCCTACGTGATCGTGGTCGAGAAGGCGCTGGACGTGCGCGTGATCCTGCGCCAGGGCCTGCAGTACGCCCTCGCGCGACGCGCGATCCTGGCGGCACAGGTGGCCGTCTCCGCGCTCGCCGTGCTCGTGGCCGTCCAGATCGCGGGCGACCCGGCCCAGCGCAACGTGGACCGCGTGCGCACCCTCGCGCTCGGCGTGATGTTCGTGGCCCTGGCGCGCCGCGGGGGCGACCGGCTGCGCGGCTTCGTCGACCGGCGCTTCTTCCGCGAGGCGGTCGACACCGAGCGCGTGCTGCACGACCTGTCCGAGGAGGTGCGCACGATCGTGGACGGCAGCGAGCTGCTGGAGACGGTGGCCCGGCGCGTGTCCGGCGCGCTCCACGCGCCGCGGGTCGCAGTGCTGCTGGCGGGCGACGGGAGCTACTCTCCAGCCCACAGCGTCGGCTACGGCGCGACGCCGGACGCCTGCTTCGCCACGGACGGTCCGGTGGTCTCCCGCCTGCGGCAGGCCAGGGACGGGCTGCGCGTCTATCTGCAGGACGCGCAGGCCTGGGTCAACCGCGACGAGGACGCGGCGGCCGAGCGCCCTGCGCTCCAGGCGCTGCGCGCCGAGCTGCTGCTGCCTCTGCAGGTGAAGCAGGAGATCGTCGGCGTGCTCTGCCTCGGACCCAAGCTGTCGGAGGAGCCCTACTCCGCGTCGGACGTGCGCCTGCTGAGTGCCGTCGCCACCCAGACCGCCTTCGCGCTGGAGAACGCCCGGCTGACGGCGGCGGTCGCCGCCCAGGTCGCGAAGGCGGCGCGGCTCGACCGCGAGATCGAGATCGCCCGGGAGGTGCAGGAGCAGCTCTTCCCCCAGGAGTACCCCAGCGTCCCCGGTCTCGATTTCGCGGGCCACTGCCGGCCTGCGGCCGGGGTCGGCGGCGACTACTACGACTTCGTCTCGGCGCGCCCGGGCCGGCTGGGGATCGCGGTCGGCGACGTCTCGGGCAAGGGCATCCCGGCCGCGCTGCTGATGGCGGGATTGCAGGCTTCGCTGCGCGGCCAGGCGCTGAACGCGGACGGCGACCTGGTGAAGCTGATGGACCACGTCAACCGGCTGCTGTGCGACGCCTCGCCCGCCAACCGCTACGCGACCTTCTTCTACGGGGAGTACCAGGCCGAGAGCCGGCGCTTCGCCTACGTCAACGCCGGCCACAACGCGCCCTTCCTGCGGCGCGCCTCGGGCGCCGTCGAGCGGCTCGAGGGCGGCGGGCCGGTGGTGGGCCTGCTCTACCCGGCCGCCTATTCACAGCAGGAGACGCGCCTCGAGCCGGGCGACCTGCTGGTCGGCTACACCGACGGCATCAGCGAGGCGATGAACGCGGCCGACGAGGAGTGGGGCGAGGCACGGCTGCTGGCCGCGATCGAGGCCTGCGGCGGCCAGAGCGCAAAGCAGACGATCGACGCGTTGATGCGGGGCGCGGACGCGTTCGTCGCCGGCGCCAAGCAGCACGACGACATGACGCTGGTGGTGGTGCGAGCGCTCTAGCGGCGGCGCGGAACTTCGACCCTGCCCTTCACCCTGTCGTGGCGGATGGCGCCGCTGCCCTTGTGTCCAACGAGCAGGTCGCCGGCGACGCCCACGACGTCGACGCTGCCCGAGCCGTCGTCGTCGATGCGCACGCTGCCGCCGACGTCGCGAATCGTGATCGTCCCCGAGCCGTCCTCGCGGATCACCACGTCGCCCTTCACGTCCCGCAGGTCGATCTCGCCCGAGCCGTCGTCCACGATCAGCACGCGGCCCGCGCCCACGACCTCGATCTCGCCGGAGCCGTCGCGGATCTCGACCTCGCCCGCGACGTTGCGCACGCCGATCTCGCCCGAGCCGTCCTCGATCCGCAGGGAGGCGACGTCCGCGATCTCGACGAGGCCGCTCGAGTCCTCGACCTCGAGGGGCAGCGAGGCCGGCACCCGCAGCTCGAGATCGAGCCGCGCGTGGAAGCTGCCGATGCCGCTGAAGCTCTCCGGCATCTCGGCCTCGACGCGCAGCTCGCCGCCCGACTTCGTCGCCCGCAGGCGGATGGCGTCGAGCGTCTCCTGGTCGTGGGCACACGCCTTGCCGGCGACCTTGACGGCCGTCGCTCCGGGCTCGCCGACGATCCGGAGCGCGCCGGCGCGCGCCAGCACCCGCAGGGTCTTGGCGCCCGCGGCGTCCAGGCTGGCCTCGCGAGGGCCCTCGACCCGGCAGTCAGGCCCCCAGTCCCAGGCCGAGGCGGCCGGCGACACGGCTAGAGCGAGCGAGAGGAACAGGGGAACACGCATGCGGAGGCCTCCTGTGCTCTGAGACGCTCGAAGGCCGCCGAGAGTTCGAAAAGAAAGAGAGCTCGCCCTCGGGCGCTACGGGCGCTCGACGATCATCGCGACGCCCTGGCCGCCGCCGATGCAGAGGGCGGCCAGGCCGCGCCTGGCGCCCCGGGCCCGCATGGCGTGGAGCAGGGTCACCAGGATGCGGGCGCCCGAGGCTCCGATCGGGTGGCCGAGGGCGATCGCGCCGCCATTGACGTTGACGCGCGCCGGATCGAGCTTCAGCTCCCTCAGCACGGCCAGGCTCTGGGCCGCGAAGGCCTCGTTCAGCTCGAACAGGTCGATCTCGCCGAGCGAAAGGCCGGCGCGCTCGACGGCCTTGCGCACGGCCGGCACCGGGCCGATCCCCATCAGCTTCGGGTCGACGCCCGCGGCGGCGTACGACACCACGCGCGCGAGCGGCGCGCGCTCCAGGTGCCGGGCGCGGGCGCCGCTCGCCACCACCAGGGCAGCGGCGCCGTCGTTGATGCCGCTGGCGTTGCCGGCGGTCACGCTGCCGTCCTTCTTGAAGGCGGGCTTCAGGCGCCCGAGCGTCTCGCGCGTGGTGTCGGGGCGCGGGTACTCGTCGGTGTCGACGAGCGTCGTGCCCTTGCGGCCGGGGACCTCGACGGGCGCGATCTCCGCTGCGAAGCGCCGCTCCGCCAGGGCGGCCGCCGCGCGCGCCTGGCTCTCGTCCGCGAACGCGTCCTGCTGCTCGCGCGAGATTCCGTACTTCTCGGCCACGTTCTCGGCGGTGACGCCCATGTGGTAGTCGTTGAAGACGTCGGTCAGCCCCTCGTGGATCAGGTGGTCGAGCATGCGGCCGTGGCCCAGCCGTTCGCCCCAGCGGGCGCCCGGCAACAGGTACGGCGCGCGGCTCATGCTCTCGAGCCCGCCCGCCAGCACGACCCCGGCGTCGCCCGCGCGGATCGCCTGCGCCGCCAGCATCACGGCCTTCAGGCCGGAGCCGCAGACCTTGTTCACGGTGTGGGCCGGCGTGCTCTCGGGCAGCCCCGCGCGCAGCGCGACCTGGCGCGCCGGGTTCATGCCGAGCCCCGCCTGCAGGATGCAGCCGAAGATCGCCTCGTCGATCGCGTCGGGCGCCACGCCCGCGCGCTTCACGGCCTCGCGCGCCGCGACCGTGCCGAGCTCGACGGCGGTGACGTCCTTCAGCGCGCCACCGAAGGACCCGATTGGCGTGCGGCAGCCGGACAGGACGACGACATCGTCGGACATGGCTTCCTCTCTAGTGTCCCGTGCCGCGCGCGGCGAGCGCGCGCTCCACGGCTTCGGTCAGCTCGGTCTCGCCGTAGCGCAGGACCGGCTCGTCTTGGTCGTGGAGATTGCCGAAGAACGGCTCGCGCGACACGCGCAGCGCGCCGTCGGCGAGCCACAGCGTGGGCGTGCCGTGGCGCTGGCGGTCGCCGCAGGCCTTGAAGCGCCCCTGCCAGCCGGAGGCGGGCTGAGCGGCCTCGCGAGGGCCGGCTTTCGGGTTGTCGAGCAGACGGAAGCCGGGATCGTAGGCCACGACGTCGAACGGCAGCGCCCCCTGGGCACGCAGCGCCTCCGTCCTCGCGACGAAACGCGCGGCGGCCTCGCGGAACGCCTCGGAGCCCGGCGCCGCCCGGAAGGCGCCTTCCGGATAGCCGTGGCGGGCCGAATAGGCCGGCGGCACCGCCACCCCCAGCCCGAGCACCCCGCGGCCCGCGAAGCGGCGCAGCACGGCGCGGTGGAGCGGCAGCTCCCGCTCGCTGTCGCCGCACCAGACGTCGCCGTCGCGCGTGCCGTGCGCGCCGCCGAACAGCACGAGGTAGACGACGCGCGTGCCCCGGGGCACGAGGCTCGCGAGCGCGACGGGCTCGAGTCGTGCGTCGAACAGCTGCGCGTCGCCGGGCAGCGCGTCGCCGGGCTGGAAGCAGCGGCCCTCGGCCGGAGCGGCCGCAGGCGAGGGCGGCGCCACCGGAGGCGCCGTGAGCAGCTCGCCGAGCGCCTTGCGGGCGGCGGCCGCCGAGGCCACGAGCGCCAGCAGGCTGCGACGGTCCATGGACCGCCTCACGACCCCATGGTCTGGAGATCCGGGGCCACCAGCAGGGGCGTGCCGGTCGCGCGCTCGACGGCCTCGACGTCGGTGTCGGGAGCGATCTCGCGCAGCAGCAGGCCCTGCGGCACGACCTCGATCACCGCCATCTCGGTGACGATCAGATGCACGCAGCGGCGTCCGGTCAGCGGCAGCGTGCAGCTCTCCACGATCTTGGGCGTGCCGTCCTTCGCCGTGTGCTCCATGGTCACCACGACGCGGCGAGCGCCCGCGACCAGGTCCATCGCGCCGCCCATCCCCTTCATCATCCTGCCGGGGATCGTCCAGTTCGCCAGGTTGCCCTCGCGGTCCACCTGCAGGGCGCCCAGGATCGTCAGGTCGACGTGCCCGCCGCGCACCATCGCGAACGACTCGGCGCTCGAGAAATACGAGGTGCCGCGCGCCTCGGTCACCGTCTCCTTGCCGGCGTTGATCAGGTCGGCGTCCTCCTGGCCGGGCTCCGGGTAGGGGCCGATGCCGAGCATGCCGTTCTCGGAGTGCAGGATGATCGAGACGCCCTCGGGCAGGTAGTTCGACGCCAGCGTGGGCATCCCGATGCCGAGGTTGACGTAATAGCCGTCGCGCATCTCGCGCGCCGCCCGGCGCACGATGCGCTCGCGCTTCGGGTCCGTGTCCACGACGCCGCCGCCCAGCAGCGTGAGCTTCTCGATGCGCTTCTGGTAGCCGCCGCCCTGGAAGATGCGTTGCACGTAGATCCCCGGCGTGTGCACGAGCTCGGGCTGCAGCTCGCCGGCCGGCACCAGCTCCTCCACCTCGGCGATCGTGACCCTGGCCGCGGCCGCCATCATCGGGGCGAAGTTGCGCGCGGTGCGGCGGAACACCAGGTTGCCCTGGGCGTCGCCCTTCCAGGCCTTGACGAAGGCGAAGTCGGCCGTGAGCGCCGTCTCGAGCAGATGCGGCCGGCCGCCGAACCAGCGCACCTCCTTGCCCTCGGCCACCAGCGTGCCGTAGGCCGCGGGCGTGAAGAAGGCCGGCACGCCGGCGCCGCCCGCGCGGATGCGCTCCGCGAGCGTCCCCTGCGGGTTCAGCTCCACCTCGAGCTCGCCCGACAGCGCCATCTTCTCGAAGACCTTGTTCTCGCCGACGTAGCTCGACACCATCTTGCGCACCTGGCGCGTCTCGAGCAGCCGGCCGAGGCCGAAGTCGGCGATGCCCGCGTTGTTGCTGATCACGACCAGGTCCTTCACGCCGCGCGCGCGCGTCGCCTCGATCAGGTTCTCGGGGATCCCGCACAGGCCGAAGCCCGACATCATGATGGTGGCGCCGTCCGCCACGTCGCGGACCGCCGACGCCGCGTCCTTCACGCGCTTGTCCATGGGAGGAATCCTAAACCCGGCGCGGGCTCAGGACCTCGGCTGCGGCAGCACCGGGCGCGGCGGCAGCACGACGTTGGCGAACAGCAGGCCCGCCGCCAGCGACACGGCCACGAGCGCCACGCGGAAGGCGGCCTCGACTCCGACCAGCGTCTCGCGCGCGAGCATCGACGAGAGGCTCTGGAAGCCGATGCTGCCGGGGACGAGCAGAAGCAGGCCCGGCACCAGCGGGATCACCGCCGGCCGGCGCTGCCACCACGAGTAGGCGTTGCCGGCCGAGGCGACCGCCAGCGAGCCGAGGAAGACGCCGACCTCAGGCCCCAGCAGGCGCGTGCCCTCGCGGGCGCCGAAGAAGGCGATCACGCTGGCGGCCAACACGAAGGGCGCGTCGCGAGCCTCGGCCTGCAGCAGCACCGTGAAGCCGAGCGGCGCGATCAGCAGCGCCAGCCACAGCGTCCAGGCCGGCAGCGGCTCGGGCGCCGGGTTGGCCATCGCTCCTCCCAGCGCCTCGCCGAGGCGCGTGCCCAGCGCGACGCCGAAGCCCATCGTCAGGAAGGTGCCCACGGCGCCGAACAGGCGCGCCGTGCCCGAGACGAGGTTCCGCGTGGCGAGCTCCGTCATCGCGACCGTGAGCGGGAAGCCCGGCACCAGCACGATCAGGCCGGCGAGCGTCACCAGGTAGGTCGAGAACGGCCCGATCCAGGCGGCGAGCAGGCCGGGCAGCAGCACGGCCAAGAGCGCGGCCTGCGCCGATGCGAGCGGCTCGAAGACGCGGCCGATCTGCCCGAAGCGCCCGGCCAGCAGGCTCAGCAGGCCCGTGCCGAGGCCGATCGCGCCGGAGGCGGCGACGTCCCCCGAGCCGCCGCCGAAGAAGCGCGCCGCGGCAGCCGAGGCGAGCGCGAAGGCGAGCGTCACCAGGGCGCGGCCCCACGGCGCCGGCTCGCTGGCGATCGCCTCCAGCCGCAGCGCGCCTTCGCCGGGCGGCAGGGCGCCCGCGGCCACCGCCGAGACGACCTGGTCCACGCGCGCGAGCTTCGCGAGATCGAGCTGGCCCGGCTCCACGCGGTGGATCGAGGTGTGCGCGCCGTCCTCGAAGCACAGCATCAGCGAGGTGGGCGTCGAGAAGAACTGCGCCTGCTGCCCGAGGCGGGCCGCGATCAGCGTCAGCGCCTCCTCCAGCCGATGAGCCGGGTAGCCGTAGGCGTGGAGCGCGCGGCCCAGCCGCGCCACGAACGCGCGGGCGGCCGCGTCGGGGTCGGATCCCCCGCTTCGACTCGGCGCCTCTGGCATCCGGGTGCTCGAGCTCCGATCCGCTAGCGGGACCGGGGGAGGTTCACGACCATCAGCGCCAGCGGCAGGGCGGCGACCAGCAGCGGCCAGTCGTTCCGCACCAGCAGCAACGAAAGCGCGCAGACGATGACGGCCACGTCGAGCAGGGCGAAGAAGAAGAGCGTCCTGCGGCGCCAGGCGAGGCGCTGCGCCTCGCTCGCGTGGTCCTCCAGCTCGTCGCCCACGAGGGCGCCGCCGCGGACCGCGACCGCCGCCACGACCAGCACCGGGCTGAGCCCGCAGGCGATCCAGGCGAGCAGATCGGGGCCATCCCGCTGAGTGAAGTCGCGGCTCGCGAAGTAGGCGATGGCGACCAGCATCACGGCGCCTCCCAGGATCGCCCGCGCGACCAGCGGCATCCCGTTCGTCGAGTCCGGCTTCGCTTCCCCGCTCATCGTCGCCTCCTCGTCGTGCCAGAAGCCGAGACGATAGCCGATCGCTCCGCCTTCCCACGCGCCGCGACGGCCCGGGCTCCAGCGCCGAGCTCCGCGCGCAATGCGCGTACGGCGCGGACGACCTCGATCCGGTTGGCTGCCAGGATCTGCGCCCACAGCCTCGCGGGGCTGCGGCAGAGCCGCGTCATGTCGCGCCAGGCGGGACCGGCCAGGCGCAGCTCGGCGCGCGCCACCGCGTCTGCGCGGACCGCTCCGGCGAGGGCCCACGCGACCAGCTGTGGCAGGTGGCTGAGGAACGCCAGCGCCCGGTCGTGGCGGGCTGCATCGAGCACGATCGGTCGCGCGCCCGCGGCGCGGGCGAGGCGGCGCACCAGGCGCAGCGCGCCGGCCTCGGTCTCCGCCGTCGGCGTCAGCACCCAGGCCGCGCCTGCGAACAGCCCGGCCCGGCTCGCGCCGAAGCCGGAGCGCTCGCTTCCCGCGATCGGATGGCCGCCGACGAAACGGCGCAGGGCGAGCCGTCGCGCCTCCGCCACGATCGGCTGCTTGACGCTCGAGACGTCGGTGACGACGAGGCGCGCCGGTCCGAGCCGCGCGAGCCTGCGGAGCAGGCGCTCGTTCGCACGCGGGGGCGCCGCCAGCACCAGCACGTCGGCCCAGTCAGCCGCCTGCTCGAGCGAGACGCCGCGCTCGATCGCGCGCGCGCGGCTGGCGGCGCGCAGCACGCCGGGCCGGTCGATCCCTCGCACCTGATGCCCGGCCGTCCGCAGCGCCCGCGCCAGCGAGCCGCCGATCAGGCCCAGGCCGACCACCGCCACCCGCAGCGATCTCATGCTTCTGCCAGCACGCGTTCGAGCAGCTCGGGCTCGCGCCGCGACAGCAGGCCGCCGGCCCAGAGCACGAGCAACGCGTAGACGGCCGCGGCGCCCAGCAGCGCGAGCGGCAGCGTCACCAGCGCGAGAGCCGGGCGGCCGAGCAACGTCGGCAGCCAGGCCAGGAAGGCGAACGGGCCCGAGGCCAGGACGCCCGCGAACAGGAAGCCCGCCGATACGAGCGCGGCGCCCAGGCCACGGCCCCCCGAGGCGTGGGCGTACGGGTTCTGGCCCGGGGCCGGCAGCGTGATCGGGAACAGGATCGAGACGAAGTTGTCCATCGCAGCAGCGATCAGGAACGTGGAGAGGGCCACCACGAACGCGGCGGGCACCAGCGCCGCGGGCGCGAAGAAGGCGGCGATCGTCAGCGTCACGAAGCTCGGCAGGCGGAACAGCAGCGCGGCGAGGTTCTTCCCCGCGAGCAGCAGCGAGCGGTCCAGCGGGAATCCGAGCAGCAGCCCGATGCCGCGCCGCTCGAGACCGAGCGCGTTCGATCCGAAGCCCGACAGCCCGATCAGGCTCGCCAGCAGCAGGATCGCGGGCCCGCGCAGCCCCATCCCGCCCGACTGCGAGAGCAGCACCAGCAGCACCAGTGGCGGCACGAAGCCGAAGGCCACCGAGGCCCGCAGCGCCGGCTCGCGCCACATCGCGCGCAGGTCCTTCTCGACGAGCGCCCCCAGCGGCCCGGGCAGCGGCATGCGCGCGCGCCCCGCGTCTGCTCCCCCGGGTCGGCCGAGGTCCAGCTCCCCGCGATGGATGCGGCCGATCAGCCACGCCGAGGCCGCCCCCGCGCCCAGCGTCGCCAGCAGGCCGAGGCCCGAATAGAGCGCGAACGGCAGGAGCTCCCCGCGGCCGGCGTGCACCGCCGAGCGCACGCCCCAGGCGAAGGGCAACAGGCTCGACAGCTCGCCCGCCAGGCGCAGCGCGCCGAGGGCTCGCGTGCCTCCGAGGAAGAAGAGCAGGGGCAGCAGGCCCATCACGAAGGTGACGCCGAGGCCGAGGAACAGCGCACGGTCGTGCGCGCGGCGGTTGCGCGCGATCGCCTGCATCAGCAGCCCGGCGACCTGGGCCGCTGACAGGGCGAAGCCGAAGCTGAGCAGCACGCCGGCCAGAGCGGGCAGCGCTCGCGGCCCGCTGCCACCGAGCGAGAGGGCCACCGCCAGCGCCACGGGCCCCTGAGCCAGCACGAACGGCTGCGCCAGGTTGGCGACCAGCGACGACGCGACCAGCACCGGCAGCGGCAGCGGGAAGTGCACCAGCCGGCTCACGTCGTGGGTCTCGGCGAAGGCGACGCCGGCCAGCAGGGGCGACAGCGCGAAGCTCAGGCCGAAAGCGGTGGCGACGCCACAGACGACCGGCAGCACCAGCTCGGGGCTCGACGCCTCGAGCGCGCGCAGGCCGACGAAGGCGTAGGCGGCGACGAACAGCGACGACAAGCCGAGCAGCGGCAGCGTCAGCAGCAGCCCCGCCAGCCGCTCCCTGCGCAGCAGCAGCCCGCGCAGCTCGAGCCGCAGCCGCAGCCCGACGAGGGCGATCAGCCGATCCACGACAGGTCGGTCCGCCGCAGGTCCGCGTCCACCAGCTTCAGGAACAGGTCCTCCAGCGAGGCCTCGGCGCCGCCTTCGCGCGCGGCGCGGATCTCGGCGAGCGTGCCCTGCGCCACGATGCGGCCGTGGTCGATGATCGCCACCTCGTCGCAGAGCCGCTCGACCACGTCGAGCACGTGCGAGGTGAAGAAGAGCGTGACGCCCTTGCTGGCCAGGCGCCGCAGCAGGTCGCTGACCACGCGGCCCGAGACGGGGTCGATGCCGTTCAGCGGCTCGTCCAGGAACAGCACCCGCGGGCTGTGGATCAGCGCGGCGGCCAGCGCCAGCTTCTTGCGCATGCCCTGCGAGTAGTCGACGATCAGCTTGCCGCGCTCGTCGGAGAGCGACAGGAACTCGAGCAGCTCCTCGCTGCGGCCCCGGGTCTCCTGGCGGGACAGTCCGTACATGCGCCCCGCGAAGTGCAGATACTCCTCGCCCGACAGCCGCTCGTAGAGGAACAGCTCCTCGGGCAGCACCCCGATCAGGCGCTTGACCGCCAGCAGCTCGCTCTCGAGCGGCAGCCCCTCGATGAAGGCGCGGCCCGCGGTCGGCCGCAGCAGGCCGCTCAGCAGCTTCATGGTGGTGCTCTTGCCCGCGCCGTTCGGGCCCAGGAAGCCGAAGAAGCGGCCGCGCGCCACCTCGAACGAGATGCCGTCGACCGCGGGCGTGCCTCGGAAGACCTTGCGCAGGCCCTCGACCCGGATCGCGGGAGCGCCCTGCATCGGGATCAGGCGCGCTCGCCGGCGGGGGCCGGCGCGAGCGGCAGCGTGCGTCCGACGACCGGGGCGATCACGCGCAGCTCGCTCATCAGGCGGTCGAACTGCTCGGGCCACAGGCTCTGCGCGCCGTCGGAGAGCGCCTTGTCGGGGTTGTCGTGGACCTCGATCAGCAGGCCGTCGGCCCCGGCGGCGATGGCGGCGCGCGCCATCGGGATCACCTTGTCGCGCCGGCCCGTGCCGTGGCTCGGATCCACCAGGATCGGCAGGTGGCTGCGCTTCTTGATCACGGGGATCGCCGAGATGTCGAGCGTGTTGCGGGTGGCGTTCTCGAAGGTGCGGATGCCGCGCTCGCACAGGATCACCTGGTTGTTGCCGCCGGCCAGGATGTACTCGGCGGACAGCAGCCATTCCTCGATCGTGGAGGACAGGCCGCGCTTGAGCAGCACCGGCTTGCGGGTCTTGCCCAGCTCCTTCAACAGGTCGAAGTTCTGCATGTTGCGGGCGCCCACCTGCATGCAGTCCACGTAGCGCAGCATCATCTCGATCGTGCGGATGTCCATCACCTCGCTGACGACCGCCAGGCCCAGCTCGTCGGCCGCCTCGCGCATCCACTGCAGCGCCACCTCGCCGTGACCCTGGAACGAGTAGGGCGAGGTGCGCGGCTTGAAGGCGCCGCCGCGCAGGCCGCGGGCCCCCGAGTCGCGCACGGCGCGCGCCACGGCGCCCAGCTGGTCGCGGTTCTCGACCGAGCAGGGCCCGGCCATCACCACCACCTCCGGCCCGCCCACCGGCACGCCTCCAGCCAGCCCGACGACGGTGTCCGCCGGCTTGAAGGTGCGTCCGACCAGCTTGTAGGGCTCGGAGATCTTGACCACCTCGCGCACGCCCGGGATCATCTCGATCGCCGCCGGGTCGACCGTCTCGCGCGGCACGCCGACCGCGCCCAGCACCGTGTGGGCCGAACCGGTCGAGCGGTGGACGTCGTAGCCGACCTCCACCAGCGCCTCGATGACCTTCTGGATCTGCTCCTCCGCCGCCGTCCGCTCCATCACGATGATCATGACGACCGTCCCTCCTGACCGCCCTCTTGTCCGTGTGCCGCCAGCCGCTCCAGGCGGCGGCTCTCGTCGATCACGCGCTCGAACACGCGCCTGACGGCGCTCGCCTCGAGCGGGCCCGGGTTCTCGCGCACCACGCGCTCCAGGATCTGCGCCTCGCGCTCGGGCGAGTAGACCGGCAATCCCAGCGCGCGCTTCAGTCGTCCGATCTCCACCGCGCAGACCGAGCGGCTGTTGAGCAGGCCCATCAGCTGCGTGTCGATCAGGTCGATCCGCCTGCGCCAGGCCTCGATCGCCGCCTCGGCCTCGGCCGCCTTGCCGTCCCCCGTCAGAGCTCGCTCTTCAGCCATCTCACCTTCTCCGCCAGGTCCGCGCGCGGCGCTTCCTCGAGCGCCCGCACCAGCGCCGAACCCACCACGACGGCGTCCGCCAGCGCGCCGGCCGCCTTCACCTGCGCGGGGGTCGAGATGCCGAAGCCGAGGGCCACGGGTTCGCGCGTCAGGCGCCGCAGGCGCTCCACGAGCGGCGCGGCGGCTTCCGAGACCGCGTCCTTCTCGCCGGTCACGCCGGTGCGGCTCACCGCGTAGACGAAGCCGCGCGAGGCCGCCGCGATCGCCGAGAGCCTCTCGTCCGGGCTCGTCGGCGCGGCCAGGAACACGCTGTCGAGCTCGGCCGGGCGCGCGACCGCGAGCCACTCGCCCGCTTCTTCCGGAGGCAGATCGGTCACCAGCACCCCGTCGACGCCGGCCCGCGCGGCTTCGCGGGCGAGCGCCTCGAGGCCGAAGCGCAGCAGCGGGTTGAAGTAGCTGAACAGCACGATCGGCAGCGCGCTCTTCACGCGGATGCGGGCGACGAGGTCGAGGACGCCGCGCAGCGTCGTGCCGGCCCGGAGCGCGCGCTCGCTGGCGCGCTGGATCACGGGGCCGTCGGCCAGCGGGTCGGAGAAGGGCACACCCAGCTCCAGCACGTCGGTCCCGCCGCGCTCGAGCTCCAGCGCCGCCTCGAGGGTCCGGTCCAGCGACGGATCGCCGGCCGTCAGGAAGGCGACGAAGGCCGGCCGGCCTTGCGCCTTGCAGCGCGCGAACGCCGGGCCGATCCGGCTCATCGCTCGGCGCCTTCGCCCGAGGCGCCGCGCAACTCCTGCGAGACGATGCCGAGGTCCTTGTCCCCGCGGCCGCTGAGGTTCAGCAGCACCGTCCGCTCGCGCAGCGCCGCCGCTTCGCGCACGACCCAGGCGAGTGCGTGCGCCGGCTCGAGCGCGGGGATGATCCCCTCGCGGCGCGAGAGCAGCGAGAACGCCGCCAGCGCTTCCGGGTCGCTCGCGGTCTCGTAGCGGACGCGGCCGAGGTCGTGCAGCAGCGCGTGCTCCGGACCGATCGCCGGATAGTCGAGGCCCGCCGACACCGAGTGCGTCGGCAGCACGTTGCCCGCCTCGTCCTGCAGCAGGTACGTGCGCGTGCCCTGGAGGACGCCGACGCTGCCGCCCTCGCCCAGGAAGCGGCTCGCGTGGTCGCCGGCGCGCGGCGAGCGACCGCCCGCCTCGACGCCGACCATCTCGCAGGGATCGTGCAGGAACGCGTGGAACAGGCCGATCGCGTTCGAGCCGCCGCCGACGCAGGCGACGAGCACGTCGGGCAGGCCTCCGCTCTGGCCCAGCATCTGCGCGCGCGCCTCGTCTCCGATCACCGACTGGAAGTCGCGCACCATCAGCGGGTACGGATGCGCGCCCAGCGCCGAGCCCAGCAGGTAATGGGTGCTGCGCACGTTCGTCACCCAGTCGCGCATCGCCTCGTTGATCGCGTCCTTCAGCGTGCGCGAGCCCGAGTCGACCGCGCGCAGCTCGGCCCCGAGCAGACGCATGCGCTCCACGTTCGGCGCCTGGCGCGCCATGTCCTCGCTGCCCATGTAGACGACGCACTCGAGCCCGAGCCGGGCGCAGACGGTGGCGGTCGCGACGCCGTGCTGTCCGGCGCCCGTCTCGGCCACCACGCGCCGCTTGCCCATGCGCCTCGCGAGCAGCCCCTGCCCCATCGCGTTGTTGATCTTGTGGGCCCCGGTGTGGGCGAGGTCCTCGCGCTTCAGGTAGAGGCGCAGCCCCAGCTCCTCGGACAGACGCTCCGCGAGGCTCAGCGGGGTCGGGCGGCCCACGTCGTCGCGCAGGCGCTCCGCGAGATCGCGGCGGAAGCCGGGGTCGCGGCGCGCGGCCTGGTAGGCGGCCTCCAGCTCGCGCAGGGGCTCGACGAGCGTCTCGGGCACGTAGCGCCCGCCGTAGGCTCCGAAGCGTCCCGCGGCGTCGGGCACGATCGGCACCGCGACCGGCTGCTTCATCGCGCGAACCCCGCCAGGCCGAGCCCGCCCGTCGCACCGAGTGGGGAGTCCGCTTGGAGCCGCGCCTCCGCGGCGCGCACTGCGGCGACGAAGGCCCGCATCTTCTCGCGGTCCTTGCGGCCGGGGCCGAGCTCGACGCCGCTCGAGACGTCCACGGCGTCGGGACGGACGCGAGCGATGGCGTCGCCGACGTTGGCGGCCGTCAGCCCGCCGGCCAGCATCAGGAAGCCGACGCGCGGCCGCAGCGCGGCGGCCTGCGACCAGTCGAAGCTGCGGCCGCTGCCGCCGGGCAGCGCGCCCGCGGCGGCGTCGAGCAGCAGGCCCGCGGCGCGACCTTCGTAGCGCAGCGCCTGCTCGGGCTCGAACGCCGCGCCGACGCGCACCGCCTTCAACACGCGGCGGCTCGGCAGACGGCAGGCTTCGGGCGTCTCGGCGCCGTGGAGCTGGACCACGTCCAGCCCGACCACGGCCGCGACGCGGTCGACCTCGCTCGCGGGCGCGTCCACGAAGACGCCCACCCGCAGCACCAGCGGCGGCACCGCCTCGGCGACGCGGCGCGCCGCGGGGACGTCGAGCGCGCGCGGCGAGCCGGGCCAGAAGACGAGCCCGATCGCGTCGGCTCCCGCCGCGGCCGCGGCCCGAGCGTCGTCGGGCGAGGTGATTCCGCAGATCTTCACCGCGACGCGGCTCATGCGTCCCCCTCGGGCCGCACCAGCTCCTCCAGCGCCAGGCGCGGATCCGGGGCCGACATCAGGTGCTCGCCGATCAGGAACCCGTCGTAACCGGCGTCGCGCAGGCGGTCGATCTCGCCGCGCGAGCGGATCCCGCTCTCGGCGACCGCGATCACGTTCTCCGGGATCTCCGCCACCAGCTCGAACGCGGTCTCGATCCGCACCTCCATCGTGTGCAGGTCGCGGCTGTTGACGCCGACGATCGCCGGCTCGATCGCCAGCGCCCGGCGCAGCTCGGCCCGGTCGTGCACCTCCACCAGGATGTCGAGGCCCAGCTCACGCGCGGACGCGTGCAGGTTGCGCAGCTCGAGATCCGAGAGCACGGCCACGATCAGCAGGATCGCGTCGGCTCCGGCGATCCAGGCCTCGCGGATCTGGTAGGCATCGACGACGAAATCCTTCTGCAGCGTCGGCAGCAGCGTCGCCGAGCGCGCCTCGGAGAGATCCTCGAGCGAACCCCCGAAGTGCGGCGCGTCGGTCAGCACGGAGAGCGCCGCGGCGCCCGCGATCTCGTAGCCCTGGGCCACCCTCACCGGGTGCAGGTCCTCGCGGATCACGCCGCGCGAGGGCGAGCGGCGCTTGAACTCCGCGATCACGTTGATCCGGTCCTGCCGCGCCAGGCTGCGGCCGAACGGACGCCGGCCGATCGGCGTGGGCGCGCCCGCCAGCACCCGCTCGATCGGGTGCTGCTGCTTGCGCTGGTGGACGCTCTCGCGCGTCCGCGCCACGATCCGCCCCAGGACTCCGGCCGAGCTCAAAGGCCTCCTCCCCTCACCGCGCACCGCCCCGCCGCGCCCGCTCGAGCACCCCGCGCGCGGCCCCGGAGTCGATCGCCGCCGCGCCGCGCGCGACGCCCTCTTTCAGAGTTGCCGCCGCGCCCGCGGCCACCAGCGCAGCCGCCGCGTTCAGCAGCACCACGTCGCGCTGGGCGCCCGGCGCCCCGCCCAGCACCGACAGCGCGATCGCCGCGTTCGCCCGCGGGTCGCCGCCCCGCAGCGACTCGAGGCTCGCCCGCCGCAACCCCGCGCCCTCCGGCGTCACCACGAAGCCGCGCACGCTCCCGTCGCGCAGCTCGGCGACCCGCGTCTCGCCCGCCAGCGTCAGCTCGTCGAGCCCCGCGCCGTGCACCACCCAGGCCCGGCGCGCGCCGAGCCGGCCCAGGCAGCGCGCGATCGGCTCGGTCAGCTCCGGCCGCGGCACGCCGACGACCTGGGCGACCGGGCGCGCCGGGTTCGTCAGCGGACCGAGCAGGTTGAACGCGGTGCGCACCCCCATCTCGCGCCGCGGCCCGACGGCATGGCGCGTGGCAGCATGGTAGCGCGGCGCGAACAGGAAGCCCCAGCCGTACTCGCGCAGCGCCCGCTCCACGGCCTCGGCAGGCTGGTCGATCGCGACACCGAGCGCCTCCAGCACGTCAGCGCTGCCGCAGGTGCCGCTGGCCGAGCGGTTGCCGTGCTTGGCCACCGGCAGGCCACAGGCCGCGACCACGAACGAGGCGACGGTGGAGATGTTGAAGCTGCCGGCGCCGTCGCCGCCGGTGCCGCAGGTGTCGACGGCGCCGGGGGCGTGCACCGGCGTCGCCCGCTCGCGCATGGCCCGCGCGAAGCCGACGATCTCGTCTTCGCTCTCCCCGCGCACGGCGAGCGCCGACAGCAGCGCGGCCACCTGGGCCGGTGTGGCGGCCCCGTCCATGATCGTCTCCATCGCGGAGCCCGCCTCGGCCTCGGTGAGCCGCTCGCCGCGCGTGACCTTCTGCAGGTGGCGCCGGACGTCGATGCGCGCGCCGAGGCCCAGGAAGTTGCGCAGCAGGTCGCGGCCCGCCGGCGTCAGCACGCTCTCGGGGTGGAACTGCACGCCCTCGATCGGCCGCTCGCGATGGCGCAGGCCCATCACGATGCCGCCGTCGGTCCAGGCGGACACCTCGAGGCAGGCGGGGACGCTCTGGGCCGCCACCACCAGCGAGTGGTAGCGGCCCGCGCTCACCAGGTCGGGCAGGCCCGCGAACAGGCTGCGGCCGTCGTGGCGCACGTCGGAGGTCTTGCCGTGCATCGGCTTCGGCGCGCGCACCACCTCGCCGCCGAAGGCCTCGCCGATCGCCTGGTGGCCGAGACACACGCCCAGCAGCGGCACGTTGGCCCGGCGCACCAGCTCCAGGCTGATGCCGGCGTCGGCCGGCCGGCCCGGCCCCGGCGAGATCACCAGCCGATCGGCGCCCTTCGCGAGCGCCGCGTCCACGTCGAGCGCGTCGTTGCGCACGACCTCGACTTCCGCCCCCAGCTCTCCCAGCAGCTGATAGAGGTTGAAGGTGAACGAGTCGTAGTTGTCCACGAGCAGCACGCGAGCGCTCACGACAGGCCCTGCGCGAGGCGCAGCGCCTCGAACAGCGCGCCGGCCTTGGCCTCGGTTTCGCGTTCCTCGGCGGCGGGGTCCGAGTCGGCCACGATGCCGGCGCCCGCCTGCAGCGTGGCACGGCCGTTCTCGAACACCAGCGTGCGGATCGCGATGCAGAAGTCGAGGTTGCCGCCGAGGTCCACGTAGCCGAGGGCGCCACCGTAGAGGCCGCGCGGCGCGGGCTCGAGCGCGTCGATGATCTCCATCGCGCGGATCTTCGGCGCGCCCGACAGCGTGCCGGCCGGGAAACAGGCCCGCAGCGCGTCGAGCGCGTCCTGGCCGTCGGCGAGCTGGCCGACCACCGAGCTCACGATGTGGAGCACGTGGCTGTAGCGCTCCACCTTCATCAGCTCCTCGACCTTCACCGAACCGAAGCGGCAGACGCGGCCGAGGTCGTTGCGGCCGAGGTCCACCAGCATCACGTGCTCGGCGCGCTCCTTCTCGTCCGCCAGCAGCTCGCGCCCCAGCGCGTCCGTATCCTCACCCTCGCCGCAAGGGCGCGTGCCGGCGATCGGGCGCGTCTCGACGCGGCCGCTTTCGACGCGCACCAGCATCTCCGGCGACGCGCCGGCGACCGTGACGCCGCCGTCCTTCAGGAAGTACATGTAGGGTGACGGGTTCACCGTGCGCAGCGCGCGATAGACGCCGAAAGGGTCGAGCGAGCAGGCGGCGCTCGCCTGACGCGAGAGCACCACCTGGAAGATGTCGCCCGCGGCGATGTGCTCCTGCGCCTGCAGGACGGCCTCGCGGAAGGCGGGCCCCGACGAGAGCACCGGCGTCTCGGCCGCCCCACGCCGCTGCGCGAGCGGCTTGCGCTCCCAGCCGAGGTCCTCCTCGAAGCCGTCGAGCACCTGCTGCGCGCGCTCGAACTCCGCCCGCACCCCCGGCTCCGCGAGCGCGATCAGCACCAGCCGCTGGCGCACGTGGTCGAACGCGACCAGCGAGCGATAGAGCGCGAAGGAGGCGAGCCGGCCGCGGGCCGCGCCGTGGCGGTCGGGCAGGCGCTCGAACAGGCGCGCCGCGTCGTAGCTCAGGTAGCCGACGGCGCCGCCTGTGAAGCGCGGCAGGCCGGGCACCACCTCGGCCCGGCGTCCGAGCAGCCCGCGCAGGCCTTCGAGCAGGCCCGCTCCCGCGCTCTCGCCGTCGGCGCCGCGCACGATCGTCCTGCCCTCGCTCACCTCGAGCGTCGCGATCGGATCGCGGCCGAGAAAGGAGTAGCGGGCGAGCCGCTCGCCGCCGAGGACGCTCTCCAGCAGAAAGGCGCGCTCGGAGCGGGCGCCGAGCGACAGGAACGCGGAAACGGGCGTCCGCAGGTCGCCCGGCAGCTCGCGGAAGACGGGCACGAGCTTCCCGCCGGCGGAGAGGCGCTCGTACTCCTCGAACGAGAGCGCGCGCATCGTCATCGGCCTCGCCTGCGTTCCGCCAGGACCTCGAGGGCCCGCGCGAACGGCACGCCGCGCTGCTCGAAGGCGACCAACAGATGGAACAGCAGGTCCGCGGCCTCGGCGGCCAGCCGCTCGTCGCTCTCGCCCTTCGCCGCCAGCACCACCTCGGTGGCCTCCTCGCCGATCTTCTTGAGCACGTGGTCGAGCCCCTTCGCGTAGAGCCGCGCGGTGTAGGAGCCGTCGGGGTCGGCGGCGCGCCGCTCGCGGACGAGCGCCTGCAGCTCGTCGAGCACTCCGGCCAGCGTCGCCGATCCGTCGCCGAAGCAGGTGCGGCGGCCCGTGTGGCAGGCCGGGCCGGCGGGCTCGGCCAGGTAGAGCAGCGTGTCGCCGTCGCAGTCGGCGCGGATCTCGACGACGCGCAGCGTGTGTCCGGAGCTCTCGCCCTTCTTCCACAGCCGGCCGCGGCTCCGGCTCCAGAAGTGGGCGAGGCCGGTCTCCGCCGTCAGCCGCAGCGCCTCGGCATCGGCCCAGGCCAGCATCAGCACGTCGCCGCTCGAGCGGTCCTGCGCGACCGCCGGCACCAGGCCGCGCTCGTCGAAGACGACGCCGGCGGGCGCCGGCAGCGGGGTCGTCACGGCCGCACCTCGATTCCCCCGGCCAGCAGCTCGGCCTTCGCGTCCGCGATCCGGATCTCGCCGAAATGGAAGACCGACGCGGCCAGCGCCGCGCTGGCGCCTCCCAGGGCGAAGGCGTCTCGCAGGTGCGCGACGCTGCCGCAGCCGCCCGAGGCGACCACCGGCAGGCTCACCGTGCTCGAGACGGCGCGCGTCAGCGCCACGTCGTAGCCGTCGCGCGTGCCGTCGCGGTCCATGCTCGTCAGCAGGATCTCGCCGGCGCCGCGACGCTGCCCTTCCCGGGCCCAGGCCACGGCGTCGACACCGGCGTCCCAGCGACCGCCGTGCGTGAACACCCTGAACCCGCCGTCCTGCGCGCGCGCGTCGATCGCGAGGACCACCGCCTGCGAGCCGAAGCGCAGCGCCAGGCGCTCGACGAGCCCGGGATCGGCGAGCGCCGCGGAGTTGACGGCGACCTTGTCGGCGCCCGCGCGCAGCAGCGCGTCCGCGTCCTCGACCGAGCGCACGCCGCCGCCGACGGTGAACGGCAGGAACACCGCCTCGGCCACGCGCCGGACCATCTCGAGCACGGTCGGCCGCGCGTCGGAGGACGCGGTGATGTCGAGGAACACCAGCTCGTCGGCGCCCTCCGCGTCGTAGCGGGCCGCGCACTCCACCGGATCGCCGGCGTCGCGCAGCGTCACGAACCGCACGCCCTTGACGACGCGTCCGCGGTCGACGTCGAGGCAGGGCACCAGCCGTTTCGCCAGCATCAGCGCAGGGCCTCGCGCGCGTCGCGCAGGGAGAAGCGGCCTTCGTAGAGCGCCTTGCCGATCACCACCTCGTCGATGAGCGGCGAGGCGTCGCGCAGCGCCAGCAGGTCCTGCAGCCTCGAGATGCCCCCCGCCGCGGTGATCCGCAGCCCCACCAGCCGCGCCAGCTCGGCGGTGGCAGCGACGTTCGGGCCGACCAGCGTGCCGTCGCGCTGGGTGTCGGTGTGCTGGATGCGGAGGACGCCCCAGTCGCGGACCTGGCGCGCGAGGTCGACGGCCGCCACGCGCGTCGTCTGCTTCCAGCCGGCGACGGTGACCTTGCCGCCGCGCGCGTCGAGCGCGATCGCCACGGCCTCGGGCCAGCGCAGCAGGGCTTCCTTCACGACGCCAGGGTCCGCCACCGCCGCGGTGCCGAAGATCACGCGGTCCGCGAAGCGCTCGCGGTAGCGCGTGGCGAGCTCGAGCGTGCGCAGGCCGCCGCCCACCTCCACCGGGATCTTCACGGCCGCCAGCACGTCCTCCACCACCTCGCGCTGCGGGCGCCCCTCGATCGCCGCGTCGAGGTCCACCAGGTGCAGGCGCTCGGCCCCTTCGGCCTCCCAGCGCCGCGCGACCTCGACCGGGTCGGAGCCGTAGACCTGCTCCTCCGCGAGCCTGCCCTGCTTCAGTCGCACGACGCGCCCGCCGCGCACGTCGACGGCCGGGACCACGATCATCGCGCGCCCCCCGCGGCGACCGCGTCGAGCGGCCGCGAGGCTTCGCAGAAGCGCACGAACGCCGCGATCATGAGCAGGCCCACGCTCTGGCTCTTCTCGGGGTGGAACTGCACCCCCAGCACGTTGCCGCGGCCCACCACCGCCGCGAAGCTGCGGCCGTAGTCGCAGGTTGCGAGCGTCACGTCCTCCGGCGCGTCGCAATAGTACGAATGGACGAAGTAGACGTGGGCGCCGTCCGGCGTGCCGCGGGTCAGCGGGTGCGGCCGCGTCGGGCGCAGCCGGTTCCAGCCCATGTGCGGCACGGGCAGCGCGCCGTCGAAGCGCCGCACGCGGCCCGGCAGCAGGCCGAGACCCTCGTTCCGCCCGTGCTCCTCGCTCTCTTCGAAGAGCACCTGCATGCCGATGCAGATGCCGAGCAGCGGCTTGCCGCGCCGCACCGCGCGCTTCAGCGCCGGTTCCAGGCCGCGCGCGTGGATCTCGCCCATCGTCGCGGCGAAGGCGCCGTCGCCCGGCAGCACCAGCGCGTCGGCGTCCTCCAGCCGCGCGGGCTCGGCGCACAGCGTGGCCTCGGCGCCAGCATGGCGGAAGGCCTTGGTGACGCTGCCCAGGTTGCCGAGCCCGTAGTCGACGATCGCGAAGCGGACCGGGCTCACAGCGCCCCCTTGGTGCTCGGCACGCCGGCGACCCGCGCGTCCCGCGCCACCGCCATCCGCAGCGCACGGGCCGTCGCCTTGAAGAGGGTCTCGGCGAGATGGTGCGTGTTGCGCCCGCGCAGGCTGTCGAGATGGAGGTTGAAGCGCCCGTGGTCCGCCAGCGCCCAGAAGAAGTCCTCGATCAGCTCCGTCGGCAGGGTGCCGAGCAGCTTCGCCCTGAACACGACGCCGAAGTGCAGCCAGGGCCGGCCCGACAGGTCCACCACCGCGCGCGCGAGGGCCTCGTCGAGCGGGACGTAGGCGTGGCCGAAGCGCGCGATGCCGCGCTTGTCCCCCAGCGCCTCGCGCAGCGCCTGCCCCAGCACGATGCCGACGTCCTCGACCGTGTGGTGAGCGTCCACGTGGAGGTCGCCGCGGCAGGCGATCTCGAGGTCGAAGCGCGCGTGAGTCGCGAGCGAGGTCAGCATGTGGTCGAAGAAGCCGATGCCGGTGTCGATCCTCGGCACGCCGGCGCCGTCGAGCGCCAGGCGCAGCCGGATCTGCGTCTCGCGCGTGCTGCGCTCGATGAGGGCAACCCGCGCCGCCGCCGCGGTGCCACGCCCGACCCGGACCTTGCGCGACGCCCGTCCGCTCCTGGGGCTCATGCCGCCTCCTCGAGAGCCGCCGCCAGCGCCTGCAGGAAGCGCCCGTTCTCCTGCGATGTGCCGACGCTCACGCGCAGGCAGCGCGACAGGCGAGGGTAGCGGCTGACGTCGCGGACCAGCACTCCGCGCGCGAGGAGCGACTCGAAGATCGCGCCCGGCGCGGCCCGCTCGAGCTCGAACAGCACGAAGTTGGCGCGCGACGGGTAGGGCCTGACGCCGGGCTGGCGCGCGAGCGCGGCCGTGAGCGACTCGCGCTCCGCCCGCAGCCGCTCGACCGTCCGCTTCAGCTCCTGCCACGCGTCGAGACAGGCGAGCGCCGCCGCCTGCGACAGGAAGTTGACGTTGTACGGCAGGCGAGCCTTGTCGATCTCGCGCACGAGCGCCGGGGAGGCCAGCAGGTAGCCGACGCGCAGGCCCGCGAGGGCCAGCGCCTTCGAGAAGGTGCGCAGCACGACGAGGTTGTCGTGCTCGCGCAGGAGCGGGACGACCGTTTCGCCCGAGAACTCGTGGTAGGCCTCGTCGACCACCACCAGCCCGTCGGCGTCCCGGCACAGGCGCGCGACCTCGGCCACCGGCAGCACGCCGCCCGTCGGGTTGTTGGGCGAGCAGACGATGGTAACGCCCGCGCGCGAGGCCCGCCGCGCGGCGAGGAGCGCCTCGGCGTCGTACTCGAGATCCCTGCCGAGCGGGACGCGGACGCTCTCGGCGCCGAGGATACCGCTCATCAGCGCGTAGAGCGTGAAGGTCGGCTCGGGGATCACGATCCGCGCGCCGGGGTACGCCGTGACCAGCAGCAGCGCCTCGATCAGCTCGTTGGAGCCGTTGCCCGCGAGGACGCCGTCGGGGCGCCAGCCGGCGAAGGCTGCCAGCCGCTCGACGAGCGCCCGCGGCTCGAACTCGGGATAGCGCGAGAAGGCTCGCCCGAGCACGGCGTCGAGCACGCGCCGCTTCACGCTTTCCGGGGCATCCCATGGGTTCTCGTTCTGGTTGAGCTTGACCTCGGCCTCGCGTGCCGCGAGCGTGTAGGCGGAGAGAGCGCGCACGGCGGGCTTCACGTGCCGCAGCGGATCGTGCGTCACCGGCCGGCTCCGCGACGCGCGCGGGCGGACGTCCCGACCCGCAGGCGCACGCTCTCGGCGTGGCCCCGCAGGCCTTCTGCCCGCGCCACGCGCATCACGTCGTCCGCCACGCGCAGGAGGCCGGCCCGCGTCATCCGCACCCGGCTCGAGCGCCGCTCGAAGTCGCGCACCGAGAGCGGCGAGGCGAAACGCGCGCTGCCGCCCGTCGGCAGCACGTGGCTGGGTCCGACGCCGTAGTCGCCGAGAGCCACGGGCGTGTGCGGGCCGACGAACACCGAGCCCGCGACGACCCGGCGCGCGAGCGCCTCGGCTCCGCGCGCGATCACCTGCGCATGCTCGGCCGCCAGCTCGTTGATCGCTCGCACGCCCTCGTCCAGGTCGCGCACCAGCACCACGGCGCCGTGGGCCGCGAGTGCCCGGCGGGCCTGCGCCGTGTTGGCGACTCCCGGAAGGTCCGCCGCCACCCGCTCGACCACTCGGCGTCCGAGCCGCGCGGACGGCGTCACCAGCACTACCGTCTCGTCGCCGCTGCCGTGCTCGGCCTGTGCCAGCAGGTCGGCGGCCACCAGGCGCACGCTGGCGGAGGCGTCGGCCAGGATCGCCAGCTCGCTCGGGCCCGCCTCGTTGTCGATCTCGACCCGGCCGCGCACCAGGCGCTTGGCCGCGACAACCCAGGCGTTGCCGGGTCCCACGATCTTCGCGACCGCCGGCACGCTTTCGGTGCCGTACGCGAGCGCCGCGATCGCCTGGGCGCCGCCGACTCTGTAGACGCAATCCTCGAGGCCGGCGATCACGAGGGCCGCGGCCAGCGCCGGGTTCTCCGACAGCGCGCGCGGTGGGGTCGCCACGGCCAGGCGCGGCACCCGCGCGACCCGCGCCGGGATCGCGTTCATCAGCACCGAGGACGGGTAGGCGGCGGCGCCGCCGGGCACGTAGAGACCCGCCGAGTCGAGCGGAGCCACCACCTCCTCGAGGCGCGAGCCGTCGGGGAGCGCGATCGCGAAGCCGCGGCCACGCTGGCGCCGGTGGAAGCGCTCGATCCGCCGCGCCATCGCCCGAAGCGAGCTGACGAGAGCCCGCTCGGCCCGGGTGGCAACCGCTCGAACCTCGGCCGCAGGGACGTGAATGCTGCCCGGCTCGAGCGCGACGCCGTCGAGGCGCAGCGTGAGCCGCACCAGCGCGCGATCGCCTTCGCGGCGAACGGCCTCGACGATGCGCCGGGCCGCGGCCGTCACGCGCGGCTCCCCCGCGCCCGCCCGCGGCAGCCCTTCGAGCCAGCGCCGGTACGCCGGGGCGCCGAAGCGAAGCGTCCTCACGCGGCGTCCCGCAGCGCGCCGATCAGCCCCTGCACGTCGGCCCGGCGCGCGTGGTAGCTCGCCCGGTTCACCACCAGGCGCGCGCTCGAGACCGCCACGTCCTCGACGGCCTCGAGCCCGTTCTCCAGCAGCGTGCGCCCGGTCTCGACCACGTCCACGATGCACTCGGCGAGCCCGAGGCGCGGCGCGATCTCCACCGAGCCCGAGAGGCGCACGACCTCCGCCGAGACGCCGTGCCCTTCGAAGAAGGCGGCGGCCAGCCGCGGGTACTTGGTCGCCACGCGCACGCTCGAGGCGCGCCGGTAGTCGAAGCCCGAGCCCGAGAGGCGCGCCACCACGAGGCGGCAGCGGCCGAAGCCCAGGTCGAGCGGCTCGAAGAGATCGCTCTGGGCCTCGAGCAGGACGTCGCGTCCGGCGATGCCGCAATCGGCCGCTCCGTACTCCACGTAGACCGGCACGTCGCCGTCCTTCACGTAGAGGAAGCGCAGCGTTCCGCTCTCGACGACCAGCTTGCGGCCGTCCCCGTTCGGGACCGGCAGCCCGGCGCGCCGGAAGAGCGCCTCCGTGCCGGCGAGCAGCTTGCCCTTCGAGAGCGCGACCGTCAGCCTCATCGCGCGCCGCCGTTCCCGAAGCGCACGCGCCCGCCGCGCGCCCGCTCCGCGCGCGCCGAGCGCAGCGCCGCGGCCAGGTCTGCTTCCGCCGGAACGAATCTCGCTCGTGGCGGGGGCGGGGCCGGCGCGCCCTGGCGGTCGAGCAGCAGCGCGAGGCGGTCGAGCCCGATCATGAAGCCCACCGCCGGCAGCGGCCGGCCGAAGCGCGCGAGCAGCGCGTCGTAGCGGCCGCCGCCGCCGACCTCGAAGCCGAGCCCCGGCGCGTAGGCGCGGAACACCAGCCCCGTGTAGTAGTCGAGCCCGCTGACCTCCGAGAGATCCAGCGCGAGGCGCGAGCCGAGCCCGGCGGCGGCAAGCGCCTCGGTCGCCGCGCGCAGCTCGCCGAGCGCGCGGAGCGCAGGTGCGCAACAGGCCAGGCGTCTTTCGGCCTCGGCGAGGATCGTGGCGTCGCCGGCGAGCGCCGTCAGGCTCTCGAGCGCCTCCGCGATCGCCGCCGGCAGGCCCGAGCCGTGCAGCAGCTCGCGCACGCCCGCCGCGTCCTTGGCCTCGACACGGTCGCGCAGCTCCTCGACTCGCGCGGCAGCGAGCTCGCCTTCGGCCAGCAGGCCGCCGAAGACGCCGACGTGGCCGAGCGCCAGGATGACGTCGCGCGCGCCGGCCGCCTCCAGGCTCTCGGCCGCGATCGCGAGCACCTCGACGTCCGCCCTGCGGGCGTCGCCGCCCAGACGCTCGAGCCCCATCTGGTGGAGCTCGCTCTGCCGGCCGGCCTTCGGCGGCTCGTAGCGCAGCACCTCGCCCGAGTAGTAGAGGCGGATCGGCGTGGTGCGCTCCGCCAGCCGGCCGGCCGCGAGCTTGGCGAGCAGGCTGGTGAAGTCGGGCCGCAGCGCGAGCAGCGCCCCGTCGCGGCCGACGAACGAGTAGGTCTTCGGCCGCAGCGCTTCGCCAGCGAAGGCGTCGGCATAGTCGAAGAGCGGCGGGATGATCTCCTCGTAGTCCCAGCCCTCGAACACGCACAGCACGCGCTCCTCGATCGCCCGGCGCCGCCGCACCTCGTCGCCGACGAAGCACTGCACGCCGGGCGGGAGCTGCACCAGCGGTCGCGCTCCGCTCACGACGCCCGCCTCGCGAGGGCCGCTTCCGCGGCCGACCGCATGGCAGCGACCGGGGCCTCGTGGCCGGTCCAGGTCTCGAACTGCACGGCGGCCTGCGCCACCAGCATCTCGAGGCCGTCGATCGTCTCGGCTCCCGCCTCGCGAGCCTCGCGCAGGAAGCGCGTCTCGAGCGGCTCGTAGACCATGTCGAGCACGACGCTGCCCTTCCGTTGGGCCGCTTTCGGCAGGGGCGAGGCGCCGGAATCGTCGGCCGTCGAGCCCACGGAGGTCGCGTTGACCAGGATCTCCCACTCGAGCCCGCGTGCCGCGTCGAGCGAACCCGATTCGCAGCCCGCCGAGGCGGCCACCGCCGCGGCCTGAGCGGCGTTGCGCGCCAGCACGCGGACCCTCGCTCCCTGCTGTGCGAGCGCGTGGGCGGCGGCACGCGCGGCGCCGCCGGCTCCCAGGACCACGCAGCGCCGGCCGTGGAGCTCGGTGCGCCGGCGGATCGGCTGCGTCACGCCGACACCGTCGCTGGTGGAGCCCCGCAGCAGGCCGTCCCGCACGACGACCGTGTTGACGCTGCCGCACAGGGCGGCCGCCTCGTCGACCTCGTCGAGGTAGGGCACGATCTCGACCTTGTACGGGCGCGTCACGCTGAAGCCGGCGAGCCGCAGGCTCGGCAGCGCGGCCACGAAGTCGGCCAGCGACTCGGCCTGCAGCGGGACGTACAGCGCGTCGACGCCGGCCTCGGCGAAGGCGCGGTTGTGGATCGCGGGCGACAGGCTGCCCTGCACCGACGATCCCACGACCCCGTAGACGCGGGTCCGCGGGCCGACCGAGCGCACGCGGTAGAGATCCGCCATCTCGGCGAGCGGCACCTGCCCCGGGGCCGCCTCGCGACCGGCTGCCGGGCTCGCGAAGGTGAACGGCGCGCCGTCGCGGCCGGCGGCGAGCCGGCTGATCAGGCCGAGCGGTCCCATCGCGATCGCGACGAGCGGGGGCCCGCCGCCGCGGGCGACGTCGGCCGCGAGGTCGAGCAGGCGGCCGACATCCACCAGCGAGCGCGGTGTCACCGCGAGCTTCACGACGTCGGCGCCGCGGACGGCCATCCGCGCGTACAAGCCGGCGAGGTCGGCCGGCGTCCCCTCGAGGTCGTGGCGCGAGACGACCAGGCCGCGGCCGGCCTTCTCGGCCATCACGTCCTCGAAGCCGCTGTCCAGCTCGACGTCCACGTAGTCGTAGCCCCGCTTCACGGCCTCGAGCAGGATCAGCCGGCGCCGCTCCTCGTCGCCGTCGTAGCGGCCGCCCTGTGCCGTCGGGCGGCAGCAGAAGAGCAGCGCGCCGCTCTTCGCGCGGAGGATCGAGAGCAGGTCGAGATCGCCGACGCAGTCGCCGCGCACCTCGACGAGGTCCGCGGCGGGCACAACCTCCGGCAGGCGGGCGACGACCGCCGCGGTCGTCGGCTCGGTCAGGCTGACGCAGATCTGGAGCATCTGACGCAAATGAAAAAAGCCTCTTCAGGATTCCCTGAAGAGGCCTTCAACTCCGCGTCCGATCCCTCCAGGAAACCCGTTTCGTGCGGGCCTCCTGGCCCGCCGCTACGCGTGGTA
Organism: Vicinamibacteria bacterium; assembly: GCA_050246895.1. Lineage (GTDB taxonomy): Bacteria > Acidobacteriota > Vicinamibacteria > Fen-336 > Fen-336 > JBFWVE01. The sequence goes on along the minus strand of JBFWVE010000001.1, from coordinate 1,492,242 downwards.
GCGGTGATGAAAGACCGGACGCCAGCGCGACACGAACCCCTCGCTCGGGACGGCGATCGCGAGAAGACGAGTGGGCGCCATGGCTCGACCCTTGGATTATGGGGGCCGCTTCTCGGGGGTGTCAAGCCGTGGCGCCTGTGCTAGCTTGCCAGTCATGCACGCGCTTCTCTCGCTCGTACTGCTCCTCACGGCGGCAGAGGCTGCGTCCCGGCCGGCCCCGGGCGACGTCGCCCCGGGCTTCAGCCTTCAGTCGACCACCGGCGGGAGCGTCTCTCTCGCGGACTTCAAGGGCAAGAAGACCGTCGTGCTGGCCTTCTTCCCGAAGGCCTTCACCGGCGGTTGAACGAAGGAGATGTCGGCCTTCCGGGACCAGCACTCGGAGTTCGCCGGCGCCGACGCCCAGGTCCTGGGCGTCTCGATGGACGATCTGGAGACACAGAAGAAGTTCGCGGACAGCCTCAAGGTCCCCTTCCCCATGCTCGTAGACCCCGAGGGCCAGACCGTCGCGGACTACGGTGTCGTGCGGGAGACGCCGATGGGTGGCCGCTTCGCCAACCGCGTCACCTTCGTGATCGACAAGGAGGGCAAGGTGGCGAAGGTGTTCGAGGGCGCCGAGGCCCTCGATCCGGCCGGCGCCCTGGGAGCCTGCAGGGCGAAGTGAGCGGCCCGCGCACGACGATTGACCTCGAGTGGGTGGCGGACGAGCGCTTCACCGCCCGCTCGGGGTCGCACAGCCTGACGTTCGACGGCACCAGGGCGGCCGGGCCGTCGCCGGTGGACGCGCTGGCCGCCGCGCTCGCCGGCTGCATGGGAATCGACGTGGCCCACATCCTGAAGAAGGGCCGCCAGCCGCTCGAGCGGCTGACGGCCCGCCTCGAGGCCCAGCGCGCGGCCGAGGAGCCGAAACGGATCCTCGGCGTGAACCTCCACTACGTGGTGACGGGCGCCGTCGAGGCCGAGAAGGTCGAGCGGGCGATCGCGCTTTCGCGCGAGAAGTACTGCTCGGTCTGGCACTCGCTGCGCCAGGACATCGACTTCCACACGAGCTTCGAGATCCAGAGGGGCTAGCTAGCTAGGGCTTCGGCCGCGCAGGCTCTCGTAGAAGGCCTCCGGGGCCAGGAAGCGCAGCTCGATTTGGTCGCCGAACTCGATGACGTCGCCGTCTTGCAGCGGCCGCGGCTGGTTCGGCTCGAGCTTCTCGCCGTTCAGCTTCGTCCCGTTCGTCGAGCGGTAGTCCGTGAGCGACCAGCTGTCGAGCACGTTCGTGAAGTAGGCGTGGAACTTCGAGACCCGCTCGACGGCCAGCACCAGGTCGTTGTTCGCCGCGCGGCCGACGGAGACGAACTGGGGGAAGGCATTGCCCGGACGCTTCACCAGGAAGCCGACCTGGTCCATGTAGCGGAAAGCGCTCGCGCCGTGCTTGATGAGGGTCATCAGCTGCGGCCCGTTTCGCACCGTCGCGTCCGCGTCGCCGTCGGCGGGCGCGTCGGGCCCGAGCGTCACCTCGGTCACGAGCAGGGCCGGCGCCGGATAGGCCTCGCGGAAGCCCTGCGCCCCGAGCTTGGCAGCGGCGTCGCGCACCGCCTCGCGCGGGAGGAAGCCTTCTTTCGAGACGCCCGGCAGGGCGAGTGTGAGGATGCTCAATCGCTGGAGAATCGTGCGGAGGGGCTCACGGCGGGGCTGAGTATACTCCGCGCGGCCGCGAGGCGGGCGAGGCTCAGCGCCGGGTGCCGAGGCCGGCGAGCCGCGCGCGGGCCTCGGCCGCGTAGAAGGCGTCCTCGACGAGCAGCTCCGGCCGCGGGGCCGCATCGGCCGCCGAGCGCAGAAGCAGGCGCGCCTGCTCGGCGTTCGCCTCGTCGTGGTCCAGGATCGCCTCCGCCAGGAAGAAACGCGTGACGACGCTGGCCGGCGCCAGCTCCATCGCCTTGCGCAGGTTGGCGAGGGCTTTCTCGCGCGAGACCCACCCGGTGATGAACGGGATCCGGGGAGCCTGATCGTGGAGGCGGCCGAGCAGCCGGTAGGCCCCGGCTTCCTCCAGCTCCGGATCGAGAGCGATCACGGTCTCGGCGAGATCGCGCACTTTCCCGGCGACACCCTGGCGCGCGGCGGCCAGCTTGCCGCGCACGAGCGCCCACTGGCCCCACGAGGCGCCCGTCCAGTAGTAGACCTCGGCCGCGCGCGGCACCTGCCGTAGGGCGGCAAGGCGCGCCTCCGGCTTCAGCTTCTCGAGCGGCTCTTCGTGGCCTTCCACGAAGGCCTGGCCGAGCTTCCGCGCCTCGTCGTAGATCGCCTTCCTGCTCTCGTCGCCGGCCCCGCAGAAAGCCCCGCGGAAGTTGAGCGCCTTCAGGACGCGGAAGACCGCCTCGCCGTCTCCGGGGGCCGCCGCCAGCGCACGCCGGTAGAGCGCGAGCGCCGCCTCGACCTCACGCGGGTCCGCGCGTCCGCCCGAGGCGCCCTCGGCCCGGCGCTGGTAGTGCAGGTCACCTTGGGCCAGCAGAGAGGCGACCTCCACGGCGGAGGTGGCGCTCCCGAGACCACGCACGGGCGCGACGGGGCCCGTGGCGGCGAGCCCAAGGCACAGGCCCGCGACGGCCGTTCGACGCATGCCCTCATCCTAGGCCGTGCGGCCGACGGCTGAAAAGGCCGTGGCTGGCTGCTCTTTCTTCCGCTTCGCGTGCACGTGCCCGGCCGCGGCCGGGACACGTGCACGTTCACGGGCGGCGCTCGCGCGCGGTCCTAGACCCCCCAGTCGGAAGCGACGTGCTGCTCCTCGCCCGCCTGCGCCCAGCGCAGCCAGCCGAGGTGCTTGTGCACGGCCGCCGTGAACTGGGCGCTCGTCGCGTCGCCCCCGATGTCGGGCGTGCGGCACTCGCGCAGCGCCTCGATCACGGCCGCCTCGACGGTGCGGGCGAGGTCGGGCTTGCCGAGCGCGTGGTCCAGCAACATCGCGATCGAGAGGATGGCGCCCGTGGGGTTCGCCACCCCGCGGCCCGCGAGCGACGGCGCCGAGCCGTGCACCGGTTCGAAGAGCGGCGTGCCGTCGCCGAGCGAGGCGGACGGCAGCAGGCCGATCGAGCCCGCGATGGCGCCTGCCTCGTCGCTCAGGATGTCGCCGAACAGGTTCTCGGCCAGCACCACGTCGAACCGTTGCGGCGCCTGGATCAGCTCGAACGCCATCGCGTCCACGTAGCGATGCTCGAGCTCGACGTCGGGGTACTCCTTGGCGACCTCCGTCACCACGTCGCGCCACAGCCGCGAGGCTTCGAGCACGTTCGCCTTGTCGACGGAGGTCACGCGCCGGCGCCGCTTACGGGCCGCCTTGAACGCGATCTGGGCCACCTGGCGCGTCTCCTCGGCCGTCTGTCGCCAGGTGTTGAAGGCCTCGTCTTGCGTGCGGCCGCGCGGCTCGCCGAAGTAGACGCCGCCCGCCAGGTCGCGCACGACCAGCACGTCGGCATGCCGCGCGAGCCCCTCGCGCAGCGGCGTCGGCAGGCCCATGAAACGGGCCGGCCGCAGGTTGGCGTAGAGGGCGAGGCCGCGCCGCAGGCGCAGCAGGCCCTGCTCGGGCCGCTGGGGAGCGCCGTCCCACTTCGGCCCGCCGACGGCGCCCAGCAGCACCGCCTGGCTGGCACGGCAGGCTTCGAGCGTCGCGGCGGGCAGGGGGTCGCCGACGGCATCGATGGCGGCGCCGCCGACGAGCGCGTCCTGCACGCGCACCGGACAGACGGCGCCCAGCACCGAGAGCGCAGAGTCGACCACCTCGGGGCCGACGCCGTCACCGCGCAGGACCGTCACAGTGGGGAGCATGGCTTTCTAGACCTCCGAAAGGGCGACCGTGGACGTGCCGCGCGCCTCGTGGGCGGCGATCGCGTCGTGTTGCTTCAGCAGGAAGGCGAGCTCGTCGACGCCCTCGATCAGGCAGTGGCGCGCGAAAGGATCGATCGCGAACGGCACGCTGCTGCCGTCGGGCATCGTCACCTGCTTCGCCTCGACGTCCACCACCACGCGCGCGCCCGGCTCCGCCAACAGCAGCGCGTACGCCTGCCGGGGCAGCTCCACCGGCACGACGCCGTTCTTCAGCGCGTTGCGCCGGAAGATGTCGGCGATCTCGGTGCTGATCACCGCGCGGAAGCCGTAGCCTCGCAGCGCCCAAACGGCGTGCTCGCGGGAGGAGCCGCAGCCGAAGTTGCGGCCGGCGACCAGGATGCGTGCGCCCTGCGCGCCGGGCCGGTTGAGCGGCGAGTCGGGACGCGGCCGGCCCTGCGCGTCGAAGCGCCAGTCGGCGAACAGCTTCTCGCCGAGGCCCTCGCGCGTCGTCACCGTGAGGAAGCGGCCCGGGAAGATCTGGTCGGTGTCGATGTTCTCCGTCGGCAGCACGACCGTCTGCGATTCGATGCGGCGCAGCGGCTCCATCGAGAGCGCTCCTCTCACGAGACGTACTCGCGGGCGTCGGCGATGCGGCCCGCGACGGCCGAGGCCGCCGCGGTCAGCGGGCTCGCCAGGAAGGTGCGGCCGCCGCTGCCCTGGCGGCCCTCGAAGTTGCGGTTGCTGGTGCTGACCGAGTACTGGCCCGGCTCCAGCTTGTCGCCGTTCATCGCCAGGCACATCGAGCAGCCGGCCTCGCGCCAAAGCGCTCCCGCCTCGCGGAAGACGCGGTCCAGCCCCTCGGCTTCGGCCTGCTTCTTGATCTGCCGCGAGCCCGGCACCACCAGCGCCTTCACGTTCGGCGCCACGCGGCGGCCCTTCATCACGCTGGCGGCGAGCCGCAGGTCGCTGATCCGCGAGTTGGTGCAGCTTCCGATGAAGACGACGTCCACCGGCTGGCCCAGCAGCGGCTGGCCGGGCCGCAGGCCCATGTAGGCGAGGGCCTTCTCGCGCGACGGGTCGCCCGCCGGGTCCGGCACCACGCCGCCGATCGGCACGCCCATGCCGGGGCTGGTGCCGTAAGTGACCATCGGCTCGAGCGCCGCGGCGTCGAAGCTGACGACCCTGTCGAAGCGCGCGCCGGCATCGCTCGGCAGCGCCTGCCAGCGCTCGAGCGCGGCCCGCCAGCGCTCGCCCTTCGGCGCGAACGGACGGCCCGAGAGGTACTCGTAGGTGGTCTCGTCCGGCGCCACCATGCCCGCGCGGCCGCCGGCCTCGACCGCCATGTTGCAGAGCGTCATGCGCTCTTCCATCGACATCGCGCGCAGCGTCGAGCCGCGGTACTCGATGACGTGCCCGACGGCGCCGGCCGCGCCGACCTGCGCGATCAGGCCCAGGATCACGTCCTTCGCGGTGACGCCCGGCTGCAGCCCGCCCTCGATCTCGACGGCCAGCGTCCTCGGCTTGCCGAGCAGCAGGCACTGGCTGGCCAGCACGTGGGAGACCTCGCTGGTGCCGATGCCGAAGGCGAGCGCGCCGAAGGCGCCGTGGGTGGAGGTGTGGCTGTCACCGCAGACGATCGTGCTGCCGGGGTGGGTCACGCCCAGCTCCGGACCGATCACGTGCACGATCCCCTGCCGCTCGCTGCCGAGGCCGTAGAGCGTGATGCCGAAGTCGCGGCAGTTGGCCTCGAGCGCCTCGACCTGGGCGGCGGCCTGCGGGTCCGCGATCACGATGCGTCCGTCCGCCTCGCGGCGGAAGTCCGTCGGCGTCGCGTGGTCCATCGTCGCCAGCGTGCGATCCGGCCGGCGCACGCGCAGGCCGCGCTCGCGCAGCGCCGAGAACGCCTGCGGCGAGGTGACCTCGTGGATCAGGTGCAGGTCGACGTAGATGATGGCGGGCGTGTCGGCGTCCGCCTCGCGCACCACGTGCGCGTCCCAGACCTTCTCGAACAGGGTGCGGGGAGCGCTCACGCGGCGGCCTCCTGGGCGCGGCGGGCGGCGCCGATCGCGGAGAGATAGGCCTTCAGCGAGGCCTCGATCGAGTCGGTGCTGGCGGCCTGGCCGACCGTCTCCTGGTCGGCGTGCCGCACGCGTACGGTGACCTCGGCGAGAGCGTCCTTGCCGCTGGTGACGGCGCGGGTGTGCAGGTCGAGCAGCTCGAGGTCGAAGCCGAGCGCCGCGTCCGCCGCCTTCAGCGCCGCATCGAGCGGGCCGTTGCCGACCGCCGACGCCGAGCGCGTCTGGCCGTCGATCTCGACCTCGACGGTCGCCGTCGGCAGGATGGTGTTGCCCGAGAGCACCTGGTAGCGCACCAGGTGCGCGCGCCGCTCGACCTTGTGGTCGACCAGCGCCAGCAGGTCGTCGTCGTAGACGAACTTCTGGCGGTCGGCCAGCACCTTCACCTCGGTGGTGACCTGCTCGAGCTGCTCCGGCTTCAGCCGCACGCCGAGCGCCTTCAGGCGCGATTCGACCGCGTGCTTGCCCGAGTGCTTGCCGAGCACCAGCAGCGTCTCGGAGACGCCGACGCTGGCGGGAGTCATGATCTCGTAGGTCAGCGGGTTCGCCAGGATGCCGTGCTGGTGGATGCCGGCCTCGTGCGCGAAGGCGTTGCGGCCGACGACGGCCTTGTTCGGCTGCGGCCAGACTCCGGTGACGCCGGAGAGGGCCGCGGAGGTCGGCGCCAGCAGCTCCGTGCGGACGCCGGTCTCGACCTCGAGCAGCTCGCGGCGCACCTTGAGCGCCATCACGATCTCCTCGAGCGAGGTGTTGCCGGCGCGCTCGCCGATGCCGTTGATGGTGCACTCGATCTGGCGCGCGCCGGCCTGCACGGCCGCGATCGAGTTGGCGACGGCGAGGCCGAGGTCGTTGTGGCAGTGCACCGAGATCACGGCGCCCGACAGGTCGCGCACCAGCTTGCGCACCATCTCCGCGTACTCGTGCGGCAGCGCGTAGCCCACGGTGTCGGGCACGTTGAGGGTGGTGGCGCCCGCCTCGAACACGGCCTGCAGCACCTCGCGCAGGTAGCCGTAGTCGGTGCGCGAGGCGTCCTCGGCCGAGAACTCGACCTCGGGCGCCAGCGAGCGCGCGAGCCGCACGCCCTCCGCGGCCTGGCGCAGCGCCTCCTCGGGCGTGAGGCGCAGCTTGTACTTCAGGTGCAGCGCCGAGGTGGCCAGGAAGGTGTGGATCAGCGGGCGCGCGGCCGGCTCCAGGCCCTTCGCCGCCGCCCGGATGTCGGGCTCCTTCGCGCGGCACAGGGCGGCGACCTTGACCGTCTTCACCTCCGTGGCGACGGCCTGGACGGCCTCGAGCTCCGCGGGGGAGGCGATCGGGAAGCCGGCCTCGATCACGTCGACTCCGAGGGCCTCGAGCCGCCGCGCGAGGCGCAGCTTCTCGGCGGGGTTCATGCTGCAGCCGGGCGACTGCTCGCCGTCGCGCAACGTCGTGTCGAAGATGGTAATTCGGGCGCTCATCGTACGAGCCCCGCGGCCTCGGCCGCCTGCGCCCGCTTCACCTCTCCCTCGGCGGTGACGCTGACCGGGTCGAGGAACGGCATCATCGCGCGCAGCCGCTCGCCCACCTGCTCGATGCGCTGGGACCGCTCGCGCTCGCGCGTCGCGTTGAACCAGGGCCGGCCGGCCCGGTTCTCGGCGATCCAGTTGCGGGCGTACTCGCCGCTGCGGATCTCCTCGAGCATCCGGCGCATCTCCTGCCGGGTCGCGTCCGTGATCAGGCGCGGGCCGCCCGTGTAGTCGCCGTGCTCGGCGGTGTCGGAGACGGAGTAGCGCATGTAGTTGAGCCCGCCGCGGTACATCAGGTCCACGATCAGCTTCAGCTCGTGCATGCACTCGAAATAGGCGATCTCCGGCTGGTAGCCCGCCTCGACCAGCGTCTCGAAGCCCGCCTTCACCAGCGCCGAGACGCCCCCGCACAGCACGGCCTGCTCGCCGAAGAGGTCGGTCTCGGTCTCCTCGGCGAAGGTCGTCTCGATCACGCCGGCGCGGGTGCAGCCGAGCGCCTTGGCGTAAGCGAGCGCCGTGCGCTTGGCGCCGCCGCTCGGGTCGGCGTGCACGGCCAGCAGCGCCGGCGTGCCCTGGCCCTCCTTGAACACCTCGCGCACCCGGTGGCCGGGCGCCTTGGGCGCGATCATCGAGACGTCGACGCCGGGCGGCGCCGTGATCGTCCCGAAGCGGATGTTGAAGCCGTGGGCGAACATCAGGGTGTCGCCGGCCTCGAGCTGCGGCGCCACCTCGTCGCGGTAGAGCGTGGCCTGCGACGTGTCCGGCGCCAGCATCATCACGATGTCGGCCGCGCGCGCGGCCTCGGCGGGCGTCAGCACGCGCAACCCGTCGGCGGCGGCCTTCGCCCGCGAGCGCGAGCCGGCGGGCAGCCCGACCACGACCTTGACGCCGCTGTCCTTCAGATTGAGCGCGTGGGCGTGGCCCTGGCTGCCGTAGCCGAGCACCGCGACGGTGCGCCCGGCGAGATCCTCGAGTTTCGCGTCGGCGTCGTAGTAGATGCGACCCATGGCTTCTGCTTGCCTCCCCTATGCGATTTCCGCCTGTACGGCCTCGGCCTGAGCGCCGTTCGCGACCGCCGAGCCGCGCAACATGGCCACCTTGCCCGTCCGGACCATCTCGAGGATGCCGCGCGGGCGCAGCAGCTCGACGAGCCCGTCCACCTTGCCGGCGTCGCCGGTCACCTCCACGATCACGGAGTCGTGCGCGACGTCCACGATGCGCGCGCGGAAGATGGCGATCAGGCCCGCCACCTCGGCGCGCTCGGCCGGCTCGCAGCTCACGCGGATGAGAGCGAGATCGCGATCCACGGTGGCGTGCTGCGTGACGTCGTGCACCTCGACGACCGGAATCAGCTTGCGCAGGTTCTCCTCGACGAGCCGGGCCGGCACGCGCGCCGTGTCGACCACGATCGTCATGCGCGAGAAGCCCGGAGTCTCGCTGCCGCCGACGGTGAGCGAGTCGATGTTGAAGGCGCGGCGGCGGAACAGGCTCGCGACGCGGTTGAGCACGCCCGGCTGGTCCTGCACCCGGGCCACCAGCGTGTGCTTCACGCCGACACCTCCTCGCCGGAGGGCCGCCGGATCATCTCGTGCAGGTTGGCGCCCGCGGGCACCATCGGGTAGACGGCCTCCTCCTTCTCGACCTGGAACTCGACCAGCATCGGCCCGCCCGAGGCGCGCGCCTGCTCGACCGCGGGCACCACCTGCTCTCGGCGCTCGACGCGCAGGCCCGGGATGCCGTAGGCGCCCGCCAGCGCCACGAAGTCGGGCGAGAGCATCGGCGTCGCGGCGTAGCGGCGGTCGTAGAAGAACTCCTGCCACTGGCGCACCATGCCCAGGAAGCCGTTGTTGATCACGGCGATCTTGACGTCGAGGCCCTCCTGGCGCAGCGTCGCCAGCTCGGCCTGCGTCATCTGGAAGCCCCCGTCGCCCGCCACCACCCAGACCTCGGCCTCGGGCCGCGCCAGCTTGGCGCCGATCGCCGCGGGCAGCGCGAAGCCCATGGTGCCGAGGCCGCCCGAGGTGATCAGGCTGCGCGGCCGCTCGTGCGGGTAGTACTGCGCCTCCCACATCTGGTGCTGGCCGACGTCGGTCACCACGATGGCTTCCCCCGCGGTGGCGCGCCAGAGGTCGTGGATCACGTGCGCCGCGTAGAGCCTGCCGTTGTCCGGCTGGTGCAGGATGTCGCGCGTGCGCGTGTCGGCGCGGCCCTTCGCGATCTCCGCGAGCCAGTCCGCGTGGCCCCGGGCGGGCGCCTGCGGCAAGAGCGCCTCGAGCACCTCGCGCAGGTCGCCCACGATGCCGACGTCGACGGGCACGTTCTTGCCGATCTCCGAGGCGTCGATCTCGACGTGGACCTTGCGCGCTCCCGGCGCGTAGTTCTTCAGGTTGCCGGTGACGCGGTCGTCGAAGCGCATGCCGAAGGCGAGCAGCAGGTCGGCGCGCTGGATCGCCTGGTTCACGAAGGCCTCGCCGTGCATGCCCATCATGCCGAGGCAGAGCGGGTGGCTCGCCGGGAAGCCGCCGAGACCGAGCAGCGTCAGCGCCACCGGCGTGCCGGTCTTTTCCGCGAAGGCCATGAGCGCGCGGGTCGAGCCCGACTTCAGCACGCCGTGGCCCGCCAGGATTACCGGACGCTCGCAGCGAGCGAGCAGCTCGAGCGCGCGCTCGAGATCGGCGTCGCTCGGCTCGGGCACCCGGCGCAGCCCCGGCAGGTCGACGCTCTCCGGCCAGTGGAACTCCGTCTTCGCCTGCTGCGCGTCCTTGCAGATGTCGACCAGCACGGGCCCGGGGCGGCCCGAGCGCGCGATCGCGAAGGCCTCGCGCAGCGTGGAGGCCAGCTCGCGCACGTCGGTGACGACCTTGTTGTGCTTCGTGATCGGCAGCGTGATGCCGGTGACGTCGGTCTCCTGGAAGGCGTCGCTGCCGAGCAGGTGCGACGCGACCTGGCCCGTGATGAAGACGGTGGGCACCGAGTCGAGCATCGCGTTGGCGATGCCGGTCGTCAGGTTGGTCGCCCCGGGGCCCGAAGTCGCGATCGCGACGCCCACCTTGCCGCTCGCGCGCGCGTATCCGTCCGCCATGTGCGCGGCGCCCTGCTCGTGGCGCACCAGCACGTGCCGCACGGGGTAGTCGAGCATGGCGTCGTAGGCCGGCAGGATGCAGCCGCCCGGGTAGCCGAAGACCACCTCGACGCCCTCGCGCTGCAGGCACTCCCACAGGATCTGTGCACCGGTCCGGATCACGCTCCACCCTCCCCTCGACGTCGCCGCCTGCCCCCCAGAAAGACGAAACCCCCGGGCTTGTCTGCCTCGGGGGCCTCGTGATCTCCGCTCGACCGCCGCGTTTCAGATCACCGAGCCCCCGAGGCCGCTAATCGACAGCGCCAGGAGTACCAGCGAGAGCAGGCCCCGCAGTCGCAGCGACACTTCCGCCGCCAATACGGCGGGCGCGACGCGAAGAGAGGCAGCCTTCATGGTGGGACGCCGAATAGCCTACCGATCGGTCGGTGGCCTGTCAAGCCCCCTGCCCAGGCCGCCCCGGGCGGGCCTTCCCCGCCTCGGCGCGGGCTGGCCCCGCCCCGCATGACGCAGCTATGACGGAGGCGGGCCTTGCCGGGCGTCGTCAGCGCTCCGTAGATTGGCGGGCTCATGAGCACGGTGACGACGATGAGGTGCAGGAGCTGCGGTCGAACCGCTCCCGTGGCGGCGCTGGCGGGCTGCGCCGACTGCTTCGGGCCGCTCGAGCCCGTCTACGACTACGCGGCGGCCGCGCGCACGCTCACGCGAGAGGCGATCGCCGCGCGGCCCGCGGACCTGTGGCGCTATCGCGAGCTGCTGCCGGTGAACGGCGACGCCCTGGTCGGCCGCGGCACGGGCTTCACCCCGCTCGTCGAGGCGCCGCGTCTCGGACGCGCCCTGGGCATCCGCCGGCTCTTCGTGAAGTACGACGCCGCCTGCCATCCCACGCTGTCGTTCAAGGACCGCCTGGTGGCCGTCGCCGCGACCAAGGCGCGCGAGCTGGGCCTCGGGACGATCGGCTGCGCCTCGACCGGGAACCTGGCGAACGCGGTGGCCGCGGGCGCCGCCGCGGCCGGCCTGCGCGCGGTCGTGCTGGTGCCGGAGGACCTCGAGCGCGCCAAGCTGCAGGCGACGGCCGTCTACGGCGCGACTCTCGTCGGCGTGCGCGGCAACTACGACCGCGTCAACCGGCTCTGCGCCGAGATCGCCGAGAGCTTCGGCTGGGGCTTCGTCAACGTGAACCTGCGCCCCTTCTACGGCGAGGGCTCGAAGACCGTCGGCTACGAGCTGGCCGAGCAGGCGGGCTGGACGCTGCCGGGCCACGTGGTGGCGCCGATGGCGGGCGGCAGCTTGATCACGAAAGTGGAGAAGGCGTTCGGCGAGCTGGTGAGGCTCGGTCTCGTGTCCGACTCGCCCTTCCGCCTCCACGGGGCGCAGGCTGCTGGCTGCAACCCGATCGTGGCCGCCTTCAAGGCGGGCGAGGACCGCGTGCGGCCGGTGCGCCCGAAGACGATCGTGCGCAGCCTGGCGATCGGCGATCCCGCGGACGGCGGCTTCGCGCTCGACGCGATCCGGCGCACCGCTGGCCGCGCCGAGGATCCCGAGGACGCCGAGGTGCTGGAGGGCATCCGCCTGCTCGCCACGACCGAGGGCCTGTTCGCCGAGACCGCCGGCGGCACCGTCGTCGCCGCCGCCCGCCGGCTCGCGGCCGCAGGCGCGTTCGCGGACGAGGCCCCGGTCGTTCTGCTGATCACAGGCCAGGGCCTGAAGACCGTCGAGGCCTTCTCCGACGCGCCGTTCTCGGGGGTGATCGGCGGTAGTCTTGGAGAGTTCCAGGAGTTCTGGGAGAAGAGGGAGGCGGCCTAGACCCGCTGATGCCGAGCTACCGCGAGCTGCTCGACCGCGTGCGCGGTGAGATCGTCGAGATCGCGCCGGAGGAGGCGCATGCCCGCGCCGCGGCCGGCGCCGTGCTGGTGGACGTGCGCGAGGCCGACGAGTGGGCCGGCGGCCACGCGCCCGGCGCGCTCCACATCCCGCGCGGCTTCCTCGAGGCGCGCATCGAGGAGAGGGTCCGCGACCGCGGCGCGGAGGTGATGCTGATCTGCGCGGGCGGCGTGCGCAGCGCCTTCGCCGCGCGCTCGCTGCGGGAGCTCGGCTACACGCGCGTCGCCTCCGTCGCCGGCGGCTTCGGCCGCTGGAAGGAGGCCGGGCTGCCGGTCGTCGCTCCCCGCGGCCTGGGCGCCGAGCAGCGCCAGCGCTACAGCCGCCACCTGCTGGTGCCGGAGGTCGGCGAGGCGGGCCAGGCGCGGCTGCTCGAGTCGAAGGTGCTGCTCGTCGGCGCGGGCGGACTCGGCTCGCCGGCGGCGCTCTACCTGGCCGCGGCGGGCGTCGGCACGCTCGGCATCGCCGACTCGGACGTCGTCGACCTGTCGAACCTCCAGCGCCAGGTCGTGCACACGAACGCGCGCGTCGGGCGGCCGAAGACGGAGTCGGCCGCCGAGACGATCCGGGCGCTCAATCCCGACGTCTCGGTGATCCGTCACGACCTGCGCCTCGATGCCTCCAACGTGCTCGAGACGCTGCGCCCGTACGACGTGGTGCTCGACGGCTGCGACAACTTCGCGACCAAGTACCTGCTGAACGACGCCGCGCACCTGCTGGGCAAGCCGAACGTGTTCGGCAGCATCTTCCGCTTCGAAGGCCAGGCCTCGGTGTTCGTGCCGGGCCAGGGCCCCTGCTACCGCTGCCTGTTCCCCGAGCCGCCGCCCGCCGGCCTCGCGCCTTCGTGCGACGAGGCGGGAGTGCTCGGCGTGCTGCCGGGCGTCGTCGGCCTGCTGCAGGCGACCGAGGTCGTCAAGCTGCTGCTCGGCCGCGGGCGCACGCTGGTGGGCCGGCTGCTCACCTACGACGCGCTCGAGATGCGCTTCGAGGAATATCAGGCGCGGCGCGATCCGCGCTGCCGCCTGTGCGGCGACGCGCCGAGCATCAAGACCGTCGAGGACCTGGCCTGGGCCTGTGCGCTGCCCGCGCCGGGCTCCCGCTAGCCGCGAGGGCCATTCCAGAGATGCCGATTCCTGTCAGGATCCCGTCGCCCCTGCGCCCGTTCGCGGAGGGCCACAGCGTCGTCGAGCTGGAGGCGGCCAGCGTGGGCGAGTTGCTCGACGCGCTCGGCGCGCGCCACGCCGAGCTCGCAACCCGGCTGCGCGACCAGAGCGGACGCCTGCGCGGCCACGTGCGCGTCTACGTCAACGACGAGGACGTGCGCTTCCTCGAGGAGAACGCGACCCCGCTGAAAGCCGGCGACACGGTCGCGATCGTCCCCGCGATCGCGGGCGGCTAGCCGCCGAGCTCGCCGTCGGTCACCGCGCCCGTGCTGGCGCTCGACACGAGCCGCGCGTACTTGGCGAGCACGCCGCGGGTGCGCCGGGGCGGCGGCGCCCAGCCCGCGCGCCTTCGCTCGAGCTCCGCCGGCTCGACCTCGAGCTGGAGCAGGCGGCGCTCGGCGTCGAGCGTGATGCGGTCGCCCTCGCGCACGAGAGCGAGCGGCCCGCCGACCGCGGCCTCGGGCGCGACGTGGCCGACCACCAGCCCGTGGGTGCCGCCGGAGAAGCGGCCGTCCGTCAGCAGCGCGACCGAGTCGCCGAGCCCGGCCCCGACGAGGGCGGCCGTCGGCGCCAGCATCTCGCGCATGCCGGGCCCTCCCTTCGGCCCCTCGTAGCGGATCACGATCACGTCGCCGGGGCGGATCGCGCCGGCCAGGATCGCCTGCAGGCAGTCCTCCTCGCGCTCGAAGACGCGGGCGGGGCCCGCATGGCGCGGCGCGCGCACGCCCGCGATCTTGGCGACGGCGCCTTCGGGCGCCAGGTTCCCGCGCAGGATCGCGAGGTGGCCCTCGGCATGCAGGGGCCGGTCCCAGGGCCGGATCACCTCCTGGCCCGCGGGCGGCTCGGCCGGCACGCCCTCGAGCAGCTCGGCCAGCGTGCGGCCGGTCACGCTGAGGGCGTCGCCATGCAGGCGACCGTGCGCGAGCAGCATCTTCATCACCTGCGGCACGCCGCCGGCTCGATGCAGGTCGGTCGCCACGTAGCGGCCGTAGGGCTTCAGGTCGCACAGCACGGGCACGCGCGCGCGGATGCTCTCGAAGTCGTCGAGCCGCAGCGGCACCTCGGCCGCGTGGGCGATCGCCAGCAGGTGGAGCACGGCGTTCGTCGAGCCGCCGAGCGCCATCACCAGCGCGATCGCGTTCTCGAAGGCCTTTCGCGTGAGCAGCTGGCGGGCGGTGAGTCCGCGCCGCACCGCTTCGACGAGCGCACGGCCCGAGCCCGCGGCGCTCTCCGCCTTCTCCGCGTCCTCCGCCGCCATCGTCGAGGAGCCCGGCAGGCTGAGGCCCAGCGCCTCGATCGCCGAGGACATCGTGTTGGCCGTGAACATGCCGCCGCAGGAGCCCGCGCCCGGGCAGGCGGCCCGCTCGACGGCGCCGAGCTCGGCGTCGTCGATGCGGCCGGCGGCGCGCTCGCCCACGGCCTCGAACACGCTGACGATCGTGAGATCGCGGCCCGCGTGCCGGCCGGGCTTGATGGTGCCGCCGTAGACGAAGACCGCGGGCAGGTCGAGCCGGGCCATCGCGATCAGCGCGCCGGGCATGTTCTTGTCGCAGCCGCCGACGGCCAGGATGCCGTCGAGGCTCTGCGCGCCGCAGACGGTCTCGATCGAGTCGGCGATCACCTCGCGCGAGACCAGCGAGTACTTCATGCCCTCGGTGCCCATCGAGATGCCGTCGCTGACGGTGATGGTGCCGAAGAGCTGCGGCATGCCGCCCGCCTCGCGGATCGCCTGCTCGGCGCGGCGCGCCAGGCCGTCGAGCCCCAGGTTGCAGGGCGTGATCGTGCTCCAGGCGCTGGCGACGCCCAGGATCGGCTTCAGGAAGTCCGCGTCGCCGAAGCCGACGGCGCGCAGCATCGCTCGGTTGGGGGCGCGCTCGCTGCCCTCGGTGACGGCGCGGCTCGGCCGCTTCTCGCTCATGGTCGCCTCAGGACACCCGTGCCAGCGGCTCCTCGCCGCGCAGGCCGTCTGGATAGGAGCCGAGCACTTCCAGGTCCCGCGAGAGCGCGCGCAGCGCCTCGATCGCCTCCGCCACCGCGCCGCGCGGGTCGCCGAGCGCGTCGAGGTAGAAGGCGTACTCCCAGGGCCGGCCCCGCAACGGGCGCGACTCGATCTTCGACAGGTCGACGCCGCGTGCGGCGAACACCGCGAGCGCCGCGTGCAGCGCGCCGGGCGCGTTGCGCAGCGAGAAGAGCAACGAGGTCTTGCCGGCCCGCGCGGGATCGCCGGGCTCGCGCGCGAGCGCCAGCGAACGGGTCCAGTCGGCGTCGTCGTCCAGCTCCTCGACCAGCAGCGTCGCGCCGGCGACGCGGGCTGCGAATGCCGGCGCCACCATCGCGAAGGACACCGGCCCCTCCCGGATCAGGTGCTCGAGCTCGCCGAGGCCGCCGCCATAGCTGGTGGTGGCCTCGATCGCGGGGTTCCGCTCGAAGAAGCCGCGGCAGCGCGCGAGAACTTCCGGGCGCGCCGAGGCGCGGCGGATGCCGGCGAGCGAGGCGCCAGGGCGCGCCGCCAGACAGTGGGAATCGCGCGTGCGCACCTCGCCCACGATGTGGAGGCCGCTCGCCCGGAGGCGGTCGAAGTTCTCGTGGAGCGAGCCGGTCCGCGTGCTCTCGAACGGGAGCACGGCGCGGGCGGCGCGCCCGGAGCGCACCGCCTCGAGCGCGGCCTCCGCGTCGCGGGCGGGGAGGATGGCCGCCGCGGGCCCAAAGTGCTCGGCGGCCGCCGCGTGGGCGAAGGAGCCCGGCTGTCCCGCGATCGTGACCACCAGTCCCGTCTGCTCGACGCTCATCGTCCCTCCTTCGGCACGAGCGCCCCAGAAAAGCCAAAAAGGCCCGCCCCGGTTCGTCGGGAGCGGGCCTCGTCCGGCTGCGTGGGGCGCGCGACCTAGCGCACGTGCTCCCGGCCCGCTCGCTTTGAGCTGGTAAACGAGAACGGGCGCGTTCCTACGCTACAGGTCACAGTGAGCAGGGATTGTCCGGCCGTGCCTCCCGCCCTGTCAAGCCGCCAGACGGACCAAACGGATCATGGCGCCGCCGGCCGGCGGGACCGATGCTTCCCGCAGGGGGCTCGTGTCGGACGCCCCGGCGAAGAAGGAGGGCCCATGACGACTCGCAAGCTGGCGCTCCTGGCGGTCGCGGCCGCCCTGCTGCTGTTGCTGGTCGGCTGCCAGAACACGGCGAAGGCGTCGGCGGGCTTCCGGCTGCCCGACGGGGACCCCGTGGCGGGACAGCGCGTCTTCTCCGAGATGAGGTGCCACACCTGCCACACGGTCGTGGGCACGGAGCTGCCGGCGCCGACGATCGACCCGCCCGTGCCGGTCGCGCTGGGCGGCGAGGTGTCCTACGTCAAGACCGACGGCGAGCTGGTCACGTCGATCATCAACCCCTCGCACAAGATCCCGGCGCTGCTGCGGGAGGAGCTGGTCAAGCGGGACGGCGCCTCGCGGATGCCGGACTACCGCGACGCCATGAGCGTGCGCGAGCTGAGCGACCTGGTCGCCTTCCTGCACACGCGCTACCAGGTCGTGCGGCCGGGTCCGGCCCGCTAGCGCGGGCGGCTCTAGGTTCCTGGGTTGCCGAGCCAGCCTCGACTGAGGTAGTCGCTGGCGGTGATCAGCAGCAGCAGCGCCAGCCAGACCAGCGCTCCGACGACGGCCAGCTGCGGCAGGCGGCCGCCGTACTTCACGTGCATGAAGAACAGCACCACCAGCGTCGCCTTGGCGCCGGCGATCAGCAGCGCCACGATCACGTTCAGCGGCACCCGCACGCCCAGCCACGGCAGCTCGGGGTGTCCGAGGTCGAAACGCGCCGCCTCGACCGTGATCACGGTCAGGATCATCAGCGCCGCGAAGACGGCGTAGTAGATGCGCAGCGGGACGACGTGATGTTCGGCGTGCTGCTCGTGCGCGGGTGCGTGCTCGGACATGCCCCTTCTCTCAGGCGATCAGGTACAGCAGCGGGAACAGGAAGATCCAGACGATGTCGACGAAGTGCCAGTAGAGCCCCACGATCTCGACCGGCGAGTTGTAGTCGGCGCTGAAGCGGCCCTGCCAGGCCATGCGGGCGATCACCAGGATGATCGGCACGCCGATGATCATGTGCAGCGCGTGCAGGCCGGTCATGGAGAAATAGAGCGTGTAGTACATCTGGGCATGGCGCGCCTGCTCGCCCACCAGGCCGATCGCGTGACCGTCGAAGCCGGGTCCCGGCACCAGGTGGTGATCGAACTTCTCCTTGTACTCGACGGCCTTCACTCCCAGGAACACCGCCCCGAGCGCCACCGTCAGCAGCAGGAAGATCACGATCTGGCGGCGCTTGCCGAGCGCGGCGGCGTGCACGGCCAGCGCCATCGTCAGGCTGCTGCCGATCAGCACGATCGTGTTGAACAGGCCGAGCGGGACGTTCAGATGGTGGCTGGCCGCCGCGAACACCTCGGGGTACGAGGCCCGGTAGATGGCGTAGGCCAGGAACAGGCCGCCGAAGAACATCACCTCCTGGACGATGAACGCCCACATGCCGAGGCTGGCGGCCTCCTTCTGCTGCGTGAGGTCGCGGAAGTGGTGCGCGAGGCCCTGGGGCCCGTGGCTTCCGGAGTGCGCCAGGGCGCTCACTCGCGGCCTCCCGTCGGGGCCAGCGCGGGCGCGGCCCCGTGCGCGTCGGCCTCGGCGTAGGCGTACGCCTCTTCCGTCACCACCGGCTGGCCCTCGAAGTTCAGCGGGATCGGCGGCGAGTCGATCTCCCACTCGAGGCCCTTCGCCTGCCAGGGATTGGCGGAGGCCCTCGTGCCGTAGCGCATCGACCAGGCGAAGTACGCCATCGGGATCAGGTAGCCCACGCCCAGGATGGTGGCGCCCGCCGAGGACAGCACGTTCAGCACCTGGAACTCTTCCGGGTAGGCGTGGTACCGCCGAGGCATGCCGAGGTAGCCCAGCAGGAACTGCGGGAAGAAGGTCAGGTTGAAGCCGATGAAGACCATCGCCGCGGAGACGCGCGCCCACCACTCGGGGTACATCTTCCCGGTCAGCTTCGGCCACCAGAAGTGCAGGCCGCCGAGGTAGGCCATCAGCGAGCTGCCGACCATGATGTAGTGGAAGTGCGCCACCACGAAGTAGGTGTCGTGGACGTGGATGTCGAGGCCCATCGCGGCCAGGAACAGCCCGGTCAGCCCGCCGATCGTGAACAGGCCGATGAAGCCGAAGGCGTACAGCATCGGCGCCTGCCACGACACCGAGCCCTTGTAGAGCGTGGCCGTCCAGTTGAAGACCTTGATCGCCGAGGGGATCGCCACCAGGAAGCTGAGCGCGGAGAACACGAAGCCCGCGTAGGTGGACTGCCCCGAGACGAACATGTGGTGGCCCCAGACCAGGAAGCCCACCACCGCGATCGTCAGCGACGAGGCGGCGATGAACTCGTAGCCGAAGATGCGCTTGCGCGAGAAGCAGGTCACCAGCTCGCTCATCACGCCCATGCCCGGCAGGATCATGATGTAGACGGCCGGGTGCGAGTAGAACCAGAACAGGTGCTGGAACAGGATCGGGTCGCCGCCCATCGCGGGGTCGAAGAAGCCCAGGTGCAGCGTGCGCTCGACGGCGACCATCAGGATCGTCACCGCCACCACCGGCGTCCCCAGCACCTGGATCAGGCTGGTGGCGTAGTGCGCCCACACGAACAGCGGCAGCCGGAACCAGGTCAGGCCCGGCGCCCGCATCTTGTGGATGGTCACGATGAAGTTGAGCCCGGTCAGGATCGAGGAGAAGCCCGCGATGAAGATGCCGAGGCCCGCCGCGATCACGTTGGTGTTCGAGAAAGCGGTGCTGTAGGGCGTGTAGAAGGTCCAGCCGGTGTCGAGCCCGCCGTTGACCATCGCCCACATCGTGAAGGCCGCGCCGATCACGTACAGGTACCAGCTCGCCAGGTTGAGCTTGGGGAAGGCCAGGTCCTTGGCCCCGATCATGATCGGAATCAGGAAGTTGCCGAGCACCGCCGGGATCGCCGGGATCAGGAAGAAGAACACCATGATCACGCCGTGCATGGTGAAGACCTTGTTGTAGGTCTCCGGCTCGAACACGTCGCCCCGCGGCGTCGCCAGCTCGATGCGGATGCCCGCGGCGAAGGCGCTGCCCAGCAGGAACATCAGCGTGATGCTGACCAGGTACAGGAGCGCGATGCGCTTGTGGTCGACGGTGAGCAGCCAGGAACGCACGCCGAAGGCGTGGTTCAGGTAGTGGCTGCGGGTCTTGCCGACGGCTTCGACGCTCATGACTTCAGTTGGCTCCGGGCGCCGGGGCCGACTGCCCCGCCGCCGCGTCCTTCGCCTGCGGGCCGAGCGACTGGATGTAGGCGACGAGCTGCATCAGCCCTTCCTCGCTCACGATCCCCTGGAAGGTCGGCATGATCGGCTGGTAGCCCTCGACCACCTTGGCCGTGGGCGACACGATCGATTCGCGCAGGTAGCTCTCGTCCGCGACGACGCTCGCGCCGCCGATCAGCCTGACCGGCTTGCCGAACAGGCCCTCCAGGTTGGGCCCGCGCGCGCCCGTGTCGGCGCGGTGACAGGTGATGCAGGCGAGGTCGCTGAACAGCCTGGCCCCGGCCGCCGCCGGCGACAGGCCCGGCGTGCCGCCGGCGAGCCAGGCCTGGAAGCGCGACGGCTCCATCACGAACACCGAGCCGATCATGCCCGAGTGCTTGGTGCCGCAGTACTCGGCGCAGAACAGGTGGTAGCGCCCGGGCCGCGTCGCCTGGAACCAGATCGTGTTGTAGCGGCCCGGCACCGCGTCCTTCTTGATGCGGAAGGCCGGCACGTAGAAGCTGTGGATCACGTCTTCCGAGGTCAGCGTCAGCTTGACGGGCGTGCCGACGGGCACGTGCAGCTCGTTGATCTCGCGGCGCCCGCTCATGTGCTGGATCTTCCACATCCAGCGCTTGCCGACGACGTTGACCTGCATCGCGTCCTTCGGCACCCGGTGGATCTTGAAGTACACCTCGGCGCTCCAGACGAAGACCACCAGCACGATGCCGAGCGGGATCAGCGTCCAGGTCAGCTCCAGCGGCAGCGAGCCGTGGATCGCTGCCGGACGCTCGGACTCGTTGCGCCGCCGGTAGCGGATCGCGAACACCGCGACCAGCGCCGCGATCAGGATCGAGAAGAAGGCGCTGATCGCGACCAGGAAGAAGTAGAGCGCGTCGACGTCCCCCGCGACCGTCGAGGCCTGGTCCGGGAAGAAGAAGCTCCAGCTATCCATGATCCGTTAGGCGGTCCTCCCGGCCGCCGAGCGCCGCTCCCGGCGCAGCATCACCGCCACGAAGCCGGCGAGAGCGAACAGCGTGAGCGCCGCGGACACGCGCAGGATGCGCATCACGGCTGCTCCGTAGCTGCCGGTCTGGGGGTCGTAGTGGTAGCAGTAGAGCAGCACCTGGTCGACCGCCGAGCCGATGCGGCCCTGCGACGCCTCCACCAGCGACAGCCGCAGGTCCTTGGGCGCGTACTCGATGCCGAACAGGTAGTGGGCGATCTTGCCCTCGGGCGTCAGCGTGACGACGCCCGTCGGGTGCGCGTACTGCTTGCTGCGCTCGTCCCAGGCGTAGCGGAAGCCGACCGCCTTCGTCAGGCGGGCGATCTGCTCGGCGTCGCCCGTCAGGAAGTGCCAGCCCGTCTCCGCCCCCGGCCGCTTGTAGCGGCTCAGGTAGGCGCGCTTCTTGTCGCGAGCGAGCGCCGGGCCCTCGCGCGGGTCGAAGCTGACGGTGACGACGTCGAACTGCTTGCCGACGTCGAAGTTGAGCACGCCCAGCGCGCTCACCAGGCCGTTCAGCGTGAGCGTGCACAGCATCGGGCACTCGTAGTAGACGAGCGTCAGCACGATCGGCTTCTTGCCCAGGTAGTCGCCGAGGCGCACGCTGCGGCCCGTCTCGTCGCTGAGCTGGATGTCGAGCGGCACGCTCTGGCCGAGCTTCTGGTCGTAGCCGACGTCCCGCAACGCGGGCGGCAGGCCGCCCGGGGGCTCCGCCGCGCTCGGGCCCGGCACGAACTGGGCGCTCGCCGGAACGCCGATCGCCGCCAGCAGGACGGCCGCCCACGCACGCTTCACGGCTTGCCGCCTTTCGCTGCCGCCGACGCGCCCGGCGGCGCGGGCGAGGCGGCCGGCGAGGGCGCGGGGGCCGGCGCCCAGCTCGGCAGCCTGCCGCCGGCCGCCACCAGCGCCAGCGCGTCCTCCAGCGGAATGCGCGCGAGCCCGGCCTTCTGGTCGATCCAGGCCGAGCTGGTCAGGATCCGCTGCTCCTCGGCCCGCAGCTCGAGGGCGTCCTTGAAGGGCTGCTCCTGCAGGCGCGGCTCCGGCGGCTGCCGGCCCTGCTCGTGGCGCGCCAGCGGCGGGTTCGGCCGGTCCGCCTCGCGCGCGCGGGCGCTCAGGAAGTTCAGCAGCCCCAGCACCGCCAGCGCCGCCAGCACCGAGACGGCGCCCACGACCACACCGGCCTTGACGATGCTCGTGCCGTCGACGTCGCGGCGCTCGTAGTCGATCTCGTGCTTGTCGGACATGCTACTTCCCGAGGAGCTCGGCCAGCTCGGGGTCGCCGGGCGTCAGCAGCGGCCGCGAGCGCAGCTCGCGCTCGAAGAGGGCGATCCAGAGGCCGCCGATCGCGGTCGGCGCGACGAGGTCGAGCCAGTGCAGCTGGAAACCGTGGCTGCCGTGGCCCTGCAGGTCGGGCGCGATCAGCCAGAACAAGTCGAGCAGCCGCACCGCGAAGAGGCCGCCCGCCACCAGCGCGAGCGCGCGCAGGTTCCGCTTCAGCTCGCGCGAGAGCAGCATCAGGAACGGCAGCGCGAAGTGGAACACCAGCAGCAGCACCGCGATCACGCGCCAGCCGCCCTCGAAGCGCTGGATGTACCAGGGAATCTCCTCCGGCAGGTTGGCCGACCAGACGATGATCAGCTGCGAGACGCCCATGTAGGCCCACAGCATCACGAAGGCGAGCAGCAGCTTGCCGAGGTCGTGCACCGCCTCGCGCGAGATCACGTCCACCAGCGGCTTCTCGTGGCCGATCAGCGCGATCAGCAGGATCACGAAGGCGAGCGCCGAGAGCACCTGCCCCACCATGAACAGCACGCCGTAGATGGTCGAGTACCAGTGCGGGTTCAGCGACATCGCCCAGTCGACCGAGGAGAAGGTGATCGTCAGCCCCAGCAGCACCAGGCCGCCGCCGGAGATGCCCTGCAGCCGCTCCGAGAAGCGCGCGTCGTTCGTGCGGTCGCGCTCGAGCGACCACTTGCTGAGGAAGTGCGCGAGCAGCGACCAACAGGCGAAGTAGAAGAGCGCTCGCGCCGTGAAGAACGGAACGTTGAGATAGGCCGCCTTCTGCTGCACCAGCGGGTCGCGCGCGACCACGTCCGCGTGCGACCAGCTGAACAGCCGGCCGATGCCGAGCCAGACCGGCGCGAACGCCAGCACGCCGAAGAACAGCGTGCGGCTCGCCGCCTCCAGGATGCGCCGGATGCCGAGCCCCCAGACGCCGCCCGAGAGGTGGTGGATCATCAGCAGCCCCAGCGAGCCGACCGCGACACCGACCCAGAACAGGAAGCCGAACAGGTAGGAGCGATAGAGCTGGTCGGGGTTGGTGAAGGCGCCGACCAGGCACAGCACGGCTGCCAGGATGCCGACGGCTCGGGCGCGCTGGCCGAGCACGCCGAGCTGTGGCGGCAGCGGGATCGGGGTGGCGCTCACTTGTGGGGCTCTCCGCTCGCCCCGGCCTCGGCGGCCGGCTGGCCGATGCGCGCCACCAGCTCGGCGGGCAGTTGCTTCACGTCGGCGTGCTGGCTGAGCTGCAGCACCTTCACGAAGGCCGCGATCGCCCAGCGGTCGGCCGGCGGCACCTGCGCCGCGTAGTCGGGCATCACGCCGAAGCCGTTCGTCATCACGTCGAAGAGGTAGCCGACGCGCTCGCCGCGCAGGCGGTCGACGTGGAAGGAGGTCGGCCGCCGGAAGCCGCGGCGCACCACCATGCCGTCGCCCTGGCCGGTCTGGCCGTGGCAGGGCGCGCAGTAGATGCCGAAGCGCTGCTGGCCGCGGCGCAGCACGGCCTCGGTCAGCGGGAACGGCAGAGCCTCGACGAACTGGCCGCCCTGCTTGCCCGTGAAGAAGACCGTGTCCTCGCGCAGCATGCCGCGCGCGATCGTGCCCGCGACCAGCGGCCGGGCCGAGCGGCCGTCGCCGAAGAAGTCGGTCTTGGCGTACGGCTTGTAGCGCGGCTGGTCGTGCATGTCCTGGCGGCAGCCCGCGCCGGCGATCGCCAGCGCCAGCCCCGCGGCGAGGACGCGCGCGCGCCCGGCTCCGCGGCCGGCCATCAGTGGTCCACCTCGTGGACGGCGCTCACGTGCGGCAGGCCCTCCAGGAACTTGCGCGTGGCCTCGGGGTCGAAGCGCGGGTCGCTCGACTCGACGCACACGAAGAACTTGTCCCGCGAGGCGAGCGCGAACGCGGGCACGTTGAACACCGGGTGATAGGGCTGGGGCAGCCCGTTCACGGCCAGCATGCCGAAGACGCCGGCGAAGGCCGCGAACAGGATGGTGGTCTCGAAGGCCGGCGGGATGAACGCCACCCAGCTCGCGAGCGGCCGGCCGCCGATGTTCATCGGGTAGGCGACCACCGAAGCCCAGTACTCGAGCCCCAGGCCGCTCAGGAGCCCGAGCACACCGCCGCCCAGCACGATCGCCGGCATCGGCGAGTGGTGGACGCCGAGGGCCTCCGCCAGCTCCTCGATCGGGTAGGGCGAATAGCCCTCGACCTTGCGGTAGCCGGCCTCGTGGACGACGTGGGCGGCGTCCACCACGTGCTCCGGGTCGTGGAACTCCGCCATCAGCCCGTAGATCGGCGGCCGGGCGCTCACGGCTGCTGCTCCTCGCCCGCGGCGCCGGGCAGGATCGTGCGCATCTCGAAGATCGAGATCGCCGGCAGGAAGCGCACGAACAGGAAGATCAGGGTCAGGAACAGCCCGATCGTGCCCACGAACGCCGCCCAGTCGTAGGGGGTGCCGGCGTACAGGCCCCAGGAGCTCGGCAGGAAGTCACGGTGCAGGCTGGTCACGATGATCACGTAGCGCTCGAGCCACATGCCGACGCTGACCACCAGCGCGACGCCGAACAGGAAGGGCACGCTGCGGCGCAGGCGCGGCACCCACAGCGTGTTGGGCGCCAGCACGTTGCAGAAGATCAGCGCCCAGTAGGCCCACCAGTAGGGCCCGCTGATGCGGTTCCAGATCATGAAGCGCTCGTACTGGTTGGAGCTGTACCAGCCGAAGAAGACCTCCATCATGTAGCCGTAGCCGACGACGAGCCCCGTCGCCAGCATCACCTTGGCCATGTTCTCCAGGTGGCGCATCGTGATGAAGTCCTCGAGCCCGTAGAAGCGGCGCAAGGGGATCGCCAGCGTCAGCACCATCGCGAAGCCGGCGTAGATGGCGCCCGCCACGAAGTAGGGCGGGAAGATCGTGGCGTGCCAGCCCGGCACCACGCCCACCGCGAAGTCGAAGCTGACCACCGTGTGCACGGAGAGCACCAGCGGCGTCGCCAGCCCCGCCAGCAGCAGGTAGGTGGTCTCGTAGTTGTGCCAATGGCGGGCCGAGCCGCGCCAGCCCATCGCCAGGATGCCGTAGACGACCTTGAAGGGCCGGCTCTGCGCGCGGTCGCGCAGCGTCGCGAGGTCGGGGATCAGCCCGATGAACCAGAACAGGGCCGACACCGAGGCGTAGGTCGAGACCGCGAACACGTCCCAGATCAGCGGGCTGCGGAAGTTCGGCCACAGGCCCATCGTGTTCGGGTACGGAAACAGCCAATAGGCGGCGACCCAGGGCCGGCCGGTGTGGAAGATCGGGTAGAAGGCCGCGCACGACACCGCGAACAGCGTCATCGCCTCGGCGAAGCGGTTGATCGAGGTGCGCCAGGCCTGCCGCAGCAGCAGCAGGATCGCCGAGATCAGCGTGCCCGCGTGGCCGATGCCGATCCACCACACGAAGTTGATGATGTCGAAGCCCCAGCCGACCGGGACCGTGGGCCCCCACACGCCGATGCCGCGGAAGAGCAGGTTGACGATCGCCACCAGCAACAGCTGCAGCAGCGCGAACGAGATGCCGAAGCCGACGAACCAGCCGAGCGGCGTGCGCCGCTTGAGCACGATCTCGCTGATCTTGTCGGTGACCGTGCCGAAGTCGTGGCCCGGTGCGATCAGGCGGTCGGTTTCCGACTGGAAGCGCTCGTCGTGAGGCAGCTGGGCGTGCTCGGGCGTGCCGCTGGCCATGGCCCTATGCGAGCTCCGGGTTCGGGTTCTTGACGGGCGCCAGGTAGCTGGTGCGCGGGCGCGTGCCGAGCTCGGTCAGCAGGCCGTAGTTTCGCGGCTCGGCCTTCAGCCGGGCGACGCGGCTCTGCGGGTCGTTCAGGTCGCCGAACACGATCGCCTCGGCCGGACAGGCCTGCTGGCAGGCGGTCTGGATCTCGCCGTCCTCGATCGGACGCCCCTGGTTCTTCGCGTCGATGCGCACCTGGTTGATCCGCTGCGCGCAGTAGCTGCACTTCTCCATCACGCCGCGGCTGCGCACCGTCACGTCCGGGTTCCGCATCGCCTTCAGGCTCGGCGTCGTCCAGTCCTGGTACAGGAAGAAGTTGAAGCGGCGCACCTTGTAGGGGCAGTTGTTCGAGCAGTAGCGCGTGCCCACGCAGCGGTTGTAGACCATGTCGTTCAGGCCCTCGTCGCTGTGGGTGGTGGCGGCGACGGGGCACACGACCTCGCAGGGCGCGTTCTCGCAGTGGTGGCAGGTCATCGGCTGGTGGTACGTCTCGAGCGCCTCGGGGCGCTCGGGCGAGCCTCTGTAGTAGCGGTCGACACGGATCCAGTGCATCTCACGGCCGCGCGCGACCTGGTCCTTGCCGACGACCGGGATGTTGTTCTCGGAGGTGCAGGCGACGACGCAGGCGTTGCAGCCGACGCAGGCGCTCATGTCGATCGCCATGCCCCAGGCGTGCCCCTCGTACTTCCAGGGCGCGTAGAGCGACAGGCCCTGCGGCGGGTCTTCGCCCTTCTCGCGCACGATCTCGGGGTTCTGGTTGTACTCGGCGACCGTCACCGCGCGCACCAGCTGGCGGCTCTCGGCGGCGCGGTCGTTCTCCGCCTCGAGCGTCCAGTGGTCCTGGGTGCAGGCGAGCATCGCGCGCGCGCCGGTCTTCGCCAGCGCGCCGCCCGCGGCGCTCCAGGCGGCCAGCTGCGTCCGCAGCGGGTAGACGTCGAACCCGATCCCCGTGCCGACGCGGCCGGCATGGGCGCGCCCGTAGCCGAGGAACAGCGTCACGCACTCCTCGTGCTGGCCCGGAACCACGAAGGCCGGTCCGCGGACCGCCTTCTCCCCCACGCGCACCTCGACCACGTCGGTGGTCGTGCCGCGGGCGGTGGCGGAAACGGAGATCCCGAGCCGCTGCGCGAGCCGCGGTCCGACGAGCACGGCGTTTTCCCAGGTCAGCTTGGTGAGCGGCCGCGGCAGCTCCTGCAGCCAGCCGTTGTTGGAGTAACGGCCGTCGAGCACGTTCGGGTCCGGCCGGAACAGCACGTCGAGGCCGGCGGCCGGCGCCTTCGGCGCCACCTGGGCCCACTCGCCGAGCCGCGCGGTCACCGTTTTCGCCGGCAGCGCGCTGCCCGCGAGGACGCCGTCGTGCAGGGCTCGATTCCAGCGCGCTTCGAAGTCCTGGCCGTCCAGCAGCGCCTTCCAGCTCTCGCGCAGCGTCTCGTAGCCCGCCCGCTCGCCGCGGCCCTGGAGCACCGACAGCAGCTCGTGCGGCGAGCGGCCCCCGTAGAGCGGCGCGATCAGGGGCTGCACGATGCCGAGCGTGCCGTCGTGGGCACGGGCGTCGCTCCAGCTCTCGAGCGCGTGCGCGGCGGGCACGTGCCAATGGCACTGGAGCGCCGTCTCGTCCTGGTAGAGGCCGAGGTGCACCCGGATGCCGGCCCGCTCGGCGGCCTTCGCGAAACCCAGGTCCGCAGGCGCGTCGTAGACGGGGTTGCAGCCCAGGATCACCAGCAGCGAGACCTTGCCGGCCTCGAGGTCGTCGACCAGCTCGCGCAGCGAGCTGGCGGCCTCGACCGGGCGCGCGAGCAGCGGAGCCGAGTAGGTCACGGTCGAGCCGGCGTTGCCGAGCTCCTGGTTGAGCGCGTGGGCGAGCGCGTGCACCGCGGCGGGCTGCGAGTCGCCCGCCAGCACCAGCCCGCGGCCGGCGTGCGCGCGCAGGTCACGCGCGACCGCCTCGGCGAAGCGCTGCAGCTCGGGCGAGACGCTGCCGGTGGCGACGCCGAGGCCGGCGGCCTGCGCCAGCGCCCGCGCGAACAGCTCCACCTCCGCGGGCCGCAGTGGCAGCCGGTGATCGGCCACGGAGCCGGCGAGCGACGGCGTGCTCTCGACGACGTAGAGCCGGTTGAGCTCTGCGTGATGGCCGCTCACCTTGCGCCGGCGCGCGAACTCGCGCACGTGGCGCAGGCGGCCCGGCCCGCTCGAGACGAAGTCGGCGTCGAGCGAGACGATCACGTCGGCCTTCTCGAAGTCGTAGCGAGCGTCGACCGGCTCGCCGAAGGCGAGCAGCGCCCCGGCGTGGGCGCCGTCGCGCGCGAGCGGGTCCCACTGGTGCCACTTCGCCTCGGGCAGCTCCTTCAGCAGGTCCTCGAGCTGCTTCGCCAGCGTCGGCGAGGTCACCAGCCCGCTCAGAATGCGCAGGCCCGCGCCCTTCACCGTCCGCTGGGCATCCATCAACGGCTTGATCGCGGAGATGAAGTCGCCGAAGCCGCGGATCTCCCCGAGGTTCAGCACGGTCTGAGAACGGTCGGGGTCGTACAGGTTGAGGATCTCGGCCTGGCCCAGGGCGTCGCTGCCGCCCAGGCTCGACGGGTGCTCGGGGTTGCCCTCGATCTTGGTCGGCCGTCCTTCGTGGCTCTCGACCAGCACGCCGCGGGCGTAGCCGCCGTCCTGCAGCGAGGAGGCGAAGTGCAGCGGCCGCCCGGGCACCACGCCTTCGGGTGTCTTCACGTAGGGGACGATGCGCTCCTCGGGCTGGCGCGTGCAGGCGCTCGACAGGCCCGCGAGCGCGAGCGAGGCGCCCATCAGCTTCAGGAAGCCGCGGCGGCCGGCGGGGTCGTCCCACTCGGAGGCGCCCGGCGGGAACTCGCGCTGGACGAACTCCTCGAACTCGGGGGTCCGCGCGAGCTCGTCGAGGCTCTTCCAGTAGGCGGGGCCGCCCTGGCCCTCGAACCGCGCGCGCAGCGCGCTGGCTTCGGCCCGCAGGCGGACCGGCCGGCCGTCGGGGGTTTCGCTCATCGGTGACAGGTGGAGCAGCTCGTGCGCGCCTGGATTCCGTACTTCTTCACGAGCTCCCGGCCGAGCTCGAGCTGGTTCGCGGGCGGCTGGTACGCCACGTTGAAGACCTCCTCCTTCGGCCGCACGAAGCGCTCGGGTGCGCGGTGGC
The DNA here is from genome assembly GCA_050246895.1 of Vicinamibacteria bacterium. Lineage (GTDB taxonomy): Bacteria > Acidobacteriota > Vicinamibacteria > Fen-336 > Fen-336 > JBFWVE01. Next base: position 1,463,248 of record JBFWVE010000001.1, on the reverse strand, counting down.
ACTCGAGGCACCACTCCATCTGCAGCGAGCTCTGCTGCCACACCAGAGGCATCCTGTCGACGCGGCCGTGGCAGGTCGAACAGCCGACGCCCTTGTTCACGTGGGCGCTGTGGTCGAAGTAGGCGAACTCGGGCAGGTCGTGCACGCGCACCCACTCGATCGACTCGTCCTCGCGGAAGCTCGCGCGCACCGGTTCGAGCGTGGGACTGTCGTTCCAGATTTGCGTGTGACAGTTCATGCAGGTCTTGGTCGGCGGCACGCCGGCGACGGCCGACTTCTCGACCGCGGTGTGGCAGTAACGGCAATCCAGGCCGATGCCGCCGACGTGGTGCTGGTGGCTGAACGGGATCGGCTGATCGCGCGCGACGCCCGCCCGCGTGACGTAGCCCGAGCGGTTCAGCTCGGCCACCAGCAGCAGGCCGCCGCCCAGGGCGAAGACCGCGCCGAAGACGCTGACCCTGGAGAGCGTGTTGGTGCTGTGATGGAAGATCTGAGACATGGCTGCGCCGGAATCTCCGAATTGCGCGATTCGAAGAGCTGGTCCGTTCGGCTCAGGACTGTAGAACACCGGTTCTAGGGCGTCAAGAACGAGCCAAAACGCGCACGCGAGAGAGCGGCTGCTATACTCCGCCGCGCAGATGCGGCTGAGTACCGACGAGATCGAGTTCATCTCGCGCAAGATCGTCAAGACGCTCGTCGCCGACGGCCAGATCGAGGTCGACAGCCCGGAGCGCGTCGTGCAGGCGATCGCGCGCGCGATCGCCGAGGAGCTCTCGGTGGAGGACCGGCTGAACGAGGAGGTGCGCGAGCTGCTCTCGCAGCACACCTCGCAGATGGAGCGCCAGGACATCACCTACACCGACCTCTTCAAGGCCCTGAAGCGCAAGCTGGCCAAGGAGAAGGGCATCATCTTGTGAAGCTCTCGTTGTGAAGCTCTCGCGCGAGAAGATCCTCAAGCTGTCCCACGTCGTGCTCGAGGTGATCGAGGACGACGACGGCATCGACTACTTCGCCGACCCGCAGGAGATCCGCCAGCTCGTGCTGCGGCTGATCGAGAGCGAGATGCGCGCCGACGAGACGATCGACGCGCTGGTGCGCCGCAAGCTCGAGAGCCTGAAGCGCGGCGTGCTCGAGGGCTCGAGCGAGTGGGACGTGCTCTATCGCAAGTACTACGAGGAAGAGGTCGCCCGCCACCGCAAGGTGATGCCCTAGCGGTCCTCAGCCTCAGGGCTCGTAGACGACGAGGTCCGCCGAGACGGAGCCGATCGGCACCTTGGTCCGCAGCCGCACCGGCACGCGCCGCTCGTCGTCGGTGATCCAGAGCTTGAGCCGGCCGCTCTTCACGAACAGGCCGGTGCCCTCCGCGAGCAGCGGCTCGACCACCAGCGTCGGCGTCGCGGGGCCCAGCGGGGCGGGCAGGTCGAGCCGCTCGCGGCCGAGGCGCAGGAAGCGCAGCAGGTAGCGCTTGCCGTTGTCGAACACCTCGAGCTCGAGCGGCGCCGCGGCGGGCACGCCGCGCAGGCGCATCACCTGCAGCGCAGAGAGCACGTCGAGCGGGCATGGCCCGACCTCGAAGCTCTCGTGCTCGAGCTTGCGGTCGGCGACGCGCGCCGTCCCGGCCGCCCAGTCGAAGACGACCGTCTGGTCGCGCACCGCCTTGCCCTCGCGCAAGCGCTTCTCGATGCCGAGCGAGCAACCAGCGGCCGGGTCGAACCAGGCGTCGGTGCGGTCGTCCACCTTGTAGCGGAGCAGCCAGGCGAAGAAGCCCTGGCTGCGCGCTTCCGTCACGAAGTGGAGGACGTCACGGCCGGCCCGCTCGCCGGGCAGCACGCGCAGCGTGCCCTCCCCCGCCGTCAGCCCGAGGTAGGAGAAGCGAAGCGTGATGCGCTCGCCGGGCCGCCCCGCCGCCCCGGCGAGGCCGGCCCAGGATGCCAGCAGGCAGAGCCCGGCTGCCGCGAGGACCGCCCCGCGCCGCGGGTTCAGGCCGCGCGCCGGCTCGGCGCGTACAGGCGCTCCCGGATCTCCCGGGGGATGCGCGTGTCGTACACGACGTCCCAGACGCCACTCGTCAGGCCGTACCCAACCTCGGAGCCCACCGGGCTGTGATGGTACAGGTGATGGCGCTTGATGTAGCGGAAGTAGCGTCCCTCGAACGAGCAGAAGTGGACCGAGTGGTGGACCCACTCCTCGAGGATGTAGGCCTGGATGATGCCCGCCACTAGCATCGTCGCGGTGAAGGGTGGCGCCAGCAGGCCGAGTCCGAAGAAGAGCGCCACGAAAGCGCCCGTGTCCCTCAGCGTGCCGTTCACGTGGTTGCCGTCCCACGGCCGCGCATGGTGCTCCCAGTGCAGGTGATCGAATGCCTCGTGCAGGAAGTGGCGCCAGAGCCCAGGCCCGTCGGGGAAGCGGCCGTGCAGGACGTAGCGATGGACCTCGTACTCCACCCAGGTCCAGACCGCGAAGCCGAGCCCGTAGAAGCCCAGCGCCCGCAGCGGCCGCTGCGAGGCGAGGCCCAGGGCGAGCAGGGTCAGGGAGACGAAGGTGTAGACGCCCGTCACGGGGTAGAGCCGGCGGCGCGCCTTGGCCGCCTCGACGGCCCGCCGGCTGGCCCCGGCGATCTCGGCAGTGCTCGTCACGAAACTCGACATCTCGTCCTCGAGTGTTGGTGCCTGGTCCCCCTCCAAAGGCTGCGAGCCCGGAGCAGGCGCCTGCGCTCCACCATCCCTCGCGGATCCGTCCCGCGGAGAGGGCCGCGCGAATCGTCAGTGTACAGGAAGCGCCGGCGGCCTGGAATCCCCGTCAGGGCCGCGCCAGCTTCGCGCGGGCCGCTGCCATCGCCCCGAGGCCGTCGTAGGCGGCGTACTTGTAAGCCTCGGCCAGCGTCGGGTAGTTGAAGACGGCGTCGATCAGGTCGTCGAGACCGCCCCCGAAGTGCAGCACGAGCTGGCCCACGTGGACGAGCTCGGAGGCCATCTCGCCGAGCACGTGGACGCCCAGCAGCTGCCCGTCGTCGGGCCGGAAGATCAGCTTCAGCAGCCCCGAGAGGTCGCCGATGATCTGGCCGCGGCTGTTCCCGCGATAGTGGGCGCGACCGACGGCGCAGGCGATGCCCTTGGCGCGACAGCTCTCCTCGGTCTCCCCCGCCGACGCGATCTCGGGGATCGTGTAGACGGCCATGGGCAGCAGCGCCGAGACGCGCTCCTTGTAGCGCAGGTCGAAGGCGTGGCACATGGCGACCCGCGCCTGCTCCATCGAGGTCGAGGCCAGCGACGGAAAGCCGATCACGTCGCCCGCGGCGTAGACGTGGGGCAGCGCGGTCTGGTAGTGCTCGTTGACGCTGAGGTGCCCGCGCGGTCCGGGCTGGATGCCGATCCGCTCCAGCCCCAGCCCGGCAGTGGCGCCCATGCGCCCGGTCGCGAACAGCACGCGCTCCGCCTCGAGCCAGTCCCCGCCGCGCAGCCGCAACCGCACGTGCGGCGCGTCGAGATTCAGCTCCTCGACGCTCTCGTCGAAGACGAGCTTCAGGCCGAGCAGCCCCACCTGCGTCGCCAGCCGGTCGGAGATCTCCTGGTCGAGGAAGGGCAGCAGGCGCTGCTGGCCGCAGACGAGCGTCACCTGCACGCCGAGCGCGCGGAAGATGGTCGCGTACTCGCAGCCGATGACGCCGGCGCCGACCACCACCAGCGAGCGCGGGATGCGGTCCATCTCGAGCACGCTGTCGCTGTCGTACAGCCGCGCCGGGTCGCGCGGGATGCCGGCCGGCCAGTTCGGGTAGGAGCCCGTCGCGATCAGCACGACCGGCGCCGTGAGCACCCGCGGGGCGCCGCCCTCGACGCTCACGCGCAGCGTATGCGGGTCCTCGAAACGGGCGGCGCCGCGCACGAGCTCGATCTGGTGGCGCTGGATGTTGGCGGTGATCATCTTCCAGAGCGAGCGCACGACCTCGTCCTTGCGGTACATGAAGTCGCTCACCGTGATGTCGGGCTTGATCTGGTAGTCGACCCCATACAGGCCGCGCTGGCGCAGGCCCGAGAAATAGAGGGCCGTCTCGCGCAGGGTCTTGCTGGGCACGGTGCCGGTGTTGACGCCCGCCCCGCCCAGGAAGCGGCTCTTCTCGACGAGCGCCACGCGCTTGCCGAAGTAGGCCGCCTGCGCGGCGCCCTTCTCTCCGGCGGGACCCGACCCGATCACGATCAGGTCGAAGCGCTCGATCCCCGCTTCCCGCTCCGCCTCGGCATTCATCGGAAGCTCGGATTAGAGCATGTCGCCCCGGCACGGTCGAGACGGCGAGCGCGCCCTAGAATCGGTCCGATGCTCGGCCGGCTCGTAGCGCTCGTGATCCTGGCGGCCTTCGTCGGAGGCGGTCTCTACTTGTGGAAGACGCAGGGGGCCGGGGGGCCGGCGGGCTCGCTCGGCGAGCTGGGCGGACAGATCCAGGACACGGCGATCACGGCGGCGGTCAGGACGGCGTTCGGGCTCGACCGCGAGCTGAAGCCGTACGCCGTCGCAGTCTCGACCGAGAACGGCGTCGTCACGCTGCGCGGCACGCTGCCGACCCCGGAGCTGCGGGGCGCGCTCGAGCGCGTCGCCGGGGCGGTCCCCGACGTGCGCCAGGTGGTGAACCAGCTTCGCGTGGGGGGGCCTCGGGCGGCGCAGCCGGATCGGGGTCGCTCCCTGGGCGAGAGGCTCGACGACGAGGGGATCGAGGTCCAGGTCCGGCTGGCCTTCTCCCTGAACCGGCAGCTGAAGGACCTGCCGATCGAGGTCCAGGCCTTCCGGCGGGACGTGCGCCTTGCGGGCAGCGTGCCGAGCGCGGCCCTGGAGCGCCTGGCCCTGGAGACGGCGGCCCGGGTTCCGGGTGTGAGCAGCGTCACCGACGCCCTGGCGCTGCCCGGGCAGGCTGTCCCGGAGCGGCAAGACGAGCGCCTGGCGGCGATCGCGCGGGCGTTCCGCTCGAACCAGCACCTGGCGGCCTACGCGCTCCAGGCCGCCGTCAGAGGAGATCGCATCGTGATTCACGGTCGCGTCGCGACCGGGGCCGAGCGCGACCTGGCGGGCCTGCTGGCCCGGGACGCGGCCCGGCAACCCGTGGAGAACGCGGTGGAGATTCGGCCTTGAGCCCTGATAGACTTGAGATTGGCTCGCTCGGGGACTGCGTGTCCGTCCCTTCCGGGCCCCCCGAAGGAGGAACATCCATGACACGACGTTCGACGCCGTGGGCGCTCGCCGCGCTGCTGGCGCTCGCTCCCGCGGTCCTGGCGCAGACGGCGCCGGCCGGCACGGTCGAGAGACAGGACGTCAAGACCTGGATCCTGACCATCGACGGCAAGGACTTCGAAGCGCGCCCGGCGACGCCGACGTACGGCGGCGACACTGGGCTCTTCAGCCTGTCCTCGGCCTACACGCTGCCAAAGGGGCGCGTGTCGTTCAGCCTGTTCCGCGAGAACTACGATCGTGACCCGCAGGACTTCGACATCTCGATCCACGGGCTCTCGGTGGGCTACGGGGCCACCGACCGCCTGGAGCTGTTCGGATCGATGGGCCTGCAGAACCGCGCGGACGTCGACGCGCCGAGCCAGGCCGGTTTCGTGAACGACTACCCGTTCGCGGGCACCTCCGCCAGCTCGCCGGGCTGGCAGACGGGCTTCGGTGACCTGCGCGTCGGCGTCAAGTACAAGCTGCTCGACGACTACCGCGCCGACGGCGTCGGCCTCGCCCTGAAGGGCTACGTCAAGCTGCCGACCGCCGACGAGGCGAAAGGGCTCGGCACCGGCAAGGCCTCCTTCGGCGGGAACCTGATCCTGTCGAAGAGCCTCGACCGCGCGGCGGACCTCCACGCGACGATCGGCTACCAGATCAACTCCGATCCCGACCTGCTCGACATCGGCAACGCCTTCGAATGGGGCGTCGGGATCAACCTGCCGGCGCTGCGGATCTTCCAGCTGCAGGCCGAGCTGGTGGGCAAGTCGTACAGCGGCGGCGATTTCGAGCAGACGAACCCGGTCGACTTCGTGGTCGGGCCGGTGATCCACATCAAGCCCGGCTGGTTCGTGCGGCCGGCGCTCTCCTGGAACCTCGCCTTCGACGATCGCGGCCTCAACTCGGGCACGCAGAGCTCGACCGGCATCCGCGCCTCGGTCGGCTATCACCCCGGGACCCCGGCGAGAGAGATCTACACGCCGCCTCCGCCGCCCCCGCCGCCGGCCAACCGGCCGCCGACGGTGTCGGTCACCTGCGAGCGTCCGACGATCCTGCCCGGCGAGACGGAGCGCTGCCATGCGACGGCTTCGGATCCGGACGGCGACCCGCTCAGCTATCAGTGGAGCGCCAGCAACTGCCGCGTGAGCGGCAGCGGGGCCGACGCGACGCTCGACTGCGCCGGCGTCCCCGCGGGCACCAACGTGACCGTCACCGTGCGCGTTTCCGACGGTCGCGGCGGCACGGCCGAGGCGAGCACCCAGGTGCGCGTCGAGGCTCCCGCCAAGACGCCCGAGGCTGTGACGGCCTGCGACTCGGCCGGCTTCCCCCGCAATCTGTCGCGCCTCAACAACATCGACAAGGCGTGCCTCGACGACGTCGCCTCGCGCCTGCGCCAGGATCCGCGCAGCCGCGTGGTGATCGTCGGCCATGCCGACAAGGGTGAGCGCTATCCCGACGTCATCGGCCGCAAGCGCGCCGAGGCCGTCAAGGACTACCTCGTGAAGGAGCGCGGCGTCGACGAGGCGCGCGTGAGCGTGCGCAGCGCCGGAGCCAGCAAGCCCGTGTCGATGGGCACCGCCGTGAAGGAGCGCGCGAAGAACCGCCGCGTGGAGGTGATCTTCGTGCCGGAGGGCGCGGCCGTGCCGGAGAGCGACGACTAGGCCGGTCCGGCCGAGAGTCACAGCGGGCGCGGCTCCACGGGAGCCGCGCCCTTTTCGTTTGCGGAGGAACGCATCTCGATGCGCGTCGCACGCCGGCTCGCTCTCGCTTCCCTGACGCTCTGCGCACCCCTGACCCAGGCGCAGGCCTGGCGCCCGGTCGGGCCGCTGGGCGGCGACGTGCGCACGCTGGCGGCGAGCCCGACCCACCCGGCACGCGTCTACCTCGGCACCGCGGACGGCGTCCTCTTCCGTTCCGACGACGCCGGCGAGAGCTGGCGGCGGATGGAGCCGGGATTCCCCCTGCGCGGCATGAGCCTCGACAGCCTCACGGTGACGCCGACGGGCGACGTGCTCGTCGGCTACTGGGAGGTGTCGGGCTCGGGCGGCGGTGTCGCGCGCAGCCGCGACGGCGGCCGCTCGTTCGAGATCTTCGAGGGCGTCGCGGGCCGCTCGGTGCGCGCGATCGCCTTCGCGCCGTCGGATCCTGCCCGGCTGGTGGCGGGCGCGCTCGACGGCGTCTTCGCCTCGACCGACGCGGGCGCTTCCTGGAGCCGGCTGACGCCGGACGGCCACGAGGGCCTGCGCATGTTCGAGTCGGTGGCGATCGATCCCGGCGACGCCGCGGTGATCTACGCCGGCACCTGGCGGCTGCCTTGGAGGAGCAGCGACGGCGGGCGCAACTGGACGCGCATCTCCAACGGGATGGTGTTCGACTCGGACGTGTTCAGCCTGACGCTCGACCCGCGCGGACCGAGCACGGTCTACGCAGCCGCCTGCACCGGCATCTATCGTTCGAACGATTCCGGCCGGGCCTGGACGAAGCTGCGCGGCATCCCCGCGAGCAGCCGGCGCACGCGCACGTTCGCCCAGGATCCCGCGCGGCCCGAGCGGCTCTTCGCGGGGACCACCGAGGGACTGTGGCTCTCGGAGGATGGCGGGCGCTCCTGGGAGCCGCGCACCGCGCGCGAGCTGGTCGTCAACGCGCTCGCCGTGCTTCCCGGCGGACGCGTGCTGATCGGAACCGACGGGGCCGGCGTGCTGAAGAGCCTCGACGGCGGCCGCAGCTTCGAGGCCTCGAACGCCGGCTTCTCCGCGCGTTACGTGGCCCGCGTGCTGCGCGATCCGGCGGAGCCCCGTTACCTGGCGGCGCTCGGGCACGACCGCCGGCACGGCGGCGTCGTGCAGGCCCCCCGGCCACAGGGCCCGTGGCGGACGCTCGCCGGCGGCCTCGAGGGCCGCGAGGTCGCGTCCCTCGCGGCGGCGGGCGCGGAGCTGCTCGCGGGCACCGACGACGGCATCTTCGTGCTGGCGAGGGGCGCTGGCCGCTGGCAGCGCCTCGCGACCGTGGTGGGCGGCATCGATCTGCAGCCTCAGGTCGCCGAGCTGCTGGTGCTGGCGAACGGCGCCTGGCTGGCAGCCACCGACAAAGGGCTGCTGTACAGCGGCGACCGTGGGCGGACCTGGGCCGCCAAGCGGCTCGGCAGCGTTCGCACGGTCTCGGCGCTGGCGCTGCGGCCCAACGGCGACGTGCTGGCGGCGACGCCGGTGGGCATCTACGAGAGCCGCGACGCCGGCCTGAGCTTCGCGCTCTTCTCGACGGGCCCGACGGACGCACGGCTGACGCAGCTCCTGTTCGTGCCGGGCCGCAACGATCTGGCGTTCGCGGCGACGGCCGTCGGCCTGTTCCGCTCGGCGGATTGGGGCCAGACCTGGGCTCGGGTGTTCGCCTTCTCCGCGACCGACGTCGAGGCGCTGGCCGCCGATGCGGACGGCCGCTTCGTCTGGGCCTCCGATTTCGCGCGCGGCGGGCTCTTCCGCAGCGCCGACGGCGGCGTCAGCTGGTCGTCGTTCGGCACCGAAGGCCTTGTGCCGGACCGGGTCTGGCGCCTGCTGGTCGAGCCGGGCGACCGCCTGCTCGCCGCCACGGCCAGCGGCGGACTGCACGTGTTCGAGCCCGCGCCGGCGAGCCCGCGCGCGACTCGCTGACGCGGCGGCGTGGGCTCCGCCCGGCCTCAGGGCAGGAAGCGGCCCAGCCAGCTGGTCTTGCTGAGATCCGAGTAGAGCACCAGGCCGATCAGCAGGAAGAGCACCATCGCGCCCGCATTCAGCAGCCAGGTCTTGACGGTCACGCTGAAGTCGCGCCGCAGCAGGCCTTCGCCGGCGAGGATCGCGAGATGGCCCCCGTCCAGAGGCGGCAGCGGGAAGAGGTTCATGATGCCGATCTGCAGGCTGATCACGGCCACCAGGTAGAAGAGCGGCCCGAGCCCGCCGCGCGCGGCGTCGCCCGAGGCCTTGGCGATGCCCAGCGGGCCCATCATCGTCTTCGGCGAGATCTGGGCCGTGACGAGGCGGCCGAGGACCTCGAAGGTCTGCCGCGTCATGTTCCACGACCAGCGCAGGGCCTCGCCCACCGCGGCGAACAGCCCGAAGCGGCGGGTCACGAATTTCGGCCCGATGCCGATGCGGGGGCCGTCGCCCTCGTCGCGTGCGGTGAGCGTCAGGTCGAAGCTGCGCCCGTCGCGCCAGACGACGACCGCGAGCGGCGCACCCTTGGCCGCCGCCAGCAGCGGCGGGATCTCTCCGAAGCTGCGCACGGGCGTGTCGCCGATGCGCAGGATGGCGTCGTCGGGACGCAGGCCGGCCTGCTCCGCGGGCTTCCCCGGCAACACCTGACCGATGCGCACGAGCGGGTAGACGCCGATGGTGCCGACCTTCTCCGCCGAGGTGGAGCCGGAGCGGACGCTCACCACCTGCTCCTGGCCGTCGCGCAGGATCTTCAGCTCGAGCGCGGCGTTCGGCCGGATCAGGACGTTGTACTGAGCGTCCTCCCAGCTCTGCTGTGCCCTGCCGTCGATCGCGAGGATCTGGTCGCCCGGGCGCAGCCCGGCCGCCTCGGCCGGCGATCCCTTCTCCAACGCGCCCACGATCGGCTTGTCGTAGAGCGCGGCGTCCACCTGGAAGCCGATCATGTAGAGGACGCTCAGCACCGCCACCGTGAGCAGGCCGTTCGCGAACGGGCCCGCCAGGTAGACGAGGAAGCGCTGCCAGCGCGGGCGCAGGCCGAAGTCCTTGCCGTCTCCGAGCGCGCTGGTGTCTTCGCTGACGTGGTCCTCGGGCTCGCCCTCGAGCTTCACGTAGCCGCCGAGCGGGACGAGCGACAGCCGGCAGTCGGTGTCGCCCCACTTGAAGCCCGCCAGGCGCCTGCCGAAGCCGAACGAGAAGACGAACACGCGCATGCCGAAGGCCTTCGCCGTCACGAAGTGCCCGAACTCGTGGAAGAAGATCATCAGGCCGAGCACGAAGACGAACGCCGCGGTGTTGGTCAGGAAATCCATGAACTCCTCAATGGGAGGCGCGGGCCGCCCCGGCCAGCGCCTCGCGCGCACGGCGCCGCGCCCAGGCGTCCGCGGCGAGCACGTCTGCGAGCCCCGCGAGCGGGCGATTCACGTGCGCCTGCATGGCGTCGTGCACGGTCTCCGGGATCGCCGGGAAGGGGATGCGGCCGTCGAGAAACGCCGCCACCGCCTCCTCGTTGGCCGCGTTCAGCACGGCCGGCAGGCTGCCACCGGCGGCGAGCGCGCGATAGGCGAGGTCCAGGCACGGGAAGCGCTGGCGGTCGGGCGGCTCGAACTCGAGCGCCAGCGGCCGCGTGAAGTCGATGCCCGGCAGCGGCGAGCCCCAGCGTTCGGGATGGCTGAGCGCGTACTGGATCGGGAAGCGCATGTCGGTGACGCCGAGCTGGGCGAGCAGCGAGCCGTCCACGAACTCGACCATCGAGTGCACGATCGACTGCGGGTGGATCAACACGTCGACGCGCTCGCCCGGCACGCCGAACAGCCAGCGCGCCTCGATCACCTCGAGGCCCTTGTTCATCAGCGTCGCCGAGTCGATCGTGATCTTGCGGCCCATCGACCAGGTCGGATGGCTGAGCGCCTCGGCGGGCGTGATCGAGGCGAAGCTGGCCTGCGGCCGCGAGCGGAAGGGGCCGCCGGAGGCGGTCAGCACGAGCCGCCGCACCGACTCGGGATCCTGGCCCGCGAGACACTGGTGGATCGCGCAGTGCTCGGAGTCGATCGGCAGCAGCCGCGCGCCGCTGGCGCGAGCCCGCTCCAGCATCAGCTCGCCCGCCATCACCAGCGTTTCCTTGTTCGCGAGCGCCACGTCCTTGCCGGCCTCGAGCGCCCGGTAGGTGGGCACCAGCCCCACGGCGCCGACGGCGGACGCGACGACCAGGCGCGCGTCCTGCTGCGTCGCCACCTCGACCATGCCGGCCTCGCCCACCACGACGCGGGTCGCGCCGGGGTCGACGAGCCGGAGCAGGGCCTCGCGGGCCTCCGGCGTCGCGACGGAAACGAGCGCGGGCCGGTAGCGCTGGATCTGCTCGGCGAGCGTGTCGACACTCCGCCCGGCCGCCAGCCCGACGACGCGGAAGCGGCCGGCGAAGGAGTCCACGACCCGCAGCACGTTCGTGCCGACGGACCCCGTCGAGCCGAGGATGGAGATGCCCTTGCTCATAAAGCGCAAACGGCCCCGAAGCGGGGCCGTTTCAGCGAACGCTCAGGAAATAATAGTAAAGGACCGGCGCTCCGAAGAGCAAGCTGTCGAGGCGGTCGAGCATGCCGCCGTGGCCCGGGAAGAGCGCCCCCGAGTCCTTCACGCCGGCCCAGCGCTTGAGCATGCTCTCGTCGAGGTCTCCGGCGACGCCGAGCGCGGTGACCAGCAGGCCCAGACCGACCGCGTGCAGGAGCGGCAGCTCGGGCAGGCCCAGGGCGCGAACGGCGAGCGCGCCGGCTACGCCGCCCAGCAGCCCTCCGCAGGCACCCTCGACCGTCTTTCCCGGCGACAGCCGGGGAGCCAGCCGATGCCGGCCGAAGGCGTGCCCGACGAAGTAGGCCACGGTGTCCGCGGCCATGATGATCGCGAGCAGCAGGCACACGCGCCAGGCGCCGGCGCTGGCGGGCTCCAGGATCCGCAGCGCGGCGATCGTCCCGCCCAGGCCCCCGAGATACACGGCTCCCAGCAGCGCGCCGGCGGCGGCCGGCACCGCCTCCTCGATCTCCCGCCGCACGAGCGCGAACGCCAGCAGTAGCAGCGCGGCGGCGGGCCACAGCGGAAGGCCGAGGCCCAGCGGCAGCGCCGTGTCGGCGAAGAGCGCTCCGGCGAGCAGGGCCCCGCCCAACAGCAGCGGCCGCTGCCCGCGCGCGCGCAGCAGCGCCATGAACTCCCAGAGGCCGATCGCGATCGCCGCGGCCACGATCGCCAGGAACAGCGCGCTCGGGCCACGGAAGAGGGCGAGCAGCAGCATGGGCAGGGCGACGAGCGCCGTCAGGCCGCGACGCGCCAGGTTGCTGCCGAAACCCGGGGGCAGGCTCACGCGGCGATCGGGCTCAGGCCGGCTGGATGCCGCCGTAGCGGCGCTCGCGCTTCTGGAAGTCGGCGACCGCCTGCAGCAGGTGCCGGCGGCGGAAGTCCGGCCACAGCACGTCGGTGACCCAGATCTCGGCGTAGGCGATCTGCCACAGCAGGAAGTTGCTCACGCGCAGCTCGCCGCTGGTGCGGATCAGCAGGTCCGGATCGGGCAAGCCGGCGGTGTAGAGGTAGGACGAGAGCGTCGTCTCGTCGATCGAATAGGGATCGCGGCTGTTGGCGAGCACGTCGGCGATCAGCCGGCGCACGGCGTCGGTGATCTCGGCGCGCCCTCCGTAGTTGAGCGCGATGTTGAAGCGCAGCCCCTCCGCGTCGCGCGTGCGCTCGATGCCGCGGCCCAGCTCGTCCTGCACGTCGGGCGGCAGGTCGCCCATGCGTCCGATCACCTGGAAGCGGATGTCGTTGCGCAGCAGCGTGTCCAGCTCCATCCGCAGGTAGTGCTTGAGCAGCCCCATCAGCGTCGCGACCTCTGCCGCGGGTCGCTTCCAATTCTCGACCGAGAAGGCGTAGAGCGTGAGCACCTCGAGGCCGAGCCGCGCCGAGGTCTCGACCACGTCGCGCACCGAGGCGATGCCCGCGCGGTGGCCCTCGACGCGCTGCTTCTGGCGCTGCTTCGCCCAGCGCCCGTTGCCGTCCATGATGATGGCGACGTGGCGCGGCAGGCGCCGGAAGTCGATCGATTGGAGGAGGGCCTCCTCCTCGGAGCCGGCGGGAACGACGGCCAGGAGGTCCTGTAATGACATCGCGGGATCGCGGGTAGTCTACACCCCGCCCGCGGACCGGCGCGGCGGGGCGGGCGCGTAGGCCACCGCCACCAGCGTCAGGCCGCGGGCCTCGGCGGGGGCCGGCCAGCGCCGGCGGTCGCGCGCCTCGAGGGCCTGCCGCAGCTCGCCGACGCTGCAGGCTCCGCGGCCCGCCGCCAGCAGGCCGCCGACCATGCTGCGCACCATCTTGCGCAGGAAGCCGTCGGCCTCCACCTCGTAGACCAGGCCCTCCGGCTCGAAACGGACCTCGGATCGGGTGACGTTCCGCACGCTGGTTCTGGCGGAGCCGCCCGAGCTGGCGAGCGAGCGGAAATCCCTGCGTCCGAGAAAGAGCTCCGCGCCGGCACGCATTGCCTCGCGATCCGGATCGAACGCCAGGTGCGCCGCGTAGCGCCGGCGCGTGGGCAGCTGGACCGGGCCGGTGTCGAGCGCGTAGCGGTAGCGCTTGGAGAGCGCGCTGCGGCGCGCGTGGAAGTCGGCGGGAGCGCTCGCGGCCTCCAGCACGCGCACGTCCCGCGCCAGCAGCGCGTTCAGCGCGCGGGCGAGCTCCGCGGGCGGCCAGCTCCGGGGAAGCCGGAAGGAGGCCACCTGTCCGAGCGCGTGCACGCCCGCATCGGTGCGCCCGGCGCCGTGGACCGCGACGCGGGCTCCGCGCGAGAGCCGCTCGAGCGCCGCCTCGAGCTCTCCCTGCACCGTCCGCTCGGGGCGGCCGGCCTGGCGCTGCCAGCCGGCGAAGTCGGTGCCGTCGTAGGCGAGCGTGACGCGATACGTCGCTCCGCCGCGGGCGGCCTCCGCCGAAACCGCCTCGGTCCGAGGCTCGGCGTCGAAGGGCACTAGCCTCCGCTCGGGCGCGGCATCCGGGACCCGGGCTTCACGGGGGCTCCACCCTCGCGGCAGAGCGGGCACTCGGCCGCGCTCCAGCTCGGGACCTCGAGCTCCAACAGGCTCGCACGTGGGATACCGAGATCCACGGCGCCCGCGCTGCGATCGACGAGGCAGCCGACCGCCAGCACCCGCGCGCCCGCCGCCGTCACCGCGGCGATCACCTCGCGCGTCGAGCCGCCGGTAGTGATCACGTCCTCGACCACCACCACCGCCTCGCCGGCGCCGAGCGTGAAGCCCCGGCGCAGCAGCATCGCGCCGTCCTGCCGCTCGCTGAACAGGCCGCGGCAGCCGAGCGCCCGGGCCACCTCGTGGGCCACCAGCACGCCGCCGAGGGCCGGGGCCACCACGGCTGCCGGCCTCACGCGGGCGAGCAGCGGCTGCACGCGCTCGGCCAGCAGCGCGCCCAGGCGCGTCGCCAGCGGCGGGTCCGCGAGCAGCAGCGCGCACTGCAGGTAGCGCGGCGAGTGCAGCCCGGAAGAGAGCAGGAAGTGACCCTCGAGCAGGGCCTGGCGTTCGCGGAACAGCTCGAGCAGCGAGGAATCGGGCGCCATCGCCGCGACTCTAGCGCAGCGAGAGCCTCCCCCTATACTCAGCGCGTGAAGGTCCCGCTCTCGGCGGTGCTGATCGCGCAGGACGAGGAGACACGGATCGCCGACGCCGTGGCGAGCGCCGCGTTCTGCGACGAGGTGCTGGTCGTCGACGGCGGATCCCGCGATCGCACCGGCGAGGTCGCGGCGGCGGCCGGCGCACGCGTGGTCGAGAACCGGCCCTTCCCCGGCTTCGTTCCCCAGCGCCGCTTCGCGGCCGCGGCCGCGCGCCACGACTGGCTGCTCGTGCTCGACGCCGACGAGCGGGTCACCCCGGCGCTGCGACAGGAGATCGAGGCGCTGCGCGCGGCCGAGTCCGCCCCGGCCGGCTATCGCATCCCGCGCGTGACCCACTACCTCGGCCGCGAGATCCGCGGCACGGACTGGTATCCGGATCCCCAGCTGCGCCTGCTGGACCGGCGGCGCACGTCCTGGCCCGACGCGCTCGTGCACGAGTCGGCGCGCGTCGACGGCCCGATCGGTCGGCTTCGGGGCGAGCTCGAGCACCGGCCTTACGCCAGCGTGTCGGACCACCTGCTGCGGATCGACCGCTACACGACGCTGTGGGCCGAGCAGGCCGCCGCCTCGGGCCGGCGCGCGGGCCTCGTCGAGCTCGCGGGGGCCCCGGCCTGGGCCTTCGTGCGCAACTACCTGGTGCGGGGCGGCTTCCTGCTCGGCGCGGCGGGCTTCACCGTGTCGCGCCTCAACGCGTTCTACGTCTTCCTGAAGCTGGCCAAGCTGCGCGAGCGCTCCCGCGCGTGAGGGTCCTGCACGTCGACACCGCCCGCGGCTGGCGCGGCGGACAGAATCAGGTGCTGCAGACCGCGCGAGGCATGGCCGAGCGCGGTCACGAGGTGACGCTCGCCTGCCACCTGGCCGGAGTACTGGCGGAGCGTGCCTCCGGCGCGGCGCTGCGCGTCCATCCGCTGCGCTTCCAAGGCGACCTGTCGCCGCTGGCCGTCGTCCCGCTCGCCCGGCTCGCGCGACGCATGCGAGCCGAGCTGCTGTTGCTGCACGATCCCCACGCGCTGCTCCCCGGCCTGCTGGCGGCACGCGCCAGCGGCGCGCGGGCGATCGCGGTGCGGCGCGTGGACTTCCCGCTGCGCAGGGCGCTCTCGCGCGCCAAGTACCGAGCCTGTGACGGCGTCATCGCGGTGAGTCGCGCGATCCGCGCCGTGCTGGAGCAGAGCGGGCTCGCGGCCGACAGGCTGCGGCTCGTCCACGAGGGCGTGCCCGACCGCCCACCCCTGCCCGGCGGAAAGCAGGTCCTGCGCGAGCTGGGCGTGCCCGAGGGCTCGCTGGTCGTCGGCAACGTCGCGGCGCTCGTCGAGCACAAGGACCACGCGACGCTGCTGGCGGCCGCCGAGCTCGTGTTGACCGCGATGCCGCGCGCCGCCTTCGTGATCCTGGGCGACGGCCCGCTGCGCTCGGAGCTCGAGGCCGACGCGCGCGCGCGCGGCCTGCAGGGCCGCTGCCTGTTCGCCGGCTTCCGGAGCGACCTCGACCGGCTGATCCCCGCGTTCGACGTATTCTGCCTGTCGTCGCAGATGGAGGGCTTGGGCACCAGCCTGCTCGACGCGATGTGCTTCGGTCGCCCGATCGTGGCGACCGCGGCCGGCGGCATTCCGGACGCGGTCGAGGACGGCGTCACGGGCCGCCTGGTACCACGGCGCGATGCCGCCGCGCTGGCGGGCGCGGTGCTGCAGATGCTGGGCGACGAGACGGCCCGCAGCGCCTGCGGCCTGGCGGGGAGAAGGGCCTTCGAGCGAGCGTTTACGGCGGACCGGATGGTGGACGCGACGCTCGCAGCCTGCGGCGAGCTGACCTGACGCCGCGCCCGGGCCGGCGCGACGGCGCGGCCCGGGCAGCCTGCGCCCCCTCAGGCGGCGGGCGTCTTCTTCGCGAGAGCGGCGACGAGACCGTTCAGCAGCTTCACGTCCTGCGGCGTGAAGGCGTCGCGGAAGTCGCTCCAGACCTCGACGATCGCCCACAGCCCGGCCTCGGTGCGCACCGGCGCCACGGCCACGCTGCCCCGGGTGAGACCGACGGCGGCCCAGGTGGGGACGCCCGCGACGTCGACGACGATCGTGGCGGCGTGCCCCTGCCCGGCGTCGGCCAGCGGGCCCCCGCCCGCCCAGATGCGATCCGGCCCCTGGGGCCGGTCGATGGAGATCTGCACCGCAAGGTCCTCGCCGTCGGCCACGTAGGCCGTCACGCCCGAGAAGCGCGCGAAGCGCTTCTTGAGCAGCTCGACGGCCTGCCGCAGGGCGTCTTCGAACGACGCGGCCTTGCGAACGGTTTCCTCGATCTCCTGGAGCACGTGCTGGCGCCGCTGTGCCGACTTGCGGGCCAGGTCCGTCTTCCAGGGCTTGTCCTCCTCGCTGAACGCCGTGTTCACTTCGCGATCACTCCTTCCCTCGAATCCCGAGCGGGCCCGCCGTCAGGCGAGGGCCCGCCCCCCGTCGGCGCGCACGACCTCACCGGTCGTGAATCCGGCCGACGTCACCAAGAACAGAATCAGCTCGACGATCTCCTCGACGCGCCCGAAGCGGCGCTGCGGGATGCGCTCGGCCAGGGCCGGATCGGCTCCGGGTTCCGCCAGGATCCCGGGGGCCACCGCGTTCACCCGGATCTCGGGCGCGAGCGCCAGCGCCAGGCACTCGGTCGCCATCGCCAGCGCGGCCTTGCTCGCGCAGTACGGCAGGTGCGCGCGCCAGGGACGCAGGGCGCCCAGGCTCGCCACGTTCACGATCGCTCCACCGCCGCGCTGCTTCATGTGGGGCGCGGCCGCCTGCGCCGCGAGCACCGCCGCCGTCACGTTGACGGCGAAGGCCTCGGCCAGGTCCTCGGCGCGCAGCGCCTCGAGCGGCACGCGGCGGAAGATCCCGACGTTGTTCACCAGCACGTCGACCCCGCCGAGGCCCGCGGCGGCGTCCTCGACGAAGCGGGCGAAGCTGGCGGGCTCCCGGGCGTCGGCCGGCGCGGTCAGCACGCGGGCGCCAGCGGCTTGCAGCTCCGCCGCCGTGCGCAGGGCTCCGTCGCGCGAGGCGTGGTAGGAGAAGGCCACGGCCGCACCCTCGCCGGCGAAGGCGCGCACCAGGGCGTTGCCGAGCCCGCGGCCTCCGCCTGTGACGACTGCGATCTTTCCCTGGAGCCTGTGTCCGAGCGGGCGGGTGCGACCATGCGTCAAACCGGATGAGTATACGCCTGTCAGTGAGTCCCCGGTGGCGCGGCCTCCTGGATGCGCTTGCCGGCCTTCCACAGCAGCTCGGCGGCCTCGGGGTTGCTGGGGTCGAGCGCCAGGGCCTCCTTCACCTCGAACAGCGCGCGGGCGAACTGCCCGGTGTCGAAGTGCTGCCGGCCCCGGCTCACGTGCTCGCGGGCGCGAGCGCGCACCTCCTCGCTGGGGCCGGAGGGCGTCGGCGGCGCCAGTGCGCGCGGCGGCACCGCCGAGCGCGAGTGGGAGCGGCGCAGCGCGCCGCCGATGAGGGCGAGATCGCGCTCCACGTCCTCCATGCAGGAGTAGCGCTTCTCGGGCGGCTTGCGCAGCATGCGGTGCACCACGGCGGCGAGGCGCGCCGGCACGTCGGGGTTGAGCGTCAGCAGCGGCTCCGGCTCCTCCGAGATGATCTGGTAGAGCACCGAGTGCAGCGTCTTGCCCTTGAAGGGCTTCTGGCCGGTGAGGAACTCGAAGAAGACGCCACCGGCCGAGAACATGTCGGAGCGGGGGTCGACGCTCTTCCCCATCGCCTGCTCCGGCGACATGTAGTCGGGCGTC
Source organism: Vicinamibacteria bacterium (assembly GCA_050246895.1). Classification (GTDB taxonomy): domain Bacteria; phylum Acidobacteriota; class Vicinamibacteria; order Fen-336; family Fen-336; genus JBFWVE01. The sequence continues at coordinate 1,444,947 of JBFWVE010000001.1, read as the reverse complement.
CCCAGGATCACCCCGCGCCGGGTGATCGTCTGCCGCTCGGCGACGCGGGCGAGGCCGAAGTCCAGGATCTTGACGCGGCCCTCGCGCGTGACCAGGATGTTGGCCGGCTTGACGTCACGGTGCACGACGCCCTTCGAGTGCGCGTAACCCAGGCCCTGGCAGATCGACTCGAGGATGGAGACGCGCTCGAGCAGCGGCAGCTCGGCCTGGCGGTCGATCAGCGCCCGCAGGTCCTCTCCCTCCAGCAGCTCCATCGCCATGTAGAGGTGGCCTTCCCGCTCGCCGAGGTCGAAGACCTGCACGATGTTCGGGTGGTTCAGGCGGCCGACCGCCTCGGCCTCGCGCAGGAAGCGCTGTCGCTGCTCGCGGTCCGCCCCCACCTCGGTCGACAGCATCTTCAAGGCGACGACGCGGCCGAGCGCCGCGTCGCGCGCCCTGTAGACGACGCCCATGGCCCCCTCGCCGAGCTTGTCGAGGATCTCGTAGCGGCCTGGGCCCACGGCGGCGGCTCCCGCGCCGCTACTCGGTGTAGCGGAGCAGCACGACGGAGACGTTGTCCTTGCCCCCCGCCTCGTTGGCGGCGTCGATCAGACGCTGGGCGGCCTCCTGGAGCGAGCCGGGGTTCGGCGTCAGGGCCTTGAGGATGGCCTCGTCGTTGATCATCGAATGCAGGCCGTCGGAGCAGAGCAGCGCGACGTCGCCGGGCTGCAGCGAGTGCTCGACGACGTCGATCTCGATCGCTTCCTTGGCGCCGATCGCCTTCGTGATCACGTTGCGCAGGGGGTGGCGCTCGATCTCCTCGGAGCTCAGGATGCCCTCGGCCCAGGCGGCCGAGACCCAGGAATCGTCGCGGGTGATCTGGCTGAGGGCGCCGTCGCGGAGCAGGTAGCAGCGGCTGTCGCCCGCCGAGCCGACCGTCATCACGCTGCCGGAGACGAGCGCCGCCACGGCCGTGGTGCCCATGCCGGTGTACTCCTCGCGGTTGTCGGCCGCGCGGAACACCTTCCGGTTGGCCATCTTGAGCGCCGTCTTCAGGCGGTTGCCGTCGAAGGTCAGGTTCACGTCCAGCCCGTAGGGCCAGGTGATCTCCTTCTCCTTGTGGCTCTTCTCGATGAACGCGTGGAGCGACTCGATCGCCAGCTTGGAGGCGACCTCGCCCGCGTTGTGGCCGCCCATGCCGTCGCAGACGGCGTACAGGCTGGCCTCGTCGTCCACGAGGAAGTTGTCTTCGTTGAGCTTCCGACGGCGTCCGACGTCGGTCTGCCCGTAGGCCTCGAGCATCGTGTCTCCGGACGGATCTGGAGGATCGGGGTTCGTGAGGTCGAAGAATAGGGCTTCGCAGCCCGGCGGTCAACGCGTGGCGGCGCGGCCCAGGGCGTCCTTCATCTCGCGCACCGCGCGCTCCATCCCCACCAGCACCGCCCGGGCCACGATGCTGTGGCCGATGTTGAGCTCGCCGATCTCCGGCAGCGCGGCGACCTGCGCCGCGTTGTGGTAGTCGAGGCCATGCCCCGCATGCACCGCGAGGCCCAGCTTGCGGCCGTGGCGGGCGGCGTCCACCAGCTTGCGCAGCGCGGCCTCTCGCGTGCGGGGGTCGGCGGCGTCGGAGTAGGCGGCCGTGTTCAGCTCGACCGCGTGGGCGTCGAGCTTGTACGCCTCCTTCACCTGCTCGAGCTCCGGATCGCAGAACAGGCTCACGGAGAGCCCGGCCTCGCGCAGCGTGCGCACGACCGGCTTCAGCTGCACGCTGTTGAGCACCACGTCGAGACCGCCCTCGGTGGTCAGCTCTTCCCGTCGCTCGGGGACGAGCGTCACCTGGTGCGGCTTCACGGTCAACGCGATGCGCAGCATTTCCTGGCTCGCGGCCATCTCCAGGTTGAGCCGGGTCTCGATCACCTGGCGCAGGATCTCGACGTCCCGGTCCTGGATGTGACGCCGGTCGGCGCGCAAGTGGATCGTGATGCTGTCGGCGCCGCCCAGCTCCGCCAGCAGGGCCGCCCGCACCGGATCGGGCTGCTGCGCGCGGCGGGCCTGGCGCACGGTGGCGACGTGGTCGACGTTGACTCCGAGGCGCATGGGCCCGAAGTATACGAGGCGCCAGGAAAAACGAAGGGCCCGCTGCTGGGCGGGCCCTGATTCGACGGCGTGATCGATCCGGGTGCTTAGTCCTGGCTGGGCGGCAGCGAAATCGGCGGCAACGTCGTCGTCGTCGGAAGGGCGAAGGGCGACGCGGGCGACGGGGAGGCCGCCGGCAGCGTCGTCGTCGTCGTGGTCGTCGTCACGGTCGGCGGAACCGTCGTCGTGGTCGTGGGCGTCGTGGCGGGCGTGGTGGTGGTGGTCGTGGTGTCGTTGTTGGTGACGCCGACCGCGACGCCGGCCGCGACGGCCGCGCCGCCGACCACCAGCAGGATCGTGCCGCCGGCGATGGCGAGGCCGCCGGCAGCGAACCCGGCGGGCACCGCGATCGACGCCGTCGCCGCCGAGAAGACCGTGACCGCTCCGGGCGGCCCGATCGGGGCGACGCGCACGCCCTCGGGGCACTCGCTCTCGTCCGCGACAACGAGCGCGGCGATCTCGGGCGTCTGGTTCTCGCCGAAGTCCGTGGTCACCACCTGGATGTAGTACGTGATCGGCGAGGCCTCGACCTTCGGCTTGGGCAGCTTGCCCTTGAAGATCACCGTGCCGTCCTCGAGCACCATCTCGACGAAGTAGTACGCGTCGCCGAGCGACGACTTGAAGTAGACGCGGGCGCGGGCCACGTTGGCCGCGTTCTCGATGCTGGCGTCGATCTCTGGGAACTGGCCCGCCACCAGGCAGCCGATCGGCTCGTGGGTGATGTTGCCGTACTGCTGCGGTCCCTGGCTCGGGCCGGGCGTCTGCGGCCCGCCGGCCGGCGGCTCCTGCGGCAGCGTGATGCCCAGACGCGAGAGGTCGATCGCGGTCGAGGCGATGCGTCCGGCCTCGACCACCACGCGCGACGGCGCCCGGCCGACGGAAAGCCCGGCCAGGCTGGTGCTGGTCACCACGTAGTCGCCCGGGGCCAGATCGAGCCGGAAGGCGCCCTTCGCGTTCGACTTCGTGCGATGGATCGCGCCGCTCTTCAGATCGACCAAGGCAAGGCCCATCCCGGCGAGGGGCTGTCCCTCGACGGTCACGGTCCCTTGCACGACGCCGCTGGCCGGCGCTGCGATGCTCGTCACCGGCAGCACTGCGAGCGCCGTCGACAGCAGCACTGCTGAGACACGACGGAACATGGGCGGGCCCTCCTCGGGAAGCTGTCGCATGCTATCGAGACCCCCGGGGGGATGTCAAGGCACCGAATCCACGCGAATCAAGGGGATCCTTCACCTGCCGGGCCGGAGCCGCTGTCGCGCCTGGCGAGCTCCGCCAGCTCCTGGGCCCAGTGCTCGAGGCGGGCGGCATCCGGCCCCTCGATCATGATGCGGAGCTTGGGCTCGGTCCCGCTCCAGCGCACCAGCAGCCGGCCCTGGGGGCCCAGCTCGGCGCGCAGGCGATCGCAGGCCGCGCTCAGGCCCCGGAGCTCCTCGAGCGGCCGGCGCGCCGGCAGGCTGACGTTCTCGAGCACCTGCGGCACGCGTTCCATCGAGTTGCGCGCGAGCTCCGAGAGCGGCTTGCCCGTGCGCAGCATCAGGGCCAGCACCTGCAGCGCCCCGATGACGCCATCCCCGGTCGAGGCGTGGTCGAGGAAGATCAGGTGCCCCGATTGCTCGCCGCCCAGGTTGGCGCCGTGGCGGCGCATCGCCTCGACCACGTAGCGGTCGCCGACGGGGGTGCGCAGCAGCCGGGCGCCGAGGGCCTCGATCGCTCGCTCGAGGCCGAGGTTGCTCATCACCGTCGCCACCACGGCCCCGCCGCGCAGCTCGCCGTCGCGCTGCATGCGCGCCGCGCACATCGCCATCACCGCGTCGCCGTCGACGATCTGCCCCTTCTCGTCGACCACGATCACGCGATCGGCGTCACCGTCGAGCGCGATGCCGATCTGGGCCCCGCGCTTGACGACCTCGGCCCGCACGTTGTCCGGGTGCAGGGCGCCCGAATCGCGGTTGATGTTGGTCCCGTTCGGCTTGACGCCGAGCGCCGTCACCTTGGCGCCCAGCTCCTGGAACACCAGCGGCGCCACGCGATAGGCCGCGCCGTGCGCGGCGTCCACCACCACGCGCAGCCCGTCGAGAGAGAGGTCGCGCGGGAAGGTGGCCTTGGCGAACACCACGTAGCGGCCGCGCGCGTCCTCGAGCTTCTCGGCGCGCCCGACGCCCGGGCCGGTCTTGCGGCTGCCGAGCAGCTCCGGATCGGCGATCAGGCGCTCGAGCTCGGCTTCCGTCGCGTCGGGCAGCTTGAAGCCGTCGGCGCCGAAGACCTTGATGCCGTTGTCGGCGTAGGGGTTGTGGCTGGCGCTGATCACGATGCCGGCGTCCGCGCGCATGCTCACCGTCAGATGCGCGACGGCCGGCGTCGGGATCGGCCCGCACAGCATCACGCGTCCGCCCATCGAGCAGACGCCGGAGGCGATCGCCGTCTCGATCATGTAGCCCGACAGCCGCGTGTCCTTGCCGATCAGGATGCGCGGCGGGTGGCTGGTACCGCGGCTGGCCTGGAAGGTGATCGCGCGGCCGAGCGCCAGCGCCAGCTCGGGGGTGATCGGGTGCTGATTGGCCACGCCGCGCACGCCGTCGGTCCCGAACAGCCGCCGCTCGTGCCCCTGGCTCATCGACGCGCCCCTCGCAACGCGACCGACGCCGGCTGGGTGCGCCGTACGCTCACGCCGGCGAGGCGCGAGACCAGCTCGACGGCGACGGGGGCGCGTCCGGCGCGCGCGGCCGCGGAATCTGCCGTCGCCCGCAGGTCCTCGCGTCGCAGCTGCGCGACGAGCGAGGCCGGACCCTCGATCTCGACGTCCACCGTGCGCGGGCTGGCGCCCCCGCGGCCGCCGACCACTTCCACCGGCACGTCCTCGATCAGGCGGCGCGCCTGCTCCTCGCGGATGCGGGCGGTGACGCGCACGCGCGAGCCCTGCTGCAGGCGCAGCACCGGGTCGTCGAGGCCGATCGAGACCTCCTCCACGACGTCGGCGCGGGCGGCCTCCACGGAGACGGGCTCGGTGAACGCGCTCTCCGTCTCGACCACCCGGCCGCGCGGACCGATCACGCGCACCTCTGGGGGCTCGCTCACGATCTCCACGACCTCGAAGCCGGAGGCCGGCCGCCCGATCAGGCGCGGCCGCACGGGAACCTGCTTCTCCTGCGTGCGCTCGAAGTGCAGCGTCAGGATCGACGGGTTGATCTTGACGACCTGCACCCCGAAGGGCACGCGGATCGCCTGCTCGGTGAGGTGCACGATGCGCTCGCCCTCGCCGACGCCCGAGAGGTCGACCTGCGCCGTGATCTCGCCGGGCCGCAGGCGCTGGATCACGCCCGGCGAGGCGCGCAGGCGCACCTCCACGGCGTTGACCGCGTCGCCGGTCAGCTCGAGCCGCGGCGGCAGGTTTTGCAGCTCGATCGGGATGGTGACGCCCATCTCGGACGTCTTCTCGGCCGCGATCGCGAACCAAAGCAGCGAGGCGAGCGCCAGGCTGGCGAGGCGCAGCGGGAGGTTGCTCACTCTTCCCTCGAGCGCCCCACGGGCGCCGTGGGCCGCGCCTCGCTTGCGGTGGATGGCTCCGACGGCGTCCGCCCCAGCTCGGGGTCTTCGGCGTCCACCTCGAGCGCCTCGAGCAGCGCCATCTTCAGGGTGCGGCCGTCGAGGCCGCGCCGGATCTGCCCCCCGCTCACCAGCGAGATCGTCCCGGTCTCCTCGGAGACCACCACGGCCAGCGCGTCCGTGTCCTCGGTGACGCCGATCGCGGCTCGGTGTCGGCTGCCCAGCGTGCGCGAGAGCTCGGGGTTGACGGTCAGCGGCAGGAAGCAGGCGGCCGCGCCGACGCGGTTGCCCTGCACGATCACCGCCCCGTCGTGGAGCGGTGTCCCCGGGTTGAAGATGCTGATCAACAGGTCGTAGGTCAGCACGGCGTCGAGGCCGATCCCGGTCTCGATGTAGCTGCGCAGGCCCATCTCGCGCTCGAGCACCAAGATGGCGCCGGTGCGCTGGCCGGCCAGCGTCGTGGCGGCCAGCACGATCTCGTCGATCACGCCTTCCGTCTTCTCCGCGCTGAAGGCGCCCAGCAGCGGCGTCTTGCCGAGGTGCGCCAGCACCTTCCGGATCTCCGACTGGAACACCACGATGATGCCGAACACCACGTACGGCAGGAACGTCCGCAGCAGCCAGTTGACGGTCTGCAGATCGAACAGCGTCGAGGTCCAGTACAGGATCACGAGCACCAGAGCGCCGAGCGCCATCTGCACGGCGTGCGTGCCGCGGATGAACTGCAGCAGCTCGTAGATGATGAAGGCGACGATCAGGATGTCGAGCGCGTCGCGCCAGGAGAACTCGGTCGCGGCCAGGAAGAGGCCGATGCGGTCGATCAGCGACGCCATGGGAGGCCTCTCATCGACCGCCTCACGCCGCCTCGCGGATCGCGTCGCAGACCCGCGCCACGTCGGCCATCTCCGCCACGTCGTGCACGCGCACCAGATGCGCCCCGGCCAGGATCGCCGCCGCCACCGCGCCGGCGGTGCCGAACAGGCGCTCGCCGGCGGGCCGGCCGGTGACCCGCCCGATGAAGCTCTTGCGCGAGGGCCCGACCAGCAGCGGGCGGCCGAGCGCCAGCAGCTCGGGCAGCCGCCGCATCAGCGACAAGCTGTGCAGGGCGTCCTTGGAGAACCCGATGCCGGGATCCAGGATCGTCTGGGCGGGATCGATGCCCGCGGCCTGGGCGCGGGCCAGCGCCGCGCCCAGCTCGGCGGCGACTTCGGCGCCGACGTCCGCATAGCGCGGCTCGTGGTGCATGCTCTCGAAGTCGCCGCGCAGGTGCATCAGCACGACGGGCACGCCGCGCGCGGCCAGCAGCGTCCCCAGGCGCGTATCGAAGGCGAGGCCGCTCACGTCGTTCACGATGTCGGCGCCGGCGTCGAGCGCGGCCTGCGCCACCTCCGCCTTCGTGGTGTCGACGCTGACGAGGCCGGGTCCGCTCCGGCGCAGCGCCTCGATCACCGGCACCACGCGCCGCCGCTCGTCCGCCGCGGGGGTGGCGGCCGCCCCTGGGCGCGTCGACTCGCCCCCGACGTCGACGATGTCCGCGCCGGCCTCGAACATCGCGAGACCGCGCGCGAGCGCGGCCTCCGGTCGATCGAAATGCCCGCCGTCCGAGAAGGAGTCGGGCGTGGCGTTGAGCACGCCCATCAGCCAGGTGCGCGCGCCGAGCAGGCGCTGCTCGCCCCGGATGCGGATGCGGTACTGGACCCTCGCTCCGATCGCCGCCTCCCTCTCGCCCACTCCGTCCGGCGCCCGCCTCGACCGCGCGCCGGCCCGCGCCTCGACCGTCGGCCGCGGCCCTCTCGGGCCGCGGCGGGAGGCGGTCTCCCCGCTAGGACGTCGTCGGCTTCGGCGTCACGCCCGGCGGCAGGATGCCGGCCGCCGGCGCCTCCTGGTCGAGCTTCGCTTCGCGCACCGCCGCGGGCTGCGTCGGGCTGGCCGGCGCCTGCTTCGGCGCGATCGGCTCGCCGGCCATCAGCTGCTTGAGCTGGACGGCGTCGAGCACCTCGTGCTCGAGCAGCGCGTCCGCCACCCGCACCAGCGCCTCGCGCTTCTCCGTCAGCACGCGCACCGCGCGCTCGTATTGCTCGGAGACGATGCGCCGGATCTCGGCGTCGATCTTGAGCGCCGTCGCTTCGCTGTAGTCCTGGTGGCGGTTGAACTCGCGGCCGAGGAAGATCGCCTCCTCCTTCTTGCCGAACGTGAGCGGCCCCAGCGCCTCGCTCATGCCGAACTCGCACACCATCTTGCGCGCCATCTCGGTCGCCTGCTCGATGTCGTTCTGGGCGCCGGTGGTGATCTGCCCGAAGCTGAGGTCCTCGGCGATGCGCCCGCCCATCGCGACCGCGATCCGGCTCTCGAGCTGCTCCTTGCTGTAGTTGTGGCGCTCCTCGAGCGGCAGCTGCTGGGTCAGGCCCAGCGCCATCCCGCGCGGGATGATCGTGACCTTGTGCAGGGGATCGGTGTGCGGCAGCAGCGCCGCCAGCAGGGCGTGACCGGCCTCGTGGAAGGCGGTCACCTTCTTCTCCTCCTCGGTGATGATCATGCTCTTGCGCTCCGAGCCCATCATCACCTTGTCCTTGGAGGACTCGAAGTCGAACATGGTCACCGACTTCTGGTTCTTGCGCGCGGCGGCGAGCGCCGCCTCGTTGACGAGGTTCGCGAGGTCGGCGCCGGAGAAGCCGGGCGTCGCCCGCGCCAGCACGTCGACGTCGACGTCGTCGCTGAGCGGGATCTTGCGCGTGTGCACGTGCAGGATGCCCTCGCGCCCGCGCACGTCCGGCCGCGAGACCACCACCCGGCGGTCGAAGCGGCCCGGCCGCAGCAGCGCGGGGTCGAGCACGTCGGGCCGGTTGGTGGCCGCGATCAGGATGACGCCGTCGTTCGACTCGAAGCCGTCCATCTCGACCAGCAGCTGGTTGAGCGTCTGCTCGCGCTCGTCGTGGCCGCCGCCCAGGCCCGCGCCGCGGTGGCGGCCGACGGCGTCGATCTCGTCGATGAAGATGATGCAGGGCGCGTTCTTCTTGCCCTGCTCGAACAGGTCGCGCACGCGCGAGGCGCCGACGCCGACGAACATCTCGACGAAGTCGGAGCCCGAGATCGAGAAGAACGGCACGTTGGCCTCGCCGGCGATCGCGCGCGCCAGCAGGGTCTTGCCGGTGCCCGGAGGGCCCATCAGCAGCACGCCCTTGGGGATGCGGCCGCCGAGCTTCTGGAACTTCTGGGGCTCGCGCAGGAACTCGATGATCTCCTGCAGCTCCTCCTTGGCCTCGTCGACGCCGGCGACGTCCTTGAAGGTGACCTTCTTCTGCTGGCTCGCGAGCAGCTTGGCCTTCGACTTGCCGAAGGAGAGCGCCTTGTTGCCGCCCGACTGCATCTGGCGCATGAAGAAGATCCAGAAGCCCACCAGCACCAGCAGCGGCGCCCAGGAGATCAGCATGTTGGCCCAGGTCGGCGTCTGGTCGGTCTGGTAGTTGACCGTCACCTTCTTCTCGAGCAGCACGTCGAGCAGCTTGTCGTAGCCCATCGGCGCGACGGTGCGGAACGGCTCGCGGTTGACGGTCTTGCCCTTGATCTCGTTGCCGGTGATCGTGACTTCCTGGATCTGGCCGGCCTCGAGCTGCGACATGAACTCGCTGAACTTGTAAGGCGACTCCTTCTTCTGGATCTGGGCGAAGTGCCAGGCCAGGAAGATCACCACCAGCAGCGACATCCACAGCATCGCGGTCTTGAACGTCGAGTTCATGTCCTCTACGCCTCCCCCTCGAGGCTCAGGCTCCCCCCCGCGTCACGCGGCGCGGGCTTGTTCAGCGTCCCGATGTACGGCAGCCCCCGGTAGTGCTCGGCGAAGTCGAGCCCATACCCCACGATGAAGCCTCGCGTCGGCTCCGTCAAGGCGAAGGCGGCCCAGTCGGGGCGCACGTCGACCTTGCGGTCGGCCGACTTGTCGACGAGCGCGCACACGCGCAGGCTGCGCGGACCGTGCTCGCGGATGTGCTCGAGCAGGTAGGACAGCGTGACGCCCGTGTCGACGATGTCGTCGACCAGCAGGATGTTCTCGCCCTCGTACTTCACCTCGGCGGCATAGGTGATCTCGGTGCCGCCCTTGCCGGCCTGCGTAGCCCGCACCATGTGCACCGTCAGATCGAGCGGGATCTGGCGGATCAGGTCGGCCATGAAGACGAGGCCGCTCTTCATCATGCCGACGATCGACAGCGGCTGGCCGGCGTAGGCCTTGGTGATCTCGGCGCCGAGCTCCGCCACGCGGCGCCGGATCTGCTCCTCGCTGAACAGCATGTCCGGCTTCTCCATCACGCGATCTCCCGGAGCGCCGCGGCGGGCGCCCTCTGCCAGGCCAGGCGGACGTGGGCCCCCTCGGCGCGGGGCGCGTCGAGCTCCAGGCCCGGAACGAACAGCACGCGCCGCCCGGCCGCCACCAGCGCCAGTCCGGCCCGCGCTTCCGCCGGAACACGCCGGGACATCAGGAAGCGGCCGAGGCTGATCTCCCGCCCGCCGCTGCGGACGCGGTCGCCGGGCCGTCTCGTACGCACGACGAGCGGCTCTTCGGGCAGCGGCAGGATCGCCATCTCTGCATTGGAGATCGCGGGGCCGCTCGCCGGTTCGGCGCGCAGGGTTCCGGCCGGCAGCGCGACCTCGCCAGGAACCGGCAACGGACGCTCGAACGCCCCCGGGGCGGCGCTGCGCGGCCCGAGATGCAGCCGGTCGAAGCGCAGGCTCGCCTCGCGCCCGCCGGGCAGCGGCAGGCGCCGGCCCGAGCGGCCCGGCCGGCGGGCGAGAGCCAGCAGGCGCTCCACCTGATCGGCCGTCACCCGCGCGAGACCGCCGGTGTGCCCGATCGCGCGGCGCAGCAGGAGGCGCGCGAGCGCCGGCTGGGCCTCGCGCAAGACCGCGAGCGGCACCTCGGCCTGATCGGCCGACGGCTGCTCGATCGGGATCCGGGCGGCCAGGCGCTCGAGGCAGTCCGCCTCGTCGGCCAGCAACGCCGCCGTCCGCGCGAGCCCCTCGCGCAGCCTGGGGTTGAAGCGCGCCTCGAGATAGGGCAGCAGCTCGTGGCGCACGCGGTTGCGCGCGAAGGCCGGATCGGAGTTGGAGGCGTCCTCTCGGAAGCGCAGGCCGCGCGCCTCGACGTGCGCGAGCACCTCGGCGCGCGAGACGCCCAGCAGCGGACGCAGCAGCCGGCCGGCGCGGACGCGCATCGCGCCCAGGCCGCGCGAGCCCGCGCCGCGCAGCAGGCGCAACAGCACCGTCTCGGCCTGGTCGTCGCGCGTGTGCGCGAGCAGCACCAGCGCCGCCCGCTCCTCGCGTCGGACGCGGCTCAGGAAGGCGTGGCGTTCGGCGCGCGCGGCCGCCTCGAGCCCGCGGCCGTCGCGCCGCGCGCGCGCGCGCACGTCGGCGCGGCCGGAGCGCAGCGGCACGCCGCGGCGCGCGCACAGGTCGGCCACGAAGCGCGCGTCGTCGGCCGAATCTTCCCGCAGTCCATGGTCGAGGTGCGCCGCGACCACCCGCAGCCCGCGCCCGGGAGCGAGGGTCGCGACGGCATCGAGCAGCGCCACGGAGTCGGCGCCTCCGGAGACGCCCACCACCAACCCCTGGCCGGCGGCGATCCCCGGCCCGGCGAGGGCCCGTCGGACGGCGGCCATGAGCGAAGTGCCCCTCATGTGGCGAAATGACCCGAGAAAAGGATGGTGGCGGTGCAGGGACTTGAACCCCGGACGCCGCGGATATGAGCCGCGTGCTCTAACCAGCTGAGCTACACCGCCGCCGTTGGACGAAACTACGACCCTGCCGACGTCAGTGTACTACGGAACCTGCGGCTTTCCGGCCCCGCGCGGGCCCTCGTCGCGGCCCGTGGCGGCGGCTTCTTCGGCGTCCTCGACGCGCCGCCGCCACTCGCGTTTGGCGCGACGAATCGACTCGCGATCGGTCGTCTCGAAGTTGGCGATCAGCGCGAGCCGCCCGGGCTCGACGCCCCGGATCAGACCGTCGAGCGTGAAGGCCTCGGCCGGCATGAACTTGTACCAGCCCGCGAAGCGGGTGCCCGGGATCTCCATCAGGGCCCGGCGCTCGCGCTCGCGCAGCATCACCAGGAAAGGCAGGCGCGAGGCGGCGGGCGCCCACAGGTCGCAGCGCTGCAACGAGGGGACGCGCCGCTCGAAGAGCAGGTCGCGCTCGATGCGCAGGGGGTCCTCGCAGAACACGAGCCGCGCGTCGGGCCGCGCGTCGAGCTCGCGCGCAAGGTCCTGCAGCAGGCGCTGCTTCTCTCCGGCGGCCTCGAAGCAGGGCACGAACACGGCGAGGGCGGCGATCGCCAGCAGGGCGACCGCGCCGGCCAGCGCGCCGGCCAGGCGGCGCGGGCTCGGCCAGCGCGCGGCCGCGAGCAGCGCGAGCGCGGAGATCAGGGCCGCCGCGGCGATCAGCGTCGCGGCCGGCGCCGGGGGCCGCCACTGCTCGTGGAAGCGCAGCAGCGCCAGCGGCAACAGCGCGGCCACCAGCCCCAGCAGCGCGGCGGAGGCGCGGACCCACGCCCGCTCGAAGCGGGACCAGGCCGAAGCCGCGAAGTCGGCCGTCAGCAGCGAGACCGGCGGCAGCAGCGGGAGCAGGTAGTAGTCGATCTTGCCGCGCGAGAGGCTGAGCGGCACCAGCATCAACCCGAGCCAGGCCAGCAGCAGCCCGCGCGCGCCCTCGCGCCCGGGGCGTCCGCGGGCGGCGCGCAGCAGCACCAGCGGCATCAGGGGGGACCAGGGCAGCCCGAGCGCCAGGTAGGCAGACAGGTAGTACCAGGCCGGGCGGCCGGAATCGTAGGTCTCCCCGGCGAAGCGCTCCAGGTTCTCGCGCAGGAAGAACCACGACAGCGGCTCGGGCCCGAGGCGCAAGTAGACGGCCACGAACCAGGGCGCCGCCACCAGCAGGAACGCGAGCGCGGAGGCGAACAGCCACAGCGCGGAGGCGGGCAACCGGCGGCGGCTCCAGCCGAGCGCCAGCATGCCGAGCCCGGGCAGCAGCAGGGCGACGGGCCCCTTGGCGAGGACGCCGAGGCCGAGCACGGCGCCCGCCAGGGGCGCGAGCCGGCGGCCGCCGCCGGCATCGAGCCGGACGACCAGGGCGAACGCCGCCGTCGCGAGAGCCGTCAGCAGCATGTCCGACATCGCGATGCGTCCGAACGAGACGAAAGCGACGCTGGTGGCGAGCATGAGTCCCGCCAGCAGCCCCCGCTCGCGGTCGAACAGCAGGCCACCGAGCCAGACCGTCGCCAGCACCGCGCCGAGGGCCCCCAGCGCCGGCACCAGGCGTGCCGCGGCCAGCGTGGGGCCGAAGGCTTCGAAGGCGCCGCCGATCAGCCAGTAGACGAGCGGGGGCTTGTCGAAGAACGGCTGGCCCTGGTAGCGCGGCACCAGCCAGTCCCCCGACTCGACCATCGCGCGCGCGGCGTCGACGAAGTAGACCTCGGCCCGCTCGAGCGGCGCGGCGCCGGCGGCCGGCAGCAACAGCGCGCCCAACAACAGCGCCAGCAGGGCCAGGCGCACGTTCCACGAGAGGCGGCCCACGCGCTCGCTGCTCCGGTTCAGGCGACCGGCGCCGCGGCAGCGCCCGGCTGGCCGCCGTCCTTCAGGTGGAGCTGGCCGCAGGCGGCGAGGATGTCCTGGCCGCGAGGCTTGCGCACGGACACCGTCAGGCCGGCGTCCGCCAGCACCCGCGTGAATGCCTCGACCGCGGCCGCCGTGGGGGCCTCGAACGGGATCGCGGGCGCCGGGTTCAGCGGGATCAGGTTGATCTTGGCGCGCGCCCCGGCCAGCAACCGGAGCAACTGCCGCGCGTGGGAAACGGTGTCGTTGACGCCCTTCAGCAGCACGTACTCGTAGGTCACGCGGCCGCCGCGCGGGATCGGGTACGCCTGCGCCGCGCGCATCACCTCGGGCAACGGATAGCGCGCCTCGATCGGCATCAGCTCGCGCCTCAGGCTCGCGTTCGACGCGTGCAGGCTGATCGCCAGGTTGGGGCGCACCGGCTCTCGTGCGAGTTTCTCGAGCGCCGGCAGGATGCCGACGGTGGACAGCGTGAGCTTCTTCGGCGCCACCGCGAAGCCCTCCGGGTCCATCAGGATGCGCAGCGCGGCGACGGTGTTGTCGTAGTTGAGCAGCGGCTCGCCCATGCCCATCACCACGATGTTCCAAGGCAGGCGGTCGCCCTCGCGCCGGCGCGCGCCCGCCGGCTCGGGCGCGTCGGCCATCACCGTCGCGACCTGGCCCAGGATCTCCCAGGGCGCGAGGTTGCGCTCGTAGCCGGAGATCCCCGTCAGGCAGAAGGCGCACTTCAGCGGGCAGCCCACCTGGGTCGAGAGGCAGATCGTGCGGCGCCGCGCTTCGGGGATGTAGACGCTCTCGACCGTGGCGCCGTCGTCGAGGCGGAACAGGTACTTGCGGGTGCCGTCACGCGAGAGCTGCACCTGCGCGACGGCCGGCCAGGCGAGCGAGAAGCGCTCGCCGAGGCGCGCGCGCAGCGGCTTCGCCAGGTTCGACATCAGGGCGATCGAGCGCGCCCGCTTCTTGTACAGCCAGACGTAGAGCTGCTCCGCGCGGTACGCCGGCTCGCCGAGCTCCGCCAGCGCCAGCGCGAGCGCCGGACGGTCGAGCCCGAACAGGTTGGGCTGCACCTCGCGATGATAGCGTGGCCGCCCGGCCGCGGCTTCGCTCAGGGATAGACGTGCAGTTGGGCGAGCAGGGTTCTGAAGCTGAAGTCGGTCAGCCGGTCGCGGTCGTGGTAGTAGGCCAGCACCACGTTCCAGTGGGTGCGCGGCAGCAGGTCGAGGCTCGCGCCCAGGCGAACGACACCGGCCGAGGACAGGCCGAGCTCGTTCCGGATCTGGGGCGTGAACTTCAGCCAGACGCCGCGGTAGACCTCGAGCGAAGCCTCCCCGACCAGCGCGTAGGCGGAGGAGGATCCGTCGCGGAAGCGCGCGTCGGCTTCGCCCCACAGCGTCAGGCGGCTGGTCGGCGCAAACCCGAGCGCGACCCCCGCGGAGCCGGCGGCGGGCTCGACGTCCGACTCGGCGCGATAGATGCCGGAGACGACCGCCACCAGCTGCGGTTTCAGGTCGAACTGCGCGCGGGCACTGGCGGTGAAGGCGGCGCTGCCGTCGTCGTCGACGAGCGATTCCGCGCGCCCGGGACCGAGCGTGATCTGGAAGAGGCGCCGCTCGCCCGCGTAGCTCAGCTCGACGCCATAGACTTGGTCGTTATTGTCGAAACCCAGCGTCGCGCGGTTGAAGCTGGTGTGGTCGGCGAAGCGCACGCCGTACGCCGGCAGGAAGCGGCCGGCGCGCACGCCGTAGCCCTTCTCGTTCCTGTACGCGATCCAGTGCTCGAAGGACGCGTAGCGGGGATCGTCCCCGCGCGGCTGGCGCCCGAACTCGCCGTACGCGGTCCACTCCCCCTGGCGCCAGGCGGCGGTGACGTCCGCGTTCATCAGCAGATCGCGGCTCGATGCCTGGCCCTCGAAATCGAAGTCCAGGCGGGAGGGGCGGAAGTCGAGACCGAGGCTCACGGGCCCGAGCGAGTCGCCGAAGAGTCCCCACATGAACTCGTGCTCGCGGCCGGCGGGCTGGCCGCCCGGACTCCGGCCCGTGGTCGACAGCTCCTCGCGCGAGAGTGAGCGACCGTAGGGCGTGAGCAGTCCGCCACCGGTCGGGGAGAAATGACAGTTCGCGCAGCGCGCGTACTGGCGCGACAGGAACATCGGCTCCGCCGAGACCTGGGCCGCAGCGAGAGCAGCGAGCGCGCTGAGGACCGCGAAGCCAGCCCGCTTCATCGGCCGCTCCCCGCTGCGGGCGACGCCGAGAAGGACACCTTCAGCAGGATGCGGCTGGCGACGCCGACGCCCATGTACATCGGCGCCGCGATGCCGAAGTCCGAGAGCGCCAGCGGGAAATTGGCCTCGACGCGCACGCCTGCCCCCTCGGCGCGGATCTCCGCGGTACCGGCGATCGCCTTCTTGACGCCGTGCAGCGTCATCGCCCCCATGAACCCGGTGCGGCCCCGGAACGCCTCGCCGTCGGCGTCGGTCAGCCGGATCCCCGACAGCACCGCCTTTTCGAAGCCGGGGCTCTTCTGCACCTCGAGGTAGTTCTCGCGCAAGTGCCGGTCACGCAAGTCGATGCCCGTGTCCAGCGTCGCGAGGTCCAGCGAGAGCTCCCCGGCGAGGGCGACCGGCTTGCCGCTGCCTGGCGTCAGGGTGCCCGAGAGCGCCGTGGTCCGGGCCTCGAAGGCGCCGCCGGGGTGCATCGGGCACACCACGCGCACGTCGGCACGGGAGACCTGCCAGCTGGCTCCCTCGGCGGCGGGGGCGACCCACGGGAGCAGAGAAATTACGAAATACGTCGCCGCAATTCGTCTCCCAGGGCGTTCTGGTCTCCGCTCGAGTCGGGGCACAGACATGCTTGACCTCTTGATTGCAGCGGTTTGGCGGGATTGACCCATCGTACACGCTTCGAACAGGTGGGTATGGGTGGCAAGACGGATGCCGCGGGTCTGGACACGGCCGGCGGGAGCGACCCCGCTCCTATAATCCGGAGATGCCCGTCGTGGTGAAGTGCAAGGGAGTGAACGCGCCGGGGTACGCCTCCGCAGGCGCGGCCGGGGCGGACCTGCGCGCGAGCGAGGCGGTCACGCTCGAGCCCGGCGCGCGCGCGGCGGTGCCGACCGGCCTGTTCCTGGAGATTCCGGAGGGACACGTGGGCCTCGTGTGGCCCCGCAGCGGGCTGGCCGTCAAGCACGGCCTCGACACGCTCGCCGGCGTGATCGACAGCGATTACCGGGGCGAGGTCCGGGTGGTGCTGGTGAACCACGGGCGCGAGAGCGTCCGGGTCGAGGCCGGCGACCGCGTCGCCCAGCTGCTCGTGCAGCGGGTCGAGCGGGCCCGTTTCGAGGCCGCCGATCTGGCCACGAGCGCTCGCGGCGCCGGAGGCTTCGGCTCCACCGGTCGCTGAGCCGCGACCTGGTCGGGTCCTCGCCCCCGCTGCCTGCGGGGGTTACAATATTCGTTTCCGCCCGCCCGGGGGACAAGCTGAGGAAGGACCAGGCCGCCGCCATGGAGCTCGACCGCATCGTCATCAGCGGTGCCCGCCAGCACAACCTCAAGAACGTCACCGTCGAGATCCCCAAGAAGAAGCTCGTCGTCATCACCGGCCCGTCCGGCTCCGGCAAGTCGAGCCTGGCCTTCGACACCCTCTACGCGGAAGGGCAGCGGCGCTACATCGAGAGCCTGAACGCCTACGCGCGCCAGTTCCTCGGGCAGATGGACAAGCCGCTCTACGACTCGATCCGCGGCCTGGCGCCGACGATCTCGATCGAACAGAAGGCGGCGTCCTCGAACCCGCGCTCGACCGTCGGCACCATCACCGAGATCCACGACTACCTGCGCGTGCTGTGGGCGCGGGTCGGCAAGCTCAGCTGCCACAGCTGCGGGCGTCCCGTCTCGCAGCAGTCGGCCCAGCAGATCGTCGACGAGATCCTGGAGTTGCCGGAGGGCACCCGGTTCCTGGTGCTGGCGCCGCTCGTGCGCGAGCGCAAAGGCGAGCACCGCGACGTGGTCGAGCAGGTGCGCAAGGCCGGCTTCGCGCGCGTGCGCGTCGACGGCATCGTGCTGTCGCTCGAGGAGCAGATCCGCCTCGACAAGAAGAAGAAGCACACGATCGACGCGGTGGTCGATCGGCTGCAGGCGAAGCCCGGCATCCGCCAGCGCCTGAACGACTCGGTCGAGACGGCGCTGCGCTACGGCGGCGGCATCGTGGTGGTGGCCCCCGAAGGCCGGCCCGAGACGGTGATGTCGCAGCACCGGGCCTGCCACCAGTGCGGCATCTCGTTCCCGGAGCCGACGCCGCAGCTCTTCTCGTTCAACTCGCCGCTCGGCATGTGCCCCGAGTGCTCCGGCCTCGGCACGCGCATGGAGATGGACCCGGAGCTGGTGGTGCCGAACCCGGGGCTTTCGATCAACGAGGGCGCGGTGAAGCCGCTCGGGGCCGTCGGCGAGGGCACCAGCTGGGGCACCGACATCGTGCGGGCGGTGGCGCGCGAACGCGGGATCGACCTCAACCGGCCCTGGCAGGAGCTGCCCGCCGGCCAGCGCAAGGTGATCCTCTTCGGCACCGGCGACGAGCGGGTCAAGGTGGCCGTGCGCGGCTCCTGGGGCAGCGGCGCCTTCAAGTTCCGCTACGAGGGCGCGATCAACGCGCTGATGCGGCGCATGCGCGAGACGCAGTCGGAGGACATGCGCCAGCACTACGCGCGCTTCCTCTCGAACCGGCCCTGCTCGGCCTGTGGAGGCCGGCGCATCCGCACCGAGGCGCTCGGCGTCAAGCTCGGCGGCCGCAGCATCGCCGACGTGACGGCGCTGTCGGTGGCCGACGCCCGCGCCTTCTTCGACGCGCTGGCGCTGCGCGGCGCCGACGCCAAGATCGCCGCGGAGCTGCTGAAGGAGATCCGCTCGCGCCTGCGCTTCCTGCTCGACGTCGGGCTCGCCTACCTCACGCTCGAGCGGCCGGCGCCGTCGCTGTCGGGCGGCGAGGGCCAGCGCATCCGGCTCGCCAGCCAGATCGGCAGCGAGCTGACGGGTGTGATCTACGTGCTCGACGAGCCGTCGATCGGGCTGCACCAGCGGGACAACCGCAAGCTGCTGGCGGCGCTGCGGCACCTGCGCGACATCGGCAACACGGTGGTGGTGGTGGAACACGACCGCGAGGCGATGGAGGAGGCCGACTGGCTGATCGACTTCGGCCCGGGCGCCGGCCGGCACGGCGGCGAGGTGGTGGCGGCGGGCACCCCGGCCGAGGTGATGGCCGCGCCGAAGAGCGTCACCGGGCGCTACCTGCGCGACGAGCTGCGGATCGAGGTGCCCGCGCGGCGGCGGCGCGGGGACGGCCGCGTGCTGACGGTCGTGGGCGCCCGCGAGAACAACCTGAAGGGCATCAGCGTGGAGTTCCCGCTCGGGGCCTTCGTCTGCGTGACCGGCGTCTCGGGCGCGGGCAAGAGCACGCTGGTCAACCAGATCCTGTACCCGGCGGTGGCCCGGGCGCTGCACCGCTCGGACGTGCCCGTCGGGGCGCACGACGAGGTGCGCGGCCTGGACCAGATCGACAAGGTGATCGACATCGACCAGACCCCGATCGGCCGCACGCCGCGCAGCAACCCCGCCACCTACACCAAGCTGTTCGACCTGATCCGGGACTTCTTCGCGCAGCTGCCCGAGGCGCGCATGCACGGCTACACGCCGGGCCGGTTCTCCTTCAACGTGAAGGGCGGCCGCTGCGAGGCCTGCGAGGGCGACGGCGTCAAGCGCGTGGAGATGCACTTCCTGCCGGACGTCTACGTGCCCTGCGAGGTCTGCCAGGGCAAGCGCTTCAACGAGGCGACGCTGCAGGTCAAGTACAACAACCTCTCGATCGCCGACGTGCTCGATCTGACGGTGGACGATGCGCTCGCCCTCTTCAGGAACCACCCGCAGGTGCGCCGCGCGCTCGAGACGCTGCAGGACGTGGGACTCGGCTACATCGCGCTCGGCCAGTCGTCACCGACGCTGTCGGGTGGCGAGGCACAGCGCGTGAAGCTGTCGCGCGAGCTCGCGAAGCGCTCCACGGGCCGCACCCTCTACATCCTGGACGAGCCGACCACTGGGCTGCACTTCGACGACATCAAGAAGCTGCTGGGCGTGCTCGACCGCCTGGTCGAGGCCGGCAACACGGTCGTCGTGATCGAGCACAACCTCGACGTGATCAAGACCGCCGACCACGTGATCGACATCGGTCCCGAGGGCGGCGAGGGCGGCGGGCGCGTGATCGCAACCGGCTCGCCCGAGGAGCTGGCCCTCGTCGACGAGTCGTACACGGGCCGGTACCTGGCCCCGTTGCTCCCTGCCGTCGCCCCGCGCAGCGCTGCCCGCTAGGGCGACGGGCGCGACTTTTCCTTGACAGCGGCCGAGGCTCGGGCCTATCTTCCCATCACATAACGAGCGTTCGGTTTTTAGATCGACCGATCGTCTCGTGCGGATTCAGTGCAACACAAACATGGCAAATGGCTTCCGTCGAGCCTATGGGATGGGGGAGACGATGTGGGTAGGTTCCTTCTTGAGGAAGACCCGGCTCGGCCGTAGTGTCGCCGTCGCCGGGGCGCTGGCACTCGTCCTGGGAGGAGCCAGCCGCAACTACGCCCAGGTCGCGGACGCGACGCTGGAGGTCGCCGTCAACGACGAGTCCGGGCAGGTGATGCCCGGCGTCGCCGTCACCGTCGTCTCGCCCGCCACGGGCCTGACACGCGAGGTGACGACCACGGGGAACGGCACCGCCCGCCTGGCCGCCCTGCCGCCGGGCGCCTACGACGTCAAGCTCAGCCTGAGCGGCTTCGCGGAGGTCACGCAGAAGGTCGTGCTGCGCGTCGGCCAGACCGGCCGCCTCGAGGTCCGCATGCAGGTCGCCGGCGTTGCGGAGAGCGTGACCGTCACCGCCGAGTCGCCGCTGGTGGACGTCTTCAAGGTCGACTCCTCGACCAACATCGTGCCGGAGCAGATCGAGTCGCTGCCGGTCGCCGACCGCGACTTCCAGAAGCTCGCCTTCCTGACCCCGGGCGTGCAACGCGAGCGGGGCGGCTTCCGCTTCATCACCGGCGGGCCGGTGATCGGCGCGGGGGGCAACGCCAGCCAGTCCACGATCCTGGTGGACGGCGTCGATTTCACGGACCCGGCGCTCGGCCTCGCCCGCGCGCGCTTCAGCCAGGACGCCGTCGGCGAGTTCCGCGTGGTGACGAACCGCTTCGACTCGGAGGTCGGTGGCTCCGCGGGCGGCGCGCTCTCGATCGTCACCAAGTCGGGCACCAACGACGTGCGCGGCAGCCTGTTCGGGTTCTTCCGCGACAAGTCTCTGCGCGCCGAGGGCGAGCTGGACCAGCAGAAGAACGACTTCTCGCGCCAGCAGTACGGCTTCACGCTGGGCGGGCCGATCAAGAAGGACCAGACCCACTTCTTCCTCTCGCTCGAGCAGATCAGCGAGGACAACGTCACCCTGTTCAGGCCGGGCGGCGCCTACGCCTCGCTGGCGGCCGACCTGCCGCACCCGTTCGACCAGACGCTGGCCTTCGCCGGCATCGACCACCGCATCAGCCAGACGCAGCAGCTCAAGGGCAAGTTCGTCTACGAGCGCTACCGCGAGAAGAACTTCCGGGTCGGCGGCGTCTCCGACCAGAGCGCCGGCATGCAGCTCAACCGCGACAACTGGAACTTCACTCTCGGCCACACCTGGGCGCCGGCGAGCGGCAAGCTCAACCAGCTGTCGGTGCAGCTGGGCGGCCGCAAGTACGACGAGCCGCCGAACTCGACGGTGCTCGCCGAGTACTTCTCGTCCGGCAACACCCTGGTCACGGGCGAGAACATCGTCGGCGGCCTGCTCGGCGACAGCACGCAGTGGGAGGCACGCGACACCTTCTTCCTGCACCTGGGGAGCGGCAAGACCACCCACGACGTCAAGTTCGGCGCCGCCATCCAGCACGTGAAGGACCGCTTCAACTTCCCGGTGTACCCGGCTGGGGTGATGCTCTACGTGACCGACACCCGCGCCCTGCCGCTGCTCTACATCTACGGCGAGGGCTCGGGCGACGCGACGATCAGCACCAACCTGATCTCCGGCTTCGTGCAGGACGACTTCCGGCCGCGGCCGAACCTGACGATCAACCTCGGCGTGCGCTACGACATCGACACCAACGGCAACAACCCCGATTTCACCCACCCGCTGGTGCCGACGCCGCGCGGCAAGGACAGCGACAACTTCCAGCCCCGCGCCGGCTTCTCGTGGGACGTGGGCTCCGACGGCCGCAACGTCGTGCGCGGCGGCGTGGGCCTGTTCACGGGCCGCTTCCTGCTGGTGCCCTCCTTCTCCGAGCTGCAGCAGAACGGCGTCAGCGGCCGCACGATCGGCCAGCGCGTCAACGGCGCGCTGCTGGGCCTGCCGGCTTTTGCTCTCAACCCGGCCAACCCCAAGAACACGGGCATCCCGTTGAAGGTCGCGATCACGCTGCTCGACAACGAGCTGGTCAACCCGCAGGCGACGCAGGCCACCCTCGGCTGGACCACCCGGCTCGGCGGCAGCGGCCTCTACTTCGACCTCGAGGGCGTCTACGTCGAGGGCAAGAACGAGATCATCGTGCGCGACAAGAACTTCGCCGGCAACGCGGCCGTCGCGGCCGGCCGGCCCGCGCGCCCGAACACGACCTACGACCAGATCAACACCTACACCAACGAGGGCCGTTCCGAGTACATGGCGCTGGTGGCGAGCGTCAACGGCACGTTGAAGGGCGGCCACCTGATCGCCGCCTCCGTCACCTTCGCCGACAAGAAGAACATCAACGACGACTTCAGCCCGGCGCTCGTCGACTACCCGAGCGACCCGTCCGACATCGAGGCCGAGTACGGCCGCAGCCGCGGCGACGAGCGCTTCCGCGCCGTGGTCTCGGGCGTCTTCAAGCTGCCGTGGCTGATGACGCTGGCCCCGATCTTCGAGTACGGGTCCGGCCAGCCCTGGAACCCGCGGCTCGGCTACGACTTCAACGGCGACGGCAAGAGCTCGGACCGCGCGGCGGGCGTCGAGCGCTTCTCGAAGGACGGGCCCTCGTTCGCCCAGGTCAGCCTGCGCCTCACCAAGCGCATCACGTTCGGCAAGTCCGCCGGCGTCGACCTGATCGCCGAGGCCTTCAACCTGCTGAACAAGACCAACTACGACCCCAACTCCGTGCAGAGCGGCGAGTTCCTGAGCGGGCCCACGATCGCCAACCCGAACCTGCCCCGCAACACGAACCCCCGCTTCGGCCAGTACACCGCCACGCTGCCGCCCTTCGAGGCCCAGCTCGGCGTTCGCCTGACGTTCTAGACGGGCCCACTCATCCTCGCGGGGGGATCGCTCGGCGCGCGTCCCCCCGGTTCTCGCCCGCCGCGTCGTGCTCCTGGTGAGACGCGACACGACGGGCCGCCGGCCCTCGAGGTTCGAAGAGTCTCAACATGGAAACAGGACTGCGTGACAAGGTCGTGATCGTGACCGGAGCGGCCGCCGGCATCGGCCGCGCCACGGCGCTTCGCTTCGCCGCTGAAGGCTGTCGCGTGGCGGCCTGGGACGTTTCGGACAGCGACGAGGCGCCGCTGCTGGCGGCGATCTCGGCGGCGGGCGGCCGCGGCAGCTTTCAGAAGGTGGACGTCTCGAGCGCCCCCTCGGTGCAGGCCGCCGTGGCGGCGCTGGTCGAGCGCTTCGGCCGCGTCGACGTGATCGTGAACAACGCGGGCATCGTGCGCGACGCCCAGCTCGCCAAGTGGAAGGACGGGAAGCTCGTCGCCAGCATGACGGACGAGCAGTGGGATGTCGTGATCGGCGTCAACCTGCGCGGCGTCTTCAACTGCACGCGGGCGGTGGCGCCGTACATGATCGAGGCCGGCGGCGGCGTGATCCTGAACGCCTCCTCCGTGGTCGGCCTCTACGGCAACTTCGGCCAGACCAACTACGTGGCGACCAAGGCCGGCGTCATCGGCATGACGAAGACCTGGGCTCGCGAGCTGGGCAAGTACAAGATCCGCGTCAACGCGGTGGCGCCGGGCTTCATCGCCACCGAGATCCTGAAGGCGATGCCGCAGAAGGTGCTCGATTCGATGGTCGAGCACACCCCGATCGGCCGTATGGGCGCACCCGAGGACGTCGCGGAGGCCTACGCCTGGCTCGCCTCGGACCGCGCCAGCTTCGTCCACGGCGCGGTGCTCTCGGTCGACGGCGGGCTCGTCACCGGCACCTAAGGCGAGGCTCTCCCTGGAAGGACTGATCCGATGACCCGCTACGCCCAGATCGCCTCGACGGCGCGCTACCTGCCCGAGCGCGAGATCACGAACGAGCTGCTGCGCGGGCGTTTCGACGCGCGCTTCCCCGACTTCGTCACCAAGATGGAGGCCTCCTCGGGCATCCGCAAGCGCTGGTACGCGCCGGAGGACTGGGCCACGTCGGATGTCGCCCTGCCGGCCGCGCGCGCCGCGCTCGCGCGCGCCGGCATCGCGCCCGCCGACCTCGACCTGCTGATCCTGGGCACGGATTCGCCAGACTACGTGACGCCCGCGACCTCCGTCGTGCTGCAGCACAAGCTCGGCGCCAAGAGCGCCGGCAGCTTCGACGTCGGCTGCGCCTGCGCTTCCTTCCCCACCGGCTTCGCCGCCGCCGCGGGCCTGATCGCCTCGAACGCGGCGCTGCGCAGCGTGCTGGTCGTCGGCGTCTACCTGATGCACAAGCTCGCGGATCCGGACGACCCGATGACGTTCTTCTACGGCGACGGCGCGGGCGCCGCCGTGCTGGTCCCGTCGGCGGCGCCCGGCTTCGTCGGCGCGGCGTTTCAGGCGGACGGCGCCTACGCGAAGCACTGGCTGATCCCCTCGGGCGGCACGGCGGAACCCGCCAGCGAGGAGACGCTGCGCTCGGGCCGCACGCGGGTGCGCATGCTCGAGCGGTATCCTCCGGAGATCAACCACGAGGGCTGGCCGCGGCTCGTGCGCAAGCTGGCCAGCCAGTGCGGCTTCCAGCTCGCGGAGATCGACTTCGTGATCTTCACCCAGGTGCGCAAGCCGTCGATCGAGCTGGTGATGGCTGACCTCGGCGTGCCGATGGAGCGGACCCACACCGTGATGGAGGAGTGGGGCTACACCGGCTCGGCCTGCATCCCGATGGCGCTCGACGACGCGAGAGAGAAGGGGCTGGTGAAGCCGGGCCAGCTCGTGGTGCTGGTGGGCTCGGGCGTCGGCTACAACCAGGCCGCGGTGGCGTACAGAGCCTAGAGCCGCTGATGCTGCACGGCGACCTCCTCGGTGAGCGCGCGCGGCTGACACCGGACCGGACGGCGCTCGTGTACGTCCCGACCGGCGAGCGCTTCTCCTACGCCCAGCTCGACGCGCGCGCCGTGCGCTGCGCCCGCGTCTGGCGCGAGACGCTCGGGCTGCGGCCGGGCGACCGCTGCGGCATCCTGTGCGGGAACCGGGTCGAGTTCCTCGAGGCGTTCTTCGCGGCGCCCAAGGCCGGCGTGGTGCTGGTGCCACTCGGCACCCGGTTGACCGCCCAGGAGCTCGCGCCGATCGTCGAGGACGCCGGGCTTTCGGGCCTGATCTACGACGCGCCGTTCGTCGAAACCGTCCGGACGCTGAAGACGCTGGTGCGCCTTCACCACTGGCTCGCGCTCGGACCGAAGGCCGAGAGCTCGGACTCCGCCTACCACGGGCTGGCGAGCGAGCTGGCCGAAGCTCCCTTCGTCCGCACGCCCTGCGGACCCGAGGACCTCCACTGCCTGCTCTACACGAGCGGCACCACCGGCAAGCCCAAGGGAGTGATGGTGCCGCAGCGGATGGTGGCCTGGAACGGCTACAACACCGTCGCCTGCTGGGGCCTGCGCGAGGACGACGTCAGCCCCGTCTTCACTCCGCTCTATCACGCGGGCGGGCTGGGCGCCTTTCTGGTGCCGATCTTCACGGTCGGCGGCAGCATCGTGCTGCACGCCGGCTTCGACCCCGCGGAGATCTGGCGCACGATCGAGAGCGAACGCTGCACCGTGGTGCTGGGGGTGCCGACGATCTGGAAGCTGCTGATGGAGGCGCCCGAGTTCGAGAGCGCCGATCTGTCGCGGGTCCGCTGGCTGATCAGCGGCGGGGCGCCGCTGCCGCTCTACATCATCGAGGCCTACCAGCGGCGCGGCGTCGTCTTCAAGCAGGGCTACGGCATGACCGAGGTCGGCGTCAACTGCTTCTCGATGACGGTCGCGGACTCGCGGCGCAAGGCGGGCTCGATCGGGCGTCCGCTGCTGTACACCGAGGCGCGCCTGCTGCGCGAGGACGGCTCGCCGGCCGGCGTCGACGAGGTGGGCGAGCTGCTGCTGCGCGGGCCGCACGTCACGAGCGGCTACTGGCGCAACCCCCAGGCCACGGCGGACGCGCTGGACGCGGACGGCTTCTTCCACACGGGCGATCTGGCGCGGCGGGACGCGGAGGGCTTCTTCACGATCGCCGGACGCCAGAAGGACATGATCATCAGCGGCGGCGTCAACGTCTACCCCGCCGAGATCGAGGGCCAGCTGCTGCTCCACCCCGGCGTGCGCGACGCGGCTGTCGTCGGCGTGCCCCACGAGACCTGGGGAGAGGCCGGCATCGCCTTCGTGGTGACGGACGAGGCGGCGCCTCCGACGCCCGAGGCGCTCGCGGCGTTCCTGCTCGAGCGGCTGGCGAAATACAAGCTGCCGCGCGAGTACGTCTTCGTCGACGCACTGCCGCGGACCGCCTATGGCAAGCTGGTCAAGGGCGAGCTGCGCGAGCGCTGGCTGGCGAGCCGCCAGGGCGGCCGCTGATGGCTCACGGCGCACCGCCTGGCCACGGCCTGCTCGCCCATCAGACCACGGGCGCGGGCGAGCCCGTGCTGCTGCTCAACGGCGGGCTGATGTCGATGGCCGCCTGGGAGCCCGTGTCTACGACGCTCGCCGCCGAGCGCCGCGTGGTGCTCTGCGATCTGCGGGGCCAGTTGCTCTCGCCCGGCACGCCGCCCGCGACGCTCGACGGGCACGTCGACGACGCGCTGCGCCTGCTCGACGCGCTCGCTCTCGAGAGCGCCGACGTGGTGGGCGCCTCGTTCGGCGCCCTCGTCGCGCTGAGGCTGGCGGCGCGCCATCCCGGGCGCGCGCGCTCGCTGGTCGCGGTCACGGCCTGCGAGCGAATCACCAATGCGGAATGGCCCGCGGCGCAACGCCTGATCGAGGCAGCCCTCGCCGCGTCGGCGGGAGCGGACGGCCGGCGCGTCTTCGACCTGCTCGCCGAGACGACCTTCAGTCCGGCCTATGTGAGCGCTCAAGGTCCCGCCTTCGCGGAGCGACGCGAGCGGATCGGCCGAATGCCGCGCGCCTGGTTCGAGGCGCTCGCGGGACTGCTGGAGTCGCTGCGGGGGCTCGATCTGCGGCCGCTGCTCGGCGCCATCCGCTGCCCGACGCTCGTCGTCGGCGCGGAGCTCGATCTGACGTTTCCGCCGGAGCGCTCACGGGCGCTGGCGGCGGCCGTCCCGGGCGCGCGCCTCGAGATCGTGCCGGGCGCCGGCCACGCCCTGGTGGTCGAGGCCCCGGAAGCCCTGCTGCGCGTCGTGAGAGAGTTCTGGTCGCATTCGTCGGAGGGAGCGCAATCATGAAGCCCGTCTACGTCGCCGCTTATCACCAGTCCAAGTTCGGAAAGCTGATGGCCCTCACGGTCCCGGAGATCGTGGCGGCCGCGGTCAGGGAGGTCTGTGCCGAGGCGAAGGCCGAGCCGAAGGCGATCGACGTCGGCTCGATCGGCGCCGCCTGCAACTTCACGCTCAACGAGCAGGGCCTGCTCGCGGGCCTGGTGGCGCAGGTGCCCGGCCTGGAGGGCAAGTCGATCGAGGCGGTGGAGAACGCCTGCGCCTCGGGCGGCATGGCCGTGCTGTCGGTCGCTCGCAAGCTGCTGCTGGGCGAGGGCGAGGTCGGTCTCGCGGTCGGCTACGAGAAGATGCGCGACGCCGAGGGAAAGATGGACGGCAAGCTGATCGGCAAGGTGCTCGGCTACTTCTCGCACCCGGACGAGCGCCCCGGCAAGACCTTCGTGTTTCCGCACATCTTCGCCGAGGTGATGGACGCCTACATGAAGGCGTACGGCACCACCGAGGAGGAGCTGGCCGCGATCGCGGTGCAGGAGTACGCGAACGCCCGCCACAATCCCTACGCGCAGATGCGCAACGTCGAGCTGACCGCGCAGAAGGCCTGCGAGATCGAGGGCATCAATCGCTACATCGCCGAGGGCCTGCGGCTGAAGACTTTCGATTGCTCCCAGATCACCGACGGCTACGCGGCGCTGATCCTGGCGACCGAGGAGGGCTTGGCTCGGCTCGGCGTCCGCAAGGCCGACGCCGTGCGCCTCGCGGGCTTCGGGCAGGCGACCGACCCGCTGAAGAAGGAGGGTCGCGACGTGCTGCGGCCTGCGGGGGCCTACCGCGCCATGAACGCGGCCTACGCGATGGCGGGCGTCAAGCCGCAGGACGTCAACGTCTCGGAGCTGCACGACTGCTTCACCGTCATGGGCGCCATCGGCACCGAGGTGGTCGGCAAGGCGGAGCCCGGCCGAGGGGCGCGCTACTGGGTGGACGGCAAGGCCGCGCCGGGCGGCGAGTGCGGCATCAACACCTCGGGCGGCTTGATCGCCAAGGGCCACCCGGTGGGCGCCACGGGCGTCGCCATGATCGGCTGGGCGGCCTGGCAGCTGCTCGGCAAGGCTCCGGCCGAGCTGCAGGTGAAGAACCCGCGCGCCGCGGCCACCTTCAACATCGGCGGACCGATCTGCGCCTCGGTCTGCACGGTGCTGACGCCCGCGTCCTGACGAGGGCGGCCATGCCCGACGACACCCCGCAACCCGATCGCACGGGCCACGTCGAGGCCGACGGCCACCGCATCTGGTACGAGTACTTCGGCCAGGGGGACCGCGAGGCGGTCTGCCTGCTGAACGGCGTCGGCATGCACACCGGAGCCTGGTACGGCTTCCTGCCGCGGCTGCGGCCGGAGTTCGACGTGATCCTCTACGACTATCCCGGGCAGGGAGATTCCACCACGCACGACGTGCCCTGCTTCATCGACCGCTTCGGCGCGTACCTGACGGCGATCGTGGACCGGCTCGGCATCGAGCGCTTCCACCTGATGGGCATCTCGTACGGGGGCTTCGTCGGGCTCGACTACGCGCGCCAGTACCAGGAGCGGCTGCACAGCCTGACGATCAGCGGCATCCTGCTGACGCACGAGGTGCTGTTCGACATGTACCAGGACATCTCGCTGCGCTTCTATCGCGGCGGGCCGGCGGTGTTCGAGCTCTACACGCACTACCTCTACGAGAAGATCTTCGGCGAGAGCTTCGTGCGGAAGGTGCAGGACCGCCTGCCGCGGATGCGCGCGGGCTTCTACGAGCGCTGGAAGGACAAGGTCCACGCGCTCGTGCGCCTGACGCTCGCGCAGGATCCCTTCTTCGCGCGGCTCGAGGAGAACCACGCGGGCTACCAGGCGATCCGCACGCCGACCCTGCTGCTGGCCGGCGCCGAGGACCGCACGATCCCGCCCTGGGTGCAGCGCAAGATCGCCGGCATCCTGCCGAACGCGCGCTTCGTCGAGGTGCCCGACTCGGGGCACGTCGTCTACATCGAGCAGCCCGACTTCTTCTTCGAGAGCCTGAAGCGGCTCGCGCGGCGCAAGTCGCTCGAGGGGCTGGAGCTGCCCGCATGAGCGCGCGGCGCCGGCTGCTGAGCGCCCTCGGGCTCGCCGCGCTGCTGTTGCTGGCGCTCGCGGGCTCGTTCCTGGCGCGTCCGTTCTGGTGGTTCGAGCGCCTGGGCAAGGCGGCGCTGCGATCGGCGGGCCTGCAGCGCGCTGCGCTCACCGCGCCGCGCGGGCGGCTCGCCGTCTGGCGGGGCGGGCAGGGACCGACGCTCGTGCTGCTCCACGGCGCGAACGACCAGGCCGGGGCCTTCGGGCGCGTGGCCGGAGCGCTCGCCAAGGGCCACCGTCTGGTGGTGCCCGACCTGCCCGGTCACGGTGAGAGCGCCCCCGTCGACGGCCCGCTGGCGGTGGCGGATCTCGTCGCCGGCGTGGAGACCGTCGCCGCGGCCGAGCCGCAGCGAACTCGCCTGACGCTGGTCGGCAACTCGCTCGGCGGCTATCTGGCCCTGGTCTACGCGCTGCGCCACCCCGAGCGCGTCGAGCAGGTCGTGCTCGTCAACGGGGGCGCCATCCGCGCGGCGCCCGGGATCGAGATCTCGCTGCTGCCCAGGAACCGCGACGAGGCGCGCGCGGCGCTCGACGCGCTGACGGCTCCCGAGACGCCGCGCGCGGCCGGCTTCGTGCTGGACGACATCGTCCGGCGCGCGCCGGGCAGCCCGCTCGCGCGGATGCTGCGGGCGCCGGTCGATGCCTCGCTGGTGCTGGACGATCGCCTTGGCGAGATCCGCGTGCCCGTCACGCTGATCTGGGGAGAGGCCGATCGCTACATGCCGCTCGCTTACGCCGAGACCGTGAGGAGCCGGCTGCCCGCGGCCCGCCTGGAGACGCTCGCGGGCTGCGGCCACGTGCCCCAGCGCGAGTGCCCCGGGCGCCTGCTCCAAGCGCTCGCGCGCGCCCTCGCCGAACCGCCCAAGGCGGCGGCCGAGTAGCGCACGAGAGATCAGCGGCGGGATGAGGGAGAATCGAGCGCCGAAATGCAGCAACACGAACGATCGGTGCGGAGCCGGACCCAGATCCTGGAGGCCGCACTCAGGCTGTTCTCGCGCCAGGGCTACCGCGGCACCAGCATCCGCGAGATCGCGGACGCGGCTGGCATCTCCACCGGGAACCTGTACCACCAGTTCCCGGACAAGGAGGCGATCTTCCGCACGCTGCTCGACCAGTACTGGAAGGCGATCGAGCAGCCCGACTTCCCGTTCAACCGCGCTCTCGCCGAGGGCGCCTTCCCGGACGACTTCGAGGCCCTCGGCCGGGCCGCACGCGAGAGCGTGCGCCGCTTCAAGCCCTACATCGCCCTGATCTACGTGGACGTCGTCGAGTTCGAGGGCAGCCACATCCGGCGCTTCTACAGCGAGATGGCGCAGCGCTTCCAGGCGTTCCTCGACCGCCACCCGGAGCGGGAGGCGATCCGCGCCAAGGTCCGCGACGGCATCTCGCCGCTGCTGGGCGTGATGCTGGCGAGCCGCTTCCTGCTCTACTACTACTCGGTCGAGCTGATCTTCGGCGTGCCGAACCACTTCGGCAAGGACTCGGACGCGGTGCTGCGGGAGATGGCCGACATCTTCCGCCACGGCATGCTGCGGCCACAGGCGGAGCAGCTCGACCCCGAGCGGGCACGCGAGCACGCTTGAGACGGCGCGGCGCGCCCCTCGTCTGGCTGCTGGTCGGGGGGCTGCTCGGCGCCGGCTGCCGCGAGCGCAAGAAGCTGATCGAGTTCGGCTGGGACATCCCGGACACGGCCTTCCTGCGCGCCCACGCGCGCGAGATCGACGACTCCCCCTTCGACGGCGTGGTGTTCCAGGTGCAGGCGCGGCCGGGGGGCGCGGCCTCGAGCCTCTCCTGGCGCGCCTTCGGTCGCCAGGCCTTCAGCGAGGCCGACGTCGCCCAGGCCCGGCGCGACCTGCGCGCGACGCGCCTGCGGCGCGTGCGCAGCAACTTCCTGCGCCTCAACACGACGCCCTTCGATCTCGACTGGTACGACGACTTCTCGAGCGTGCTGGGCAACGCGGAGCTCGCCGCCCGCCTCGCGCGCGCGGGCCGCGCCCGCGGCATCCTGCTCGACACCGAGGCCTACGAAGCCCCGCTCTTCCACTACGCGCGCCAGCGCCGGGCCGCCGAGCGCTCCTTCGAGGAGTACGCGGCCCAGGTGCGCCGGCGCGGGCGCGAGCTGATGCAGGCGTTCGAGCGCGGGCAGCCAGGGGTCACGCTGCTGCTGACCTTCGCGCACTCGCTGCCCTGGGCCTGGATGCAGCGTCAGGGCGTGGAGTTGCGGGAGACCGAGTACGGCCTGCTGGCGCCGTTCGTGGACGGCCTGCTCGAAGGCGCCACGCGCGGCACGCTGGTCGACGGCCACGAGCTCAGCTACTGGTATCGCGAGCCCGGGCGCTTCGCCGCGGCCTACCAGCTGATGTCGGCGGGCGTGCGACCGGTGGTGGCCGATCCAGCGCGCTACCACGCGCGCATGGGCTTCGGCTTCGGCATCTGGATGGACTACGACTGGCGCCAGAACGGCTGGGACGCCGAGGATCCGGCGCAGAACTACTTCACGCCCGAGGGCTTCGAGACCGCGGTTACCGCGGCGCTCGAGGCGAGCGACGAGTTCGTCTGGATCTACTCCGAGACGCCGCGCTGGTGGTCGAAGGAAGGCGGCCGGGTCAGGCTTCCTGACGCGTACGACCGGGCGCTGCGCCGCGCGAAGGCCGCGGTCGTCGAGCCCGCCCGGCGCCTTCCACGACGGCCGCCGCCAGCAGCGGCAGCATCAGCTCGTGGTGGCCGGTGAGCGCGTAGCCCCGCCCGACGCCCCGCACCGGCCTTCGCACGACGTTCGTGCTCGGGCGGTACGACTGGATGAAGTCGAGGTTGGCGGTCGCGAAGTCGCGCAGCGGATGGCCGAGGTTGCGCGCGAGCGTCACCGCCTTCAGGAACACCTCGGGCAGCAGCACGGCCGAGCCCACGTTCAGGTAGACGCCGCCGCCCCCGAGGCGCGCCACCTCGCCCGCGAAGATGCGGAAGTCGCGGTGGCTCGCGCGGCCCACGGCGGCGGGGTCGCAGGCCGGGTGCAGGTGGACGATGTCGGTGCCGATCGCCACGTGGACGCTGGCCGGCAGCCGCAGCCGCCAGGCTGCCGCCAGCAGGCTGTGGCGCAGGTGGCGCGGGCGCCGGGCTTCGAGGTAGCGGCCGACGGCCGCGCCGAGGCCGAGCCCGTCGCGATCGCCCTCGACGATCGCGCGGTTCAGCTCCTCGCCCGTCTCGCGCGCCATGCCGAAAGCGCCGTCGCCGAGCGCCTCGTCGACGTCCTCCGAGGTCTGCCCCGCCACCGCAAGCTCGAAGTCGTGGACGATGCCCGCCCCGTTGAAGGCGAGGCCGCTGACGTAGCCGCGCTCCATCAGGTCGATCAGCACGGGCGCCAGGCCGACCTTCAGCACGTGCGCGCCGAGGCCCCACAGGATCGGCCGGCGGCGCACCCGGGCGCGCAGCAGCTCCCCGGCCAGAGCGCGCAGCGTCTCGCCGGCCAGGATCCGTGGCAGCCCGGCCACGAAGGAAGCGACGGAGCCGCCCCTGCGGTGGGGCCGGGCGAAGTCGGCGACCCCGACCTTGCTCTTGCGCGACGCGAGCGCGTAGGTCCTGACACCCGACAGCTCGAGCGGCCGCACGCGCGGTCCGGCGCCGGCGCGGCGCTGCTGCTTCAGGCGGCGCAGATCTCCTCCACGGCCTCGCACAGCAGGTGGATCACCATGCCGTGGACCTCCTGGATCCGCGGCGTGTCCGGGTGCGGCACGTCGATCAAGACGTCCACCAGCCCGCGCACGGCGCCGCCGCCGCGCCCCGTGAGGCCGATGCAGACGAGGCCCGCGGCCTTCGCGGCGCGGAAGCCCTCGATCACGTTCGGCGAGCCGCCCGAGGTGCTGATGCCGAACGCCACGTCGCCCGGCCGGCCGTGGGCCTCGAGCTGGCGCGCGAAGATCCTCTCGTAGCCGAAGTCGTTGGCGACCGCCGTGACCACGGCCGGGTCGGTCGTGAGCGCGATCGCGGACAGCGCGCGCCGGTCCTTGCGGAAGCGCCCGACCAGCTCGCCCGCGAGGTGCTGGGCATCCGCGGCCGAGCCGCCGTTGCCGAACACGAGCACGCGGCCCCCGCGGCTCAGCGACTCGGCCATGCGTCCGGCCACCTCGATCAGCAGGCCCGCGTTCTCGGAGAAGAAGCGCCGTTTGAGCGCGAGGCTCTGCTCGACCGCCTGGATCAAAGTGGCCTCGTCCATCGCGCGTGATTATCGGCGAGATGCGTCCCGGCGCCCAAACCGGGCGCGGTCGTCAGAGCGGCCGGATGTGGACGGTGAGGAAGACGGAGACGACGCCCGGGTCGTCGACGTCGACCTGGAACACCGAGCCGTCGCGCACGCCCCTGGGGATCCGCAGCGAGAGCGGCATGCGGCGCTCGACAGCGCCCTCACCCCCGCAGGAGTGGCAGTTCAGGAAGGCGCCCCCCGTGCCCTCGCAGGCGCCGCAGTCGGAGCGCAGCGGCACTTCCAGCGGCAGCACGCCGCCGGCGGCCGCCTCCTCGGGCTTCAGCAGGATCTCGCCCGACAAGGTGCCCTGGCGCACCGGCCGCCGCAGGCCTCGCAGGCCCGGCCCGCGCAGAGCCGACCAGGATTTGGGCGTCTCGGCGCGGCGCAGCGTCTCGTCGTAGCGCCGGCGCCGGTCGGCGTCGCTGAGGGTCTCGTAGGCGAGCTCGAGCTCGCCCGGCTCCGGCGGCGGGGCGGCGGGCTCACGAGCGCCGGACTCGGCCAGCCGACGGTAGGCCCGCGTGATGGTGGTCAGGGATGCGTCACGGGGAACTCCCAGGAGACGGTAGTAGTCCTTGGGTTTCTCCATCCGAGCTACACAATAGTTTGTGGTTCGGAGGGAAGTCAAGGGGGTTTGGAGCGGGCTCCGGAGAGCCCGCTCCGCGGCGGACGAGGAGCCCTAGAACCCCTTGACGCGACCGGCGATGCGATAGAAGTGGAAGACCAGGTGCCAGCCGAGCAACACCATGGCGAGCAGCAGGAGGAAGGACCACTCGGCGGGGACGCCGAGCAGGCCGCCGGCGAAGGCGACGGTGTGCTGGTTGATCATCGTCCACAGCAGAGGCACCGACATGTAGGTGTTGTGACGGGAGCGAGCCCCAGCGAGCGCCACCAGCGCGGGGTCGGGCGCCTGCCCGTTCTTCACGGCGGTGATGATCTGCTGCTGGGCGGGCCAGATCCGGTACCAGACGTTCCACGCCATGATCGTGCCGAACATCACGCCCAGGTGGATGTTGACGGCGCGATAGCTGAAACCAGCCCAGCCGACCAGGAGCCAGACCACAGCGGCCGCCAGCAGGAAGGCCACGGCGCCGAAGCGGCGGGGGTCCTTGCCGAGGGCGCTCTTGTGGAGCGGGTCGTAGACGAACGGCGCCACGAGCACGAAGAGCGCCATGACGCCCGCGCCGGGCCCCCAGCCACGGCCGCCCTCGAACATGATGCCGCCCATGTGGAAGACCAGGCCGAGCAGCAGCACGCCCGTGATCCAGGTCCAGGCCGCTCCCCAGCGGAACCAGTAGAGAGCGCGTGGCATCAGCTCCGGCACGACCTTCTTCTTCGTGTCGCCGTCCAGGGCGCCGCCGAGCGGACCGTTCACGAAGTTGAAGAAATACAGCATGCCGATCCAGACCACGCCGGCGATCACGTGCAGCCAGCGGAACACTGCGCTCAGGACGTCGTTCACTGGACCCTCCTTGCTTCGTGGTTGGACGGCACGCTAGCACAGACGGCGGGGCCTGAGGACTTCAAGCCCGGGTGCGCCGCCTCCGCCATTCCGCCCACAGGCTGAACCCGAGCAGCGCGGAACCGCAGACGCCGAGCGGCACGCGCAGGCCTGGCAGCAGGGCGGGGTCCGGCAGGATCTCGACGACCCCGGTAGCGACGGCCGCACGCTCCATGCCAGCCTCGGTCGTTCGCGCCAGCACCAGAATGCCCGAGCGCGAGCCACGCAGGGCGCCCCCCCTGACGAGGGACAGAGGCACCTCGACGCTGCCGCTCGCCGGCACCTCGACCTCGGGCGGCTCGCCGAGCGTCCCCAGGCCGTACGGCACGCGGCAGGAGACGCTGGCGCGGTGCGAGAAGCCGTCCAGGCTCGTGAGTCGCACGAGCAGCGGGCCTGACGTCTCGATCTTCGCCTCGGGGACCTCCAGCCCGAGCGCCGGTGGCGGGTCGGCGCCCAGCCCGATCAGCAGATAGCCCCACTGCACCGCGGGCGAGCCCTTCTGCTCCGCGGCCTCCGGCGTCGGGTAGAACTCGAGTCGAAGCAGGATCGCGTGACGGCCCGCGCGCTCGGGCAGCGGGAAGTCGAACGTCGCCTCCACCTGGGCCAGCGGGGCCACGTCGCCGGGGACGGCGTCGGCGAGAGAGCTGCCCAGCTCGCCCCGGACGTGCAACGAGTGGGCGGCCGAGTTGCCGATGTTGCGCAGGGAGGCCACCACCTGGATGCCGGCCCGAGTCGTCTGCGCTCGGCCCGAGACCTCGAACTGCACGTCGGCCCACGCCACGACAGGCGACAGCAGCAGCATTGGCAGCGCGAGCGCCCAGGCGCCTCCGCCCGGCCGGCGAGGCGGCACTAGTTGCCGATGGGCACGAATGTGACGCCCGTGGCGTCGAACTCCCCGAACAGCTTGCGGCCCTGCTTCGGGTGCGTGCCGTAGACACGGATGGCGCCCGCCTTCTCGGGGTCCTTCTCGAGCGGCGGGAAGCCGCAGGTGGCCTCGGACTCGACGCTCATCTGGAACGTGCTGGTGCGCTGGGCCTGATAGGCGTCGTCGATCGCCTGCAGGTAGTACTCGATCGTACGCAGCTTGCCTTGGCGCGGAGCCGGCAGCGTGGCGCACCAGCTGAGGCCGCCGAACGCCATGTCGACGTAGCCGAAGTACTTCTCGCCGGCCGGGCGGAAGTAGACACGGGCCTTCGCGACCATCGCGTCGTCGGCGACGCTGGCGCAGAGCGACATCGGCTTGTCTGGGATCGTGCAGGGCACCGGCTGGTGCTCGATGCTCGGCGGGTCGTCCGCAACCGCCCTTCCGGCCGCGAGCGTCGAAAAGACGAGGAGCAGCACGAGACGCTTCATGACGCCCCCGAGTCTAAGCCCGTCGGGGCCGCGTCACTTCCAGTCGAGCTTGTTCTTGTAGCTCTCGCCGCGGACGGTGCGCAGCAGCACCTCCATCGTCCAGGCCGAGGTGTCGTCGCGCCAGACGTCGGGCAGCGAGAGCAGCGTCGCCTTCTGCCGCGGCGCCACCTCCTTCACCTGGGGCGGCACCGGGCCCTGGGCGCGCTTGCCGTTCACGGTGGTGGTCACGATCATGTCCCTGATCTGGATCGGCGCGCTGCCGTCGTTCTGGATCAGGATGCGCACGGTGTACTTGTCGCCTGGCTTCGGCGAGTCGGGGTCGACCTCGAACAGCAGCCGGCCGGGCAGGTCGGCGGCCTGTGTCGCCGACTGCGCCTTGACCTCGGGGCTGTCGTCGAAGCCGGCCGGCACGCTGCCGCCGGTCGCCTGCCCCTTGGCCTCCGTCTTGCCCGCGTTGAAACGCTTGCCCGCTGGCGCCGCGGGCCGCCCCTGGCCCGTTCCGGCGTTGGCGGCGGCGGTCGAGACGGCCTTGGCGGCCACGGCGCTCGTCTTGCCGAGCGTTGCCGACTGGTTCGACGGGTCCTTCGCGAGCACCTGGTCGTAGAGAACGATCGCCTGGTCGTACTTCTGGGTCGAAAGCGCCTGGCTCGCCTGCGCCAGCAGACCCGCCACCTCGGCTTGCGCCAGTTGCTGCTTCTGCTGCTGGGCTTGCGCCTCGGCGCGTTGCTGGGCGTCGCGGATGCGGTTCAGGATCTCCGGGCCGCGTCCGTCCCATGCCGCCAGGTTGCGTCCCTCGCTGGCCTCGGCCTGCGCCTTGGCGAAGTCGCCCGCGCGCAGCGCCGCGTCCGCGGCATCGAAGCGCGCGCGGGCCCTCTGGCCGGACATCGCGTTGTCGAGCATCCGCTTC
This sequence comes from Vicinamibacteria bacterium, assembly GCA_050246895.1. Lineage (GTDB taxonomy): Bacteria > Acidobacteriota > Vicinamibacteria > Fen-336 > Fen-336 > JBFWVE01. The sequence continues at coordinate 1,407,943 of JBFWVE010000001.1, read as the reverse complement.
GCGTCGGCGTTCGCGGGATCCTCCTTGAGCGCCGTCTGCGACTCGCGCACGGCGCGATCGTAGTCGCCCGAGCGGAAGGCGGACTGGGCCGCCCGCAGCGCCCGCGAGCCGGTGTCGGCGAAGGTCGGGGGCGGCGCGGCCGTCGGAGGCGGCGTCGAGAGCGTCGGCGGCGCGGGCGCGAGCGTGGTGGGCGGCGCGGCCGCCAGCGTCGTGGGCGGCACGGGCGCCGGTTTGCTGATCTGCGAGTAGAGCAGGTAGCCGACGCCGGCCAGGGCGAGCACACCGATGCCGATCGCCGCGTATACGGCCGGACTGGTGCCCGCGGGCGGAGCCGGCGCGGGTCGCATTGCAGGCGCGGCCTGCGCGGGCCGGCCGGGCGGCCGAGTGCCGCGCGCGGTGCGGTCGCCGGTGAGCACCGTCGGCGCGCCCTGGGCGACCGTGGTCGGGGTCCGCGGCCGCACCGTCGACGCCTGGCGCGCCGTGCGAGCGCCCGAGCCGAGGTCGACGGTGCCGTCGGGCTCGCCCTCGACCAGCGTCGGGCCGTTGGCGCCCAGCTCCGTCACCGCCTGCGGGCCGACCGTCGCCGGTTCGTCGATGTCGACGAGGCCCTCGAGCAGGTTGTTCCCCGAAGCGGAGGTCGCTCGCGCCTGCAGGAACCCGCGCAGCTCGGTCGCGAACTCATAGGCCGTCTGATGGCGGGCAGCCAGGTCCTTCGCCAGCGACTTGTGCAGGATCGGCAGCAGCGCGTCGTACTCCTCGCCGGCCGGGATCAGGTTCCAGTCGGGATCCTCGTGGGTGATCTTGTAGAAGATCGCCATCAGGTTCTCGGCACGGAACGGGCGGCGGCCGGCCAGCAGCTCGTAGAGCATGCAGCCGACGCTGAACAGGTCGCTGCGGCCGTCGACCTTCGCGCCCCGCACCTGCTCGGGGGACATGTAGTCGGCGGTGCCGACGATCGAGCCGGTGCCCGTCATCGACGCGGTGGTCAGCCGCGCGACGCCGAAGTCCATGATCTTCACGGTGCCGTCGGCGTTCAGGAAGATGTTGGCGGGCTTGATGTCGCGGTGCACGATGCCGGCCTGGTGCGCGTGGGCGAGGCCCGTCAGCACTTGCACCAGCACGTTGGCCTTGCGCTCGACGCTCATCGGAGGAGGCGTGCGCATCGCCTTGGCGAGATCCTGGCCCTTCAGGAGCTCCATCGCCATGTAGGGCGAGCCGTCGGTGTGGTAGCCGAGATCGAAGACGTTGACGACGTTCGGGTGCGACATGCGCGCGACGGCCTTGGCCTCGCGCTCGAAGCGCTTCATCAACTCCGGGTCGTCGGCGATGGTGGAGACCATCACCTTCAGCGCGACCTCGCGCTCGAGCATCGAGTCGCGCGCGAGGTAGACCTGGCCCATGGCGCCCTTGCCGAGCAGGCTCACGATGTCGTACTTGCCGATGCGGCCGCTGAGCTCCTTGGACGAGGGGCTCGGGGCGTCCTTCTTGGGCTCCGCCTGCTCGCTCATGCGCTAGACACCCGCGAGGGGAAACGACCCGGGAACCGCGGCATTAGAAGTCATCGCTCCCGGCCAGTCAACCCGCTGCGGAGCCACTGCGCGGCCGCTCGGAGCCGCGCCGGCGGAGGCGGGGGGGAGCGTCCGAACGCTCCCCCCGGGACAGGCGCGCTAGTTCTTGCCGGTGACGGTGAAGACGCCGCGGCGGTTGCGCGCCCAGCAGTCCTCGCTCGCCTCGCGGCAGACCGGGACTTCCTTGCCGTAGGAGACCGTCTTCATGCGCTCGACCGGCACGCCCAGCGAGACCAGGTAGTCGTAGGTGGACTTGGCGCGCCGCTCGCCGAGCGCCAGGTTGTACTCGACGGTGCCGCGCTCGTCGCAATGGCCCTCGATCGTGACGCGCAGGAAGTCGTACTTCTTCAGGCTGTCTGCGTTCTGCGCCAGGACGCTCTTGTCGGCGTCGCGGATCTCGGCGCGATCGAAGTCGAAGTGGATCTCGGGCAGCAGTCCCGCCCGGTTGATCGCGTCGATGTCCATCTTCCTGATGCGGTCGTAGTCGTTCTGGACCGGCGCCACCTCGGGCCGCGGGGCCGGCGGGGGCGCGGGCGGAGGCGTCGCCGGCGCTGCGGGCGGGGCCGGAGGAGGAGGAGGAGGGGTCTTCTTGCCGCAGCCGGAGACGGCGACGACGGCGACGAGCGCAACTGCCAGGACTGCCTTCTTCATCCGATCACACCTTTCTAGAGGCGGCGGCTCAGGGCTTCTTGGGCGACTCCGGAGAGTCCTCGCTTCCCTTGACGGCCTTCTTGAAGTTCTTGATTCCCTCGCCCAGCCCGCGGCCGAGCTCGGGAATGCGGCTGGTCCCGAAAATCAGGACCACGATGAACAGGATGAGCAGAATCTCGCCAAAACCGAGACTGCCGAACATGATTGCCTCCCCCGCCGACGAGCGGCGGGATTCCAGGCCGCGGGGCGCGGTGATCGAATGATAGCGCCGCTCAGCGGGTGTGGGAAGCGGCTGCCGCCGGCGGATCCAGGGCCTCGTTCAGCCGCCCGCGGCGGTACCCCCCGGGGTCGATCTCGACGGCGGCGTAGCCCGCCCGCCGAACCGCCGCGAGGACCTGCTCGCGGAGCGCCGCGTCCGCGAGCCGCGGCAGCTCCTCGGGCCCGAGCTCGACCCGGGCGCGGCCGCCGCCCAGGTGCCGCACGCGCAGCTCGCGGAAGCCGAGCGCTCGCAGCGAGGCTTCCGCGCGCTCGACGCCGGCGAGCGTCGCCGGCGTGACCGGCACGCCGTAGGCGACGCGGGACGAGAGGCAGGGCGAGGCGGGCAGCTCGGCGGTCTCGAGGCCCAGCGCGCGCGAGAGCTCGCGCACGTCGCGCTTGTCGAGCCCGGCTTCGGCGAGCGGAGCCAGGACGCCGGCCTCGGCGGCGGCGCGCTGGCCGGGACGGAAGTCCGAGAGGTCGTCGACGATGACACCGTAGGCGACGTGCGCGAGCCCGCGCGCGGCAGCCAGCGGGCACAGGCGCGCGAACAGCTCCTGCTTGCAATGGAAGCAGCGATCGGGCGCGTTGCGCAGGTAGAGCGGGTCGTCGAGCTCGCGGGTCTGGATCACCAGGTGCGGAAAGCCGTGGTGCGATGCGACCCGCAGCGCCAGCTCGCGCTGCTCGCGCGCGAGCGAGGCCGAGTCGGCGGTCACCGCCAGCATGCGCTCGCCGAGCACCCGATGCGCGCGCACGGCCAGGTAGGCGCTGTCGACGCCCCCGCTGTAGGCCACCAGCAGCGAGCCGAGGCCGGCGAGGCGCTCGTCGAGCCGCCGCTCGCGCGCCGCGAGCGTCCCCCTCAGATCCACTCCTCGTCCTCCGGAGCCAGGTCGAGCTCGAGCGGGTCCAGGCCGACCACGGCGAGATCCACGCCGCATTCGGGGCAGCTGATGATCTCTCCCTTGTCGACGTCGAACTCGTCGATCTCGACCTCCGCCTCGCACTGCGGGCACACGGCCACGGTCGCCAGCCTCCTGTGGCTCGATGATAGCAGCCCGCCCATCAGCGGCCCCAGACCGCGGCGCGGTCCGAGCTGCGCCAGGCGCGGGAGAGCGGAGCGAGCTCGCGGCCCGCGGCGTCGAGCAGGCGCAGCTCCTGGTGGCCGCGGCGCAGCAGCGCGTCGAGCGGACGGAAGCGCAGGTCGTAGGCGAACGCCGCCACCAGGTAGCGGCCGTCCGGCGCCGGCGCCACGCTGCTGTAGAAGACGGCGCTCTCGGCGAGCGTCTCGCTGGCGCCGCTCGCCGGGTCGACGCTGCCGATGCCGAAGCGCTTGTCCTGGCTCCACAGGCAGAGCAGCCGGCCCGACGGCAGGAAGCGGGGCTGCCGGTGCCGCCGCAGGCCGCCGGTCAGCCGGCGCGTGCTCCCGGCTTCCAGGTCGAGCCGGTACAGCGTGTCCTCGCGCACGTAGACGATCGCGCGCGCGTCCGGGCTGTAGACCGGCTCGTGCTCGTCGGCCGGCGTCTCCGTCAGGCGGCGCCGCCCGGCCTGGGCCTTGCCCGGCGCGATCTCGGTGGCGAGCTGCCAGAGGTCGCCCGGGTCGCCCTCGGTCCCGCGCGAGACGATCACCAGCGCCCGCCCATCGGGGCGCCAGGACGGCTCCGCGTCGCGGGCGTCGATGCCGAGCGTGAGGTAACGCACGTCGGTGGTGGCCAGCGAGACGAGCGCGATGCGCCCGCCGACGGCGAAGGCGGCGCGCGCGCCGTCGGGCGAGAGGGCGGGCGGGCCCACGGGCTCGCCGAGCCGGGTCAGGCGCAGGTCGGGTCCGTCGGGCAGCCGGCGCGCGTAGAGGGCGTCCGTGCCGTCGCGGTCGCTGACGAAGACCAGGGTGCCGCGCAGGTCGCCCGGCAGGTGGGCGGATCTGTCTCGCGTCAACGCGAAGGCTGCCGCCAGGAACACCCCCAGCAGCAGCGCGAGCAGCCGCAGGCGGCGTGCCACGCTGCCGCCTAGTGCCCTGGTCCGCAAGTACGGTGCGCACCGAGAACGCCGAGGCGCCCGGCTGGCAAGGCGCGAGGAGGGCGCATATCGGGACTATGCAACCGACGAGCAACGCCGCCAGCCGGGATGCATCGGCGTACGAATGCCAGCGTATTTGCGGATCCGGGCACTAGCGAGCCCGGCGCGGCGGGCGGCGCGCCGGCGCCCGATAGTCGCCGCTGCGGCCGCCGCTCTTGCGCAGCAGGCGCACGTCCTCGATCGTCATCGCGCGATCGGCCGCCTTCAGCATGTCGTAGACCGTGAGCGCGGCCACCGCGACGGCGTGCAGCGCCTCCATCTCGGCGCCCGTGGGCCCGGTGGTGCGGACGCGAGCCTCGATCCGGAAGCCGCCGCGGGCGCTCGCGACCTCCAGGTCGACGTGGGAGAGCGCCAGCGGATGGCACAGCGGGATGGCCTCGGCGGTGCGCTTGGCCGCCAGCACGCCCGCGAGCCGCGCCACCTCGACGACTCCACCCTTGGCCAGCCGGCCCTGGCGAGCCAACGCCAGCGCGCGCGCGTTCACCCGCACGAAGCCCGTCGCCACGGCGAGCCGCGCCGTCGCGGGTTTCCGAGAGACGTCCACCATGCGCGCTCGGCCGTCGCGGCCGACGTGCGACAGGCGCGTGCGCATCAGATCCCCTCCCGGTCCAGGAAGTTCCCGAGCAGCACGGCCGGCGCGCGCTCACCGGCGAGCGCCTCCCGGCGCTCCGCGTGGAGCAGCACCAGCGCGTTGGCCCGAGCGTGCGCGGCGGCGTCGGCCGAGCCCAAGCTGCGCAGCGGCTCGGCCAGCAGGCGGCCGCCCGAGAACGACGCCCGCGCCGGCAGGAAGTAGTCGCGGCCCGAGCGGTTGCGGGCCGGCGCCAGCAGCTCCACCTCGACGCGCGGCCGCGACGGCCGGCGCGCGCCCTGCAGCTTGAGCAGCGCCGGGCGCACGAACAGCTCGAAGGTGACCTGCGCCGACACCGGGTTGCCCGGCAGGCCGAAGACGAGGGTGCGTCCGCGGCGGCCGAACACCAGCGGCGCGCCCGGCTTGATCGCGACCCGCTCGAACGCCACCGCCACGCCGTGGCGCGCGAAGGCGTCCTCGACCAGGTCGAAGGCTCCGGCCGAGACCCCGCCCGAGGCGACCAGCACGTCGGCTTCGAGGCCGCGGCCCACGGCGTCGGCCAGCCGCTCGAGATCGTCCGGCACGATGCCGAGCGACTTCACCCGCGCTCCCGCCGCCACGGCCTGTGCGTGCACGGCGGGACCGTTGCTGTTGCGGATCTGCGCCGGGCCCGGGACGCGGGCGACGTCCACCAGCTCGTCGCCCGTGACGAGCAGGGCGAGCCTCGGCCGGCAGCCGACCCGCACGCGGGCGTAGCCGTGCGCCGCCAGCACGGCGACGCTGGCCGGATCGATCGGGTCGCCGGCCTCGAGCAGCAGGTCGCCTCGGCGCGCCTCGCTGCCGCGGGGCGCCACGTTCAAGCCCGGCGTGACCGCGCCCTGCAGCTCGACGCGCCCGCCGTCGAGCAGCCGCGACTTCTCGACCTGCAGCACCGCGTCCGCCCCGTCAGGAAGCGGCGCGCCGGTCATGATCGAGACGGCCCCGCCCAGCGGCAGGCCCACGCCCGGCATCTCGCCGGCTCGCACGCGGCCCGCGAGCGCGAGCGTCGCGGGCAGGACGCCGACGTCGGCCGCACGCAGGGCGTAGCCGTCCATCGCGGCGCGATCGAAGGGCGGCATGTCCATGTCAGCCCGCACCGGCTCGGCCAGCACGCGGCCCAGCGCCTCGGCGAGCGGGGCCTCCTCGGCGGGCAGCCTCTGGGTCGCCTCGAGCACGGCCGCCAGGGCGGCGTCGACAGGGATCACGCCCGGAAGTGTAAGCGCGCCCTGCGGCCGCCTCGGCTACCATGCTGATTCGCATGCGCGCGCGCCCCCCCGTCTCGACCGTCCGCTGGGAGGACGGCGCCGTCGTGATGCTCGACCAGCGGCTGCTGCCCGAGCGCGAGGAGTACCTGCGCTGCCGGAGCCCGGGCGAGGTCGCGCGCGCGATCAAGCAGCTCGCGATCCGCGGCGCTCCGGCGATCGGCGTGGCGGCGGCGCTCGCGCTGGCGCTCGGCGTGCGCGGCAGCCAGGCCTCGGGCGAGGCGCTGCGAGCCGAGTTCGTGGCGCTGTGCGCCGAGCTCGGGGCCACGCGGCCGACGGCGGTCAACCTGTTCTGGGCGATCGAGCGCATGCGGCGGCGCTTCGCCGAGCTGCTGCCCGCGGGCGCAGCGGCGCTGCGCGAGGGCCTGCTGGCCGAGGCCCTGGCGATCCACGCCGAGGACGTGGCCGCCTGCCGGCGCATCGGCGACCTGGGCGCGGAGCTGTTGCCCGAGCGCGCGCGCGTGCTGACCCACTGCAACGCAGGCGCCCTGGCGACCGCCGGCTACGGCACGGCGCTCGGCGTGATCCGCTCGGCGGCGCGCATGGGCAAGCTGGAGCACGTCTTCGCCGACGAGACGCGGCCTGTGCTTCAGGGCGCGCGACTGACGGCCTGGGAGCTGGTGCGCGAGGGGATCCCGACGACGCTGATCGCCGACAGCATGGCGGGCCACATGATGGCTCGCGGCGAGATCAGCGCCGTGGTGGTCGGCGCCGACCGCATCGCGCGCAACGGCGACGTCGCCAACAAGATCGGCACCTACACCGTCGCCGTGCTGGCGCGAGAGCACGCGCTCCCCTTCTACGTGGCCGCCCCGGTCTCGACGATCGACCTGCGGACGCCTTCGGGAGACCGCATCGAGATCGAGGAGCGCGCGGCGGACGAGGTCACCCACCACGGCGGCCTGCGGCTGGCGCCCGCCGGCGTGGGGGTGCGCAACCCGGCCTTCGACGTGACGCCGGCCCGCTTCGTGACGGCCATCGTCTGCGAGCGCGGCGTCGCCCGCGCCCCGTATCAGGAGAGCCTGGCACGGCTCGTCGAGGGCGGCTAGGCGCGTGCTGATCCTCGCGATCGAGACCTCCTGTGACGAGACCGCGGCCGCCGTGGTCGCCGACGGCCGCGAGGTTCTCTCCAACGTGGTCTCGACGCAGATCGACGTCCACGCGCCGTTCGGCGGGGTGGTGCCCGAGCTCGCGTCCCGCCACCACGTCGAGAACATCGCCCCCGTGGTGCGCGGCGCGCTGGCGGAGGCGCGCGTCGGCCTCGACGCGATCGACGCGGTGGCGGTCACGCGCGGGCCCGGTCTCGTCGGCTCCCTGCTCGTCGGCGTGCAGGCCGCGAAGGGCATCGCCTTCGCGCGCGGGAAGCCCCTGATCCCGGTCCACCACGTCGCCGGCCACGTCCGGGCCCCGTTCCTCAGCCACACCCGGATCGAGCTGCCGGCTGTCGCGCTCGTCGTGTCGGGCGGCCACACCAGCCTCTACGAAGTGCCCGAGCCGGGCGTGCACCGCCTGGTCGGCCGCACCCGGGACGACGCCGCGGGCGAGGCCTTCGACAAGGTGGCGAAGCTGCTGGGCCTGGGCTACCCCGGCGGACCGGTGATCGACCGGCTGGCGCGCGGCGCCGACGACCGGCGCGTCGACTTCACGATCGCGCGCATCAAGAGCGGCGGCAGCGACTTCTCTTTCAGCGGGATCAAGACCGCGGTGCTCTACCACGTGCGCCGCCACGGCATCGCGCCCGCCCCGGACGCGGCGCACGCGACCAGGGAGATCCGCGACCTGGTGGCCTCCTTCCAGCGCGCGGTGGTGACGGCGCTGCTGCGGCGCCTGCGACAGGCGGCGCTGGAGCTGCGCCCGAAGAGCCTGCTGCTGACCGGCGGCGTCGCCGCCAACAGCCTGCTGCGCGAGGAGGCGCGGCGCAGCGGCGAGGAGCTGGGGCTGCCGCTCTACGTCCCGGAGCTCGCCTTCTCGACCGACAACGCCGCAATGATCGGCGCGGCCGGCTTCGTCGCCTGGGGGCGCGGAGAGCGGGCGGACTGGACGCTCGACGCGGACCCGCAGCTCGCTCTCGCCTGAGCCGGCGGCGGGATGTCAATGGTGCATTCCGCTCTGTTGACACCTCGCGCGGCCCTCGCTAGTCTGCTTGAACAGGACAAGCGAGCGGGCCACTTCTTGGAATCAGAAAGACTCCGCGCACTCTCGGACTTCTACCGCGAGGAGTTCGAAAGGCACCTCGAGCGCCTGCACGCCGAGGGCGGCCTCGGCGGTTGCGTCGGTGTCGATCGCGCCTGCCGCCGGCTGATCGACGACCTCGACCGCTTCTGCTGCAAGTCGGGTTTCCCCGCCGTGGCCGAGACGCTGCTCGAGCGCTTCGAGACGCTGACCCGGCTGAGCGAGACGGACCCGCGCCGCGGCCACTGACGCGCAGCCGCCTCCCCGGTTCGACCCGCGCGACGCGCGCAGGACTGCGTGCGGCGGCGAGGCGCGTGCTGCGCGCGGCACTGCTCGCGGCGCGGCCGGCCCCACTGGTCGCGGCGCGGCTCCGCGTCGAGGGCGAGACGCTGGCCGTGGCGGGCGTGCGGCATCGGCTGGGGCGCGGCCGCGTGCTGGTGCTCGCCGTGGGCAAGGCGGCCGCTGCGATGGCCCGGGCGGCGGAGCGCGCGCTCGGCCGCCACCTCGACGGCGGCCTCGCGATCGACGTCAGCGGGCGCGCGCGCCCGCGTCGGCTTCCACTGCTGCTCGCCGGCCACCCGGTCCCCGACGCTCGCGGCTTGCGCGCCGCGCGGGCGGCCGCAGCCCTCGCGCGCGGCCTCGGCCAGGACGACCTGCTGCTGGTGCTGCTCTCCGGCGGCGCGTCCGCCCTGCTTCCGGCGCCGGCCGAGGGCATCTCTCTGGCCGACAAGGCCCGCGTCACGGCTCGCCTGCTGGCGGCAGGAGCCAGCATCGACGAGCTGAACGTCGTGCGCAAGCACTTGTCGCGGCTGAAGGGTGGCGGACTCGCGCGCCTGGCCGCTCCGGCGCGCGTCGTCTGCCTCGCGCTCTCGGACGTCGTCGGTGACGATCTGGCGACGATCGGTTCTGGGCCCACGCACCCCGATTCCTCGACGTTCGCGGAGGCGATCGCGATTCTCGAGCGGCGGGGCGGCCTGGAGCTCGCGCCCGCCGCCGTGCGCCGGCACCTCGAAGCGGGCGCCCGCGGCCGGCGACCCGAGACTGCGAAGCCCGGAGACGCCTGCTTCGTCCGCGTCCGCACGCGCGTGATCGGCAGCGGAAAGCTCAGCCTGGCGGCCGCCGCACGCGAAGCGCGCCGGCTGGGCCTGCGCACCGTGGTGCTGACCGCGCGCCTGTCGGGCGAGGCGCGCGAGGTCGCTCCGGCGCTGCTCGCGCGGCTGCGCAGACGCCTGCGGTTCAGCCGGTCGTCACGCCCGCTGTGCCTGCTCGCGAGCGGGGAGACGACCGTGACAGTCCGCGGCCGCGGCCGCGGAGGACGCAACCAGGAGCTGGCGCTGGCCGCGGTCGAGCCTCTCGCGCGCTTCCCCGGCCCGGCCGTCGTCGCAACGCTCGCGACCGACGGGCGCGACGGCCACAGCGACGGCGCCGGGGCGGTCGTGGATGACACGACACTCGCCCGCGGGCGCTCCCGCGGCCTCGATGAGCCTGCGGCCGCGCTCGCTCGCAACGACTCCGCGCGCTATCTGGAAGCGGTCGGTGACCAGGTGCGCACCGGACCCACCGGAACGAACGTCGCCGACATCGTGGCCCTGCTGGCGGCACACACCCGCAAGCCTCGGTAGGAAAGGGGCTTGCGGGCGCTATACTTCGGGAGCGAGTGTCCGTACACACTAGCCGGGAGGCGTGTTGCCCGACGAGCCTGAGTCCGGAGAACAGAGCGCACGCACCGAGGTCGGGACGGAGGTCCCTCCGGCCGAGGCCCGGGATGCGTTCCAGCAGCGGGCGCGCCTGGCCGAGGACCGGCTCGCCGAGGTGCTCGGGGCGTACAGAAAGCTGAAGGGCGACAACGAGGGTTTCCGCGACCGAACGACACGGAACATCGAGCGCCGCTACGACCAGCGGCGCGAGCGCCTGCTGCTGCGCTTCATCGAGATCCTCGACAATCTCGACCGGGCCCTCGAGGCCGCCGAGCGCACCTACGCCGGCAACCCGCTGATCGAGGGCCTGATCCTCGTCCGCACCCAGCTCCTGCAGATCCTGAAGGAGGAGGGCCTCGAGCGGGTCCCGGTGGTCGGCCTGCCCTACGACCCGGCCCATTCGGAGGCCGTCGAGACGCAGGCGGTCGACGACCCCGAGCAGCACCACGTCGTGCTGCGGGACCTGCAGCGGGGCTACCGCCTGAGCGGGCGGGTGGTGCGGGCGTGCAAGGTGCTGGTCGGCGAGTACAAGGGCGAAGGCGGCGCCGCGACGCGGGAGGCTTCCGCCGACGCGCCGCCTGCCAAGGACGAGGAGATCACGCTCTCGGGCCTGAAGGAGGAGTCGGCGACGCACAACGCTCTCGACGACGGCACCAGCATCGAGGACATCGTCGCCCAGACCGAGGCGCAGGAGGCCTTGTTCCCGACGATCTTCGACGCGAACGCCAAGAAGCCGGACGGCGACCCCGAATAGGCGGCCGGGCGCCCGCGGGGCCTAGAAGACGTAGGCCAGCGCGAAGCCGATCTGGGCCACCATCATCATGTTGTACATGTGCGTCCACGAGGGATGGTTCTCGGTGGCGGCCAGTTCCTCGGGACGGCGCACCAGCAGCCAGGTCGTGTAGATGCCGTAGAGGATCAGCGCCGGGCCCAGGATCAGCAGCAGCGTGCGGTTGCCGGTCAGAATCCCGGAGAGCGCCCCGTACGGAATCAGGAAGAACGGCAGCACGAAGAAGGGCGCGATCATCCAGGCCGCGCGCTTCACGCCGTAGAGGATCGGCAGCGTGTGGCAGCCGCCCGCGCGGTCGCCCTCGATGTCGGCGAAGTCCTTGGTCGAGGCGGCGCCCAACAGGAACAGGCCGAAGACGGAGCCGATGAACCAGGGCTCGAGGCCGAGCACGGTCTTGACGGTCGACCAGCCCGCCACCTTGAGCAGCAGGCCGCGCGGGATCGCGATCGTCAGGTTGGCCAGCATGCCCCTGCGCTTCGTCCACAGCGGCGGCGCCGAGTAGATCCAGCACAGCAGCGTCGTGAACACCACGATCACGAAGCACTCGTGGCTCCCGGTCGGGTCGGCCAGCCAGGCCAGCAGCCAGGCGAGCGCGAACGTCGCGACCGTGAAGCGGCCGGCGCCCGCGACGCTCAGGCGGCCGCTCGGCAGCGGCCGCTTCGGCTTGTTGACGCGGTCGATGTCGAGGTCGTAGATCTGGTTGACCGCGTTGTTGGCGGCGTTCAGCACCGCCGCCATCAGCGTCCCCCACAGCACAGGCAGCAGCAGCTCGGCCGTGATCGGAGCCTTGGCGTGGCCGGCTCCCCAGGCGGTGACCGCGCCGGAGAGCACACCCAGCGCGGGGGGCAGCAACGTGAAGGGACGAGCCAGCTCGAGGTAGAGCCTGAAGTTCTTCATGGAGTCGCGAACGCCAGGCAGAGAGCGTAACCGAAGCCCGCCCCGATCGCGGTGTTGAGCGCGTTCAACTGGTCGTTGTCGAGCCAGCCGCGGCGCTCCGCCACGCTGCCGATCAGGCTCTCGGCGAGGCTGCCGAGGAGGCCGGCCGCCGCGACGAGGGCCGCCGTGGTCCCGCCGTAGAGCCCGAGCGCCAGGCCGATCGATGCCACCGCGGCTGCGCCGGCGAGCCCGCCGAGGCTGCCCTCCAGGCTGACGGCGCCCTCCGTGCCGGGCGCCGCGGGCCGCAGCGTCGTCAGCATGAACGTGCGCCGGCCGTAGGCCTTGCCGACCTCGGACGAGCAGGTGTCGGCGGCAGCCGTGGCGACGGACGCCGCGTAGGCCGACAGCAGCAGGGCCGCGCGCTCCCCCGTCGCGGCCCCGGCCAGCAGGCCGAGCAGCGCGGGCACGCCGCCGTTCGCCCAGGCGTTGCGCCAGCCGCGCGCGCCGCCGCGCTCCTGCGCGATGCCGCGCGCGAGCTTGATCGCATAGCCGAGCCGGGTCGCCGCGCTGCCGATCACGAAGAACGCCAGCATCAGCGCGAAGCCGGCGAGTCCGCTGCCCGCGGTGATCGCCGTGCCGATCCCGATCGCCGAAAGCGCCCCGGGCATGTCGATCGAGCCCGCGCGCCGGGCCAGCAACGCGATCGCCGCGTTCAGCATCAGGCCCTGTCCCAGCCGGCGCGGCAGCTCGGGGTCTGCCATCAGGCCGTGCCAGTCGGCGGCCGCCAGCAGTGGCAGCAGCGCGGCCGCGGCGAGTGGCACCGTCAGGTTGTCGTCGAGCGTCGTGTCGAGCGACTCCACGATCGCGCAGGCGATCGCGACCGGCAGCACGACGGCCAGGATGCGCGGCGACCACCAGGCGGAGAGCGGCAGCCGCAGCGTCCAGGCCGCGACCAGGGCGGCTGCCGGCGCGGCAGCCAGCACGAAGACGCCGGCCCCGATCACGCCCTTCTGCGGGTTCCACGGCAGGCGCGGCCCGCCGAACGCCTGCCCGGCCAGCGCGGCCAGCCCGTCGCCGACGGACAGCAGCGTCCAGGCGACCGCCGCCATCCAAAGGTCGTCGCGAAACCAGAGCACCAGGCCCAGCACCGAGAGCGGGTAGATCAGGATCCCGCGCGCGTAGCCGTCGCCGTGCTCGTGGCTGCGCCAGAGCGAGCGGCCGCCGATGCGCGGAAGCAGCTGCCAGTTGAACAGGAAGGCGGCGGTCGCCAGCAGCGCGGCCTGCGGCCAGCTGAGCCAGCGCAGCAGCAGCGCGAAGCCGCCGACGCCGACGTGGACGATCTTGCGGGCCGCCTCGCCAGCCGACAGCGCCATCAGGCCCGGCCGCGCTCGCGCAGCCACGAGAGCGTCGCCTGCAGCCCCTCGCGCAGCGGCCGCGGGGCGTAGCCCAGCTCGCGCGCCGCCTTCGCGCTCGAGTAGGCCCAGTGCTCGCGGAACACCTCGACCTCGTTGTGTGTCAGCAGCGGCGGCCGGCCCGTCAGCTCGGCCCAGAGCCAGAGCACCAAGCCGAGCGCCCGCGCGGCCGCGAAGGGGACGTGACGCGCCGGCGCGGGCCGGCCCGTCAGCTCGGCGAAGGTGCGGAACAGCTCGTTCATCGACGCGTTGTCGCCGCAGAGGAAGTAGCGCTCGCCGGCGCGGCCCCGCTCGAGCGCCGCGACGTGTCCCGCGGCGACGTCCTGCACGTAGGAGTACGACCACAGGCGGTCGCCGGGGCCGATGATGCCGGGCAGCCGGCCCGCGAGGTGGTCGAGCAGCATCTTCACGACGATGTTGCCGTCGGTCAGCTCGCCGGGGCCGTAGACGACGCCGGGGTACAGCAGCACCACGTCCTGGCCGGCGGCCGCGGCCTCGCGCGCGAGGCGGTCGGCGGCGGCCTTGCTGCGCTCGTAGTCGTTGCGATAGCGGTCGCCCGGGTGACTGCGAGACTCGTCGGCCGGCTCCGGCCCCGCGGGACCCAGCGCGATGAAGGACGACGTGTAGACCAGCCGCGCGCCGGCTTCGCGCGCCGCCGCCAGGGCGTTGCGCAGCCCGCCGACGTTGACCTCGTCGAAGCGTTCCCGCTCCGGAGCCCACATCTTCACGAGCGCCGCCAGGTGCAGGACGGCGCCGCAGCCGACCGCCGCCGCGCGCAGGGACGCGGCGTCGGTGACGTCGCCGCGCGCGAGCTCCCCGGCCGGCAGCCCCTCCGGCGCCGCCTGCCGCACCAGGAAGCGCAGCTCGTGGCCGGCGGCCGCGAGCGCCGCGGCCACGTTGCGGCCGAGGAAGCCCGTGCCGCCCGTCAGCAGCACCTTCACTCGCGGCCCTCGCGCGTGCGGCGGCGCCAGTCTTCGAGCAGGTCGCGCAGCGTGTCGTCGAGCGCGAAGCGCGGGTCCCAGCCGGTCGCCTCGCGCAGGCGCGCGTTCGAGCCGACCAGCTCGGGGATGTCCACCGGCCGCAGGCGGGCCGGATCGGTGCGCAGCTCCGCCGCCACGGAAGACAGCGCCAGCAGCCGCGCCAGCAGCTCGCGGATGCGCACGCCGCGGCCACTGCAGACGTTGTAGACCTCGCCGGGACTGCCCTTCTCGATCAACAGCCAGTAGGCGCGCACCACGTCGCGCACGTCCGAGAAGTCGCGCACGGCGTCGAGGTTGCCCACCTCGAGCTGCGGCGGGCGCATGCCCGCCTCGATCTGCGCGATCTGGCGCGCGAAGGATGCCTCGGCGAACTGCTCGCCCCGGCCGGGACCGGTGTGCGGGAAGGTGCGCGTGCGCACGATGCCCATGCCGTGGGCGAGCGCGTACTGCAGCGCCAGGAAGCCCTGCGCGACCTTGCTGACCGCGTAGGGCGAGCTCGGCAGCAGCGGCGCGTCCTCCGTCAGCGGCAGCCGCCGCGGGTCGGCGGCGCCGTATTCGTCGGCGCTGCCCACGACCAGCACGCGCGGCGACTGCTTCAGCCGCCGCAGGCCCTCGAGCAGGTTGAGCAGCCCGTGCACGTTGATGCGCAGCGTGCCCGCGGGGTCCACCCACGACTGCTGCACGCTCGACTGCGCGGCGAGATGGACCACGCGGTCCGGGCGGGCCGCTTCGAGCGCCGCCTCGACCGAGAAGTAGTCCGTCAGGTCGGCCTCGAGCGCGCGGACGCCGGGCGGCACCAGCGCGCGCTCTTCGCCCTGCCGCACGGCGCCGAACAGCTCTGCTTTGGGCTGCTCGGCGGCCAGAAAGGCGGCGAGGTGGTGGCCCACGAAGCCGCTGACGCCGGTCACGAAGACGCGCATGCGCTCTCTGGTCCTCTGCGAGAGCCGGCCCTAGTTGAAGCCGCCGAGGCCCTGCCGGCCCGGAACGGCGTCCTGGCCCATGAAGTTGCCGATCGAGCCGAGGTTCGCCAGGTCGACCGAGAAGCGGAACTGGCGCTCCTGGCGGCCGTTGTAGTCGTAGCGGATGTACTCGACCGTCAGGCCGCAGCACTGCACCCCGAGGTGTGCCCGCGCGCTCGTCTGCAGCAGCGTCTTCTGCAGGATGTCCCAGTCGGCCGAGCCGTCCAGCGTCAGCCAGCGCGTCGGGGCGAGGCGCGCGGAGCCGCGCAGGAAGTCGCGCGTCTTCACCTGGTCCTCGACCTCGACCGCGAGCTGCTTCGCGCGCGACCAGTTGGCGTCGAGCGCCCCGCGCGCGCCGCGGACACCGCCGCCCAGGCTGAAGCTGCGCATCTGGTTGAAGTTGATGTCGTACTCGGCGTCGAAGTTCGTGTAGAGGCCGGGGGTCGGCCGGAAGCGCAGCCGCGACAGGATCGGCGAGTTGTGGTCCGGCACGCCGTCAGGACCCCAGGCGGAGGTGCTGTAGTTCGGGTCGAAGTTGTTCTGGTTGTCGCCGATCTGCACGTAGTAGGTCTGCTGCAGGCGCCAGGTCAGGAACTGGTAGGCGGCCGGCTTGCCGCTGCGCCCGGGCCGCTTCGCGTAGAGCGCCTGCACCAGCGCGTAGTCGACCTGGTGGGTGCCGAGGAACTGGTCGTAGCCGTCGAACTTCGGGATGCGCTCGAAGTCGAGCGGGTCGACGCGCGTGCGGTAGCGCCAGACCACCTCGGGACCGATCACGTGCTTGATCTTGTCGGTGTAGAAGCCGAGCGCGTTGTCGAACACGCGCGAGAACTGGGGGCCGCGCACCTCGACGCTGGTCTCGAGGAAGGGCCGCGTGTAGCTCGGCCCCAGCGGGTAGCCGTCGTCGTCCATCGTCTTGCCGTAGTACGTCACGCGCGGCTGGATCCGCGGCGTCACCTGCAAGTAGGTGGTCGAGAACGAGCGCGACAGCTCGGGCGCCAGGTCGAAGCGTGCGTGGTAGAGGTTCTCCTCGAAGTAGTCCCGTCCCAGGTACTCCGCGCGCGCCTCGAAGCCCAGGGCGAACTGGCTCCGGCCGATCTTCTTCTGCGAGCGCGAGACGCGCAGGCTGGGCAGGCGCCGCGTCACCCGCGTCACGTCGTCGAAGAAGGTGTCCGTCGAGTCGGCCACGAACTGGACGTTGTTGCCTTTCAGCTGGCCCTGGACCGCCAGCGACGAGCGGCGCGTGCGGGTGGTGGCCAGGTTGAAGTTGTCCTGGAACAGCTGCTGGAACTGCAGGTTGCTGTACTCGCGCACCATCGCCGTGGCGCGGAACCTGCCCGGCAGCATCTGCAGCGCGTTCCAGTCGAGGTCGTAGTCCCAGGGCTCCTCGGCGCCCTCCACCTTGAACACGTAGGTCTTGAAGGTCCCGCGCGAAGGCTGGTCGCGCAGGAAACGCAGCTCGTGCCCGAAGCCCCAGCCGAGCTTCGAGTAGCGGTCCAGGTACAGCGTCTGGTCGGCGCTGCGCCCCATCGCCCAGAAGGCGCCGGTGCCGATGTTGAAGCCGCGCGTCGACGAGTAGCCGATGTGCGGGAACAGCAGGCCGCTCGAGCGCTGGTCCTCCTGGATCGGGTAGACGAAGTACGGGATGTACAGCGCCGGCACCGACTTGATCCTGAAAAAGACGTTGCTCGCCTTGATCTTGTCGTCGATCGCGATGGTGGCGGAGGAGGCGGTGAAGCCCCAGCGCGGGTTGGGCTGGGCGCAGGAGGTGAAGCGGCCGCCCTCGATGCGATACGTGGACTGGCCCAGTCGCTCGATCCGCCTCGCCTCGACGTACACCTCGGGCTGCAGGTAGCCGCTGGCGTTCTCGAGCACCAGGAAGGTCGAGTCGAGGTCCATCTCGAGCTTGTCGCCGGCCAGCCGCTCGTCGCCGCGCAGGAACACGACGTTGCCGGTCGCCACCATGCGGTTCTGGCGCGTGCCGTCGGGCTTGTCGCTCTGGTAGAAGTCGAGCACGTCCGACTGGATCCGCAGGTCGCCGGCCTGGACGTCCACGAAGCCGGTCGCGTGCAGGTGCCCCGGCTCGGGCGTCTCCTGCCGGTCCGCCCGCAGGCGGATCTCGTCCGCGTTGCCCGGGATCGTCGGCGGCCGGCGGTCCTCGCCGGGGCGGGCGCTCGGCGCCTGGGGCAGCGTCTCGACGACCTCGACCGGGACCGCCTCCGGCTCCGGGCCGGCCGCGTGGAGCACCGGTCCGCCGAGAATCAGGAGGAGAGCAGCCGCACTCAGTCGCACGCGCGACGAGGTTATCAGATGGGAGCGGCCATCCCCATCACGTGGAAGCCGCCGTCCACGTGGATCACCTCGCCCGTGACGCCGCGGCCGAGCCGCGAGACCAGGAACAGCGCCGTGTCCCCCACCTCGTCCTGCTCGGTGTTCTTGCGCAGCGGCGCATGGGTGCGGTGGTACTCGAGCATCTTCGACAGGCCGTGAACGCCGGAGGCGGCGAGCGTCTTGATCGGGCCGGCCGAGATCGCGTTGACGCGGATGCCCTTGGGCCCGAGGTCGGCGGCCAGGTAGCGCACCGACATCTCGAGCGCGGCCTTGGCGACGCCCATCACGTTGTAGTGCGGCACCACGCGCTCGCCGCCGAGGTAGCTCAGCGTGACGATGCTGCCGCCACCGCGGCCCTCCATCAGCGGCGCCGCGCGGCGCGCGAGCGCCGTCAGCGAGTAGGACGAGATGTCCTGCGCCAGCCGATAGCCCTCGCGCGAGGTGTTCACGAAGTCGCCGTCGAGCTCTTCCCGCATCGCGTAGGCGACCGCGTGCACCACGAAGTCGAGCCCGCCCATGCCCTGCTTCACCGACGCCGCCAGCGCGTCGAGGTCCTCGTCCTTCGTCACGTCGCAGGGCAGGATCAGCGGGTCGCGCAGCTCGGCCGCCAGCTCGCGCACGTTCTCCTCGAGCCGCTCGCCCTGGAAGGTGACCGCCAGCCGCGCGCCCTCGCGCTGGGCGGCCTTGGCGATGCCCCAGGCGATCGAGCGCTTGTTGGCGATGCCGAGGATGAGACCGTTCTTGCCTTCGAGCAGCATGGGGCTTCGACTCCTTGCGGGTGCGGGGCCCGATACTAAGCCAGGTACTCCCTCAGGCCGTCCTCGAGGCGGCGGAAGGCGCCGAACAGCTCGGCCGCCGGCCGCGGGTCGATCTCGACCTCCTGCAGGATGAAGTCGACGGCGCCGGGGGAGAGCATCGGCTCCGGCAGCAGCTGCATCGGCCGCGACAGCAGCTTCATCAACGGCGCCGGATGGTGCAGCAACGGCTGGCCCAGCGCGCGCGCCCAGAACGCCCGGCGCCGGCCGAGCACGCGCTGGACCGTGCGGATGATCTCGTCCATCGAGAGCCGCTCGGGCCCGCCCAGCTCGAGCGCGCGGTTCTTCGCCTCGTCCCGACGCACGGCGTCGGCCGCGCAGCGGGCGACGTCCCTCACGAAGATCGGGTCGACCCGGGTGCGGCCGTCGCCGATCACCGGCACGAACGGCAGCAGGCGGCAGAAGGCGACGAAGCGGTTCATGCTGCGGTCGCCCGGCCCGTAGATCCAGGACGGGCGCAGCAGGCAGTGCTCCATGCCCGTGTCGCGGATCGCGGCCTCGGCCATGTCCTTCGCGCGGAACCAGCTCTGTTGCCGGCCCTGGCCGGCTCCGGCGCCCGACAGGTAGACGAAACGGCGCACGCCGAGCGCCTTCGCGACCCTGGCCGCGACCGTCGTGCCGCGACCGTCGGTCTCGAGATAGCTGCGGCCGCGCGCGGGATCCTCCACGGGGTGGTTCGGAAACTGGATGGCGTGCACCACGACGTCGGCACCGGTGAAGGCCCGCCCGAGAGAGAGCGCGTCGCCCGCGAACGCCTGCGCCAGCTCGACGCGGCCGCGGAAGCGGCCCGCCCGCTGCGGGGCGCGCGTGGTGACGACGATCTCGTCGTCGCCGGTCTCGAGCAGCCGGTTCACGACCTCACGACCGATGAAGCCGGTCCCGCCGGTCACGACGATGCGCATCGCAGGCCCCCTGGGAAAGCTGCTCGCAGTGTAATTCGGGTAGTCTCGGCGGCGATGGCCGTCACGCAACGGCGGGTGCTCGTGGTCGAGGACGATCCCGACATCGTCGAGCTGGTCTCCCACTACCTCGCGGCCGAGGGCTTCACGCTCGAGTCGTCGAACGACGGCCGCGACGCGCTCGCCCGGCTCGAAACGGGCGCCTTCCAGCTGCTGGTGCTCGATCTGCAGCTGCCCGGGATGGACGGTCTAACGCTGCTCACCGAGCTGCGCCGGCGCTCGCGGACGCGCGGCCTGCCGGTGGTGATGCTGACGGCGCGCGGCGACCTGGCGGACCGCGTCGTCGGGCTCGAGATGGGCGCCGACGACTACATCGTGAAGCCGTTCTCGCCGAAAGAGCTGGTGGCGCGCGTGCGTGCCCTGTTCCGGCGCATCGACGAGCGCGATCAGCCGGAACCGACGCTGCGGATCGGCCCCATCGAGATCGACCGCGAGCGGCACCTGCTGAAACGCGAGGGCCGCGCGGTCCACCTGACGGCGAAGGAGTTCGCCCTGCTGCTGGCTCTCGTGGACGCGCGCGGCCGCGTGCTCACGCGCCAGGCGCTGATCGAGCGGATCTGGGGCTATTCCTACGCCGAGGGCACGCGCACGGTGGACGTCCACGTGGGCCGCCTGCGCGAGAAGCTGCCCGAGCTGGCGCCGCTCCTGATCACGGTGAAGTCGCTCGGCTATCGGCTGGCGAGCGAGCCGGAATAGCCTTCGCTCCGAGCTGCGCGTCCGGCCTTCAGGATCTTCGCCCGCCGGCTCTCGCCGGCGGGCGCCTCCGATCCGATCAGCTCGCGCAGCAGGTCGGGCCGCAGCAGGCGGCCTGCTTCGGGGCCCCCGGCTTGACGGCGCGGAAGGTCAGCGAGCGCACGCGGCCCTCCACCGCCTCCCAGCGCGTGCCGGTCCGCTGCAGGATCGAGTCGGCCTCCTCGGGCGCCGCGGCGCGCAGGCCGGCCAGGTAGTCGACGTCCTTCAGCACCTCCAGCTGCGTGAGGCCGGCGTCGCGGAGCTGGCCGAAGTACGTCTCGCGCAGCGCCGCGCCCGAGATGCAGCCGACGTAGGCGTAGACGTCCTTCTCGATCGCCTCGGGCAGGCGGCCGTCGAGCACGATGTCGGAGATCACCAGCCGGCCGCCGGGCTTCAGCACACGCGCGATCTCGGCGAAGACCTTCGCCTTGTCGGGCACCAGGTTGATCACGCAGTTGCTGGTGACGGCGTCGACGCTGGCATCCTCCAGCGGCAGCGCCTCCAGCCGGCCCTCCCGGAACTCCACGTTCGCGAGCCCGGCCCGCTCCGCGTTGCCGCGCGCGCGCTCGAGCATCTGCGGCGTCATGTCGACGCCGATCACGCGACCGGCCGGCCCCACGGCGCGGGCGGCGAGGAAGGCGTCGATGCCGGCTCCCGAGCCGAGGTCGAGCACCGTCTCGCCTGGCCGCGGGCCGAGCTTCTCGAGCGGCGCGCCACAGCCGAGGCCGAGGTTCGCGCCCGCGGGCAGCAGGTCGAGGTCGCCCTTCGCATAGCCGATGGCCGTGGCCACGTCGGCCTCGGCGCTCGAGCCGCAGCAGCTCGGCAGCGGGCCGCAGCCCGCGAGCTTGCCCTCGGCGATCTTGCCGTACTTGTCCTGCACCTCCTTGACGATCGTCTCGTGTCCCGCTCCGCTCATCTCCGTTTCCCCTTTCTCCCTGCGCTCACTCGCTTGCCACCTGCGCATCGCCCCCCGTCTCCTTCATCAAATGGTCGAACGCCCCGGGACAGCAGGCCTCGGTGGCCTCCCGCACCGCGCCCAGCAACGCCTCGAGCGCCTCGAGCGCCGTCGCCCGCCGCTCCGCTGGCAGGCGGTCGAGAACGTCCCGCGCGAACGCCTGCTCCTGGCGCTCGACGCCGCGCGCCGCCTCGCGTCCCGCCTCCGTGAGCGCCACTCTCGCCGCGCGCGCGTCGCCGGGATCGCTCTCGCGCTCCACGAGCGCTGCCTCCTCGAGCCGCGTCAGGTTCCGGGTCAGCGTGCTCGGCGCGATGCCGAGCCGCTGGCCGAGCGCGCCCAGCCGCAGCGGCTCGCCGGCCAGCGCCTCGAGCGTCGCCGCCTGCGCGACCGTCAGCCCGCAGCAGGCCGTGTCGGCGCGCTCGGAAAGCGAGAAGCGGCGAACCAGGGCCCGCACCGCGACGCGCAGCCGCACGGCCTCCGGGTCCACCGCCGCGAGCACCGGCAGCCGGACCACGCCGGCACGGGGCCGGAAGCTCTCGCCGTTCGCTCGCGTCGCCTTTGGTGCCACCCTCCCCCTCCTCGGCAGACTATACTTGTACCATACAAATTAAGTTCCATTCAAGTCGTGACTGCCCGGCCCGCCAGCCTCGTACCGCTCGAGCGGCTCGCGCACATCGGGCGGCTCTGCGGGATTCCTCGCCTCGGGGCCTCTCATCACGGCCTGGGCCTCGCCCGACATCAGGCTTGACAGATTCATGCGTATATGCGTATATTGGCGCTCGTGCATATTTACTCCCCCGGCTGGGGGGAGGGAAAGAGCCTTCCGATGATCGAACCGGAGCTGATCCCGCTGGTCGCCGCGCGCTTCAAGGCGCTCGGGGAGCCGGGCCGGCTGGCGATCCTGTCCGCGCTGCAGGACGGGGAGAAGAGCGTGTCCGAGCTGGTGCGCCGCACCGGGCGCGGCCAGCCGAACGTCTCCCAGCACCTCGGGAGCCTCGCGCGCGCGGGCCTCGTCGCGGCCCGCCGCGAGGGCAACCACGTCCTCTACAGCCTGGCCGATCCCTACCTCACGCGGATCTGCGACGCCGTCTGCGAGAGCCTGGTGGCGAGCGCCGACACCCAGCGCAAGCGGCTCGCGGTCGTGGCGCGCCGGGGCGCCGCACGGAGCAAGGCCCGTGACTGAGCGCGCGCGCCGCACGATTTCTGCCGCCACGCTCGCCCTGGCGCTCGGGCTGCTGCTCCCACCCGCTCGCGCGCAGGCCGAATCCGCCCCGACGCGCCTGACGCTGGCCGAGGCGCTGTCGCGCGCGGAGGCCGGAAACCCCGAGCTGCTCTCGGGGCGCGAGCGCGCCGCGGGCGAGGCCGAGCGCGCGGAGTCCGTGCGCCGCGTGCGCTGGCCGCGGGCGAGCGTGCAGCTCGGCTGGTCGCGCACCGACACGCCGGCGCTCGCCTTCGCCCACAAGCTGAACTCGAGCGAGTTCAGCCAGGCCGACTTCGCGATCCCGTCGCTCAACGACCCGGCTGCCCTCTCGCACCTCGAGAGCGTGCTGCAGGTCGAGCTGCCGATCGACGTCTTCGGCGCGATCGCCGCCGGCGCCGACGCCCGGGCCGCCGGGGCGCGCGCCGCCTCGAGCATGGTGCGCGAGGCGACCCAGGAGCTGCGCTACCGGGTGGTCGAGGCCTACCGCGGCGCCTATCTCGCCGAGCGCTCGCTGGCGGTCGTCGAGCGCGCGCTCGCGGGCGCGCGCGGCCGCGAGGCGGAGATCCAGGCCCGGGTCGGCGAGGGCGCGTCCCTGCACGCGGACCTGCTGCGCGCCCGCGCGAGGCGGCGGGAGCGCGAGGCGGATCTCGCCGCGCGCCGGGCGGACGTCGAGGTCGCGCTCGCCGGCCTGGGCCGCCTGCTGGGCGCGTCCGCCGCTGAGCGCCTGATCGCCGCCGAGGGCCCGCCCGCGATGCCGGCTCCCGACGTCGAAGGCAGCCAGGCCTGGCTCGAGCGGGCGGCGCGCCAGCGCGCTTCGGCCGAGGTCGCCGCGTTCCGGGCCGAGGCCGCCGCCGCCGCGCTGCGCGGCGAGCAGCGCGGCAGGCTGCCCCAGATCGGCGTCTACGGCCAGCTCCGCGACGACCGGATCCAGGTCTCGGACGGCGGGCAGTCGTGGACGATCGGTGCCGCCGCGCGCTTCGACCTCTTCGATGGGACGCGAGCCCGGCGCGAGGCCGCCGCAGCCGCCGACGAGCGTGCCGCGCGGCTCGAGGCGCGCGCGGCCGCCGACCAGATCCGGCTCGAGGTCGAGTCCGCCTGGCGGCGCGCCGTCGCCGCGCGCGAGCGCGTCCGCGCCGCAGGCGGCGGCGCCGAGGAGGGTCGCGAGGCGCTGCGCGTCGTGCGCGAGCGCCGCGCCGCCGGGCTCGCCACGCTGACCGACGAGCTGGAGACGGAAGCGGCGGCGCTCGGCGCGGAGCTCGAGGAGCTGCGCGCCGTGACCGCGGCCGCCCTCGCGGACGCGGCTCTGCGCCGCGCCGCCGGTGAGCTTTAAGTGGGAGTGCAGACAGTCATGATCCAGAAACCCTTCGTTCTCGCCGGCGCCATGGCCCTGGCGGCGGCGGGCCTCGCCTGCGGCGGCGGCCACGAGCAGGCCCGCTCCACGGGAGCCGCCCAGGACTCGGCCCCGCCCGTCGCGGTGGCGGGCGCCCCCGTCGTGCGCGAGGTCGGTGCCGGCCTGCGCCCGGTGCCGGCCACCGTACAGGCGCGCGAGCGCGCCGCGCTCTCGGCGCGCATTCCGGCCTCCGTCGTCGAGCTGCCCTATCGCGAGGGAGAACGCGTCGCGAAGGGCGCCGTGCTGGTGCGGCTCGACGACAGCGCGCTGCGCTCCGGACTGAACGCAGCCGAAGCGGCCCAGCGCGCCGCGGCGGCCGAGCTCGCGCGCAGCGAGTCGCTGCTGGCCAAGGGCGCCGCCACCCAGCGCGAGCTGGACAACGCGCGCGCGCGCGCGGCCGAGGCCGAGGCCGCGGTCTCGGCGGCGCGCGACAACATCTCGTACGCGGTGCTGCGCGCGCCCTTCGCCGGCACGATCGTCTCGCGCGCGGCGAACCTGGGCGACGTCGCGGCTCCCGGCCGGCCCCTGATCGAGCTGCAGGGCGAGAACGGCCTCGAGCTGGTGGCGAGCGTGGAGGCCGATCTCGTCGGCGCCCTGCGTCCGGGCGAGACGATCGACGCGCAGGTGGACGGGCAGCTCGCTCCGGTGCGCGCCGTCGTCCGCGCCGTGGCTCCTGCCGGCGACCCCTCGACCCACCGTTTCGAGGTGAAGGCCGACCTGCCGGGGGCCGCCGGCCTGCGCGCCGGCCTGTTCGCCAGGCTGCTGCTGCCCGCGCCGGGCGACGCCGAGGCGCGGCTCTTCGTGCCGGCCACGGCCGTCTTTCGCCGTGGCGGCCTGCAGGGCGTCTTCGTGATCGCCGAGGGCCGCGCGAGCCTGCGCTACGTCGCGGCCGGCGCCAGCGAGGCCGGCCGCACGGAGATCCGGTCCGGCGTCGCCGAGGGCGAGCGCGTCGCGCTCGATCCCGCTCCGCTCGCCGACGGCGTCCGCGTCAGCGAGCAGCCCGCCGCCGGGGGGCGCTGACGCATGCGCGTCGGTCTCGCCGGCCGCATCGCCCACGCCTTCATCGACAGCAAGCTGACGCCGCTGGTGGTGGCGGCCTCGCTCGCCCTCGGCGCGCTCGCCCTGCTCGCGACGCCGCGCGAGGAGGAGCCGCAGATCCGCGTGCCGATGGTGGACGTGATGATCGCCTGGCCGGGCGCCGAGCCCGCCGAGGTCGAGGCGCGCCTGGTCAACCCGATCGAGCGCGTGCTCTACGGCGTCTCGGGAGTCGAGCACGTCTACTCCAGCGCGCAGCCGGGCTTCGCGCTCGTCACCGTGCGCTTCGAGGTGAACGAGTCGAACGAGGAGAGCCTGGTCAAGGTGTTCGAGCGCCAGGCGGCGCTCGCGCCGCTGATCCTGCCCCCGGGCGCCCTGCCGCCGACGGTCGAGCTGCGCTCGATCGACGACGTGCCGTTCCTGGCGCTGACGCTGTGGAGCCCGCGGCTGTCGAGCGACGAGCTGCGGCCGCTGGCGGCGGAGCTGGCGCAGGAGCTGTCCGAGGTGCCCGAGACCACCAAGGCCACGCTGACGGGCGGCCAGCCGCGCGTGCTGCTGGTGGAGCCCGACCTCGGCCGCATGAACGCTTTGGGCGTCAGTTGGCTGGCGCTGACCCGGGCCCTCGAGTCGGCCTCGGTGCGGCAACCGGCGGGAAGCGCCGTGCGCGACAACCGCGAGATCCGCGTGCTGGCCGGCCCGCTGTTCGACGACGCGGCGGACGTCGGGCGCGTGGTGGTGGCGGTGAAGGCGGGCCGCCCGGTCTACGTCCGCGACCTCGCGCGCGTCAAGGACGGTCCGGCCGAGGCGACCGACGCCGTGCTGTACGCCGCCGGTCCCGCCGGCGCCGGCCCGGAGCGCCCCGCGGGCCGCGAATTCCCCGCCGTCACGCTCTCGCTCGCGAAGCGGCCCGGCGCCAACGCCACCGCGGTGGCCGATCGCGTGCTCGAGAAGGTGGCGGCCCTGCGGCCGCGCCTGCTGCCGTCCGACCTGCACGTCGAGGTCACCCGCAACTACGGCGCGACGGCCCGCGACAAGTCGAACGAGCTGGTCGAGCACCTGCTGATCGCCACCCTGTCGGTGGTGGCGCTGATCTCGCTGGCGATGGGCTGGCGCAGCGGCCTGGTGGTCGGCATCGCGGTGCCGGTGACGCTCGCGCTGACGCTGCTGATCTACTACCTCGCCGGCTACACGCTCAACCGCGTCACGCTCTTCGCGCTGATCTTCTCGATCGGCATCCTGGTGGACGACGCGATCGTCGTCGTCGAGAACATCGAGCGCCATCACCGGGAGAAGAAGAGCCAGCCGCTGCTGCGTACCGCCGTCGAGGCGGTCGACGAGGTGGGCAACCCCACGATCCTGGCGACCTTCACCGTGATCGCCGCGATCCTGCCGCTGGCCTTCGTGCGCGGCCTGATGGGCCCCTACATGCGGCCGATCCCGACCGGCGCCTCGGCCGCGATGATCTTCTCGCTGGCGGTCGCCTTCATCGTCTCGCCCTGGGCCGCCTACCGCATCTTCCGTCACCACGAAGAGAGCCACGCGGGCGGGGCCGAAGCGCCCGAGGGCTGGTCGACCCGCGCCTACCGCCGCAGCATGAACGCGCTCGTGCGTCGTCCGGGCGTGCGCCTCGCCTTCTTCGCCGGCGTCGTGGCCGTGCTGCTGGCGGCGATGGCGCTCGTCGGCTTCGGCGCCGTCAAGGTCAAGATGCTGCCTTTCGACAACAAGAGCGAGCTGCAGGTGCTGATCGATCAGGACGAGGGCACGCCGCTCGAGGTGACGCTCGAGACCGCCCGCCAGATCGGCCGCAAGCTCGCGACGGTGCCCGAGGTCGCGAACGTGCAGATCTACGCGGGTGCGGCCGCGCCGTTCAACTTCAACGGGCTGGTACGCCACTACTTCCTGCGCCGCTCGCCGAGCGGGGCGGACCTGCAGGTGAACCTCGCCTCCAAGCACGAGCGCAGCATTCAGAGCCACGACCTCGCCAAGCAACTGCGGCCGGCTCTGGTGGAGATCGGCGAGCGGCGCGGCGCGCGCGTGAAGGTGATCGAGATCCCGCCCGGCCCGCCGGTGCTCGACACGCTGGTGGCCGAGATCTACGGCCCGACGCCCGAGGCGCGCGAGCAGCTCGCGGGCAGCATCCGCGGCTTCTTCGCGACCACCACCGGTGTCGTCGGAGTCGACACCACCCTGCAGGCCCCGCGCAGCCGCCACGAGATCGTGCTCGACCGCGAGAAGGCGGGGCTCAAGGGCGTCCCGGCGGCGGCGGCGATCGAGACGATCGCGGGCCCCGGCACGGGGCGCGACGTCGCGCGGGTGGACGCGCCCTTCACGCGCGAGCCGGTGCCCGTGCGCGTGCGGCTCTCCGCCAGCGACCGCGCCAGCCTCGACGAGCGGCTGTCGCTGCGCGTCGACGCCCCTGGCGGCGCCGTGGCGCTCTCGGACCTGGTGCGCCTGGAGCGGCGACCCGAGCCGCAGCCGATCGTGCACAAGGACCTGAAGCCGGTGGTCTACGTGTTCGGCGACCTGGCAGGCGAGCGCGAGAGCCCCGTCTACGCGCTGGCGGCGCTCAACGAGAAGATCGACGCCCACCGGCTGCCCGACGGCAGCCGCGTCGAGCGCTACGCGATCGACGCGCCCGAGACCAGCGACCGCCCGGCGCTGAAGTGGGACGGCGAGTGGCAGATCACTTACGAGGTGTTCCGCGACCTGGGCATCGCCTTTGCGGTGGTGCTGGTGCTGATCGCGATCCTGGTGATCGGCTGGTTCCAGTCGTTCACGGTGCCGCTCGCGATCCTGCTGCCGATCCCGCTCTCGCTGATCGGCATCCTGCCCGGCCACTGGGCGTTCGGCGCGTTCTTCACGGCGACCTCGATGATCGGCTTCATCGCGGGCGCGGGCATCATCGTGCGCAACTCGATCATCCTGGTCGACTTCGTCGAGCTGAAGCTGCGTCAGGGCATGAGCCTGGAGGACGCGGTGGTGGAGGCGGGCGCCGTGCGCTTCCGCCCGATGCTGCTGACGGCCGCGGCGGTGGTGGTCGGCTCGTTCGTGATCCTGTTCGACCCCATCTTCCAGGGTCTCGCGATCAGCCTGATGATGGGCGAGGTCGCCGCGACGCTGCTGTCGCGCATGGCGGTGCCGGTCGTCTATTACCTGATCGCCCGCCGCGGCCGCGCCGAGGAGCTCCGCCAGCAAGGCCTGGCACCGGAGCTGTCGGCGTGAGGAGCTGTCGGCTGGGCGGCGTCGAGGGCATTGGACGGCCAGATGGCCGTGCTGGACGGCCGTTTTGCAGACGCAGCGGGTTGCGACGGCCCGTCAGGCCGCGGCGCGACACGCGAGGATTCCCCCCTCCCCGGTATGTGGGGAGGGGATAAGGGTGGGGGGTCGATGACGGCCGCCTCGCAGACGCAGCGGGTCGCGACGCCCCGTCAGGCCGCGGCGCGACACGCGAGTGATTCCCCCCTCCCCGGTATGTGGGGAGGGGATAAGGGTGGGGGGTCGATGACGGCCGCCTCGCAGACGCAGCGGGTCGCGACGCCCCGTCAGGCCGCGGCGCGTCACGCGAGTGATTCCCCCTCCCCCGTATGTGGGGAGGGGTTAGGGGTGGGGGGTCGATGATGACCGTCGAGAGAGCGCTTCGTGCGATGGCCGGTTTCTTCGTGATGCTGTCGGTGGCCCTGGGCTACTGGGTCCACCCTGGCTTCTTCCTGTTCACCGCGTTCGTGGGAGCCAACCTGTTCCAGTCGGCCTTCACCAACGCCTGCCCGGCGATGGCGATCTTCCGCAAGCTGGGCCTGCCCGACGCCGGCGGGCCGGCCCGCCGCGCCTAGCGGCTGGCCAGGCGTCCCCGGCACGAAGGAGTCCGAACGCGATGCGAATGCTGCTCGTG
This sequence comes from Vicinamibacteria bacterium, assembly GCA_050246895.1. GTDB lineage: Bacteria > Acidobacteriota > Vicinamibacteria > Fen-336 > Fen-336 > JBFWVE01. The sequence continues at coordinate 1,379,337 of JBFWVE010000001.1, read as the reverse complement.
ATCACCGACGCGGAGGCGCTCCCCGTCTTCGAGCGCGGCTTCCTGGAGAGCGGCAGCCACGGCTTCACCGTGGCGCCGCGGGTGTTCGGGAGCGGGCGCAGCGGCCTGCGCGCCGGCACCCGTGCCCATCCGGGCGCTTCCAGCCTGCTGTTCACCGTGGTGCCGGAGGCCGAGGAGACGGAGACGTTGCGCTTTCTGCGCGGGCTGCGCGACGCGGCGGGCGCCGCGGAGCGAACCAAGATCTTCTCGCTGGCCGCGGAGGACGTGAGCTAGCGCGGGGACTAGCTCCCGATCTTCGAGGGACGACGGCGCCACGCGACCAGCGCAGGCGAGATCTCGGTGGTTTCCCGGGAAGGCCTGATCGCGATGAAGGCCGCGGCCGGGCGCGAGCAGGACCTTGCGGACATTCTCCGGCTCGAGGAGCTCGACCGCTGATGGCTGTCGACTACTCGGCCCCGGCGGTCGCGGCGCGGCTCAGGGAGCAGAGCCGGCGGGCCGATCTGCGGTCGTCGAACCGCCTTCTCGGCAAGGTCGAGATGACGGCCGGCGCGATCCTGCGGCGCCTGCGGCACGCCTCTCGGCTGCGTGAGGCCAGCCTGCGCTGGGGCCGGGCCCGCCCCGTCGAAGCCCCCGGGGAGTGAGGCTCGCGGTCGCTGACTCGCGGCCTCAGCGCTGGATGCGCAGGCCCAGCAGCAGGGCGTGCGAGTCCGAGCTGTAGAACACGTCGTTCGAGCGCTGGTGGAAATAGCGGTAGCCGGCCTCGAGCGAGAAAGCGGTGGCGCCGGTGCGGCTGGGAAACACGGGAATGACGGCGTCGAAACCGGCGCGCGCCAGCTCGTCGTGGCGCAGCTCGCCGGTCGGCGCGCCCGCCGCGTCGACGGCGCTCGCGTCCGTGTAGTCGCGCTCCTCGACGGCGCCGCGCGCCTCTAGGGTCAACCCCGAGGCGAACGCCCGCTTGAGCGAGACCTCGATCTTCCGCTTGGAGCTCGCGTAGGGGTCGTCGTAGACGCCGTCGTCCACGAACTGCGGCGGCACCGTCACCAGCGCCGGGGGCGTCGCCCCGCTCGGCGTGCGGCGCGACCATTCGACGGCGAGCCCCGTGCGCTCCCCGAGCGACTGCGCCGCCCGCACGAGCCAGGAGACCAGCCTCGCGCGCTCGCCCGGCGCCGTGGCGGACGGCATGACGCCGGGCCGCACGCTCTCGAGCGGCGCCCCGCTGGCCGTGGTTCCGCCCGCGCCCCTGCCGTTCGAGCCGCGCGTCCCGCCGGACGCGTCCGTGCCCGCGGCCGAGGGCGTGTCGGAGGGGGCTGGCAGCGCGATCGCGGCGAGCAGGGGCTCGCCCGCATAGGCCTTGGCGCCCCACTGCACCTCCGCGATCAGGGTGGTGCGCGAGGGCAGAGTCGCGTGGGCGGAGGCGAACAGCCGGTGCTCGCTCTGATCGAGCGCCGGCAGCTCTGCGAAGCTGCGGTCGTCGAAGCGGTAGCCCGAGCGCAGCGTCAGGCCGGAGCGTGGCCGCAGCTCCAGGTTGAGCCGGGCGCCGAGCCCGTCGAAGTCCGCGTCGGACCACAGCTCGCCGTTGCGCCGAAGAACTGCGTCGGCGCCGGCGAAGAGCGTCGCCTTCCCGTCGCGCGCCAGGTCGATCCGGCACAGCCCGCCGAAGGCGTGGCTCAGCGAGCCCCAGCCGGGCGCCGCGTAGGTCGCGCCGTCGAACGTGTAGGACAACGTCCCGTGTCCCGCCGCGAAGCCCAGCTCGGGCGCGAAGCGGCCCGCGACGTTTCCGCGCGTCTCAGCGCCGTAGGCGCTGTCCAGCGCGTCGAGCGACCCCGAGATTCGCGCGTCGAGCGAGGCCTGTGCGGAAACGCTCGCCGCGGCGCAGGCCAGCATCGCCGCGAATCCGAGTCCTCGAAGCCACTGTCGCTCACCAGGTCCAGAGCCTGCTCGCATGGCGCCCTCCTCGGAACCGACGCCCCGGGCGACCCGTTGCGGGCCGCCCGGAGCAACCACAACGTTCACCGGCGACCGCGGCGTCCCTGGCCTTTCGGGCCGGTCCCGTCGCAGTTGCCCGTGCCGGAGCCGGCGCCGTAGCCGCTGCCGTCACGCGGGCCCGCGCCCTGGTTGCCGGTGCCGTCGCCGGGGCCGTAGCCACCGCGGCCCTTGCGGCCGGCGCCGTTGCCGCGGCCTCCGGCCTGGTAGTAGTCGCAGATGCCGTCGCCGTCGGCGTCGACGTAGTTCGGGCCGGCGCTCTGCGGGGTGGGGCTGGGGGCCGCCGCGGGCGGCGTCTGGGCGGAGGCCCAGCCGGCGAACGCGAGGCTTGCGATGGTCAGGATCAGCATGCGCTTCATGGGGTGCTTCCTTTCTCTCCTCATCGGGCGGCCGCGATCCGCGACCGCGAACGCCAGAGAAAGGGGCAAGACGCGCGCCATCGAGGGCCGGATGCCTGCCACTCGCCGCAAGGAGTTGCAGTTGAGCCGCTTACGGGCCCGGGCGAGGGCCGAATCGAGCCACGACCGGGCGGGGGATCGACGGGAAGGTCGAGGCGCTCGACGGTCTGGTCGAGGGCCGGCCTAAGCCTCGTCCGGCGGGGGCAGCTCGCGAGTCGAGGACGCGGCGCCCTCCAGGCCGTGCTTGCGCAGGCGATAGCGGAGGTGGCGCTCGCTGATGCCGAGCTCGCGCGCGGCGCGCGTCTGCACGCCGCCGGCGCGCTCGAGGGCGTCGCGCAGCAGGCGGCGTTCGAAGGCGAGAACGCGGGCGACGAGCGAGCCCGTCGCCGCGTCCTCGCGCGCGGCCTCGGCCTGCTCCTGCACGGGCAGCGGCAGGTCCGCGGCGGCGATCAGCGGCTCGCGCGAGAGCACCACCGCGCGGTGCACCACGTTCTCCAGCTCGCGCACGTTGCCCGGATAGTCGTACTTCAGCAGGCGGTCCATCGCCTCGCGCGAGACGGACTTGCGGCCCGCCCCTTCCGCGGCGTGCCGCCGCAGGAAGCGGTCGACCAGCATCGGGATGTCCTCGCGCCGCTCCCGCAGCGGCGGCAGCTCGATGCTGACCACGTTCAGGCGGTAGTAGAGGTCGTCGCGGAAGCTGCCGTCCTTCACCATCGCCTCGAGGTCGCGGTGCGTCGCCGCCACCACGCGCACGTCCACCTTCAGCGTGCGGTTGCCGCCCAGCCGCTCGAAGGCCTGCTCCTGCAGCGCGCGCAGCAGCTTCACCTGGGTGCCCTTCGGCAGGTCGCCGATCTCGTCGAGGAAGAGCGTGCCGCCGTCGGCCAGCTCGAAGCGCCCGCGCCGCTCGCGGTCGGCTCCGGTGAAGGCGCCGCGCTCGTGGCCGAACAGCTCCGACTCGAGCAGCGTCTCGGGCAGCGCCGCCACGTTGACCGCCACCAGCGGCCCGCGCGCGCGCGGGCTCGCCTGGTGGATGGCGCGCGCCAGCAGCTCCTTGCCGGTGCCGCTCTCGCCGCGCAGCAGGATGCTGGCGCGGCTCTGGGCGGCGCGGGCCGCCGTGTTGATCGCGGCGGCCATCCGGTCGTTCGCGGTCTCGAGCCCCTCCAGCCGGTGCCGCGCCCGCAGCTCCTCGCGCAGCGCACGGTTCTCCGACTCGAGCGCGTGGCGCTCGAGCGTGCGCGTGACCAGCAGCTCCAGCTCGTCGAGGTCCACGGGCTTCGTCAGGTAGTCGACGGCGCCGCGCTTCATCGCGTCGACGGCGCTCTTCACGCTGGCGAAGGCCGTCATCAGCACCACGGGCAGCTCGGGGTTCTGCGCCCGCAGCGCGTCGAGCAGGGCGACGCCGTCCTTGCCGGGCATGCGCAGGTCGGAGAGCGCCAGATCCAGCGTGCGCTCGCCCGCGAGCCGCAGCGCCTCGTCGGCGCTGCCCGCCTGCAGCACCGCGTAACCGCGCTTGCGCAGGAAGCCCGACAGCACCTTGCGCTGGGCCTCCTCGTCGTCGACGACCAGGATCACGCGCTCGCTCACGGGGCGATCTCCGCCGGCGGTCCGGCCGCGGGCAGCCGCAGGGTCATCCGCGTGCCACGGCCCGGCTCGGAGTCGACCTCGAGCGTGCCGCCGTGCGCCGCGACGATCTGCTGCGCGACCGCGAGGCCCACCCCGGTGCCGTCCGGCCTGGTCGTGAAGTAGAGGTCGAAGATCCGAGGCAGCAGATCCTTCGGGATGCCGGAGCCGGTGTCGCGCACCTCGATCGCGGCCCCGTCCGGCGCGGCCACGACGCCGAGCGCCACGCGGCCGCCCGCCGGCGTCGCCTCGATGGCGTTGCGCACGAGATTGTCGAGCGCCTCGCGCAGGCGGTCGGGGTCGACGCGGGCGCTCAGCGTCCCGGCGGCCGGCGCCTCGAGCGAGACGCCGCGCGCCTCGGCGAGCGCCCGACGTGCGCCGCCCAGCTCGCGCACCAGAGCGCAGAGGTCCGTCGGCCGCGGGTCGAGGCGCGGCGGCCGCGCGAAGTCGAGGAAGCTGCGGATGCGCGAGTCGATGCGGGCGGTCTCGCTCGTCACCACGTCGAGCAGCTCGGCCAGCTCCGCCTGCTGCCCGGGCGAGCCGTCGCGCCCGGCCGGTTCCAGGAACTCGCGCCGCAGGCGCTGCGCGCTCATGCCGATCGCGTTCAGCGGGTTGCGCAGCTCGTGGGCCACCGTGGCCGCCAGCTCCCCCATTGCGGCCAGCCGATCCCGGCGTCGCAACGCCTCCTCGGCGCGCGCGTGCTCCGCGCTCAGCAGCGAGTACCTGCGGTGCAGCCAGGCTCCGCCGACGCCGAGGCCCGCGAGCGCCAGGCTCGCGCCGAGCGACAGCCCGAGCTGGAGCAGCATGCGCGACTCGGCGCGCCGCACGCCGTCGAGGCGCATGCCGAGGCGCAAGCGCGCGCTCGCATCGCCCCCGAGCGCCAGCGGGCCGGCCAGCTCGAGCACCGGGCCGGCGGCGGTCTCGCGCAGCGCCTCGCTGTCGGCGCCCGGATCGGCGCCGAGGGGCTCGGGCACCTCGCCGCGCGCGAGCCGCAGGCCCTCGCCGGAGAGCTCGACGTACGCCACGTCGGGGGCGTGTTCCGCGACCTCGGAGAGCAGCGCCTCGAGCGACGTCTGCTTCAGCAGCGCGTCCACCGCCGAGGCGTCGGCGTTCAGCAGGATCGCGCCCCCTCGCGCTCGGCGGACCCCCGCGACGAGACGCGCAGCGCCGCCAGCTCCCGCGCCGGCGCCGGCGCCGTGGTCTCCGCCTCCGCCCCAGCCCCGGCTCGCGTGGAGCGTGCCGGTGACCTCGGTCTCCTCTCCGCTGAGCAGGCTGCCCAGAAGCGCGCTCTGGCCGGAGCCCGGCCCGCGCGGCAGGCGTGAGCGGCCCGGCCCGGCGCTCGACCGCTCGAGCCGGCCCTCGCTGTCGAACACGTTGGCGCGGAAGAGACCGTGCCGGGCGACCGCCGTCTCCAGCCGCGCGTCGTCCAGCAGGCCGACGCGGTCGAGCTCCGCCAGCAGCCGCGCGCTCTCGAGCAGCCGCGCGCCGAGCTGCTGCTCCGCGACCCGGGCCGCCGCCCGGTTGGCGCGGGCGGCAGCCGCCAGGGTCTCGCGCAGGCTGGTGGCGTGCACGCGCAGCAGGCCGAGCAGCTCCCGGCGCGTGGCGGCGAAGTCGAGGGCCACGACGGCCGTCAGGCCGAGCGCGAGACCCAGCACCGCGACCAGGGTCGGCCGGCTGCCGAACGCCGCGAACGGGCCGGAACTCGTGGACAAACGGCCTCCTGGGCCCGGTCAGTGCAACCCTCGTGCCTTGATTGGCGGAGCGGGCGCGTCCGCCGCCAAAAGTCGCGCTTGAAGGCCGGCGGGCACACCGGCATGATGGTCGCGGAGGCCGGAGGCCGCCGCATGTACTTCAAGCAGTTCTACCTGGGCTGTCTGGCCCAGGCGTCCTACCTGATCGGCTCGGACGGCGAGGCCGCCGTGGTCGACCCCCGGCGGGACGTGGACGAGTACCTGGCCGAGGCGGCCGCGCAAGGGCTGCGGCTGCGCTACGTGATCGAGACCCACCTGCACGCGGACTTCGTCAGCGGCCATCGAGAGCTGGCGGCGCGCAGCGGGGCCGAGATCGTGTTCGGCGCCCAGGCACGGGCCGAGTTCGCTCACCGGGCAGTCCGCGACGGCGAGACGCTGCCGCTCGGAGGCCTGCTGCTGAAGGTGCTGGAGACGCCCGGGCACACGCCCGAGAGCATCTCGGTCCTGGTCTTCGACCCGGCGTCGGCCGCCGAGCCCCGGCTCGTCTTCACCGGCGACACGCTCTTCGTCGGCGACGTCGGGCGGCCCGATCTCGTCGGCGCGCGCGGGCTGACCGGCGCTCAGATGGCTTCGATGCTCTACGACTCGCTGCACGGCAAGCTGCTGCGGCTGCCCGACCGGGTCGAGGTGTATCCGGCCCACGGCGCGGGCTCCCTCTGCGGCAAGAACCTGTCGCAGGAGACCTCGTCCACGATCGGCGAGCAGCGCCGCGTGAACTACGCCCTGCAGCCGATGAGCCGCGAGGCGTTCGTGGGCATGCTGACCGCGGACCTGCCCGAGATCCCGCGCTACTTCCCGCGCAGCGTGGCGAAGAACCGCTCGGGCGCGGAGGCGCTGGCGGAGCGGCCGCTGCCGGCGGCACTCACGCCCGAGGCCGTCGAGCGGCGGCTCGCCGCGGGCGCCTGCGCGCTCGACGTGCGCGATCCCGCCGCCTTCGGCGCCGGACATCTGCCGGGCTCGCTCAACGTCGGCCTGCGCGGGCAGTTCGCCTCCTGGGCGGGCACGCTGGTCCCCGAGACGACGCCGCTCGTGCTCGTCGCCGAGGACGAGGACGCGCTGCGAGAAGCCGCGACGCGACTCGCGCGGGTCGGGCTCGAGAACGTGGCGGGACATCTCGCCGGCGGCGTCGCCGCCTGGCAGGATTCGGGGCGGCGGCTCGCGCGGCTGTCGCAGCTTCCGGTCGATGCGCTGCGCGAGTGGCTGGCGACGGGCCGCCCGCAGGGCCTGCAGGTGGTCGACGTGCGGCGGCCGGGCGAATGGAAGGCCGGCCACGTGCCGGGGGCGATCCTCGTCTCGCTCGATCGCCTGGAGCACGCGCTCGCCGAGGTGCCCGCCGGCCGCCCGACGGCGGTGATCTGCGCGGGCGGCTACCGCTCGAGCGCGGCCGCGAGCCTGCTCGAGCGCCAGGGCTTCGCCGAGCTGTACAACGTCGTCGGCGGCACCTCGGCCTGGTCGGCCGCGGGCTTCCCGGTCGAGGCCTAGTCCGCGCGGAAGCGGGCCTCGACCTTCCCGGCCGCCCAGAAGCCCGCGAGGGCCGTCAGCACGACGGCGAGCACCACGACGCCGCGCGGAAGCCCGAGTGCCTCGGGCAGCGTGAGCGCTCCGCTCTCGCCCGAGAGGAAGAACCCCTCGATCAGCGGATACGCTTCCGAGAAGGCCCAGCTGCCCGCGAGGATCCCGAGGCCGTAGAGGATCGCATCGGCACGGCCCGTCGCGCAGGCGGCCACCGAGGTGCCGGGGCAGTAGCCTCCGACGACGAAACCGAAGCCCAGCAGCAGGCCGCCCACGACCTGCGGCCACCAGAAGGTCGGCGTCAGGCTGATCAGCTCGAGGTCGAGGACGCCCAGGCCCGCGAGCAGGCTGGCGCCGAGGAGCGCCGTCACGATCGCGGTGAACATCACCTTGAAGACCGCGAGATCGTCCAGGTAGAACTGAGAGACCAGCTTGCGCGCGCTGCCGAAGCCGGCGCGCTCGAGGAAGAAGCCGAAGCCGATCCCGATCGCGAAGGCGACGGCCAGCGCGGCCGCGTCGCCGAAAGCGCCGTTCACGTAGAGCGGGGCGCTCATCGCCACTGCCAGCGCACGAGGCGTGCGACCGCGTAGGCGCCCGCGAAGACGCTCAGCATGAAGGCCCAGCTCCCGGCGTTCAGCAGCGCGCCGCCGGTCAGCGCCTGGCCGCTGGTGCAGCCGCGCGCCAGGTTGGCGCCCGCGGCCGTCAGCGTGCCGCCGCCGAACGCCGCCAGCAGGCGCGCCCCGGTCGTCGCGCGCGGTCCCTTGTCGATGCCGAAGCGGACGCGCCCGGCCAGCAGGCCCGACAGCAGCGCCCCCACGAACACGCCCGCCACCTCGTACACCAGCCAGCTCTGCAGCGGGTGCGTGCTGCCGTCGCCGACGTAGCGGCCGAGGTACTCGAGGCCGGCGGTGTGGGCGGGAGCGGTCCTCGACAGCGCCCAGGCCAGCGTCGAGTTGAAGGCTCCGGAGGCCCCCAGGCCGCGGCCCATCACGACGAAGGCCGCGAGCAGCACGAGGCCGAGACCGACGCCGGCGAGATAGGGGTTCATGTAAGGTGCGCCCGCCGCGGGCAGCGGGCTGGCCGTCGTGCGCATGCTTTGGCTCCTTCGACCCTTTCCGAGCGTCCCCCTCGGGGATTCGCTGGTGAATATATGCAAGATCGTCACCAAAGAACCTCCGGCCAGATGACGATGACCGATAATGAGGGCGATCGCACGGTGGGAGGCTGAAGCCTTGGACGCCCTCTATTTCGCCGCGTTTCTGGTGCTGTACCTGCTGCTGCAGGTCTACGTCCTGCCGCGGCTCGGTGTCCCGACCTGAGCCGTCCCGCAACCCCGTCGGTCGACGGGCGAAAGACACGACGCCGGCGAGCCGCCGCGCGGCTGCTGACCGCTCCCGCGCGGGCGGCGTCCTGAAGCGGACGCTTCAGCGCGCCGGCGGCGCCGGGGGCAGCCCGTCGATCCGCCAGGCCGGCCGCCGTGCCGCGCCCTCGGGCGCGCCGCCGGCCCCGTTCGCCTCGGCCTCGAGCCAGTTGATCCAGGCGCGCACCTCCCGGCGCTGCGCGGCCGCGTCGAAGCCGAAGTAGCGCTCAGGGTAGCGCTCCAGGCGGGCGAGCGAGCGCTCGAACATCCGCCGCGCACCGCCGCGGTTGCCGGCGCTCAGGTGGTAGTGGCCGACCGCGACCTGGATCAGCGCCTGGAAGAAGTCGCGCGCCGGACCCCGCACGCCGGACCAGACCTCCTCCAGCGTGTCGTGGCACTCGAAGTAGAGGCCGGCGTTGAACTCGCCGACCGCGCGCGCGACGGCGCCGCGCTCCTCCTCGGAAAGCTCGGGCTCGGGGACGCGCTCCGTTGGCAGGAGGCCTCCTCAGGGCAGCAGGATCTCGCCGCCGCCCGCGCGGAAGGTGTGCCGCGCGGCGTCGCGCAGGCTCCGCGCCTGCGCCATCAGCGAGAGGAAGCGCGGGTCCTGACGCAGCGGGTCGAGCCAGCGGTCGGTCTCGAAGCGCGGGACGCAGAAGAAGCCGCCGGCGACCACGCGCTCGAGCAGGTCCAGGGCGGCCCCGGCTTCCGCCACGCTGGCCAGAGCCCGGGCCTGGAAGAACAGCCCCTCGGGATCGCGAAAGCCCGTGGCCGCGATGCGCTGCACCGACGCACGGCAGCCGGCGGCGTCCTCCTGGAGCGCCGCGATCTGGAAGCGCGCGATCTCCCGCACGGTGCCGGCGGACTCGGCCTCCATCCGGCGCAGCTCGGCAATCGCGAGCTCCGGCGAGTCCAGCTCGACCCGCGCGTAGCGTGTCACGAAGCGCGCCTGGTCGATGTCGGCCGCCACGGCGGCCTGGTAGTCGCCCAGCATGAAGTGGGTGTAGCTCACGCTCGTGCGCGCGCCGGGATCCAGGCGCCGGGCCTGGCGATGGGCCGCGAGCGACGCCTCCAGCAGCCCGCAGTAGCGGCACACGTGGACCAGGCCGGCGAACAGCTCCGCGTCCGCTCTTGCCGTGCGCGCCCGCTCCAGCAGGCGCCGCAGGGCGTCCACCGGGCGACCCGCTTCCACCTCGTACTGGGCCAGGAAGTTGTGGGCCAGGTTCAGCGTCGGGCTGAGCTCCAGCGCCCGCTCGAGCGAGCGCCGGCCTTCCTCCAGGTTCCGCTCGGCGTCCTCCGGCTGGTACTTGGCCAGCAGGCGCAGCAGCCGCCCGAGCTGCGCCCACGCCGGCGCATAACGGGGGTCCTCCTCCAGGCAGCGCCGGTAGAGGTCTCGGGCCAGCGTCCACTGGGCCGAGTCCAGCGCGAGCTGGTTGGCGCGCAGGAAGAACTCGTAGGCCCTGGCGCTGTGGGGAAGGTCGCGGTGCAGCGCTCGCTCCTCACGCGCCGTGAGCGGCACCGCCAGCGATTCGACGATCCGCCCCACCAGCTCGTCCTGCAAGGCCAGCAGGTCCCCGATCGGCACCTGCGTGGAGTGGGAGCAGACCACCGCGCCCGCGGGGGCCGTTACCAGCTCGGTCCGTGCCTGCAGCTTCGCGCCGGCGCGCAGCAGCGTGCCGGTGAGGACCGTGTCCACCTCCGCCTCGCGGGCGACTCGCGCCAGGTCCGGAGCCGCTCCGGCGAAGCGCGCAGCGGTGAGGCTGGAGCGCACCACCAGCGACTCGACGGCGGCGAGCGAGCTGGTGATGGCGTCGGGCAGGCTGAAGGCCAGGAAATCCGTCTCCGGGTCGGGGCGCAGGATCCGGAAGGGGAGCACGACGATGCGCGTGAGCGCGCGGGCGTGGACGGGCGCGTCGGCGCCCTCGTGCGCGCCCGCAGCGCGCAGCGCCTCCGCCATCGCTTCCGCGCTCGCGAAACGCTCGGACGGGAGCTTGGCCAGCGCCCGCCGCACCACCAGGTCCAGCGCGGCCGCGGCGGGGGAGCCCGCCAGCGCGGGCGGCGACTCGTGCAGCACGGCGTGGAGCACGTCGGCCAGGCTGCGTCCCTCGAAGGCGCGCCGCCCGCTCGACATCTCGAACAGCGTGGCGGCCACCGCGAAGAGGTCGGCTCGCCCGTCGAGAGGCTCGCCGCGGAGCTGCTCCGGCGCCATGTAGTGCGGGGTCCCCACCAGCGCGCCCGCCTGGGTGAGCACCGTGGCGGTGCGGTCGTCGTCGGGTTGCGCGGGCGCCATCTCGCGAGCCAGGCCGAAGTCGAGCAGCTTCGCGCCGGCGGCGGTCAGGAACACGTTCGAAGGCTTCAGGTCGCGATGCACGATCTCCCGGGCGTGGAGAGCGGCCAGGCCCTCGAGGATCTCCAGGCCCAGCCGGATGGTCTGCTCGAACCCCAGCGGACCCCGGCGCAGCCGATCGGACAGCGGCTCGCCCCCCAGCAGCTCCATGGCGATGAACAGCTCTCCGTCCGCCTCGCCGACCTCGTGCACCTTGCAGATGCGGGAGTGGACGACGCTGGAAGCGGCGCGCCCCTCGCGGCGGAAGCGCTTGCGCGCGACCTCGTCCGTGGCCGCCGCGGCGCCGATCGTCTTGAGCGCCACCTCCCGTCCGTCGCGCTCGTCCAGCGCGAGGTGGACGACCCCCATGCCGCCCTCGCCCAGCCGCCGCAACAGGCGGTAGGGACCGATCCGCTGGTGGAGGGCGTCGTCGCCCGACATTGCGTTCGCAGCATATCGAACGCGCGAGACCGCCGACAAACCGGCGCGCGCTCTAGGCCTGCGCCCTCGCGCCCGGCCGCAGCGGCGGCCAGGGCCGGAAGCCCTCGAGGATCGAGCCGCCCACGAACTCGCGCAGGATCGAGTCGCCCGGGACGTGGTCGTGCGCCGCGGCCTCGAACCAGCGCAGCAACGAGAGCAGCCGCTTCGCCTCCACGAACTCGGCGGTGTCGGGCCGCACCTGCAGCAGCAGCGGCTCGGCGAGCGGGTGCAGCACCGCGGGCTCGTAGAGCAGCGCCGAGTTGAAGATCGCGTCGGCGTGCTCCTGGAAGGCGAAGATGTTCTCCTTCTCGGCGCGGGTCACGGCCTCCCAGCGCGAAAGCGTCACCCGCGCCGGGTAGCCGCGGCTGGCCGCGTCCCGCACCACGCGCCGCACCAGGCGGCAGTCGGTGGTGCTGACACGGTTGTGGCGGTCGAGGTTGAGCTGGGTCAGCGCCGACACGTAGACCCTGAAGACGTGCTGCGGCGGCAGCCCGCGCGCGAGCCGGGGGTTGAGGCCGTGGATGCCCTCGACGATCAGCACGTCGCTCGGGCCGAGCTCGATCTCGGCCCCCGGGCGGCGTTCGCCGGTGCGGAAGTCGTAGCGCGGCAGCGCCTGCTCGCGCCCCTCGGCGAGCGCGCCGAGCTGCTCTTCGAGCAGCGCGAGGTCGAGCGCCGCGAGCGACTCGAAGTCGGGCCGGCCGTCGGCGCCGGCCGGTGCGAGCTGGCGCGGCAGGAAGTAGTCGTCGAGGCTCAGCGGGAACGGCCGCACGCCGCGGGCGAGCAGCTGGACCGCCAGCCGCTTCGCGAAGGTCGTCTTGCCCGACGAGGACGGCCCGGCCACCAGCACCACTTTCAGCCGTTCCTGCTCGCGGGCGATCTGCGCCGCGATCTCGGAGACGCGGGCGCTGTGGAGCGCCTCGGTCACCAGGATCACCTCCCTGAGCCGCCCGTCGGCGATCGCGTCGTTCAGCTCCCCGGCGCTGCGGATCCCCAGCCGCTCCATCCAGCGTGCGGCCTCCGCGAACACCTCGAACAGCTTCGGGTAGGGCGCCTCGCGCTCGAGCAGGCCGGGCCGGTCCCGGTGCGGGAAGTACAGCATGAAGCCCGGCGGCCTCGCCGCCAGCGCGAAGTGCGGAAGGTAGCCGGCCGAGGGCGCCATGTAACCCTGGAAGCAGTCCCAGCGCCCGCGCAGGCCGTAGAGCACGACGCCGTCGCTGTCGCGATGCGCGTAGAGGCGCGCTTTCTCGCGCTCCCCGCGTCCCTCGAAGAGCGCCAGCGCCTCTTCGTGGCTGACCCGGCGCCGGCTGATCGGCGCGTCCTCCGCCACGATCGCGCGCATGCGGGCCTCGATGCGCGCCAGCTCCTCGGGCGCGAGCGGCGCGCGGCCGCGCACCTCGCAGTAGTAGGCCGCCGCGCTGGTGGCGGCGTGCTGCACGTGGATCTCGGCCTGCGGCAGCTCCTCGGCCGCCGCGGTCACCAGCAGGAACACCAGAGAGCGGCGGTAGATGCGCGCCCCGTCGGCGTCCGCCAGCGTGACCGGCGCGAGCTCGGCGTCGGCCAGCAGCGGCTCGGTCAGCTCGCGCAGGCGGCCGCCGAGCAGGGCCGCGATCGCGGGCGGCTCGCCGCCGCGGGCGGCCGCGCGAACCAGCTCGGCGAGCGGCGTTCCCGGCGGCGCGTCGAAGCGCCGGCCGTCGGGAAGGCGAGCCTGGGCCGTCGCACGCGGCGTGCCGGCGACGACGCGCGGCGGGGCCTGGCTCATTCGCTCAACTGGGGCTCGTGAGCGGTTCCAGCGTGACGCCCGTGGCCGCGCGGGCGCGGGAGACGGCGCGCTGGGCCTGGGCGTGCAGCTCGAGCTGGGCGCGGAAGTGGGCCTCGCCGCGAGCGGGACGGCGGCGCTTCCAGCAGCCGTCGGCCTGCAGCACGCGTGCCTTCACGTTGTCCTGGAACATCGCGTCGAGCGCCGCCAGCGCCTTCTGGCGGATCTCGCCGCTCGGCAGCGGGAACATCAGCTCGATGCGGCGGTCCAGGTTGCGCGGCATCCAGTCGGCGCTGGAGAGGTAGACCTCCTCGTCGCCGCCGTTGCGGAACTGGAAGATCCGCGCGTGCTCGAGGAAGCGGTCCACCACCGACACCACCTCGATGCTCTCGCTCGCGCCCTTGACGCCCGGGCGCAGGCAGCAGATGCCGCGCACGTTGAGCTGGATGCGGACGCCGGCGCGCGAGGCCTCGTACAGCGCGCGAATGATGTCCTCGTCGACCAGCGAGTTCATCTTGGCGCGGATCTCGGCGGCCTGGCCCGCCTCGGCGCGGCGCCGCTCGCGCTCGACGAGCGCCAGCGTGCGCTCGCGCAGGCCGGTCGGCGCCATCGCCAGCTTCTTCAGCTGGGGCGGGTCCGAGTAGCCGGTCAGCGCGTTGAAGAAGGCCGAGGCGTCCTCGCCGATCTCGCGGTTCGAGGTCATCAGCCCGAAGTCGGTGTACAGGCGCGCGGTGCGGTCGTTGTAGTTGCCGGTGCCGAGGTGCACGTAGCGGCGGATGCCGTCGCGGCCGCGGCGCACCACCAGGCAGATCTTGGAGTGCGTCTTGAAGCCGCGGATGCCGTAGATCACGTGGGCGCCCGCCTCCTCCAGGCTGCGCGCCCAGCGGATGTTCGACTGCTCGTCGAAGCGCGCCATCAGCTCGACCAGCACGGTCACCTGCTTGCCGGCCTCCGCCGCCTGCGACAGCGCGCGCACGATCGGCGAGTCGCCGCTCGTGCGGTAGAGCGTCTGCTTGATCGCCAGCACGTCGGGGTCCTCGGCCGCGCCCGCCACCAGCGCGATCACCGGGTCGAACGAGTCGTAGGGATGGTGCAGCACCACGTCGCGCTGGTCGAGCGTCTCGAACAGGCCGGCGGGGCCCTCCGCCTCGGGCACCGGCAGCGGCCGCAGCGGCGCGTCGCGCAGGTCCTCGAGCGCGGGCAGCTCGAGCAGCTTCTGGAAGGCGCGGATGTCGACCGGGCCGTTCACCCGGTAGACGTCCTCCGCGGCCGCGCCCACGCGCTCCACCAGCAGCGCCAGCAGCGCGTCGCTGACGCCCGCCTCCACCTCCAGCCGCACGGCCTTCGCGCGCCGGCGCTTGCGCAGCTCCTCCTCGACCGCCTCCAGGTAGTCGCGCCCGCCCTCGTCGTCGAGCTCCACCTCGGCGTCGCGGGCGATGCGGAAGGCCGCCGCGTCGAGCAGCTTCTGGCCGGGGAACAGCGCCGGCAGCTCCGTCCGGATCACGTCCTCCAGCAGCACGAACACGGTGCCCTCGGCCCCCAGCGGCCGCACCAGGCGCGGCAGCACCGCCGGCACCTGCACCACGGCCAGGCGCTGGCCCTCCTCGCCCTCCGGCGCCTCCACCAGCAGCGCCACGTTGAGGCTCAGGTTGGCCAGCATCGGGAACGGGCGCGAGGCGTCGATCGCCAGCGGCGTCAGCGCCGGCAGCACCTCGTCGCGGAAAAGGCGCGAGAGCGCGGCCTGCTGGGGCGCGTCGAGCTCGGCCTGCGCGGCGATGCGGATGCCCCGCTCGCGCAGCGCGGGCAGGATCTCCGTGCCCAGGCAGCCGTAGAGCGCGCCCACCATCTCGTGCACCCGCTCCGAGATCAGCGTGAGCTGGCGCTCGGGGCTGAGGCCGGCGTGGTCCGGGCCGGTGTCGCCCTCCTGCAGCGCGTGGCGCAGCGCGGCCACCCGCACCATGAAGAACTCGTCGAGGTTGCTGGCCACGATGGTGGCGAACTTGAGCCGCTCCAGCAGCGGGTTCGAGGCGTCGAGCGCCTCCTCCAGCACGCGGCCGTTGAACTCCAGCCAGGACAGCTCGCGGTTGATGAAGAGCTCCGGCTCCTTGGGCTCGCGGCGCTCCCGCTTCTTCGAGCGGCCCGCCTTCACGTGCGCGCCCCTTCGCGCAGCACCACGCGGCGGCCGAAGACGTCGGCCATCATGTCGGCGCGCGACTGCGCGGCCAGCCGCTCCATCGTGAGGTCGCCGCCGCCGTCGAGCACGACCGCCATCGCGCCCTGCTCGTCGGCCACCTTCAGGTCGCGGATCTTCTGCAGGTGGTCGGCGTCGAGCGCGTTGGTGAAGCGCAGGATCGCGGCCAGCTTGTTCACCACCACCCGGGTGTCGCTGTCGAGCGACATGTAGGGCAGGTGCGACTTCTGGGGCGTGCCGCGGCGGTGGTAGCGGGCCACGTTCGAGACCACCGCCAGGTCGTCGCGCGTGAGGCCGAAGATCTCGGAGACCGAGAGCAGGTACTGCGAGTGCTTGTGGTGGCCGCGCAGGCTGACGTGGATGCCGACGTCGTGCAGCAGCGCCGACACCTCCAGCAGCAGCCGTTCGCGGTCGCCCAGCCCGTGCTCGGGCTTGAGCTCGTCGAACAGCCGCGTCGCCAGGTACGCGACGTTCTTGGCGTGGGCCGGATCGGCGTGGTAGCGCTCGCCCAGCACCAGCGCGCTCGCCAGCACCTGGCGCCGCAGCGCCTCGAAGTCGACGCCGTCCTCGCCGCGCGTGAGGTCGAGCAGCAGCCCCAGGCGCAGGGACGCCTCGGGCACCGTCACCGTCTCCGCCTGCGTCTCCAGCAGCAGCTCGCGATACGCGAGCAGCGCCGGCACCAGCGTCTCGGCGTCGGCCTGCGGCAGGTGGTAGCGGCGCACCAGCTGCTCGCTGTCGAGCGTCGCCAGCTCGTCGCACACCGCGACGAAAGCGGGCGCCGGCACCACGCGCGGCCCCGGGTCGTCCGGCGCCTGCTCGCCCAGCGCGCGCGAGGCCGCGAAGCGCGCGTCGGCGCCGAGTGCTATGAAGTGGCGCGCCTCGCGCAGAGGCATCTCGCGCCGGATGTCGGAGACCACGTTGTGCACGTGGCGCCGCAGCAGCCGGTTCTGCTGCTCCAGGCTGCCGCTCCAGGACAGCAGGTTCTGCTGCATCCGGATCGAGCCGAGCGCGTAGGTGCCCGAGTGGATCGGCTCGCCCTTGCGCAGGTAGGAGAGGTCCGCGCTGCCCCCGCCGAGGGCGACCATCAGCCCGTCGGCGCCCTCGAGCGCGGGGTGGCCGCGCAGCGCCTCGCGCACCGCCAGGTAGGTGAGCCGGTTCTCCTCGGAGCCGTCGATGATCTCGACGTCGATGCCGGTGCGCAGCCGCACGCGGTCGAGGAAGGTCTCGCGGTTCTGGGCCTCGCGCACCGCCGAGGTGGCCACGGCGCGGTAGCGCACCACGCCGTAGGTGTCCATGATGCGCCGGAAGCCGGCCATCGCCTTCAGCGTGGCCTCGATCGTCGCGGCCTCGAAGCGCCCGCGCGTGAAGGTGTCCTTGCCCAGCAGCACGCCGCGCGAGGCCTCCTCGAGGATGCGCAGCGGCTCCCCGGGCGGCGCCTCGGCCACCACCAGGCGGATGGCGGACGCGCCCATGTCGACCGCGGCGACCGGGCGCGGCGGCTCGGGCGGCGGGGCCTTGTCCCCCGTCCGCGGCAGCGTGCGTTTCCTGGGGCGCGCCATCGCAGGGAAGTCTAGCGGGGACCGCCGGCGGCGGCGCGGGAGGCCTCCCGGGCCCAGGATTCGGGGCACCGCTACGGGCCGTGGTAGCCTCGTTCCTTCGCCCTTCCGCCGCGCTCCCGAGATGACACCCAGCCGAGCCGCCCAGCCGCCTCACCCGACGACCACCCTGCTGCGCGGGCGCGTGCGGGCCTTCTTCCGCGAGGTCCCACGCGGCCTGGCCGGCGAGGAGGAGGCGATCCACCAGATGCGCGTGATGGGGCGCCGGCTGCGCGTGGCGCTGCCGTTGCTCGCGCTGCGCCCGGACGGCCGGCGCCTGCGGCGCGCGCTGCGCCTGCTGCGCGACGCCACGCGCGCGGCGGGTGTCAGCCGCGACCTCGACGTGATCGCCGGCCTGCTCGCCACGCGCGCGCTGGGGGCGCCAGCCTCGGCCGAGCTGCGGCTGCTGCTCACCCGCCTGCGCCGGGCCCGCCGGCGTGCCCGGGCCGCGATGGCCGAGCGCCTGCTCGACCTCGACATCGCGCGCCTGCGCCGGGACCTGCGCCGCCTCCTCCACCTCGGCGCCGCCGACGCCTTCAGCGCGCTCACGCGCCTGCGCGAGCAGCGCGAGAGCGAGGGGGCCGCGCTGCTGGCGGAGATCGACGGCCTGGCCGGCCGCTTCGACCCGGTCGCGCTGCATCGCCTGCGCCGCCGCATCCGCCGGTTGCGCTACGCGGCCGAGTTGCGCGACGAGCTGCGCGGCGCGGAGCTGGGGGCCGCCCGCGCCCTGAAGGAGCTGCAGGAGCGGCTGGGCGACGTCCACGACGCCCACGTGCTGGCGGCCTGGCTCGGCTCCCGCGGCGACTGGGCGGCGGCGCACGGCCAGCAGGCGCTGGCGGCGGAGGCCGAGCGGCAGCGGGCGCACTTCGAGTCGGCCAGCCGCGGGCTGCACCGGGCGCTGCTGGAGGACGGCTTCCGCGTCCGGGTCGAGGCGGCGCTCTCCGCGATGGCGCCGGGGAGGAGCGTCGCATGAAGCTGCTGCTGGTGCGTCACGCGAGCGCCGTCGAGGCCGGCACGCCGGGCATCGCCGACGAGGCGCGCCCGCTGACTCCGGAGGGGATCCGGCGTTTCGAGGAGGCCGCGCGGGGGCTCGCCCGCGTCTGCCCGGCGCCCGACGTGCTGCTGACGAGCCCGCTGCTGCGCGCGCGGCAGACCGCGGAGATCGCGGCGGCGGCCTGGGGCGGGCCGCCCGTACGCCTCGAGCCGTCGCTCGCGAGCGGCGACTTCGACGCTTTCGCGCAGGCGCTGGCGGGCCTCGGCGACGCCGAGCTGGTCGCGGCCTTCGGCCACGAGCCCACGCTGTCGGGCTGGCTCGCACGGCTGCTGGGCTCGCGCGCCGGCGAGCGCTTCGCCTTCAAGAAAGGGGGCGCCGCCCTGCTCGAGCTGCGCAAGCGCCATCCGGAGGGCACGCTGCTGTTCGCGGCGCCGCCGCGCGTGCTGCGCGCGCTCGGGGGCGCCGAGGAGGAGGAATGAGCGTCGAGCTTCGACGACCGGCCCTGGTCCTGGGCGCGCTCGCGTTGGCTTTCGCCGGGAGCGCCCGGGCGCAGACGCTCGACGAGATCGTCGCGAAGAACCTGGAGGCGCGCGGGGGCCTCGAGAGGCTCGAGTCGATGTCGAGCGTGCGGATGAAGGGCACGATGAGCATGGGTCCCGGCATGGAAGGACCCTTCACGCTGGAGCTGCGGCGGCCGAACGCGATGCGGGCCGAGTTCGAGCTGGACGGCCGCACCTCCGTGCAGGCGTTCGACGGCAAGCGCGGCTGGGCGCTTCCCCCGGTGCCCGACGCCGAGCCCGAGCCGATCCCAGACGAGGACGCGGAGCAGATCGCGGCCCAGGCGGACTTCGACGGCCCGCTGGTGGACTGGAAGGCGAAGGGCCACCAGGTGCAACTGCTCGGCCGCGAGAAGCTCGGCGAGCGCGAGGTCTACCGCCTGCACGTCACTCGCAAGGACGGCGGCACCACGGACCTGTTGCTGGACGCGACGAGCTTTCTGGAGGTGCGCTCGGAGAGCCGGCGGGTCGTGCGCGGCGAGACGATCGAGTTCGTCTCGACGATCGGCGACTACCGCGAGGTGAACGGGCTGATGGTGCCGCACTCGATCGAGTCGGGGCCGCGCGGCAGCCGGCGCACGCAGAGGCTCGTCTTCGAGAAGATCGAGTTCGACGTCCCGCTCGACGCCGCGCGCTTCCGCATGCCGGAGCCCCGCGAGCGCTAGCTCCTTGCGCTTCTTCCGGCCCGAGTCCTCGGCGGTAGACGTGTCGGGATCGACTTGCGACCATGGCGCCTCCGATTCGACGAGAGGTCCGCCGGCCCCTCCACGACGCCGGCAAGGTCCCCGGCAAGATCCAGGCAGGTTCCGGGGCGGCCGCGATTCTCGCTGCCGAGCCGATCCTCCAGTGCCCCGCGGACCATGGCGGAGGCGCTCACGCCGCGCCTGCGCGCCGCCGCGCTGACGCGTGCGGCCAGGGCGTCGGGCAGCTTCAGAGTGATCGTGCGCATCTGTAATACCTCACTGGCACACCAATATCTCTCGGAAGAGAGGGCTCCTCAAACGAAAGGCGTGGCCGAGCGGCTGGCTTATCGGAGCCGGTACGCCTCAGCGCGCGTAAGTGGTCATCTGGACGCCGAACCGGCCGTCGGGCAGGTCGGCGGCGACCTCGACGTAGCGCCCGCCGTGCCAGGCGATGAGCTGGTGGCGGGGGTTCTGGGCCAGCTCGATCGCCAACAGGTAGGCCTCGAACGTCCGCACCCGATTGCCGTCCACCGCCACGACCACCGCGCCCTTGTCGAGGCCGGCGGCGAGCAGCTTCTCGCTGCTGCTCTTCATGACGGCGCCGTCGCGCGGCGGCCCCTGGAAGTCCGAGAGCTTCACCTTCTCCAGGCCCTGCGGCATCACCTCGCGGATCAGGCCCTCGAGGCGTTGCGCGACGAGCTTCTTGCCGAGCCGCCCCTCCTGGCGGCGGTAGTAGTAGAGCAGCGGCACTCGGTCCTCGTACCTTTCCGCGATGCGGCGGAAGTGCTCCTCCGCGGCGTCGTACCTCTTGTCCTTCTCGCACAGCTCCGCGTACGTCTGCAGACCGTCGTACGAGTAGACCTGCGCCGCCTCCCGCGCCAGCCGGAACGCCTCCTGGGCCCGCCCTTTGTCGTAGTAGTAGTTGACCAGCCAGCCCACCTCCTGAGAGACGGCGACCTGGTCTCGCGTGAGGGCCACCATCTTCTCGTGCGCTCGCACGGTGGCGGCGGTGTCCCCGCGCTCGCGCAGGTACGCGGCCAGGTCGACCCACGCCTCCGGATCGATGGCACACAGCTTCTCGTACACGGCCGTGTACGCCGCGGGGTCGTCCTTGTTGGCCTTGGCCAGGGCTTCGAGCGCCTCGCGGTCGTAGTCGAGATCCTTGCGATAGCGCAGGATCGCGGCGACAGGCGCCGGCTTGCCGCTTCGGTTCACCAGCTCGCGGGCGAGCGAGACATCGTAGGGCGCGATCTCCCAGATCTTCTCCAGCTCCTCTCGCGACATCGCGAGGAGCACCTCGTGGCGCTGCATGACGCCGACGTAGGCGGTCCCCGGTGGAGGAGCCGGTGCGAACCAGGCCGAAGACGGCGGCAGGCCCACGAAGCCCTGGCCGTAGCCCGGCTTCTCGCGGCCGCTCCACCAGTTCCCCGACGTGATCCGTTCCGGATGGCGTCCGAACACGACCTCGGCTTGCGGGCGCAGGGCGTCGTCCTCGCTCTGCTTGACGGACATCCTCCTGCGAGCGAAGACGTAGAGGGGCAGGCCGCGCAGCATCTGGTCCATGGCCTGCGCGGTGTGGAGCGCCTGCTCCGGAAGGGCCAGCATCTTGCGCTGGAAGTGGACAGCCGTGCCGGCGAACTCGCCGAGACGGCGTTCGAAGAAGGCGCTCCACAGGCCGCGATCCAGGATGCGAACCGACTGGCCAGCCGGGGATGCCGCGACGCCGCCGGGGACGGGTTCGGCCGAGAGAAGGCGCGCGAGAGAGCCTGCCGCGTCGTCCGGCGGACCGAGCACTTCGGCGATCTCCGCGATCTCGCTGCCCAACTGGCTCGGGATGAAGCGGTTCCCTTCAGTCACCGATCTGGGCGAGCCACGAAGCGAGTGCCGGCCCCAGTCGGGCACCTCTTCGTGCTGCAGGTCGAGGTAGGCGCCGCCGGCGTCGGGTCCCAGTCGGTCGACCATCGCACGGAGCTTCTCGAACCTCTCGACGAGGCTGCCCTCGGCCGCGGGAAGCAGGCGCCAGTCACCCGTCGCGCGGATGCGAATCGCCCGCTTCCACGCGCGCTCGCTCGCCGAATCGGGTGGCTGGAGCCCGTCGAGCATCTGGATGGCCTCGACCTGTCGCCCCGCGAGCGCGGAGATCATCGCCTCCGCCAGCCGTCCGGACCTGCCGGCCGGCTCCCCGCGCCGCAGGGCTCGCGCCACGGCGAGATGCGCCGCCATGCGACTCAGCTCGACGCGGGTGTCCGAATACCAGCCCGCCGGCTCGCGGAACGCGAACGCTCCGAGCAGGAACGCCGCCTGCTCGTGCAGGGCGGGATCCTGGGGCGACCGCTGCTGCGCGTCCGACAGCCGCTCGTTCCTGCTCTGCAGCACCGGCGCTCGGAGATCGGAGAGAGCAGCCATCAGTTCCGCGTCCGCGCCGGCATCGTGCGACGAACGGGCCTCGACACCCGCGAGGAGACCCGCGGCCACAGGTTCGAGCGCGGCGGGCGACCAGACGTGAGGTTCGGGGCGGACGGTCCAGGTTCCCGCGGGACTGACCGCTCGATAAGCCCCGGCGGCGGGCTCGACGCGCAGGTCCTGGGCGGCGCGGCCAGTGGCCAGACCGGCCAGGGCGGCGACGGAGCGCACCTCTGTCGCGAGGAGCCAGTGAGTCTCGTTTCGGTACGCCCACTCGAGCTTCAGAGGCGAGGGCTGTGGCGCAGACGGCTCAGGGCTCGAGCGGGTGCACGCAGCGAGAAGCGATACGACACCGATGATCCAGCGACAGCCCACCTGACACCCCCGCGTTCCCATTGCCGCCCTCACCAATTGGCCACCCGGACAGGTCGCGGCGTGCGCCCGCAGCCGGGCGATTCTCGCTGTTTCCAGCGAGACCATCGCCCATGCACTTGCCCTCCCTCGCCAGGCTTCCGCTTCGCCTCCGCCTGCGCCGCAGGCCCGATCCTGCCGACGAGAAGCTCGCGCTTCGCGCGACTCTCGACGCGGCCCAACTCCTCGGCCTCGCGGCCGGAGCCCATCTGCGCGAGTTGCGGGCGAGCGATGACCCGCTCCTGGTGGCCAAGGCCCGCTGCGACGAGGCGGCGCTGAATGCCCGCCTCGCCTGGCAGATTGTGGAGATCCTGGCAGCGCGCTTCGGCAAGATCCCCGAGTGCCAGCGGCCCTACTACTCGCCTTCCCAGCGCTTCGCCATCCTCGAGCTCAAGAGCCTCCTCGGCTGGTCCCGCGAGCAGGCGGCTCGCGTATTCCTCCTCTGCCCGAACACCCTCTCCAACTGGGAGACGGCCGCCGACCCGGAGACGCGGACGGTCGGGGTCACGGTGGCGCCCGTGCCGCCGGTGCGCCGCTTCGAGGACTCCGTCCGGAGGCTGGTACAGCTGATGGCCCGGGCGCGGATCGGCGGCGAGGACATGATCGCTGCGGTCCTCGCCCGCGCCGGCTGGCGGCTGTCCGCTCGCTCCGTCAGGCGCATCGCACGAGAGAGGCCCGTCCATGCCGCTGCGGAGCCCGTCGGCCCCCAGAAACCACCTCGTCCCGTGGTCGCGCGCTTCGTCCACCACGTCTGGATGCTCGACGTGACCACGATCCAGACGTTCCTCGGGGGCGAAGTCCAGCTCGCAGGAGTCTTCGACGCCTTCTCGCGAGCGCCCCTCGCGCTCGAGCCGTTCGAGCGCAGGCCGACGGCTGCCGACATGGCGCGACTCCTGCGGCGCGCGGCGGCAGCGTTCGGCAAGCCGCGCTACGTGATCACCGATCTCGGCGGCGAGTTCGTCGGGCATGTCTTCCGCCGAGCGGTCGCTCGCCTCGGCGCCGTTCAGCGCTTCGCCTCGCGCGAGAACCTCTACGCCACAGCCAGGCTCGAACGCTTCTGGCGAACCTTGAAAGACGCCGCGAGCCTTCGACTCCGGCGGCCGCTCACCATCCGCGACCTGGAGCGAAGGCTCGAAGGCACCCTCGCGCACTACCTCGTCCTCAGACCGCATCAAGGGCTCGATGGCGCTACTCCCGCCGAGGCCTTCCTGGGGTTGAAACCGGCGCGTGAGAGCGCGACATCCCCGCCACGAGGGCGGCCGGGCGAGGGCACGCTCGATGTCCGGATGGCGATCACGTTCCTCGATCCGGCTGCGCGGGCGTTTCCGTACCTCGTCGCCGCGTAGCCGATCGCAGCGAACTTCATACGCGTATCCCCGCAAACGCATGGGGCGTACACGTGCGTTCTCCCGACGCCCGCCACCGCCCAGCTCCATTCGCTCACCTTGCTCACATCCAACCTCGACCCGGTTTCTGAGGCGCCGCAGCCCTGGTTCGGCGCCTCCGAACCGACTCCAACTTGCATTGCCGGCCTACCACCATCCCAACGATGGCTTTGTCGATGGGCTTCAGATCAGTCGGTCTCCCTCCTGCCTGCCATCCAAGCTACAGGGGCTTCTGGCTCTTGCCCCCGGTGGGGCTGACTTCCCACTGAACGCGCCAGCCTTCGCTGGTCGCACCCCAACGCCGGCCTACCTCACCTCCAACCTCGACCCGATTCCCGGGGCACCGCGGCCCTGTTTTGGCCCCTCAGAACCGACTCCAACTCCCTTTGCCGGCCTACCTGGCGCCCCCTAGGTGGGGTCTAGGGCGCACGTACGCTCCATTAAGGAGATCTCTGATTCAAACGTGGCCCTGTTGGGCCCTTGCAGAATCTCCAGCCATAAACTGCGCGCATCAGCGATCCTGCCGACCTTGACTAGACAAAAACCCTCCCTCCACTTGAGGTTGTCACTGGCCAGAGCGGGCATGCTTGCCTGGCGTGCCCTGTTGTAGGCGGCCGCGGCCTCGCGGTACTGCTGGAGCGCAGCCCCGTGGTGACCTGAAAGGAGGTGTACCTCAGCGATGTTCTCCCTCAACGAGGCAATTGCCCCGTCATCGTGCCCGAGCCACAGCTCAATCGCCCTCATCCAGGCTGCACACGCTTCATCGTATTCCAGCCTCTTCTTCCGCATCCGGCCAAGAATGCCGTACAGGACGGGATTCCAGGGTTCTTCCTCGACATAGCGAAGAAGCCGCGCGAGGTCATCGTCCCCAGAAGGGAGGTCCGCGCCCGTGAACTCTGCGGAGCGGGGACTCCGGGATGCTCTCTCGGCTAGGCGCAGATCGCTTGCCTCGGCCTTGCGTCGATCATGAGGACTCATCTACTTCATGCACCGTATTGGGTTGGGGTTCAGAGGGCAGCGCTCAATTGGCCAGCGTCCCTCCGCCTGGCACTGCGCTGCGCAGGAGTCACATTGGCCGCCTGCGGCTGCGCCACCTAAGAACTCCCCCTTCAAGCAGGCCTGCCTGATTGCCTCGCAGACCGGGTGTGTTACCGCGTAAGGGTCGGGAAACGGCAGCGGTAGCTGCCGGGGATCGGGCCTGGGACGCGACATCGCCTCGGCTGACGGCGGCGTGTCAGGCGTTGTTGGCGGCCGCGGCGTAGCTGGCTCATTATTGGGCAGAGGAAACGGGGGAAGCTGCGGTGGGTTCCTTGCCGTGATGATCGCCACGGCCACCGTCAGGGCGACCGCCACCACGATGCCTACCGGGCCCGCGGCCACAGCAGCTGCCTGGGCCATGCGGCCGTCGGGATCGACATACACAGCGGGATTCGCGTTGGCGTATTTGTAGAGATTCGGGTCAAAGACGGGACCGAAAGAGTCTTCCCCAACGAAGGTGCCGCTCGTCGGGTCGTAGAACCTAGCTCTGTAGTAGTAGAGCTGAGTCTCGGGATCCCACTCTCTGCCTGTGAAGGCCGGCCCGGCCAGCGTCCCGCCCGAGAGGATGTTCCCCCAGGCGTCGTACTGGTAGCTGTGGACCGTGCTGACGCTCTGGTCCGTTACCTTGACGATCGATCCGAGCGCGTCGGCGTGGTAGTAGCTGAGCGTGCCTGAGACTTCCGACGCGAGCGGCTCGTCGATGCCCGCGCCCTGCACGAACAGCGTCGTCGTCGCTCCCGCGACCTGCCGCAGGATGTTCTTCCCGTCGTAGGCGTAGGTCGTCGTCACACCGCCCGCGACCTTCTCGACGCGCCTTCCAGCCGGGTCGTACTTGAAGCTCGCCTGCTCCACCGCGTTCTTCAGCACCCGCTTCAGCTCATTCTCCACCGTCCACTCGTACGCCCAGGTGTCGCCGCCCTCCACCTTCTGGGCCATGTTCCCGTTCGCGTCGTAGGTAAACGCTGCGCCGGTGCCGGAGGCGCTCACGTCGTAGGTGGAGGTGCGCACGTTGCCCGAGGGGTCGGTCGCCTGGATCGCCACCGACGTAGTGCCCGCGGGCACCTCCGCCGTGCCGGAGTAGGTGTTGTCCGCGGCGACGGTCGCGGGCTTGCCTTGGATCGTCACGCTGGCCGCCTCGTTCAGGGAGCCGCGGATGAAGACCTTGCCGCCGGGGTCGGTCGACGTGAGCTGGTTGCGGACGTTGTGGCTCGAGGCCCTGGGGGCGTTGTCGGTCTGCTGGTCGGTCCGGTTGCCGACGGGGTCGTACCGCGAGAGGGCGCCCACTGCCGAGCGCGAAGCGCCACCCAGCCCGGCCCTCTCGCGGCCGTGAACGAATCCCGTGACCCGAGCCCCGCCCCGCGCCGCCCGGGGGCGGGGTCGGGGGTGGGGCGTGCGACGACGCAGTCTTCCTTCTGGGCAGACGAAGGCTCCGCGAGCGACGGCCGATGCGATGCCGTGCTCGCGGAGCAGGTTCACGACAGCCTCTGCTGGATCCGCGTGACCATCTGTATCACGCGGATCGCCAGGCGCCGCCCGCTGCGCACCGCAGCAGGCGACGCCAAGTGGCGGCGCTCCAGCACGTCGAGCAGAGCCGCTGTCTCAGTCGCACTGCCACGGGCGTAGCCGTAGAACCTCGATTTGTCGCGACGGGAGCGCCGACCACCGGCCTCCGCGAGGTTCAAAACTGTGCTCAGCGATGCCCGCTCGAGTTGGTCACGGACGATCCGGTTGAGAGAGCCGACCAGTGTCGAGCAGTGGACGTGCAGTTCGAGCGCGACGTTGTAGGCGTGCAGCTTGTTCGCGTCGAGCTGAGGCTCCTCGCCGGAGACGGGCTCGATGTCCGCCAGCGACCCGGGGGCGCTCACCGTGCCTCCTTCGCGCACAGATCGGCGACCCGGAATGCGCCGTTCGCCCCGCGGAAGCACAGCTCCGGAACGGCCAGCCGCCGCTTGCGCGCCTGGACCAGCAACGAGGCCAGATCGAGAGCCGCCCTCCGGGCGAGAGACCAGAAGCCGCACTCGACGTTCACCAGCAGCGCCGAGGTCACGTGTTCGATCTCGGCGCGGAGCGAGAAGCTGTGGATGCGAAGCCTCGAGACCATCTCCGCAAGCTCCGACGCGAGCTGCCGGGCCGAGAGGTCCTCGGCCCCGGCGAAGAGCCGGCGCTGATCCGAGCGAGCCTCGATGCGGACTCGAAGGCCGAAGTCGAGGGCCTGGAGCGAGGCCGGCGAGTGCTGCCGGCGATGCGGGAAGCCGTGTGCCATGGGAGATCCTCCTTGCGGGCCGGAGGCGGCCCGCGAAGGATCCCCACGCCGCAGCGACAGGCGGCGTCAAGGGCGTCAGCTTTCGCGAAGCGAAAGTGCGAGCGCAGCGAGCACCCTTGATGCCGGCCGAGCGGAGGCGATCTTCACCGAGCGGGCCGCCGCAGGACCGCAAGGAGGCCTGCAGAGGGTAACTTCTTCGGCGCGCTAAGAGGCAGGTCTTGCCGGGGCCCAGGCTATCGGAACTGCGGCGCCCCAGGACCACCCACTCAAGTAGTTCCTCCCGCCCTCCGGCGGTCCAACGCCGCCGCCGCAACTTCTCTCGCGGACCAGGCCTCCGCCTGGTCTGCGCCGCCGGACTGCTCTCGGTGGGATCGCCACCCAACGCCTCGGCTGCCCGGATTTGGGCCTTGGCATGTCTGGCTTGAAGGTAGACTGCTTGTTGCGCCAGAGGGCGAGAATGCTGACACGAATAGAGATAGACGGGTTCAAGAGCTTCGAACAGTTCCGTCTTGATCTTGGCCCGTTCCTCGCCATCCTCGGACCGAATGCATCTGGAAAGTCGAACCTCTTTGACGCCATCCGGTTTCTGTCCGCCCTGGCCGGGACCGACCTGCGGTCCGCGGTAAAGGGCCTTCGCGGAGAGCCGCACGAGCTGCTGCGGCGAGACATGCAGGGCGTCTCGGTGAACCGGATGCGTTTTGCGGTCGAGGTGCTCCTGAATCCCGAGGTGCGCGACCCTTGGGGCGCCACCGTGAAGGTCAGCCACTCCCGGGCACGGTACGAACTGGAGATTCAGCATTGGACGGATGATCGCGGAATCGAGCGCTTGCGGGTGAATCGCGAATCGGCTGTCCCGATCTTCTCCAAGGAGGACGAGTGGGCAAAGGCGCGCCGGTTCTCTGACGAGTTCCGAGATACCTTCCTTCGTTACGGGCGCCGAGCCCCTTGGCTTGAGACGGTAGAGGAGAATGGGCGGCGGGTCTTTCGGGTGCATCAGGACGGACGCGCCGGGCGGACTACGCCGGCGCAGGCAGCCGAGGCCACGGTGCTGTCGAGTTTCAGCAGCGCAGAAGCACCCCACTTGTATGCCTTGAAGGAGGAGCTTCGGTCCTGGCGGCTCCTTCAACTCGATCCCGCCTCTTTGCGGCGGCCAAGCCCAATCACGGCATCGGATGAGCTCGAGCCTGACGGCTCGAACCTCGCGACAGTGCTCGCGCGCATCCAAGCCGAAACCACCACGAAGA
Organism: Vicinamibacteria bacterium; assembly: GCA_050246895.1. GTDB lineage: Bacteria > Acidobacteriota > Vicinamibacteria > Fen-336 > Fen-336 > JBFWVE01. The sequence continues at coordinate 1,351,390 of JBFWVE010000001.1, read as the reverse complement.
CGCGACCGCGCGGCATCCTGACCGAGATCGCCGCGGATCTGGTTTCGCTGATTCCAGGCGTCGTGGACCTTCGAGTGGAGAAGGACGAGCGCAATCGCGAGTGGCGGGTTGACATCGGGCTTCGTGACGAACCGCCTTTTAGTTCTCGCGTGATTTCCGATGGCACTCTTCGAGTGCTCGCGCTCCTCACGCTGCTGCACGACCCGAAGCACCGCGGGCTTGTCTGCTTCGAGGAACCCGAGAATGGCGTGCACCCTGGACGCCTGAAGGAGCTGGTCGACCGCCTGCGTGGCCTTACGTCTGATCTCAGAGGGAGGCACTGCGGCCAACAGACGTCCCAGGTTCTGGTAAACAGCCACTCGCCTGTCGTGCTTTCAGGCCTGGCCGACGAAGAGATGCTCTTTGCAGACATTGTGACTGTAGTCGAACCGGGCGCTGGCAAATCGCGCCGCACACGAATGCGGCCGGTACGGCGCGACAAGCAGAGTAGCCTCGACCGCAATGGCGACACCGTGGGGACCTACGATGTCGAGCGCTATCTGTCGACAGTGCACGGGATGGAGCCGTCCTTGCCGTGAGGTGGTTGGGATTGGCCCTCGCCGCTGAAGGCCCGACGGACTACAGATTCCTCCAACCCGTCCTCTATCGGCTGACGGAGGATCTGTGCCTACGGCACGGCCGGACGACCATCGAGGTGGGCCCGGTCGTTGGGCTCGACCTCAGCCGAGGCTCCGGTGGCGACCGAACGGGCCGAATCGTCGCGGCCGCGCAGATGGCCGCGGGGAGCTACCACGTGCTCTTTCTGCACACAGATGGGGCTGGTGATCCCGAGGCCGCGCTCCGTGAACGTGTTGAGCCGTGGCGTCGCGGACTCGCAGCACTCGGGCGTGCTGACGAACGGGCGGTCGCCGTCGTCCCAGTGAGGGAGATGGAGGCCTGGGCATTGTGCGATGGCAACGCCCTTCGCGAAGCGTTCGGCACGACTTTGCCTGACGATCAACTGGGCCTTCCACGGCGGACCTCGGATCTAGAAGGCGTGCTGGATCCCAAGAGAATGCTCGATACGGCGTACGAGCGCGCCTTCCAGCCCCGGGTGCCGAAGCGGCCGGCGGTGGCGGCGCTTGAGGCAATCGCCGAGCGCGTGGACGTTGAGCGGCTCCGCCTCTTGCCGGCATTCAGAACACTCGAACAGGATCTTCGAGCAGCTCTTAGGGAATTGCAGTACGTTAGTTAGGCCGCTTGGCGGGTCCGGTGGTTGGCCGGCGCTCCCCTGGCCCGGCTCAGCATGCGCTGCTGAGACTTCCGGGGCCGTAGCGAGCGAGCGGCGCCAAGGGCCCCTGCCATATGAGGCGTACGCCTACGTCCGTTCGACGGCGGCTGTCTCTCGTCTCGCGGTCTTCAAGCTCCGATCATCCAATCTCGACCCGGGTTCCATGCCATACCGGCCCTGATTCGCGGCCTCCGAGCCGCCTCGAACTCCCAACGCCGGCCTACCGGCCTACCTTTGCACCGGACTAACGGGCGTTCGGACTCGCCCGCTTGCGGCGCCGCACACCAACCACCAGAAGGGCGAAGAGCGCTGCGGCATTCAAGGGCCAAAGGAGCGGCCACTCAAGGCCCTCCACCCCGGCAATGTCCAGAAGGAAACGCACGCGCCGAACCACAGCGGCCCGGTCGCCTTCGATCCGATAGAGAATCTCGCCGTATGCGTAAGAGTCGTTGGCTATCTCCGATGTCCGATACCCTATGAGAAGGAACTGATCGGAATTGCGGGTGAAGGCAATGGCAACACCGTGCGCGGGGCGCGAGGACTGCTTGTAGGCCAAGTCCGTCGCTTCAGGCTCCCACTGGCGAACCACAGAGGGCAACAACACCGTCGCGTAGCGTTCCAGAGGAACCTCGGGTACTGCTTCCAGCTTCACCCCTTGCCGCTTCAGGCACAGGATCAGACTTCCTTCTCTGCACTCGTTCGTTTCGGGTTCGCAGAAACGTGAGGCTGCCTCATGCGCCGCGCGCCGATCCATGACCCCTGCGACCTCGCCAATCGGGGAGAACCTGAGCATGGAGAAGCCGGAAATCGGGTCGCCCGCCTGAAGCTCGCGGCAAAGGCTCGGTCGCGAGATCCAGTACCCCCACAGGGCACGATTCTCGGCTACGGCAAGGCCAAGCCCAACCAGGGCGACAATGCCTACTCGCTGGAACATCATTGGCACGCCCCCTGGCACTCGCACTCCCTTACGGGGCGGATGTTTGGCAATACCGTCGGAATCGCGGGCGGTTCCCATGTTTCGTCAGGCGGGCCGGGCAGCCGAACCATCATGAATGGAACCAAGCAAGGACCGGCCTTGCATCTCACTTGTTCGGGGCTAGGTGGACACACGGTCACATCGTTTTCGGGAATTCCTCGGTTAATGGCGTCTGGAAGCCTGCCACTCCTTCCGCGGAACTTGATCCAGGTGTCATCCATGACGCCATCCGGGTTCCCTTCGTAGACGTGCTTGGGCGGCAGGAGACCCGGACCACCGGTCTCTGGCTTAACGAGTACCGCGACTTCTCCGCAGTTGACGACCCTAAGGCCGTCTGGATCTGTGTAGATCACAGGATTGCTGAGAGCGTAGCCAAACCGGTTCCACCCTCCCTCAAGGCCGATAGGATCCTCAGCTGCAAAGCGCCCCACGCTTGGGTCGTAGTATCTGGCTCTGTAGTAGTAGAGCCCGATCTCAGGATCCCACTCTCTGCCTGTGAAGGCCGGCCCAGCTAGCGTCCCGCCCGCCAGGATGTTGCCCCACGCGTCGTACTGGTAGCTGTGGATGGTGCTGACGCTCTGGTTCGTGACCTTCACGATCGAGCCGAGGGCGTCCGCGTGGTAATAGCTGAGCGTCCCCGAGACCTCCGAGGCGAGGGGCTCGTCGATACCCGCCCCTTGCACGAAGAGCGTGGTCGTCGATCCCGCGACCTGCCGCAGGATGTTCTTCCCGTCGTAGGTGTAGGTCGTCGTCACACCGCCCACGACCTTCTCGACGCGTCTGCCGCTGGGGTCGTACTTGAAGCTCGCCTGCTCCACCGCGTTCTTCAGCACCCGCTTCAGCTCATTCTCCACCGTCCACTCGTACGCCCAGGTGTCGCCGCCCTCCACCTTCTGGGCCATGTTCCCGTTCGCGTCGTAGGTAAACGCTGCGCCGGTGCCGGAGGCGCTCACGTCGTAGGTCGAGGTGCGGACGTTGCCGGATGGGTCGGTTGCCTGGATTGCGACGGACGTTGTTCCCGCCGTGACGTCGGCTGTGCCGGAGTAGGTGTTGTCCGCCGCGACGGTCGCGGGCTTGCCCTGGATCGTCACGCTGGCCGCCTCGTTCAGCGAGCCGCGGATGAACACCTTGCCGCCGGGGTCCGTGGCCGTGAGCTGGTTGCGGACGTTGTGGCTCGAGGCCCTGGGGGCGTTGTCGGTCTGCTGGTCGGTCCGGTTGCCGACGGCGTCGTACGCCCAGCGCCAGCGCGTCGGAGCGCCGAAGTTCCGGTCGGCGCTCGTCAGCCGGGAGAGCGCATCGTACCCATACCCCTCCGTCCCCTCGAGCGTGGTCTTGGTGGTCCGGTTGCCCAGCACGTCGTAGGTATACCCGAAGCTCGTCACGGGAGTGCTGTTGTAGGTCGCGGCGATGCTGGTCACTCGCGACTCCGAGTCGTAGCCGTAGGCCGTCGAGACCCCGTTGGGATAGAGCATCGACGTCCTCCGGCTCGGCGTGTCGTACCCAAAGGAGAAGACGTTGCTGTTCCGGGTGATCGACGCCAGCCGAGACGTGACGTCATAGCCGTAGGTCGAGAATGTTGTGCCGTTCAGGCTGAGGCTCGTTCGGTTCCCCGGCCCGTCGTAGGCGTAGGCCACCGTGGAAGCGTTCTTCGTGCTCGCCTCGCTCGCCAGGCGGTCATCCGCATCGTAGGTCCAGCTCAGCGTATCGACCCCGTTCGCGGCCGTGAGCGGTAGCCCGGAGTTCGCGTCGTAGGTGAAGGTGACGCTGGGCGACCCCTCCGAGTAGCTCTTCGCCTGCAGCCGGTTGTCGTTGAAGTACGCGAAGGTCGTCGTCTGGTTCTTCGCGTCCGTCACCGTCTTCAGCCGGCTGGTGGTCGTCTCGTAGGCGTAGACCCACTCCGCCCCATCCGGCCTCGTCTCCTTCGTCTTCCTGCCCTGAAGGTCGTACTCCCATCCCGTCCGCTGCTTCTTCGCGTCGACCAGCGCATCGAGGCTCCCGCACGCGCACCACTCGAACGTGGTGCTGCCGTTCGCCGGGTCCTTCGTCGCCACCACCCGCCGCAGCGCGTCGTAGAAGGTCTCGCTCCAGCGCCCCGCCCGGTCGTGGCGCTTCTCGGCGTCGAGCCGGTTGTAGACGGTCTCCTCGTACGTGGTGTCGGGATGGGTCACCTTCGTGACGCGGTCGAGGGCGTCGTAGTCGTAGGTCAGGGTGTAGGCGGTCGCATCCGTGGACGTGCGGCGGCGGCCGTAGACGTCGTAGGTGAAGCTCTGCGTGGCGCCGCTCACGGGACCGGCGATGCCGCTCAGGCGGCTGTCGGTGTCGTAGCTGAAGGTGGTGGTGGGGCCGCTTGGGTGTCCGGCCGGCGCTGGAGTCTGGATCGTGTTCATCAGGCCGGTTGCGGTGTAGGTGTACGTCGTCACGGCCCCGCCGGCGTCCGTGCTCGTCAGCGGCTGGTGGTTGGCGTTGTAGGTGTAGGTCCGCAGCGTCTCATAGCCGCCGGGGGCACTCGGGTTCTTGCGCTTGACCTGCAGCAGGTCCAGCCCGCTGCCGGTCGCCGGCACGGCGTCGGGCGTGTTGTTGTTGCCGTAGACGTACACCGTCTCCCGCCCGAGCGGGTCCGTCTCCTTGATCTTCTTGCCGGCCTGGTTGTACTCGTACTGGTACATCTGCGTCGTGCCGTCGTCGAGGACGCGGGCGACCTGCATGGGCTGCGAGCCCGTGCCGATCACGTGGGCCGCGGACTGCCCGGCGTACGTGTACCAGACCCGGTTCTCGAGCGGCTTCTTCTCGCTCTCGACGATGCCCGCGGCGGTGTTGAAGTCGAGGTGCAGCCAGTGGGTGATCTCGGCCTTCGAATAGTCGCGCGGGTAGAGCGCCATCGCGCGCTTGCCCCAGTAGTAGGTGTTGCGGCCGTTCATGTAGGTGTTGAAGCCGCTGAGCGTGGCCGTCGTCAGGCCAGCGGGGACCACGGCCGCCGGCTCGCTGCCGAGGCCGCCCGGGGCGCTGTTCCGGTACTCCACTCGCTCGACGCCGCCCAGTGGGTCCGTGATCTCCACCCACCTCATGGCCCCGAGAGACGCGTTCTGCCCCACGTCGAACTTCGTCGTCCCGTAAGGCGTCGTCAGCGCCGTGACGGTGTCGCTCGTGCCGTACGTGAACGACGACTGGATCCCGATCACGTCCGTGATCGACTCGAGCTGGCCTGCCGCGTTGTAGCTGAAGCTCGCGTAGCGGCCGAAGGGATCGGTCACCTTCGTGATCTTGAGGTCGTCGGCCGGCAGCTCGTAGCTGAGCGTCGTCACCTGCCCGATCGCGTCCGTCACGGCGACGAGGCGCAGGTTCGCGTCGTAGGTGTAGCTGACCGCGTTGCCCTGCGGGTCGACCGCCTGGGTCATGAAGACCTTGCGCGGGAAGCTCGCCGCCCCGTCCGACTGCTCGAAGACCTCCACCGAGCCGTCGGGCAGGCGCCGCTCGTAACGCACGGGCGACGTCGAGGTCCGCGCCAGCACGGCGTGGCTCTGGTAGTGCGGCGCGTACGCCTGGGTGCCGGCGTCGTAGCCCGAGGACGTCTCCTGGCCACCGCCCCGCAGGAACACGAAAGCACTCTGGCTCGGGTCGCTCGGGTTGTCCTCGACGTAGCTCAGCCAGTCGAAGGTCCACCTCGGCCCCAGGTTCGAGTAGTAGAAGATCGACGGCTGGAAGGAGTCGCGCTGGATGTAGTTGAGGCGGAAGTTCACCGAAGGGCCGCGAGGAGGCGTGTAGCCCACGGGCGTGTCCTTGAGGTTCAGGCTGACGAGCACGGCGTGGACGGAGTAGCCCGCCATCGCGCCGCAACCGCCGTCCGGGCAGCCCGGCCCCTTCTGCTTGCTGCACTCCTTGCACTCTTGCTGGTCGTTGTTGCCGGCGTTGCCCTTCCCCCAGACGTCGGCCGCCTCCGCGTCCGACACGGCTGACCAGCCCGCCGGCACGTCGCCCGCCGGGATCAGGTAGTACCCGCTCGCCTCGTCGTCGAGTGCTGTCTGCGTCACCCAGATCTCGTCGCCGCGCACGTTCACGTGGACGTGAACGAGCACGAGTACGGCGATGCTGCACGCGACGCGCCCGGTCGGTCGCTCGGCCGGTCGACCGGGCACGCCGCGTGCCTGGCGGCTGGGGTGCGGCGCGAGCCTCCCGCGCGGCCTCTTGGCGCGCCTCCTTTCGTGAGAGGCGCGCTCGGCGAGGCCGCCTCCGCAAGAAGGAGGCTCGCGATGACAGACACCCCAGCCGCCGTGGCTCACGGCGCGGCGTCCCTTCGAAGTGCAGCTACGAAGGTCGTGCACGAGCACGTGAACGTGAACGTGAACGAGCACGTCGACGTGGATTCCCGCATGGACTTTCATAGCCTCGACGTGTATCAGGCTGCGTTGCGGGTCCAGGAGCTGTTGCCTGAGCTGACCGCATCGTGCGGGCATTCGTTGAGGGATCAGTTTCAGCGGGCGGCGACGTCCATTCTGCTCAACGTAGCCGAGGGTTGCGGGCGGCGGGGGCGGCGCGATCGGGCGCGGTTCTTCTCCATGGCGCGAGGGAGCGCGATGGAGTGCGGCGCGATCGTCGACATCATCGAGGTCCGGCGTTGCGCGCCGGTCGTGGCTGGGCGGCAGGGGCGAGCTTTGCTGGTGCGGATCGTGTCGATGCTCACGAGGATGGAGCAGAGAGCCCGCGGGTGATGCCGTGTACGGCAGGCGGGCCTCTTCGAAGGACAGCCACGAAGGTCGTGTACGAGCACGTGCACGTCAACGTGAACGTGAACGTCAGCGCGGCTATTTCACGAAGCGGTAGCCGAGGCCGACGATCGTTTCGATGTGGCGGCGGGCGGGGCCCAGTTTCATGCGCAGGCGGCGGATGTGGGCGTCGATGCTGCGGGTCTCGACGTCGCTCTCGTAGCCCCAGACGCGCTCGAGCAGGCGCTCGCGGGTGAGAACCCGGCCGGCCCGCTCGACCAGAGAGCGGAACAGCTCGAACTCCTTGGGCGTCAGCCGGATCTCCTGCCCGTGGTAGCGAACCAGGTAGGCGTCGAACTCGATCTCGAAGTTCTCGTCGCGGTAGGCCTGGGCCTGCTGGCCCGGGCCCTCGGCGCGGCGCAGCGCGACCTTGGCGCGGGCGGCCAGCTCCTTCAGGCTGAACGGCTTCACCACGTAGTCGTCGGCGCCCATCTCCAGCCCCAGCACGCGATCGACCTCGTCGGCGCGCGCCGACACGATGATGATCGGCGTGTGAGCGGTGGCGGTCTGACGCCGGATCATGCGGCAGACCTCGAGGCCGTCCATGCCGGGCAGGTTGAGGTCGAGCATCACCAGGTCGACGCCGCGCCGCGCGAGCTCCAGCCCCTCCTCGCCGGTGCGGGCGACCTTCACGTTCAGCCCGACCTTCTCGAGCTGGTAGCCCATCGCCTCGGCGATGTCGGCGTCGTCCTCGATCAGCAGCACGCGCCGGCGCGTGTCCGGCTGCGGCGGCGGCGCCCCGGAGCGGCGCTCGCCACGGTCCTGGGGTTCCTCGCTGGCTCTCATCAGCTCCTCCGTGCCTCGCTCTCCTGGTGGTGGCGGATGTCCTTCGCCTCGACCAGGAAGATCACGTCCTCGGCGATGTTGGTGGCGTGGTCCGCGATGCGTTCGAGGTTGCGGCTGATCAGGATCAGCCCCAGCGCCCGCTCGATCGTGCCCGGATCGGTCATCATGTAGGTCAGCAGCACGCGGAAGGTGTGGTCCTTCAACTGGTCCACCTGGTCGTCCCGCAGCAGCACGCTGCGCGCCAGCTCCGCGTCCTTGCGCACGAAGGCGTCCAGGCTGTCGTGCGTCATCTTCTGGGCGATCTCGGCCATCCGCGGCAGGTCGATCACCGGCCGCAGCGCGGGCTGCGCCAGGATGCGTCCGACGCTCTGCGCGATGTTGACCGCCTGGTCGCCGATGCGCTCGAGGTCGGAGTTGATCTTCATCGCCGAAGTGATCAGCCGCAGGTCCGTCGCCATCGGCTGCTGCAGCGCCAGCAGCTTCAGGCAGCGGTCGTCGATCTCGATCTGCAGGTCGTTGACGTCCTTGTCGCCGCCGGCGATCCTCTCGGCGACGTCCAGCCGCCGGTCGATCAGCGCCTCGACCGCGGCGTGGACGCGCTCCTCCACCAGCGCGCCCATGTGCAGAAGGCGCTGCCTCAGGAGCTGCAGCTCGTCCTCGAAGTGGTGGCGTTCCATGGCCTAACCGAACCTTCCCGTGACGTAGTCCTCCGTCAGCTTGTCCTTGGGCCTGGTGAAGATGTCGGGCGTCGGCCCGTACTCCACCAGCCGTCCCAGCCAGAAGAAGGCCGTGCGGTCGGAGACGCGCGCCGCCTGCTGCAGGTTGTGGGTCACGATCACGATCGTGTACTTCGTCTTCAGCTCGTAGATCAGCTCCTCGACCTTCAGCGTGGCGATCGGGTCGAGCGCCGAGCAGGGCTCGTCCATCAGCAGGATCTCCGGCTCCACCGCGATCGCGCGCGCGATGCACAGCCGCTGCATCTGTCCGCCCGAGAGGCCCAGGCCCGACTCGTCGAGCCGGTCCTTGACCTCCTCCCACAGCGCCGCGCCGCGCAGCGAGCGCTCGCAGGCCTCGTCGAGCGTCGCCTTGTCGTCGATGCCGGCGATGCGCAGGCCGTAGACCACGTTCTCGTAGATCGACTTCGGGAAGGGGTTGGACTTCTGGAACACCATGCCGATGCGGCGGCGCACCTCGATCACGTCCGTGCTGGGCAGGTTGACGTCCTGGCCCAGCACGGCGAGCGAGCCCCAGACCTTGACGTCGTCGATCAGGTCGTTCATCCGGTTGATGCAGCGCAGCAGCGTCGACTTGCCGCAGCCCGAGGGCCCGATCAGGGCGGTCACGCGGCGCTCCTCGATCGCCATCGTGACGTCGTGGAGCACGTGGTTGTCGCCGTAGCAGAGGTTCAGCGCCTGGACCGCGATCGCCGCCTGCGCCGGCTGGGCGCGCGACTCCTCGAGCGCGCGCACCTCGGTGCGGATGCGCAGGCCCGAGTCGGGCGGCGAAGCGGCGTCGGCCTCCGGCTCGGTCATCATGGCTCCCCTAGAAGGCCCCGGTCCTGTACTTCTCGCGCAGCTTGTTGCGCACGACGATCGCGGTCAGGTTGAGCAGCACCACGATCGCCAGCAGGAAGATCGTGGTGGTGTAGACCATCGGCTTGGCCGCCTCGACGTTCGGGCTCTGGAAGCCCACGTCGTAGATGTGGAAACCCAGGTGCATGAACTTGCGGTCGAGGTGGAAGAACGGGAAGAAGCCGTCGAGCGGCAGCTCCGGGGCCAGCTTGACGACCCCGGTCAGCATCAGCGGCGCGACCTCGCCGGCGCCGCGCGCCATCGCCAGGATCAGCCCCGTCAGGATGCCCGGCGCGGCCGCCGGCAGCACCACCCGCAGGATGGTCTGGAACTTCGTCGCTCCCATCGCGAGCGAGGCCTCGCGCATCGACCGGGGCACCGCCGCCAGCGCCTCCTCCGAGGCGACGATCACCACCGGCACGGTCAGCAGCGCCAGCGTGAGCGAAGCCCACAGGATGCCGCCGGTGCCGTAGGTCGGAGTCGGCAGCGCTTCCGGGAAGAAGAGCCGGTCGACGCCGCCGCCGACGAAGTAGACGAAGAAGCCCAGGCCGAACACGCCGAACACGATCGAGGGCACGCCCGCCAGGTTGTTGACGGCGATCCGCACGGTGCGCACGAGCAGCCCCTGCTTCGCGTACTCGCGCAGGTAGAGGGCCGCGAGCACGCCGAAGGGGACGACCACGACCGACATCATCAGCACCATCAGCACGGTGCCGAAGATGGCCGGGAAGATGCCGCCCTCGGTGTTGGACTCGCGGGGGTCGTCGGCCAGGAAGCCCCACAGCCGGCTGGCGTAGACGCCGGCGCGGCCCGTCCAGCCCAGCCGGTTCGCGGGGTAGGCGCGGTAGAGATCGAGCGCGCGAATCTCCTTCTGCTGGCCGTCGGCGGAGCGGAAGCCGACGACCGTCGCCGCGGCCCTCTGGAGCAGCGCCTCGAGCTCCTGTTGCTTCGCCGTGTAGAGGGCCCGCTGCTGCTCCACCGTGCGCGCGATCTCGGCGCGCTGGGCGGAGACGTCCAGCCCGGGATCGCGGCTCGTCTGGAAGTCGAGCTTGCGCGCGCGCAGCCGCGCCTGCTCGATCCGGTAGTTGATCGCGCCGATCTCGTGCTTCTCGAGCCGCTCGATCGTGGCGCGGTCGCGGCTCGCCTCCTCGAGCAGGCCCGGCAGCGCCGCCGCTACGGCCTCGGGCCCGCTGGCGAGCGTCCGCTCGCCCCGCTTCAGGAGCGCCGGCGTGCCGAGGAACGGGCCGTACTCGCGGCGCTCCACGAAGAACGCCGCCGCCGGCGCCTCGCGCCGCTGGATCTCGTCCTCGTCGATCCACTTGAAGTCGAAGCCGTACAGGTCGCGGTTGCCGACCCGCAGCAGCAGGCGCCGGCGCTTCAGGTGGTCGGGCTGGCCCGGGTTCGGGATGGCCTCCCGGTTGACGATCTCGCCCAGGTAGACCGCGCCGTCCTTCAGCGTGAGCTGCTCGAGCGGGGCGGGCCAGAAGAAGCCCAGCCCGTTCGCCAGGATCACGACGATCAGCCCCGTGATCATCAGGATCGAGGCGCCGAGCGCGCTGCCCGTCAGCCAGATCCAGTGCTCGCCGCGCTGCAGGCTCCTGGCGAGGGACATCAGATGGCCTTGTAGCGGTCGCGCAGGCGCTGGCGCACGAGCTCCGCGGCGGTATTCACCACGAACGTCATGACGAAGAGCACCAGGCCGGCGAGGAAGAGCGTGCGGTAGAGCGTGCCGCCGAGGGGCGCCTCGGGGATCTCGACCGCGATGTTGGCCGACAGCGTGCGCATGCCGTTGAAGATCGACCAGTCGAGCACCGGAGTGTTGCCGGTGGCCATCAGCACGATCATCGTCTCGCCCACCGCGCGGCCGAAGCCGATCATGATCGCGGAGAAGATCCCCGGGCTCGCGGTCGGCAGCACCACGCGCACGGCCGTCTGCCAGCGGCTCGCGCCGAGCGCCAGCGAGGCGGCGCTGAGGTGCTGGGGCACGCTGCTGAAGGCGTCCTCGGAGATGGTGAAGATGATGGGGATCACTGCGAAGCCCATGGCGAGGCCGACGACCAGGCTGTTGCGCTGATCGTAGACGAGCCCGAGCGCGGTCTCGAGCCAGCGCCGGAAGTCGCCGGCGAAGGCCGCGCTCTCGACCGCCGGGCCGGCGAGCAGCGCGACCCAGCCGCCGAGCAGCAGCAGCGGCAGGATCAGCCAGATCTCCGTCCCGGGCTTCAGCGCGCGCCGGAAGCCCCGCGGCAGCCGGTCCCAGAGCAGGATGCCGGCCGTGCCGAAGGCTGGCAGCAGCGCCAGCATCAGCAGCACCGGCACGAGGTCGCGCTCCACGCGCGAGGCGAGCCAGAGGCCGGCGATGAAGCCGACCACCACGCTCGGCAGCGCGGCCATGATCTCGACCGTCGGCTTGACCCGCGCCTTCAGCCGCGGGTGCATGAACTGCGACGTGTAGAGCGCCCCCATGATCGCGAGCGGGATCGCGAAGAGCAGCGCGTAGACGGTGCCCTTGATGGTGCCGAACACCAGCGGCACCAGGCTGAACTTGGTCTCGAAGTCGTCGGTGCCGCCGGTCGACTGCCAGACGTACTCCGGCTGCGGGTAGCCCTCGTACCAGACCTTTCCGAACAGCGACTTCCAGGAGACCTCCGGGTGCGGCACGCTCACGTCGTAGCGGGCCAGGCGGCCGTCCGCGAGCTTCGCGATCAGGCCATCCATCTTCGGCGTGAGCAGCACCGACACCGCGGCCTGCCCGGAGCCCGGAAAGCGCAGCAGGCTCCGCTCGGAGGTCTGGTGGTGGACGGCGACCGAGCCGTCCGCGCCCGCCGTCGCGAAGGTCTTGCCGCGCGTGGAGGCGCCGATCGCGCGGACCGCCGAGCCCTGGCCCACGTACTCGTGGGCCCGGACGAAGCGGGGGTCGGCGTCGTCCTCCCGCTGGCGGACGCGGAACCAGCCCGAGAGCGCGCCCTGGTCGTCGCCGACGATCAGCGTCATGTCGCCCAGGGTGTGCTCGATCGCCGTGATCGGCCGCTCGGACACCTTCGTCGCCTCCGTGAGGCGCGCCTCGGGGACCAGTTCCCAGTGATAGAGCATCCCGTTCGCCGTCGACGCGACCAGCGTGTCGGAGCGGCCCAGGCGCACGTGCGTCACCTGCTCGCCGTGACTGGTCTTCAGCGTCGCGCGCTGCTCGGTCCCCTCGTCGTCGCTGCGGATCACGACGATCTCGTCGGCGCCGCAGACGGCCGCCACGGTCTTCCTGCCGTCGACCTCGGCGTAGGCGACCTCCCGCACGCCGCGCCCCGCCTCGTCGACGACGTAGAGGCCCCGGTCGCGCACCTCGGTCGCGAGGTCCACCAGCTTCTGCTGCTCGTACTTCGGCACGTAGCGGACCTGCTGCAGCGAGACGCGCCCGTCGGCGGTCCCGATGCCGATGAAGTCTCCCGTCAGGCTGCGGCTGGCGGCGCTGACCCGCGCCCCGGCCAGCGCCGCGATCGGGTACTGGCGCGCCACGGATCCGTCGGCCGTCCGGAAGAACACCAGGCGCGCGTCGGGCAGCAGCTCGTACAGGTACATCTGGTACTCGTCGACGCCGAACAGCAACGGCTCCAGCTCGGCCACGCCGGGCGAACCCGACGCTTCCGGAGCCGGAACCGCGGCGAGAGCCAGGGTGCCCCTCGGCTCGCCCCGGGCCGAGCGGAAGAGCGGCAGCGTCTGCTCGAGGATGAACACGAAGATGAAGCAGACGGCGACGATCACCGCCAGGCCGCCCAGCGTGATCACGAAGGTGGCCAGGCGATCGACGGCCTTGACGCGGCGAACGCGCGCCTTCGCTGCGAGGACGCGCTGGCGGACGCCGAGCTGCTGGATGCCGTCTGCCGTCGCCATCACACGGTTCTCCGCGCTGACCCCTTTGCGAACGGCGAGGGACTACTCGAGCTTCGCCAGCTCCTGCTTGACGATCTCCGCCGGCAGCGGCAGGTAGCCGTCCTTCAGCACGACCTCCTGGCCCTCCTTGCTGAAGATCAGCTTGCAATACTCCTTGACCAGCGGGTCGAGCGGCTTGCCCGGCGCCTTGTTGATGTACAGGTAGAGGAAGCGGTTCAGCGGGTACTTGCCGCTCTTGACGTCCTCGTAGCTGCCGTTCGAGAAGTAGCCTGCGTCCTTCTCCGCCAGCGCGACCGCCTTCACGCCCGAGGTCCGGTAGCCGATGCCGGAGTAGCCGATGCCGAAGCGGTCCTCGGTGACGCCCTGCACCACCGACGCCGATCCCGGCTGCTCCTTGACCTCGTCCTTGTAGTCGCCGTTGCCGAGCGTGTGCTCCTTGAAGAAGCCGTAGGTGCCGGAGGCGGAGTTGCGACCGTAGAGGCTGATCGGGCGGCTCGCCCAATCGCCGCCGAGCCCGAGATCGCCCCAGGTCCTGACGGGCTTGCCGCCCCTGCGGCGCGACTTCGAGAAGGTCGCGTCCACCTGCGCCAGGGTGAGCTTCTCGATCGGGTTGTCCTTGTTGACGTAGACGGCGAGCGCGTCGTACGAGGTGCGCAGCTCGGTCGGGCGGTAGCCGTACTTCGCCTCGAACTTGTCGATCTCGGAAGGCTTCATCGCCCGGGACATCGGCCCGAACTGCGAGGTGCCGGCGATCAGCGCCGCCGGCGCCGTGGACGAGCCCTTGCCTTCCACCTGCACCTTGACGTTCGGGTACATCTTGATGAAGCCCTCGGCCCACAGCGTCATCAGGTTGTTCATGGTGTCCGAGCCGACGCTGTTGATGTTCCCCGAAACGCCGCTCGTCTTCTGGTACGGGGCGATCGCGGCTTCGACCTTGACCTGCTGCGCCGACACGACACCGGCCGTGAGCGCCAGCGCGCCGGCCGTCAGGAGCATCCGCTTCATATGAGGCATCCTCCGATTCACGCCCGCACGGTCCGTCCCGTGCGGGCCCACCCTACCAATCGGCCGAAAACACCACGTTTCGACCGCGTTAACTCCTCGTAAACACTTCAGCTACGGGCTGCGCGCGAAGGCGGATTCACTCCGCCGGGCTACGCGCGGAGGCGAATTCACTTCGCCGCAGCGCGCGGGGGTCCAAGGGGGGCCGGCGCAGGCCCCCCTTGCTCAATGACTAGAAAATCAGCTGCGTCTGGACGCGGAACTCGTGGTTCTTTCGCGCGCCGGCCGCGTTCTCGGTCTTGATCTGGCCGAAATCCGCCTGCACCTTCAGCACGTGCCGGGCGTAGAAGTAGTTGAGGCCGCCGCGGATCTCGGTGATCTTGTCGTCGGAGACGGACTGGTTCGGATCCTGCTGCCCGTAGCGCGCGACGATCTCCCACTTCTCGGGCTTCAGGAAGTAGCCCGCCTGCATGGAGTAGCCCTGGGTGTCGAAGGCGGGGTTCGTGATCTGGGGTTCGCGTTCGCCCCAGATGTAGCCGCCGGTCGCGGAGAAGCCCTTGTACTTGAAGATCGCGTCGAGCTCGAAGAGGGTGCTCTTGAGGTTGGTCTTCGGGTCGCTCGCCACGTTCGAGAGGTCGTTCTGCTCCATCGCGGCGCTGACCACGAAGATCGGCTTCCCGAGCGCCTTCGACTCGAAGTCCGACTCGGACTGGTGGGCGCCCGAGTAGCTGCCGAGCGGCACCGCGCCGTTCGGCTGGAAGCTGACCCGGGCGTCGTACTGGAACTTGTCGTTGTCGTTGGCCGAGCGGGTGAGGCCGTTGCCGTTGAAGGCCCCCAGCCGGTACTCGAGCTTGTTCGTCCCGAGCACGCCCCAGACGGAGAGCCCGGTGTCGCGGCCCCGGAAGTAGGCGTTCGACACCAGCGAGCGGTCGACGAACTGCTGGCTGCCCGACGAGGTCAGCTCCTGCAGGCCGAACGGCACCTTGTACTGGCCGAACTTGAGCATGAACCTCTTCTTGCCCTTGGTGACGTCCCAGTTGATGTTGGCGTCCTCGAGATAGCTGGCGAGGTTGGCGCTGGAGATGCCGGGCCAGTTGGTCTGCACCTCGTACTGCAGCCAGTTCTCGAAGGCCCAGCCCTCGAACTTCAGCTTGGCGCGCCGAATGCGGAAGCTGCCCTTGGAGTCGCCGGCCGCCGCGGTACCGGCCAGCCTGACGGCGTCGTCCGGCAGCTCGTGGGTGTAGCGGAGCTGGATGCGGTTCGACAGCTCCATGTAGAAGCCGCTGCCGAGCGTGATGCGCGTCTTGCCGTCACGCCATTCCAGGCGCTGCACCGGCGCGGCCGGGCGCTCGACGACCTCCTGGATCCCGTGCTTGAAGAAGAAGAGCTCGAGCGCCGTCTCGTTGTCGCCGTAAACGGTTTCCCCGTTCGGGCCGGCGCCGAGCCGCGTCACGCCGACGCCGGTTTCGCCGGAAGCCTTGAAGCGCTCCCAGTTCGCCCTGACGTTGAAGACGTAGAAGCGGCCGTCCTTCTGCTCTTCGGCGTAGAACAGCCCCTGGGCGACGGCGCGGCCGGCGAAGCTCAGCCCCAGCACGAGGGCGAGAGCGATCCCCGCGCTCCGCCCAATCACCTTCCGTGTCATCGACGATTCCTCCTCGTTGGATCGGGGATCCCGCTCGTCGCGCGCCCGATCGGCGAGCGCAAGCTATGGGGGGCGGATGACGCTGCGGTGACGGTGGCGTGAACAGTGGGTAAAGGCGCGGTGGCGGCGGGCAGCCGGGCCCTTATAGTCACCGGGTGCTGAAGGAGATACGCCCGGAAGAGCGGCGTGGCGCCTTCGCCGCGTTTCTCACGCTCTTCGGCACGCTGGCGGGCCACACGCTGCTCGAGACGGCGCGCGACGCGCTGTTCCTCGCCCGGCTGCCGGCCTCTCAGCTGCCGTGGGTCTACCTCGCGATCGCGGCGCTGGCGGTGCTCGTCTCGCAGGGTCCCTGGCGCGCCCGCCGCGGCATGCTGCGGCGTCACGGCGTCGCGGTGCTGCTGATCCTGTGCGCGGCGGTCACGCTCGGCTTCTACGCCTTCAGCTCGCTCGCGCGCAGCGCCTGGACGCTGCGCGCGCTCTACGTCTGGTCCGGCCTGGTCGGCACGCTGACCGGCCTGCAGTTCTGGCTGGTGCTGGGCGAGCTGTACACGGTCACCCAGGCCAAGCGCCTGTTCAAGTTCGTCTCGCTGGGCAGCCTGCTGGGCGCCGTCGCGGGCTCGGCGCTCGCCCGCGCGCTCGTCGCGGAAACGGACGGCGCCCAGACGCTGGTGCTGGCCTCGGGCCTCGCCTTCCTCGCCACCGGGCTCGGTCCCGCCGTCCTGATGCGCCGGCCGGACGCGCCGCGCGAGCGCCGCGGCCCCGGCCTGCTGGCCCTGCGCCAGTCGGTCCAGTTGGTGCAGCGCCACCCCTACCTGCGCGGGCTGGGCGCCCTGGTGCTGATCTCGACGGTCGCTCTCACGCTCGGCGACTACGTCTTCAAGAGCGCCGTGGCGCGCGAGATTCCGCGCGAGCACCTCGGCACCTTCTTCGCGAACGTCTCGGTCGCGCTCAACAGCGTGGCGCTCGTGTTCCAACTGCTGCTGATGGGCCTGCTGATGCGCGTGCTCGGGCTGCACCGCGCGCTGTTCGTGCTGCCGTCGCTGCTGGCGCTCGGCGCCTCGGGGGTGGCCTTCGGCGGGGGCCTGGTCGCCGCGCTGGTGCTGAAGGGCGCGGACGGCACCTTCCGCTACTCGCTGCACCGCACCACGATCGAGCTGCTGTTCGTGCCGATCCCGGACTCGCTGCGCTCGCGGGCCAAGCCCCTGATCGACGTGGTCGGCCAGCGCGGCGGGCAGGCGATCGCGTCGCTGTTCATCCTCTCGGAGGTCCTGCTGCACCGGGGCGACATCGTGCTGGCGACGCTCGGGGGCTCGCTGTGCGTGCTCTGGATCGCGCTGGCGGCGGACCTGCGGCGCCACTATCTCGACCTGTTCCGGGCCGCGTTGCGCGAAGGCACCATCGTCGACCGCGAGGACCTGCCGGATCTCGACCTGCACTCGCTGGAGGCGCTGTTCGGCGCGCTCGGCAGCCCGCACGACACCGAGGTGCGCGGCGCGATGGACCTGCTGGCGGCGCAGGGCCGGACGCGCCTGATCCCGGCGCTGATCCTGTACCACCCGTCGCGGCCGGTCGTGCTGCGCGCGCTCGAGCTGTTCGAGCGCAGCGGACGCAGCGACTTCGTGGCGATCGCCGATCGCCTGCTGGCCCAGGACGATCCCGAGCTGCGCGCGGCCGCGCTGCGAGCCCGGACCATGGCGGCGCCCGACGCGAAGCTGCTGCTCTCGATGCGCGAGGACCAGAGCCCGCTGGTGCGCGCCACGGCGGTCGTGGGCCTGGTCGCGCACGGCTTCGTGGCCGACGAGAACCAGACGATGCTGGACGACATCCTCTCCACCAGCGGCGGCGAGTCGCAGATGGCGCTCGCGCGCGCCATCGCGCGCAACCCCTCGCCGCTGTTCGAGGAGGCGCTGCTGCGGCTCGCCGACTCGCCCGACGAGAAGGTGCTGCGCCAGGTGGCGGTCGCGATGGGGGCGCTGCCCAGCCCGCGCTTCCTGCCCGCGCTGCTGGCGATGCTGGCGCAGCACCGCGCGCGCGAAGCGGCCCGCAAGGCCTTCCTCGCCTACGGGCCGGACGGGCTCGAGTTCCTCGAGCGCTCGCTGGCGGACCGCACGCTGCCGCACGAGATCCGCCGCCACCTGCCGCGCACGCTCAGCCTGTTCCCCGAACAGGCCGCCGCCGACGCCCTGCTGCGGCGCCTGGTCGAGGAAGAGGACGGCATGGTGCGCTTCAAGATCCTGCGCGGGCTGGGGCGGGTGGCCTCCGACCACCCCGAGCTGCGGCTCGACGAGCGCGTGCTGCGCGAGGCCACGCTGCTCACGTTGCAGGCGTGTTTCCGCCAGATCAGCTGGCGGCTGACGCTGCACGAGGCCGCGCGCGTCGAGCCGGGCCGCGCCACCACCGGCCACGAGCTGCTGCTGAGCCTGCTGCGCGACAAGGAGACGCATGCCGTCGAGCGCGTCTTCCGCCTGCTCGGGCTGCTGCACCGTGGCGAGGACTTCCGCCAGATCCACCGCGGGCTGCGCAGCCAGAACTCCAAGGTGCGCGCGGGCTCGCGCGAGCTGCTCGAGAACCTCCTGCGCGAGCCGCTGCGCGGCCCCGTGCTGGCGCTGGTGGACGACGCGCCCGAAGCAGAGCGCCTGCGGACGCTCGAGCCGGCGATGCGGCCCGAGCGGCTCGAGTACGAGGCGCTGCTCGCCTTCCTGCTGGAGCAGCCGGGCGAGACGCTGCGCTGCCTGGTCGCGTACCACGTCGCCGAGCTGGGCCTGGTGAGCTTCCGGCCCCAGCTGCAGCGGATCGACCCGCGCCAGACGGGCCTCTTCGTCAACCGGGTCATCGAGCGCGCCCTGCGCATGCTGCCCGAGGAGGGCCTCGCCGGTGGCTGAGCGGCTCCGCGCCGACGCACGCATCGGCACCTTCGAGCGCATCCTGCACCTGAAGCGGCTGCCGACGCTGCGCGAGCTGCCCGCCGAGCTGCTGGGCGTGGTGGCGGAGCAGCTGGAGGAGCGGCTGTTCGCTCCGGGCGATCCGCTGCTGCGCGCGGGCGACCCCGAGCCGGCGATCCACTTCCTGGTCGACGGAACCGTCGTCGTCAGCCGCGGCTCGCGCGTGCTCTCGCGCTGCGGGCCGGGCGCCGGGCTCGGGGGGCTGGGCGTGCTCGCCCGCGAGCCCTCCCGTCTCGACGCGGTGGCGGAGAGCCACGTGCTCTCGCTGGCGCTCGAGCCCGACGCGGTGCAGGAGATCTTCGAGGACCACTTCAGCCTGTACTCGCACGTCCTGCGCGAGACGACGCGGCAGCTACTCGAGCTGCTGCTCGCCTACCCGCAGGCCGCGCGCGAGCTGCCGGCGCCGCGCTGGCCGGAGCTCGGCCCGCGCGACCTCGATCTGGTGGAGCGCATCCTGCTGCTGCGGACGGTCCAGGTGTTCCGGCGCGCCAGCGTGAACGCGCTGGCGGAGCTCTCGCGCGGCCTGACCGAGATCCACTTCGAGCCCGGCATGGAGATCTGGCGGGCGGGCGAGCCGTCCGGCTTCCTGCTGCTGATCGTGAGCGGGAGCATGGACTGCCAGTTCGAGGCAGGCGGGGGCTTCAGCGCGGGGCCCGGGACGCCGCTCGGCGCGATCGAGTCGATCGCCGAACGGCCGCGCTGGTTCCACGCCGTGACGCGGACTCCGCTGGTCTGCCTGCACGGCAGCGTCGAGGGCCTGCGCGACGTGCTCGAGGACAACGCCGAGATGGCGGGCGACTACCTGGCCGTGATCGCCTCGATCGCGCTGCGCATCCTCGACGGCCGCTTCGCCGAGGGGGACGCAACGCTCGCCCGCAGCCTTGTCGGGTTCGAGGTGCAGGCGGAAGCGCCGGCTTAGCGGCTGACCACCCAGGAGAACAGCTTGTAGCGGCGCTCGTGCTCGAGGATCGAGCCGAAGAGGGCGAGCTCGGCCCGCTCCCCGCTGTCGAGGTCCCGCACCCGCAGGCGCGGCTTGCGGTGGACGACGAAGGTCCCGTAGGCCGTCGTGCCGCCGTCGATGGTCAGTCGCTCGACGGCCAGCCGGCGGCCGCCGAGCTCCGCGAGCGCCCGCCGCAGGTTGTTCTCGCCCTTCTGGCGCAGGTCCTGCCAGGCGAGGCCGGCCGGCACGCGGCCGGCGGCCGGCATCTCCGGCCAGACCTCCTCGCGGAACTCCCGTTCCGAGAGCGGCAGCGAGCGCAGGCTCTCCCCGTCCCGCTCCTGTAGGGCGAGCAGCACCGCTTCGGCGAGACGGGCCGGCGACTCGAAGGTGCTCGTGAAGCGATCGCCGCGAGCGGCGCGCAGGCCGGGAGCCAGCAGCGCCACCGCCGCGGCGCCGACGGCGGCCAGCGCCGGCAGCAGGCGCCGCAGGGCCCCGCCGCGGCCGAGCCCTGCGGAGACCGTCGCCCGGCTCAGTTCTGGGCGGCCGTCGTCCATCCCGTCGCCCAGTTGGTCGCGCCCACGGCGCCGATGAAGTTCACGGTCTCGAAGAAGCCGTCGCCCGGGGCCGCCGCCACGGCCAGCGCTCCGCTGCGGGCGGCGCTCGCCGCCGCCGGCTGGAAGTTCGGCGCGGCCAGGTTGTAGGGGTCGGCGAGCTGGGGGTTGACGTCCACGATCGCCCCGGTGGTCGCCCAGGCGCCGTAGGTCGTCGGCCCGGAGCCGTTCGCGTGGAAGATGGAGTTCGAGACCGAGAGCGCGCCGCTGTTGGCCTGGGCGACCGAGGCGTCGCGCACGTCCGCGCCGGAGCGCTTGAAGCCCATCACGATGAAATTGCGCAGCGTGCCGGCGGTGCCGACGCGCAGCACCATGCCGTTGGCGCTGCCGCTGCCCGTGGCCGTCGAAGGATCCCCGATCAAGGTGACGTTGTAGAGCGTGGGGTTGGAGCGCGGCTCGGCGTTGACGTTGCTCGAGAGGTTGTCGGTCTCGAAGCCGTTGTCCGCATCGTCGGCCTTCTGCTGCGCGATCCAGAACTGCCCCCGCCCCGTCCAGCCGTCGGTCCAGTCGAAGGAGTCGTCGCCGGCCGCCGTCGCCAGCAGGTACTTGCAGGACACGGTGCCGCCGAACCACTCGAAGGCGTCGTCCTGGTTGTAGTGGACCTGCAGGTGGTCGCAGAGCGTGCCGCCGCCGACGCCCTGGAAGGCGATGCCGTTGAGCTCGTTGTCCGGGCTGAACTCGATGCCGGCGAACTCGACGCGCAGGTACTGCAGCGAGCCCGAGCTGTCCGCCGGGTCGCTGCCGCCGAAGCGGCCCGTGTCGCCCTCGCCGAACTTCTCGCCGCCCGCCACGTTGATGGGGGCCGCTCCGTTGAGGATCAGCCCGCCCCAGTCTCCCCTGCGCCGGGAGCCGGCCGCCGCCTCGCTGGTCATCACGATCGGGCGGTCGGCGGTGCCGTTCGCCAGCAGGCGGGCGCCGCGCTCGACCACGAGCGTGCCCAGGCTCGACTTCTCGCCCACCACCTTGGTGCCGGGCTCGATCGTCAGCGTGGAGCCGGCGCGCACGAAGACGGCGCCCTGCAGCAGGTACACGTTGCTCGCCGACCAGGTGGTGTTCGCCGAGATGCTGCCGGAGACGCGGACCGTCTGCGTCGTGGGGGACGAGGGCGACGTCGGCGAGTTGCTCTCGCCGTCGCCACCGCAGGCCTGCAGGGTCAGGACGCCCAGCGCGAGCAAGGTCAGGGACGCGTGTCTCATGAGCTTCATCACCACCTCTTCGAATAGAACCGTGTCGGCCTTCAGCGCGAGTAGCTCAGGCTGACGCTCAGCGTGCGGCCGTCCTTGTAGCTGCGCTGCAGGGCGCCGCCTTGCGTGAAGTTGCGCGCGGCATCGGCCAGGTTGTCGCCCGAGATGCGCAGCGTGTACGGCCCGAGGCACTTGCTGGCCGTGACGTCGAGGCTGACGCGGCCCTGCTCGAGGATGTCCGGGATGCCCAGCGCCCCCACGTCGGAGATCCGGTCGTCGAACCAGTTGACCAGCGCGCGCAGCGAAGCGCCCCCGCCCAACTGGAGCTCGAGCATGCCGTTCAGCACGTTCGGCGACTGCCCGGAGAGAGGCCGGTCGAGCGAGGTCTGAACCTGGCCCGCGGCCTGCTCCAGCTCGATCTGGGAGTCGATCCAGGCGTAGTTCGCCCCCACCAGCAGGCGCTCGCCGATCCGCTTGCGAGCCTCCAGCTCGACCCCGAAGTTGCGGGCGCCCTTGGCGTTCGCGTAGGACGTGCGCAGGGCCGCGGTCGCCTCCACCACGCGCTCGATCGGATCCTGGAAGTCCTTGTAGAAAGCCGAAATCGCGAAGACCTCGGCCTGCTGGCTGCCGCCGGCGGGGAACCACTCCCAGCGCAGGTCGGCGTTGCGCACGAGCGCCCGGCGCAGGCCCGGGTTGCCGACCACGGCGCGGCCGCCGACGACGTCGGTGAACTCGTAGGGCGCCAGCTCGCGGAACTCCGGCCGGTTCAGCGTGTGGCTGTAGGCCGCGCGCAGGTTCTGGTCCGGCGTGAGCTGATACACGAGGTTGACGCCCGGCAGCAGGTCGGTGTCCTGCAGGATCGAACGGATCGGGGGCAGCGTCGGGTCGAACAGATCGCTGGTGGTCACGTTCTGGTCCGAGTACTCGAGGCGCACGCCGCCGACGATGCGCAGCTTCTCGCTGAGCGGCAGGTCTCCCATCAGGTAGCCGGCGGCGATCGACTGCTCGGCGTCGTAGTGGTCCGTGCGCCGCGTGTCCTCGGCGAGGTCGAAGACGCTGCCGATGTTCCCGCCCGCGAACAGGGCCTCCGGCGCCTGGGTGAGGTCGAAGCCGGCCGTGTCCCTCGGCTTGAAGCGGAAGCGCCGCGAGCTGAAGCCGCGCTGCCGGTAGAGGTAGGCGCCGCCCGCCTTCAAGCTCGTGAAGCGCCCGCCGAAGGAGCTGAGGTAGACGCTCCAGTTGGCGTCGCCTTGCAGGGTGTCGTCCGTCAGGTCGTTGAACATGCGGAAGCCGCTCTGGGACTCGTCGGTCCAGATGAACTCGTCGAGCGAAGGGTTGAACTCGTACAGGTTCTCGCGCAGGTCCGGCTCCTCGCGCGTCGCCCGCGAGAAGACGCCGGACCAGTCGACCCGGCTGTTGGCGAGGCCCGGGAAGAAGTGCTCGCCCGACAGCTTGCTGGAGAGGATCGTCTCCTGTACCCAGAGCAGGCGGGCGTTGCGCAGGTCGACGCCCTTGTCGTCCTGATAGCCGCCGAAGACGCGCGCTTCGTCCTCGCCGCTGTGGGTGTAGAAGTTCTCGAACGCCAGCCGGTGCGAGTCCGAGAAGTGGTAGGCGAGGTTCGCGACCCCGCCCAGCGTGGCCGTCGCCTGCGTGTAGCGGAAGTCGTAGTCGTTGGTGAGCCGCAGCGCGCCGCCCTCGCCGAGCGTGTAGTACTTCTGGTTCTCCTCGCGGTAGCGCTCCTTGTAGGAGTAGGAGATGCTGGCGACCGCGCCCAGCCTGCCCCAGGAGTTCCCCGCCATCGCGCTCAGCTTCGTGTCGGCGCCGCCGTCCGCGGCGCGCGGCTCCCACACGTTCGCGAACGAGCGTCCGATCGCGGTGATCTCGGGGTCGCTGAAGCCGGTGCCCAGGATGCCCTTCGGCACGACCTTCTCGGCGGGCACTGCGCCGGGCAGCGCGCGGACGCCGTCGTCGTAGCCGAGCCGGTCGAGGCTGCCGCCGGGGTAGCTCAGCACGTCCTCGAACGTGGTCTGCGAGTTCCAGCCGCCCTCGAACGAGATGCTGAAGGTGTTCTTCGCCGGGAAGCTGATCGGCTCGATCTCGATCAGGCCGCCCGCGAACTCGGCCGGGCGGTCGGGCAGGTAGGACTTCGTCACCTTGACCGACTCGACGAGGCCGGCCGGGAAGAGGTCGAGCGGAACCACGCGCTTGTCCGGCTCGGTGGTCGGCAGCACCGCGCCGTTGAGCGCGGTGTTGCTGTAGCGCTCGCCGAGCCCGCGCACGAAGACGTACTGCCCGTCGACCACGGACACGCCGGTCACGCGCTGCATCGCCGCCGCCGCGTCGGAGTCGGCGTTCTTCCTCATCTCGTCGGCGGCCAGCGCCTCGCCGATCGAGCCGGCGCGCTTGCGCTCGAGCAGCGCGGCGACCTGGGAGCCGGGGAGCTCGGATGTCGCGGCCGCGACCGTGATCTCCTCGCTGAACGAGGGCAGCGCGAGCGCGAAGTCGAGCCGCGCCTCGCCTCCGGCGGCGACGCTGACGCCGGTCGCGACGCGCTCCTTGTAGCCGGAGAAGCTGGCCTTCAGTTGGTACTCGCCGGCGGGCAGCACCAGCACGAAGTAGCCGTCCATGTCGGTGTGGGCGACGCGGTCCTGGCCGACCACCTCGACGACCGCGCCCGGCAGCGAGATGGCGTTGCTCGAGTCGAGCACCTTGCCGGTGACGCGACCGCTGTTCTGGGCGGAGGCCGGCAGGGCGAGGAGCAGCAGGAGCAGGCCGAGAGCGCCCAGCCTCGGGGATCGCAGCTTCGCCCTCGCGGGCTCGTGAAGACGGTCTCTCATGATCATGGCGCCGGCAATCTAGGTGCAGGCGATGGCGGCGCCGTGACGCCGGGACGGCGTCCGCGTGATGCCGCGCATCCTCTTCAGAACGCCGAGCTTCGGCATCCTGAGATATGGTGGTTCGATGTGCAGGCCCGCAGCCCTGCGGCTCGCCGTGCTCGCCCTTTCCGCCGTGGCGCCGGCAGCCGCCGGGCAGCCGCCGTCGCCCGACACGGAGACGACGCTGATCCTGATCGGCGACGCCGGCGCGCCGGCGGCGCGGGGAGAGCCCGTGCTGCGCGCGCTCGAGGCCGCGGCGGGTGTTTCGCCGCAGCGTACGCTGGTGCTGTTCCTGGGAGACAACGTGTACCCGGCCGGGTTTCCGGCCGAGAGCGCGCGCGGTCGAGCCGAGGCGGCGCGGCGGCTCGACGCGCAGGTGGACGCGGTCCGCAGAGCCGGGGCGCGCTCCGTGTTCATCCCGGGCAACCACGACTGGGCGCACGAGCAGGCCGACGGCTGGGAGTCGATCCGGCGGCAGGCGGCGCACCTCGCCGCGCGCGCCGGAGCGGCGGCCGGCCTGCTGCCGCGCGGCGGCTGTCCCGGGCCGGAGACGCTGGACCTCGGAGAGCACTTGCGCCTCGTGCTGCTCGACACCCAATGGTGGCTGCACGACGGTCCCAGGCCCCAGGGTCCCGGCTCGGGCTGTGCCGCGAGCAGCGAGAGCGAGGTGCTGGCGGCGCTGGGGGACGCCGTCGCCGCCACCGGCGCGCGCCAGGTCGTGGTGGCGGGCCATCATCCGCTGCGAACCGGCGGCCCTCACGGCGGCCACTTCACCTGGAAGGACCACCTGTTCCCGCTGCGCGCGGCCAGGCCCTGGCTGTGGCTGCCGCTGCCGCTGATCGGATCCGCCTACCCCTCGGCGCGTCAGGCCGGCATCACCAGCCAGGACCTGGCCGGCGAGGCCAACCGGCGCCTGCGCGCCGCGATCGAAGGAGCCTTCGAGCGGTCGCGGCCTCTGGTGTATGCATCCGGACACGAGCACACGCTGCAGGTCCTCGAGGGAAGCGGCGCCCGCCACCTGCTCGTGAGCGGCGCGGGTATCTTCGGTCACACGAGCGCGGTGAAGCGCCTGCCGGACACGCGCTTCGCCTCGTCGCGCGCGGGCTTCATGCGCCTCGACGTCGGCGCCGCCGGCCGCGTGCGACTGACGGTGCTCGAGGTAGACGCCCGCGGCACGGCGCGCGAGGCCTACGTGGCCTGGCTCGACTGACGACCGGGGACCGGCGGGCCTTGCCGCGGCGGCGGCGCCCTGCGATCCTGTCGGGATGAGCGTCGGCCTCTCGATCGAGATCGACGGCGCGCGCCAGAACAACCTGAAGGGCGTCAGCGTGCGCGTCCCGATCGGGGCGGTCACGGCCGTGACCGGCGTCGCCGGGGCCGGCAAGTCGTCGCTGGCCTTCGACGTGCTGTACGCGGAAGGCCACCGCCGCTACGCCGAGACCTTCAGCCCCTACGCGCGCCAGTTCCTGGAGCGGCTCGACCGCCCCCGCGCCGAGCGCATCGCGGGGGTGCTGCCCGCGGTCGCCGTGGACCGCACGGCGCCGGTGCGCACCTCGCGCTCCACCGTCGGCACCATGACCTCGGTCGCCGACTACCTGCGCGCGCTCTGGGCGCGCGCGGCGACGCTCCACTGCCGCGGCTGCGGCCAGCCGGTGGTGCGCGACACCCCCTCCTCGATCTTCGAGGCGCTGCTGGCGGCGGCCCCGGACCGCGAGGCTCTCATCTGCTTCCGCCACGGCGCGGGCGAGGGCGTCTCGCCGGCAGTGCTGCGCGAGGCCTTCGGCAAGGCGGGCTTCCGCCGCGTGCTCGAGGGCGGCGAGGCCAGGCGTCTCGAAGAGGCCGCCCTGCGTCCCGAGCAGGGGTTCGTGAGCGTGGTGCTCGACCGCACGAAGGTGACGGCGCAGGACCGCCAGCGCGTCGTCGACTCGCTCGAGAGCGCGCTGCGCCTGGGCGGCGGGCGCGTCGAGGCGCAGCTGGACGGCGAGGCGTCGCCGCGGCGCTTCTCCGAGGCGCTGCACTGCGCGGGCTGCGACATCGCCTACGACGACCCGAGCCCGGCGCTCTTCTCGTTCAACAACCCGGTCGGCGCCTGCGCGAGCTGCAAGGGCTTCGGCCGCACGATGGCGATCGACCCCGCGCTGGTCGTGCCGGACCCGCGGCTCTCGCTCGCGCAGGGCGCCGTCAAGCCGTTCCAGACGAGCTTCTACTCCGAGTGCCAGCGCGACCTGCTGCGCTTCGCGCGGCGCGGCGGCGTGCGCGCGGAGCTGCCCTGGCAGGCGCTCGAGGAGGCCGAACGGCGGCTCGTCTGGGAGGGCGAGCCGGGCGGGCGCCGGGACTGGAAGCGCAAGTGGTACGGCATCGCCGGCTTCTTCGAATGGCTGGAGTCGCGCTCCTACCGGATGCACGTGCGCATCCTGCTCTCGCGCTATCGCAGCTACAGCCAGTGCGCCGAGTGCGGGGGCGCCCGGCTCAAGCCCGAGGCGCGGCTGTTCCGCATCGCCGGGCTCTCGCTGCCCGAGCTCGAGGCGCTGCCGATCGGCGACGCCTGGCAGGCGCTGCGCCCGTGGTCGCCGGCGACGAAGGACGCGGCGAGCGAGCTGCTGCTGGTGGAGATCCGCGGCCGGCTGCGCTTCCTGATCGACGTCGGGCTCGCGTACCTGACGCTGGGCCGCCAGTCGCGCACGCTGTCGGGCGGCGAGGCGCAGCGGGTGACGCTGGCGACGGCGCTCGGCGGCTCGCTGACCAGCACGCTCTACGTGCTCGACGAGCCGTCGGTCGGCCTGCACCCGCGCGACGCCGGCGCGCTGGCCAGCGTGCTGCGCGGCCTGGCGCAGGCCGGCAACGCCGTGGTGCTGGTGGAGCACGACCTCGACCTGGTGCGCGCCGCCGACCACGTGATCGATCTCGGTCCCGGGCCCGGGCGCGAAGGCGGCGAGCTGGTGTATGCAGGCCCGCCGGCGGGCCTGCCCGCCGTCGCGCGCTCGCTCACCGGCCAGGCGCTCGCCGGGAGGCTCGAGACCGGCGCGCCGCGCGCACGCCGGACGGCCGACGCCGGGAAGGCGCTGCGCCTTACGGGAGCACGCGAGAACAACCTCAAGCGCCTCTCGCTCGAGCTGCCGCTCGGCGTGCTGGTCGCCGTCACGGGCGTGTCCGGCTCGGGCAAGTCGTCGCTGGTCGACCAGGTGCTGCACCGCAACCTGCGCCGCAAGCTCGGGCTCTCCGAGTCGGAGCCGGGGGCGCTCGACGGGCTCGACGGAGCCGAGCTGGTCTCGGGCGTGACGCTGGTGGACCAGGCGCCGCTCGGCGCCAGCTCGCGCGTGAACGCCGCCACCTACATGGGCGTCCTCGAGCCGCTGCGCAAGCTGTTCGCCGCGACGAAGGGGGCGAAAGACGCGGGGCTGAAGACCTCGGCGTTCTCGTTCAACTCGGCAGCGGGCGCCTGCCCCGCCTGCGAGGGGGCGGGCTTCGAGAAGGTCGAGATGCAGTTCCTGCCGGACGCGCTGGTGCGTTGCGCGGCCTGCGACGGCGCGCGCTTCCGGCCCGAGGTGCTCGAGGTCGAGCTGCGCGGCCACTCGATCGCCGGCCTGCTCGAGCAGCCGGCGGCCGACGTGGTGAGGCTGTTCGCCGACGTGCCGGCGGTCGTGCGCGCCCTGCAACCGCTGCTCGACGTCGGCCTCGGCTACCTCACGCTGTCGCAACCGGCGCCGACGCTCTCGGGCGGCGAGGCGCAGCGGCTGAAGCTGGCGGAGGCGCTGGCGGGCGCCGCCGACCAGCGCCGCCATCTCTACCTGCTCGACGAGCCGACGACGGGCCTGCACGCGGCCGACGTCGCGGCGCTGGTGCGCTCGCTGCACCGCCTGGTGGACCGCGGCCATTCCGTGGTGGTGGTCGAGCACAACCTCGACGTGGTGCGCGCGGCCGACCACGTGATCGACCTCGGGCCCGAGGCGGGAGACGCGGGCGGCCGGCTCGTCGGCGAGGGCCCGCCCGAGGCGATCGCGCGGCTCGACACGCCGACCGGGCGCGCGCTGCGCGCCGCTGCCCAGGCGGTCGGAGCTGCGGCCAGCGGCGATCGCGGGGGCTCGGCGCCGGCTGCGGCGGCCTACCCGGCCGCCAGCGGATCGGCGGCTGCCCGCGCGGCACGCGGCGCGATCGAGGTCTTCGGGGCGCGCGAGCACAACCTGGAGCAGATCGACGTCGCGATTCCGCGGAACCGCCTGGTCGCGGTCACCGGCGTCTCGGGCTCGGGCAAGTCGACGCTCGCCTTCGACGTGCTGTTCGCCGAGGGCCAGCGGCGCTTCCTCGACTGCCTGTCCAGCTACGTCCGGCAGTTCATCCGTCCGCTGGCGCGCCCCGAGGTCGACCGCGTGTCCGGCATTCCTCCGACCGTGGCGCTCGAGCAGAAGCTCTCGCACGGCAGCCGTCTCTCCACCGTCGGGACGTCGTCCGAGGTCCACCACCACCTGCGGCTGCTGTGGTCGCGCATCGGCGCCGTCCACTGCCCGCGCTGCGGCGAGCCCGGGCGCGTGGTCGACCCGGCCGGCCTCGCGGAGCGCATCGCCGAGGACGTGGCGGGCGAGCTGACGCTGCTGGTGCCGCTGGTGCGGCGGCGCAAGGGGCTGCACAAGGACGTGATCGCGGCGGCCGCGCGCCGCGGGGTCTTGCGAGTGCGGGTGGACGGCGCCTTCCACGACGCCGGCGGAGCGCCTCGTCTCGACCGCTTCAAGCTGCACGACGTCGAGGCGCTGGTGGATCGCGTGAAGCCGGGCCGCGGCCGGCGCGAGCGCCTGGAGGCGGCGGTCGCGCGCGCGCTCGAGCTGGGCGGGGGCACGCTGCTGGTCCCGGGCCGCGGCGGCGACCGCGTCTACTCGATCCACCGCGCCTGCCCGAGCTGCGGCGCGGGCCTGCCGGCTCCCGACCCGCGGCTGTTCTCCTGGAGCGAGAAGATCGGCGCCTGTCCTGAGTGCTCCGGAGCTGGCGTGGCGGGCGGCGGCGAGGACGCAGGCGAGGCGCGCCCGTGCCGCGCCTGCAACGCCACGCGGCTTCGGCCCGAGGCGCTCGCGGTGAAAGTGGCCGGCCGTTCGATCGGCGACGTCGGCGCGCTCGACGTGCGCGCGGCACGTGCGTGGCTGGGAGGCCTCGAGGGCGCGCTGCCCGACGAAGTGCGCGAGCGCGTCTGGCCCGAGCTTCTGGCCCGGCTCGAGATGCTCGACCGGCTCGGCCTCGGCTATCTGAGCCTCGACCGCGGCGCCGACACGCTCTCGACCGGCGAGTCGCAGCGCATCCGCATCGCGGCGGCGCTGGGCTCCAACCTGCGGGGCGTCTGCTACGTGCTCGACGAGCCCACCGTCGGCCTGCACCCGCGCGACGACGAGGCCCTGACGCGCGCGCTGCTCGGCCTGCGCGACCGCGGCAACACGGTGGTGGTGGTCGAGCACGAGGAGAGCGTGATCCGAGCGGCGGACCACGTGATCGACCTCGGCCCCGGCGCCGGCCCGCACGGCGGCCGCGTGGTGGCCGAGGGCTCGCCGGCCCGCGTCGCGCGCGCGAAGGGCTCGCTCACGGGCCTGTGGCTCGCGGGCAAGGGCGTGCCGCCGGCCTCGCGCGGCCGCGGCCTGAAGCAGGCGGAGCGGCTGCGTGTCGAGGGCGCGCGCCTGCACAACCTGCGCGGCGCCTCGGTCGAGATCCCGCTCGGGCGGCTCACCTGCGTGACCGGCGTCTCCGGCTCGGGCAAGTCGACTCTCGTGCGCGACGTGATCTACCGCGCGCTGAAGGCGCGCCTCGCGGGCCGGCGCCTGCCCCCGGTTCTCGCGTCGCTGCGGGGCGCGGGCCCGGTCCGCCGCGCGCTCGAGGTGGACGAGGCGCCGATCGGGCGCACGCCGCGCTCGGTCCCCGCCACCTACGTCGGCGTGATGGACGTGATCCGCCAGCTCTTCGCCGCCACCCCCGACGCGCGCGCCCTGGGCTACCGGGCCGCGCGCTTCTCGTTCAACGTCGCGGGCGGCCGTTGCGAGCGCTGCGAGGGCCAGGGGCGCCTGCGCGTGACGATGGCGCTGCTGCCCGAGGTCTACGTGCCGTGCGAGAGCTGCCGCGGCCGCCGCTACAACGCCGACACGCTGGCCGTGCGCTACAAGCAGCGCTCGATCGCAGACGTGCTGGAGATGACGATCGAGGACGCGCGCGAGCTGTTCGGCCCGGTGCAGGCGGTGCGGCGTCCGCTGGACTTCCTGTGCTCGATCGGACTCGGCTACCTGCAGCTCGGCCAGCCCTCGCCGACGCTGTCGGGCGGCGAGGCGCAGCGCATCAAGCTGGCCGCCGATCTGTGCTCGCCCGGCTTCGGCCCGACGCTGTTCGTGCTCGACGAGCCGACCACCGGCCTGCACATGGCCGACGTGGCGCGCCTGGTCGACGCGCTGCAGCTGCTGGTGGACCGCGGCGACACCGTGGTGGTGATCGAGCACAACCTCGAGATGATCGCGGCGGCCGACTGCGTGATCGACCTCGGGCCGGAGGGCGGAGACGCCGGCGGCCAGATCGTCGCCTGGGGAACGCCCGCGCAGGTGGCGGCCTCGAAGGCGTCGCGCACCGCGCGCTACCTGCGGCCGTTCCTGCGCCGCCGCGCCTGAGCGAGCTCGGGCGGCGCGCCGCCGCGCGGGCCACGCTCAGGCGGCGGGGGCCCGCCGGCTGACGTGGATCGTCTTGTCCACGACGGCGTGCACGACGCCCGCGTCGTCCAGCAGCTCGACCGTGAACACGCGCTCCAGCTTCTCGGCGCTCTCCAGCTCGCCCCGGATCGCGTCGAGAGTCGCCGGCTCCACGCGGAACGTGGCGTAGAGCGTCGTGCGGCCGGGCCGGCGGAAGCGAATCGAGGCCGCCTTGTCCCAGACCACGTAGCCCGGTCCGAGCAGGTGGATCAGCATCACCATGTAGATCGGATCGACGGCCCCGTACATGCTGCCGCCGTAGATCGTGCCGACGTAGTTGCGCGTGCGCCACGAGAGCGGCAGCCGGACCCGGACCTCCGACCAGTCGTGTCGGATGTAGGCGATGCGGCCGCCCGTCCCGCGATAGGCGGGGAAGAAGTTGAAGCCCCAGCGCGAGAGGCGCGTGCGCCAGGATTCCACGCGAGGTCCGC
Organism: Vicinamibacteria bacterium; assembly: GCA_050246895.1. Classification (GTDB taxonomy): domain Bacteria; phylum Acidobacteriota; class Vicinamibacteria; order Fen-336; family Fen-336; genus JBFWVE01. The sequence goes on along the minus strand of JBFWVE010000001.1, from coordinate 1,319,816 downwards.
TCAGACCGCCTTCGTCACGCCGAGCGGGCAGCTCACGCCGGTGCCCCCGATGCCGCAGTAGCCGTTCGGGTTCTTCGCCAGGTACTGCTGGTGGTACTCCTCGGCGTAGTAGAAGGGCGGCGCGTCGAGGATCTCCGTGGTGATCTCGCCGTAGCCGGCGCGCTTCAGCTCGGAGGCGTAGGCCGCGCGCGAGGCTTCCGCCGCTGCGCGCTGCGTGGGCGACGTCGCGTAGATGCCGGAACGGTACTGGGTGCCGGCGTCGTTGCCCTGGCGCATGCCCTGGGTCGGATCGTGGCTCTCCCAGAACACGCGCAGCAGCTCTTCGTACGAGATGCGGCGCGGGTCGAACACGACCAGCACCACCTCCGCGTGGCCGGTCAGCCCGCTGCAGACCTCCTCGTAGGTCGGGTTCGGCGTCGGCCCCGCGGCGTAGCCGACCGCCGTGGTGACGACGCCCGGCAACTGCCAGAACTTGCGCTCGGCGCCCCAGAAGCAGCCGAGGCCGAAGATCGCGGTCTCGCTGCCCTGCGGGAACGGCGGCCGCAGCGGCGCGTCGAGCACGAAGTGCGACTTCGGCACGCGCAGCGGCGTCGCGCGGCCGGGCAGCGCCTCCTCGGGCGACGGCAAGCGAGCGCTCTTCTTCGAGGACCACATCTGGCTTCGGGCGCCTCCTCCAGATGAGGATAACGCCGGGCCGTCGGCTCCGCTTCCCGGCGAGGGCAGCCGAGGCCCTCGGTCCTGAACCCCGGGCTCAGCCGAGCGCCGAGAAGGCCAGCAGGCCGGCTGCGGCGCCGAGCGCCGAGCCGACGATCACGTCGCTCAGGTAGTGGAGGCCCATCACGACGCGCGACGCGGCCACGGACGCCGCCAGCAGGAACAGCGCGGGGGCGGCGGACGGCGCCCACAGCGCGAGCGCGGTGCAGATCGAGAAAGCGGTCGCGGAGTGCCCCGAGGGAAACGAGAAGCGGTCGGGAGGCCGCACGTCGAAAACCGGGTGCGGGCCGTCCTCCCACGGGCGCCGGCGCCGATAGCGTCGCTTCAGGAAGACGAAAGCGGTGCTCGACGTGGCTGCCGCCACGGCGGCGGTGGCCAGGGCCTGCCGGAAGCCGGCCCCCCCCGCCGCGAGTCCCGCGGCGATCGCGAGCCAGGCCCAGCCGTCGCCGAGCCGGGTGGCCCACACCATCCAGACGCGAATCCAACCCGGCGGCAGCCAGCAGCGCAGCCGCACGGCGAGCCGTACGTCCTGATCGTTCACGCGGGCGAGGACGGCGTTCATGGCCCACCTCCCGGCATCAGCACGGCGCTCGCGAGACCCGGCCGCGAGAGCGGACGGCCGCGTCCGACCGCCGTGCGCAGCGCGCGCAGCTCCTGCAACGCGAAGGCGGCGTCGCGGATCGCGAACGCCGCCGTCACCAGCGGCAGCAAGGACAGCAGGGGCAGCAGCGCCACGGCGGCCGCCGTCAGCGCCAGCTCCCGCGGGCCGCCGAGAGCGAGCGTCAGGGCTTCGGCATAGCCGCTCCCGAGGAGCCTGGCGACGTCCGCCGTCAGCCGCGCGTAGCCGCCGGAGGCCCCGCGCGGGATCGCCAAGCGCAGGCGCAGGCCGTCGAGGAATTCCTCCCGGTCGCGAGCGCCCTCGACCTCGGTGAAGGCGCGCGCGACCGAGGCCAGCGTGTGCGCGTCGCTGCCCCCGACCTCCCCGCGCCGCAAGGCACGCGCCGCCGCCCGCGCGCCGTGATTGAGGCGGCGGGACATCAGGCCGTTTCGCGTCTCGACGAGCGGCAGGCCGCGCAGGGCGAGCAGCAGGTCCTGCGGCCGGCGCTCGCCGGCGAGCGCGGAGAGCGGATGGTTGAGCGCCGCCGGAATGCGGCGCTCGGCCAGGTAGGCGAACAGCCGCTCGCCGTCGTCGTGCCGGGCGCTGATCTCGGCGTGGTCCCGCTCCTCGATGCCGTAGACGCCGACGTGAACCACGGCTCCGCCCGGGAGGCGGCAGGTCACCTCCTCGCTCAGGAACGTGTCCGCGGGCCCCATCAGGCTGAGGGCGCCTTCGATGCTGTCGTGGTCGGTCAGCGTGACGAGCTGCATGCCCCGGCTGCGAGCGACGGCGGCCACGGCCGCGGGATCGGAGTAGCACTCGCGGCCGAACCCGTGCAGGAAGCCGGGGAGCCCGTCGTGCCCGGAGTGACGCGAGTGCACGTGGAGGTCGCAGCGCATCAGCGGATTCCTTCGAGCGTCGCTTGAGGCACGAAGGGATTACACGCTTCGAGGATTGCGAATCCGTGGCCGGCGGGGAAACTTCCGGCGACGCTGGCGTGAGCGCGCCGTCACGCCGTCGTCGCGGGAGCGTCGCGCGGATCGAGGACGCTCGTCTGCCGTGAGCGTGCCGGCCCGGCCCGAGGTCCTGTTGCTGATCACCGACGCGGGCGGCGGGCACCGGGCCGCCGCCAACGCCCTCGTCGCGGCTGCCGAGCGGCCGGGACGGCCCTTCGGTCTCCGGATCCTGCCGATCCAGGAGGCGCTGCTGCCGGCCGACCCCTGGCACCGGCTCACCGGGCGCTCGCTCGAGAGCGCGTACAACGACATGGTCCGCGCGGGCCGGACGCGCCACCTGGTTCCGCTGCTGCGCCTGGGGCAGTGGCTGGCCCGGTGCGTTCACGGGCGCCTGGTGGGCTGTCTCGCGCGGGTGCTGCGCGAGGCAAGGCCGGCGGCGGTCGTGTCGTTGATGCCGAACGTCAACGCCGTCGCGCGCGACGCGGTGCGGAGCGCGCTGCCGGGGGCGCCCTTCCTGGTCGCGCTGACCGACTACGTGGACTTCCCGCCCCACTTCTGGCTGGAGCCCGGCTGCGATCGGGTGGTCGTGGGCTCGGCGGAAGCGCTCGAGCAGGGTCTGGCGCTCGGCATCCCGCGCGAGCACCTCACACGCAGCTCCGGCATGATCCTGCACCCGCGCCACGACCTGGCCGATCGCGCGGGGGCGCGCGACCTGGTCCGGGCCGAGTTCGGGATTTCGCGCGACGCCTTCACGGCGCTCGTGCTCTTCGGCGGCAAGGGTTCGCCCGAGGTGGTCGAGGTGGCGAGCGCGTTGCTCCGCGAGTCGCTCGACGCCCACGCGATCGCCGTCTGCGGCGACAACCCGCCGCTCCTCGCCCGCGCGCGGCAGGAGGCGCGCGAGCTCGGCGGGCGCCTGCATCCGCTGGGCTTTTCCGAGCGCATCCCGGAGCTGATGGCGGCAGCGGACGTGCTGCTCTCGAAACCCGGCCCGGGATCGCTGGCCGAAGCGTTCCACGCGGGCCTGCCCGTGGCCGCGATCGAGAACGCGTACACCGTGCCGCAGGAGCGGGCCAACGCGCGGCTGCTGCGCGAGCGGGAGCTGGGGCTGGTCGCCAGCAGCGCTCGCGAGCTGGGCGCGATCGCCGCCGATCTGTCGCGCGGGTCCGATCGGCTCGCGCGGCTGCGCGCCGCCGTGGCCGCGCTGCCGCGCAATCGCGCCGCGCACGAGTGCCTCGCCGCGATCGAGGGCGAGCTGCGCGAGCGGGCGCTGCTCGCGGGCGCGCCGGGCTGAGCCGGGCGAGCGGGAGCGGCGCTCCCGTGTCATGCTCTCTGGCCGTATGCCGAACCCCGCCCTGCTGCTGGCCCTGCTGGCGGCGACGCCGGCCGCCGCTCCTGCCCAGCACGACCTGATGCCCGCGCCCGTCTCGCTGCGCTTCACGACGGGCCGGCTGGCGGTCGGCGCCGGCTTCCGGATGGCCGCCGCCGAGCCGTGCGACGAACGCGTGCTGGCCGGCCTCGGCCGCCTCGCGCGCGCCCTGGGCAGGCACCTCGGCCGCGAGCTGCCGGCGCCGACCCGCGCTGCGAGCCGCCCCGGCCTGCGCGTGGTCTGCGCTCCCGCGCCGGCTCGCGTGCAGCAGCCGGTGGAGCAGGAGGCGTACGCCTTCGAGATCACGCCGCGCGGCGCCGTGCTGCACGCCGAGAGCTCGCTCGCGGCGCTCCACGGCCTCGAGACGCTGCGCCAGCTGGTGCGCAGCGAGGACGGGAAGCTCTACTTGCCGGCGGCCGTGGTCGAGGACGCTCCGCGCTTCCCCTGGCGCGGGCTGCTCCTCGACGTCTCGCGCCACTTCATGCCGGTCGAGGTCGTGAAGCGCACGCTCGACGGCATGGCCGCCGTGAAGCTCAACGTGCTGCACTGGCACCTTTCGGACGACCAGGGCTTCCGGGTCGAGAGCCTGCGCTTCCCGAAGCTGACCGGGCTCGGCTCGGACGGCCTCTTCTACACGCAGGCGCAGGTGCGCGAGCTGATCGCCTACGCGCGCGAGCGCGGCATCCGCCTGATGCCCGAGTTCGACGTGCCGGGCCACGCGACGGCCTGGCTGGTCGGCCACCCGGAGCTGGCGACGCTGCCCGGGCCCTACACGATCGAACGGCGCTGGGGCATCTTCGATCCGACGCTCGACCCCACGCGCGAGGAGACCTACGCGTTCCTCGACGCGCTCTTCGGAGAGATGGCCGCGCTCTTCCCCGACCCCGCCTTCCACATCGGCGGCGACGAGGTCACGGACCGCCACTGGAACCAGAGCGCGCGCGTGCGCGCCTTCGTCGCCGAGCACGGCCTGCGCGACAACCCCGCGCTCCACGCGCGCTTCAACGCGCGGCTGGTGAAGATCCTGGAGGCGCACGGCAAGCGCGTCGTCGGCTGGGACGAGGTGCTGCACGAGGAGCTGCCGCGCTCGACGATCGTGCAGTCGTGGCGCGGGACGCGCGCGCTGGCGGAGGCTGCCGCACGCGGCTTCGAGACGCTGCTCTCGAACGGCTACTACCTCGACCACATGCAGACCGCCGCCACCCACTACGCCGCCGACCCGCTGCCCGAGGGCACGGCGCTCGACGAGGCGGCGCGCAAGCGCGTGCTGGGCGGCGAGGCCTGCATGTGGGCCGAGTTCGTCACGCCCGAGACGGTCGACTCCCGGATCTGGCCGCGGGCGGCCGCGATCGCCGAGCGGCTGTGGTCGCCCGCGAGCGTCCGCGACGCCGCCGACATGTACCGGCGGCTCGCCGTGCAGAGCCTGCGTCTCGAGGAGCGCGGCCTGACGCACCGCTCGGGCTACGAGCCGATGCTGCGCCGGCTGACGGGCGGCGCGCCGACCGACGCGCTGCGCACGCTGGCGGACCTGGTCGAGCCGGTCAAGCTCTACCGCCGTGGCCGCAGCCGCGCCTACACGCAGCAGACGCCGCTCGATCGGCTGGTGGACGCCGCGCGCCCGGAGAGCGACGCCGCTCGCGCCTTCCGCGAGGCCGTGGACGCGCTGCTGCTGCGGGCGCCCGCCTTCGGCTCGAGCGCGACGCTGCGCGAGCCGCTCGCGCGCTGGGCTGCCAGCCACGCGGCGCTCGACCCCCAGCTCGCGCGCTCGGAGCCGCTGGCGGAGCTGCGGCCGCTGTCGCGGAACCTGTCGGCGCTCGCCCAGATCGCGGAGTCGGCGCTCGACGCGCTCGAGGCCGGGCGCGCGCCCGGCCCTGCCTGGCGCGAGCTCGCGGCCAGCACGCTGGCGGACGCGCGGGTGGCCCACGCGGAGCTGGAGCTGGCGATCCTGCACCCGGCCGCGAAGCTGGCGCTGGCCGCGGAGCGGCTCGACCGTCTGGCGACCCTGGGCGCCGCGGCCTGGAACGCCGAGCTCGAGGCCGGGCTGAAACCCCGTCCGCGCGCCGAGTAGGACAACTTTTTACCCGCCTTCACGCACGCCGACGGGCCTCCGAAGTATCCTTCCCTGTGCTCGTGAAGGCCCTTCCTTACCCGTCGCGCCACTGGCTCGCGGCCCTCGGCGTGTCCGCGATCGGCTGGCTGGCGCTCGCGCCGGCCGCGTTCGCGCAGGGATCCGCGGCGCCCTCGGCCTCCGCTCAGAGCAAGCACGTGCGGGTGACCCTCGTACCGGAGCACGAGGGCGTGCGTCCGGGCCAGCCGCTGACCGTCGGCCTGCGCATCGAGCACGAGGCCGAGTGGCACACCTACTGGCGCAACGTCGGCGATTCCGGCCTGAAGACGCGGATCGCGTGGACGCTGCCCGAGGGTTTCTCCGCCGGCGAGATCCAGTGGCCGCGGCCGGAGAAGGTGTTCGTCGCCCCTCTGATGAGCTACGGCTACTCCGGCGAGACCTGGCTGCTGAGCGAGCTGTCGGTGCCGGCGAAGCTCGACGTGGCGAGCGTGTCGCTGCGCGCCAAGGTCGACTGGCTCGAGTGCAAGGAAGCCTGCCTGCCCGGCAAGGCGACGCTCGAGCTGACGCTGCCGGTGAAGGTCGACGCCAAGCCGTCGGCCGCTCACGCCGCGGCCTTCGCCAGCGCGCGCGCCGCGCTGCCCCGCCCGGCCGGCTTCGCGGCGAGCGCGGCGTTCTCGGACAAGGCGCTCTCGCTCGAGGTGCGGCGCGCGGGTGCGCTGCCGCGCGAGGCCTATTTCTTCCCGTACGCCGCCGAGCTGATCGACCACGCGGCGCCGCAGGCGCTGGCGGCGGTGGCGGGCGGCTTCCGTCTCGAGATTCCCCGGCCGGCCAACGGGAAGGCCGCGGACGTGATCGCGGGCGTCCTCGAGCTCGACGGCGTGGCCCTCGAGGTGAGCGCGGCGCTCGCCGCGACGGCGGGCGGGCCTGGCGGTGGCGAACCGCGGTCCGCAGCGGGAGTGGCCGCCACCGGCCAGCCGGCGCCGCCCCCACCGGTCCCGGCGCCGAGCGCGCCGATGGGCGGCTCCGCTGGCAGCCTGCCGGTGGCGCTGGTCTTCGCCTTCATCGGGGGCCTGATCCTCAACCTGATGCCCTGCGTGCTGCCCGTGCTCTCGCTCAAGGTGATGGGCTTCGTGCGCGACGGCGCCGAGTATGGCGCGCTGCGCCACGGCCTCGCCTTCACGGCGGGCGTGGTGGTGTTCTTCTGGGCGCTAGCCGGCGCGCTGCTCGCGCTGAAGGCCGGCGGCGAGCAGATCGGCTGGGGCTTCCAGCTCCAGTCGCCGCTGTTCGTGGTATTCCTGGCGGCGCTGTTCCTGCTGCTGAGCCTCAACCTGTTCGGCCTGTTCGAGGTCGGCGAGTCGCTGACGGCGGTCGGCAACCTCGAGCCCCGGACCAAGGGGCTCGCCGGCTCGTTCTGGAGCGGGGCGCTCGCGACCATCGTGGCGACGCCCTGCACCGCGCCCTTCATGGGCTCGGCGCTCGGCTTCGCGATGTCGCAGCCGGCCTGGGTCGCCTTCTCGGTCTTCAGCGCGCTCGGCCTCGGCATGGCCTCGCCCTATCTCGTGCTCGCGGCCTCGCCCCGCCTGCTGCGGATGGTGCCGAAGCCGGGAGCCTGGATGGAGGGCTTCAAGCAGGCGATGGGCTTCGTGCTGCTCGGCACGGTGGTGTTCCTGCTCTGGCTGTTCGGCCGCCAGGTCGGCGTCAACGGCATGACGATCCTGCTCGGCGCGCTGCTGCTGCTCGGCATGGCGGCCTGGCTCTACGGGCGCGTGCGCCGGGGCGCCCCGCGCCTGCGCCTCGCGGGCTACGCCGCCGCCTTCGCGCTGGCGGCGGGCGGCCTTGCGCTGGGCTTCGCCTACGCGCCGGCGAGCGCGGAGGAGCGGCACGCGGGCGGCGACGGCGTCTGGGAGGAGTTCTCGCCCGAGCGGGTCGCCCTGCTGCGGCGCGCCGGCACGCCGGTGTTCGTCGACTTCACGGCCGACTGGTGCCTGACCTGCCAGGTCAACCTGAAGCTCGCGCTGGAGCGGCCCGAGGTGCTGCAGCGCTTCCGCGACAAGGGCGTCGTGATGATGAAGGCCGACTGGACGCGCAGCGACGAGCGCATCACGAGAGCGCTCGCGGAGCACGGCCGGCAGGGCGTGCCGCTCTACGTCCTCTACGGCCGCGACGGCGCGCCGCGCCTGCTGCCCGAGGTGCTGCGGCCCGGCATCGTGCTGCAGGCGCTCGACGAGCTCGGCTGAGGGGCGAGACGGATCACGGAGGGATGAGCATGAGCAGAACGACGACGGCGCTGGCGCTGGCCCTGCTCGCGGGCACGGCGCCGCTCGCGCAGGCGGCCGCGGTCGTGGGCCAGGCGGCGCCCGCCTTCACGCTGGCGGACGTCCAGGGCAGGAGCCACTCGCTCGACGCGCTGAAGGGAAAGTGGGTCGTGCTCGAGTGGGTGAACTACGACTGCCCGTTCGTGCAGAAGCACTACAACAGCGGCAACATGCAGGCGCTGCAGGCGGAGTACACCGGCAAGGGCGTCGTCTGGTTCTCGGTCAACTCCTCGGCGCCCGGCAAACAGGGCAACTTCACTCCGGCCGAGATCCAGGCCAAGGGCGAGCAGCGCAAGGTCGCCTACTCGGCCTACCTGCTCGACACCGGCGGCGACGTCGGCCGCGCCTACGACGCCAAGACCACGCCACACATGTACGTGATCGACCCGGCCGGCAAGCTCGTCTACGCGGGCGGCATCGACGACAAGCCCTCCACCGACCTGGCGGACGTGAAGACGGCGACCAACTACGTGCGCGCGGCGCTCGACGCGGCGATGGCCGGCAAGCCCGTCGCCGTGACGAGCGCGCAGCCGTACGGTTGCTCGGTCAAGTACTGAGCCGCCGCTCGTCGCGCAGCCGCCATTGGCCCGGAGGCTTCGGCCCCCGGGCCTTCGTGTTTTCGGGCGCGGCGGTTACGATACGCGCCCTTCCTCGGACGGCGAGCCGCTCCCGCCAGGCGCCGACGAAGCCACGACCATGACCGCGCAAGCCCAGTCCCCCCGCCTCGACGCCAAGCTGTTCTACCGCCGGCTCGACAGCCTGTTCGGCTCGCTCGACACCGGCGGGCCGCAGGGCGAGCTGCTGAGGCGCTTCCTGAAGCAGGCCTTCGAGGTGCTGCGCGACGACCTGCGCCTGCGCGCCGCGCTGCTCTATGCCGAGCGCCGGGACGGCTTCGCGCTGGTGGCGGTCGCGGGCGATCCCGGCGCGCCCGTCGCCGACGAGCTGGACCGCGGGCTGCCGGCGTTGCACAACGTGTTCCGGCACCGCGTCTACATCTTCCCCGACCCGTCGGAGGCGGACTCGCCGTTTCGCGCCGGCTGGCTGCCGAACACGGCGACGGCGGCCGTGATGGTGGGGCGGCGCCCGAAACGTTACCTGCTGGCCTTCGTGCTGGCGGACGGCTGGATCCGGGAGGAGCTCGACTTCGCGCTCAACACCGTGCGCGCGGCGCTCGGCTCGCGGATGGTGGACGAGCGGGTGCGGCGCAGCTTCCACGAGGCGGCCGAGATCCAGCAGAGCCTGCTGATGGAGGAGCCTCCCGACTTCCCGGGCTACGACCTCGCCTGCCGCTCGCTGGCGGCCGAGGAGGTGGGCGGCGACTTCTACGACTTCCACTCCTTCGGCGACGAGCTGCTGGGGCTGTCGATCGGGGACGCCAGCGGGCACGGCCTGCCCGCGGCGCTGCTCGTGCGCGACGTGGTGACCGGCCTGCGCATGGGCATCGAGAAGGACCTGAAGGTGGCGTACGTGTTCCGCAAGCTGAACCGCGTGATCCATCGCTCCAGCCTGTCGAGCCGCTTCATCTCCGTCTTCTACGGCGAGCTCGAGCGCAACGGCACGCTCGTCTACTGCAACGCGGGCCACCCGCCGCCGCTCGTCGTCCACGAGGGCCGGGTGGAGCGGCTCGAGACGGGTGGCATGGTGATCGGCCCGATGCCCGAGATCGAGTTCCAGCGGGGCATCGCGGTGATCCCGGAGGGCGGCGTGCTGGTGCTCAGCACCGACGGGGTGCTCGAACGGCGCGACGCGGAGGGCGGCTTCTTCGGCGAGGAGGGCCTGTTGCGCGTGGTGGGCGAGAGCGCCGCGCAGGGCGCCGAGGAGATCCTCGAGCGCATCCTGGCCGCGGCCGACGCCCACGGCCGGCGCAAGCCCTACGAAGACGACGCCACGCTGGTCGTCGTCAAGCGCCTGCCCTCGTAGCCGCGCGGGCCGGGAGCCCTCAGAAGCCGGGCCAGCTTTCCATCGGCTCGCTCGAGCGCACCAGGTGCATGCCGGCCTGCGCGAAGTGGGCGAAGCTCGCGTCCGCCACGCTGCTGAAGTCCACCACCCCCGGCACCACCACCGGCGACGAGCAGTCGTCGAGCAGGTAGACGCGGCGCGCGAGCGCCGGGTCGGCGGTCATGATCTCCGAGAGCAGATCGGCCACCGTCCAGGCGACGCAGTGGCTCTTGGCCTGGCCGGCCACCACCAGCGCGTCCATCTCGAGCAGCGCTCGCACCAGCTTCAGGTTGCGCTCGCCGAGCGCCCGGCCGCGGTGGTCCGCCATCACCTCCGGCCGCAGCACCGAGTAGTGCTCGGTCAGCGGGTGGCTGCCCTTGACCTCGAAGCGCGTGCGCGCCTGGCGCGCCTGGCCGTGGAAGAAGAGCGCGTCCTCGACCGCCGACACCAGCGCGTGGCCGATGCCGCCGACCATCGCGTGGTAGGGCCACAGCGTCAGCGGGTACTTGCCGCCCTCGGCCAGCGCGCGCACGTAGTGCCGCGCGTGCTCGTCGAGCTCGAAGCCGTCCTCCAGCCCCAGCGTCCGCGCGAGCGCCTGGTTGACCCGGAAGCGTCCGCTCTCGACGTCCTCCACGCTGACCACCGTCATCGGATCGGGATGGCGGCCTTCGGCGTCCAGCCAGAACACCGGGTGGAAGATCTGCGCGGCCGAGTGGGTGTCGAGCGTCGCGGTGATCTGGCTGATGCGGCCGAGGTTGCGGTAGACGAACTCGCAGATGCGCCGCGAGTCCTCCACGGCGCCGTTGCCGCCGCGGCCGGCCACGAACAGCTCGAACTCGGGGTGGCAGAACGTGTTCTGCACGTCCACCAGCACCAGCCCGACGCGCCTCGCGTCGCGCCAGGCGGGCGAGACGTCGTGCGCGCGCGCGAACAGGCGCGCCTCGGCGGCGCGCTGCTGGTAGGGAACGCGGTAGATCTCCGGCACCCGGGCGGGATCGAAGTGCGCGGGCAGCGGCCACTCGTGCGACGGCATCGCCGGTCAGTCTAAGCGCGCGCCGAGCCCGGGTCCTACCGCCTCAGGCCGTGCGGCGATGCCTCTCGAAGAGCAGGAAGGCCACGACGCCGACGGCGACGAAGGCGAACGAGAACACGATGCCCTCCCAGGGCCCGGTGAAGAAGATGTAGAGCCAGAGCGCGCCCGACACCACCGCCGGCCACGGGTAGAACCACATCTTGAAGGGCTGCGCGATGTCCTTGCGGTACTCCCAGAGCAGCACCACCGCGACGCACTGCCAGATGAAGCGGGTCACGATCTGCACCTGCATCAGCCAGCTCACCAGCTGGCCCAGGCTGAAGAAGCAGAACGGGATCGAGATGGCGCCCAGCACCAGCAGCGAGACGTGCGGGAAGTGCTTGGTCGGGTGCACTTTCGCGAACACCTTGAAGAAATCGCCGTCCTTGGCCGCCGCGTACGGGATGCGCGAGTAGCCGAGGATGGTGGCGTAGAGCGAGGCGGCCGCCACGAACAGGATCAGTCCCGTCATCAGCTCGCCGGCGAGCCGGCCGCTGACCGGATCCGAGAAGGTGCGCGCGATGAAGACCGAGGCGATCGTGCGGCTCTGCTGCGCCTCCAGCCAGGGGATCATGCCCACGATCACGATCGTCATCAGCATGTACAGCGTGGCCACCACGAAGATCGAGATGAAGATCGAGCGCGGCACCGTGCGCGTCGGGTCCTTCACCTCGTCGCCGATGTTGCAGACCTGGTTGTAGCCGCCGTAGCTGTACATGGCGAGGATGGCGGCGGCGCCGAGGCGCTTCAGCAGGTCGGCGTCGAGCGTGTAGGCGCTCGGCGGGAAGTCGAAGGCCTGGCGTGGCGAGAAGCTGAACAGCCCCGCGACGATCACCCAGCCGACGGTGGCCAGCACCACCACCAGCATCACCACCGACAGCCGCCCGATCGAGGTGATGTCGCGGTAGAGCAGCGCCGTGATCCCGATGCAGACGAGCGCGCCGATCACGTTGTGCTGGACCGGCGTCATCGTGGTCCAGTAGAACTGCAGGTAGTCCGAGAAGCCGACCGCGCCGCCGGCGATCGAGAGCGGCGCCACCAGGATGATCTGGAAGATGAAGAAGAACGCCATCAGCCGGCCGAGGCCGAAGGGCTTGAACGCCTCGCGCAGGTAGAGGTAGGGCCCGCCGCTGCCGGGCAGCGCCGCGCCCAGGTGCGCGTAGACGAGACCGTCCGCCAGCGCCAGGATCATGCCCGCGATCCAGGCGTAGATCACGTGCGGCCCGTTCATCTCCGCGATCATGAACGGGATCGTCAGGAACGGGCCGACGCCGACCATGCCGATGATGTTGGTGGAGGTGGCCTCGAGCAGTCCCATCCCCCGGTCGAGATGCGGCTTGCCCGCCTCGTTGCCCGGCGCCGCCTCGCTCATGCCACCCCCATCGCCTGGATCAGGTCCGCCGCCAACGCCTCGTCCCGCACCAGCGGGTTTGCCGCCAGCGCGCGCCGGGCGCCGTCCTTCGAGCCCGTCAGCGCGGCTTCGACCGTCAGCCGCTCGTAGCGCTTGACCGCCTCGAGCAGCGGCCGCACCGACTCGGGCGGCGGCTCCACGTGCAGCGGCCAGGCCCCGCTCGCGTTCACCACGCAGGGCACTTCCACCACGTCGTCGCCCTTCAGCGTGCCCAGGTTGCCCCGGTTCGGCACGTCGAGCGGGATCACCGCGCCGGAGTTGCCGTGGATCGCCTGCAGCACCGAGAGCGCGATCTTGTCGTAGCCGGTCAGCTCCAGCCAGTGCGGCCGCGCGCGCGGCCCGCTGGCGCCCGACTCGAGCTGCATGTAGCCGGCGTCGCGCGCGGCCAGGTAGTCCTCGTAGATCCGCAGCGGGTCGCCCGCCCCCCGACGCAGGTCGGCGAACAGCTTCCGGTTGAGAGCCTGGATCACGGCGCCCCGGCTGGTGCCGGCCCGCCGCAGGTTCGCGACCGCACGCTCGGGCCGGTAGTAGTAGTAGACGTACTCCGTCGGCAGCAGCCGCAATCCGGCCAGCCGCTCCGCCTCGAACAGCGGCGAGCGGTACAAGGCGACCAGGCGCGCGGGGTCGTTCCACAGCCGCGCCAGCTGCGGCACGCCGCGGTGGCGCACCTCGCGCAGCCAGCCCAGATGGTTGAGCCCGAAGTAGTCGAAGTGGCACTCGGCCGAGGGCACCCCGAGCGCGTGCGCCGCCTCCTCGAACAGCTCGGTCGGCGTGTCGCAGATGCCGATCGCGCGCGCATCCGTGGCGGTGGTCATCGCCTGGGTGACGATGCCGACCGGGTTCGTGAAGTTGACCAGGAACGCGCGCGGCGCCCGCTGCGCGACCTCGCGCGCGTAGCCGACCATCGCCGGGATCGTCGCCATCGCCATCGCGAAGCCGCAGGGCCCGACCGTCTCCTGGCCGACGACGCCGCGCGCGAGGGCCGCGGCCTCGTTGCGCGCGCGCGCCTCGATGCCGCCCGGCCGGATGCTGGTCAGCACGAAATCGGCGCCTTCCACGCAGTCCTCGACGCGGTCCGTCAGCCGCAGCGCGCCCCTGGCGCAGGTGCGCTGCGCGAGCGGGCCGATCAGCGCGAGCCGCTCGCGGTCGAGGTCGAACAGCACCACTTCGTCGATCGGCAGCTCGGAGCGCGTGAGGCCGCCGACCAGCAGCGGCGCCCGGACGCCGGCGGCCCCGATCAGCGCGAGCTTCATCTCGGCCTCCGCGCGCGCGGCAGGGCTGTGGTGCCGCCGGCCGCCGTCGTCGACAGCGCGCCGACGCGGTTGCCCTCGGCGAGGCAGGCCGCCGGCGAGCCGCCGCGCAGCAGCGCGTGCAGGAAGCCGCCGTTGAAGGCGTCCCCGGCGCCCGTGGTGTCGACCGCGGTCACCCGCGGCGGGCTCGCGCGCAGCTCACCCCGCGCCGACAGCCAGCGCGCCCCGCGCGCGCCGAGCTTCACGATCGTGTTGCGAGCGGCGCCGCGCCAGTGCGCGAGCGCGTCGGCGAGCCGCGTCTTTCCGCTGTAGAGCAGCGCTTCCTTCTCGTTGACGAAGAGGTAGTCGAGCTCCGCCAGCAGGTGTTTCAGGCCCGGGTCGCGCACGAGCGGCTGGTTCCAGCCGAAGTCCCACGAGGTCGTGACGCCGCGGCGGCCCAGCCCGGCGAGGATGCGCGCCCAGCGCGCGCAGTCGGGCGGCATGAAGGCGAGGTGGACGTGGCGGGCGCGCTCGCGCGCGAGCGCTCTCCGCAGCCGGGGCTCGAGCACGTCGTTGACGCCGTTGTAGGTGACGAAGGAGCGGTCGCGGCGGGTGGAGATCGCGACCGTGACGGCGTGGCCCTCCGACGGCCGCCTCAGGTTGCGCACCGAGACGCCGTCCGCGCGCAGGGCCGCGACGCCCGCGTCGCCCAGGCCGCTCAGGACGCGGACGCTGCTGCCCAGCCGGGCCGCGGCCACCGCCGTGATCAGCGCGCCGCCGCCGACCGTGCGCAGGAACGACGACGTCTTCAGCTCCTCGCCGGGAGCCGGCACGCGAGGCAGGCCGAAGAAGACCAGGTCCTCGAAGGCCTCGCCGGCGCAGACCAGGTCGGGTCGCGTCACGCGGCTCGGCGCTCGGATACGGCGGCGGCCCCCAAGGGGGCCGCCGCCATCACGAGCGCCCGCAGGGGCAGCTTCAACGTGAAGCGCCCGCGGGCGGGGCCTTGCTGAGGCAAAGCACGTTCGCCAGCAGCCGGTACGCGCCGGGCACCCCGTAGGGGAGCTGCCGGTGGAAGGCGTACGCGAAGTAGGTGTAGTTGCCCTTGCCATGCCTGGCCGTGACCCAGCCGCCCTTCTGCGGCTGCTGGCCCTTGTCCCAGGTCGAGATCATCGCGGTGTAGGCCGGGTCCCAGCTCGCGAAGAACTTCGAGCCGCGCTGCTCCACCCAGCCGCCGAAGTCGGCCAGGGTGATCTTGTTCGGCCAGTTGAAGGCCTGGTTGGCCGGCGCCAGGATCTCGACCGGCGAGTCCTCCTCGGAGACTTCCTCGGCGCGTTGCGGCAGCTCCGCCGGGAAAGGCGCGAACTTCTTGGGGTCGAGCTCGGCCGGGGTGTTGTAGAGCACGATCAGGTTGCCGCCGTTCTTCGCGTAGTCGAGCAGGCGCTGATTGTAGGTCCGCAGGTCCTCGCGCACGCCGTAGGCGCGGGTGCCGGTCATGATCGCGTCGAACTGCGCCAGGTTGCCCGTCGCCAGGTCCTGCGCGCCGAGCAACGAGACCTTGACCCCGAGCTGGGCGATGCCCGCCGGCACCTGGTCGCCGACGCCCATCACGTAGCCGACCTTCAGGCCGTCCGGGATCTTGACGTCCACGCCCCGCACGCCCGCCGTCGCGGGTCGGTACAGGTAGCGGGTCTCCAGGTCGCGGTGCTCGATCAGCTCGTAGCCGTCGCGGAACTCCTTGCCCCGCGCCTTCGCGACCGCCTTCACCTCGTAGGCACGGCTCTCCAGCGCGGCCGGCGCGGTCACACCGAACGTGAAGACGCTGCGCTCGCCCGCGCGGGCGAACTTGAACGGCTTGGCGGCATCGGCGATCCAGCCGGCGGGCGCCTCGACGCTCAGCTGGCCCTCGATGTCGCCCTCCCAGTTGTTGAGCAGCGACACCGTCAGCTCGAGCTTCTTGGTCTTCGCGCCGAGCGGGATGATCGCGCTGCCAGGCGAGAGCGAGACCGCCACCGCCGGCACCACCCGCAGCTCGCGCTGCTCGTAGCCGTACGGCAGGTTCGCCTCGCGTCGGGCGACGACCGTGCGCGATTCGACCGGGACGCCGAGGACGCTGTAGCTGGCCACCGCCACCGCCGGCGCGTCGGCCGCCGGCTTGCCGAACTGGCTCGGATCGGACAGCGTGTAGCGCGCCTCCTGGATCGAGCCGCGCCCGAAGTACGGGCGCGAGGAGAGCGGGGTGTCCTCGGCGAGCTTCACGTTGAAGCGCTGGCTGGCGGTCTCGCCGCTGCCGAGCTCGGCGCCCGAGCCCTGACCCTTCTCGACCGCGAAGCCCGCGCCGGTCGCGAGCGCGATGCCGCCGACGGCGATCTTCACGTTGCTGCGGTTCGTCAGGTTGGCGCGGATCTCGAACGCCTGACCGGGGACCGGCGCCGCCATCGTCGGCGGCGGCGCGAAGGCGGCGAACGGGCCCGTCGGATCGGGCACGCCGGCCGGCTGCGCGAGCGCCGCGAAGTCGATGCCGAGCGCCGCCTCGATCGCGTCCTGGAACTGCCGCTCCTTCACCTTCAGCGCGAAGACGGCGTCGGGCTCGGCCGCGAGCTTCTCGATCGCGGCGCGGGTGGCGGCCAGGCCGCGGGTGAGAGCCGGCACGCTGGCCGCGGGGTCCTCGAGCCTGAAGGCGGCGAGCGCCGCGGCCGTCTCCTTGTCGATGGCGGCGAGCGCTTCGGCGGCGCCGGCGGGCGCGGGCCGGCCGAGCGCGTTGAACAGACCCGGCAGCGTGGTGTCGATGCCGTCGAAGAAGCCCTGCTCCTTGTCGGGGAAGCTCCGCGTGGCGGCGGCGCGCTTGTAGTAGCCGTACATCGGGCCGCGGCCGAGCGCCAGCCGCCCGCTGGTCTGCGAGCGCTGGAACGAGAGGCCGACGCGCGCGAAGTTGTTGTAGGTCTCGCCGACCCAGGGGCTGTACTCGCCCGGATCCACGCGCACGTTCCAGTCCTCGTTCTCGCGCATGCCGCCGATGTAGACCTTCAGCGGCTGCCAGGGCCGCAGGCCGTCCTTGATCTGCTCCGGGAACGCGTTCGGGTCGCCGGCCAGCCTGAAGGCCTCCACGGTCACGATGCCGGCGGTCTGGTGGTTGCCGTGGCCGTCGCGCTGGTTGCCCTGGAAGCGCGAGATCAGCACCAGCGGCCGGTCCATCCGGATCACGCGCACGACGTCGCGCAGCACGTTGTCCTTCCCCCATTTCTCGTACGCCTCGTCGAGCCGCTTGGAGAAGCCGTAGTCGAGCACGGTGGTGAAGTACTGCGTGTCGACGCCGTAGTAGCGGTCGGCGACGGCCAGCTCCTCGGTGCGGATCAGGCCGAGGCCGTCGAACAGCTCCGAGCCGATCGCGTTGTCGCCGGACTCGCCGCGGTTGAGCGTCAGCAGCGACAGGCGCACCCCCGCGCCGCGGCTGAGCTGGGCCAGCACACCGCCGTGCTCGTCGTCGGGGTGCGCCGTCGTGTGCATGGCGCTGGCGGTGGTCCGCAGCTTCAGCAGCTTCTGGTAGGTGCCCGCGGCTCCGGCGTCCTGGGGCAGCGCCCCGGACCCCGTGGTCGCCAGCGCCAGCAGCGCGGCGAGCGACGTGGCGCCCGCGGCGATCCTGCGGCTCCCGTTAGGCAGCTTGTCTCGCATGTTCGTCTCCTCCAGTCGAACCCCACGGCTTCGAAACGGGCGGGGTGCCTCTCGGCGTCCCGCCTACGGCCGGCGCAGCTCCTCGACGTGCTTTGCCAGCGTCTCGATCTCGGCCGCGCTCAGCACCTCGCCGAACGCGAACATCGTCGTCCCCACGATGCCCTCGTGGATGACCTTCTTGACCTCGGTCACGCTCGGCGCGCGCGCTGGCGGCGACAGGCTCCTCGCCTTGTCCGTGCCCTCCCCGCGCGCGCCGTGGCAGGGCGCGCAGTTCTGCGCGAACAGCTCGCCGCCCGTGGCCGCCGCGGACGCTCGCGCCGCGCTCGCGGGTCGCGAGCTGCGGCCCGCGCTGGCGTCGCCTGAAGCGTGCGTCCGGGCCTTCGCGTCTGCGGCTATCCCCTCGAGCGTGCCGCGCGCCATGAAATGGAGGCCCGCGGGCTTCAGGTTGGTGACGTCTGGGTGGCTGCCGGCGTGGCAGGCGCTGCAGCGCTTGCCGACCTGCCGAGCGTACTCGTAGCGGGCGTCGCCGGGCTTCGGAGACACGAGCGCCAGGCCGGCGAGCAGCAGGCCGACGGTCAGCAGCCTCTTCATGCGGCCTCCTCGCGCTTCGTGGCTCGGGCCGCGCGCCACGCGGCGTTGGCGAGGTGGGCCCCGCCGGCGGCGCGCAGGCCCTGCTCGAGGTCCTCGCGCGTGCGGCCGCGCGAGCGGACCGCCGCCACGAAATCCGACAGGTGCGCCGCCTCGACGGCGGGGCCGGCAGCGACCTGCCAGCGCTCGCCCGCCGGCTCGGCCGGCGGCGTGCCGCGCGGCTGTCCGCTCGGACCGAGGCCGTGCATCATGTAGAACCAGTGGCGGTACTCGCGGGCCCAGCTCTCGCCGACCAGCGGATACGGCTCGCTGAGCGGCTCGGGCAGCAGCTCCAGCTCGCCGGGCCGCAGCACCAGCGTCGCCTCGCTGCCCGTGATGCGCAGCTCCTCGCGGCGGCCGCCGCACTGCGTCGCGCTCAGCACGACGCTCGGGCCGCGCGGGTAGTCGAGCAGCGCCACGAAGGTGTCGGGCACCTCGCGCCCGTCCTGCCAGAGCCGCACGGCGCCGCTGGCACTCGCCCGCTCGGGCGCCCCGAGCCCGAGCAGCGCCTGCAGCAGCGTGAGCTGTGGCACGAAGCGCTCGCCCGCGAGGCCGCAACCGTATTCCCAGTAACGGCGCCAGCGGAAGAAGCGCGCGAGGTCGAACTCGGCGCGCGGAGCGGAGCCGAGAAAGACGTCGAAGCCGACCGTCTCGGGCGAGGCGTCGGGCGGGAAGGGCGCCTGCCAGGCGCGCAACGCTCCCGCCGACTCCGAGACGCCGCTCACCAGCGTGACCCGGCCCAGCCGGCCGCCGGCGATCAGCTCCCGGGCCGCCGCCAGCAGCGTGGCGTGGGCGGCTCCCCCGCCCACCTGCACCACGCGGCCTGCGGCCTGCGCCGCCTGGCGCAGGGCGGCGGCCTCGGGCTGCGCGTGCGTCAGCGGGCTCTCGCAGTAGACGTCCTTGCCGGCGGCGAGCGCCGCCCGCACCTGCGCGGCATGCCAGTGATCGGGCGTCGCGACGACGACGGCGTCGATCTCGGCGCTCTCGATCAGCCGTCGCGCGTCGCGCACCGCGACGACGGCCTCCCCGAACAGCTCCTTCGCGCGCGCCAGCCGGCCGTCGTAGAGGTCGGCTGCCCCGGCGATCTCGACGCCGGGGAGGCCCTGCGCGAGACGTCCGAGCTCGATGCCGCGGGCGCCGCAGCCCAGAAGCGCCAGCCGCACGCGGTTCGAGGCCGGGCCGCGCTGAGCCCGGGCGAGGCTCGGCCACGAAAGGCCGAGGCCCGCGCCCAGCGAGGCGCGCGAGACAGCGCGCAGGAACGCCCTGCGGTCGCTCATCGGATCAGGACACGCGCCGCGTCTGGCGATCGAAACGCACCGAGCGCTTCTCGAAGTGCGCGAGGTTGATCATGTGGGTGGTCAGCGCGGCGACGTGGCCCATCGCCGCGTCCTGCACCGGCCTCTTTCCGTCGCGGACGCAGTCGAGGAAGCTCTGGATGTGGCGCGAGAAGCGGCGCGGGCCCTCGGGCGGCAGGTAGCGACGCAGCTCCTTGCTGCGCACGCGGCTGAAGCCGCCGGCCTGCGGCGCCTCGAGCGGCAGGCCCTTGCTCTTCCAGAACCCCTCGCGCAGCGCCTTCGGCCAGACGTTCGTGGTGTAGCGCCAGTTCGGCTCGCCCAGCTCCTGGTGGAGCGTCCAGCCCGCGAAGGTCAGCACCAGCGTCGCCTTCGTGCCCAGGATGCGGATCTCGGTCCCGTCGTAGCCGCTGTTCTGCGTCGAGCCCAGCACGGCCACGATGCCCTCGGGGTACTCGAGGCCGCCGGTGATCGTGTCGTAAACGTCGCGTTCGTCCTTCCAGCGCAGGCGGCCGCCGACGGCCGTCACGTACGTCGGCGCGTCGAGGTCGAGCAGGAAGTGGATGGCAGTGACGATGTGCGACAGCACGTCGCTCGAAAGGCCCTCGCCGTAGTCGCGGTAGGTCCGCCAGCGGAACACGCGGCGTGGATCGAAGGCATGCCTCGGCGCCGGGCCCTGGAAGGCGGGCCAGTCGATCGTCTTCTCGGAGGCGTCGGGCGGGATCGGCTTCACCCAGGCGCTGATCTCGTTGTTCTCGTCCCAGGACGCCTTGATCTGCGTGATCTGTCCGAGCTCGCCGGCCAGGATGATCTGCTTCGCCTCCAGCACGTGGGGCGAGCTCGTGTGCTGGCTGCCGACCTGGAACACGCGCTCGCTCCTCGCCGCGGCGGCGGCGAGCTCGGCGCCTTCCTCGATCGTGTGCGCCAGCGGCTTCTCGCAGTAGACGTGCTTGCCCGCGGCCAGCGCGTCGAGCCCGTGCTGCCGGTGCCAGTGGTTCGGCGAGGCCACGATCA
Source organism: Vicinamibacteria bacterium (assembly GCA_050246895.1). GTDB lineage: Bacteria > Acidobacteriota > Vicinamibacteria > Fen-336 > Fen-336 > JBFWVE01. The sequence goes on along the minus strand of JBFWVE010000001.1, from coordinate 1,299,547 downwards.
CGGCGTCGACGTCCTTCCGGTCGAGGATGCGGCGGTAGTCGCGCGTCACGAGCGCGCCCTCGCCCAGCAGCTCGCGCGCGCGCTCGAGGTGGCCGTCGTAGCAGGAGGCGGCCGCCACCACCCTCACGTTGTCCAGGTGCAGCGCGGCGTTCGCATCGTTCAGCCCCTGCACGCCGAAGCCGACCACGCCGATGTTGACGACGTCGCTCGGGCTCTTCGCGCCGGCGAAGCCGCGCACAGCGGGCGCCGCGGCGAGCGCCGTCAGGCCGGCGGCGCCCCGCGCCGCGCTGCCGAGGAAACGGCGGCGGTCGATCGGGCGCGTCATGCTCTCTCCCCTGCCGTCGCAGCCGGCGGCGGCCGCAGCATCGGCACTCGCGGGTCGGGTGGCGGCCAGCTCTTGCGCAGCGGCGCGTAGCGCGGATCGTCGGAGGCCGCCATCGAGCGGCGCGAACCGGCGAGCACGTTGAGGTAGTAGGCGTCGTAGCCGTAAGCGGTCACGAACGGGTGGTAGCCGTCGCGGATCAGCAGCAGGTCGCCGTCCTGCACCTTGAAGGTGTGGTCGAAACGCCCGTTCGCCGTGTAGAGGCGCTGGAAGCCGTAGCCGTCCGGCTGGCGCATCTTGAAGTAGTAGGTCTCCTCGAGGTCGACCTCGTGCGGCGGTGCGTCGACGTCGTGCTTGTGCGGCGGGTAGCTCGACCAGTTGCCGCTCGGCGTGAAGACCTCGCAGATCAGCAGCCGGTCGGCCGGGAAGGCCGGCGGCAGGACGTCGACGATCTGGCGCGTGGCGTTGCCGCCCCCGCGCACCTCGAGTCCGCAGTTCTGCGGCCGCACCAGCCGCGGCGCGAAGTCGCGACGGCGCGACGGCGCCCGGCAGACCGCGAGCTCGCTGCGCTCGCGCGCCTCGACCGAGAAGCGGCTGCCGTTCGGCAGGTAGGCGGCGTAGGGGTACGCCTCGAAGACGCTGCGCCGCGGGCCCAGGCTCCATTCCTGGTCGTCCACGCGCACGCGGCAGGCGCCGGAGAGCAGCACCAGCGCGCACTCCTCGCCGTCGGCGCGAGCGCTCCAGCGGGCGCCGCGCGCGAGCTGGCGCACCCCGAAACGGATGTACTTCCAGCCCGCCCGCTCGGGCGTGATCTCGACCAGCATGCCCGAGCGCGAGGCGGGCAGAGAACGCGAACGATAGTGGAGCTTGCGCTTGGCCATGGCCGGGTCTCCGAAAGGGCGAAGTGAGCGCGGAAGACGCGAGGTCCTGGGAGGCCGCCCCGCGCAGGGCGGCCGGTTGCCGCTGCAGGAACAGGGGGCCGGCGAGGCCGGCCCCCGGGGAAGGGTCTAGTAGTAGAACTTCACGGCGAACTGCATCTGGCGCGGATCGCCGAGCGAGCTCGTGATCACGCCGAAGCTCGTCGGGTTCGCGACACTCTGGCCCGGGATCGCGTAGTTCACCCAGTTGAAGACGTTGAAGGCTTCGATGCGGAACTCGATGCGGCGGTCCTTGGGCAGCGGGAAGCTGCGGAACAGCGACAGGTTGAGGTTCTTGCTGCCGGGAGCCCGCACGGTGTTCGCCCCGCAATCGCCGAAGCCGCTGGTCGGCTGGCTGAACTGGGTGGTGTCGAACCACTTGCTGACCGTCTTGTCGAAGCCGCTAGGCTGTGCGTCGCCCAGGCAGTTCGCGCGCGAGATGTGGCCCGCGCCGGTGCCGCTGCGGTCGCTCGCGGTGATCGTGAAGGGACGGCCGGAGTTGAGCGACAGGATGCCGTTCAGGCTCCAGTCGTTGAGCAGCGCGCCCGCCACCCCGGAGAGCTGCGTCTTGCGGCCCTTGCCGGCGGGCAGCTCGTACACGAAGCTCAGCACGAAGCGGTGGTTCACGTCGAACTCCATCGGACCGTAATCGTTCGCCATGTCCCAGGCGTTCTGAGGCGTGTTGCCGGTAGCGCCGCCGCCGGCCGCCAGGTGGTCGAGGAAGTCGCCGAGCGCCTTCGAGAACGTGTAAGACGCGGTGAAGCCGAGGCCACTGCTCATGCGCCGCTGCAGCTTCGTCTGCAGCGCGTGGTAGTTGGCACGGCCGTTGGTGACGATCTGCTCGAGGAAGGCGCTGCCGTAGCCGTACTGCGCGTAGGGGAAGACGACGCTGCCGTTCGCCTGGATCTGGCCCTGGTTGAGGTTGCGCAGGCGGCGCCCGTTGCGAATCAGGTTGCCGACGTACTCGACCGACATCACGGTGTTGTCCATCAGCTGGTACTCGGGCCCGAAGCTGAACTGGTGGATGATCGGCGTCTTCTGGTTGGGATCCTGGATGCGCCACTGCACCGCCGCCGGGTTGATGTTGTCGAGCGTCGGCGGCACGAAGCCGTCCTTCAGGATCAACACCGGCGGGGCGGCCGCGGAGGGCGCCGTCACGAAGACGTCGATCAGCTGCGGCGGGTTGAGCGCGAGCTGGCTCTCCGAGCCGTAGCGGTCGGTGTGCTGGTAGTAGATGCCGTAGCCGCCGCGCAGCACCATCTTGTCGGACGCGCTGTAGGAGAACGCGACCCGCGGCGCGAAGTTGTTCTTGTCGGGGTGGATCAGCGTGCGCTCGAAGGTGCCGCCGTCCTGCGCCGTGAAAGTCTGGCCGCTGGCGGGGTCGATGTTCGTCATGATGTCGTTCTCGTCGAACATCGGCGTGAAGTACTCGTAGCGGATCCCGTAGTTGAGCGTCAGCTTGCTGCTGGGGCGCCAGGAGTCCTGCGCGAACACCTGATAGCCGTCGGCGTACAGGTTCGCCTCGTGGTACAGCGTCAGGCCCTGCTGCGTCGCCAGGCCCAGCAGGAAGTCGCCGATGCCCGATCCCGTGTAGCGCGCGTCGGAGAAGCTCAGGAAGCCGTTCAGCGCGCGCAGGTCGAGGTAGTCGACCTTGTCGCGCCGCCGCTCGACGCCGAACTTGAACGAGTGCGAGCCGCGGTGCCAGGCGAGGTTCGCCGACAGCTGGTAGATCTGCGAGGTCTGGAACTGGGGCCGGAAGAACGGGCCGCCCAGGCGCGTCAGCCCGCCGATGTTGGTGTTCGGGATGCCGCCGCTGTAGCGCGGGTCCTGCGGGATGCCCTGGATGCCGAAGTCCGCGTTCGAGGTGTCGCCGAAGGCCCAGTGGAAGGTGTCGCCCTCGATCCTGTTCCAGGAGGCGCGGACTTCGGTGATCATCGAGTCGCTGAGCGTCTGCGTCCAGCCGAGCACCGTGCTCATGCCCGTGATGTCGATGTCGCTGTTGAAGTCGCCCGAGGCGACGTTGCCCAGCACCGGCGGCTCCTCGCGCTTGGTGTTCTGGTAGCTGTAGCGCGCGAAGAGCGAGGTCTTGTTGCCGGGGCGGGCGTCCAGCCGGACGTCGTAGCTGTTGACCCGCGTCTTCAGGACGCCGTTGTTGATGTAGTTGGGCAGGCCGAAGCTGTTGGGCTGCCCGGCCTTCGCCAGCTCGCTCTGGATGTTCGGCAGCGGGTAGAGGTTGATCAGCCGCGCGGCCACGGGGTCGAAGCAGGCCGGGCTGATCTGCTTGGTCACGGTGTTGACGCAGCCGGAGGGCACGAAGGGCGAGCTGCCGGTCAGCGAGCGGTTGAGCTCGATCAGGTTGCCCTGGCGCATCAGGGCGGTCGGGACGGTGGCGAGCTGCGTCAGCGCCTGGTCCGACTTGGTCCCCTGGTAGTCGCCGAAGATGAACAGCTTGTCCTTGACGATCGGGCCGCCCAGCGTGGCGCCGCCGATGTACTGGTTGTACTTGCCCTTCTCGCGGCCGGCGTTCTCGTTCTCCCAGGTGTTCGAGTTGAACGCCTCGTCGCGCAGGAAGCCGAAGACGACGCCCTTGAACTGGTTGGTGCCCTGCTTGATCGAGGCGTTGATCACGGCGCCGGCCGAGCGGCCGAACTCGGCCGAGTAGGTGCGCGTCTGGATCTTGAACTCCTCGAGCGCGTCTACCGGAGGCTGGATCACCTGCGGCGAGCGCTCCTGCAGGTTGGTGCTGAAGGAGTTGTTGTCGCCGCCGTCGAGCGTGTAGTTGTTCCAGGTGGCGAAGTTGCCGTTGGCGTTGAAGAAGGTGTCCTCGCCGCGGCTGGCGACTCCGACGCCCGACTGCACGACGCCCGTCTGCAGCAGCGCCAGCTCGGCGTAGCGGCGGCCGAGCAGCGGCAGGTCGGTGAGCTGGCGCTGGTCGACCGCGTGGCCCATGTCTCCCGTCTGCGTCTGCAGCAGCTCGGCCTGGCCGCTGACCACCACCTCCTCGCTGATCGCGCCGAGCTCGAGGGCGAAGCTCACCTCGGGCCGCCCCTGCACGTGGAGCTGGACGCCCTGGCGCACGCCCTTCTTGAAGCCCTGCATCTCGACGCTGACGTTGTAGCTGCCGATGCGCAGGTTGGGGAAGGTGTACTGCCCCTTGGCGTTGGTCACCGCGGTGTACGTGAAGCTGGTCCCGGCCTGGACCACGGTCACCGTCACGCCCGGGAGCACCGCGCCTTGTGCGTCCGTCACCGTTCCCACGATCGAGCCCGTGTCGAGCTGGGCGCTCGCGACCGGCGCCAGCAGCGCCAGCACCGCCAGCGCGAACCCGCCGGCCCACAGGCCGTGTCTTCTGGCCTTCATGCTTGCCTCCCTCGAATCAACCGTTCACCACGGAGCCGACCCGCCCCGGCGCCTCGACGGCCGCTCTGTGGGTCGACCGCTGCTTCTGCCGCAGCAGGGCCCCCGCTACGAGGACCATGCTCGCGGCCGTTCCGACGACGACCAGGTACGCGTTGCCGAAATCGCTACGCTGCGCGACGAAGCCGAAGCTGGGGGAGATCGCGACGGACCCCAGCCAGCCGCAGGTGATCGCCAGCCCGAGCGCCGTGCCCGAGGAATCGGGGAAGCGCCCGGAGAGGACGCCGAGCGTCGTCGGGAAGATGCTGGCCATGAAGAGACCGGCCACGAACAGAGCGCCGCCGGCAGCCTGCGGGGCATGGGTGGTGAGGATGAAGCCGAAGCAGGCCGCCGCGCCGAGCGTGCTGGCGAGCAGCACCGGCCCCGGCGGCAGGCGCTGCAGCAGCCGGTTGGTGGCGAGACGGCCGAGCATGATCGCGATCGGGAAGATCGACAGCACGCGCGCGGCTTCGACGTTGTCCATCGAGAGCTGGCGCATGAAGTAGGTGACCTGCCAGTCCCAGACGGACTGCTCGGTGCCCACGTAGAGGAAGATCAGCAGCGCGGGCAGCAGGAAGTGCGGCGAGCGCGCGACGCCGCCGGCCGCGGCGAGGGAGTGCCCGCCGCTCCGCGCGGGCGCCGGGAAGCTCACGCTCAGCAGGTAGGCGAGCACCAGCCCGGCGAGCGCGGCGAGCGCCCCCAGCACGGCCGCCAGGCCGCCCTCGCGCTGCAGCGGCACGATCGCGAAAGGGGTCACGAAGGCGCCGACGCCGAAGAAGAAGTCGAGCAGGTTGAGCGCCGCCGCGCGGTGCTCCGGGTTGAGGTCCGAGATCAGCGCGTGGGCGCCCGTCACCACGGCGCTGCCGCCAGCGCCGAGCAGAAACGCCAGCAGCAGCAGGCCCGGGAACGCGTTCACCAGCTCCAGGCTGAGCAGCGAGACGACCACCAGCGCGACCGCCGAGCACAGCACGAGCTTCTTGCCGAGCCGGTCGAGCGCCATGCCCGCCAGCAGGCTCGCCACCACCAGCCCCGACGACAGCGCGACGAACAGGCCGCCTGACTGGTCGAGCGAGATGCCGGAACGCTCGCGCAGGCCCGGCAGGATCGCGCCCAGCAGGCCGGCGATGCTGCCCCACACGAAGATGCCCAGGAAGCCGGCCCACTTGAGGCGCGCCGGCGAGCTGACGGGCGCGCTCACGCGGCTCCCTCCCCGAGCACGAGCCCGAGCCGGCTCTCGACGTAGCCGCGCGAGGCGCGCGCCACCTCGAGCGCGTCGGCGCCGCCGCGGCCGTCGAGCTCCACGTTGAGCCAGCCGCTGAACCGCAGGGCGCGCAGCGCGGCGACGATGCCCGCGAAATCCACCTGGCCCTGTCCGAGCGGCAGGAAGGCCCCGCGCGCGCCGGGAGCCGCGGGCGGCGCCCAGTCCTTGAGGTGCGAGTGCACGATGCGAGAGGCGTAGCTGCGGTAGACCTCGACCGGGTCGCAGCCGCCCGCCAGCAGGTGACCGGTGTCGGGCGCCAGGAAGAACGCGCGGGGGTCGCTCGCGTCCATCACGCGCGCGATCTCGTCGCGGTTCTCGATCAGGCTGCCGACGTGGGGATGCAAGGCGAGGCGCACGCCGTGCTCGCCCAGCGTGCGGCGGCCGAGCTCGCTCGCCTCGCGCGCGTAGGCGGCGTACAGCTCGGGCGCCTTCGCGCGCGCCTCGGTGCCCCCGACGACGATCACGCTCGCGCCGGAGCTCGCGCAGAAGCGGGCCGCCGCCAGGTTCTTGCGCGTGTTCTCGTAGCGCTCCGCGGCGCGCTCGAGATCGCTCGTGCTGTAGAGAGCGGTGAGCGTCACGCCCAGCCGTCGCATGCGCTCCGCGAACTCGGCCTCGCGGCCGAGGTAGCACTCCGAGATCGTGTACTCGCCCTCGATGCCGCGAAAGCCGACGCTCGCGACCTGCTGGGCGCCGCGCCACCAGGCGGCCGGGAAGTAGCGGCCCCAGCCGAAGATCTGGTAGCCGACGCGAATCGCCGGGACCTCGGGCTCCTTTCCCGCCGCGCGCGCGAGCCCCGCCGGAGCGAGCCCGCAGGCGACGAGGCCCGTCAGGAACCCGCGGCGGTCCGTCACAGCTCGCCCCGCTTCAGCGTCTCGACGATGAAGTCCGCCTGGCGCAACGCCAGCGCGATGATCGTCAGCGTCGGGCTCTTGTCGGTCTGCTGCGTGAACACGCTGCCGTCCGCCAGGAACAGGTTCTTCACCTCGTGGCTGCGGCCGAAGCCGTCGCAGACGCCGTGCTTCGGGTCCTTCGTCATGCGGCAGGTGCCGACCTCGTGCTCGCTGGTGCCGGGCAGCGCCGGCGCCGCGCTCGGGCGGATCTGCTCGGCGCCGGCCTGCTCCAGGATCTGGACGTACTTCTGCCTGATGTCCTCGAAGATCGCGAGATCGTTGTCGCAGTAAGCCGAGTGGATCTTCGCGATCGGCACGCCGTAGGCGTCCTTGCGGCCCGAGGGATCGAGCTCGACGAAAGTCTTCGGGTTGTCGAGCTTGGCGCCGAAGCCGAGCAGCGAGACGCGCGCCTGGTAGTGGTCGCGGATGCCCTGCTTGAGGGAGGCGCCGAAGCCCGGCAGCTGGGCGTCGATGCCCTTGCCGCTGCCCGAGCGGCCCTCCCAGCCGCGGATGAAGCCCTGCTTCTGCTGGTAGCTGCGGCTGAAGCGCGGGATCATCACGCCGAAGGTGTAGCCGTCGTCGTTGTAGCTGGCGTGGCCGTAGAGCTGCGGCAGGTAGCCGATCACGGAGCACTGCACGTGGTCGTTCAGGTGCTTGCCGACGTGGCCCGAGCCGTTGGCGATGCCGCCGGGGTAGGTGGTCGACTTGGAGGCGAGCAGCAGCCGCGGGGACTCGATCGTCGAGGCGGCGACCACCACCGCTTTCGCGCGCGCCTGGTGGTGCTCGCCGGTCGCCCGATCGACGTAGCGCACGCCGCTCGCGCGCCCGCTGTCCCTGTCGACCAGCAGCTCGACCACGGCCGCGTTGGTGCGCAGCGTCAGGTTGCCGCTGGCGAGCGCGCGCGGGTAGAGGTGCAGGTTCGCCTGGTACTTGGCGCCCGTGCGGCAGCCTTCCATGCAGTTGCCGATGTAGTGGCAGGGCGAGCGCCCGGGGCCCATCTCGCGCGTCGCGATCATCTTGGGGCTGTGCGAGTAGCGCAGCAGCGGGAACTCCCTCCCGAGCCGCCGGCAGGCCGCCTGCACGATCTTCTCGCCGCAGCGCAGACCCTGCGGAGGCTGCGGCTTGCCCGCCGGGCAGTCGGGATGATCCTCGCTCGCGCCCACGCGCCCGAGGTTCTCGTCGATCCAGTCGTAGTAGGGCAGCACGTCCTCGTAGCGGATCGGCCAGCTCGGCCCGAAGCCGTCGAGCTCGGCCTCGTGGAAGTCGAGCGGGGAGAGTCGCGGCGCGACGCCCGCCCACCACGTGGTGCGGCCGCCGAGGTTGCGGTAGCGGCGCCAGTACCAGCCTTCGCCCTCTGTCGTGAACGGCTCGTCCTCGGGATAGAGGAAGTACTTCGAGCGCTTCCAGCTCCCCGGCCCGGGCCGCTGCGTGCGCCGCTGCAGCTCGGCGTAGCCCAGCCGCGGCAAGGCGTCGGAGTAGGACTCGAACGAGCCGAGGTCCTCCTCGTCGATCGGCGGGCCGTACTCGAGGTTCAGGACCTTCACTCCGGCCATCGCGAGCCGGTAGGCCGAGGCACCGCCCCCGGCGCCGCTGCCGACCACGATCACGTCGTGCGCGGCGCCGCTCACCGCCGCCCGCTCCCCGCCCGACCCCGTGCCCGCCGCGGATGCACCAGCGGGTCCGGGTGCGCGCAAGCGCCGGAGAAGCTGTCCTGGAACTCGTGGCCGACCCACTGCAGCTCGCCGAGGAGACCCGCCTCCGACCGGTAGTAGGCGTCGATCACGCGAGCCTTCAGGAAGCCGAAGAAGGCCTTCTCCTCGCGCGTCGCGTCCTGACCACTGACGGCGGACAGCACGGCGACCTGTTCCGCTTCGCTCCCCTCTGCGAAGGCGCGGCCGAACGCGGCGCGGGTTCGGGCGTCGAGCAGGGCCAGGCCTGCCACGAGCCGCTGCTTCGTCTCGGGCTCGGCCTCGGCCGCGAGATCCAGATAGAAGTGCACGCCCGCGGCGGCGGCGCCGGGCGTGTCGGTGGCGGGGATGATGCGCTCGACGGCCTGCTCGAGCGTGCGCAGCGCCGGCACGTCGAGCGCGCGGGCTGGCCCGCTCGCGAGCGCGCGGAAGCCGTGAACGGCGCCCGTTGCCGGCGCGACCGCCTCGGCCGAAGCCGAATGCCACGACGCCGGCGTGAGGCCCCCGAGCGCGGCGGCGCCCAGCGCCTGCAGCGCCCGCCGCCTGGCGAAGCGCTTCGCCAGGATGCCGTCCGGTCGGTCGCTGTCGTGCGAGTGGCTCAGAACCGCCTCCTGCTCGAACGGGCTCGGTCGGACCGTGGGGAGTCGAGGGCCGAGAGTATCCTGCCGGTGACGAGGGCATGTCAAGCCTTTGACAATCCTTTTCAATTCCCTGTGTTTGAGCCAATTAGGTGCTCGTGGCGCGGTCGGACCGGTGCGGCCGGGCTGGCGATCGACGACCGGACCCCACCCCTCGGCGGCCGGGATCGGGGCGACGCCGGCGGACCCCGGCCGCCGCGGAGCCTCCAGCGAAGCGCTTTGCGAGCGCGCCGAGATTGGGAGTACACTCCGCCGCACGCCGATGGCGAACATCTATGCGGTCGCCAAGGAGGCCAAGGTCTCCGCGGCCACGGTGTCGGCGGTCGTCAACGGGACGGCCTACGTCAGCCCGGCGCTCAAGGCGCGGGTCGAGGCCGCGGTGCACAAGCTGGGCTACCAGCCCAACCTGCTCGCGCGCAGCCTGGCCAAGCAGCGCTCGCACATGCTGGGCGTGATCGTGCCGGACATCGCGAACCCCTTCTGGCCGGACGTCGTGCGCGGGGCCGAGGACGCGGCCCACGCCGCCGGCTACACGCTGATCCTGTCGAACACCGACAACGATCCGCGCAAGGAGGAGCTGTACGTGCGCCTGTTCCTCGCCAAGCGCGTCGACGGCCTGCTCCTGGCCAAGGCGCCCGGCCGGCTGAGCCGCGAGATGTCGGCCTTGCTCGCGGGCGCGCGCGTGCCGATCGTGAAGCTGTTCCGCGCGCGCAGCGACTTTCCGGGCGACGCGGTCGTGCTCGACGACCGCGACGCGGCCTTCGAGGCGGTCAGCCACCTGATCCGCCTCGGCCATCGGCGCATCGGCATGATCGCGGGCGTCGGCGAGGTGACGACGGGCCGCCGGCGCACGCAGGGCTATCGCGACGCGCTCGAGCAGGCCGGGCTCGAGCTCGAGCCCGAGCTGCTGAGGCCCGGCGACTACCGCGTCGAGTCGGGCTACGCCGCCGGGCTCGACCTGTTGAAGCTGAAGCCGGACGCCGTCTTCATCTCGAACTACCTGATGGCGGTAGGCTTCATGAAGGCCCTGCGGCAGTACCGGCTGCGCTGCCCGCAGGACGTGGCGATCGTGACCTGCGACGACCACCCGTGGCTCGACTCCTTCTCGCCACGGCTGACCACCGTCAACTTCCCGAAGTACACCGCCGGCGCCGAGGCAGCCCGCGTGCTGGTGGAACGGCTGGCCGACCGCAAACGGCCGAGCCAGACGATCGAGCTGCGCAGCAGCCTGACGATCCGCGACTCCTGCGGCGCGGGGCTGCGCGGCGGGCAGGGCGAGTGAGGCCTGAGCAGAGGTGAGCGCATGAAGACGCGGCGACTGACTCTGGGCGGCGCGATCGTGGAGTTCCTGAAGGCACAGTACGTGGAGCGCGACGGTCGCGAGTGGCGCCTCGTCAACGGCGTCTTCGGCATCTTCGGCCACGGCAACGTGGCCGGGCTCGGGCAGGCGCTCGCCGACTACGGCGGCCGCGAGCTGCCGCACTTCCAGCCGAAGAACGAGCAGGCGATGGTGCACACGGCGGTCGCCTACGCCAAGGCCCGCCGCGGCCTCGGCGGCTTCGCCTGCACCACGTCGATCGGGCCGGGCGCAACCAACATGGTGACCGGCGCCGCCACCGCCACCGTGAACAGGCTGCCGGTGCTGCTGATGCCGGGCGACATCTTCGCGAACCGCTGGCCGGCGCCCGTGCTGCAGCAGCTCGAATCGGCCCACTCGATGGACACCAGCGTCAACGACGCCTTCCGGCCGCTGTCGCGCTACTGGGACCGGCTGAACCGGCCCGAGCAGGCTCTCGTCGCGCTGCCCGAAGCGATGCGCGTGATGGCCGACCCGGCGAGCTACGGCGCCGTCACGCTGGCGCTGCCGCAGGACGTGCAGGCCGAGGCCTACGACTATCCCTCGCACTTCTTCGAGAAGCGCGTCTACCGGGTGCGCCGGCCGCGGCCCGACGCCGACGACGTGCGCGAGGCCGTGCGCCTGCTGCGCCGCGCGAAACGCCCGCTGCTGATCGCCGGGGGCGGCGTCTTCTACTCCGAGGCCGAAGCGGCCCTGCTCGCGCTCGTCGAGGCCACCGGCATTCCGGTCGGCGTCACGCAGGCGGGCAAGGGCGTCGTGCCCGACGACCACCCGCTGTGCCTCGGCGGCATCGGCTCGGCCGGCACGCTGGCGGCGAACCGCGCCGCCGCGGTCGCCGACCTCGTGCTCTGCGTGGGCACGCGGCTGTCCGACTTCACCACCGCCTCGAAGACGCAGTTCCAGGCCGAGGGCGTGCGCTTCGTCGGGGTCAACCTGTGCTCCTTCGACGCCCACAAGCACGGCGCGCTGCCGCTCACGGGCGACGCGCGCGCCACGCTGCAGGCGTTGAAACGCGGCCTGGACGGCGGGCGCGTCCCCCGCGTCTGGACGGCCGAGGTGGCGGCGGCGAAGCAGGCCTGGGAGGCCGCGCACCACCGGCTCACCCACCCGCGCAAGCCGCGCGGCTCGAAGCTGCATCAGGCGGAGGTGATCCGCCTGCTGAACGAGCAGATCGACGAGCGCACCACCATGGTGCACGCGGCGGGCGGCCTGCCCGGCGACCTGCTCAAGCTGTGGAAGAGCCGCACGAGCGGCGACTACCACTCGGAGTACGGCTACTCGTGCATGGGGTACGAGATCGCGGGCGCCCTCGGCGTCAAGCTCGCCCAGCCGGAGCGCGAGGTGTATGCCTTCGTCGGCGACGGCAGCTACCTGATGCTGAACCACGAGATCGTCACCTCGCTGCAGGAGCGGCGCAAGATCACGGTGCTGCTGGTGGACAACCACGGCTTCCAGTGCATCCACAACCTGCAGCGCGCCTGCGGCGGCGAGCAGTTCGGCAACGAGTTCCGCGCGCGCGTCGCGCGCAGCGGGCGCCTCGAGGGCGAGTTCGTGCCGGTCGACTACGCCCAGAACGCGCGCAGCCTGGGCGCGGCGGTGTTCACGGCTGGCACCGCGGCCGAGCTGCGTCAGGCCTTCCTGAGCGCTCGGGCCGAGAAGCGCACCTGCCTGATCTACGTCCCGATCGAGCCGCGCGCGGGGCTGCCCGGCTTCTCGTGGTGGGACGTGCCGGTCGCGCAGGCCTCGCCGGCGAAGGGCAACCGGGCCGCGCAGCGCGGCTACCGCAAGGGCCTGCGCAAGCGGCGGCTGTACTACTAGAGGTCGCGCGTTGAGCGAAGACACGAGCTGGGACGTCGCCGCCTACCTCCCACGCGAGCGCCTGGACGCGCTGACCGAGGCGCGCATCCACCACCCCGGGCGGGTGCTGCGCGAGGCACGCCGGCGCAAGCGGCGCCGGCGCCTCGCACCGGACGGCCGGCTGATCCTGGCGGCGCTCGACCATCCCGGCCGCGGCGTCAACGAGATCCGTGGCGACGCGCTGGCGATGGGCGATCGCTGGCAGTACCTCGCGCGCGCGCGCCGCGTGCTCGACGACCCGGACCTCGACGGCGTGATGGCCACGGCCGACGTGATCGAGGAGCTGCTGCTGCTGTCGGATCTCGAGAGGCGCGAGCGCGGCCGCGGCTTCCTCGACGGCCGCGTGCTGGTCGGCAGCATGAACCGCGGCGGGCTCGCCGGCACCAGCTTCGAGCTCGACGACAGCTTCACGGCGATGGGCGCGGCGCGCATTGCGGAGCTGAAGCTCGACGGCGGCAAGATGATGTACCGCCTGGATCCGCAGGACGCCGCCTCGGGCCGCACCATCCTGGGCTGCGCGCACGCGATCAACGATCTGCGCCGCCACCGCCTGGCGGCTTTCCTCGAGCCCCTGGGCGGGGCGCGGGGCGCCTCCGGCTTCGCTCCCGCCAAGGACGCGGCGACGCTCGTGCGCCAGTGCGGGATCGCCGCGGCGCTGGGCGACTCCTCGCTGCACGTCTGGCTCAAGGTGCCGATCGTGGACGGCCTCGAGCGCGTGTGCCGGTCCACGACGCTGCCGCTGCTCCTGCTCGGCGGACCCGCGAGAGGCAGCGCGCTTGAGACGCTCGCCGACTTCGCGCGCGGCTTCGCCGCCGGCGCGCGCGTGCGCGGCGCGATCGTCGGGCGCAACCTGCTCTTCCCCGGCGCGGGCGACCCGCTGCCACTGTGCCGCGCGCTGACGGCGCTCGCCCATCGCGGCGCGAGCCTGGACGAAGCGCGCCGGATCCTGGACGAGGCCGCGCCGGGCGCGCCCGCGGCACGCCCGCGGCGGCGCTCTTCGCGATGAGCTTCGAGGTCGTGGTGCTCGGCCGGGTGAGCCTCGACCTCTTCGCGCTGGACCTGGGCCAGCCGCTGCCCGAGGTCGAGCGCTTTTCGCGGCATCTCGGCGGCTCGAGCGCCAACATCGCCGTGGGCCTGGCGCGGCTCGGGCACTCGGTGGCGCTGGTGAGCGCCGTGGGCGACGACCTGATCGCCGACTACCTGCTGGGCTTCCTCGAGCAGGAGGGCGTCGCGACGCGCTTCGTGCGGCGGGTCGCCGGCCACCGCACCTCGCTGGCGCTGGGCGAGATCTGCCCGCCGCACGGCTTTCGCCAGGTCTTCTACCGCGAGCGGCCCGCGGATCTCGAGACCCGGCTCGAGCCCGAGGCGGCGGCAGCCGTGGCGCGGGCGCGCCTGTTCGTGACGAACGGCACCAGCCTGGCCGCCGCGCCGTCGTCGGACGCCTCGCGCGCCGCCTTGCGGGCCGCGCACGCCGCCTCGGTGCGCACCGCGTTCGACGTGGATTACCGTGCGAGCTCCTGGAGCGGCCCGGACGCGGCGGGGCGCGCGGCGCGCGCGGTGCTGGCGGACGTCGATCTGGTGATCGGCAACCAGGAGGAGCTGGCGCTGCTGACGGGAAACGGCGAGCCCACGGCCCAGATCAGGGCCGTGCACGCAGCGGGCGTCGGCGTCGTCGTGCGCAAGCTGGGCGACGCGGGCGTCGAGGCCTACGAGGCGGGCGGTGCGTATCGCGAGACGCCGCTGCCGGTGACGGTCGCGAGCACGATCGGCGCCGGAGACGGCTTCGCCGCGGGCTTCCTGCACGCCCAGCTCGAGGGCCGCCCGCTGGCGGAGAGCCTGCGCTGGGGCAACGCCAGCGCCGCGCTGGTGGTGAGCCGCGTCAGCTGCTCGGACGTGATGCCGCGGCGCGAGGAGGTCGAGGCGCTGCTCGCGCGCTCCGCCTAGCGGAGCTCAGGACTGGGCGACGTAGTCGACCTTGTACGTCAGCCGCGCGGTGCCCACGCGGACCTCGTCGCCGTTCTTCAACAGCTGGTTCTCGACCCGTCGCGCGTTCACGTAGCTGCCGTTGCGGCTCTTCAGGTCCACCAGCAGGTGCCCGTTCTCCACGCGGTCGATGCGGGCGTGGAACGAGCTCACCTTGGGGTCGGAGATCACGATGTCGTTGTTGCGGTGGCGGCCGAGCGTCGCCGAGTCCTTGCTGAGCGGGAAGGACGTCTCGGGCCGGCCGAGCTCGGCGAGCAGCAGCCGGCTGACCGTCATCGTGCGCGCCTGGCCCAGATAGCGCACCGCGTCGTGCGAGACGATCTCGTGAGTGTCGTCCTCGATCGCCCGCGACTTCGGCACCCCCGCGGTGAACTCGACCGCCGGCGGCTTCGGCTGCGTCGCCGCCGGCTTGGTGATGTCGACCTTCTGCGTGAACTCGGCGACCGGCGGCGGCTCGCTGCCGGGCGCCGTCGGCGCCAGCGCCGGCACGATCGTGACCAGGTTGGCGGCCACCAGGTTGTGGACGATCTGCAAGGTGCCGAGGTCGTCGGCGCTGCCGGCCAGGCGGCAGACCTCGGCCAGGCTGCGGCGGCCGTCCACCAGAAACAGCACCTGCCACTCCTCGCGCGTCAGCGTGACGCTCTGCTTGACGCGTTCGGGGTTCGCCACGGCCTCGGCGACCATGTTGAGATCGGGGAAGACCTCGGAGAGCCTGCCGCGCTCGTCGATGCGGCGCACGGCTTCCATGATCAGGTTCTGCAGGTCCATCACCAGCGTGACGGCGGTCGAGGGCGGCGGGATCTTGTCGTAGAGCGTGAAGCTGCCGGCGTGCCAGCTGAAGGTGTCGAAGATGATCTCCGACACCTGCACCTTGAGGAACGAGGCGAGCTCTTCGCGCGTCAGCAGCCGCTCCGCCAGCAGCGCCTCGCCGATGCGCGCGCCGGGGGCGCGCTGCGCGCCGAGCACCCGCTCGATGTCGCTCTCCTTGAGGCGGCCCTGCCGCACGAGCATCGCGCCGATCCGCAGCTCCTCCTTGGTCGAGGTGGCGAAGATCGGGCGGCCCTCGGTGAAGAAGATCTTGGTCTCCTGCTCGGTGCTCTCGAGCACGAGGACGCCCGTGCGCTTGCCCATGTTCAGGAACGTGAGCAGGTCGGGCAGCTCGAAGCGAGACAGGTCGCCTTCGAGAATCTTTTCCACTTGGCCGCAGATTGTGGCACGGCCCGAACGGCTGCGGAAGCTGCTAGCGCGGCAGGCCGCGGCGGCTGGGGCCCCTCAGCCTGACCTTCTTCGGACCGCTGCCGGAGGGGCCGAGCGGGACGAAGAGCAGGCCCAGCGCCAGGGCGAAGGCGGCGAGCTCCCAACTGCTGGGCCAGAACCCGGCCACGATGCGGCCCTCGGGCCCCGCGCCGCGCAGGTAGCCGGCAACGCCCATGCCGGCGAGGGCCAGCAGCGGGAGCAGCGCGAGCGCGAGCGCGCGCCTCGATCGCCCGAAGGCGAGGACGGCCGTCGGCAGCGCCAGCAGCCAGAGCGCCGGCACGGGATGCCACCAGAGCAACACGAGAAACAGCAGCGCCTGCATGGCGCGGGCGGCCTTCGCGGGCCCGCTCGCGCTCCGGGCGCGCGAGAGGCCCGGCAACAGCGCCAGCACGCCGAGCAGGCCGAGGCCGGCGCCCGGGATCACCAGGCCGAATAGCGCGAACCAGCTCGGCTGCACGGCAGGTCCCCGCTCCACGCGCTCGAGCCTGCGCACGGCGCCGAGCACGGCCCGGCCCGTGCGCTCGAGAGCGCCCGCGTCGAGCTTGTCGGCGGTGTCGCCCGCGGCGTGGTACCAGGGATAGAAGCGCGTCAGCGACGAGTCCGAGACGAAGACCGCCGGCAGGCCGGCGCGCAGGAACGAGATGTCGTCGCCGTAGAGCCGCACCCTCAGGAAGCGCACGGCGGGCTGGTAGACCCAGGCGAGCAGCCGGTCGCCGACGCGCAGGGGCGCGCCCGCCTCGGCGGCGCCCGACAGCGCGGCGGCGACCAGCCAGCCCGGCGCGACCACGCTGGACCCGGGACGCAACGGATCGGCGTAGGCGATCGTGTGCAACACGGGCTCGCCGCCCTTCTGGCCGCTCATCTCGATCACGATCGCGCCGACCAGATTCGCCGCCTCCTTGCCGAGGGCCTGCACGAAGGCCTTGGAGCCGGCTGCCTGCTCCGGCCTCTGCGACTCCGCCTCCTCCGCGTCGAAGCTGGCGAGCACGAGCGTGCGCGGGCGCTCGCGCTCGGCCGCCAGCACCCGCGCGAGCTCGAGCAGGATGCCGACCCCGCCGCCGTCGTCGTAGGCGCCGGGCGCTGCGGGCGCCGTGTCGTGGTGGGCCCCGATCAGGATCGTCTCAGGACTCGCGCCGCGCAGCACGCCGATCACGTTGGCGCCCCGGAGGCCGTGGCTCTCGAAGTCCTGCAGCCGCACCTCGCTGACGCCGAGCTGCCGCAGCTCGGCGGCGACGTACTGGGCGGCGAAGCGCGTGCGCGGCGAGCCCCAGGGATGGGGCCCCAAAGCTGCGAGCGCGGAGGCGTGGCGCAGGGCGGCGCCGCCGTCGACGCCGGCCGCGAAGATCAACGGCAGCAGCCACATAGGCGGCCGGAGTCTACTCCAGCCTGCGTGCTACACTCCTGCCTCTCTCCGGAGGTCACGTGCGACGTCAGCTCTGGTCGATTGCGGCGTTCGTCGGCGCCAGCTTGGTGCTCTGCGCGGCCCCTCCCGGCGCCGCCGCGACCGTCAGCGGCCGGCTCCAGATCCTCGAGAAGGGCGGGCGCAGCGCCAGCGACATGTCCGAGGCCGTGGTCTGGATCGACGGCGTCAAGACGAAGCCGCAGCCCGGCAAGGCGGTCGTGACGATGAAGGGCAAGCAGTTCATCCCGAGGGTGGTGGCCGTCGGCGTCGGCAGCACCGTGCTGTTCCCGAACGAGGACCCGATCTTCCACAACGTGTTCTCGGTCTCGGGCGAGAACCGCTTCGACCTGCAGCTCTACAAGCGACCGAAGAGCGGCGCGCAGACCTTCAGCCGGCCCGGCGTGGTGCGCGTCTACTGCAACATCCACCCGCAGATGAGCGCCATCGTGGTGGTCAGCGACAGCCCCTACTACGCGAAGGCCGCGAAGGACGGCTCCTTCGCGCTCGAGGGCGTGCCGCCCGGCAGCTACACGCTGCGCGCGTGGCACGAGCGCGGCGGCGAGGCGGCCCTGCCGGTGACGGTGGGTCAGGACGGCGCGGCAGGCCTCGCGCTGAAGCTCGACGGCTCCAACTACAAGCGCCTGCCGCACAAGCGCAAGGACGGGTCCGACTACGACCGTCGAGAGAAGTACTGAGGAGGGCATGGGACTCACCCAGAAGATCCTCGCGTTCGTCTCGGCGCTGGTGGTGGCTCTGGTGGCGATCACGCTGGCGTTCACCACCTTCCAGGCCAACCGCCTCGCCCGCAACGCGATCAGCGAGGCGCTCTCGGAGACGAAGAGCGTCTGGGAGACCTTCCAGCAGGACCGCTACAACAAGCTGAAGCTCGGCATTCGGGTGCTGGGCAACGACCCCTACTTCAAGGCCTACGTCGAGACGCGCGACGAGGCGTCGGTGCTCGACCAGCTCCAGGAGCGCAACCGCGAGCTGAAGGCCGACTTCTTCATCGCCACCGACCCCGAGGGCGTCGTGGTGGCGCGCACCGATCGCCCGCAGGCGCAGGGCCAGGACCTGTCCAAGGACCCCCTGGTGATGAAGCCGATGGAAGGCGAGGAGTCGGCCACCGTCTGGCGCGAGGGCGACCGCCTGTTCCACGCCGTCTCGGTGCCGATGCTGACGGGCCCAGATCTCAAAGGCGTGCTGATCGCGAGCTACGCGATCAACGAGCAGCTGGCGAACGACATCCGCAAGCTGACCCACAGCGAGATCGCCTACCTGACGCGCGCCAGGGGCCAGGCGCCGCAGCTTTCGGTCTCGACGCTGGCCGCCCGCGAGGCCGACCTCGAGGCCGCCCTCGGCATGCCGAGCTTCGCGGCCGACCAGGGCGCCGAGCCCTTCGAGCTCAGCCTCGGCGGTGACGAGCACGTCGCGGTGGTGGTGCCGCTGAAGGCGGCCACCGGCGAGACCGTGGGCTCGGTCGTCGCGCTGCGCAGCCTCGCCACCGAGCTCGCCTCGTTCCGCCAGTTCCGCAACGGGCTGGTGCTGGTCTCGCTCGGCGTGATGGCGATCGCGCTGGGCGCCGGCTACGTCGCCGCCACCCGCATCACGGGCCCGGTGCGGCTGCTGGTGAAGCTCGTCGAGAAGGCGCGCGACGGCTCCTACTCGCGCGCCGTCTCGGTGGCGACCAGCGACGAGATCGGCACGCTGGCGCGCGCCTTCAACAGCCTGCTGACAGACCTGCGCGAGAAGGAGCAGCTGATCGGCTTCCTGCGCGAAGGCATGACCATGATGAAGAAGGGCGCCGGCGTGACGACGGCCGCGCCGCCCGGCGCCTCGACGCTCTCCACGGCCGAGACGGCAGCGCTGCAGGCCCCGGCCGGCGTCCGCATCGAGAAGGGCACGCTGTTCGCGAGCCGCTACGAGATCGAGGGCACGCTCGGCAAGGGCGGCATGGGCGTCGTCTATCGCGCGCACGACCGCCAGCTCGACGAGGTGGTGGCGCTCAAGGTGCTGCGCCCCGAGATCGTGAAGGACGATCCCACGATCCTGGAGCGCTTCAAGGCCGAGACGAAGCTCGCGCGCAAGATCTCGCACCGCAACATCCTGCGCACCCACGACATCGGCGACGCCGGCGGCACGCCCTTCATCTCGATGGAGTACGTCGAGGGCGTCACGCTGAAGGACCTGATCGCGAACAAGGGCGCGCTGCCTCTGGGCGTCGGCCTGCGCATCGCCAAGCAGATGTGCCACGGCCTCGAGGCGGCGCACCACGAGGGCGTCGTGCACCGCGACATCAAGCCGCACAACATGCTGATCCTGCCCGAGACCGGCGACCTGAAGATCATGGACTTCGGCATCGCGCGGGCCAACGAGGTGAAGGGCGGCCAGGCCGGCCTCACCAGCGACGGCACCGTGATGGGCACGCCCGACTACATGCCGCCCGAGCAGGCGCAGGGCAAGGGCTCCGACTTCCGCTCCGACATCTACTCGCTGGGCGTCGTGCTGTTCGAGATGTTCGGCGGCCGCCTGCCGTTCCTGGGCGACACCATCATGGCGGTCGTGCTCGCCCACATCCAGACCCCGCCGCCGCGGCTCAAGCAGTTCAACCGCTCGCTGCCGGTGGAGCTCGAGGCGATCGTGCTGAAGTGCCTGGAGAAGGACCCGGCGCGCCGCTTCGCCTCGGCGGGCGAGCTGCTGAAGGCGCTCAGCACCGTGTCCGAGATGAGCGAGGGCGCCGCCGCCTAGAAGGCGTGGCCGAGGCCGAGGTAGTACTTCGGCTTCTTCTGGCCCCGGCTGTCGGGATCGAGCGGCTGCGCCCAGTCGAAGCGGATCAGGCCCACCGGGGTCGTGAAGCGCAAGCCGAGCCCCAGGCTGCTGAGGCCCTCGCGCTCGGTCGCGCCGCGCAGGCTGCCCGAGATCAGGCCGTAGTCGAAGAAGCCGACGGCGCCCACGAAGCCGGTCAGGCGCAGCCGCAGCTCCTGGTTCAGCACCAGCAGAGAGGTGCTGCCGCCGAGGCCGGCGATGATGTCGCGGATCAGCGAGTCGTCGTTCTCGTACCCGCGCACCGTGTTGGGCCCCGTCGCGCGCAGGCGCTCGGAGGCGAGCAGCGACAGCGCCTGGCCCGAGACGCGCTCGTAGCGCGCCGCCGTCGCGAAGGTCGCGCGCGCGGGCAGCCTCACGAACAGGAACTGCTGCGCGAGCAGGCGCCGCAGGTCCAGCTCCGAGCCGACGATCTTGTCGCCCCACTGGAAGTTGAGCGAGCTGAAGCTGCCCTGGCGCGGGTCCATCAGGTCGTCGCGGCGATCGAGCGCGCCGGTGAGGTTGACCGTCGCGATGCGCCAGTCGGTCACCAGCTCGCCGATGATCGGGATCTCGGTGCGGAAGCGCAGCAAGTCGAGCTCGTAGCTCCAGGCGAAGGCGGGCTCGCCGCGCTCACCGATGCGCTGCTCGAGCGTGGCCTTGCGGCTCTCGCGCAGGAACAGGTCCTCGGTGACGTCGGCGAACAGCTTCTCGCGGACGTACTCGAGGTACAGGCTGCTGCGGATCGCGCGGTCCAGGAAGCGCGGCTTGCTCAGGTAGCCGCGTAGCTCGCGCTCGACGCCGCGGTAGGCGCCCGACACGCCGCCGTTCAGCAGCCGGCCGAACAGGTTGCGCCGCGTCACGTCCGCCGCCGCGCCGAACGAGAAGCGCTCCTGGCCGACGTCCGAGAGCGGGTTCTCGTCGCCGACGAGCTGCAGGCCGTAGCGCAGGCGCCAGGCCGGCCACTCCTGCAGCTTCACGTCGACGACCAGCGCCTCTTCCGCCGGTGCCGGCGCGCGCGGGGCGGCCTCGGGCGAGACGACGCTCGGGGACGCCGGGGTCGCGGCTGCCGAGGCCTCCGGCGACGGCGCCGTGGCGGGCGCCTCGGGCGCCGGGGTTTCAGCCGCGGCCTCCGGAGCGCGCTGTGGCTCGCGCGCCGCCACCTCGGCCGAGCGGACTGCGCCCGTCTCGTACAGCCGGCGCGTCGCTCGCGCGAGCGCCTCCGGGTCGAGCGCGTCGCCCGGGGCCAGCCCCACCGCCTTCTCGATCAGCTCCGGCCTGAGCGTGCGCCGGCCGCTCACCTCGACCCTGGCCAGCGTCCTGCGCGGACCCTCGGCGATGACGAGCGTCAGGTCGGCGCGCCCGTCCTCGAGATCCGCGCTCCCGGTCCAGCGCAGCGAGGCCCGCATGTAGCCGCGCTCTTCGTAACGACGGCTGACCCGCTCGAGCGCTGCGTGGGTCGACGAGGGCGTGAGGCGCGCCTCGGGCTCGAGCGCCAGCAACCCCAGAAGCTCCGGCTCGCCGATGCCGGCCGGGCCCCGAACCGAGAGGCGGCCGAGCCGCAACGGCTTGCCCTCCTGGATCTCGACGGGCAGCACGGCGACCTCCGCCTCGACGCGGGCGGCGCCGACCCGCACACGGGTCCCGACGAGGCCGGCGGCCGAGGCCACCGACAGCACGGCCTCCTCCACGCGCGCGGGGTCGATCCAGCCGATGCCGTCCAGCAACAGCGGCTGCACCCGCGCCTCGATTGCAGCGGCGTCGAGCGTCGCAGCGCCGGCGAGCTCCAGCCGCCGCGTGGCGGCCCGCGGCCCCGGCGTGACCTCGAGGCGCAACAGGCGGCTGCCGTTCGCCTGCTGCGAGGCGGTGGCCTTCGCGGCCGCCCGCACGAAGCCCTCGCGCGCGAGGCGGCGGCGCGCCCGCAGCTCCGCCTCTGGCTCGAGGAACGCCGGGATCGGCATCTCGCGCCACGCGTCGATGGCCGCTCCTCGCAGCGCCTCCTGCTGCCCGGGGCTCGCGCCCGCGATCTCCACTCGCGTCGGAGGGCCCTCGTGCAACGAGTAGACGAGATCGAGCAGGGGCCGGCCGTCGGCGTCCGTCGCCGACTCGCGCCGCGCGCCGACGCGACCCGCGTAGCGCCCGGCCTCGACCAGCAGCTGCTCGAGCCGCTCGCGGTCCTGGTTCCAGTGGATCACGTCGAAGCGCTTGCCCGGCCGCAGACGCAGGCGCGAGCGCAGCCTGTGCTCGGACAGCGCCTGGGCGCCCTCGATGCGGATCGCGCGGATCTCCGGACTCCGCTGGCGGCCGGCATCCGCCTTCGGCCCGCCGAGCTGGACGTCGTGCCTCAGCTGCAGCGCGTAGCTCTGGTCGTCGCGCAGCGAGACGCGGGTCTCGATGCCCGGCAGCGGCGAGTAGCCCACGATCCAGCTCAGGTTGCCGCTCGTCTTCAGGTCCTGCGAGAAGGTGACGCGCAGGCGCGAGCCGAGGCGCTTGGTGAACGTCAGGCGCGCCGAGGGGTCCGCTTCGGAGGCGATCTCGGTCGGGTCGAAGTCGAGGTCCTCCCCCTGCTGGCCGCGCTCGACCCTCACCGACTCGAGGCCGAGCGCGCTGCCGGCGGCGCCCAGCAGGCCGCCGGACAGCGACGCCAGCACCTGCGCGCTGTCCGCCGCCGCCGACGAGTCGCTGCGCCCGGTCAGCAGCAGCGAGGTGATCTGGCTCTCGGACAAAGGCGGGTCGGAGCTCAGCTGCGTGCGCAGGCGGCCGTAGGCGCCCGAGACCCGTACGGTCACCCGCTTGCCTCCCGCGTTGGTGGTGGCGCTCGCGTCGATCTGCGGCTCGACGGCGGAGGCGTTCGCGAAGGTGACGAGGCCGCTCTCCACGGCGTAGGTCAGCCCGCCGAAATACACCTCGGCGCCGGGCTCCGTGCTGACGCGTCCCAGCAGGCCCGGGTGCGCGTAGGTGCCGACGCTGCGCAGGTCGAGCAGCAGGCCCGCCCGCCCGAAGTTGGTGTCGATCACCAGCTCCTCGCTCGATCGCACGCGGACGTCGAGCTGCATGCGGTCGAAGGCGGAAGGCGCCGCGAGCAGCGCGGGATCGACGGGCGCCGCCTGCAGCGCCTGCCTGGCGAGCGCGGTGATGATCAGGTTGCGCCGATAGCCGCCGCGCAGCACCTGCACCTCACCGGAGAGCTTCTGCCGGCGCCCCTCGACGGAGTAGACGAGGTCGAGGTCCAGCTCGCTGCGCCAGTCCTGAGGCCACTCGAGCCCGACGCCCTTGCCGCCGAAAGCGATGCGGCCCGCCGTCGGACGCGCTCCCGACAGGGCGAGCTCGCCGGAGAGGCTGGCCTTGCCGCCGTTCAGCTCGCCGGAGAAGTCGAGAACCTGGAGCCGGGAGCCGTCGAACAGCAGGCGGCCCGCAACGCCCTCGGCGAGCAGGCGCGGGGCGCGCATGACGACGAGCCCATCGCTGATCCGGGCCTCGCCGGCGAAGCTCGGCCGGGCCGGCGAGCCGCCGGCGCGCAGCTCGAGCCGGGCCTGGCCCGCCGTCCGGAACGGCAGGAACGGCGAGAGCAGCTCGAGGTCCACGTCCCCGCGCAGGCCCGCGGCGAGAGCCGCGGCCTCGAGCGCCCGCCCCGGAACGAGCGTCAGCTCTGCATCGAGGCGCAGGTCCGTGCCGGCGCCCCGGACCTGCCACGGCTCGAGACGCAGGCGCCCGCCGGCCAGCTCGAGGCGGAGCGGTTCCGCCTCGATCGGCGCACGCGCCAGCGAGACCGAGCGCGGCGTGATCGAGGCGCTGCCGCGCAGCGCCGAGGCCTCGAGGGCGCCGGCTTCGAGCGTCAGATCGGCGTCGAGGCTGCCGCTGGCGGCGGTCCGGTTGTCGCTCCCGTTCGCGGCCGGGCTCGTCACGAGACCCGCCACGTCCAGGCCGCGCAGCGTGGCGGTGAGACGCGCCGGCCCGTCCGCCGCGGAGGCCCTGGCCCGCCAGCTCGCGGGCAGCGCCTCGACGAGGCGCCACGGCAGGACCCCGGAGGCCGCGAGGGCGGCGCCACGCCAGGAGGCCGTCAGCTCCTCGAGCCGCGCGCCCGAGGGCGAAAGCACGGCGCGTGCGCCGAGCGAGGACAGCCGCTGGCCGCCGAGGTCCAGCCGGCCCCCCGTCACCCGGATCTCGCCTTCGAGTCCGGAGAGTCCCGGCGCCCCGCGCAGCGAGACGCGCGCGGCCAGATCGCCCTCGAGCTTCGGCACGTTCGCGTCGCCCACGAACGAGACCAGTGCCTCGCGCAGGTCCTGGAGCCGGCCTTCGAGCCGTGCCTCCAGCAATGGGACCTCGGCGCCTGCGCTGCGTCCCGCCAGCTCCAGCCGGCTCTCGGCGATGCGGAGCGCGAGGCCGTCCACCTGCAGAGCCCGGCCGTCGAAGCGGACCTCGGCCGGCCGCTCGAGCCGGACGTCGAGGCCCGCGCGCGACGCCGCCAGCGCGCCCAGCTGGAGGCGCAGAGATTCGAGCTTCGGTTCGGCGCCGCCCAGCGTGCCCCGCGCCGACAGGCTCGCCGAGATGCGGCCCGGCAGGCCGGTCACGCCGTCGGCCAGCGGCGGCAGCAGGCGCGCGAGATCGCTGTCGCGCAGCTCCAGCTCCAGGCCGGCGCGCCCGGCGCGCCGTTCGTACTCGAGGCGCCCATGGGCCGCGAGCTCGGGGACGTCGGCCACGACCTGCAGCCGGCCCCCGTCGAGATCGACGTCGGCGCGCGCCGCGCCGAGCGTGCGGCGGAGCACGCGAAGATCCTCCCCGCTCAGCGGGCCCCTTGCGC
Organism: Vicinamibacteria bacterium; assembly: GCA_050246895.1. Lineage (GTDB taxonomy): Bacteria > Acidobacteriota > Vicinamibacteria > Fen-336 > Fen-336 > JBFWVE01. The sequence goes on along the minus strand of JBFWVE010000001.1, from coordinate 1,274,979 downwards.
TCGGAGTCGACAGCGTCCCTCCGAGCGTGATCTCGGCGCGCGCCCGACCGGCCAGACCGAGATCGGCGCTCACGCCGGGCAGCTCGCCGAGCGCGTCGACGCGAGCCGCGAGCGTGCCGGCGAGCGTGCCGTCCGGCCAGCGGGCCCGGGCGTCGAGCGTGGCGCTCGCCTTCGGCAGCTCGATGCGCACGCCGTCGAGCGCGATCCCGGAAGCGTCGGCCGCAAGCCCGCCGGTCACGCGCACGGGCCGTTCCTCGTAGCGCAGGCTGCCCTCGATCGGCCCGCGCAGGTCGGGCCGGCCGAGCGTGCCGCCCAGCCGCAGCGCGGCATCCAGCCGCCCCGCGACCGGGACGGCGGATCCGGCGTGGCGCAGCAGGCTGGCGGCATCGCGCAGCTCGAGGCGCAGCGGGCCCTCGAGCGTCGAAGCGGCCAGGCTGCTGCCCAGGCGGCCCGCGAGCTGCGCGGTGACGACGACGGCGTCGCCGAGCCCGTGGCTGAAACCGAGGGTGAAGCCGCCGCCGCGGGCCTCGAGCCGGCTCTCGCCGCTGACCGCGAGCTCGGCCGGCGCGCCCTGGCCGTTCGCCAGCAGACGCGCCGTGAGGTCGACGGCGTCGAGCCGCGCGGCCCGCCAGCGCAGGCGCGCCTCGCCGTCGAGGCCGCCCGCGAGGAGCCCGGGCGGCGCCCCGAGCTGCCGGGCGAGGAGCCCGGCGTCGAGGCCGCGCCAGCGCAGCCGGCCCTGGCCGCTGTCGCTCTCGAGCCCGGCGCGCAGCTCGCCTTCGACGCGGCCGCCCGCCCAATCGGCCGAGAGGCTGCGCAGCTCGACGGCGGCCTCGGCCAGCGCCCCGGCGGCGCGCACGCGCAGCGGGGGCAAGGCACCCCAGGCGAGCGTGCCGTCCTCCACGGCGAACTCCAGGCGCGGCTCAGCGACCGGGCCCGTCACGCGCGCGGTGACCGGCAGGCTCCCGCGCAGCTCGCCCGCGGCCGCGCCGAGCGAGGCGGGGTCGAGCGTGCCCGACAGGCGCAGGTCGAAAGCGGGCGCGCGCGTCAGGCGGTCGACGCGGCCGCTCGCGCGCAGGCTGCTGGGGCCGAGGCGCAGCGCGAGCGAGCGGAGCTCGAGCGAGTCCGCCTCGAGCGCGAGCGGCCCGCCCTCGATCACGAGCGGCTGGGTCTCGCCGTTCGAGGCGAGGCGCCCCTCGCCCCGAAACTCGACCGCGCCCGTCGCCCGACCCTGCGCGGAGGCGAGCTCGATCGCGAGCGCCGGGAGCTTCGCGACGACGCCTGCCGCGGCGTCCTCGTACTCGATCGCCAGAGCGTCGAGCCGCAGCGAACCGATCGTCAGCGCCGCGCCCGATCCTTCGGCGCTCGCGGCCGGCGCCGCGGGCGGGGGCGCGAGCGGGGCCTGGCGACGCGTCACGCGCAGGCGCGCGTCGCGGATCTCGACCCGTTCCAGGGCCGGGGCGCCCAGCAGCGCGCGCCACGCGAGCTGGACACGGACCTCGGCCGCCGCGAGCGCGACCTGCTCGGGCCCGGCCGACTCCGCCGAGAAGTCGCGCAGCACGACGCCGCGGCGCAGCGGCTCGATCTCGATCTCGCCCAGGCGGACCGCGAAGCCCTGGGCCGCGCCCGCGCGAGCGATCGCCCCGCCGAGAGCCTCGCGCGCCGGCGGCGTGCGCAGGGCGACGACGGCGGCCGCGAGCAGGAAGACGGCGAAGGCGGCGAGCCGAAGCAGAATCTGCGCGAACCGCGTCAACCGTCCCCTATCCGCCGCTACCAGCCGGCGCCCGGCTTGGAGGGCGGCAGCGCAATGAGCGTGTCGGGATCAGCGAAGACGGCGGGCGGGGCGTGCCTCATGGCCGGAAGCTCCTGACCAGCCAAGGCTAACCCCGGACGAGCGCCCTCGGGAGAGGACGGGGTATTAGATCGCGGAGAACGGCACGAGGCGCTGCTTATCCTCGTCCCAGAGCTTGAGGCCCGCCGAGCGCAGGCTGGTGCGCAGCGTCAGGCGCGGGGCCTGCTGCAGCTTCGGGTGGGACTCGTAGCACTCGCGCAGGCGGTAGTTCGGAACCCGGCTCGCCAGGTGATGCACGTGGTGATAGCCGATGTTGCCGCTGAACCAGTGGAGCAGCGCCGGCAGGTCGAAGTGCGAGCTGCCCTGGAAGGACGCGCGCTCGAGGCTCCAGGCACCGTCGCGCGCCCAGTAGGTGTCCTCGAACTGGTGCTGCACGTAGAAGAGCCAGACGCCCGCGGCGCCGCCGAGCAGCGCCAGCGGCCCGTGCACGAGCAGGAGCGTCTTCCAGCCGACTGTCAGCGCCAGCGTCAGGCCGACGCCGACGAGCGCCAGGTCGTTCCACCAGATGCTCGCCCATTCCTTCTTGAACGAGCGCGGCAGGTCGAGCGGCAGGCGGTGCTTCAGCACGAACTGGTAGACCGGCCCGATACCGAGCAGCACCGGAGTGCTGCGGTAGAAGCGGTACGCCAGCTTCCGCCACCAGGCGGCCTGCCGGTACTCGGCCACGGTGAGCGTGTCGATGTCCCCGAAGCCGCGGCGGTCGAGGTTGCCCGAGGTCGCGTGGTGGATGGCGTGGGTGCTGCGCCAGTACGCGTACGGCATCAGCGTCACGACGCCCAGCACGCGACCGGCGGCGTCGTTCCACTTGCCGCGGCTGAAGAAGGAGCCGTGGCCGCAGTCGTGCTGGAAGATGAACAGGCGCACGAAGAGCCCGGCGACCGGCACGCCCAAGAGCAGCACCAGCCCGTAGTTCCAGCCCTGCAGCACCCCAAAGGCCATCGCGGCCCAGCCGGCGGCGAACAGCAGCGCGGTCGTCGCGAGCTGGAACGCCGCGCGCCGGTCGTCGGCCTGGGCGAACGGCGCCACCAGCTGGCGCAGCGAGGGCGCGGCGGCCGGCGGCTCGGGGAGCGACACCTCGGCGGAAGGCACAGGGGCGGCTGGGACTCGATCGAGCATTTGGACGGCGATTGTCTCAGGAAGCGCGGGCCGCCTGTGTCACAGCTGTGTCACATTTCGGGGATCGGACCCGCCGACCACCTCAGGCGGTGGCTTCGACCCCCAGCCGCTGCGAGAGCGACTCGAGCTCGCTCGACAGCTCGTGCGGCAGGTGCCTGCCGAAGCGGTCGAAGAAGGCGCGCATCTCGGGCACCTCGGCCGCCCACTCCTCGCGGTCCACGCGCAGCAGCTTTTCGAGCGAGGGGCGCGGCAGGTCGAGACCGTCGAGGTTGAGGTCGCCCGGGCGCGGCACCAGCCCGATCGGAGTCTCCTCGGCGCCGGCCTTGCCGGCGATGCGCTCCATCATCCAGATCAGCACGCGCAGGTTCTGCCCGTAGCCGGGCCAGAGGAACTTGCCGTTCTCGTCCTGGCGGAACCAGTTGACGTGGAACACGGCCGGGGGCCGGTTGACGGCGCGGCCCATGTGCAGCCAGTGTCCGAAGTAGTCGCCCATGTTGTAGCCGCAGAAGGGCAGCATCGCCATCGGGTCGCGGCGCACCACGCCCACCTTGCCGGTCGCCGCCGCCGTCGTCTCCGAGCCCATCGTCGCCGCGACGAAGACGCCGTGCGCCCAGTCGCGCGCCTCGAACACGAGCGGCGCGAGCCGCGCCCGGCGGCCGCCGACGATGATGGCCGAGATCGGCACGCCCTGCGGGTCCTCCCAGCGGCTCGAGATGCTCGGGCACTGCCGGGCGGCGACCGTGAAGCGCGAGTTCGGATGCGCCGCCTTGTCCTTGCCGTTCCACGGCTGTCCGGTCCAGTCGATCAGGCCGGCCGGCGGCTGCTTGTCCTTGCCCTCCCACCAGGGGATGCCGTCGGGAGAGACCGCGACGTTCGTGAAGATGGTGTCGCGGCGGATGGTGGCGAGCGCGTTCGGGTTCGTGTCGGGACCAGTGCCCGGCACCACACCGAAGAAGCCGGCCTCCGGGTTGACCGCCCACAGCCGGCCGTCGGGACCCGGCCGCAGCCACGCGATGTCGTCGCCGATCGTGCGCACCGTGTAGCCCAGGTGCTCCAGCGGCGAGACCAGCATCGCCAGGTTCGTCTTGCCGCAGGCCGAGGGGAAGGCGGCCGCCACGTAGCGTGGCTCCTGGCCGGGCAGCTGCAGCTCCAGGATCAGCATGTGCTCGGCCAGCCAGCCCTGGTCGCGCGCCATCGTGCTCGCGATGCGCAGCGCGAAGCACTTCTTGCCGAGCAGGGCATTGCCGCCGTAACCGGAGCCGACGCTCCAGATCGTGCGGCTCTCCGGGAAGTGGACGATGAAGCGGCGCTCGGGCGAGAGATCGCCGGTCGAGTGCACGCCGGGCACGAAGTCGTCGCTGGTGCCGAGCTGATCGAGCGCGGCCTTCCCCATGCGGGTCATGATCCGCATGTTCGCGACCACGTAGGCGCTGTCGGTGATCTCGATGCCCACCTTGCTGAAGGGCGACCCGACCGGGCCCATCAGGTACGGCACGGCGTACAGGGTACGGCCCTGCATCACGCCGTCGAAGAGCGGCCACACCCGCCGCCGCGCGTCGGCCGGAGACATCCAGTTGTTCGTCGGTCCGGCGTCCTGCTGCCGCTCGCTCGAGATGAAGGTGAGGTGCTCGGTGCGGGCGACGTCCGAGGGGTGGCTGCGGTGCAGCGTGCAGCCCGGCGCCTCCTTCTGGTTCAGCCGCTCCAGGCTGCCTTCCTCCAGCATCAGCTCCACGAGCCGGTCGTTCTCCGCCTGGGAGCCGTCGCACCAGACGACCTTCTCGGGCCGCGTGGTCCTCGCGACCTCTTCGACAAATGTCTCGGCAGGTGTCATCGCTGTTCCTTGGTGAAGGTGGACGAGGATTCTTGTGTCCCGGGAACGGGCTGTCAACGCAGCCGAAGCTGGCCGTACGACCGGCCGGTCGGTCGTTTCGCTGCGCTGCTCTGGCCCGATTCCTGGGGCCTCGCGGGCGAAGGGCGGCGGGGTCAGTCGACGCGCTGTCGGGCGAGATCCTGGATGTCGGCGAGCAGGCCCGCGGCGGTGACATCGGCCCCGGCGCCGGGTCCGGTGATCACCAGCGGCTCGCGCCGGTAGCGGCGCGTGGTGAAGCAGACCAGGTTGCGGGTGCCCTCCAGCGAGCCGATCGGAGAGCCGGCCGGCACGGCCTGCAGTCCCGCGCTGACGCGGCGCGGGGAGGCGCTCACGACGTAGCGCAGGACGCGGCCACGCTCGCGCTCGCGCCGCGCGCGCCTCGCGATGGCCGCGTCGTGCTCGGGCAGCCGGCGCGCGAACTCGGCCGGCGACACCCGCCGTAGGGCTTTCGGCACCAGGCTCTCGGGCGCCGGCGCCGGGCCGCGGTAGCCGAGCAGACGCCCGAGGATCAGCGCCTTGCGCGCCGCGTCGAGCCCGCAGAGGTCTTCGCGCGGGTCGGGTTCGGCGTATCCCTGCCGCACCGCCTCGGCGACGGCCTGGGAGAACGGCACCTCGCGGTCGAGCGCCGACAGCACGAAGCCGAGCGTGCCGCTGACGCAGCCGTCGATCCGCCGCACCGCGTCGCCGGTGTCGACCAGCTTGCGCCAGGTGTCGAGGATCGGCAGCCCGGCCCCGACGGTCGCTTCGAAGCGCAGCCGCCGCCCGCGGGCGGCGACCGCCTGAAGCAGCCGGTCGTGCGCGCGCAGAGGGCCGGCCAGCGGCCGCTTGTTCGCCAGCACGAGGTCGAAGCCGTGGCCGAGCGCCGCGAGCAGCAGCTCGCCGGTCTCCTCGGCGGTGACGTCGACCAGGATCGGGCGTGAGACGGCGTGCAGGGCGGCGAACGCGAGCGCCGCCGCCGCGCGGGCGCGCGTCCCGCCGAGCTCGGCGAGCGCGGCGCCCTCGTGCTTGCGGCGCGACAGCAACTGCAGCTTCCGCCGCGAGAGCCCGTCGGGCTCGAACACGAACCCCGAGCGGTCCAGCACGCCGGCCACGCGCAGCTCGCGGCCCGAGGCGGCGATCTGCTCGGCCAGCGAGCGGCCGACGCGGCCGAAGCCGAGCAGCACCACGTCGCTGTGCCGCGCCGCCCGCGCCTGGCCGCCGCCGATCTTGGAGAGCTGGAAGGCCTGGTGGACGCGGCGGGTGGCGAGGCCCGCCTCGCTCGCGCGCACCACGAAGGTGATGTTGCGCTCGGACGAGCCCTGGGCGATCGCGACGACGTTGACGCCGCCCTCCGCGAGCGCGCCGAAGACGCGCGCCGCGATGCCGGGGGTGCCGGCCATGCCGTTGCCGACCACGGCGATCACGGCCATCCCCGGCTCGGCGCCGACCGAGCTGACGAGGCCCGCGCCCAGCTCCTCGCGGAAGGCGCGCCGCAGCGCCTGCAGCGCGACGGGCACGTCGGTCTCGGGCAGCGTGAAGCCGATCGAGCTCTCCGAGCTCGCCTGGAAGATGGTCGAGACCGAGAGGCCGGCGTCGTGGACGGCCCCGAACGCGCGCGCGGCGACTCCCGGCACGCCGAGCAGGCCGCGCCCCGCGACGGTGACGAGCGCCTGCCCCGGGATCGTGGCGAGCGCCTTCACCGGATAGCCTGGCAGCGTGCGGCGCGTCGAGATCTCGGTGCCCGGGCGCGCGGGGTCGAGGAAGCTGCGCACGACCAGCGGGATGCGGCTGCCATCGAGCGGGATCAGCGCGCGCGGGTGGAGCACCTTGGCGCCGTAGTAGGCGGCCTCCGCCGCCTCGCCCTGGTGGAGCTGCGGGATCAGCCGCGCGTCCGGCACCAGCCGCGGGTCGGCGGTCAGCACGCCCGGCACGTCCTTCCAGAGCACGACGCGGGCGGCGCCGGTCGCCCGCGCCAGCAGCGTCGCCGTGAGATCGGAGCCGCCACGGCCGAGCGTCGTCAGGCTGCCGTCCGGCGCGCGGCCCAGGAAGCCCGGCACGATCACGACGCCCTGGCCGCGCAGCGGCGGGCGCAGCAGCGCCCGGGCGCGGGCGCGCGTCGCCGCGAGGTCGGGCGTCGCGCCGCCGTGGCCGCCGTCGGTGGCGACGCAGAGCGTCGCGTCCACCAGCGCGACGCGCCGGCGGCCGGCGCGCAGCGCGACCAGCAGCAGCGCCGCGGCGGCGCGCTCGCCGCGCGAGACGAGCAGGTCGCTGACGCGCTCCGGCAGCGTCTTCAGCGACAGCAGCGCCCGCGCCAGCTCCTCGTACTCGCGGGCGGCCGCGCGGAGCTGCTCCTCGAGCCGGCGCCGCTCGCGCCCGTCGCCGAGCCTGCGCGCCACCTCGAGGTGGCGCCGCGCGAAAGCGCCAGCCGTCGCCTCGGGCGCGCGCGTCTCCCCGGCCGCCGCGCGCCGCGCTCCGTCGAGCAGCAGGTCGGTGACGCCGGCCAGCGCCGAGACCACGACCAGCAGCGGGCCGCGGTGGCCCGCGACCAGCGCCGCCGCGCGCCGGATCGCGGCCGCGTCGCGCACCGAGGCGCCGCCGAACTTCCAGATCTCGAGAGCCGCGTCCTTCAAGGCGCCGAAAAGTCTAAGTCGCACGGGCGGCGCGCACGGGCGCTATGACGGGATAAGCTCCCGCTCATGTTGCAGCCAGGCTTCGCCGTGCGGGCCCTCGCGCCGCTGCTCACGCTGTCGCTCGCCTACACTGCGCCGGATCTGATGGGCGCGGAGCCGCCGGGCAAGCGGGCATTCGATCTGCAGGGCCACCGCGGCGGGCGCGGGCTCTGGCCGGAGAACACGCTCGCCGCCTTCGCCGGAGCCCTGACGCTCGGCGTGACGACGCTCGAGCTCGACTGCGCCGTGACCAGGGACGGCGTCGTGATCGTCAGCCACGACCCGCTGCTGAACCCGGACGTCACGCGCGACGAGGCCGGGCGCTTCCTGGAACGGCACGGCGCGGCCTTCTTCGCGCTGCGCTACGACGAGGTGCTGCGCTACGACGTCGGCCGGCTCAAACCGGGCACGCCGTACGCGGCGCGCTATCCGGAGCAGGCGGCGGCCGACGGGCAGCGCGTGCCGCGGCTCGCCGACGTCTTCGCGTTGGTGAAGCAGAGCGGCAACGGCAGCGTCCGCTTCAACATCGAGACCAAGGTCTTTCCGCCGCGGCCGGATGTGACGCTCGCCCCCGAGCCGTTCGCCGAGGCCGTCGTGCGCGTGGTGCGCGAGGCCGGGATGGCGCAACGCACGGCGATCCAGTCCTTCGACTGGCGCACGCTCGAGGTCGTCCGGCGGATCGCGCCCGAGCTGCCGACCGTGGCCCTCACCAGCCAGCGCCCTGGGGACGACACGATCCAGTTCGGCCAGCCTGGCCCATCGCCCTGGCTCGGGGGCCTCGACGCGGACGACTTCGGCCGATCGGTCCCGAAGCTGGTGAAGGCGAGCGGCGCCCGCGTCTGGTCTCCCAACTTCCTCGACCTCGCCGCGGAGCAGGCCGCCGAGGCGCAGGCGCTCGGCCTGTCCGTGATCCCCTGGACGATCAACGAGACCGCGGACATGCAGCGGATCCTCGGCTGGGGCGTCGACGGCATCATCAGCGACCGGCCCGACCGGCTGCGGGCGGTGCTGCGCGAGAAGGGGATGCCGCTGCCGGAGCCGACGCCCGTCCGTCCGTAGATCCTTCTGCCGCCAGAGCGAGGAGGCGAGCCGCGATGATCGGACTCCTGAGACCGGCGCCCTTCGCGTCGCCGCTGCCGGACGAACGGATCGACCCGACGTACAAGCGCCTGCGGCGCGAGGTCTTCATCGGCATCTTCGTCGGGTACGCCGCCTACTACCTCGTGCGCAACACGATGGCGCTGGCGATCCCGGACATCCTGCGCGAGCACCCCGAGCACTCGAAGGCGGCGCTCGGCACGGCGCTGACCGGCCTGTCGATCGCCTACGGCGTCTCGAAGTTCCTGATGGGCTCGGTCTCGGACAGGAGCAACCCCAAGTACTTCCTGCCGCTCGGGCTGCTGCTGTCGAGCGCGATCCTGCTCGTCTGCGGCCTGGTGAAGGCGGTCTTCGCCTCGCTCGTCGTGCTGGTCGTCCTGATGACGCTGAACGGCTGGGTGCAGGGCATGGGCTGGCCGCCCTGCGGCAAGACCATGGTGCACTGGTTCAGCACGAAGGAGCGCGGGCTGACGGTGTCGGTGTGGAACACCGCGCACAACATCGGCGGGGCGCTCGTCGCGAACTTCGCGCTGCTCGGCGTCACGCTCTTCGGCGACTGGGGGGCCAAGTTCTACTTCAACGCCCTGATCGCCGCCGGCCTGGCCGTGGCCGTCTACTTCGTGCTGCACGACACGCCGCAGTCGTGCGGCCTGCCGCCGATCGAGCAGCACAAGAACGACTATCCCGCGGGCTACTCCGCGGACCACGAGCGCACCTTCGGCTTTCGCGAGATCTTCTTCGAGCACGTCTTCCGCAACCGCTACCTGTGGGCGATCGCGATCGCCAACGCCTTCGTCTACTTCGTGCGCTACGGCGTGGTGAACTGGATCCCGACCTACCTCGAGACCGCCAAGGGCTTCTCGTTCAAGCAGTCGAGCCTGGGCTGGTCGCTCTACGAGTACGCCGCGATCCCCGGCACCATCGCCTGCGGCTGGATCTCGGACAAGTGGTTCAAGGGCCGGCGCGCGCCCGCCACCATCCTGTTCATGTCGCTGACGCTGGTTGCGGTCGTGGTCTACTGGCTGAACCTGAACGGCCCGCTGTGGATCGACTACGCCGCGCTGATCGCGATCGGCTTCCTGATCTACGGCCCGATCATGATCATCGGCCTGCACGCGCTCGACCTGGTGCCCAAGAAGGCGGCGGGCACGGCCGCCGGCTTCACGGGCTTCTTCGGCTACGTGTTCGGCTCGGCCCTGTCCGGCACCGGGGTCGGCTGGATCGCCGACCACTGGGGCTGGAGCGGCGTCTTCACGACGATGGTGGCCTGCTGCCTGCTGACGATCCTGTTCAGCGCGTTCACGCTCGGCCACACGGCCGTCAGCGAGGAGCGCGCGCCGCGCGGCTGACGCCGCCGGACTGGGGCGACGCCGGGCGATTGCCCGGCCTCGAGCCCGAGGCGATCAGATGGCGATCTGGTCGTGGCGGATTCGGTCGCTGAGGCGCTGTTCGAGAACGCCCAGGCGAACCCGGAATTTCGTGCGGTCGCCCCGGTAGTAGTCGACCGCGTACTCCACCGGCACGCCGCTCACGTAGCCGACGCGCCGGATCAGCAGGGCCGGGGACCCCGCCGGCACGGTCAGCAGCTTGGCCTCCCCCGCTTCCAGCATGACGGCCTCGATCGTCTGGATGGCGTCCGTCGGCTTGTAACCCGCCGCCCCCATGATGTCGTACACGGAGACCCGCGCCAGGTCCTGCTCCAGGAAATCCGGGAAGCGCGCAGCCGGCAGCCAGGTGTTGGCGATCACGAGCGGCTGCTTGGCCCCCAGGCGCAGGCGCCTGACGTAGTAGACGCTGGCGCCCGGCCGCAGCCCGAGGTAGTGCAGCAGCGGCGAGCTCGGATCCTCGACGCGCTGGAGTTCAGCCGCGATCAGCTGGGAGCCGGGCGTCAGCCCCCGATAGATCATGAACTCCGTGAAGCTGAAGAGCTGGTCGAGGTCCTGCTCGACGTGCGGCTCCGCCACGAAGCTGCCGACCGCCCGGCGCGAGTAGACGAGGCCTTCGTCCCGCAGCAGCGCCAGCGCCCGGCGGATGGTGGCTCGCGCGGCTCCGAAGCGCCGGACCAGCTCGGGCTCGGAGGGCAGACTCGTGTGCGCGGGCAGCTCCTGCGACAGGATCTCGTGACGCAGGGACTCCGCGATGTCGAGATACCGCGCGGCGTTCTTGTTCATGGGCCTCGGGCCGCCCCGGCACGGGGGCGATCGGCCGGAGGGGATTATATCGGCCATACCGGGAGCCGGGCGCCGCCCGCGTGCCGTAGGGTTCGCCAGCGTCGACGCCCAGCACCAGGGGTCTTGCCTAGACATTGAGCGAGTCGATCCTGGATCACCACCGAGCGCCCCGTCCCGATCGGCCGATCCGGCGGAGTGGATTCCCTCGCATCGTCACTTCTTGCTTGACAAGCGGCCGCGCCGCGACCTAGGTTCGCGCTGTCTAGACAGGATTTCTTGTCACCGGAGCCTCGGGTCGACGCCTCATGAGCAGACTCTCCGACGCGGCACGCGGCGCCTTCGACCTGCTGATCGTGGGGGGCGGCATCGTCGGTGCGGGCATCGCTCGCGACGCCGCGCTGCGCGGCCTCCGGGTGGCGCTCTTCGAGCTGGCGGACTTCGGCAGCGGCACCACGGCGGGTTCTACCCGGCTGGTCCACGGCGGGCTGCGTTACCTGGAGATGCTCGACTTCCGGCTGGTCCGGATGGACCTGCGCGAACGCGAGCGGCTGCTGCGCAACGCGCCGCACCTGGTACGGCCGCTCGAGTTCCTGGTTCCGGTCTACGGCCGCAACCCCTTCGCTCGCTGGAAGCTGGCCCTCGGGATGCTGCTCTACGACCTGCTCAGCTTCGACAAGAGCCTGCCGGGCCGCCGCTGGCTGACGCGCGAGCAGGTGGCACAGGCCGAGCCGCAGCTGGAGGCGCGGCATCTGCAGGGCGCGGCCACGTACTACGACGCGCAGGTCGAGCTGCCCGAGCGGCTTTGCCTGGAGAACCTGATCGACGCCAGGGAGCACGGCGCCCTGACCTTCAATTACGCGGAAGTGATCCAGGCGCTGGGCAGCGACGGGCGCGTCACTGGCCTGCGCGTGCGCGACGTCCTGAGCGGCGAGCAGACGGACGTGCTCGGCCGCGCGGTCGTCAACGCCGCGGGGCCGTGGTTCGACCGGGTGGCCGCGCGCCTGATGCCCTCGACGCCGCCCCGCCTGCGCACCACGAAAGGCATCCATCTCGCCTGTCCGCGGGTCACCCGCCGCGCGCTGGTTCTCTACTCGCGCGTCGACCGGCGCCTCTTCTTCGCGATTCCGTGGCTGGGCTACACCTGGGTCGGCACGACCGACACCGACTTCGCCGAGGAGCCGGGCCGGGCCAACGCGACGCGGGAGGACGCCGAGTACCTGATGCGCTCCGCGCGCGAGTTCCTGCCGGCGCTGGCCTCCGAGCAGGCGTTGTTCAGCAATGCCGGGGTGCGGGCGTTGCTGGTCGAAGAAGGATCGGCGTCGTCGGTCTCGCGGCAGCACGTCGTGATCGACGAGGCCGGATCGGGTCGGCCCGGCCTGATCTCGGTCGTCGGCGGCAAGCTGACCGGCTACCGCGCCATCGCGGAGGAGGCCACGAACGCCGTCTGCCGCCGCCTGGGCATCGTGTCGGAGTGTCGCACCTGCGACCGGCCCCTGCCCGGCGCGCGCGAGGCCGCGCACCCGATCCCGCCCGCCGCAGGCGTGGGCCAGGCGACGGTCGACCACCTCGTCTCGCTCTACGGATCCCGCGGGGCGGAGGTGCTCCGAATCGCTGCCACCGACGCCGAGCTCGCGCAGCCGCTGGCGCCGGACACGCCCGACATCGCGGCGCAGGTCGTCTTCTCCGTGCGCGCCGAGCAATGCCTGCGCGTGAGCGACTTCCTGCTTCGCCGCACGCGCCTCGGGTTCGCCCCTGACCAGGGTCGCCGTGCCCTGCCGCGCGTTGCGGCCTGGATGGCGCGCGAGCTGGGCTGGGACGACGCGCGCCGGCAGGCGGAGTGCGACGCGTACCTGGCGCATGTCGCCCGCACGCAGGAGTTCCGCGCGGTTGGCCGGAAGGCGGCCGCAGCTGCCTCCGGCCGGACCTCGCCGGCGAGCGGCCCCGACGCCTGCGCGGCGTCCCCGGGGGCCGCCGCCGAATGAAGCGAAGAGTTGGCTCGACAAGGAAGGTGTGCCGATGATGACGAAGCGAACGTTGCTCCTGGTCACGGCGTTTGTGGCGCTCGCCGCGCCGGCACTCGCCCAGTTCGAGACCGCCACGGTGCTGGGAAGCGTGCGCGACAAGTCGGACGCGCTGGTTCCCGGCGCCACCGTCACGCTGCTGAACCTCGACACCGGCGTCGCCCAGACCAAGGTGAGCGACGCCGCCGGCAACTACGAGTTCTTCACCGTGCGCATCGGCACCTACAAGGTCACGGCCGAGCTCGACGGCTTCGCCCCCTCCGTGGCGGACCAGGTTCGCGTGACGGTCGGCTCCCGCCAGCGCGTCGACCTGGTGCTCTCGCCGGGCACGGTGAGCGAGGCGGTGGAGGTGACCGCGGAGGTCAGCCCGCTCGAGAAGGACTCGAGCCAGCGCGGGCAGGTGATCACGCACGAGCAGGCGGTCGCGCTGCCGCTGAACGGCCGCGAATACTCGGCGCTCGCGCTGCTGACGACCGGCGTGCGGCTTTCGGCGCTCAACACCGGCAGCGCCTCGACCGTGCGCGAGGGCTCGTTCAACGTGAACGGCCTGCGCAGCACCTTCAACAACTTCCTGCTCGACGGCATCGACAACAACGCCTACGGCACCAGCAACCAGGGCTTCTCGAACCAGGTGATGCAGCCGCCGCCCGACGCGGTGGCCGAGTTCAAGGTCGTCACCAACAACATGAGCGCGGAATACGGCCGCGCCGGCGGCGCCACCATCAACGTGGCCTACCAGAGCGGCGGCAACCGCTTCCAGGGCGCCGCCTGGGAGTTCTTCCGCGACACCTCGCTGAACGCGACCGGCTTCTTCAAGCCGACGACGGGTGACAAGCCGCCGCTGCGCCGCAACCAGTTCGGCTTCGTGCTCGGCGGCCCGATCGTCAAGAACAAGGCCTTCTTCTTCGTGGACTACGAGGGCTTCCGCCAGACGCGCGAGAACGTCGCCTTCGGCACGATCCCGACCCCCGCCCAGCGCAGCGGCATCCTGACGGTCCCGGTGCGCAACCCGCAGACGGGCGCGACGTATCCCGCCGGGACCCCGATCCCGATGACGCCGTTCGCGGCGGAGGTGCTGGCCGGCATTCCGGACCCGACGAGGAGCGGCACCGCCAACAACTACCAGACGGTGCTGAAGTTCACGAACAACAACAACAAGTACTCGGGCAAGGTCGACTACCAAGTGAGCCCGAACCTGCGCGCGTTCGCGCGTTTCGGCTACCGCGACGTGGACATCACCGACCAGTCGCTGCTGCCGCTTCCGTCGGGCGGCGCCGGCAACGGCCTGACGTACGTGACGAGCAAGCAGCTCGCCACCGGCCTCACCTGGACGCGCGGCGATCGCGAGCTCTTCGAGTTCCGCTTCGCCTGGTCGAGCACGCTGGCCGGCAAGAACCCGCCGGCACTCGGCGAGCCCGGCGCGCAGGAGGCCTACGGCATCAGCGGGCTGCCGACCGACCCGCGCGTCTCGGGCGGCCTGCCGACGCAGCTCATCTCCGGCTACGCCGACCTCGGGCGCCAGGCGACCAACCCGCAGTGGCAGTTCCCAGTGGTCTGGAACCCCAAGCTCAACTACACGCGCAGCCTCGGCCGCCACTCGCTCAAGCTCGGGATCGAGTTCCAGCACGTACAGACCGAGGTGCAGGACGTGAACCCGCTCTACGGCCGCGACGAGTACGCCGGCCGCTTCAGCCGGCCAGTCGGCTCCACCAGCACCGACAACCAGTACAACCTGGCCGACTTCATGTTCGGCCTCCGCAGCCGCTACGCGCTGACCAACTTCTTCATCGCCAACCTGCGCCAGAACCTCTACTTCGGCTATCTGCAGGACGACTTCAAGGTCAACCGCAAGCTGACGCTCAACCTCGGGCTGCGCTACGAGTACGCGACGCCGCAGTGGGAGCGCGACAACCTGGCGACCAACTTCGATCCCGTCACCAGGACGATGGTGACGGCGACGAACGACGACCGCTACCTGGTCGACTCCGACAAGAACAACCTCGGGCCGCGGCTGGGATTCGCCTACGCGATCGACGACAAGACGGTGGCGCGCGGCGGCTACGGCATCGCCTACATCCACTTCCACCGCGCGGGAGGCGGCAACGTGCTGCCGATCAACGGGCCCCAGGTGATCAACGCCGTCGTCTCGCAGGCGAACCCGCTCGCCCCAGGCTTCCGGCCCACCGAGCAGGGCTACCCGGAGGGTCTGACAGACCCCAGCCGCTTCGTTCCGACGCAGGCGAACATCACCTACATGCCGCGCGACAACAAGACCTCCTCCGTCCAGAGCTGGTTCTTCTCGGTGCAGCGGGAGCTGCTGAAGAACATCGTCGTCGACGTGGCTTACGTGGGCAACAGCACGAAGGACACGCTGCTGTTCGCCAACTACAACCAGGCGACACCCAACAACGCGGCCGGCACCATCCCGCTCGCGGCGCGCCGCCCGATCCCCGAGTACGGCGACATCACGTACGCCTTCAACGGAGGCTTCTCCCGCTACAACGCCTTTCAGATGCGGCTCGAGGGCCGCCGCGGCAGCCTCGCCTTCCTGAGCTCGCTGACGCTCTCGAAGGCGACCGACAACGGCGCCGGCACGCTCGAGAACCCGAACGGCGACCGTCCCGGACCGCAGGACTTCTACAACCTGGCCGACAACGAGGGCACCTCCGCCTACGACCAGCCCTGGAACAGCACGACCAGCCTGGTCTGGCAGCTCCCCTTCTTCAAGCACAACAAGTGGCTCGGCGGCTGGCAGCTCGCGGCGATCAACAACATGTGGGCGGGCGAGACCATCAACTTCACCTATGCCCCCGCCGCAGCCTTCCAGGTCTCGGGCATCACCCAGGACTTCCGCGGCGCCAACAACTACCGGCCCAACATCACCTGCGATCCGACGCTGCCGGCCGACCAGCGCTCGGTGACCAACTACTTCAACCGGGACTGCGTCCAGGTGCCGACCGACCCCAGCCAGCCGTTCGGCAACTCGAAGCGCAATTCCGCGCGCGGCGACGCGATCTACCAGCTCGACCTGGCGCTCAGCAAGACCTTCCCGATCCGGGGCGAGAGCCGTCTCGAGTTCCGCCTCGAGGCCTTCAACGTCCTCAACAAGACCAACTTCCGCGCCGCGAACGGCAACCGCAGCTCGGCGGCCTTTGGCAGCATCACCGCGACCTACGACCCGCGGCAGCTCCAGCTGGGCGCGAAGCTGTCCTTCTGAGCTCCCCGGCCCGCATCGCGGGCCGGCCACACACTCGCTCCGGGGGCGCCTGTCAGGGCGCCTCCGGCCCCCGCGCGATGGCTTCCACGCCAATGCGACCTGCCAGCGTGGGCCGGGCCGGCCCACGATCGCGCTTCCCGGAAGTCGCCGGCCGCTTGACGGTGTTGTATCGCAAACGATACATTGACTCATATGAGATCCGACGCGCTCCACGCCCGAATCCGCGCGGCGCGGCGCGAGCAGGCCCTCAGCCAGACCGCGCTCGCCGCCCGCAGCCGCACGAGCCGCGCCACCATCGCCCGGCTCGAGTCGGGCTCCGCCCGAGACATCCGCATCGGGACGCTCTCCCGTCTTTGCGAGGCTCTCGGGCTCGAGCTGACAGCCGTGCCGCACGCCGCGCAGCCCGCGCTGGAGACGCTGCTGGCGCGCGAGCAGGAAAGGGCGCGGCGGCTGGACCTGCGCCGCAGGCACGCCGTGCTCGCCGCGGTGCTGCTCGCTGCGCCCACCCCGAAGGCCGACGCGATGGTGCGCCGCGCGCGCGCATGCGTCGACCGCTGGCAGCGTGAGCGGCTCTGCAGCAGTCACTACATCACGCGCTGGCGCGCGGCGCTCGCGGGCCCGAGAGGGCGGGTGGCGCGGGCTCTTCTCGAGAACGGCGCCTGGACCGACGCGCTGCTGCAGAACTCACCCTGGGCGTTCGCTCTCGAGCCGCCGGCGGCATGAGACGGGAGGATCTCCGGCTTCTGTTCGCGCGGGCGCGCGAGCTCTGCGGCGAGACGGACTACGTCGTGTTCGGCAGCCTCGCCGTGCTCGGCTATGCGGGAGAAGTGCCGCGGCGGATGGCGGCCTCGTTGGACGTGGACGCGTTCGGCAAGAGCGACCCGAGCCGCATCTTCGAGCTGGCGCCCGCGCTGGGGCAGGGCAGCCCGTTCGAGGCCGAGCACGGCTACTACCTGGATCCCATCTCGCCGCGCGTGGCGACGCTGCCGGAGGGCTGGGAGGCGCGGTTGCTGCGAATCGAGGTCGACCCGGGCCTCGCCATCTGGTTTCTCGAGCCGAACGACGCCGCGGTATCCAAGTACGCGCGCATGGAGCCACGCGATCGCGAGTGGATCCGCCCCGGCCTGCAGGCGGGAATCCTGTCGTTGCCGATCATCGAGGCGCGCTTCGAGCACACGGCTTTCCTGGATGCCGTCGAATCCGCCCGTTCGCGCAAGGCGCTCGACGAGGACGCCGAATGGCTGCGCTCGCGGCGCAGACGCGGGCGCTGAGCCTACGCCGAGAACACCTGGGCGCCATCGTGCGAGCACACCATCCAGATCCGGTCGTCCGGCCTCTTGGGGCGATCGCCGGCGGCAAGTGGACGGCCTACCGGCGGATGGCCGAGGACTGCGTCGCGCGGGCGAGCGTCCATCGTGCCGGCCCGCACTAGCAGGCACCTGGTGGGTGGCGTAGCATGGTTTCTAGTCCAACGCCGCCAGGGGAAGCACCGTGGCGACCCTGCACATCCCGTCCAGCATGCCCTGGCGACCTGGGCCGAGCCGGGTCCGGACGTGGCCGTCCACCGCCCCGCGGCGGGCCGATCCCACCTCCTGCGCCTGGACCTCGGCAGCCCCTCGCGCCGAGGTGAGATGACGAACGTCGTCAGCCGGGCCCGCATGGGTCTGCGCGTGGCAACCGTCCTTGGTGTCGCGCTCGCGTTCCTGTGGACGCACAACGCCGACTCGGCGGAATCGCGCGCCTCGATCGCGGCCGTCACGCCCGCGGAGCTGGGCGCGTGGGAGGCGCGTCTTCGTCAGCTCATTCGGGGGGGAGAGCTGCGGTTGCGCAAGGGCGAGCAGGACACCCTCCTCCCGGAGCGGAGGCACGAACGCTTCGCGCAGCTCCACCGAGGCGTACCGGTCTTCGGTGGCGAGGCCGTGCTTCAGACCGACGGGGCTGGCCTGGCGCTCTCCATCTTTGGCGATCTCCACGAGGGCATCTCGATCGACGTGCACGCGGATCTGACCCGAGCCCAGGCCCTGGCTCGTCTCGGGGAGCTCGGCGCGGTACCCTTCGATGACGACAGCGCGCCCGAGCTCGTAGTGTTGCCGCGAGGCAGCGGGATGTTCACGCTCGCGTACCGCGCGCGCGTCTTGCGCGAGGGCGATCTGAGGATGCTCTTCCTCGACGCCCACAACGGTCGACTGATCTTCGAGTACGGAGATCTCAAGACGCAGGCTGTGGGCATTGGCACAGGGCTGCTGGGCGATCGCAAGAAGGTGAGCAGCACCGATACGCCCGCCGGGTTCGTCGCCCTGGACGGGCTGAGAACGCCACCCGTACAGACGTTCGACCTCCGAGGAGACGCACAGAGGTTCCTTGGGTGGCTCGCGGGCCGCTCGGCGATCACCCCGGCGGACATGGCGATCGACGAGGACAACGTCTGGACGGACGGCCGGATCGTCGATGCGCACGTTTACGCGGGCTACCTGCTCGATTACCTCTACAAGCGCTTCGGCTACCGTAGCCCGAAGAGGCTCGTCAGCCTGACGAACCTGGTTCGACTGGAGGACGTCGAGCGGGCCCCACGCTACCTGTACTGCTATGCCGCGTACTGGGGCAACGGCGTCGTGGCTTTTGGCGAGGGACTCCCGCCAGGTTGGACGACTCGCACCGGGTCGCTGCCGCTTGACCAGCAGTGCGGCAACCTGGCAGCCGCCCTCGACCTGGTCGCCCACGAGTACGCTCATGGCGTCATCCAGTACAGCTCCAACCTGATCTACGCGGGCGAGTCCGGCGCGCTGAACGAGGCCTTTTGCGACATCGTGGGGACGGGCGCCGAGTTCTTCTTCCAGGAGCCTGGCGCCGGACCGATGAGGGCAGACTACCTCTTCGCCGAGGACGCCGTTCAACCGGGCGGCGCTCGCTCGCTCGCAGACCCCGCCTCCTACGGTGACCCGGACCACTACACGACCCGCTACCGAGGGCAGGGGGACAACGGCGGCATCCACACGAACTCCAACGTCGCCGGCCACGCGTTCTACTTGGCCGTCGAGGGCGGCGCAAACCGCACCTCCGGCCTGTCGGTTCAAGGTGTAGGCGCCGCGAACCGGGAGCAGATCGAGAGGGCTTTCTTCCGCGCTTTCGTGTACTTGTTGCCCGCCGATGCCAGTTTCGCGCTGGCGGGCGTCGCCACGCTCCAGTCGGCCAGGGACCTCTACGGAGCCGACAGCCCGGCAGCGCGGGCCATTGCGCAAGGCTGGGCCGCCGTCGGCGTCTACTGAGGTGCCGCGCTCGGGGCACGCGCGGAGCCTCGCCTGCCTCGCAATGGCCGTCGGCCTCGTCGTTGGGACGCCCGTACAGGCGCGGGATCCCACCGGCACGACGCGACCTGCACCGAGGCTGTGTGTGTTCATCGGCGGACTCTCGGCCCCGACCGAGAGCAGCTACAGCCAGTCGAGCAACGCGACGGTCTTCCTGGAAGAGCAGCGTTTCTCCGCCGAGCACCATGTCGGGGACGGCATCGGCTTCGAGACGGGGGCACAGTGGAACGCCTACCGTCATCTCGGCCTGGCAGCCAGCCTAACGGCGACCAGGCGTTCCTCGAGCGCAACGTACTCGCTGAGCGTGCCGCACCCGTTGTACTTCGACCGGGCCCGCGAGGCCGCCGGGACGACGCCGACGCGGGAGTGGGAAGAGGTTGGCTCTCATCTCGCGATCGTCGTCTTCGGATCGGTGGGCCGGCTGGAGCTCTCCGCTTTCGCTGGTCTGTCGTGGACCAGGGTCTCGAGGGTCTTCGTAACCCAGCCCGCCTACGGCCAGGAGTATCCCTACGACACGATCACCATCGACCCGGTGGCGGAGTCGCTGGTGAACGCCGATACATCCGGCTGGCATGTGGGCGCGGGCCTCGGTGTCCGTCTGAAGCGTCCGTTCGAGCTGGCAGCGCGGATCCGCTACGCCCCCGCGATGGCCCGACCGACGTCCCCGGACGGAACGAGCGTCGAGATGAGCGTGGGCGGTCTCCAACTGTCGGCGGGCGTGGGCCTCCGCTTCTGAGCCGCTTCTTCGCACGCTCGACAGCAGCACGAAGCGCGCCTGGGCAGGCGCCTCCGGCTGCAGCGCGTGCAGGATCATCAGCCTCTGACGGGTTCTGCGCGAGGGGCCGTTCGTCAGCGACACGTCGTTGATGCCCGACTCGAGCACCTGGATGAACGCGATCAGGTTGCTGGCGGCGGAGCTCAGCCGCGACGAGGACTGGCAGCGCCGGCAGCTCGACGAGTTCGCCCGGATCGCCCGGCGCTACCTGGTCACCGGCTGACCCCATTCTCCGGCCGCGAACGCAGCGACGGCGGTGCAGCGCTGAACGGCGGCCCGGCTCGTGCGATACCATCGCTACCACCCGAATGCCGCCAGCCGCAAGCGCCGTGAGCCTGCGCGTCCCGTCTCTTCGGGCAGCTAGCGCATGAGCCTGGATCTGCTGCGAGAGCATCGGAGGGTGTTCGCGAAGAAGCCGGCGCTCGCCCAGGTGTACGGCGTGTGGTTCGGCCGGCTGCTCGAGGGAGTGCCGCACGGCGCGCGGGTGCTGGAGGCGGGGGCCGGACCCGGAACCTTCGCTCCCCACGTCCGCGCGGTGCGCCCCGACCTCCGCTGGATCGCTCTCGACCTCATCGCGGCGCCGTGGAACGACCTCGTGGCGGACGCGCATGCTCTGCCGTTCCGCGACGCGACGTTCGATGCGGTGGTGGGCATCGACTTCGTGCACCACCTCTCGACGCCCCTCGTCTTCCTGGGCGAGGCCGCGCGCGTCCTCAAGCCGGGCGGCGAGCTGCGCCTGGTCGAACCCTGGGTCTCGCCCTTCTCGTTCCCGATCTACCGCTGGCTGCATCACGAGGGCGCCACGTTCGGCCTCGACCCGGCACGGCCCTTCGGCAACGGCGATTCGAAGGCGCCTTTCGAGGGCGACGCCGGCGTGACGCGCGCCATCGCCAACGAGGTCGACGAGGCCGCCTGGGCGCGGCTCGGCTACGCGAGCAGGCCCGTGTTCGCGCCCATCAACGGTTTCGCCTACCTGCTCAGCCTCGGCTTCAAGCGCCCCACGCTGCTGCCGCGGTTCCTGGCCGGTCCCTTGATCGCGCTCGATCGGCTGCTGCCGGCCCGTCTCACCGCGATGCGCGTCGAGATGCGCGGGCGCAAGCCGGCGTGAGGCTCGCCTCGCGGGCCCGAGGCGCCACGGTCGCCTGCTAGGCCGGCGCCTCCGGCTCCAGCGCGTGAAGGATCATCAGCTTCTGCCAGATCTTGCGCGAGAGGCCGTTGGTCAGCGACTCGATCTCGTCGACGGCGGCCAGCGCGACGTCGTCGTCGAAGCCCTGGATGTAGAGCGCCGCCAGCTTGGCCGTCAGCGACAGCGCCTCGGTGCAGTAGTCGAGGTAGCGCGACAGCTCGAAGCGCGTCATCCGGCGCCGGGGCAGCAACTCGGACGTCTCGCCGCGCGCGAAGAGCCACTCGGGGTCCTTGGTGAGCTGGTGCATGTCGATGATGTGCGCCAGCGCGCGCAGCTCGCGGATCGCCGCCAGCGCCCGGCCGCGCTTGATACGGGTCTCGATCGTGACCAGGAAGAAGACGGCGGCGCCGATCAGAACCACGTCGTTGATGCCCGACTCGAGCACCTGGATGAACGCGATCAGGCTGAACCCCTCGCTGGGGGCGCGCAGCGAAGCCAGCGTGACCGCCAGACCGGCCAGAATCAGCGCGACCAGCGCGGCGCTCGCGATCCGCAGGCCGAGGATCGGCTTCCCGATCCAGGCCGCGCGCTCTCGCGTCTGCTCCGCGATGCGATCGAGCTCGCCGCACGCCCGCGCCAGGCCCGAATCGGGGAAGCGCTCCTGCACGCGCCGGCGCAGCAGGTCGATCGTGCCGGCGACCTTGTCGACGTCCAGTATCAGGTCGGCCACGGCCTAGCCTGCCTTCTGGTCCTCGTCCTGGTCCGCCTCGCCGGGGCGCAGCGTGGCGGAGCCGAGGGCGTCGCCCGAGCGCAGCGTCTCGATGCGCGGATCGAGCGTGTCCTGGAGCGTCGTGAAGCCTCGGACCAGCGAGCGCTCCGCCGAGGCCTGGGTGCCGGCGCGGCTGTCGAGCGTCTCGACTTCCAGCGGGCCGCCGAACGCGCCCTGCGAGGCGTCCTGTGACGGGGCGAGGGCGAGGCGTGGGTCGTCGCCCAGCCGGTCGACCACCTGCGCCAGCGCCGCGCCCAGCTCGCGCGCGCTCGGGCGCTCCGGCGGCTTCTTGGCCAGCGTCCAGTCGAGCAGCCGCTGCATCTCTTCGCGCGCCGGCGACGCCAGCCGCGTCAGCGGTGGCGGCGGCTCGTTGATGTGCATCATCGCGACGGCCATCGGCTCGGCGCTGCTCATGAAGGGCAGCCGGCCCTCGAGCATCTGGTAGAGCGAGATGCCCAGGGCGTAGACGTCGGAGCGTCCGTCGTAGCCCCTGCCGCCGAAGCGCTCGGGGGCCATGTAGGCGGGGGTGCCCAGGATCGAGCCCTCGACGGTGAGGCTCTGGCCGAGCGCCGCCTCGCCCGCGATCTTGGCGATCCCGAAGTCGAGCACCTTGACGATCTCGCCCACCGGCGTGCGCTGCAGGAAGATGTTCGACGGCTTGACGTCGCGGTGGATCACGCCCGTGTCGTGCGCGGTCGCCAGCACGTCGCAGACCGGGATCAGCAGGCGCGCGCAGCGCCCCGGCGGCAGCGTGCGCTTGCGCAGCAGCTCCTCGAGCAGCGAGTGGCCGTCGAGCAGCTCCATCACCAGGTAGGCGACGCCGCTCGGCGTGATGCCGAAGTCGAGCACGCTGACGGCGTTCGGGTGCCGCACGCGGCAGGCCGAGATGCCCTCGCGCCGGAAGCGCGCGAGCGCGTCGGGCGCCGTGTCCATGCCCGCCTGCAGCACCTTCACCGCCACCGGCGCGTCGAGCTCGAGGTGGATCGCGCGGTAGACGGTGCCGAAGGCGCCGGCGCCGATCCGCGACTCCAGCCGGTAGCGGTCCGCCAGCACGCCGCCCGGCCGCACCTCCGGGCCGTCGAGCAGGCGCCGCGCCGCGAGCGCCTCTTCGCGCGCGTCCTTGGCGGCCCGCGAGGCGCGTCCGCGCAGCTGCGACTGCAGGCGCGCCAGCACCACCGGGAAGTCGAGCGGCTTGGTGACGTAGTCGTTGGCGCCCAGCTCGAGCGCCTCCACCACGTCGTCGCTGTCGCTCTTGGCCGTGGCCATGATGATCGGCAGGTCCTCGGGCGAACGCGACTTGCGCACCTCGCGCAGCACGTCGATCCCCGAGACGTCGGGCATCATGATGTCGAGCAGCACCAGGTCGATCGGATGGCTGTCGAGCAGGCGCAGCGCCTGGCGCCCGCCTTCGGCGCTCAGCACGTTGAAGCCGCGCCGCAGCAGGCGGCGCGACAGCACGTCGCGGTTCTCCTCGTTGTCGTCGACGACGAGCAGCGTGAAGTCCGCCGGGTTCAGGGCAGCTGCCGCGATGCGGCGATCTTAGCCCCGAAGCCGGCCTCGGCGCCGGAGCGCAGCTCCTCCTCGAACAGCTTCAGGATCCGCCGGTACTCGTCGGCCCAGCTCGTCTCCCGCTCGAAGCCGTGGTTCTCCACCGGGTACGCCGCCAGCTCCCAGTTCTGCTTGCGCAGCTCGATCAGGCGTTGCGCCAGTCGCACCGAGTCCTGGAAGTGCACGTTGGTGTCGACCATGCCGTGGCAGATCAGCAGCCGGCCCCGCAGGCCCTCGGCGAAGTAGATCGGCGAGCTGCGCCGGTAGGCCTCCGCGTCCGCCGGGGGCCGGTTCAGGATGTCGGACGTGTAGGAGTCGTTGTAGTGGGCCCAGTCGGTCACCGGGCGCAGCGCGGCGCCGGCGGCGAAGCTGCCGGGCGCCGTGAACATCGCCATCAGCGTGATGAAGCCGCCGTAGCTGCCGCCGTAGACGCCCAGCCGCCGCGGGTCGACGCCGTGCTGCTTCACCAGGTAGCGGCCGCCGTCGACCACGTCGTCGAGGTCCTTGCCGCCCATGTGCCGGTAGATGGCGGTGCGCCAGTCGCGGCCGTAGCCGGCGCTGCCGCGGTAGTCGACGTCCAGCACGACGTAGCCGCGCGCCGCGAGCAGGTTGTGGAACATGTACTCGCGGAAGTAGCTCGACCAGTAGCGGTGCGCGTTCTGCAGGTAGCCGGCGCCGTGCACGAAGACGACGCCGGGACGAGCGGGGTCGGGACGCGCGCCGAGCATCTCGGGCAGGTAGAGCCGCGCGGGCACCTGCGCGCCGTCGCGGGCCGTGAAGCGCACCAGCCGGGGCTCCGCCCAGGGAAACCCGCTCCATTCGTCGGAAGGCGAGCGGGTGACCTGCTCCTGCGGCGCGCCGGGACGCGCGTCGGCCAGATACACCTCGGGCGGCCTCGTGCTCTCCGAGCGCAGCAGGGCGACCCGCGCTCCGTCGGGCGAGACCTCGCCGGCGTGCGAGCCAGGCGCCGTGGTCAGCGGCGTGCGCAGACCACCGTCGACGCTCAGCGTGTACAGCTGCCGGTCGCCCGGGTGCGACTCGTTCGAGACGATCAGGAAGCGCCAGCCGTCCGGCAGCAGCTCCACAGCGTCGAGCTCGAAGGCACCGCTGGTGAGCTGGCGCGCGGGCGCCTCCAGCGAGGCGTCCACCGAGTAGAGGTGCATCCGGCCGTCGCGCTCCGACAGGAAATAGAAGGTCCGGTCGTCGCGCAGGAAGCCGTTGTTCGCCTCGGAGGCGAAGAAGCCGGCCTCGCGCACCCAGGCGTCGTCGCGCAGGTGGTCGATCACGCGGGCGGCGCCGGTGGCCGGGTCGACGCGCACCCACCAGCGGTCCTTGTTGTCGAAGGCGGCAACCCGGGCGACCGCGAGGCGCCCGTCCTTCGAGAGCGTCGGCGCGGACCAGATGACCGCCCGCGCAGCCTCGCCGCCCGCGAAGCCCGACTCGGCCCAGGTCGTCGTGCCGCGCTCGAGGTCGAGGATCGCGAGCCGCGTCGTCGCCTGGGGGTCGCCGACCTTGCTGCGCGTCTCGATGTCCTCGGTGAAGGCCGACTCGGTGACGAAGTTCGGGACCTCGGCGACCTTGGCGGCTTCGGGCCGCTCCTCGACCAGCAGATAGAGGTGGGTGCCGTCCGCCGAAAGCTGCGCGTCGCTGACGGCCTGGCGCTCCTTCAGCTCGAACCTGGGCAGGGCCTCCCGCTTGTCGCGCTCCTCGCGACGCTCGCGCCGCGCCGCCGCTTCCCGGACGGCCTCGAGCAGCTTCGCCTCCTCCTCCTTGAGGAAGCGCTGGCTCTCCGACAGCTTCGGCTCGCGCTTCGGCGGCGCGACCTCGGCGAGCTGCAGCACCTCGGCGCCGCCCGCGAGCGGCACGAGGTAGGGCTGGTTGTCGCGCAGGAAGCTGACCGCGGTCTCGCCGCGCGCGAAGCGGGCGTCCGACTCGCGGGCCGCGGTGCGCGTGATCGAGCGCCGCGTGCCCGCGACGCTGTCGTAGAGCACGACGTCGCCGCGGTCGATCGCGAGCGCGCGACGACGCGCGGCGTCCCAGCGAGCCCGGGGCGGCGGCGCGAGCTTGCGCTCCTCGTCGCTCAGGCGGCGCAGGCCGCTGCCGTCGCGGCTCACCACCCAGGTCGCGGCCTCGTCCTCGTCGCGTTGCCGCCACTCGAACCACAGCCGCTGCGAGTCGCCCGACCAGCGCAGCCCGCTGGGCGGGTAGCCGACGAGCCTGGGACCGCGCATGATCGAGTCGACGCTCAGCTTGAGCCGCGGCGCGGATGAGGCGGCCAGCGGCAGACCGAGCAGAACGGCGACAGCGGCGAGCACACCAGCGGCACGAGCCTTCCCGCCCATCTTCAACTCCTTGGACCTTTCGCGATGCGGCAAGTATGCCAGAGCCCCCGGACCCGAGGGCCGCTCAGGCGGCGCGGCCGCAGCACTTCTTGTAGATGCGCCCGCTGCCGCAGGGGCAGGGCTCGGTGCGCCGGGGTCGCGCGGCTCCAGGCTCGTGGCCGCGCGCCCACGCCATCACGTTGGCCGGCGGGCGCTGCTGCTTCAGCTCTTCGGCCATGAACTTCATGTACGGATCCACGTGCCGGAAGAACAGCTTGTAACCCGCGCACAGGTAGTTGAGGCCGGGCTCCCCGTCTGGGGTGCGGGTGAAGCGGTGCTTGGGGCACTCGCCGTTGCAGGCGAAGCGCACCTCGCAGCCTCGGCAGTAGGCGGGCAGCGTGTCGCGCTTGGCGAGGCCGAAGCGGATCTGCCTCTCGGAGCTGGAGAGCCCGAGCAGCGGGGTTTCGGCCAGGTTCCCGAGGCGGTGCTCCGGGTAGACGAAGTGGTCGCAGGAGTAGAGGTCGCCGTTGTGCTCGATCGCGAGCGCGTCGCCGCAGGTCTCGCGGAACAGGCACAAGCTCGGCTGGCGACCGGTCCAGCTCTCGAGCGCGACGTCGAAGCTCTGCACGAACACGCGGCCGACGTCGTGGCGCACCCACTCGTCGAAGATCGCGCACAGGAAGCGGCCCCACTCGCCGGGCTCGACCGACCACGGCGACACGCGCGCCTCCTCGCCGGCGCCGGGCCCCGCCAGCAACGCCGGCTTCCCGTCGCGCGCGGGCAGCAGCCGCTCGACCAGCGGGATCAGCTGCATGAAGCCGCTGCCGGCCTCGCGCAGGAAGCGATAGACGCCCAAGGGATCGCGGGCGTTCTCGCGCGACACGACCGTCAGCGTGTTGAAGGACGCGCCGTGCTTCTTCAGCAGCGACAGGCCGCGCATCGCCGCGTCGAACGACGGCTGGCCGCCCTTGAAGAGCCGGTAGCGGTCGTGGTGCTCGCGCGGCCCGTCGATCGAGAGGCCGACCAGGAAGGAGTTCGCGGCCAGGAAGTCGGCCCACTCGTCGTCGAGCAGGGCGCCGTTCGTCTGCAGCGCGTTCTCGATGCGCTTGCCGCCGGCGTGGCGCTTCTGCAGCTCGACGACCCGGCGGAAGTAGTCGACCCCGAGCAGCGTGGGCTCGCCGCCCTGCCACGCGAAGTGCACCACCGGTGTCGGCTGCGCCTGGATCTGCTGGCGGACGAACGCCTCCAGCAGAGGCGCGGACATCGCCCAGGCTTCCTTGGTCGCGCGGCCCGGGTAGAGGCGCTCCTTCTCGAGGTAGTAGCAGTAGCTGCAGTCGAGGTTGCACAGCGGCCCCACCGGCTTCGCCAGCACGTGGAACGAACCTGGCGCCGGCGCTTTCGCCTGACTCACGGCCGCCCGCTGGTGGCCTGCAGGTAACGGCTCGGCAGCGCGCGGCCGAGCAGGCCGGCGATGCTCCGCGATGCCGCGGCCACCGCCTCGAGATCGACGCCGGTGGCGATGCCCATCCCGTGCAGCATGTAGAGCAGGTCCTCGGTCGCGAGGTTGCCCGAGGCGCCGGGCGCGTACGGGCAGCCGCCGAGACCGCCCGCCGAGCTGTCGACGATGGCGACGCCCTCCTGCAACGACGCCAGCACGTTCGCCAGGGCCGTGCCGCGCGTGTCGTGGAAGTGGACCGCCAGCGCCTCGGCGGGCAGCGCCTGCTTCAGCAGGCCCAGCAGCTCGCTCACTTGCGAGGGCACGCCGACGCCGATGGTGTCGCCGATCGAGATCTCGTCGCAGCCCGCCTCGCGCAATCTCAGCGCCACCTCGACCACCTTGCGCGGCGGCACCGGTCCCTCGTAAGGGCAGCCGAGACAGGTGGAGATGTAGCCGCGCACGCGCAGGCCCAGGCGTTTCGCCTCCGGCACGAACTCGGCGAAGCGCGCGAACGACTCGTCGATCGAGGCGTTGACGTTCCTGCGGTTGAAGCTCTCGCTGGCCGCCGTGAAGACGGCGATCTCGGCTGCGCCCGCGGCGCGCGCCTCCTCGAAGCCGCGCCGGTTGGGCACCAGCACCGGCAGCCGCACGCCGGGGCGCTGCTTCACGCGTGCCAGCAGCTCGCCCGAGCCCGCCATCTGCGGCACCCACTTCGGCGACACGAAGGCGCCCACCTCGACGACGGGCAGGCCCGCGGCGATCAGCGCGTCGCAGAAGGCGAGCCGGTCCGCGACGCGCAGCGGCGTCGCCTCGTTCTGCAGGCCGTCGCGCGGGCCGACCTCGACTACCGTCACGCGGGCGGGCAGGCGGCTGTCGCTCGCCATCACCCGATCTCCGCCAGCACGACGCCGGGGCTGACCATCTGGCCGACCTCGCAGGAGAGGCTCTTCACGCGGCCCGCGCGCGGCGCGCGCACGGGGTTCTCCATCTTCATCGCCTCGACGACCAGGATCTCCTCGCCCTTCTCGACCTGCTGCCCCACGGCCACGCTCAGCTTCACCACCTTGCCCGGCATCGGCGCCTCGAGCCCGTGCTCCGAGTGCCGCTGCGCCGGCCGCGCGCCCTCGCGCAGGCGCTCGAGCTGGTAGGTGCGCCCGCGCCAGCAGAGGTGCACGGCGTCGCCGTCGCGCACGCAGAAGAAGGTCTCCCGGCGCGCGCCGTCCGTCCACACGAAGCGGCCCGCGTCGAGCCCCTCGATGCGCCCGCGCACGCAGCGCTCCCCGAGGCGCACCTCGACCTCGCCGGCCCTCTCCTGCACGAGCGCCTCGATCACGTCGTCGCCGAGGGCCAGCCGGATCACGGCAGTCTCCAGGCGCCGAGCGTCGCCCACGGGTCAGCCGGCGGAGCGCCAGGGACACCCGCGCATGGCGCGCCGCCGCCTTGCGCCGCGAGATGCAGCGCGGCCGCCAGCGGGGCCTTCGCCTCCTCCGGCAGCTTGCCGTCGCCGCCCAGCTCCGCGAGGTGGTCGTCGATGAAGCCGGTGTGCAGCTCCCCGCGCCGGAAGGCAGGGTGCGCGACGATCGCGCGCAGGCGCGCGAGGTTCGTGCGGATCCCCAGGACAGCCGTGCGCTCGAGCGCCGCGGCCATCGCGTCGGCCGCGGCCTGTCGGTCGGCGCCCCAGGTCACGAGCTTCGCGAGCAGCGGGTCGTAGTGGACGCTGACCTCGCTCCCGGTCGCGATACCCGCGTCCACTCGCAGCTGCGGCCCCTCGGGGAACGCCGCGAGCAGCACGCGGCCCGCCTGCGGCAGGTCGTCGCGCTCGGGATCCTCGGCGTAGAGCCGGCATTCGAGCGCGTGCCCGCGAGTGAGGAGGTCGTCCTGCGCGAAGGGCAGCGGCCGGCCGGCCGCCACCTCGATCTGCAGCCGCACCAGGTCGAGGCCCAGCACCGCCTCGGTCACCGGGTGCTCGACTTGCAGCCTGGTGTTCATCTCGAGGAAGTAGAAGCGGCCCTCGCGATCGAGCAGGAACTCGACGGTGCCCGCGTTGACGTAGCCCGCCGCCCGCGCGGCCGCGACTCCCGCCTCACACAGCGCTTTGCGCGTCTCCGGCGTGAGCGCGGGGCTGGGCGTCTCCTCGATCACCTTCTGGTGCCGGCGCTGGATCGAGCACTCGCGCTCGTGGAGGTGGAGCGTCGTGCCGTGCCCGTCGGCGAGCACCTGCACCTCGACGTGGCGCGGCCGCTCGACGAAGCGCTCGATCAGCATGCGCTCGTCGCCGAAGGCCGAGCGCGCCTCGCGGCGCGACGCCGCGAGCGCCGCGCCGAAGGCCGCCTCGTCACGCACGACGCGCATGCCCTTGCCGCCGCCTCCGCGCGAGGGCTTCAGCATCACCGGCCAGCCGACGCGACAGGCCGCGGCGAGCAGCGCCGCGTCCTGCTGATCGTCGCCGTCGTAGCCTGGCACCACCGGCACGCCAGCGGCTGCCATCAGCCGGCGCGCTCCCTGCTTGTCGCCCATGCGCCGGTGCACGTCGCCGGGCGGGCCGATGAACACGAGCCCGGCGTCGCGCACGGCGTCGGCGAAGTCGCCGTTCTGGCTCAGGAAGCCGTAGCCGGGATGGATGGCGTCGGCGCCGGCGCGCCGCGCGGCGTCCAGGATGGCCTCGATCTTCAGGTAGGACGCCTGCGGCTCCGCCGGGCCGATCGCGTAGGCCTCGCCGGCCTCGCGCACATGCAGGGCGTCGGCATCGGCGTCGGAGTGCACGGCCGCGGCCGGGATGCCCATCGCGCGGCAGGTTCGCGCCACGCGCACGGCGATCTCGCCGCGGTTGGCGATCAGGATCTTGCGGAAGGGCACCTCAGGCGATCCAGTCCGGCTTGCGCTTCTCGAGAAAGGCGGACAGGCCCTCCTGGCCTTCGGCCGTGACGCGGCGGTTCGCGATCAGCTCGATCGTCAGCTCGCGGACGCTCTCCGCGGAACGGAACGCGACGTCGCGGATCAGCCGCTTCGCCTCGGCGATCGCCTGCGGTCCGGCCTTCAGCAGCTCGCCCACGCGCGCGTCCACGGCCGCGTCCAGCTCGGCCGCAGGGACCACCGCGCGCACCAGGCCGATCGCCAGCGCCTTCGCGGCGTCGAAGCGCTCGCCGGTCAGGAACAGCTCGCGCGCCGCGGAGACGCCGATCTTCGGCAGCACGAAGGGCGAGATCACCGCGGGGATGATGCCGAGCCGCGTCTCGGTGAAGCCGAAGAGCGTGCCCTCGGCGGCGATCGCGATGTCGCAGGCGGCCGCGAGGCCGGAACCGCCGCCGAGCGCCGCACCGTGCGCGCGCAGCACGACGGGCAGCGGCGAATCGGCGACGGCGGCGAACAGCTCGGACATCGCGCGCGCCTCGCGCAGGTTCGCCTCGCGGGTGGCGCCGGCCATCGAGCGCATCCACAGGACGTCGGCGCCCGCGCAGAAGACCGGCCCGCGGCCGCCGAGCACGATCACGCGCAGGCCGGCCTGCGTGGCGAGCCCGGAGAACGCCGCCGTCAGCTCGGCGACCATGGCGCCGTCGAAGGCGTTGCGCGCCTCGGCACGGTCGAGCCAGACGCGGGCGACGGGTCCTGCGGTCTCGACGGCGATGCGGGCCACTGCCTACATCCGGAAGACGCCGAAGCGCGTCTCGGGAATCGGCGCGTTGAGCGCGGCGGAGATGCCGAGGCCGAGCACGTTGCGCGTCTCGCTGGGCGGGATGATGCCGTCGTCCCACAGCCGCGCCGTCGAGTAGTAAGGACTGCCCTCCTCCTCGTACTTGGCGAGCACGGGCGCCTTGATCGCGTCGAGCTCCTCCGGCGTGATCGCCTGGCCGCGCCGCGCGAGCTGCTCCTGCTTCACCTGCGCCAGCACCGAGGCGGCCTGCTCGCCGCCCATCACGGAGATGCGCGCGTTCGGCCACATCCACAGCTGGCGCGGCTGGTAGGCGCGCCCGCACATGCCGTAGTTGCCGGCGCCGAAGCTGCCGCCGACGATCACCGTGAACTTCGGCACCTGCGCGTTCGCCACCGCGT
The DNA here is from genome assembly GCA_050246895.1 of Vicinamibacteria bacterium. Classification (GTDB taxonomy): domain Bacteria; phylum Acidobacteriota; class Vicinamibacteria; order Fen-336; family Fen-336; genus JBFWVE01. The sequence continues at coordinate 1,243,657 of JBFWVE010000001.1, read as the reverse complement.
GCACCATCTTGGCGCCGTCCTTGGCGATGCCCTTCTGCTCGTACTCCTTGCCCACGATGAAGCCGGTGATGTTCTGCAGGAACACCAGCGGGATCCGGCGCAGCGCGCACATCTCGATGAAGTGGGTGGCCTTCAGCGCGCTCTCGGAGAACAGCACGCCGTTGTTGGCGAGGATGCCGGCCGGGAAGCCCAGGATGCGCGCGAAGCCGGTGACCAGCGTCGCGCCGTAGAGCGCCTTCCACTCCGAGAAGCGGCTGCCGTCGACCACGCGCGCGATCACCTCGCGCACGTCGTAGGCCTTGCGCGGGTTCTTCGGCACGATGCCGCCCAGCTCGCGCGGGTCGTAGAGCGGGGCCTCGGGCTGCTCGACGTCCCAGGGCGGCTGCTTGCGCGCCGTCAGCCCGCCCACCACCTCGCGCGCGATCTCGAGCGCGTGCGCGTCGTCCTGCGCCATGTGGTCGGCGACCCCGGAGATCCGGCAGTGCACGTCGGCGCCGCCGAGTTCCTCGGCGCTCACCTCCTCGCCGGTCGCCGCCTTCACCAGCGGCGGCCCGCCCAGGAAGATGGTGCCGCGCCCCTTCACGATGATCGCCTCGTCGCTCATCGCCGGCACGTAGGCGCCGCCCGCCGTGCAGGAGCCGAGCACCACGCTGATCTGGGGGATGCCGAGGGCGCTCATGCGCGCCTCGTTGTAGAAGATGCGGCCGAAGTGGTCGCGGTCCGGGAACACGTCCGCCTGCAGCGGCAGGAAGGCGCCGCCCGAGTCGACCAGGTACACGCAGGGCAGGCGGTTCTCCTGCGCGACCTCCTGCGCCCGCAGATGCTTCTTCACCGTGAGCGGGAAGTAGCTGCCGCCCTTCACGGTGGCGTCGTTGGCGACGATCATCACCTCGCGGCCGCGCACGCGGGCGATGCCCGTGACGATGCCGGCCGAGGGCGCCGCGTCGTCGTAGAGGCCATGGGCGGCGAGCGCGCCGATCTCGAGGAAGGGCGTGCCGGCATCGATCAGCCGCTCGATGCGCTCGCGGGCGAGCAGCCGGCCGCCCTGCCTGTGGCGGGCCGCCGCGTCCTCCCCGCCGCCGGCGCGGGCCGCGGCCAGCCGCTCGCGCAGCACGGCCTCCAGGCCGTCCATCTGCGCGAGGTTGTCGCGGAACTCCTGCGAGCGCGGCTCGGCGTGGCTCTCGAGGACGGGCATGCGAAAGGCGAGTATGCCACGGCCCGCGAGGGTACGATTGGCCCGTCTCCGCGGGGAGGTGCAGCGTGGCGAGGGCGAAGCGCAGGCTGAACCTGGGCATCCTGACGGGCGGCGGCGACTGCCCCGGGCTGAACGCCGTGATTCGGGCCGCTTGCCGCACCGCTTTCAACCTCGGATTCGAGGTCTACGGCATCGAGGACGGCTTCGACGGGCTGCTGCAGCGCAAGCTGCGCCGGCTGCAGCCGGCCGACATCCGCGGCATCCTGCACGTCGGCGGCACCATCCTCGGCACCACCAACCGTGCCAACCCCTTCAAGTACCCCGAGCGCCGGGGCAACAAGGTCGTCGAGGTCGACCGCTCGGACGACGTGCTGCGCAGCTTCCAGGAGCTGGGCCTCGACGCGCTGATCGCGATCGGCGGCGACGGCACCCTGGGCATCGCGGCCGGCCTCGCGCGCAAGGGCCTGCCCGTCGTCGGCGTGCCCAAGACGATCGACAACGACATCCCGGGCACCGTGATCACCTTCGGCTTCGACACCGCGGTCGCCACGGCGACCGACGCGCTCGACAAGCTGCACACCACCGCCGAGTCGCACAAGCGCGTGATGGTGGTCGAGGTGATGGGCCGCAACGCGGGCTGGATCGCGCTCAACTCGGGCGTCGCCGGCGGCGCCGACGTGATCCTGATCCCGGAGATCCCGTTCGACCTCGAGAAGGTCTGCGACGTGGTGCGGGCGCGCCAGAGGAACGGCCGCGAGTTCTCGATCGTGGTGGCGGCCGAGGGCGCCCTGCCGAAAGGCGGCCGGCGGCGCACCAAGGGCCCGCGCGAGGCGGGCCGCGAGGTGCGCCTGGGCGGAATCGCCGAGTGGCTCGCGACCGAGATCCAGGCGCGCACCGGCAAGGAGTCGCGCTCGATGGTGCTCGGCCACCTGCAGCGCGGCGGCGCGCCGACCACCTTCGACCGCCTGCTGAGCTCGCGGCTCGGGGCGGCCGCCACGCGCCTCGTGGCGGACGGCAGGTTCGGCCGCATGGTGGCGCTGGTGCCGCCGGTCGTGAAGGACGTGCCGCTCGAGAAGGTGGTCGGTCACGGCCAGATCCGGACGGTGCCGCGCAACTCCGACGTGGTGCGCACCGCCCGTGACATGGGCATCGGATTCGGGGACTAGGCTTGTCGCTGGCCTCGATCTCGTGTCCCTCCTGCGGCGCGCGCGAGGTTGCGCGCATCGACGGCCGCTGGGCCTGCAGCCTCTGCAAGGCGGATTTCGACCCCCGCATGCTGCCGGGGGCCCTGTGCGCGCCGCCCGGGGAGCCGATCGAGACGTTGTTCCTCGACGCCGGCGGCGTCCTCGTGTTTCCGAATTTCGAGAAGCTGAGCCAGGCACTGAAGGCGCACGGCGTCCAGGTCTCCGGCGCGCAACTGGCCGCCGCCGAGCCGCACGCCAAACGCACGCTCGACGTGGCGGAGCAGGTGAAGCTCACGAACGACGAGCAGCGCGGCTGGGCCTACTTCAACCTGGTGCTCGAGCACGCGGGAGTCGCGCGCGACGCGCGCACCGACGCGGCGCTGCAGGAGCTGTACGCCTACCACCAGCTCCACAACTTCTGGGAGTGGGTGCCGCAGGACGTGCTGCCCGCGCTCGAGCGGCTGCGCGCCCGCTTCGCGCGGATGGCGGTGGTTTCGAACGCGAACGGCAGCCTGCACCTGCTGTTCGAACGGCTGGGGCTGCTGCGCTTCTTCGACGTGGCGCTCGACTCCCATCTCGAAGGAGTCGAGAAGCCCGACCCGCGACTCTTCGAGATCGCGCTCGCCCGCTCGGGCGGCCGCCGCGAGACGACGCTCCACGTCGGCGACCTCTACCACGTGGACGTGGCGGGCGCGCGCGCGGCCGGGCTGCGCGCCGTGCTGCTCGACGCCGCCGGCCTCTACCCCGGCGTCGATTGCCCGCGCGTGCGGAGCCTCGGGGAGCTGGCCGACTCCCTTTAGAAGAAGATGCCCGGCTCCAGGCGCGTCGTCATCGGCCCGGGCGAGGAGGCCCGGGTGACGCCCGAGGGCCCCACCGCCGCGGTGATCGAAAGCCGCGGCGAGCTGCCGCTGCGCGTGCGCTCGAGCGTCGGCTCCGCGGGGCGGCTGCACGCGGGCAGCGCCGTCGGCCTCGGCGGGCGGCTCTTCGAGGTCGTGGCGCTCGATCGGCGCGGCGGCCGTTGCCTCTACCGGCTGCAGCCGTGGCCGGCCGACCAGGTCGCGCGCGATCACTTCAGCTACGCCGCCGCAAGCGTCGAAGCCGCGCTCGCCGCGCGCGAGACCGAGCAACGCTTGCGAATGCTGCGGCCTGTGGCGCCGCTGCTCGAGGTCCTCGCGGCCTTGCTGCCCGATCCCTGGCGCACGTCCGTGGCGCAGGGCCTTGCGCTCGACGCGACGCGCGGCGCCGTCACGGGCGCGCTCGCCTGCCTCCTCGGCGGCGGCGTGGCCCTGCTCGTCGGCTTCATCGCCGCTTCGCGCGCCAGGCTCGACGCCGTTGCCGGCGAGCTCAGCCGTACCTCCTCCGGGGCGGGCGCCCTGACCATGCTGGATTCCTTCACGGCCGGCGGGCCATGGGCCTATTTCCTGCGGCCGAGCAGCCTCCTGCTCGCCTACCTGGCCGTCACCGGCTTCGTGCGCTTCCTGCACGCGTGGACCACCCGCCAGCCCGCGCCGGATCCGGCGCTGGCGCTGCTGATCGGCGGCACGCGCGCGCTGATGGGCCGCCACGGGAATCGCGCGGCCCTCGCGCGGCTCGGCCCGGATCGCCCGGATCGCCTGCTGGAGCAGGGGCGCGAGCTGCTGGTGCTCTCGTCGCGCGAGAAGCCCGAGTGGAACGAACGCTCGACGATTCAGGTCGGCGACGGCTTCTATCGCCTCGGCTCGCGCGACGAGCGCGAGCTGGAAGGCGCCCGTTGGATCGCCTACCGCCTCGTGCCGCTCGAGGCCGGCATCGTCTTTCGCGGGCTCGTGCGCTACGAGCCCCCCGCCGCCGCCCGCCGACCGAGGCAGGTCGGGAGCCTGGAGACCGGTGCTGGCGCGTCGAGACAAAGGAGCGGGGAGGCGACCGCGACCAGCGCCGGTCCAGGGCCTGGCGCCGCGAGCGAGCCGGCGACCGAGCCTGACGCCGCGACGGACGAGACGCCGGTGGCGGCCGGCGCCGCCCTGCCGGCGGCGCGGCCCAGCGTCTCGCGCGAGCGCACCCGCTGGCGCCTCGCCGACGGCGAGGAGGCACGCCTGACACCGGAGGGTCCGCACGCCGCGCGCATCGAGAGCCTCGGCGGCCTGCCGTTGCGCCCCCGCAGCGAGGCGGGCGGCGTGCACCATCGCCCGGAGTTCCCCGGCACCTGTGTCGTGCTCGGCGGGCGCCGGTACGAGGTCGTGGCCGAGGAGGCGCGCGAGCTCGGCGCGGCGTACGGCCTCGCTCCTTGGGGCCTACGGCACGTGTTGCGCGACGTCGTCGAGTACGGCCCGCGCCTCGTCCGCGCGGCACAACGGGCGCGAAGGCTGGCGGAAGAGCGCGAGCGGGGCGCGCGCCGGGCCACCTGGCTGCAGCCCTTGATCGGCCTTCTCCCCGAGACGGAGCAGCGGGTGCGTTGCGACCGCCTGGGCCTGGACCCCGTGACGGCGACCGTGGGCGGCGCCGCCCTCGAGATCGTCGTCGCGCTGGCGCTGCTGCTGACGGTGCCGGCCCTCGGGCTGCCGGCGCTGCTCGTGTTCCTCTCGGCGATCCCGCGGGCCGTCGGCGCGCTGGCGCTCGGAGAGATCGCGGGCGGCGTCCTCGGGGGCGTGTATACGGCGCTCCGCGGCCTGAGCGCCGCGAGCGCCGAGCGCGCCGATCCGAGCGTGCTGCCGCTGACGCGCGAGGCCTTCTGGCAGCGCCTCGAGGCGCCGGATCGCCGGCGCCCCCAGCCGGACGGGACGCTCGTGATCGAGAGCCTGCTGCCGCACCTCGGCTGGGGCGCGACCGCAGCCGCCGGCGCGCCGCCGTGCGTGCGATCGGGCAACGACTACTGGCGCGTGCAGGCACTCGACCCGCGCGTCGAGCGCGGGCGCCTCGTCCATACCTATGCGTTGTGGCCGCTCGAGCAGGAGCTCGCCGAGGGCTACGCGCCCGCGCCGCCCGACCCGCACCATTACCGCGACGAGGTGCTCGCCGAGGTCGAAAGCGAGTGGGGCGACATCTTCGGCGTGGCTCCCTTCCTGCCGGGCATGCTGCCACGCGCGGCGCAGGAGCGCGCCTACCGCCGCCGGGGCGGCCCGGCCGCGGCGCGCGGCTGGAGCCTGTCGACGGCGCTGGCGACCGGCGGTCTCGCGGCCTGGTTCGCCACGGGCAGCGGCGTCTTCAACCTGGCCACGGCCGCCGTCTTGCTCGTGGACGCGGGCCAACGCACGGTGCGGGCCGCGGCCGGCGACTTCGCGCCGAGCCTCTTCGGCGGCCTGGTCTCCGACTACCTGCGGCCCGAGCGCGAGGCCTACCTCGCCCACCTCGCCGCCGAGCGCGACGCCCTCGCCCGCCTGCGGCGGGCGGGCGCCTGAGCACGGGCGCCGCGTCTCTCGATCTGCTCCCTTGACACTAGTCTTGTTGCGGGTATAGTCAGCCTGCCATGGGACGATTCGACGCTGCCGCCTTCCTGCCGCTGACCCCGGCGATGTTCCAGGTGCTGGTCGCCCTGGCGGACGGCGAGAAACACGGCTACGCGATCCTCAAGGAGGTCGCGCGACGCAGCGACGGCAAGGTCCGCCTGCGCGCCGGCACCCTCTACGCGGTGCTCAGGCGCTTCGTCGACGACGGCCTGATCGAGGAGTCGGCCGAGCGGCCCGACCCCGCGCTCGACGACGAGCGCCGCCGCTACTACCGGCTCACCGAGCACGGCCGGGCGGTGGCGGTCGCCGAGGCCGAGCGGCTGACGCAGACGCTCGACCAGGCGCGGGCCAAGCTGTCGCCGCGCCCGCGGCGGGCCTAGAGGCCGCGAGCGCCGTGCACCAGCGCCTGTTCCGCGCGTTGCTGAGGCTGCTGCCGGAGGAGTTCCGCGCGGGCTACGCCCGCGACATGCAGGCCACCTTCGGCGCCGAGCTGCGCGAGGCGGAAGGTCCAGGCCGGCGGCTGGCGCTCGCGCGGCTCTGGCTCGCGACCGTCGCCGACCTCCTGCGCACGGCGCCCGCCCAGCATCTCGACGTGCTCGCGGGCGATCTGCGCTACGCGCTGCGCGCGCTGCGTGCGCGCCCGGCCCACGCGCTCGCCGCCGGCCTGACGCTGGGGCTCGTGATCGGCGCCAACGTCGCGATGTTCGCCGTGGTTGACGGCGTGCTGCTCCAGCCGCTGCCCTACCGCGACCCGGATGCCCTCGTCGCCGTGGCCGAGACCGCCCGCTCCGGCGACGCCAGCAACCTCGGCTACCTGTCCTTCGCGGATCTGCGCGAGCGCGCGCGCTCGTTCGAGCGCCTGTGCGCCGTCAGCCAGTCGACGGCGACGCTGGTGGACCCCGCGCGCGAGGCGTTGCGCGTCAGCGCGATGCGCGTGTCCCGGGGCTATTTCGAGATGCTCGGTGTCACGCCCGCGATCGGGCGCCCGTTCTCGGAGAGCGAGGACCGGCCCGGAGCCGCCCGCCGCGTGGCGATCCTGAGCGACTCGCTCTGGCGGCGGCGCTTCGACGCCGATCCCGGAGTCCTCGGCCGGCCGCTCGACGTCGGCGGCATCCCCTTCGTCGTCGTGGGCGTCCTGCCTCGCGGCTTCGAGGACCTGGTCGCGACCCGCCGCTACTCCGGCGCCGAGCTGTTCTTTCCGCTCGGCTACGACCCCACGGCCTCGTACGCCTGCCGCACCTGCCGCCACCTCGGCGTCTACGGTCGCCTCGCCGCCGGCGTCGACCTGGAGCGCGCGCGCGGCGAGCTCGACGACCTGTTCGGCTCGCTCGAAGCCGAGCATCCCGCGGAGTACGCCGGCGCCGCAGCGCGCCTGACCCCCCTTCGGGACCTGTTCCTCGGTCCGGTGCGACCGGTGCTGCTGGTGCTGTGGGGCGGCGTCGCTGCGCTGCTGCTGGTCGCCTGCGCGCACGTGGCCAACCTGCTGTTGTTGCGCGCCAGCGAGCGCACGCAGGAGATCGCCGTGCGCACCGCCCTCGGGGTCACCCGCTGGCGGCTCGCGCGCCAGCTGGTCACCGAGTCGCTGGTACTGGCGTTCCTCGGCGGCGCCGCCGGCCTGCTGGTCGCCGGCGCGGCCGTTCGTGCGCTGGTGGCGGCGGGGCCGCAGCAACTGCCACGTCTCCAACAGGTCGGGCTCGACGGCCGCGCGTTCGCCGTGAGCTTCGCGCTGACCGCCGTCTGCGGCGTCGGCTTCGGGCTGGTGCCGCTGCGCCAGCTGCTGCGCGGCGCCCGGACGGCCGCGATGCCGGGGCGGACCACGGCCCCGCCGGGCGCATGGCGCCTGCGCTCGGCCCTGGTCGCCGCCAACCTCGCCCTCGCCGCGCTCCTGCTCGTCGGCTCGGGCCTGCTCGCGCGCAGCCTTGGAGGCCTGCTGGCCGTCTCGCCCGGCTTCGACGCCGGCGGCGTCCTCACGCTGCAGCTGTGGCTGAGCGGCGAGCGCTTCCGCAGCGGGGAGAACGCGCAGCAGATCGCCGCGGCCGTCCGCTTCTACGACGACCTGCTGGCGCGCGCTCGCGCGCTGCCCGGCGTGACCGCGGCCTCGGCGGTGACGACGCTGCCGCTCGGCGGCGGCGTCGACGGCTACGGCCTGCACCTGGTCGGCCGCCCGCTCGCCAACCCCGAGGCGGCGCCGAGCGCCGACCGCTTCGTGGTGGCGCCGCAGTTCTTCTCTGCGCTGCGCATTCCCCTTCTCCGCGGGCGCCTGCTCGACGAGCGCGACGCGCAGGGCGCCCCGCCGGCGGTCGTGATCAATCGCACCGCCGCCGAGGCCCTGTTCCCGAACGAGGACCCGCTCGGGAGGCAGATCGCGCTGGGCCCGCCGACGGCCGAGAGGCGGACGATCGTCGGTGTGGTGGGCGACATCCGTCACCACGGCCTCGACGTCCCGCCGCAGTACCAGGTCTTCGTACCCCAGGCCCAGTGGCCGTGGGCGGAGACCTTCCTGACGGTCGTCGTGCGGTCGCAATCGGATCCCAGATCACTCGTGGACCCGCTGCGCGACGCCGTCCGAGCGCTCGACCCCGCGCAGCCCGTCACCAACGTGCGGCTCTACGAGGACGTGCTGCTCGCCGCGACCGCCACGCGCCGCTTCGCCGCCGGCCTGCTGGCCTGCTTCGCCGCCACCGCGCTGGCGCTCGCGCTGGTGGGTCTGTACGGCGCCCTGGGCGTCTTCGTCGGACAGCGCCGCCGCGAGATCGGCGTGCGCCTCGCGCTCGGCGCCGACGCCCGCGCCATCGCTCGCATGGTCCTGGCACTGGGCCTGCGTCCCGCCCTCTCCGGCCTCTGCCTCGGCCTGGCCCTGGCGGCGTCGCTCGCGGGCGCCCTGCGCTCTCTCCTCTACGAGGTCACCACCTTCGACCCCGCGACCTTCGCCGGCACGAGCGCATTGCTACTGGCCGTGACTGCGCTCGCCTGCCTCCTGCCTGCCGTGCGCGCCGCCAGCATCGACCCCGCCGAGACCCTGCGCACTGAATAGCCCCCACGTTCGCCTACACGTGTTTCGTTCACGTTCACGTTCACGTCCGTTCTCGCTTCTGCCTCGCCGGTTGGCGGCCCCGCAGCCGGCTCAACGGGGGCCCTCCAGTTTCTCCAGAAGGGCCGGCAGCAGCCCGATGTGCTCGAGCTGGTAGTAGCCCTCCCGCCCGGCCGGCGGCGGCTCGGCCACCTCGTGCGCCCAGGTCAGGTGGTGCGGGATGTGGACGGCGCTCGCTCCGAGCGAGAGCACCGGCAGGATGTCGGACCGCAGCGAGTTGCCGACCATCAGGAAGCGCTCGGGCGGTATCGCGTGGCGCTTCAGGATGCCGCCGTAGATCTCGGGGGTCTTCTCGCTGACGATCTCGACGTTGCGGAAGAGCGGCGCCAGGCCGGAGCGGCGGACCTTCGTCTGCTGGTCGCGAAGGTCGCCCTTGGTGATCACCATCAGCGGATACACGCCCGACAGGCGCGCAAGGGTCTCCGCCGCGTGCTCCAGCAGCTCCACCTCGGCGGCGAGCATCTCCTTGGCGACGCCCACGATCGCCTGGACGTCCCGGCCGGAGACGCGCCCCTCGGTCAGCTCGACCGCGGTCTCGATCATCGACAGCGCGAACGCCTTGATGCCGTACCCGAAGTGCGGCAGGTTGCGCATCTCGGCCTCGTAGAGCCGCTCGTCGATCCACTCCGGGCTGTGGTACTGCGCCAGCAGCTGCTTGAACCTGGCCTGGGCCTTCACGTACACGCGCTCGTTGTGCCAGAGCGTGTCGTCCGCATCGAACCCGATCACCTGAAAGCGTGCCATCCCGCCTGATGCTACGCCCGACGTTCACGTTCGACGTTCACGTTCGACGTTCACGTTCGACGTTCACGTTCGACGTTCACGTTCACGTCCGTTCGGCGCTCACGTTCACGTCCGTTCCGTTCCGTCCCGTCCCGTCCTGCGGCAGGTTGGCCTAACGGACGTGAACGTTGAGCGTCAACGTTGAGCGTTGAACGTCGAACGCCGGCGCGAGCGTCAGGCGAACAGTCTTCGGCACGCCTCCGCCGTCGCCTCGTCGGCGGGATAGGTGCACTCGATGCGCAGCTCCTCCAGGGCCACGTCGTGGGGGTTGCCGAAGGTGGTGAAGGTGGAGAAGAAGCGAAGCTCGACGTCGCCCTTTCTGAAGACCGTGGTCAGCAGCGGGGTCGGGGGCGCGCCGATCTCGCGCGTCTGCCAGCGCGCCGGCACGCCCGGGTAAGCGAGCACCTCCGCCAGCAGGCCTTTCGCGCGCTCGTCCGAGGGCGCCGCGGCGATCTGGTTGTGGAGCTGCCGGACCAGCTCGCCGGCAGTCTCCTCCCAGCGCGGCATCACGGGCCGCAACCCGTTCGGGTGCAGCACCAGCCGGATCATGTTCGCGTCGGTCGGATCCGCACCGAGCAGGAAGCGCGTGCAGCGCGGCCCAGCCAGGTTCGCCATGCGGATGTCCCAGTGCCGATCGAGCACGAACGCGGGGTACGGCTCCTGGTGGCGCAGGATCAGCTCGACGGCGCTGCGCACCCGCGCCATCTCGGGCGCCGCGAGGCCCGTCTCGAAGTACCGCGGCGCGTAGCCGGCGGCGACGAGCAGCGCATTGCGCTCGCGCAGGGGGATCTCCAGCGCCTCGGCCAGGCGCAGCACCATCTCGCGGCTCGGCTGCGAGCGCCCGGTCTCGACACAGCTCAGGTGGCGCGAGGAGACGTCGGCCTCGAGCGCCAACTCGAGCTGGCTCAGGCGGCGCGTCTGGCGCCAGTGGCGGAGCAGCGCGCCGACGGCGGCGGCCCTCGGCCCCGCCGGGCCTGAATCGGGAGAGCCCATTGCGGGGACGATACACGCCGATCGCGACCCGACGCCATGACCTCCGAGGTCATTGCCACGCGCGCACGCGCTCCTGCATCCTGCACACAGGGGCGCGGGGGCAGCGCGAGCAAAGGAGCGGGTTCATGCAGCGCAGGGAGTTCATCGCCGCGGCAGCCGGCGCCGTCGCCGTCGCGGCGGGCGTGGTCGGTCGTGCCACGGCGCGCGAGGGAGCGGGCATCACGGGCGCTGGATCCGGCCCGATCGACGTCGCGACCTTCCATGCCTCGCGTCGGTTCGCACGCACGGCCTTCGGCCGGATCGCCTACGTCGAGCGGGGCGCGGGGCCAGCGGCGCTCTTCCTTCACGGCCTGCCGCTCAACGGATTCCAGTGGCGGGGCGCCGTCGAGCGGCTCGCGCCGTACCGGCGCTGCATCGCCCCCGACTCGATGGGTCTCGGCTACGGCGAGATTCCCGAGGGCCAGGCCCTGGCTCCGGAGGCCCAGGTGGAGATGCTCGCCGCGCTGCTCGACGCGCTCTCGGTTCCCGCGGTGGACCTCGTGGGAAGCGACAGCGGCGGAGCGGTCGCGCAGCTCTTCGTGGCCCGCCTTCCCGATCGCGTCCGCAGCCTGCTGCTCACCAACTGCGACGCCCACGAGGACAGCCCGCCGCCGGCTCTGCTGCCCGTGATCGCCGCCTCGCGCGCGGGCACCTTCGCCGACGAGGTGCTCGCGCCTCAACTGCGGGACAAGGCGAGCTCGCGTCTCTCGACCGGCCTCGCTGGATGCTGCTACACGGATCCCGCCCGCCTGACGCCCGAAGCGATCGACTGCTACCTGGCTCCGCTGCTGAGCTCGCCCCTGCGCAAAGCGCAGCTCCACGCCTACTGCGTCGCGCTCGAGCGCAACCCGCTGCTCGCGATCGAGCCTGCCCTCAAGCGCTGCCAGGCGCCGCTGCGCGTCGTCTGGGGCACCGGCGACACCATCTTCGCCGCGTCGAGCCCCGACTGGCTCGACCGGACGTTCCCGCGCTCGCGCGGCATCCGGCGGGTCGACGGCGCCAACCTGTTCTTCCCGGAGGAATTCCCGGACGTGATCGCGGAGGAGGCACGCCGGCTTTGGCTGGGAGCGTGACGACACCGCGGGCGTCAGCGCGGCGGTGGAGACTCCCACCGCGACTACGCCCTCGCAGCTACGCGCCAGGCACCACCGGCCTGACGGAGGTGGCCGGCCTCACGGACGCGAACGTCGCTTCCGCCCCTCTCAGCGGTGCAGGTCCAGCCGGAAACCCACGCTGAGGGTGCGGGGCATGTTCGGACGCGCGCCGGCGGGACGCCGCGCCACGATGTCCGCCGCGTCGGTCAGGTTGAGCGCGCTCGCGTAGACGCGCAGCGCGCGACTCAGGGCGACGCCGGCGGTCGCATCGAGCACGAGCTGGACGTCGGTCCCCTGGCCGGGGGGAATCGGACCCTGACCGGCCTCGGTTCGCATCCGGCTCGCGTAGCGCAGGCCGAGGTCCAGCTCGAGGCGCGAGGCGCGCAGCGCGAGACCGGCGTGGAGCTGGTGCTCGGCCAGGTACGGCAGCTCGTCGCCCTCCTCGACCGTGCCCCACGCCTCGTACTCGCTAGCGAAGCTGGAGCGGAAGCTCGCCTGGGTGAGCGTGTAGCTCACGCGCAGCGGCAGGCCGACGCCCAGACCCAGCGCCCGGCCGAGGTCCTGCTGGAGCGAGGCCTCGATCCCGTAGAGTCGCACCGCGCCGCCGTTGAAGATGTCTCCGCTGCCCGTGCCGCCCGAGGCCAGCGTGTCCCGTCCGAGCAAGTTGTCGTAGTCGTTGTAGAAGCCCACCAGCTCCAGGCGCCGGCCGTCGCGCTCCTGGCGCGCGCCCAGCTCGTAGTTCCAGGCGCTCTCCGCCTCGGTCTCCTCGCGCGAGCCCGGGCCCGGCGGCGCGAAGCCCCTGTGAACCCCGGCGAAGAGCGTGGTGGCGGCGTCACGCGTGAACGCCAGGCCGATCCCGGGAATCAAGGTCGTCAGCCGATTGACCACGACCTGTGTCGGGCCGACTCGCTCGGCGTCCGTCCGCGCCCAGTCGGTGCGCGTGAGGTCGATCCGCTCGAGCCGCAGGCCGGGCGTGAGCGCGAACAGCCCGTGCTGGACGCGGTCCTGCGCGAACCAGGCCCAGGCGGAAGCGTCGCCCACGCGGTTGGCGTTGCTGCCAGGAGCGCCGGCGCGCGTCAGTTCCATCAGGCCGCCGTTCATGCGGTAAGCGTCGTCGTGCTGGAACCTGTCCTCCTGGTCCCGGTGGTAGCGCACGCCCAGCTCGAGCTGGTGGCGCATGGCGCCCAGCTCCCGGCGCAGGCCGATCAGCGTCTCGACCCCCTCGGCGAAGTAGTCCCTCGCGTTGGCGCGCACCACGAGGGCGTCACTCGGGCTGTCGCCTCCGCGCAGCACGTCCAGCTCGCTCGGGTAGAGCTCGGGCGCGTCGAGCACGTCGGCGATGCCGCGGCGGAGGACGCTGTCGAGCTTGTACCAGTTGCGGCTGAACTCGTTCCGGTAGAGCGTCGTCGTGACGTCGAGCCCGCCCGGGACGGCCAGGAAGTGCCGGAGCTGGTACTGCTCGTGGCGGGCGCGCAACTGGTCGCGCTGCGAGCCGGCATAGCGCCGGCGCGCGTCGGCCCGGAAGTCCGTCTCGGTGAGCCCGAGGTAGGTCTCGTCGGCGTCTTCCCGGGTGTAGCCGAGCTTGAGCTCGAGCTGCTGGTAGGCGCCGGAGCCGGAGCTGGTCGCGTAGCGCAGCTTTCCCAGGTAATCCTGGAGGTCGAAGCCGGTGGGGCCGCCGCCGTCGAGCCGCTTGAAGCCGTCGGTCGCGGACTGATACGTTTCGAGCAGCCAGCCGAAGCGTCCCCAGGTGTCGCCCAGGTTCACGTGGGCCTTGCGCAGGTCGTCGCTGCCGAGCTCGCCTCGCGCCCGCAGCGTCAGCGGATCGGGGATCCCGGTCGAGACCAGGTTGAGGGCGCCGCCGATCGTGTTGGGCCCGTGCTTGATCTGGCTCGAGCCCTTGCGCACCTCGATTCCGTCCATGCGCCCCGTCACCGGGAAGTAGTACGCCGCGGGAGCCGCGTAGGCTGCCGGTGCGACGAGGACGCCGTCCTCGAGCAGCGTGATCTTGGCGCTGCGGTCGCTGCCCGCGCCGCGCAGCCCGATGTTGGGCCGGCGACCGTAGCCTTCCTCCTCCTGGACCTGCACGCCCGGCACGCGGCCGAGCAGGCGATGGACGTCGTCGGGGCCTGTCTTCTCGCGTGCGAGCTCCTCGCCGCCGAGGTAGTGCGCCGCCCCGGGGATCGACGCCGCCGTCGAGGACTCTCCCACCACCATCACGCGCTCCCGCAGCACGAGTGTCGCCGCCGAGGCGGGGCTCGAGGCTGTGGCCGGCGCGGGGCTGGGGACGGGTGAGGGCGAGGCGGAGGGAGCGGGCTCGGCCTGGCCGGTCCCGACCGGCGCCGGGGCCGCCCGGGCGATCGCGCCCGAGAGAAGCAGAACGCCGATGCCGGCCAACATGAGGCGCGGCGGCGTGCGGAAGACCATCGTCGTCTCGTTCGTCATCGTGGAGGCTCGCGGGTCCGGGATGAGGTCCGGCATCCTAAATGAAAATGAAATCCATTTTCATTTCGTTCGCCCGGACTGTACGCGGGCCAGTGAACTCGCGTCAAGTCGAGCCTGCCGGCCGCCCGGTTCCCGTCCGGGGAGCCGGGCGGTCACGTTCACGTCCGTGAGGCCGGTCCGTTGGCCCCGCCGTTCAGCTCACCTTCGCCCCGTGCTCCCGGAGCAGCTCCCTCAGCACGGACCGGTGACAGCGGCTCTCGTCCGGACAGTAGCAGCCGACCGCGAAGGCGCTGTCGCGCGACAGGGCCGCCAGCAGCTGGAGCAGCCGCGCCGCAGCGGGCTGCTTCATCTCCGCGCGGTAGCGCCTCGCGAAGGTCTGCCAGGCCCGCTCGTCGGTGGCCTTCTGGCCCAGCTTGACCAGCGCCTCCGACGGAGCCAGCTCCGGCAGCCAGACGTCGTAGAAGTCCCGCGACGCGTACTCGGTCTTGGGCACTCCCCGCGGCGGCCGCCGCACCGTCCCGAGCCTCACTCCCTCGCCCCTGCCCCGAGCCGTCCCCAACCGCACCACGCTGATCGCCACGGTCCCCTCACTCCCTCCCGCGCTCACATTCCCGTGTCCGTCCGTTGGCCCGGCAAGTCACCCCTTCTTCGCGTAGTGGTCCGCCCCCATGAGGTGCAGCGAGACATAGGGCTCGTCGCCGACGACCCAACTGTCGTGCGGATCGGCCGGTATGTGGAAGAGCGAACCCTCGCGCAGCTCGACGACACTCCCGTCGTCGAACGCCGCCGTAGCCACTCCGCTGAGCACCATTCCCACGTGCTCGACCGAGCAGCGCATCGCCCCGACCTGCGGACCGACGTGAACGGACCACTTCCACCCGGGCTCGTAGGTGGCTCGCCCGACGACGACCGATCCGAGCCTGACGATCTCGAGCCGCCCCTTCTCGAACAGCCGAACCTCGTCCGGCTTCTCGAACCGCTTGAGCGCGACCTCGATCATGGCCCCACCGCCCTAACGCCCCCGTTCCCGTTCGTCGTTCATGTTCCCGTTCGTCGTTCATGTTCCCGTTCGTCGTTCACGTTCCCGTTCGTCGTTCACGTCCACGTCCACGTTCACGTCCGTGGAGCCAGTCGCTCGCCCGTTCAGCCCCGCCCCACGATCTCCCTGATCTGCCCCAGATGATGCACCTCGTGGAGCGCCTGAACTCGAACCCAGCCGGCCAGCGTGAACCAGAGACTGCTGGCGGGATCCGGGGAGACCAGCGCATCGGGATCCTCACCCCGGAAGCATCGAAGCTCCGTGAGGAAGCGTGCGTGCGAATCCGCCAGTCGACCGATCGCCTCTCCCGCGGGCAGCCGCTCCGGCTCCAGAAACGCGGGCGCCGCAACCGGGCCGAACGGATAGACGGCGAGCCTCGAGTCGTACGGCTCGACGCCAGCGGGCACCACCACGTGGGCGAAGTCGCCCCGGATCAGCCTCCGCGCCATCTTGCTCGTGCCGATCTCCGCCCGGAGGAGGTGGTCGGCCTGCTGCGCGACGCTCCAGCGCCCCGGCTCCGGCACCGAATCCCAGTCGCTGGCGCCGACGCGGGCCAGGACCTCCAGCAGCTCGCCGCGAACCCTCTCGCACAGCGCCCACGGCTCGCGCAGTCCTCCCTGAAGGACGTCGTCGGTCATGCCCACCTCCCGATCCCGACGTTCAGGTCGACGTTCACGTTCACGTCCGTCAGGCCGACCGCCCAGCTCCAGGCTCCGCTCTCAGGCTTCGCGATCGAGGGCCTCGATGCGCTCACGGTGCTGGCGCACGAACCACTCGGCCAGCAAAGGACGATACTCGCGTTGCCATTGCCTGGGTAGACGAAAGAAGTCACCGACCACCTCGCCCCGGCAGCGAACGGCGGCGCACCGGCACGGCCATGCTGTTCCGTTGGTGATGTTGATGTTGTAGTCGCAAGTGATCTCGGTGCCGGCCGCGATGTCCCTTCGGGCGACCAGGTACGTCGCGCCCTCCTCGAACACCTCATAGGCGTTTGGCTCGCAGCTGTGGTTCAGGCAACGGTCCGGCGGACCGTAGAGAACCACCTTGCCGTCAGGGTAGTTGCAGTGGTCCGTGCGTTCGCCGAGGTCCTCCCGGATCGGCGCCTCGGGAGTGATCTCCCGGACCACGTTCACCTTTCGGATCCGGTCGCCCTCCCGGAAGGAGCGCAAGGCGAAGACCCCGAGGCCCTCGATCCCAGAAGGCTTCACTTCCACGTCGCCCACCGAGCTCTCCCTACCTCTGTGCCGTCGCCCCGAACGTTCCCGTTCACGTGGACGTTCACGTTCCCGTTCCCGTTCACGTCCGTCAGGCCGACCGCCCGTCGCGGTGACGGCCCCGTTCGCGGTTACAGCTTCGCGACCAGCGCCTGGAACCGGGGATTCCCGCGGATGGGCTCGAAATCGCTGTCGTGCTCGACCCAGTCCTTGTAGCGATAGCCGAGGTCGACCGCGCGCTGCAGGTAGTCGATCGCCTGCTCGGCCTCGCCCGCCTGCGAGAACACGCACGCGACGTTGTAGAGGATCATCGCGTCCGACGGGTCGATCGCCAGGGCGCGGCGGGTCCAGTCGAGGCCGCGCTCCTTCTCGCCGAGCGTCAGCAGGCTGCCTCCGCCCAGGTAGAGAGCGCGCGCGTCGTCGGGATTGAGCTCGATGTGCTGCTCCACCAGCGCCACCGTTCGCCGGCAGGCCGCGTGGACCTTCTCGACCGGCGCCCCCAGGCTCAGCAGCGCCTGTGCGAGGAAGCTCGGCGCCTGGTAGTCCTCGGGCCGCAGCTCGGAGGCCTTCTTGAACAGCTCGGCCGCCAGCTCGTAGCTTCCCCGCCCGAGGCAGGCGCGCCCGTAGAAGAAGCTGGCCTCGTACAGGCGCGGGTTGCGCCGCAGCGCCTCGTTGAACTCGGCCTCCGCCTCCTCGAAGCTGCCGCCGAGCGAGAGCGCCAGCCCGCGCGAGGCGTGCGCTTCGGCCAGGTCGGGATCGAGCTCGAGCGCCTTGCGCGAAGCCTCGTTGGCGCCCTTCAGGTTGGGCTCGCTGCTGTCGACCCACTGGTAGAGGAACGAGCAGCAGTCGGCGACCCCGGCGTGGGCCTGCGCGTAGTTGGGATCGATCTCGATCGCGCGATTGAAGAGCTGGCGTGCGAACTCGAAGCTGCGGCGGTTCATCTGGTAGAAGAACTTCCTGCCGCGCAGGTAGTAGTCGTAGGCCTCGACGTCGCGCGTCGCCACGTTCTGCAGCGCGCGGCGCTCCTTGGGGCTGAGCGTCACCTCGAGCGCCTTGACGATCGCCTCGGCGATCTCGTCCTGGATCGCGAAGACGTCCTTCAGCTCGCGGTCGTAGCGGTCCGACCACAGGCGATAGCCGTCGGCCACGTTGACGAGCTGCGCGGTGATGCGCAGGCGGCTGCCCGCCTTGCGCACGCTGCCCTCGAGGATGGTGCTGACGTCGAGCCGCTTGCCGATCTCGCGCACGTCGGAGGCCGTTCCCTTGAACTGAAAAGAGGAGGTGCGCGAGGCGACGCGCAGGTTCGCCAGGCGCCCGAGCCCGTTGATCAGCTCCTCGGCGATGCCCTCGCAGAAGTAGTCCTGATCCTTCTCGGCGCTCATGTCGGCGAACGGCAGCACCGCCACCGACGGCGCGCGCTTGACGTCCGCGGCGCCGTGCCCCTCCTTTTCGAGGTCCTCGATCTCCACCAGCAGGTCGCGTGCCGTCTGGTAGCGCCGCGCGACGTCCTTGTCCAGGCAGCGCTTCACGATCCGCCCCAGGCCTTCGGGAATGTCCCGACGCACCTCGTTCAGCTCCCGCGGCTTGTCGCGCAGGATGGACGACATCAGGTCGGCGGATGTGTCGCCCTTGAACGGCCTGTCTCCCGTCGCCAGCTCGTAGAGCATCACGCCGAGCGAGAAGATGTCGGAGCGGTGGTCGAGCGCCTTGCCCTGCACCTGCTCGGGCGACATGTAGGGCAGCGTGCCGAGCACGGCCCCGGCCTCGGTCAGCTCCGCCGACCGCACGGCGGTGGGCTCCTCGTCTCCTCCCGCGCTCGAGTCCTCGCGCAGCTTGGCGAGCCCGAAGTCGAGCACCTTCAGCCGCCCGTCCTTGCCGATCAGCACGTTCGCCGGCTTGAGATCCCGGTGCACGATCCCGCGCTCGTGCGCCGCGCACAGCGCCCCCGCCAGCGGCAACGCCAGCTCGAGCAGCTTCTCGACCGGCACTCCCCCCGCCACGACCTTCCCGGAGAGCGGCTGCCCCTCGACCAGCTCCATGGTGAGAAACGGCACGCCGTCGGCTTCCTCGACCGCGTAGATGGTGACGATATTGGGATGATTGAGCGCCGCCACGGCCCGGGCCTCCCGCCGGAACCGCGAGAGCCTCTCGCTCTTCGAGGCCATCTCCTTGGGCAGCACCTTGAGCGCCACCCGCCGCCCAAGCGTGGTGTCCTCTGCGGAGAAGACTTGCCCCATCCCCCCCTCGCCAATCTTCTCGAGGATCCGATAGTGAAGCATCGTCGTCCCGATCATGAACTCCCAGTCGGCTGTGGTGGGGGGATTGCTGGCGGGCAGTCTAGCTGATGCGGCCGACGTTCACGTTCACGTCCGTTCGGCCGGCTCTTACCCAGCGGGTCCTTTCCGACAACGAAAAGCGGCCCCCGAGTCGGCATCTCCCCCGCGTCGGGGAGCGACGAGTATCCCCCCAGACAGCACCTTCATGCGTTCGACAAATACACGTGCCGCGCCAGATTCTGAAGGTCGGGAAACACCGTGAAGTGGTTGATGCCGCAAAGTGAAAGGTCACGCCACATCGCGTGTGCCTTGCGGGGGTTGAGGCCTATCTGATTGAGTCGGTGGCGCGCCTGTCGTCCATAGTACGATTTGAGGGAAAGTGTGCCGGCCCCATGAAGGGTAAATACGCCCTGCTGCGCGATTATTCGCTCCGATGTTCGTGGCGGGAGGAGCGCAATCGGCTTCAGGTTGGAGATTCGGCGGCCCTGAATCAAGCCGGTTCGCGCGCGTCCTCGCCTAACTCTCTCGGGCATCCACAGGGAGGCACGTTCGCTGTCCTTCTCGCCGGGCACCAGCGTCACGCTTTCACCAACCGTGACGCGGTTCAAGTCGGAGGCGTCCAACACCCAGACAACCGGAGGGTCTGCGGGGTCACCCACAACCGCGCGGCCCGAGCGTGCCTTCCTGATGACCTCGCTCAGTGGGGTCTTCTCGAAATAGGGTGCCAGCGCGAAATATGCAGCGGTGTGCAGATTGTCCGTCCAGTCCAGAAGGCGTGTGGGCAGACCGTGGTGTTGGGCGATGAAGTACCAATCCCAGGGGCCGGGATGATTCGGTAGCAGCGCGGCGCCATACGCCTGGAACCGGTAAAACAAGTTGTCTTCACCAAGCTCCCGGCACTCTGGCCGGTAAAGTTTCGGGAGTAACTTGTACTTGGCCTTGTCAACCCCACGAAACCAGATGTCCGTATCCTGCTCGGACACTCGCCATCGCCGAAGGAGCCGATGCACTTCCGCTAACAGCTCAGCTAAGGTGTCGACAACCCTCATCGGCTCTCCTAGGCGAGATGTGGCGCACGACACACTAGCTGCTCCCTATGGATCTGAGACGGGGGATAGGCCCCTTCAGAAGCCCCCGTCTTCCGTGCTGGCGGGCCTCCCGCGAGGGTGACAGCGCTTGTGGACCAAACGGCCGTTGTCCACCGTTGTAGGCCCTCCGTCGCGCCAGGGAATCGGGTAGTGGTCAGCCTCAGCCTCGGCAGGATCAACTGCCTGAATACAGATGCTGCAGATACCCGCAGCATGCGTGAAGAGCTCGTCCTTCTGCGATTCGTCGAACAGGCGCTTCGGATCGAGAGTAATGCCGACATTCGCGCTAGCCTTTTCGCGAAACTTCTCGTAGTGGTCTCGAATGGCGACCCCTGAGGTTCCTTTACCGCTCGGCTTGACCGCCTTCTCAAACTCACCGATGCCGTGTGCTAGGCGTGCGCGTTCTATCGTGTCCATTCGGAAGTGGGGGTTGCGCAGGACATCCTGGAAGAACAAGACGGTGGCCATCGCGTCGAGCTTGCGGACCTTGGTCCGCGTACTCTTGCCACCCGCCTTGATGGTCGAGATCGGTGCAACTAGCTCAAACACTTGTGTGGACTCGTCGAGGCACTGCTCAAACCTCCGTGCGCTTTCGCCTCCGGTATCGAGGTCTGTGTGCTCGTGATACAGCGCGTCGAGGTCGCTGGCGGCAACGCTCGGGGCCGCGCGCGGATCACGCTCACGGGCCAAGAAGAGACGGAGGAGCTGAGCACACGTCTGACGATCTGAAACGTATTCGTCGTTCAACTCGTCGTCCTCGTTTCGTGTTCCACGCTTGTCGATCAGCCTGAAGAGGGAAGCCGCGGGTCTTTGAGAGAGCTTGCCCGCCAAATGCTCGACATAGGGGCCGACGTTACCCGGCCAAGCGTCTCTAATCTGCTGCCGGGTCAAGGCCGTCCCGGACTGAAGGCGAATGAACAGGTCTCGAATTTGGTCCGGGTTCTCGACATTCTCAAGCTCATAGACATCGACGAGCGCCTCGTCGAGTTGAGCCCGGAGGTCGGAGCCCAGATCACCGTACTTCTTTCGGGCCCATGGTGCTGGGACCGAACGCAGGCTGGTAGGCAACCGAAGGCGTTTGTCGCGGGCCTCGAGTAGCGGGTATTGGTCAGCGTAGTAGCCTCGGAATGCGAGCAGACGCTGCTGTCCGTCAACGACCTCGTACTTGACGCTTTGGCCGCCCCCAAGGGAGCCTGTCGTCACCTTCTTCTCAAGGAATAGGGGTGGAAGCGGGCATCGACGGAAGGCCGAGTCGATCAGGGCTTGTTGCTGGGCCAGGCTCCAAGACGCTCCTCGTTGGTACTCTGGGTTCCGGCGAAGCTCTGCCGACTCCCAGGCCTCAACGAGCCGCTTAATGGAGTAGGACGCCTTCGTCGTCTTCATGACACACCCCGTGTTGCGATAGACCATCGTCAGAGTGCGCTGCGGCCACGGCTGTTCGGAGCGCCTGTGCAGCACCTTGCTGGGACGAGCCGTGGCGCCCACGACCTGGTGGCCAGCGAACCGCACTCGTCCCGCTTGGACGCGACGTTATTGCGTCCCCACGAATCCATCGACGCCGCCGGTCCGGGACACTAAGAGAATGCGAATGCCGAGGCGCTTCACCAGGGGAGCCGTTCGCCACCGGGCCGCCAACTCGGCGAACTTCTCGCTGGCCGGTACGGCCACGGCGAGCAGATCAAGTTGTTCGACTTCGTTCACAGTCAGCAACTGACCGAGAGCCTCCCGGAGCAAGGCGTACTCCCGCGAACCCTTGGTCCTGTGCAAGGGGCCCTTCTTGCATTCAGCGCGCAGGATCTTGCCCGAAGCCAGCCGAGTCACCACGTCGCCTTTGCCTGGGTTGGAGTGGATTCGAATCTGCCCAGGTACCGCTGCGCGGTAGTAGGTGCCTTGCCAGGAGTCGGATGGTGCAGTGTTGGTCCAACCAGCGGCTCTCAGGTACTGGCCCAGCTCGAAGTGCACCGTTCCAGAGGTCTGTATTTGTGAGCCGTCGATCGCCACTTCCACGGGGCCCCGGGCCAGCCCTTCGCGAAGAAGCCACTCTGCAAGGCGAAGGCTGACCTCTGCCTCCGGCATCTTGCTCCCTGCTGCCGTCACATTCGGTCCGCATTGCACGGCGCCTCTGTGAGCCTGGCAGGGCCCCGGAGCCGGCCGTGGGGTGTCCTGAGCGGCTGAAGCACGACTCAGGACTATACGCCCGAGGCGAAGCTGCTTCGGACCTTCGGAAGCAAGGCACTGTCACGAATCGCCATGACGGCTGCCGGACTGACCCGACTCCACCGGTTGCGCCGACCCTGTCATCGGGCCCTCCGGGTCTCGGACCCGACCAGCCGCATCAACCCCACCAACATCTTCACGATCCGAATGAGCAACGCCCGCGCTTGCCGATAGTCGCGGTCGTCGACAAGCCCGCGGGTGTGCAGCAGATCCAGCGCCGCCCCGGACTCGAGAGCCGACCCGCGAGCAATCGAGAAGAAGTGCCGTTTCTCCGCCGCCGACGAGCGGCCGGCGCCCTCCGCCGTGTTCAAACAGATGCTGACGGAAGCGCGGTCGAGCTGGTCGCGCAGCGCGCCGAGACCCTTCGACCGGCAGATGCGGGCGCCGATCTGCTGGAACTCGAGCGCGACGCGATACGCATCCAGCCGCTCGTGCTCGAGCCAGGCAGCCGGCTCGGCCTCCGGGGCGGGAGCCGCGGGGACTACGTCGTCGTCGTGGGCCATCGTCGAACCTCCGTTCGAGCCGGCTCGGGCCGGCCTCTCACGAATGGAGGCCGGCCCGAGCAGGAACGAAGGTGACAGGCCCGGCCGGTGACGCCCGGCCCCGGCCGCCAGGCACGCGCCGTGCCGCCGCCGGTTCAGGCCTGTCGGCGGAGGCGCGGCACGTGCAGCGAAGCCGTCAGGGCGTCCTCGAGACGCCGCGGACGTGGACGTTCACGTTGACCGTTCACGTTCGCGTCCGTTCAGGCGATTGGAAGGCGGCCTAGAAGTTCTGATCGGCCGCTACAGCGAGGTACTCCTGGACAGCGATCTCGATGTTGTCGAGCGCTTCCTGCTCGTCCACGCCCTGGGACCAGCACCCTGGCAAATCAGGGACGCTGGCGGCCACTCCCTCGTCAGACCGTTCGAGGACGACGCGGCTACGAGGCACGGACGGCAAGCACGTCGTTCGGTGCCACGGAACGCACGTCGGTCGCTTTGAGGGTGACCAGGGCCTTCGCCTGCCCCGACGCACGCACGAACTCGACCTCGACGCCCTCGTTGCCGTAGACCTCGACGATCGCGCCGAGGTCGCCGGCGCGGAGACCGTGCTCGGGAAGGTCGCGGCTCAGAACGACAGTATCCAGAAGGGCGTGCGTCATCGCTACCTCGGGTGAACGGTGACGAGCCTGACGTGCTGCTCCCCGGCTGCCTGAAACCACACCGTCACAACGCGAGCGCTGCCGGTCGGCCCCTTCAGTTCGCCTGGAACAGTGTACTTCCGGCCGAAGGCGTTTTCCTCCTGTTCGGCTACCTCGCCCGTGGCCGCGATCCGCCGTAGCTCGGCTGCGAAGGCTACAGTGCTGTTCTCGTCGAAACCGAGGGCCGCGAAGACGCGAGCCTTGAAACGTCCGACCGGATGCGACCGCGACAGAAGGTAGCCGCGGATCTTCCCCTCGTCGACCTGAACGTCCTCGGCGTTTGGCAGCTTCACTCGTCAGCGCCCCCGTTCACGTTCACGTGGACGTTCACGTTCACGTCCGTCAGGCCGACCGCCTCACGCCGGCTCGTGCCTCCAGCCCTCGCCTCAGCAGTCGATACACCCTCGCCGCCAGAAACCGCGGAATGTGGTTCTCGGTGGCGATCAGATCGATCGCCACTTCGCGCGTCTCGTCGCTGCGCAGGGCGTCCGCCAGCTCGCCCTTCGACTGGGCCTGCTCCAGGGTGCGGAACACCCGCCGGACCTTCACGACCGCGATCAGCGGCCCGACGACGCTCCAGTAGCCGAAGATCCAGAACAGCACGAAAGAGATGAGCGCAGCGTACTGCTCCCGCTCCGCGCGAAACAGCAGGTACCACGCCGCATAGGGCACCGCCGTGACCAGCCCCACGCCCCACACCAAGCCAGCTCTGACGACCATAGCCCGCCCCCGCGTTCACGTTCGCGGCCGTTCGGGCCGCGGGGCGCCTCTCGGTCCGGTCACTTCACCCTGCGCACCCGCGAGGCAACGTGCTTCGGCACATCACGGCTGCCATGGAAGACGCCGTGAATGACCACGCGCTCCGCCTCGACCTCGTACACAAGCCGATGCGATGCGATCAACAGCTCACGAAAGCCCGGAAAGGCCGGATCCGGGAACGGCCGCCCGCGCTCGCCCATGTCGGCCAGCGAGTCACCGGCATCACAGACTCGCTGGGCGAAGGTGGCAGCGAAGGCCGGTGAATCTCGGGTGATGTACTCGACGGTGTCTATGAGATCCGCGACCGCGGGCTCGGTCCAGACTACCTTGCGAGCCACTTGGAGAGGCGCCCCTTCACCTCTTCGTGCGGCACGACCTTGCCTTCCGCAGCGGCGAGGCGGCTCTTTTCGAGTTTCTGCCGAAGGTAGAGCTGGTACTGGATGTCCTCGAGGGTGCAGTCCTCGGGCATCCTCTTCAGCACGTCCCGAACCGCCTGCTTTGCACTGGCCACGAAAGCCTCCGCCCTCACCGAATCCTAGCATTCGCAACGGCCACGTTTCCCGTTCACGTTCCCGTTCACGTGGACGTTCCCGTTCACGTCCGTTAGGCCGTCAGCCCGTCCGTTGGCCGTGGCCCTACAGAATCACCCGCCTCTCGAACGCCCTCGCCCCCGTGTAGAGCAACAGCAACGTCCACACGAAGAGCCCCGTCAGCATCACCGGCACCGGCATGTGCGCCACCTCCGGCGTCACCGCGAACCGCATCGCTTCGGAGATGAACACCAGCGGGTTCAGCAGGAACAGGTACTGCGCCGGCCCGATCGCCGACAGCCCGGCCCAGGGGTAGTAGGCGCAGCCGAACAGCATCATCGGCCCGAGCAGCACGGCGAACAGCAACCCGGAGAAGCGGGGCTGCACGCGAGTGCCGAGGTTCAGGCCCAAAGACGCGGACATCACACCCCCGACCACGACCAGCGGCAGCAGAGAGACCCAGTCGGGGTGCACGTCCACTCCCGACACCTGGTGCATCAGCAGCATCATCAGCGGCAGCGCGAGCATGCCGGAGACCCCGGCCTGGATGGCCCCGGCCACCACCTTCTCGAACGCCACCCCGAAGGCGCTGATCGGCGCCAGCAGCCGCTCGTCGATCTCGCGCGTGCCAGACAGGTCCGCCGCCAGCGGCATCAGGATCCCCTGCACCCCGGCCATCATCATCGTGATCGCCATCAGGCCGGGCACCATCACGGTGCGGAACTCCGAGGCCACCAGCCCCAGCCGCGGCAGGATGTTGCCGAACACCAGCACCACCAGCACCGGCTGCGTCAGCGTGCCGGTGAACAGCAGCGGCGCGTTGCGCACGGCGACCAGGATGTCGCGCCGCAGCAGAGCCAGGAACGCGCTCAATCGCGCAGCTCCTTTCCGGTGAGGTGGATGTAGACGTCCTCCAGCGAGGGCCGCGTCAGCGACACGTGCTGCAGGTCGGCCCCGGCGTCGCGCACCGCGTGCAGCACGCGGTCGAGGAGACCGTCCTGCGCGTCCACGAAGAGCCGCAGCCGCTCGAGCCCGTCGCCCGAGCCCTCGTCGGTCTCCACCGCCTCGCTGCGCTGGACGCCGGCGAGCGCGTCGAGCCGCGGCCGCAGCGGCTGCGGGCTCTTGGCCCAGACGTCGAGGATCTGCCCGCTGGGCAGCGACGCCTTCAGGGCCGCCGGCGTGTCGCAGGTGAGGATGCGCCCGTGGTCGATCACCGCCAGCCGCTCGCAGAGGCGGTCCGCCTCCTCCATGTAGTGGGTGGTGAGGATCACCGTCATGCCGCGCTGGCGCAGGCCCGAGAGCGTCTGCCACAGCGCGCGCCGCGCCTGCGGGTCGAGCCCGGTGGTGGGCTCGTCGAGCAGCAGCAGCTGCGGGTCGTGCATCAGCGCGCGCGCGATCATCACCCGCTGCTGCTGCCCGCCCGACAGCGTCAGCGGCTTCGCCCCGGCCTTGTCGGCGATCTGCAGCTCGTCGAGCAGCCGGTCCGCGCGTCCCTCGCGATCGGAGGCGGCGAGGCCGAAGTAGCGCGCGTGGTAGACGAGGTTCTCGCGCACCGTGAGATCGCGGTCGAGGTTGCGCGACTGCGGCACGACCGCGAGGCGCCGCTTGGCGCCGGGCGTATCGGCCGCCACGTCGACGCCTCCCAGGAGGATGCGCCCCGAGGTCGGCCGCACGAGCGTCGTGATGCAGCCGAGGGTCGTGCTCTTGCCGGCGCCGTTCGGCCCCAGCAGGCCGAAGAACTCGCCGGCGCGCACCTCGAACGAGATGCCGCGCACGGCCTCCACGGGCGGCGTCTTGCGCCCGCCGGGATAGGTCTTGACCAGATCGAGAACGCGGAGGGCCGGCTCGCTCATGGGGAAGCGGCGATCATACCCTCCGGCCCTCGCGCGCGACGATCCGCCCGCCCTTCACCACCGCCGCGATCGCCGGCACGCCGACGCGCACGAGGTCGAGCAGCCGCGTCGAGCGCAGCAGCACCAGGTCGGCTCGCTTGCCGACCTCGAGGCTGCCCGCCTCCGCCTCCAGCCCCAGCGACGCCGCGCCGTTCAGCGTGATGCCCGCGATCGCCTCCTCCAGGCTCATCCCCATCGCGAAGCAGCCGACCGTGGCCGCGAACGACAGCGCGGGCGACAGCCCGCCGCCGGGGTTGGCGTCGCTCGCGAGCGCCACGGCCACGCCTGAGTCGATCAGCTCGCGCGCCGGGGCGTAGCGCGGCAGCCGCAGGTAGAAGGCGGCGGACGGCAGCAGCGTCGCGACCACGTTGGCGTCGCAGAGCGCGCGGCGGCCCGCCGGCGAGACGAAGATCAGGTGGTCGGCGGATCGCGCGCGCAGCTCGGCGGCCAGCTCGGCGCCGCCCGTCCAGGCCAGCTCGTCGGCGTGGATGCGAGTCTGCAGGCCGTGGGCCCGCCCCACCAGCAGGATCCGGCGGCTCTCGTCGACGCTGAAGACGCCCTGCTCGCAGAAGACGTCGCAGAAGACCGCCAGGCCGCGCGCCGCGACGTGCGGGATCATCTCCTCGACCAGCAGCCGCAGGTACTCGTCGCGGCCGGCCCGGTGCTCGAGCGGGATCTCGTGAGCGCCGAGGAAGGTCGGCACCACGGTGATCGGATGACGCGCGGACGCGTGCGCGACGGCTTCCAGGCTGCGCAGCTCGGCCTGGGTCTCGAGCCCGTAGCCGCTCTTCACCTCGGCCGTGGTGGTGCCGGCGCAGAGCATCTCGTCGAGGCGGCCGAGCAGGCCCTCGAGCAGGGTCTCGGGCGCGGCGGCGCGGGTGGCCGAGACCGTGCGCACGATGCCGCCGCCCTGTGCCGCGATCTCCTGGTAGCTGGCGCCCGCCAGCCGCTGCGCGATCTCGTCGTCGCGGTCCCCGGCGAAGACGACGTGGCTGTGCGCGTCCACGAAGCCCGGCAGCACCGCGCGCCCGCCGGCGTCGAGGACGACGGCGTCGTGCCGGGGCTGCACCGACGACGACAGCTCGCGGTCGCGGCCGACCCAGGCGATGCGGCCGCCGCGGGCGGCGAGCGCGCCGTCCTCGATGACCGCGAGCTCGCGGGCCGCCGCTCCCCGCCGCGGGGCGGGCCCGGCGAGCGTCACCAGCCGGCCCGCGTCGCGCACCACGAAGTCGGCTTCGATCACTTTCCCTCCAGGGCCGCGAGCGCGGCCACGGCCTCGGGCGCGACGCCCGTGACGCGCACCTGCTTGTCGCGGCCGTGCTCGCCGCGCAGGATCTCCACGGCCGAGGGCGCCGTGCCGAGCGCCTTCGCCAGCAGCCGGCGCAGCGCGTCGTTGGCGGCGCCCTCGACGGGCGGCGCCGTCAGCCGCACGCGCAGAGCGCCGTCGCGCTCGCCGAGGATGGCCTCGCGCGAGGCGCGCGGCTGCACGCGCACGGCGAACGAGACTCCAGCGGGGCCTGCCCTCAGTTCGAGCGCCATCTCTGGAGCGCTAGGAGCCGGTTTCCTCGCGCCGCTTGAGGAAGCGCAGGTTGTCCTCGACCTCGGCTTCCTCCTGCAGGTCGAGCACGTGCACGAGGCGCGTCACCAGCGAGCGGATGTCCTCGCGCAGGCCCTGGCGCATCGCGCGCAGGTCGAGCGTCTCCTTCTCCACCGAGCGCGCGCGCGACTGCGCGAGCTCGATCAGCCGGTCGGCCTGCAGCTCGGCCTCCTTCACGGTCGCCTCGGCCTGCTTGCGGCTCGTCTCGCGGATCTCCTCGGAGACGCGCTGCGCGGTGAGCAGGGTGTTCTTCAGCATCTGCTCGCGCTGGCGGTGCTCGTCGAGCAGCTCGCGCAGGCTCTGGACCTCCTGCTGCAGCGCCGCGTGCTCGCGCTGGAAGTCGGCGAGCTCCTCGGACAGCAGCGTGAGGTAGCTGCGCACCTCGTCGGGATCGAAGCCGCGCAGGCGCTTCGCGAACGTCTGCCGCTGCACGTCCATCGGGGAGATCTTCATCACGACCTCCGGGGACCGCTCGTCGAGGAGGTTAGTATTGCACGATGCGTGCGCCTCGCGTGCCCTCGATTCGCGTGCTGGGCCAGGTGCTGCCCGCGACGCTGCTGGGGGTGATGGGCCTGACCTTCGGCCTGTCGATCCTGGGCGCGCTGGTGCCCGGCCTGCTGGCAGCCGGCGCGCTGGTGCCCGCGCTCGTCTTCGAGGGCCAGGTCTGGCGGCTGTTCACCTGGGTCTTCTTCGAGACCAGCCCGATCGGGCTCGTGTTCGCGATCCTGATGCTGTGGTGGTTCGGCCGCGAGCTGGCCTACGCCTGGGGCCCGTGGAAGTTCGTGCTGGTCTACCTCGGCCTCGCCGGCGCCACGGCCAGCGTCGTCTGCGCACTGGCGGCCACGCTGCTGCCGAGGCTGGCCGTGCTCGGCTGGGCAGCCGCGTTTCCCATGACGCAGGCGTTGATCCTGGCCTGGGCGGTGCTCTTCCCGTTCCGCCAGATCCTGGTCTACTTCCTGTTCCCGCTCGGCGGCCGCAACCTCATCTACCTGAACGTCGGGCTGACCGCGCTGTGGGGCGTCTTCTACGGGTTCGCGCTGGTGCTGCCGCACTTCGTGGCGATGGGACTCATGGCCGCTTACGAGCGCGACCCCGTGCTCGACTACTACTGGCTGCGCCTGAAGCTGGCGCTCTCCGGCACCGGCCGGCGGCGCGCGAGGCACCTCAAGGCCGTGGAGAAGCCGCCCGAGGAGCCGCCGCGCTGGGTCCACTAGGCACGTAGGCGCGGGCGCGCTTCAGCAACCGCTCCTGCCAGGCGATCCCGCGCCGCATCCACTGCTGGCCAAAGTGCCTCTCGGGCACCTCGCGCGCGAAATGGCGCCCCCAGTCGGGCCGGCTGCCGTCCTCGTCGGTGAAGCCGTAGCGGCGCGCGAGCTCCCAGGAGCTGAGGCTCTCGCCGGTCTGCGCGAACACCAGCGGGTCGGCGGCGAGGGCCGCGACCGCGCGGCCCACGTAGAGCGGCGTCTCGGACGCGACGAAATGGCGGTCCTTGCGAACGCCCTTGCGCCAGGTGTCCTCGGTGACCCCGAATTGGTCGAGCATCGCCTCGGACCGCAGAAAGCCCGGCGTGACGGCGACCGCCGCCACCCGGTGGCGGCGCAGGTCCTCGGACATCGCGAAGGCGAGCCGGATCACCGTGCTCTTCACCAGGTCGTAGAAGAAGGCGCCGCGATAGCACAGCGTGTCGCCGTCGCCGATCTCCACGATCAGCCCGCGCCGGCGCGCGATCATCGCGGGCGCCGCGTGGCGTGCGGTGATCACGTGCGAGAAGACGGCCTGCCGCATCAGCGCGAAGCCCTGATCGAGATCCGCCTCGTAGAAGGGCTTCCAGTCCATCTGGTGCGAGAAGAGGTCGTTCACCAGCAGGTCGAGCCGGCCCTCGTCCTTCGCCACGCGCGCGAAGAGCGCGCGCACCTCCGCCTCCTCGGTGTGGTCGACGCGCAGGGCGATGCCGCGGCCGCCCGCGGCCGTCACCAGCTCGGCCGTCTCCTCGATCGTCTCGGGCCGGCCGTAGGCCGACGGCTTGCCTTTCACGCTGCGGCCCGTGCAGTAGACCGTCGCGCCCTGCTCGCCGAGCGCGCGCGCGATGCCGCGCCCGGCCCCGCGCGTCGCCCCCGCCACCACGGCCACGCGGCCGTGCAGACGCCCCTTCCCTTTGTTCGCCACCGCTGCCTCCTGCGACCGTTACCCGCGCTCGCGCTCGCCGAACAGGGCGGTGCCCACGCGCACGATCGTCGCGCCCTCCTCGATCGCCACCTCGAAATCGTGGCTCATGCCCATCGACAGCTCGCCGCCGAGGAGCAGGTCCTGCGCGAGCGCCTGGTCGCGCAGCTCGCGCAGGCGGCGGAAGTAGGGACGCAGCGCCTCGGGGTCTTCGAGCAGCGGCGGCAGCACCATCAGCCCGCGCGGGCGCAGCGCCTTCATGCCGCGCAGGACCTCGAGCAGCGGGAAGAGGTGCGCCTCGTCGGCGCCGTGCTTGGTCTCTTCGCCCGCGAGATCCACCTGCACCAGCACCTCGAGCGTCCTGCCGAGCGTCGCGGAGTAGTGCTCGAGCTTGCGCGCGATCTCCGCGCCGTCCAGCGAGTGCACCACGTCGAAGATCTGCGCGGCCTTCTTCGCCTTGTTCGACTGCAGGTGGCCGATCAGGTGCCAGCGCAGGCCCCGCGCCCGCAGCTCGGCGAGCGGGCCCAGCTTCTGCTCGGCCTCCTGGACCTTGTTCTCGCCGAAGTCGCGCAGGCCCGCGGCGAACGCGGAGGCGACCAGTTCCGCCGGGTGGGTCTTGCTGACGGCCACGAGCGTCACGTCCTCGGGGCGGCGGCCCGCGCGTTCCGCCGCCCGGGCGATGCGCTCCCGGACGGCGGCGACGCGCCCGGCGATCACTTCCCGGTGGCCTTCTTCGCGGCGTCCAGCAGGCCCTTCGCGACCGGCATGTTCTGGGCGGTCGGGGGCGCCGTCGCCACGTACTTCTCGAGGGCGGTCACGGCGTCGCCGTACTGACCGAGCTGGAAGTAGGTGTTGCCGACGAAGTAGAGCGCATCGACGTTGGTCGCGTCGGCCTCGAGCACCTTCTTGAAAGCGGCGTTGGCCTCGGCGGCCTGGCCGGCGTTGAAGTGCGTGATGCCGAGGTTGTACAGGATTTTCGGGTCGGTCGACTCCCCGGCCTGCTTCCAGATCGCGTCGGCTTTCTCGGTCTGGCCGGAGTCCTGGTAGACGCGGGCGAGCGCCACGGTGGCGTCGCCGTAGTCGGGGCGCAGCTCGAGTGCCTTCTGGTACGCGGCCTCGGCGGCGGCCCAGTCCTTCTTCTGCGAGTAGATGAAGCCGAGGTTGTAGTGGGCCTCGGGCACCATCGGGGACTTCGCGAGCAGCTCCTTGTAGGCGGCTTCGGCTTCCTCCAGCTTGCCCGCCTGCGTCAGGTCGAGCGCCTTCTTGAACCCCTCGCGCAACGCGGCCTCGCCGCCGCCGGGCGCCCCGCCGGCCGCCGGCTTCTTGAGCTGGAGCGGGGGCACGGGCGTCGGGTCGCCGAGGTTGATCTTGATCTCGACGTAGGTTCCTTGCAGGCCTTCCTTGGTGGCGGTGAAGCGGTAGATGCCGGGGGGCAGGCCCACCTGCGTGAACTCGCCCTTCTTGTTGGTCTTCGTCACGAAGTGGCGGGTCATGCCGCCTTGGGCGTCGATCTCGATCTTGACGCCTTCGAGCGGCTTGTTCTCGTCGTCGAAGACCTTGCCGCGGGCGGCGCCCGTCTGGGCCTGCGCGCCGGCGGCGTAGAAGCTGGCGGAGAGGAGGAAGACAGCCATCCAGGCGAGACGTTTCATCGCGCGATCCTCCGAGCGGCCCGTGACGGCGGGCCGGCAGCGCAAGTCTCTCACGCCCCTTCGGGGCCGCGATAGGCGATCGGATCCAGCAGGCCGGCCTCCGCGAAGCCTCGCAGGCGGAGATGGCACGACTCGCAGACGCCGCAGGCCAGCGCCTCGGCCTGGTAGCACGACCAGGTGTGCTCGAAGGGCACGCCGATCCGCGCGCCGAGGCGCGCGATCTCGGCCTTGCTCATGCGGATCACCGGCGTCTCGATGCGGAGCCGCGTCTGCGGCCGGGTGCCGAGCCGCACGGCCTCCTCGAACGCGCGGTAGAACTCGGGCCGGCAGTCCGGGTAGCCGGAGGAGTCCTCCCAGACGGCGCCCACGAAGATCGCGCGCGCGCCGATCACCTCGCCCCACGAGACGGCCGACGCCAGCAGGTGCGCGTTGCGGAAGGGCACGTACGAGCTGGGGACCTCGCCGTCGCGCGGCGCTCCCTCGCGCACGGGGATGCCGGGGTCGGTGAGGCTCGAGCCCCCGATCGCACGCAGGCCCGTGAGATCCACCACCAGCCGGCGCGTCACGCCGTAGTGGTCGGCCAGCCGCTCGAAGCAGCGCAGCTCCTTGGCCTCGGTGCGCTGGCCGTAGTTGGCGTGCAGGAAGGCGAGCTCGCAGCGCTCGGCCGCGAGCGCCGCCGTCAGCGCCGAGTCCATGCCGCCGCTGACGCAGCAGACCGCCAGCTCCCGGCTCACACGCCCCTCGCCGCATCCGGCCACAGATACTTGTGCAGTTGCAGTTGCAAGCGCACCGGCAGGCCGGACTCCAGGATCCAGTGGCCGAGCTGGCCGGGGTCGAGCCGCCCGTGCACCGGCGAGAACAGCACCGTGCAGCGTGCTGCGAGGGCGCGCTCGCGCACGAGCCCCGCCGACCAATCGAAGTCGGCGCGATCGGCGATCACGAACTTGGCCTCGTCCTTCGGCTTCAGCAACTCGAGGTTCGGCCAGTGCATGCGCCCGCTCTCGCCCGAGCCCGGAGCCTTCACGTCCACGATCGCCACCGCGCGCGGGTCGAGGGCGTCGAGCGGCACGTGGCCCGAGGTCTCCACCAGCGTCTCGTAGCCCGTGTCGAGCAGCCGCGTCACGAAGGCGAAGGCGGCGGGCTGCGCCAACGGCTCGCCGCCCGTCAGCAGCACCAGCCGGCAGTCGTGGCGCGCGAGTTCCGCGAGCACGTCGTCCTCCTCGCGTGAGACGCCTTCGTGGAATGCGTAGGCGGTGTCGCACCAGACGCAGCGCAGCGGGCAGCCCGTGAGGCGCACGAACTGGCAGGGCCGCCCGGCGCGGCTGCCTTCTCCCTGGATGGAGAAGAAGATCTCGTTGACCTTGAGCGTCACTCGGAGTACGTGGCGCTGCAGCCCGGCGCCTCCCAGACGCGGACGCGCTTCAGGAAGCGGCCGTCCTCGCCCATGCCCTTCCTGACCTCGTCGAAGAAGTAGCGCGCCATCTCCTCGGCCGAGGGGCTCTTGCCGGCGAAGTCCGGATGGGCGTTCACGTCCGCGTAATGGAAGCGCGCGGCCACGGCCCCCACCGCCCGTTTCAGCTCCTCGAAGTCGACGACGACGCCGATGGCGTCGAGGCTGTCGCCCTGGGCCACCGCCTCCACCCGCCAGTCGTGGCCGTGCAGCGGCTCGAGCGGACGGCCGTCGCGCGTGAGCACGTGGGTCGCGCAGAAGGTCGTCTCGTAGGCCGCCTCGAACACGGGCTTGCCGCTCATTTCGCTAGTATATTCGGCGCCTTCGCCCGGCCCCTCGGCCGCGCCCTTTGCCAGACTCCATCAGATGCCGAAACAGGACGATCTCCGCAAAGGCGCCCTCTACATGGTCGCCACGGCCTTCCTGTTCGCGGTGATGGGCGTGGCGGTCAAGCTGCTGGCGCAGACGCTGCCGAACGCGGTCGTGGTCTTCCTGCGGAACTCCTTCGGCCTGCTGGTGCTGCTGCCCTTCCTCGCGCGCCTCGGTCCGGGCGGCCTGCGCACGCGCAACCTGCGCGGCCACCTGGTGCGCGGGCTGGCGGGCCTGCTGGCGATGTACTGCTTCTTCTACGCGATCGGCCACATGCGGCTCGCCGACGCCGTGCTGCTCAACTACTCGCTGCCGCTGTTCGTGCCGTTCATCGAGCGGGCCTGGCTGCACGAGCCGGTGCCCGCATCGCTGTGGCCGCCGATCCTGCTGGGCTTCCTCGGCCTGGTGGTGATCCTGCGTCCCGGCGCCGGCGTCTTCGAGCCGGTGGCGCTGGTGGGCCTGCTCGCGGCCGTGTTCTCCGCGCTGGCGCAGGTCGGCGTGCGCAACCTGACGCGCAGCGAGCCGATCACCCGCATCGTCTTCTACTTCGGGCTCGTCTCGACGGTCGTCTCCGCCGGACCGGCGGCGCTCGCCTGGCGCACGCCCGCACCCGCGCTATACCCGGTGCTGCTGATGCTGGCCGTCTCGGCCACCGTCGCCCAGTTGCTGATGACGCGCGCCTACTCGCACGCCCCCGCGGCGCAGGTGGGGCCGTTCATCTACTCGGCGGTCGTGTTCGCCGGCCTCGCCGACTGGCTGATCTGGGGGCGGCTGCCCGACGGCCTGTTCCTGCTCGGCGCGGCGCTGGTGGTGGTGGCGAGCGCCTTCACGCTGCGGCGCGGGCGGCGCGCGCCGGCCGTGGCGCCGCTGCCCGAGACCGCAGGCTGAAGACATGGGCGCGCGGCTCGCGCTGTGGCGCGCGGCGGCCGGGCTGGTGGGCCAGGCGGCGCGCCTCGAGCGCGCGCTGGCGCTGCTGGCCGCGGCGCTGTTGAGGCGGGACGAGCTGCGCCGCCGGCTGGCGGACGGCTGGGAAGGCTGCGGCGGAGGCGACGACGACAGCGGCCTTCGGCCGTTCGAGGCCGAGCTCTACGCTCGCCACCTGCTCGCCGGCGAGCGCGTGCTGCTGCTCGGCTGCGGCAGCGGCCGCGACCTGCTGGCGCTCGCCGCTCGCGGCCACGAGGTCGTGGGCCTCGACTACTCGCCACCGGCGCTCGAGCGCTGCCGCGCGAGGCTCGACGCGGCGGGCGTGCGCGCCAGCCTCGTCGCCGGCGCGATCGAGGACGTCGCGCCGGCGGGCTCGTTCGGCGCCGTCGTCTTCTCGTGGATGACGGCGAGCTTCGTGCCCGAGCGCGAGCAGCGCGTGCGCGCGCTGCGGCGCCTGGCCGCCTGCCTCGCGCCTGGTGGCCGCATCATCGCCTCCTACCTGCGGCGGCCGCCCGGCACGCGCCGCCGCGGGCCCGCCCTGGCGCGCGCGCTGGCGGCCCTGGTGCCCGGCGGCTGGCGGCCGGAGACCGGCGACGAGATCTACCTCTCGCGCATCGCACGCTGTGCGCAGGTTCACTACCAGCACCTGTTCACGGACGCGGAGCTGCGCGCCGAGGCCGAGGCGGCGGGTCTGCGCGTGTCGCAGCAGGGCGACGTCGACGACGGGCAGGACGGCTACGCGGTGCTGGAGCCGCGGCCTGCGGAGCGGAACGCCTCGAGCGCGGCGGCGATCGCGGACGCGTCGGGCCGCACGCCGAAGTCGTAGCAGGGCGTCCGCAGCGCGACGCGCGCGGCCGACGCCAGGGCGCGAGCGACCAGGCGGCGGTCCCAGGGCGGCGTGAAGCTGCGCGCGAAGATGCGCGCGGCGGCTTCGGCGGGCGCCAGCCGCCGCGCCCGCGAGCGGCGCGCGTGCCGGATCAGGAAGACGGCGCCGAGCGGCGCGTCGAGCGGGTGGCCGAAGCCGCCGTCGCCGTGCCACGGCGTGCCGTAGGCGCGAAAGCCGCCGCCCCGAGGGCGCAGCATCACCCGGTCGTCGCTCAGGATCGGCGTGCCCGGGCGCAGGCGGTGCCACAGCCGCGCCGTGGTGGACTTGCCGGCGCCCGAGATCCCCGCGAACAGCAGCGCCCGGCCGTCCTGCACCAGGCCGCAGGCGTGCATCATCAGCCCGCCCCCCGCGGCCAGGCGGCGATCGAACAGCAGCTCGTCGAGCGGGTAATCGAGCGGGAACGGCGGCAGCCTCGGCCGCCGCAGCGGCGGCGCGTAGAGGACGCCGCGCCGCATGCGGGCGTCGACCCAGACCGCCTTGAACGGGTTGGGATCGAAGGCCGGCGAGCGGAACAGGTAGAGCAGGCCGCGGCGGTGGCGGTGCACGCGCCAGGGCCCGCCCGACTCGAAGAGCAGCGAGCCGGGCGCGGGCACGGGCGGCGCCTCGTCGACGAGCTGGAGCGCCAGATCCCCACCGCGCTTCGCCGAGAAGCGCTGAAGCACGGGAACCGGAGGCCGGAAGCGGCCGGCGGGCACGGGGCCGAGGCTCAGCGTGAGCCCGCCGACACGCAGACGGAACCGGCGCGCGGGCACGCGCTTCAGCGCGCGACGGGGGCGCGACGCTGGAGCTGGATCAGCCCCTCGCTGGCCGCCTGCCCGTTGTGGCCGCAGGAGCCGCAGCCTCCCGCGCGCAACTCGGCGACGCGGGCGGCGCCGCGCTCCGCGCCGTCGGGCCGGCCGAGACAGCACGAGGCGTCCTCACGGTGGCCCGGGAAGTCGCCGCCCATGATCGCGAAGGCGCGCGCGTGGGTGTTCTCGCAGAAGACCGGGATCTGGCCCTCGATGTCCCCGGTCTCCATCTCGGCGGCGCCAGGGCAGTTGCTGCAGAACGAACGCAGGTTGCAGTCGCGGCAGGCGCTCGCCTTCTGCCAGCGTCGCGCGCGGAACTCGGGGAACTGCACGTCCCAGCCCTCGGCGAAGCTCGCCTGCTTCAGGTCGACGAAGCGCTTGCGCGAAAGCAGGCACATCTGCAGGCGGCCGTAGGGGTCGACCGCGAACGACATCTGGCCGGCGCCGCAGCCGTAGACGTACTCGCCGTCGGGCGAGGCGTTGATCTCGGCGTCGATCGTCTTGAAGCGCTCGATGAAGGCCCTGAGCTCGGCGATCCGCTCCGGGTTCTCGCGCTCGAGGCGCGCGGACTCGTCGGCGTGCAGCTGCAGCTCGCCGTTGCGGTTGGCCCCGCAGTCGACGCGCGGGTTGAGCGAGCTGTCCCAGCGGAAGACGAGCCCGAACGAGGCGGCGAGAGCCCGCATCGCCTCGAGCTCGTGGTAGTTCCAGCTGAGCGCCATCGTCTTGAGCCGCAGCGGCACGCCGCGCTCGACGAGCCGGCGGATGCCGGCGATGCACTTGTCGTAGGAACCGGGCACCTGGGTCACGCGCTCGTAGGTCTCGCGGGTGGCGCCGTAGAGGCTGATCTCGAGGATCTGCGGCCGCCACTCCGAGAAGAGGTCGGCGATGCGGTCCGTGATCAGGGTGCCGTTGGTGTAGACGTTCAGCAGCAGCCCGCGGCGCAGCGCGTGCAGGTAAAGCTCGGGGAAGTCGGGCCGCACCAGCACCTCGCCGCCGGTGATCAGCAGGAACAGGCAGCCGCGGTCGGCGATCTCGTCGACGAGCTGCTTCAGCCGCTCGAGGCTCAGCTCGCGCGCGGCCTCCTCGGCGTCGCCCACCGCTTCGTTGACGTAGCAGTGCGCGCAGCGCAGGTTGCAGCGGTAGGTCGTCTCGAGGGTGCCCTCGATCGGGACGCGCCGCTCGCGCACCTTGAGCCGCGCGTCGAGGTCGTCGAACCCGACCTCCGGGATGGCGTGGGCCGCCAACGGTCTAGGTCCCGCGCGACTTGCAGGAGCTGCGCACGCAGCTCGGGAAGCCCTGGCCCGAGTTCATCACGCCGGTCTTGCAGCCCGTGACGGCGAGCTCGCCCTCGACCAGCCTGATCTTGCGGATCGCGGGAGGCTCGTACGGCTGGCGCGGGTCGGGGCGGTCGGCCATGGGGGGATTGTACGGCAGTCAGGCCCGGCGGACAGCGTCGATCGACAGGAGCTGCTCGATGAAGGCCCGGTAGTCGCGCTCGGCGGCGGGGGCAGCCACGGCGTAGCGGGCGCATAGCTCGGCGACGATGGCGGCGCCGTCACGGCGGCCGTCGAGGCGCTCCCAGATGAAGGCGCCGACGCCGTTCAGGTTGAAGATGCCGTCGATCTCCGCGCCGCGGCCGACGATCGGCACCAGCACGTACTCGTCGGCGATGCGCCGGCCGACGATCCGCTCGGCGGGGGCGTAGACGTCGGCCAGGCTCACCTCGCCGCTCACCGGGCGCCCGCGAACCGCGAGCCGCCGAGCCGCCGGCCAGCCGCGCGCGCGAGGGCGCCCGCCGCCGAGCGCAGCGCGCGCAGCGGGCGGCGCAGGCGGCGGCCCGGATCCTCGGCCACGCCGACGACGGTGGCGAGCAGCTCGAGCGGCCGTGCGTCGAAGTCGAGCCCGGCGTCCGCGCGGGTCAGCGCTCCCAGGCCCGGCAGCGAGGCGACCAGCCGGTGCAGGCGCAGGCCGGCGGCCGTGCGCACGAGCACGATGTCCCCGAGCCTGGGCGGACGGCGGCCTGCGGACCACAGCAGCGCCGTCTCTCCCTCCCGCACGGCGGGCTCCATGCAGCGGCCGCTCACGCGCAGGCGTGTTTCGGGGAACTCGACCAGCACGCCGCGCAGCAGCTCGTCCCGGCACACCTCGGTCACGGGCCCAGTCTCTCCGAGACCAGGGCTCGCCGGAAAGCCGCCGTCTCCCGTACCGCCGCGAGCGGCCCGGCCTCCGCGATGCGGCCGTCCTCCAGCACCAGCACCCGATCGGTGCCCGCGAGCGCCGCCTCGCGGTGCGAGATCACCAGCAGCCCCCGACAGCCCGCCGCCGCCAGCGCGGTGCGCACCTCGAGCTCCGACGGGGCGTCGAGCGCGCTGGTCGCCTCGTCGAGCAGCGCGAAGCGCGGGCGCAGCAGCAGCAGCCGCGCGAGCGCCAGCCGCTGCCGTTCGCCGCCCGAGAGCCGTGCCCCGCGGCTGCCGACCAGGGTCGAGGCGCCCGCGGGCAGGCTGCCCAGGAGCGGCCCGAGGCCGGCCTGCTCGAGCGCCCGCACGACCTCGGCCTCGCCCGCCTCGGGGCGCGCGAGGCGCACGTTGTCGGCGAGCGTGCGGTCGAAGACGGCGCCCTCCTGCGCCGTGCCCGAGAGCAGGCGGCGCAGCTCCAGCGGGTCGAGCTGCCGCAGGTCGAATCCGTCGAGCAACAGGCGGCCCGAGACGGGATCGTGGAGCCGCAGCAGCAGCCGCGCGAGCGTCGTCTTGCCGCAGCCGCTGCGTCCGACGAGCGCCACCCGCTCGTCGGGCCGCAGCGCGAGCTCGAGCTCGTGCAGCACCGGCACGCCGCCCGGGTAGGCGAAGCTCACGCCCTCGGCGCGCAGCTCGCGCTCGAAGCTGGCGACGGGCCGCGGCGGCGGCGCCGCGAGGTCCTCGGGCTCGTCGAGCAGGGCGAAGACGCGGTCCGCGGCGGCGAGCCCCTCCTGCGCGGCGCCGTGCAGCCCGCTCGTGGTCTGGAGCGCGAGCAGGAAGCCCCAGGCGGCCACCAGGGCCGCGGCGAGAGAGCCCGCGCTCAGCGAGCCCGCCGCCACGCGCTCGAGGCCGAGCCCGCCCAGCGCGACGAGCGCAAGCCCGCCCACGAAGCGCAGCAGCGGCCCGCCCGCGGCCTGGCGCGCCGAGAGCCTGACCTGCGCCCGTGCGAGCTCGGCGCTCGCCTCGCGGAAGGCGCCCGTCTCGAGCGCTTCGAGGCCGAGCGTCTTCACCGTCTCGGCCGCGCCGAGCGACTCGAACGCGCGTTCGTAGAGCGCCGCCAGGCGCGCGTCGGCGTCGCCGTAGTCGAGCCGCAGCCTGCGGGCGAGCAGGCGCGCGAAGACCACGGCCGGGGCCACGGCCAGCAGCAGAGCGCCGCCGACCAGCGGATCGAGCCGCAGCGCCGCGAGCGCCATCACCCCGCAGCGCAGCGCGGCGTCCGCGAAGGCGGGCCCGGCCTGCGCGACGAGCGCCGCCGCCGCCGGAGCGTCGTGGAAGAGCCGCGCCACCAGGTCGCCGACGGGCGAGCGCTGGAAGAAGCCGAGCGGCAGGCGCTGCAGGCGCGCGAACAGGCCTTCCTGGAGGTCGCGCACCACGCCCGCCGAGGCGCGCGCCTGCAGCGCGGCCGCTCCCCAGTCAGCCGCCTCGCGCAGCACGAGCACGACGAATGCCCCCGCGAGGAGCCGGCCCGGGAGCGCGCCGACGGGGCTCGCGGCCGCGTCCACCAGCCGGCGCAGGGCCTCGAGCAGGCCCAGGTCCAGCGCGGAGGCCAGCAGGCCGAGGCCGGAGGCGGCGCCGAGCGCCGGCAGCCACGGCCGCGCGACGGGAACCAGGCGCCGCGCGACCGATGCCTTCGCGCTCACGGCCGCAACGCGGCGCCGCCCCAGCGTCGCAGCAGCGCGCCGGCGCGCCGCCAGGCGCTGACGCGCGGCAGGCCCGGCAGCGCGGGGCGCAGGGTGCGGGCCAGCAGCTCGCGCCGGCGGCCGCGGGCGAGGGCGAAGCGCAGCGCGGCGATCTCGCGCGGCGCGGGGTCCCCGGCGACCAGCGCGCGGGCCGGGTCGCGCGCCGCCGCCGCCGCGAGCGAGCGCACGAAGCGCGAGGGGCGCGGCTCCAGCCGGGCGAGGAGGGCCGGCTCGACCGGCGCCGCGACGACGGCGCGGGCGACGTCGAGCGAGAGCGACAGTGCCGCGCCGGCGCGCCAGCGGCCGGCGGCGGCGGCGAGCGTCTCGGGCCTCGCGGCGCGCGACTCGAGCAGGCGTCGGAAATCGAGCCACTGCGCGAGCGTCAGCCGCAGCGCGTGCTGGAAGGCAGCGTGCAGGCCCAGCAGGCAAAACAGGTCCTCCGGGCCGGGAGCGCGCAGCCAGGGACCGGGGACGCTCGCCTCCCAGGCGGCCTCGACAGGCACCGGGTGGAACCCGGGGCAGGACGTCGGGCTCCAGTGCAGCTCGACGAGGCCGCCGCCGTCGGCGTCGCGGAAGCTCCAGGCGTGGTCGGCGCGATGCAGCGCGACGAAGCCATGGCGCTCGAGCACGGCGCGCGCCGCCTGCCAGTCGTCGAGCACCAGCAGGTCGACGTCCCCCATCGGCCGCAGGCCAGCGGGCACGAGCGCGGTGTCCGTGACGGCCGCGCCCTTCAGCGCCAGGCTGCGCAGGCCCGCCGCCGCGAGCGCCTGCTGCGCCCGGCGGCCGAGGGCGAGCAGCCGGAGCGTGCGCGCCAGGTCCTCGCGGTGCGCCTCGCGCAGGGATTCGCGGGCGTTCCCGGGCCAGCTCGCGTCGCCTCCGAGCGCCTCGTCGAGCAGCCCGGCGAGCCCCTGCCTCTTCGCGGCCGCGACGAGCTCGCCGGCCTCGGGCCCGGCGAGCCCGAGCGGGACCTCGCCGCTGCGCGCGAGGGCGACGAGCCGCGCGGTCGCTCGCTCCAAATCAGGCTCCGGTGACGGGCTCGTCCTGCCGCTCGCGCGCGATCGCGTCGGTCACGCGCCTGAACTCGGCCTCGAGCGCCGAGAGCGCGCCGGGCTCACCGGCCTCGCCCGTCCGCGCGCGCTCCTCGAGCGCCGCCGCCAGCTCCATCATCGGCCGCGCCCCGATGATCGCACAGCTGCCGCGCAGGCTGTGCGCCGCCCGCTCGAGCTCCGCCAGGTCCCCGCGCTGCAGCGCCCCGCGCACGCGGTCGACACTGCGGGCGGCGCTCGCCAGGAACATCGCCATCGCCTCTTCGACGAAGCCGGGCGTGGTCAGCGCCCGCAGCTCGCCCAGCACGCCCGGGTCGAGCGCGGGGCGCGGCGCGGGGGCACGCGTCCAGCGCTCGAGGGCGCTCGCCAGCGCGTCCGGCGTGACGGGCTTCGTCAGGTGGTCGTCCATGCCGGCCTCGAGCGCGCGCGCGCGGTCGCCGTCCAGGGCGCTCGCGGTCAGCGCCACGATGGGCGTGCGCCGACCCGACTCCCTGCGCCGGATCTCGCGCGTCGCCTCGTAGCCGTCGAGCTCGGGCATCTGGCAGTCCATCAGCACGAGGTCGTAGCGCCGCTCGAGCGCGGCCCGCACCGCTTCGCGGCCGGTGGCCGCCACGTCGGCCGCGTAGCCGAGCTTCTCCAGGATCCGCAGCATCACGAGCTGGTTGACCGAGTGGTCCTCGGCCAGCAGCACCCGGCCGAGGGCCCCCTGCGGGCTGACGCTGGCCGGGCCGACGGGCGACGGCTCCTGTCGCTCCGCGCGCGGGACGAAGGTGCCGCCCGCGAGACCCGCGGTCGCGGGCTCGAGGCGGGCCGTGAACCAGAAGCGGGTCCCGCTCCCCTCGCCGACGCGCGTCTCGAAGCCGATCTGTCCGTCGAGCAGCTCGACGATGCTGCGGGTGATCGCGAGGCCCAGGCCGGTGCCGCCGAAGCGGCGCGTGGTGGAGGCGTCGCCCTGCGAGAAGGGCTCGAAGATGCGCGCGCGCGAGGCCTCGGGGATGCCGATGCCGCTGTCCTCCACCTCGAAGCGGGCCTCGTGAGGCGTTCCCGAGGCGCGCAACCGCACGTGCCCGGCGTCGGTGAACTTGACGGCGTTCGACAGCAGGTTGGCGAGCGCCTGACGCAGCCGCACCGGGTCGCTGCGCACGAGCCGAGGCGCGTCCTCGGCGACCTCGAGCTCGAAGCCGATCCGCTTCTGGCGCGCCTGCTCGCGGAAGCCGCGCGCGACGTCCTCGACCAGCGCGCGCAGGTCGAAATCGATGCGCTCGAGCTCGAGCCGGCCCGACTCGATCTTCGAGAAGTCGAGGATGTCGTTGATGATCGCGAGCAGGGAGCGGCCCGAGGAGCGGATGATCTCCGCGTACTCCCGCTGTTCGGGCGAGAGCCGGGTGTCGAGCAGCAGCCGCGTCATGCCGATGACGCCGTTCATCGGCGTGCGGATCTCGTGGCTGACGTTCGCCAGGAACAGGCTCTTGGCACGGCTCGCCTCCGCCAGCTCGGCCGTGCGGCGCGTCAGCTCGGCGGTGCGCTCCTCCACGCGCCGCTCGAGCTGCTGGCGCAGGCCTTCGAGCTCCTGGTGCACGCGCGAGAAGCGGCCGGCGAGCGAGATCACCATCGAGATCTGGAAGGCGCCGAAGCCGAAGGGGGTGAGACGCGGCAGCACGTAGACGCCGCGGTCGACCAGGATGTCGCTGATGTAGGCGACGATCAGCAGCAGCATCCCCTGGCCGACCGTACGCGCTTCGGGACGGCCCTGGCGCACGGCGTCGACCACGGCCCACAGCACCGCCGGCGTCAGCAGCGCGACGCCGACCTGCCACCAGGGCAGCAGCGCCAGCGTGGCCGCCAGCCCGGGCGTCGCGAACAGCACGCAG
The DNA here is from genome assembly GCA_050246895.1 of Vicinamibacteria bacterium. GTDB lineage: Bacteria > Acidobacteriota > Vicinamibacteria > Fen-336 > Fen-336 > JBFWVE01. The sequence continues at coordinate 1,200,563 of JBFWVE010000001.1, read as the reverse complement.
CCGAGGCCCACGTTGGCGAGCTGGTAGGCGCGCAGCACCGGCCCGATGCGGCGGCCGATGAAGGGCCAGACGAACTGCACGAACACGGCGCTGAAGACGTAGAGCGCCAGGTGCTCGAGCTTCTTCAACAGCACGAAGTCGTCGGACAGCTCGTACTTCCACTGCGTGCGCAGCAGCGTGTAGATCGCGGCGCCCAGCGACATCACCCCGAACCACAGGTACTCGTCGAGCGGCCGCCGCCGGCGATAGAGATGCAGGTGGACCACCGCCGAGAGCAGGAAGACCACGACCAGGGCGAGCTCGAACAGCTCCGACCTCGACTCGCGTCGCACCAGCTCCGCGAGCGGCCCCGCCAGGAACGGCCCCTCCACCAGGCCGCCGGCGCGCGAGTTGGTGATCGGGGCCTTCCAGACGCGCAGCGCGAGCACGACACTCCCGTCGGCGCCGATCAGGTCGGCCGGGATCGGCCAGCTGGCGTGGCGGTCGTATTCGGCGCTCGGCGCGGGCGGCAGCGCGCCGACGCCGCCGAGCCGCCGGCCGTTCGCGTAGACCTCGTAGGCGCTGTCCACCTTGCCGAGCGTGACGGCCACCGGCGGGCGGCCGGGCCCGCCCTCGAAGCGCAGCGCCTTGCGATACCAGACGAGCGGCGCCGTCGGCCCGTCGTAGCCGGCGGGGCCCCAGCCGGTGGGCACCGCGATCGCGGTCCAGCCCGTGTCGTCGAACGCGGGCCCGGCCCAGGCGGGATCGTCGCCGGCCTGGAAGCGCCACTGTCCCGCCAGTGGCAGCGGCGTGCCGGCGGGGATCTCCAGCGGCTCGGACGAGGCGCTGGGGGCGGCGGCGAGCACGGCCGCCAGGGCCAGCGGCGCGAACGCGAGGCGCATTGGTGGAACTCTAGCAGGCGCCGGCGCGCCCCCCGGGCGCCCGCTCACCCGAAGAAGTGCTTGACGTGGTCGAGCTCGTGGACGAGGCGCGCCGGCGGCAGGCTCTCCAGGAAGCGGCGGCCGTAGGAGCGCTCGACCAGCCGGCTGTCGAGCACGGCCAGGATGCCGCGGTCCTCCGCGCCGCGGATCAAGCGGCCGAGGCCCTGCTTCAGCATCAGCACGGCCACCGGCACCTGGTACTCGCCGAAGGGGTTGCCGCCGCGGTTCTTCAGGCGGTCGATGCGCGCGGCCACCACGGGGTCGCTCGGCGAGGCGAAGGGCAGCTTGTCCACGATCACGCAGGAGAGCTGCTCCCCCGCCACGTCGACGCCCTGCCAGAACGAAGTGGTGGCGAGCAGCACCGCGCCCTCGGTGTTGCGGAAGGCGTCGAGCAGGGCCGCCTTGGGGGCCTCGCCCTGGATCAGCAGCGGATAGGGCACGCCGCCCGCCAGCCGCTCGGCGACCGCGTTCATGTTGGCGTAGGAGGTGAAGAGCACGAAGGCGCGCCCCCGCGAAATGCCGAGCAGGCGCGCGATCTCCTCGGCGGCGCGGTCGACGAAGCCCTCGGCCCGCGGGTCGGGCATCCGGCGCGGCACGTACAGGATCGCCTGCTCCTCGAAGCGGAACGGCGAGGCGAGCAGCAGCTCGTCGGTGACCAGCTCCTCGATGCCGAGCCGCGACTTCACGTAGTCGAAGCGGCCGTCGACCGCCAGCGTCGCCGAGGTGAGCACCGCCGCGCGCACGCGCTCGAAGAGCTGCTCGCGCAGCAGGCCCGAGACGTCGATCGGCGTCGCCTTCAGGTGGACGCCGCGGCCGCGCGCCTCGACGAAGTAGACGTGGGCGTCGTCGTCCGCGCGCATCACGAAGCCGAGGTCCTCGCGCAGCGCCTGGGCGCGGCCCGAGAGCGCCGTCAGCATCTCGGGCCGTTCCGGCAGCGCCAGGATCGCCGTGCGCAGGCCGTCGAGGCGCAGCAGCAGCGCGTCGGCCTCCGCGGCGGCCGCGCCCTCGAGCCAGCCGGGACCGAGCCGCCGGCCGCGGCCGTGCGCCAGCAGCAGCCGGAACAGCCGGTCGGCGCGGTGGCGCACCGAGTCGGCCTCGGCCAGCACCAGCGGCGCGTCGAGGGCGCCCGCCTTCAGCTCGCGCTGCACGTCGCGCAGCAGCTCGTCCACCCGGTGCGAGGAGACGCTGAGGCCGAAGTACTGGGTCGCGACGTCCTCCACCAGGTGCGCCTCGTCGAGGATCACGCTGTCGTAGGGCGGGATCACCTCGCCGTAGCTGGTCTCGCGCACAGCCAGATCGGCGCACAGCAGGTGGTGGTTGACCACCACCACGTCGGCCTCCAGCGCGCGCCGGCGCATCTCGGTGACGAAGCAGGCGTCGAAGTCGGAGCAGGACTGGCCGATGCAGTTCTCGCTGGAGGCCGAGATCTCGCGCCAGAACTCGGCGCCGTCGGGCAGGTCCGCGATCTCGGCGCGGTCGCCGCTCGCGGTCTTCGGCGCCCAGGCCTCCACCGAGCGGAACAGCGGCACCTCCTCGAGGCGGCGGAAGCTGCCCGCGCCGGCGAAGGAGCGGAAGCGCATCAGGCACAGGTAGTTGCCGCGCCCCTTCATCACCGCGACGCTGAGGTCGCGGCCGAGAGCGCGCGCGAGCAGCGGGATGTCCTTGTCGACGAGCTGCTCCTGCAGGTTCTTGGTGCCGGTGGAGATCACGACGCGGCGGCCGAGCTCGACCGCGGGATAGAGGTAGGCGAGGGTCTTGCCGGTGCCGGTGCCGGCCTCGGCGAGCAGCAGGCCGCCCTCGCGGAGCGTGTCCGCGACGGCCGTGGACAGCCGCTGCTGGGCGCGGCGCTCCTCGTAGCCCGGCAGCGCGCGGGCGAGCAGGCCGTCCGCGCCGAAGAACGCCGGGGTTTGCGTCAGCTCGGCCATGCGAACGGACATGGTAGCGCGGGCCGCGGCCAGGGGCCGGTCTTCGGCGGCAGCTCTCAGCTGCCGGGGCGCAGCAGGCGGCGCACGCGCTCGCCGAGCGAGCCCTCGGCCTCGGCGCGGCGTTGGACCGCGTCCCGCTCGTAGTCCACCACCGCGCGCAGCACGATCTCGCTCGGCCAGGGCGAGAACCTGTAGCTCCAGCGCCCGCTCTTCTCGCGCGGCGGCTCGATCGCCTCCAGCCGGAAGAGGCGGTCCTCCAGGCGCAGCGCCATGCCGGGCGTCCAGCCCGTCTTCTCGGAGGCGCTCGCCAGCGCCAGCGCCCACTCGGCGCCGGGATCCTCGAGCAGCAGGTCGCCCGTCGGCAGCCGGCGCGAGCGCAGGCGGCCGGTGCGCGCGGCGGTCAGCTCGGCGCGCAGCGCGGACGCGGTCGGAAAGCGCCGCGCCGGGTCCTTCTCCAGGCAGCGCAGCACCGCGCGCTCGAGCCAGGCAGGCAGCTCCGGCCGCAGCGTGCGCGGCGTGGGAGGCGGCTCGACCAGGTGCTTCACCGCCAGCGCCATCGCGTTCGGCGCCTGGAACGGCAGCGTGCCGGTCAGCAGCTCGAAGAGCACGACGCCCAGCGAGTAGACGTCGGTGCGCTCGTCGACGGCGCGGCCGTCGAGCTGCTCGGGCGCCATGTAGGCCGGGGTGCCCACCACGACGCCCGTGCGCGTGAGCGTCGCCATGTCGACGCCGCGCCCGCGCGCGAGGCCGAAGTCGAGCAGCCGCACCGAGCCGTCCGCGGCCAGCATCAGGTTGCCCGGCTTTACGTCACGGTGGACGATGCCCTGCGCGTGGGCGGCCTGCAGCGCGTCGGCCACGGTCGCGCCCACGCGGCAGACCTCCTCGATCGGCCACGGCCCGCGCTGCTGCAGCGCCAGCTTGAGGTCGGGCCCCGGCAGGATCTCGCTGACGAAGAAGAGCGCTCCCGAGGAGACGCCCCAGTCGAGCACCGGCGGCACCGCCGGGTGCCGGATCTTCGAGAGCACGGCGATCTCGCGGCGGAAGCGCTGCTCGCGCTCGGGGTCGGCCTCGTCCTCGCCGCGGATCAGCTTGAGCGCGCGCTCCTCGCCGCCGCGCGCGTCGCTCACCCGGTACACCTCGCCCATGCCGCCGGCGCCGAGCAGGCCCAGCACCTCGTAGCGCTCGGCGACGACGCTGCCGGGGCGGACGGACGGGTAGCGCGAGAAGTCCGCGGCGGCGCGGGCGGCCAGCGCGCCGGCGGGCATCTGGAGCGTCGCCGCCTCGGCGGCGAGCGTGGCGGCGCCAGCCGGCGCGGACTCGCTGGAGCCGCACAGCGGGCAGGCCCGGCCGGGCTCGGCGTTCTCGAAGCCGCAGGACGGACAGGTGCGCACGGGGAATCCTCGGCGCCGATGCTACGCCCGGCTCGATCCCCGACGAAGCCCTCCTCAGGCCGTGGTCAGCTGCGCCCGCGCGATGGCCGGCCGCGGGGCGGCGACGCAGGCGCGGTAGCCCGCGTAGATCAGCAGCAGCCCGAGCAGCTCGGTCACGTAGAGCACCTCCACCAGGCCGAAGCGAGTCGCGGTGCCGCCGATGCCGGGCAGGATGCCGCCGCAGGCGATCAGGATGTTGCCGAGGTAGCGCCCGCGCCGATCGGGATCCGTGCTGTAGCGCCGCGCCGAGAGCGCTGCGCCCCCGACCAGGAACGCCACCGCGTAGAGGTTGATGAACGGGCTGATCAGCCGCACCCACTGCCAGACGATCACCTTGCCCGACAGCCGGTGCGCCTCGGCGAGACTCGGATCGAGCGGCGTCAGGAAGACGAACACGCTGCCGGCGGCGATCACGGTCGAGACGACCCAGGCCGAAAGATCGCCGAAACGCCGGTTCATCAGCAGGTAGATCGAGCCCTGGGCGAGCGGGTAGCCGCCGAGAAAGGCGCCCGCCACGTACCAGAAGCGGAACACCACGGGATGCCAGCCGAACAGCGTCGTCAGCGCCTCGGTCGTGGTGCCGAGGCCGTAGGTCAGCATGCCGATGCCCCACCACAGCAGGTGCGGCCCGCCGCCGCGGGAAAGGTAACGGGAGAACAGCTCGGCGCCGAAGTACGCGGCGCACAGCGTCGTCAGTATCGGCAGGTGCAGCACGGCGCGGTGCAGAAGCTCGAAAGTCATCGGGATCTCCTCCGCCGGCGCGGGCGCTCCACTGGGAGCGGCCGCCCGGAAAGGGCCCCGCCCCGCGGGGGCGGGCCACGTTCGCGTCTTCGGAGAACGCCGGCGCGGCGATGCCCGAGGGGGCTCTTCGGCGCGGCTCGGCGGCTCCGTCTAGCGGAAGCGGACGCGGAGCGGCGGTGGCCGGGGAGAGAGGGCGCAGCGCGCCGGAGCGAGGCGGAGCGGGCGCGCGCCGGCGGCGGGGAGCCGGCCGGTCGCGTGCGCCGCCCGGACGAGGGCGGCCGCCAGCCTGCTGCCGACCAGCAGCAGCACGGCGGGCAGCGCGACGGCGGGCAGCGCCGCGAGGGCGTCGAGCGCGGCCCCCGCGTCCCCGGGCGCGGCCGGAGCGTGCAGCGCGAGCACCGCGAGCGCCAGCGCCAGCGCGCGGCGCCCGCCGATCGGCCCGAGCCGGCGCAGCGCGGCGAGCGCCAGCAGCACAGCGACGGCGCCGACCCAGCGCAGCGCGGCGATGCCCTGCAGCTCGCCCTGTTGCAGGCGATCGAGCAGACGCTCGGCGTGGAAGGCGGCGAGCGCCGCGGCGAGGCCCCAGCCGCCGACGCGCAACGCGTGCCGCGCGCGAGCTCGCAGCGGATGGCTCAAGAGGCCCTCACGCGTGGGCGAGCAGGCGGTCGTACTCGGCGAGCCGCGCCGCGTAGAGCGGGAAGCCCTGGCAGAGCCGGCCGACGTCGCGCCTGACGCCGGCGAGTGCGGTCTCGTCGTCGACCGCCGCGAGCGCGCGCGCGATCAGGCGGGCGATCTCCCGCATCTCGCCCTCGCGCATGCCGCGCGTGGTGAGGGCCGGCGTGCCGATACGAATGCCCGAGGCGACCATCGGCGAGTTCTGGTCGAAGGGGATGGTGTTCTTGTTGACGGTGATGCCGGCGTGGTCGAGCGCCGCCTCGGCGACCTTCCCGGTCAGCCCGCGCGCGAAGACGTCGATCAGCAGCAGGTGGTTGTCGGTGCCGCCGGAGACGAGACGGAAGCCCTCGCCTGCGAGAGCCTCGGCCAGCCCCTTCGCGTTCGCGACCACCTGGCGCTGGTAGGCCTTGAAGTCCGGCCCCAGCGCTTCCTTGAAGGCCACGGCCTTCGCCGCGATCACGTGCATCAGCGGGCCGCCCTGCACGCCGGGGAAGAGCAGCTTGTCGGCCTCCTTGGCCCACTTGGCCGAGCACAGGATCAGGCCCCCGCGCGGCCCGCGCAGCGTCTTGTGGGTGGTCGAGGTCACGAAGTCGGCGTGGGGCACCGGGCTCGGGTGCTCGCCCGCCGCGATCAGCCCCGCGATGTGGGCGACGTCGGCCAGCACCACCGCGCCGACGGCGTCCGCCACGCGGCGCACCGCCGGGAAATCGATGATGCGCGGATAGGCGCTGGCGCCGACGATGATCAGCTTCGGCCGGCGCTCCAGCGCGAGCTTCAGCATCTCGTCGTAGTCGATGCGCTCGTCTTCCTTGCGGACGCCGTAGGCCGCCACGTCGTACAGCCGGCCCGAGAAGTTCAGCGGGTGGCCGTGGGTCAGGTGGCCGCCGTGGGAGAGGTTCATGCCGAGCAGCGTGTCGCCCGGCTTCATCACGGCCATGCAGACCGTCATGTTGGCCTGGGCGCCCGAGTGCGGCTGCACGTTCGCGTGGTCGGCGCCGAAGAGCTGCTTCGCGCGCTCGATCGCCAGCCGCTCGGCGACGTCCACGTGCTCGCAGCCGCCGTAGTAGCGCCGGCCGGGATAGCCCTCCGCGTACTTGTTCGTGAGCACCGAGCCCAGCGCCTCGAGCACGGCCTCCGAGACGAAGTTCTCGGAGGCGATCAGCTCGAGCTTCTCGCCCTGACGGCGGGTTTCGTCGCGGATCGCCTCTGCGATCTCCGGATCGACGCGGGACAGGTTCTCCATCGGGCCTCGCGGGGATCTTAGTGGCCGCTCCCGGACCTGTCGAGGCGGTGTGTGGGTCATGACCGAAACGCGGTCGCGCCGCGCCTGTGATCCCGATCACATGTCGTTGACGCGCATGGGTTTGGGAGCTGGCAGCGGTCCTGCAACCCTAGGGCGGGCGAAGGCGAAGAGGCGCCTCGAGATGTCCGGTTCTGCGTCATCCCATGCCTGCACCATCCGCGGCGTCGCCGTGACGGCGACCTTCCACTACGTCTCCCGCACTTTCGGGGAGGCGAGCCTCGACCGCGTGCTGGGCGAGCTGGGCGAGAAGTACGCGGGGGTGCTCGACGCGGACCTGCTGCTGTCCGACCAGCTCGACGAGCGCCGGGTGGTGCCCGTACGCCTGATCGTGGACGTGATCGAGCGCGCCGGCGAGCTGTACCTGAAGGACCAGGGCGGCCCGGCCGCTCTGGCCGACGCGAGCGGCGCCTACGCCGCTTACGAAGCGCAGCCCCTGCTGCGCCGCCTGATCCAGAACCTCGCGAGCCCCGAGAGCCTGGTCCGCGGGGCTGCTTCGCTATGGAAGCACTACTACGGCTGCGGCTCGCTGGTCGCCGAGCAGCCCGGGCCGCAGCAGGTCCACGTGGTCGTCAGCGGCCTCCACGACGCGCACCCGCTGTGGTGCCGCCGGCTGGCGGCCTACTTCCGCGAGGCGCTGCGCCGCTCGAGCGGCCGCGCCGCCCGCATGACCGAGGTCGCCTGCGTCTTCGAAGGCGCCGACGCGTGCGTCTTCGAAGGCGACTGGTCCGGCGCCAGCCTGTTCTAGCCGCCGCCGCCCTGGGACTTCTCCATCAGCTTCGCCGCGAAGTCCGCCTGCGACCGCACGTTGGAGTCGGGGTCGGAAGCCGCCAGCTCCCGCAGCCTGGGGAGGAGCTCCGGCGCTTCCGGGCGCAGGTTCGCGCCGATCATGCACACGCCGCCCCGAACCCACGGGTTCGGGTCGGACAGGGCCTCCGTGACCAGGTCCAGCAACAGGCGCCGATCAGCGCGGACGACCCTCAGCGCCTCGAAAGCCGCCAGGCGGGCGTCGCCCAGCTCCCGCTGGTCGTCGCCCGGTTGCCCGGCGTCGCGCGCCAGCCGGGCCAGAGCCGAGGACACGGCGCCGGCATCCGCCTGGACGGAATCGATGGCGCGCGCCGCGAACATCCGGTGGAGGTAGTTGGGGCTCTCCAAAATCTCGACCAGCGCCGCGACGAGCTCCACCCCCAGCGCGCCTCGGCCGCTGCCGGCCGGGAGGCGGACCGCCTCCATCAAGCCTTGCCGTTGAACGGCCTGGTCGCTGCTCCGCAGCCGCTGGACGAGTTCGCCAAGCCCGCCGCTCTGGGCCTGAGCGCTGACCGATAGCACGCTCAAGACCAGGATCACGAATCTGCGCGTCATGCCTTTCACCTCAGTGTCTCCAGGCCCACACATTCGCAACCAGATCCGATGAAGCGCGACTCACTTCGCAGCGTAGCTGCAGAAGGTGGCAATGACCTTTCACGAACCCAATGAGACTACGGTAAGCAGCAGGCCAATGGCGACCGCGACGAGAAGGACTACCTCCAGCGGACGCCAAGCGCCGCGACGTTTGATGCCAACACCGACTGAGACAAGGAGCCAGACGGGTGCAACGAAGATGCACAACGTCCCAAAGAGGAAGACGCCGAGATGGTTGTGCATCAAGCCCCACCCGGACGAGCGAGTCGATCCCACCAGCATCGCCAGAAGTCCCCCAAAGCAAGCGAGGCCGACGATGCGGCTCTGTGCCCCAAGCTTGCCTCGGTCCCTCTGGTCCCTGCCTGTCATCGGCATTTGGCGTCCACGAGACGCCGGAACCGCTCGTAGTACGTGCGGATGTCCCGGGCCGCGGCGTCCAGCCCTATGCCAAGAGCCTCAGATCCAAGATCCTGCAGGCCATGCAGAGCAGCAGCGGGCAATTTCTTCAGACTCAACCCTTCCCACGTCTCGTAGCCGGCGTGCGGAAGTGAGTAGGCATCCATAATCGTGTGCATCCCCTCCGCAAGGTACTCGAGAGCAAGATCGTGTTTGCCCGCAGCCTCAAGCGTGGCGGCAGTAGAGAGATGCTGCTCCACAAACTGCTCTGCAAGGTAGGCGGCCGTTGCTGGGCCAGTGCCGGGCGGTGCCATTGCATGCATGTAGGACAGGGCTGGATCTTGACTCTGAGCGTCGAACACCCGGCTGTTCGTCTGGAGCGCTGCAATGATCGCCGACGTCGCGACACCATCCAGGCCCTGGCTCAGGATTGTGTCATGGCCGGAACCGAGGTAGAGACCTATCGGGTCGCGGAAGTTCGTCGGATTCGCGCCCACGTACCCGAAGAAATTCGCGCCTCCTGAGAATCCAATCGGATCCTCACTGACAAACCTCCCCACCTTCGGGTCGTAGTACCTCGCGCGGTAGTAGTAGAGGCCAGTGTCGGGGTCCCATTCACGGCCGGTGAAGGCGTACCCGGCCTCGGCCGCGCCCAGCTCCAGGTTCCCCCAGGCGTCGTACTGCCGCGTCAGCGTCACCGCCCCGGCCTGGTCCGTCATCTTCACGATCGAGCCGAGGCCGTCGGCGTGGTAGTAGCCCGTCGCCGCCGCGGTCTCGCGCGCGAGCGGGTCGTCGATGCCTGGGCCGTGCACGTACGTCGTCGTCCCGCCGGGAGCCGTCTCGCGCACGATGTCGATGCCGTCGTACGCGTACCTCCACGTCCCCGCCGGAGTCGTCTTCTCGATCCGGCGCCCGAGGGGATCGTAGGCGAAGCGCGCCACCTCGGCGCCGCCCACCAGCACGCGCTTGAGCCGGTTCTCGACGTCCCACTCGTAGGTCGTCTGAGTGCCGTTCTCCGTGCGGGAGATCAGGTTGCCGTTGGCGTCGTAGGCGTAGCTGGCGGTCGACGCCGGGACGTCGAGCTGGAAGTCGCTCGTGCGCGTGTTCCCCGTCCCGTCCTTCGCCTCCACCGTGAACGTGTTCGATCCGGCGACTGCCGGCACCTCTGCTTCGAAGATCCCGTCCGCCAGCAGGCGCGCCGGCGAGCCGTTCACCGACACGGACGAGGGCTCGCTCACCTGGCCCCGAATCGACAGCGGGCCGCCTGCCGCCGCGGCCAGAAGCTGGTTCCGCGAGTCGTAGCTCGACGCCTGGCGCGCGGCGAGGCGACTACTGCTCAGCGAGGCACACCTCAACGAGCGCGTCATCGACATCTTCCTTGGTGAGGTATTGGTGTGCCGGACCTCCATCGCTGATCAAGGCGTCGAGTAGGCCTGTGTGGCGCTCCCAAGCCGCAGTGGAGTTGCGCCAGTGGAACGCTACCGTTCCCCCTGGAGTCGAGCTGCGAAACAGCGTCTTTGTGGTGTCCGCTGGGACGACGTCCAACGCGAGGTCCGAGAGATTGGAAAGGCGGGCCATCGGCGACGCGCCAAGGCGGAAACTAGTCAGGTCACCACTCGCGAGCTTGGCCACCTGATCGCGAAGCGCCCTCAAGAGGCCGACCGTGGGGCACTCGATTCGAATAGTCGGCCCGTAGCCCCCGATGTAGTAGTCGATGACAATGCAGGCGTGCTGATTCACTTCTGGCACTTGATGTTCTTCCATGGGCTATTCCACTCGGTGTGTGGGTTGTAGTCCCAGTGAGCCTCCTCGTGCCACTTGTCCGCCGGGTGCAAACGCCACTCGCCTCCTTCGGGGTCGAACCACCGGGGCTTGCTCGGACCGGTACCCTCGGGATACTTCCACTCCCAGTCCATTTTCCAGCCGGGCGGGAGGGGACCGGGTGGAATGTCGGGAGTCGTCGGTCGATCGCGCAGCAGCTCCGCAGCACCCAACACGGCGGCTGTTCCGACTGAGTTCGGGATGATCGACTCAGTCGTCGGCCCGCTTGTGGTGTTTGCAACCGTGGGGTTGTTGAGGACATAGAAGATCGCGAGTGCGACGGGTACGCACCACGGACACTGGCCAGACGGGTCATCGAGAGTCGTTGGTCGGTTCCACACGTACGCGTAGAAGTTGACGCCACTGCGGAAGCCGATCTGGTCTTCTGAGAGGAGCCTCCCCACCCTCGGGTCGTAGTATCTAGCCCGGTAGTAGTACAAGTCCGTCTCGGCATCCCACTCGCGACCCGTGAAGGCGTACCCGGCCTCGCTCGCCCCCAGCTCCAGGTTTCCCCAGGCGTCGTACTGCCGCGTGAGCGTGACGTTGCCCGCGCCGTCCGTCATCTTGACGATCGAGCCGAGACCGTCGGCGTGGTAGTACGTCGTGCCCGACGCCGTCTCGCGCGCGAGCGGCTCGTCGATGCCTGGGCCGTGCACGTACGTCGTCGTCCCGCCGGGGCCGTTCTCACGCAGAATGTCGATGCCGTCGTACGCGTACCTCCACGTCCCCGTCGGCGTCGTCTTCTCGATCCGCCGCCCGAGGGGATCGTAGGCGAAGCGCGCCACCTCGGCGCCGCCAACCAACACCCGCGTCAGCCGGTTCTCCACGTCCCACTCGTAGGTCGCCTGCGTGCCGTTCTCCGTGCGTGAGATCAGGTTGCCGTTGGCGTCGTAGGCGTAGCTGGCGGTCGCCGCCGGGACGTCGACCTGGAACTCGCTCGTGCGTGTGTTCCCCGTCCCGTCCTTCGCCTCCACCGTGAACGCGTTCGTCCCGGCCACCGCCGGCACCTCCGCCTCGAAGATCCCCTCGGCCAGCAGCCGCGCCGGCAGCCCGCTCACCGTCACGGTCGCTGGCTCGCTCACCTGGCCTCGGATCGCCAGCGCACCACCGGCCGCGGCCCCCAGCAACCGGTTCCGAGAGTCGTAGCTCGACGTCGTCACCGCCGTCCCCGCCTGCGCGGTCACACGGTTCCCCGCAGCGTCGTAGCCGAACCTCGCGAGCGTCGCGCTCGGCCCGCTTCGGTCTACCCCGCTCAGCCGATCCAGCGCGTCGTAGCGGTAATCCTCGACGAAGTCGGGCGTCGTCTTCCGGGTCCGGTTGCCCGCCGCGTCGTACGCGTAGCCGTGACTTGTGATCACCACTTGGCCCAGGGCGCTCGAGATGGTTGTGAGCCTGGAGAGGACGTCGTACTGATAGGTCGTCACGACGCCGTTCGGATAGCTCAGCGCCGTCCGCCGATCGGCCAGGTCGTAGCCAAACCCGAACACGCCCATTCCGTGCGTGATCGAACCGATCCGCGAGAGATCGTCGTACGCGTACGAGGCGATCGGGTTGGCGTCGAGAGAGAGGCTCAGGCGGTTGCCGCCCGCGTCATAGGTGTACGCCGCGCTCGAGGCGTTCTGCGCGCTCGCCTCCGACAGGAGCTGCCCGCCCAGGTTGTAGGTGAAGCTCAGCGTGTCCGCGCCGTTCGCGGCGGTCGCCAGCCGTCCTGCCTCGTTGTACGAGTAGGACGCCGCGGGGCTCCCGTCGGAGTAGGTCTTTCCCGTCAAGCGGCCCAGGTCGTCGTACGCGAGCGTGGTGACGACGCCCTTGCGGTCCGTTCGCGTGACGAGCCGGCCCGCTGCGTCGTAGGTGAAGGACTCGAAGCTGCCGTCCGGTGCGGTGGTCTTGACCACGCGCCCGAACGGGTCGCGCTCGAACTGCGTCGTCTGGTTCCGAGGATCCGTCAGCGCCACGAGGTCCGACATCACGTCGTACGAGTAGATCGTCGCTCGGCCGGAGGGATCGATCGTCCGAGTCAGGCGTCCCCAGGTGTCGTAGACGTAGTGGGTCGAGCGACCGCGAGGGTCCGTGGACTTGCTGGGCCGGCCCGCTTTGTCGTAGTCGATGCTCGACGAGGTTCCGTCCGGATACGACACCCGCTTGACCCGGCCGCGCGCGTCGTAGGCGATCTCGGTCACCCTGCCGATCGGATCGGTCGTGCGGGTCCGCCGGCCGAGCGAGTCGTACTCGAAGAGCGTCGTGCGATTCAGCGGATCGACGACCGTGTGGAGGTCCCCGGCCGCCGTGTAGGTGAGGCTCCAGAGCTTCCCCCGGGCATCGGTGATCACACTTGGGCGTCCTAGGGCGTCGTACGCGACCGAGGACGAGGCCGCGGACGATTCGGTCAGGCTTCTCTCGACCGACGTCGCCCCAGTGGGGGCGTAGGTCAGCGTGGACACCGACTGGTCGGGGTTCGTCCGAGTGGCGACCCGGCCCTGTGCCGTGTACGTGTAGGTCGTGGTGCGATTCAGCGGGTCCTGGATGGTCGCCACGTTGCCGCCCGCGTCATAGGTGAACGTGGTCGTGTGCTGCAGCGCGTCGGTGTGCGTGAGCACCCGGCCGAGAGCGTCGTGAGTCCAAGACTGGGTCTCCGTACCGCCGCCGCAACCGGAGCACCCGGTGATGCTCGTCACCTGGCGCCGGCCCGCAATCTCCGCCCAGTTGTAGACGGTCGCGTGTCCGAGGGCGTCCGTCACGGTGGTCTGGCCCGGCGCGTAGACGAAGGTCAGCTTCTCTCTCCCGTCCGCGATCTCGGAGGTGATCCCCACCTGCTCGGACCCGTTGAGCCCGTACTCGTGAGACTCGATGATGCGCCCCTCGATGTCCGTCACGGTCAGAAGCCGGGCGCCCTGGCCATACGAAAAGCGGTAGCCCGTACCGTCGGCGTACTTCACGCTTTGGAGGGACACATTCACCCAGTAGGTCGCGATCGGGCCCTCTGGGCCTGAGAGTACGAGGCCATCGCTGGTCCATTGGAACGTCAAGGTCCGGCCGTTCGCATCGCTGATGGCCAAGAGGTTCCCGTACTGATCCCGCTCGAAAGCCGTGACATGGCCCGCTGCGTCCGTCTGTGACACCAGATAGCCCTGCGAGTCGTAGACCTCGCTTCCGCCGCGGACGAAGTGCCGGGCGTACCCCCCCGCCTGCGAAACGACCCGGCTCCGCTCCGTGCGCGGCACCATGCCGGTGAAGGTCTGGTCCCCGTCGGGATCGGAGAAGTACCGGGGCGTGCCGTTCTCGCCGTCGAGGCGCAGGACCCCGGGGCTGACGGCGACGAGGCGCTTTTCGAACGAGTGCGTCCATCCGAGGCCGAAGCGGCCGCCACGCCCGCGGCGCGCCTGGGCGCTGTTGTAGCTGCGTTGGAACACGATCGTCCGCCTCAGGCCGGCGATCGCCGCATCCACCTGGTCGAGGTAGACGTTTCCCGTCGTGACGCTGATCGGCTTGCCGGGGCCCTCGCAGCCGCCGCTGGGCTGGGGCGCTTTTTCGGGATCCACCGTCTTGCCCTCTGCCTCGTCTTCCGGCTCGGGCTCGGCCTCGCGTTCCGGCGGGCGATCCGATGGATCGCCGTCGTCCTTCTCGACGACGTCCCCCAACGGCAGCGTGAGCTGGAGCATCTGCTTCTGGCTGCCGCTGATCTCCACCTCCTGGCTGACGCTGCCGACAAGGATCGTCCAGCTCTTGGCCCCCCGGGAACCCGAGAAGTATCTTGAACCCTCCGGCTCGAAGCCGCCGCCGTCGCCATCGACGGGAAGGCCCCAGTTGTTGCCGAAGGGGACGGCCTGGGACGCGAAGAAGATGCCCGGCAGGTCCGGCTCGAGCAGGTTGCCGATCGAGCCCACGGTGAAGTCGTACCATCCGCCCGCATCGGTGGTCGTCTGCCGCTCGGCGTATCGACCCGACAGGTCGCGTGCGCGGACGACCACGCCCACGGCAGGCGTGCCATCGTCGTAGAGCACGCGCCCCTCCAGCGAACCGAACTTGGCGTACACCGTGAACTGCGGCATAGCCGAGCAGCCAGTCGTCTCGTTGCATTCCAGGTCCACCTTGGCGGCCCGGAAGTACACCTGGCGGCTCACATAGCTGCTCGACTGGCCGATGAACTCCCTCACCGGCGTCTCCATCTGAGCCGTGAAGCGGATGGTGTAGGACGACTGGTTGTCGATGGGGAAGATCACGATGTGGGCGCTCTGAACATTGGGGAATGACGCGCGCGGAGCACAGCAGGTGCCGTCCGGCTTCAACAGAAAGGAATTGAAGGGGGGCTGCGTTTGGGTGATTCCGGAGAATGTCCACTGCGTGGGCCCCAGACCGGAGGCCGTCAAGCCCTGTGGCGCAGTGCTACCGTCACCGATCGTGATCCCTCCGCTGATCGGATGAAGAGTATCGGCCCCTGCGGCAGAGCCCGTGAGCCCAACGATAAGGGCGGCGGCCGCAAGAATCCCTGGGCCCGGTCTCGGCGCCTTCGTTCGAGTCGCACTGCGCATCTTCATCTCTCCGCGGAGGCTCTTCTCATGTAATCGCGCATCTCTTGCCAAGCCGTTCACGGCGTCGTCTGCACGAGTTGCACGCCCGGCGGAGCGAGGATGAGGATCCCTGGCGCCGAGGCGTCGAGCGGATCCGGAATCGGGCAGCTCGTACGGGTGGGGTCGAGTGGCGCGCAGTCGATTCCATCGCCCGCGCCGTCCCCATCGCTGTCGAAGGCCGCGGGATTCGTTCCTCGCACCAGCTCGAGGGCGGTCGCCACACCGTCGTGGTCGGGGTCGCTGTCGGAAGCAGCGACGCCCGCGGCGAGCGCGTCCCCATCCGCCAGGCCGTCACCGTTCGTGTCCGCGAGGTAGGGATCTGTGCCGAGCATCATCTCGACACCCGTCGGGAGACCATCTGAGTCGGCGTCCTCGGAGAGCTCGTCGCCCTCGGTGAGATCGAGGCCGACCGGAACGGGGCTCTCGGCCCAACGCCACGTCCAGATTGCCCCGTCGAGGGCGATCAGGGCGGCACGACCAGAGGAGCGGCTGGCCTGCACATCCAGGGCGAGCGGTGCTCCCAGAACTCGCAGCGGGATGAGGTTGGCGCCGGAGACGACCACCGCCGGATTCCCCGAAATCTCCCCCAGGGACACCACCGTTGCATCCGCGCGCACGAGGACGTCGTGATCACCGAGCCTCGCGCCAGGGAGTTCCAGATCCACCCCCGCGGGGTCATGGCAGCCCTGCCACCGGAGCACTTGCCCGTCAAAGCGCCGGAAGAACTCCCCGGAAATCTCGACGATGCCCTCGAGGCCGGGCAGCGGAACAGGGGTGGCCATCGTCACGCCACAGGGTCGGCCCCAAGCCCAAACCTGCCCGTCGGGCGCGAGCGCCACCGCGTGTTGCGGACCACGAGCAATCTGCGTGACCGCGCCCGGGAGGCTGACCAAGCCGGGTGCGGCCCTGCCGGGACCAGTCGTGCCGTCGCCAAGGAGTCCACTCCAGTTCTCACCCCACGCGAAGACTTGGCCCTGAGCGTCCAGCGCCAGGTTCGGGGCGATGGCGGTGATGTCCGTCAGGCCGACCACCGGTACGGGCGTCGTGGCGTAGCCACCGAACAATGCCCCCCACTGCCAGACGGAGCCCGCCGCGTCGAGGGCGTAGCTCGAGTTGCCGTTGGCGGCGATGGCACTCACTGAAGATGGGCCCGAGACGCTGACCGGTGCCACGCGGTCGACCTGGCTGCCGTCTCCAAGCTGCCCGATCCCGTTCTCGCCAAACGCCCACAGGGTGCCGTCGCCCTTCAGGGCGAGATAGTGGTCTTCGCCCACGGCGACGGCCCCCGTGACGAGCAGCGCCATGCTCGAGACCGTGCTCGGATTGAGTCCATCCACGAACGCCCGGGCCTTGAGCACCGCCGATCGCGTGACGAGCACGATGCCGGCCGGCCCGACCTCCGGATCGCCCTGGTCCGGCACGCTGCCGTCGAGCGTGTAGTGGATGGCCGCGCCAGGAGTCGCCGAGTCGATCTGCACCGTGATCGCGGTTGCGGCGCGCCGCACCGGCGCCAGGATCACCGGCGCTGAGACGCGATCGGCATCGAGGCCGAATGTCTCGGAAGCGACGTCGCTGGGCGCCCAACCAACGCGGAACGCTCGCGCCCTGACGGTCACCGCCGCTCCGATGACGATCGGCGTTCCTGTGTACTCGGGCGAAGCCAGGGTCGGCTCCGAGCCGTCGAGAGTGACCCGGATGGTCGTGCCCGGCTCAGCGACCAGGAGCACGGCGGTTTCTCCACTGGCCGCGCTGCTGGAGATGAGCGGCGCCTGCGCGCGCCTCTGGAGAAGCACCTGGCTCAGGGTGCTCGTTCCGCGCGTCGGATGGACGGCCACCGCGCTCACCGTCGCGGTGTCCGCAATCGTGAAGGGGCCGGCGTAGGGGATGCCGATGTCCGCCGTTGGCTCCTCTCCGTTCAACGTGTATCGGATCGAAGCGGTGCCCGTGGCCGACGTCAAGGCCACGACCTGCTGGCCCAGGAAGGTGCCTCCGTTGGGCGAGATCAGGGGCTGACCGACGCTGAACTGGTAGGCAGCCTCCGTGACTCCGCTCGGAGCTGCCGTCGGGCTGTAGGAACGGGCGCGCAGCAGCACGTCCGCCGAGAGCTGAATCGTGCCGCCAGATGGGACGGCCTGGCTCGCTTCGTCCGGCTCCGTCCCGTCCAACGTGTAGTGGATGGTCGCGCCTGGTGTCGACGACGCCAGGGTCACCAGAAGCGGATCGTCCGCGTACGCCCCTGCCGGCGGCGTCACCCAGGGGGCCGCCGTCATCGGCTGCATGGCAGGCCCGGTGATCTGGACTGGAGTCCATCTGCTGACGTCAGTGGCGTCACCGAGCTGCCCCTCGGAGTTGCCCCCCCAGGCGTAGATGGTGCCGCCGCTCGTCAGCGCCAGGCTGTGGGACTCGCCCGCGGCGGCACGCACGACGCCCGCGAGGCCCCCGATGGGCGTGGCCATGTTCTGATAGCCGAGTTCCTCTTCGCCCGGTGTGCCGTTGCCGAGGCGTCCGTCAGCCGCACGGCCCGCCGAGTAGACCCCGCCGGAGCTGCGCACGAACAGCGAATGCGCCGCGCCGCCAGCGCTACTGGCCAGGTCCTCAACCGGGTTGAAATAGCCGGTGACGACAGGCACGGGCGAGTACTGGGTTTCTTCGCCACCGCCCTCGCCTGCGCCGAACTCGCCCCCCAGCCCCGAGCCGAGCTGCCCGTCGAAGTCGAGGCCCCAGGCCCACCCCGAGCCGTCAGCGCCGACGGCCAGGGAATGGTAGCGCCCAGCCGAGACGGCACTGATGGGGGGCAGGCCTTCCACGGCCAGCGGCTCGCTGCTGTAGCCCGCATATCCCTGGCCGAGTTGCCCGTCGTCACCGGCCCCCCAAGCCATCACACCCTGGTCGGCGACTGCTAGGCCGTGGTATCGGCCAGCGGCAATGGCACTCACGCCGGCGAGGCCAGGGATCGGCTCGGCGACGTCGCTTTGCGAGCCCGCCTCGCGGCCCAGCTCGCCATCGAAATTCGATCCGAAGGACAGGACGCTGCCGTCCGCCCGCAGCGCGAGCGTGAAGGCCGCGCCCGCCGCCAGCTCGACGACGTTGGTGAGGCCGGGCACGGGCGTGAACGCCTGGCGCGAGGCATAGTTGCCCTCGCCGTCCCCGAGTTGGCCGAAGTCGTTGTTGCCGCAGGCGAGCACCTGGCCGGTCGTGAGCAGCACCAGGCTGTGGCCGTCTCCGGCCGCGGCGGCGACCGCTCCTTGAATGCCGGGCACCAGGATCGGTCGCGCGCTCTGCTGGAACGTGCCATCTCCCAATTGGCCAAAGTCGTTCGCCCCCCAGGCGAGGACGCCGCCCTCCGGAGTCACGGCGAGCGAATGCCGGGCGCCGGCGGCGATCGAGCCGCTCGCCGGGATGCCCTTGAAGATAGCCGTGCCGGCAGGGCCGGAGGGCTGTCCATCCACCACGGCCAGCGCTTTGACCACCGTGTCCGGATTCACCACGAAGGGTCCGGTGTAGGGGGTCGAAGCCGGATCGGGCGCCGAGCCGTCGAGGGTGTAGACGATCGAGGCGCTGGCGAGGCTCGTCGAAAGCGTGATCTCCTGTGGCGTCTGGAAGATCCCTCCGCCCGGTGTAATGGTCGGCGGCTGCGGGGTGACGGTGAAGTCCACGACGTTGATGCCGGACTCGTACCAGCCGGGGCGATAAGAAACGGCCGCCACCGTGGCCGATTGACTGAGCACGAACGGCCCCGTGTAGAGCGTCGAGCCTTGATCCGGATAGGAGCCGTCGAGCGTGTAGCGGAACTCCGCCCCCGGCGTCTCGGAGGACAGGGTCACGAGCACGGGCTCCGTGAACTCCCCGCCGCTCGGCGCGATCTCAGGATCCGCGGCGTAGAACTCGAAATAGGCCTCAGTCCAGTCGCTGGCGCCGCCACCCGCTGTGAACGCGCGGGCGATCAGGTAGGTCTCGGTGTCGAGCACGAAGGGCCCCTCGTAGAGGGTCGATGAAAGGCTGGGCTCCGATCCGTCCGTCGTGTAGCGGATCTCGGCTCCGACGGGCCCGGTCATGGAAACCTCGATCGGCGTGGTGTAGCCGCCGGTTTCGGGCTGGATGACGGGAGGCGTCAGAGTCGAGCCTGCGATCTCGTAAGTGCCCATCGCCACGCCGCTCGGCGCGTAGGACGCATGGAACGCCCGAGCATTGATGGTGCTGCTGGTCGCGACTGTGATGGGACCGACGTGGAGCGGCGACGCCTCGGTCGGCAGGCTGCCGTCGGTCGTGTAGTGGATCGCCGCGCCGGGTGTCGCCGAGGTGAGCGTCACGTCGATCGGAGCGCCGTAGGTACCCGGCGCGGGCGCGAACTGCGGCACCGCCGCCTGGATCTGGAACTCGCCCACGGCTGTCTCGCTCGGGAAGGTGGACCCGATGAACGCCTTCGCCTTGATCGTCGTGTTCGTGGCAACCGAGATTGGGGCGAGGTACTCCTGGGAGGAGACGGCCGGCTCGCTGCCGTCAAGGGTGTAGCGGATCGTCGCGCCCTGGGTCGCGCTGGTGAGGCTCACGTCGGTGGTGGCCGCGAATGTGCCGGGCACCGGATCGAACTCGGGCGTGGCGGCGAGCGTCGAAGTCAGGACCCCCGTGAGGGTGACCTCGGTCAGGGCGGCGCCCGTGCCGAGGAACGAGGTGTCCACCAGCAGCGGGTAGCTCGGAGGCATGGGGCTCGTGTAGATCACGGCCCCGTCCTTCCGGTACTTCACCAGCCCGCCTTCGACGGCGATCTTGAGTTGCGTCGAAGAGGTGTAGCTCCCGAACGTCCCGCGCAGCACGCCTGATTCGTAGATCCGAAGCGTCCCCGACGAGAGGTAGTACGCGTGCTCGATGTCCGCGTACGCCACGCCCGTGTCGCCGTTCCCAAGACCCGCCATCGACGTGCCGGCGCCCGCGACGATCGACACGAACCCGTCACCCGCGGCCAGCGCGCGAGTCGACACGGCCCCCGCGTTCCAGCCGGAGACGGCGCCCGTCTTGACGAGACCCAGCGCCTGCGGCGCAACGCCGACGAGGTTCGTCCAGGCAACGGTCTCGCTGGCAACGCTTTCGCCGATGGCGTAGCTGGCGGTGGTGACGGGTCCGGCGCCGAGCTCCGAGGCGTAGGCCCGAGCCTTGAGCGTCAGCGTGTGGTCGACCAGCACCGAGTCGCCAGGGGTGACCGACGGCGAGAGCAGCGTCGGCTCGCTGCCGTCGAGCGTGTAGTGGATCAAGGCCGTCGAGGTCGACGTCGTGAGCGCCACGCTCTGCGCGCCCGCGTAGTTCCCGCCGCCGATGCTCAGGCCCACGGGCGCCGCGTAGAGATCCACCAGCGATCCGCCCAGCATCGCGTAGAGGTCCGAGCCGGGCGCCAGCAGCGAAGCGTCCACCAGCAGCGGGTAGCTCGGCGGGGCCGCGCTCGTGTAGATCACCGCCCCGTCCTTGCGGTAGTTCACCACCCCAGCCTCGACGCCGATCCTCAACTGCGTCGAAGGCGTGTAGCTCCCAAACGTCCCGCGCAGCACCCCCGACTCGTAGATCCGAAGCGTCCCCGAGGAAAGGTAGTACGCGTACTCGATGTCGGCGTACGCCACCCCCGCGTCGCCGTTCCCGAGGCCCACCATCGACACACCCGTCCCGGCCACGACGTCTACGTACCCATCGCCGGAACCTAGACCCCGCGTCGAGACCGCTCCCGCGTCCCACGCCTGCGCCGTCCCCGTCTTCACCAGCCAGTTCCCCGTCGCCGCGGTCTTGACGAGGCTCGTCCAGATCACGTTCTCCGCGCTCACCACCTCGCCGATCGAGTAGTTCGCAGCCGTGATCGGTCCGTCGCCCAGGCCGGCCGCATACGCGCGCGCCTTCAAGGTCAGCGTGTGGTCCACCAGCACCGTGCCGCCCGAAACCACCGACGGCGACACCGGCGTCGGGTCCGATCCGTCCGTCGTGTAGTGGATCGCCGCCCCGGCCGTCGGCGTCGACATCACCACGTTCTGGGCAGCCGCATACGTGCCAGGGGCCACGCTGAAGAGCACCGGCGCCGGATACAGGTCCACCAGAGAGCCGCTCAGCGTCGCGCGCAGGTCCGAGCCGGGCGTCAGCAGCGACGTGTCCACCAGCAGCGGGTAGCTCGGTGGCGTCGGGCTCGTGTAGATCACGGCCCCGTCCTTCCAGTACTTCACCAGCCCGCCCTCGACGGCGATCCTCAACTGCGTCGCCGACGTGTAGCTGCCGAACGTTCCGCGCAGCACCCCAGACTCGTAGATCCGAAGCGTGCCCGACGAGAGGTAGTAGGCGTACTCGATGTCCGCGTACGCCACGCCCGCATCGCCGTTCCCGAGCCCCACCATCGACGTGCCCGTCCCGGCCACCACGTCCACGTACCCGTCGCCCGAGCCGAGCGCACGCGTCGACACTGCTCCCGCGTCCCAACCCTGCGCCGTCCCCGCCTTCACCAGCCACTCACCGCTCGACGCCGTCCCAACCTGCTCCGTCCAGACGACAGGCTCCGTCGTCGCCGTTTCGCCGATGGCGTAGCTGGCGGTGGTGACGGGTCCGGCGCCGAGCTCCGAGGCGTAGGCCCGAGCCTTGAGCGTCAGCGTGTGGTCGACCAGCACCGAGTCGCCAGGGGTGACCGACGGCGAGAGCAGCGTCGGCTCGCTGCCGTCGAGCGTGTAGTGGATCAAGGCCGTCGAGGTCGACGTCGTGAGCGCCACGCTCTGCGCGCCCGCGTAGTTCCCGCCGCCGATGCTCAGGCCCACGGGCGCCGCGTAGAGATCCACCAGCGATCCGCCCAGCATCGCGTAGAGGTCCGAGCCGGGCGCCAGCAGCGAAGCGTCCACCAGCAGCGGGTAGCTCGGCGGGGCCGCGCTCGTGTAGATCACCGCCCCGTCCTTGCGGTAGTTCACCACCCCAGCCTCGACGCCGATCCTCAACTGCGTCGAAGGCGTGTAGCTCCCAAACGTCCCGCGCAGCACCCCCGACTCGTAGATCCGCAGCGTGCCCGACGAGAGGTAGTACGCGTACTCGATGTCGGCGTACGCCACCCCCGCGTCGCCGTTCCCGAGGCCCACCATCGAGACACCCGTCCCCGCCACGACGTCCACGTACCCGTCGCCGGACCCGAGAGCGCGCGTCGAAACCGCTCCCGCGTCCCACGCCTGCGCCGTCCCCGTCTTCACCAGCCAATTCCCCGTCGCCGCGGTCTTGACGAGGCTCGTCCAGATCACGTTCTCCGCGCTCACCACCTCGCCGATCGAGTAGTTCGCAGCCGTGATCGGTCCGTCGCCCAGGCCGGCCGCGTACGCGCGCGCCTTCAGGGTCAGCGTCTGGTCCACCAGCACCGCGCCGCCCGAAACCACCGACGGCGACACCGGCGTCGGGTCCGATCCGTCCGTCGTGTAGTGGATCGCCGCCCCGGCCGTCGCCGTCGACATCACCACGTTCTGGGCGGACGCGTACGTCCCGGCAGGCACGCTGAAGAGCACCGGCGCCGGGTACAGGTCCACCAGAGAGCCGCTCAGCGTCGCGCGCAGGTCCGACCCGGGCGTCAGCAGCGACGTGTCCACCAGCAGCGGATAGCTCGGCGGGGTCGGGCTCGTGTAGATCACGGCCCCGTCCTTCCAGTACTTCACCAGCCCGCCTTCGACGCCGACCCTCAGTTGCGTCGAAGAGGTGTAGCTGCCGAACGTGCCGCGCAGCACGCCTGATTCGTAGATCCGAAGCGTGCCCGACGAGAGGTAGTAGGCATACTCGATGTCGGCGTACGCGACGCCCGTGTCACCGTTCCCGAGGCCCACCATCGACACGCCCGTCCCGGCCACCACGTCCACGTACCCGTCGCCGGAGCCCAGACCCCGCGTCGACACTGCTCCCGCGTCCCACGCGCTCGCCGGCCCCGTCTTCACCAGCCACTCGCCGCTCGACGCCGTCCCAACCTGCTCCGTCCAGACAACTGGCTCGCTTGCCAAGGAGAGCCTTGGCGTCAGGACGGCGGCGGCGCAGGCCAGTCCAAGCAGGACCGAGGGGAGTCTCGGGTAGAGGCGCATCGTCATTTGGACCTCAGGGACGGGATGCATCGCGGGGACATGGGATCCTCAGATGAGAAGCTCGATGCCAGCACCGTCGGATCCTGACCGCAACGCTCCCAAAGGTGGGTTTCAACGGGAGTTAGGAGCCAGACCGCTCGCGGAGCCTACAGGAGCGTCCAGAATGCGGTCAAGGCTTTTACGGTGACCGGATCATATGCACCAGGCCGGGACTCATGAGGCAATGCTGGCCCAGCCCCCACCCGCGACGGCCACCTCGACAGGTGGTGACGACGCAGAGGAGCCGGGCCTGCCCGTTCCCGTGAGCGCAATCGAAGGCGATGGAGGGTCATAATCCCCGCATGCACCCCGCGGGCGACGTCGTCATCAGCCGCAAGGGCGAGGCGCGCGTCGAGCGCGGGCATCCCTGGATCTTCCGTTCGGACGTGGTGCGGGCCGAGGGCGTCGAGCCCGGAGCCGTCGTGCGCGTCGCGGGCACGCGCCTGGGGCCGATGGGCTTCGCCTTCTGGAGCGACCGCTCCGAGATCCGCCTGCGCCTCATCCAACGCGGCGCCGCGCTGTCTCCCTCCTGGCTGACCGAGCGGCTGCGCGCCGCGATCGGCTGGCGGCGTGCGGTGGCGAAGGAGGCGATGGCTCTGCGGCTCGTGCACGGCGAGGGCGACGGCCTGCCGTCGCTGGTGGTCGACCGCTACGGACCGTACCTGGTGATCCAGACGCTGTCGCAGGCAACCGAACGCCTGAAGCCGCAGATCGTCGAGCGGCTGGTCTCCGAGCTGAAGCCCGAGGGCATCTTCGAGCGCAACGACCCGCGCGTCCGGCTGCTCGAGGGGCTCGAGCAGCGCACCGGCCTGCTGCACGGAACGGTTCCCGGGACGGTGGTGGTGGACGAGGGCGGCGTGCAGTTCGAAGCCGACCTGATCCACGGCCAGAAGACCGGGCTCTTCCTCGACCAGCGCGAGAACCACCTGATGGCGCGCGGCTACGCGAGGGGACGCGTGCTGGACGCCTTCACCTACAACGGCGGCTTCGCGCTGCACGTGGCGCCCGTGGCCGACTCCGTGCTGGCGCTCGACGTGTCCGAGGACGCGGTGGCGCGCGTGCGCCACAACGCCGAGCTCAACGGCATCACGAACGTCGCGACGCGCACGGGCAACGCCTTCGACGTGCTGCACGAGCTGGTGAAGGCGGGCGAGCGATTCGACACCGTGATCCTCGACCCGCCGGCCTTCGCCAAGAGCCGCGACGCGGTGGAGAAGGCGGTGCGCGGCTACAAGGAGATCAACCTGCGCGCGCTGTCGCTGCTGCGCCCGGGCGGCATCCTGATCACCTGCTCCTGCTCGTACCACGTGCACGAGGACGACCTCGAGGGCATTCTCGCGTCCGCCGCGGCCGACGCCGGCGTCACGGCCACGATCGTCGAGAAACGGCGGCAGGGGCGGGATCACCCGGTCGTGCTGGGCGTGCCCGAGACCTATTACCTGAAGTGCTTCGTGCTGCGCCGGCTGGCGTGAGCGCCCGCCCCGCGCGCTCGCGAGCGGCGGGTGTCGTCGTGCGCCGCACGCCGGCGGGGCTCGAGCTGCGGGTCGGGGGCACGCACGCCTCTCAGCTGCGGGCGGGTCAGCTATCGGCGGGGCCGGTGTGGGACGCGCTGGGCGCCGCGCTGCTGGCGCTGCCTGCCGGGCGCAGGCGCCGGCTCGGCATCCTCGGCCTCGGCGGCGGCACCGTCGCTGGCCTCTATCGCGCGCTCGCCCCGCGGGCACGGATCATCGGTGTCGAGATGGACCCGGCGGTGGTGCGAGCGGCCCGGCGCCACTTCGGCCTGGATGCGCTCGATCTCGAGATCGTCGTGCGCGACGCGATCAGCTTCCTGCGCCGCGAGCGGCGGCGCTTCGACCTGCTCGTCGAGGACTGCTTCGTCGGCCCGACCCGTACGATCCACAAGCCCGAGGGCTTCCCGGAGCCGGTGCTGCGCCTCGCCGCGCGGCGCCTTTCGCCCGGCGGGCTGCTGGTCGCGAACACGATCCACGAGCCGGCGCAGTACCGCCGCGCGCTGCGCCGTCTGCTGCCGGAGCTGCTGGAGATCTCGGTCGCCGGCTTCTGGAACCGGATCCTGATCGCTTCGCGCCAGCGGCTGGACGTGAGGGCGTTGCGGGCCGCGGTCGAAGCGAGCCCCCTGCGGCCGAGCTTGCGGCGGCTCTCGTTCCGTCGGCGGTCGCGGCCGAGGCGTCGGGCGACGTGAGCTTCCACTCGGGCTGGACCTTCCACCGCGCCGGCGCGAACCGCAGCGACCGCATGCGCGAGGTCTTCACCGTGATCTACATGGACGCGGAGATGCGCCTCGCCGCGCCGAAGAACCCGAACCAGGAGCTCGACCGCGCCGTTTTCTGTCCCGACGTCGCGGTCGGGGAAGTGGTCGCGACTCCCCTCAACCCCCGCCTCTACCCCTGATCCCGCGCCACTCGGGGCTGATCTAGCGGGCGAGCGTCGGGCTGTCGTCGTCGAGGGCGACGGTCGGAGCGCCGTGGATGGCGGAGATCCGCGCGCAGAGCGCCTGGACGCGCGCGGAGGTCTGGCTCTCGACTGCGACGGTGGCCGCCGCCTTCAGGTTCGCCACCTCGAGCCAGAGGCTCTTGAGCAACTCCACTCGCCGCTGCCGGCGGTCCGAGGCCTGCGCCAGCCGCTGCTCGAGCTCTGCGAGCAGCGCGAGCTGCTGCTCGAAGAGCGTTCGCATCCGGCGTCTCTCCTCCGGCTCGCCCCCGAGCTGAATCCCGAGAGCGTCGAGCCGGTTGCGCACGCGGTCCCGCTCCAGAGGATCGAAGTCGCGGGAGATGCGCTCGACCTCGGCATCCGCCTCCTGGATCGACGCGAGCAGGTGCCGGGCGGCGGCGGCGGCTTCCTGTGCCACGGCGGCGTCGCGGCCGGTGAAGGCGACGGCCGCGGCGGCGATGCGTTGCGCCATCTCGGCGGGCGTGCGTGCCGGGGCGGGCTCGCCCGCGCCGGAGGGCCGCAGCACGGCCGCAATCGCATCGCGCGTCCAGAGCGAGCGGCGCGAGAGCGGTGCGTAGAGGATGGCGCGGCGGTCGCTTTCAGGGAGCCCGAAACGGGCGAGCCACCGCCCGTTCAACAGCGCGAGCACGTCGCCGGCGACGTGAACGAGCGTCCATCCGAGCGCGCCGAGCAGCATGCCGATCGGGGGGAACGGCCGCACGCCGCCGCGCGGGGGCGGCCAGCCCCACAGCGCCTGGATCGCGGGCCAGTCCCGGAACTCGTGGAAGCGGGGCGAGGCGGACATCAGGACGAGCAGGAGCCCCAGGAGCCCCGCGACCGGCGTGGCGAGCCGGATCCAGCGCTGCGCCCGGAGCCGCCAGGGAAGGCGCTCCCAGACTCCGTCGTGCTCCGGCCGCCGCAACCCGCGCGGGTACCAGAACGGCCACCACGAGGGCTCCAGGAACGCGGCCCAGGCGATCCGCCGCCAGCCGAAGCCGGCGCGGCGTACCGGAAGGCCGCGCCGCACCAGCGTCAAGGCGCCGACCAGAGCGACGACCGCGAGCGGCAGCCCCTGGGGAGGAATCTCGCGCAGGCGAGAGAGCCACAGCCACTGGACGCTCTCGAACGAGGCGGCCACGCCCAGCGTGAGCAGGAACACGAGACCGTCACCCTCGATCTCGCGCAGCGGCTCCGGCAGCTGGTCGCTCGCGTCGCTCGCGACCAGCGCGTCCCTGAGCGCACGCGCGTCGGGCCAGCGATCGCGCGGGTCCTTCGCGAGACATCGGCTGACGACCGCCGCCAGCGCCTCGGGAACGGCCGGCGCCACACGGCGCAGCGGCGCCGGCTCGCGCGTCACGTGCTGGACGAGGATCTCACCGACAGTCGGGCCGTCGAACGGCAGGCGGCCGGCGAGCATGGCGTAGCCGAGCACGCCCAACGAGTAGATGTCGCTGCGGCCGTCGACGGCCGAGCGGCCGCCCGCCTGCTCGGGTGACATGTAGTGCGGCGTCCCGATCACGCTGCCCATGGACGTGAGCCCTGCGTGCGAGTCGCGGCGCGCGATGCCGAAGTCGGTCAGCATCGCGCGCCCCGAGTCGTCGTCCACGAGCACGTTGTCGGGCTTCACGTCCCGGTGGACGACGCCTTGCCGGTGTGCGTGGTCGAGGGCGTCGGCCAGCTCGGCGAGGATGCGTCTCGCCGACGCCAGGCTCAGGCCGCGACGCATCCGCGAGGCGAGCGACTCGCCGCGCACGTAGCCCATCACGAAGTACAACAGGCCGCCCGCCTCCCCGAAGGAGTGGAGCGGCACGACGTTCGGGTGCGTCAGGCGGGCGGCGATGCGGGCCTCGCGGCGGAACCGCTCGCGCTCGCCGTCTCCGCTGCCTTCGGGTGGCAGCACCTTGATCGCGACCTGTCGGTCCAGCGCCTTCTCGCGCGCGAGGAAGACCGCGCCCATCGCGCCCTTTCCGAGCAGCCTCTGGATCTCGTACTGGTCGCCGATGGCGCTCCGCAGCACCCCCGCCAGCGGATGCTCCGGCTCCGCCGTGGCGGAGGGCTGCAGCGCTCCGCGCAGGAGGCAGGCCGGGCACAGGCCCAGCGTCCCGGCCCCGTCGAAAGGCGCTCCACAGGCCGGGCATGTCGGCTGCGACATGGACGCTCCTCCCTGTCCTGATACTTAAGAGGCGGCACCGGAAGGTTACACGGGTCGCCCTGACAAGGCAGTTCGCGGCGCTGTCGGCTGTTGCTACGCTCGGCGCAGATGGACGGACCGGAACGACGGCGACGGTTCTTCACGACCCAATGGAGCCTCGTGCTGGCGGCGGCGGAGCCTGGCTCGTCAAGCGGCCGGGAAGCCCTGACCCGTCTCTGCACGGCCTATTGGCATCCGGTGTTCGCCTTCGTCAGAAGCCGAGGCCACAGCCTGGAGCAGGCCGAGGACCTCACGCAGGGCTTCTTCGCCCGGCTCATCGAGAAGGGCGACCTCGCCGCTGCCGATCGGAGCCGCGGCCGCTTCCGTTCGTTCCTGCTGTCAGCCTGCCAGCACTACCTCGCGAACCAGAGGGATCGAGACTCCGCGCTCAAGCGCGGCGGTGGGCAGGCGGCGCTGTCGATCGACGTCGCCGACGCTGAGCAGCGCTACGGTCGCCTGCTCGCGCACGGCGAGACGCCCGAGGTCGTCTACGAGCGTCAGTGGGTTCTGACGCTGCTGGCCGAGGTGCTCGGCGACCTCCGAGACGAATACGCGGCGAGCGGTCGCGAGATCCAGTTCGACCGACTCAAGCGTTTCCTGACTTGCGATGACGACGCCGGGACCCATGCCGAAGCGGCCCGCGAGCTGGGCATGTCGGAGGGAGCCGTCAAGGTGGCCGTCCATCGGCTGCGGAATCGGTATCGCGAGACGCTGCGCTCGAGGGTGGCCGCGACGGTCGCATCCGAAGAGGAGGTGACCGACGAGATCGCGTTCTGCCTCAGGACGCTGACCCGGCGCAGCCTGCCTTGAAGTCGGTTCGCGGTGCTCGAGATGGACGCGGAGACGCTACCCCTGACCGTCCCGACGCGCGAAAGGCGTGCTGTCAGTGGCGTGGAGCCGGGCCGGCGCCTGCCCTGGCGAGGTCTTCGTCGCTGATGCCGTAGAAGCCTCTACGCGCGCGAACGGTCAGGTTCTCGTTCTTCACCTTGATCTGGACCTCGTGGAAGCGAGGCCGCCCGGCGTCGCGCTCGAAGGTCCCCCGCCCCGGCTCGAATCCGATCAGGTAGTAGCCGCGCTGGTCGTCGAGGAGGCGCCTCAGCCCGCCGGCGGTGTCGTTGTGGTTCGTGATGGCGGAGCCCCCGGTCCAGCCCGCGAGGTCCTCCAGGATGGCCTGGCGGTGGATGCGGGTCTCCCATTTGGCGCTCGAGCTGCGCCGCGCCGTTGCCGGCGAGGCGACGTCGCGGGCGCCCGCCCCCGGAGGATCGGCGTGCAGACCGAGGCCGCTCGGGTCGATGGCGGAGATCACGACCGCCGCGCGATTGGCCTGATCGGTGACACCGCGCAATGCAGCGCCCACATGGACGGGATTCCAGTCCCAGCCTTCGCCGAGGAGCAGCACGGTCTTGCGGCCCGGGTACGCGCGGAGCGCCTGCAGGACGAGCGCGAGGCTCGTGAGCGCCCGCGACGGATTCAGGCCGGGCCCCTTCGAGGGTGGCAGCGGCTCCGCCATGAAAGGCGGGTGGAACGTGCCGCCGACGCCATGCTCGGGTTGCAACGAGCTGGAGCTGATTACGTTGTACGACAGGCCAGCGGCACGCTCGCGGAGTGTCTCCAAGTCGTCCGTGAAGTCGAGGGTCGGGCGGCTGCTCCTCACGATCGCGACCTGGTCGCCCGGCTGAATGCTGGTCTCGATCAGCTCTCCGAGGGCCCGTCGGGCGCGGGCGACTCCGCCGAAAGGGAGCTGGAGATCGTCGAAGAATAAGACGACCCGGATCCCTTCCGCCGGCACGGGACCCGCCGCCAAGCTGTCGATGCGCTCGGGCGCGGGTTCCGTGGTCGGGCGGCTTGAAGCTCGCGCCGCCTCGCGCGATCCCACCCAGGCGACGTGGGTGACGTTCCTCCGCTCGCCGCCCTCGAGCACCTCGAAGTCCTGGACTCCGAGGTCGGTCACCGCGAGGCCCTCGCGATCGACCACGCGGGCGTCGAGCTGGATGAGCTCGGTCGAGATGCGGATGACGGGCGTGGCCGCCTCCGCCGGTTCGGGAGGCTTTTCCTGAAGCAGCGGTCCAGCCGCGAGGACGAGACAGACCAGCAGGCCCATTCGAACGAACCTCTCTCGAGAACGCGGCCGCCATTGAGGCTACGCGCCTTCTCCCCGTCGCTCAACGTCCACGTCCCCGCTCTCGTTCGGTCCTAAGCGGATCGGCCCGGAACTGAACACCCGAGGCCATATATGAGTCGACTACAATCATATCTATTGACAGATATCGACTAATGCGCTAGATTGTTCCGGAAGGAGCCGGCGATGCGTCTCGATCAGTTCACGGTGAAGGCCCAGGAAGCGCTGACGACCGCCCAGTCGCTGGCGGAGAAGCGGGACCACCCCGAGGTCATTCCCGAGCACCTGCTGAAGGCGCTGCTCGAGCAGGAGGGCGGCGTCGTCCCGGCGGCACTCTCCAAGCTGGGCGCCAACGCGGGCGCGATCGCGGCCGAGATCGACCGGGTGCTGGGCGTGCTGCCCCAGGCGAGCGGCTCGCAGACCCACGTCTCGCCGAAGCTCGAGGCCGCGCTCAAGCAGGCGCTGCGCGAGGCGGAGGCCCTGAAGGACCAGTACGTCTCGAGCGAGCACCTGCTGCTCGCGCTGATCGAATCGAGGAACGGCGCCGCCGAAGTGCTGAAGCGGAACGGCGCCACGCGCGAGGGCCTGCTGAAGGTGCTGCGCGAGATCCGCGGCAACCAGAGCGTCGACGACCCGAACGCGGAGGATCGCTACCAGGCGCTCGAAAAGTACGCGCGCGACCTGACCGGGCTCGCGCGCAAGGGCAAGCTCGACCCCGTGATCGGCCGCGACGACGAGGTGCGCCGCGTGGTGCAGGTGCTCTCGCGCCGCACCAAGAACAACCCGGTGCTGATCGGCGAGCCGGGCGTCGGCAAGACCGCGATCGTGGAGGGGCTCGCCCAGCGCGTCGTCAAGGGCGACGTTCCGGAGTCGCTGAAGAACAAGCGCGTGGTGGCGCTCGACCTGGGCGCCTTGATCGCCGGCGCCAAGTACCGCGGCGAGTTCGAGGACCGCCTGAAGGCGGTGCTGAAGGAGATCCAGCAGGCCGAGGGCGAGATCATCCTGTTCATCGACGAGCTGCACACCGTCGTCGGGGCCGGCTCGGCAGAAGGCTCGCTGGACGCCTCGAACATGCTGAAGCCCGCGCTCGCGCGCGGCGAGCTGCGCTGCGTGGGCGCCACGACACTCAACGAGTACCAGAAGCACATCGAGAAGGACGCGGCGCTCGAACGCCGCTTCCAGCCGGTCTTCGTCGGCGAGCCCGACGTCGCCGGCACGCTCGCCATCCTGCGCGGCCTGAAGGAGCGCTACGAGGTCCACCACGGCGTGCGCATCCAGGACTCGGCTCTCGTCGCCGCGGCGACGCTGTCGAACCGCTACATCGCCGATCGCTTCCTGCCCGACAAGGCGATCGACCTGATGGACGAGGCGGCGAGCCGGCTGCGCATCGAGATCGACTCGCTGCCGACCGAGATCGACGTGATCGAGCGCAAGGGCGTGCAGCTCGAGATCGAGCGCCAGGCGCTCGCCAAGGAGAAGGACAAGCCGAGCCGCGAGCGGCTCGCCAAGATCGAGAAGGAGCTGGCCGACCTGCGCGAGACCTCCTCCGCGATGAAGGCGCGCTGGCAGAAGGAAAAGGACGTCATCCAGAAGATCCGCGGCGTCAAGGAGCGCATCGAGTCGATGCGCTTCGAGATCGAGACCGCGACGCGCAAGGGCGACCTCGGCAAGGCGGCGGAGCTGCAGTACGGCACGCTGCCCGGGCTCGAGCGCGAGCTCGAGTCGATGAACTCCGAGCTGGCGCAGCTCCAGCAGAGCGGCCGCATGCTGAAGGAAGAGGTGGACGCCGAGGACGTGGCCGCCGTCGTCTCGAAGTGGACCGGCATTCCCGTCTCGCGCATGCTCGAAAGCGAGGTCGAGCGCCTGCTCCGCATCGAGGACCAGTTGCGCAAGCGCGTGGTGGGCCAGGACGAGGCGCTGCTGCTGGTGGCGAACGCCGTGCGCCGTTCGCGCGCCGGACTCGGCGATCCGCGGCGCCCGATCGGCTCCTTCCTGTTCATGGGGCCGACCGGCGTCGGCAAGACCGAGCTCGCGCGCGCGCTCGCCGAGTTCCTGTTCGACGACGAGCGCGCGCTGGTGCGCATCGACATGTCCGAGTACATGGAAAAGCACACCGTGGCGCGGCTGATCGGCGCGCCGCCGGGCTACGTCGGCTACGACGAGGGCGGCCAGCTCACGGAGCAGATCCGGCGCCGGCCGTACGCCGTCGTGCTCTTCGACGAGATCGAGAAGGCGCACCCCGACGTCTTCAACGTGCTGCTGCAGGTGCTCGACGACGGCCGCCTGACCGACGGCAAGGGCCGCACGGTCGACTTCCGCAACAGCGTGCTGATCATGACCTCGAACGTGGCGTCGGACTCCATCCAGGAGCAGGCCCGGCACGGCGCCGTCGACAAGGACCGCCTGCTGGACGCGCTGCGGCGCACCTTCCGGCCCGAGTTCCTGAACCGCATCGACGAGGTCGTGACCTTCAAGAGCCTGGGCCAGGAGCAGCTCGCCCAGATCGTGGACATCCAGCTCGAGGACCTGCGCAAGCGGCTCGCGGAGCGCAAGCTGACGATCGAGCTCAGCGAGGGCGCGCGGCGCCTGCTCGCCGAGCAGGGCTACGACCCGGTCTTCGGCGCGCGGCCGCTGAAGCGCACGATCCAGCGCATGATCGAGAACCCGCTGGCGGTCGAGCTGCTGGCCGGCAGCTACCGCGAGGGCGACACGGTCGTGGTCGACGCCCGTGGCGGCGCGCTGTCCTTCGACCGCGAGGGAGCGGCGGTCGCGGCGAGCTGAGCGCGCGCGAACCTGCGGCGACGGCGTCGAGTTCCCGACCGACCGCTTCCACCACGATCGCCTCGTCCTGCCCGGCGGCGAGAGCTGAGAGCCCGGTAGCGACGGTCAACGCTGTCCCTCAACCCACCCCATCCACCTTGACCCGGAATCCGGTTCGTATTACCTATGCGCCCGCCGTCGCCGCCGGACCATGACCCCTGAGGAGGAGAATGAAGCATCCGTTCCTGGTGTCCGTCGTCTGCTGCGCCACCCTGGCACTCGCTCCGAAGCCGCGCGCCGAGGAGCCCGATCCCGCGAAGCTTCTGGGTGTCGTGCAGTCGTACCTGAGCGTCGTCGACCGCATGGGTCAGGTGGCCGCCGACCCGCGGGCCGCCCTGATGCTCGCGCAGAACTCGATCAAGGAGGCCTACGAGCAGAAGGGCCGGAAGGCCGAGGCGGCGCCCGAGCTGCGGAAGATGACTGAAGACAAGGAGACCGGACAGAAGGACCGCGCGCCCGAGGAGCTGCGGCTGATCGTGTCAGCGAACAAGGCGCTCTTGGCGCGGCGCAGGTAGGCGAGCCGTGGTCGCGAGAACACTGGCCAGTCTGGGCCTCGCCGCGCTCCTGGGGTGTGCGGGGGCCGAAAGCGGACCGCCGGCGCCGGCTGCGGCCCCGCCGCCGAGCCGCAGCTTCGCGATGGGCTTCACGGACTTCCCGCACGCGTTCTCGTCGGAGGCGATCGCCTTCGCGATGTCTGTGGTGGAGCGCGACGGGGACCTGGCGATCGCGCATTGGGACGACGGCGTGCCGTGGCAGGAAGCGCTCTCGGGCGCCACCTACGCGCCCGGCTTCCAGGCAGAGATCGCACGCCGCCAGGCCGGGTTTCCTCCCGGCCACGTCTTGTACCTGGCGCTGACTCCGATCGCCTTCGAGCGGGACCGGCTGGCGGCCCACAAGGGAGATACCGGCGGCGAGCCGTTGCGGCCACCGTGGAACGCGCGCAGCTTCGACCACCCCGAGGTGATCGCCGCGTTCCTCGCCCACTGCGAGCGTATGCTCGCCGCGTTCCGGCCGCGCTACTTCGCGTATGCGATCGAGGCCAACCTGCTGGCGCGCATCGAGCCCCGCGAGTGGCCTGCCTTCGTGAGCCTCGCAGCGGCCATCTACCCGCGGCTGAAGGCGACGCACCCGGAGCTCCCGATCTTCCTGACGCTTCAGGCCGACACGTTTCATGAACAGCGCGAGATCCAAGCGGACTTGGTGCGCCAGGTGCTGCCGTTCACGGACGTCATCGCGGTGAGCAGCTACCCCTTCAGCGCCGAGGCCGATCCGGAGCGTCTGCGCGCCGACCACTTCTCGGCGCTCCGTGAGCTCGCGCCCGCGAAGCCGTTTGCGGTCTCCGAAACCTGCTGGCCGGCCGAGCCGGTGAGCGCGCCGTATCCGGCCTTCATCCCGGCGAGCGAGCAAGCCCAGCGCCGCTACGTCGAGCGCCTGCTGGGCGACGCGGAGCGCCTGGACGCCGTGTTCGTGAGCTGGTTCTTTCCACGCGACTTCGACGACTTCTGGGACTCCCACATCCGGCTGCTGCCGAACGCACCGCTGCTGCGGCTCTGGAAGGACTGCGGCCTCTACGCTGGCGACGGCCGGGAGCGCCCTGGGCTCGGCGTCTGGCGCGATTGGCTCGCGCGCCGCCGCGCCGGCTAGTCCAGGAACGTGTGCTCGGTGCACCTCGGCCCTGTGGCCGCGACGAAGGCGCAGCGGCCGGCCGGGGCGGGGGAACGAGCGCCGCGGGTGCGGGCTTTGGATCGTCGAGTGTGCGCATGCGGGTAGTGGGGAGCCTGCGCACGCTGATCGGGACGTCGGGCCGCGGCGCCCAGCTCGGCGACCAGGCCTCGATCTCCCTTGCGGGATCGGCCGCCCTAGAGGCCTGATTCCGTAGGGGTGCTTCTGCCCGCCCTGGCCCGATCGAGCCGGCCCGACGATCTGGCCCGACTGGCAGGCTTCTTGCCCTTTCAGTCCCCGAGGCGCCACGGCCGGCAATTCGTGCGCCCGGAGGCTGGTCCATGAGCAAGTACCGCATCGCCTGGTTGCCCGGCGACGGCATCGGCGTCGAGGTGATGGACGCGACCCGCCTCGTCCTCGACGCGCTGGAGCTCGACGCCGAGTACCGGCACGGGGACATCGGATGGGAGTGCTGGTGCGAGGAGGGCGATGCCTTCCCGCAGCGGACGATCGACCTGCTGGGCAAGGTCGACGCCGCCATGTTCGGCGCCATCACCTCGAAGCCGGTGAAGGCCGCCGAGGCGGAGCTGGCGCCCGCCCTCAAGGGCACGGGCCTCGTCTACCGCTCGCCGATCGTCAGGATGCGGCAGCTCTTCGACCTGTACGTCTGCCTGCGTCCGTGCAAGGCCTACCCAGGCAACCCGCTGAACTACAAGGAGGGCATCGACCTCGTGGTGTTCCGCGAGAACACCGAGGACCTCTACGCTGGCGTCGAGTTCTCCCCCGTGCCGGCGGAGCTCGCCACGACGCTGCGCGCGCTGTCGAAGCCGTTCGCGCCGTTCGCCGGCCTGGCGCCCGACGCCTACGCGGTCTCCTGCAAGATCAACACGAGGAGGGGCTCGGAACGCATCGTGCGGGCGGCCTTCGAGTTCGCGCGGAAGCACGGGCGCAAGAAGGTCACCATCGTGCACAAGGCCAACGTCGTGCGCGCGAGCGACGGCGTTTTCCTGGAAGAGGCGAAGAAGGTGGCGGCCCAGTTCCCGGAGATCGCTTGCGACGACGCCAACGTCGACGCGATCGGGATGTGGCTGCTGAAGAACCCCTTCAACTACGACGTGCTGGTCGCCCCCAACCTGTACGGCGACATCATCTCGGACCTGTGCGCGCAGATGGTGGGCGGCCTCGGCTTCGGCTGCTCGGGCAACATCGGCGAGAAGCTCGCGGTGTTCGAGCCGACGCACGG
Organism: Vicinamibacteria bacterium; assembly: GCA_050246895.1. GTDB lineage: Bacteria > Acidobacteriota > Vicinamibacteria > Fen-336 > Fen-336 > JBFWVE01. Next base: position 1,164,801 of record JBFWVE010000001.1, on the reverse strand, counting down.
CTCTGCCCCGAAGCACGCCGGCAAGCAGAAGGCCAACCCGATCGCCACCATCCTCACCGCCAAGATGATGCTCGACTGGCTCGGCGAGAAGGAGAAGGCGGCGCGGCTCGAGGCGGCCACGGCCGCGGTGATCGCCGAGGGCAAGGTCCGCACCTACGACATGGGCGGCGCGGCCACCACGCTCGAGATGGGCCGGGCCATCGCCGCGAAGCTGCCGGTGCCGGTCGGCCGCTGAGGCACGCCATGCAGGAGCTGCTCGTCCACGAAGTCGGCTTGCGGGACGGACTGCAGATGGAGAAGCAGGTCGTCCCGACCGAGAAGAAGATCGCCTGGGCCGAGACCCTCGCCGCCTCGGGAGTGGACATCCTGCAGTTGGGCTCCTTCGTCCACCCGGAGAAGGTCCCCCAGATGGCGGACACCGACCGCCTGTTCCGCCACTTCTCCTCGCCGGGCCGGAAACCGGAACGGGTCGTGCTCTCGGGGCTCGTGCTCAACGAGAAGGGGCTCGAGCGGGGGCTCGCCTGCGGCGTCGAGATGTTCTGCATGGGCGTCTCCGCGAGCGAGACCCACAGCCGCAGGAACACGGGGATGGGCATCGACGAGGCCACTCGCCGCATCGCCGCGATCGCGGAGCAGGCGCTCGGCGCCGGCAGGCGGGTGCAGGTCTCCGTGCAGTCGGCCTTCGGCTGCGGCTACGAGGGCCCGGTTCCGAGAGAGCGCGTGGTCTCGATCGCCCGGACCTTTCTGGACGCGGGCCTGCGCAACCTGAGCCTCGCCGACACCGCCGGCCATGCGACGCCGGACGACGTCGAGGAGCTCTTCGGGCTCGTGCGGGCGGCGGACGAGCGCGCTTCGTGGACCTGCCACTTCCACGACACCTACGGCCTGGCCCTCGCCAACTGCTATGCGGCGCGGCGCGCCGGCGTCACGGCCTTCGAAGCGTCGGTCGCCGGGCTGGGCGGCTGCCCCTTCACGAAGGTGGCGGGCGGCAACACCTGCACCGAGGATCTCGTGCACGCGCTGCAGCGCGGCGGCGTGCGCACGGAGATCCGCCTCGACTCGCTGCTCGGCGTCGCGCGCGAGCTGAGCGCCTTCTTCGGTCGCGAGATGCCGGGGTCCGTCTACCGGGCCGGCGCCATCCCGCAGCCGGCGCTCGCTGGGCGCTGAGATGGGCGCCCTCAGCGGTGTTCGCGTCCTCGACCTGACCAACGTCCTCTCGGGACCCTTCTGCACGCTGCAGCTCGCGCTGCTCGGGGCCGACGTGCTCAAGATCGAGAACCCGAAGGCGGGCGACCTGGCACGGGTGCTGGGCAACGTGCCCGCGCACAACAAGAAGCTGATGGGCACGAGCTTCCTCGCCCAGAACGCCAACAAGAGGTCGCTGACCCTCAACCTGAAGGCCCCCGAGGGCAAGCAGATCTTCGAGAAGCTCGTGGCCCGCGCGGACGTGGTGGTCGAGAACTTCCGGCCCGACGTAATGCCGCGCCTCGGCCTGGGCTACCCGGTCCTGGCCGAGATCAACCCGCGCCTCGTCTACTGCGGCATCTCCGGCTTCGGCCAGACGGGCCCGGACGCGGAGAAGCCCGCCTACGACCAGATCATTCAGGGCCTTTCTGGGGTGATGGACGTCAACGGCGACGAGCGCCTGCACCCGCTGCGCGCGGGCTTCCCGGTGTGCGACACGGTCGGCGGGCTGAACGCGGCCTTCGCGATCCTGGCGGCGCTCTACCACCGCGAGCGGACCGGAGCGGGCCAGGCGATCGACGTGGCGCTGCTCGACTCGATCATGCCGCTGATGGGCTGGGTGGCCGCGAACCTGCTGATGGGCGGCCAGGCGCCGGTGCCGATGGGCAACGACAACTTCACGGCGGCACCCTCCGGTTCCTTCGCGACGCAGGACGGCCACATCAACATCGCCGCCAACAAGCAGGAGCAGTGGGCGGCGCTGACGGAGGTCCTCGGCGTCCCGCAGCTCGAGACCGACCCGCGCTTCCAGGAGCGCGACGAGCGGAAGCGGAACCGCAAGGCGCTGACCCCGCTGCTCGAGGCGAAGCTGCGCGAGAAGCCCACGGCCCACTGGGTGGCGGCCCTCAACGCGCGCGACGTCCCTTCGGGCGACATCCTGCCGCTCGGCAAGGCGCTCAGCCAGCCCCAGGTCGAGCATCGCAAGGTGCTCCACACCGTCGACGTGGCCGAGATCGGCGAAGTGAAGCTGTTCGGCCTGACCGCGCAGCTGTCGAAGACGCCCGGCGCCGTCACGTCCGCGCCGCCGCGCCTCGGCGCCCACACCGAGGAGGTCCTGGCCGGACTCGGCTATACGCAGGCGGAGATCGCCACGCTGAGAGAGAAGAGCGTCGTCTAGCGGCAGGAGTCCAAGATGGGAATGACGGTCGTCGAGAAGATCCTGGCCCGGGCAGCCGGGCGCGCCACGTCGCGGGCGGGAGACGTCGTCGAGCCCGCCGTCGACCTGGCGATGTCCCACGAGAACGCGGCGCTCGTGATCAACCAGTTCCACGAGATCTTCGAGGGCAGCGGTCTCGAGCCGAGGCTGTGGGACCCCGCGAAGATCGCGATCATCTTCGACCACCGGGTGCCCGCCGAGTCGTCCAAGACCGCGAGCAACCAGAAGAAGGTCCGCGAGTTCGTGGCCAGGCACGGCATCGCCCGCTTCCACGACGTGCGCGGCGACGAGGGCGGCATCTGCCATCAGATCCTGCCGGAGAACGGCTACGTGCGGCCGGGCGCCGTGGTGGTGGGCAGCGACTCCCACACCACGAGCCACGGGGCGCTCGACGCTTTCGCCTTCGGCATCGGCGCCACCGAGATGGCCTCCGTCTGGGCGCTGGGCGTGGCGCTGAACGTCGAGGTGCCGGCCACGATCAAGGTCGAGGTCGACGGCGCCTTCCCGGAGAAGGTCGGCCCCAAGGACCTGATCCTCCACCTCGTCGGCCTGCTCACCGCCGAGGGCGCCAACTTCCGCGCGATCGAGTTCCACGGCGACACCATCCGCCGGATGTCGACGGCCGGCCGGCTGGTCCTCTGCAACATGTCCGTCGAGGCCGGGGCCACCTCGGGTGTCGTGCCCGGCGACGACGAGACGCTTCGCTACCTTCGCGAGGTCGCCGGCGTGAAGGACCCCGTCAGCCTGGTGACCCCGGACGCCGACGCGGTCTACGAGCGCACGATCACGATCGACGCCTCGCGGCTGGCCCCTCAGATCGCCTGCCCGCACACCGTGGACAACGTCAAGTCCGTGGAGGCGGTCGCCGGCACGAAAGTGCACCAGGTCGTGATCGGGTCCTGCACCAACGGGCGGCTCGAGGACCTCGCGGCCGCCGCCGCGATCGTCCGCGGCAGGAAGGTGGCCAGAGGCACCCGGATGCTCGTCTTCCCGGCGTCGGCGCGGATCTACCAGGAAGCGCTCGCGCTGGGCTACGTGCTCGACCTCATGAAGGCGGGCGCCATCGTGATGAACTCCGGCTGCGGGCCGTGCCTCGGCATCCACGAGGGCGCGCTCGGCGACGGGGAGGTGGCGCTCAGCACCACCAACCGGAACTTCAAGGGCCGCATGGGCAACCCGAAGTCGGAGGTCTATCTCTGCTCGCCCGAGGTGGCCGCGGCCTCGGCGCTCACCGGCGTCATCAGCGATCCGCGGAAGGGGGCCTGAGCCATGCCGAACGTGGTCTTCAAGCTGGGCGACGACGTGTCGACCGACGTGATCTACCCCGGCCGCTACATGGCGACCGTGCTGCCCACCGAGACCCCGCTGCTCGCGTTCGCGGACCACGCGGACTTCAACGCCCGGCTGAAGGCGCGGCAGGTGCCGCCGGGCAGCGTGATCGTGGCCGGGAAGAACTTCGGCTGCGGCTCCTCGCGCGAACAGGCCTGCTCCTGCCTCAAGGGCTGGGATCTGACCATCGTGGCCCGGGGCTTCGCCCGCATCTTCCTGCAGAACTCGATCAACCTCGGGCTGCGGCTCGTCACCGCGCCGGAGTTCGAGGCGAGCGAAGGCGACGAGATCGATCTGACGGCCGACGGCGTGCTGAACGTGACCACGGCGAAGGCGTTCCCGATCGTGCCGCTGCCGAAGGCCCGCCAGGCGATCATCGACGCGGGCGGCCTGATCCCTTACACGCGCAAGCGGGTGATGGAGACGGCCCGCAGGGCCTGAGACGAAACCGCCGGGCTAGGTGGACGGCGCCGCGATCGCGAGCCCGCGCGCGCGCAGGTCCTCGAGGATGCCGTGGGCGATGCCGGCGCGGGCGCCGAGGCGTTCGGGGGTCCAGACGCCCCAGTGGCCGCGGAAGTCGCCGGTGAGCAGCCTGCGCGCCAGGGCCGCGGCCATCAGGCCGGCGACGCGCGCGTCGAGCACGCCGGCGTCGGCCTCGCGCCCGGCGCGCAGCTCGATCCCGGACCAGCCGAGCAGGCGCGCGAGGCCGTCCTTGCCGCAGCCGACACACGCCGCCACCTCCATCTCGATCGCGAGCGCGTCCAGCCCGCGGGCCTCGGCGTCCGGCGCGGAGGCGTCCGCCACCAGGCGGTTGGCGGCGATCGTGGCGCGAAGCGCGCCGGCACCGAGGCGCGCGGGCAGCGCGGAGACGACCACGTCGAACTCGCGCACGAGATCGCCCACGTGGCGCGGCTCCGAGAGGTCGATCTGGCGAGTCAGGAGGCTCCCCCTCCGCGCCAGCTCCGACAGGCGCTCGGCCCTCGTGTCCGCGACCGTCACCGCGGTCTCGTTCTCGTAGAAGCCGAGCAGGTCGAGGGCCGCGGCCTCGCCGGCCCGACCCGCACCGAGCACGAGTGCGCGCATCCGGCCAGAGTGTAGGCTTCCGGCGCGCCTTCGCGCTTCGCCGCCACGAACCGATCAATCAGCCCCGCCGTGGCCGCGTGCTCGCCGCGCGGCAGCTCAACCGGCTTCGCGGACGAGGTTGCGAACGCGGCCGGGCGGATGCCAGACTTCCAGCACTCCATTCCAACCGGGCCGGGAGGCGCTCGTGGACGTCGATTTCGAGAGGACTGGGGGCGCGCTGCTGGCGCGCCTGCGCGGGCGCTATCTCGACGCGCGCTCGGCGGACAAGGTGACGGTCGCGGTCGGCGCGCGGCTCGCCGCCGGCGAGATGCGGATCGGCCTCGACATGTCGAGTGTGAGCTTCCTCGACTCCTCCGGCCTCGGCACGCTGGTGCGGCTGCTGGGACAGGCGCCGGCCGCGGGACGCCTGGTGCTGTTCGGCTGCCGCGAGCAGGTCGTCGCTCTCGTGCGCCAGTCGCGCCTGGAGCGCGTCCTGCTCTGCTACCCGGACGAGGCCGCGGCGCTGGCAGCGCTCGCGGCCGAGTAGGCGGAGCGGCCGAGGCTAGGGCGCCGGTTCGAACGCGAGGCGCAGCAGCCGCACGCCGGGTGTCGGGTCCGCCGCGACCAGTCGCAGCAGGTTGTCACCGCGCACGAGGGCGTCCGCGCCGATGCGGACGCGTGTCGGGGCGGCGCCGGGGGCTGCCGTGAGCGGGCCGAGACTGCGCCCGTGGAGGCGCAGCTCGAGGCGCACGGGCTCGGCGGCCTCGAGCGTGAGGACCACGTCGAGCGGGCGGCGCTCGAGAACCGGGAGCACGAAGCTCGCCTCTTGGGCCTGCATCCGCACCTCGCCGGTGCCGTACTGCGGGCTCGGGCCCCAGCCCTCTCGCAGAAACCAGCGCATCCGCCACGCCTCGCGGGGATCCGAGACGCCCCATTCGAAGCTGCGCTCGGCCATGTCGAGCACGACCGGCTCGCCGCGCTCCAGGAGCCGGGCGCCACGCACCGACTCGCGGCAGAAGGTGGCGACCAGCGGTCCGTCGCGTGTGTCGTGCAGCGCAAGCCGGCGGTAGCGGTCGAGCCGCGCGAACGGATAGGCGATCAGCACCGAGAGCGCAACGAGCGCCGCGCCGTCGCCGATGCCCAGCCGTGGTCGTGCCTGTGCGCCCCGGTCGCCGTCCCCGTTCACGTTCACGTTCACGTTCACGTCAACGTTCACGTCCGCGACGTCCGTCATCGCGAACACCCCGGCCGCCGCCGCCCACCCGGCTCTCCGCAGCCCTCGCTCGAACACCGCGGCCAGCAGCCCGAGCGCCGGCGGGATCAGCAGCGGCAGCGCGTACACCAGCAGGCGCGGCAGGTTGGCGCCGACGTGGGGCGCGGCGGTGGCGCTCGGCGCATTCACCCAGGCGAGAAGCGGAACCGCGAGCGCCGCCAGCGCCAGGTAGCCGTAGCGGGCGAAGAAGCTCCGCCCGCGCGGCAGCAGCGCGCCCAGCAGCGCGAGCGGCAGCAGGCCCTCGAGCAGCAGTCGCTGCGAGACGTCCGGCAGCTCCGCTGCCAGCGCCGGCAGCGCCGCGGCCAGCAGCTCCGGGAGCGGCGCGCGCGGTATACGCAAGCCGGACGTCCACCACAGGCGAAGGGCGAGCTGGACGACGAGCCCCGGCAGCGCGACCAGCAGCATGTCGAGACAGGCGCCTCGCACCCCGCGCCGCCGCCGGCGCGCGAGGAACACGAGCGGCAGCAGCAGGACGAACAGCTCCTTGCACAGGAGCCCGAGGCCGAGCAGGACGCTCGTCGCGAGCAGGCTCGCCCGCGACTCGACCGCCAGCAGCGCGGCCACGAACAGGGCCACGGCCAGCGGGTCCGTCAGCACCGGCATGCGCAGCAGCTCGAGCACCGGGCGGGACAGGTCGAATGCCGCGACGCCCCCGAGCGCCACCAGCGGGGCGTGGCCGAGGCGGCGCAGGAAGAGGAACAGCAGCGCTCCGGCCAGGACCAGGCCGGCGCGGGCGACGTAGCGGAACGCCAGCAGGCGGTGGCGCGGGGGCCGCGTGTGCACCAGCTCGGGGACGAGAGTGCGATAGCCCCAGGGCGCTACCGTGAAGACGGCCGGGTTGTCGGCCATCGCCACGTAGACGTAGGCGTCGAAGCCGGGCAGCTCGGTCTCCGAGTAGCCGGGGCGCGGGCGCTGCTCCTGCCAGGCCACGGCCGCGACGGCAACGAGCGAAGCGGCGAGCAGGCCCGCGTGCCGTCGCGCGCCGGCCGCGATCACTCGAGAAGGCCCGGCCGCGCGCGGGTCGGCATCGCGGAGCGGATCTTCAGTGGAAGGTGCGCGACTTGTTGTTCATGAAGTCCATCAGCACGTACTGGCCCAGGGTGTAGGGCGTCGTGAAGTAGGCCTTGCCGCGGCACATCTCGGCGACCTTCTTGACGAACGCGACCAGCTCGCGGTCGCGCGCCAGCATGAAGGTGTTGACCATGATGCCCTGCCGCTTGCAGTTGGCGACCTCCTTCAGCGTCAGCGCGATCACTCGCGGATCCAGCCCGAACGGGTTGCGGTAGATCCGCCCGTCGGACTCGGTGAGCGCCGACGGCTTGCCGTCGGTGATCATCACGATCTGCTTCATGTCCTTGCGCTGGCGCGCGAGCAGCCGCTGCGCGAGGCGCAGGCCCTCGCGGGTGTTCGTGTAGTACGGGCCGACGCGGACCTTCGCGAGCTGGCCGAGCGGAACCTCCTCGGCCGAGTCGTGGAACAGCACGAGCTGCAGCGAATCGCCGGGGTACTGCGTGCGCAGCAGGTGCGAGAGCGCCAGCGCCACCTTCTTCGCCGGCGTGAAGCGGTCCTCGCCGTAGAGGATCATGCTGTGCGAGCAGTCGAGCATCAGCACCGTGGCGCAGGAGGACTGGTACTCGGTCTGGCGCACCAGCAGGTCGGAGTACTCCACCTCCAGCGGGAGCTTGACGCCCTCGCGCGACACCGCGTTCAGCAGCGTGCCCGCGACGTCGAGGTTCAGCGTGTCGCCGAACTCGTACTGCTTCGAGGGCCCCGACGCCTCGACCCCGGTCGCGAGGTCGCGCGTGTCGTGACGCCCGAAAGACGACTTGCCCAGCGAGCCGAGCAGGTCCTTCAGCGTCTTGAAGCCCAGGAAATCGATGCCCTTCTCGGTCAGCTCGAACTTCACGGGCGGCGCGCCGGGTCCGAAGCCGGCGCGACCCTCGGTCGGATCGTTGAAGGGCTGGCCCTCGCTGGTCTTCAGGTAGCCCTCGCGCATCATGCGCTCGACCACCTTCTGCAGGAACTGGTCGAGCGTCTGCTGGTCGCCCATCAGCCGCTCGAGCTCCTCGCCCGAGAGCAGGCCCTTGCGCAGCAGCGCTTCGAGGATCGCGTCGTGCAGCGCCTGCTGGTTGTCCTCGTCCCACTCCGCCGGCTCGTAGCCGAAGCCGCTCTCGAGCAGGAAGTCGGACAGCTCCCCCATCAGGTCCTCGAGGTCGAGGTCGTCCCACAGGTTGGGGACGTACTTGTGATAGCGGATGGCCATCGCGCGCGGCCCGGCTAGTTGACCTGCTTCTTCATGCGGCGCAGCCGCTCCAGCCGCTCCAGGTCGAGCTCGACGTCGCTCTTGCGGTCGGGCCCCACGAAGCCCCGCTCGTCGCTGCGGCCGATCTTCTTCTGCGCGTGCAGTCCTTCCAGGATGAACTCTCCCGCGGCGGCGAGCAGCGGCGGGGGGTCCTCCGGCCGCACGCCGGCGAGCGGCAGGCACTCGACGAGGCCGTCGACGCGCCGCAACTGCGCCAGGATCTCGCTCGCGGGAGCCTCGTCGTCGAGCTTCAGGCTGCCGCCCGCCTCGAAATGCTCGACGACGCGGCGCAGGTCGTAGGCGCCCAGGTGGGCGGCGAACACCTTCCCGATCGCCTCGCGGATCAGCTCCTGCGCCACCCGCTCCGCGCCCATCAGCTCGCCCTCGTACTCGAGCTCGAACTTGCCGGTCAGCGAGGGCAGCGCCGCGCCGACGTCGGCGATGCGCGGCACCACGGGCGTCTCGCGCCGCAGCAGCGCGCGCCGCTCGGCGTTGGAGACGGCGTTCTCGAGCGCGCTGATCGGCAGCCGCTGGCTGACGCCGCTGCGCTTGTCCACCTTCTTGTCGCCGCGGGCCGCGAAGGCCACCGCCTCCACCACCTCGCGCACGAAGCCCGGGATGCGCAGGTCGCCGCCGCGCTCGGTCCACGCCTCCTGCCGCGTGATGGCGACGCCCTGCTCGAGCGACTGCGGGTAGTGGGTGCGGATCTCGCTGCCGATGCGGTCCTTCAGCGGCGTGATGATCTTGCCGCGCGCGGTGTAGTCGTCGGGGTTGGCGGTGAAGACCATGCAGACGTCGAGCGGCAGCCGCACCGGGTAGCCCTTGATCTGGACGTCGCCCTCCTGCATCACGTTGAACAGCCCCACCTGGATGCGCCCGGCCAGGTCCGGCAGCTCGTTCAGCGCGAAGATGCCGCGGTGCGCGCGCGGCAGCAGCCCGTAGTGGATCGTCAGCTCGCTCGCCAGGTCGTGCCCGCCGCGAGCCGCCCGGATCGGGTCGACGTCGCCGATGATGTCGGCGATCGTCACGTCGGGCGTCGCCAGCTTCTCGACGTAGCGCTGCACGGGCGTCACCCAGCCGATCGGCGTGTCGTCGCCCGCCTGCGCCAGCAGGTCGCGCGCCTGGCGGCTCAGCGGCTCGAAGGGGTCGTCGTGGATCGGCGAGCCGGCCACGATCGGCAGCAGCGGATCGAGCAGCGTCGTGAAGGCACGGATCAATCGGCTCTTGGCCTGGCCGCGGAGGCCGAGCAGGATGATGTTGTGGCGCGACAGGATCGCGTTGACGACCTTGGGCAGCACCGTGTCCTCGTAGCCCAGGACGCCGGGGAAGAGCGGCGCGCCCGCCTCGAGCTTGCGCACGAGGTTTCGCCGCATCTCCTCCTTCACGGGCACGCTGCGGTACGGCGCGCGCTTCAACTCTCCGAGCGTCCTCGCTTCAGCCACGGGGCCTCCCGCTTTCGATTATAGGCGGGTCGCCCGCGGCAGCTCGGAAGAGACCGGGCGGGCTATCGGGTGAGCTGTCCGCGGATCGCGCCGCTTCCGTTCAGGACGGTGTGGACGTTGAAGTAGAAGCCGGCCGGGTTCGCCAGCACCGCGGCTGCGTTCTCGGCGCTGACGACGACGCCGGTGAACGAGAAGGAGCCGGTGCCCGAGGGCATCGATACCGGAGCCGAGGGGCTGAGGGTCGTGTCGATCAGGACCGGGCCGACGACGCCCGCGGCCCCCGTGTGGATGTGCGAGAGCCTCGCCACCGATCCGGCGGGGAAGTTCGCCATCGTGACGGCGAAGTCCACCGTGGAGGCGGTGACGGTGCCGGCCGGATCCCGCGTCACGCGAAAGGTGACGGTCGCGCTGCCCGTGGCTCCCTGCTCGGCGTTGCCGATCGGCGGCACCTCGTTCGCCGAGCTCAGGGTGGCCGTCAGGATCGTGGTGGTCGTCGTGGGTCCCGTCGGCGCGGTGGGGTCGTCGCCGCCGCAGCCGGCGGCCGCCAGGCCCGCCACGCACGCGAGGACTGCCAGCTTCTGAGTCATGACGCTCCCCTCCTTCGAGAAACGCTCGGTCTCTCGTCGTCGCAGGAGTGCAACCGCGATGCCCTGCACGGCAGCGCTGCCGATCCGTTGAGAGAACTCGACTTGCGGGATTCGACCGGCGGGCGCTCCTTACTCGTCGAGTAAGGGCTTTCGGGATCGGTAAGCGGAAGCGGCGGCGGGGGCTACTTGCCGGGCTGCTTCAGCATGTCGAGGAAGCCCTGCAGGGTCGTCAGCTTCCTGGCCGAGGTCGAGTAGAGCTTCGCCGAGAAGATCGCGGTGGCGGCGTGGCCCGCCAGCAGCGTGAACAGCTCGTAGTCCATGCTGGTGAACGCGGTCTTCTGGACCAGCAGCTTGTTGATCGAGATGACGCCGATCACGCTGTCCTTGATCTTCAGCGGGATCACGGCGATCGGCTGGTCGAACGGCGTCGGCTCCGCGTGGGCGACGTCGTCGGCGTAGAAGTTCTCGCCGCTCTGAGCCGAGTGGCCGATGACACCCTCGCCGAGCGGCACCGAGCTCACCGGGCACTCCTGGCCTTCGGAGGCCTCCAGCTCGAGCGAGCCGGTCTTCTCGCTGAGCACGAAGATGTGGAAGGCCTCCGCGCCGATCAGGTTGATCGCGATCTCCTGCACGATGCGGACGACCTCGCGGAAGTCGAGCGTCGAGTGGAGCTGGTAGGAGGCCACGTAGAGGTTGGCGAGGTTGTTGTTCTGCTCCTCGATCTCGATGTAGCGGTCGGCGAACTCCTTGTTCTCCTCCTCGACCTTGCGGAAGCGCGACTCCATCTCGGCGAGGCGCTCTTCCAGCTCGCGCACCCGGGCCTGCAGCTCGCGGGCGCGTTCGTCGCCGGCGCCGCCCGACTGCGCCGACTCGAGCGCCGCCGCGCGGTAGCGCAGGCGCTCGTTCTCCTTCATCAGCTCCTCGGTGAAATCCTTCACCTTGAGGAACATCTGGGAGAAGTCCTGGCCCTTCTTCTCGTCGCCCGACATGGCCGAATCCTACCCCTTTTCCTGGACGCTCCGGAGCTTCTTCTGGAGCAGGGCGTTCTCGAGGGCGGTGCCTGCCTGGGCCACGTAGAGCTCGAGCGCGTCGAGGCGCCCGAGCGGACGCCCGCTCTCGGGGTTGTCGCCGAGCAGGATCGCGATGGTGTCGTGGTGGGCGACGAGCGGCAGCAGCGCCGCGCCGCTGGCACGGAAGCGCCCGAGGCGCGACATCACCTCCTCGGTCCAGCGCCCCGCGGGCAGGGCCCCCGCGAAGGGCTTGGCGCTCGAGACGACGTCGAGGAAGAATGAGGGCTCTGACAGCGGCACCTCGATCTGCTTGGCGACCACGTTGGCGCCGAGGGCGGCGCCGCCCGGGCCGAAGCCTCCGAGGCCCCGCACCTTCTCGTCTTTGACCAGGAACAGGACGCCGCGTTCGAAGAACTCGCGGGCGACCTTCATCACCAGGGTGGAGATCCGCTGCGGCTCGGCGACCCCTTTCAGCTCCGGGAGGTACTGCTGCAGCACCCGGAAGTCGCGCGCCTGGTCCTCGGCGCTGGCCGCGGCCTGCTCGGCCTTCGGCCGCGCTCGCGGCGCCGGGGCGGCGCCGATCCGACGCGCCAGCTCGGGCAGCTCCTTCACCAGCAGCCCGTGCGCGAACACCTGCAGGTCGCGCTGGTGCTGCTCCGGGTCGAGCTTGGAGAGGCCGGGCTTGAACACCAGATCGCCGATGCCCATCTGCCGCGCGCGCGCGCGCACCGAGCCGGAGAGCGAGTCGCTCATCATCAGCACCGGCGGTTTCACGTGCATCTTGCCGAGCCGCTTCACCACCTCGAAGCCGCCGTGGAAGGAGGCGCCTCCCGAGGTCGGCATGCCGAGGTCGCAGACGAGCACGAAGGCGATCCCGGCCTCGGCCAGGCGCTGCGCCTTCTTGATCGCGGCGTCGGGATCCTCCGCCTCGACGACCTGCCAGCCCTCGCGCGTGAAGGCCTGGGCCAGCAGCTGGCGCACGTCGTCTTCGTCGTCCACCAGCAGCATCGCGCGCGTCTCCGCGGCGGCCTCGGCGTGCGGCGCCGCGCTCGTGATCGGCGGGACGGCCCACTCGGAGCGAGCAGCGTGGCTGATCGGCTCGGCGGCAGGCTTCGGCGAAGCCGCTGGCGCGGGCAGCGCACGCAGCAGCTCCGCGGGGATCGCCTGCACGGGCAGCGTGTACTCGCCCGGCGCGGCAGCGGGCGGTACGGCGAACGATGCCGCCAGCGGCGGCGGCTCCGGCAGCGGGGGCGGCGCGGGCGGCGCCTGCTGGGCCGGCGGCGCGGGCGCGACGGGCGCCGGCCCGGCCGGGTGGACGTCCGCGAACGACATCTCCGACGAGGGCTCGCTGAAAGCCTGCTCGAGCGCGGCGGACGAGTCGCGGCGGTCCTCGTCCATGCCGCGCGCGAGATCGAGCAGCAGCTCCTGCGGGTTGATGCCGGGGTCGAGCGTCTCTTTGGAGATGTCGCGCTCGCCGATGCGGGCCGGCGGCTGGTCCGCCAGGCTGAACTGGAACTGGCCCTCGCGCAGGCGGATCAGCTGCTCGAGCGCCGCCTCGATGCGCCGCCTGACGAGCGGCTCGCGCTGCGCCGCCGGCAGCCCGGAGTGCTCCGGCGCGAACGGCGGCGAGTCCCAGGCGAACGAGGCGACCACGAAGCCCTCGCGGAACACGATGGCGCCCGCCCCGGGTGTCGCGCGGATGCCGAGCCACCCGGTCTTCTTGCTGAAAGAGACGATCTGGAGGATGTCGAGGAGGGGCAGATCCTCGAGGTTTCCCGTGAGGCTCAATTCGAGTCCGCTCGCAAACCGCCGAAGGGCCGTCCACCGCGACGAAGAAGTCCGAGCTCGGCGCCAGGCGCCGGGCCGACCTCCGGCGCGAGCCCGGCGGGCGGGCGCGCGACGAGGGGCGGACGATCGGCTCGGACGGCGGAAAAGGCCCGATTCGCCAGTATCTTAGCTTGATCGCGGCCCGGCTTCAGACCGCGGTCAGGATCTCCTGGGCCATCATCCCGAGGGGCACCGAGCGCTCCACGACGCCCGCCTCGACCGCGGCCTTGGGCATGCCGTAGATGATGCAGGTCTCCTCGCTCTCGGCCAGCGTGCGGCCGCCGGCCTCGCGGATCGCGCGCAGGCCGAGGACCCCGTCCGAGCCCATCCCGGTCAGGATCACCCCCAGCGAGCGGGCGCCGTAGACCCGCGCGACCGACGCCATCAGCACGTCCGCCGACGGGCGGTGCAGGCTGCCTCGCGGCTCCTCGTCGAGCCAGACGCGCACCTTCTCGCCGCGGCGCTTCAGCTTCATGTGCAGCCCCGCCGGCGCGATCAGCACCTGCCCGGCCAGCACCGGCTCGCCATCCTCGGCCTCCCTCACCGGCAGGGTGCTGCGGGCCGCCAGCCGCTCGGCCAGCGAGCGCGTGAAGCCGGGCGGCATGTGCTGCACGATCAGCAGCGCGGCATCGAAGGCGGCAGGCAGGCGCGGCACGATCGTCTGCAGCGCGGGCGGACCGCCGGTCGAGGTGCCGATCGCGACGCACTCGGCGCCCGCGCCCTCGCGCGCGCGAGGCGTCGCGGGCCGCTCCTCGTGCCTCACCGCGGACAGCCGCGAGGGCGGGATGCGCGCGAGAGCCTTGATCTTGGCGCGCAGCTCGTCGGTCAGGGTCAGGATGTTCATGCTGCCGACGCTCGACTTGTCGATGAAGTCGAGCGCGCCCAGCTCCAGGCCGCGCAGCGTGACGTCGGCGCCCTGGCGCGTCAGCGAGGAGAGCAGCAGCACCGGCGTCGGCTGCTCGGCCATCAGCTGCTCGAGCGCCTCGAGGCCGCCCATGCGCGGCATCTGCACGTCGAGCGTCACCACGTCGGGCCGCAGCTCGCGAGCCTTCTCCAGGCCCTCGCGCCCGTCGTTGGCGACGCCCACGATCGAGATCTCAGAGTCGTCCCGCAGCATCCGCTGCAACGCCTGCCTGACGAACGCGGAATCGTCGACGATCAGCACGCGGATCATGCTGCGGGCGCTCCGGCCGGCTCCGGCTTCTCGTAGATCATGGCACCCTTGAAGCGCACCGGAGTGAACTCGTTCGAGACGCGGGCGAGCGACTCGGCGTGCCCCAGCAACAGGAAGCCGCCGGGCGCCAGCAGCGAGTGGAACAGGCCCACTGCGCGGGCGATGGCGGCGTCGGAGAAGTAGATCAGCACGTTGCGGCACAGGATCACGTCCACGGGGCGCAGGCCCGCGTAGCTCTCGGGCTCGAGCAGGTTGCCCTGGCGCAGCTCGACCATGCGCCGCAGCGGTTCCTTCAGCTCGTGGCCCGGCCCCTTGCGCACGAAGTGCTTCTCCAGAGCCGCCGGCGGCGTCTGGCGGAAGGAGTTGTGGAAGTACAGGCCGCGGCGCGCCTTGTCGAGCGCCGCGTGGTCCACGTCGATGCCGGTCACCTTCAGGTCCCAGCCCCAGAAGAACTGGCCCGAATCGTAGAGCAGCATCGCCAGCGAGTACGGCTCCTCGCCGGTCGAGCAGCCCACCGACAGCACGCGCACGCGGCGCTCGCTGCTGCGGCTCTTGCGCTCGCGCAGCGCGCGCAGCACGTGGTCCGAGAAGACGTTCAACTGCGCCATCTCGCGGAAGAAATAGGTCTCGTTGTTGGTCAGATGGCTGACGACGCTCTGCAGCTCCTCGCCGCGGCGCGGCGCGAAGCGCAGGTGATGGTAGTACTCGTCGAAGCTCGACAGGTCGAGCGCCTGCAGCCGGCCCACAAGGCGCCCGCGCAGCGAGGCGCGCTGCGAGTCGTCGTAGTAGAGGCCGAAGCGTTCGTGGATGAAGTCCCGCAGCAGGCGGAACTCCTCCTCCGTCAGCTCGACGTCGTGATCGGATGGATGGAACACGCGGGGGTCTTCAGCGCGGCGCCAGCTTCTTCAGCGCCTGGGCGGCCGCGAGCCGCACGTCGGCGGCGGGATCCTGGGCCTTCAGCTCGGAGAGCGGCCGCACCGCGTCGAAGGCGCCGCTCTCGCCGAGCGCCAGCGCCGCCTCGGCCCGCACGGCGCTCGATTCGTCGTGCAACGCGGCCAGCAGCAGGCGGCGGGCGCGCCCGTCGTCGAGCCGCTGCACCAGGTCGATCAGCAGCCGGCGCGCCTCCGGCGTCGCCCGCGAGAAGCCGCGCTCGACCTCGGGCAGCGCGGCGGTGCCCATCCGGCGCAGCGCTTCGAGCGCCGTCATCTGCAGCGCGGCGTCGGAGAGCCGCTCGAGCAGGGCGGCCGCCCCGCGCGGGTCGCCGACCTCGCCGAGCGCCGCCACCACCGCGCGCCGCACGGTGGCATCGTCGTCCGCGAGGCGCGCCAGCAGCCCCGGCGTCGCCTTGGCGTGACGGACGCGGCCGAGCGCCGTGGCCGCGGCGCAGCGCACGCTCCAGTGCTCGTCCTCCAGGGCCAGCAGCAGCGCCGGCGCCGCTTGGGGGTCGCCGACGGCGCCCAGGCCCTCGGCCACGGCGCGGCGCAGGTTGCGGTCGCCATCCGCCAGCATTCCCATCAGCGGCCGCACCGCCGCCGGCGAGCGGATCGAGCTGAGCGCCTCCACGGCCGCGAAGCGCAGCTCCTTGCTGCGGTCCGCCAGGAACCCGATCAGCCGCGGCACCGCGTCGGGGCTGCGCAGCTGGCCGAGCGCGCGCATCGCCACGAAGCGCATCTTCGGATCCGGGTCGTCGAGCAGGGGCAGCAGCACGGCGCTCGCATCGCCCTCGCCCTGGCGGCCGAGCGACAGGGCCGCCTGCTGGCGCACGACGCCCGAAGGGTCGGAGAGCGCCTCGCGCAGCAGCGCAGGGATGCCGGGGGCCTCCAGCTCGCCGAGGGCCCGGATCGCGGCGCGGCGCACGGCCTCGGAGGCGTCGCGGGCGAGCGGCAGCAGCGCCTCGGCCCGCGCCGAGTCGCGCAGCAGGCCGAGCGTCTCGGCCGCGCGGATGCGGACCAGCTCGTCCTGCGAGCCGAGCGCCTGGACCAGCAGCGGCGCCACACGCTCGGGCGGCAGCTGCGCCAGCGCGTTCATCGCGCTCTCCTGGATCAGCTCGATCTCGTCCGCCAGCAGCTCGAACAGCAGCATTGCCGCGTCCTCGTCGCCCAGCCGGCCGATCGCGGTGATCGCCTCGGCCCGCACCTCGGGCGAGGGGTCGTGGATCAGCGGCGCCACCAGCCCGATGCCCCCCTCGGGGGCGATCCAGGTCAGGCAGCGCAGCACCCCCTGGCGCACCGTGTCCGCCGGGTGCTCGAGCGCCTCGCGATAGGCCGCGGGGTCGGCGAAGCCGATCGACACCAGCGCGTGGGTGACGTACTCGACGAGCTCGGGCTCCGCCAGCAGCTCGAAGAGCGGGCGCGCCGCGCGCGCCTCCTTCAGCCAGCCGAGGGTGACGGCGGCCGTGCGCCGCACCTGCGGATCCTCGTCGGCGAGCATGCCCAGCAGGTGGTCGATCAGCTCCTCGCGCCGCAGCGCCGCCTGGACCTCGGGGTCGAGGCTCTCGCCGGCGGCGGTGGCGCGCTGCTCGATCGCGACGATCGCCTGGATCGCCAGGTTGCGCAGGGCGGGGTCGTCCTCGTAGAGCAGCGCCACGATGCGCGGCAGCGCCTCGCGCCCGCCGACGCGCGCGAGCGCCTCCAGCACGGCGCCGCGCAGCAGCTCGTCCCCCAGCAGCGGCAGCAGCGCCTCGCCGGCGCGCGGGTCGCCGATCTCGCCGAGCGCGTGGATCGCCGGGTACTGCAGCCACGGCTCGCCCTCGAGCGTCGCCACCAGCGCCGGCACGGCCTCGGGCGCGCCGATCTGGCCCAGGCTGAGCGCGGCGGCGTGGCGCACGTTGACGTCCGGGTCGCGCAGCGCCTCGACCAGCGGCGCCACCGCGCGCGGCTCGCGCAGGGTGCCGAGCATCACCGCCGCGAAGTTGCGAACCTCCTCGTCGCCGTCGTGCAGCAGCAGCAGCAGGGGCTCGACGGCGCCCTGCCCGAGCCGCACGTAGATCTCCATCGCGGCGTTGCGCAGGCCGGCGTCCTCGCCGTCGCGCAGCGCGGACTCGAGCACCGGCAGCAGCTGCGGCCCCGGGAATGCCGCGAGGTGCGCGGCCGCGGCCTGGCGCACCGCCCAGCTGTCGTCGGAGACCGCCAGCAGCAGCGCGGGCACCGCCTCGGCCGCGCGCGCGGCGCCCAGCTCGTCGACGACGCGGCGGCGCGCCGCCTCTTCGCCGGCCCGCAGAGTGCCGATTGCCTGCCGGACGTCGAGCGCCATCGCCGGGCGCTACTTCGAGCGGAAGACCGAGATCAGCTTGGCCAGGCTCTCCGCCTGCAGCGCCAGGTTCTGGGTGGCCTTCGACATCTCCTCGACCGTCGCCAGGTTGTCGCGCGCGATCGACGAGATGTTTTCCATCGCCTGCACCACCAGCTCGCCGCCGCGCTTCTGCTCGGAGGTGGCGAAGCTGACCTGCTGCGTCATGCGGTTCATGTTCTCGACGGCCTGGATGATCTGGCGGCTGCCATCGGCCTGCTCCTTGGTCGCGATGCCGACCTGCGCCGCGATCTTGTTCATGCTCTCGACGGCCTGGCGCACCTGGCGCCCGCCGGCGGCCTGCTCCTTCGTCGAGTAGGCGACCGAGCTGGTGATCTTGTTGATGTTCTCGACGGCGGCGCGGATCTGGCGCGAGCCGGCGGCCTGCTCGCGCACGGCCGTGGTCACCTGGTTGGTCGCGTTCATCATCTCGCCGGCGGTCTTCAGCACCTCTTCCGAGGCCTCCGACTGGCGCGCGGTCGAGCTCGCGATCTGCGCCATCAGCTGGCTCGAGCGGGTGACCGAGTCCATGATCCGGCGCAGCGCGAGCCCGGCCTTGTCGGCGAGGCTGATGCCCTCCTTGGCGGCGCCGGCCCCGGCCTTGGCGGTGTCGACGGCGTCGGTGGTCTCCTGCTGGACCTGGCGGATCACCTCGCCGATCTCCTTGGTGGCCTCCACCGAGCGCTCGGCCAGCTTGCGCACCTCGTCGGCGACCACCGCGAAGCCGCGGCCCGCCTCGCCGGCGCGCGCCGCCTCGATCGCGGCGTTGAGCGCCAGCAGGTTGGTCTGATCGGCGATCTCCTCGATCACCTCGAGGATCTTGCCGATCTCCTGCGAGCGCCGGCCGAGGCCGGTGATCACGCGCGCGGTGTTCTCCATGGTGTCGGAGATCGTGCGGATGCCCTCGATCGCGCGCCCCACGGCCTCGTCGCCGGTCTGGGCGTCGTCCTTGGCGCGCTGCGAGATGCGGTCGGCCTCCTCGGCGGTCTTGGCGACGTCGCCGATCGCCTTCGCCATCTCGGAGACGGTGGTGTTGGTACGGCCGGCCGAGTTGCCGAGCGACTCGGCGTTGCGCGCCACCGCCTCGATGAAGGTCGTCATCTCCTCGATCGTGGCCGAGGTGTCCACCACGGTGGAGGCGAGGCTCTCGAGGTTCTTCGCCACCTGGTCGATCGAGACGGTCATCTCCTCGATCGTGGCGGAGGCCTCGGCGACGGTCGAGGCGAGGTTGCCCGACGAGCGCGCGACCTCCTCGATCGAGGCGCCCATCTCGTTGATCGAGCTGGAGGTCTCCTCGACGTAGGTGGCGAGGCTCTGGGCGTTGGCGGCGACCGTCTGGATCGACGCGGCCATCTCCTCCATCGAGGTCGAGGTCTCCTCGGCGGCCTGCGCCTGGCTCTGGGCGCCCTGGGTGATCAGGCGGGTGTTGGCCGAGATCTGGCCAGCGGAGCTCGCCACCTGCACCGAGGCGTCCTGGATGTTGTCCACAACGCGCCGCAGGTTGGCCACCATCTCGCGCAGGCTGCTGCCGAGCGCTCCGATCTCGTCCGTGGACTCGACCTCGACGCTGACCGTCAGGTCGCCCTTCGCGACGGCGGAGGCGACGCCGGCCATGCGCTCGATCGGGTGCACCCAGCGGCCGGTCAGGAGCCAGCCGCCGGCGGAGCCGAGCGCGAACAGCACGAAGGCGACGCCCAGCGAGCGCCACAGCACGCCGCGCTGCTGCTGATCGAGCACGCGCTGGCTGATCGCGACCTCGACGCCGCCCTTCTGCTCCTCGGCGGCGGGCGCGCCGCCCGCCTCGGCGGACAGCCCGCCGCCGCTCGCCGAGGTGACGGGCTGGCGGAACAGCATCACTGGCTCGCCCGCCTCGGTGACCGCCTCCACCTGCTCGGCGGCGTTGGCGGACCTCGGGGGCAGGTTGCGCAGGGGCGCGCCCTTCTGGGCGAGGATGGCGCCGGCGCCGTCGCGGATCATGGCGCCGACCACGTCGGACCCCTCGCCACTGCCGGCCGTCAAGGCGCCCTCGAGCAACTGCGTCAGCAGCGGCCGGTCCTCGGTCAGCACCCCGTACTTGCTGTTGTAGGCGAGGTTCTCCGCGATGTAGTGGCCGCGCTTGGCCATCTGATCGCGCAGCAGCGCACCGGTGCTGAGGTACGAATAGATGGCCGACACCACGTTGACGACGAGCGCGACGCCGACCACGAGCAGCAGCAGCTTCGCGCGGATGGAGGTTGGCACTAGATCCATGTCTGCCTCAGTACACCTTGGCCGCGCTCGACAGCGCGTCGGCCGGAATCTCGATCTTCAGTCGATCGGCGATCTTCTTGTTGATGACCAGCTCGGAACGGGGCACCAGGTACTCGATGCGGGCTGTGCGTTCGGCGCCGGCCAGGCGGATGGCGAGCTCGGCGGCCAGCTCGCCGGTCGAGACCATCGAGGCGCCGTTGCTGACGAGCGCCCCTTCCGGGACGAGCGAGGGTGAGAAGGAATAGACGGGCCGGCCAGCTTTGAGCGTCTCGGCCAGCAGGAAGCGGCGCGCCTGATCGCCCAGCAGCAGCGGGTCGGGGGGCACCCACAGCGCGTCCACGGCGTCGGGCCCGCGCAGCAGCGAGCGCAGCGCCTGCGGCACGTCCTTGTCCGAGGCGGCGGCTTTCGCCACGATCGCCAGGCGCACCACCGGCGCCGCGGCGTACGCCTCCTTCACCAGGTGGCCGACGTTCGCCTCGTTGTAGACGATGCCGATCCGCACCGCGCGCGGGTTGACCATGCGGAAGGCGGCGAGCTGGTTCTTCACCGGCGGCTGGTAGGCGATGCCGCTGACTCCGGGCGCCGCCTGCAGGCCGAACCGGGCCGGGTCCGGCACCATGCAGACGACCAGCGGGATCTCCGGGAGGCTCTCGTGGGCTGCCTGCGCGGCGAGCGTGCCGAAGGCGACGATGACAGTCTGCTGGCCCTTCAGGCCGGAGGCGACGCGGCGCGCCTCGGCGGGATCCTGCCCGAGGTCGAGCTCGACGAGCGTGTGCGTCGAGAGCCCCGCGCGGAGCGCATCCGCCGCGGCGCGCCAGCTGGGGACGTCGCCGCTGCGCAGGAGGGTGATCTCCGCGGCCGAGACGGACGCGGCGGACCACAGCAGCGACAGCGACGCCAGGGCGGCGAAGCGCCGGCTCACGCCGCCCCCCCCGCCACCGCGCGCAGCTCGAGCGCCAGCACCTTCTGCAGCTCGAGCAGGATGATCAGCCGACCCGAGAGCTTCGCGACGCCGCGAATCGCGCTCTGGTCCACCTCGAGCACCTCCTCCGGCGCCGCCTCGATCGAGGCCAGCGGCACCTTGAGCACCTGCGAAGCGCCGTCCACCAGCAGCCCCAACAGCCGCTCGCGCAGCTTGACGACCACGATGCGGGACTGGCGCGTCTCGTCGAAGCGGCCGAGCCCAAGCTTCCGCTTGAGGTCCACCACCGGGATGATGCGGCCCCGCAGGTTGATCACCCCGCGCACGAACTCGGGCGCGCGCGGCACCTGGGTGATCGCGGTGACGCGGATGATCTCCTGCACCATCCGCACGTCGACGCCGTACTCCTCGCGATCGAGGAAGAAGGTGGCGAGGTGCTCGGTCAGCTCGACCGCCTTCGCCTCCTCGCGGCTGGAGGAGGCGAAGAAGGAGACGGCGGGAGCCGCGGCGGCCTCGCCCTCGCCAGCGCCTTCGGGCTCGGCAGCCGGCTGCGGCTCGACGGCGGCCGCCGCATCCGCCGTCCGCTCGCGCTCGGCCTCGCGCGCCAGGATCTCCTCGGCGGTGCCGGACGACGGCAGCTCCAGCCTGGCTGCGGGGCGCGACGGCGCCGCATCCGCGGGGAACACCAGCGGCTCCTCGCGCGACTCCCAGGCCGCCGCTTCGCCGGCCGCCGCAGCTTCCTGCCGGGCGAGGCGCGCCAGGATCTCCTCCGCGGTGCCGGCCGCGGGCAGGTCGATCCCCGCGATCACGGCGTCCGGTCGGCGCCGGGCGGCCGGCTCCGCCGGCTGCGCCGCGCGCTCGCCGGCGCCGGCCGGCGGCTCCGTTCCGCCCGGGGATCCGGCGCGCCTCTTGGCGCGCTTCCTCGCATCGGCCATCCGACCCACGCTAGCCCCCCGTCCTCACTAGCTCGCCTCCTCCAGCACGATCTGGCCCCGCAGCGCGGCGCGCGCGACCTCTGCGTCGACGCTGTCGCGCCCGCGCGCCATGCCCTCGAGCAGCGCCTGCGTCGCCAGCTGGTTCAGCACGCGCGGCACGCCGGCGGAGGCGGCATGCAGCACCGCCACCGCCTCGGGCCTGAACAGCGTGCGCCGGGCGCCGGCCACGCGCAAGCGGTGCTCCAGGTAGTCCGCGGCCTCGCCCGCGGCGAGCGGCGTCAGATGGAACTGCGCGCCGATCCGCTGCGTGAGCGCGCGGTAGGGCCGTTTGCGCAGGCGCTCGCGCAGCTCGGGCTGCCCGGCGAGCACGATCGCCACCAGGTTGTGGTCGTCCTGCTGGATGTTCGTGAGCAGGCGAATCTCCTCGAAGGTGTCCTTGCCCGGGATCAGGTGCGCCTCGTCCACCACCAGCAGCGCGGCGCGGCCCCCCTCATCGAGCGAGAGCAGGCGTTCGTGGATCTGGTCGACGAGGTCGCTCGAGCGGTAGCGCGGCTCGGCGACGCCGAGCTCGCGCGCCACCGCCACCAGGAACTGGCGCGGAGACAGCCGCGGGTTCAGGATCATGGCGACCTCGTAGCGGTCGCCCAGCCGGTCGATCAGCGCGCGCGTCAGCAGCGTCTTGCCCGAGCCGATCTCGCCGGTCAGCAGTGCCAGCTCCATCTCCTCGACCGCGAACAGCAACTGCTCGAGCGCCTCCTCGTGCGCCTCGCTCATGAACAGGTAGCGCGGATCGGGCGTCTTGCGGAAGGCCTTCTCGGCGAGGCCGTAGTAGGACTCGTACATCGCCCTAGCCCGAAGCCCCGAGCGCGGCCTCGACCCGCGCGCCGGCGAGCCTGCGGATGTCGAACAGCGCCGCCACGTCCAGGATCAGCACCACCCGGCCGTCGCCCATGATGGTGGCGCCGGCGACCCCGAAGGCCGCCCCCGAGACCGCCTCGTCGAGGGCCTTGATCACCACCTCCTGCTGGCCGCGCAGGCGGTCCACCACCAGCCCGAGCTTCTTGTCACCGCGGCCGAGCACCACCGCGTAGCGGTGCTCGGCGTCGGCGCGGTCCTGGAGCCCGAACAGCTCCGCGAGCGGCACCAGCGGCACGATGCGGTCACGGATGCGCAGCGCGTCGCGCCCGTTGATGCGATGGACGTCGCCGCGCTGGAAGCGCAGGCTCTCGACCACGTTCGACAGCGGCACCGCGTAGGCTTGGCCGGAGACCTCGACCAGCAGCGCCGCGATGATCGCCAGCGTCAGCGGCAGCCGGATGATGAACTTGGTGCCGACGCCGGCCACCGTCTCCACCTCGACCATCCCGTTCAGGCGCTCGATCGACTTCAGCACCACGTCGAGCCCGACCCCGCGGCCCGAGATCTCGGAGACCGTCTGGCTGGTCGAGAAGCCGGGCGCAAAGATCGTCTGCACGATCTCGCGGTCGGACAGCGACTGATCCGGCTTCAGCAGCCCGCGCGCCACCGCCTGCCGGCGCACGCCCTGCAGGTCGATGCCCGAGCCGTCGTCCATGATCGTGACCACGACGTGGTTCGACTCCTGCGCGGCCGCCAGCAGCAGCGTGCCGGTGCGGCTCTTGCCCCGGCGCACGCGCGCCTCGGGCTCCTCGATGCCGTGGTCGATCGCGTTGCGGATCATGTGGATCAGCGGCTCGCCGATCTCGTCGATGATCGCCTTGTCCACCCGCGTGTTCTGGCCCTCGAGCAGCAGCTCGATCTGCTTGCCCTGCTGGTGGGCGAGATCGCGCACGACCCGCGGGAAGCGCTCGAAGACGTGGCGGATCGGCAGCATGCGGATGTCCATCACCGTCTCCTGCAACTGAGAGGAGACGTTGGCCACCTGCTGCACCGCCTCGATCAGGTCGCGGCCTTCACTGCCCGTGGCGCCCAGCCGCTGCGACATCTCGCGCGCCAGGTCGTGGAGCTTGGTGCGGTAGATGATCAGCTCGCCCACCAGGTTCAGCAGCTGGTCGAGCTGGCCGAAGTCGACGCGCACCATGCTGGAGCGGGCGGTCACGTATTTGTCGGCCACGTCCCGCTTGTCGCCCTCGCGGCGCCCCTCGGCGGCAGGCCCAGCCGTGGCGGACGCCTGGGCCGGCGAGGCGACTCCGGACGCGGGCGCCGCACGCGCCGCGGCCTGCGGCGCGCGGGCCGGCGCCTCGTCGGAGAGCAGCGTGTCGAGGCCGTCCTGCTCGGCGCGCAGGTCACGCGCCTCGGTTCCCCCCTCGGCCACGGCCCGCTCGACGCCGTCGCGCAGGGCCGTCGCCCCGGCAAACAGCGTCTCGAACGCCGCGGGGCCGAGGGCGAGCCGCCCGTCACCGAGGGCCTGGAACGCGTCCTCCAGCCGGTGGACGTACTCCTTGATGCGGGTCAGCCCCAGCATCCCGCTGTTGCCCTTCAGCGTGTGGAGCGGGCCGAGCACCTGGGAGACGATTTCGGCGTCGTAGCCGTCACGCTCGAGCGCCAGCAGGCAGGAATCGAGCGCTTCGAGGTGCCCGCGCGCGTCCTCGACGTAGATCTTGAGGAGATCCTGCGAGGCCTCGAAGCCCGACATCGACCTCCCCTCGCCCCGGCTAGCTCGCCGCGCTCGTGACCTTCTCGATCAGGCCGTGCAGCTCGGACGCCTGGAAAGGCTTCTTGACGTAGCCCTTGGCCCCCATCTTGAGGCCTCGGATGGTGTCCTCTTCCTTGCCCTCGGTCGAGATGATGATGACCGGGATGCCCTGGTAGGCGGGTTCCTTCTGGACGCGCTGCAGGAACTCGAGGCCGTTCATCACCGGCATGTTGATGTCGAGCAGGATCAGGTCGATGCCCTCTTCCTGGGCGAGCTTGTCGAGCGCCTCGAGGCCGTTCATCGCGCTGATCAGCTTGCAGTTCTTGTAGCGCGAGAGGAACAGCTTGTACATCTGATGGATGAGCGCGGAGTCGTCGACCGCGAGGATCTTCCTGAGCATGCTCTTCCTCCCGCGCCCCAGCCATCAACTGGCCGCGCGCGACGGCCGCCCGCGCGCGAGATCGCTGGTCGGGTCCGAGGGTTTCTACCACCAATGCTCCCGGCCGGGCAAGGTGAGGCAGGCCCGTGCTATAAGCCCGGAGCAGGCGACGATGGTCTTCGAGTCCAAGCAGCGCCTGGGAAAGGACGTCGCGTCGCTGCTCGGCGCCCTGCGCGAGCGGGGCGGCGGGCGTTACGCCTGCGTCCTGGAGCCGGGCCGAGTCCTCTTCGAGAGCGCGGAGCCGGGGCTCGAGGGCGGCTGGGCGCTCAAGCAGCTCTTCGAGCAGCGGCCGGCCGAGCTGTTCGCCCTGCCCGCCCGGATGGCGAGCGGCGAGGACATGGGCGACTTCTTCGACGCCTGGGACCGCGACGAGTTCCTGCTGGCGTTCCTCAACGGCCGGGTCGCGGTCGCGGTGGTGTGCCCGCAGGCCGAGCCGCTGCGGGAGGGCGGCGAGCCGTTGCTGCAGGCGCTGGCCGACCGCCTGTTGCGCTTCGACGAGCGCTGGCGGCTCGACGAGCAGGGCCGGGGCCTGTTCCTGAGCCGTCCGCGGCTCGACCTGGTGGTGGTGGGCCGGGCGCAGGGGTGAATCAGCGCTCGATGACCGGTGGGCCCTCGTCCTCCGGCTCCGGACCGGGGGGCGGCAGCTTCGCGAGCGCCTTCTCGACCACCGGACGCAGCATCTCGCTGCAGGCCGGATGGGCCTGCGCCGCCAGCAGCTGCTTGCGGGCCGCGCGCGCGTCGCCCGCCCGCGCGAGGATCTCGCCGCTCCGAAGCAGGCCCCGGAACGCGAGTGCGTCCGCTGGCGCCCGCCGCACCGCGAGCGCGAGCAGGTCGAGCGCCGAGCGCGCGTCCGCCTGCTTCTCGAGAACGCCTGCCGCCGCGAGATAGAACCGCGCGGTCAGGGGGAAGTCGCGCCAGCGGGGGTCCCCGGCCAGTTCGAGAGCCAGCAGTGGCTCGTTCCTGCGCGAGCACAGCTCGAGATACTGGCAGGCGAAGCGGCTCGCGACCTCGCTTTCCTTCGCCGCAACGGCGATCTCGAGCGCTTCCCGAACGGCATCGAGGTTTCCTGGCTGGGCTCGCAGCGCGGCGTCGATGCTGGCGCGCGCGCCGGCCAGGTCTCCGGCCAGTCGCGCATCCAGCGCAGCCTCCAGCCCCGGGTGCTGGCTCAGGGTCACCTTCGCCTCGATGCTCGGGTTGATCCAGCGATCCTCGATGCGCATGAGCCCGATCGCCGCGGCGACGACGCCGCCGAACGCGAAGCCTCCGATGTGCGCCCACCAGGCGACCCCCGATTCGGGGAAGAGGCGCGCCGACAGGTACTGCTCGGCGGCCCAGAGCGGGAGCACCACGAAGGCCGGCAGGAACGGCTTGAAGCGCAGGAAGGGGAGAAAGGGAATCGGCAGCACCAGGAACTGGATGCGAGCCTTGCCGAGTCGGATCAGGAACGCTCCCATCACCCCCGCGATCGCGCCCGACGCGCCGACCAGCGGAACCACGCTGTCCTGCGCCTGCGACGCATGGAAGCCCGTGGCCGCGAACCCCGAGAGCAGGTAGACGGCGGCGAACAGCCCGCGGCCGTAGCGATCCTCGAGGAACGGACCCGACAGGAACAGGAACAGCATGTTGCCCAGCAGGTGCAGCCAGCCGCCGTGGGTGAACATCGAGCTGAGGGCCTTCGGCAGCGATGGCTCGCGGGGCACGAAACCGAGTCGCTGAGCCGGCAGCGCCTGAAGCGCGGCCACGGCTTCCCGCGACAGCGAGTCGAGATGTTCCTGCTCGTTCGCGCGGTCCGGGGCCCCGTCCGGGTTGGACTCCTGCCAGTCGGAACGCGCCTTCGAGAGCGCTGTCTCGAAGCCCGCACCCAGCCGCTCGGCGAGTTCAGGACGGGGGGTCAGGTAGGGATGCTCGACGAGATAGCCCGCCCAGGCGTCCAACCGCTCGTAGGCGGCCGACGTCGTGCCAGAGGTCGCCGCGCCCAGGCTCGTCATCAGGAAGAGCGCGACGTTGGCGGCGATCAGCCCAAAGGAGACGTATGGCAGCCGGCGCACCGTGCTGTCCTGCTGGGCGATGGGGATGACGAGCATCGGAGTCGGCGGGATTGTATATTTGGTGCCCGTCTCGCGTCCCGTGACACAGAAGCCCAGTAAACCACGCTCCGTCGGTCCGAACCGCCCTCCCGCGCGGAGCGCCCAGGGCGGGCGTGCATCCGCGTTGCCCCGAGACCCCCTCGCAGGATCGACGCGCGTGGCTGCGGCGCTCCTCGTGAGCCAAGGCCTCCTGACCGCGGCCCTTGCGACCCGTCTGGAGGGAGCCATGGCCGTGGGCTTCGCCGCGGCCGGCGCCGTTCAGTCATCCCTGGGACTCGCGCTCCTGAGCGGCCGCGCCTTCGTCGCACGGCTGACGCTCGTGGTGCTCGGGAGCACGAGCGCGGCGCTGGCGGTGGCGATGGCGCTGCTGCCCGTCCTGTGGCCGAGCCTGGCGCAGCCGGTCTGGCTCCCGGCGCTGTTCGCCATTCTTCCGCTGAGCGCGGTCTTCGGCGTGCTCGCCTCCGACTCGATGTCCCGGCCGCGGCTCGTCGCGACGGCAGCCGCGATCCTCGTGGGCTGGGCCGGCTACGGCCTGGGCGCCTACCGCGCGGTGCCGAGCGTCGATCCACGCCTGGCACGCCTCGCCGCGGACTGGGCTGCTTCCGGGAGCCAGGCGGTCCGGCCGGACCTGGGGATCACCGTCGACCTTCCCGAGGGCTGGGTCTTGCTGCGCGACGGCCACCCGCTCGAGGAAGCCCGGGACGCGGCCTTCGTGCTGATTGAAACACAGAGCGGCGGCGTTGCGACCCTCCGCGCGGCGTTGCGTCGTCGCGCGACCGGCCTGGACGCGGACCTCGACGACATCGCGCGTTCGCAGCAAGCGTCGTTGGCGAGCTTCGCCGAGGATGGTCGCGTCGACGCCCAGGTGGGCTCGGCCCCCGCACGTCGCCTGCACGCCAGCTGGGTGGCGTCGGGCCGTTCCCGGCGCGCTGCGATCACGGTCTGGCGCGACGGACCGCGCCTGCTTCAGCTCGCCGTCGTGGTGCCGAGGCGCTCCGGCTCGGAGACGGACATCGAGCGCCTTCACTCGGGTCTCGGCTTCCGCGCCGTGCTCGAGGGCGAGATCATCTCCAGCGCGAACACGTTCGCCGCCGATTGTCCCATCCTCGATGCAGCGACCGTCCGCGAGCTGGCGACCGCCGTCTGGCCGCGGATCGACCAGCCCTCCCTGTTCAGGGCCGGCTATGCGGCCGCCGTGCGGGGGCAGCTGCGCCTGAACTCGGCCGAGGTCGAAGGGATGCGCTCGGCGCTGGCGCCGCTCTACGCGGGACTGCGGGAGGAGCAGCGGGTGGCCCTCGGCGAGTACGTCGAACAGATCCGGCTGGCGACATCCGGCTCGCCCGGGGACGACGCCCGGATGGCGACGTTCGTCTGCGAGTCGGCTCGGCGCCTGGACGCCGCTCGCCGGGTGGCGCTGACCCAGTCCCTCGCCCGGGCTGCGCGCGTGAGCCTCGAGTAGCTCACCCGGCCGCCCGCTCGGCTACAATCACCGGCTCGCCCGACTCGCGTTCTGCGTGCTCCGTGGCGTCTTCCTTGAGGTCCAAGGCGCCCGACGCCATGCGCAACATCCGCAACTTCTCGATCATCGCCCACATCGACCACGGCAAGACGACGCTCTCGGACCGCCTGCTGGAGCGCACCGGGGCCCTGACGCCGCGCGAGATGACCGCGCAGTTCCTCGACTCGATGGACCTCGAGCGCGAGCGCGGCATCACGATCAAGCAGCACTCGGTGCGCCTCGAGTACCAGGCGAAGGACGGGCAGGACTACATCCTCAACCTGATCGACACGCCGGGCCACGTCGACTTCACCTACGAGGTCAGCCGCTCGCTGGCCGCCTGCCAGGGCGCCCTGCTGATCGTGGACGCCAGCCAGGGCGTCGAGGCGCAGACGCTGGCGAACGCCCACCTGGCCTCGGACGCGAAGCTCGAGATCATCCCGGTGCTCAACAAGATCGACCTGCCGGGCGCCGAGCCGGAGCGCGCCCGGGAGCAGATCGAGCAGGTGATCGGCATCGACGCCTCCGGCGCGATCATGGCCTCGGCCAAGCAGGGCATCGGCATCGAGGAGATCCTGGAGGCGATCGTCCACCGCATCCCGCCTCCCCAGGGCAACCCCGAGGGGCCGCTGCGCGGGCTGGTGTTCGACTCCTGGTTCGATCAGTACCGTGGCGTCGTGATTTTGGTCCACGTCGTCGACGGCCGGCTCGCGCCGGGCATGAAGGTCAGGCTGATGGCCTCGGGCGGCGTCCACGAGATCGAGGCGCTCGGCGTCTTCACGCCGAAGCCGCTGCCGGTCGAGTCGCTCTCGGCCGGCGAGGTCGGCTTCGTGATCGCCGGCATCAAAACGGTCTCGGACGTCGCGATCGGCGACACCCTGACCGACGCGAAGCAGCCGGCGCCCGAGCCGCTGCC
The DNA here is from genome assembly GCA_050246895.1 of Vicinamibacteria bacterium. GTDB lineage: Bacteria > Acidobacteriota > Vicinamibacteria > Fen-336 > Fen-336 > JBFWVE01. The sequence continues at coordinate 1,135,445 of JBFWVE010000001.1, read as the reverse complement.
GGGGTTCAAGGAGATCAAGCCGATGGTGTTCGCGGGGCTCTACCCCGTGGACGCCGACCAGTACGCCGAGCTGCGCGACGCGCTCGAGAAGCTGCGGCTCAACGACAGCTCGTTCTTCTACGAGCCCGAGACCTCGACGGCGCTCGGCTTCGGCTTCCGCTGCGGCTTCCTCGGCCTGCTGCACATGGAGATCGTCGTCGAGCGGCTCGAGCGCGAGTTCACGCTGGAGCTGCTGATCACCGCTCCCTCGGTGCGCTACCGGGTGCTGAAGACGAACGGCGAGCTGATCGAGGTCGACTCGCCGGCGCGGCTGCCCGACCCGGGCTCGATCGACTCGATCGAGGAGCCCATCATCACCGCCACCATCCTGACCGGCGACGAGTTCGTGGGCCCGATCCTGAAGCTGTGCCAGGACAAGCGGGGTGTCCAGAAGGGCCTCCACTACATCACCACCAAGCGCGTCATGATCGAGTACGAGCTGCCGCTCAACGAGATCCTGCTCGACTTCTACGACCGCCTGAAGTCGGCCTCCAAGGGCTACGCCTCGCTCGACTACCAGTTCACCGGCCACTGGGTCTCGCCGCTGGTGAAGCTCGACATCCTGGTGAACGGCGATCCCGTCGACGCGCTGTCGCTGATCGTCCATCGCGACAGCGCCTACGAGCGGGGCAAGGCGCTCGTCTCGAAGATGCGCAAGATGATCCCGCGCCAGATGTTCGAGGTGGCGATCCAGGCCGCCATCGGCTCGCGCGTGATCGCGCGCGAGACCGTGAGCGCCTTGCGCAAGAACGTGATCGCCAAGTGCTACGGCGGCGACATCAGCCGCAAGCGCAAGCTCCTTGAAAAGCAGAAGGAAGGCAAGAAGCGCATGAAGCGGGTGGGCACGGTGGACATCCCTCAGGAGGCCTTCCTGGCGGTGCTGCGGGTGGACGAGTAGCAAGCCGGCGCTTCATGCGCACCGCTGACAAGAGCCACGGGCTGCGAGCGGAGCCGAGTTCACCTCGGCGGAGCGAGCGGGGTTTTCAAAGGGGGCCGGCGCTGCTGGCTGGGCGGCACGGGGTTCACGCCTGCGTCATCGACCCCCCACCCCTAACCCCTCCCCACACACGGGGGAGGGGAAATCACTCGCGGGCCGCGCCGCGACCTGACGGGGCGTCGCGACCCGCTGCGTCTGCGAGCTCCCCCACCTCGGGCAGCGACCCCCGCGTGAAGCTCCACAGCAGGCCGTCCGTCGGCGCCCGCAGCCGGGCCGTGAAGCCGAAGCCGCGATCGACGCCGAACGCGTGCAGGCCAGGTTCGAGCCTCAGGTACGACACCTGGCCCGGGCCCACCATGTCCCACAGCTTGCGCGGGCGGCCGAGCGGGCCGAAGAGGGCGCTGCCGCGCTCCGACTCGAGCCCGATCTCGAGCGCCCCGCTGGCCTCGAGGCAGACGAGCATCGACGCCGCCGCGCGTTCGGTCACGATCCGCTCGTCCGCGGCGGGCGGATGGCGCGGCCTGTTCGAGCACGCGGCAGCGGCCCGCGCGTCCGGTTCGAACCGGCGCTCGTCCGCGAGGTAGCGCCGGAAGTCGGCGGCGCTGAGCCGGAACAGCAGGAAGCTGTGCCGGAAGTGCTCGACGGGCCGCAGGTTCCTGCGGATCCAGTCGAAGCGCGGGCTGCCGAGCACCAGCACCTGGTACACGTTCTCGCCGGGCAGAGGGTTCGGGGGGTTGACGGGCGTACCGGCCCGTCCGTTCTCGCGCAGCCAGCCGTCGAGCTTGTCGTCGTTCTGGCCCCAGTCGAGGTTCGAGTCCGACAGCAGCCGGAAGGCGTCGCGCTTGGGCTGGACGAAGGCGTTCGTGAAGGCCAGGTGGTTCCCGAGGTAGGGCAGCTGCTCCGCCACGCAGAGAACCAGCAGGCCCAGCGCCAGCGCCTCGACGTGCGGCGCAGGAAGGCGACGGGCCAGCGCCGCGCCCCCGACCACGGCCGCGAGCGGCAGGCACATCAGCACGAAGCGGTAGCCGACCTGCGTGCGGAAGAAGAAAGAGAAGAAGATCAGCGTCAACCCGAGGTTGAAGAGCTGGAAACGCAGCTCGCCCGAACGGGCGAGCGTTCGGTCTCGCGCGAGCGCCGCGAAGCCCGCGAGCTGGAACGCCAGCAGCGCGAGCGGCGTCTTGAGCGCCCAGCAGACGGCGAAGTAGAAGAACACCCCGCGCGGGTAGCGCTGGTCGAGCACCAGCACGGGGAACTCCTTCGTGGCCTCCATGCGCGAGACGGCGTCGAGCCCGGTCAGGAAGGCCGCGGGGAGAGGCAGCCGCAGGCCGGGGAAGGCGCCCGCCAGCGCCCCCAGGAAGCGGGACCGCAGCTCGAGCGCGCCGAGCGGGCGGCCGACCTCCAGGAACAGGTAGCTGGCGCAGGTCGCCGCGCAGAAGACCAGCGCGAGCGAGAGCAGGCCCGCCGCCGTCGCTCGCCACCTCGGGCGGGCGTCGTTCCCGGGGACGAGCGCGCGCGCCGCGGCCACGGCAACCCCGGCGAGGAGCAGCGGAGCCGAGAACTTGCACGCGAAGGCGAACGCGAGCGCCAGGCCGAGCGCCGCGCCCCACCCGGCGCCGGGAGCCCGGGCGAAGCGCCAGGCCGCGGCGAGGCTCGCGAGCGTCGCGAGGGCGTAAGCGACGTCCACCGTCGCGAGGCTCGCGTGCGCGATCAGGTTGGGGTCGAGCGCCACCGCCATCGCGGCAAGCGCTCCGGCGTCCGGGCCGGCGAGGCGTGACGCCACGAGGGCCGTCAGGACGACCAGCAGGCCGAACCAGGCCACGGTCGGCAGCCGCGCGGCGAGCCTCAGCAGCCGCGGATCTTCCGCCCCCAGCCAGTCGCGCGCCGCACGCCGCGCCGCGACGTTCGCGACCACCACCGGAGTCTTGGAATCGAAGTGCAGCTCGCTCCTCCGATCGCTCTCGCCGTCGAGCAGGAGCCGCCGCGAGTAGGCGAGGTGGTACGGCTCGTCGATGGTGAGCGCCTGCTCGCGCGCGGAAAACGCCGCGGCGGCCAGGCCGAGGGCGGCGGCGGCGAACGCCGCCAGCCGGAGCCGGCGCGAGGCGGCGGGTCGCGTCTCGGGCTCCATCGAGTGCCTATAATGCCACCGAGCCGCCCATGCTCGAGCCCGCGCGCGACGCTCGCGCTCGCCCGCCGCTCGCCCCCCTGCTCCTCGCGGCCGGCTTCCTGCTCGCGCGCCTCGGCTATCACCTGCTCGGCGTCCGCTTCAATGCCTCGCCGCTCGACGCCTACTGGCAGTTCGTCGATCCGTTCCTGTTGCGGCGCGAGCCGATCGTCTCGATCCTCCACCTCCACTCGCAGCCGCCGCTGTTCAACCTGTTGCTGGCCCTCGCGCTGCTGCCGGGGCGCGAGCTGGCGCCCGTCGTGCTGCAGGTCGCCCTGCTCGCCTGTGGGGCGCTGCTCACGGCCTGCGTCTACGCGCTGCAGCGCCGGCTCGGCGTGCCGGCTGCGATCGCGGCGGCGACGAGCCTCGCCTTCGCAGCCAGCCCCGCATTCGTGCTGCACGAGAGCTGGCTCTTCTACGCCCTGCCGACGGCGGCGCTGCTGGCGCTCAGCTGCCTGGCCTTCGCCGCCGCGGCCGCGGGATCACGGCGCGGGCTCCACCTCTGCCTGTGGAGCGCCGCGCTGCTCTGCCTGCTGCGGGCCGCCTTCCATCCGCTGTGGTACGCGCTACTCGCCCTCGCGCTGGCGCTCTCGAGCGCCGAGCGGCGGCGAGTCGCGCGGGCCGCGCTCGGCCCGGCCCTGCTGCTCGGCTGCTTCCTCGCCAAGAACGCGCTGCTCTTCGGCGCGCCGGCGCTCAGCTCCTGGGTCGGGCAGGGCCTGTCGCGGCTGACCGTCGAGCGGCTCGCGCCGGAGGAGAGGAGCGCGCTGGTGGGCGAGGGCCGGTTGAGCGAGGCCGCGCGCGCGCCGTCGTTCTCGCCGCCCGAGAGCTATCCCGAGGACATGATGGCGGCCGACCCGTCGCTGCCCCGCGTGCTGTCGCAGCAGCGCAAGTCGGCCGGGGCGGTCAACTATCATGCGATCGGCTACCTGCGGGTGTCGCGGGCGCTGCTGGCCGACTCGCTCTGGGTGATCGTGCACCGGCCGGGCGTCTATCTTTCGGGCATGGTCGAAGCCTGGAGCATCTATTTCCGCTCGCCCTGCGCCGTGCCGTTCTTCGGCATCGCCAACCGCCGCGCGACGGCCGGCCTGTGCGAGGCACAGGATCGCTGGTTGCTCGCGCGCCGGCGACCGGGGGCGGGCGGCGCGCGGCCCGACAGCGGCGTCTGCCTCGCGATCCTGATCCTGTCGCCGCTGCTGGTGGCGCTCGCCGCGGGAGGCGCGCTGGGACGCGGGCCGCTCGCGGGCAGGCCCTTGCCGGAGCGCGCCCTGCTCGGGCTGCTGGCGGCGAACGTGGCCTACGTCGCGGCGGTCGGAAACGCCCTCGAGATCGGCGAGAACAACCGCTTCCGCTTCGAGACGGACGGCCTCAGCGTCGTGCTGCTGGGCGCGGGGATCGCTCGCCTGTGCGGCTGGCTGGCGACTCGGAGCGCGGCCTCAGGGGCCGATTGAGCGGAAACGCCAGACGAACAGCGCCCACAGCGCCCGCAGCCCGTCGCGCCAGGTGATCTTCTTGCCCGCCTCGAACGGCCGCGGGGAGTAGGAGATCGGCACCTCGCAATAGCGCAGCCCGCGGCGCAGGACCTTGGCCGTCAGCTCGGGCTCGAGCTCGAAGCCCTCGCCCTCCAGCGGGATCGCGCGCAGCGCGTCGGTGCGGAACGCCTTGTAGCCGGTCGCCTCGTCGGTCACGTGCACGCAATAGAGCAGCGTCGTCCACCACGAGAGCAGGCGGCCGCCCCAGTAGAAGGCCAACGACGAGGTGCGACCGGTGTTGCCGCCGCGGATGCGCGATCCGTAGCAGACGTCCGCCGCGCCGGCCAGGATCGGCGCGACGACCGCGGGCAGGTCCTTCGGGTCGTACTCGAGGTCGGCGTCCTGGATCACCACGACCTCGCCCTTGGCGCGTTCGAGGCCGAGCCGGAAGGCCATGCCCTTGCCGCGGTTGCGCTCGGACAGCACCGCCTGGATGCCCTCCCGCCGGCCGAGCCGCTCGACGATCTCGCGGGTCCCGTCCCTGGAGCCGTCGTCCACCACGACGATCTCCTTGGCGAACGGGACCTCCTGCACGCGGGTCACGAGCGCTTCGATCGTGGCCTGCTCGTCGTAGGCCGGGATGACGACGGAGACGAGGCCGGGCGTGGTCAAGGCTGCCTATGCTACCCGCGTCGGTGAGGGGCTCACGGCCTCGGGCCGCGGGTTGTTTACAATTCGGGCGAATGAGCGACAGCCAGCCGGGCCCGGGGGCCGCTCCCGCAGCGGGGGCGGCCGCACGCAGGTCGATCGGGCGCGAGTACCTCGAGTCGATCGTGGTGGCGTTCATCCTCGCGCTGTTCGTCCGGACCTGGGCCTTCCAGGCGTTCAAGATCCCGACCGGCTCGATGGAGACGAACCTGCTGATCGGCGACCACCTGATCGTCAACAAGCTCGTCTACTCGCCGTCGGCCGGGCGTTTCGAGGACCTGCTGCTGGCCAAGAAGCCGATCGCCCGCGGGCACGTTGTGGTGTTCCGCTACCCCGAGGACCCGAACCGCGACTTCATCAAGCGCGTGATCGGCCTGCCGGGCGAGACGATCGAGATCCGGAACAAGACGGTGCTGGTGAACGGCGAGCCGCTCGACGAGCCCTATGTCCGCTTCCTGGAGCCGCCGCTGCGGCCCGACGACCCGGAGTACGCGCTCCGGATCGAGAGCCAGCGCGACGACTGGGGGCCCCGCACGGTGCCGCCCGGCGCGCTGCTGGTGCTGGGCGACAACCGCGACAACAGCCGCGACAGCCGCTTCTGGGGCTTCCTGCCGGCCGACCAGGTGAAGGGGCGGGCGCTGCTCGTCTACTGGTCGTACGAGGCGACCCGGGAGGAGTACCATCGTGCGGGAATCGTCAACTGGCTGCGGGACACCGCCCGGGCTTTCGGCAGGACCCGCTGGAGCCGCTTTTTCCATCTGATCCGTTGAGGAGCGCGAGGCAACACATGAGCACTGAACCGATCCGACGACGCGGGGAGCGTGGCGAGGGTCGCATGAGCAGCATCGTCGCCCTGGCCGCCTTCGTCGCCTTCTGCCTGGCGGTGTGGAACGTGGCCCCCGTGTACATGGCCGACTACGTTATCGGCGACCGCATGGTGGAGATTTGCCGTCTCGGTCGCGGCATGAACTCCGACGACGCGATCCTGGAGCGCCTGATGAAGGTCGTCCGCGAGGAACGCCTCGAGGACTACATCGACCGCTATAACTTCAAGATCGAGACGCGCGAGTCCTCGCGCCGCATCACGCTCGAGTACGAGCGGACCTACAAGATCCTCCCCGGCTGGAGCCGGAACCAGCACTTCAGCCGCACGGTGGACGAGCCGTTCTTCTAGAAGCTGCCACGATGAGATCCCTGCGCGCCCTCGCGCTCGTCGCGCTGCTGGGCGGACTCGCCCCGGCCGCCCTGGCGCAGGAGGCGTTCGCCGTGATCGCGCACGCGGACGTGCCCGGAGGCCAGATCCAGAAGGAGACGCTGCTGGCGGTCTTCCTGAAGCAGATGACCCGCTGGTCGGACGGCACCACGATCAAGCCGGTGGACCAGTCGGCGCGCGCGCCGCTGCGCGCATCCTTCTCGCAGCAGGCTCTCGGCCAGTCGGTGGTGTCGGTCACCAACTACTGGGCACAGAAGATCATGTCCGGCAAGGGACCGCCGCCGCCGGTCAAGACGTCGGACGCGGAGGTGATCGCCTACGTCAAGGCGAACGCGGGCGGCATCGGCTACGTGGCCGTGGGCTCGCTGCCGGAGGACTCGGGCGTCAAGGTCCTCAAGATCGTCCCGTAGCCCGAGGCGCCCTCGAGGCGCAAGGCCTCGATGCGCTGCAGCGCCAGGGCGCCGGCCGGATCCGCGGGGTCGGCGTTGGCGCGCACGTTCAGGGCGGCACCCTCCAGCGCGGCGTGGGCCAGCGCGAGCGCCGTCCCGACGTCGGCGGCCGCGTTCGGGTTGCCGTGCGCGAGCGCCCGCTCCCCGGCGCGCAGCACGACCAGGCACGCCTCGGCGGTCTCGAGCGGCACGGCGGTCGCCCGTGCCAGCGCGGCCCCGACGGCGGTCGCCCGCCGGCCGCGCTCGAGGTCGCTCGTCCGCGGCAGCCGCCGGGCCGCCAGCACCGCCTCGTACGCCGCGGCGTCGTCCTCGATCAGCCGGCGCAGGCGCGCGCCAGCCGAGCCCGCCCAGCGGCCCGCCGTCTCGAGCTCCGCGCGCTCTTCGGCGGCGCCGGTGCGGGTTCGCGGCAGGGCGCAGACCATCGAGACGAGGGCCGCGGCCAGCGCGCCGCCCAGGGCGCCGGCCGATCCGCCGCCGGGGACGGGCGCGGGCGACGCGAAGCGGTCGAGCAGCTCGCGCGCGGCCAGGTCGAGCAGAGCCATCGCCGGCGAAGGGGCTAGAGCTTGCCCAGCAGCTGCTTGGCGATCACCGCCAGCTGCATGTTGGAGGTGCCCTCGTAGATCTGGCCGACCTTCTGGTCGCGGAAGAACTTCTCCACCGGGTACTCCTTGGTGAAGCCGTAGCCGCCGTAGACCTCGATCGCCTTGGAGGTGACGTACTCGGCCGCGCGCGAGGCGAACAGCTTCGCCATCGCGGCCTCCTTCACGAAGGGCTGGCCCACGTCGCGCAGCCGCGCGGCGTTGTAGGTCAGCAGCCGCGCCGCCTCGATCTGCAGCGCCATGTCGGCCAGCTGGTACTGGACCGCCTGGAAGTCGGCGATCGGCCGGCCGAACTGCTGGCGCTCCTGGGAGTACCGCAGCGCGTGCTCGAAGGCGCCCTGAGCGACGCCGACCATCTGCGCGCCGATGCCGATGCGTCCCTCGTTCAGCGTCTCGATCGCGATCTTGTAGCCCTTGCCGACCTCGCCGAGCACGTTCTGCTTCGGCACCTTGCAGCCATCGAGCACCAGCTCGCAGGTGGAGGAGGCGCGGATGCCCAGCTTGTCCTCCTTCTTGCCGACCGTGAAGCCGGGAAACGAGCGCTCGACCAGGAACGAGGTGATGCCCTTGTAGCCCTTGGCGGGGTCCACCGTGGCCATCACGATGAACAGCTCGGCCTCGGCGGCGTTGGTGATCCACAGCTTCTGGCCGTCGAGCTGCCAGTGGTCGCCCCTGTCGGCCGCACGGCACTGCAGCGCGAAGGCGTCCGAGCCCGAACCGGCCTCGGAGAGGGCGTAGGCGCCCACCCAGCCGCTCGCCAGCTTCGGGAAGTAGCGTGCCTGCTGCTCCGGGCTGGCCCAGCGCAGGATCGCGTTGTTGACCAGCGTGTTCTGCACGTCCACCAGCACGGCGACCGAGGCGTCGACGCGGGCGAGCTCCTCCACCACCAGCACGGACATGAAGAAGGTCGCTCCCGCGCCCTGATGCTCGTCGGGGATCTCGACGCCCATGATGCCGAGCTCGAAGCAGGCGTTCACCAGCTCGCGCGGGATCTGGGCCTCGCGATCCATCTTCGCCACCAACGGGCGCACGCGCTCCTCGGCGAACTGGCGGATCTGGTCCCGGAACATCCTCTCGTCCTCGGAGAGGTCGGTCAGCGGCAGGCTGCGGCGGTCGGTCATCGGCGCCCTCGCGAGTTGTCCTAAGTTTAATACAATTGTGCCGGCGCGCCGCGCTCAGCGCAGCGCCACCACCTTGCGCTCGATCAGGCGCGCCACGATCGCGAGCGCCTGCTCCTCCGAGATCGGGCACAGCTTCAGGATCGACTGCAGGTCCCAGGAGCCGTTGATGCGCGAGAGCAGGAAACCCTCCTCGGCGTTGAAGCGCCCCTTCTCGAGCACCTGCGCGGGCACGCTCACGTACGGCACGGCGGTCGGCGGCAGGCTGCGCGAGAGCCGCTGCCGCTTGCGCGCGTCCGAGACCGCCAGCAGGCCCTTCTTGGCCTCCTGGTTCAGGTGGTCGAGTGCCAGCACGTCCTGGTAGTAGTCGAAGGCCTCGCTGAAGCGCTGCTCGGCCGTCGCCTTCCCGGCCGCCAGCAGCAACACGCGGATGGCGCCGACCGCGTCGCTCGTGGTCGCCTCGTCTGCCGTGCGCTCGACCTCGAGCACGCGCAGCTCGCACAGGCCGAACAGGTACTCGGCGGTCTCGAACGGGGAGAGCCGGCACTCGAGCGCGATCTCGGCGAGGGAACGTCCCGCGGTCGCCAGCTCCAGCATGCGGCGCTCGCGCGGTTCCCGCGGCGGAGGCGCCGTGGTCAGCACGCCGAAGCGCACGTCGGTGGAAGCGAAGCGCTCGCGGATTCGCGCCCAGCGCTTGCGGCGGCGCAGGCCCTCGCGCACGACGGCCTGCGGGTCCATCTCCAGGTTGATCGGAACGGCCCTCGGGACCTGGCCCTCTGCGAACAGGAACAGGCCCTCGTCCCACAGGAACAGGTCGTAGACGATCGCCTCCGCCTTCTCGCGCAGCTTGGCCTTCAGCTGCTCGGCGCTGATCAGCCCGTCGGAGACGAGCAGGATGCCGAGCAGCGCCCCCTTCTCCTCCTGTTGCAGCAGCGCCTTGAAGAGCTGCTCCTCGCTGATCAGTCCGTCGCGGACCAGGAACTGCCCGAGCGTCTCGCGCGGGTCGTTGGAGGAAGTGGAGTGCAGCACGCCTTCGCGGAAGACGAGCCGCTTGCGGGTCGAGCGCCGGTGGACGTGCAGCGTGCCCGTCTTGCGGCGCAGGGCGACCCAGGACAGCGCGTCGGACAGCGACATCACCCGCAGCTCGCCGGCGAGGCTGAGCGGAGGCAGAGCCCGCACGGCATCGAAGATCTCGCGCTCCGGGTGGTCGGCGCTCGCGCGTCCGGAATGTGGACGGACCGGCTCGTTCTCGGATGGATCGTCCGGCAGCGTCAGCTGTCCATTGAAGGCGTCGGACGAAGGAAACCCCTGGCTCACTCGCGAAACTCCTCGCATGACCTCCCCGAGGGCCCGCGGGACGCCATGCCTCGGGACTTGCCAAGCAAACGGCGTTCCCGAAGCGGCCCTCGGGGCGGGAACCACCGTGTCTGCCGCAGTCTACGCACCGGGAACGACCCTTGACAGGCGGCCGCCGGCGCGTATCATTCGCCGCTGCGATGTCGATGCGTCCCGCCGTTCGCCACGAGGCCCGCGTCAGGCGAGGCACGTGCGCCCGGCGGGCGGCCGCCGCGGCCTGAGGCCTGAGCGTCAGGGCCCACGGAGGCTGCGCGGCGAGTGAAGCCCGCTGGAGCGTTTGCTCCAGTGGGTTTTTTCTTTTAGGGGGCGAGACGGACCGGACATGTTGAAAGTGGGGGTCTTCGGGGCGACGGGCTACACGGGCCGGGAGGCGGTTCGCCTGCTGGCGGCGCACCCCCAGGCCCGGGTCGAGTTCACGACCGGCAGCGGCGACGGCCACCTGGCCCACGAGGCCGCCGTCGCGCGCGCGGCCGACGTCTATCTGCTCGGGCTGCCGCACGGGATCTCCGCGACCTACGTGGCGCGGCTGCGCGCCGAGCATCCGCGCGCGCTGGTGGTGGACCTCTCCGGCGACCTGCGCCTGCCGACGCCCGAGGCCTATGCGAGCTGGTACGGCCACGCGCACCCGGCCCCCGAGCTGCTGGGCAGCGTGCCCTACGGGCTCACCGAGATCTTCCGCGAACGCCTGCGCGGCGCGCAGCTGATCTCCAACCCTGGCTGCTACGCGACCTCGGTGCTGCTGCCGCTGGTGCCGCTCGTGCGCCAGCGGCTGGTCGACGTGCGGGACGTGGTGGTCGACGCCAAGAGCGGCGCCACCGGCGCGGGACGTGCGCTGCGCGAGGAGCTGCTCTTCTGCGAGATCGCCGAGGACTTCTCCGCCTACTCTCCCGGCCGCTCGCACCGGCACGTGGCGGAGATCGAGGCGGTGCTGCACGAGACCGCCGGCGCCGACGTGGAGCTGACCTTCTGCCCGCACTTGCTCCCGGTCAAGCGCGGCATCCTCTCCGCGATCTACCTCAAGACCGACGCCACGGCTGCGACCCTCGCGCAGGCTTTGCGCGCGGCCTACGAGGGCTCGCCCTTCGTGAAGGTCGTGGGCGCCCGGCCGCCGCGGCTGTCGGACGTGGTGCTGACCAACGAGTGCCGGATCTCCGTGCACGAGGCGGCCCCCGGGCGCGTCGTCGTCTTCTCGGCCCTCGACAACCTGGTGAAGGGCGCCGCCGGCCAGGCGATCCAGAACATGAACGTGGCGCTCGGCCTGCCCGAGACGAGCGGCCTCGCGTGAGCAGCCTGCGGTGAAGGTCCGCGTCTACAAGATCGGCGGGCCCGCGCTCGAGGATCCGCGGCTGACGGGCCCGCTGGCGCGGGAGGTCCGCGCAGGCGAGGGCCGCGCCCTGCTCGTCCACGGCGGCGGCCGTCACATCGATCGCCTGCTCGCCGCGCTCGGCATCGAGACGCGCCGCATCGACGGGCGGCGCGAGACCTCGCCCGAGGCGATGGACGTCGTCGAGATGGTGCTCTCGGGCAGCCTCAACAAGGCGCTGGCCGCCGGGCTCACGGCTGCCGGCGTGCCCGCGATCGGCATCTCGGGCCGCGACGCCGGCCTGATCCGCGCGCGGCTCGAGCCGGGGCTCGGCCGCGTGGGCACCGCGGAGGCGGTGAACGTGGACCTGGTGCGCGCGCTCTGGGAGCAGGGTCTGCTGCCGGTCGTCTCGCCGGTGTCGGCGGGGCCCGCGGGCGAGGCCGTCAACCTGAACGCCGACGAAGCGGCGCTCGGTCTGGCGCGCGCGCTCGGGGCGAGCACGCTCGTGTATCTCTCGGACGTGGACGGCGTGCGCATCGGCGAGCGCGCGGTCGAGACGCTCAGCCGCGACGAGGCGCGCCGGGCGATCGAGGACGGCACGATCCACGGCGGCATGGCGCTCAAGGTGCGCGTCGCGCTCGAAGCCAGCGACGCCGGCATTCCGGAGGTGGTCATCGCGGGGAGCGCCCGCCTCGAAGGGGGCTTCGTGGGAACGCGGATAGCGAGCTAGGGAGACGATGAGCAACGCATTACTGGGCGTCTACGATCGCGACCTCACGCTGGTGAAGGGCAAGGGCGCCCGGCTCACCGCGAGCGACGGCCGCGTCTATCTCGACTTCGCCGCCGGCGTCGGCGTCAACGGCGTCGGCTACGGCGACTCCAAGGTGGTCGCGGCCATCCGCAAGCAGGCGCGGGACCTGATCCACGCGAGCAACCTCTACCACTCCGAGGTCACCTCCCGCCTGGCGGAACGGCTCGTCGCGCTGAGCTTCCCGGCGCGCGTCTTCTTCTGCAACTCGGGCACCGAGGCCTGCGAGGCCGCGATCAAGTTCGCGCGCCGCATCGGCAAGCCGCAGGGCCGTTTCGAGATCATCGCCTTCGAGCGCGGCTTCCACGGCCGCACGATCGGCTCGCTCTCGCTCACCTGGAACCCGAAGTACCGCGAGCCCTTCGAGCCGCTGATGCCGGGAGTCCGTTTCGTGCCGTGGAACGACGCCGCCGCGGTCGCCGCGACGATCACGCCGCAGACCGCGGCCGTGTTCCTGGAGACGATCCAGGGCGAAGGCGGCGTGCGGCCGGCGAAGGCCGACTTCCTGCAGGAGCTCGCGCGCCTGTGCAGAGCGCAGGGCGTGCTGCTGGTGGCCGACGAGGTGCAGTGCGGCCTCGGCCGCACCGGCAGGCTCTTCGCCTACGAGCACGCGGGCATCACGCCCGACATCCTCACGCTCGCCAAGCCGCTCGGTGGCGGCATCCCGATGGGCGCGACGCTCGTGCGCGAGGAGCTCGCCTCGGCGATCCAGGTGGGCGACCACGGGTCGACCTTCGGCGGCAACCCGGTGGCCGCGGCCGCCTCGATGGTGGTGCTCGACCGCCTGACCGCGCCGGGCTTCGTGGAGGACGTCGCGAAGAAGGGCGCCTTCCTCGTCAAGAGCCTGCGGCGTCTGCAGCGCCGCTTCCCGCAGCTGGCGGACGTGCGCGGCATGGGCCTGATGCTCGGCGCCGAGTTCGCGGGCGCGGCGGCGCCGGTGCTGGCGGGCCTGCGCGAGCGCGGCGTGCTGGCGACCCGCGCGGGCGAGCACGTGCTGCGCCTGCTGCCGCCGCTGGTCGTGCGCCGGCCGGAGATCCGCACGTTCCTCGAAGCCCTCGAGAGCGTGCTTCAGGAAGGCAAAGGGGCCTAGCCAATGAGCAACGTGAAGAAGGTCGTGCTGGCGTACTCGGGGGGGCTCGACACCTCGATCATCATCCCCTGGATCAAGGAGCACTACGGCGGCGCCGAGATCGTCGCCTACTGCGGCGACGTCGGCCAGGGTGACGACCTCGAGGCCGTGCGCAAGAAGGCCTTCGCGACCGGCGCCAGCGAGTGCATCGTCGAGGACCTGCGCGAGACCTTCATCCGCGACTACGCCTTCAAGGCGCTGGCGGCGGGCGCCGTCTACGAGGACCACTACCTGCTCGGCACGGCCCTCGCGCGCCCGCTGCTGGCCTGGGGCCAGGTGCAGGCCGCGCTGCGGCTGGGCGCCGACGCCCTGGCGCACGGCGCCACCGGCAAGGGCAACGATCAGGTCCGCTTCGAGGTGACCTACGCCACCTTCGCCCCCCACCTGCGCGTGATCGCGCCCTGGCGGGAGTGGACGATCCGCTCGCGCGAGGACGCGCTCGACTACGCGGCCAAGCACGGCGTGCCGGTCGACCAGTCACCGCGGGACATCTTCAGCCGCGACGGCAACCTGTGGCACCTCTCGCACGAGGGCGGCAACCTGGAGGACACCTGGAGCCCGCCGCAGAAGGCGATGTTCAAGCTGACGGTCGATCCGCAGGACGCGCCGAACACCCCGCAGGTGGTGACGCTCGGCTTCGAGCGCGGCGTGCCGGCCAGCATCGACGGCCGCAGGCTGGGGCCGGTGGCGCTGGTGGAGGAGCTCAACCAGATCGCCGGCAGCCACGGCGTCGGACGGCTCGACCTGGTCGAGAACCGCCTGGTGGGCATCAAGTCGCGCGGCGTCTACGAGACCCCGGCGGGCACCGTGCTCCACATCGCGCACCGCGAGCTCGAGCGGCTGGTGCTCGACCGCAACACGCTGCATTTCAAGCAGTCGGTCTCGGTGCGCTACGCGCAGCTCATCTACGACGGGCTGTGGTTCACCGTGCTGCGCGAGGCGCTCGCGGCCTTCGTGGACTTCACCGAGCAGCACGTGACCGGCGAGGTGCAGCTCAAGCTCTTCAAGGGCCGCGCCGAGGCGATCGCGCGCCGCTCGCCCTCGAGCCTGTACCGCCAGGACCTCGCCACCTTCGGCGAGGGCATGAGCTACGACCACAAGGACGCCGAGGGCTTCATCCGGCTGTTCGGCCTGCCCGAGCGCGTGCGCGCGCTGACGCGCGACCACATCCCGGTGGACGCCCGGGCGGTCGAGGTCGAGCGGTGAGCATCGTGGCCACGGAGCGGGCGGGCGCGATCACCGCGCCCGCCGGCTTCCGCGCCGCCGCGGTCGCCGCCGGCATCAAGCCGGGGGGCCTCGACCTGGCGCTGGTGGCCGCCGAGACGAGCTGCACGGCGGCGGCCGTGTTCACCCGCAACCGCGCGCAGGCCGCGCCCGTGAAGCTCACCCGCGAGCATCTGTCGCGCGGCGGCCTGCGCGCCGTCGTCGTCAACGCCGGCTGCGCCAACGCGGCGACCGGCGCCCGCGGCGAGGCCGACGCCAGGGAGACGGCCGCGCTGGTGGCGGCGGCGCTCGACTGCCCGCCGTGGGAGATCGCGGTCGCCTCGACGGGCGTGATCGGCGTGCACCTGCCGATGGACGAGCTGCGGGCGGGAGTGGCCGCGCTGGCGCAAGCTCTCTCGGCCGGCGCCGGGGCCGACGCGGCGCGCGCGATCATGACCACCGACACGCGCCCGAAGCAGGCGTTCGCGGAGTTCACGCTCGAGGGCGAGAGGGTCCGCGTCGCCGGCATGGCGAAGGGCGCGGGCATGATCGCCCCCAACATGGCGACGCTGCTGGCCTTCTTCACGACCGACGCGCGGATCGAGCGCTCGCTGTTGCAGCGGGCGCTGCGCGAGGCGGTGGACGCCTCGCTCAACCGCATCACGGTGGACGGCGACAGCTCGACGAACGACATGGCCCTGGTGCTGGCCAGCGGCGCCTCCGCCGCGCGCGAGGTGACGCGCGGGCCGGACCTGCGGCTCTTCCGCGAAGCGCTGACCGCGGTGGCGAAGGCGCTCGCGCTGATGATCGTGCGGGACGGCGAGGGCGCCACGCGCGTGGCCGAGGTCCGCGTCGAGGGCGCCGCCTCCGCCTACGTGGCCGACCGCGCGGCGCGCACGATCGCCGAGTCGCCGCTGTTCAAGACGGCGCTGCACGGCGGCGACCCCAACTGGGGCCGCGTGCTGGCGGCGCTCGGGCGCTCCGGCGTCCACTTCGACCCGGACGCCGTCGACATCTTCCTGGGGGACGTCTGGGTCTGCGAGCACGGCCAGGCCCGCGCCTACGACGAGGCGAAAGCCCACGCCGCGATCACGCAGGACCCCTGCCTGGTGCGCGTCGTGCTGCACCAGGGCACCGCCTCGGGCTCGATCTGGACCTGCGACTTCTCGAAGGACTACGTCTCGATCAACGCCCACTACCGCAGCTGACACGAGCCCGGCGCGTCAGGCAGCGGGCGAGCCCGGCGACTCTCCCAGGAAGCGAGCCTGCTCCTCGGCCGTCGGCAGGCGGCAGTGGTCGCGCCGGCCGAACCAGGCGTGGCGGTTCCGCGCGACCCAGCGGTAGACGAGGTCTCGCAGCCGTCGGGGCACGAGCGCGCCCGCCGCCGCGAGCGCGGGCCAGGGCGAGCGCAGCGCCCGTGCGACGCGCAGCACAGCCGACGAGCTTCGGTGCACGGCGCCGCCCGGCTCGATCACGACCAGGCTGTCGAGCGCGGCGTCCGGCAGCCCGAGCGCTCGCAGCAGCCCTCGAGCCTCGGGCGACTGCAGGGCGCCGAATACCAGGCGCCCGCTCGGGTCGCGACGGATCGCGAAATCCACGACGCCGTTGCACAGGTTGCAGACGCCGTCGAACAGCACGACGACGCGCCCCTCGGAGCCTCCCACGCGGGCGATGCTGGCGCGTCGCGGCGGCCTCGGTCAAGGCGCAGCGCGTGTTAGCCTGCACGGCGGCGCGATGAAGCTCTGGGGCGGCAACTACTCGAGCGATCCCGATCGGCAGTTCTGGGAGTTCAACCGCTCCTTCCCGTTCGACCGGCGCCTGCTTGCGGAAGAGGTGATGGCCTCGCGGGCCTACGCCCGCGCCCTCGGACGCTGCGGAGCGATCCCCGCCGCCGACGCCGCGCGGCTCGACGCCGGGCTCGCCGAGGTGCTCGCCCGCGCCGGCTCCGACCCGGCCTGGCTCGAGCTGGACCTCGAGGACGTCCACAGCTTCGTCGAGACGCGCCTCGGCGAGCTCGTCGGGGAGCTGGCGGGCCAGGGGCATCTCGGGCGCAGCCGCAACGAGCAGACCGTGACGGCGCTGCGGCTGTGGCTCCGCGGCGCCAACGACGACCTGCGCGCGGGGGTCGCGGCGCTGGTCGAAGCGCTCGCGGCCCAGGGCGCGGCCGGCGCGGAGGCGGTGCTGCCGGGCTACACCCACATCCGCGCGGCCGAGCCGATCACCTTCGGTCACCTCGCCGCCGCCCACGCCTGGCCGCTCGTGCGCGACTTCGACCGCCTGACCGACGCGCGCCGGCGGGCGAACGTGCTGCCGCTCGGCTCGGGCGCCCTGGCCGGCACCGCCCTGCCGCTCGATCGCGAGGCGCTCGCGAGTGAGCTGGGCTTCGAGGCCGTGTCGCCGAACGCGCTCGACGCCGTGATGGACCGCGACTTCGCCGCCGAGTTCGCCTTCTGCTGCGCGCAGCTGCAGACGCACCTCTCGCGCCTGGCCGAGGACCTGATCTGGCTGTCGGCGCCGGAGTTCGGCTTCTTCTCGCTGCCCGAGGCCTACACCACCGGCTCGAGCCTGATGCCGCAGAAGAAGAACCCCGACTCGCTCGAGCTCGTGCGCGGCAAGGCCGCGCGCGTGGACGCCGGCCTGCTGCGGCTGCTGATCCTGATGAAAGGCCTTCCCGCCGGCTACCAGAAGGACCTGCAGGAGGACAAGGAGGCGGTCTTCGACGCCGCCGACGCCACGGGGCTGTCGCTGACGGTGATGACCGGCGTCGTGACGGGCCTGGGCCTGAACCGCGAGGCGATGCTGCGCGCGGGCGGGCGCGAGGAGCTGTTCGCCGCGGGCCTCGCGGTGGCGCTGGCGCGCGAGGGAATGCCGTTCCGCAAGGCGCACGAGCTGGTGGGCTCGCTGGTGGCCGAAGCCCAGCGCGCCGGAGTCACGCTGCGCGAGGCCGCGGCGCGCGCGCTGCCCGCCGTCTCGCCGGAGGTGGCGGCGCGGCTGTCCGCGATCTTCGATCCGGCGCAGGCGGTGCGGGCGAAGGCCGTCACGGGCGGTACGGCCCCCGACGCCGTGCGCGCCTCGCTCGAGGCCGCGCGGGGGCGCGTGCGAGGAGCCGGCACGGCGCGTTGAACATCAAGCTGCGCGCCCCGCGCGGGGGCGTCAGCCGCGCGCGGCGGCTGTTCGCATTCACGACGTGCCTGGCATTGGCGGCTCTCGGGGCGACCGGTCTCTCGCGCGCGGCGCGCACCCGGGCGGCCCTGCTTTCGGCGCGCGAGCGGCTGCTCGCGGGATCCAACGCCGAGGCCGCGGCTCTCGCCGGCGTCGCGCTGCGCGACGCGAAGCCCTGGCCGGACGCGGCTCGGCGAGCACGGGCGCTGCAGTCGCTCGCCCTCCTGCTGAACGGCCGGTCCTCCGACACCAAGGCGGCGGCCGGCGCCGAGGTCGAGCTCGAGGCACTCGCCTGGGTGGCGCTGCGCGCCGCCGACGCGCCGGCGGCGCTCGCAGTGTCGGACCTCCTCGCTGCGAACGGCGACGCGCGCGCGGCCGGCGTGCGCGCCGCCGCGCTGGTCGAGCTCGGTCGCCTGGACGAGGCGCGCGTGGCGCTCGGCCGCGGACCCGCGCCGGATCGCCAGGTCGGGCTCGCCGGGCGGGCACGACACGCGCTCGACGCGCTCCGCGAACCCGGGGCGACGCTCGTGCGGGACCGACAAGGCCGGCTGCTCGGCTCCTACGCGAGCGGCCGGCTCACGCCCGCCGGGCGCGAGCCCCTGCCGCTGCCGGAGTCGCTCATGGCCGAGGCCCTCGCCGCGACGCCGGCCGGCGAGGCAGGCGTGCGGCTCAGCCTCGACCTCGAGCTGGAGCGGCTGGCCCGCTCGGCCCTCGGACCGCTGCGCGGCAGCATCGTGCTGCTCGACGCGCGAAGGGGCGACCTGCTGGCGGCGGTGACCGACGAGCGCACGGCGCGGCGCGACCCGCTGGCGCCCTTCGACCAGCGCCGCGAGCCGGCGTCGATCGCCAAGCTGATCACCACGGTCGCGGCGCAGCGGGCGGGCTTCGACCCCAACGCCGAGATCGCCCGCATGACCTGCAACGGCCACGAGCGCTTCGGCTCCGGGGTGCTCTGGTGCGCCTGGCCCGCCGGTCCCCTGCGCGGGCTGACCCACGCGCTCGCGGTCTCGTGCAACCTGGCTTTCGCGGAGCTCGGCCGCCGGCTGGGGCCGCACGCGATCGTGGCAGAGCTGCATCGCTGGGGCTTCGACCGCGCGCCGCTCGGGCGCCTCGAGTTCGGGCGGGTGCTGCGCCTGGAGCCCGACGAGCGACAGCTCGCCGACCTGTCGATCGGGCTCACCGAGGTGGACGTCACGCCGGTGCACGCCGCGCTGCTGGCGGCCACGATCGGCAACGACGGCGTGGAACCCGTGCCGCGGCTGGTGGCGGCGACCGATGGCCGGCTCGGCCTCTCGCCCCGCCCCCTCGCACCCGAGGCGGGCTCGCGCGTGATCGAGCAGGCCTGGCTGCCGCCGCTGCGGCGCGCGATGGCCGCGGTGGTCGGCCTGGGCGGCACGGCCGAGGGCGTCGCTCCCGCGGGGCTCCCGGTGCTGATGAAGACCGGCACGGCGGCGCTGTACCGGCAGGGCTACCACGTGAACTACATCGGCATCGCGCCCGCCGGCGATCTGCGGATTGCGTTCTGCCTGCGCCTCACGCATCAGCCGAGCTCGAGCGCGGTGAACCGGTCGGCGCGCGCGGCGACGGCGCGCCTGCTGGCGGGCCTGGCCGGGCAGCAGGCCGGCGCGGAGCCAACGAGAGCCACGTTGGCGGTCGAGGCGGCGCCGTGACCAGCGGCCGGCCAGCCGGGGCAGCGGAGCGCGCCTCGCCGGGACCGGTGCTCGCCGTCTTCGCGTTGCTGGTCGCGGTCACGGTGCCTCCCTACCTGATCGCGGGGCTCGCGCCCCCGCCCGAACGCACCTTCGCGGGCAACTTCCACTGGATCGACGACTACTACGTGTACCTGTCCTTCGTGCAGCAGGCCGAGGACGGCGCCCTGTTCTTCAGGAACAAGCTGGCGTCGGCCGAGCACGACCCCGCGCTGCTGAACCTCGAGTGGTGGGCCGTCGGCCGGCTCTCGGCGGCGCTGGGGGGACACCCGTTCGTCGCGTTCCGCGTGATGGCCCTGCTCGCGACGCTCGCCTTGCTGTTCGCCTGCGATCGCCTGCTGCGCCGGGCCGGGCTGCCCGAGGCCTGCCGCGGGCCGGGGCTGCTGCTCGTCTGCATCGGCGGGGGGCTGGGCGGGCTGCTCTTCGAGCTGACCGAGCTGCCGGTGTCGAGCTGCCTCGACCTGAGCCTGGGCGTCTTCCCCTTCGTCGAGATCCTCTCGAACCCGCACTGGATCGCGGCCCGCGCGCTGTTCGTGTGGTCGCTCCTGGCGCTGCTGGAGGCCCGGGGCGGTCGCGGCTTCGCGCGCGTCGCCGTGCTGGGCTCGTGGCTCGCCGTGGTGCGGCCGTACGACTTCGCCTTGCTCGGCGGCGTGCGCCTGCTCGGTGTGCTGCTCTCCGGCCCTCCCGCGGGATGGCTGCGACGGCTCTGGCCGCTGGCCAGCCTGCTGCCCGGCGTGGCCTGGAACTTCTGGGTCTTCTATGCGTCGTCCACGTTCTCGGCCTACCCCGAGTTCCGGTACGCATTCCCCAGCTGGCCCCAGATCGCCTGGGCGCTCGGTCCGGCGGCGCTGCTCGCGCTCACCGGCCTGAGACGCTCGGCTCCGGTGCAGTCCGAGGTGACTGCCCATCTCGCGGCCTGGGTCGCGAGCGTGCTCGCCATCCTGGCGCTGCGGCCGGTCAACTTCGCGCTCCAGTTCGCGGTCGGGGTGGGGCTGCCGCTGCTCGCCCTGGCTGCTCTGGGACTCAGTCGATTCGGCCCGAGGGTGGTGCTGCTCGCGGCGCTCGCCTGCTCCACGACCGCGGTCGCCGCCGTGCGAATCGTGCTGCAACCCGATCCGAACTGGTTCGTGGCGCGAGAGCGTCTCGGGGCGGCGCTCGTGTTGCGCGACCACTGCGCCACCGGCGAGCTCGCGCTCGCGCCGCCGGACATCGGGCTCTACCTGGGCGGCCTTTCGGCCTGCCGGCCCCTCGTCTCGCATGTCCTGGCCCCGGAGTTCCCGCGCCAGCTTGCGGTGGTGCGGGATTTCTACGGGCCCGCGACGCCGGCGCTGCGCGCCTCGCTCCTCGATCGCGTCGGCGTCCGCTACCTCGTGCTGCCCGGCGACCCGGGCGAGTCCCCCGGCGCCTGGTTGGGCGGGGGCACGCCCTTCCGCCAGATCGCGCACCTGCCCGGCGGCAGCGGCGGACTGAGTGTCTACCGCCGACTCCCGGTGGCCGGCCCCGGCGAGCGCGATCGCTATACTGGCGAGCCTCAGCGATGACGGAGTTCGGCCCGACGACCCAGCTGCCCGCGCGACTGATCGAAAACGTCGAGCGCGTGATCCTGGGCAAACGCGAGGCGATCGAGACCGTCGTGGCGGGGTTGCTGGCGCGCGGCCACGTGCTGGTCGAGGACGTGCCCGGCGTCGGCAAGACGGTGCTGGCGCGCGCGCTGGCGCGCTCGATCCAGGCCGACTTTCATCGCGTGCAGTGCACGCCCGACCTGCTGCCTTCGGACGTGACGGGCGTCTCGCTGTTCAACCCGAAGGAGCTGCGCTTCGAGTTCCGGCCCGGTCCCATCTTCGCGCCGGTGGTGCTGGCGGACGAGATCAACCGCGCGACCCCGCGCACCCAGTCGGCCTTCCTCGAGGCGATGGAGGAGCGACAGGTGTCGGTGGACGGCGTCAGCCATCCCCTGCCCGACACCTTCTTCCTGATCGCGACGCAGAACCCGGTCGAGCTCGCGGGCACCTTCCCGCTGCCCGAGGCGCAGCTCGACCGCTTCCTGCTGCGCGTCGCGCTCGGCTACCCCGACGAGCGCAACGAGACGCGCATGATGCTGGCGCAGCGCGAGACGCATCCGCTCCAGGCGCTGCGGCCGGTGACCGACGTCGCCGGGCTGCGCGCCGCGCAGCAGGCGGTCGCCCGCGTCCACGTCTCGGAAGCCATCGCCGGTTACGTGCAGCGGCTGGCGGCCGAGACGCGCGGCCACGCGCACGCCGCCTGGGGCGCCTCGCCGCGCGGCGCCCTGTCGCTGATGCGCGCGTCGCAGGCGCTCGCCGCGATCCAGGGCCAGGCCTTCGTCGCGCCGGACCAGGTCAAGCGCCTCGCCGTGAGCGTCCTCGCGCACCGGGTGGTGGTGAAGCCGCGCTCGCGGGTCCAGGGCATCGACGGCGCGCGCGTCGTGCAGGACGTGGTGGCGCGCGTCGAGGTGCCGATCGAGCCCGCGCGGAGCTGAGCCTGGATCCGATCGGCGCCCTGCAGCGCCGCTTCCTGCTCCTGGCGCTGCCGGCCGCCGGTGTCGTCGGCCTGGCGAGCGGGGCGACCGCGCTCGTCACTCTGTGCGCGGCGGGCCTGGCGCTGCTGGCCCTGGCCTGGGCGGCCTCGCGGCGCGCGCTCGCGGGCCTCGGCGTCGGGCGCGAGCTGTACCCGAGCGCTTTCGAGGACGACCCGGTGCGCGTCGAGCTGCGGCTCGACAACCGCGGCCGCCGCGCCGCCGCGCTGGTGGAGGTGGTGGACGCGTTCGCGGCGGGGATCGCCGACCGCCAGGCGCTGCTGGAGCCGGGCCCGCTGGGGCCGCTGCGCCGGCGGCGGCTCGCCTACCGCAGCGTCGCCTCGAAGCCCTGGGGCGAGTACCGGATCGGCCCCATCGTGCTCGGAGCCTGCGACGCGCTCGGCCTCTTCGCCGCCCGCCGCGTGGTGCCCGAGCTCGAGACGTTCACGGTCTTCCCGCTGGTGCATCGCGTGGCCGCTCTCGACCGCCTGGGTGGCCGCGCCAGCCTCGCGCCCCAGGCGCTCACCGCGGGGCGAGCGGGCCAGAGCCTCGACTACCTCGGCGCGCGCGAGTACCGGCCTGGCGACGACGTGAGACGGATCCACTGGCCGGCCACCGCGCGGCGCGGGGTCGCCGTCGTCCGCGAGCACGAGGTGGACCTGATCCCGTACTTCACCCTGTTCGTCGACCTGCACCGCGAGGGGCGGGCCGGCACTGGGCGCAAGTCCAGCCTCGAGTACGTGGTGCGGACGGCCGCGTCGCTGGTGTGGACGGCGGCGGGCCGCGGCGACGTGGTGCAACTGCTGGGCGAGGGCGCCACGCCGCTGCTGGTGCCGCCGGGACGTGGCGAGCTCCACGCGACCCGCTGCCTCTACGAGCTGGTCCGCGTGCGGCAGGAGGGAGAGCTGCCGCTGCTCGACCTCGTGCAGCGGAGCCGGCCGCTGCTGCCGCGCGGCTCGACGGCGGCGCTGCTCTGCTCGGGCCTGGCGCTCGACGCCCTGCGACTGGAGGAGGAGCTCGCGGGGCTGCAGGCGGCCGGGGTGGTGCCGGTGGTCTTCGTCGTGGACGACGCTTCGTTCGTCGGCGTCGATCGCCCGCCGCTGCCGGCAGCGGAGGCCGCGCTGCGCAGGGAGCGCCTGACCTCCCTCCTCGCCGAGCGCTCGGTCGCGGGGCGGATCCTCGGCGCGCAGGACGACCTCGGTCGCGCGCTCTCGCACACCGGCCTGTTCGGGGACGCCGCGTGAGCGACGCGCGCGCGCTGTCGATCGCGCCCTACACCGCCCGCCGCGCGGGAAGCGGGGACGGCCCGGACGCCGCCGCGCTCTTCCTGCCGCTGCGCGGGCTCGCCCTCTACGTCCTGTCGGCGGGCAGCGTGCTCACGGCACAGATCGCGTGGGACCCGGCCACCCGCGGCTCCGCCGTCCGGCTCGGCGTCGCTGCCCTGGTGCTGGCGCTCGCCACGCTGGGCGGCGAGTCGCTGGCCGACGCCTTTCCGGCCCTGCGCGGCCGCGATGCCTTTCGCGCGCGCGTCTGGCTGCTCGCCGGCTACGTCGCCCTGGCGACGCTCGCGATCGTCGGCGCCGTGGGCGCGCCGATCCCGCTCCTGCTCGAGAAGCAGGTCACGCTGTTCTCGGCCCTGCAGGCGCTCTTCCTGCTGGTCCCGGCCCTGGCGCCCGGCTCGCTCGCGACGCTCTCGAACGCCTTGCTGCTCACGCTGCTCGCGAGCTTGCGGGGCGGCCCGCTCGCCGGGCTCGCAGTGGGCTGCTTTCTCGCTGCGACGGCGAGCTTCATGCTCTTCGACCACTTCGCGCGCCGCCTGGCCTCGCGGTCCGCCGCCGATCCCGGGCGCCTGCTCGCCCATGCGCTGCGCGAGGGAGGGCGCCTCGTGCTGCCGCCCGTGCTGTGCCTGCTGGCCTTCCACGCGCTCGTGCCTGCCGCGCCGCACGTAGCGCTGGCCTCCGGTCTCTTCGAGCAGGCCGATCAGGACCGGCTCGTCGCGGCCTACATGCAGCTCGCCACGGCGTCGTTGCTGGGGGCGGCCAGCGTCTACTACGCCTCGCGGCTGCTGCGCCGGCGCCCGTCGAAGGTGGTGGCGCTGCCCGAGGAGCTGCCCGTCGAGCGAGGCTCGGAAGAGATCCTGCCGGAGCGACCGCGCCGGGGCAGGCCGCGCTACGAGGGTGCGCGCGGGCGCGTCATCCGCGCCTACGTGACGCTGCTCGAGGAGCGCGGCGCGGCCGAGGCGGTGCGCAGGCCGGGCGCGACGCCCACAGAGCTGCTGCCGCGTCTCGGGGAGCCCCGCGACGCCGCAGCTCGCTTGACGGCGCTCTTCCAGGCCGCGCGCTACGGCCCCGGCGAGCCCCTGGCCGCGCAGGTCGCGGCCGCGGAACAGGACCTCTCGGCCCTGCGTAGAGCGCGCGAGCGGGCGCCTTCTCGTTAGGCGTCGAGCCTCCGCCACGCGCCGGCCTCTCCCTCGGTTCGCCACGCCTCCAGCCGGGTGAGCTGGATGCTGTGCGGAGCGAGAGGCCGCAGCCGCTGCACCAGCTCCCGCCGGCGCGCGGCGCCGAGCGAGGCGTACGCGAGGCTCAGGTGGGGGAAGAAGGCGGGATCGGGCGGGAGCCCGACGGCGGCGCTCGCCCGGCGCCGCAGCTCGAGGAGCGCTGGATGCGCCTCGACCTCGAGGAAGAGACAACGGAAGAAGCGCGGGGAGCCCGAGACACGCGTGAGCCGCAAGGACAGCGGCGCGAAGCCGGCCGCGAGGGAAGCGGCCCTGCTCGCGACAGCCGCCGCCTCGTCGCCCAGCCCCGCGAGCAGCGTCACGTGCGGCGGAAACGTCGGGCTGGCCAGCTCGTCCGCGAGCTCGCGAATCGTGGCGGCGAGCCTGGACCCGGCGCCGGCCTCCGGCACCAGCCACAGCGAAACGCCGCGGGCACGCAAGGCGCCTCGCCTCCCCGCGCGCTAGAGCGAGGCCGCCTCCGCGGCCCGCTCGCCCGGCAGGATCACTTCGCCGGCTCCTCGAGGACCCGCTCGCGCAGGCCGACCTTCGCCGCCCCCAGCGCCTCGCGGACCTTCGCCGACGCAACGCCCGAGAGCCGGACCTCGCGCCGCGCGCCCTTCGCGTCGGGAGTCGCCGCGAACTCCGCGGCGACATCCGTCAGGTGCAGGTAGTCGACGGGCACCGGCACCAGCAGCGCACCGGAGCGGGCGCGAGCCGCGAAAAGCGCCGGCCGCAGCTCGATCGAGGCGAGCGGCTGCCCTCCCTTGTGGCTGCGCGCCAGGATCTCGGCGTTGCGCCGGAAGAAACGGGCGTCCTCCTCCGACTCCGCCAGCCGCACCGCGAGCGCCGCGATCTCGCGGATGCGCACCTCGAGCATCTCCCGGCCCTCGGCCGTGGAGTTGCCGTAGCGCGAGCTGATCGCGTAGCGCGGCATGTACTCCACGACCGGCGCGGTCTCGCCGACGCGGTGCAGCGGGCCGGAGAGCTGCTCCTTTGGCAGAAGCTCCGCCGTCTTCAGCGCGGGAGCAGGCTCCAGGTCGGCCGCGTGGGCCGCCTCGGGGTTGCAGCAGAACGCCGCCAGCGCGGCGGCCGCGAGCAACGAACGATACAGCTTCACGTCGATCACCTCGGTGCCGAGCCGCCGTCGACCCGGAGCTCGGCGGCGGAAACGCGCGGGGGAGCCAACGCGGAGCGGAAGGATACGCCCGATCCAGGCGGGAGACCAAGGGTCCTTGAGCCGCCGGACGCGGGCTGCTAGCGTCTCGCCGTTCCCAGGCGGGCGCATGCGGATCCTGACCGGCACGAGCGGGTACAGCTACAAGCAGTGGAAGGGCTCCTTCTACCCGAAGGACCTGAAGGACGCCGACTTCCTGCGCTACTACTCGAGCCGCCTGCGCACGGTCGAGATCAACAACACCTTCTACCGCATGCCCACGAAGGCCCTGCTCGAGAAGTGGCTGGCGGAGGTGGATCCGGAGTTCACCTTCGTGCTGAAGGCGTCGCAGAAGATCAGCCACGTGAAGCGCCTCAAGCCGGGCGCCGAGCAGGATCTGGCGTATCTGGTCGAGACGGCCGCGGCGCTCGGCCCGCGGCTCGGGCCGCTGCTGATCCAGCTGCCACCCAACCTCAAGAGGGACGTTCCGCGCCTCGCCGCCTTCCTGGCGGCTGTTCCCGGCGGGATCCGGGCCGCCTTCGAGTTCCGGAACGAGTCGTGGTTCGACCAGGACACCTACGAGGCGCTGCGCGCGGGCAGCGCCGTGCTGTGCGCGGCCGACACCGACGACTCGGGCGAGGCGGGGCCGCCGCTGGTGCCCACGGCCGACTGGGGCTACCTGCGCCTGCGGCGCTCCGAGTACACGCAGGCGGATCTCGGCCTGTGGCTGGCGCGCGTGCGCGCCCAGCCCTGGCGCGAGGCGTTCGTGTTCTTCAAGCACGAGGACGAGGGCAAAGGCGCTCTCTTCGCCGAGCGCTTCGCGGCCCTGGCATCGGCCGGCTGAGCCGCCGGCCTGCGCAAACGCCTCCCCCGGCTGCCGGGGGAGGCGGGCCCGCGGGCCCGACGCGGCGGGGACGCCTGAGCCATCGGACTCATGCGCCGGGCGCAAGTGTTGCCGAAGTGTGACGACGCCCCCCCGCGGGCGGGCCTAGCTTGTCGGCATGAAGCCTCGGATCCTGCTCACCAGCGTGTTCGGCCCGTATGCCCGTGACGACGAGCACGGCAGCCGCGCGGTCAACCCGATGGAGCTGTACCACAACCAGGTGACGCGCGCACAGGACGTGTTCTCGCTGCGCATGTTCCACCGCTCGTGGGGCCTGATGCTGATCCAGGCAAACATCCAGGCGCCGTCGACTCTGCTCGACTTCCCGAGCCTCGAACGCTTCGTCGAGGAGATCCGCACGCGCGAGTACGACGTGGTCGGCATCAGCGCGATCCTGCCCAACCTCGGCAAGGTCGCGCGCATGTGCACGCTCGTGCGCCAGCACCAGCCGAAGGCGACGATCGTGGTCGGCGGGCACATCGCGAACCACCCGCGGCTCGCGTCGCTGATCGACGCCGATCAGATCGTGCGCGGCGAGGGCGTGCGCTGGTTCCGCGAGTTCCTCGGCGAGGATCTCGACCGACCCTTCTCGCATCCGGTGGTCGAGTCGGCGATCGAGACTCGGGCCCTGGGGGTGAAGCTGCGCCAGCGGCCGGGCGACGTGGCGGCGACGCTGATCCCCTCGGTCGGCTGTCCGCTCGGCTGCAACTTCTGCTCGACCTCGGCGATGTTCGGCGGCAAGGGCCGCTTCGTCAGCTTCTACGAGACGGGCGACCAGCTCTTCGCGGTGATGCGCGAGCTGGAGGCGGCGCTCCACACGCAGTCGTTCTTCGTGATGGACGAGAACTTCCTGCTCCATCGCAAGCGCGCGCTGCGCCTGCTCGAGCTGATGCGGGCGCACGAGAAGCCCTGGTCGCTCTACGTCTTCAGCTCCGCCAACACGCTGCGCCGCTACAGCGACGACGAGCTGGTCGGCCTCGGGCTGTCCTGGGTCTGGCTCGGGCTCGAGGGAAAGGACAGCAGCTACGGCAAGCTCCACGGCAGCGATACCCGGGCGCTCGTCGAGCGGCTGCAGTCGCACGGGATCCGGGTCCTGGGCTCGAGCATCGTCGGCCTGCCCGAGCACACGCCGCAGAACATCGAGGACGCGATCGGGCACGCGGTCGCCCACGACACGGAGTTCCACCAGTTCATGCTCTACACGCCGCTGCCCGGCACCGCCCTCTACGAGGAGCACCAGGCGGCCGGCACCCTGCTCGACGAGGACGAGTGCGCTCCGGCGGACACGCACGGCCAGACGCGCTTCAACTTTCGCCACCCGCACCTGGCGGCGGGCAGCGAGACGCGGCTGCTGCTCGAGGCCTTCGAGCGCGACTTCGACACGAACGGCCCGAGCATCGCGCGGATCGGCCGCACGCTGCTGCGCGGCTGGCTGCGGCACAAGGACCATCCAGAGGCACGCGTGCGCGCGCGCTATCGCCGGGAGTGCGCGGATCTTTCCAGCGTCTACGCCGGTGTCCTGTGGGCGTCCGAGCGCTGGCTGCGACGGAACGCGCCGCTCGGCGAGCGGCTGCGGAGCGTGCGCGCCGGGATCGAGGCTGCGTTCGGGCTGCGCGCGCGGATCGCCGCGCCGCTCGTCGGCTCGGCGCTGCTCGTCGCGATGGCGCGCGAGCGGCGGCGCCTGCGGGCGGGCCGCGCCTACGAGCCGCCGACCTTCTACGAGACCGCTGCGCGCTTCGTGGCGCCGCCGCTGCTCGAGAGCTAGCGCCGGCTCGCGGCCGCCGCCCCGAGCCGCGCCGGCTGAGGGCCGGTGCCGCGGCCCGCTCTAGAATGGCGCCGGATGCCGGCCCACCCGACCGCAGTCGTCGCTCCGGGCGCGCGGCTCGCCGCCTCCGTCGAGGTCGGGCCCTATGCCGTGGTCGAGCCGGACGTCGTGATCGGAGAGGGCACGACGCTGCGGGCCCACGCGGTGGTCAAGCGCTTCACGCGCCTCGGCAGCGGCAACGCCGTCCACGAGCACGCGATCCTGGGCGGCGAGCCGCAGGACCTGAGCTTCGAGGGCGCGCCGAGCCGCCTGCTGATCGGCGACCGCAACGTGATCCGCGAGGGCGTGACGATCCACCGGGCCAGCCACCCCGGCGGCGCCACGGTGGTCGGCAGCGACTGCTTCCTGATGGCCTACGTCCACGTCGCGCACGAGGACGTGATCGGCGACCGCGTGATCATGGCCAACAACGTGGCGCTCGCGGGCCACGTCACGATCGGCGAGCGCGCCTTCCTCTCGGGCGGCGTCGTGGTCCACCAGTTCTGCCGGGTGGGCCGCCTCGCCATGATCGGCGGCAACAGCAAGGTCATCAAGGACTGCCTGCCGTTCGTGATCACGGACGGCCTGCCGGCGCGGGCGCGTGGCCTCAACGTCGTGGGCCTGCGCCGCGCCGGCTTCACTGCCTCGCAGCTCCGCACGCTGAAAGAGGCCTACCGCCTCCTGTTGCGCTCAGGCCTGCGGAAGGACGACGCGCTCGAGAGGCTGCGCGCCCTGCACGACCCGCTGGCCGACGAGCTGGCGGAGTTCGCCGCGGCCGGCACGCGCGGCTTCCACGCCTCCGGCCGGCACGCGGAGGCCGACTGAGGCCGAAGGCAGGTCGCTAGTCAGCCAGCCGTCCCGACAGCCGGGCGAGCGCCCCGGCCAGATCGGGTCTCTCGCGGAGCACGCCCGCGAGCGGGTCCTGCTTCAGCTTCTGCATGCGCTCGGGCAGCGTCTTCAACGTGAACGCCTTCGGATCCAGCCCGGACTTCACCTCGCTCCACTTCAGGGGAGCCGAGCAGGTCGCGCCGGGCACGGGCCGCGCGCTGAAAGGCCCGGCCAGCAGCTTGCCGTGGCCGTTCTGCAGGAAGTCGACGTACACCTTGCCGCCGCGCGCGCTCGGGTTGCGGATGACCGTCGCGATCTCAGGCTGCTCGCGCGCGACGACGCGCGCGAGCAGCTCGCCGAGCGTCTTCGTCTGCTCGAAGGTGAGCTGCAGGCCGGTCGGAAACAGCACGTGCAGCCCGGTGGAGCCGCTCGTCTTCGCGAACGCGGGCAGGCCGATCTCGTCGGCCAGCGCGCGGATCGCGCGTGCGATCTCGATCACGTGCTCGAACGGCGCGCCCTTCGGATCGAGATCGAGGATGCACCAGTCGGGGTTCTGCAGCGTGGCGACGCGGCTCGACCACACGTGCAGCGGGATGGTGCCCAGGTTGATGATGAAGAGCAGCGTCTCGAGGTCGTCGCAGATGAAGAAGTCGGTCTCCTTCTGCGTGTCCTCGCTCCACATGCGCTCGAGCCGCACCCAGCCCGGCACGAAGGGAGGCGCGTCCTTCTGGAAGAAGTTCTTGCCCGTGATGCCGTCGGGATAGCGCGTCATCACGACCGGCCGGTCGCGCAGGTAGGGCAGCAGCCAGGGCGAGATGTCGCGGTAGTAGTCGAGCAGGTCGCCCTTCGTGTAGCCCTCTTCGGGCCAGAACAGCTTGTCGCGGTTCGACAGCACGACCTTCTTCTCGGCCGTGCTGGCGACGGCTCGCGCCGAGGCGGGTGCGGGGGCCCTGGCCTCTCGCCTGGTCCGGCCGGCGGCCGAGCGCTGGCTGGGCTCGGCGGGCGACTGCGACGCTTCAGGCATCCTCGCCTCGCTCTCGCGCACGCACTCCTCGGGCGCCTTGTCGTCGCGCAGGCGCAGGAAGACGGGCTGGCGCAGCAGGTGCTCCTCGGTCCACTCCTTGTAGCGGACCTCGCAGACGTGCGCCGGCTCGACCCACACGCTCTTGTCTTTCGGCGTCGGCCCCCCGCACGGCGGCTTCGGGCGCCGCAGCGGCGTCAGCAGCGCCTGGATCTCGGCGAGCTGCTTCTCGCTGAAGCCCGAGCCCACGCGACCCGCGTACTCGAGCCGGCCGCCGGGCGCGTCGTACTGCGCCAGGTGGAGCGCGCCGAAGCCGGTGCGGTGGCCCTCCGCGGGGCTCATGCCGGCGACGACGAAATCGCCGGTCCGGTCGACGCGGATCTTGAGCCACTCGCGCGCGCGGCCGGCGCGGTAGGGCGAGTCCGCGCGCTTCGCCATGATGCCCTCGAGCCCGAGGCGGCCCACCTCGGCGTAGAAGGCGGCGCCCTGCCCCTCGAGGTGATCCGTGAAGCGCGCCGGTCCGGCCGGGGGCAGCACGCGCCGCAACAGCGCCTTGCGGCTCGCGAGCGGCAGGCCGCGCAGGTCGAAGTCCTCGAAGCCGAGCAGATCGAAGGCGTAGTAGGTGGCCGGCAGCTCGATCGCCGCCCGCAGGATGTCGGGCGCGCGCTGCAGCAGGGCCCGGCGCTGCAGGCGCTGGAAGCTCGGCCGCGCCTCGGGATCCAGCACCACGATCTCGCCGTCGAGCACCACGTGCTCGAACGGCAGCCCGCGCACGGCGCGCGCGATCTCGGGGAAGATCGCCGTCGACTCCGAGCCCTTCCGGTAGAAGAGGTGGGGCTCGCCCTTCTCGCGAGACGCGATCACCCGGTAGCCGTCGTACTTCAGCTCGAAGAGCCAGCCCGGGTCGTCGAAGCTGCCGTCGCGCGTCTCGGCGAGCATCAGCTTGACCTTGCGCGGATCGACCGGCCCGCGCGGCGCCCCGAGCCGCAGCAGCTCCGCGCGGATGTCCTCGGCCCGGTGGTGCCCGTCGCGCACCTCCTCGAGAGTCAGCCCCGAGTAGATCGACTCGGGCGTCAGGTGGCGCATGGCGTCGGGCCCGGCCCAGGCGTCGCCGGTGTGCTTGATCAGCAGCCAGTCCTTGGAGGAGCCGCGCGAGCCGGCCGGCCCCTTGATGCGCACGAGCGTCCAGACCCCGCGCAGCTTGTGGCCGAAGAGCTCGAAGAGCAGCTTGCCCTCGAGGAAGCCCTGCTCGGGATCCTCCTGCGGGACCCAGAGGCCGCGGTCCCAGACGATCACGTGACCCGCGCCGTAGTTGCCCTCGGGGATCACGCCCTCGAAGTCGGCGTACTCGACGGGATGATCCTCCACCTCGGCGGCGAAGCGCTTCTCGGCGACGTCGGTGGACGGGCCCTTCGGCACCGCCCAGGAGCGCAGCACGCCGCCGAGCTCGATACGGAAGTCGTAGTGCAGGCGCCGCGCCGCGTGCTTCTGGACGCAGAAGAGCCGCGCCCGGCGCCAGGGAGCCTCGGGCGGTGCTGGCGGGACGAGCGGCGACGCCTGTTCGAGGTCCGTGCCGCCGAAGGGTTCGGGCGTGCGGTCGCCCGAGCGTTTGGCGCGGTACTTCCCGAGCCGGTCGGCGGGCTTCTCGCGCGGCATGACGGGTGTCCGGGATGCTATCGCGTCCGGCGCGCCTCGGGCTCGCGGCGGCACCCCGGCCTTAGGATCGGCCTCGCGTGGACCGGATCCTCGGGCTGCTGCTGTTCCTGCCGGTGCCGCTGGTGCTCTGGCTCTTCACCCGCGCGCCACTCGGCGCCCTCGCCTCGCTCGCGCTCGGCACGGCGATCATGGCGAGCCATCGTCTCTATGCGCGGCCCTTCGCGCTCGCGCGGGCGATGCGCCGCTGCCTCTGGTGCGGGGGGGCCGTGGGCGCAGCGGCCGTGGCCCTCGAGGTGAGCGAGCCGTTCGGCCGGACCTCGTGGCGGGCCTGTGGCGAGCCCCACGCGCGGAGGGCGGCGGGCCTTCTCACGTGGGCGAGCGCGCGCGGCGGCTTCCTGAAGGCCGGCATCCTCGGCACGCTCGCGCTGTTCCTGCTCGCCGCCACCGCGCTCGCGGCGGGCGTCCGCCTGCCGATGACCTACGAGGGACTGTCGGCGTTCTTCCGCCTGGGCATCGCGCTCACGGTGCTGCCGCTCGGCTGGATCGGGGGGCGGACACGCGGCGATGCCGCTGCTCCTCTGACGAGCCCGTTCCCCTTGCACATCCAGGCCCTCGTCGGCTCGCACGCCGTCGTCTGGCTGTTCCGCCTGGTGGGTCTCGCCTGGCTCGGGCTGTCGCTGCGCGACCTCGGGCTCGCGGGTTGAACAGACGCGGGAGCGGACCTGAGGCCAGGTCCGCTCCCAAGCTGCGCTTGGTGAATCCGCCGCTGGTTTCTAGAAGCCGAGACGGGCGCCGAACTGGGCGGTCCGCGGGATGCCGCCCGGGCGGAGCGCGCTGAGGACCAGGAAATTGGTTGCGCGACGGTCGCCGTTGGGGTTCGCGAAGTTCGCCCGGTTCGTCAGGTTGAACACCTCCGCAAAGACGTCGAGCCTGCGTTCGCCCCCCAGCTTGAAGCGGTAGCCGAGCCGTGCATCGGCCTGGAAGAAGCTCGGGCCCCGCGCGCCATTGCGACCGCCGTCGTTGTCGACCGTGACGGCGTTGGCGCCGCTGCCCGAGTAGCTGCCCGCGGGCAGGGGGTCGAACAGGATGCCGTTGCGGTCAGGGTCGGTGTTCGTGTCGTGGATCGTGTAGGCCGTGCCGGACAGGTAGCGCACGACGGTAGAGAGGGTGAGCCCGGTGTGCGGGATCACGGCGGCGCCGCTGAAGACCAGGTTGTGCGGACGGTTGAAATCGGTCGGGCCCTCGTTCAAGTCGAGCCGCATGTCGCCGAGCAGCTGGAACGGGCTGGTGGGAATGCCGTTCTCGCTCGTGTTGCCGCGGCTGTTCGCGTAGGTGTACGAGATCCTGAACTGGTGGCTGTCGGAGAAGCGCTTCTCCAGGCCGAACTGGACCGCGTCGTAATTCGTCTCGCCGGTGTTCACCCGGGTGAAGACGGAAGTGACGAAGCGCGGGTCCACGCGCACGATCGCGCCGGTTCGGCTCGTGTTGACCCGCAGGCCCGGGTTCTCGTCGAGCGTCATGAACTGGTCGCGCCCGAAAGCGTGAACGTAGTCGAGCGTCAGCGACATGTCGCGCGTCAGCGCGCGCTCGACGCCGGCCGAAAGCTGGTCCGTGTAGGGGATCACGCGGTCGGCGTTGTCCAGGAACACGCTGCCGGTGTTCCTGATCTTCGACCCCGGCGGGAACTGCTGCGCGAGCAGCTGGCGGTCGACGGTTGGTCCGTTGACCAGGAACGGATCCGTCGGCAGCCGGCCCTGGGAAGGCCCCGGATCCGCCGCGTTGGCCGGGAAGTTGACGGTGAAGGAATTCGAGAAGACGCCGTTCGTGATGATGGCGCTGACCAGCTCGAGGTGGCTCTTGTCGTAGAAGCGGCCGTAGCCGCCACGCAGCACCATCCGGCCGTCGCCCTTGGGGTCGTACGCGAATCCGACGCGTGGTCCGATGTTGTTGCCGTCGACGGGCGCGCTGCTGAGCTCCGGGTTGTCGTTCTGAGGCAACGGGATCTTCTCGAGGTCGTAGCGCACGCCCAGGCTGAGCGTCAGGTGCCGGTTGAGCTTCCACTTGTCCTGCACGAAGGCGGCGAAAAAGTGCTCCTTCTGGGTGTATTCGCTGGCTCCCGGAACGCGGATCGTCAGCCGCTCGGGGTAGCTGCTGGGGTCCGCGGCGTTGTAGGGACGATCGCTCCTGAACGTGAAGATGCCGTTCAGGTTGTCCTGGGCGGTCGAGAAGATGTCGACGTACTGGTACTGGAGGCCCGCGCGGATGCTGTGGTCTCCGCGCGCGCCGGGGATGAACCAGGAGAAGGTGTCGTCGAACTGGTAGGCGTCGTTGACGCGGGCCTGGGCCACGGTGCTCGCCTGGTCCACGAAGGTCAGGTACTGCAGCTGCGGCGGCAGCTGGTCCTGGCGGCCGCCGTTGTCGCTGAACGCGGGGTTGGCGAACGCCACGTCCTCACGCGTGAAGCCGAAGCGGAAGGTGTTGAAGCGCGTGTTTCCGACCGCCGAGTTGAAGGTCGCCACGATCGTCTGATCGACGTCCGTCTCCTGGCGCGACGCGGCCTGCGTCACCTGGCGCGCGCCGACCGCGATGATCTGGTTCAACTGGGGCGAGCTCTCGCGCAGCCAGCGCACGTTCCAGGAGTGGCGGTCGTTGAGCTGATGGTCGAAGCGGATCAGCGTGTTCCACACGCGATCCTGGGTCGTCGGCGAGGCGTTGAACTCGGGGCGCGCCGGGATGTTGATCGTCGCGGCGCGGTCGTTCTGGACGCGCTCCAGGCTGGCGAAGAAATGGGCCTTGTTCTGCACGATCGGTCCGCCCAGCGTGAAGCCGTACTGCTGGAAGCGCGTGTCGGGCTTCTTCAGGTCGTTCTGCTCCACGAAGTAGTCCTTCTCCGTGAATGACGCGTCCTGCAGGAAGTAGAACGCCGAGCCGTGGAAGTCGTTGCCGCCCTGCTTGACGATCGCGTTGACGACCGCGCCGGTGGTGCGGCCGAACTCGGCGTCGTACTGGCTGGTCAGGACCTGGAACTCCTGGATCGACTCGATCGGGGTGCGCGCCTGGGTGCCGGCGCGCTGGCCGATCACGTCGTCGTTGTTGTTGACGCCGTCGAGCAGGTAGTTGTTGTTGCGCGCATCCTGCCCGTTCACGCTGACCGAATCCGAGCCGAAGCTCTCGGTCGAGATGTTGGGGACGACGCCGGGCAGCAGCCCGATGAAGCCGATGAAGTTGCGGTTGACCGAAGGCAGCTGGATCAGGTCTGTGCTCGTGATGTGGCCGCCGACCTCCTTCGACGTGACGTCGACCATCGGCGCCTCGGCGGAGACCGTGAGCTCCTCGGTGAGCCCCAGCTCCAGGCGCAGGTCGACGCTGGCGGTGGTGCCGACCTCCAGCCGCAGGTCCTTGCGCTGGAGCTTCTTGAAGCCCGCCATCTCCGCGCTCAAGTCGTAGAGGCCCGGGATGACGCCGGCGAGAAAGTACGAACCGTCCGCGGTCGAGGTCCCCTGGCGAAAGATGCCGCTCGCCTGGTTGCGCACGACGACGCTCACGCCGGGCAGCGGCGCGCCGCTCTGGTCGACCACGCGCCCGCGGATCTCGGCCGTGCCCTGCTGGGCTCGAGCCAGGCTGCCGGGGCCCAGCGCGGCCACGGCCAGGAGCAGTGCGATCGTCCTCGCTTGCTTCATCAACTCACCTCCGAATGGCCGACACCACCCCCTTTGGGGGGAAGGGATCCACGGGATTCTCCTGATGATTGATTAACGTTTATAGCACACCGTGTGCCGGGCGCGAGCGAGGGGAGTGTAGAGGCGCTAACTTGTTGATGGGATTGGAATCAAGCGGCCAGAAGGGTGCTTTGGTAGCTCACCGGATGTACGGACGCTCGAATCGCGAATCCAGCCGCCTGGATCTTCAGCCGCGTGGGCCGGGGGTCGGACCGGCGGGCAGCGACACGAGAACCTCGCACTGGTCCCGGAGAGATCCGAACGCCTGCCGCATCGCGCTCCGGACGTCCGTCGTCCGATCGGTGAGGGCCTGCAGGATCGCGCGGTGCTCCTCCACGCTGCGCACGTGCAGCTCGCCGATGCGGCCGCTTCGCAGGTAGAAGAACGTCAGCAGCGGAACCACGGCCCGCTCGAGGCAGTCGACCAGATACTGGTTCGCGGAGAGCTGCCAGACGCCGCGATGGAACGCCAGATCGTTGTCGTTGAATGCCGTCAGATCTCCCCGGGCGGCCGCCTGCTGCATCCCGTCGACGTAGGCTCGAAGCTCCGCCGCTTGCGCCTGGGTGACGCGCTCGCGGGCCCAGAGCACGGCGAGGCCCTCGAGCTCGGCTCGCATCGCCTGGATCTGGGCGATGTCCTCCTCGCTCAGCTTGGTGACGGAGGTGCCGCGATAGGCCCGGCGCTGGACGAACCCCTGGTGCTCCAGCGCCAGCAGCGCTTCGCGCACGAGCGGCTGGCTGACGCCCAGCTGCCTGGCCACCTGGATCTCGACGATGGGGTCGCCCGGCTGCATGCGGCCCGAGACGATCGCCTCGCGGATGGCCGCGACGACCCGGTCCTTCTTGGACAGCGACGCGAGCCGGCCGAAGATCGGCCCCTTGGCCTTCTTCCTCGCCTTCGTGATCGCAGGCTTGGTCGGCCGCCGGACAGGCCTGGGCATCAGCCGGCATGCTGACACGCCCCCTCGGGCCGGTCAACGAGCCGAGCGCCAGAGGAGCCTCCCTCGGCCTAGGAGCCGGGGCGGGCGGAAGCGACCAGCGCCGCGCCGACGATGCCGGCCTGGTTGCGGAACTCCGCCGGCTCGACGGGAGCGCGCACGCGGAGCAACCCCACGAACTCGTGGGCGCGTTTGCTGATGCCCCCGCCGACGATGATCAGCCGCGGGGTGAACAGCCGCTCGACGTGGCGCAGGTACTCGTCGAGCCGCTGCGCCCAGCGCGACAGGCTCAGCTTCTCGCGCTCGCGGGCCTCCGCGGAGGCGTACCACTCGCCGACCTTCGGCTTGTTGCGGAGATAGAGGCTGCCGAGCTCGACGTTCGGCACCAGCCGGCCGTCCACGAACAGCGCGCTGCCGATGCCGGTGCCGAGCGTCAGCACCAGCACGACGCCCTTCTCCCGCCGCCCACGCCCGAAGCGCATCTCGGCGATGCCGGCGGCATCCGCGTCGTTCAGCATCGCGACCTTGCGGTCGAGGCGGCGAGCCAGCCGCTCCGCGACCGGGTAGCCGATCCAGCTCTCGATCTGGTGGGCGGTGAAGCCGGTCAGCGGGCGGCCGTCGGCGATCACGGCCGGGAAGCCCACGCCGACGGCGGGGCGTCCCTCGAACGAGCGGACCAGGCCGACCAGGGCGTTCAGCACGTCGCGCGGCTGCAGCGAGCGCGGCGTCTCCACCCGCCGCCGCTCCGACACCAGGCGTCCGCGCGCGACGTCCACCAGCGCGGCCTTGATGCCCGAGCCGCCGACGTCGACACCGAGCGCGATCTTCCGCCTCACGCGCGCAATCATAGCGAGCCACGAGAGGCGAGGATGCTCGCGACGATCCGCTCGCCGTGGAAGCGCCCGTTCTCGATGAAGGTCTTGTTGGTCTCGCGCCCCGAGACGACCGAGCCCGCCACGAACAGGCCGGGCACGTCGGTCTCGAACGTGCTCTCGTCGTGGAAGGGGCGGAAGCTGTCCGGGTCGACGCGCACGCCTGCGCCGCGCAGAAGCGCGTCGTCCGGGTGGTAGCCGGTCAGCAGAAAGACGGCGTCGGCTTCGAGGCGCTCACGGCCAGCGGGCCCTTCGAGCGTCAGCGCGCGGGGCTCGATCTCGATCAGCCGCGTCTCGAAGCGCACTGCGATCGAGCCCTGCTTGAGCCGGTTCTCGA
This sequence comes from Vicinamibacteria bacterium, assembly GCA_050246895.1. Taxonomy (GTDB): domain Bacteria; phylum Acidobacteriota; class Vicinamibacteria; order Fen-336; family Fen-336; genus JBFWVE01. The sequence goes on along the minus strand of JBFWVE010000001.1, from coordinate 1,097,845 downwards.
TGTCCGGCCGGATCCAGTACTTGATCGAGTCGGAGAGCTGCTTGCGCCGGTGGATCAGGGTGACGCGCGCTCCGTGCCGGTGCAGGTCGAGGGCCGCCAGCGCCGCCGAGTTCTTGCCGCCGACGACCGCGACGCGCTGGCCGTAGTAGGCGTGCGCTTCGGCGTAATAGTGGGAGACGTGAGGCAGGCCCTCGCCCGGCACGCCGAGCAGGTTCGGGCGATCGTAGTAGCCGCAGGCGACGACCACGTTGCGCGCGTGGCGCGGCGGCGGCGAGGGCCCGCCGCGGTCCTGCTCGAGCCCGGCCGAGGGGCCGCCCGCGCCGGCAAAGCCGCTGCGCGCAGCCGGCGGCGTCTCGCGCGTTTCGACGGCGAAGCGGGTGCCCTGCGCTCCGGCTTCCACCCGGATCGCGGTCACCTGGATGCCGAGGGCGAGCTTCAGGCCGAACGTCTCGACGACCCGCCGGTAGTAGCGCAACGCCTCGATCCGCGTCGGCTTCTCGTACGGTGTCACGAACGGCAGGCCGCCGATCTCGAGCAGCTCGGGCGTCGTGAAGAACACCTGGTTGCGAGGGAAGTGGAAGATCGAGTTGGCAATGGCGCCCTTCTCCAGGATCTCGTGCGAGAGGCCGGCGCGCTGCGCGGCAATCGCCGCGGCGAGCCCGGCCGGGCCCGCGCCGACGATCAGGAGATCGACGGGCGCCTCCTGGGTGGTCATGCGCGCGGAGCGCCCTTCGCGGGCGGGCTTTGCGGAGGGCCTGCATCCGGCGCGGGCGACCGGGCAGCCTCGACGGAGACGGGCCGCGCCGGCGACGGGCCAGTCGTGGCCACTGCTCGAGACAGCTTGTCGACGATCCGCAGATAGCGCCGCTCCTGCCAGGCCCAGGCGAGTGTGAACGCGCAGAGCGCCGTCAGCATCAGGAAGACGAGGTTGAGCGCGATCTGGCCGACCATCGCGAGCGTGGTGACGCTCCCGGTCTCGAGAGCCCTGCTCTCGAGGCGGCCGAGCAGGGCGTACGGGTTCACCAGCAACGGGAAGAAGAGGTGGAAGGCGATCCAGGCGAGGAGCACCAGCCCGAGCCCGCCCCACAGCGCGAGGCTGCCGAAGCGGTTGAGCGTGCGCCGGAGCTCGACGAACTGCCGGTCCCGCGCGCCGAGCGGGTCGTCGGGCACGCCCTTGGCGCTCATACGTCCTCCCTGCGGACGCCCTCGAGGCCGAGCACGAAGTCCGGCCCGTGGGCCAGCGAGGGGGTCTTGAATCCCGGCGGCGCTTCCCCGCCGAGCGCGCGCACGGCAAGGGTGAGCGCGGCGTCGGCGGTGTGCGTGTAGCCCTCAGGCGCGTCGAGCCGCGAGACGACACGAGCGCCGTTCGCGTCGCTGGCCTCGCCCCAGAGCTGGCTGCGACCGCGCGCCCGCTCCTCAGCCGAAGGCCCCGGAGGTCCCGAGCGGACGCGCAGCACGAGCCTGTCGCGGACCGCACGGGTGCGCAGCAACGGTCCGAACGGCCGCGTCAGCGTCATCAGCCAGCGCAAGCGCGCAGGCACGGACGCGTAGACCTCGACGTCGGGGATGCCGGTGCTGTGGTAGGCGGTCGCCACGTCGCCCCACGGGATCGTCATGCAGCTCCGGGGCCCGCGGCCGAAGTCGATCGCGCGCGTCTTCCAGGCGACCGGCACGCGCGTGAGCCGGCCGCCCACGCGCACGCAGCCGCCACGGCCCAGGTTCTCGACCATGGTCGTCGCCGTCCCGCGCGAGACGCCCGCGCCCGCGCGGAAGGCGAGCGCGAGCCTCGTCGCGCCCGGCAGCCGGCGCTTCAGGTGCGCCGCCAGGCAGTCGGACGGCACCACGTCGAAGCCCGACCCGGGCAGCAGCATCACGCCCGCGGCCCGCGCCTCGGCGTCGCGCGCGGCGAGCGCCTCGAAGACCTCGATCTCGCCCGTGATGTCGAGGTAGTGCGCGCGCCGCCGCAGGCAGGCTTCGGCCATCGGGCGCGACGTGCGCGAGAAGGGCCCGGCGCAGTGCAGCACCACCGAGATCCCATCGAGGCCTTTGTCGAGCGCGGCCGGATCGTCGAGGCCGAAGCTGCGCGAGGCGAAGCCCAGCTCGGAGGCGAGGGCGGAAACCGGGCCGGGCGCTCGGCCTGCCAGGACGAGCTCGACGCCGCGCCGGCGGGCGAGCCGTGCGATCAGCTCGCCCGTGTATCCGTTGGCGCCGTAGAGGAGCAGCCGTCCGTTCACCCCGGCGAGGCTACTGCAATTGGCGCCTCAGCCCAAGGTCGCTCGCTGCCAATGGTCAATCGGAGCGGCGACGCCACGCTACGGCGGCCGCTCAGCGCTTGCGGCTCGCAGGCGGCTTCTCCGCCAGGATGCGCGCGAGCAGTGCGGGATCGTCCGGCAGGAGGTCGGCCGCAGGCAGGCGTCCGACGAGGTCCGCCCACTTCGGCTCCTTCGCGAACACCTGGCGGAAGAGCGGGAGCGACTCCTCGACCTTTCCGTTCGCTGCCAGCGTCGCCGCGTGCCAGAAGACGAACTCCGTCATCTGCGGGAGCGCGGCCTCGGCGGCGCCGTACTCGCGCTCGGCACAGCCCCAGTCCTTCGTCTCCGCGCAGCGGTCCCCCGCGTTCATGCGGTTGTAGGCGCGGTTCATCGCCACCAGCCGCCGCAGCTCGACCAGCGGCTGCGCATGGTCCTCGACGCGCACGTCGACGAGACGGTCTTCCCAGGGCCGGCCCGAGCCGGTTCCCTTCACCACCGTGATCGCCGCCGACTGCCGGCCGCGGATGTCGCCGCCCTCGCGCTGCGCTGCCTCGAGCGCCTGCAGCAGGCGCTCGGCGAGATCGCCCTGGGCCGCCTCGAACGCGCGCGCCATCGCGGGCCAGACGCTGTCCTTCTCCATCAGGTTCGCCTGCACCGAGTAGTTGGCCCCGACGTGGTGGCCGGCGGCTGCGATGCACTTGTCACCCGTGTGGGCCGCCACGCGGCCCTCCGCGTCGATCATCGCGACCTGCCGCACCGCGCGCCCGCCGTCGTTCGCCAGCAGCTCGGACAGCGCCACCGGCGCCGAGGCGCCGAGCTGCATCAGGCTCAGGCCCTTCGGCCCGTACGAAGGCTCGACGAAGGACTGCGTCGCGACGGCGCCGACGCCGGCCGCGACCCACGGCACCGTCGAGCCGACCGAGAACCAGTGCGACTGCACGGCGACGCCCAGCTCGCCGGTCGCGGGGTCGCGCGCGACGATCGAGTAGGTCGCCACCGGGCGCAGGCGCGAGGGCGCCTCCGCCCGCGCGCTGGGAGCGACGAGCGACGCCATTGCGACGGACGCTGCTGCCAGTACGAGCGCGTTCTTCATCTATTGGACCTCCGCTCCCTCGCATGTTAGCGCCGCGCGACGGCCTCGACCCGAAAGGCCGAAGCGACCACGAGGCTCAAGCGGTTGGCACCGGCAGCGGTGCAGCCACGATATCTTGTGCGACACGAAGTTTGACGCAAGTTGTTTGTGGACAGGCAGTTGCGAAGCGGCTATCCTCGATTCATGCCCGTTCGACCTCTCGGCTCCGGGACCATCTCGTTCGGCATGGTCTCCATTCCCGTCAAGCTCTTCTCCGCTTCCGAGACGAGCTCCTCGGTCTCCTTCAACATGCTCCACGAGGCGTGCAAGTCGCGCCTGAAGCAGCAGTACGTCTGCCCGAAGGACGGCGAGATCGTGCCGCGCGACAAGATGGTGAAGGGCTACGAGTTCGCCAAGGAGCAGTACGTCACCTTCAGCGAGGACGAGATCAAGGCGCTGCAGGAGGAGGCGAACCGCGCGATCGAGATCACCGAGTTCGTGCCGGCCTCGAAAGTGGACCCGATCTACTTCAACGGCGCCTACTACCTCGGCCCGGACAAGGGCGGCGAGCGCGCCTACCGGCTGCTGACGGAGGCGATGAAACAGACCGGGCGCTCAGCGCTCGCCAAGTGGGCGGCGCGCGGCAAGCAGTACCTGGTGCTGGTGCGGGCCGTCGAGAACGGCCTGGTGATGCAGCAGCTGGTGTACGCCGACGAGGTGAAGTCGTTCGCCGAGGTCCCGATCGGCGAGGCCGAGCTGAAGGAGCCGGAGCTGAAGCTGGCAATCCAGTTGGTCGAGCAGATCGCGTCGGACGAGTTCCGGCCCGAGAACTACGAGGACGAGGTCCGCAAGCGCATGCACGAGGCGATCGCACGCAAGGTGGAGGGCCAGGAGATCACTGCCGCCCCCGAGCACCCGCGCGCCCAGATCATCGACCTGATGGAGGCGCTGAAGGCCTCGCTGGCCGCCAAGCAGGCGGCGAGCGCGCCGGCCCCGAGCGAGGCCGAGGAGCCGGGCGAGGCCGAGGCAGCCACCGGCACCGAGGGCAGGAAGAGCAAGCTGCGCGCCGTCGGCGGCGGCAAATCCAAGCGTTAGGCGACCAGCGAGGCGCCGTCACCGCTCAGCGGCGGCGCTCGAACGGGCCCGGCTCGAACAGCAGCCAGACGTCCGGATCCAGCGCGAGGGCTCGCGGCTCGCTCTCGGCCGCGAAGCGGAAACGCCGCTCTCGCTCGCGCAGCTCGATCCGCTCGACGCGCGGCGCCGCCTTCGGGTCCGCGGCCGTGATCCCGATCTCCACGGGCAGTCGGAAGAGCGGCTCGGACTGCGTCTGGACGAGCCTCAGCTCGACCTCGCGCGCGGCCCGGTCGTAGCGCCAGGAGCCCTCGAGCCGGGGAACCCCGGCGCGCGTCAGCCACTGCTCGAAGAACCAGTCGAGGGGCTCGTCCGCGGCGCGCTCCATCGTCTCGCGCAGGTCGGCGGTGCTTGCGTTGCCATCGCGGAAGCGAGCGTAGTACTCCCGGATTCCCCGCCAGAAGGCCTCGCTGCCCATCCGCGAGCGCAGCATGTGCAACGTAAACCCGCCCTTCTGGTAGACGAGGCGATTCAGGACCTTCTTCATGTCCGACAGGTTGCGATGGATCACCGGCGTGCCCGGCAGCTGCCTCTCGAGCTGCAGGATCTGTTCACGGCTCGTGCGCAGCCCGGCGACGAAGGCGTCACGGCCCTCGGCATGCTCGGTGTGCAGCAGCGTGAAGTAGGTCGCGAAGCCCTCGCTCAGCCAGACGTCGTCCCAGTCGCCCTCGGTGACGGAGTTGCCCCACCACTGGTGCGCGATCTCGTGCACCACCGGCGCTCGCGAGGCGGTGACGCCCTTGTCGCCGTAGAAGATGGACGTGGCACTCTCCATGCCGCCGTTGATCCCCGCCGCCTCGACGCTCGCGAGCTTCTCGTAGGGATACGGTCCGATCCGCTCGCTGAAGAACGCGAGCGCGCTGCGGGAAAGCTCCTCGAACAGGGCCTGGCCCTTTTCGCGATCCTGCGGGAAGACCCAGGTCTGGAGCGGGACCCCGTTCGCCTGGCCCGCGTGGTGCACGGAGAAGCGCGCGACGCCGAGCGCGTAGAGCCAGGAGGCGATCGGCACCGACTGGCGCCAGTGAGTGCGGCGCCGGCCGTCCGGCAGGTCCAGCTCCTCGACGAGCGCGCCGTTCGAGACCACCTGGTACGTCGCCGGCGCCGTCACGATCATCTCTCCGGTCGCCTTGTCGGACGGGTGGTCGATCGTCGGCAGCCACTGCCGGGCGCGATCGGGCCAGCTCTCGGAGAACACGCTGCGCTCGCCGTGCACGTTCGGCAGGAAGCGCAGGCCGGCGGCGGGCACGCCGTGGTAGCGCACGCTGAAGGCGCGCTCCTCGCCGGCGACGGGCGGCGGTTCGACGGTCAAGTGCAAGCGGTCGCCCTGGCGCTCGTAGGCGACGGGGCCGGCTTCGCCCGTCACGGCCTGCACCGTCATTCCCCGGCCGTCCCGGGCCTCCGCCAGGTCGAGGAATGCCTCGCGCGCTCCGGCTGCCGTGAACCGCAGCCTCACCTGCGTTTCGCCCCGGATCTCGTCGGAGCCGTCGCCGAGTTCCAGCCGGAAGACGTAGTGGATCGCGTCCACGCCGGGCTGCCGCGGGTAGCTGTCCGCCGCCAGCGGGGCCGCGAGGGCCAGCAGCCACCCGCTCGCGAGGACGACGAGACCGCGTCGATCGCGGCCTCGCGGCGAGCCGGGCCGGGTCCAGGACATGCTGATGTCTCCGCCGGAGTGCGGGGGCCAGCCTAGCGAACGCCCGCGGCCTGGCCGCCGAGGTGGCGCTCCAGGAACGTGAGCACCTGGCCATAGCCCTCGATCTGGTTCTTCTTCTTGGTGAAGCCGTGGCCCTCGTCCGGGAAGACGACGTACTCGACGGGGACTCCGTTCTTCCTCACCGCCGCCACGATGTCGTCCGACTCGGGCTTGATCACGCGCGGGTCGTTGGCGCCCTGCAGCACCATCAGCGGCCGCTTCACCTTGCCGGCGTGGAACAGCGGAGAGACCGCCAGCAGTTTCTCGCGGTCCTTCACCGGGTCGCCGATCTCCTGGTAGAGCGCGAGGCGTTGCGCCTCCCACCAGCTCGGGATGCTCTCGAGCGTCCGCACCCAGTTGGAGATGCCGAAGAGGTCCACGCCGGCCGCGAACTCCTCGGGCTGGAGCGTCAGCGCCGCCAGCGTCATGTAGCCCCCGTAGCTGCCGCCGATGATGCCGATCCGCGAAGCGTCGACCCAGGGCTGGGCCTTCAGCCAGTTCTTGGCGTCGACGCAGTCCCAAAGCGGCTCGTAGCCGTGCTTGCCATCGTCGGCTGTGTAGAACGTCTTGCCGTAGCCCGAGCTGCCGCGGTTGTTGATGCCGAGCACCGCGTAGCCGTGATTGACCAGATACTGGATGAAGGCCGAGTAGCCCCTGCGCGTCTGGCCGCCCGGTCCGCCGTGCACCCAGACGAGCGCCGGCAGCTTGCCGGACGCGGCCTGCCGCGGCTTGAACAGCACGTTCGGGATGCTCAGCCCGTCGCGCGCCGGGAAGCGCACGACCTCCGCCTCGACGAGGTCGAGGGGATCGATCTCGGGGTTCAGCGTGTCGGTCAGGCGCCGCGGCTCGCCCTCGCCGATCGTCCACACCCAGAGGTTCGAAGGCTGGCGGTCGCCGTTCACGTAGAAGGCTAGGCGGCGGCCGCTGCGCGAGACGGTCAGGCTGGTGATGTCGCCCGCCGGCAGCTTCGGCAGCGGCACGAGCCGCCCGGTCTTCGTGTCGTGCAGCCGGATCTCGGTGCGCGCGTCGGCGTTGATGGCGGTGACGCGGTAGCGGCCGTCGTGCGAGAAGGAAGTGTAGGCCACGTCCCAGTCGGCCGACAGGACGTCCTCGTGCCGGCCGCTCGCCAGCTCGTAGCGGCGCACGCGCGTGAACTCGCCGCCGTCGTTCGTCAGGTAGTAGAGGTGGCTCGAGGCCGCGTCGAAGTCCTCCGGCGAATAGCTCGCGAGGCCCTCGTGCTTCGACAACAGTTTCAGCTGCTTGCTGTCGGCGCTCCACAGGTAGAGGTCGGAGTCGGCGGTCGAGTTGGGTTTCGTGAATGCCAGCCACTTGCCGTCGGGTGAGATGGCGCCGAGGAAGTAGCCCACCTCGTCCTTGTAGACGAGCGTCCGTTCGTAGCTGCCGGCGTCGTGGCGATAGAGATCGAAGTAGCGCGGGTCGCGCTCGTTGGTCGACACGTAGAACGCGGCGAGATCGTGGCTCCAGCCCTGGAACTGCGCCTTCAGCCTGGCTCCGGGCGTCAGGTCGCGCTCGGAACCGTCCTTCTCGCGGACGTAGAGGTGGTTGAGCTCGTTGCCACCCTGGTCGCGCGTGTAGAGGAAGCGGTCGTCGCGCGGGAAGAACGAGACGGCCGAGGTGGTGTCGCTGGTGGAGCCGGTCAGCGCCTGCGGCGGGCCGCCCGCGACCGGCACGGCGTGGACGTTGCGCACGCCCGTCGCGTCGGAGGAGAACAGGATGCGCGACTCGTCGGCGGAGAAAGAGGCGCCGCTGACGGCCGTCGTCTTGATGAACTGCTCGATCGTGTAGAGCTGCGCCGGCCGCTTCGCGGCCGCGGCCGCGGGGACGGGCGTGGCGACGGCCAGGGCGGGGCAGCAGACGAGGGCGAGCACGGCGCGTGAGCTGACGAGACAGGGCATCTGGATCCTCCTCCGGCAGCGAATCGCCCGACGATACCCCAGCGGGCGGCCCCGGCGCTGCCCCTGCTTCAGCGCGGGCTCGGCGAGCGGAAGTAGCCCGGGCGCACCTGCACGTCGAGCCCGGGGCGCTTCACCTTCACCGACAGGCGGTGCCAGCCGGCGGCGGGCGTCGGCTCGGGGAAGTAGCTCAGCAGGTAGCGACTGCGGATGTGCTCGAGCACCTCGACGAAGCTCGCCTCCAGGGAGCGCCGGCCCACCTCGAACAGCCGGCCGCCGGTTTCGCGGGACACGTCGCGCAGGAAGGCTCGATCCGGGCCAACGCCACTGCCGGGGTGGGGGTCGGCGAGGACGAAGTAGACGACACTCGGGCCACGGCGCGCGCTGTCGATCACCTGCGCCTTCTCGAGCCAGCTCGCGGTGTCGATGCCGTCCGTCAGCACGACCGCGGCGGCGCGGCGGTCCCCGGCCGTCTCCGGCAGGCGCAGCGCCGCGAAGACCGCGTCGCGCAGGGCGGTTGCGCCACTGCCGCTGGCGCGCGCGAGCGCCGCGCGCACGGCTCCCAGCTCGTGGGTCAAAGGCTGGAGCTGCGCGATCTGGTGCGAGAAGGCGAACATCGCGGCGCGATCCGCGGGCCGCAGCCCGCCGAGGAAGGCATCGGCCGCAGCGCGCAGCTCTTCCAGCCGGCGGCCCTGCACGCTCTGGCTCATGTCCAGCACCAGCGCCACGTCGAGCGGCACCGCCTCGCCGACGACCGGGTTGAGCCGCTGCAGGACGCCCGAGTCGCGGATCTCGAAGTCCGCCGTCGTCAGCCCGCCGACGGGCCGGCCGTCCCGCGTCACCGAGACCTCGACGCGCACGACCTCCGCCTGCGTCGCGAACACGAGAGGCGGCGGGCTCTGCGCGGCGGCCGCACGGGCCGGGCCGAGCGCCAGGGCGAGCGCGCACGCGACGGGGACGCGCCTCACTTGCGCAAGGCCGCGCGCCACTGCGCGAGCTGTTCGTGGACGCCGGGCGGACCGTAGGGATAGAGCCACCAGGGGTCCTCCTCCGCGCTCCTGCCCCAGGGCTCGGCGAGCAGCGGCCGCAGACCGGCACGAACGCCCGGCTCGCCCGCGTTCTCCGCGATGCGGGCGAGCGCGAGGCGTGGAGCCTGCGCGCGCGGATAGAGCGCTAGTGCCTCTGCGTAGGCCGAACGTGCTTTCGCGTGCGCCTCGCCTGCCTCGTGGGCGCGGCCGAGCAGCAGCGTCGCGAGATAGCGCTCGCGCGGCGTCGCCGCGGTGTCCCGCGCGCGCTCGAGGTGAGCCAGCGCCTCGTCGCGGTTGCCGTCCTCCAGCAGCAGTCGAGCCAGCCGAAGCTGCGCCTCGACGAGGCCTCTGTCGAGCTCGACGACCCTGCGGAAGCGGGCGTGCGCCTGCCTCCGGTGGTCGGCGGGCGAGACGGGCCTGCGGACTCCGGGGAAGGGGTCGCCCACTCCCGCCTTCGACCCGCGCCGGCTGCCGGCGAGGAAGAGCGCCTCCTCGGCGATCGCCACGGCCAGGTTCATGCGGGCGTCGTCGGGCGCGAGCTTCAGCCCTTCGTCCATCAGGTCCAGCGCCAGCTCGGGAATCCACACCTCGACGGCCAGCGCGATCGCCGTGCGCAGCCAGCTCACCCGGTCGATGCTGGGCCGGTACCCGAGCAGGGGCGACAGCCTGGCGGCGTGACTGGTGATCCATTCGAGCAGCCTCGCGGCGAGCTGCAGCTGGTCCTCCGCGCCGACGGCGTCGCGGCCCCGCGCCAGGACGAGTGCCGTTTCCGTGTGGAGCGCCACCAGCGCCTCGAGGTCCTTCTCGTCGATCTGGCGAGAGGAGATGAGCTGCGGATGCCGTGCGATCTCCTTCTGCGCCTCGTTCAGGTCGAGGATCCGCTGGCGGCGAATCGCCCGGATCGCCTCGGCAAACGCGCCTTCGCGGTAGGGCTGGGCCAGCCCCAGATAGTCCAGCGTCCCGCGAGACAGCGCCTGGGCGAGCGCGGGCGTCTGCCCCGCCTGACCCCAGCAGGGACAGGCGGTGAGCGCAAGAACGCCGGCCGCGAGCCGTCTCGTCATCCGCACTCCGTTCGTTCCTCTCGCCCGGCATGATACGCCGCGCCTCGCGACGCCTTAGGATCCCGCGGATGCGCGACTCCCTGGCCCGCGTCGGGCGCGACGTGATCGCCTGCGAGCGCTGCCCTCGCCTGCGCGGCTGGTGCCGCCAGGTGGCGCGCGAGAAGGTCAAGCGCTTCCGCGACGAGACCTACTGGGGCCGGCCCGTCCCCGGCTTCGGCGACCCCGAGGCGCGGCTGCTGATCGTCGGCCTGGCGCCCGCGGCCCACGGCGCCAACCGCACCGGGCGCGTGTTCACCGGCGACCGCTCGGGCGACTTCCTGTTCGCGGCGCTGCACCGCGCCGGCTTCGCGAACCAGCCGACCTCGGTCAGCCGTGCCGACGGCCTGCGCCTGCGCGACTGCTACGTGGCGGCGCTCGCCCGCTGCGCGCCGCCGGCCAACAAGCCGACGCCTGGGGAGATCGGCCGTTGCCGCGAGTACCTGCTGCGCGAGTGGGCGCTGCTTGAGCGGCGGCGCGCGGTGCTGGCGCTCGGCAAGATCGGCATGGACGGCTTCCTGGCGGCGCTGCGCGAGACGGACGGCTCGCCGGGGCGGCGCGCCTTCGCTTTCGGCCACGGCGTCGAGCACGACCTCGGCGACGGGCTGCGCCTGTTCGCCTCGTACCACCCGTCGCAGCAGAACACCTTCACGGGCCGGCTCACGCCGGCGAGCTTCGACGCCGTGCTGCGCGCGGTGCGCGGGCACCTCGACCGCTCGCGCTGAACCCTTTATGCTCGCGCCCGGGCCGCGAGCCTCGTCCCGGGGACGGAACCAGGCCGGCGCTTCCCGATCCATGCTGAAGACTCGAGCCGGCATCTCGTCGTTCCTCGCACTCGTCCTGGCCGCCGTGGTGGCGGCGCCGGGAGCGCGCGGCGAGCTGCGCGCCGCCAGCTTCTCCTCGGCGGCACTCGGACGCGACGTCTCGTACGTCGTGGACCTGCCGGACTCGTACGCGAGCGGCGACCGCAAGTACCCCGTGGTCTACGCGCTGCACGGCCTCTTCGAAGGGCCGGGCTTCTGGCAGCGCCGCGGCCTCGCGCCAATCCTGGCGGAGCTGCGCGCCAGGGGCGACCTGCCCGAGTTCCTGGTGGTCGCCGTCGAAGGCGGCAACTCGTTCTTCGTCAACTCGCCCGCCGGCGCCTACGAGGACCTGGTCACGCGGGATCTCGTCGCGCACGTCGAGGCCAGCTACCGCGTCACGCCCGGGCGCGGCGGGCGCGCCGCGCTCGGCGTCTCGATGGGCGGGTACGCAGCGCTGCGGATCGCCTTCGAGCAGCCGGGCCTGTTCGCGGCCGTGGCGACCCACAGCGCCATGTTGCTGGCGAAGCCTCCGACGGCGGAGGACGGCGCCGGGCGCTGGCAGATGAGCGCCTTCTCTCGCGTCTTCGGCTCACCGATCGATCCCGCGCTGTGGGCGGCTTCCGATCCGCTGGCCCTCGCGCTGAAGGCCGACCCGAAGACGGCGCCCGCTCTCTCGTTCGACTGCGGCGAAACCGACCGCTACGGCCTCTACGAAGGCAACCGGGCGCTCCACGAGATCCTGGAGCGGCGCGGCGTGCGCCACGAGTTCGGCCTCTACCCCGGCGATCACGGCTACGAGTACGTCCGCTCGGTGCTCGAACGCAGCCTGCGCTTCCTGGGCGCGAGGCTGCGCTGAAGCGAGGGCCGTTCTCGCGCTACACTGGCTCGATGACACGCGCTCTCGCTCTCTCGTTCGCCGTTTCGCTGCTTTCGCTTCCGGCCGCCTCGCAAGAGGCCGCCAAGCCCACGCCCGTGCCGGTGGTCATCAACACCGCCGAGGCGCCCGGCCTGAAGGCCTTCTTCCTCAACGTGCCCTGGGGACCGGCGACGTTCGCCACGATGGAGCGCCCGGGGGACTCCTTCTACAACAAGCGCACCTGGCCGTTCGCCCGCCTCGAAAGCTCCGGCGGCTTCACGCTCGACGGCACCAAGGTGCCCGCGGGCAACTACGCGCTGGTCTTCCATCCCAACACGCCCGACGACGCGGGCATGAGCCTGGAGCTGCGCAAGATCGAGGTCGCCGAGTTCCTGCAGCCCGGCAACGCGATGACGCCGACGCCCGAGGGAACGACCGTGCTGAAGCAGCCCGTCCGCTTCGATCTCGCGAGCGCGACCGCCCCGTCCCTGAAGCTGGAGTTCGCCCCCGACAAGGACGGCACCAGGCTCCGCGTCCACTACGGCGACAAGCTGCTGGTCAAGGACCTGAAGCGTTAGCCGGGTTCCTCACGCCTCGCGTAGCGCGCTGGTGATCGGCAGCCGCGCGCCGCGCACGGCGGGCAGCAGGCCCCCGACGAGACCCATCAGCAGCGCGAACGCCATCGCGGTCGCCAGGATCTCGGGGGTGATGCGGAAGGCGAAGGCGATCTCGCTGAAGCTCTGCGTCTGCCCGGTGCCGGTCGAGAAGCCGTTCATCGGGAAGGCCAGCAGGCAGCCGAGCGCCCCGCCCAGGCCCGCCAGGATCACCGACTCGATTACGAACGAGGCGAGGATCGCGCGCCGCGAGAAGCCGAGCGCGCGCAGGGTGCCGATCTCGCGCGTGCGCGAGGCCACGATCGCGTACATCGTGTTCATCGCGCCGAAGACCGCGCCGATGCCCATGATGAAGGAAACCGCGCGCGCCAGGATCTTGAGGATGGTGGCGAGCGGGCCCGCCTGCTCCTCGTAGTACTTGCGCTCGGAGCTCGCCTGGAGCTGCATCTGCGGCTGCGCCCGGATCCACTTGTCGAGCTCGGGGATCTGGGCGGGGTCCTGCATGCGCATCACCAGCGAGTTCGAACCGGCGCCGCGCTGGAACACCTGGCCGAAGACGTCGTAGTCGCCCCAGATCTCGCTCTCGAAGGCCTCGCCCTCGGCGGCGAACAGGCCGACGATCTTGAACTGCTTGCGCTGGTACTTGACGCTGCCGCCGACCTCCAGGCCGGTGATGCGCTGCGCGATCTTCCGCCCCACGATCACCTCGTCGAGCCCCGGCTGGAAGCTGCGTCCCTCGACGATCGAGATGCCTCCGCGCACCTCGAAGGCGCGCTTCGACACCGCGCGCAGGTTGACGTTCGTGAGCTGGCCGTCGGTCTGCTTGGGCAGGCCGATCACCACTACCCAGTCCCAGGAGGCGAGCGACTCGCCGTCGGGCCCGCGCGCGACGCGCTCGTCGACCAGGATCATGTTGCGCTGGGAGAGCGGCACCGCCGAGGTCATCTCCGAGGCCGAGCCGCGCTGATAGACGATCGCGTTGTCCGGCCGGCCGGTCGAGCGGAAGGCGAGCCGGAAGCCCTCGGACATCGACATCAGCACCGTGAACACCGCGACCACCAGCGCGATGCCGAACACGGCCAGCAGCGCGACCTGCCAGCGCTGGCGGACGTTGCGGACGTTGTAGGAAAGGGGTATCGCCATGTTCTGCCTCAGACCGTGCGCAAGGTGTCGGTGATGCGGGCCTTGTAGGCCGAGTACGCGGGCACGAAGCCCGCGGCGAAGCCCAGCACGATCGCCACCCCGAAGCCGAGCGCGCCGATCGCGGGCTTGAGCGCCAGGCTCGACAGGCCGACGCCCGCGAGCGCGTCCTTGATGCCGGGCGTGTTGGTGAGCGTCCACATCACCGCGTGACTGCCGCCGATGCCGAGGGCGCCGCCCAGCACGCCCAGCAGCAGCGCCTCCGCCACGATCAGCCCCATCACGTGCCGGCTCGAGAAGCCGAGCGTCTTCAGCACGGCGATCTCCGTGCGCCGCTCGCGCACGGCCATGCTCATGGTGTTGGCGGTCACCAGCAGGATCGTGAAGGTGACCGCGAGCCCGATGCCGTTCAACAGCAGCGCCAGGTTGCCGGCCATCGCGATGAAGCCGGCGCGGAAGGCCTGCTCGGTCTCGGTGCGCGTCTGGGCGTCCGAGTTCTCGAACAGGGCGTCGATCGCCTTCGAGACCGTCCCCGCCTGGGTGGGATCGTCGATCTCCACGGTCCAGGTCCCCGAGCCCACGCGCTGGCCGGTGCCCTCGTAGAGGTACTTGAAGTGGAAGAACATCACGTTGGTGTCGGTGCCGGGGTGCTTCGCCAGGTCGGTGTCGAAGATCGCACGCACCACGAACTCGAAGGGCCCGCTGCGCTTGCGATAGGGCGGGATGAAGCTCTCGAGGAAGAAGCGGTCGCCGAGCTTCCAGCCGAACTTGTCGGCCAGCTTGCGCCCGATCGCCGCTCCCTGCAGGTCCTGCAGGTACTCGCGCCACTGGTCGGGCGGCACCTGGTACTCCGGGGACATCGCGAAGTAGGGCTCGGAGTCGACGGCCATGTTCGGGAAGAAGTTGCTCCAGTCGGTCGTGGAGGCGGCGCCCGCGTCGGCCTTGCCCTCCTTCTTCGCGGGCAGCGAGCCGCCGAACCAGCTCGTGTTCGCCACCCGCTTCACGCCGGGCACGGCGGCGATGCGCGGGCCGTAGGCGAGCGGCGTGTTGAAGACGAGGCTGACCGCGTGGCGCGTCACCAGCCGGTTGGCGCTCGAGCTCTCGAGCATGCCGTTGACCTCGGCGAGCACCGTCTGCAGGGTGCAGAACAGGAAGATGCAGACGGCCATCGCCACCAGCGTGCTGCCGGTGCGGACCCAGTTCCGGCGCAGATGCTTCAACAGGTAGGGCAGGTACTTCATCTCGGCTCCGCTCAGTAGGGCGTGGCCACGGCCGACGTCACCAGCGCGCCCTTCTCGAGGTGGCGCTGGACGTGCGCGCGCTCGGCGGCGCGCGGGTCGTGCGTCACCATCACGATCGTCTTCTTGAAGTCCCTGTTGAGCGACTGCATCAGGTCGAGGATCTCGTGGGCGCTCCTGGCGTCGAGGTCCCCCGTCGGCTCGTCGGCCACCAGGATCTTCGGGTCGCCCACGATCGCGCGCGCGATCGCGACGCGCTGTTCCTGCCCGCCCGAGAGCTGGCGCGGGTAGTGCTGAGCGCGGTCCGCGAGCCCGACGACCTTGAGCGCGGTGAGAGCGCGCTCGCGCCGCTCTTTCTTCTTGAGCGAGGTGAGCAGCAGCGGCAGCTCCACGTTCTCGACCGCGGAGAGCACCGGGATCAGGTTGTAGAACTGGAAGATGAAGCCGACGTTGTGGCTGCGCCAGGCCGCGAGCGCGCTCTCGTTGAGCGTCGAGACGTCGGTGCCCGCCACGATCACCTGGCCCGAGGTGGGCCGGTCGATGCCGGCGATCAGGTTGAGCAGCGTCGTCTTGCCCGAGCCCGAGGGGCCCATCAGGGCCAGGAACTCGCCCTCCGGCACCTCGAGCTCGATGCCGTCGAGCACCGTGATCTCCTGAGTATCCCGGCGGTACACCCTGCGTACCTGCCGGACGTCGACCATCGCTGCGTTCATCCCTTCACCTTCACCGAATCGCCGTCGTTGAGCGCGTCGGGCGGCCGCGTGACCAGCGTCTCGCCGCCGGTGAGGCCCGCCTTCACCACCCGGCGGCCGTCGCGCTCGTTGCCGAGCTCAACGGCACGCCGCAGCACCTTGCCGTCCTTCACCTCGAACACGAACGTCGCACCGTCGCGCGTGGCGACGGCCTCTTTGGGCACCGTCACCAGGGGCGCGCTCGGAACGGCCGGCTCCGCCGAGCCCGACTCGGCGGACGCTGCCTCCAGGAACGTGACCTTCGCGCTCATCTCCGGCTTCAGGTCCTTGTCCTTGTCGAGGATCGTGACCTTCACCATCACGGTCGCCTTGGTGCGATCGGCGGTCGGGATCACCTGGCGCAGGGCCGCGCGGTAGCGACGGTCGGGAAACGCCTCGACCGTCACCTCGGCGGGCTGGCTCGCGCCGAGCTTGGCCACGTTCGACTCGGCGACGTCGACCTCGACCTCGAGGGTCTCGAGGTCCGCCAGCGCCACGATCGCACCCGAGGCGGTGGAGATGTTCACGCCCGGCGGGATCGGCGCGACGCTCTCGCCGACCTCGGCCATCTTCTTGACCACGACGCCGCTGAAGGGCGCCCGGATCACGGTGTTCTGCAGCAGCGCCAGGTAGAGCGCGACGTCGGCCTCCGCCTGGCTCAGGGCGGCCGCTGCGATCGCGACGCGGCTCTCAGCGGCCTCGAGCGCGTCCTTCGCGAGCACGCTCTGGCTCGCCAGGTCGGCGGCGACACGGGCCTGGCGCCGCTGCTCGGCGAGATCCGCCTGGGCGCGGGCGACCGCCGCTCGCGCGCGCAGCACCTGCGCCTCGTTGTCGGCGCTCTCGAGCCGGGCGATCAGCTCGCCTTCGCGCACGCGGCTGCCCTCCTCGACGCGCAGCTCCGACAGCCGGCCCTGGATCTTGGCGGACACCACGGCCTTGCGGCGGGCGACCACGTAGCCGGAGGCCGTCAGGATCGGCGAGCCCGCCGGGCCCCGCTGGTCCGCGGCGGCGACGAGGGTCGCACGCGTCGTCTCGACCTCGACCGCCCCGATGGCGGCGCGGAGGCGGACGACATAGAGGAAGCCGAGCAACAGCAGGCCCGGCAGCAGCAACAGCAGCGGCCAGCTGCGCCCGCCGTTCGGCTTCGAGCGGTCGATGCGCAGGGAAGCGAGGTCGCCCTTCAGATCACTCACGTCGTGACACTCCGTCCCGTGGGGTTCCCCGACCGCGGTGTGCCGGGCGCCGAGGCGCCTGCGGCCGCCGCCAGACGGCGGGAACCGGCCGTCCGGCGCCGATGAAATCGCCTCTCGCGACGGGCCGAGGCGTCCGATCAGCTTAGCCGAAGAGACGAGGCGCGCATGGCGCCTGTTCCGGCAGGAGGCGTCAGCCGCCGGGAGCGGACCGCCGTCCGCCGACTCGGTCACACGAAGACGCCGCTGAAGCAGCGCGCCACCGCGCCGCTCGCTTCCGGGACGCCCGCTGCCCGGCCACGGACGGGGCCGGGGGGCGAACGCCCGCCGGCGCCGGCTGCGCGACCGGAGGTGCAGCGAGCCGGGGGGCCCCGCTGGAGCCGAGCGCGAGGCCGCATCGACCGCCTGGGGGCCGATCCGGGCTCGGGCCCCAGCCCGCCGCCAGCCAGCGGGCACGCGCTTTGCCGCGTGACATCCGTTCACAAGCCACGTCGAGCGCTCGGAGGAACAAGAAGATGGACGGATTCGCCCACGATCTGCGTTTCGCGCAGCGAGCGCTCGGGCGGCGCCCGGGTTTCGCGCTGGTGGCCTTGCTGACGCTGGCGTTCGGCATCGGCGGCAGCACCGCTCTCTTCACGACCGCCTGGGCGGCCGTGGGCCGGCCGCTGCCTTTCGCCGACGAGGACCGGCTGGTGCGCGTCTACCTGATGCGCGAAGGCGACGCCGATCGCTACAGCCTGCGGGCCGAGACGACGCTGGCGATCCGCGAGCGGGCGAAGAGCTTCGCGGAGCTCGCCGCGCAGCGGTTCACCGACGTCACGCTCCAGATGGGCGCGGCCCCCGAGCAGGTGACGGGCATCGCCGTCGACGCGGGCTGGGCCCGCACGCTGAAGGTGGAGCCGATCCTGGGCCGGAGCTTCACGGCCGACGAGTACGCGGCGGGCGACGACGCGCCGGCGGTGCTGGTCAGCCACGGCTTCTGGCGCGACCGGCTGGGCGCCGACCCGCGCGCGCTGGGGAGCACGCTGCTGGCGAACGGCGTGCGCCGCAGCGTCGTCGGCGTGATGCCGCCGGGCTTCCGCTACCCGTACGCGGCGGATCTGTGGCTGCCGCTGCGGCTGGTGCCCGGCTCGGAGCGCTCCTGGAGCTTCAACGTCGTCGGCCGCGTCCGCCCAGGCGTGAGCGTCGCCCAGGCCGCGGCGGAGCTGAAGGCGATCTCGCGCCCGCTGGCGATCGAGCTGCCGGCCCTGCACCGCGATGCGACACTCGTGCCCTTCCCGCTGCGGGAGACGCTCGTCGGCGAGGGCTCGCGCACGCTGCTGGCGCTCTTCGGCGCCACCGGCTTCCTGCTGCTGATCGTCTGCGCGAACCTGGCGAACCTGTTGCTCGTGCGCACGCTGGGCCGGCGCCGGGAGCTGGCGGTGCGCCGGGCGCTCGGCGCCACGCGGCTGCGCCAGATGCGTCTGGTGCTGGCGGAGAGCCTGACCCTCGCGCTCGCCGGGGGCAGCCTCGGGCTGCTGCTCGCGCGCTTCGCTATCGACGGCCTCGGTCAGCTGCTGCCCACCGGCCTCTCGCACACCGTCGAAGGTCCCGCGCTCGACGCGGCGGCCCTCGGCTGGGCCGTGCTGGCGAGCCTCGCCTCGGGGCTGGCGCTCGGCGCCGCGCCGGCGCTGGGAGCCGCGCGGGTCGACCTGCGCGAGGCGCTCACCAGCTCCTCGCGCGGCGTGGCCGGGAGCGCGCGCTGGCTCGACGGCTTCGCCGTCGCGCAGGTCGGCCTCAGCCTGGTGCTGCTCTCGGGCGCGGCCCTGATGGCGCGAGACCTGGCGCGACAACAGCGGGCCGATCTCGGCTACGCGCCGGAGGGCCTCCAGCTCTTCTCGCTCGCCTACGACGGTCCGGCCTACACGCCCGCCCGCCGCATCGCCCTGGTGCACGCTGTCGAGGAGGGCCTGCGCGCCCTGCCCGGCGTCGAAGCGGCGGGCTCGACCAACTTGTTCCCCTCGAACGGCGGCACCACCGGCATCCGCGTGCGCCGCGCGGACCTGGACCCGGCCGTCGAGGCCCCGATCGCCAACATGCGACTGGTGACGCCCGGGTTCTTCGAAGCGATGGGCCTCGCCGCGATCCGCGGCCGGCTGCTCGACGAACGCGACGGGCCGGCCTCGGAGCGCGTCGCCGTGCTGTCCCAGTCTCTCGCGCGCAAGCACTTCCGCGGCGAGGATCCGCTCGGCCGGGCGCTGGTCAGCGTGCGCGCCGCGGGCGACGTGCCGCTCACGGTGGTCGGCGTGGTGCCCGACGTGCGCGAGGCCACCGAGATCGCCGCCAGCATGTATCTCGCCCAGCCGCAGGAGGCTGCGCTCGGCTTCGCGGGCCGCGCGGTCTTCGTGGTGCGCGCGCGCGGCGGGGCGATCGCGGAGAGCGCCCTGCGGCGCGCGGTGGCCGAGGTGGACGGCTCGCTCCCCGTCTACCAGCTGCGGACGGCCGAGATGCTGGCGTCGGAACGGCTCGCGCCCGCGCGGCTGTCGGCCTCGCTCTTCGGAGGCTTCGCGGGCTTCGGCCTGCTGCTGTGCTGCCTCGGCGTGTACGGGGTCCTGGGCTCGCGCGTGGCCGCCGAGACGCGCGAGATCGCGATCCGGCTGGCGCTGGGTGCGGACCCCGGCCGCATCCTGCGCGGCGTGCTCACCCGCGGCTTGGCGCTCGTCACGGCGGGCGCGCTCGCCGGCTTCCTGGCGACGCTCGCGCTGCGCCGCGTCGCGCAGGGCCTGGTGACGGAGATCGACGCGGCGGACCCGTGGGCGGCCTCGGCCGCGCTCACGGCGCTGCTGATCGCAGGCCTGCTCGCCTGCGCGGGTCCGGCGCGGCGCGCGCTGCGGACGGATCCGGTGGAAGCGCTGCGCGACGAGTGACTCGCCGCTACTGGCAGCCCTGGCGGCGCTGGTGTCTCCTGACCGAAGTCGCGCGGCCTTCGCCACGCCACATCGGCGGCGAGACACTTAGACTCCGGCTCACCGGAGGCCCACATGCGCGCAGGGAGTCGGTCCGCACTCGTGGTCTGGGCGGCGTGGCTGGCAGGCAGTTCCGGCGCTCTCGGCCAGGGCGACCCGTCCGAGAGCGGGTACGCGCGGCTGGTCGCGCTGTTCGGCGAGTGGCGGGAGTTCCAGCAACCCCGCGTGCGCGAGGGCGTTCCCGACTACCGCCCGGCCGCGATGGAGGAGCAGCGGCGCGGCCTGGGCGCCCTGCGAGAGCGTCTCGAGGCGATCGACCCGAGCGGCTGGCCGGTCGCGCGGCGTGTCGATCGCGCGCTCGTTCAGGCCGAGATGAATGGTCTCGACTTCGACCAGCGCGTGCTGCGGCCGTGGGTCCGCGATCCCGCCTTCTACTCCGTCGTGACCGGCTCCGAGAGCGATACGCCCCTGCGCGAGGGGCCCGTCATGGCGGGAACGATCGAGCTGTGGCGCTACACGTTCCCGCTAGCGGCCGCCGAGCAGGCAGCCTTCGCTGCCCGCCTGCGGGCGATCCCGGCGATCCTCGAGCACGCGCGCGCCAACCTGGTCGGGGACGCCCGCGACCTGTGGCGGCTCGGGATCCGCGCGCAGAAGGACCAGAGCGCGGCGCTCGCCGGCCTCGAGGCGACAATGCAGCAGCACCACCCCGCGCTGGTGGCCGACGCCCGCCGCGCACGCGTCGCCGCCGACGCCTTCGTCAGCTGGCTGGAGCGGGAGCTTCCGTCGAGGACCGCCGCCTCGGGTGTCGGCGTCGAGAGCTACGACTGGGTCCAGCGCAACGTCCACCTGCTGCCGTTCGGCTGGCGCGGGGAGCTGCTGCTGATGGAGCGCGAGCTCGAGCGGGCCACGGCCTACCTGAAGCTCGAGGAGCATCGCAACCGCTCGCTGCCGCCGCTCGAGCCGGCCGCGAGCGACGCGGAGTGGCAGCGGCGGGCGAACGCCGCGATCGACTCGTTCCTCGGCTTCCTGCGCGAGAAGCGGGTGATGCGCGTGCCGGCGTACGCGGCGCCCGCGCTGCGCGCCCGCATCGCGCTCTTCGCCCCGCCGGAGCGACGGGACTTCTTCGACGAAGTCGACCTGCGCGACCCGCGCGTGATGCGCTGCCACCAGGTGCACTGGGTCGACAAGGCCCGCATGCTGGCGGAGCCGCACCCGAGCCCGATCCGCAGCCGAGCCCCGCTCTACAACATCTGGGACAGCCGCGCCGAGGGCTTCGCCACCGCGATGGAGGAGCTGATGCTGGGCGCGGGCCTCTTCGACGACAACCCGCGGGCACGCGAGCTCGTCTACGTGATGGTCGCGCAGCGCGCGGCGCGCGCGATCGCGGGGCTGCGGGTGCAGAGCAACGAGTGGAGCCTCGAGCAGGCGGTGCGCTTCGCCAGCGAACGGACGCCGCGGGGTTGGTTCCGGCCCGACGGCGATCTCGTCTGGGGCGAGCAGCACCTCTATCTGCAGCAGCCCGGCTACGGCACCAGCTACCTCACCGGCAAGCTGCTGGTCGAGCGCTTGCTCGCCGAGCGCGCGCGGACACAGGGCCCCGCCTACTCGCTCGAGACCTTCTTCGACGAGTTCCTGGCGGCCGGCATGATCCCGGTCCCGCTGATCAGCTGGGAGCTGACCGGTCGCCAGCCCTAGGCCAGACGGCGAACGCGCCAGCGCCGCCGCGCGTTCCCCGAGCCCGCTTCGGCCGCGGGCGGCGGCGTGGGTCACGCTGACGAGGGCGTATGAGGCGCGCATCCCAACGCACCGGATGCGCCACAGCGTCCGCACCGAATCGAGCGGAGCGGCGCGGCCACTGACCTTCCTCTTGAGGGTGATGCGCCGCGCAGCGTCCCGAGGAGGCGTGTGCCCCGGCGCCGCCCGGCCGGCAGCTACGGACCAGGTGCGTGCCGGCCTGTGGCTTCGTGCCTAGAACAGCCGCCCGATGTAGACGTCCATCTGGCGCTTCCAGTACGGCCAGTCGTGGCCGCCTTCGGCGCCCCAGTCGTCGACCGAGTGCGGGACGCCCTTGGCCTTCAGCACGTCCGAGAGTTGGTGGGTCGGCCGCGAGTCCTCCCAGGGACCGTGCCCGGTCACCAGGCGGATGTCGCAGCCGTGCAGGTGGCCGAGGTAGTACGGGTCCGACAGGTTCACCATGTAGTCGACGGGGTTGTTGAAGTAGAAGTTGTCGTCGTAGTCGCCGTCCATGAACTTGCGGACGTCGTAGACGCCCGACAGGGCCAGGCAGCGCTTGACCACGTCGGGGTGCTTCAGCAGCGTGTTGGCCGCGTGATAGGCCCCGAACGAGCTGCCGCTGGTGGTGATCGCGATGCCCGGCGTGCGGCACATGTCGTAGATGAAGGGCACCGCCTCGAAGGCGACGTACGCGTCGTACATCGCCTGCACGTAGCTGCGGTGGCGCGGGTGCGCCTGCTCGTTGTACCAGGACTCGTTGTTCAGCGAGTCGACGCAGAAGAACCGGACGCGGCCGCCCTCGACGTGGTGGGCGAGCGCCGAGATCATGCCCTGGTTCTCGTACTCCCACTCGTTGCCGCCGCTCGTGGGAAACACGAGGATCGGCATCCCGTAGTGGCCGTGCACGCGGATGCCCATCTCGCGGCCGGCGCGCTGGGAGTACCAGCGGTGATGCTCCTGGTTCATCGCGGCACCTCCCGAAGACGGCCCGCGGGCCGCTAGCGAAAACGCCGGGCCGAAGCGCTCTGCGAGGGCACCACCAGGCCGCCGAGGAACGCCGCGTTCGAGGGGGTCTTCTGCAGCTTGTCCACCAGGAACTGGGCGGCCTCGATCGGCGACAGGTCGGCGAGCGCGCGCCGCAGCAGGTGCCGCTTGGCAAGCTCCTCGGGCGAGCACAGCAGCTCCTCGCGCCGGGTGCCGGACTTCAGCACGTCGACCGCGGGGAAGATGCGGCGATCGGCGATGCCGCGGTCGAGGATCAGCTCCATGTTCCCGGTGCCCTTGAACTCCTGGAAGATGACCTCGTCCATCCGGCTGCCGGTGTCGACGAGGGCGGTCGCCAGGATCGTCAGGCTGCCGCTGCCCTCGCAGTTGCGCGCCGCGCCGAAGAACTGACGCGGGAACTGCAGCGCGCGGTTGTCGACGCCGCCGCTCATGGTGCGCCCGCCGGGACCCATCTCGCGGTTCGAGGCGCGGCCGAGGCGGGTGAGCGAGTCGAGCAGGATCACCACGTGGCGCCCGGCCTCGACCAGCCGCTTCGAGCGCTCCATCGCGAGGCGCGCGAGGCGGATGTGCGAGTCGGAGGCCGAGTCGGACGAGCTCGCCAGCACCTCGGCGCGCACGGCGCGACGGAAGTGCGTCACCTCCTCCGGCCGCTCGTCGACGAGCAGCAGGATCAGGTGCGTCTCCGGGTGGTGCTTGGAGATCGACTGCCCGAGGTGCTCGAGCAGGGTGGTCTTGCCCGCCTTGGGCGGCGACACGATCAGGCCGCGCTGACCCCGCCCGATCGGAGAGATCAGGTCGATGATGCGCAGGCTGATCTCGGACTGCTCCCCCGAGAGCCGGAACGCCTGGTTCGGGTTGATCGAGACCAGGTCCTGGAAGTGGGGCAGCGCCTTCGCCTCTTCGGGCGAGAGCCCCATCACCTTCTGGACTTCTACGAGAACGCGGCGTCCGCCGCCACCGTCACGCGCGAGGCCTTCCAACTCCACCCCATCGCGAAGGCCGCAATCTCGCGCGATCTGCGCGGGAATCACGACGTCGTCGCGATGCGACAGGTAGTTGTTCTGTAACAGCCTCAGGTACCCGCCGGCGCCGTCCGTAATCTCTGCGACGCCCTGTGCGGGCGTCGTAGGCCCCGTCGTGGGGATCGGCGCTTGTCGGGGGTCCCTCGACCCTCGCTGCCCCTGTGCGTCCGGGGGGCCGCCGGGCCGGTTGTGACGATGGTGACGATGGCGCCGCGAGTGACGCGAGCCCCTCAAGGGCGGCCCGCCCAACGCGGTCCGATCATCGTCTTCCTCCGGAGAGGGACTATAGCATGGGCCTCCCGCCCGCTTGTCAAGCGGGCATTTCGGCGGCCCGCGGTCAGGGCCGCTCGCCGGGCAGCAGCGGCCGCAGCGTCACCGCGTAGCGCCTGTCGCCGTCGCAGACGGACGCCGCCCAGGCGCCTCTCGGCCAGCCGGCGGCGGACGCCTGCGGGACGAGCTGCGGCCCGGAGAGCGCCGCCCGCAGCGGCACCGGCAGGCTCCAGCTCCGGCAGCCGCCGTCGAGTCGCTCGTCGCGCGCGGAGACGGCCAGTTGCTGCGGCTGGACGATGCGCAGCGACGGATGCTCGAACGCCGCCAGCTCGGCGAGCAGGTCGGCGAGCGGCCGGATCGCGCGCGGCGCGGTCGCCGGATCCCCGGTCGCCACGATCGTGAGCGGCCGCTTGCCCGAGAGCGTCAGGCGATAGCTCGTGTCTCCCGGCCCCAGGGCCACCTGCGAGCCGAGCCCCGGCAGCTTGCGCAGGCGATCCAGGCGCTTGCCGAGGTCCTTCGCCTCGCGCGAGTCGAGCTGCCCGCTCGCGATCTCGGCGCTGCCCCCGACGTAGAACTGGCCCTTGCCCAGCAGCACGAAGCGGGGCGGCGCCGCCGCCGGCACGAAGCCGGGCGTCGCCAGCGGCCAGACCTCGAGCAGCAGCTCCGCGCCCTGGACCTCGGCCGGAAGCGGGACCGCCGGGAGCAGGGCCGCGAGCCCGGCGAGGCCCGCGAGAAGCGCTTGACGAGCACTCATCCAGCGGCGAGTGTAGCCGAAGCCCCGCCCGAGGCTCGCCGCGCGGGCTATCATGGCCGTCGTGAAGGGCCTGCTGCTGGCGGCAATCCTGGCGGTGCAGGCCGTCTACGCGCTGTCGACCTTCACCAGCTCGGCGCAGCGCGAGGCGCTCGCCCGCCGGCACTTCAGCGAGGAAGAGATCGCCCGCGGCCGGCGGCGGGCCCGCGAGGTGCGGGCGGCGGTCTGGCTGCACACGACGCTGCAGCTCGCGCTGCTCGGCTGGCTCGCCAGCTCCGGGCTGGCGGGGCGCCTCGCCGAGCGCGCGGCCGGCCGCGAGCCGGGCCTGCTGCGCTACGCCCTCGCCGTCGCCGCGGTGGCGGCGCTCTGCTTCGTGCTGCAGCGGCTCGCGTCCTTTCCGTTCAGCGTGTTCCTCGGGCACGTCCACCCGAAGGCGTGGGGCCTCAGCGACCGGGCGTTCCTGGGCTGGCTCGCCGACTACGCGAAGGCGCTGGGCATCGGCGCGCTGCTGGGGCTCGCGCTGACGCTCGGCTTCTACCTCGCGGCGCGGGCGCTGCCGCGCGGCTTCTGGCTCGCGGCCACGGCCGGCAGCGCGCTCGTCGGCGTGCTGATCGCCTACGCCGCGCCGCTCGTGATCGCGCCGCTCTTCAACCGCTTCACCCCGCTCGGGCAGACGCCGCAGGCAGCCCTGCTCGGCGACGTGCGTGCGATGACCGAGCGCGCGGGGCTGCCGGTGCGCGACGTGCTGGTGATGGACGCCTCGCGCCAGGGCCGCTTCACCAACGCCTACTTCGCCGGCTTCGGGAGCACCCGGCGCATCGTGCTCTACGACACGCTGCTCGCGAGCCACACGCGCGAGGAGACGCTGTCGATCCTGGCGCACGAGATCGGCCACTGGCGCGCGCACCACATCGCCAAGGGCCTGGCGCTCGGCACGCTCGGCGCCGCCGTCGGCTTCTTCCTGCTGCAGTGGCTGTTCGGCCTCGCGAGCACCCGCGAGGCTGCCGGCATCGGGGGCCTGGCCGATCCGGCCGGCCTGCCGTTGCTCCTGCTCGTCGCCTCTCTCGCCGGCTTCCTGACGGCGCCGATCCAGAACGCCGTCAGCCGCGCCTTCGAGCGCGAAGCCGACCGGGCCGCGCTCGAGCTCGGCGGCAGCGCGCGCGTGTTCGTGGACGCCGAGCGGCGGCTGGCGACCGACAACCTCGGCGATCTGGCGCCGCCCGACGCTGCCGTGATCTTCTTCGCGACGCACCCGCCGGCCGTCGAGCGGATCGCCATGGCCGAGGCCTGGGAGGCCGGGAACCGCTGACGGGTCGGCGGTGTCTCCTCCTGTAGGCAGGCAAGGAGGAGCACGATGCGGTCCCTGGTCGCGGGCGGTTCCGTCTTCCGAGGGTCAGCCTGGCCGCTGTCGTTCGCGCTCCACGCTGGAGCCGGCGCCGCGCTCCTGCTGGCGCCGCTCGCGTTCGACGCCGCGCTGCCCGAGGTGCGCGGCGCCGCCTTCGCCTCCGTGGCGCCGCCGCTGAGGCTGCCGGTCGTCGTCACGGTGCAGCCCCGGCGCGAACCCGCGCGGAACCCCACACCTTCCCGCGACCGGGCGCGCGCCGCCTCCGCGAGCTCGCGGTCCGCGGCACCGCGGGCCGACGCGGCATCGGCCGATCAGCAGGCTTCGACGAGACCGGCGCCGGACCTCCGTGCGTTTGGCGAAGTCGAGAACCCTGCCGACCCGCCCGAGGATACCGGCAGCTGTCTGCTCGGCTGCGGAGCTGGGCGTCCGTTCGATGGTCCCAGCGGCGACGGAGTGGGCTCAGGCCCCGGGGGAGGGCCCGCGAGTGCCGTGCTGCGCGCCGGCGTCGACGTGCGGCCGCCCCGGCCGCTGCGCCAGCCGGCCCCCGTGTACCCGGAGCTGGCGCGCGCCGCACGGGTCGCGGGCCGCGTCCGTGTCGAGTGCACGCTGGGACCGGACGGTCGCGTGCGGGAAGCGCGCGTGGTCGAGGGCCCGGCGCTGCTCCGCGAAGCGGCGCTCGACGCCGTCACGCGCTGGGTCTACACGCCAACGCTGCTGCGCGGCATGCCGGTGCCGGTACGGCTCGAGGTGACGCTGGACTTCCGCCTGCGCTGAGCGGGCCGGCCGGCCGTCAGCCCTTGGCGATCACGCCGATCACGCGGAACGCCCACAGCGTGCGGCAGACCTCGAAGCTCGGCAGCGGCGACTCGGCGCACAGGTCGACCACGGTGCGCTCGCGCTCCAGGGCCGCGAGCAGGCCGCGCCGCTTCTCGCTGAGCGTCATCTGCTCGGCGAGTTGCTCCCAGTCCGGCACGCGCTGATAGCGCGCCTCGACCCCGCCGAGGCCGCGCTCGATGCGGCTCCAGGCGCCGATGCGCCGGATGCCCTCGAGGATCATGTCCGGCGTGCTCATCTTGAGCGTGATCGACTCCTGCTGGTCGACGCCAGGCCGCATCCGGCACAGGCCCGCCGTCCACTGGAACAAGCTGTAGATCACCTCCTGGGTGTGATCCACCACGACGGACACGAGGTCCTCGGGCTTCAGCACGCCCTGCTCCACCAGCACGGCGCCCAGGCGCTTGCCCTTCTGCACCGCGGCGCCCGCGTCGAGGTACTGCTGCAGCGTCAGGCGGCCACGGCGGAACAGCAGCTCGCCCATGCGGTCGTCCTTGCTGGTGGAGGAGGCGAAGACCAGGCGGCCGTTCTGCGCCACCACGCGCTTGCTGATGCCGAGGTGGCTGATCGACAGCGTGCCCGTCCAGCGCCGCCGGCTGAGATCCTGCACGATCTCGGCGAAGTCGCTCTCGTCGAGCGTGCGAACGACCTCGCCACCGGGATCCTCGACGGCGTCGAGGCCGGCCAGCTCGTCGGCGGCGGCGCTGCCCATCTCGTCGTGGCGTTCTCTTCCGTTCACGCGGCCGGCCTCGTGTACAGGTCGATCACGCGCAGGATCGCGCGGCGGCATGCCGCACAGAACGCTTCGCTGCGGGTGAACATGATGCAGTCGGCCTGCGCCCGATAGTACCCCGTGGCTTCGTACATCGCGCCCTCGAAAGCGCCGATCGCGTGGGCGTGGGGGCCGCGCCCCAGAAGCTCCGCCGTCAGCGCGCGCTCCTCGCGGAAGAGCGCCTCCATTTCCGCCTCGGGCCGCTGCTCGGCGCGCAGCTTGCGGCGGCGCTGCTGGATCTCGCGCTGCGCCGCCTCGAACTCCGCCTTGGCCCACGGAGTCGGCAGCGGCATCCCGGGCCGCAGCAGGCCGCGCCACTTGGGCGAGCGGGGGTCGGCGCTGACGTTCGGCTCCCACGGCTCGGGCCGGCCGCTGGCGGCCGCGTAGGCGACGGCGGACGTGTAGTACTCGTCGGCCAGGCCCGCGAAATGGTGCGCGAACTCGTGGAGCAGCAGGTAGCCGGTGAAGGCGTTGTCCGCGGCGGCGGTCGCGTACTGGCCGAAGATGCCGCCGCCGCCGTACTTGCGGTCGTTCACCACGATCTCGACGAACTCGTACGGCGCGGCGGCCGCGGCCTCGCGCAGGCGCTGGTCCCCGAACGCCAGCACGTAGCGCTCGGAGCCGAGGGCATCGTAGCCGGCGCGGATCGCCGAGCGGCGCGCGACACCGTCGGAGGGCCGCGCGACGCCGCTCTCGTCGGAGGCCACATCCAGCGCCCAGACGTTGAAGTCCGCGCGCCGCTCCTCGAACGGCGACGCGGCGAACAGCAGCTCGGCGATGCGGCGCGCGTCCGGGTGCCACTTGTCACGTTCGGCGACGGTGTAGCCGTCTCCGACCAGCAGCAGGTCGACCTTGTCGGCGGGCTCGCCGCTCCGCATCACGCTCCAGACGGAGACGCCGGCGGGCGGCGGAGCGCGGTCGATCGCCGGATCCTGCGGATCGACCTCGACCGACCACAGGTCGCGGAAGGCCTGGTCGGGGCCGCGTCCCTGGAACGCGACCTTCACGCGTCCCTGCGGCAGCGGAAAGCGCACGGACTCCTGGAAGGCGCGCTGGACGCGGCCGGCCTCGTCGGTCGTGCGCCACTCGGCGAAGACGCTGGCGAACCCGCGCGAGTAGAGCAGCCGGCCGGTTGGATCACGCACCTCGCAGCGGTAGCCGCCGAGGTTGGTGTCGTCGATCTCGCGTCCCGGGCGGCCGGGCCACGCGCCCTCGAGCGCGAGGCCGGCGAGCGCGAAGCGTTCCTCGGCGGCGCTGCCCGAGTGGACGTAGTCGAGCCGCAGCGTCCGCGGCGGGGCGGCGAGCGCCGCCACCGCCAACACGCTCAGGAGGAGTGCCATCGCAGCGCTGGCGCGTACGTTAAGACCTCGTCCAGCAGCGGTCAAACGCACCCCCGCCTTGGCAGGGCGCGCCCTCCTGTGTTGAAGTAGGAGCTTCGGGCGCGGAACGGAGGCGAAGATGCGGACGCGAGTGCCGAGAATGCTGGCGGCGATCGTCCTGGCCGAACTGGTCGCCCCGGGCGCCCTGGCGCTCAGCCATCCGGTGCGCGCCAAGGGCGGCATGGTGGTCGCTCAGGACGCGATCGCGGCGCGCGCCGGCGCGAACGCGCTCGAGGACGGCGGCAACGCGGTGGACGCGGCGGTCGCCACGGCCTTCGCGCTGGCCGTCACGCATCCGACCGCCGGCAACGTGGGCGGCGGCGGCTTCCTGCTGCTGCGGCCCGCGAGCGGCGAACCCGCGGCCTGGGACTTCCGCGAGACGGCGCCCGCCGCCGCGACGCCGACGATGTTCCTCGGCCCCGACGGCAAGTACGACGCTGCGCGGCATCACGACTCGTACCTCTCGGTCGGCGTGCCCGGCACCGTGGCGGGCCTGCACGCGGCCTGGCAGGAGAAGGGCGGCAGGCTGCCCTGGCGGCGGCTGCTGGAACCGGCGATCGCTCTCGCGCGCGACGGCTTCGTGGTGTCCGACGGGCTCGCCCGCTCGCTCGCGGGCGTGCTGCCCGAGATGAAGCGCTACCCGGCCTCGATCGCGCAGTTCTCGAAGCAGGGCCTGCCCTACGAGGCGGGCGACGTGCTGAAGCAGCCGGATCTCGCGCGCACGCTCGAGCGCATCGCGGCGCAGGGACCGGCCGGCTTCTACGCGGGCGAAACCGCGTTGCTGATCGAGAAGGAGATGAAGGCGAACGGCGGCCTCGTCACGCGCGCGGACCTGGCGGCCTATCAGCCGAAGCGCCGCACGCCGCTGCGCGGCAGCTACCGCGGCTACGACTTGATCGCGATGCCCCCCGTCAGCTCGGGCGGCACGGCGCTCGTCGA
Organism: Vicinamibacteria bacterium; assembly: GCA_050246895.1. GTDB lineage: Bacteria > Acidobacteriota > Vicinamibacteria > Fen-336 > Fen-336 > JBFWVE01. The sequence goes on along the minus strand of JBFWVE010000001.1, from coordinate 1,068,094 downwards.
GATGCTGAACGTGCTCGAGGGCTACGACCTGCGGGCCCTGGGGGCCGGCTCCGCCGCAGCGACGCACCTGATCGCCGAGGCGATGCGCCGCGCATTCGCCGACCGCGCGCGCCATCTGGGCGACCCCGAGGCCAACCCCGCGATGCCGATCGAGCGGCTGCTCTCCAAGGAATACGCGGCGGAGCTGCGCAAGTCGATCCGTCCCGACCGTGCGACGCCCTCGGCCCCGGAGCGCTTCGACTGGCCGGCCGAGAGCGAGGAGACCACGCAGCTGTCGGTGGTGGACGCCGAGCGCAACGCGGTCTCGCTCACCTACACGCTCGAGTACGGCTACGGCTCGCGCATCGTGGTGCCCGGCGCGGGCTTCCTGCTGAACAACGAGATGGGCGACTTCAACGCCGGGCCGGGGCTGACGAACGCCGACGGCCTGATCGGCACCGAGCCCAACCTGGCGGCGCCCGGCAAGCGGATGCTGTCGAGCATGACGCCGACGATCCTGGCGAAGGACGGCGCGCCGTTCATGGTGATCGGCAGCCCCGGCGGCCGCACCATCATCAACACCGTGCTGCTGTGCGTCCTGAACGTGGTGGACTTCGGCATGAACGTCCAGGAGGCGATCGACTTCGGGCGCTTCCACCACCAGTGGCTGCCCGACGTGATCGCCCACGAGCGCCTCGGGCTGTCGCCCGACACGCTCGAGGGGCTGCGCGCGCGCGGGCACGCGCTGCGGGAGATCCGCTCCCAGGGCGCGGCGCAAGGCATCGTGATCGACCCGGCCAGCGGTCTGCTGGAGGGCGGCTACGACCGGCGCGCGCCGGACAGCCTCGCGGTCGGCGTGGGGAGGTAGCAGCGGGTGAAGCCGATCGTCGCCGTCGCCGTGTTCATCATCACGCTGGCGCTCGCCTGCTACACGGTGGGCACGGCCATGCAGCAGCGCAGCCGCCGCATCACGAGCCGCACGCTCGCCTGGCTGACGCTGGGCGTGCTCTTCGACATCACGGCGACGGGCTGCATGATCGTGGCGGCCGGAAGCTGGGTCCCCAAGCTGCACGGCGCCCTCGGCTACTCGGCGCTGCTCGGCATGCTGCTGGAGGTGGTCGCGGCCTGGCGCCACCGCGGGGCCAACGGCGACCTCCCCATCTCCGACCGCATGGCGCTCTACTCCCGCCTCGCCTACGCCTGGTGGGTCGTCGCCTTCCTCTCGGGCGGCGCCCTGATCGCCCGCGAACGCATGGCCCGCAAGGCCGTGGCCGCCCTGCTGGGGATGGACAACCTGGCCTAGACCTGGCACGGATGGACGGCCGTCCGCGTGAACGCAAACGTGAACGTGCACGTCCCCGTCCCCGAGCCGGTGCTCGTTCACGAAGCAAGCATCCGCTTCTCGAGGGCACTGAGCATCTGCACGACGCGCACCTGCAGCACCCGTCCGGTGTGGTACTCGTCGGCCTGGATCAAACGCCGTCGGAACAACAGGTCCCAGCAGGCCGCGGCTTCCATGGCGCTGCCCCGGGCGATCCCGTAGAAGCGCGCCTTGTCGCGCCGCGAGCGACGACCGGCACCCTCGGCGGTGTTGAGGATTACCGAGGCACTGGCGCGGCTCAACTGATCGCGCAAACCGCCAGCCGCAGCGCCTACGCCGCTGGCCAGCGCATCGAACTCCAACGCGACGTTGTAGACCTGCAGCTTCTGGGCGTCGATCGGGGGTCCGCCGTCCGGCACGGAGGCCGGGGAGTGCTGCCGGCGGTGCGGGAAGCCGAGTGCTGACATGGGCGATCCTCCTTGCGGGCCGGAGGCGGCCCGCGACGAACTCCCACGCCGGAGCGACAGACGGCGTCAAGGGCGCCAGCTTTCGTTGCAGCGAAAGTGCGAGCGCAAGCGAGCACCCTTGACGCCGGCCGAGCGGAGGCGATCTTCACCGAGCGGGCCGCCGCAGGACCGCAAGGAGGCAATCACTGCTGCTCAGTGTCGGCTACCGTGCCCCCAGGCTCTTCTCCATCGCGCTGGCGGCGGTCTCGGCAGCCAGCCGCACCTGGTCGCTCGGGTCCGAGGCAGCCAGCTCCTTCAGCCGCGGGAGCATCTCGGGCGCGTCGGGCCGTACGTTCGCAGCAAGCATGCACGCCCCGCCGCGAACACGGGGATTGTGGTCAGACAAGGCCTCGGCGATGACGTCCAGTAGGGTCCCCCGATCGGCGCGAACCTCCCGCAGCGCGTCGATCGCAGCCAGGCGCGCGCTCGACACCGATTCCTGGTCGTCGCTTGGCTGCCCCGCATCACGGGCCACCCGCACCAGCGCCGACGTCACCTCGCTGGCAGCCGGTCGAATGAAGCCGATCGCCTGGGCGGCGAACATGCGGTGGAGGTAGTCGGGCCCGTCCAGGACCTCGATCAGGGCACCGACCAGATCCGCGCCGGTCGCCCCGCGCCCCGCGCCGGCGCCGAGCCGACGCGCATCAAACAAAGCCGATCGCTGAACTGCGGGGTCTCCGCTGCGCAACCGCTGAACGACATCTGCGATCCCAGCGCCTTGCGCCTGCGCTAGGGCCGGAATGACAAACGCCACCGAGACCATCAGTTGACGCAACACGCTCATGATCGGCGCCCCCCTTGATGATGCTCCTGCATTCCGGACCCTGTGGCCCCAGTTCGTAGCCTTCGACCTTGGTGCAGCCCTCACTCGCTGAAAGCCCACGGCAGAACCGATGCGACGAATCCGCCGGGGAGGGCTCGCCCAAGTGGCTCGGAGTTGTCCACAGTCGATGGGTTCCGCGCTATTGGCATGCCGTTCGCTTCAGGAAGGTCAGGTCGTAGTCCCTGACAGGTGCGGCGGGAGCAGCCCTCATCCGGGCAGGATAGATCACAGGGTCAGAGACTCCAATGGCCCCGACGCCCGACGGTATAATTGAGCCGATGGGCGAGCCTGTGGATGCTCCGACTCCAACGTTGGTCGATCGGGGATCGTGGCCGGTGCACGTCTACCGGCTGGGTGCCGAGGCATCCGACGATCTGAGCGCCACCACGACCCCTGAAGAACGACTGGCGATGATGGAGCCCTTGGCGCTCGAGGCCTTCGCGCTTGCGGGGCGCTCGTGCCCTGCCTACCGGCGCGCCGAGTCTCCCGCCTGCCTCCGACGCCTGGGCGAGTGAACGAGGACTTCCGGGACCTGCTCGCGGCGCTCGTGCGCAACAAGCGGGCGAGCGGCCGCACGAAGGACAAGGCGGACCTCGAAGCCCTCGGGGAAGACGGCTGAGCCGAACGCGCCGTTCAGGCGCTCATCACCAGGCGCAGGCCCTCGAGCAGGCGGTCCACCTGCTCCTCCGTGTTGAAGACGTGGGTCGCCACGCGCAGCGCGTTGATCGGCTCCGGCAGCTCCGCGTCGGCGACTTCCTTGACGGTGATCCCCAGGCCCTTCAGCGCGCGGAACGCCTCGGTGTTGCTGCGGCCGTGGACCTTGAACGTCAGCATCGGCGTGTCGCGCGGGGCGGCGACCCCTAGCGGCTCGACGTTCGGCACGTCGCGCAGCCCCCGCTCGAAGCGGCGCGTCAGGGAGAGGCAGCGCTCCCGCACGCGGGCGGGGCCCAGGGCCTGGTGGAAGTCGATCGCAGTCTCGAGCCCCATCCAGTCGTGGATGTTGTTGGTCCAGGTGAAGTTGAGGCGCATGGCGCCCGCGTGGAACGCGCGCGCGTCTTTCGGGATGTGGCCGTAGTCGTAGCTGACGAAGAGCGGCTCGAGCCGCTCGAGCAGGCTCGGGCGCACGTAGAGCAGGCCGGTGCCGCGCGGCGCGCACAGCCACTTGTGGCCGCTCGCCGCGTAGAAGTCGCAGTCCATCGCCTGCACGTCGATCGGCATCTGCCCGAGCGGGTGGGCGCCGTCCACCAGGAAGTAGAGGCCGCGCCGTTGCGCGAGCTTCCCGAGCGCGCCGACCGGCAGCAGCAGGCCGTTCGTGTAGACGACGTGCGACACCATCAGCATCCGCGTGCGCGGCGTGATCAGCCCCTCGATGCCAGCCAGGATCTCCTCGTCCGAGGGCGGCGCGAACGGCATCGCGTAGCGGCGGATCCTGATGCCGTGCGTCTGCTCGAGGCGCTTGAAGATCGAGTCGCCGCCCGGGTGCTCGTGGGTCGTCATCACGACCTCGTCGCCCGGCTTCCAGTCGAGCCCGCGCGCGACGACGTTCACGCCCTCGGTGGTGCTGTGCGTGAAAGTCACCGAGGAGGGCTCGGGAGCGCCGATCAGCGCGGCCGCCTTCTTCTGCGCGCCGAACACGCGCGGCATGCAGCGCGCCCAGTACTCGAAGGTGGGCAGCGAGTCGAGCTGCTTCAGCGTCTCGATCACGCGCTCGCGGACGGGTCGCGGGCAGGTGCCCAGCGTGCCGCAGTTGAAGAAGAGCTGCTTCGGGTCGACGTCGAACTGGGCGGCGACGGCCGCCCAGTCGGGCGAGGTGCCGGGGTCGACTGCGGCCGCCGGCGGCGAAGCCGGGGCCGGCGCCTGCCCGGCCGTCACGACCCCGGGCGCCAGCACGCCCGCGCCCAGGGTCCCGAGAAACTGCCGTCGCGAGCTCACTCTTCGCCTCCTCGCTCGCCCCTGCGTCAGGCGGGCTGCCACAGCTCGACGAGCGTGCCGAACGGCGGGTGCACGCAGGCGACGCGCCCCGAGCCCAGCAGCTCGGAGCACACCATGATCGGCCCGCGCGCGAGCCGGCCCCCCGCGGCGCTCACGCGCCCCAGCACCTCGTCGAGATCGCCCACGTCGTAGCGCAGCGCCTGCACGCCGCGTGCGGGCGGCGCGGTCTCGGGCGTTTCGGGCCTCGCCTCGGCGCGTCGCTCGAACTCGATGAAGATGATGCGGCCGGCGGGCGCCCCGGAACGCTGCAGCATCTCGAAACTGAAGCGCGTGCCGGGGGGCGTCCCCATCACCTGCTCGAAGGCCTCTCCCTCGCCGCGGTCGCGGATCACCGTCTCGTGGAGCAGCAGCTCCCGCATGAAGCGCGAGCAGGCGTCCAGATCGCTCACCACGAAAGAGGCGTGCAGCGGCGCGCTGGTGGCGCACTCGCCGGAGATGACGCCGTATGGCTGGGGGGCGTTGACGCGCTCGATCAGCACCACGAACTCGCCGTCTGGCGCCTGGCCGAACGTCTCCCAGCGGACGGGGCCGGTCGGCCCCAGCGAGCCGGGAGTGAGCCGAACCGGCGGCGAGAGGAAGCGCACGCCGAGCGACGCGATGCGGGCGTGCACGGCCTGGATGCCCCGCGTGGTGACGCCGAAGCCGATCGGGCCCGGAGACGACAGCCGCCCGTCCGCGCGGGCCGGGGCGCCCGACGCGGCGACGAGCCGCAGCCGCGGCCCGTCGGGGGCGTCGGCGCGGCCGGCGACGGCCGCTTCCAGCGGCCGGTCGAGCCCCCAGAGCGCCTTCGCGCTGCCCGGGTCCACGAACCCGCTGCGCTCTGACGAGAGGCCGAACGCCGCGCGCAGGAAGCGCAGGCGATCCGGCACGTCGCGCGCGCCGAGCGCGATCTCCTTCAGCGCGCTGACGTCGCCCATCGGCCCTCCTCGGCTTCGCTACAATTCACCGAATCCGCCATCCCCACCAGGAGGAACCAGCCGATGCGAGCAATCGTCGCCGACGCCCCGGGAGGCCCCGAGGTCCTGAAGCTCAGGGACGTCCCGCTGCCCGAGCCCGGGCCGGGCAAGGTCCGCATCCGCGTCGCCTACGCGGACCTGAACCCGCTCGACACGCACGCACGCGCCAAGCGCGTCGAGTGGAACGCCCCCACTTTTCCGTTTGTTCCTGGCTACGAGTATAGCGGGATGGTGGACGCGGTCGGCGAGGGAGCGGACGTCGCGCTCGTCGGGCGCCGCGTGGCATCGATGGGCGAATGGGGCGGCTGCGCCGACTTCGCGATCGCCACCGCGGCGCGCCTGACGCCGATCCCCGAGGGCTTCGATTGGAAGACCGGCACCTGCTTCCAGACCGGCACCTACTCCGCCTGGCACCTGGTGCACACGGTCGGCCGCCTGCGCGCCGGCGACAGCCTGCTGCTGCACGCGGCCGCGGGCTCGGTCGCGCTGATGGCGGTGCAGATCGCCAAGGAGGCCGGCGTCACGGTCTTCGGCACCTGCAGCGCCTCGAAGATCCCGTTCGCGAAGGGCTGGGGCTACGACCAGGTGATCGACTCGCGCGACGGCGACTGGGTCGCGGAGCTGAAGCGGCTGACGGGCGGCCGCGGCGTCGACCTGATCGTCGACGGTCTCGCGGGTCCCGACTCGGCGAAGAACTACGACGCGGTGGCGCCGCTCGGGCAGGTGATCTACATCGGCGCGATCCAGGGCTTCCCGCCGCCGGTGGACATCAGCCGCCAGCTCTACGCCAAGACGATCGCGGTGCGCGGCTACGTGGTGTACACGGCGATGGCGGCCACGAAGGGGGCGGAGCTGCCCGGCATCCACGAGGCGCTCCGCAGCGGCCGCTGGAAGCTGCCGATCACCCAGGTGGTCGGTCTCGCCGACGTCGCCGAGCTGCATGCGCGCTTCGAGCGGCGCGAGCTCTACGGCAAGACGCTGATCGAGGTGGGCGGAGAGCTCTGAACGACGAGAGCCGGCACGTCTTGCGCGTGGTCGCGGTGCTGACGAATGCCGTCCTGCTGGTGGCCGGCGTCGTGCTGGAGCTGCGGCCGCGCTTCTCCTCGGACGTCTGGACTGGCGCCGCGCTGGCGGCGCTCGCCATCGTCAACCTGGGTGCTTTGCGTCTCGTGCCGACCGGCCCGTTCACGCGGGAGCTCTACCGGCGCCTGCGGCGGATCGGGCTGATCGCGAACGCGATCCTGCTGGCGCTCGCGGCCGTGCTGTTCGCCGGCTCGCTGATCGACCTGCGCACGACCAGCCTGGAGTTCGTCGGCTCGCTGTCGCTGCTGGCGCCCCCCGCCCTGACGTTCCTGGCGCTGCTCGGACGGCGCTCCGGCGCGGACGGACCGGAAGCTGGCCAGTCCGCGCTTCCCTGACGCCGGCCGCCTAACGCTCGACGACGGTGGCGCTCCGCTTCTGCTGCTTGCCGTCGCGGCTCAGCAGCACTTCGATCGTCTGACCCGCCTTCAGCGTCTTCAGGAGGTCGGAGTAGGCCTGCAGGTTGGCGATCGGCTTGCCGTCGATCTGCAGGATCACGTCACCATCCTCGACGCCGGCCTTCTCAGCGGGCGAGCCGGGCATCACCGACGCCACCTTGACGCCGGGGCCGGCAAAGGTGAACTCGGGGACGGTGCCGAAGCTGACGCGCCGGGCGGGCTGCCCCCCGCCGGCGGCCGCGGGCGCCGGGGCGGGCGCGGCCGCGGCGTCCTTCGAGATCGTGTTGGTCAGCGGAGTCGGCCGCTCGCCCAGATAGCCGACACCCTCCTTGACGAAGGTCGCGACCTTCACGAGGCCCGGGCCGTCGATCTTCTCGGCCGTGTCGCCCACCGCATGGTAGTCGCCGTGGGCGACCGTGAAGATCTGCACGCCGGGCACCCCCTTGCGGATGAAGCTCATCTGGTCGGACGACTGGATCGCCTCGGGGATGTTCTTGCTCTCGACGCCCGTCACGAAGCTGGCGCCGCGGAAGATGTGCTGCCACTCCATCGAGGTGCCGGTGCCGAGCACGGACAGCTTCTCCGTCCCGAGCCGGCCGACGGTGTCGATGTTGATCACGCCGATCGTCTTCTCGATCGGGAAGGGCGGGTGCTCGACGTAGTGTTTCGAGCCCAGCAGGCCGCCCTCCTCCGCGCTGAAGGCGACGAACACCAGCGTGCGCGACGGCTTCTCGCCGGAGGCGAACAGCTTGGCCAGCTCCAGCATCACGGCAACGCCGCTCGCGTTGTCGTCGGCGCCCGGATGGACCTTTCCTTCCGAGCCCTTGCGCACGTCGGGCCAGCCGAGGCCGAGGTGGTCGTAGTGCGCGCTGACGACGGCCGACTGGCCGGCCAGCTCCGGCTTCGTCCCGGCCAGGATGCCGATCACGTTCATCGCCTCGACGGGCGTGCCCTTGGGGCCCTTCTCGACGGTGAATTTCTGGAAGTAGCCGCCCTGGTCGCCGCCCGGCTTCAGGCCCATCCGGCTGAAGCGGTCGGCGATGTAGCGCGCGGCGGAGGCGAGGCCCTCGCTGCCGAGCCCGCGGCCCTCGCGCTCGGGCGCCGCCAGGAACTCGACGTGCTCCATCAATGCCTTCTGCGAGAAGACGGGCGGCAGCTCGGCGAGCGCCTTGCGCGACTCCGCCGGCAGCGGCCCGACGTGCGCCGAGCGCGCGGCGCCCGGACGCAGGTCGACACGCAGCGGCGAGTCGGCGCCCGGCCACTGGCCCTTGATCACGTTCGTCGGCTCGTCGCCCTGGAAGCCGAGGTAGGAGTACTTGCCGTAGTGCGGCAGCTTGCGGCCCATGCCCGGGAAGGCGGCGGCCGGGTCGACGAACAGCCAGCCGATCGCCTTCTCGACGTTCTTCGGGTGGCGCGTCGTGAGCACGGCCGAGTGACCGGCGAGCGGCATGCTCTCGCCTTCGACGCTCATCTGACCCTGGGCGGCGTCCACGGGCCCGGGGAAGAGCTGGGCGGCGTGGCGGTTCTCGCGACCGAGCAGCCACACGGCGCGGTCGGCGGGCAGCTCGCCCACCTCTGAATCGAGCTTGACCTCGATCGCGTGCGCGTCGCTCTGCCAGCCCTTCATCAGCTCGCGGTAAGCGGCCTGGCGGTCCGCGGGCGCGCCCGCCGGAACCAGCGCCAGGATCTTCGGCTCGCCGAAGATCTGGCCGATCGAGGTCGGCGTCTCGCGCGGGTCGAGCTTGCGGAAGAGGTCGAAGCCCGGGTCGACGTTCAGCACCCGCGGCTCGGCGTCGAGTGTGATCGAGAAGCGCTGCGAGGCCGCGTCCAGCGCGACCCGCTCGGCCTTGACGCCCGAGGTCGTCTGCACCACCAGCGGCACGTCGAGCGCGAACGGCTGTCCGCCCTGCGTCTGCGCCAGCGTTCCCTCGAGCTTCCAGGCGGCGCCCTCGCGACGCACGGCGGTGTCGCTGACGGCCAGCACGGCGGCGCCGGGCCGCTTCACCCAGTCGTCGAAGAAGCGCGCGAGGTCCCGGCCGGAGACCGCCTCGAACACCTTCCGCACGTCGCCGAAGCTCGCGCGCTTGCCGCGGTACTCGCGGTAGAAGCGCTGCAGCGCCCGGCGGAAGGCGTCGTCGCCGACCTTCAGCCGCAGCATGTGGAAGCCCAGCGAGGTCTTGCCGTAGCCGACGGCCTCGGTGGCCGCGCTGTGGCGCGAGCGGAACTCGGTGAGCGGGAAGTCGCGGCCTTCCTTGACGTAGTCGCGGTACTTCTTCAGCGTGTCCTGGCGGTACTCGCCGCCTTTGCCTCGCTGCTCCTGGATCAGGTGGTCGGCCATGTACGCGGTCAGGCCCTCGCACCAGTTGCCGCTCTCGTAGTCGACGAAGACCGAGTTGCCCCACCAGTTGTGCAGGATCTCGTGCGGGTAGGACGAGGTGAGGATAAACGGGAAGCGGATGATCTGGGGGCCCAGCAACGTGAACGACGGCATGCCGTAGCCCGTCTCCCAGAAGTTCTCGACGAGAGCGAACTTGCCGTAGGGGTAGGGTCCGATCAGGCCGCGGTACATCTCGATGTACTGAGCCGTGGCCGTGAGGTACTTCGCCGCCAGCGCGTCGTCCTTCTCGCGCAGGTAGGCGAGTGCCTCGACGTTGCCCGCCTGCTCGCGCCAGACGTGCAGCGGCCCGCCGACGAGGTAGATCTCGTCCATCGCGCCGTGCGATTCCCAGCGCGCCACGCCCTTGTCGTCGCGGGAGGTGCCGTTGCCCTGGCTGATCACGTGCCAGCCCGCGGGCTGCTGGACTTCGAGCATGAACTCGAGCAGCTCGTTGCCGACGAACGGATACCAGAAGCCGCTGCCCGAAAGGTACACGCCCTGCTTCGAGACGATCCCGCTCGTCTCGCGGAAACCGCGGGTGTACTCCTCCTTCTGGTCGGACAGCCCGAAATCGAAGGGGCCGGCATATGCGAGCGTGATCTTGCCGTCGGCCGGAGGCGTCTTGGCCCGGTAGCGCTTCAGCTTTGCGCCGCGCGCGAGATCGCCGCCGGCGTTGATCGAGAAGAACGACACGTCGCCGAGCGGCACCTCCTCGAGCGCGGGCGTCGAGCGGGTGATCGCCAGGTTCGCGTTCAGCAGGAACTCCGGCGCCTTGCCCGCGGGCAGCGTCAGCTCGTCCTCGGCGGAGATGCGGCCCGTCGCGGGGTCGAGCGTGACCTTCAGGGCGTGGCGGACCGTGCCTTCGGCGGCCGCAGCCGGCGCCGGCGCGCCCGTCAGGGCGGCGACGAGGCCGATCGGAAGCAGGAGCCGGCCGGACCGCCTCACTTGCCGGCTCCCTCGGCGGCCTTCTTCTCACGCAGCGTGCGGCGCAGCTTGGCGGTCAGCGCCAGCGACTCCTCGCCCCGCTTGACCGTCAGGGCGAGCGTGTCGCCCCAGCGCTTCTCGGAGAGCAGCTTGTTGAAGGTCTCCCTGTCGTCGTAAGGCTTGCCCTCGATCGCGGTGACGAGGTCGCCGACCTTGACGCCGGCCTCGGCGGCCACCGACTTCGGCTGCACCATGATCACCTTGTAGAAGCCGTCGACCTTCGCCTCGGCCGTGGACATGCCGAGCGAGGGGTAGGCGGGATAGTCCTCGCGCGCCACGCCCCACAGGAAGCTGGCATAGCTCGCGCGCACCGTCGGCCTTTTGCCGTCCTCGTCCTCGACCACGATCGGGATCAGGGACGCCATCTTGCCGTCGAACCAGAGCCGGGCCTGGCGCTCGGCGCCCAGGCCGTAGGCCACGTGGCCGGAGCCGATCAGCACCACCATGATCGCGTCCTTGCCGCCGTGCTGCTGCAGCGCCTGCACGGCGTTGTAGCCCATGGTGGCGTCCCAGGTGCACTGCGCCCGGAACATCGCCGTGAACTGCTCGTCGCTCATGCCGCCGTGCAGGCCGTCGGCGGAGCCGAAGAAGGCCTTGAACAGGCGCTGGTGCTCGAGGTCCTCGGTGTCGATCTTCGCCGGGATGCGGGCGGCTTCCTCGGGCGTCAGATCCTTGAAGCCCTTCTTGCGCACGGCCGACACGACTTCGCGCGGCGTGTTGACGCCGTACATCCTGATGCCGTTCGCCTTGGCGAACAGGAAGATGTCGCGGTAGTAGTTCCAGTGATAGCCCCAGTTCTTGTACCAGCGCGAGTCGTTCACGAAGTCCTGCTCGCCCTGAGCGCCCGCGTTCCACTTCTCGAGGCTGGCCTGCTCCGTGTAGGGGTACATCTCCAGGCCGATCAGCACCTCGCGCCCGGCGGCCTTCAGGGCCTTGATCGTGGCGAGCTGGACCGCGTGGAACTCCTGGCTCGTGTGGCTCTCGCCCACGAACAGCACGCGCACGTCCTTCAGGCGCGCGGCCATCTCAGCCGGTGTCAGCGCGTCGCCGGTGAGCGTGTCGGTGGCGCCGTCGAGGACGATCGGCGCCGTCCTGTCCTTGCGGGCTGGATCGCCGATCGGCAGGTTGATGGCCGGATCGTCGGCGTGGGCGGCGCCGGCGAGCGCCAGCAAGGCGGCGAGAGCGGCGGTGCTGCGGAGTCTCATGGCTTCGTGACCTCGGATAAGGGAGCGGGCGTCGGATGAGTGTCGGGCGGGAGGATCGGGCGGGCCATGGTGCGTGCGGCTCAGGCCCCCGTCGATCGAAGGGAGGGGGCAGCGGAGCCGCCCCCTCGGTGTGCCAGGTCGCGCTGGCCTGAGCCTATCTCGTCCAGTCCATGTCGATCGTGATGCCGCCCTGGAACGTGCGCGGCGCGATCCAGACCTGCACCGTCTGGGCGACCAGCGGGTTGCCGTTCAGGTCCTGGCGGTAGATGTCACGCTCGTCGGCGAGGTTGCTGACCTGCGCCCAGACGTTGAACCCATAGGCGCCCTTGCGGGCGAAGCTCTTGCTGACCTGCGCGTAGTACACGTTGTAGGCCGGCTGGACCGAGGTGTCCGTCGGGCCCGGAGGAATCTCGCCGTTGAACTCGGCCCGCACGTTCGCGCGCACGCCGAGCTTCGGGCTCGCCCAGAGCAGCTTCGCCATCACGGAGTGCTTCGGGTAGCCGCCGATCTCCTGACCGGCCTGGTTCTTGCGCTCGTTGTAGGTGTAGTCGACCGACGGCGAGAAGCCGTAGGGCAGGTTGAGGCCCACGGAGGAGTTGATCCCCCGCGAGTTGTAGGTTCCGAGGTTGGTATAGGTGAAGGGCAACCGGCGCAGGTCGAACACGATGTTGTTGGTCAGCTCGGTGTCGAACCAGTCGGCCGACAGGTACGCCTTGCGGCTGGAGTAGGCGTAGCCCACGGTGTAGCCCTGCGTCTCGACGGGCTTCAGGTCCGGGTTGCCGACGAAGAAGGGCGGCGTGCTGAGGTACAGCTCGCCGAAGTACGGCGGACGGAAGCCCTCGCCGAAGGTGCCGCGCAGGCGATGGTTCTCGGCCAGCGCGACGACGGCGCTCGCCTTGGGGCTCCAGCGGCTGCCGAAGTCGTCGTAGTCGTCGTAGCGGAAGCCGCCGGTCAGCGTGACGCGCGAGCCGAGGTTGATCTCCTGCTGCGCCCAGAAGACGTTGATCTTCCGCTCGGGGTCCTGCACGTTCAGCGAGCCGCGGCTCAGGTTCTCCTTGCGGTACTCGTAGCCGGCCTGCAGCGGATGGTCCTGGCCAGCCACCGTGAATGCGTGGCGGCCGGTGATCTTCAGCTCGTTGTTCCCCTCGTTCCAGTTGGGCTGCGGCGCCACGCGGCCGCCCACGACGAAGACCTGCGTCTCGTCACGGTCGTAGTCGCCGTAGTTGTACGAGATGTTGAAGCTGGTCTTCGAGCTGGCCAGGATCTCCAGCTCGGGCGAGATCATGACGCGGGTGAGGTCGCGGATGCTGTTGTAGACGGTGCTGGCCAGCTGTGTGGCGCCCGAGAAGTAGTAGGGGTCGATGTGGCGGTCGTTGTAGTCGGCGAAGATGCGGCCGATCAGCTTGTCGCTGAAGCGGTAGTCGGCCGACAAGCCGGCGTTCCAGAACTTGCTGGCCGGCTGGCCGATCGTCTGCGGGTTCTTCTCGTCGAGGTCGAACCCGTCGTAGGTGCGCCAGCTGCCGTAGGCGGTGATCGCGCCCTTGTCGCCCCGGTAGGTCACCGAGTCGTTGACGCGCCAGTCCCCATAAGACCCGCCGAGCAGCGCGAGGTTGTTCTTGAAGCCCGGGTCCTTGGCCTTCTTGGTGACGAAGTTGACGACGCCGCCGAGCGCGTCGGCGCCGTAGAGCGCGGAGCCCGGACCCTTGACGATCTCGACCCGCTCCATCCCGGACATCGCCAGCTCTTCCATGTTGAAGTTGCCGTTGGCGTCGCGGCCGAGGAAGCGCCGGCCGTCGACCAGCACCAGCACGCCGCTGTTCGGGATGCCGTTGATCGACATGTGGCCCTGGCCGCCGCCGGCGTTCACCTGCACGCCGGCGCCGGACATCTGGACCAGCAGGTCCTTGGCCGAGCGCGCGCCGGAGTCGAGGATCTGGGCCTCGTCGATCAGAGTGGTCGGTTCGGCCACGTCGAGCAGGAGCTGCTCGCGGCGGTTGGCCGTGGTGACCGTCACGGTGTCGCTGAACTGCGCCTGGCGCAGGATCAGCTCGACGGCCTTCTGCTCGCCGTTCGCGAGGGTGACCGTCTGCTCCACGTCGGCGAAGCCCAGCAGGCTCGCGCGCACGACGTAGTCACCGCCCGCCAGGCCGTCGACGCGGATGGCGCCCGCCGAGTCGGTATTGCCGCGGCGGGCGGCGCCGCCGGCCTTCGCCGCGACGCGAACGGCGGCTCCCGGGATCACCCCGTAGTTGTCCTTCACGGTCACGGCGAGGCCGGCTGTTCCGTCCTGTGCCGCGGCCGGCGCCGACCCGAGACCGGCGGCCAGCAGCACGGCCCCGAGCACCGCCAAGGCCCGATGTCCTCTCATGCGCTTCCTCTCCCGGCGCGCGATCGGCGCGCCCAAATACGTGAACGGCTCCTTCGCACCAATGTCGGAGGTTACGATGCCCGGGATATTTTTGCGATATATGAAAGGTAACAGTCGATCCGGCGGTTTCTTTCAGTTGGGCCCATGATTCGCCGCGTCCTGCTGCAGACGATCGTCGCGAAGGACTTGGAGGGGGCCGCCCGGGCGATCGGTGAGGGCCTGGGCTGGGAGCGAACCGCGGAGGGCACAGTCGGCCTGGAGCTGGCGGCCGTCTGGGGGATCGACGCCGGGCCGCATCCCCGCTTCGTCTGCCTGGCTCCCCCGGGGGCCGCGCGCGGGTTCCTGCGGCTGGTCGACGGGCCCGAGGACGACCTCTCGAGCAACTTCCACCGCCCCGGCTTCTTCAACGCCGAGCTGCTCTCGCGCGACGTCGACGCGGCTCACGCGAGGCTCGCGGGCCAGGCCGGCTTCCGGATCCTGTGCGCGCCCCAGACCTACGACATGGCGGCGGCCGGCGGCGCCTGTTCGCGCAGCTTCGCGACGCGCGGGCCGGGCGGCGCGGGCGTCTTCCTGACGACGTACCTCTCGGTGCCGCCGCCGCGCAGGCTGCCGGAGGCGCTCCACCTCGCCGGTCCGATGTTCAACGCGGCCGTCTCGACCGACGACCTCGACGCCGTGGTCGGCTTCTACGAGGGCGTTCTCGGCCTCGCCCGCCGGCTCGACGGCCGGCTGGCGCAGCCCTCGATCAACCGCATCCTGGGCCTGCCGGAGGACTGGGGCTTCCGGATGCTGGTCTACAAGGGCGAGGGCGACGGCCTGATCGAGGTGGACGTCCACGAGCACCCCCTGCCGCTGGCGCTGCCGCTGCCAGCCGGGCATCTCAAGCCCGGCAACTCGATCCTCACGCTGGAGACGGACGAGCTCGACGCGCTGCTGCGCCGCGCCGACGAGCGCGGCTCGCGCCACACGCAGGCACGGACCCTCGCCGCCGAGCCCTATGCCGGCCGCCGGGCGGCGGTGGCCTTCGGGCCGGTCGGCGAGCGGATCGAGCTCGTCGAGGCCTGAGCTACTTCTTCTTCGGTCCCAGCCCCAGCGAGCTCACGTCCATCAGGTACTGGTGGAGCGTGCGGGCGCCGGGCGCCGCCTCGCGACTCGAGGAGAAGGTCATCCACTTGCCGTCGGGCGAGAACGAGGGGAAGCCGTCGAAGGCCGGGTTGAAGGTGAGCTGACGTTCCTCGCCCGTCTTCAGGCTGCGCAGGACGATCTCCCAGTTCGGCCGGCCGCCGCCCTCGGGCATGTCGACCTTGACGTAGGCGAAGTGGTCGCCGTCCGGCGCCGGGAACGGCGCCCAGTGCGTCTTGCCTGGCTCGTGGGTGATCTGCTTGATCTCACCGCTCTCGCGCTCGACGGTGAAGATCTCCATCGGCGTGATGCGGCCGCCCTGGTCCTTGCGCTTCCACGCCCGCGTCAGGATCGTGTTGCTGTCGGGCAGGAACTGCGCGCCACCCTCCTGCCACTCTTCGGTGAAGGTGAGCTGCTTCTCGCCCGTTCCGTCCGACTTCATCACCCACAGGTCCATCTTGCCGTCGACGTCGCGGCCGAACAGGATCCACTTGCCGTCGGGAGACACCGCCGTCTCGGCGTCGTAGACGTCGTTCGTCGTCAGGCGCTTGACGTTCTTGCCCTCGAGGTCGGAGGTGTAGAGCTCCGAGCCCTTCGGGTAGTTCGCCGGGTTGGACCACTCGCCCTTGGGCAGGTCGAGCCGATCCCGCGTGGACGTCCAGAGGATGCGCTTGCCGTCCGGGAAGAAGAAGGAGCAGGCGTCCTCGCCCTTGTCGTTGATGCGGCGGATCACGCTGCCGTCGAGCTTCACCACGTACACCTGGTGGTGGGAATCGCCCTCGCGCTTGGCGTTGCCGATCAGCCACTGCGAGTCGGGCGAGAAGTACATCTCGGCCGCCTCGCCGAGGTTCGGGATCTGGCTGACCGGCAGCTCGCGACCTTCCTGCGCGGAGACCGCCGCGCAGGCGACACTCGCTAGCGCCAGGCTCAGGACACGTTTCATGCTTCTCCTCCTCGGAGCGCGGCCCGCACCCGCGAGCCGCCTCTCAAGACGAACACCGGCCGGAAACGCGATCTTTCGTGGGGCTAGTCCTCGGGGATGAACTGGACGGGCTCCTTCTGGCCGCGGTGACAGGTGCCGCAGGAGAGGAGCTCGTCGGGCGCCGTGGGCTTGAAGTACTTGGCCTTGTTGAGCTTCATGAACTGCACCAGCGCGATCATCTTGCGCGCGGAGAGCTTGTGCTCGTTGCCGTCCTTCGAGTAGTCGTCGAGCGAGTGGCAGAAGGTGCACTTGACGCCCAGCTCGTCCGTGAACGAGTTCATCGTCGCCTTCAGGGTCTCGGGCGCGATCTTCTTGTCGATCACCTGCAGGTTCTTGAACTCCTTCGGGAAGTCCTGTGCGCTCGCCGTCCCCGTCGCCAGGACGCCCACGAAACCAGCCAGCAGCAGTCTCCTGTTCATCGCTCCAAAACCCTCCATTCAGCGCGCGAAGCGCTGGCGCACCAGGCTCACCAGGGCGCCGATCTCGTCCGCCGCCAGCTTCTTGCCGAACGCGGGCATGTCCTTGCCCTTGCCGTTGCGGATCGTCTCTTCCATCGTAGCGTCGCTCGCCTTGCTCCAGAACTCCGCGTCCGTGAAGTCCGGCATCTCGAGCCCGTCGCTCTTGGCCTGGCCGCCGTCGCCGCGGCCGCCCCGGCCGTGGCAGCTCACGCACTCCTCGCGCCAGACGGCGTCGGCGCGAGTGGCGAGGGCCGCCTCGTAGCTCGGCCGGGGAGGCAGCGCCCGGTCCGCGTGGAGCGAGAGCCCGCTGAGACCGGCGACCGCGAGCCCGGCACCGAGCGCGATCGCCACGCGCCGGCGCTCCGCGAGCGGCGGCAGCAGCGGGGCGCCTGCCAGGAAGCCCAGCGCGAGCGCGGGCAGCAGCGCGCTGCGCAGCCAGGGCGCCGCCTCGACGTAGGCGCCGAGCTGGAACAGCCAGAGGAAGTACCACTCGGGACGGGCGACGTACTCGCTGTCGGCGCGCGCCGCGCGCGGCTCGAGCGGCGCCCCGAGCATCCCGGCCAGCGCGTAGGCGCCGAGCAGCAGGCCGAGCGCCGTGAGCGCCAGGCGGCGGCGGGCGGCGGGATCGGCGAGCGCCAACGCCGCCGCGCGCGCGAGCGGGACGCACAGAAGGAGCGCCAGCAGCGGCAGCAGGAAGACGTGGAGCGCGTGGAAGCGCGTGAGCGTCGCGGCGTTGAAGCTCGACCCGCCGCGCAGCACGTCGGCCGCGAGCGAGCCCGCGAGCGGGATCGTCTCGACGATGCCGAGCCGGACCAGCGTACCCCAGTAGGCGGCCTGGTCCATCGGCAGCAGATAGCCCGTGAAGCAGGCGGCGACGCTCAGCAGCAGCAGGCCCGAGGCGCCCCACCAGGCGAGGCGCTCCCGCCGCGCGGCGTCCTGCAGGAACGCGCACAGCAGGTAGAGCACGCTCGAGACGATGGCGGCGGAAGCGAGCCAGTAGTGCAGCGCCCGCGACAGCGCCCCGGCGCCGCCCTGCCGGCGCAGGTACAGCACGGAGTCGAAGGCCTCGCGCTCCGAGGGCACGTAGGCCGTCATCAGGGAGAAGCCGCTGGCCGCGAGTCCCGCCAGGCTGACGAAGCCGGCCACGGCCGCCAGGCGGCGCAGCCCGTCGAGGGACTTCATGCGTCGAGCGGCTCGCTCTTCGCCGAGCCGGGCCGGAAGCGGCGGTAGCGCACGAGCGCGCGCCCGCGCTCGAGCTTCAGCTCCAGGCGGTCGAGCGGCCGCCGCGACGGGCCCGCCAGCGGACGGCCGTCGGCGTCGAACAGGCTGCGATGACAGGGGCAGGCGAAGCCGGCCGCTTCCGGCTTGACCAGGCAGCCGCTGTGCGGGCAGACGGCCGTCACCGCCTCCAGCTCGCCGTCCTTGCGGCGCACGTAGACGAGCTCGTCGCGCGTCTCGCGGCGCCAGCGGTCCTGCGTCTCGAAGCGCACCTCGCGGCGCTGCCAGCCGCCCTCCTCGATCCGCGAGGCGAAGCCGAGGTCGGCCCAGGCCGACGCCGCGGCGTCCCTGGCACGCGCGCCCTTCAGCAGAAGGTGCAGTGGCGGCCAGGCGAGCGCCGCCCCGAACAGGGCCAGCAGCCCGCGCCACGACCGGAGCCACTCGCGACGATCCAGGAAGCCTCCAGGAGCAAACGCGTGCGAACGAACGAAAAGGGGCGCCGGGCCCTGCCGGCCCGAGCGCCCCGGGAATGCGAGGACCGGCCGGCGCTCGCGCGCCGGCCCTGGAGTCTAGCCGCCCAGGTACGAGACCTTGGTGAACCGCATCTCGAGGTCCACGTCGAGGATCGTGCGGTCGGGCTGCGGCAGCTGGCCCTTCAGGATGCGGTGCTTGGGCAGCCACCATTGGCCCTGCTTCTCGAACTGGTCGTCGTAGACCACCTGCCCGATCGGGATCTGCTTGTCGCCCTGCTTCATGTAGAAGTTGACCGGGTAGTAGTTGGCGATGTAGCGGCCGTCCTCGGTGCGGATGTTCTTCTCCTGGCTGATCATGAACTCGATCGGACCGCCCAGGACGCGGGTCAGCTTCTTGACCTCGTTCACCTTGGGGTCGATCAGGTACCAGGAGCCCATCGCGGTGTCGCCGTCGACCTTGATCTCGTAGGTGCCGTCGCCGCGCTTCTTGACGGTCTTGAAGTAGGCCTTGCCGACGCCGTACTTCTCGTCGAACGGCTCGACCGCGCGGTGGGTCACGTACTGGCTGATCTGAGCGCGCGCCAGCGCGCGCAGGTCGGGACCGCAGGTGTCGCACTCGAAGTCGACGACGAGGTTGCGGTCGACGGTGATCGTGGCCTTGATCGGCGGCTTGCCGTGGTCGACGATCTCGAGGTCGCCCTTGATCCCGGGGAACCCGTTGTCCCAGATGTAGCGGTTCTCCGAGGCGGCGCGGAAGACCTTCCGCGCCTCGGGCTCGTCGACGAGCCCGCTCTTGGCGACCGCCACGTTCTTCATGTGGGCGTCGAGGTCGGCCAGGGAGGCGACGGCGTCGCCCTGCAGCTTGGCGCGCTTCAGGCGCGCGGTGAGGCCGATCAGGCGCTTGCCGGTGACGCGGTCGAGCGACTCGTAGTCGACGCCGACGATGCCCGCGTTCTTCGCCAGGTAGTACGTCTGCGAGACGCGCGCCTTGGAGGTGAGCCAGGAGAGCTTCGTGCGCAGCACCTCGAAGCGGCCCATCGGCGTCTCCAGGTGCTGGTAGCCCTCGATCGACGAGGTCCAGTGCTGCAGGCGCTTGTAGCGCCCGACGTTCTCGGGCTGCTCGGCCTCGGGCTCGCTCCAGGTGTAGCTGCGGCCGACCACCCAGTCGGGCCGCGCCAGCACCAGCGCCGGCTGGTAGGTGAACACCGAGCCGCCCGCGCGGTTCTCGAAGGAGGCGTGCATCTCGATGCCGTGCTTCGGGTCGAAGGTGTAGTACTGGTAGCTGCCCTTGTTGTCGAGCAGCTTGAAGGCGGCGGTGCGGTTGAAGAACTCGGTGCCGGCGAAGCTGCGCGTGCGCTCCTCCGTCCGCGCGTTGCCGTCGGGCAGGTAATAGGTCCAGTCGTAGGTCCACTCGTCGCCCTGGAAGTAGGGGAAGTAGGGACCCAGGTCCGCCACCTGCTGGCCGCCGACCAGCTTGCCCGCGATCTGCGCCGAGACGAGCTCGCGGTCGAAGCGCAGGTTCTGGCCCGCCTTCGGCGAGTAGATCGCGAACTCCTTCTTCACCGGCCCGACGCCCTTCGCGAGCCAGGTGACGGAGGTGAAGGTGGAGCCGCCGGGGTTGATGTACTTGAAGGTCGCCTTCAGGCAGTTCTTGAATTCGCCCGCCGGCACGCTGACGCTCTCGTAACCGTCGAACACGACCTCGGTGCCGCGCGCGCTGCCGTCCGAGATCTTGTGCGCGGACTGGTAGGTCTTGCCGAAGGCGTAGGCGGTGTCGTAGAAGCCGAACGGCGGGTCGTTGGTCACGAGGCCCTTGTCCTCGTTCTCGCCCCAGTGCAGGTACTGGTTCTCGTCGACGGTCAGCAGGTAGTACCACCCGCGCTGGTCGACCAGCTTGGTGGCCCTGACGCCGTCCTTGATCTCCTGGGTCCCGGCGACCGTGTAGGTCTTCAGCGAGTAGTTGATCTGGCCGTCCGGCTGCCAGGTCCGGAACTGGTAGCTCCAGGAATCGCCGTCCTGGAGCGGGTAGTACTCCTTCAGGTTGATGGCGCCCTCGGCCCCCGCGGACGCCGCCACGCACAGCGCGAGCGCCAGCGCGCCAAGGACCCTCCAGCGACGATCGCTCATCGGCTTCCTCCGATCGCACGAAAAAAACGGCATTCGCGTCGCCCCCTACGAGCCGTACTGGACGGCGATGGCCTTGACGTAGTCGAGGAGCTGCCGTCCCTGCTCCTCCGTGATCTTGCCTTCCTGCCCGACCATCTTGTCCTTGCCTCGCATGATGATCGCGAGCAACTCCTCGGTCTGCGGCAGCCGCTCCTTCACCCACTTCGGCGTCGCGAAGGCCGGCACGCCCTGCAGCGGGTCGCCGTCGGCGTACTTGCCGTGGCACTTGGTGCACTCGGCGCGGTAGTACTTCGGCGCCTCGAAGACGCCGCTGACGGCCGGCACGGTCGCCACGGGGCCGGCCGCGTCGTCCGGAGGCGGGCCGGGGTTCGCGGCCGGCGCCCCGGCGGGGGGGTTCGCCGGCGAGCCGCCCGCGGCTGCGAACAGGTTCGGGAACTCCGCCAGCAGCGGCTCGCTGTAGCGCAGGCCCACGCGTTCGTAGCGCTCGCCGAAATGGGTGAGCGGGCCGGAGCCGTCGGCGTTCACGTGACAGATCACGCATTTGTCCTTGTACTGCGGCAGCGCGCGCGGGTGCTCGTTGTAGAGGTCCATCAGCCGCGGCATCGCTGCCGCGGGCCGCAGGTTCAGCATCAGCACCGCGGCCGCCAGCGCGCCCGTCACGAACGCGAAACGGAATCGCATGCCCTGTCTCGTCCTCCCGGCCGAAGAGCTCGGCCTCACTGGCCCCGCACGAGCGCCGTGTGCCGGAGCTGGATGTACTGGAACAGCGCGACCTGCTGCTCGTGGGTGAGGTGCGGCTTCAGCTCGCGCAGGTTCGCCACCACCTCGAGGTCGCGCTCGGCCTCGAGGCGCGAGATCTCGCGCAAGCAGGCCTCGACGCCTGCCGCGTCGCCGCCCTGGGGGCCCGCCAGCAGCTCGGCGAGCTCGGCGCGCTTCGCCTCGGCCAGCGCCTGCATGGTGACGAGGCGCGGATGGTGCCGCAGCGCGGTCTCGCGCACGGCGTGCCGCTGCTCGGCCGACAGCCCGAGCTCGGCGAAGGGATCGCGGGCCGCCTGCGCGGCGCTCGTGCGGAAGGCCTGCACGCCCCACGAGACGCCGAGGGAGACCACGGCGGCCAGGGCGCAGACGACAACGAGAAAGCGCGGCCGCATTTCCTCAGCGCCTCGCCGTCACGCCGAGGCCGGCGTAGAAGACGCGCAGCGCCTCGGAAGGTCGCTCGGGCGGCGCCCAGGAGGCAGCCTCAGGCACCGTGGCTGGAAGCAGCAGGTTGGCCGCCAGGCTCGCGATCAGCGCTGCGGCCAGGGCCGCGGCGAGCACCGCGGCCCTCGGCTCAGGGCGGCGTGGGGCGATCACGGGCGAGCCGTCGAGCGACTCGTCCAGCGCCCGGAAGGCCGCGACCCGGTCGGAGCAGCGAGGGCAGGCTTCCAGGTGAGCCTGCACGGCCCTGTACTCGGGGAGAGCCAGCTCCCCATCGACGAAGCGCGAGAGGCGCGCCTCGCGCCAGCCACACCAGAGACTCATGGATCCACATGTCAGAACACCGGGGCGGGCCGGCTTCTTTCGGCCGGCCCGGGCGGGCGCCTGCCTGGGACCGGCTAGCGGCCGGCCTGCCCGAAGCGGAGCGTCAACGCCTTGCGTGCCCGGAAGATGGCGTTCGCCACGTCCTGCTCGCTGCACTCGAGCGTCGCCGCGATCTCGCGGTAGGACCGGCCCTGGGTGGCCTTCAGCAGCAGCGCCAGCCGCTGGCGGGCGGGCAGCTCGAGCAGCGCGCCGTGGATCTCACGGAGCAGGGACAGTCGCTCGGGCGAAGAGGGCGCGGGCCGCTCTCCGAGCGCCTCGAGCGGCAGCTCGCGGCGCCGGCGCTGGCCGCGCGCGGCGTTCAGGCAGAGCCGCGTCGCGATCGTGAGCAGCCAGCCCAGGAACTGGCCGCGCCGCTGGTACTCGCCGGCGTGCCGGAACACCCGCAGGAAGGTCTCCTGCGCCACGTCCTCGGCCCGGCCGCGGTCGCCCAGCGTGCGGGCGGCCAGGCGCACGATGCGGGCGCGGTGGCGATCCACCAGCTGGGCGAGCGCCTCCTCGGAGCCGGAGGCGACGTCGGCCATCAGCGCGTCGTCCTCGAGCGCCTCGCGGCGCGCCGCCTGCTTCAACTCTCGCTCACTTGCCGTGCAACACCAGCGTCAGCTCGAAGCCGCCGGCCGGCTTGCCGCCCTCGCTACGGACGACACGGCGGCCGAAGGGCAGCCAGTATTCGCCCAGCTTCCGATAGCTGTCCGTGGTGTGCTCGCTGGAGATCGCCGCGCCGTCCTGGTTGGAGTAGTAGCTGAGGTCGTACTCGGTCGCGATGCTGCGGCCGTCGTCGGTGGTGACGTGCTTCAGGTTGGTCGCCACGAAACGCAAGCGGCCGACCGAGCGGCCGACGCTCAGGATCTCGTTCTTGCCGATCCGGTAGCTGCTGCCCATGGTGTCGCCGTCCGCGAGCACCTCCAGCTCTTCCCCGGGCAAGGCGCGGCCCTTGCGGAACGCCGTGCGCGCGTACTCCTGCTCGAA
Organism: Vicinamibacteria bacterium; assembly: GCA_050246895.1. Lineage (GTDB taxonomy): Bacteria > Acidobacteriota > Vicinamibacteria > Fen-336 > Fen-336 > JBFWVE01. The sequence continues at coordinate 1,045,178 of JBFWVE010000001.1, read as the reverse complement.
GGGCTTGTGGCGCCGATGCGAGATGAAGGAGCTGATCTGGCTGCGCAGCTGCGCCTGCGCCGCCTCGCTCGGCGCCTGCACCTTCACGTTCAGCGCCGCGTCGACGGCGAAGGTCCCCCGCACGGGCGGCTTGCCCTGCTCGGCGTATTCGAAGTCGCCCCGGAAGCCGGGGAACTTCGCGTCCCAGGTGTAGCGCCGCTCGCTGGCCCGCTTCAGCGCCCCGCGCGCCTCGGGATCGTCGCGGCCGCCGAGGTCGAGCGTCGAGCGGTCCGCCAGGCTGGCGGCCTGCTCCGCGCTCGAGACGAGCACCCCGCCCAGGCGCGCGAGGCGCAGCCTCGCGTCCACCTTGACGAAGGGCGCGCCCCCAGGGCTCTTCAGCTCGTAGCGGTAGGCCACCAGACCGACGCCGGTGGCGAACAGCTGCCACGAGTCCGAGACGTAGTCGGGGCTCTGCATCTGGAGGCGCAGCTTGAGGCAGCGGCGCAGCGTGCCGAACGGCAGCGAGACGTCCTCGAAGCCCTGGAAGGTGGCGGTGAAGCGCCGTTGCGTCTCGGGGTTCTCGGTCACGCGGCTCTGCCCGGGCTGCAGCTCCGGGGCGAAGACCACCACCGGCGGCTCGTAGTTGAAGATCCGGCCGTCCTCGGAGGAGGCGTGGATCGCGAGGACGCCGTCGGTCAGCGAGTAGGTGTGCCAGTTGCCGTCGTCGGCCACCAGCTTGAACGCGTAGCGCGCGCCGAAGAAGTCGAGGCTCTCGAAGACCCGCGTGCGATCGACTGTGCGCGGCGGCTTGCCCGCCTCCTGGATCGTCCAGTCGTAGCTCCAGGAGTCGCCCAGGCGGAACGGGAAGTAGCGGTCGTAGCTGGCGGGCGCCGCCGGCTGCGCCCCGGCCGCGAGGGCCAGGGCGCTCGGCAGGGCGAGCAGCAGGCGCTTCACGAGCTCTCCCCGGCCTCCTCGCGCTAGAGCTTGCGCACGTGCACGCCGAAGGTGAAGCTGCGGCCGCGCGCGGGGGCGAACTGGAACTGCTCGCGGTAGAACTTGTTGCCCAGGTTCTCGCCGTTCACCGTCAGCGTGACGCTCGCCTGGCCTTCCCGGCGCCACTCCCAGCCGGCGCCGACGTGGTGGAGGGTGAAACCGTTCAGGCCGTACAGGTCCTGGGCGATCAGGAACGGCGAGTCGATCAGCGTCGGGGCCACGCGCTCGACCTCCTTCTGGTGACGGAACGAGTACTCGAGCCACAACCTGCCGCGCTTGTCCGAGAGGCGCAGCCCGCCGACGGCCTTCAGCGGCGTGATGTTGTCGGCCGGGGTGTCGTCGAGCGAGTCGCCGGTGAGCGCGTTCTCGCCCGAGAGCACCTGCCCGTGGTTGTAGGCCGCGTTGGCGAACAGCGTCAGGATCGCGCCCTTCACCTCGAAGGGCACCTCGGCGTCGGCCTCGACGCCCTGGATGCGCAGATCCGCGAAGTTGATCGCCTGGGAGACCGAGGAGGACGCGGTCACCGCCGTGATCTCGGTCGAGATGAAGCCCGTGTACTTGTTGTTGAAGTAGGAGATCGAGCCGGAGCCGCGCGGCGTCCGCACCTTCACGCCGAAGTCGAGGTTGTCGCCCTTCTCGGGCCCGACCGTGATGTTCGGGGCGATCGACCCGATCGTGGCCGGACCGGCGAACAGCAGCTCTTCGAGGTTCGGGTGGCGGTAGGAGCGGCCGTAGTGCGCGAGGGCGCTCACCTTGTCGTTGACGCGGAAGACCAGGCCGACGTCGCCCGTCAGCGCGTCGCGGCTGACTTCGTCGCCGTTCGCGTCCGGCAGCGTCGCGGGGTCGATCGGCGGCCGCGCGCCGGCGATCACGGCGTCGATGTTGTAGCCGGGCGTCGCCTCGGTCTTCACCTGGTAGAAGTCGCCGCGCAGGCCGGCGACCAGGCGCAGCCGCGAGCTGAGGTCCCACTCGTCCTGCGCGAAGATGCCGAAGTCCTGGAACGTCGCGTTCGGCACGCGCACGGGGTTGCTGACGGTCGGCGGCCCGAGCAGCAAAGGCGTCGGGAACACCACGGCGGCCGGCCCGCGGGCGCCGAGCGCGACCTGCCCGATGATCGAGGTCTGGGTCGAGCTCGTGCGGTAGTCGGCGCTGTCGTCCTGGTACAGCGTGAAGCCCGCCGTTAGCACGTTCTTCGGCGAGATCAGGAAGGTGTTCTGCAGGTCGAAGCCCCAGGTCTTCACCTCCTGGCCGGTGTCGCTGTTGATCGTCAGCTTGAAGACGTTGATCGGGAAGAAGCGTGGCGAGGGCACCGGGAACTGCACCGGGATGTCGATGTTGCGCAGCAGCCGGTCCTGGTGCTGATAGTAGGCGGTCGCCGTCAGGCTCGAGAACCAGGGCGTCAGCGAGCGGGCGTTGAAGCGCGCCGAGAACTTGTCGAGCTTGCTGTGGGGCAACACGATGCCCTGGAAGAACTGCGGCGGCGCGAAGTCGGGGAAGCCCACGTCCTCGGCCTCGCGGTGCATGTACTTGAGGCGCAGGCTCTTGTTCTCGGCGAGCTGGAACAGGCCCATGGCACTCGCGTAGCTGCCGTCGGAGGCGGAGGCGGGCACCGTGGTCGTGGTGCGCACGTAGGGCGCGTTGAAGGCCTCGGGGAAGGCGTTGAAGTCGAACGGAGGGAAGTTGGTGTCGATGGTGTCGGCCTGGGTCAGCGTGCCGTCCGCGTGCAGCGGCCGCGTGTCCTCGAGCACGTCGCCGTCCTTGCCGCCGGACTGGTAGTCGTCGTAGCTCTCGAGCCCGCCAGCGACCTCGATCACGTACTTCGAGCCTGAGAGCCCGACGTTCAGGCTGCCGCGCGCGCCGTTCTCGTTGCTGCTGTAGAAGCCGTTGAGGCCCGCGTAGAAACGCCGCGCGTCGCTGAAGCGCGGCTGCGCGGTGAGAATGTTGATCGTGCCCGAGAGAGCGTCGGTGCCGTAGAGCACCGAGCCCGCGCCGCTCACCACCTCGACGCTCTCGATCGCCGTGGTGTCGACCAGGCCGACCTCGACGCCGGCGCGGTCGGTGGCCGTGCGCGCGTTGTTGAGCCGCTCGCCGTCCACCAGCACCAGCACGCGCGTCGAGTCGAGCCCGCGCAGCCGCGGCCGCGTCTGGAAGGGACCGCTGCCCACCAGCGTGATGCCCGGCGCCTGCACCATCGCCTCGCCGGTGGAGGTGGGGTTCGCCGCGGTCAGGTCCTGGCCGCCGATGCTCTCGGCGCGCAGCGGAACCACCAGGCTGTCGCGCGCGCTGCGGCTGGCGGTGACGGTGACGGCGCTCTGCAGGTTCCCCACGGCCAGCGCGAAGTTGACGTCGAGCGCCGCCTGCGCGCCGAGCACGGAGACGTTGCGCGCGTCCTCGTTGAAGCCCTGGGCCAGCAGCGCCACGCGGTAGATGCCGACGTCCACGTTCGCGAAGGCGTAGTGCCCCGCGGCGTCGGTGGTGGTGCTCGCGAGCGCGCCGGTCGCCACGTTCTCGAGCGTCACCCGCGCGCCGCCGAGGATCGCTCCGGTCGCGTCCGTGGCCTTGCCGCGGATCTCAGCGGCCGAAAGCGCGGACGCCGGCAGCAGCGCGGCCAGCAGCAAGGCGGCACAACGTCTGTTCACCTGTCGCATCGTTCCACCTCGGTCGCGGCGTTGGCTCGCCGCTGCTTGAAGAGGGCCCGAACAGGAGATGATGCCATTATCATAATCTTATAACCTATCGGCCGGCAAGCGGCGCGGTCAGGCGCCGTGGCGACACCTTTCGGGAGCCTCTTCGGTGTGCCGACTAAGATAGCGCGAGTTTCCAGCCAGCAACGGTGTTTCTTCCCCAGGGAGGGGCTCGATGTTCACGATCCTGGTCGGTCTGCTGGTGGCGGGCGGCTGGGCGACCGGCGACGCCGAGAAGCTGGCCAAGGGCCGTGAGATCTACGCGGCCGCCTGCGCGGCCTGTCACGGCAGGGACGGCAACGGCAACCCCGAGTGGGAGAGCGAGGTGCGGCCGATCCAGTTCTCGGACTGCGGCACCACGGCCGAGCCCAGCGAGCTGTGGCAGAGCGTCGTCAGCCACGGCGGCCCTTACGCGGGGCTCGACGCCAAGATGCCGGCCTTCGGCGAGGCCTACAGCTCCGAGGAGATCGGCGCGGTGGTCGCCTACCTGCGCACCTTCTGCGAGGGCGCCGACGCCTACCCGCCGGGCGACCTCAACTTCCGCCGGGCGTTGAAGACCGGCAAGGCCTTCCCCGAGGCCGAGATCGTGCTGCGGGCCTCGCACCGGCCGCGCGAGAGCGACCGCGAGACCGAGCTCGAGCTGCTCTACGAGAACCGGCTGGGCCCGCGCTTCCAGTACGAGCTGGTGCTGCCGCTGCGCGTGCAGGGCGCGGAGGGCACCGGCATCGCCGACGTCGAGGTCGAGGGCAAGCAGGTGCTCTGGTTCAGCCAGCGCGAGCTGTCGATCCTGTCGGCGGGCGTGGGCGTGACGTTCCCGACGGGCTCGGAGTCGAAGGGGCTCTCGGACGGCAGCGTCGTCTTCGCTCCCTACGCCGCCTTCGGCAAGGGCCTCGGCTCACGCGGGCGCAGCATGTTCCAGACGCGCGTCGGCGCGCACCTGCCCGCCGGCGGCGACGAGGCCTCGGCGACGCTCGACTGGGCGGTCGCGCTGTCGCGGGCGCTCGGGCCGGCGCGCCGGGCGTGGACGCCCGCGCTGGAGCTGGTGGGCTCGTACGACGTCGACGCGAAGCGGCACGACTTCGCGACCTGGGTCGAGGTGTCGAAGCCGCTCAACGTGCTGGGCCACGTGATCGCGTCCGTGGGCGCGCAGATCCCGGTGCGGCCCAAGTCCGCGTCCTGGAAGCTCGAGGCCTACGTGCTCTGGGACTTCGGCGACGGCCCGTTCTGGGTCGGCTGGTAGGCGCCGGGCCAGGCCTCGCCGCGGCGCGCCGCCTCGAGAGCCTCGCGCGCACCCGGCCGGCGCTCGAGCACGCCGGCGTCGAGGAGCTGCGCGCGCTCGAGCTCGCGGATCGCCTCGGGCTGGCGGCCGACCGCGTTGTAAGCCTGGCCGAGCAGGCAGGCCGCGTCCGCGTCGCCCGGGGCGAGGCGCGCCGCCGTCTCGAGCGAGACGAGCGCCTGCGCCGGAAGGCCCACGCCGAGGAGCTGCGCCTGGCCGAGCCGCAGCCAGGCCGCGGCGTCGCCCGGACGGTCGTGGACGAGCTCGCCGTAGACCGCGACGGCGCCTTCCCAGTCGAGAGCGTCGGCCAGCTTCTGCGCCAGCGCCAGGCGGATCGCCGCCGCGCGCTCGCCCCGCAGGCCGAGCCGCAGGGCCTCGCGACAGGCCGCGAGCGAGTCCGCGGCAGGCACCTCGACGCTGATGCAGACGCGACCCTGCTCGCGGGCCGCCAGCGACTCGCCGGAGACGAGCGCCCCGGCCGGCGGCGGCTCTTCCGGCGGCGCGGCTGGGACCGGCTGCGCGGCCACGGGCGCGGGCCCCGGTTCCGGTGACGTTTCGGGCGACGGGCCGGGCGAAGGGGGCGGGGCGGGCTCCGCCGGCGGCGTCGCCGACGGCTCGGGGGAGGGCCGCACCTCCTGCGCGCAAAGGGGGGCCGCCGCGAGGGCGAGTGCCAGCGAGCAGGCGGCGAGCCGCATCCTCCCCAATAATAGGCGGGTGAGCCGATCTGCGCGGCGCGACTCGCTATTTGACGTAGTCGAGCGTGCAGGCGTCCCAGTCGCCGGCGTAGACGCCGCCCTTGCCCTGCTCGATGAAGCGCGCGATCGGCTGCAGCAGGGTCACGCTGATGCGGCCGGGTTGCAGCTCGGGGTGCGGCCGGCCGAAGCCGAAGCAGGCGCGGATCAGCACGCTGCGCTCGTCCGGCGCCACCGGCAGCGCCTCCAGGTTCTCGATGAAGCGGGGCACCAGCCCGCCGCGGAACAGGTAGAACTCGACGTTCGAGAGGTAGAAGGCCGACACCGTCTCGCCGCGCGCGCGCAGGTGGGCGCCGATCGCGCGCAGCGCGTGGTCGCCCGCGAAATCCCCCACCACGGGGATCACGCGCCGCGCCCGTACCCGCTCGCGCACCGCCCGATAGTCGCGCTGCGAGGCGAGGTAGTGGCCGAAGCGCCCGCTCGGGCTGCGCACGAGCAGCAGCTCGCGGTAGGTCGGCAGGCGCAGCCAGCTCGGCCGGAACGAGCTGCGGAAGCGGATCTCGAGCTGGCCCTGGAAGAAGGCCTGCAGCAGCTGGCGCAGCTCGCGGCGGCCGTCGGGGCCCGCCGGGAAGCCCAGCTCCTGCTCGACGAACTGCTCCACCCGCACCTGATTGAACGCGAGCTGTTCGGGCCGCGGCTCCACCTCCTCGAGCGCCGCCAGCAGTGCTTCCATGCCGAGGCGGGCGGCCGCCGGCGTCTCGGCCGGGCACGGGCGCGAGAACAGCCGGCACAGGAACTGGAAGGGATCCTCCGCGTCCTCGAACAGCGCGGCGAACATCAGGTGCTGAAACAGGTTCTGGCGCCGCACGTCGAGGATGTAGGCGAAGCTCGGCTCGAGCCGCGCGATGTAGTTGTAGTTCTGGTCGGGTCCGACGCCGAGGTAGATGCCGCCCTTCGGCACGCGGGCCTCGAGCAGCTCCGCGATCTCGAGGTAGGACGTCTCGTTCGAGACCAGGTTCTCCGCCGGGAAGACGCCGCCGGGCTCGGACAGCCGCTGCACGAGCGCGACGAACTCGGGCGCTGGCAGCGGCGGAAGTGTCGGCGGCGGCGTCTCGCGCGGCGTCCGGCAGTGCGCCGCCGTCAGCGAGAGCGCGAGCGTCGCCAGCGCGGCTGCCAGCGTCGAGCGGCGCAGCGTCTTCCGCGTGTGAGCCAGGGGCAAGGTCCCGCTAGGCTAGCATCCGGCGGATACCTTGGCCGACGCGGCCGTTCTGGTAGTCTCCTCGTCTCGACAAGGAGCCGATCAGGATGCCTGCCCGCACCCCACGCACCCGCACGCTCGTGCCGTCGATCCTGGCCGCCGCCCTCGCGTTCCTGGCGGGCGCGGCTCCCGCGCGCCCGGACGACGCGCCGCGACCCGGCGTCTCAGAGCGGGTCCGGGGCCTCGAGCGGCACGACGGCTTGCTTCCCTACTACTGGGACGCGCAGCAAGGTCGGCTGCTGCTGGAGGTGGCGCGGCTCGATGCGGACTTCCTGTACAGCGCCGGCCTGGCGGGCGGCGCCGGCCTGCTCGAGGTGTCGCTCGACCGCGGCCAGCTCGGCGACCTCGCCGTCGTGCGCTTCGAGCGCGTCGGTCCGCGCGTGCTGCTTCACCAGCGCCAGGTGCGCCACCGCAGCGGGAGCGAGGACCGCGAGCGCACGCGTGTAGTCGAGGAGTCGTTCCCGTCCGCGGTGCTGGCGGCGCTGCCGATCGTGGCCGAGAGCGGCGAGCTGCTGCTGGTCGACGCGACCGATTTCCTGCTGAAGGACACGGAGATCGCGGCGGCGCTCAAGCGCGGCAAGCAGGGCGACTGGCGCCAGGACCTCGGCCGCTCGGCCCTCAACTTCGAGCGCAGCGGGGCCTTCCCGCGCAACACCGAGCTCGAGGCCACGCTCAGCTTCGCCGCCGAGGACGCGGCGGCGCCGGCGCGGGGCGTCTCCCCCGACGGCCGCACGCTCAGCCTGCGCGTCCACCACAGCTTCCTGAAGCTGCCCGAGCCCGGCTACGAGCCGCGCGCGCTCGAACTGCGCATCGGCTTCATCCCGACGAGCTACCGCGACCACACGGCCGCGTTCACGCAGCCGGTCGAGCGGCAGCTGGCCTCGCGCTGGCGCCTGCGCAAGAAGGACCCGGCGGCGCTCTCGGAGCCGGTCGAGCCGATCGTGTTCCACCTCGACCGCGGCATGCCGGAGCCCGAGCGCAGCGCGGCGCGCGCCGCGGCGCTGTGGTGGAACCGCGCCTTCGAGGCGGCCGGCTTCAAGGACGCGCTGGTGGTGCGCGACCTGCCGGAGGGCGCCAGCTTCCTCGACGCGCGCTACTCGGGCATCGAGTGGATCAACCGCGCGGAGCGCGCCTGGTCGATCGGCGACTTCCAGGCCGACCCGCGCAGCGGCGAGATCCTGCACGCGGTCGCGCGCATCGACTCGCACCGGCGCCGCACCACCTCCCGCATGTGGCAGAACATGGCGCGGCCGGCGGACCGGCGCGCCTGCGACGCGGCGGACTCGCCCGAGGCGGCCTGGCTGGCGGCATTCGCGGCCGACGCTTCCTCCCTGCGCGCCGACACCGACGCCGTCGGCGAGGAGGCGCTGGTGCTGCAGCGCCTCTCCTACCTGGTCGCCCACGAGGTGGGCCACACGCTGGGGCTGATGCACAACTGGGCCGCCACTACCTTCGGCTGGGGCTCCGTGATGGACTACCTCGCGCCGAACGTGCAGCTCCGCGACGGCCGGCTCGACCTGCAGGACGCCTTCCCCAAGGCGGTCGGCCCCTACGACACGCTGATGGTGCGCTGGGGGTACACGCCGGACGCCGACGCCGCGGGGCTCGACCGCATCGTGCGCGAGGGCTACGCCGCGGGCAACGTCTACCCGCTCGACTCCGACGCGCGCTGGGCGGAGTACGACTGGGGCCCGGATCCGGTCGCCTGGCTGCGCACCACGCAGGCGGTGCGACGCGTGATCCTGGAACGCTTCGGCCCGGACCAGCTCCGCGCCGGCGAGCCGCTCTACGACCTCCAGGCTCGGCTCAACCTCGCCTACCTCTACCATCGCTTCGGCATCCAGGCGGCGCAGCAGTACGTCGGCGGGCAGTTCCTGACGAACGCCGTCGCCGGCGACGGCCAGACGCCCGCGGCCTGGGTGCCTGACGCCAAGCAGAGGGAGGCGCTCGACCTGCTGCTGACGGCGCTGCGGCCCGAGAACCTCGACGTCCCCGAGCGCGTCGTCTCCGCGCTGGCGGCGACGCCGTCAGGGCTGGCGCCCACGCGCGAGCGCTTCGCGACCGAGGCGGGCGACACCTGGAGCCCGCTCGCCGCGGCGCGCGCGCTGGCGAGCCTGATCGTGCAGCCGCTCCTCGATCCGGAGCGCGCGGCGCGCCTGACGCTGCGCAGCGGCCCCGGCGTGCTGACGCTCGACGGTCTGGCCGGCCGCCTGGTCGACGCGAGCTGGGGCGCGCCCGCGGCGCCGTCGGCGCGGCTCGGCGCGCTGCAGCGAGTCGCCCAGCGCGCGGTGCTCGACGGCCTGCTGGATCTCGCGGCGTCGCCGCAGGCGACGCCCGAGGCGCGCGGGGTCGCGCTGGTGCGGCTGGAGCTGCTGCGAACGCTGGTGGCCGGCCGGCTGGAGGCCGACAGGACCAACGCGCACCTGAGCCTCGCGCTGCGCGAGCTGCGCGAGTTTCTGGAGCATCCGGACGGCCGCAAGCCGCGTCCGCCGGCCGCGGTGCCTCCGGGCCGTCCGATCGGGCAATGAACGGGAGCACGGCGGCGGGCCCCGCGGAGGTGATCGCGTGAGAGGCAGAACACTCGTCCTGCTGGCGCTCTGCGCCCTAGCAGCCCGTGGCGAAAGTCAGACCGCGCCGAGAGCGGATCTTCTCCGCCACGGACTGCTAGCCCCAGGCAGCGCCGCCCAACTGCCCTCAGCCGAGCAGGAGCGCCTCGGCCGCGAGGTGCTGCGCGAGCTGATCGAGATCGACACCACGAACGCGCACGGCGACACCACCGCCGCCGCCGTGGCGCTGGCGGCGCGCTTCCGGGCGGCCGGCTTCCCCGAGGCCGACGTGCAGGTGATCGGCGCCGCCCCGCGCAAGGGCAACCTGCTGGTGCGCTACCGTGGCCGCGGCGGCGCCCGGCGGCCCGTGCTGTTCCTGGCGCACCTCGACGTCGTCGAGGCGCTGCGCGAGGACTGGTCGCTCGATCCTTTCGTGCTGAGCGAGCGCGACGGCTACTTCTACGGGCGCGGCACGCTCGACGTGAAGGGCGGCGCCGCCACGCTGGCCTGCGCGTTCCTGCGCCTGCGCGAGGAAGGCTACCTGCCCGAGCGCGACCTCGTGCTCGCGCTCACGGCGGACGAGGAGGGCGGCGAGCACAACGGCGTGCAGTGGCTGATCGAGCACAGGCGCGAGCTGATCGACTCGGCCTTCTGCATCAACGTCGACTCCGGCGGCGGCGAGCTGCGCCACGGCAAGCTGTGGGCGCTCGACGTGCAGGCGGCCGAGAAGGTGTACGTGTCGTTCACGCTGACCGCGCGCAACCCCGGCGGGCACAGCTCGCTGCCCGGCAGGGAGAACGCCATCTATCGGCTCGCGGCCGCGCTCTCCCGGCTGGCGGCCCACCAGTTCCCGGCGCGCACCAACGAGGTGACGCGTGCCTACCTGCGAGGCCTGGCCGAGCTCGAGTCGGGACAGGAAGCCGCGGACCTGCGGGCGGCCGCGAACCAGCCGCCCGACCCGGCGGCGGTCGCCCGCGTGAGCGCGGGTTCGGTGTTCGCGAACGCGGTGCTGCGCACGACCTGCGTCGCCACGCTGCTGCGCGGCGGCCACGCCGAGAACGCGCTGCCCCAGACCGCGCAGGCCACGGTGAACTGCCGGATGCTGCCCGACGAGGATCCGGCGGCGGTGCGCGCGGCTCTGGTGGCCGCGATCGCCGACGACCAGGTCGCGGTCGCCGCGATCGGGGCGCCGCTCGCGGGACCCGCCTCGCCGCTCACGCCCGAGGTGCTGGCCGCGATCCGCGCGGCGGCCGCGCGCGTGTGGGGCGTGACGCCCGTGCTGCCGATGATGGAGACGGGCGCGACGGACGGCCTGCGCCTTCGCAACGCCGGCATCCCCGTCTACGGAGTCACCGGCATCGCGTACGATCCCGACGACGTGAGAGCCCACGGCAAGGACGAGCGGATCCTGGTGCGCTCGTATCTCGAGGGGCTCGAGTTCGCGTACCACCTGATCCGCGCGCTCTCGGGCGACGCGGACCCGCGCGGCTGACGGCGCGAGGCGCAGACCGGCCTCGGAGGGACGACATGTACTTTCTGCTCTTCTACGACTACGTGCCGAACATCGTCGACAGGCGGGCACCTTTTCGCGAGGCGCACCTCGCGCTCGCCCGGGCCGCGCAGGCGCGCGGCGAGCTGCTCCTCGGAGGCGCGTACGGCGATACCGTGGACGGCGCGCTGCTGGTGTTCCGCGCCGCCGGCGCGTCGGTCGTCGAGGAGTTCGTGCGCCAGGACCCGTACGTGCAGAACGGCCTGGTGCCGAGCTGGCGCATCCGGCCCTACACGGTCGTGACCGGCACCTGCCACCAGCCGTAGCTCGGTAGGCGCCGCGGCGGCGGCAGTCCTGCTCGCCGCAGCGCGACGACTCCGTCGGTCCGGCAGCGATGGCCTGCGGGCCTAGCGACGATCCCGATCGTCGTGGCCCCGGTCGTCACCGCGGCCTCGGGCGCGGCCGTGCTCGTTGCGCTCGCAGCCGTCGCCGTCGTGATGGTCGCGCTGGTCGTGGGGCACCAGGACGCTGGTCGTGCCCGTCGCCGTGTTGCCCGCGGCGTCCGTGCAGGAGACCTCGATCGTGTAGACCCGTCCGGCGCGCGAGCGCCGCTCGGCGCGCAGCAGCAGCGACAGCTCGCCGGTGATGCGCCAGTCCGCGCGCCAGCCGGCCTCGGGCCCCCCGATGACCTCGTTGCTGGTGACGCCCGTGACGCTGCACGTCGCCGCGCCCGAGGCGTCGCTCGCGTCGACCGCTAGCGTGATCGGCACCAGGCGGCCGTTCGGGGGCCACAGCAGCGTCAGGGACGGAGTGACGGAGGCGATCGCCGGGGCCGTCTCGTCGCGCACCTCGACCGTCATGGAGTCCATCGCGATCCCGCCGCGGCCGTCATCGACCTGGAGCGTCAGCACGTGCGTGCCGAGGCTCAGCGTGACACTGGGCTGGAGGCCGCTCGCGGTTCCGAACGGACCCGTCCAGGTCGCCACCAGCGCGTCGCCGTCGGCGTCGGCGGCCGTGCCCTGGAGCTGTACCGTCGCCTGGCCCGTCGCGTCGGCGACGACGCTCTGGTCCGGGCCCGCGTCGGCGCTGGGCGGCGTGTTCGGCGGGAAGTCGAAGATCGCGACGAGCGGATCGTGGTCCGAGAGCCGCTCCGGCCGCGTCGCGTCGTTGCGATAGACCTCGGGGAAGTCGGAATCGACGCGGCCGTAGTGGAAGCCGGCGAGGCGCGGCAGCAGGTTCTGCGTGACGAGCACGTGGTCGAGCGACTGCGCGTTGCCGTCGAAGTTGTAGGAATAGCGCTGCTCGGCCGGCAGCGTGTCCGCGAGGTCGGCGAGGTTCGGCTCGACCGGGTGGGCGCTCGCGCTCGCCAGCACCACCTCGTCGGGCGAGGCCGGCGTGCCCTTGACCGTGCCGATCACGTCGACGAAGCCGTCGTTGAACTGGAAGGCGTTGTAGTCCCCGAGGGAGACGATGTGCTCCGCGGGATCGGCGTCCTGCCTCGCCTGGATCAGGTCCGCCAGGAACTCGGCCTGGGCCAGGCGCTTCGCCCGCACGCGCCCGTCCACCTCGTCGACTCCGTTCAACGAACGAAGATGGTTCACGATCACCGTGACGGGGAACGCGGGACCGAGCGGGCAGGCGATGCGCGCGCGCAGCACGAGCGGCGGTCGATCGTTCAGCAGCTCGGTCGCTCCGGCGGGGGTGAGATAGGTCGCGTCCTTGCCCTCCTGCGTCACGTCGACGACCTCGACCCTCGCGCTCTTGACGAGGAAGCCCGAGTCGATGCCGCCGACGTCGTTGCCCTCGGCCAGGTAGGCCGCGTAGGCCGGGTCGGGATCGCCGGCCGCAACCGAGTCGGCGTTCAGGCGCGCGGCGACGCTTTGCAGCGTGGCGAGGTTCTCCACCTCCTCGACGCCGATCACGTCGGGCGTCCGCAGCAGGTCGCGGAACAGCAAGGACGCCTTGGCGAGGCGCGTCTCGAAGGCGGGGGCCGTCAGCACCGGCTCGCCGGTGAGCGGGTCGTTCGTGGTGTCGAAGAAGCGCTCCATGTTGAAAGCGGCGATGCTGAACTGCTCCGCGCTCGGCGCGGGAACGGGAGTCGCACCCGGGTTGCCCGACACCACGATCGGCGCCGAGGGATCCGGCAGCAGGGTGTAGGTGCGGAAGGCGTAGTCGAGGACGCCGACGAGGCCGTCCACCTGCGTGCCCGCCGCCACGTCGATGCGGGAGGCGCCCGGCTGGCCGTCGCTGTCCACGCGCAGCCGCTCCGGGTTCGCGTCGAAGCGCGGCACGCAGCAGGGCGAGCCCGCCGGCAGCGGGTCCGGAACCTGGATGCCCGGCTCCCGGAACGGGCGCGGCGTGCCGGTGACGACGCCGTAGAAGACGCCGTTGGAGGTCGAGGTCGCGTTCGGCTCGCTGACCGTGCCATCCGTCGGGCCGACGACCGTCAGCGAGGCGAGCGACACCCGCATGCCCTCGTAGCGCTCGATGTTCTCGATCGAGCTCGACGGGTCGAGATCGGTCGGGCCGAGTTCCACCGCCGAGGGCAGCGTGTTGCCGCTCGAGAGCAGGCTCACGCTCGGGCCGACGATTTCCGTGACGGGCGGGCTGCCGGGATCGGCCGACGGGCGGAACTCCTGGAGGCTGCCGGAGACGAGCAATTCGTTGCCCGCGGTCGCGGCCGCCGGCGGTGCCGCCGAGGTGAACACGAAGATGCCCTCGGAGGTCGCGGGATCGCCGTCGACCGACGCGTCGGGCGTCTGCAGGAAGAAGCCGTTCGTGCGCCGGGCCGTGACGATGCCACGCGTGGTGACGGACATGCCGGCGAAAGGCGAGCTCGAGCCAGCGCCCTGGATCGCGGCGATCGCCACCGGCGGCGCGGGCGGCGCGCTGCAGTCGGTGAAGGCGGCCGACGTGTTGCGCGGCGTGGGCGCGCCGGTCCCGAAGTCGGCGAGGTTGTCGTCGGTGTCGACGCAGCCGGCGCCGTTGCGCAGGGTAGCGGTCGTGTTGCTCGGCGCCGGCGTCCGGCCGGAGCCTTCGAAGCAGTTCGCAGTCGAGCCGAAGCCGACGAAGTCCACGACACCCGAGACACCGAGCGGGCACGCCCCGCTCAGGGCGGTGGCTGTGCTGGTCAGCGCGAGCTTGCCCCCGGTGGCGGACATCCCGATCGTGCCGATGGCGTCGGGCGCGGGCAGGAGGGCGGCGGCGAGGTTCGCTCCCTGCGCCTGCTGGACCAGGTAGTGCCGGCCGGGGGCGAGCGTTCCCGTGAGCGGCGTGACCTGCCACGTCGTGCCCGTCGACGACCCGTACTGCACGGCCCAGCCGTCGAGGCTGACCAGTGCGTCGCCACGGTTGAACAGCTCGACGAAGTCGTTCCGGTAGAAGGCGCCGGAGTTGCCGCCACCGCCGTAGACCTGGCTGATCACGACGAGCGGAGGCGGTGCTATGCCGGTGACGACGAGCCCGATCGACGACGAGGCGCTCCGTGACTGCGCGTCCGTCGCCACCACTGGCAGGCTCAGCGAGCCGCTCGGCGTCGCCGGCGCGACCGTCGCGGTGAACGAGAAGACGCCGTCACCGGCCGTCGCGTCGCCGTTCGCGCCGTCGTCGAGCAGGGGCTGCGAAGCGGCGCCACCGATCGCCGTGAGGTCGGCGACGACGGCGAGGCCCGTGCTCACGGGGTTGGCGCCCGGCAGCACCGTCGCCGTCAGCAGCGTCACGCCGCCCGTTCCGACCGAGCCCGGATTCGCGGCCGTCGCGACGATCGCCGGGTTGCTGGGAGCGCCGCCACAGGAGAAGGCAGGCGCGGCGGTGTTGCGCGGGTTGGGCGCGCCCGTCGCGAAGTCGGCGGCGTTCGAATCCGTGTCGGCGCAACCGTTGCTCGCGCGCAGTGCCGCCGTCGGGTTGGTGAGCGTGGGCGTGGCCCCGCCGCCTTCGAAGCAGTTCGCCGCACCGAAGCCGACGAAGTCGACCAGCCCGGGCGTCCCGGCCGTCACGGGGCACGCGCCGGACAGCGCTGCGCTGGCGCTGACCAGGGCGACCTTGCCGGAGCTGGCGGCCATCGCGATGCCGCCGGTCGCGTCGGGCGTCGGCAGCGACACCGAGCCTCCGGCGCCGGCAGCCTCCTGCACGAGGTAGTACTGCCCCGGCGCGATCGAGCCGCTGAGCGTCGTGAGCTGCCAGCTCGTCCCGGCCGAGGACGCGTACTGCACCGACCAGCCGGTGACGTCGACCGGGGCCGCGCCGCGGTTGAACAGCTCGACAAAGTCGTTCGTCAGCGTCGCGCCGGAGTTGCCGCCGCCGCCGTAGACCTGGCTGATCACGACATCCGACGACGCCGCGGCCGGCGCGGTCAGGGACGCGGCGACGCCGAGCGCCAGCGCGGCACGGCCGATGACGGAGAGGGAGAGCGATCGCTTCAGGTTCATGAGTGCCTCGAGTGCCGGAGTGGTGGACGGAGTCTGACGAGAGCGGGCGACAGTCCCGTGACGGCGCGGCCTCGAAGGAAGGGCGACCGAGGCCCGACGGGGAGAGAGCATCGGACGGCAGATGCTGGCGCACGCCGCGCGTCGGGTCAAGCACAATCCGGTCCGTCTTCGGCCCAGAGCCGGCATCCCCGCGGCGGGTGTTGACAGCGCCATCGGCGCCCTGCCACACTGCGCTCCGCACGTCAGGGTGCCCCTCGTGTCGAGGGGGTAAAAGGGAAGCAGGTCGAAAACCTGCGCGGTCCCGCCACTGTAGCCGGCGAGCACCGCCTCCGTCGTCGAGCGCGAATCACGCGCCGCCACTCGGGAGACCGGGGAAGGCAGGAGGCGAGGCGACGACCCGGGAGCCAGGAAACCTGCCCTGACCGACCGGTCCTGAGGCTTCTCGCGTGAAGGAGCTGAACCTCCGTCGCGTCGAGCCTCCTTGCCGTCGAAGGAGTCTCGCCATGAGCCGTTGCGTCCTCCCCTCCGCCGCGCTCTGTGCGGCCGTGTCGTCTCTCTGCCTCGCCCTGCCCGCACAGGCGCAAGCGCCCGAGGGCAGCCTGTTCGGCGTCGTCCGCACGGTGGACGGCGCGCCGCTGCCCCAGCTTCGCCTGGCGCTCGCGGGGCCCGGCGACGACGTCGTCGCCTTCAGCGGTCCTGACGGCCGCTACCGCGTCGACTCGCTCGCCGCCGGCGAGTGGCGGCTCACCCTGAACGCCCCGGGCCTGGTCCCGGCCTCTGCGCTCCGCGCCCGCGTCTCGGGCGAGACGCGGCTCGACGTGGTGCTGGCCCCGGCGCCCGTGCGCGAGCACGTGGTCGTGAGCGCGACGCGCGGCGAGGCCGCGCTCTCGACGCTGGGCACGTCCACGGCCGTGGTCGACCACGAGCGGCTCGTCGAGCGGGCCGCGCCCGGCCTGCTCGACCTGCTGGCCGAGCAGCCGGGCGTCGCCGTGGCGCGCTCGGGAGCCCTGGGCCAGCAGGGCTCGGCGTTCCTGCGCGGCGGCGAGTCGAACATGGCGCGCGTGCTGATCGACGGCGTCGCCGTGAACGAGCCCGGCGGCCTGTACGACTTCTCGGCCCAGGTGCCGCTCGAGCTCGAGCGCGTGGAAGTGGTGCGCGGGGCCGCCAGCAGCCTGTACGGCACCGACGCGATCGCGGGCGCCATCCAGCTCGTGACGCGGCGCGCCGCGGCGGACGCGCGGCCGGCGCTCGGCGTTGAGCTGGAGGGCGGCAGCTTCGCCTGGCGGCGCGCGAAAGGCGGCAGCTACGGCCGCACCGGCGCGCTCGACTGGAACCTCGGGGTCCAGCGCCTGACGACCGACAACGAGCAGCCAAACAGCCGCTTCGAGCAGACCGCGGCCGCGGCGGCCCTGGGGCTGGAGCTGACGCCGTCGCTGTCGCTGCAGGCCGTGCTGCGCGGCCAGGATTCCGAGGTGGGCACGCCGGGCCAGGTCGCGTACGGCCGGCCCGATCTCGACGCGCGCGACCTGCAGGACGAGCGCGTCGCCAGCGTCGGGCTGCGGCGGACCGGCGGCCGCGCGGCGCACGAGCTGCGCATCGGCTACGGCAGGCACGGGCGCCTGTCGCTGAACCCCGAGGACTCGGGCAGCTACCTGCCGAGCGACGGCGTCAGCAGCGCCGAGTTCGCCGCCTTCGACTACCCGAACCCGGACGGCTTCCAGAACGACATCCGGCGCTTCGTCGCCGGCTACGAGGCCGAGCTGCAGCTCGACCGCCGGCATCTGCTCTCGGCGGGCATCGACTACGAGCGCGAGACCGGCGAGATCGGCGACCGCCGCGAGGACCTGCTGCGGCCCGCGCGCGACAACGCCGGCCTCTACGTGCAGGACCGCATCGTCGCGGGCCGGTCCTTCCTGACGCTGGGCGGCCGCGTCGAGCACAACGCGAGCTACGGCTGGTCGGTCGTGCCGCGCGGCGCCGTGGCCCTGCGCCTGGGTCCCGCGGGCCGTACCACGACGCTGCGCGCTACGGCCGGAGCCGGCGTCAAGGAGCCGAGCTTCCTGCAGAGCTTCGGCCTCTTCGACTACGCGAGGGGCAACCCCGACCTGGCGCCCGAGCGCAGCCGCACCTACGACGCGGGCGTGGAGCAACGGCTCTTCGGCGATCGGCTTCGCGTGGAGGCGACCGCCTTCCACCACGAGTACCTCGACCAGATCGCCTATTCGATCGTCAGCTTCACGCCATTCCTCGGCAGCTACGAGAACCTGGGCCGTACGCGCGGGCGAGGCCTCGAGCTGGCGCTGGAGGCGGCGCCGCTGCCGCTGCTGAGGCTCGCCGCCAGCTACACGCTGCTCGACGGCGAGGTGCTGGCGAGCGCGAGCGCCAGCCCGCTCTACGCGCCCGGCCAGCCGCTGCTGCGCCGGCCGAAGCACCAGGGCTCGCTGTGGGCGCGGCTCGGCACCGAGCGCTGGTCGCTCTCGACCAGCCTGCTCGCCGTGGGTGAGCGGGCCGACAGCGACTTCCTCGGCATCGGGATCGACGAGAACCCGGGCTACACGCGGCTCGACCTGCGCGGCCGCGTGCGCGTGACGCGCGGCGTCGAGCTGCTGCTCGCGGCCGACAACCTGACGGACGCGCGCTACCAGGAGGTCCTCGGCTATCCGGCGCTCGGCCGCTCGCTGCGGGCCGGCCTGCGCCTGGCGACCGACGGGCGGTGAACGGCGAGTCGCCGCGCGAGCGGGTGCTGGTCGCCTGGTCGAGCGGCAAGGACAGCGCCTGGTCGCTCCACCTTCTGCGCCAGCAGCCGGAGATCGAGGTGGTCGGGCTGCTGACGACGCTCGACGAGAGCCGCGAGCGGGTGGCGATGCACGCGGTGCGCCGCGAGCTGCTGCTGGCCCAGGCCGCGGCCGCCGGCCTGCCGCTCGAGATCGTTCGGATCCCCAACCCGTGCCCCAACGAGGCGTACGAGCAGCGCATGGGCGCGGCAATGGCGCGGGCGAAGGCCGCGGGCGTCGCGAGCGTGGCGTTCGGCGATCTGTATCTCGAGGACGTCCGGCGCTACCGCGAGCGACAGATGCGCAATAGCGGTCTCTCGCTGCGCTTCCCGCTCTGGGGCCGGCCGACGCGCGCCCTGGCCGAGGAGATGATCGACGGCGGCCTGCGCGCGACGCTGACGGCGGTCGACCCGCGCCGGCTCGACGCGCGCTTCGCGGGCCGCGCCTTCGACCGCGCGCTGCTCGCGGAGCTGCCCGCCGAGGTCGACGCCTGCGGCGAGAACGGCGAGTTCCACAGCTTCGCCTGGGCGGGGCCGATGTTCGCGCGGCCGATCCGCGTGCGGCCCGGCGCCGTCGTCACGCGCGACGGCTTCGTCTACGCGGACCTGCTGCCGGAAGGGGACGCGGCATGAGCCGGTCGCGGACCTCGCGTGCGGCGTGGCACGGTCTGGCCGCGCTGACCATGGTCGCTGTCGGAGCCATGGTGGTCGCGACGGCGCCAGCAGCTCGCGCGGCCAGCCCCGAGGCTCTCGCGGGCCCGCTGCCGGCACCGAACCCGCCGCAGCGCGTGGTCTCGCTGAACCTCTCGGCCGACGAGGTGCTCGTCGAGATCCTGCCGGCGGGCCGGCTGGTGGCCGTCACCCGATGGGCGGACGACCCGGATAGCTCGAACGTCGTCGGCCGCGTTCCCGCCGCCGCCGCCAGACTCCCGAAGACGGACATGGAGCGCCTGATCGAGCTGCGGCCCGACCTGGTCGTGGTCTCCGAGTACACCGACGCGGACTTCCTGCAGCTCCTCTCGCGCTCCGGGCTGCGCCACCACCGCATGCGCGGCCTCGGCTCGGTCGCAGGCGTGCGCCAGGCGATCGTCGATCTCGGGGCCGCCGTCGGCGAGGCGGCGGCCGCGCAGCGCCTCGTCGGTCGCTACGACGCGACGCTCGCGCGGCTGCGCGGGCTGCTCGCGGGCGCGCCGCGCCCGCGGGTGCTCTACTGGTCCTCCGGCATGACGGCCGGCGCCGACACCGCGATCGGCTCGCTGATCGAGACCGCGGGCGGCAGCAATCTCGGCCGCGAGCTAGGAGTCGTCGGCATCCAGCCGCCCGGCGCCGAGCGCGCGTTCGTCTCGGACCCGGACGTGATCCTGGTCGGCTCCTGGGACCGCGCGGCCGAGTCGGTGCGCGAGGATCCTCTGCTCCGTCGCCTGCGCGCGGTCCGCGAGGGCCGCATCGTCGTGATGCCGAACCGGTTGCTGGTCTCGCTCTCGCAGTACACCGCCGACGCCTGCTGGGAGCTCGCGGCGTTGCTGCACCCGGAGCGGGTGAGGCCCCGGAAGTGACGACCAGGGCGCGAGGGCTCGGCCGAGAGGCGGACATGGAGTCTCGGACGGACGCGGGGCCGAGCTTGCGATGACCGCTGCCGGCCGAGGTCGCGCGACGTTCGCCGCTCTGCTGCTCGCGCTGCCGCTCGCGATGGCGGTGGCGGTGCTGGCCGGCAGCGTGCCGCTCCCGCTGCTCGCGTCCGCCTCGGCGCTGCTCTCGCAGTTCGGCCTGCCCGCCTTCTCCGACCCGCTGGGGCCGGCTCACGAGACGATCCTGCTGGGCGTGCGCGCGCCGCGGGTGCTGCTGGCCGCGCTCGTCGGCGGTGGCCTCGGCGTCGTCGGCGCCTCTTTGCAGTCGGTCTTCCGCAACCCGCTGGCGGACTCGGGCCTGCTCGGCGTGGGCGCGGGCGCGGCGCTCGGCGCGCTGCTCGCGGTGCGCGCGGGCTGGTCGTCGCAGGTGTTCCTGGCGCTGCCGCTGTGCGCCTTCCTGGGCGCGCTCGTCGCGATCGGTCTCGTCTACGTCCTGGCGCACGCCGGAGGTCGGCCAACGTTGCACGGCCTGCTGCTCACGGGGATCGCGGTGTCGGCCCTCGCGGGAGCCGGCAGCTCGCTGCTGCTCGTGGCCACCGAGGAGTTCCGCGTGAAAACGGTGCTGTTCTGGCTGGCCGGCGGGCTGGAGGGCCGCGGCTGGACCCACGTGGAACTGGCCGCCGGCTTCATCCTGGGCGGCAGTGGGCTGCTGCTCGGGCTCGCGCGTCCGCTCGACCTGCTCTCGCTGGGCGAGGAGGAGGCCGCCTCGCTCGGCCTGCGCGTGCACCTCGCCCGCGCAGCGATCCTGACCCTGGCCTCGTTGGTGGCGGGTGCCGCCACGGCGGTCTCGGGCTCGGTTCCTTTCGTCGGACTGGTCGCGCCCCACGCGCTGCGGCCGCTGGTGGGCGCGCTCGGCAGACGCCTGCTGCCCGCCTCCTTCCTGGCGGGCGCGCTGCTGGTGGTGGTGGCCGACCTCGCGGCGCGCACGGCCAGCGATCGGCTCGAGCTGCCGCTCGGCGCCCTCACGGCCTTCGTCGGGGCGCCCTACTTCCTGGTCGCGCTGCGCGGCAGCGAGGCGCGCGCGTGAGCGGCGCCGGCCTGCGCGCTCGCGGCCTGACGCTGCGGCGGGGCGCCGTCGAAGTTCTGCACGGGATCGAGCTGACCCTCGCCCCGGGCGAGGCCGTCGCCCTCGTCGGTCCGAACGCCGCCGGCAAGTCGACGCTGCTGCGCGCCCTCGCGGGCCTGCTGCCGCCGGGTCCGGGCGAGGTGAGCCTCGACGGCCGGCCGCTTTCCGCCTGGTCGCGGCACGCGCTCGCGCGCGCGCTGGCGCTGGTGACGGCCGAGGACCCGGGCTCCACCGAGCTGACGGTGCGCGACCGGGTCGAGCTCGGCCGCTACCCGCACCGCGGGCCGTTCCAGCCGCTGACGGCGGCGGATCGCGACGCGGTCTCGCGCGCGCTCGGTCAGGTCGGGATCGAGGCGCTGGCGGCGCGGCCGCTCGCCCGGCTCTCCGCGGGCGAGCGCCAGCTGGCCGCGCTGGCGCGCGGCCTCGCGCAGGAGCCGCGGGTGCTGCTCCTCGACGAGCCCGCGGCCCATCTCGACGTCGGGCACCAGCTTCGGCTCTTCCGCATCCTGGACGAGATCCGCGGCTGCGGCGTCGCGGTGCTGGCCGTCGTCCACGACCTCGGGCGCGCCGCCGCCTGGGCCGAGCGCCTGCTGCTGCTCCACCGCGGCCGGGTCGCTGCCGAGGGGCCGCCCGACGCCGTGCTGCGCGACGCGGCGCTCGCCGAGGCCTTCGGCGTGCGCGTCGCCGCGCACCAGGTGGCGGGGCTCGGCCATCCCTTGTACTCTTTCGAACAGCCCTGATGCGCATCGTGTCCCTGCTTCCCGCGGCCACCGAGATCGTCTGCGCTCTCGGGCTGCGCGAGAACCTCGTGGGGCGATCCCACGAGTGCGACTTCCCGGCCGACGTCTCCGGCCTGCCGGCGCTCACTCGCTCGCGCGTCGACTCCTCGCTGCCGAGCGAGGCGCTCGACGCCCGCGTGCGCGAGCTGTACCGCGAGGGCGTGCCGCTCTACGAGCTCGACGAGAAGAGGCTCCAGGCGCTGGCGCCGGACGTGGTGGTGACCCAGGAAGCCTGCGAGGTGTGCGCCGTCTCGCTCGGGCAGGTGCAGGCGAGTCTCGCGCGGGTCGGCTCCCGCGCGCGGATCGTGCCGCTGCGGCCCTCTCGCCTCGCGCACGTGGTCGACGACGTCGAGCGCGTGGCCGAGGCCTGCGGCATGGCCGAGCGCGGCCACGAGGTGGCGCACGAGCTGCGGCGTCGCCTCGACCGCTACCGCAGCTCGCAGAACGGCGGCGTGCGGCCCCGGGTCGCGATGATCGAGTGGCTGGAGCCCCCGATGCTGGCGGGGCACTGGATGCCCGAGGCGATCGAGGCCGCGGGCGGCATCGCCCTCGGGCCGACGGCGGGAGCGGCCTCGCCCTACACGAGCTGGGACGAGCTGAAGTCCCTGCGGCCGGACGCGGTGGTGGTGGCGCCCTGCGGCTTCGACCTGGCGCGCACGCGGGCCGAGGCGCTGCCGCTCGCCGCGCGGCTGCGTGCGCTCGCGCCGCGCACGCTGCTCGTCGACGGCAACGCCTACTTCAACCGGCCGGGGCCGCGCCTGGTCGACGCCGTCGAGCTGCTGGGCGCCTGGCTGCGCGGGGACGCCGCGCCTTACGCCGGCGCCGTCCCGCTGAGCGTGCTCGGCCTGGCCGGCGCGGGCCCCCCGCCCGCGATCCCGCCGGGGGTGGTGGCGTAGTGAGGCTGGGGGGCGCTGCGCCGCGCCCCCCAGACCCCCTCTGCGCTCCGCGCGAGTGAATCGCGCTGCGCTCCGCGCCTGTAGCTCTCGCTGGACTGCGCCGCGCCCCCCAGACCCCCCCTTCGCTCCGCGCGAGTGAATCGCGCTGCGCTCCGCGCGTGTAGCTCTCGCTGGACCGCGCCGCGCCCCCCAACGCACCGGATGCGCCACAGCGTCCTTCTGGCTGATCGCCGCTCGCAGACGCAGCGGGTCGCGACGCCCCGTCAGGTCGCGGCGCGACCCGCGAGTGATTCCCCCTCCCCCGTACGTGGGGAGGGGTTAGGGGTGGGGGGTCGATGACGCAGGCCCGCGCCGCTCGCAGACGCAGCGGGTCGCGACGCCCCGTCAGGTCGCGGCGCGACCCGCGAGTGATTCCCCCTCCCCCGTATGTGGGGAGGGGATAGGGGTGGGGGGTCGATGACGCAGGCGTGAACCCCGGCGCCGCCCAGCCGGCAGCGACGGACCTGCTGTCTGAGCGGGAGGCCTTTCCGGCTGATCGCGCTGCGCTCCGCGCCCGTAGCTCGGGCTGGGCCGCGCGGGTTCTCGCTACGACTCGTCCGTCACCGTGTGGCCCGCTTCGCGCAGCGCGGCGAGCGCCGCGGCGAGCCGGTCGTCTTTCACGAGCACGTAGTCGGTGTCGAAGGTCGAGAAGGCGAAGATGGCGATGCCGGCGCGCGCCAGCGGGTCGAGTGCCGCATGCAGCACGCCGGTCAGCTCGAACGGGAACGGACCCCGGAGCCGGAGCGCGCGCCAGCCCCGCTCGGCCCGGGCGTCGGCGGGCACCGCCGCTTCAGCGCAAATGGCCGTGCGCTCGTCGCGCGTGCGCACGAGCGCGGTCAAGGGACCGGCCTCCGACCAGGCGGGCGCGTCGCCCGAGAGCGGCAGCGCGACGACGGCGAGCCGCCCGGCCAAGGCATCGAAGCCGAGGCGGTGCGGCGCGGGAGACTGGCTCGGCGTCTCGCTCACGAGGCGAGCCCGGGGAGCGGGGGCGGCAGTTCCAGCGCGTAGACGAGGTGCTCGAGGCCGCGGAAGGTCGTGCTGCGCTCGGGGCGCATCCCGAGCTTGCGCGCCACCGCCTGCGACGGCACGTTGATCGGCCGCACCAGCGAGATGACGCGGCGTTTGCCGAGCGCGCCGAGCGCCAGCTCGCGGGTGGCGGCGGCGGCCTCGTAGGCGTAGCCCCGGCGCCAGAAGGGACGGTGGATCAGGTAGCCGATCTCGGGCTCGGACCCGCCTTCGACCTGCTGCATCATCAGGCCCACCTGGCCGACGGGCTCGCCGCTCGCCTTGCACTCCACCAGCCACAGCCCGTGTCCGTCGCGCTCGTAGCGCTCGCTCTGTTTCCGGATCCACTCCGCGGCCTCTTCCCGCGAGTAGGTTTGCGGGTAGTACCGCATCACCTCGGGGTCGGCCAGCATCGCAGAGACGAAGTCCAGGTCGCCCTGCTCCATCTCGCGCAGCGCGAGCCGCTCCGTCTCCAGGATCGGTGTCCGAGGGGGCATCGCAACGAGGCTATTCGAGAAGGCGGCCGTCGTCGAGGGGTGGTGGCCAGCGCAGGTGTGGGGTGGGCTGGAAGTCGCGCCCCATCAGCCGCTTGGCTCCCCTTGCCCCGATCCATCCGCGGCTCCTCGCGCGGGGCGGCCTGCTCGTTTCCGGACACCGCGACCTAACCGCTGGGGTACCCTCGCCGTCTCATGGTTCGGATGGCCGAGAACGACGCCGCTGACGTCGCGCGAGCCAAGGCCGGCGACGAGGGGGCGTTCCGGGCCCTCGTCGAAAGGCACGGCCGCGCGGTCTTCCGGCTGGCCTTGCGGATGACGGGGAACGAACAGGATGCGGAGGACGTGGTGCAGGAGGCGTTCCTGAAGGCGTACCGGCGGATCGGGCAGTTCGAGGACCGCGCGGCCTTCGGCAGCTGGTTGCACCGCATCGCCGCCAACTGCGCCTACGACCTGCTGCGCGCCCGCGCCCGCAAGCGCGAGGACGCCGCGGACGGGGACGCTTCGGGCGCGGACCGGCTCGACGGCTTCGCCGCCGAGACGCCTTCGGCGGATCGGGCGGTGCTCTCCGGCCAGATCTCACGGCGGCTGCGGGCGGCGCTCGCGCGGCTGTCGCCTCAGGAGCGGGCCGCTTTCACGCTGCGCCACTTCGAGGAGCGGCCGATCCGCGAGATCGGCGAGCTGCTCGGCCTCGACGAAGGCGCCGCCAAGCACAGCGTCTTCCGCGCCGTGCGCAAGCTGCGCGAGGCGCTCTCGCCGTTCGTCGAAGCCAGGGGGACGAGCCGATGACGCACGTCGGGGAAGACGACCTCGTCCTCTACCACTACGGCGAGACGCCCGCCGCTCCGGCGATCGCCGGACACCTGCGCGAGTGCGGCGACTGCGCGGGCGCCTACGACCGGCTGCGCCGGGTGCTGGCCGCCGTCAGCGAAGCGGACGCTCCCGAGCCCGCCGCAGACTACGGCGATCGCCTCTACGAGCGCCTGCGGCCCCGGCTGGCGGCACTGGCCGATGCCGACGCGGGTGCCGTCGTCGCAGAGAGGCGCGTGGCGCGCGTGCTCCCGTTCGCGCGGCGGCTGCGGCCTTTGCTCGCGCTGGCGGCCACCGTCGTGGTCGCCTTCATGCTCGGCCGCTACACGCGAGAGCCCGAGGTGGTGACGGTGGCGGGGCCGGTGCGCGAGCGCGTGCTGCTGGTCGCCGTCGGCGACCACCTCGACCGCTCGCAGATGGTTCTCGCCGAGCTGGCGCACGCGGGCGGCAATGGCGAGGTCGACATCAGCGCCGAGCGCGACTGGGCGCAGGACCTGGTCTCCGCGAACCGCCTCTACCGGCAGGCCGCGCTGCGGGAGGGCGAGCGCCAGGTCGCGAGCGTGCTCGACGACCTCGAGCGCGTGCTGGTCGAGGTCGCCACCAGCCCGGACAGCCTGTCGAGCGCGCGGCTCGAGGAGCTGCGCGAGCGCATCGAGTCGCAGGGCATCCTGTTCAAGCTGCGCGTGCTGGGCAGCCAGGTCCGGGACCGCGAGCGCGCGATGGTCCGCGCCGCCAGCCGTTCGTGAGCTTGGGGATGCGAGGGAGAACGTCATGAGAACTCGTGGAGTGGCGGTCGCGCTGGCGGCCGCATGCGTGTGGGCCTGCTGCCAGACGGCGTCGGCGCAGGACGACGCATCGGCCGTCGCGGCGCAGGCGAAGGCGCTGGCCGAGCAGGCGGCGGCGGGCGCCGGACTGGGCCGGAACGCGGCCGAGCTGGTGGCGCTGGCCGAGGCCCAGGCCGCCGAGCAGGCACAGTCGGCGGAGCAGGCGCAGGCTGCCGAGGAGAAGGCACGCGCGCAGGCGGAGCGAGCCCGCGAGCGTGAAGAATCGGCGCGCGAGCGATCCCAACGCGAGCGCGAGCGGGCCCAGGCGGAGCGCGAGCGGGCCGGACGCGGCAAGGACCGCCAGGAGCGGGCCTACGAGCGAGCGCTGAACCTGCTCGACCGGCGCGAGTGGCAGGCTGCTGCGGACGCGTTCGCCGAGATCGCGGCGGCCGGCGCCCCTCGCGCCGACGCGGCGCTCTACTGGCAGGCATATGCGCTCAACAGGATCGGCCGCCGCAGCGAGGCGCTCGCCGTGCTCGGCACGCTGGCGACGAAGTTCGAGGACAGCCGCTGGCTCCAGGAGGCGAAAGCGCTCGAAGCCGAGGTGCGCCAGGCCTCCGGCCAGGCGCCGAACCCCGACGCCGGCGACGACGATCTCAAGCTGATGGCGCTCAACTCGCTGATGAACAGCGACCCCGAGCGCGCCGTGCCGATGCTGGAGACGATCCTGGCCGGCACCGGCTCGCGCAAGCTGAAGGAGCGTGCCCTCTTCGTGCTGGCGCAGGCCGACTCCGAGCGCGCCCGAGAGGTGATGTCGAAGATCGCCCGCGGCGGCGCCAACCCCGACGTGCAGAGGGCCGCCATCCGCAACCTCGGCATCCACGGGGGCGCCGCCAACCAGAAGACGCTCTCCGAGATCTACGCGCAGTCGAGCGATTCCGCGGTCAAGCGCCAGGTGCTGCAGGCCTTCATGATCTCGGGGGCGAAGGCGCCGGTGCTCGAGGCCGCGCGCTCGGAGAAGGCGCCCGAGCTGCGCGCCGACGCGATCCGCCAGCTCGGCGTGATGGGCGCCCACGCGGAGCTCGACCAGCTCTACAAGGCCGAGCCCAGCGTCGAGCTGCGCAAGCAGATCCTGCAGGCGATGTTCATCGGCGGCCAGGCCGAGACGCTCGCGAACCTGGCGAAGACCGAGAAGAACGCCGAGCTTCGCGCGACGGCCGTGCGCAACCTGGGCCTCACGGGCAAGCAGGGCAGCTCGCTGATCGCCGGCATCTACGAGGCCGAGACCGACGCCGGCGTCCGCAAGCAGGCGGTCGAGGCGCTCTTCATCTCCGGCGACGCGGGAGCGCTGGTCGCCCTCGCGCGCAAGGAGAAGGACCCCGAGATGAAGCGGCTGATGGTGCAGAAGCTGTCGCTGATGCGCTCGAAGGAAGCGACCGACTACATGCTCGAGATCCTCGGCAAGTGAGGCGCGCGATGCTCGACCTGCGCCCGGTGGCTCTCTGCCTGAGCCTGCTCGCCACGGCCCCGCCGGCGGCCGCGCAGCCGGCCAGCCTGACGAACGCGACCGTCGTGCCACACGCGGCGACGGGCGGGCTCGCGCCGATGCTCGCGGAGGTCCTGCGCGGCGTGCGCGGGACCGAATGGGTCGGCTGGTCGGCGCCGGCGACGGCCGACGCCGAGATGTGCTGCTGGAACTCGTGGTCGGATTCGCGGGGCGGCTGCTGCCACGGCTGTCGCCTCGGTGGCCGGCGCGAGACGCGCGGCGCGGACGCGACCGAGCACGCGCCAGCCCCGCCCGACGAAGCGGACGGCATGGCGAAGCCGGCGCCCGTGCGTCTCGGCGGCGCGGAGCGCCTGCTGGTGCTGCTGCGCGCGGAAGCCGGCGCCGTGCGCAGGGTCGAGACCTACACCGAGGGCTGCCCGATCGACGCTGGCGGCGCCACGCTGCACTGGATCGACGGCGCCTCCTCCGCCGACAGCGTCGCCGCGCTCTCGAAGCTGGTGCGAGCGGACGCCAGCGAGCGCTCCGCGAAGCGCCTCGCGGACGCTGCGCTGGCCTCGATCGCGCACCACGCCGGTGACGCCGCGGATGCGGCGCTCGCGAGCTTCCTGGCCGCGGAACAGCCGCTCTCGGTGCGCAAGAAGGCCGCGTTCTGGGTCGGCAACGCGCGACAGGGGCGCGGGCTCGACACGCTGCTGCGCCTCGCGCGCGAGGACCGCGACGCGGCCTTCCGCGAGCATCTCGCCTTCGTGCTGACCCAGGCGAAGGACGAGCGCGCGACGGACGCCCTCGTGCGGATGGCGAAGCAGGACGAGAGCCCGCGCGTGCGCGGCCAGGCGCTGTTCTGGCTGGGCCAGCAGGCGAGCCGCAAGGCGGTGGCGGCGATCGCGGGCGCCATCGAGTCCGACCCCGAAACCGAGATCAAGAAGAAGGCGGTCTTCGCGCTCTCTCAGCTTCCACGCGACGAGGGCGTGCCGCTGCTGATCAAGACCGCGCGCGGGCACTCGAACCCCGCCGTGCGCAAGCAGGCGATGTTCTGGCTGGGCCAGTCGCAGGACGCGCGGGCGCTCGCCTTCTTCGAGGAAGTGCTGCTGAAGAACTAGCGGGTCAGGCCGTCGCGGAGGAAGCGGCGGCCAGCAGCCACGCCCCGGGGCCGCGCAGGTACTCGTGGTAGTCCGCGACGGCCTCGTCGGCGGGCGCACCGTGGCGGGCGAAGTCGGCGGCGGAGAAGCTGGTGGTGACGGCGACCACGCGCATGCCCGCCGTGCGCGCCGCCGTCACGCCGAGCGGCGCGTCCTCGAAGGCGACGCAGTCGGCGGGGCGCACGCCGCTGCGCCGCGCGGCTTCGAGAAACACGTCCGGGAACGGCTTCCCGTGCGCGACCTCGTCGCTGCGCACGACCGTGCGCAGCCGCGCGGCGAGCCCGATCTCGAGCAGCGTGTGGACGACGTTCTCCTCGGGCGACGAGGTGGCGACGGCGACCGCGAGGCCCTGCGCCTCGAGCCGGTCGAGCAGCGGCAGCAGGCCTGCGAGGGGGCGCAGCCGGCCCCGCGTGGTTTCGCGGTAGAGCGTCTCCTTCTCGTTCGAGAAGCGCGCCAGCTCGACGTCCGACAGCGCGCGGCCGAACAGGTCGGGGAAGATGTCGCGGTTGCGCCGGCCGTCGAAGCGCGCGCGGTCCTCCAGCGACAGCGGCGGCAGGCCGTGGCGCGCGACGAACTCGACGAACGCCGCGGCGTGGAAGCCCATGTTGTCGACGAGCGTGCCGTCGAGGTCGAAGACGAAACCGCGGGCCCTCAGCGCTCCTCCTTCTTGCGCTTCCAGCGGGACGCGCGCGTGTCGGGTCGCCGGGGCGTGCGATCGCCGAAGCCACGGCCAGCAGCACGATCCGCGGACTCGCGTGGCCGCTCGCCTCGACGGCCGTCGCGCGGGCGCTCGTCTGCCCCATGGGGGCGCGGCGCCGGGTGGCCTGGGACGTACGGCGGACGTCGCGTGGGCGCGTAGCGCGCGCGCGCGGGAGGGCGGCTCTCCGCGGCCGGAGCCACCGGCCGCGGCGGGGGCGGCGGCGGCACGGAGATCGTCGGCGCGAGCGGCCGGTCGAACGCCTCGCCCTCGTAGACGACCTGCTCGAGGAAGAGGCCGGAGGGCGGCGCCGTGAGGTGCGCCGGCAGCTCCGAGGGCTCGGAGAGCAGGCGGGGCACGTCGCCCTGCGCGAGGGCGCCGCGGCCGACCTCGACCAGCACGCCGATCACGCGCCGCACCATCTTCCAGATGAAGTGCGAGCCCACGATGCGCACCAGCACGAGGTCGCCGGCCTCGGCGATCTCGAGCTTCTCGACCTTCACCTGCGTCGAGCCCTCTTCCGGGTCCTGCGCCGAGAACGAGCGGAAGTCGTTGAGGCCGACGAACAGCCCGGCCGCGCGGCGCATCGCCTCGACGTCCAGCTCGTCTTTCACCCACCAGACGAAGGGCTTGGCGAACGCCGTGCGGCGGCGCGAGACCTGGTAGAGGTAGCTGCGCGCCACGGCGCCGTGGCGGGCGTGGAAGCGGTGCGGCACGCGCTCGAGCGAAAGCACGTGGATGTCGGCGGGCAGCGCGTCGTTGAGCGCGAGGCGCAGCGGCTCGGGCGGGATGCGCGTCTCGACGTCGAGGTGCGCGACCTGCGCGAGAGCGTGGACCCCGGCGTCGGTGCGTCCCGAGCCGTAGAGCTCGAAGCTGCGCTCGCCGGTGGCCTCGGTGACGGCCCGCTGCAGCTCGCCTTGCACGGTGCGGGCGTTCTGCTGGACCTGCCACCCGCTGTAGCGGGTGCCGGCGTACTCGATCGTCAGGCGAAACCGCGGCAATCGGCAGATTGTCGCATCTGGTGTGCCGTGGTCCGTAGCTGCCGGCTGGGCGGCGGCCGGGCTCACGCTACGCGGCGCATCACTCTCGAAAGGAAGATCAGCGGTCGCGCCGCTCCGCTCGATTCGGCGCGAACACTGTGGCCCATCCGGTGCGTTGGGATGCGCGCCTCATACGCCCACTTCGGCGTGACCCGCTCCGCCGCCCTTCGGCCGAAGCGCGGCCACGTCCAAGCCTTGACAGGCCGGCGGAACGGACCCATGATGGCGAAAGAAAAGCGAAAATCGCTTCCATGTCTCTCCCGACGACGAAGGCCGCGCTCGAGGCCCTGCTCCGCGAGCGCCGGCTGCAGGCCGAAGCCCCTCCGCTGCGGGGCGAGATTCGCATCGCCCCGCTGCCCACCGGCATCGGGCCGCTCGACGGCCTGCTGGGCGGCGGCCTCCCGAAGGGCCGCCTCTCCGAGGTCCACGGCCCCGCGTCCTCCGGCCGCACGGCGGTGGCGCTGGCGGCCGTCGCGCGCACGACGGCCGAAGGGGCGCTCGCCGCCTGGGTGGACCCGGCCGATCGTCTCGACCCCGCCTCGGCCGCGGCGGCCGGCGCCGATCTCGCGCGCCTTCTGTGGCTGCGAGGCCGCTCGCACGCGGAGGCGGTGGCGGCGGCGGCGACACTGCTCGGCGCCGGCCTCTTCTCTCTCGTCGTGCTCGACCTCGCCGCCTGCTCCGCGCGCGAGCTCGGCCGGCTGCCGGGCTCCACCTGGCACCGCCTCGAACGCGCCGTGGCCGACACGCCGGCGGCCCTGCTGCTCCTCGCCGCCCAGCACGTGGCCTGTGGTCCCGGCGGCGCGGCCGTGGCGCTCGGCACGCCGCGCACGCGCTTCTCGGGCGCGCCGGGCCCAGGCCGCCTGCTGCGCGGCCTCGATGCCAGCGCCAGCGCCGGCCGCCACGACCTGCGCAGCGCCTCGTTCCAGCTCGGCGCGCTCTGAGGCTCTCGTGTTCGGGGGGCTGCATACTCCGGGGCGCAGCGACGGGGCGCTCGTCGAGGTCGCGCGCGGCTTCACGCCGCGGGTCGAGGCCTTCGGCGCGACGCCGGTGCTGCTGGACCTCCACGGCCTCGGGCGCGTCTGGCCGACGCCGCAGGCGCTCGGCCGGGCGCTGCTCGACGCCGCGCGCATCCACGCGGCCGACGTCAACGTGGCGCTCGCCCACTCGCGGGTGGCGGCGCTCACGCTCGCGCGCGGAGTTCCCGGCCTGACGGTCGCGCCGGCGGGAAGCGAGGCCGAGCTGCTGGCGCCGCTGCCACTGGAGCTGCTGGGCCTCGACCTCGAGCGCGCCTCGCTGCTGCGGCGCTGGGGCCTGCGGACGCTGGGCGATCTCGCCGGCCTGCCCACGCTGGGGCTCGCCGAACGGCTGGGCCCCGAGGGTCCGCGCCTGGTGCGCCTCGCGCGCGGCGAGGACGAGCGGCCGCTGGTGCCAACGCCCGCCGCCGGCGCTTTCGAGGCGACGCTCGAGCTGGAGTGGCCGCTGGACGGGCTCGAGCCGCTGCGCTTCGTGCTGATGCGCGTGCTCGAGCCGCTGGCCGAGTCGCTCGCCACGCGCGGCCGGCGCGCCGCGGCGCTGGCGCTCGAGCTGGGGCTGGTGGACGGCTCGCGGCACCTGCGCGCGCTGCGGCCCGCGGCGCCCTCCTCGGAGCCGCGCACCTGGCGCACGCTGCTGCTGCTCGATCTCGAGGCACACCCGCCGCGCGACGCCGTGCGCTCGCTGACCGTGCGCGCCGAGCCGACCGAGGCGCGCGTCACGCAGTTCTCGCTGCTCGACCCCGCGCAGCCCTCGCCCGAGCGGCTCGCCGAGACGCTGGCGCGGCTCCACGAATGGACGCGCGAGGGACGCGCCGGCGCCGCCACGCTGGTCGACTCGCACCGGCCCGGCGCCTTCGTGGTGCAGGGCTTCGCGCCCGGCCCGCTCGCCGCGCGCCGCTGTCGCCCGCAGGCGCCCTCGCTGCCACGGCTCGCGCTGCGGGCGTTCCGCCCGCCGCTGCCGGCCGAGGTGAATCTGCGCGAGGGACGGCCCGCGCACGTGCGCGCGGCAGGCCTCTACGGGACCGTGCTCGAGTGCGCCGGCCCCTGGCGCGCCTCGGGCGACTGGTGGGACGTCGCCTGGAGCCGCGAGGAGTGGGACGTCGCGCTCCACCCAGCCGGCCTCTACCGCATCTTCGAGGACCGCCTGCGCGAGGCCTGGTTCGTGGAAGGTGAGCTCGACTAGGCCGGCTGCGAGTCCACGTAAAGTGGCGCTAAGGCTGCTGCTGCGGCGGCGGCGCCGGCTCCGGCGTCTTGATGCCGAGCCAGCGAGCGACGAGCGCGTCGAGGCTCACCACACCAGGTCCCTGCAACAGCAGCCAGAGCAGAAACAGCCCGTACATCACCGGCGTCACGTCTGTCAGGCCGATCTCGGAACCGCTCGCGAGCGCCTTCAGGAAGTTCGCCTTGTCCGCTGTCATCAGGGCCACGATCATCGTCGAGCCCAGCAGCGCGGCCGTCAGCCGCGTGGCGAGCCCGGCGATCAGCAGCAGGCCGCCGTAGCACTCCAGGCGCGACACGAAGGCCGCGTTCAGCTCGGGCAGCGGGATGCCGAGCTCGGCGAAGAAGGCCGCGGTGTTCTCGAGGTTCTCGAGCTTGCCGCGACCCGTCTGGTAGAAGGCCAGGCCGATCACGAGACGGGTCAGCAGGGGCGCCAGGAAGGAGGCGAGAGCCGCCGCCTGGAGCCCCAGGCCCAGCACGCGGGCGACGCCGGACGGCCACTTCATTTCCACCTCCGCGATCCTGCGTCGGGCGGCGCGGGCGCGCACCGCCCCCCCTCTTCAACGAAGAGGGCCCGAATCTCATTCCATTCGCGGGATGCCGGGACGACTCTACCCGAGTCGGTTGCTCGGGGCGAGAGGCCCCCGTGTAGGATTGGCGGCAGACGCCGCCCCTCGCGTCCGAAGCCCATGCTCTCCAGAGCCGGAACCCGCGCCGGAGCCGCCGCACGCCTCGCCCTGCTGGCGTGCCTGCTCGGGGCCGCGGGCTGCCGCAGCGGAACGCAGGCCGGGCCTCCGGGGTCTCCGGAGCAGCCGGGTGCGGGCGACCCCGCGCTCGTCGTGCGCCCGGCGGGCGAGGAGCTTGTGCTGGCGGCCTGGGCCGAGCCGCGCCGGTTGGCGGCGGGCGGCGGCGAGGCGCAGATCCTCGTGCGCGTGCAGCGCCGCGGGGGACGGCCGTTCCCCGGCGTCGAGGTCCGCCTGGTGACCAGCGCCGGCATGCTCTACTCGGGCGGCAGGGTGCTGAAGACCGACGACTCCGGCATGACGCGCGACCGCCTGACGACGAAGGAGACCGCGACAGTCACGCTCAACGCCGGCGGCACGCGCTACAGCCTGCTCGTCACCGTCTCCCCACGCCCCTGAGCACCAGCGGCGCGGTGCTCGATGCCCTGCTCGACTGGCTGGCCGCGCTGCCGCGCGGCGGCACCTACGCCGCGCTGGCGTTCCTCTCGGCGCTCGAGAACGTGTTCCCGCCCGTACCGGCGGACGTCGCCGTGGCGCTCGGCGCCTTCCTCGCCCACCGCGGCGAGGTGAGCGTGCTCCCGCTCGGGATCCTGTGCTGGGCCGCGAACCTGGGATCGGCGGCCTGCACCTACGCGCTCGGCAGGCGCTACGGCGAGGGGCTGCTGAGCCGGCGCTGGGCACGCCCGTTCCTGCCGCCCGCAGCGGTGGCGACGGTGCGACAGGCCGCGCTTCGGCACGGTGCGTTCGGCATCTTCGTGACGCGCCTCTTCCCCGGCGTGCGCGCTGCGGTCCCGCCCTTCGCGGGCATCCTGGGCCTGTCGCCACTGACGGCGCTCGGCCCCACGGCGCTCTCGTCGGCGATCTGGTACGCGCTGCTGATCGCGGCCGGCAGCGCGCTCGGGCTGCAGTGGGAGGCCGTGCGCTCGCTCGTCGAGAGCGTGACGAGATCGCTCGCTCTGCTGGGACTGCTGGCCCTGGCGCTGTTCGCGGTCTGGCTCTGGCGGCTGCAGCGCCCTCCCCGCGCCTAGCGTCTACTTCGAGGCCGAGAGCGACGCCACCGTCGCGCGGATGCGCTCCTGTGTGGAGGGCGAGAACCAGGCGTCGAGGAAGCCGCCCGCCAGCTCGCGGTCGCGCGCGCGCATCTCGGCGAGGACGCTCGCTCGCAGCCAGCCCTTGGTCGCCTCGAGCGCCGCCTGGTCCTTCTCGGCGAACTCGCGCGCGACGCGCAGGCAGGCTTCCTCGAACGCTTCGGGAGCCGCGACCTCGTCGGCCAGGCCGACGGCGGCCGCTTCGGCGTCCTTGAAGTTGCGCCCGAGCAGAGCCACCCGGGCGAGCGAGGCGGGCGGCACCGTCGCCCGCAGCAGCACGGAGACCGACCACGGCAGCGGCACGCCGACCTTCACCTCGTTGAGGCCGATCTGCGCGCCGGCACGCAGCACTCGGTAGTCGGCCGTCATCGCCAGGATGCAGCCGCCGGCGACCGCGTGTCCCGAGACGGCTGCCACCACGGGCTTGCGCAGCGCGTAGAGACCGATCACCGCCGCGCCGAAGCGGGCCAGGAAGCGCTCGAGCGCCGGGCGCTCGTACTCGACGAGGCTCACCAGGTCGAGGCCGGGGCAGAAGAGCTTTGGATGGGCCGAGGCCAGAATCACCGCGCGCACCGCGGCGTCGCGGCCCAACGTGTCCGCCGCCTCCACCAGGTCCTCCAGCATGCGCTCGTCGATGGCGTTGCCACGCGCCTTGTCGAGCCGGAGCGTGGCGATGCCGTCGCGCGCCTCGATTCGCAGGGTTTCCATGAGCCGAGGACTCTAGCAGGCGGGCGCCCGGCGGGGCCTGCTTGACAATAGGGGGTAGGGGTATTAGTTTAGATAGGGGCCCGGGGTATGACTCCGGGCGCGGAGGCAGGTCATGGAGAAGCTGAGCCTTTCGATCTCGGGGATGAGCTGCGGGCACTGCGTCTCGCGGGTGACGAAGGCGCTGCAGGGTCTCGACGGCGTGGCCGTCGAGAGCGTCAGCGTCGGCACGGCGACCCTCAGCTACGACCCCGGTCGCGTGACGCCGCAGCGCATCACCGGCGCCGTGGACGACCTCGGCTTCCAGGCGCGCACGTCGTGAGCGCCGCCGCCGCGCCACGCCCTGGCCTCGCGGCCCGCGCGCGGGTGACGCTGCCCGTCGGGGGCATGACCTGCGCCGCCTGCCAGGCGGCCGTGCAGCGCGCGCTCAGCCGCCAGCCCGGCGTCCTCGACGCCAGCGTCAACCTGATGATGCGCAGCGCCTCGGTGACGTTCGACCCCGGCGCGGCGTCGCCCGAAGCGTTCGTCGAGACGATCCGCCGCACAGGCTACGAGTCGGAGCTGCCGTCCGCGGAGCGCTCTGCCGTCGAGGAGCAGGAGCGGCGCGACCACGATCTCGAGCAGGAGTACCTGGAGCTGCGCCGCAAGGCGGCCTTCGCGCTCGCCACCGGCGCCGTGGTGATGCTGCTGTCGATGCCGCTGATGACGAGCCCGCAGCACGCGCACGCCGTCTCGGCCGACCCGTTCATGAGCTGGGCCATGGCGCGGCTCGACCCGCTCGTGCGCGGCGCTCTGCCCTGGCTGTATCGCCTCGAGCGTGCCGCGCTGATCGGCGCGCTGCTGCTGTCGACGCTGGCGGTCGCCGGCTGGGCCGGGCGCCATCTCTACGTGCGCGGGCTGCTGGCGCTGCGGCGCCGCTCGGCCGACATGAACACGCTGGTGTCGCTCGGCACGGCCGCGGCATTCGCCTACTCGCTCGCCACCAGCTTCGCCCCCGGCTTCTTCCTGGCCCGCGGCGTGGCGCCCGACGTCTACTACGAGGCGGTCGTCTTCATCGTGGCGCTGGTGCTGCTCGGCCAGACGCTCGAGGCCCGCGCCAAGCGGCGCACGGCCTCGGCGCTGAAGGCGCTGGCGTCGCTGCAGCCGCGGCTCGCTCGGGTGCTGCGCGACGGCGAGGAGCAGGAGCTTCCGGTCGAGCTCGTGCGGCGCGGCGACCTGCTGCTGGTGCGGCCCGGCGAGAGCGTGCCGGTCGACGGCGAGGTCGACTCGGGCCAGAGCGCCGTCGACGAGTCGATGCTGACGGGCGAGCCGCTGCCGGTCGAGAAACAGGCCGGGGACCGCGTCTTCGGCGGCACGCAGAACCGCACGGGCGCCTTTCGGCTGCGCGCGACGGCGGTCGGCGCCGAGGGCGCGCTGGCGCGCATCGTCAAGCTGATGCGCGACGCCCAGGGCTCGCGCGCGCCGATCCAGGCGCTGGCGGATCGCGTGAGCGGCGTCTTCGTGCCGGTGGTGGTGGCGGCTGCCGCACTGACCTTCGGCATCTGGCTGGCGTTCGCGGGCGAAGCCGGCCTGGTGCGGGCGGCGGCGGCGGCGGTCAGCGTGCTGATCATCGCCTGCCCCTGCGCGATGGGGCTCGCGGTGCCGACCGCGGTGATGGTGAGCACCGGGCGCGGCGCACAGCTCGGCATCCTGTTCAAGGGCGGCGAGGCCCTGCAGCGCGCCGGCGACGCCACGCTGGTGGTGCTCGACAAGACCGGCACCGTCACCGCCGGCCGGCCCCAGGTGGTCGAGGCCGTCTTCGCGCCGGGGCACCAGGCGGCGGACGTGCTGCCGGCCGTGGCGGCGGTCGAGGCGCTCTCGGAGCACCCGTTGGCGGCGGCCGTGCTCGTCTTCGCGCGCGAGCGCGGCGCGCAGCCGCGCGCGGCCCTGGGTTTCGAGGCGAGACCGGGCCGGGGCGCGCGGGCCAGCGTGGACGGCGAGGAGCTGCTGGTCGGCTCGGCGGCCTTCCTGCGCGAGGCCAGCGTGCCGCTGGGCGCGCTCGAGGCCGCCGCCAGCCGTCTCGCGGCCGAGGGCCGCACGCTCGTGTTCGCCGCGCGCGGCGGTACGCCCGTCGGCCTGTTCGCGATCGGCGACCCGCTGCGCGACGAGGCGCGCGAGGCCGTGAGCCTGCTGCACGGGCTCGGACTCGAGGTCGTGCTGCTGACCGGCGACCAGCGCCGCACGGCGGAAGCGGTCGCGTCGGAGGCGGGGATCTCGCGCGTGCTGGCCGAGCTGCTGCCCGAG
The DNA here is from genome assembly GCA_050246895.1 of Vicinamibacteria bacterium. Classification (GTDB taxonomy): domain Bacteria; phylum Acidobacteriota; class Vicinamibacteria; order Fen-336; family Fen-336; genus JBFWVE01. The sequence goes on along the minus strand of JBFWVE010000001.1, from coordinate 1,008,126 downwards.
CAGAAGGTCGAAGAGGTGGCGCGGCTGCAGGCCGAGGGCCGGGTGGTGGTGATGGTCGGCGACGGCATCAACGACGCGCCGGCGCTGGCGCGCGCCGACGTCGGCATCGCGATGGGGTCCGGCACCGACATCGCGATCGAGGCGGCCGACGTGGCCCTGCTGCGCGCCGACCTGCGCGGGGTGGCGACGGCGGTGGCGCTGTCGCGGAGGACCATGCTCACGATGAAGCAGAACCTGTTCTGGGCCTTCGCCTACAACGTGGTCGGCATCCCGCTCGCCGCGGGCGCGCTCTACCCCGCCTTCGGCATCCTGCTCTCGCCGGTGCTCGCGAGCGCGGCGATGGCGCTCAGCTCGGTCAGCGTCGTGACCAACAGCCTGCGGCTGAAGACGGCGCGGCTGGGGGTGGCGGCGTGAGCCCGCGCCGTCGGAACACGGCGCCCAGCGCGCCGGCCCGGAAGACAGCCAGAGCCTTCGACCCGGATGGCGGCGGCGCGGGAATGCCGAGAGGAGAGGTCGACGCTTCGCCGCTGGCCGCAACCAGCTCGCACGACTCGGAGCCGGCAGCCGCGGGTTGCGGCTGCGCCACGCGCACGACGGGCCCTGGTGCCCACGCCCTTGCCGTCGAGCCCGGGATCAAGAACCGCAGCCTGCGACGACTGCGCCGGATCGAGGGTCAGGTGCGCGGGCTGCAGCGGATGGTGTCGGAGGAGCGCTACTGCGCCGACGTGCTCACCCAGGTCGCCTCGGTGCACGAGGCGCTGCGTGCGGTCGGGCGCGAGCTGATGCGGAACCATCTCGAGCACTGCGCGGCCGACGCCATCCGCTCCGGTCCCGAGCGCGCCTCCGCGATGTACGACGAGATCCTCGACCTCATGCACAAGTACGGGCGCTAGGGCGCGCGGGCCTGCCTTGCGGTTCGGCCCCGCCCACCGGCGGCCGCGAACCGACGCTCACGAGCTCCAGCGCGAGCTGGCCTGACGCCGTGGGCGCGCGGCCGCCGCCGTCGTCGAAGCGGCGCTCGAGACCGTGCCGGCGGCCGAGCCGGTCGAAGACCAGGTCGAGCCGGCGCCGATAGCCACCTGCGAGGTAGGCGCCGGAGGCATACGCGCGCTCGTAGGCCTCGAGGTGGCGCGGGAACTCGCGCGCGAGCCAGGCGAGGTACTTCTCGCGCGTCGGCGAGCGCAGGAAGAGCGGCACCAGCGAGGCGCGCCGCGCTCCCGCGCGCCGGCCGGCGTGCAGGAGCCGCTCGAGGTCCTGCTCGCCGTCCGTCAGGGCCGGCAGCACCGGCGCGACGCCGAGCCCCATGTCGAGCCCGGCCTCGGCCAGGGCGCCGATCACGCGCAGGCGCACCTCAGGCGGCGGCGCCAGGGGCTCCACGCGCCGCAGCAATTCGGCATCGAGAGAGATCAGGGAGACCTGGACCGTCAGGGCGCCCTGGGAGTGGATGCGACGCAGCAGGTCGAGATCGCGCAGCACGATGGCGCCTTTCGTCGTGATCGCGAGCCGGAGGCCGCGCACCTGCGCGCACAGCTCCAGGAACGCCCGCGTGACCCCGGCCTGCGCCTCACCTGGCTGGTAGGGATCGGTGGCCGTGCCGAGCGCCACCAGCTCGCCGCGCCCCGCCGCCCGCCGCAGGCGCGCGGCCGACGCCGGCAATCCTCCGGTCTTCACGAACACCGTCGTGTGGAAGGCGCTGGCGGCGTCGATGCCCAGGTACTCGTGGGTGTACGCGGCGTAGCAGTAGCGACAGCCCATCGCGCAGCCGCGGTACGGGTTGACCGTCCACTCGAAGGGCATGCGCTGCGAGCTGCAACGGTTCACGAGCGACTGCGTTCTCAGCTCGCGATAGCGGACCTCGCCCCGGCGCGCGACGACCTCCTGGCCGATGCGATCCCGAAGGCTCGGAGCGGCGATGCCCGGCTGGTTTGCCACTTTCGCTTTAGTTTCGCCATCGATGTCGGGCCGGTCAAGCCCTTTTTCCGGGGCCTATACTCGAATGGGAGGCCGGAATGACGGCGACTGCGTCGCCGCTCGCCGAGCTGCTCGCGCGGCGGACGCGGCCGGGCGAGCTGGTGGAGCCGCTCGAGCGCGGCCGGGTGCGCTGCGTCGCCTGCGGCCACCGCTGCCTGATCCCGCCGGGGCAGCGCGGCATCTGCAAGGTCCGCTACAACGACGCGGGCACGCTGCGCGTGCCTTTCGGCTACGTCGCCGCGCTGCAGCTCGACCCGGTCGAGAAGAAGCCGTTCTTCCACGCGCTGCCGGGCGCGCGCGCGCTCTCGTTCGGCATGCTCGGCTGCGACTACCACTGCGGCTACTGCCAGAACTGGTTGACATCCCAGGCCCTGCGTGACGAGGAGGCAGTGGTGCCGCCGCGGGACGTGTCGGCCGAGGAGATCGTGCGCCTGGCGCTGCGCAGCGGCGCCCGCATCGTGACCTCCACCTACAACGAGCCGCTGATCACCAGCGAGTGGGCGGTCGCGGTGTTCCGCGAGGCGAAGGCGCAGGGCCTCGTCTGCTCCTACGTCTCGAACGGCAACGCCACGCCCGAGGTGCTCGAGTACCTGCGGCCCTGGGTCTCGCTGTACAAGGTGGACCTCAAGAGCTTCCGCGACCGGCCCTACCGCGACCTCGGCGGCACGCTCGGGGTCGTGCTCGACACCCTGCGGCGGCTGCACGCGCTCGGCTTCTGGGTCGAGGTGGTGACGCTGGTGGTGGCCGGCTTCAACGACTCGCCCGAGGAGCTGCGCGAGATCGCGCGCTTCCTGGTTTCGCTGTCGGCGGACGTGCCCTGGCACGTGACGGCGTTCCACGCCGACTACAAGATGACCGGGCCGCCGGACACGAACGCACGGGCGCTGCTGCGCGCGGCCGAGATCGGGCGCAGCGAGGGCCTGCGCTTCGTCTACGCGGGCAACCTGCCCGGGCGCGTGGCGGAGTTCGAGAACACCTGCTGCCCAGGCTGCGGCGCGCTGCTCGTCGAGCGCGCCGGCTACCACGTCCTGCAGAACCGGCTCGAGTCCGGGCGCTGCCCGGACTGCGCGAGGGAGATCCCGGGCGTCTGGCGGACGCCCGGCGCCGCTAGTTGAGCTTCAGGACCACGTCGCGCGCGAGGCGCTTCACGTCCTCGCAGCGGAGCGATTCCTCCATCTCCTTCTTGTCCATGATGGTCTTGCCGCACTCGCCGTTGAGGATCTCCATCAGATAGGGCTTGGCCTGGGCGGCGCCCTTGCCGAGCGAGCCCAGCGCGCGAACGGCCGCCTCGCGGACGGAGGCGGATTCGTCGTTGAGCGCGCCGATCAGCGAAGGCACGGCGCCCGTGCCCGCCGCGCGCGTGAGGTCGCCGATCGCGTTGACCTTGGCTCCCGGCGAGCCGTTGCGGATCGCCCGCTGCAGCGCGCCGAGGTCGTCGCCCTTGGCGCGCTCCTGCTCGGCGCGGCGCAGCGCTTCCTCGTAGGCGGCCTGCTGCGCCTTCAGCTTCTCGAAGCGCTCGATGTTGTCGCGCAGGCGGGGGTCGCTGCGGCCGGCCGTCTGGGCCTTGTCGAGGAACGCCTTCGCCTGTTCGAGGTCCTTCTTGAAGAACTGGCACCAGGCGATGCCGTTGTAGGCCTCGGCGGCGGTCTTGGGCTCGATCTGGATCGCCAGGTGGAAGGCCCGGATCGCCTCGTCGTAGCTGGTCTGATACGAGTAGGACCAGCCCATGCCGAGCGCGGCCTGCTCGTTCGTCGGGTCGAGCTCGAGCGCCTTCTTGTAGGCAGTCACGGCCTCGGCGGTCTTCTTCGGCGTCATCGAGCGGTAGATCCAGCCGAGGTTGGTGTAGCCGGCGGTGTCCTTGTACCCGGGCGAGGCGATCACCTTCTGCAGCTCGGCGGCGCCCTGCTCGAACTGGCTGTCGAGTCCGAGCAGCAGGCCGTAGGTCGCGCGGTACATCGTGTTCTGCGGCGCGCGCTCGACCGCCTGCTTGTAGGCGAGCACGGCCTCCGACGTCTGCCCGATGTACTGCAGCGCCGTGCCGAGATACGCGTGCGCGTCGGCGATGCCGGGCGCCTGCGTCGTCGCGGCCTTCAGCGCCTTGGCGGCGCCCGCGAAGTCGTTCTTGCGCAGCAACAGGCGGCCGAGCAGGAACTGGGCCTCGCCGCTCTTCGGGGCGTCGGCCACCAGCTTCTGGGCCGCCGCCAGCGCGCCGTTCAGGTCGCCGCGGCGCTCCTGCGTCTCGATCACCGCCAGCGCCGCGGGCGCGAAGCCGGGATCGATCTCGCTCGCGCGCTTGAAAGCGAGCGCGGACTGGTCGTAGTTGCCGGCCGCCTCGAAGATGCGGCCGACCGCCAGCTGCACCAGGACGCTGCGGGCGTTCAGGAAGGCGCCCTGCTGCGCCTCGGCGATCGCGCCGCTCCAGTTGTTCGGGTTCTCCTTCAGCAGCGCCAGTCCCAGCGCGGCGTAGGCCTCGGCGGACTGGTCGTTGGCCGCGATCAGCTTGCGGGCCTCGGCCGCAGCCTCGGCCGGCTTGCCGGCGTCGAGCAGCGCCGTCGCCAGCCCCACGCGCGCCAGCTCGTGCTTGGGGTCGAGCTCGAGCGCCTTCTGGAACGCGGCCACGGCCTCCCCGGCGCGACGGGCCGCGAGCAGCGCCTCGCCCTTCGCCTCGTGGCCCAGGGCGCTCTGCGCGTTCGCGGCGATCGCCTTGTCGGCGGAGGCCAGCGCGGAGACCGAGTCCTCGAGCCGCGCCTGCGCGCGCGCGAGGGCACTCAGGCTCTCGACGGACGCCTGCAGGTTGACGGCCTCCTGCGCATGCGCGAGCGCGTCGCGTCCCGTGCCGATCAGCAGGTCGAAGCTCGCCAGGCCGACCAGCGCCGTCGCCTTGTCGGCGGGCGCCGTCGCCACCTGGCTCGCCTTCTTCGCGCTCTCGAGCGCGTCGTCCATGTTGCCGATGCGGCGCTGGAAGCGCGCGAGCGCGATCCAGGCCTCGGCGGTGTTCATCTGGCTGACGAGCTTTTGGAGGTTCTTGAGGCCCTCCTCCGCACGGCCCTTCTGGACCTGCTCCTCGGCCTTGGCGATCGTGTCGTCGAGCTTCTTGTCCGCGTGCGCGGGCGCTGCGACGAGAACAGCCGCCAGCGTCGCCCAAGCCATGAGCTTCATCGGAAGGTCTCCCTGCCCTCGGGCCGTATCGAAACCGAAAGGGGCGGAATTATAACGCCGGCCCAGGTCCCTCAATGGTTTGGACGCCCGGAAGCGCCGATTGGGTCCGGGGCGCGGCCAGGGTTGCGTTCTTTTGCGGTGCTAGACTCCCTGCAACGATCCCGAAGCCGGCCGTCTCCGAAAGGAAGCGGTGCGAATGCAGCTGCCCTCCAACTGCCAATCGTGCCATCGCAGCGCGAGCGAGGCGGCACTCACCTATCGCAAAGGCGAGGCGCACCTCAGCTACGACGCCCTGCTCCAGTGCGACATCTGCGAGCGCTTCGCGTGCGCAGGCTGCCTGGAAGTCTACGACCTGATTTCCGGCTACGACTTCCTGTGCCACGAGTGCGCCCGCGAGCTGCTGGCGAGCGCGAGCGAGCGCGGCCACTAGCTTCCCGCCCCGAAAGCCTGGAGCGTCCGGGACACACGATCGGCAAGAAGTGCAGCCTTCCCGACACAGCTTTGGCAATAATCGGACAACCGTTCGGGAATGTAATCTGACCAAGTTATATATAAATCAACGAGTTGACAATGTTTAACAGATTGAATGCAACGGGCATACGGCTTGCACCGTCTAAAATCTCAGAACGGCCAACATGTTTTCCTTTGGCTAAATCCTACCGAACCGAATCCCGCTGAACGGCCCATCCCCCCTAATAGGGGAATCCTCCCGAGAGAGACTGATCGAGGGCGCCCCTAAAAAGGCGCCCTTACTTTTTGCCGCCTAGTTGCGCGGATCGCCCGAGCCTGGCTCCTCCCGGCGCGCGCGGCGGCCGAGCCGGACGGCTTCGGCCAGCGCGCGGCGCGGATCGACCGCCCCCCAACCCTGCCGGTCGACGGCGACGTGAGGCAGGCGGCGCGCCGTCCGGACCAGCAGGCGTTTGATCTCGTAGGGCCGCAGCGAGGGACAGGCCTCGAGCATCTGGGCCGCCACGCTCGCCACGATCGGCGAGGCGAAGCTGGTGCCGTCGACGTGCTTGTAGTGCCCCGAGATCACGTTGTTGTCGCGGGCCATGGCGCGCACGAGCTGCCGGATCAGCGCGGGGTCGAGACGGGCGGCCGCGTCGAGCGCCGGCTCGACCCCCGTGTGGCGCGCGAGCAGCGCCCGCAGCTCCGCCTCGGGCGCCTCGGAGAGCAGCGACAGCAGCCGCGCTTGCGCCGCGGTCGGCGTGCCGGGCAGGATCGGCGCCGCGACGAAGATGCCCGGCGCGATCAGCTCGGGCTTCTGCAGCCCGTCGAGCGTCGGCCCGTAGCTCGAGTGGTACATGTCGTAGCCGGCGAAGGCGATGCGGTTCTTGTCGTCCAGGCCGCCGACCGTCAGCACCGACGGCGCCGAGCCCGGCGGCAGCACGGGGTGGCCGGGCGCGTGGCCCAGGTTGCCGACCGCGGCGCACACGAAGAGCCCCTCGCGCGTCGCGCGCTCGGCCGACTGCGAGAGCCGGTCGTGCAGGTAGCTCGCCTCGTAGTCGCCGCCGACGCTGACGTTGACGACGCGGATGCCGAAGCGGCGCCGGTTGCGGATCACCCAGTCGAAGCCGCGCCGGATGTCGTCGTGGCGCACGCGGCGCGCGCTGCCGCAGCGCACCAGCACCAGGTCGGCCTCGGAGGCGAGACCGCGGTAGAGGCCGTTCGAGAGCCGGCCGTTGCCGCAGGCCACCACCGAGGTCATCATGCCGTGCCAGCTCGACTCGTCGGGCCGCTCGAGATCGGCGCGCCGCGCCGCCGGGTTGGCCACGTCGACGTAGCGCAGGATGCGGTCGCGCGGCTGCACCAGGTCGGGGTGGGCGTAGAAGCCGGCGTCGAGGAAGGCGATCGTGACGCCGCGGCCCCGGTAGCGCTCGGAGGCGCCCAGCCGCACCGCGGTGGGCAGGATCGGAGGCAGCCCCTCGCGCAGCATGTGCTCGCGGAAGTAGACCCGCGCCTGGCTGAAGCGCCGCGCGCACTCCGGGCAGACGGCCTCGCCGCGCCGATGGCCGGGTGCATTCGCGGCGACCAGCTGCTCCGTCTCGGCGTCGAGGCGCACCAGCGCCGCGGCCTGCAGGCACAGCGGACAGGGCGCCGCGCCGAGGCTCATCGACGCAGCGCCGAGGCGGCCAGGCCCAACTGGCCGAGCCAGTAGAGCGGAAGCACGGCCGCGCCCGCCCCCGCGACCGGCCCGCGGAAGCGGTCGAGCGCCAGCAGCGTGTCGCTCGCACCGAAGCAAAGCGCTCCCGCCAACGCGAGCCAGGCCGCGTCGAAGCGCGGCGGCGCCTCGACGCGCGCGGCCGCGCGCCACATCATGGCGCCGATCGCGAGGGTGTAGGCGGCGACCGGCAGCGCCAGCCCGCGCAGGCCCGGCAGCAGCAGCAGATAGACGGCGCAGCCGACGGCCGCGAACGGCAGCGCGCGGGCGAGCCGCGGGCGGCGCTCGACGGCGAGCAGGGCCGCGAGGTAGGCGAGGTGCGCCAGCAGGAACGCGAGCAGTCCCGGCAGGAAGCGGCCCGGCAGCTCGAGCAGCAGGTCGCCCACGGCGGAGGCCAGCAGCCCCACGCCGAGCCAGCGCGCGTAGGAGCCCCGCCCGCCCGCGAGCACGGCGGCGGCCAGACACAGCACCGGCACCGGCTTCGCCAGCAGGCGCAGCGCAGGCGAGCCGAGAGCTGGCGGCGCGGCGTACAGGACGAGCGCCGCGAGAGCGAGCGCCAGCAGCCCGGCGGCGCCGGCCACGGACGCGCGCATCACGCTCTGCCTAGCGCCCGCCGTCGGTGCTCTTCATGTAGCGGAGCAGCTCGGAGTCGGTCGAGAGGATCAGCCAGGTCTTGTCGTCGAAGCTCGACAGCAGCGTTTCGAGCGACTTGGTGAACTGGTAGAAGTCGGGGTCGCGCCCGTAGGCCGCCGCGTAGATCGCCGTGGCCTTGCCGTCCGCCGCGCCCTTCAGCTCCTCGGCGTGCCGGTAGCCGAGCGAGCTCGCCGCGAGCACGTCGCGCTGCATCTGGCCGCGGATCTCGGCCGCGCGGCCCTGCCCCTCCGAGCGGCTGCGCTCGGCGATGCGCTTGCGCTCCGAGATCATGCGCTCGAACACCTTCTGCTGCACGGTGTCGATATAGGCGATGCGCTTGAAGCGCACGTCCTTCAGCTCGATGCCGAACTGCGGCGTGATCGCGGCCGCCTTCTTCAGCACGTCGTCCGAGATCGCCTCGCGGCCGACCTTGATCTCCACCGCCGCCTCCGCGGCGCCGATGCCGGAGAGCTCCTCGGTCACCTGGAACTTGCGGTCGCTCGAGCGCACGATCTCGATCAGGTCGAACGAGGCGACCGTGTTGCGGGTCTGGCCGTCCACGATGTCGTCGAGCCGCGTCTGGCCGCCGCGCTCGTCGCGCACCGCCTGGTAGAAGCGCAGCGGGTCCTGGATGCGCCAGCGCGCGTAGGTGTCGACCCAGATGTACTTCTTGTCCTTGGTCGGGATCTCGTTGGAGTCGCCGTCGAACTCCAGCCAGCGCTTGTCGAAGCGGTGCACGACCTGGATGAACGGCAGCTTCACGTGCAGGCCAGGCTCGACGATCGCGTCCCCGACCGGGGCGCCGAACTGCGTGATGATCGCCTGCTCGGTCTCGGAGAGCGTGTAGACGGAGGAGAGCAGCAGGATGGCCGCGAGCAAGGCCACGACGCCGGCGAGCGGGCCCTTCACTGCTTCACCTCCTTGGCGTCGAGCTGGAGCAGCGGCAGCACGCCCCTGGCCTTCTCGTCCAGGATCAGCTTGCGGCCGGCGCGCGGCAACAGCGTCCGCATCGTCTCGAGATACATGCGCTTGCGGGTGACCGCCGGCGCCTTGCGGTACTCGGCGTAGAGCGCATCGAAGCGCTTGGCGTCGCCCTCGGCCGCATTGACGCGCTCGAGCGCGTAGCCCTCGGCCGCGCGCACCGCCTGTTCGGCCTCGCCCTTGGCCTTCGGGACCGCCTTGTTGTACTCGGCCCAGGCGTCGTTGATGGCGCGCTCCTTCTCCTGGATCGCCTGGTTGACCTCGTTGAAGGCGGGCTTCACGGGGTCGGGCGGGTTGACGTCCTGCAGCACAAGCTGCTGGATCTCGATGCCGATGCCGTACAGCTCGCACAGCGCCTGCAGCCGCTCCTTGGCCTGCTGCGCGATCGCCTCGCGGCCGATCGTGAGCACCTCGTCGACGCTGTGGTCCCCCACCACCTGGCGCATCGCGGCCTCGGACATGTAGCGGAAGGTGAGCGGCACGTTGCGCACGTGGAACAGGAACGCCTTCGGGTCCTCGATGCGGTACTGCACGATCCACTCCACGACCGCCACGTTGAGGTCACCCGTCAGCATCACCGACTCCGCCACCGACTCCTGGTCGTGGCCGAACTCGGAGCGCTCGCCGGCGCGCAGCGTGCGGAAGCCGAACTCCATCTTCAGCTGGCGCAGCACCGGCACCTTGGTCACGCTCTCGATGCCGAACGGCAGCTTCAGGTGCGGTCCGGGGTCCGTGGTCCGTGTGAAGGCGCCGAAGCGCTGCACGACGCCGACCTCGTCGGGCTCCACCTGATAGTAGCTGGTGAAGAGCAGGATCAGCGCCGCCAGCGCGATCAGGATCGCCCGCAGCGTCCCGAGCGGCAGCTTCGGGAAGGGCGGCAGGCGGGGGCCGCCCCCGCCGATGTCGATCACGTCCCCCCATTGTCCTCGGGCCATTCGGCACCTCCCGTCTACGTCGCGAAATTGCTAGTCGTCGGCGCCCTCGGGCAGCGCCGTCTCGGGCCGGATGAAGCTGAAGCCGTCGGCCGCGCGGTGGATCTCGCGCACCGCCTCGAGGCCCAGCTCGCGCGCCACCAGGGCGCTCTCGCGCGCGGAGTCCGTGCGCGAGACCGTCGAGTTGTCGCAGCAGATCGCGACCGGCACGCCCGCTTCCAGGAAGGCGAAGATCGGGTGGCGCTCGCCTGTGCCGACGGCGCCGCTGTGGCGGTTGCTCGACAGGCAGCACTCGACCAGCACCCTGTCGCGCGCCAGCCGCTTCATCAGCTCGGCGTCCTTCACGGCCGCGCAGCCGTGGCCGACGCGCGCGACGCCCAGCTCGTCGATCGCGTCCCACACGTACTCGGGAGGCGCGTCCTCGCCGGCGTGCGCCGTCAGCCCGAGCCGGCCCAGGCGCGCGATCTCGTAGCTCGACTTGAACAGGTGCGGCGGGTTGCCGCGCTCGGGGCCGGCGATGTCGAAGCCGACGACCCCGGTGCGCGAGTGCAGGTGCTGGGCTTCGGCGAGGGCCTGGCGCGCCAGGATCTTCGCGATGTGCGGCCCGTGCTGCCGCATCGAGATCACGATCAGGCCGAGCTTCAGCGCCGGGTGCCGCTTCTGGGCGTGGTTCATGCCCGAGAGCACGGCGCGGATCGACTGGCGCGGCGTCAGGCCCGAGTAGGTGTGGATCACGGGCGAGTAGCGCAGCTCGAGGGTGGTGACGCCGACGGCAGCGGCGCTGTCAACGATCGCCTCGGTGACGGTCACGATGTTCTCGTAGAACTGCGTGATCCAGAGCGGGTAGTGCATCTTATCGAGGTAGGAGAGCAGCGTGCCCTCTTCGTGCTCCTGGATCTCCAGCCGCCGCTGCATCTCGGCGAGCGAGTCCACCGGGTTCAGCCGGTGGTGGCGCATCAGCTCCCAGGTCACCTCAGGCGGGATCGAGCCGTCCACGTGCTGGTGCAGCTCGATCTTCGGCATCGCGAGCAGCTGCGCTTCGAGCGTCGTCATCGCGTTCGCGCGATAGTAGCATTCCGCCTGGGCAGCACCCCGAACGGGAGGCACATGATCGAGAGCGTGTGCGTGTATTGCGCGTCGAGCCGCCAGGCCGAGCCGCGCTACCGCGCGTCGGCGCAGGAGCTGGGCGCGCTGCTCGCGCGCGACGGGCTCACGGTCGTCTACGGCGGCGGCGGCGGCGGCTCGATGGGCGCTCTCGCCGACGGGGCGCTCGGGGCGGGCGGCCGGGTCGTCGGCGTGCTGCCGCGCTTCATGGAGGACCTCGAGTGGGGCCACCCCGGCGTCGAGCGCAGGGTGGTCGCCGACATGCACGAGCGCAAGCGCACCATGCTCGAGCTGTCGCAGGCGACCGTCGCGCTGCCGGGCGGGTGCGGCACCTTCGAGGAGGTGCTCGAGGCGATGGCCTGGAAGCGCCTCGGGCTGTGGTCGGGCCCGATCGTGATCCTGAACGAGCGCGGCTTCTACGATCCGCTGCTGGCCATGCTCGAGCGCGCGGTCGCCGAGCGCTTCATGGACGAGCGGCACCGGGCGCTGTGGAGCGTGGCGGCGCACCCCGGCGCGGTGCCGGCGGCCCTCCTGGACGCGCCCGGCTGGGACGCCGGCGCCGCGCGGAGCTTCGCGGTCCCGTGAGCGCTGCGAGCCGGCTGAAGCCCGGCGATCTCGTGCGCGCGCGCCGGCGCCTGCTGCGCGCGGACCCCACGCTGGCCGACATCATCCGACGCGTGGGCCCCTGCCGGCTCGACCTCGGACGCCGCGAGAGCATCTTCTTCCACCTCGCGCGCGCGATCGTTTACCAGCAGCTCAGCGGGCACGCCGCGGGAGCGATCGAACGCCGGATCCGCGAGCGCTTCGGCCCGGAGCTGCGCCCCGAGCACGTGCTCGGCAGCGACGACGCCGGCCTGCGCGCGCTCGGACTGTCGCGCCAGAAGATCGGCTACCTGCGCGATCTCGCGGCGAAGGCGTGCGACGGGCTGCCGCTCGAGCGCCTGGCGCGCTTCTCGGAGGCCCGCGTGATCGAGACCGTCACCTCGGTGAAGGGCATCGGACGCTGGTCCGCCGACATGCTGCTGATGTTCCGGCTGCGCCACGCCGACGTGCTGCCGACCGGCGACCTCGGCATTCGCAGCGCGATGCAGCGCGCCTACGGCATGCGCTCGCTGCCGAAGCCGAAGCGCATGCTGAAGCTGGCCGAGCCCTGGCGGCCCTACCGCACGGTCGCCAGCTGGTACCTCTGGCGCAGCCTGGAGCTGAAGCCGCCGGGGGAGCAGGCGAAGGCATGAACACGCGGCCGCTGGGGCGCACGGGGCTCGCCGTTTCGGAGATCGGCTTCGGGGCCTGGGGCATCGGCGCCTCCGAATGGATCGGGGCCGACGACGCCGAGAGCCGCCGCGCGCTGCACCGCGCGCTCGACCTCGGCGTGAGCCTGGTCGACACCGCCCTCGCCTACGGCGACGGCCACAGCGAGCAGGTGGTCGGCCAGGTCGTGCGGGAGCGGCGCGAGCGGCCGCTGCTGGCGACCAAGCTCCCGCCGAAGAACATGCAGTGGCCTGCCCTGCGCGGGGTGCCGGTCAGCGAGGTGTTCCCGCGCGACCACGTGGTCGCATGCTGCGAGCGAAGCCTGCGCAACCTGGGCGTCGAGGCGATCGACCTGCTGCAGCTCCACGTCTGGCAGGACGAGTTCCTAGACCAGGATGGCTGGCAGGCCGGCCTCGACGAGCTGACTCGCGCGGGCAAGATCCGCTTCGCCGGCATGTCGGCCGGGGAGCACGAGCTCGAGTCGGCGCTGCGCGCGCCGGCCTGCGGCCACTTCGCGGTGCTGCAGGTGCTCTACAACATCTTCGACCCGCGAGCGGCCGACGCTCTCTTCCCCCTCTGCCTGGCGCACGGCGTCGGCGTCCTGGCGCGCGTGCCGTTCGACGAGGGCGGGCTCACCGGCACGATCACGCCGCAGACGACGTTCCCGGCCGGCGACTTCCGCAACGACTACTTCCGCGGCGACCGCAAGCGCCAGGTACAGGAGCACTGCGATGCGCTGCGCGCCGTGATGGCCGAGGAGGCTCGCAGCCTGCCCGAGCTCGCGCTGCGCTTCTGCCTCTCGCACGACGCGGTCTCCAGCGTGATCCCGGGCATGCGCCGCATCGGCTCCGTGGAGACCAACGCGGCCGTCGGCGACGGCCGGCGCCTGTCGCCGGCCCTGCTGCAGACGTTGAAGGCCCACGCCTGGCCGCGCAACTTCTGGGAGGACTGACATCCTTCGGAGAGTGGTGCTGAGCGGCCCGGAGTCCACCGGCAAGACGACGCTCGCCGCCCGCCTGGCGGCGCGCTTCGGCAGCGTCTGGGTGCCCGAGTTCGCGCGCCCCTACCTGGACCTGCGCAACTCGCAGCGGCCGCCGGGGCTCGTCTGCGAGGAGGCGGACCTCCTGCCGATCGTGGCGGGGCAGATCGCCAGCGAGGAGGCGCTCGCGCCGCAGGCCCGGCGTGTGCTGATCTGCGACACGGATCCCGTGACCACCGTGATCTACGCGGACCACTACTTCGGCCGCTGTCCGCAGGCCGTGGTGGACGCGGCCGCAGCGAGGCGCTACGACCTCACGCTGCTGCTGGGAATCGACGTGGCCTGGGTGGCGGATCCGATGCGCGACCGGCCCCACGCTCGCGAGCAGATGCTGGCGCTCTTCCGCGCGGGGCTCGAGCGCTTCGGCCGGCCCTACCTCGAGATCGGCGGCGACTGGCCGGCGCGCGAGGCGGCGGCGGCAGCGGCGATCGAACGCCTGCTCGGCTGAGCTAGCGTCCCGGGTCGGGCACCACGCTCGGCTCGACGACCGGCGTCTCCACCAGCGGGGCCTGCGGAGCGGCGGCCTGGGCCGTGCGTGGCGAGAACTTGCCGGGCTGCACGACGTCGAGGATCTGCGCGACCGGCCTGTGCAGGTAGGCCAGGAACGGCTTCGGGTAGAGGCCGATCCAGAAGCACAGCACCACCAGCGGCAGCAGCGTCGCGAGCTCGCGCCAATTCAGATCCTGAAGGTGCTTGTTCTCCTCGTGCGTGAGCTTGCCCCAGAACACGCGCTGGTAGAGCCAGAGCAGGTAGGCGGCGCCCATCACGACACCCGAGACGGCCCAGTAGGCCCAGATGCGGTTGGCGGCGAAAGCGCCCTGCAGGATCATGAACTCGCCGATGAAGCCGTTCAGCAGCGGCAGGCCCATCGAGGCCAGGAAGATGATCAGCGTGAAGGTCGCGTAGACCGGCATCACGTGGGCGAGGCCGCTGAACTGCGCGATCTCCTTGGTGTGGCGCCGCTCGTAGATCAGGCCGACGATCAGGAACAGCCCGCCGGTGGAGAGGCCGTGGTTCAGCATCTGCAGCACGGAGCCCTCGACGCCCAGCGGGTTGAGAGCGAACAGGCCCAGCATGCAGAAGCCAAGGTGGCTGACCGAGGAGTACGCGATCAGCTTCTTCATGTCCTTCTGCACGAGCGTCACGAAGGCGGCGTAGACGATGCCGATGATCGAGAGCGCGACCATGAATTCCTGCAGTTGCACGCTGGCGATCGGCAAGAGCGGCAGGCAGAAGCGCACGAAGCCGTAGGTCCCCATCTTCAGCAGCACGCCGGCCAGGATCACGGAGCCGGCGGTCGGCGCCTGCACGTGGGCGTCGGGCAGCCAGGTGTGGAACGGGAACATCGGCACCTTGATCGCGAAGCCCAGGAAGAAGGCCAGGAACACCCAGAACTGCAGCTCGGGTGCGATGCCCATCGAGTACCAGCTGGTGACGTCGAAAGTGCCGGTCTGCTCGAGCCCGGGCAGCTTCTTCGACTCGAAGTAGAGCGCCAGGATGCCGAGCAGCATCACCACCGAGCCGACCAGCGTGTACAGGAAGAACTTGATCGCGGCGTAGAGCCGGTTCTCGGCGCCCCAGATCCCGATCAGGAAGTACATCGGGACCAGCATCACCTCCCAGAACACGTAGAACAGGAACATGTCCAGGGAGCAGAAGACGCCGATCATGCCGACCTGCAGCAGCAGCAGGAACACGTAGAACTGGCGCACGCGCTGCTGGATCGCGGACCAGGAGGACAGGATCGCGATCTGGCCGAGCAGGGTCGTCAGCAGGATCAGCAGCGCGCTGATGCCGTCGACGCCCATGTGGTACTGCACGCCGATCGTCGGGATCCAGGTCCACTTCTCGATGAACTGGAAGCCCGCGGCCTCCCGGTCGAAGGAGAACCACAGCGGCAGGCTGACCAGGAAGCCGAGCACGCCGAACAGGTTCGCCACCCAGCGCACCGCGGCGTCGTTCTTCTTGAAAGGGGGCAGCAGCAGGACGAGCGCGCCCAGCAGCGGGGTGTAGGTGATGATCGAGAGCAGATGTTCCCGATAGAAGTCCATGGCGTGCGGTTCTCCTCGCTCCCCGCTACAGGACGAAGCTGCCGCCGATCCCGACCAGGAACAGCAGCAGGATCAGCATCGTGAGCGCGTAGTGCTGGACGAGCCCGTTCTGCAGGGCTCGGAACACGTAGCTCAGGTTCTCGAAGAAGTGGGCGGTCACGCGGACGAGCAGGCCGTCCACGATCCACTGGTCCCACAGGTCGGAGAGCTTGGCCAGGATGTCGCGCACCAGCCAGGCGATGCCGTTGACGCCGAAGCCGCGGCGCACCTGGCCGTCGCCGCCGTCGATCGCGAAGCGGTCGACGCTCCACAGCGCGTTGCCGCCGCCGAGCGCCAGCCCGCGCACGAACAGCGCGCCGTAGATCTCGTCCACCCAGTACTTGTTGAGCAACAGCCGGTGCGCCGCAGGGAAGCTGGCCGCCAGCCGCGCGTCGGCCGCGGCTGCGTCGTCGCGAAACAGCCGAGTCGCCACGAAGATGCTCAGCGCGGCGAGCGCGACGCTCGCGGCCATCAGCCCGATCTCGACCGAGGCGCCGGGCGCGGCGTGCGTGTGCAGTGTCGCGAGCGTCTCGTGTGCGCTCGCGAACACCGGCTCCAGCCAGTGCTCGACGAAGTTGCCGAGGTGCAGGAAGTCGATCACGTGCGGGATGCCGGCGAAGCCCGCCACCACCGACCCGAGCGCCAGCGCCTGCAGCGGCACCGTCATCGACGCCGGCGACTCGTGCACGTGCTTCTCGGCCTCGGGGCCGCCCCGGAAGGCGCCCGCGAACGTCATGTAGTAGAGCCGGAACATGTAGAAGGCGGTCATCGCGGCCGCCACGAAGCCGAGGCCCCAGACGACGCGCCCGTAGCCGCTGATCTTGAAGGCCGACCACAGGATCTCGTCCTTCGAGAAGAAGCCGGCGAGCGGCGGGATGCCCGCGATCGCGATGCAGCCGATCAGCATCGTCAGGTGCGTCTTGGGCAGCTTCGCGCGCAGGCCGCCCATCCTGCGCATGTCCTGCTCGCCGGACATGCCGTGGATCACCGAGCCCGAGCAGAGGAAGAGCAGCCCCTTGAAGAAGGCGTGGGTCGCCAGGTGGAAGATGCCCGCTCCGAAGGCGCCGACGCCGCAGGCGAGGAACATGTAGCCGAGCTGGCTGACCGTCGAGTAGGCCAGCACGCGCTTGATGTCGTACTGCACCAGGCCGATCGAGGCGGCGAAGATCGCGGTCACGGCTCCGACCACCGCCACCACCAGCATCGCGTTCGGCGCGTGCGCGTAGATCGCCGACGAGCGCGCCACCATGTAGACGCCCGCGGTGACCATGGTGGCCGCGTGGATCAACGCCGAGACCGGCGTCGGACCCTCCATCGCGTCTGGCAGCCAGACGTGCAGCGGCAGCTGCGCGCTCTTGCCGGTGGCGCCGGCGAACAGGCACAGCGCGATGATCGTCAGCGTGCCCGTCCAGGCGTGCTCGACCGGCATCCCGGCCGCGGCCGCCATCACCGTGCGGAAATCCAGGCTGCCGAAAGTGGTGAAGACCAGGAACATGCCAAGCAGGAAGAAGGCGTCACCGATGCGGTTGACGATGAAGGCCTTCTTGCCCGCGTCCGAGGCGCTGTCCCTGTGGTACCAGAAGCCGATCAGCAGGTAGGAGCAGAGCCCCACCCCTTCCCAGCCGACGAAGAGCACGGCGTAGTTCGCGCCGAGCACCAGCGTCAGCATCGCGAACATGAAGAGGTTGAGGTACGCCATGTAGCGGGCGTAGCCCGCGTCGTGGGCCATGTAGCCGATCGAGTAGACGTGGATCAGGAAGCCCACGACGGTGACGACCATCAACATCACGGACGACAGCGGGTCGACCTGGTAGGCCCAGTCCACCTGGAAGGCGGTGGCGCCCGCCTGCCCGCCGACCAGCGTCTCTACCGGCCCGCCGGGCAGCCAGGTCCAGAGCGTCTGGACCAGCGTGCCCTCGGGCGCCTGGCGCGAGGCGAGCACCGCCGCGACCGACAACAGGAAGGAGAGGAAGACGGTCCCGCAAGCGACCAGACCGATCAAAGGGTTCGGGCCGTGGTGAGCCTCGCCGTGGCCTGAGGCAGGGGCGTGCTCGTGGCCGGCGACCGGGTGCCTGGTCAGGAAGCGGACGCCGACCACGAGGTTGAAGACGAACCCCAGCAGCGGCAGCAGCGGGATCAGGAAGATGTATTGGTCCATGGGAGGACAGCGCGAAGCTTATACCGCGAGGCTCGATGGTCAAGCCACGCGCGGATGGTCCCCGCGTTCAGGATGTGGGTCCATGGGCCGTTCGGCCCATCAACAGGTCGAGGGCGTGGAGCAGCAGGGGGGCGAGCGCGTCGAGCCCGTCCTCCACTCCCTTCGGGCTGCCGGGCAGGTTCACGACCAGGGTGCGGCCCAGGCTGCCCGCGACGCCTCGGGACAGGGCCGCGAGCGGCGTGCGGGTCGCCCCGTGCGCCCGGATGCGCTCGGCGAGGCCCGGCGCCTCGCGCTCGAGCACGTCGCGGGTGGCCTCGGGGGTCACGTCGCGCGGGCCGAGCCCCGTGCCGCCCGTGGTGACGACGAGCTGCGCGCGGCCGGCGGCTTCGCGGATGGCGGCGGCGACGAGCGCGCGCTCGTCGGGGACGAGCACCGGATCCGAGACCTCGAGGCCGGCCTCGCGCAGGAGCCGGCAGGCGAGCGGCCCGGAGACGTCCTCCCGCTCCCCGCGGGAGGCCGAATCGCTGACGGTGATGACGACGGCGAGGCGGGGTTCGGCCATCGGAGCTTCGCGATTGACGCGGCAGGAAACCGCGAGGATCATAGAAGTTCGCACGGGGCCCGGGCAAACCGCTCTCCGGCCGCCGCGCGCCTCGAGGCCGATGACACCTTTCGCGTTGCTGATGCTGCCGCTGCTGGCGCAGGCGGCCCAGGCCGGTTCCGGGGCCGCCGTGCGCTCGCTGAACGTCGCGATCACGGACGAGAAGGGGGCGGCCGTCGAAGGCCTCGCGGCGACCGATCTGGTCGTGCTCGAGGACGGCGTCGCCCGCGAGGTGACGCGGGTCGAGCGCGACCGCCGGCCGCTGACGGTGACGCTGCTGCTCGACTCGAGCCAGGCCGTCGGCACGGCCTGGCGGCTCAACGTCATCGAGGCGGTGGAGGACTTCGTGCGGAAGCTGCCCGCGGGCAGCCAGCTCTCGATCTGGACCACCGGCGACCGGCCGACCAGGCGGCTCGACTTCGGCGAGAAGGTGGACAGCCTGCGCAAGCTGCTCGGGCGCGTGGTGCCGGACGGCGGCAACACCATGCTCGACGCCATCGTCGAGGCGGGCGGCGAGCTGAAGAAGCAGGAAGGCGGCCGCTCGACGATGGTGATCGTCACCAGCACCGGCATCGAGTTCTCCAACCGCGACCGCTACCAGGTGATCGACAGGGCGCGCGGGCTCGCCCAGCAGTTCGCGGCGGTGCTGTTCGAGTCCGATGCCTCGGGGGGCATCGAGAACCGGTTGAGCTACGAGCAGGTGCTCGGCACGCTGACCAAGGAGACCGGCGGCGTCTACGAGACGCCGCTCTCGTCGCTGGCGGTGGGCCGCTCGCTCGGGCGCATCTCAGCCGACCTCGCCGGCCAGTACCGCCTGAGCTACGCGACGCTCGCCGAGGCGAAGCCGAAGAAGATCGAGGTGAAGGTGGCGCGCCCCGGCGTCAAGGTCCGCGCCACCGCACCCGAGAAGGAACCCGAGCCTTGAGCCTGCGCCGCACCGCGCCCGTCCTGGGCGCCCTGCTCGGCGGCCTGATGCTGGCGCTGGCGGCCTCCCGCGGCGCCTCGGCCCAGGCTCCGTCGCCGCGTCCCACGAGCACCCCGCGTCCGCTCACCTTCGGCACCGGCATCGAGGTGATCAACCTCAACGTGTCGGTGACGGACCGCGAGAGCCGCTTCGTCACCGACTTGAAACAACCCGATTTCGCAGTGTTCGAGGACGGCATCCGGCAGGAGCTGTCGCTGTTCACCAGGGAGAACCTGCCGATCTCGCTGTCGGTGCTGATCGACACCTCGGCCTCGATGGACGAGAAGCTCAAGGTGGCGCAGACGGCCGCCACGCGCTTCGTCAAGACGCTGCGGCCCGAGGACTCGGCCCAGGTGATCCAGTTCAACGACCGCGCGCTGGTGCTGCAGGACTTCAGCCCCGACCACGCCCTGCTGGAGGCCGCGATCAAGCGCACCACGGCCTCGGGGCCCACCTCGCTCTACAACGCGCTCTACATCGCGCTGAAGGACCTGACGCGGCTGAAGAAGGAGCAGGGCGACGTACGGCGGCTGGCGGTGGTGATGCTGACGGACGGCGAGGACACCGCGTCGCTGATCACCGACGAGCAGGTGCTCGAGCTGGCGCGCAAGAGCGAGATCGCGATCTACCCGATCAGCCTGCGCGGCAACACCCCGCAGGACCGCGAGCGGCTCGCCTTCAGCCAGGCCACCCACTTCGTGACGACGCTGGCGCGCGACACCGGCGGCAGCGTGCAGTTCCCCAACTCGATCAGCGAGCTCGACCGCGTGTACGAGCGCATCGCCGAGGAGCTGCGCACGCAGTACAGCATCGGCTACGTCTCGAACAACCGGCGCCGCGACGGCAAGTGGCGCCGCATCGTGGTGCGCACCCCCGAGCGCGAGAGCCTGCAGGTCCGCCACAAGCTCGGCTACTACGCACCCGCCACCTAAGTGCCCGGATCCGCAGATACGCTGGCATTCCGTGCGCAGCGTACTTGCGGACAAGGGCACTAGGCCGACCGACATGCCAGACGGGGATCCCGCCCTCGACGTGCGACCGCTGGCGGGCGAGGACGACGCGCGCTGGTGCGCGCGCGTGATGTCCGCCTCGGAGCCCTGGCTCACGCTGGGGCGCGACTTCGAGGCGTCGCTGCGGCTGCTGCGCGACCCGACGCGCGAGGTCTACCTGGCCCGCCTGGCGGGCGAGCGCGTCGGCTTCGCGATCGTCAACATGCACGGCGCCTTCGTCGGCTACCTGCAGACGATCTGTGTCGCGCCCGAGGCGCGCGGCCGGGGCGTCGGGACGCGGCTGCTGGCCTTCGTCGAGGAGCGCGTCTTCCGCGACTCGAGGAACTTCTTCCTGTGCGTGTCGTCCTTCAACCCGGGCGCGCAGCGGCTCTACGAGCGCCAGGGCTTCGAGGTCGTGGGCCCGCTCCGGAACTACCTCGTCTCGGGGCACGACGAGATCCTGATGCGCAAGACGCGGGGACCGCTGCTGGAATAGCGCCGCGGGGCGCCGAAGCGGGCGCGCCGGCGCAGGGTCAGCGGGCGGAGACCTCCAGCACCGCGCTGCCCCGGATCCGTCCCGAGCGCAGCGCCGTCAGCGCTTCGTTGGCGGCGTCGAGCGGAAACACCCGGACCTCGGTCCGCAGCGGCACGCGCGCGGCGAGAGCCAGGAACTCCTCGCCGTCGCGCCGCGTCAGGTTCGCGACCGAGCGCAGCACGCGCTCCTGCCAGAGGATCCGGTACGGGAACGAGGGGATGTCGCTCATGTGGATGCCGGCGCAGACGACGACGCCCCCCTTGCGCACGTCGCGCAGCGCGAGCGGCACCAACTCGCCGGCCGGCGCGAAGACGATCGCGGCATCGAGCGGCCGCGGGGGCGCCTCCCCGACGCCACCGGCCCAGACGGCGCCCAGACTGCGCGCGAACTCCCGCGCCTCGACGTCCCCCGGGCGCGTGAAGGCCAGCACCTCGCGGCCCTCCGCGCGGACCACCTGCGTCAGGATGTGCGCGGCGGACCCGAAGCCGTAGAAGCCGAGCCGCTGCGCGTCGCCCGCCAGGCGCAGGGCGCGGAAGCCGATCAGGCCCGCGCAGAAGAGCGGCGCCGCCTGCGCGTCCGGATACGCCTCCGGCACGCGGAAGCAGTAGCGGGCGTCGGCGACGGCCTGCTCGGCGAAGCCGCCGTCGAGGTGGTAGCCGGTGAAGCGCGCCCGGTCGCAGAGATTCTCCCGGCCCGCGCGGCAGTCGGCGCACTCGCCGCAGGTCCAGCCCAGCCAGGGGACGCCGACCCGATCGCCCGCGCCGAGCGCCGTGACGCCGGGCCCGCAGGCCTCCACCACGCCCACGATCTGGTGGCCGAGGACGAGCGGCAGCTTCGGCTCGGGCAGCTCGCCGTCGACGACGTGCAGGTCGGTCCGGCAGAGGCCGCAGGCGCCCACGCGCAGCCGCACCTGCCCGGGCAGCGGCGACGGCTCGGGCAGCTCGCGAGCCTGCAGCGGCTGGCCCGGCCGCTCGAGCAGCATCGCGCGCATGGCTCGCAAGACGCTTCGATGATATCGCTCCGCTTGCCCCACAATACCCGGGCGATGGCTGCCCCGCTTCTCGACCTGCTGCCCGAGCGCGACGCCTCGAGCGACGAGCTGCTCGGGCGCTTCCTGGACTACGTCGCGGGCAAGGGGCTCGGCCTGTACCCCGCGCAGGAGGAAGCGGTGCTCGCGTTGTTCGAGGGCCGCAACGTCATCCTCAACACGCCCACG
The DNA here is from genome assembly GCA_050246895.1 of Vicinamibacteria bacterium. Lineage (GTDB taxonomy): Bacteria > Acidobacteriota > Vicinamibacteria > Fen-336 > Fen-336 > JBFWVE01. The sequence continues at coordinate 986,342 of JBFWVE010000001.1, read as the reverse complement.
GGCTCGGGCAAGTCGCTGGTGGCCTCGGCTCTGCACTTCGCCTCGCTCGCGCGCGGCCGGCGCAGCGTCTACACCTGTCCGATCAAGGCGCTCGTCAACGAGAAGTGGATGGCGCTGTGTCGCGAGCTGGGGCCCGACAACGTCGGGCTCTCGACGGGCGACGCCACGGTCAATCGCGAGGCGCCCGTGCTGTGCTGCACCGCCGAGGTGCTGGCGAACATCGCGCTGCGCCACGGCGAGGACGCGGACGTCGACGACGTCGTGATGGACGAGTTCCACTGGTACGCCGACCGCGACCGCGGCGTCGCCTGGCAGGCGCCGCTGCTGACGCTGCCGCAGGCGCGCTTCCTGCTGATGTCCGCCACGCTCGGCGACGTGAGCTTCTTCGGCGAGGCGCTGACGCGGCTGAACGGCCGCGAGACCGCGATCGTGAAGTCCAGCGAGCGCCCGGTGCCCCTGGAGCACGCCTACTCGGAGATCCCGCTCTCGCAGACGCTCGAGAAGCTGGTCGCGGAGGACAAGGCCCCGGTCTACGTCGTCCACTTCACGCAGAAGGACGCGGCCGACGGCGCGCAGGCCTTCACCAGCCTGAACCTCTGCACGCGCGAAGAGAAGAACGCCGTCGCCGCGGAGCTCACGGGCTTCCGTTTCACGAGCCCCTACGGCCCCGACGTCCGCAAATGGCTGAAGCAGGGCATCGGCCTCCACCACGCGGGCCTGCTGCCCAAGTACCGGGTGCTGGTGGAGCAGCTCGCCCAGCGCGGCCTGCTAAAGGTCATCTGCGGCACCGACACGCTGGGCGTCGGCATCAACGTGCCGATCCGCACGGTGCTCTTCACGCGCCTGTGCAAGTTCGACGGGCAGAAGACGGCGGTGCTCTCGGCGCGCGACTTCCACCAGATCGCCGGGCGCGCGGGCCGCAAGGGCTTCGACGAGCGCGGCTTCGTGGTGGCGCAGGCCCCGGAGCACGTGATCGAGAACCTCAAGCTCGAGGAGAAGGCGAAGCAGGGCAGGAAGTTCGTCAAGCGCAAGCCGCCCGAGCACAACTTCGCCAGCTGGGACCTGCAGACCTTCAAGCGCCTGATCGGCGCGGCGCCCGAGCGGCTCGCCTCGCGCTTCGAGGTGTCGCACGGGATGCTGCTGAACGTGCTGTCGCGCCGGGGCGACGGCTGCCGCGCGATGCAGCGGCTGATCCGCGACAGCCACGAGCCTGAGCGCGCGAAGCCCGCGCACTTCCGCCGCGCCTGGCAGCTCTTCCGCGCGCTCGTCGAGCGGGGCATCGTCGAGATCGTCCCGAGGGACCGGGACGGCGCGAGGCTGCGGGTGAACCTCGAACTGCAGGACGACTTCTCGATGGACCAGACGCTCTCGCTCTACCTGCTCGAGACGATCCCGCTGCTCGACGCGGAGGCGGAGACGCACGCCTTCAACCTGCTGACGCTGGTCGAGAGCATCCTCGAGAACCCGGAGCTGATCCTGAGGCGCCAGCTCGACAAGCTGAAGGGCCGGGCCGTGGCCGAGATGAAAGCCGAGGGGCTCGACTACGACCAGCGCATGGAGCGGCTCGAGAAGCTGGAGTACCCGAAGCCGCTGCGCGACTTCGTCTACTCGACCTTCAACGCCTTCGCCGACCGGCACCCGTGGGTCGGCGAGGAGAACATCCGGCCCAAGTCGATCGCGCGCGAGATGTTCGAGGGCTTCCGCTCGTTCACCGACTACGTGCAGGAGTACGACCTCGAGCGCGCCGAGGGCCTGCTGCTGCGCCACCTGAACAGCTCCTATAAGGTCCTGCGCCAGACCGTCCCGGACGGGGTGAAGACGGACGCGGTGCTCGAGATGGAGCTTTACCTGCGCGACATGTTGCGCCAGGTGGACTCGAGCCTGCTCGAGGAGTGGGAGCGCATGCGCGACCCCGGCTACCGGCCGCCGGGCGCCGTGGGACCGGAGCCGCAGCCGGCTCGCCCCGAGGAGCCTGGGGACGTCACCCGCGACGCCAAGGTCTTCACCGCCGCGATCCGCACGCGGATCTTCGCGTTCCTGCGGGCCTGGTCGATCGGCCACGACGAGACTGCGCTCGAAACGCTCGACTCGCCCAAGGACGCCGGCGGTCAGCCGTGGTCTCCCGAGCGGCTGCGCGGCCTGCGCGAGGCACACAGGGCGGAGCACGCCGGCCTCCGCCTCGACCCCGAGGCCCGCAACCTGCGCCACACCCACGTCGAGCCGGCGGGCGACCGCACCAGTTGGCGAGTGCAGCAGATGCTGGTCGATGCCGAGGGCGTCAACGACTGGCTGCTCGAGCTCGAGGTCGACCTCGCCTCCTCGCGCCAGATCGGCGAGCCCGTGCTGAAGCTGCTGCGGATCGGCAGCCTGGCCTGAGCAGGCCCCGGCCGAGACGAGAACCCTGTGGGCCAAATCGGGAGGCTCGGGGTAAAATCTCGCCCCTGCGGCCCGGCCGCGTCGCTGGAGGAAACGCCCGTTGAAGCTGAAGCGAGTCGTCGTGCTCTCGATCGCCCTGACCACGCCCGCGTTGGCACAGGACGTCCCCAGCGACGAGCCCCCGGTCTCCGGGCTGGATCTCGGCCGGTTCCTTCCGGACGCGGGCTCCGCCGAGGACGGGCGACGCACGCTGGGCGCGCTTCCGCGCAACCTGGGCCGCAGCTTCGTCGGGGTCTTCTCGAAAGAGAACCTGGCGCCGCTGCTGATCGGAGCGGCGGCTACCGGCGTGGCGGCCCCGTTCGACCAGAACGCCAGGAACGGCCTGGGCGGGCAGGCCCCGGAGTTCTCGCGGGCGGCCTCGACCGCGGGCGGCTTCAGGGTGATGGCGCCCGCCACCCTCGGCCTCTTCCTCGCCGGCCGCTTCTCGCACGATTCCGGCTTCCGTGCCTTCAGCTACGACGCGGGGCAGGCGATGATCGTGACCGGCGTCTACACCGGGATCCTCAAGAAGGCCGCGGGCCGCCCGCGGCCCGACGCTTCCGACACGCTCTCGTTCCCCTCCGGCCACGCCTCCACCGCCTTCACGCTGGCGACGGTGGCGGACCGCCACTACGGCTGGAAGGTCGGCGTGCCCTCGTACCTGGCCGCCGGCGCGATCGCGCTCTCCCGCATCAGCAACGACAAGCACTACCTGACGGACGTGCTGGCCGGCGCGACGATCGGCGTGATCAGCGCCCGCACGGTGGTGCGCGTGAACGGAGAGACCCCTGGACGCCAGCGCCGTTTCGCGCTCGGGCCGGTCACGGACCCGCAGGGCGGCGGAGTGGGCGTGGGAGCGTCGCTCAGCTGGTAGCCGCGAGGGGCGCGTTTCGAGCGGTCGCAGCCGTGGGAGCCAGAGACAGGGGGCGCGGCCCGCGAGTAGCATGCGCCGGGGTGCAGCCGGCATGTCCCTGGCTTCGAGCAGACGGCGCGACGCGGTGCTGCTCGCGTTCGGCCTGCTCGCCACCGCTCCGGCACCCGCGCAGACCCCGGACTACTTCGCGCCTCGGCGGTTCGAGCTCGGCTGGAGCGCCGATCTCGCGCTGACGCAGGAGTGGACCGAGGCCTTCGGCCGGCACGCCCCCGAAAGCCGCAGGCGCGCACGCCTGCTGGCCGGAGCGCTGGGCCGCTACCGTTCGCTCGGGTTCGGGCTGACAGGAGACTTCACCTACGGCAGCGACGACAACGTCGCGCTCCTGGGAAGCCGGGGCTACGTCACCCAGCGTGACAACTTCCGCTCCCGCGATGCGCGCCTCGACCAGGCGTTCGTGAGCGTGACTCCGGCGAGCTGGCTCCGCCTCGACGCCGGGCGCTTCCCGATGCCGATCGGCCTCACCGGCCTGGTCTGGGACGAGGACCTGCGCCCCCAGGGCGCGGCGCTGGCGCTGCAGGCGCGCGATCTGGGCTCCGTCACGCGCCTGCGGCTGACTGGCCTGGGGGCGCGCGGCAGCCACGTCTTCGACGACGCCGAAACCGGCATGTGGGCCATCGCCACCGACGCGGAGCTGCGCCTGGGCGAACGCACCTCGCTCGAGCTGACCGGCGCGTTCGTCGCCTTTACCGGCGTCGACGGCCTCGAGCGGGCGCTCTGGCGCCAGAACGGGGCGACGCCGGGCGGTTTCGTCCGCGGCTACGAGATCGCCGACCTGGTGGCGCGGCTGAGCCACGACGGAGCGATCGAAGCCGAGCTGGTGGTCGACCTCTGCCGCAACCTGGCGGCGGACGAGGACGAGAACGGCGTCTGGCTGGCCCTGGTGGTCGATGGGGCCCTCCAAGGCTGGCCGCGGCTCGAGTACGTCTACGCCTGGGTCGACTACGACGCGGTGCTCGGGGCGTACGCGGCGGACGACTACCTCTGGACGACGGGCTGGGAAGGTCATGCCGTCCGGCTCGGCGTCCGCGTCGGCTCGCACGCGATCGTGCGCGCGATCGGGCAGCTGCAGCGCTACAAGGACGCGCCGCAGGAACAGCACCGCGACGACTGGGTCGGGCGGGCGCGCCTGCGGCTCGAGCTCAGCTTCTGAGGCCGAGCCCGTCGACGACGCCCGCCGGGCGCCTCGGCGTTCTCGGTGCGCACCGTACTTGCGGATCAGGGCACCAGTTCTGCGAGACTTCGCGCGTCGTCCTGCCCCTGGAGGCTCGCGTCCGATGCTGAAGTCCCTGATCGCGTTCTTCGAGACCGGCCCCGACAAGCCCCGGATCCAGGGAGGCGCCGACGCGATCGCTCGCCTCTACGAGCGCAGGCGCTGGTCGGTCTTCCTCTCGGTGACGCTCGGCTACGGGCTCTTCTACACGACGCGGATCAACTTCTCCGTCGTCAAGAAGCCGCTGCTCGAGGGAGGGATCCTCAGCGCCACCGAGATGGGCATGGTGGGATCGGCGCTGCTGCTCGTCTACTCGTTCGGCAAGCTGGTCAACGGCTTCCTCGCCGACCGCAGCAACATCGCGCGCTTCATGTCCACGGCCCTGCTGCTCTCGGCGCTGGTCAACGTGATGCTCGGCTTCAACACGGCCTTCGTGGTGTTTCTCGGGATGTGGGCGCTCAACGGCTGGTTCCAGTCGATCGGTTCGGCGCCCAGCGTCGTGGCGCTCTCGCACTGGTTCGGGCGCAAGGAGCGCGGCACCCGCTACGGGATCTGGAGCGCCAGCCACAGCATCGGCGAGGGCATCACCTTCGCCGGCACCGCCTTCCTGGTCTCGATCTGGGGCTGGCGCTGGGGCTTCCTGGGCCCCGGGCTCGTCTGCCTGCTGGCGGCGCTCGTGCTCTACCACACGATCGCGGACCGGCCCCAGACCTTCGGGCTGCCCTCGATCAGCGAGTACAAGAACGAGCCGCAGCCCGAGAAGGCCGAGTCGATCGGCAAGTACCAGATGCAGGTGCTCAAGCACCCCGGCGTCTGGATGCTGGCCGCCGCCAACGCGTTCCTGAGCGTCGCGCGCTACGGGATGGCCAACTGGGGACCGCTCTACCTGTCGCTGGCGAAGGACTACTCGGGCGCCGCCGCGGGCTCGCTGCTCGCGATCTATCCGATCGCCGAGATCGCCGGCTCGGTCACCTCGGGCTACGTCTCCGACAAGTTCTTCGGCGCGAAGCGCAACGCGCCAGCCTTCATCTACGGGCTGCTCGAGATCGGATCGCTGCTCGTCCTGTACCTGACCCCGCCGGGCCATCGCTGGATCGACGCCGCGGCGCTCGGCGTCTTCGGCTTCGCGCTGGGAGGCCTGCTGGTGTACCTGGGCGGGCTGATGGCGATCGATCTCGTCTCCAGCAAGGCGGCGGGGGCGGCGATGGGGCTCGTGGGCCTGCTGACGTACATCGTCGCCGCCGTGCAGGACACGCTGAGCGGCTACCTGATCGACTCTTCGAGGGTCGTGCTGGACGGCGTCGCCACGTACTCCTTCGAGCGCGTCTTCGCGGTCTGGATCGGCGCCCTGGTGCTCTCGACGCTGTGCGCGGCGTCGCTGTGGATCTTCGCGCACCTCAGCCAGTCGAAGGCGCACGGAGAGCAGGCGTGAGGATCACCTTCGTCGGCCACGTGTGCGTCGACAAGAACGTGATCCGGGGCGAGGTCGAGACCTTCCACGGCGGCGGCGTCATCCACGGCGCCGTGACCGCGAAACGCCTGGGCGCCGAGGTTTCGGTGCTGACGAAGTGCGCGGAAGCGGATCGCGAACACTTCACCAGCTTCAGCGAGGCCGGCGTCGAGGCCGTCTTCCTGCCCAGCCCCAGGAGCACCTCGATCCGCAACGAGTACCCGAGCGAGAACCCCGACGATCGTCGCAGCTCGATCGTCTCGCAAGCGGAGCCCTTCTCGGCCGCCGACCTCGCGGCGATCGCGCCCGGCGTCATCCACCTGAACCCGCTCTGGTACGGCGAGTTCCCGCTCGAGCTGCTGCCGCAGCTCAAGCGATCGGCGACGGTCCTGGGCGCCGACGCCCAGGGCCTGCTGCGGCACGTCGAGGCCGACGGCGCGCTGTGTTACCGCGACCTGCGCGACGGCCGCGACGCCCTCGCGCTACTCGACGTCTTCAAGGTCGACACCAGGGAGGCCCAGATCCTGACGGGCCTCTCCGACCCCCGCGCGGCCGCCGCCGCCGTTCACGCTCTCGGCCCCAGGATCGTGGTCCTCACGCACCGCGACGGCGTCTGCGTGCACGACGGGCGGGAGTTTTACGAGAGCCCCTTCACCGGGTTCACGGTCGAGGGCCGCACGGGGCGGGGCGACACCTGCACGTCGGCCTTCCTGGTCGGCATGCAGCGCATGGGCCTGCGCGAGGCGACGGCCCTGGCCGCGGAGGTCACCTCGAAGAAGATGCAGTACCGGGGCGCCTACCGCGGCTGATCCGCCGGGCGGGTGGGCGTGGTCACTGCTGCAGCACTCGCAGCAGCTCTTCGTACACTGGGCGGGACACCCCGTTGCGGGGCAGGAAGATCCAGGCGTAGAGGTAGGCGAGGCCGGCGGCGAGCACGAGCGCCGCCCGGCTCGCGCGCTGCGCGAGCACGGCGTCGTAACCCACGAGCAGCGCGAAGGGTGCGATCGCCAGGTAGTAGCGCGTCACGTCGCGGTGCACGACGAAGAGGAGGAAGCCGTAGACCGCGAGGCTGACGGCGAACAGATCGCGCTGTTTCCGCCAGAGCGCCAAAAGTCCCACTCCGTAGACGAGTTGGGTCCCGATGTAGAGGTCGGCCCCCCTGGCGTTGCCCGCGGCCAGCGCCCGCGCGAGCCCGGCCAGCGGAAACGTGGCCACGATGCCCTGGTCCTCGATGTTCCAGCGCGCGTACGCCAGGAAGTCCCCGTACTGGAGCTGGTGAAACAGGAACACGACGCCGATGCCCGCGAGCCCGAAGACCATCAGCGCGGCGCGCCGCCAGTCGCGCCGGAGCAGGTACGCGAGAGCGAACCCCCCGACCAGCAGCACGCCGCTGATGCGCGTGAGCGTCGCCAGCGAGACGAAGCACGCCACCCAGCCCGGCCGGCCGCGCCGGAGCGCGATCAGCGCGGCGAACAGGCAGCAGAAGAAGAGGGGCTCCGTCGCGCCGGCGGAGTGATACAGCAGCCAGCGCGTCGGGACGAAGCAGAACCACAAGGCGGTCCAGGTCGCGGAGGCCACGGCTTCGTACTCGCGCAGCAGCTGGTGGAAGAGCAGCGCCGAGCCCACGGCGGTGGCGAGCGTCGCCACGATCATGGCCGCCCGGTAGTCGCCCAGCAGCGGCAGCGCCAGCAGCCGGATCAGCAGGGGATACAGCGGCAGATGACTCGCGAAGTAGCCCGGCGGCAGCCCGTAGGGCGTGAACGGGTGGGCATCGGGCACCGCGTAGAGGGTTTTCGCGAGGTACAGGTAGTGCGGGCCGTCCCAGAAGCGCAGGACCTGGTCGAACTCCCGCAGGAAGAGCAGGTAGACGAGCAGGCTGGAGGCGAGCATGGCGGTGCCCACCAAGAGGCGTGCTCGGAGCTCTGCCGCGATCCTCATCGAAGCTGCGGCGAATCGTAACCGCTCGTCGTCGTGCCTCGACTACGGGTCGGCCGCCGGGATCGGCTGCGCGAGCTTCGCAGGCGCCACCGCGCGGCAGCTCTCGTCGATCGACCGCTCCAGCATCGCGAGAGTGGGCTCAGAACCGCCAGCCGACGCCCGCGGTCAGGCGCAGGTTGTGGCGCCAGAAGCTCTCGTCCTCGATCGCGCGGTCCTCGGCGAAGGCCGGCCCCGGATAGCGCAGCATCTGGTCGCCGATCTCGAGGCGCAGGACGGCACGCTCGCCGACGAGCGCCTGGAATCCGGCGCCGAAGCCGAAGGCCGGCAGCGTCTTGCCCTCGGCCAGCACGCAGGCGAGCGGCGGCGGGAAGATCGCGATGCACGGGATCGGCTCCGGCGCCGCGGCGAAGCGGGAAACGCCGCCGCGCAGCGTCAGGTAGGCGCCGCTGCGCTGGAGGTCGAGACCCAGGCGCAGCCCCGCGAGCGCCTCGAAGCGGTTCGAGCTGAAGCTCCGCTCTCCCAGGCCGCCGGGCTCGAGGTTCAGCTCCGCGTCGAGTGCGAGCTGGCGCGCGAGGCGATGACCCAGCTTCAGGCCCAGGCCGATCTCGCTCTCGTCGAACTCGCCGTAGCGGGTGAACGACGCCTGCACGCCGACGTCGCTGCGTTCGTCCTGGGCTTCGACGGCCGCGGGAAGGGTGAGAAGGGCGGCGAGCGCCGCGCCGGCTGCAACGGAGGGGAAGCGAGTCGTCATCCAGCCAAGATAGCAGAAGCCGGCGCCTGGGCCGGCCCGGCGGGCGGCGCTTCCCTACTCGATCCAGACCCGGACCTTGGTCTCCTCGTCGTCGATCTGGACGAGGTCCTCGCCCTGATCGAGGGCGCTCAGGATCTCGGCGAGGCGCAGCGTGCAGCGGCGGCGGCTCTCGTGGCCGCAGTCGTACTGGATCGGCACGTCGTCGAAAGCGCGCACGAAGGCGAGCGGCAGGTTGATCGAGACGCGCTTGCGGCCGCCTCTCTCGTTCACCCGCACCCGCAGCCAGCGGCCCTGGTCCGCGGGCCCGCGGCGCGGCTGCGCGCGCTCGGCTCGGGGCGCCGGCGTCGTGGCGGGCGCCCCGGGCTCCTGTGCGACCGCGCGCTTGACGGCCGCGAGGTCGTTGTCCTGCTGCGGCAGCGCGTCGCCGGCCGCGCGCGCCAGCCCTCCGCCGGGACCGTACGCCAGGCACGCGGCGAGGATCGCCGCCAGCAGCGCCGAACGCCCAGGCTTCCTCATCGTCCCCTCACTCGATCCAGATCTTGATCCGCTCGCCGTCCTCGCCGACGATCTCGACGATGTCCGTCGGGCCGAGGGCCTTCAGCCGCTCCCAGAAGTTGTCGGCGTCGTAGCCCTTCTTGCGCAGCTCGCTCTTGGCGTCGTCCGGCAGGCTCTTGAAGACGAGCTCGGCGAGAGCGACCGGAACGTTGATCGAGACCTTGGGCTCGGCCTTGCCCGCCTCGAAGATGCGGAGGCGGACCCAGGAGGCCTGACGGCCCTCGGCGCGCGGCGTCGGCGAGGCCGCCTTCAGCGCCGACGCGTCGACCTTCAGGATCGCCAGCCGGGCGCGGTCCACCAGCTCGTCGTCGCTCTCGTCGGCCAGGATCGACTTCAGCACGGGCAGCGCCGGCCGTCCGACGCTCGGGCCGAGGCCCGCGAGCTGGAGTGCCGCGTAGTAGCGGACGGTCTTCGACGGGTCGGCGAGCGCCTCCTTCAGCAGAGGCAGATGCTGCGGCCGGCCGGCCTTGAAGAGCCGCGCCGCGAGGCCGATGCGGCTGGTGCGGGCCTCCTCGACCAGCGTGCGGTCGGCGGGCCGCCGCGCCAGGAAGGCCGCGTACTCGCCGAGCGCCCGCTCGTGCTCGCCGAGGCTCTCGCTGCAGCGCGCCACCCAGTAGCCCGCGGCGGTGGCGTCGGAGCCGCCCTGGTCGAGCACGGCCTTCCAGGCCTCGCGGGCCTCGACGTACTTGCGGTCGAAGAAGAGCGTCTTCGCGATGCGCAGCCGCTCGGGCTCGCTCTGCGCCGCGGCCGGCGGCGCGGCCGCGAGCAGCCAGAGCGCCGCGCACAGCAGAACCTGCAGGCGGCGGCTCATCCCATCAGCTCCCTGGCGACGAGGTCCATCTTCATCAGCAGGCGCCCGCGCCCCACCCGCTGCTGGATCGCCAGCACGTCGCCCGGGCGGGCGCACGCCTGCAGCTCGGCCACGGCGCGCAGCAGCTCGTCGACGTCCTCGAGCACCGGACGCGCCGCGGCGACGTCGTCGCCCTCGATGTCCAGCAGCAGCGCCCGCCGCTGCAGCAGCTCGCGGCTGCGGCTCGCCTCCTCGGAGACGTCGAGCTTGCGGCCCTCGCGGTCGCAGCGCGGCGGTGTCGCGGCGACGGTCACCAGCAGCGCCTGGGCGTCGCTCAGGTAGCGCGCCGCCTGCTCGCGCACGAGCGTGCGCTCGAGGCGGCGCAGGCTCGCGGCGTCGAGCGAGGCGCCGCCGACGCCGTTCGCGGCCGCCTCGGGCCCGGCCGGCGGCGGCTGCGCGGGGGCGCGCAGCTCCCGCACGACAGACGGCACGACCACGGCGACGGCCAGCAGCGCTGCCGCGGCGGCGGGCAGGGCCGCGAGGCGCCAGCCGCGCGAGGGCCGCGGCGAGCGGCGCGGGGCGGCCAGCCGGTCGAGGACCCGCGCGGCCACCACCGAGGCGGACAGCGGCGGCTCGGCCGAGCGGAACTCCGCGGCGGGCAGCAGCTCGAGGACGGCGCGCGCGGCCTGGAGCTCGGCGCGGCACTCAGCACAGCCGTCGAGATGGCGCAGCGCGTCCGCGTGCTCGGCCCCGCTCAGCGCGTCGAGGGCCAGCAGGCTGACGCGCCGCCGCCAGCGGCCATGGAAGAGGCCGCTCATGCGCGCACCTCGGCCAGCAGCCCGCGCAGCCGGTAGACGGCCCGGTGCAGGCTGCTCTTCACCGTGCCCAGGCTCAGGTCGAGGCTGCGCGCGATCTCGTCGAGGCTCTGGCCCTGGTAGTGGCGCAGCACGAAGACCGAGCGCTGGGTGGCCGGCAGCTCGTCGAGCGCGCGGCGGATCCGCTCGCCGATCTGACGGCCCATGGCACTCGTCTCGGGAGAGGGCGCGTCGGCCTGGAGCCGCGAGTCGTGGTCGCCGTCCTCCAGCGCCTCGACGCGGGTGGCCCGGCGCTTCGTCTTGCGATAGATGTCGATCGAGTGGTTCACCACGATGCGCACCAGCCAGGGCGCGACCTCGGAAGCGGGGTTGAAGCCCGCGGCGTGCTCGAAGGCCTTCACGAACGTCTCCTGCACCGCGTCCATGGCGTCGTCGGGGTTGCGCAGGTACGAGAGCGCCACCCGGTACAGGCGGCGGTTGTGGCGCTCGACCAGCGGGCCGAGGGCCTCGCGGTCGCCGCCGGCGAGACGCGCCAGCAGCTCCCGGTCTGACGGCGCCCCCGACACGGCATGCTGCGGAACCTCCTCCAAGTGAGCGGCTCGCTCTCCATCAACTCAGCCAGACGAGGATCCTCTCGCCCTCGTCGTCGTCCTCGACCTCCACGAACACGCCGAGCCCGGCGCGCTCCAGGTCCTGGAGCCGCACGTGGCGCTGGACGCTCCGCGCGACGTCCTGAGAAAACTCCGTGCGGCCGCCCTTGTTGCGAGCCGTGGCCGCTTCAGGCGGCGCGGCGCTCGCGGGGTCGACCCGCACGCCTTCCTGCGCCGGCCCGCCGGGCTGATCGGTCCAGTCGACCCGGCCGGCCACCTGGCGCACCAGCCACAACGGCACCTCGACGCGGACGAGCTGGCGGTCCTGCCTCTTCCAGACGAGCGCGTTCAGCGTGCGGGCCCGGCCCCGGCGCCCCTCGAGACGGGCGACCCGCTGATGGGCCTCGCCGAAGGCGGCTGCGGGGTTCCTGACGGTCGCGGTCTGGACCAGCACCAGGCAGCCGCTCGACAGCCCCCCGAGCGCCGCCACCAACACGAGACCCGCAAGCCGAGACCTCACGTGCGCCTCCGCATCGTTAACGCCCGACCCCCTCGGAAAGGTTCCCGCGCTCCGCCCGCCTGCTATCATGCCCCCGAAGCGACTGAGGGAGCTACGTTTGACCGAACAAGTGCCCGCGATCGACACCCTGGGGCGCGACTCATGGCGCATCTTCCGGATCCTCTCCGAGTTCGTCGAGGGGTTCGAAGAGCTGGCGGCGCTGCCCCCGGCAGTTGCCGTGTTCGGCTCGGCTCGCTCGGCCCGGGGCAGCCGGGACTACCAGCGGGCCCTGGAGATGGGACGGGCGCTGGTCGAGGCGGGCTACGCCGTCGTCACCGGCGGCGGGCCGGGGGACATGGAGGCCGCCAACAGGGGCGCGAAGGAGGCCGGCGGCGAGTCGATCGGCCTCGCGATCGAGCTGCCGCACGAGGAAGGGCCGAACCCCTACCTGACCACCTCGCTGTCCTTCCGCTACTTCTTCGTGCGCAAGTTCATGTTCGTCAAGTACAGCCAGGCCTTCGTGATCCTGCCGGGCGGCTTCGGCACGCTCGACGAGATGTTCGAGGCCATCACCCTGATCCAGACGAAGAAGACGCGCCCCTTCCCCGTGGTGCTGGTCGACGACGACGGCTTCTGGGACGGCCTGCTCGACTGGATCGAGAACACCCTCGTCGCCCGCGGCAAGGTCAGCGCAGGCGATCCGGCGATCCTGCGCCGGGCGCGCACGCCCGCAGAGGTCGTCGAGATCCTGCGCACGACCAAGGTGCCGGAGAAGGCGCGCTGATGAGCTACACGGTCACGCTGATCCCGGGCGACGGCATCGGCCCAGAGGTGACGGGCGCCGCCGTGCGGGTGCTCGAGGCGACCGGCCTCGCCTTCAAATGGGAGGTCGAGGCCGCCGGGGCCACCGCGATCGCCGAGCACGGGACCCCGCTGCCCGAGCGGGTGCTCGAGTCGGTGCGGCGCAACAAGGTGGCGCTGAAGGGCCCCACCGGCACGCCGATCGGCACCGGCCACCGGTCGATCAACGTCGAGCTGCGCACGCGGCTCGACCTCTACGCGAACCTGCGCCCGGTGCAGACGCTGCCCGGCGTCAGGAGCCGCTACGACGGCGTCGACCTCGTGGTCGTGCGCGAGAACACCGAGGACCTCTACTCCGGCCTCGAGCACGTGGTGGTGCCGGGCGTCGTCGAGTCGCTCAAGATCATCACGGAGCGCGCCTCGACGCGCATCGCGAAGTACGCCTTCGAGTACGCCAGGGCGCACGGCCGCAAGCGCATCAGCGCCGTGCACAAGGCGAACATCATGAAGCTGTCGGACGGGCTGTTCCTCGACTGCTGCCGCAAGGTGGCGGCGGGCTACCCCGGGGTCGCCTACGACGAGATCATCGTCGACAACTGCTGCATGCAGCTCGTGCTCGACCCGACGCGCTTCGACATGCTGCTGCTCGAGAACCTGTACGGCGACATCGTCTCGGACCTGTGCGCCGGCTTCATCGGCGGCCTGGGCATGGCGCCGGGCGCCAACATCGGCGAGGAGGCCGCGATCTTCGAGGCCGTGCACGGATCGGCTCCCGACATCGCGGGCAAGAACGCGGCGAACCCGCTGGCGCTGGTGCTCTCGTCGACGCTGCTGCTCGACCACATCGGCGAGACGCAGGCGGCCGACCGCATCCGCCTGGCGGTGAACGCGGTGCTGGCCGAGGGCAAGAAGCTCACGCGCGACCTGGGCGGCACGGCCGGCACCATCGAGATCGCCGAGGCGGTGGCCGAGAAGCTGGCGAGAGGCTAAGGCGCGGCGCGCGCTGCGATCGCCGCGCGCGCGGCGACGAACGCGTCCAGCCCGTCCTGCCATGGCGGCAGCAGGATCGCGGGCCGGCGGGCGGTTTCGAGCGCCGAGAAGCGCGGCCGACGGGCTGGGCGCGGGAACTCCGCGGTCGTCACCGGCGACAATGGCACCTGGATCCCCAGCCGCTCGAAGAGCGCGCGTGTGAGCCCGTACCAGCTCGTGGAGCCCTGGCCGGCGAGATGGTAGAGCCCGAACGGCGCGCCTAACGCGAACAGCCGAGCGATGGCCTCCGCCAGATGCGGCGCATAGGTCGGCGAGCCGGTCTGGTCGTCCACCACGCGCAGCGGTCCCTGCTTCGCCAGCTCGAGCAGCGTCAGCGGGAAGTTGCGCCCTGCGGCCGCGTAGACCCAGGACGTGCGCACGAGGTAGTGGCGCGGGCAGCCCGCCCGCACCGTCTCCTCACCGCCGAGCTTGGAGCGGCCGTAGGCCGAGAGCGGGTTCGGCGCGTCGTCCTCGCAGTAGGGGCGCCCGAGCCCGCCGTCGAACACGTAGTCGCTCGAGACGTGCACGATCAGGGCGCCCGCGGCCTGCGCGGCCCGCGCCAGGATGCCGGGGGCCTCGCTGTTGAGCGCGAAGGCGGCGTCCGGGTCGCTCTCGGCCTGGTCGACCCGGTTGTACGCGGCCGCGTTCACGAGCGCGTCAGGCCGGTGGCGGGCAAGCGCCTCGCGCACGGCGGTCGCGTCGGTCACGTCGAGCTCCGCGTGGCCGAGGGCGACGACCTCGTGGGGCGCGAGGGCAGCGGGCAGCGCGCGCCCGAGCTGGCCGCCCGCGCCGGTGACGAGGATCTTCACCGCGAAAGCAGGTCTTTCAGCTCGCGCAGGCGCGGCGCCGCGGCGTCGCGCGGCGAGAGCAGCGGCTCTGCCACCGGCCAGGTGATGCCGATCTCGGGGTCGTCCCAGCGCAAGGTGATCTCGCCGCCGGGATCGTAGACGTCAGTGCACTTGTACTCGACGTCGACCTCGTCCGACAGCACGCAGAAGCCGTGGGCGAAGCCCGGCGGGATGAAGAGCTGGCGCAGGTTCTCGCCCGACAGCAGGACGCCGAACCAGCGGCCGAAGCTCGGCGAGGCGGGACGGATGTCGACCGCCACGTCGAACATCGCGCCCTGCACGGCGCGCACCAGCTTTCCCTGCGGCCGGCGGACCTGCGCATGCAGGCCGCGCAGCGTGTGGCGCACCGAGTGGGAGTGGTTGTCCTGCACGAAGGGTCCGTGGATGCCGGCCTGCGCGTACTTGCCCTGGTGCCAGGTCTCGAGGAAGAAGCCGCGCGCGTCGCGGTGCACGAGGGGCTCGACGATCAGGACGCCCGGCAGCGACGTTGCGATGACCTTCACGGACGCTCCGGCTCCTCCTCCACCAGGCCCAGCAGGTAGCGGCCGTACTCGTTCTTCTGCATCGTGCCCGCCACGCGCAGGACGTCCTCGCGCGTGATGAAGCCCATCTTCCAGGCGACCTCCTCGGGGCAGCAGACCTTCAGCCCCTGGCGTTCCTCGATCGCCTGGATGAAGGTGGACGCCTGCAGCAGCGACTCGTGGGTGCCGGTGTCGAGCCAGGCGGTGCCGCGCCCGAGCACCTCGACGTGCAGCTGGCTTTCGCGCAGGTAGGCGAGGTTGACGTCGGTGATCTCCAGCTCGCCGCGCGGCGAGGGGGCGAGCCCGGCGGCGATCTCGAGCACACGGTTGTCGTAGAAGTACAGGCCGGTCACCGCCAGCGGCGAGCGTGGCTGCTTCGGCTTCTCCTCGAGCGAGAGCGCGCGCCCGTCCCTGCCGAGCTCGACGACGCCGTAGCGCTGCGGGTCGCGCACGCGGTAGGCGAACACGCTGGCGCCCGCCGCGCGCGCGGCGGCGCGGCGCAGCAGCTCGGCGAAGCCGGTGCCGTAGAAGATGTTGTCCCCCAGCGCCAGCGCCACGCGATCGCGGCCCACGAACCCGCGGCCGATCAGGAAGGCCTGCGCGAGGCCCTCGGGGCGCGGCTGCACGGCGTACTCGAGCCGGATGCCGAAGGCGCCCCCGTCGCCCAGCAGGCGGCGGAAGGCCGGCTGGTCCTCGGGAGTCGTGATGACCAGGATCTCCCGGATCCCCGCCAGCATCAGCGTGGACATCGGGTAGTAGATCATGGGCTTGTCGTAGACCGGCACCAGCTGCTTGCTGACGGCGAGCGTCAGCGGGTAGAGGCGCGTGCCCGACCCGCCGGCGAGGATGATGCCTTTCATCGACGTTGAGCAGGGGGGCGTTGCGCCACGCCCCCCTGACCCCCCGCTCGCTGCGCGGGAGTGAATCCCGCTTCGCTCGCAGCCCGTAGATTCGCGCCTGAGGACGACGGCGTGCGTCCCCGACCCCCCGCTCGCTTCGCGGGAGTGAATCCCGCTTCGCTCGCAGCCCGTAGGTTCGTGCCTGAGGACGACGGCGTGCGTCCCCGACTCCCCGCTCGCTGCGCGGGAGTGAATCCCGCTTCGCTCGCAGGCCGTAGGTTCGTGCCTGAGGACGACGGCGTGCGTCCCCGACCTCCCGCTCGCTTCGCGGGAGTGAATGCCCATGGCCTGCGGCCACCCGCGACGGACGAAGGGCCGATGGCCGCGGGCTTCGGCCGGAGGGCGGCGGCGTGGGTCACGCCGGAGCGGGGCGTTGAGGCGCGCATGGGACACGACCGACCGTGCCACGGCGTCCGCGCCGATCGAGCGGAGGGGCGCGACTGCTGATCTTCCTCTTGAAGACGAGGCGCCCCGCAGCGACCCCGCGGAGGCGTGAACCCCGGCGCCGCCCAGCCGATGGCCACGGGCCCGAGCGCAGACCCCTTTCTGGCTAATCCCGCTTCGCTTGCAGCTCGTGGCTGTCGGCCCCTGGCCTGAGACGGTCTCAACCGATTTCTCCAAGTCTCTGGCGCTGGTACTTGCCCGACTGCACGGACTGGCACCAGGCGCCGTGCGCGAGGTACCAGCGCACGGTCGCGCGCAGGCCGCTCGCGAAGTCGTGGCGCGGCGACCAGCCGAGCTCGGCACGGATCTTCGACGCGTCGATCGCGTAGCGGCGGTCGTGGCCGGGCCGGTCCTTCACGAACGTCTTGAGCGCCGCGTAGCTGGCGACGCCGCGTGCGCGCAGATGCTCGTTCGAGGCCGCCGGCCGCTCCGCCTCGAGGGCCGCGCAGATCGCGTCCACCACCTCGACGTTGCGGCGCTCGCTGCCGCCGCCGATGTTGTACTTCTCTCCGGGGCGCCCGCGCTCGAGCGCTCGCAGGATGCCCGCGCAGTGGTCCTCGACGTAGAGCCAGTCGCGCACGTTGCCGCCGTCGCCGTAGATCGGCAGCGGCTCGCCGTCGAGCGCGTTCAGGATCATCAGCGGCACCAGCTTCTCGGGGAACTGGTAGGGGCCGTAGTTGTTCGAGCAGTTCGTGATCAGCGTCGGCAGGCCGTAGGTCTCCTGCCAGGCGCGCACCAGGTGGTCGGCGCCCGCCTTCGATGCGGAGTACGGCGAGTTGGGCGCGTAGGGCGTCGTCTCGCTGAAGAGGCCGCTCTGCCCCAGGCTGCCGTAGACCTCGTCGGTCGACACGTGCAGGAAGCGGAAGCCGCCGCGCTGCCCGGGCGACAGCTCCGGGAACAGGCCGCGGGCGGCTTCGAGGAGCTCGTACGTGCCGGTCAGGTTCGTGCGCACGAAAGCACCCGGGTCGTCGATCGAGCGGTCGACGTGGCTCTCGGCGGCGAAGTTGACGACGGCCGTGGGCCGGTGCTCGCGGAAGGCCTGCCGAACGGCGTCGCGCTCCGCGATGTCGCCGCGCACGAACGCGTAGCGCGGATGCCCGGCCACCTCCTCCAGGCTCTCGAGGTTGCCCGCGTAGGTGAGCTTGTCGAAGACGACGACGCGGTGCGAGGTCTCGGCGAGCGCCAGGCGCACGAAGTTGCAGCCGATGAAACCGGCCCCGCCGGTGACGAAGAGCGTCCCCATGGCTGCTACTTGCGGCGACGCGCGGCGGCCTCCCTCTTCGCGGTCCTTCCCGCCTTCGGCTTGGGCTTGCGCGCCGGCTTCGCGGGCGCCTTCGCCTTGCGGGCGGCCGGTTTCGGCCGGGCAGCGGGCTTGCGGGCGGCGGCGGGCTTCTGCGGGACCGGCGGCTTTTCCGGCGCGGGCCCCAGCGAGCGCTCGAACAGGTCGCGGATCGCGGCGCGGCCGGCGTCGGTCAGGCGGCGGGTGCCCGTCGCCGCGAAGGGCCGCTCCGGCATCAGCGGCAGCTCCCGCATCCAGTGGCCGTCGCGCCAGACGAACCAGGACTCGTGCTGCTGGTCGAACACGGCGACGGGCCGGTTGAAGAACTTGGCCAGCTCGACCCCCCAGCCCGTGCCGCCCATCACGGTGCCGTCCGGCTGGATCCAGCCCACCGCGAAGACCTGGTAGGAGCTGACGACCACGTGGTACATGGACTGGATCACGCGGCGGACCAGCTCCATCTGCGTGTAGCTGCGGCCCATGTGCCCGGAGACGATCTCCATGCTGACGTCGCCCTTGGCGAGCTGCTCGGCGGTCAGGGTGCGCAGCTCCCCCCCGGCGCGCTCCATGCGGTGGCCCTTGAACGAGTAGGTGACCTCGTGGATGCCCCAGCGCTCGGCGTGGCGCCCGAACTCCGCCTCGGTGCCCTTGTGCCCGCCGCTCACCAGCGTGATCTTGTTCCGGTCGACCATCTCGCCTCCTGACGTGCGTGGAGTGTACCTTTTCCCCGTGTTAGCTTTGAAAGCGTCGAGGAAGGGAACGCCCCATGCCACGCCGCCATTTCTGGCTCGCCGCCGCGCTCACCGCCCTGCTGGTCCCGCTGCCTGCCCGCGCGCAGAGCTCCTGCACCACGCTCGGACAGAACACGTTCGTCCGCGACACGCTGGACAGCTACTACTACTGGTACAAGGAGTTGCCGCGTCTCGACCCGGGCCTGTACACCTCGCCGGAGGCGTACCTGGACGCGGTGCGCTACCGGCCGCTCGACTCGAGCTTCAGCTACATCTCCGGCCGCGCCGCGAGCGACGCGTTCTACTCGGACAGCCAGTTCATCGGCTTCGGCTTCGCCACCCGGCTCGAGTCGGACTCCGAGCTGCGCGTCGCGCAGGTCTTCGCGGACAGCCCGGCATCCGAGGCGGGGCTCGAGCGTGGCGTCCGCATCCGCACGATCGACGGCCGCACGATCGCCGAGCTGGTCGCGAGCGGCCAGATCAACTCGGCCTTCGGCCTGTCGGAGATCGGCGTCAGCGTGACGATCAGCTTCGACGATCTCGCCGGCGCCTCGCGCTCGGCCACGATGGTGAAGCGGCTGGTCACCATCCCCACGGTCTCGTTGACGCGCACTCTCGACGTCGACGGCCGGCGCGTGGCCTACGTCCACTTCCGCAACTTCGTGCAGCCGTCCTTCCCGGCGCTCGACGCGGCCTTCGCGCAGCTCCAGCAGGAAGGGGCGACCGAGCTGGTGCTCGACCTGCGCTACAACGGCGGCGGCCTCGTCTCCGTCGCGCAGCGGCTGGCCAGCCTGATCGGCGGCTCGCGCAGCTACGCGCAGACCTTCTGCCAGTTCTTCCACAACGACAAGCAGTCCGCCCGCAACCAGACCTTGCTGTTCGAGAACCCGCCGCTCGCGCTCAACCTGCAGCGGCTGGTGGTGCTGACCACGCGCAGCTCGGCCTCGGCCAGCGAGCTGGTGATCAACGCGCTGCGGCCCTTCATCCCGGTGATCGTGGTGGGCGACCGCACCTACGGCAAGCCCGTCGGCCAGTACAGCTTCAACTTCTGCGACAAGGTGCTGTATCCGGTCGCCTTCACGCTGCTCAACGCGCGCGGCGAGGGCAACTTCTTCGACGGCTTCGCGCCCGACTGCGCGGCGGCCGACGACCTCGACCACCTGCTGGGCGACCCGGCCGAGGCCTCGCTCGGCGCGGCGATCGGCTTCATCCGCACGGGGGCCTGCCAGGTCGCCGCGGCCGCTCGGCCACGCACGTCGGCCGCCGAGCTCGCCCGGCTGCGCGCGCTGGACGGCTTCCAGCAGCTCGTCGGCGCGCACTAGCCGGCCGAAGGCCGCCGGCTCGGCCGCGAGCCTCCCGCCGCTAGCCGAACGAGAGCCGGCGCTGCCGCACCGCCGCGGCGCGCTCGTGCTCGAGCAGCCAGCGCTTGCGCTCCAGGCCGCCACCGTAGCCGACGAGCGTGCCATCGGCGCCGATCACGCGGTGGCAGGGCAGCACGATCGGGATCGGGTTGCGGCCGTTGGCGGTGCCCACGGCCCTCGCGGCATCGGGCTCGCCCAGGCGGCGCGCCAGCACGCCGTAGGAGATCGTCTCGCCCACGGGGATCTCGCGCAGCGCCAGCCAGACCCGGCGCTCGAAGCCTTCGCCGGCGGGATCGACGGGAATGGCGTCGATCGCCGTGAGCTCGCCCGCGAAGTAGGCGCCGAGCGGGCCGGCGAAAGCGGGAAGCTCTGGAACGTCCTCGAGGCTCGCCCCGGGGCGCAGCCGGGCGAGCTCGGCGTCGAGCCCCGATCTCTCGCCGAGGCCGAGGCCCACCAGCGTATCGCCCAGCCCGACGAGCCGCAGGCGGCCGATCGGAGATTCGAACCAGGTCGCGCAGAGCCGCATGTCTGCTGCGAGTCTACCGGCAGCGGCTCCGCACCAGGCCCGCTCGCTCGGTCGCCGTCGCCGGCGCGGCTGTCGCAGCGAGGCTCGCGTTCGGTTTCTTGGACTCTCGCCTTCCAGCCGTTGATCGCAGAATGGTGGCGGAGGCAGGGATGTCAGCTCTCACGAGACGCGTCGTGGCGGGTCTCCTCATGATCGTCGCGACGGCCGCGCTCGCGCCGGCCGCCGCCGAGCGGCCCGAGATCGTCGCGCTGGCGGACGCCGAGCGGGCCTTCGCCCGCATGTCGGTGGAGCAGGGACAGCGCGCGGCCTTCCTCGCGCACTTTGCCCCGGACGGGCTGGTGTTCGGCCCCGGACCGCAGAAGCTCCATGACGCCTACGCGTCCCCGCCGCCGTCGCCGCCGCCAGGGCGCGTGCCGCCGGTGCTCGATTGGTATCCGGTGCTGAGCGATCTCGCCGCCTCCGGCGAGCTCGGCTACAACACGGGCCCCTGGCTGCGGAGCGACCCGAGCGGGGCCCGGCCCGCCCGCCACGGCTACTTCTTCTCGATCTGGAAGAAGCAGCCGGACGGCCGCTTCATGGTCGAGCTGGACCTCGGCGTCGAGGCGGACGGCCCGGACGCGATCGACACGAAGGCGTCGTGGCGGCCGGCGCGCGCGGGCGTCTGGCGGGCAGCGGCGCCCCTCGACACCGAGGCCGCGGCGGAGGGCCTGCGCCAGGCAGAGGCCGCGCTGCAACGGGCGATCGCGAATGCCGGGCTCGCCGCGGCCTACGCGGGGACGCTGGCGCGGGACGTGCGCTTCTACCGGAACGGCCGGCGCGCGTTCAGGGACCGCGACGCGGTGCTGGCCGAGCTGCGGGAGGCCGCGGCGCTCGGGCGCCGGAGCTGGGACGTCGCTCACGCGGAAGCCGCCCGCTCGGGCGACCTCGGCTACACCTGGGGGCCGTTCCGCGTGACAGCCGGCACGGACGTGGGCAAGGAGCAGAAGGGCTATTACGCTCACGTCTGGAGGCGCGCGAAGAGCGGCGAATGGACGCTGGCGATCGAGGTGTGGCAGCCGACGCAGGGCTAGGCGCGGGCCACGACGCGCTCTACGAGTTCGTGCGCCGGCACCCGCGCCTGTTCGTGCTGACCGGCGCGGGCTGCAGCACGGCCTCGGGCATCCCTGACTACCGGGACGAGACGGGTGCTTGGAAGCACCGGCGACCCGTGTCGTACGCGGACTTCGTGGGCAGCGCCGCCGTGCGGCGCCGCTACTGGGCCCGCGCCCTCGTCGGCTGGCGGCGGATCGCCGGCGCGCGGCCGAACGCCGCGCACCACGCGATGGCCGCGCTCGAGGCCCGCGGCGCCGTCGGCTGCGTCGTCACGCAGAACGTGGACGGCCTGCACCAGCGCGCCGGCGCACGCAACGTGATCGACCTCCACGGCCGGCTCGACCGCGTCGGCTGCCTGGGCTGCGGGTTGGCGCTCGCGCGCGACGACGTGCAGCGCCTGCTGGCAGCCTGGAACCCCGCGTTCGCCGAGCTGGCGGCCGGAGAGGCTCCCGACGGCGACGCGCGGCTCGAGGGGTGCTTCGACGACTTCCGCGTGCCCGACTGCCCCTGCTGCGGCGGCGTGCTGAAGCCCGACGTCGTGTTCTTCGGCGAGAACGTGCCGCGCCCGCGCGTGCAGGCGGCCGAGGCGGCGCTGGCGGCGGCCGACGCGATGCTGGTCGTCGGCAGCTCGCTGATGGTCTTCTCCGGCTACCGCTTCGCGCAGGGCGCGCGGCGGCTGGGCAAGCCGGTGGCCGCCGTCAACCGGGGCCGGACGCGCGCCGACGAGCTGCTCGCGCTGAAGCTCGAGGACGACTGCGGGGCGGCTCTGTCGGGCCTCGTCGGGCGGCTTTGAAGCTGGACGCGGCCGGGGGCGCGAGCCGGAGCGCCTCAGGAGATCAGCAGGTAGCGCCGCAGCAGCTCGCCGCCGCCGTCCTCGAAGGAGGCGAAGCTCATCCCGTAGAGGTTGGGCGCGGCGACGCGCACCACGCGCGCGATGCCCTTGATCTCGCCCGACGAGGTCTCGAAGCCCGACAGCTCCGTGCTGAAGCGGACCTCGGCTCCCACCGGCAGCGTGGCGAGCACCTCGATCAGCATCCCGGTGGCGCTCAGGTTGACGATGCGCCCGGGCGCGTGGGCCGGCTTCATCTGCGCCACGAACTTCAGGTTCACCGACAGGCGGGTCTGCTTGCGCGTCGGCACGTTGAGCAGCGGCTCGACGCGCACGTCCCAGTCGGGCCCCGGCGGCAGCCGGAGCACCCCGTTGGCGCCGGCGTCGATCAGCCCCAGCTCCTCGAGCTGCTGCTCGCCGCGCGCGACCACCACCACCGAGGTCGCTCGCGTCGCGGCGTTCGCGCGGATCTGCCGCACCAGGAACTCGGCCGCCGCCAGGTCGCGGTCCACCACCACCAGCCGCGGCTTCAGGCTGGGGGCGAGCGCGATCGCCTGGGCGGCCGTGGCGACGATCTCCTTCTGGAAGCCGTCGCGCCAAAGCGGGCTCGCCTGGAGCTCACGCACCGTGGCGTCGCTCGCGCACACCAGGATCGCAGGCATCGGCGCGGACTGTATCAAACAGGCTCGCGCGCCTCACGCCGGCTCTGTTAGTGTCGGAGCATGAGCACGATTCGCCCCGTCGTCCGCGTCGTCACAGGCCAGCCCACCTCGGACGGGGCCGGCGTGCGCCTCACGCGCATGATCGGCACACAGGAGCTGTCCGAGCTGGATCCCTTCCTGCTGCTCGACGAGTTCCGCTCCGACAGCCCGGACGACTACCTGGCGGGCTTCCCGGACCACCCGCATCGCGGCTTCGAGACCGTGACCTACATGCTGGCGGGCGCCATGGAGCACCGCGACCACAGGGGCAACCGGGGCCTGCTGAGCCCCGGCAGCGTGCAGTGGATGACGGCGGGCCGCGGCATCGTCCACTCCGAGATGCCGCGCCAGCAGGACGGCCTGATGTGGGGCTTCCAGCTGTGGGTGAACCTGCCGGCGGCGAGCAAGATGATGGAGCCGCGCTACCAGGACATCGCCCCCGAGCGCATCCCCGAGCTGGCTCGGGCGGGCGCTCGCGTGCGCGTGCTCGCGGGCGAAGCCGGCGGTGTCGCCGGGCCGGTCGAGGGCATCGTGACGCAGCCGCTCGACCTCGACGTGCGGCTCGACCCCGGCGCGAGCTTCGAGCAGGCCGTCCCCCGCGGGCACACCGCGTTCGCCTTCGTGTTCGAGGGCGAGGCCGCGCTCGGCGAGCCCGCCACGCGGCTCGCTCGCGGCCAGTTGGGCGTCCTCGGCGAGGGCGACCTCGTGCGCGCGGCGGCCGGCGCTGCCGGCGCCCGCTTCCTGCTGATCGCGGCGCGGCCGCTGCGCGAGCCGATCGCCCGCTACGGCCCGTTCGTGATGAACACCGAGGCCGAGCTGCGCCAGGCCTTCGACGACTTCCGCGCCGGGAAGTTCTAGACGAGCGCCGCGCGGAAGCGCCGGACGATCTCCGCGGCCGGCTCGATCGCGCGGACGCCGGCGACGCTCTTGCCGGCCTGCCAGTAGTCGCGGTCCGGCGCCTCGCGCTGCAGACCGCGCTTGAGCTGCCACAGCGAGCGCAGGCCGTAGAACGTGCGCATCCAGTGCTTGGTGCGCCGGCCGCGCAGCAGGTAGCGGGCGAGCGGGCCCGCCCTGCGGCCGAGCCGGCGCACCGAGGGCGTGTCGAGCACGGCCACCGGCACGCCCGACAGGCGCTCGGTCGTGGTGACGTCCGCCTCGCCCGCGCGGACGATCGCCTGCTTGTAGGCCTCGCTCGCCCGGCACTCGGGCGTCGCGATGAAACGGGTGCCGAGCTGGGCCCCCGCATAGCCGAGCCCGAGGGCGCGCGCGAAGTCGCGCTCGTCGCCGATGCCGCCCGCGCAAACGACGGGCAGGCCGAAGTCGCGAAGCTCGGCCAGCAGGGCTTCCGCCGGCTTCGGCCCGAGATGCCCGCCCGCGCGGTCGTTGACGGCGATCAGGCCGTCGACGCCGCCCGCGACCGCCTTCTCCGCGAAGCGCCGCTCGGTCACGTCGTGATAGACGACGCCGCCCGCCGCGTGGGCCTTCTCGGCCACCCAGCGCGGGTTGCCGAGCGAGGTGACGAAGAAGCGCACGCCTTCCTCGACGGCGAGGTCCACCCAGCGCAGCATGCGCTGGTGGTAGGTCCTCGATGAAGCCTCGATCAGCGCGTTCATGCCGAACGGCCGCCCGCCGGCCAGCCGCTTGATCAGCCGCAGCCCTGCGCGGAAGTCGTGGCCGTGGACGTAGGTGAGCGAGATCGGCTGCACGATGCCGATCCCGCCCGCGGCGCTGACCGCAGCCACCAGCTCGGGGTTGCTGCACGGGTACATCGCGCCGCAGATGACCGGCACCTCGATGCCGGCCTGCGCCAGGAAGCGCGCGACGGCGTGGCTCACGGCGGCGATGTTACGCGAGCCCGCAGCGCGGCGCGCCGCGGTCGTGCGAAGCTAGGGCGCGTGGGAGCCCGCCCCGTGCGCAGCCGCGCCCGTTCCGGAACCGGCGCCGCGGCCCGCGTGCGCCCGGCCTGGGACGCCTACTACCTCGACATCGCGCGGGCCGTCTCGACGCGCTCCAACTGCCGCCGGCGCGCCGTCGGCGCGCTGATCGTGGTCGACAAGGCGATCATCTCGACCGGCTACAACGGCACGCCGATCGGCGTGCGCAACTGCACGGACGGCGGCTGCCCGCGCTGCCTGTCGGACGCGCCGCCCGGCGCCGGCTACGACACCTGCCTCTGCGTCCACGCGGAGCAGAACGCCTTCCTGATGGCGGCGCGCCACGGCAACGTCACGGACCGCGGCGTCCTCTACACGACGTTGCGCCCCTGCTTCGGCTGCGCCAAGGAGGCGATCCAGGCCGGCATCCGCGAGATCGTGTTCGCCGAGCCCTACGCCTACGCGCCCGAGCTGGAGCGGCACTATCGCCGGCTGATCCGCGAGTCGGGCCTCGGCTTCCGCCGGGTTCGAGGCGCCCGCCGCGTCGCCGCTGCGGCGAGGTCCGCCGTTCCGCGGCGCCGGCTCTAGCGCGGCACGGGCAGGGCCGCCCGCCGCCGCGCGCGGATCAGCACCTCGATCCCGTCCGGGCGCGGGTTCCAGAAGTCGAGCCGGATCCGCCCATCCTGCGTCTCCGAGACCGTGCCCGGGATCGACGAGGCCGTCAGGAAGTAGCCGGCGGGCAGCACCACCGCGTTGCGCGGCCGGCCGAAGGCGCGGTCCCAGACGAGAGTGTCGCCCTCGAGCCGGTACCGGGCCGGGTCGGTGTAGGTCTCCGAGATCCGCAGGCGCAGCGATTGGCCCTGCTTCACCGCAGGAAAGCGAATCACGACGGCCTCGCTCTCCGGCGTCACCGGCTCGCCGATGGAGACGCCCGCCTTCGTGATCGCCTCGCCCCGCAGCGTCTCGACCGGGAGCGGCTCGCCGCTGTCCAGCACCCGGGCCTTCGGATCCTGGGCCCGGCTACCCTTCCGCACGACGTTGACGTAGCTGTCGATGCCCTCGCGCGACTCGGTGTAGTCGTGGTACAGGAAGAACGAGTGCGTCTCGGGCGGGTTCAGGAAGTAGACGATCTCGCGGTCCTGCCGCGCGCGCTCGGAGAGGCGCTGCTCCTGGGCCGCCGCCGGCAATGCCGCGGCCCAGAGGCACAGCAGCGCGTCGCGGACGGCCCTCACGGAAGCCTCCGGGCCTTGACCACCAGCGGGGCCGCCAGCGGGTACGGGTTCATGAAGCTCACGGCGATGCGGCCGTCCGGCTCGCTCAGCACCTGCGCCGGCACGTTGCAGGAGACGAGCTCGTAGCCCTTCGGCAGCACCACGGCGTTGCGGGCGATGCCGAGCGAGCGGGAGAAGACGACGAGGCCCCCCTCCTCGAAGTAGCTCTTCGGGTCTTCGTAGGTCTTGTCGATCAGCAGCCGCGCCTCGCCCTCGGCGGGCACCGGCCGGGCCAGCGTGACCTCGATGTAGGCCCCGTCGGGATCGGCGTCGGGCAGCCCGGCCTGGCGCGCGCGCGTACCCGGCACCACGGCGAATCGGAGCGGCTGCCCGCTCATGCGATCGAAGACGGCCTCGTCGCTGGCGACGCTCCCCTTTCGGATCGGGTTGAAGAAGGACGTCGCCCCGGGCGTCGTCGCCGACACCTCGTAGAGGATGCGGAAGCGCCCGGAGCCCGGAGCCAGCAGCTCGTAGCGCGTGTAGTCGTCAGCCTGCGTCTGCCGCGCGGGGCCGGAGGGCGGCTGGGCAGCAGCGAGGCTCGCGGCGCCGACGACCAGGAACGACGCGATCCGCAGCGAGGCGCGCATCCGTGGATCTTCTCACGGCCCACGACGCCGGCCTGCCGTCGAGAGGGCGCGTCGCCGCGGGCGGGTCCGGCGTCAGGCCTCGACAGCCTGCTTCCGCTGCGGCTCGTCCGAGCGCTCGCCGGCCTTCGCCGCGGGCGCCTCGGGCAGCGGCACGATGCCCTGCTCGAGCCAGGCGTGGCGCCCGCCGAGCACGGCGGTCGCAACCGAGTATTTCGCGGCGTCGTCGTTGCTCCACAGCGCGGCGAAGCTCGCGCGCACCTTGCGCCGGGCGTTCCGGCAGAAGAGATCCGCCAGCTCCACCGCCTGGCGGCCTTCCGCGCTGCCCGTACGGACGAGGGCCTGCGCCCGCGAGACGCTGGCCGCCATCGCGAAGAGCTCGTTGACGACGTCGACCAGGCGGAAAAGGAACGCCTGCTTGTTCTGCAGGCGCGCCTGGTAGACCGACATGCCGTGGAAGCTCTCGCGCGCGAGCTTGCGCGAGGAACGCTCGACGAAGCGCATGTGGGCCGCGAGGCGGCCGAACTCCGAGTAGCGGGGCCAGCGTCCCCAGCCCAGCCAGCGCGTCGGATACCACCACGCGTAGAAGGCGCCGATCCTCGGCAGCGCGCCGAGCTTCGTCCCGAGGTCGGCCTCCGGATCGACGAGCGCGCCGGCCACCTCGAGGTGTTTGTCGACGGCCTCGCGGGCCATGAACAGGTGCATGATCTCGGAAGAGCCCTCGAAGATCTTGTTGATGCGGAAGTCGCGCATCATCCGCTCGACGGGCAGCGGCGCCTCGCCGCGCTCGGCGAGCGAGTGCTCGTTCTCGTAGCCGCGGCCGCCGCGGATCTGCATCAGCTCGTCCATCAGCTCCCAGCCGCGGCAGGTGTTCCACTCCTTGGCGGCCGCCGCCTCGAGCCGGATGTCGTAGCCCCCGCGGTCCGACAGCTCGGTCGCCAGCGCGGCCACGGAGTCCATCGCGAAGGTGGTGGCCGCCATCTCGGCGAGCTTCTGCGCGATCGCTTCGTGCTTGCCGATCGGGCGGCCCCACTGCACGCGCTGCTGGGCCCAGCGGCGCGCGATCGCGAGGCAGACCCGGGCGCCGCCCACCGTGATGTTCGGGATCGACAGCCGGCCGTCGTTCAGGGTGGTGAGCGCGATCTTGAGGCCCTTGCCTTCGGCGCCGATCAGGTTCTCGGCCGGCACGCGCACGTCGGTGAAGGAGATCACCGCGTTCGCCAGCGCGCGCAGCCCCATGAAGCGGCAGCGCTGCTCGACCCCGACGCCGGGCCAGCCGGTCTCCACCACGAAGGCGCTGATCTTCCGGGTGCCGGGCTCGACCGCCATCACCACCAGCAGCTTGGCGAGGGTGGCGTTGGTGCACCAGAGCTTGGTGCCGTTCAGCAGGTAGGCGGCGCCGTCGGGCGTGCGCGCGGCGGTGGTGCTGAGACGGGCGGGGTCGGAGCCGACGTCAGGCTCGGTCAGCGCGAAGGCGGAGATCTCGCCCCTGGCGCAGCGCGGCAGGTACTGGCGCTTCTGCTCTTCGCTGCCGAAGAGCTTCAGCGGCTGAGGCACGCCGATCGACTGGTGCGCCGAGAGCAGCGCGCCCAGGTTGCCGCAGTGGCTGCCGACGAGGCGCATCACCTTGTTGTACTCGACGTTGCTGAAGCCGAGCCCGCCGTACTCTCGCGGGATCTTCATGCCGAAAGCGCCCAGCCGGCGCAGAGCGTCGAGCACGGCCTCGGGGTACTCGCCGCTGCGGTCGATCTCGCCGGCGTCGACCTCGTTGGCCAGGAACGCCTCGAAGCGGCGATAGAACTCCGCGAACTCGGGCCGCTCGGCTTTCGGCAGCGGAAACGGGTGGATCAGGTCGAGGCGCAGGCTGCCGAGGAAGAGCTCCTTGACGAAGCTGGGGCTCTCCCACGCCTGCTGGCGCGAGTCCTCGGCCAGCTTGCGCGACTCGAGCTCGCTGGCTTCGACCGGCTTCGCATCCGCCATGGCCGTCCTCCCTGCCGAACGTCCGGCCAGCCGCAGGCTCCGGCCGGGGCGTCGCCGATGGATGAACGATGGTTCATTCTCGGCGCGGGCCGCGGGCCCCGCAACCTCGAATCCAGCTCTCTAGGGCAGCGTGCCGTCGAGGAAGAGGCCCGTCAGGCCCGTCGACAGCACCGCCAGGCCCAGCGCGAGCGCGAGCAGCGCGCGCAGAGGCAGCAGCGCCAGCAGCGGCACCAGGCCGACCATCAGCGCGTTCGCCCGGTAGTGACTGAGCCGAGAGCCCAGGCAGAGGGGCACCAGCCAGTAGAGCGCGGCCTGGGCGAGCAGCAGCGGGCCGGCCGCGCCGAGCTCGGCCCGCCGCCGCAGCCAGACGACGGCCGCCAGCGCCAGCAGTCCTGCGGCGACGAGCGCCTGCAGCCCGAGCGTGCGCTGCGGCAGGCTGTCGCCCACGAGCTTCCCCAGCTGCTCGACGAGCGTCGCGAGCGGGAAGGACGGCGCATGACCGTACTGCCTCTGGTACTCGAAATAGGCCGTGGCCCGCCCGAGATCGGCCTGGAACACGGCCAGCGCGGCGGGCAGGCCCAGCGCCGCGACGCCCGGCCCCAGCAGCAGGTCGCGGGCGCGCGGCCCGAGAGCCTGTCCGGGCCGCAGCAGCACGCCGAGGCCGAGGGCGAGGCTGGCGATGCCGCCCGTCGGGTAGCAGAAACTCGAGACGAAGCCCGCGAGCCCGGCGGCAAGAACGCGCCCCCGCGTGAAGAGCGCGACGGAGAGCAGCGAGAAGCAGGCGCAGATCGAGATCGGGAAGACCGCCGCGTAGTACGCGGCGCCCGGAAAGCAGGCGGCGAGCAGCAACGCGGCGAAGCCGCGCTCCGGAGCGAGGCCGCGCATCAGGAACGCCAGCACCCCGAGCAGGCCGAGCTGGCCCGCCAGCGCGAGCGCCAGGCCGACTTTGAGCGGCCGCGCTCCCGTGAGCGCTGCGCCCGCGCGGATCGCCAGCGGGTAGCCCGGAAACCAGCCGGCGTCACCTCGCCGGATGTCCTGGGCGTCGTCGAAATAGCCGACGCGCGCGATCTTCAGGTACTTGCTCGAGTCGCTGCGCGCGTAAGTCGCGGCGTCCCAGGGATCCTTGTCGCAGACCCAGGCGGTCACCGCGAACAGCAGGTGCGCGATCGCGAAGCAGAGCAGGACGGAGCCGAGAAGCGATGCGGCGGTCTGCGGTGCGCGGATCGGGTGCTCGGACATGGGCTCGCCGCTCGGGAGAGAAGCTGGCCCATTCTAGGGTTCGGCGCCGCGCGCGCTGGATGCCCCGTCCCGGTTAGGATGCCGCGCGCTTCGAGGAGGGATCCGAATGCGGAAACGGCTGCGGGTGGCTCTCGGTCTCGTGCTCGCCGTGGCCACGGTCGCGCCGCGCGCGGGCGCTGCCGAGGCGAAGCGGCACGTCGTGCTGATCTCGATCGACGGCCTGGTGCCGGAGATCATCGTGCCGTCGGCCGAGGGTCCGCGCGTGCCGACGCTGGCCGCGCTGCGCGACGCCGGCAGCTACGCGGACGGCGTCGAGGGCGTCTACCCCTCGTTGACCTATCCGTCCCACACCGCGATCGCCACGGGCTGCCGGCCCGCGAAGCACGGCATCATGAGCAACACCGCGTTCGACCCCGAGCGCGGCTCGCCGCGCTGGCTGGGAACCGCCGCCGACATCGAGGCGCAGACGCTGTGGGACGCCGCGCGCGAGGCCGGCCTGCGCACGGCGGCGCTCTCCTGGCCCGTGACCGTGGGCGCGCGCATCGACTTCCTGATCCCCGAGGGCCAGCCGGCCGGCACGAAGCCGGCCTGGGCCGAGGCCGCGCGCGGGATGTCGACGCCGGGCCTGGTCGACGAGGTGCTGGCCGTGACGGGTGGCGAGAATCCCGCCGGCAGCGGCGACATGCCGGGGCGTGACCGCTTCTTCGCGGCCGCGGCCGCCCACCTCATCAGGACCCGCAAGCCCGACCTGCTGCTGCTGCACCTGGTGCAGGCCGACGCGGCCCACCACGCCTACGGGCGAGGCTCTGCCGAGGCGCGCCGCGCCTTCGAGGCGATCGACGGCCACGTCGCGGAGGTGGCGCGCGCGCTCGACGAGGCGGGCCTGCGCGGCGAGACGCTGGTCGTCGTCACCGGCGACCACGGCTTTCGGCGCGTGCACTCCGCCTTCCAGCCCAACGTGGCGCTGCGTCGGGCGGGGCTGCTGAAGACGGACGCCCAGGACCGCATCGTCGAATGGCAGGCCGCCGCCCACAAGGCCGCCATCAAGCTGAAGGACGCGGCCGACGCCGCGACCGCCGCCCGCGTGACGGCACTCTTCCGCGGCCTGGCGGACGGGCCCTGGCGCGGCATCCTGCGCGTGCTGGATCGCGACGAGGTGCGGGCGCTGGGCGGCGACACCGACGCGCTGCTGCTGCTGGAGCCGATCGACGGCTACGCGTTCGACGACGGCTTCCGGGAAGACGCCTTCCTGGTCGCCAGCGCGACGCGCGGCCAGCACGGCTACCTGCCGAGCGACCCGGTGATGCGCACCGGGTTCCTGGCCAGCGGGGCCGGCGTGCGCGCGGGCCTGCGCCTCCCGCTCGTGCGCATGATCGACATCGGCCCCACGCTGGCGCGCGCGCTGGGTCTCGCGCTGCCGCAGGCCGAGGGCCAGCCTATGGCCGGCCTGCTGGCGCCGGCGCCCGCCTCGTCGCGTTAGGCGGTCGGCGCGGGAGGCCCCGGCGGCCTCAGCTCGCCTTGGTCAGCTCCGCCAGCACCAGCTTGGCGACGCCCTTCAGCGTCTCGAAGACGCCGGTGCCCTTGGCCGCGCAGGCCTCGAACGTGGGCTCGGGCGGGTTCTTGCGGGTCAGCAGCTTCTTCATCTCCTCGACGGAGGCCACGTTCGGCAGATCGCGCTTGTTGAGCTGCAGGATGTAGGGGATCTTCAGCAGGTCGTAGCCCTGGCTCGCCAGGTTGGCGATCAGGTTGTCGATCGCCTCGATGTTGGCGTCCATGCGCTCGACCTGGCTGTCGGCCACGAAGATGACGCCGTCGACGCCCTTCAGGATCAGCTTGCGGCTCGCGTCGTAGAAGACCTGGCCGGGCACGGTGTACAGGTGGAAGCGCGTCTTGAAGCCGCGCACGGTGCCGAGGTCGAGCGGCAGGAAGTCGAAGAACAGCGTGCGGTCGGTCTCCGTCGCCAGCGAGATCAGCTTCCCCTTCGAGCCGGGGTTCGACTTGTCGTAGATGTACTGCAGGTTCGTCGTCTTCCCGCACAGCCCGGGGCCGTAGTAGACGATCTTGCAGTTGATCTCGCGCGAAGCGTAGTTGATGAAGGTCATTCGCCGGGCCTTCGTCTACTCGCTGAACAGGGCGTCGATGTCGTCGTCCGTGATCTCGGCGAACGGGCTCTCGAAGGCGGTGCCGACCGAGGCCTTTTCCCGCTCGACCTTCGCCATGATCCGGCCGAAGACGTCGTTCAGGTCCTGCGAGGCCTTCTTGACGCGCAGCCTGACGAGGCCGAGCGAGGAGCGCTCGTCGAAGATCACCACCAGGATCACGCGCTGCGCGACGATCGAGATGTGGATGTTGTCCTTCTCGCCCTCGTGGAAGAGGATCGAGAACTCCTTCTCGCCGATCAGCCGGGCGAGCCCGTCGGTGGCGGCCACGTTGCCCGCCGTCAGCGAGGCGAGCGAGGTGGTGTCCAGGTTCTCGATGTCGCCGTGCGCCGCGATCTGCTGCCCGTTCTTGTCGACCAGGAACACGACCTTCGCGTTGGCGTCGACGCGCAGCTTCGAGATGATCTGTTTTATCTGGTTGAACTCCTCCTCGTACATCACGATATCTGGCGCCGCCATTCCGCGATCCTCCTACTGACCTCGATGCAGTCGTGCTTCTCGTCGTGCCGCGCGGACAGAGTCCGAGGGAGGCTAAGTTATAGCCCGCGTCGGGTGCCTTTGCAACATACCGCCAGCCTTAGCCGTTGAGCCTTCGGGACTTGTTGAGCGAGGGCGGGCGACGGGGCATCAGTAGTCGCGGCGCCCCTCGAGGGCCTTGGCGATCGTCACCTCGTCCGCCCAGTCGAGGTCGGAGCCCACGGGGACGCCCATCGCGATGCGCGTGACCCGGATCTCGAAGGGCTTCAGCAGGCGCGCGATGTAGGCGGCGGTGGCCTCGCCCTCGACGGTGGGGCTGGTCGCCAGGATCACCTCGTCGACGCCCTGGCGCACCCGCTCGACCAGGCCGTGCAGGCGCAGCTCGTCCGGCCCGACGCCCTGGATCGGCGACAGCACGCCGTGCAGCACGTGGTAGCGGCCCTTGAAGTCGCGCGTGCGCTCGACCGCCTGGATGCTGTGGGGCTCCTCCACGACGCAGATCAGGCGGTCGTTGCGGGCCGGGTCGGAGCACAGCGCGCAGATCTCGCGATCGGTGATGGCGTTGCAGATCGAGCAGGCGCGCGTGGCGCCCTGCAGCGAGGCAATCGCCTCGGCCAGCCGCGCGTTGTCCTCGCGCGCGGTCTTCAGCAGGTGGAACGCAATGCGCTGGGCGGACTTCGGCCCGATGCCCGGCAGGCGCCGCAGCTCGTCGATCAGCCGCGACAGCGGCTCCGGATAGTCCACGCAGCAGCAGTCTAGTGCCAGCCCGAGCGGGCTATCCCCACCCCACATACGGGGGAGGGGAAATCGCTCGCGGGACGCGCCGCGATCTGACGGGGCGTCGCGACCTGCGTCCGCGAGCGGCGATTCGATTCGGGCTAAGTAGCCACCGACCGGGGGGCACCGCACCCGCGCGAGCTGGCAGCCGCGACTACGGGCGGCGAGCGCAACGAGATTGGCCACAAAGGAGTCTCGCTCGGGCCCGTAGCTGTCGGCTGGGCGGCGTCGGGGTGCACGCCCTCGCGGGGACGCTGCGGGGCGCATCGCATTCAAAAGGAAGATCAGCGGTCGCGCCCCTCCGCTCGCTTCGGCGCGAACACTGTGGCGCATCCGACGCGTTGGGATGCGCGCCTCAGACGCCCCGTTCGGCCGTGACCCACGCCGCCGCCCTCGGCCGAAGCCCGCGGCCATCGGCTTTTCATCCGTCGCGGGTGGCCGACGGCCGTGTGCATTCAATCCCGCGCAGGCGCCGGCGGTTCCGGGGCTCCTGGCAAGCGGGCAACGGCAACGGAGCGCGCGACGAAGCGGGATTCATTCCCGCGCAGGCGCGGGGGGTTCCAGGGGGCGCGACGCAAGCGCCCCCTGGCTCGATGTCGAGCGGCGACCCGACGATTGAAGCGCGACGCATGCGTCGCATCGAAAAGTGCTGGCGCGAGCCGTGGCGCGGTGCGGGTGCTAGAAGAGGACCCTGACGCCGAGCTGCATTTGGCGTGGATCGCCGAGGCCAGCCCGCACCGTGCCGTCGAAATTGAAGATCAGGTTGGTGACCTGCGGAACCAGCAGGTTCGCGCTGTTGAACAGGTTGAAGACCTCGACGATCGGCTCGATGCGCACGGTCTTGCCGGCCTTGAACTCGCGCGAGAGGCGCAGGTCGAGCGCCGAGTAGGTGTTGTCCTTGCGTCCGGTGTTGCGCTCGACGATCGTGCCGTCGGAACGCTTGCGGTCGGAGGCGGCGCCGAACGGCGCCTGCGAGACCTGGCCGTTCGCTGCCAGCGAGACCGGCTGCGCCGAGCGATAGGAGTAGCGCAGGTTCACGTCGACGGCGCCCGGCGCCTGCCACAGCAGCCAGCCGTTCAGGCGGTGGCGCTGGTCGCGGTCCGAGTAGCCGTACTCGGCCGCCAGGTCGTTGATGCTGACGTAGCGGTAGCTGAAGGGGTCGCGCTCGTTGTCGTCGTCCGAGTGGTCCCAGGACATCGTGTAGTTGACCTGCATCTGGAAGTTGTTGCGCAGCCGCCGCGTCAGGCCGAGCGTCACGGCGTCGTACAGGCTCTTGGCGCTCGAGGAGACGACCGTCAGCGCGCCCACGCCGTTCGGGCCGCCGTTGAGCCCGCTCGACCAGGGCGAGCCGAGCTCGGCGTCGTTGCCGTTGTAGAAGCGCGTGACGTGCACGCCCTTGGAGTGGTTGTACTGCAGCAGCAGCGCGACGCCCTCCATCAGCTCGCGCTCGACGCCGAGCGATGCCGAGTAGGTGCGCGGGTTCTGGAAGTCCTTGCTGAACACGAACACGTCGGGCCGGAAGGGCGTGCCGATCTGCGACTGCGGGATCAGGTTGGGATAGGCCGGAACGGGCGGCAGGATGTTCAGGCCGGCGAGCTCGCTGTTGCGGAACAGCGTCTGGCCGCGGCTGCCGTCCGTCGAGCGCGACGAGGCGAGCGAGAGGCCGGGGATGCGGCCGTAGAAGATGCCGGCGTTCAGCCGCACGACGGTCTTGCCGTCGCCCTTCGGGTCCCAGGAGATGCCGAGCCGCGGCTGCCACATCTTCATGTCGGACGGGATCGTGCCGTCGCCCGGGAAGCTCTGTCCGTCGACAGTCTTCCCGATGAAGTCACGGTAGAACAGCTCGTTCTGCGGCGTGATCAGGTCGGGCTGCTTCTGCATCTCCCAGCGCAGGCCGTACTGCACGGTCAGCTTGGGGTTGGGCTGCCACTTGTCCTGCGCGAAGAAGGCGAGCTCCGTCTGCGGGATGTCCTGCGTGCCGGCCTCCTCGACCGAGAGGCCGCCGACACCCGCCTGCTGCAGGTACAGCAGCACCGGGCCGGTGACCGAGCTGCCCGCGGGGCAGCTGCCGGTCTGCGAGCTGGTGCCGTTCGAGCACTCGACGTAGCTGGGGTTCCTCGCGTAGTTCAGGAAGCCGTCGGTGGAGCTGAAGATGTAGCGGCCGTTCGCGAAGCCGACGAAGGTCTGGTTGGAGTGGACGTAGTTGAGCTCGCCGCCGAACTTCAGCTGGTGGCTGCCCTTCACGAGGGAGATGTTGTTGTTGACCTGGATGCGCTCGTCGAAATACTCGACGGGAATGAAGAACGGCATGCCGAAGCGGTAGCTGCGGCCGAAATCGAAGGCGGTGTCCGGCAGCGGCCGGTTCTGGCCGCTGATGTCCGGTCCCGCGTAGGGCCGCGGCCGCCACTCCTTCGCCCACTGGAAACGGAACTCGTTGAGCAG
Organism: Vicinamibacteria bacterium; assembly: GCA_050246895.1. GTDB lineage: Bacteria > Acidobacteriota > Vicinamibacteria > Fen-336 > Fen-336 > JBFWVE01. The sequence continues at coordinate 950,531 of JBFWVE010000001.1, read as the reverse complement.
CGTGGGCGAGAAGGTCGACAGCAGCGAGCCGGTCACCGCGTGCGAGTAGTCCTTCTCGGTGGCGTTCGCGCTGGTGCCCCAGGAGTCGACGTCGAAGGTGCCGTTCTTCTGCTCCGACCAGGTGTAGTTGTAGCGCAGCGTCGCCAGGTGCGAGGGCGAGAGCTGGAAGTCGAGCTTGCCGAGGAAGACGCGGCCGTCGTTGCTGCGCTCGATCGGGTCGTTCTCGCCCGGGCTGCCGACGCTCGCGAAGTAGTCGACCACCCGCTGCTCGATACGCGCGGGGTCGGTCTGCTTGGTGTTGGAGGCGTCCTGATAGTCGAGCGCCAGGAAGTAGAACGCCTTGTCCTTCTTCAGCGGCCCGCCCAAGGTGAAGCCCGTCTGGAACTGGCTGAAATCGTACTTGTCGGCCGAGCTGCCGTCGCCCCGCTTGGGCGCCGAGGAGAGGCTGTCGTCCTTGAAGTAGCCGTGGACGCTGCCGTGCACCTCGTTGGTGCCGGACTTGGTGACCACGTTGATGAAGCCGCCGTTCGAGCGGCCGAACTCCGCGTTGGCGCCTTCGGCCACCACCACCACCTCCTGCACGGCGTCGAGGTTGAAGGTGAAGGCGGGGCGCTGGCCGCCGCGCTGCTCGCCGAAGAACGGGTTGTTGAAGTCGGCGCCGTCCACCGACACGTTGTTGTGGATGCCCTTCTGGCCGTTGATGGTGATCTCGGCGCCGTCCGGGCCCTGCACGATCGCGACGCCCGGCGTCAGCTGCGCGAAGTCGAGGAAGTTGCGGCCGTTGTTGGGCAGCCCCTGGATCGAAGCGGTGTCGATGCGGGTGGCGCCCTCCGCGCGCGTCGTCTCCACCACCGGCGCGCCGCCCGTGATCAGGATCTGCTCCTGCACGCCCGAGACCTTCAGCGTGAGCCGCAGGTTGACCGCCTGGCCGACGGCGAGGTCGATGCCCTCGCGAACGAGCGTCGCGAAGCCGGGCATGCTGACGGCGACGCGATACGGGCCGAGCGGGAGCAGCAGGCCGCGGAAACGGCCGTCCTGGTCCGAGGTGACACTGCGCTCGAGGTTGGTGCCGAGGTTCGTCAGCGTGACCGTGGCGCCAGGCACCACGGCGCCGCTCTCGTCGAGCACCGATCCCTCGATGACACCGGTCGTCGCCTGCGTCTGCGCGCGCGCCGGCAAGACAAACGCTCCGCAGGCCAGTAGCGCCACGAAGAGCCGTAGCCGCTGCTTCATCTTCCGCTCCTTGTTTTCGTTGGGGACCTCAGGCTCGCCACTCTAGGCCGCCGGGCGGGCCGAATCAATCGAGAATGACGAAGGCGAAGCCTCAGAACAGGCCCGGCATGCCGGGCAGCTTCAGGCCGGCGGTCAGCTGGCCGATCTTCTCCTTGACGGCGTCGTCCACGCGCCTGGACGCCTCGTTGATCGCCGCGACCACGAGGTCCTGCAGCATCTCGACCTCCTCGCGGTTGACCACCTCGGGGTCGATCGCCAGGCGCTTGACGCGCTTCTCGCCGTCGAGCACGACCTTCACCATGCCGCCGCCCGCGGTCGCCTCGATCTCGAGCGCCGCGATCTCGCGCTGGACGCGCTCCTGCTCCTGCTGGAGCTTCTTCATCAGCTTGCGCGGGTCGCCACCGCCGAAGGGGTTCATCGTCTTCAGGCCTCCCGGACGTCCACCACTTTGCCGTTGAAGAGGTCGAGCGCCTCCTGCACGGCCTTGTCCTGGCTCGCCTCGCTCAGGAGGCGCTGCTTCCTGTCGGTCTGGGCCGGCGTCGCGGGCGCGGGGGCCGCCGGCACGGCGGCCTCCGGCGCGGCGCCGGCCTCGAAACGCAGGCGCAGGCTGCGGCCAGCGGCTTGCGCCGCCAGGTCGCGGTACTCGTCCGCGTGCAGCTCGGCGAGCGCCACGAAATCGGGGGCGAGCGCCAGCACCAGCGTGCCCGCCTCGTCGCGGGCGCGGGCCGAGCGCAGCGCCTGGGCGAGCGAGGGCCGGTTCGCGGCCAGCCGGCCCATCGCCTCGAGCACGGCAGCGGGGTCGACGCCCGGCGCGCCCGGGGCCGGCTCGGCGCGACGGGCGGGCGGCGGCGCGGGCGGGTCCGGCGCCGCGGGTGCGACGGCGTGGGCGGGCGGCGGAGCGGCGCTCGGCGCGTCCTCGCTCCGCGCGCGCGCCGGCGGGGGGGGTGGCAGCGGCCGGCGCGGCGGCAGTGCGGGCGCCTCGGCGACGGCCGGCGGGCGCGGGGCGGGCGCGAGGCCCGCGGGCCGCGGGCCGGCGCCCGCCAGACCCTCCACGCGCGCGAGCAGCTCGCCGAACGGCACCAGCCGCCGCAGCTGTGCGAGCTTCAGCAGCGCGAACTCGAGCGTGATGCGCGGGTCCTGGGCCCAGCGCAGGTCCTGCTCCGTCTTCAGCAGCACCTCGAAGGCGCGCAGCAGGTCCTCCTCCGAGTACGCCTCCGCCGCCGGGCGCAGCCGCTCGCGCTCCTCGGGCACCAGGCCCGAGAGCAGCGCCGACTCGCCCGGCGCCAGCTTCACCAGCAGCAGCTCGCGGTAATGCAGCAGCAGCTCGCGCACGAAGTTCCGGTAGTCGGCGCCGTACTCCGAGAGCCGCTCGACCAGCTCCAGCAGCGCGAGCGCATCGCCGCGCAGGACGCCCTCGGAGGCCGCCAGCAGCAGCTCGCGGTCGATGATGCCGAGCAGAGCCTGCAGGTCCTCGTCTCGCACCGCGGCGCCGCTGAAGGCCAGCACCTGGTCGAACAGCGACAGCGCGTCGCGCACGCTGCCCTCTGCGGCGCGCGCGATGCGCGCGAGGCCCGCTTCCGAGACCTCGATGCTCTCGCGGCGCGCCACCTCGCGCAGGTGCGTCACCAGGTCGCGCGCCGGGATCATGCGGAAGTCGTACTGCTGGCAGCGCGAGAGGATGGTGTCGGGCAGCTTGTGGTACTCGGTCGTCGCGAAGATGAACTTGACGCGCGGCGGCGGCTCCTCGAGCGTCTTCAGCAGCGCGTTGAACGCAGGCCCCGACAGCATGTGGACCTCGTCGATGATCCAGATGCGGAAGCGGTCGCGGGCGGGGTTGTAGCGGGCGCTCTCGCGCAGCTCTCGCACGTCGTCGACGCTGTTGTTCGAGGCGCCGTCGATCTCCTGCACGTCCATGCTCTTGCCGTCGCGGATCTCCTCGCAGGAGGAGCACTTCAGGCACGGCTCGGCGGTCGGCCCCTCCGCGGCGGAGCAGTTGAGCGCCTTCGCCAGGATGCGGGCGGTGGTGGTCTTGCCGACGCCGCGCGCTCCCGAGAGCAGGAAGGCGTGGCCGACGCGCCCGCTGCGCAGGGCGTTTTGCAGCGTGCGGGTGACGGTCTCCTGCCCCACCACCTGGGAGAAGGTGTCGGGCCGGTACTTGCGAGCGAGGACCTGGTAGCTCAAGTTCGGGAGGTTCTGTTTCGGGGAACGGCCGGCCCCACGTGAGCCCCGGCGGTCTGCGGCACACCCGAGGCTCGTCTAACCGTTGCTCCCTTCCGGGCCTGGCGGGGTTCGACGTCTCGCGTTGCGCAGGGCCGGAGCCCACGTGCGACCGGCGTACGGCTAGCCTACTTCAAAACGCCGGCGGCCGGGCCGCTTCAGCCCGCGACCAAGGAGCGCAGGGCCTCGCGATCGGGCACCAGGAAGCCGTCGCGCTCGGTCTTCACGACCTCGTCCTTGCCCCAGCGCGACATCACGCGGATGCAGGTCTCGATGGTGGTGCCGGCGAGGTCGGCCAGGTCCTGGCGGCTCAGCGCGAGCGGGATGAAGGTGCCGCCGGCCTGCTCGCGTCCCAGGCGCTCTGCGAGCTTCAGGAAGAGCTGGGCGAAACGCGCCTCGACGCGGCTGCCCGCGACCTCGGCCATGCGCTGCGTGAGCTGCATGATGCGGATCGAGAGGCCCGCGAACATGCCGCGTGTGATCGGCGGGCAGGTCTCCATCAGCCGGAAGAGAGCGGCCGCGCGCACGACGATGCAGCTCACCTCGTCGAGCGCCACCGCGGACGCGGGGAACGGACGGTTCTCGTACGCCGCGACGGCGCCCAGCGGATCGCCCGCGCCGAGCAGCTCCAGGATGATCTCGCGGCCCGCCGGCAGCAGCTTGACGACCTTCACCTGGCCACGCGCGATCGTGTAGAGCGAGTCGGAGGCGTCGCCCTCGGAGAAGATCGTCTCGCCGCGCGCGTACTGGCGCAGCGTCGCGATCTGCGAGACCTGCGCGCGGTCGGGCGCCGCCAGCCGGCCGAACAGCGGGTTCGCGCGCAGCGCCTCGTCGACCTCGCGGGACATCGGCGGATCTTACTTCGGCGGGCGCAGCGCGAGCTGGCCGCGGCGGGCGAAGTCGATCGCCTCGCCCAGGATGCGGACGGCCTCCTGGGGCGCGTGGAAGCCGTTCGAGTTCTCCGACTCGACGAAGTCCACGTAGAACTGGGCCTGGCGGTGCAGCGCCCGCGCCTCGCGCAGCTCGCTCTCGCCGGCGCCCCTGGCCTGGGCCGCTTCGAGCTCCCCGATCAGCGCCACGACCGCGTCCAGCGCCAGGTTGCGCAGCTTGAAGGTGCGCTCCTGGATCGTCTCCGCCCGGGCGCGCAGCTCCTCCTCGGGCCACTTGTGGCAGGTCTGGCAGGCGTTCGCGACGTTCAGCAGCGGCGAGCGCACGTGGTGGTCGGAGATCTTGAGCGCGCCCACGCGCAGGTACGGCATGTGGCAGTCGGCGCAGGCGACGCCGGAGCGCGCGTGGATGCCCTGGTTCCACATCTCGAACTCGGGGTGCTGCGCCTTCAGCGCCGGGGTGCCGGCCTTCGCGTGGGTCCAGTCCCGGAACCCGCTCTCCTGGTAATAGGCGTAGATCTCGTCGATCTTCAGCCCCTTCGCCCAGGGATACGTCAGCCGCTTCTCCTCGCCCTTGAAGTAGTACTCGACGTGGCACTGGCCGCAGACGAAGGCCCGCATTTCCTGGCGCGTCGCCATCGTGTTGGGGTCGTAGCCCGGCACGCCCTGCGAGGCCTTCAGCGCGCGGATGCCCTCGAGGAAGCCGGGGCGCGTGACGCGCAGCGCCAGCGTCGAGGGGTCGTGACAGTCGATGCAGGAGATCGGGTGCTTCGCCTGCTTGCGCGCCTCGGCGTAGGGCATGCGGTTCAGGATCTCGAAGCCCTTGATCAGGTCGCCGGCGCCGGCGCGCTCGTACGGCACGTAGACGGAAGCGTGGCAGTGCAGGCAGGTGCCGGGCTGCTGGAATTGCCGCACGCGCTGCGTGAGGGTCTGGTCCTCCAGCATGTACGCGTGGCCGCGCTTCTTGCGGAAGTCGACCGAGAACGCGTAGCCGGCCCAGAAGGTCCTGAGGCGCGGATCCTCCTCGAGCCGGGACTGCGACGTCACCGAGCGCGGGTCGACCTCGTCGGGCGTGCGCGGCACCGCCTCGCTGCCGCCGAAGCGCGTACGCTGCTGGTCCACGGTGCGCAGGTAGCCGTCGTACTGCTGGGGGAAGTTCTTGCCCCAGACGGCCGGATCCTCGACCGTGTCGTCCAGCTCGACCACCCGATAGAAGGGGTTGCGCGCCTCTTGCTTGCGCTCGAAGATGTTGACGAGCAGCGCCGCGGTCCCCGCTGAGGCGGCTCCCGCCACCGCCGCCACCAGCACGATCGTCCGGTTCGTCATCGGCTCACCTCGGTCAATGGCGCGGATCGGCGAGCGCGCCGCCGTCGGCCGCGCCCAGCTCTCGATGCCCGACGGAGAAGTGGCAGCGCAGGCAGGCGATCTCCCGACCGCCCCCCGCGCGGCCGCCGAGCATCTGCTGCACCACTTCGGCGTGGCAGTGCCGGCAGGCCGACTCGGTGACTCTCCGGTTGCGGGCGGTGATGCGGATCGGCTCGGCGAAACGCCCGGTGGTGAACGCGAAGGAGTGCCAGAAGCCGTTCTCGGCCTTGGTGACGTACTTGGCGAGGAACCCGGGCGGCGTGTGGCAGTCGTTGCAGGCAGCGACCGCCCGGTGGCTCGACTTCACCCAGCCGTCGAACTGGTCGTTCATCACGTGGCAGTTGGCGCAGGCGCGCGGATCGTTCGTCAGATACGAGCCGCCGCGCGCGTAGGCGAACGTATAGCCGCCGACGCCGGCTGCGACCCCCGCGAGCGCCGCGGCGACCACCAGGACCGGCGTTCCCTTCACCGTGCCTCGCTCGTGGCCATTATGGGCATCTTAGGCGCTTCGTCCGCGAGCGGGCCGCAGAGTTCGGGTGGGGCCGCTCGCGCCTCTTCGCCCGGCCGGCTTGGGTCCCGGGCCGCATGGGTTTAGAACTCCCCGACATGGACGCTGCCGCCCCTCCCGGGATCGACTACGCGGGCCTGCTGCGCGCCGCGCTGCTGGGCGTCGTTCGTGAGGCGCTCGCGCGAGCGGCGCGCGAGGGCCTCCCGGGCGAGCACCACTTCTACCTCACCTTCGCGACCGGCGCGCCGGGCGTCGTGATGCCGGAGGCGGTGCGCGCTCGCTTCCCGGACGAGATGACGGTCGTGCTGCAGCACCAGTTCTGGAACCTCGACGTCGGCGTCGAGGCGTTCTCGGTGACGCTGCGCTTCGGCGGTGCGCCGCAGCGGCTGACGATCCCTTTCGACGCGCTGACCGCGTTCGTCGACCCCTCGGTGCCGTTCGGCTTGAAGCTCACTACCGAGGCCGACGCCGACCGCATGGCGCAGGCCGAGGAGCCCCAAGCCGGTCCCGCCCATGCCGGCGAGACGCTGCCGCCGCCGGCTCCCGCCGAAGCGGCGCCCCCGGCTGTCGCCGACGGGCCGCGCGGGGCCACCGTCCTCGCGTTTCCGCGCGCGCCCAGGGAATAGCGCGCCTTCGATGAACGGCGGGGATCGCGTCGCCGAGGTGCTCGCCGCGCGCGGCGTGCGCTTCCTGTTCACGCTCTGCGGCGGGCACATCTCGCCGATCCTGGTCGCGGCCAAGCGGCTGGGCATCCGCGTGCTAGACGTGCGCGACGAGGCCACCGCCGTCTTCGCGGCCGACGCCGTCGCGCGCCTCGACGGCGTGCCGGGCGTCGCGGCCGTGACGGCCGGTCCCGGCGTCACCAACACGCTGACCGCCGTCACCAACGCGCAGCTCGCGCAGTCGCCCGTCCTGATCCTGGGCGGCGCGACCGCCACCATCCTGAAGGGCCGCGGGGCGCTGCAGGACATCGACCAGGAGGCGCGGGTGCGGCCGCACGTCAAGAGCGTGGCCCGCGCCAGGCGCGTGCGCGAGCTGCGGCCGCTGGTGGCGCAGGCGCTCGACGCCGCGCGCGAGGGCGTGCCGGGGCCGGTCTTCGTCGAGTGCCCGGTGGACCTGCTCTACGACGCCGAGGTCGTGCGGCAGTGGTACGGCCTCTCCGGCGGCGGTCCGGCCGGCACCGTCATCGACCGCCTGCGCGGTTTCTACCTGAGGCGGCACGTCGAGCAGCTCTTCGCCGACGCGGATGCCGCGCCGCCCGTGCCGTCCCCGCCGGAGCTCGCGCCGCCGGCCTCCGAGGCGCGCGCGCTCGCCCGCACGGTGGTGCGGCTGGCCAAGGCCGAGCGGCCGCTGTTGCTCGTCGGAAGCGGCGCCCTGCTCGACCCCGGCCGCGCCCTCGCGCTGGCGCGCGCGGTCGAGGCGCTCGGCGTCCCGGCGTACCTCTCCGGGATGGCGCGCGGGCTGCTCGGCCGAGACCATCCCCTGCAGCTGCGCCACGCGCGCAAGCAGGCGCTGCGCGAGGCCGATCTGGTGATCCTGGCCGGCACGCCCTGCGACTTCCGGCTCGACTACGGCCGTCACATCTCGCGCAGCGCCGCGCTCGTCTCGGTCTCGCGCTCGCGGTCCGCGGTCTCTCTCAATCGCCGCCCCGCGATCGGCGTGGTCGGCGCGCCCGAGAGCTTCCTGTCGGGGCTGGCGGGCCTGATGGGCGCCGGCCGCGGCCTGGCGGTCGCGAGCTGGACGGGCGCGCTGCGTGAGCGCGACCAGGCGCGGGAGCGCGAGATCGAGGCCCAGGCCGCGCAGCCGGTCGAGGGCGGCGTCAACCCGCTCGCGCTGTGCCGGGCGATCGAGCGCGCCTTGCCCGACGAGAGCATCGTCGTCGCCGACGGCGGCGACTTCGTGGCGACCGCGAGCTACGTCCTGCGCCCGCGCCGGCCGCTCTCGTGGCTCGACCCCGGCGTCTTCGGCACGCTCGGCGTCGGCGCCGGCTTTGCGATCGGCGCCCAGGTCGCGCGCCCGCGCTCGCAGGTGTGGACGCTCTTCGGAGACGGCGCCTTCGGCTACGGCCTCGCCGAGATCGACAGCTTCGTGCGCCACGGCCTGCCGGTGATCAGCGTGGTCGGCAACGACGCCGGCTGGACGCAGATCGCGCGCGAGCAGGTGGCGGTGCTGAAGGACGACGTCGGCACCGTGTTGCGCGCGAGCGACTACGAGCGGGCGGCCGAAGGGCTCGGCGCTTCGGGGCTGCGGATCGAGCGGGACGAGCAGATCGACGAAGTGCTCGCGCGGGCTCGCGAGATCGCCGCTGCGGGCCGCCCGGTCGTGGTCAACGCGCTGCTCGGCCGCTCAGAGTTCCGCAAGGGCTCGATCTCGATCTAGCGAAGCCCGTCGGTGAGGCCTGCGCCGAAGTGAATGCCCATGACCTTCGGCCACCCGCGACGGATGAAAGGCCGACGGCCGCGGGCGTCGGCCGGAGGGCGGCGGCGTGGGTCACGCCGGAGCGGGGCGTTGAGGCGCGCATGGGACACGACCGACCGGGCCTCGGCGTCCGCGCCGATCGAGCGGAGCGGCGCGACTGCTGATCTTCCTTCTGACAGCGATGCGCCGCGCAGCGACCCCGCGGAGGCGTGAACCCCGGCGCCGCCCAGCCGACAGCGACAGGCCGTAGCCCAGTCGCGAGTCACCTTCTGGCTAGTCGCCGCTCGCAGACGCAGCGGGTCGCGACGCCCCGTCAGGTCGCGGCGCGACCCGCGAGCGATTCCCCCTCCCCCGTATGTGGGGAGGGGATAGGGGTGGGGGGTCGATGACGATGGCGGAGAGAGAGGGATTCGAACCCTCGGTACGGTTTCCCGTACACGTGATTTCCAGTCACGCCGATTCAGCCTCTCTCGCATCTCTCCGCGGGGGGCTTCGGCCGGGAGCGCTATTGTAGTGCAAGGCCAGCCGACGAAGGCGCCGGACGGACCGCCCGGCGGCGAGGCCGGGCCTCCTGTTCAGGGCCGGCGGTGGACCCGGCCGTCCTTCATCACGAAGACCGGGCGCTCCAGGGCGGTCACGTCTTCCAGCGGATTGCCGGGCACGGCGACCAGGTCGGCCACGAAGCCCGGCGCGATCTGACCGAGTTCGGTCTCCCGCCGCAGCAGCACAGCCGCTCGCGTCGTGGCCGACTGCAGCGCCTGCAGCGGCGTGAGCCCCGCCTGCACGTAGTAGCGGAACTGGCGGCCGTTGACGCCGTGGATCTGAACGCCGGCGTCGGTGCCGTAGGCCAGGTTGACACCCGCCGCGATCGCCCGCCGCAGGCTCTGCATCTTCATCTCGAAGACCGCCCGGCCCTTCTCGAGCTGGTACGGCTGGTAGCCGCCGGCGGCGCCGCGCTCGAGCATGTAGGCGTTGGTGTAGGGGTTGGAGACGATCCAGGTGCCGTTCGACCTCAGCGCGGCCAGGGCCGCATCGTCGATCATCGACGCGTGCTCCACCGAGCGGACCCCCGCGACCGCCGCGCGCCGAATGCCCTCGGCGCCGTGCGCGTGCGCGGCGACGTCCCGGCCCTTGCTGCGCGCCGCCTGCACCGCGGCGCGGAGCTCCTCCTCCGAGTAGTCGGCGTTGCGAGGATCCGTTCCCTCGGACATGACGCCGCCGGTCGCCAGGATCTTGATCCAGTCGGCGCCGTACTTCACGTTCTCGCGGACCTTCTGCAGGATCGCCGGAGGGCCGTCCGCCACGGCCGAGTAGCGATGGACCTCCACGTCGAGAGGCAGCTCGTTCACGTCGCCGTGGCCTCCGGTGGACGAGAGCGAGGCCACCGCCACCAGCATGCGCGGGCCCGGAATGCGGCCGGCCGCGATGGCGTCGCGCAGGGCCACGTCGGCGAAGTCGCGCGAGCCGAGGTCGCGCACGGTGGTGAAGCCGGCGTCGAGGGTCTTGCGCGCGTTGACGACGCCCTCGATGGCCGCGCGCGCGGCCGTCTGCCGCAGGCCCTGATAGGGCGAGAGCTCTTCGCCGCCGACCAGGTGCGTGTGGCAGTCGATCAGGCCCGGGACGAGCGTCACGTCGCCGAGGTCGAGGTCGACCGGGCTGCCCGCCGCGCGGCTCGCCACCGACTGGATGCGACCGTTCTCGATCGTGACCACGACGTCCGTACGCAGCGTGCCCGCGGCCACGTCCACCAGGCGCTTGGCAGCGACGGTGCTGCGCTCGGGCGCAGCCTGCCCGACCGCAGGGCGCGCCGCGGCGGCGGCGCACAGCGCAAGGGCGGCGACAGCGAGCGGACGCAGGACGAGATTCGGGCGGCGGCTTGGGCTGGGCATGGTGCCCGGACTATAGCGGGTTCGATCGCGCCTCGGACGGCCGCAGCACGAATCGCAGTCAGGTTGGCTGGGTGCGCCTGCCGCAGGCGGTTCGCCGCGGGACCGGAGCGAATCAAGGGATGGCGGAGAGGGTGGGATTCGAACCCACGGAGCCCGTGAAGGCTCAACGGTTTTCGAGACCGTCCGATTCAACCGCTCTCGCACCTCTCCGCGTAGAGCGAACGCTGATTCTACGACGGCGAGCGGTCCTTCGTCGCGCCGGGGCGCCGGCGGGGCTTGCCGCGGCCGGCGCGGCCGGGAAAGGCGTCGGCGGGCGGGACGCTGGGCTCTCCCGCCACGGGCTCGCCGGGGTCCAGCCAGACGTTCTCGCGCCGGAAGCGGAAGAACTCCTGCACCAGGCCGCGGCACTCGGCCTCGAGAACGCCGGCGGTCAGCCGGTACTGGTGGTTGAAGCCGAGCGCCGAGACGTCGAGCTTCGAGCGCGCTCCGCCGAACTTCGGCTCGGAGGCCCCGTAGACCACGCGCTCGACGCGCGCGTGCAGCAGCGCGCCCGCGCACATCAGGCACGGCTCGAGCGTGACGTAGAGCGTCGTGCCGCCGAGCCGGTAGTTGCCGAGGGCGCGCGCCGCCCGGCGCAGCGCCACGATCTCCGCGTGCGCCGTGGGATCGACGGCCCGCAGCGGCTGGTTGAAGCCGCTCGCGATCACCTCGCCGTCCTGGACCAGCACCGCCCCGATCGGCACCTCGCCCAGGTGCAGCGCCTGGCGCGCCTCGTCGAGCGCCTGGCGCATGAAGCGCTCGTCGGGCGAGCCCTCGGGTGGCGCGGCCGGCGGCGGGCCGGGAACGGCTTCGTCTGGCATGCTGAGAACCGGCGGCGAGGATAGCAGAAGGAGTGATAGACATAGCCTCGCGCCAAAGGAGGCGGTTCGATGTCGGGCTACCCGCCGGTCGAGTACGGGGAGTACCTGCGGCTCGGCGAGCTGCTCTCCGCGCAGCGGCCCAAGAGCCGCGAGCACGGGCGCGAGGCGCACGACGAGATGCTGTTCATCGTGGTGCACCAGGCCTACGAGCTGTGGTTCAAGCAGATCCTGCACGAGCTCGGCTCGGTGCTGGCGCCCTTCCGCGCCGACAGCGTCGACGAGCGCTCGATCGGTGTCGCCGTCTCGCGCCTGCAGCGCGTCGTCGAGATCCAGAAGCTGCTGATCGACCAGTTGCGCGTGCTCGAGACGATGACCCCGCTCGACTTCCTCGACTTTCGCGACATGCTGCTGCCCGCCTCGGGCTTCCAGAGCGCGCAGTTCCGCCTGCTCGAGCTGACGCTCGGCCTGCGCGCCGAGCAGCGGGTGCCGCTCGAGCGGTTGCCGGCGGGACCCAACCTGTCCGACCAGCAGCGCCAGGCGCTCGCTGCCGCGGAAGCCGGCCCCTCGCTGTTCGCCCTCGTCGAGCGCTGGCTCGAGCGCACGCCGTTTCTCGAGTCTCCCGGCTTCCAGTTCTGGCAGGCCTACCGGGCCGCGGTGGACGCGATGCTCGAGCGCGACCGCCGCGCGATCGACGCCAACCCGACGATCGGCGCCGAGGAGCGCCGCGCGCAGCAGGGCGAGCTCGAGCAGACCCGGCGCAGCTTCGAGGCGGTGCTCGACGAGGGCAGCCACGAGCGGCTGCGCGCCGAGGGCCGGCGCCGGCTCTCCTTCCGCGCGACGCAGGCGGCGCTGTTCATCCATCTCTACCGCGAGCAGCCGATCCTGAACCTGCCGTTCCGCTTCCTGACGCTGCTGGTGGACGTGGACGAGCAGCTCGCCACCTGGCGCTACCGCCACGCGCTGATGGTCCACCGCATGATCGGCACCAAGATCGGCACCGGCGGCACCTCGGGCCACCGCTACCTGCTGCAGACGGTCGAGCGCAACAAGGTCTTCACCGACCTGTACGACCTGCCCACGCTGCTGATCTCGCGCAGCGCACTGCCGGCGCTGCCGCCCGACGTCGAGCGGCGGCTCGGCTTCGCCTACGGCCAGTGAGCCGCGCGCGATGCTGAAGTCCCACTATTCGCGCTTCTTGGCGGCGGCCCCGGGGCGGCTCCACTTCTCCGCCCACAGCCACCACTACTGGCCCGACGTCACCCGCGACGCCGTGCTGCAGTACTGGGACGACGCGGCGCGCCTCTCCGATTCCAAATGGGACCACGTCTTCGGCGAGGTGGTGCCGAAGGCGCAACGGCACGTCGCGCGGCTGCTCGGCCTGTCGCGGCCGCAGGACGTCGCCTTCGGCCCCAACACGCACGAGCTCGTCTGGCGCGCGCTCTCGGCCGTCAAGCGCCGCCCGCTGCGCGTGCTGACGACGGACTCGGAGTTCTTGAGCTTCACGCGCCAGCTCGGGCGGCTCGAGGAAGCGGGCGAGGCCGTCGCGACGCGGCTGAGCGTGCGGCCCTACGAGAGCTTCGACGCGCGCTGCGCCGAGGCGGCGGCGCGCGGGGGGCACGACCTCGTCTACCTGAGCCACGTCTTCTACGACTCGGGCTTCGTGGTGGCCGACCTGCCGGGCATCGTGGCCGCCGTGCGCGAGCCGGAGACGCTGGTCGTGATCGACGGCTACCACGCCTTCGCGGCGCTGCCCGTCGCGCTGCGGGCGATCGAGGCGCGCGCCTTCTACACGGCCGGCGGCTACAAGTACGCGCAGGGGGGCGAGAACGTGGGCGTGCTGCACGCGCCGCCCGGGCTGGTGCCGCGGCCGCTCGACACGGGCTGGTTCGCCAGCTTCGGCACGCTCGAGCAGGGGGCGAGGCAGGCCGTGGGCTACGGCGCCGACGGCATGCGCTTCTGGAGCGCGACCTACGATCCCACCGGCCTCTACCGTTTCAACGCGGCCTGGGACCTGATGGAGTCGCTCGGCGTGACCCCCGACATCATCCACACCTACGTGCTCGGTCTGCAGCGGCGCTTCCTGGCCGGGCTCGAGGCTGCGCCGGCGGCCGCGCTGCCGGTCGAGGCGCTGGTGACGCCGCGGGATCTCGCCCGCCAAGGCCACTTCCTGACCTTCGAGCGGCCCGAGGCGCTGGCGCTCGGCAAGGCGCTGCGCGAGCGCGACGTGATCGTGGACGTGCGCGGGACGCGCGTGCGCTTCGGCTTCGGCGTCTACCACGACGAGACCGACGTCGACGCGCTGCTGGCGAAGCTGCGCGCGCTGTAGCAGCTCGGCCCTCCGGCAGCCCGCGCCGCCGGGCTCAACGCTCGAGCTGGCGGGCTCGGCGCGCGACGAGCGCGAGATGCGCCGCGTTCACGAGCGTCGCGAAAAGGAGCAGGCCGGCCCCCGGGCGCACCGCCGGCGCGATGTCGGCAAAGAGGCCGTACGCCAGAGGCGGCAGGCCGAGGATCCACAGCGCGAGCGTGAGCGCGCCGGCCTTGCGGTCGCGCAGCTCCTCGACTGGCGGCGGCTGCGCCCGGTAGCCGCCCTCCGCGAAGCTCCGCAGCCAGAGCGCGGTCGGCAGGATCCGGATCGCGACGCCGACCACGAGCTGCGTCAGGAAGCCGACGAGCCCGAGGACGCCGTAGAGCTTGGCGAGCGCGAGGCTTCGCTCGTCGGCGGCGGCGAACGAGAGCCAGGGGCCGAGTGCGAGGCAGGCGAGGAGGCAGCCGAGCGCCAGCGCGACGTGGCCGAGGGCCGGGTCGGGCCGTGCGCGGCCGGCCGGAGCCGGGCGCGGGCGCCGCAGCATGAAGACGACCTGCGCGAGGAAGAGGCCGATGCCGACGGCGACGACGAGCGACCAGGCGGGCGACGCCTGCCCGCTCGCGAGCGTCTCGCCGACCAGGCCCAGGAGCCCGAGCTGCGTCACCACGGCGCTCGCCGCGGTCGCCCGGCCGGCGGGCATCGCCGCCGGCAGCAGCATCGGGAACAGCCGCAGCCCGGCGCCCATCACGGTCATGGCGCCCCAGCCGACGGCGGCGAGGTGCGCGTGCGCCAGGACGCCCGCGAACGGCGCGATCTCGGCGAAGGGCCGGACCTTGTTGAGGCCCAGCGCGAAGCCGAGCGCGGCGGCCAGCGCCACGTTGAGCGCGGCGAGCAGCAGGTGCAGCTTCGGCCCCCAGGGAACGCGGGCGGCGCGCAGGCCGAGCGCGACGCGGCCGCTGACGAAGGCGAGGCTCAGCCCCGGCAGCGGCGCCGCCCACAGCATGCCGAGCGGGCGATCGATCCAGAAGTGCGACGCCATCCCGAGCGTGCCGGTCGCGAAGAGCCAGAACGCCCACCAGTCGCGCCTGCCGACCGGCAGCGACAGCCGGAACGCGAGCGGCGCCACCACGTAGAGCGCGCCCAGGATCGCGGAGCTGACGAAGCCGAGCGTCACCAGGTGCACGAGCGCGAAGGTGCGCGGCTGGTAGAAGAAGCCCGCCGCGCTGTCCGGCCGCAGCGCGAGCGTGCCGAGCGCGAGCGCCAGTGACAGGTGGGCGAAGCCGAAGTAGGCGAGCGGCAGGCCGCGGCCGGGCAGGAACGCTTCGGGAGGCGGCATGCTGCGCTCGGGCATCGGCGGGGCCGATCCTAGCCCGGCGCTATACTGCCGGCGCCCTCCCTGCTGCGGTGAGACGACTGTGGTGAAGCTGGATTTCTTCGGCTCGGGCTCGGGCGGCCAGCGCCCCGAGGTCGAGGCCGCGCGCCTGCTGAGGGACGGCCAGTTCATGGCGGCGGGCAAGCTGTTCGAGGAGGCCGGCCGGCTCTCGCAGGCCCTCGAGGCCTACCTGGGAGGCCAGGAGTGGTCGGCGGCCGCGGCGATCTTCGACCGCCAGGGCAAGCGCGAGCAGGCGGCCGAGCACTTCCTGCGCGCCGGCGACTACAAGCGCGCGGCCGACGCCCTCGCGCGCGCGGGCCAGACCGGGCGCGCCGCCGAGATCCTGCTCGCCAAGGGCCAGAGCCAGGAGGCCGCGAAGGTCTACGCGGCCGGCGGAGCGTGGGACAAGGCCGCCGAGCTCTACGCGAAGGCCGGCTACCCGCTGCGCGCGGCCCAGGCCTTCGAGAAGCACGGCGACCTCGCGCGTGCCGCCGAGTCCTACGAGCGTCATTTCGTCGAGAACGTGGCCTACGGATCGGCCCACGCCGCGAGCGCCGATCAGAAGACGGCCCTGCTCGCCGGGCAGCTCTACGAGCAGGTCGGCGATCTCGCGAAGGCGCTCGAGATCTACGCGCGCGGCCACTACGAGCGGGAGGCGGCCGCGGCCGCGACGGCGCTCGGCGACTTCGCGCGCGCGGCAGAGCACTACGCCCACGCCGAGGACCTCGAGGCCGCCGCGGCTTCCTGGGAGCGAGCCGGCGACCCGGTCCGCGCGGCGCTGCTGCGCGGCGAGGTGGCGTTCAAGCAGGATCGGCTCGCCGAGGCGGCCGCGCTGTTCCTGGAGGGCCGGGACTTCTACCGCGCGGCGGAGCTGTTCGAGTCCCAGGGGCTGCTGGCGGAGGCCGGGCGCGCCTACGAGGCCGGCGGCTCGTTCGCCGAGGCCGGCTCGGTCCTGCTGCGCGCCGGCGACAAGCCCGCGGCGGCCGCGGCCTACGAGAAGGCCGGCCAATACGAGACGGCCGCGCGCCTGCAGGAGGAGCAGGGCGACGGGCTGCGGGCCGCGGAGCTGTTCGAGCGCGCCGGGCTCACCTACAAGAGCGGCGTCGTCGCGGTGCGCGCCGGCCAGCGGGAGCGAGCGATCGCGCTGTTGCAGCGCGTCGAGCCGGGCGACGAGAACTTCGTGCCGGCGCTGGAGCTGCTGGCGCAGGTCTTCGTGGAGATGAACCTGCCGGCGCTGGCGCTCGAGCGCCTGCAGGGCGCGCTCGCCGGCCAGCCGCTGTCGATGGGCAACCTCGGCCTCGCCTACTGGGCCGCGGTCTGCCTCGACGCCTCGGGCGATCGGGCGGCCGCCGAGGCGCTGTTCAACCGCGTGCTCGCGCTCGACTTCGGCTTCCGCGACACCGCGCAGCGGCTGCAGCGCATGAAGACGGCCGCGCCGGCCGCGGAGGAGTACGAGCTCGTCGAGGACGACGCGCCTGCCCCGGCGCCGGCTCCCGCGCCGGCGCAGGCCGGGACTCCGCCGAGCGTGCTGACGGCCGGCCCGCGCTTCAGCACCCAGGAGGAGGTCGGCCGCGGGCCGCTGGGCGTCGTCTACCGCGCGGAAGAGGCCGACGGCCGCAGCGTGGCGCTGCGCGTGCTGCCCGAGTCTGCGCTCAAGCCCGAGATCATCGGCCCCCTCGTCGGCGACCTGGTCGCCGCGGCCCGGCTCTCGCACCCGAACCTGGTGAAGGTGCTCGGGGTGGTGGACTTCGAGGGCGCCAGCTGCGTGCTGAGCGAGTACGTGCGCGGCAGCAACCTCGACGAGTCGCTGCGCACCGGCCAGCGCATGAGCGTGCAGCAGTGCCACGCGCTCGCGCGCACGCTGGCGCAGGTGCTCTCCTTCGTCCACGCGCGCGGCATGCTGCACGCCTCGCTGCGGCCCTCGAACGTGATGGTCGTCTCCGGTGTCGTCAAGCTGGCCGACCTCGGCCTGGCACGTCTCTACCGCGGCGTGGCGCCGCTCGACGCCTACCGCGCGCCGGAGAACCGCATGGACGTGGCCGGCGACGTCTACGCGCTGGGCGCCCTGCTCTACCACCTGCTGACCGGCGTCGAGCCCAAGTCCCGTCCGGGCTCGCCCGCGACCCGTCCGAGCCAGCTCGCCCCGGGCGTGCCCGAACGTTTCGATCGCTTCCTGCTGCGCTGCCTCGACCCGCGCCCCGACGGCCGCTTCCCCGCGGCCGAAGAGGTCGTGCAGGCCCTCGAGGCGATGATCACGATCGGCTGAGCCGCGGGCGCTGCGGGGTTACGATCTCCGGAAAGAGGGGACGCGATGGGCGCTCTGTCACCCCGGGACAAGCGCGTCGGCCTGCACCTTCCCGTCGCGTTGAGCGGGGAGGACGCCGGCGGCGCGCGCTTCTCCGAGGCCTCCCGCAGCCTGAACATCAGCGGCGGCGGCATCTGCTTCGAGAGCCACCGCCACCTGCTGGTCGGCGCGCGGCTCGCGCTCGAGATCGAGCTGCCCCCCAAGCTGCGGCCGCACTTCGGCGGCGCGCCGGTCTACCGCGTGCAGGCCGTCGTCTGCCGCGTGGAGAGCTTCGAGGGCGAGCAGGCGTCCCGGATCGGCGCGCGCTTCGTCGCGCGCTCCTGAGCCGCAGCGTGTCGAGACGAGCGCGCGGGCGGCACGGCTGCCGGCTGGTCGCCGGCCTGCTGTTGCTGGGCGCCCCGGCCGGCGCCGAGCAGCGGCCGCGCGCGCGCGACCTGGGCATCGCACCGGGCGTCTTCGAGCCGGGCCCCCGCAACGCCATCACGGACGTCGGCGGGGTGCAGGTCGGCCAGCTCACGCTGGTCGAGGGCGACGCGGTCCGGACCGGCGTCACCGCGGTGCTGCCCCACGACGGCAACCTGTTCCAGCAGAAGGTCCCGGGCGCCGTCTTCGTCGGCAACGCCTTCGGGAAGCTCGCCGGCTCGACCCAGGTCGAAGAGCTCGGCACCATCGAGTCGCCGATCGTGCTGACGAACACGCTCGCGGTCGGCGTCGCCGTGGACGCCGTCGTTCGTCACACGCTGGCACAGGAAGGCAACGCCGAGGTGCATTCGGTGAACGCGCTGGTGGGCGAGACGAACGACGGCGGTCTCAACGACATCCGCGTGCTGTCGGTGACCCGCGAGCACGTGCAGGCAGCCCTGCGCGGCGCCCGGGCCGGCATCGTCGAGGAGGGCTCGGTCGGCGCCGGCACGGGCACCATCGCCTTCGGCTGGAAGGGCGGCATCGGGACGGCCTCGCGACGGCTGCCGCAGCGCTACGGCGGGCACGTCCTCGGCGTGCTGGTGCAGACGAACTTCGGCGGCGTGCTGACGATCGACGGCGTGCCGGTCGGCAAGCAGCTCGGCCGCTACGCGTTCGGGCCGGAGCCCGCCGGCGCGCGGGGCGCGCGGGGCGAAGCGGCCGAGGATCGCGCCGACGGCTCCTGCATGATCGTGGTCGCGACCGACGCGCCGCTCGACGCCCGCGACCTGCGGCGGCTGGCGGCGCGTGCCGTCTTCGCGCTCGGGCGCACCGGCTCCTCGTACTCGAACGGCAGCGGCGACTACGCGATCGCGTTCTCGACGTCACCGGAGCTGCGCGTGCGCCACGGCGAGCGGGCGCCGGGGCCGCGCGCGACGCTGCCGACTGAGGCCCTGTCTCCGCTGTTCCAGGCGGCGCTCGAGGCCACGGAGGAGGCGGTCTACAACTCGCTGCTGCGCGCGACCAGCGTCACCGGCAACGGACGCACGGTGGAGGCGCTGCCCCTCGACGAGCTGCGCGCGCTGCTGCGCCGCTTCGGTCGTGCCCGCTAGCCTCATGGTGGACATGTCGATCCGCCGTTTGGTCCGTTTGGCCTATTTACGCCACCCTGGCCGGGGGCAATAGTCGGCATCGGGGCGCCCCCGCCCGGAACCCGGGTCGCCCCCGCGACCGCGGTGCGCCGGATGCCCGTGACGCGCCCACGAGGCTCCCGGGCGCCAGCACGGCGAGGCGCCGCGGGAGCGGTTCCACCGCCTCGCCCCCAGGAGAGTCCCCCGTGAACTTCAGCATCAAGGTCGATCCCGCCACCGGTCAGCGCTACATGGCGGTGCCGCACAAGGGGCATCGTGTGCTGATCGACCCCCTGACGAACAAAGGCACCGGCTTCACCCAGCGCGAACGCGACGAGCTGGAGATCCAGGGCCTGGTGCCGCCCGCGGTTTGCACGATCAAGCAGCAGCTCGAGCGGACCTACGAGAGCTACTCGGCCAAGCACACGAACCTGGAGAAGTTCATCTACCTCTCCAGCCTGCAGGACCGCAACGAGACGCTCTTCTACCGCCTGGTCTACGAGCACATCGACGAGATGATGCCCGTCGTCTACACGCCCGTGGTCGGCGAGGCCTGCCAGCGCTATTCCCACATCTACCGGCGCGCCCGCGGCATCTACATCACCTACGAGGAGCAGGACATCATCGAGCAGATCCTGCGCAACTCGGGCATCCACAACCCCTCCGTGATCGTGGTGACCGACGGCGAGCGCATCCTCGGGCTCGGCGACCAGGGCGCCGGCGGCATGGGCATCCCGATCGGCAAGCTCTGCCTCTACACGCTGTGCGCGGGTGTTTCGCCCTACTCGACGCTGCCGATCATGCTCGACGTCGGCACCGACAACGAGGAGCGCCTGGCCGACCCGCTCTACCTCGGCACGCGGCACAAGCGCGTGCGCGGCGCCGACTACCAGGCCTTCGTCGACGCCTTCGTGGCCGCGATCAAGAAGGTGTTCCCGAACGTCGTGCTGCAGTGGGAGGACTTCCTCAAGGAGAACGCCCTCCACCAGCTCGCGCGCTTCCGCAACGAGCTGTGCACCTTCAACGACGACATCCAGGGCACCGCGGCCGTCGTGGTGGCCGGGCTCTTCAGCGCGCTGCGCATCACCGGCAAGAAGATGCGCGACCAGCGCATCGTGTTCGCGGGCGCCGGCGCCTCGGCGCAGGGCATCTCCGACCTGCTGGTGGCGGCGATGCTCGAGGACGGGCTCACGCGCGAGCAGGCCATCCACCGCATCTGGACGACCGACTCGCACGGTCTCGCCACCAAGGACCGGCCCAAGCTGGAAGCGTTCAAGGCCACCTACGCGCGGGACGTCGAGGAGGTCGGGCGCTACGCGGTCAAGGACCGCTCGCGCATCACTCTGCTCGAGACGATCGCCAACGCCAAGCCCACCATGCTGATCGGCACCTCGGCGACGCCGGGCATCTTCGACGAGGCCGTGGTGCGCGAGATGAGCCGCGTCAACGAGCGGCCGATCATCTTCCCGATCTCGAACCCGACCTCGAAGTGCGAGTGCACGCCGGGGGACGCGATCCGCTGGTCGGACGGGCGCGCGATCCTGGCGACCGGCAGCCCCTTCCAGCCGGTCGAGCACGGCGGCAAGCACTTCCGCATCGGCCAGTGCAACAACGCCTTCGTGTTCCCGGGCATCGGGCTCGGGCTCACGATCGGCCGCGTGCGCCGCGTGACGGACGGCATCTTCCTGGAGGCCGCCAAGTCGCTGGCGGCGCACGTCACGCCCGAGGACCTGGCCGAGTGCGCGATCTACCCACAGCTCGCGCGCATCCGCGAGTGCTCGTTCACGGTGGCGTGCGCCACGATCAGGCGCGCCGTCTCCGAGGGCCACGCGGACCCGGCGCTGCTCGAGCACCTCGAGCAGACGGTCGAGCACGCGATGTGGTTCCCGGAATACCTGCCGATCCGCTACGAGCCGTAGCGACGACTCGCGTGGCCCCGGGCGCTCGCCCGGGGCCAGCGGCGCGGGATCCGCAGCGCCTCGCCGGCCCGCACGTAGCCGAAGCCGCGGTGCAGCGCGAGCGGCAGCGGGCGCAGCGTCGAGTTGCGATCAGAAGACGATCGCGCCGGTTCCCTTGATCTGGTAGAGCGTGCCGGCCTTCGGCGCCCGGTCGGCGGCGCCGCCTTCCTGCGCGTGCTCCTTCGCCATCTCGGCCGCCTGCTCCTCGCTCACCACGATCGCCTCGACGACGCCCTCCGCCGAGGCCTTGTGGCCCATCGCCGACGTCGGGAACACGATGACGCCGTCGTCCACCTTCAGCCGCATGCCCTTGCCGGCCTTGGGGTCGTCGATCTGCATCCAGCAGCCGCGCTTCTCGCAGACGGCAGTGACGACGCCGTCCACGCGCACGGTCTTGCCGACGAAGTCCTGCGGCCGGGCCGCGAGGTCGGCGAGCGGCGTCGCGGTGGCGAGGCTGACGCCCTTGCCGTACGTGGTTCCCGTTTCGGCCGCGAGAGCCGTCCCGGCGAGCGCCAGGACTCCGAGGCAGGCGGCGAAGAAATGCTTCCTGATCATGATGCTCCTCCCGAGGGCGGGTCGCGGCAGACCGCGGCGCGCCTCCACGATGCTCGACGTTCGGCGGCGCGCTGTCAAACGGCGGGCGGCGCCGCGTTCACGGCCCGCACTTCGAGACGCGCCGAACGGCCTGCACCATGTCGGGGCTCTTCAGGCCCAGGCTGCGTCCGACCGCCTCGGCCTGCTCGCAGCTCCGGCCCCGGCGGACCTCGAGCACCGCGAGCACCCCACCCACGCGATTCGAGGAGCTGCAGTGGAACAGCACCGGGGCCGCCTTCGGGTCGTCCAGGATCTTCGCGATGGCATCCACCTGAAGGGCGCCGAAGCTCGAGGGCGTC
Organism: Vicinamibacteria bacterium; assembly: GCA_050246895.1. Taxonomy (GTDB): domain Bacteria; phylum Acidobacteriota; class Vicinamibacteria; order Fen-336; family Fen-336; genus JBFWVE01. The sequence continues at coordinate 928,789 of JBFWVE010000001.1, read as the reverse complement.
ACAGGAATCAGGTGGTACGCCAGACCCTGCGACCTGACGATGTCGGCCTCCGCCAGGACGCCGGGCTCGTCCGCCGCCCGGATGTTGATCACCGTCCGGAAGCCCAGCTCCTTCAGTCTCGCCAGCGTCTCGGGCGTCGGCTGCGCGCCCGTGGCGAGCCTCGGGCTGACGCGCACGTACGCGGGTAGCTCGGCCGCGGCCAGCGTGGCTGGGATCTCGCCGGCCTGCGTGGGCAGGGCTGAGGCGAGCAGGGCAGCGAGGAGCGGCGCTCGCATGACGCGAGTGTAGCCGCTCCCCGCGGCCGCGAGACCCCGAGCGCGGCTCAGCGGGCCGCAGCCTCGGCTTCACCGACGACCGCCAACGCGATGCGCGAGAACGAGACGCTGAGCCGGCGCGTGTCGTCGCTGTGCGCGTCGAGCTCGCGCGGCACGAAGGCGCCCGCCTCGAGCGCGAGCACGAGTTTCGTGAAGCCGGGCTCGACGATGAGCTCGGTGCCCGTATCCTCCTCCGACGTGGCGTCGAACGAAACCACCGGCTGCCGGTCCCCCCTGAGGCGGATGCGGCCACGCGAGCCGAAGCCGGAGACGGCGCCGGGCTCATGGATTGCGCCGGGCCTCAGCGTCAGGCGGAGCTTCCGCCGGGCGTCGCTGTAAATCAGAACGGCGCCCTCGTCGGCCATCCAGCGCACGCCTCTTTCCGCGTCGTAGGCATGCCAGCCGGGCAGCGCGACGCCGAGCTCGGGAGAAGCTTCCACCCCGGCCGGCAGCTCGCTTCCGTGCATGTCGACGAACTGCCGCGCGCTTTCGAGCACAAAGCCCGCCCCCAGGTCGCCGGCGGCGCGCAGCCGCAGCCCCTCGCGGAAGTACGGCGTGCATGGCAGCGGGACATCCCAGCACCAGTCGCTTTGAAACACCCGCAGCCCGCTCAGCGTCTGCTTGACCGAGTAAGGCTGCGTGGGCAGGCGCGGGAAGCCGTTCGCGCCGACGAGGTCGCCGGAGACGAACGGGGGATTGCGGTAGGGGGCCACGTGGACGAGGAGCAGCAGCGCGACGCCGGCGCCGACCAGGGTGCGCCGCGCCGGTTCCACGAGGCGTGCGAGGATCAGCTCGGTCGACAGGAAGACGGCGCCCAGCGCCAGGCTCCAGATAGCAGGTGTGCCGAACCGGTAGTTGGGCGCGGTGACGAACCAGAAGAGCACCGAGACGGCGGGGGGGGCCAAAAGGGCGCCGCCCCGGATCAAGCCTGGGCGCGAGACGCCGAAGGCGCTGGCGGCGATCACGCCTGCCAGTAGCCCGCTGAAGGTGAGCCCGAGTGCCTCCGTGTAGAGCGGGGGCAGGCCGTAGAGCCAGCCACGAAGCCAGAAATGGTTGTCGAGCACGAGCGACCAGTGCACGCGCGGCAGCCGTGCCCAGCTGCGCACCCAATTCGCTTCGCTGATCACGAGCGCCTCGGGCACGCGCCAGGGCACCGGGAACGCGCCGAACGTGCTCGGGTATGACGGGTAGCCGCTCAGGATGACGCCGCGGGCGGCCCACACGCCGCCGATCAGCAGGAGGCAGCCCGCGAGCGGTCCGAGCAGGAGCCACCACGCCCGCGCGCCGGCCGGCCGCTCGCGGGCGACGGCGGCCGCGTACACCACCGCCAATGCTCCGACCGCGAAGCCGGCGAAGCTCAGTTTGACGGTGACGCCCACGATCAACAGCGCACTCAGCGTTAGGCGCACGCTCGAACGCTCCCGCGGCGAGAGCTCGGGGTGGCACGCAAGCAGCGCCACCAGGAGCCCCATACACACGAACGTCAGGGCGAACACCGCATCGTCGGGCGCCAGCCCGTCGAGACGCAGGTCCGGAGGGGCGCTGCTCTCAGGCCGCTCGACGCCGAAGATGTAGCGCAGCACGGGTACCAGGCCCAGCGTCGCCCAGAGGTGGAAGCTCCGCAGCCGCTCCACGCGCAGGGCGAGCGCGGTCGCCCCCGCCAGGCCCTGGAGGAGCAGGCCGCAGAACAGGACACCGTTGGCGACGTGATGCGCGATGCCCGCGGGCGGCCCGACGTTGGCCAGGGCGCCGTAGAGGAAATAGGAGCTGTTGAACGCGAGCCGGCCGTGCAGGTTGCCCAGGCCGGGCACGACCGGGTAGCTCTGCAGCCACGCGACGGTCGGCATGTAGTAGAGGCCGGCGTCGACCAACAGGACCGGTCCCAGTGCCCGGTTGGCCGCCCACGCCACGAGCCCGATGCCGAGCAGCACGACGGCCGGTGCCCGCGACCACGCGGCGCGAGCCAGCCGCACGAGCGGGCGCGCTTCGAGCGCGAGCCCGCCGAGACCGAACGCGACCACAACGGCAAGCGCGAGCCGATCGACCGGCAGCAGCAGGTTCCAGACCTGGAGCAGCGCCACGGCAACGGCGAAGCCCGACCAGAAGGCCTGTATGAGCCCGAGCGCGTCGGGCGGCCCAAGGCGCAACAGCCGGCGCAGGAGCAGGCCCGCGCCGAGGAACGCGCCTCCGAAGACGAGCCACCAGCCAGCGATGACCGACGCCGGGAGGACCTGGGCGGCCGCGAGCACGTGGCGTTCCTATCACCTCGAAACCGGAAGGGCAATCGGACAGGTCCAGTCGAACCGCGGAGCTGATGACGCACCTCGAAGCCTGTTGAAGCTGGGAAGAGCCTGAGTTACGCTCTGATTCGTACCGTCAAGAGTCAGACTAGAGTCAGAAGCGCGCCGCGGCGCGGGAGCCCCCCTGTTCCACGCAGGGAGGCCTCAGCAGCAGGAATCGGGCGTATTCATCCGACTGGAGGAGCCAGACCTTGGGAATCAGGAAGAAAGTCACCGCATTGGTCGCGGCCTCCTGTGCTCTGGCGAGTCTGCCTTCGACCAGTCTGGAGGCTCAGGGCACGCCGACGCCAATTGGCGCGTGGTTTGGCATCGCGCGGCCGTGCACGCCAGGCAACAGCCGTTTCCCGAACCCGCCTGGGACCGTCGATCAGGCAGTGTGTCACGAGGCGTGCCAGGGCGGGGCCTGCCTGCCGTCCAATTTCCCCGTCAACGAAGTGACGATGATTCCGACGCTCCTCGCCGACGGGACCGTGCTCGCCGACGACTTCGCCGAGCTGCTCGATTTCCATTCGACCGCCCACGGGAAGTGGGAATACGCCGGCAAGGCGGTGATCAACGGCAGGGAACTCGACAAGTACCAGGCGACTTTCATCTGGTTTCAGGCTCGCAACCGTGATGAGGTCGACCCGAACAATCCGCTTTCGATATTCGAGGGCGTTGTCCGTCCTCGGTTCGTCACCTACTTCGATCCGACGAACCCCGACACGATGAAGGGTTTCATCCAGCCGTACATCTACACCATGACCGACAAGTTCGGCATCGTCGACCTGGTGCCCGGGACGCCGTTCCCGACGGTCGATCCGGTCCTACCCCTACCGGTCGAGTGCAACTCGGTTGCGCCGGTCGCGAACCCTCGTTGCCTGGGCACGTTGACGTTCGTGATTCGGCGGATTCAGCCGCGCTGAGCGCGACGCTGTCGTGACGGTTGGGGGGACCCCCAAGGACTTGGTGGGTTCGCGAGGCCGCTCACTCAGGTCAGACCGCCGCTCGAGGACGAACGGCGGCGCGAGACGACTCCCCAGCGACTACCGCCGGCAGATCGATCCGCTGTAGCTCACTTGGAAGTAGGTCTTCCCGGGCCCGGCGTCCGGGCCAAAGAGGTTGTAACCAACGCCGGTCACGGCGATCGTCCCCGTCGCCCCCTCGAACTGGCCTTTGCCGCTTTTGACGGTGAGTGTGAGCCGATCGTCGACGGTCCCGATCGGCTGGCCAGGCACCGGCGTGAACGTCGCTCGGCCGTCGAACGTGATCTGGTCCTGGGGGCTCACCACCCACGTTTCGATGCTCGTCGCGTCGATTGCGCCGTCCGGACGAAACGTCAGGTTGGTGACGATCGCGGTGATTGCAGCGCTCAAGCTGCCCGTAGCCGGCCCGAGAATCCGGCCGAACGGATCATTCGGCGCCGGAATCAGGATGAACTGGGCCTGGCCCTGGACGTTCTGACAGTTGCTCTGAGCGGACGAGACACTCGGTGAGAACAAGGACGCCGCGATGCAGATTCCAAAGAAGGTCCGCTTCATGGCACGCAGATCTCCCCTGTATAACGGAATGTGAAGTAGGCCTTTCCGGCGACCGGGCCTGGGGGAAGAGGGAAGAAATTGTAGCCTCTCCCGGTCGCGACGATCTGGCCCGCAGCCCTCTCGTACTTGCCTTGGCCTCCCCTGATGGTGATCGTCACCACATCGTCGACGTCAGGCGTGTTCGGGATCGGGGTCAAGAGCAAGTGGTCGGTGGCATAGATGTGATCATTCGGGCTGAGGACGATCCATCGGCTCGCCGTGCCCTCTAGCGTTCCTGGCGCCGAACCCGGGCCGACACCCGTGATGATGGCCGTGCCGACCGACTGAAGGCCGCCGTCCGCGGTGCTGACCACCCGGCCAAAGGTGTCGAAAGGAGACACCTGCTGGTCGACGACGACCTCGGTCAGGTTGCCCTGCACCTGGGTGCAACTCCAGGACTTGAAGTCCTGGGTCTGCGCCGGGCGGGCCAGCCCGAGCCCCAGCGCCACCGCCAGAGCGAGCGACGGCGAAGCCTGCCTCAGCCGAGTCCTCGACATACGCACAACCTCCCGGCCGCCCCGTGCGGTGACACCAGACTGTGTGATAGGTACCGAGAAACGTAGCGCGGCCCTGGCTCGCTGTCAACAACACGCGCCCGAGGCTTCGAGTGGAGCGGCCTTGGGTACGAACCGTTCAGAACCTGAAGCTCAGTCCGACCAGGGCGCTGGTCACTGTGTTCGACACGTCGACGGTGCCAGTGACCACGTTGTCGACGTTGTTGATATCGCGATACGGGCCGGTCACGTGCTCTCGCGGCGCGTAGGAGAAGCTCGCGTTCGCCTCGAGGAACGGGAACAGCTTGTACCCGAACCCGCCATCGAGGCGGTGCTGGTTGGTGAGCGGCGCCGTGACGCTCGACACCACGACTTCCGAGCGCAACGGCGTCTCGCTGAAGTTGTAGCCCGCGCGCAGCACGAGTTTGTCGGTGGCCTGGTACTGCACGCCGGCCTTGAACGTCCAGACGTCGCCCCAGCCGAACGGATACACCACTCCATCGACGATGCCGGCGGAGTCTCCGAAGCCCGCAACCCCTTTGTACTTCGTGAACATGCCGTCGACCGCAACCTGGGTCTTCTTGCCCGGCTTCCAGCCCGCGCCGAAGCTGATGACCAAAGGCCCATCCAGATCGTAAGAGAGGGTGCGGCTCGTTCCGAAGCCGGGCGAGGTCGGGTCTGCGTTGGTCGAATTCCATTCGTAGGTTGCGAAGTTCGGCGGGGTCGTGATCGACCCTCCCACGCTCAACGACGGCGATGCCTGATAGAGGAATCCGAGTTGCACCGCGACCGCGAACTTCTGACTCGGCCGGCCGGCCTCCGGGTACCAACGCGCGGCCGGCCCCGCGTATGCCTCGTCAGACTCCGGGCTCCACAGGGGCGCCATGGCGAACTGCCCTACGTAGACGTTGACCGACGCTCCCAGGGAGAGCTTCGGCGTCGCTTGATATCCCAGAGCCAGCGGAATCTTCGCGACGCTGTAGGTCGAATAGGTGCGACCCAGGCCAGCTGGAGGCTGGGAAAAGAGAACGCTCGCCGTGTCCTGGGGATAGTCGGTGCTGAAACCTCCCAGGCCGATCAACCCGAAGCCGAGCGCCATCTTGGCGTCGGGTTTCTTCGACATCCACCCGAAGGCCGGCACGATGTTGAGCTGGCTGGTGGAAAGAGCCCGGTGGCTGCGCCCGCCCGCGTTGAGCGTGGTGTCGATGTTGATGCTGTCCTTGAAGAACTCGGTGGTGAAGGAAATCTGATTGCCCGGTGTGACCGCGATCAGCGCCGGGTTGAACATCAACGCGCCGAGAGACTCGTTCGGCAGCGCGGTACCCGCGCCGCCCATGGCGCTATTGACGGGGCCCGCCGCTGGCTGCGCCGCACCTTGCGCCCAGGTCACCACCGGCAGCGCGAGCAGGCTTCCCCCCAACACGAAGCGTCTAGCGAAGTGGTTCATCGTAAACCTCTAGAACTTGAAGTTGAATCCAACCAGCGCGCTCATCAGTTCGTTGGACTCGTCGAGGGTTCCCTTGACGACGCCATCGAGGTCGGGAAACGGCCCGATGACGTGATCACGCGGGACGTAATAGAAGCTCGCGTTCATCTCCAGGAATGGAAACACCTTGTAGCCGAAACCGCCGCAGAAGTGGTGTTGGAACGTGGCGGGCGCGCCGGTGGCCGAGAGGACGACTTCGGACCGGAGCGGCATCTGGCTGTAGTTGTAGCCGGCCCGCAGGGTCAGCTTTTCGCTGGCCGCGTGCTGCACGCCCGCCTTGATCGTCCACACATTGCGCCACCCGAAGGGATAGACGATCCGGTCGACGATGCCACCCACGCTGCCGAAACCGGCCACGCCTTCGTATTTCGTGAACATCCCGTCGAGCGCAATCTGGGTCTTTTGACCGGGCGTCATGGCCACGCCGAAACTGACCACGAGCGGACCGTCCAGGTCATAGGAGAGCTTGCGGTGGAGTCCATAATTGGGTGACGACGGGTCGGCGATGGTCGAGTTCCACTCGTAGGGCGAGAAGTTCTGCGCGGTCGTGATCGACCCACCCAGGGCGATCGACGGTGTCGCCTGGAAGTGGAACCCGAACTGGCCGGAGAACGCATATTTCTGGCTCGGCTTCCCGGCCAGCGGATACCAGCGATCACGGTTGGGCTGCTCGTCGAAGTCCTTGTGCGGAAGAGGCGCCACGGCGAACTGGCCCACGTAGGTGTTGAACGAAGCGCCCAGAGAGAGTTTCGGCGTGACCTGGTAGGCGAGAGCCAGGGGAATCTTGGTGACCGACAGGCTCGTCCAGATGCGACCGAACCCGTCGGGTGGCTGGGCGAAGAGGACGCTCGCGTTGTCCTGGGGATAGTCGGTTCCGAAACCGGCGATGCCGATCAACCCAAAGCCCAACGACAGCTTCTTGTCGGGCTTGCGCGACATCCAGCCGAACGCCGGAACGACGCTCCAGTGGCTGGTCGGATCCGCGTCACCGGTCAGAACGCCGGCCTTCGTGCGGATCTGGATGTCGTCGACGAAGAACTCCGTCGAGAACGAGAGCTGGTTGCCCTTCACGCCGGAGATCAGGGCCGGGTTGAACGCCAGGGCGCCGAGCGATTCATTCGGCAGCGCGCTGCCGGCGCCTCCCATCGCGCTGTTGATTGGACCGAAGCCATGGAGCATGGCGCCTTGCGCTCGTACCGGCACGGGCAGGAGAGCCAGGCAAACGACCAACGCCAGCTTTCTTGAGTAGGCCATCGTTTCCTCTGTGCTTTCCGGCCGACTGCCCGGCCGCTGATTGTCTGATTGTGCCGAACTATACCCCTCCTCAGCCGGGAGGCCTTTCCGGGTCCGCGTCTCCCCGGCGGTCAGCTGACTCATGGCCGGACCTGCGAGCGCCGACGTCACCGGGGCCATCAACTCGCTCTCCCACCGCAGGTGGGGCACGCCAAGAGAAGGCCCCGGGTGCCGTTGACCGCCTCGATGCACCCTTCCTAGGGACCGCGGTAGCAAAGTGGTAAGCAGCGGCTCTTGCGGGCACCGGGGCAGTCACAGCCCCCGGCGCCGCAAGGTATGGATGTGAATGATGGCTGGTTGGTGCGCCCCGCAGGATTCGAACCTGCGACCTACAGATTCGTAGTCTGTCGCTCTATCCAACTGAGCTAGGGGCGCGTCGGTTGGAGCCCGGAATGTTAACCGGGGCCGGCCGGAGGCGCAAGTGGATGAGGCGTCAGGGGCGCGGCAGCTCGACGCGCAGTCGGGCCGTGCGCACCTGGGGCGGCGAGCCGGCGTCGGTCCAGGCCGCGATCACGCCAGACGGCGTCGCGGTCAGCCGCGGGAAGCCGGAGGAGCGCGCGGCGCTCGAGGCGGCGACCACAGCCGGCGGATCGGAGGCTCCGCCGGGAGCGACGCGGCGCGCCAGCACCCGGGCGCCCTCCGGCTGCTGCTCGAGCCAGCTCACGAGCGCCGAGCCGTCCTCGAGCATCACCACGTCCACGCGCCCGAGCGGCTTGCCGAGGTCCACCCGGACGGGCTCGCCGAAGCTCGTGCCGGAATCCGGCGAGAAGGCGACGAAGGCGTGCGGCTCTTCCTTCGGCGCGGCGAACCAGGCGAGCGCGACGCTCTCGCCGCGCGCATCGAGCGCCGGGCCGTTGACCGGGCAGCCGTCGATCTTCCAGCCGTCGCGAGTGACCGCGGCCGGCGCGGACCAGCGGCCGCCCTCGTAGCGCACCGCCCACATGTCGCGCACCTCGTCGTCCGAGCGGTTGCGGTAGACGACGAGGACGCCGCGCGGCGTGCGCACCGCCGCCGTCTGGCAGCAGTCGCAGACGCGGGGGTCGAGCTCCTGCTCCGGGCCGGGCGCGCCGTCCTTCCCGAGCGTCGTGAAGAGCAGCGCCGTCTCGCCGCCGTGGCCGTCGTGGCCCGCGGCGCCGGGCGCGGCCGCGACCATCTTGCGGCCGTCGAGCCAGACGGCGCCGATGCCGGCGTCCCACGGCAGCAGCGAGACGAAGCCGTGCTCGCTGGGCGTGCCGTCGCGGTGCGGGACCACCGACTGGGACCAGCTCGTGCCGTCCGCGCTGCGCGCGACGCGCACCTCGTAGGCGTACTTCGAGGCGCCGCTGCGGACCAGCCAGTGCGCCCACAGCGAGCCGTCGGGATGCGCCACCACCGACGGGAAGTCGGCCCAGTTCACGAACCAGCCGCCGCCGCGTGCCGCCTCGCTCGCCGGCGACCAGCGGCCGTCGGCGCCGAGCGTCGCGTAGCGCAGCGCGTGGCCCTCGTCGCCCAGGCGCGCGGTCCAGCTCAGCAGCGCCCGCCCCTCGGGCGTCGTCGCGAGGTTCGGCTCGGCGCTGTCCGCGCTCGCGGGGGACTCGAGCGGCTCGACCGAGATCGCCGCGGGGGCCGGCGGGCGCGCCTGGCAGGCCGCGAGGGCCAGGCAGCAGGTGGCGAGGATCAGCTTCATCTTCATGTCGGTGCCTCGGGCCCTTCCGGCTCTGCTAGAAGCCGACGCGCCGCATCACGAAGCGCGGCAGCGCGCGGATCACCAGCATCACCAGCGCCCAGATGCGCGGAGCATAGACGACCGGGGTGCCGCGCTCGATCGCGCGCAGCACGATGCGCGCGACCTCTTCGGGCTGGCCGGCGAACGGCGGCGGCCTCATGCCCTCGGTCATCGTGGTGTGGACGAAACCCGGCTTGACGCAGACGGTGCGCAGGCCCTCGGCGCGGAAGCGGTGGTCGAGCCCCTCCAGATAGGCCGACAGCCCCGCCTTGCTGGCGCCGTAGAGCAGCACCGGCTTGCGCCCGCGCTCCCCCGCGACCGAGCTGAAGACGCACAGCGTGCCGCCGCCCTCGTACGCCAGCAGGTGCTTGCGCGCGATCTCGCAGAACAGGATGGTGCCGGCGAAGTTCGCCACCAGCAGCCGGCCGAGCAGCACGGGATCGCGCTCGAGCTCGCCCTGCGACGCGAAGAGCGCGGCGGTGACCACCACGGTGTCGATGCGCCCGAGTTGCGCCTCGGCCGCGGCCAGCGCGGGAGCGAAGCTGTCGGGGTCGCCGAGGTCGCAGCGCGCGGTGGCGACGCGGCCGGTGGCGCCGCGGGCCTCGAGGTCGGCCGCGCTGCGCTCGAGGTCCTGCACGTCGCGGCCGAGCAGGAAGATCTGATCCTGCCGCTCCGCCATCAGCCGCGCGAGCGCGCGCCCGATCCCCTTGGTGGCGCCCAGCAGCACCACCCTCACGCGGGGTCCCCGAAGAGGCGCACCGACTGGGCCGAACGCAGGCGCAGCTCGGGGTCGAAGCGGCGGCGCAGCTCGAGGAAGGCAGGCAGCCTGGGCTCCATCGCCCGGAAGTGCTCGGCGCGCGTGAAGCCGTCCTTCGCCAGGTAGATGCGGCCTCCCTCGGCGATCACGCGCTCGTTGAGCGCGTCGACCAGCGCCTGGGTGTCGTCGCGGATCGGCACGTCGAGCGCGATCGAGAGGCCCGGCTTCGGGAACGACAGCATGCCGATGCCCTCGGCGCCGCAGTCCTTGATCACGGCCAGGAACGAGGCGCCGCCGCGGCTCGACAGCGTCTCCAGGAAACGGCGCACGCCCGCGATGCCGGCCGCGCGCGGGATCACGGCCTGGTACTGCGTGAAGCCGCGCCGCCCGTAAAGCCGGTTCCAGTTGCGGATGCGGTCGAGCGGGTAGAAGAACGGCCCGGGCCCGACGAAGGCGCGCTTCACGCGCGGGACGTGGATCCCGTAGTAGACCTCGTTGAAGGCCTTGACGCCCAGCCGCGACAGCGCGATCTCCGGCATCAGGAACGGCACAGACGGGCTCCAGGGCGCGCCCGGGAAGCCGCGAGGGCCCTCGTCGGGGTCGGCCCAGCGCCCCTTGATCAGGATGCCGCGGCCGAGCGCTCGCCCGCGGGCGAGACAGTCGATCCAGCCCACCGTCATCGGCCACTCGCCGGCCGCCTTCTCCAGCGCCGCGGCGAAGGCGTCGATGTCCCTGACACGCTCGCTCTCCTGGCGGATCCAGGGCGAGCCGATGCGGTCGAGCCGCAGCTCCACCTCGAGGATGTGGCCGGTCAGGCCCATGCCGCCCAGCGTCGCGCGGAACAGCTCCGGCTCCCTCTCGCGCGAGCACGGCAGGATGCGGCCGTCGGCCACGCGCAGCCAGAGCCGGCGCACGTGCGCGCCGATGCAGCCGGCCACGTGGTGGTTCTTGCCGTGGACGTCGGCGGCGACGGCGCCGCCCAGCGTGACGAACTGCGTGCCGGGCGTCACCGGCGCGAAGAAGCCGCGCGGATAGAAGAAGCGGTGCATCTCCGCGATCGAGAGGCCGGCCTCGGCGCGCAGGATGCCGGGCTCCGGGTCGAAGTCGAGGATGCGGTCGGCGAGCGTCGTGTTGGCGACCAGCGGGTTGCCCGGCGGGGGCAGCGAGGAATCGCCGTAGGAGCGGCCGAGCCCGCGCGAGAGCGCCGCCTCGCGCGTGATCGCCCGCAGATCCTCGGAGCGCAGCTCGCGGCCGAGGGCGGACTGGCCGCCCCAGCCGCGGATCGGCACGAGCGGCCCCCGCGGCGCGGCCCCCGCGGAGACGGCGGCTCGGGCTTCGGCGGGCGGGGCGGGGGCGCTGGTCATGGGCGTGCCGCGGGCGGCGGCAACCGGGATTCTAGAAGAGGAAGGCGAATCCGACCTTGCCGAGCACCCAGAGCGCCCACGGCACGAGGATGCCGGGCAGCGCCCAGGACGCGCGCTTGCGCGCGCTGGCCGCGTAGCCGGCCGCCAGCAGGAACAGCATCCAGAACGAGAAGAGGTCGAGGCTGGACGCCGCCGCCCACAGCGGCTTGGCCGCCGCCTGCTGATCCAGCAGCAGCGTGGGGTTCGCCTGCAGCACCTCCTGCGGGTTCAGGTTCCAGTCGCCCTTGAGCGCCAGCACGCCGAGGATCAGCGGCGACGAGATCACGCTGACGGCGGCGAAGACCCAGGCGACCACCGCCAGCGACTGCTTGAAGCTCGTGTCCGTGGCGTAGAAGAAGCGGAACACGAACAGGTAGATGCCGGCCACGATCACGACCGCGAGCGGCGCGAAGACCGCGGGGCCCAGCCAGGCGAAGACCCTGAAGAACTTCACCTGCTGCTCGACCATGGCCCCGCGGCGCTCGGGCGGCACCTGCTCCCAGCGCGGGCTCTTCTCGTTCTGCAGCCTCATGAACTCGCTCGGGTCCACCTTCTGCATCCAGATCGCGGTGAAGCCGAGGTTCATCGCCGCGAACAGCAGCAGCGGCGCCAGCACTCGCGGCCGCGGCACGAGCGCCGTGAAGGTCGCGCCCGGCTCGAACCAGATGCCCGTCAGCGCCGACAGGAAGCCGGGCTGCGGCACGTCGGCGGGAGAGGTCTGCTGCGGGCGGGCGTCGCTCATGGTGCGCTATGGATACTCCCGAGCGCCCGCCGAGCGCAAGCGCTATTCGTAGCGCAGCGCCTCGATCGGATCCAGGCGCGCGGCCTTGGCGGCCGGCCACAGGCCGAAGGTCAGGCCGACGAAGATCGCCGTGAAGAAGCCGACGGCGACCCAGACCGGCTGCAGCACGGCGGGGAACGGCGAGAAGGCGTTGACCAGCCAGGCGACGCCGCCGCCGATCGCGATGCCGAGAACGCCGCCGACGCCCGTCAGCGTCATCGCCTCGGTCAGGAACTGCCACAGCACGTCGCGCCGGCGCGCGCCGAGCGCCTTGCGCACGCCGATCTCGCGCGTGCGCTCGGTGACCGAGACCAGCATGATGTTCATCACGCCGACGCCGCCGACCAGCAGGCCGATCGACGAGATCGCGATCATCACCATGTAGATGCCGCCGGTGATCTGGCGGTAGAGGTCGGTCAGCGTGTCCTGCGTGAAGATGCCGAAGTTGTCCTTCTCCCAGAAGCGCAGCTTGCGCGCGCGGCGCAGCGCGTCGCGCACCTGCTCGATCGCGCGCTCCATCTGGGCCGCCGAGACCGGCTTCACGTCCGCCACCATGAAGTTGAAGCGCGGGTCCTTCTTCTGCATCGAGCCGATCGGCACCAGGATCACGTTGTCGCGGTTCTGGAACAGGAACTTGCCCTTCTTCTCCATCACGCCGACGACGCGGAAGCGAGCGCCGTCCATGATCATCTCCTTGTCGATCGGGTCGACGAAGGGGAACAAGGCGTCCTGGATCTCGGTGCCGATCACCGCCACCTTGGCGGCGCGGCTGACGTCGCTCTCGGAGATGAAGCGGCCCTTCTGCACGAAGGCCTCGTGGACCACCTCGTAGCCGGGCGAGACGCCGAGGATCTGCGAGTCCTGCACGCGCTCGTTGCCGTACTTGATCACGGTCGCCACGTTCAGCTCGAGCGGCGAGATCGCCGCGCAGGCCGGGCAGCGCTCCCCGATCTTCTGGATCTCGGCCTGCGTCAGCGCGCGGCGCCGTCGCTGCTCCTCGTCGCTCAGGTTCTCGCCCGGCGCCCGCGGCCGCACGAAGATCACCGACGAGCCGAGCCCCTCGATCTGCTTGGCCATCGAGGCGTTCAGGCCCGCCACGATCGAGCTCATGCCGATCACGGTCATGATCCCCATCACGACGCCCAGGATCGTCAGCGCCGCGCGCATCTTGTAGGCGCGGATCGCGTCGAAGCCGATCGAAACCGCCTCGTTGACGGCGAACAGCACCGGGAAGCGCTGAGCGATGCGGCTGCGGAGTGTCATCCCGCTACTCGCTGCGCAGCGCTTCGACCGGGTCGAGCGCCGCCGCGCGGCTCGCGGGATAGATGCCGGCCACCAGCCCCACCAGCGTCGAGACGGCGAGCGCCAGCAGCACCGCCCACATTCTCACCGGTGCCGTGAAGTCCGCCGACATCATGGAGCCGAGCACCGAGCCGAGCCCCGCCGCGAAGACGGCGGCGCCGGCGACGCCGAGCAGGCCGCCGAAGGCGGACAGGATCACCGACTCGACCAGGAACTGGCGCAGGATGTCGCGCCGGCGGGCCCCCAGCGCCTTGCGCACGCCGATCTCCTTGATGCGCTCGGTGACCGACACCAGCATGATGTTCATCACCACGATCCCGCCGACCAGCAGGCTGATCGCGGTGACCAGCACGGTGACGAAGTAGATGCCGCGCGTGGCGCTCTTCCAGAGGTCCATCACGGTCTCGCCGGTCTCGATGTTGAAATCGTCCTTCTGCTCGTAGTCGAGGTGGCGGCGGGTCCGCATCACCACGCGGGCCTCGTCCTGCGCCGTCTCCAGCAGGTCGATCGTGCGGGCCTCGGCCTGGATCACGATCGAGCGGCGGGTGCCGTAGAACTTGCGCCAGGTGCTGATCGGCAGCCAGACGAAGTTGTCCTGGCTCTCGCCGAACACGCTGCCCTTCTTCTCGGCGACTCCGACCACCCGCACGGGGTGGCCGTCGATCAGGATCTGCTTGCCGATCGGCTCCATCCTGCCGAAGAAGGCGTCCACCAGGTCGGTGCCGATCACGGCGACGTGGCGCGCCTCGTCGATGTCCTGCTGGATCAGGTGGCGGCCCGCGGCCAGCTCGCGCACGCTGCCGATGCGGGGCACGTTCTCCGTGATGCCGCTGACGCGGACGCTGCTCTGGGTGGTGCGGCCCCACTTGACGCTGCGCGAGGTGCCGACCTGGGCGCCCACCTCCGAGCAGGCCTCGCAACCGGAACGCACGGCCTCCATGTCGACCAGCGTCACGTCCTTGCGCCTGTTCATCTCGATGAACTGCTGGAAGGACGTGATGATGTCCGGGAACTTCTGGACCGAGAAGCTCTTGCTGCCGAGCTCGAGCACGCGGTCGGCGATGTAGCCGTCGAGGCCGTCGGTGATCGCCACCACCGCGATCACGGAGCTGACGCCGATCAGGATCCCCAGCACGGTGAGGAACGAGCGCAGCTTGTTGGCCCGCAGCGAGCCGATGGCGATCCCGATCGCTTCCGAGAAGGGCATTTGGGAAGGGGCTTCAGGCCTTCCGCTCGTCGCTCTCGATGTGGCCGTCGCGGATGCGCAGCGTGCGGTGGGCGTGGGCGGCGATGTCCGCCTCGTGGGTGACCAGGATGATGGTGTTGCCGTCGGAGTGCAGCCTCTCGAACAGCCGCATGATCTCCTCGCCGGTCGCCGAGTCGAGGTTGCCCGTCGGCTCGTCCGCCAGCAGGATCGAGGGGCCCATCACCAGGGCGCGCGCGATCGCCACCCGCTGGCGCTGGCCGCCCGACAGCTCGTTCGGCTTGTGGTGCATGCGCGGGCCGAGGTCCACCATCTCGAGCGCGTGGCGCGCCTGCTCCAGGCGCTTCTCCTTGGGCACGCCGGCGTAGACGAGCGGCAGCTCGACGTTGTGCAGCGCCGTCGCGCGCGGCAGCAGGTTGAAGGTCTGGAACACGAAGCCGATCTCGCGGTTGCGGATCTCGGCGAGCTCGTCGTCGTCCATCTGCGAGACGACCTTGCCGCGCAGGATGTAGGTGCCCTGGCTCGGCGTGTCGAGGCAGCCGATCAGGTTCATCAGCGTCGACTTGCCCGAGCCCGAGGGCCCCATCACGGCCAGGTACTCGCCGTGCTTGATCTCGAAGCTCACCCCGCGCAGCGCGTGGATCTCCTCGGCGCCCATCTGGTAGGTGCGCCACAGGTTCTCG
Organism: Vicinamibacteria bacterium; assembly: GCA_050246895.1. GTDB lineage: Bacteria > Acidobacteriota > Vicinamibacteria > Fen-336 > Fen-336 > JBFWVE01. The sequence continues at coordinate 913,508 of JBFWVE010000001.1, read as the reverse complement.
GCGACGATGACGCGATCGTCGCCGGGGGCGAGGGCGGAGGCCGCGGCGCTCACGAACGGCCCTTGCGCGGCTCGGCCGTCACCACCGCGGCGTCCTTCAGCGTGCGCAGCACCTTGTACGAACCGGTGACGAGCTCCTCGCCCTCGGCGAGCCCCTCGAGGATCTCGATCTCGGTCTCGCCGACGACGCCGGTCTTGACGGGCTTGAACTTGGACTTGCCGGAGTTGACCACGAAGACGCCTTCCTTCTCCTCGGCCCGGCGGCGGGTGGTCTCGGGCGAGGGCGAGGCGTCGGGCTGGTTGGCGGCGCCGGGGTCGACCACCTTGCCCTCCTTGTCGACCTCGCGCACGACGACGGCCTGGATCGGCACCGCCAGCACCTTCTCCCTGCGGGCGGTGGTGATGTCGGCGGCGGCGTTCAGCCCCGGCCGGATCGAGGCCGGCGGGTCCTGCAGCGTGATCTTGACCTTGAAATCCTTGGCCTGGTTGCCGGTGTTGGCCGTCGAGGTGCCGCCGGTGGTCTGGCCGCGCGGGATCGCCGAAGAGCCGATCTCGGTGACCTCGCCCTTGATCTTGGCCTGGTCGAGCGCGTCGACGCGGATCTCGGCGGACTGCCCGAGCTTCAGGTTGGCGATGTCGGTCTCGTCGACCATCACCTCGCACTCCATCACGGACAGGTCGGCGACGGTCATGATCACGGTCGGCTGGAAGCTCTGCGCGCCGATCACGACCTCGCCTTCCTCCTTGGCCAGGCTGGTGACGTAGCCGTCCATCGGAGCGAAGACCGTGGTCTTCTCGAGGTCGTCCTGGCTGCTGGCCAGCGCGGCCTCCTGCTGCGTGATGCGCTTGCGGAGCGAGTCGACGTTGGCGACCTTCATGCGCCAGTCCGCCTCCGCCTGGTCGAAGACCTGGTCCGAGACCAGCTTCTCGGCGTGCATCTGGCGCGTGCGCTCGAGGTTCAGCTTGGAGACGTCGAGGTCGGCGATCGCGCGCTGCAGGTCGGCCTTCTGGGCCGCTACACCCGCCGCGGACTGCCGGGCGGCGGCGTCGAAGCGGGTCGAGTCGATGCGGGCGAGCACCTGGCCGTTCCTGACCCGGTCGCCCTCGCGCACCAGCAGGTGCGTGATGCGGCCCGAGACGTTGGCGCTGACGTTGACGAACTTGCGCGGCTTGACCTCGCCGGAAGCGGTCACGATCGACACCAGATCGCGCCGGGACACCTTCTCGGTCTGTACCGTGATGCGGTTTCGCCGCTCCTTGGCGACGTTGGCGGCGACCACGCCTCCGACGACGAGGACGGCCGCGATGCCGATCAGGATCCGGGCGCGCTTGGAAGCCATGACACCTCTGCGAGCGAATGGGGAGCGTTCAACTGGAGGAATCTACGAACCCGGACGGGGAAAAGTTGCACCCGGAACGCTATGTCCGCCAAGAGCTTAGGGATCGTCGCCCCCAGGGATCCCGCGGGCCGCCAATGGTAAGATGCCCCGCTTCACCATTGCAAACGTGTCCTCTGCCACCGTCCTGATCGCCGACGACAGCCCGCTCGTGCTCCGGATGATCGAGAAGATGCTCGCCGGAGCGGGCCTCTCCGTGCTCACGGCCGCCGACGGCCTGGAGGCCGTCGAGAAGGCGCTCGCGCGGGAGGTCGACCTGGTGATCCTCGACGTCAGCATGCCCCGCATGAACGGCTACCAGGCCTGCCGGTTGCTGAAGAGCGAGCCGCTGACGCGCGGCGTGCCCGTCATCATCCTGACGAGCAAGGACCAGGCCGGCGACCGCTTCTGGGGCATCGAGACGGGCGCCGATTACTACGTCACCAAGGACGCAGAGCCGCAGCGCATCCTCGACCTCGTGCGCAACGTGCTCGAGGCGGGGCGCCAGGCCCAGCACCCGCCCGGCAGCGAACGGCCACGCGCGTCGGCCGACGTGCTGTCGCGGGTGAACGAGCTGCTCGACCGCAAGCTCTACGAGGCGACGATCCTGTCGGAGATCGGCCGCGTCGCCCGCAACGTGGCCGAGCTCGACGAGACCTTCACCTCGGTGATGGCGCTGGTGGCGCGGGTGGTCGACTTCGCGCTCGGCGCCATGGCCTTCGTCGACGGCGACGAGCTCGAGGTGCTGATCGCGGCGCAGCGGCCGGCACTGCCGCCCGTGGTCGACGAGACCAAGCAGCGCTTGCTGGCCGCGATCGCCCTTCAGCGCGGCGGCGCGGGCTTCGCGCGCGTCTCGGCGCGGCTCTTCTCGCCGCGCGGCGGCGCCACGGGCCCGCTCGAGGCCGGCCTCGGCGGCTTCCTCGCCTACCCGATCATGACGGGCGGCACGCTCAGCGGCCTGATGGCGCTTTCGGGCCGGGCGGCCGCCCGGGTCTCGGCGGAGAACGACGCGTTTCTGTCGCAGGTGGCCAACCAGGCCCACATCGTCACCGAGAACAGCCGGCTGGTGCAGCGGCTGAAGCGCCTCGCCGTGCGCGACGGGCTGACCGACCTGTTCAACCATCGCCACACCCACGAGCTGCTGGTGAAGGAGTGCGACCGGGTCGGCCGCTACTCCGGCGCCGTCAGCGTGCTGATGGTCGACATCGACCACTTCAAGCTGATCAACGACGGCTTCGGGCACCCGGCGGGCGACGGTGTCCTGCGTGAGGTCGCGCGCCTGATGAAGGAGGTCGCGCGCAACGTGGATCTGGTCGGCCGCTACGGGGGCGAGGAGTTCGTCTTCATCCTGCCCCAGACGGAGTATCCCGACGCGCTGAAGATGGGCGAGCGGCTGCGCCGCGCCGTCGAGGAGCACCCGTTCCACGCCCCTGGCGAGCCGATCCGGGTCACCGTCTCGATCGGCGTCGCCACCTACCCGTCCCCGCAGGTGGCGGCCCCCGGCGACCTCGTGCGCGAGGCCGACCGCGCGCTCTATCGGGCGAAGGAGGCGGGCCGCAACCGCGTGGCCTGAGCCCGCCCGGGCCGTCCTACGGCTTCGGCGGCAGGCTCCGCACGAAGGCCACCAGCGCGTCGATCTCCTGGGCCTTCAGCTCCTCCTCGAACGCCCGCATCGGCGTGCCCGGGCGCCCCTTGGCGATGCTGGTGCGGATCTCGTCGTCGGTGCGGGCCTTGTGCCACTCGGGGTCGTTCAGCGCGCGGATCTTGATCTTCTCGAACAGCGGCACCGGCTGGCCCTGCTTGCCGTGGCAGCCGGCGCATTTGACGAGGTAGATCTTGCCGCCGCGCGCGGCCTGCTTGGCCTCGGGATCAGCGGCGCCGGCCTGGCCGGCGGCGGCCAGCGCCGCCAGGAGCAGGAGCGCCGATCGGGATCGCACCATCCGATGATTGTAGCGGCGTCTTGCGCCGCGCGCGCCGCCTCTCAGCGGCTCGTCTTCACTTCGGTCCACAGGCGGTCGTAGAGCACGGTGGCCTCGCCCACGTCGCGCAGCAGCTCGAGCCGTGCCATCGTGTCGGCGGGCGGGAAGATCGCGGGGTTCGCCCGCACGGACTCGGGCAGCAGCGCGAGGCCGGCGCGGTTGGGCGTCGAGTAGCCCATCGTCCGGCAGATCTCGGCCGCGACCTCGGCCTCGAGCACGAAGTCGATGAAGCGGTGCGCGAGCTCGGGGTCGGGCGCGTTCACGGGCACCACCAGGCTGTCGAGGAAGAGCGCCGAGCCCTCCTTCGGGATCACGTATTCGATGTCGGGGTCCTGCTCCATCGCCCGCGCGAACTGCCCGTTCCAGCCCTGCGCGGCGAAGACGTCGCCCGAGAGCAGCACGTCCTCGAAGTTCGAGGAGTTGTAGGCGCGCACCAGCGGCTTCTGCAGCACGAGCAGGCGCTGTGCCTCGCGCAGCGCGGCGGGGTCGGTCTCGTTGATGCCGCGCCCGAGCCGGAGCAGCGCGGCGCCCAGCGTCTCGCGCGGGTCGTCGAGCATCAGCACGCGCCCGCGCAGGCGCTCGTCCCACAGCGCCGCCCAGGAGTCGATTCGGCCGGTGCGGCTCTTGCGGTAGGCGATGCCGGTGGTGCCCCAGAAGTAGGGCACGCTGTAGGCGTTGCCGGGGTCGTGCTGGAGCCCGAGGAAGCCCGGCTCCAGGTTCTCGAAGTGCGGCAGGGCGCCGCGGTCGAGCGGCCGCAGCAGGCGCTGCTTCAGCAGCACCTCGATCACGTAGTTCGAGGGGCAGGCGACGTCGTAGGCGACGTTGCCCGCCTGCAGCTTGGCGAGCAGCGCCTCGTTGCTGTCGTACAGGTCGAGCTGCACCTTGACGCCGTGGCGGCGCTCGAAGCGGGCGAGCGTCTCGGGGGCGATGTAGTTCGACCAGATGTAGAGGTTGAGCGTGCGCCGCGCGCCGGCGGAGGGCTGCGCCAGGAACGGGAACAGCAGGATCAGCAGCCCGAGCCCGCCCGGCCCGAGCGCCAGCCGGGTGGAGCGGCCGCGCGCGAGCAGGTGCGCCGACAGCAGCAGCAGGCTGGTGGCGGCCAGCAGCACGCTGCAGACCGCGTTGATCTCGGGCGAGAGCCCGCTCTTCAGCATCGAGTAGATCTGCACCGGCAGCGTCGTCGAGCCGACGCCGGCCACGAAGGAGGTGATCACGTAGTCGTCGATCGACAGCGCGAACACCAGCAGCGCCGCCGCCAGCACGCCCGGCGCGATGCCCGGCAGCGTGACGTGCCAGAAGCTGCGCCAGGGCCCCGCGCCCAGGTCCATCGCGGCCTCCTCCAGGCTGAGGTCGAGGCCGGCGAAGCGCGCGCGCACCACGATCACCGCGTAGGAGACCGAGAACGAGAGGTGCGCCAGGATCACGCTGGCGAAGCCGAGCCGCAGGCCCGCGCCGGAGAACAGCAGCAGCAGCGCGCTGGCGATCACGATCTCCGGCACCACGATCGGCAGCGTGACGAGCGCGCCGAGCGCGGCCTTGCCGGGCACGCGGCGGCGGGCGAGCGCCAGCGCGGCGGCGGTGGCCACCGCGGTGGCCAGCAGCGTCGTCAGCGCCGCCACGATCAGGCTGTTGCGCAGCGCGCCCAGCACCTGGGGGTTCGACAGCAGGCGCGCGTACCAGTCGAGAGTGAAGCCCTGCCAGCTCGAGGCGAGCCGGCCCGAGTTGAAGGAGAACGCGACCAGCACCGCGATCGGGGCGTACAGGAACGCCAGCACCGCCCCGCTCAGCAGGGCGAGCCCGCCCTTCACGAAGCCTCGGCGGCGCGCAGCGGGCGCCGGAACAGCAGCAGCAGCCCGAGCACCAGCAGCGAGAGCAGGAACGACAGCGCGGAACCGAACGGCGCATCGCGCGCGACGGCGAACTGGCTCTGGATCAGCGTGCCGACGTAGGCCGTGCGCGCGCCGCCCAGCAGGTCGGGCGCCAGGTACGCGCCCAGCGAAGGAACGAACACGAGCACGCAGCCGGCCGCGATGCCCGGCAGCGTGAGCGGCAGCGTGACGCGCAGGAGCCGCGCGAGGGGCGTGGCGCCGAGGTCGGAGGCGGCCTCGAGCAGGCCGCGGTCGAGCCGGGAGGTGACGGCGTAGAGCGGCAGGATCATGAACGGCAGCTCGCCGTAGACCTGGCCCAGCAGCACCGCGGCGTCGGTGTAGAGCAGCTCGGGCGCGGGCAGGCCGAGCGCCTCGAGCCCGAGCCGCAGCGGGCCTTCGGAGCGCAGCAGCACGATCCAGGCGTACATGCGCACCAGGAAGCTGGTCCAGAAGGGCAGGATCACCAGCACCAGCAGCGCGCCGCGCAGGCGCTCCTCGACCTTGACGCCCAGCCAGTAGGCGACCGGCCAGCCGAGCAGCAGGCAGGCGAGCGTGGTGCCGAGCGCCAGCAGCACGCTGCGCGCGAAGATGCCGAGGTAGAGCGGGTCGAAGGCGCGCCAGTAGTTCACCAGGCTCCAGTCGTGGACGACGGCGCCGTAGGTGGAACGCCGCCCGAGCGAGGCCTCCAGCATCAGCAGCTGCGGCGCCACGAACAGGGCCAGCAGCACCAGCAGGCAGGGCGCCAGCAGCAGGAACGTGGCGCGCCGCGGGCTCACGGCTCCTCGAGCCGAAGCAGCGAGGCCGGCGCGTAGCGCACGGCGACCGGGTCGCCGCGCCGGCGGGGAGCCGCGGCCAGGGCGCCCTCGGACACCGTCAGCACGGCCGAGCCCACGCGCACCCGCCAGTCGGTGCGGTCGCCCAGGTAGATCTCGTCCTCGAGCGTCCCGCGCAGCAGTGGCAGGCCGTCTCGCTCGCCGAGCCCCAGCCGCTCGGGCCGAACGCCCACCAGCACCGGCGCTCCCGCGCGGTAGCCGCCGTCGTCCCGCGCCCGCAGCTCGAAGCCGGCCTCCGCGCGCAGCAGCGCCTCGCCCGCGCGCAGCTCCGTCACGCGAGCCGGCAGCAGGTTCTTCACCGCCATGAACTCCGCGACGAAGCGCGTGCGTGGCCGCTCGTAGAGCGACTCGGGGTCGCCCGTCTGCTCGAGGCGCCCGGCATTCATCACGCCGATGCGGTCGCTCATGACCAGCGCCTCCTCCTGGTCGTGCGTCACGAACAGGAAGGTGGTGGCGAGTCGCTCCTGCAGGTTCTTGACCTCGACCTGCATCTCCTTGCGCAGCTGGGCGTCGAGCGCCGCCATCGGCTCGTCGAGCAGCAGCACCTCCGGCTCGAGCACCACCGCGCGCGCGAGCGCCACGCGCTGGCGCTGCCCGCCCGAGAGCTGGTCGACAGGGCGCCGCTCGAAGCCCGGCAGCCGGACCATCTCGAGCGCGCGCGCGACACGCGCGGCGATCTGCGCGCGGGGCACGCGCGCCATCTCGAGCCCGAAGGCGACGTTGCCCGCGACGTCGCGGTGCGGGAAGAGCGCGTAGTGCTGGAACACGGTGTTGACCGGCCGCGCGTACGGCGGCAGGCCGTCGGCGGACCGCCCCGAGATCGCGATCTCCCCCGCGTCCGGCCGCTCGAAGCCGGCGACCAGCCGCAGCAGCGTCGTCTTGCCGCAGCCGGACGGCCCGAGCAGGGTGAGGAACTCTCCGGGCCGCACCTCGAGCGAGACGTCGTGCACGGCCGTGACGCCGGCAAAGGCCTTGTGCAGCCCCCGGAGCGAAACCGCGCCGCGCATGTGGAGAGCGCGCGGATTGTAGCGCGTGGCGCGCACCTATAATCGCCGCGCGATGCGGCCCCTGCGAGTGCTTTGCCTGGCGCTGGCGTGCCTGGCGCTGGCGGCCGCGGCGACGGCGGCCTGGCGCCAGGGCTGGACCTACGACGAGCGCTTCCACCTCGACTGGTCCCTGCGGCTGCTCGACGAAGGCGTCGGCGAGCGCTCGAGCGCGGCGCGCTTCAACTCGAAGACGCCGGTCGTGATCCCGAACGTTCTCGCGCGGCGCTTCGCGCGCGAGGCGGGCGCCGGCCCGGAGGGCCAGCGCTTCGCGGCGCGCCTGCCCACGCTGGCTGGCCTCGGCCTGCTGCTGCTCGCCTCCTTCCTGGTGGGGCGGGCGAGCTTCGGCGAGGCGGCGGGCCTGCTCGCCTGCGCGGGGCTCGCGCTGGATCCCAACCTGGTGGCGCACGGCAGCCTGGTCACCGTGGACGCCGTCTACGCGCTCGCCAACCTGCTCGCGCTCGGCGCCGCGCTGGCGCTCGCCCGCCGGCCCGACTTCCCGAGGGCCGCGCTGCTGGGCCTCGCGCTCGGCCTGGCGCTCGCGACCAAGTTCAGCGCGCTGCTGCTGGCGGCGGGCCTGCTCGCGCTGCCGTTCTGCCGGCCGTCAGGCGCGCCGCGCGTTTCGCGCGCGCGCGGCGCGGCGCTGGCGCTGGCCGCGGCGGCCGTCGCGCTGCTGGTGCTGAACGCGGCCTACCTGTTCCTCGAGATCGGCCGGCCGCTCGCGCAGATCGGCCTGAGGTCGGGACCGCTGCGCGCGCTGGCCGACGCCGCGCCGCCGCTGCGGCTGCCGCTGCCGGCGGCCTTCCTCACCGGGCTCGACGCCTCGCTCGCGAGCGAGCGCGACTGGGGCCCGGTGGTCCTGCTCGGCCAGAAACTCGACGCTGGTGCGTCCTGGTACTTCGTGGCGCTGTGGGCGCTCAAGACGCCGCTGGCGGCCCTCGCCGCACAGCTGCTGGGCCTCGCGCTGCTGCTGCGGGCCCGGCGGCTCCTGCGCGACCCGGCGTGCCGGCTGCTGGCCGTCAACCTGCTCCTCAACCTCCTCTACTTCTCATTGCTCTTCCGCGCGCAGATCGGCTACCGCTTCGTGCTGCAGTGCCTGCCGTTTGCGTGGCTGCTCAGCGGCGCAGGGCTCGCTCCGCTGCTCGAGCGGAGGCCGGGCCGCGGCCTCGGGGCGGCGGTCGCCGTGAGCGCGATGTCGCTCGCGAGCGTGATTCCGTACTGGGGCAACCCGCTCGCCTACACGAACTTGCTGGTGCAGCCCAAGCGCGAGGCGTTCCGCTGGGTGGCCGACTCGAACCTCGACTGGGGCCAGAACCGTGAGCGTGTCGCGGGCTGGCTGGCGGAACGCGGCATCCCCGAGGACCGCCTCGACCCCGTGCACCTGCTCCCCGGCAGTATCGTCTTCTCCGCGAACGTGCTGGCCGGCGTCTTCGACTTCGAGCAGCACCGCTTCGTGCGCGACGCGCTCGATCCCACGGAGCACCTCGGGTTCACCTACTTCGTCTACGACGTCGAGCTCGGGCAGTTCGACCGCTTCCTGAACGACGAGCGCACGCTGCTCGCGGCCGACTCGGCCGGCGAGGGCTGCCGCGAAGCGGCCGAGCGCGAGCTGCTGCCGCGGGGGAGCCTCGTGCCCTTCGAGCGCGGCGAGCCTCCCACAGGAGAACGCCTCTCCCTCGCCTGCGTGAGCGCCCCGGGCGGCGCCGACATACTGCTGCGCGTCGAGCAGGGGCGCGTCGGGTTCGGACGCCTGCGCGGCGGCCGCTGTCTGGCGGAGACCGTGGGCGCCGGGCAGTCGGCATTCTGGCGCCTGCTCCCCGGAACCCACGCGCTGTGCCTGCTCGAAAGCCCGTACCGGCGAGCCCGGCTCGCCTACCGGCTGCGCGCCAAGCTGGTGGTGCGCCGTGCGCCGGCGGCGGTCTCGTTCGAGCCGCGCTGAGCCCCGGCTTCGGCGCGCGAGGCGCGGCTGTTAACCTAGGGAGCCGTTCAAAGCGCGCCAGGGGCGCGCGCCAGGGAGCCGCCGTCCTTCGAATGCAACTCTCCAGATCGGGATCCCTCGTCCGGCGGCTGCTGTGCGCCGCGCTCGCGCTCGCCGTCGCCGGCGCGCCGGCCACGCGTGCCGGCGGCCCGAGCAGCTTCGGCGCGGCCGGCACGCTCGTGCTCTCCGACCGCCCGCGCGCGCTGGCGGTCGGAGACCTGAACCGCGACGGCTCGCAGGACGTGGTGGTCTGCTCCGAGCAGTCCGGCGGCTTGACGGTCCTGCTCGGCAACGGGGACGGCCGCTTCAGCGCCGCGGGAACCTACGCGCTCGGCGGCTCGCCCTCGGGGGTCGAGCTCGCCGACGTGGACGTCGACGGCTCGCTCGACGCGGTCGTGACGCTGCGCGCGAGCGACGAGATCGCCGTGCTCAGCGGCAACGGCGCCGGCGTCTTCACGCGCACGACGCGCATCGGCAGCGGCAGCGACGGCCCGGGCGCCCTCGCGGTGGCCGACCTCAACCTGGACGCGCGGCCCGACCTGGTGGTCGTGCACGAAGGCACCGGCGTCGTCAGCCTGCGGCTCGGCACGGGCGGGGGCGGCTTCGACGACCCGGTCAGCCTCGCCGTCGGCTCCTCGCCGAGCGGTGTCGCGGTGGTCGACGCCGACATCGACGGGCTGCCCGACCTGGCCATCACCCGATCGGCCGCCAACGACGTCGCGATCTGGCTGCAGGGCCCGGACACGCAGTTCCGACAGTTGGGAGTCGCCGCGGTGGGCGTGGAGCCCGCGGCGGTCGTGGCGGTGAGGGCGAACGCCGACGCGACGCCCGACCTGGTCGTCGCCAACGCCGGCTCGAACACCGTCTCGGTGCTGGTGGGACTGGGCGGCGGCACCTACGAGACGGCGAGGGAGTTCGCGGTCGGCACGCGGCCGGAACGCCTGATCAGCGCCGACTTCACCGGTCTCGGGCGCTCCGACATCGCGGTCGCCAACCGCGCCTCGGACGACGTCTCGATCCTGCTGAGCGACGGCGTCGGCGGCCTGAGCGTGGCGATCAGCCAGGCCGCCGGCACGCAGCCCGTGGCGCTGGCGGCGGCCGACTTCAACGGCGACGGCGGCGTCGACCTGGTGGTGGCGAACGAGCTCTCGCAGGACGTGACGGTGCTGCTCTCGGCCGGAGCGGGCGTCTTCTTCGCGGCCTCGAGCTTCCCGGTCGGAATCCAGCCGATCGGCATCGGCGTCGGCGACTTCGACGCCGACGGCCGGCCCGACCTGGCCGTGGCCAACTCCAGCGACAACGACGTCTCGCTGCTGCTGCGCAGCGCCGCGGGCGGCTTCGCAGCACAGCGCCGCTTCGCGCTCGGCGGCAGGAAGCCGGTCGACCTGGTGGTCGCCGATTTCAACCGCGACGGCCGCCCCGACGTGGCGGTCTGCGACTACGACTCGGACGAGATCGAGGTGCTGCTCGGCGCCGCGGGCGGCAACCTGGCGGGCGCGCAGCGCTTCGACGCCGGCGTGAAGCTCCCCGTCGGGCTCGCGACCGCGGACTTCGACCGCGACGGCCGCCCCGACCTCGCCGTGGTCGGCCAGAAGTCGGCCGAGGCGTTGATCCTGCTGGGGCAGGGCGACGGCCGCTTCGCGGGCGCGGGCCGGATCGGCGTCGGCAAGGCCCCCTTCAGCGTGCTCGCCGCCGACCTCAATGGCGACGGTGCCGCGGACCTCGCGGTGGTGGACTCGGACGAGGACCAGCTCGCGGTGCTGCTCGGGGACGGCTCGGGCGGCCTGCGCGCGGGGGCGACCAGCGAGGTCGGGGACCTGCCGCTCGGAGCAGCGAGCGCCGACTTCAACCGCGACGGCCGCGCGGACCTTGTGGTGGCCAACTCGCGCGCGGGCACGATCTCGCTGCTGCTCGGGGAAGGCGGCGGCTCGTTCAGCGCCAAGCCGGAGCTCGCCGCCCAGGGCCAGCCCCGCAGCGCCGTCGCGCTCGATCTGAACGCCGACGGGCGGGCCGACCTGGTGCTGGCGAACCAGCGCTCGAACACGCTGTCGGTGCTGCTGGGCGACGGCCAGGGCGGCTTCGAGACGCCGCGGCGGGTCGGGGGCGGCTCGGGTCCCGCCACGATCGTCTCGGCCGACTTCAACGCCGACGGGCTGCCCGACGTCGCCGTCACGGACACCGGCGCCAGCTCCGTGCTGGTGCTGCTGGGCGACGGCCGGGGCGGCTTCCGCTAGACCTCCACCCTTGCTCCCCCAGGCACTGGCACTCGCCGAGCAGCTCGGCCACGAGGAGGTCGTGCTGCTGCGCGACCCGGCCTCCGGCCTGCGCGCGGTGATCGCGATCCACGACACCTCGCTCGGCGCCGCCGTGGGCGGCACGCGCATGCGCCTCTACCCCGACCTCGAGAGCGCGACCGTCGACGCGCTGCGCCTCGCGCGGGCGATGACCTACAAGGCGGCGCTCGCGGGAATCGAGCGCGGCGGCGGCAAGGCCGTGATCCTGGGCGACCCGGCGCGCGACAAGACACGCGCGCTGCTGCAGGCCTACGCGCGCGCGCTCGACCGGCTGGGCGGCCGCTTCCACACCGGCTGCGACATGGGGATCGACGGCCGCGACGTGGCCGTGCTCTCGCGCCTGACCAAGCACGTCAGCCACACCGGTCCCGGCCGGCGCTACGAGACGGCCGAGCTGGCGGCGCTCGGCGTCTTCGCCTCGATCGAGGCGGCCGCGCAGACGCTCGGCGTCCCCCTGCGCGGTCTGCGCGTCGCCGTCCAGGGCCTGGGCGCCCTCGGCTACCGGCTGTGCCGGCTGCTGGCCGACGAAGGCGCGGTCCTCACGGTCGCCGACGTCGACGCGGGCCGCGCCGAGCGGGCGGTGCGCGAGCTGCGGGCGACCGCCGTCGAGGCCGCGGCGATCTACGACCTGGAGTGCGACGTCTTCTCGCCGAACGCCGCGGGCGGCATCCTCGACGACGCATCGCTGCCGCGGCTGCGCTGCCGTGCCGTCGTCGGCGGCGCCAACGAGCAGCTCCTCGAGCCGCGCCACGACGACGCCCTCGCCGCGCGCGGCGTGCTCTACGCGCCCGACTACGTGGCGAACGCGGGCGGCCTGCTGAGCCTGCTCTACGAGACCGGCGATCTCGACGACGAGGGCATCGTCGCCCGGGTGCGCGGCATCGGCGGCCGCCTGCGCGAGCTGTGGGCGCGCGCGCGCTCGCTCGGCCTGCCGCCGGGGCGGACGGCCGACCGCATGGCCGAGGAACGGCTGGCGGAGGCGCGCGCGAAGCGCGAGCAGCGGCGCGCCGGGCGCGGGGGCGGCGTGGAGTAGACTCGGCCGCGGATGGCGATCCCGAACCCGAGCCCCGCGGGCTCTCGCGATCCGCAGGCCGGCGGCTTCAGCCTCGTCGAGGGCCTCAGCTTCTCCTTGCTGCTGGCCCTCGCCTCGATCGAGCTCGTCGGCTATCGCTACGGCGACTCGAACCAGGGCATCACCGTCCCGATCCTGAAGAGCTTCATCGACCCCTCGCTCTACCGCTGGGACGCGATGGTGGCGACGGGCGACCGCTTCCCCACGCTCTTCTACCGGACGCTCGGCGCGCTGCTGCCGGACACGGACGCGGTGCCCGCCGCCTTCTTCCTGCTCTACGTCGCCTCGATCGCCGGCGCGTACGCCGGCGTCTACCGCATCGGGCGCTTCTTCGGCGGGCCGGCGGCAGGCCTGGTGGCGATGCTGGCCGCGATCCCCGTGCGGGTGGGCATCGCCAACGAGGCGCTCTACCGGGTGCAGTTCAGCCACTCGCACATCGCCTCCGCGCTGGTGATCTGGGCGATCGTGTGGTTCCTGGAGGGCCGCCGGCTGCTGCCGCTGCTGGTGCTCTCGCTGGGCGCCTACAACCACCTGCTCTACTCGGCCTACGTGCTGGCGCCCTGCCTGCTGGCGGTGCTGACCGAGTGGAAGCAGGCGGGCAGCCGGCGCACGCTGCAGCGGCTCGCGGCCGGCATCCTGCCGCTCGTGCCCTTCGCCTTCTGGGCGCTCTCGCGCAGCGCGCCGATGACGCAGGAGTGGCTGGATCTGCTGCGCCTGCGCTCGTCGTTCCACAGCTTCCCGAGCTCCTTCGGCGCCTTCCTGCCGGCGGCCGCGTTCCTGCTCGCGCTCGGCACGCTGTCGCTGTCGCGCCAGCCGCGCGAGAAGCGCCGGGTGCTGGCGCTCTTCTTCGCCGCCTTCGCCGCGCTGTTCGTGCTCGGCACCATCTTCACCGAGGTGCTGCCGCTGAAGGCGGTGCTGCAGGCGCAGCCGCACCGCTGCTGGCGCTTCCTGATGCTGCTGCTCTACGGCCTCGCGGCCGAGGGGATCGTCGCGGGCTGGCGCGCGGGCGGCGCCGCGCGCGCGGTGGCGCTCGTCACCGGGGCGATCCTGGTCGACCCGCGGCTCGAGCCGCTGATGCCCTTCGCGGTGTTCCTGCAGGCGAGCCTGGGCCGGCCCGCGCCCGCGACCTGGGCGCGGCTGCTGGCGGTCGGCGCGCTCGTCGGCCTCGCGGACTGGGACGGCCCTCGGCTCGAGTGGAACCCGACGGAGTACCCCTTCGCCACGCTCGTCCACCCCACCGTGCTGCTCGCCGCCGCAATCGGCGTCGTGCTCGCGATGGGCCGCGAAGCCGGCCGGCTGACGCGTCCGCTGGTGGCCGCGGCCGCCCTGGTCGCGACGCTCTTCTGGTTCGGCCCCGACACCTACGCGCGCAAGCGGCTCAAGTGGGAGAGCGGCTCCTGGCGCGAGGTGCAGGACTGGGTGCGCCTCAACACGCCGAAGGACGCGATCCTGGTGACGCCGCCGCAGGAGACCGGCTTCCGGGTCTTCTCGGAGCGCACCAGCGTCGGCGAGTGGAAGGACGGCACGCAGCAGTACTTCGACGACGCCTTCGCGCTGGAGTGGGGCGCGCGCATGGAGGTGCTGGGTCGCGACGGCTTCGCCAGGCTCGACGACGAGGAGCTGATCGCGATCGCCGCGCGCTACCGTGCGAGCTACGTGGTGATCCCGCCGCGACGCCGCCACCCCGCGCTGCGCGAGCTGTACCGCAATCCCCACTACGTCGTCTACGCGGTCCCGTAGCGTGGGCTCGCGCGCGAGCGCGGCCGGACTGGCGGTGGCGCTGGCGCTCGCCACCGCCTTCGCCGCGCGCCCGCCCGAGCGGGTCCGCCTCGGCGTCGGCGGGCTCGCGAGCCCTTACCTCGGCGACGGCTGGTCGGAGTCGCTGCGCACCGACATCGAGCAGGACGTCGCGGCGCTCGACCCGCCGGCGGCGACGCTCGAAACCCGCTTCCGCTTCCGGAGCGCGGCGAGCGGCGCCAGCCTGCGCCTGCCGCTCGCTTCCAGGGACGGCGCCTGGCGGCTCTCGCTGAAGGCGATGGCACGCGTGCGCACCGCCGTGTCACTGCACGCCGACGGCTCGCCGGTCGGACGTCTCGTGCTGTCGCGCGGCCCCTGGGCGGAGCACGCGCTGGAGCTGGCGGCGGCGCCCGGCGAGGCGCTCGCTCTCGACCTCGCACTGCAGGCGCAGCCGCTCGTGCGCGTGCCCGACGAGTACGCCGAGCGGCCGGTCGTGTGGCTCTCCTCGCTCGAGCTGGCGGCGCCCGGCGGCCTCGCCTTCACGAGCGACGCGCGTGCGCTGCTGGCCGTGGCGCCGCTCGCTGCCTTCGCGTTCGCGCTGCTGATCGGCGCGGGCCAGAGGCTCGCGCTCGCCGCGGCGCTGGCCGCCAGCCTGGCCGCCGTCGGTTTCGCACGCGAGGCGCCGCTCGCGCTGCTCGTGGCGCTCACGCGCCTCGGGCCGGTGGCGCTCGGCGCCGGCCTGCTCACGCGCGCGGCCTGCGCTCGCCTGACGCAGCCCGCGCGCACCGGCCTCGCCGCGCTCGTCGCAGCGGGCACGCTTCTCCACGGCTCGCTCGCATTCGTCCCGGGCTACGACCCGGGCGACCTGGAGATCCACGTGCGGCGCGCGCGCGACCTGGGGGTGATGCCTTTCGAGTACGACCCGCTGCTGCGCTACGGCTCGCACCTGCCGACGCCAACGCAGAGCTTCGGCGAGGCGACCGCCGCCCTCGGCAGCCGCACGCCGATCCCCTACTCGCCGCTGCCATACGTCTTCTACTACGCGGCCCACGCGCTGGGCGCCGACCTCTACTGGGCGATGCCGCTCGTGAACACCGTGCTGGCGATGGCGCTCGCCCCCTGGTTGTTCGTGGTCGCGAGCCGCGCGTTCTCGGCCGGAGCCGCCTGGCTCGCGGTGCTGCTCTACGCGCTCGACGTCTCGGTGTGGCACCACATCGCGCGCTCGCACGCGCCGGCGGCCTTCGGCATGGCGCTCGCCCCGGCCGCCCTGCTGCTGCTCGCCGACCGGGCCGAGCGGCTCGAAGCCCCGAGGCGCGCGCTCGCGTGCGGCTGCGCGCTGGGGCTCGCCGTGCTGGGCTACTCGACGCTCGTGGTGCTGGTCGGCTTCTTCGGCCTCGCGCTCCTCGCGCTGCTGTGGCTCGACGCGGCGGGGCTTTCGAGGACGGCCAAGCAGGGGCTCGCGCTCGCGCTCGCCGCGGGCGGCCTGCTCGCGGGCGGCCTCTACTACTTCCACTACCTGCCCGGCTTGCTGCAGGGAGCGGGCAGCGTCGGCAGCGGCGCCGACCTCTTCGAGGGGCGCACGTTCCTGATCTTCCACAACGAGTCGCGCCAGAGCCTGCGGGTCTGGCTGGGCGGCTTCCTGGCGACGTTGGTCGCGGGCCTCGTCGCGGCGCCCTTCGCGATTTCGCGGGCGCGACCGGGCGCGCGGCCGGTGCTGCTCGCCTGGCTCTCGGCCTGGGCGCTCACCATGCTGGCCAAGGAGCCGTGGCTCTTCCCGCGCCCGCTGCGCTGGGCCAAGGAGGATCAGTTCGTGGCGCCGCTGCTGGCGCTGCTGATCGGCGCCGGCGTCTTCGCCCTGCCTCGGCCCTGGCTGCGCCGGGCCGTCGCGGCGGCGCTGCTGGCCGTGGCACTGTGGTTCCAGCTCGGCGACTTCCGGGCGCACGCGACGGCGCTCTGGCCGTGAGCCCCCGCCTGCGCGGCGCGCTGTCGAACCTGGCGCTGGCGGCGGCCAGCCTCGGCTTGACGCTGCTCGCGGCCGAGCTCGCGCTGCGCCTGCTCGCGGGACCGGCGCGCGGCGGCAAGGAGCAGCTCGAGCGCGCGCGCTATACCGAGCACGATCCAGTCCTCGGCTGGCGCAAGAAGCCGGGCGCCTCGGTGCGCTTCGAGCGGCGCGACTTCAGCAGCGAGTTCGCGCTCAACTCGCGCGGCCTGCGTGGGCCGGACCGGCCCTACGAGCGAGGCGAAGGCGTCGCGCGCGTGCTGGCGCTGGGCGACTCGTTCGTCGAGGCGTTCATGGTCGAGGACGCGCTGACGCCGACGGCCCGGCTCGAGGCGCGGCTTGCCGAGCGCGGCTGCCGCACCGAAGCGATCAACGGCGGCACGGTCGGCTACGGCACGGACCAGGAATACCTCTTCTTCCGCGACGAGGGACGCAGGTACCGGGCCGACGTGGTCGTGCTGTACGTGTACCACAACGACATCCCCTACCTGGTTCTCGACAGCAACCTCGGTTTCCCGAAGCCGGTGCTGAGCTTCGAGGCGACGCCGCCCGTGGTGACGAACCTGCCCGTGCCGGAGTACGTGCCACAGCCGCCGCCTGCGACGCCCGCGCCCATGCCGCCCCCGCCGAGCTCGTACCTCGTGGCGCTCGTGCAGGACCGGCTGGAGCGCTCCGCCCCGCGAACCTACGATCGGCTCGCGGGACTGGGCCTGTGGGAGCCGCTGCGCAAGCTGGAGCTGAACGAGGAGCTGCAGCTCTTCCGCGTGCCTGAGCTCGGCCACCTGCGCCCGGCCTGGTCCGCCTTCACCTGGACGCTGCAGTCGCTCGAGCGGGAGGTCGCGGAAAGCGGCGGCCGGCTCCTCGTCGCCTACGTGCCGAGCCGGATGGAGGTGCAGGACGGCGTCTGGGAGCTGACGCAGGTCCGCTACGGACTCGACCCGCAGGCCTACGACCGGCGCGCGGTGGCCTCTCGCGTCCGCTTCATCGCCGGCCGCCTGCGGCTTCCGTTCGTCGACTTCACGCAGCCCCTCGCTCGCGCCGAGGGCGCGCTCAGCCCCACCTACTTCGCGACCGACAGCCACTGGAACGCCCGCGGCATGGACGTGGCGGCCCAGGCCCTCGCGCAGGAGCTGCTGGTCCGCAAGCTGCTGCCGGGGTGCGACCAGGAGAAGCTCCGCTAACTCCCCCTGCGTGGGGAGGGATAGGGTGGGGGGTCGAGGAATGATCGCCAGAATCGCCGGAACCCAGCTCCGTTACGAGGCCGAAGGCCGGGGCCCGGCCGTGCTGTTCCTGCACGCCTTCCCGCTCGGCCTCTTCATGTGGGACGCGCAGGCGGAGGCACTGCGCGCCGACCACACCGTCGTGCGCTTCGATTGCCGGGGCTTCGGCGCCTCGCCGCCGGGCGACGGCCTGCTGACGATGGAGCGCATCGCAGACGACGGCGCGGCGCTGCTCGACCACCTCGAGGTCGAGCGCGCGGTCGTGGCCGGCTGCTCGATGGGCGGCTACGCGGCGTTCGCGTTCGTGCGCCGGCACGCCGACCGGCTGCGCGGGCTGGTGCTGCAGGACACGCGCGCGGCGGCCGACGGCGAGGAGGCGCGCCGCAACCGGGCGCTGCTGGGCGAGAAGGTGCTGAGAGAGGGCGCGGGCGCGGCGGCCGAGGCGTTCCTGCCGCGGCTCGTCGGCGCCACCACGCAGCGCGAGAACCCGGCGCTCGTCGAGGCGCTGCGCGCGAGGATCCACGCGACCTCGCCGCGCGGCATCAGGGACGCGCTCGCCGGCCTGGCGGCGCGGGCGGACTCGACGCCGACGCTGCGCGAGATCCGCGTGCCGACGCTCGTCGTCTGCGGCGAGGAGGACGTGCTGACGCCGCCGGCCGACGCGCGGGCCCTGCAGGCGGCGATCCCCGGCTCTCGTCTCGCGCTGGTGCCGGGCGCCGGCCACCTGGCCAACCTCGAGCAGCCCGAGGCCTTCGACGCGGCGCTGCGCGAGTTCCTGGGCGGCCTGCCCGGCCGCGGCGCGACCGCGCCCGAGCGGCTCGCGTAGGCGCCCGCCGCATGGAATGGCTGAACTACCATCACCTGCGCTACTTCTGGGCCGTCGCTCGCGAGGGCAGCGTGACGCGCGCCAGCGAGAAGCTGCACATCTCGCAGCCGACGGTGAGCGCGCAGATCCGCGAGCTGGAGGAGGCTCTCGGCGAGAAGCTCTTCGCCCGCGCCGGCCGCTCGCTCGCGCTGACCGAGGTGGGACGGATCGTCTTCCGCTATGCGGACGAGATCTTCGGCCTCGGGCGCGAGCTGCTCGACACCGTGAAGGGCCGACCCACCGGCCGCCCCGCGAGGTTGACGGTCGGGCTCGCCAACGTGGTGCCGAAGCTGATCGCCTATCGCCTGCTCGAGCCGGCGCTGCGCCTGCCGGAGCCGGTGCTGATCGAGTGCCTGGAGGACCGGCCCGAGCGCCTGCTGGCGGAGCTGGCCCTGCACGCGCTCGACCTGGTGATCGCCGACGCGCCGGTCGGTCCCGGCGTGAAGGTCCGCGCCTACTCGCACCTGCTCGGCGAGACGGCGATCGGCGTCTTCGGCTCGCCGGCGCTGCTCGGCGCTCGCAAGGCGTTCCCGGGCTGCCTGGAGGGCGCGCCGTTCCTGCTGCCCGGCCAGGCGACGACGCTTCGGCGAGAGCTCGACCACTGGCTCGACGCGCGCAAGCTGCGCCCGCGCGTGGTGGGTGAGTTCGACGACACGGCGCTGCTGAACGTGTTCGGCCAGGCCGGCCGCGGCCTGTTCGCCGCGCCGCTCGCGATCGAGCAGGAGATGCGCCGCCAGCTCGGCGTGCGCCGCCTGGGCGTGATCCCCGAGATCAAGGAGCGCTTCTACGCGATCTCGGTCGAGCGGCGCCTGAAGCACCCCGCGGTGCTGGCGATCTCGCAGGCCGCGCGCGAGACGCTGTTCGGCTGAGCGGGCCGGGGCCAGACGCCGGGCGGGGAGCCCGCGCTACAATCGCCGCCGGCCGAGAACCAGGAGACGAGACCATGCGGATCGGTGTCCTGCGCGGGCGCGAGAACTCCTTCCCCGAGGCGTTCATCGCCAAGGTCAACTCGATGGGCAAGGGCGTCCACGCGGAGCAGGTGCAGCTCGGCGGCACCAAGCTGAACGAGGCCGTGCCCTACCGCGTGGTGCTCGACCGCATCAGCCACGAGGTGCCCTACTACTCCGTCTACCTGAAGATGGCCGCGCTGCAGGGCGCCTACTGCATCAACAACGTCTTCTGGCGCACGGCCGACGACAAGTTCTTCGGCTACGCGATCGCCGAGAAGCTGGGCATCGGCGTGCCGAAGACGGTGGTGCTGCCGAACCGGGAGTACGGCGAGGACATCAACGCCGACAGCCTGCGCAACCTGTGGCCGACCGACTTCGCGATGTACCTCGACTACGTGGGCTGCCCCTGCTACATGAAGCCGGCCTTCGGCGGCGGCTGGCGCGACGTGCACAAGGTCGCGAGCCTGGAGGAGCTGGTCCACCACTACAACAACTCCGGGCTGAAGACGATGATGCTGCAGGAGTTCATCGACTGGGAGCTCTACGTGCGGGTGCCGACGCTCGGCCGCCGCCACGCGCGGGCGATCCAGTACGACCCCAAGCCGATGGCGATGGGCGGCTACGACCAGAACTACGAGGCGCTGCCGCGGGCGATCCGCGACGAGGCCGAGGAGCTGTCGCTGCGCTTCAACCAGGCGCTCGGCTACGACATGAACGCGCTCGAGTTCGCGGTCAAGGACGGCCGCTTCTACGGCATCGACCTGACGAACTACGCGCCCGACCTCGACTACCGCTCGCTGAAGGACGCCCACTTTCCGTGGGCCGTCGAGAAACTGGCCGAGTTCGCGGTCGAGAAGGCGATCGGCGACGAGCCGACCCCGGCGGCGCCGGACTATCGCTCGCTGATGCTGCGCTGACGACGCCAGAGCACGAGCGCGCCGCCGCCCGCATCGCGCGCACGCTGTTCGTCGCGCAGAGCCTCGGCTCCGCCGGCTTCCTGGTCGCCTCCACCGTGAGCCCGATCGTCGGCACGCAGCTCGGCGGCACGCCGGTGTGGGCGGGCGCGCCGACCGCCACCTACCAGGGCGGCGCCGCCGCGCTCGCTTTCGTCTGGGGCCTGCTGATGGACCGCCTCGGCCGGCGGCCGACGCTCGCGATGGGTCTGGCTGTCGGCATCCTGGGCGCGCTGGTCGCCTCGCGCTCGGTCGCGGCCGGACGGCTGGCGGGCTTCCTGCTCGGCGTGGGGCTGATGGGCATGGCCAACTCCGCGCTCCAGCTCGGCCGTTACGTCGCGGCCGAGGTCCACGCGCCGGGACGGCGCGCGCGCGCCTTGGCGCTCGTCGTGATGGGCGGCACGGTGGGCGCCGTGGTGGGCCCGCTGCTGGTGGGGCCCGCCGCCGGCGCCGCCCGGCGGGCCGGAATCGCGGAGCTCGCGGGCCCCTACGCCGCCAGCAGCCTGCTTTTCGCGCTCGCGATGGCGGCGCTGCTCGCGGGCCTGTGGCCGGAGCCGCGCGACCTCGCGCGCGCGCTGGCCGCCGGCCACGACCACGGAACGGGCAGCGGACCGCTGCCAGCGCGGGCGATCACCGAGATCCTGGCCCAGCCGGGCGCGCGCTTGGCCGTCGTCTCGCTGGTCTTCGCGCAGGCCGTGATGGTGATGCTGATGGTGATCACCTCGGTCCACATGAAGGGGCACGAGCACGGGTTGCCGGGCATCTCCTTCGTGATCTCGAGCCACGTCGTCGGCATGTACGTCTTCTCGGTGGTCTCCGGGCGGCTGGCCGACAGCTTCGGCCGCCCGGCGGTCATCCTCGCGGGCTGCGGGCTGCTGATCGTCTCCTGCCTCGCCGCCACGCTGTCGCCGCAGGTGCTGCCGCTGGCCGGCTCCCTCTTCCTGCTCGGCCTCGGCTGGAACCTCTGCTACGTCGCGGGCTCGGCGCTGCTGTCGGACGAGCTGCGCCAGAGCGAGCGGGCGCGCATCCAGGGCTTTTCGGACGTGCTGGTGGGCCTGGCATCGGCGGGCGGCGCCCTCGGCAGCGGTGTCGTCTTCGCGGCTGTCGGATACGAGGCGATGGGGCTCATCGCCGCCGGGGCGACGCTGCTCCCACTAGTCCTTTCGCTCCGGGCCCACCACGCACTCCAATGACCTGGACGGGCGATTCCAATTATCTGGAGAATTCAGGTGATTGGCAGTTGTGAAGGCCATCAAAATCAATGCTTTACGTGCCTCCGATCGCTAATCGATCGGGGCACGCTGGATGCGTACGAAACGCCCAGCCGAACGTAGCGCAGTGCCGGACCAGCCCGGCAATCTGGCGCACCTCCGAAGGAGAAGAATCCGATGAGACTCTCAATCCGCACCGGGGCAGCGTTCCTCGCCCTGGGCGCCCTGATCCTGGCGGCTCCGGTCGAGGCGCAGATCACCCGCGGCGCCATCTCCGGCGTCGTTCGCGATGCCAGCGGCGGCCTCGTTCCGGGCGCCGTGGTGACCGCGACGAACGTCGACACCAACATCGGCCGCTCGTCGGTGTCCGATGCCCAGGGCTTCTACCGCATCCCGGCGCTCGACCCCGGCACCTACACGGTGAAGGCCGAGCTCAGCGGATTCAACACGGTCGTGTTCAAGGACATCCCCCTGACGTCCTCGGGCGAGGTCACGATCAACGCCGAGCTGGCGGTGGCCAGCGTCGGCGAGACGATCACGGTCACCGGCAAGGCCGAGGCGGTCGAGCTCAACAAGACGAACCCGACCGTCGGCACCACCTCCACCGCGCGCCAGGTCGTCGAGCTGCCGCTGTCGGCGGACCGGAACATCAACAACCTGATGGCGACCGGCCCGAACGTTTCGCGCGTGACCGGCCAGGGCACCTACGCCGCCAACGGCCAGCGCTCGCGCAACAACAACTACATGATCGACGGCTCGGACAACAACGACGTCAGCGTCACCATCGCGACCACGCAGGTGGTGCCCGAGTCGGTGGCCGAGTTCCAGGTGCAGACGAACGCCTACAGCGTCGAGTTCGGCCGCAACAGCGGCGCGCAGGTCAACGTCATCACCAAGTCGGGCTCGAACCAGTTCCGCGGCGAGGTCTGGGACTACTACCGCAACGACGAGTTCGGCACCGCGCTGACCAACCTCCAGAAAGACAGCGGCGTCACGCGCGACGACATGCCGGCCTTCACCCGCCACCAGGCTGGCGCCAGCATCGGCGGACCGATCATCAAGGACAAGACCTTCTTCTTCGCTCTCTACCAGTACGATGCGCAGAGGCCCGAGGGCTCGCTTGCGACGACGACCCGCTTCCCGACCCAGGCCGGTTTCGCGGCCCTTGCGGGCGTGCCCCTGCGCGCCGGCCAGCCGGCGGCGAGCCGCCAGGCGGTGCTCAGCCAGCTCGGCTTCCTGCAGGACGTGTACGCGCAGAATCCGGTTTTCCGGAACCTGTCGAACGTGCTCGTGAACGGCGTGGCGATCGAGACCGGACAGGCCAACATGAGCATCGTCGACCCAAGTACCTATCACACCTTCAACGGCCGCATCGACCACCGGCTGACCGACAACGACAACGTCACCGTGCGCTACTACTACAACAAGCGCAAGGACGAGAACGCGATCAGCTACTGCAACTTCGGCGAGGTGTTCTGCGGCAGCCAGGACCTCAAGGACACCAACCTGGCGGCGAGCCACACCCACATCTTCGGCTCGAGCGTGGTGAACGAGTTCCGCTTCTCCTGGGTGCAGCGCGACCTGGACTTCCCCGAGAACGATCCGGTCACCCCGACCACCACGATCACCGGGCTGTTCCAGATCGGCGGCTCCGCGAACTTCCCGCAGAGCCGGATCACGGATTCCTACCAGTTCAACAACACGACGACCTGGACCAAGGGCCGCCACACGCTGAAGTTCGGCGCCGACATCCGTTACAACAAGGTCGTCAACAACTCGGACTTCAACTCGAAGGGGGCGTACCTCTTCAACAACCTGCAGGACTACATGAACAGCACGGCCTTCAGCCTGACGCAGGCCCTGCAGACCTCGAGCTGGAAGGCCAATCAGTGGCAGAACGCCTTCTACGTCCAGGACAACTTCCGCGTCACCCCCGACCTGACGCTGAACCTCGGCCTTCGCTACGAGATCTCGGACGTGCCGCTCGGCATGTTCGGCGCGACGGACGCCGACAGCCTTGCCGCCCTGGTGCCGGGCCCGGTGGAGAAGGACACCAACAACTGGGCGCCGCGCATCGGCTTCAACTGGTCGCCTCGCTCGACGAACAAGCTGCTCGGCGACGGCAAGACCGTCTTCCGGGGCGGCTTCGGCATGGGCTACGACGTGCTGTTCTACAACCTGCTGACGGTCAACGCCTCGAACTACCCGCGCGTCAACACGGCCGTGATCAACAACGTCGTCGACGTCTACCCGAACCTGCTGCAGGCAGGCGGCAGCCCGGTGTTCAACCCGCTCAACCAGTGGATCAACTCGGCGCAGGACACCCAGAACCCCGATTCCAAGTTCTGGAGCTTCTCGATCGGGCGTGACGTGGGCGACTTCGTGCTCGAGGCCGGGTACACCGGCAGCAAGACCGGCAACGGCATCAACCAGATCTACGCCAACCCCTCGGTGCTGACGGCGGCGCAGGCAGCTCTCGTGGCCGCGACGCAGAACGCGAACGCCATCCCGAGCGTGCAGCAGCGGCGCGTCTTTCCGCAGTTCGGCCCCCGCATCCTGATCCCGGCCACGGTCGGCCCGGGCGGCAACGACGTCGAGGCCCGCAGCGAGTACAACGGCGTCTACTTCTCGGCCAACAAGCGGATGTCGCACGGCCTGCAGTTCGGCGCGTCGTACACCTACAGCAAGTTCGAGAGCAACAACGACGCCTCGCTCGGCGAGACCGGCACCGACGGCTCGTCGCAGCAGCCGCAGGACCACTTCGACGTGGACGCGGAGTGGAGCGTCTCGCAGTTCGACGTGCCGCACCGCTTCGTGGTGAACTACCTCTACGAGGTCCCCGGGCCGAAGTCGGGCATCCTGAAGCAGGTCCTGGGCGGCTGGCAGCTTTCGGGCATCACCGCATTCCAGTCGGGCCGCCCCTTCACGATCCGAACCGGCGTCGACTCGAACGGCAACAGCACGAACGCCGCCGACCGGCCGAACCAGAACGGCTCCTGCGGCGTCACCTGGGACGACGACCACAAGAACTTCACCAACAACGGCTGCTACACGGCGCCGCTCGGCACCAACGGCCTGCCGCTCGCCAACGGCCTCGGCAACGGCAGCGCCGGCCGCAACACCGAGCGCACCGCGAGCTTCTGGAACACCGACCTCAGCATCATGAAGCGCTTCTACGTGATGGGCGAACGTCAGCTCATCGTGCGCGCGGACGCCTTCAACGCCTTCAACCAGGACCAGTACTCCATGAACGCCAATATGGCCAATATGTCGAGCGCGAGCTTCGGCCAGAACACCGTCAACTGGGGCCGCCGCATCATCACGTTGAGCGCGAAGTTCATCTGGTAGTCCGGCCGCGACGGCTCGCGTAGCCCGCGAGCCTCACGGTCGCTCTGGGGCGCTCCCGTTGGCGGGGGCGCCCCTTTTTTCGTTCCGCTCCGATGCCGGCCGCGGCACGCCGCGAGTGCACCGTGACCATCAAGCCATCCGAACCAGCGAGCCACGCGGGGCGACTAAGCTGCTGCAGGCTGGCCGGGGTGGCGTTCAAGGCGCACAATCGGGGGATGGCGCGCTCGCGCCGACGTCTATCGTGGAGGTGATGGGCATGCGTTCCGTTGCTCTCGCGGGTCTGGTCGCCGCGCTCGCCCTGACGCTGGCTCCGCCGCCCGCGACGCCCCAGAAGCCGCCGGTGTTCGGCGCCAGCGCCGAACTGGTGCTGATCGACCTGATCGCGACGGATTCGAACGGGCGGCGGGTGACCGACCTGCGCCCCGGCGAGATCACGGTGCTCGAGGACGGCAAGCCGCAGCGCCTCGAGCTGGTCCGCTTCGTCGAGACCGGCGTCCAGAGCGATGCGCCGTCCGCCACCCCCACCGCGCCGGCTGCCCAGGCGGCGACGCCCGCGGCGGCCGCTCCGGCCGTGAGCACCTCGCCGCTGAGCCTGGTGGTGGTCGTCGACCTGGCGACGATGCCCCTCGAGCTGCTCGTCCCCACCCGCGAAGCCCTCGCGTCGATGGCGCGCGACCGGTTGGAGCCCGGCACCCGGCTGATGCTCGTCAGCCTCGACCGCGGCCTGCAGGTGCGCCTGCCGTTCACGGACGACGTCGGCCGCTTCCTCGCCGCGGTGGAGGCCCTCAAGCCCACGATCACCAGCGAGGAATCGGCCCTGTCGGACCTGGTGGACCAGGTCGAGCGGATCTGCGACGGCACGGCGGGCGCCGACAAGAACGCGGCGGGCGTCGCCCGCGCCTTCGTCGAGGACGTCCGGCTCGGGATGACCACCACGACAGAGGGCATCGGCGCGCTGGCCCGCTACCTGGCCCCGATCCCCGGCCGCAAGCACGTCGTCTACTACTCGTCGGGCTATCCGATGCAGCCGCAGTCGATCGCGGCCTCGGTCGTGGAGGCGCTCTGCGGCAGCGGCTCCGCGCAGGGCTCCGGCCGCTCGGCGATGCAGGCCGGTCCCTCCGAGGCGCACACGGCCCTGCGGGTCGGGGCGCAGCTCGATTCCACGGGCCTGCTGCGCGCGCTGATCGACGAGGCGAATCGCTCGCAGGTGTCCGTGTACACGGTCGACGCGCGCGGCCTGGTCGGCGACGCGGTGCCCGGGTCCCAGCGCGTCCCGAGCCGCCTGATCCGCCTCGGCAACGCCCAGCAGATCCAGCAGCGCGCCGTGCGCGAGCCCCAGGAGATCCTCTACTCGATCGCGGACGGCACGGGCGGCACGGCCTCGATCAACACGAACGACATGACGCGCGGCATGCAGGCCGCCGCCAGGGACGCGAGCGGCTACTACCTGATCGGCTATGCGCCGCCCGGCGGGCGCAAGGAGGGGCGCTTCTACCCGATCGAGCTGAAAGTCTCGCGGCCGGGGCTCAACCTGCGGTACCGCCGCGGCTACGAATGGGTGAGCGAGCAGAAGCGCTCCGAGCGCGCGCTCGCCGCCGCGCTGCGCTTCCCGGATCTCTACGCCGCCGAGGGCCTGGGGATCGATCCCTGGCTCGAGGCCGGCAAGCTCAACGTGGCCGTGATGCTGCCGACGAACATCCTCGCCTTCCACGCCGAGGGCGGGCAGTACCTCAACGAAATCGCGGTCCAGGCGCTGCTGCGCGACGAGCAGGGCAAGACGGTGGGCGAGCGGTATCTCTTCTCCAAGTCGATCGCGATGAAGCTGCCCGGAGACCGCTACGCGGACCTGCGCACGCGCGAGAGCGTCGAGATCGCCAACCAGGTTCCGGCGCCCAAGAAGGGCCGCTACCAGATCTCGGTCGTCGCCCGTCACAGCGGGGGCAAGCTCGCCACCGCGACGGTAGATTTCGAAGTGCCCTGACGAGGGAGACCATGCGGCGCCTTCCAACGGAAGCCCGCGCGCCCTTGCCGCGCCGCGGCCTGGGCCTTGTGGTGGTCGCATTCGCGGGCCTGGCCGCGGCCCTCGTGACCTCGCGCGCGACGCCTCAGCAGAGGCCCGCCTTCGGCGCGAGCGTGGATCTGGTGCTGATCGACCTGATCGCCAGCGGCCGCGACGGCCGCCCGGTGACGGACCTGCGGGCCGACGAGATCCAGGTCTTCGAGGAGGGAAAGCCGCAGCGGCTCGAGTTCGTGCGCTTCGTCGCAGCGCGCGAGGGAGCGCCGGCGGTCATGCCGGGCGTCGTCTCGCCCGCGCCGCCCGAGCCTTCCGGCCACCGGCCTTCGCCCGAGGCCCCGGGAACGGCTGGGGGCGCGCCGCCCGCGCTGGTGGTGGTCGTCGACCTCTACACGACGCCGGCCGATGCCCTGGTGCTGGCTCGCCAGGCCATCGTCTCGATGGCCCGCGAGCAGGTCGATCCCGGCACGCGCCTGATGCTGGTGGCCCTCGACCGCGGCGTGCAGATCCGCCAGCCGTTCACCGACGACCTCGCGGCCTTCGTGGCCGCCGTCGAGGCGCTGAAGCCGTCTGCGGGCAACTCCGAGGCGACCTTCGCGAGCTTCGTGGAGGACGTCAACCGGAGCTGCGACGGCACCAGCGGGGGCCCGAGCAACGCGCTGTCGCTCGCCAGGGTCTACCTGGCGAACGCGAAGCAGGGAACGACCGTCGCGATGGAGGGGCTGGCCGCGCTCGCCCGCTATCTGGCGCCGCTGGCGGGCCGCAAGCAGGTGGCCTTCTACTCGGCTGGGTATTCGATGCGGCCGGCCGCCACCGTCACTGAGATCGTGGACGGGGCTTGCGGGGGAGGCCGGGCAGGCCTGGGGATGTCCCAGACCTATACGTCGCTGAGCGGCACGCAGGTCGACTCGACCCGGCTGCTGCGAGCCGTGCTCGACGAGGCCAACCGAGCCCAGGTGTCGGTGTACACGGTGGATGCGCGCGGCCTGGGCGGTCCCGGCGCCGAGGCGGTTCCTTCGGCCACCTCCGCGGTGACGACGCGGATGGTGAGCCAGGGCGTCCTCCAATCGGTGCAGGGCCGCGCCCTGCGCGAGCCGCAGGAGATCCTGCGCACGCTGGCCGATCAGACTGGGGCCGTGGCGTCCGTCAACAGCAACGACCTCCGGCGCGGCATGCAGGCGGCCATGACGGACAGCCGGGGCTACTACCTGCTCGCCTATGCGCCTCCGCCGGGGCGCAAGGCGGGCCGCTTCTACCGGATCGAGCTGAAGGTCGCGCGTCCCGGGCTTTCGCTGCGCTACCGCAAGGGGTACGAGTGGCTGAGCGACGTGCAGCGGGCCGAGCGCTCGATCGACCAGGCGGCGCTGTTCCCCGGGCTCTTCGCGGAGGACGGGCTCGCGGTGGAGGCTCGAGTGGAGGCCGGCGAGGTCAAGGTGGTCGCGCTGCTGCCGACGAAGGCCCTCGTCTTTCGCGAGGTCGACGGCCAGCGCTTCGGCGAGGTCGAGCTGCAGGCGCTGCTGCGTGACGCCGGCGGCAGGCCGGTCGGCAAGCGCTACTTCTTCGCCCGGTCGGTCGCGATGAAGCTCTCACCGGGGCGGCACGCGGAACTGCTCGCCCGGGACGACCTCGAGATTGCTGCGTCGGTGCTCGCGCCGCGCAAGAAGGGCGGCTATCACCTCACCGTGGTCGTCCGCCACAGCGGCGGACGCCTGGCTGCGGCCACGACGACCTTCGACGTGCCGTGACCGCCGGCGCGATCGCCGGCTCCCCGGCGGGCAGGGCGCCAGGGCAGAGAATAGGCGCGGAGGTTTCCATGCTCGCTTCAGCTCTGCCTCGACGCACCGAGCGCCCGCCCCTCGCCGGCGCCCTGATGCTCGGCGTCGCGCTGGTCCTCACGGGGGCTGGCGCAACGCGCGCCGTGGCCCAGGAGGCGCAGCAGGACGATGCCGGTGAGCGTGCGCTGCGCGCGATCGGCAGGCTCGAGGCGCGCCTCGGCTCGCTGGAGAACGCGCAGGCCGAGTCGCGCGAGGAGCGTTCTGCGCTCGTTCGCGAGCTTCGCGACGTCCGCGCGCTGCTCGAGTCGCGCACGGGCCCCGGTCCCGCCGCGGCCTTCGTGGTCGCCCCGCCCGCCTCTTCCGATGCCGTGGCGGCGGCCCGCAGCGTCGTGTTCGCGCCGAAGCTCGAGGTGCTGGCCGCGCGCCGCCACGACACCGTGTTCCTGCGGCTCCGGCGCGTCGAGCAGGAGGGAGTCGTGGCGCTGGGCGACCTCGAGCTGGCGCAGACGGAGTCGCGTCTCGACGTTCCGATCGACCGCAGCGGCGGGCTCTACGTGCTCGACTGGGCCACGGCGGAGGGCTACGCCTTCCAGCTCGAGCTGAAGGACGGCGCCAGCGGCCGCACCGCAGCCGTGGTCGAGGTGAAGCCGGAGGAAGCGAAGGGCCGGTTCCTCTTCGTGGGCCTGCGGCTCGAGTGAATGCCCCCCGGTCGGTGGCTTAGCCCGAAACGAATCGCCGCTCGCAGACGCAGCGGGTCGCGATGGGGGGGAGGGGATAGGGTGGAGGGCGATGACGCAGGTCGTCAGGAGAGCCGCGCGGCCAACGCCAGTTCGACGGGGCGGCTGGCGACGTAGGCTGGCGGCTGGTCCGCGGGCGGGTGGGCCAGGAACGACGCGACGATGCGGCCGACGTATTCCTGGAGCGGCTCGTGGCGGAAGCCCAGCTCTCTCTTGGCGCGGGCAGGCTCGAGGCACGACATCCAGCGGCTCGAGAACGGCGAGACCGAACGCAGGTCGAGGCCCGCTTCGGCCAGGCGCGCTGCCGGCACCGGCACGACGCGTGGGCGGGCACCCAGCGCTCCGGCCATCACGCCGACGAGCTCCGGCAGCGGCGGCATCTCGTCCTGCGAGAGGTTGTAGGCCTGGCCGTGGCTGTCGGCGCGGCCCAGCAGATCGGCGATCGCACGCACCACGGCGCCCGCGTAGACGTGGCGCACGGGCCGCAGATCGCCTTCGGGGACCAGCACCGGCCCGCCGTCGAGGATGCGCCACAGGTAGGCCTCGAAGCGCCGCAGGTGGTCTCGCTCGCCGTCCACCATCGGGATGCGCAGCCGTGTCGCCGGGAAGCGGCTCGCGGCGAACGCACGAGCGAGGGCGTCCTCGCAGCCGCGCTTGCCCATGCCGTAGTCCCACTCCGAGCCGTCGCGCGGATCGGCGGGGCGGGGCATCAGAGCGCCCTCGTAGTCCATCTCGGAGGCGGGCCAGGGGCAGCCCTCGCGCACCAGGTAGACCTGGCCCGTGCTGATCAGGACGTAGTGCCCGACGCGTCCCTCGAGAACGGCGAGCGCGGACTCGACGTCGCCCGCCTCGAAGGCCGCGAAGTCCACGGCCGCGTCGAAGCTGCGTCCGGCGAGCAGCCGTGCGAAGTCGCCGCCGCGGCGGTCGCCGACGAGACGGGTGACCCGCTCGCCGAAGGGATCGGGGTGCGTGCCGCGGTGGAAATGGGTGACCTCGTCCCCGCGCGCGAGCAGGCGCCAGGTCAGGCCGTAGCCCATGTAGCGGTTGCCACCGACGATCAGGACGCGCAGCTTCTCGCCTCCGCTCAGCCGGCGTGGCGCCGGTGGATGTTGTAGACGCCGCGGCCCTCGGCGAGCAGCGTGCCGTCCTGCGTCACCCGCACGCGCACGTGGCAGACGCGGTTGCCCTTGCGCACGAGCTCCGCTTCGGCGCGCAGCACGCCCGAGAGCCGGCCCGGCTCCAGGTAGTCGACCATCAGGTCCACCGTCGACACGCTCTCGCCGGGGCCGAGCGCCGACCAGGCGGCGGCCCCGCCGGCGGTGTCGATCAGCGAAGAGATGGCGCCGCCGTGAAGGGCCGGCCGGCGCGCGTCGCCGACGTGCTGCGAGCCGACCTCCAGGCTCAGCACCGCGCGGCCCTGGCCGACGGACTCGCCACGGATCCCCAGCAGCCGGTTGTAGGGGACCTCCTCGATGAAGCGCAGCACGTCGGCGTGGGCGTGTGACATCGGGCAGATTATCTCCCGACGCTACGCGAACAGGCTGATCTGGCCTCCGGTGTGCCAGAAGACGACGCGCTCGGCGTCGTCGAGCCGCCCCGAGCGCAGCAGCGCGACGAGGCCCGCGGCTGCCTTGGCGGTGTAGGTGTGGTCGACGAAGAGCGCCTCGCTGCGCGCGAAGAGGGCCTGGGCCTCGATCGACGCCTCGCTGGCGACGCCGTAGCCCGGGCCTACGAAGCCGTCCTCGACCAGGATCGGCCGGGAGAGCAGCTCCTCGCCGTCGACCCCGAGGACAGCCGCCAGCTCGCGCAGGACCGAGCTGACCTGTGCGGCGATCGCCGGCGCGGAGTCGTCGGCGCTGACGCCGATCACGCGCGTCGGCGCGTCCCACAGCACGCAGCCCGCCAGCAGCCCCGCCTGCGTGCCTCCCGACGAGGTGGCATGCACGATGACGTCGGGCGCGCCCGCCTGTTCGACCAGCTCGCCGAATGCGAGCGCGAAGGCGGCGGCGCCCACGGCCGTCGAAGCGCCCAGCGGGATCTCGAAAGGGCGCCGTCCCAGCGAGCGCAGCCGCTCGCAGGCGGCCCGCAGCGCCGGCGCGCGCTCCTCGCGCGTCGCGACGTACTCCAACTCGGCGCCCAGCAGGCGGTCGAGCAGCAGGTTGGCCGCGAGGCGCTCGGGCGGCGCGCCGTTCAGCACCAGGTGGCAGCCGAGGCCCAGCCGCGTCGCCGCGGCGGCGGTCGCGCGGCAGTGATTCGACTGCACGCCGCCGGTGGTCACCAGCGTGTCGGCGCTCGCCGCCAGGGCCTGCGCCGCCACCAGCGCGAGCTTGCGCACCTTGTTGCCGCCGAAGCCGAAGGCCAGCGCGTCGTCGCGCTCGACCAGGAGCCGGGGCCGGGCGCCGACCGCGGCGCGCAGGCGCACGAGCTCCTCGACGGGCGACGGCCCGGGCCAGAGCGCCACGCGCGGCAGCGCCTCGAGCGCGCGGCGAGCGGCGGCCGTGTCCACGGGCCGGAGTCTAGCTAACTTGCTCCGGCGGCGCGGCTTCGGGTCTAATACTTCCCGTCACGAAGCGCCCGTCACGGGGCGCCTGGGGCCCGTTGCAGGGCCCGGTTTCCCGGAAAGAGAAGAGGAGCATGACGCGCAAGCGAGCGGCCATCACGTCCCTCGGACGCTATCTGCCCGAGCGGGTCGTCACCAACGCCGATCTCGAGAAGATCGTCGACACCACGGACGAATGGATCCGCACGCGCACCGGCATCCGCGAGCGCCGCTACGCCGAGCCCGGCACGCCCACCAGCGAGCTCGCGCTGCGGGCGGCGCGGGAGTGCCTGGAGCGGCGCGGCGTGGGGCCGGAGGAGATCGACCTGATCGTGGTCGGCACCGTCACGCCGGACATGGTCTTCCCCGCCACCGCGTGCCTGGTGCAGGACAAGCTGGGCGCCCGCCGGGCCTGGGGTTTCGACGTCTCGGCGGCCTGCTCGGGCTTCACCTACGCGCTCACCGTGGGCGCCCAGTTCGTCGAGAGCGGGGCGCACGGGAAGGTGCTGGTGATCGGCGCCGACGTGATGACCTCGATCCTCGACTTCCAGGATCGCGCGACCTGCGTGCTGTTCGGCGACGGCGCCGGGGCCGTGCTGCTCGAGCCCTCGCAGGACGACACCGGCATCCTCGACTACGCGCACGAGGTGGACGGTTCGGGCGGCTGCTACCTGCACATGCCCGCCGGCGGCAGCGCGAAGCCGGCCTCGCACGAGACGGTCGACCAGCGCATGCACTTCGTGCGCCAGGAGGGCGGCCACGTCTTCAAGTATGCGGTGCGCAAGATGGCCGACAGCTCGAAGGCACTGCTCGAGAAGAACGGCGTGCCGTCGGAGCAGCTCGACCTGTTCGTGGCGCACCAGGCGAACCTGCGCATCATCGACGCCGCCAAGGACCGGCTGAAGCTGCCCGAGGAGCGCGTGATCAGGAACATCGACCGCTACGGCAACACCACGGCGGCCACCATCCCGCTGGCGCTGGCGACCGCCCTCGACGAGAAGCGCCTGGCGAAGGGCGACCTGGTGCTGCTCGCCAGCGTCGGCGCCGGCTTCACCGTCGGCACCGTGCTGCTTCGCTGGTCAGGCGTCAACTGGTCGTAGCCGAATCCTCCCCTATTCGACGAACTCGTGCTCGGGCTGGCGCACCGTGAGCACCGGGCAGGGCGACTTGCGCACCACGCGCTCCGTCGTCGAGCCGAACAGGGCCTGGTCGAGCACGCCCTTGCCGTGGGTGCCCAGCACGATCAGGTCGATCGTCTCCTCGCGCGCCACGCGCATGATCTCGTGCGAGGGCTTGCCCTGGGCCACCAGGGTGCGGACCTGCTCGACGCCCTTCTCGCGCGCGGCGGCGGCCAGCTTGTCGAGCTCGGTCCGCGCATAGCCGGTCATCTCCTCGAACACCTCGGCCATCGGCACCGGGAACAGGTCGCTCGCGTAGGGCGCCGCCACCGTCTCGACGACGTGCAGCAGCACCAGCTCGGCCTGGTACTCGAGCGCGAAGGAGGTGCCGTACTGGAGCGCGTGCAGGGCACCATCCGAGAAGTCCGTCGGCAACAGGATCTTCCGAAGCCGGATCATGGCCCCCTCCCTGCCCGAATCCTAGCGCCGAGTGGGCCTTCGGGGGCGGGTTCGCTGCGTCCTCGGCCGCCCTCGCGGGCGGGCCGGCCGCGCGCGTAGACTGGGCATCCGGTGCCAGGGCTGCTCGCGGGAATCGTGCGCGTCGTCTTCGTGCTGGTCGCGGTGCGCTTTCTCTTCCGCCTTCTCGCTGCGGTCGTGCGCGCCGTGCGGGCCCCCGCGCCCCGTCCGCGCGAGGCGCCGCCCGCGCCGGCCGCTCCCGCCGTGGGCGGCGAGCTGGTGCGGGACCGCGTGTGCAACACGTTCCTGCCGAAGGAGCGGGCGCTGGCCGCCGAGGTCTCGGGCGAGCGCGAGTACTTCTGCTCCCCCGCCTGCCGCGATCGCGCGCTCGCCGCGGCCGCGCCCGTGCGGGCCGTGTCCTAGGAGCGGCGCTTGGACGAGCGGGCCGCGCGCGAGGCGATCGTCGAGGTCGGGCGCCGCCTCTACGCGCGCGGGCTGATCAGCGGCAACGAGGGCAACATCTCGCTGCGCGACGCCGAGGGCATCCTGATCACGCCCGCCGGCGTCTGCAAGGGCTTCCTGACCCCCGACATGATCGTGCGCGCCGACCTGCGCGGCGCGCGGGTCTCGGGCACGCTGCGCGTCTCGACCGAGACGCTGATGCACGCGGCCATCTACGAGCGGCGCTCCGACGTGAAGGCCGTGGTGCACGCGCACCCGCCGACGGCCACGGCCTTCGCCGTCGCGGGCATCCCGCTCGACCGGCCGATCACGGCCGAGGCGGTGGTGACGCTGGGGCCGGTGCCGGTGATTCCCTACGGCACGCCGTCGACCGAAGAGCTGGCGCGCAACGTAGGGGACGCCATCTGCGACGCCCACGCGCTGCTGCTGGCGAACCACGGTGCGCTGGCCGTCGGCGACGGCCTGCTGCGCGCCTGGGAGCGCATGGAGACGCTGGAGCAGCTCGCGCGGGTGACCCTCGCGGCGCGCAGCCTGGGGGTCGAGCGCCCGCTGCCGGCCGGGGACGTCGCCCGGCTCGAGTCGATGCGGACGAGCGCGGGCTACCCGCCGCCCGCCTGCGTGCCCTGCCCGTCGTGCGGCACCAGCGTGAGCGTCGGCGGCGAGGACCGCGTGGTGCTGTCGCGCGACGAGCTGCTGCGGATCGTGAGCGAGGCGGTCGCGCGCTTTTCCGGGGGCCAGCGCTGACGAGGGCCGCTCCGGGCCGACTTGACGGGCCCTCCGCGGGGGGTAGAGTCAGGGTCTTTCGAAGGGACGAGAACCGGGAAGGCCGCAGGGAGGCTGCATGGGTGAAGCGCTGGGGATGATCGAGACCCGGGGTCTCGTGGCCATGATCGAGGCTGCGGACGCCATGGTGAAGGCCGCCAAGGTCACGCTGGTCGGCTACGAGAAGATCGGCTCGGGCTACGTGACGGCACTCGTGCGCGGGGACGTCGCGGCCGTCAAGGCCGCCACCGACGCCGGCGCCGCCGCCGCACGCCGCGTGGGCGAGCTGGTTTCGGTCCACGTGATCCCGCGGCCGCACGCGAACCTCGAAGACGTGCTGCCGATCGGCAAGGCCGCGAAGTAGGCGTTTGATCCTGGCCCGCGTCGTCGGCACCGTGGTCGCCACCCGCAAGGACGAGCGCCTGCTGGGGGCGAAGCTGCTGGTGGTGCGCCAGGTCGACCCGAGGGGCAAGGACGAAGCGGCCTACATGGTGGCGGTCGACACGGTGGATGCGGGTCTCAGCGACAAGGTGCTGATCGTGACCGGCTCCTCCGCGCGGATGGCGTCCGGCCTCAAGGACTGCCCCGTGGACGCGGCGGTGGTGGGCGTCGTCGACAGCGTCGAGGTCAAGGACTGAGGCCGTGCTGCTCGCCCGCGTCGTCGGCACCGTGGTCGCCACCCGCAAGGATCCCGGGCTCAGCGGGATCAAGCTGCTGCTGATCCAGCCGCTGCGCACCGACCGCTCGTCCGCGGGCAAGCCCCTGGTCGCGGTCGACTCGGTCGGCGCCGGCGCCGGCGAGGACGTCTTCTACGTGCGCGGCCGCGAGGCCTGCTTCCCCTTCCTGCCCGACGACGTGCCCGCCGACGCCGCGATCGTCGGGATCGTCGATCACTGGAACGTGTAGTTCAATGCTGATCGGCTCGGTCGTCGGCAACCTGGTCGCGACCCAGAAGAACGTCAAGCTCGAGGGCGCCAAGCTGCTGCTGGTGCAGCCGCTCGACCTCGAAGGCAAGGCGCGCGGCAACGTCGTGCTCGCGATCGACGGCGTCGACGCGGGCGTCGGCGACCGGGTGCTGCTGATCCAGGACGGCCGCTCCGCCCAGCTGGTGCTCGGCCGCGGCACCGCAGCCGTCGACGCGGCGGTGATTGGCGTGGTGGACCATCTGGAGCTCGTCTCGTGACGCTCGACGATTCCCGCATCCGCGAGCTGACGGCCGAGGTGCTGCAGAAGCTCCGCGAGCCGGGCCCTCAGGAGGCCTCCGACCTCGAAAGGCGCGTGGCGGCGCTCGAGCGCGCGGTGCGCGCGCTCGCCGAGGGGCGGACGGCCGCGCCGGCGGCCGCCACTGCGGTGGCGATCGCCGTGGCCCCGGCCGCTGGCCACGAGCATCCGAGCCTGGGCCTGCTCGGCCCGAACGCGGGCGGCCATGTCTGCGTGCTCGAGCCCGGGAAGCCGTGCGTGGGCTCGGGCCAGTGCCGGACGTTCGGGCACTAGACCTCGGCCTTCGGTCGTCCATCGAGCGCCCACCCTTTTCATCGACCCCCCACCCCTATCCCCTCCCCACGTGGGGGGAGGGGGAATCACTCGCATGACCCCGCGCCCCTTTCGGGGGGCGCGGCGTCATGCTGCGTCTGCAAGGGTCCAGGCCATTGCGACCGTGGTCAGGCCTGGCCGGTTGTGTAGGGCCCCGGCTGGAGCGGGTTGCCGCTAGGATTTGGTGATGGGCGCGCGGGCGATCCTGCACGTAGACATGGACGCGTTCTACGCGGCCGTCGAGCAGCGCGACCGGCCGGAGCTGCGCGGCCGGCCCGTGATCGTCGGCGCGGACCCGAAGGGCGGGCGCGGGCGCGGTGTCGTCTCGACCGCCTCCTACGAGGCCCGGCGCTTCGGCGTCGGCAGCGCGATGCCGGTCTCGCGCGCCTTCAAGCTGTGCCCGCAGGGCGTCTACCTGCCGGTCGACATGCGCAAGTACGCCGCGGTCTCGAAGCAGGTGATGGGCGTGTTCCGGCGCTACACGGACGTGGTCGAGCCGCTCTCGATCGACGAGGCCTTCCTCGACGTCACGGGCAGCGCGCGCGCGTTCGGCAGCGGCCCCGAGATCGCCGCGCGCATCAAGCAGGACATCCGGGGCCAGACGGCGCTCACCGCCTCCGTGGGCGTCGCCGCCTGCAAGCTGGTGGCGAAGATCGCGTCCGACATGCGCAAGCCGGACGGGCTGGTGGTGGCGCCCGCCGGCGAGGAGGCGGCCTTCCTCGCCCCGCTGCCGGTGCGCCGGCTGTGGGGCGTGGGCCCCAAGCTCGAGGAGCAGTTGGCGCGCCTCGGCGTGCAGACGATCGGCGATCTCGCACGGCTCGACCCCGGGCGGCTCGAGCGCCGGCTCGGCAGCCATGGCCTCGACCTGCTGGCGCTCGCTCGCGGGGAAGACGATCGGCCCGTGATCGCGGAAGGACGCGACGCGAAGAGCATCGGGCAGGAGCACACCTACGACAGCGACACGGCCGACCGCGAGCGGCTGCGCCGCACGCTGCTCGATCTCGCGGACGGCGTCGCGCGGCGCCTGCGCAAGGCCGATCTCAAGGCGCGCACGCTGACGCTGAAGTACCGGGACGAGAGCTTCCGCACCGTCACGCGCGCGAGCACGCTGCCGGCGCCGACCGACGAGGGCGCCGCCATCTTCGCGGTCGCCGCGCGGCTCTTCGAGGGCGTCCACGGCCGCTTGCGCGTGCGCCTGCTGGGCGTCTCCGCCTCGGGCCTCGAGGAACCGCCCCAGCTCGACCTCTTCCCGAAGCCACCCTCGGCGGCCGACCACCTGCGCGACCTCGTCTCGGGCCGCTTCGGCCCCGATGCCCTGACCCGGGCGAGCCTGCTCGGCCGGCGCGAGCGCCGACACCCCGAGGCCGAGGACGACTGACGGCCGGGGCTCGCGAGAGCGGCCGAGGCGACCCAAGCAGACAGAACGCACGATGCGCGCGCGTTTTGCGCGCAGGGCGCGTCTTTCGCCCGCATTCCTGTCGCGGCGAGGCCGGTAGCCGGGCCGGAGGCGGCCGGAACGGCTCTTGCTGACCTAACGCCCCAGTCGCCCGTAGTCATCCAGCGAGCAACGCGCAACCAGGGCTTCTCGTCCCCGCGAGAGAAGGAGACCTCACCGCATGAGAGAGCTGTTCCGGGACGCCGACCACCTCGTGCGCGTGGCCGGGCTGTGCGTCGCCGGCATCGCGCTGTTCCTGCTGGCCCGGGTGTTCCTGGTGCCGGCGGACTTCGGCGTGTACGGCCACTTCCGCGCCGGCGCGATCGCGGACAACCAGGTCCGCCCGGCCAGGTTCGCCGGCCAGGCCGACTGCCTCGCCTGCCACGACGACGTCGGCACGAAGCGAGCGGCCGGCAAGCACGCGCGCGTCGCCTGCGAAGCCTGCCACGGCGCCCTCGCCGCCCACGCCGCGGACCCGGAGCAGAAGCCCGCGCGGCCCGACGGCCGCACGACCTGCCTCGTCTGCCACGTCGCGAACGTCGCCAAGCCCGCGAGCTTCCCGCAGATCGTGCCCAAGGACCACGCCGAGACGGGTCTGTGCATCGAGTGCCACTCGCCGCACGAGCCCGGCTCGCCACCGGAGGAACGCAAGTGACTACCGACCGCCGGGAGTTCCTCGCGAAGTCGACGACCTGGCTGCTGCTGACGGGAGCCGCCGCCAGCGCCTGGGACAGCGTGCTCGCGGGCACGCCCGAGGCCGCCCCGAACTACAAGCTCAGCGAGCACTGGTGGGCGATGGCGATCGACGTCGAGAAGTGCATCGGCTGCGGCAACTGCGTGCGCGCCTGCAAGGAAGAGAACGACGTCCCGCGCGAACCGTACTACTTCAGGACCTGGGTCGAGCGCTACCACGTGCCGGGCGGCGACATCGAGCACCCGCAGGTGGACTCGCCGAACGGCGGCTACGACGGCTTCCCCGAGAAGTACCGCCCGGGCGACGGCTCCAAGAACTTCTTCGTGCCCAAGCTGTGCAACCACTGCGCGCACTCGCCCTGCGTGCAGGTGTGTCCGGTGGGGGCCACCTTCGAGTCCCCGGACGGCGTCGTGCTGGTGGACAAGTCCTACTGCCTCGGCTGCCGCTACTGCGTGCAGGCCTGCCCCTACGGGTGCCGCTTCATCGACCCGCGCACCAACACGGTCGACAAGTGCAACCTCTGCTACCACCGCATCACCAAGGGGCTGACCACCGCCTGCTGCGAGAGCTGCCCGACCGGCGCGCGCGTGCTGGCCGACCTCAAGAACCCGGCGGACCCGATCCACGAGTTCCTGCGCACGCACAAGGTGCAGGTGCTGAAGCCGCAGATGGCGACGGGCTCCAAGGTCTACTACGCGGGCCTCGACGGCTCGGTGCGTTAGGGAGAGCCACATGCAAGAGAGCCTGCTGCACGGCGTCGAAGGCTTCATGTACCCGAACGAGATCGAGCTGCAGTGGAGTGTCCTGATCGTGCTCTACCCGTTCATCACGGGGCTGGTGGCCGGCGCCTTCATCCTGGCCTCGCTGGAGCGGATCTTCCGCGTCGAGGCGGTCAAGCCCACCTACCGGCTGGCGCTGCTGACGGCGCTGTCGTTCCTGATCGTCGCGCCGCTGCCGCTGCAGATGCACCTCGGCAGGCCGGAGCGCTCGTTCGAGATGTACCTCACGCCGCACACCTCGTCGGCGATGGCGATGTTCGGCTTCGTCTACCTGTGGTACCTGATGGCGGTGCTGCTGCTGGAGATCTGGCTCGACTACCGCAAGGACATCGTGCTGCTCGCGCGCAGCTCGAGCGGGCCGAGGCGGCTGCTCTACAAGGCGCTGACGCTGGGCTCCGACAACATCAGCGAGGGGGCCCTGCGCGTCGACGACAGGGTCGGCTGGTTCGTGACGCTGATCGGCATCCCCTCCGCCTTCCTGCTGCACGGCTACGTCGGCTTCATCTTCGGCTCGATCAAGGCGAACCCCTGGTGGTCGACGCCGCTGATGCCGATCGTGTTCCTGTTCTCGGCGATCGTCTCGGGCATCGCGCTGGTGCTGCTGATGTACATGCTGGTCACCTGGCTAAAAGGCCGGCAGATCGACATGAGCTGCGTCGACACCACCGCGCGCTACCTGCTCTACGCGTTCGTGGTCGACTTCTCGCTGGAGCTGCTCGACATCCTGCACCGCATCTACGAGGCCGACGAGTCCTTCAAGACGCTCGACTTCATGGTGCACACCAAGCTCTATACGTCGCAGATCGTGCTGCAGATCATGCTGGGCGCGGTGCTGCCGATCGCGATCCTGGCCTTCGTGCAGGTGGTCAACCTGTCGGGCGCCGCCCGCCGCGGGCTCTACGTGCTGGCGGGAGCGCTGACCCTGATCGGGATCTTCGCGATGCGCTGGAACGTGGTGATCGGCGGGCAGCTCTTCTCGAAGAGCTTCCTCGGCTACACGACCTACAAGATGGGCTTCGCCACGCGCGAGGGAATGCTGCCCGCGATCCTGGTGATGCTGCTGCCCTTCGGCATCCTGTGGCTGCTGGTGAAGCTGCTGCCGCCGTGGCAGCACGAGGCCGCGCAGACGCAGCAGCAGGCCTGAGCCGCCCGCGAGCGGGAACGTCCGCGGGCCGAGCAGGCGCGCGATCGGCGCGCCGCCTGCGTCAGCGGCGCGTTGCCAGCAGGCGCGGGACGACGAGCAGAGCGCCTCCGTAGAGCGCGAACGCCACCATCAAGGTGGCGGGCCGCCCGTGCGGCAGGTCGTCCGCCAGCAGGTGCAGCGCTCCCAGGCCGAGCGTCGCATAGCTGAGCCAGGCGAGCTCCGGGCGACGCGGGCTGCGTCCGCCGGCGGCGAGCACCACGGCGGCGCCCGCGATGCCCGCGCTGCGGACGGCCGCCAGCCAGCCGGCGTCGGCGTTCGCGCCGAGCAGGCCGGCGAGCACCGCCACCGACGTGCCCAGCAGGCCGCTGCCCAGCAGCGCCAGCGCGGCCAGCCTCGGCATCAGTTGCGCGGGCTCGCCGTCACCGGCACGCTCGAGCAGGACGTAGGCCGCCGCCATCGCGGCGAGCGCCAACAGCGCGCCGGCGCCGAGCGGCGGAGCGCCGCCGCTCGACGCCGTCAGCGCGCGCCCCGCGCCGCCGAGCAGCCCCGAGACGGCGCCGGCCGCGGCCAGGAACACCACCGCGTGAGAGCGCAGCGTGGCCCGGCCGTAGCGGACTCCTGCGTAGGCGGCCGCCACCGCCAGCAGCGACCACAGAGCGGCGAGCGCGAGAGGCGGCAGGATCAGGGAGCTGCCGGAGAGTGCCAGCACGACACCCAGGCTGGTGTAGGCGTAGAAGGTCAGCCCCTGGCCCGCGCGCCGCTCGATCGCACCGAAGGCGGCGGCGTAACAGCCCAGACCGAGCAGCAGCGCCTCGACCCCCACCCACGCGCCGCTGACGCCTGCGGCGGCCAGCGCCCGCGACGCGCCACCCAGGCCGAGGATCAGTGCCAGGGGCGTCTGCGCGGCCTCGAACGCCGCCACCGGCCGGTCGTGCAGCAGCGTGCGCAGCGCGGCGCCGCCCAGGTAGAGCAGCGGCAGCAGCAGGCCGAGCGCGGCGACGGCCTCGAGCGAGAGCGGCGCGTAGCTCTCGGGTGGCCCGCCCTCGCGCAGCGCGAGCGTCAGCGCCAGCGCCAGCGCGGCGTCGACGGCGGCGGCGGTGGGCCAGCGCAGGCCCAGCCAGCGATCGCGGAACGCGAGCGCCTCGACCCGGGCCGCGATCAGCAGCATCAGGGCGGTGAACAGCACCAGCCGGCGCGTGCCGATCAGCAGGCCGAACGAGGCCCCGAGCGCGCCCAGCGTGGCGAGCCAGGCGAGCACGACGAGGCCGCGGCGGCGGGCGACCACGAGCCCGGCCCAGAACAGCGCGAGGACGCAGGCGGCGCCACCCGCCTCGCCGAGAATGCGGAAGCGCGCCACGCTCTCCAGCACGAGCGGGAACCCGACCAGCAGCGCGACGATGCCGGCCACGGCGGTGCCGGCGGCGCGCTCGGGGGCCCTCCGCAGGTCGGCGAGGAGGAGCCAGAAGGCCACGTAGCCGAGGCCCAGGGCGAGTCCCAGCCCAGGCGGAACCAGGCCCTCGTCGGTCAGCGCGCGCAGCAGGTAGGCGCCGCCCAGGACGAGCAGGCCACGACCGGCCAGCGCCACCCAGGTGGCGGGTTCGGCCGGAACCTCCCCGGAGGCGAGCGTCGCCTGCGCTCCCGCCACCCGCTCCGAAGCCGCGCCCGCCGCCGGGAGCGCGGGCTCCGTTCGCTGCCGCTCCAACGCCACGAGCCGCAGGCGCACGTCGGCGAGCTGCCCGGCGAGCTCGTCGATGCGGGCTTCCAGCTCTCTCGGCTCGGAGACCATCGGCACGCCCCCCTGCAGCTTCCGAGGAACCGCTTGCCGGAATGCGGCAGCATGAAGCGTGCCCGGGCGAAGCGGGGTGCTGGGTGCTGGACTTTGAGCCGAGCGCCTCCCCGTGCCACCATAGGGGCCGAATGACGGCCGAGCCTGCGGAGCTCACCCTCCGCCTCCGGCCGCGCGGACGTTACGATGCGATCGATGTGACCGGGGTGCTCGAAAGGGACCACGGGGACATCCTCCGCTCGTATCGCCGCGCGACCTACTGCTCCTATCACACGACCGCCGGCTACCTGGACCAGGCGCTGCTCGCCCGCCTCGACCACAGCCGCGAGCGCGTCGATCCCTTCATGCGGGCGTTCCAGAACGTGTTCCCCTCCGGCGCCGACTACCGGCACGACCGGATCGAGCTGCGCGAGGACCTCTCGGACGAGCAGCGCGTGAGCGAGCCGCGCAACGGCGATTCGCACCTCGCCTACATCTCGTCGGGGCTCAGCAACTGCGCGACCTACGTCCAGCGCGGGCCCTCGCCCGTCTACCTGATCGACCTCGACGGCGTCGGCCCGCAGGGGAGCCGCGAGCGGCAGACCACGATCGTCGGCTACAACCGGGAGCAGGTGGTCGAGACCTTCGAGCGGGGCTTCCCGGTCTCGGGCCACTCCGTCGACTCGCTCAACCTGCGCGACTCCCGGCTGGGCCTGCTCGAGGAGATCGCGGACCGCGCGCGCCAGCTCGGCATCGGGCGCGGCCGGCTCGACCTGTCGTTGTCACCGGGCGAGCGCCACGCGGGCCTCACGGTCAACGAGTTCGAGACGCTGCTGATGCGGCACGACCTGCCCGAGGTGCTGAGGAACCCGCTGCACTTCATGGCCCTGAAGGCTCGCAACGTCCTGCGCGACCCGCGCGCCGTGCCGCACAAGACGCTCGACTACGTGAGCTACGACCTGATCCACATCTTCAACGAGACGATGGCGGCGCTCGGCATCAGCCAGTCGTCGTTCGAGCGCCTGCTGGTGCGCGCGATCTCCTACCCGGCCGT
This sequence comes from Vicinamibacteria bacterium, assembly GCA_050246895.1. Classification (GTDB taxonomy): domain Bacteria; phylum Acidobacteriota; class Vicinamibacteria; order Fen-336; family Fen-336; genus JBFWVE01. The sequence continues at coordinate 870,516 of JBFWVE010000001.1, read as the reverse complement.
GCGCTTCCTGCGCCTGCGGCGGCAGGTGAGCTTCCTGCTCTCCGACGGCTGCGGGCCGGTGGTGCTCGGGAAGTACCAGAGCCCGATCCTGATCCAGTGGCTGCCCTCGGCGCAGCAGGAGCGCCGGCTGAAGGTCTCTCTCGTCCGCTACGAATAGCGGGCGCTACTCGGTGCGCAGGGCTCGCAGGGGATCGATGCGCGTCGCCTTGCGCGCCGGCAGGTAGCTCGCCCCCAGCGCGACCAGCAGCAGCGCGGCCGCGACGGCCGCATAGGTCGCGGGATCGTGGGGCTTCACCTCGTGCAGCAGGCTGCCGAGCAACCGCGCGAGCCCCAGGGCGCCCAGCAGCCCGAGAGCCGTGCCCGCGAGCGACAGGCGCAGCGCGCCGCCGAGAACGAGGCGCAGCACGTCCGCGGCGTCCGCGCCCAGCGCCATCCGGATGCCCACCTCCTGCGTGCGCAGGCCGACCAGATACGCGATCACCCCGTACAGCCCCACGCCCGCGAGCAGCAAGGCCAGCGCCGCGAAGAGGCCGAGCAGCATCCCGGCCAGGCGCTGCGTCCGCAGCGCCTCGGCCACCACCTCGGTCAGCGGCCGCACGCCCGCCAGCGGCACCTTCGGATCGAGCCCTCGCAGGATCGCGCGGATCGGGGCCGCCAGCCCCGTCAGCTCGCCGGCGCTGCGCACGACGAGCGTCATGCCTTGCGGGGAGTTGCCGGTCGAGATGTGGAACTGCGCCTGCGGCACGTAGAACTTCTCCTTGATCGGCGCCAGCACGCCGTTGTGCCTCACGTCGGCCACGACACCGACCACCGTCAGCCACGGCCGCGGCGCGTCGCTGCCCATGCGCATCCGGCGCCCGAGCGGGTCCTGGCCCGGCCAGTAGCTCCGCGCGAGCGTCTCGTTGACGAGGGCCACCGGCGGGGCGTCGGGCCCGTCGGATTCGGCGAAGTCGCGTCCGCGCGCGACGCGCTCGCCGAGCGCCGGCAGCGCGCCCTCGCTCGCCACCTGCCAGTCGCCCTTCGCGTGATGGCCGTGCGGCGGCGTATAGCCCTCGATCGCCAGGCCCCAGTCGCCGATCTGCGCGCCGAGCGGAAGCGAGCGCACGAGGCCCGCGTGCTCCACGCCCGGCAGCGCCCGCACCGCCTCGAGCAGCCGGCGATAGAAGGCGACCCGGGAGGCCGCCTCCGGGTAGTCGGCCCGCGGCAGCGAGATTCGCGCGGTCAGGGCGCCTCGCGGCTCGAAGCCCAGCTCCAGCGACTGCAAGGCATGCAGGCTGCGCAGCAGCAGTCCGGCGCCGACCAGCAGCACCACCGAGATTGCGACCTCCCCCACCACGAGCGCCCCGCGCAGTCGCTGGCGGCGCCCGCCGGCAGAGGCGTGAGCGCCGTCGCGCAGCGAGTCGTTGAGGTTCAGCCGCAGCACGCGCAGGGCGGGCGCCAGGCTGAAGAGCAGGGTCGCGGCCAGGGCGACGAGAGCGGTCGCGCCCAGCACCCGCAGGTCGAGGCCGGCCTCGCTGGCCCGCGGCACGCCGGAGGCGCCGCTCGCGAGCAGCAGCCGCACGCCCGCCTGGCCGAGCGCCAGCCCGAGAGCGCCGCTCGGCAGCGCCAGCACCAGGCCCTCGGCCAGCAGTTGGCGCGCGATGCGCCACTGGCTGGCGCCGAGCGCGCTCTTGACGGCGATCTCGCGCTGTCGCGCCTCGGCCCGCGCCAGCAGCAGGTTCGCCACGTTGGCGCAGGCGATCAGCAGCAGGCAGGCGACGGCGCCCGTCAGCAGCAGCAGCGCGGGCCGCACGCCGCCCTGGACCTCCTCCGCGACCGGCACCGCGAGCGCCGTGAAACGCATCGGCTCCGGGTACAGGCCCTCGCGCGTGAGGCGCGCCGTCAGCGCGCGCAGCTCCGCGTTCAGCCCGGAGACGCTCCTGCCCGGCCGCAGCGAGGCGGCGGCGTAGAGCCCGTGGCTGCCGCGCTGCGGGCTCGCCGTGTTCATCTGCAGCGGGGTCCACAGCTCGCTCGGCTCGGCGGCGTCGACGCTGAAGTCCGTCGGCAGCCGGAAGCCTGGCGCGGCGACGCCCACCACGCGGCGCGGGATCGAGTCCAGCTCCACGCTGCGGCCGAGGATGCCGGGATCGCCGCCGAAGGCGCGGCGCCAGAGCCCGTGCGACAGCACGACGACGGCCTCGCCGCCCTCGCGATCCTCCTCGGGGCTGAATCCGCGGCCGAGCAGCAGCGGCGACCCCAGCGTCTCGAACACGTTCGCCGTGACCGCGGCGCGCCCCACTCGCGAGGCTTCGCCGTCGCCCGTCAGGTTGGCCTGGCCCCCCGACCAGGCAGCCACCTGCTCGACGCTCGGCAGCTTCGCGTAGTCCAGCACCTCGGCCTCGGACACCCAGGTCTTGTCGAAGCCCTCCCAGCGGCTCCAGAGCACCACCCGGGACTCGGGCTTCGAGTACGGCAGCGGCCGCAGCAGCACCGCGTCCACCACGCTGAACATGGCGCTGTCGGCTCCGATGCCGAGTGCCAGCGTGGCGATGGCCGTCAGGGTGAACGCCGGCGTGCGCAGGAGACCCCGGCCCGCGCGGCGCAGGTCGGCCAGGCTATCGCTCCAGATGGACATGGCTCTCCCTCGGATTGGAAGGGAGACGCCTGAGGGGCGGCGAACGTTGGGAGCGCGCTCGGGGCGGGCGAAGATCGACGGCAGCGGCGGGCCGTCGCTGGGCGACCCGCCGTTCGTGGGAGGCTGTGCGGCCTTCGCCGCTACTGGCCGCGGGGCTGGCTCAGCAGGTTGGCCAGGATCCGATAGGCCCCGGTCGTGCCGGCCGGGAGCTGCCGCCACAGGCCGAGGCCGACGTAGGTCCAGCTGCCCTTGCCCACGGGTGCCGTGGTCAGCATGCCCCTCTTCTCGCCGGGGTTCTTCGGCCAGGGGTCGCTGGCCGCCAGCAGATCGACGTAGCGATCGTCCTTGGCCTTCAGGAAGTAGAGGCCGCGCTCCTGGACCCATCCGTCGAAGTCTTTCGAGGTGATCGTGTTCGGCGCGTTGAGCTGGCGGGCGTCGGAGACGAGCAGCTTGATCGGCGCCTCTTCGACCGTCACGCGGTCGCTCGACACCGACGCCGGATAGGGCGCGAACGGGCTGTCGGCGGTGCGCAGCTGCCCGAAGCCGAAACCGCCCGTCTGCGCGGGCATCGACAACACGTTGAACTCGAACTTGTTGTACTGCACGACCAGGTGGCCGCCGGCGCGTACGAAGTCGAGCAGGCGAGTGTTCGAGGCCTTGAGGTCGCTGCGCGTCTGGTAGGCGCGGATGCCGGTCACGATCGTCGTGTACTTCGACAGGTCGCCGTAGGCGAGATCGTCCGCGCCCAGGAAGTCGAGCGGGATGCCGAGCTGCTGGATCGCGTCCGGCACCTCGTCGCCGGCGCCGCCGACGTAGCCGACGCGCGCGTAGGGCGCCACCGCCACGTCGATCGCCTTCACGCGCGAGCTCGCCTCGTGGAAGAGGTGGCGCTCCTGGATGTGGTCGTAGGCGATCACCTGGTAGCCCTCGCGGAAGTCCTGTCCGTCGCGGGTCGCGACGGCTTTCACCGCGAACTCGCCTTCGGCGAGCCCGGCAGGCGGCGTGACGAAGAAGCGGGCCGTGACCTCCTCGCCCTCGTAGCGCAGCGGCAGCTCGGCGCGTGCAGGGTCGGCCGACCAGCCGGCAGGCAGCTCGAGGCGCACCAAAGCCTGCGACGCCTGCTTCGCGTTGTTCAGGAGCGTCACGCGGAACTCGCGACGCTTCGCCGCGGCCTCTACCGGGATCACCGCGATCTCCGGCGTCAGCTTCACGGAGAGCGCAGGCACCACGTTCAGCACCTTCTGCTTCTCGCCGCCTACCCAGCGGCCTTCGTAGCGGTCGATGGCGGGCATGCGCAGCGCGGCAGGGACGCCTGCGACCGTGTAGCGGACCTCGCCCGTCACGTCGGGGGCGCTCCAGGGCTTCGTCAGGTCTCCAGGGATCTCCATGTCGTAGCGATCGATCGTGGGGTTGCGCCGCCAATAGGGCTGCGAATAGCGCGCGGCGGGGCCCACGACGACGTCGTAGGTCCAGGTCGAGGCCGCGCCCGCCGCCAGCGTCCCGGGCTCGCCCGCGGTCTTCTCGACGATCCAGCCGGCCGGGGCCGCGACGGGCACGTCCACGATCGCGACGGCCTGGCTCGACTGGTTCGCGACGCGGGCCGTCAGCTTCAGCATCTGCCCGCGTACGGCGTCGCCGTCGTCGACGCTCAGCATGAGGTCGAGGCCCTGGGCGAGGCCGAGCGCCTTCTCGAAGTCGGCCGCCTCCTGGACGAGACGACCCGCGATCTCGTACTGCGCGCGCGCGTCGAGCCCGCTCGCCTTCACCTGGGCAGCGAGAGCACGCACCGCTGCAAGCCCCTTGGCGAGCGGGGCCACGGCACCCTGCGGAGCCAGCGGGTCGAACGCCTTGCGGGCCTCGTCAGCGAAGCCCTCGATCGCCTGCAGGCCCGCGAGCAGGAAGGTCGCCTTCGACTCCTGGCCGTTCGCGAAGCGAGCGACGCCCGCGAGCGTCGTGTCGACGCCGTCGAGGATGTCCTTCTCCGCGCCGACGACGGCCGGCTCGCTGTCGACCAGCAGGTAGACGCCCCGCCCCTCGCTCGCGTTCGCCGTGAGCTGGCCCATGCCCTGGCACCTGTGGTTCCGCCGACCCAGCGTGCCGAGCTGATGCCAGGACATGCCGAGCAGCGGGTCGTAGCTCGAGGTGTCCACCACGACGGCGCCCGCCGGCAGCTCGGGACCGCGGCTGATCGGGCCGCCGCCGGTGCCGCCCTGGTAGACCTTGCGGGCCTGCCAGGGCTGCAGGCCTTGCCTGATCTGCTCGGGGAAACGCTTCGGGTCGGCGGCGGCGCGGAAGGCGTCGCGCCCGAGGCGCGCCGTCGCCTGATGGTGCTGGCCTCCGCCCTCGGCTTCGAGCGGCAGCGTCAGGATCACGTCGGGGCGGAAGGCCCGGATCACGCGCACCACGTCGGCCAGGATCTCCTGCTCGCCCCACTTCTGGAAGGTCTCCTCGACGCTGAACGAGTAGCCGAACTCGTAGGCACTCGTGAAGAACTGCTCGCTGCCGCCGTAGCGGTGGACGGCGGCCAGCTCCTCCGTGCGCAGGATCCCGATCGCCTGGAACAGCTCGGGCCCGATCTCGTTCTGTCCCCCGTCCCCGCGGGTCACGGTGAGCAGGCCGGTGCGCAGGCCAAGCCCGCGCGTCAGGCGCACGAGAACGCCGTTGTTCTCGTCGTCGGGATGGGCGGTGATGTAGAGGACGCCGCCGCTGCGGCCGATCTGGCGCAGGGCGAGGCCGAGACCGCTCGAGCCCCGGTCGAGATCGAGCGGCGTGATCTGGGCGAAAGCCGGGGCCGGCGTGAGGAGAGCGGCGAGGACGCAGAGGATCGCGGCGGTGCGGAAGCGGCGGATCATGGCGAGCACCTCCCGGCCGGGCGAAAAAAAGATGGGGCCCGGCTCGTGCAGACGAGCGGCGCCGGCATTGTAGGTCGAGCGCCTCGACGTGTTCGTGGGGCCGCTGTGAAAGCTTGCAAATCGCAGGCTCGGGACGCCGTCCGATCCGTTAGCCTCGGGCCATGCCCCGCCTAGAGCCGCACCCCGACGTCGATCCGCCCCGGGCGCTCGCCGAGCTCGCGGCGCGCGTGGAGCAGGACGGCGGCCACGCGCTCGCGGCCTACCGCGAGCCCGTCGGCGAGCGCTGGCAGCTGTTCTGCCTGCTGCCGATCGAGGCCACGCAGCCGACGCCCTATCAGCGCGACGTGTCGCCGACGCACGCGAAGCGCCTGCAGCAGGCGATCGAGAAGCTCGACCGTTTCGTGGATCCGATCGTGGCGGTCTCGCCCGGGCCAGGCGCCTACTGGACCCCGAACGGCCATCACCGGCTGACCGCGCTGCGCAAGCTGAAGGCGAAGCTGGTGCCCGCGATCCTGATCCCCGAGCAGGAGGTGGCCTTCCAGATCCTGGCGCTCAACACCGAGAAGGCCCACAACCTGAAGGAGAAGTCGCTCGAGGTGATCCGCATGTACCGCGGCCTCGTCGAGCAGGAGCCGAAGCGCTCCGAGGCCGACTACTCCTTCCAGTTCGAGTCGGCGCACCTGGTGACGCTGGGCCTGCTCTACGAGCAGAACAAGCGCTTCGCCGGCGGCGCCTTCGCGCCGATCGTGAGGCGCGTCGACGCCTTCCTGAAGGGCCGCTTCCCGGACACGCTGTCGCAGCGCGAGGAGCGCGCGGCGCAGGTGCGCGCGGCGGACGAGGCGCTGGCGGGAGCCGTCGCAGCGCTGAAGAAGCGCGGCATCAGCCACCCGTACGTGAAGAACTACGTGCTCGCCCGCACCACCCCGCTGACGCGCGCGCGCAAGACGCTGCCGTCCTTCGAGCAGACCTTCAAGAAGCTGCTGGCCAACATCGAGGGCTTCGAGGTGGCGAAGGTGCGCTACGAGGACGTCCAGCGCAGCGCGATCTTCGCGGCTCCCGCCGAGTAGCCGAGACCCATTGGCCCCCGGCCCCACACACGGGGGAGGGGGAATCACTCGCGGGTCGCGCCGCGACCTGACGGAGCGTCGCGACCCGCTGCGTCTGCGAGCGGCGCTTAGGCGGGGGTTCCAGGGGGCGCGACGCCTCGGCCACCGGCGGCGGCCGCGCGCCGAAGCGGGATTGACTCCCGCGCAGGCGCGGGGGGTTCCAGGGGGCGCGACGCAAGCGCCCCCTGGCTCAATGACGCTGCGGCAGTTTCAGGTCGAGGGTCAGGCGGAGGTTGAGTGTCACGCGGGTGGTGCCGCCGGCGAGCGAGATCTCGACCGGGATCGTGAACTCGGTCTGGCCCGGAGCGGCCCCGACCTCGACCCGCACCGCCTGGGCCGTGGCCGCGGCGGGGGCCGCGGGCTCGCCTGCGGCGGGCGGCGGCACCCGCGCCGCCTGAGCCGAGAGCCCTGCGAGCGGATCCTCCTCGGCGGCGAAGACCGGCGGCGCGGACTCGCTCATCGGCGAGAGCGCGTCGAGCGGGTCCGGCGCGGCGGCCGGCGCGGGCATCGGCTCCGGCGCCAGCTCCTCGAGGTTCAGATCGTGGGAGCTGTCGAGCTCTTCGAGGCCGATCTCCGGCGGTTCCGGGGCCGGCACGGCCGCCGCCAACAGCTCCAGCTTGGGCGCCGTGTTGGAGTCCTCGAGCTCCAGCTCGCCGAGCGGCGCGGGCTCCTCGATCGCCAGCTCGTCGCTCGGCGCCGGGCCGAGGTTCAGATCGTCGAGCGGCGAGGATGCGGCGGGGGCGGGCGCCGCATCGGGCATGCCCAGCGAGTCGAGCAGGTCGTCGGCCGAGCTGCCGCCGAGCGGCGAGGCCGCGGGCCGCGGAGCCGGCGGCGGAGTGAGCGGCGGCGGTGACGCGAAGACGGGCCGCGCGGCGGGCTTCTTCGGAGCAGGCGGCGGCGCGGGTTTGGGGGCCTCGACGGCGCCTCCGTACTTGGTGGCGAGCGACCGGAACACCAGTCCCGTCACCCCCTTGAGCGTCTCCTCGACCCCGATCCCCTGCTTGGCCGAAGCTTCGAAGTGGAGCCAGCCTTTCGGGTTCAGCTTCCGCTCGAGCACGGCCACCGGCGCCGCGTTCGGCAGGTCGCGCTTGTTGTACTGGAGCACCGTCGGGATCTGGTCGGGGTCGATCTCGTTCGCCTCGAGGTTCTCGCGCAGGTTGGCGAGCGCGTCGAGGTTGGCGTCGAGCATCGCCTCCTGGCTGTCGACCACGAACACCACGCAGTCGGCGCCCTTCAGCACCATCCGCCGCGTCGCGTTGTAGAAGACCTGGCCCGGCACGGTGTAGAGCTGGATGCGGGTCTTCATGCCGCGGATGGTGCCGAGCTCGATCGGCAGGAAGTCGAAGAACAGCGTGCGGTCGGCCTCGGTCGCCAGCGAGACCATCTTGCCCTTGTTCTTGATGGGCAGCTTCTCGTGGATCCACTGGAGGTTGGTGGTCTTGCCGCACAGGCCGGGGCCGTAGTAGACGACCTTGGCGGTGAGCTCTTTGGTCGAGTAGTTGAAGAGGACCATCGTTCGCCGGGCCAGAGAGGGCGCGCGGGGATTGTAGCAAGCAGGGCGCGGCGCGGGGCGCCCGCGACTAGAATCCCGGGGCGCAGGCAGAGACAAGGAGATCCGAATGATCGCGCTGCTGTTGCTGCTGGGGCTTTCCCAGGCCGTGCCGCCGACGCCCCCCTCGCCCACGCCCGCGGCCGTGACGAGCGGCCCTCGCGTCCTGCTCGAGACCTCGCTCGGCAACCTGCTGATCGGCCTGTATCCCGACAAGGCCCCGATCACGGTCGAGAACTTCCTGCGCTACGCGCGCGCGGGCCACTACGACGGCACCATCTTCCACCGCGTGATCCCCGGCTTCATGGCGCAAGGCGGCGGCTACGACGCCAGGCTGGCCGAGAAGCCGACCAGGGCCGCGATCCGCAACGAGGCCCGCAACGGCCTGCGCAACCTGCGCGGGACCGTCGCGATGGCGCGCACGAACGCGGCGGACAGCGCCACCGCCCAGTTCTTCGTGAACGTCCGGGAGAACGCGGCGCTCGACTTCGGCATCCGCGGCGCGGGCTACGCGGTCTTCGGCGAGGTGCTCGAGGGCATGGAGGTGGTCGACCGCATGGTGGCGGTGCCGACCCGGCGCTCCGGCCAGATGGAAGACGTGCCGGTGACGCCGATCGTGATCCTGCGCGCGCGTGTCGTCGAGGCCGGCGCGGCCCCGAGACGCTAGAGCCCCAGCAGCTCCTTCTTCGCCTCGGCGACCTTGGCGGCGTCGAGCTTCAGCACGGCCGCATCGGCGGGCCGCCGCGAGAAGGCGGAGCCGTCCTTCTCGCCGATTTCCAGGGTCAGCGGCGGTTTGCCTCCGCTGAGGCGGATCGTCACCGAGAGCGCGGGCGCGTCGAGCCCATAGGCCGAGGCCGGCCCCGGCGCGTCCACGAACTCCTGGACCTCGAGCCCGGCCAGCTTGAACAGCGCGTCCTCGACCTTGGCGCGGTCCAGCTCGCGCGCGTCCGGCGCGGTGCGCTTCCACTTCGAGGTCTCGAAGCCGTCCTTGTCCTTCTCGGTGGACTTGGCGTAGCTCGACTTCTTGCCCTCGGCCGCGACGTCGAAGCCCTGCACGTCGAAGGTGGCGACGTCGGCCACCCGCTTCATGCGCAGCTCGCCCATGCCCTTCGCCAGGTCGTCGACCAGGGCGCCGGGGATCACCGCCACCAGCGACGAGCCCTGCACCCGCGCGTGGTAGCGGCCGGTCTCGGGCGAGCTGCCGATCTGCAGCTCGCGGCTCGAGCCGTCGGCGAGCGTCAGCGTGACGCTGCGCGCGGGCTTGTCGAAGCCGAGCTTGGACAGCTCCGCCGGGCTCGCCGCCTCTGCCGCGATCCGATCCATGCGCAGCCCTTCGAGCGTCCCGAGCAGGCCGTCCACCGCCCAGCGGCCGGCTCGCGTCGCGAGCGGCCTGGTGAAGGCCCACTCGCCGTCCTCCCCGCGCGCGAGCGCGTAGCTCTCGCCGGGGCCGGCGACGAGGAGCTGCTTGACGGCGTCGCGCTTGACGTGCAGCAGATCTCGGTCGCGCAGGTCGAAGGCCGACTTCGAGAGGCTCGCCTCGACGTGCGCGGGCAGCGTGAAGACGCGCGGGCTGCCCGGCGTCTTGGCGTAGAGCGCCGAGCCGTCGGCCGTCTTGTTGCCGAGCAGCAGCGCGAGCGGCGCGCCACTCTCGAGCGTCACGCTGACGCTGCGCTGCGGAGGCTCGAGGCCGAACTCGGCGAGCTTGGCCCCGGACTCGGCCACCACCTCGTCGAGCTCGAGGCCCCTGATGGTGCTGAGCAGCGCCTCCGCCTCGCCCGCGTCGGCCGGGGCCGCCTGCGGCGCCGTCAGGCTCCAGGCCTTGTCGTGCCTCTCGACGACGATCGTCTCGCCGCCGCGCGGCTCGAGCCGGATCTGCTTCGCCTGGGCGGCGTCCTGCGAGAACAGCTTCTGCTTCGGCTCGCCGTCGCCGCTGCCGGCGGGCTTCTTGTTCTCGACCAGGAAGATGTAGGCGAAGAGCCCGCCGAGGACGGCGAGCGCCAGCCAGGTCTTGAGAAACGGGGAGCGCTTCATGCTAGCGGCGCCGCCACCAGGCGGCGATGCCGAGCACCACGAACAGGCCCGGCAGCACCACCAGCGACAGCAGGCTGACGTTCTGCTGCTGGTTCTGGGTCAGGAACAGCCGCTGGTCCTCCGGCTCGCGCGGCCGGATCGAGATCAGGTCGGCGTCCTCGGCCAGCCAGGCGACCGCGTTCAGGAAGAAGTCCTGGTTGCCCTGGAAGCCCAGCATCGCGTTCGAGGCGAAGTCGGCGTCGCCGATCGCGACCACCCGGCCCTCCTTCTTCGGCTGGGGCGGGGCGTCGGCTGCCGGCGAGGGCGACGGCTCGGGCGCCGGCGCGCTGTCGCGCAGGGTCGCCACGGCGCCCAGCGCGATCGGGCCGCGACGGTCCTTGCCCTCGTTCATCTCGACCGGCTCCTCGAGCTTCAGGTCGCTCTCGGCCCACGACTGCGGCGCGGTCTCGAGCAGGTTCTGCGCGCTGACGCCGGCGACGCTCGCGCTGCCCGCCTGCATGCTGCGGGCGACGTGGAAAGCGGTCATCACCCGGAAGTCCTTGGTGATCTCGTGATAGGGGAACTGAGCGACGATCGGCGTCAGGGCGCCGGCGCCGAACAGCTGCCCGATCCCGGAGTTGTCCACGACCACGTCGTTGCCCGCCTCCAGGTTCCACTCCTTCAGCAGCGCGACCAGGTTCGGAAAAGAGCCCTTCAACTCGGGCTCGAGCATCACGAAGGCCTTGCCGCCGCCCTTCACGTAGTCGCGCACGGCGTCGATCGCCGGCGGCAGCAGGTCCTTCTGGGGCCCGGCCAGCAGCAGCACCGTGCAGTCGGCCGGCACGGCCTTCTCGCGCAGCAGCAGGACCTTCTTCGTCTCGTAGAGGCTGCGCGTGAGCGCCGCCTTGGCGGACGAGAAGGCGAGCTCGCCGCTGCCGTCGGGGTCGAGCTCGCCCTGTCCCTCGACGAAGCAGACCGTCTTCTTGCCCTCGCGCGTGACCTTGATCAGCGCGTTCGTCAGGTCCTGCTCCGAGTCGTTCGAGAGGCGCTCGACGCGGTCGCCGCGCTCGATCACCAGCATCGGCCAGGGACCGCGCACGTCCTTGGCCTGCGCCTTCATCGGGTCCTTGACCGGGTCGACGAACTCCACCTGCAGGCGCGGCGTGGCGGCCTGGTACTCCTTCAGCCGGTCCTGGCCCGCCAGCATGCGGGCCGTGCGCTCGAAGTAGGTGAGGCGGACGTCGTCCTTCAGCCCGGCCAGCACCTTCTTCGTCTGGTCGGAGAGGCTGTAGCGCTGGTTCTGCGTGAGGTCGATGCGCTTGGTGTTGCGCACGACCAGGTAGTTGACGGCGCCCAGGATGCCGATCACCACCAGGCTCAGCACCAGCGTGTTGCCGCCGTAGCGGAGCTGGCGGCGGCCGATCGCGTTCGCGATCGCCTGGTAGCGCACGATCGGGTGCAGCAGCAGCAGGACGCCGGCGGCGATCAGCCAGTAGCGCTCCTGGCCCGGCAGCACGTTCCCCATGCGCTGCCAGAACTGGGAGCCGACGGCGATCAGCAGGCCGAGGGGCGAGAGCAGCAGGTCGTACCACTTCATGGCCGTCTCACGCCCTCCAGCGCTGGCTTTCGACCGACTGCTGGGCCAGGAACAGCCCGCAGCCGATGAAGCTCAGGTAGAAGACCAGGTCCTTCAGGTCGACGACGCCCTTCACTAGGTCCTCGATGTGGGTGGTGACGCCCAGGTAGGCGATCACCTTCTGCAGCGCGCCGCCCGCGGGATCCTCGGCCCAGCCGAGCGTCCACAAGCCGAGCAGGGCGCAAAACGTCAGGATGCCGGCGACGATCTGGTTCTTCGTCAGCGTCGAGACGAAGGTGCCGACCGCCAGGAAGCAGGAGCCGAGCAGCAGCAGCGCGAGCGCTCCGGTGGCGACCGGCTTCCACTCGGGCGGCGTCGTCGCGTAGAGCCACAGCACCGACAGGTTGACCAGGCTCGTCAGGATCATCAGCGCGTAGAGCCCGACGGCCGCCAGGAACTTGCCGATCACGATCTGCAGGTCGCTGAGCGGCGAGGTGGCCAGCAGCTCGATCGTGCCCTGGCGCTTCTCCTCGGCGAACAGGCGCATCGTCAGCATCGGGGCGACGAAGAGCGCGACCACCGCCATGTTCTGCAGCACCGGGCGGATCAGGTACTCGTTCATCGACAGCTTCGGCCCGCCGCCCATCTCCTGTTGCGACATCATCATCGACTGGCGCAGGAAGAAGTCGAAGGCGAACTTGAAGAAGATGCCGAAGAGCAGCGACCAGACGGCGAGCGCGACCCAGGCGATCGGGCTGCCGAAGTAGTGGCGCCACTCCTTCTCGACGATGGCCATCACGTTGCGCAGGGCACTCACGCTCGTTCCTCCGTTTCGCCGGCCTGCGCCGGCGCGGCCGCGGCGGCCGGCGGGGCCGGTTCGCCGGGCGCCTCGGCGGGCGGCTCGCTGGTGGTGAGGTGCAGGAAGATCTCCTCAAGGCTCATGCCGACCTGGCTCAGGCCCAGCAGGTCGAAGCCGCGCGTCACCACGGCGCGGGCCAGCTCGCCGCGCACGTCGCGGCCGGGCTCGGTCTCGATCTCGAAGCCCGCGACCTCGCCGTGGCCGTCGTGCGGCCGCACGCCCGTCACGCCGGGCACCGTGCCGATCAGGTCCAGCAGCGCGCCCTGCTCGCCGCGCGCCTCGAGCTTGATCGCGGCCGCGCCGCGCAGGCGGTGGGTCAGGTTGCGCGGCGTGTCCTCGGCCACCACGCGGCCCTTGGCGATGATCACCACGCGCCCGCAGGTCATCTCGACCTCGGGCAGGATGTGGGTGGACAGGATGATCGTGTGCTCGCCGCCCAGGCCGCGGATCAGCTCGCGCGTCTCGATGATCTGCTTGGGGTCGAGGCCGGCGGTGGGCTCGTCGAGGATCAGCACCTGGGGGTCGTGCAGGATCGCCTGCGCCAGGCCGACGCGCTGGCGATAGCCCTTCGAGAGCTTGCCGATCAGCTTGTCCCGCACGTCGCCGACCCGGCACTTCTCGATCACCTGGTCGATCCGCGCCGGGCGCTGGCGCGCCGGCACGCCTTTGATCTTGGCGACGAAGTCGAGGTAGCCGCGGACCTCCATGTCGGGGTAGAGCGGCGGCGTCTCGGGCAGGTAGCCGACCCTGCGCTTGACCTCCATCGGGTCCTCGAAGACGTCGTAGCCCGCCACCTTCGCCGTGCCGTCGGTCGGCGGCAGGAAGCAGGTCAGGATCCGCATCGTGGTGGTCTTCCCGGCGCCGTTCGGGCCCAGGAAGCCCAGGATCTCGCCGCGCTCGACGTGAAAGGAGACCCCGTCCACGGCGGTGTGCCGCGCGTAACGCTTGGTGAGGTTCGAGACCTCGATCATGGTCCGTCCGCCTCGCTTGGGAGACCGGCCGCGCCCGACGGCGCGGCGTCGCCTCCGCTTGTCAGAAGAACGTCGGTCCCTTGGTTCGTTTTAGCCGTCCGGACGCCCGCGCGGCGTGGCATCGCCATGCCGGCGCCGGCGTCTGCCGCAACTGCCCCCGTTCGTGGCCGCGGCGGGACGTAAGCTCGTATGATAGCCAGTCGCTTTCCGGTGTCAATGAACCTGCGCCGCCTCGCCGACCGCGTGTTCGAGGCGCCCGACCTCGACGACCTCACGCGCCTTTTGACGCACGACCTGCCCCGGGCGGTCGGCGCCCTGGGCGCAACCCTGCTGCTCTGGGACCGCAAGCTCGATTCGTTCGAGTCGCTCGCCCCCGGGACCCCTCGCGCAGCTGCGGGCGACGCCGCTCCCGAGGCGCGCTACCTGCTCTCGGAGGGCGAGCTGATCGACAGCGGCGAGGGCAAGGGCCGGGGCACGCTGCTGCCCCTGCTCGCCCGCAGCGGCCTGATCGGCATGCTGGCCGTCGGGCCGCGCCGCCGCAGCCGCGAGCCGCCGTGGAGCCCGTCCGAGGTGCGCCAGCTCTCGGCGCTCGCGAAGCGCTGTGCGCTGGCGGTCGAGAACCACCTCTACCAGCGCGAGCTGATCGCCTCCGAACGCCTGACGGCGCTCGGCACGATGGCGGGCATGCTGGTGCACGACTTCCGGGGCCCGATGACCGTGATCCGGGGGTATGCCGAGACGCTGCTCGACCCCGAGCTGCCCCGCGAGGAGGTGATGGCCCGCGCGGCGCTGATCACCGAGTCGGTCGACAGGCTGCAGCGGATGACGACCGAGACCCTCGACTTCGCGCGCGGGGGCGGCCGCATCGTGCGCCGCTCGCTGAACCTGGCGAAGCTGCTGGGCCTGCTGGCGTTCGAGATTTCCGAGGAGACGCCCGGCATCGAGCTCGTGCGCGACCTGCACCTGCCCCCCGGGGCGACGGGTTCGCTCGACGTCGACAAGCTGCACCGCACGCTCGGCAACATCGCGGCGAACGCCCGCGACGCGATGGGCGGCAAGGGCCGGCTGCACCTGCGCGCCGAGATCGAGTCGCTCGAGGCCGGCGGCGTCCCGCGGCTCGTGCTCACGCTGCGCGACGAGGGGCCTGGCGTGCCGGCCGAGATCCGCGACCAGATCTTCGACCCCTTCGTGACGCGCGGCAAGAAGGGCGGCACCGGCCTCGGCCTGGCGGTCGCGCGGCGCTTCGTCGAGGATCACGGCGGCTCGATCGCGCTGCTGCCGGGGGGCCCCGGCGCCTGCTTCCGGATCGTGCTGCCGCTCGTCGCGACTCCCGAGGAGCGCACGCGGGCGGCCGAAAGCTCCGTAGAATCGGGCGCGTGAAGCGAGCCCTGCGCGCGGCGGCGCTGCTGCCGCTCCTGCTCGGCGTGTCTTGCCGCACGCCCGACCCCGCGAAGGAGCTGCGGGTCACCGAGCTGGAGGCCTACTGGACGGTGGACTCCGCGGTCGGCGAGCGGCAGTACATCGCCCCCGCGCTGCGTTTCCGCCTCGAGAACGTCTCGAGCGAGCTGGCGCGTACGGTGCAAGCGACCGCCACCTTCCGCCGCAAGGGCGAGGAGGAGATCGACTGGGGCACGGCGTGGGAGGACCTGACGCCCAAGGGCAAGACGCTCGCCCCGGGGCAGAGCCAGCTGGTGGTGTTGAGATCGGACGGCCGCTACTACTCGAGCGGCGAGCCCGCCAGTTTCTTCGCCCATCCTCAGTTCAAGGACGCGGTGATCAAGCTGTACGTGCGCTCCGGCTCGTCGCCCTGGGTGCTGCTCGCCACCACGGAGGTCGAACGCCGCATCGGCACGAAGACGCTGCCCGGTCCGACGCCCTGAGCTCCCGCGACCTGCGCACCGCCTCGCTCTTGGCGCTGGTGGCGGCGGCCTTCCGCCTGCCGCGCCTCGGCCTGCCGAACGAGGAGATCTTCGACGAGGTCTACCACGCGAAGACCGCGCTCGAGTACCTGAACGGCACGGCCCCGACCGAGTGGGTGCACCCGCCGACCGCCAAGCTTCTGATCGCGATCGGGGTCCACTTCCTGGGCTACGACGCCTGGGGCTGGCGGCTGGCCCCGGCGCTCGCGGGCATCCTGCTCGCCCCCGTCTTCTACCTGCTGGCGCGCCGCGTGCTCGCGACCGAGCGCGCGGCGCTGCTGGCCTCCGCGCTGCTGCTCTGCGACGGCGTCTACCTGGTCCAGAGCCGCGTCGCGATGACCAACATCTTCGCGGTGCTCTTCCAGCTTTTGGCGGCGCTGCTGGTGGTGCGCGCCGCCGCACGCGAGCGGCTCGGGACTCTCGACATGAGCGCGGTCGGGCTGGCGCTCGGCCTCGCGCTGTCGACGCGCTGGACCAGCCTGTGGGCCTGGGGCTTCCTGGGCCTGGTGATGCTGGGCACGCGCCGCGCGCGGCTGTTCCGTCCGCGCGAGCTGGCGCTGCTGTTCTGGGCCTTCTTCCTGCTGCCGCTCGTGCTCTACGTCGCCAGCTACCTGCCCTGGATGCGGCAGGGCCACGCGCTCGGGGAGCTGTGGCCGCACACCAGGGCGATCTGGGGCTACCACGCCAACCTGCGGGCGAGCCATCCCTACTTCAGCAACTGGTACACCTGGCCGTGGCTCTACCGGCCCACCTGGTACTACTGGAAGCAGACGGGCGAAGTCGTCGCCGGCATCATCGCGATCGGCAACCCGGTGCTGTGGTGGTCGTCGCTGGCGGCGGCGATCTGGGCGCTCGTCCTGGCCGCGCGCGAGCGCAGCGGGCCGCTGCTCTTCTGCGGCGCCGGCTTCTTCTGCCTGTACCTGCCGTGGGGCCTGTCGCCGCGCACGCTCAACTATTCGCACTACCTGTTCGAGGCGATCCCGTACGCCTGCCTCGCCCTGGGCGCCCTGCTCGACCGCCACTGGGACGGCCCGCAGCGGGGCTGGGCGCGCGCTTACCTCGCGCTGGCGCTCGCCGTCTACGTCTACTTCCTGCCGCTGCTGCTGGGCATCCCGTTCCGCGCGAGCTGGTTCTTCCACGACTTCGGCCGCGGTGTCCGGCCCTGGACCTGGTTCCCCACCTGGATCTGACGGCGTGCTGACCGTCGGCGTCCGCCTTCGGCGAGTACCTGCGCGTCGGCGTTCCGGTCACGCTGCTGACGCTCGCTGCAGGCGTGCTGATCCTCGGCCGGGCGCGCTGAGGCCGGGCGGCCCGACCGAAAGCGCGGCGCTATACTGCTCGTGAAAGGACGCAGCATGGCTCTCATCTCAGACGACGTCGCGTCGCAGCTCAAGACGGAGTTCGAGTCGCTGAAGAACCCGGTGCGGCTGGCCGTCTTCTCGCAGACGCTCGCGGATCCGAACTCGGAGCAGGTGCGGCGGCTGGTCGAGGAGCTCGGCGCGCTGCACCCGAAGCTCACGGCCGAGTCGTACAACTACGTGCTCGACAAGGACAAGGCCGAGGCGATGGGCATCGCGCGCATCCCCGCGATCGCGGTGCTGGGCGCCGAGAAGGACTTCGGCATCCGCATGTACGGGATGCCGAGCGGCTACGAGTTCGGCTCGCTGATCGACGCCATCCTCGACGTCTCGGCCGGCGAGAGCCAGCTGCAGCCGGCGACGAAGGAAGCCCTGGCGGCGCTCGAGAAGCCCGTCCACGTCCAGGTCTTCTCGACTCCGACCTGACCGCACTGCCCCCGGGCGGTCCGCCTGGCGATCCAGTTCGCGATCGAGAGCGACAAGGTCACGGCCGACGGCGTCGAGGTCACGGGCTACCCCGACCTCGCGCGCAGGTACCGCATCTCGGGCGTGCCGAAGACGGTGGTCGGCGAGGCGCAGGAGTTCGTGGGCGCCGGCCCCGAGACGATGCTGCTCGAGCACGTCAAGAAGGCCGCCGAGGCCTAGCGCAGCTCGCGCCAGAGCTGCGCGAGCTCGCGCAGGATCCCCAGGATCACTGCGGGCGAGGAGAGCGTCGAGACGCCGCGCGTGCGCGGGAAGTAGTCGACGCCGATCTGGATGATCTGAGCGCCGGCCTTTCGGGCGCGAACCAGGAACTCGACGTCGATCAGGCTGCCTTCGCTCTTCAGCTCGAAGCGCTCGAGCAGCGAGCGCCGGAAGAGCTTGAAGGCGAAGTTCACGTCCTTGAAGCTGAGGCCGAACAGCGTCCGGATCAGCGCGTTGTAGACGAGCGTGTAAGCCGTGCGGCGGATGCCTTCCGCGCGGCGGTCGAAACGGAAGGCCGACAGCACGTCGGCCTCCTGGTACTCGAGCAGCCGCACGGCGCGAGGCAGCTCCATCAGGTCGAACGGCAGGTCGGCGTCCGTGTAGACGACGAGCTCCTTCGTGGCGACGGCGTAACCCGCCCGCAGCGAGCCGCCGAGCTGGCGGTTGCGCGCGTTGTGGACCACCTTGATGCGCGGCTCGGCGGCCGCCAGCTCGTCCGCCAGCGCGCCGGTGCGGTCGCTCGAGGCGTCGTCGACGATCACGATCTCCCAGTCCTCGGTGATCGGGGCGAGCGCCGCCCGCGCCGCGCGCACGGCGCGGTGGATGTAGGCCTCCTCGTTGTACATCGGGAACACGATGCTGACCGACGGCATGCGGCACGAAGGCTAGCACCGCGCGGCCGGCCGAGGGCTAGCTGCCGGGCGTCGACAGCACGGAGCAGGCCTGGGCGACGTGCGACTCGGCGTCGAGCTCGCTGCGGTAGGCCTCGCGCACGCGCCCGTCGCGGCCGATCACGTAGCTCACGCGCTGGGCCATGCCGATCACCGGCCACTTCGCCCTGTAGGCCTCCAGGATGCGGCCTTGCGGGTCGCCGACCAGCGGATACGGCAGCTCCAGCGAGCGCGCGAACTCGTCGTTGCGCTGCTGGCTGTCCGCCGACACGCCGACCACCTCGGCGCCCGCTTGGCGCAGCGCGTCATAGTTCCGGCGGAACCCGCCGGCCTCGCGCGTTCAGCCCGGGGTGAACGCCTTGGGGAAGAAGAAGACCACCACCTCGCGCTGTTTCAGGATGCGCTGCAGCGTCGTCTCGCCGATCGGAAAGTCGGGCGCGGCGTCGCCGACTTTGAGCATGGGCCCACGATAGGCCGCGCCGCACGCCGCGGCAACCCGACCGGCCGGCAGGACCGGCTGGGGCGCCCGGCCCGGTGTCCAGGGGTCTAGAATCCCCGGGCCTCAGTCTCAGGTCCCGGGACTCGCACGCACCCGAGGCACGCCGGGCGATCCGGGGGCGCGGGACCCCGGACTTCATCGAAGGAGGAGCAGATGCCGCGCTCCGTGATCGTCGGCAGTGGCCGCGAGATCCCGCCCAACTGCGTGACCAACGAGATGCTCGCGCGCGTGATGGACACGAGCGACGAGTGGATCCGCGAGCGCAGCGGCATCGAGACGCGGTACTACATCACGCCTGGCACCGCGACCTCCGACCTGGGCGCCGCGGCGGCGCGCAAGGCGCTCGAGGCGGCGGGCGTCTCCAAGGACGAGGTCGATCTCGTCGTCTGCGCCACGATGACGCCGGACCACTACTTCCCCGGCATCGGGGGCATCGTCCAGGCCAAGCTCGAGATCCAGAACGCGCCGTGCTTCGACATCCGCCAGCAGTGCGTCGGCTTCGTCTACGGCATGCAGCTGGTGGACGCGCAGATCCGGGCGGGCTTCGCGAAGACGGTGCTGCTGATCGGCGCCGAGATCCACGCGGGCTTCATGCCGTACTCGCAGGCGAGCTGGGACCGCATCTACGGGCGGCGCGAGGAGCCCGTCTCCGCAGAGGACTACGCCTTCAACACGACCCTGCGCGACCGCATCGTGCTGTTCGGCGACGGCGCGGGCGCCGTGGTCGTGAAGGCGCAGGAGGGCGACGGGCGCGGCGTGATCGACTCGATCCTGCGCACGGACGGGCGCGAGTATCAGCGGCTCTACGTGCCGGGCGTCGGCTTCAAGCACATGCCGTACGTGGACAAGGCGCAGCTCGACCGCGGCGACCACATCCCGATCGTCGAGGGGCGCGCGGTCTTCAAGCTGGCGACCATCCACATGGCCGAGGTGTCACAGGAGCTGCTGAAGCGCAACGGCTACAGCCTCGGCGACGTGGACATGGTGCTGATGCACCAGGCCAACCTGCGCATCAACAGCTACGTGCAGAAGTCGCTGGGCCTGCCCGACGAGAAGGTCTACAGCAACATCCAGAAGTACGGCAACACCACCGCCGCCACGATTCCCCTGCTCTGGGACGAGTGCGTGCGCGAGGGCCGCATCAAGCCCGGGCAGCTCGTGTTGATGGTCGCCATCGGCGGCGGCCTGCACTGGGGCGCCGTGCTGCTGCGGGCCTGACGCGCCGCCGTCGCGGAGCGTCGTCGCTCGTCTGCCGCGCGGGGCCGGGCGGCCCCGGGTCTCTGCCTAACGCTGGCAGGACGGGCAGTAGTCGGTGAAGCGGCGGGCGGCGCCCTGGCGCAGGCGGCGCAGCGTGGTGCCGCAGCGAGGGCAGGCACGGCCGGGGCGGCCGTAAACGGCGAGCGCGCTGCCGCTCAGGCGCGAGCTGGTGCGGCGCACGCCGCGCTCCAGGTTCGCGCGCAGCAGGCGCGAGGCGTCGGCCAGCAGCGCGTCGAGTGCGCCGTCGTCGAGATCCCCCACCCTCGCCCTCGGGTCGAGGCCCGCGCGGAAGAGCAGCTCGGACTTGTACACGTTGCCGACGCCCGCCAGCACCGACTGGTCGACGAGCGCCACGCCGATCTCGCGGTCGGCTTGCGCGCGCAGGCGCGCGAGCGCCTCGCGCCGGTCGAAGCCCTCGCGCGCCGCGTCCGGTCCCAGGCGGCGCAGCGCCTGGTTGCGCCGAAGCTCCGCGTCGGTCAGCAGCTCCGCCAGCAGCGGACGCGCGCAAATGGCGATCACGTCCTCGGCGTCGAGCCGCAGCGCGGAGCCGGCTTCCGGGCGGCGCGCCGCGCCCGCGGCGTGACGCACGTACCAGGCGCCGCGCATTCCGAGGTGCGTATGCAGCGCGAGCCCGCCCTCGAAGGACAGCAACAGGTGCTTGCCGATCGCCTCGGCGCCGAGCACGAGACGGCCCGTCAGCGACGGCGAGCGAGCGAGCAGGTTGGGACGCGAGGTCTCGAGCCGCTTCACGCGCCGGCCGGCGAGCGCCGTGTCGAGCGCGCGGGCCGTCCGCCAGAT
Source organism: Vicinamibacteria bacterium (assembly GCA_050246895.1). GTDB lineage: Bacteria > Acidobacteriota > Vicinamibacteria > Fen-336 > Fen-336 > JBFWVE01. Next base: position 849,793 of record JBFWVE010000001.1, on the reverse strand, counting down.
CGTGTCGCCCTCGGGCATCGTCAGTCGCTCGACTCGAGGCGCACGCCGGGGCCGGACGGCCTGAAGCCCGCCTCGGCCAGGAAGGGGGCCAGCGGTCCGCGGGAGAGCGGCGGCTCGCCGCTCCAGCCGAGTGTTGGCCGGCCGCCGCCAACGGCCCAGCGCGCCAGCGCGTGCGCCGTGGTGCGCGCGATCCGCGTGCGTTGCGGCTCGTCGGGCGGCAGCAGCAGCCGCACCTCGCTGGCGCCTCGCGAGAGATAGGCGGCGAGCGCGCCCTCGGCGAGCACGACGTGGGTCTGCGCCGCGCGCATCGCCTGCAGGCCCTCGGGCCAGGCGAGCGCCGCTCCGTAGGGATTCGCGGGATCGGTCGAGGCGAGCACGACGGTGTGAGGCTCGCCGTCCCCGCCGTCGCGCAGCGCGCGCAGGCGCTCGAGGGCGCCCGGATCGGCGAACTGCGAGCCGCCGAGACCGGCGACGAAGTACCCGCGCCGGATGCGGCCGGCCTCCTCCATCGTCGCGAACACGGGATAGAGGGCGGCGAAGCCGCCCGCGACGCCCTCGCTCGCGACGGCGTCGCGCGTCACGATTCCGTGGCGGGCGAGCAGCTGCTCGCAGAGCGCCATCGCGCGCTCGGCCGGTTTCGGCGCCGGCGCCAGGCGCGGGGCGAGCAGGCTGAAGCGGCCGACGCCCGCGGCGGGCAGCTCGCGCCGGGAGCGAAAGGCGGAAGGGCGCCGCCGGCCTGGACGCCGGGCCGCGCGGGCGGCGAGGAAGGCGCGCAGCGCGCCAGGCGTGTCGTTCGTGACCTCGCCGGACCAGACGAGGTCCCATAGCGCGTCGAGCACGCCCTGCGCGAGCCCGCCGCCGCTGGCGGCGTGGAGATCGAGGAAGAAGCTGGCGCCGCGGCTCGCGAGCACGCCGCGCAACGTCTCGTGAAGCGCGCCTTTGGGCGGGTCGTTCCGGGGGAGGTGCAGCAGCGGCAGGTCGCTCGCCAGGTAGAGCGTGACGCGGCCGTCGCGCTCGCCGAGCGGCTCGAGGCCGACCCAGACCACCTCGCCGGCGGCGCACAGCGCGTCGAGGTCCTGCGCTCGGTAGCCGGGGAGGCGCGCGGGCAGCACGTCGGTCTCCAGCACCGACGCCGGCACCGCGGCGCCCTGGATCTGCTCGATCACGTCGAGCAGCGCGTCGGGTCCGCCCGCGATCAGCGCGGGGGCGCGGGGCGACGGCGCCGCCACGGCCAGGCTCTCGACGCCGTGCCAGTCGGCCAGCAGCCGCGCGAGCGCCGCCGGCTCGACCGGCTCGACCTGCTTGCGCAGCCGCGCGAGCGAGCGCCGCCGCAGCGAGCGCAGCACCTCGGGGTCGCACCACTCGCGGCCGCGTCCGCCGGGGCGGAACTCGCCCTCGAGCAGCCGCCCCTGCGCGCACAGGTCCGCCAGCGCCGACAGCACCGGGCCCTCGCCGGTTCCGTAGCGCCGCGCGAGCTCGTCGGCGGCGAACGGCCCGTGGCCGCGCGCCCAGCGGGCGGCCATCTGCGAGAGCGCCGCCGGCGCGGGCTCCAGGAACGCCGCGGGCAGTCCGGGCGGCGGCGCCAGGCCGAACGCGTCGCGCAGGCGGCCCACGTCCTCGACGGCGGCGAAGCGCTCCTCGCCGCCGAGCCGCACCGGCACCACGCGCCGCTCGCGCACGAGCTCCTTGGTCCAGCGCTTCGCGAGCGCCGCGGCCTCGCCGGGATCGGCGGCCTCGATACGTGCGGCGATCTCGTGCGGGGCGAGGTCCCCGATGCGCAGCAGCAGGTCGTGCAGACGGTCGGGGCTCTTCACGCGCCGGCCCGGCAGGAGCCCCTGCAGCTCCAGCTCCAGCTCGCCCAGCGCGTGCGCGTCGATCAGCTCGCGCAACTCGGCGGCGCCCAGCAGCTCGCGCAGCTGGCGCTGGTCGACCGAGAGCGCCTGCGCGCGCCGTTCGGCGAGCGGCGCGTCGCCGTCGTAGAGGTAGTTGGCGACGTAGCCGAACAGCAGCGAGGCCGAGAAGGGAGAGGGCGCCGCGGCGTCGACCGTGCGCAGGCGCAGCTCGCGCTGCTGCACGCGGCGGGCGAGCTCGACCAGCGCCGGCAGGTCGAAGACGTCCTGCAGGCACTCGCGGAACGTCTCGAGCAGGATCGGGAAGGAGCCGTAGCGCGCGGCCACCTGCAGCAGGTCGTGGGCGCGCTTGCGCTGCATCCACAGCGGCGTGCGCTGCCCCGGCCGCCGCCGCGGCAGCAGCAGCGCGCGGCCGGCCGCCTCGCGGAAGTGGGCGGCGAACACCGCCGAGCCGCCGAGCTCCCCGATCACCAGCTCCTCGACCTCCTCGGGCGCCGGCCACAGCGCCGCGGCGTCGGGCGGGCGCTCGCCGTCGGGCAGCCGGATCACCAGGCCGTCGTCGCTCCAGACGGTCTCCGCCTCGACGGAGCCCGAGCGCCGCAGCTTCGCCTGGATCGCCAGCGCCAGCGGCGCGTGGACGCGCCCGCCGAAGGGCGACAGCAGCACCAGCCGCCAGTCGCCGAGCTCGTCGCGCGTGCGCTCGAGCAGCAGCGTGCGGTCGTCGGGCAGGGCGCCCGTCGCCTCGAGCTGGTCCTTCAGATACGCGAGCAGGTTCTGCGCGGCGCGCTCGTCGAGGCCGTGCTGCGAGACCAGCCGCTCGTGCGCGGCCGCGGGATCGGCGGCGGCCAGCTCGCGCGTCAGCTTGCCGATCGCGCGGCCCAGCTCGACCGGGCGCGGCGGCCGGTCTGCCTTCCAGAAAGGCAGCCGGCCGGGCTCGCCCGGCGCGGGCGCCACCAGCACGCGGTCGCGCGTGATCTCGAGGACGCGCCAGCTCGAGGCGCCGAGCACGATCACGTCGCCGGCGAAGCTCTCGAAGACCATCTCCTCGTCGAGCTCGCCCACGCGGCGGCCGGGCCGCCGCTTCGTTCCCGCGGGCGCGTCGACGTCGTCCGAAAGGTAGACGCCGTAGAGGCCCTTGTCCGGGATGGTGCCGGCGTTGGCGGCCACCAGCCGCCGCGCGCCCTCTCGCGCGCGAAGGGTGCCGCGCAGGCGGTCCCAGGTGAGCCGCGGCCGTAGCTCGGCGAACTCGTCCGACGGGTAGCGGCCCGAGAGCATGTCGAGCACACCCTCGAAGAGCGAGCGCGGCAGCGTGGCGAAGGGCGCCGCGCGACGCACGAGGTCGTAGAGCTCGTCGAGGCGGCGCTCCTTGACGGCGCAGATCGAGACGAGCTGCTGCGCCAGCACGTCGAGCGCGTTCTCGGGCAGCCGCGTCTCCTCGACCTTGCCCTCGTGCATCGCCCGCGTGATCGCCGCGGTGGCGAGCAGGTCGCCGCGGTACTTCGGGAAGATGATGCCCTTCGAGACGGCCTCGACCTGGTGGCTGGCGCGTCCGATGCGCTGCATGCCGCTCGCGACCGACGGTGGCGTCTCGATCTGCACCACCAGGTCGACGGCGCCCATGTCGATGCCCAGCTCCAGCGAGGAGGTGGCCACGATCGCGGGCAGCCGGCCGGCCTTCAGCGCGTCCTCGATCTCGAGCCGCTGCTCGCGCGCGATCGAGCCGTGGTGCGCGCGCACCAGCTCCTCGCCTGCGAGCTCGTTGAGCGCGGCGGCCAGGCGCTCGGCCAGCCGGCGCGAGTTGGTGAAGACGATCGTCGAGCGATGGGAGCGGATCAGCTCGAGCAGGCGGTCGTGGACGTTCGGCCAGATCGAGCGGCGCGGCACGGCGCTCGCCGGGCCTTCGGGGACGTCCGCGAGCGGCGTCGGCCGGCGGGCGGCGCGCTGGCTCGTGGGCCCGATCTCGCGCACGTAGCCCGCCTCTGCGTGCGCCGCCTTCGGTGGCAGCGGCAGCAGCGACTCGCCGAGCCGCGTCATGTCCTCGACGGGCACCTCGACCCGGATCTCGAAGGCCTTGCGGGCGCCCGCGTCCACGATCGCGACCGGCCGCGGCGTCCAGGCCTTCTTCTTCGGCAGACCGCCGCCGAGGTAGCGCGCGACCGTCTCGAGCGGCCGCTGCGTGGCGGAGAGCCCGACGCGCTGGATCTCTCGGCCCGCGAGCTCGGCGACGCGCTCGAGCGACAGCGCCAGGTGGGCGCCGCGCTTCTGGCCGACGAGCACGTGGATCTCGTCGAGAATCACGACCTCGACCGATTCGAACAGGCCGCGTGCGTTCGAGCTCAGCATCAGGAACAGCGACTCGGGCGTCGTGATCAGGACGTCGGGCGGATGCCGCGCCATGCGCGCGCGGTCCTTCTGCGGGGTGTCCCCGGTGCGCAGGCCGATCTCGGGCAGATGGAACGCGTCGCCGCGCCGCTCGGCGACCCGGGCGATGCCCGCGAGCGGGGCCCGCAGGTTGCGCTCGACGTCGACCGCGAGCGCCCGCAACGGCGAGACGTACAGCACGCGGCAGCGGCGCGCGATTGGCGGCGCCGGCTGGAACATCAGCCGGTCGATCGCCCACAGGAAGGCGGCCAGCGTCTTGCCGGAACCGGTGGGCGCGAACACCAGCGCCGAGCGGCCGGCGGCGATCTCGGGCCAGCCCAGCGCCTGGGCGCGCGTCGGCTGCGCGAAGGCCTCGGCGAACCAACAGGCGACGGCTGGATGGAACGGGGCGAGCGTGCGCGCGGCCATCCGCCGATGCTATCTGCTGTGGCGGTCAGGGCGGGCCCTGAACGGTCGTCGGCGCGCGTGCCGGTTGCGCGACGGGCGGCGGAGCTCGGAACCGGCCGCACGGACTCGTCAGGCTGGGACCCAAAGCCTAGACTCGCGGCCGAAGCCGCTTCCACAGGAGGATCCCATGCGCGATGACCATCCGCCGCTGCGAGTCACCCTGTTCGCGTGCCTGGCGGTCGCCGGCGCGGTTTCGCTTCCGGCCCCAGCCCGGGCGGCCGAGCCGCTGCGTGTGTTCATCTCCGTGGACATGGAGGGCCTCGGCGGCGTCGTCACCGGCGAGCAGCTCGGCACCTCCGGCTTCGAGTACCAGCGCTTCCGCGAGCGGATGACCGACGAGACGAACGCCGCCATCGAGGCGGCGCGGGGAGCCGGCGCCACGAAGATCGTGGTGGCCGACTCGCACGGCAACTTCCAGAACCTGCTGCTCGAGAAGCTGCCGGCGGACGTCGAGGTCGTGCGCGGCACGCCGCGTCCGCTCGGCATGCTGCAGGGGATCGACGAGGGCTTCGACGCGGTCGTCTTCGTCGGCTACCACGCCTCGACCACGAACCCGGAGGGCGTTCGCGCGCACACGTTCTCCAGCGCCACGCTGGCCGACGTGCGGCTGAACGGCATCAGCGTGACCGAGGGCGCGTTCAACGCGGCGGTCGCCTCGCGCTTCGGCGCGAAGGTCGTCGCCGTGACCGGCGACGACCGGGCCGTGGCCGAGGTGCAGTCGCTGGTGAAGGGGATCGAGGGCGCGGTCGTGAAGCACGCATACGGCTTCCACTCCGCGCGCGTGCTCTCGCCCGAGGCCTCGCGCCAGGCGATCGCGGAGGCGGTGAAGCGGGGCCTCGCGCGGCGCGCCGAGATCCCCATCTACCGGATCGACGGACCGGTCGAGCTGGAGCTGCGCTTCAAGAGCTACCGGCCGGCGGAGGTGCTGTCCTGGCTCCCGGGCGCGCGCCGCGCCGACGCGCACGCGGTGCGCTACACGGCGAAGGACGTGGTCGAGGCCTATCGCCTCGTCAACTTCGTCCTGAACTTCCAGTCGGCGCTCGAGCCGTAGGTCCCGCCCGGGCGGGTCAGCCGACTTAGCGCGCGGTCCGCTCGACGTCCGCCCGGAAGCGCTCGAACAGGGCCGACGGGCTGCCGCTCAGGCCGCCCGACTGCTGTCCGCGCCACAGCGGCGTGCCGTGGCTCATGCTGCCGTAGACGAACAGGGCGTCGTCGCCCGACGAGGTCTCCACGCGCGCCGACTGTCCCCCCGGTCTGCCGAGCCCGCAGGGTGCGGGAGCGCCGCTCGGGCCGCTGCCGCCACCGAAGCTCAACTGGCGCCCCAGGCGGATAGCGATCACCAGCTCGGCCTGGCTGGGCCGCGCGACGACCTTGTAGCGCCCCCAGCGCTCGATCTCCTCGCGCAGCGCAGCGAGCGCCTGGCGATCGTCGGGCAGGACGCGCGGGTCGTCCGGAGCCGATTCCGCGATGAGGGCGTCGCCCACGTCGAAAGCGAGGGCGACGTAGCGCGCCGTGGCGAGCTCCTTCGGCAGCGATGCCCCGGCCTGTCCCTCGAATGCCAAGACCGCGGCGAGCCCGACCACGACGCTGAGGCCGATGAATCTCCGCATCGCAACCTCCTGCCGGCATTCTAGGGCGGCCGGGTGTCCGAGCCGCGGCGGGGCGGCGCCCGCGCCGACGGCCCGCGGCCTCCCGTAGACTGCGCCATCGGTGCCGGCCGTCCGGATGAGCGGGCCGGCATCGTCGAACGGAGACCCGCCGATGATCCTCTCGATCCCTCCGCGCCTGGCCGCGGCGCTCGCGCTGGCCCTCTTCTCCGCCGCACCGGCCGGCGCACGGCCGGCCGCCCGCGTGCCCGAGCCGAAGCAGATCCTCGGCTTCCAGCCCGGCGACGACCACAAGCTCGCCGACTACCCGACGATCGTGCGCTATTTCCGCGCCCTCGACGCGTCCAGCGACCGCGTGCAGGTGCGCGAGGTCGGCCCCACCGCCGAGGGCCGGCAGATGATCGTGGCGGTGATCTCGTCCGAGGAGAACCTGCGGCGCCTGCCACGGCTGCTCGAGATCAGCCGCCGTCTCGCGCTCGCGAAGGGCCTCGACGACGCGCAGGCGAAGGCGCTGGCGGCCGAGGGCAGGGCCGTCGTCTGGATCGACGGCGGGCTGCACGCCTCGGAGGTGGCGCACGCACAGCACACGCCGGAGCTGGCGTGGCGGGTGGCAACCGAGGAGAGCGAGGAGATGCGGCGGATCCGGCGCGACGTGGTGCTGGTGCTGCTGCCCGTGATGAACCCGGACGGCCTCGACAGCGTCGTGCGCTGGTACCAGCGCAACCTCGGGACACCCTACGAGGTCGCGCCGATGGTGGAGCTGTACCAGAAGTACGTCGGCCACGACAACAACCGCGACTGGTACATGTTCAACATGCCCGAGTCGCGCAACGTCGCGAAGCTGCTCTACGAGGACTACCTGCCGCAGATCGTCTACAACCACCACCAGACGGCGCCCTTCCCGGCGCGCATCATGGTGCCGCCCTACGACGACCCGCTGAACCCGAACATCCCGGCGCTGGTGACGCGCGGGGTGAACACGGTGGGCGACGCGATCTCCGGGCGGCTCGACCGCGAGGGCAAGCGGGGCGCCGTCTCGCGCTCGCGCTTCGACATGTGGTGGAACGGCGGCATGCGCACCGCCCCCTACTTCCACAACATGGTCGGCATCCTGACCGAGACGGCGCTCTGGTACTACGCGACGCCGTACGACTACGACCCGAAGCGCCTGCCGAAGCGCTTCTTCGACGGCACGCCGACGGACCAGGCGTCGGTGTTCTACCCGAGCCCCTGGAAGGGCGGCCGCTGGCGCCTGCGCGACGCTGTCGAGTACATGCTGACGGCGTCGCTGGCCGTGCTGGACATCGGCTCGCAGCGGCGCGGCGAGTGGCTCTACGACATCTACCAGATGGGCCGAGACGCCATCGCGGCCGGCCGCGCTGGCGCGCCCTACGCCTACCTGATCCCGCCGGGCCAGCGCGATCCCGGGGCGGTCGCGAAGCTGGTCGATGCGCTGCGCACGGGCGGCGTCGAGGTCCAGCGCGCGACCGCTTCCTTCAAGGCGGGCGACAAGGACTACCCGCAGGGCACGATCGTAGTGCCGATGGCGCAGGCCTTCCGCGCCCACGCGAAGGATCTGCTGGAGGTGCAGACCTACCCCGATCGGCGGCGTGGCGGCGCCACCGGCCCGCCGATCCCGCCCTACGACAGCGCCGGCTGGACGCTGCCGGCGCAGATGGGCATCGACGGCGCCTGGGCCGACAAGCCGTTCACGGCCACGCTCGAAGCGTGGACCGGCCCGAGCGTGACACCGGCGCAGCTCAGCGGCACGGGCGACCGCTTCGTGATCGACGCCGGAGCCAACGACGGTTTCCTGGCCGCGAACCGGGCGCTGAAGGCCGGCGCCCGCGTCGAGCGCGCCACCGCCGCGTTCCGGGCCGGCGGGCGAGACTTCGCCGCGGGCAGCTTCGTGCTGAGCGGCCCCGGCGCGCGCGAGGCAGCGGAGGCCGTCGCGCGCGAGCGCGGCGTACCCGCCCTGGCCGTGAGCGGCCTCGAGGTCGCGACCGTCGCGCTTTCGCCGCGGCGGCTCGGCCTCTACGCGCCGTGGGTGGCCTCGATGGACGAAGGCTGGACGCGCTTCGTGCTCGAGCAGCAGGAGTTCGCGTACTCGACGCTGCGCGACGCCGACGTGCGCAAAGGCTCACTGGCCGAACGCTTCGACGTGATCGTGCTGGCGGACAGCCCGAAGCGCGCGCTGATCGAAGGCTGGCCTGCGGGCCGGGTGCCGCCCGAGTACACCGGCGGGCTCGGGCTCGAGGGGGCCCTGGCTTTGAAGACGTTCGTCGAGGCGGGCGGCACGCTGGTGACGCTCGACTCGGCGTCGGACCTGGCCGTGGAGCTGTTTCCCCTCGGCGTGACGAACGCGCTCGCCGGCGTAGCGCGGAGCGACTTCTTCTGCCCTGGCTCGATCCTGCGCGCGAGCGTCGACCCGGCCCAGCCGCTCGCCTGGGGCCTGCCGAAGGACCTCTTCGTGTTCGTCGAGCACGGACCGGCGTTCGCGCTGGCGGACGAGCCACCGCCGGAGGGCCCGCCGATGCCGCCGCTCGCGCCGACCGGGCTGCCCGCGCCGAAGATCGTGGCGCGCTTCGCCGAGAAGGCCGTGCTCCACTCAGGCTGGCTGCTCGGCGAGAGCCGCATCGCCAAGAAGGCCGCCCTGGTGGAGGCACCGCTCGGCAAGGGGCGCGTGGTGATGATCGGCTTCCGGGCCCAGTTCCGCGGCCAGTCGCTGGGAACCTACAAGGCGCTCTTCAACGCGCTGATGTAGCTCGCGGTGGGGCTGGATACAATGAATCATGACGTTCGAGGCGTTGCCGGGGGGCGATCTGGTAGAGAAGGGTCTCGACGACCTCGCGCGTTCGCAAGAGACCGTGGAGGGCCTGCTCGTCTCCATCGCCGCCCCTCGCCTCAGGGCTCACGGCGTCAGGGTCGCGGCGCCCTTCCCTGACGCCGAGCACCGGCTCTACGAACGCCTGGCCGGGGAGGACCCCGACTCGGCCCACTCGCGCTACAACGCGCTGCTCCGGCGCCTCACCAGCTTCGAGAGCGCGCTCGATTTCGAGAGGCGGCTCGCCTAGGCGCTCCGCGCGGGCCCTAGTCGCCTGCGCTTCAGGAGCGCGGGAGCCGCGCGGGCCAGCCGTCGGCGAACGCGTAGAGCGACTCGACGCCCGAGGCCAGCGTGCCGAGGATGCGGCCCACGCGGCCTTCGTCGTCCGCGTGCGTGAGGTCGACCGCCTCCATCAGCGCTTCCGAGAAGATCGCGCGGTCGACGGCGCGGCCTTCGCGCGCCGCGCGCATGGCGGCGAGGGCGCAGGCGGCGTCCAGGAAAGCGACCGCCACCGACAGCTCGCTCGCGACCGTTCGCTTGCCGCTGCCGAGCGACTCGATGCTCGCGCGCAGATAGTGACGCGCGATCGCGGCGAGCTCGGGGTCGTCCTCGAAGGGCACGGGCGCGCGTCGCGCCAGGCGCAAGTCGATGCCGCTGACGCCGGGGCCGAGGCCGTGCAGGTGAGCGAGCAGACCGAAGAGCCGAAGTCGCAGCCCGAGCCGCCAGGCGCTCGTCGACTGGTTCTCGAACTGCAGCCGCGTCGCGGCGACGACGAACAGGAAGCCGCGCAGCAGCAGGCGCGCGAGCCGCGACGGCGGCCGCGGCGCGACGGGCTTGTCGGTCGTGAGCGCGTGGCCGCCCGTCAGCGAGATGTACTCGCCGAGCGACCCGCCCGGCAGGCGCAGCACGCGGTAGCGCGTCCAGTCCTCGATCAAGCGCGCGACGCGCAGGACGTTCTCGCGCAGGTTCGGGCGGCCGTCGGGCCCTGGCCGGTCGAGGACTTGCTTCAGCAGCGAGCGCACGGTCTCGAGCGTCGCCGCGTCGATCGTGCGCCTCTCGGCGAGGCGGACGGCCTTGGGCTTCTCGGGATAGACCGCGAACCACTCGGCGCGCAGCGCCTGGATCTCGGAGCGCTGCTCGTCGGTCGTCTGCCCCTCGTTCGCGATCGTGGTGGGGCAGCAGAAGCTGGTGCCCACGACCACGGCGCCTTCGGCCGGGTGGAAGCTCCACGGGAACATCCGGCAGGTGAGCGGCTTGCGCATTCCACCCAGCTCCTCGTGCAGCCGGCAACGGCCGGCCGGCGACAGGAAGCCGCAGGCCCCGTCGCCGCGCTTGCGGATGCGGTGGAAGCCCTTGGTGCCGGAGATCAGCTCGAAGGGGTCCTTCTTCGCCCCCTCGGGCCCCAGAACACTCTCGCGGTAGAAGCGCGCGACGTCTGCCTTGCGGTAGCTCTCCGTCTCGGACGGCGTCACCACGATCTGCCACGGCCGCGTGCAGCAGCGGCCGCACTGCGAGCAGGTGAAGCGCTGCTCGCCGTCCAAGCGCAGGGGAGGGACCGCCACGCGCGGAGCTTACACGCGACCTCGCGGCCGGCCGTCCTGGCGCGCGGGCCCGCGTTTGACGCCCCGCAGCCCCTTGTCTACACTCGTTGGCTCGTCAGGTCCGGCCTGCTGGGAGGTCGTCCAACGGTAGGACAAATGGCTCTGGACCATTGAATCGGGGTTCGAATCCCTGCCTCCCAGCCACTACAGCCGCAAGCACTTCGGGTCATGCTGCGAAGCCAGAAAGACGCCTGATCGCGTTTCCCCGATAGGGCGCTGCCTTACGTCCCGCCCTCGAAGCAGTAGATGCTGCCGCCGACGTCCATCACCAGCAGCCTCCCTTCGTAGATGATCGGCTCCATCCCCGGGTGCGGCATGCCGTCGATCTCGACCACCTGCTCGAACTCGCCCGTGTCCCGCTTCAAGACCACGATCTGGCCCGACGCATTCGTCAGGAACGCATGCGTCTCGCTGACGCTCAGGCGGACGTCGTGCCACGACACCAGCGCCTTCCCCTTCACCCCCGTCATGAAACCCGACTTCTTCCCGCGCCCCGGCTCCGGAACCGCGGGGCCGAGCTCGTGCTCGTAGACCGGCTTCGCCATCGCGAGATCGAAGATCACGTATCGACCGGGGTCAGGAAGCAATCGGCGCGACCCGCATGCGGATGCCACCAGTAATCGGCACGGATGCTGTCAGCCAATCGCGCACTGGGCGCGTGTTGCGACCGTGGCAATCTGCGTCGCAACCCGTTGAAAAAGCAGATCTTGCTCTCCCGACCTCTAAACATAGGAACGAACACCAAGCCGGTCGCTAGTTTAGCTTTAGGCGATAAGCTAAAATATCCTGGCGGCTAGGGAACGCACCTATAACATGCGCCCTGATGACTTCGCCCGGGATTGCCCCGGGGCCCTGGTTCCGATCCCCGAAGGTGGAGTCGCGTTCGTTCCGAATGCTATCCCCAGGCGGCTATCCCTGGAGCCTCGGACGCTGAAACTGCACGGCGACGCCGAGCACGCCATTGGAACCCTCTCGGGCATGCTGTTGCGGGAAATCAACCCCTACCTCGTTGCGAATCCTCTGCTGCGGAGGGAAGCGCTCCTTTCGAGCAGGATTGAGGGCACGGAGACTACGCCTCAAGATCTGGTCCTTCTCGAGGCTCTCGACAACCCGCCAGTCGCTCTCCAGAGTCGGCCCGAGGACGGCCGCGAAGTCGCCAACTACATCCGAGCGATGAACTACGGCCTCGACCGGATGAGGACCCTCCCCATTTCTCTCCGTCTGCTGAGGGAGATCCACGGTGTTCTCCTCAGAGGAGTCCGCGGGAACCAGGAACGTCCGGGGGAGTTCCGGACTCTCCAGAACTTCATCGGGCCACCGAACGCTCCGATTGCCAATGCGCGGTTCGTACCGCCGCCTGCTAGCCAGATGGATGTCGCACTGAACGACTTCGAGAGCTATCTCCACGAAGACACGGACGACAGCCTGCCTCTCCTGATTCGGCTGGCGCTGAGCCACTACCAGTTCGAGGCCATCCACCCGTTTCGCGATGGGAATGGGCGGATTGGCAGGCTCCTGATACCTCTCATGCTCTGTTCGGCGGACCGCCTGCAGAAGCCTCTCGTGTACCTCAGCGCGTACTTCGAAAGGCACCGACAGGCGTACATGGATCTCCTGCTGGCAGTCAGTCAGCGAGGCGCGTGGACGGCCTGGGTCGACTTCTTTTTGGAGGCCGTGATCGCCAGTGCCAACGAGTCCCGTGGTCAGGCCCAGGGGCTGCTCGCCCTTCGCTCGGCATACCTCGGACGCTTCCGTTCCGCCCGTTCGTCCGCCTTGCTGCAGAAGCTCGTGGAGAGACTCTTCGAGAGTCCCGTGATCAGCATCAGCCAAACTGCAGGACTCCTCGAGGTGACGCCTGCTGCCGCGTCCTCCAACCTCCAGAAGCTCGTTCAGGCAGGCATCATCCAGGAAGTGACCGGCCGCAAACGCAATCAGCTCTTCCTTGCCGGGGAGATCGTGAATTTCATGAACGATCTCGAAGATCCCGCGTCGCCCTCGGATCCCGTGGCTGAGGCGGGCAAGACCGATCCGGGCTAGAAACTTCCCTCCACCCGCGAGGCGTAAGCTCTCGCGCATGTCCTATCCCGATCGCCTCGTGACAGGCGCCGCTGCGCTCGCTCTGGCGCTGACGCTCTCCCTCTCCGCCTCGGCGGCAGCGCAGTCCGCGCCGAAGCAGAAGCCCACGCCCGCACCGCCGGACCCGGCCGGCGAGCAGGGCCTGCCGAGCGAGACGCCGGCTCGCTTCACGCCCGTGACCGACTCCTTCGACCACGTCCGGCGCGACGTGATGATTCCGATGCGCGACGGCGTGAAGCTGCACACGGTCATCCTGGTGCCGCGGGGCGCCGACGGCGCGCCGATCCTGCTGACGCGCACGCCCTACGACGCGACGGCGCTCACGACACACGCGCAGAGCCCTCGGCTCGGGTCCGTGCTGCAGGGCTACGACAACGCGACCGACGTGATCGTGGAGGGCGGCTACATCCGCGTGGTGCAGGACGTGCGCGGCAAGTACGGCTCCGAAGGCGACTACGTGATGAACCGCCCGCTGCGTGGGCCCTTGAACCCGACGCGCGTGGACCACGCGACGGACACCTGGGACACGATCGACTGGCTGGTGAAGAACGTCCCCGAGTCGAACGGCCGCGTCGGCATCCTGGGCATCTCCTACGACGGCTTTTTGCCGCTGATGGCGCTCTTCGACCCGCACCCGGCGCTGAAGGTATCGGTGCCGATGAACCCGATGGTGGACGGCTGGCGCGGCGACGACTGGTTCCACAACGGCGCCTTCCGCCAGCAGATGCTGCCGTACATGCTGGAACAGGTGGCCGATCGCAAGTCGGAGATCAAGTGGTGGAGCGATCACTTCGACGACTACGACGCCTACCTGCGCGCGGGCTCGGCGGGCGAGATGGCGCGCCGCCGCGGCCTCGAGCAGACGGGCTTCTGGCGGAAGGTCGCGGCCCACCCGAGCTACGACGCCTTCTGGCGCGAGCAGGCGCTCGATCGCCTGCTCGGCGAGCGGCCGCTCGGCGTGCCCGTGATGCTCGTGCACAGCCTGTGGGACCAGGAGGACATCTACGGCGCGCCCGCGGTCTACGCGGCGCTCGAGCCGAAGGACACGGCCAACGACAAGGTGTTCCTGGTGCTCGGCCCATGGCACCACGGCCAGATGATCGCGGACGGCAGCGCGCTCGGCGCTGTGCGCTTCGACGCCGACACGGCTCTCGCCTTCCGCCGCGACGTGCTGCGGCCGTTCCTCGACCAGTACCTGAAGCAGGGCGCGCCCTTGGCCGGCGTGGCGCCGGTGACGGCGTTCGAGACCGGCACCAACACCTGGCGGCGCCTGCGCGCCTGGCCGAGCGGCTGCGAGAGCGGCTGCGCGCCGAAGCCGACGCCGCTCTACCTCGGCGCGGGCCTCCGGCTCGGCTTCGAGCCGCCCGCGGCCAGCGGGGCGGCCTTCGAGGAGTACGTCTCCGATCCCGCGAAGCCGGTGCCCTATCGCGCCCGCCCGATCATGCCCGTCGGCTACGAGGGCGAGCGCACCTGGCCGCGCTGGCTGGTCGACGATCAGCGTGAGGCCTCGGGCCGGCCGGACGTGCTCGCGTTCGTCACGGACGTGCTGAAGGCGCCGGTCAAGATCAGCGGCCAGCCGGTCGCCAACCTGGTCGCCTCCACCTCCGGCAGCGACTCCGACTGGGTGGTCAAGCTGATCGACGTCTACCCCGACGAGGTCGCCTCGCAGCGCGGGATGGGCGGCTACCAGCTCGCGGTCTCGATGGACGTCTTTCGCGGCCGCTACCGGGAGAGCCTCGAGACGCCGAAGGCCCTCGTCCCCAACGAGCCGCTGACGTACCGCTTCGCGCTGCCCACGGCGAACCACGTCTTCGGGCCCGGCCACCGCATCATGGTGCAGGTGCAGTCGAGCTGGTTCCCGCTCTACGACCGCAACCCCCAGGCCTTCGTGCCCAGCATCTTCTGGGCGAAGCCGGAGGACTACCGCAAGGCCGTGCAGCGCGTCTACCACGCGCCCGGCCAGGCGAGCTTCGTCGAGCTGCCGCTCGTCACGACGCCGTAGCGCGCGAGCGGGCGTGCGAGACTGAAGCGCGTCATGGCCGAACCACGGCGGGTGATCGTCGCCATCACGGGCTCGACGGGCGCCATCTACGGCATCCGCCTGCTCGAGCGGCTGCGCGAGCTGCCGGGGATCGAGTCGCACCTGGTGGTGAGCGCCGCCGGCAAGCGCACGCTCGTGGAGGAGACCGACTTCACGCTGCGCCAGGTGGAGAACCTCGCCGGCGTGGTGCACGACGACCGCGACGTCGGCGCCTCGATCGCCAGCGGCTCCTTCCACACCCACGGCATGGCGATCGCGCCCTGCTCGATGAAGACGGTCTCGGCGCTGGCCAACAGCTACGCCGACACGCTGATCGCGCGCGCCGGCGACGTCTGCCTGAAGGAGGGCCGGGTGCTGCTGGCGCTGGTGCGCGAGACGCCGCTGCACCTCGGGCACCTGCGCCAGATGACGGCGCTCGCCGAGATCGGCGGCGTCATCCTGCCACCGGTGCCGGCCTTCTACTTCCGGCCGAAGAGCCTCGACGACGTGATCGACCACACGGTGGCGCGTGTGCTCGACCGCATGGGCATCGTGCGGGGGCTGATCCCGGAGTGGCCGGGGACCGGGCGCAAGGGACGCGCGCGGCGCGGCTAGCCGGGGCGGGCGCACCGGCGCGGGCAGCCGGAGCCGGCGCTGCGGCACGGGGCGCGGCGCGGCTGCGCGCCATCCTGGCGTCCCCTCCGGAGATCGCGGCCCGCGCGCTCATCGGGGCGGTGCTGGTCAGACGGCAGCGCGGACGCGAGATCGCGCTCCGCATCGTCGAGACGGAGGCCTACCTCGGCGAGGGCGACCCGGCCGCGCATGCGCACCGCGGCCGCACGCCGCGCAACGCGCCGCTGTTCGGCCCGCCCGGCACGCTGTACGTCTACCTGGTCTACGGCATGCACCACTGCCTCAACTTCTCGGTCGACGCCGAGGGCGTCGCGGGCTGCGTGCTGATCCGGGCGGCGGAGCCGCTCGCGGGCTCGGGCCTCGAGCCCCGGGCCTGCTCCGGTCCGGGCCGCCTGTGCCGGACGCTGGGCCTCGACGCGCGCTGGAGCGGCCGCCACCTGTTCGAGCCCCGGGCGGGCCTCACGCTGCGCCACGGCCGCGCGCCCCGCCGGATCGCGGTCTCGCGCCGGATCGGCATCCGGCTCGCGGCGCATCGTCCGCTGCGCTTCTACGACCCCGACAGCCCGGCCGTCTCCGCCAGGCGCTAAAATCCGCGCGGGGGCGCCCGCTCCCGATGACTCGACGTCCAAGCGAGGCCAAATGAAGACCGACAGCTTCGGCGCACGCGCCGCCCTCACCACGGCCCAGGGCCCCCTCACCATCCACCGCCTGAGCGCGCTCGAGAAGGCCGGGCTCGCCAAGGGCCTCGACCGCCTGCCCTTCTCGATCCGAGTGCTGCTCGAGGCCGTGCTGCGGAACGTCGACGGCGAGCTGGTCCACGACGAGGACGTGAAGCGCCTCGCGGCCTGGAACGCTCCGGCGCCGCAGGACGTCGAGCTGCCCTACATGCCCGCGCGCGTGATCCTGCAGGACTTCACCGGCGTGCCGGCGGTGGTCGATCTCGCCTCGATGCGCGGGGCCGTGAGCAAGCTGGGCGCGGATCCGAAACGCATCAATCCCCTGGTGCCGGTCGACCTGGTGGTCGACCACTCGGTGCAGGTGGACTTTTTCGCCTCGAAGGAGGCGCTCGGCAAGAACGCCGCGATCGAGTTCGAGCGCAACCGCGAGCGCTACGAGTTCCTGCGCTGGGGCCAGAAGGCCTTCCGGAACTTCCGCGTGGTGCCGCCGGCCACGGGCATCGTGCACCAGGTGAACCTCGAGTGCCTGGCGCAGGGGGTGCTGACGAAGCGCGAGGGCGGCGACACGCTCGCCTTCCCCGACACGCTCGTCGGGACGGACTCCCACACGACGATGATCAACGGCCTGGGTGTCCTGGGCTGGGGCGTCGGCGGCATCGAGGCCGAGGCCGCGATGCTGGGCCAGCCGCTCTACATGGTGACGCCGCAGGTGGTGGGCTTCCGCCTGACGGGCCGCCTGCGCGAGGGCACCACCGCGACCGACATGGTGCTGACGGTCACCCAGATGCTGCGCAAGAAGGGTGTCGTCGAGAAGTTCGTCGAGTTCTTCGGCCCCGGCCTCGCGGAGATGTCGCTGGCCGACCGCGCCACGATCGCGAACATGGCGCCCGAGTACGGCGCCACCTGCGGCTTCTTCCCCGTCGACGACGAGACGCTGCGCTACTACCGCAAGACCGGCCGCACGGCGCAGGCGGATTTGGTGGAGCGCTACTTCAAGGAACAGGGCCTGTTCCACGCGGCGGCCAGCCCCGACCCCGTCTTCAGCGACACGCTCGAGCTCGACCTGTCGAACGTGGAGCCCTCGCTCGCGGGCCCCAAGCGGCCGCAGGACCGCGTGGCGCTCTCGCAGATGAAGGACGCCTTCGGCAAGGCGCTGCAGGCGCCCACCAAGGAGCGCGGCTTCGGCCTCGCGGCCGGCGAGCTCGAGCGCAAGACCGCCGTCGACTTCCGTGGCCAGGCCGAGCTGCGCCACGGCGCCGTCGTGATCGCGGCGATCACGAGCTGCACCAACACCTCGAACCCGTCGGTGATGCTCGGCGCGGGGCTGGTGGCGAAGAAGGCCGTGGCGCGTGGGCTGAAGGTGCCGGGCTACGTGAAGACCAGCCTGGCGCCGGGCTCGAAGGTCGTCACCGAGTACCTGTCGGCCTCGGGCTTGACGGCCGATCTGGAGGCGCTCGGCTTCCACACCGTCGGCTACGGCTGCACCACCTGCATCGGCAACAGCGGGCCGCTGCCGGCGCCGGTGTCGAAGGCGATCGCGGAGGGCAAGCTGGTGGCGGCGGCCGTGCTCTCCGGCAACCGCAACTTCGAGGGTCGCGTCAACCCGGACGTGAAGGCCAACTACCTGGCCTCGCCGCCGCTGGTGGTGGCCTACGCGCTCGCGGGCCGCGTCGACGTCGACCTGGCCAGCGAGCCGATCGGCACGGGCGGGGACGGCAAGCCGGTGATGCTGTCGGAGATCTGGCCCAGCCAGAAGGAGGTCGCGGCGCTCGAGGCGAAGATCAGCGGCGAGATGTTCAGCCGCACCTATGCGAACGTGTTCGACGGCAACCCCGACTGGAACGCGATCCCGGTGGCCGAAGGCGACCTGTTCGACTTCCAGGACGAGTCCACCTACATCCAGGATCCGCCGTTCTTCCAGGGTCTGACGCCCGAGCCGATTCCACTGAAGGACATCGTCGGCGCGCGCGTGCTGGCGGTGCTGGGCGACTCGGTGACGACCGACCACATCTCGCCGGCGGGCGACATCGCGCTGCAGAGCCCGGCGGGCCGCTTCCTGCAGTCGAAGGGGACCGAGAAGAAGGACTTCAACTCCTACGGCTCGCGCCGCGGCAACGACCGCGTGATGGTGCGCGGCACCTTCGCGAACATCCGCCTGAAGAACCTGATGCTGCCGGGCGTCGAGGGCGGCGTCACGCTGCACGTGCCCTCGCGCGAGCGGCTCGACATCTACGACGCGGCGGAGCGCTACCGCAGCGAGGGCACGCCGCTGGTGGTGCTGGCGGGCAAGGAGTATGGCAGCGGCTCCTCGCGCGACTGGGCCGCCAAGGGCACGCTGCTGCTCGGCGTGCGCGCCGTGATCGCGGAGAGCTTCGAGCGCATCCACCGCTCGAACCTGGTCGGCATGGGTGTGCTGCCGCTGGTCTTCGAGGCCGGCCAGAACGCCGAGGCGCTGGGCCTGACCGGCCAGGAGACGCTGACGATCCGCGGCATCGCCGGCGAGCTGCGGCCGCGCCAGGAGCTGACGGTGGAGGTCGTGCGCGGCGACGGCTCGCAGACCTCCTTCGGCGTGGTGTCGCGGCTCGACACCCCGGTCGAGATCAACTACTACCGCAACGGCGGCATCCTGCAGACGGTGCTGCGCAAGATGCTCAAGCACTGAAGCGGCCTCCATGAGTGAGCTGCACTTCCTGGGCGCCGCGCGCACCGTCACCGGCTCGCAGTACCTCTTGGAGAACGACGGCGAGCAGCTGCTGGTCGACAGCGGCATGTTCCAGGGCGAGAAGCACCTGCGCACGAAGAACTGGGCCGAGCCGGAGTTCGACCCGGGCGCCGTGCGCGCGCTGGTGCTGACGCACACGCACCTCGACCACATCGGCCGCGTGCCGCGGCTGGTGAAGCAGGGCTTCTGCGGGCCGATCTACTGCACGCCGCCGACGCTGGAGCTGGCCGGGGTGCTGTTGAAGGATGCGGCGCACCTGCAGGAGGAGGACGCCGGCTACCTGAACCGCAAGGGGCTGACCAAGCACGCGCCGGCGCTGCCGCTCTTCGACACCGCCGACGTCGAGCGGGCGCTGCCGCTGTTCGAGGCCGTGGAGCTGCACGAGACGGTGCGCGTGGGGCGCGGGTTCTCCTTCAGCTACCGCGAGGCGGGCCACCTGCTGGGCGCGGCGTCCGTCGACCTGCGGGTGGCGAACGGCTCGCGCGAGACGCGGGTGGTGCTGAGCGGCGACCTCGGGCGCTACGACGCGGTGCTGGTGAAGGACCCGGAGCCGGCGCCGGAGGCCGACTACCTGGTGGTCGAGAGCACCTACGGCAACCGCGACCACCCGCAGCTCGACGTGCTGGCGCAGCTCGAGGACGCGCTGCGGCGCACCTTCGATCGCGGCGGCGTGCTGCTGATCCCTTCGTTCGCGGTCGGCCGCACGCAGCAGATGATCTCCCTGATGGACCAGCTGGTGACGCAGGGGCGCATGCGCCCCTTCCCGATCCACGTGGACAGCCCGATGGCGATCGAGGCGAGCCGCATCCATGCGCGCTTCCCCGAAGCACAGCGCCAGGGCCTCTCCTGGATGCTCGGCCGCAGCCTGCTGCACGGCAAGTGGGTGCAGCTGCACCGCAGCCGCCACGAGTCCGAGGCGCTCAACGAGATGAAGGGCCCGGCGGTGATCCTCTCCTCGTCGGGGATGATGTCGGGCGGACGCATCCTGCACCACCTGCGCGTGCGGCTGCCGAAGGCCGAGAACATGCTGCTGATCACCGGCTACCAGGCGGTCGGCACGCTCGGCCGCGCGCTGCTCGACGGCCGCGAGGTGGTGCGCATCCACAAGGGCGACGTGCCCGTGCGCGCCGAGATCAGCGTGCTGAAGGGCCTCTCGGGCCATGCCGACTCGGGCGAGATCCTGCGCTGGCTCCAGGGCGTGCAGCGGCCGAGGACGGTGTTCCTCACCCACGGCGAGGAGGAGGCGGCGCTCGCGCTGCAGCAGAAGCTCGTGCGCGAGCGCGGCTTCGACGTTCAGGTGCCGAAGCAGGGCGAGCGCGTCTCGCTCGCCGCTTCCCGCTAGAATCGCCTCCAGTTCTCGAAGAAGGAGGCCTTCCGCCCTTGGCGCTCAAGGACCGCATCCAGTTCCTCACCACCCCCGACGAAGTCGACGCCTTCCTGAAAGCGAACCCCGACTCGGCCCTGTTCAAGGTCGGCGTGTGCCACAAGACCCAGGAGAGCTTCGCTCACGTCGAGGCGACGCTCGGCCCGCGCGAGGACCTGATGCTCGGCATGATCCGCGTCGTCGAGTGGCGGCAGGCCAGCAACCACGTGGCGGCGCTGACGGGCATCACGCACGAGTCGCCGCAGCTGATCCTGTTCAAGCACGGACGGCCGGTCTTCGACCGCGACAACTGGGACATCACGGCGCCGGAGATCGAGAAGTCGCTGCGCGAGCACTTCGCCGCGACGCCCGCCTGAGGCCGCTCGCCCGCGGCGGCGAGCGGCAAGGCTCGTCCGCCTAGGGGCGGTCGAGCGGCGGGAAGGCCTGCAACAGCGCCTGCAGGGCCTCCCACGACAGCTCGGGCAGCGCCGCGCCCGCAGCCGAGCGGATCCCGAGCGGCGCGCCGACGTCGACGCGCTCGAGCGACCCGCCGTTCGCGTTGATCACGTCGATGAAGCCGTTGGCGATCGCGGCGTAGCCGATCTCGGTCGGGTGCACGCCGTCGTAGCTGAACAGACCGCCCGAGAGGAAGGCGCCGGAGAGGCGCACGCCGCCGTAGTTCAGGCCCTCGCTGGTCGCCCGCTTCAGGAAGGCGTTGAAGTCGAACACGGGGATGCCGGCGGCTCCGCAGACGTCGCGGATCGCCCGGTTGTCGGCGGCGACGCGGTCCTTGACGATCGCGACCTCGTTGGGATCGAGCACGACCTCGTCGGGCAGCGGCGTGCCCTTGCCGCCGAGCGAGGCCGGGACGCCGATCCCCTGCGCCAGGAGGCTGGACGCCGAAAGCAGCACGTACGAACCTTCGGGAAGGGGACCGCTCGGGCCGATCAGCGGCACAGGCTGGCCGTCGATCAGCACCGGCTGGCCGGTGGCGGGGTTGGTGGCGAAGCGCGAGATGGCCGTCACGAAGGCGATCGTGGTGACGTCGGGCAGGTTGGCCGCCACGATCGAAGCCCCGGTCGGCTTGAGCGCCGCCACGATCTGCTCGTAGCTCGAGCGAAAGGCGGCGGCCGGCGTCAGCGTGACGCCGTCGATCGCGCGCCCGCGCACGGCCGCCCCCAGCACGTCGTTGTTGCCGATCCAGAGCGTGATCACGCTCGGCCGCAGCGCGATCGCCTGCTCCACGGCGGTCCCGAGGCCGCGCAGCACGAGGTCGTGGCTGCCGCCGGCGTCGCTCGTCCGCGTCAGCATGTCCTGGGCGGTGGCACCCGGCACGCCCAGGTTGCCGTAAGGCCGCGGCAGCGCGAGGTTGGTCGGGGCTCCCGGCGTCGCCGACTTGGGCACGATCACCGGCGAGGGCAGCAGGCTCTGCAGCACGAGCTCGGCGGGGAGGCCGGGCTCCGAGACGGTCGGCTGCTCGAAGGCGGGCAGCGCCGCGCTGCGCGCGATCAGGGCCGGGAAGGACGCCCGCTGGTGCGTGACGACCAGGCTGCTCGAGACGACGCCGGCGGTCAGGCTGTCGCCGAGCGCGACGTAGCTCGCGAGGTTCTGGAAGGCCTGCGCCCGTGCCAGGGGTGCGCAGAGCGCCAGGGCGGTGACGGCGAGAACGCGCTTCATCTTCTGTCCCCCTCGTCCCGCTAGAAGGAGAAACCGAACGACAGCGAGAACAGCTCCGCGGTCGTCTGGTAGAGGCCGTCGTAGTGGTCGCGGTTGCGGCCCTCGGTCGAGCGGTCCTTGAACAGCAGCAGCCAGTTGGCGGCCTCGAGGCGCCAGGAGCCGAAGTGGACCGTTGCGCCGAGCGCTATGCAGTGGCGGTCGGCGTCGGGCAGCAGCGGCGAGACCGACTCGGCCGGGGCCGGGTTCTTGTCGTAGTAGTAGCCGCCGCGCAGCGTGAAGCGGTCGTTCAGCCGGCGCTCGACGCCCGCGCGGTAGATCCGGGAGTTGCCGTAGTGTTCCTCGATCGTGCTCGAAAGCTCCGGGCGCTCGAGGAAGTCGAGTGGCAGCGTGTCGAAGCTCGACCACTGCTGGAAGTCCGCCTGGACGGCGACGGTCCAGTCGTTCCACCTGTAGCTGGCGCCCACGCTGTAGAGCGCGGGGAAGGTGATCCGTGTCGTCACCGGCGTCGGGCCGCTCGGCAGCCGCAGCGTCACGAGCGCGTCGAGCTGGCTGTTGCCGGTCGGCAGCAGCGTGAAATCGGCGCTGCCGTCGAAATCCGTCTTGACCTTGTGGCGGTAGGCGAAGCCGACGGAGAGGTTCTCGGCCGGCTTCGCCAGCACGCCGAGGTTGAAGCCGAAGCTGGTGGCGGTGTCGCTCTTCAGCTCGACGAGCGCGGCGTCGACCAGGCGCTGGGTGAAGGGGTTGATCACGCCGGCGTTGCGGTCGAGCTCGACCGTGGAGAAGCGCACGTCGACGCCACCGCCGATCGCCAGCCGGTCGGCGAGCTTGTAGGCCAGGGTCGGGTTCAGCGAGAGGCTGCGAACCTCGGCGCGCCGCGACAGGAAGCGTCCCGTGAAGGTCGTGTCGGCGTTCTGCCAGCGAGTCCGCAGGCCGAAGGGGACGTGCACGCCGAGGCCGAGGACCAGCCGCTCGCTCCACTGCTGCGAGTAGTCGAACGCGGGCGGGATCGTCACGCCGGCGTCGCCCTGCTCGCGCACCCCCACGCCGGGGAACGGGTTCTCCCCCTCGAAGCTGGAGTCGGGCTGGATCAGCGTGGCCCCGAAGTAGAGCTGACGGCCCTTGAGGAAGGCGATGCCCGCGGCGTTGTGGAAGATGGCCGAGGGATCCTCGGTCTGCGAGGCGTAGGCGCCGGCGAAGCCCATGCCGCGCGCGCCCTGCTCGAAGATCGCGAAACCGGACGCGCGGCCGAGCGGGGCGGGGAGCGACGCGACCGCCGCCAGGACGACCGCGCGGGCGGTCCTGCGGCACAGCGGACGGGACATCGGTACCTCCTACGGGCGATCGACGCGAGGAGCGAGCGCTCCGACGGGCAGGGGCCTCACGCGGGGATGAAGAGCCGCGTTTCCAGGCCACCGCTCGCGAGCGGGGAGAAGCGCACGAAGCCGCCGACCTCGCGCGTCGCGCGCCAGGCTTCGCCGAGCGCGCCGGTGTCGGAGCCGGAGAGCACGCGCTGCTGCGCCTCGGGCGAGAGCTTGCCGTCGTGCGCCAGCGCCAGCATCAGGAACTCGCGGCGCAGCTCTTCGCCGCTCTTGCCGCGCAGCAGCACGGGCTTGCGCTCGCAGCGCAGGGTCGCCTGGCCGCCGCCGACGCCGGCCGCGGAGACGCCGTCGAGCATCGACACCACGGCGCGCTTGATCTGGTCGGGCGTCGCCTTCGGCATCGCGGTGCCCGCGGGCACCGCGAGCGCGACCGTGACGCCGCGGGCGGCGAGCACGGTGCCGGCGGCCTGGATCGCCTCGCGCAACGCGCCCTCGAGGCTCGGCGGCACGGGGGGCGGCAGATCGAAGGTGCCGGAGCGCTGGGTGACCGGCAGCCGCGGGCCCGTCTGGGCCTGCCGCGCCGGGGTCCAGGCGCCGGAGCGCCCGGTGACGGCCGAGGCGGCGGCGCCGCCGGCCTGTGCCAGGGGCGAGTGGCCGCCCGCCTGCCCCATCTCCTTGACGACGCCCTGCAGCCGTTCCGTCTCGCGGAGGATGGCGTCGAGCGAGGCGTTGCGCTCGCCCTTCTGATCGTCGCCGAACTCGCGGGCCCGCTCGGCCTCGGCGTGGAGCGCCTCGAGCCCGTAGGTGAGCTGCTGCGCGATGCCCGAGAGCGCCTCGGCCATCTCGACGTTCGACTTGATCGAGCGGGCGAGCAGCTCCTCGGCCACGAGGCCGGCGTCGGGCGAGGCGAGAGCCGGTCCGGACGAGGCGTCGGGCGTCTGCGCCATCACCACCTTGGCGGGCGCGGCAGCCGCTGCGCCGGCCGGACGCGCGGCCGCGGCTTTCTGGAGCAACTCGTCGAAGGAGTTCTTGACGAGATCGGGCACCACCGCGGGGTCGAGGCCCTTCTCCTTCAGGTTGTACTTGACCGCGATCGCCGCCAGCATCTGCTGCACGACTGCCACGAAGGTCTCGAGCACGCCCTCGCCGCGAAAGGCCGCGGCCGGCAGCGCGGGCCGGCCCCACGGGTTCAGCAGCTTGTTGAGCTCGGCCTCGCTCGCAATCTCGGCCAGGTCGCGCTTGTTCCACTGCAGGACGAGCGGGACCTTCTCGGGAACCAGGCGGTTCGCCAGCAGGTTCACCTTCATGTTCTCGAAGGCGGCGACGTTCTCCTTGGCCATCGCCTTGCGCGAGTCGGCCACGAAGACCACGGCGTCGGCGCCGGCCAGCACCACGCGCCGCGTCGCGTTGTACTGCACCTGGCCCGGCACGGTGTAGAGCTGGACCTGGAAGTCGTAGCCCGAAACCGAGCCGAGACTGAAGGGCAGCAGGTCGAAGAAGAGCGTCCGGTCCTGTGCCGTGTTCAGCGAGACCAGCCGGTTCGCCCCGCGAGGATCCGTGAGGACGTGAACCTGCTCGAGATTGGTGGTCTTTCCCGACTGCGCGGGGCCGTAGTAGACCACCTTCGCTTTGATGGTCTTCTCGCTGAAGTTGAATTGGACCATGGAGATAGGGCGTGGATTTACGAGCGAGGACTCTACCACCCTTTTGCGGCGGTCCATAAGGGCCCGAATCGGCCCCCAGGGGCGCCCGGGCGCCTCGTCTTGACCCTCCCGGCGGGCCCGCTATAATTGCGGTTTCGTGAGTCGGGCCGGTCGGGCCCCGCGAAGGATCAAGGAGTTTCGACGACCATGGCACAGCGCTGCGATCTCTGCGGCAAGGGCCCCCAGTTCGGCAACCGCGTCTCCCACGCCCACAACGTCACCCACCGCCGCTTCAACCCGAACCTGCAGACGCTGCGCGCCGTGGTGAAGGGCGTCCAGAAGCGCGTGAAGGTGTGCACCCGCTGCCTGCGCTCGGGCAAGGTCGTCAAGCCCGCCCCGGCTCAGAAGAAGACCACCGCCGCCGCGTAGTCCGCGCTCACGCCCGTAGCCGTCGGCTGGGGCGGCGCCGGCGGCGGGCCGCGACGTCGAGCATCAGCGGGCCGAGCGGCGGAGCACCCAGAAGAACGCGTTGCCCTCGACGACCTGATAGCGCAACGCGAGCGCCTGGAGGAAGCGGCGTTCGACGGGCGGCGAGAAGAACACCTGGCGCTTCACGACGACGACGTTCACGTCCCGCTCGCGTAGCAGTGCGAACAGTCGCTGCCAGCGGCTCTCGGGCGAGTCGTCGGCGTCGAAGAAGTCGTAGAAGGTCCGTGTCGGGTTGGCCCGGTCCGCCAGGAAGTAGATCTCCGGGCTGTCGGGCGTGGCGAGGATGAACGAGCCCGGCGCGGAGTGTCGCTGCACCAGCTCGACGACCTGCCGGTACGCCGCCGCCTGGCCCGGGGGCAGCCTCAAGCTCGCGCGCCGCAGGCCCGCCGGCTCGAAGCCGGCCCCCCAGCTCCGATGCACGCACACCACGGCGAACAGGAAGTAGAACGCCGCGAGCGCCGCGTAGAGCCGCCGCGGCCGATCGGGAAACAGCCCCTGCACGGCCAGGAACGCCAGCACCGCCAGCGGCGCCACGTAGGCGAAGTAGATTTCCGAGTTGTAGGGGAACTGGACCACGCTGAAGCAGGCGCTGACGGCCAGCAGCGCGAACACCTCCTCGCCCCGCCGCGACGCGGCCTGGCCGCCGCGCGCCGCCGCCAGCGCCAGCGTGCCGACGCCCGTGGTGAGCGGCACGAGCGGGAACGCCGAGTTCCAGATGGCCTGCCAGGTGAGCTCTTCCTGCCCGTGCGGCAGCACCCACAGCGCGAGCGCGCCGATCAGGCCGACCTGCCAGGCCCAGGCGCGCTCCCCCAGGGCACGCGGAAACGGGAAGCGGGCCTGCGACGCGAGCGCGCCGAGCTGGGCCAGCAGCACCAGGGCCAGTGGCGCCGCGGCCACGAGCTGCCATTCCGAGGGCGCGACCTGGGTTGCGTAGTCGAAGCGCTTCTGCGGCAGCACGAACACGCCGTGCCAGAGGGCCCCCAGCGCGTCGGAGCGGACGTACGGGACGAGGAACGCGGCGATGGGCAGCCCCAGGCCGGCCAGGAAGGGTCCGGAGAGGCGCCACAGCGCCTGCAGGCGCGTCGCGAACGGCAAGGGCCGCGGCGCCCGCAGCTCGCGCCAGACCAGCAGCGTGCCGAGCGCGAGCGCCGGGAAGACGAAGTGCAGGTACTGCAGCGGGCCCGGCCAGCGCGACACGAGCAGCAGCAGCGCGGCGCAGAACAGGGCCAGCCCCGAGGCGAGGAAGACCGCGTAGGCTCTCGACGTCCCGGCCGTCCGCGTCGCGTCCGCGGCGACGGGCTGCGCGTGCTCGCGCCGCAGCAGGAACAGCAGCACGCCGGCCACGTAGAACAGCCCCGAGACCTTCACCAGCACAGCCACGGCGCCGCAGACGCCCGCCGCGAACAGCCAGCGCCGCTCTCCGGCGTCGAGGTGGCGCAGCAGCGCCAGCGTCCCGAACAGCGCGCTGAAGCTGACGTACCAACTCGACAAGCTGGCGAAGTAGATGGGCAGGCTCCAGGCCAGGGCCAGCAGCGTGGTCAGCACCGCGGCCGCAGGGGACGTGAAGCGGGCGGCGATCGCGTAGACGGCGGCCACGCCGGCCAGCGCGCAGCCCAGCAGCGCGTAGCGCAGGTTGAGCAGATCCACGCCGAACCAGCGGAAGACCTCGGCGTGGAACAGCGCCAGCAGGCCGGTGTAGACGTCGTCGAAATCGCGGTGCGGCAGCTCGCCGCGCAGGACGCGCTCGGCGCTGTGCCCGAGATAGCCCTCGTCGTGGGCCACCCAGCCGAGGTCGGCGCGCGCGCCCAGGTAGGCGCTCGCGAGCACGAGCACCAGGACCAGCCCGAGCCGGTGCCGAGAGCGCGGATTCTCGAGCATTGGCCGCGGCAGTGTAGCAGGCTGCCGAAAGCGACCTTTCCGTGGTGAATCTCCGGCCCAGGTCCATGCTCGAATCGCCGGGGCCACCGTCCGTAGCTGCCGGCGGGCGCGCCGGGGCTCACGCCTTGCGGGGTGCGCTGCGGGACGCATCGCTTTCGAGAGGAAGATCCAAGCCACGGGCGCGGAGCGGAGCGCGATTCACTCGCGCGGAGCGCAGGGGGGGCCTGGGGGGCGCGGCGCAGCGCGACCTCGAGCCACGGGCGCGGAGCGGAGCGCGATTCACTCGCGCGGAGCGCAGGGGGGGCCTGGGGGGCGCGGCGCAGCGCGACCTCGAGCCACGGGCACGGAGCGGAGCGCGATTCACTCGCGCGGAGCGCAGGGGGGGCCTGGGGGGCGCGGCGCAGCGCCCCCCAGACTCAAAACGCCGCGATCACGTCGATCTCGACGCTGACGTTCTTGGGCAGGCCGGCCGCCTGGATCGTGGAGCGGGCAGGCGGCTCCTTGCCGAGGTAGCGCCCGTAGACCTCGTTCATGCGCGGGAAGTCCGCCATGTCCTTGAGGTACACGGTCGTCTTCACCACGTGCTCCGGCCCGAGCTTGACCTCCTTCAGGATCGCGAGCAGGTTCTGGAGCACGCGCTCGGTCTGCGCCTGGATGTCGCCTGCGATGACCTCGTTGCTGACGGGGTCGACCGGGATCTGGCCGGACAGGAAGAGCAGGCCGCCGGCGATCACGCCTTGCGAGTAGGGGCCGATCGGCCGGGGGGCGTTTTCGGTCTGCACGTGCTTCTTGGGCAAGGCGGGTTCTCTCCTCTTTTGGAAGGTCGGTCAGGCCGAACGCAGGCCGCGCGCCTCGGCACGGCTGTCGGCGTGTCGCGAGACGGCCAGCACGCCCGGCAGCTTTCGGATCGCGCGCACCGCCTTCTCGTAGTGCTTGACGTCCTGCACGCGCAGCGTCAGCTCGATCGCCGCGGTCTTGTCGTCGAAGGTGCGCGCCTCCGCGCTGCGGATGTCCATGTCGAGCTCGGCCAGCGCCTTGGTGATCGCCGCCAGCAGGCCCGGGCGATCCTCGACCTCGACGCTGATGCGCACCTCGTAGGCCGTCCCGCCGCCGTGCTCCCACTCGACCGCGATCCGGCGGTCCGGGTCGTACATCAGCTTGACCACGTTCGGGCAGCTCTGCGAGTGGACCGAGACGCCCTTGCCGCGCGTGATGTAGCCGACGATCGGCTCGCCCAGGATCGGCGAGCAGCAGCGCGCGCGGTACACCAGCAGGTCGTCGGTGCCCTTGACCTTGATGCGCTCCTCGCCGACGCGCAGCAGGCGCTTGACGGCGTCGGCGATCGGGCGCGGGCGCTCGGCGGGCGCCGGCGGCTCGATCTTCTCGGCCGGCACCAGGCGCTGCAGCACCTGGCGCAGCGAGACCTTGCCGTAGCCGAGCGCCGTCAGCAGGTCGTCGGCCTTCGAGCCGACGCCGAGCTCCTGGCAGATGGCGTCGAAGCGGCCCGGCTCCGCCAGCAGCTTGCGCAGCGACAGGTCGTAGCGCTTCAGCTCCCGCTCCAGGTGCTTGCGGCCGATCTCGAGCGCCTGCTGCTTCTCGGTGGTGTTGAGATAGTGGCGGATCTTGGCGCGGGCGCGGTTGGTGACCACCAGCGAGAGCCAGTCGCGGCTCGGGTTGTGGCCGGGCGAGGTGAGGATCTCGATGATGTCGCCGTTCTTCAGCTTGTAGCGCAGCGGCACCATCTTGCCGTTGACGCGCGCGCCGACGCAGTGGTGGCCGACCTGGGTGTGGATCGAGTAGGCGAAGTCGACGGGCGAGGCGCCGCGCGGCAGCGTCTTGACCTCGCCCTTGGGCGTGAAGCAGTAGACCTCCTCCGGGTAGAGGTCGAGCTTCAGCGAGTTCAGGAACTCGTGCGGGTCCTGCACCTCGTGCTGCCACTCCAGCACCTGGCGCAGCCAGGCGAAGGCCTGGTCGTCGGCGTCGAAGCCGGTCTTGCCCTCCTTGTACTTCCAGTGGGCCGCGATGCCGTCCTCGGCGACGCTGTGCATCTCGGGCGTGCGGATCTGCACCTCGAAGGGGTGGCCCTCGTCGCCGATGACTGAAGTGTGCAACGAGCGGTAGCCGTTCGGCCGCGGCATCGCGATGAAGTCCTTGATGCGGCCCGGCACCGGCCGCCACAGGTTGTGGAGCACGCCGAGCGCGGCGTAGCAGTCGGGCACGCTCTGGACCAGCACGCGCAGCGCGACGAAGTCGTAGACCTGCTCGAGCGTGATCCGCTGGCGGCGCAGCTTCTGGTGGATCGAGTGCAGCCGCTTGATGCGGCCCTCGACGCCGGCCTTGATCCCCGCGGCGAGCAGCTTCTCGGCCACCACGCGGCGCACCTTGTCGATGAACTCGCTGGCGGCCTGCCGCCGCTCCTCGACGCGCGCCAGCAGCTCCCGGTAGGCCTCGGGCTCGAGGTACTGGAACGAGAGGTCCTCCAGCTCGTTCTTGATCTTGCTCATGCCCAGC
Source organism: Vicinamibacteria bacterium (assembly GCA_050246895.1). Classification (GTDB taxonomy): domain Bacteria; phylum Acidobacteriota; class Vicinamibacteria; order Fen-336; family Fen-336; genus JBFWVE01. The sequence goes on along the minus strand of JBFWVE010000001.1, from coordinate 820,074 downwards.
CGGCCGGCGAGCGGAGCGTAGATGTCCATCGTCTCTCGCGAGATGCGCTGGCGCCGCTCCTCGGGCAGGTGCTGCAGCGTGCGCATGTTGTGCACGCGGTCGGCCAGCTTCACCAGGATCACGCGCACGTCGTCGACCATCGCCAGCAGCAGCTTGCGGAAGTTCTCCGCCTGGCGCTCCTCGGTGGTGGAGAACGGGATCTTGCTGATCTTGGTGACGCCCTCGACGATGTGGAGCACGTCCTCGCCGAAGTGCTCCTTCAGCTTCTCGGGCTCGGTCAGCGTGTCCTCGAGCACGTCGTGCAGCAGCCCGACCGCGACGCAGGTCGGGTCCATCCGCATCTCGGCCAGGATAGAGGCCACCTCGATCGGGTGGACCAGGTAGGGCTCGCCGGAGGCGCGCTTCTGTCCCTTGTGCTCGACGGCGGAGAAGATGTAGGCCTTCCGCAGGAGCTCGAGATCGGCTCCCGGATGGTTGCGCCTGACGACCTCCGCGATGTCCTCGAAGCGGATCACTGGGCCGGCACTCCCCCACGGCATTCTAGCCTTCCTTGACTTGGCCTTCCGTGGTTGGCTATAGTGCCTCGGTTTGAGGCAGGTCTTTTACCATCAATCTCTTGCCGGGAGTCGGCCGATGAAGAAGCGCACCCAGGTCACCCTGTCCCTGGCCCTCGCCGTCGTCACCCTGGGAGGCTGCAGCACGGTTCGCGCGAAGGCCGCCTACCAGGACGGCAACAAGGCCTACAAGGAAGAGAACTACAAGAAGGCCATCGAGGAGTACACGCGGGCGGTCGAGTTCGCCCCGAACATGGCCGAGGCGTGGTTCTATCTCGCGAGCTCGCACCAGCAGCTGTATCGCCCCGGCAAGGAGTCCCCCGAGAACCAGCAGCACCTCGAGGCCGCGGTCGCCAACTACAAGAAGGCCCTCGAGGCGAACACCGGCGCCAACGAGAACCTGCGCAAGGTCAAGATGAACACGCTCGGAGCGCTCACCGGGATCTACACGGAGGAGCCCTTCAAGAGCTACGACGAGGCCAAGCGCTACGCCGACGAGCTCGTGCGCGACAACCCGGGCGACACGATGAACATGTACGCCATGGCCAACCTCTTCGAGAAGTTCGGCAAGATCGTCGAGGCCGAGCAGACCTACGAGAAGGTCGCCGCGGACAACCCGAAGGACACCAAGGCGTGCAGCGCGCTCGCGGGCTTCTACAACAAGCCCAACTGGGACGCGGACGGCAACGTCTGGACCGAGGAGAGCGGCAAGGACCGCCGCGCGAAGTTCGACCTCGCCGTCTCGACGCTCGAGCGCTGCGCCGGGCTCGACCCGAACGACGCCGGCGGCTGGCAGAAGGTGGCCTCGTTCTACTGGGACAAGTCCTACCGTGACCCGCTGCTCGACGACAAGAGCAAGGACGCCTACGCCGACAAGGGCTTGGCGGCCGTCGACACCGCGCTCAAGATCAAGCCGGACTATTTCGAGGCGGTCATCTACAAGGGCCTGCTGTACCGGGTGAAGGCCGCCGTGGCGAAGAACTCGGTGCTGCGCCAGCAGTACCTGCAGGACGCTCAGGACCTGCAGAAGCAGGGTCTCGAGCTGAAGAAGCTCCAGGATCAGCAGGCCGCCGCCGCCGCGGCCTCGCCGACCGGCTCTTAGCCGCCCTCGGAGCGGCCGAGCCCGCGAAGGGCACGCCCCGCGCACCGTCGAGCCGCCGGCCTCAGCGAGTCGGCGGCAGGTCCACGCGTTCGCCCTGGCGTACCGGCCGGAACCGCTCCCGCAGCTCCGGCGAAAGCCGGGCGCGCACGTCGTCAGGGAAGCCGAGCGTCCAGAAGATCTCCTTGGTGTAGGTGTCGTAGTGCATCGGCAGCGCCAGCCGGGGGCGCAGCGCCTCGATCAGGCGGGCGCTGTTCTCGCTCCAGGTGTTGTGCTCGCTGATCGAGACGAGCAGCACGTCGACGCCCTGCAGCGCGAGCTGGCGCTGCTGCAGGACGCTGTCGCCGGGGTGGAAGACGCGACGGCCGGCGGTTTCGATCAGGTATCCCGCGTCGTCGAGGTTGGCCTCGTCGTAGACGGCGCCGAAGCGGTCGCCGTGGATCGCGTGCACGGGCAGGATCGTGACGCCCGGCAGCCGGATCTCCTCGCCGGGTACGGCCAGGATCCTGCGTGCCTCGGGGATGCCGAGCTCGTCCGCCACGGTCAGGCACGAGCGCGGCAGCAGGAAGCGGCAGCGCGAGACGCGCAGCAGGACCTCCGTCGTCCTGCGCGCGAAGTGGTCGCCGTGGGCGTGGCTGACCAGCGAAAGATCGAGCTTCGTGAGGTCGGCCGCGCGCAGCGGGCGCTCGTAGCGCACGTCCATCGAGAACTCGGCCAGGAAGGGCTCGTCGGGCTCGAGCACGAGATCGACGCCCAGCAGCACCTCCGGGGCACGCAGCAGCCAACCGGCGTTGCCCGTCCACCACAGCGACAGCCCCGGGGCCTGAGGCTGCGCGAGCTGCGGCGCGATCGGGATCGAGGGCAGCCGCTCGGCAGCACCGGCGGCTGCCGCGCTGACGGCGGCCAGGACCACGATCAGCGCGGCAGACAGCCGTAGGCCCAAGAGGGCCGGAGGAGCGCCGTGCCGCGACTGCGCGAAGCGGAGAGAACGGGTCATTCGGGGTCGAGACCGACCGTAAGGCCCCTCGAGGGGTAGGTCAAGCCTCGGCTCGCGCGGCCCTGGAAACGAAAAGGGCCTCGCGCGTCCAGGCGCGAGGCCCTCACTGGCCGGAGCGGCTGGCCCCGGCTACTCCCCGGCGATCCTGCCGCCGGCCGCCTCGACCATCGACTCGGTCATGATGCCGATGCGCTCGACGCCGGCGCCCTTGGCGATGTCCATCGCCTCGACGACCTTGCCGTAGAGCACGTCGCCGTTCGCCCGCACGAAGAGAGTCTTGTCGGAGCGGGTCTGGAAGATGTCCTTCAGCTTGGTGTCGAGCTCTTCCAGGCTGCCGACGGCCGCCTTGTTGACCGTGTAGATCGGCCCGGTCGGCGACTGCTCCACCGCCAGCACCACGGTGTTGATGTTCTGCGGCTGGTTCTGGGTCAGCTTCGGGTTCGGCTGCGGAAGCGCGATGTCGAGCCCCTTCTGCGCGAGCGGGGTGACGACCATGAAGATGATCAGCAGCACCAGCATCACGTCGATCAGCGGCGTGATGTTGATGTCCGCCATCGACGAAGCGACGTGCGGCCGGGTCGCCTCGTGGGAGTGCACCACCCAGCGGCGGTGTTTCGGCGCCTTCTCGACGGGAGCCTTCTTGTCGGCCATGCGCCTAGCCTCCGACCTTCTGCTCGGCGATCAGCGCGACCTCTTCGACGCCGCCGGCCCGACACAGATCCATCACGCCCATCATCTGGGCGTAGGTGGCGCCCTCGTCGCCCTTCAGGTAGATCACCTTGTCCTGCACCTCTTCGAGGCGCTCGCGGACCTGATTGACCAGCTCCTGCTCGGGGTTCTCGACCTTCACGCCGTTCAGGAAGGTGGTGCCGTCCTTCTTGACGGCGATGATGATCGTCTTCGGCTCGTCCTTGCGCTCCTTGGTGTTGCCCGCCTTCGGCAGCTTCACGTCGACGCCCTTCTGCAGCATGGGCGTGATGACCATGAAGATGATCAGCAGGACGATCATGATGTCGGCCATGGGCGTGACGTTGATGTCCGCCATCGGACCGCCCTTGGACCCGCCGACTTGCATTGACATCGCAACTGCTCCTCGGGAGAACGGCTTCCCAGGCCGGCGAGCGCCGACCTGGACCGCATCTCTTCTCCGGCTTTCGGGCTAGGCGCCCTTCTTGATGAAGTAGTCGAGCAGCTCGGAGCTGGAGTTGTCCATTTCGACGCTGAACCCCTCGACCTTGCCGTTCAGGTAGTTGTAGGCCCACACCGCGGGCACCGCGACGAACAGGCCGTACGCCGTGGTGATCAGCGCTTCGGCGATGCCGGCCGAGATCGCGGCGATGCCGCCCGAGCCCGTGAGAGCCATGCCCGAGAAGGCGTTGATGATGCCGAAGGTCGTGCCGAACAGGCCGACGAAAGGCGCCGTCGCCCCGATCGTCGCGAGGCCGGCCAGCCCGCGCTTCAGGTCGGCCAGGTTGACGGCCGTCGCGCGCTGGATGGCGCGCTTGGCGGCGTCGACGGAGCTCTCCTTGTCGCGATCGGTCTCCCCCATCTCCTGCTGGTACTGCCACTCCTGCAGGCCGACGACCAGGACCTTGGCGAGGTGCGAGTGCTTGACGCCCATGCCGTGCGAGGCGTCGATCGCCTCCTTGATCTTCCCCTGCTTCAGGAAGCGGGCGACCTCGGGAGCGTACTTCCTCGACTGCTTCGTCGCGTGGTTATACGTCCAGTAGCGCTCGAACATGACGCCGATGGAATAAATGGACATGATCGTCAGCACGATGACGACGCCCCATGCGACGGCGCCCATGTGCTCGATCATCGATCTGAGGTCGAACCCCATTGCCTGCTCCTCCCTGGACTCTCGTTCCTTATTGTGGGGGTTGTTGTGCTCTACGAAAGCTTGAAGTTGACCGTGACCGTCATGATGACGGGAACGGGCACGCCGTTCAGCAGCGTCGGCGTGTAGGTCCACTGCTTGACGGCGTCGATCGCCGACTGGTCGAGGAGCGGGATGCCGCGCAGCACCTTGACGTCCGAGACCTTGCCCTGGGGGCTGATCGTGCACTCGAGGATCACGATGCCCTGCACGCGCGCCTGCTTGGCGATGTCGGGGTACACGGGCGCGACGTTGTTGATCTTCTTCGGTTCCTTGATCTGGCCGCCCACGCGGACCGCGGCCACCGGCGGCGGCGGAGCGGCGGGCAGACCACCCACGACGCCGCCGACGACGCCGCCGGGGACGCCGCCCTCGACGCCGCCGGGGACGCCGCCCTCGATGCCGAGGTTCAGGCCCTCCTCGGGCCGGATCTCGTTAGGGGTCTCGACGGGCGCCACGAACTTCGACGGGTCGGGCGGGGCCTGCTGGATCACCGGCTTCGGCGCCTCGGCCGCTTTCGGCGCGGGGGGCGGAGGCGGAGGGGGCGGAGGCGGCGCCGCCGCGGGCTCGACGAAGAAGGCCTTGACCGCCGCCGCCGGCTCCGGCAGCTCGGCCGAGGTCATCAGCGGGACGACGACGATCGCGACCAGGCCGATTGCGTGCAACGTTACCGAGATCGGCAACGTATAGCCCTGCGACGTGCGGTGGCGGACCACGTCGGACTCGACGAGGTCCTCGAACAGCCTGCGCTCCATCTACGCCCTCCCGTCCCTGGTTCGAGCCCTCTCCGGAGCCTCTCGCTCCCGATGAGGAAGCTCGTTTCTTAGCACGCGCCCCCGGGGGTGTCAACAGCGCAAGTCGTGCTGTGACAACTCCCTCGCCGCCGAAGGAGGCGAGCTCTCGGGGGTTTGACACCGGGCGGGCCCCGGGGGTTCCCGAAGCGGCCTTTCGGCCCTCAGTAGATGCGAAAAGTGACCGGCGCCTGGGCCACCGTGGCCACCGGACGGCCGTGCTTCACGGCCGGCTGGAACATCCACTGCTGCACGGTCTGCAGCGCGGCGGAGTCGAGAGCCGGGATCGACTGGAGGACGCGGGCGCGAACCACGCGCCCGTTCGCGTCGATCAGGATCTCGACGACCACGGTGCCCTCGATCTTCTTCACGAAGGCGTCCTGGGGATAGATCGGGCGCGTCAGCTTGAGCGGCCGCGGCGGGGCGTCGTAGTCGTAGACGATGCTGCCGGTGCCGCCGATGACGCCGCCGAGCACGCCGCCCGGCACGCCGCCCACCTGGCCGCCCTCGATTCCCCCCTCCATGCCCTCGGGCACGCCGAACTCGCTGCCGGTGGGGCTGCCGAACTGCTCGCTCGGCTTGACGCCCGCCTCCGGCTCGAGCGGCACCTCGAGCGGCGTCTGCACCGGCGACTCGATGCGCGGCTTCTGGGGCTCGGGCTCGGGCGTCACCCGCTGGGGCGGCGTCTGCTTCGCGGGGGCGGTCGAGCTGCCTTTCGGCAGCGGCGGCGGCGGCGGCGGCGGCGGGTCGTAGAGCAGGGCGCGGACGAAGTCGCGCGTCTCGGGCGGCGGCGGCGGCGCCAGCAGCGGCACGAAGATGAGGGCCGCCACGATCGCCAGGTGCCCTCCGGCCGACAGCCGCAGCGTCGCGCGCGAAGCAGAGCGCCGCGGAGGTCCCGAGACCACGAGCTCCGTGAAGAGGTCCCCGATCGGGAGCTCGGGGCGCGGCGCTTCCAGCCGGGGCCGGACAGGCCGCGCCGGGCGCTCGGCGGAAGGCCGATGCGGCGTCTCCGGACCATAGAGGTCCAGATCGAGAAGGTGTTGACGGCTCATTTCGACAGACGGCTCTCCGCCGAACTACGCGCCCCCGGGGTCAAACATAGCCCCTGCGGGGCGGCGCGCCAAGCGCCGCCGCCCGGGTGGGCTAGAGCGCGGCCTTCGCGGCCGCGGCCGGTGGGCGTCCGGCCTTGCGGCCCTGCCACCAGACGACGATCGGCGTCGCGATGTAGATCGTCGAGTAGGTGCCGACCACGATCCCGATCACCATCGTGAAGCCGAAGCCCTTCAGCACCTCGCCGCCGAAGAGGTAGAGGCCGAGCACGGCCAGGAAGGTGGTGCCGTTCGAGATCAGCGTGCGGGTCAGCGTCTGGTTGAGCGAGTCGTTGACCAGCTTGGGGAAGGCGTCCTTGCGGCGCTGGCGCAGGTTCTCGCGGATGCGGTCGAAGATGACGATGGTGTCGTTGACGCTGTAGCCCACCAGCGTCAGCAGGGCCGCGATCACGTTGAGCGTGATCTCGTAGCCCGCCAGCGAGAGCAGCCCGAGCGTGATCAGCACGTCGTGCAGGGCGGCAATGGTGGCGGCCGAGCCCCAGACGCCGCCGCCGAAGCGGATGCCGATGTAGATCAGCTGGAACAGCAGGCCCAGCACCGTGAGCTGGATCGCCTTCTGGCGCAGCTCGGCGCCCACCACCGGACCGACGATCTCGGAGGACGACTCGAGCACCGGGTTGTCGGAATAGAGCCGGCCGAGCGCCTGCAGCGCGGCCTCGGCCGGGGCCGAGATCTCCTCCTCGGAGCCGCTCGCGCCCGCGATCCGGATCAGCACCTGGTTCCTGGAGGGCGCATCGTACGACTGGATCACGGCCCCGGGCGAGACGCTCTCGACGGCGGCGCGGATGCGGTCCGTCTGCGGGGCCGCCTGGAAGCGCACGATCAGCTGCGTGCCGCCGGAGAACTCGACGCCCGAGCGCAGGCCGCCCTCGCGCGCCATGGCGCCCAGGCCGGCCAGGATCAGCAGCAGGCTGAGCCCCACGAAGTAGCGGGACTTGCCGAGGAAGTCGAAGTTTGGGTTCTTGATGAACTCGAGCATGTGGGCGGGTCCTAGATACTCAGGGTCTGGAGCTGGCGCTTGCCCAGGACCCACTCGAACAGGAACTTGCTGACGAAATAGGACGCGAAGACGTTGGCGATCAGGCCCAGCACCAGCGTCACCGCGAAGCCCTTGATCGGGCCGGTGCCGAACTGGAACAGGAAGGCGGCCGCGATCAGCGCGGTCGCGTGGGTGTCGAGGATCGTGATCCAGACGCGCTCGAAGCCGTTGTTGATCGCCACGCGCACGCCCTTGCCGGCGCGCAGCTCCTCGCGGATGCGCTCGAACACCAGCACGTTGGTGTCGACGCCGACGCCGATCGTCAGGATCACGCCGGCGATGCCGGGCAGCGTCAGCGTGGCCGCCGAGTAGGCCATGGCGCCCAGCAGGATCAGCAGGTTCGCCCCGAGCGCCACCACCGCGTTGACCCCCGACATGCGGTAGTAGAAGAGCATGAAGACGGTGATGAAGGCCATGCCGGCGACCGAGGCCGTCACGCCCGAGCGGATCGAGTCGCGGCCGAGCGAAGCGCCGACCGTCAGCTGCTGCATGTACTTGAGGGTGGCGGGCAGCGCGCCGGCGCGCAGGATCTTGGCGAGCTCGTCGGCCTCCTGCGCGGTGTAGCGGCCGGTGATGCGGCCCTCGGCCGAGATCTGGCTCTGGATCGTCGGCGCCGACTCGACGCGGCCGTCGAGGATGATCGCGAGGCGCCGGCCGACGTTCTGGCCCGTGGCGCGACGGAACTTCTCTGCGCCCGTCGGGTTCAGCGAAAAGGCCACGTCGGGCAGGTTGTTCTCGTCGACGCCGACGCGGGCGTTCTTCAAGTCGCGCCCGGTGATGGCGGCCTCGCGGCGCACCAGGTAGAAGGCGCTCTGGCCGGGCTGGTCGCCCAGGCCCTCGACGACCTCCATGTTGTCGGGCACGCTGCCGCCATGGGCCGCCAGCAGCGCGTCGCGGCTGCCGGCCGCGTCCTCGACCAGCTTCAGCGAGAGCTGGGCGGTCGTCTTGATCACGCGCTTGGCGGCTTCGACGTCGGTGACGCCGGGCAGCTGGACCAGGATCTGGTCGCCGCGGTTACCGTGCTCGGCGATCACCGGCTCGGCGACCCCGAGCTGGTTGACCCGGCGCTCGAGCGTCTTGATCGCCTCCTTCACCGTGCGCGTGCGGATCTCGCGGGCGAGCAGGTCGGTCATCTTCATCAGGAAGCGGCCCTCGGACGGCTCGCGCAGCTCCCACTGGCGGAAGAAGTCGCGCAGCACGTCGCGCGCGTCCTTCACCCGCGCGGGCTCGACGCCGTCGAGCGAGAAAGAGACGGGATCGACCCGCTGCGCGCCCTGGAAGGCGATGCCCTTGCGCTGGAGCTGGTCGCGCGTGGTGGCCACGGCGTCGTCGACCGTCGCGTTCAGCGCGTCGTCGGTGACGACCTGGAGCACCAGGTGGATGCCGCCCTGCAGGTCGAGGCCGAGCCGCAGCCGGCCGGGTGCCTCGGGCGTGCCGTAGGGCGGCCAGGCCGCGACGCCGCACGCGAGCAGGAAGGAGCCGTAGAGGGTCGCGCGGACCCGCAGCTCCTTGCGCACGAAGGCGTAGGCGAGGCCCGCCAGGGCCGCCGTCAGCACGAACCAGAGGACGAAGGGGTTCTCGAGACCTCCCGCCATCTCTACTTCTTCTCCGTTTCGATGGGTTGCCCCTGGAGCCCGGCGATCGCGCTCTTCAGGACCTTGACCCTGGTCTTCTCGTCGATGCGGACGAGGAAGGCGTCGTCCTCGACGCCGACGATGGTGCCGAAGATGCCGGGGTTGAGGATGACCTTGTCGCCGCTCTTGAGGCCCTTCACCAGCTGCTCGAGCTTCTTCTGCTTGTTGCGCATCGGCAGGATCAGCACGAAGTAGAAGATCGAGAAGATGACGACCATCAGCACGAGGCTCGCCATCGGGTTGGGCTCACCGCCCTGGGGCGGTCCGGCGAGCGCGAGGATCGTCGACAAGAGCGGCATGTTTCCGGGTTCCAGAATGAGCGAGTAGTGGACTTCGGCGGAGCGAGAGGCCGCGGCCTCTGCCCTAGGACGACGCCCCCGCGGGCGCCGCGGCAGTCCGGTGGAACGCCTCCCGGAACTCCTCGAAGCGACCGGAAAGGATAGCCTGCCTGATCCGCCGCATCAAGCCGAGGTAGTAGGCCAGGTTGTGGATCGTCATCAGGCTGGCGGCCCCCATCTCGCCGGCGAGGTGCAGATGGCGCAGGTAGGCGCGGCTGACGCTGCGGCAGGTGGGGCAGTCGCAGCCGGGGTCGGGCGGCCGCGGGTCGTCGCGGAAGCGGGCGTTGCGGATCGACAGCCGGCCGGCGCTGGTGAACAGCTGGCCGTTGCGGGCGTTGCGCGTGGGCAGCACGCAGTCGAACATGTCGACGCCGCGCGCGACGCCCTCGACCAGGTCCTCCGGCGTGCCGACGCCCATCAGGTAGCGCGGCTTCGCCGGCGGCAGCAGCGGGTCGAGCACGTCGAGCACGCGCCGCATGTCCTGCTTCGCTTCGCCGACGGAGAGCCCGCCGATCGCGTAGCCGGGGAAGTCCAGCCCGACGAGCTCGCGGGCGCTCGTCTCGCGCAGGTCCTCGTGGACGCCTCCCTGCACGATGCCGAACAGCCATTGTTCGGCCCGGGTGTGGGCGTCGCGGCAGCGCCGCGCCCAGCGCGTGGTGCGCGCGGTGGCCTCGGCCACCGCCTCGCGCGGCGCCGGATGCGGCGGGCACTCGTCGAAGGCCATCGCCACGTCCGAGCCGAGGTTCTGCTGCACCTCCATCGAGCGCTCCGGCGAGAGCAGGTGGCTCGAGCCGTCGATGTGGCTCTGGAAGCGCACGCCCTGCTCGTCGAGCTGGCGCAGCGCGGCCAGGCTGAACACCTGGTAGCCGCCGCTGTCGGTGAGGAAGGCCCGCCGCCAGCCGGTGAAGCCGTGCAGCCCACCCAGCTCGCGCACCAGCGCGTCGCCCGGACGCAGCATCAGGTGATAGGTGTTGCCGAGCACGATGCGGGCGTCGAGCTCCTCGAGGTCGCGCCGCAGCACTGCCTTGACGGCGCCCGCGGTGCCGACCGGCATGAAGACCGGCGTCTCCACCACGGCGTGCGGGGTGCTCAGGCGCCCGGCGCGAGCGCGGCCCGAGCGGGCTTCGACCTCGAACGACAGCATCGGGCGCGGAGTATAACCGGCGCGCGTCGCAGGCCCGTGGATCTATATAATAAAGTATTGTAGATATCGCGGGGACGCGGGCCGAAGCCTGCCGGCCCCCCGACCGCCCGCCGGCCCGGGCGCGAGCTCGCGAGCCGTCGGATCGGCAGCGAAGGCCGATCAAGTATTCAAGATACTATTCTCACGATGGGCGTTGACGAGATCGCGCCTGCGGCTTCGACAGGGCGCGGACTAGTCCTTTAGCAGACAGTGACTTCCCGAGATGGAGTGCGAGAGCAGCCAATATCCATGCGGGTTCCGTTGAGTTTTAGACCGAGCGTCCACAGGCTAAGCCACTCTCTGTGTTCGGCATAGCCGCGCGGCCAGACCAAAAATATCCTTGACAAGGTTGGGGGTGGTACCTACCCTACCGCTAGTATGTCAAGCCACTCATCACGCGAGATGTTGAAGAGGGGCTGACCGTGTCCAGTCCTGGACGGAAGGGGGGGAACCCGACGATGGCCGCGAAGAAGAAGGCTGCAAAGAAGACCGCCAAGAAGGCGACGAAGAAGAAGAAGTAGGCCCTCGGGGGAATGAGCGGGGGGGCGACGATCGCCTCCCCGACCACCTTCCGAATTTTCAGGGGGAGTACGGCGGGCGGGCCTTGCGGCCCGCCGCCGAGCCTCCAAAAAGCAGAGAGAGGGGGGATCGATCACAATGGCTGCCAAGAAGAAGGCCGCGAAGAAGACCGCCAAGAAGGCCACCAAGAAGAAGAAGTAAGCCGCACGTCGGCGTTGAGACGTGAGGGGGGTGAGCCTTCACCCCCTCTTTTTTCGTCTAGCCGAGCAGGTGGCGCTCGACCGCGAGCGCGACACCGTCCTCGTCGTTCGTGGGCAGCACCGGCAGGCCCCGCGCGAGCAGCCCGGCATCGGCGTTCCCCATCACGTAGCCGAGCCCGGCCGCCTCGAGCATCCCGAGGTCGTTCCAGTTGTCGCCGATCGCCAGCGTCTGCGCGGCCGCGATGCCCCAGCGCGCCTGCAGGAAGGCGAGCGCCTCCGCCTTGTGGACGCCTGGCCCGAGCACGTCGACGATGCCGACGCCCTGGCGCGGATACAGCGTGCGCTCGAGCCGCGCGTCGCCGCCGAGCTCCGCCTGGAGCGCCCGGTGGAGCGTCTCCATCTCCCCGAGCTCTCCCCCGTACATCACCTGGATCGGGTCCTCGCGCAGCCAGGCCACGATGTCGTCCACGACCGTCACGTCCGGGTGCGACTTGTCGAGGTAGTACGCGAGCAGCGTGTTCGACGGGCGCAGGCCGTCCGCCACCACCAGTCGCCCCTCGCCGCCCTCGCCACAGTGCAGCACCGGATCGGCGCCGCGCGCGAGGCCCGTCCGCAGCGCGCGCAGGGCCGCCTCGCGGGCCAGCGGACGCACGCGCAGCAGGGCGCCGCCTTCCACGATCAGCGCCCCGTTGTGCAGCACCAGCGGCAGCTCCGCGCCCAGCTCGCGCGTCACGCGACGGGCTCCGGGCAAGCGGCGGCCGGTGACGAGCACCAGCCGCACGCCTCGCTCGCGGGCCGCCGCGAGGGCCGCCTGGCTGCGCGCGGAGATCGTCTTGTCGCTGCGCAGCAGCGTGCCGTCGATGTCGATGGCCAGCAGCCGAAAACGGTCGCTCAGCGCCCGTCCCAGATCTCGACGCGCTCGATCACGTCGCCCGGCTCGATGCGGTCGACCACGTCCATGCCCGCGGCCACGCGGCCGAAGGCCGTGAAGCCGCCGTCGAGGTGGGGCTGGGGCGAGTGCGTGATGAAGAACTGGGAGCCGCCGGTGTCCTTGCCCGAGAGGGCCATGCCGACGCTGCCGCGGCCGTAGGGGCGCTGCGAGATCTCGCAACGCAGCGCGTAGCCCGGCCCGCCGTTGCCGTCGCCGCGCGGGTCGCCGCCCTGGATCACGAAGCCGGGGGCCACGCGATGGAACACCAGGCCGTCGTAGAAGCCCCGGCGCGCGAGGCGCAGGAACGACTCGCTGGTGAGCGGCGTCTCGACGACGTCCAGGTGGATCTCGATGCGGCCGCGGCTCGTGTGCAGGATCGCGCGCGGCGTGTAGACCGGCCCGTCCTCGGCGAGATAGGCGCCGAGCGCCGCGCGGTCGTCGAGCGCCGGGCGCCGCAGCCGCTCGGGGCCGACGTCGGGCGCGGTCTCACCGAGCGTCAGGAGCGCCTGCGCCGCGCGCGCGCGCACCACGCGCTGCGGGTCCTCGGCCGCGACCCGGCGCAGCCCGTCGCGCGCTGGCGTGCCCTGCTGAACCGCGAGGGCCGCGACCAGCGACAGCCGCGCGTCGAGGTCGCGGTCGGGCAGGGCGCGCTGCCAGGCCTGCAGCAGGGCCTGCGTCTGGCCCTGCGCCTTGAGCGCGGCGATGCCCTCGGCGGCGGCCGCGCGCACGGCAAAGTCGGGGTGCCCGAGCTGTTGCACGAGCGTCGGCAGCGCGTCGTCCTTGCGGGCCTTGCGGACGGCGCCCAGCACCGCCGGCAGCACGCGCGGATCGGGGTCCGTCACCATCGAGAGCAGGATGCCCACGCTCACCTCGTCGCCGGCCTCCGCCAGCGCCTCGGCCAGGCTCGCGCGCACGCTCCATTCGGGGTCGGGATCGAGCGTCGAGAGGATCAGCGAGAACTCCTCGCGATCGATGCGGGCGAGCGCCGGCAACGCGGCCCCGCGCAGGTACGGCCGGCGGTCCGCCAGGAACGGCAGGATGCGGCCGCGCAGCTCCCTGTCGGGCGGCAGCAGCGCGAGCGCTTTCAGCGCCTCCCAGCGCACGAACGGGCTCGGGTGCAGCAGCGCGTCGGCCACCGCGGACTCGCCGCGCGCGTCGCCGATCGCCCCGATCGCCCGCACGGCGTGGACCGCCACCTGCTCGTCTCGGTCCTTCGACAGCCGCTGCAGCAGCTCGAGCGCGCTCGCGTCCTTCAGGTTGCCGAGGCCGCGCGCCGCGAGCGCGCGAGAGAGGGGGTCGTCGGACTCGGCGGCGGCCGCCAGCACCGGCCGCAGGCCCGGCGCCGCCAGGCGCATCGCGACCCAGCTGGCCGCCCACCAGTCGAAGCGCGAGCGGCCACTCGACACCAGCACCGACTGCGCGGCGGCGGCGTCCTTCAGGCGCTCGAGCGCGAACAGGCCGAGCCGCAGCTCGAGCCAGGGGTCGCTCGCGCTGCCGGCGTCGTCGCCGCGCACGGCCACCACCGGCGCGCCCTCGGGCAGCGCCTGCAGCACCATCGCAGCCACCTCGCGCGCGCGCGCCGGGTCGCCCAGCCGGCCGAGCGCCTCGACCGCGCGCGCCCGCACCACCGCGTCCGTGTCCTTCAGCGCCAGCGCCAGCCGGTCGCCGGCGCTGCGGTCGCCGACGAGACCCAGCGCGAAGGCCGCCATCTGGCGGACCTCGGCCTCGCCGTCGTTCAGCAGCGTGACCAGGCCCGGCGTCGCCGAGGCGTCGGCGATGCGGCCGGCCGCCAGCGCCGCGCGGCGGCGCACGCTGCGATCGGGGTCGCCCAGGTAGCGCTGCAGCTCGCCGTCGCCCGTGCTGCGCCGGTCCTCGAGCGTCAGGATGCGCTCGAGCTTCCGGGCGCGGGTGGTGGCCGGCGCGGGAAGCGCCAGCAGCAGCGAGAGGGCGAGGCCGGAGAGTGCCGTCACGGGATCGATATTAAGCGACGGCCACCAGGTCCGCTCCCTCGACGAGGCCGAGCCGGCGCGCCTCGGCGCGGATGCGCTCGCGCGCCGCCGGCTCGCCGACGGCCGCCAGGTGCAGCGGACCGCGCAGCGCGGCGGCCTCGTGCAGCGACAGCACGGGCGCGCCGTGGATCGTCTGGCCGAGCTTGCGCGGGTCGACCTCGACGAAGGCGCACAGGGCGTGGCCGCGCGCGCGCGCAGCGCGCGCGAAGGCCTTGCCCGCGCGCCCGGCGCCCCAGATCGCCAGCGCGCGGCCGGGCGTCAGCGGGCCCGCCTCCAGCGCCACGATCTTGCGGGCGCGGAAGCGCTCCGGCGCGTAACGGGGGTCGGCACGCGTCAGGCGGCCCGGGGAGTCGCGCCAGTCGAGCAGCTCCTGCGCGAGCTTGCCGAAGCGCAGGCCGGCGGCGTGGGCGCGCAGCCAGAGGTCGTAGTCCTCCGGGCCGCCGTCGTCCCGGTAGCCGCCGAGCCCGGCCAGCACGTCGCGGCGCAGCATCACGCTCGGGTGCACCAGCGGCGACTCGACGAGCAGGTCGCGCACGATCGCGTCGTGGTCCAGCAGCGCGTTCGACCAGGCGACGAAGTCACGCATGCCCCGGTTGCCGGCGCCCCCGACGAGCCGCACGCGCGTGGCCAGGATGGCGAGCCCGGGCTCGCTGCGCAGGCGCTCGGCCTGCAGCCGCAGCCGCTCGGGATGCGCGATGTCGTCGGCGTCCATGCGGGCGACGAACGGCGCGCGCGCGGCCTCGGCCGCCAGGTTGAGCGCCGCCACCAGGCCGACACGTCCGGGGCGCAGCAGGCGCAGCCGCGGGTCCGCCTGGCAGGCGGCCGCCAGCATCCCCGCGCTCTCGTCGGCCGAGCCGTCGTCGACCGCGATCAGCTCGTGGTCGGCGAGCGTCTGCGCCCGCAGCGAGGCGAGCGCCGCGCCCAGCGTCGCGGCCGCGTCGCGCACCGGCAGCAGGACGGAGACGAGCGGAGAGCTCAGGAGACGACGCGCTGCGCGCTCGCGCGCAGGCGGAAGGCCCGCTGGAAGGCCGCGGGCAGCAGCGACTTCAGGCCGAGCACCGAGGGCACGCGGTCGTAGAACAGGTTGAGCCGCACGTCCCTGCGCCCGCCGCGCGTGACCTCGCCCACCACGAAGCCGTAGCGGCCGATCTTGACGCGCACGCCGGGCGACAGGTCGCGGCGCTCGGCGTCCTTGCCGTAGCCGGCGAGGTGCACGCGGGGCGAAACCAGCCGCTCGCGCAGCGCGTCGTCGTTCAGCAGGTGCGTCTTCGCGCGCAGGAAGTCGAGTGCTTGCAGGTTGCGCCGCTCCGCGGCCGGCAGCGTCAGGATGCGCTCGGCCTCCTTGGCGCCGAGGTTCTTCGCCATGTAGTCGAGGTTCAGCAGGTAGATCTTCTCGTCCTTGCTGCCCTGCGTCTGCATCTCGAAGATCGCCTTCTTCAGCTCCTCGATGCCGAGGGGCAGCAGCTTGCGCGTGGTGTCGTCGAGCTCGCTCGTGTCGAGCCCCGCGCCCGCGAGGTCGAGCGGCGGGGGCTGGTAGGTGAGCGTCGCCGCCGCCTCCTTGGCGTCGCCGACGAGCGAGAGGCCGGTGGTGCCCCAGCCGCCGGCCTGCACCTTGTGGAAGCGGTCGACCGCCAGATGGACCGCGACGCCCTTCTGCAGCTCGACGATCTCGAGGTCGCCCGGCCCCGGGAAGGAGCGCACCAGGATCCCGAGCAGCAGGCACAGGAACAGCACCAGCGGGATGACCGAGGCGGAGAGCAGCTTCAGCTCGACGCCCGCGCTGGCCGGCTTCGCGATCCGCCGCACGATCGGCGTCAGGCGTGCGAGGCCCTCGTGGGGCGCCACCCGGTAGACGAACTTGCGCAGCAGCAGGCCGTCGTCCCTGAAGAAGGCGGCCAGCGTCTGCGCGGTCGGCGAGGCCCGGCCGCCGTTCGCCGCCTGCACCATCTCGAGGATCAGCTGCGGGGACTGCTCGCGGTCGCCGGGCTCGACGCCCTCCTTGGGCGGGTCTCCGACCAGGATCACGTAGAGCGGCACCTGCATCTCGCGCACCAGCTCGAGCGTCTTGTGCGCCGAGTACGTCCGCAGGTCGCTGCCCGCCGGCAGCTCCATGTCCTGCCAGTCCTTCGGGTCGGGATCCACGATGGCGTCGGTCAGCAGCACGATTCGGAACTCGGTGCCCTTGGGATACTCGGCCATCAGCTCGCGCACGCGCACGAAGGCGAAGTAGAGGTCCGTCCACTGTCCGTTGTTGCGGTAGCGCGAGACGTCGTCGACGAAGATCTCCCGGCGCCCGCCGAACAGCACCAGCCGGTAGGGCTGCCCGTCGAGAAACGTGAACATCTTCTCGAGGGCCTCGGAGCGCTTGCCCTCGGGATCGAGCGGCGGCAGCGAGGCCGAGTTGTCGACGAGGAACAGCAGTACGGGTCCCTTCCCCGGCTCCGCCGCCTGGGTGGCGCTGGCGGAAGGCGACGGGGACGGTTGGGGCTGGGCGGCGGCCAGCAGAAGCGCCAGGAGGGTGGCGAGCATGTTCGGCCCGCCCGATCTTACCCCGGTCGCTATAATCCCCGCCGCAATGAAGACCGCGATCGTCGGGCTCTCCTCGGCGGGCAAGAGCACCCTGTTCCAGCTTCTCACCGGCGCCGGCGAGGCCCCGGCCGGTGGCCGGCCCGCCGCCCGCGTCGGGATCGCGCGGGTGCCGGACCCGCGGCTCGACACGCTGGCGGAGCTGTACAACCCGAAGAAGAAGACGCCCGCTACCATCGAGTACGTGGACGTGCCGGGGGTCGCCAAGGGCGAGGGCGGGGCGCTCGTCGACCTGCCGGCGCTGCGCGGCATCGACGCGCTGGTCCACGTGGTGCGGGCCTTCGAGTCGGAGCTGGTGCCCCACCCGGACGGAAAGGTCGACCCGCTGCGCGACGCCAAGATGCTGGAGCTCGAGCTGATCCTGGCCGATCTGGGCAGCGTCGAGCGGCGCCTGGAGCGGCTCGAGGCCAACATCAAGAAGGCGAAGAAGGCCGAGGACGTGGCCGAACAGGCCGTCTTTCTCAAGATGAAGGCTGCGCTCGAGGCGGAGACGCCGCTGCGCGAGCTCGAGCTCTCCGACGAGGAGCGGCGCCGGCTGCGCGGCTACGCGTTCCTTTCCGAGAAGCCGCTGCTGCTGGTGGTGAACCTGGGCGAGGCGGACGTGCGCGACTCGGCGGCCGCCATCGAGCGCTTGGGCCTGCTCGAGATCGCGCGGAAGAAGGACGTCGGCCTGTGCCCCGTCTCGGCCACGATCGAGGCCGAGATCTCGCAGCTGGCGCCGGAGGACGCGCGCGCCTTCCTGGACGACCTCGGCCTGGAGCAGCCCGGCCTCGACCGCGTGATCCAGACCTCCTACTCGCTGCTCGGGCTGGTCTCGTTCCTGACGGCGGGCGAGGACGAGTGCCGCGCCTGGACGATCCGGCGCGGCACGCGGGCGCAGCAGGCCGCCGGGGAGATCCACTCGGACATCGAGCGCGGCTTCATCAGAGCCGAGGTGGTCGCCTTTCCGGAGCTGGTCGAGGCCAAGGGCTCGCTGCCCGCCTGCCGCGAGAAGGGGACGCTGCGGCTGGAGGGCAAGGAGTACGTCGTGCAGGACGGCGACGTGATCAACTTCCGCTTCAACGTCTGACGCCGGTGAGCGCCGCCTGCCCGCGCTGCGGACGCCCCGTCGCGATGGCGCGACCGGCCTGCCTCTACTGCGGGGCGACGCTGCCGCGCGAGACGCTGGCGGCCGCGGCCCGCGCGGCCGGGGCCGCGGCGGGCGCGGCGGCCGAGCCGACGGCCGAAACGCCGATGCCGGCCGGGGACGTGCCCGCGGCCGGAGCGGGCTCCTCGGCGGGCCCGGGGGCGGAGCCCGGCGCCGAAGCACGCTCGGTGCTGGTGCTCGATCTCGCCGGCGTGGAGCCACGATCGCTGGCCGCGGCGCTGAAGCTGTCGCTCTACGAGGCGAAGCAGCGGCTGCTGCGCGGCGGCCTGCAGCTCCACCGCATCGCGCCCGTCGAGGAGGCCCGGGCCGACGCGGAGCGTCTCGCCGCCCTCGGTGTGCCGGTGCTGCGCTTCGACGAGGCGGCGGTGCGGCAGGCGGCGGCTCCGCTGCTGGCGCAGGGCGGGCGCTTCGAGGCCGGCACGCTCTCGCTGCGCACGCCGAAGGGCGCGCGCCGGGTCGCGAACGCCGACGTGCTGCTTCTGGTGCGCGGCCCGATCCGCCGCGAGTACCGCACGCGCGAGGACTGGAAGCGCCTCAAGAGCGCGACGCTCGCCGACGGCTATCGCTTCCAACTGCACCTTCGAGGCGACGAGCAGCCGCTCGAGCTCGACCCCGGCTCGTTCGAGTTCGACGCCCGCGAGCCGCTGGCGACCTCCTCGATGCTGCGCCTGTCCGAGTGGTTCGTCGAGCTCGCCGCCGGGCGGCCGGTGGACGACGCCTTCCGCCTGCTGCCGCCGGCGCTGGGTCCGGCCGAGCCGGACGCCTCGAAGCGCCTGGGCTCGGCGGGGGCGCTGGGCGGCCGGCCCGCGGCCGATCCGGCGGAGGCGCCGATCCTGGACAACGTCCGCCAGTTCCGCTTCCACTCGGCCTGGCGCGGCCTCGTCGAGCGGCGCCGCGCCCGCTCCTGACGGGCCGGCCGCTGGCCGCGGCCGGTAACGGCCGAAAAGACCCCTGCGCTACCATTCGTTCGGCCCATGAAGGTGATCGTCCAGATCCCGTGCCTGAACGAGGAGGCGACGCTGCCGGAGGCGCTCGCCGCCATCCCGCGGGCGATTCCCGGCGTCGACCGCGTCGAGGTGCTGGTGATCGACGACGGCTCGAGCGACGGCACGAGCAGCGTCGCGCGGGCCCACGGGGCCGACCACATCGTGCGCTTTCCGCGCCATCGCGGCCTGGCGCGCGGCTTCATGGCCGGGCTCGACGCCGCGCTGCGGCTGGGCGCCGACGTGATCGTCAACATCGACGCCGACAACCAGTACCGCGGCGACGAGATCCCGCGCCTGATCGCTCCGATCCTGGCGGGCGAGGCCGAGATGGTGGTGGGCGACCGCGGCGTCGGCCAGCTCGCGCATTTCTCCTGGACCAAGCAGCGCCTGCAGACGCTCGGATCGTGGGTGGTGCGCAAGGTGTCGGGCACCGCGCTTTCGGACGTCACCAGCGGCTTCCGCGCGCTGACGCGCGACGCCGCGCTGCGCATCAACATCGTCAGCGAGTTCACCTACACCCTGGAAACGGTGATCCAGGCGGGCAAGAAGCAGCTCGCGGTCGCCCAGGTGCCGATCACCGCTCGGCAGACGCGGCCCTCGCGCCTGTTCGGCTCGACCTGGGAGTACCTGAAGCGCAGCGGCGCCACCATCCTGCGCATCTACGCGATGTACGAGCCGTTCAAGGTGTTCCTGATCGTCGGCAGCCTGCTGTTCTCGGCCGGCGTCGCGCTCGGCCTGCGCTACGCCTGGTTCTGGTGGATCGGCGAGATCCGCGGCCACGTGCAGTCGGCGATCCTGTCGGTGCTGCTGCTGATCCTCGGCTTCCAGACGCTGCAGTGGGGCGTGATGGCCGACCTGATCGCCAGCAACCGCAAGCTGATCGAGGACCTGCTCTACCGCATCCGCAAGATGGAGCTCGACAAGCGTGGCTGAGCCAGCGCTCACCTCGGTCGTGATCCCGGCCTACCGCGAGCAGGCTTCGATCGGCGAGGTGGTGCGCGCGCTGAAAGCGGCCGCCGCCTGGCGCGAGGTGCTCGTCGTGGACGACGGCTCGGACGACGAGACCGCGGCCCGCGCCGAGGCCGCGGGCGCGCGCGTCGTGCGCCACCCCTACAACAAGGGCAACGGCGCCGCCGTCAAGACCGGCATCCGCGAGGCGAGCGGGGAGGTGGTGCTGCTGATGGACGCCGACGGCCAGCACGACGCCCAGGAGGCGCTCGCGCTCGTCGCCGGCATCGGCGGCTACGACATGCTGATCGGCGCCCGCTCGGCTGGCGACCAGAGCGCCTTCCGAGCCTTCGGCAACGCCGTCTTCAACGCGCTCGCCTCCTGGCTGTCCGAGCGCCCGATCCCCGACCTCACCTCCGGCTTGCGGGCGGCGCGCCGCGACCGGCTGCTCGAGTTCGTGCACCTGTTCCCGAACGGCTTCTCGTATCCGACCACCTCCTGCCTCGCCTTCCTGAAGGCGGGCTACAGCGTCGGCTTCCTGCCGGTGCGCGCGAGGCCGCGCGTCGGCCAGAGCAAGATCCGCCCCTTGCGCGACGGCGTGCGCTTCCTGCTGATCATCCTGAAGATCGTGACGCTCTACAGCCCGCTCAAGGTGTTCTTCCCGGTCGCGGCCGCCTCGTTCGTGGCGGGCGTCGCCTACGGCCTGTGGAACGTCTGGAGCCGCGGCAAGATCCCGATGGGCTCCGCGCTCTTGATCCAGCTCGCCGTCGTGGTCTTCCTGGTCGGCCTCGTCTCGGAACAGATCGCCTCGGGCCAGGACCGCAGGTGAGGTGGCCGCGCGACACGGGGCCGCTGGCCCTGCTGGCCGCGCTGCCGCTGCTCGCGCAGCTGCCGGCGCTCGCCGGCGGCCGCCTGTTGGGACCCGGGGACGGCGGGCAGCTCCACTACCCGCTGCGCGCGCTCGTCTGGAGCGCCTGGCGCCAGCTCCAGCTGCCGGCCTGGGACTCGGCCCTGTTCTCCGGCACGCCGCTGCTGGCGTCCTACCGCCCCGGCGCCCTCGCGCCGCAGATGCTGCTGCTGTCGCCGCTGCCGCCGTTCCTGGCCTTCCAGGTCCTGGTGCTGTTCTCGCTGAGCGCCACCGGCGTTCTGAGCTTCCTGTACGTGCGGCGGCTCGGCACCGAGCCCATCGGCGCCTACGTCGCGGGCCTGTTCTTCTCGCTCGGCCCCTACCTGATGGGCCACATGGGCGACACGCCGACGCTGGTGGCGGCGCCTTGCCTGCCGCTGGTGCTGCTGGCCGCCGAGTCGCACATGAACCGCGCGACGCCGGGGCGCGCGCTGGGGCTCTCCGCCGCGATCGCGCTGCTGCTGCTCTCGGGCTCGCCCGAGGCCGCCAAGGCCGGGCTCGCCCTCGTCGTCGGCCGCATCGCCGTCGGCCACCTGACCGGCGACCGCCGCGCGCCCCCGCCGCTGTCCTCGGCGCTCGCGATCGGCGTCGGCGCGCTGCTGGCGGCGCCGCAGCTCGTGCCCTCGCTGCTGGCGCTGCCTGCGGCCGGACGCCAGGTCAGCGGCCTGGTGCCGAGCGAGGAGCCGCCGCTGCCCGGACTCGCCGGGCTGGTGTTGCGCTACGCCTCCCACACGCCCGCGCCGGCGCTGGCGCTGGCGGCGCTGCCGCTCGCGCGCGGCGTGCTCGCGATCCGCGTGCTGGGCCTGGCGTTGCTCGTGTGCCTGGGCCTGCAGTACGGCCGCGGCCCGCTGGCGGCGCCCGGCGCTCTCGCGCTCGTCTTCGACTTCGCGCTCGCGGTGCTCGCGGGGATCTCGCTCTCCGCGCAGTGGCGCAGCCGGCGCGAGCCGCTCGGGCGGCGCCTGCGCCTCTTCTTCCTGGTGCCGGCGCTGGCCGCCTCGGCGACGCTGTCGATCGGCGCGGCGACGCTGGGCCCGCTGCCAGAGACCCTGGCGGGCGCCGTCGGCGTGCTGGCCGTCTCGCTGATCCTCTACTTCACGCTCGCGACCGATCCGGATCCGGTCAAGGCCGGCGTCTTCCTGCTTCCGCTCAGCGTGTCGTTCCTGCTGCAGCCTCACGGGCGCGACCTGTGGGCGACGGCGCCCACGCGCGAGCAGCTGGCGCCGGGCAGCGCCACGCGCCAGGCCCTCGAGCGGGCGATGAGCCTGCGGCCCGAGTCCCGAGTGCTGACGATCGCCCGCGGTTGGCCCGAGGAGGCCGCCGACCTCGGCTTCCCCAACGGCGGCGCCCTCACGCGGCGCCGCAGCGCCCACGGCTACGAGCCGATGGTGCCGCTGCGCAATCGCATGGCGCTCGAGGGCATGGGGCCCTCCGGCCTGTCGAGCGGCGCGTTCCTGCGCAGCGATCCGCGGCGGCTGGAGCTGCTCGGCGTCCGCTTCGTGGCGCTGCCCGCCTCGGCCCTCAGGGCCTCGCCGGACGGCCTCGGCTTCGGCGAGCCGCTCGAGCTGGTACTCGAGCCGGGCCGGCCGCGCTTCCTGCCGGTGCCGCTCGGCGCGGCGACGCTGGTGCGGCTGCGGGGCGAGTACGGGCCGCTGCGCGTGTCGCTGCGCCTCGCCACCGGGCGCGAGCTGCCGCTCGGCGACACGACGCTCGGCCCGCAGCTCGAGCTGCCGCTGCCGGGCCGCTACTACGTGGACGGGCTGCGGCTCGAGGCGCGCCAGCGGCCGCTGGCACTGGTCGGCGTCACGCTCGACGACGGAGTCGCGCGCCGGACGACGCCGCTGTCGGCTGCGGCCGGCTACGTCAGCGACGCCGCGTTCTTCCGCGAGCTGGCGGCGACCCCGGGCGCCCGCCTCTTCGAGCTGCCGGGCAGCCCCGGCTACGCGCGCGTCGTCGCCAGCGTGCGCGGCCTGCGCGACGATACCGAGGTGCTGCAGAAGCTCGCCGCGGCCACCCGGCACGGCGTCGATCCGCGCGCCGAGGCGCTCGGCGTGCAGGCCGAGCTGCGTGGTCTCGAAGCGCCGGCGGGCGGCACCGCGTCGGCCGCGAGCTTCGTCCGCTCCGGCGCGTCCTCGATCGAGCTGCGGGCGGCCGGGCCGGGCGTGCTGGTGGTGGCGGAGGGCTACGACCCGGGCTGGTCGGCCCTCGTCGACGACGCCCCGGCCCCGGTGCTGCGGGTCAACCACGCCCAGCTCGGCGTGCCGCTCGGGCCCGGCATCCACCGCGTGCTGTTGCGCCAGAGCCCGCGCGGCTTCGCGGCGGGCCTCGGCCTGCTGCTGCTGGGCGCGCTCGTCTCGCTCGCCGGCTTCCGGGGCGCCGCTCGCGGGACCGCCGCAGCGGCCCAGGTTTGACCCGAAACAAGCCCCCTTGTTAGCCTTTTTCGTTCGGCCTTCCGTTCAACCAGGGATTCCCGAGTGAGCGCCAAGCCACCCAGCCTGTCGATCTTCTTCCCCGCCTACAACGACGCGGGGACCATCGCGAGCCTCGCGCTCGTCGCGCACATGACGGCGCGCCAGATCACCGACGACTACGAGGTGATCGTGGTGGACGACGGCAGCCCCGACCACACCGGCGAGCTGCTCGACGAGATGGCGAAGAGCTTCGCCTGGCTGAAGGTGGTGCACCATTCGAAGAACCGGGGCTACGGCGGCGCTTTGCGCACCGGCTTCGAGACGGCCTCGAAGGAGCTCGTCTTCTACACCGACGGCGACGCGCAGTACGACCCGCGCGAGCTGCTCCAGCTCTATGGCGCCTTCGGCGAGGGCGTCGACTTCGTGAACGGCTACAAGATCGGCCGCTCCGACCCGCTGCACCGGATCGTGATCGGCCGCGTCTACCACTGGTTCGTGCGCACGGCGTTCGGCCTGCGCCTGCGCGACGTCGACTGCGACTTCCGCCTGATGCGCCGGCGCGTGTTCGAGAAGGTCGTGCTCACGCGCAGCTCCGGCGTCATCTGCGTCGAGCTGATGAAGAAGGTCCAGGACCACGGCTACCGCATCGCGGAGGTGCCGGTGCACCACTTCCACCGCACCTACGGCAAGAGCCAGTTCTTCAACGTCCCGCGCGTGGGCCGGACGCTCGTCGACCTGATCCGGCTGTGGGTCGAGCTCGTCGTGCACGAGGCCCACCTGCGGCCGCGCTCTGCGGAGGGCCGGTGAGCGACCATCGCGATTTCTACCGCGGCCGCCGCGCGCTGGTGACGGGCGGGCTCGGCTTCATCGGCTCGAACCTGTGCCGCACGCTGGCCGACCTCGGCGCGCGCGTGACGGCGGTCGACTCGCTGCTGCCCGACTACGGCGGCAACCTGTTCAACCTGGCGGGCTACGAGGACAGGGTCCGCATCAACATCGCGGACGTGCGTGGCCACGGCATCCGCTACCTGGTGCAGGACCAGGACGTGCTGTTCAACCTGGCCGGGCAGGTCAGCCACATCGACTCGATGACCGACCCCTTCACCGACCTCGAGATCAACTGCACCAGCCAGCTCTCGATCCTGGAGGCGGTGCGCCACTCGAACCCGGGGCTGAAGATCGTCTACGCGGGCACGCGCCAGATCTACGGGCGCCCGCAGTACCTGCCGGTCGACGAGAAGCACCTGCTCAACCCGACCGACGTCAACGGCATCAACAAGATCTCCGGCGAGTTCTACCATCTCGTGTACCACTCGGTGTACGGCCTGCGCGCCTGCTCGCTGCGGCTCACCAACTGCTACGGCCCGCGCCAGCTGATCCGCCACAACCGCCAGGGCTTCATCGGCTGGTTCGTGCGCCAGGCCCTGCTCGGCGAGCCGATCCAGGTCTTCGGCGACGGCCGGCAGCGCCGCGACTTCAACCACGTCGACGACGTGGTCGACGCGCTGCTGCGAGCGGGCGCCTCGGACGCCGCCGACGGCCAGGCGTTCAACCTGGGCGGCGGCGCGCCGGCGTCGCTCGAGGAGCTGGCGAAGCTGCTCGTCGAGCTCGAGGGCCGCGGCTCCTACGCGCTGGTGCCGTTCCCGCCCGAGCGCAAGAAGATCGACATCGGCGACTTCTACGGCGACGTCGGCAAGATCCGCGCCGCCCTCGGCTGGGAGCCGCGCATCGGCCTGCGCGAGGGGCTCGCCTCGACGCTCGCCTTCTACCGGCAGCACAAGGAGCACTACCTGTGAGCGTGCCGTTCGTCGACTTCCGCGCGCAGCTGGCGGAGCTGCGCGGCGAGCTCGACGGCGCCCTCGCGCGCGTGCTCGACTCGGGCTGGTTCATCCTGGGCCCGGAGGGCGAGGCCTTCGAGCGCGAGCTGGCGCTGGCGCTCGGCGCGAAGCACGCGGTCGCGGTGGCGAACGGCACCGAGGCGATCCAGCTGGCGCTCGAGGCGCTCGGGATCGGCGCGGGCGACGAGGTGATCACCTCGCCGCTGACGGCGGCTTTCACCGGCCTCGCGGTGCAGCGGGCGGGCGCGCGCCCGGTGTTCGCCGACGTCGACCCGGTCACGCTCAACGTGACGGCCGAAAGCGTCGCGCGCGTGCTCTCGCCGCGCACGAAGGCACTGCTGCCGGTGCACCTGCACGGCCACCCCTGCGACCTCGACCCGCTGCTGGCGCTCGCGCGCGCGCGCGGCATCCCGCTCGTCGAGGACGCCTGCCAGGCGCACGCCGCCGAGTACAAAGGCCGCCGCGTGGGCGCCATCTCCGGGATCGGCGCGCTCTCGTTCTACCCGACGAAGAACCTCGGGGCGCTCGGCGACGGCGGGGCGATCGTGCTCGACGACCCGGACCTCGCGACAGGGCTGCGCCGCCTGCGCAACGGCGGCCAGACCGACCGCTACCGCCACGAGCTGCGCGGCGTGAACAGCCGCCTCGACGAGATGCAGGCCGCCATCCTGCGCGTCGGCCTGCGCCACCTGGACGCCTGGACCGCGCGACGCCGGCAGCTGGCGGCTCTCTATCTGCACGAGCTTCAGGGCTGCGGCCTCGGCCTCCCGCAAGAGCAGCCCTGGGCCCGCGCCAACTACCACCTGTTCGTGGTGCGCCACCCAAGACGCGACGCGCTGATGGAGGCGCTCGGGCGGCACGGCATCGGCAGCCTGATCCACTACCCGATCCCGCTGCACCTGCAGCCGGCCTTCGCCGGCAGCGGGCAGGCCGGCGACTTCCCGCAGGCCGAGCGCGCGGCGCGCGAGATCCTCTCGCTGCCGCTCTACCCCGCGCTGCGCGACGAGCAGGCGCTCGAGGTGGCGGCCGCGCTGCGCGACGCGCTGCGCTCGCTCTGAGGCCTCCGCCTGCACAACCTCGTCACCACGCTGCCCGCGGCGCTCTCGGCGCCCTTCCTGCTGCTGGTGCCGGGGCTCGTGCTGCTGGCGCTGTTGCCGCCCGCAGCGCGCGCGGCGCTGCGGGCGGACGAGCGGCTCTACCTGGCGGTCGCGGCGAGCGTCTGCGCCGCGTCCTGGCTCGGGCTGCTGCTCGCCGAGCTCGGCCGCTTCTCGCTGCCGACGGCGGCGGCGCTGCTGGGCGGAGCCTCGGCGCTCGCCTGCGCGCTGGGGCGACGCCGGCTCGCTCCGCCGCTCGCCCGCCCGGCGGCGTGGCGCGGCGTGGCGCCGGTCGCCCTGGTGCTGGCCTTGGCGATGGCACTGCAGGCGAAGCCCTCGGAGTACATCGTCGGCGGGCGCGATCCCGGCGCCTACGTGGCGACCATGGGGGTCGTGGCCCGCACTGGCGGCCTGATCTACACCGATCCCGGCGTGCTGTCGCTGCCCGCCGAGGACGTGCCCCTCTTCTTCCGCAACCCCGACAACCCGCCGTTCTCCTGGTCGCGCTTCATGGGATTCGACCTCGAGAGCCCGAAGACGGGCCGCGTCTTCCCTCAGTTCTTCCATCTGTTCCCCGCCTTCGGCGCCTACCTGTTCCAGGCCATGGGCGTGAAGGGCGCCCTGGCGACGCCGGCCGTCTTCGGCATCCTCGGGACGCTCGGCGTCTTCTTCGCGTTGCGCCGGTTGTGGGGGGACGCGGTGGCGCTCGCCGCCGCGACGCTGCTCTGCCTCAACGTGGTGCAGGTCTGGTTCGCGCGCTACCCGGTGTCCGAGCCGATGTCTCAGTTCCTGCTGTTCCTGGGCCTGCTGGCGCTCCTCGCCTGGGAGGAGACGGGCTCGAGCGGGCTGGGCGCCCTGGCCGGGGTCGCGTTCGGGCTGACGCTCTTCGTGCGCGTCGACAGCGTGCTGATCCTGCTGCCGCTCGCGGCCTACGTCTTCGTGCGGCGCGCCCGCGGCGAGGGTGACAGCAGGGCGCTGGCTCCGCTGCTCGTCCCTTTCGCGCTGCTGCTCGCACACGCGTCGGTCCACGCCGAGCTCTTCGCGGCGAAGTACGTGCACGACATCCTGAACCGGCCCTACTGGCGTCAGCCGCCCGCGCTGTGGGCGTCGCTGGCGGCGGGCGCCGCGGTGTCGCTCTGGGCGGCCGAGACGCTGGGCGCGCGCCTGATCCCCGCGATCGAGCGGCGCGCCGAGGCGCTCGGCCGCGCGCTGGTCGCGGCGCTGCTGGCGCTCGGCCTCTACGCCTACTTCCTGCGCCCGCTGCTCTCGGCCTGGGCGGGCGCCGACGGCAACCCTGCGGCGGCGGCGATCGGGGACCCGGCGCTGCTGCGCGCGCTGGGCTTCTCGCGCCTCGCCGCGCACGACGCCCAGTCGCTGGTGCGGCTCGGCTGGTTCGTCAGCCCGCTCGGCCTGCTGCTGGGCTTCGCCGGCCTCGCGCTGGCGATCCGCTCGTTCCGGCGGCGGGACCTCTTCCCGCTGCTGCTGGCGCTCGCCTTCTCGGGCTTCTACCTCTACAAGATCCGGGTCTGGAACGACTACTACTTCGCGCTGCGCCGCTACCTGCCGGTGACGCTGCCGTTCCTGCTCGGCTTCGCGGCGCTGGCGCTGGTGCGCCTGGCCGCGCGCGGGCGCGGCTTCCGGCTCGGCGCGGCGGGCGTCTTTCTGCTGCTCGCCGCCCAGTACGCCGTCCCCACGCGCGCGATCGCCTCGCACGTCGACTGGGCGCGCTCGGTCGACTTCGTGCGCGACGTGGCGCGCCGCTTCGGCCCGCGCGACGTGGTGGTCTTCGAGCAGCCGCGCAGCATCCACCTGCTGTCGCTGCCCCTGTGGTCCGCGCACGGCGCCAACATCCTGGAGCTGGCCCGCTTCAACCCCGACCCCGAGCGGCTGGCCCATCTGATCCGCGCCTGGCGCCGGCGCTACCACAACATCTACTTCGTGCACACTTACCGCACCGACCTGTGCGGCGTCTTCCTGCAGCGCGTCGAGGAGCACGGCTTCGCGACGAGCGAGTGGGAGCGCTCCTACGACCAGCCTCCTCGGCGCGCCGAGGCGCGTGCGCTGCACTTCACGGTCTCGCGCGTGCTGCTGCCGGAGGAGCTGCAGGTGCCGGCGCTCGACGAGCTCGACGTCGGCGGCTCGGACGACTTCCAGGTCTCTGGCTTCTTCGACAAGGAGGGCGTCGGGGACCGCAGCTACCGCTGGACCGGGCCCTGCGCCTCGCTGTTCCTGCCCGGCGCGCGGCCGGGCGCCGAGCTCGTGATCACCGCCTCGGTCGGCAAGCGGCCCGCGAGCAGCCCGGCGCAGGTCAGCGCGAGCCTCGACGGCGCGCCGCTCGGCGGCTTCACGGTCGGCGCGAGCTTCCAGGAGTTCCGCCTGCGCCTGCCCGACCCGCTGCCGCCGGGCCCGCCGGTGCTGCGGCTCGACGTGCCGGCCTTCCGCCCCGCGAACCTGCTGCCGGGCTCCGACGACGTGCGCGATCTCGGCGTGATGATCGACCGCCTGCGCGTCGAAGGCGGCCGGCGGCCGCGCGCCAGCGTCGCGCCTCCGCCGCCAGGAGGTGCGCGATAGGCCGCATCCTCGTCGTCGTCCCGACCTACAACGAGCGCGAGAACGTGGGCGCGCTGATCGACGGCCTGCTCGAGCAGCACCCGCAGCTCGACGTCTGGGTGGCCGACGACGGCAGCCCCGACGGCACCGCCGACGCGGTGCGCGAGGCGATCCT
Source organism: Vicinamibacteria bacterium (assembly GCA_050246895.1). Classification (GTDB taxonomy): domain Bacteria; phylum Acidobacteriota; class Vicinamibacteria; order Fen-336; family Fen-336; genus JBFWVE01. Next base: position 791,156 of record JBFWVE010000001.1, on the reverse strand, counting down.
GCGCCACCCGGGCCGCGTCGAGCTGCTGCTGCGCGCGGAGAAGGGCGGCCGCGGCGCCGCCGTGCTCGCCGCCTTCAGGAGGGGCCTGGCCGACCCGCGCGGCTACGAGCTGCTGTTCGAGATGGACGCGGACTTCTCGCACCACCCGCGCGAGATCCCGAAGTTCCTGGCGGCGCTCGAGACGCGCGACATGGTGGTCGGCTCGCGCTACGTGCCGGGCGGCGGCACCTCGGACTGGGGCTGGGTGCGCCCGCTGCTCTCCTGGCTCGCGAACCGCTACATCGCGCTGGTCGCTGGCTCCCCGATCCGCGACACCACCAGCGGCTACCGCGGCTACCGGAGAACGGTGCTGGAGGAGACCGAGTTCGACCGCATCCTGATCACGGGCTACGTGGTCCACGGAGAGATGGCCTATCAGGCCTGGATCCACGGCTTCCGCCTGGGCGAGGTGCCGATCCATTTCAAGAACCGGGCGCGCGCGGCCTCGAAGCTGAGCTTCGAGGAGATCTACATGGCGCTCGTCAACTTCGCGCTGTTGCGCTTCCGCTACGGCTTCCGGCCGCGGCAGCGCCCGCCCCGCGAGCGCCGGTCGCCATGAACGTCCTGATGCTGACGTCGTCCTACCCGAAGTTCCCGGGCGACGTCACGGCGCCGTTCGTCGAGGAGATCGCGCGCGGCCTGCGCGCGCGCGGCCACCAGCTCGACGTGGTGCTGCCCTTCCATCCCGACCTGCGCCGGCCGCAGGAGCCCGGCCTGCGCTTCTTCCCGTACCGCTACGCGCCGCATCCGGACTGGAACGTCTGGGGTTACGCGGCGTCTCTCCTCGCCGACGTCCGGGTCAAGCGCCGCGTCTACCTCCTGGCGCCGCTGGTGGCGTTCGCGCTGCGCGCGGAGCTCGGCCGGCGCTTGCTCGCGCGGCGCTACGACGTCGTGCACGCCCACTGGGTCGTGCCGAACGCCGCGATGGGCCTCGGCGTCGTTCGAGCGCACGGCGTGCCGCTGGTGGTGTCGCTCCACGGCAGCGACGTCTACCTGGCCGAGAAGAACGCGCTCGCCGGCGCCTTCGCCCGCCGCGCGCTCGAGGCGGCGGGCGCCGTCACGGCCTGCAGCGCCGACCTGGCGGAACGAGCGCTCGCCCTCGGCGCGCCGCCCGCGCGGCTGCGCAGCGTGCGCTACGGCGTCGACCTCGAACGCTTCGCGCCCGCGGCCGCAGACGGCGAGTTGCGCGCGCGCCTGGGCGCGCCGGCGGATGCGCTGCTGGTGTTCGCGATCGGGCGGCTGGTCGAGAAGAAGGGCTTCGCGGTGCTGGTGGAGGCCGCCGCCAAGACGGGCGTGCGCCTGCACGTGGCGATCGCGGGCGCGGGCGATCTCGCACCGGCGCTCCGCGAGCGGGCTGCCGCGCTCGGCGCACCGGTGACGCTCGTGGGTCCGCTCGGCCACGACCTGGTGCCACGCGCGCTGCGAGCCGCGGACGTGGTGGCGGTCCCGTCGGTGGTGGACCGGGCCGGCAACGTCGACGGGCTGCCGAACACGCTGCTCGAGGCGCTCGCGGCCGGCAGGCCGCTCGTCGCGTCGCGCGTCGCGGGCATTCCCGAAGTGGTGGAGGACGGCAGGAACGGCGTGCTGGTCGCGCCGGGAGACCCCGACGCGCTCGCCGCGGCGCTGCGCCGGCTCGCGGGCGACCCGGACCTGCGCGAGCGGCTCGGCCGCGAGGCGCGCCGGCGCGCGCTTTCGTCGCTCGGCTGGGACGCGGCGGCCCGCGCTTTCGAGGAGTGCTATGCCCAGGCGGCAGCGCTGGACGCCCGTTAAGGGCACGGCCAACCGGGTCTACGACCCGCGCGAGCGGGCGCTGCTCCGCGCCTTCGACCTCGCCGGCAGCGCCGCCCTCGGGCTCGGCGGTCTCGTGGGTTGGCGCCGGCGGCCGGAGGCGACGGCGCTCGCCGATCTGCGCGAGGTGCTGGTGCTGCGCCTCGACCGCATCGGCGACGTGCTGATGAGCCTGCCGGCGCTCGCCGACCTGCGCCAGGCCCTGCCGCGCGCCCGCATCCGCCTCGCGGTCGGCCGCTGGAGCGAGGACGTGGCGCGCAGCGCCCCGGTCGACGAGCTGCTCGTCTGGAGCGCGCCCTGGGCGGGTCGGCCGAGCGAGGGAGCGCTCTCGCTGGCGGCGCTGCTCGGCAAGGCGCGCGAGCTGCGAGGGGCGCGCCTCGACCTCGCGCTCGATCTGCAGGGCGACGTGCGGGCCAACCTGCTCGCGTGGCAGAGCGGGGCCCGCCGGCGCGTGGGCTACGCGAACAGCGGCGGCGGCTTCCTGCTGACCGGGGTGGTGGACCTCGACGAGAGCGTCTCCTGGGTCGAGCAGAACCGGCGGGCGGTGGCCGCGGCGCTCGGCGCGCCCGCGGGAGAAGCACCCTGCGATCCGCTGACGGACGAGGACCGCGCCTTCGCGGCGCGGCTTTTCGAGAACCTCGGGCTCGAGCGGGCGCGGCCGGTGGTGGCGATCCATCCGAGCGGCGGGCGGCTCGTCAAGCAATGGCCGATCGAGCGCTGGGCCGAGGTCGCGCGCGTGCTGCAGCTGCGCTGGGGCGCGAGCCTGCTCGTCACGGGCTCGGCGGCCGATGCCGCGCTCGCGCGGCAGCTGCAGGCCGGGCTGCCGCGCCGGCCCTTCGATCTCACCGGCAAGCTCGGCGTGCGCGAGACGATGGCCGTGCTCTCGCGCCTCGACCTGTTCCTGTCTCCCGACACGGGTCCGATGCACATGGCCTGCGCCGTCGGCGCGCCGTCCGTCTCGGTGTTCGGCCCCTCCGACTCCGTGCGCTACTTCTCCGGCGGCAGCGGCGCTGCGGGCACGCGGCACGTGGTGGTGCGCGCGGAGCTGTGGTGCGCACCTTGCAACCTGATCCGCCTGCCACCCGGAGAGTGCGCCGGCCCGGAGCCGCCGGAGTGCCTGCGCCTTGTCGAGCCGGCGCGGGTGCTGGCGCCCGCGGCGGCGCTGCTCGAGGCCCGTGGCTTCCGGCCGCGGGAGCTGCCGTGAGAACGCTCGTGCTCTGCGCGGGAGGCGCGCCCGGGGGGGCGCGCGCGGCGCACGGGCGCGGCGCGCGCGTGCTGGCGTGGGACGAACAGGCGGCGGGGGCGCTCGCGGCCGCGGGCGTCGTCCACGAGCGCGCGGCCGCGCTGCTCGACAGGAGCGACGCCGAGGCCGCGGACGCTGCCGCCGTCGAGTGGACGCGCGGCTTCGGGCGCTTCCCGCTGCTCGACGGGCGCAACCTGATCGAGCTGCTGGACTTCGAGGGCCGTCTCTCGCTGTGGTGGTTCGCCGAGCTCTACCTCCACCATTCGACCGAGGCCACGCACTGCGTGCGCCTCGCCGAGAGCTTCCTGCGCCTGCTCGAGCGCACGGGGGCCGAGGAGGTCGAGGCCTTCGGCCTCGACGAAACCGAGACGCTGCTGCTGTCCCGCGCGTGCGTCGTGCGCGGCGCGCTGTTCCAGGGCGAGGCCGGCCGCGCCCGCCGGCCGCGGCGGCAGACGCGGCGGATCGAGCTCGAGAGCCGCCTGAACGACTGGAAGACGGCCGCCGCCGCGCTCAAGTCCTCGCTCGCCGGGCCGCCTCCGGCCCCGCCCGCCGGCCGGCGCGTGCTGTTCCTGTCGCACGCCGCCTTCTGGAAGGAGCGCACCCGCGAGGGCCGTCACGAGATCTACGAGCACTACTTCGACCGGCTGCTGCCCGAGGTCGAGCGAAGCGGCGGGCTGCGGCCGTTCGTGGTGGCTGTTGGGCCGCGCGCGGCGTTCCGCCGCCGCGCGCTCGGCGACCGCCTGCGCGACTGGTTCGGCCCGCGCGCGGGCGGGCCCTACGTCCACATGAACCGCTACAGCGACACGCGCGTGCGCGACGTGACCTGGCGCGCCTCGGCCCGTGCGCGGGAGCTGTGGCGAGGGCTGCGCCGCAGCCCCGCGCTGGCGCTCGCCTTCAGCCATCGCGGCGTGCGCTTCGACGACCTCGGGGAGCCGGCGCTCGCCGGCACGCTGCTGCTGCAGGTGCCGTGGGCGGTGCGCTCGATCGAGGAGGCGCGGGCGGCGCTCGTCGCCACGCGGCCGTCGGTGCTGGCGCTCTACGCCGAGTCGAGCGGCTGGGGCCGGGCGGCGCTCGTCGCCGCGCGCGAGCTCGGCGTGCCGGCGCTGGGCATCCAGCACGGCATCCTGTACCCGCGCTACTACTCGTACATGCACGCGCCGGGCGAGGAGGCCTGCCCGCGCCCCGACCGCACGGCCGTCTTCGGAGAGGCGGCCCGCCGCTTCCTGGTCGAGGAGGGGCGCTACCGGCCCGAGAGCCTCGTCGTCACCGGCAGCCCGAAGTTCGACGAGCTGCTCGAGACGGCGCGCAGCTGGGACGCCGAGGCCCTGCGCCGCGACTTCGGCGTAGGCCCGGGCGAGCGGCTGGTGGCGGTGGCGAGCCGCTACCACGGGATCCGCCGCACGCACCAGTCGATCGGCAGCGCCTTCGCCTCGCTGGTGCGGGCCGTCGACACGCTGCCCGGCGTGCGGCTCGTCGTGAAGCCGCACCCCGCGGAGCCCGCCTCGGACTACGAGCAGGCGGCGCGCGTGCTGGGCAGCCAGCGGCTGCGGGTGCTGCCGCCACAGGCGCCGCTGCTCGAGCTGCTGCACGCCTGCGACGTGCTCGTCACGGTCGAGTCGCTCTCGGCGGTGGAGGCGCTCGTGCTCGGCCGCCCGGTGCTGATCCTCAACATGCCGACCAACCTGGCCGAGATGGTCGAGGCGGGCGCGGCGCTCGGCGTCGCCGCCGGCGAGGACCCCGCCGCCGCGCTGCGCGCCGCCCTCGACGACCCGCAGGCGCGCGATCGGCTCGCGCAGGCGCGCGCGCGCTACCTCCATGACGTCGCCGCCGGCGTCGACGGACAGGCCACCGCGCGCCTGCTGCGCCTGCTCGAGGAAATGGCCTGCGTGTTACCTTGAGGATCGCATGAGGCCGGGAAGCGTCAGCATCGGCAGCCGCAGCATCGGAGACGGCCAGCCCTGCTTCGTGCTGGCGGAGGTCGCGTCGGCCCACGGCGGCTCGGCGGACGTGGCCCTCAAGATGATCGACGCGGCCTTCAAGATGGGGGCGGACGGCATCAAGTTCCAGCTCTTCCGCGCCGAGCTGCTGGTCGTGCGCCGGCACCCCGCGCGCAAGGACTTCGACCAGATCGAGCTGTCGGTGAAGGAGTGGCGCAAGGTGCTGAAGGCGGCCAAGGCCTCGGGCCTGGCGCTGCTGGCCGAAGCCTTCGACCCGCCGTCGCTCGAGCTCGCGCTGGAGATGGACGCCGACGCGCTCAAGGTCCACACCACCGACATGGAGAACCCCGAGTTCATCAAGGCGGTGGGCGCCAGCGGGCGGCCGGTGATGTTCGCCACCGGCGGCGTGCCGGAGGACGCGGTGCGCGAGGCGCTCGACCTGGTCGGCGCGGCGCCCGTGCTGTTGCTGCACGGCTTCCAGACCTTCCCGACGCCGATCGAGGAGATCCGCTTCCGCGAGCTGCTGGCGTGGCGCGAGCGCTACCACGTGCCGGTCGGCTTCCTGGACCACACCGACGGCGGTTCGGCCTTCGCTCTCGTGGCGCCCGCGCTGGCCGTGGCCTACGGAGCCGATCTGGTCGAGAAGCACTTCACCCTCGACCGCAGCGAGAAGGGCTACGACTACCACTCCTCGCTGAGCCCCGAGGACTTCTACCGGATGGTCGAGCTGCTGCGCCAGGCCGAGCGCGCGGCGGGCGACGGGCCCGCCGGCGACAGCGAGGGCGCGCGCCGCTACCACCGGATGATGGCGCGCTCCGTGGTGGCGGCGCGGCTGATCCCGCGCGGCCAGGCGCTGACCGCGGAGATGCTGGCCTTCAAGCGCACGGACACCCGCTACGAGCCGGGCTTCCCGCCGCGCGAGGCGCACCGCCTGATCGGGCGGCGGGCGAAGCACCCGATCCAGGCCGACGAGACGCTGCGCGAGGAGATGCTCGAGTGAGCGCGCGCGTCGTGGTCGTCGTCAGCGCGCGCATGGCCAGCAGTCGCTGCCCCGGCAAGGCGCTGGCGCCGCTCGCGGGACGCCCGCTGCTGGAGGTGCTGCTGACGAGGATGCAGGCGAGCGGCCTGCCGGTGGTGCTGGCGACCTCGCTCAACCCGGAGAACGACGCGCTGGAGGCGGCGGCCCGCCGCTGCGGGGTGCCGGCCTTCCGCGGCGACGAGGACGACGTGCTGCGGCGCCACGTCGAGTGCGCCCGCGCGCACGACGCGGAGCACGTGGTGCGCGTCACCGGCGACAACCCGCTGACCGACCTCGAGACGCTCGCGGCGTTGCTGCGCGAGCACCTGGCGGCGGCGGCCGACTACACCTACGTGCCGGGGGACGCGCTGTTGATGGGCATCCTCCCGGAGCTCGTGTCGCGCCAGGCGCTCGAACGCTCCTGGCAGCGCGGGGAGCCGCGGCACCGCTCGGAGCTCGTGACGCTGTACATCAAGGAGCACCCGGCGGAGTTCCGCATCCGGACCGTCGAGCTGCCGGAGGGGCTCTATCGGGCGGAGTGCCGGCTGACGGTCGACGAGGCCGCCGACGTCGAGCTGATGCAACGCATCTTCGAGCGCCTGGCGCGACCCGGCCACCGGGTGGCGACGCGCGAGGCGATCGAGCTGCTCGACCGCGAGCCCGAGCTGGCGCGCCTCAACGCCCACCTGCGCCACAAGTCGCACAACCTGCGCTCGGTCGCTCTCGACGCGGCGATCGCGGGCGCGAGAGAGAACCCATGAAGTCCACGTTCGAGATCGCGGGGCGGCTCGTCGGCAAGGGCCAGCCCTGCTACGTGATCGCCGAGGCCGGCGTCAACCACAACTGCGACTTGGCACTCGGCAAGCGCCTGATCGACGAGGCGCGCGCCGCGGGCGCCGACGCCATCAAGTTCCAGAGCTACACGGCGGGCAAGATCTCCACACGCGTGGCGCCCCGCTATTGGGTCGAGCCCGCGGACCCGCACGGGACGCAGTGGGACACCTTCGATCGCCTGGACAAGCTGAAGGACGCCGACTTCCGCGAGCTGGTGGCGCACGCGCGGCGGGTGGGGCTCACCACGTTCTCGACGCCCTTCGACGACGAGGCGGTCGACGCGCTTCGCGCGCTCGAGATGCCGGCCTTCAAGATCGCCTCGGCGGACCTCACCTGCCACGGGCTGATCGAGCGCGCCGCGCGGATCGGCCGGCCGATGATCCTGTCGACGGGCACCTCGACGCTGTCGGAGGTCGAGGAGGCGCTCGACGTCTGCCGCGGCGCCGGCAACGAGCAGGTGGTGCTGCTGCACTGCACGCTCAAATATCCGTGCCCGCCCGAGGGCATCAACCTGCGCATGATGGAGCACCTGATGCGGGCCTTCCCCGAGGTGCCCGTCGGGCTCTCCGACCACTCCCTCGGCATCAGCGTGCCGCAGGCCGCAGTGGCGCTCGGCGCCTGCATGGTCGAGAAGCACTACACGGTCGACAAGACGCTGCCGGGGTCGCCCGACCATCACCTGTCGGTCGACCCGCCGGAGCTGCGGGCGCTGATCGAGGGCATCCGCGTGATCGAGAAGGCGCTCGGCAAGGCGCAGAAGGGCCTCGAGCCGCTCGAGCGCGAGGCCTTCCTGTATGCCCGCCGCAGCGTCACCTCGCAGCGCGCGATCCCGAAGGGCGCCACCATCACGCGCGAGATGCTCACCTACAAGCGCCCGGGGACGGGCATCAGCCCCCGCTTCCTGGGCCTCGTCGTCGGCCGCGTCGCCCGCGCCGACATCCCCGAGGACACCACCCTTACTTGGGACATGGTTTGAGCAACGGGCGGCGAGCGCAGCCGGATTCACGTCGGCGGAGCGAGCGGGGGCGGCGGGGCCGCGCGGTCGAGCGCAGCGAGACGAGCGGCAACCCGACGTGTGACACGCGACGCACTGCGTCGCCACGAGTCGAGCGGGGGGTGCGGCGCAGCACCCCCCGGCTCACGCGATGATCGACGGTCTTCGCGTGGTGGCGGTGGTGCCCGCGCGCGGGGGCAGCGACCGCGTGCCGTACCTCAACATCAAGCGCCTGGGCGACCGGCCCCTGCTCGCGCACACGCTCGACGCGGCGCGCGAGGCGGCGACCGTCGATCGGCTGGTGGTCTCCACCGACGACCCGCGCGTCGCCGAGGTGGCGCGCCGCTCCGGCGCCGAGACGCCGTTCCTGCGCCCGCCCGAGCTGTCGGGGGACATCCCCAGCTTGAAGCCGGTGGTGGCGCACGCGGTGCACGAGCTCGAGGCCGCGGGCGAGCGCGTCGACGTGGTGCTGGTGCTGCAGGCGACGACGCCGTTCCGCGAGGCGCGCGCGATCGACGCGGCGGTCCGCAAGCTGGTCGCGAGCGGGGCGGACACCGTGGTCTCGGTCACCGAGGACCGCACCCTGAAGTGGCAGGCGCGGGACGGCCTGCTGGTGCCGCTCTTCGAGAAGGAGGGCCGCCGCGACGAGCAGCCCCCTGTCTATCGCGAGAACGGCGCGATCGTGGCGCAGCGCCGCGCCGTGCTCGACCACTCCTCGCGCTTCGGCGAGCGCGTCTCCTACCTGGTGCTCGACCGTCGCGAGGGCTTCACCGTCTACGACCTCGACGACTTCTGGATGGCCGAGCGCCTGCTGCGCCAGCCGCGCATCCTGTTCCGCGTGGACGGCGGCCCGTCGATCGGCATGGGCCACGTGTTCCGCTCGCTGGCCGTGGCGGACGCGCTGCGCAGCGCCTCGCGCGCGGACATCGCGTTCCTGATGACGGCCGAGCACGGCGACGGCATCCGCGTCGCCTCGCAACAGGGCTACGCGGTGCGCGTGGCGCGGGCGGCCGGCATCGAGGCCTACCTCGAGCAGATCCGCGACTACGCGCCCGAGATCCTGATCAACGACCTGCCGCGGCTGGACGAGGCCTACCTGCGGGCGCTGGCCCACCTCGGGGCCACCACCGTCAACCTGGTCGACACGCTCGACGACCTCGAGCGCGTGGAGCAGGACGCGCAGATCATCGTCTCGGTGATGAACGACGAGCGCGAGACGCCCGAGGGCTTCTACGGCGGGCCCGCCTACGCGATCCTGCGCAGCCACTTCCAGGGCCGTAGCAAGGAGCTGCGCGAGCAGGCGCGGCGCGTGCTCCTGAGCTTCGGCGGCTCCGACCCGCTCGGGCTCACGCTGCTGGCGCTCCAGGCCCTGGCTTCGCTGCCGGCCGAGGTCGAGCTGCAGGCGGTGGCGGGCCCGGCGTTCTCGCACCGCCACGAGCTCGCGGCGCTCTTGCCGAAGCTGGGCCGGCCGCTGGGCGTGATCCACGAGGCTGGCCACATCGCGGACCTGATGCTGGAGGCGGACCTGGTGCTGTGCTCGGGCGGCATGTCGGTCTACGAGATCGCGGCGCTCGGCACGCCCGGCATCGTGCTCGCGCAGAACGCGCGCGAGGACGCCCGCATGCGCAGTTTCGCGAAGAGCGGCACCATCGAGTACCTTGGGCTCGGCGCCGAGGTGGACGCCGCGGCCCTGCGCGAGCGGGTGGCGGCGCTGCTGGCGGACGCGCCCAGGCGGCGCGAGATGAGCGACAAGGGCCGCGCGCTGGTCGACGGCTACGGCGCGGCGCGCGCGGCCGAGCTGGTGCTGGACAGCGCGCGGGACCGCTGAGGGCCCGGCGGCCGAGGCGCCGAAGCGCGCATGAGCACCGAGACGAGGAACGGAGACACGAGATGAAAGCCCTGATCACCGGCGGCGCGGGATTCGTCGGCAGCCACCTGGCCGAGGCGCTCGTCGCCCGCGGCGACGAGGTCTACGTGCTCGACAACCTGTCGACCGGCTCGATCGAGAACATCGAGCACCTGAAGCCCCACGAGCGCTTCCACTACGTGATCGACAGCGTGCTGAACGAGCCGCTGACCGCCGAGCTGATCGACCGCGTCGACATCGTGTTCCACCTGGCCGCCGCCGTCGGCGTGCGGCTGATCGTGGAGAGCCCGGTCAACACCATCGAGACCAACGTGCACGGAACCGAGATGGTGCTGAAGCTCGCCAACAAGAAGAAGAAGAAGGTGCTGGTCGCCTCCACCTCAGAGGTCTACGGCAAGAGCACCGACGTGCCGTTCCGCGAGGACGCCGACCTGGTGCTCGGCGCGACCACCAAGGGCCGCTGGAGCTACGCCTGCAGCAAGGCGATCGACGAGTTCCTGGCGCTCGCCTACTACAAGGAGAAGCGGCTGCCGCTGTTCGTCTGCCGCCTGTTCAACACCGTCGGGCCGCGCCAGACCGGCCGCTACGGCATGGTGATCCCGAACTTCGTGAAGCAGGCTCTGCTCGGCCACCCGCTGACCGTGTTCGGCGACGGCACGCAGAGCCGCTGCTTCACCTACGTCGGCGACGTGGTGGGCGCCCTGATCGCGCTCGCGGAGCATCCGGGCGCCCTCGGCCAGGTCTTCAACATCGGCAACGACAGCGAGGAGATCACGATGCTCGAGCTGGCGCGGCGGATCAAGGAGCGCACGCAGTCGAAGAGCGAGATCGTGCTGGTGCCCTACGACAAGGCCTACGAGGAGGGCTTCGAGGACATGCCGCGGCGGGTGCCCGACACCTCGAAGCTGCGCGCGCTGATCGGCTACGAGCCCGAGATCCACCTCGACGAGATCCTCGACCGCGTGATCGCCCACTTCACCTCGGACAAGGGGAGGGTTTGATCCGCAAGCTCGCGTCGCATTCGCTCGTCTACGGCGCGGCCGACGTCTTCACGAACGTCGTCAACTTCCTGCTGGTCCCGCTGTACACGGCGTTCCTGCGCCCGCAGGACTACGGGACGCTCGCGCTGCTGCTGCTGTTCTCGACGGTCGCGAAGATCGCGTTCCGGATGGGGCTCGACTCGGGCTTCTTCCGGGTCCACTACGACCTCGACGACGAGCGGCGGCGCCGGCGCCTCGCCGGCAGCGTCGCGCTCTTCGCGGCGATCCTGGGCACGGCGCTGTTCGGCCTGGTCGTGCTGCTGCGCGAGCCGCTGAACCGCCTGCTCTTCAGCCACGAGGCGCCGGACTCGCGCCTGCTGCTGCTGGCGGCGGCCGACGTCTGGCTGGGCTGCTTCGCCTTCGTGCCGCTCAACCTGCTGCGGATCCAGGACCGCCCCGGCCTGTTCTCGACGCTGTCGGGCCTGCGCCACCTGCTGAACACGGTGCTGAAGGTCGTGCTGGTGGTCAGGGGCCAAGGTGTCGAGGGCATCCTGTGGAGCGACGTGCTGGCGACGGGGCTCTTCTCGCTCTCGCTGCTGCCGATCCTGCTGCGCCACTCGAGGTTCTGCCTGGACCTCCCGCTGCTGCGCGAGACGCTGGCCTTCGCGCTGCCCAAGGTGCCGCACGGGATCCTGGTGCAGGCGCTCAACCTGGCCGACCGCAAGATCCTCGACCTGTTCGTCTCGCGCGCGGAGGTCGGCCTCTACCAGGTCGGCTACACCTTCGGCGGCGGCGTCAAATTCGCGCTGTCGGCCTTCGAGCCCGCCTGGCAGCCGTTCGTCTACTCGCAGATCCGCAAGCCCGACGCGCCGCGGACGCTCGCGCGCGTCGCCAGCTACGCCTTCCTGGTGTTCGCCTGCTGCGGCCTCGCTCTCGCGGTGCTCGGGCGCGAGCTGCTGGCGCTGATGACGCCGAAGAGCCCCGAGTTCCGCGCGGCGGCCGGTGTGATCCCGGTGGTGGCGCTCGCGTACGTCTTCCACGGCGCCTTCCTGCTGGGCTCGATCGGCATCGGCATCGAGAAGCGCGCCGGCTACTACCCGCTGGTCACGGCGCTGTCGGCCGCGGCCAACATCGCGGCCAACTTCGTGCTGATCCCGCGTTTCGGCATGCTGGGCGCCGCCTGGGCGACCGTGATCGCCTACGCCGTGATGGCGGGCTCGGGCTTCGTGTTCTCGCGGCGGCTGTACCCGATCCCGTTCGAGTGGCCCCGGCTCGCGCGCATCGTGGCCGTGGCGCTCGTCTGCTTCGCGGTCTCGCGGCTGGCGCCTGAGGCCCTGTGGCCCTCGGTCGGCCTCAAGGCCCTGCTGCTGGCCGCCTTCCCGCTGCTGCTCGCGGCCTCCGGCTTCCTGACGCCCGAGGAGCGCATCCGCGCCGGCCGGCTGCTGCGCGGCGAGGGCGCTGCCCCGGTTTCCTGACGGCGGCTCAGCGACCAGCCGCGAAGAAGCGCGCGGCGTAGGCGTCGGCCGCGCCGAGCGCGCCCCAGGCCAGCAGCGCCAGCAGCACGGCCGCGGCGGCGAGGCGGCCGCCGGGCCGGCGGCGGGAGAAGCGCTCGAGGGCGAGCGCGGCGGCGAGCGCGATCGGCACGGCCAGCAGCTCGACGTCCTTGGCGTCGCGCAGCAGCGACGGCAGCGAATAGCGCCCGAGGAGCAGCAGGCTCCCCGCGGCCAGGGCCGCGAGCAGCCAGCGGATGGCGTGGCGGGTGGCGCCGGCCTGCGAGGGCAGCGCCAGCAGACCCGACAGCGCGAGCAGCGGCAGCGCCAGGCCGTAGAAGATGCGCAGGCGGAGCAGCGGGCCGCCGCCGGCCGGCGTGACGGCGTCCGACGCCGTACCCGCGTGCGGCAGCACGTCGCGCAGGAACGTGGGCAGGAAGCGCGCATAGAGCACGAGCAGCACGACGGCAGCGGCGATCGCCCAGGCCGCGGCGAGGCGCAGAGCGCGGCGCGGCTCGCCGAGGCCGGCCTCGAGCGCGGCGAACAGCAGCACCACGGCGGCGACGTTGAAGAGCGAGCCCGTGTAGGCCAGCTGCGCCGCGAGCAGCACGAGCGCCGCGGCCCCGGCGTCGCGCGCGCCGTCGAGGTGGCCGAAGCGGCGCACCAGGTGGACCGCGACCAGTGCCTCGAGAGCCTGCCCGAGCAGCGTGGGATGCAGCGCCAGCGTGAGGCGGGACGAGGTGACCGGCCCCAGCGCGAGGAGCGCCTGCGCGGCCAGCACGCCGGCGCTCCCGAGGCCCAGGCTGCGGCCGAGGACCCCGGCCAGCACGAGCGTCACGACCACGGCGAGCACACCACCCGTCTCGATCGCGCGCGCGTCGCCGAGCCCGGCCGCCAGCGGCCAGACGAGCAGGTGGAAGACGGGCGAATAGGGGAAAGCGACCTTCTGGCCCGCGATCGTGCGCGTCCAGGCCCCCGTGCGCGCCTGGAAGTCGGACGGATCGAGTGCCGTCCAGGGGTCCGCCCGGATCGCCGCGAGGAAGCGGGCGTGGGTGTCGAGGTCGGGGTAGTAGAAGAAGGGGTGGGAGAGTGCCAGCAGCGCGACCGGGGCGAAGGCGGCGGGCACCAGGGCCAGCCGGAGGTCGTGCACCGCGTCCGGCCAAGCGCGCGCGAGCAGGCGCAGCAGCAGGCCGAGACCGAGGGCTGCGAGCCAGAGAGGGACACCGGCCTCGGCCAGCGCCACGAGGCCCCCCAGGCGATCGAGCGCCACGGCGGCAGGCGCGGCGAGCAGCAGGGCGGCGCCGCAGGCGAGGCCGGCGCCGGGGCCCAGCAGCAGCGCGAGCACGACGGGCGCCGAGGCGAGCGCGGCGAGCCCGAGGCGGAGCTCGCGCGCCGGCCTCACGCCCTCGACCCCCAGGATTTCGACCCAGTCGAGGGCTGCCGCCCCGTCGGGGGACGGCGTGCGGATCTGCAGCGAGAGGCGGCCCTTCAGCGGACCGAACTCGACCGAGCGCAGCGACCAGCCCCTGGGCTCCTGCATCCAGTGATCGCTCACGCGGCCGTTCAGCAGCAGCGTGATCTCGGCGGGCCCGGCCGCGAAGCGGGCGAGCCGCAGGCGCGCGGAGACGCCGCCCGAGCCGACCTCGATCGGAAGCTCGAGGCGCGAGCCGTCCTCGGCCCAGCGGAACAGCGTCTCCCCGCTGCGCAGGAGCCCGTCCCGTTCCCATTCACGGAAGCCGCGGGCGAACGCCTCGTCTCCGGCGCCGAGGTTGACGAGCAGGGGGCCCGGCCGCTGCAGCACGGCCAGGCCCAGACCGGTGCCCGCCAGGCCGAGAGCCAGGGCGGCCGCCGCTCCTCGCAAGGTGCCTCGGGGCATCGGGCGAGCCGACGATAGCACGCCCACAACTCTTTGGAGGATCGAGCTTTCCGCGTAGAATCCGGGTTCCCTAGTCGGAGGCAGCTTGACTCCCGTCGTCACGGTCGAGCGCCGGCGTTCAGAGGACGAAGCGGAGATCTTCCGCCTCTACGAGCAGGTCTTCGGGCAGGCCCTGACCGAGGGCAGCCGGACGCGCTGGCGCTGGCAGTACCTGGACAACCCGGCGACCAGCCCCGAGGGGCCCGAGATCTGGGTCGCCCGCGAGGGCGAGACCGTGCTGGGTCAGTACGCCTCGATGCCGGTCCACCTGTGGTGGGGGGACCGCGAGCTGCGCTCGTCCTGGGGAATGGACGTCTTCCTGCGGCCTGAAGCGCGAGGCATGGGCATCGGGGCGCTGCTCTTCACGACCTGGAGCGACTTCGTCCCGGTGGCGCTCGGTCTGGGCCTGACGCCGTCGTCCTACGGGCTGTTCAAGAAGCTCCGCTACGAGGACGTGGGTCCCGTCCGCTTCTACCAGCGCGTGCTGGACGGCCGCGCCGTCGCCCGCAGGCGACTGGGAAGCCTCGTCTCGCCGCTCGCCGGGCCGCTCCTGGAGGCCGGGCTGCGCCTCGCCCACCCGGAGCGTCCGCTGCCGGCCGGCGGAGTCGAGGTCCGCTCGGTTACCTGCTTTACGCCCGAGTACGACACACTCTGGCAACGCTGCCGCGGCTCGTACGCGATGTGCGTGCGCCGCGACCGGGCCTACCTCGACTGGAAGTACGCGCGCTGCCCCTCGCGCCGCTACGAGCTGCGCGAGGCGCGGCGCGGGGGCGAGCTCGCGGGCTTCGCGGTCAGCCGCTGCGAGGACTACGAAGGCGTGCGTCTGGGCTGGATCGTGGACGTGTTCGCCGACGCCGCGGACCACGCGGCCAAGGACGCCTTGCTGGGGGCCGTGCTCGACGGCTTCCGCGCCGCGGGTGTCGCTCGCGCGCAGGCCTTCAGCATGAACGCGGAGCTCGGCGCCGACCTGCGGCGGCGCGGGTTCTTCGAGGGGCGCTCGCCGATGCAGTTCTGCGTGCGCGCGCGCTCTCTCGGCAGCCCCGCGGTGCTCGCCGAGCTCGGGCGCTGGCACGTCGTCTTCGGCGACAGCGACATGGACCGCTGAGATGGCCAGCGAGCGGCCGGCGATCCTGATCGGCATCGACACCGAGGGCGACGACCAGTGGTCCCCCCGCGGGCGCGAGCGCATCGAGGTGCGCAATGCCGAGCGGCTGCCGGACCTGCAGCGGCTGTTCGAGGCGCACGGCGCGCGGCCGACCTACCTGGTGACCTGGGAGATGGCGACGCGGCCCGAGAGCCGGGCGATCCTGCGCGATCTCGCGCGCGGCGGTTGCTGCGAGATCGGCGCCCACCTGCACCCGTGGTCCTCGCCGCCTTTCCGGCCGGAGGACCTCGCCAACCACACCTATCCGCACAACCTGCCTCCCGAGCTGCTCGCGCGCCAGCTCAGCGAGCTGACGCAGGCGATCGAGTCCGAGCTGGGCGTGCGACCGACCACGTACCGCGCGGGCCGCAACGGCTTCGACGGCCGCAGCCTGCCGATCCTGGAACGGCTCGGCTACCGCGTCGACACCAGCGTCGACCCGCTCTTCAACGAGACGCGCAAGCGCGGCATGGCCTTCGCGGGAGCGCCGCTCTTTCCCTACTTCCCGGACCCGGCGGACGTGCGCCGGCCGGGCCGTTCGAGTGTTCTCGAGGTGCCGATCAGCGCCGCGACGCTGCCCTGGCTGCCGAAGCCGCTCGAGGCGCTCTACGCCTCGCTGCCGCCGTTGCCGTGGCGCGGGGCCGTGAAGCGCCTCGGCCTGCGGCCCGTCTGGCTGCGCCCTTCGTACACGTCGCTGCCGGACATGCGGGCGTTCGCCGACGCGCTCGCCGCGCGTCACGCGCCCTGCTTCAACGTCATCTTCCATTCGAGCGAGATCCTGCCCGGCGGCAGCCCCTACACGCCCGACGAGACGAGCGTGCGCCGCTTCCTCGACGACCTCGAGCGGCTGCTCGAGCACCTCGGGGGCCAGGGCGGCGTCGGCCGCACCTACGCCGAGTTCGCCGCCGACTTCAGCGCGCGACGGCGGGCCGTCGCGTGAAGATCCTGATGGTGACGCCGCACCTGCCGCCCTACCAGGCGGCGAACGCGCTGCTGCCGCATCAGCTCGGCGCCGCTCTCGAACGCCTGGGCCATGGCGTGCGCTTCCTGACCTTCGGCGACGACGGCGACACGCCCGAGGTCGCCTACGTGCGCCGCTACCCGCGCTTCCGCGCGACGCGCCTGCCGCAGGCGCTCGAGGCGCTCGAGACCTGGCGCAAGACGGCCCCGCTCGCGCGCGAGGCCGACGTCGTGCACATCCACTCGAACACCTGGATGAACCAGGTCGCCGCGCGGGCTGCCCGTTGGGCGGACCGCCCCTACCTGCTGACGCACTACGGCACCGAGATCTGGCACCACGACGGCAAGGACCGCGCGTTCCGCCTGCTGAACGCGCGGGCGGCTCACGTGACCTTCTACAGCCAGGCGCTCTACGAGCGCGGCCGCGAGCTCGGCGTGCCGCTCAAGCACGCCTCGGTGGTGTACCCGCCGGTGGCTGACGCCTTCCTGCCGAGCGACCCCGCGGCGCGCGAGGCGGTGCGCCGGCGCCTGGCTCCCGACGCGGGCCTGCTGCTGCTGAACGTCAAGCGCCTGCACCCGCTGGCCGACCAGGCGACGCTGCTCGAGGCCTTCGCCCTCGTGCTGCAAGAGCGGCCCGACGCGCGGCTGCTCGTCGCCGGCAGCGGCGAATGCGAAGCCGAGCTGCGCGCGGGCATCAGCCGCCTCGGGCTCGAAGGCAAGGCACGCCTGCTGGGCCTGGTGCCGAACGAGCAGGTGGCGGAGCTGCAGGCCGCGGCCGATCTGTTCGTGCTGTCCTCGCTGCTCGAGGCGACGCCGACGGTGGCGCTCGAGGCGCTCGCCTGCGGCACGCCCGTGGTCTCGACCGACAACCCCGGCGGCAGCGAGCTCGGGAGGCTCTTCGGCGAGGACGTCGCGGTCGTGCCGAGGCGCGACCCGCGGGCGCTGGCCGTGGCGATCGTCGCGGCGGGCGCCGACCGCCGGCGGGTGCGGCCCGAGACGACGGCGCTCGTCGCCGAGCGCTTCCGCCTGCCGGGCGTCACGGCGCGCTACCTGGCCCTCTACCTGGAGGCGACGGCCGCGTGAGGGCGATCGACAACGAAGCGATCGCGGCGGCGGCGGGCGTGCGTTTCCGCAGCGAGCACGACTACGCCGTCTTCGAGTACCTGCGCAGCGCCAAGGTGATCCAGGCGCTCGAGCGCGCCGGCGTCCCGCTGCGCGGGCGCGTGCTCGACTCGGGTTGCGGCGGGGGCGGCACGGCGCTGTCGCTGGCCGAGGAGGCGGGCTTCGCGGTCGGGCTCGACCTCGACGGCCGTTTCGTGGGCTCCGGCACCCGATTGCGGGCCGAGCGGGGCATCGCCAACGCGGAGTTCGTGCAGGGCGACGGCGGCCGGCTGCCGTTCCGCGACGGCGTCTTCGATCTCGTCTTCAGCCACTCCGTGATCGAGCACGTGACCTCCGCGGAGGCGTACCTCGCCGAATGCCGCCGCGTGCTGGCGCCCGGCGGGCGCCTCTATCTCTCGACGGCGCCCTACCTTTCCTTCGCCGGCGCGCACCTGCCGCGGCTGAAGCTGCCGTTCCCGCTGCATCTGCTGCTCGGGCGGCGGCTGGCGTTCCTGAGCTTCCGCGCGCTCGCGCGCCACGCCCCCTGGGCGCTGCGGGAGCCGCGCGAGGCGAACACCTTCATCGCACTCGCGGAGGCGGGCCGCGAGAAGCGCGACGATCTGCTGCAGAAGGTGACCGTGCGCCGGCTGTCCGCCTGGATCGCGGGCTGCGGGCTGCGGCTGCTGCGCGAGGAGCGTCACCCGACGGGCTTCTTCCGGGCGCTGCCGGGGCCCCTGCGCCGGCTGCTCGAAGCGCTGCCGGTGGCGCGCGACGTGATGGTCGGGCAGATCCAGTGCGTGCTCGAGAAGGCCTGAGAGTGGAGCTGCTGATCCCGGCGGACATCCGCTTCCCGCTCGAGCGCGCGAACGGCGTGCAGATCGTGAAGACCGCGAGCGCCCTGGCGCGTGCGGGCGCGCGGGTGACGCTCGTCGTGCGCGCGAGCGACCCGCGGCCGACGCCCGAGATCCTGGCGCTCTACGGCCTGCCGCCGCACGAGAAGCTCGCGGTGCGACGCCTGGCGGTCGGCCATCGGCAGGGCTCGTTCGCCTTCCCGCGCGCGCTCTTCCTGGCGCAGACGGTGTCGCTCGCGGCGGCTGCCCTGGCGCGGGGCGCTCTCGTCTACACGCGCGACCTGCAGCTCGCCGACGCCCTGCTCGGCCTGCGGCGACGGGCGCGCGTCGCCTACGAGGCGCACGCGGTCGAGTCCGTGCTCTACCGCGAGCGCGGCACGATCTACGCCACCGGCGAGGCGCCCTCCGAGACGAAGGCGCGCCGCCTGGCGCGGCGCGAGGGCCGCGTCTGGAAGCGGGCGGCCTGCTTCGTGTCCACCACGGCCGGAATCCGCGACGCCTTCGCCGAGCTCTACGGCGCGCGGGCGCGGGCGCACGTGGTGCCGAACGGCTGCGACCTGCCCGCCGACGGCCGCTTCCCCGGCCTCGCAGACCCGAGCCCCGCGCGCGTGCTCTACGCCGGCCAGCTCTATCCCTGGAAGGGCGTCGACGTGCTGGTCGAGGCGATGCGCGAGGTCCCCGAGGCGCGGCTGGTGATCCTCGGCGGGCTGAAGGGCGAGGCCGATTTCGCTCGGGTGCAGGCCGCCGTCGAGCGGGCCGGCCTCGCCGCGCGCAGCGAGCTGCCCGGCACGCGGCCGCAGGTCGAGGTCGCGGACGAGCTGCGCAAGGCGTCGGTGGTGGTGGCGCCGTTCCTGCGCACGGCGATGACCGAGCGGCACACCTCGCCGATCAAGGCCTTCGAAGCGATGGCCGCCGGGCGTCCGATCGTCGCGAGCGACCTGCCTTCCAGCCGCGAGATCCTGCGCCACGGCGAGACGGCGCTGCTGACGCCGCCGGGCGACGCTCGCGCCCTCGGCGTGGCGATCCGCGATCTCCTGCTCGATCGCGCTCGGGCCGACCGGCTCGCGCGCGCCGCCTTCGAGGCCGCCGCGGCCTTCTCCTGGGACGCCCGTGCCGGACGCCTGCTGCGGGCCTTCGAGGAGGTCGCATGAGCGGGCGGCGCCTGCTGGTGCTGGTATTCCTGCTCTGCCTGCCGCTGGTGACGCCGCGGCTGCGTGGCGCCGACGAGATCGAGTACTTCGCCTACCTGCCCTCGCTCGTGTTCGATCGCGACCTCGAGTTCGGCAACGAGTACCGGCACTTCTACCAGCAGGACCCGCAGGGCCTCGCCCTGTTCGCGGGCACCTTCCTCGAGCTGCGCGAGCCGCGCACCGGGGCCCACATCAACTTCGCCCCGGCGGGCTCGGCGTTGCTGTGGTCGCCCTTCTACCTGCTCGCCCACCTGGGCGTGCTCGCCGCGCGCGCGCTGGGGGCCGGCGTCGCGGCCGACGGACTCTCGCAGCCTTACGTCTCCGCGGCCTGCTACGCCTCGGCGCTCTACGGCCTGCTCGGGCTGCTGCTCGTCCACGACGCGCTGCGGCGCTTCGGCGGGGCCAGCGACCCGGTGGCGACGGCGTCCGTGCTGGCGCTCTGGCTGGCGACGCCCGCGCTCTACTACATGACGCTGGCGCCCGGCTTCTCGCACGCGACCTCTCTTTTCACGATAGGCCTCCTGCTCTGGCTCGCGCTGCGCCTCGCCCGCCGCGACGAAGCGAGCCTGGCCGGGTGGCTCGCCGCCGGCGCCAGCGTGGGCCTGGCGGCGCTCGTGCGCGAGCAGGACGGCCTCTTCGGCATCGTGCCGGCCGGGGTCCTGCTGCTGCACGCCTGGCGCGGACGCCCGCTCCGCGAGACGCTCGCCCGCGGTCTGGCGCTCGCCGCGGGCGCCTTCCTCGCGTTCGCGCCCCAGCTTTTCGCCTACCACGCGATCAACGGCAGCTTCGGCCCCTCGAAGCTGGTGGCGCGCAAGATGAGCTGGTCGAGCCCGCACCTGTTGGAGGTGCTCGTCGACTCCGGCCACGGCCTCTTCGTGTGGGCGCCGCTGCTGCTGCTGGCGACGCTCGGGCTGCTGGCCGCGCTCGCGCGCCGGCGCGACCCGCTGCTGGCTCTGCTCGCGCTCGGGCTGCTGTCGCAGGTCTGGATCAACGGCGCCGTCGAGAGCTGGACCCAGGCCGGCGCCTTCGGCTCGCGGCGCTTCGTGGCGGCGACTCCCGTGTTCGCCTTCGGGCTCGCTTTCCTGGTGGCGGCCGCGCACGCGCGGCTCGGCCGCCGTGCCACGGGCGTCGTGCTCGCGCTGTTCGTGTGGTGGAACGTCTCGCTGATGGTGCAGTTCGGCCTGCGCCTGATGGATCGCCAGCGGCTCGAGTGGCCGCGAGTGGCCGTCAACCAGATCCTCGAGGTGCCGCCGCGCCTCGCGCGCACCACCTGGCTCTTCTTCAGCGACCGCGAGCGGCTGGTCGAGGAGACCCGATGATCTCGGACGCGCTGCTCGCGAAGCTCGCCTGCCCGGTGTGTCTGGAACCGGGCGGCTGCGCGCGCTGTGCGCGCCCCGGCACGGGGCACGCGGCCTGCTCGGAATACGCCGCGCGCGTCGCCTGTGCCTGCGGCGGGCCGGAGAAGCTGCCGCTCCGGCGCGACGGTGGCGCGCTCGCCTGCGCCTGCTGCGGCGAGCGCTACCCGCTCGACCCGGCGCAGGGCTACGTCGATCTGGTGCCCCGCGCGAGCGTCGGCGCGCTGACCCAGTACGCCGACCACGAGTTCCACGAGCGGCTCGGCGTGAGCGACGCGCCGCCCGTGCTGTCGGCGCGCGTCAAGGCCGACATGATGCTGCGGATGCTGGCCCCGCGCGCGGGCGAGGCGGTGCTCGACCTCGGCTGCGGCGCCGGCAAGTTCGCGCTGCACGTGGCGGGCGCCGGCGCGCCGGCGGCCGGCCTCGACGTGGCGCCCTTCTTCCTGCCGCGGGCGCTGCGGGAGATCGAGCTGGTGCGGGGCGACCTGCGCCGGATCCCCTTCCGCCGCGGAGCCTTCCCCTGCGCCTACTCGCTCGACGTGCTCGAGCACCTCGACGAGGCCGGCGTGCGCGAGGTGCTGCTGGAAGCGCGGCGCACCGTCGGCGGCGGCGGGCGCCTCTTCGTCTACACGCACGCGATGGAGTCGTCCCGGCTCGCCTCCTTCCAGCGCGCGGTCAACCGGCTGGCGCGCCGGCTCGGCCGGCGCGGGCTGATCGACCACGAGCGCGAGGCGCTGCGCAAGAGCGACCATCGCAACGCGATCCGCAGCCACGAGCACTTCGACGCGCTGTGCGCCGAGGCGGGGCTGCAGGTCGTCGAGCGCCGCTACTACAACGTCGTGTTCAAGGCCGTGATCGAGGATCTGCTGCTGCGCCTCTACGAGCAGCGCAAGCGGCGGCGCCAGGCCCCCGCGAGCGCTGACGCGCACCAGGCGCACGCGGGCCAGCTCGAAGAGGGCCCGGCCTCGGGCACGATCGGCGCGCCGCCCCCGTCGCGCGCGCTGCTGCTGGTGGCACTCGCGCTCAGCTGGCTGTTGAAGCTCGACGTCGTGCTCTTCGGCGGCGTCCGCACGGGTCCGTTCTTCGGCCTGTTGCGGCCGACGCGGCCGTGAGGCGCCGGAGGCGCGAGCCTTGAAGATCCTCTACGTCGCCTCGGATCAGCAGGTGCCCGGCCGCACCGGCGGCAGCGTCCACGTGCTGGAGGTCGCGCGGGGCCTCGCGGGGCGCGGCCACGAGGTGCACGCGGTGGTGCGCGCCGGCGGCGGCGGCGCCGCCGCCGAGCGCTGCGACGGCGTCTGGTGGCACCGCATCGACTGGTGGCCTCCGCACCGCCTCTTCCGCTTCCGCGCCCGCCCGGCGATCGCGCGCCTGCTGGCCGAGACGGGGGCGCAGGCGCTGATGGAGCGCTACTACAACTTCGGCGGCGAGGGCGTGCTGGCCGCCCACGAACGCGGCGTGCCGAGCCTGCTCGAGGTGAACTCGCCCGTGCTCGACCATCCCGGCTCCTGGAAGGCGCGCCTCGACGCGCTTCTCGTCACGCGCCCGCTGCGCCGCTACCGCGAGGAGCTGCTGCGCAGGGCCGCGGCCGTCGTCGCGCCGCTGCCGGAGATCGTGCCTTTGGAGGCGCGGCAGAAGACACAGATCGTGACCTGGGGCGCCAACGTGGAGGCCTTCTCGCCCGAACGGCGGCGGCCCGGGACGCGCGACGAGCTCGGGATCCCGCGCGACGCCTGCGTCGTGCTGTTCTCGGGCAGCTTCAGGCCCTGGCACGGGGTCCACGTCTTCGAGGCGGCGGCGCGCCTGCTGCGGCGGCGCCAGGATCTGTTCTTCCTGCTCGTCGGCGGCGCTCGCGCCGGCGCGGCCGAGAGCTTCCGCGGCCGGTACACCGGAGCGATGCCGTACGAGCGGATGCCCGAGCTGGTGGCGGCGGCCGACGTCGGCGTCGCCCCCTACGACACCGCGCGCCTGGCGCAGCTCCAGCTCGGCTTCTACTGGTCTCCGCTGAAGATCTTCGAGTACATGGCGAGCGGCCTGCCCAGCGTCACGCTGCCCCGCGCGCCGCTGACGGAGATCGTGCGCGACGGCCGCGAGGGCCTGCACTTCCGCGAGGCCGACCCCGCCGCGCTGGCGGCGGCGATCGAGCGGCTCGCCGACGACGCCGCGCTGCGCGCCCGGCTCGGCGCCTCGGCGCGCGAGCGCGTGGTGGCCCACTACTCCTGGGCCCTGCACTGCGCGCAGCTCGAGGGCGTGCTGCTCCGGATGGTCGCGTGAGGATCACGCTGGTCTCCGAGGTGTATCCGCCCCGCGCCGGCGGCGCGGGCTGGTCGACGCGCGCGCTGGCGCTCGGGCTGCGTGGCGCGGGCCACGACGTCCGCGTGATCACCACGAGCCCCGGCCCCGCGGACGAGGACGGCCTGCCGGTCGAGCGCCTGCGCGTCGCCGGCCGCAAGCGCCTCGCCTGGCCGCGCGCTTTCGCGCGGGCGCTCGCGCGGGAGGCGGGTGACGTCGTGCACGCGCAACATTCGCTGTCGGCGCTGGGAGCCCTCGCGGGCGACGCCGCGGCGCGGGTGGCCGTCACGGTGCGCGACCACTGGCCGGTCTGCTTCTGGTCGACGCGCATCAGCCGTGGCGGCCTGTGCCCGGCCTGCGGCCTGGGGCCGATGACGCGCTGCGTGGAGGGTCGCGTGCCGGCGCGCGGGCCGCTCGCCTGGGGGGCGATCCCGTACATGGGATGGGACCTGTGGCAGAAACGGCACGCCCTCGCCCGCGCGGGAGCCGTGCTCGCGGTGAGCGAGGCGATCGCGGGCGAGCTGCGCGCTGCCGGCGTGCCGCGCGTCGAGACCATCCCCAACATGGTGGACGCCGCCGAGGCCGCGGCCGTGGCACGCGAGGCGCCCTCCTTCCCGCTGCCCGAGCGCTTCCTGCTCTTCATCGGCAAGCTCGAGGAGAACAAGGGCGCGCGCCGGCTGGTGCCCGCCGTGGCGGCCTCGGGCTGCGGCCTGCCGCTGGTGGTGCTGGGCGAGGGCACGCTGCAGCACGAGCTCAAGTTCGAGGCGGCGGCGCGCGAGGTGCCCCTGCTGCTGCGCGGCTGGGCCGCGCGCGAGGACGTGCTGCGCGCGATGGCGCGCGCCAGCGTCCTCGTGTTCCCCTCGCTGTGGCCCGAGCCGCTGTCGCGCGTGCTGCTCGAGGCGCTCGCGCTCGGCACGCCCGTGGCCGCGCTCGACACCGGCGGCACGCGGGAGATCCTGGAGCACGGCGTGAGCGGGCTGGTGGCCGACGACGACGGCGCTCTCGCCGAAGCGATCCGGCGGCTGACCAGCGAGCCGAAGCTGCGCGAATCGATCGGCCAGGGCGCGCGGCAGCGGGCCCGGCACTTCTCGCCCGAGCGGCTGGTGCCGCTCTACGAGGCGGTCTATCGGAGGCTCGCTTGAAGGTCGCGCTGCTGTCGCGCGCGGCCTTTCCGCTTCACGAGCCGGGCGGGATGGAACGCGCCGTCTACCAGCTCGCCAGGCACCTGCGCGCCGCCGGCGCCGAGACGCTGCTCTTCACGCGGCCGGCGACCCGGCGCGGCGAGTTCCCGGGCGAGGTCGTGAGCGTCCCCTACGGCGGCCTGCCGCTCGGGCGCCACGGCCGCGTGCTCGACCGCAGCCTCAACTACCCGACCTTCGTGAGCCGGCTGGGGCGCGCGGTGGCGGCGGCGGTGCGCGCGGGGCGCGTCGACGTGGTGCTGGCACAGGGCATCACGGCCCTCGGCTACGGCCGCCTGCGCCGGCGCGACCCCACGCTGCGCGCGCCGCTCGTGATGAACCCGCAGGGGATGGAGGAGCACAAGGCCCGCGGCTGGAAGCGCCTCGCCCTCGCCCGGCTGCGCGCGCTCTCGCGCGAGGCCGCACGGCTCTCGGACCGCGTCGTCGCCACCGACGAGGCGACGCGGGCCGAGGTGCCGCGGCACCTGGACGTGAGCGCAGAGCGCGTGATCGTGCTGCCGAACGCGGTCGATCTCGAGGAGGTCGAGGCGGCGACGCCGCCGGATGCGGCCGAGCGCGTCGCGGTGGCGTACTCGCCGCTCGCGGCCGCCTCGCCGATCCTGCTCTCGGTCGGCCGCCTGGAGGGATACAAGGGCTTCGAGGACGTGCTGCAGGCGCTCGAGAAGCTGCACGCGGAGCGCGCGCTCGGCGCCACCTGGGCCTGGGTGGTCGTCGGCGACGGCCCGCGCCGCCAGGCGCTCGCACAGAGGATCGCCCGCGCCGGCCTGCAGCGGCACGTGGTGCTCGCCGGGCGCGTGGACGAGACGCTGCTGCACTCGCTCTACGAGACGGCCGACCTCTTCGTGCACGCGACGCGCTTCGAGGGCTCGAGCCTGGTGACGCTCGAGGCGATGGCGCACCGGCTGCCGGTGGTGGCGACGCGCGCGGGTGGGATACCCGACAAGGTGGTGGAGGGCGAGACCGGGCGGCTCGTCGAGCCCGGCGACCTGGAAGCGCTGGCGAACGCGCTCGCCGCAGTCGCCGCCGATCCGCGGGCGGCGCGCCGCATGGGCGAGGCCGGACGCGCCCGCGCCGCGCTGCACTTCGCCTGGCCCGGCGTGGCCCGCCGCACGAAGGACGCCCTCGAGGCGCTGTGTCGAGAGGCCGCCCTGGGTTCTTCGCTTTGACGCTCGCCCGCCGCCTGACGAGCCTGGGCCTCGCGCTCGTCGGCATCGACCTCGCGCTGCTGCTGGTCACCGGCGAGCGCTCGCTGCTGCCGGCCCCGGCGGGCTGGGGCTTCGTGCTGCGGCTCGTCGCGCTCGGCGCGCTGCTGTTCGCGCGGCTACGGCTGCTGGCGCCACCCGCATGCCGCCTCTCCGGGGCCCGGCTGGTGCTGGCCGGCCTGCTGCTCGCGACGCTCGCCCAGTTCCAGCTCGGGGGCGCGCGCCTCTCGGGCGTCGATGCCGTCAGCTACTACGTCTTCCTGCGCTCGATGGCGAAGGACGTCGACTTCGATCTCACGAACGAGTACGCCCATTACGGGATGCTGGAGCGGCCCGACCTGTCGATGCCGACCTCGACAGGGCATCGGCGCTCGATCTACTCGGTGGGCCCCGCCGTCGCCTGGCTGCCGTTCTTCCTCGTCGGCGAGGCCGCCGCGCGCGCCGAGCGTCTCGCGGGCGCCGAGGTCGACCTGTCGGGCTACGGACCGCGCCACGTGAACGCGGTGGCGCTCGGCAGCCTGCTCTACGGCTTCCTGGCGATGCTGCTGGTCCACGACCTGCTGCGACGCCACCTCGGCGAGCCGGCCGCCCTGGCGGCGACGCTGCTGCTGTGGACCGCGACGTTCTTCCACTGGTACCTGGTGGTCCAGCCGCTCTACTCGCACAACGCCTCCACCTGTGCCGCGGCCGCCGCGATCTGGCTGTGGGACCGCTGGCGCGGCCGCCCCACGGCGCTGCAGCTCTTCCTGCAGGGCGTCGTGCTCGGACTGGCGATCTGCATCCGCTGGCAGAACGGTGTCCTGCTGGTGCTGCCCGGCCTCGACCTTCTCGCGCGTCTGCGGCGGGAGCGCCTGCTTCCGCTCGCGGGCGGTGGCCTGCTGCTGGCGGCCGGGGCCTTCGCCGGGGCCTTCCCGCAGATGGCCGCCTGGAAAGCCATCTATGGCGAGTGGGTGCTGCGACACCCGCCGCAGGGGACGGACTTCCTGCGCCTCGATCACCCGTGGATCCTGGAGACGCTGTTCTCGTCGCGCCACGGCCTGCTGTCGTGGACGCCCGTGCTCTGGCTGGGCTACCTCGGCTTCGTGCCGCTGCTGCGTCGCCGCGCGCAGTTGGCGCTTCCGCTCGCGGTGCCGCTCGCGCTGATGACCTGGGTCAACATGTGCGTCGGCGACTGGTGGGGCGGCGGCTCGTTCTCCAACCGGCGCTTCGACAGCCTGCTGCCGATCCTCGGCCTCGGAATGGCGGCGGCGCTGGCGGGCCTGGCGCGGAGCCTGCGCCGCAAGCCTGCGCTCGTGCTCGCCGGGGTCGCCCTGCCGTTCCTGGCGTGGAGCCTGCCGCTCGCCGAGCAGCGCCGGCGCGGTCTGCTGCCGGCGGACACGGGCGTCGCCTTCGGGGCGCTCGCCCGCGGCTCCGCGCAGCTCGTCTCGGACACGGTCGGCTTCCCCACCACCTGGCCGGCGAGCTGGGTCTTCGCCCTGCGCCACGACCTGCCGCCGTCCCGCTACGACCGGCTGGTGGGCAAGTACCTCTTCTACCGGCAGTCGAGCCTCGGCGAGCGCGTCGAGATCGGCGTCCCGGGCGACGATCTGCTGCTGGCCGAGGGCTGGGGCGAGATCGAGGAGGCGAAGGGCGACCGCGTGCGCCGCGTGGCCGCGCGGGCGCGCCTGCTGGCGCCGCTGGACGCGCCCGAGCCGCTCGCGGTACGGTTCCGGCTCGCCGCGGCCGGCACGGCGCCGGCCGCCGTCGTGCTGCTCGTGAACGGGGCGCAGGCGGCGCGCTTCGAGGCGGCCCCGTCCTTCGAGGAGCGCGAGGCCCTGGTGCCGGCCCGCTTCTGGCGGCGCGAGCTGAACGACGTCGAGCTCGCGAGCGACGGCGAACTGCTGGTCGACTGGGCGCGCATCACGAGACCGAAATAGGGAGGATCGTGAAGAACGTCGTCGTGATCGGAGGCGGACCGGCGGGGGTGAAGGCGGCCCACGAGGCGGCAAAGGCGGGCGCGCGGGTGACGCTCGTCGAGAGCGCGCCGGTGCTGGGCGGCCTCGCCAGCGTGTTCGACCTGCAGGGCGTGCGCATCGAGCGCTACTACCACTTCATCTGCAAGGGCGACGACGAGCTCGTCTCGACGCTCGACGAGCTGGGCCTGTCCGATCGCCTGCGCTGGCGCGACTCGCGCATGGCCTACTTCGTGGACGGCACGCTCTACCCGTTCCTGACTCCGCTCGAGCTGCTGCGCTTCCGCCCGCTCTCGTTCCTGAACCGCCTGCGCGCCGGGCTCGCGGTGAAGTACGCCCAGCGGCTGCGCGAGGAGGACCTGGCAGCGCAGCAGGCGATCCCCTGGCTGCGCCGTCTGTTCGGCGACGAGGTCTACAGCGTCATCTGGGAGCCGCTGCTGCGCTTCAAGTTCGCGCGCCACGCGGAGGAGATCAGCGCCGCCTGGATCTGGGCGCGCATGGTGCGGCTGTCGCGCTCGCGCAGCTCGCCCTGGCGCGAGCAGCTCGGCTACATCGAGGGCGGCAGCAAGGCGGTGATCGAGGCCCTGGCGGCCGATCTCGAGAAGCGCGGCGGCCGCGTGCTGCTGAGCGCCGAGGTCGAGGCGATCGCGCTCGAGAACGGCCGTGCCACAGGTGTGCGCGTCGGGGGTGAGAGGCTGCCGGCGGACGCCGTGATCTCGACCGTCACCACGTCCCGCTTCCTGAAGCTGACCGAGGCGGGCCTCTCCGGCCCCTACGTCGAACGCGTGCGGCGCATCCCGACGATCGGCATCTTCTGCCTGTTCCTGCGGCTTTCGCGGCAGACGACGCCCTTCTTCTGGGTCAACACCAACGACCGGCGCGTGCCGTTCGCGGGCATGATCGAGTACACCAACCTGAACCCGATGCCCGAGCTGGGCGGCGACCGCATCCTCTACGTGCCGCAATACCTGCCGGCGGACGACCCGCGCTACTCGCAGACGGACGAGGAGGTGCTGCGGCGCTACAGCGACGCGCTCGCGCTGATCAACCCCGGCTTCGACCCGAGCTGGATCCGCTTCTCCGCGGTCTTCAGGGACCGCTTCGCGCAGCCGATCTGCCGGACGGACTACCGCAGCTCGACGCCGGAGATCGCGACGCCGGTCCCGAACCTGTTCCTGACGGACTCCTGCCAGCTCCACCCGCACGATCGCACCATCAGCGGCTCCTTCGGGCTCGGCCGGCAGGCCGCGCGGATGGCGCTCGCGGAGCCGCGCACGCCGTGAGCCTGGCGCTCGGCGCGACCCTCGCCCTCGTCGGTCTGCGGCTGCTCGCGACGCCCGCACGCGCGAACGCCGGCCCGCGCGGGGGGCTCGCCGCCCTGGTGCTGCTCGCGGGCGCGACTCCGCTCGTCGAGTGGGCGCTGCTCGCGCCCGCGCCGGGGGCGGCCGCCGGCTTCGCGCTCGGCGCCGCGCTCGTGCGAGGCGCCTGGGTCGTCCGCGGTGCCTTGTCGACGCCTCGGCTTGGAGCGCTGGCGGCGCTTGCGAGCGTCGGCGCGCTGCTGTGGCTGCGTCCCGGCGCCCCCGCGCTCGACGCGTTCTTCGCGTCGCCGGACGGGCTGCTGTTCCGGGCGCCCGCCCTCTGGCTCGGCGTGTCGGGGCTCGCCCTGCTCGCCTGGCGCGGCGCGCCGCTCGGCCGCACGCTGGCGGCTGCCACAGCGATCCTGCTGCTCAGCGGGGCGTGCGCGCCGGAAGGCGGCTTGCGGAACGAGAGCTTCGCGGTGGCGCTTCCGCTCCTGGGGATCGGTCTTGCCGCCTCGCTCACGCGGATCGAAACGCTGCTCGTGAGCCGCCCCTGGCTGGCACTCGGCGTCGCGGGCGCCGCGCTCACGCTGTGGAACGGCCTCTTGATCGAGCAGTACCGGCGCTACCTGATCCCGCGGGACGACACCGTGTCCTTCGCCGAGGTGACGGGCCACAACGCCGCGCTGCTCTCCGCGGCCGTCGGCACGCCGCTCGCCTGGCCGGCGAACTGGCTGTTCGCGGCCCGGCACGCGAGCGAGGCGCGGAAGTACGATCTCGTGGCCGGAACCCGCCTGTTCCGTGGAGAGGACCCGGAGGGCCTGATCGACCTCGGCGACCCGCGCACCGACCCCGGTCTGCTGGGCGAGGGCTGGGCGCGCCAGCGGCCCTGCTTGACGGCGATCTGCCGCGGGGTCGAGGGCTACGCGCGGGTCTTCCTCCCGCTCGAACGTGCGGGCGCGCTCGAGCTGCGCGTGGCGGCCTCCGGCCGCGGCAGCCTGGAGCTCTCGGTCAACGGCCGCGCCGTCGGGGGGTGGCCGCTGGCCGAGGCCGTCCTGGAGGCGCGCGCGGCGGCGCCGACGAGCCAGCTGCACGCCGGTGTCAACGAGATCACGCTGCGCGTCTCGCCCGGCGGCCAGGCGCTCGTCGACAAGCTGACGCTCGTGCGGAAAGGGGGCGCGCGCTGAACCTCGAGGAGTACGGGCGGATGTTCGACGCCGAGGAGCGGCAGTGGTGGTATGCCGGCATGCGCTCGATCAGCTTCCGGCTGCTCGAGACGGCGCTGGGGCCGGGCTCGGGCGAGCGCATCCTCGACGCCGGCTGCGGCACCGGCCGCAACCTGCTGCACTTCTCACGGCGCGGGCGCGGCGTCGGCATCGATCTTTCGGAGGAGGCGCTGCGCTTCTGTCGCACGCGCGGTGTCGTGGCCGTGCGCGGAACGCTGCTGGAGCTGCCCTTCAGGGACGGCGGCTTCGACGGCATCTCGTCCTTCGACGTGCTCTATCACCGCTGGGTGACCGACGACCGCGCTGCGCTGCGCGAGCTCGCGCGCGTGCTGCGCCCGGGGGGCTGGCTGCTGGTGCGGGTGCCCGCGCTGATGGCGCTGTGGGGCGCCCACGACGAAGCGGTCCACTCGCGCCACCGCTACACGCGCGGGGAGTTGCGGACGCTGCTCGAGAGCGCTGGGCTGGAGGTGGCGCGGGCGAGCTACTGCAACTCGCTGTTGCTGCCGCTGCTCTTCGCCCGCCGCACGCTCGACCGCCTGTTTCACCGCCACGGCTCCGACGTCCAGTTCCTGCCGGCTCCGCTCGAGACCCTCTTCCGGCTGGCGCTCGAGACCGAGGCGTTCCTGCTGCGCTTCCTGAGCTTCCCGGCCGGCGCCAGCGTGATGGCGGTCGCGCGCAAGCCGGGCCCCGATTCAGGACGC
Organism: Vicinamibacteria bacterium; assembly: GCA_050246895.1. Lineage (GTDB taxonomy): Bacteria > Acidobacteriota > Vicinamibacteria > Fen-336 > Fen-336 > JBFWVE01. The sequence continues at coordinate 760,583 of JBFWVE010000001.1, read as the reverse complement.
CGCGAAGGCCCCGGTTAGAATCGTCCCGCTTGAGCGAAGACGAGGCGCGCGTCGCGCGGGAACTCCGCCGCATCCGCGAGGAGGTGCGCGAGCGCGCCCTGCTCGATCCGCAGGCGGCCCGCCTGCCCGAGCCGCTCGCGCCGCGGACCCCGCAGCCCGTGCCGAGCGAGCCGCTGCCGCGGCCCGCGGCAGCGCCCGTCGCGCCCGACGGCAGCGCCGTGAACGCGCTGTGGCAGGCGCGGCCGGCCCGGGGCCTCGCGGGCGTCAGGGGCTGGCTCGCGCGCAAGCTGCAGGCGCTGCTGGCGCCGCAGACGGAGGCGCAGGTCGCCTTCAACTCGCGCCAGGTCCAGCTTGACAACCAGCTGCTCGCCTACCTGGAGGCCCGCCTCGCCGAGACCCACCGGCACTACGACGCCGTGCTGGGCATCCACGGCCGGCACCTGCAGGAGGTCGACGAGCGGCACCTGATCCTGCAGGAAGAGCTGGTGGCGCACGTCCACGACCTCGTCAAGCGCATCGACCTCGTGCTCGCCCTGTCCGAGCAGGGGCGGCTGTCGCTCGAGTTCGCCCTGCGCGACCTGCGCGAACGCCTGCGAGCGCTCGAGGCGCGGCTGCCGCGCGGATGAAGACGGTCCTCGTCTGCGCCGCCCAGGCGCCCTTCGTCACGGGCGGCGCCGAGATCCTGGTGTCGGAGCTGCGCGCGAACCTCGAGCGGCGCGGCTTCCGCGTCGACGTCGCGCAGGTGCCGTTCAAGTGGTACCCGGTGTCGGAGCTGGTGCGCCAGGCGCTCGCCTGGCGCCTGCTCGACGTGACCGAGAGCAACGGCACGCCGATCGATCTCGTGATCCCGACCAAGTTCCCGACCTTCCTGGCGCGCCACCCGCACAAGGTGCCGTGGCTGTTCCACCAGCACCGCGAGGCCTACGACCTCTACGGCACGCCGTTCTGCTCCTTCAGCGACGCCCCGGAGGACGAGCAGGTGCGCCGGGCCATCCACGCGATGGACTCGCGCGGGCTCGGGGAGTGCCGCCGGATCTTCACGATCTCGCAGAACGTGGCGAACCGGCTGGCGCGCTACAACCAGCTGCCGGCCGAGGCCCTGTATCCGCCGCCGCAGCACGTGGGGCGCTACCGCCACGACGGCTACGGGGACTACCTCTTCTACGCGGGCCGGCTCGACCGCCTGAAGCGGCTCGACCTCGCGCTCGACGCGCTCGCGCGCAGCGGTTGCGGCGCGCGTCTGAAGATCGCCGGCAGCGGGCCGCTCGAGGGGGAGCTGCGCAAGCAGATCGCGCGGCTCGGGCTCGAGGACCGCGTGGAGCTGGTGGGCTTCGTCTCGGCGGAGGAGCTGCTCTCGCTCTACGCGGGCTGCCGCGCCGCCTATTACGCCCCGCTCAACGAGGACTACGGCTACGTGACGGTGGAGGCGTTCTTGTCGGGCAAGCCGGTGATCACCACGACCGACGCCGGAGGCCCGCTCGAGTTCGTGACGGACCAGGAGGGCGGCCTCGTCAGCGAGCCGGAGGCGGGAGCCATCGCCGCGACGATCGACGCCCTGTGGCAGCTGCCCGAATCGCGCCTGCGCGAGATGGGAGCCGCCGGGCGCGAGCGCGTCGTGGACATCACCTGGGATCACGTGATCGAGCGCCTGACGGAGACGCTGCGGTGAAGCTCGCGGTGTGGAGCCCGCTGCCGCCCTCGCCCTCCGGGATCGGCGACTACGTCGCCGAGCAGCTTCCCGCCCTCGCCGAGGCGCACGAGCCGATCGCGGTCGTCGAGGATCCCGCCGCCGTCGACCCCGCGCTGCGGCGCGCCTTCGCGGTGGTGCGTCCGCAGGACGCGCCCGCGGCCGACCTCGACGTCTATCACCTCGGCAACTCGCCGGCACACGGCTTCGTCTACCGGGCGGCGCTGCGGCGCCCGGGGGTCGCCTTCCTGCACGACTTCTCGCTGCACCACCTGGTGCTGCGCGAGACCGTCGAGCGCGGCGACCGCCTCGGCTACCTGCGCCAGATGCGCCGCGGCTACGGCGAGGCGGGCAGCTTCGTCGGCCGCCAGGTGGCGCGCGCGCTGGGCGGCGAGCTGCTGCCCTCCCTGTTCCCGCTCAACGAGCGCGTGCTCGATGCCAGCCTGGCGGTGGTGGCGCTCAGCGCGCGCGTGGCGCGGCTCGCCGCCGAGAGCCTGCCGCCCGCCCGGCCGGTGCTGCGGCTCGCCCACCACCTGTCGCTGCCTTTCGCGGAGCCGCCCACGCGGCGCGCGGCGCGCTCCGCGCTCGGCGTCCCCGACGACGCGCTGGTGCTCTGCTGTCCCGGCCTGGCCACCGCGTCGAAGCGCCTCGACGTCGCGCTGCGCGTGGCGGCGCGCCTGCGTGCGTCACGGCCGCGGCTGCGGCTGGTCGTTGCCGGAGGCGTCGAGCCGGGCCTGCCGCTCGCGGCCTGGGCGGACGCAGCGGGCCTCGGACAGGCCTTCGTCGCCACCGGCCGGCTCTCGCTCGAGGACTTCGTGCGGCAGCTGGCGGCCGCCGACGTCGTGCTGGCGCTGCGTTTCCCCAGCCACGGCGAGATGTCCGGGGCGGCGCTGCGCGCCCTCGGCGTCGGACGCCCGCTGCTGGTGAGCGCGGGCACGCCGCTCGCAGAGGAGTTCCCCGAGGGGGTCGTGGTGCCGGTCTCGCCCGGCTTCACGGAGGAGGCCGAGCTCGAGGCGCTGCTCGGACGCCTGCTCGACGACGAGCCGTTGCGCGCGAGGATCGGCGCGCTCGCCGCGAGCCACGTCGCGACGCACCACGGCCTGCGCGCGACGGCGGCGACCCTGGGCGACTTCCTGAAGCAGGTGGCGGCGGCGCGCCCCGCGCTCACCGCGCAGATCGAGGCGGCCCGGCCGCCGGAGGGCTCGCTGCTCGACGACTACGCGCAGGAGCTGCGCCGCAGCGCCCGCGAGCTCGGCGTCGCCGGCGTTCCGACAGGCGTCGAAGCGCTGCTCGCGGAGCTGGCGGGCCGGGCCTGATGCCGCGGCTCTCGGTCGTGATTCCCGCCTACAACGAGGCCGAGCGCCTGCCGGGGACGCTCGTGCGCGTGCGCACGCACCTCGACGCGCGGGGCGGGGACTACGAGATCGTGGTGGTGGACGACGGCTCGGCGGACGCCACCGCAGAGCGCGCGGCGCGGGAGGGCGCGCGGGTCGTGCGCAACGAGGTGAACCGCGGCAAGGGCTACTCGGTCCGGCGCGGGATGCTGCTCGCCACCGGCGCGCGCCGACTGATGACCGACGCCGACCTCTCGACGCCGATCGAGGACCTGGAGCGCCTCGAGCGCGCGCTCGACGAGGGGCATCAGGTGGCGATCGCCTCGCGCGCCCTGCCAGGCTCGAACGTGGAGGTGCATCAAGGAGCCTTCCGCGAGCTCTCGGGCCGCGCCTTCAATCTGCTGGTGCGGGTGCTGCTGCTGCCGGACCTGCGCGACACGCAGTGCGGCTTCAAGCTGTTCTCAGCCGAGGCGGCCCAGGCCATCTTCTCGCGCTGCTGCCTCGACGGCTTCTCGTTCGACGTCGAGGCGCTCTACGTGGCGCGGCTGCGGGGCCTGCGCGTCGCGGAGGTGCCGGTCACCTGGCGCAACGACGCCGCGTCGCGAGTCACGCTCGGGCGCGGCCTGCTCGCGTTCGCCGACCTGCTGGCGGTCCGCTGGAACGGCCTGCGCGGCCGTTACCGCGAGGCGTCCTCGGCGGCCAGGTTGTAGCGCACCCGGGCGCTCGCGCGCAGGTCCCCGACCCAGGCCTCGATGCGCTGCGAGAGCGCCTGCTCCTCGAGCTCCGCGCGCAGGCCCGCCTGCGCCGCCTCGAAGGCCGCGCCCTCGGCTGGCTGGCCCGAGCGTTCGCGCCAGACGGCCCGCAGCTGGGCGTCGTCCACTCTCACCTGCGCCCGGAAGCGCAGCCCCACGTACTTCAGGATCAGCGCCTGGCGCAGCGCGATGGAGCCGAGCGCGGCGCGCGGCGGCTCGCCCTGCGCCGCGGGCCAGCGCTCGACGAGGCTGTCGATCGCCTGCTGCTCCTCCTGCAGCGAGAGGTTCGCCTCGGGCAGCCGGCTCGCCTCGCGCAGCATCAGCAGCTCGTCGACCAGCGCCTCCACCGCCACGGCGCGCGGCACGCCGCGCAGGCGCTCGAAGGCCCGCACCTCCGAGAGCAGCAGGGGCTGCTCGTCGACCGCCGCGACGACGTGCTCGACCAGGATCTGCGCGGATGCCGTGTCGCCGCCGGCGACGAGCAGCGCCAGCGCCAAAGCGACGATCGCTCTAGAACGCATGGCCGATCGTCAGGTGCACGCGCCAGGGATCGTCGCCGGCGCGCGGGTTGAGCTTGAAGCCCCAGTCGACGCGCAGCGGGCCGAAAGCGCTCTTGTAGCGCAGGCCGACGCCCGCCGTGTAGAGCAGCTCGCCGAGGTCGAGGTCGGCCACCAGCGGGTAGGTGTTGCCGGCCTCCGCGAAGGTCGCCAGCGACAAGCGCCGGCCGAGGTCGACGCGCAGCTCCGTGCCCACGAGCACGAGCGCGTTGCCGCCGCTCGGATCGACGGCGTCCACCGCGTAGCCGCGCAGGCTGTAGTCGCCGCCAGCGTAGAAGCGGTCCGGCAGCGCCAGCTGCGGCGGCGCCTCGCCGTAGGTCCAGCCGAGCCCGAGGCGCGCCCCGGTCGCGAGCACGAGCCGGGCGCTGAGGGGCCGATAGACACTGGCCTGCAGGAAGGTCTTGCCGAAGTCGTCGCCGCCCAGCAGCGTCGAGGACACCTGGGCGTCGAGGCCGGCGAAGCCGCCGCGCCGCGGGTCGAGCGGATCGTCGCGCGTGTCGAACACCAGCGAGGCCGAGGGGCCGGAGAAGAGCGAGGACTGGAACTCGCGGTCGATCTCCTCGATCGGCACCTCGATGTTGAAGGTGCGCGTGCGCTGGAACACGTAGCGCGTGATCAGGCTGAGCCGCGGCGCGATGTCGCGGGCCGTCTGCGCGAGCAGGCCGTGACGCACGAAGTCGAAGCTGTCGCGATCCTCGTCCTCCCGGAACGCCGTCAGGAACAGCTCCTGCTTGCGGCCCAGCAGGCGCGGCTCGCGAAAGCTGGCGAGCAGCCGGCTCGAGCGGAAGCTGATGCGGGCGAAAGTCGACAGCGTGCGGTCGAGCCCGTTCAGGTTGCGGCGCGTGACCTCGACGCTCGCGCGCAGCAGATCGCGCTCGGAGTAGCCGAGGCCGTAGGCGACCGCCGTGCGCGGGCCCTCCGCCAGCTCCAGCGCGAGACGCCGCTGCCGGGGCGCCCCCGGGTCCAGCTCGCGGAAGACGACCCTCTCGAAGAGGCCGAGCGCCTGCAGGCGGCGCTGGCTCTCGCGCAGCGCGGCGGCGCCGAGCGGATCGCCCTCGGCGACGCGCAGCTCGCGCCGCACCACGGTTTCGCGCGTGTCGCGCAGGCCCGCCACCACGATCTCACCGATGCGGACCTGCTCTCCCGGCTCGAGGGCGTAGCTGACGCGGGCGCCGGGCGGCTCCTGCTCGGTGGCGATCTCCGGCGCCGCCTCCGCGCGCAGGAACCCGCGGTCGTGCAAAGCCCCGAGCAGCGCCGCGCGATCCCGCGCCACGTCGTCCATGCGCAGCGGCTGCCCCGCCACGACGCGCAGCGCGGGCAGCTCGAGATCGGCGGGCGCGCCCGTCAGCTCCACCCGCGAGACGAGCGTGCGCGGGCCGGGCCGAACCCGGAAGCGCACGGGCGTCAGCCCGCCGCCTTCGGCGACCTCCGCCTCGACCTGGGCCTCCGCATGGCCGGCCTCGCGCAGCAACCGCAGCAGCGTCGCCACGTCGGCTTCGATCGTCGCCTCGCGCAGCGACTCGCCGGGGCGCGTGGCCAGGGAAGGCGCGCCTTCTGCGGGTTGCCAGCCGGTGATCTCGACGGAGGCGACCTCGGCCTGGGCGCCGGCCTCGATCACGAAGCGCACGAGCGTGCCGCCGGCGTCGCTCTCCTCGTGCCAACTGGCGCGCGGCGAGCGGTGGCCGCGCTCCTCGAGCACCTGCTGGATGCGGTCGGAGGCCTCCTCGAGCGCGTCCGGGCGCAGGCCTTCCTCGCGCAGGCGCTCTTCGACCTCCGCCCGCAGCCCCGCCGGCAGGCGCGACCCCTCGAACGCGAGGGAGCAACGCGGGCCCGGCTCGACACGGAACAGCAGGTCCACCCGGCCGACGCGCGGGTCGTACGACTCCTCGACGGCGACGCTGGCGCGCCAGCGGCCGAGCGCGCGCAGATCACCCTCCAGGCGGCTCGCGGCCTCGCGCGACTGCTCGCGCCGGAACGGCTGACCCCGTTTGGGCCGCAGCCGAGGCGTCGCGTCCGGCGCCTCCGGCGGCATGCCGACGGCGCGCAGGCCGCGCACGTAGGCGCGCGGGCCAGCGTCGATCCGGAAGCTGGCGGCGCTGCCGTCGGCGCGCGGCGTGGCTTCGACGCGCGCGCGGCCCTCGAGGTAACCGCGCGCCGCGAGCGCCAGGCCCACGTCGCGGGCGGCCTCCTCCAGGCGCGCCGGCCACAGCGGCTCGCCCCAGCTCAGGCGCGAGGCGCGCAGCAGCTGCTTCTCGTCGAGCACGCGGTCGCCCTCGAGCACCAGCGCGGTCATCCGCGGCGCCGGCGTCGGCCGGAACACGACCTCGAGGCCGTCGGCGACCGGCTGTGCCAGCACGGCGACGTCGGCGAAACGCCCGGTGGCGAAGAGCAGGCTCACGCTGCGGCGCGCCTGCGCGGGGTCGAACGGAGCCCCCGCGCGCACGCTCAGGTAGCGCTCGAGCGCTGCCGCCTCCTCCGGGAGCAGCTCGAGCCGCACGCTGCTGACGAGCCGCCCGGCGAGCTCGGCCTCGCTCGCGGCGTTCTCCGCCGCCGGCGCTGCGCCCGGCGCCAGCAGGCCCGCGAGCAGGACGAAGGCGAGGCCTCGCATCACCGCGACTGGCGCACCCGGACGTCGAAGCCGACGCCGCCGTCCGGCTCGACCTGGGTGAAGAGCAACGACAGGCGGTCGGACAGCGTGTACTCGATCGTCAGCACGCGCTCCTGCGTCCCGCCGAGGTCGGTGGAGTAGAGCACGGAGAGGTCGGGCGTGATGCGCTTGCCGATCGTCAGGCGAGCCGTGGGGTTGGTGAAGCTGCTCTTGCCGAGCGCCGGATCGATCGAGAAGCGGTTGAGGCCGAACAGCTTCTCGGCCTGGCGCTCGAGACCCACCTCCTCCGAGAGGCGGCCCGCCGCCAGTGTCGCGGCGCCCGTCGCCGCCAGGCGGGCCTGATCGGCCTGGGACTGGGTCAGGCTGGCGACGGCCGTCTCGTCGGCGCCCGCCAGCAGGTTGAGGATCTGGACGGCGCCGAGCGGCGGGTCGGAGCTGAGCGTCGGGTAGACGCGCTCGAGCGTGCCGTTCGCACGCAGCGTCACGCGGTAGGCGCGCACGCGCGCCTCGGCCTCGATGTCGAACAGCGGGTCGATCCGCTGCGGGTTCTGGAAGTCGATGCTGCCGCGGCGGATGGTGTAGGTGGTGCCCTGGAAGTAGATGCGCCCGCGATCGATCTCGGCGCGGCCGAGCACCGACGGGCCCTCGATCGGCCCGCTGAGGCGCAGGTCGGCGCTCGCGTGCAGCGTGCCGAGGTTGTTGTCGAGCTCGAGTGTCCCCGGCGCCCGCAGCCGCAGGTCGAGCCGCAGCCCGTGGCCCGAGGCGGCCGCCTCCGGCGCCACGCGAGCGGCGGCCATCAGCTCGGAGGCGATGTCGTAGCGCCGGCGCCAGGTGGCCTGGCGCACCTCGACGTCTCCGCTCAGCCACTGGCGCGTGCCGTCCCCGAACAGGCGCAGGTCGCCGTCGAGCAGGCTGCGCAGCCCTTCGGGATAACGCAGCAGCACGCCACGCCCGGTGGCGTGCAGGTCGAGGCTGGAGAGCACGCCGCCCGCGTAGGCGACCTGGCCATCCACCTCGAGGGCGCCCCCGCCGAGCCGCCCGCGCACGCCGTCGAGGACGGCTTTCTCCAGGTCGAAGCGCACGCTGCCGCGCACGTCCTCGAGGCCTTGCGGGAAGCCGCGCACGCGCAGCCCGCCGCCCTCGAGGTCGAGGCGGCCCTCGAGCCGCGGCTCGTCGCGCCGGCCGCCGACCGAGACTGTCAGCCGGGCGGCGCCGCGGCCGCGCACGCGCCGCGTCACGACCGACAGCGCGCGCAGGTCGGCGGCGCCGCTCAGCTCGAGATCGAGCGGACCGTCGCCCAGCAGCGCTGCCTGCCCTCGAACGGCGAGGTCGGTGCCCTCGCCCGCCAGGCGCAGCTCCAGCACGCGCAGGCGGCCCTCGGAGACGGCGAGGCGCAGCGGCCCGACGTTGCGCACGGGGTACTCCGGCAGCAGCAGCTCGAAGGCCGACAGGCTCGCGACCAGCGAGAGCTCGCGCGGCCGCAACAGCGGTCCATCCAGATCGAGGGCGCCGCTCGCGACGACCTGCACCGCGGCCGGGAGCGCGGGCACGGCCGCGCGCAGGAAGGGATCGAGGCTCGTCTCCCGCGCGACGAGTCGCAGCCGGGAGCGATACTCCGGATCGAGGCCGAGCGCGCCGGCGAGCGTCAGCTCGAGGCGAGGCGAGCGGCAGCTGGCGGAGACGGCGAGCTGGCCGTTGCCGCGGCCGACCAGGCTGGCCTCGAGCGCGCCGACCCCTTCGTCGCCGAGAAACAGGCGCGGCGAACCCAGCCGGGCCTGCAGGCGCGGCCGGTCGAGCGGGCCGACCAGCGTCAGCTCGCCGCTCAGACGGCCCCCGGGGCGCAGCTGCGCCGGCTGCCGCGCCGCCAGCTCGGACAGCTCGACCCCGCGCAACTCGGCGCGGCCGTCGTAGATGCCGTCGCCCGACACGCTGCCGCGGAAGCTCAGGCTGCCGCCGCCGAGACGGACGCGTCCGTCGCTCACGCTGGTGAGCCCGTCCGCGAAACGGCTGCCGAGCTCGAACGCCTCGAAGGGGATCCCGTAGTAGAGCCCGGCGCCCCCACGTAGCGTGGCGCTGCCGCGCGGCAGGCTGCGGCGACCGGCGACCACGGCTTCGCCGGAGAGCGGAGCCTCGAGGTCCAGCCTGAAGCCGAGCGCCCGCGTGAGGTCGCGTGACGGCCAGCCCTCGAAGCTCGCGCGCACGTCGAGAGCGTCGGCTGCGCCGTAGTCGCCGAGCGCGACGCGCCCGGCGAGCCGCAGCTGCGCGCCGTGCTTTCGCAGGACCAGCGAATCGCTGCGCAGCTCGAGCGGCGTCAGCGTGCCGCGCCACTGGAGATCGCCCCAGCGCACGCCGAGGTAGCCGACGTCGGTGGCGTCGAAGCGGCCGTCGTAGATCGGATCGCGCAGCGTGCCGTGCCAGCGGCCCGAGAAGCGCCCGCGGCCGCTGAGGCCCGCGCGCTGCGCGTCGGGCGAGCCGAGCGCGCGGCGCACGCGGCGCAGCAGCTCGTCCGTCTCCGCCACATCGCGGCTGGCGGCGTCGAGCTGGAGCTCCGCGCTCTGGTCGCGGCCGATGCGGCCGGCGATTCGGGCGCTCGTCTCCGGGGTCTGCAGATCGGCGCGCTCGATGAAGTGCACGCCGCGCTCGGCCCGCCAGTCGAGACGGCCCGCAAGGGGCTTGCGAGCGTCCCCGCGCTCGACGAGGTCGAGCCCGGCGCGGCCCGAGAGCTCGTCCCGGAACCGGCCGCGCGGCCAGTGCAGCTCCAGCTCGCCGGTGGCGGAAGACCCGAGCCCGGCGGGGCCCAGGGCGAAGATCCAGCGCACGAGGGCCTCCGCGTCCGTGCGCTCGAGCCGCGCCTGCAGCCGCGCGGTGCCGCGGCCCGGCGGGACCACGACCTGCAGCACACCGTCGCCGCCCAGCGCGCGCAGGCCCAGGTCCTTCAGGATCACGCCGCGCTCGTCCCAGGAGACCTCGCCGGCGAAGCGCTCGACGTCCTGGCCGTCGAAGCTCCCGCCCTCGCCCTCGAGCCTGCCGCGCACGCGCAGCCGCGAGCCGTCGATCCCGACGCTGCCCGAGAAGCGGCCCTGGCCCTGGATCGCGAGGCCCGTGCGCATCACGTGCTGGTCGAGTACCGCCAGGTCGACGCGGCCGTGCAGCGTCAGCGTGCCCTGCGGGCGCCGCGCGAGCGCGATCTCGCCCTCGTACGCGAGGTCGGTGCCGACGGCGCGCAGGTGCGCCCCCACCACCTGGAGCTGGCTTCCGACGAGACGCAGCTCGAGGTCGGTGCCCACGCGCATCTCGGGGTTCGCGCCGAACTGCAGCCGGCCCGGGCCGAAGGAGAGGCCGCCCGCGAGCACACCTCTGCCCTGGGCCGACAGCCGGCCATGGAAGTCCGGCAGATCGAGCTCGAGCGGCACGCGCTGGTGATCGAGGCGGAAGATCCCCTTCTCGATCACCAGCCGGTTGACGCGCAGCTCGAAGCCGCCCGCCCCGCCGCCGCCGAAACGCGGGATGTCGTCGCCGCCCTGCGGGAAGGCGCGGATGCCGATCTGCGGGCCGTCGAGACGCAGCCGGTTGAGCACCAGCACGCGCCCCCGCAGCGGCGCCAGGCTGGGCAGGGCCACGATCCGCGGCGCCACCAGGAACGGCGGAGCTGCGTCGGTCGCGCCGCCCACGCGCAGGTCGAGCACCTCGATCGTCAGCGGCACGAAGCCGGCGACGCGGACGCCGCCGACGCTGACCGGACGCTGGAAGAAGGACGAGAGCCCGCGCTCGATCGAGCGCTCGAGCAGGTGCGGCAGGCTGGCGAGCGCGACGAGCGCCAGCACGCCGGCCACCAGGCCCGACAGGAGCAGCAGCCGGAGCAGCTTCCTCCAGCGCTTCATGGCTGGCGGCGGCTAGTCGACGAGCGCCAGCAGCGCGCCCGTCTCGACCGCCTGCCCCTCGGAGACCTTCACCTCGCGCAGCGTGCCGGCGCGCGGCGCGCGCAGCTCGTTCTCCATCTTCATCGCCTCGATCACGACCAGGCCCTGGCCGGCCCGCACCTCCTCGCCGGGCGCCGCCAGCAGGCGCACGATCTTGCCGGGCATCGGCGCCTGGATCCGCGCGGGCCCGTGCGCCACGCGCCGAGTCGCCGCGGCCCCGCGCGCGGCCACGGCGAGTTGCACGTCGCAGGCGCCGTCGGGGAACGAGACGCGGTAGCCCGTGGCGGTGCGGGTGAGGCCCAGGTCGTGGCTGCGCCCGCCCACCAGCAGGCTGACGAAGCGCCCGGCCTGCAGGTAGTCGACCTCGAGGCTGCGGCCGTCGACGCTGACCGCGTAGCGGCCGTCCTTGCCGCGCAGCTCGACCCGGATGCAGCGGCCGTCGATCGTCGCGTCGAGCAGCATCCGCTTCCCTAGAGTCGCCCGCGCAGCGCTTCGGACATGCCCTGCCGCCACCAGGCCGAGCCGCCGCCGCGGGCGGGCGGCGCCTGCCGCGATTGGCCCTCGCGCAACGCGCGGATGGCGGCCGCCACCGCGGCCAGCTCGAGCGCGTCGGCCCCGCCGAGCGGCTGCGGCGTCCAGTGGCGGGCGACGAAGCCGGTGTCGTAGTCGCCCGCGACGAACTCGGGGTGGCGCAGCACGAAGTCGAAGAACGGCAGCGTCGTGCGGATGCCGAGCACCCGGTACTCCGCCACCGCGCGGCGCATGCGGGCGATCGCCGCGGCGCGGTCGGCGCCCCAGACGACCAGCTTCGAGATCAGCGGGTCGTAGTGGATCGGCACCTCGAAACCCTCGTAGACACCCGAGTCGTCGCGGACACCCGGGCCGCCCGGCACGCGCAGCGCCTCGATGCGGCCGGGGCTCGGCAGGAAACCCGCGTCCGGGTCCTCGGCGTAGACGCGGCACTCGATCGCGTGCCCGCGCTGGACGAGATCCGCCTGGCTCAGCGGCAGGACACCGCCCTGCGCGACGTGGATCTGCAGCGCCACCAGATCGACGCCGGTCACCATCTCGGTCACGGGGTGCTCGACCTGCAGCCGCGTGTTCATCTCGAGGAACCAGGGGTTGCGCTCGGCGTCGACCAGGAACTCGAGGGTGCCGGCGTTGACGTAGCCCGCGCGCTTCACCAGCGCCAGCGCCAGCTCGCCCATGCGCGCGCGCAGCTCGGGCGTCAGCGCCTGCGACGGGCTCTCCTCAACCACCTTCTGGTGGCGGCGCTGGATCGAGCACTCGCGCTCGAAGAGGTGGACGGCGTTGCCGTGGGCGTCGGCCAGCACCTGGATCTCGACGTGACGCGGCTTCGAGATCGCCTTCTCCAGGTAGACGCTGTCGTCGCCGAAGGCGCTCTGCGCCTCGCTCTTCGCGCGCGCGACCGCGGAGTCGAGATCCTCGGCCCGTTCGACGAGGCGCAGCCCCTTGCCGCCGCCGCCGGCGGCCGCCTTCAGCATCAGCGGGAACCCGATGCGCCTCGCCTGCGCGCGGATCGCCGCCGGATCCGCGATCGGCTCGAGCGTGCCGGGCACGACTGGCACGCCGGCCTCGACGGCCAGCCGCCGCGCCGAGGTCTTCTCGCCCATCAGCGCGATCGTCTCGCTGCGCGGCCCGATGAAGACGATGCCGGCCTGCTCACAGGCGCGCGCGAAGGCGGCGTTCTCGGACAGGAAGCCGTAGCCGGGGTGGATGGCGTCGGCGCCGCAGCGGCGCGCCGTCTCGATCACGCGGTCGATGCGCAGGTAGCTCTCGCGCGAGGGGGCCGCTCCGAGCAGGTACGCCTCGTCCGCCAGCCGCACGTGCAGCGCCGCGCGGTCGGCCTCCGAGTAGACGGCGACCGAGCTGATGCCGAGCTCGCGGCAGGCGCGGATCACGCGCACCGCGATCTCGCCCCGGTTCGCGATCAGGATCTTCTGGAAGCTCACAGCGGGATGTTGCCGTGCTTCTTCGGAGGGTTGTGGTCCCGTTTGCCGCTCGCCATGCGCAGGCCCGCGATGATCTTGCGCCGCGTCTGGCGCGGCTCGATCACCTCGTCGATGAAGCCGCGGTCGGCGGCGACGTAGGGGTTCGCGAACTTCTCGCGGAACTCCGCGACCTTGGCGCGACGGAACTCCTCGGGGTTCTCCGCCTTCTGCAGCTCGCGCCGGTAGAGCACGTTGACGGCGCCCTCGGGCCCCATCACGGCGATCTCGGCCATCGGGTAGGCGAGGTTCAGGTCGGTGCGGATGTGCTTGGACGACATCACGCAGTAGGCGCCGCCGTAGGCCTTGCGCGTGATCACGGTCAGCTTCGGCACCGTCGCCTCCGCGAAGGCGTAGAGCAGCTTGGCGCCGTGCCGGATGATGCCGCCCCACTCCTGGGCGGTGCCGGGCAGGAAGCCGGGCACGTCCTCGAAGGTGACCAGCGGGACGTTGAAGGCGTCGCAGAAGCGCACGAAGCGCGCGCCCTTCACCGAGGCGTCGATGTCGAGGCAGCCCGCCAGCACCGCCGGCTGGTTGGCGACGATGCCGACGCTGCGGCCGCCGAAGCGGGCGAAGCCGACCACGATGTTGGGGGCGAAGTGCTCGTGGACCTCCAGGAAGCGGGCGTCGTCGACCACCGCCTGGATCAGCTGCTTGATGTCGTAGGGCTTGTTCGGCTCCTGCGGGATCAGCGTGTCGAGCGCCGCGTCTTCGCGTTCGGCGGGATCCTCGGTCTCGTGCAGAGGCGGCTGCTCGAGGTTGTTCGAGGGCAGGTAGGAGAGCAGCTCGCGGATGAGAGCGAGGCAGGCGCGGTCGTCGTCGACGGCGAAGTGCGCGACACCCGACTTCGCGTTGTGGGTCAAGGCGCCGCCGAGGTCTTCCTTGCTGACCTCCTCGTGGGTGACGGTCTTGATCACGTCCGGGCCCGTCACGAACATGTAGGAGGTGTCCTTCACCATCACGTTGAAGTCGGTGATGGCGGGGCTGTAGACGGCGCCGCCGGCGCAGGGTCCCAGGATCGCGGAGATCTGCGGCACCACCCCCGACGCGATCGTGTTGCGCAGGAAGATGTCCGCGTAGCCACCCAGCGAGGCGACGCCCTCCTGGATGCGCGCGCCGCCCGAGTCGTTGAGGCCGATCACCGGCGCGCCCATCCGCATCGCGAGATCCATCACCTTGCAGATCTTGCGGGCGTTGGTCTCGGACAGGCTGCCACCGAAGACCGTGAAGTCCTGCGCGAAGACGGCGGACAGGCGGCCGTCGATGCGGCCGTAGCCCGCGACGACGCCGTCACCCGGGATCTTCTGCTCGGCCATCCCGAAGTCGAGACAGCGGTGCTCGACCAGCTTGTCGATCTCCTCGAAGCTGCCCTCGTCGAGCAGCAGCTCCACGCGCTCGCGCGCGGTGAGCTTGCCCTCCGCGTGCTGGCGCTCGCGCCGCTGCTTGCCGCCGCCCTCCTCGGCGCGGCGCGATTTCTCGCGCAGCTGTTCGAGGCCCGTGCCGCTCACGGGCTCAGTGGGCGCAGCCACAGCCGCCCCCGCAGCAACCGCCGCCGCGGCCCGCCGGAGCGGGGCCGGAGCCGGGCGCGGCGCTGGTGGTCGCGAAGGTCGAGAGCTGCTTCTCCACCTCGCCGCCGTGGCACTCCGGGCAGGTCACTGCCTCGCCGAAGGCCCGGACGAATCGCTCGAAGCGGGTCTCGCAGGCGCTGCAGCGGTACTCGTAGATGGGCATCGCGCGGGGCTAGCCGGCCGCCTTGGCGCCCAGCTCCTTCTTGGCCTTCTCCCAGTCCTCGAGGAAGCGCTTCAGGCCGATGTCGGTCAGCGGGTGCTTGAGCAGCGCGCCGAGGACGCTCATCGGCATGGTGCCGACGTGCGCGCCCAGCTTGGCGGCCTCCACCACGTGCATCGGGTGGCGCAGGCTGGCGGCCAGCACCTCGCAGTCGAAGTCGTAGTTGTCGAAGATCTGGACGATGTCCGCGATCACCTGCATGCCGTCGGTCGAGACGTCGTCGAGGCGGCCGACGAAGGGCGAGACGTAGCGGGCGCCGGCCTTGGCCGCGAGCAGAGCCTGGCTGGGCGAGAAGATCAGCGTCATGTTGACGCGGTGGCCCTCGCTCGCGAGCACCTTGGTCGCCTTCAGCCCCTCCAGGATGCAGGGGATCTTCACCACGATGTTCTTGTGCAGCGCCGCCCAGTGGCGGCCCTCGCGCAGCATGCCCGCGGCGTCGGTCGCCACCACCTCGGCCGAGATCGGGCCGTCGATCGTGCGGCAGATCTCGAGCAGGATCTGCTCGGGGTCGCCGTTCTCCTTGGCGAGCAGGCTCGGGTTGGTGGTGACCCCGTCGACCACCCCGAGCGCCGCGGCCTCGCGGATCTCCTTCAGGCTGGCGGTGTCGAGAAAGATCTTCATGCGCTCGTCTCTTCCCTTCTAAAGAACGGGGTTGCGGAGGACGCCAATGCCCTCGACCTCGACCTCGACGCTGTCGCCCGGCACGAGCGGCCCGATGCCGGCGGGCGTGCCCGTCGAGATCATATCGCCCGGCAGCAGCGTCATCACCCGCGAGACGAACCAGACCAGGTAGCCCGGGTCGAAGATCAGCTCGCGGGTGTTGCTGCGCTGGCGCAGCTCGCCGTTGACGCGGCAGGCGACGTCGAGCGCGCGCAGCTCGAGGCCGGTCACCAGGCAGGGCCCCACCGGGCAGAAGCCGTCGAAGCCCTTGGCGCGGGTGAACTGGACGTCCTTGTCCTGCAGCTCGCGCGCGGTGACGTCGTTGACGCAGACGGCGCCCAGGATGTGGGCGGCGCCCGCCTCGGGAGAGGCGAGGTCCTTCGCGCGGCGACCGATCACGATGCCGAGCTCGCCCTCGTGGTCGACGCGCCCGGGCCAGCCGGGGTGGCGGATCGGCTCGCCCGGCCCGATCACGGAGCTGGGCGGCTTCAGGAACACGAGCGGCTCCTTCGGCGCCGGCTTGCCGCGTTCTTCGGCGTGATCCCGGTAGTTGAGCCCGATGCCGACGATCTTGCTCGGGGTCACGGGCGCGAGCAGGCGCGCCTCGTCGAGCCCGATTGTCAGGGCGCGGTCGCCGACGCCGGCCCAGGGGTCCCCGTCGAGCAGGCGCAGGCCGGGACCGTCCTCGCGCGCCCAGCAGGGTCCGTTGGCGCCTTCGACCCGGTAGAACCTCATCGGCGGATCTGCGCCGAGGTCGAGCGCGGGCTCTCGTTGCCGGCGCTGTCGACGGCGCCCAGGCTGTAGACGTAGAGCGTGCCCGCGGCCGCCGTCTCGTCCACGTGCTCGGTCTGCCCGGCGGGCAGCTCGGCGATCCGCACGGGTGTCGCGTCCGGCCCTTCGGCGCGGTAGACGCGATAGACCGCGAGGTCGGGCTCTGGCGACGCGCTCCAGGAGATCTCGACGCCCTCGGGCCGAGCGAGCAGCGCCAGGCCGAGCGGCGCCGCGGGCGGCGCCACGTCGCGCACCTCGACGCAGGCCTCGGGCGAGGAGGCGCTCTCGGCGAGCGGGTCCGTCCGCAGCGCGAAACGCACGACGTAGCACCACTCCTCGCCGGGCGTCACGGCCTCGTCGAGATAACCCAGCAGCAGCGTCGGTTTCGGTGCGAGCGCCGCGGCGTAGACCCCGAGCTTGGCGCGACGGTAGACGAGGAAGCCCGGCGGCTGGGGCGTGGGCGAGGGGCTCGGCCTCGGAGACGGCGAGACGCCAGGCGCCGGCGGCGCACCGGCTGGCGCGGCCGGGCTCGCGGCGACGGGACTCGGCGCGGGCACGGCGCCGGTGGCCGGGGCCGAGGGCGCCGCGGTCGGGGGAGCAGCCGGCGGTGCGGGCGCGGCCAGTGGCGCCCCGACGGCCGCCGGAGAGGCCGGGCTCGCGGGCGAACGCGAGGCCGCGGGGGCGCCCGGGCGCGCCGACGGGCTCGGGGACGGCTCGGGCTCCGGGGGCTTGATGCTCGCCGGATCGACCGGGTAGGTCCACTCGAGCGCGACGCCGAGCGGAGCGGGCGCCGCGCGCAGAGGCCCGGGCGCGAGCGGCGGCGTCAGCACTCGCAAGCTGGCGATCGCCGAGCGCGTGGAGGCGCGATTCCGCGCGAAAGCGCGCGCGGCGGCGCGCACGACGGTGCCAGGGGCCGGCAGCGGTCCGCTGCGCGCGAGCGCCTCGCCGGGCGCCGCCTTCAGGCTCTCCTTCTGCGCGAGCGCCTCGAAGTCGCCCTCGCCGGTCGCGCGCTGGAGCTCGACGTCGAGCACCGGCAGCCGCGACCCGTCGGTCGCCGCGCGCGGCGCCACGAAGCTCAGGATCAGCTCGTCGCCGCGCTGGATCAGGCGCAGCTCGGAGACCGGCTGCGGCACGATGCGCTGCGGCGGCAGCGGATCGCCGCGCTTGCCGCAGGCTGGGGCGGCTGCGAGCCCGGCGAGCAGGAGGGCGAGCGCTCGGCTCTTCATAGGATGTAGCGCGAGAGGTCGCGGTCCTTGACGAGCGGCGCGAGGCGGGCGCGGACGTCCGCTGCGTCGAGTGCCACGCGCTGCGGCCCGGAGTCGGGCGCGGAGAAGGAGGCCTCCTCGAGCAGCGCCTCGAGGATCGTCGCCAGCCGGCGCGCCCCGATGTCCTCGGTCGCGGCGTTGACCTCCATCGCGAATCGCGCGATCTCGCGCACCGCGTCCTGGCTGAGCTCGAGCTCGACGCCTTCGCTGCCGAGCAGCGCCTGGTACTGCTTGAGCAGCGCGCCGCGCGGCTCGGTCAGGATCCGCACCAGGTCCTCCTCGCCGAGCGGGTCGAGCTCGACCCGGATCGGGAAGCGGCCCTGCAGCTCCGGGATCAGGTCGCTCGGCTTGCTCACGTGGAAGGCGCCGGCCGCGATGAACAGCACGTGGTCCGTCTGGACGGGCCCGTGCTTGGTGGTGACCGTGGTGCCCTCGACGATCGGCAGCAGGTCGCGCTGCACGCCCTCGCGCGAGACCTCGGGCCCGTGGCCGCCCTCGCGCCCGGCGACCTTGTCGAGCTCGTCGATGAAGATGATGCCGTCCTGCTGCGCGCGCTCGAGCGCCAGGCGGCGGATCTCGTCTGCGTCGACGAGCCGCGCAGCCTCCTCCTGGCGCAGCGCCTCGCGGGCCTCGGGCAGGCGCAGCTCACGCCGGCGCGTGCGGCCCCCGAACAGGCCCGGCATCAGGTCCTTCAGGTTGAGATCCATCTCCTCGACGCCGCGCGGACCGAGGACCTGCAGCATCGGGGAGCCGCCCTCCTTGACCTCGATCTCGACGCGTCGCTCGTCGAGCAGGCCGGCGCGCAACTGCTGCCGCAGCTTCTCGCGCGTGGCGTCGAAGGCGGGCCTGGCGCGCTGTGGTTCCTGGCCGGGGTCGGCGCCGGGGGGCGCGGGGGCGGGCGGCGGCAGCAGCAGGTCGAGGAGACGCTCCTCGGCCGCCTGTTCCGCCCGCTCGCGGACCTCGGCGAGCTTCTCCTTGCGGACCATCTCGACGGCGGCCTCCACCAGGTCGCGCAGCATCGACTCGACGTCACGCCCGACGTAGCCGACCTCGGTGAACTTCGACGCCTCGACCTTCACGAACGGACTGCCCGAGAGCCGGGCGAGCCGGCGGGCGATCTCGGTCTTGCCGACGCCGGTCGGGCCGATCATCAGGATGTTCTTGGGCGTGACCTCGGCGGCCATCTCGGGCGACAGCCGCCGACGCCGGATGCGATTGCGCAGGGCGATCGCGACGGCGCGCTTCGCGCTCTGCTGCCCGACCACGGAGCGGTCGAGCTCGGCCACGATCTGGCGGGGCGTCAGCTCGTCGTGGGCGGCCGCGGCCTGGTCCAACGAGGCCGGCAGGTAGATCGGCACCGGCTAGATCGCTTCCAGGCTGATCTGGTCGTTGGTGTAGACGCAGATGCCGGCGGCGATCAGCAGCGCCTCGCGGGCGACGGCCTCGGCGTCCAGCTCCGAGTGGCGCACGAGCGCGCGAGCGGCGGCGAGCGCGTAGGCCCCGCCGGAGCCGACGGCGAGCAGCCCGTCGTCCGGAGCGATCACGTCGCCCGTGCCCGAGAGCAGGAACGAGGACTCGCGGTCGGCAACGATCAGGAAGGCCTCGAGCCGCCGCAGCACCCGGTCCGAGCGCCAGTCGCGGGCGAGCTCCACGGCGGCGCGTTCGAGCTGGCCGCGGTGCTCCTCGAGCTTGGCCTCGAACTTGGCGAGCAGCGACAGCCCGTCGGCCGCCGAGCCGGCGAAGCCGGCGATCACCCTGCCGTCGTGGAAGCGGCGCAGCTTGCGCGCGCCCTGCTTGACGATCGTCTGGCCCAGGCTGACCTGGCCGTCGCCGGCGATCACCGAGCGGCCGCGATGGCGGACGGCGAGGATCGTGGTGCCGTGGATGGCGGAGCTTCGGGGCATGGCGGCAGCGCCGGCGCGGGGGATTCTTCCCGGCGGGGGACCGAGGAACATTAGCATAAGGACGTGCGAGGATCGGCGGCGTGAGCACGGGCGCGGCCTCGGGCAGGGCGTTGCGGACGCTGGCCCTGGCGTCGGGCGTCTACGACCTCGCCCTGGGGCTGCCGCTGCTGCTGGCGCCGGTGGCGGTCGCCCGCCTGTTCGGGGCGCCCGAGCCCGTGCCGATCGTGAACGCGAACCTGAACGGCGCCTTCACGCTGAGCCTGGCGGCCGGCTACTTCTGGGCGGCCCGCGACGTCGAGGCGCGCCGCGGCTATCTGTGGGTGGCCGGGGTGCTGGCGAAGGGACTGGGCGTGGTGGTCTTCGTGCTCGACCACCTGCTGCGCGGCTCGCCCGCGAGCTTCCTGCTCTTCGCCGGCAGCGACGGGGCGCTCGCGCTCGCGACGCTCTGGCTGCTGCTGCGGCGCTGAAGCCTGCCGCGGCGCCAGGCGGAGCGGCCGCTCAGTACTCGAGCACCTCCACGCGGCGGCGCAGCTCGTCGGAGGCGAGGCGGCCGGCGGCACGCTCCTCGAGATCCTTCTTGCGGACGCGCAGCACGAGCGTGCGCTCGGGCCGCGGCCGCTCGGCGCCCAGCGCGAATAGCGGCGTCGTGAAATCGACCGCCACCGTGACGAGCTCCTGGGGCGGTACCACCGCGAGCAGGTGGCCGTGCGCTTCGAGAGCTTCGACGATCGCCTGGCGCACGTCGGTCACCACCCGCTCCGGCGTGCGCGGGTCGACGTCCTCGTCGCCGCGGAACCAGAAGCGCCACGGGGGGGCTGGGGGCGCGGGTGGCGCGACGGGAGCCGGCGCCGTGACGGGGGCGGCGGGGGCCGCTGCCGGGGCACCCGGCGCCGGGGGGGCTGCGGGCGCGGCCGGGACCGCGGCTACCGGCGCGACGGCGTCGGGCGGCTGCAGCACCACCCACTCGAGCGCGCCTTCGGGCACGCTCCCGAGCCGGATCCGGACCTGCTGGGCCATTTGCTGCAGGTTGCGGTCGGCGGCCTCGCGGGCCAGCTCCGCGTCGCGCTGGAAGGCCTCGACCTGATGCTGGAACTCGAGGAGTTGGCGCTCCATCCGGCGGACCTGCGCGTCCTGGCCCTCGAGCAGCGGCCGTAGCTCGGGGTCGAGGAACAGGTCCAGCTCGGACCCGGGCGCGGGCGCTGGGAGCGCGCCGCCCTCGGCCGCGGGCGAGGAGCGGGGCGCGGGCCGGCGCTGCGGGAGGCGGCGGACCACGACGGTCGGGCGCTCGCCGGGCAGGCCCTGCGGCGGCAGGACGAAGACCGCACCGTAGCCGGCGAGGTAGTAGCCGCGGCATGCCGCCGAGATGCCGAGCGCGTGGACCGCGGTCGGGCGGCTCACGTGGCGGACGGCCCGATCGAGCGCCTGCTCGAGGCGCGCCAGCAGCTCGTGGGGGCTCGAGACGTCCGCGCGGGCGCGCCGCGCCGGACTGGCGGGTGGCTGGGCGGCCGTTGTGAGCGCTCCGGCGAGCAGCAGCGGGACGAGCGACAGTGTGCGGCGCATGGTCGTCACTTCTCCTGGGACGCCTTCAGCACGTAGTTCATCAGCTCGGTGGTGCGCGCGACCTGCTGGCCCGTGCGGCCTTCGAGATACGACAGCCCGGCGCTGACGCGCGCGAGGTCGTAGCGGCGGCGGGCCTCGGCGCGCTCCTCGTAGCGGGCCAGGCTGGCGCGCAGCTCCTGCTGCTGGCGGCGGCTCTCGAGCGAGACGAGGCGGCGCAGCTCCGCGAGCGTCTCGTCCCCGGCCGGCGCGCCCTCGCCGGCCGCGGGGACCGCGGCGACCTGCTCGACGCGTGCCGCGAGCGCCCACAGCTCGTCGTTGTGGCGCTTCTCCTGGGCGGCCAGGCGGGCTTCGATCTGGCTCGCCGACGGCCCGCCCAGCGAGAACTGCAGCGGGCCGCCGCGCAGCTCGACACGGGCGTTGGCGAGGCGCAGCGAGAGCCCGGTCGCGAGGATCAGGCCGGCAGCAGCGGCCACGAGCGGCCAGCGCGAAGCCCGCCGCGGCAGCTCGAGGCGCACCGGGCGCTCGACGGAGAAGGGCAGCTTCCACTGGCCGAGCGTGCGCCGCACGCCGCGCAGCGCCTCGATGTCCGCGCGGCAGGCCTCGCAGGCGGCGTGGTGCTCCTCGAGCAGGCCGCGCGTCTCGGCATCGGCCTCGCCGTAGAGCAGCTCGACGCTGCGTTCACGAGCGGTCGTACAGTCCATGGTTCCTCTCCTGCGCCGGGGGGACGTCTCCGAGGCCGCGTGCCTCCAGCAGCGTTCGCAGCTGCGACAGCGCGCGGTACAGACGGGTCTTGACGGTCGAGACCGGCACCCCGAGGACCTCGGCGATCTCGGGGAAGGTCAGGCCCTGGTACTCCTTCAGGATCACGGCCTCGCGCTGCTCGTCGGAGAGCTGCTGAACGGCGGCTGCCACCACGCGCGCGACGTCGCTTGCCTCGACGAGGTCGAAGGCCGTGGGGGCGGGCCCCGGCAGGCCCTGGCCGTTGTCCTCCAGCACGTCGAGGCTCAGCATCTCGCGGCCTTTGCGCCGCCGCAGCCGGTCGCGGCACAGGTTGAGCGCGATCTGGTAGAGCCAGGATGAGAAGCGCGCCTCCCGCTTGAAGCCTCCCAGGCCGCGGAAGGCCTTGAGGAAGGCCTCCTGCGAGACGTCGCGCGCCTCGTCGTCGGACCCGAGCACGCGGAAGGCCGCGCCCTGGATCTTCCGGTCCCAACGCCGCACCAGCAGGTCGAAAGCGGACGTGTCCCCACCCTGGAATGCGAGCACGAGATCCTCGTCGGTTGGCGCCATGCCCCGCACTAGTCTGAGACGTCGCTGGGTGTCACCTGGACTCATCACTGTCTATAGGCAGATGATGGTCGGTGTGGGATGAGCTGCGGTCCGAGGGTTCAGGGCAGATGAGGGGGTCCAAATCCACTCGGAACTCAAATAATCTGTATATAACCAGACCTGATCGTCTGGCATCAGGCCCTCGGATGTACCTTCCTATAGATATCCAGAATCTGACGCATGTTGACGTGGGTGTAGCGCTGCGTCGTGGAGAGGCTGGCATGGCCCAGAAGCTCTTGAATCGAACGAAGATCTGCCCCCCGCTGGAGGAGGTGTGTCGCGAAGCTGTGCCGCAGCGTGTGGGGACTGACGGTCTGCGCAAGTGCTACCTCCCGGACGCGGTGGGAGACGAGGGCTCTTACGCTCCGGTCGCTGATGCGTTCTCCTCTGCGGTTGACGAACAGCGCATCCGTCCGGGGTCTCAGGCGGCCGCGGACCCGCATCCAGGCCTGGAGCGCCCGCAGCGCCGCGCCGCCGAAAGGCACGACGCGTTCCTTTCGGCCTTTGCCCAGTACTCGGACCATTCGGCCGGGCAGGTCGACTTCGGCCACGTCGAGCCCGACGAGCTCCGCGCAGCGGATCCCGGTCGCGTAGAGCAGCTCCAGGATGGCCCGAGCCCGGAGGTCGGTGTCGCGCACCCCGGAGACCTCGACGAGGCGGGCGGCGTCGGCTTCGTCGAGGTGCGCGGGGACCCGCTTCTCGGTCTTCGGCGCAAGCAGCACGCGCGCCGGGTTCCGCTCGACGACCCCCTCGCGGCAGAGGAAGCGAAAGAACGTCCGCAGCGCGGCCAGCTTGCGCGCCGACGAGGTCTTGCGCAGCCCCGCGTGGTGGAGCGACGCCAGGAAGGAGCGGATCAGCAGGTGATCCACCTCCGCGGGCCGGAAATCGCGCCCAATGGCGCCAAGGGCGTAGGCGCGGAACTGCTCGAGATCCTTGCCGTAGGCCTTCAGCGTGTGGGCCGAGGCGTTCCGCTCGGCGCCGAGGTGGCGCAGGAAGGCCTGGATCGACCGCTTCACGGCTGCGTGGCGGGAAGCGGGGCGGGCGCGCCCTCGAGCTCGGCCTCGAAGCGGGCGAGGCTGGCGAGCGCCCTCTCCGCGAGCGCCAAGCGCTTCCTGGCCTTGTCCCGGATCCGCTGCTCGAGCTCGGGGATCAGCCCGAAAGCGATGTTCGTCGGCTGATAATGCCCGGGGTCGGAGCGGGCGATGTAGCGACCGAGGGCCCCGTGCGCGGTGTCCTCGGGAAACGGCATGGGCGCCTGCCCCTTCGCGCGGAGGGCCGCGCCGATGCCGGCGATCAGACCCGAGGCGGCCGACTCGACGTAGCCCTCGACGCCCGACATCTGGCCCGCGAAGAAGAGGCCCGGCCGGCGGCGCGTCTCGAAGGTCGGCTCGAGCGTGCGGGGCGCGTTCACGTAGGTGTTGCGGTGGATCATGCCGAAGCGGACGAACTCCGCGGCCTCGAGCCCCGGGATCATCTGCAGGATCCGCTTCTGCTCGCCCCACTTGAGGTGGGTCTGGAAGCCGACGATCGAGAAGTGGCTGGCGGCCAGGTTGTCCTGGCGCAGCTGCACGACGGCGTAGGGCCGGCGTCCGCTGCGCGGGTCCACCAGGCCGACGGGCTTCATCGGCCCGAAGCGCAGGGTGTCCGGGCCGCGGCTGGCGATCACCTCGATCGGCAGGCAGCCCTCGAAGAAGAACTCCTTCTCGAAATCCTTGATCTCGGCACACTCGGCGGCGCGCAGCGCGGCATGGAAAGCCGCGTACTGCGGCTCGTCGAGGGGGCAGTTCAGGTAGTCGTCGCCACCCTTGCCGTAACGCGAGGCGCGGAAGGTCCTGCTGGTGTCGATGCTGTCGGCCTCCACCACCGGGCTCACCGCGTCGTAGAAGTGCAGGTGCTCGCCGCCCACGAACGCCGCGATGTCGCGGGCCAGCGGCTCCGAGGTGAGCGGCCCGGTCGCCACGATCACGATCGGGGCGTCAGGGATGCGCTCGACCTCGCGGCGCTCGATCCGCACGCCCGGCAGCGCCTCGACCGCCTCGGTGACCCGGCGCGCGAACTGGCCGCGATCGACGGCGAGCGCGCTGCCGGCGGGCACCCGCACCGCGTCGGCGACGCGGATCACCAGCGAGTCGAGCCGGCGCATCTCCTCCTTGAGCAGGCCGGGCGCCTGCGCGAGGGCGTTGCCGCGCAGGCTGTTCGAGCAGACGAGCTCGGCGAGATCGGCCGTCTGGTGAACGGGCGTCCCGCGCACGGGACGCATCTCGAAGAGGTCGACGCCCACGCCGCGCCTGGCGAGCTGCCAGGTTGCCTCGCAGCCGGCGAGGCCGCCACCGACGACTCTGACGCGGGGAGCGCTCATCCGGGGATTATCGCGCGCCTCGGCCGGCGCCCGCCGCTCAGGCGCCCTGGCGCTTGTAGTGGCAGGCCTCGTTGCCGCAGAAGACGACGCTGCCTTCCTTCTTCGTCTCCTTCTCGAGCAGGTAGGCGCGGCCGCAGTCGGGGCAGGCCTCGGCCCGCGGCTTGTGGTACGCGGTGAACTTGCACTCGGGGTAGCGCCGGCAGCCGTAGAAGAAGCGGCCCCAGCGGCCCTTGCGCTCGACGACCTGGCCCTGGCCGCAGTCGGGGCAGGTGAGCCCGATCTCCCGGGCCTCCTTCTTCTTGATGTACTTGCAGTCCGGGTACTTGCTGCAGGCGATGAAGGCGCCGAAACGGCCGCGGCGCCAGGTGAGGTCGCTGCCACAGTCGGGGCACTTCTCCTCGATCGGCGCGAGCGCCTCCACTTTCAGGCGCCCGTCGTCCCCGCGCACCAGCCGCTTGGTCTGCTTGCACTCGGGGTAGCGGGTGCAGGCGAGGAAGGCGCCGAAGCGGCCCTTCTTCAGCACCATCGGCTGGCCGTCGTTCGGACAGATCTCCTTGAGCGCCTCCTCGTGGACCTCGGGGCCGCCGTCGCCGCCCTCGCCCTGGAGCTGGCGCGTGTTCTTGCACTCCGGGTAGCCCGAGCAGGCCAGGAACTTGCCGTAGCGGCCCCACTTGATCACCATCGGCGAGCCGCACTTCTCGCAGACCTCGTCGGTCTTCTCCTCCATGGCCTTGATGTCCTTCATCTCGGCCTGGGCGCGCTTCAGGTCCCGCTCGAACTTCTTCCAGAACTGATTGAGGGTATTGAGCAGGCTGTCCTTGCCCTCCTCGATCTCGTCGAGCTCCTTCTCCATCGCCGCGGTGTACTCGACGTTCATGATGTCCTGGAAGTGCTTCACCAGCAGGTCGGCGACGAGGAAGCCCAGCTCGGTGGGGTGCAGCTTGGCCTCGCGCTTCTCCATGTACTCGCGCGCCTCGATGGTGGAGATGATCGAGGCGTAGGTGGAGGGCCGTCCGATGCCGTTCTCCTCGAGCGCCTTCACCAGGCTCGCCTCGGAGAAGCGCGGCGGCGGCTGGGTGAAGTGCTGGTCGGTGTCGAGCTTCTTCAGCTCGAGCAGCTCGCCCTGCTCGAGCGGCGGCAGCTGGGCGCCCGCGTCGGGAGCCTCGCCCTCCCCTGGCTTCGCCTCGGCGGGCTTCGTCTCGACCTTCTCGTCGGGCGTCTCCTCGTAGACCGCCAGGAAGCCCTTGAACTTGAGCACCGCACCCCGCGCGCGCAGCAGGTAGTCGCCGGCGGCGATCTCGGCCACCGTCTCGTCGTAGAGCGCCGGCCGCATCTGCGAGGCCACGAAGCGGTTCCAGATCAGCTTGTAGAGCTCGTACTCGTCCTTCGACAGGAAGCGCTTGACCTGTTCGGGATCGCGCGACAGGTCCGTCGGGCGGATCGCCTCGTGGGCGTCCTGCGCGTCCTTGCCGGTCTTGTACGAGATCGGCCTCTCGGGCAGGTACTCGGCGCCGTAGCTCTGCGCGATGCGCTCGCGCACGGCCGCGAGCGCGTCGTCGGAGACCCGCGTCGAGTCCGTGCGCATGTAGGTGATCAGGCCCATGCTGCCTTCGCCGCCGAGCTCGACGCCCTCGTACAGCCGCTGCGCGAGCTGCATCGTCTTCTTGACGGAGAAGCGGCGCTTCTTGAACGCCTCCTGCTGCAGCTTGGAGGTGATGAAGGGCGGCACCGGGAAGCGCCGGCGCTCGCGGGCCTGCAGCTTCTCGACGCGGTAGCTCGCGGCCTCGAGATCGCGGCGGATGGCGGCCGCCTGCTCGCCGTTCGTGACCTCGAGGTTCTGGCCCGCGCGCTTGACCAGGTTGGCCGGGAACACGGGGGGCTGGCCGGCGGCGAGCTGCGCCACGACCGTCCAGTACTCCTCGGGGACGAAGGCACGGATCTCGCGCTCGCGCTCGCAGATCATCTTGAGCGCGACCGACTGCACGCGGCCGGCCGACAGGCCGCGCCGCACCTTCTCCCACAGCAGCGGGCTCACCTTGTAGCCCACCAGGCGGTCGAGGATGCGGCGGGCCTGCTGGGCGTCGACCTTTTTGAGATCGACCTCGCTCGGGTGCTCGAAGGCGGCTGCGATGGCGCGCTTGGTGATCTCGTTGAAGACCACCCGGCGGACCTTCTTCTTGGCGCGCGGACCCAGCTCCTCGGCGAGGTGCCAACAGATCGCCTCGCCCTCGCGGTCGGGATCGGCGGCGAGGTAGATGGTCGGCGCGTCCTTGGCCGCCGCCTTCAGCTCGTCGAGCACCTTCTTGCGAGCGGGCAGCGCCTCGTACTGCGGCGTGAACCCCTGCTTGACGTCCACGCCCAGCGTCTTCTTCGGCAGGTCGCGGACGTGCCCCATCGAGGCCTTCACGTCGAAGTCCTTGCCGAGATACTTGTTGATCGTCTTCGCCTTGGCGGGCGACTCGACGATGACCAGGTTCTTTGCCACGGGTACCTATTATTAGGTCAAGCCCGCACGAAAGCGCCACCGGGCACCCGGCGGACGCGGGCTTCGACCTCGAGAACGGCGAGCTCCGAGAGCAGCGCCGAGGCGGGTCGGCCGGTCGCGGCCACGAGCTGCTCGAGGCTGCGCGGAACGCTGCGGGCGAGCGCCGACAGCAGGCCCTCGCCGGCCACCGCCGCCGCCTTGGGCTCCTCGCGCAGCTCCACGCCAAGCTCCTCGAGGACGTCGCGGGCGTCGCGCACGAGGCGGGCGCCGTCGCGGATCAGCGCGTTCGTGCCGGCGGCGTTCTCGTGGCCCGGATGCCCGGGGACGGCCATCACCTCGCGACCCTCGTCGAGCGCGCAGCGGGCCGTGATCAGCGCGCCGGAGCGGGCGCCGGCTTCGACCACGACGACAGCCGTCGACCAGCCGGCCAGGATGCGGTTGCGCCGCGGGAAGCTCTCCGGGCGTGCGCGGCGGCCGAGCGGCACCTCGGAGACCACCGCTCCTCCTCGCGCGCAGAGGGCCTTCGCGAGGCCCACGTTTTCGGCCGGATACACGACGTCGAGCCCGGAGCCCAGCACGGCGATGCTGCGGCCTTGCGCCGCGAGGGCGCCCTCGTGCGCCGCGGTGTCGATGCCGCGCGCGAGGCCGGAGACGACGCTCACGCCCGCCGCGGCCAGGGTCCGTCCCAGCTCGCGCGCGAGCACGAGGCCCTCGCGCGTGGCTGCCCGACAGCCGACCACGGCGATCGCCCGTTCGCCCTCTTCGGGATCGAGCTCGCCGCGCACCCAGAGGACCGGCGGCGGATCGAAGATCTCCCGCAAGTGGCGCGGGTACTCCGCGTCCTCGAGGCCGACCAGCCGGACGCCCGCCGCACGGGCCCGCTCCTGCTCGGCCACCGCCGCCCGGCGCGCCGCGCCGGAGCACAGCGCCTCGACGGCCCGCGGGCCGAGGAGGTCGGCGTGGCTCTCGGGCCGGGCGAGGCTGTCGCACAGCGCGGCGCGCGCGAGCAGCGGCCGCACGACTCGCGGACGCAGTCCCGGCAGCAGCGCCAGGGTCAACAGCTCGCCGACAGCGTTCACGCCACGACCTCCTCCCCCGAAGGGGCGGTCATTGTAGGGACGACCCCCTGCCTGTCAAGGTCCGGTCGCGGCCGCTGCTCGCGCACGACCCGGTGTCCCTCGCCGTGGCCAGCGGTGTCCTTGGGAGGCAACGAAACGGAGCCTGGCGGGACCTGGCAGCTCCGGGGCGGGGGCCATCCAGGGCGTGCGCGGACTGCGGCAGGGCCACAATGGGTGGATTCGCGCGCGGGTGGCACCTGCCTTGCTTTTCGGTGCTTGCGGCATAAGATCGACAACTCTGGGGAAAGCAGGAGAACCGTGGCTTTCACGTTGCTCGCAGTCCTTCTCGCGGCTGGTGGCGCGTCCGCGCAGGACGAGCTCAGGTTCGGCGTCGAGGTGGCGCGCAAGGGCCTGTGGCTGGAAGCGCGCTTCCGCTTCGAGCGGGCGGTGCTGCTCGAGCCCGACAACGCCTCGGCCCTGAACAACCTGGCGATCGCCCTCGAGCAGCAGGGCGATTTCGAGAAGGCCCGCGAGGCCTACGACAAGGCGATCCAGCTGAAGCCGGGCAACCTCTACATCCAGCAGAACTACGACCTCTTCCGGGAAGCCGATGAGAAGCGCAATCGCAAGTCGCGCAAGAAGCCTTAGCGTCCTGCTGCTGGGCCTCGCGGGCGTCGGCTGCGCCTCCTTCGTCGAGGTCCCGGTCGAGACGCCGCTCCAGTCGAAGCTCGACGTGTCCAGCTTCCGGCGCGTGCTGGTGGCGGGCTTCGTGTCCGAGCCGGGCGAGGCCGAGATCGACCTCTCGTCCGAGACGGTGCGCCTGCTGCAGAACCAGCTGCGTTCGGCCTCCAAGATGCAGGTGCTCGAGCCGGACCGGCCGCCGCTGCAGCTGGCCCTCGACCAGGCTCGCTCGCGCATCGTGGAGGGCGACCGCCTCAGCAAGCCCGAGCGCGACCAGCTGAAGCTCGAGGCCGACCGACTGCTGGAGGACGCCGAGTTCTGGCGCCGGGTGGGGGAAGAGTTCCAGACGCCGCTGATCGTCACGGGCAAGGTGGACTTCGGCTCGCAGAACCGCTCGGGCTTCCAGGCCGAGGAGACGGTGGTGCGCGACTCGCGCGGCAACCCGCGCCTCGTCCGCGGCAGCCGCTACCTCGAGCGCAAGGGCTTCAGCCTGAACGCGGACTTCCACTTCGTGGACGGCCGCACGGGCCGCACGCTGCACAAGGAGAAATTCACCGAGGAGGTGCTCTACGGCGAGGAGCAGAAGGTCTCGGCGCTCTCTTCCTACTTCGAGCTGATGGACCGGCTGCTGCCGAACTTCCTCGGGGTGATCGCCCCGCAGAAGATCCGGGGCACCCGCATCCTCCTGCGATAGGAACCCCCATGCACCAGGCACCGAAGCCGGCGGGCCGCGCCGTCGCAGCGGCCGCCGCCTTGATCGTCTCGCTGGCGCTGCTGGCGCCGTCGCCCGCCCAGGCGCAGTTCATCCCCTACTACGGGAAGAACAAGGTGATGTACGACAACTTCGCCTGGCGCGTCTACAAGAGCCCGCACTTCGAGGTCTACTACTACCCTGAGTTCGAGCAGCACCTCGGCCGGCTGGTGTCCTACCTGGAGAGCGGCTACCAGAAGATCTCCTCCGACCTGAAGCACGAGATCAGCTTCTCGATCCCGGTGGTCTTCTACAAGACCAGCTCCGAGTTCCAGCAGACGAACCTCTACCCGGACTTCGTGCCCGAGGGCGTGCTCGCCTTCACCGAGCCCGTGCGCGACCGCATGGTGATCCCGATCGACGAGCCGCCCGACCGGCTGCAGGGCCTGATCACCCACGAGCTCGCGCACGTCTTCGAGTTCGACCTGATCCCGCGCAGCCTGATCGCGCGCACGGTGCCGCTGTGGGTGGACGAGGGCCTGGCCGACTACGAGCGCGGGCTGTGGGACACGCTCGACCTGATGGGTGTGCGCGACGCAGCCGTCACCGACCAGATCCCCAGGATGTCGCGGCTTTCCGAGGCGGGCGGCCGCCTCGACTACAACCTCGGCCACGCCACCATGGAGTTCATCGAGGCGCGCTTCGGCAAGGAAGGCATCCGCCAGTTCCTCTACACGCTGCGCAAGAACATCATCGGCAGCCAGGTGGCGGACATCTACCAGCAGGCCTTCCGCATGAAGCCGGAGGAGTTCGACCAGGCCTTCGAGAAGTGGCTGAAGGAGCGCTTCAAGCCCTTCCGCGACAAGCAGCGGCCCTCCGACTACGGCGCCGACCTGACGCCGAACCCGGAAGACACGCCGTTCACCCAGGCCTTTGCGCTGGCGGCGAGCCCCTCGGGCGAGATGCTGGCGGTGGTGACGGGCAACCGCGCCGACGGCAAGGCCGACGTGGTGCTGGTCTCGGCCAAGGACGGCAGCGTCATCAAGAACCTGACCAAGGGCTACTCCGGCGGCTACGAGTTCATCTCGCTCAACTTGAACGCCCGTGTCTTCGGCCGCTCGATCGGCTTCTCGCCGGCCGGCGACAGCGTCGCGTTCTTCGCGCGCACCGGCAAGCGTCGCAGCCTGATCCAGGTCTCGGTGCTGACCGGCGACATCGTGCGCAAGGTGGAGCTGCAGCTCGACGAGGCGAGCGCGCCCAGCCTGCTGCCCAACGGCCGGCAGGCGCTCTTCAGCGCGCTGAAGGACGGCGTGTCCGACATCTACCTGCTCGACCTCGAGAGCGGCGAGACCAAGAACCTGACCGACGACGCTTTCTACGACTCGGATCCGCAGGTCTCACCCGACGGCAGCCTGGTCGCCTACAGCCGCCGGATCAGCGGCCACGAGAAGATCTACATGTTCCCGCTGGCCGACCCGGCGCGCCGCACGCAGGTGACCTTCGGCATCTACGACGACGTGACGCCGGCCTTCGCGCCCTCGGGCGAGACGCTCTACTACGTGTCGAACGAGGACGACGAGATCTACAACCTGCGCAGCATCGACCTCGAGACGGGCGCCATCAAGCAGCACACCGACGCGCTCGGCGGCATCCTGATGCCGGCGGTCATCCCCGCGCAGGGCGCCTCGGAGCGGATCGCCTTCGTGACCTACTTCAAGGGCGAGTACCTGCTGCACGCGATCGACACCCTGGAGCCGCTGAAGGAGGTCGACCAGGACGTGCGCGCGGCGAGCGACGACATCATCGACTTCCAGCCGGACGTCCAGCACCAGATCGTCACCGAGAACAAGCGCGGCAAGAAGCTGTTCGAGAAGCTGTACCTGGAGGGCCGGCCGCCGCTGAACCTCGGCGTCACCTCTTCGGGCGACTTCTTCGGCGGCACGCAGGTGGCGCTGTCGGACGTGCTCGGCGACCAGAACTTCCTGCTGACCGCCTACTCGCAGCGGGAGTTCAGGACCTACGAGGGCACCTACGTCAACCTCAGCCGCCGCATGCACTGGGGCGTCTCCGCCTACGACAGCAAGCAGTACTACTTCAACCCCTACCTGGTGCCGCAGTTCAGCTACTCGCGCGAGGGCGTGCTGGCCACCACCCAGATCACCGGCGCCACGGGCTTCGCCCAGTACCCGCTCGACAAGTTCCGTCGGCTGCAGTTCGGCGCGAGCGTCTACCGCTCGACCGAGCAGTACGACGATCCTCTGGTCCAGCAGCAGATCGAGCAGGAGCTCGCGGCCCTGGGGCAGCAGGGCTTCCTCTACAACGGGACCTTCGCGCCGCTGTCGGTGACCTTCGTGCAGGAGACGACGCGCTTCCGCGAGTTCGGCCCGCTCGCCGGCAGCACCGTGCTGTTGAGCGGCGAGGCGGCGCCCGGGATCACGGGCCTGAAATCGCGCTACACGTTCCAGGCGGACCTGCGCAAATACCTGCGACTCGGCAGCTCCAGCACGCTGCTCGCGGTGCGCGGGCGCGGCTTCTACTCGAGCGGCGACGCGCCGCAGATCTTCTACTTCGGCGGCGACATGGAGCTGCGCGGGTTCCAGTACCGCTCGTTCGCGGGCAACCAGGGCTTCTTCGCCAACGCCGAGCTGCGCATCCCGCTGATCAACGTGATGGCGACGCCGATCGGCCTGCTGGGGCCGGTGCGCGGCACCGTGTTCGCCGGCATGGGTGCCGCCCGCTTCGACGGTCAGCCGTTCACCTTCTGGTCGAGCGATCCCGACGTCTCCTACGTGAACGACCCCGTCTTCGGCGAGTCCGTCAGCGGCCGCCACCTGGTGGATGGCCGCGCGTCGTTCGGCTTCGGGCTGCAGTTCTTCTTCCTGGGCTACCCGCTCCACTTCGACTGGACGAAGTTCACGGACCTCGCGGTGACCTCGGACAGCTGGCAGTTCAACTTCTGGATCGGGTACGACTTTTAGGTTGAGTCTGGGGGGCGCTGCGTCGCGCCCCCCAGACCCCCCGCTCGCTCCGCCGAAGTGAATTGGGCTGCGCTCGCAGCCCGTGGCCTGTTGCGGGGTGCAGCGTCGCGCCCCCCAGACCCCCCTACGCTCCGCGCGAGTGAATCGCGCTCCGCTCCGAGTCCGTAGCTCGGGTTCGCCACACCGCACCCCCGGTTCCCCGCTCGCTTCGCCCAAGTGAATTGGGCTGCGTTCGCAGCCCGTTGCCGCGGCGCCAACCAGCCGGCGGTGGCTGCATCGCCCGAACCGGATCGCCGCTCGCAGACGCAGCGGGTCGCGACGCCCCGTCCGGGCGCGGCGCGACCCGCGAGTGATTCCCCCTCCCCCGTATGTGGGGAGGGGATAGGGGTGGGGGGTCGATGACGCAGGCGTGAACCCCGGCGCCTTGCCTTGGCCAGGGGGGCGGCAGCCCGGGCTCCCTCTGGGCGCTACGATTTGACCCACCGGCTCGAAGCGTGGTAGCGTCTAGGGTTTTCAACCGGCCCATTCCCGGGAGGTTCGAAGGTGTACGCGATCGTCAGGACGGGCGGAAAGCAGTACCGGGTGAACGTCGGCGACACGATCTACGTGGAGCGGCTGGAGGCCCCGGTCGGAGAGAAGATCACGCTCGACGACGTCCTTCTCGTCGGCGGCGACTCGGTCAAGGTCGGCAGCCCCCGCGTGGCGGGCGCGACCGTCGTCGGAACCGTGGTCGAACAGGATCGGGACGCCAAGATCCGGGTCTTCAAGTACAAGAAGCGCAAGCACTACCGCCGGACGCGGGGGCACCGGCAGTCCTACACGGCGCTCCGGATCGAGGCGGTCCAAGCGTCCTGAGCGGGTGCAGCGGGGACCTCGGCGTGATTTCGGGCGGCCCGAGAGGGCCGCTCCCGTCGTTTTGAGGGTGTGAACGACCATGGCACACAAGAAGGGGCAGGGCTCGAGCAGGAACGGCCGCGACAGCAACTCCCAGCGGCTGGGCGTCAAGGCGTTCGGTGGCGAGCAGGTGAGGGGCGGCTCGATCATCCTGCGCCAGCACGGCACGCGCTGGAAGCCGGGCAAGAATGTCGGCCTCGCCCGCGACCACTCGCTCTACGCGCTGGTGGACGGCGTCGTCCGCTTCGAGGACCACGGCTCGAGCGGGCAGCGCGTCAGCGTCCTCCCCGCCTAGCGGCGCTCGGGCCGCGCCGCCCGCGGAGGCGGTGATGTTCGTCGATCGCGTCAAGATCTTCGTCAAGGCAGGGGACGGCGGCCGCGGCTGCGTCAGCTTCCGGCGCGAGTCGCGCGTGCCGCGCGGGGGCCCGGACGGCGGCCAGGGTGGGCGTGGCGGCGACGTCGTGCTCGTCGGTGTGGTCCATCAGAACACCCTGCTGCCCCTGCGCTTCCACACCGAGTTCCGCGCCGAGCGCGGGCGCCACGGCGGCCCCGGCAACCGCACCGGCCGCGAGGGCCCGCAGCTGGAGATCGCGGTGCCGCCTGGCACGGTCGTGGTCGACGAGGCGAGCGGCGAGTGCCTGGGCGAGGTGCTTGCGGACGGCGCTCGCCTGGTGGTCGCCCGCGGCGGGCGCGGCGGGCGCGGGAACTTCTCCTATCTGTCGAACAGCAACCGCGCGCCGCGCGAGTCGGAGCCCGGCGGCACGGGCGAGGAGCACTGGCTGCGACTCGACCTCAAGCTGCTGGCGGACGTCGGACTGCTGGGCAAGCCCAACGCCGGCAAATCGACGCTGCTCTCGCGCGTCTCGGCGGCGCGGCCCAAGGTCGGCGACTACCCGTTCACCACGCTGTCGCCGGTGCTCGGCGTCGTCTCGGTCGGCGAGCAGAGCTTCGTGGCCGCCGACATTCCCGGCATCATCGAGGACGCCCACGCCGGCGCCGGCCTGGGGCTCGACTTCCTGCGCCACGTCGAGCGGACGCGGGTGCTGCTCTACGTGATCGACGCCTCCGGTTCGGGCGGCAACGATCCCGTCGCCGACCTGCGAGCGGTGCGCCGCGAGGTCGAGGCCTGGAACCCGGCGCTGCTCGAGCGGCCACAGCTGGTGGCGGCGTCGAAGCGGGACGCCCGCACGCCTCCGGATCCGCTGCCGAAGCTGCGGCGCGCCGCGCGCGCGCTAGGCATGCCGGTGGTGCCGATCTCGGCGGTCACCGGCGAGGGACTCGGCGACCTGCTGGGCCGTCTGGCGACGCTCGCCGGCGCGCGCCTGCCCGCGGAGGCCACGGCTTGAGGCTGGGCATGCTCGGCGGCACCTTCGACCCGGTGCATCTCGGGCACCTGCGCGCGGCGGAATCCGCGCGCGAGGCGCTCGAGCTCGATCGCGTGCTGCTGATGCCGGCCGGCGCGCCGCCCCACAAGCCGTCGCCGCAGGCCTCCCGCTTCGACCGCTTCGCGATGGCGGCGCTGGCCGCGGCCGGCTACCCGGCCATCGTGGCGTCGAGCCTCGAGCTCGAGCGCGAGGGCCCGAGCTACACCGTCGACACCGTGCGAGCGCTGCGCGGCCCGGAGACGCGCGCCTTCCTGATCGTCGGCAGCGACACCTGGCCCGAGATGGCGGCCTGGCGCGAGGCGAAGGCGCTGCTCGAGGAGATCGGCCTCGCGGTCGTCGGCCGCCCCGGTGAGGCGGCGCCCGCCGGGCCCGACTGCGCGCTCGGCGTACGCCTGATCGAGGAGCCGGGGCTGCCGATCTCGGCGAGCGACCTGCGGCGGCGCGCGGCGCAGGGGCGCAGCCTGCGCGGCCTGGTGCCGGACGCGGTCGCCGACTACATCCAGAAGCGGGGGCTCTACCGGTGAAGTTGCCGGCCACGATCCAGGCTGCCGCCAGCGCCGCGCTCGGCAAGAAGGCGGAGGACGTGGTGGCGCTCGACCTGCGCCCGCTGTCCTCCTTCACGGATCACTTCCTGCTCGCGACCGCCGGCAACCAGAAGCAGCTGGTGGCGATCACCGACGCGATCGAGGAGAGCCTGCGCGGCATGGGCTTCCGCCCGAACCACCTCGAGGGCTACCCGCGTCAGGAGTGGATCCTGCTCGACTACGGCGGCTTCGTCGTGCACCTCTTCACCCAGCGCTCGCGGGCCTATTACGGGCTCGACCGGCTGTGGGGCGAGGCGACGCGCGTGGAGATCTCCGGATGAGCGTCGCGGTCGAGGCTTTCGCGGGCCTGGTGGCGCAGTCGGCGGCGATGCGCGACGTGCTCGCCGTCGTGAGCCGCGCGGCGACGGCCAAGAGCTCGGCGCTGATCAGCGGCGAGAGCGGCACCGGCAAGGACCTGGTGGCGCACCTGCTCCACTACTGCGGCCCGCGGCGCGACGGCCCGTTCATCCGCGTCCACTGCCCCTCGATCCCGGACGAGCTGCTCGAGTCCGAGCTGTTCGGCTACGAGAAGGGTGCCTTCACCGACGCCCAGCACACCAAGCTCGGCAAGCTCGAGCTGGCGGCGGGGGGCACGCTCTACTTCGACCAGGTGCAGGACCTCGCTCCGGCGCTGCAGGCGAAGCTGCTGCGCGTCGTCGAGGAACGCCGCTTCGAGCGGCTCGGCGGCACACGGACGCTCGAGGTGGACGTGCGCTTCGTGGCCTCCGGCGGCGCTTCCGCGCTCGATGGACCGGAGGCTCCCGGCTTCCGGCAGGACCTCTACCACAGGCTGAGCGTGCTGCCGATCGCGCTCAAGCCGCTGCGCGAGCGTCGCGAGGACGTGCTGCCGCTGGCGGAGCTGTTCCTGGCTCGCGAGCGCGAGCGCGGCGCGACGGGGGCGCGGCGGCTGGCCGCGGACGCCAGGCAGACGCTGCTGGGCTACGCCTGGCCGGGCAACGTCCGTGAGCTGCGCTCCGTGATCGAGCGCGCCGCGCTGTTCGCCGACGGCGAGGCGATCGAAGCCGCGGCGCTGCCCGCGGCGCTGCGCGCGCAACCCCAGACGCTCTGGCAGGGCCGGGAGCGCCGGCCCTCGCTGAAGGACGTCGAGCAGGCGTACATCCGCCACGTGCTCGAGCAGGAGGAATCCAACCAGACCCGCGCTGCGCGCGTGCTGGGCATCAGCCGCAAGGCGCTGTGGGAGAAGCGCCGGCGCTACGGCATCCGCTAGGACCAGGAGACGAAGTCAGGCATGGAACAGAAGAAGGTCAAGCTCTACCGGGAAAAGTTGCTCCAGAAGAAGCGCGAGATCCTCGAGGCCTACGTCAAGAACAAGACCTACGGCATGGAGGCGGACATCGAGGGCTCGCAGGACATCGCCGACAAGGCCTCGAACTCCTACGCCAAGGAGTTCCTGTTCAGCCTGTCGAACTCGGAGCGCGAGACGCTGCAGCTCGTCGACGAGGCCCTCGCGCGAATCGTGGGCCGCAAGTACGGGGTCTGCGCCGCCTGCGAAGGCGAGATGGAGAAGAAGCGGCTCGAGGCGATCCCCTGGGCCAAGCACTGCCGTTCCTGCCAGGAGAAGCAGGAACAGGGCCTGCTGTAGGCCGGGGGGTGGACACAGGTCCGGCCTTCAGCGTGGCGCGCAGGCTGGTCGATCCGCTGCTCGCGGTGGTCTTTCCCGCGGATTGCCCGTCCTGCGCCGAGCCGGTCGCGAGCCCGCTCGCCGGCCCGCTCTGCGAGCCCTGCTGGGGGCGCCTGCCTCGCCACGCCGGGCCGGCCTGCCCCTGTGGCACGCCCCTGCCCGAGGGCGGCGCCGGGCCCTGCGGGCGCTGCCGGCGCGGCGCCTCTGCCTGGCGGCTGGGCGCCAGCCTGGGGCCCTTCGACGGCCCGCTGCGCGACGCCATCCACGCGCTCAAGTACCGCGGGCGCACCCGGGCCGCCGGCCGCCTGGCCGGGCTGCTGCTCGAACGACCGGAGGTGCTGGCCGTGCTTTCGGGCGGCGAGCTGCTCGTGCCCGTGCCGCTCCATCCGCGCCGGCGCGAGCAGCGCGGCTTCAACCAGTCGGAGCTGCTGGCGCAGGCGCTGGCGGGTGCCAGCGGGCTGCCCGTGGCGCGGCGCGCGCTGGTGCGCCGGACGGACACGCCCGCCCAGACCGGCCTCTCCGCGGCCGCACGCCGGCGCAACGTGGCGGGGGCTTTCGCGGTGCGCCGGCGCGCCGAGGTCGACGGCCGGGTCGCGGTGCTGCTCGACGACGTGCTGACGACGGGCGCCACCGCGCGCGAGTGCGCGCGCGCGCTGCTGCGTGCCGGGGCGACCGAGGTGCGGCTGCTAACCCTGGCGCGCGCGCTCTAGGCCCGCTCCCCGATTCGCGCGCCGGGCCTGCCCCGGCGAGAATGGAGCGGGGCTCGTCGAGGGGGTTCTAACGATGCGCAGGTCCGTCTGCTCGCTGTTCGTGATCGGGCTGCTGCTGCCGGCGCCGGCGGCGCACGCCTGGGGCCCGATCGTCCACGAGGCCGTCAGCGGGCGCGCGATCGATACCCTGCCCAAGCCGCTGAAGGAGTTCTACAAGGCGCACCGCCTGGAGCTGCCCTCGCTGGTGCTCGACAGCGAGGAGGCCCCGCCGCCCGAGGGACCCGAACGGCGCTTCGCCCTCGACGCGCTCGGCAGCTTTCCGTTCAGCGACGTGCCGCGCGCGCAGGCCGCCCTGCAACAGAAGCTCGGCGACGAGGCGGACACGGCCGGACGCCTGCCCTTCCTCCTGCGCGAGTCCTACGAGCGGCTGGTGGCGGCGATGAAGAGCGGCGACAAGACGCAGATCCTCCAGGAGTCGGACGGGCTGGCGGGGCTGGTGACCGACCTCTACAACCCGCTCGCCCTCGGGCGCAACTTCGACGGCCAGCTGACCGGCCAGCCGGGGTTGTGGGTGCGCTTCTCGGAGCGGCTGCCGCTCTCGATGGAGCGCCGCCTGAAGCTCTCGCCGGACACCGCGCACTACCTGGACGATCCCAGGGAGCACGTCTTCTCGATCATGCTCTCGAGCTACGTCTGGCTCGACAACGTGCTCTACCTCGACTGGCTGGCCGCGCGCGGGAAGTCCGGCTACAGCGAGATCTACTACGCGGCCTTCGAGGAGCGCGTGGGCGAGCTGCTCCGGCAGCTGCTCTCGAGCGCGGCGAGCTCCTCCGCCAGCTTCTGGTACACGGCCTGGACCGAAGCGGGCAAGCCCGCCCTGCGCTGACCGGCCGCGCGGGGTTTGACCCCCGGCGACGACGGCAACTATCATCAGCGGTCAGAGGCACAGGAGGAGCGCCGTTTCGGTCACCGTCCAGCGTCCCCGCCGGCCGCCGCTCCCCGCCGGGGCTCCCAGCGACCTCGAGCTGGTCGACCGCTGCCTGCGCCGCGAGAACGCCGCCTGGGAGCAGATCGTCGCGCGTTTCCGGCGCAAGGTCTTCCACATCGCCTACAAGT
Source organism: Vicinamibacteria bacterium (assembly GCA_050246895.1). Lineage (GTDB taxonomy): Bacteria > Acidobacteriota > Vicinamibacteria > Fen-336 > Fen-336 > JBFWVE01. The sequence goes on along the minus strand of JBFWVE010000001.1, from coordinate 721,859 downwards.
TCACCGGCAAGCACGACGAGGCGGAAGACCTGACCCAGGACATCTTCCTGAAGGTGTTCAGGAGCCTCGACAAGTTCCACCGCGACGCGGATTTCTCGACCTGGCTCGGCAGCGTGGCGCGCCACTACTGCATCGACCACTACCGCGCGAGCAAGCGCGAGCGCGAGGTGCTGGTGGAGGACCTGCTGGCCTTCGACCACGCGCCTGCGGCCTCGGGCAACCCGCACCGGGCGCTCGAGGACCGCGACGTGCGCGGCATCGTGCGCGCCGGCCTCGACCAGCTGCCGGACAAGCTGCGCGAGGCGGTCGTGCTGCGCGACCTGCAGGGGCTGACCTACCAGGAGATGGCCGCTCGGCTGGGCCTGCCGGAGGGCACCGTCAAGAGCCGGATCAACCGCGGCCGCGAGGAGCTGGCGCGCCGCCTGCTGCGCGCGCAGCAGAGCGAGCGCTCGCTGAAGCGCCGCAGCGTCGCACCCAGGAGGTGATCTGATGCAGCTCGCGTTCGAGGAGCGCGGGGACGTGCGGATCGTCCGTGTGCTCGAGGCCAAGCTCACCTACCCCGTGCTGTCCTCCTTCTTCGCCGAGGTGCGCCAGCTGGTCGAGGGCGGCGCCCGGCACCTGCTGATCGACCTGCAGGCCGTCGGCTACATCGACTCGGCGTCGATCGGCTGCCTGATGGACATCCACCGGCTGCTGCAGGAGAAGAGCGGCCAGGTCAAGCTCTCGGGCCTGCAGCCGCGCGTCGAGACGATGATCTCGATGACCGGTGTCCACAAGATCATCGAGCTGCACCGCGACGAGCAGGAGGCGCTGCAGGCCTTCGGCGCCCGCCGCGGAGGGCGCGCCGATGCGTAAGGCCCGGCTCAGCACCGGCCACGAGCTGCTGCTCGACGGCGAACTGCTCGCCGTGCTCGAGGCGCTCTACCGCGAGGTCACGCTGAAGCACCAGCTGAAGGTGAGCTTCGAGGACATGATGCGTGAGATCACCGGGATCGTCGGGCAGATGAACGAGGAAGAGCGCAAACGCTACCTCGTCGAGAGCCTGTTCCTCAACTCCGTCACTTACGAGAACGAGATGCTGGACGCCTACGTGCGCCGGCTGACCTCGCCCCGCAAAAAAGGGCGCGGGCGCGCGCCCCGGAAGACCGCGTGAGGCGCCTGCTGGCGCTCGCCGCGAGCGGCTGGCTCGCCGCGTGCGGCGGCTGCGCGGCGCAGCCGGCGCCGCCCGCGAGCGACGCCCCGGCGGCGGCGAGGGCGGCGGCGGCGCCACGGCTGGCGATCGAGCCGGAGAGCTTCGACTTCGGCCTCGCGCTGAAGCAGCGCACGCTCAGCAAGGAGTTCGTGATCCGCAACTTCGGGCAGGGCGAGCTGCGCATCGAGGGAATCTCCACCAGCTGCGGCTGCACGGCGGCGCTCGCGGCCTCCAGCCGGCTGGCGCCCGGCGCGCGCACGACATTGCGCGTGAGCCTCGAGACCCGCGACGACGAGGGACCCCTCGAGCGCACGGTGCTGCTGCGCTCGAACGACCCGGAGCGGCCGATCGCGACGCTGCGGCTGCGGGTACGGGTGGGCGGGGGAGCGAGCTAAGACGCCGCGGGCGCGGCTTGCAGCGCGGGCTCGGGCCGCAGCTCGAGCACCGGCAGCTGCGGGTGGGCGACGAGCGCCCAGGCGTCGGGCGTCTCGAGCAGCGCCCGGCCGAGCGCCGCGTGCATCGCGTGACCGGCCTTGATCGCCTCCAGGTGCCCGACCACCGGATGGCCGAGCAGCGCCAGGTCACCGATCGCGTCGAGCACCTTGTGCCGAACGAACTCGTCCTCGAAGCGCAGCTTGTTGTTGAGGACACCGCTCTCGCCGATCACGACCGCGTTCTCCAGGCTGCCGCCGCGCGCGAGCCCGGCGCGCCGCATCGCCTCGACGTCGCGCAGGAAGCCGAAGGTGCGCGCCGGCGCGATCTGCTCGGCGTAGGCGTCGGCGGAGACGCGCAGCGACAGCGACTGGTGGCGCAGCAGCGGGTGCTCGAAGCCGATCGTGTAGCTGACGCGGAAGTCGTCGGAGGGCGAGAGGCGCGCCAGCTTGCCGCCGCGCACGACCTCGACCGGCTTCAGCACCTTCAGGTAGCGCCGCGGCGCGGGCAGCGGCCGCAGGCCCGCTTCGTGGATCAGGATCACGAAAGGCGCGGCGCTGCCGTCGAGGATCGGGATCTCGGGTCCATCCACCTCGACCAGCAGGTCGTCGACGCCGAGCCCGCTGAGCGCCGAGAGCAGGTGCTCGACGGTGTCGATCGAGACCCCGTCGCGGCTGAGCGTCGTCGCGTGGTCGAGGCGGGCGAGGTTCTCGATCGCCGCCGGGATGCTGACGCCGACGTCGGTGCGGCGGAAACGGATGCCGTGACCGGCCTCGGCCGGCCTCAGGCGCAGCCGAACCGGCTTGCCCGTGTGCAGGCCGATCCCGGTGCAACCGATCTCGCGCTTCAGCGTCCTGCGGTAGGCCATTCCCTGGTGACTCGCCCTCGGATCGAGATTGTCCGGCCCGTGGGGCTGCAAGAATCAAGCCGACGATGGCAGACACAACTCGTTGATTATAAAGGCCAGGCCCGTGTCGGGGACGCGGAGCGTGGCGCGCGAGCCACGATCACGCTGCTGCAGTCGTGGCCCGAAAGCCACGCGGCGGGCGCGCGGACGCCCCGCCCCGAGGGCGGCGCCTTTGCCCCCGGTGAGGGGCCCTTTGGGGGCTGCACGACGGCATGTTAACCTCAGCTTTCGCGTGCCGTCCGGCACGCGCTCAGCGGAGCGAGGAGGCGAATACAGCATGAACGCCAAGAAGGGCGGCGCGACCGCAGAGGTGCGCCGGTCCGCCCAGGCCATCGAGGTCTACGAGAAGGCCCTGAAGGCCCTCGGCAAGAAGGACCACCAGAAGGCGCGCGAGCTCTTCGAATCGCTGGTCGCGTCCTACCCGGAGGCCCGGGACGTGGTCGAGCGGGCCCTGCTCTACAAGGCCGTCTGTGATCGCGCCCTCGACAAGCGGCCGGCGTTCCGGCCCAAGACCGTCGAGGAGATGCTGAGCTACGGGGTCTTCCTGCACAACCAGGGCGAGTTCGAGGGTGCGCTCAAGCTGTTCCAGCAGGTGCTCGAGCAGCAGCCGAAGAACGAGCACGCGCTCTATTGCGCGGCCGCCAGCGCGGCTCGGCTGGGCGACGAGACGGCGACCCACAAGTCGCTGCGCGCCGCGATCCAGCTGAGCCAGGCCAATCGGGCCCAGGCGCGCCACGACTCCGACTTCGAAGCCTTCCAGGACAGCGACAGCTTCCTCGCGCTGCTCGACGGGCCGGAAGAGGAGTAAGCAGTCCGGCCTTGACGGCGAGCGGTCCCTCGTCGCGCGCGCAAGCCGTCGTGCTGGCGGCCGGCAAGGGCACGCGCATGAAGAGCGCGCGGCCCAAGGTGCTGCACGCCCTGCTCGGCCGGACGCTGCTCGACCGCGTGCTCGACGCGCTCGGGACCCTCGCAGCCGACCCTGTCTTCGTGGTGGTCGGCCACGGCGCCGAGGCCGTCGAGCAGGCGCTCGCCGGCCGCGCCAGCGCCGTGCGGCAGGAGCCGCCGCTCGGCACCGGCGACGCGGTGCGACGCGTCGGCGCGCAGCTGCTGGCGCATTCCGACCGCACGGCCCTCGTGCTGAACGGCGATCTGCCGCTGCTGCGCGGCGCGACGCTCGAGCGGCTGCTCGAGGCGCACCGCCGCTCCGGCAACGCCGCCACCCTGCTGACGGCGCTCCTCGACGACGCGGGCGCCTACGGACGGGTCGTTCGCGAGGCTGAGCGCGTGCTGCGCGTCGTCGAGGCCAAGGACGCCAGCGCCGAGGAGCGGCGGCTGCGCGAGATCAACGTCGGCGTCTACGCCTTCGAGGTGGAGCCGCTGCTGGCGGCGCTCGCGCGGCTGACGCCGGCGAATGCGCAGGGCGAGTTCTACCTGACCGACGCGGTCGGCCACCTGGTGGCCGCCGGCCACGCCGTCGGGGGCCTCGTCGCGGATTCGGCGGACGAGGGCCTCGGCGTCAACACGCTGGCGGAGCTTGCGGAGCTGCAGCAGCGGCTGCGGCGGGCGCGCCTGCAGGAGCTGCTGGCGGCGGGCGTGCTGGTCGAGGATCCGGCCAGCACCTGGGTCTCGTCCGAGGCCGTGGTCGAAGCCGATGCGTGGCTGCGGCCTTTCAGCTTCGTCGAGGGCCGCAGCGTCGTGCGCGCCGGCGCCAGCATCGGTCCCTTCGCGCGGATCGTGGACGCCGAGATCGGTCCCGGCGCGCAAGTGCTGGACCACAGCCTGCTGCAGTCCTGCGTCGTGGGCGCGGGCGCGAGCGTCGGTCCCTTCGCGCGCGTGCGCCCGGAAACCGAGATCGGCGCGCGTGCGCACGTCGGCAATTTCGTGGAGCTCAAGAAGACGCGGCTGGGCGAGGGCTCCAAGGCCTCGCACCTCTCCTACCTCGGCGACGCCGAGATCGGCGGCGGCGTCAACATCGGAGCCGGCACCATCACCTGCAACTACGACGGTGTCCTCAAGCACCCGACGCGCATCGGCGACGGCGCCTTCATCGGCTCGGACGCCACCCTGGTGGCGCCCGTCAGCGTCGGTCCCGGAGCGTATGTGGCTGCGGGCAGCACGATCACCGAGGACGTGCCGCGAGACGCGCTGGCGCTCGGCCGCAGCCGCCAGGTGGTGAAGCCCGGCTGGGCCGCCGCGCGGCGCGCCGCTCGGCCCAAGAAGAGCTAGCCGGTCATGTGCGGGATCGTCGGCTACGTCGGCGGGCGTGACGCCGTGCCGGTGATCCTCGAGGGCCTGCGGCGGCTCGAGTACCGCGGCTACGACTCGGCGGGGATCGCCGTCGTCGAGGCGGGCGCGCTGCATCGGCGCCGCTCGGCGGGCAAGCTGCAGAACCTGACGGACAGCCTGCGGGCCGAGCCGCTGCGCGGCGGGTTCGGCCTCGGCCACACGCGCTGGGCGACCCACGGCCGGCCCAGCGAGGAGAACGCGCACCCGCACCAGGACTGCTCGGGCGGCATCGTGGTCGTGCACAACGGCATCATCGAGAACCACCTCGCGCTGAAGGCGCGGCTGCAGGCCGCAGGCCACCGTTTCGTCACCCAGACCGACACCGAGGTCGTGGCCCATCTCGTCGAATCGCGCTACACGGGCTCGCTCGAGGCCGCCGTGCGCGCCGCGGTCGCGGAGCTGCAAGGGCTGTACGCGCTGGTGCTGCTGCACCGGGACGAGCCGCAGCGCCTGGTGGTGGCACGCCAGGGCCCGCCGATGGTGATCGGGCTCGCGCCGGGCGAGCGTTTCGTGGCCTCGGACATCCCGGCGCTGCTGCCCTACACGCGCGACTTCGTGTTCCTCGAGGACGGCGACGTGGCCAGTGTCGCGCCGGAGGGCGAGCGCATCACGGCGAGCGACGGTGCGGTCGCCAGCCGCGCCTCTCAGCGCGTCTGCTGGGACCCGGTGCAGGCCGAGAAGGGCGGCTACCGCCACTTCATGCTGAAGGAGATCCACGAGCAGCCGCGGGCGGTGCGCGACACGCTGCTCGGGCGGGTCGGCCTGGAGGAGGGTGTCGTCCACCTCGAGGAGCTGGGCCCGGCGGAAGCCGCGCTCAAGGACGTGCGGCGCGCCGTGCTGCTCGCGTGCGGCACCAGCTGGCACGCGGCGCTCGTCGGCAAGTTCCTGATCGAGCAGATCGCCGGCATCCCGACCGAGGTCGACTACGGCAGCGAGTTCCGCTACCGCACGCCGCTCGTGGGCAAGGACACGCTGGCGCTCGCGATCAGCCAGAGCGGCGAGACGGCGGACACGCTGGCGGCCTTCCGCGAGGCGCGCGCGCTGGGCGCCCTGCCGCTCGGGATCTGCAACGTGCAGGGCTCGCTGCTGACGCGCGAGGCCGCGGGTTCGCTGCTGACGCACGCCGGGCCGGAGATCGGGGTCGCCTCCACCAAGGCGTTCACGGCACAGTTGGTGGCGCTGGTGCTGCTGGCGCTGCACCTCGGCCGCCTGCGCGGGGCGCTCGGCACGGAGGCCAGCCGGGGCTTGCTCGAGAGCTTCGCGCGGGTCCCGCACCTGATGGAGGAGACGCTGCGGATCGAGCCGCGGGTCGAGGAGCTCGCCCGCACGCTGAGCCGGGCGCGCGACTTCCTCTACATCGGACGCGGCGTCAACTACCCGATCGCGCTCGAGGGGGCCCTCAAGCTGAAGGAGATCTCCTACCTCCACGCGGAGGGCTATCCCGCGGGCGAGATGAAGCACGGGCCCATCGCGCTGATCGACGAGCTGCTGCCGACGGTCGCGCTGTGCCCGCGCGGGCGGGTCTACGAGAAGATGCTCTCGAACGTCCAGGAGGTGAAGGCGCGCGGCGGGCGCGTGATCGCGATCGCCTCGGCGGGCGACAGCGAGTTGCCGCGCATCCTGGAGCCGAACGACGCGCTGCTCGAGGTGCCCCAGACCGAGGAGGTCTTCTCGCCCCTGCTGACGGTGATCCCGCTGCAGCTGCTCGCCTATCACGTCGCCGTGCGGGCGGGCCGCGACGTCGACCAGCCGCGCAACCTGGCGAAGTCGGTGACGGTCGAGTAGTGGATCTCTTCGAGGCCGCGGCGCGGCGTCCGGCGCTGCTGGAAGGGCTCTCGCAGGAACAGCGGGCGGCGGTGCTGGCGAGCGAGGGCCCGGTGCTGATCCTGGCCGGCGCCGGCAGCGGCAAGACCCGCGTGATCACCTCGCGCATCGCCTGGCTGGTGCTCGAGCGCGGCGTGCCCTCCGAGCGCATCCTGGCGGTGACCTTCACCAACAAGGCGGCCGGCGAGATGAAGGCGCGCGTCGAGGCGCTGCTGACGGGCCGGCGCGTGGACGCCTGGATCTCGACCTTCCACAGCCTGTGCGTGCGCATCCTGCGGCGCGAGGCCGGCAGCGCCGGGCTGCTGCCCGGCTTCGTGATCTACGACGAGGACGACCAGCTGTCGGCCGTGCGTGAGGCGATGCGCGCGCTCGACCTCTCCGAGAAGCTGCACCCGCCGCGGCGCGTGCTCTCGCGCCTGTCCGCGCTCAAGAACAGGCGCGGCGCGCGCAGCCTGGCCGAGCTCGGCGAGGAGTCGTTCGCCGCCGGCCTGTTCGACAAGGTCGCGGCGCAGTACCAGCAGCTGCTCGACAAGGCGGGCGCCCTCGACTTCGACGACCTGCTGCTGCGCACGGTCGAGCTGCTCTCCGCGAACGAGGCGGTGCGCGAGGCCTATCGGCGGCGCTTCCAGTACCTGCTGGTGGACGAGTATCAGGACACGAACCGCCCGCAGTACGAGCTGGTGCGGCTGCTGGGCGGCGGCCACGGCAACGTGACGGTGGTCGGCGACGAGGACCAGTCGATCTACTCCTGGCGCGGCGCCGAGATCCAGAACATCCTCGACTTCGAGCACGACTTCCCGGGCGCGCGCGTGCTGCGGCTGGAGGAGAACTACCGCAGCTCGCAGGCGATCCTCGACGCCGCGACCGCCGTCGTCGCGAACAACGTCAAGCGCAAGGGCAAGCTGCTGCGCGCGGTACGCGCGGGCGGCGCGCCCGTGGAGCTGCACCGCGCGAGCGACGAGTACGAGGAGGCGGCCTTCGTGGTGGCGCGCCTCGCCGCGCTCTCGGGCCGCGCGGCGATCCTGTACCGGATGAACTCGCAGAGCCGGCTGTTGGAGGAGGCTCTGCTGCGCGCGCGCATCCCCTACCTGGTGGTCGGCGGCGTCGGTTTCTACGAGCGGCGCGAGGTGAAGGACCTGGTCGCCTACCTGCGGCTGGTGCAGAACCCGCGCGAGCCGGTGGCGTTCCGGCGCGTGCTGAACGTGCCCCCGCGCGGCATCGGCGAGCGCACGCTGCAGGAGCTGCAGCGGATCGCCGCGCTGCGCGGCGTCTCGCTCTACGAGGCGCTCGGCGCCGCGGTCGACGAGGCGTTGCTCCCCGCGCGGGCCCGCCAGCCGCTCGGCCGCTTCCGCGACGCGCTCGAGGCGCTGCGCGCGGAGGCGGGCAAGCTGGGCGTCAAGGAACTGATCGAGCGCACGCTGGCGGTGACCGGCTACGCCGCCGCACTCGCGGAGGACGACTCGCGCGAGAGCCAGGAGCGGCTCGAGAACCTGGCCGAGCTGCTGTCGGCGGCCGCCGACTACGAGTCGCGCGACGCCGAGCCGAGCCTGAGCGGGTTTCTCGACCAGGTCTCGCTGATCTCGGACCTCGACGTCGCCCGTGGCGAGGCACCCGTGGTGCTGATGACGTTGCACTCGGCCAAGGGGCTCGAGTTCGACGCCGTCTTCCTGGTCGGGCTCGAGGAAGGGCTGATGCCGCACTCGCGGGCGCTCGCCGACGACGACTCGCTCGAGGAGGAGCGGCGGCTCTGTTACGTAGGCATGACGCGCGCGAAGGGGATGCTGCAGCTCAGTTGGGCGCAGAGCCGGCAGCTGTTCGGCCAGCGGCGCCTGTCCGAGCCGAGCCGTTTCCTGGCCGAGCTGCCGCGCGAGGCGCTGCGCGTCAGCGGCGAGAGCCCGTCCGGCTCACCCGCCTGGGGCCGCCGCAGCGGGGCGCGATCGGGCGGCGGCTCCCTCCGCCAGGAGCCCGCGTTCCTGGATCGGGTGGTCGTGGTGCCCGAGGCCGACGGCCTCGCGCTGCGGCCGGGCCTGCGAGTCCGGCATCCGTTGTTCGGGGTGGGCACCGTGCTGCGCACCGAGGGCACGGGGCCCGACATGAAGCTGACGGTGGCGTTCGCGGGCGTCGGCGCCAAGCGCCTGGTGGCCCGCTACGCCGGCCTCGAGCCGGCCTGAGGATCCCGGAAACACGGCGGGCGCCCGTGCGGGGCGCCCGTTCCCGAGCGGTCTCGCCCGACGCAGGCGCGGGCGCCCGCTGGTCCTACTTCGGATCGAGGGTGTGCACGATCCAGCGGCTCACGACCCGGCCCTGGCCGCCGCCCGACTCGAGGTCGTACTTCTTCAGGCCCATCGCGTAGTTCTGCGCCTGGCCGCCGATCGTCAGGCTGAGCTCGATCGTCTTGGTCGTCTGCTCGCCGTTCAGGGTCTCGAGGTCGGGCAGATCGCGGGTCGAGAGCTTCACCTCGCGCTTCTCGCGCTCGACGATTTCCTTGGCCTCCGCCAGCTGCTTCTTGAGGTCGCGGTCGATCTGGTTGTACTTCTCGCGCTCGTCGGCCACCGCCTGCAGCTTCGGCGGCATCTTGCCGTTCTTGGCGAGGATGTCGCTGATCTGGTTCCACTCGGAGACGTGCTCGAGCGCGTAGGCGCCGGCCGTCTTCTTGTTGTCCTGGATCTTGGCGTCGATCTCCTTGACCGTGGCGACCATGCTCGGCAGCGGGGCCGGCACCTTGGTCTCGGGGCCCACGGAGACGATCGACCATTTGTCGACCTTCTTGTCGAACTTGACGACCGCGAAGCTCGAGATGGTCTGGTCGTCCTGCGTGTTGACCGCGTTGAAGTACTGATCGATGACGCGTTGCTCGGGGTGACCGCAGGCCAGGCTGGCTGCCGCGAGCGCGAGAACGCCGACGACGGTGAGTCGCTGATTCCTCATGTCCCCCACTCCTTGCGCCCAGGCCCTCAGGAGGCCGGTGCTCCCGGGGCGTCCTCTCCCTCAGCCCGCTCGGCGAGCAAGGCGACCGAAACCAGGTGGTCGCCCTCGTCGAGATTGATCAACCGGACGCCCTGTGTGTTGCGGCCGATGGTCGAGATCTCGGCGGTGTCGAGCCGGATGATCATACCCTTTTCGGTGATCAGCATCACCTGTTCGTCGGCGGCCAGCAGCTTGACGCCGACCACGGGGCCGTTGCGTCCGCTGGTCTTGACGTTGATCAGCCCCTTGCCGCCGCGGCTCTGGGTGCGGTACTCCTCGACCGGCGTGCGCTTGCCATAGCCGTTCTCGCACACGGTCAGCACGGTGCCGGTGGGCGAGACGACGCCCAGCGAGACGACGTTGTCGCCCTGCTCCAGCTCGATCCCCTTGACGCCGTAGGCGGTGCGGCCCATCGGCCGCGCGTCCTTCTCGGAGAAGCGGATGGCCATGCCGTCGCGGCTCGCCAGCAGGATCCCGTCCTCGCCGGAAGTGCGCACGACGTCGATCAGGGCGTCCTCCGGCTCCACGCCCAGCGCGATGATGCCGGCTTGGCGAGGGTTGGCGAAGGCCAGCAGCTCTGTCTTCTTGACGATGCCCTTGCGCGTCGCCAGCAGCAGGTAGCCGCCCTGGTCGAAGGCGCGCACCGCGCAGAAGGCGGCGATCTTCTCGCCGGGCTGGATGTTGACGAGGTTGACGATCGCTTTGCCCTTGCCCTGCGGGCCGACGTCGGGGATGGCGTGCACCTTCAGCCAGTAGACGCGGCCGCGGTCGCTGAAGATCAGGATGTAGGAGTGGGTCGAGGCGATGAACAGGTTGTCGACGAAGTCCTCGTCCTTGGTGCGCATCCCGACCCGGCCGCGCCCGCCGCGGCGCTGCGAGCGGTAGCTGCTGATCGAGGTGCGCTTGACGTAGCCGCCGTGGGTGATCGAGATCGCCACGTCCTCGTCGGCGATCATGTCCTCCACCCGGATCTCGCCGGCCGCCTCCACGATCTCGGTGCGGCGCGGGTCGGCGTGCTCCTGCTTCAGCTTGCGCAGCTCGTCGCCCACGATCTGGTCGATGCGCCTGGGGGAAGCGAGGATGTCCTTCAGGTCGGCGATCAGCCGGCGCAGCTCCTCGAGCTCGTCGACGATCTTCTGGCGCTCGAGCGCCGTCAGGCGCTGCAGCTGCAGCTTCAGGATCTCGTCGGCCTGGATCTCCGACAGCGCGAAGCGCTCGCGCAGCTTGGCGTGGGCCTCGGGCGGCGTCTTGCTGCCGCGGATCAGCTTGATCGCCTCGTCGAGGTGGTCGAGGATCTTGACGAAGCCCTCCAGCACGTGGGCGCGCGCCTCGGCCTTCTTCAGGTCGAACACCGCGCGCCGGCGCACGACGTCGCGCCGGAACTCGAGGAACAGCTCGCAGGCCTCGAGCAGGTTCAGCACGCGCGGGCGCTGGTCGACGATCGCGAGCAGGATGATGCCGAAGCTGTCCTGCAGCTGGGTGTGCTTGTACAGGTTGTTGAGGATCACCTGCGCCGGCTCGCCCTTGCGCACGTCGAGCACGATGCGCATCCCCTCGCGGTCGCTCTCGTCGCGGATGTCGGTGATGCCGTCGAGCTTCTTGTCGCGCACCAGGTCGGCGATCTTCTCGATCAGCCGCGCCTTGTTGACCTGGTAGGGGATCTCCGTGACGACGATCGACTCCTTGTCGCCCTTGCGGATCTCGATCTCGGCTCGCGCGCGCATCACCACGGTGCCGCGGCCGCTGCGGTAGGCGTCGCGGATGCCCTGGCGGCCGCAGATGAACCCGGCGGTCGGGAAGTCCGGGCCGTTGATGCGGGCCATCAGGCCCTCGAGGCGCTCGTCGGGCAGCAGGTCCTGGTTCTCGAGCAGGAAGCCGAGCCCGTCGACCACCTCGCCCAGGTTGTGGGGCGGGATGTTGGTCGCCATGCCGACCGCGATGCCGGAGGTGCCGTTCACCAGCAGGTTCGGCAGCACGGTCGGCAGCACCACCGGTTCCACCGAGGTGTCGTCGAAGGTCGGCTGGAAGTCGACGGTCTCCTTCTCGATGTCCGCCATCATCAAGGCGCCCAGGCGGCGCAGGCGCGCCTCGGTGTAGCGCATGGCGGCCGGCGGGTCGCCGTCGATCGAGCCGAAGTTGCCCTGGCCGTCGACCAGCATCGCGCGCATGTTGAAGTCCTGCGCCATGCGCACCAGCGTGTCGTAGATCGCGGCGTCGCCGTGGGGATGGAAGTTGCCCATCACCTCGCCGACGATCTTGGCGCACTTGCGGTAGGTGCGGCCCGGCTGCAGGCCCATCGTCTGCATGCCGTAGAGCACGCGGCGGTTGGCGGGCTTCAGCCCGTCACGCACGTCGGGCAGCGCGCGGCCGATGATGACCGACATCGCGTAGTCCATGTAGGACTGACGCATCTCGTCGGCGATGTTCGTCGGGATCTGCTGCGGCGTCGGTTCTTTCTGCTCGTCCATGTCGCTCGTGTCGGTCCCGCTGGAGGCCTAGACGTCCAGGTTGCGGACGTTCAGCGCGTTCTCCTCGATGAACTGCCGCCGCGGCTCGACGGCGTCGCCCATCAGGGTGGTGAAGATGTTCTCGGCGACCTCGTCGTCCTCGAGCCGCACCTGCAAGAGCGTGCGCGACTCCGGGTTCATCGTGGTCTCCCACAGCTCGTCGGCGTTCATCTCGCCGAGGCCCTTGTAGCGCTGGATCGCCAGGCCGCGCCGGCCTTCGGCCAGGATGTGCTCGACCAGCTCCTGCCCGCTCGCCACCTCGCGCTCGCCGCCGTCGAGCACCGTCAGCGGCGGCGTCATCGTCTCGCGCAGGTCCTCGTGCGCCGAATAGAGCGCCTTGTACTCGGGCGTCGTCACGAAGTCGTCGCCGACGCGCACCTCGCGCGTGTGGCCGTTCTGGCCCACCGGCACCACGATCTCGAACAGGCCGTGCTCCTCGTCCTTCTCCAGCACCACGTCGGTGCCCGCGTCACGCAGCGGCTTGATCACCTCCAGCAGGCGCGCCTTGTCGGAGAACGCCTCGGGCAGCTTGACGCCGCCCTTCAGCAGCAGCTCCGGGATCGCGCGCGGCGTGCCCTTGCGCTCGACGAGGCGCAGCAGGCGGCCGTAGGCCACCAGCCGCTCGAGCAGCTTCACCAGCCGCGCGCCCTCGACCAGCTGCCCGCTCGCCAGCCGCAGCTTGCGGTTCTCGACCGCGCGCTCCATCAGGTATGCCTCGAGCGCGTGCTCGTCCTTGAGATAGCGCTCGCTCTTGCCGTGCTTCGCCTTGTACAGCGGCGGCTGTGCGATGAACAGGTGGCCGCGCTCGATCAGCTCCTTCATCTGCCGGTAGAAGAAGGTCAGCAGCAGCGTGCGGATGTGGCTGCCGTCCACGTCGGCGTCGCACATCAGGATGATGCGGTGGTAGCGCAGCTTGCCGGCGTCGAAGTCGTCGGCGCCGACCCCGGTGCCGAGCGCCGCGATGATGTTGCGGATCTCCTCGAAGGCGAGCGTCTTGTCGAGGCGCGCCTTCTCGACGTTCAGGATCTTGCCGCGCAGCGGCAGGATCGCCTGGAAGCGGCGGTCGCGGCCCTGCTTGGCCGAGCCGCCGGCCGAGTCGCCTTCCACCAGGTACAGCTCGCACAGCTCGGGGTTGCGCTCCTGGCATTCGGCGAGCTTGCCGGGCAGCCCGGCGCCGTCGAGGGCGCCTTTGCGCCGAGTCAGGTCGCGCGCCTTGCGCGCCGCCTCGCGCGCGCGCGCCGCATCGACGATCTTCGCCACGATGCGCCTAGCGAGCGCCGGGGTCTCCTCCAGGAACGCGCCCAGCTTCTCGTTGACCAGGCTCTCGACGATGCCCTTCACCTCGGAGTTGCCGAGCTTGCCCTTGGTCTGGCCCTCGAACTGCGGGTTCGGCACCTTGACGCTGATGACGGCGGTCAGCCCCTCGCGAGTGTCCTCGCCCTGGATCTCGCCGGCGTCCTTGGCCTGCCCCTGCGCGTACGCGTTCAGCGTGCGCGTGAGCGCGCTCTTGAAGCCGATCAGGTGCGAGCCGCCGTCGTGGGTGTTGATGTTGTTGGCGAAGGAGTAGATGTTCTCCGCGTAGCCGTCGTTCCACTGCAGCGCGACCTGCACGTCCACCTCGTCGCGCACGCCTTCGATCTGGACCGGCCTCTCGTTCAGCACGACCTTGTTGCGGTTCAGGTGCTCGACGAAGGAGGCGATGCCGCCCTCGTACTGGAAGCGGTGCTTCTTGCCGTCGCGCTCGTCCTCGAGCGCGATCAGGATGCCGCGGTTCAGGAACGACAGCTCGCGCAGGCGCTGCGAGAGGGTGTCGAAGCTGAACACGGTGGTCTCGAAGATCTGCGTGTCTGGCTTGAAGGTGACCTTGGTGCCGCGGCGGTCGGTGATGCCGGTCGTCTCGAGCCGCGTCTGCGGCACGCCGCGCGCGTACGACTGGCGGTAGACGCGGCCGTCGCGCCAGATCTCGACGTCGAGCGTCTCGGACAGCGCGTTCACCACCGAGACGCCGACGCCGTGCAGGCCGCCCGAGACCTTGTAGGCCTTCTTGTCGAACTTGCCGCCCGCGTGCAGCTTCGTCAGCACCACCTCGGCGGCGTCGAGGCCGCTCTCGTGGGGGCCGACCGGGATGCCGCGGCCGTCGTCCACCACCGTCACCGAATTGTCGATGTGGATGGTGACCGCGATCTCGCTGCAATGTCCGGCCAGCGCCTCGTCCACCGAGTTGTCGACGACCTCGTAGACCAGGTGGTGCAGGCCGGCGACGCCCGTCGAGCCGATGTACATCGCCGGCCGCACCCGCACGGCCTCGAGACCCTCGAGCACGCGGATCTCGGCCGCCCCGTATGCCTGGCTCTCGACCGACTTGATCTCGTCGCTCATCGGTTCTTCGATCGCCTTCCCTTGCTGCGTCACGCCGCGCGCACGCGGCCGGCCTCGACGGCGAAGCGCCGCGCGGCTCCGAGTCGTGCCGCCCAGCCGGGGTGCGCGGTGGTCACCAGCGCCTGGCCACGCGCCAGAGCCTGCTGGCACAGCTCACCGCTGCGCGCCTCGTCGAGCTCCGAGTCGAGGTCGTCGAGCAGCGCCACCGCGCTGTGGCCGGTCTCGGCACGATAGACGTCGAGCGCCGCCAGCGTCAGCGCCAGCAGCAGGCTGCGCGCCTGGCCGGCGGACAGGCTCGCCGTCTCCTCTCCGTCGAGCGTGATCGCGACGGCGTCGCGGTGCGGCCCGACCAGGCTGCGCCGCGCCCGCAGCTCGTGGCTCCGCCGCTCTGCGAGCTCACGAGCGAGCCCCCGCGAGGCCTCTGCCGCGTCGCTGGCGTCCGGGTCGAGCGCCACCGCGTAGGCCTCGCCGCGAGGCCGGAAGCCCTCCGCGAGCGCCAGGCTCAGCCGGCGTGCGTAGGCGCCCCGCCGCGCGCGCAGCTCGCCCCCGCGCGCGACCAGGCTCTCGTCCCAGGCGTCGAGGCTGCGGCTGCCGGCCAGCAGCGCCGCGTTGCGTTGCCGCACGATGCGTTCGTAGTCGCGAGCGAGCTGCCGGTAGGCGGGCCACAACGCGGAGGCGTTGCGATCGAGAAACTGGCGCCGCTCGCGCATCGGGCCGCGCAGCACGCGCAGCCGCTCGGTCGAGTAGAGGCCGACCTCGAGCCGGCCGTGGTACTCGCGGGGCGGCACCGCGCGGCCGTCGAGCCGGAGCTGCCGCTGGCTGCGGCTCACCTCGATCTCGAGCCGCTGGCGGCGCTCGGCGTCGGCGACCAGCGCAGCGCAGCGGAGGGCCGGCTCGCCGCGGCGGATCATCGCGCGCACGTCTTCGCTGCGGAACGAGCGCCCGCGCGCCAAGAGCCCCACGGCCTCCAGCACGCTGGTCTTGCCCTGCGCGTTGTCACCCACCAGCACGTTCAGGCCCGGGCTCAGGTCGAGCTCGGCCCTTGGCAGGTTGCGCACGTTGCCGATCACGAGGCGTTCCACCCACATCCCTGCGGCGCCACGCGGCCTAGAGCCGCATCGGCATCACGACGTAACGGTAGTCGAGCTCGCCGCCGCCGGCCGGCCGCAGCAGCCCTTGGCTCTCGGAATCCTTCAGCACGACCTCGACCGCATCCGTCTGCGCCGCCGCCAGAAAATCGAGCAGGTACTGGGCATTGAAGCCGATCTCCACGGCGTCGCCGCGATACTCGACCGCCAGCGACTCGCGCGCCTCCCCGAGGTCAGGCGAGGAGGCGAGCAGCTCGATGCGGCCCGCGGCGAGCCCCAGCTTGACGGCGCGGCTGCGCTCGGAGGAGAGCAGGCTGACGCGGCGGATCGCCATCTGCAGCGCCTCGCGCCCCACGCTCACCGTTTTGTCGCCCGCGGCCGCGATCACCTTCTCGAACGCCGGGAACTGCCCCTCGATCGTCTTCGAGGCGAGCTGGCGCGCGCCGACCGTGAACACCAGGTGGTTCTCCACCGCCTGGAAGCTCACGCCCTCCTCGCCTTCGAGCAGCTTGGCGAGCTCCTGGATCGCCTTGCGTGGCACCAGCACGCGCGAGCCGTCCGCCACCTTGAGCGGCGTCTTGCTTTGGGCGTAGGCCAGGCGGTGGCCGTCGGTCGCCACCATCGAAATGCCGTCCTTGTCGAGCTGCATCAGGGCGCCGGCCAGGTAGTAGCGCGCGTCCTCGGCGGTGATCGCGAAGCCGGTGCGCGCGATCAGCTGGCGCAGCGCCTCGGCGGGGATCTCGACGCCCTTGCGCGCCTTGGTCTCCGGCAGCGCCGGGAAGTCCTCGCGCGGAAGTCCGGCCATCTTGAACGAGCTGCGCTCGCACTCGACGAGCACCCAGGAGTCGGGCAGCAGCTTCAGCCTGACATCCGCGTCCGGCAGCATGCGCACGATCTCGTAGAGCTTCTTGGCTCCCAGCGTGACGGAGCCCTCCGCCGCCACCTCGGCCGGGCAGGCTGTGCGCAGCGAGACGTCGAGGTCGGTGGCCGACAGCCTCACCTCCCCCGCCCGAGCCTCGGCGAGCACGTTCTGCAGGACCGGGATCGAGCTCTTGCGCTCGACGATGCCCTGGACGAGCTGCAGCTCCTTGGCGAGGTCGCTCCGGCGGACGCTGATCTCCATGTCGTGTCTCTCGATTCCTATTCGTCTTCCTCTCGTCTCAAGAAAGGAAGAACGGAGATTGGAAAGAGGGCCTGTGGAACCCGTGGAAAAGCGCGCCGCGGCCCGTGCTGGCGCGGTCCGCAGCTGTGGACGAGCCTGTGGGAGCGCGGGTGGGCGATTGTGAAAGAAGCGCTCGCGCGCCCCGCCTCACGCTGGGCGCTCGCTCGCCGCACAGGCACGCCCTGAGGGAATCCCCGTAAGTTCATCGAAACGCCTGCACGAAGCTGTGGATCAGCCTGTCGAACTCGGGGTCCTTCTTGCGCATGCCGTCGATCTTGCGCAGCGAGTGGATCACCGTCGAGTGGTGCTTGCCGCCGAAGCTCTTGCCGATCTCCGGCAACGAGGCGTGTGTCAGCGCCTTCGTCAGATACATCGCGATCTGGCGCGGCTGCGCGACCGCCTTCGAGTTGTTCTTCGCCTTCAGGTCGGCGAGCTTCACGCTGTAGTGGTCCGCCACGAACTTCTGGATCATCTCGATGCTGATCGGCTTGTCCTCGCCTTTCAACAGGTCGCGCAGCGTGTCGTGCGCCAGCGGCAGGTCGATGTCGCGGCCGGTCAGGCTGGCATAGGCGATCAGCCGAATCAGGCTGCCCTCGAGCTCGCGGATGTTCGTCTTTACCTTGCCGGCGATGAAGAGAGCGACGTTCTCGGGCAGGTCGACCTTCTCCGACTCGGCCTTCTTGCGCAGGATCGCGACCTTCGTCTCCAGGTCGGGCGCCTGGATGTCGGCGATCAGGCCCCACTCGAAGCGCGAGAGCAGGCGCTCCTCGACGGTCGGGATCTGGCGAGGCGGGCAGTCGCTCGAGATCACGATCTGCTTCTGGCCGTCGTGGAGCGCGTTGAAGACGTGGAAGAACTCCTCCTGCGTGCGGTCCTTGCCGGCGATGAACTGGATGTCGTCGACCAGCAGCACGTCGACCGCGCGGAACTTCTCGCGGAAGGCCGGCAGCCGGTCGAAACGGATCGCGTTGATCATCTCGTTGATAAAGCGGTCGGAGGAGATGTAGACGAGGTTCAGGTGGCGGTTGCGCGCGCGGATGTAGTGGCCGATCGCGTGCATCAGGTGGGTCTTGCCGAGACCGACGCCGCCGTAGATGAACAGCGGGTTGTAGGACTTCGAGGGGATCTCGGCGACCGCGCGCGCCGCGGCGTGCGCGAACTGGTTCGAGGAGCCGACCACGAAGCTCTCGAAGGTGTACTTGTCGTTCAGCACGGCGGTGCCGACCGGGTCTCGCTCGCCGCCCGCGTCGCCGGGGACGCTCGCCGCGCGCCCGGCCTCGAAGTCGAAGTCGACGCGCACGTCGTCGCGGCCGAGGTCGCGCAGCGCCTCGGCGATCACCGTGCGGTAGTTCTTCGTCAGCCAGTCCTTGAACTGCGCGCTGGGAACCCGCACCACGAGCTTGCCGCCGTCCTCCTGCACGAGTGTCGTGGGACGGAACCAGGTGGCGAAACTGTGGGGGTTGATCTTGTCCTCGACGCGCAGCAGGACCTCGTCCCACAGGTTCATCATGGCCTCGACGAGGCGCGAGCTGACGGGGGGCTCGGAGGGGAACCGGCGGGAGCTGGCATCTACAAGCTGCTGATATTATTGAGCTTACGGACAGTCCGCCTCGCGGGGCCCAGCCGACGAAGAAAATGGCGCTTTTTGCACAGAGATTTCAACACCTGTGGAAAAGGGCCCCGTTCTCTTCAGGGTTGGGCGCAGGAAAACTCGCTGTTCCGGTCACGGGAAAACCTACCACGGCGGGAGGGTCAAGACAAGGCGCGCGCGGGGGTTCCGCGGCGCCCGATTTGACAGGTACGAGGCGCTGCTCCTACACTCGATTCTTTGTCAACGGACGGCACGCTCGCGCCCCGCCGGGCGCCTGCCGCCGTTCGGCGCGAGAGGCATCCCAGCATGAAGCGGACGTTTCAGCCGAACAATCGCAAGCGCAAGAAGACCCACGGCTTTCTGGTTCGGATGCGCACCAAGGGCGGCCGTCTCGTCCTCAAGCGGCGCCGACAGAAGGGTCGCAAGCGCGTCGCCACGAAGTAGGGCGGTTTGGGGGTCCCGACCGGGGCCAGCCTGCGGCCGTCCGAGCGCCTGCGTCGCCCCTCCGAGTTCCAACGAGCCTTCCGGCGCGGCTCCCGGCGCGACGGCCGGCTGTTCCAGCTCGTGGGGCTCCCGAACGGCCTCGAGTGGAGCCGACTCGGCCTCACCGTCGGCCGCAAGGTCGGGGCCGCGAGCGTGCGCAATCGTGCCAAACGCCAGCTTCGAGAAGCGTTTCGGCGCAACAAGCCCCTCTTCGCCCGTCCCCACGACCTGGTGATCGTCGCGCGCGGCGAGATGAGGGGCAGGAGCTACGTCGAGGTCGAGCGTGAGTATCGCATCGCCGTCGAAGAGCTCGTCCGTCGCAGCGAGCGCCGCAACGCGGGCGCTGCTCGTCCTGGTTGAGGCCTATCGTCTGCTGCTCTCACCCCTGCTCGGCGGCCATTGCCGCTTCGTGCCGAGCTGCAGCCTCTACGCCGAGGAGGCCCTGCGCCGGCACGGTGCGTCCGCGGGCGGCCGGCTCGCCCTGAAGCGCCTCTCGCGCTGCCATCCCTTTCGCCCCGGCGGGCACGACCCGGTGCCCTGACCCCGAGATGACCTGCTGATGGAAGAACGCCGACTCCTGATCGCCGTCGCGCTGTCGCTGCTGGTACTGACGGCCTACCAGATGATGTTCCCGCCGGCGCCGGCGCCCCGGCCGACGCCCGCGCGCGCCGTGTCGGCGCCGCCCTCGGCGGCCGACGCCCGCCCGAGCCCGCCGGCGGAGGCCGCGCGCGCGGCGCGCCCCAGCCCTGTGCCGACGGTCCCGCCGCTTCCCCGGGTCGCCGATGAGCGCGAGCGCCGCGTCGAGGTGCGCGGGCCTGACGTCACCGCCGCCTTCAGCAATCGCGGCGCGCGTCTCGTCTCGTGGCAGCTCGAACGCTACCGTGACGGTCGCGGCCGGCCCGAGGACATGGTGCAGGCCGTGCCCCAGGGCGCGCGCGTCCTCGAGGTCGAGACCGGCGAGCCCGAGATCGACGCGCGGCTGCGCGAGGCCCTGTTTCTGGCTTCATCCGAAGCCGTGCAGGTCGCCCCGAGCGGCGAGACCGAGCTGCGCTTCGAGTACTCCGACGGCACCCTCGCCGCCAGCAAGCGCCTGCGCTTCCAGCCGCGCGGCTATCTGATCTCGCTCGAGGCGAGCGTGCGCCAGGACGGGCGCGAGCTGCCGCTGCGGCTGGGCTGGGGGCCGGGCGTCGGCAATCCCAGCGAGGCGGAGCTCGAGGTGCGCGGCGCGGCCCAGCCGAACGCGGTTGCGCTCGCGACGCACGGCGGCGTCGAGCGCCACACGCCCGACAAGCTCGTCTCGCCGCTGGCGCTGCCCGAGGTGCACTGGGCGGGGGTCGAGAGCCACTACTTCGCGGCGCTGCTGGTGCCCCCGCGCAGCCAGGGTGCGGCGCTGCTGCGCGCCGGCGCCGTGCTGCCGCGCGCCGACGGCACCGCGCAGACGGCCGCCGAGGCGCTCGTCGCGCTCGAGCCCGGCGCCGGTCCGGCCTTCATCTACGTCGGCCCGAAGGACTACCACCTGCTCGCCCCGCTCGGCCACGACCTGCGCCGGGTGGTGAACGTCGGCGACTGGATCGGCCCGCTGGTGGTGCCGCTGATGAGCCTGTTGCGCTGGGTCCACGGCTTCGTCGGCAACTACGGCTGGTCGATCGTGGTGCTGACGGTGCTGATCAACCTGGCGATGGGCCCGCTGCGGCACTACTCGATCGCCAACGGCTTCAAGATGGCCAAGCTGCAGCCCGAGATGAAGGTGATCCAGGAGCGCTACCGCAAGGTGCCCGCCCTCGATCCGCGCCGCCAGCAGATGCAGGAGGAGATCGCCGCGCTCTACGCGCGGCACGGCATGAGCATGTCGACGCAGCTCGCCGTCGGCTGCGTGCCGATCCTGCTGACGATGCCCTTCCTGTTCGCCTTCTACCGCATGCTCGACGTCTCGATCGACCTGCGCGGCGCGGGCTTCCTGTGGATCCACGACCTCTCGCAGAAGGACCCGCTGTTCATCACGCCGGTGCTGATGGGCGTCTCGATGCTGGTGATGCAGAAGCTCACGCCCTCGACGATGGACCCCGCGCAGCAGCGCATGATGCTGCTGATGCCGGTGGTGTTCATGGGCATGTTCCTGTGGGCGCCGGCCGGGCTCAACCTCTACTGGCTCGTCGCCAACGTCTGCGCCATCGTGCAGCAGGGGATCACGCTGCGCCTGCTCCGGCACGAGCGGCCCGCCAAGGAGAAGCGCCACCGATGAAGGACCAGCTCTTCGAGGGACCGGACGTCCAAGCCGCGCTCGCGCGGGCCGCCCAGGACCTGGGCCTCACCCAGGCGACGCTGCGCTACGTCGTGCTCTCGGCCGGGGACGAGAAGTCCCCGGCCCGCGTCGCGGTCATGCTCGACGCGACCGCGGCCGCCAGCGCGCCCCGGCCGGCCGCCGCGCCGGCGCCCGTCCGCCCCCAGCGCAGGCCCGGCCCACGACGCTCGCGCGAGGACGTGGGGGAGGCGCCCGAGGACGGCGAGCGCGCGGCAGCCCGGCCCTCGGGCGGGGGCGTGCCGACGCGGCTGCGCCGCGTCGTGCGCGAGCTGGCCGAGAGCGCCGGGCTCGAGATCGGCTGCCAGGTGCAAGACGAGGACCAGGCCCTGGTCGTCGTCCTCTCGGGCCCCGGCCGCGAGCCGCTGCTCAAAGACGGCGGCCAGGCCCTGCGCGCGCTCGAGCACCTGCTGCAGCGCATGTTCAACCGCCACATCGAGCCGACCAGCGTCGTGGTGCGCTGCGAGGGCTACCGCGAGACGCGCGACGCCTGGCTCGGCGAGCGGGCGCGGGAGCTGGCGGCGGGCGTGCGAGCGGACGGCGTGCCGCGCGAGACCGAGCCGCTGAACGCTTACGACCGCCGCATCGTGCACATGGCGCTCGCCGACGAGCCCGGCGTCCACACCTTCAGCGTGGGCGCCGGCGCCGACCGCCGCGTCACCGTCGCCCCCGACGTCGAGGGCCCCGCCAACAACCCCGAGCTGCTCTAGGCGGGGTGGACTCCGAGGCCCACGCTCGCGGCCTCGCGGCGCTCGGGGTGCCCGAGGCTGCCCGCGCCCCGCTCCAGGCCTACCTCGACCTGCTCGCCGACTGGCAGCCGCGCGTCAACCTGACGGGCGCCCGCGGCGCCGCGCAGCGCCTCGCCACGCTGATCGCCCCGGTGCTGGCGCTGGGCCCTCGCCTCGCGGCCGGCCGGCTGGTCGACGTCGGCTCGGGGAACGGCTCCCCGGGGCTCGTGCTGGCGCTGTTGCGGCCGGACCTTCAGGCGCGCCTCCTCGAGCCGCGGCTCAAGCGCTGGAGCTTCCTGCGCGAGGCGGCTCGCGCGGCCGGCCGCCCGGACGTGCAGGTGCTGCGGGTCCGCCACGACGAGGACCCCGGCCCGCCCGCGGAGCAGGTGACGCTGCGGGCCTTGCGGCTGCCCCCGGGAGAGCTGCTGCCGCTGCTGCTGCCGGGCGGCCGGCTCTACGTGCTGGGGACCCGGCCGCCGCCCGATCCCGCGTTCGAGCTC
Organism: Vicinamibacteria bacterium; assembly: GCA_050246895.1. Classification (GTDB taxonomy): domain Bacteria; phylum Acidobacteriota; class Vicinamibacteria; order Fen-336; family Fen-336; genus JBFWVE01. Next base: position 699,514 of record JBFWVE010000001.1, on the reverse strand, counting down.
GAGCAGGCCACCCCCGGCCTCAGCGTGCTGCGTCGCCGGCCGATCTAGGCGGTCCGGCGGCCGGAGTTTCACGTGAAACGCCGGGCGCCCCTCGGGGTGACGCCCCGGGGTTTCACGTGGAACGCCGCCCGGGCCTGCGTGCTATCCTCCCCGGCCCGCGGGCCCGCCAGCCAGGCCGCGGCCGTCGCCAGGGGGTTCTCGAGGGACGTGGGCCGGATCATCGCCGTGGCGAACCAGAAGGGCGGGGTGGGCAAGACGACCACCGCCATCAACCTCGGGGCGAGCCTCGCCGCAGCCGAGCGGCGGGTGCTGGTGGTCGACGCCGACCCGCAGGGCAACCTGACCTCGGGCCTCGGCCGCAAGTCCCGCGAGGCTCGCCCCAGCCTGTACGACGTCCTGATCGACCAGATCCCGCTCGAGCAGGTGCTGGTGGCGACCGACCTCGAGCACCTGCGGCTGGCCCCCTCGGACCGCAACCTCACCGGCGCCGAGGTGGAGCTGGTGCCGCTGCTCGCCCGCGAGTTCCGCCTGCGCGAGGCGCTGCAGCCGGTCGCCGACGCCTACGACTACGTCCTCGTCGACTGCCCGCCGAGCCTCGGCCTGCTGACCGTCAACGCGCTTTCGGCCGCCCACAGCGTGCTGGTGCCGATCCAGTGCGAGTACTTCGCCCTCGAAGGCGTCTCCGAGCTGACGGCGACCATGCGCCGGGTGCAGCGGGCGCTCAACCCCGGCCTGTCGCTCGAGGGCGTGCTGCTCACGATGGTGGACGAGCGCACCAACCTCAACCAGCAGGTGATGGGCGAGATCCGCGGCCACTTCAAGGACAAGGTGTTCCGAACGGTGGTGCCCCGCAGCGTGCGGCTGGGCGAGGCGCCGAGCTTCGGCAAGCCGATCCTGCTCTACGACATCCGATCCCGGGGGGCGGAGGCCTACCTGGACCTCGCGAAGGAACTGATGGCCCATGAAAAGAAAGGCGCTGGGGAAGGGGCTGTCCGCCCTCCTGCCCGAACCTGAGGACGCGCCGGCCGCCGGCCTCAACGTCCCGACCGCGTCGCTCGAGCCGAACCCCTTTCAGCCGCGAGGCAGCATCCGCCCGCGGCAGCTCGACGAGCTGGCGGCCTCGATCCGGGAGAGCGGCATCATCCAGCCGATCCTGGTGCGCCGGGTCGGCGGCCGCTACCAGATCATCGCCGGCGAGCGCCGCTGGCGCGCCGCCCAGAAGCTGGGCCTGCCGAGCGTCCCGGTCTCGCTGCGCGACGTGCCCGACGAGCGCCTGCTCGAGCTGGCGCTCGTGGAGAACATCCAGCGCGAGGAGCTGTCCCCGCTCGAGGAGGCGCTCGCCTTCCAGCGCCTGCAGGAGGAGCTGCGGCTGACGCAGGAGGAGATCGCGCGCCGCGTCGGCCGCGACCGCTCCACGATCGCCAACACGCTGCGCCTGTTGAAGCTGCCGCGCGAGCTGCGCGAGCTGCTGGCGGAGGGCAGGATCGACGCCGGGCACGCCCGCGCGCTGCTCTCGCTCGACGCGCCGGAGGACCAGCTCTCGCTCGGGCGGCTGACGGCGCGCCGGGGCTTGTCTGTGCGCGAGGTGGAGCACCGCGTGGCACGGCTCAAAGCGCCGCGCGCGTCGCGGCCCGCCCGCCGCGACCCCAACACGCGGGCGGCCGAGGAGCGCCTGCGCGCGGCGCTCGGCGCGCGGGTGGCGATCGCGCGCCGCGGCAAGGGCGGGGCGCTGCGCATCGAGTTCGCCAGCGAGGCCGAGCTCAACCGGCTCTTCGAGCTGCTGCTGCGGGCGGGGCGCGGCCGCGCGCACTGATTCGCGCGCGGGCGGCCGGCGCCCCCCGAGGTCCGCGCGCGGGACGGCGGGCGACTAGGCGGACCAGGGTCCGGCCGGCGGCGCGGACAGGCCATGCTATGGTGGCCGTCGCATGATGAAGGGCCTCAAGGGCTTCAGTGCCGAGGATCTGAACGGCTTCATGGATGTCGGCACGGAGTTCACCGGCGAGTTGCGCTTCCGCGACACCTTCCGCATCGACGGGCACGTGAAGGGCAAGATCCTGTCCGAGAACACGCTGATCATCGGCGAGTCAGGCCAGGTCGAGGCCGAGATCGACTGCGGCGTCGTCTCGATCCGCGGCTCGGTCTCGGGCAAGGTCCAGGCCCGCCAGCGCATCGAGCTGCTGGCCGGGTGCAAGGTCCACGCGACGCTGGTGGCGCCCAAGCTCGTGATCGAGGAGGGCGCCTTCTTCGAGGGCAGCTGCGACATGAGCGCCGCCGCCAAGCGGGCGGTGCAGCCGCTGGCGCCGGCGCACGCGGCAACCGAGGGCCGCGGCTGAACGCGGCCCGGGCCCGTTCGCCTAACGCAGTTCGCCTAACGCAAGCATGAGCGACGACAGGCAGCGGATCCGCCGGCTGACCGAGCGGGTCTCCTGCGCCGGCTGAGCCAGCAAGCTCGGGCCCACCGAGCTCGCCCAGGTCCTGGGCGCCCTGGCGCCGGAAGACGATCCGCGCCTCCTGGTCGGCCACCGCAGCGGCGACGACGCGGGCGTCTTCCGACTCGACGAGCGCCACACGCTGGTGCAGACCGTCGACTTCTTCACGCCCGTGGTGGACGACCCCGAGGGCTTCGGCGCGATCGCCGCGGCCAACGCGCTCTCCGACGTCTACGCGATGGGCGGACGGCCGCTGACGGCGCTGTCGATCGCGGCCTTTCCCGAGAAGGACTTCCCGCTGGAGTGGGCGGCCGCCATCGTGCGCGGGGGCCAGCGCAAGCTGCACGAGGCGGGGGCCGTGCTGCTCGGCGGCCACAGCGTGCGCGATCCCGAGATCAAGTTCGGCTACGCCATCACCGGCCTGGTCGACCCCGAGCGCATGCTGACGAACGCCCGCGCGCGCCCGGGCGAGGCGCTGGTGCTGACGAAGCCGCTCGGCACCGGCGTGATCGCGACGGCGCTCAAGGCGGGGGCCGCGCCCGAACCGGTGGTCGCCGAGGCCAGCCGCAGCATGCTGTTGCTCAACGCCGCCGCCGCCGCCGCCGCCGTCCGGCTGGGCGCGCGCGCCGCGACCGACATCACCGGCTTCGGTCTCGTGGGCCACGCGCTGGCGATCGCCCGCGAGAGCGGCGTGACGGTCGAGCTCGACGCGGCCCTGCTGCCGCTGCTGCCCGGAGCGCTCGAGCTGGCGCTGCGTTTCCAACCCGGGGGCCTCGGAGCGAACCGCCGCCAGTACCAGGACGAGGTCGGCTTCGACGGCGACCCCGGCCCGCCGCTGCGCGCCCTGCTCTTCGACCCCCAGACGTCGGGCGGGCTGCTCGTCGCGCTGCGCGAGCCCGAGGCGCGGGCCCTGGTGGAGGAGAACCCCGGCTCCAGGGTCGTCGGGCGGGTCCGCGAGCGCGGACCGCGCCTCCTGCGCGTCCGCTCGTGAGCTCGCCCCGCGGGCGCCCCGCAGCGTCCCCGGTTTCCGGCTAAGCCGCGTGGCTGCTTTGACCTTCGGGCTGCGAGCGTGATAATCTCCGGCGCCTTTTTCGCCGCGTCGATGCGCGTTTTGGCCGATCCGCCGGGGCGCGACAGCGACCGAACGCAATTGACCAGAATGCACGGATCGATCCCCAGCGCCGGGTCGGTGACCAGGGCCTCGCGATGAACCAGAAGACCGAAGGCGCCGCCCGACGCTACGGCCACGCCCTGCTCGAGGTCGCCGTCGAGACCGGCGCGGACCCGGTGGCGCTGCGCGGCGAGCTCGAGTCCGTCGTCGCGCTGCTCGCGCGCGAGCGGGAGCTCGTCGCGGCCCTCGCCCACCCGGCGCTCGGGCCCGAGCGCCGGCGCGCGCTGGCCCAGCAGGTCTTCACGGGCCGCGCGAGCGAGCTGCTGGCGCGGCTCCTGGGCCTGCTGGCCGAGAAGGGGCGGATCGGGCTGCTCGGCGCCATCACGCGCGCCTACGTGGCGGCGCTGCGCGAGCGGCAGGGCGTCCTCGCCGCGCGAGCCGCGACGGCGGTGGCGCTCGACGCCGGGCAGGTCGAGGCGCTGCGCCAGGCGCTGCGCGGGCTGACCGGCCGCGAAGTCGAGCTGGAGACGGCGGTGGAGCCGGCGCTGCTGGGCGGAGCCAGCGTGACGCTGGGCGGCCGCACCTACGACGGCAGCGTGCGCTGGCGGCTGCAGAGCCTGCGCGCGCGCCTGATGCACGGCGCCTGAGCGCCTAACGCAGCGGAGAGCACATGGAGATTCGCGCCGACGAGATCACCAAGATCCTCAAGGAGCAGCTGCGCGGCTTCAGCTCCGGGGTCGACGTCTCCGAGGTGGGCAGCGTGCTGTCGGTGGGCGACGGCATCGCCCGCATCCACGGTCTCGAGAACTGCATGTCGGGCGAGCTGCTGGAGCTGCCCCACGGCGTCATGGGCCTGGCGCTCAACCTCGAGGAGGACTCGGTCGGCGCGGTGCTGATGGGCGAGGGCAGCGAGATCCGCGAGGGAGACCAGGTCAAGCGCACCCGCCGCATCATGTCGGTGCCGGTCGGCGAGGCGATGGTGGGGCGCGTCGTCAACGCGCTCGGCCAGCCGATCGACGGCAAGGGCCCGGTCGCGACCACGCGCTTCGGCGCCGTCGAGCGCATCGCCCCGGGCGTCGTCGACCGCCAGCCGGTGCGCGAGCCGCTCGAGACCGGCGTCAAGCCGATCGACTCGATGGTCAACATCGGCCGCGGCCAGCGCGAGCTGGTGATCGGCGACCGCCAGACCGGCAAGACCGCGATCGCGGTCGACACCATCATCAACCAGAAGGGCAAGGGCGTCGTCTGCATCTACGTCGCGATCGGCCAGAAGCGCTCGACGGTGGCGCAGGTGGTGCGCACGCTCGAGGACTTCGGGGCGATGGAGCACACGATCGTGGTGGCGGCCAGCGCCAGCGACCCGGCGCCGTTCCTCTACATGGCGCCCTACTCCGGCTGCGCGATGGGCGAGTACTTCCGGGATAACGGCAAGCACGCGCTCTGCATCTACGACGACCTCTCCAAGCATGCCGCCGCCTACCGCGAGATCTCGCTGCTGCTGCGCCGGCCGCCCGGCCGCGAGGCCTACCCCGGCGACGTCTTCTACCTGCACAGCCGCCTGCTCGAGCGCGCGGCCAAGCTGAGCGACAAGAACGGCGGCGGCAGCCTGACCGCGATCCCGATCATCGAGACGCAGGCGGGCGACGTCTCGGCCTACATCCCGACCAACGTCATCTCGATCACCGACGGCCAGATCTTCCTGGAGTCGGATCTGTTCAACTCCGGCGTGCGCCCCGCGATCAACGTCGGCATCTCGGTCTCGCGCGTGGGCGGCTCCGCCCAGACCAAGGCCATGAAGTCGGTGGCCGGCCGGCTGCGCCTCGACCTCGCGCAGTTCCGCGAGCTGGCGGCCTTCTCGATGTTCGCCTCCGACCTCGACAAGTCGACGCAGGCGATGCTGGCCAAGGGCGAGCGCCTGGTCGAGGTCCTGAAGCAGGACCAGTACATGGCGCTCTCGACCGAGAAGCAGGTGGCGATCATCTACGCGGCCACCAACGGCTACCTCGACGCCATCCCGGTCAGCGAGTGCCGCCGCTACGAGGCCGAGCTCTACCCGTTCCTCGACGCGCGCCACGCCGGCATGCTGAAGCAGATCGCCGAGAAGAAGGACCTGAAGGGCGAGCCGGGCGAAGCGCTCAAGCGGGCGCTCGAGGAGTTCGCGGGTGTGTTCCAGGCGGCCGCGGCCAAGGCGTAGCGGGGGAAGCCTCCGATGATTCAGTCCGCGCGGGCTCGCTGGATGAAGCCCGGCCGCAGCGAGGACGCGAGCTAGCCGATGCCCGCACTGATCGACATCCGGCGGCGGATCCGCAGCGTGAAGTCCACGCAGCAGATCACCAAGGCGATGTCGTTTTCCGCAGCGGAGGCTTTCCTGCATCGACCCGCGCGGATTCACTCCGCGCGGGCTCGCTGGATGAAGCCCGGCCGCAGCGAGGACGCGAGCTAGCCGATGCCCGCACTGATCGACATCCGGCGGCGGATCCGCAGCGTGAAGTCCACGCAGCAGATCACCAAGGCGATGT
>JBFWVE010000001.1:665000-693445 GCA_050246895.1 Vicinamibacteria bacterium | reverse complement strand
TCCGCGCGGGCTCGCTGGATGAAGCCCGGCCGCAGCGAGGACGCGAGCTAGCCGATGCCCGCACTGATCGACATCCGGCGGCGGATCCGCAGCGTGAAGTCCACGCAGCAGATCACCAAGGCGATGTCGTTTTCCGCAGCGGAGGCTTTCCTGCATCGACCCGCGCGGATTCACTCCGCGCGGGCTCGCTGGATGAAGCCCGGCCGCAGCGAGGACGCGAGCTAGCCGATGCCCGCACTGATCGACATCCGGCGGCGGATCCGCAGCGTGAAGTCCACGCAGCAGATCACCAAGGCGATGAAGATGGTGTCGGCCGCCAAGCTGCGGCGGGCGCAGGAGGCGATGTTCGCCGCCCGGCCCTACGCGCGGAAGATGCTGGAGGTCCTCAACAGCCTCGCCAGCCGCGCGCGGCCGGATTCCCATGCGCTGCTGCAGGAGCGCCCGGCCAACCGGCTGCTGCTGGTGGTGGTGACGGCGGACAAGGGCCTGTGCGGCGGTTTCAACGCCAACATCATCCGCGCGGCGACGCGCTTCCTGCAGGACGAGCGCCGGCACGGCCAGGAGCTGGCGCTCGAGCTCGTCGGCCGCCGCGGCCGCGACTTCTTCAAGCGCCGCAACTGGCGCATCCGCACCGAGCGGGTGGGCGTCTTCCAGGCGCTGCGCTTCCCGACCGCCCAGCAGATCGCCAGGGAGCTGATCGGCAGCTACACGAGCGGCGAGGCCGACCAGGTCTACCTGCTCTACAACGAGTTCAAGAGCGTGATCCAGCAGCGCGTGGTGGTCGAGCGGCTGCTGCCGATCGAGCGGCGCGAGCTGCACCCGGCCGAGCCCGCGCTCGACTACATCTACGAGCCGCAGCCGGGCGCCATCTTCGACGAGCTGCTGCCGAAGCACGTCGAGACGCAGGTCTGGCGCGCCTTGCTGGAGTCGGCCGCGGCGGAGCACGGGGCGCGCATGGCGGCGATGGACGCCGCCACCAACAACGCCGCCGAGATGATCGACCGCCTGACGCTGTACATGAACAAGGTCCGCCAGGCCGCGATCACGAAGGAAATCATCGAGGTCGTGTCCGGAGCCGCCTCCTAGGGTCAAGTGTCGGAGTGACTGCGAATGGCCAGTGAGAACGTCGGTCGCGTCGTGCAGGTGATCGGGCCCGTCGTCGACGTCGAGTTCGACCAGGGCGTGCCCCAGATCTACAACGCCGTGCACATCAAGGACGACGGCAAGGCCGCGGGCGGCGTCGCGATCGACGTGATCGCCGAGGTGGAGCAGCATCTCGGCGAGAACCGCGCGCGCTGCGTCAGCATGCAGGCGACCGACGGCATGGTGCGCGGCATGAAGGCGGTCGACACCGGCGGCCCGATCACGGTGCCGGTCGGCCCCGGCACGCTCGGCCGCGTGCTGAACGTCGTGGGCGAGCCGGTGGACGAGCTGGGCCCGGTCACCACCGAGAAAAAGTACCCGATCCACCGCCCGGCGCCGAGCTTCGAGCAGCAGTCGACCAAGCTCGAGATGTTCGAGACCGGGATCAAGGTGATCGACCTGATCGAGCCCTACCTGCGCGGCGGCAAGATCGGCCTGTTCGGCGGCGCCGGCGTCGGCAAGACCGTCATCATCCAGGAGCTGATCTACAACCTCGCCAAGCAGCACGGCGGCGTTTCCGTGTTCGCGGGCGTCGGCGAGCGCACGCGCGAGGGCAACGACCTGTGGCTCGAGTTCCAGGAGTCGGGCGTGATCGACACCAAGGACTTCCTGAAGTCGAAGGCCGCGCTCGTCTACGGCCAGATGACCGAGCCGCCCGGGGCGCGCCTGCGCGTGGCGCTGACGGGCCTGACCGCGGCCGAGTACTTCCGCGACGAAGAGGGCAAGGACGTGCTGCTCTTCATCGACAACATCTTCCGCTTCACGCAGGCGGGCTCCGAGGTCTCGGCGCTGCTCGGCCGCATGCCCTCGGCCGTCGGCTACCAGCCGACGCTGCAGACCGAGATGGGCGAGCTGCAGGAGCGCATCACCTCGACGCGCAACGGCTCGATCACCTCGATCCAGGCGATCTACGTGCCGGCCGACGACTACACCGACCCGGCGCCGGCCACCACCTTCGCCCACCTCGACGCCACCACCAACCTCTCGCGCCAGATCGCGCAGCTCGGCATCTACCCCGCGGTGGACCCGCTCGCCTCGAGCTCGCGTATCCTCGACCCGCGCGTGATCGGCAAGGCGCACTACGAGACGGCGCGCGACGTCAAGCAGATCCTGCAGCGCTACAAGGACCTGCAGGACATCATCGCGATCCTGGGCATCGACGAGCTGTCCGAGGACGACAAGATCTCCGTCGCGCGCGCGCGCAAGATCCAGAAGTTCCTGTCGCAGCCGTTCCACGTGGCCGAGCAGTTCACCGGCATCCCCGGCAAGTACGTCAAGCTCGAGGAGAGCATCAAGAGCTTCCGCATGATCGTGGACGGCGAATGCGACCACATCCCGGAGCAGGCGTTCTTCCTGGTCGGCGGCATCGAAGAGGTGTTCGAGGCCGCCAAGAAGCTCGAGAGCTGAAAGGCGCGGGGAACACGAAATGGCCGCTCAGCCGGGCACGCTGCCCACGACGCTGCTGCTCGAGGTGGTGACACCCGAGGGCCTGCTGCTGCGCGAGGAGGTCGACGACGTGGTGGCGCCCGGCGAGCAGGGCTGCTTCGGCGTGCGGCCGGGGCACACGCCGTTCCTGTCGACCCTCGGCCTGGGCGAGATCAGCTACGGCCGCGGCGGCGAGCGCTTCCACATCACCTGCTTCTGGGGTTTCTGCGAGGTGCTGGCAGACCGCGTCAACATCCTGGCCGAGATCGGCGAGCGCGCCGAGGACATCGACGTGGGCCGCGCCGAGCTGGCGCTGAAGCACGCCGAGGACCGCATGGGCCTGATCAAGGACGAAGCGGGCTACCAGGACGCCCATCTCGACTACGTGCGCGCGGTGACACGGCTGGCGGTCGCCAAGAAGCGCCGCAGCTCCTGAGCCCGCACGCGCCCGCCGCCCCGCGCAGGGCCGCCTGCTAGACCGAATGCTCGCACAGCTCCGCACGCTCTTCCGCTACCGCCTGCTGATCGAGAGCCTCGTCTCGCGCGAGCTGAAGGCGCGCTACCGCGGCAGCGTCCTCGGCTTCCTGTGGAGCTTCATCAACCCGCTGCTGCTGTTGCTCGTCTACGGCATCGTCTTCGGCTACGTGCTGGCGGTGCCGCGCTCGAGCCAGGTGGAGCCCTACTTCCTGTTTCTGTTCTGCGGCATCCTGCCCTGGACCTTCTTCCAGGCGTCGATCGCCGAGGCCTCGGGATCCCTGATCGCCGGCGGCAACCTGATCAAGAAGGTGCTGTTCCCGGCGGAGGTGCTGCCGACGGTGACGGTGCTGACGAACCTGGTGCAGTTCCTGCTGGGGCTGCCGATCCTGCTGGCCGTGCTGCTCTACGAGGGCAAGCTCGGGCCGAGCGCCCTGCTGATCCCGCTTCCGCTCGTGGTGCAGCTCGTCTTCACGCTGGGCCTGGCGCTGCTGGTCTCGGCGCTGAGCGTCCACTTCCGCGACATCCAGAGCATCCTGGCCCACGTGCTGCACCTGTGGTTCTTCGCGACGCCGGTGATCTACGCCTACGCCGAGCTGGAGCAGGGGCCGCTGCGCCGCGCGCTGCGGCTGAACCCGCTGACGCACGTGGTGGTCTCCTACCAGCAGATGCTGTTCGACGGCCGCTTCACCGACTGGCGCGGCCTGCTGGGGGCGGCCGCGGTGGCGCTCGTGCTGTTCGTGCTGGGCGCCGCGCTCTTCGAGCGCCTGCGCGACACGCTGGCCGAGGAGGTGTAGGCGATGCCCGGCCCCGCGGTCGTCGCCCGGGACGTGCGCAAGCTGTACCGGCGCTTCCTGCACAAGAACCAGTTCAAGACGCTGAAGAGCGCCATCGTCAGCGGCAGCCTGCTGCGGGACCTGACCCCGGACGAGACCTTCACGGCGCTCGCCGGCGTCTCGTTCGAGGTGCCGAAGGGCTGCACCTTCGGCGTCATCGGCGAGAACGGCTCCGGCAAGTCGACGCTGTTGAAGCTGCTCGCGGGCATCACCAAGCCCACCAGCGGCACGCTGGTGGTCGACGGCCGCATCTCGGCGCTGATCGAGCTGGGCGCCGGCTTCCACCCGGAGATCAGCGGCCGCGAGAACGTGGCGATCAACGGCATCATGCTGGGGCTGACGCGCCAGCAGGTGCAGGAGCGCTTCGACGAGATCGTCGAGTTCGCCGAGCTCAAGCCCTTCATCGACGCGCCGGTCAAGACCTACTCGTCCGGCATGTACATGCGCCTCGGCTTCGCGGTCGCGATCCACGTCGATCCCGACGTGCTGCTGATCGACGAGGTGCTGGCGGTGGGCGACGAGGCCTTCACCCGCAAGTGCCTCGACAAGATCGGCGAGTTCCGCCGCCGCGGCAAGACGATCCTGCTGGTGTCCCACAGCCTGGGCCTGGTCGAGAAGATGTGCGACGAGGCGCTCTGGCTGCGCCGCGGCGGCAAGGCGGATCAGGGCGATCCCAAGCGCGTGATCGACCGCTACCTCACCTACGTCGCCGGCGGCGAGGAGGCTCTGCTCGCCCGCGAGCACGAGCTGCTGAAGAGCGACGCGCCGCTCGACGCGCCTGCGCCCGCGGCGGCGCCCGGCGACGCCGAGCCGGGCGACCACGGCTACCGCCAGGGCCGCTGGGGTGCGCGCGAGATCGAGATCTCCGGGGTGGAGCTGCTCGACGCCCAGGGCCGCGAGCGGCACGTCTACGTGCCGGGCGAGACGCTGCGCGTGCGGCTCAGCCTGCACGCGCGCGAGCCGCTCGAGGACTTCGTGTTCGGCATCGGCATCTTCGGCGCCGACGGCGTCAGCGTGTACGGCACCAACACCCACCTCGAGGAGTACGTGCCGACCAGCATCACCGGCGCGGCCGCCGTCGAAATCGAGCTCCAGGACCTGCGGTTGGTCGAGGGCACCTACCTGATCGACGTGGCGGCGCATCGGCGTGACGGCACGCCCTACGACTACCACCGCGGCCTCTACTCGTTCCGCGTCAAGAGCCGCGTCAAGGACGTGGGCGTCTACCGCCCCGCCCACAGCTGGAGCTTCTCGGGCGGGGTCTCGTTGAAGCCGCCGGAGCCGCGGCCCGAGCTCGACCTGCGCGAGACGGAGGCCCGCGAGTTCGACCTCGCTCGCGAGCGCGAGCCGGACGAGAGCGGCTCGTGAGCCTCGATCCAGCGGCGCTCGAGGAGCGCGCGCGCTGGCGGGCCGAGGGCCGCCGCGTCGTCTTCACCAACGGCTGCTTCGACCTGCTGCACGCGGGCCACGTCGCCCTGCTCGAGCAGGCGCGCGCGCTGGGCGACCTGCTGGTGGTGGCGATCAACTCCGACGCCTCGGTGCGCCGCCTGAAGGGCGAAGGTCGGCCGCTGGTGCCGCAGATCGAGCGCGCCGAGCTGCTCCGCGCGCTGGAGCCGGTCGACCGCGTGCTGATCTTCGGCGAGGACACGCCCCGCGAGACGATCGAGGCGCTGCTGCCCGACGTGCTGGTGAAGGGCGCCGACTGGGGGCCCGACGAGATCGTCGGCGCCGACAGCGTGCGCGCGAATGGAGGCCGGGTCGAGCGCATCGCGCTGGTGCCGGGCCGCTCGACGAGCGGGATCGTCGAGCGCATCCGCCGCTCGTGAGCGCGGCCTGGCTGCGCGCGCTCGCGCAGCAGCCCGCGCTGCGGGAGCTCGCGCAGCGGCTCGCCGCGGGTGAGCCGGCCCGACTGGGGGGGGTGCAGGGCTCGGCTCGCCTGCTGCTGCCCCTGCTGGTGGCGCCGGACCGGCCGCTGCTGGTGGTCGTGCCGCACGAGCGCGAGGTGGAGCTCGCCGCCCGCGATCTGCGGACCTGGGCCGCCGAGCAGGGAGTCGCCGGCCAGGTGCTGGCCTTCCCCGCGCCGGGCCCCGCGCCCTTCCGCGGACTGCCGCGCCACCCCGAGGCCGCGCTGCGGCGGGCCGCGGCGCTCCACGCCGCTCGCCGGGGTCGCCTGCGCGCCGTGGTGGCCTCCCCCGCCGGCCTGTTGCGCCCGGTCGTCGCTCCGCGGCTCTTCGAGACACGGGTCGTCACGCTCCGGCGCGGCGAGGAAATGACGCCGGACATCCTGCAGGAAGCCCTCGACGAGTGCGGCTATCGACGCGAGGACCCGGTGACGGAGGCCGGTGAGATGGCGCGCCGCGGCGGCATCCTCGACATCTTCCCGCCCGACCGCGAGGATCCGGTGCGCCTGGAGTTCCTGGGCGACACGATCGAGAGCCTGCGCGCCTTCGACCCCGAGACGCAGCGCAGCCGCGGCGAGATCGAGACGCTCGAGGTGCTGCCGCTCTCCGACGCCTTCGCCAGCCGCTCCGTGCTCGAGCGGCTGACTCCTTTGCTGGAGGCGCGCTTCGGCCGCCTGCGCGAAGGCGCGGCCTTCATCGAGCGGCTGGCGCGGGGGTTCCTGCCCGAGACCCTGCCCGACCTGCTTCCACTGGTGACCGGGGCCACCACTGCGGCCTGGGACTACCTGCCCGAAGCGCTGCCGGTCGTGCTCGAGCCGGAAGCGGTGAGAGACGAGGCGCTGGCGTTCGGGGAGCGGGCCCGCGAGGACCGCGCGGCGCACCCGGACGTGGTCGCCCCGGAGGCGGACGAGGGCCTGGTTCGAGCCGACGCGCTCTTCGAGCGCCTCGGCACGGCGCCGCTCGAGCTGCGAGAGCTGGACCTCGAGCCGAGCCGCAGCCGCGCCCTCGTCTGCCGGCCGGTGCGGCGCTACGCGGGAGACCTGCGCGCGCTCGAAGCCGACCTGCGGGAGACGGGCGGACGCACGCTGGTGTTCCTCGGCAACCAGGGGCGCGCCGACCGGCTGCGCGACGTGCTCGCGGAATCGGGCCTCGCGACGGGCGAGGGCGCCCCCGTCGAGATTCGCGTCGGGGCGCTGACCGCGGGCTTCGAGCTCCCCGAGGCCGGCCTGCGGCTCTACGCCGACGGCGACGTCTTCCCCGAGGAGGCGCACCTGCACGGCCGCCGGGGCCGCGGCGCGCGCGGCTTCCTCTCCGACTTCCGTGATCTCAAGCTGGGCGACCTGGTCGTGCACCAGGACCACGGCGTCGGCCGCTTCGAAGGGCTCGAGACCATCGCGCTCGGCGGCATCCCGCGCGAGTTCATGGTCTTGCGCTACCAGGGCCGCGACCGGCTGAAGGTGCCGGTCGACGGCTTCGACCGCATCCAGAAGCACTCGAGCCTGGAGGGCAAGCACCCCGCGCTCGACCGTCTCGGCAGCGGGCAGTGGGACAAGGTCAAGAAGCGCGTCAAGAAGGCGATGCGCGACATGGCCCAGGAGCTGCTGAAGCTCTACGCCGAACGCAAAACGCGGCCCGGCCACGCCTTCGCGGCGGACAGCCCCTGGCTGCGCGAGTTCGAGGAGAGCTTCGAGTACGAGGAGACGCCCGACCAGGCGCAGGCGATCGCCGACGTCGCGGCCGACATGGCCGCCCAGGGTCCGATGGACAGGCTGATCTGCGGCGACGTCGGCTACGGCAAGACCGAGGTCGCGATGCGGGCGGCGATGCGCGCGGTGCTCGACGGCAAGCAGGTCGGGGTGCTGGCCCCCACCACCGTGCTGGCGTTCCAGCACTGGCAGACCCTGCGGCGCCGCTTCGCCCCGTTCCCCGTGCGGATCGAGATGGTCTCGCGCTTCCGCGCGCCGCGCGAGATCAAGGCGGCGCTCGCGGCGCTCGCCGAGGGCCGGGTGGACGTTCTGATCGGCACCCACCGCCTGCTCTCGAAGGACGTGGCGTTCCGCGACCTCGGGCTGCTGATCGTGGACGAGGAGCAGCGTTTCGGGGTGGCGGCCAAGGAGCGGTTGAAGCAGCTGAAGACCAGCGTCGACTGCCTGACGCTGTCCGCGACGCCCATCCCGCGCACCCTGCAGATGGGGCTCGCCGGCATCCGCGACATGTCGGTGATCGAGACGCCGCCCAAAGACCGGCTGGCGATCCAGACCTCGATCGTCCGCTTCGCGACCGACACCATCGCGGCGGCGATCCGCCAGGAGCTCGCGCGCGAAGGCCAGGTCTACTTCGTGCACAACCGCGTCGAATCGATCTGGGCGATGGCGGGCCTGCTGCAGCGGCTGGTGCCCGAGGCGCGCATCGTGGTCGGCCACGGGCAGATGCCGGAGGCGGAGCTCGAGAAGTCGATGCTGGCCTTCGTGGAGGGTCGCGCCGACGTGCTGCTGGCCACCACCATCATCGAGAACGGCCTCGACATCCCCCGCGCCAACACGCTCGTCGTGAACCGCGCCGACCGCTACGGGCTGGCGCAGCTCTACCAGCTGCGCGGCCGCGTCGGGCGCTCGGACCGCCGCGCCTACGCCTACCTGCTGGTGCCGCCGGACACCGTGCTCTCTGAGATCGCGCAGAAGCGGCTGGCGGCGATCCGCGACTTCTCGGACCTGGGCGCCGGCTTCCGCATCGCGGCGCTCGACCTCGAGCTGCGCGGCGCCGGCAACCTGCTGGGCGGCCAGCAGAGCGGCCACATCGAGGCGGTGGGCCTCGACCTCTACGTCAAGCTGCTCGAGCAGACGATCGAGGAGCTGCGCGGGCACGAGGGCGTCGAGCGGCCGCGCACCAGCCTGAACCTGCGGGTGGATCTCCGGCTGCCGCCCGAGTACGTGCCCGACGTCCAGCAGCGCATGACGCTCTACAAGCGCGTCAGCGAGTTGCGCCGGGCCGAGGAGATCGCGCGCCTGCGCGGCGAGCTGCGCGACCGCTACGGGGCGCCGCCGCCCGAGGCGGACGCGCTGCTGCGCTACGCGGGGCTGCGGCTGCGCGCGGAGGCGCTGGGCATCGTCCAGGTCGACCGCAGCGAGCGGGCGCTGCTGCTGCGCTTCGGCCTGCCGCCGCCGCTCGCGCCCGAGGCCCTGGTCGCGGTGGTGGGCGGTCTGCGCGGCGCCTCGCTCAGCCCGGAGGGGCTGCTGCGCGCCCCGCTCCCGGCCGGCGGCGACGCCGCGCCCGAGCTCGACGCCCTGCTCGGGCGGCTCGAAGCGGTGCGCGGGGCCGGCGCAGCGGGCGGCCTATAATGAAGCGCTTGGGTGACTTGGCGCCAGGACGCAGGGTGAGCCTTCTGGCCTCCCTGCTGGCGCTCGGTTGCGCCGGCGCGCCGGCCGCCGACCCGGTGGTGCTGGCGCTCGGCGAGCAGCAGGTGCGCCGCAGCGAGTTCGATCGGCACGTGCGCGGCCTCGAGGGCCGCAACGGAGCCTTCGCTCCCGACGTGCGCCGCGCCGTCTTCGAGTCGTTCGTCGAGGAGCGCGTGCTGGTGCTGAAGGCGCGTGCGGAGGGGCTGATCGCCCCGCAGGCGAGCCCCGAGGAGGAGCGGACGGCGGTCGAGAGGCTGCTCGCGTCCCGGGTGCTCGAGCAGGCGGAGGTGAGCGACGCCGACGTCGACGCCTACTACGCCGGGCACGCGGCCGAGTTCGAGCAGCCCGAGAGGGTGACCTTGCGCCAGATCCTGGTGGGGACCGAGAACGAAGCGCGCGACGTGCGGCGCCGGCTGCAGCGCGATCCGCGCAGCTTCGAGACGCTGGCGCGCACGCAGTCGCGCGCGCCCGACGCCGTTTCGGGCGGGATGATGGGCTCGTTCTCCCGCGGGGAGCTGCCGCCGGAGCTGGACGAGCCCGCATTCGCGCTGCGCCCCGGCCGGGTCTCCGATGTCGTGAAGTCCCCGTACGGCTACCACGTGCTGAAGGTCGACGGGCGCGAGCCGGCGCGCACGCGCGGGCTCGAGGAGGCACGCGCGGAGATCCGCACGCGACTCGCGCAGGAGCGCTCGGACCGGGCCGTCCGGGCCTTCGTCCTCCAGCTGCTCGAGACGGCAAAGGTGAACTATGAAGCCGCGAACGCTGGTCCTGCTGGTTCCTAACCTGATCCTGACCGCGCTGCTGTCCTCGCCGGCGCCCGGCGAGATCGTCGAGCGCGTGGTGGCGAAGGTCAACGGCGAGATCGTCACCCTCTCCGACTTCACCGCCCGTCAGGTGCAAGCGGCGCAGGCCGCGCGCGTGACCGCCGACCGCGTCGAGCAGTTCCTGCGCCAGAACAACGCGCGCATCCTGCAGGACGCGATCGACGAGGTGCTGCTGCTGCAGCGGGCGAAGGAGCTCGGCTTCCGCATGCCGCCCGAGTACATCGCCGACGTGATCGAGAACATCAAGAAGGAGAACAACATCACCTCGGAGGAGGCCTTCCAGGAGCAGCTCGCGCGCGAAGGCATGACCGTCGACGATCTCAAGCGCAGCGTCGAGCGCTCGATCATGACGCGCCAGGTGCTCTCGCGAGAGGTGGAGTCGAAGATCCAGGTGACCGAGGCCGATCTCGCCGCCGACTACGAGGCGCGGCGCGGCGAGTACACCAAGCCCCCCGCGGTGCGCCTGCAGGAGCTGCTGGTGACCTCGGACGCCGGCGACGCGCTCGAGCAGGCGCAGGGGCTGGTCGCGCGGGCCCGCGCCGGCGAGGACTTCGCGGAGCTGGCGCGAACCTACTCCAAGGCCCCCAGCCGTGCATCCGGCGGCGACCTCGGCCTGCTGAACCACGGCGAGCTGCACCCCGACGTCGAGAAGATCGCGTTCGCGCTGCCGCCCGGCGGCGTCTCGGACCCGATCGCTTCGGGGTCCGGCTACCAGATCCTCAGGGTCGAGGCGCGCGTCGAGGGCGGCACGACGCCCTTCGAGCAGGTCAAGGAGGAGATCCGGAAGCGCCTGACGAGCGCGCGTCGCGCGGACGCCTACGAGCACTACCTCGCCGACCTGCGCAAGAGCGCGGCCGTCGACATCCGCGTGCGCGAGGTGCCGCTGCAGGTGGACCTGCCGTCGAGCGGCTCGATCCTGGATCCGCCCGACGACACCCTCGGCGCGCCGCTCGCGGCGCCGGCCGCTCCCGCGGCGGCGTCCGCGCCCGCGCCGCCCGGCGACGACGAGTTCCGCGTCTCGCCACAGGCCGCACCCGAGCGCGTCGCTCCCGCGTCCGCGCCCGCCGCGCCGGCCCCGCAGCCGACGCCGACGCCCTCCCCGCGGCCCTGACGCGCGACAGTTTCTTCCGGCGCGTCTGGAGCGCGGCGCGGGCCATCCCGCGAGGCCGCGTGCTGACCTATGGGCAGCTCGCGCGCCTGCTGGGCGTCGCCCGCGGCGCGCGCGCCGTCGGCTGGGCGCTGCGGGCGCTGCCGGCGGGCGAGCGGGACGTGCCGTGGCACCGGGTGATCGGCGCGGGCGGCCGCATCTCACCCCGCGACGGCGCCGGCATGGCCGAGCAGGCACGCCGGCTGCGCGCGGAGGGCGTGCGCTTCGTCGGCGAGCGGGTGGACCTCGCCCGCCACGGCTGGCACCCGCTGGCTAGACCCGCGGGCCCGGCAGGCCGAAGCGCTCGCGTGCCCGGCGCAGCAGCTGGCGCCGGCGAGCCGACGCGAGCGCCGGGTCGGCGACGCGCCCGCGCTGCCGTTCGACGGCGCGCTCGGCCTCAGCGCTGAGCGCTTCGCGCTCGGCCGGCGAAAGCGCCTCGAGCGCCGCCCGCGAGATCTGCTCCTCGATGTCCTCGAGCAGGTCGCCCACGTAGGCCCAGTTCGGGCGCGGCGCCACCGCCAGCAGGTCCTCGATCTCGCGCAGCTTGCGCAGCGGCCGCTCGAACGCCGCGATCGCCGCCTGCCGCTCGAGACCGCGCACCAGCGCCGACACCCGGCCCGCGACGTCCTCGGGGGTATCGAGCGCCTGAGCCGGCTCGCGCCCGGGCTGCTGGTCGCGCGCGCCGGCCAGCGCCGCGTCGACGAAGCGGTCGCAGAAGACCAGCGAAGACGCGGTCGGCTCGCGCGCGAAGGCCTGTTCGACGCCCCGCAGCACGACGGCGAGGCCGGCGCCCGCGGCGAACCAGCCGCGCGCCAGCTCGAACTCGCGCGGCGACAGCGTGTGCGGCTGCCCGCGCAGCTGCGTGAGGCGCCGCTCGAGCGCCTCGACGAACGCCTCCAGCTCGGGGTCCTTCACACAGGCCTGCCCGCCGCCGCGGCCGGCGGCCGGCTAGCGCGCGACGACGTCGAACTGCTCCTGGTGCAGCAGCGGATCGCCCTCGACGCTGATCGAGCCGCCCGTCAGCGCCTGCAGGTCGCGCAGCAGGTCCGCCTGCTCCTCCGAGAACGCGCGCGAGATCTCGGGGCTGACGCGCAGCACCAGCCCCTGGCCCCGCATGTCGGTGGCCAGCCGGCGGATCTCGTCGTAGATCTCCGAGCAGACCGTGGCCGCCGTCTTGATCATTCCGCTGCCGATGCAGTAGGGACAGGGCTCGCACAGCAGCCGCTCGAGCGACTGCTTGACTCGCTTGCGCGTGATGATCGCCAGGCCGAACTCGTCGACGCCGAGCAGCTTCGACGGCGAGCGGTCCTTGCCGAGCTCACGCTCGAGCACCGACATCACCTGCTTGCGGCTCTTGCGCTCTTCCATGTCGATGAAATCGA
The DNA here is from genome assembly GCA_050246895.1 of Vicinamibacteria bacterium. Lineage (GTDB taxonomy): Bacteria > Acidobacteriota > Vicinamibacteria > Fen-336 > Fen-336 > JBFWVE01. The sequence goes on along the minus strand of JBFWVE010000001.1, from coordinate 680,918 downwards.
CCACGATGATGCCGCCGAGGTCGCGCAGGCGCACCTGGCGCGCGATCTCGGCCGCCGCCTCCAGGTTGGTGTCGCGGATGGTGTCCTCCAGGCGCTGCTTGCCGATGTAGCGTCCGGTGTTGACGTCGATCGCGACGAGCGCCTCCGTCTGGTTGATCACGATGTAGCCGCCCGACTTCAGCCACACCTTCGAGCGCAGCGCGCGCTCCAGCTCGACGCTGACGCCGTGCTCTTCGAAGATGCCGGTCGGGCCGTCGTGCAGCCGCACCCGCGGCGCCAGCTCGGGCTGCAGCTCGTTCACCAGGTCGAGCGTCGCGCGGTACTCGCGCTCGCTGTCCAGGCGGATCGTGGCGACGTCGCCCGACAGGATGTCCCGCAGCAGGCGCTGCACCAGGCCCAGCTCGCGGTGCAGCAGCGCGGGGGCCTTCTGCCGTTGTGCCAGGGCGCGCACCTCGTCCCAGGCCCGCGTCAGGTAGCGGGCGTCGCGCTGGAAGTCCTCGGCGCTGCGGTCGCGGCCGGCCGTGCGCGCGATGAAGCCGCCGCCGCCGCGCTCCTGGCGGATCTCTTTCAGCAGCGTCTTCAGGCGCCGGCGCTCGTCCTCGTCCGTGATCTTGCGCGAGACGCCGACGTGCTCGACGGTCGGCATGTAGACGAGGTAGCGGCCGGGCAGCGAGACGTGGGTGGTGATGCGGGCGCCCTTCTGGCCGAGCGGCTCCTTCAGCACCTGGACCAGGATGTCCTGGCCCGCGTGCAGCTTGTCCTCGATCGGGCGCTCCGCGCCCGGGCCGCGCTCTTCGGGCGAGAGCAGGTTCTCCTCCAGCCCCTCCATCACGTCGCCGGCGTAGAGGAAGGCGTCGCGGCCGGAACCGAGATCCACGAAGGAGGACTGCATGCCGGGGATCACCCGGGTGACCCGGCCCTTGTAGATGTTGCCGGCGATGCCCCGGCCCTTCTCACGCTCGATGAAGATCTCGGCGACGACGCCGTCTTCGAGCAGCGCGATGCGCGTCTCGCGCGGCGTGCAGCTCACGATGAGGTCTCGGGTCATTGAGGATCCTTGACTCGAGCCCAGGGGCCCTCCCGCGCGGAGCAACGACGCGACGAAGGGACCGGACCTGGGGCTCGGACGAAGCGCTCGTTCGGGCGCCCTGCGGCGCCGCGAGCGCGGCCCTTGAGAAATCGTGCCCTGCGCGGCTGGCGGGGCGTAGATGAGAGCGGGGGCGAACCAAGGATCCTTCGGATCAGTTCGCGAAGCGCCTCATCCGCACGTTCAGGATGAGGCCGATGCCCATCAGCGACGCGATCAGGGAAGAGCCGCCGTAGCTCATGAAAGGCAGCGGCAGCCCCTTGACCGGAACCAGACCGGCCACCATCGCGACATTGTACACAACCTGGAAACCGAGGGTCGCCGCGACCGCGACCGCCAGGTAGGCGCCGACGCGGTCGCGCGCGAGCTTGGCGGTGTCGAGCGCCCGCCAGAGCACCAGCAGGTAGAGGCCGAGCACGCCCGAGACCCCGAGGAAGCCGAACTCCTCGGCCAGCACCGAGAACACGAAGTCCGTGTGGCGCGCCGGCAGGTAGCCGAGCTGGCTCTGGCTGCCGTTGCGGTAGCCCTTGCCGGCGAGCCCGCCGGAGCCGACCGCGATCTCCGACTGGATCTTCTGGTAGCCGGCGCCGCGCGGGTCGAGGCTCGGATCGAGGAAGGTGTAGATGCGGGACTTCTGGTAGTCCTTGAGCGCGTACTGGAAGCCGAGCCCGCCGATCACGGCGAGCGCCAGGAAGGCAGTGGCGACGGCCTTCATGCGCAGCCCCGCCAGGAAGGCCACCGACAAGAACAGCGGCACCAGGCAGAAGGCGGTGCCGAGGTCCGGCTCGGCGGCGATCAGCAGCGCCAGCAGGCCGATCACGGCGCCGGGCGCCAGCACGTCGAACAACCCCAGGCTCTCCTTGCGCACGTCGGCGAAAAGCTTGGCCACCAGCAGCGCGGCCACCAGCTTGGTCAGCTCGGACGGCTGGAGCTGGAAGCCTCCGATCACGAACCAGCGGCGGGCGCCCGCCACCCGCGGCCCGAACAGCAGCAGCCAGGTGAGGGCACCGGCCGCCGCCAGGTATAGCAGCGGCGCGCGGTCGGCGAGGCGCCGGTAGTCGACGAGCAGCGTCGCCAGCATCGCCAGGAGCCCGAGGCCGGCGAGAGCGAGCTGCTTGAGGTGCAGGCCCGAGAAGCGGCCCGTCTCCGTGGCCGACAGCACCGTCGCGACACCGATCAGGCACAGCAGCAGCACAGTGCCGAGCAGCAGCCAGTCGATGTTGTACAGCATGCGCCGATCGACGGCCATGGCGCCCGCTACCTCCCCGCCGGCAGCGCGGCAGCGAGCGTCGTCGTCCCGAGCGCTGCTCCGTCGACGCCGAAGAAATGCGCCAGCACGCGCCGCGCGATGGGGGCGGCCGCCTCGGCCCCGCTGCCCCCGTGCTCGGCGAGCACCGCCAGCGCAATTCGCGGATCCTCGGCGGGGGCGAAGGCCACGAACCAGCCGTGGGGACGCAGCGCCTCGACGCCCAGGTTCCTCTGGAGGCGCGCCGACGCCACCACCTGGGCGGAGCCGGTCTTGCCCGCGACCATGAAGTCCTGCAGCCGCGCGCGCCAGCCGGTGCCCTGGTCATTCACCACCGCCTCGAGGCCCTCGCGCACCACCGCCAGCGTCTCGGGGCGCGCGCCCACGTCCGGCGCCTGCGGCGCCGGCAGGTCAGCGCCGCCGAGCGCCTTCACCAGGTGCGGGCGCACCAGGTGGCCGCCGTTGCCGACGAGCGCCGCCAGCCGGGCGAGCTGGAGCGGCGTCGCCGTGAGGGCGCCCTGGCCGATCGCCACCGACACCGTCTCGCCCGGCCACCAGGGCAGCTTCAGCGCGCGCAGCTTCCAAGCGCCGTCCGGCACCAGTCCCGAGCTCTCGTGCGGCAGGTCGACGCCGGTGGGCGAGCCCAGCCCCAGCCGGCGCGCCCACTTCGCGATGCGCTCGATCTCGAGCCGGATGCCGACCTGGTAGAAGAACACGTTGCACGAGTGCTGCAGCGCCTTGCGCACGTCGACGACGCCGTGGCCGCCCGGGCGGGCGCAGCGGAACACGGTGTTGTAGACCGAGAGGTAGCCCGGGCAGTAGAAGGTGGTGTGCGGCGTGATGACGGCTTCCTCCAGCGCCGCGATCGCCATCACGATCTTGAAGGTGCTGCCAGGCGCGTACTGCCCCTGGATCACCCGGTTCATCAGCGGCGTGTCCTCGTTGGTGGCGAGTTCGTTCCACAGCGCGGGCTCGATGCCGCTCGCGAAGGTGTTCGGATCGAAGGCGGGCAGCGAGGTCATCGCCAGGATCTCGCCGCTGCGCGGATCGAGGGCCACCGCGCTGCCCGCGCGGCCGGCGAAGGCCTCGTCCATCACGCGCTGCAGGCCGGCGTCGAGCGTCAGCGTGAGGCTCGGACCGTCGAGCGGGGGCTGCCGTTCCGTCTCCGCCACCTCCACGCCGCGGCTGTTGACGACGACGCGCCGCCGCCCGTCCTGGCCCATCAGCTGGCGGTTGTACTGGTACTCGACGCCGGCCTGGCCGATCAACGCGCCGGGCGCGAGGCCGGCGAACTCGGGGTTCGTCAGCTGGCGCTCCGTCACCTCGCCCACGCGCCCGAGCGCGTGGGCCGCGGCGGCCGCCAGCGGGTAGCTGCGCAGCGGGATCACCTCGACGGCCGCCTCGGGCAGTTCCAGGCGCCGCGCCTCGATCGCCGCCACGTCCGACAGGCCGGCGTCCGTCTTCACGGTGACCGGGCGGAAGCCGACGCGGCGCGCCAGGCGCTCGCGGATCTGCGCCTCGCCGATGCCGAGCACGGACGAGAGCCGCGTCACCACTGCGTCCTCGTCCTCGAGCTGGTCGGGGTGCAGCACGATGTTGAAGGAGGCGCGGTTCTCGACCAGCACGCGACCGTTGCGGTCGAGCAGCGGGCCACGCGGGGCCGCCAGCGGGACGGTGCGGATGCGGTTGTTCTCGGCGAGCTCGCGGTAGTAGCGGGCGCGCAGCACCTGCAGGTACCAGAAGTAGCCGAGCAGCGCCAGCACCAGGCCGAGCGCGACGGCCTGCAGGGCGCCGAGCCGCGGCTCGAGCGCGCGGACGTCTTCGTAGAGCCTCACGGCCGCGCCTCGCGAAGCAGCCGGCGCTCGAGAAGCTCGTAGAGCGCGGCGCCGACCGCGGCGGTGACCACCGCGCGCGCCAGCAGGTCCAGGTAGCCGATCTCGCCGAGCGGCAGCTCGAACAGGCCCGCTAGGCGCTCGACCAGCAGCGCGTCCGCCAGCGAGGCGACGAACACCACGAGCAGGCGCTGCGCGCCGCCGCCGACCAGGAAGCGGGCGCCGGCGACGCCGACGCCGAAGCCCACGATCACCTTGGAGAGACCCGAGATGCCCACCACCGAGCCGCCGGCCAGCGAGTCCTGGATCCAGCCCGCGGCGGCGCCCACCAGCATGCCGTGGCTCTCGCCGAACACGAGCCCGCAGTAGACGACCACGAGCAGGAACAGGTCCAGCAGGCGTGCCTGCGCCGGCGCCAGCTGGCCGAGCGCCGTCTGGGCGAGGAGCGCCACCAGGAGCGCGAGAATACTGCCGAGCCACCTCATCGGACGCCCTTGTCGAGCGCCAGGCTGCGGCCCGACGGCTTCACCAGCAGCAGCTCCTCGACGCGGTCGAAGGCCACCGCGGGCGCCACGATCACGTCGCGGAAGAGGCCCGCCGGGCGGCCCACCGAGACCACCTCGCCCACCAGCAGCCCCTTGGGATAGATGCCGTCGAGGCCGGAGCTCAGCACGCGGTCGCCGACCGTCACGTCCGCCAGCGCGGGCACGTACTTCATCAGCAGCTCGCCGGTTCCCGTCTCGCCGATGCCGACCTGACCCTGCACGACGCCCGTCACGCGGCTGCGTTCGACGAGCACGCCGACGGCGCACTCGCGGTCGAGCAGCAGCTGCACGCGCGCGGCGGCCGGGCCGACCGCCACCACCCGCCCGGCAACGCCCTGGGGCGTGATGGCTGCCGCGTCGAGGACGATGCCCGAGTCCCGGCCGCGATCGACCAGCACAGAGCGGAACCAGGGCTGTCCCTGGCGGGCGACCACCGCGGCGGCGACCGTCTCGAGGGCGTGCGCCTCGCGCAGGCCCAGCAGACCGCGCAAGCGGTCGGCCTCCCGCACCCGGTCCTGCTTCTGCTGCAGCAACAGCTCGAGCACCTCCACGCGCTCGGCGAGCCGGCGGTTTTCCTCACGCACCTCGCGCAGGGCGACGTAGCGCCGCCAGGCGCCGCGCAGGCCGCCCACGGCGCCGCTCGCCATGCCCTCCACCGGCGCCAGCGCCCCGAGCAGCATGCGCTCGAGCAGCGTGCTGCCTCCCGCGTCGACCTGGCCGCTGATCGCCACCAGGTGCGTGATCACCAGCCCCGCCAGCAGCAGCCGGCTCCTGCTCGTGACAGCCCCCGCCGTCATCTCGGCACGCCGTACCCCTAGTCGAGGCTGATCTTGCGCAGCAGGTCGAAGTCCGAGAGCATCTTGCCCGTCCCGAGCACGACCGACGAGAGCGGATCCTCGGCGACGGAGACCGGCAGGCCGGTCTCCTCGCGCAGCAGGCGGTCGAGGTTCTTCAGCAGGCTGCCCCCGCCCGTCAGCACGATGCCGCGGTCCACGATGTCGGCCGACAGCTCGGGCGGCGTGCGCTCGAGCGCCACCCGCACCGCGTTCACGATGGTGCTGATCGGCTCCGAGAGCGCCTCGCGGATCTCGACGTCCGTGATCGTCAGCGTCTTGGGGATGCCCTCGATCAGGTCGCGGCCCTTGATCTCCATCGTCATCGGCTCGTCGAGCGGGTAGGCGCTGCCGATCTCCAGCTTGACCTGCTCCGCGGTGCGCTCGCCGATCAGCAGGTTGTACTTCTTCTTGATGTACTGGATCACCGCCTCGTCCATCTCGTTGCCGGCGACCCGCACCGACTTCGAGTAGACGATGCCGGCCAGCGAGATCACCGCGATGTCGGTGGTGCCGCCGCCGATGTCCACGACCATGTTGCCGGAGGGCTCGGTGATCGGCAGCCCGGCGCCGATCGCCGCCGCCATCGCCTGGTCGACCAGGTACACCTCCGAGGCCTTCGCCTTCAGCGCCGAGTCGCGCACCGCGCGCTTCTCGACCTGCGTCACCTCGGAGGGGATGCCGATGATGATGCGAGGACGCACGAAGGTGTTGCGGTTGTGCGCCTTGCGGATGAAATGCGAGAGCATCTTCTCGGTGATCTCGAAGTCGGCGATGACGCCGTCCTTCATCGGCCGGATCGCCACGATGTTGCCGGGCGTCCGGCCCAGCATCTCCTTGGCGTCCTTGCCCACGGCTTCCACCTTGCCGGAGACCTTGTTGACCGCGACGATCGAGGGCTCGGAGACCACGATGCCCTTGCCTTTCGCGTACACGAGGGTGTTGGCGGTCCCCAGATCGATCGCCAGATCGCTCGAGAGGAAGCTCAGGTTCAGCACGGAACGCAAGTTCATCAGCTCGCCACCTCGATGCCGTTCTTGTCCCGCTCCTTGACGCGGTACATGGCCTGGTCGGCCTTCTGGATCACCTCCCCCGGCGACAGCGCGTGGTCGGGGTAGGAGGCGATGCCGATCGACGCGGAGACGCGCGCGACCAGGCCCTGGGGTTTCAGGAACGAATGCGACTCGATCGACTTGCGGATCCGCTCGGCGATCACCAAAGCGCCGGAGGTGGCGGTCTCCGGCAGCACCGCCACGAACTCGTCGCCGCCGTAGCGCGCCAGGATGTCGGACTCGCGCACGCACTGGGTCAGGATGCCGCCCACCTCGGACAGCGTCGCCGAGCCGGCCATGTGGCCGTACTGGTCGTTGACGCTCTTGAAGCCGTCGAGGTCCAGGAAGATCACGGACAGCGGGATGCCGTGACGCTTGCAGCGCTTGAGCTCGCGCGCCAGGTACAGGTTCAGGTAGCGCGAGTTGAAGAGCTTGGTCAGGTCGTCGGTGATCGTCAGCTGCTCGGCGCGCTGGAACAGGATCGCGTTCTCGATCGCGATCGCACAAGGCTCGACCAGCAGCAGCAGCGTGTCGAGGTCGGCCTGGCTGAACGGGCCGTCCTTGCGGTTGATCACCTGCACCACGCCGATGGTGCGCCCGCGCGAGATGAGCGGCACGCACAGCACCGAGTGCGTCTTGAACTGCGTCTCCGAGTCGAAGCGGCGCGCGAAGCGCGGGTCCTTCTTGACGTCGTTGACGATGGTCGGCTCGCCGCTCTGCGCCACCCAGCCGGCGATGCCCTCGCCCATCTTCACGCGGAAGGCCGCCATCTCGGAGCCCTTGCCGCCGAGCGCCAACTCGAAGGTCAGCTCCTGCTTCTCCTCGTCCACCATCAGCATCGACCAGGCTTCGGAGGGGATCAGCTGCTGGATGCGTTCCATGATCAGCTCGATCACCTTGCGGGGCTCGAGGATCGAGTTGGCTGCCTTCACGATGTCCGTCAGGATCGCGAGCCGCTTCTCGGTCGCGTGCAACGCGGTCGTCGGGCCGTCCTGCGGCGCGGAGGCCGCCGCACGCGCGCCACCGGCGGCGCCGATGCGCGCCAGCACCTCGGCCGGCGCCGGGTCGCCGCTGCGCGCCGCGAAGACCTGGAAGTCGAAGCCCAGGCGCGCCGCGCGGCGCAGCTGCGCGGCGCCCGCCTTCGGCAGCAGCGCCCCGAGCGGACGTCCGGCGAGCGCCGCGCGCAGATCGCGCAGGCGCCCGGCGCCCAGGCCGGGCCCGAGCTCGACGAGCGCCGCGGCGTAGCGCCGGTCGTCGAGCGCCGCCTTCGCCGTCGGCGGCAGGAAATCGTAGACGAGACCGCCGCCCTGGGCCCTCTCGAGGCGACGCCGCAACAAGGCGTGCGCGAAGACGGCCACGCGTGCCATGTCGTTCAGTACGCCGCCACCACGGTCCGGCGCTGCTCGTTGACGCCGCCGTCGACCCCGACGGCCCGCACCACGATCACCTGCTTGCCGAGCTTCTCCAGCGTCACGAACTCGTTGAAGGAGCCGTCGACCTGGACGTCGATGCGCTGGCCGTTCACGGTGACGCTGGCGCCGGGCTCCGTGCGGCCCTTGATCTGGAGGATGTTGGTGCGCACGTCGAGCGAGTCGATCGACAGCGGCGGTGGCGCGCCCTTGGGGGGCCGCTCGGCGAGCGGCTTCGTCACGCCGAAGCGCGCGAAGTCGGAGAAGGGGCCCTCGTTGCCGCTGCGATCGACCGCGGCGACCCGCCAGTAGTACTTGCCCTCCTCGAGGCCACGCAGCTCCTGGCTGGTGTCGCGCACGTCCTGGTCGACCAGCGGCCGGCTGAAGGAAGCGCTGTAATCGAGCATCAGCCGGTAGGAGGCGGCGCCTGGCACCGGCCTCCACACCAGCAGCGTCGTGGAGCGGGCCGGATCGGCGTAGGAGATCTCGCTCTGATGCGCGGGCGCCAGCAGCGCCGGAGCGTTCGGCAGCGAGATCTTCTCGCCGGCGTCGCCGCTCGCGTCCACCTTGACCGCCTCGTTGCCCGCGAGGGCGACGGTCTGGCCGCCCTTCGTCTCGACCCGGCCGCTACCGCGGAACAGCCGGATGTCGCTGTCGCCCGTCTGCGCCACGCGGATGTTGGCCGCCGAGTTCTCCCCCACCGTGCTCTTCACCGTGGGCGTCGAGACCTCGGTCGCGCTGCCGGGCACGTTGGCGCGCACCGTCTGGAAGTTCACCTCGCCCGAGGAGATGTGCCAGGCGACCTTGCGCCGCCGCGTCGAGGGATCCTCGGACGTCTCTTCGATCGTGATCAGGCTGTCGGGCCGCACGTGGACGACGGTTCCGTCGAAGAAGGTGATCTCGGCGGCGGCCCCCGGCCCGGTGCGAACCAGGTCGCTCTTCTTGAGCGTGATGTTGCGGTTGGCGTTCACCCATTCGAAGGTGCCCACCGCCTTGACCTTGACGGCGCCGTCGATCGAGGTGAAGCGCGCCGTGGTGGCGGCGGTCGTCGTCCCGGCCACCGGTCCCGCCGGGGCGGCCTCCCGGCCGTACCTGGCGTACAGGTACCCGCCCGCGATCAGCAGCACGAGCGCCAGGACCGAGTAGATCGTCTTGTAGCTGACGTTCACCCAGTCGAGGTCGTCGTCGCTGCTCTTCTTGTTCCTGGAATCAGGCATGGCGAGCCCCGAACGGCCCCCGGTACCGGCCGCTTCCACCACGAGGCGAGCGGCGCGACACCCGAAAAACCCCTAACACCCTGACACTTAAGGGCCTTTCATTGTAGCCTCAGCCCCGCTGCCGCCGCAACGAACGGCACGCGGTTTGCCAGCGCCCGGCGTGGTCCTCTAACATTCCGGGTTCCGCGGACCCGAACCGACGAGATCGCATCGGAGCGCGGCGGCTTTCTTCCGGAGAACCCATGGCACTCGGTTACATGCGACGCCACCGGCGCTGGCTCTACGCCTTCCTGTGGATCGTGATCCTCGGCTTCATCGTCTTCTACATCCCGGCCTTCACGGGCACTGGCGGGGCCGGCAGCCCCGGCGAGGCGATCGCGACCGTCGGCGGCGAGACGATCACCGTCGGGGAGTTCCAGCGCGCCTATCTGCAGCGCCGGCAGCTCTACGAGCGGCTCTACCAGAACCTCGACCCCGCCGCCCTGCGCGCGCTGGGCCTCGAGGAGCAGGTCATCGACGGCCTGGTGACGCAGCGGGTGCTGGTCCTCGAGGCGCAGCGGCTCGGCTTGCGCGTCAGCGATCACGAGCTCGCCCGCAGCATGGCCGGCGCGCCGGACCTGCAGGAGAACGGGCGCTTCATCGGCGTCGACGAGCTGCGCCGGCGCCTGCAGCTGCAGGGCGCGAGCCTCGCCGAGTTCGAGGAGCAACGGCGCTCGCAGCTGCTGATCGAGAAGCTGCAGGCGGTCGTCTCGGCGGGAGCCAGCGTGGGCGACGCCGAGGCCGAGCGCGAGTTCCGGCGCGAGAACGAGACGATCAAGGCCGAGTACGCGCTGGCGGACGCGGCGCGCTTCCGCGCCGAGGCGACGGCGAGCGACGCCGAAGCCAAGGCGCGCTACGACGCCAACCCCGCCGCCTATGCGATCCCCGAGCGGCGCGTCGTGCAGTACGTGCTGGTCGACCCGCAGGCGCTCTCCGCGCGCGTGACCGTGACGGACCGCGACGTCGAGGTCTACTACCAGGAGCGCCGCGACGAGTTCCGCTCCGACGAGGAGGTCTGCGCCAGCCACATCCTGGTCAAGGTCAAGGCGACGCCCGAGGCGGCCGAGGGCCACCCCGACGCCGACGCGCGCCGGATCGCGCAGGGCCTGCTCGATCGCGTCAAGGCAGGCGGCGACTTCGCGGCGATCGCCAAGGCCTCCTCCGAGGACAAGGGCTCGGCCGCGAGCGGCGGCGACCTCGGCTGCTTCGGGAGGGGCCGCATGCTGCCCGAGTTCGAGGGCGCGGCGTTCTCGCTGGGCGCCGGCGAGACGTCCGATCTCGTCAAGACCTCCTTCGGCTACCACGTGATCCGTGTCGCGTCGCGCAAGGAGCAGGCGTTCCTGCCGCTCGACGAAGTCAAGGACCGCGTGCGCCAGACGCTGCTGGGCCAGCGCGCGCGCACGCTGGCGGAGGCCAAGCTGGGCGAGCTGCAGCAGGCGCTCGCCGGAGGCAAGGCCCTCGAGGAGGTCGCCAAGGCCGCGGGGGTCACGCTCGAGAAGAGCGCGCCGTTCGCGAAGGGCGAGGCGCCCGAGCCGATCGCCTCCCCGCAGCTCGCGGCGCGCGCGTTCGAGCTGAGGGTCGGCCAGGGCGAGCCCGAGCCCTTCGGCGTCGCTCGTGGCGCGGCGTTCATCGCCCTCGCCGAGATCCAGGCCCCGCGCACACCCGAGCTCAAGGAGATCGCCGACCAGGTGAAGGCCGACGTCTCCGAGCAGAAGGCGTTCGAGAAGGCGCGGGCGCTCGCCGCCGACGTGCGCGCGCGCGCCGCGCAGGTCGGGCTCGAGAAGGCGGCGGGCGCCGCCGGCCTGGTGCGCAAGGAGACGCCGACGCCCGTCGGGCGCGGGCAGGCGCTCGCCGAGCTGGGCACCGGCGCGGCGCTCGAGCAGGCCGTCTACGCGCTCGCCGAGAAGCAGCTCTCCGAGCCGATCCGCGTCAAGGGCGGCTACGCCCTGGTGCGCGTGCTCGAGAAGAAGGCGTTCGACGGCGCGGCCTTCGAGAGGGAGAAGGCGCGCATCGCCGCGCAGCTGCGCGACGCCAAGCGCAACCAGCTGTTCCAGGCCTACATGAGCGAGGCGCGCAAGCGTTTCCCGATCGAGCGGAACGCCGAGGCGATCCGCAGGGTGGTGGGCTGATGCACGTCGAGATCCGCAAGGCCGGCGAAGTGGTGATCGTCGACCTCAACGGCAAGCTGACCGCCGGCCTGGGGGATCAGATCCTGCGCGAGACGATCGACGAGCTGCTGGCGGAGAACTGGAAGAAGATCCTGCTCAACCTCTCCGGCGTGTCCTTCATGGACAGCGCCGGCATCGGCGAGCTGGTGGCGGGCCTGCGCACCGCGCAGCGCTTCGGCGCCGCGCTGAAGCTGCTGAACGCGAGCGAGCGCGTGCACTCGACGCTCTACATCTCGCGCCTGCTGCCGGTCTTCTCGCTGCACAAGGACGAGGCCGAGGCGCTCGCCGACTTCAACTAGCCTCTTCGGCCAGCGACACCGTGATCGGGTCGGCGCTCAGCACCTTGAGCTCGACCGAGCACTCGGGACAGTTGATCGTCTCGCCGACGTCGAGCTCGTAGTCGTCGAGCTCGAGGTCCGATTCGCACTCCGGGCATCTGGTCATTGGTTTGCGTCCTCGCTTCGGGGGATTGACTTCATCGAGTCGCCTTGCGCGGGGAACCCGCGCTTCGGCGGCGAAGGAAACCCCCTGCGCTGCGGAAAACGCAATGGGTTTGCGTCCTCGCTTCGGGGATTGACTTCATCGAGTCACCTTGCGGGGGCGTCCCGCAGCGTACCCCGCAAGGCGTGAACCCCGGCGCGCCCGCCGGCAGCGACGGACGGTGGCCCGAGCGTGAGTTCCTTTCTGGCCAATCGGCGCTTCGGCGGCAAGGGAAACTCCGGACATCGTTACGGCAGCATAGGTCAAGGGCGGACTCGCGCTCACCGCTTCCTCACGAGGACGTAGCGGGCCAGCTCGCGGAGGGGATCGGCCCGGGGGCCGAAGCCGGCGAGCGCCTGCTGGCTGGCCTCGACCAGCTCGGCGGCCAGCTGGCGCGCGCCCGCGAGCCCGGCGAACGAGACGAAGGTGGTCTTGCCGGCGTCCTGGCCGGCGTCCTTGCCGGAGTCGGCAGCCAGCCCCGACGCGTCGATGATGTCGTCGACGATCTGGAAGGCGAGCCCGAGATTCTTCGCGTAGGCGGCGAGCGCGGCTCGCTCGCTCTCGCCCGGCCGTCCGGCCAGGGCGCCGATCGACGCCGAGGCGATGAAGAGCGCGCCGGTCTTGCGGCTGTGAATGAACTCGAGCGCGCCGAGGTCGGCCGGCTGGTCCGTCAGCGCGAGATCCAGCGCCTGGCCCGCGATCATCCCGTCGAGACCGATCGAGCGGCCGAGCTCGACGCTCATCTGCGCGCGCAGCCCGGCGTCCGGCGCCCCGGGCCAGCCGGCGGCCAGCAGCTCGAAGGCGCGGTTGATCAGCGCGAAGGCGGCCAGGATCGCGTTGGCCTCGCCGTGGGCGAGGTGGCAGGCCGGCCGGCCGCGGCGCAGCTTGGCATCGTCCATCGACGGCAGATCGTCGAGGATCAGGCTGGCGGTGTGCACCATCTCGATCGAACAGGCGGCGCCCAGCACGCTCCCTGGATCGGCGCGGAACACCTCGGCCGCGAGCAGCGTCAGCACCGGCCGCAGCCGCTTGGAGGGCGCGAACAGCGAGTCGGCGACAGCGCGCCCGACCGCGTTCGGCTCGCGCGGCGCCAGCCGCTCGAGCGCCGCGTCGACGGCGAGCCGCCGCGCCTGAAGCGCCGCCTCCAGCCCGGCGAATCCGGCGACGCTGGCCTCGGCCATGCTGGCAGCGCTGCTCGGCTAGAGCGCTTTCAGCGCCTCGAGCACCTTGTCGGCGTGCCCGTCCACGCGCACCCTGGGGAATACCTTGCGCACGACGCCCCCGGCGTCGATCACGAAGGTGGAGCGGATCATGCCGGTGACCTTCTTGCCGTACATGACCTTCTCGCCGAAGGCGCCGTACTTCTTGGCCACCTTCTTGTCCGCGTCGGCCAGCAGAGGGAAGTTGAGCTTGTACTTCGCCTTGAACTTGTCGTGCGAGGCGAGGCTGTCGGGGCTGACGCCGAGCACGACGGCGCCGGTCTTCTTGATCTGCGCCTGCGTGTCGCGGAAGGCGCAGGCCTCGCGCGTGCAGCCGGGCGTGTCGTCCTTCGGGTAGAAGTAGAGCACCACCGTCTTGCCGCGCAGATCCGCGAGCCGCAGCTCGCCGCCCTCGGACGAGGGCAGCTCGAAGTCCGGAGCCTTCTGACCTTCCTTGACCAAGGGCATCCTCCTGCTTCGGCGCGGCATCTTACACCGGGGCGGGCGGCGCCCTCGGGTTACAATCCCCCTCCCTTGGAGTACCGCGACGCCGGCGTCGACATCGGCAGGGCAGACGCGGCCAAGTCCCTGATCAAGGGGCTCGCCCGCGCGACCTTCAACCCCTCCGTGCTCAGCGAGATCGGATCGTTCGGCGGCCTGTTCCGGCCCGACTTCTCGCGCTTCGAGGAGCCGGTGCTGGTGGCCTCGAGCGACGGCGTCGGCACCAAGATCAAGGTGGCGCTGGCCGCCGGACGCCACGACAGCATCGGCTACGACCTGGTCGCCCACTGCGTCAACGACATCCTGGTCCAAGGCGCCGTGCCGCTCTTCTTCCTCGACTACGTCGCGGTCGGTCGCATGGACCCGCAGCGCATCGAGGCGATCGTCTCGGGCGTTGCGCGCGCCTGCAGCGAGCTCGGCTGCCCGCTGATCGGGGGCGAGACGGCCGAGATGCCGGGCACCTACGCGCCCGACGACTACGACCTCGCGGGCTTCATCGTGGGCGTCGTCGACCGCAAGCGCGCGCTGCCGCAGGGCGTCGCCGAAGGCGACCTGCTGCTCGGCCTGCCTTCGAGCGGGCTGCACACCAACGGCTACTCCCTCGCGCGCAAGGCGCTGTTCGACTCCCTGGGCCTGCGGCCCGACCAGCACGTCCCCGAGCTCGGCCAGAGCGTCGCCGACGCCCTGCTCGCGCCGCACCGGCCCTATCTGTCGGCGCTCGAGCCTCTCGTCGAGCGCGGCCGGATTCGCGCGCTGGTGCACATCACCGGCGGCGGCTTCCCCGGCAACGTCCCGCGCGTGCTGCCCGAGGGTCTCGGCGCCCGCGTGCGCCGCGGCGCCTGGCGGGTGCCGCCGCTGTTCCGGCTGATCCAGCAGGGCGGACGCGTGCCCGACGACGAGATGTACAGCGTCTTCAACATGGGCATCGGCATGGTGCTGGTGGTGTCGCCGCAGGACCACCACGAGGTCGAGCACAGCCTCGAGAGGCGCGGCGAGAGCTGCAGCCTGATCGGCTCGGTGGTGCGCGGCTCGGGCGTCAGCTACGACTAGCACGGCACGCGCGTGAGCGGTGTTCCCCGGCGCGTCGGCGTCCTGATCAGCGGACGCGGCTCGAACCTGCAGGCGCTGATCGACGCCCGGCGTCGCGGCGAGCTCGGCGGCGAGCTGGGGGTGGTCGTCTCCAACGTGGAGTCCGCGCCGGGCCTCGATCGCGCCCGGGCGGCGGGAATCCCGACGGCGTTCAAGGACCACCGCGGCCGCCATCGCGAGGACTTCGACCGCGATCTGGTTCAGATCCTGCGCCACCACGACGTCGAGCTCGTCTGCCTCGCCGGCTTCATGCGCCTGCTGTCGGCGCCGTTTCTCGAGGCCTTCGCGGGCCGGATTCTGAACGTCCACCCCTCGCTGCTGCCGGCCTTCCCTGGCAAGGAGGCCCAGCGCCAGGCCCTCGAGCACGGCGTCGGCGTCACCGGCGCCACGGTCCACTTCGTCACCGAAGGCCTCGACGACGGCCCGATCGTGCTCCAGGAGGCGGTTCCCGTGCTGCCCGGCGACGACGTCGACTCGCTCTCGGCGCGCATCCTGGAGGCCGAGCACCGCATCTATCCCGCCGCCGTGCGCCGCGTGCTCGGCACTCCGCACCGCATCGTCGGGCGCCGCGTCGTGTTCGAGGAGACGCCGTGACGCCGCCGACCCGGTCGCCGGACGCGGCGGTCGCCTACCTCACCAAGGGCTGCGTCGACGTCGTGACCGCCGAGGCGCTGCGCCAGAAGCTCGCCCGCGGCCGCCCGCTGACGGTCAAGGTGGGGTTCGATCCGACGGCGCCCGACCTGCACCTGGGGCACACGGTGCTGATCCGGAAGACGAAGCACTTCCAGGACCTCGGGCACCGCGTGATCTTCGTGATCGGCGACTTCACGGGCATGATCGGGGACCCGACCGGCAAGTCGAAGACGCGCCCGCCGCTCACCCGCCAGGAGATCGCGGACAACGCCGAGACCTACAAGCGGCAGGTCTTCAAGATCCTCGATCCGGCGGCCACGGAGATCCGCTTCAACCGCGAATGGCTGGGCGCGCTCGACTCGGACGGCTGGGTGCGCCTCGCCGCGACGTACAACGTCGCGCGCATGCTGGAACGACGGGACTTCCGCCAGCGCTACGACGCCGGCCAGTCGATCTCGGTGCACGAGTTCCTGTACCCGCTGGCGCAGGCCTACGACTCGGTGGCGCTGAAGGCGGACGTCGAGCTCGGGGGCACGGACCAGCTCTTCAACCTGAACGTCGGCCGCGACATCATGCCGAGCTACGGGC
>JBFWVE010000001.1:0-662500 GCA_050246895.1 Vicinamibacteria bacterium | reverse complement strand
GCCTGGCCTCCCTCGGGTCGGCCAGCTCGCTCATTCACAGCCTGGATTCGCGTCGCACCCGCGGAGGACGTGCCAGCAGGGCCAAAGTTAGGATCACGGGCCTATAGCTCAGTTGGCTAGAGCGCACGGCTGATAACCGTGAGGTCAGTGGTTCAAATCCACTTAGGCCCACCATCTCCATCCGGTGACCTCGGGGCTGTAGCTCAGCTGGGAGAGCGCCGCCCTTGCAAGGCGGAGGTCGCCGGTTCGAACCCGGTCAGCTCCACCAACCGTGGGCGGCCGGCGGGGCGGCGCGAACCGGACGAGAGGCCAGCGATCCGTGGCTCTTCCTTCGTCGAAGAGAAGCGGATCGGTGGCCTCGCGCCACCGGAAGACGGCGGGACGAAGCGCCCGCGGCTCATTGAAAACCGACGGATCTGACATTCGAAACAAGACGTAGGCATCAAAGACTTAGAACCGGCTGCAACGCTGATTGAGCAGTGTCAACGTTGTGGTCAAGCTACTAAGGGCGTACGGTGGATGCCTTGGCGCAGGACGGCGACGAAGGACGCGGTAAGCTGCGATAAGCCTCGGTGAGCTGCAAACGAGCTTCGACCCGAGGATCTCCGAATGGGGCAACCCCTCGAGGGCAATCCTCGAGAGCGTGACCTGAATTCATAGGGCCACGCGGCCAACCCGGGGAAGTGAACCATCTCAGTACCCGGAGGAAGAGAAAGCAAACGCGATTCCCCCAGTAGCGGCGAGCGAAGAGGGAACAGCCCAAACCCCTGATATGTCAAGCCTGCAGGCGTTGTATTGGGGGTGTTGCAGGACCGGACGTGGCGGCGTTGCAGCGCTGCCGGGAAGTAAGAAACCAGCCTCTTAACCGAACGACCAAGGAAAGGGTCGGCGATACAGGGTGACAGCCCCGTAGGTGAAAAGAGTCTGGCTTCCTTGTCTGGTTCCTGAGTACCGCGGGACACGTGGAACCCTGCGGGAAACCGGGAGGACCATCTCCCAAGGCTAAATACGTGCCTGCGACCGATAGTGAACCAGTACCGTGAGGGAAAGGTGAAAAGCACCCCTGTGAGGGGAGTGAAATAGTACCTGAAACCGTATGCCTACAAGCAGTGGGAGGGCGTTGGCCGGGGTAACCCGGTACTGCCTGACCGCGTGCCTTTTGCATAATGAGCCGGCTAGTTTTTCTCAGCGGCAAGGCCAAGCGTTAAGCGAGCCGAAGCGAAAGCGAGTCTGAATAGGGCGATTCAGTCGCTGGGAAAAGACGCGAAGCGAGGTGATCTACCCATGGCCAGGGTGAAAGTCGGGTAACACCGACCGGAGGCCCGAACCAGTGTTGGTTGAAAACAGCTTGGATGAGCTGTGGGTAGGGGTGAAAGGCTAATCAAACCTCGTGATTGCCCGTTCTCCTCGAAATAGCTTTAGGGCTAGCGTCGCGGGTTAGCTTCCGGGGGTAAAGTACTGGATGGACTAGGGCCTTTACCGAGGTACCGAATCCAACCAAACTCTGAATACCGGAAAGCCGGACCGCGGCAGTCAGACAGTGGGGGCTAAGCTTCATTGTCGAGAGGGAAACAGCCCAGACCGCCAGCTAAGGTCCCGAAATCCACACTCAGTGGTAAAGGATGTGGATCTACTAAAACAACCAGGAGGTTGGCTTAGAAGCAGCCATCCTTTAAAGAAAGCGTAACAGCTCACTGGTCTAGTGGGTCCGCGCCGACAATTCAACGGGGCTCAAGTGTGGTACCGAAGCTGCGGACTCGGACGGCCTTCGGGCCGTTCGATTGGTAGAGGAGCATTCCATGGTCGGTGACGCTCGACCGACAAGGACGGGTTGAGGCCATGGAAGAGACCCTGCCGGCACAAGTAGCGAGAAAACGCGCGAGAACCGCGTTCGCCGAAAGCCTAAGGTTTCCTGAGCAAGGTCAATCCGCTCAGGGTTAGTCGGTCCTAAGGCCAGGCCGAAAGGCGTAGCCGATGGAAAACGGGTCAACATTCCCGTACTGCCGGTTGACGACAAAGACCGATGGGGTGACGCAGAAGGGTAAGCCAGCCTCCGCAGGGAGGTTTAAGGGCGTAGGAGGGCTCCGCAGGAAAACCCACGGGGCCGTTACCTCCGAGACCTGACGACGAGAGCTTCGGCTCATAAAGTGGCCCATCCCAGGCTGCCAAGAAAAGCCTCTAAGGAGTCAGCCGGTGACCGTACCGCAAACCGACACAGGTAGGCGAGGAGAATATCCTCAGGCGCTAGTGAGAACCCTCGTTTAGGAACTCGGCAAAATAACCCCGTAACTTCGGGAGAAGGGGTGCCTCCCTCGGTGACGAGATTCACTCTCCGAGCCTTGGGGGGTCGCAGTGAAACGGCCCAAGCGACTGTTTACTAAAAACACAGGGCTCTGCAAACACACAAAATGGACGTATAGGGCCTGACGCCTGCCCGGTGCCGGAAGGTTAAAGAGAGGGGTTAGCCGCAAGGCAAAGCTCTGAACTGAAGCCCCGGTAAACGGCGGCCGTAACTATAACGGTCCTAAGGTAGCGAAATTCCTTGTCGGGTAAGTTCCGACCTGCACGAATGGCGTAACGATTTGGGCGCTGTCTCAACGAGGGGCACTGCGAATCTGTAGTACCGGTGAAGATGCCGGTTTCCCGCAACTAGACGGAAAGACCCCGTGCACCTTTACTGCACCCTAGCCTTGAACTTGGGTGCGCTCTGCGCAGGATAGGTGGGAGGCTTTGAAACCGGGCTCTCGGGCTCGGTGGAGCCAACGGTGAGATACCACCCTTGGCGCTCTTAGGTTCTAACCTGCTCCCCTGAAGCGGGGAGAGGAACAGGGCTAGGTGGGTAGTTTGACTGGGGCGGTCGCCTCCTAAAGAGTAACGGAGGCGCTCGAAGGTTCCCTCAGGCTGTTTGGAAATCAGCCGGCGAGTGCAAAGGCACAAGGGAGCTTGACTGCGAGACTTACAAGTCAAGCAGGTGCGAAAGCAGGACTTAGTGATCCGGTGGTTCTGTATGGAAGGGCCATCGCTCAACGGATAAAAGGTACGCCGGGGATAACAGGCTGATCTGGTCCAAGAGTTCACATCGACGACCAGGTTTGGCACCTCGATGTCGGCTCATCGCATCCTGGAGCTGTAGCAGGTTCCAAGGGTTGGGCTGTTCGCCCATTAAAGCGGTACGTGAGCTGGGTTTAGAACGTCGCGAGACAGTTCGGTCCCTATCTGTTGTGGGCGCAGGAGACTTGAGAGGGTCTGTCCTTAGTACGAGAGGACCGGGATGGACGAACCTCTAGTGCACCAGTTGTCTCGCCAGAGGCACAGCTGGGTAGCTATGTTCGGTCGGGATAAACGCTGAAAGCATCTAAGCGTGAAACCCGCCTCGAGATGACGTCTCCCGCAGGGTAACCTGCCTAAAGACCCCTGGTAGACGACCAGGTTGATAGGCCCGGTGTGCAAGAGCGGTCAACGCTTTCAGCTTACGGGTACTAATCGGTCGTGAGGCTTGACCATAACGTTTACACTGCCTGATGGCAGTTGCAGCCGGTCGTTGTCCACGGCTTTCACGGGTGTCAGATCCTCGGTTTTCGTGGGCGTTGACAGCTCATCCCGGTGACCATGGCGGAGGGGTCACACCCGTTCCCATTCCGAACACGGCCGTTAAGCCCTCCAGCGCCGATGGTACTGTCAGGGCAGCCTGGTGGGAGAGTAGGACGTTGCCGGGATTTCATCTGTGATGAACTCAAATAAAGGCCTCAGCAATCGCTGGGGCCTTTTCCTTTTTCGGGACGCCGCGGCGCCTTCGATCGCCTCCGCCGCGCGCCGTGTGGCGTTGCCCCGCGCCCGCCGAGGGGCCTTACGGTCCATGCTAAAATTCCGCGTTCGGCCTGCCTCTCGTCCCCCAAGGAGTTCCAGATGTCCGGTCATTCCAAGTGGCACACCATCAAGCACAAGAAGGGCGCGATCGACGCCAAGCGCGGCAAGATCTTCACCAAGCTGATCCGAGAGATGACGATCGCGTCCCGCATCGGCGGCGGCGACCCCGAGTCGAACCCCCGCCTGCGCACCGCGGTCGACAAGGCCAAGGCGGCCAACATGCCCGCGGACAACATCAAGCGGGCGATCCAGAAGGGCACAGGCGAGCTGGAGGGCACGACCTACGAAGAGCTCGTGCTCGAGGGCTACGGGCCGGGCGGCGTCGCGATCATGGTCGAGGGAACCACCGACAACCGCAACCGCTCGGTCTCCGAGATCCGCCACATCTTCTCGAAGTACGGCGGCAACCTGGGCTCGGTGGGCTCCGTCTCGTACATGTTCAAGCAGCGCGGCCTGATCGTGGTCTCGGCCTCG
Source organism: Vicinamibacteria bacterium (assembly GCA_050246895.1). GTDB lineage: Bacteria > Acidobacteriota > Vicinamibacteria > Fen-336 > Fen-336 > JBFWVE01. The sequence goes on along the minus strand of JBFWVE010000001.1, from coordinate 658,159 downwards.
AAGGTCTCCGAGGAAAAGCTGATGGAGCTGGCGCTCGACGCGGGCGCCGACGACATCAAGACCGAAGGCGAGGTGTTCGAGGTCCTCTCGCCGCCCCAGGCGTACGACGCCGTCGTCGCGGCCCTGAAGGCGGCGGGGATCGAGCCGGATCAGGCCGAGGTCGGCAAGTACGCGGACACGCTGGTCGCCCTCGAAGGCGCCAAGGCCCAGCAGATGCTCAAGATGATGGAAGCGCTCGAGGATAACGACGACACCCAGAACATCTGGGCGAACTTCGACATCTCCGAGAAGGAGATGGAGGAGGCGGCCGCCAGCTAGGCGGGCGCATGCTCGTCCTCGGCGTCGACCCCGGCTCGCAGCGCACGGGCTACGGCGCCGTTCGCCGCCAGGGCCGGTCCGAGAGCCTCGTCGAGGCCGGGGTCCTGGCGCCCCCCGCACGTTTCAGCCTGCCCGAGAAGCTGCGGCTGCTCCACGAAGGCCTCTGCGCGCTGATCGCGCGCCTGCGCCCGGACGCCCTCGCCGTCGAGGACGTCTTCCACGCCGCCAATGCCCGCTCCGCGCTGGTGCTCGGGCACGTGCGCGGCGTCGTGCTGCTCGCGGGCGCGCAGCACGGGCTGCCCATCCACGCCTTCGCCCCGGCTGCCGTCAAGCTCCAGCTCACCGGCTTCGGCCGCGCCGAGAAGGCGCAGGTGGCGCTGATGGTGTCGCGCGTGCTGGGCCTGCGCGAGGACGCCCCCGCCGGTGACGCGGCCGACGCGCTCGCCGTGGCGCTGTGCGCTGCGCAGATCCTGGCCACGTCGCCCGCCGTCGGCCCGGCGGCCGCGCCCGGCACGGCGCCGGACGCCACGCGGGAGCTGCTGCAGGCGGCGGCGCTAGCGGGCCGCCGACGCAGCAGCCGTTCCGCCCGTACCGACGCGGCCTGGGCCCGCCTCGGCCGCCCCAAGTGATCGCCCAGCTCCGCGGCCGGCTTCGGCACAAGGAACCCGGCGAGGTGATTCTCGACGTCGGCGGCGTCGGCTACCAGGTCTTCATTCCCGTCAGCACCTACTTCCGCCTCGGCGACCCCGGCAGCGAGGCCGAGCTGCTGGTCCACACCCACGTCCGCGAGGACACCATCGCGCTCTTCGGCTTCCTGACCGCGGACGAGAAGCAGCTCTTCGAGCTGCTGATCGAGGTCGCCGGCGTCGGGCCCCGCCTCGCGCTGAGCGTCCTGTCGGGCATCGAGGCGCCCGAGCTGGTGCTGGCCCTGCAGGCGGGGGATCTGGCGCGCCTGACGCGAATCCCCGGCGTCGGCAAGAAGACCGCCGAGCGCCTGGTGCTCGAGCTGCGCGACAAGCTGAAGGGCCTCGTCGCCGCCGAGGCCAGCGGCGCGCCGGGCGCGAGCGCCCTCGAGCACGATCTCGTCTCGGCGCTGGCGAACCTCGGCTACTCGCGGCCCGAGGCGCAGAAGGGCGTCGAGCGGGCCCTGCGCCAGGGAGAGGCTCCGTTCGAGGACCTGCTGCGGCGGACGCTGCGCATACTCTCCGGCCGCTCCTAGTGGCATGACCGACCCCCGCCTCGTCTCCGCCCGGCCGGTCGACGACGACCTCGGTTACGACCTGTCGCTGCGGCCGCGGCGGCTGTCGGAGTACGTCGGGCAGCCCCAGGTCGTGGCCAACCTGAGCGTCGCGATCGAGGCCGCGCGCAACCGCGGCGAGGCGCTCGATCACGCGCTGTTCTTCGGGCCGCCCGGCGTCGGCAAGACGAGCCTCGCGCACGTGATCGCCGCCGAGCTCGAGGTGCCGATCAAGGCCACCTCCGGCCCGATCGTGGAGCGCGCGGGCGACCTGGCGGCGCTGCTGACGGCGCTCGAGCCCCGCGAGATCCTGTTCATCGACGAGATCCACCGGCTCGACGCCAAGGTCGAGGAGATCCTCTACCCCGCGCTCGAGGACTACACGCTCGACCTGATGATCGGCACCGGTCCGGGCGCCCGCTCGATGAAGATCCCGCTCAAGCCGTTCACGCTGGTGGCGGCGACGACGCGGGCCGGCCTCCTGACGGCGCCGCTGCGCAGCCGCTTCGGGATCGTGCACCGGCTCGACTTCTACTCGCAGGCCGACCTCGAGCACATCGTGGCGCGCTCGGCCCGCATCCTCGAGGTGCCGACGCACGAGGAGGGCGCCCGCGAGATCGCGCGCCGCAGCCGCGGCACGCCGCGCATCGCCAACCGCCTGCTGCGGCGCGTGCGCGACTTCGCCCAGGTGCGCGCCGACGGCGTGATCAGCGCGAGCGTCGCGCACGACGCGCTGGCCCTGCTGGAGGTCGACCAGCACGGCTTCGACGAGGTCGACCGCAAGCTGCTGCTGACGATCATCGAGAAGTTCGGCGGCGGCCCGGTGGGCCTGAACGCGCTGGCGGCGTCGATCAGCGAGGAGCCCGACGCGATCGAGGACATCTACGAGCCGTATCTGCTGCAGATCGGCTTCATCGACCGTACCCCGCGCGGGCGCACCGCCACGCGCCGCGCCTACGAGCATTTCGGCCGGCTGCCGCCGGAAGACGGCGCCGGCGGCCTGCCGCAGCGCAAGCTCTTCTGAGCCTCGTGCCGCGCCGCGCCCGCACGGGTCGCCCGCATCGTCGCCGGTGAACGTCGCCGACTTCGACTACGAGCTGCCCGCGAGCGCCATCGCCCAGGAGCCGCTCGCCGAGCGCGACGCCTCGCGCCTGCTGCTGCTCGACCGCGCGAGCGACGAGCTCCAGCACCGCCGCTTCAGCGAGCTGCCGCAGCTCCTGCGCCCGGGCGACCTGCTCGTCGTCAACCGCAGCCGCGTGCTGCCGGCCCGGCTGATCGGGCGCAAGGCGGGCAGCGGCGGCGAGGCGGAGGTTCTGCTGGTGCGCCCGCAGGGGAGCGGCGTCTGGCAGGCGCTCGTGTGGCCGGGCCGCCGGCTGCGCCCCGGCCACGAGATCGTGATCGCGCCCGAGCTGCGCGTGCGGATCGAGAGCGAGTCGCAGGGCGACAAGGGCCTGCGCGCCGTCAGGCTGCTGGCAGCCGAGGCAGCGACGGACGCGCAACTGCTCGAGCTCGTCGAGCGCCACGGCCACGTGCCGCTGCCGCCCTACATCGAGCGCGAGGATCGCCCCTCCGACCGCGAGCGCTACCAGACCGTCTACGCGAGCGAGAAGGGCAGCGTCGCCGCGCCCACCGCAGGGCTGCACTTCACGCCGGCGCTGCTCGCTGAACTCGCGGCGCGGGGCGTGGAGCGGGCCGAGATCGTCCTCCACGTCGGCCCGGGCACGTTCCTGCCCGTCAAGACCGAGCGCGTCGAGGACCATCGGGTCGCCCCCGAGCCCTACCTGGTGCCGCCGGAGACCAGCGCGGCCTTCGCCCGCGCGCGTGCGCGCGGCGGGCGCATCGTCGCCGTCGGCACCACCAGCCTCCGCACGCTCGAGACGGCCGTCGACGCCTCGGGCGCCTTGCCGCCCGGGGGCGGCGAGACCGACCTCGTCGTGGTCCCTGGCCATCGCTTCCAGGCGGTGGACGCGCTCGTCACGAACTTCCACCTGCCGCGCTCGTCGCTGCTGCTGCTGGTCTCGGCCTTCGCGCGTCGCGAGCGCGTGCTGGCGGCCTATGCCGAGGCCCTGCGCCAGGGCTATCGCTTCTACAGCTACGGCGACGCGATGCTGATCCAGTAGTCGCGCGCCGCCCCATCGCTCGGCCCGCCTGGGGCGGGCCCAGGCCCCTCTCCGTGGCGGCGCGGCAGCCCTGCCGGCAGTTGACAAGCCCCGGCGCGCGACTTACAAGCCAGCCTCGGCAGGAGCAATCGTGATGAGCACGCTCGAGATCAGGCCGCGCGCGGAATGCCGCTTCGATCTGGTCAGCCTGGGCGAGGTGATGCTGCGCCTCGACCCCGGCGAAGGCCGCATCCACACGGCGCGCCGCTTCGAGGCGTGGGAGGGCGGTGGAGAGTACAACGTCGCGCGCGGCCTCAAGCGCTGCTTCGGCCTCGAGACCGCGATCGTCACCGCGCTGGTGGACAACGCCGTGGGCCGGCTGGTGCAGGACCTGATCTACCAGGGCGGCGTCGACCAGTCGGGGCTGCGCTGGGTCAAGGACGACGGCGTCGGCCGCTCCGCCCGCAACGGCCTCAACTTCACCGAGCGGGGCTACGGCGTGCGCGCGGCCCTCGGCTGCTCCGACCGCGGCCACACCGCGGTCTCCCAGCTCCAACCCGGCCAGATCGACTGGGACGAGCTGTTCGGCAGGAAGGGCGCGCGCTGGTTCCACACGGGCGGCATCTTCGCCGCGCTCGGCGAGACGACGCCGGCGGTGGCGCGCGAGGCGATGCAGGCCGCGCGGCGCCACGGCACGATCGTCTCCTACGACCTCAACTACCGCCCCTCGCTGTGGAAGGCGATCGGCGGCCAGGCCCGCGCCCGCGAGGTCAACCGCGAGCTGGCGCCGCTCGTCGACGTCATGCTCGGCAACGAGGAGGACTTCACGGCGGCCCTGGGCTTCGAGGTCGAGGGGCTCGACGAGCAGCTGTCAGCCCTCGACCCGGAGAACTTCCGGCGCATGATCGAGCGTGCGGTGGCCGCGTTCCCCGACTTCAAGGTGGTCGCGACCACCCTGCGACACGCCACCACCGCGAGCCGCAACGACTGGAGCGCCGTCTGCTGGCAGGACGGCCGCCTGCATCAGGCGCCCCACCGCGAGGGCCTCGAGATCCTCGACCGCGTCGGCGGCGGCGATTCCTTCGCCTCGGGCCTGATCTACGGCCTGCTGGCCGGCAAGGGTCCGCAATGGGCGGTCGAATGCGGCGCGGCCCACGGCGCCCTGGCCATGACGACCCCGGGCGACACCACGATGGTCACGCTGGCGGAGGTCGAACGCGTGATGAAGGGCGGCTCGGCGCGCGTCGCGCGCTAGCGGGCGAGGCAGGAGAGCGAGATGACGAAGAACGAGGTGCTGCGCAAGGTCGCCGAGGTCGGTCTGCTGCCCGTCGTGCGGGCGCAGTCCGCCGACGAGGCGATGAAGGTGATCGACGCGATCCGCGAGGGCGGCGTGCCGGTGCTCGAGATCACGATGACCGTCCCCGGCGCCATCGGCGTGATGGAGCAGGTGGTGCGGCGCTTCGGCTCCGAGGTGGTGGTCGGCGCGGGCACCGTGCTCGACGCCGAGACGGCGCGCGCCTGCATCCTGGCCGGCGCCCAGTTCGTCGTCAGCCCCGCGCTCAACCTCGACACCGTCGCGATCTGCCGCCGCTACGGCATCGCGGTGCTGCCGGGCGCCTTGACGCCCACCGAGGTGGTGACCGCCTGGACGGCGGGCGCCGACGTGGTGAAGGTCTTCCCGTGCGGTGCTCTGGGCGGCGCCAGCTACATCAAGTCGTTGAAAGCGCCGCTGCCGCAGATCGAGATGATCCCGACGGGCGGCGTCTCGCTGAAGACGGCGGCCGACTTCATCAAGGCAGGCTCGCTGGCCCTGGGCGTCGGCGCGGACCTGGTGGACACCAAGGCGATCCGCGACGGCAACGCGAAGCTCGTCGTCGAGAAGGCGCGCGAGTACGTGCGGATCGTGCAGGAAGCCCGCGCCTCGGCCTGAGGCTGGAGCGGCTCAGCGCTGGATGTCGCGGATCTGGCGATCCATGATCCGCTCCACTTCCTCGGGAGTCGTGATCAGCGTGTCGCCCGGCAGGCTGTGCTTGAGGCCGGCGAGGGCCAGGCCGTAGTCGAGCGCCCGGGCCTGGCGTCCGGTCAGCGTCGCCCACAGGAAGCCCGCTGTGAACGCGTCGCCCGCGCCCACGCGGTCGATGCGGGCCGAGCGGAACACCGCGGTCGCCCGCACCTCGCCGGACTCGAGGCACAGGCCGCCCTCGCTGCCCCGCGTCAGCACCACCGTGCGCGCCCCGAACCGCTGCTGGGCGGTGCGCGCCACGGCCTCCGACGTCCCGGTCATGCCGTAGAGCGTGTTGAGGTCGTCCTCCGTCGCGATCAGCACGTCGGCGGACCGCGCCAGCTCCTCGAGCACGGGCGCCGCCTGCTCGGGGCTCCACAGCCGCGATCGGTAGTTGAGATCGGTCGCCACCATCACCCCGGCGTCGCGGGCGGCGCGGGCCATCTCGATCGCCAGCGTGCGCGACGCGGGCGAGAGCGCCGGCGTGATGCCCGAGACGAAGAAGACGCGCGCCGCGCGGATCGCTTCCCAGGGTACGTCCTCGGCGCGCACGCCGCAGATGGTCGAGTCCTTGCGGTCGTAGAGCACCTCGATGCTGCGCGGCTCCCGCCCGTACTCGACCCAGTAGGTCCCGAGCCGGCCCGGGCGCGTCTTCACCAGCGAGACGTCGACGCCGGCGCCGCGCAGGTGGCGCAGGATGCGCCGGCCGAGCGGCCCCTCGGGCAGCACCGAGAACCAGGCCGTGCGCAGGCCGAGGTTGGCGAGGGCGTAGCAGGTGTTGAGCTCCGCGCCGCCCGGGTAGGCGGTGAAGCCGGGGGACTCCTCGATCCGGCGGTCCCCCTCCGGCTGCAAGCGCAGCAGCGCTTCGCCGAACGCGATCACGTCGAATCCCATGCGGCTCCCTGGAAACGCGCGGATTGTAGCGCCCTTGACACTCCCGTGAGGACAGGCGCAGAATTTTTCGCCCACGGGCAGCGATGGACCAGACCCTCGTCCTCAACGCGACGTACGAGCCACTGCGCATCGTGCCGTGGCAGAAGGCGATCACCCTGCTGTTCCAGGGCAAGGTCGAGGTCATCGCCGTCTACGACAGGGAGATTCGCGGCGTCACGGTCCGGGTGAGGCTCCCCTCGGTGCTCCGCCTGCTCCGTCACGTCCGCATGAAACGCCCCTTCGCCGACGTGCCGTTCTCCCGCGCGAACGTCTACGCGCGGGACGAGCAGCGTTGCCAGTACTGCGGGCAGAAGCACCCGCCCTCCCAGCTCACCTTCGACCACGTCGTGCCCGTGGCACGCGGTGGCCACAAGGGCTGGGACAACATCGTCACCTGCTGCATCCCCTGCAACCGCCGCAAGGGCGATCGCACGCCCGAGGAAGCGGGGCTGCGCCTGCAGCGCAAGCCGAAGCGTCCGGCCGCGCATCCCGCGCTGACGCTGAGCCTGGGCCTCACGCGCGCTCCCGAGAGCTGGCGCGATTATCTCTACTGGGACATCGGTTTCGAGCCCAACTGAGGCGGCCCGCGGCCGCCTGCTAGTGCCCTGGTCCGCAAGTACGGTGCGCACCGAGAACGCCGAGGCGCCCGGCTGGCAAGGCGCGAGGAGGGCGCATATCGGGACTATGCAACCGACGAGCAACGCAGCCAGCCGGGATGCATCGGCGTTCGAATGCCATCGTATTTGCGGATCCGGGCACTAGACTCCTCCAACTGATCGCAATGAGCCTGACGGGCAACCTCCGCACGATGGCCCTGCCGGACATCCTTCAGTGGATCTCCATGGGCCGCAAGTCGGGCACGCTGCTGCTCGAGCGGCGTTCGGTCAAGAAGCGCATCCTGTTCCGCGCCGGCTCGATCTTCTCCTCCTGGTCGAACGACCCGCGCGAGTCCTTCGGCCAGTTCCTGATCCGGCAGCGTCTGGCGACCGAGGAGCAGTTGTTCAAGGCGCTGCTCAAGCAGGAGAAGGAAGGCCGTCTCGTCGGCTCGATCCTGGTGAGCGACGGCGTCCTCGGCGAGGACGCCCTGCGCGAGATGCTGCGGCTGAAGGCGGAGGAGACGGTCTACGACCTCTTCCTGTGGCCCGACGGCGCTTTCGAGTTCAAGGAAGGCGAGCTGCCCGGCGACATGCCGATCCACATCGAGATGGAGGTGACGGCCGTCCTGCTCGAGGGCACGCGCCGGGTGGACGAGTGGCTGCGGATCCGCGAGGCGTTCCCCACGCTGCGCACCACCTTCGAGGCCGTCGGCCCCGCCTCCGCGATCCAGGACCCCGTCGAGCGCCAGGCTTTCGACCTCGCCGCGGCCGGCAAGAGCCTCGCCGAGATGAGCCTCGAGATGCGCCGCTCGGAGTTCGACATGGCGTGCATCCTCTTCGAGCTGTACGGCCGCGGCCGCCTGCGCGTGCGCGAGGCCGGCGAGGAGACCCGGCCGCTCGACACCGTCGAGGCGATCCGGGACCGGCTCGCGCTCGCCTACCAGAAGCTGCAGGAGCGCCGTTTCGAGCTGGCGACCAAGGCCTACGAGGAGGTGCTGGCGCTCGACCGCCTGAACCAGCACGCCAAGAAGGGCCTGATCGCGGTCGCCGAGGCGCGCGAGCGCGAGCGCGCCCTGAAGAAGGTCCCGCTCGGCAAGGTGCCGGTGCTGGCGATGGACTTCGCCGCGCTGACGCAGCAGAAGCTGGACCCGCAGGAAGGCTTCGTGGTCTCGCGCGTGAACGGCCAGTGGGACGTGCAGTCGATCCTCAAGCTGTGCCCGATGCGCGAGGACGACGCGCTGATGATCTTCTCGCGCCTGCTCGAGCGCGGCGTGATCGAGCTGCGCTAGAGCGAGCGGCCGATCACCGGGGCGATCTGGCGCAGCTCGCCCATCAGCGCCGCGAACATCGCGGGCGTGATCGACTGCGGGCCGTCCGAGAGCGCGCGGTCGGGATCGTGGTGCACCTCGAGCAGCAGGCCGTCGGCGCCCACCGCCGCCGCGGCACGCGACAGCGGCGCCACCTTGTCGCGCCGGCCGGTGCCGTGCGAGGGGTCGACCAGGATCGGCAGGTGCGAGATCGCCTTGACCGCGGGCACCACCGACAGGTCGAGCGTGTTGCGCGAGAAATCGGAGAAGGTGCGCACGCCCCGCTCGCACAGGATCACCGCGTAGTTGCCCTCGGAGAGCACGTACTCGGCCGACATCAGGAACTCCTCGAGCGTCGCCGACATGCCGCGCTTCAGCAGCACCGGCTTCTTCGCCCGGCCCGCGCGCCGCAGCAGCGAGAAGTTCTGCATGTTGCGGGCGCCGATCTGGATCGCGTCGGCGTAGCGCTCGACGAGATCCAGGCTCTCGAGGTCGACGGCCTCGGTCACCACCGGCAGCCCGGTCTCCTCGCGCGCGGCGGCCAGGATCTTCAGGCCCTCCTCGCCGAGGCCCTGGAAGGCGTAGGGGCTCGTGCGCGGCTTGTAGGCTCCGCCCCGCAGCAGGTGCGCCCCGGCCTCGCGCGCGGCGCGGGCCACCGTCAGCATCTGCTCGAGAGACTCGACCGCGCAGGGGCCGGCGGCGACCACCAGTTGCCGGCCGCCGACGCGCACGCCGCCGACGTCGACCACGGTGTCCTCGGGCTTCACCTCGCGCGAGACGAGCTTGTAGGCGTGCGAGACCCGGATCACCTCGAGCACGCCCGGCAGGCTCTCGAACACCGGCGCCTCCACGGCGCCCTTGTTGCCGGTGATGCCGATCGCGGTGCGCTGGGCGCCCGGGATCGGGTGCGCGCGCAGGCCTCGAGCCTCGATCGCCCGCACGACGCCCTCGATCTCGGCGGACGACGCGCCCTGTCGCATCACGACCAGCACGGTCTGCGGCCCTCCTCGGAACGGCTGATTCTAGGGGATCGCGGGATCGCGCAGCGGGAAGGAGGGCGGTCGGGGCCCGGATCGGCCGGGTGCTAAGATCCCGCGACCCCTTCGCCAGCATCCCGTCCGAGGAGCGACACCGCGTGAGCGCACTGTTCCGGACCAAGAGCATCGCGGATCTCGAGCTGACGCTCAGCGAGAGCGAGGCGGGCGGCGGCCTGCGCCGCAGCCTGACCACCTTCGACCTCGTGATGCTGGGCATCGGCGCCGTGATCGGCGCGGGCATCTTCTCCAGCATCGGCACGGCCGCCGTCGGCGAGGTGGCGGCCGACGGCACGGTCACGCGCTTCGGCGCCGGCCCGGCGCTGATCGTCTCCTTCGTGCTGCTGGGCGCCGTCTGCGCCCTGGCGGGCCTCTGCTACGCCGAGCTGACCTCGATGATCCCGATCTCGGGCAGCGCCTACACCTACGCCTACGCGACGCTCGGCGAGCTGGTCGCCTGGATCATCGGCTGGGATTTGATCCTCGAGTACGCGGTGGGCAACGTCGCGGTGGCGATCGCCTGGTCCGGCTACTTCTCGTCGCTCGCCCGCGCCTTCGGCTTCGAGATCCCGTTCTGGCTCTGCCACAGCTACCGCGACGTAGCCTTCTCGTATCCGGAGCGGCTCGGCGAGCTGCCGGTGTTGCTCGGCCTGCCGCTCGCGATCAACATCCCGGCGATCGTGATCGTGGCGCTGATCACCTGGGTGCTGGTGATCGGCATCAAGGAGAGCGCGCAGGTCAACAACTTCATGGTCGTGCTGAAGCTGGCGGTGCTGGCGCTCTTCGTCGGCGTGGGCGCCCTCTACATCGACCCCGCCAACTGGGTGCCCTTCGCGCCCAACGGCTGGCGCGGCATCCACCAGGGCGCCGCCATCGTCTTCTTCGCCTACATCGGCTTCGACGCCGTCTCGACGGCGGCGGAGGAGACCAGGGACCCGCAGCGCTCGATGCCGCGCGGCATCCTGATCTCGCTCGCCGTCTGCACCGTGATCTACGTGGTGGTCGGCCTGGTCGCCACCGGCCTCGTGCCCTACCAGATGCTCAAGGGCTCCGACCCGCTCGCGCGCGCGTTCGAGGTCGCCGGGCTCGCCTGGGGCCAGGCGATCATCGCGGCGGGCGCCATCGTCTCGATGACCGCGGTGCTGCTGGTGTTCCAGCTCGGGCAGCCGCGGATCTTCTTCTCGATGAGCCGCGACGGGCTGCTGCCGTCCTGGTTCCGCAAGGTGCACCCGAAGTACCACACGCCGCACGTCACCACGATCCTGACCGGCCTGTTCGTGGCGCTCGGGGCGACGTTCCTCGACGACGACGAGACCTACGATCTGACCAACATCGGCACGCTGTTCGCGTTCCTGGTGGTCTGCCTCGGCGTCCTCGCGCTGCGCATCAAGGACCCGCACCGCCCGCGGCCCTTCCGCGTGCCGGCCGTCTGGGTCGTCGCGCCGCTCGGAGCGGCCGCCTGCCTGTACGTGATGACGGGCCTGCCGCTGATCGCCTGGGAGCGCTTCGGGATCTGGATGCTGATCGGCCTCCTCGGCTACTTCGCCTACGGCTACAAGCACAGCAGGCTGCTCGGGAAGCCCGCGGCCGAGCGCACGCTGCGAATCCCGAAGTAGCCCTGGCGGGGGCCATCGCGGCGGGCTTGCGGCTCAGCGATCGAGAGAGGCCAGCACGGCCCTGACGCGCGCCGCCTGCGCGGCGTCCGGCCTCGCCAGGTAGGCCGCGGCGTCCGTCCGCGCGGCTTGCGCGTCGCGAGCCTCGCGGGACAGGCGGTAGGCCAGGGCCGCGGCCTCGATCGCCCGCACCCGGGCCTCGTCGGCCTGCGCGCCGCGCAGCCGTGGCTCGAGCGCCCGCCACTCCGCGCGAAGCGCGCGCGCCTCTTCAGCGGTGCCCGGCCTCCGCGCCAGCAGCCGTTCGTACTCGACGTCGCCGGCCGCCGGCTCCTTGGCCTCGACGGGCTTGCGGGCCATTCCACCGACGGCGAGGGTGGTTGCGGCAGATGCCCCGGCCGGCGCCGGTGGCGCGACGACCCCCGCCTCGGAATCCGCCTCGGCCTTCCGCAGAGACGGTTCCTCGAGTGCCTGGACGGCGGAGGCCGCGGGAGCCGGGGCGGCCGCCCGCTTGGCCCGCGCCTCGTTCGAGACGTTCTCGTCGCCGGCGGCGGTGACGGCCGCGGGTGACCGGGGCACAGCGAACGCTGCAGCCGCTGGCGACGCAGACATTGCAGCCGAAGCGGCCGCAGGAGGCGCGTTCGCTGGCGCGCCGCCGCGGGCCTCCGGTCGAGCGGCGGCGTCCCCCAGCTGGTTCTGCGAGAGCTCCGCGGCCTGCGGGGGCGCCAGGGCCGTCGCCGTGGGCGCTGCCGCCTGTGGAACCGGCGGCGCTTGCTGGACCAGGGCGGCCGCCGCCTGTCTCTCGGAGGCAGGCAGCGTCGCCTCGGTCGTCGCCGGGCTCGGCCGCTCGTGGAGCAGCAGCGGCGTCGCCAGCGCGATCAGCAGGCCCGCCGCGGCGGCCCAGCCCCACACGGGCACGCGGGCCCTGGGAGCGCGCACGGGCGCGCCCGCGGGTGTCACGGGAGCGCTCGGTGCGGCCGCGATAGGGCCAAGGTCGGCCGGGCGGCCCCCCGCCGCCAATCGGCGGGCGAGCGGCGTCCGAGACTCTGAACCGGCGACATCCAGGACGCCTCTCGTGGTCGCCGGCGCCGCCGGAGCCGCGGCCGGCGGCGGCGCAGCAGCCATCGGCAGGGACGTCGTCGTCGCGGCGACTGGCACGCCGGAGACGCGCTCGCGGATCCGCCCCGGCAGCGAGTCGAAGTAGCCGGCCGGCGCCAGCTCCGCCTCCTTCGCGGCCTGGTCCGCCTGCAGCAGCTCCTGGCGCAGCGCCTCGCATTCCGGGCACTCGCGCAGGTGGGCCGCGAGCTCCAGCCTCTCGGCCTCGGCCAGCTCGCCGTCGATGTAGGCGGACAGGCGTCCCAGCACGTGCTCGGTCATGCCGCCCCTCCCGCGCCCTTCGCCCGCAAATAGGGCAGGAGCGCGCCGCGCAGGCGCTCGCGCGCCCGTGACAGCCGGCTCATCACGGTGCCGATCTCGATGTCGAGCGCCTCCGCGATCTCGCGATACGAGAGCTCCTCGACGTTGCGCAGCACGAAGACGGCCCGCTGCTCGGGGTTGAGGCTGAACAGCGCGCGCTCGAGCTGGGCGGCGGCCTCGCCGCCCAGCACGTTCTCGAGCGGGTCGGGCGCCGGCGCCGGGTCGTCCCTCTCGGGCAGCGGGTCCTCGCGCGACTCCGGCGAGCGCACGTGGTTGATCGCCAGGTTCGCCGCGATGCGGCACACCCAGGGCCCGAACGGGCGCGACGCGTCGAACGTGCCGAGGTTCTGCCACACCCGCAGGAACGTCTCCTGGACCACGTCGTCGGCCACCTCGTGCCGGCGCACGATGCGCCGCGCCACGGCGTACACGCGGCGCTGGTAGCGGCGCACGATCTCCTCGAAGGCGAACAGGTTGCCGCCGCGCGCCTTGGCGAACAGATCCGCCTCGGCGTCGGGACTCGGGGCCATTCTCAGCAGCACGCCCGTCCTCGGGTGGGATACACCCGAGGGGGCCGCTCGATTCCCGGAAATCGGCCGGCCGCGGCGCTCATTTGATGCGGACCACCACGAGCGTGACGTCGTCCGTCGGCTCCTGCCCGCCCATGAAGCGCTCGACGTCCTCCACGATCCGCGAGCCCAGCTCCTCTGCCGAGAGGCCGCGGCCGCCCTCGACCAGCCTCCGCAGGCGGGCGAGGCCGTAGGCCTCCTTGCCGTTGTGGGACTCGCTGACGCCGTCCGTGTGGAACACGAAGACGTCCCCCGGCGCCAGGTCGATCGAGCGCTCCTCGTAGCTGGACTCGTCGAAAGCGCCGAGCGGCAGCCCCGCGATCTCGACGATCTCGCAAGGCCCCTCGGCGCGCAGGTGCAGGGGGTACGGCAGGCCCGAGTTGGCGAGCGTCAGCTTGTGCGCGGCGAAGTCGAACACCGCGTAGGTGACGGTGCAGAAGAGGCCTTCGACGCCGCGCCGGCGCAGCGTGCGGTTCACCCGGCGCAGGATCTGGGCGGGTGACGTTTCCTGGAACGCCCGCGCCCGCACCGTGCCCGAGGCGAAGGCCCCGTAGAGCGCGGCCGGCACGCCCTTGCCCGAGACGTCGCCGATGGCGAGGGCCTGCACCTCGTCGCCGACGCCGTAGAAGTCGTACAGGTCGCCGCCCAGCTCCTGCGCCGGCTGGAAGTGCGCCGAGGTCTCCCACAAGGGTCCCTGCGGGCTCTCCTCCGGGAACAGGCCGCGCTGGATGCGCCGCGCGATCCCCAGCGAGCGGGCGACGCGCGTGTCGCGCTCGAGCAGCTCTTCGTAGAGGCGTGCGTTCTCGATCGCCACCGCCACCTGGCTCGCGAGCGGCGTCAGGATCTTGACGTGCTCCTCGGTGAAGCGGTCGAGCGCGGGCGACTCCAGGTCGAAGACGCCCAGCAGCTTGTCCTTGTAGACGATGGGCACCACCAGCTCGGAGCGGGTCTCCGGGATCAACTGGACGTACCTCGGGTCCTTGGTCACGTCCCCGACCAGCACCGGCTGCTTCAGCAGCGCCGCCGTGCCGCACAGGCCCTGGCCCACTTTCAGCCGCGGCTTTTCGGGCATGCCGCCGAAGCGCACGGATTTGCGCACGACCAGGTCCTGCGTCTCCTCGTCGAGCAGCAGGATGCCGAACATCTCGTAGTCGATCACGCGCTTGACGATCTCGGCGACGCGCGCCAGCAGCTCGTCGGTATCGAGGATGGACGAGGTCTCCTTGCCGATCTCGTAGAGCGTCGCCAGCAGCCCCGCGTACCAGCGCGTCTCGCGGTAGAGCGTCGCGTTCTCGATCGCGACCGCCAGGTGGCTCGCCAGCACCCGCAGCGCGTTGCGCGCGTCGGGCGTGAAGTCCTCGAGGTCCGGGCCCTCGACGTTCAGCACCCCGACCAGCCGGTCGCGGTGGACGAGCGGGATCGCCAGCTCCGCCACCACCCCCGGGAAGAGCTGGATGTAGCGCGGGTCCTGCGAGACGTCGGGCACGAAGACCGGCTCGCGCGCCGCCGCCGCCGCCCCCACGATGCCCTCGCCCGGGCGGATCCGAAAGCCCCACGCTTCCTCGGCGGCATAGCCCTCGACGAGCGCCGGCTTCAGCGTGCCGTCGGGCTCGGGCAGGAAGATGTCGAGGATGCGGTAGTTGACGATGCGGCGCAGCTTGCGGGCGATCGTCGGCAGCAGCTCGTCCGGGTCGAGGACGGCGCTGATCTCGGCGACGATCTCCAACAGCTCGGCGAGGAGGTCGCTCGAGAGGATGGGTGGGCGGGCCGCGTGACTCGTCAAGGACCGAAGATGCTACCACGCACCCCCGGCGCGGCCGGCTGCTAGACTGCGCTCCCGCCGATGCTCGAGCTGCCGCTGGAAGTCGAGGACATCAAGCGCATCCTGCCCCACCGCTACCCGTTCCTGCTGGTGGACCGGATCCTCGAGTACGAGCCCGACAAGCGCATCGTCGGCATCAAGAACGTGTCGTCCGACGACCGCTACTTCATCGCCGGCCCGGGCAACCGGCCGATCCTGCCCGCCTCGATCCTGACCGAGGCGATGGCCCAGGCGGGCGCCGTGCTGGTGCTGATGAAGCCCGAGAACGCCAACCGCCTGATCTACTTCGCCGGCATCGACCGGGTGCGCTACCGCCGGCCGGTGACCGCGGGCGACTGCGTGCGGCTGGAGGCCGAGGTGGTCCGGCTGCGCAGCAGGATGGGCACCCTGCGCGGCGTCGCGCGCGTCGAGGGCCGCGTCGTCTGCGAGGGCCAGATGACCTTCGCCCTCGGCGAGAAGCCGAAGTAGCCAGGCGGGCGTGCCGCCCAAGCGCCGTCCGCCGCGAGGCCAGCCGGGCGGCCGGCCCCCGCACCAGCCCCCGGGCGAGCTGAAGGGCCGCCTCTCGCTCGCCCGCGCGCTCTCGAAGTTCGGCGTCTGCTCGCGCCGCGAGGCCTGCCGCTGGATCGAGGCGGGCCGCGTCAGCGTGAACGGCGAGGTCGTGCTCTGGCCCGCCCGCCGGATCGACCCCAGAGCCGACCTGGTGCGCGTCGACGGCCGGCCCGTTCGCGACGTCGAGGACCGGCTCGTGCTGGCGCTCCACAAGCCCGCCGGCTACATCACCTCGCGCGTCGACACGCGCGGCCGCCCCACCGTCTACGACCTGCTCGGCGGCGTGGGCCGCTGGGTCTTCCCGATCGGCCGGCTCGACCTCGACACCTCGGGCCTGCTGCTGATGACGAACGACCACCGGCTCGGAGAGCGCCTCAGCAACCCCGAGTCCCACGTGCCGAAGACCTACCACGCGCGCGTCCTTGGCCTGCCCGATCGCGAGGCGCTCGCCGCGCTGCGCGAGGGCGTCGACATCGGCGGCTACCTCACGCGGCCCGCCCGGGTCCGTATCCTCGGCGGCGTGCGCGACGGCACGAGCTGGCTCGAGCTGGTGCTCACGGAGGGCAAGAACCGCCAGGTCCGGAAGATGTGCGCGGCCGTCGGCCACGGCGTCGTCGAGCTGGTGCGGACCCGCATCGGCACGCTCGGGCTCGGCGAGCTCGCCCCCGGCGAGTGGCGGGAGCTGCCCGCGGCCGCCGCGAAGCGGCTGACGGAGCGAGGCGCCGAGGTCGAGGCCGTCAGGAAGCGCTGAGCGGCAGGCTCTGGTACTGCAGCGCGTGCAGCCGGGAGTAGATCCCGGCCGCCTGCAGGAGCTGGGCGTGGGTGCCGCGCTCGCGCACCTTGCCCTTGTGCAGCACCAGGATCTGGTCGGCCGACTGGATCGTCGACAGCCGGTGCGCGATCACCACGGCCGTGCGGCCCGCCAGCAGCACGCGCAGCGCGTCCTGGATCAGGCCCTCGGTCTCGGTGTCCACCGACGACGTCGCCTCGTCGAGGATCAGCACCCGCGGCTCGTGCGCCAGCGCGCGCGCGAAGGACAGCAACTGCTTCTGTCCGACCGACAGCGTCGCGCCGCGCTCCCTCACCGGCGCGTCGTAGCCGCCCGCCAGCGCCTCGATGTAGCGCGAGAGATGCACCGCCTCCGCGGCCGCGCGCACGCGCGCGTCGGGGATCGGCGAGCCCAGGCGGATGTTCGAGGCCATGCTGCCGCTGAAGATGTGCACGTCCTGCAGCACCAGCGCCGTCGCCGCGCGCAGGGCCCGCGGATCCAGCTCGCGGATGTCGGCGCCGTCGAGCGTGATCCGTCCGCGCTGCGGGTCGTAGAAGCGCAGCAGCAGGCTGATCACGGAGGTCTTGCCGGCGCCGGTGGCGCCGACCAGGGCGACCGTGGTGCCGGGTTCCACCACGAAGCTGACGTCGCGCAACACCCAGCTCTCGCCGTCGTAGGCGAACCAGACGTTCTCGAACGCGATCCGGCCGCGCACCTCGCGTAGCGCGCGGGGTTCGGCCGGCGCCACGATCGCGGGCTCCGTGTCGAGCAGCCCGAAGATCCGCTCCGACGACGCCATCGCGGCCTGCACGATGTTGAACTTCTCGGAGAGGTCGGAGATCGGCCGCCAGAAGCGCTCCGAGTACTGCACGAAGGCGACGAGCGCCCCCAGCGTCAGCGCGCCGTCGAGCACGCGCCCGCCGCCGTACCAGAGGATCAGTGCGATCGCCACGGCGGCCAGCAGGTCGATCGCGGGGTAGAAGACGGCGTAGTAGAAGATCGCCTTCAGGTTCGCGTCCATGTGGTCGCGGTTGATCGCCGAGAACGCCTGCCGGTTGCGCGCCTCGCGCCGGAAGAGCTGCACCACGGCCATGCCGGCCAGGTTCTCCTGCATGAAGGAGTTGAGCCTGGCGACCAGCGCGCGCACTTCCCGGAAGGAGGTCCGAGCGCCGCGGCGGAACCAGTCGGTGACCGCGAAGAAGAACGGCAGCACCGCGAAGGTGACGAGCGCGAGCTTCCAGTTGAGCGACAGCATCACCGCCATGATGCCCGCCAGCGTGAAGAGGTCGCCGAAGACCGTGACCACGCCCGACGTGAACAGCTCGTTGATCGCGTCGACGTCGGTGGTGACGCGCGTCATCAGGCGCCCGACCGGGTTCTTGTCGAGGTGGCCCACGTGCAGCTTCTGCAGGTGGGCGAAGATCTCGCGCCGCAGGTCGACCACGATCCGCTGCCCCGTGATCTGCAGCAGGAACACCTGGCCGCTGCGCACCGCGAAGCCGAGCGTCAGCACCAGCAGGTACAGGCCCGCCACCGCCGGCAGCAGGTCCGCGCGGCCCGGCGCGATCACCTCGTCGATCGCGATCTTGGTGATGTAGGGCCCGGCCAGGTCGAGCCCCGCCATCACCACGATCAGGCCGAAGGCCGCGAGCGTCGGCGCCACGTAGGGCCGCAGGTAGCGCAGCAGGCGCAGCAGCAGGCGCCAGTCGGTCGTCTGCGTCGTGCGATCGTCCTCGGCCGCGCCCGTCATCCGACCGCCAATTCCGCCTCGAGCGCCTGCCGGCGGTGGAGCTGCGCGTAGAGGCCGCCCAGTCGCAGCAGCTCGTCGTGCCGGCCCCGCTCGGCGATCCGCCCCTGCTGCAGCACCAGGATCAGGTCGGCGTCCTTCACCGTCGAGACCCGGTGCGACACCAGGAACGTGGTGCGCGTGCGCATCACCTCGCGCAGGCCGCTCAGGATGCGCTCCTCCGTCTCGGTGTCCACCGACGAGAGCGCGTCGTCGAGGATCAGGATGCGCGGGTCGAGCACGATCGCGCGCGCGATCGCGGTCCGCTGCTTCTGGCCGCCCGACAGCGTGATGCCGCGCTCGCCGACGAGCGTCTCGAAGCCCTTCGGGAAGCGCTCGAGGTCGCGCTCGAGCTGCGAGACGCGCGCCCCCCAGTGGCGGCGCTCGCCGAGGCCGGGGGCGTCGGCGGGCAGCCCGAAGGCGATGTTGCCGCCTACCGTGTCCGAGAAGAGGAACGTCTCCTGCGGCACGAAGCCGATGGCGCCGCGCAGTTGCGCGAGCGGGAGGCTCAGCACGTCGTGCCCGTCGAGGAACAAAGCGCCGGGCGGCGGGTCGTGGAGCCGCGCGATCAGGCTGACGAGCGTGCTCTTGCCGCTGGCGGTGGGGCCCACGATGGCGATCGTCTGGCCGGCTTCCACGCGCAGGTCGATCTCGTGGAGAACCGGCGGGCCGCCGTCGTAGCCGAAGCTCAGCCCGCGCAGCTCGACGGCGCCGTGCAGCGGGCCTGCGGCGGCCGCGCGCTCGTCGCGGATCTTCGGCACGCGGTCGAGCAACGCGCAGATCCGCCCCATCGAGGCCTCGCCGCGCTCGAACAGGTTGATCACCCAGCCGAGCGCGATCATCGGCCAGTTGAGCATCGTCAAGTAGGCGCCGAAGGCGACGAACTCGCCCAGCGTGATGCTGCCGCCGATCACCATGCGCCCGCCGAGCCAGACCACCAGCACGGCGCCCGTTCCCATCAGCAACTGGATGCCGGGGTAGAGGCTCGCGAAGAGCAGGATCAGGCGGCGGTTGCGCCGAAGGTGCTCCTGGTTCGCCGCCTCGAAGCGCGCCTGCTCCGCGTGCTCCTGGGCATAGGCGCGCACCACGCGCGCGCCGGTCAGGTTCTCCTGGGCCATCGTGGTCAGCTCGGCGAGCTGCTCCTGCACCGCCTCGAAGCGGTCGTGGATGCGCCGGCCGAAGTAGCGCACCAGGATCGACACCAGCACCAGCGGCACCAGAGACAGCAGCAGCAGGCGCGGGCTGATGCGCGCCATCAGCGTGGCGGCGCCGACGAAGGTGGCGAGCGTGTTCGCCGTGTACATGATGCCGGGGCCCAGCACCATGCGCACGGCGGACAGGTCGCTGGTGGCGCGGCTCATCACGTCGCCGACGCGCAGCTCGTCGTAGTCGGCGGGCGCCAGCCGCGTCAGGTGCGCGAACAGGTCGTCGCGCAGCTCGAACTCGATCTCGCGGCTGATGCCGATCAGGATCATCCGCATGCCGTAGCGGAACAGGCCCTCGACGATCGCGATCCCGACGAGCGCCGACCCGTAGAGCGCCAGCTTGGCGCGCGTGAGGTCGCTCGTGAGGTCGTCGATCGCGAAGCGCAGCACCCACGGGCCCGCGACCGAGAGGGCGGTCGTCGCCACCAGGCAGCCCAGCCCGCGCGCGAGCGCCCCGCGGTGGCGCCGGAGGTACGGGAGCAGCCGGGAGAGCTGAGGCCGGCGGCCCGGCGTCACGCCGTGCGCGAGCGCGCCGGCCGCGCGGCGCGCCGGCGGCGGTCGAGCTCGTGGCTGGCGCGCAGCAGGTAAGGCAGGTGCTGCTTCTCCCAGGAGAGCGCCTGGTGGTGGTGCGGGTAGCGCGCCTCCGCCTCGCGGAACGCCCGCGAGTGGTAGACGGTACGGCCGGCGCGGTCCGGCACGCCGCCCAGGCGGTGATGCAGCATCTCGTGGTAGACGACGCTCTCGATGAAGTAGAGCGGCACCTCGGGCCGGTCGAGCACCGGATGGATGCGGATCAGGCTCAGGATCGGGTCGTAGCTGCCGAAGGTCAGCCCGCCCCGGCGCGCGCGCCCGCCGCCGCGGCCCCAGGTCACCGGCACCCGCATCGCGTTCCCGAAGAACCGCGCGTTCAGGCGGTCGAACACCTCGAGCAGGTCGTAGCTGCCGCCGCGCGTGACCAGCGGCGGCAGCGCGCGCGGCACCCGCCGCACGCGGAACAGGTTCTCGTTCATGAAGCGGCGCACGCCGGCGTCGCCCTTGCGGCTGCGCCGGCGCAGGCTGCGCGCCACCGCGCGCACCACGTCCATCGGCGCGTGCAGGAACATCCGGTGCAGCCGCAGCAGCACGGCGCCCTGCTTGCGGCAGAAGGAGAGCAGCACGGAGCGGTTGTCGGTCAACGTCAGCCGCAGCGGGGCGCCGGCCTCGCGCAACAGCGCCGCTTCGAGGCTCGCCCCGTCCCACAGCGGGGCCTCCTCGAAGGCGAGGGGCAACTGCTCTACCGGTCTGCGGCCGTCTCGGCGCATGGGGACCGGGAGAGCATGTCCCACGCCCTGACGGAGGTCAAGCGAAGGGTCCGGCCGTTCAGTCGCGCAGCATGGGCGCGTAGTACTGCGTGCCGCGCCCCATGCCGCGGATCTGGCGCATCAGGTCGTCCACGTCCTCGGGCCGCTTCACGAAATCGACCTCGCTCGTGTTGACGACGAGCAGCGGCGTCTGCGCGTAGTGGAAGAAATAGTGGTTGTAGGCGCGGTTGACTTCCGCGAGGTACTCCTCGGAGAGGCGCACCTCCTCGGGCCGCTTGCGGCTGCGGATGCGCTTCAGCAGCACCTCCGTGGGCGCCTGCAGGTAGACCACGAGATCGGGCCGCGGCACGCTCTCGGAGAGCAGCCCGTAGAGCTTGTCGAAGATCTGCAGCTCGTTGTCCTCGAGGTTCAGGTAGGCGAAGAGCCGGCTCTTCTCGAAGACGTAGTCCGACACCGTGTGCTGCGCGAACAGGTTCCGCTGCGTGAGCGCCTGCTGCTGCCGGTAACGCGAGAGCAGGTAGAAGACCTCGACCTGGAACGCCGCGCCGGCCTTGCCGTCGTAGAACGGCTGCAGGAAGGGGTTCTGCCCCCACTCCTCGAGGACGCTGTCGGCCTCGTAGCGCTCGGCGAGCCGCTCGACGAGCGAGGTCTTGCCGACGCCGATCGGGCCCTCGATCGCGATGTAATGGAACTTCATCGCGGGCTTCCCGCCTGCGCGTGGAGCCGGACCTCGGAGGTGTCGGGACAGCGCGCCAGCAGCTCGGCGACCGAGAGCCCGAGCCGCGGGTGGCGCAGCTCCGGCGCGATCTCGGCGAGCGGCACCAGCACGAAGCGCCGCTCGTGCAGGCGCGGATGCGGCAGCGTCAGGCGGGGCCCGTCGATCAGCGTCTCGCCCCACAGCAGCAGGTCGACGTCGAGCGTGCGCGGCCCGTTGCGTTCGCGCCGCTCGCGCAGGAACTCGCGCTCGACCGCCAGGCAGGTGTCGAGCAGCGCCTCGGGAGCGAGCGCCGTCTCGCCGCCGACGACCTGGTTCACGTACCAGCCTTGCGGCGGGCCGCCCACGGGCTCGGTCAGGTAGAGCGCGCTGCACCGCGCGATCGCGAACCCGCGCTCGGCGAGCGCCCGGCACGCCCCGTCCAGCGTGGCCTCGCGGTCTCCGAGGTTCGAGCCGAGCGCCAGGTACACGTCCGGGCTGGCCATCAGCGCGGAGCGTAACGCATGCCGGCGTTTGACACTCCGGACCGCCCGCCTAAACTGAACGACGATTCAGCAATCCTTCCGACCCCATGCCCCGCCAGCGCAGCGACGACAAGAGACGACGCATCCTCGACGCGGCCGTGAAGGTCTTCGCGCGCAAGGGCTATTTCGCCGCGCGCGTGTCCGACGTGGCGAAGCGTGCCGGCGTAGCCGACGGCACCATCTACCTCTACTTCCGCAACAAGGAAGACATCCTCGTCTCGCTGTTCGACGAGGTGATGGCCGAGCACGTGGCGGCGGGACGCCAGGAGATCGCGCGTCTGAAGGGCGCGCCGGCGCGGCTGCGCGCGATCGCGGCCCACCACCTGCGCCTGCTCGGCGAGAACCAGGACCTCGCGGTGGTGTTCCAGGTGGAGCTGCGCCAGTCCACCAAGTTCATGGAG
The DNA here is from genome assembly GCA_050246895.1 of Vicinamibacteria bacterium. Taxonomy (GTDB): domain Bacteria; phylum Acidobacteriota; class Vicinamibacteria; order Fen-336; family Fen-336; genus JBFWVE01. The sequence goes on along the minus strand of JBFWVE010000001.1, from coordinate 635,966 downwards.
CGCTTCACGGCGTCGTGGTTCAGCGACTACCTCGGCCTCGTCAGCGAGGTGATCGAGCAGGGGCAGCAGGAGGGCACGCTGCGCGGCGACCTGCCGCGCAAGCTGCTGGCCAAGGCGCTCTTCGGCGCATTGGACGAGATGGTCACTTCGTGGATCCTCGGACGCCGGGACTATGATCTCGACAAGCTGGCGGCGCCCGTGGTGGATCTCTTTCTCCAGGGAGCCGCCGTCGCCCTTCCGCGCGGAGGCAAGTGATGGAGATCCGGACTCTCTGCGACATCTTCTACAACTCCGTCGAGAACCTCGCCAAGCCGGAGCACCTCAAGTACAAGCGCGACGGCGTCTGGAAGGCGATCAGCTCGCAAGAGTTCAAGGCCGCGGTCGAGGAGCTCTCGGCGGGCCTGCGCGAGCTCGGCATCGAGCGCGGCGACCGCGTCGCGATCCTGTCGGAGAACCGGCCGGAGTGGGCCTGGAGCGACCTCGCGATCCTGTGCGCCGCCGCGATCGACGTGCCGATCTACCCGACGCTGCCGGCGCCGCACGTGCTCTACATCCTGAACGACAGCCAGTCCAAGCTGGCGCTGGTCTCGAACGCGCTGCAGGCCCGCAAGATCGCCGACGTCCGTGCGCAGACCGTCCACCTGAAGCACGTGATCCGCCTCGACCCGGAGCCGATCGAAGGCACGCTCTCGCTCGAGGAGGTGCGCGCGAAGGGCCGCGAGGCGCTCGCGCGCGACAAGGACTTCGTGCGCCGCCGCGCGCTCGAGGCCAAGGCCGACGACCTGGCGACGCTGATCTACACGTCAGGCACCACGGGCGATCCCAAGGGCGTGATGCTGCTGCACAGCAACCTGGTCTCCAACGTCACGGCCGCCACCGTCGCGTTCGGCGCCATCGGGCCCGAGGACACCTGCCTGTCGTTCCTGCCGCTGTCGCACGTCTTCGAGCGCATGGGCGGCCACTACCTGATGCTGCTGAAAGGCGTCACGATCGCTTACGCCGAGAGCTTCGAGAAGCTCGCCGACAACATGCTCGAGGTGCGCCCGACGATCCTGCTCTCGGTGCCGCGCCTCTACGAGAAGATCTACGCCCGCGTGCTGGAGCGCGTCTCCGGAGACCCGCCGCTGCGCCAGAGGATCTTCCACTGGGCGGTCGCCGTCGGCCGCCGCGTCTTCCGCCACTTCGTCGAGGGCACTTCGGTCGGGCCGCTGCTCGGCGCCCAGCACAAGCTCGCCCAGGCGCTCGTCTTCTCGAAGATCCAGGCGCGCACCGGCGGCCGCCTGCGCGTGGCGGTCTCGGGCGGCGCCCCGCTCGGCCGCGAGATCGCCGAGTTCTTCGGCGCCATCGGCATCCTGATCCTCGAGGGCTACGGCCTCACCGAGACGAGCCCCGTGATCGCCGTCAACGTGCCCGGCGCCCTGCGTCCCGGCAGCGTCGGCAAGCCCCTCCCCGGCGTCGAGGTCCGGATCGCGGAGGACGGCGAGATCCTGACGCGCGGGCCGCACGTGATGAAGGGCTACTTCGGCAAGCCCGAAGCGACCACCGAGGCGATCGACCCCGATGGCTGGTTCCACACGGGCGACATCGGCGTCCTCGACAAGGACGGCTTCCTGGTCATCACCGACCGCAAGAAGGACATCATCGTCACCTCCGGCGGCAAGAACATCGCGCCGCAGCCGATCGAGAACCTGCTGAAGAGCAGCAAGCTGATCGCCGAGGTCGTGATGATCGGCAACAAGCGCAACTTCCCGGCCGCGCTGCTGATCCCGAACTTCGAGGCGCTCGAGAAGTGGGCCGCCCACAAGGGCCTCTCGTACAAGACCCGCGAGGAGCTGGTGGCGCTGCCCGACGTGAGGGCCCTCTACGACGACACCATCCGCGAGATGTCGCAGGAGCTCGCGCAGTTCGAGCGCATCAAGAAGGTGGGCCTGCTCTCGCGCGAGTTCTCGATCGAGACCGGCGAGCTGACGCCCAAGCTGAGCGTGAAGCGGCGCGTGGTCGAGCAGAAATACCAGGACCTGATCGACCGCCTGTATGCCGCCGGCGGGGCCTGAGGCCCGGGGCCCGGTCCCAAGAAACCGCCCGATCTGACCAGAGACAAGACGCGCCCTGCCGGGGTAGGATTGAGTTTCGTTAGTGAATGGTGATTCATTCATTTGCGGAGTGATGCGTGAAGACTGACATCCGGAAGGTCGTCGTGCTGGGCGCCGGCACCATGGGCGCGCAGCTGGCCGCCCACGCAGCCGGCTGCGGCCTCGACGTCGTCCTGCTCGACATCGTTCCGCCCGGCGGCGAGGGCGATCGCAGCGCGCTCGCCAGGAAGGCGCTCGAGACGCTGCGCAAGCTCAAGCCGAGCCCCCTCCACCTGGCCGAGCACGCCGCCCGCATCCGCCCCGGCAACTTCGAGGACGACTGGAAGGAGCTGAAGGACGCCGACTGGGTGTTCGAGGCGGTCGTCGAGGACCTCGAGGTCAAGCGGGCGCTCTTCGCCCGCGTCGCCACGGCCATCAAGAAGACGGCTCTCGTCAGCAGCAACACCTCGGGCCTCGGCATCGCCGCGATGACCTCCCACCTCGCGCCCGACGTGCGCCGCCGCTTCCTCGGCACCCACTTCTTCAACCCCCCGCGCTACCTGAAGCTGCTCGAGCTGATCCCGGGCCCGCAGACCGACCCCGCCGTCTTCGCGGCCATGGCGGCGTTCGGCGAGGGCGTCCTGGGCAAGGGCGTCGTTCTCTGCAAGGACACGCCCAACTTCATCGCCAACCGCATCGGCTCCTACGGTTTCGGGGCGGCGCTGCGCGCGATGGTGGATCTCGACCTCGGCGTCGACGACGTGGACGCGCTCACCGGGCCCGCGATCGGGCGCGCCAAGAGCGCGACCTTCCGCACCGCCGACATCGCCGGGGTCGACATCGCGGTCAAGGTGGCGAGCAACCTCTACGACGCGGTGCCGGGCGACCCCGAGCGCGAGATCTTCCGCGTGCCCGACTTCATGAAGACGATGCTCGAGCGGCGCTGGCTCGGCGAGAAGGCCGGCGTGGGCTTCTACAAGCGCGAGGGCAAGGAGATCCGCACGCTCGACTGGAAGACGCTCGAGCACCGCGAGCGCCGAAAGGCGAAGTTCGCCTCGCTCGAGGCCGCCAAGGCGGTGGCCGACCCCTCGGAGCGCCTGCGCCAGATCGTCGCCGGGTCCGACAAGGGCGCCCAGTTCCTGTGGCGCGTGCTGTCGTCCACCTGCCTCTACGCGGCGGGGCTGGTTCCCGAGATCTCCGACGACGTCGCCTCCGTCGACCGTGCCATGGAGTGGGGCTACGTCTGGGGCAGCGGTCCCTTCCGCACGCTCGACGCCCTGGGCGTCGAGGCCGTGGCCGCTCGTGCCCGCCAGGAGGGCCGCGCGGTCCCGCCCCTCGTCGAGAAGCTGCTCGCCTCGGGCCGTAAGACCTTCTACGCCGAGGACGCCGGGGGCGTCACGACGTTCGGGCCGGCCGGTGTCGTGCCTGTGCCGCCCCGCGAGGGCGTCGTCGAGATCGCGTCGCTGAAGGCGAAGGGCGCCGTCCGCAAGAAGAACGCGGGCGCCAGCCTGGTGGACCTCGGCGACGGCTGCGCGCTCGTCGAGTTCCATTCGAAGATGAACGCGCTCGGCCAGGACACCTTCTCGATGCTGTCCTCCGCCGCCAGGGAAGCGAAGGCCAACTTCGACGCGATCGTCGTCGGCAACCAGGCCGAGAACTTCACGGTCGGCGCCAACCTGATGCTGGCGCTGCTGGCGGCTCAGGAAGAGGAGTGGGACGAGCTCGACGCCTCGATCCGCCAGTTCCAGGGCGCCAACATGGCGCTCAAGTACGCCGAGATTCCGGTGGTGGCGGCGCCCTTCGGCCTCACGCTCGGCGGCGGCTGCGAGATCTCGCTGCACGCGGCCCGCGTGCGCGCCTCGGCCGAGACCTACATGGGCCTCGTCGAGGTCGGCGTCGGGCTGATCCCTGCAGGCGGGGGCACCAAGGAGATGGCGCTGCGCGCGCACGACCGCTGCGCGGGCGTCGACGGGGCCGACGCCTTCCCCTTCATCAGGCGCGCTTTCGATACGATCGCGTTCGCGAAGGTCTCGCTGTCGGGCGCCGAGGCCCAGCGGATGTTCCTGACGCCGGCCGACTCGCTCTCGCCGAACCCCGACCGGCTGATCGCCGACGCCAAGCAGGTGGCGCTCGGCCTCGCGCGCGCCGGCCACCGGCCGGGCCGCCCGCGCACGGACATCCCGGTCCTCGGCCGCCCCGCGCTCAGCACCTTCAGGGTGGGCATCTACAACGCGCAGCGCGGCGGCCAGATCAGCGACCACGACGCCCTGATCGCCACCAAGGTCGCGACCATCCTCTGTGGCGGCGACCGCGAGCCGGGCACGGCCGGCGAACAGCACTTCCTCGACCTCGAGCGCGAGGCGTTCCTCTCGCTGCTCGGCACGAAGAAGACGATCGAGCGCATCCAGCACATGCTGAAGGAAGGCAAGCCGCTCCGGAACTAGCCGCCGGTGATCCGAGGGGAACCGCATGCGTGAAGCCGTGATCGTGAGCGCCGTCAGGACGGCCGTCGGCAAGGCCGGCAAGGGCACGCTGCGGAACGTCCGCCCCGACGACATGGCCGCCGCAGCCATCACCGCGGCGCTCGGCCGAGTGCCCGCCGTCGAGGCCGGGATGGTCGAGGACGTCGTGCTCGGCTGCGCCATGCCCGAGGCCGAGCAGGGCATGAACGTGGCCCGCATCGCCTCGCTGCTGGCCGGCCTGCCACACACGGTCTCCGCGATGACCATCAACCGCTTCTGCTCCTCGGGCCTGCAGGCGATCGCGCTGGCCGTCGACGCCGTGGCCGCCGGGCGGGTCGAGGTGGCCGTGGCGGGCGGCACCGAGTCGATGAGCCTGATCCCGATGGGCGGCCACAAGATCGCGCCGAACCCGACGCTCCTCGAGCGCTACCCGGACGCTTATCTAGGCATGGGCCTGACGGCGGAGCTGGTGGCGCAGAAGTTCGGGATCACCCGCGAGCAGTCGGACGCGTTCTCGCTGGCGTCCCACCAGAAGGCGCTGGCGGCGATCGAGGCGGGCCGCTTCAAGGACGAGATCGTGCCGCTGACCGTGGCGCTGCCCTCCGAGAACGGCGGCACGCCGAAGACCATCGTCTTCGACACCGACGAGGGCCCGCGCAAGGACACCACGGCCCAGGCGCTCGCCAAGCTGAAGCCCGCGTTCTCGGCCAAGGGGATCGTCACGGCCGGCAACTCCTCGCAGATGTCCGACGGCGCGGCGGCGGCGGTGGTGATGTCGCTGGAGAAGGCGAAGGCGCTCGGCCTCACGCCGATCGCGCGGCTCGTCAGCTACGCCGTCGCGGGAGTCCCGCCGGAGATCATGGGCATCGGGCCCGTCGAGGCGATTCCAAAGGCCCTGAAGCTGGCGGGCCTGAAGCTCGCCGACGTCGAGCTCGTCGAGCTGAACGAGGCCTTCGCCTGCCAGGGCCTCGCCGTGATGCAGGCCGTCGGCCTGGATCCGGCCCGGGTCAACGTGAACGGCGGCGCGGTGGCGCTCGGCCACCCGCTCGGCTGCACCGGGGCCAAGCTGACGGCCCAGATCCTGCACGAGATGCAGCGCCGGAAGGCCCGCTATGGCCTCGTGACGATGTGCGTGGGCGGCGGCATGGGCGCCGCCGGTATCTTCGAGCGGCTCTAGCCCGGAAGGGCAGGGTCAGGGGCGATTCGAGAAGAGGGGGAAGAGATGGCGACTGAAACGAAGGCTCCCGCGAGCGTGCGAGGGGGCAGCTTCCTCACCGAGGAGCGCTCGCTCGAAGACGTGTTCACGCCGGAGGACTTCTCGGACGAGCAGCGCATGATCGCGCAGACGGCCGACGACTTCATGCAGAAGGAGCTGATGCCCCGGCTCGACGAGGTCCTCGCGCTCAACTACGACACCACGCGCCTCTTGATGAAGAAGGCGGGCGAGCTCGGCCTGCTGGGCGTCGAGGTGCCCGAGGAGTACGGCGGCCTCGGCCTCGACAAGATCTCCGGCTGCCTGGTCGCCGAGAAGTCGGCGCGCGACGGCAGCTTCGCGGTCACGCTGATGGGCCACACCGGCATCGGCTCGCTGCCGATCGTCTACTTCGGCACGCCCGAGCAGAAGAAGAAGTACCTGCCCAAGTTCGCCTCGGGCGACTGGATCAGCTCCTACTCGCTGTCCGAGTCCTCGTCGGCCTCCGACGCGATGAACGCCAAGGCGCGCGCCGTGCTCTCGAAGGACGGCAGGAGCTGGGTGCTGAACGGCGAGAAGATGTGGCTCACCAACGCCGGCTTCGCCGACGTCTACATCACTTTCGCCAAGGTCGACGGCGAGCACTTCTCCTGCTTCATCATCGAGAAGGGCATGCCCGGCGTCTCGCTGGGCGCCGAGGAGAAGAAGACCGGCATCAAGGGCTCGAGCACCCGCCCGCTGATCCTGCAGGACGCGGTGATCCCGAAGGAGAACCTGCTCGGCGACATCGGCAAGGGCCACAAGATCGCCTTCAACATCCTCAACGTGGGCCGCTTCAAGCTCGGCGCCGGCGTCACCGGCGGCGCCAAGCTGGCGATCGGCGCCTGCGTCGACTACGGCAGGCAGCGCATGGCCTTCGGCCACCCGATCACCGACTTCGGCCTGATCAAGCACAAGCTCGGCGAGATGTCGATCCGCGTCTGGGTGTCGGAGGGCGTCGTCTACCGCACGGCCGGCATGATCGACCAGAACCTCGCCGGCGTGCCGCTGCACGACCCGGCCGAAGCGCTGCGCCGCATCGAGGAATACGACGTCGAGTGCTCGATGGTCAAGGTCTGGTGCTCGGAGGCGCTCGACTACGTGGTGGACGAGACGGTGCAGCTCTTCGGCGGCGCCGGCTACGTGCAGGACTATCCGGCGGAGCGCTACTGGCGCGACGCCCGCGTCAACCGCATCTTCGAGGGCACCAACGAGATCAACCGCCTGCTGGTGCCGGGCCGGCTCCTCCGTCGCGCGATGAAGGGCGAGCTGCCCATCTTCGACAAGGCGATGAAGCTGATGGACGAGTTCATGGCCGGACCCGGCGCTCCGCCGGACGACGACGGCTTCCTGGCGGCCGAGGCGCGCATGGCCGAAGGCGCCAAGAAGGTCGCCCTGATGTGCATCGGCGTCGCGGCGCAGAAGTTCGGACCCAAGCTCGAGGACCAGCAGGAGGTCCTCGGCACGTTCGCGGACATCGCGATGAACACCTACGCCCTGGAGACGGCCGTGCTGCGCGCTCGCAAGCATGCGAAGCGCGACGGCGAGGACCGCTGCCGCCTGCAGGAAGCGGCCGTCCGCTGCTTCGCGCAGGACGCGGTCGACCGCGTCGACGCCGGCGCGCGCCGGCTGCTGGCCGCCGTGGACGAAGGCGACATGCTGCGGACCTACCTGACGGCGCTCAAGCGCTTCACCAAGCGCGAGGCCGTCAACACGATCGCCTTGCGCCGGCTGGTGGCCGACGCCGCGATCGAGGCGGGAGGCTACCCACTCGGTTAGCATCTACGGCGAGGGTCCTTGCCACAGCTTCCTCGCCTCTGGATCGTCTCACCTGTCTACTGGGATCTAGAGTCCTATCGACAGCTCGTGACCGAGATTACGGAGAAGCTCGGATCCCGACTTCGCCTGGAGTTCGTCGCCATAGACGACACTGCGGGCATAGATCCGGGGATGGAGACTCTCGCCAGCGCGGGAACCGCGAGGGTCATCACTCCACCCTTCAACCTCGGACACCAGCGAGCGCTCGTTTTTGGTCTCCGGCGTCTGGCAGGCGTCGTCGATCCCGACGACACCGTCGTCACGATGGACTCGGATGGAGAGGACCGCCCTGAGGACGTGCCGACGCTACTCCAGGAACTCGGTGCGGCACCGTCCCCACCGCGCATCGTCCTGGCGCGGAGGACCAGCCGCCACGTCACCCTGGCGTTCCGACTGCTCTACTCGGCGTTCGTCCTGTTCTTCCGTTTCCTGACGGGAACCGTCGTCAGGACCGGCAACTTCGCGGTCTTTCGGGGCCAGGCGCTCAAGAGCCTGCTTTTCCACCCCCACTTCGACTTGTGCTATTCGGCCAGCCTTCTGAGCCTGAATCTCGATGCCCGCCTGGTGCACTGCCCACGCGGTCGTCGCTACGCGGGGCGGTCGAAGATGGGCTACCTCCGCTTGGTCAGGCACGGTATCAGCATGCTGTTGCCGTTTCTCGATCGCGTCGCGGTGCGCGCACTCATCATCTGCGGTGGCGCCCTTGGTGTCGCTGGTGGGCTCCTGGGGGTGGCACTGATCGATGCGGTGTTGTCGGGCGGCCAGCTTCCCCTGTGGGTCGTGGGAGTGGCGTCAGCGATCGCCGGACTCTCCCTGACCGCCTTCTTGAGCTTGTTGACGCTCTTCTCGATGTACGCCCAGTCACAGGCTGCAGCCCTCCGCCTACTCGAGCATCGGATGGGGGAAGGTCCGCAGCCGGGTCTCCCGAGCCCACCAAAGTGCCGGGAGTCAGCGTAGCCCCGCTACCGACCGCGGAGCCCGCGGAGCGATTCCAGCAAGTACGCAGCAGGAAACAGAAGGAGCACATCCGCGGGCAGTAGATAGCGCATCTCGATGTTCCGCATCTGCGGTCCCGTCCCGAAGCAGAGTACGGCGTAGAGGCCAACGAAGCCGGCCAGACACAGGAACATCAGACCATGAGGATCGTCTCGCCGCCTCAGGGCCAGCATAGCTCCTGCCACACCCGCTAGGAGCAGCGCGGAGCGGTAATGAAAGAGCAGGGCCGCGAGGCGGCGAGCTGGGTTGCCCTGGTCGTGGAACGCACTCTTGAAGAGCGCCTTCTTCAGGTTGGACGTGGGCACCCGTACCCAGAAATGCCACGGGTTCAGCGCGACCTGGCGGTCGCGAAGCTCCGCGAAGCTCGATGCGATCTGGGAGTCGCAGTTCTGGCCGACGACCACCTGGCCCGCGAAACCCGGCCAGCGACTGAATCCGCTGCCGCAGGTCCGAGCCATCTTCACCGCCTGATCGAGCCTCTCGGCGTCCCCGGGGAAGACCTTCGATGCGGGTGGCCAGTCGACCCTGCCGCCCTTGAGGATCTGCCCGAACTGCGGCTGCCAGTCCTCCTTGACCGAGTAGATGTAGCGGAGGAACGCGAGTGTGTCGTCTGCCCAAACGGGTGTGGGCCAGCCGCGCAAATCCTGGGTCATGAGCAGTCGGTCGTGGAGGATCAGGTTCCGAGAGGGCCACAGCCCGAAGACGATCCCAAAGGCGACGCTGAACACGCATGTTCGGCTCGTGCGCGCGCGAAGCGCGCCGGGGCCGAGAAGGTACGCAAGGGCCGCAATCGGAGCGAACAGCAGGATCTGGGGACGGCAGAGAGCACTTCCCGCCAGGGCGACGCCCGCAATGGCGGGCGCCAGGAGTCCTCGCGGTCGCACGACGAAGGCGTAGGCGGCCAGTAGAAGGAGATCGACCGCGACCACCTCGGACATCACCACGGGTGTCCAGGCCACGATGAACGGATATGCCGCGTAGAGAAGGGCTGCAATCAAAGCCAGTCGCTGATTCCCGGTGGCTTTCCACGCGATCCCGAGTACCAGCGCCGTCGCGAGGGAATCCAGGCCAACCTGCAGCCACGAAACGAAGCGGTACGTCAGATGCTCGTCCCCCTCCACGGTGGCGGCCGCGGCCGCCAGCAACAACGGATAGCCCGGCATTCGGCAGAAGTAACCGTATTCACTGCCCGGATTACAGGTGAGCGAACCGCGTTCGAGGAGATTGGCGGCCATCCTGAAGAAGACTCGGGTGTCGCCGTCGATCCTCGGATCGGGCCTGCCCCAGAAGGCTTGGGCCAGGAAGACCGAGAACGAGACGCGCAGCAGGAGAGCGAACGCAACGGAGGCGAGGACTACCCGAGGGCTCAGCTTGGCGTCGACAGACACTCTCATCCGAGCGGTCTCCCAGGCCGATCGGATAGTAGGCGAAGCCTGACGGCGAAGGAACGGGGCCTTCACTAGAGGACCGAAACCGGTAGACTTGCCGCGTGCGCTCGCTTCGACGGATCTGCCTGGTTGCAGCCGGCCTGCTGCTGACGGCCGGCTGCGAAAGAGCCTGCGGCGGCAAGCAGGCAACGCCTGCCGCGTCGATCCCGACCATCAAGGGACCCGACGGCGCCGAGTACGTGCTGCTCGCGCGCGGGGCCTACAAGCCGGTCTACGACGCGCAGGGCAAGCTCGACCGCGTCGAGTACGACCGCAACGGCGACGGCCGGGCGGACCAGATCGCGCGGCACAACGGCAAGCGCCTGCCCGAGCTGCTCGAGGACGACGACGACTTCGACGGCCAGACCGACCGCTGGGCCTACTACGACGCGGCCGGCGTGCTCGTGAAGGTCGGCGCCTCCAGGCGGGGCGCCGGCAGGCCCGACTTCTGGGCCTACCAGGACCGCGACGGCAAGATCACGCGGCAGGAGTACGACTCGAACGGCGACGGCAAGCTCGACCGTGTCGAGATCATGAAAGACGGCCGCGTCGATCTCGTCGAGGTGGACGCGAACGACGACGGCAGGCCCGATCGCTGGCAGAAGTGGCAGGGCTCCGAGCTGATCTTCGAGAACCTCGACACCGACGGGGACGGCAAGCCCGACAAGCGCCTGCGCTACGGCCCGAAGGGCGAGGTGATTGGACTCGAGCCGATCGCCGACAAGTAGGAGCGCTCGGGGAGACGGGCCCGCACGGCTCGCGATCCGGCTGATCCTCCTGGCGGCCCTGGCCGCCGCCCCGCTCGCGTTCGGCGGCGTCCAGCCAGGTTTCTACCAGCCGTTCCTGGCGGTCCTCTTCCTGACGGGCGCGGCCTCGTGGGCGAGGGCGCGTTGGGCGCGAGCCAACGGAGAGCCCGTTCCCACGGTTCCGGGCGTCAAGCTCCTGCTCGCGCTCCACGCCTTGGTCCTCATCCAGCTCGTGCCGCTTCCAGAGCCCTTTCTCGCGAGGATCAGCCCGGGCTCGGTGGCGATGCTCGGTTTCCGCGAGTACGGGTCCTGGCACCCGGTGTCCGTCGATCCCAAGGCGACGTGGTGGGGCCTCGCCTTCCTGGCCGGGATGAGCTTGTTGTTCGCGACCTCGTTCCGGGAGTTTCGGAACGAACGCTGGGCGCGCCGCTTGGCCCTGCTGGTGGTCGGCGTGGCCGTAGTGGCGACGCTCGTCGGCTTCGTCCAGCGGGCCTCGCCCGACCCGGGCCTCATCTACGGGCACTGGAAGGCCGCCGACGGCCATGTCGTTTTCGGGCCGTACGTGAACCGGAACCACTACGCCGGCTATCTCGTGATGGCCATACCGCTTCTCGCCGCGATCGTCGGCGGTTCCGCACGGCGCTTCGTGGGGCTCGCTCGACGCATCGGAGTCCGAGCCGTCGGGCAACCCGAGGCGACCGCCGTCCTCCAGGGCTGCGCTGCCTTGGTTCTGCTGGTGGGCGGGGTGCTGTTTGCGGCCTCACGGGCCGGCATCGTGGCCTCCACGCTGGCCCTGGGGCTGGTTGCCTTGGGGCTCGGCAGGCGCATGATCCCGGCCTTGGTGCTGGTCGGTTCGATCGGGTTGCTCGGCGCCCTCACCGTGGATCTCTCATGGTTCGCGGGCATCTTCTCCGGCAGGCGCGATCTCACGTACACACGCGTCGCGCTGTGGAGGGACCAGGTTCGGCTGGTGCCGGACTTCCCGATGCTCGGTACCGGATTCAATGCTCTCGGCCGACCCTACAGGAGGATCCAGACCTACGAGCGGGTCAACGCCTTCGATCAGGCGCACAACGACTACCTGCAGCTCTATCTCGAGACCGGCCCCGTTGGGGCTCTGATCGGGATCGGGCTTCTCGTGCTGCTCGCCCGCTGCGCCCTGCGCGGCGCGCGGCATTCCGAACTCGGGCGCGGCCTGCTCGCAGCGCTCCTAGCGAGCGCGATCACCGCCCTCGTCGACTTCAACTGGCAGATCCCCGGGAACGCCGCGACGTTCGTGGCGCTCGCCGGCGTGGCTCTCGGGCGCGTGGCCGACACCGATGGACCCGCCGACCTTGACCCCCTAGCAGGGCATACCTAGAATCCCGGCAGCGCGGCAAAGCCCATGACAAATCCCTCCAGCGCGCCGAGCCTCACCGTCCTCAACGGACCGAGCTCGGGAGCACGGCACGTCCTCGATCTGGTCGACAACGTCCTCGTCGGCTCCGACGAATCCTGCCAGTTCTGCATCGACGCCCCCGGTGTGAGCCCGATCCACGCCCGGATCTGGATCGATGCCGAAGGAGCGTTCGTCTTCGACACGCACAGCCCGAGCGGCGTCTTCGTCAACGACGACCGCGTCGTCGAGAAGGCCCCGCTCAAGAACGGCGACATCCTGTGGTTGGGGACGCCGGGCGGCGACGAGTCGATCATGATCCAGTGCGTGATCCCGCCACGGGAGGAGGCCGTCTCGATTCCGGTGGCGGCCGCCGAGGACGAGGGCGCCGCCGCGGAGGTCGCGTACGAGGTCGCGGCGCCGGTCGAGGAGCCAGCCGGGTTCGAGGCAGAACCCGTCGCCGAACCGCCCGACTTGGAGCCGCCGCCGCTGCCGCCTTCTCTCGAGCCAACCCAGCCTGCGTTCGCCGAGCCCGAACCGCCCGCCGACGTTTCGCCTGGATTCGAACCCGAGCCCGCCGAGCCCGAGCCCCCGGCCATCAGCGACTCAGACCTGGCTCCACCAGTAGCCGCGGGATTCGAAGCCGAGCCGGCCGAGCCCGAGCCCCCCGCGCCCGAGACGCCAGCCATCAGCGACGAGGACCTGACTCCACCGGTAGCCGCGGGATTCGAGGTCGTCGAAGAGTCGCCGGCTGCGGTCGCTCCGGCGCCAGAGGAAGCGTTCGTCGTCGATGAGCCTGGCCCCGCACCGGCCGAAGCGGAGACGGCGGCGGGATTCGAGGTGGTCGAGGAGCCACCTCCGCTGCCGGCCTCCGCCCACGCGCCAGAGGGTGCATTCGTCGAGTCCTTCCCGAGGCCGGAGCCCGCGTCCGTCGCCGAACCCGCGCACGAGGAGCCGGAAGCGTTTTTCGTCGAGGAGCCGCCGGTTGCTCCGCCCGCGCCCGCGCCCGAGGAGGAGTTCGTCGTCGAGGAGGGCGCGGCGCCTGCCGCCGAGCCTCCGCCAGCGCCGGCTCCCCCCGCGCCGGCTCCGACGCCCGCTCCCGCCGCTGCTGCGCCAGCGCCTGCCCCGAGGCCCGCCGCACCAGAGCCTGAGGCCAAGAAGTCGGAGGCGCCACCCGCGCCGGCCGCTCCGCGGCGAGGCGCCCCGGCTGCTGGCGCCCCTCGGCCGGCGGCGGCGCCCCGCGCGCCCCGCCCAGCGCCCAAGAGCGCGTCCCCGATGGGCCTGTACATCGGCATCGGCGCAGCGGTGCTGGTCGTCGGAGGCGGCATTGCCGCCTGGCTGATGCGCCCCGCGCCGGCCCCGCCCGCGCCGCCGCCCACCGTTGCGGAGGTGGTCACGACCACGCTGCCGGCCGTGGAGGCGACGCCGGAGGCCCTGCCAGAGGCGACGCCGGAAGCGCTGCCCGCAACCGAGGCCTCCGCGCCGCCCACCACCCTGGCCCAGATCGAACCCGTGGCGACGCCTCCCCCGGTCGCGGCAACGCTGCCGGCCGCCCGGCCGACCCCGTCACCGCGGCCGACGCCGACGCCCAGGCCCACGCCGACTCCGGCTGCGAAGCCGACCCCGACACCCACGCCGCAGGCGGTCTCGCCCGAAGCGGCACGCGCCGCGCAGGTGGCGGGCCTGCTCACCCAGGCCGACGCCGCCGTGGCCGCGGGGCGCATGGATCAGGCCGCCGGAAACTACGACGAGGTCCTGAAGCTCGAGCCGCAGAACGCGAGGGCGACCCAGGGCAAGGCCGCGGCCGCCGCCGCCGCCGCATCGCTCAAGAAGAACTTCGTCACCTCCAGGACCGTCTTCCTGGGCAAGCCCAAGAAGGGCCCCGCCGGCTTCGAGGACAACGAGGCCGCCGACCCCGACTACCAGGGCAAGATCGAGTTCGAGTTCTCGCCGAAGAACGTCAAGCCCGGCGACTCCGTGACGGTCAAGGCCTTCCTGCTGAACGAGGGCAAGAAGGCGATCAAGGCCGGCTCGATCACGGTCACGACCATCGCCGACGGCGCCCGCTCAAACTCGCCCGGGGCGCCCCAGGGCGGCGAGATCGCGCCCGGCCAGCGGGGGCTGCTGGCGCAGCTCACGACACCCTGGAAGCCGACGACGAAGACCTGGGCGGTCGAGGTGACGATGATCTCGGGCCGCAGCGAGACCTACTCCGCCCGCGCCAACTGGCGCTGAGGGACGCTACGCCCGCTTCGCCGTCTTGACCGGTGTCGGCTTGCGCTCGGCCTTGGGCGCCGCGTCCGAGTAGTAGCTGCGGTAGTACTCGCCGTAGTACTGGCTGTAGTAGTAGGCGTTGCGCTCCAGATTCACCCGGTTGAGCACGACGCCCAGCAGCTTCCCGCCGACCCCCTGAACCTGGTCGATGCTCCGCTCGATCGCCGAGCGGGTAGTGTGCTCCGCCGACACCACCAGGACCAGTCCGTCCGTGAACGGACACACGACCGGCGTGTCTGCCATCGCCAGCACCGGCGGCGTGTCGATGATGACCCAGTCGTAGTGGAGCTTCAGCGCCTTCACCACGTCCCGCATCGCCGGCGAGCCGAGCAGCTCCGAGGGATTCGGCGGGATGTAGCCGCATGGCAGCACGTGCAGCCCCCGGAACCGCGTCACCTGCACTGCCTCCGAGGCCTGCGCCTTGCCGACGATCAGGTCCGACAGCCCCGGTGTCTTGTGCACGGCGAAGTGCTGGTGGAGCGTCGGCCGGCGCAGGTCCCCGTCCACCGCCAGGACCTTGGAACCGTTCTGCGCGAGCGAGGCGGCCAGGTTGGCGACGGTGGTGGTCTTGCCTTCGGACGGGTTGGCACTGCTGACGACGATCACTAGGCCCGACGCCCCCGGCGCCGTGAACATCAGGTTCGTGCGCAGGAGCCGATAAGCCTCGGCCACCGAGGATTGAGGATTGTCGGCCATCAGCTTCTGCACCGATGCCGGGCCGCCGCGGAACTCGACGAGAGGCACCATTCCCAGGAAGGGCAACCCGAGGTCGTTCTTGATCTCGTCAGGGGTCTTGATCGTGTTGTCGAGCTGCTCGAGCAGGAGAGCGAGGCCGATGCCCAGGGCGAGGCCGAGGATCAGGCCGAACTGCCAGTTCCGCCTACGTTGTGGCGAGAACGGCGCTCGCGGCGATTCCGCCAGCTCGACGATCCTTACGTTCGTCGCGCGCGTGCCGGTGGCTAGGCCCGCCCGCTTGGCCCTGCCCATCAGGTCCTCGAGAAGCTGCTGCTGCGTCTCGACTTCTCGCTGGAGCATCGCGAAGTCGACGGATCGCTTCCCCAGGTCGAGGAGCTCCTTCTGTGCCACGGCGAGCTGCTCGACGAGCGCCGCCTCCTGCTGGCGCGCGGCCTCCACCTGGCTCTCCAACGCTTGAACGCTGCCGCGGATCTCGAAGGCCAGCTTCTCTTCGGCGGCCTTGATTTCGGCCCGAGTCCTGATCATGTCGGGATGCCGGTCGCCGAGCGATTGCGACAGCCGGGCTTCGTCCTGCCTGAGCTGCGACAACTGCAGCTTGAGCGACTGGACCACGGGGCTGGTCTGCACGACGGCCAGCGTCTCGAGCTGCGAGGCCGGCGCCGTCCGGACCTGGTTGAGCAGCGTCTCCTTCTGGATGCGGTCGAGGCGCGCGCTGATCAGCGCCTGGTTGAGCGAGCTGACCTTCTGCTCGTTCAACGTCTGCTGATCCTCGCTGCCGCCGCCACCCACGTCCTTCTCCCGATACTGCTGGAGAGCCGACTCGGCGCTGCGGAGCTTGTCCTGCTGCTCCTTGATCTGCTCGCTGAGCCAGCCCGAGGCATCGCTGGTCGTCGAGGCGCGCAGATCCACGCTCTGCTCGATATAGAGCTGCGCCAGGTTGTTGACGGCCTTCTGAGCGACACCGGGGTCGTAGGCGCGGAAGTGCAGGTTGACGAGGCGGCTCTGCGCGACCGGCTCTACGTCGAGGCGAGACCGGAACGCCGCCACGGCAGGAGACAACGGCAGGCCGTCTCCATCCACCAGTTGAGGAACGCCACCCAGGAACTTGCGCTGGAACCGCTCCCAGGGCGACATCAAGGGGCCGGTCTGCAGCTCTGCCGTCTTGTGAAGCTGGAGCTTCTCGACCACGGCCTCCGCGATGCTGCGGCCGCTCAGGAGCTGAAGCTGCGTCTGGAGGTCCGACAGCTCGGCCAGCTCGATTTGGTCGGCCATCGACGGCAGCACCGTCGGGGATCTGCGGTCGATCAGGATCTGGGCGGTTGCCCGATAGACCGGCCGAGTCGTGTAGTTGTAGACGGTGGCGACCGCGAGGCTCAGAATCAGGCACGAGGCGATCAGCGACTTCCGCTTGTGGAAGATCGCGAGATAACGCCGGATCTCGATGTCCGCGCCGGGCGAGAGATCGGCCATCGGCTAGAAGAACCGCTCGGACACGACGATGGTGTCCTCGGGCAGCAAGAGATCCGTCATCTTAGCGCCGAGCTTGACCTGCCTGCCATCCACGATTCGCACGACCTTGACCTTGTCCGAGCCGCGGCTGTTGATGCCGCCCGCCAGGGTGATCGCCTGGAAGACCGTGATTCCCTCCTCGAAGCGTATGGGTCCGGGCCGGGAAACCTCTCCGGTCACGTACACGTTCGCGGGTCTCGGAAAGTAGACCGTGTCGCCCGCGAGCAAGGCGAGGTTCTTCTCGGGGTTGCCCGAGAGGAGCTCGCTCGTGCGCGCGCGGATGACCTGAGACCCAGGCACCGCGTTGGGGAGCGCGCTGGTATCGGGCGACGGTGTCGGCGTCGCCTCAGGGGCAGGTGCCTCACCGTCTTCGGTGGTCGTCGGCGCAGGGGTAGCGGCGGGCGCTGGGGGCCGGATCACGACCACCTCGTGCCCGGCGTCTTTCGGAAGTCCCCCCATGTCGCCGATCAGGGTCAGCAAGGTCCGGTCGCCGCGCAGTGGATACGGCCCCGGCTTGTCGACCTGGCCGGTAACGTAAACCCGATCGCTGCGAGACTCCTTGAGGTTGATCTGCACATCGGGCTTCTTGAGGTACCCGTCCGAGAGCAACGTGACCAACTTGCGCTCGAAGGCCTTCGGGGTCATCTCGGAGGCCTTGACGCGCAAGCCCAGGCCGTTCAACACGACCATGCCTTCGCGGTCCACGGTGTGATCCCCGCTCATCGACGGCTGCCCCGCCACGGTGATCGTCAGGATGTCCCCGGCGGCGATCTCGTACTCCTGGGAGACGGCGGGCGAGGACGTCAGCCCAAGGCCCACAGCCAGGAGCCATGCTAGCGTCATCCGACGAGCTATCGCCGTGGCAGATCGCCGCATCCCGAATCCCAGCATAAACCGATCCCGCAATCCTGCGGGCGCGAGGGTCCTCTACCTCTGCTACGCGGACATTCGAGAGCCCCTGATCCAGTCGCAAGTCCTCCCATACCTGCGAGGGTTGTCCAAGGGCGGCTTGAGAATGCACCTGCTGACCTTTCAGCAGTCACGGGTCACGGCGGCAGAGCGTGCCGCTATCCGTACTGCCCTCCGGAGAGATGGTCTCGGGTGGCACAGCCTGCGCTACCACCGCAAGCCCTCTCTGCCAGCCACGCTCTTTGACATCGCGGCCGGAGCGCTCGTGACGTTTGCGCTCTGCGTGCGGTATCGGATCCGGACCATCCATGCTCGTTCGCACGTTCCGGCTGCGATGGCAATGGTCTCCAAGTGGATCCTGGGCGCGAAGCTGATCTTCGACATGCGCGGCCTGCTGGCGGAGGAATACGTGGATGCAGGGCGCTGGCGGCCTGGCGGGCTGACGTACCGCCTCGTCAAGGCGATGGAGCAGGTCTTCTTCCGGAGAGCGGATGCCATCGTGATGCTGACAGACGCGATCAGGAAGGAGCTCACGGCTGGCCCGCCGCTCTCGACTCGGCAGGAGGTCATTGAGGTAATCCCCTGCTGCGCGGACGTCGCTCGGTTTCAGGCCGTGAACCGTGAGGCCTCTCGGTCTCGTTTCGGCTGGCGAGACGATTTAGTCCTTGTCTACGTCGGCAAGGTGGGCACCTGGTACCTGCCGGAACGGATGGCCGAGTTCTTCGCCAGGCTCCAGCGGTCAGATCCGCGCTGGTTCTTCGCCGTGTTCACTCAGGCCGGCGCTCAGCTCTTCCAGGATGCTCTAGCGAGAGCGGGCGTTGCTCAGTCGCGCCGCCTCGTGACGGAACTCCAACACGAACAGGTACCCGAAGCACTGGTCGCGGCCGATGCCGGCGTTTCGTTCATCCAGCCTTCCTACTCCAAGAGAGCCTCCTCGCCAACGAAGCTCGGAGAATACCTGGCCGCCGGCCTGCCGGTCGTCGCCAACGCCGGCATTGGCGACTCCCAACCGCTCATCGAGGAGTCTAGGGTGGGCGTCGTCCTGAACGACTTCACGGAGCAGGAGTATCGCCGGGCGACTGCTGGGCTCGGTGCATTGCTGGCCGATCCAGACCACGGGCCTCGGAGTCGTCGTGTTGCTGAGGAACGCCTCGGCCTCAGGACTGTCGGCTGGCCCGCCTACGCTCGCGTCTACGCACGTATCGCGGCCCTCTGATGCCAATGCTCTGGGCCTTCGGCGGCAGTGACAGGGGATTCGAAGGTGCGATATGTCGAAACCGGCCCGCCGCCACCTCCGAAGGATCGGTTCTAGCTTCGTGGCCAAAGTTCATCGCCGGCGCACGTAGCCCCCTGCCCTGCGGATAGAGGGCACCTTGCCGACCGTGCTCCTCGTCAGCTACTACTATCCACCCCTGGGGGGTATAGGGAGCCTGCGGGCACTCAAGTTCGCCACCCACCTCCGGAGCTTTGGCTTCGAGGCTACGGTTCTTACTGTGTCGAACGGCGCCTATTTTGTGGATCATAGTCTGGCGTTCGATCCCGCACAGGTAGAGCGCTGTTCCTCATTCGAGCTCAGTCGGCTCGGAAAGCGTGTCGTCGACCCCCGGTCGGGGGATGTGCGGTCGGCGCGGGTCGGTGGCCTCGCGCGCCGCGTGCAGTCCTTTGTGCGGCGGTGGCTCTATCGGCCGGACGGGCAAATCGGCTGGTATCCAGGGGCTGTCGCGGCAGGGCGCAGGTTGCTGAGAGAGCGCCGGTTCGACGTGATCTTCTCCTCCTCGGGTCCGATGACCGCGCACTTGATCGCCCGGCGCCTGAAGCGCGACTTCGATATTCCCTGGGTCGCCGATGTACGCGATCCATGGGCTGACGCCGTGGATGCTGATCCGGCCCAGCACGCCTATCGCGAGCACTTGGAGCGGGACCTGCTCCGGGAGGCGGACGAGGTGGTTGCCGTCTCTCCGAGCCTCGCCGCGATGTTGTCGCGACGATCAGGCCGCTTGGTCCATGTCGTGACGAACGGGTTCGACCCGAGCGACATTCCGGCGCGTCCGGAAGAGCGCAGAGATGAGATCGTGTTCGTCCACCTCGGATCCTTCTATCCGCACATGCAGGATCTTCGCGTTCTGTGGCCGGCGATCCGGGAACTCGCGGAGCGCGCACCCGGCCGCGTTCGAATCCGCTTCGTTGGGGAGCTCCCTCGCGCTCTTGGGGAAACATTGAGTGCGATTGGTCTCGGAGGACTCACAGAGTCGACCGGTTTCTTGCCCTACCGCGCCGCGCTGGCCCGCGTGGTCGAGGCATCCGTACTAGTCGTTGGGGGTTCACGCGGCGTGGACCCGATCCTGAAGTGTCTGCTTCCGGCGAAGCTGTTCGACTATCTCGGCACAGACCGGCCGATCATCTACGTGGGGGACCTTGACAGTGATGCAGCGCGCCTCCTCTCGTCGGTTCCGGGCTGCGAGGCCGTCGGTGTCGATGACGTAGAGTCCGCGAAGAAGGCGATCGCTCGATTCCTAGCGAGCGGACCCTTCCCGCGCAGCCTCGACAAGTACACTCGGCGACATCTGGCCGGCGAGCTGGCTGGCATCTTGCGCGCAGCGATGGCGCGCGCGACCCGCCGCCGCACTGAAGACCCCCGAGTCGGGCAACGCAGCCAAGAGAGCGGCCCTCGGCATAGTGGCATCGGGCAGGCGGGGCCATGATCTGGGTACCAAGCACCTTGGTCGACGATCCGGAGTGTGCCGCCGGCGAGGCTGCGAGGTTCGCCTTGCCGCGGGGTGATGACGATCGAAAACGAGCCCGCCCCCGGTAGATCGCGCGCAAATGCGTCGGCGCGCTCGCTGGCGATTGTGACGAGAGGCGGGAAGTAGTACGACAACATCATTATAGATTTCAAGGTCGGCCCTTCGAGAGGAAGTCGCCGATCCAGTCTCGCGCAGACGAGACATCCGCTAGGCGCACGACGCGAACAAGGAACAACAAGGCCACGAACAGCATGCCGGCCGGCACGGTTACGACCCACCCCCCGGCGAGGGTCATCGGTCGAAGTGACTCACTCAACCATACGATGCCAAAGCCGAGCACCGCGACGCGACCCATCAAGCGCCAGTCGTAAGGAATTGGATAGACCTTCTCGGAGTAGTACCAGGCTCCCGCGGCCAGGATGACGTTGGCGATCACTGTCGTGTACGCCGCGGCCACCATCCCGTAGGTCGGGATCAGTAGCAGGT
Organism: Vicinamibacteria bacterium; assembly: GCA_050246895.1. Lineage (GTDB taxonomy): Bacteria > Acidobacteriota > Vicinamibacteria > Fen-336 > Fen-336 > JBFWVE01. The sequence continues at coordinate 615,221 of JBFWVE010000001.1, read as the reverse complement.
TCAGCCCGATGTTTGTCGCTGCGGCAGCCACCGCGAGCGGAGCCATCGGCTTGGTTCGCGTTGTGACTCCCATCCCGGTCACCATCAAAACGAAGAGGCCGTAGAGCGCGTAGCTGAGGGCCAGTGGTGCGACGACCGTGGCTGCCGGCGCGTAACTCGCGGGTGCGATCAACCCGACTACATCCCTGGCGACGAGGCTGATACCGACAGTCATGATCCCGGCAACGATGGCGTAGTAGGAGGTCAGCCTGCAGTATATCTCCTTCGCGTCGCTCCGCTCGTAGATGCGGTATCGCAGGGGGGCCCATCCCATGGAGAACGCAGAGACGGCCAGCAGCAGAACCTGCGCCACCTTGTAAGCGAGGGAATAGCGACCGACCTCATCCAGCGACGTCAAGACCTCCAGCAAATAACGGTCGGAGTAGTCGATCAGCCAGCGGCTCACGAGCACTGGTACGAACGGAAGGCCGAACCCGAGCATCTGCATGAGCAAGCTAGGGGAGAAGAAGGGTCCGATCGACCTGCCGATCTCTGGGAGCAAGACGACGAGCAGGGCCGCAGACGTGATCGCAGAACCGAGTAGGATGCCACGCACTCCCCAACCAAGCACCACCACAAAGACGATGTTGAGCACGAGCGTGGCGCCAAAGCGGACACCGGTCACCATCACGAAGAGCCGTGTCCGCTCCTGCATGCGGATCAGTGTGAGCGGCAGCAGGGCCAGCGTGTCGGTTAACAGCGTCAACGCCAGGATGCGGATCAACCCCGCACCTTCCGCCGTGCCCGTCACAGCCGCGGATATGCGCCCACCGCTCAGCCAAAGCGCCAAACTGAAGAGCCCGGCGTAGACCAGCAGGAAGACCAGCGCAGTCGAGGCCATGCGCCGAAGGGCGAGTCGGAAGTCCCCAGCCCCCTTGGCCTCGAAGTAGAAGCGAGCGACGGCGTTGGTCATCCCCAGGTCGTAGACGCCAGTAAGGAAGCCGTAGAGGGCCAGGACCAACGCAAGCAGGCCGAACTCGGCGGGTGTCAGGTGATGGGTGTATATGGGAACCAACACGAGGCCGAGGATCGAGACCGAAACACTCCCGATGCCGTAGACCGCCGTATGTCGGATGACGTCACGAAGTGGGCGATCTGGGGGCGCGCTCACACGTTCCCGCGGTGGAGGCGCTCGTAGAGGGCCTCGATCCGGCCCATCTCGTGTTCTCGGCACGCTCTGGCGGCGATCTGGTTGACGTTGTGCTCGGCCGCTCGCTGTCGCGCTGCCGGGCTGTCGACGAAATTGCGGAGCGCCGCCGCCACGCCGGCCGGGTCGAGTGAGGCGCAAAGGAGGCCGCCTGGCTCAGCGACCCATTCACGCAGGCTGGGGATGCCGAGCGCCACCACCGGAAGCCCGATTCCCATTCCTTCGAGCACACTCACCGGCGTCCCATCCGTCCCGCACAGGGTGACCAGGCAGTCCGCAGCCGCGTAAAGGCCCGGCAATTCGTCTTCGGGGACGTACGACACCGTTCGGATACGGCTGCGGGCCGGGCTCTCTTCAACGGTGCGCTGCACGTGTTTGGCGTGTGGACCCTCGAACCGGGGCAGACGTTTGAGCAGGAGGTACACGTCCTCGCTGAGGCGCGCGTGCGCGGCGACGACCACCTCGATGTTGCTGTTGGGGACCCACTGTCGCGGCGAGAACACGACCGGGGCGTCCGGTGGGATCCCCAAACGTCGGCGCCACCGCGATCGATCCAGGCCGGGCCGGAAGCTGGCCGTGTCGATTCCCCAGCCCACCACGGATACTCGCTCCGGACGAACGCCCCATTCCTCGATCCGTTTTGCCTGGTCTCTGGAGTCACAGGTGACATGGTCGGCTAACCGGGCAGCCCAACGGTTGAGCAGCGCCCCCGGCCAGACCTTGGGTGCCTGGTACACGTCTGAGCCCCAAACCGTCAGGACGTAGGGTCGGAAGCGGGAGGCCGCGGCAAACCAGCCTGCCTCGTTGATGAAGTGGGCATGGAGGATGTCGACGCGAGTAGACCGCAGCACGCCCCGTAGAGCGGACACCGACCGGGCGAGTCGCTGGCCGGGGAGGCGACCCGTTGCAGGGAGTGCAGGGCCGGGTACTTCCGGCAGCGCCTCATCTGCGACCGTTCGCACCAGAACCACCTCGTGCTTCTTCCCGAACCAGAGGGCCCAGCGCTGCATGTGGACGCTGCGGGCATCCCCGATGTAGCAGATCCTCACGCGGGGGGCTTGCGCGCGAACATGAAGACGGTCATGCCCAGGCCGAGCTGGCGGAACGGCCGTGTAGCGAGAGGCGACAGCAAGGCCGCGCGGATCGCCTTCGGCAGCCGCGGCCGAGGGCTCTCGGGGTCCACGCCGACCACTCCGTCCCCACCGGCCCGAACGATCTCGAGCCCCGCACGACGCAGCATGGATGCGAGCGTCGCGCTGGAGAAGTAAAAGAGATGCCAGGGCGGCGTCAGCAAGCTCCAGTCCCGTCCGTGCAGGTGGGCCGACAGGCTCCCAATATCGCCGGTTGAGAGGCCCAGGACTCCGCCGGGCCGCAGCCGGGCGGCTGCCGCGCGCAGCGTGCGCAGAGGCCGCGGAAGGTGCTCGATGACGTCCCAAAGAACGACTGCGTCGACCGAATCGGGAGCGCTCGGCAGATCCTCGATACTGGCGTTGTGGACCGATAGGCCCAGTCGGTCCCGTGCCTGGCGGGCCGCATGGGCGGAGGGTTCCAATCCACTCGCTCTCCAGCCACGGTCGCGCGCCTCGGCCAGGAAGTAGCCGTAGGCGCACCCGACCTCCAGCAGATCCCCGACTCTCGGTGCCACACGCTCGAGGGTGGCCAGCAAGCCCCGGAAGTGGTGGCGCTTGCGGCTCTCCGCCTTGCCATAACCGCCATATCCGGGATGATCGGGCGCCTCCCAGTAATCCTCCTGATAGAAACCGGCCAGCTGCGCTTCCTCGGGCGGGTTGCCTACGAAGACGAGGCCGCAACCACGGCAGCGCACCACGCGATACTCCCGAACCTGCCAGAGCTGCTTCGCTCTCTTCTCGCCGCACAACTCGCAAGCTCTTAACGAGCTACCGGCCGACTCAGCGTCGCTCACGCGTCACCCTGGCAGGAACGCCGACCGCGATCCCGCGCTCGGCGACGTCGCGCGTGACGACAGCCCCGGCGCCGACGACGCATCCGCGACCCAACCGCACTCCGGGGAGGATCACCGCGTTCGCGCCGATCCACACGTCATCCTCGATGGTCACCTTACCGAAGGCAATGGGCTGGCTTCGCATCTCACGATCGGGGTCACGGAACGTGTGTTGATGGGAGGTGATGACGGCGCCCGGCGAGATCAGGACGTCGTTGCCCACGACGATCTCTCCCGCGCCGAAGAGCACGGCGTGAGGGCCAACGTAAACGCGGTCGCCCAGCGAAATCCCTCCCCCGGGACTCCACTCCATCCCGCCACAATGGAGAACCACACCCGCATCGATGACGACGTCACGTCCCAACGCCAGCCGGCCCGGAGAGCGCAACTCGACTCCGAACCCTAGACGCAGCCCGGGGTGTTTTGCCATCAGACGGCGGGCCAGGAGCCAACGACCTATCGACTCGCGGAAGTAGAGGAGAACGTTGATCATCGCGCGCGACGGAGCACAGCCGTGATTGCCTCGGCGACCCTGTTGCCCGGCGTTGCGAGCCCTATGGACTGAAAGGGGCGCGGGGTAGCACCAAAGCTCTCCTTGAATCTCTGTACCCCTGGCAGCCCCTCGCTGGCACCGAAGTCCATCGAACGTAACCCCCGTCGGCATGCCGACTCGATGGCGACCCGTAGCACGAGGTTGCTGGGCGAGATGTCCGCACACTCGCGGTCCATGGCACCGCTCCAGTACAAGGCATCCTCCGACCCGAGCAGGAGGATCGCCCCCGAAATGACGGCGTTCTGCCTGACTGCAAGCCAGAACTCCACGTGCGCCGAGGCGGCGAGCGCTTGAAAGAGAGCCTTTGGATACGGCGCCTTCGCATAACCCCACGCGCGGGTCGCGCGCACATAGAGATCGTAATAGAGCTCTGCCCCTTCAGGGGATGCCTGCCGTGTCACGGTGACGCCGTGCTTCTCCGCCTTTCGGCAGGCGTTGCGGTTCTTGCCGGAGAAGCGCCGCTGCCAGAGCGCTTCGAATCCAGGTGTCAGGTCGAGCACGTGGGTGGACGAGGCACGCACTCGACCGAGCGGCGGGGGGGACCCGCCGGCCCCGCCGGTGATGCGCAGAGCCCCGATGCCAGCGATCGAACGAAAGAACTGGCTAACGTGCTGCGCAGTGAGCTGCCCATGGAGGGGGATGGGGGTGCCTTCCAGACCGAGCGGCATCCCAAGGAAGCTGCTGAGGGCCGCCAAGCCACGCCTGGCAATCACCCCCGGAAAAAGGGCGCGCGCGCCGTCCGAGTAGCTGACCTCGAACAGTCGCCCGTCGTACTCCGGGAAGGCGCGTTCAAACGCAATGACGGCGTCCGCACGTTGCGAGAAGCGGAAAGGAATGCCGGCGCGACTCAGCTCTCGGGTCCACTCCTCTGGCTCGAGAACCCGGATCCCGTCAGCCTCGATCAACCGCGACCTGCGAGAAACCGGGCGACGCGGTCGCAGATCTCGTCCACGTGCTCTCGCGAAAGTCCGGGATAAAGGGGAAGGGTCACGCTGGTTGCTGCCAGACCTTCCGCAACCGGAAAACGACCTGGATTGGTGCGTTGGTAGTGGGCAAACAGATGGCTGGGCGGGTAATGGAGGCTCGTCTGGATGCCGTGGTTGCTCAACTCCTCCCGGAGGGGTGCCTGCAGCCCAGGGTCACGCAGGCGGATCACGCACAGGTGCGCGGCGCCGGATTTGTGGCTGAAAGGGATGCTCATGCCCTTCGATGCGGCGAGCCGCTCCCGATACCTGGCGAGCACCTCGTTACGTCGCGCGTTGTTGTCAGGGAGCTTTCGAAGCTGGATCCTGCCGAGGGCGCCCGTCAGCTCCGTCGGCCGATAGTTGAGTCCGGGGCTGACGACATCGTAGCTGTTCGCGTGCCCAGCGTATCGATCCCAGCTCATCGTCGTCATGCCATGAGAGCGCATCAGCCGAACCGAAGCCAACATCTCCGGGTTGCGCGCGAGTACCATGCCCCCCTCGCCGGTGGCGAGGTTCTTGTTCCCGAAGAAGCTGAAGCACCCAGCGTCCCCAATTGTCCCGAGGGGCTTCCCCTTCCAGACCGCCCCCGGCGCATGCGCGGCATCCTCGATCAGGAATAGACCCCTGGAGCTGCAAAGATCCCGGAGCGCATCCATCTCGCTCGGGTAGCCACCGTAGTGCATCGCCATCACGCCGACCGTGCGGGCCGTGATGGCCCGCTCGACCGCGGAGGGATCGATCGTGTAGTCCTCCTCGCCGATGCTGTCCGCGAAGACGGCCTTGCCGCCGGCCAGGGCCACGGCGTTCGCCGAAGCCACGAAGCTCAGCGTGGGAACGACGACTTCTGCTCCGGCTTTCACGCCCAGCGCCATCAGAGCCAGGTGCAACGCCGCGGTCCCGTTCGCCACGGCGACGGCGTCCGAGACACCTAAGGCCTTGGCGAACTCCTGCTCGAAAGCTCGAACTTGCGCCCCCATCGAGACCCACCCGCTTCGGACGACGTCCGCGACCGCACTTGCTTCCTCGTCCCCGAAGGCGACTTCCGAAAGAGGTATGCGCCAGGCGCTCATAGTCTCAAGCTCGCTCGAAGGCGTCTCCGCAGACCGTTCCGCCGCATGGCGAAGGCGCAGCGGAGCCGGGCGACAACGCTCGAAAGGTAACGCTCCCACCGGTCGGCAACCTGGTCGAAGATCGGGTCTCCGTCGAGGATGCCGAGGATCCGGAGCTGAGGGATGTGGATGTTCTTGTGATAGTGCGTGCCAACCGGCTCCTTCGTCCGCAGGTCGTAGGCCGACCAGTAGCCCAGGTCGAAGTCCCGGAGCCGCGCCGCCAGTGTCCGGGCTCCTCGCCGCCAACGGTCCAGGGCGCCAGGTTCGCCGAACGTCCTGGCCACGTCGAGGATGCCGAAGAGCGTGTAGACGTGCCCATTGAGCACGTGGAGGGCCTCTCTGGCGGGATACTCTTCGTACCAGAGTTCATCACCTGACTCGCGAACCAGAAGAAGCGGCGAGCCTGCCCCGTGGAGGGCATGGTATCCGGCCAGGGCCGCATCGGCGTAGCGCTGGTCACCGAGCAACTCGGCCGCCCGGAGCAGCGCCGAGATGGCATTGCCTTGGGCTAGGGCTGAGGCCCAGGGAGACTGCAGCCAGGGGTATTTGACGTTGTCGAAATCCATCATCCAGAGGCCGGCGTACTCGGTCTCCATTCGCTGGTTATCGACGAGCCAGTCGCAGAGCACCTTCAGAGGCCTGGTCCGCGCGCGATCACCGCGGATCAGCGCCGAGGCGTTTGCCAGCGCGTACTGGGCTATCGCGACAGGCAGGTAGCGTTCTCCCGTATCTCCGATCCGCACGCGCGGGACACCGCGTGCGTCAAGCGTCCCGTGATAGCCGGTCTCCACGAGTTCGAGGGCCGGAAGGAAATCCTGGTAGTAGTCTCCGAGGGGCCGGCACAGCGAGCAGTTCAGCGGCGGAAAGTCCAGGCGAGATGGCTCGCTCGGCGCGCCGACGCTCATCGCTCGTCCTTGCGATCTCGGGACTCCTCGTTCGCCCGCGCAAAATCATCGTGACGTCCGATGTCGAGCCAATAGCCCTCGTGGATGTACACCGCCACCTTCCGGCCCTCGGCGAGCAGTCGCTGGACGAGGTCTGGAAAGTCGAGCCGCTCACCGGCCCGCACACGCTGCGCCGCGCCGAGGCTGAGCACGTAGATGCCCATGCTCACCAGATACTCGTGCTCGGGCTTTTCTCGATATGCCGTCACCCTCTGGTCATCGTCGATCTCAAGCACCCCAAGCTCGTCCTTGACGATCCGGCGAAACGCGGCGATGGTGAGGTCGGCACCAGAGGCCGCGTGGGCCGCGAGCAGACGGGGGTACGCCAAATCCGTGAGGACGTCCCCGTTCATGAGGAGAAAGCCCTCCGCGGGAAGATCGGCGATGTGCCCCAACGCCCCCGCGGTCCCGAGGGGAACACTCTCCCGGAAGTAGTCGAGGGCCAGGCCCCACCGCTCACCGTCCCGGCAGTAGGCCTCGATGAGGGGCGCAAGATAGCCGACGCAAAGCGTGGCGCGCGCACAGCCGGCCCCCGCGAGCTGGGACAGAACCAGGTCGAGGATCGGCCGCTCTCCGATCGGCAATAGCGGCTTCGGAAGGACCAGGGTATAGGGCGCGAGCCTGGTTCCCTTACCGCCTGCCAGCACGACGGCCCTGAAGGGAACCCGCACGAACGGGGTCACATGCGCTCGTCGAGCGACCGGCCGGTCTCGACGTGAGCGAGCTGCGGAACGACCCGCTTCAGGCTCTCGACCAGCGCCGCCTTGGCCAGTGGACGCTCCGGGTCGCGGACGAGGGACTCGATCTCCGTTACGAGCTCGACCAGACGCTGCGGATCGGCGATCGGCCGGGCAGCAATGCCCTCGAGCTCCTCGAATCCCAGATCCACCAGGCTCTCCGCATCGCCCACGAACTCCTCGTACGCCTTCTCCCCGCTTGTGTCGCGCCGGGTCAGGAGCAAGGGGTACTTGCCTCCTGCGAGATCGGCGCGAACGTTGCGGCGGGCGGCGGTTTCGTCGTCATAGATCTTCGGCTCGGCGCCCTGCAGTCGCAAGAAGGCGGCCGCCAGGTCCTCGAGCAGATGATCGATCGCCCTGAACTGGGCGCCGGGCACCAGAAGATGCCCGGGAGGGCAGCCGGCAGCCGCCAGCAGGCACAACCGTCCCGCTTCTTCCAAGCTCACGAAGAATCGACGGGTGTCCTTTGGTGCTACGAGAGGTTGACCCTGGGCGAACCGGTACAACCACGACTCGAGCAGGCTGCCCTTCGAGAAAGCGACGTTCGCAAAGCGCGCGGAGGAAACCGCGATGCCGCTGGTCGACCCCGCGAATATCACCGCCTCCATCACGCGCTTGCTCGCACCCATCAGACTGACCGGGTTTGCCGCCTTGTCTGTCGAGACGCTGAATAGGCGCACGTTGCTCTCTCGCGCCACAAGCCACTGTAGCAGTCGCGATACCTTGGCAACGTTGGTATCCAGCATCTGGAGGAGCGAACAGGCGTCCTTCTCGGAGCGCACGTGTTTGAGGGCTGCGAAGTTGAGAACCAAGTCGTACTCTGGCTCCGAGTCGAGGAGCCGGCGCATGATCGGCGAGCCGAAGTCGAGTGGAAAGGCTCGAAAGTCCCCAACACCAAGGCCTGCCGGCTGGCTACGCAGGGTGCGGACCAACTCGGCGAGGGCGTTCTCGTCTAGATCGACGACGTGGAGTGCAGCAGGCGCAAACCCGGCGAGGGCACGCACAGTGGCGGTACCGATGCTCCCAGCCCCGCCGATGGCGAGGATGCGCCGGCCCTGGATCGCTTCGCGGATCTGCGGAGTCTGTGCAAGGCAGTCCTGAAGGAAGTACTCCCGCTCCGGCCGGTCCAGAACGCTGCGCGTGAGTCCGATCAAATCGCTGCGCACGAGTTGCCGCCTAATGCTACATGAAGACCCGCGAAACGACCGCCATGTCGAAGTTCATCTTCAGCTAGAATATGCCGATTGAATCCGCGCCCGAGAACTAAGGAGCGCACCGTGCCGAAACCGAGAATCCCGTGCCACTTTCCCTGGACCAACATGTACGTCTCTCCCAATGGAGATGTCCGCCATTGTTGCTCCACGGATCACAAGGCCATCGGCAATCTCGGGACGCAGACCGTGACCGAGATATGGAACAGTCCCAAGTTCCGAGAGGTGCGCCGGCATGTCGCGGCCGGCGACTTCGACAAGGCTCGCTGCAATCCGAACTGTGAGGGACTGCGGAACGGGAAGGGCTTTCCCTGGCCGGCGGACACTGTGGGCTCGGGAGAGCTCGAGGCGAACCAGCGACGAGCCGCCGAGAACTTCGCGGGCGGGGCCCAGATCGTCGACCATCTTCCGACGCAGCTCAAGATCGAGTTCACGGACAACTGCAACTTCCGCTGCGTCATGTGCTTCTATGACTTCATTCCTCCATACAACATGGTGCCGGAGCGGGCGGTGGAGCAGTTGCGATCTGCAGCCAGGGTTGCGACCCACGTGGTGCTGATGGGTGGCGAAGTCTTCATGAATCGCTTCGACCTGGATTTCATCAAGCGCTTCAGCCCGGCCGAGGGCGGTTCGATGGGTTTCGTGACCAATGCCTCGATGCTGGACGACGAGAAGATCGCGCTGCTTCGCAAATTCCGGCGGATGGGAATGCAGATCTCCATCGACGGGACCACCAAGGACGTCTTCGAGAGGATCAGGGTCCGAGGTCGCTGGGAGACCGTGGACGCGAACATCCGTCGGGTTGTTCAAGCCGCCCGGGAACTGAGCGCGGAAGGCTACGAGTGGAACATCCATCTGGCCTATGTCGTGATGCGATCCAACCTGCACGACCTCGCTCACGCCGTCTCCTACGCGGCCGATCTCGACGTGCCGATCTTCTTCAATCCAGTCAAGGGCTTTCATCTCTTTGACGAGAATATCTTCGTCTACGTAAGACCCCTCCGGAGCTCGGGCAACTGGCAGCGCCTTCTGGATGCGGCTTTCTCGACCCTTGAGCAACGACGGACCTCCTATTCTCACTACGAGACAGTCAGGGCCCACCTGGAGGAGATTCGGCGCTACCTGAGTGCCGGCAAGATCGACGTTCCGCGCGGCGTGTTGCGTCTTCTCAGGCTGGTCGTAAAGAACGACAAGGACATCGGGCATCTTCTCGGCGCGTTCTTCGGGTGGCGAGTTGAGGGCGTGTCGCTGTTCGAGACATTGTCGTACGTCGGCGACAAGACATGGCGACGCCTCCGTGCCCGCGTCAGTAAGTCGAGTTCGCCGTCGAGAGCGGCGCGGGGAGCCACAGGCATCCATCCGGGGGAGAGACCGGTCGTTCCCTGAGTGCACGGCGCGCCCCCCGAGTCGATTATCGCGAGCGCATTCGAGCGGGCGACCCTGGTCGAATCCTGATAGCGTGAGGCTCAGATGTCCCAGGGTCCCGGGAGGCTGGCAGGCCGGGAGCTACAGCAGTGCGTCTGTCCAGCCTGCCGCGGGCCGGCACGGCAACGAGGCCTGAAGCTCGGGCACGTAGGGTTCGAGTGCATCAAGTGTGGCAGCTTCCGCTTCGAGCGGCAAACAGGGCTTCCGCAGGAAGACGCTGTCTCGTACACCGAGCGCTATCGTGATTCCTGCTTTCAGGTCGAGCCGGCGGCTGCGGGTGCGCTGTCCGCGCTCGTCCGCTCCATGGCGCCTTACCGACAGACGGGCCGCTGGCTGGATGTCGGTTTTGGGGAGGGAGGCTTGCTGCTCACTGCGGCGGCTTCTGGTTGGAGTTGCTATGGAGTCGAGCTTGCGACTGCGGCCCTCGAGTTCGGCGGCCGACAGGGCTGGGTCGTCGCGAACGACGCAAGCAGCGATCCGCGCTTTCCGGAAAGCACGTTCGATGTCGTGTCGATGATCGAGCTGCTGGAGCATGTCTTCGATCCCGACGCCCTCCTCGCGCTGGCGGTCGCCAAGCTCCGCCCGGGTGGCTGCTTGTATGTCACGACACCGAACGCAGAGAGCCTCAACTTCCGCTTGCTCGGGCTGGATTGGAGCGTGATGGCTCCGCCGGAGCATTGCACCGTCTGGACCCGCCGCGGGCTAAGGGCTGCAATCCGACGGGCCAATCTAAGCCCGCAGCGATTGGCGACCGAGGGGTTGAATCCGGTCGAGATCGTAGATCACCTCAAGCACTTGGGACGACCCGGGCGGAGTGCGATCCCCGCGGCGGGTCGGAACCAGGCAGCCTTCGCCTTGAACAGCACGTTCGCGAAGAGCCCAATGCGGCGACTAGTCAAGCGCGGGGCCAATTTGCTGCTCTCTTGGATGGGCTTAGGCGACACATTGAAGCTGTGGGCCCAGCGAGGATGACACCATCCGTGACGGCTCGACCGCGACCTTCCGCAAGCGAGCGCCCAGACCGGCGACTCTGAGCGTCGGGTCGCAGAGTACCCCGGTCGGCACAAACTCCAGATGACCATCACTTCCAGCAAATGTCGAGTCGATCGCACGCGAGGCCACCTCCGTGCGGGGTTTCGCGATGCGCCTTCGCACCGCAGCCTTCGCGGTGGCAGCCGGAGCCGTGGTCCGGCCTTCGGCGGGATCTGCTAGACGTGTGCGGCATCGCGGGCATCCTGCACTTCGGCGAGGCGCCGCCGCTCGGTGAATCCCTGCGCCGCATGGCCTCGGCGCTGCGCCACCGGGGGCCCGACGCGGAGGGCATCTTCGAGGATCGAGCGGGCGCGCCCGCAATCGGTCTGGCCCATCGCCGCCTCTCCGTCATCGACCTCTCGCAGGCCGCCGACCAGCCGATGGCGAACGAGGATGGTTCGGTCCAGGTCCTTCTCAACGGCGAGATCTACAACTACCGCGAGCTTCGCCAGCGGTTGACCCCTCGCTACGCCTTTCGCACCCAGAGCGACACGGAAGCCGTAGTCCACGGCTACGAGCAGTTTTCGGACGACGTCGTCCAGCACCTCGACGGGATGTTCGCGCTCGCCGTCTGGGACGGCCGGCGGCGTAGGCTCCTGGTGGCGCGCGACCGCTTCGGAAAGAAGCCCCTCTACTACTGGAGCGACTCGGAGCGCTTCGTTTTCGGATCCGAGATCAAGGCGCTGCTGGCGGCGGGGGCGCCGGTCGCGCTTGCGGACGAGAATCTCCCCGAGTACCTGGCCTTCGGCTACGTGCCGACGCCCCGCACGCTGTTCCGTGGTATCCGCAAGCTGCCCCCCGCAGCGACCCTCGTGGTCGACGCCGGTGGCCTCCACGAGCCCGCCGCCTACTGGGACCTGCGGTTCCCGAAGCGCGGCGAAGAGCACCGCGTGCCCCTGGGCGAGGCCGCTTCGCGCGTACGCGAGCTGCTGAACGAGGCCGTTCGCAAGCGCATGGTCGCGGACGTGCCTGTCGGGCTGCTGCTGTCGGGTGGCCTCGATTCGAGTGCCGTCGCTGCCATGATGGCGACGCACGCACCCGGGAGAGTCAAGACCTTCACGGTCGGCTTCGAGGGGGACGACTACTTCGACGAGCGCGGCCCCGCCGAGGTCGTGGCGCGACACCTGGCCACCGAGCATCGGGCGTCGGTCGTGAGGCCGGATGCGGCCGCCCTGATCGAGGTCCTGCTGGACCATCACGACGAGCCGTTTGGGGATTCGTCGGCCCTGCCCACGTATCTGGTCGCGCGCGAGGCGCGCAAGCACGTGACGGTCGTGCTGAACGGGGACGGAGGCGACGAGCTCTTCGCGGGCTACGAACACTTCCGGGCCGCGCTCGCGGCAGCCTCTCTGTCGACGCCAATCCGAAATGCCCTTTCGCTGGCCTCCAGGCTGCTGCCGGAGGTGGGCCATCGCGCGGGCCCGCTTCGTCGTCTGCGTCGGTTCGCGGAGAAAGCCGGCCGATCGGAGATCGAGCGACTGATCGGCTGGACCAGCTTCATCGACATCCCCGTACTGGAGGCCCTCGGGGGCCCGGCCATCTCCAAGGCGGCGAGCCTTGGGTCGAGCTACCGAACGGCCCTCGCGGGGATGGGCGACGGATCGGCCTTGTCCCGCCTCTTGTACCTCAACGCACGGACCTACCTGCTCGACGACCTGCTGCCAAAGATGGATCGCATGACGATGGCCCACGGGCTCGAAGCACGGAGCCCCTTCCTGGATCCGGCGCTCGCCGAGTACGTCGCGTGCCTGCCCGACTCCTACAAGCGGAAGGGCGCGGAGGCGAAGATCGTCCTGAGGGAAGCGATGCGCTCGCTACTGCCGGCGCCGATTCTCGAGCGCCGAAAACATGGTTTCGGCCTTCCGCTCGGCGCCTGGTTCCGATCCGAGCTTCGGGAGCTCGCGGAGTCACACCTGCTGGACGCGCCCCGTCTCGCGACATGGCTCTCGTCGGCCGCGTTGCGCGAGTTGCTCTTCGGCCACCATTCCGGTCACGCCGACCGCGGGGGTGAGATCTGGACGCTACTGACCCTCGAGCTGTGGCTGAGGCGTCATCGCCTCGGCTGAGCCGGGCTCGCCCGCATGGGCGAGGCCGCGGCCGTGGCTCGTGCTGAACCCGCGACCTGCCGGCGCGCCTGCTTCCCGACGGCCACGAAGATCATCAATAGCGGAAGCACCTGCGATCTGTGACGGTACATCGTGCCCACGTTTCCCTGGCCGACGGCATAGCCGATCGAGAGAGCGGCCGTGATCAGCGCGAGCATCAAGGACTCAGCCAGTCTCGTGCTCAAGATGCGCCGGACGCCCCCCACCAGGGACGGTAACAACGAGTAGAAGAAGAGCATCTCGGGCAGCGTCAGCGCCTGCAGCGCGTTGGTTATCGCCCAGGGGAATGGCGCGAGGAAGAAGTAGGTCAAGCCGACAGGCAGAAAAGCGATGGCCCCCTGTGGCGTCGAGATGTCCGCCTCCGCGGCAAAGCCGCTCCCGGAGACACTGGCGCTCCAGCTTCGCCGCCGCTGCAGGTCCTGCAAGTCGATACCCCTGAACCCAGAGCTGGCGTCACTCACCACGATCACCGCGATCGCCAACATCCCGATCATGACATTGCGTACGACGTGCCCACGTCCGCGGACGAAGAACGTGAGCGCGACCGGGAGCGTGACGGCGAACAAAAGGTAAGCTCGGAAATGCGAGAGGGCCCAGATCGCCAGGGAGAGGACGAGTGCGTTGTTGACGCCGGGTCGGTCCTGGAGGCGGAGCGCCTGCCGACAGATCAGAACGATCATCATCACGACCCAGCAGTCTCGAATGTTGAGGACCGACCACAGGACCAACGAAGGGAAGAACGCCGAGTATTGGGCCGCTCGCAGCGCGACGTTGGCATTCCCTGTCACACGCAGGGCGAGATCGAAGACGATCCGGATCGTGACCGCACCGCACAAGGCGTTCACGAGCTTCGGCAGCAGTGGCCAGTGTCCGAGGATCAGATACTGGGTGGCGACCAGGAAGTAGTAGGCGCGCGGCTCGCCCTGTACGAACGGCTGGATGGGCCGAAAGGGAGAATCACCAGCCCAGTAGCGAGCGAGCCGGATGCCGTTGGAGTCGTATGTCTCCTCGTCGGGCGCCAACACACCCTGGCCGACGAATACGTGCAGGGCGACGGCCAGGAGCAGCCGTAGCGCCAGTCCCCGTCGCACGGTACGCCGCAGAGAGTCGAGTGTTTCGCGCGGAACGGCTTGTGCGCCAGGCGAGGGTTTCGCTCCGAGACTCACTAGTCGTGAGAGTATCCTCGGCCTCGGTGTCGCGCCAGTGACCACGACTCGCATCCTCCGGGTCTTCTCCCGCCTCAACATCGGCGGGCCTTCGATCCACGTGATCCTGCTGACGGCCGGCCTGCGCCGGGCCGGTTACGAGACGACGCTCGTCGTCGGCCAGGAGGCGCGACGCGAGGGCAACCTCGACGATCTGGCGGCCTCTCGGGGCGTCGAGGTGAGGCGGCTCGCCGGGCTCGGCCGGGAGATCCGGCCGCTCCAGGACCTGCGCGCCCTAGTGGCCCTCTGGCGCCTGATGCGGCGCATGCGGCCGCAGATCGTCCATACGCACACCGCTAAGGCGGGGATGCTCGGCCGGCTGGCCGCGGTCCTCGCGCGCGTTCCGATCGTCGTACACACCTACCACGGGCACGTACTGAGTGGCTATTTCGGCGGTTTCAAGACAGGCCTGTTCCGGACCATCGAGTCGGCCCTGGCGCACGTGACCGACGGGCTGGTCGCCGTGTCGGATTCGGTTCGTGACGATCTCGTGGCCCTTGGCGTGGCGCTCGCCTCGAAGATGCACGTCGTGCCGCTCGGCCTCGAGCTGCGTCATCTGTCGGGCGAGCTTTCCCGCGGGGGCCTGCGCGCCGAGGCCGGCTTCGAAGCATCTGCCCCGCTCGTCGGCATCGTCGGGCGCCTGGTTCCCATCAAGGACATACCGACGTTTCTGGCGGCGGCCCGGATGCTGGCGGATCGCCTTCCCTCAGCTCGCTTCGTCGTCGTTGGGGACGGTGAGGAACGCGACCGCCTCGAGGGGATCGCGGCCGAGCTCGGTCTCTCGGGTGCTCTGCGCTTCCTCGGGTGGCGGCGCGATCTGCCGTCGGTGCTGGGCGACCTGGATCTCGTGGTGAACTGCTCGCTCAACGAAGGGACGCCGGTGGCGCTGATCGAGGCATTGGCGGCGGCGAGGCCGGTGATCGCGACGCGCGTCGGCGGAACGCCAGACCTCCTGGAAGATGGCCGCTACGGTCTCCTCGTCCCGCCTCTCGATCCCGGCGCGCTCGCGGAGGCGATGTTCTCCGTCCTGCAAGCCCCGGAAGCTGCGCTCGCTCGCTCGCGCGAAGGCCAGCGAGCCGTCCTCGAGAAGTACTCGGTCGAGCGGCTCCTGGGCGACATGGACGCGCTCTACCGAGAGCTTCTAGCGGCCAAGGGACTGCGCACGCCCAGCCCCTGAGACGATTCCTTGGCTCGACTCGGAGGCCGAGAGGTCAGAATGGGCCGCATGTGGCCGTCTCGCCTCGCCGAAGGCCTCCTGATCGCGGCGATCGTCCTCGCGCCCTGGCCGTACGGGTCGGCGGCAGACGCCAGTCGCTTCGCGCTCGCTGCGGTGGTTCTGGCCGTCGCGGCACTCGCCCTTTCGGGATCGGAGCACGTCGCCAGAGCGACGGCGAGGATCGCCCTAGCAGGAGCGGTGCTTCCGGCGATCGCGCTCCTGCACGTCGTGCTCGGCCGTTCCGTTGCTCCGGCGAAGACGCTGGAGGCGGGGCTCCTCCTGGTCGCGTTCCTGGCGGCCGGCCTGACCGTGGCCGAGCTTGCGAGAGCGCGCGCGACGGCCGCGAGGCTGACCGCGGCCGTGCTGGTGTCGTGCGGCGCCCAGGCAGCGTTCGGCGCCTGGCAGTGGGCGGCGGGGCCCCAGGTCCTCTACGGCGCCCGCAACGATCTCGTCTCGATGCCGTTCGGCTCCTACGTCAACCACAACCACTTCGCTGGCCTCGTGGAGATGGGCGTCATCCTCGCGGCCGGTCTGACGCTTGGGCTCGTCAGGCGAGCCAGGGGCGCGAGCCCGGCGGCTCTCGCAGCCGGTGGCCTGACCCTTGCGCTCGCGGCAGTTCATCTCGCGAGCCAGAGCCGTGGCGGCCTCGTGGCGCTCGGCGTGGGTGCGCTGGTGATCCTGCCGGGGCTCGAGGCGCTGACCCGCGGGGGCCGGTTGACGCGCGGGGTCGTCGGCGCGGTCCTGGCCGCGGCGCTCGTGATCGGCTTCGGCTGGCTCGCGGTCTCTCCCGCCGCGCGCCTTCGCTTCGCGACGCTGACTGCGGGTCGTGCCGACAGCTCGGGCAGCTACCGCCTGGACGTCGCGGCGGCGACGCTGCGGCTGGCCCTCGACCGCCCCGTGCTCGGCTCCGGTATCGGCGCCTTCGACGACGCGCTGCCGCCCTTCAAGCTGGGCCACGGCAGCCTGCGCGTGACGCACGCGGAGTCCGACGTCCTGGAGTGGCTGGCCGAAGCCGGAATCGTCGGGGCCGTCGCCATGCTCTGGCCCGGAGCACTCGTCGTCGCCGCGTTCCGGGCCCGCGCACAGCCCGGGCGGGATCCGCTGCGCCGCGGCGTGGCCGTGGGCGCGTTCGCGGCCGCCGCCACTCTCCTCGTACACGCCTTCGTCGACTTCAACTTCCGCATCCCGGCGAACGCGCTCGTGTGGAGCGTGCTGCTCGGCCTCGCCGTCGCCGACCCTCGCGCCGAGGATCGGCTGCTCGGTCTCTCGCTGCGGCGCTCTCTCGCCGCGGTGCTCGCGCTTCTCGCTCTGGGCGCGGGCTGGAGGGCAGCCGGCGCGTGGCGCCTCGATCGAGCGCTCGCGAGCAAGGACCCGAACGCAAGGATCGAGGCCCTCGGCCCGGTCGTTCGCCTGCACCCGCTGCTTTCCGAGGCCCGGCTCGCGCGGGGACGGGCGTGGCGCGACCTCGCCGCGCGATCGGGCCCGATGCAGCGCGAGCGGCTGGCGCGGGCGGAGTCGGACCTGCGCGCGGGCCTGAGGCTTCGCCCGCAGTCGGCCGCCGCCTGGGCCGATCTTGGGTGGGTACGCGTGCTGGCTGGAGACCGGCGAGGGGGCGAGGAGGATCTGAACCGCGCTGTCGCTCTGGATCCAACGCACTGGGCGATTCGACAGGCCCGCGCCGAGTACCTGGCCCGAACCGGACGCCTCGCGGAGGCCATCGCCGACCTCCAGGACCTCTCTCGCCTGGACGCAGGCTGGACGAGCGCGCGTTCCCTGGCCGTCGCGCGCCGCTGGACGGCCGACCCGACGCTCTTAGCCCAGTTTGCGACTCCTCGTTGACGGCTCGGCCTGGTCGACAAGTTCCCATACGGCAAGCACCGACTTGCCCAAGGCTCCGAAGAGCAGGGGATCGAGACAGCGGGAGGCCGGGATCATCAGCTTGTCCCAGATCCAGATCTGCCTCTTTGTGGGCATGCCGCTGCCGAGAACGAGGCGATTGGCAGCCGAGGCCAGCAGCCCGACCGAATCGAGGTAGGCAAGCACGACGAGGCGCAAGGACGTGGGCGCGACGGCACGGATGCTCGATTTGTCGTAGCGGCGGAAGTGGCCGATGGCCTCGTCGAAGGGAGTGAACAAGGATTGATGTGCCGGGGCCAGCACGATGACCTTGCCCCCGCTGGTCAGTCGGCCTGCCGCGTGCGCCAGCTCGGCGCGGTCGTCCTCGATGTGCTCCAGCACGTCGACGTACAGGATCGAGTCGAAGCGCTCACCGGCATCCAGGTCGGTGATCCGGCCGACTCTCGCCTGGCAGCACGCCGGCAACTCCCCGGCCGTGACGGCGTCCGTCAGGCTCGCTCCCAGGCGAGCGTCCGGCTCGAGGCAGACCCAGCGTCCGTGGGCGCCCGTGCAGAGGATCCTGGTGGTGGCGCCGAGGCCGGCGCCGGCCTCCAGCACGTCGGCGCCCAGATACGGCTGCACTCGCGCCGCGATGTAGCGCTTCCAGTTGGTCGCTCTCGCGAAGAGCTCGAGCTCGGAGCCGACGTAGGCAAAGTCCGCTGTCGTCACGCGGGACCCGGAGAATGTAGCACGCCGGCATGCCTCAAGCTTCACTTGAGGATCGGGCCGGCAAACATGACAATCTGCGTGGGTTCGGAGGTTTGACCGGCCTTGAGGCGAGACGCTATACTGCGCGATGTCTCAAGCCACCGTCCGTCGTCCCACCCCTCCCGGGGGCTTGACCTATTGAGTACTGTCCGGGAATTGGACATCCTCGAAGCCCGCACGGCAACTGAGGTCGTCCCAAGGTCCTGCCTGTCAGCCATTTATAACCACAGGCCCGCGCTGGGAACGAGTCTTGCTGACGCACCAGGGGAGGCCTGACACAGTGGATCGGGGCCTGCTCGCGGCGGCCGTCTTCGGGGTGGCGTTCCTGAGCGCGTTGCTGCTCGTGCCCGTCGCGCGCAAGTGGGGGACCTTTCTGGGCGTGATGGACCATCCCGGCGAGCGCAAGGTGCACGAGTCGCCGACTCCGCGCAGCGGAGGCTGGGCGGTGCTGCTCGCGTTCCTGGGCACCGCCGGCATCGGCTACCTCAGCCTGCCGTTGCTGCAGGGCATGCCGTTCCTGCGCAGCCTGTTCGGCTCGGGGCTCGACCTGCTGAGCGAAGCGCACCGCGTCGAGTCGAAGCTCGCCGCCGTGCTGGCGGGAGCGACGCTCGCCTTCGCCGTTGGCCTCGCCGACGACGTGCTGGGCCGCCGCTTCCCTGTCCTGCTCAAGGCGGCCGGCCAGCTCCTGGCGGCGGGAATCGTGGTCGGCGCCGGCGTTCGCACGTCGGTCTTCCCGTTCGAGTGGATGAACGTGGTGGTCACGATGGTCTGGCTGGTCGGCATCACGAACGCCTTCAACTTGCTCGACAACATGGACGGCCTGTCGGCGGGGGTCGCCCTCGTCGCCTCGAGCGTGCTGCTGCTGAACGCCTGGTCGCTGCAGGAGTACTTCATCAGCCTGCTGCTGCTCGCGTTCGTCGGCGCGCTGGGCGGGTTCCTGGTCTTCAACGTCAACCCCGCCAGCGTGTTCCTGGGCGACTGCGGCAGCCACTTCATCGGCTTCTCGATCGCGGCGCTGACGCTGCTCGAGCGCTACGTGTCGCACGCGTCGAGCACGTATTTCCCCGTGCTGATGCCGGTGCTGGTACTGGCCGTGCCGATCATGGACACGGCGACCGTGGTGGTGATCCGCCTGCGCGAGGGCCGCCCCGTCTACGTAGGCGACGCCTGTCATCTCTCGCATCAGCTCGTGCGCCGCGGGTTCTCGCGCCGCGCGGCCGTGCTGATCCTGTACCTGACGACGCTCACGCTCGGCCTCGGGGCGATCTCGCTGACGGACGCGACGCTCTGGCAGTCCGCCTTCGTCCTCCTGCAGTCGCTCGGGTTCGTCGCCGTGACCCTGGCGCTGATCTTCGGGCGCGCCTCCTCCGTGCCGCGGGCCGGCGAGCCTTGACGCCGCTCGCCGTGCTGGTGCTGGCCGCCGCTCTCGAAGGGCCGCGCGTGCTGGCGGTCCAGATCGGGCCGTTCGAGGGCCGCCTCGCCGTGCGCGTCCTCGCCCTGGAGACGCTCGGCGACGTCCAGATCGAGCGCGACGGCGGCGAGCTGCGCGTCTCGTTCCCGGGCGTGCTCGACCCGTTGCTGGCCGTGCCGCCGCCCCAACCTCCGATCGAGAGCCTGGGGCTGGAGCAGGTCGAGTCGCGCGTCGTGCTGCGCATCCGGGCCGCGGCGGACACGCCGCTCGAGGTCCACCCCGAAGGCTCGCTGCTCGCGGTGACCGTCGGGACGCCCGGGGCCGCGCCGGCGGACGCCGACATCGAGAAGCTCTACCCGCTGCTGTATCCGCAGGCGACCCCCGACGTCTACGCCGAGCCGGCGCCGGAAGAGACGCCGGCAGCCGAAGCCGAGACGCCGGTCGCGTCCTCGGGCTGGCGCCTGGGGCTCCTCGAGTTCCGTCCCGGCGCCGTGGTGCGCTACGTCGATGCCGACGTGACGCTGGGCGACAGCCCGACGCCCGAGCGGGTCCAGTACGTCGAGGTGCAGCCGACGCTCGGCGCCGTGGGCGTCGCGTCGGCGACCGGCAACGTCACGCTGAAGTACGAGCCGCGCCTGCGCTTCACCCAGGACGACGTGCCGCTGCTCGACGAGGTGAGCCACTTCGTCTCGGGCAGCGTCAGGCTGCCGATCACCCCGTCGTACTCCTTCACCGTGAGCGATCAGTGGTCGCGCGGGACGGTCGAGACGGACGTGGTCGATCCCGGGCGCGAGTACTTCTACCAGCTCGGCACCTTCGAGGAGAACCGCGTGAGCGGCCGCCTGGTGAAGGAGAGCGACGCTCGCCTCGGCTTCGACGCGGGGGGCTTCTACGAGGACGTCCAGGTCGACGATCAGTCGTCCTACTTCGACTACCAGCGCTGGGGGCTCGGCGCGGGGCTGCGCTACGAGCTGTCGCCCGGCCTCCATGCCACGCTCGGGTACTCGTACGACCGCGTGCTGGCTCCCGACACGCGGCAGGTGGTGGAGTCCACGGCTCACATCGCGACACTCGGCCTCGACGGCGAGCTCGCCTACCTGACGAAGGGGCGGCTGGAGGTCGGCTTCCGGAGCCAGCGCAACCCGAACGCCCCGCCGGGCGGCGACCGCTTCGCGGGCCTCATCACGAACGCCAGCGTCACGCGCGAGACGCCGAGCGGAGCGACGATCACCCTCGGGGCCAGTCGCGATTCCTTCCCCTCCTCGTTCGAGAACAACGGGTTCTACGTGGCGACGCGCGTGACGGCCGGCCTGACCTTCGGGCTGCCCTTCTCGATCAAGGCCAGCGTGGGCGGCGGCTACCAGTGGAACCGCTACGAGCTGCCGGCCGCTCAGCTCGGGGCGCCGCGCGAAGACGACATCGCCGGCTGGACGGCCGGCCTCTCGCGCTCGCTCACGCGCTTCGCCTTCCTGCGCGCCGACTACCGGCGCGACCGCAGGACCTCGAACCTGCCCGAGATCCCGAACACGACGCACTCCCTGCTGGTGCAGCTCGGCGTGGGGATCGGCCAGTGAACGCGCTCGCGCTGCTGCTCGCGGCGGGCGCGCTCGTGCAGGCGCAGGCGGCTTCGCCGCGGCCGTCAGCTTCGGCTGCGGCAGCCACGGAGGCCGCGACAGCGCCTTCCTCCGAGTACACGGTGGGCCCGGGCGACGTGCTCGACGTGGTGGTGTTCGACAACGCCGACCTCTCGCGCACGCCCACCGTGCAGCCGAGCGGCGTCATCGCGCTGCCACTCGTCGGCGAGCTCGCGGTTGCCGGCCTGACGGTCGGCGAGATCCAGCGCAAGCTGACGACGCTGCTCGAACGCGACTACCTGGTCGACCCGCAGGTCGAGGTGCGCGTCAAGGAATACCAGAGCCAGTTCGTGATCGTCCTGGGCGAGGTCAACAGCCCGGGGCGCAAGGTGCTGCGCGGCCGCACGCGGCTGATCGACCTGCTGGTGGACGCGGGTGGCTTCCGGCCGACGGCCTCGGGCGACGTGGCGATCGTCCGCCGCGAGGGCACCTTCTCGAGCGGCTCCGACACCCTCCAGATGCACATCGGCGCCTCGGCGATGTCGCCCCAGGACCGGATCAACCTCGAGGTCCCGCTGCGCAACGGCGACATGATCACGGTCGCCGAGCGGAAGAATGTTACGGTAGACGGAGAGGTCGCGAAGCCGGGCCGCTACCCGCTCGAGGGCGAGCTCACGGTGTCGGCGGCGATCTCGGCGGCCGGCGGGCTGACCCGCTTCGCGAGCAACGACGTGAAGGTCCGGCGCACCGATCCGCTGACGGGCAAGGTGGAGATCCTCGAGGTGGACCTGAAGGACGTCCGCAACGGGAAGAAGCCCGATCCGAAGCTGCAGCCGAACGACGTGGTGACGGTGCCGCGCCGCAAGTTCTAGGGGAGACGGTCGTGGCCACAGAGACGGCGCCGGAAGGCGCCTCCGCCCCCGAGATCGACATCGACGTCACCTACTACGCCCACGTCCTGTGGCGCGGCCGCTGGCTGATCGGCACGGGCGGCCTCGTCGGCGCCGTGCTCGGCCTCTTCGTGGCGCTGCTGCAGACGCCCGAGTACCGCGCCTCGGCGATGCTCCAGATCGAGCCGCCGACGCCGGTGTTCATGAACGTCAACGAGGCCCTCTCGGGCATGGGCGGCTACTGGCAGAACACCGACTTCTACAACACGCAGTTCAAGATCCTGACCTCGAAGAGCGTCGGCGACCGCGTCGTCGAGCGCCTCAGGCTGCGCGACCGCGAGCCCTGGAAGTCCGCCTCCGACCCTTCGGGCGTGCTGATGTCGCACGTGCGTGTCGAGCCGATCCCGGACAGCCGGCTGGTTTCGGTGGTGGTGGTGAACGAGAACGCCGCCGAGGCGGCGCTGTGGGCCAACACCATCGCGGACGTGTACATCGAGGTCGCGATCTCGACCCGCGTCGAGGCCGCGCGCCGGGCCTACGACTGGCTGCAGGAGCGGCTGGCCACGACCCAGCAGGGCATGCAGGCCGCGCAGAAGAACCTGATCCAGAACCTCGAGCGCCAGGACCTGTTCGTGCCCGAGGGCAGCGTCTCCGCGGTCTCCGCCTCGATCACACGGCTGAACGCCGACTACGTCGAGGCGCGCGCGCGCCGGATCCAGATCGAGGCGGCGCTGAAGCAGGTCTCCGAGATGCGCGCCAAGGGCCAGTCGCTCGACGCGGTGCCCCAGATCGGCTCGGACAGCGTCGTGGCGGGCTTCAACGAGCAGCTCGCGACCGCCACGCTCGAGCTGACGAAGCTGAAGGAGCGCTACAAGGAAGGCCACCCCTCGGTGCAGCGGCTGCTCTCGCAGTTCGAAGGCGTCCAGAAGGCGAAGGAGAAGCGCTGGGGCGAGATCGCCGCGGCGATGCGGGTGGAGTACGCGCAGCTCCAGCGGCGCGAGGGCGAGCTGAAGGCGGCGGTCGACGTGCAGACGGCGCAGGCGGCCTCGCAGAGCCGCAAGAAGACCGAGTTCGAGACGCTGACGAAGGAAGCCGAGTCGGCCCGCACGCTCTACGACGTGCTGCTGCAGAAGCTGAACGAGACCGACATCGCCGCCTCGATCCGCACCAACAACACGACGCTGGTGGACCGCGCGCTGCCGCCGCTGCAGCCTTTCAAGCCGCAGAAGGCGCGCATCGCCGGCATCGCCCTGATGCTCGGCCTGGTGCTGGGCGTGGGCCTGGTGCTGGGCCGCGACTACCTCGACAACACGATCCGCGACCCCGAGGAGATCGAGCGCTACCTGCACGCCGACCTGCTGGCGGCCGTGCCGCGCTACGACGACGGCAGCGCGCACCTGGTGACCGAGGCCTACCAGAACCTGCGCACCGCGCTCCTGTTCGCTCGCCGCGAGGACCGCGGCCAGATCGTGCTCGTCACCGGCACGCTGCCCCAGGAGGGCAAGACCACCACGCTGGTGAACCTCGGCAAGCTGATGGCGTCCTCGGGCGAGCGCACGATCGTGGTCGACTTCGACCTGCGGCGCGCCACGCTGCACACCCACCTCGGGCTGAAGCGCGAGCCGGGGGTCACCGGCCTGTTCGTGGCGCAGCAGCCGGTGGACACGCTGATCCGGCCGACGCGGGTGCCGAACCTGTTCGTGCTGACGGCGGGCGCCATGCCGCCGAACCCGCCGGCGCTGCTGGCGCGGCGCACGCTGAACGAGCTGCTCGAGAAGCTCGGCCAGGATTTCGCCTGGGTGCTGCTCGACTCGCCGCCGCTCGCCTCGGTGACCGACGCGCTGTTCCTCGCGCGCGCGGCCGACCACACGGTGATGGTGGTGCGCCACAACTCCGTCGACAAGAAGCTGGTGCGGCGGGCGCTCGCCTCGCTGCGCAAGACGGGCGCCAGCGTGCTCGGCGTGGTGCTGAACGCCGTCGACGTCAAGGCGAAGGGGTATTACTACTACTACAGCAGCTACAACCAGCAGCCCGAGGCCGGCAAGCCCGTCGTCGGGCGCAAGGCCGCGGCGCGGGCTTGAGCAGGCCCGCCGGCCGGCTCGCGCTGGCGGCGCTCGGCGCCGCCCTGCTGGCGCCCGTGGCGCTCCTCGGGCAGGAGGCCCGGGCGCGCATCGCGGTGGCGAAGCTGTCCTACGTCGACGGCTCCGTCGAGTTGCAGGCGGCCGGCCGCGCGTTCGCCGCGGCGAAGGAGGGCCAGGCGTTCGCCCTGGGAGACCGCGTCCGCACAGGCGCCGCCGGCACCGCACGCGTCGAGTTCCCGTTCATGCTGGTGTCGATCTCCAGCGGCTCCACGGTGTCGCTGCCCTCCTCGCTGGTGCTGGCGACCGTGCTCGAGGACGGCCGCGTCGAGCAGGCGTCGCGGGGCACGGACATCGTGAAGCTGCTGACCGACGAGGCGCGCGTGCGGGGCGAGGGCCGCGTGGTCGTGCGCCGCCGCGGCGGGATCACGCTCGTCTCGGCGCTGCGAGGGACCTTCAGCGTCGAGGGCTCGGGCGCCATCGTCACGCTCGAGGAGGGCGAGGGCACGCTGGTGCGGGCCGGCCAGCCTCCGGCGACGCCGGTGTCGCTGCCCCCTTCTCCGATGGAGCTGGTGCCGACCGGCGACCCGCTCTACGCCGCACCCGGCGAGAGCGTGGTGCTCAGTTGGCGCTCGCCCGCGAGCGGCCACCACCTCGAGGTCCTGGGCATCGACTCGGACGAGCCGCTGGTGAGCCGCGACGTCGGGACCTCGCCCACGCGCATCGCTCTCGAATGGCCCGGGACGTTCCGCTGGCGCGTCACGGCGCGCGACGCGAACGGCCTCGAGAGCCTGCCCTCGCGCGAGGGCCTGATCACGGTCGTTGCGAAGTAGGCCCTAGCCCGCGCTCGGCGCGGGCGGCGGCGGAGGCGTCGGCGGCAGCACCGGCGTTCCGGGCGGCGGCGTGGGAATCGTGGGCGGTGGGCCGATCGTCGGCGAGGCCGCCGGGGTGGGCGTGGGCGACGGGGTCGGGCTGGGTGTCGGCGTCGGCGTCGGACTCGGGGTCGGGCTGGGCGACGGCGTCGGCGACACGCTGGGAGTCGGTGAAGGCGCGGGCGAAGGGTTGATCGGCAGCGGGATCGGAGCCGGGCCGATGGGATCTGGGCCCGAGCCCGTGGGGCCGCCGCCATCGCCGCCGCCACCATCACCACCGCCCGTCTCTCCCCCTGTCTCTCCGGGCGCCCCCGGCAGGGTCGATCCGGCGACGCGCGTGCCGGCCGCGAAGATCGTCGCCGGGCTGGCGCTCGGCAGGTCGGAGCAGGCCGCGGCCTGCGCGGCCCGCTGGGCCTTCAGGAACCCCAGCGCGTCGGCCGCCTGGGCGCGGGTGATGGGCGCGTCGGGCCGCAGGTCGAGGCCCAGGCGCGCGAGCGCCGCCAGATAGTCGTCCGCGGCGTCGCGCTTGCGCTCGAAGCGCAGCTTGGTGATGCCGGCGCCGCCTTCGAGCGCCACCGCCATCGAGTGGCGGCCGCCTGCGAAGTCCATCGTGAAGAGCGGGCGCCACCCCGGCGTCTCGGGCGTGCGGGCGGTCGGGCACAGCACGGCCTTGTGGCACGCGTCGGTCAGCCAGGACTGGCCGCCGCCGGAGTAGCCGAAGGCCGAGACGGTGTAGCGGCCCGCTTCGGGCAGATCGAAGAAGGTGACGGCGCGCAGGCCCCCGGCAGTCGCCTTGAGCCACATGGCATCGCCCTCGGTGACACTCGCCTGCAGCACCTGCGTGCCGATCGGCTGGAAGCCCAGGCTGGGCAGCTCGATCGGCGCCGCGGCCGGCGCCAACTGATGCCCGAGGTCGAGGGCCTGCAGCAGCGTCACCGCGACCTCCCCGGTCGTCGCCACGGCCGTCGGCTTCCAGCCTCCAGGCGGCTCGATCGGCGCCACGCAGGGAGGCGCCACCTCGAGGGACTGGAGCGCCGAGCCCGGCGGCAGCGCCAGCGAGATGCTGTAGACGCCCGGCTTCAGGTAGACGCTGCCGGCGTCGATTCGCGAGGTCCGCGAGCCCGGCGCAGCCGCGGGCAACGCGGACTCGAGCGTCGCGAGCGCCTGGGCCTGGCCTTCGGGCGTGACCTCGGCCGCGAAGCGCGAGCCCGGCGTTCCGGTCACGTGGAGCCGCACCGAGTAGTCGCCGCCGCGCGTGATCGCGATGCGGTAGGCCACCTCGCCGGCCGTTTCGGCCCGGATCGTCAGCGGCGGCCCCTCCACGACCGACACGCCGTCGGAGCGGAAGAAGCCGGAGTCCAGGCTTCGGCTCGCGCGCCAGGTCAAGGAGTCGAAGACCAGCGACGCCGTGGCGCCCGGGCCCACGACACGCTCCAGGTCGAGGCCCCGGATCAGCAGCCGGGCCCACTCGGGGTGCGTGACCGGCGCCCGCCGCGGGTCGCCGTAGAGAGGGACCAGGAGGGCGGCTCCCGCCAACAGTGC
This sequence comes from Vicinamibacteria bacterium, assembly GCA_050246895.1. Lineage (GTDB taxonomy): Bacteria > Acidobacteriota > Vicinamibacteria > Fen-336 > Fen-336 > JBFWVE01. The sequence goes on along the minus strand of JBFWVE010000001.1, from coordinate 588,599 downwards.
CAGAACGATCGCTCTTGCGCGGCTCATGGACGACTCCTGCGCCTTCATTCTACGCCCCTCGTTGACACCCCGGGGACCCCCCGAATACCCTGCCGCCCGAGGGCCTCTTGGACAAGGGAATCGCGCGCGAGGAGAAGCAGGTGCTGGCCGCCTACCTCGCGAACAACAGGCTGAAACGCAGCGAGCGGCGCGACGCGATCGTCGACGCCTTCCTGCGCACGGAGCGGCACCTCTCGGTCGACGAGCTCTACCGGATCGTGAAGCGCACGCACCCGGAGATCGGCCGCACCACCGTCTACCGCACGCTGAAGCTGCTGAAGGCGGCGGGGCTCGCGAGCGAGCTGGCGATCGAGGGCGAGAGCCGCTGGGAGCGCGAGTGGAAGCGCGAGCACCACGATCACTTCATCTGCCGCTCCTGCGGCGGGATCTTCGAGTTCTCGAGCGCGCAGATCGAGCGCCTGCAGGAGCAGGTGGCCACCGGCATCGGCTTCGTGATCGAGGGGCACCGCCACCAGATCTTCGGCCAATGCCGCAAGTGCGTGGCGCGCGAGCGGCCGCGGCGCGCCGGCGCGTGAGGATCGAGCGCATCGAGCTGCGCAGCCTGGAGCTGCCGCTGCGCTTCCCCTTCGAGACCTCGTTCGGCCGCACCACCAGCAAGCAGTTCCTGCTGGTGCTCGTGAGCGCGGAGGGCATGACGGGCGTCGGCGAGTGCGTCGCGGACGCCGACCCCTACTACCTGCCCGAGACGAACGGCACCGTGCGCCACCTGCTGCACGAGTTCCTGGCGCCGGCGCTGTTCGCGCTCGACTTCGCGGACCCGCGCGAGGTGCTGCCCGCCTTCGCGCGGGTGCGCGGCCACCAGATGGCCAAGGGCGCTCTGGAGACGGCCGTCTGGGAGCTGGTCGCCCGCCTGCGCGGCGTGCCGCTCCACGAGCTCGTGGGCGGGCGCGGCGGCCGCATCGCGGCCGGCGTGTCGATCGGCCTGCAGGGCTCGACGCCGGAGCTGCTCGAGCGGGTGGAGCGCGAGGTCGCGGCGGGCTACCGCCGCATCAAGATCAAGGTCAAGCCCGGGCGCGACCGAGCACTCGTCGAGGCGGTCCGCGCGCGCTTCCCGAAGCTGCCGCTGATGGTCGACGCGAACAGCGCCTACACGCTGGCGAACGTCCCGCTGCTGCGCGAGCTCGACCGCTTCGATCTCATGATGATCGAGCAGCCGCTCGGCTGGGACGACATGGTGGACCACGCCGAGCTGCAGCGGCAGTTGCGGACGCCGGTCTGTCTCGACGAGTCGATCCACTCGGCCGAGGACGTGCGGCGCGCCCACGCGCTCGGCGCCTGCCGCATCGTCAACGTCAAGCCGGGCCGCGTGGGCGGCGTCGCGGGCACGCTCGCGGTCCACGACGCCTGCCGCGAGCGCGGGCTGCCGGTCTGGTGCGGCGGCATGCTCGAGTCGGGCATCGGCCGGCTCGCCAACGTGCACCTGCAGACGCTGCCCGGCTTCACGCTGCCGGGCGACACCTCGGCGAGCGCGCGCTACTTCGAGGAGGATCTCGTCGAGCCGCCGGTGACGGTGGCGGCCGACGGCACGATCGCGGTGCCCGAGGGCCCCGGCATCGGCCACGAGATCGTCTGGCCGCGCGTCGAGCGCGCGACGCAGGCGCGCGAGGTCTGGACGCGCTGAAAGCTAGGCGCGCGAGGCCTTCCGCCGCATCTCGCTCCGGATGACCTCCTCCAGCCGCCCCGCGCAAACGCTCATCGAGTAGCTTTCTTCGATCCGACGCCGTCCCGCCTCGCCGAGTCGCAGGCGGAGCACGGGATCGCCGACGAGCCTGGCCACGGCCTCGTCCCAACCATCGTCGTCGACGAGCAGGCCGTCCGCGTCGTTCTCGATGGCGTCGCGATTGGTGCCGACCGCCGAGGCGATCGTGGGAATGCCCATGGACATGTACAGCAGCGCCTTCATCGCGCTCTTGCCCCGCGACCACGGATCGTCCGGCATCGGCATGATGCCGATGTCGAAGAGCGAGAGGACCTCGACTTCGTTGTCTGGTGTCCAGCGATGCCACTCGTGCCGCACGCCCGGCAGCTCCGGCCGACGGTCGGTGTGCACGTGCAGCTCGACACCGAGCCGATCGACCAGCCGGGCGAGCAGCGGCGTGCGGGCCTCCAGGTGCTCCAGGGACGTGTGGCTCCCCGTCCATCCGACGCGGATCGGGCCCTCGCGCCGGGGCAAGCCGCGAGGACGGAAACGGGCAGTGTCCACGCTGCTCGGGATGACCGAGACGCGGGCAGCGTATTCGCGTGCCCAGCTCGAGAGCGTGGCGTTCGCCACCACGACGTGATCCGCGAGGCCGCAGATGGTCGCCGTCTTGCTCGGGAACTTGAGCCAGCCGAAGACCCGATTGGCCCGCGAGGTGTGCAGGAGATAGATCGCGTCGTCGAAGTCGTAGACGACCGGCGCTCGGAAGCGGGAGAGCGCGCGCTCGAGGAGCGCGGGGCCCGCGAGGCACAGCGCGCGATGCAGGAAGATCGCATCGTAGTGCCGGCCGCGCGCGACGTCCAGGACTCGACGAGCCGTGGCCAGGCTCAACGCCAGCGCCTTCCGCAAGGTCCCGCGGTCCTGGTAAAGCAGCGCGTTCAGCCGAGGGCTGGCGAACGGCAGAAAGTCGGTCTCGATCCCGCGAGCCGCCAGGTAGGGCCGCCACTGCTCGATCCGGAACCGCTGGCTCGGAGTGGTTCCTACGGGATACGGGACCAGCGCGGCGAGGCGGATCGGCCGAGAGACCTTCGCTTCCGTCACCTGGGCCGGTCGTCGGGAGGGCGCAAAGCCTCCACCGCGGCCTCGACCAGGAACTCGCAGCCGATCGCGAGCGCGTCCTCGTCGAAGTCGAAGCGGGGGCTGTGGTGCGGCTCCACCAGGCCGCGCGCGGGGTTGCCCGAGCCGACGAACACGAAGCAGCCCGGCACGCGCTCGAAGTAGACGGCCATGTCCTCGCCGCCCATCGTCGGCTCCGGCTCGACGACGCGCTCGCCGCCCACCACGCGCCTCGCCGCCCGCCGCGCGATCTCGGCGACGCCCGCGTCGTTGATCACCGCCGGGTTGCCCTGGCGCCAGCGCAGCTCGGCCCGGCAGCCGTGGGCGCCCGCGACGCCCTCCGCCAGCGTTCGCACGCGCTCGGGCATGCTGCGGCGCAGCTCGGGGTCGTGCGTGCGGATGGTGCCCGTCAGCGTGACGAGGTCCGGGATCACGTTGAACGCCTGGCCGCCGTGGATGGCGCCGACCGTGAGCACCGCGGCCTTCACGGGCGACACCTGGCGCGACACGATCGTCTGCAGCGCCAGCACCACCTGCGCGGCCGCCACCACCGGGTCCTTCGCCTGGTGCGGCATGGCGCCGTGGCCGCCGCGGCCGTGGACCGCGATCTCGAAGCCGTCGACGGCCGCCATCAGCGGCCCCGCCTTCACGCCGAGCGTGCCGACCGGCAGCTCGTTCCACAGGTGCACGCCGAGGACCACGTCGATGCCGTCGAGCGCTCCGTCGGCGACGACGCGCTGCGCGCCGCCCTCGCCCTCCTCGGCCGGCTGGAACAGCACGCGCGCCGTGCCGGGCAGGCTGCGTCGCGCCAGCACGCGGGCGGCGACGGCGCCCATCGCGACGTGGCCGTCGTGGCCGCAGGCGTGCATCGTGCCCGCGATCAGCGACGCGTAGGGGGCGTTGCTCTCCTCCTGCACCGGCAGGCCGTCCATGTCCACCCGCAGCAGCACGCTGCGCCCGGGCCGCTCGGGCGTGCTGGCGACGAGGCCGGTGCCGGCGACGCCCTGCCGCAGCTCGAGGCCCGAGTCCCGCAGGAAATCGGCGATGACGCCGGCCGTGCGCGTCTCGGCGTAAGCCAGCTCGGGGTGCTGGTGCAGGTCGCGGCGCAGCGCGATCAGCGCGTCCTTGGCCGCGGCCACGTCCGGAGAGAGGTTCGGCATCGCGCCGATTCTATTTCTTCCGCTGGCTGCGCTTGCTCCGGACGCCGCGATTCCCGTGGTGCTTCCGCGAGCGAGGACCGGCGGCCTGCGCGCGGCGCGGCGTCCGCTTTCTGCGAGCCTGTTCGAGCGCCAGCACCTCACCGACGAGATACAGGCTGCCGGCGACGACGATCAGGCCCGCGGGCCCGGCCAGCCGCCGCGCGAGCGCCAGCGCCGCGGCGGTGGTGGCACGCTGCTGCGCGCCCGCCGCCAGGCGGCCGACGCGCCGGGCGATCTCCGCGGGCGGGCACGCGCGCGGCAGCGGCGGCCGCGTCAGCACGACGGCCTGCGCCAGCGGAAACAGTAGCCGCGCGAGCGCGCGGACGTGCTTGTCGGCCATCACGCCGAAGACCAGCACGAACGGGCCGAGCGCCGCGGCCCGCGCGCGCAGGTGCGCGGCCAGGGCTCGTGCGCCGGCCGGGTTGTGCGCGCCGTCGAGCAGCAGGGCGGGCGCGCCAGGAATCCACTGCAGCCGGCCGGGCCAGCGCACGCGAGAGAAAGCGGCCCCAGCCCGCGCGAGATCGACGGGCAGGCCCGCCTCCCTGGCCGCTTCGAGCAGCCGCAGCGCGACGATCGCGTTCGTCACCTGGTGCCTGCCGGGAAGCGGACGCAGCCCGTCGTAACGGTTTGCCGGAGTGACGACGCGAAGTGCCGCCGAGGCGCCGACGAGCCTGCGATCGTCGACCGCAACGGACCCGAGCGCGGCGCCCGCGCTGGCCTCGACCCGCACTCCAGCCTCGGCCCGGATCAGGCGCGTGCCGAGGCTTCGCGCCGCCGCCTCGATCGCGCGCCGCGCCTGCGCCGGCACCGGGCCGAGCACGCAGGGCCGGCCGCGCCGCATGACGCCCGCCTTCTCGCGCGCGATCCGCGCGAGAGTGTGGCCGAGGTGTGCTTCGTGGTCGAAGGCGATGCTGACGATCGCGGAGGCCAGCGGCTCCGCCACGTTCGTCGCGTCGAGGCGGCCGCCGAGGCCGACCTCCAGCACCGCGGCCTCCACGCGCCGCCGACGGAAGTGGAGGAAGGCGGCGGCCGTGATCACCTCGAAGTGGGTCGGGTGCGCCGGCAGGACGCGGCGCTCGACGAGACGCCCGGCCGCCGCCCGCACGCGCTCGATCGCACTCGCGAGCGCCGCGTCGCCTATCGGCCGCCCGTCCACCGCGATCCGCTCGTTGACCCGCACGAGGTGCGGAGACGTGTAGAGCCCGACGCGCAGGCCCGAGGCTCGCAGGGCCTCGGCCATGTAGGCGGCCACCGAGCCCTTGCCGTTCGTGCCCGCGATCAGCAGCGTCGGATAGCTGCGCTCCGGGTGGCCCAGCTCCGCGACGAGGGCACGCATCGCGTCGAGCCCGAACTTCATGCCGAAGCGGGCCCGCGCGGTGAGGTACCGCAGGGCGTGGCGCAAGCGCGCGTTGCGATCCGGCATCCGGGGAGCTTAGCCGCACGCGTGATGCGCCGCTGTCGTGACACGCACTCGCGCCCCAGCTCGCGACGAAGCGACGGACGCCACTGGCTCGGCGCTCCGGCTGCCGGGCCGGGCCCGGCGCAATCGCCGACGGCCGATGACCGGACTTGGCAACGGTGGGCCGGGAAGCAGGCCATGGGAGTGCGAGTGTGGAAAAGTGGAAAAAAGTGTGGAAGACTCCTAGCGCGCTGTGTTCAAAGGGACTTATCGCTACCGGATCGACGCCAAGGGCCGCCTGCCCGTGCCCGCGGCCTTCCGCCGCGCGCTGGGCGCGCTGGGCTCGGAGACCGTCGTGGCGACGTTCATGGACCAGTGCCTCGCGGTGTTCCCGGCGCCCGAATGGAGCCGGCTCGAGGACCGCCTGCGGGCGCTGCCGGCCTTCGGCCGCACCACGCGGGCCCTCACGCGCAGCCTGATGAGCCGCGCCGCCGACTGCGCGCTGGACGTCCAGGGCCGCATCCTGCTGCCCCCGCCGCTGCGCCAGGCCGCGGGCCTCGAGCGCGAGGTGGTGATCGCCGGCGCGCTCGACCGCTTCGAGGTGTGGGCGCCCGGGTCCTGGGACCGCTTCCTGGCGGACGCGGAGCGCCTGCTCGACGACGCCGGGCTCGACGTCGCCTGGCCCCCCTCCGCCGGGGGTCCTTCCACAGGCAAACCCTAGTCGTAGCTTCGGTTTTGCCTTGACACCCTCCGGAACCCAGTCCTAGACTCGCCGTGGACTTTTGTGGAAAAAAGTGGCCGCCGTGTCGTCAGCGGTGGGACAGGGGCCGATGCTACGCGGTAACCATCCGGCGCGCGTCGACGAGAAGGGCCGGCTCAAGATCCCGAACGGCTTTCGTGCGCTGATCGAAGCCCAGTTCGGGCCCGAGCTGTTCGTCACCAGCGTGACGGGCGAGTACGTGCGCGTCTACCCGATGGCGGTGTGGCTCGAGATCGAGCGCAAGCTCGCGAGCGTTCCCTCGTCGAGCCCGGCCAAGCAGCGCTTCCTCGACCGCGTCAACTTCTTCGGCCAGGTGGCGGCGCTCGACAAGCAGGGGCGCGTGCTGCTGCCCCAGATCCTGCGCGAGCCGGCCGCGATGAGCGGCGAGGTGAGTGTGCTCGGCCTGCAGAACCACCTCGCGGTCTGGAACCAGAAGCGGCTCGTCGAGCGGCTGTTCAAGAAGGAGCCGTTCAGCGAGGACGACGGCCGCGCGCTCGCGGAGTACGGGATCTGATGTGGCGCCTCCCGCGCTGCATCTGCCGGTTCTGCTCGCCGAGGCGCTCGAGGCGCTGCAGGTGAAGCGCGGCGGGCTCTACGCCGACGGCACCCTCGGCCTCGGCGGCCACGCGCGCGCGGTGCTCGACGCGAGCGCTCCCGACGGCCGGCTGCTGGCGGTGGACCGCGATGCCGAGGCGCTGGCGCTGGCGCGCGAGGGCCTCGCGGCCTACGGCGAGCGGCTCGAGACGGCCCACGCCCGCTTCGACGCGCTGCCCGAGCTGCTCGGCGCGCGCCGCGTCGACGGCCTGCTGCTCGACCTCGGCGTCAGCTCGCTGCAGCTCGACAGCGCCGAGCGCGGCTTCAGCCTGAAGCAGGACGGGCCGCTCGACATGCGGATGGACCGCAGCGGCGGCGCGAGCGCCGAGGAGCTGGTGAACCGCGCGAGCGAGCGCGAGCTGTGCGACGCGATCCACTTCCTGGGCGAGGAGCCGCGCGCGCGCGCGGTGGCGCGCGCGATCGTCGAGGCGCGCCGGCGCTCGCGCATCCGCAGCACCGGCGAGCTGGCGGCGATCGTGCGCCGCGTGACGCGCGGCCGCCCCGGGCTCGACGCCGCCACCCGCACCTTCCAGGCGCTGCGCATCCGCGTCAACCGCGAGCTCGAGGGCCTCGCCCAGATCCTGGCCCGGCTCGCCGCCTGCCTGGCGCCGAACGGCCGTTTCGTCGTGATCTCGTTCCACAGCCTCGAGGACCGCGAGGTCAAGACGGCCTTCCGCGAGCTGCACGGCCACGGCTTCACGGTGCTGACGAAGAAGCCGGTGACCGCGGGCCCGGCCGAGCTGCGCGAGAACCCGCGCGCGCGCAGCGCCAAGCTGCGCGCGCTCGCCCGCGTCGATCCGCCGGCCAAGCGCGACCGCGACCGTCGCGGCTCCACGCAGGCGGCTGGGGATCGCGAGGGCCATCGTGTCGTCGCTGGAAGCTCCACGCGAGGCACGCGCTCCGTGACGCCGTTCGTCCAGCGGGAGGCCGCATGACGCAGGAGCTGACGGGCGGGCCGCTCCTGCAGTCGAAGGCGATCGACAACACGCGCATCGTGCGCGAGGTCGATCCGCGCTCGAGCCGCGACCTGCTGGCGCTGCTGCTGCTGGCGGCGGTGCTGGTGGGCGGCCTCGTCCTCTACGCCTGGCCGCACCTGCAGGTGCGCCAGACCACGATCGAGGCCGAGCGCATGAGCCGCGAGCGCGAGCGCCTGGTCGAGGAGAACCGCAAGCTGCGGCTGGAGAAGTCGGCGCTCGAGAACCTGCGCCGCGTCGAGTCGATCGCCACGCGCGAGCTGGGCATGCAGACGCCGCCGCCCGAGCGGCTGGTGGTGGTCGAGCAGCCGGCGCCGGCCGATCCGCGCGCGCGGCTGGCGCGGCGCGACGACGGCAGCGGAGGGCGCCAGTAGGCCGAAGCATGCGCGAAGAGCGTCTGGTCCGGCTGCGGCTGATGCTGGTGTCGCTCTCGGTGTCGCTGTGGGCGCTCGGCATCGGCGTGCGCCTGTTCCAGTTGCAGGTGCTCGAGCGCGGCTTCTTCGAGAAGCAGGCGGCGCGCCAGAGCGAGCGCACCATCAACATCGATCCGCGCCGCGGGCCGATCCTCGACCGCAACGGCCACCAGCTCGCGGTCTCCGTCGACGCGCAGAGCGTCTACGCGGTGCCGCAGGACGTCGACGATCCCAAGGCGACGGCGCAGGCGCTGGCGCGCGCGCTGGGGCTCGACGGCGCCGGCCGCCGCGAGCTGCAGGCGCAGCTCTCGCGCAACCGCGCCTTCGTCTGGATCAAGCGCAAGCTCGATCCCGGCACGGCGGGCGCCGTGCGCGACCTGGAGCTGCCCGGCGTCGGCTTCATCACCGAGAGCAAGCGCTACTACCCGCAGCGCGAGCTGGGCGCCCACGTGCTCGGCTGGGTCGGGCTCGACAACGCCGGCATGAGCGGCATCGAGTACGCCTTCGACGCGCAGATGCGCGGCCGCGCCGCCAAGGTGGTGGTGCGCACCGACGCGCGCCGCGCGCCGATCGAGCACATCGAGAAGCCCTCGACCGAGGGCCACACGCTGGTGCTGACGCTCGACGAGGCGATCCAGCACATCGCGGAGGTCGAGCTGGAGGCGGCGGTCGCGCAGACGGGCGCGCAGGCGGGCGTGCTGATCGTGATGGAGCCGCGCAGCGGCGAGATCCTGGCGCTCGCCAACCGGCCGACCTTCAACCCCAACCGCTTCGGCGCCACCTCGAGCGCGCGCTGGCGCAACCGCGCCGTGGCGGACTCCTTCGAGCCGGGCAGCATCTTCAAGATCGTCACCGCGGCCGCCGCGCTGCAGGAGAAGGTCGTCTCGCCGGACGAGGTGCTCGACTGCGGCGGCGGCGGCATCGAGATCGCCGGCGTGCGCATCAACGACCACGGCGTCTTCAACGACCTGCGCTTCCGCGAGGTGATCTCCAGGTCGAGCGACGTCGGCGTGATCCGGGTGGCGCAGCGGCTCGGGCGCGAGAACTTCAACCGCTACGTGCGCGGCTTCGGCTTCGGCGCCCCGACCGGCATCGAGCTGCCCGGAGAGGCGAGCGGCCTGCTGCGGCCGACGGCGAAGTGGAGCGCGCTGTCGCTGCCGTCGATGTCCTTCGGCCAGGAGATCGGCGTCACGGCGCTGCAGTTCACGGCGGCCACGGCGGCGGTCGCCAACGGCGGCTACCTGATGCGGCCCACCATCGTGAAGCGGATCGAGGACCGCGACGGGCGCGTCGTCAAGGAGACCAAGCCGCTGGTGGTGCGGCGCGTGCTCGAGCCCGAGACGGTCGACACCCTCACGGAGCTGCTGCGCGGCGTCGTGCGCGACGGCACCGGCAAGAAGGCCGCGCTCACCGGCTTCACGGTCGCCGGCAAGACCGGCACCGCCCAGAAGATCGATGCCTCGGGCCGCTACTCGATGGTCGAGCACGTCGCGTCGTTCGCGGGCTTCGTGCCGGCCGCCCGCCCCGCGCTGGTGATCCTGGCCGCGCTCGACGAGCCCAAGGGCGAGCACAACGAGGGAGGCGACGTCGCGGCGCCGCTGTTCGCGCGGGTGGCCGAGCGCGCGCTGCGCCAGCTCGCGGTGCCGCCCGAGGACCCGAGCCGCGTGCTGCGCCCGCTGCCCTTCAGCACCCAGGCCCTCCTCAGCCGGGCGGCCTACAGCCCGCCCGTGCCGGCGCCCGAGGCCGAGCCGGTCGACGAGCCTGGCCGCATGCCCGACCTGCGCGGGCAGCCGGCGCGCGAGGCCGCGATCGCGGCCGCCCGGCGCGGGCTGACCGTGGAGCTGCGCGGCAGCGGCCGCGTCGTGGCGCAGACGCCGGATCCGGGCGTCGAGATCGAAGCGGGCCTCACCTGCGTGCTGACCCTCAGCCGTGACGGAGGCGAGCCCCGATCGTGAGGCTCTCCGAGCTGCAGCTCCTGCTGCCGGGCGCCACGCTGCACGGCGACGGTGCGATCGAGGTGCGCGCGGTCGGGCACGACTCGCGCGCGGCGCTCTCGGACGCCCTCTTCGTCGCGATCCGCGGCCACGTCGCCGACGGCAATCAGTTCGTCGACGCGGCGTTCAAGAAGGGCGCCTTGGCCGTAGCCTCGGAGGCCGCGCCGCGCCCCGATGTCGCCTGGCTCCAGGTGCCCGACGCGCGCGAGGCTCTCGCCACCCTGTCGGCGGCGGTGCTGGGTCATCCCTCGCAGGCGCTCGAGCTCGTCGGCGTCACCGGCACCAACGGCAAGACCACCACCTGCTACCTGATCGACGCCGCCCTGCGCGCCTGCGGCCGCAACGTCGGCCTGCTCGGCACCGTGCAGTACCGCGTCGGCGACCGCATCGCCGAGGCCGCGCGCACGACGCCCGAGGCCTCCGACCTGCAGAAGCTGTTCGCGGAGATGCGCGACGCCGGCTGCAGCCACGCGGTGATGGAGGTGGCCTCGCACGCGCTCGCGCTGAAGCGCGTCCACGGCTGCGCCTTCCGCGTCGCCGTCTTCACCAACCTGACGCGCGACCACCTCGACTTCCACGGCGACATGGACGGCTACTTCGCCGCCAAGCGCCGGCTGTTCGCCGAGCTGCTGCGCGCGGACGGCGTCGCCGTGATCAACGCCGACGACGCGCGTGCTTCCGAGCTGCGCGCCGCCAGCCGCGGCCGCGTGCTGACCTACGCGGTCTCCGCGCCCGCCGACGTCGGCGCCGAGGGGCTGGCCGCCGGCATCGCGGGGACCCGCTTCCGCGCGCGCACCCCCGCCGGCAGCTTCGAGGTCGATACCCCGCTCGTCGGCCGCTTCAACGTGCAGAACCTGCTCGCCGCGATCGCCAGCGCGGTGGCGCTCGAGCTGCCGCTCGAGCGTGCGCTCGGCGGGCTTTCGGCGATGCGCGGCGCGCCCGGGCGCATGGAGCGGGTGGACGCGGGCCAGGGCTTCACGGTGCTGGTCGACTACGCCCACACCGACGACGCTCTGCGCAACCTGCTCGAGACGGTGCGCGCGCTCGGCCCGCGGCGCGTGATCACCGTCTTCGGCTGCGGCGGGGATCGCGACCGCACCAAGCGGCCGCTGATGGGGGCGGTGGCGGCCCGCCTGTCGGACGTGGTGGTGGTCACCTCCGACAACCCGCGCTCCGAGCCGCCCGAGGCGATCATCGCGGAGATCCTGCGCGGCATCCGCCCCGGCCGCGGCCTGGAGCAGCACACGCTGCCCGACCGGCGCGAGGCGATCGCGCGCGCGCTGGAGCTGGCGGAGCCCGGCGACTGCGTGGTGATCGCCGGCAAGGGCCACGAGGGCTACCAGGAGCTGCGCGAGCGCTCGATCCCCTTCGACGACCGCCAGGTGGCGCGCGACGAGCTGCTGCGGCTCGCCCGGGGGGCGCGCGCTTGAGCGGCGCTTCGGTGTTCGTCCGCGGCGCCTGGCTCGAGCTGGGCGCCCTCGCCCAGGCCGTCTCGGGAACGCTCGTCACGGGCCGCGCGGACCTGCGCCTGTCCGGCGTCTCGATCGATACCCGCACGCTGGCCGCCGGCGAGCTGTTCGTCGCCGTCGCCGGGCCGCGCTTCGACGGCCACGACTTCCTGGCGGGTGCGGTCGCCAACGGCGCCGTCGCCGCGGTGGTGCACCGGGACGTGGTGGCGCCGCCGGGGCTCGCGATCGTGCGCGTGGCCGACACCACCGCCGCCCTCGGCGACCTCGCGCGCGAGCTGCGGCTCGCCGCCGAGGTCCCGGTCGTCGGCGTCACGGGCTCGGCCGGCAAGACCACGACCAAGGACATGGCGGCGACGCTGCTCGCGACGCGGGGGCCGGTGCTGCGCACCGAGGGCAACCTCAACAACCGCTATGGCGTGCCGCTGACACTCTTCCGGCTGCGCCCGGAGCACACGGCGGTCGTCCTCGAGATGGGCATGTCCGCCCCCGGCGAGCTCGGCGCCCTCGCCAGGATCGGGCTGCCTGACGTCGCGATCATCACGCTGGTGGCGCCGGTCCACCTCGAGTTCTTCGACTCGCTCGAGGCGATCGCGCGGGCCAAGGCCGAGATCCTGGAGGGCCTGCGACCCGGCGGCGTCGCCGTGCTCAACCGCGACGACCCGCACGTGCGCGCGATTGGCGAGGCGCATCGCGGCGAGGTGATCTGGTTCGGGCGCGACCGCGCCTGCGACGTCTCGGCCGAGCGCGTGCGCGGCACCATCCACGGGCTGCGCTTCGAGCTGCGGCTCGGCGGCCGCAGCCACGACGTCGCGCTGCCGCTGCCCGGCCCGCACTTCGTGCTGAACTTCCTGGCCGCCGCGGCGGCCGCGCACCGGCTGGGAATCTCGCCCGAGGCGATCGTGGAGGCCGCCAGCGGCCTGCGCGCGGCCAGCCATCGCGGCCAGGTGCTGCGGCTCGGCTCGGGCGTCACGCTGCTCGACGACAGCTACAACTCGAACCCGGCCGCGGTCGAGGCCGCCGCCACGGCGCTCGGGATGGCGGCGATCGGGCGGCGCGTCGCCTTCCTGGGCGACATGCTCGAGCTGGGGCCACGCTCGGCCGAGATCCACCAGCAGACCGGCCGCGCGATCGGCGCGGGCCTCGACGCGCTCTATGCCGCCGGTCCGCTGGCCGCCTCGTTCCTGGCCGGCGCGCGCGAGGCCGGCCTCGCCGAAGGGGAGCTGGCGGCGTTCGCCGACTCGCAGGCGGCGGCCGAGGCAGCGCCCAGCCTGGTGCGGCCGGGCGACGCGGTGCTGGTGAAGGGCTCGCGCGGCGCGCGCATGGAGCGCGTGGTGGAAGCGCTGTCGGCCCACTTCGGCGTGGTGGAGGGCTGAGCATGCTCTACCACCTGCTCTACACGCTGCGCCACGAGCTCTCGGCGCTCAACGTGGTCCGCTACATCACGTTCCGCACCGCGGTCGCCAGCCTGACGGCGCTGTTCCTGGTGCTGCTGCTGGGGCCCTGGCTGATCGAGCGGCTGCGCGGCTTCCAGGTGAAGCAGTACATCCGCGACGAGGGACCGGCCAGCCACAAGGCCAAGGCCGGCACGCCGACGATGGGCGGCCTGCTGATCCTGGCCGGCATCCTGGTTCCGACCCTGCTGTGGTCCGACCTCGCCAACCGCAACGTCTGGATCCTGATGCTGTCGACGCTCACCTTCGGCGCCATCGGCTTCGCCGACGACTACGCGAAGATCACGCGCAAGCGCAACCTCGGCCTCAGCGCGCGCGGCAAGCTCGGCGCCCAGCTCATGGTCGGCTTCGCGCTCGGCTCGGCGCTGTGGTGGCTGGCCCAGATCGAGCCGGGCCAGTACTCGACGCGCGTGCTGTTCCCGTTCTTCAAGGACGTGCGGCCGGAGCTGGGGCTGCTCTACATCCCGTTCGCGATGCTGCTGGTGGCCTTCGCGTCGAACGCGGTGAATCTGACGGACGGCCTCGACGGCCTGGCGATCGGCACGACGCTGATCGCCGCGGCGGCCTTCACCGTGCTCGCCTACGTCTCCGGCCACGCGGTCTTCTCGCGCTACCTCGACCTGCTGTTCCAGCCGGGCGTCGGCGAGCTGACCGTCTTCTGCGGCGCGATGGTGGGCGCCTCGCTCGGCTTCCTGTGGTGGAACTGCTATCCGGCGCAGGTCTTCATGGGCGACGTCGGCAGCCTGTCGCTGGGCGGCGCCCTCGGCACCGTGGCGATCCTGATCAAGCAGGAGCTGCTGCTGATCTCCGTGGGCGGCCTCTTCGTGGTCGAGGCCGGCTCCGTGATCCTGCAGGTCGCGTCCTTCCGGCTGACCGGCAAGCGCATCTTCCGGATGGCGCCGCTGCACCATCACTTCGAGCTGCTCGGCTGGAAGGAGCCGCAGGTGATCGTGCGCTTCTGGATCGTGGCCTTCATGTTCGCTCTCTTCTCGCTCACCACGCTGAAGCTGCGGTGAGGGGAACGAGCGCGGCGTACGCCGGGGCGATCGAGGAAGAGATGGAAGTCGCAGGGACATCGGCGGTGGTCGTCGGGCTCGCCCGCTCGGGCGTCGCCGCGGCGCGACTGCTCGCCGCGCGCGGAGCCCGCGTCACGGCCTGCGACCGCAAGCGCGCCCAAGAGCTGCCGACCGAGGTCGCGGCGCTCGAGTCGGCGGGAGTGCGGCTCGAGCTCGGCGGCCACGCCCCGGAGGCGCTCGCCGCGGCCGCTCTCGTGGTGGTCTCGCCCGGCGTGCCCTGGGAGCTGCCGGAGCTGCAGGCGGCGCGCGCCCGCGGCGCGCTGGTGCTGGCCGAGCTGGAGCTCGGCTTCCTGCTGGCGAAGGGCAGCGTCGCGGCCGTCACCGGCACCAAGGGCAAGTCGACGACGACGGCGGCGCTCGGCGCCATGCTGCGCGCCGCCGGCGGCCCGGCGTTCGCCGACGTCCGCGTGGGCGGCAACATCGGCGAGGCCTTCTGCGGGCTGGTCGAGGGCTCCAGCGAGGACACCACCTTCGTGATCGAGGCGTCGAGCTTCCAGCTCGAGGGCACGAGCGCCTTCCATCCGAGGCTCGCGGTGTTCCTGAACTTCTCGCCCGACCACCTGGACCGCCACCCGAGCGTCGAGGCCTACGCGCTCGCCAAGGCGCGCGTGTTCGCGAACCAGACGTCCGAGGACTGGGCGGTGGTGAACGCCGACGACGCGCGGGTGATGGAGCTCGCCCGGCGCTCGCGGGCACGGCTGCTGCGCTTCCGCGGCATCGGCGCGCGGCCCGCGGGAGACGCCGCCTGGTTCGACGCGGAGCGCGCCTGCGTGGCGATCGACGGCCGGGAGGAGACGCTGTTCCGCCTGGCCGACGTGCGGCTGCCGGGACGCCACCTCGCGAGCGACCTGCTGGCCGCCGGCGCCGCGGCTCGCCTGCTCGGCGCGCCGGCCGAGGCCGTCGCGGCCGCGGTGGCGGGCTTCGCGGGAGTCGAGCACGTGCTCGAGCGCGTGGCCGAGATCGGCGGCGTCACCTTCTACGACGACTCGAAGGCGACCAACGTCGCCGCGGCGCGCATGAGCCTGCAGGCACTGCCGCCGCGCGTGGTGGCCGTGATGGGCGGGCGCTACAAGGGCGGCGATTTCGCGGAGCTCGGGCCCGTGGCCCGCGAGCGGTTGCGCGCGATCGTGGCGATCGGCGAGTCGCGCACCCGCATCGCGGCGGCGCTCGCCGGAGTGGTTCCGGTCTACGCCTGCGCCTCGCTCGGGCAGGCGGTGGCGCAGGCCTTCGCCGCGGCGCGGCCCGGCGACAGCGTCGTGCTGGCGCCCGCCTGCTCGAGCTTCGACATGTTCGCCGACTACGCCGAGCGCGGCCGCGCCTTCAAGGACGAAGTGCGCAAGCTGGCGGCCGAGAGGGGGCGCGATGGCTAAAAAGCTGTCCGCCGACTACACCCTGTTCGCCACCACCGTGGCGCTCGTCGCGCTGGGGCTGGTGATGGTGTGGAGCGCCTCGTCCGCGCACGCCGAGGAGACGCACGGCAGCGCCTACTACTTCCTGGTGAAGCAGGCGCTGTGGTGCCTGGTCGGGCTCTTCGCGCTGGCCGTGGCGATGAAGACCGACTACCGCCACCTGCGCCAGCCCGCGCTGGTGTTCGGCGCGCTGGGCCTGACCACCCTGCTGCTGATCGTGGTGCTGTTCCTGCCCGCGGTCAACGACACGCACCGCTGGCTCCGCGCGGGCGCCCTCTCGTTCCAGCCTGCCGAGCTCGCCAAGCTCACTCTGATCCTGTTCCTCGCCTATCACCTGGAGCGGCGTAAGGAGCGGGTCAACGACAAGCTGACCTCGCTGTTCCCCGCCGGCGTGCTGATCGGCTGGTTCGCGTTCCTGATCTACATCCAGCCGGACCTCGGCACCGCGGCGACGCTGGTGGCCGTCGCCGGCGTGATGCTGTTCCTGGCGGGCGTGCGGCTGCGCTACTTCGCGGCGCTCGCCCTGCCCGCGGCCTTCCTGCTCTATCGCGCGGTGATGGTGGCGGCCTACCGCCGGGACCGCATCGACGCGTTCCTCAACCCGTGGTCGGACGCGCGCGGCGCGGGCTACCAGATCATCCAGAGCCTGATCGCCGTCGGCACCGGCGGCGTCACCGGCGTGGGGCTGATGGAGGGGCGCCAGAAGCTGTTCTACCTGCCCTATCCGTACAGCGACTTCGTGTTCGCGGTGATCGGCGAGGAGCTGGGGCTGCTCGGCGCGGCGGTGGTGGTGTCGCTGTTCGTGGTGCTGCTCTGGCGCGGGATCCGCACGGCGATGCAGGCGCCCGACATGTTCGGCACGCTGCTCGCCGCGGGGCTGACGCTCGAGATCGTGATGCAGGCGTTCATCAACGTCAGCGTGGTCACCGGCCTGCTGCCGACGAAGGGCATCCCGCTGCCCTTCATCAGCGCGGGCGGCTCGTCGCTTCTGTTCACGCTGCTGGCGGTGGGCGTGATCCTGAACGTGTCCCAGCATGGTGATTGAGTGGCGCGCACGATCCTCATCGCGGCCGGCGGCACCGGCGGGCACCTGTTCCCCGGCATCGCCGTGGCGGACGAGCTCGTGCGCCGCGCGCCGGGGCTGCGCGTGCTCTTCGTGGGGACGCCGCGCGGCCTCGAGGGCCGGCTGGTCCCCCGCGCCGGCTACCCGCTCGCGCTGCTGCCGATCCTGCCGCTCAACGCCGTGGGAGCCGCGGGCCTGCTGCGCGGCCTGCTGGCGCTGCCCCTCGGCCTGCTGCGGGCGACCGCGCTCGTGCTGCGCGAGCGTCCGCAGGCCGTGCTCGGCGTCGGCGGCTACGCGGGCGGTCCCGTCGCGCTGGTCGCGGCGCTTCTGGGAGTGCGCACGGTGATCCTCGAGCCGAACGCGCGCCCCGGCTTCAGCAACCGCGTGCTGCGGCCCTTCGTGCGCGCGGCCGCCTGCGCCTACGAGGAGGCGCGCCGCGAGTTCGGCCGCAAGGGCGTCGTCACCGGCAACCCGGTGCGCGGCGGCTTCGCGACGCTGCCCGTGCGCGAGCCGCGCCCGCCGCTCACGCTGCTCGCCTTCGGCGGCAGCCAGGGCTCGCGGGTGCTGAACGAGGCGCTGCTGGCGGCGCTGCCGAAGCTGCCGCGCGAGCTGCGCATCGTCCACCAGACCGGCGAGGCGCAGCGCGAGCGCGTGGCGCGGGCGTACCGCGACGCCGGCCGCGAGGCCGAGGTGCTGGCCTTCCTCGACGACATGCAAGCACGGCTCGCGGCCGCCGACCTCGTGGTCTGCCGCAGCGGGGCGACCACCTGCGCCGAGCTGACGGTGGCCGGCCGCGCCGCGCTGCTGGTGCCGTTCGCGAAGGCGGCCGACGACCACCAGCGCATCAACGCGCGGGCGCTCGCCGATGCCGGCGCCGCGCTGATGCTCGAGGAGAAGGACCTCTCGGGCGAGTCGCTGGCGGCCGCCGTGGGCGCGCTCGCCGCCGCGCCCGGGAAGCTCGTGGCGATGGCCGCGGCCGCCCGGCGGCTGGGGCGGCCGGACGCCGCGTCGCGGGTGGCCGACCTGCTGCTGGCCGAAACGGAGGCGCGCGTTGCGTAGGCGCGTGGAGCGGGTGCACTTCGTCGGCATCGGCGGCTCGGGCATGAGCGGCATCGCCGAGGTGCTGCTCAACCAGGGCTACGCGATCTCGGGCTCGGACCTGCGCCGCTCGCCGGTCACCGACCACCTCGCGAGCCTGGGCGCCCGCGTCCTCGAGGGGCACGCCGCGCGGAACGTCCACGGCGCGCAGGTGGTGGTCACCTCGACCGCGGTGCGCACCGACAACCCCGAGCTCGCCGAGGCGCGGCGCCTGGCGATCCCGGTGATTCCACGCGCGGAGATGCTGGCCGAGATCATGCGGCCGAAGTACGCGATCGCCGTCTCCGGCAGCCACGGCAAGACCACGACCACCTCGATGATCGCGGCGGTGCTCGACCAGGGCGGGCTCGATCCCACCGTCGTCGTCGGCGGCCGCCTGAGCACGCTCGGCTCGGGCGCGCGCCTCGGCAAGGGCGAGTACGTCGTCGCCGAGGCCGACGAGTCCGACCGCTCCTTCCTCAAGCTCTACCCGACGCTCGCCGTCGTCACCAACGTCGACCGCGAGCACCTCGACACCTACAGCGGGCTCGAGGACCTGCTGCAGGCGTTCGCCGCCTTCGCCGGCCGCGTGCCCTTCTACGGCGCCCTGATCGTCTGCTCCGACGACCTCGCGTCGCGCTCGCTGCTCGCGCGCGTCGCGCGGCGCGGCGTCAGCTACGGCCTGCTTCCGGGCGCGCAGATCTCCGCGCGCGAGGTGGAGCTGCGGGCCGCCGGCTCGCGCTACCTGGCGACCCTCGAGGACGCCGAGCTCGGGCCCGTCGAGCTGGCGGTGCCGGGCGAGCACAACGTGCTGAACTCGCTGGCCGCCGTCACCGTGGGGCTCGAGATCGGCCTGCCCTTCGAGGCGATCGCGGCGGGCCTCGCGGCCTTCCGCGGCGTCGACCGCCGCTTTCAGTGGAAGGGCGAGTCGCGCGGCGTCAGCGTGCTCGACGACTACGGCCACCATCCGACCGAGATCCGCGCGACGCTGCGCACGCTGCGGCGGCTGGCCGGAGAGCGCCGCACGCTGGTGCTGTTCCAGCCGCACCGCTACACCCGCACGCAGGCGCTGTGGCAGGAGTTCTGCGAGGCCTTCGCCGGGGCCGACCTGCTCCTCGTGTGCGACGTCTACGCCGCGAGCGAGGACGCCGTCCCCGGCGTCGACGGCGAGGCGCTGGCGCGCGCGATCGCGGGCCACGGCATCGCCTCGCGCTACGTGGGCGACCTCGAGCGCGCCGCCGAGGCGCTCTGCGCCGAGGCGCACGAGGGCGACGTGGTGCTGACGCTCGGGGCGGGCAACGTGTACCGCGCGGGCGAAGAGCTGCTCGCCAGGAGGGCGGCATGAGCCAGAAGGCGCGCGGCGAGCGCCCGCAGCTCCGCCTGACCCTGCCGCCGCGCCCGGTCGAGGAGGTCGCGCCCGCCGGTCCGGACGAGGCGCCGTTCTTCCGGCCCAAGAACCGGCTGAAGGTGAAGCGCGCGCGGCGCGGCCTGCTCACGCGCGGCACGCTGGCGCTGCAGCTCGGGGCGGCGGGGCTGCTGCTGCTGGCCGGGCTCTGGCTCGGCTACTCGCGGGTGATGGCGAGCGAGCGGCTGCGGGTGGCGCGGGTGGACGTGCGCGGCCAGCGCTTCCTGTCCGAGGGCGAGGTCCGCGAGCTGCTGGGGCCGGCCGTGGGCGAGAACATCCTGACGCTCGATCTCGCCGAGCTGAAGCGCCGGCTGCGCGCCTCGCCCTGGGTCGCCGACGCCACCGTCGTGCGCACGCTGCCGGACACGCTGAGCGTCGCGATCGTCGAGCGCGTGCCGCTGGCGCTGGCGGAGGCCGACCGCCTCTACCTGATGGACGGCGACGGCACGCTGATCGACGTCTACGGCCCGCGCACGGCCGTCTTCGACATGCCGATCGTGCGCGGCCTGGCCGGGGTCGACGGCGAGGCGCGGCGCGACCGCGCGGGGCGCGCGGGCGCGCTGCTGGCGGACCTCGGCGAGCTCGGAGCCGAGGTCTCGGAGGTGCAGGTGGAGAGCTCGGGCGACCTGCGCGTGGTGCTGCGCGGCGCCGGCGAGATCCTCAAGGTCGGCGCGCCGCCCTACCGGAAGAAGTTCACGACCTTCCTGGGCCTGCGCCGCGAGCTGGCCGAGCGCTGCCCGAGCGCCGAGTACTTCGACCTGCGCTTCCGCGACCGCATCTACGCCAAGGAACCGCCGCCGCCGTCCCCGAGCCCGATCGCGACGGCGAATCCGATCCAGCAGAACCCCAACCCGGCCCGCGCGGCCGAGACCGCCGCCCCGGACCAGAGGGAGCAACCACGATGACGAGGCAGGAATAGCCCATGGCAAAGAAGAAGGACCGCTACGTCGTCGGGCTCGACATCGGCACCCACCCCCCGCCCGCAGGCGGGGCCTCCCTGCCGCCGATCGCGGGATTCACTCCCGCGACGGCGGAAGAAGCTGACTGGCCCCGCCGAGGACGCTCAGTGTCCGCGATGTCGAGCCGGAGATAGCTCATGGCCAAGAAGAAGGACCGCTACGTCGTCGGGCTCGACATCGGCACCCACAAGATCTGCTCCATCGTCGCGGAGATGACCGACGAGGGCCGGCTCGACGTGATCGGCATCGGCCAGGCGGAGTCACGCGGCCTGCGCAAGGGCGTCGTGATCAACCTGGAGGCCACCGTCGACGCCATCAAGCGCGTGATCGAGGAGGCCGAGCTGATGGCGGGCGTCGAGATCGGCACCGCCTACGCGGGCATCGCCGGCGCCCACATCCGCAGCTTCAACTCGCGCGGCGTGGTGGCCGTCTCGAACAAGAGCCGGGTGATCGAGAAGGAGGACGTGCGGCGCGCGATCGACGCCGCCAAGGCGGTCTCGATCCCGATGGACCGCTCGATCCTGCACGTGCTGCCGCAGGAGTTCGTGGTCGACGACCAGGACGGCATCGGCGACCCCACCGGCATGACCGGCACGCGGCTCGAGGTCAACGTCCACGTGGTCACCTGCTCCACCACTTCGGCCCAGAACGCCGTCACCTGCGTCAACCGGGCGGGCCTGGAGGTGGTCGACACCGTGCTGACGCAGCTCGCGGCCTCCGAGGCCTGCTTGACGCCCGACGAGAAGGAGCTGGGCGTCGCCCTCGTCGACATCGGGGGCGGCACCACCGACATCGCGATCTTCGAGAAGGGCTCGCTGTGGCACACCGCCGTGCTGCAGGTGGGCGGCGAGCACTTCACCAACGACGTCGCGGTCGCGCTGCGGACGCCGGTGAACGAGGCGGAGCGGATCAAGAAGAAGTACGGCTGCGCGCTCACCTCGCTGATCCCGGAGGAGGACTCGATCGAGGTGCCCAGCGTCGGCGGCCGCAAGCCGCGCATCATGGCGCGCCAGGTGCTGGGCGACGTGATCCAGGCCCGCGCGGAGGAGATCTGCCAGCTGGTGCTGACCGAGATCCGCCGCGCGGGCTTCGACCGCAGCCTGAACAGCGGCGTCGTGCTGACGGGCGGCGGCTCGATCCTCGAGGGCATGCCCGAGATCGCCGAGCAGATCTTCGACATGCCGGTGCGGCGCGGCACGCCGGGCGGGATCGGCGGCCTGGTCGACGTGGTGGCGAGCCCGGTCTACTCGACGGCCGTGGGGCTGGTGCTCTCGGGCTACCGCAACCGCCTCGGCCACTCGCTGAACCCCGGCCGGCGCGAGGGGACGGGCAGGTTCGGGCGGGTCACCGGCCGCCTGCGCGAGCTGTTCGCGGACTTCTTCTAGGAAGAGAGGAGCGGAGCGAGATGAAGCACGAAGGCCCGGCGCTGCCGCCGCTGCCGCTCTATCGGGCGCCGCTGCAGGAGGCGGCCTCGCGCGCCGCGCGACTCAAGCGCGACGTCGGGGAGCCGCGTTGCGAGATGTGCGGAGCGGAGGTGGTGGCGCATCACTGCAAGCGGATCTGCCTGCGCTGCGGCTTTATGACGGGTTGCTCCGAAGGGATATGATCCGGGAGGTTTCATGAACAACTCAGCCGACGGGCACGGGCGCATCGCGTTCGCCGACGAGGACACGCGGGGGGCGCGGATCAAGGTGGTCGGGGTCGGCGGCGGCGGCGGCAACGCCATCAGCCGCATGATCGCGACCGGGCTGCAGGGCGTCGAGTTCATCGCGGTGAACTCGGACCTGCAGGCGCTCAAGACGAACCGCGCGCCGATCAAGATCCAGATCGGATCGAAGCTGACGAAAGGCCTCGGCGCGGGCGCCAACCCCGACATCGGCCGCCAGTCGGCGGTCGAGGACACCGAGAAGATCTGCGACGCCCTCGAGGGCTCGGACATGGTCTTCATCACCGCCGGCCTCGGCGGCGGCACCGGCACCGGGGCGGCGCCGGTGGTCGCCTCGATCGCGGGCCAGCTCGGCGGCGAGACCGGCAACGTGCTGACGGTGGCGGTGGTCACGCTGCCCTTCGGGCTCGAGGGCAAGCGCCGGCTGACGCAGGCGATGGACGGCCTCGCCCAGCTGCGCGAGTGCGTCGACTCGGTGATCGTGATCCCGAACGACCGCCTGCTGCAGACGATCGCGCGCAACACGCCCGTCTCCGAGGCCTTCCGCGTGGCCGACGACGTGCTGCGCCAGGCGGTGCAGGGCATCAGCGACATCATCACGATCCCCGGCCAGATCAACCTCGACTTCGCCGACGTGCGCGCGGTGATGAAGGGCATGGGCCCGGCCGTGATGGGCACCGGCATCGGCGAGGGCGAGACGCGCTCGGTGGACGCCGCGCAGCGCGCGATCTCCAACCCGCTGCTCGAGGACAGCTCGATCGAGGGCGCCAAGGGCATCATCGTGAACATCACCGGCGGCGCCGACCTGTCGCTGGCCGAGGCGTCCGAGGCCACGGCCCTGATCACCAAGGCCTCCGACCCCGAGGCGAACATCATCTACGGCATCGTCACCGACGAGTCGATGGGCGAGGCCGTCAAGGTCACCGTGATCGCCACCGGCTTCACGCGCGGCGCCAGGAAGGGCGCGTCGACGCCCGTGGACCTCGGCAACTACGTCGGCCCGAACGCCGCGCCGCAGCAGCCCCAGGCGCCCGCGATGCCCGGCTACGACACGGGCGGCTTCTATCGCAAGACGCCGAACCCGAAGGCCGCCTCGGGCGGCGGCCGCGATCTGGACATCCCGGCGTTCCTGCGCAAGCAGGGCAGCGGCGGCTCCGACTAACGCGACGCCGTTCCAGGGCCTGGAATCGGGTCTAAACTGACGTTTTGGCGGTCTTGGCCGGCTTGCCGGCCTCGCCGCCCGCCGCAAGACCCGAAGAACCAGTGAGTCACCGCCTCGCAGAACGCCACCAGCAGCTTGCCGCGGCGGAGCTGCATCTGCGGCCGGCGCGCCGGACCGGCCGCTTCCGCATCGTGCTCTGCTATCCGAACCTCTACTACGTCGGCATGTCGAACCTGGGCTTCCAGGGCGTGCACGCGCTCTTCGGCGATCACGCCGAGGTCGTCTGCGAGCGCGCGTTCCTGCCGGACGACGCCGACCGCGACGACCTGCTGCGACAGGGCAGCCCGCTCACGTCGTTCGAGAGCGGCACGCCGCTGCGCGACTTCGACGTGGTGGCCTTCTCGATCTCGTTCGAGAACGACTACCTGCACGTGCTGCAGATGCTGCGCCTCGGCGGCGTGCCGCTGCGGGCTTCGGAGCGGGGCCCCCGCGATCCCGTGGTCCTGCTCGGCGGCGCGGCCGTCTTCCTGAACCCCGAGCCGCTCGCACCGTTCGCGGACCTGGTGGCGGTGGGCGAGGGCGAGGCGCTGGTGCCGAAGCTGCTCGACGCGCTCGTCGGCGCCCCGGGCCCGCGCCAGGGCATCGAAGGGCTGCGCGAGCGGGACGGCTTCTACGTGCCCTCGCGCCACGAGGTCCGCTACAACGACGACGGCACCGTGGCCGCCTACGACGGGCCGGGCCCGGTGGTCCGCCAGCGCGGCTGGCCGGGGAAGATGGCGCTGCCGCAGACGCAGATCCTGACGCCGAACACCGAGATGTCCATGAAGTTCCTGGTGGAGATCTCGCGCGGCTGCCCCTGCATGTGCCGCTTCTGCTGGGCGGGCTACAACTACCTGCCTGTGCGCGGTTTCTCGCGGGCCGAGATCGTGGCGCGCGCCAGGGAGGTGCGGGCGCACACGAGCAAGATCGGGCTCGTCTCGACGGCGGTCTGCGACCACCCGGAGATCGACGGCATCGTCGACGATCTCGCCGCGCTCGGCTTCGAGGTCTCGGTGGCGTCGCTGCGGCTCGACGACCTGACGCCGGGCTTCGTCTTCAAGCTGGCGGACACCGGCGTCCAGGGGCTGACGCTCGCGCCCGAGTGCGGCTCCGACCGCATGCGCAAGATCCTCAACAAGCAGTTCACGAACGCCGAGATCCTGGAAAAGGCGCGCTGGATCTTCGAGAACGGCATCCAGAACCTGAAGCTCTACTACATGGTGGGGCTGCCCTGGGAGCGGCACGAGGACGTCGAGGCGATCGTCTCGCTCACCGACCAGATCCGCGAGCAGATGCTGGCCGTCGCGCGCGGGCGCGGCCGCATCGGACGGCTCCACCCCTCGGTGAACCCGTTCGTGCCGAAGCCCGGGACGCCCTACCAGTGGCTGCCGATGGAGGACCCGAAGCAGACCGACCGCAAGCTGCAGTTCCTGCGCAAGGCCTTCGCGCGCATGCCGAACGTGGACGCGGTGATCAAGAGCGCGCGCACCGGAGTCGCGCAGTCGGCGCTGGCGCTCGGCGATCGGAGGATGGCGGACGCGCTCGAGCGCGCCGTGCAGGGTGGCACCGACCTGAAGCGCGGGATGAAGGCGGCGGGCCTCGATCCGGCCTTCTACCTGTTCCGTGGCCGCGGCCGCGACGAGGTGCTGCCCTGGGACATCGTCGACAACGGGGTCAGCAAGGCCTATTACCTGCGCGAGCTCGACAAGAGCGTCAAGGAGCAGCTCTCGCCGCACTGCCCGGAGATCCAGGGCTGCATCCGCTGCGGCGTCTGCCTCGAGACGCCGAACCCCAGCTACGCGCTGCCCGAGAAGTGGAAGCAGCTGGGCACCTCGCCGCGCTACCTGAAGGTCCTGCCCGAGCCTGTCCCCGTGCTGGGCGGCGGAGGCGCATGATCGGGCCGTTTCGCTACTCGAACGTGCGGATCGACCCGCGCGGATACGTGGTCACGCTGGTCGTCACGCGCCGGTAATCAGCCGATCCGCGTCGAACGACCGTTGCTCCCGGGTCTACAATCGGCCACCTTCCCCAAAGAGGTGGAGCATGGCCGAGCCCAAGCCCGCAGTCCCCGTCGCCGGGATCGTTGCCGGTCTGTTCGTCATCGGCATCGCGGTGGCGCTGCTCTTCTGGTTGCAGCCCCGTGCGCAGGCTCCGACCCCCCCTCCCGTCTCCCAGCCGGCGGTCCCAGCGGCGACGCCGGCGGCGCCCGTGGAGAGCGGGGCCGCGCAGGAGCCCGCCGCCGAGGCGCCCGGCGCCCCGGCCGCCGATGCCGCCGGGCCGTCCACGGGCCGGCCGCCGCAGGCCCGGGCCGCTGCGGGTGCGGCCGGCGCTCCGCCGGCGCCCCGGGGACAACGCGGCACGGCCGGCCTGGCGCCGCCGCTCACGGCCCAGGCGATGATGCGCCGCGCCTTCGTGCCCAGCCGCTCGTCCGACGAGAGCGTCCGCGGCGTCTCGAAGGACCTCTCGGGCTTCGACAGCACGGCCGCCAGGGAGGTGCAGGTCAAGCGGGCGTCGGAGATCCCCGGCCGCATCGAGTTCAGCATGGAGCCGCTGCGCGTGAAGCCCGGCGACAAGTACGCCGTGCGGATCGCGCTGGTGAACGAGGGCAAGAAGGCGATCGAGGTCGAGGAGCTGGAGCTCGTCACCACCGTCAACGGCAAGCCGAGCCGCGAGAAGGTCAAGCCCCTGGTGAAGCAGGTCGCCTCGCGCCAGAACGAGGTCGTCTACGAGCTCGCCGGCGCCTGGGACAAGGGCACGCGCTCGTGGGCGCTCGCGGTGAGCGTGATGTCGGAGAAGAAGGATCTCTACCGGAACCAGCTCACCTGGAAGTGAGCCGGCCCCGCCAGAGGCGCTCGTAGACCGCCCACTCCTCGTCGTCGGTCGTCCACTCCGCGTACAGCGCTACGCCCTCGAAGGTGCCACCGCCGCCGACGCCGCGCAGGCCGGAGATCACACCGAGCAGGGCGTTCTCGACCGACTCGACGCCGGCCCGGTGCATGATGCCGTTCGGGTCGTAGGTGGGCACGCCGAGCAGCACCCGCGCGCGGCCCTTCGAGCCCACGAGCGCGTGGGTCATGCGGGCCGAGGCCCAGGACACGTAGCGGCGGTAGAGGCCGGGCGTCGGCAGCGCCGTGTCGTAGGCCATCACGACGACCTGGTCCGCGATCTGCGCGACGCGCTCGTAGTACTCGGGCGTCCACAGGAAGTTCGGCGCGAAAGGCAGCGCGACGGGCCCGGGCCGGATCGCCGACAGCGAGAGGATGCGGTCGGCGCCCACCGCCGGGCGCAGCGCGAGCAGGAGCGCCAGCAGGTCCACGTCGCCGTCGGCCACCGGCTCCACGTTCAGGTGGATGCCGTCGAAGCCCTCGTCCAGCAGGCCGCGACACTCCGCCACCATGCGCTGGCGCTGCCCGAGGTCGCGCAGGTCGATGGTGCCGGGGCGCTGCCGGCGATAGCCCGCGCGCAGGCCGCCGACCCAGGGCAGCACCTTCATGCCGGGCGCCACCCGCCGCGCGGCCGCCAGGAAGGCGCGCATCTGCTCGCGGCTGTGGACGGGCAGGCGGCCGGCGCCGTCGAACGGGATCAGGTGGGGGAACACGTACTCGACCCCTCGCGCGCGCAGCTTCGAGAAGAGCGATTCCATCTCGCCTTCGCCGTGGGGCCGCTCCAGCCAGCGGTGCTCGAGCCAGACCGCGTTGCGGTCCTGGTTGAAGGGGTGCGGGCGCTCGTCGCGCGGCGGCTCGGAGCGCAACGCCCAGAGCGCCATGCCGCCCGCGACCCCCGCCGCCAGCACGGCCGCCGCCACGACTCGCCTGCGCTTCATGGCTCGCGCAGGAGCACGACCGCTGCGGCCGCCAGGTGCCGGGCGTGCGTCAGGCTCACCAGCACGCGGCGAGCGCCAAGCCCCGCGAGCCGCGCCTGCGCGCGCGCAGACAGCCGCATCGCGGGCGGCCCCCAGGCTCGGCGCACCACCTCGAGCTTCGAGGGCAGGATCTCGGGCCCCAGCAGCCGGCCGAGCGCGCGCTTGGCGGCGAGGCGCGCGGCCAGCCGCCGCTGCGGGTCCGACTTGGAGCGGGCGTAGCGGAGCTCGCCCTCGCTGAACGTGGAAGGCGGCTCTCGGGCCACGTCAGCGATCGGGAGCAGCTCGAACGCCGAGGCGACGACGCCTGGATCCTCCACTGCTTTCGAGTGTATCCCGCGCCCCACGAGCGCTCAGTGCCCTAGTCCGCAAGTACGGTGCGCACCGAGAACGCCGAGGCGCCCGGCTGGCAAGGCGCGAGGAGGGCGCATATCGGGAATATGCAACCGACGGGCAACGCAGCCAGCCGGGATGCATCGGCGTTCGAATGCCTTCGTATTTGCGGATCCGGGCACTTAGGATCCTGTTCGATGATGCGCTCCGCCCAGGTCGCGCTGCTCGCGGCGCTGCCGGGGCTCAGCCACGGTTTCGAGCAGCGCCTCGCGTCCGGGGGCCGGGAGTCGCGCGACGAGACCCGCGCCCGCGTGAGCGCCGCGCTCGCCGCCGACGGCCGCCTGTATCTGCTGTCGCAGGTCCATGGCCGCGAGGTCCGCCGCGCGCCCTGGCACGGATCGCCCGAGGCCGACGCGGGCTTCAGCAGCGAGCCCGGCGTGCTGCTCGGGATCGAGAGCGCCGACTGCCTGCCCGTCCTGCTCGCCGATCCCGCGCGCCGCGCGGCCGCAGCCGCCCACGCGGGCTGGCGCGGCAGCGCGCAGGGGGTGACGCTGGCCACGGTCCGGGCGCTGCTCGCCGAGGGCTCGCGTGCCCGCGATCTCGTCGCCGCGCTCGGGCCAGCGATCGGCCCCTGCTGCTACGAGGTCGGCGACGAGCTGCGCGCCCACTTCGGCCCCGGCGAGCAGGAGCTGTTTCGCAGCGGCCCGGTCGGCCGCCCGCGTCTCGACCTGCGCGAGCTGAACCGCCGCCAGCTGCTCGCCGCGGGGCTGCTGCCCGAGCGGATCGAGAGCCTCGCCGAGTGCACCCGCTGCCGCGCCGACCTCTACCACTCGTTCCGCCGCGAGGGCTCCCCCGCGGGCCGCATGATCAGCTGGGTGGGCTGGCGGCTCTAGTCAGTCGAGCTGCGACGACTTGCGGTCGAGAGCGAGGTTGGCGAGGCGGTCGGCGTCACGGTTCTGCTCGCGCCGGACGTGGCTGAGGCTGGCCTTCGCGAAGCCGCGCATCAGGATCTGCGCCTCGCGGTGGAGCGGCAGCATGTCGGGGTGCTTCACGCGATACTGCCCGTTCATCTGTTTGACCACCAGCTCCGAATCGGAGAACAGGCTGACCTCGGGCAGGCCGTGGCGCTTCCCCCAGCGCAGCGCGTGGATCAGCGCCTGGTACTCCGCGACGTTGTTGGTGGCGCGGCCGAGATAGCCGTAGAGCTCGGCGAGCGTCTCGCCACGCTCGTCGGCCACGTGGATGCCGAAGCCGGCCTCGCCGGGGTTCCCGCGCGAGGCGCCGTCGATGTGGATCTGCGCCGCGCCCGCGGGCGGCCGCTTCACGGCTGGGAGGCGACGACCGGCGGGGGCGGCTCGTAGTAGAGGATGCGGTTGCACGAGGGGCACTGCACGAGGGTCTCGTTGTGCCGCAGGTCCATGTACATCTGCGGGCGCAGCTTGACGTGGCAGGCCAGGCACATCTCGTCCCTGGCCTCGGCCAGCCCCGTGCCGCGCAGGCGCGCCACGCGGCCGAACAGCTCGAGCGCGTCCTCGGACACGGTCCCCGCGATGGCGTCGCGCTCGGCCTGCAGGCGCTGCTGATCCGTCCCGAGCGCCTTCGCCTGCTCGTCGAGCGCGCGCGTCTCGCTGCGCTGGCGCGTTTCGACCTCCTCGAAGGCGGCCTCTTCCTGCTTGACCTCGACCTGCAGGGTCTCGGCCTTCTCCATCTCCGCCAGGATCTCGTCCTCGCGCTCGCGGATCTGGCGCTCCACCGCCTCGATCTCGTGGAGCATGGCCGTGTATTCCTTGTTGGTCTTGACCTCCATCAACTGGCCCTTGTACTTGGAGCGCCTGCCCTTGTAGTCCTCGACCTCGGCTTCCTTCTGGCGGCGCTGCTTCTGGGCTTCGGCGAGGGCCTCACGGCCGGCGTCGAGGCGCCCCCGCTCGGTGGCGAGCGCCGCCTCGGCAGCCGCGCGCCTTCTGGGGATCTCGCCGAGCTCGGCCTCGACGCGGCGCAGCTCCGATTCGGCCCGCTGCAACTGGATCAGCCTCTCGAGGTCGGCGTGCATGAGGTAGGGAGAAGGATTGTAGCAAACGGGTCAGGTCGCGGTCGGACGGGGCTTTTCGACCCGCCCGGGAAGAGACCGCCCGGGCCGTGCGTTCTTGCCCGTTAGACCACGAAAGGCGCGGGCTCCGGAGGCCCCCTTGACCAGGGGGCCGCGCGGGTGCATATGATGGAGCCCTCCCTAGGTGACGAATCTCGCTCCGAGCCAGCCTCATGAGGAGGGCTGCCCGGAGTTTCCTCAGTGCGTTTGGCAAGGAGAATCGCATGGATCGTCGCAAGTTCACGAAGCTGATGGGCGTCGCGGTGGCCGGGATGGTGGCGGGTTCCAAGCTCTCGGCGCAGCAGAAGGCGGACGACAAGGCCCCGAAGCACATCTGCAAGGGCCACAACGAGTGCAAGGGCCAGGGCGGCTGCAAGACGGGCGACAACGGCTGCGCCGGCAAGAACTCCTGCAAGGGCAAGGGCGGCTGCGCCGCCGCGGCCGCGAAGCACGACTGCAAGGGCAAGAACAACTGCAAGGGCCAGGGCGGCTGCAAGTCGGGCGACAACGGCTGCGCCGGCAAGAACTCCTGCAAGGGCAAGGGCGGCTGCAACGTGCCCCCGACCATGATGGAGAAGAAGGAAAAGAGCTCCTGCAAGGGCAAGAGCGGCTGCAAGGGCTTGTAGGCCGCTGACACCGTTCGCTGCCGAAGGGGGCCACGCCGAACGTGGCCCCCTTCGGCGTTCCGAAAGCACGATGAAGGCGAGACAGGCGCGCGTGCGCAACCGCTGGGGCTTCCCCGACCTCGGGGTCGGCATCGGCCTGCGCAGCGTGCACTTCGGCGAGATCCTGTCGCGCTCGCCCGACGTCGACTGGTTCGAGGTGCTCTCCGAGAACTACCTCGACACCGGCGGCCGGCCCCTCTACGTCCTCGATCGCGTCGCCGAGCGCTACCCGCTGGCGCTCCACGGCGTCTCGCTCTCGATCGGCAGCACCGATCCGCTCGACCTCGAGTACCTCGCGAAGCTCGCGGCCCTCGCGGCGCGCACGCGGGCCCATTGGGTGTCGGACCACCTGTGCTGGACGGGCGTGATGGGCCGCAATAGCCACGACCTGCTGCCGATGCCGTACAGCGAGGAGGCGCTGCGCCACACGGCCGCCCGCGTGCGGCAGGTGCAGGAGATCCTCGAGCGGCCGCTCGTGCTCGAGAACCCGTCCTCCTACGTCGAGTTCGGCGCCTCCAGCATGCCCGAGTGGGAGTTCCTGGCGCGGCTGGCCGAGCAGGCCGACTGCGGCCTGCTGCTCGACGTGAACAACGTCTACGTGAGCGCCTTCAACCACGGCTTCGACGCCTGCGCCTACGTCGACGCGATCCCGGCCGATCGCGTGGTGCAGTACCACGTCGCCGGCCACACCAACAAGGGCACCCACATCCTCGACACGCACTCCGACCACGCGCTGCCCGAGGTCTGGGAGCTGTACCGCCGGGCCTGGCAGCGCACCGGCCCCGTCTCGACGCTCTACGAGTGGGACGAAGACATCCCGCCGCTCGCCGAGGTGGTGGCCGAGGCGCGCAAGGCGCTCGCTCATCGCGAGCCCGCGGCCGTCGAGGCCCTGGCGTGAGCGCGCAGGGCCTTCCCCTCGAACGGCTGCAGCGCTGGATGCTCTCGGTGGTCGAGCATCCGGGGGAGGTGGCGGAAGCGATTGCGTCGCCCGCGGTCGCTGCCGCATGGCCCCCCGAGCGGCTGGCGCAGGTGATCCTGCCCTCGCGAACGCTCGAGCCCGCGCAGCGGCTGGGCATCTACCACGGCATGTACCTGCTGCGCATGCAGGAGGCGCTCGCCACCGACTACCCGGCGCTCGCGCATTTCCTCGGCGAGGACGGCTTCCACGACCTGGTGCGCGACTACGTGCAGGTCTTCCCTTCGCGCAGCTACACGCTCAACCGGCTCGGCGACCACCTGCCCGAGTTCGTCCGCAACGCGAAGGGCCTGCGCCATCAACTCTTCCTGGAAGACCTGGCTCGGCTCGAGCTCGCCGCGACCGAGGTCTTCGACGCCCCCCAGGTGAGCCCGCTCGGCGAGGCGGAGATCGCCGCGGTGCGCGCCGAGGAGTGGGAGCGCGCCGTGTTCGAGACGGTGCCGGCGTTCCGAATGCTGAAGCTGCGCACGAACGCCAACGACTACGCGCAGTCCGTGAAGGACGAGGCCCCGCGCCACCCGCGGCCCCGCGCCCGGGAGACCGCCCTCGCGGTCTTCCGGCGCGACTACGCCGTCTACCGGCTGGAGCTGAAGCCGGCGGCCTGGGCGCTGCTCGAGGCGCTCGCCGGCGGGGCGCGCCTGGGCGATGCGGTGGGCCTCGCGCTGCGCGCGGGAGCGGTGCGCGAGGCCCAGCTTTTCCGCTGGTTCCGCGAGTGGATCTCGGGCGGCGTCTTCGCGAGTGTGAGCGTCGACTAGGGTTTCGCCTTCCGGCGCGCTTCGACGTCGCGCTTCAGCGCCTCGGGCACCTGGAACCCCGCCTTCTCCGCGCGCCTGACGGCATCGGAGGCTTCGTCCAGGCGGCCGCTCAGCAGGCAGACCACGGCCAGGTTGTTCCAGGCCTCGCCGACGCCGGGATCGACCTCGAGCGCCTGCCGGTACTCTCGCTCGGCGGCGGCGAGGTCGCCTGTCCGGAAGTAGGCGCTGCCCAGAGCGAGCGAGACGCCGGCCGGCGTCGGCTGCGGCCGGGTATCGCCGGTCCGACCCCGACGGCGCTGCAGCTCGCGCAGTTGATCCTCGTATTTCCCGATGCTCTGGCTCAGCGAGGGCGACCGGAGCCGGCCCGACTGGAGCGAGCGGATCGTGTCCTGCAGCGCTCGGATCTCGTCGTCGAGCCGCTGCTCGGCGCCCGCCTGGTCGAGCATCCGCAACTGGTCGAGCCGGTGGAAGGCGTCGCGGCAGGCGGTGTAGGCGCGCACCGCCTCGGGGTAGCGCTTCGTCGCCATCAGCACCTGCCCGAGGCCGTAGTGAGCGGCGGAGAGCTGCGGGTCGAACCGCACCGCGTCGCGAAACGCACGCTCCGCGCCCGCGTAGTCCTCGGCTGCGATTCGCTGCTGCCCGTCGCGGTAGCGCTGGAGGCCCTCGCTGCGGTCGCGCTCGTCGATCGCGCTCACCTGCGAAGCGAGGGCGTCGACTGGCGCCGCGCCGAGCGTGGCGGCGAGCAGGCCGGCTGTCAGCAGATCCATGCGAGCGCCTCCATCCTGCAAATCGTGCCGCGCGAAAGGTCACATCCGCGCGAGCGCCTCCCTGACGCGCGGCTGCTGCGGGTCGATCGCGAGCGAGCGGAGCAGCGCACGCCGCGCGCCCTCGCGATCGCCCAGGCAGAGCCGCGCCAGGCCCAGCGAGGCGTGCGCCGCCGCGTCCTTCGGGTCGAGCGCGATCGCCTTCTCGAAGTCGCCCGCCGCCCCCGCGCAGTCGCCGGCCCCCACGCGGTAGCGGCCCCGGAACAGCCAGCCGACCGGCTCGTCGGGGCGCGCCGCGACCGCGCGCTCCATCAGGTCGCGGCTGCGCGCGCCGTCGCCGCCGCGCTCGTATTGGACCGCCCGCTCGACCAGGTAGCGGCGCGTCTCCGCGACGCCGGCCGCGAAGGCCTGCAGCAGCAGCGCGTCGGAGCGCGCGAGGTCCCGCTTCTGCTGGAACAGCAGGTCGCTGAGGTTCCACAGCGCCGAGCCGAGGCCGGGGTCGATCTCGAGCGCCTTCTCGAAGGCCGCCTTCGCCGCTTCCGACTTGCCCTGGTCGCGGAAGATCAGCCCCGCGTTGTTGTAGGCGCCCGCCGTGCGCGTGCCGCCCGCGCGCCGCACGGCGTCGGGCGCCTGGGCCGACTCGCTGACGCCGATGTAGCCGAGCGCCTTCAGCTTCTCGATCGCCTCCGCGTTGGCGACGCTCGCTGTCCCGCTGCTGGCGGCGCTGGTCGCGGCAGCGCCCGCGCCGCCCGCGAGCGCCGCCTTCGGACGGGGCAGCAGCGCCGCATAGTCGAGCGCTTCGCCCGGCGTCGCGGGCAAGTCCGCGAGCGGCGGGCCCAGGAGGCCCAGGCCGCGCGGCAAGCCGAGGAGCGCCAGCAGCGTGGCCGTGGTCTGACCGACGGACCCCCGCAGCGGGTGGCCGGGACGGGCGGCGATCCCCGGCCCCCAGAGCAGGAAGATACCCTCCTTGCGGTGCCACTTGCCGGCGGTCGCGTGGGCGAAGCTCGACAGCTCGGTCGGCCGTCCTTCCTTCCAGAAGAAGCCGTGGTCCGAGGCGAGCACCAGAACGGCGCCACGCTCCTCCGCCAGCCGGCGGTACTCGCCCAGCAGCCCGTCGACGTAGCGGAAGTACAGCTCGGGCACCTTGCCGTAGCGCTGCTGGTCCCTCTCGCTCACCTGCGGCAGGCGCGGCGGGGCGAAGGGCGCGAAGACGTGGCCCACCGAGTCGGTTCCTTGCAGGTAGACGAGAGCGAAGTCGGGCCGCCGCTGGCGGATGCGGCCGGTCGCGAGCGAGTGGTAGACCTCGGTCTCGACCAGGATGCGGCGCAGGGCGCTCACGGGATGCGCGTAGGGATCGCGGCCGGCCTCGGCCAGGCGCCGGTCGTACTCGGCGCGCTCGAGCCAGGGCAGGTACGCTTTCAGCGCCTCGTAGCCGATCCGCTTCTCGGCGTCGGCCAGCGCCGCCCGCGCCGGGGCCTGCTCGCTCGCGGGGAAGACGGCGCCGGCCGGAGGCGCGTCCTCGCCGTAGAGGAACGAGAACAGCCGGTCCGACACCAGCAGGCCGTTCACCTCGTCGGCCGGGTGCGTGGCCCAGAGTCCGAAGACCGCGACGCTGCGGCCCGCCGCGCTCGCCACGTTCCAGACGGCCGGCACGCGCCGCTCCTCGCTGGTGATCGGCTCCTTGGCGCCGGTTCCCGGATTGAAGCGCGTGAAGTCCAGGATGCCGTGGTCGACGGGGGACATCCCCGTCAGCATCGTGGTCCAGACGAGCGGCGAGAGCGGCGGGTGCAGCGTCTCGAGCACACCGCCCGCGCCCTCGGCGACGAGGCGCGCCAGGTTCGGCATCGCGCCCGAGGCCAGGTAGTCGTCGAGCAGCTGCCAGTCGGCCCCGTCGAGACCGACGAAAAGGACGGGCCTGCCCGCCACTGCAGCGCGGGCGATCGCCGGCACGACGAGCGGTCCCGCCGGTATCGCGGGCTGGCGGCGGCAGGCGAACGCGCCGATGCTGAGCAGCGCGAGAACGGCCAGCCCGATCGGCGCGCGTAGCAACCGGCCTCTCGTCATCGAGTCGCTCCGACGATACCGGAAAAACGAAGGGGGCCCCGAGGGGCCCCCTTCCTGCGAAGAACGAACCGCGTCGACGTGCGCCCTAGAACGTGAGGCGCACGCCGAAACGGATGCTGCGCGGCAGCGTGAAGCCGACGCCCTTCTGGTGGAAATCCGGGTTGGGCGAGCTGGCCACGATGTTGGGAATCTGGCCGGCCGCGTTCACGGTGTTCGGCGCCGCGATCAGGCCACCGTCACCGTTGCACAGAGCAGCCGGGATCCCCGCGCAGGAGCCGTGCGCCGCGAGGTTGTAGCGCTCGTCGAGTTGAGTCGCGGCCTGGCGGTCGAACAGGTTGAACACGTCCATCAGGACGTTGAGGCGCGCCCGCTCGCCGACCTTGATCGGATAGCTGAGGTGGATGTCGGTCTCGTAGTCGGACGGGCCGCGGCCCAGCGAGCCGCGCGGCGCCAGGTAGTACTCCCAGTTCTGGTAGGCGAACGAGTAGCCGTAGGCGTTCAGCGGCAGGCCGGAGTACCAGAAGGCCGACAGGCCGAAGTTCAGGCCCTTCATCGCGCCGCTCTGGAGCTCGTAGCTGCCGTCGAACTTGACCTGGTGCTTGCGCTCGGCGGACAGCGAGCCCGTGGAGTTGACCAGGAAGTCCGCGTAGTCGAAGGCCGAGTTGATGTTGGGGTCGAGCTGGCCGGTCGAGTTCTGGAAGGTGCCGTCGTAGTTGCCCTCGAGCTTGCTCCAGACGTAGCTCGCCAGCATCTGCCAGCCGTTCGCGAAGCGGCGGCGAGCCGTCAGCTCGACGCTCCAGTTCTCGCGCTCGGCCTTGGGGGCCGGGGCTTCGGTGACGTAGTCGTAGAAGAAGACGGTCTGGCCCAGGGTGCCCTCGCCGAGGTTGGCGATGGCGTACGTGCCTTCGGCGGGATCGACCAGGAAGTCCTCGATCACGCGGCCGAGCTTGCGGTAGGTGACCTTCGCGCCCAGCGCGAGGTTCGGCGCGATCTCGTACTCGAAGCCGCCCAGCACCTCGTCGAGGTACTGGCCCTTCAGCTCGGGATCGACCGGCTCCGCGCCGCCCAGCAGGCTCTGGCGCCGCGGCGCTGCGGGATCCTGCAGGTAGTTGTTCGGATCAGGGCTGAAGTTGTAGCAGAAGCACTGGACCTCTCCGCCGAACGCCCGGATGTTGATGTCCATCGGCACCGACTCGAAGAAGCGGCCGTAGTTCGCGTAGAGCTTGCTCTTGCCGTCGCCGGTGACGTCCCAGATCAGCCCGAAGCGCGGCGCCCAGTTGGCGTCGAGATCGATCGCCGTGTCGCCGTCGCGGTTCTTGACCTGCTGCCGCTCCCAGCGCACGCCGGCGTTCAGCGTGAAGCTGTTGCTGAGGCGCCACGAGTCCTGCAAGTAGACCGAGGTGTTGAGCGTGTTGGGCTCGGACGAGAGCGGCACCGCCAGCGTCCAGCTCGCGGGGTTGTTGCGATCGTAGCCCGAAGCGCGGTCGTCGACGTAGAAGCGGTGGCGGTAGTAGATGGTGCCGGCGCTGGTGAGCTTGTAGATGCGCTGGCCGGCGCCGCCGTTGTAGTTGTTGTTGAAGATCGAGACGTCCTCGATGTCGCCGCCGAGCTTCAGCTCGTGCTTGCCGGCGAACTTCGAGATGTCGAGCTTGTAGACGTCGCGTGCGACCTCGGGCTGGTCCTGGAAGAAGCCGAAGCCGCCCGAGATCGCGGTGGGCGTCACGGTCAGATCGAGGTTCTGGGCGGTGTCACGGCCGGCCCCGATGATCTCGCTCTTCTCGCGGTGGCGGCCGTAGAGGCCGCGGATCATCAGGTTGCCCGCGAAGACGCCGTCGTAACGGGCCGCCAGGTTGGTGCCGCCCAGCTTGTTGGTGCCCTGCCAGGTGGACGCCGGGCCGGAGATGGCGAACACGGTGCCGGCGGTGTCGCGCTCGGACGGGTCGCCGAACAGCGAGGCCGTCAGCGTATGGTTGCCGGTCAGGCGGTAGGTCAGCTTGGCGGCGTACAGGTCGCGCGTCGTCTTGGCCGGGATCTCGGAGCCGATCGCCGGAGATCCGGGGGCGGTGAGCTGGCGGACGATCGAGTAGTTGTCCTGCTCCTGCACCCGGTTGTAGGCGCCGAAGAACCAGACCTTGTCCTTGACCAGGTAGCCGCCCAGGTTGGCGCCGAAGTCCCACTTGTAGTCGGTGTCGCGCACGGTGGTGGTCCACGCCGGCCGTTCGGGCCCGGTCTTGTTGTCGCTCTGCAGGCTGCCGCCCTCGTAGAAGCCGAACACGGAGCCCGTGAACTCGTTGCCGCCGGACTTGGTCACGACGTTGACGACGCCGCCGGTCGCGCGGCCGTACTCGGCCGGCAGGCCGCCGCTCTTGATCTCGATCTCCTGCACGAAGTCGAAGTTGAGCGTCTTGCCTTTGTCGCCGACCTCGACGCCGGTGGTGTTGAGGCCCTCGATGATGTACTGGTTCTCGGCGCCCGAGGAGCCGTAGAACACCGTGCCGATGCCGTCGTCCTGGGTGCCGGGCGCGACGCGCGCGATCGAGTAGAAATCGCGCTGCACGGGCAGGCGCGTGAACAGGTCCTCGGTGGCGTTGACGCCGCTGGTGGCGCTGGTCACGTCGATCACCGGCGCCTCGCCGGTGACGGTGACCACTTCGGCCACGGGCGCGACACCCATCTGCAGGTCGATCGCGACCGTGCGGTCGATGCCGACCAATACGTTCTTGCGGTCGAGCGTCCGGAAGCCGGCCAGCTCGGCCTTGACGTCGTAGGTGCCCGGGGGCAGCGCCAGCAGGCGGAACTCACCATCCGAGTTGGTGGTCGTCGACTGCGCGCCCTGGAGGTTGGGGCTGGTCACGGTGATCACGACGCCGGGCAGCGCGCCGCCCGAGGTGTCGATGATCTTGCCGGTGATGCGGCCGGTCGTCTGGGCGTAGAGCGGGCTGGTCGCCAGCAGCAGCGCTGCGAGCGCCGCCCACCCTCTTGCCAGGTGCTTCATGCGGTAAGTACCTCCCTTGAGTGCGGCGGGAAAGATGGCCGCGCGGTCACGGGTTCGATGGGACCCGCGGTCGTGAAGATTGAACGACCAGAGGGTTCAAAGCACATGCGATGCCCTGGCCGATCGCATGTTCTGTAAAAGTTGTCAAAGACTTGCTGATCAGCGAGTTAGACAGCCATTACTAGTGCATTCGACTCATCGAATTGGAGCACGTGCCGGGCCGAGCCGGGGGTCATTTGTACGAAGTCTTGGATGTGTCATCCGGCGCCGTGGAGAAGCCCGGAGCGCACGAGGCCCTGGCCCGACGACGGCCAGCTTCGCTACGTGAGGGGGTGTTGGTGGGCCTGGAAGGATTCGAACCTTCGACTAG
Organism: Vicinamibacteria bacterium; assembly: GCA_050246895.1. Classification (GTDB taxonomy): domain Bacteria; phylum Acidobacteriota; class Vicinamibacteria; order Fen-336; family Fen-336; genus JBFWVE01. Next base: position 550,808 of record JBFWVE010000001.1, on the reverse strand, counting down.
CCGGTTATGAGCCGGCGGTTCTCACCGCTGAACTACAGGCCCGCTCGGGAGCTTAGCAGCGAGGGGAGCCGGACGGCGCCCCGGCGCGAAAAGAAAAACGCCCGGAACCGCGAAGGTCCCGGGCGTTCAGTGACGACTGCGAAGTGGCGAGTCGTTACAGCTTGACGACGTTGGCGGCGCGGGGCCCCTTGGGGGAGTTGACGATGTCGAACTGGACCCGATCGCCCTCGTTCAGAGTGCGGTAGCCCTCAGCCCGGATCTCCGAGTGGTGGACGAACACGTCCGGACCACCCTCACGGGAGAGAAAACCAAAGCCCTTCGACTCGTTGAACCACTTGACAGTACCTTCGACCATGAACGGCAGGCCTCCTTAGCCTTTGCTCTAGCTCGACGTCGCCTGCGCGCCCACAGAAACGAAGGCAGGCCACCGTGGCTTGCCTCTTCCGAACGCCAGAGGAACGACAACTAGTGCGGCGACAATCGTAATGCGGCCCGAATCCCGACGCAAACGTCAAGTGGGGTAAGGTAGCCCGCATGTCCCTGGCCGAGCAGGTGCGCCGGGCGGGCGTCGTCGGGGCCGGCGGCGGCGGCTTTCCGGCACACGTGAAGCTCGGCGGCCGGGCCGAGATCGTGATCGGCAACGGCGCCGAGTGCGAGCCGCTGCTGCACAAGGACGCGGCGGCGATGGAGCACCGCGCGGCGCGCGTGGTGCGGGGCCTGGAGCTGGTGCGGGACGCCGTCGGCGCGCGCGAGGCGGTCGTCGGCGTCAAGGCCAAGAAGAAGGCGGCCGTCGAGGCGATGCAGGCCGCCTGCGCCGGCAGCGGCGTGCGCGTGCACCTGCTGGGCGACTACTACCCGGCCGGCGACGAGTACGACCTGGTGCACGAGGTGACCGGCCGGCTGATCCCGCCGCAGGGCCTGCCGCTCCACGTGGGCGCGATCGTCAGCAACGTCGAGACGCTCGTGAACGTCGCCGACGCGGCCGAGGGCCGGCCGGTCACGCGCAAGCTGGTGACGATCGCCGGCGCCGTGCGCGAGGCGCTCACCCTCGACGTGCCGCTCGGCACCCCCTATCGCGAGCTGCTGGCCGCCGCGGGCGGCGCCAGCGTCGAGGAGCCGGTGCTGTCGATCGGCGGCCTGATGATGGGCCGCACGACCGAGGACCTCGACACGCCGGTGACCAAGACGGACGCGGGCGCCGTGGTGCTGCCGCGCTCGCATCGGCTGATCGAGCGCAAGCTGCGCCCGAAGGAGGCGCAGGCGCGCATCGGCCGCTCGGCCTGCGACCAGTGCCGCTACTGCACCGAGTTCTGCCCGCGCTTCCTGCTCGGCTACGCCGTCGAGCCGCACCAGGTCATGCGCGGGCTGTCCTTCACTGCGCTCGGCGCCGACCAGTGGAACCCGTGGGCCGCGCTGTGCTGCTCCTGCGGCCTGTGCACGCTGTTCGCCTGCCCCGAGGACCTGTATCCCAAGGAGGCCTGCGACGACGCGAAGGGCGCCCTGCGCGCGACGGGCTTCAAGTGGACGGGGCCGGCTCCCAGCGAGCCCCACCCGTTCCACGACGGCCGCCGCGTGCCGATCGCCGCGCTCGTCCGCAAGCTGGGCGTCGAGGAGTGGGACCGCCCGGCGCCGCTCGGCGGGCCGCTGCCCGACCCCGCGCGCCTGGTGCTGCCGCTGAAGCAGTCGGCCGGGGGACCGGCGCGAGCGCTCGTGCGTCCGGGCGAGCGCGTGCGCGCGGGCCAGGAGCTCGCCGCCGCGGCCGAGGGCGAGCTGGGCGTGCCGCTGCACGCGCCGTGCGACGCGACGGTGGCGGAGGTGGACGAGCGCATCGTGCTGGCGAGGGGGGCATGAAGAGCTGCATCGGTCTCGTCGAGCTGTCGAGCATCGCGGCCGGCTTCCAGGCGAGCGACGCGATGCTGAAGGCCGCCAGCGTCGAGCTGCTGCTTTCGCGCAGCATCTGCTCGGGCAAGTACATGGTGCTGATCGGCGGCGAGACGGCGCCCGTCGAGAGCGCCGTGGCCGCCGGCTGCGAGGCCGTGCGCGGCTGCCTGATCGACCGCTTCGTGATCCCGAACGTCCACCCCGACGTGTTCCGTGCGCTGTCGCGCGCGCAGCTGCCGCCGCTGGAAGGCGCCCTCGGCGTCCTCGAGTCGTTCAACGTCGCGACACTGATCGAGGCCGCCGACGCCGCCGCCAAGGCCGCGAACGTCACGCTGCTCGAGGTGCGCCTCGCGATGGCGCTCGGCGGCAAGGCGTTCTGCACGATGACGGGCGAGGTGTCGGCGGTCCAGGCGTCGGTGGCGGCGGGCCGCAAGCTGATCGCCGAGCGCGGCATGCTGGTGAACTCGGTGGTGATCCCGCGCCCGTCGCCCGAGATCTACAAGGAGATCGTCTAGCAGATGCCTCCCGCCCCGCGGCCGTGGCGCGCCCGCCGGGGTGTCGCTCTGGCCTGTCTCGCAGTCCTCGGCGCCGCGGGCGCCGCGCACGGGCAGGCGAAATCACCCGAACCCGCGCCGTCCGACTACCCGATCCGGCCCGTTCCGGTGTCCGCGGTGCGGATCAACGACGCTTTCTGGGGGCCGAAGCTCGAGACCAACCGCCGCGTCAGCATCCCGCACATCCTGAAGCAGAACGAGCTGACCGGCCGCGTCGCCAACTTCGTCAAGGCCGCCCGCCGCGCGGGCGGCTTCCAGGGCCGCCGCTACAACGACAGCGACGTCTACAAGGCGGTCGAGGCCGCCTCGCTTTCGCTGGTGTCGCAGCGCGATCCGCAACTGGAGGCGAGAAGCGACGAGCTGATCGCCTTGATCGCCGCGGCCCAGGAGCCGGACGGCTATCTCTACACGGCGCGCACGGCCGACCCTCGCGCCACCGTTCCCGGCGCGGGACCCGAGCGCTGGTCCTGGCTGCACACGAGCCACGAGCTCTACGACGCGGGCCACCTCTACGAGGCCGCCGTCGCCCACTTCCAGGCGACCGGCAAGCGCACGCTGCTCGAGGTGGCGATTCGCAACGCCGACCTCGTCTGCAAGGCGTTCGGGCCCGGCGCCCGCCGCGACGTGCCCGGCCACCAGGAGATCGAGCTGGGGCTCGTCAAGCTCCACCGCGTGACCGGCGAGCGGCGCTATCTCGAAACGGCCCGTTTCTTCCTGGAGGAGCGCGGCCGCGCGCGGCCCACGCCGCCGCATCGCTTCTCCGACGCCGATCCCTTCCACATCTACAACGACCTCGCCTACCGCCAGGACCACCAGCCGCTCGTCTCGCAGACGCGCGCGGTCGGCCACGCGGTGCGGGCGACCTACATGTACGCGGGCGCCACCGACGTGGCGTCGCTGCTCGGAATCGAAGGCTACGGGCGCGCCGTGCAGGCGCTCTTCGGCGACGTCGTCTCGAAGCGCCTCTACCTGACGGGCGGCCTCGGCTCGCGCGGCGTGACCGAGGCCTTCGGCGACGACTACGCGCTGCCCAACGCCGACGCCTACGCCGAGACCTGCGCGGCCGTCGGCGGCATCCTCTGGTACCAGCGCCTGTTCCTGCGCCAGGGCGACGCGGCGCCGCTCGACGTGCTCGAGCGCACGCTCTACAACGGCGCGCTGTCGGGCGTCTCGCTCTCGGGCGACGCGTTCTTCTATCAGAACCCGCTCGCCTCCGACGGCGACGTCGAGCGCAGCCGCTACTTCGACGTCGCGTGCTGCCCGGCCAACCTGGCGCGCCTGCTGGCGCAACTGCCAGGCCTCGTCTACGCGCAGACGGACGACACCCTCTTCGTGGACCTCTTCGTCGGCAGCTCGGCGCAGCTCGCGTTCGGCGGCACGAGCGTGCGCGTCGTCCAGCAGACCCGCTACCCATGGGACGGCCTGGTGCGCCTGCGCCTCGAGCCGGCGCAGCCGAAGCAGCTCACGCTCGCGCTGCGCGTCCCGGGCTGGGCGCGCGGGGAGCCGGTGCCGAGCGACCTGTATCGCTTCACGCCGGCGGCCGAGGAACCGGCGACGCTCTCCGTCAACGGCGAGAGCCTGCCGGTCGCGATCGAGGCCGGTTTCGCGCGCGTGGAGCGCCGCTGGCAGGCGGGCGACCTCGTCGAGCTGAAGCTGCCGATGCCCGTGCGCCGGGTGAGGGCGCACGAGGGCGCCCTCGAGGATCGCGGGCGCGCGGCGATCCAGCGCGGCCCGCTGGTCTACTGCCTGGAGGACGCGGACAACGGGCCGCTGCGCGAGCTGGTGCTGCCGCTCGACGCCCCGCTGGCCGTCGAGAGCCGGCCCGATCTGCTGGGGGGCGTCGTGGTGATCCAGAGCCGCGGCCGGAGCGGCCCGCGCAAGACGCCGCAGGACGTGCGGGCGGTTCCGTACTTCGCCTGGGCGAACCGGGGCAAGGGCGAGATGGCGGTCTGGCTGCCCTTCGAGTAGGCGCTTACAATCCGTCCAGGTCTCGTGAAGCAACCTCATTCCGGCAACTTCCGCATCGCCTACGTCGAGCCCTGCACGGTGAGCTGGGACGCGCAGAGCCGCGCCGCCAGCGTCTGGAACCTGAGCGTCGTCGGCGTCTACCTGGTGCTCCCCGACGCGCCGTCCGCGGGCACGCCGGTGTCGCTGCTCTTCAAGCTCCCCGCCGAGGGGCGCGAGCTCCGCGTCGCGGGTCGGGTGGCCTGGCTCAACCCGCCGGCCAACCACGCCATGGGCGCCCGCGTGTTGGACCTGCCCCCCGGCTGCGGCATCGAGTTCCTCGACCTCGGCGCGCAGGACCGCGCGCTGATCGAGGAGTGCGTGGCCAAGACCTACAAGAAGGGGCAGCTCGGGCCCGGCGCGAGCGGCGGCTAGGCCGCCCAACCGCCCGATCCGCTGAGCCGGCGGCGCGCCTCGCCGCGCCGGATCTTGCGGAACTGTGACGGTTGGTCCGGTCACGGATTGGTACCCTCGCAGGCGCGAGGTCCCGAGTGAACATCACGATGAGGTCGGACGGCGGCTGCGGCGAGCCGCAGGTCATTCAGGGCGGAATGGGCGTCGCCATCTCCGGCTGGCGGCTGGCCCGCGCCGTCGCCAGCCTGGGGCAACTGGGCGTCGTCTCCGGCACGGCGCTCGACCTCGTGCTGGCGCGCCGCCTCCAGCTCGGTGATCGCGACGGAGAGATGCGCAAGGCGCTCGCGAGCTTCCCCGACCGCTCGCTGGCCGACGAGGTCCTGCGGAGCTTCTTCGTGCCCGACGGAGCCGTTGACGGTCGCCCCTCCGGTTTCCCGATGTTCACGGCCGCGGCGCCGCATCGGCGCCAGGCGCTGGCCGTCGTCGGAGGCTTCGTGGAAGTGTTCCTGGCGAAGCAGGGCCACCGGGGGCGCGTCGGGATCAACTTCCTCGAGAAGATCCAGCTCCCCACCCCGGCAACGCTCTACGGAGCGCTGCTGGCGGGCGTCGACTACGTGCTGGTGGGCGCCGGCATTCCGCGGGACATCCCCGCTTTGCTCGACGGTCTCACGCGGCACGAGCCGGTGAGCCTGCCGCTCCACGTCACCGGCGCGACGCCCGCCGATGCCTTCGCGCTCCGCTTCGACCCGCGCGAGGTGATGACCCCGCCGCCCGGCCCGCTCGCGCGGCCGCGCTTCCTGGCGATCGTGGCCTCGGCGACTCTCGCGGCGAGCCTCGCGCGCCACGCCGGGCGCGTCGACGGCTTCGTGGTCGAAGGGCCGACCGCCGGCGGCCACAACGCGCCGCCGCGGGGGCCGCTGCAGCTCGACGCGGAGGGCGCGCCGGTCTACGGGGCGCGTGACGTGGTGGACCTCGGCCGGATGCGGGCCCTGGGGCTGCCGTTCTGGCTCGCCGGGTCCTACGCCTCACCCGAGCGGCTGCGTGAGGCGCTGGCCGCGGGCGCCACGGGCGTGCAGGTGGGCTCGCTGTTCGCCTTCTGCCGGGAGTCGGGCCTCGACCCGTCACTGCGCACCGGCGCGCTCGACGAGATCCGCCACGGCAGCGTTCGCGTGTTCACGGATCCGCTCGCTTCGCCGACCGGGTTCCCGTTCAAGGTCCTGCGTCTCCAGGGCACGCTCTCAGAGGCGGAGGTCTACGAGAGCCGGCCCCGGCGGTGTGACATCGGCTACCTGCGCGAGCTGTACCGGCGAGCCGACGGCACGCTGGGCTACCGCTGCCCCGGAGAGCCCTTCGAGGACTACCTGCGCAAGGGCGGACGCAGCGAGGACACGCAGGGCCGCAAGTGCATCTGCAACGGGCTGCTCGCGACGGCAGGGCTCGGCCAGCGGCACGCCTCGGGGCCCGAGCCGCCGATCGTCACCTCGGGCGACGACCTCGGCCCGGTGGCGCTGCTGATGGAAGGGCGAACCAGCCCCTACTCGGCGGCGGAGGCCATCGCCTACCTGGTCGGGCCAGGCGTCCGCGAGCGAACCGCCCTGCAGGCGGCGCTCGCGTAGTCCGCACGTTCGCGACCGTCGTATGACCGCCGTCATGGTCCGCGTCCGCGCCCGTCCGCCATACTGAAATCCAGTTTCAGGGTCCGGCCGCTGGCCGCGACCGGAGGACGCCGCCATGAGCGAGCTGATCGACAACCGGGCCCATCGGATCCGGACGCTGAAGGAAGTGATCCGGCATCTCCACGCCGGACAGGCGCCCGCAGAGGTCAAGCCGCGGCTCGCCGCCCTCGTGCGCGAGTGCGACGCCAGCGAGATCGCGGCGATGGAGCAGGAGCTGATGGCCGAGGGCGTGCCGGCCTCCGAGATCATGCACATGTGCGACCTGCACGCGGCGGTGGTGCGCGACATCCTGGTCGAGCGCGCTCCGCTGGAGGTCCCGCCGGGCCACCCGGTCGACAGTTTCAAGCTCGAGAACGCGGCCCTGCACGAGCAGGGGACGCGGTTGCGCAGCGCGCTCGCGGATCTCGCGCAGGGCGACCCCGATGCGGTGCCCGACCAGGCGCGGCTCTACGAGGCCCGGCGGCTCTACGGCGAGCTGATGGACGTGGAGAAGCACTATCAGCGCAAGGAGCACCTGCTGTTCTCCTGTCTGGAGCGCCACGGGATCAGCGGGCCCTCGACCGTCATGTGGGGCAAGGACGACGAGGTCCGCGCGCTGCTGAAGGAGCTCGGAGCGGCGCTCGCGCAGGAGGGCGTCAGCGCCGGTGAGTGGGCGCTCGTCGCCCAGACCGCGGCGGAGGCGGCGCTCGCCGCGCTCGAGGAGATGATCTTCAAGGAGGAGCGCATCCTGCTCCCGATGGCGCTGCAGAACCTCACGGCCAGCGAGTGGGGCGAGATCTGGTCGCAGTCGCCGGAGTTCGGCTACTGTCTCGTCGAGCCGCGGGCGGGCTACGAGCCTCCCGCGGCCACGAGCGAGGTGCCCGCCGAGGCCCGGCTCGAGGCGGAGCGGTCCGGCGTGACCTTCGCCGCCGGCTCGCGAGCCGTGCCCCTGCCGATGGCCGGCCAGGCGCCGCCGCGTGCGGCCGCCGCGGCTCAGTCGAGCGGCGCGATCGTGTTTCCCACCGGCGCGCTGGGCCTCGGGCAGCTCAAGGCGATCTTCTCCGTGCTGCCGGTCGATCTCACCTTCGTCGACGCCACGGACCGCGTGGCCTTCTTCAGCGAGGGCAAGGACCGGATCTTCGCTCGCCCGAAGACCGTGATCGGCCGCAAGGTGCAGCACTGCCACCCGCCCTCCAGCGTCGACGTAGTGGAGCGGATCCTCGGCGACTTCCGTTCGGGGCGGCAGCACGTCGCCGAGTTCTGGATCGAGCTGCGAGGGCGCTTCGTGCAGATCCGCTACTTCGCGGTGCGTGACGAGCGCGGCGCCTACCTGGGCTGCCTCGAGGTGACGCAGGACCTGACGCGCGAGCGGCGGCTCGAAGGCGAGCGCCGGTTGCTCCAGTACGAGAGCGCCTGAGCGTGGCCGAACGCGGCAAGCTCGCGATCACGCCCGCCACCAAGGTGGCCGAGCTGCTCGAGGCCTTCCCAGAGGGCGTTCCGGCTAGATGCGGCTGCCTTCCAGGAACGCCTTCAGCTTGCGCGAGCGGCTGGGGTGGCGCAGCTTGCGCAGCGCCTTCGCCTCGATCTGGCGGATGCGCTCGCGGGTGACCGCGAAGTTCTGGCCGACCTCCTCGAGGGTGTGCTCGGAGCCGTCGCCGATGCCGAAGCGCATCTTGATCACCTTCTCCTCGCGCGGCGTCAGCGTCTTCAGCAGCGCCTCCGTCTGCTCCTTGAGGTTCAGGTTGATGATGGCCTCGGACGGCGAGACGACGTTGCGGTCCTCGATGAAGTCGCCCAGATGCGAGTCTTCCTCCTCGCCGATCGGCGTCTCCAGCGAGATGGGCTCCTGCGCGATCTTCAGCACCTTGCGCACCTTGCTGACCGGGATGTCCATGCGCTTGGCGATCTCTTCCGAGGTGGGCTCGCGGCCCAGCTCCTGGACCAGCGCGCGCGAGGTGCGGATCAGCTTGTTGATCGTCTCGATCATGTGCACCGGGATGCGGATGGTGCGCGCCTGGTCGGCGATCGCGCGGGTGATCGCCTGGCGGATCCACCAGGTGGCGTAGGTCGAGAACTTGTAGCCGCGCTGGTACTCGAACTTGTCGACGGCCTTCATCAGGCCGATGTTGCCCTCCTGGATCAGGTCCAGGAACTGCAGCCCGCGGTTCGTGTACTTCTTGGCGATCGAGACCACCAGGCGCAGGTTGGCCTCGACCAGCTCCTTCTTGGCCTGCTCGGCCTGCTCCTCGCCGCGTATGAGCGCGTCGAGCGCCAGCTTGATGTCCTCGACCGGCTCGTCGAAGTCGTCCTGGATGCCGCGCAGGATCAGGCGCTGCTCGCCCATCTGGCGGCGGACTTCCTTCTTGTACTCCTCGCTGTAGCGGCCCTGCTTCAGCTTCCAGTCGAGCTTGTCGAGCTGGAACTCGGCGTCGCGGATGCTCTCGACCGACTCGCGGATGCGCTCGACCAGCCGCCGCTTGACCGCCTCGGCGAACTCGATCCTCTGGATCGCGAAGGAGAAGGCGATCCGCAGCCGGCCGAGCTTCCACTTGGCCTTGACGAACTTGCGGTCCTTCTTCGGCACCTCGACGAACTTCTTGCGGAAGGCCAGGTAGGCGGCGTGCGCGTCGCCCACCTTGTGGATCAGCTTCAGCGTCTCTTTGATCTTGGCCTCGACCTTGTCCTCGGTGACTTCCTCCTCGTTGAAGATCACCACGTCGCGCACGCCGATCTCGCCCGCCGCCAGCCGCTCGCCGAGCCGCGCGATCTCCTGCGCAGCCATCGGCGTGCGCGAGACGGTGCGCATCACGACCTTCTTGCCGCGCTCGATGCGCTTGGCGATCTCGACCTCGCCCTCGCGCGTCAGCAGCGGCACCGTCCCCATCTCGCGCAGGTACATGCGCACGGGGTCGTTGGTCTTGTCGAGCGTGCCGGGCGTGAGGTCGAGCTCGGCGCCCTCCTCGGCATCGCCCTTCTCGCGCAGCTTCTGCTCGGAGTCGACCACCTCGATGCCCATCGACGAGAACATCGAGAAGATGTCGTCGAGCTCGTCGGTCGCGCCGATCTCGGAGGGCAACATGTCGTTGACCTCCTCGTAGAGGAGGTAGCCCTTCTCCTTGCCCATCGTGATGAGCTGTCGGACTTCGTCGTAGCGTTCTTCGATCGAGAGAGCCATCAGTTCGCCTTCTGCTCCAAGCTCGGCTTGCGCCTGCCCCGCCCGGGGCCGGGGAGCGGGCGCAAACGCATAGTCTACAGGACCTTTCGGCTATCCGCCATTCGTGGACCTGGCACGATCAGAGCCCGGCCATCTGCCGCGTGATCTCCAGCTTCTCTTGCAAGAGGGCCGACAGCGCGGTGCCGCTCGCGCGGGCGACTTCTCCCTGTATCTCCTTGAGCCGTCGCTGCAAAGCCAGGCGCCGCAGCTCCGAAACGCAGTCCCACGGCTTGGTCTGGTCCACCGGGGGGTTCTCGACCGCGATCTCGCGCAGCAGCCGGCGATCGGACTCTTCGCTGAGGGCTTCCTCCAGGGCGGAGGCAGACGCCTCCAAATCCTTTTCGATCAGCGACTTGACTGCGAGTAGCAGGCGCTCCCCGCGCAGCCCGACGAGGTCCGCCGTCTGCAGCTCCGCCAGGGCCTCCCCCAGCCCCTCCGCCCGCTTCAGCGCGAGGGCCAGCAGGAACCGCTCGGCCGGATGCAGCTTGCCTTTGGCCGGAGGCTTCGCAGGCGTGGGGCCGGCGGCGGCCGCGGGCGCGCCGCGCCCCTGGAGCTGGAGCGCCCGCCGCAGCTCCTGCTCGGCCGCGACCTTGTCGAGCCGGCCCGCCTCGATGACGCGGGGCAGCCAGGCCGCCCGCTCGACGGCACTCGCGACGCGGCCGAGCGGCGCCAGCAGCGCGCTCATGTAGGCCGCCTTGCCCTGCGGCGAGCCGACGTCGTGCTCGGCCGCCGCGCGGCGGATCAGCCACTCCATCGCCACCGGCGCCTCGTCCAGCCGCTGGCGGTAGGCGTCGCTCCCGCGCTCCTTCAGGAAGCTGTCGGGGTCGTGGCCCTCGGGCAGCGAGACGACGCGCACCTCGAGCCCTTCGTCCTGCAGGATCTCCAGGCTCCTGGCGGCCGCCTTGCGCCCGGCCTCGTCCTGGTCGAAGTTGACGGCGACCTTGGTGGCGAAACGGCGCAGCAGCCGCGCGTGCTGCGGCGTCAGTGCCGTGCCGCAGGTGGCGACCGCGCCCGGCACGTCGTGCTCGAGCGCGCGCGCCACGTCGAGGTAACCTTCCATCAGCACCGCCTGGCCCTCGTGGCGCAGCGGGTCCTTCGCCCAGTTGAGGCCGTAGAGCAGGCGGCTCTTCTGGTAGACGGGCGTCTCGGGCGAGTTCAGGTACTTGGGCTCCGAGCCGTCCAGGCTGCGCGCGCCGAAACCCACGACCTTGCCCGACTCGTTGAGGATGGCGAAGACGGCGCGGTTGCGGAAGCGGTCGTAGTGCCCGCTCCTGTCCTGGCGCTCGAGCACCAGCCCGGCCTTCAGCAGCAGCGGCGGCGCGAAGCGCCGGCGCAGCGCGTCGAAGAGGTCGGTCCAGGAGTCGGGCGCAGCGCCGGCGCGGATGCGCTCGAGCGTCTCCTTCGCGAAGCCGCGTCCTTGCAGGTACTCGCGGGCCCGCGCGCCCGGCGCCGTCCACAGGTTGCGCGCGAAGTGCTGTGCCGCCGCCTCGAGCACGCCCAGCAGCTCTTCCTTCTCCTTGCGCTCGGGCCCGGCGTCGAAGCCCCGCGTCTCGGGCACGCTGATCCCGAAGCGCCGCGCCACCTGCTCGACCGCCTCGGGGAAGCTGACGCGCTCCTTCAGCATCAGGAACTTGAAGACGTCGCCGCCTTCGCCACAGCCGAAGCAGTGGAACACGGGCGGCTCGGCGCGCACGTTGAACGACGGCGTCTTCTCGTTGTGGAACGGGCAGAGCCCCTTCCACGACGCGCCCGCCTTCTTGAGCGGCACGAACTCGGAGATGAAGCGCACGATGTCCGCCGTGTGCCGCACCTCGTCGATGAACGAATCCGGGAAGGCCATCAGTCCTTGAGCTCGACGATCGTCGCGCCGCCGCCCCCCTCGTTCGGGGCGCCCTGGCGGTAGGAGGCGACCAGGGGGTGGCCGGAGAGCATCGAGGCGACCGCCTTGCGCAGCCTGCCGGCGCCGAAGCCGTGGATGATGCGGATCTCGCGGCGGTCCGAGAGGGCGGCGGAGTCGAGCAGCTTGTCGATGCGCGGGATCGCCTCGTCGACCGTGAGCCCGATCAGGTTGATCTCGGCGGGCACCGCTTCGCCGGACGGCGCCGTCTCGATCGACACGCGGCCCGCCGGCTTCGCTGCGCCGAGCACGGCCGCGATCGCGTGGCGGCGGACGAGCAGGCGCTTGCCCGAAACGGCCAGCTCGATCTCGTCGCCGTGCAGGCTCAGCACCTCGCCGACGATGCCCATCGTCGTGCGCACCCGTGCGCCGGGGGCGAGCGCGCCCTTCGGCAGCTCGGGCTCGGCCGGCAGACCGAGCGCGGCGTCGGCCAGCACCTCCGCGTGGGCCTGCTGGATCGCCTCGAGCGCCTCGCTCTTCGCTTTCGCCCCGACCGAGAGCACGGCCTTGCGCGACGCCTCCACGCGCGCGACCGCCTGCTGGATCGCGGCCTGTGCCTGCTGCGCCGCAGCGTCGGCGCGCCGGCGCAGCTCGCGCGCGAAGCTCTCGGCCTCGTGCTGCTTCTTCGCGAGCATCTCGCGCTCGGCGGTGCGCGCCCGCGCGAGGGCCCCTTCGGCCTCGGCGCGCAGCCCAAGGACGCGCTGCTCCTCGCGCGCGAGCAGCGCTTCCTTCTGCTCCAGGATCTTCAGCAGCTCCTCGGCCTGCGCCTGCTTGGTGTCGCGGCGGGCGCGGGCGTCCTCGACCCAGTCGCGCGGCAGGCCGAGCCGCTCCGCCATCTCGAGCGCCAGGCTGCGGCCGGGCTGGCCCAGCTCCAGCCGGTAGCTCGGCTCGTAGCTGCGCGGGTCGTAGCCGAAGGACGCGCAGGCGACGCCGGGCGTCGACTGCGCCCAGGCCTTCAGCAGCCCGTGGTGCGTCGTCACCACCACCATGGCGCCGCGCCGGCGGAAGCCGTCGACCACCGCGACGCCGAGGGCGCCGCCCTCGGTGGGATCGGTGCCGCCGCCCACCTCGTCGAGCAGCACCAGCGCGGGCGTCGCGAGATCGGCGGCCATCTGCTGGATCGCCTGCAGGTGAGCGGAGAAGGTCGACAGGCTCTCGGCGAGCGACTGGTCGTCGCCGATGTCCGCGAACACCCGGCGGAACACCGGCAGCACGCTGCCGGGCGCCGCCGGGATCGGCAGCCCGCTCTGGGCCATCAGCGCCAGCAGCCCCATGGTCTTCAACGCGACCGTCTTGCCGCCGGTGTTGGGCCCGCTGATCACGAGCACGGGCTCGCCGGCGGCGAGCCGCAGCGTCACCGGCACCGGCTCGCGCAGGGCGCGCGGCGGCAGGCCGAGCCGCTCGGTCAGCGAGGAGATCAGCAGCGGGTGTCGAGCCTGGAGCAGCTCGAGCAGGGGGGCGCCGTTCTCGGCCGGCTCGCGCGCGCCGTCCCGGATCCGCGGGACGTGAGCGCCCATCTCGCGCGAGAGCAGGGCCTTCGCCTGCAGCAGGTCGAGCTCGGCGAGCGCCGAGATCGCCCGGCGGACGGCGCCGGCGCGCAGGCGCACGCGGCTGGTCAGGTCGCGCAGCACGCGCACGACCTCGCGCCGCTCCTCCTCGCTGCACTCGACGATGTCGTTGTTGAGCCCCACCGCCGGTAGCGGCTCGACGAACACCGACGCGCCCGAGCCCGAGGCCCCGTGCACGATGCCGGGCAGCAGGCTGCGGTGCTCGGCCTTCAACAGCAGCACGTAGCGGTCGTTGCGGGTGGTGACCAGCTTGTCCTGCAGCATCCGCTCGGCGTCCTTGCCGTGGAGGTAGCCTTCCATCACGGAGTGCAGCTGGGAGCGCAGCCGCACCAGCGTGCGCCGCATCTCGGCGAGGCGCGGCGAGGCGTCGTCGGAGACCTCGCCCGAAGGCAGGATCGCGCGCCGGATCGGCAGCGTCAGATCGGCGAAGTCCTCGACGCCGCCCGCCAGCCGCAGCAGCCGCGGCACCTCCTCGCAGGCCCTGACGCTCTGAGCGATCCCGACGGCCCCCTCCAGGAAGGACGCCACGTCCGCGAGGGCCCGGGGCTCGAGATGGAGGCCCTCGACCTCGGCCGCGGCCACTTCCTCGCAGACGTCCGGCAGGTCGTGGTAGGGCTGCCGGCCTGCCCGCTCGACGAGCTGCACCGCTTCGGCCGTCGCGGCTAGCGCCTCAGCAACCGAGAAGACGTCCTCTTGCGGGCGCAGCGCGGCCACCCGAGCCCGCCCCTGCGCGGAGCCGGCAAAGCTCGCGAGCAAGCCGCGGACCTGCTCGTATTCGAGGGCGCGAAGGGAGCTGGCGTTCACTGAGGGCTATCGGGGAACCTCGGCGGGGGGCGCGGGAGCCAAGGATCGCGGAGGCCAGATCACAAGATGCGCAGACCGCGGGCGCTTGTCAAGGAAGCGCGCGGCCAGGAAGGGGCTCTAACGCGCTGTCCGGCGGGGGGTTGGACGTCCTGCCGCCGCGCCGGCCCGGCGCAGCGTGAGCGCCGCCGTATAGCCGGCCCCGAAGCCGTTGTCGATGTTCACGACGCTGACGCCCGAGGCGCACGAGTTGAGCATGGCCAGCAGGGCGGCCAGGCCGTGGAAGGAGGCCCCGTAGCCGACGCTCGTCGGCACCGCGATCACGGGCGCGTCCACCAGGCCCGCCACGACAGACGGCAGGGCGCCTTCCATCCCGGCGACCACGACCACCACGTCCGCCTGGCGCAGCGTCTCGGCCCGCCCCAGCAGGCGGTGAAGCCCTGCGACGCCGACGTCATGGACGCGGTCCACCAAGGCCCCCAGGAACTCCGCGGTGAGAGCGGCCTCCTCGGCCACCGGCACGTCCGAGGTGCCCGCGCAGACGACCGCGATGCGCCCCGGCAGCGGCCGCACCGGCGCCACCTCCACGGTCAGCGCCCGCGCCGCGGCGTGCCAACGCGCGGCCTGGTGACGACGCTTCACCCGGCGCAGCACCGCGGCGGTGGTGCGCGTGACCAGGACGTTCTGGCCATGGGCCACGATGCGAGTGACGATCGCCTCGATCTGTTCCGGCGTCTTGCCGGCGCCGAACACGGCCTCCGGGAAGCCGCGGCGCAGCGCCCGGTGGTGATCGACCTTGGCGAAGCCGATGTCCTCGAACGGCAGCGAGCGCAGCTTCTCGAGCGCGCGCGCGACGGGCAGGCGGCGGTCGCGGACGGCCCGGATCAGGGTTTCGATGGCGCGAGGGTCCAAGGGCGGAGGCTCCGAACCCGGCCATGTTCCCTTGCCCGCTCGCCGCCCGTCAAGGCTCGCCCCGCGGAGCGAGCCGCACGGGGCTCGCCCGGGGGCAAATCGAGCGACAATGGGTCGTTTCATGGACATCCGCGACAAGAGCGTGCTCATCCTCGGCGGCTACGGCCTAGTGGGCAGCGCCATCGCCCGGCGCATCCTCAAGGAGCACCCGAGCCGGCTGATCCTGCTCTCGCTGCGGCGGGAGGAGGCCGAGGAGGCGGTCCGCAGCCTGCAGCCCGAGCGCGGCTCCTCCGGGCTGGAGGCGGCCTGGGGCGACGTCTTCGCCTTCGCGGAGTGGAAGGACCGTCCGCGGCGCGAGGTCTACACGGACAGCGCGCTGCGCGGGCGCCTGATCGCGAGCCTGATCGAGACGCTGTCCGAGGAGGCCGCCTCCCAGTACTTCCTGCACCGCGTGATCACCGAGCAGCGGCCCGACGTGATCGTGGACTGCGTCAACACCGCCACCGGCATTGCCTACCAGGACGTCTACAAGACCAGCCGGCTCGCCTGGGACGCTCTGCGCCAGGGCGAGGACCTGCGCGAGAGCCTGGAGATGCTGCTGGTGACGGACTACGTCCCGCAGCTGATCCGCCACGTGCAGGTGCTCTACCAGGCGATGGTGCGGGCGGGCACCGCCGCCTACGTCAAGATCGGCACCTCGGGCACCGGAGGCATGGGGCTCAACATCCCCTACACGCACTCCGAGGAGAAGCCCTCGCGCGTGCTGCTCAGCAAGAGCGCCCTCGCCGGCGCGCACAGCCTGCTGCTGTTCCTGATGGCGCGCACGCCGGGCGGCCCGATCACGAAGGAGATCAAGCCGGCGGCGGCGATCGCCTGGAAGCGCATCGGCTTCGGCGAGGTGCTGCGCGGCGGCCGTCCGATCGAGCTCTACGACGACGACCCCGCGGCGGCGCCGCGGCTGCAGCCGGGCGAGCCCTTCCGGCCGCACGACCCCGCGCGCGGCCGCGCGCTCGGGAGCACGCTCCACTCTGTCTTCGTCGACACCGGCGAGAACGGCGTCTTCTCGCTCGAGGAGTTCAGCGCGATCACCACCGGCGAGCAGATGGAGTTCGTGACGCCGGAGGAGATCGCCGACGTGGTGGTGCGCGAGATCGGCGGCGGCAACACCGGCCACGACATCATCAACGCGCTCGACAACGCGGTGATGGGGCCGACCTACCGCGCCGGCCTGATGCGGCACTGGGCGCTCGAGAAGCTGCGCGACCTCGAACGCGCGCACGAGGTGCGCAGCGTGGCCTTCGAGAACCTGGGCCCGCCGCGGCTGTCCAAGCTGCTGCACGAGGCCGACCTGCTGCGCCGCTCCTTCGAGAGCATGCCCGCGGTGCGCGCCGCCTCGACCGCCGAGCTGTCGCGCCGGCTGAGCGAGGACGTGCTGCGCGACGCCGCGCACCGCGCCGAGATCCTCTCGATCGGCATCCCGATCCTGCTGCCCGACCTGCGCCTGCTGCGCGGGCCCGAGTGCAAGATCCCGCCGGCCGGTGGGCCGGACGACGCGCGGGCGCTGACGCCCGAGGCGCTCGACGAGTGGGCCCACGCGGGCTGGGTGGACCTGCGCGAGGCGAATCTCGCGCTGTGGAAACGCCGCTTCGAACGGATCGAGGCCGAGATCGAGGCGATCCCGCGCGCCGACACCTCGTCGCGCTACCTGCGCGACCGGCAGTTCTGGGGTGCGCTGGGCCTGATCCAGCCGGGCAAGGTCGTCGGCTGGGTGTTTTCCACCGAGGAGAAGGGCGCGCGGATGAAGTGAGCGCCCGGGAGCCGGACGTGGTGCCCGAGAGCGTCGATACGACCCCCGACGTCGCGCGCGCCGGCGTGCGGCGGGTGCTGTGGGTGACGCTGCTGCTGAACCTGGCCGTGAGCGCGGCCAAGATCGTGGTCGGCCGGCTGTCCGGCAGCCTGTCGATGGAGGCCGACGGCTACCACAGCCTGCTGGACGGCTCGAACAACGTGATCGGGCTGATCGTGCTGGCCTTCGCCTACGCGCCGCCCGACGCGGGGCACCCCTACGGCCACCGCAAGTTCGAGACGGCCGCGACACTCGCGATCGGCGTCGTGCTGCTGGCGCTCGCCTACCGCGTGATCGAGCAGGCCTTCGGCGGCTTCGCCCAGCACGAGCTGCCGGAGATCGGCTGGCTCAACTGGGGTGTCGCGCTGGCGACGCTCGGCGCCAACATCTTCGTCGCCCAGTACGAGGCGCGCGAGGGCCGCCGCCTGAACAGCTCCTACCTCGTCGCCGACGCGGCCCACACGCGCTCCGACATCTACGTGACGCTCGGGGTGTTCGCCTCGTTCGCCGGCGCGCGCGCCGGCCTGCCCTGGGTGGACGGAGCCGTCGCCGCCGGCATCGCGGTCTTCATCTCGGTGCTGGCCGTGCGCATCCTGATCGGGGCCTTCCACGTGCTGACGGACCGCGCCGTGATCCCGCCCGAGCTGATCGCGGACGTCGTCACCGGCGTCGCGCGGGTGAAGGACTGCCGCGAGATCCGCACCCGCGGCGGGCACGGCGCCGTCTACGTGGACCTGGTCGTGCACGTGGACGGCGGCATGACCCTGCGCGAGGCGCACGAGGTCTCCGACGAGATCGAGCGCGCGCTGCGCGACAGCCGGCCCGAGATCGTGGACGTGGTGGTCCATCTGGAGCCGGCTGCATGAAGCGCCACCGCGGCCGGCTGGAGCTGGGATCGGCCGAGCTGCAGCTCCACCACGACGCCACCGCGTTCCTGGGCCGCTTCGAGCCGGCCGCGCTCGAGGCCGAGCTGCGGGCCGCGGGCGTCCACCAGGGGCTCGCCCGCCGCGGCTTCGTCGAGCCCGTGCTGCAGACGGAGCTCGAGGGCGGCGAGCACCGGCTGAAGCTGCTGCCGCGCGGCGCGGAGCTGCCGCTGGTCGACCTGCGGCTGGCCGAGGCGTCGGCCGTCGTCGACGAGCCGTTCCTCGTGCGCCGCGGCCTCGACGTCGTCTCGTTCCTGTGCATCCACTGGCTGGCGTTGCAGGACCCGACGGCGGCCTTCACGCCCGAGCGGCCGCAGTTGCCCGGCCAGAGCCACCCGGGCCTCGGCCTGGCGCGCCCCTTGATCCTCAGGCTGCTGAAGTGGGCGACCGACTGGGGCAAGGACGGGCTGCTCAACCTCCCCGAGTACTTCCACAACGCCGTCTTCTACTCGGAGATCTTCCGCTTCCTGCATCCCCGCCAGCAGGGCCGCTTCGAGGCGCTGCGGCGCGACCTCGCCGGGCTGCACGTGGCCGCCGCCTCCTTCGCGATCGACGCGGGACGCGTGGTGAGCGAGCCCGCCGGCGAGCCCCTGCGCTGGGAGCCAGGCGAGATGGTGGCGCCGCTAACCGGCCGCTTGCGCCGCGCTTTCGATTCCGACGACTACGCGGCCGCCGTCGGCGAGGCGAAACACGCGGCCCGCTTCCGCCTGCTGGAGCCGGTCGCGCGAGCCTCGGGCGGCCAGCTCGATCGAGGCGAGCCTTGACCGGGAGCCTTCGCCTGCCCGCGCAGGCCGAAGCTCGCCTGAAGGAGCTGGGGACGGCGGACGTCCTGATCGGCATCCCCAGCTACAACAATGCCGGCACCATCGGGCACGTGGTTCGCGCCGCGGCCGCGGGGCTCGCCAAGCACTTCCCCGGCGCGCGGGGCGTGATCGTGAACTCGGACGGCGGCTCGCGCGACGGCACCGCCGAAGCGGTGGCGGCCGCGGAGTTCGGCGCCCCGGCGACGATCCTGGTGTCCCATCCGCTGAGCCCCGTGCACAAGATCGTGACGCCCTACGACGGCATCCCGGGCAAGGGCAGCGCGTTCCGGACCATCTTCGCCATCGCCGAGCGCCTCGGCGCCAAGGCCTGCGCGGTGGTGGACGCCGACCTGCGCAGCATCACGCCCGAGTGGATCGAGCTGCTGGTCGGGCCGGTCCTGGAGCAGGGATTCGACTTCGTGGCGCCGCTCTACCTGCGCCACAAGTACGACGGGACCATCACCAACTCGATCGTGTACCCCCTGACGCGCGCCCTCTACGGCAAGGAGGTCCGCCAGCCGATCGGGGGGGACTTCGGGTTCTCGGGACCGCTCGCCTCGCACTACCTGACCAAGCCCGTCTGGGAGTCGAACGTGGCCCGCTTCGGCATCGACATCTGGATGACCAGCACCGCGCTCGCCGACGGCTTCAAGATCTGCCAGGCCTTCCTGGGAGCCAAGATCCACGACGCCAAGGACCCCGGCGCGGACCTGGCCGCCATGTTCGTGCAGGTCGTGTCGTCGGTGTTCGATCTGATGGGCACCTATCGCACGCGCTGGATGGCGGTGGAGGGGGCGGAAGAGGTGCCGCTCTTCGGCTTCCCTCACGGGGTGGGGCTCGAGCCCGTGCGCGTGAACGTCGAGCGGATGCAGAACATCTTCCGACAGGGCTCGCGAGACCTCGGTGAGATCTGGCGGGAGGCGCTCGACGAGAAGACGCTCGCGGAGGTGCTGCAGCTCGCGGCGCCTGAAGAGCGGCCCTTCCATTTTCCGGATGCGCTCTGGGTGCGGGCGGTCTACGACTTCGCGACGGCGTATCGTCGCCGCGTCCTGCCCGCGGACCAGCTTCTCGGCTCGATGGTCCCTCTCTACCTGGGACGCACGGCCTCGTTCGTGCTGGAGACCGCCGAGAGCGGGCCCGAGCAGGTCGAGGCCGTGGTCAAGGGCCTCGCCGACGAGTACCTGAGGCAGAAGGGCTACCTGCTCCCCCGCTGGGGTCAGGAGCCGGGAGGTGCCTGATGCGGGAGTTCCTGGGTGACGTGATCCAGCAGACCCTGACGGGATTCGGAGAACGGCTGGCCGCGCTCGGCCCGAACATCCTGGCGATGCTCGTGATCCTGCTGACGGGCGTCCTCGCCGGCGGCGGCGTGGACTTCGTCCTCAGGCGGGTGCTGCCACGCCTGGGCTTCGACCGCTTCGCCCAGCGTGTCGGGCTCAGCGTGATCCTCCAGAAGGGTGGCGTCACACGGCACCCCTCCGCGGCCCTGGCGGCGCTGCTCGCGTGGGCGCTGCTCGCGGCGTTCGTGCTGCTGGCGATCGGCGCGCTCAACCTCGAGTTCGCGATGGGGCTCGTTTCGAGGACGTTCGCCTACCTGCCCCAGGTGATCATCGCCGCGGCGCTGCTGCTGCTGGGCGCCTTGGTGAGCGCCTTTCTCCGGCGCAGCGTGCTGGTCGCGGCGGTGAACGCGGGCTTGCCTTCCGCCCGCCTGCTGGCCGGCGGCGTGCACACGGCGTTGATGGTCCTCTTCGCCGCCATGGCCCTGGAGCATCTCGGGGTCGGACGCCAGGTGATCCTGGTGTCCTTCACCATCCTGTTCGGGGGAGTCGTCTTCGCGCTGTCCCTGGCCTTCGGCCTGGCGGGGCGCGACCTGGCGCGCGGGTTCCTGGAGCGGCTCGCCAAGAGCCCGGACCAGGAGGCGACGCGCGACGAGCTGCGGCATCTATGACGCCGGCCGCGCCTCAAGCTTCGGGGACGCCGACGGTTCTCTGCTTCTCGCCGTCCGCGTAGCGGAGCGAGTAGAAGTCGGTCCGCCGGTCGTTCCAGTTCTGCACGGTGCCGGTCTCGCGGTGTCGCCGCAGGATGTCCAGGTTGAGCTCGTGGACGATCACGGTCTCGACGTTGGGCGAGCACTCCGCGGCGACCATGTCCCGGCTGAACTGGAGGTCCGACGGCGTGTAGATCCCGGACTGCGCGTAGTGGATGTCTGCGTTCTCGACGAGCGGCAGCGTCCCGACGCAGCCGGCGATCGCGGCGTAGACGTGGTTCTCGACGCAGCGGGCCTGGGCGCAGCTGCGCACCCGCATGTAGCCGTAGCGGCTGTCGGTGTCGAAGGGAACGAACAGGATCTGCGCGCCCTGATCGGCCGCGATGCGGGCGAGCTCCGGGAACTCGACGTCGTAGTCGATCAGGATCGCGATCCTGCCACGGTCGGTGTCGAAGACCTCGAGCCTGTCGCCGGGGGCGACCCCCCACCAGCGCCGCTCGTTCGGCGTGATGTGCATCTTGTACTGCTTGTCGAGCGTGCCGTCGCGCCGGAAGAGGTAGGAGACGTTGTGGAGCTTGTCCGCCTCGTGGGTGAAGTGCGAGCCCCCGATGATGTTGACGTTGTAGCGGATGGCGAGGCCGGTGAAGAGCTCGAGATAGCGCTCGGTGAACTGCGCGATCTTGCGCGCGGCGAGGCCGGGCCGCGGCGCCTTCACGAGAGAGAGCAGCTGCGCCGTGAGCAGCTCCGGGAACAGCAGGAAGTCGGCCTTGTAGTCGGAGGCCACGTCCGCGAAGTAGTTGCACTGTCGGGCGAAGTCTCCGAAGGTACCGACCCGCCGCAGCTGGTACTGGACGACGCAGATGCGCGCCGCGGAGGCGGCCCCCGGGGCCAGCCGCGCCCGCGGAACGTGGTCGAGGTTCGGCCACTCGAGGTGGGTCGCGTAGCCGCGCGATTCGCTGTCGCTCGGGAAGTAGTCCGGGATCAGCTGCTTCAACACGAAGCCGTTCGCGAGCTGCGTCGTGAGGACCGGGTCGATCAGGCTCTTGTCGATCACCCGCTCGACGTACTCGCGCGCCGAGAGCTTCTTCGCGTGCTCGCCGTAGCCCGGGATCCGGCCGCCGATCATGATGCGAGCGAGGTTGCGCTCGCGGGCGATCCGCTTGCGCTCCTCGTACAGGCGGCGGGCGAGCTTCAGGCCCCGGTACTTCGGGTCCACCATGATCTCGATCCCGTAGAGCGTGTCGCCGGCCGGATCGTGGTTCCGGATGAAGCCGTTGTCCGCGATCTGCTTCCAGTTGTGCCAGTCCGAGTACTGAGAGAAATCCACGATCAGGCTGCTGGAGGAGGCCACCAGCCGGTCCTGATACTCGACGCCGAGCTGCCCCTCGGGGAACGTCGCGATCTGGCTCTCGAACTGCTCGGGCAGCCACGGCTTCATCCCCGGGAAGCACTTGCGCTGCAGCTCAGCCACAGCGCGGTAATCGGCGAGGGACAACGCGCGCATGTGGATCCGCCGCTCGAACGTCTTGAGATCGAGCTTGGTCATCTCGCCTCCACGCGCCAGCGCCGGGCGGCCGAACCTGAGCGAGCGGTCCCTCGTTCTCGCCGCTGCGGGTTCCGGCTGCGCCCGCTCGCGTCCGGTCCGAGGCGGCGTTTCGTGGAGCGACGCCGACGACCGGGTCGAGGGTCGCCGCCGTGGCGGCGCCCGGGGCAGTATGGCTGATTCGATCGCGCCGCGTCCACGTCTGTGCCTGATTCGGCCGCCGGAAAGTGTGGGCCGGCGCGGTCGGGGCCGATGCGCGCCGGCGCTAGACTGAGTTCGGAACGCCGCGCCGGAGCGTCGCTGAGCCCCGCGCCGAGGCCATGCTCGAACAGCTCTTTCACCTGCTCGACGTCCTGCTCGCCCTCTGGGGGCAGATCGCCGCCTTCCTGCCCCGGCTCGCGCTCGCCTTCGCGCTGCTCGTCGTGGGCTGGGCGCTGGCGCGTCTCGGGCGGCGCCTCGTGATCCAGGCCCTGCGGCTGGTGAAGGCCGACGTCGCGGCGGAGCGGGCCGGGCTCGAGGACTTCCTGGTCCAGGGCGGAGTGCGGCTCACCACGGTGACGCTGGTCGGCGCCTTCGTGTACTGGGCGATCAACCTGACCGTCATCCTCGCCGCCCTGACGGTGCTCGGCATCGAGACCGCCGGCCAGACCAGCTACCGCCTGATCCTCCGCGTTCCCGAAGCGATCACCGCGGTCTTCGTCCTGATCCTCGCCACCTTGCTCGGCCAGTTCGTCGGAGCCCTCACCCAGGCGTATCTCGCCAACCTCGGAGTGACGGGCGCTCGCGCCATCTCGACCATCGCCCGCTGGGCGATCGTGGTCTTCGTCATCGCCGTCAGCCTCGAACAGCTCTCGATCGGCGGGCAGGTCCTGGTCTCGGCTTTCCAGATCGCGTTCGGGGCGCTCTGCCTCGCGCTCGCCCTCGCCTTCGGCCTCGGCGGGCGCGAGTGGGCCGCCCGCATCCTGGACAGCTTCCTCAAGAAGTGACGGGAGGCGGCCTGGGGTGATCGTCGACTGCCACACCCACCTCAACAACTACCACGACGAGTCGGTCGACGACCTGCGAGGCTGCGTCGAAAGCCTCCTGCGCGAGATGCGCCGGAGCCGGGTGGACGCCGCGATCGTGCTGACCTCGTACAAGGTGACGCCTGGACGGCCTTCGACCCCCGCGGTCGTCGAGGCGACGCGGCCGCACCTCAATCTCTTCGTGGTGGCCGGCCTCAGCTGGACCAGCTTCCGGGAGCAGGACCTCGAGCAGATCCGTCCCGGGGTCGAGGCGGGCAAGGTCAGGGGGCTCAAGCTCTACCCCGGCTACGAGCCCTTCTACCCGAGCGACGCGAGGCTCGCGCCGGCGATGGCCTTCGCGCGCGAGCACCGCCTCCCCGTCATGGTCCATTGCGGGGACACGTACACCCCGAAAGGCAAGCTCAAGTACGCCCATCCGCTCCACGTCGACGAGCTCGCCGTCGACAACCCCGAGGTGGACTTCGTGATCTGCCACATCGGCAACCCGTGGATCCGCGACACGATGGAGGTGGTCTACAAGAACGCCAACGTGTACACGGACTTCTCGGGGCTGGTACTGGGAGGCTTCGAGGACCGCTTCGAGAGCTACATGCGCAAGCAGCTCCAGGAGATGCTGCTCTACGGCGTCCAGCCCGAGAAGTGCCTCTATGGCACCGACTGGCCGCTCGCCTCCATGGAGTCGTATCTCGACTTCATGGGGGAGCTGAAGATGCCGCCGCACGATCGGCGGCTGATGATGTACGAGAACGCGATCCGCCTCTTCAAGCTGCCGATCGAGGTACCGCCGGGCGGGAGGCTGCCCTTCGGGCTCCTGTGAGCCGACCCTCTGAAACGCCGCTAGCGCTTCTCGCCGCCGCAGGCCTCGCAGGGGCACAGCCGGCGCAGCAGGCGGAAGCTGTAGAGGCCCGTGTTGTGGCCGTCCTGCCAGGTCGGGGCGACCGCGTAGTTGCCCACGAGGTCGAGCTGGAGCAGCTCCTGGCCGGTCAGGCTGAGGTACTTCGCCACCGGGTCGTGGCCCTGGCATCCCGCGCAGGGGCACCACGAACGCAGGTAGTCGAGCGGGAAGGGAGAGACGTGGCCGTCGTCCCAGTCGACGACCACGCGGCGCGCGCCCTTCTCGTGACGGATCTCGACCGGCTGGCTGTCGTTCATTTCCCCTCTGGGTCGTCGTCCGGCTCGCCGTCCGCCCGCCCCGCCTCGTCGCCGAAGCGCAGCGCCACGACGCGCCACTCGTCGCCCTCGCGCACGAGCTCGATCGCCACGGCGTGTCGCCTGCCGGCGCGATCGGCGACGTGGCCGGCCATGAAGGCGCGATCGTTCGAGATGCGGCGCGAGCCGAGCGTCGCCTCGGTGTGCTCGCGCAGGGCGGGACGCGCGGCGACGTACTCGCCGAAGGCCGCGCGCGACAGCCGCGCCCGCTCCGCCTCGCTGAAGCGCGCGTAGGCCGCGTCGAGGTCGCCCTTGCGCACGTCCTCGAGCAGCCCGTGCGCGGCCCTGGCTGCGCCCTGGCTCATGTAGAAGACGCCGCCCGCCAGCCCGCCGAACAGCACGACGCAGGCTGCCGGGATCGCGAGGCAGCCCAGGACGCCCATGCCCGCCCAGAAGAGGGGACCGCGCTTGCGGCCCGGCGCCTCGAGCGGGGGCGGGGGCGAGCCGCCCGGGGGGTCGAAGCGGCCGGGCGGCGGATCGCCGAAGCGGGAACCGGAGAAGCCGGGCGGCGGAGGAGGCGGAGGCGGTGAAGACAACGAACAGAGGTTAGCATTCCGGGCCCGTGACGAACGCCGCCCCCAGCCCGACGCCGGTCGAAGCCGGGCCCGCGGTCCAGGCGCGGGGCCTGTGCCGCCGCTACGGCCGCCGCTGGGCGCTCGTCGACGTGTCCTTCGAGCTGCCGCGCGGCGCGAGCGTGATGCTCGCGGGGCGCAACGGCTCGGGCAAGTCGACGCTGCTGCGCCTGCTGGCGACGGCGATCCGGCCCGACCGCGGCGACGCCCTCGTGCTCGGCCGCGACGTCGTGCGCGAGCGCGAGGCGGTGCGGCAGACGATCGCGCTGCTGAGCCACGCCTCCTACCTCTACGAGGCGCTCACGGCGCTCGAGAACCTGCAGATCGCCGCTCGCTTCCTCGGCCGCGACGCGAGCCGCGCGGCGCTCGTGCCGCTGCTCGGCGAGGTCGAGCTCGACGGCCGGGCCGACGACGCCGTGCAGACCTTCTCCGCGGGCATGCGCAAGCGGCTGGCGCTCGCGCGCACGCTCTTGCAGGACGCGGGCCTGGTGCTGCTCGACGAGCCCTACGGCGAGCTCGATCCGCCCGGCTTCCGGCTGGTGGACACGCTGTTCTCCAGGCTGAAGGCCCGGGGCGCGACGGTGCTGATGGCGACGCATCTGCTCGACCGCGGCGCCGCGCTGTGCGACCTGGGTCTGGTGCTCGAGCAGGGGCGGCTGCGCTGGCAGGGCCGGGCCTCGCTGCTGCCGGCGCAGGGCGGGCTCGACCCGGCCTCGCTGCCGGAGGGCGCGTGAGGATGCTGCTGGCGGCGCTGCGCAAGGAGCTGCTGCTGCAGGCGCGCGCCACCGCCCAGCTCTTCGCGGTGCTCGTCTTCGGCGCGACGTCGCTGCTGCTGTTCAGCTTCGCGGTGGGGCCGAACGGAGAGCTGCTGCGCACGATCGCGCCGGGCTTCCTGTGGCTCGCGCTGCTGCTCTCCTCGACGCTGACGCTGGCCGAGAGCTTCCAGGCCGAGATGGAGCTGAAGGCGCTCGAGGGCCAGCTGCTGCTGCCGGCGGCGCCGGCCGCGCTCTACTACGGCAAGGCGCTCTCCAACTGGGCACAGCTCACGCTGCTGGGCGCCCTGCTGGTGCCGCTGATGGTGGCGCTCTACGACGCGAGCCTGCCGCGGCCCTTCGCCCAGCTCGGCGTGATCGCGCTCGGCGCGGGCGGGCTGTCGGCGCCCGGCACGCTGTATGCCGCGATGACGCACCAGGCGCGCTCGCGCCAGACGCTGCTGCCGCTGCTGCTGTTCCCGCTGGTGGTGCCGGTGCTGATCGCCGCCGTGAAGGCCACCGCGCTGCTGATGCAGGGCGACCCGATGGGCCAGCTGGGGCCGTGGGTGCAGCTGCTGGTGGCGTTCAACGCGATACACTGGTCGCTCTGCGGCCTGATGTTCGGTCGCGTGGTGGAGGATTGATGCCCTACGCCTTCCTGGCCCTGGGCGCCCTCCTGCTCCTGGTGGGCTCGTACATCGGGCTCTTCGTGGCGCCCACGGAGCAGTTCATGGGCGACGTCTACCGGATCATGTACGTCCACGTGCCGACGGCCTGGAACGCGCTGCTGGCCTTCAGCTTCGCCTTCGGCGCCGCGCTCGCCTACCTGTGGAAGGGCGACTTCCGCTGGGACTCGCGGCACGAGGCGGCGATCGAGATGGGCGTCGTGCTGAACGGCCTGCTCTGCATCCAGGGGGCGATCTGGGCGAAGCCCACCTGGGGCGTCTACTGGGACTGGGACCCGCGCCTGACCACGACGGCCGTGATGTTCTTCGCCTTCGTCGGCATCCTGACGCTGCGCCGCTTCGTCGAGGATCCCGTCAAGCGCGCGACCTGGTCCGCGGTGGCGACGATCATCGCTTACGTGGACGTGCCGATCGTCTACTTCTCGGTGCGCTGGTGGAACTCGCTGCACCAGATGCAGTCGAGCCCGCAGACGGTGTCGGCGCCGTTCCTGATCCCGCTGCGCACGAACGCGTTCGGCATCCTGTTCCTGATGATCGGCCTGATCAGCCTGCGCACGCGCATCGCGCGGATGCGGCTCGAGCACGAGCTGGCGCCGCCGCTGCCCGAGCCGCCCCCGCCGGCGCTGGCGACCGAGGCGGCCCGATGAACCCGCTCGGCTCCGGGGTCATCGAGGGCGGCTGGGAGTACGTCCGGGCCGCCTACGCGGTCTCGGTGGTTATACTGACTGTGTACGTCGCTTCGGTCGTCTCGCGCTACCGGGCCGAGCAAGCCCGCCGCCGGCGCGACGAAGGCCGCGGCCGCCCATAGAAGGTCGTGTCATGTCCTCATCCAGAGTCTCGTCGCGCACCCGCTGGCTCGCCGCGGGGGCGCTGCTGGTGGCGCTCGCCGGCTTCGGCCTGATCACGGCCGGAGGCATCGGCGAGAACCTCGTCTACTACTGGGGTCCCACGGAGCTGAGAGCCGCCGGCGACAAGGCCTACGGCGCCACGATCCGGCTGGGCGGCCAGGTCGCCGAGGGCTCGGTCAAGCAGGGCCAGGGGGCCTTGCTCGAGTTCGACGTGGTCGACGGCAAGGAGAAGGTGCGCGTGCGCTGCGCCAGCGTTCCGCCGCAGATGTTCCGCGAGGGCATCGGCGTCGTGGTCGAGGGCACGATGACGCGCGCCGGCTACTTCCAGAGCCAGCGCCTGCTGGTCTCGCACGGCAACGAGTACCGGGCGCCCGGTGACGGCGAGAAGCCCGATGCCGAGGCGATGATCCGCTCGACGACCGGCCTCGAGGGGGCGGAAAGCCGCAGGCCGTGATCGCGCCGCTCGGCCGCAGCCTGATCCTGCTGTCGCTGCTGTGCGCGACGGCGGGGGCGCTGGTCGCGTTCTCCTCGGGCGCGCGCCGCTCGGCCGCCGGCTGGGCCTGGGCGCGGCGCTTCGCGTACGGCTACGCGGCCTGCGCGATCGGCGCCAACCTGCTGATGATCTACGCGCTGCTCGCGCGCGACTTCTCGGTCTCCTACGTCGCGCAGGTGGGCTCGCTGGCCGTCCCCAACTGGGTGGCGGTCGTCAGCCTGTGGTCCTCGCTCGAGGGCTCGATCCTGTTCTGGGGCCTGGTGCTCGGGCTCTACGTGTTCGGCGCGACCTACACGAACCGCGATCGGCACGCCGAGTACATGCCCTGGGCCACCGGCGTCTGGCTCGCCTGCGCGGCCTTCTTCGCGTTCCTGATCGCGGGCCCGGCGCAGCCGTTCCTGACGGTTCCGAACCCGCCCGGCGACGGGCCCGGGCCGAACCCGCTGCTGCAGAACCACCTCCTGATGGTCATCCACCCGCCCTTCCTCTACGCGGGCTTCGTGGGCATGACCATCCCGTTCGGCCTCGCGGCGGCCGCGCTGCTCACGGGCCGCCTCGGCCACGACTTCCTGCGCCCGCTGCGCACCTGGCTGATGATCCCGTGGGCGTTCCTGACGGTGGCCATCGTGCTCGGCGGCTGGTGGGCCTACGAGGTGCTCGGCTGGGGCGGCTACTGGGCCTGGGACCCGGTCGAGAACGCCTCGTTCCTGCCGTGGCTGACGGCCACGGCCGCCTTCCACTCGGCGCTGCTGATGGAGCGCAAGGGCGTCCTCAAGGGATGGACCGTCACGCTGATCCTGGCCACCTTCCTGCTGACGATCCTCGGCACCTTCATGACGCGCTCGGGCGTCTTCAACTCGGTGCACTCCTTCACCCAGAGCGCCATCGGCCCGACGATACTGGTGTTCCTGGTGGCGGCGACGCTGTTCACGCTGGCGCTGCTCGCCACGCGCATCGATCGGCTCTCGCCCGAGGGCACGCTCGAGCCCGGCGCCTCGCGCGACACCAGCTTCCTGCTGAACAACCTGCTGCTGGTGCTGCTCACCTTCACGGTGCTCGTCGGCACCGTCTTCCCGCTGGTGGTCGAGGCGGTGCGCGGCGTGCAGATGAGCGTGGGCCGGCCCTACTTCGACCGCATGGCGGTGCCGATCGGCATTGCGCTGCTGTTCCTGATCGGCGTCGGCCCCGCCCTGCCCTGGGGCCGCGTCAGCCGCGAGCAGCTGAAGGCGGCGCTGCTGCCACCGCTCGCGGGCGCTCTCGGCTTCGCCGTGCTCGGCCTCGCCACCGGCGTGCGGCACCCGTGGACGCTGCTGGCGCTCGCCTGCGGCGGCTACGCCGCCCAGGTGACGCTCGGCGAGCTGTGGCTGCCGGTCGGCCGCCGTCTCCAGCGCGGCGAGGGCCTGCTCGCGGCCGTGCGCGAGGTGCAGAGCCGCGGCCGCCGGCGCGTGGCCGGCTACGTGGTGCACGCGGGGATGGTGCTGGCACTGGTGGCGGTGGCCGTCAGCAGCACGGAAGGCGTCACCACCGAGGTCCAGCTCGCGCGCGGCGAGTCGGTGACGCTCGGGCCCTACACGCTGACGTTCCAGGGCGTCGACCGCGTCAGCGAGCCGCACCGCGAGGCGCTCGTCGCCAACGTCGGCGTCAAGCGCGACGGCGCCGAAGCCGGCGTGCTGCGGCCGCGCATGAACTACTACTCGTCGCAGCGCGAGCCGGTGGGCACGCCGGCGGTCCGCTCGACGGCCGCCCACGACCTCTACCTGTCGGTGCTGAACCTCGACCCCGACGGCCGGCAGGCCGGTCTGCACGCGATGATCAACCCGATGATCGTGTGGATCTGGGTGGCCACCGGCATCATGGGCCTCGGCGGGCTGTTCGCGCTGCTGCCTTCGCGCCGGGCGAGCGCCGCGCTGGCCGCCCCGGCGCCGGCCGTGGCTCCCGCGGCCGCCCCGGCCGCCACGCGCTGAGCATGCCGACGCGGGGCTCGCGGCGCGCGCGGAGGACGCCATGAACCGGAAGGTGCTGATCGGTGGCGCCGTGCTGGCGCTGCCGCTGCTGGTGCTGCTGGTGCTGGGCCTCGGCCGCGATCCGCGCAAGATGGACTCGCCGCTCGTCGGCCGGGCGGCCCCGCCTTTCGCGCTGAAACCGGTCGGCGGCAGCGAGCCGGTGAGCCTCGAGTCGCTGCGCGGCAAGACCGTCGTTCTCAACTTCTGGGCGACCTGGTGCGCGCCGTGCTTCCAGGAGCACCCGGTGCTCGTCGAGGGCGCGCGGCGCTACGGCCAGGACGTGGTCTTCCTCGGCGTCATCTACGAGGACGAGGAGCCCAAGGTGGCGGCTTTCCTGCGCCGGCAGGGGGCGAGCTACCCCTCGCTGATGGACGACGGCGGCAAGACCGCGATCGCCTACGGCGTCTACGGCGTGCCGGAGACCTACTTCATCGCGCCCGACGGCACGATCGCCAGCAAGTACGTGGGCCCGTTGAGCTCGAGCCTGCTGCAGGGCTTCGTCGAGAAGGCGCGCGCCGGAGCCGTCGCCCGGCGGAGCTCGCGGTGATCCGGAGCGTGCGGCGCGCGCTCGCCGCGGCCCGTTTCGTGCTGCTGGCGTCCGCGTTGCCGCTCTTCGCGCAGGCGCCGGCCGAGACCGCGGCGGCTCCGCGTCTCGACGAGCAGCCGCTCGATCTTTCGCGCGTGCAGCAGGTCGTGGGTCCGCCGCGCGGAGCAAGGCTCAGCGGAGAGGCGCAGGAGGAGGAGGCGAAGCGCGTCGGCTCGCTGCTGCGCTGCCCCGTCTGCCAGGGGCTGTCGGTGAGCGACTCGCCCTCGACGATGGCGACCAACATGCGCCAGCAGGTGCGCGAGCTGGTGGGCGCGGGTTTCGCCGAGGACCAGATCCTGTCCTACTACGAGGCGTCCTACGGCGAGTTCGTGCGGCTGCAGCCGCC
Organism: Vicinamibacteria bacterium; assembly: GCA_050246895.1. GTDB lineage: Bacteria > Acidobacteriota > Vicinamibacteria > Fen-336 > Fen-336 > JBFWVE01. The sequence goes on along the minus strand of JBFWVE010000001.1, from coordinate 520,349 downwards.
GCTGCGCGGCGTCAACTGGCTGGTCTGGCTCGCGCCGCTGGTGGGTCTGGGGGCCGGGGCCGCGATCGTGTTCCTGGCGTTGCGGCGTCAACCGGGCGCCCTGCCGGCGGTTCCGGCCGGCGCGCCTCTCGCAGGGCCGGCCGGCGATCGGGCCGCACAAGTTCCGCCTCACGAGTCAGCGGCGCCCGCCGTTGCCGCAGCCAGCTCGGCGAGCGGCGCCGAGGCGCCGCCGGCGTCGGCGAGCTCCGGCGTCGACCCGCTGCCGGATGACCCCGAGCTGGCACGCCTGGTCCTGCGCGTGCGCGAGATCGCCTACGGCTGGCCGGCCGGCGTCCGGCCAGCGAAGGGCTGAGGCCGAAGAGACATCCATGGGCGAGGTCGACTGGGGCCCGGCCGTCGCGTTCCTCGCGGCCGGCATCGTGCTCGGAGCCGTGATCCTGTGGCGTTTCGCCGCGCAGTCGCGGCCGGCGCCGGCGGAGGACTCGCTCGAAAAGCGGGACCTGCTGGCCAGGCTCGACGCGCTGGTGTCGCAGTTGCGCGAGATCGATCTCGGCGCCGACCGCCGCGCGCCCGAGCAGCGCGAGGCGGATCGGCTCGCGCTCGAGCTCTCGGCCGCGCGCGTGCTGAGCCAGATCGAGGCCCTCTCCGCGCCTGTGACCCGCAAGGCGCGCAAGGCCGCGGCGCTCGCGCCCGCCGTCGGCCAGGCCGAGGCGCCCGCTGCCGCACCCGAGGCGCCCGCGGCGGCCGCCGCGCCGCCCTCGGCGATGAAGGGCTTCGCCTGGGGCGTCGGCTCGGCCGCGGCGATCGGCCTCGTGCTCTTCCTCGTCTCGCAGTCGGCGCGGGAGCGCGGCACGGGCGGCAGCGTCACCGGCGACACGCCCGGCATGGGAGGCGCGCCGGCGCCCGCCGAGAACAGCGCGGCGAGCGACGCGGAGGTGGCGGCGGCGCAGGCGCGGGTGCAGGCGAGCCCCGGCGACGTCGAGGCGCGCCTCGAGCTCGCGCGTCTGCAGTTGATGCGCCAAGACATGATGTCCGTCTTCACGGAGACGCAGGTCGTCCTGGAGAAGGACCCGAAGAACGCGCGCGCTCTCGCCTACCAGTCGCTCGTGCGCCTCGCGATGGGCCAGCCCGACAAGGCCGAGGCGATGCTCCAGCAGGCGATCGAGAGCGACCCCGGCCTGATCGACGGCTACATCCACCTGATGCTCGTCTACACACGCGTGGGTCGCGCGCCCGAGGCCGAGAAGGTGCTGGCCAGCGCGTCGCGGCGCTTCCCCGATCGCGCGGAGGGCCTGCGCGGCCTGCTCGCCGAGCTGCGCCAGGCCGCGAACGAGGAGCCGGTCGCCCCGGCTCCGGAAGCCGAAGATCCGCACGCCGGAGTCCCCGTGCCGGGGCAGCCCGGCGGTGCGACAGCGCCAGCGGGGCGGACCGCCGCGGCCGGCTCATCCACGCAGGCCGCCGCTGGCGCCGCGCCTGGGGGGACGGCCGGCGGTCTCGCGGGGTCAGCCGCTGGCGCGCCGGCCGGGCGCTCGGTCTCGGGTGTCCTCGAGCTCGATCCGTCAGCGCGCGCCGCGTTCAAGCCGGGCGCCATCGTCTACGTGATCCTGCGCGAGTCGGGGTTCGGCGCGGGCCAGCCCGCCGCCGTGCTGCGCCTGGTCGCCAGCGCGTTTCCCCTGAAGTTCGAGGTCGGCCAGGCGAACTCGATGAGCGGGGAGCCGGTGCCCGACCCCGTCCTGATCGAGGCGCGCCTCGACGCCGACGGCGATCCCGTCACCCGGCCGCCGAGCGATCCCTACGGCCGCGAGGACCACGTGAAGCTCGGCCGCTCCGACGTGCGCATCGTCCTCAAGCCGCGCTCCTGAGGCAGCCATGAGCGAGCAGCCGAAGACTCCGGCCCCCTTCCAGCCGACGCCCGGCTCGCTCGCCGGCCTCGTCGCGCTCGGCGTGCTGTCGGCCCTGCTGTCGCTCTTCCTGTGGGCCGAGCTCCTGCTCGCGCGCGCGGGAGGCCAGGCGTTCTGCGCGCTGTCCGATCCCGACGCCTGCGCGCGGCTGTGGGACGGCTCCTTCGCCGTCGCGATCCACCGCTGGAGCGGCCTGCCGATCGCCGGCTGGGGCCTCGTCTGGGCGCTCGCGGCGCTGGCGCTGCCGCTCGTCGCGCTGCAGCGCGCGGCCCAGGGCAAGCCGGACCCGGGTGTCCTGAGCGCCGTGCGCGTGCTGGCCGCGGGTGGGGTCGTGGCGGTCTGCGTGCTGCTGGCGGCCGCGCTGCAGGTCAGGAGCTTCTGCTCGGGCTGCTTCCTGAGCTACCTGCTGGCGTTCGGCTACGCGGGCATCGCGCTGTTCGGCTGGCAGCCGCTCGGCCTGCCCCAGCGCGAGCGCGGCGTGGCGCTCGCAGTGGGCTCGCTGGCCGCGGCCTTCGTGCTGCTGCTGTATCCCGGCCGGAGCACGCCGTCGACGCGCGACGCTGCGGCGCTGGCCGCGATCACGTCGCCCGCGGCCGGAGCCCCCGTCGCCGGGAGCGACGCCGTCTCGCAGCTCGTCGCCTCGCTGCAGCCCGGCCTGCGACAGACGCTCTCGGACGCGCTCTACCTGTACAAGGGCGCGATCGCGCTGCCGCCCGGCCCGGCGCGCGCTCTGGTGGGCCCCGAGGATGCTCCCCTGCGCATCACCGACTTCACCGACGTGCGCTGCGACCACTGCGCGGAGCTTCACGAGACGCTCGGGGCGCTCGAGCGCGAGGCGCCCGGCCGCTTCAGCGTCGAGGCCCGGCAGTTCCCGCTCGACGCCGAGTGCAACCCGTACGTGCAGAAGGGCGGCGATCCCGTTCGCTGCCTGGCCGCCCGCGCGCGCATCTGCGCCGAGGGCCGGCCGGGCGCTTCGGAGCTCGCGGCGAGGCTGTTCGCGAAGCAGGAGACGCTCTCGAGCGCCGACGTCTACGCGTTCGCCGCGGGCCTGCTGCCGCGGGCCGAGCTCGAGGCCTGCCTGAAGAGCCCCGAGACCGCCGCGAAGCTGAAGAGCGACGTCGAGCTGGCCGTGAAGTACGAGCTCGAAGGCACCCCGCTCGTGCTGCTCAACGGCCGCAAAGCCGTCAGCTTCCCGCCCTTCCTGTACGCGATGGTGCTGACCGGAGGCCGGACCGACCACCCGGCCTTCCGGGCGCTGCCGCCGCCGAACCCGCAGGCCCACCTGCACTGAGCGCGGGTGTAGCCTTCGCCAGCAGCGGAGGAGGCCCATGCGCCCGTCACCCGCAGTCCCAGTCATCGTCGTCGCGCTGGCGTTCGGCGCGGCCCTGGCCTCGTCGTCCGCGCGTGCGGCTGGCGCGCCCGCGGCCTCCCAGGCGTCCCCCGCGCCCGACCCGGCGCTGGGGCCCGCGCTCGAGCGGGCGCGAGCCGCGGCGCAGACGCTCGGCGGCGCCCTGCTGAAAGCGCTGGCCGCGGAGCTGCAGGCCGGCGGCCCGCCGCAAGGCATCAAGGCCTGCTCCGAGATCGCTCCGCGCATCGCCGTCGAGCAGTCGAAGGACGGCCTCGCGATCCGGCGCGTCACCCAGCGGCCGCGCAACCCCGCGAACGCGCCGGACGACTGGGAGAAGGCAGGCCTCGAGCAGCTCGCCGCGGCCCATGCCTTGGCAGCGCTTCCGCCGGAGCTGAGCGAGATCGTCGGACCGGCGAAGGGGCCGCGCACGCTGCGCTACCTGAAGCCGATCGTGATCGCGCAGGCGTGCCTCGCCTGCCACGGCGAGCCGTCGGCGCTTGATCCCGCGGTGCGGCGGTCGCTCGCGGAGCGCTACCCGCACGACAAGGCGACCGGCTACAGGGCCGGCGACTTCCGCGGGGCCTTCTCGGTGAGCGTCAGCCTGCCGCCCGCCAACTGAGCCGGCGCCTCAGGGACTCGCGGGGCCGCCGTCCTGCGGGAGCGCCTGCTCGTTCCCGCGAGGGAAGCAGAGCTTGCGGAAGTTGCAGCGGCGGCAGATCCGCGGCCGGTCGACCAGCATCGGAAAGTCCTCGAGCCGGCCGAGGTTCGCCGCGGGATCGTAGAGCAGCGACTTCATGCTGGAGACGCTCTTCTCGATGAAACGCCGGGCGGCGTCGAGCTTGCGGCCGTCGACGCTGCGCCGCGTGCTGCGCGGGATCGCGAGGTAGGCGAGCTCCGTCTCGATCTCCTCCGCCGAGGCCGCCCAGCCCGCCTGCGTCGCGTAGAGCGCGTAGCCGGCGACCTGGACTTCGTTGAAGCGGCCCTCCGAGCGGCCGGTCTTCCAGTCCACGATGCGCACGCGGCCCCCGGGCGTCCGATAGGCGAGGTCCATCCGCATCAGCACGGTGGCGCCGCCGACCTCGAACGACACCAGGTCCTCCACCGTCAGCCAGCGCTCGCGGCCCGCCGCGAACGCCTCGCGCAGCGTCTCGCTGCGGAAGAAGTTCCGCAGCGAGCGGAGCACGATGCCGACCGCGACCTTCTTGTCCTCCTGCTCGACGGGCACGCCGTACTCGTGCTCGAACAGGCGGAAGCGCCCGCCGCCCGCCTCGCTCTCACGCCAGTCGGAGAGCATCCGCGCGTGGACCGCCTCACGGCCGATCGCCTCCTGCACCGCCTCGGAGGGCAACGAGTCGTTGGACTCGAGGAAGGCCTCGATCGTCTCGTGAACGACGCTGCCCGCCCACATCGGCAGCGCGGAGAGCCGCTTGAGGCGCTGGATCTCGGGGTCTTCGGGGGCGACGTAGTAGGAGTAGAAGTATCGGCGCCGGCAGGTCGAGAAGGTGTCGTGCCGCGAGGCCGACCACGAGAACTCGGGCGCGCCCATGGAAGGCACGCTAGCACGCGGCATTGCGACGCGGGGCCTTCTACACCTGCACCGTGCGGCCGAGGGCCGTGAACAGCACCAGGCGTTCGCGGATGCGGAGACCCGTGGCCGTGGCGAGGCCGCGGCCGTAGAGCTGGAGCTGGGGCGCGTGATGCGCCGCCTGCGCGATCGCCTGCTCGTCGGTGATGCGGTCGGTCTTGTAGTCGACCAGCACCAGCTCGCCGTCCTCCTCGATCACCAGATCCACGATGCCCTCGATCAGCGCGCCTTCCTCGGGCATCCAGAAGCGCAGCTCGCGGTGGATGCGGCCGGCCCGGCGCGCGCGGTCCATCACCGGCGTCGCGAGCGCCGCGCGCACGGCGGCGGCGGCACGCGCGGCGCCGGCCTCGTCGAGGCCGTGGCGCGGGGCCAGTGCCTGTGCCATCGCGAGCGCGCGCTCCGACGCGTCGAGCGGGATCCACTCGAGGATCTGGTGGACGAGCCGGCCGAAGTCGCGGCCGCCGGTGGCGGCCGGCGTGAGGCTCGGCGGCGGGGACGTGCGCGCGGCCACGGCCGTCGCCGCGATCGGCACGAAGGGGCGCGAGGCAGCGGCCGCCAGCAGCTCGCGCCGCTCGGCCTCCCAGCGCGCCGCCACGGCGTCGTCGCCCTCGGCCGCCGCGAGGGCGCGCAGGTCCGGCCGTGGCGCCGTCGGCTCGGGAACCGGCAGGGTGTCGGCGTCCACCACCTGCACGTCGGCGTCGGACTCGCGCGGCAGGCGGTCCACCAGGTCCTTCCAGAACCCGCCCACGCGCGCGGAGGACGGCGGCTGCGGCACCACCAGCCAGTCCCGCGCCCGCGTGGTGGCGACGTACAGCAGGCGCTTCGCCTCGGCCCAGGCGCGCTGCTCCTCGCGCGCCGACAGCACGTCCCAGTTCGGCGGCTGGCAGCCGGCGCGGAAGCCCACCGCCACTCGGCGCTCGTCCCACAGCGGGATCACGTCGGCCTTGCTGGCGAAGCGGTCGGCGGTGTCGTGCAGCACGACGATCGGCGACTCCAGCCCCTTCGCGCGGTGGATCGAGAGGATGCGCAGCGTGTCGTGGTCTCCGGGCCGCGACACCGGCAGGTCCGGCTCCTCGCGGGCGTTCTCGATGCGGTCCTCGAGCAGTGTGGTGAACCCGCGCAGCGTGAGCGCGCCGAGCTCGGCCGCCTGGCGCGCGAGCGCCGCCACCTTCTCCAGGTTCGCCACCTGGGCCTCGCCGCGCCGGGTGCCGGAGAGCGCGGCCTGCACGCGCGTCTCGTCGTAGAGCCACTCGAGCAACGCCGCCACGGAGACGGCGCCGCGCCGGCCGTGAAGCTCGCGCAGCACCGCGAGCGCCGGACCGAGCGCTGCGGCGCCGGGGAGCGAAGCATCCTCCGCGTCGAGCGCCAGCCGGCCGCCGTGCAGCGCGAAGGCCACGATGTCCCGGTCGCTGACGCCGAAGAACGACGAGCGCAGCGCCGCCACCAGCGAGACGCGATCCGACGGGTCCTCGATCGCCCGCAGCACCGCGAGCGTCTCGTGGACCTCCTGGCGGTCGAAGAACGACTTGCCGCCCTCGACGGTCGAGCGCAGGTCGGCGGCGTCGAGGGCCTCCTCCAGGTAGCGCAGCTGCGTGAAGCGGCGCGCCAGCACCATCACGTCGCCCGCGCGGCTCGCGCGCTCCTCGCCGGTCGCGGGATCGCGCACCACGAGCTTGCCGCGCGCGGCGCGTGCGATCCAGATCGCGAGCGCCCTGGCCTCGGCGCGCAGCAGCTCCTCGCCCTCGGCGCCGAAGTCGGCGTCGAAGCGCAGCGCGACGACCGACGGCTCGTCCGGCAGCCCGGGCGGCGGCTCGATCGGCTCGTAGCTCGTCTGGCCCGCTTCCTCCGAGGGCTGGATCAGCTCGCCGAAGACGCGGTTCACGAAACGCAGGATGGCGGGCCGCGAGCGGAAGTTCTGCGTCAGCTTCAGCACGGCGTGTCCCGGAGTGCGCCGCGCCCGCTCCGCCGCGCGCTCGAAGTAGGCGACCTCGGCCCGCCGGAAGCGGTAGATCGATTGCTTGGCGTCGCCCACCACCACCAGCCCTCCGGGCGTCTCGCCGGCCAGCAGGTCCGCGATCTCCACCTGCAGCGGGTCGGTGTCCTGGAACTCGTCGATCAACAGCACGCGGAAGCGCGACTTGAAGTAGCGCCGCACCGCCTCGCGATCGCGCAGGGCGTCGCGCGCGAGGGCCAGCAGGTCGAGGAAGTCGAGCGCGCCGCGGGCGGCCTTGCGGCGCTCGTAGCTGCGCACGACGCCGCGCAGCGCCTCCACCAGCCGGCCGTGCAGCGACGAGCCGCGGGCCGCGCGCCAGGCGGCCGGGGTGAGCTTCGCCCAGTCGAGCAGGCGCTGCGCCTCCTCGAGCGCCTCGGCCGAGGGCCAGCGCGGGCGGAAGCCGCCGTGGCGCGGCAGCGCGGGCAGCGACAGCAGGTGCTGCTCGAGGGCCTTGCCCGAGAGGCCCTCGGCCTCGTCGCTCAGCTCGACGAGGCGCTGCAGCTTGGCCGCGAGCGCGTCGCCTGTTCCCACCTGTGCCACCAGCTCGCGCGCTCGGGCCGCCTTCTGCTGGAGCTCGGCGCGCCAGGCGACAGGATCGACCGCGTCCTGCGCCAGCAGCGGCTCGAGGTCGCGCTGCTCGAGCAGCACGCGGGCGAGGCCACGCAGCGAGCTGCGCTCGCCCCAGGGTCCGACGCCCTCGAGCGGGATCTCGCGGTCGAGCGCGTCGAGGATCAGCTCGTCGCCCGTCGTCAGGCGCTCCGCCAGCCACTCCTCCCACGCCTCGCGGAAGAGCTGATCCGTCTCGGCCTCGTCCGCCACCCGGAACCCCGGCGCCACGCCGCACTCGAGCGGGCGCTCCGAGAGGATCGCGGCGCATAGCGCGTGGATCGTCGAGACCTGCGCGCGCTCGAGGCTGTCGAGAGCGGCCGCCGCGCGCTCGCGCTCCTCCTCGCCGGCCGTGGCGTCCACGCGCGCGCGCTCGAGGCGCTCGCGCAGGCGCAGCTTCATGGTGGTGGCCGCATTCTCGGTGAAGGTGACGGCGGCGATCTCGTCGATCCGCGCCCGCCCGGCGCGGATCAGGCGCTCGATGCGATCGACGAGCAGGGTCGTCTTGCCGGTGCCGGCGCCCGCCTCGATCACGAAGCTCTGGTCGTGCAGCGCGCGGGCGCTCTCGCGGGCGTCGTGGTCGACCGGCAGCCGGGCCATCAGATGTTCCGCAGGCGCAGCACGCCCTGCACGCGCGGGTCGCCGAGCTTGTAGTCGCGTCGCTGCGCGATCAGAGGCTTCGGGCCGCAGACCGCGGTGAAGTCGCAGAAGTCGCAGGCAGAGGGCTCCTGCAGGAAGACGCCCGCCGCGATCTGGTCGACCAGGCCGCGCAGCACCGCCCGGAAGGAGTCGCCGCGCACGATCTCGGGGCTGACGCCCACCTGGCGCCCGCCGTCCACGTAGTCGAGGAAGGCCTCGGTGACGGGCGTCTCGGGGAAGAGCTTCGCCGCGGCCAGGATGTAGAAGGGGATCTGCAGCTGCTTGCCCCCGCGGAAGAGCCCCGCCTCGTCCTTCGGGGCCCTGCCGGTCTTGTAGTCGCGCAGCAGCAGCGTGCCGTCGGGACGCGCGTCGATGCGGTCGATCTTGCCCGAGACGCGCAGCGCGTGCCCGTCGCCGAGATCGATCTCGAGCGCCTCCGGGAGGTGCGGCTCGCCCGGCGAGGGCGCCACCGACGGGCCGAAGCCGACCTCGAAGTGGAGCGGCGTCGCGCGCGCGGCGGCGGCCGCCTCGCGCTCGAGCCAGGCGAGCAGCAGCTCGTGGAAGCGCCGCCGCTCGCGCTCCCACAGCGTGAGAAAGCGCGGCGGGCTGCCGGCGACGTGGTGCTCGAGCGCCGCGTCGGCCAGGGCCAGCAGGCGTTCGCGCGCGGGCGCGTCGTCGCGCACCGGCAGCGCCTCTTCGTCGCGCAGGGCCCGCAGGAACGTCTCCGCCACCTCGTGGAAGAGCAGCCCGCGCTCGAGCGGCTCCAGCTTCTTGCGCTCCTCCGGCTCCAGCGCCGGCTCGAGCTTCAGCACGTGCTCGAGCAGGTACTGGAAGCCGCAGCGCGCGTAGACGGCGAAGCGGCTGGCGGAGATCGAGGCCGCGCGCAGGGGGTCGAGCCTCTCGCGCACGGCCGCCGCGATGTCCGCGGCGTTCGCGTCGCGGCTCGACCACGCGATCAGGCCGTCGTACGGCGTCAGCTCGCGCGACCAGCGCGCCTGCGCCGCGAGGTGCGACTGGCGGAAGAAGCGCGAGCCCGCCGCGATCGCGCGCACCGCCGCAGCACCCCCCGCCTTGACGCGCGCGCGGTCCCGCTCCGCGCTGTCGAGCGCCAGCGCGAGCGGCAGCTCCCCCGGGTCGTCCTCGACGAGGCGCTCCTCCAGCGCCCGCGTCTCGAGCGGGCGGCCGGCGAGGGTGGAGGCGGCGGCGGCGAAGAAGAGCGAAGGCAGCCGTTCGCGGCCGCTGCGCGGGTCCGCCCGCGGGTACGACAGGATCAGCTTCTCGGTCGCTTGCGCGATCGCCCGCTGGAACCCGCGCCGGGCCTCCTCGAGGCGGTCCTGGGCCGTCGGCAGCGGCCGCTGCGCCGCGAGCCGCGGAGCGGGCGTGGGCGGCTCGGCGTCGAACAGCGAGAGCTGCGCGCGCGGCACGCGGCGGCGTCGCGAGCCGGACGCCGCGCTGGCGGGCGGCATCGCCGGCGCCTCCGACGTCAGCGGGCTGGTGAGAGCCGCGAGTGCCTCGCGTTCCGCATCGAGCAGGAACGGGTCCTGGCGGAAGGCGCCAGGAAAGCCGCCCTCGACGAGACCGGGGATCGCCACCACCCGGAAATGCAGGCCGGCCATCGCGTCGAGCGCGCCGACGTGCACGGCGCCGCCCTCGCTCGCGCGCAGCGGAAGCCGCTCCCACTCGAAGCGCGCCTCGATCACGTCCTCCACCGCGGGCCAGGCGACGCGCCCTTCGATCGAGCCGAGCGCGGCCGTGTCGGCGACGACCTCGGCCACCGCCTCGGTGTCGCGCTCCGGGCCCAGCCACTGCTCGACGACGCCGGCGAGGCGCCGCGACCACTCGGGCCAGGAGGCCTCCCCCGAGAGCAGCTCCAGCGTCTGGGCCAGCAGCTCGACGACGCGCAGCAGGTTCTCGGCGTCGCGGGCGCGCTCGAGCCGCTTCAGCCGGCGCTCGCCGCTTCTCTCCGCCTCCGCGCCGCCGCGTTCCTCCTCCGCATGGCGGCGCAGGCCGATGATCCAGCGCTCCAGGCCCGAGACGATGCGCGCGTCGCGGCTGACGGCGTCCCACTGCGCCGGCCGCACCGCCTCGCCTTCTCCCAGCATCGCCGGGAACGGGATCGGCGCGAAGGTCAGGAACTCCATCACGGCCGCGCGCTCGAGGCCCCGGCAGCGCAACAGCAGCAGCAGCGAGCGGGCGCTGCGCCCGAAGCGCAGGGGCAGCGAAGGGTGCAGGCGGTGCGGGACGCCCAGGCGGTCGAAGAGGTCGGCGAAGAGAGGCGCGTAGGGCTCGGGCCGCGGCAGGATCACGCCCATTTCCTCGAACGCGATGCCGCGCGCCGCCTCGCGCAGCAGCCTGCGCGCGATCGCGCGCACCTCGGCGGCCTCGCCGGGCGCCGTCAGCAGCTCGATCGCGTCGTCGAAACACGCCTCGCCCGCGGGGGGCTCGAAGAGACGCTCGCGCAGGCGGCGCAGGCTGGCGGCCGGCGCCTTTGGCTCGAGCTCCGCCAGCGCCGTGGCGCTCCAGGTCGAAGCCACCAGCCCCGAGGCCTCGGCCCAGGCCGCGAAGGCCCCCGCCCGCAGCGAGTCGGGCACGGGATCGGCCAGGAAGCGCAGCGGGACCGCCGCCGCGAGCGCGCGCAGCAGCTCGCGCTCGAGCGGGTCGAGCTCGGGGGCGCCGACCACCAGGATCTCGGCCTGCTTCAGCCAGGTCGTGGTCGCGGCGCGCTCCGCCGCGGCACGCAGCAGGCACGCGGTGTCGGCGAAGCGCGCTTCGATCGCCAGATGGAATGCCTCGTACAGCCCGGCCACGGCCCGCAGGCGGACGCCGTCCTCCTCGGTCTTCGCGCCGGCGGCCAGCCGGCTGAGCGCGCCCGGCGGAACCCCCGCGCGCCGGAGCGCGCCGAGCGTGCGAGCGAGGGCCGCGGCGACGCGCGCGCGGGGCACCTCGGCGGGAAGCCGCAGGCCGTGCGCCCCCGACAACAGGCGCGCCGCGAGCAGCGCGTCGTGACCGAGGTCCCAGGACCGCAGGCCCTGCCCGAGCAGCTCCGGCTCCGCGATCCGCCTCGCGAGGTCCAGCAGTCTGGTGGGAAGGATCCCGGCGCGAGCCCGGCCCAGCTCCGCGAGCCGGCGAGGCAGCTCGAGGGCCGCCGCCTGCGACGGTGTGAGCAGAATCACCGGTGCGAGCGGCACCCGCGGATCATAAGCCGCCGCGCGCTTGACTCGGCCCAGCGGCAGGGCTTTAACTCTGTGTCCGGCGATGACTTCGATCCAGGATCTTCTCGCGCAGAAGAGCTACGCGAAGGCGATCGAGCTGGTCAAGCTCGAGCTGCGGAAGCGGCCGAAGGACGTGCGCCTGCGGCTGCAGCACGCGGACGCCCTGATCGGCGCCAACCGCAACCGCGAGGCGATCCCGCTGCTGATGGGGCTGGCCGACGAGCATGCCTCGGACGGCTTCACGGCGAAGGCGATCGCGTTCCTGAAGCGCATCGACAAGCTGGAGCCCGGACGCCAGGACGTGCAGGACCGGCTCGACCACCTCGTGCAGGAGAAGGTGAGCCGGGCGACCAGCGCGCCCACGCCGCGGCCGGCGATGGAGTTCGGCTTCGAGGAGATCGACTCCTCCTCCTCCGAGATCACGCTCGGGACCTCGGAGGAGCCGCTGGCGGTGCCCGAGATCGAGGAGAGCGCGCTCGACCTCGAGGGCATGGACTCGATCGAGATCGACGAGCCCGCGGAGCCCGAACCGACCTCGGTCAGCCAGCAGGCGCGCTCCTTCCTGCAAACGCCGCTGTTCGAGGGCTTCGAGCAGAGCGAGCTGGCGGCCATCATCCGCGGCCTGAAGTTCCTGAGCTTCGAGCCCGGCGACGTGCTGGTGGGCGAGGGCGCGCCCGGCAACAGCATGTTCATCATCGCCTCGGGCCGCGCGAAGGTGTGGGTGCGCAACCCGAAGGGCGAGTACCTGATGGTGAAGGTGCTGGGCGAAGGCGACTTCTTCGGGGAGGTCTCGCTGATCTCCGGCAAGCCGCGCACGGCCACCATCGTCGCCGCCGTCGAGACGGAGGTGCTCGAGCTCGACAAGCCCACGCTCGACCAGATCGCGCAGTCGCACCCGCACGTGAAGCAGGTGCTCTCGACCTACCAGAAGAAGCGCGCCCAGGAAACGGTCGAGGCGATCTTCAAGTCCAAAGATTGAGTCTGGGGGGTGCTGCGTCGCACCCCCCAGGCCCCCCGGCTCGCTACGCCGAAGTGAATTCGGCTGCGCTCGCAGCCCGTAGCTGCGGCCTGAGTGCTGCGCCGCGCCCCCTTGAACCCCCGCTCGCTTCGCGGGAGTGAATCCCGCTTCGCTCGCAGCCCGTAGCTGCGGCCTGAGTGCTGCGTCGCACCCCCCAGGCCCCCGCTCGCTTCGCCGAAGTGAATTCGGCTGCGCTCGCAGCCTGTTGCTGTGGCCTGAGTGCTGCGCCGCACTCCCCAACCCCCGCTCGCTTCGCCGAAGTGAATGCCCATGGCCTTTCAGCCACATGCGACGGATGAAAGGCGGGGAGCCGCATCTGGTTCGGGCGAGGGCGGCGGCCTAGGTGACGCCGGAGCGGGGCGTTGAGGCGCGCATGGGACACGACCGGCCTTGCCACGGCGTCCGCGCCGATCGAGCGGAGGGGCGCAACTGCCGATCTTCCTCTCGAAGACGAGGCGCCCCGCAGCGACCCCGCGCAGGCGTGAACCCCGACGCCGCCCAGCGACAGCTACGGGCCGCAGCCCGAGCGAGAGTCCTTTCTGGCTAACCCGGACTGCGCTCGCAGCCCGTTGCTGGGGCTCGCGCGGGTGCGGTGCCCCCCCGGTCGGTGGCTACTTAGCCCGAACCGGATCGCCGCTCGCAGACGCAGCGGGTCGCGACGCCCCGTCAGGTTGCGACGCGACCCGCGAGTGATTTCCCCTCCCCCGTATGTGGGGAGGGGATAGGGGTGGGGGGTCGATGAAGACGCAGCGCGTCGCGGCGCCCCGTCAGGTCGCGACGCGACCCGCGAGTGATTCCCCCTCCCCCGTATGTGGGGAGGGGATAGGGGTGGGGGGTCGATGACGCAGGCGTGAACCTCGGCGCCGCCCAGCCGGCAGCTGTGGGCCGCAGCGTGGTCTCGGGGCCGCGAGCCGACCTAGATCCAGGCGCCCGCGGTGCCCTCGGCAGCGGCGTCGCCGGTGTTGACGGTGCCGGCGGGTTCGATCAGCAGCACGTGACACTCGCGGGCAGCGACGGGCTTGTGCTCGACGCCCTTCGGCACCACGTAGAGGTCGCCGGGGCCGAGCGCGACGCGGCCGTCGCGCAGCTCGATCACCAGCTCGCCCTCGAGCACCAGGAAGGCCTCGTCGGTCTCGGCGTGCGCGTGCCAGACGAACTCGCCCTCGAGCTTCGCGAGCTTGAAGTGGTAGTCGTTCATGCTCGCGACGATGCGCGGCGACCAGCGTTCCTGGAAGAGCGCCAGCTTCTCGCGCAGGCGTACGGCTTGCCGGGTCACCTCGCGCTCCCTTCTGCGCGCTCGCCGTTCGCAACCCGCGCATCGCCCGCCGTCGCCCGGTAGACGTCCGGCTTCACGATCTCCATCGCGCGCGTCGGCTCCGCCAGCGCGGCGAAGCCGAAACGCGCGTAGAGGCCGTGCGCGTCGCGGGTGCCGAGCGTGAAGCGGCGCAGGCCCTGCAGCTCCGGGTGATCCAGGACGCAGGCGACCAGCCACTTCGAGAGGCCGCGCCCGCGCCACTCCTCGAGCACGAAGACGTCGGCGAGCCAGGCGAAGGTGGCTCGGTCGCTGACCACGCGGGCGAAGCCGACCTGCCCCGGCGTCCCGCCCTGCCCGTCCTGCGCGATCAGCGCGAAGCCCAGCGAGTTCCGCAGCGAGCGCTCGACGGTCTCGCGCGGAATGCCCTCGGCCCAGTAGCTGCGGTGGAGGTAGCCGTGAATCACGTCGAGGTCGAAGCGGGCAGGGTCGGTCGTGACGAGGAAGCCCTCGCGGCGCCACTCGAGCGAGCCGCCAACCACCTGGGCGAGATTGGCCGCCTTCTCGTCGCCGCGGTGCACGCCGGAGACACCCGCGCTCACGCGGGAGCTCCCGCGGACGCCTGGGCTCCTGCGCGGGCGTGCGCGGCCGCGGCGTCGAGCAGCAGCTCGTGCAGGGCTGTGGCGCCGCGCAGCTCCGGATGAAAAGTCGCCGCGATCACGCGGCCCTGGCGCACCAGCACCGGCTCGGCCTCCGCGCCGGGCAGCGCCAGCTCCGCCAGCAGCTCGACCCCGGCTCCGAGCGAGACGAAGCGCGGGGCGCGGATGAAGATGCCGGAGAGCGAGCCCAGCTCCGCGCGCGCGACGAGCGGGATCTCGAACGACTCGCGCTGCCGGCCGAAGCCGTTGCGCTCGACGCAGGCGTCGAGCAGGCCCAGGCTCGCCTGGCCCGGCCGCACCTCGCGCGCCAGCAGGATCGCCCCGGCGCAGGTGCCGAGGAGCGCGCCGCCCCGCGCGTGGAAGGCGCGCAGCGCCTCGAACCAGGGCTCGTCCCGCATCAGGTGCAGCAGCGTGGTGCTCTCGCCGCCCGGGATCACCAGACCGTCGAGACCCGCGAGCTCGGCCACGCGGCGCACCTCCGGCGCGTCGACGCCGAGGCGCCGCAGCACGGCCGCGTGGGCCGCGAAGTCGCCCTGCAGGGCGAGGACGCCGAACGCGCCGGCCATCACCAGCCGCGCGTCGCCAGGCGCTCGGCCTCGGGCATCGACTCCGTCGCGACGCCGCGCATCGCCTCGCCCAGCCCGCGCGAGGCCTCGGCCACCAGCTTGGGGTCCTTGTAGTGCGTGGTGGCCTGCACCACCGCGCGCGCGCGCCGCGCCGGGTCGGTCGACTTGAAGATGCCCGAGCCGACGAAGACCGTCTCGGCGCCGAGCTGCATCATCAGCGCGGCGTCGGCAGGCGTCGCGATGCCACCGGCGGCGAAGTTGGGCACCGGCAGCTTCCCGCTGGCCGCCACCATTCGCACCAGCTCGTAGGGCGCGCCCAGGTTCTTGGCCTCGGCCATCAGCTCCTCGGGCCCGAGCGTCGTCAGCCGGCGCAGCGCCGATTGCACGGCACGCATGTGGCGCACGGCCTCGACGATGTCGCCGGTGCCGGCCTCGCCCTTGGTGCGCACGAGCGCGGCACCCTCGCCGATCCGGCGCAGCGCCTCGCCGATGTCACGGCAGCCGCACACGAAGGGCACCGTGAAGGCGTGCTTGTCCACGTGGTGCGCCTCGTCCGCCGGCGTCAGCACCTCGCTCTCGTCGATGAAGTCGACGCCGAGCGCCTGCAGCACCTGCGCCTCGGCGAAGTGGCCGATGCGGCACTTGGCCATCACCGGGATCGAGACCACGGCCATGATGCCCTCGATCACGGCGGGGTCGGCCATGCGCGCGACGCCGCCGTCGCGGCGGATGTCGGCGGGCACGCGCTCGAGCGCCATCACCGCGACGGCGCCGGCGTCCTCGGCGATCTTCGCCTGCTCGGCGTTCGTCACGTCCATGATCACCCCGCCCTTCAACATCTCGGCGAGACCGGTCTTCAGGATCGGGGTTCCCGTCTGCTTCGCGTCCACTGGAAGGCTCCTTTCAGCTCGCCGCGGGCGCGCCGCCGTTGGCGGCGTCCCGCAGCACGTCCCTGAGTGTGGCGGCGTCGATGTTGCCGCCCGAGATCACCACCACCACGCGCCCGTGCAGGCCCGCGATCCGCCCGCCCAACACCGCTGCGAGGCCCGCCGCGCCGGACGCCTCGGCCAGCACCTGCTCGCCGTCGACCAGCGCCGCGATCGCCAGCCGGATCTCGCGCTCGCTGGCGAGCGCGATCTCGTCCAGCACGCCGCGCGCGATCTCGAACGGCACGCGGCCGTAGCCGCCCGCGAGGCCGTGCGCCAGCGTCGGCGCGTGCTCGAACGTCTCGAGCGCGCGGCCCTGCCGGAAGGACTCGAGCGCCGAGGGCGACGCCTCCGCGTTCACGCCGATCACGCGCACGTCCGGCCGCAGCGCCTTCAGCGCCACGGCGATGCCCGCCGAGAGCGCGCCGCCGCCCGTCGGGACCACCACCGAGTCGAAGGCGTCGAGCTCGCCGGCGATCTCGAGCCCGACGCTGCCCTGGCCGGCGACCACCTCGAGGTCGTCGTAGGCCGAGAGGAAAGCGCCGCCCTTCGCGCGCAGGTGCTCGAAGGCGAGCTCCTGCGCCTGGTCGAACGTGTCGCCGGCCAGGTGCAGCCGCAGCGGCGCGCGGCGCAGCTTGGCGAGCTTGGCCGGCGCCGCCGTGCGCTGCACGAACAGGTCGACGTCGTCGATCCCGAGCGCGGCGCAGGCGAAGGCCACCCCCAGCGCGTGGTTGCCCGCCGAAGCGGCCACCAACCCCCGGCGCTCCCGGGCCGGCAGCGAGAGCAGCTTGTTGAGCGCCCCGCGCGGCTTGAAGGAGCCCGTGCGCTGGCGGCACTCGAGCTTCAGCCACAGCTCGACGCCCGCGGCCTCGGAGAGCGCCGGCGAGTGGACGAGCGGCGTCGCCCCGAGATAGGGCGCGAGCCGCTCGCTCGCGCGGCGCACGTCGTCGAGCGAGAGGCTGGCGCTCACCCGAGCTCCTCGCCGAGCCGCAGCACCTCGCGCACGAGCGCCTCGAAGTCCTCGAAGCGCGTGCGCTGGTTGGTGTTCGAGACGCGCAGCGCGAAGCGGCCCTTCAGCACCGTCGAGGAGGGCACCGCGATGCCGTCCTCCTGCAGCCGCACCAGGATGCGGGCGTTCAGCGCGTCGAGCGAGGCGTCCTCCGCCTTGCCGTCGCCGCGGTAGCGGAAGCAGACGATGTTGAGCGGGGCGGGAGCCAAAAGCTCCAGCGCGGGCGTCTCGCGCACGAGCGCCGCCAGCCGCTGCGCCTGGGCCACGTTCTGCTCGATGAGGGCGACGTGGCGGGCGAGGCCCTGCTCCTTCAGGCCCATCCAGACCTTCAGCGCGCGGAAACCCCGCGAGAGCTGCGGCCCGCGTTCGGCGAAGCGGTCCGTGCGCGCGGCGATGCCGCCCTCGATCGTGGCGAGGTAGCTGGCGCTGGTGGCGAAAGCCTCGCGCAGCGCCGCCGCGTCGCGCACCATCACGCAGCCGGCCTCGAGCGGGAAGTAGCCCCACTTGTGCAGGTCGAAGGCCAGCGAGTCCGCGTGCTGCATGCCCTCGAGCAGCGGCCGCAGCGCGGGCGAGGCCCAGGCGAGCGCGCCGATCGCCCCGTCCACGTGGAAGTGCAGCCCTTCGCGGCCGCACAGCTCGGCGAGCGCGCCGAGGTCGTCGATCGCGCCGGTGTTGACGGTGACGGCGTTTCCGACCACCGCGATCGGCCGCAGGCCCGCCGCGCGATCGGCGGCGATCCGCTGGCGCAGGGCCGCCACGTCGATGCGGTACTCCGCGTCCACCGGGACGAGCCGCAGCGCCTCGCTGCCCATGCCCATCAGCTCGAGGGCCTTCTTGACGGAGGAGTGCGTCTCGCTCGAGGCGTAGACCGTGAGACGCGGCCCGGCCCCGAGGCCGCTGGTCCTCACGTCGAAGCCGGCGCGGGCCGCGCGGGCGGCGGCGAGACCCACGAGGTTCGCCATCGAGCCGCCCGAGACGAGCAGGCCCGTCGCCTCCGGCATCCCGAAGATCTCGCGGAACCAGGCGTAGACGCGGTCCTCGATCAGGCTCGCGCCGTCGTCGAAGCCGCCGACGTTCGGGTTCATGCCCGCCGCCAGCAGCTCGGCCAGCACGGTGAACGGCGTGCCGGTGCCCATCACCCAGCCCCAGAAGCGCGGGTGGATGTTGCCGGTCGTGTAGGGGAAGACCAGCTCGCGGAAGTCGGCGTACACCCGCTCCGCTCCCTGGGGCTCGAGCGGCGCCTTCTCCTGAAGCCGCCGCCGCACTTCGGCGGGCGGCTTGCGCCACGTCGGGCGCTGGCGCAGGTCACGCAGCGAATCGAGCACGTCGTCGAGCATGCGGTGGCCGAGCGCCCGCAGCGGCTCCCAGTCCTCCGGATCCAGCGTCAGCTCGCGCGCGCCCGTCTTCGGATCGATCGCCGTAGCCACCAAGGGCCTCCCGCCGACTTGTCTCCCAGCCCGACCCAGCCTATTTGTATGGGTTCAATGCGGCAGGGAATGGATTCATTCGAGAAGATATTCATTGACGGGGACGGAGTCAATCCATAAATTGTCATGGATACAATGTGGCTGCCCCACCTCGATGAACGAGCCGGCCCCCTCTATCGGGGGATCGCCGACGCCCTGGCCGAGGACCTGGCTGCCGGCCGGTTGCCAGCGGGCGCGCGGCTTCCCACGCATCGGGAGCTGGCGGAACGACTCGGCGTGACCGTCGGGACCGTGAGCCGCGCCTATGCCGAGGCGAGCCGTCGAGGCCTGCTCTCCGGCGAGGTCGGCCGCGGCACCTTCGTCCGCTCGTGGGCCGAGCCCGACGCGGCCTCGCCGGGCTTCCTCGACCTCGGCGTCAACGTCCCCGCGCTGCCGGCCGAGGATCCGGTCCGCGGCGCGCTGCGCGAGACGCTGGCCCAGCTCGCGGACGGGCCCGAGCTCGGCCGGCTGATGACCTACCCGCCCGACGGCGGCCTGCCGGCGCACCGCGAGGCGGGCGCCGCCTGGATCGAGCGCTCCGGCCTCGAGGCCGATCCCGAGCGCGTCCTCGTGTGCGCCGGAAGCCAGCACGCGGTGACCATCCTGCTGCAGACGCTGCTGCAGCCCGGCGACGTGGTGCTCGCGGAGGAGCTGTCCTATCCCGGCCTGAAGTCGGTCGCGGCGCTGCTGCGCTTGCGCCTGCAGGGCCTGCCGCTCGACAGGGACGGACTGCGGCCCGAGGCCTTCGAGGAGGCGTGTCGCGCCGGCGCCCGCGTGCTGTACACGGTGCCGACGATCCAGAACCCGACCACGAGCGTGATGCCCGAGGAGCGCCGCCGCGAGATCGCGCGGATCGCGCGCGCCCACGGCGCCTGGGTGATCGAGGACGACATCCACGCCCTGCTGCCGGACGAGCGGCCGAGCCCGATCGCGGCCGAGGCGGGCGAGCGCTGCTTCTACCTCTCGTCCACCTCGAAGAGCCTGGCGCCCGGCCTGCGCACGAGCTACCTGCTGGCGCCGGCCGAACACGTGGACCGGCTGGCGGCCGCGGCGCGCGCGACGACCTGGGGCTCGGCGCCGCTGCTGGCGGAGGTGGCGGCGCGCTGGATCCGCGACGGCCGCGCCGACGAGATCCTGCTCGGGCGCCGGCGCGAGGCGCAGGCGCGCCAGGCGCTCGCGCGCGACTCCCTCGCCGGCGTGCGCTTCGACGCCCACCCCTGCGGCTACCACTGCTGGCTCCACCTGCCCGAGCCGTGGCGCAGCGAGAGCTTCGCCGCCGAAGCCCGCCGCCACGGCGTCGGCGTCGCCCAGGCCGAGGCGTTCGTGGTCGGCCGCGGCAGCGCTCCGCACGCGGTGCGGCTGTCGCTCGGCGCCGCCCGCACGCGCGCCGAGCTGTCGCGTGCCCTGGGCACCCTCGCGAGCCTGCTCGGCGCGCCCACCGACGCGGGCCTGGCGATCGTCTAGAAGCCGGCCCCCCTGCGCGCCCCCTCGCGCTGAAGCGCGCAGGCGTCTTGCGTGTATCCTGACCGAATGTGGCGTCAGCGCACGGGATCGATACTGTGCCCGGGTTGCGGCCAGCTCGTCGGGGTCAACGACGAGCGCTGCCTGAACTGCGGCCGCGCGAACCCGGGCCTGTTCGGCTTCGCACCGCTGCTGCGGCAGCTCGGCGGCGAGTACTGGTTCACCCCGCTCGTGATGTGGGCCTGCGGGGCGCTCTACCTGTCGGCGCTCGCCGTCGACTGGCAGGGCATCGAGGCGAGCGGCTTGCTGAGCCTCTTCTCGCCCAGCAACCGCGCGCTCTTCGTGTTCGGCGCCAGCGGCGCCCTGCCCGTCTTCCGCTACGACCGCTGGTGGACCGTGCTGAGCGCGGGCTGGCTGCACGCAGGCGTGCTGCACATCGGCTTCAACATGATGGCGGTGCGCAACCTGCTGCCGCCGGTCGTGAGCCTCTACGGGCCGTCGCGGGCGGTGATCATCTACATCCTCGCGAGCATCGTCGGCTTCGCGGCGAGCAGCGCCGCCGGGGCCTGGCTCTCGTTCCTGCCGCGCGTGTTCAGCGGCGGCGGCTTCACCGTCGGCGCCTCGGCCGCGATCTGCGGGCTGATCGGCGCCATCCACTACTACGGCCGCCGCGGCGGCTCGAGCGCCGCGCGCGACGCGGCGAACCGCATGCTGATCTGGCTGGCGCTCTTCGGCTTCATGGTCCCCGGCATCGACAACTGGGCCCATCTCGGCGGCTTCGTGGGCGGCTGGCTGGTCGCGCGCTGGCTCGACCCGCTGCTCCCGGAGCGGGGCGACCACGCGCTCTGGGCCCTCGCCCTCCTGGCCGCTTCGGCGGCCTCGCTCGTCTGGTCGATCGTGACCGGGCTGCCGCTCCTGCGTTGACGCCTCTCTCGACGCCTCCGCCCGCATGAGATAGGATCCCTCCCCGCTCCTCTGGGACGCACCGCCCCCCTTGCCAATGGCACTTCTCGATCGCTTCCGCAGCCGCCCCCTCTGGCAGCACCCCGACGCTGCCGTGCGGGCCGAGGCCGTGCGCAACCTGCGCCCCGAGGACATCCACCTGGCGCTCGGCATCTTCCGGGAGGACCAGGACGCGGTCGTGCGCCGGGCCGCGCTGCGGCGCGTGTCCGAGCTCGAGGCGCTGATGGAAGCGGCCCGCAACGACGCCGACGAGGAGATCCGGCAGGAGGCCCGCAGCCTGCTGCTGAAGCTGGCGACCGACGCCTCCGACGCCGATCGCGCCGCCCGCGCGGCGGCCGTGCTCGAGGATCCCCGCCAGCTCGCGTCGCTCGCCCGTTCCGCGCGCGTGCCGGGCGTCCGGCAGGACGCGCTTTCGCGGCTGCAGGATCCGCGCTCCCTGGCTTCGGTCGCCAAGGGCGCCGCGGACGGCGGCATCCGGCTGCAGGCGCTCGCCCGCCTCGACGACCCGGCCTCGATCGCCGAGGTCGCCGCCCGCTCGGAGCACCGCGACGTCGCGCTCGCCGCGCTGCAGCGCGTGAGCGACGAGGCGGCGCTGCAGGAGATCGCCCAGAAGGGCCGGCACAAGGCGGTCGCCCGCCGCGCTCGCGCGCTGCTCGACGCGCGGGGCGTCTCGGCGCAGGCGCTGAGCGCGGACCAGCGCAACGCCAAGGCCACCGAGGCCTGGCACTCGCTGGTGGCGCTGCAAGCGTCACACGACTGGCCGAAGATCAGCGAGGCGCTCGACCGCGCCGAGGAGGCCTGGGCGGCGCTCGGCGAAGGCGTCGAGGAGTCGATCCGCTCCCGCTTCGCCGTCGCCCGCGACGCCCTGCAGGCGCGCCTCGCGGCCCACCAGCGCGATCAGGCCGCCGCCGCCGAGAGCGCCGCGACCCACGCCCGCGTCGTCGCGGAGCGCGAGGCGCTGCTGGCGCGCATCGAGGCGCTGACCGGCGACGACGCGCTGACCGCGCTGGGCGGGCTCGAGTCGGCCTGGGCCGCGTTGCCGACGCTGCTGCCGCCGGACGGCCCGCGCCTCGCGCAGCGCTTCGAGCACGCGGTCACCGGCTGCCGCCGCCGGCACGAGCAGTGGATCTCCGACGCCGAGCGGCGCAAGCGCCTCGAGGAGCTGGCGCAGGAGCTGGAGCCGCTCGTCGATCTGCCGCTCGAGGAGGCGAAGCCGAAAGCCCGCGAGCTGCGCAAGGAGTGGGACAGGCTGAAGGCCGCCGGGCCCGTCGCCCAGGAGCTGGAAGCCCGCGCCCACGTGGTGCTGGTGCGGCTCGGCGAGCGCCAGGCCGAGGCGCGCGCCTCGCAGGAGAAGCTCGCCAAGCAGAACGAGGAGCGCCTGGTCGCGCTCTGCGCCCGCCTCGACGAGCAGGCGAAGGAGCCGGAGAAGCTGACGCTGCGCGAGGCCGAGAAGGCGCTGCGCGAGATCCGCGAGGCGCTGCAGGAGCTCGGCCCGCTGCCCTCGCGCAAGGAGCGCGACGCCTTCAGCGAGCGCCTGAAGACGGCGCGCGTCGCGATCTACCCGAAGGCACAGGAGCTGCGCGAGGCCGAGGAGTGGAAGCTGTGGGCGAACGTCGCCGTGCAGGAGGAGCTCTGCGCGGAGATGGAGGGGCTCGTCACACAGGCCGACCTCGCCAAGGTCGTCGAGCACTTCCCACGCCTCGGCGAGAAGTGGCGCCGCTTCAGCCAGGCCCGCAAGGAAGAGGCCGAGGCGCTCTGGACCCGCTTCAAGACCGCGCGCGACGCGGTGCAGCTGCGCATCGAGGAGCACCAGAAGCAGCGCGCCGCCGAGGAGAAGGAGAACCTCGAGAAGAAGCTCGCGCTGTGCGCGCGCGCCGAGGCGCTCGCCGCCTCGACCGAGTGGCTGAAGACCGCCGACGAGCTGAAGAAGCTGCAAGCCGAGTGGAAGACGATCGGCCCGGTGCCGCAGAAGAGCTCGAAGCCGGTCTGGGACCGCTTCCACGGCGCCTGCGACCGCTTCTTCTCCGCGCGCAAGGAGGACCTCTCCAGGCGCAAGGACGAGTGGGCGAAGAACCTCGAGCGCAAGGAAGCTCTTTGCGCGCGCGCCGAGGATCTCTCGCAGTCGAACGAGTGGGACAAGGCCGCCGACGAGCTGAAGAAGCTGCAGGCCGAGTGGAAGACGATCGGCCCGGTCAAGCGCAGCAAGTCGGAGCTGATCTGGCAGCGCTTCCGCGCCGCCTGCGACGCCTTCTTCGAGCGCTACAAGAAGCGCGACCAGATCGTGGCCGAGGCGCAGACGAAGGAGCGCGAGGCGATCGTCGCCGAGCTCGAGGCGCTGCTGCCGCCCGCGGGCGCCAGCGAGCCGACGCCTGCGCCCGAGGGGGTCCTCGCGAAGGTGCAGGACATCCTGCACCGCTGGCGCCACGCGCCCGCGCTGCCCCACGAGCGCGGCTCGAAGCTCAACGAGCGCTTCTTCGGCGCGCGCGACCGCGCGATCGAGCTGTGGGCCGAGGCTTTCAAGGGCAGCGAACTCGATCCCGAGGGCAACCGCTCCCGCCGCGAGAAGCTGGTCAAGAAGCTCGAGGGCCTGGTCGAGCAGCTCGGGGCCAAGGCGCAGGCCGAGGGCTCGCTGGCCGACCGCCTGCGCGAGGCGCTCGCGACGAACGCGATGGGGGGCCGCGCGGCGCTCGAGTCGCGCTGGCGCTCCGCGGCGGCCGAGGTCGAGTCGGCACAGACCGCCTGGAAGCGCATCGGGCCCGTGCCCGGAGACGCCGGCAAGGCGCTCGCGGACCGCTTCCGCAAGGCCTGCGACCGCTTCAACGCCGCGAAGCCGCGCTAGGCCAGGGGCTCCGCCGCCGGGCCGAAGCCCGTAGCTGCGGGCTGGTCGGCGGCCGGGCTCACGCCTCCGCGGGACGCTGCGCGGCGCATCACTTTCAAGAGGAAGATCAGCGGTCGCGCCGCTCCGCTCGATTCGGCGCGGACACTGTGGCGCATCCGGCGCGTTGGGATGCGCGCCTCATACGCCCGCTTCCGGCGTGACCCGTCCGCCGCCCTTCGGCCGAAGCAGCGCGCGCTCGGTCGGCCCGTCAGTGACCACCACGCCCGGCGTTCGCCTCCCTGACCAATAGCACCAGGCCCAGTGCCGCGGTGCCGGCGAGCGCCGCGCCGGTCAGCAATGCCGCCTGTGCGCCGTAGGCTTGCCATAGCCCGCCCGTCAGCAGGCTGGCGGGGAGCAGCATCGCGCCCGTGACGGCGTGGTACGCGCCGAAAGCGCGACCGCGAGCGCCTTCGGCCGCGAGGTCGGCGACCAGCGCGCGTTCGGGCCCCTCGCACAGCGCGTGGTACAGGCCGTAGAGGGCGAAGAGCGCGAAGACCTGGAGCGGGCTCGTCGCCCACGCGAAACCCGCGTACGCGAGCGCGTAGACGAAGAAGCCCGCGGCGATCGCCGGCTTGCGGCCGACCCGATCCGACACAGCACCGCCGTGCGTGCTGGCGA
Source organism: Vicinamibacteria bacterium (assembly GCA_050246895.1). Lineage (GTDB taxonomy): Bacteria > Acidobacteriota > Vicinamibacteria > Fen-336 > Fen-336 > JBFWVE01. The sequence goes on along the minus strand of JBFWVE010000001.1, from coordinate 496,249 downwards.
GCGCCTTCACCAGGTGGTGGAAGGCCCAGAGCAGCGGTATCGCCCACAGGCCGACGCCGGCCTCCTGCGCGCGCAGCAGCAGGAACGCGTCCGACGAGTTGCCGAGCGTGAAGACCGCCAAGACGACGAGGTAGGCGCGGAACGACGATGGAAGGGCCAGGGCCGTGGCGGCGTCGCCGGTGTCGGCGGCGCCCGCGACGGGCACTCGCCGGCCGGCCTCGGGCTCTTCGCGCACTGCGAGGATCAGTACCGCGACGGCGGCGAGTCCCGGCAGCGCCGCCAGCGCGAACACCGTGCGCAGCTCGAAGCCCAGCGCCAGCAGCGCCGTCGCGATCAACGGCCCCGCGAAGGCGCCGGCGTGGTCCATCGCGCGGTGAAAGCCGTACGCGCGCCCGCGCAGGGCAGCAGGCGTGACGGCGGCGACGATCGCGTCGCGCGGCGCGCCGCGCACGCCCTTGCCGAGGCGATCGGCGAGGCGGATCGCGAGCACCTGTCCGACGCCCGTCGCGAGCGCCACCAGGGGCCGGGCCAGCGAGGACAGGGCGTAGCCCGCCACCACCAGCGGCTTGCGGCGGGACAGGCGGTCGGAGAGCCGGCCCGAGGCGAGCTTGACGAGAGCCGCCGTCGCCTCGGCCAGTCCCTCGATCGCGCCCAGCACGGCCGGTCCCGCGCGCAGCGTGCCCGTCACGAACGCGGGCAGCAGCGGGTAGATCATCTCGCTGCTGACGTCGGTCAGCAGGCTGACCGCGCCGAGCGCCTTGACGGTGCCGGGCAGGCGAGGCATCCGGGGATTCTAGGTGCCCGTCCCCAGATTCGAGGGAACCCGGCCGCCGGCCGGGCCGTTAGGACTGACAGCACCGCCCCCGAAGGCGTCCCTCGTCGCGCCGGGGCAGGAGGACGTGCCATGCACGCTCGTTTCGCTTCCGTTCTCGCCCTGCTCCTGACCCTCGGCGTGGGGGCTCCCGCCCAGGCCCAGTCCTCGCACGACAGCCCCGCGGCCTTCTTCGAGTCCCTGGGCAACGTGATGGCCGACCTCTTCCTCGGGCCCGAGGTCCGCGAGAGCTTCCACTGGGAGGGCAAGCTGGCCCGGGGCTCCCTGGAGATCAAGGGAGTGAACGGCTCGATCAAGGCGATCACCCGCTCGGGCGACGCCGTGGTCGTCCACGCGATCAAGCGCGGCCGTCGCAGCGAGCCGTCGCAGGTCGAGATCGAGCTGGTCGAGCACGCCGGCGGCCTGACGATCTGCGCCGTGTACCCGGCTCCCGCGGGCAAGCCGGCCAACGAGTGCGCCCCGGGCAAGACGGGCCGCATGGCCGTCCGCAACAACGACGTGGCCGTGGACTTCGACGTCACCCTGCCCGAGAAGACGCCCTTCGTGGCGCGCACGGTCAACGGCAGCATCGAGGCCTCGGGCCTCCAGGCGGACGTCACCGCCACCTCGGTCAACGGCAGCCTGAAGGTGATCTCGACGGGCCGCGTCCGGGCCGAGACGGTGAACGGCGGCGTACGCATCGAGGCGGCCTCGGCGAGCGCCGAGTCGGTCAACGGCTCGATCCACGCACGTCTCGCGAGCACCGACTGGAGCGAGCCGCTGGCCTTCGAGACGGTGAACGGCGCCGTCCGGCTGACGCTGCCCGAGAAGGCGTCGACCGCGCTCGACGTGAAGACCACCAACGGCAGCATCCGGAGCGACTTCGACCTCCAGGGCGAGCGCCGCACCCGCCGCGCGCTGTCCGGCACCATCGGAGCCGGCGGCCGCACGCTGTCCGTCAGGACCGTCAACGGCAGCGTGAGGGTGAAGAAGGCACTCTAGGCTCCCGGCCGGCGCTCGGCGATACTTCGCCCTCTCGACAGTTCGCGGAGGGGACGAGAGTGTCCGTACGGCGAGCGAGGCCGCGGTCTCAGCCGGGTGCCGGAGCGGGGCGCCTCGGCCTCGCGCTTTCGGGCGGCGGCTCGCGGGCGGCAGCGTTTCATCTCGGCGTCCTGCGCGGCCTCCGCTCCGCCGGCCTGCTGTCCGAGGTCGAGGCGGTTTCGGCCGTGTCGGGCGGTGCGATGCTGGCCGGCGCCTTCGCGGTTCACGGCGCCGATTTCGATCGCTTCGATGGGCGAGCGCGCCGCTTCCTGGCGCGCGACCTGAAGTTGCGCATCGCGCTCGCGGCGTTGCGCCCCGACCGCGCGCTGCGTCTGCTCTGCGACCCTCGCTATTCGCTCACCGATGTCTTCGCCGACGTGCTGGACGCCGAGATCCTGGAGGGGCGCACGCTCGGCTCGCTGGCCGAAACGCGGCCGCGACTGGTCGTCAACGCGACCTGCATCAACCACGGCACCGGCTGGCGCTTCACGCAGGAGCGCATCGGCGACTGGCTGCTCGGGACGGAGAACCGCGAGGCCCTCGGCCGCTTCCGGCTGGCGCGCGCGGTCGCGGCGTCCGCCGCGTTTCCCGGCGGCTTCGCGCCGCTGGTGCTCGACGCATCGGCGTTCGGCGGCCGCGTCTCGCCGCCGCGCGAGGTGCTGCTGTGCGACGGCGGCGTCGACGACAACCTCGGCGTGCACGCGCTCGCCGGTGCGAGTTGCGAGGCGCTCGTCGTCTCGGACGGCTCGTCGCCGTTCGTGCCCGACCCCCGGCCGCTCGATCGCTTCGGCCTCTCGGCCTGGCGCCGGCTCGCGATCGTGCTCGCGGCGCTCGCCGCGGCGACGGGTGTCGGCGCGTGGTTCGGCCGCGGCGTCGGCGCCGCGGGCTTGATCGCGGCCATCGCGGTCGCTGGCCTGCTGACGGCGCTGTGGCTGCGCCTGCGCCTCGCGCTTTCGTTGTTCGCGGGGGTCGCGATGCGGGGCCAGCGGCGCGGCGTGCTGCGGCAGGTGTTCGCGCTGCGCGCGCAGCGACCGGTGCTCTACGTCGGGCTCGCTTCGCGGCCGGGCGCGGCGGCGGCCGACGATCTGCGCCGGCGCGGCGTCGATCCCGAGCGCCTGCGCCGGCTGCCGACCGACCTCGCGCTCGACGCCCGCGACGTCGAGCAGCTCGCGGCGCTCGGCGAGGCGCTCGTCGGCGAACGCCTGCGCGAGTGGCGTGATAGAACGCGCGGGACAGGGAGGTCGCGATGAGTGCTGGTCCCGGCAATCGACGCAGGTTCCTGCGCGGAGTCCTGGCGGCGCCGCTGGTGCCGGGGGCGCTCGCCGAGGCGCAGGCTCCTCCGGCCGCGGCTCCGAGCCCCGCGGCCCAGGCGAGCCCGCTGCCTTCGCCGTCCGCGAGCCCCGAGACGAAGCCAGACCCGGTTGCCGACGCGATCCTCGCCGTCGCGCGCGCGCGCTTCGGCGCGCACGTCGAGAGCGACGAGGAGTGGGCGCGCATTCGCCGCGACGTGACGGCCAACCTGCGCAACGCCGAGCGCTTCCGGGCTTTGAAGCTCACCCACGCCGACGAGCCGGTGACGGCGTTCAGCGCGCGCGTGCCGGGCCGCGAGCTGCCCGCAGCCGCCGCGCGCCGCCCCGCGCCGAGGAGGCGGCGGTGACGTCCGAGGAGGTCGTCTTCGCGCCGGTCCGCACGCTCGGGCGCCACCTGCGCGAGCGCAAGCTCAGCTCCGTGGAGCTGACCCAGGCCTACCTGGAGCGGCTCGAGACGCTCGGGCCGAAGCTGAACGCCGTCGTGACCATCACGCGCGAGCTGGCGCTCGAGCAGGCCCGGCGCGCCGACGAGGAGCTCGGCCGCGGACGCGACCGCGGCCCGCTCCACGGCATTCCCTGGGGCGCCAAGGACCTGCTGGCGACGAAGGGCATCCCCACCACCTGGGGCGCCGAGCCGTACCGCGAGCAGGTGTTCGACCACGACGCGACGGTCGTCGCGCGGCTGCGTGACGCGGGCGCGGTGCTGGTCGCCAAGCTCGCGATGGTCGAGCTGGCCGGCGGCATGGGCTACAACAACCCCGACGCGAGCTTCACCGGCCCCGGCCGCACGCCCTGGAACCCCGACCACTGGAGCGGCGGCAGCTCGAGCGGCTCCGGCGCCGCGGTGGCCGCGGGTCTCGTCGCCTTCGCGATCGGCTCCGAGACCTCCGGCTCGATCCTGACGCCCTGCCGCTGCTGCGGCGTCTCGGGCCTGCGTCCGAGCTACGGTCTCGTCTCGCGCCACGGCGCGATGGCGCTCTGCTGGACGCTCGACAAGCTCGGGCCGCTGGCGCGCAGCGCCGACGACCTGGGCCTGATCCTGGCCGCGATCGCGGGCCCCGACCCGAAGGACCCGACGACGGAGGGCCACTTCGCGTACCCGCAGCGCGGGTCGCTCGACGGCGGGCCGAGGCGCCGCTTCCGCATCGGCGTCGTCAAGAACGGCACGGCCCGCGCGCAGCCGGAGGTGGCGGCCGCCTTCGAGAAGTCGCTCGAGGTCCTGTCGAGCTTCGCGGCCGTCGAGCGTGACGTGGTCTTCCCGGACCTGCCCTACGGCCCGGCCGTCTCCACGATCGTGGACGCGGAGGGCGCCGCGGCGTTCCGCGACCTGATCGAGAGCGGCCGCACGCGCCTGCTGCGCGCGCAGGCCGACAAGGTCGGCGGCTTCGGCGCGATGCTGACGCCGGCAGTCGACTACATCGACGCCCTGCGCGCGCGGGTGAAGATGCGCGCGTCGCTCGACGAGCTGCTCTCGCGCTACGACGCGCTGGTGGCGCCGACGGGCGGCTCCGTGGCGCCGAAGATCGGCTACGACTTCGACAAGCAGCCGGGCGCCGCCCCGCCGCCGCCGGAGGGCACGCCGTTCCCGCCCGCGACGATCCCGGCGGGCAACCTGGCCGGCCTGCCCGCGATCGCCGTCCCGAACGGCTTCGGCCAGGACGGCCTGCCGAGCTCGCTGCAGTTCCTCGGCCGCGCCTGGTCGGAGCCGACGCTGCTCGCGATCGCCGATCGCTACCAGCAGGCGAGCGACTGGCACGTGAAGCGGCCGCCCGGGTTCTGAGCGGATGAAGCGCGGCCTGCCGGCGGTCTGCGCCGCGCTCGCTCTCACGGCGCTGCTGGCGCTGGACCCAGCCTTGGCGCCGCCGGCGCAGGCCGCGCGCCCCCTGCGCGAGCAGGTGCTGCTGCTGCGCGACATCTACGGCGTCCCGCACATCCGGGCCGAGTCCGATGCCGCCGCGGGCTTCGGCCTCGGCTACGCGCAGGCCGAGGACCACGCCGAGGATCTCGCGCGGCGTCTGCTGCGCGCGCGGGGAGAAGCGGCGCGGGCGCTGGGGCCGGCGGAGCTGGAGAGCGACCTGCGCATGCGCCGCGCGGACAACCTGGGCGAGGCCCGCCGCCAGCTGGGCAAGCGCAGCCGCGGCTTCCAGGACGTGCTGCGCGGCTTCGCGGAGGGCGTCAACCTCTACGCCGCGCAGCATCGCTCGGAGCTGCCGGAGTGGATCCCCGAGTTCACGGCCGCGGACGTGCTCGCCCACACCCGCGCGGCCGCGGTGCAGAACGCGTTCTCCGAGCAGCTCGTCGGCGAGCTGCGGAAGAAGTACCCCGAGGAGACGCCTGGGGAGGCGCCCAGTCGGCCCGCGACCGCCGCGGAAGCCGACGTGGTGCCGTCGTCGTCGTTTCCCGACGAGCCGGGCTCGAACGCGCTGGCGCTCGCCGGCTCGCGCACGGTCTCGGGCAGGCCCTTGCTGCTCGCCAACCCGCACCTGCGCTGGTCCGCGCGCTACTGGGAAGCCCACGTCACGATCCCGGGCCGCCTCGACTTCTACGGCTCGACGCTCGTCGGCTTCCCGTGGCTGCGCGCGGGCTTCGGTTCCCGCCTGGGCTACGTGCAGACCAACAACGCCCCGGACCTGCAGGACGTGCTGGCGCTGCGCCTCGACCCCGAGAAGCGGGACCACTACCTCTTCGACGGCCGCTCGCAGCCGCTGCGGCCTCGCGACGTCGCGGTGGAGGTACGGCAGCCCGACGGTTCGCTCATGGTCGAGCGCCGGCGCTACTGGGAGTCCGACCTCGGCCCGATCGTCCATCGCACGCGCGAGCGAGCGTTCGCCGTGAAGTCCGCAGCGCTCGATGCCTGGGGCTACTTCGAGGGCTTCCACCGGCTGAGCCATGCCCGGGACCTCGCCGAGTTCCTGGACGTTCTCTCTCGCCGGCTGATCCCCTCGTCGAACTTCACCTACGCGGACGCCGCCGGCAACGTGCTCTACCTGTGGAACGCGCGGCTGCCGCGCCGGCCGGACGACGGCACGGACTACGCGCTCGACGTGGCCGCCGACCGCCGCCACGTCTGGACGAAGCTGCACCGGACGCGCGAGCTGCCGCGGCTGCTGAACCCGCGCGGCGGCGCCGTGCAGAACGCCAACAACCCGCCCTGGTACGCGTCGCGCCAGGAGCCGCTCGATCCGGCGCGCTACCCGAGCTACGTCGAGCGCGGCCCGCTCAGCCTGCGCGCGCAGGCCGCGCTCGCGATGCTCGACGCGCGCGAGCGCTTCGCGCCCGAGGACGTGATCGCGCTCAAGTACGACACGCGCATGCGCCTCGCCGAGCGCGTCCGCCCGGCGTTGCTGGCGGCGACCGCAGCCGTCGCGGAGCCGAGCTCCGAGCTGCGCGCCGCTGCCGCCGTGCTCTCTGCCTGGGACGGCCACGCGGCCGCGCAAAGCGAGGGCGCGGTGCTGTTCGAGGGCTTCTGGCGGGACTACGCGCGCGACGTCGAGCAGCCCTATGAGACGCCGTGGAGCGCCGCCGATCCCTACGCCACGCCGCGCGGTCTCTCGGAGCCGGCGAAGGCGCTGCGCCACCTCGAGGAGGCCGTGCGCTTCACGCGCGAGCGCTACGGCTCGGAGTCGGTGGCCTGGGGCGACGTGCACCGCTTCCGCCTGGGCGGGCTCGACCTGCCGGGCGAAGGGGCCAGCGGCCAGCTCGGCCTCTACCGGGTCATGGGCTTCGACGACGCTCCCGACGGCAAGCGGGTGGCGGGCGCCGGCTCCGGCGATCCGGAGATTCGAGGGTCCGGCGACGCCTGGGTCCTGTTGGTGGACTTCTCGACGCCCGTCCGCGCACAGTCGGTGCTCGCTTATGGGCAGTCGGCCCGCGCCGGCTCTCCGCACGCGGCCGATCAGATCGAGCTCTTCGCCGAGCGCCGGCTGCGGCCGGTGTTCTTCTCCGACAGCGAGGTCGCGGCCCACCTGGAGCGCGAGTACCGCCCCTGACACCGCGGCCGGCACAGGCCGCTGGATCGACGATACGGGAGCGTGGATTCAATCGGCCCCGCGCCGAGGCGTTCCGCCCGAAAAAGCCTATTGAACGCTGGCACACCGAGTGCAAAGCTCGCGGCAACGATCACCGGCGAACAGGACTGCCACGACGGGCACGCAAGTCTTCCTACCTGAGGTTTCCAACGAGAGGTTCCCAACGAGCGCTCGCTCGGGAACCGGAAACGGAGTCGACACCGGAAATGCGATCGAGAATCGGGACCCTCCTCCTGGCGTTCACGCTCTTCGCGGCGGGCGCCAGCGCGCAGACCACCCCGACGGGGACGCTCACCGGACGGGCCGCCGACGCGCAGGGCGGCGTGCTGCCCGGCGTCAGCGTCACCGCCAGCTCCCCCTCGCTGCAGGGGACGCGCAGCGCATCGACCTCGGCGAACGGCGACTACATCATCCCGTTCCTGCCTGCCGGCGAGTACCAGGTCGTCTTCGAGCTGTCCGGCTTCCAGCCGCTCACCCGCAAGGTGCGCGTGCAGGTCGCCGAGACGCTGCGCATCGACGCCCAGCTCGCGGTGGCGGGGGTCACCGAGCAGGTGACCGTCAGCGCCGAGGCGCCGGCCGACTTCACGCAGTCGGCCACGGCCGCCTCCAGCTACAAGGCCGAGATGATCGACAGGCTGCCGGTGGGCCGAGACATCCGCGGCGCCGTGCTGCTGGCCCCGGGGACCACCGACAACGGCCCGAACGGCAACGTCACCTTCTCGGGCGCCATGTCCTACGAGGGCCTGTTCCTGATCAACGGCGTCGTCTCGAACGAGACGCTGCGCAACCAGTCGACGCTGCTGTTCATCGAGGACGCGGTCGAGGAGACCAAGACCTCGACCGCGGCGATCTCGGCCGAGTACGGCCGCTTCTCGGGCGGCGTCGCCAACATGATCACCAAGTCCGGCGGCAACGAGTTCTCGGGCAGCTTCCGCACCACGTTCATCAACGACAACTGGCGCTCGCTGACGCCCTACGAGGCGGGCCTCGCGCAGGACCCGCGCATCGACAAGGTGGTGCCCACCTACGAGGTGACGCTGGGCGGGCCGATCCTGAAGGACAAGCTGTGGTTCTTCGGCGCGGGGCGGTACCAGAAGAACGAGGACTCCGCCACGACCTTCTTCACGGACCTCGCCTATCCCAACACGGTGGACGACAAGCGCTACGAGGGCAAGCTGACGTACGCGATCAACCAGAAGCACACGCTGAAGGGCGCCTACACCAAGCGCAACCGCAAGGAGACCAACAACACCTTCGGCGAGGTGATGGACCGCGACAGCTTCTACGACAACGAGGAGCCCACCTCGTTGCTGTCGGCCAACTACACGGGCATCATCTCCTCGAAGTTCTTCGTGGAGGCCCAGTACTCGCGGCGGACGCTTTCCTTCATCGGCTCGGGCTCGCGCTTCACGGACATCGAGCGGGGCACGATGATCCTCGACCGCTCGCGCGGCAGCGTGCGCTGGAACTCGCCGACTTTCTGCGCGGTGTGCGGCCTGAGCGAGGCGCAGATCGCGGCGGGCGAGCTGAACGAGGAGAAGCGCAACAACCAGAACGTGATCCTGAAGGGCTCCTACTTCCTCTCCACCGACAGCTCCGGCTCGCACAACATCGTCGGCGGCTTCGACACCTTCGAGGACTCGCGGCAGAACGACAACTACCAGTCGGGCAGCGGCTTCCGCCTCTACGCCAACAACACGATCTTCCGTGGCGAGACGCTCTATCCGGTCGTGGTCCCCGGCACCTCGAACACGCAGACCTCGGCCGCCTACATCCTGTACAACCCGCTCGGCGAGTCGAGCGAAGGCAGCCGGCTCCGCACCTACTCGGCTTTCCTGAACGACGCCTGGCGCCTGAACGACCGCTGGAGCTTCAACGTCGGCGTGCGTTTCGACACGGTGGACGAGTCCGACCAGTCGGGCACCACGGTCGCGAGCGGCTCCGAGTTCAGCCCGCGCGTGTCGGCGAGCTTCGACCCGAAGGGCGACGGCCGCTGGACGGTCAATGCCGGCCTCGCCCGCTACGTGATGCCGTTGACCCAGGGCATCGCCGACCTCGGCTCGGGCGCCGGCCGCACCTCGAGCTTCCGCTACGTCTATCGCGGGCCCGCGATCAACACCGATCTCAACACGCCGAACCCGGTCTCCGCGCACGAGGCGCTGCGGACGGTGTTCGACTGGTTCTTCGCCAACGGCGGCCCGGACGGCGTGCCGCTGCGTGACAACCCGACCTACGCCGGCGTCAACCGCAAGGTCGGCGAGGGCATCGACGTGCCCTCGACCTGGGAGTACTCGCTGGGCTTCGGTGGCCGGCTCGGGACCAAGGGCTCGTTCCGCATCGACGGCGTGTACCGCGACTACGACAACTTCTACAGCGACCAGATCCTGCCGGGCGTCACCGTGGCCGATCCGACCGGACGCCGCTTCGACCTCGCCACGGTCGTGAGCACCAACGGCCTCGACCGCAAGTACAAGGCGCTGATGGGCCAGGTCCAGTACCGCTTCTTCGAGGCACTGACGCTGGGCGGCAACTACACGCTGTCGCAGTCGTACGGCAACGTCAACAACGAGAACTCGGGCTCCGGGCCGATCCAGGACGACTACCTGGCCTACGTCGAATACAAGGACTACAGTTGGAACAGCCCGACGGGTGACCTCTCGATCGACCAGCGCCACAAGCTGCGGCTGTGGGCGAGCTACGACCTGAAGCTCGGCAAGGCTGGCCGCGCCAGCATCGGGGTCCTCGAGTCGATCAACTCGGGGCAGCCCTACAGCGCCGACGCGACGATCGACACGCGGCCGTACGTGACCAACCCCGGCTACCTGACGCCCGACTCGACGACCACCTACTACTTCGGCGGGCGCGGCGGCTTCAAGACCGACGCGATCTCCTACACCGACCTGTCGCTCAACTACTACCTGCCCGTCGGGATCACCAAGAAGAGCGAGCTGTTCGCGCGCGTGATCGTGGACAACCTGTTCAACCAGTCGGCCCAGGACAGCTCGGGCAACGAGACCGTCTACACGGCCGGCAACCAGAACCCGGCCCGCACGATGCAGTCCTTCAACCCGTTCACCACCGAGCCCGTGGAGGGCGTCCACTACGAGCTGGGCCCGGACTTCGGCCGGCCGCTCGCGGCTTCCGACTACCAGACGCCGCGCACCTTCCAGTTCGCGGTGGGGTTCAGGTTCTAGTCACCTTCATTGAGCCAGGGGGCGCTTGCGTCGCGCCCCCTGGAACCCCCCGCGCCTGCGCGGGAATGAATCCCGCTTCGGCGCGCGGCCGTTGCCGTAATCCGCAGGCTCCCGCTCGCTCCGCCGAGGTGAACTCGGCTGCGGGCATCATTGAGCCAGGGGGCGCTTGCGTCGCGCCCCCTGGAACCCCCCGCGCCTGCGCGGGAGTGAATCCCGCTTCGGCGCGTGGCCCGTTGCTGTAACCCGCAGGCTCCCGCTCGCTCCGCCGAGGTGAACTCGGCTGCGGGCATCATTGAGCCAGGGGGCGCTTGCGTCGCGCCCCCTGGAGCCCCCCGCGCCTGCGCGGGAATGAATCCCGCTTCGGCGCGCGGCCGTTGCCGTAATCCGCAGGCTCCCGCTCGCTCCGCCGAGGTGAACTCGGCTGCGGGCATCATTGAGCCAGGGGGCGCTTGCGTCGCGCCCCCTGGAACCCCCCGCGCCTGCGCGGGAATGAATCCCGCTTCGGCGCGCGGCCCGTTGCTGTAATCCGCAGGCTCCCGCTCGCTCCGCCGAGGTGAACTCGGCTGTCGTTCGCCGCGAGTAGTCGCGGCTGCCGGCTCGCGCGGGTGCGGTGCCCCCCGGCCGGTGGCTACTGAGCCCGAACCGGATCGCCGCTCGCAGACGCAGCGGGTCGCGACGCCCCGTCAGGTCGCGGCGCGACCCGCGAGTGATTCCCCCTCCCCCGTATGTGGGGAGGGGATAGGGGTGGGGGGTCGATGACGCAGGCGGGAAGCCCGACGCCGCCCAGCCGACGGGCACGGCCGCGGCCCGAGCGAGCTGCTCTCTGGGCGGTTCAGGGCTGCCTGGCTCGCGAACCTGACCCTCGCTTCGGCGTATCGTGGGCGGCGCAGGGAGGCGGCAGCGTGAGGCTCGCGGCGATTCGACTGGTGGCGACGTTGGTTGCCGTGGCGGCGCCCGCGGGCGCGCAGGAGGCGTTCGACGTCCTGATCCGTGGCGGGCGTGTCTTCGACGGATCCGGAAACCCGTGGGTTCGCGCGGACGTGGGGCTGCGCGGCGACCGCATCGCGGCCGTCGGCGAGCTCTCCCGTGCCACGGCCTCGCGGGTGATCGACGCCGGCGAGCTCTACGTGGCCCCCGGCTTCATCGACACCCATACGCACGCCGGCCCCGGGCTGGCCACCGCCGCGCTCAGCCCGGCCCTGCCGCTGCTGGCGCAAGGCGTCACCACCGCGTTCGTCAACCCCGACGGCGGCGGCCCGGTGGACCTCGCCGCGCAGCGGACGGGGCTGCTGCGGCACGGCCTCGGCGTCAACGTCGCGCAGCTCGTGCCGCACGGCTCGGTGCGCGAGGCGGTGCTGGGCATGCAGGACCGGCTGGCGAATGCAGAGGAACTGGGGCGCATGCAGGAGCTGGTGCGGCGCGGGATGGCCGAGGGCGCCTTTGGGCTCTCGAGCGGGCCCTTCTACGCACCGGGCAGCTACTCCGACACCGCCGAGCTGATCGCGCTCGCGCGGGTGGCGGCCCAGGCCGGCGGCGCCTACCAGAGCCACGTGCGCGACGAGTCGAGCTACACGATCGGCGTGCTGGCGGCGGTCGACGAGGTGATCGCCGTCGCGCGTGGCGCGCGCCTGCCGTCCGTGGTCACGCACGTGAAGGCGCTGGGCCAGGACGTCTGGGGCTTCTCGACGGCGATCGCGCTGCGCATCCAGGCGGCCCGCGACGAAGGACTCGAGGTGTGGGCGGACCAGTACCCGTACGAGGCCAGCGCGACCGGCCTGGCGCCCGCGCTGCTGCCGCGCTGGGCCCAGGCCGGCGGCGCCGAAGCGCTGCGCTCGCGGTTGCGCGACGCCGGGACGCGCTCACGCATCCGTGCCGAGGCGGCGCGGAACCTGGAGCGGCGGGGCGGCGCCTCGCGCATCCGGTTCCGGCGCCTGCCGGCGGATCCGGCCTTCGCGGGCCGCACGCTCGGCGACCTCGCGCGCGCGAAGGGCCAGCAGCCGGTCGACGTCGCGCTCGAGCTGCTCGAGACGGGCAGCCCCGGCATCGTCTCCTTCGCGATGTTCGAGTCCGACGTCCGGAGCCTGATGCGCCAGCCGTGGACGCTCACGGCGTCTGACGGCGAGCTGGTCCCGTTCGGGGAGGGCGTGCCCCATCCGCGCGGCTACGGCACCTTCGCGCGCAAGCTGCGACGCTACGCGCTCGACGAGGGCGTCGTGGGCCTCGAGCAGGCGCTGCGCAGCATGACGTCGCTGCCGGCGGCCGTCTACCGGATCGAAGACCGCGGCGTGCTGCGGCCGGGCGCATACGCCGACCTGGTCGTGTTCGACCCCGCGCGGGTGCGCGACCGCGCCACCTACGCGGAGCCTCACCAGCTCGCCGAGGGCATGCTCCACGTCTTCGTCAACGGCCGGCCGGCCCTGCGCGACGGTGCGCCCACCGAGGAACGGGCCGGCCGCGTGCTGCGCCGCGACGCCCCCTGATTCCTGATATCCTCCGCGCCTTCGCCGGTCCGGCACCGCCCGCCCCGGGCGGGAGCGGCTCCGGCCGCACGGCCCTCGACGCGTGGGCTCCTGAAAGGCTGAAGCATCACAATGAAGCGTTCGAAACTCGGGCTCCTCGTTGCCGTCGTCCTGCTCGGCGCGGCCTGCGGCAAGCAGGCGCCGGCGACCGGCGCGGCGGCGTCGCCCTCGCCGGCCGGCATCAGCGAGGAGGACAAGGCGGTCTACGCGGCGGGCTTCATGCTCGGGCAGCGGCTGGCGGCCCTCAACCCGACGCCCAGCGAGCTGGAAGCGGCCAAGCAGGGCCTCGCTGACGCGGTGAGCGGCAAGAAGGCGGCGCACGCGATCGAGACGTACGGGCCGAAGGTCCAGGCGCTGCTGCAGCAACGGCAGACCGCGAAGGCGCAGGGCGAGAAGGAGAAGGGCAAGGCCTTCCTGGATCAGGCGGCGGCGGAGCAGGGCGCCCAGCGCAGCGGCTCCGGCCTCGTGATGAAGACGCTGACGCCCGGACAGGGTGCGAGCCCCAAGGCGAGCGACGTCGTCAAGGTCCACTACAAGGGCACGCTGACCGACGGCACCGAGTTCGACAGCTCCTACAAGCGCGGCGAGCCGGTGCAGTTCCCGCTCTCGGGCGTGATCCCCTGCTGGACCGAGGGCGTGCAGAAGATGAAGGTGGGCGAGAAGGCGCGCCTGGTGTGCCCGTCCGACCTCGGCTACGGCGACGCCGGCAGCCCGCCCAACATCCCCGGCGGCGCGACGCTCGTCTTCGAGGTGGAGCTGCTCGGCATCGGCGCCGGCAAGTAGCCTCCGTCGTGGCCCGCCCCGCGCGGGGCGGGCCGCGCAGCCTCAGGCGCCGGCCGCGGCCCGCTCGACCGGCGTGACGGCGGCCTGGTCCAGCTCGCCGCTGCGGATGCGGTAGACCTTCTCGACCGGCAGCACGAAGATCTTCCCGTCGCCGACCTCGCCCGTGCGCGCGGCGATCAGGATCGCCTGGACCGTCGGCTCGACGAAGTGATCGGAGACGCCGATCTCCAGCCGGACCTTCTCGGAAAGCTCCATCTTCACCGTCGTGCCCCGGTAGGTCTCGACCCGCTCGGTCTCGCCTCCGTGACCTTGCACGCGGCTGATCGTCAGTCCGCGCACCTCGGCGCGGAACAGCGACTCGAGCACCGCCGACAGCCGGTCCGGCCGCACCACCGCCACCACCAGCTTCACGAGCGGCCTCCCTCGGCGCCGAGCGGCGCCAGCGCGAGCGCCGGCTGCTCCGCGGGCTCGGGCAGGATCAGGATGGCGCCCTCGTCGTGCGCGTAGGCTTCCTCGCCGTGCTGGCTGACGTCGAGGCCCATGCCCTCGTCGCGCAGCGACGCTCTCAGGGGCAGCAGCAGCCCGAGCAGCTTCAGCAGCACGAAGCTGGCTCCCGCGCTCCAGGCGAGCGCCACCAGGATCGCGACGAGCTGCACGCCGAGCTGCGCCGGCGCGCCGAAGAGCAGGCCGTTCGCCGGGCTGCCCCAGCGCTCGTCGGCGAAGATGCCGGTCAGCAGCGCGCCGACGGCGCCGCCGATGCCGTGCGCGGCCACCACGTCGAGCGAGTCGTCGAGCCGGGTGCGCGCCCGCCACAGCAGCGTGAAGTAGCTGGGGACGGCCGCCAGGGCGCCGATCGCGAGCGCCGAGAGCGGCCCCACCAGGCCCGCGGCGGGTGTCACCGCGACCAGGCCGACGACGAGCGCCGTGGCGGCGCCGACCGCGGTGACGCGGCCCGTGCGGCCGAGGTCGAGCAGCGTCCACGCCACCAGCGTCGCGGCGGGCGCCAGCAGCGTGTTGACGAAAGCGAGCGCCGCGGCCGGGTTGGCGCCCAGCGCCGAGCCGGCGTTGAAGCCGAACCAGCCGAACAGCAGCAGGCCCGCGCCCAGCAGCGTGAAGGGCACGTTGTGGGGCAGCATCGCCTGCCGCGCGTAGTCCTTGCGCGGGCCGAGCACCAGCGCGGCGACGAGCGCCGCCGCAGCCGCGTTCACGTGCACCACCGTGCCGCCGGCGAAGTCGAGCGCGCCGAGCCCCGCCAGGAAGCCGCCGCCCCAGACCCAGTGGGCGACCGGCGCGTAGACCAGCAGGCTCCAGGCGGCGATGAAGGCGAGGTAGGCGGGGAAGCGCATGCGCTCCACGATCGCGCCCGAGACGAGAGCGGCGGTGATCACGGCGAAGCTGCCCTGGTAGGCCATGAAGAGCAGGTGCGGGATGGTGCCCTGCGCCTCGAGCCCGACGCCGCGCAACAGGGCGAAGCGCGCGTCGCCCAGCAGGGCCGAACCGGGCGCGAAGGCCAGCGAGTAGCCGAGCAGCGCCCAGCTCACGCCGACGCAGCCGAGGGCGGCGAAGCTCATCATCAGCGTGTTGAGCGCGTTCTTGCCGCGCACCAGCCCGCCGTAGAAGAAACCGAGCGCCGGCGTCATCAACAGCACCAGCGCGGTCGCCACCAGCATCCAGGCCACGTCCGCCGACTGCATCGAGGATTCCCTCCGCGCACGGGAGAGGCCGTGCGAAGAGTGAGTGTGACCGCTGGGGCGGCGGGGGCAGCCCGGAACTCGCGCGCGTGCGATCAGGGTGGCGACAGTCTCGAAGGGCCGGCTACGGAGCCGACAAAGCTGTCGTCCGAGGGCCCGGCTGCCCGATCTCCGCCGCTCCAAGGGCTACGAGATTGTCGCCGGCCGGCAGCGGGGAGGACAACTTCCTTCGCGGGGCTGGTTGTCCGACCCGCGCGCCCGGCTGAGGGCCCCTCAGGCGTTGCCGGGGCGGGCGAGCAGCAGCAGCTTGCCCTTCTGGTCCCCGTGCAGGCGCACGCCGAGATCGAAGAGCGCGTCGCGCTCGTTCGCCACCACGCGCACCACCTCGCCACGCAGGCCGATGCGCTCGCCGCCGTGGGGATGCACCAGCAGGCCCACGTTGCTGCCGATCGGCATCGGCTCCTGGACGCTCAGCAGCAGGCCGCTCTCCGAGACGTTCTTGGCGCGCGCCGCGACGCGCCGCTCGTCGGCGTTCACCACGATGCGAGCGCTGACCGGCACCCGCAGGTGCCGGCGCCGCTCGCCGTCGATCAGCGTGATGCGGTTCTTGCCGTCCGCCTTCGAGCGGTACAGGCCCTCGTCAGCCCGCTGGACGAGCTCCTCGACGCTCGCGGCATCCTCGGGGAAGCAGGCGACCCCGCCGGAGATCGTGATCGGCGTGCCGCCGCGGCGGCGCCGGAAGCGCTCTTCCACGCGGCGGCGGATGCGCTCGGCCACCACGTGGCCGCCGGCGCGCAGCGTGTCGGGCAGGATCACCGCGAACTCCTCGCCGCCGTAGCGCGCCGCCACGTCCATCTCGCGCAGGCTCTCGCGCACCAGCGCCGCCGTCTTGATCAGCACCTTGTCGCCCTCGAGGTGCCCGCGGCTGTCGTTGACCTTCTTGAAGTTGTCGAGGTCGAGCATCACCAGGGCCAGTCGCGTCTCGTGCCGCCGCGCGCGCTGCAGCTCGCGGCGCAGGGCCCCCAGGAAGTAGGCGTGGTTGTAGAGGCCGGTCAGGCCGTCGGTCACCGCCGAGCGCTCGGTGCGTTCGTAGATCGACAGCTCGATCACCTTGGGGTTCTTCAGCGCGTGGTTGACGTTGACGAAGTAGTCGAGGATCGCGACGCGCAGGCCCAGGTCGCGCCCGAGCACCATGCGCAGGCTGGCGCGGTGCGCCGTGATGCTCCGCCAGTGCCGCCGCGCTTCGGCCTCGGAGAACGAGAGGTGGGCGAGGATGTAGAGCAGCGACGAGTAGACGGGGTGGCCTTCCTCGCGCAGGCCCTCGAGCTGCGCGAGCAGCGGCTCCTCCTTGGGCGAGTTTGCCTCCAGCAGGTGCAGCAGCGACTGCCGGAAAGCGACGGGGTCCGAGCGCCGTTGGCGCCGGGGATTCGAACTCATCAGGCACCTGCCGCCGTGGGAACCGAAGTTGCCGCTAGGGTAGGCCCGGCGGCCCGGCGTGTCCAGCCGTCGAAAGGGAGCCCCGGAGCGGGGCGTATCATGCGCCAGGGGGAATGGCACGACCATGACGAGACTGCTCTTCGCCGTCGCCGGCAACGCCGTGGCCCTGCTCGCCACGACCGTGGTGCCGGGCATCAGCTTCCAGGGAAGCTGGCTGCGGCTGCTGGCGGCCGGCGCCGTGTTCGGCCTGTTCAACCTGATCGTGCGCCCGATCGCGATGCTGCTCTCGCTGCCGGTGCTGCTGCTGACCCTGGGCCTGTTCTACTTCGTGCTGAACGGCCTGCTGCTGTGGCTCGCGGGCTCGGTGGTGCCGGGCTACAACGTGTCCGGCCTGTTCGCGGGGATGCTGGGCAGCCTGGTGATCACGGTCGTGAACTGGGCGCTCGGCGCGCTCTTCCGCGGCGAGAAGAAGCGCTAGCGCGCTCCCGCCGGCGCCGCGGCGCGGTGGGCGCGCGGCCGCAGCGTGGCGCCGAGCACGAACGCGAAGGCCACCAGGCCGGTGATCAGCATGAAGCCGGACTGATAGCTGCCCGTGCGATCGTAGAGCAGGCCCGTCACCCAGGGCCCGAGCCCGCCGCCGAGCGCGTCGAGCACCGTGATCGTGCCGAGGATCTTGCCCCCGGCCTTGAGCCCGAAGCTGTCCATCACCAGCAGTTGCAGCAGGGTGTAGAGGCCGCCCCAGCCGAAGCCGAACAGCACGATGAAGGGCCAGAACAGCTCGGGCCGCAGCGAGGAGAGGCACAGGCTGCCGGCCAGCATCACGCCGATGTTCGTCAGGAACACCAGCTTGCGATCGAGCACGTCGGCCAGCCAGCCGAACAGGAACTTGCCGACGAGGCCCATCAGGAACAGCATGCCGAGGCCGTTGGCGGCGGACGCCGGCGAGAAGCCCAGGCCGCGCAGGTGCAGGAAGAGGTGCGAGGCGACCGCCAGTATCGAGTAGAACGTGGTCATCGCGCACAGCGCGAGCGCCCAGAAGGTCCAGGTGCCGAGCGCCTCGGCGAACGAGAGGCCGCTCGAGCCCGCGGGCGGCCCGCCGTGGCCCGCGTCGTGGGCGCCGAGCGGGACCAGGCCCTTGTCCTCCGGCGCGTCGTACACGAAGAGCCAGAGCACCAGCAGCAGCAGGAACGGCAGCGCGGCCTCGATCAGGAAAGCCGTGCGCCAGCCGTAGCTGGCGATCAGCCAGCGGCCGAGCGGCGGCAGCAGCGTGCCGCCGAGGCTGGTGCCGACGAGCGCGATGCCGATCGCCGTGCCGCGCTTGCGCACGAACCAGCGCGAGACGAGCAGCACGTTCAGCACCAGGCCGACCAGCGCCAGCACCAGCGCGATGCCCACGTGGATCAGGTAGAGGCCCGTGAGCGACTCGAGCCGCGAGTAGGCGGCGAAGCAGAGCGCCAGCAGGCCGGCGCCGCCCAGCATCAGGCGCTTCAGGCTGAAGCGGTCGGCGACGGCGCCGATGAACGGCGCCAGCAGCCCCGAAAGCCCGAACTGCAGCAGGTCGCGGAGCTTCAGATCGGCGCGGCTCCAGCCGAACTCCTTCAGCAGCGCCTCGTCGAACACGGTGATGCCGCTGATGGTCATCCCGTTCGAAACCAGCAGGGCGAGCAGCGCGCAGGCCGCGATCACCCAGCCGTAGAAGACGCCGCTGGTCCGGGGCCGCTCGTCGCTCATCGGCGGGGCACTCCTCGCGCTCGCACGGGGCTCAGCGCTCGACCGGGCGCTCGATGTAGCGCCCGCCGCGGCCGCCCTGGAGCTGGTCCTTCTCGAACACGACCTTGCCGCGCAGCACGGTCGCCGCCGGCCAGCCGGAGAGCGGCATGCCCTCGAACGGCGTGTGGTCCTGCGCCGAGTGCAGCGCCTTCGCGCGCACCTTGCGCTCGCGGCGCAGGTCGCAGATCGCGAAGTCGGCGTCGCTGCCGACGGCGAAAGCGCCCTTCCGCGGGTACAGGCCGAAGCGGCGCGCCGGGTTGGTCGACGCCAGCTCGACCGCGCGCGCGAGCGACAGGCCGCGGCGCAGCACACCCTCCGTCAGCAGCACCGGATACAGCAGCGAGCTGCCGCCGAAGCCGGGCAGCGCCGTCCAGGTGTCGCCCTGCTTGTGCTCCTCCATGCAGCAGGCGTGGTCGCTCACCACCGTGTCGACGTCGCCCGCCAGCACCGCCTTCCACAGCCGCTCGCGGTCGGCGCGCGCGCGGATCGGCGGGTTGACCTTGGCGTTCAAGCCGCGCGCGGTGTCGTGGCTCAGGCACAGATGGTGCAACGTCGTCTCCAGCGTGAGGTCGAGCCACGGGTGCCGCCGGCGCACGTCGATGCCGGCCTCGATCGCGGCCTGGCTCGAGAGATGCAGCAGGTTGACCGGGCAGCGGGTGGCGTCCGCCAGCACGCCCGCCTCCTGGATCGACAGCCGCTCGCTGAGCGGCGGCCGGCCCTCGGAGTAGGCGCGCAGGCCGGAGAGGCCCGCCCGCTTCACGCGCTGGATGAAGACGCGGATCAGCTCGGGGTTCTCGCAGTGCAGCGAGACGGAGATGCGCTTGCCGAGCTTCTTCGTCAGCCTCGCGACGCGCGTCATCATCTCGTAGAGGTGGCCGAGGTCGTACTCGTCGGCCATCGCGTAGTCGCGCCCCTTGGTCGAGTCGGCCGACAGCGTCAGCGCCTTGTAGAACATGTAGTACTTGAAGGACGAGACACCCTGCTCGACCAGCCACGGGATCTCGTCGAGCTGTGCCGTCGTCATCGGCGCCACGTGGTAGCCGTAGTCGCAGTGGAAGTTGCCGCGCGACAGCTGCAACACCTCCGGGAAGATCTTCTTGTACGGGCCGGTCTTGTCCAGGTAGTGGTGGCCGGTGCGGAAGTAGCTGACGAGCGTCGTGACGCCACCGGCGACGGCCGCGGCCGACTCGCTGCGCGCGTCCTCGGCGTGGGGCCGGTAGATCCCCACGTGGAAGTGGGAGTCGACGCCGCCGGGCAGCACGTGCCTGCCGCGCGCGTCCAGCACCTGGCGCGCGGCGCTCGACGCGATCTCGTCGGCGAGGGCCGCGATCCTGCCGCCGCGCACGCCGACGTCCAGCCGGACCGGCCCGTGCCCCGGCAGGACCGCCGTGCCGCCCTTGATCACCAGGTCGTAGCGGTTCATCGAATTCCTCTCCTCACCGCTTGCGCGGCTGGCGGAGCGACCAGCGGGCGCCCGCCGCCTGCTCCTGCGAGTGGGCGAGATGAATGCGGATCGAGTAGATGTCGCTGCGGTAGTAGGTGTGGGTGAACTCGATCGGCAGGCCGTCGGCGTGCACCACGCGGTCGACGGACAGCAGCGGCGCGCCGATGCGGGTCTTCAGCAGGCGCGCCAGCGTGGCGTCGGCGAGCGCCGCGCGCACGGTCTGGTCGGCGTCCGACAGGCGGTAGCCCATCCGCTCGAGCTGCTTCAGCACCGAGCCCTGCTTCCAGTCGCGGCGTTTGATGCGGCGGCCGATCTCGAGCGGCAGCAGGTTCACGATGGAGCTGAAGGGCTCGTCCTTGTGGAAGCGCAGGCGCGTCGCGCGCGTCAGCGGAGCCCCCACCGCGATCTGCAGCGCGGCCGCCTGCTCGGGGCCGGCCTCGGTCGTGCGCAGGTCGAGCAGCTGCACCGAGGTGGTGAGCGCCATCGTGATCAGGTCGTCCAGCGATCCCTGCACGCCGATGGCGCCGGTGAAGGGGCGCTGTTCGGAGACGAAGGTGCCGCGGCCGGCCTCGCGCCGGATCAGCCCCTCGCCCTCGAGCGCCGACAGCGCCTGGCGCACGGTGATGCGGCTGACGCCGTACTCGGCCGACAGGTCGGCCTCGGTGGGGAGGCGCTGGCCGGCCGCGAACTGGCCCGAGAGGATCTTCTCGCGCAGCACGCTGCCGAGCTGGTAGTAGAGCGGAACCGCGTCGGTGACGAAGGCCGGCGGGCGCTCGCCGCGCGTGCCGGCCGCAGTGTCTTTCGGCATCGTTTCTAGGGCTTCCAATCCCTGGGCACGTGGTTGTGGTCGTGGGTGATCAGCCAGCGGTAGAGCTCGGGCTTGCGCTGGTGCAGGCGCGCCGCGGCGCGCTCCTGGTTCTCCTCGGGCGTCGAGTGCGCGTGGTAGTGGAAGTGGTTGTACAGCTCGCCGTCGGTGCGGCCGAAGGCGATGCAGCCCTTGTCGCTCGCGAAAGCGCCGTGGTTGACGTAGGGCGGGCGCCAGAAGTAGCCGCCGCTCGGCAGGTAGCCGAACTGCATGATCCAGGAGGTGCCCCAGATGTGGTACGCCTCCTCGGCGCAGTCGTGGTAGCTGATGTTGTCCTGCTTGAAGCCGGGCGTCATCGAGTAGAGGAACGACATCGCGTGCGTCCTCTCGTCGAAGCGCAGGACCTTGATCAGGCAGCCGGACGCCGTCTGCGGGAACAGCGTCGGCACCTGCCAGGGCATGCCCTCGTACGAGTTCACCTGCGCCAGCAGCTCGCGGCTCTCGGGCCGCGCGTCCGCGTCCGACTCCTCGATCTGCGGCTCCGAGTCGTTGTACATCAACAGCAGCCGGCAGCCCTGGCGCGTCTCCATCGCGGGCAGTGCGATGCCCTTCGGCACGAACGCGTAGTAGCCGGGGCCGTGCTCCTGCTCGCCGATCCGCAGCGTGCCGCCCAGGACCAGCATCTCGACGTCGGAGCGGCTGAGCGACGGCGGGCGCCGGTAGCCGCCGTCGAGCTGCACGCTCATGCTGCAGGCGCCGGAGTCGCGGTCGATCGAGAGCATCCTGTACTGCATGCCCCGCGGGAAGCCGGGCAGCGTGAGCTTCTTGAAGGGGACGTCGCGGTCGACGATCGGCTCGATGTGCCTTCTGGCCACGTTGCTCTCCTGGCGCCTAGTAGACGACCCGGACCTTCTTCGGCAGCGGCGGGATCTCTTCGGGCTTGATGCGCCGCTTGACGTCGGCATGCAGATAGAACCCGCTCGTCTGGATGCGCCGGTAGAACTCCTGAATCCAGCGCCGCCGCCGCTTCTCGAGCGCGTCCATCTGCTTCGCGATGCGGCGGTAGCGCTGCTCCTGCGCGCGCAGCTCGCGCGCGATCCAGGCCGCGACCTCCGCGGGCTTGTCGCGCAGCGCGGGCAGCTCGCGCTTCCAGTCGAGGCTGCGGCCGGTCGCGTCCCAGGCCGTCTGCTTGCGGCCGGCGGCCTTGCGGCCCCCGCCCCGGGACGCCGGCTTCGGCGCCCGCTTGGGCTTCACGACTCGCTTCGGCTTGCTGGCCATCGTGACTCCGTGGTCAAACCCAGTTCTCCAGCTTGTAGGCCCGCACCGCGTTGTCGAAGAGCAGCTTGCGCTTCGGGCCCTCGCGCAGCGGCAGCTCGTGGAGCTCGGCGATCGCCTTCTCGAACTCGACCACGGGCCAGTCGGTGCCGAACAGGCACTTGTCCTGGCCGCGCGAGTTGATGAACTGCACGAGCGCCGGCGGCCAGTACTTGGGCGCGTGGGCGTCGGTGCCCAGGAACACGTTCGGGTGCTTCCAGGCGACCGAGATCATCTCCTCGGGCCAGGGCCAGCCGACGTGGATGCCGACGATCGTCAGCTCAGGGAAGTCGATCGCCACGCGGTCGAGCGTCATCGGCGGCGCCACCGTCGGCAGGAACGGCTGGGCCGAGTGGCCCACCTGGATCTGGATCGGCACGCCCAGCTCGGCGCATTTCGCGTAGAAGGGGTAGTAGATGCGGTCGTCGGGCGGCTTGCCGAACCAGTGCGGGTAGAGATGCGCGCCCACGAAGCCGCGCTCGCGCACCGCCTGCTCGACCTTCTTCATCCAGGGCACGATCCGCGACGGGTTGACGCCGACGAGCCCCTTGAAGCGCTGCGGGTGCTGCGCGACGACCTCGGCGATGCGCGCGACCGGCTTCTCGAAGAAGATGTCCGAGCCCTCGAAGCCGCCCGTGGTGGCGACCAGCAGGCCCTTCTCGATGCCGGCGGCATCCATCCGCCGCAGCTGCTCCTCGAGCGGGATGCCGTCGTGCGTCTCGCCCAGGATCTTGACCATGCGCCAGAACTGGTCGAGCTTCGGCGTGTAGTTCCTGGTGAGGTCGGGCGTCCAGAGGTTGACGACGACGTCGAGCACCCTCATCGCTGGCGCGAAGCCTCCCTTGAGCCGCTCCCGGACCGGCGCTTAGACTTGTCATGACTTTAATACAATTCAGCGGGCGGAGGCGATGACAGAAAACCGCGGGCCACTCCAGGGCGTGAAGCTGCTGGAGCTGACGAGCGTCGTGCTGGGGCCGTGGGCCTGCCAGATCCTGGGCGATCTCGGCGCGGAGATCGTCAAGGTGGAGCCGCCGGCGGGCGACAGCAACCGCCAGCTCGGGCCCAGCCGGCATCCCGGCATGGGCGCGCTGTTCCTCACCTGCAACCGCAACAAGCGCAGCCTGGTGCTCGACCTCAAGCAGGAATCGGGTAAGCGCGCCCTGCTCAAGCTGGCCGAGGGCGCGGACGTGCTGGTTCACAACTACCGGCCGGCCGCGCTCGAGCGGCTGGGGCTCGACTACGCCGCCGTGCGCCAGGTGAACCCCCGCATCGTCTTCTGCGGGACCTACGGTTACGCGAAGCAGGGCCCCTACCGCGACCGCGCCGCCTACGACGATTCGATCCAGTCGGCGGCCGGCCTCGCGATGCTGCCGGCGCGCATGGGCGAGGAGCCGCGCTACCTGCCGACGATCGTGGCGGACAAGACCACGGGTCTCGCCGTGGTCTACGCGGTGATCGCGGCGCTCTTTCACCGCGAACGCACGGGCGAAGGCCAGGAGATCGAGGTCCCGATGTTCGAGACGCTGGTCTCCTTCGTGATGGCCGAGCACCTGTACGGCGCCGCCTTCGAGCCGCCGCTGGGCGCCGCCGGCTACACGCGGCTGCTCTCGCGCAACCGCCGGCCCTTCGAGACCAAGGACGGCTACATCGCCCTGCTGCCGTACCTCAACGAGCACTGGCAGGTGTTCTGCACGCTCGCGGGGCGCCCGGATCTCGTCGCCGACGCGCGCTTCGCGAGCCTGGCCTCGCGGCTCGCCAACATCGACGAGGTCTACCGCGAGGTCGGCGAGATCGCGAGGACGCGGACCACGGCCGAGTGGCTCGAGCTGCTCGGCAACCGCGTGCCGGTGATGACCGTCAATACGCTCGAGGACCTGCTGGTGGACCCGCAACTCGAGTCGACGGGTTTCTGGCGGGCGTTCGAGCACGAGACCGAGGGGCCGCTGCGGCTGCCGGGCGTGCCGACGAGCTTCTCGCGGACGCCCGGCTCGATCCGGCGGCTGCCGCCGCGGCTGGGCGAGCACTCGCTCGAGGTGCTGAGGGAGGCCGGTCTATCGCAGGCGGAGATCGACGCGATGCTGGCGAGCGGGGCGACCCAGACCGCCTGAAGCGCCGATCCTTCCCCAATTGTCCTAACCTCAGTACAATCGACATCTCGATTGCATGGGGCGTTTCGGACGTCCTGGCGCGGGACCGCACGTCCGTGCGTGGCAGGCCGTCAGATCCGGGGGGACCGGGATGTCGACGATCAAGCAGGACATGCCGCTGCTGGCGAAGCACGAAGGGGTGTGGGAGGGCTGGTATCGCCATTTCGACCCCGAGGGCAAGCTGATCGACCAGCACCGCTCGCGCCTGCTCTGCCGCTTTCCGGCCTCGGCCGAGTTCCCCTACCACCAGACCAACATCTACACCTGGGAGGACGGCCGCAAGGAAGTGCGCGACTACCGCTGCGGCTACCAGGACGGCTCGAAGCAGCTCATCTTCCTCAACGATCTGATCGACGGCTGGGCGCGCGAGGTGCCGATCGACGACAAGCGCCGGACCATCATGCTGCATTGGCAGCGGCCCGACATGCGGCAGATCTATTTCTACGAGATGATCAACACCTCGGACGACGCGCAGCGGCGCAGCCGCACCTGGCAGTGGATCAACTCCGCCGACGGCTCGCTCTTCCGCCGCACCCTGATCGACGAGCGCAAGGTGGCGGCCTCGACCGAGGGCTACGAGAGCTACTGAGCGTCGAGTGTCGGCGAGCCAGCCGCTAGCCCGGCAGCGGGACGCCGGCCAGCGGCAGCACGATCCAGGCCGCCCCCACCAGGATCGCGGCCAGCGAGGCCGCGGACATCGCGAGCTTGAGCGCCGCCGGGCCGCAGCCGCCCGCGCGCGCGCTGGTCGCTCCGACGGCGGCGGCGAAGCTGCCCATCGCCAGGATCGTGCCGAGCGCGAAGCTCGCCAGGTAGGAGCCGGAGTCGAGCGCCGTCGGCATCGCGACGGCGGGCAGCACGCCCAACACGTGCGCGGTGCCCGCGATGCCGTGCAGCGTGCCCGCCACGAACGCCGCGTGGCTGTGGCGGTGGAGCGCGCCCGCCTCGGCGTCCGCGTGCGCGCTCTTCGGCCCGTGCAGGTGCAGGTGGGCGTGGTCGTCCCGCACGTGGCCGTGCGGGTGCGCGTGGATCGTGATGCGCAGCGCGCTGCGCAGGCCGAAGCCCCCCAGCACGATCAGCATCACGCCGACGACCCGCTCGCCGAGGACGCCGACGACCTCGAGGTCGAGCCTCTCGCGCAGGGCCACGGCCAGCAGCGCGATCAGCATCACGCCCGCGCTGTGGCCGACGCCCCAGCGTGCGCCGATCGCGAACGCGCGCCCGCGGCGGCCCACGGACAGCGGCAACAGCGCCGCCAGGTGGTCGATGCCCGAGACGACGTGGACCGCTCCCGCGAGCAGGCCGGACCAGGCGATCAGCGTGAGGGACAGTCGCAGGCTCCGCTCGCCGCTTCCGGGCCCCGCCGGTTTGACGGGAGGCCGGCCGTGGCGTGAAATCAGCTCCGATCATAGGGCACTCGCGCGTGGCGACCGAACGGCGCCCCGCCGGCGCACGGGGGGTGGAGAGCATGAGCGTGCTCGAACTGCGCGGCGGCCGGTCGAGCTGATCGTGGCGGACGCCCTGAGCCGCGCGGTCTCCCGGGCCCGGCGCCGCCTGGTGCCGTTCCTGTTCCTGCTCTACGTGGTCGCCTACCTCGACCGCGTCAACGTCGGCTTCGCCGCGCTGCAGATGAATGCGGACCTCGGCCTCTCGCCCGCGGCCTTCGGCTTCGGCGCGGGCGTCTTCTTCCTCGGCTACTTCCTGTTCGAGGTGCCGAGCAACCTGATGCTGCACCGGCTGGGCGCGCGGGTCTGGATCGCGCGCATCCTGATCTCCTGGGGCGCTGCCTCCACCTCGATGGCGTTCCTGACGACGGCGAACGCCTTCCATGCGCTGCGCTTCGTGCTGGGCGCCGCCGAAGCGGGTTTCTTCCCCGGCGTGATCCTGTACCTGACCTACTGGTTCCCGGCCCGCGAGCGAGCGCGGACGGTCGCGCTCTTCATGACCGCGACCGCCGTGGCGGGCCTGGTGGGCGCGCCGCTGTCGGGCGCGCTGCTGTCGCTGGACGGCCTGCTCGGCCTCCGCGGCTGGCGCTGGATGTACCTGATCGAGGGCCTGCCGGCGATCGCGCTGGGCTTCCTGGTGCCGCGGGTGCTGACGGACCGGCCCGAGCAGGCCGACTGGCTGCCCGAAGACGAGCGCGCCGCGCTGACGGCCGAGATGGCCCGCGAGCACCAGGCGGCCGGCGAGCGCCCGCACACGACGCTGCGGGCGGCCTTCGGCGACCCGAGCGTGTGGCGCCTGTCGGCGCTCTACTTCGGCCTGGTGATCGGCCTCTACGGCATCGGCTTCTGGCTGCCGCAGATCGTGAGGAGCCTCGCGCGGCTCTCGGACTTCGAGGTCGGCGTCGTCACGGCCGGGCCCTACCTGATCGCGGCGCTCGGCATGCTCGCCGTCGCGGGCTTCTCGGACCGCAGCGGCCGGCGGCGCGACGTGGTGGCGGCGAGCGCGGGGGTGGCCGCGGCCGGCTTCCTGGGCGCGGGCCTCTCGAGCGGCGCCGTCGCGTCGCTCGCCTGGCTGTCGCTCGCCGCGCTCGGCGTGTGGGCGTCGCTCGCTCCCTTCTGGTCGCTGCCGACCGCCTTCCTGCGCGGCAGCGCAGCCGCCGGGGGCATCGCGCTCGTCAACTCGGTCGGCAACCTCGGCGGCTTCGCCGGGCCCTACGCGATCGGTTTCGTGCGCGACCTGACGGGCTCGTTCGGCGCGGGCCTGCTGGCCTCGGCGGCCGTCCTCGCCGGGGCAGCCGCCCTCGCCGTCAGCTTGCCGCGGCAAGCTATCATTCACGGAAGATTGCCTTTGGATCCGGCCGCGCCAGGCGCGCCGGCGAGGAGCGAGCCATGAGCCAGTCCCGCCGCCAGTTCGTTCGCGCCCTCGGTGTCTCCGGCGGCGCCGCGCTGCTGCCGTTCCGTGCGGCTCGCGCTCGGGCCGCCACCGACGCCGCGCCGGCCGCTGCCGCCGCGGAGCCGATCCGGCTGAACTCCAACGAGTGCCCGTTCCCGCCGCCCCCGGCCGTGCAGAAGGCCGTGGCGGAGGCGACGCTGCTCGGCCACCGCTACCCGCGCAACGCCGGCGACCTGGTCGACGCGTTGGCGCGCCACCACGGCGTCGCGAGCGAGAACCTGCTGCTCGGCCTCGGCTCGGGCGAGCTGCTGCAGGCCGCCCCGACCGCCTTTTGCGGACCGGGCCGGCCGCTGGCGGCCCCGGTGCCGACCTTCGAGACGCCGATCACCAAAGCCCGCCGCCTGAACCTGCCGGTGCGCGAGGTGGCGCTCGACCAGGCCCTGCGCGTCGACCTGGCCGCTCTCGAGGACGCCTCCGCGGGCGCGGGGCTGCTCTTCCTGTGCAACCCGAACAACCCGACGGGCACGCTGGTGCCGACGCGCGAGGTCGCCGCGCTGATCGACCGGCTGCGCGACCGCTCGCCGGAGACGGTCGTGCTGCTCGACGAGGCCTACTTCGACTTCGTGGAGAGCCCGGGCTACGCGAGCCTGGCGGAGCGGGCGGCGCGCGAGCGGCGCCTCGTGGTCACGCGCACCTTCTCGAAGGCCTACGGCCTTGCGGGGCTGCGCATGGGCTACGCGATCGGCCACAAGGACACGCTGGGCGCCCTGCGCCAGGCCATGACCTCGGGCATGCTGCCGGTCACCAGCGTGGCGGCCGCGCTCGCCGCGCTGGCCGACGCGGCGACGATGCGGAGCAACGTCGCGAAGAACGCGCAGGCGCGCGAGGGCCTGCGGCGCTTCTTCGAGGCGCAGGGCCTGAAGGTGGCGGACTCCCACACGAACTTCCTGCTGGTCGAGGTGAAGCGCGACGCGCGCGTCTTCCAGCAGGCCTGCCGCGAGCGCAGCCTGCTGGTTGGGCGGCCGTTCCCTCCGCTCGTCCAGCACAGCCGCATCTCGCTCGGCACCCCGGCCGAGATGGAACGGGCGCTGCCGCTCTTGCAGGCGGCGCTGCGGAGCTAGGCGGGACGATGTTCGAGAGCCCCAGCCACGTCGTGATCGGCGCGACCGACGTCGCGCGCATGTGCGCCTTCCTGGAGCGGATGGGCCTCGAGCCCGCCGGCGCCGGCCGGCTCGACGCCGCCGCGGCCCGGGATCTCTACGGCATCGAGGCGCCGCTCGAGGAGCGCGTGCTGTGCGCGCGCGGCGCGCGCGAGGGCCGCGTCGTCGTGGTCTCGACCCCGCACGCCGCGCCGAGCGTCGGGCCTTTCGACCGCGGCGCGCACGCGATCGACTTCTACACCACGGACATCCGCCGCAGCCTGGCGCTGGCGCGTGAAGCCGGGGCCGAGACCCACGACTTCGCCGAGTACGCGGTCGGGCCGCTCACGATCCGGGAAGGCAAGGCCGTCGGGCCCGACGCGCTCTACGTGGTGTTCATCGAGGTCGGCCGGCGCCGGCCGAGCGTCCTCGACGCGGACGCGGCGCGCCTGCACTCCGAGATCCACAGCGCCGTCTGGGTGGTCGAGTCCGTCGACGCGGCGCTGCCCTTCTGGCGCGACGCGCTCGGCCTGAAGCTGCTGCTCGACGCCACCGTGCGCGAGCCCGGCGTCGCGAAGTTCATGGGCCTGCCGCGGCCGGACACGCCGCTGCGCCTGGCCGTGCTCGCCGACGGCGCGCAAAGGCCGATCCGCTACGAGCTGATCGAGTTCCCCGAGGACTCGGGCGGCGTGCGGCCCGGCTTCCCGCTGCGCGCCGGCCTGCACGCCGTCGCCTTCGAGGTGGCCTCGCTGGCGCAGGCGATGGCGGCCTTGCCCGCGGCGCGCTTCGGCCCGATCGCGCGGCTCGCCTCCCAGGCCCGGCCAACCACGCGCGCCGTCGTCAGCGGCGAGGGCCCGGGCGGCGTCCGCCTCGAGCTGTGGGAAGCCGCCGGCTGACCAGGACGGGCATGGCTTCGGTTATTCCCGCGGCTCCTCGCGCGTGAGGCGCTCGAGCACGTACTCGAGGCCGAAACCGTCCCAGTCGTAGCGCACCAGCAGGGAGTGCTCGCCCGTCACGTAGACGTGAGAGGTGGGCACGTCCTTCACGTGCCTGGTGTCGAACGTGAAGTGCCGGCAGCGGAAGCGCCCCGCCGGCACCGCCACGTCCTCCTCGCCCAGGAAGCTGACGTCGAGCGTCTCCAGCCGGCCGAGCGGGCCGTCGGTGCCGTTCCAGCGGGTGGAGGTGTTGTAGACGACCAGCTCCTGCCGCTTCGCTCCCGCGGTGTCGTAGGCCCAGAAGGGCCAGCCGTCCAGCATCACGGCGTGGGTCGAAACGTGGAAGCGGCGCGGCACCGGCAGAACCTGCTCGCTGTGGCCGGTGTCGCGGCCGTCGCTGACCACGCGCAGGCGCTCGCCGTCCGTCCGGAAGTAGCCGCTGCCGGACAGCTGCCCCTCGACCATCAGCCGGACGAAGACCTCGGCCGGCCGCAGGTCGGCGCCTAGCGTGTAGCTCACGTCGCGCAGGAAGCGCGAGTCGTCGGTCATCGCCAGGCTGCGCAGGCTGCGCGAGCCGTCGCGGTTGCGCGTGAGCCAGAAGTCCTCGCGGCCGCGCTCCGCGCCAGTGGACTTGTGGCGGTACGACAGCCGGCCGTGAAGGTACTCGAGCATCCGTCGAGTCTAGCGGTTCGTCGGGCGCCCAGGCCGCGCGCCGGCTCAGCGGCCGCCGAGCTCCTGCTTGCGAACCTTGAGGCTCAGCGTCAGCGCCCCGAGCTTCTCCCCCTGGGCGCGGATCAGCAGGCTCAGCTGGATCGCATACGTGCCTGTGCTGGCGTCGAGCGCGGGCTCGTCGAGGAAGACCTCGCGATCGGCACCGAACGTCTTCTGGAACTTCGCCTCGTCGCCCTGCCAGTAGTCGCTCGTCTCGCGCGCCAGGCACGCGTTGGCGCCCTGCGCGTCCATCAGGATCACCTCGACGACCGTGGCATCCTCGCGGGCCAGCGCTCGCAGCCGCTCGGCGCAGGGGCCGTTCACCAGCCCCTCGCGCAGCGCGCGCTGGGCGTCCGTCGCCCAGGAACGGTCGCGGGTCTGGACCATCGCGAGCGTCTCGCCGCTGGCGTTCTTGGCCCGCAGCGCCTTCAACACCTCGGGGTCGGCGGCGATCGCGCGCGCGAGCGGCAGCCGGGCGAGGGCCGCTTCGTGGACGCCGCTCGTCTGGCCGAGAGCTCCGGGGGCCAGGCATGCGCAGAGGGACACAGCCAGGGTCCGGCTCTTCATCAGGCCTCCTTGGACGGGCGCTCGAAGATCGCGCGCCCGCAGAGTATGCCCCGAACGCCCCCGCGGCCTGGACAGGGCTCGGACGCGGCCTGGATCATATGATCCATTGCGGGAGGCTCGGAGCTTGCGCAGTTTGATTGATCAGGTTCATCAATCAAATGACCGGCGTCACAGCGTCCGAAGCCGCCCTCGACGTGGAGCAGGCGATCGTCCTGACGCTGCTGGATCTCGCCAACCACCTGAACCGCAACGCCGAGCGGCTCGCGCGCCTCGGCGGCCTGACCGCCCAGCAGTGGCTGCTGCTGCGCCACGTGGCGCGGCGGGCCCACGGCGACGAGCCCGACGCCGAGGGCGGCGTCCTCGCTTCCGACATCGCGCTCGCCCGGGGCGTCTCGCGCAGCAACGTGAGCGCGTTGCTGGCGGGCCTGCTCGACCGGGGCCTCGTTCGCCAGGTCGAGGATCCGCACGACCGCCGCCGGAGGAAGCTGGCGCCGACGCCCAGCGGCCTGCACGCGCTCGACGAGATCGAGCCCGCGCGCCGGGCAGCCAACCGCGAGCTGCTGCGCCCGCTCGACGCCGCCGAACGAGCGAGGCTGCTGTCCAGCCTGCAGCGCTGCCTGTCCGCTGCCGCCGGCCGCAGCGACGAGGCCCCGCGATGAGCACGTCGCGCCGCCGCTTCCTGGCCTCGGGCGGCCTCGCCGGCCTCGGCCTCGCGCTGCGCCACTCGCCGCTCGGGGCCGCCGAGGCGCTCTCCGCGAAAGCGCCCGCCTACCGCAGGTTCGAGGACCTGCTGCGCAACAAGTGGACCTGGGACCGCGTCGCGCGCGGCACCCACGGCACCAACTGCGCGGGCACCTGCGCCTTCAACGTCTACGTCAAGAACGGCGTCGTCTGGCGCGAGGAGCAGCAGGGCGCCTACGAGGCCTCGGGCGACGCGCCCGACTACGGCCCGCGCGGCTGCCAGAAGGGGCTGCGCCACTCCAAGTACATGTACGGCAAGCAGCGCGTGCTCTACCCGATGAAGCGCGCGGGCGAGCGCGGCGAGGGCCGCTGGCAGCGCGTATCGTGGCAGCAGGCGACCGACGAGATCGCCGACCGCATCCTCGACATCTCCCTGAAGCACGGCCCGGAGTCGATCTCGATCGGCTCCGGAACCCAGCTCTCGGTGAAGCTCGCCTCCGCGGCCTCGCTCTTCCGCTTCGCCAACATCCTGGGCCTGACCGTGCCGGAGTTCTATTCAGGCGTCGGCGACCTGCCGACCGGCCCCTACATGACGCTCGGCAGCGCGTATCCGGGCGACACCTTCGCGGCCGTCTTCAAGGCGAAGACGATCCTGATCTGGATGTCGAACCCCGCCGTCACGCGCATCCCGGACGCACACTTCTTCTGGGAGGCGAAATACAACGGCAGCCAGGTGATCGCGATCTTCCCGGAGTTCGCGGCCTCGGCGATGCACGCGAACCTGTGGCTGAACCCGCGGCCCGGCACCGACATCGCTCTCGCGATGGCGATGGCGCACACGCTGATCGAGGAGGGGCTCTACGAGCGCGAGTACCTGCTCGAGCAGACCGACATGCCGCTGCTGGTGCGCAGCGACAACGGCCGCTACCTGCGCGCCACCGACCTGTCGCTGCTGGCGACGCTGGCCGTGAAGGACAACGTCTTCTACGTCTGGGACGAGGCGACGGGCGGCCCCGTGCAGGCGCCCGGCTCGGGCCGCAGCGAGAAGCCGATCGGCCGCGAGCGCCGCCGCCATTCGAGCCTGGGGCTGGGCGCGCTGAAGCCTGCTCTCGAGGGCCGCTTCCGCGTGAAGACGCGCGACGGCGAGGTGGAGGTCACCACGGTCTTCGAGCTGGTGCGCCGGAAGGCCGCGGCGCATTCTCCCGAGCAGACCGCCGAGATCACGGGCGTCCACCCCTCGCTGGTGCGCCGCGTCGCCCGCGAGCTCGCGCGCGGCAAGCCGGGCCTGATCTACTCGGGCTACGCCGCCTGCAAGTGGCTGCACGGCGACATCCTGCACCGCGCGATGCTGCTGCTGATGGCTCTCACCGGCAACACTGGCCGCGAGGGCGGCGGGCTGCAGATCGCCAACTCGCCGAAGGCGGCGGGCCTGATGGGCTTCGCCTTCGCCGACGTCGGCCCCACGCTGCGGATGGTCTCGGCCACCACCTGGGACTACGAGCACGGGCGCATGCGGGAGCTGAACGAGAAGATCTACGGCAAGGCGTTCGCCGACGAGATCGACGGCTACTACCGGCACGCCATCCGCGAGAAGTGGTTCCCGTCCTACGGCGAGAACGGCTGGCGCATGGCGATCATGGCCGGCAACGGCGGCGCCGGCTGGCGCGCCTCCGCCAACCGCTGGCGCAGCGAGGCCTACCAGAAGCTCGAGTGCATCGTGGCGCTGGCGCCCGACATGGGGATGTCGGCGTTCCACGCCGATTACGTGCTGCCGATCGCACACCACTACGAGCGCGCCGACGTCATGCTGCAGTCGCGCGTGCCCTACCTGCAGGTGCTCGACGCCGCGGTGCCGCCGGTGGGTGAGTCGGTCGACGACTGGACCGCCTTCGAGCGGATCGCGGCCGCCGTCAGCCGCCGCGCCCGCCAGCGCGGGATCGGGGCATTCCAGGACGACGTCGAGGGCCGCACCGTGCGCCGCGAGCCGGCGCGCTACCACGAGCTCTACACGCTCGGCGGCGCGGTGAGGAGCGTGAAGGACGTGGCGCAGTTCATCATCAACTCCACCCCCGGCGTGCCGAAGCTCTCCTTCGAGGAGCTGGCTCAGCGCGGCATCGTCAGGCTCGATGCCTCGGAGGGCACGGCCTGGGACCAGGAGGCGGCGCCCTACCACTCGGACATCACGCGCAACGTGCGCGAGAAGCGCGCCTACGAGACGCTCACCGGGCGCCAGCAGTACTACATGGACCACGAGTGGTTCCTGAAGTTCGACGAGCAGCTGCCGACCCACAAGGCGCCGCTGATGATCCCCGGCCACCCGCTGCAGCTCATGATGGGGCACGCGCGCCACGGCGTGCACACGATGTGGCGCGACGACGGCTTTCTGCTGAACCTGCAGCGCGGCGAGCCCGACGTCTACCTGAACCCCGACGACTGCGCCCGCCGCGGCATCCTGGACGGCGAGCGCGTGCGGATCTTCAACCCCGCGGGCGAGATGATCGCGCTGGCGCACGTCTCGGCGGGCATCCGGCCGGGGATGGTCTTCATGTACCACGGCTGGGACCCGCTCGCCTTCGAGGGCCGCCACAACTTCTCGTCGGTGATCCCGACCGCGGGCCTGATCAAGCCGACCTCGCTGGTGGGCGACTACGGCCACCTCGGCTACCGGGTGCTCGCCTTCGCGCCGAACCAGACCTACAAGGACTTCTCGGTCGAGCTCGAGAAGTGGGTCGCGCCGGCGGCGGCCGGAAAGGTGTCTTGAGCACGAAGTCGGCCGTCGGCGCCGGGGCCACGGAGGCCCGGCGGCGCACGGACTTCGCCGGCGCGCGCGCCGCGGCCTTCGCGCTCGGCTCGCGGCTGGTGGCGTCGCCGTTCGACCCGACCTTCGTCGAGGAGGCCCAGCTGCCCGAGGACCTGCCGGAGGCGCTCGTCACGCTCGCGGACGCGCTGCCCTACGACTCGGGGCTGGCGGCGCTGGCCGAACCCGCGCGCGCGCAACTGGCCGCGGATCCGGAGGCGCTCGCGCGCGAGTACGGCGCGCTCTTCGAGGTGGGCTCGAGCGGCCCGCCGCTGCCGATCCGCGAGGAGGTGGCGCAGGGCGAGCTGCTCGGGCCGAAGGCCAAGGAGGAGATCGTCCGCTTCTACGAGCACTTCGGCTACCCGCTCCACGCCGAGCGGCGCTGGGCGCCCGACCACCTCTCCGTGGAGCTCGAGTTCCTGTACCTGCTGGCGTTCCGCGAGGCCGGGGCCGAGCACCGCAAGGACGCCGCGCCCTTCGCGCGCGCAGAGCGCGACTTCCTGGAGCGTCACCCGCTCGTCTGGCTGCCGCAGCTGGCGAAGGCGGTGGAGCATCGCTCGCGCCACGCCTGGCTGCGGGCCCTGTTCCCGGCGCTCGCGCTCTGGCTCGAGCGCGACCACGCCTGGCTCCGCGTCCGCCTTTCCGCCGAGGAACCGCAGTGACGCCGGCCGCGCGGTCGCAGCGAGACGAGGAGGCCTGGTGAGCAGCAGGCAGATCGCGATGGTGCTCGACCTCAACAAGTGCATCGGCTGCCAGACCTGCACCGCCGCCTGCAAGAGCCTGTGGACCGACGATGCGGGGCAGGAGTACATGCTCTGGAACAACGTCGAGACCAAGCCGTCGGAGGGCTACCCGCGCAACTGGGAGCACTCGGGCGGCGGCTACAAAGGTAAGGTCCTGCAGAAGCAGGGGCTGCTGATGAAGCCCGAGGCCTACGGTGCACCGGCGCAGGTCAACCACGAGGAGGTCTACTTCCTCGGCCGCGAACCTATGCTGCGGCCGAAGCAGCCGATGAGCTGGAGCGCCAACTGGGACGAGGACACGAGCGCCGGCGAGTACCCCAACAACTATCACTTCTACCTGCCGCGCCTGTGCAACCACTGCACGCACCCCGCCTGCCTGGAGGCCTGCCCCTCGAAGGCGATCTACAAGCG
This sequence comes from Vicinamibacteria bacterium, assembly GCA_050246895.1. Taxonomy (GTDB): domain Bacteria; phylum Acidobacteriota; class Vicinamibacteria; order Fen-336; family Fen-336; genus JBFWVE01. The sequence goes on along the minus strand of JBFWVE010000001.1, from coordinate 461,136 downwards.
GGAGCAGGACGGCATCGTGCTGATCGACCAGGAGAAGTGCCAGGGCAAGCGCGAGTGCAACAAGGCGTGTCCGTACAAGAAGACCTACTTCAACGCCGCGATCAACCAATCGCAGAAGTGCATCTTCTGCTTCCCGCGTCTCGAGGAAGGCGTGCCGCCCGCCTGCGCGCGGCAATGCCCGGGGCGGCTGCGTTTCGTCGGCTACCTCGACGACGAGGCGGGTCCGATCGCGCTGCTCGTGCGCAAGTGGAAGGTCGCGCTGCCGCTGCACGCGGAGTACGGCACGGAGCCGAACGTCTTCTACGTGCCGCCGGCCCTGCCGCCCGCCTTCGACGCCGAGGGCCGCGTCAGCCAGACGCCGCGGGTGCCGGCCGAGTACCTGCGCTTCCTGTTCGGCCCCGGCGTCGACCAGGCGCTGCGGACGCTCGAGGCCGAGATGGGCAAGAAGCAGCGCGGCGAAGCCTCCGAGCTGATGGACCTGCTGATCGCGAAGGACTGGAAGTCGCTCTTCCGCATCGACGGCCTGAGGCTCGCCTGAGATGAGCGGGCGCAGCCGCGCCGCGCTGATGAGCGGTCTGGTGATCGCCACCGTGATGGGCTCGCTCGACTCGAGCTTCGTGCCCCTCACCTTCCAGGACCTGATCGTCAGGCTCGACACCAGCACCAGCGTCGTCGTCTGGGTGGCGCTCGGCTACCTGATCGCGGCCACGGGCCCGATGCTGTTCTTCGCGCGCCTCGGCGATCGCTCGTCGCACGCGCGGCTGTTCCGGATCGGGACGCTGGTCTACGGCGCCGCCATGACCGCCTGCGGGCTCGCCCCGGACGTCGCCTGGCTGATCGCGCTGCGCTGCCTGCAGGGGCTCGGCATGGCGCTCTTCCTGCCCGCCACCTTCGCGCTCGCGGCGCGCGCCTACCCCGCGAACGAGCGCGGGCGCGCGCTCGGCATCCTCGCCTCGGCGAACGCCTTCGGCTTCATCCTCGGGCCGCTGTTCGCGGGCTTCCTGCTCGACGCCTACGACTGGCGCTCGACGTTCCTGACCCGCACGCCCGTGGCGCTGCTGGCCGTGATCCTGGCGTTCGCCGTGGTCCGCGATCCCGCGGAGGGGCCGGCCGCCCGCGGCGCCGCCGGCCTCGACCAGCGCGGCGCGCTGCTGCTGACCGGGGGCCTGTTCGGCCTGCTCTTCGGCCTCAACCGGCTGCCGGTCGAGGACAACCACCGAGAGCCGCTGCCCTGGGCGATCCTGCTGATCGGGCTCGCGCTGCTGGCGCTCTTCGTGCGGGCGGAGCGGCGGCACCCGGAGCCGCTGGTCGACGTCTCGCTGTTCGCCGAGCACCCGCGTTTCTCGAAGGCGGCGCTCGCCTTCACGATCCTGTTCGCGACGTTCCCGGTCTACCTGTTCATCCTGCCGATCGTGCTGCTGGCGGGCCTCGAGTACGCCGCCTGGGACGCGGGGCTGCTGCTCGGCAGCGTGGCCCTGATCACGTTCTTCGTGAGCCCGTGGGCGGGCCGCGCCTCGGACCGCGTCGGCGCCGAGCAGCTGTGCCTGCTGGGCGCCGTGCTCACCGGCCTCGGCTACCTGGCCCTGCTGCTGATCGGTCCCGCCAGCCGGGCGGCCACGATCCTGCTCCCGATGGCGCTGATCGGCTTCGGCACCGGCCTGTTCTTCTCGCCCAACAGCGCGCTCATCATCGGCGGCGTGCCGCCGGCGCGCGCGGGCATGGCCTCGGGCATGATCGGCACCATGCGCCAGGCCGGCTATGCCGTCGGCTTCGCGCTGATGGCGAGCCTGTTCAGCTTCGTGCAGACGCGCTTCGAGCTCGCCTGGTCGCGCGACGGCCTGCGCGAGCTGCCCGAGCCGATGGCGGCTCGGCTGTCGCACGTCTACGAGGCGGGCGGGTTGTGGTCGCCGGAGATGCTCGCCTTCGTGCTGCACGTGGGCGCCATCCTGGCGGCCGCCTTGACGCTGTTCACGGCGTTCTACTCGCGGCCGGGAATGCGGCTGTCGCGCGACGGCCAGCTCGTCGCCGCCGGCTTCGTGTTCCTGCTGACCACCGCCGCCGTCCTGCGGCTGTCGAGCAGCTCCGTGCTGCGCCTGGCGGAGAACGCCTGGGTCCCGCCTCGGCCCCCGCGTCAGGCGCTCCCGGTGGCGGCGTTCGGGATGACGGCGCGGCTGGCGCGGCTGCCGCCCAGAGCCCTCGACGGCCCACAGGTGTTCGCGCTCTATTGCGCCTCCTGCCACGGGCCCGAGGGGCGCGGCGTCCAGGACCTGGGGCTCGACCTGACGACCAGCAAGTTCGTGGCCCAGAAGCGCGACGCGGAGCTCGCGGCCTTTCTGCGTGACGGCCGCCCGCCCGACGCCAGGGATTCGCAGACGAAGCGGCTGATGCCGGGCATGAAGAACTACGCCGGCTTCGGCGAGGACAGCTACCCCAAGGTCGTCGCGCACGTGCGCGAGCTGAGTCGTCAGGCCACCGCCGCCGCCCGGAACTGAGCGAAACTAGGGCCGCGTCACCCTCCAAAGGAGGATCAGCTTGCGCCTCGTGACTCGCGGTGATCTCGACGGCCTGGCCTGCGCGCTCATCATCACCGGTTGCGAGGAGATCGAGGAGATCGAGCTCGTCCACCCGCAGGACATCACCGAGAAGCGCATCCACATCACCGACGACGACATCGTGGTGAACCTCCCTTACGCCCCGGGCTGCCGCAAGTGGTTCGATCACCACCTGCTGACCGAGGCGAGCGAGAAGCCCCCCGAGGGCTTCGACGGCCGCTACGGGCTCTCGCCGAGCGCCGCGCGCATCGTCTACGAGTACTACCTGTGCGCCAACCCCTGGGTCCGCAAGTACGAGCGGCTGCTGGCCGACACCGACCGCTTCGATTCCGCCCACCTCGACCTCGACGACGTGCTCGACCCCCAGGGCTACGTCCTGCTCGGCTTCACGCTCGACCCGCGCAGCGGGCTGGGCGCGTATCGCGAGTACTTCTTCCTGCTGCTCGAGGAGCTGAAGGACAAGACGCAGGACGAGGTGCTGGCGCTGCACCCGGTGAAGGAGCGGGTCGCCCGCATGCGGGCCGCCGACAAGCAGTTCCGCGAGGTCACCCGCGCGCACTCGCGCCTCGACGGCAACGTGATCGTCACCGACTTCCGGGAGGTGAACCCGCTCCCGGTGGGCAACCGCTTCATCATCTACACCATGTACCCCACCGCGAACGTGTCGCTGCGGGTACACCCGGGTCCCAACTCCGAGCAGGTCGCGGTTGCCGTGGGCCACTCGATCTTCAACCGCACCTGCCGCAGCAACGTCGGCAGGCTGCTGGCGGGCTTCGCCGGCGGCGGCCACAAGGGCGCCGGCACCTGCCTGCTGCTGAGCTCGACCGCCGACGACGAGATCGAGTTCATGATCGAGACGCTGAAGGCCGCTGGCTAGCGCGAGGCTCGCAGACGCAGCGGGTCGCGACGCCCCGTCAGGTCGCGGCGCGACCCGCGAGTGATCTTCGGGCTCGCTCCGCGCCTGCAGTCGTCGCCCTAGCGACTCGTCTGCTCGTGGGGCAGCTTCCGGAAGATGTACTCCTGGCCCTTTGGTGATTTCAGGTTCAGCATGGACAGGGCCGAGATCACGAAGACCAGCGCCCAGACCAGGAAGACGGCCGGCATCGCCTTGTTCATGTTGCCGGCGATCTGGGCGTTCAGCTCGTCGACGTTCGGCGCGCCCGACTTGATCGCGTTCAGGTTGCGCAGCGCCGTGCCCGAGATCGGGATCAGGTAGAGCGCGTCGATGATCACGATCCCGTAGAGCACGTGCTTCCAGTTGAGCCACGCGGTCGTGAAGAGCCCGGTCTCCGTGATCAGGCACAGCACGATGCCGGTCGGCAGCATCGCCAGGAAGATCAGGCCGACGGCGGTGTCGATGCCGTGCATGATGCGCGCGCGCTCGAGGCGGTTGTCGAGCGGCAGCGCCGGGTTCTTGACGTCGAAGTGCAGCCAGTACACCAGGAAGTCGAACAGCAACCAGCCGGCAGCCATGAAGGCGTGCAGCCCGCGCACGCCGGCGTCGAGCACGTCCACGCCGAAGAAGACGAGCATCAGTGGGCTCCCGGCCGGGGCGCGCCGAACAGCTTCACGAGCTTGGGCAGGCTGTACACGCCGCAGCCCGTGTAGAGGAGCGCGTTCAGCGCGAGCGCCAGGTCGAAGCCCTCGCGGCGCAGTGCGAGCAGCGCTGCGCCGCCCATGAAGAAGCCAGCCAGGGTCAGCGTGCCCCAGAGCAACCAGACGATCCACATGGCTCGAGCCTCCTGCTGAGCGCGGCGCGCAGAACGGCGACCTCACGCACGACCCGCCCCGCGCTCACCGCAGGATCCCGGCCTTCTCGAGCCGTTCCGCGGTCTGGCGCTGCGTGGCGGCGAAGTGGGAGCGCTCGGGGGCGCCCGCCGTGAGCGTGTTCGGCGGGTAGAAGCGCGCCCGCGCGTAGCTCTCGGCGTAGGCCTCGAAGCGGGCGCGCAGGAACACGTTCTCGATGCCGGGCCGGCGCCGGAAGCGCCGCAGGCCGTCGAGGTCGACGTCGGCGAAGGCCGCCGAGCTCTCGCCCCAGCCCGTCTTCGCCAGCACCACCCCGCGGTAGTCCACGATCTTCGAGCCGCCGTCGGTGGACGCCAGCGCGAACGGCGACCCTTCGAGGCCGCCGCTGTTGGCCGAGACCACGTAGGCGGCGTTCTCGACCGCGCGCGCCACCGTGCAGACCTCCTTGACGGCCTTCGCGGTCTCGTTCGCCTGCGAGGTCGGGTGGAGGAACACCTCGGCGCCGCGCATCGTGAGGCAGCGCGCGACCTCGGGGTAGAGGATCTCCTCCGACGCGATCGCGGCCAGGTTGCCGATCTCGGTGCGCGCGACGGGGAAGACGCCCTCGAGCCCGTAAAGCTCCAGGTAGCGGTCCCAGACGTCGTGCGGGGTGGGGCTCGAGTTCGAGTTGAGGCGGCGGTAGCGCAGCACCACGGCGCCCGCCGGGTCCAGCACGAAGCAGGTCTGGAAGAAGAGGCCGGGGAAACCAGGGTCGATCTCGTAGGCGTTGCCCGCCAGGAAGATCCGGTTCTCCTGCGCGACGCGCCCGAGCGCCTCGTACTCGGGCCCGCCGATCTCGAGCGCGGCCTTGTCCGCCCAGGCCGGGATCGACTCGGAGATCGGAAAGCCCGTCAGGAAGTACTCCGGCAGCACCACCAGCCGGCAGTCGTCGCGGCCGACCCAGGCGACGCCGGCGCCGATCTGCTCGCGCAGGCGATCCAGGCTCTGCGCCATCAGCGCGCGCGCCTCGGCGCGGTTCTTCGCGAGGTTGACGGCGACGCAGCGAGCCTGCAGCGCGAGGGCGCGGTAGTGGGTGACGTCGGCCGCCGAGCTCATGTGGCTTGACCCCCCAGCCTGCGCCCCACGTTATCCCTCCGTGGCCCCGGCTGTCGCCAAAGACAGGATCTCCCGAACGGGGCGGTCGGCCGGGTCGAGGATGACTCGAGCGAGCTCCTCGGCCTTCGCGAACGGCAGCGCGCGCCGCGCGTTGTCGAGGAACTTGAGCGTCAGCTCCTCGGGCGAGAGCGGGTTGCCCGGGCCGCCGCGATTCTCGAGCACCTTCTCGACCAGCTCGCGGCCGTCGTGGGTGCGCACGCGCAGCACGGCCGGGAACTGGTTCGGGAAGATCGCGTCGCACTCGGGCTCCGCATACGGGGTCACCTTCGCGGCAAGCTCCAGGTAGCGCGGGTCGCGCGCATTCTCGTCGCTGAAGTCGCTGAGGGCGACGCCCAGACCGCCGCCGCCGATCAGCGCGGCTGCTACCGTGAAAGGGCCGCTGAACTGGGCGTGGTAGCCGCTCTGCGGCCGGATCTTCTGCTCGCGCGGCTCCGCGATGGTGCGCAGCGTGGGCGTCGCGACCCCCAGGGCGATCTCCGCGACATCCTGCGGCCGCACGCGGCCGCGCAGGCGCACGGCCGCGTCGATGCCCGCGTGGGTGAAGTGGTTCGCGGGGTACGGTTTGTAGAAGACCCCGGGCAGCGCGAAACGCTCGCCGAGGCCGTCCGTCAGCTCGCGCTCGTCGAACTGCCCGCCGCAGAACGCCTGGTAGAAGCCGAAGCGGCCCTCGAGCGCGGAGGCGGGTCCGGTCAGCCCTTCGCGCGCGCACTGCGCCGCGACCAGGCCCGCGTGAGCCGCCCAGCCGCAGTGCAGGCGCTTGACGGAGCCGCCCGCGCGGTTGCCCTCAATGATGCCGGAGCCCATCGAGGCGGCGATCCCGAGCGCGTGGCCGATGCCCTCGGCTCCGAGGCCGTAGAGCCGTGCGGCCGCGACGGCGACGCCGAGCGTCCCGCAGATCGAGGTGGCGTGCCAGCCGCGCTCGAAGAAGACGGAGTTGCCGAGCTTGCGGTCGTAAGCCGCCATCCCGGTGCGGATGCACACCTCGTAGCCGGCCGCCGCCGCCGCGATCACCTCGTGTGTGCCGGCGCCGGTCGCCTCTCCGGCCGCGAGCACGCCCGGCACGATCGAGGCCGAGGGGTGCAGCACGGACGGCAGGTGGGTGTCGTCGAAATCGAGCGAGTGGGCGAGGGTACCGTTGACGAAGCCCGCGCCGGTCGCGGGCAGGCGGTCGCCGAAGGCGATCGCCGTGGCCTCGGCGGGGCCGCCCCAGGCGCGCGCCACCCGCCGTGCCATCGCGCTGGTGTCGAGCGGGCTCGCCGCCAGGCACAGGCCGACGGTGTCGAGCAGGCGCTCGCGGGCGCTGCGGCGGACGTCCTCGGGCAGCGACTCGTAGCGCAGGCCGGCGGCGAAGCGCGCCAGCCGCTGCAGCGGCGTCTCGCTCAAGCCACCACCGCGATCGGCCGCACCGGCACGCCGGTGGCGCCCACCACCTTCAGCGGCGTCATCACGAACAGGAATTCGGAGGCGCCGGCGGCGGCCAGCTCGGAGAGGTTCATCGCCTCCACGATGTGGATGCCCTGCTCGACCAGCAGCATGCGATGCACCGGCAGCAGCGCGTGGCCGCGGCCCGCCGGGATCCACTCGTAAGCGATCGTCTCGGCGCCCGTGATCCGAACGCGCCGGTCGATCAACCACTGCGCCGCCGACTCGTCGGGGCCCGGCACGCCGTCCGCGTGCCCGAGGAACGCGGCCGGGTCCGCCCAGTGCTTCGGCCAGCCGGAGCGGACGAGCGCGGTGTCCCCCGGGCGCAGCTCGACGCGCTGGCGCTCGGCCGCGCGCTGCAGATCGCCGGCGGTGATCGGCTGACCCGCGGCCAGGCAGTCGACGCCGTGGAGCGCCGCGACGTCGAGCAGCACGCCGCGCCCGAACGCCAGCGGGATCGCCTCGGCGCCGTGGCTCTTGAAGCGCCCTCCCTGCTGCGCCTCGTAGGCGTCGACGCCGCCGTGGAGCTTGCCCTGGTGCGAGACGTGGCACAGCGCGTCCACGTGGGTGCCGGTGTGCCCGCCCAGCATCATCATCTCGTTGGCGGCCGAGCCGCCGTCGGCGCGCACCATGTCGCCGTGGCGCCGCTGCAGCGCGAGCTTGAAGCCGGGGTGGTTGGGCGACACCGGCATCGCCGCCTCGATCGGCTGGGCCAGGTCGATCACGCGCGCGCCCCGCAGCGCGCTCCAGACGGCGTCCATCGCGCGCCGCTGCTCGCCGCTCACGCGCGTTCCTCCTCGGCGACGAGTCCCGCCAGCTCCAGGATCTTCTGGGCGCGCCGCACCACCGCCGGGTCGACCAGCTCGCCGCCCGCCGCGAGCGCGGCCCCGCTTCCCGCCGCGCGCGCCCGCTCGTAGGTCTCGACGAGCGCCCGCGCGCGCGAGAGCTCCTCGGCGCTCGGCGTGAACGCCGCGTGCACGATCGCGAGCTGGCGCGGGTGGACGCAGGAGCGGCCCAGGAAGCCCAGCCGTCTCGCGGCCTGCGTCGTGCGCCGCAGGCCCTCGTCGTCCTCCACCCGGCGGTGCACCGACGCGATCGGCGGGTCGAGCTGCGCGGCGCGCGAGACCAGCACCAGCTCGCTCCGCGCGAGGAGCGTCTCGGCCTCGTCGTCGCCCGGCTCGAGACCCAGGTCCGCCGCGAAGTCGGTGGCGCCGAAGCAGAGGTTGCGCACGCGCGGCGAGGCCGTGGCCATCGCCTCGGCCGCGCGCAGCCCGCGGGCGCTCTCGATCGTCAGCGCGACCTCGATCGCCCCCAAGGCCAGCCCGCGGTCGCGCTCGAGGCGCGTCAGCGCGGCGTCGAGCGAGCGGACCGCGTCGGGCGACTCGGCCTTCGCGACCCGGACCGCGTAGAGCCCCGGCCGCGTCACCGCCTCGAGGTCGGCGCGCCAGTGCGGCCCTTCGAGCGGGTTGATCCGCACCAGCGTGCGGGCGCGCGCGGCCAGGGCGAAGGCCGCGAGAGCCGTCTCGACCTTGCGTCGCGCCGCGGGCTTCTCGCTCTCCGGCACGGCGTCCTCGAGATCGAGCACGACGGCGTCGGCGCCCGCCTGCCACACGCGGGCGAGCAGCTTGTCGTCGTGCCCGGGCGCGAACAGGTACGAGCGCAGCAGCGCCATCAGACGACGCCCTTCCGCTTCAGCTCTGCGAGCCGATCGGGCGTCAGCCCGAGCAGCTCGGAGTAGACGCTCGCGTTGTCCTGGCCGATGCGGCGGCCGGCCCAGCGCACGCGGCCCGGCGTCTCCGACATGCGGCAGATCACGTTCTGCATGCGCAGCGGGCCGAGCTCCTCGTCGTCCACGCTGACGATCGACTGCAGCGCCTGGAACTGCGGGTCGGCGAAGACGTCGCGCACGTCGTAGATCGGCGCGACCGCGGCCTCGGCCTGCTCGAAGGCGGAGATCACCTCGTCGAACGGCCGCTCCGCGATCCAGCCGCCCACCATTTGGTCGAGCTCCGCCGCGTGCGTCGCGCGCTCGGCGCCGGAGGCGAACCAGGGCTGCGCCAGGACCTCGGGGTGGCCGACGAGGCGCAGCACGCGCTCGGCGACGTTCTGCGAGGAGGTCGAGATCGCGACCCAGCGCCCGTCGCGCGTGCGATAGGTGTTGCGCGGGGCGTTGTTCACCGAGCGGTTGCCGTGGCGTTCCTGCACGATGCCGAGCTGGTCGTACCACAGCGGCTGCGGGCCCAGGATCGTCAGGATCGGCTCGATGATCGCCATGTCGATCACCTGCCCGCGGCCCGAGGCGTCGCGCGCGCGCAGCGCGAACATCACCGCCGCGGCCGTCGCCAGGGCCGTGATGCCGTCGGCCAGCCCGAACGGCGGCAGCGTAGGCGGCCCGTCGGGCTCGCCGGTGATGGCCGCGAAGCCGCTCATCGCCTCGGCCAGCGTGCCGAAGCCGGGCCGCCGCCGGTACGGGCCGATCTGGCCGAAGCCGGTGACGCGCGCGATCACCAGCCGCGGGTTGCGCTGCCAGAGCTGCTCGGGGCCCAGGTTCCAGCGCTCGAGCGTGTCGGGCCGGAAGTTCTCGATCAGCACGTCGGCGCGCTCGAGCAGGCCGGCCATCAGCTCCTGGCCCTCGGGCGTGCCCAGGCTGAGGCTGATCGCGCGCTTGTTGCGGCCGATCATCTTCCACCACAGCGGCACGTCGCCCTTCTTGTAGCCGTGGTAGCGGACCGGGTCGCCCTTCGGGTGCTCGACCTTGATCACCTCGGCGCCGAAGTCGCCCAGCAGGGTCGCCGCCAGCGGTCCCGCGAAGAGGGTGGCGGCGTCGACGACGCGCAGCCCGGCGAGCGCGCCTTCGCCTCTCGCAGCGCCCGTGGCCGGGCTGCCGGCCGCCTGCGTTCCCGGGCCCTGGCCACTCATGTATTATGTTTATAACAATTTCGCGGGCTCAATCCAAGGCGGCGGGGAGCCGATCCCGATGAGGCATCCGATTCCGCACCTGCGCTGGCTGATCGCCACCTTGCTGCTGCTGGCGACCACGATCAACTACATCGACCGCCAGGCGATCTCGGTGGCGGCCCCGGTGATCGGCAGGCAGCTCGGCTTCAGCGCCACCGACTACTCCTGGATCGTGTTCTCGTTCCTGCTGGCCTACGCGATCATGCAGGTGGTGGCGGGCGGCCTGATCGACCGCATCGGCACGCGCACGGGCTTCGCGATCGCGATCAGCGGCTGGTCGCTCGCGAGCGTCGCCCACGCGCTGGGCGGCAGCGTGCTCGGCTTCTCGGCGCTGCGCTTCGTGCTGGGAGCCTTCGAGGCGGCCAACTATCCGGCGGCGCTGAAGGCGATCGCCGAGTGGTTCCCGCGTTCGGAGCGCTCGAGCGCTTTCGGCCTCGTCAACGTCGGCCCCGGCCTGGGCGCGGTGCTGGCGCCGCCGCTCGTCTCCTGGCTGATCGTGACGTGGGGCTGGCGCGAGGCGTTCGTGATCACCGGCCTGATCGGCTTCGTCTGGCTCGGCCTCTGGCTGTGGCTCTACCAGCCGCCCGGCGAGCATCCGCGCCTGGGCGAGTCGGAGGCGCGCCACATCCGCGACGGAGCGGACGCCGGCGCCGGAGAGGCGCCCTTGCCGTGGACGCTGCTGCTGCGCGACGCGCGGCTCTGGGGGCTGATGCTCGCGCGCTTCAGCTCCGACGGTGCTTTCTACTTCTTCGTCTTCTGGCTGCCGAAGTACCTCTCCGACGTGCGCGGGTTCGACATCGCGCAGATCGGCGCCTTCGCCTGGATCCCGTTCCTGGCGGCCGACGCCGGCAGCCTGGCGGGCGGCTGGGCCGGCACGCGGCTGATGCGCGGCGGCCTCTCGCTCGACGCCTCGCGCAAGCTGGTGATCTGGGCCGGCGCGCTGCTGGCCGCCGTGGCGCTGCCGGCCGCCTCAGCGCCGACCCCGCTCGCGGCGCTCGGCCTGATCGCGGTCGCGATGTTCGGCATCCAGGTGAAGTCGTCCTCGCTCTTCACGCTGCCGGCCGACCTCTACCCGTCCCGGGGCGTCGCGCTCGCCTGGGGCTTCACCGGCGCCGCGGGCAGCGCCGGCGGCATGCTGTTCCAGCTCTACGTCGGCCGCATGGTGGACGCCGCCGGCTACACGCCGGTGTTCGTGGCGGCCTCCGGGATGCACCTGGTCTCGGCCGCCTGCGTGATGCTGCTGGTCCCGCGCGCGCCGGACGCGCGACGATCCTCGTAGACTACCGCCGGGACGCGCGGCCCGGCGCCGGGGCGGCCCGCCCCGCATGCTCATGCAGCCCGCCACGATAGGACGCTACGAGATCCGCGCCGAGCTGGGCCAGGGCAGCATGGGCATCGTGTACGAGGCGCACGATCCGCTGCTCCGCCGCGAGATCGCGCTCAAGACGATCCGCCCGCTGGCGGGGACGCCCGACGACCTCCAGGCCTACGAGACGCGCTTCTTCGCGGAGGCGCGCGCGGCCGCGCGGCTCAGCCATCCCGGGATCGTGATCGTGCACGACGTCGGCCGCGACGCCGGGAGCGGCGTGCTGTTCATCGCGCTCGAGCGCCTGCGAGGCCAGACGCTGGCCGAGCGGCTGCGCGGCGGCGCACGGCTGCCCTGGCGCGAAGCCGCCGCGATCACGGCCCGCCTGGCCCAGGCGCTCGACCACGCCCACCGCAACGGCGTCGTCCACCGGGACGTGAAGCCGGAGAACGTGATGCTGCTGGCGGAGGGCGAGCCGAAGCTGATGGACTTCGGCATCGCCAAGCTCGACACGGCCAGCCTGACGGCCGCCGGGCAGGTCTTCGGCACGCCGCGCTACATGTCGCCGGAGCAGGCGTCGGCGCTGCCCGTCGATGCGCGCTCCGACATCTTCTCGCTCGGAGCCGTCGCCTATCTCGCGCTGACCGGGCGTGGGGCGTTCGACGCGCCGAGCGTGCCCGCGATCCTCGCGCGCATCCTGCACGACGAGAGCGCGCCGCCCTCGAGCCTCGTCGACGGCCTGCCGCCGGCGCTCGACGCCGTGCTGGCGCGCACGCTCGCCAAGGCGCCGGAGGCGCGCTACCAGAGCGGCCGCGCGCTCGGCGACGACCTGGACGACGTGCTCGCCGGGCGACCGCCGCGCCACGCCGGCCTGGGCCACGCGGAAGCCGCCCCGCTGCCGCAGCCGGCGGGAGCGTCGGACTCCCCGCTCGCGGGCCTGCTCGACGCGGCGCGCGCGGCGCGCGAGGCGACGCTCACCGCCGGGCCCGAGCTCGCGGCCAGCGCGGCGGCGGCGGGCCGCTGGCAGCGCGTGGCCCTCGGCCTCGGCGGCCTGCTGGTGGCCGCGGCGTTCGCCGGCGCCGTCTGGCTCGGACGCCCCCAGCCTGCTCCGGCACGGCCCGCTCCGGCTTCCCAGACCCCGCCCCCCGTGGCGCCTGCGCTCGAGGCGGCCGCCCCCGAGGCTCCTGCGCCCGCCTACCTGGTCGTCGACTTCGAGCACTCGATCCGCAGCGGGACGCTGAAGATCTGGCTCGACGAGGAGCTCGTGGTCGACGAGGCGCTGAGCGGGCAGGTGACGCGCAAGCTGCTGGTGCTGAAGGGCCGCAGCGGCGCCTTCGTGGACAAGCTCGAGGTGGAGCCCGGCCGTCACGAGCTGAAGGTCGAGGTGCGCTGGGAAGGCGAGCGGCGCACCAGGAGCGCGGCCGCCACTTTCAGGCCCGGCGCCACGCGCCGGCTCGACGCGCGCCTCGGCGGGCTGCTGAAGAAAGACCTGTCGCTCGAGTGGGGCTAGTGTCGGCCCCGCGGCCCATCTCGGGCGAGAATCGGCGGACGACGCGGGGCAGGCGCCGCATGCGGCGCGGGAGGGCGCAATGAATCTCGACAGGCGGTCGCGGCCCGGACGGGCCGTGCTGCTCGCGTGCCTGGCGCTCAGCCTGGCGCCCGCCGCGCCCTTCGCGCAGGCCCAGCCGGCCCCCGGCCGCGTTCCCGTCACGCACGAGGCGCTGTGGACGATGAAGCGCGTCTCGGCGCCGAGCGTGAGCCCCGACGGCAAGTGGGTGGTCTTCTCGCTCACCGAGCCCTCGTACGACGAGAAGGAGCAGGTCTCCGACCTGTGGCTGGTGCCGAGCGACGGCGGTACGCCCCCGCGGCGCCTGACCGCGACGCGCGGCGGCGAAGGCGGCGCCGCCTGGAGCCCCGACTCGACCCGGCTCGCCTTCTCCGCGCGCCGCGAGGGCGACGAGGCCTCGCAGATCTACGTGATCGACGTGGCCGCGGGCGGCGAGGCGCAGCGGGTGACGACACTCTCGACCGGCGCGCGCTCCCCGCTGTGGCGGCCCGACGGCCAGGCCCTGCTCTTCCTGAGCAACGTCTACCCGGGCGCCGCCGACGACGAGGCGAACAAGAAGGTCGCCGCCGAGCGCAAGGCGCGCAAGTGGAAGGCGCGCGTCTACGAGGGCTTCCCGATCCGCCAGTGGGACCACTGGCGCGACGACATGGAGCCGCACCTGATCGTGCAGGAGCTGCGCCAGGGCGCTCTGCCGCGCGACCTGCTGGCGGGCACGAAGCTCGTCGCGGAGAAGGGCTTCCGCGGCACTCCCGGCAACGCGGGCGACGGCCTGTCTCCCGCCTGGACGCCCGACGGCACGGGCGTCGTCTTCGTGGCGACGACCGAGAGCGACCGCTCCGCCTACGCGAACGTCAGCTACCACCTGTGGCGCGTTCCCGCCGTGGGCGGCGAGCCCGCCCGCATCACGAACCCGCCGGGCAGCTACGCGAGCCCGGCCTTCTCGCAGGACGGCAAGGCCCTGTTCGCGCGCTTCGAGGCCGACAGCGGCAAGACCTACGACCTGACGCGGCTCGTCCGCCTGCCGTGGCCGGGTCCGGGCGCGCCGGCGATCCTCACGGCCGGCTCCGATCGCTCCGTCGACGACTTCGCCGTGGCGCCCGACGGCGGCAGCGTCTTCTTCACGGCCGAGGACGCCGGCTTCGTGAAGCTCTACCAGGTCCCGGGCGCGGGCGGCGCCGTCTCGGAGCCGGTCGAGGTGAAGGAGGGCGTCGTCGGCTCGCTGTCGATGCCCGACGCGGGCGGCGCGCTCTACGCGACGTGGGAGAGCGCGGTGCGGCCGGCCGAGGTCGTGCGGCTCGATCTCGCGACGCAGGCGCGCCGGCCGCTGACCGATTTCAACGGCGAGGCGGTCGCGAAGATCGACTGGCAGCCGCTGCGCCACTTCTGGTTCACCAGCAAGGGCGGCCGCCGCATCCACAACATGATCGCGCTGCCGCCGGGCTTCGACGAGACGAAGAAGTACCCCCTGTTCGTCCTGATCCACGGCGGCGCTCACAACATGTGGCGCGACCAGATCTCGCTGCGCTGGAACTACCACCTGCTCGCGCAGCCGGGCTACGTCGTGCTCGCGACGAACTACACGGGCTCGACCGGCTTCGGCGAGAAGTTCGCGCAGGACATCATCGGCGACCCGTTCCGCACGCCGGGCAACGAGATCAACGAAGCGGCCGACGAAGCGATCGAGCGCTTCGCCTTCGTCGACGCCACGCGCCAGGCGGCCGGCGGGGCGAGCTACGGCGGCCACCTGGCGAACTGGCTGCAGGCGACCACCACGCGCTACAAGTGCCTGGTCAGCCACGCCGGCCTGATCAACTCGGAGGTCCAGTGGGGGACCTCGGACGTGATCTGGAGCCGGGAGGTGATGAACCTCGGCCCCCCCTGGGAGCAGGGCAAGGTCTGGCGCGAGCAGAACCCGATCCGCTACGCCAAGAGCTTCAAGACGCCGGTGCTGGTCAGCGTGGGCGAGAACGACTTCCGGGTGCCGCTCAACAACACGCTCGAGTACTGGAGCGCGCTCCAGCGCATGCGGGTGCCGAGCCGGCTGCTGGTGTTCCCCGACGCCAACCACTGGATCCTGAAGCCGGAGGACTCGCGCTTCTTCTACGGCGAGGTCCACGCCTGGCTGAAGAAGTACCTGCAGGACGGGCGCTGAGGCCGTCACCGCCGGGGAGCGCCTGGGCTCCCCGACGGGCCGTCAGGCGGAGCGCGGCGCGGGCTCGCCGCTCGCGAGCGGCTTGACCAGCACCTTGGAACGGCGGCCGCTCGCCTCGTAGCGCTCGCGGCGCTCAGGCGGCAGGTCCTCGGGGCGGCCCTCGGCGAAGCCGCCCTTCGACAAGAAGAAGTTGAAGGCCTGGGTCGAGAGCGCGAACAGCCTCTGCAGGCCCAGCTCGCGCGCGCGGCCCTCGACGAACTGCACCATGCGGCGGCCGACGCCCTGGTTCTCGTGCGAGGAGCGCACGCACAGGCAGGCGAGCTCGCCCTGGCCCGTCTCCGGGTACAGGTGCAGCGCGACGCAGGCGATCGGGTTCTTGTCCACCTCGTAGATGTAGTAGTCGTCGAGCTGCTTCTCGATCGCCGCGCGCGTGCGCGGCAGCAGCTCCTCGGCCTCGACCGAGGCGTGGATCAGCAGCTCGATCGCGCGCACGTCGCGCTTGCGAGCGCGGCGGATCTGGCGGTACTCGTTGGCGTAGACCAGGGTGCCGATGCCCTCGTTCGAGAACACCTCGGCCAGCAGCCCTTCCTCCACGGCGCCGTTGATCACGTGCACGCGCGGGACGCCGGCCTGGCAGGCGGCGATCGCGTGGCGCGCCTTCGAGAGCTGGCCGGGCGCCACCGCGCCCTTCTGCACCAGCTCGAGGAGCTCGTCCACCGAGAGCTGGCGCGCGACGGCGCCGCTCACCAGCAGGCCGTCGGTGATCGTCATGTAGACGAGCTTGACGGCATCGAGCGCCTTCGCGACCTCGAGCGCGACGGCGTCGGAGTTGACGCGGTAGGTGTGGCCTTCGCCGTCGACGCCGAGCGGCGAGACGACCGGCACGACGCCGCTCGCGAGCAGCGTCTGCAGCAGCTCGACGTCCACCCGCTCGACGCGGCCGGTGAACAGGTGATCGACGCCCTTGATGATGCCGAGGGGGTGGGCGATCAGCGCGTTGGTGCTGGCCGCGCGCAGGTCGGCGGCGCGCAGGCCCTGCAGGATCTCGTGCGTCACGCGGTTGGCCGCGCTCAGCGCGAGGTCGAGCGTCGCGGCGTCGGTGACGCCCGAGCCGTCGAGGTCGGAGGCCGTCCGGCCTTGTTCCTGCGCGAGCGCCCGGATCTGGGCGGAGGCGCCGTGGACCACCACCGCGCGGATGTTCAGCGAGCGCAGCACCGCCACGTCCGTCAGGATGTTGGCGAAGTTCTCGTCGCCGACGATGCCGCCGTCGACGGCGATCACGAAGGTGCGCTCGCGGAAGCGCGGGACGTACTGCAGGATGCCGCGGAGGTCGGTCGGTCGCATGGCGGGCGTCTCGGGCTTCTAGCTCTCCAGGTAGCGGATGCGCTTGGCGATGTCGGTGTTCACCGAGTGGAACGGCCGGAACAGGCTGCCCGAGTCGAAGATCGACTCGCGGATGTACTCGACGTCGGCGTGTCCGACCGCGTTCGTGAAGATCGGCAGCAGGTACTCGACGCCCGTCTGCGAAGGCCGCATCCGCTCGGGGTCGTAGAGCGCGGGGTGAAGCTGGCGCGCGTGGATGCGCCCCCAGCGGTCGCGGAAGCCGTTGCCGTCGAAGCTGTCGACGGAGAAGCCCTTGTCGCGGCTCCACTGCAGCACGGAGACCGCGTTGTTCTGGCCCTCGAGCAGCATGTCGAGCGCCTTGCCGCCGAGCTGCGCCGCGTAGAAGCGGTCGAACAGGATCGGCCGGCCCCCGCGCTGGGTGTGGCCGACCTTTCTGGAGAAGATCGCGGCCTTGGCCGACTCCGCGCGCCGGAAGTTCTGGAAGTAGCTGTCGCCGAAGCGCTCGATCAGGATCTCGCGCAGCGCGTCGGCGGCGCCGGCCAGCAGCACGTTGCCCGCCGGGTCGTGGGGCGCCTGGGCGGCCGCGCCCAGCTCGCGCCCCCGCTCGTCGACGATCCCCTCGCCGCAGACGATCACCACGTTCTTCTGCAGCTCGTAGAGGTGCGCCACTCGCTTCACCAGCCGCTCGATGTCGATCGGCGACTCGGGGATCAGGATGATGTCGGGCTGGCCATAGGCGGTGCCGAGCGCGATGTAGCCCGAGTGGCGGCCCATCACCTCGACGATCGCGATGCGGCGGTGGCTCTCGGCCGTGGTGCGCAGGCGGCGCACGCCCTCGACCGAGACGTAGACGGAGGTGGCGTAGCCCGGTGTCGCGTAATTGACGATGCCGTCGAGGTCGAACGCCACCTCGGAGGGCTGGCGGCGATAGCGGTAGCCGGGCGCGTCGGGCGCCGCCTCGCGCACCCACTCGTCCGGCTCGTCGCGATGGTTGAGCCCCAGGTCGTTGTCGATCGTCTTCGGCGCCAGCACTACCGGGAAGCGCTCGGCGAGCGGCTGCAGGCCGTTCAGCGTGCCGTCGCCGCCCACGCAGATCAGCCCGGACACCTTGAGCCGCGACAGGCGATCCGCCACCTCGTCCATCATGCGCGTGTCGCTCGGGTCGACGAAGGCGCGCGAGGCGCCGATCAGGGTGCCGCCGCGGTTGGGGTCGAGCTCGGGGATCTCCGTGAACAGCGGGTTCAGGTGGACGTAGGGCACGCTCGGCGACAGCAGCGAGCTGAAGCCCTTGATGAACCCGAAGACCTCCACCCGGCGCTGGTTGGCCCGCGCCACCGCGCCCTGGATCGTCGCGTTGAGGGCGGGCGTGTCGCCGCCCGCCGTCAGGATGCCGATGCGCTTCATGTCGTCCTGGTCTCGCGCGGCCCTGCCCCGCAAGCCGTTCGCACACCGGGATTATCGGGCATCGCGGCCCGTGCCGCACGGCCGGCCGGCCGGTATGACAGAAGGCGCCGGCCGCGCAGGTTCCCGGGCAGGCAGTGGCGCACCCGGGCGAAGGCGCAGCTCGCCCCGACAAGGGCGATGCTATGGCGCTCAAAGGCCCAGCGTCAGCGTCAGGTAGGCGGAGCGCGTGGCCGCCGGGATGAAGTAGGGCTCGCCGTAGGCGTAGCCAGAGGCCGAGTAGCGCGCGTCGAACAGGTTCTCCACCCGCAGCACGAGCGCCGCCGGCCGGCCGCCTCCGAACACGCGCCCCAGGTCGAGCCGGCCGTCGAGCTCGGCCACCGTGAAGGGGTCGATCAGCTTGTCGACGTAGCCGGGCGCCGTCCGCGCGGCGGGATCGAGCCGCTCGTTCTCGCTGTTGTCGAGGTAGATGGCGCCGACGCGGCGCAGGCCGAAGCCCAGCCGCAGCGGGCCCTGCTCGCGCGAGAGGTGGAGCCGCGCCTGGTGCGTGGGGAAGAAGGCGATGCGGTTGCCGGAGTAGTCGACCTGGTCCGCGGGGGTCGGGCCGAACCGCAGCACGTATTCCTCGAGGCGGTCGTTGCTGGCGGCCAGGCTGGCCCGCAGCTCGAGGTGCTTGGGCAGCTTTACGAACGCGCTCGCCTCGAGGCCGCGGTGCAGCGAGCGGGCCGCGTTGTCGGTGATCGGCAGGCCGTCGTCGTTGATGCCGCCGCCGTAGACGAGCTCGTCCTCGAAGTCCATCCAGTAGCCGTTCAGCTCGAGCGTCGCGCCCTTGCCGCGCCAGGCGGCGCCCGCCTCCCACGCGAGCAGGCGCTCCGGCCGCGCCGTCGCGTCCGAGTAGTGGCGTCCGTCCGACTGTTCGAAGAGGCCCTGCGGGCTGAGCCACGGATCCTGCGTGTCCCAGACGCTGTCGAAGCGTGGCTCGCTGCGCGCTGTCGAGACCGAGCCGTGGAGCGAGAGCCGATCGCTTGCCGCGAAGGAGACGCCGAGGCGCGGCGTCAGGAACGAGTAGCCGGTCTCCCACGAGTAGCCGCGCACCTGGTCGTCGTCCATCGAGAAGCCGTGGTACGTCGCCTGCAGCTCGAGCTGCAGGCGCAGCCCTGGGGTCGCCTCGAAGCTCTCGCGCAGCCAGAGGCTCGCGCTGCGCTTGTGGTTGCGATAGTCGTAGAGCGTGAGCGGGGCTGCAATCGTCGCGCCCGGCTGCACGCAGTCGCCGCTCTCGTCGGTCGCCGCGCACAGAGAACCCTCGCTCAGCGTGCCGTCGTGATGCGTGGAGGCGGCCTTCAGCTCGAGGCCGGCCGCCAGGCGCCCGCGCCGGTGGTCGACACTCAAAGACGGCACCCAGCCGAGCTGGGTCTTGAGGACGGCGCGCCGGCGCCAGGCGTCGGTCAGCAGGAGCTGCGGGTACTCCGCGGTCGGCGGCTCCGGTCCGAGGGGCGCGTAGTCGAACGTCTGGCTGTACTGGCGGAAGTAGCCGTCGCCGAGGATCGCGTAGGCGGCGTTCTTCACGAGCAGCCCGGGCCGCGGCTGCCAGTCGTGGAGGATCTGGAGCTGGGGCTGGAAGAACGAGTCGATCTCGCCGTCCAGCAGCGGGTTGACGCGCCGGTCGACCGAGGCGTCGCCGCTCAGCTCCCCGCGCAGGTTGGCGATCGGGACGCCGTAATAGGCGAGCTGCGTCTTCTCGGGCCCGCCGAAGGCGAACACGCGCAGCACGGAGCTGCCGCTGGTCCGCTGGTAGCCGATCTCGGCGAGCGTGTGGCGGGTCCAGGCCGGGTCACGGTAGCCGTCGCTGCGCACGTGGGCGACGCGGCCTTGCAGCGCCTGCCTGCCGCCATCCCAGCTCGCGCGGTAGCGCGCGCCGGCGCGGAGCGTGCCGTAGGAGCCGCCGCCCAGCAGCAGCTCGCCGCCGCTGCCGGCGCCGATCGCGCCGGTCTCGAGGTTGACGACGCCGCCGACGGCCGGCGAGCCGTAGAGCGCGCTGCCGGTGCCGCGCTGGACCTGGATCTGCGACAGCCCGCCCGCCAGATCCGCGAGGTCGATGAAGTAGACCTGCAGGCTCTCGGGATCGTTCAGCGGCACGCCGTTCACGTAGACCGCGATGCGGCGCTGGTCGAAGCCGCGCAGGCTCAGGTACGCGTAGCCGACGCCGTTGCCCGCGTCGGAGTAGGCGTAGGCGTTGGGCGTCTCGCCGAGCAGCATCGCCAGGTCCTGGCCGCGATTGCGCGAGGCGATCTCCGCGGGCCCAAGGCGCGTGGCGGAGACCGTGGAGCCGGCCTCCTCGGCGACCGTGGCCGAGACCGTCACCTTCTCGACGACGATCGGGAGCTTCTGCTCGCCCGGCTGCGGGCTGGGGTTCGGCGCGGGATCGCCGTCGCCGGCCTGAGCGCCGGCGCGGGCAGGCCACAGCGCGAGCGCCAGAGCCAGGGCGAGCGTGCCCGCTCCGCAGAGCCCGTGAGGGCCTTTGCGGCGCCTGGGATACGACGTGAGCGTGGTGTCCATCTCGACCTCCCGGCCGGCGGGCGGCGACGCGCCCGTCCGGCTCAGCGGAGCGTCGGGAGGAACGAACGCGGCTTGCTGTCGGGGGACGTCGGCCGGAAGTTCATTCCGTTTTCCCTACGCTGGCATGACCCAGATCAGGTGTCAGGGTTTGCTCTCAGCCCGGCGACGCGCCGGACACCCCTAACGGAAACTGCTTCCAAGATAGGGCCTGAGGCCGGAGCCGTCAATTCCTCTTCTTGTCGATCCACTTCTTGAAGTAGGTCCAGCTCGTCTCGTTGGGCCGCGCGTCGTCGAGCGGCGGAGGCGCCTTGAACTCCGGGTAGCTCGCCTCGACCTCCTGCTTCAGGATCTCGGGCAGCGCGTCGAAGCCCGGGATCCACTGGCCGTGGCCGGTGTACTGGAGGCCCCCCGGCAGCGCGCCCATCCGCATCCACGGCAGCCACTGCGAGGTGCGCGCCCACGAGACCTGGGTGTGGGACTCGGTGCCCGGGCCGAGCAGCTCCTTCTCGTCGAAGAAGAAGCCGAACATCTCGATCGCCTGGTAGGCGCCGCCGACGTAGTCCTGGTAGTCGCCGCCGAGCGGGTTCGGATAGAAGAGCGGGACCTCGACCGCGTAGAAGCCCTTGCCCTCGCGGATCGCCGGGCTCCAGGTGAACGGGCCCCGCGGGCCCTGCGCGAACATCGGCTCGCGCGAGTTCACCGGGTCGTTCGCGACGTGCGCGACTTCGACGTCCTTGTTCGTCCAGGGGTTCTTCCAGCTCCGCAGCACCTCGCCCGTTTTCGGGTCGGTGTAGAGCAGGATCTCGCGCGAGACCTGCCGGTAGCCGTAGCCCTTGCCCGGCTCGCTCAGCGTCTTCGCCGCGCGGACGTTGAAGGCCTGGTAGCCGAACAGCAGCCGGTCGCGCTCGCCCGGCACGCGGCTGTAGACCCTGCCCTGGAACCAGATCACGGTCGGCTTGCCGTCTTCCAGCGAGACCTGCATCTTGCGATACGCCTTCAGCGCGTCGTCGGGCTTCGAGAGGTCGAGCATCGGCGCGGGAGCGGGCGCGCCCTTCTTCTTCGCCTGTGCGAGCGCCGGTCCGGCCAGCGCCGCCAACGCCACAGCCGTTCCGAACGCCACCATCCGTCGTGTCATCTGGCCTCCTCAAGTGGGGGGGCGCAACCCGTCGGGTTGGGCTCGCCTAGTGCTTTCTGCGGAAGAGCGGGGCCGAGAGGCCGGCGCCGCTGGTGTCGATCAGGACCGTCTTCTGCTCCGTGTAGGCCTCGTAGCCTTCGCGCCCGGCCTCGCGGCCGAGGCCCGACTGGCCGTAGCCGCCGAACGGGACGTCGCCGAAGATGGCGCCGTAGGTGTTGATCCAGAAGGTGCCGCAGCGGACGCCGCGGGCGACCTCGAGCGCCGTCTTCGGGTCGCGCGTCCAGACGCTGCCGGCGAGGCCGTAGCGCGTGCGGTTCGCGACGGCGATCGCCTCCTCGCGATCTTCGACGCGGATCACCGTCAGCACCGGGCCGAAGACCTCCTCCTGAGCGGCGAACGAGTCGGCGCGCGCTCCGAGCAGCACTGTCGGCCGGTAGAACGAGCCGGGCCGCAGCTCCTCGACGCGGCGGCCGCCGGCCACGACGCGCAGCCCCTCGGCGGTGGCCTTCGCGACGAACTCCTCGACCGACGCGACGGCGCGCTCGTCGATCATGGCGCCGACCTCGCTCGCGGGATCGAACGGGTCGCCGACCAGCAGCGAATCGGCGAAGGCGGCGACGCCGCGCTCGACCTCGTCGGCCACCGCCTGCTCGACCACCAGGCGCGAGCCCGAGAAGCAGCGTTGCCCGCTGTTGCGGAACATCGCGGCGGCGGCCGCCGGGATCGCCGCCTGCAGGTCGGCGTCCTTCAGCACGATGTGGGCGGACTTGCCGCCCAGCTCGAGCAGCAGGTTCTTGATCGTCGGCGCCGCCGCCCGCATCACCGCGCTCCCGGCGGGGGTGCCGCCCGTCAGCGTGATCATGTCGACGCGCGGGTCGCCGGCGAGGCGCGCCGCCACCTCCGCGCGGCCGTGCACCAGGTTCAGCACGCCGTCGGGCACGCCGGCCTGCTGCGCGGCCTCGAAGAAGGCCAGCGGCACCAGCGGGGCCCGCTCCGACGGCTTCAGCACCACCGAGTTGCCGGCGGCGATCGCCGGCGCGCACTTGAGCGTGGTGAAGGGCAGCGGCGCGTTGAAGGGGATGATCGCGGCGACGACACCGACGGGCTCGCGCCAGACGAGCTTCTCGACGCCGGCTTCCGCCGGGGGCGCGGGCTCGGTCTGCGTGGCGCAGCAGCGCGCGGCGGCGCGCAGCCCGCCGGCGGCCGCGTGGACGTCGATCGCGGCCTCGGACAGCGTCTTGCCGTTGTCGAAGGCGATGCGCCGCTGCAGCTCCTCGAGCCGTCCGAGCAGCAGATCGGCCGCGCGCTCCAGGACGCGCGCCCGCTCGGCCGCGGGACGGCCGCGCCATTCGCCGGCCTCGAAGCTGCGGCGCGCCGCGTCGAGCGCGGCGTCGAGCTGGGCCTCGCTCGCGTCGCGCAGCGTGACCAGCCGCTCGCCGGTCGCCGGGAAGCAGACGTCGAACGGCGCGCCCTCGCCCTGCGCGCGGCGGCCCGCGATGAAATGCAGGTCGGGCGGGAAGGCGGGGACGTCGCGCTCGGCCAGGGGCTTCAGCATGCGTGCTTCCAGAACCAATTGTCATGAGTTTATGACAATCCAGTGCCGCCCCGCGTGGTAGCGTCGCGGTCTCGCGCTCGGCGCGAAGGAGGTTCCGTGGCCCGAATCCAGCTCTCGATCCCGGTCGTCGCCCTCGCGGCCCTCGTCTCCGGCCAGGCGGCCGCCGCGCAGGAGGACCTCGTCGCCCGCGCGCGCCGCGTGCACGACGAGGCGATCGTGCTCGACACCCACATCGATACGACGCTGCGCATGCTGCGGCCGGGCTGGAGCTTCCTCGACCGCCACGAGGCGCCGGCGCGCGGGCGGCGCGTGCCGGGCACGAGCCACGTCGACCTGCCGCGCATGCGCGAGGGCGGCCTCGACGGCGCGTTCTTCTCGATCTACATGTCGGGCGAGATCACCGGGCCCGTGGCGGTCAGGCGCTCGCTCGAGCTGATCGACGCGGTCCGCGGGCTGGTCGACGCGCGGCCCGACGCCTTCGCCCTCGCGACCACGGCGGCCGACGTCCGCGCCGCCGCCGCCGCCGGCAAGGTCGCGGTGCTGATGGGCATGGAGGGCGGCCACATGATCGCCGAGAGCCTGCCCGTGCTGCGCAGCTACGCCCGGCTCGGCGTGCGCTACCTGACGCTGACGCACTCGCTGAACACGAGGTGGGCCGACTCGTCGAGCGCGGCGGCCGAGCACGGCGGGCTGACCGACTTCGGGCGCGAGGTCGTGCGCGAGCTGAACCGGCTCGGCGTGATGGTCGACATCTCCCACGTCTCGGACGAGACCTTCGCGGACGCGCTCGAGACGAGCCGCGCGCCGCTGCTCGCGTCCCACTCCTCCTGCCGCGCGATCTCGGGTCACCCGCGCAACCTGACGGACGAGATGATCGAGGCGATGGCGGCGAAGGGCGGCGTCGTGCAGATCAACTACCTCGACGCCTACCTCGACGACGCGCTCTACCGGGCGCAGCTCGAGCGCGAGCCGCGCGTCGACGCGCTGCGCGCGGAGCTGGAGAAGCAGTACCCCGGGGAGGCGAACGCGGAGAAGCGCTTCGGGGAGCTGATGACCGCGGTGGCAGCGATGCAGCCGGCCCCGCCGAAGGTCTCCTGGACCAGGATCGTCGACCACATCGACCACGTCGCGAAGCTCGTCGGCCCCGAACACGTGGGCCTCGGCTCGGACTTCGACGGCGCGGGGATGCCCGAGGGCATGGAGGACGTGACGCGGCTGCCGAAGATCACCGAGGAGCTGCTGCGCCGCGGCTTCAGCGAGCAGCAGGTGAAGGGCATCCTGGGCGGCAACCTGCTCCGGCTGATGGAGCGGGTGGAAGCCGTCGCCCGCGAGTCCGCGACCAGCCGTTAGGCGGCGCGGACGGGTGCGCGGGCGTCGCGTTCCGGCAGCAGCAGCAACAGGTCGCCGAACTCGTGGCCGAGATAGCCGCTCGCCTCGGCCTGCGCCAGGGCCGCATCCAGCGCGGGCCGGGGCAGGAAGGCCTGGAGCAGCTCGTGGTGGCTGGTGCCGGGCTCGTGGACGCCGGTCAGCAGGCCGTCGACCGCGCGCAGCCGGTGCGCCGGCCCGATGCGCAGCCGGCTGATGCCCGCGGTCGCGCTCAGCCCGCCGCCATCCGCCGCGGCCGTCTCGAGCGCGCGCACGACGCTCGTGCCCACCGCCACCACGCGTCCGCGCGCCGCCCGCGCCGCGCGCACCGCGCTCGCGGTCGATTCGGGAATCTCGAAGCGCTCGGGCAGCGGCAGCGCGGCGTCGATCGCCGGGTCGCCGGTGGCGGAAACGCCGGCGGCGTGCGTCAGCGAGCGCACCCCTACCCCCGCGCGGCGCAGCTCGAGGATCAGCCCGGGCGTGAGCCCCAGCCCCGCCGACGGGGCCTCGACGGCCCAGGGCCGCCCGGCGTAGGCGGTCTGCGCCTCCCACAGCTCGAGGTCGCGTGCGAGGTGGCTGTACTGGATCGGCCGGCCGAGGCGATAGAGCGCCCTCCACAGCGCGTCACCGCGCGCTTCGAAACGCAGCCGCAGCAGGCGCGGCGACAATGGCGACAGCTCGAGCACGCGCGCCCGCAGCTTGCCGAAGCGCAGAGCCGCCCCCGCAACGACAGACGGCGGCAGCGGGCGGTTCTCGGTGCGCGTGCGCCAGTCGCCCGCGCCGAGCAGCGCGGCCGACCAGTCGCCGTCCTCGTCCTCGGCCAGCAGTCGCAGCTCGATCTCCGCGCCGGACTCGTCGTGGCCACGCAGGCTGGCCGGCAGCGTGGCGGCGTCGTTCACGACCAGCAGGTCGCCGGGTGAGAGCAGCCGGGGCAGCTCGGCGAGCGTGGCGTCGTCGCGGACGGCGCGCGCGGCGTCGACGCGCAGCAGGCGCAGTTGCTGCGGGCGCCAGCGGCGCTCGCGGGCGGGACTCACGCGGAAACCGGGCTCGTCGCGGCCGCGCGGGCCGGAATCTGGTCGAGCGTGAGGCGCGCGCCGTTCGGCGCCTGCTCGATCGTGCGCACGACGTCGAGCAGCCGTTCAGCCACCGCCTCCGGCGAAGCCAGCGCGGAGCGGTCGGCCTCGGGCATCGCGGCCGCGTGCATCGCCGTGTCCATCTCCCCGGGATCGACGCTGACGACGCGCACGCCCGTGCCCTCCAGCTCCGCGCCCCAGACGCGCCCGAGCTGGTCGAGCGCCGCCTTCGACGCTCCGTAGGCGCCCCAGCCGGCATACGGGACGACGGCCGCGTCGGAGCTGACTTGCACGATCGCCCCCGAGCCACGCAGCAGCATCGAGCCCAGCAGGGCCTTGGTCAGGCGGAACGGGCCCACCACGTTGACGGCCAGCACCCGCTCGAGGTCCTCGCAGTCCGTGTCGTGGAGCGGGCGCAGCGGGGTCGGGCCGAGCTCGCTCGCGCAGTGCACGACGAGGTCGATCGGTCCCACCAGCGCGGCGGCGGCTCCCGACAGGGCGTGGATCGCGCACTCGCGACCCAGGTCCCAGGGCAGCGCGTGCGCCTCGCCGCCCGCGGCCCGGATCCCCTCGACCGTGCGCCGCAGCTCGTCCTCTGAGCGCGCCACCAGCGCCACCCGGGCGCGCGCGCGGCAGAGCGCCCGCCCCAGGGCCGCGCCCAGACCCCGCCCGCCTCCTGTCACCAGGGCCGACAGTCCCTCGATGCGCATTCCGGCCTCCCGACACCCAAGATCGGCGCCGGTGTCCGGTAGGATGGCATTCCTGCCAATACATTGGCGGGGGGTCAATAGCCTGACGAGGCGCGCCCGTCCCGAGCCGCGGGGCCGCGCCGAGAAGGGACGCGGAGGGCGGGAAAGGGGCGGACGATGGCGGAGACGATCGCCGGCCGGCTGGCGCGCAACGTGAGGCAGCTGCGGGAGGCCCGCGGCCTGACCCAGGAACAGATGGCGAAGCTGTCGGGCGTGCCGCGTGCGACCTGGAGCCATCTGGAGTCGGGCGGGGGCAACCCCACGCTCGTCGTGCTGCACAAGGTGGCGCTCGCGCTGCAGGTGCCGATCGAGGAGCTGACCGCGGCGCCGCGCGAGATCGGCCGGCTCTACCGGCGCCAGGAACTGCGCGTCGAGCGCCGCGGCGAGGTGACGCTGCGCAGCCTGCTGCCGGATCGCATCCCCGGCGTGCTGATCGACCGCATGGAGCTTCCGCCGGGCGCGCGCATGACCGGCGTGCCGCACATGCCCGGCACGCGCGAGTACCTGACCTGCGAGTCGGGCCAGGTCACGCTGGCCGTCGGCGGCGCCCAGTGGCCGCTCGCCCCCGGCGACGTGCTGGTGTTCAAGGGCGACGAGCGCCACTCGTACCGCAACCCCGGGCGCGAGCCGGCCGTCTGCTATTCGGTGGTGCTGCTCGCCCCGGTGAGCTGAAGCGTCAGGCTTCTTCGAGCGCGCGGATCTCGGCGTCGGCGCGCCGCATGCGGATGGCGAGCGCCCGAGCGAGCCCGGCCTGGAAGTCGCGGCCGAGGCGAGGGTGCTCTTCGGCCACGGCGTCGAAGCGCGCGCGGGAGATCGCCAGCAGCTCCGTCGGGCCCTCGGCCACCGCGTCGGCGGTGCGCCCGCCGCGGTCGAGGAAGGCGATCTCGCCGAAGAAGTCGCCGCGCCCGAAGGTCGCCACGTGGAACTCGCCCGCGCCCCCGCGCGGGATCAGCACGCGCACGCGGCCGCGGCGGACGAGGTACAGGTGATCGCCCGCGTCGCCGGCGCGGAAGACGCGCTCACCCGCCGCCAGGCGGCGCTCCTCGCAGATCCCCGCGAGTGTGCGCAGCGTCTCGGGCTTGCGCCCGCGCAGGAAGTCGATCTCGCCGAGCTCGAGCGGCGTCTCCTCCTCGCGGCGGCCGAGGCCCTCCTCCTCGAGCAGGCGGTCCTCCGCCCACTCGAGCGCATCCGAGACCTGGTCGAACACCCGCGCGTGGCTGGCGGGCTTCACCAGGCCGACCTCGGACATGTAGGCGCGCAGGTCCTGGCCGGTCGGCAGCGCCTTCTGCACGTTGCTGAAGAGCAGCGCTGCCCCGCGCTCGCCGAGCCGCTCCTCGATCTGCTCCAGCAGGTGCGCCGCCGTCAGGTCGAGCGAGCGCACCCGGCGCATGTCGAGGATCAGGAAGCGGCGGCTGGCGAGGTCCGGCTCGAGCTGCGTCAGCAGCTGGTCGGTGGTGCCGAAGAACAGGTTGCCCTCGAGCTCCACCACCACGATCTCGGCGCCGCGCCGCTCGAGCGCCGCCATCTCCTCGGGCAGCCGCTTCTGGCGCGAGCGCAGCACGTCGCCCGCGACCCGGCGGTGGATCACGGTGCCGCGCACCTGCTCGCGCAGGAACAGCAGGATCGCGAGGCCGGTGCCGACGCCCGAGGCCGCGATCAGGCCGACGCCGACCGCGACCGCCACGACGCTCGCGATCACCGCGAAGTCGAGCAGCGTCGAGCGCTGGCGCAGCAGCCGCACGCTGCCCCAGTCGAGCATGCGGAAGCCGACCACGATCAGGATGCCGGCAAGCGCGCCGACCGGCGTCCAGGCCACGAGCGGGCCCAGCACCAGCGCGGTCAGCAGCGCCAGGCTGCCCATGATGGCGCCCGAGCGGCGCGTGCGGGCGCCGCTCGCGATCGCGACGAGCGTCGCGCCTGAGGTGCCCGCGCCCGGCATCCCCCCCACGAGCGCCGAGCCGAGGTTCGCCAGGCCCTGGCCCACGATCTCGCGGTTGGAGCGGTGGCGCGTGCGGGTGAGCGCGTCGACCAGCACGCAGGTCTTCAGCGTGTCGATCGAGAGCAGCACCGACAGCGTGAGCGCGGGCATCAGGATCAGGCCGAAGTCTCTCGCCGCCAGCGACGAGACCGCCCCGAAGCGCTCGCTGGCGGCCGCCAGGCCCGCGCCCGCGACGCCGCCCAGCGGGCCGACCACCAGCGAGTTGCCCTCGAGGACCAGCAGCCGCGGCTGCCACAGGCCCAGCAGGAAGTAGACGCCGATGCCGGTGACGAGGCCGATGATGGCGCTCGGCACGGCGCGAGTCAGCCGTGGCGCCAGCGTCATCGCGACGATGGTGGCCGCGGCCACGGCCAGCGCGGCCCACTGCCAGCTCTCCGGGCTCGCGAGCCCCGCCGCGAGCTTCACGCCGCCGGGCAGGCCGAAGGCGCTCGGGAGCTGCTTCAGCAGGATCACGACGCCGACGCCGCTCAGGTAGCCCGTGACCACGGGGTAGGGCACGAACTTGATCAGCGTGCCGCCGCCGAGGACGCCGTAGAGGGCCTGCAGCCCGGCCGCCAGCAGCGCCGCCAGGCTCATCAGCAGCACGATGCGCGCGGGAGCGTTGCCGCCGGCGACCAGCTCGGCCGCGAGCGCGCCCATCACGGCGGCGGCGGGCGCGCACGGCGCGCTGATCAGCCGCTCGGTGCCGCCGAGCAGGGGGGCCACGATGCCGATCACGACACAGCCGAGCAGGCCCGCGAGGGCGCCCTGGGCCGCGCGCTCGGGCCCGAGCGGAGCGTAGATGGCGACGCCGAAGGCGAGCGAGGCCGGCAGCGCGACCAGCATCGCCGCGAGCCCGCCCCAGAAATCGCCGGCGAGATCGGCGCTCTTCAAGCTGGGGGCGAGCCTACTCCGCCGGGGCCGCCGCGTCGCGCTTCCCGCCGCGTGCTTGACAGCGCCGGCGCGCGAGGCCAACATCCCGAATTGTCATAACAACAGGACAATAACGAGGGCGCATGAAGCCACGTCCGCTCGCCGGCATCCGCGTGCTCGAGATGGGCCAGTTGATGGCCGGGCCCTTCGCCGGCACCCTGCTCGCGTACTACGGCGCCGACGTGATCAAGATCGAGCCGCCGCAGGGCGGCGACCCCGTGCGCGTCTGGCGCCTGCTGGAGGACGGCACCTCGCTCTGGTGGCGCAGCCTGGGCCGCAACAAGCGCTGCATCACCGTCGACCTGCGCCAGGACGAGGGGCGCGGGCTCGCCCGCGAGCTCGCCTGCAAGGTGGACGTGGTGCTCGAGAACTTCCGTCCCGGCACCATGGAGAAGTGGGGCCTCGGGCCGGAGGACGTGAAGGCGCGGAACCCCGAGGTCGTCTACTGCCGCGTCTCGGGCTACGGCCAGAGCGGACCTTACTCGCACAAGCCCGGCTACGCCTCGGTCTGCGAGGGCGTCGGCGGCTTCCGCTTCGTCAACGGCTTCCCCGACCGGCCCCCGGCGCGCCCGAACCTCTCGCTCGGCGACAGCCTCGCGGGCATGCACGCGGCGCTCGGCATCGTGCTGGCGTTGTACAACCGCGACGCACGCCGTGCGGGACCCGGCTCAGGCCGCGGCCAGGTGGTGGACGTCGCCATCTACGAGGCGGTCTTCAACATGATGGAGAGCCTGCTGCCGGAGTACGACCGGCTCGGCGTCGTGCGCCAGCGCGAGGGCTCGAAGCTCACCGGCATCGTGCCGACCAACACCTACGCGTGCCGCGACGGCCAGTTCGTCATCATCGGCGGCAACGGCGACTCGATCTACAAGCGCCTGATGCGCGCGGCGGGGCGGCCCGAGATGGCCGAGGACCCGCGCTTCGCGACGAACGCCGCCCGCGTCGACCACGAAGCCGAGGTGGACCAAGCGCTCTCGGCGTGGACGGGGGCGCTCACGGCCGCCGAGGTGGTGGCGAAGCTGGAGGCCGCCGAGGTTCCGGTCGGCCTGCTCTACGACGCCAGGGACATCGCGGACGACCCGCACTACGCGGCGCGCGGCATGTTCGAGACGGTCGAGGTCGGCGGCCGGCCGCTGCGCCTGCCCGCGATCGTGCCGAAGCTGTCGGAGACGCCCGGCGGCACCGACTGGCCCGGCCCCGAGCTCGGCAGCCACACGCGCGAGGTGCTGGCGGAGGTGCTGGGCCTCAGCGCCGACGAGATCGATCGGCTGGCGACAGCCGGCGTGATCTGAGGCCGGCCCTCTTCAGTCGGCGTCCCGGCCGCCCCGGCGCCTTGACAGCGCCCGAGCAGCGGCCGAACAATCGCCGGGCATCCGCGAAAGAGAGCTGCGCCATGCCCCGATCCAGCGCCTCGCCGTCCGCACGCCCCCGTCCCGCCGCTCGCGCCGGGGGAAGCGCGGCCACCATGGCCCTCTACAAGAAGAAGGGCCTCGCCGGCCGCGTCGGCTTCGGCCGCCGCCCGGCCGTGGTGGTGGTGGACTTCGTGGTCGGCTTCACCGACCGCCGCTCGCCGCTCGCGGGGAACTTCGAGGTCGAGCTGGCGGCCACGCGCCGCCTGCTCGCCGCGGCCCGGCGCGCGAAGGCCCCGGTCTTCTTCACGACCGTGGCCTACGCTCCGGACCTCTCCGACGCCGGGGTGTTCATCGAGAAGGTGCCCTCGCTGCGCTACCTGAAGGAGGGCACGCGCTGGGTGGAGCTCGACCCGCGCCTGGGCCGGCGCCCGGGCGAGCTCCTGGTCGTCAAGAAGTACGCGAGCGCGTTCTTCGGCACGGCGCTGGCTTCGAGCCTGCACGCGCTGCGCGTCGACACCTTGATCGTCGCGGGCTGCACGACGAGCGGCTGCATCCGGGCGACGGTGGTCGACGGGCTGCAGCACGGCTACCGCGTGATCGTGCCGCGCGAGTGCGTGGGCGATCGCGCCGCGGGCCCCCACGAAGCGAACCTGCTCGACATCGACGGCAAGTACGGCGACGTGGTGGCGCTCGCCGAGGTGCTCGGCCGCTTGAAGCGATGATCTCGCGCGTCCACCACATCGACTTCGTGGTGCGCGACCTGGCGGCCGCCAGCGCGCGCTACGCGGCTCTGCTCGGGCGCGAGCCGGGGTCGCGCGAGAGCCTGCCGTCGCGAGGCATCGAGGCCGTGCGCTTCCGGCTCGGCGAGACGCTGCTGATCCTGGTGCAGCCGATCGCGCCCGGGCCGGTGCAGCGCTTCCTCGACGCGCACGGCGAGGGCTTCTTCCATCTCGCGTACGAGACCGACGACATCCAGGCCGAGGCCGCGCGCATCGAGGCGTCCGGCGTGGGCTTCCGAGATGCGGCCGTGCGGCACGGCCTCGAGGGCTGGCTGCTGCGCGACCTCGACCCGAGCAGCACCTTCGGCGTCGAATGCCAGCTCGCACAGCCGGCGCGCGCCGAGCAGCCCGCGGACCGCCGCGAGCCCGCAGCGAGCACGCCCGTGCTGGAGCCTGCCGGTGCGGGCGGCGCGCATCCTGCGCTCACAGCCTCTCCGCCGTCCGTCGCTGGAGCCGCCGCAGTTCCCGAGGCCTGGCTGCGCGGGCCGCTCCCTGGCGTGGAGCCGCTGCTGATGCCGGTCGCGCACGCCCTCACGCAGGTGGGCGAGGACCTCGAGCGCGTGCTCGCGAGCTTGCCGCCCCAAGCCCTGACCGAGCGCCCGGGCGGAGCCGCGTCCGTCGCCTTCCACGTCGCTCACGTCGCCGGCAGCGTCGACCGGCTCTTCACCTACGCGCGTGGCGAGGCCCTATCGGAAGAGCGGCGACGGGCGCTCGAGGCCGAGAAGGCGCCGCCCGCCGACCCGGCGGCGCTGGCGGCCCTGCTGCGAAACGCGCTTCGCGCCGCGCTCGCGCAGCTTGGCGCGACGCCGCGGGAGCGGCTGCTCGAGGAGCGGCGCGTCGGCCGGGCCGGGCTGCCGAGCAGCGTCCTCGGCCTGCTGTTCCACGCCGCCGAGCACGCCCAACGCCACACCGGCCAGGCGCTCGTCACCGCGCGGGTGCTCGCCGCTCAGCGCAGCCGGTAAACGGCTCGCGCCACTCGATCGTCCAGGTGCGACAATACTTCGAGCGTCATGGACTCCTCGCCCGGTTCGAAGAGCTCGTTGCCGGCCTCTGATCCACTCGACCTCGAAGCGGGGATCGCCACGACGGCCGCCGATGTCGCAATCCTGAGACGCCTGCGCGAGGCGACTGTTCCTGGCCTGCTCGAACGCGTCAACGAGCTGAACGCCCCCGCGTTGTTCCCACACCCGCCGCGGCGCGGGACGCACGCGGGATTCGAGCCCTTCGAGCTCTGAGGTTCCGGGGGGCGCTTCGTTCCCTGGTCAGCGCAGCCGGTAGCGGCTCGGCGGCACGCCGACCTCGCGCCGGAAGAAGCGCGAGAAGTACGCCGGGTCGTCGAAGCCCAGGCGGTCCGCCACCTGGGCCGCGCCGAGCTGCTGGCGCAGCAGCCGGCGCGCCTCGAGCGCGCGGCGCGCGCGGATCAGGCCGCCCGCGCTGCGGCGGAGGCGCTCGCGGCACAGCGCGTTCAGGTGGCCGGGGCTGACGCCGAGCGTCCGCGCGTAGTCGGCGACACGGTGGCGCGTCGCGAAGTCGCGGTCGACGAGCGCCTGGAAGCGGCCCACCACGTTCGCCGCGGGCGCCGGCCGCAGCGGGCCGAAGCGGGTCGTGTAGGAGCGGTTGAGCAGCACCAGCGTCTCGTAGAGCGCGGCGCGCAGCGCCTCGGGCGCGTCGTCGCGCAGGGTGCGGATCTCGCGCTGCATGGCGCGGAAGCGCTGCAGCAGCGCGCGCCGCTCCGCCGGCCGCAAGCGCAGCGCGCCGCTCGGCCGGTCCGGCGCGAAGTAGGCGAACTGCTCCAGGAAGCGCGGATCGGCGAAGGTCTCGGCGACGAACTCCTCGGTGAAGAACAGGCAGGCGCCATCGAGGCCGGCGACCCGCCACTCGCGCAGCTCGCCGGGCCGCGTGAAGAACGCCGTGCCCGGCGCGACCGGGTGGCTCTCGCCGTCGAGCAGGAAACGTCCGCGGCCGCGGGTGACGAGCAGGATGTCGTGGAAGGCCAGGCGGTGGGGCCGGGCCGATCGCAGGAAGGTCGGCATCGAGCGCACCCACGCCGCGTCGATCAGCAGCTCGCGGCCATACTTGGTGCGATGGAACTCGACCTCGTCCGGCGCCTCGAACGGCGGCCGCCCCATCGTCGAAAAGTACCAGCCGGCGGCCGCTGCGTCCATTCCCGCGCCGCCGTGGCCGGGCTACCGTGGCTCTCGGCAGGGGCAGGGAGGATCGGGAGATGACTTCGACCAGGAGGGTCCTGGCGCTCGCCGCCGCGGCGAGCTGCCTCGCGGGCGCAGCGCGCGCGCAGCAGGCGCTGCCGTTCGCGTCGGGCTGGGAGCTGAAGGGCGCCGCACGGGTCGAGCGCCTCGAGGGCCGCGAGGCGCTGGCGCTCGAGACCGGCATCGCCTACCGCCGCGACGTGTCGCTGCAGGACGGCACGCTCGACCTCGACGTGCAGCTCACGCGCCGGCGCAGCTTCGTCTACGTGATGTTCCGCATGCAGGACGACCGCGAGTTCGAGGAGATCTACCTGCGGCCGCACAAGTCCGGGCTGGCCGACGCGCTGCAGTACGCGCCTGTCTGGCAGGGCCAGAGCGCCTGGCAGCTCCACCACGGCCCGGGCGGCACGGCGGCGGTCGAGCTCGAGCCGGGGGCCGTCACGCACGTGCGGCTGGTGCTGCAGGGGCGCCGCGCGGCGCTCTTCGTCGGCGACATGGAGAAGCCGGCGCTGCTGGTTCCCCGCCTCGCGCGCGAGCCGCGCACGGGCTACGTCGCGCTGCGCGGCTTCCTGCCGGAGGGCGTGCCTGGAACGGGCCCGATCGCGCGCTATTCGAACGTGGAGATCCGGCCCGGCCACGTGCCGTACGACTTCGGCCCCGAGGTCGTGCCGCCGGCGGGCCCCGCGGGCGTGGTGCGCTCGTGGGCGGTCTCGCACGCCTTCGCTCCGCCAGCGCCCGAAGCGGCCCCGAGCTTGCCGGATCTCGCGACGGCGGGCGAGTTCCGTACGCTGGCGACCGAGCCCTTCGGCTTGCTCGAGCTGCACCGGCACGTCGCGTTGCCGGAGGGCAAGCGAGCCGCCGCCGCGGTGGCTCGCGTGCGCGTGCACGCCGCGCAGGCGGGGATGCGCGTGTTCGATCTCGGCTTCAGCGACGTGGCGATGGTGTTCCTGAACGGCCGTCCGCTCGCTCGCCTCGATCAGAGCTACAGCTACGACACGCCCCGCCGCGAAGGGCTGATCGGCTACGACCAGGCGCGGCTCTACCTGCCGCTCGACGAGGGCGAGAACGAGCTGGCGATCCTGGTCGCCGATTTCTTCGGCGGCTGGGGGCTGATGGGGCGCTTCCTGGATCCGGCCGGGTTGCGGCTCGAGGCGCGCTGAGCCGAGCTCGTCCCGGGCTCCGGCGCAGGGCGCCGGAGCCCACGGATCCACGGCGCCTCAGCCACCGCTCGCCGGCCCCCCTGCCGGGCCACGCGCCGGCGCTTGACAAGCGGGCCGTCGAGGCTCAAAGATCCACATTGTCATAACGACAGGACAATTGGATATGCGCAGCCTCGGCCGATGAGCCTGCCGAAGCGGGTCACGATCGTGGAAGTCGGTCCGCGCGACGGCTTCCAGATGGAGCAGGCGATCCTGCCGACCGACTTCAAGGTCGGCGTGATCGACCTGCTCGCGCAGGCCGGGCTGCCGAAGATCGAGGCCACCTCGTTCGTGAGCCCGACGCTGATCCCGCAGATGGCCGACGCGGCCGACGTGATGGCGCTGGTGAAGCGGCGGCCGGGCACGCGCTACTCGGTGCTGGTGCCGAACGCCAGGGGGGCCGAGCGGGCGCTGGCGGCGCGCGCGGACGGCATCCGGCTGGTGATCTGCGCCAGCGAGAGCTACAACCAGCGCAACGTCGGCCTGAGCGTCGCCGAGTCGCTCGCCCTGCTGCCGCGCATCCTCGAGCTGGCCCGCCCCTCGGGCACGGCCGTCGAGGCCGTGATCGGGCTGGCCTTCGGCTGCCCCTTCGAGGGCGAGGTGCCGGAGGCGCGGGTGCTGGCGCTCGCGCGCGAGATCGCGGCGCTGGGTGTCGTGGAGATCTCGCTGGCCGACTCGATCGGCACCGCCAACCCGGTCCAGGTCCGCCGCGTCGTCGAGCGCGCGCTGCGCGAGCTGCCGCAGGCGCGCTTCTCGCTGCACATCCACGACACGCGCGGGCTGGGGCTGGCGAACGTGCTGGCCGCGCTCGAGTGCGGCATCGACTGTTTCGACGCGGGCTTCGGCGGCCTCGGCGGCTGCCCGGTGTTCCCGGGCGCCAGCGGCAACATCCCGACCGAAGACCTCGTGAACATGTGCGCGGAGATGGGGATCGAGACCGGCGTCGACCTGGGCCCTGTGCGCGAGGCCGCGCGCCGCGTGCAGGAGCTGCTGGGACGCACGCTGCCGAGCCGCGTTCTGCGCGTCGGCACGCGCGCCGAGCTGTACGCGCGCGCCGCCAGGGAGCCACAGCCAGTCGAGGGAGGAAAGTAGGCATGGGCTACAAGCTGGGGATCGACGTCGGGGGCACCTTCACCGACCTGCTGCTCTTCCACGAGGAGACCGGGCAGATCTGGCGCGCCAAGACGCCCTCGACGCCGAAGGACCAGTCGATCGGCGTGCTGAACGGCATCGACGAGGTCTGCCGGACCGCGAGCATCCACAAGGACCAGATCGACGCCATCATCCACGGCACCACGGTCGGCACCAACGCGGTGCTCGAAGGCAAGGGCGGCCGCGTGGGCCTCGTCACCACGCGCGGCTTCGAGCAGATCCTGCACCTCGCGCGCGGCCAGACGCCGGGACCGCTGGCCGGCTGGATGATCATGCTGAAGCCCGACCCGCGCGCCTCGCTGGAGGACACGGTCGAGGCCGAGGAGCGCATCGACGCGCGCGGCAAGGTCGTGCGCAAGCTCGACGAGGCCGACATCCGCCGCAAGCTCGAGCGCCTGCTGAAGCAGGGCGTCGAGTCGCTCACGGTCAGCCTGATCAACTCCTACGTGAATCCCGTGCACGAGCACCGCATCCGCGACATCGCGAAGCAGGTCGCGCCCGACCTCGCCGTCACCTGCTCCTACGACGTGCTGCCGCAGTTCCGCGAGTACGAGCGCGCCGAGACGGCGGTGATGAACTCCTACGTGCGGCCGAACGTCTCGAAGTACCTGCGCAACCTGCAGAAGAAGCTGAAGGACTCGAAGCTCAAGGCGATCCTCAACGTGCTGCGCTCGGACGGCGGCCTGATGTCGATCGGCCACTCCGAGGACAAGCCGGTCAACCTGCTGCTCTCGGGCCCCTCGGGCGGCGTCACCGGCGCGCTGTTCGTCTCGCAGGTGGCGGGCTTCGAGGACGTGGTCACCTTCGACATGGGCGGCACCTCGACCGACGTCTCGCTGAACGTGGGCGGCGTCGCCACCATCGCACGCGAGACGAACGTGGCGACCTTCGCCTCGGCCAACACGCTGCTGCCGATCAAGGTGCCGTCGGTCGACGTGCGGACGGTCGGCGCCGGCGGCGGCTCGATCGCCCACGTGCCGCCGCTCACCAGGGCGCTGCGGGTGGGCCCGCAGAGCGCCGGCGCCGAGCCCGGCCCGGCCTGCTACGGCCACGGCGGCGAGGAGCCCACCGTGACCGACGCCAACGTGGTGCTCGGCCACCTGCCGCCGCGGTTGCTCGGCGGCAGGATGAAGCTCGACGTGGAGAAGGCGCGCGCCGCGGTGCGCAAGATCGCCGACGCGATGAGCCTCGCCACGGTGGAGGAGGCGGCGCAGGGCATCCTCGACATCGTCAACGAGTCGATGTTCGGCGCGCTGCGCCTGGTCTCCGTCGAGCGCGGGCACGACCCGCGCCAGTTCGCGCTGATCGCCTTCGGCGGCGCCGGTCCGCTGCACGGCAACGCGATCGGGGGCCTGATGGGCTCCTGGCCCGTGATCATCCCGCCCGCGCCCGGCGTGCTGTGCGCGCTCGGCGACGTCTCCTCCGAGTACCGCAACGAGTTCGGCCGCTCGTTCACGCGCACCTTCGACAAGACCGAGCGCGGCGAGGTGGCCGGCGTGCTCGAGGAGCTCGGGCGGATGGCGAGCGAGTGGCTGGAGCAGGAGGGCATCGCCAAGGGCGCGCAGCAGATCCGCTACGAGGGCGACTTCCGCTACTACCGACAGGGCTACGAGCTGCACATCCCGATCGACCTCGCGCGCCTGAAGAAGCAGGGCCTGGAGCCGTTCGGCGCGGCCTTCGGCGAACTGCACAACCGCTACTACAAGTTCAAGATGGACATCCCGGTCGAGATCGTGAACCTGCGCGCGATCGTGGTCGGCCGCATCAAGCGCATCAAGCTCGCGCGCAGGAAGCGGGGCGGGCCCAACCCGAAGGCGGCCTTCCTGGAGACGCAGAAGGTCTGGTTCGACGGCCGCCAGGAGAAGACGGCGATCTACGGGCGCGGCAAGCTCGCCCCGGGCCACGTGGTCCCGGGCCCCGCGATCGTGACGGAGACCGACTCGACCACCGTGATCTACCCCGGCCACAAGGGGGTGGTGGACGAGTACTCGAACATCCTGATCCGGCCGGTCAAGCGGTAAGGGGAGAGGACAAATGGCTGCCAAGACCGCAACCAAGCGGGCCCAGGG
The DNA here is from genome assembly GCA_050246895.1 of Vicinamibacteria bacterium. Taxonomy (GTDB): domain Bacteria; phylum Acidobacteriota; class Vicinamibacteria; order Fen-336; family Fen-336; genus JBFWVE01. The sequence goes on along the minus strand of JBFWVE010000001.1, from coordinate 423,431 downwards.
CGGGAAGAAGCCGAAGGTCGACCGCGTCACGATGGACGTGATCGAGAACGCGCTGCGCAACGCGCGCTACGAGATGGACGCGACCCTCTTCCGGACCTCGGTCAGCCCGTCGATCCGCGAGCAACACGACGAGTTCCCGATCATCGCCGACCCGCAGGGCCGGATGCTGGTGGGCCAGTTCGGCTCCTGGCTCGGCGACCTGCTCCAGAGCTTCGCCGATCCGATCGAGGAAGGCGACGTCATCTTCACCAACGACCCCTACCTGTGCGGCGGCACCATCAGCCACCTCAACGACTGGCTGATCCAGATGCCCGTGCACCACGACGGCCGGCTGGTGGGCTGGACCTCGATGTTCGGCCACCAGAACGACACCGGCGGCCCGGTGCCGTCCTCGCTGCCGACGGACGCCACCACCATCTTCGGCGAGGCGATCCGCATCCCGCCCTTCAAGCTCTACGAGCGGGGCGTGCTGAACGAGACGGCCCTCAACATCATCCTGGCGAACGTGCGCCAGCCGGAGTTCAACCGCGCCGACCTGATGGGCATCGTGGCGGGCTGCCGCACCGGCGCCCAGCGCGTGCAGGACCTCTGTCAGCGCTTCGGCATCCCGACCTACCTCGCCGCCACCCAGGCGCTGCTCGACCGCACCTACCACGCCTTCAAGCAGATGATCGTGCAGGTGATCCCCGAGGAGCCGCAGGACTTCGAGGACTTCGTCGACGACGACGGCCGCGGCTTCGGGCCCTACAAGGTGAAGGTCACCATCTACCGCAAGGGCGAGAAGGCCTACTTCGACTACACCGGCACCGACCCGCAATCCGAAGGCCCGATCAACTACTACCTGAACGAGCACCTGCTGAAGATGTTCATCGGGGTCTACCTGATCATGACGCACGACCCCCAGATCCTCTTCAACGACGGCTTCTACCCGCTGGTCGAGATCAACATCCCGAAGGGAACGATGCTGAAGCCGGAGCATCCGGCGGCACTCGGCTGCCGCACGCACCTCCTCGGCCGGCAATTCGACATCCTGGGCGGCGCTCTGTGCAAGAAGGCGCCGCAGTTCCTGACGGGCGCCGGCTGGGGCTCCTCGCCGCACATGATCTACTCGGGCTACGACGAGGAAGGCAAGTGGTTCAACGCCTTCGAGATCGGCTTCGGCGGCATCCCGGGCCGCCCGTTCGCCGACGGCCTCGACGGCCACGCGATGTGGCCGCTCTTCACCAACCAGCCCGCGGAGCTGATGGAGACGTACTACCCGCTGCGCATCGAGGCCTACACCTCTGTGATCGACTCGGGCGGCGCGGGCTACCACCGCGGCGGCAACGGGCTATTGAAGGTGTACCACTTCCTCGCCGAGGGCGAGATCTCGATCCACGACGACCGCTGGCTGACCTACCAGTGGGGCGTCAACGGCGGCTCGCCGGCCGCGCGCGGCAAGAAGTGGCTGAAGCGCAAGGACGGCAGCATCGAGCCGGTGCCGAGCAAGTGCGACCACGTCAAGGTGTTCCCGGGCGACGAGCTCTACTACCAGACCTGGGGCGCCGGCGGCTACGGCGACCCGCTGACGCGCGAGCCCGAGCGGGTGCAGAAGGACGTGCGCTTCCGCCTGGTGTCGGTCGAGAAGGCGCGCAACGAGTACGGCGTCGTGATCGACGCGCAGGGCTTCAAGATCGACAAGGCCGCGACCGAGAAGCTGCGCGCGGCGCTCGGCGCGAAGCGCGGCGCGCCGAAGCCCTTCGACTTCGGCCCGCCGATGGCTGAGATCCTCAGGAACTGCAAGGCGGAGACGGGCCTCGAGCCGCCCAAGCCGCCGGTGTTCAAGAAGCACATCGCGCGGATGCCGATCTTCAAGCCGAAGCCGGCGGGCGCTCGGCTGGTCCCGAACGACGTCTACGACAAGGCGTTCGGGAAGAAGAAGCGCCGGTCGGCCTAGGCGCGGAGCACGCCGCTTAGGGCCTAGTCCAACGCCACCACCTGGCGGATGCCCGAGTCCACCAGCAGGCGCTCGCGCCGGCCGTCCGGCGCGAGCCGGTAGACCGCGGTCCCGGTCGAGTAGAGCAGCGAGCCGTCGCCGCGGAGGTCGAACGACAGGACGCCCGCGGCCAGCGCCGTGGTGTCGCCGGCCGGGGAGCGCCGCAGCAGGCGCCAGGAGCGCGGCACCTCGGCCTTCGGCTCGTCGTCCTCCGCGGCCTCTCCCGCCGAGAGCAGGTTGCTCCAGACGAGCATCTGCCGCGCGTCCGCCCCCCGGCGCTCCGGCCCGCCGGCCGTGGTGAGCGGCTTGCCCGTGTAGCGCGCGCTGAAGAAGTTGAGGTACTGGAAGACGGCGAAGAGCAGGCGGAACGGGAACAGCAGGAAGTCGAGCTGGGCGCGCCAGAACCCGCTGCTCGTCCTCCAGGGCCGGCTGACGCAGTAGAGCGTGCCGTCGGGCGCCAGACGCGGCCACACGAGGTCCGCGCGAGGGTCGCTCGCGAGCGTCCGCAGCTCCCCGCTCTCGAGGTCGAGCAGGTGGATCGCGGACGGCCCCAGCCCCGTCGGGCGGCCCGCGGCGTCGCGGCCAACCCCGGCCGAGTGGTACACGAGGCGGCGGCCAGGTCCGGGACAGAAGGACGGCGCGCCGTCCTGCGATTCGCCCTCGGTGACCTCGGCGAGGTCGGTGGCGTCGCCGTTCATCAGCGCCAGGCTGGCCGTACCATCCGGGTGGAATACCGCGCAGGCGATCTGCTCGCCGCCCGGTCGCGCGTTGAGGTCGGCCAGGCGCCGCTCGGAGCCGTGCAGCAGCCGGCGCTCGACGCCGTCCTCGAGGCGCAGGGCGCAGACGGCGGTGCGGCCCTCGACGTTCAGCGCGTAGACGAGCTCGTCCGGCCGCGGCCCACGCGAGAGGTGGGTGGCCGCGATCAGGGTCGGCTCGGGCTCCGGGCCGCCGCCGCCCCAAAGCAGGCCGCGCGACATGAAGTTGGCCCCGCGGCCCGCGGTCTTCCACTCGTGGCGCTTCTGGATCTGGATCGCGCGCTCGCGGACGGCATCGCCGAAGGCGCTCTCGTAGGCGCGCGCCGGCTGGCCGTCGCGCTGGACGAACAGCTTTCCGCGAGCGAGATAGGCAAAGGACGCGATGCGCGGATCTTACCCGCCCGCGGGGTGGCGAGCTTCGACGAAGCCCCTGTCGCGAGCGGTCTCTGCGTGCGGCCCTCGCCTGGCGGCCAGGGGCGGAGGCCCCCTCTCGCGACTCGCTTCGCCGCGCGGCTGGCCGCTTTGCCGCCGAACGCGCCTTACAATCCCCTCGACCCCCTTAGTGCCCGGATCCGCAAATACGATGGCATTCGAACGCCGATGCATCCCGCCTGGCGGCGTTGCTCGTCGGTTGCAGATTCCCGATCTGCGCCCTCCTCGCGCCTTGCCAGCCGGGCGCCTCGGCGTTCTCGGTGCGCACCGTACTTGCGGACCAGGGCACTTGGCGTTCGCATGAGCCAGTCCCTCCAAACGGCCACCCAACTGCTGCGCGCCTGGCGCGGCGGCAACCGGGAGGCGCTCGACCGCCTGCTGCCGGTCGTCTACGAGGAGCTCGCCTCGCTGGCGCGCGGCGCGATGCGCGGCGAGCGCCGCGACCACACGCTGCAGACGCGCGCCCTGGTGCACGAAGCCTACCTGCGCCTGATCGATGCCGACGTCGCCTGGCAGGACCGCGCCCACTTCATGGCGGTCGCGGCGCGCACCATGCGCCGCGTGCTGGTGGACCACGCGCGAGCCAAACGCCGCCACAAGCGCAGCGGCGGCGTGCGCGTCGAGCTCGACGCGTCGCTCGCGAGCGCCGGGCCAGGGCTCGACGTGCTGGCGCTGCACGACGCGCTCGAGCGCCTGGCCGCCTTCGACGCGCGCAAGGGGCAGATCGTGGAGCTGCACTACTTCGGTGGCCTGAACTACGACGAGACCGCCGAGGCCCTGGCCGTTTCCGCCGCCACCGTGGACCGCGAGCTGCGGCTGGCCAAGGCGTGGCTCAAGCACGACCTGGGAGCAGGGTGAACCCCGAGCTCTGGCGGCGGGCGGAGGAGCACTTCCACGCGGCGCTCGAGCGCCCCGCCGAGGAGCGCGAGGCCTATCTCGCCGCCGCCTGCGCCGGCGATCCCGAGCTGCGCGGGCTGGTCGCCGATCTGTTGAAGGCCGACGCGGGCGACGACGCAGAGCTCGGTGCCGCGGTCGAAACTGCCTTTGCCGACGCCTCGGCGGGGCTCGCCGAGCCCGGCGCTCGGGACCACATCGGCCCGTACCGCGTCGTCGGGCAGCTCGGCGCCGGCGGCATGGGCTCCGTCTACCTCGCCGAGCGCGACGACGACGAGTACCACCAGCGCGTCGCGATCAAGCTGGTGCGCGGCCTGCTCGACCCCGAACGCGTGCGCCGCTTCCGCGCCGAGCGCCAGATCCTGGCCTCGCTCGACCACCCGCACATCGCGCGCTTGCTCGACGGCGGCACCACCGAGGCCGGCTGGCCCTACCTGGTGCTGGAGCACGTCGAGGGCCTGCCGATCGACCGCCACGCGACCGAGCGCGGGCTGGACGTGAAGGCGCGGCTGCGCCTCTTCACGACCGTCGCCGATGCCGTGAGCCACGCTCACCGCCACCTCGTGGTCCACCGCGACCTGAAGCCCGCGAACATCCTGGTGACCGCGCAAGGCGTGCCCAAGCTGCTCGACTTCGGCATCGCCAAGCTGCTCGAGAGCGACGACCCGGAGCTCGCCGAGCAGACCCGCACCGGCATGTTGATGCTGACGCCCGAGTACGCCTCGCCGGAGCAGGTGCGGGGCGAACCGGTGACCACTGCGACCGACGTTTACGCGCTGGGCGTGCTGCTCTACGAGCTGCTCACGGGGCGCCGTCCGCACCTTCTCGCGGGCGTCACGTCGCCCGCCGAGATCGAAAGGGTCGTGTGCGGCGCCGAGCCCGCGCGGCCGAGCAGCGTGGCGCGAGGCCTGGACCCGGACCTCGACGCGATCGTGCTGAGCGCGCTCGACAAGGACCCGAAGCGGCGCTACGCCTCGGCCGACGCCTTCGCCGAGGACGTGCGCCGTTTCCTGGCGGGCCGGCCGATCCAGGCGCGGCCGGCCAGTTGGCGCTATCGCGCGCGCCGCTTCGTCGGGCGCCATCGGCTCGGCGTCGCCGCCGCGACGGTCCTGGCCCTGGTGGTCGTCGGTTCCTCGGTGGTCGTCTCGCTGCTGGCGGCTCGGCTCGCGCGCGAGCGCGACGCCGCCCAGCGCGAGCGCGACGCCGCGCGCCAGGTTTCGGACCTGATGGTGGAGCTGTTCGACGTCTCGGATCCGAGCGAGGCGCGCGGCAACAGCGTCACCGCGCGCGAGCTGCTCGACCGCGGCGCGGCCCGCATCGGGCGCGAGCTCGAGGGCCAGCCCGACGTGAGGGCGCGGCTGCTCGAGACGATCGGCCGCGTCTACCGCGCGCTGGGGCTCTACGAGCCCGCGGAGAGCGCCTACCGCGCGGCGCTGGCGGCGCGCGAGAAGGCCCACGGGCGGCGCAGCCTCGAGGCGGCGTTCACGATCGAGGGTCTGGGCGAGGCCTTGCGCGAGCTCGGGCGCTACGAGGCGAGCGAGGCGCTGCACCGCGAAGCGCTCGGGATCCGCGCGGAAAGGCTCTCGGCCCCGAACGCGTCGATCGCCTCCTCGCTCAACAACCTGGCGCTGGTGCTGGACCTGCGCGGCCGGCGCGAGGAGGCGGTGCCTCTGTTGCAGCGCGCGGTGCTGATGTGGCGCGAGACGCTGGGCCCGCGGGACCCGCAGCTCGCCGTCGGCCTGAACAACCTGGGCCAGACCCTGCGGCTTGCGGACCGTTTCGCCGAGGCCGAAGGGCCGCTGCGAGAGGCGCTGGCACTCAGGCGAGGGGTGTTCGGCGACGGGCCGCATCCCCTGACGGCGAACTCGCTGATGCAGCTCGGCCAACTGATGGGCGATCTGGGGCGGCTCGGCGACGCGGAGTCGCTGATGCGGGAATCGCTGGCGATGCGCCTCGCGGTGCTGCAGCCGGACCACCCGCTGCTCGGGCTCACGTACAACAACCTCGCCTATCTGCTCCACGACGCGGGCAACTACGCCGCGGCCGAGCCGATGTACCGCGCGGCCACCGCCATCTCGCTGAAGCGCCTCGGTCCGAGCCACTCCGCACACGCGATCGACCTCAACAACCTGGCCTCGCTGCTCTCCGACACCGACCGTGACGCCGAGGCCGAGGCGCTGTTCCGCCAGGCGCTCGCGATCCGGCGGCGCGCGCTGGGCGACGAGCACCCCGCCGTCGCGCGCGGCGAGCACAACCTGGCCCGCGCCCTGCTCGAGAACGGCAAGCTGGTCGAAGCCGATGCGTTGGCGCGCCGGGCGCTCGCACGGCGCCGGCGGCTGCTGGGCGGCCAGCACGCGGAAGTCGGACGCTCGCTCGCCCTCCTGGGCGAGATCGCGTCCCGCCGCGGGCGCGCCGCCGAGGCCGAGCGCGACTTCCGCCAATCGCTCGAGATTCTGCGCACGCGCCTGCCTGCCGAGCACCCGTCGCTCGCGAGCGTCCTGGTCGCCTATGCGAGCGCGCTGGAGCGCGCCGGACGCGCGCGCGAGGCCGTGCCGCTCGCTGAGGAGGCCGTCCGCATCCGCGACGCCCGCCTTCCGGCGACGCACCCCCACCGAGCCCAGGCTCGGGCGCTGCTCGAGGAGCTGCAGAGGAGAGCCGCCGGCCCCTGAGGGAATCCGCGCCCGCCCGTCGCATTCCCCTGCGAGAGCCGGGACCGCGTGTCCCGGCCGTCTTTCAGGAGGCGAGCCGATGCGATCGATCTCACTGCCATTCTCGGGCTGTGCCCTCGGGGCGGCCGTGCTTTGCCTGTCTCTCGTCGCCCCCGCCCTGGCCGACGGGAACCGGGCCGAAGGGAACCGGACGGAAGACCGGAAGGACGACCAGGGGAGAGGAGGCCGCCGCGACCCGCTGGCGGTTCAGGCGGTCTTCCCGGACACCGAGGCCCACCAGGTCCGCATCGTCGGCACGGGCTTCGACGGCTTCGAAACCAGCGTCGAGCTCGCGGGCTTCGGCTCGTTGAGTCTCTATGCCGCATCGGGCAGCGAGCTGCTCGCGGAACTGCCGTCGAGCCTGGATCCGGGCGATTACCTGCTCGCCGTCAGCGTCGGGCGGAAGGACCGGGACATCGTGACCTATGGTTTGACCATCGGCGCCGCTGGCCCGCAGGGACCCGCCGGACCCCAGGGCGAGACGGGACCCGCCGGATCACAGGGACCGGCCGGCGCCCAGGGGCCGCAGGGTCAGGTCGGCCCGGCGGGGTCCGCGGGACCGCAGGGCGCACAGGGTCCCCAGGGTCAGAGCGGGCCCGTCGGTCCCACCGGACCCCAGGGGCCGATCGGCCTCACGGGTCCCCAGGGTCCTCCGGGGATCGCCGGCCTCGCGACGCGGACGAGCGGTCAGCTCACCCTGATTCCTCACTCAGCGAGTCGAGTCCAGTTGCTCTGTCTAGCGAACGAGCTCCCCGTCAGCGGTGGCTTCACGTTCCTCGACCACAACACGGCCAGCCTGAGCTTTGCGCCGCGTTTCACGCTGGTCTCCAACGGCCCGGTCCTCGGCGACCCGAGACGCTGGGTCGTGATCGTCCGCAACGACACGGACGAGACGGGCGCCGGCAACGCATACGTGATCTGCGCACCGGCTCCCTAGAGCTTCGAGGCCCGTATCGCGCTCCTGCGGGCGTGGGCCGACCGGGCGCCCATGAGGGAATCCCAGCCCGGCCGTCGCTTCTTCACTCGAGAGCCGGGATCGTTCGGGTCCCGGCGTCGTTTCAGGAGGCCAGCCGATGCGATCGATCTCTTTGCCGCTCTCGGGCCGTGCCTTCGGGGCGGCCGTGCTTTGCCTGTCTCTCGTCGCCCCCGCCCTGGCCGACGGGAACCGGGGCGCTGGGAACCGGACGGAAGACCGGAAGGACGACCAGGGGAGAGGAGGCCGCCGCGACCCGCTGGCGGTTCAGGCGGTCTTCCCGGACACCGAGGCGCGCCAGGTCCGGATCTTCGGCACCGGCTTCGACGGCTTCGACACGAGCGTCGTGCTCGCGGGCCACGGCACGCTGAGCCTCTTCGAGGCCTCGCGCACGGAGCTTCTGGCGGAGCTGCCGTCGAATCTCGATCCGGGCGACTATCTGCTCTCGATCGCGGTTGGCCGCCACGAGAGAAAGAGCGTGACGTACGGACTGACCATCGGCGGTGTCGGGCCGGCCGGCCCCGAAGGTCCCGAGGGGCCGCAGGGTCCGCAGGGCGAGATGGGCCCTCAGGGCCCCCAGGGTCCTCAAGGCGAGCCCGCGGATCTCAGCGGCATCCACTCCCTGAGCGCGGCCGACGGCGATCCCCAGGACGCCGTCTTCGTGAACGACGCGGGCCGCGTGGGCATCGGGACCACGGAGCCCGGGGCCCGGCTGGACATCGCCGACACGAGCTGGCCGAGCCTGCGCACCGTCAGCTCCTCGAACGTCGGCACCTGGCACCAGCTCATCAACACCTCCGAGGGCGGCCACAACTGGAGCCTGATCTCGACCGGCATCGGGAACGGAGAGGGCTCGGGCCGGCTGCTGATCCGCGACCACAGCCAGTTCGTCAACCGGCTGGTCGTCGATCCGGCCGGCAACGTGGGCGTCGGCACGGGCGCCGCCGACACCTCCGCGGCGCGGCTGATCGTGGATCGGCCTGAGGGCACGGCCCTCGTGGCCCGCTTCCAGGACAACCCGCTGGTCCAGTCCGCCGTGGACGTGCGGGCCACGAGCTATCGCGGCGAGGTCCAGGGCGTCGCCAACGGCCTGGCCGGGCCGCTCATCCTCAACCCCGACGGCGGCAAGGTCGGCATCGGCACGACCTCGCCGGGCCAGGCGCTCAGCGTCGCCGGCACGATCGAGTCGACGAGCGGCGGCTACCGCTTTCCGGATGGCACGGTCCAGGCGACGGCGGCGGCGCTGCCGCTGGCGCGCGGGACGGTGGTGGTCGACTTCGGGCCGGTCGGCGGCGGCGCCACGTTCTCCGTATCCGGCGGGCTGCCGGGGGCGCAGTTGGGCGCCAGCCTGGTCGTGTCGCCGGACCAGAACCTGCCGACAGGCTTCATCCAGGCCTACGCCCGAGTCGCCGCCACGGACCAGTTCCTGATCGTCTTCCGGAACGCTTCTGGCGCCACGATCGACGCGCCGCCGATCACTCTCCACCTGACCGCCATCAACCCCTAGCCAGCGCCGAGGGGGGCCGCCGCTGGCGCGGCGGCGGCCTCCGATCTCCTGCCACGCTCCCGGTGCTGGCCGAAGAGACCCTCCAGCGCACAGACCAAGACGCCGACGAAGCCTGCTGGCCCAGCCGATGGTGGAAAGGCCCGGGTATACTGCGACCCTCCTTCCCCCCAAGCCAAGAGGCCGCCCTTGAGCGCTGCCGATCAGCCCACCCGTCTCGCGCCGGCGACGCGGCTCGGACCCTACGAGATCGTCGGACCCCTCGGCCGGGGAGGCATGGGCGAGGTCTACCGCGCCCGCGACACCCGCCTGGAGCGCGAGGTGGCGATCAAGCTGCTGCCGCCCGAGCTGGCGGGGGACGAGCAGTTCAAGGTGCGCTTCGAGCGCGAGGCGAAGGCCGTCTCCGCGCTCAATCATCCCCACATCTGCACCTTGCACGACGTCGGCCAGGAGACCCTCGGCGAGGAACGCCTCCACTTCCTGGTGCTCGAGCTGATCGAGGGCGAGTCGCTCGCGGAGCGGATCGGCCAGGGGCCGCTGTCGCTCGACGAGGTGCTGCTCTACGGGAAGCAGGTGGCTTCCGCGCTCGACGCGGCCCATCGGCGCGGCATCGTCCACCGCGACCTGAAGCCCGGCAACGTGATGATCACGCGCACGGGCGCGAAGCTCGTCGACTTCGGCCTCGCCCGCGCCGGCGACGGCGGAATGGCCGACCGGCTCTCGACGCTCGAGACGGCGGCCCGGCCCCTGACCGAGCAGGGCACGATCCTGGGGACCTACCAGTACATGGCTCCCGAGCAGCTCGAGGGCGCCGTGGCCGACGCGCGCACCGACATCTTCGCGCTGGGAGCGCTGCTCTACGAGATGGCGACCGGCCGCCGCGCGTTCGAGGGGAAGAACCGCACCAGCCTGATCGCCGCCATCGTGTCGTCGCAGCCGCCCCCGATCTCGGCGGTGCAGGGGATGAGCCCGCCGGCGCTCGACCACGTCGTGCGCAAGTGCCTCGAGAAGGACCCCGACGACCGCTGGCAGAGCGCGCGCGACGTGATGGCGGAGCTGCAATGGATCGCCGAGGGCGGCTCGAGGGCCGGCCTGCCGGCGCTGGTGGCCACCCGGCGCCGCGTGCGCGAAGGCCTCGCCTGGTCGATCTCCGCGATCCTGGCCCTCGCTGCCGTCGGCCTCGGGATCGCCTGGGCGCGTCGAGCGCCGAGCCCGCTGCCGGTCGTGCGCTTCACCGTCGCGAATCCCGAAGGCGTCACCGCGATCGGTCCGCCCGTCGCTTCGCCGGACGGCCGTTTCATCGCCTTCGACGCTGCCGATACGGGCGGCAAGCGGCAGATCTGGCTGCGCCCGATGGACAGCCTCGAGGCGCGGCCGCTGGCGGGCAGCGAAGGCGTCGTGCGGCCGTTCTGGTCGCCCGACAGCCGCTTCGTCGCCTTCGTCTCGGGCGGCAAGCTGCGCAAGCTGGCCGTGACGGGCGGCCCGGCGCAGACGATCTGCGACGCGCCGACCGGCGCCGACGGGAGCTGGAGCCCGAACGGCGTCATCCTGTTCGACGGCACGGACACCGATCCGATCCACCGCGTCGATGCCGCCGGCGGCGTCGCGAAGGTCGCCGTGTCGGTCGTGCCCGACAAGGGCGTCAGCTCCGTCGGCTGGCCGGAGTTCCTGCCGGACGGCCGCCACTACCTCTACATGATCGGCGCGCAGAGCGACGACCGCACGCTGATGGTGGGCGAGCTCGACTCGACCGAGTCGAAGCCGCTGTTCAAGACGATGTCACGTGTCGTCTACGCCCCGCCCGGCTACCTGCTCTACGTCCGCGAGCAGACGCTGGTGGCCCAGCCCTTCGACGCGGCGAAGCAGAAGCTGGCGGGCGAGCCGGTTCCGCTCGGCGAAGGGCTGGGGATCGACAACGTGGGCGGCGCCTCGTTCTCGGTCTCGAGCAGCGGCGCCCTGGCGTTTCGGGCCGGCGAGACGCAGGGACGGCGGCTCGTCTGGATGGACCGCAACGGCAAGGAGACGCCGGCTCTCGACGAAGCGAAGAACTACGTCGACACGGGGCTTTCGCCCGACGGCAAACGCCTGGCCTTCGACGTCACGGAGCCGGGGGGCAAGGGCGACATCTGGATCCGCGATCTCGCGCGCGGCGTGACCTCGCGCTTCACCTTCGACCCCGAGAGCGAGTTCGGCCCGACCTGGTCGCCCGACGGCCGCAAGATCGTGTTTTCGAAGCAGGCCAAGGCCTGGGACCTGTTCGTGAAGGACGCCGCGGGCACCGGAGAGCCGGAGCCGCTGCTCCAGAACGACGAGAACAAGTACGTGACCGACTGGACCAGGGACGGCAAGTACGTGATCTACGCGAGCAACAACAAGGACACCAGCTGGGACCTGTGGGCGCTGCCCGTGAGCGGCGAGCGCAAGCCCCTGCCCCTGGTGAGGACGAAGTTCGCCGAGCACGGAGGGGTGGTCTCGCCCGACGGCCGGTTCCTGGCGTATCGCTCGAACGAGTCGGGTCGCTCCGAGGTCTACGTCCAGGAGTTCCCCGAGGCGCGCAGCAAGTGGCAGGTCTCCGCCGAGGGCGGCTTCGATCCCTTCTGGCGGGCCGACGGCCGCGAGATCTACTACCGGGGGCGCGACACGCGCCTGATGGTGGTGTCCGTCGAGACAGGGGCCGCCTTCAGCACGGGGACGCCGCAGCCGTTGTTCCAGGCGCGCTTCGCCTCGATCGCCGCGCGCGGGCTCTACCGCGCGACACCCGACGGCCAGCGCTTCCTGGTGCTGGCCCCGCTCGGCCGCGACGCGCTGCCGCCGACGACGGTGGTGCTGAACTGGCTGGCGGCGATCGAGCAGTGAGCAGAGGCCCAGTCCCCAGCCGTCTCGTCAGGGAGCTCGCGCACTAGCTTGGCCCCCGACGGGTTCGAGCTCGACGCCTACCTCGCGCGCATCGGCGCCGCGCGGCCGCTGACGCCCTCGCTCGAGGCGCTTCGCGCTCTGCACCAGGCGCACGCGGCCGCGATCCCGTTCGAGAACCTCGACGTGCTGCTCGGGCGGACGATCCGGCTCGATCTCGCCGCGCTGCAGGCCAAGCTCGTGGCCGGCCGGCGCGGCGGCTACTGCTTCGAGCAGAACACGCTGTTTCGCGCGGCGCTCGATGCGATCGGTTTCCGCGTCGGCGCTCTCGCCGCGCGGGTGCGCGCGGGGGCCAGCACCGTGCGCCCTCGCACCCACATGCTGCTGCGCGTCGAGCTACCGGAAGGCGCCTGGCTGGCCGACGTCGGGTTCGGCGGCGACGGGCTGGTGCATCCGCTCGCCTTCGACGGCGGGGAGCTGTGGATCGGCGCTCTCGGCCATCGCTTGCGCCGCGAGGACGAGCTCTGGGTCCTGCAGTCGAGCGCGGGAGGACCGTGGGGCGATCTCTACGCCTTCACGCTCGAGCCGCAGCACCCGGTGGACTTCGTGATGGCCAACCACTTCACCAGCACCTGGCCCGACTCGCCCTTCGTGAACACCCTGACCGCGCAGCGCTGCTGGCCGGAGCGGCGCGCGATCCTGCGCAACCGCGATCTCGTCGTGCGCGAGGCGGGCGGCGAGACGCGCGAGACCGTCCGCGATCCCGAGCACCTGCTGCAGGTCCTGGACGGCGTCTTCGGCCTCGTCTTCCCGCCAGGGACCCGCTTCCCGAAGCCGGACTGGTAGCCGCGACGTCAGTCGCCCGGGGCTCTGCGGAATAGGCTCGTCGCGGTTCGCGGTGGTCCAGTGAACAGGAAGAGCCGGCTGCCGTCCGGCTCCTCGACGACACCGGGATCCGCGCCCCCGAGCGTGAACCAGGCCGGTGGCCCGAAGCGGAAGCCGTCCTCGCTCTCGGCGGACCACAGGCCGCGGTCGCCCGTGCCGTAGAAGCGGACGTGCGCGCCGTCGCTCACCGCGCAGCCCAGCCAGCGGACGCCGCCGTCCAGGAACACGTCGGCCTGTCGCTCGAGGGCGAGCCCGTCGCTGCTCACGCCGTGGTAGCCGAGGCCGCTCCGCTCCTGGACGGGCGAATACAGGTGGAACAGGCCGCGGTGCCGCACCGCCGCGCAGTCGATCACCATCTCGCCGGAGACCGCGAGCCGGTCGCCCGCCTCGAGCACGTAGCGCACGCCGTCGGCCGACAGCAGCGAGCCGATGCGCGGCGTCGAGTCCTGAAAGGTCCGTCCCTCGTTCAAGGTCGCGTAGAGCCGGATGCGGCCGTCGTCGAGCTGGAGCAGCGTCGGATCGAAGGGAAAGCGGTGACCCGCCGGAAGGCCCTCGATCTCGATCGTCGCTGGTGTGCTCCAGCCGACGCCGTCGTCGTCGGAGAACGACACGGCGATCTTGTCGAAGGCCTCCGCGGGCTGCTCCGGGAACCACTGGAAGGCCGCCATCAGTCGGCGATCCGCCAGCCGCACCAGGCTCGGCACGCCGGCCCGCTCGAAGACCGCGAGCTTCTCCTGCGCCCCGTCCGGCCAGGAGCGCACGAGGTGGACATCGTTGTCCCAGGGGCCCGGACCGCGGGGCGGCGCCGACTGACCGAGGGCGCGGCCCCTCCCGACGAGGGCGGCGGCGGTTCCGGACGCGAGCGTTCTCAGGGCGGCCCGGCGCGTGAGCATCATGGGTTCTGACCGGCTGAGGGCCCCCCGCGTTTAGTCCCGCCCACGCTCCCTCCGTGGCCGGACGGCGCCAGGCTGGGCACGTCCCTGCGTTTGCGCGCGGCGCTGGCGCGCGACATAGTGTCGCCCCAATGAGCGCGCATCGCCTGCTGTTCCTGCTCGGAGGCGTCTTCGGGTTGATCGGCCTCGGCGCGCTCGCGGGCGCCGCCTACGCACAGCGCTCAGCCGCGGCCTTCGACGCGGCCGCCGTCCGCACCACGGGCGTCGTCGTCGACTTCGAGACACGCCGTTCCTCGGGCTCCAAGTCGAGCACCACCTACGCCCCGATCTTCGAGTTCAGCGACCGTGAGGGGACGAAGCGGCGCGTGGCGAGCGCGACCTCCAGCAGCGGGCAGGAGCACAGGATCGGCCAGCGCGTCGAGGTGCTGTATCTCCCGTCGGCTCCCGAGGAAGCACGCCTCGACACCTGGGCGGACCGCTGGCTGGCGGTCACGATCCTGGGATCGATCGGCGGAGCGTTCACGCTGGTCGGCATCGGGCTCGCCGCCCTCGGCGCCCGAATGGCCCGCGAGAGGCCGGCCGCTGCCGCCGACGAGGCCGCCGATCGCGAGCAAGACGACGAGCCGGACGACGACGACTCGGACGACGACGACTCGGACGAGGAGCCGGGCGTCAGCCGTTGAAGACGACCTGGCCTGTCTGCGTGCCCTCCACCAGCGCGACGTAGGCCTTCGCGTTCTCTGCGGCCGGGATGCCGCCCGGCAGACCCCAGGCCCGGGCCGTCTCCGCCATGAAGGGCGGGCTGATCGTGTTGATGCGGATGCCGCGCGGCAGGTCGAGCGCCGCCCCGCGCGCGAAGCACTCGAGCCCGCCGTTGACGAGCGCAAGCGCCGACGCTCCCGGCAGCGGGTCCTTCGAGAAGATGCCGGCGGTCAGCAGGAACGAGCCGCCGTCGTCGACGTGATCGATCCCGTAGCGAACCAGGTTGACCTGGCCCATCAGCTTGTCGCCGAGGGTCGCCTGGAAGTCCTCGTCGGAGAGCTCGGGCAGCGGTTTCATCACTCCGGAACCGGCGCACGAGACGACGGCGTCGACCCGGCCCAGCTTCCGGTACATCGCGCGGATCGACTCCGGACGCGTGATGTCCACCGACACCTCGCTCGAGCGCGAGGCGCGCACGACCTCGTGGCGCGCGGCCAGCGCGTCAGCCACGGCGCGGCCGATGGTCCCTGTGGCGCCGACGACGAGAATCCGCATGCTCCCATGCCTCCTGTTTTTGAGTGGCCGTTGACGACCATAGTACGGGCGTCGCGGCTGCACCACGTTCGAGCGCTGCGAGTTCGGACGCTTCGGGCCGGAGCCGCGCGAGTCGGCTTGCTCTGGGGTGCGCGCCGTGCTGGTGCGTCCGGTGCCAGTCGCCTAACGCGAGAAGCGCGCCAGCCGCTGCTCGCGGAAGGGGTCGCCGTGCATGTGATAGCCGGCCCGCTCCCAGAAGCCGGGCGAGTCGGCATCCATGAAGATCAGGCCGCGCACCCACTTGGCGCTCTTCCAGGCGTAGAGCTGGGGCACGACCAGCCGCAGCGGCCCGCCGTGCTCAGGCGAGAGGTCTGCCCCGTCGCGGCGTTCCGCGAAGAGGACGTCCGGCCGGTCGAGGTCGGCGAGCGGCAGGTTGGTGGTGTAGCCGTAACGAGTCTCGCCGGCGTGCGCCAGCACCATCACGTGGGTGGCTGCGGGCTTCGGTCGCACTCGGGCCAGGATCTCGCGGAAGGCGACCCCCTCCCAGCGGTTGTCGAAGCTGCTCCAGCGCGTCACGCAGTGGAAGTCGGACGTGACCTGCGTGCGCGGCAGCCGCTGCCACTCCGCGCGGCGCAGCGTGAGCGGCGATCCGACCATGCCGCCCGCCCGGAAATCCCAGGTGGCCGCGTCGAACTCCGGCAGCGCGCCCCTGTGCAGCACCGGCCACTTGAGGGTCAACGACTGGCCGGGGGGCAGGCGGCCCGCCGCCTTCATCTCGCGCTCGCGCAGCCGCCGCTCGTCCTCGCCGCGCAAGTAGTCCTCGAGGGCCAGACGCCCGCCTCCTGCTTTCAGAACGTGCCGCGGGCCGGTTCCATTCCGTGCCCGCACGCTTCCCGAGGGCGGATGGTCCTAGACTCGGGCCCTCCCATGGACTTCCTGACCGCCATGTTCACGCCGGCCGTGCTGATCTCGGCTTGCGGCACGCTCATCTTCTCCACCTCGACCCGGCTCGGGCGCATAGTCGACCGCGTCCGCGGCCTGATGGACACGCTCGACCGGCTCGCCCTCGGCGAGATCCACGAAGCCGTCGAGGAGCGGCGCCACGAGGTCGAGCGACAGCTCGCGTCGCACACGGCCCGCAGCCGGCTGATCCAGCAGTCGCTGACCTGCTTCTACTACGCGCTCGGGACCCTGGTGGGCGCGACCGTCACGATCGGCATCGGCGCCGCGATTCCGATCCTGATGCCGCGTTGGGTGCCGGGAGCCCTCGGCCTGCTCGGCACCCTCGTCATGTTCTACGGCTGTGTGCTGCTGATCGGCGAGACGCGGATGGCGATCAAGTCGATCGACTCGGAGATGGAGTTCGCGCTGCGCCTCTCGCAACGCCTGCAGCGGGAGCGCGAGAAGTAGGAAGAGAGGCCGAGCGTGATCCGGTGCACATCGATCCTCGTGGCGCTCCTGCTGGTGTGGATCCTCCCGGCTGCCGCCTCGGCGCGGCCCGCGGGCGGTCAGTCCTACCGGGGGGGCAGCGGGTCCGGCACGCCTTCCCCCGGGGCCGACTCGTCGGGGAGCAGCAGCTCCGCCGATCGCGGCGACTCGGAGGTCGAGCCGGAGCGGGAGGCCGTTCGCGGTCCCCTGGTTCGCACGAGCTGGGACTACGCCCTGTTCGTCGTGATCGGCGTTTCCGCGCTGGGGTTCTTCCTGCTGTTCCGCTTCGGAGGCAAGCCGGCCGGCGCGGCGACGAGCGCCAGCGTCGACCTGGGCGGCCCGCGCGCGCCGCCGCCGCCGGAGCTCGTCCTGCCCGGCCAGGATCGCGACGAGCTCTGCGCGCGTGTTCTGGCGCGCGACCCTGACTTCTCCCTGGTGCTGTTCGAGGACTTCGCGAGCACGCTGTACGCACAGCTGCAACGCGCGCGCCACGACGAGAAGTCGCTCGAGGGGCTGGGCCCCTATCTCACCGCTGCGGCGAGCCAGCAGCTCGCGGCGCGCCCCGGCCGTGTCGAAGCTGTCGTGGTCGGCTCGATCTCGCTCCTCGACGCTCGCGAGTCGGGCGACGCGCTGACGCTGGTCGTCGGGATCGAGGCGAACCTACACACGCAGATCGATGGCCGCGAGGTGACACAGCTCGCGGAAGAGCAGTGGACCTTCAGTCGCGCTCTCGCGGCGAAGACGCGCCCGGTCCGCGGCGTGCGCAAGCTCGGCTGCCCGAGCTGCGGCGCGCCGTTCCGCCCGCAGGGAGACGGGCGCTGCGAGGCGTGCGGACGGGCCGTCGGCGACGGACGCTACGACTGGCAGCTCACGGGCTTCGCCGTCGCCCGCGAAGAGGAGAGACCGCACTCGCTCACCGGGAACGTCGAGGAGGCGGGCACCGACGCCCCGACCATCTTCCAGCCCTTCGTTTCGAAGCGGCGGCAGGAGCTGACGAGCGACGATCCCGCGGTGACGCCCGAGTCGCTGACGGCGCGCCTGCGCCTGATCCAGTCGACGCTGCTGTCGGCGTGGGCGGCGCAGGACCTGCGGGCCGTGCGGCCCTTCCTCTCCGAGCGACAGCACGTCTCGATGCAGTTCTGGGTCGACGTGTACAAGGGCCAGGGGCTGCGCAACCTGGTGGCCGAGCCCCGCTTCGAGCGCGCGGTCGTTGCGCGCGTGGAGCGCGACCGGCACTACGACGCCGTCGTGATGCGGCTGTGGGCGAGCGGCTTCGACTACACCGAGGAGACCACCACGGGCAGCATCGTGGGAGGCAGCAAGCAGACGCCGCGCCGTTACTCCGAGTACTGGACGCTCGTGCGCAGCGCCACGGTCCGCGGCGCCCCGCGCACCGACAGATCGTGCCCGGCCTGCGCCGCCCCGCTCGACGTCAACATGGCGGGCGAGTGCGAGCACTGCGGCGTGCACCTCACCTCGGGCGAGTTCGACTGGGTGCTCAGCAAGATCGAGCAGGACGAGGCCTACCGGGGCTGAGGTTCGTCGCGGGCCGCCTTCCGAAGCGTAGGATACCGGTGTCGCAGAGGTCCACGCGTGGACGATCTCGGTTCCACCCGAATCGTCGTCACGGGCGCGTCGGGTTTCGTCGGCCGCCACCTCGTCGAGGCCCTGGAGCGCAGGCACCAGGTCTTCGCCCTCGCTCGCGGCGGTCCCTCGAGCCGCGGCTTCTCGCTGCCGGCGGGCGTGCGCTGGTTCAACCTGGACGTGCGCCGCGCCGAGGACGTCGCCGCGGTCTTCGAGACGATTCGCGCCTCGGGCGGCGCCGACGTGCTGATCCACCTCGCCAGCCACTACGACTTCACGGGGCAGGCTCACCCCGAGTACGAGCGGACCAACGTCGACGGTACGCGCCACGTGCTCGAGGCGGCGAGCCGGCTCGGCGTGCGCGACGTCGTCTTCGCCAGCTCGCTCGCGGCGTGCGGGTTTCCCCCGGCCGGGCGTGCGATCACGGAAGAGACGCCGCCCGACGGCGACACGCCCTACGCCGCCAGCAAGCGCGCCGGCGAACGTCTGGTGGAGCAGCACCGCCACGCGTTCCGCGGCTGGATCGTCCGCTTCGCGGCGCTCTACTCGGACTGGTGCGAGTACGAGCCGCTGTTCCGCTTCCTGGAGATCTGGCTGTCCCGCCTGCCCCGGCGCCGCATGCTGGCCGGAGCCGGCCTCTCCGCGGTGCCGTATCTGCACGTGCGCGACGCGGTCGCCTTCCTCGAGTTGCTGCTCGCCCGCCGCGAGCTGCTCGACCCCCGCCTGCCGCTGCTGGCCAGCCCCGACGGCGCGACCTGCCACCTCGAGCTCTTCGAGGTGGCGACGGCGGCGCATTTCGGCGAGCGCGTCCGGCCGCTGCTGGTGCCGCGCGCGCTGTGCGGGCCCGCGCTGTGGCTCAGGAGCCGTTTCGCCGGCTGGGCCGCGCCGCCCTTCGAGCGGCCCTGGATGGCGCGCATGATCGATCTGTGCCTGCGCGCGGACGCCAGCCGCACGCGCGAGCGCCTGGGCTGGGCGCCGCGGGCGCGGCTCCACGTCCTGCGGCGGATGCCGTTCCTGATCCAGAACCGCAAGGCGTTTCCGCCCGAGTGGCAGCGCCGGAACCACGCGGCGCTGCGGCGGATCCGCCTGCACGAGAACCTGCGCGTCCACCGCCGGCTCGAGGGGCTGGCCGCGGAGCTCAGCCGGCGGCTGGCGGCCTGCGTGCTGGATCCGGCCCACGCGACACGCTTCCCGCGCGGCCACTCGCTCGACCCGGAGCAGGTGCAGGCGGAGAGCGCGCTGCTGCTCGAGGCGCTGGTGGACGCGGTGCGGACGGGCGAGAAGTCGCTGTTCTCCAGCGTCTGCCGCGACTTCGCGGAGCAGCGGCGGCGCGAGGGCTTCGCGCCCGAGGAAGCGATGAGCATGCTGGACGCGCTCGCTCAGCTCTGCCTGCCCGCGCTGGCCGCGGAAGAGCCGGGCCGCGACTGGAGCCGGGCGCTCTACGACCACGTCACGATGACGATCCAGTTCGGCCGCGACGCGGTTCAGGACATCGACGAGAGCGGCTGAGCCGGATCCGGGCCCGGAGAGCCGCCAGCCGCCTGGAACTCGCCGAGCGAGATCGGCACCGCCACCTTCAGCATCAGCGTGAAGACCAGGAAGCCGATCGCGAACACCCCCGCCGCGACGCGCAGCTCGGTCAGCGACGGCACGTACTCGTAGATCTCGCCGAGCGCGTCGGGGGTGAGGCCCGGAATGATCAGGCCCATGCCCTTGTCGATGTAGCTGCCCGCGTAGGTGGAGAGGCAGCCGACGTTCAGCCACAGCCAGTTGCGGCGCGTGGCCGGCACCACGAACAGCACGAAGGCGAGCGTGTTGAGTCCCACCGCCGCCCAGGCGTAGGGCACCAGCGTCGTGTGCTCGCCGATGCCCGAGAACCAGTACCTCGTGTAGAGCAGGTGCTCGGTGTCCGAGTAGTACTCCTTGAAGGCCTCGGCCCCGTGCAGGAACAGCACCAGGAACATCGCGTAGGCCATCAGCTCGGCGATCTTGCTGATCGCCTCGTCCTTGATCTCGAAGCGCGTGAGCCGCTTGAGCAGTTGCAGCACGATCAGCAGGATCGCGGGGCCCGAGCAGAACGCCGAGGCCAGGAACTGCGGGGCCATGATGGACGAGTTCCAGTAAGGGCGCGCCGCCAGGCCGTTGTACAGGAACGCGGTGACGGTGTGGATGCCGACCGCCGTCGGAATCGAGAGCAGCACCAGCGGCACCACCAGGCGCTTCTCGTAGTGCAGGCCGTTGAAGGCGCGGTACAGGATGTGCGTGACCACCACCAGATTGATCCCGAAGTAGATGTTGAGCACGAGCACGTCCCAGGCCAGGATCGACTCCGGGAAGTTCAGGTGCCCCAGCGGCGGCAGCAGATGCCAGAAGCGATCGGGCCGGCCGATGTCCACCAGCACGAACAGCAGGCACATCAGGACGGCGCTCACCGCCAGCAGCTCGCCGTAGATCACGATCTCGCGGATCGGCTTCCAATCGTAGACGTAGGCCGGGATCACCAGCACCACGGCCGCCGCGGCGACGCCCACCAGGAAGGTGAAGTTGCCGATGTAGAAGCCCCAGCTCACCTGGTCCCGCATCGCCGTCAGCACCAGGCCCGTCCGCACCTGCTCGGCGTAGGCGAACGCCCCGGAGACGATCAGCGCGGCCAGGAAGGCGAGCCAGGCCCAGTAGGGCGCTGGCCCCTGGCTGACGAGGCGAATGCTGCCGAGCACGAAGCCGTAGAACTGCCGCAGGCTGGTCACGCGAACCTCACGTCCCGTAGAAGTAGAAGAACCGCGGCATCGTGTTGAGCTCCTCTTTCAGGACCAGGATCCGCTTGTGCTCGATGATGTAGCGGATCTCGCTGCCGGGGTCGAGCAGGTTGCCGAACTTGCGCGCTCCCACCGGGCACACCTCGACGCAGGCGGGGTAACGCCCGGCGCGGGTGCGCTGGATGCAGAACGTGCATTTCTCCACGACCCCCTTCGGCCGGGGCCGGTTGCCCAGCCAGTGCGTGTTGGCGTTGAGCTCGCCCTCGGGTATCGACGGCTCGCCCCAGTTGAAGTGGCGCGCGCCGTAGGGGCAGGCCGCCATGCAGTAGCGGCAGCCGATGCACCAGTCGTAGTCGATCACCACGATACCGTCGGGCTCCGTCCAGGTGGCGCCCGTCGGGCAGACCTTGGTGCAGGGCGCGTTGCGGCAATGCTGGCAGGCCACCGGCACGTAGAAGTGGCCCGGCTCGGGGACCTGCTCGGGCGCGTAGTAGGGATCCGCGTGCGAGAAGGCGATGCCCTTCTCCTTTTCCATCGAGAGCACGCGGATCCAGTGCACCTGCGGGTCGCGCGAGAGGTTGTTCTCCTCGGCGCAGGCGTAGACGCAGCGCCGGCAGCCGACGCAGCGCGAGATGTCGAGCGCGTAGGCGAACTCGACGCCCGGCAAGGGCGGCGTGTCGGCGACCTTGACCGCGGCTTCGTAGCGGGCCGCGTACTCGCGCTCGAGGTCGTCGAGCGCGCGGCGCAGGCGCTGCTTCGGCAGCTCGATCAGGCGGCGCGGGCCGCAGGACGTCAGCAGGAAGCCCGCCGCCGCCGCCGCCGCGCAGGAAGCGAAGCCCCTGCGCGAGACCCCGCCCGTGTCGTGCTTCTGCTCCATGGCTGTTCCCCTACCTGAGCCGCTCGGGTCGTTCGGGGGCCGGCTTCGGCGCGATGGGCGCGAAGTGCGGCTGGTGGGGGTTGTGGCAGTGGGCGCACAGCAGGTAGCGCTTGCGCCCGTTCCAGTCCCCGGTGCGCCGGCCGTGGACGCCCGCGCGCCAGTCGCGGTACTTCTCGCCGTGGCACTGGCCGCAGAGGCGGTACGACTCCTCGAACGAGACCTTCTCGCCGCTCGCGAGGTGCAGCGAGTCGCGATCCTCCGCGCTGTGGCAGTCGAGGCACCAGCGGTGCTCTTCGTCGTGCTTCAGCACGATGTCGTCGTGCATCTCGGTGAGCTTGCGCCGCGTGCGGTTGACGGGAAGCTCCGCATGGCACTCCGAGCAGGGGAAGATGCCGTCGCTGAAGGGCGGCGGCGGCACCTCCAGGTGTTCCTCGGGCCGCCCCGTCGCGCTGCCGGGCGGAGCGGCCTGCGACTCGCGCGAGGCGTAGGCGCTCGCGGCGGCCAGAGCGAGAAGCAGCAGCAGCTTGGATGTCCGCATCGGGCCCTACGGGTGGCGCAGCCCGATGGCGCGCTGCATCTCGCGCAGCCACATCGTCTGGAACACCTGCAGCCGCTGGCCCATCAGCGCCGCGACGTTGCGCGTCACCAGGCTGCCGACCACCGGCTGCGCGGCGAAGTGGGCGAGCAGCGCCTCGCGCGGCAGCGCCAGCAGGTCCGTGTCGAGCTGGGCCGTCGCCTTCAGGGTGTAGCGGTGCGGCGGGATCAGGGCCGACCAGCCGAGCGCCTGTCCCGGCAGCCGCTCCTCGACGAAGACGTCCTGGTTCTGCCCCTGGACCTGCATCGGCAGCGTCAGCACGATGCGGCCGCGCTCGATCAGGTGCAGGCTGCGCGCCTCCTCGCCGAGGTCGAACAGCCGCTGGCCGCTCGCGAGCCGCACGCGCTCCGCGAGCGCCAGCAGTTGCTCCGACTGCGCCTCCGACAAGCCTCGCAACAGGTCCGGCGTGCCGCTTGCCATGTTCCTGGCCCCTTCAGTTCATCAGCGGCGACGCGGTGCGGCTGTGGAGCGACTGCGAGGTCGGGGCTTCCAGGAAGGACTCGGCCGCGGCCTGCTCGAGGCGCACGTGGCTCTCGATCTGGAGCATCAGCGCGTCCACCGAGACGGCCGGCGCGGCGGGCCGCGGCGCTCTGTCGTCGACGAAGAAGTCCGACTTCGGCAGCGCGAGCCGCGGCTCGAGGGCCGGCGCGGCGGGCCGTGGCTCCTCACGCGTCGCCGCGCCGAAGGCCATGGCGGTGATCGCGAGCCCGAACATCGCCACGCAGACGGCCATCAGGAACATCACCATGAGTCGCCTCCCGCTGCGGACTCAGCAGGAAGGGTGCCAGCGCCTGGAGACGTGGGAATGCCAGCAAACGGCGCTGCACGGCGAAGCCGCGAGCCTCCCGCCTGACAGCCTGTCAGGCGGCGGCTGCCACTTCGTCAGGCGCGCGCCGGCATTGACGCGGCCCGCGCGGCTCTGCCACGATGCGACCAACGTTGCCGCGCCTGCCTGGGAAGCCGCTCTTCACCGGCATGACCGCCGGTCTGGCCGTCGGCATCACGGCGGCCGTCGCGAGCGCTTCGGCCGCGGGCGCGTACCTCTACTCCCTGCACCACTTCGATTCGCTGCTCGAGACCGCCCGCGCCACGGCGCTGGCGGAGGGCGACCTGATCCGCACGGCGCTCGAGCACCAGATGATCGAGAACGACCGCAGCCTGATCGACCGCATGATCCAGAGCTTCGGCCGGCAGCCGCGCATCGAGCGGGTGCTGCTGCTCGACCGCCTCGGGGTGGTGCGCTACTCGAGCGTGCCGCTCGCGCGGGTGCCCGAGGCCGAGCTGAAGCTCGAGTCGGCGACCTGCCAGGCCTGCCACCGCCTGCCGCCCGAGCAGCGCGGCTCCTCGCGGGTGATCGAGGAGCGCGGCGGCACGCTGCTGCGAACCGTAGTCCCCTTCCGCAACCGGACCGAGTGCCACGGCTGCCACGACCCCGGCGTGCGGATCAACGGCATCCTGATCCTCGACACCGACGTCGGCGAGCTGCGCGCGGGGATGAACCAGGACCTGAAGTGGCTGGTGCTCGGCAGCGCGTCGCTGACCCTGGGGCTCGTCGCGGTGATCGCGCTCGTCGTGCGCGTGCTGGTGCTGCGCCGCCTGCAGCGCTTCGAGACCACCGCCCGCCTGATCGCCGAGGGCGACCTCGCGCGGCGCGTGCCGGCGGAGGGCAGCGACACGATCGCGTGGCTCGCGCGCGAGTTCAACACGATGGCCGACTCGGTGACGGGGCTGCTGGGCGAGGTGAAGAGCCAGCGCGAGCGGCTCGAGACGGTGATCAACAGCATCGACGACGGCATCGTGGTGCTCGATCCGGAGCGCAAGGTGCTCGCCGCGAACGCGGCGTTCATCGAGCGCACGGGGCGCGCGCGCGAGGACGTGCTGAACTGCTGTTGCCGCGACAGCACGGCGGCCATGTGCAGCGTCAGCGATTGCCCGACGGTGGCGAGCTTCGGCTCCGGCTCGCGCCAGGTGCGCATCTGCGAGCGCCGCGCCGCCGACGGGGCCTCGGCCTGGGAGGAGGTGCACGCGTCGCCGGTGCGAGACGGCGCCGGGCGCATCGTCGGGGTGGTGGAGGTGTGGCGCGACATCTCGGAGCGGCGCGTGGCCGAAGCGCGTCTGGCCGAGTCCCACCGGCTGGCGTCGCTCGGCCTGCTCGCCTCCGGCTTCTCGCACGAGCTCAATACACCGCTCGCCACCGTGCTCACCGCGGTCGAGGGCATCGTGCGCGACACCCAGGCCGGCTCCAACGGCCCCGCCGAGCTCGCGCGGATCGGCGAGAACGCGGCGCTCGCGCGCGAACAGGTGCTGCGCTGCCGCGGCATCACGCAGCACTTCCTGCGGATGTCGCGCGGCCAGAGCACGCCGGGGGACATCGTGGACCTGTCCGACTCGCTCCGTGCCGCGCAGCGGCTGATCGAACCCACGGCGCGCGCGCACGGCGTCGCGATCGAGCTGGCGGACCTGCCGGCCGGACTGCGCGTGCGGGCGGACGAGGCGGAGATCCAGCACGCGCTGATCAACCTCATGCTGAACGGCATCCAGGCGTGCCGTCCGGGCGGCCGCGTCCGGCTGAGCGCTGAGGCCGGCGAGCGACTGCGGATCCGCGTCGTGGACGACGGCTGCGGGATCGCCCCCGAGCACCAGCAGCGCATCTTCGAGCCGTTCTTCTCCCTGCGCCAGGGCGGCACCGGGCTGGGCCTCTTCCTGTCGCTCAACTTCGTGCGCCGCTGGGGCGGCGACATCACGGTGAGCAGCGCTCCCGGAAAGGGCTCCAGCTTCGAGCTGACGCTGCCCTCGCTCGAGAGCAGCCTCACGCAGGCGGGTGCGTCGTGAGCGCTTCGCTGCTGTTGGTGGACGACGACGACGCCTTCCGTCGGGTGATGGCGAACGAGCTCGGTCGTCTCGGCTTCAAGATCGCAGCCGCCGGCTCCGGCGCCGAGGCGCTGCGCGCCGTCGAGCAGCAGCGGCCGCAGGTCGTGCTGCTCGACCTGCAGCTTCCGGACCTGAGCGGCCTGGAGGTGCTGAAGCGCTTGCGCGCGGCGAGCCCCGGCAGCGAGGTGATCATGCTGACGGGGCACGGCTCGATCGACACCGCGATCCAGGCGATCCGCGAGGGTGCGTTCGACTACGTGGCCAAGCCCTGCCCGCTCGACGAGCTCGAGGTCCGCATCCGCCGGGCCCTCGAGCGGCAGTCCCTCGAGACGCGGGCGAGTCTCCTCGAGCGCGGCCTGACGCCGCCCGACCTGGGCGGCTCCTTCGTCGGCGAGAGCCCAGAGTTCCAGCGCCTGGTGCAGTTGCTCGAGCGCGTGGCCGCCAGCGAGTCGACGCTGTTGATCACCGGCGAGACCGGAACCGGCAAGGGCATGCTCGCCAAGCTGGTCCACGCGCGCAGCCCGCGCCGCAACCGCCCGTTCGTGGTGGTCGAGTGCGGCGCGTTGCAGGAGAGCCTGCTGCAGAGCGAGCTGTTCGGCCACGAGCGCGGCGCCTTCACGGGAGCCGAGCGCGAGAAGCCGGGCCTCTTCGAGGTGGCCAACCGCGGCACCATCTTCCTCGACGAGATCGGCGAGATCAGCCAGGCGACGCAGCTCAACCTGCTGCGGGTGCTGGACAGCTCCACCTTCCGCCACGTCGGCGGCACCTCCGAGATCCGCGTCGACGTGCGCGTGCTGGCCGCCAGCAACCGCGACCTGGCGGCGCTGGTGCGACAGGGCCTGTTCCGCGAGGATCTCTACTACCGACTCAGCACGATCGCGCTCCGCCTGCCGCCGCTGCGCGAGCGGGGCGCGGACGTGGCCCTGCTGGCTGGGCACTTCGTGGCCACGCTCAACACGCGCTTCGGATTCTCCAAGGGGATCGGCGAAGACGCCCTCACGCTGCTGCAGAGCTACGCGTGGCCCGGCAACGTGCGCGAGCTGCAGCACGCGGTCGAGGCCGCGCTCGTACTGTGCGAGGGCGCCTTGATCCGGCCCGAGCACCTGCCCTCGGCGATTCGCGCGGGAGCCTCGGCGGCGTCCCCGGGCGGCCCGGGGCCCGCGCCCGGCTTTCAGACCCTGGAGCAGCTCGAGCGGGAGCACGTCGAACGAGTGCTGCGCGCGAGCGACGGCCACCGGGGCAACGCGGCGCGAACCTTGGGCATCAGCGAGCGCAACCTATACCGCAAGCTCCGCGAGTACGGCCTGCTGACCTGAGCGCCCCTCAGCGGCCGAAGACGCGCGACAGCAGTGGTTTCGGGCGCGGGCACTGGCAGCGCTTGTCCGCGGGCACGCCCCTCAGCGCCTGCTCGACGTGCTGGCCGCAGCCGGCCCAGGTGGGCTTGCCGCAGCGGTCGCAACGGATCTGATGACACATGACGGAAGGCCTCTCCTGGCGCACGGTCTCGCCGCGCAGTCGCTCGAGCGATCGAGACTCACTGGAGCCGAGATTTTACCAGCGGCCGCCGTCGGCGCCGGGCTTGACCTGTGACATGGATGCTTGCCAGACTCCGCGCGTTGATCAGGAAGAGTCCCGCCCTCGTCAGCCTCGCCGCCTCCGTGCTGGCCGTCGCCGTTGCCTGCGGCGGCTCCGACCAGGCGCCGCAGGCGCCGACCGCCGTCAGCACACCCACTCCCGCCCCATCGCCTACGGCGACCCCCTCGGTCGTCGCCCAGACCTGCACGCTGCCGCCGATGCCGGAGTGCTCGCCGCGCGGCGGGCCGAGCTGCTGCGAGCAGGGTTACGACGTGCTCGGCGAGTTCGTGGTGCTGGCGATCCAGCGCGTGCAGGCCGAGCGGCCCGAGCTGTTCGACGGAAACAAGCTCCGCAACAAGGGCGACGCCAACGAGATCGTCGAGCTGATCGCGAAGGCCTTGCGCGAGCGGCACGGCCTGTGCGCCGAGGCCGGCAACCCGATCGAGGACGAGGTCGCGGTCAAGCGCACGAACGACTTCAACGAGCAGTTCGACGTGATCATCGGCGACGGGGAGTCCGTGAACATCCACGGCTACCAGGTCACCTGCCGCCCGTCGCGCTTCTAGGCCGCTAAGCCCCTCTTCGCCTTCCAGGCCGCAAGCAGGCGCGACTCCCGCTCCCCCGCGCTTTCGATCCTTCTACAATGCGCCGCATGAAGTCAGCGCGTGGAGCAGCGTGCCTGCTCGCAGCCGGGATCCTGACGGCGGCCTCCGTGTCCGCCTCCCAGCTCGCCGAGGACCGCGAGGTCACCATCCTCTATACGAACGACTTCCACTCGGCGCTCGACCCGATTCCGGCGTACTGGCGGCCCGGGTCGCCGCGCCTGGGCGGCGCCGCCCAGCTTTCGACCCTGATCGGACGCCTGCGGGCCCGCGAGCGGACGACATTCCTCTTCGACTCGGGCGATCTGTTCACGGGGGCGTTCTCGTTCCTCACGAAGGGCGAGGCCCTGATGCGCTTGTGGGACGTCCTCGGGGTCGACGCGATGGCGATCGGGAACCACGAGTTCGACTACGGCTCGGCCGTCTTCACGCCGCTGATGCGGGGAGCCTCCTTCCCGGTGCTCGGCGCCAACATCTACGAGAAGGCGACCGGCGCGCGCTATGCGCGGCCGTGGGTGGTGCTCGAGCGAGACGGCCTGAAGCTCGGCGTGATCGGGATCATCGGGATGGACGCTCGCAGCGTCGCCCTGCCCTCCGGCATCACGGGCCTCGACTTCAAGGATCCCGTCGAGGAGGTGCGCGCCGCCGTGAAGGAACTGCGACCGCGGGTCGACCTCGTCGTCGTGCTCGCGCACCAGGGCAAGACGGGGCCGATGCAGACGGACGCCGAGGCGCGGCCCGAGGTCCAGCGCGACTTCGCCGAGGACATCGCCCTCGCGGGCGCCGTGCCGGGGATCGACGTCTTCGTCGGCGGGCACGCGCACCGTGGCATCGAGCGGCCCTACGTCCATCCGAAGACGGGGACGCTCGTGGTGCAGACCTACGGTTACGGGACGCGGCTCGGCTATCTGAAGCTGAAGCTGCGGAACGGCCGCGTCGCGGACCACCGAGGAGAGCTGCTCGAGGTGCGCTCCGACGAGCTGCCGCCCGACCCGCGGGTCGTCGCCCTGCTCGCGCCATACAGGGAAGAAGCGCGCAGGGCGGCCGGGGCTCCCGAGGGGACGCTGACGGCGCGGCTCGTCCGCGACTACCGCGCCGAGTCGTCGCTCGGGGACTTCGTCGCGGACGTGATCCGCGAGAAGACGGGCGCGGACGTCGCCTTCGAGAACGCGGGCGGCTTGCGGGCGGACCTGCCGGCCGGTCCCGTCACGCGCCATCATCTGATCGACGCGCTGCCGTTCGTCAATTCCCTGGTGACGCTCGAGATGACGGGCAGGCAGATCCGCGAGGTGCTCGAGCAGGGCCTGACGCTCGAGCGCGGCCTGATCCAGGTCTCGGGAGTCACCGGCGCCTACGACCTCGGGCGGCCCGTCGGGTCACGCCTGCTCTCCGCGCAGATCGGCGGCCGGCCTCTGGAGGACGCGCGGACCTACCGCGTCGGGACGCACAGCTTCCTGGCGCAGGGCGGCGACTTGTACGCGGCCTTCCTGGGCGCGACGAAGCTCGCGGACACGGGTGTCCTGCTGCCAGAGATCGTCGCGGAGAAGCTGCGCGCCTCGGGGACCGTCTCGCCCCCCGCTGGGGGACGCCTGGTTCCGCGCGCGACGACGCAGGCAGCGCTCGAGGGCATCGAGACGCTCTCGAAGCCCGACCGTTTCGACAAGTACCCGTCGCTGGCGTACGACGCGGCCGGCGATCTGTGGTGCGCGTTCACGACCACGGACGGGGACGACGACCGCGTCGTCGTCCGCCGCCGCAGGAACGGGGCCTGGTCCGAGGAGAGGCGCCTCGATGCCGGCGAGGGTCTCGAGTCCGGCGCGAAGCTCGTGCTCGACGGCGAGCGCAGGCTGCGCGCCCTCTGGCACGGCCGGCGCGCAGGGTCGTGGGCCGTCTACACGCGGGTGCTCGCCGGGGAGGCTTGGGGCGCCGAGACGCGGGTCTCTCCGGCCGGCACGAACGCGCTGCACCCCGCCACGGTGCGCGACGTCTCCGGGCGGGTCTGGATCGCGTGGGAGGCGCTCAGGCCCGGCGGCTTCGCCGTCGAGATCGCGGTGGAACAGGGCAGAGGCTGGAGCGCGCCCGCGCGCGTCGCGAGCGAGGGCAGCGACCGGCGCCCGGCTCTCGCGGCGCCGCCGGCCGGAGGCGTCTGGCTCGCCTGGGACTCGACGCGCACGGGCAACTTCGACGTGTTCCTGGCTCGCGCCCGAGCGGCCGGCGCCGCGCCGCCGCGCCTCGAACCGCCGGTCGCCGTGACGGCGGACGCCGCGATCGACGACTCGCCTTCGCTCGCGAGCGGCGCCGACGGCGCGCTGTGGATCGCCTGGAACTCCATGCGAGGCCACTCCGCCGATCCCTTCCGCGCGGACCGCCACTCCGGGGACGCGTTCGTCCGGGTGTATCGCGACGGCATCTTCTCCGCGCCGCCGGGGACGGCCCCCGCCGCGCTCGCGGGGCAGGTCAGCTTCGGGATGGCGGACAAGTCGCTGCGCGACGTCGAGGCGCCGTACTGGCACTGGAAGCAGACGCAGAACTACCCGTCCGTCTGGCTCGACGGAGCGGGGCGCGCCTGGGTCGTCTGGCGCACCGACGCCACCGGCGCCCACAACTTCGACCTGTGGGCGCGCGTCCACGACGGCCGGAAGTGGTCGCCCGAGCTCCATCTGACGACGTTCTCGCCCGGCCGCGACGAGTTCCCGGCGGCGGCCCTCGGGCCCGACGGCTCGCTCGCGCTCGCCTGGGAAGCCCAGGCGCTGCCGAAGGCCGGCGAGGAGCTCAAGGGCGGCGACGTCGACCTCTACGACACGCGCTCCAAGCCGAACGCCGTCCTCGTCGGCACGCTGGTCCCGCCGGCCGACGGCTGGACGCCTGCGGAGATCGCGGCTGCGCCGTCCGATCACCTCGACCTGCTGCCCGACCTCGAGCCGCCCGCGCCCGGCCCCGAGCCGCGGACCGCCACCGCCGGCAACGGGCGCTGGCACGTCTACTTCGGCGACCCGCACAGCCACAGCATCCTCTCCGACGCGAAGACGGGCCTGCCCGACCAGCTCCTGGCGCTGTCGCGAGACCGCCTCGCGCTCGACTTCGGCGTCGTCAGCGACCACTCCGAGATGGGCCTGCTCCAGCCGTCGGAGTTCGCGGAGCTGCGCGCGACGGCCGCGGCGTTCGACGCCCCGGGCCGCTTCGTGAGCCTGACGGGCTGGGAGTGGACCGCCGGCTCGGCGTACGGGCACCGCGTCCTGCTGTACGAGGGCGAAGGGCCGGAGCGCACGCTGCGCTCGTCGGACCCGGGCAGCGACACGATCGAGGCCCTCTACCGCCACGCGCGCGGCCACGGCGCGATCCTGTCGCCGCACCACACGGGCAACGCGCTCTGGGGCCGCTGGAACCCCGGGATGGCGCACGATGAGAAGCTCGAGCCGAACTTCGAGATCGCCTCGTGGCACGGCCGCTACGAGTTCTACGGCAACCCGCGTGAAGGCAGGCGGCAGGTGCCGGGCCACCAGTACCAGGACGCGCTCCGGCTCGGGCGCCACGTCGGCGTGATGGGCGCGAGCGACACGCACCACCTCTCGCCCGGCGAGGGCGGGCTGACGGCGGTGCTCGCGGACCGGCTCGATCGCGCGTCGATCTTCGAGGCGATCCGCAACCGGCGGAACTACGCGACGACGGGCGCCCGCATCGTCCTCGAGTTCGCTGCCGGCGGAGCGCCGATGGGCTCGATCCTGACGGCGGGCGGCCCGCTCGAGCTCGCCGTTCGCGTCGAGGGCACGGCTCCGATCGACCGCGTCGAGATCGTCCGCAACCTGCGCGACGCCTTCGCGCTCGTTCGCATGCGGCAGGTCCCCGGCGCGGCGGAGGGCGAGTTCCTGCTCTACGACCCCAAGCAGCCGCAGGGCGGGACCTGGACGGCGGCGCCGGACGCGCGCCGGGTCTCGTTCACGGTGACGGACGAGCCCGACGCGGCCGGCGAGACGAGCTGGTACGTGCGCGTCACTCAGGCCGACGGCGAGCAGGCCTGGTCGTCGCCGATCTGGGCAAGGCGCTGAGCGGAGCTCGCTTCCGAGGCCGCTAACGCTTCTTCGCGGTCCAGGCCGCCAGCAGAGCCGCCTCGCGCTCGGGCTTCAGGCCGGCGCGCAGGTCGGCGGCGCGCCGTTCGGCGGGCCAGGAGCGGTACCACGCGAGCGTGTCGAGGGCCGTCTGGGCCAGCGGCCGGAACGTGAGCCCGGCCGCGAGCGCGCGCGCGTTGCTGCGGCGCGCGAAGCCGCCGGTGTCCCCCGCGCTCGGAACCCAGACGGGCATGTCCATCCAGGCGCCGACCTTCTGCTGCTCGAGGAACTCGGCCGGCAGCCAGTGCAGCCGCGCGTCCGAGGTGGTCGCCGCCTGGATGCCGCACAGCAGGCGGCCCATCGTCATCGCGTGCCGCGGGCCCATCGCGTTGAAGACGCCGCTCGCCTTCGCCTCCGCCACGCGGACCGTCCACTCGGCGAGGTCGCGCGCGTCCACGAACTGCACCGCGTCGGAGCCGTCGCCCGGCGCCGCGACGTCGCCGCCGCGATCGAGGCGCGCCGGCCAGTAGGTGAAGCGATCGGACTCGTCGCCCGGTCCCACGATCAGGCCGGGCCGGATGATCGTGGTGATGCCCGGGAACCAGGTCACGGCCTCCTGCTCGGACCGCGCCTTCAGCGGTCCGTAGAGGCTCATGTCCTTGCGGACCGCTTCTTGCGTCTCCTGCATCGGGTCGGCGCCGGCGTACGCGTGGAGCGCGGCGCTCTCGTCCTGGCCCGGCTGAGCGTCGGATGCGTAGACCGAGAGCGTCGAGATGAAGACGTAATGGCCGACCTTGCCCTTCAGCACCTGGCCCGCGTCGCGGACCCAGAAGGGCAGGGTCGTCGGGTTGTCGATGCAGACGTCCCACTCGCGGCCCGCGAGCGCCCCGAGGTCGCCGGTGTTGCGGTCGCCGACCAGCTCCTCGACCTTCGCGGGCCATTCCTTGGGCCGCCGGCCGCGGTTGAAGAGCGTGAGCTGGTGGCCGCGCGCGAGCGCGTAGCGCACCTGGTGCGGCCCGGTGAAGCCGGTGCCGCCGAGGATCAGGATCCGCAGCGGCCGCGCCGCCTTCTCGACGGGCGTGTCGTCCGGCCCGGCCGCGGGCGCGCGCGCGCCCGTCGGCCCGATGCCGAGGCCGACGGCTCCGGCTCCAGCGAGCTTCAGCAGGTCCCGGCGAGTCGTCATGGCGTCCTCCGCGCGAAGGCGATCACGCTAGCACGTCCCCTTCGGCCCGTGCCGTGGCTTCGCGCGAGCGTACAAGTCCCTGAATTCGCGGCGTGCGTCGATGGTCCCGATGTCTCATCGCGGCGCGAACCGACGAGGGCCGCGCGGCGGACATAGAATCGCGCTGGTCTTCGGAAGGAGCTTCCCATGCGTCTTGCCGCGCCGTTCCTCGCCTCATTGATGCTGACGAGCCCGCTGCTGGCCGCCGACACGCACCCGTTCTCGGTGCACGACATGCTCGCGATGGACCGGATCTCCGACCCGCGCGTCTCGCCCGACGGCCAGCGCGTGGTGTTCAGCGTGCGCACGACGGACATGCAGGCGAACCGCGGGCGCACCGACCTGTGGCTGGCGGCCGTCGACGGCTCCTGGACGCGCCGGCTGACCTCGCACGAGGCGAGCGACACGCAGGGGCGCTGGTCCTCGGACGGCAAGTCGATCTACTTCGTCTCGACGCGCACGGGATCGGCGCAGGTGTTCCGCATCCCGGCCGACGGCGGCGAGGCCGAGCCCGTCACCAGCCTGCCGCTCGACGTCGACGCGCTCGAGGTGGCGCCGGGCGGCCAGGCGCTGCTGCTGGCGATGGCGGTGTTCCCCGGCGCGACGCCGGACGAGACGCGCCGGCGCCTCGACGAGACCGGCAACACGAAGGCGAGCGGCATGCTCTACGAGCGGCTCTTCATCCGGCACTGGGACACCTGGCTGGACGGCACGCGCAACCACGTCTTCGTCTACGACCTCGCGAGCGGCAAGGCGCGCGACCTGATGCCCGCGATGGACGCCGACTGCCCGACGAAGCCGTTCGGCGGCAGCGAGGACTTCGCGATCTCGCCCGACGGCAAGAGCGTCGTCTTCTCGGCGAAGGACGTCGGCCGCGAGGAGGCGTGGTCCACCAACTTCGATCTCTACCAGGCGCCGGCCGACGGCTCCGCGGCCCCGCGCAAGCTCACGACCAACCCCGCCTGGGACGCCGCGCCGAAGTTCTCGCCCGACGGCAGGACGCTCGCCTACCTGGCGATGAGCCGCGCCGGCTTCGAGGCGGACCGCTACAGGATCGTGCTGCGCGACGTCGCCACGGGCGCCGAGAAGAGCCACGACCTGCGGGCCGACGCGTCCGCGAACGGCGATCGCTCGCCGGGCGACCTCGCCTGGACGGCCGACGGGCGCGAGCTGCTGATGACGGCCGACCACCTCGGCCAGCACCCGGTGTTCGCGATGGACGTGGCCACGGGCAAGGCGCGCGTGCTGGCGAGCGACGGGCAGCTCGCGAGCCCGCAGCCCGCGGGCGCCATGCGCGTGCTGTTCTCGCGCAACTCGCTGCTGGGCCCCGCCGAGCTCTACACCGTCTCGCGCGACGGCAAGGACATCCGCAAGCTCACCGCGCAGAACGACGAGAAGGTGAAGGCGGCCCACTTCGGCAAGCCCGAGCCGTTCAGCTTCACGGGCGCGGGCGGCGACACCGTGCACGGCTGGATCGTGCAGCCGGCCGACTTCGATCCCGCGAAGAGGTACCCGATCGCCTTCCTGATCCACGGCGGGCCGCAGGGCTCGTTCGGCAACGACTTCCACTACCGCTGGAACCCGCAGGCCTACGCCGGCGCCGGCTACGCGGCCGTGATGGTCGACTTCCACGGCTCGACCGGCTACGGCCAGGCCTTCACCGACGCCATCCGCGGCGACTGGGGCGGCAAGCCCTACGAGGACCTGGTCAAGGGCTTCGACTACGCGCTGTCGAAGTACCCGTACCTCGACGCTTCGCGGGCCTGCGCGCTCGGCGCGTCCTACGGCGGCTACATGATCAACTGGATCGCGGGCCAGCCCTTCGCCGACCGCTTCAAGTGCCTGGTCACCCACGACGGCAATCCCGACGAGGAGGCGGCCTACTACACGACCGAGGAGCTGTGGTTCCCGGAGTGGGAGCACGGCGGCGTCGCCTGGGAGAACCCGCAGGGCTACCGGAAGCACAACCCGATCGACTTCGTGAAGAACTGGAAGACGCCGACGCTGGTCGTCCATAGCGCCAAGGACTACCGCGTGGTGGACACCTCGGGCATCGCCACCTTCACGGCGCTACAGAGGAAGGGCGTGCCCTCGAAGTTCCTCTACTTCCCCGACGAGAACCACTGGATCCTGAAGCCCGCCAACTCGGTGCTGTGGCACCAGACGGTGATCGGCTGGCTCGACCAGTGGCTGAAGAAGTAGCGGGGCAGGCGGGGAGCTAGGACACGACCGGCGGCCGCGGCCTCCGGTTGGGCGGACGCGGGGCGTGCGCCTCCTTGTAGCTCGTGAGGTCCGAGTCGGTGATCACGAGGTGCCGCTCGGGCATCTGCTCGCCGAAGAGCAGCAGCTCGCGCTGCAGGCGCTGGAAGCAGACCTCGGCTCCGTCCTGGTAACGCACGCGGCCCCGCAGGAAGGCGTCGTTGGGGATGCCGACCGTGAAGTCCTCGGTCTCGCCGCTGGTGCGGCGGACGCGCAGCGTGTAGAGGCGGACGGACGGGCCGGTGGTGAACCCGACGTACTCCACGTGGGACTGGGCCGACATTCGCTGCCTCCTCGGTGACCCATCGTACCACCCGTCCGCCGGCGCCGCTTTTCGGCCACCGCGCGTCGCGGCCGGCACTAGAATCGCGGGAGCGGGAGGACGACGATGGCCGAAGAGACCGATCGCAGGCAGTTCCTGAAGCTGGGCGCGGCGGCGGCCGGCGGCGCCGCCGCGAGCGTCGGGCTGGCAGCCACGGAAGCGGGCCCGCGTCCGCTGCCGCACAACCCGAAGACGCCGGCGGCGATGCCGACGCGCAACCTCGGCCGCACCGGTTACGCGGTGGGCATCTTCAGCCTCGGCGGCCAGGCTTCAGTCGAGAAGCCCGACAACGACGCGGTGGCGGTGCCGATCGTCGAGCGCGCGCTCGACCTCGGCGTCAACTACGTCGACACCGCGGCGCGCTACGGCAGCGGCTGGAGCCAGCGCTACATCGGCCAGGTGATGAAGCGCCGGCGCGGCGAGGCCTTCCTCGCCAGCAAGACCCACGACCGCACCAAGGACGGCTCGCTCAAGCTGCTCGAGGAGTCGCTGCGACTGCTGCAGACCGATCACCTCGACCTGTGGCAGATCCACAACCTCTCGCAGATGACGCAGGTCGACCAGATCTTCGCCAAGGGCGGCGCCGTCGAGGCGCTGCTGCAGGCGAAGGAGCAGGGCATGGTGCGCCACATCGGCATCACGGGCCATGCCGACCCCGAGGTGCTGATCGAGGCGTTGCGGCGGCACCGCTTCGACACCCTGCTGCTGGCGCTGAACGCGGCCGACGCGCACCACCTGAGCTTCAAGGAGAAGCTGCTGCCGCTGGCGGTGGAGCAGGAGCTGGGCCTGATCGGCATGAAGATTCCCGCGCGCGGGCGGCTGGTGGGCCCCGCGCTCAGGATGACCGAGGCGATGCGCTACGTGCTGACGCTGCCGGTGAGCACGGTGATCGTCGGTTGCGACGACGTCGCGCAGCTCGAGGAGAACGTCGCGATCGCGCGTGGCTTCAACCCGCTGAGCGCCGCCCAGATGGCGGAGCTGGAGGGCAAGGCGCAGCCGGTCCACCGCGAGGCGCTGTTCTTCCGCCGCTGGGCCTGACGGCCGCGCGGCGGGCGCGCCCGGCGCTACTGCCCGAGGAAGTGGCGGAGCAGCTCGGCTTCGCGGTCCTTCTTCGCCTTGTCGACGAGACGCTGGTCGTCGAGGCGGACAGCTTCGAGCGCGTCCCAGTTGTCGTAGAAGTAGGCGAGGCCCGCGTGGATCTCGGCCAGCGTCAGCTTCTGCGGCGCGAAGTGCTCCTTCAGCTCCAGGATGCTCCGGCCCGCTTCGGAGGCCGTGGCGAGGTCGGTGACCCGGACCTGCGTGCCGCTGATGCAGGCGCGGCCTTCGCGGACCGCGGGATCGAGGCTGACGTGCGGATAAGTGATGCGATCGGACGAACTGCTCATGGACCACGGTAGCACGCGGCCGCCACGAGGGGTGCTGGCGCCCGTCGTGACGCCCTTCCGGCGCGACCTGCTGCCCGACCCCGAGCGCTTCGTGCGCCACTGCCGCTGGCTGCTCGCGCACGGCTGCGAGGGCCTGGCCGCGTTCGGCACCAACAGCGAGGCCAACTCGCTCTCGGCCGAGGAGCGGATCGAGCTGCTCGAGGCGCTGCTGAGCTCCGGCGTGCCCGCTTCGCGCCTGCTGCCGGGCACGGGCTGCTGCTCGCTGCCCGAGACGGTGCGCCTGACGCGGCACGCGGTCGAGCAGGGCTGCGCGGGCGTCCTGATGCTGCCGCCCTTCTACTACAAGGGCGTCTCGGACGACGGCCTCTACCGCCACTTCGCCGAGGTGATCGAGCGCGTGGCGGCCGAGCGGCTGCGCGTCTATCTGTACCACATCCCGCCGGTCGCGCAGGTCGGCATCTCGCTGCCGCTGGTGGAGCGCCTGCTCGCGGCCTATCCGCGCGCGATCGCGGGCATCAAGGACTCCTCGGGCGACTGGGACAACACGCGGTCGCTGATCGACGCCTTCGCGGCGGACGGCTTCGCGGTCTTCGCCGGCAGCGAGCGCTTCCTGCTGCGCACGCTGCGCGCGGGCGGCGCGGGCTGCATCACCGCCGGCGCCAACGTGAACCCGCACGGGATCGCGAGCGTCCTCGCCGGCTGGCAGTCGCCCAAGGCCGAGGCGCTGCAGGCGCGGATCGACGGCGTGCGCGCGATCCTGCAGGCCCAGGCGTCGATGATCCCCGCGCTGAAGGCGACGATCGCGCGCTACTCCGAGGATCCCGCCTGGCTCACGGTGCGTCCTCCTCTCGTGGAGCTGACCGAGGCGGAACGCGAGGGCCTCGCGTCGGCGCTCGCCGCCGCGGGCTTCGAGATGCCGGGCCTGCGCGACTGATCTCTCGCGGTCGCCCCGATCAATGGTCACGCCGGGGCCCTATGATCTAGCGCGCTCATGAGCCCTGCGACCCGGACCGTCCTGCTCCTGGCGGTGTGCGTGTCGTCCGTGGGCGGTCCATTCACGGCCGGCGCCGACGAAGCCCGCGTGCTGTGGCGGGCCAGCCTCGAGCGCCCGCCGCGCCTGCCGCTGGCCAGGGGTGGCACCAGCTCGGCGCCGCGCGGGGAACTTCCGCTCGGCTCGATCTTCTCCGGACTCTTCCGCGACCCGAAAGACCCCGAGCTGACCTTCTGGTGCGTCACGGACCGTGGCCCCAACGGGCAGCTCCTCCACGACGGCGTCCTGCGCCGCACCTTCGCGGCCCCGGATTTCCAGCCGCGCATCCTCAAGGTCCGTGTGCGGACCGGCGAGCCTGCGCGGATCGAGATCGCGCAGCAGCGGCCGCTGCGCCGCGCGGACGGGCGACCCGTGAGCGGCCTGCCGAATCACGCCGCGATCGACGAGACGCCGTACGACCAGAGCGGCCGCAACGCGCTGCCGTACGATGCGGGCGGCCTCGACCCCGAGGACCTGGTGCGGCTGTCAGACGGCAGCTTCTGGCTGGCCGAGGAGTACGGCCCGACGCTGGTGCGCGTCTCGCCGAACGGCCAGGTGCGGGCGCGCGTCGCGCCCGTCGGCCGCGGGCTCGTCGCCGGCGGCTTCCTGGTGCGCGAGGAGCTGCCCTCGGTGCTCGGCCGCCGGCAGCCGAACCGCGGCTTCGAGAGCCTCGCGCTCTCGGGCGACGGCCGCACGCTCTACGCCGCGTCGCAGAGCCCGCTGTTCCACCCTGACGCCGCGACCGGCCTCCGCTCGCGCATCTTGCGAGTCTTCGCCTTCGACGCGGCGGACGGCCGGCCCACGGCCGAGCACGCGGTGGTGCTCGAGGCCGCGGCCACGTTCGGCGAGACCGACCAGAACGAGGTGAAGGTCAGCGCCCTCGCCTGGGCGGGAGAGGGCCGCCTGCTGGTCGCGGAGCGTACCGACCTGCGGCTGCGACTCCAACTGGTGGACCTGCGCGGCGCGACCAACCTGCTGGGCTCGCGCTGGGACGACATCATCCAGCGGCCGGCGCTCGAAGCGCTCGATCCGGAGGCGCTCGCCGCCGCCGGGGTGGTGGCCGCCGCGAAGGAGCTGGTGCTCGACGTCTCCGCGCTGGTGCCCGACGCCCCCGCCAAGCTCGAGGGCCTCGCCGTGATCGACGCGAGCACGATCGTCATCGGCAACGACAACGAGTACGCGATCGCCGGCTGGGACCAGAAGCTGCGGCCCGTGCTGGCCGCGCGGGCGAGCGAGCTGATCGCGATCCGGCTGCCGCGGCCGCTGCCGCTGCGCGAGGACTAGTTCGCAACGGCCTACCCTCCTGGACTCGGGGGGCGTGTCTCGTCGCCGCTGGAGTGGCGCCCAGCGCCGCGGGACGCCTAACGGGCGTCGGCTCGGCCGAAGCGGCGCGCGCTGCGCTCGCGCGCCCGGGCTGCCTCCACCTCGCGATCGCGCGGGGGCGCGGTCGTCTCGAGCGTCGCGATCAGGCGGCTCGCGGCCGCGGCCACCTCGTCGACGGCCCGCTCGAAGCGCGGGGCATTGGCCTTCGACGGCTTCTGCGTGCCCGAGATCTTGCGCACGAACTGCAGCGCGGCGTCGCGGATCTCCGCCTCGGTGGCGGGCGGCGCGAAGTTGAAGAGCGGCCGTATGTTCCGGCACATGGCATCCCCCTCGCCTTGCGCCCCCGCGGGGCCTTATCTACAATGACTGCTTGCCTTCCACCCGGAAGGCGAGCGCCCCTGTTCCTCAGTAGCTCAAGGGTAGAGCATCCGGCTGTTAACCGGAGGGTTGTAGGTTCGAATCCTACCTGAGGAGCCAACCCCTCCCCGGGCGCCACGACGGCGGAAGGCGCCGCCGGCTCCTTCGAAGCTCAGCCAGCGAAGAACCGTGGACGTGCGACGTGTACGTGAAACATGAACGACCGCCCGGTCGGGCGGCTGTGCTCAGGCCATCGGCCACCCGCCTTCGTGCCTCTCTCGCCGCTGGCTGCACGCGTCGCGCCCGCTCCCGGGCCAGCCGAAGGAGCGAGCACGCCGCGTGCCTGGCGGATGGGGTGCGGTGCGAGCCTCGGTACTCCGCCCGAATTGGCTGCGGCCAGCAGCCCCCCAGCGCTCGCGGCGACCGGTGGCCGTTCGATTGACTGCGCCGGAACCCACAGGTCAGCCTGGGGAGACCCTGGTCTCGAAGAGGCCAGGGCCGCGGGCCAGGACTTGGCGGGCGTCCTTGCCAGGGAGCCAGGCGCCCGCCTCGCCATTGTCGAAAGCGTACGCTGCGAGCGCCTCGCCTTCCTCCGTGTAGAGGCGGTCTTGGTTGCCGGCCTCGGCGTAGTGCCGAAGGAACATCCAGAGATCGGAAGCGTCTTTGCCCGGCGCAGCGTATCGCCTGTCCTTCCACGCCCAGATCTTCAGAAGGGCGAGGGCTGGCAAAGGGGCAACATCGATGGATGCGCCGCCGGGCAGCGCATTGTGGAAATGATTCGAAGTTCACCCAGCGAAGCACCGTGAACGTGGAGGTGTACGTGAACGTTGACGACCTAGCAGGCCGCGGGCGGTTCTCGCGGGCTGACGCGCGCAGGCTTTCCGCCCCCGAAGCCGGAAGATTCGGCCCGCCTGTCGATCTGGCCCGGGCTCGTTCGTCGCCTGATCGAAGAGACTACGGGACCGTGGGCCCGTGCCCGGCCACGAATGGTCCCCTGGACGACAGGAGCAGAGCGATGCGAGTCATGGTGATGGTCAAGGCGACGAAGAACTCCGAAGCGGGCCTCATGCCCGGCGACCCCGGCGCGCCAGCCGGATACGCGAAGCTCTTCGCGGAGATGGGCAAGTTCAACGAGGAGCTGGTGAAGGCGGGCGTGATGCTGGCGGGCGACGGCCTGCGCCCCAGCAGCACGGGCAAGCGCGTGCGCTTCTCGGGGGGCAGCAAGACCGTCATCGACGGGCCCTTCGCCGAGACCAAAGAGCTGGTCGCCGGCTACTGGATCTGGCAGGTGCGCTCGCTGGACGAGGCGGTCGAGTGGGTCCGGCGCTGCCCCGATCCGATGCCCGGAGAGGAGTCGGAGATCGAGATCCGCCCGGTGTTCGAGGCCGAAGACTTCGGCGAGGCCTTCACCCCAGAGCTGCGCGCGCAGGAAGAGCGCTTGCGGGCGGAGGTCGCCCGCCAGCGCGAGAAGTAGGCACGGTTCCGGAAGGAGGCATCGACCATGGCATTGAAAGGAAGACCCAGGATCTTCCCGCACTTGTGGTACGCGAAGGAGGCCGAGGAGGCGGCGCGGTTCTACGCTTCGATCTTCCCGGGCTCGCGGGTCGATCGCGTCACGCCACTCCCGGCCGAGTCGCCCAGCGGCCCGGCGGGCTCGGTGAAGATCGTGGACTTCGAGCTCTTTGGCCAGCGATTCCAGGCCATCAGCGCGGGACCCCATCACGAGTTCAACGACGCCATCTCGATGGTCGTCCTGTGCGAGGACCAGGCGGAGCTGGATCGCTACTGGAGCGCGCTGCTCGAGCACGGCGGCAAGGCGCAGGCGTGCGGCTGGCTCATCGACAGGTTCGGCCTCCGGTGGCAGATCGTCCCCGCGACCCTGGACGAGATGATGCGCGACGAGGACCCCGCCCGCATGAAGCGGGTCGCCGAGGCGATGCTGAAGATGGTCAAGCTCGACTTCGCGACCCTCGAACGGGCGTACCGCTCGTGAGAGCCGCCCGCCGCAGCCCCCGCAGCCCTCCTCTCCCCTAGACTCTCGGGATGGATAGCAGACTGGCGTGCTCGTTCCTGATGGCCGTGGCGCTGCCCGCTCGCCTTGGTGCGGAGCCGCCGGCGCTCACCATCTACAACCGCGACTTCGCGGTGGTGCGGGAGCGCATCCCGCTGGACCTCAAGGCGGGGACGAACGCCGTCTCGTTCGCCGGCGCCACCGTCCACCTCGAGCCGGACTCGGTCGTGCTGCGCGACCCCACGGGGCGAGTCAGGCTCCAGGTGCTCGAGCAGAGCTTCCGCGCCGACACGATCAGCCAGGGGCTGCTGCTGTACCTGAACGAAGGCAAGGAACTCGATTTCCGGCGCCCGCGCCGGGACGGCGACTTCGAGATCGTGCGAGCCAAGATCATCCGCAGCGGCTACACGCCGAACTACGCGGCGATGAGCCGCTTCGGGTCGCAGTTCGCGCAGCGGCAGCAGTCGTTCGCCAACTGGCAGGGCGGGGCGGGCTCGCCCATCGTGCAGGTGGGCGGCAAGCTCCAGTTCAGCCTGCCCGGTGAACCTCTGTTCCCGGAGCTGGGCAGCGACGCCATCCTGTACCCGACTCTCAACTGGCAGTTGGCCAGCGACCGCGCCGCCCGGCTGGACGCCGAGCTGAGCTACGTCACGGGCGGGATGCGCTGGGACGCCGCCTACAACCTGGTCGCCCCCGAGAAGGGGGAGCAGCTCGACATCGTGGGCTGGGTGACGCTCGACAACCAGAGCGGCAAGACCTTCGAGAACGCGGCGATCAAGCTGATGGCGGGAGACGTCAGCAAGATCCAGTTGCAGGAGCCGTTCGTCGACGGGGGCGTCGCGGGAGGCGTGGTGGGAGGGATGCTGGGAGGCCTCCCTCCAGTGACCGAGAAGGCTTTCGACGAGTTCCACCTCTACACCCTGACCCGTCCCGCGACGCTCCGGAACCGGGAGATCAAACAGGTCGAGCTCC
The DNA here is from genome assembly GCA_050246895.1 of Vicinamibacteria bacterium. GTDB lineage: Bacteria > Acidobacteriota > Vicinamibacteria > Fen-336 > Fen-336 > JBFWVE01. The sequence goes on along the minus strand of JBFWVE010000001.1, from coordinate 381,108 downwards.
TCCGCGGCGAGCGCGTGACCGCGAGGACGCTGTACGTCTATAACGGAGCCGCGGTGGACTGGAGGCGCTACCGGGGCTGGTCGCCCGAGCAGCTCCGCAACGACCGCGACTACGGCACGCGCTCGAACCCGAAGGTTTGGGTGATGCGCGAGATCGCCAACACCCGGGAGAACGGCCTCGGGCTGCCGCTGCCGGCGGGCCGCACGCGCTTCTACCGGCGCGACGACGACGGGCGCCCGGAGTTCACGGGCGAGAACACGATCGACCACACGCCCCAGGGCGAGACGCTGCGCGTCTACACCGGCGACGCCTTCGACGTCGTCGGCGAGCGCAAGCGCACCGACTACAAGCAGGACGGCCGCCTGGACCAGATGGAGGAGGCCTTCGAGGTCAGGATCCGCAACCGGAAGCAGGAGCCGATCCAGGTTCGGATCGCCGAGCGGCTCTATCGCTGGATGAACTGGCAGATCGTCGAGAAGAGCGACGAGTTCGTGAAGACCGACGCCCAGAACGTCGAGTTCCGCGTCACGGTGCCCCCCGACCAGGAGAAGCTCGTCAGCTACCGCGTCCGCTACGACTGGCGCTGAGCCGGCCCGACGCCGCAACGACGGTGTCGGGTCACTCCACGCTCGCGGCTCGTGTCGTCGACGCGGCCGGCGGCCTGGGTATACTGCACCCAAGAGAGATCCCGCTCACGTCTCGCGAGATGACGAATGGGCCAGTTCGCCGCCAGCCTCCGCGTCCGCCTCTTCGCCATCGTGCTCCTGGCGATCGCGCCCGGCCTCGCGCTCGCCCTCTACACGGCCGCGGAAGAGCGGCGCCGCGAGATGGCCGAAGCGCACGCGGCCGCGCTCGAGCTCGCGAACCTGGTCGCGCTCGAGGAAGGGCGGCTGCTCGACGGCACGCGCCAGATGCTCGTCACGCTGTGCCATCCCGCCTGTCTCCCCGCGACAGATCCGCCCGCGTGCAGCTCGCGGCTCCGGCATCTGCGTGAGGAGCATCTCGGGCGCTACGCCAACCTCGGAGTAGCCGACCTCGACGGCGACGTCATCTGCAGCGCCGTTCCCCCGCCTCATCCGGTGAACATAGCCGACCGGAGCTACTTCCGAACCGCCCTCGACAGCCGCGGGTTCTCGGTCGGAGCCTTCCAGAACGGCCGCGTGGTCGGCAGGCCGACCATCAACTTCGGCTATCCCATCGTCGACGACCGAGGCGGCGTCCATGGCGTCGTCTTCGCCGCCCTGGATCTCGCGCGCCTCCACGAGTTCGAAAAGAGCGTGGTCGCCAGGCTGCCCGTGGGGGCGACGCTGACCAAGATCGACGCGAACGGCAAGGTCCTGGCCCGGCAGCCGGACCCGGGCGGCAGCGTCGGCCGCGGCGCTTTCGAAGCCGCCACCCTCGGGCGGGTGCTCGCGGCCCCGAGCGGGGTGTTCCTGGAGCGCGTGCCCGGCGGCGAGCCGCATCTCTACGCCTTCAGCCGAGTTTCCCCGGCGAGGACCGGCGGGCGTCTTCACGTCGTTCTCGTGCTCCCGGCGTCCGCGGCGTTTGCCGAGATCCACCGTGCGCTGCTGCGGGATCTGCTCGCGCTGGCGCTGGCGGCCGGGTTCGCCCTGGTCCTGACACGGGCCTTCTCGGAGCGCCTCATCCTGAAGCCCGCGAGACGGCTCGTGGCTGCGACCAGCCGCCTGGCGGCGGGGGAGTTCGCGGCCCGCAGCGGTCTCCCTCACGCGCGGGGGGAGATCGGCGAGCTGGCCCGCGCCTTCGACGAGATGGCGGCGTCGCTCGAACGGCGCGAGGCCGAGAGCAGGGGTGCGCAGGAGACTCTCCGCGCGAGCGAGGAGCGCTACCGCGGCCTCTTCGAGAACGCCAACGACATCGTCTACACCCACGATCCGTCCGGGCGGGTGACCTCGTTCAACCGGGCCGGCGAGGCGATCACCGGCTACACCCGGGACGAGGTGCTGGGCACCGACATCCTGCAGCTCGTGGCGCCGGAACAGCGGAGCCTCGCCGGCCAGATGATCGAGAGCAAGCTCGCGGGAGCAGAGGCCGCGACGACCTACGAGCTCGAGATCGTGACCCGCGACGGGCGCCGCGTGCCGCTCGAGGTCAGCTCGCGGCTCGTCCTTGCCGACGGGCGACCCGTCGGCGTGCAGGGGATGGCCCGTGACGTCAGCGAGCGCAAGCGGCTCGAAGCCCAGCTCGCACAGGCTCAGAAGATGGAGGGCATCGGCCGTCTCGCGGCGGGCATCGCTCACGACTTCAACAACCTGCTGGGGGTGATCGTCGGCTACTGCGACCTGATGGAGCACGACGTGCTTCCCGAGCGTGCGCGCAAGCGGCTCGGCCAGGTCAAGGACGCAGGGGTGCGAGCGGCATCCCTGACCCGGCAGCTGCTCGCCTTCAGTCGCCGGCAGGTGCTCGAACCCAGGGTGCTGGACCTCAATGCCGTCGTGGCCGATGCCGCGAAGCTGATCGAGCGCCTCATCGGCGAGGACATCGCGTTGAGGACGAGGCTCGCGGAGGATCTCGGCCGCGTGAGGGCCGACCCGGGGCAGATGCAGCAGGTGATCATGAACCTGGCCGTCAACGCCCGCGATGCGATGGCGAACGGTGGCAGCCTGTCCATCGAGACGGCGAACGCCGACCTCGACGAGGAGTACGCAGCAGCGCATGCGGGGATGCTGGCTGGCAGCTACGTGATGCTCGCGCTGAGCGACACGGGCGCCGGCATGGACGCGGCCACGCAGGCGCGGATCTTCGAGCCCTTCTTCACGACGAAGGAGCTGGGCAAGGGGACCGGGCTCGGGCTGGCGACCGTCTACGGCGTGGTCAAGCAGAGCGGAGGCTACATCTGGGTCTACAGCGAGCCTGGCCGGGGGACGACCTTCAAGGTCTATCTGCCGCGGGTGGACGCCGCGGCTGAGATACCGGAGGCGCAGCGGGCCCAGACGTCGGCGCCCGGTGGCAGCGAGACGATCCTCGTCGTCGAAGACGATTCATCGCTGCGGGAGCTCGCGCGGGAATGCCTCGAACGCGACGGCTACGCGGTGCTCGATGCCCCGAGCGCGTTTGCAGCGCTCGAGCTCGCCCGGCTTCACCCGGCTCGCATCCACTTGCTGCTCACCGACGTCGTCCTCCCCGGCATGAACGGACGCGCCCTGGCCGATCAGCTTGCCAAGCTCTTCCCCGACGTCAGAGTGCTCTACGTGTCTGGCTACACCCACGATGCGATCGCCCGTCACGGGGTGCTGGAGGCCGGGATCCACTTCCTCTCGAAGCCCTATGCGCACGAGACGCTGGCGCGCAAGGTGCGCGAGGTCCTGGACGAGGGAAGGGCATAGAAGCACGGCCGGGGGCAGCGCGCTCACTCGCCCGCGGCCGCGTTCCTCGCGCCCAGCCGGCCGCCGGAGCGCGCCGCGCCGAGCTCCTCCTCGAAAACGCGCACGTAGTCGGTGTAGCCGTAGAGGTTCAGGGAGCTTTGCCGCGGAAAAGTCAGCAGCAGCCGCGGGTACACGTAGGCGTACTGCATGCGCCCGCGCCAGTCGAACTGGGCGAGCAGCGTGTTGACGGCGCTCCACGTGCGCAGCAGGCCGCCCGCGGTGGGCGGTCCGTTGTAGCGCAGGACCGCGGACCAGCGGTTGGTGTCGCTGCGCTGGGTGTGGCCGAGCTCGGCGCGGTAGTCCGGCGAGTAGCCCAGCGCACCCGGAAGAAGCGCTAGCGGCCCTTCGGGAACATCACGAGGAGGAGGCCGATGCCGCCGCCGAGCGCGCACGCGTAGCGTCCGGTCTCCCAGCGGCCGGCAGGGTAGTCGAGCCCCCTGCGCCAGCTCGTCTCCGCCGGTACGGGGTCGAAGCGCCCGAGCTGGTCCCCGCAATAGACGAAGCCCAGGACGCCCGCCACGAGCAACACGATACCCAAGCTGCGCATGCGCCGAATCTAGACAAGATCCGCCACGCGCGGCAAGCGCATCGAGTCGCTACGCGCCGCCCTTTCACGCCAGCACGGGCTTTGCAGTAACCTTCCGGCGGCATTTGCCCGCGCAAAGCCTTCGCCGGACCCCCCTGAACGGAGACCCATGAGCCCGAATCCCAGCCCGATCCTCGACGTGGCGAAGCAGCTCGGCATCCGCCGCGAGCACCTCGTCCCGTACGGCGACGACAAGGCGAAGGTCCGCCTGGAGGCGGGCGCGACCGATCGCGCGCCGGGCCGGCTGATCCTGGTCTCGGCCATCACCCCGACGAGCGCGGGCGAGGGCAAGACGACCATCTCGATCGGCCTGGCCCAGGGGCTCGCGAAGATCGGCAAGCACGCCTGCCTGGCCCTGCGCGAGCCGTCGCTCGGGCCGACCTTCGGGCTGAAGGGCGGCGCCACGGGCGGCGGAGCGTCGATCGTGATCCCGGCCGCCGACATCAACCTCCACTTCACCGGCGACTTCCACGCGATCGGCGCGGCGCACAACCTGCTCGCGGCGATGCTCGACAACCACCTCCAGCAGGGCAACCCGCTGCGCATCGACTCGCGGCGCGTTCTGTGGCGCCGGGTCATCGACATGAACGACCGCGCGCTGCGGCGCGTGGTGATCGGCCTGGGCGGCGCCGCCGAGGGCGTGCCGCGCGAGACGGGCTTCGACATCACGCCGGCCTCGGAGGTGATGGCGGTGCTGTGCCTGTCGAAGGACATGGACGACTTGCGCCAGCGGCTCGGGCGCATGATCGTCGCGCTCGACCAGGACAAGCTGCCGGTGACGGCCGCGGACCTGAAGGCGATCGGCTCGATGGTGGTCCTGCTGAGGGACGCGCTGCTGCCGAACCTGGTGCAGACGGTCGAAGGCGTGCCCGCCTTCGTGCACGGCGGCCCCTTCGCGAACATCGCGCACGGCTGCAACTCCGTGATCGCCACCACGATGGCGCTCTCGCACGCCGACTGGCTGGTCACCGAGGCGGGCTTCGGCGCGGACCTCGGCGCGGAGAAGTTCTTCGACATCAAGTGCCAGACCGCGGGCCTCAACCCCTCGGCCGCCGTGCTGGTCGCGACGGTGCGCGCGCTGAAGCGCCACGGCGGCGTGCTGAAGGGCGACCTCGCCGCCTCCGACCCCGCCGCCGTCGAGCGGGGCATCGCCAACCTCGAGAAGCAGGTCGAGAACCTGAACCTGTTCGGCAAGCCGGTCGTGGTCGCGCTCAACCGCTTCGCGACGGACTCGCCCGAGGAGCTCGAGGTCGTCAGGCGCGCCTGCGGGCGCCTCGGCGTGCCGTGCGCCGAAGCCGAGGTGTTCCAGAAGGGCGGCGAGGGCGGGCGGGCGCTGGCCGAGGCGGTGGTGGCGGCGGCCGAGAGCCGGCCCGCGACCCCGCTCGTCCCGCTCTACGACCGCGAGGCGCCGCTCAAGTCGAAGATCGAGACGATCGCGACGAAGCTCTACGGCGCCTCGGGCGTCGACTACGCCGTGGCCGCCGAGCGCGACCTGGCGCAGGTCGAGAAGCTCGGCTACGCCGGGCTGCCGATCTGCATGGCCAAGACGCCGACCTCGCTCTCCGACGACCCGACCGTGGTCGGCCGCCCGCGCGACTACCGCATCACCGTCAGGAGCGCCGTGCTGTCGGCGGGCGCCGGCTTCGTGGTGCCGCTGGCGGGCGAGATCATCCGCATGCCGGGGCTGCCGTCCGTGCCGCAGGCCGAGCAGATGGACCTCGTCGACGGGAAGGTGATCGGGCTGCTCGGCGGCTGAGCCTCACAGCTCGCGCACGACGCGCGGCACCGACGACCCGGCGGAGAGCATCAGGCTGACGCCGTCCTCGACGGAGAGGTCGGTCTCGATCACGTCCTCGGCCGGCAGCACCACCACGTCGCCCACGTAGAGGTGGTTGGTCGGCACGTACACCGTGCAGACGGAGTACTCGCGGCCGTCCTTGAAGCGCAGCGTGAAGCTGCCGGTCAGGAAGCCGGGCGTCGTCCGCCCGGGAAGCCGCGCGAAGACGAAGCGCTGGAAGGCGTTCTCGCTTCCGGGGCCGCCGATGCCCGACAGCACCTTCTTGGTGGTGCCGTAGAGCATGCCCACCACCGGCACCGCGTCGAGGACTTCCTCGGCGCTGCCGAGCAGCTTCTTCAGCGGGCCGAACGAGAACAGGAAGCCCGCCAGCAGCACGATGCCGAGCGTCGTGACGAAGCCGATGCCGGGCACCGCGCGGCCGATCACCGCTTCGGCCAGCGGCTGCGCCAGGCCGTCCACGAAGCGGAACAGCCAGCCGAGCGCGTTGACCGTCAGCACGATCGGCACCACCACGACGAGCCCGCCGAGGAAGAGGTTGCGGATCCGGCGAGACAGGCTCGGCTTCTGTGCCGTCATTCGAGCTTTTGACCGAAGCGCGACGGCTACGCTAGCATCCGCGCATCCGTTCCAGCAATCCACGAACCCGCGCGGCGCGCCGCCGTGCGCGCAGGCGCTCAGGAGAGCCCCATGAGACCGTCGCACCCGTCGCTGCTGGCCGTCGTGCTCACGGCCAACCTCGCCGTCACGGGGGACGCCGCCCCGCTCACTGCGGCGCCGAACCCCTTCGAGGACCTCGCCTTCACACCGCTCCAGGTCTGCTCGCTGGCCGATGGCAGCGTCCGGCCGTCCCGCCGGGGCCGTGACGACGACCGGCGCGGGACGCAGACCCGTTCGAGCCTGCTGCAGGTCCGAGGCGATCTGGGACCGCAGGGAGGCGCCGCCGCGGGCTGCGGCGTGCCGCAGGACGCGACGGCGATCCTGGTCCACGTTCGCATCGAGGGAGCCCGGGGCCCGAGCGAGCTGAGGCTTTGGGGCGCGGAAGGCCCGCGCCCGCCACAGCCCCTGATGAGCTTCGGCGAGGGCCGCGCCCAGATGAGCACCGTGGTGCCGCTCTGCTCGCGCCCCGAGCTGTGCCCGCTGGGCGAGCTCGCGCTGGAGACCAAGGGGCAGGGCATGGACTTCGGCATCGACGTCGCCGGCTTCTTCCGCCGGCCCGCCGGGCTCGCCGGTCTTTCCTGCGACGAGAACGAGTGCGTGGTCGGCTTCGACGACGCCGGCGCGCCGGTCTGCCGGGCGTGCGCCTCGAGCTCGTGCCCGTCGAGCTGCTCGGGCCACGGCGCCTGCAGCTCAGGCACCTGCGCCTGCGAGCCCGGCTACGGCGGGGAGGACTGCTCGCAGCCGCTGCCGGTCGACTGCCAGGTGAGCGCCTGGGGCGACTGGAGCGCCTGCTCCACGAGCTGCGGAGCCGGCGTGCGCAGCCGCAGCCGCAGCGTGCTGGTGCCGGCGTCGGGCGGTGGCGCGGCGTGTCCTTCGCTGATCGAGACGGCGGCGTGCAGCAACGGCCCCTGCCCGGTCGACTGCCAGTTGAGCGAGTGGTCGGCCTGGAGCGCCTGCTCCGCGAGCTGCGGCGGCGGCGTGCAGTCCCGCACGCGGCCGATCCTGGTGCCGCCGTCGAACGGCGGCCTCGCCTGCGGTCCGACGCTGGAGACGCAGGCCTGCAACACGCAGGCCTGCCCGCAGTAGTCGTCCGCCCCTCGAAGTCGCCTAACGCGCGAGCAGCCCGGCCGGGATCGGGAACGGCCGCGGCTGCTCGCAGTCGAAGAGCCGCCGGCCCGCCGCGTCCTCCCGCGCCGGGCAGAGCACGCGGAACGTTGCCGCGTCCGGGTGGCCGAGGAGCTGGCGCTCCTCCTGGATCACTCGCGTGAACGTCGAGGTCGCGCTGCCCACGAAGGCGGTCGCCCGCACGCACAGCCACTGGTCGATCATCGCCACCACACCGTCGAGGAGAGCCGTCCCGGGCTGCGGCCGGAAGCGCTCGAAGCGCAACTCGCGGGCGAGGGTCTCGACCTCGTCGTCGCGCGCGTCGGTCGCGAGGAGCAGCCGCTCGAGCCCGTGCTGCGCGGCCTCGCGCCGGATCTGGGCCGCGGCGTCCGACAGGCTGGGCACCGGCCGGCCGGCGGCGAGGAAGTCCCCGCGCCGGAGATGGACGGCCAGATAGGGGTGTTCGCCGAAGCGCGCGCGCCGGAAACCCTCGGCCAGCTCGCGCACCGCGGCCGCGAAGCGCAGCTTCGAGCGCAGCTCCCACCACTCGGGCCCGCCGTAGCTGCCGTCCCAGAAGAGCACCTCCAGGTTGTCGACGAGCAGGCTCGTCGCCCCGGACTCGCGCAGCAGCGGCGCCAGCTCGGAGAACGGCAGGAACGCCGCTCGGCACTCGCGCGCGCCGACCTCCACCCACTCGCCGTGGAGCAGCGTCTCTGTTCGCTCGCCCGAGACGCGATAGGGGAAGGCGCTCGCCTCCGGGCACGTCTCCGCCTGGCTCGAGAACGGGGCGCCCGCCCGTGCCGGTTGCGCCAGTCGCAACGACAGCGCGCGAGCCAGCGGGCCCTCGTGCAACCCGCGGTACTCGGCGTGCTCGATCACCGGAACCGCTCCACGCAGCGCGGCGAGGTCGAAGAACGTCGCCCAGCCCACCTGGTCCTGGTTCAGGTCCGGCGAGCGCCAGTGCGGCAGCCGTTCGAAGGGCGGCAGCACCAGCGTCCACTCGGGACCCAGCCGCCGCACGAGGAGCGCCGCGCGCAGGAACGCGTCGCGCCTGAGGTTGAAGCCCTCCGCGGGATTCACGCGGTAGAGCAGGTAGCGCCGGGCGTCGGTCGTGGCGGGGCGCCACGGCGAGGCGCTCGGCGCGGGCTCCCCCGGCTGGCGGTACGACGGAGCGGCGGCGAGCCCGGCCAGCAGCGTGGCGAGGGCCGCGAGCGATCCTCTCGGCATCCGTCTCACGCGGCCTCCAGCAGCTTCGCGACCTGCTCCGCGATCGCCAGGCACGAGGTCAGTCCCGGCGACTCGATGCCGATCAGGTTCACGAAGCCGGGCAGGCCGCGCGCGCCCTCGTCGGCGATCACGAAGTCGCGCACCGGTTCCCCGGGCGCCTGCAGCTTCGGCCGCATGCCCGAGATGTCGGGCTCCAGGTCCTCGTCCCGCAGCGAGGGCACGATGCGCCGGACGGCCGCGGCGAAGGCCGCCCGCTTACCCTCCGCGACGGAGTAGTCCCAGCCGTCGCGCGGCACGTACTCGGCGTCGGGGCCGAACTTCAGCCGCCCGCCGAGGTCCGGCAGCGCGTGGACGCCGAGGCTCACGGCGCTCGGCACCGGGTAGACGAGGTGCCGCACCACGCCGGCGCGCGCGGGGACCACGGAGAAGTAGCTGCCCTTGCAGTAGTGCAGCCGGTAGCCCGCGGCGTCCACGTCGATGCCGGCCAGCTCCGCCACCCGATCGCAGCCGAGGCCCGCGGCGTTCACGACCCGCTCGCTGCTGAAGCTCTCCTCGCCTTCGGGCGTGCGCAGCCGCAGCCGGTAGGCGCCGTTCGCGCGTTCGATCCCGCGCAGCTCGGCGCGCGGCTGGAAGACGGCGCCGGCCGCCAGGGCCTGATGCAGGAGCGCGTCCATCAGCTCGTGCGCGCTCACGATGCCCGTGCGCGGCGAGTGCAGCGCGGCCACGGCCGGCACCTCCGGTTCGAGCGCTCGCGCCTGCGCTCCTGTCCACATCTCGAGCTCGGCGCCATTGGCCCGTCCGCGCTCGAGCAGCCTCTCGAGCTCGACGATCTCCTCCTGCCTCACGGCGACGATCAGTTTCCCGAGCGCCTGGTGGGAGACGCCGTGGCGCCCGCAGTACTCGTAGAGGCGGCGGCTGCCCTCGACGCAGAGGCGCGCCTTCCACGAGCCCGGGGCGTAGTACATCCCGGCGTGGATCACCTCGCTGTTGCGGCTCGATGTCTCCGTCCCGTGACGCTCGTGTCGCTCGAGCAGCACGAGATCGGGGAAGGGCTTCGCGAGGCGGGCGGCGACGGCCAGGCCGACGACGCCGGCGCCGATCACGGTGATGGGGACGTCGGCCATGCGGGACGAATGCTAGCGGCTCGAAGCCGAAGCGGCGAGCTACTCGGACGGGACTCCCGGCTGGCGCAGCGTGAAGCCCTCCTTGGCCTTGGCGTCCTTGACCATGCGGCGCACGTCGGCGAGGAGCTGCTTGGCGTCGTAGAGGATGCCGTCCTTGATCGTGTAGCGGACGCCGCCGACGCGGACGGGCTCGTTCTCGTCGTTCAGCCGGATGGCGCCGGTGCCGTAGAGCGAGCCCAGGTTCTGCAGCGGGTTCTCGTCGAGCACCACCAGGTCCGCCAGCTTGCCGACCTCGACGCTGCCGACCTCCTTCGCCATGCCGAGCGTCTCGGCGCCCTTCAGCGTGGCGGCGCGGATCACCTCGAGCGGGTGGAAGCCCGCCTCGCGCAGCAGCTCCAGCTCGCGGATGTAGTCGAAGCCGTAGAGCTTGTAGATGAAGCCCGAGTCGGAGCCGGCGGCGACGCGGCCGCCCCGGTTCTTGTACTCGTTCACGAAGTCCATCCAGAGCCGGAAGTTCCGGCGCCACTCGACCTCGTCCTCGGTGGTCCAGTAGAACCAGTAGGAGCCGTGCGCCTTGCGGCTCGGTGCGTAGAAGCGCCAGAGCGATGGGAGCGTGTGCTCCTCGTGCCACTCCGCGCGGCGCGCCCGCATCAGGTCGCGGCTCGCCTCGTAGATCGTGAAGGTCGGCACCAGCGTGAAGTCGAGCTTCAGCAGCTCGTCCATCACCGCGTTCCAGCGCGGCGAGCCCGGACGCGCCGCCTGCTTCCAGAGCCGCCCCGCCTGGCCGAAGCGGTGCTGCTCGTCCGCGTAGTTGTAGTCGAGCGGGAAGTCCTGCAGCGTGCGGTCCTCGAACAGCGCCTCGGGCAGGCCGTACCAGTGCTCCATCGAGCCGAGGCCGAGCCGCGCGGAATCGAGCACGTCCATCCAGGCGACGTTCATCTGAGCGTGGTGGCAGGCGCTGCCGAGCTTCAGCTTCTTCGCCTCGTCGAGCGCTGCGGCCATGATGTCGGGTCGCGCGCCGCCGAACTTGATGCCGTCGCCGCCGCGCTTCGCCAGGTCCGCGACCCAGGCTCGAGCCTCTTCGGGGCTCGAGATCGGCCTCTCCTTCTCCGCCCGGTCCTGGCCGAAGAAGACGTAGGCCTTGATGCGCGGCGCGGTGATCTCGCTGCGGGCGCTCTTGTCGCGGTGGGCGAAGGTCCAGGCGCCGCCGTTGCCGCTGCCCACCTCGCGCACCGTGGTGATGCCGTGGCCCATCCACAGCTTCAGCACGTACTCGGCGGGCGTGCCCTGCGCCGCGCCGCCGATGTGCGCGTGCGCGTCGACGAACCCCGGCAGCAGGTACTTGCCGGAGAGGTCGATCTCGCGGTCGCCCGGCTTCGCCTGCGGCCGCCTCTTCTCCTCGATCGGCACGCCGGGGTAGCCGACGCCGCGCACCTCGACGATGCGGTTCTTCTCGACCACCACGTCCACCGGACCGATCGGCGGCGCGCCGGTTCCGTCGATCAGCGTCGCGCCGCGCAGGATCAGGCGCGCGAACGGGCCCTCGCCCTCGCCGCGGGGCGGCGCGTCGGGAATCGGTTGCGCCTGCTCCTGCGCCGCGAGGGCTGGCGCGAGGCACGCGGCGAGTGCCAAGGCGGCGAGCGAACGAACGGCGAGCGAGCGGGCGATGCGCGACATTCCGCGTCCTCCTGGAGGTCAGGGTTTCGTGGCGCGGAGTCTCTCACGGCCGAAAGGCGCCGCTGCGACGTCGGCCCAGTCCTCGGCGGCGCCGAGGGTCGCAGTCCCGCGGGCGGCGCTCGCGACGACGGCGGCGCCCAGGCGGCCGCCCGCCCGCGCGAGCAGCTCTCGCGAGCCGTCGTCGAGCCGGGGAGCGGCCTCCACCAGCTGGGTACGGCCGAGCCGGGCCGCCATCAGCCCCGTGGCCGTGTGCGGGCGCTCGGGCGCCAGCAGGTGCAGGATCTCGTGGACGAGGATGCGGCCGAGGGCGATGCCGAGCTCACGCCTCTGGGCGAGGTCGAGCGTCTCGGCCGCCGCCGGCAGGCCGGCGGCGCGCAGGACGGATGGGACGTAGATCCAGATCGTGGCCGGCGCCACGTCGTGCCGCGCGACCGCCAGCAGCAGGCGGGGGCTCGCACCTGCCGGAGCCGGCGACCCGAGCAGGATCGCGCGCGGCCTCGCGTTCTCGATCGCCACCTCGTGGTCCACCAGGCGCGTCTCGAGCCGCGCGCTCGCGGGCTCGAGCAGAACGTTGGCTGCGGCCTGGACCTGCGGCAGCGCGCTGGCGACGCCGGCGAGGTCGATCACCTCGAGCTCGAGCGGGGCCTGCGCGGCCGCCCGGCCCGGCACGAGCGCCAACGCCGCCGCGAGCGCGAGCCGACGCGTGGTCCTGCCCAAGGCGTCCTCCGTCCTGCCCCACGCCCCGAATGAAAGTCGCTTGTCCGGTACGACGCTCGGCGGGCCGCGCGGGATCGATGAATTGAGGTAACCCACGCACGCCTCATGCGCGTGAGGCCATGGCGGAAGTTCGCGAGCGGCCGCGCGTCCAGGTGGAAGAACGCGACGTCCAGCCGGCAGGACCGCGCGTTCAAGGCGCCCGACGCGGGCCGCCTGGGCACTTAGAATCGGGCAGAGCGGAAGGAGCGAACCATGCGCTACAGGCTGCTCGGCCGCAGCGGGCTTCGGGTCTCGGAGCTGTGCCTCGGCACGATGACGTTCGGCAACGAGTGGGGCTGGGGCGCGGACGCGCTCGAGAGCCACCGCATCTTCAACGCCTACTGCGAGGCCGGCGGGAACTTCATCGACACCGCGAACCGCTACACGGAGGGCACCGCCGAGAAGCTGGTCGGCGAGTTCGTGCGGCCCGACCGCGACCACTTCGTGGTCGCCACCAAGTACACGCTGTTCGACCGCAAGGGCGATCCGAACTTCAGCGGCAACCACCGCAAGAACCTGATGCGCTCGCTGGAGATGAGCCTGAAGCGGCTGGGCCTCGACGGCGTCGATCTGCTCTGGCTGCACGCCTGGGACTTCACGACGCCGGTCGAGGAGGTGATGCGCGCGCTCGACGACGTGGTGCGAGCCGGAAAGGCGCTCCACGTCGGCATCTCGGACACCCCGGCCTGGATCGTGTCGCAGGCCAACACGCTCGCGGCGCTGCGCGGCCTCACGCCGTTCGTCGCGCTGCAGATCCAGTGGAGCCTGGTCGAGCGCACGCCCGAGCGCGACCTGGTGCCGATGGCGCGCGCCTTCGATCTGGCCGTCACGCCCTGGGGCGCCCTCGGGTCCGGCGTGCTGTCGGGGAAGTACAACGAAGGCAAGGGCGAGGGCGGCCGCGCCGGCCTGCGCGGCCCGATCGCCGAGCAACGGCTGAGGATCGCCGAGGCGGTGCGCGAGCTCGCCAGCGAGATCGGCCGCACACCGTCGCAGCTGGCGCTCGCCTGGCTGCGCCAGCAGCCGGGCAACGTGATCCCGATCCTGGGCGCGCGCCGCATCGACCAGATCCGCGACAACCTCGGCTGCCTCGACCTCGCGCTGTCCGAGGCGCAGCTGCAGCGGCTCGGCGAAGCGAGCCGGATCGAGCTCGGCTTCCCGCACGACTTCCTGGCGCAGCCGCCGATCCGCGACCTCGCCTACGGCGGGACGTACGACAGCATCGACAGGCGGTCCTGAGCCGCTGCATGCGACAGGGGTCGCCGATCGGCTGGGACGTCGTCGTGCTGCGCGACGTCCCGGTTCCGATGCGCGACGGCGCCCGGCTCGCGTGCGACGTCTACCTGCCGGCGCTCGGAGGCACGCCGGCCCCCGGTCGCTTCCCGGCGCTCGTCGAGCGCACGCCGTACGACAAGCGGCGGCCGGCGCTCTGGCAGAGCGGCCACTACTTCGCGCGCCGCGGCTACGTGGCGGTGATGCAGGACGTGCGCGGGCGCCACCGCTCGGAGGGCGACTGGTTCTTCCTGGGCCCGCACGAGGGGCCCGACGGGTACGACACGCTCGCCTGGGTGACGGCCCAGCCCTGGTGCGACGGCGGCGTCGGTACCTTCGGCCTCTCGTACAGCACCGCGACGCAGCAGGCGCTCGCGGTGACGCGGCCGCCGGGCCTGCGCGCGCAGTTCCTGTCGGACGGCGGCTTCGACTACTTCCACCGCACGCTGCGCCACTCGGGCGCCTTCGAGCTGGGGGTGGCGCTGCCCCACGCGATCCGCATGGGCCGGGAGGTCGCGCAGGGAGCGGCGCTCGCGGCGCTCGACGAGGCGTCGCGCGACCTGCGGCCGCTGCTCGCGGAGCTGCCGCTGCGAAAGGGCGCGAGCGTCCTGCGCCACGCCCCGCGCGAGGAGCGCTGGCTACTCGAGCTCCAGAACCGCGGCGAGCGCGACGCTTTCTGGCGCCAGCCGACGCTCTCGATGCGCGATCACGTCGGCGAGTATCCCGACCTGGCCGCGGTCTGCCAGAGCTCGTGGTACGGCCACCACGTGTGGGCGACGACGCAGAAGTGGAGGGCGCTGCGGGAGCGCGGCGCGGCGCCGAAGAAGCTCTTGATCGGACCCTGGCTCCACGGTTACGAGGAGTACGGCCGCAGCTTCGCGGGCGAGGCGGACTTCGGTGCCGAGTCCCTGCTGCTGCTCGACGACCTGCGCCTGCGCTTCTTCGACCAGGCGCTGAAGCGCCTTCACACGGGGATCTTCGACGAGCCGCCGGTGCGGATCTTCGTGATGGGCGGCGGTGACGGGCGCAGGACGATCGACGGCCGCATCGCCCACGGCGGGCGCTGGCGCGACGAGACGGACTGGCCTCTCGTCCGCGCGCGGCCTCAGCGCCTCTTCCTGCATCCCGCGCCGCCGGGCGGCGCCGCCGTGCCCTCTGCAGGGTTGCGACCCCGGCCGGCCGGAACGTTGCGTGCCGAGGCCCCCGCCGACGGCGTCTCGCCGAGCCGCTACGCGTTCGACCCGCGCGACCCGGCGCCGACGATCGGCGGCCCCGTGCAGAACCCGTTCTTCCCGCGGCTGATCCAGGGCGGCGCCTTCGACCAGCGCTCGCGGCGCGAGCTGTGGGTCTGCCGCGACGAGCGGCCGCTCGCCGAGCGCCCCGACGTGCTCGTGTTCGAGACCGAGCCGCTCGCCGGGGCCGTCGAGGTGACGGGACCGATCGAGGTCGTGCTCCACGTGGCCTCTTCGGCGGCCGACACCGACTTCACGGCGAAGCTGGTCGACGTCTACCCGCCGAGCGGCGACTGGCCGGCCGGCTTCGCGATGAACCTGACGGACGGCATCCAGCGCATGCGCTACCGGGACGGCTACGAGCGGGCCACGCCGATGGCCCCGGGCGAGGTCTGCCGGATCGTGCTCGAGCTGCAGGCGACGAGCAACCTGTTCGCCGCCGGCCACCGCATCCGGCTCGACGTCTCGAGCAGCAGCTTCCCGCGCTTCGACGTCAACCCGAACACCGGAGGCCCGTTCGGCGAGGCCGCGACGCCGGTGGTCGCGCAGCAGGCTCTGTTCCACGACGCGCTGCGTGCGTCGCACGTCGTGCTGCCGGTCGTGCCGGCCGACTGACGCCCGCCGGCCCGATCAGACGGCCGGCATCTCCGTCGACCACAGCGTCGTGCCCGCCAGGTCCTTGAGCCGCGCGGTCAGCGCGCGGGTGCGCGCGTTCACCGAGAGCGTTCCGTAGAACTGGAAGCCGGCGGAAGGCGGCCGGTTCGGCTTCATGCCCGGCGGGATGCCGATGAATCGCTGCTCGGGGCCGAAGGTAGGGTCGAACGAGTTCGGGCCGAAGGTGCCGGCGTGCGCGGGCCCCGCCACCAGCTCCCAGAACGGGTCGAAGTCCGTGAAGCGGGCGCGCGCCGGGTCGTAGTGGTGGGCGGCGCAGTAGTGGACGTCGCCGGTGATCCAGACCACGTTGCGGATGCGCCGGCGCTTCATGAAGGAGAGCAGGTCGGCGATCTCCAGCTCGCGCCCGAGCGGGGGTCCGTCGCCGTTGGCGATCGCCTCGCAGCTCGGCGGGCCG
Organism: Vicinamibacteria bacterium; assembly: GCA_050246895.1. GTDB lineage: Bacteria > Acidobacteriota > Vicinamibacteria > Fen-336 > Fen-336 > JBFWVE01. Next base: position 365,226 of record JBFWVE010000001.1, on the reverse strand, counting down.
TCGCGGAACACGCAGGGCGGCAGCTCGGGGCTGATCGAGAACGGGACCAGCAGGCCGATCGGCATGTCGGCCGCGATCACCTTCCAGGTCGCGCGCGAGGCGGCCAGCGCGGCCTTCAGCCAGGCGAGCTGCTCGGCGCCCAGGATCGCGGCCTGCGGGCCCATCTCGGTCTGGCGGTTCGGCCCGTTGTCGCCGCGGTAGCTGCGCATGTCGAGCGCGAACACCTCCAGGCTCTCGCCCCAGGCGAAGTTGCGGTACACGCGCTCGGCCTCGTCGGGATGCGGCCGGATCGGGTTCATCTCCAGCATCGCGCGGCGCGCGCGCGCGGAGAGCAGCGCGAGGCTCTTCTCCTGGTAGCGCGGGTCCTGCAGCATCTGGGCCGGCCACCAGTCGTTGCGCGTCTCGTGGTCGTCCCACAGCAGCACCTGCGACAGCGAGCCGTTGAAGCGGCGCAGGTTCTCGTCGAGGTAGTTGTAGAGATAGTTGCCGCGGAAGTCGTCCAGCGTCTCGGCGAGCTTCGACTTCGGCGGCGTCACGACGTTCTTCCACAGCGTGCCGTCGTCGAGCTTGACCTCGGGCTGCAGCACGTTGTCGGCGTAGATCAGATCGCCCGTGTGCACGAAGAGATCGGGCTCCTCGCGCCGCATCGTCTCGTACAGGCGCAGCCCGCCCCACTCGGGGTTGATCCCCCAGCCCTGGCCGACGGTGTCGGCGCTCCACGCGAGCGTCACGTCCGCCGCGCCCGCGGCGGGCGTCTCGAAGGATCCGGCCAGCGGCTCGCTCCAGCTCGTCAGGTCGCGCAGGTCCTGGAAGCGCACGCGGTAGTGGATCCTCTGGCCCGCGGGCAGCTCGCGCAGGTCGAGCTTGGCCGCGAAGTCGGAGGTCTCGAGCGCGTTCGGCCCGACGATCCGCCGGGCGCTCTCGAACGTGTCGCTGGTCGCCCACTCGACCACCATCCGCGCGGGCCGGTCCGTCCGGCTCCACACGAGCGCGCGCCCGGCCCCCACGTCCCCGACCGCGGCCCCCTGCGCGACCGCCGGCCGCGCGGCGTCGCGCGTGACGATCGCCGGCGCCTGCCCGAAGGCCCTCCGCCCGAGGCTCGTGATCCCCGCCGTCGCCGCCGCCGCCCGCCCGACGAACCGCCGCCTGGAGTGCTTCACGCTCGCCTCCTCGCGCGGACTCTAGCAACATCGCGCCAGTGCGTCGGCCGTGGATCGAGCCGACCGCGCCGGCTCCGAGCCGGATCGGTCCGCGTCGAGCACTCGTGCGATTCTCGGGAAGGCCCCTGAAAACTGCTCCTCTCGAGCCAATCTGCCGGCGTTCGAGCCGACGCACCAAGGCGCGGCGATCGCTGATGCCTCCTTCAGGGGGCGATCAATCATGCCGGAGCCGGCCACCCGGACACCGGGCTAGAATTCGATCTGACCATGGCCACGGCATCGAACGCCGTCTACGCGCATATCGTGAAGGAGGCGGGGTATTGCGGCGGAAAGGCCGCGATCGATGCGACCCGTGTGCGAGTGATGAACGTCGTCTTCCTATGGAAGGAAGGCAAGACGGTCGGCGAGATCCGGGAGTGCTATCCGGAGCTCAGCGAGGGCCAGGTCCACGCTGCCCTCAGTTACTACTACGACCACGTCGAGGAGATCGACGCCGAGCTCAGCGCCGACGAGGGTTCCGCCTCGGCCTTCGAAGCCGAGAAGGCCGAGGCCATCAGGAAGCGCACGGCGCGCTGAGTGGCCGGGCGCTTCCCGCTCTACACCGACGCTGACATTCAAGGCCCAGTGGTGAAGGCCCTTCAGAAGGCCGGCTGGGATGTCGTGCGCGCGATCGATGCTCTCCCGCAGGGAGCCGCCGACCTTCAGCACTTCGAGCAGGCGGTGAGGCTCGGGCGCGTCCTGGTCACGAATGACGACGATCAGAAGCAGATCGCGATCCGGTGGTACCTCGAGGGCCGCCCGTTCGCCGGCCTCGTGTGGTGGCCTCAGCAGCAGTACCGCTCGATGCGCCCAGGGCATGTCGTGCAGTGCTTCGAGGAGTACGCGGCCCAGGATGAGCCCTTCGTCGCCTACCCAGTCGTCCACCTCAAGCCACCCGAGCGCTGAACGGGCTCCCAGCCGGCCGCCGCGCGGCGGTCGCTGATGTCTACAATCCTCACGACAACGCAGGGAGAGCGCCAGGCGACTGCGGCCCCGGCGTCGGCATGACCATCAGAATCTCGCCGAAGATCGGCTTGGCGCTGGGTCTTGCCGGCCCCATTGTTTTCGGGGCCTCGTTGGTCTTCGAAGGCATGAAGTACCCGGACCGCCAGATTTGGCCGACCATCGGCTACGGTCTGGCCTTCGCACTGGTTCTCGCGGCGTTCGTCCTGATGATGATGACCCTCGGCTCTGGCTCGCCAGGATCGGCCGAGCAGCCGCCGTACGAACCGATCATGCTTCTGATCGGCTTCTACATTCTGCCCATCGTCTACTTCGGGAAACGAGTGCACAACTCCGCTGCGCCCCCGGTGGTGCCCCTTCCACCGCCGCTTCCCCTGGGGCTCTACGTCTTCGCGACTCTGGCAGCGTTCGGCAGCGCTGGGGCGCAGATCGAAGGGATCGACGAGGCAACGGGCCCTTCGAAGCTCAGCGAAGGTCGAGCACGGGCAAGAGGCACGAGCAGGTAGCCTCGAAAAACGAAGAGGGCGCCGCGCGGCGCCCTCCTGGAACCGGCCTCGCCGTCGGGCGAGGCCGGGTGTGCCAGCCGTCAGCTTCGCCCTAGAACGAGAACTTCGCTCCGAGCTGGATGATGCGGCCATCGTCGGCGGTCGTGATCTGGCCGAAGGTCGGCGTTCCGATCACGTTGTTCGGGCGGCCCCAGATCTCCTGGTTGAACAGGTTGAAGGCCTCGACGCGGAGCTGGAGCTGCTTGCGGCCGCCGAAGCTGAAGTTCTTGAACAGCGAGGCATCCGTGCGGTTGAAGCCGGGTCCGCGCACCTCGTTGCGGCCCTGGTTGCCGGGGACCGCCGTCGCGGCCAGGGCGCGGCGCGCGAAGCACTCGGTGGCGAACCACTTCTGGATCGTCTTGGGGCCGTTGTTCGGGTCGCAGGTCACGTCGGGGCGCTGCGTCAGAAAGGTGATGCTCACCACGCTGTCGGCGACCGTGAAGGGGAAGCCGCTCTGGGCCTGGAAGATGCCGTTGAGCTGCCAGCCACCCAGCACGGCCTTGGTGATAGCGCTCTTGTCCTCGAGCCTCGGCAGCTCGTAGCCGAAGCTGAAGACGAAGCGGTGCCGCACGTCGAAGAGCGCGTCGCCCTTCTCCTGCTCGAGCGCGCGTTCGATCGAGGCCTCGTCGTTCTGGACGACGGCCAGGATCGGGCGTTGCTCGCCGCCGATGTTGAGGCCGGAGACGTGGTCCTTGGCGTGGCCCAGGGTGTAGGACGCGAGGAAGTTCAAGCCCCTCGTCGGCCGCATCCGCACGCTCGCCTGCAGCGAGTCGTACCAGGACTTGCCCACCGAGAAGGTCGGCCGCACCAGCGAGAAGGCGGGCATGATCCGCGCGCCACGTGTCGTCTGGCCGGCGCCGTACACGCCGGGGTTGACCTCGATGAAGATCGGCTGGTTCTTGCCGCGCGAGCCGACGTAGGCCACCTCGACGCCCACGTTGTCGCCGATCTGCTTCTGCACGCCGATGTTGAAGTGCTGCGCCGAGGGCGACTCGAAGTCGTTGCCCCAGCCGATGATCACGAGCGCCGGCGGGAACAGCGTCGGGCCGCCGGAGAGCGCGCCGAGCGGGCTCTGGATGGTGATCGGCGTCGGGGAGTTGAGCTCGACGAGGGGCGTGAAGGGCGGGGCCAGCACGCCGCTCTGGAACAGGTCGCCCTGGCCGGGGACCGTGTCGTAGAAGATGCCCCACGAGGCGCGCACGCTCGTGCGGGCGTCGCCCTTCGGATCCCACACCACGGCCAGCCGCGGCGCGATGTTGTTCTTGTCGGTGGGCACGATGCCGCGCGGCACGCCCGGATCGCCCGGATAGACGAGGCCCGCGGGCGCCGCCGGGAACTTCTGCGACTGGACGCCGGTGTCGAAGCCCACGATCGCGTCCTGCTCGTCGTAGAAGGGCCGCGGCAGCTCGTAGCGCACGCCGAGGTTCAACGTGACGCGATCGTTGACACGGAACTCGTCCTGCGCGTAGACGCCGTAGGTCCAGCTCGAGCCCTCCTGCAGCGCCTGGGTGGTGGTGGCACGCGCCTGCGAGGGCAGGCCCAGCAGGAAGTCCGCGAAGGCGTTGCCGCTGATCGCGCCGTTGAACAGCATGTCGCCGTTCGGCCGGTTGATGAACGCGATCTTCATGTACTCCTTGCGGACCTCGGCGCCGAGCTTGAAGGAGTGACGGCCCTTCAGGTAGGTGAAGTCGTCCGAGAACTGGAACACGTTGTTGACGCGCTCGACGAACGGCTGCTGTGGGTCGCCCAGCGTCGGGAAGCCCGAGATCACCATCGACGCCAGGCCGACGGCCAGCGGGTTGGTGTTCGCCAGATTGATGCCGTACTCGGAGTTGGTGATGCCGCTGGTCACCGCGGGGTTCGCGTAGATGCGGTTGAAGGAGAAGCGGGCCACGTTGATCGCGCTCGAGCTGAAGGCGTACGTGTCGGAGAGCATCACGTCCTGCAGCGTCGCGGAGGCGGCCTGGTCGGCCGGCTGCACGGTGCGTGGCGTGAGCACTTCCGCCGTGCTGCGCATGTAGCGCGCCAGCATCGAATGCTTGTCGCTCAGGCGAAAGTCCAGACGCCCGCCGAACTGGTCGCGGTCGTCCTGCACGGTCGGCGACACCGTGTAGATGTTGGCGCCGACGTTGGCCGCGGGGATGAAGTCGGCCACCAGCCTGGCCGAGATGGGGCTGATGCGGTTCGACGGGATCGTGTTGCCGGGGAAGGGCTGGCCCGTCAGCGGATCGCGGATGGTGGCGCTGCCGAAGTTGCCGCCGCGCTGTGCCGCGGTCGGCACCGACACCGTCTGCGTGATGCCGCGCTGGCTGCGGAAGCCCTCGTAGTAGCCGAAGGCGAACAGCTTGTCCTTCATGATCGGGCCGCCCAGCGTCGCGCCGAACTGGTTCTGCTTCAGCTCGGGCTTCGGCTGATTGGCGGGCGCGAAGAAGTTCCGGGAGTTGAGGCCGTCGTTGCGGTTGAACTCCCAGACACCGCCACGCCACTCGTTGCTGCCCGACTTCGTGACGACGTTGACCACGGAGCCGGCGTTGCGGCCGTACTCGGCGCTGTAGGAGTGCGTCAGGATCTTGAACTCCTGGATCGCGTCCGGCGGGGGCCGCAGCACGAAGCCGGTGTTGAAGGTGTCGTTGTTGGGCGCGCCGTCCATCAGGAAGTTGTTCGACTGGTTGCGCATGCCGTTGACGTTGAAGCCGGCCGTCGAGGCGCCGAAGCCGTTGGCGCCGGCCTGGGCGTCGCCGCTGGCGCCGCCGAGCTGCGTGGGCGGGGCCACGACGCCGGGGATCAGCGTGCCGAGCTGCGCGAAGTTCCGCCCGTTGAGCGGCAGGTCGACGACCTTCTGCTCGCCGATCACGATGCCCATCGTGGCGTTGGCGGTCTCGACGAGCGGCGCCTCGCCGACGACCGTCACGCTCTCCTCCAGGCGGCCCACCGCGAGCTGGACGTTGACGCGCACCGACTCCGAGACGGAAACGCGCACGCCCTCGCGCTTGTGGGTGCTGAAGCCGGAGAGCGTCACCACCACGTTGTAGACGCCTGGCGGCAGCAGCGGCACCGTGAAGAAGCCGTCGCCTCCGGAGGTCGCGCTGCGCACCTGGCCGGTCGCCTGGCTGGTGACCGTGACGGTGGCGCCCGGCAACACGGCGCCGGAGTTGTCGGTGACGGTGCCGGTCAGGGTGCCGGTCGACTGGGCGACGGCCGCCTGCGGCAGAGCCAGCGCCACGACGGCGAACGCCGCCACGGCGAGCCAGCGAAGCTTGATCATCGGATTCCTCCCGGGAAGCCTCGGACGGGTGAACTGTGGACGGAACGGTTGGTCGGTAGGTCTAACCTCGCTTGCCGCCCGCTGTCAACGGAGCCGACCCGTCCCATGACGTTATTTTTCAAGGGGTTATGACGCGACGCGTCACGCGGGACCACGCTTTTTAGGGGCGACGCGGGCCTCCTGGTTCGGGTATCTTGGGCGCCTCACGACCAGGAAGGCGGGGCATTCGTGGCAGAGAGATCGTCCGTTCACTGGTCGCGCCGCGACTGGATCGGGGGCGCTTTGGCCGGCGCCCTGGCACTGATCTCGCGCCGGGCCGGCGCGCAGGAGGCGCTCGTGGGTGGCGCCGAGCTGGATCACCTGATCCTGGGCGTGCGGGAGCTGCAGGAGGGTATCGAGAAGGTCCACGCGGTGACGGGCGTGCGGGCAGTCTTCGGCGGGGCTCATCCCGGCCGTGGCACGCACAACGCTCTCCTCGCGCTCGATCGCGGCGCCTACCTGGAGATCCTGGCGCCCGACCCGGAGCAGAAGGGCACCGAGCCGTGGGTCGAGGGCCTGGCGAGCCTCGAGATGCCGAAGCTCGTCGGCTGGGCCGTGCGCACTTCGGACATCGAGGGGGTGGCACGGCGCCTGGCGAAGGGCACGCTGCCGCTCAACGGCATCAACGACGGGTCTCGTGAGCGGCCCGACGGCTCGCTGCTGCGCTGGCGCACGCTCGGCCTCAGCCAGGACGACACCGGGCTGATGCCGTTCTTCATCCAATGGGACCCGGCGACGCCCCACCCGTCGGCCGACGCCCCTGCCGGCGCGCGACTGCTGTCGTTCGGTCTGCACCATCCCGAGCCCGCGCGCGTCGCCTCCGCGCTGCAGGCCCTCGGGCTCGAGGCGAGCGTCGCGGAAGCCCCCGTCGCCGGCCTTTCGGCGCGCATCGCCGGGCCCGACGGCGAGCTGCCGCTCTAGCCTCGCCGGCGCGCGCTCAGCGCACCGCGCGCATGCGCAGCCACTCGAGCGCGGGCTCGAAGACGTCGCGGCGCGCGCTCTCGCCGACCAGCACGTCGAGATGCCCGTAGCGCTCGAGCAGGTGGAGCGTCACGTCGGACGAGCCGCTCTTCTCCGCGGAGTAAAGGCCCGAGAGCAGCCAGTCGCCGCCCATGCCGCTGCTGCTGAAGCTGAGTACCGGCGTCTTCAGCTCGCCCCACAGGTCGTCGATCGGCGTCCGCGCGTCGTCGTCGCGGTCGGCCAGCGAGCGGCCCTCGACGTCCTGGATCGCCGGGTAGTAGCGGTCGTAGCCCGCCAGCAGCTTCGCCAGGACCGCCGGCTTCGACAGCCCGCCGAGCGGGTTCGCCAGCCCGCCGGGGCGCCAGGCGAAGTGCAGCAGGTTCGCGAGCTGATCGCCGAGCGTCGCGTACTTCGCGTCGGTCGCGGGCGCCGCCGGGGTCGCGGCCACCGTCTCCATCAGCTGCTGGCGCTTCTCCCAGCCGAGCCGGCCCGAAACGTCCGCCGCCCAGTTGCCCGCGCCCTCGAGCTTGGCGAGCTCGGCGGCGTAGTCGTAGGCGTTCTTCGGCGCGTAGCTCTTGAAGACCCCGTCGAGCAGCACCAGGCCGGCGACGGCGCCGGCGTCGGTGCAGGCGTAGGCGTAGGCAAGCGAGACGCCGCGGCTGAAGCCCGCGACGAAGACCCGCGGCCGGCCGCTCTCGCGCCGGGCCAGCTCCGAGGCGGCACGGACGTCGCCGACGAACGCCTCCAGCGTCCAGCCGCGCAGGTGCTGCAGCTCCTCGCTCGTCGCCGAGGCCGGGACGGCCCGCGTGCGGTAGTCGAGCGTGAAGACCTCGACGCCACGCTTCGCCAGGAACACCCACAGGTTGTGGTCTTCGTCGGTCAGCGCGGCGATCCCGTTCATGTTGGTGCCGGGCAGGTAGAGCAGGGCAGCCGCGGCCGGCCCCGCACCGCGGTAGCGGTGGACCGAGATGCGGTCCAGCGCGCCGCCGGGTCGGGCCGTGGTCCAGACGGTCTCGCGCACGTCCGTGCCAGCGAGCGGCTTCTCGGCGGCGCTCTGCGACCAGGGCTCCTGGCCGCGGGCAATCGAGGCAGGCAAGACGAGCAGCGCGAGCGCGGGCACGGCGGCCAGCCGGAGCGAGAGGCAGCCCATGAGAGGTCCTTTCCGAAGGAAGCGGGTCGCTGTCAAGGTTCGATGAGCCTGCGGTCCCTGTCAAGCAGGGCGCCTCTTCAGTCGCGTGGCAGCCGTGGTGTCTCCCGCGTCCCCGGCCCGCGCGCACCAGGCGACCGGCGGGGGTGCGGCTGAAAGCGGCGGAACTTGTGCCCGATCGGCGTCGTTAAGATCAGCAGACACCCGTGCGCCCCCGCTCCTCCGCCTTCTACTTCGAGGCATTCGGCATCGCCTTCCAGTCGATCTTCGCCCACAAGCTGCGGGCTTTCCTCACCCTGATCGGGATCATCATCGGGGTCGCGTCGGTGGTCGTGGTCGGGGCCGCCATCAGCGGCCTCAACAGCTACGTGCTCGAGCGCGTCTCGAAGGTGCTGGGCGTCAACCACTTCATGATCGCCCGCGTCGCGGGCCGCATGAGCGACGAGCAGTGGGAGCGGGCGAACCGGCGCAACCCCCGCCTCGACTGGGACGACGTCGACTGGATGCTGCGCCACTGCGACGGCTGCGCCGAGGTGGGCGCGCAGGCCAGCATGGGGCTCGACATCCAGCAGGGCGGCGAGGAGTTTCTGGGGGTGAGAGTGACGGGCGTCACCGCCAACATGGCGACGATCGAGGACAAGACGATCGCCGAGGGGCGCTTCCTGCTGCCCTACGAGGTGGAGCACCGGGCGCAGGTGGTCGTGCTCGGGATGGACGTCCGCGAGAAGTTCTTTCCGGCGCTCGACCCGATCGGCCGCACCCTGCAGCTGCGCGGCTTCGATTTCCGCGTCGTCGGCGTCGAGGCGCGGCGCGGCTCGATGTTCGGCGACTCGCTCGACAAGCTGGTCTACATCCCGATCACCACCTTCCAGCGGCTGTTCGGCCGCCGCCAGACGCTGCAGGTCCACGGGCTGGCGCCCGACCGCGAGCGCTTCGAGGACACGATCGAGGAGGCGCGCGTCACGATGCGCATCCACCATCGGCTGCGCCCGAACCAGGACGACGACTTCGGCCTGGTCAACGTCGGCGACGTCAACCGCGACGTCGACCAGTTCACCGGCTCGATCGCGATGGTGGTCACCCCGATCACGCTGATCTCGCTGGTGGTGGGCGGCATCGTGGTGATGAACATCATGCTGGTCACCGTCAACGAGCGCACCTTCGAGATCGGGCTGCGCAAGGCGATCGGCGCGCGCAAGAAGGAGATCCTGGCGCAGTTCCTGGTCGAGTCGGCGCTGCTGTGCGCGCTCGGGGGAGTCCTGGGGCTGCTGCTGGCCTCCGCGGTCGCTGGCGGCATCCGCGCCGGCACCTCGATCCCGATGACGATCACGCCGGGCTACGTCCTGCTCTCGCTGGTGGTCTCGAGCGTCGTCGGCATCCTGGCCGGCATCTACCCCGCCTGGAAGGCCGCGCGGCTCGACCCCGTCGTGGCACTGAGCCGGAGCTGAGACGCCCGTGAAGCCCCGCCTCGGCGGCGAGATCCTGCGCATGGCGATCGACAACGTGCGCGCGCACAAGCTGCGCAGCGGGCTGACGGTGCTCGGGGTCGTGATCGGCGTGCTGGTGGTGGTGGTGGTGGCCTCGATCCTGACCGGCATGCGCCAGAACGTGGTGCAGGCGATCGAGGAGTACGGCACCAACAACATCTTCGCCTTCCACCTGACGACGGGCCCGCGCATCGGTCCGCGCGACCGCGCCGAGTATCGCCGCAGGCCGCTGCTGCCGGAGGACGGCGAGGCGATCCGGGAGCAGGCCAGCGCGGTCGAGGACGTCGCCAACTCGGCGTTCATGTGGCTGAGCGACCGCACGATCAGCTACGGCAACGAGAAGTACAAGCGGGCCGACATCCAGGGCGTCTCCGCCAACTACGGGACCATCACCGGCCTCGAGCTGCGCGAGGGCCGCTTCTTCACCGACGCCGACGACACTCGCAAACGCCAGGTGCTGGTGATCGGGGCGAACGTGGCCGACGCCCTGTTCCCGAACCGGATCGGGCTCGCGGGCCGGGAGGTGAGCTTCGTCGGCCAGCCGTTCACTGTCGTGGGCATCCTGGAGAAGCGCAAGGGCGGCTTTCTGGGCGAGAACGAGGACGACAACGTGGTGCTGATGCCCTACCGCACCGCGCGCAAGCTGTCCCCGCGCACCAGCGAGTGGCTGATGCTGGTGATCCGCGCCGAGAGCGGCCAGATCCAGACGGCGCTCGAGCAGACGGAGGAGGTGCTGCGGCGCCGGCGCGGCCTGCGCTCGAACCAGCCCTCGAACTTCGATCTCTCGACGGCGGACCGCATCATCCAGCAGTTCGACAGCATCACCGCCGCGATCGGCCTGGTGGCGATCGCGATCTCCAGCGTGGGCCTGCTGGTCGGCGGCATCGGCGTGATGAACATCATGCTGGTGAGCGTCACCGAGCGCACGCAGGAGATCGGCGTGCGCAAGGCGCTCGGCGCGCGCCGCGGCGACATCGTGCGCCAGTTCCTGCTCGAGGCGATCGCGCTCACCTTCAGCGGCGGGGTGCTGGGCGTCGTGCTGGCCGTGGCGGCGAGCGCCCTGATCCGCCTGCTGGTGCCGGAGCTGCCCGCGTCGATCCCGCCGTGGGCGGTGGTGGCCGGCCTCACCGTCTCGATCGGCGTCGGTCTCACCTTCGGCGTCTGGCCCGCCAAGCGCGCGGCGGCACTCGACCCGGTGGAGGCGCTCAGGTACGAGTAGCGCCGGCGCCGGCGGCGGCACGGCAGTGGATCGGCAGCGACGCTCCCGCCACGGGGATCGGCGTTTCTAGGCGAGCGCGGCCTTCAGCGCGGCCGTCATCTCGCGCGTCGTCGCGCGGCCGCCGAGGTCCGGCGTGCGCACCCGGCCAGCCCGCACCACCTGCTCGATCGCGCGCAAGACGAGGTCGTGCGCCTGGCGCGCGCCGAGGTGGTCGAGCATCAGGGCGCCCGCCCAGACCGCGCCGATCGGGTTGGCGATGCCCTTGCCCGCGATGTCCGGGGCCGAGCCGTGGATCGGCTCGAACATCGACGGATGGCTCCGCTCGGGGTTGATGTTGGCGCCCGGCGCCAGGCCCAGCGAGCCCGTCAGCGCCGCGCCCAGGTCGGTCAGGATGTCGCCGAACAGGTTGGAGCCGACGATCACGTCGAGCGTGTCGGGCGCCGTCACCATGCGCGCGGCGAGCGCGTCCACGTGGTACTTGCGCAGCGTCACCTGCGGGTAGTCGCGCGCGACCTCGGCCACCACCTCGTCCCACAGCACCATCGAGTTGCGTAGCGCGTTCGACTTGGTCGCGCTCGCGAGCAGATGCCGCGGCCGCGCGGCGGCGAGCGCGAAGGCGTAGCGCGCGATGCGCTCGATGCCTTTGCGGGTGAACACCGAGGTCTCCTTGGCGACCTCCTCGGGCCCGCCCTCATTCATGCGCGAGCCGATCCCCGAGTACTCGCCCTCCGAGTTCTCGCGCACGCAGACCATGTCGAGGTCCGCCGGGCCGCGGCCCGCGAGCGGGCAGGCAATGCCGGGCAGCAGCCGCATCGGCCGCAGGTTGACGTACTGGTCGAAGCGCTGCCGGATCGGCAGGATCAGCTCCCAGACCGAGACGTGGTCGGGCACCGACGGCGCGCCGACGGCGCCGAAGTAGATGGCGTCGAAGTCCTCGAGCAGCTTCAGGCCGTCCGAGTCCATCATGCGGCCGTGGCGCAGGTAGAAGTCGCAGCCCCAGGGGAAGGCCGTGAGCTTCAACTCGACGCCGCAGACGGCGGCCGCCACCTCGATCACCTCGAGGCCGGCCTCGAGCACCTCGGGCCCGATCCCGTCCCCCGGGATCGAGGCGATGCGCAGCGTGCTCACAGCGGCGCGGCGCCGGTCACATGCCGGGCGGGACGAAGCGGCCGTCGTGGGCGAGCCAGCCGCCGTCCACGAACACGATCGTGCCCGTCATGTAGCTGGCCGCGTCGGTCAACAGAAAGACCGTCGGCCAGGCCATCTCGGAGGCCTGCGCCCAGCGCTTCAGGATCGTCTTGTCCGAGTACGCGCCGTACCAGCCCGGGTTCGACTTGATCGGCGCCGTCAACGGCGTGTCCGTCACGCCGGGGCCGAGCGCGTTGACGCGGACGCCCCTGGGTCCGTACTCCGCGGCGGCCGTGCGCACGAGCTGCACGATACCCGCCTTCGTCATCGCGTAGACGCCCTGGCCGGGCTCCACGACCAGCGAGCGGATCGAGGAGACGAGCACGATCGAGCCGCGGCCGGCTTCGGTCATGATCGTGCCCGCCGCGCGCAGCACGTTGAAGTTGCCGCGCAGGTTGATCGCCACCACGCGCTCGAACTCCTCCTCGGAGTAGTTCAGCAGCGTCTTGCGCACGTTGATGCTGGGCGTGCAGACGACGGCGTCGAGCCGGCCCTTGCGCGCGCGGATGCCGTCGAAGCACGCCTTCACGGCCGCGCCCTCGCGGATGTCGACGCTGCCCGGCTCCGCGGAGCCGCCCGCAGCCACGATCGCCTTCGCGGTCGCCTCGGCCTTCGCCGCGTCCACGTCGAGGCAGGCGACGTGGGCGCCCTGCTGCGCCGCGCACAGCGCCGTCGCCTCGCCGATGCCGGAGCCCGCCCCGACCACGGCGGCCACGCGCCCGTCGAGCCTGAAGATGGGGTTGTCGGTCACGTCGCGCCTCCCTGGGCCCTAGCCGCGAACGCCCTTGTCCGTGATCTCGAGCCCGCGGTCGATGATGGCGAACGCCTCGCGCAACTGCGCCTCGGTGATGCACAGCGGCGGGTTGGCGAAGAACGTGTTCCAGCGCACGAACGTGTACAGCCCCTGCTCGCGGAAGAAGCGGTTGAGCGCCTGCATCTCCTCGGAGGTGCCGTTGTAGGGCGCCATCGCCTCGTAGCTCGCCCGGTTGCGCACCAGCTCGAAGATGCCGAAGAGGCCGATGTTGCGGGTGGCGCCGACCGACGGGTGCTTGCGCTCCATCTCCTGCATCAGCCCGCGCATCACCTCGCCCTGGCGACGCGCGTTTTCGATCAGGCCGTCCTCCTGGTAGACGCGGATCGTGGCGAGCGCCGTCGCGCAGGCGAGCGGGTGCGAGTTGTAGGTGAGCCCGCCATAGAAGACCTTGTCCTGGAAATGTCGCGCGATCTGGGGGCGCATGCCGACGGCGCCGAGCTGCACGTAGGCGGAGGTCAGCCCCTTCGCCATGCAGATCAGGTCGGGCACCACGTTCCAGTGGTCGATCGCGAACCACTTGCCGGTGCGGCCGAAGCCGGCCATCACCTCGTCGGCGATCAGCAGGATGCCGTTCCTGTCGCAGATCTCGCGCAGGCCCTGCATGTAGCCGTCGGGCGGCACCAGGATGCCGTTGGTCCCCACGACCGTCTCGACCAGGATCGCCGCGATCGTCTGCCCGCCCTCGTAGCGGATCACGTCCTCGACGTCGCGCAGCGCGACGTCCACCGGCTCCGGGTCCTTGCGGCCCCACTTGTGGAAGTCGGGGATGCGCACGATGCCGGGGATGCCGGGCTCGGCGGCCCAGCGGCGTGGGTCGCCGGTCGCCTGCAGCGCGCCGGCGGTGCCGCCGTGGTAGCTGCGGTAGCGCACCAGGATCTTGTGGCGGCCGGTCACCAGCCGCGCGATGCGGATCGCGTTCTCGTTCGCCTCCGCGCCGCCGTTCGTGAAGAAGAAGGTGTCGATGTCGCCAGGCGTGATCTCGGCCAGCTTCTGGCCGAGCCGCGCGCGCGGCTCGGTGGCCATGAACGGGTTGGCGTACGCGAGCACGGCCGCCTGGTCCTGGATCGCCTTCACGATGCGCGGGTCGCCGTGGCCGGTGTTGACGCACATCAACTGGCTGTTGAAGTCGATGAAGCGCTTGCCTTCGGGCGTCCAGAAGTGGATGCCGGAGGCGCGCGCCACCGGGATCGGGTCGACCTTCGTCTGCGCCGACCACTCGTAGAGCGTGTGGCGTTTGGTGAGGGCGACCATCTCGTCGCCGGTCATCGTCGTCTCGGGCTCGGTCATCGCTGCGCTCCTCCCCGCTGGCAGCCGGCTAGAACTTGCGCGACCACTCCTTGGGCCAGCGCTCGACCACCACCTTGGTCTGCGTGAAGAACTCGACCGCGTGCTTGCCCTGGCCGTGCAGGTCGCCGAAGAAGCTGCCGCGCCAGCCACTGAACGGGAAGTACGCCATCGGGGCCGCGATGCCGACGTTGATGCCCACGTTGCCGACCTGCGCCTCGTACCGGAAGCGGCGCGCCGAGGGCCCGCTGGTGGTGAAGACGCAGGCCATGTTGCCGTACTCGCCGCTGTTGACGTAGGCGATCGCCTCCTCGATCGAAGCGAGGTGCATCACCGACAGCACGGGGCCGAAGATCTCGGTGCGCGCGACCTCGGTGCCGGGCTTCACGTCCGCCAGCACCGTCGGCCGCACGAAGTTGCCCTTCTCGTAGCCCTCGACCTTGGCGCCGCGGCCGTCGACCACCGCGCGTGCGCCCTCGGCAATGCCCTTCTCGATCAGCCCCTCGATGCGGGCCCGGCTCTGCGGCGTGATCACCGGCCCCATCTGCACTCCGGCGTCGAGGCCGAAGCCGATCACGCGCTTCTCGGCGGCCGCCGAGATCGCGTCGAGGAACGGCCGCTTGGCGTCGCCGATGGTGACGGCCAGCGAGGCGGCCAAACAGCGCTGGCCCGCGCAGCCGAAGGCCGAGTCGGCCAGCACGTTCACGGCGCCCTCCATGTCCGCATCCGGCAGCACGATCACCGGGTTCTTGGCGCCGCCCGAGGCCTGCACGCGCTTCCCCGAGGCCGCGCCGCGCGAGTAGATGTGGCGTGCGACGGCAGAGCTGCCCACGAACGAGACGGCCGCGATCCCGGGGTGGTCGAGGATCGCGTTCACCGTGTCCTTCCCGCCGTTCACCATGTTGAGCGTGCCCTTCGGGAAGCCCACGCGCTCGAAGATCTCGAAGACCTTCCGCATCGTGAGCGGCACCCGCTCCGACGGCTTCACCACGACGGTGTTGCCGCAGGCGAGCGCGTAGGGCACGTACCAGAAGGCGATCATGCCGGGGAAGTTGAAGGGCACGATCACCGAGCAGACGCCCACCGGCTGGCGGATCATCAGCTCGTCGATGCCGGGCGCGATGTCCTCCAGGACGTCGCCCTGCATCATGGTCGGGATGCCGCAGGCGACCTCGACGTTCTCGATCGCCCGCCGCATCTCGCCCTTCGACTCCTCGAGCGTCTTGCCGTTCTCGATCGTGATCGTGCGGGCGAGCTCCTCGAAGCTCTCCTCGAGCCGGGCTTTCAGCTTGAACAGGAACTGGATGCGCTCTCCCGGCGGGATGCGGCGCCACGCCGGCAGCGCGGCGCGCGCCGCCTGGACCGCGCGGTCCACCTCGGCGGCCGCCGAGAGCGGCGTCTCGGCGATCAGCTCGCCGGTCGCGGGGTTGTGCACCGGGAAGCGCTCGCCGGCGGACGGCGTCTCGAAGCGCCCGTCGATGAAGTTGGGGACCGTCTCGATCGTGCTCATTTCGCTACTCCGTCGTTATCTGTTTCAGCGCCAGCCCGGCTGTGCAGGCGAGGCTGGCAACGATCAGGCCGGCCAGGACCGGCGAGAGCATGCCGTAGCCGAGCCCCTCGGTCGCGAACTGGACCGCGAGCAGGGTGGCAACTCCGAAGACTATCGCGAGAACGGCCTCGCGGGTGCCCGCGCGCGGCAGGTAGAGGCCGGCGATCAGCGGCACGAACAGGCTCACCGAAAGCACCGAATAGAACAGCGACAGCGCCTGGATCACGTTCGGCAGCAGCAGCGCGAGGCCGATGCCCAGCGCCGCGCCCGTGAAGGCGGCGAGACGCGCGACTCGCAGCACCGCGCCCTCGCTCGCGGCCGGGCGCACGAAGCGCCGGTAGATGTCCTGCGACAGCGAGGTGGAGAGCATGAACAGGATGGCGTCCATGGTCGAGATCTCCGCCGAGACGACGGCGGCCAGCCCTAGCGCGCCGATCAGCGGCGGCAGGTCCTGCATCAGCAACGTGGGCAGCGCCAGCTCGCGGTTCTCGAGGCCCGGGTGCAGCGCGCGCGCGAGGCTGCCGATCAGCGGCGGCACGAACGCGAACAGCAGCAGCGCCCCGGCGTTGACCAGCACGCCCAGACGCACCGACGCCGCGTCGCGCGCCCCGTAGACCTTCTGCAGCAGCCCCGGCGAGATCACGAACGCGGGCGCCAGCAGCGGCAGGTAGATCCAGCCGGAGCCGCCGCCCTCGAAGAAGGACCAGTGGCCCGGGTGCTCGGCGCTCGTGCGCGCGACGACCTCGCTCCAGCCGCCTGCGTTCGCGGGGCCCAGCGCCAGTGCCGCGGCGAAACCCGCGAGCATCACGCCGAGCTGGAGCAGGTTGACCCAGGCGGAGGTCAGCAGGCCGCCGACCGAGAAGTAAGCGGTGGCGACGATGCCGCCGATGAGGCAGCCCCACGTCTTCGGGATCCCTGCGACCACGTTCAGCACCCAGGAAAGCGCGATCAACTGGCCCGCGAGGATCGCCAGCGTGCCCACCCACAGCACGCCCGCGATCAGGCCGCGCACGCTCGAGTTGTAGCGGTGCTCGAGATAGTCGCCCACCGTGCGCAGGTCGTGCGTCTGCGCGATGGCCCAGATGCGCGGACCCACCGTCAGCCCCAGCACGATCGAGCCGATCGCGGCCGAGCCCACCCACCACCAGGCCGCCAGGCCGTCGCGGTAGCCGAGGCCCGCGGCGCCGACGGTCGAGCCGGCGCCCACGTTGGCCGCGATCAGCGTGGTCGCCAGCAGGCCGGGGCCGAGCCCGCGGCTGGCGACGAAGAAGTCGCTGGTGCCGCGCAGGTGGCGGCCGACCCACAGGCCGAGCGCGACCTGCAGCACCGCGTAGGCGAGCAGCAGGCCGAGGTGGAGGTTCACTTGGCCGGCGGGAGGTCGCGTGCGGCGGGCAGGTTCAGCTCCGGAATGCCGACGGCCTGGGTCGCGGCGCGCACGATGGCGTCGGCCATCGCCTCGGCCGCCAGCGCGCCGATCATCGACAGCCGGCCGTCGTCGGTCGGGACGTCGAGCTTGCCGGTGCCGAGCGCGAAGATCGTGTCGCCGTCGCTCGGCGTGTGCACGGGCGAGATCGCGCGCGCGAAGCCGTCGTGGGCCATCTGCGCCACCTTCTGCGCCTGTGCTTTGGTGAGCGGCGCGTTGGTGGCGACGAGGCCGATCGTGGTGTTGGTCATGCCGTCGCCGAAGTCGTCGAAGAGCGCTTCGCCGGGGTGAACCCGGCCGCGCTCGCTCGCAGGGCCGTGGCCATCCTTGCTGGTGGCGGCGGCGTCGCCTTGGCGCGGCGGCGCCGCGGCGGGGCGCTCGCGGCGCTGCAGGTAGGCGCCGCTACGCAGCAGCACGCGCGCGTCGGCCAGGCCCTTGCCGTCCTCCGTGCGCACGCCGGCCACGACCTTGCCTGTCGCGGGATCGATGATGTCGCCGACGGCGTTGACCGCCACGATCGCGCCGACGACGGTGCCGTCCGGCATCCGGATCGCCGCCGTGCCGATGCCGGCCTTCATCGAGCGGCCGAAGCCCAGCTTGCCGACGGTGGCGCCGGCGCCCGCGCCGACGTTGCCCTCGGCCACCGGCCCGTCGTTCGCCGCCCCGGCGGCCTTGTAGCCGCAGTCGGCCGTCGGACGGACCTGCGGCTTGTTGGCGAGCGGCAGGTCGAACAGGATCGCCGAAGGCACGATCGGCACCTTGGTGACGCGCACGTCGATGCCGTAGCCGCGCTCCTCCAGCCAGCGCACGGTGCCGGAGGCGGCGTCGAGGCCGAAGGCGCTGCCGCCCGAGAGCACCACCGCGTGCACCACCGAGACGCGGTTGCGCGGCTCGAGCAGGTCGGTCTCGCGCGTGCCCGGGGCGCCGCCGCGCACGTCGACGCCGCCGGTCGCGCCGTACTCGGTCAGGATCACGGTGCAGCCCGTGGGCTTCTCGGCCAGCGTGAAGTGGCCGACCTTGATGCCCGGCACCTCGGTGAGCCCCTTGCTCTGGGCCGAGGCGGGCCGGCTGGGAAGCGCCAGCGCGCAGACGGCGAGGGCGACCGGCACGGCTCGTCGCAGCAGCATGGGAGTCCTCCAGAACGAAGGCCGTGAGGTTAGCACCGCTCGCGAAGCGCTTCGCCCGGCGCCGGGTCGGCTGTCGCTGCCCGCCGGTCGATCGTCCGTTACCATCTAGCCCATGAGCGACGTCCGAGAGCGCGTGCTGCGCGAGGTCGACGCCCTGCGCGACGAGGTCGTGGAGTTCACCGCCGGCATGGTCCGCATCCCGACCATCAACCCCCCGGGCGAGAACTACGCGGAGTGCGCCCGTTTCATCGGCGACCGGCTCCAGCGGCTCGGCCTGGAGATCGAATACCACGAAGCGACCGGCCGGCCTGAGCACACGAAGCAGCACCCGCGCGTGAACGTGATCGGCTCGCGCCGGGGCGAGGGCCACGGTCCCGTGGTCCACCTGAACGGGCATTTCGACGTGGTGCCGGCCGGCGCCGGCTGGACCAAGGACCCCTGGGGCGGCGAGGTCTCGGACGGCCGCGTCTGGGGCCGCGGCACCTGCGACATGAAGGCCGGCATCGCCGCCGCCGCCTACGCGATCGAGGCGCTGCGCCGGAGCGGCGTGAAGCTGGCGGGCGGCGTCGAGCTGAGCGGCACCGTGGACGAGGAGTCCGGCGGCTACGCCGGCGTCGCCTGGCTGGCCGAGCACGGCCGCATCGCCAGGGGGCGCGTCGACTACGTGATCATCCCCGAGCCGCTGAACGTCGACCGCATCTGCATCGGCCACCGCGGCGTCTACTGGTTCGCGATCGAGACGCGCGGGCGCATCGCCCACGGCTCGATGCCCTATCTCGGCGTCTCGGCGATCGAGCACATGGGCGCCATCCTCGAAGCCGTGCGCACCGAGCTGCAGCCCGAGCTCCTGAAACGCAAGACGCGCATGCCCGTGGTGCCGCCCGGCTCGGACCGCGCCACCGTGAACGTCAACGCCGTCTCGGGCGGCCAGTACGGGCAGGACGTGCAGACGCCCTGCGTCGCCGACCGCGCGCTGGCGATCTTCGACCGCCGCTTCCTGATCGAGGAGGGTTTCGAGCGCACGCGCGAGGAGGTCGTGGCCCTGCTCGAGCGCGTGAAGGCGCGGGTGCCGGGCCTCGATGCCGTGCTCTCCGACCGCATGGTGGTGCACCCGACGCAGGCGCCCGACGGCTCGCCGCTGGTGGCCTCCCTCCAACGCACGATCGCGGAAGTCCTGGGGCGGCCGGCGCAGATCGTGGCGAGCCCCGGCACCTACGACCAGAAGCACGTCGACCGCATCGGCGGCGTGCCGCACTGCGTCGCCTACGGCCCCGGCGTCCTGGAGCTCGCGCATCAGCCGGACGAGTGGGTCGGCATCGACGATCTCGTCGCCTCGACGAAGGTGCTGGCGCTGACGACGCTCGACCTCTCGGGCAGCGTCTAGGGCGATCCGATGCGCCGGCCAGCGGTTGCTCTCACGCTCTTGCTCGCGCCCCTCACGGGGGCCGCGGCGGCGCCGGGCCTCGACCCCGGCAAGGCCGTCACGCAGTACAGCGTGGACCTGTGGACCACGGCCAACGGCCTGCCGCAGAACACGCTGACCTCGATCGTGCAGACCGCCGACGGCTACCTGTGGATCGCGAGCTTCGGCGGCTTGACCCGCTTCGACGGCGCGCGCTTCGAGACCTTCGACCGCGCGAACACGCCGCAGCTGCGCAACAGCGGCATCCACACGCTGTGGCCCGACGCGGACGGCACGCTCTGGGTGGGAACCAACGGCGGCGGGCTCACGCGCCTGGCGCACGGCCGCTTCCAGACCTGGACCAGCGACGAGGGCCTGGCCGGCGACGTCGTACGCGCGATCTACCGCGACCGGCGAGGCCGCCTCTGGGTCGGCACCAACAGCGGCCTGACGCTGTTCGAAGAAGGCGCCATGCGCAGCTACGCAACGGCGCAAGGCCTGGCGAACCCGGTCGTACGCGCGATCCGGGAGGACCGCGACGGCACGCTCTGGGTCGGGACCAACGGCGGCGGGCTGTGCCGCCTGCGGGGCGAGCGCTTCGAGTGCCTGGGCGCCGAGGCGGGGCTCACGAACGCCTATGTGTTCGCGGTGCTGATCGATCGCGAGGGCACGTTGTGGGTGGGGACGAACGGCGGCGGCCTGTTCCGGCGCGAGGGCGAGCGCTTCCGGCGATTCGGCGCGGCTCAGGGACTCGCGTCCGACGTGGTGTGGGCGCTCTACGAGGACAGCCTCGGCAGCCTGTGGGTCGGCACATATGGCGGGGGTCTTTACCGGCGCGAGGGCGAGCGCTTCGCTGCGATCCGTGCGGCGAGCGGCCTGTCGAGCGACTTCGTGCGTGCGCTATGGCAGGACCACGAGGGCAGCCTCTGGGTCGGCACCTACACGGGCGGCTTGAACCGCCTGCGCGACGGCAAGTTCACGGTCTGGACCACGCGCGAGGGCCTGCCGGCCGACATCGTGAAGCCGGTGCTGGCGGCGCGCGACGGCGGCGTCCACCTCGGCACGTCCGGGGGCGGCCTCGCGCGCCTGCGCGACGGCCGGGTGAGCGTGCCCTCCGGCTGGCGGGGCCTGCCGAACGACTTCGTGCAGGCCCTGCACGAGGACTCGGACGGCACGCTGTGGGCCGGCACCAACGGCGGTGGCCTGGTTCGCCTCGGGCGCGGCGAGCGGCGCGTGTTCACCACCAGGGATGGGCTGCCCGACGACCACATCTCCACGGTGACGCGCGACCACGACGGCGTCCTCTGGATCGGCACCAACGCCAGCGGCGTCGCGCGCTACGACGGCAAACGCTTCACGACGCTCGGTCGCGACGAGGGCCTCGCCTCGAACCTCGTGATGTGCACCCTGGTCGACCGCGAGAACGGCGTCTGGATCGGGACCGACGGCGGCGGCCTCACCCGCATCCACGGCGGCGTCACGCGCACGTTCACGAGCGCCGACGGCCTGCCGTCCGACAACGTGCTGAGCCTGTTCGAGGACGCGCAGGGCTCGCTCTGGGCCGGGACCTCCGGCGGCGGCCTCGCGCTCCACGCGAACGGCCGCTTCGTCAGCTTCTCGACGCGCGACGGGCTGCGCGAGGACGTGGTCTTCGCGATCCTGCAGGACGGCGTGGGCGACCTCTGGCTCTCCGGCAACGCGGGCATCAGCCGCGTGTCGCGGGCATCGCTGCTGGCCCGCGAGCGCGACCGCGCGGCCCCGCTGCGGGTGATCTCCTACGGGATCGCGGACGGCCTGAAGAGCAACGAGTGCTCGGGCATCTCGCAACCGGCGGGGGCGCGCACGAGCGACGGCCGGCTCTGGTTCCCGACCACGAAGGGTGTCGTGGCGATCGACCCGGCGGCGATCCCGATGAACGCCGTGCCGCCGCCGGTGCGGATCGAGGACCTGCAGGCGGGCGGCCGGCGCTACGGGGCAGAAGCCGCGATCGAGCTGCCGCCGGGAGCGTCGAGCTGGGAGATCCGCTACACGGCGCTCAGCATGGTCGCGCCCTCCAAGGTCCGCTTCCGCTACCGGCTCGAGGGCTACGACGAGGGCTGGGTCGAGGCCGGCAACCGCCGCGAGGCGTTCTACACGCAGGTCCCGCCCGGCCGCTACGCGTTCCGCGTCGCCGCGGCGAACGACGACGGCCTGTGGAACGACGAGGGCGCGCAGCTCCTGGTCGAGCTGCGGCCGCGCCTGCACCAGACCCGCCTCTTCTACGCGCTCGCCGCGCTGGGCCTGCTGGGCGCCGCGGGGCTCGCCTACTCCCTGCGGGTGCGCCGGCTCGAGGCGCGGCGCCGCGAGCTGGAGGCGCAGGTGCTGGCGCGCACCGCCGAGCTGCGCGAACAGACGCTGCGCACCGAGCACGCGCGCGAGGAGGCCGAGCGGCTGCGCGATCGCGCCGAGCGCCAGCGCGAGATCGCGCAGCGGGCCAACGGCGTCAAGACCGAGGTGCTCTCGATCGCCGCCCACGATCTCAAGAACCCGCTGCAGATGATCCAGGGCTACGCAGAGCTGGCGGAGCAGAAGGCGGGCGCGGACGCGTCGCTGCTCGAGTTCGTGCGCACGATCCAGGCCTCGGTGCGGCGCATGCTCGAGCTGATCGACCAGTTGCTCGACACCGCGGCGCTCGAGGCCGGGCGCATCCCGCTGCGACAGGAGCTGGTCGACCTGCAGGCGCTCGCGCGCGAGGTGGTGGAGGTCAATCGCAGCGCCGCGCTGCAGAAGGGCCAGCAGCTGGCGCTCGACGACGGCGCAGCCGCGCTCGTGCGCGGCGACGAGGGCCGGCTCTACGAGGTGCTGGAGAACCTGCTGAACAACGCCATCAAGTACTCCCCGCTCGGCGCGCCCATCCGCGTGCGCGTGACGCAGTCCGGCAGCCGCGTGTGCTGCGCCGTCGAGGACTCGGGGCCGGGGCTCAGCGAGCAGGATCGCGAGCGGCTGTTCGGGCGCTTCCAGCGGCTGACGGCGAAGCCGACCGCCGGCGAGAGCGCGACCGGCCTCGGCCTCGCGATCGTCAAGGAGCTTGTGGAGCTGCACGGCGGCAGCGTGCGCGCCGAGAGCGACGGCCCGGGCAAGGGCAGCCGCTTCGTGATCGAGCTCGAGTCGGTGGACCCGCACGCCGTCCCAGGGCCGGGCGAGTCCTCGCGGCCGGGCGCGCGGCCTGTAGCCGGGCCCTGAGCCGGCCGTTCCCGATTACCCAGCTCGACGCCGGCCGGCCGGCCGCGGGTCCGTGAGGGCCGAGCGAGCGCGACCCGCGATCCACGCGGCGGCCGCCTGAACGAGGACGAATCGAACTGAGAAAACGCCGGCCTCTTGACCGCTATGTCGGAATCCGAGTACGGTAGCCGATATGGCGCCCCGCGAGACGGCTCGGGAGGTCGAACGCGAGTTCCTGCTGGCCTTCTGGAAGCTCCACATCCTGCACCATGCGGGCGAGGAGCCCGTGGTGGGCCAGTGGGTCATGCGGGAGCTGCGGCGCCACGGTTACGAAGTCAGCCCGGGAACGCTCTACCCGCTGCTCGCCAGAATGGAGGAGCGCGGCTGGCTGCGCTCCAGGTCCGATCCGAACGGCGGGTTGCGCGCGCGCAGGGGCTACAGCCTGACGCGGAAGGGACGATCGGTCCTCGCGTTGCTTCGCCGGCAGGTCGAGGAGCTCTACCGCGAGGTGGTGCTGGGAGAGGGGGAGGACGTCCGGGCCGTGGCAGGAGCCCGCCGGAAGCGAAAGGCCCGGCTCGCGCCGGGCCGCTGAAGGAGCGCGACCAATGCACACTCGCAGACTGCTCGCCACGCAGGCGCCCGCAGCCGTCATCCTCGTGCGCCTCATCGTCGGCGCCGTGTTCCTGTCGGAGGGGATCCAGAAGTTCCTGTTCCCGGCCGAGCTGGGCGTCGGGCGGTTCGCGAAGATCGGGCTTCCGTCCCCCGAGCTCCTGGCGCCCCTCGTCGGGACATTCGAGATCACGTGTGGGCTTCTGGTGCTCCTCGGGCTATTCACGAGGCTGGCGGCCGTGCCCCTGATCGTGATCATGTTGGTCGCGATCGCGAGCACCAAGGTCCCGATGCTGATGGGCAAGGGCTTCTGGACCATGGCCCACGAAGCTCGCACCGACTGGTCCATGCTGCTCGGGTCGGTCTTCCTGCTCGTCGTCGGGGCCGGAGCCTGGTCGCTGGACGCCGCCATGAGCCGAAAGGGAGCCGGAGGATGATCGACGGCGGGCCCGGCCCTGGCGCGGCGCCAGTCGGCGGATCCGTCGAGCCGGCCCCCGAGCCCGAGGGGCCGGGATCGCCTCCTGCGCCGAACGGGGATCTGGCCCGGCTCCTGGAGCTGGCCCGGTTGTTCCTGAAGCTCGGAGCGACCGCCTTCGGCGGGCCCGCCGCCCACATCGCGATGATGGAAGACGAAGTGGTACGGCGGCGAGCCTGGCTCAGCCGCGGAGAGTTCCTGGACCTCGTCGGCGCAACCAACCTGATCCCGGGGCCCAACTCCACGGAGATGGCCATCCACGTCGGCCAACGGCGGGCGGGAGGGCGAGGCCTCGTGGTGGCGGGCGTGTCCTTCATCCTGCCCGCGCTGGCCATCGTCTGGCTCCTCGCCTGGGCCTACGTCCGCTACGGGCAGCTGCCGCAAGCCGTCGGGCTGGCGTACGGCGTCAAGCCGGTCATCATCGCGGTCGTCGTGCAGGCGCTGTGGGCGCTCGGACGCTCCGCGCTCAAGACCCGCGGCCTGCTCCTCGTGGGCCTCGTGTCCGTTGCGCTCACCGCCGCCGGCGTGAACGAGCTGGCCGTCCTCTTCGGGGCCGGGCTCGCCGTGGCGCTCGCGCGTGCCGTCGCCAGGGGAAGGGCGCTCGGCGTGACTGTCCTGCCGGTGTTGCCGGCCCTCGGGGTCGCAGCCGTCGCCAGCACTCAGCCGTTCCAGGCCTCGACCCTGTTCCTCGTGTTCCTCAAGATCGGAGCGGTTCTGTTCGGGAGCGGGTACGTCCTCCTCGCGTTCCTGCGGGCCGAGTTCGTGGTGCGGCTGGGCTGGCTCAGCGAATCGCAGCTCCTCGACGCCGTCGCCGTCGGGCAGGTCACGCCCGGGCCGGTCTTCACGACGGCTACGTTCGTGGGTTACCTGCTCGGCGGTCCCGTCGGGGCGGCGGCGGGCACGGCAGGGATCTTCCTTCCGGCCTTCCTGTTCGTCGCCGTCAGCGGGCCGCTCGTGCCACGACTGCGGCGATCCGTCAGCGCGGGAGCGTTTCTCGACGGCGTCAATGTCGCCTCGCTGGCGCTGATGGCGGTCGTTGGCTGGCAGCTCGGCCTGAGTGCCGTGCGGGATCTCCCCGCGGCGCTTCTGGCCGTGGGCAGCGCCGTGCTCTTGTTCCGCTACCGCGTCAACTCGAGCTGGCTCGTCGCGCTGGGGGGCGTCTACGGGCTCTTGGCGGGCCGGCTGCCGTAGCGGTCGGCGAATCGGATGGAGGAGGGGGAGCATGAGCAGCAGCTCGGAGACGTCGTTACGGAGATCGCGGTGGCTGTCGTCGCTGGTATGCGCCTGCCTCGGGGCCGGCCTCGGCTGCGGCCGAACCCACGCCGCGGCCTCCGGGCAGCAAGCGTCCCCGAACGCATCGACCGCGAGTCCGGCGCAGGCGGGCCCGGATCTCGCGACGCTCCGCGACGAGGTGGCTCGCCTCAAGCGCCTGGTGCCCAGCCAGTCCCATGCGATGCAGGACGTCGGCTATCACTTCACGAACCTCTGGTTCGCGGGACGGAAGCGCAACTGGCCGCTGGCCGGCTTCTACCTCGCGGAGACGCGACAGCACCTCAAGTGGGCCGTCCGCATCATCCCCGTCCGCAAGACGCAGGCGGGCGAGGTGGACCTCGACGGCATTCGCGAGGCGTTCGATGGCTCGTCGCTGACGGAGATCCAAGCGGCGATCGACGCCAGGGATGCGGCGCGGTTCGCCGAGTCGTACAGGGTCGCGCTCGAGGGGTGCTACTCCTGCCACAAGGCCTCCGAGAAGCCCTTCCTTCGGCCGCAGGTCCCGCTCGAACCCGAGGTGAAGATCATCAACCTCGACCCGAACGCGCAGTGGCCCAGATGACGCGCTGACCGCCTCGCCTCCCTTCGCCGGAAGGGCGCGCGGCCCGTCCTTGACAAAGTAAGTATTTACTCACATACTCCGGAGCATGGGACGCGCAGCGGGCGGCGGACGGCGGCAGGAGATCGCCGAGGCCATCTTGAGGATCGCGGGTCGGGAAGGCGTCTCCGCGCTCACGATGGAGCGCCTCGGCCGGGAGCTGGGCATCACGTCCGGGGCGCTGTTCCGGCACTTCCCGTCCCGGACGGCGATGCTGAACGAGGCCGCCCGCCACGCCGTGGCTCTCGTCGAGACCACCTTTCCCCAGCCGGGCCTGCCTCCCCTCGCGCGGCTGCGCGGCCTCGTGCTGGCGCGCACGACGCTGGCCGCCGAGCACGGCAGCCTGCCGCAGATCGTGTTCTCGGAGCAGTTCGGCAAGGCGCTGCCGCCAAGCGGAGCGCGCGCGGTGCGCGGCATCCTGCTGCGAACCCGCGCCTTCCTGGTCGAGGCGCTGCGGGAGGCCGCGGCGCGCGGGGAGGTCCGCCGCGACGTGTCCGCCGAGGATCTGGCGCTGACGCTGATCGGGGCCATGCTCGCTCGCCCGCTTCTCACGGCGATCCTCGACGACCGAGCCGGCCGGCCGTCGCTGGACGCCGAGGCGGCGTGGGCGACGATCGAGAAGCTGCTGGGGCCCTGCGCCGCCGCTTCGGCAGCGAAGAGACGGGCGGGGAAACGGGCGCGCGCAGAGAGAGGCCGCTGAACATGGGTGATTCCGGCAGCAAGACGTCGGGGCGCCTCGCCGCCTGGGGGCGCACGACGGCGTGGCTCCTGCTCGCGGTGGGCGTCGCGGCCCTGGTCCGGTCGTGGCTCCTCCCGCCTGTTCCGGTCGAGGTCGTGCAGCCCTTCCGCGGCCTCGTCCTCCAGGAGGCGTTCGGCACGGGGACGCTCGAAGCCAAGGTCGTCGTGGGCGCCGGCGCCAAGATGGTCGGCAAGGTGGTCGAGGTCCTCGCGGACCAGGGCGACACAGTGGCCGCCGGCCAGTGCCTGGCCCGGCTCGAGTCGAAGGACTACGAGGACGCCGTGCGCGTCGCCGAGGCCAAGGAGACTCAGGCCGCGGCCGAGCTCGCAAAGGCCGAGGCCGATCTCGAGAGGACGCGATCCCTCTTCAGCGAGCTGATCGTCTCGCGCGCCGAGCTGGACGCCCAGGAGACCGCCCGCAGCGTCGCTCAGGCACGGTTGGAGACCGCCCGCGCGGAGCGGGGGTTCGCCGGCGCCCGCCTCACCGACACGCGAATCGTGAGCCCGATCCAGGGGCTCGTCGTGACGCGCAACCTCGAGGTCGGCTCGACGGTGGTGCCGGGCGCGCCGATCTTCCGTGTGGCGGACACGAAGCTGCTGTGGGTTCAGGCGATGGTGGACGAACGCGAGGCCGGCCGGCTCGTCGTCGGCGCGCCGGCGCGCGTCGTGCTCCGCTCCGATCCGGCGACGCCCCTGCCCGGCAGGCTCTCGCGCCTGGCCCGCGAGGCCGACCGCGTCACCGAAGAGCTGCAGGCCGACGTCGGCGTCGACCGTTTGCCCGCGGTCTTCGCTTTCGGCCAGAAGGCCGACGTCTGGATCGAGACCGCGCGCAAGGAGCACGCGCTGCTGGTGCCCCGGAGCGCTCTGGTGCCTCGGGGTTCGACGCCCGGCGTCTACGTCGTCGAGGCGGGGCGGGCCCGTTGGCGCGCGCTGAAGCTCGGCCTGCAGGGCCGCGACGCGGCCGAGGTGCTGGAGGGTCTGCGCGAGGAAGACCTGGTCGCCCGCGAGCCGCTGCGCGGCAAGCCGCCCCTGACCGAGGGCCGGCGCGTCGCCGCAACCGAGGGACCGCGGCCGTGAACCTGGCCATCCGCGACATCGCCTACCATCGTGGGCGCTTCCTGCTGACGAGCCTGGGAGTCGGCCTGCTGCTCACCATCGTGCTGTCGATGAGCGGGATCTACCGCGGCCTGGTGGGCGAGGCGCTGCTGCTGATCCGGGGCGTGGAGGCCGACCTCTGGGTCGTGCAGCGCGACACGCGCGGCCCCTTCGCGGAGCCCTCGCGGCTGCCCGAGGACGTTCGCTACCGGATCGCGATCGTCCCCGGCGTACGCGAGGCGAGCCCCTTCGTCCTGTACACGATCCAGCGCGAGCGCCGGGGCCGGCCGTTTCGCATGGCGGTCGTCGGCTACGACCACGCGACGGGGGTCGGCGGTCCGCCCCGCATCGTGGCCGGCCGAACGCTCGGACAGAAGCGCTTCGAGATGGTGGCCGACGAGAAGCTCGGCCTGGCTCTCGGGGAACGCCTCCCGCTCGGCATCCACGAGTACGCCGTCGTGGGCTTCACGCGGGGCATGGTCGGGTCCGGCGGCGACCCCGTCGCCTACTTCTCGCTGGCGGACGCGCAGGAGATCCAGTTCGTGAAGGACAACTGGGCGATCCGCAACGCCCGCGCCCGCGCGCAAGGGGCCTACGAGCGCGCGCTGCCGAGCGAGCCCGCGCTGCCCCAGGCCCTGGCCCGCGCCTTCGCCGACAACCCCGACCTGCACCAGGTCAACGCGATCCTGGTACGGCTCGCTCCGCCGGCGGATCCGGCGCAGGTGGCCGCCGCGATCGAGCGCTGGGGGCACTTCAGCGTCTACACCACGGCCCAGCAGGAGGAGCTGATGCTGATGGGCAACGTGGACCGCGCTCGCCGCCAGCTCGGCCTGTTCCGGGGCCTGCTGGTGGTGATCGCCACCGTGATCATCGCGCTGATCGTCTACACGATGACGCTCGACAAGCTGAAGGCGATCGCGCTGCTGAAGCTGATCGGCGCGCCGAATCGCACGGTGGTGGGCCTGATCCTGCAGCAGTCGCTGTCCCTCGGCCTGATCGCCTACGCGATCGCGGTCGTGCTCGGCGAGCTGACCTTCGACAAGTGGCCGCGCCTGGTGCTGGTCGAGACGCAGGACCGGCTGCTGCTGCTGGGGGTGGTGGTCGTGGTGTGCGTGCTGGCGAGCGCGCTCGGCATCCGCCGGGCGCTCCGCGTCGAAGCGGCGGCGGCGCTCGCCGGATGAGCAGCCCGAGCGCCGTCTCGATCGAGAACCTCTCGAAGACGTACGGCAGCGGCCACACCGCCGTCAGCGCGCTGCGCGGGGCGGCGCTCGAGGTCCAGGCGGGCGAGCTGGTGGCGATCCTGGGTCCGAGCGGCTCCGGCAAGACCACGCTGCTGACGGCGATCGCCGGCATCATCGAGCCGAGCGGCGGGCGCGTGACGATCGGCGGCACGACGCTCTACGACGACGGCTGGCGGGTGCGGGACCTGCGCCGCTTCCGGCGCGAGCACCTGGGCTTCATCTTCCAGGCCCACAACCTGATCTCGTTCCTGACGGCGCTCCAGAACGTGGTGCTGGCGCTCGACATCAACGGCGTCCGCGGCGCGCCGGCCGCCGCGGCGGCGCAGGAGCTGCTCGACTACCTCGAGATCGGCGAGCGCGCGAGCCACCTGCCCGAGCAGCTCTCGGGAGGCGAGCAGCAGCGCGTGGCGATCGCACGGGCGCTCGCCAACGGTCCGGCCGTGATCCTGGCGGACGAGCCCACCGCCGCGCTCGACACGGATCGGGGCCGGAGCGTGATGGCCCTCTTCCGCCGCGTGGCGCGCGAGAAGGGCAGCGCCGTGCTGTGCGTGACGCACGACCAGCGGATGACGGAGGGGTTCGACCGCGTCTTCCACGTGAAGGACGGCCAGGTCTCGTCCGGCGACTGAGCGCCGGGAGCCGGCGCCTTTCGAGAATGGCCCGGCGGCCGCTCCGCGCCCGATCAGCGTTGACTCGGGCGGACCGACCCGGCCAGAATGCCGCGGTGCCCCGGCGTCTCTTGAGCGTGATCGTGTGTGCCGCGTCGTGGACCACGCTGTCGCCGCAGGCGGCGTCGCTGGCGGTGGCGGCCCACGTCGCCGAACACCACGAGGGCTCGCACGACGCGCGCCGGCCCGGCGCCGGCCCGGCGCTCGTCTGGCACGCCCATGCGCATGCGCCGGACACGCCGTCGCACCGGCACGTCCTGGCAGCGGCGAACGCGATCCCCGCGCCGTCGAAGGCGCTGCTGCGGCCGGACGGGCGGGCGCCCCTCCTGTCCGCCGTTGCACCGTTGCTCGGCAGTCCGTCGGCAGGTTGGCTGCGCCCACCTACTCGCGCAGGCGTCGGCCCTCCCGCGCGCGTCGCGGCCCCGTCCATCCTCAGAATCTGATCGCCCTCCACTGGGTGTGTCGCCCTTGGCTCGGCCAAGGCTCGGCTCGCCGTGTCGCTGGTCGGGCTCGTGGGGAGGGAGAGGATGAGAAGGACCTGCTTTCTAGGCTTCGTCGCGCTGACGATCGCTCGGCTCGCGAGTGCCGACACCGTCGACGAGGCGTCGTTCCTGGCTGCGCTCGACGGCGCGCATCCCGCGCTGCGCGCCCTCGGCGGCGAGCTGGCGCGGGCCGACGCCGCTCGGCGGCGCGCCGGGACGCTCGGCAACCCGCGGCTCGAGTTCTGGCGAGAGCGGCCCGCCGGCAGCCCGACGCTCACGAACTGGACCCTCGCCTGGACGCCGCCGCTCGACGGGCGCTTCGGCCTCGGCAAGCGGGCTGCCGAAGCGGGCGTGGCCGTGGCCCGCGAGACGCTGGCGATCGACGCGGCCGCGCTGCGCCGCGAGCTGCGCCGCGTGTTCGCCGATTGGAGCCTCGCCCACGCCCGCTCGCGCATCCTCGCGGACCACCTCGAGCGCGCCGCGGCGCTGGCCGAGCAGGAGAGGCAGCGCGCGCGCGTCGGGACCGAATCCGGCCTCGCGGCGCGGCGCCTGACGCTGGCCGAAGCCGAGGCTCGCGCGGCGCTGCGCAGCGCAGAGGCCGAGAGCGCGCGCGCCGCCGCCGCCGCCCGCGCCTGGCAGCCCGGCCTCGGCAGGGAAGCCGCTCCCGTCGTCCCGGAGCTGCCGCCGGCTCCGCCGAACCCCACGACGAGCGCGGTTCCGAGCGTGCGCAGGGCCGAGCGCCAGCTCGAGCAGGCCCGGCTCGAGGCCCGTCTCGCCGGGCGCTACTGGGGCTTTCCGACATTGCAGGCCGGCGTGCAGCGCCTGGAGAGCGGGGGACTCGTCGAGAGCGGACCGATCCTCGGCGCGGCCTGGTCGATCCCGCTGTTCGACCGGAATCAGGGCGCGCGCATCGAAGGGCAGCGCCAGGTCGAGATCGCCGAGGCCCGCAGCGCGCAGGCTCAGGCGCTGGCCGCCTCGCAGATCCAGGGAGGGCTCGACGCCTATCGAGCCCTTCGACTGGCGGTTGGCGAGGCGCTTCAGGCCTCGGCCGAGACCGGCCGCGTCATCGCTGCGGCCACGGCCGCCTACCGCGCGGGCGAGACGAGCCTGACGGATCTGCTCGATGCGCTGCGCTCCGCGCTCGAGACCCGCCTGCGCGAGCTGGACCTGCGGGCCGAGGCGCTCGCGACGCACCGGGACCTCGAGGCGGTCCTGGGCCGGCCGCTCACCGATGGAGGAGTGCGATGATCCGCCGCTCGCTGGTCTTGCTCGTTCTGCTGCTCGTGGCGCTCGCGTGTCGCCGCGCCGATCCGCCGGTCGCCGATCTGGGCCACGCCGAGGGCGAGAGCTGGGCCGTCACTGCCTGGGGCGAGCGCTACGAGGTCTTCGCCGAGACGGATGCGCTGGTGGCCGGGCGGGCCGTCACGTCCAACGCTCACGTGACGATGCTCTCCGACTTCTCGCCGCTGAAGGCCGGGGTGGTGAGCGCGGTGCTCCGTGGCCCCGGCGGCCGGCAAGAGGTCTTTCGCCAGGCGACGCCGCGCCGCGAGGGGATCTTCCCGGTCGAGATCAGGCCTTCGACGAAGGGCGCGTTCGACCTGCTCTTCCTGATCGAGGGTGCTGGCGAGAAGGAGGAGATCGCGGCCGGACGCGTCCAAGTCGGCAGCGCGAGCGCGCCCGGCGGCCGCGCCGACGCGCCGGAGGAGGCCGACGCGTCGGTGTCGTTCCTGAAGGAGCAGCAGTGGCGAACCGAGTTCGCGACAGCGTGGGTGGAGCAGGGGAGCCTTCACGAAGGCGTGGCGGGACCCGGGCGCGTGCTGCCGGCCCGGGGCGGCAGCGTCGTGCTCACGGCGCCTGTCGACGCGATCGTGGCTCCGGAACCCTGGCCCTTCACCGGTCTCGACGTCGCGGCCGCGAGGGCCGTCTTTCGGCTTCAGCCCCGCACCAGCGGCCGGAGCCTGCCCGAGCTGATCGCCGACGCCGCGGGCCTCGAGGCCGAGGCGGATGCCGCGCGCAAGCGAGTGGAGCGGCTCGGCGAGCTCCTGCGTCTCGAGGCCACGAGCGCCGCGGAGCTGGAGCGCGCTCGCGCCGCCCTCGCCGGGGTCGAAGCGCGCCTGACCGCATCCCGACGCGGCGTCGCCGTGGCCTCCGGAGGGGTCTCCCAGGGCGAGCCCCTCGACGTCCCGGCCCCGTGGGCCGGCCGTGTCGCCGAGGTCATGGTCTCGCCCGGGCAGTCCGTTGCCGCCGGCGCCGTCCTGGGAAGGCTGGTCAAGGCCCGGCCGCTCTGGATCGAGGTGGCGCTGCGCCCCGAGGATGCGCCGCGCCTGCGGGGCGGGCCCGCTGGCCTGATCCTGCGGCTCGCCGGGAGAGCCGAGCCGGTCGAGATCGGGGGCCGCGCCGTGCGGCTCGTCGCGATCGCACCCGAGGTCGATCCGCGAACGTCCACGATCGCAGCCACGTTCGAGCTGGACCTCAGCGCTTCTGAGCTGCCGATCGGCAGCGCGGCCGAGACCGAGGTCCTGCTCGCCGGCGAGCGCCGCGGCCTCGTGGTTCCGCGGTCGGCCCTGATCGACGACGCCGGCCTCACGATCGCCTACGTCCAGGGCTCCGGCGAGGGCTTCGAGCGGCGCGAGGTCCGCATCCTGGCGCGGCAGGCCACGCGCGTGCTGGTGGAGGGCCTTCGTGCCGGAGAGCGTCTGGTCATCCGCGGCGGCGCGGCGATCCGGCGCAGCTCGCTGCTGTCCTCCGGCGCCCCCGAAGGGCACGTGCACTGACATGCTGGACGCCATCATCCGCGGATCGCTTCGCCACCGCGTCGCCGTGCTCGTCGCGGCCGGGGCGCTGCTCGTCAGCGGCCTGTTCCTGAGCGCGCGACTGCCCGTCGACATCTTTCCCGACCTCTCCGCGCCCACCGTCACGGTCATCACCGAGGCGAAGGGCATGCCGCCCGAGGAGGTCGAGCTGCTGGTCACCTTCCCGGTCGAGTCGTCGCTCAACGGAGCGCCCGGCATCCGCCGCCTGCGGTCCGTCTCGGGCGCGGGCATCGCCGTCGTCTGGGCGGAGTTCGACTGGGGCCAGGACGTCTATCGCGCGCGCCAGGTGGTGGCAGAGCGCCTTCAGGGCGTGGCATTGCCCAGCGGTGTCGAGCGGCCGACCCTCGGCCCGATCAGCTCGATCATGGGGGAGATCACCTTCATCGCCCTCACGTCCGAGCGGCTCTCACCGATGGAGCTGCGGCGAGTCGCGGAGACTCAGGTGCGCCGGAGCCTGCTGGCGCTGCCGGGCGTCTCCCAGGTGGTCCCCATCGGCGGAGACGTCCGCGAGTACCTGGTCGAGCTGGATCCCGCCGCCGTCGTCCAGGCGGGCGTGTCCGTCGAGGAGATCGTCGCCGCGCTCGAGGAGGCGAGCGCCGTGCCGGCCGCGGGGTTCCACGTGGACGCCGGCCAGGAGTACCTCGTCCGCGGGCTCGGCCGCGCCCGTTCGCCGGAGGAGCTGGCCGCGACCGTTCTCCGAGTGCGCGACAGCGTGCCCCTGCGCGTCTCGCAGGTGGCGAGCGTCCGCGAGGCCCCAGAGCCGGCGCGCGGCACCGCGGCCTACCGCGCGCGTCCGGCCGTCGTGCTGAGCGTGCAGAAGCAGCCGGGGGCCAACACGCTGGCCCTCACGGCGCAGATCGACCACGTGCTCGAGGACCTGAAGAAGACCCTGCCCGAAGGCGTCGCGGTCGAGACCGAGAACTTCCGCCAGGCCGACTTCATCCAGGTGGCCATCCGCAACGTCTCGGTCGCGCTCCGCGACGGCGCGGTGCTGGTCTTGATCGTGCTCCTCCTGTTCCTCGGCAACCTGCGCACCACGCTCATCTCCGCCCTGGCGATCCCGCTGTCGCTCGTGGCGGGGGTCGTCGTGATCTCCGCTTTCGGGGGCAGTCTCAACACCATGACGCTCGGCGGCTTCACGATCGCCATCGGCGCCCTGGTGGACGACGCCATCATCGACGTCGAGAACGTCTTCCGGCGCTTGCGGGAGAACCACCGCCGGCCCGAGGCCGAGCAGCGTCCGGCGCTCGAGGTGGTCTTCCGGGCGTCGTCGGAGGTGCGCGGCGCCATCCTCTTCGCGACGCTCGTGATCGCGCTCGTGTTCCTGCCCCTGCTTGTGCTCCCGGGCATCGAAGGCCGCCTGTTGCGGCCTCTCGGCATCGCGTATCTCGCGTCGCTCACCGGCTCCCTGGTCGTGGCGCTCACGCTGACGCCGGTCCTCTGCTTCCTGCTGCTGCGGCGCGAGTCGCTGCTCGACGCCGGCGAGCCGTGGCTGCTCCGGTCCTTCAAGAGGGCCTACGCGCCGACCATCGACTTCTGCCTGGCCCGGCGTGGCCTGGTGCTGGGCGGCGCGGCGCTCGCCGTCCTGCTCGCGCTCGCCGTCGTGCCGTCGCTGGGACGCTCGTTCCTGCCCCCGTTCAACGAAGGCAGCCTCACCGTCGGCCTCGTGAGCCCGCCGGGAACGCCACTCGCCGACGGAGACGCTCTCGGCTGCGAGGTCGAGAAGGCGCTGCTTTCATTCCCGGAGGTCGTCTCGACCAGCCGGCGCACGGGGCGGGCCGAGAAGGACGAGCACGTGCAGGGCGTCAACGCCTCGGAGCTGGAGGTGGTGCTGCGTCCGGGGCGCCCCAAGCAGGAGCTGCTCGCGGAGATGCGGCGGGCGGTCGCGACGATCCCCGGAGTGAGCGCCAGCTTCGGCCAGCCGATCAGCCACCGCATCGATCACATGATCTCGGGCAGCAAGACCAACCTGGCGGTGAAGGTCTTCGGTCCGGACCTCGCGGTGCTGCGCGGCCTCTCGGTGAGCGCCGAGCGGATCCTGAAGGAGGTGCCGGCTCTCGTGGACCTGAGCAACCAGGAGCAGGCCACCGTCCCGCAATTGCTGGTGGACTTCGACCGCCGGGCGATGGCCCGGCACGGGCTCAGCCCCAGCGACGTGGCGCGTTCGCTGGAGGCGCTCTTCCAGGGGACCGCGGCCGGCGAGGTCGTCGAGGGCGGGCTGACGTCGCGCGTCATCGTGCGCTTTCCGGAACGGCTCCGGGCGCGGCGCGAGGAGATCGCCTCGCTTCCCGTCACGACGGGTTCGGGGGCGATGCTGCGCCTCGGGGACGTGGCACGGGTACGCTTCGACCTCGGGCCTGGACTCGTCCGGCGCGAGAACGTGCAGCGCGTGGCGATGCTGACCGCCAACGTCGCGAGCGCCGATCTCACGGGCGTCGTGGACGACGCCCGCAGGGCGATCGCAGAGAAGCTGGCGCTCCCCGAGGGCTACCAGGTGGTCTTCGGGGGCCAGTTCGAAGAAGCGGCCCGCAGCCAGGAGAACCTCGGCCTGTTCTCCGTCGGCATCCTGGGCGCGATGTACGGCCTGCTGTTCTTCGCCTTCCGCAGCCACCGCCACACCGTCATCGTCCTCGTGAACCTGCCCCTCGCGCTGATCGGCGGCGTGCTCGCGCTCCGGGTCACCGGCGGCGGCCTGAGCGTGGCCTCGACGGTCGGCTTCATCACGCTCTTCGGCATCGCGATCCGGAACGGCGTGCTGCTCGTGAGCCACTACGAGCACCTGATCCGGGACGAAGGACTGCCCCTGCGCGAGGCCGTGGTTCGTGGCTCGAACGAGCGCCTGGCGGCCGTGCTGATGACGGCGCTGACCGCCGGCCTGGCCTTGATCCCCCTCGTGCTGGCCGGGCAGGAGGCGGGAAACGAGATTCAGAGCCCGATGGCCACGGTGATCCTCGGCGGCCTGCTCAGCTCGACGTTCCTGAACCTGGTCGTGGTGCCGGTGCTGTTCGCCCGCTGGGGTCAGGATCCGTCCAGCGGCGAGCCCGGCGAGGCGCTGCGCCACCCGCACTGACGCGGACCGTCCACCGCGCGTGTGCTATCTTGAGTTCCTGATGAACCAGGGCGCCGGCAGCCGCGCGCATCGCGGAGCCTCTCTGCTCCGCATCGCTGCCTTTCTGCTGCTGGCGGTGATTGCCGCCGACGTCGTCGGCGATGCGAGCTGCGATCTGCCGGGCGCGCGAAGCGGCGCCGCGACCGCGCTGCGGCCGGCCGGTGCGGACGGGACGCCCGAGGCCTGCGTCTCGTTCTGCGTGCCGGATTGCTTCTGCTGCTCGCGGTCCGTCGCGGCGGCCGCGGCGATCACGCCTCCGCGGCCCGCGCCGCTGGCGGCCCTCGACGCTCCAGTGGCTGAGCGCTGGCCCCACGGCGTGCGTCCGGCCGTCGACCACCCTCCTCTCCCCCGCGGCTGACCGCGTCGTTGCGCGAGGGGGGGATCGCTCGGCGATCGGCCCTCCCCGCACAGAGTCTTCCGTGTCCCCACGAGGAGGAGTGTCTTGTCATCGTTCCAGCCGCGCTTGCCGGTCACGTTCGCCGTCTCCGTCGCCTGCATCGTCCCTTGCGTTGCCGCTCAGTCGCCACTCGACGTCGAGTCCTACGTCCAAGCCGTCTTGCGGTCACATCCCGCGGTCCGGCAGTCCGCCGCCCTCGACGGCGCCGCAGCCGCGGAGCGGAAGGCCGGACGCGTGTTTCCGGACCCGGTCGTCGGGTTCACCTGGGATCGGGCGAGCCCGCTCGACGGCCCGAAAGGAACCGAGACAGGCTGGTCCGTGTCCCAGACGATCCCCTGGCCCGGGACGTTCTCCGCCAACGTTCGCGCCGCGGACCAGCAGGCCGCGGTCCTCGGCAGCGAGGGCGTCGCCACGCGATGGGAGCTGGAGATCGAGGCACGCGCCACCTTCGCGCGCCTGCTCCACGCGCGGGCGGCCGTCGAGATCGCGCGCGAGGCGGAAGCCGACGCCCGCGCCCTCAAGGACCTCACGGCGAGGCGGGCCGAGCTGGGCGAATCGCGCGAGGTCGACCGCATCAAGACGGAGGTCGAGTGGCTGCGGCAGCAGCGCACCCGGCGCTCGCTCGAACGCGAGGCCGCCGCGGTGGAGGCGATCCTGCGCAACGTCGCCGTCGAGCCGCTGCCACGTCCGTTGGCGCTGGCGGGAGACCTGCCGCATCCCATTCCACCCGTCGATGCCGACGACCTGCGCGCGCGGCTCGTCCTGGCAAACCCAAGGCTGCTGGCTGCGAAGGCGGCGGCCGCCCGCGAGACTGCGCTCGCGTCCACGGCGCGTCGCGGGCGCGTGCCCGATCTCGAAGTGACCTGGTTTCGCGACGAGGAGCTTGACAAGACGGCAAGCGGCCTCCAGCTCGGCGTCAAGCTCCCGCTCTGGAACGCCAACCGCGGCGCGATCGCGCGGGCCGAGGCATCCGTGGCTCTCGCAACCGCGGGCGCGCAGCGGACCCTGCTCGACCTCGCGAGCGCTCTCGAGCGCGCGCGGCAGGAGCTGGACGTGGCGTCGGCACAGGCCGAGATCCTCGACCAGCAGATCCTGCCGGCAGCCGCGCGCAGCCTGGAGCTGGCCCGCTTCAGCTATCACGAAGGGGAGACGTCGCTCCTCGACCTGCTCGACGCCCAACGCACGTTTCGCGAGACCCAGCGCGAAGCTGTCGCCTCGCGTCTGGCCCTGGCCCTGGCCGTCGCCGACGTCCGCCGCCTGGTCGGGCCCGACTTCGAGCCCGGGAGATGAGCATGAGACCGAATCTCGTTCGAGCGCTGTCGATCGTCATCCTCGCCGGGGCGGCCCTGGCCGGCTGCGGCCGCAAGGCCGGTGTCCCGGCCTCGGAGCAAGCCGGGAAGCCCGGCGCCAAGGCCGAAGACGCCGCGGAGCATCGCGAGGGCGAGATGCCGGAGCGCGTCCGGCTCACCGCCGCCGCCGTCTCGGAAGCCGGTATCGGGACCTGGGCCGTCAAGCCGATCAACCTCGCGCACCTGCTGGTCCTGAACGGCCAGGTCGAGCACGACGAGAACAAGCTCCTGCACGTCGGCGCCAACGTGCGGGGCCGCGTCGTCTCGATCCCGGTGGACCTCGGCGCGCGCGTCGCCAAGGGTGACGTGCTCGTCACCATCGAGAGCGTGGAGCTCGGCCGTGCGCGGGAGGAGCTGGTGCGCGAGCGGTCCGCCCTGCGCGTGGCGAGCCGCGCCTACGAGCGCGCGAAGGCACTGGTCGAGGCGAAGGCGATCAGCGCCGGCGAGTTCCAGGCGCGCGAGGGGGACTACCTGTCCAAGAAGGCCGCGGCCGAGGCGGCCGAGCGCACGCTGCACCTTCTCGGCGAGAGCCAGGAGCAGGTGGATCGAAGTCTGGCGCGGGCGGAGTCGGGCGCTGCGGCCCACGCTTCGGAGGACGGCGCGTCGCTCGCGCTCCTGGCGCCGTTCGCGGGCCGCGTGATCGACCGCAAGGTCACCCCGGGAGCGCTGTTCGAGGCCCTCCAGCCCCTGCTCACGCTGGCTGACCTCTCCGAGGTGTGGGTGTTCATGCAGGCGTACGAGAAGGACCTGGCCCTGCTGCGCGAAGGGGTGGCGGTGACGCTCCGCAGCGAGGCCTACCCGCAGGAGGCGTTCAAGGGAAGCGTGGACTTCATCGGCAGCGTGATCGACCCCGCGACACGCACGCTCAGGGTTCGCGCCAGCGTGCCGAACCGAGGCGAGAAGCTGCGGCCCGGGATGTTCGTGAAGGCCCAGGTCGACGTCCCCCAGTCGTACGAGGGCAACACCGTGCTGGCCGTGCCGCAGTCCGCGCTGCAGACGCTCGAAGGCCGCGCCACCGTCTTCGTCCAGTCGGAGCCGGGCGTCTTCGTGCGCAGGCTCGTCGAGACGGGACACAGCTTCGAGGGTTTCACCGAGGTCTACTCGGGGATCAAGGCCGGCGACGTGGTCGTCACCGAGGGCAGCTTCGTCCTCAAGTCCGAGTTCGCGAAGGCGTCGCTGGCGGACGAGCACTGAGATGCTGAGCAAGCTCGTCGACTGGAGCCTCGACAACCGCCCGCTCGTGCTGTTCCTGGCCGTGCTGCTGGCCGCGGGCGGCGGCTACGCGCTGACACGGCTTCCGATCGACGCCGTGCCCGACATCACGAGCGTCCAGGTGCAAGTGCTGACCAAGGCCCCCGCGCTCGGACCCGTAGAGGTGGAACAGTTCGTGACCTACCCGATCGAGGCCGCCATGAACGGCCTGCCGAGGCTCGTCGAGATCCGCTCGATCTCCCGCTACGGCCTGTCGGCGGTCACGATCGTGTTCGAGGACGGCGTCGACGTCTACTTCGCCCGCCAGCTCGTGGCCGAGCGTCTGGTGCAGGCCCGCGAGGGGATACCCGAGGGCCTCGGCAACCCCGAGATGGGCCCGGTCACCACTGGCCTCGGCGACGTCTTCCAGTTCACGGTCGAGGGCGAGGGCGTGTCGGCCATGGAGCGCCGCACGCTCCTGGACTGGACCATCGCGCCGCGGCTGCGGGCCGTCCCCGGGGTCACCGAGGTCAACGCCTGGGGCGGCTTTCCCAAGCAGTACCAGGTCGTCGTGGATCCGGCCAAGCTCCGGGCGCACGGCCTCTCCCTGAAGCAGGTCTTCGAAGCCGTCCAGCGCGGCAGCATGAACGCCGGCGGCGGCTACATCGAGCACAACCGCGAGCAGTACATCGTGCGCGGGGAGGGCCTCGTCGGCTCGCTCTCCGACATCGAGAGGATCGTGATCGAGGCCGCCGGCGAGGGAACGCCCGTCACCGTGGGCAACGTCGCCCAGGCGCGAGAGGGAGCGATGCTGCGAATCGGCGTCGCCACCGCCGGTGGCCGGGGAGAGACGGTGATCGGTCTCGTCCAGATGCTCGCGGGCGAGAACGCGCTGGAGGTGGCCACGCGCGCCC
The DNA here is from genome assembly GCA_050246895.1 of Vicinamibacteria bacterium. GTDB lineage: Bacteria > Acidobacteriota > Vicinamibacteria > Fen-336 > Fen-336 > JBFWVE01. Next base: position 325,463 of record JBFWVE010000001.1, on the reverse strand, counting down.
GCCGGGCCGTCGAGGAGCTCCAGCCGACGCTGCCCGAGGGCGTCAGGATCGTCCCCTACTACGACCGCGCCAGCTTCGTGCGCCGGGTGATCCGCACGGTCGCGATCAACCTCCTCGAAGGCAGCGCGCTCGTGATCGCCGTGCTGTTCGCGTTCCTGGGCAACGCGCGGGCCGGGCTGATCGTCGCGTCCGCGATCCCGCTCTCGATGCTGCTGGCCTTCACGGGCATGGTCGAGTCCCGCATCTCCGCCAACCTGATGAGCCTGGGTGCCATCGACTTCGGCCTGATCGTGGACGGCGCGGTGGTGCTCGTCGAGAACGTCGTCCGACGGCTCTCGGAGCCGGAGGGGCGCGACAAGTCGGTGCGCCAGCTCACCGCCGAGGCCGCCCACGAGGTGGTCCGGCCGGTCGCGTTCGGCATCGGCATCATCATCCTCGTCTACCTGCCGATCCTCAGCCTCGGCGGCATCGAAGGCAAGATGTTCGAGCCGATGGCGTGGACGGTCGTCTTCGCTCTCGCCGGCTCGCTGCTGCTGACGCTTACCGTCACCCCGGTGCTGGCGTCCCTCTTCCTCGAGAAGACCGGGCGCGAGCACGAGCCCCGCTTCGTGGGCCGGCTGCGCGCCTCGTACCTGCGCGCCCTCGACGCCTGCCTGGCGCGGCGCGCTCCGGTTCTGGCCGGCGCCGCCGCCGTGATCGCGCTGGGCGCCGCCGTCGCGACGACGCTCGGCGGTGAGTTCGTGCCGCGCCTCGACGAGGGCGACATCTCGATCAGCGCCGTCCGGCCCGCGTCCGTCGGGATCTCGGAGGTCGCGGCGAGCACGGGCCGGATCGAGCGCGTGCTCGGGAGGTTCCCGGAGGTGGTCACGGTCGTCAGCCGCTCGGGCAGCCCCGAGCTGGCCACCGACGTGATGGGAATCGAGCTGGGAGACGTGTTCGTGATCCTGAAGCCTCGATCCGAGTGGACGACGGCTCGCACGAAGGGCGAGCTGGTGGAGAAGATGGAGCACGCGCTCGGCGAGACCGTCGCGGGCGTCGGCTTCTCCTTCACGCAGCCGATCGAGATGCGCTTCAACGAGCTGATCGCCGGCGTGCGCTCGGACGTGGGCATCAAGCTCTTCGGGGACGACCTGGAGACGCTGCGCCAGAAGGGCGAGGAGATCGCTCGCGTCGTGACACCGGTGCCCGGGGCAGCCGACGTGAAGCTCGAGCAGACGGCAGGCCTGCCCGTGCTCCGCGTCAAGGTCGACCGCGACCGGTGCGCGCGCTACGGCATCTCGGTGGGAGACGTCCTCGACACGGTGGAGGCCGCGCGGGCCGGCAAGATCGTCGGGACGGTGTTCGAAGGCCAGCGCCGCTTCTCGCTGGCCGTGCGCTTCGACGACGACACCGCGCGCACCGTCGGGGCGCTCGCCGACGTGCCGGTGGCTTCCCCCGCCGGCGCCCTGGTGCCGCTCGGGCAGCTCGCGGAGATCACTCTCGAAACGGGCCCCGCCCAGATCTCGCGCGAGGCCGTGCGGCGCCGCATCGTGGTCGAGCTGAACGTGCGCGGGCGGGACGTGGCCTCCTTCGTGGCGGAGGCCAAGGACAGGATCCGGCGCGAGGTCCGGCTTCCGGCCGGGTACTACGTTCGCTGGGGCGGGCAGTTCGAGAACCTGGAGGCGGCCGCACGGCGCCTGGCGATCGTGGTGCCGCTGGTCCTCGCGCTGATCTTCGCGATGCTCTACTTCACCTTCGGCGCCGCGCGCCCGGCCCTGCTGATCTACCTGAACGTGCCGTTCGCCGCGGTCGGCGGCATCTTCGCCCTCGCCCTGCGTGGCCTGCCGTTCTCGATCTCGGCGGGCGTCGGCTTCATCGCCCTCTTCGGCGTCGCGGTCCTCAACGGCGTCGTCCTGATGAGCCAGATCCGAGATCTCGAGGCGAAGAGCGATCTCCCGATCCACGAGGTGCTGCGGCGCGCCTGCGCGCTGCGGATGCGGCCCGTCCTGATGACGGCCCTCGTGGCGTCGCTCGGCTTCGTGCCGATGGCCCTGGCGACGGGTTCGGGAGCCGAAGTGCAGCGGCCCCTCGCGACCGTAGTGATCGGCGGGCTGGTGACCTGCACGTTGCTGACGCTGTTCGTGTTACCCACGGTCTACAGCTTGCTACGACGCAGGACGGCTTGAAGCCCGCAGTCAGCCCCGGCACGGGCCATGCTTCCAGGTTGTTGGTATGGGCTTGGCGCGCAGATCTAGCGCAGCCATCGCAGGAGGACACATGCGTCGTTCGTTCGTATTGCTTCTTTTGGCCCCTCTCGCCGGTTCGCTTGCAGCTTGCAGCAGCAGCCATGACGGCCGGGACGGATCCATGATGTCGGCCGCTCCAGCCGGGCCAAGCATGCTCGCAGCGGGCGGCACGATGTCCCTCTCGCCGGCTCCGGGCGCGACGGGCGTTCCGGCAGGCACGTCGCTGACGTTGCGCTTCGGCCAACCCATGGGATGGGGGATGGAGCAGTACTTCGATCTGCACCGCGGCGATCTGGGCGGGCCGGTCCTCCCGTGCGACTGCACCTGGTCGGGCGATCGAACGACTCTCACCTGCGTGCCTCAAGGTCCGCTGGATCCGCACACGAGCTACTGGATCCATCTCGGCGGCGGCATGACTACCGTGGCCGGCACGCCGTTCGACTTCGCGCGCTACGGCGTCCCGGCCGGCGGGCAGTGGGTCACCGGCGGCATGATGGGCGCGGGCTTCCACGCCGGCATGCCGTGGGGCGGCATGGGCCCCGCCTGGCGCGCTCCGAACGGGGCCTACGGGATCACGTTCCCGTTCACCACCGACTGATCCGCCCGCTCGGCGACCGCCTCGGCCGGAGGGCTCAGGGCGTCGCCGGCGTGCCTCGCTCCAGGTACGCCGCGATGTCCGCGCCCCAGCTCTCGATCATCTCGCGATAGGCGGCCGCGCCGAGCCCGGCGATCTCACGGTCGCCCGCATCCGAGAGCCCGGTGTAGACGTAGCGCACGCCGACGCGGGTCGCGCCCGCCGGAGCCGGATCGCAACGCACCGTGATGCGGGTCGCGCGCACGCCCACGAGCACGTTGGCGTACTCGACCTCCAGCGGCGGCGCGTAGCGCGTGATCGTCCAGACGGACTCGAGCGTCGCGCCGCCCTCGGCCGGGCGCAGCACGGTGAAGACGCTGCCGTCGTGCAGTTGCGCGTCCTCGGGAACCGGGAACCGCGGGTCCCAGTCGGACGCCCAGCGCTTCTCGCCGATCGGCTCGAAGAACGTGAAGGCCTCGGCGGGCGGCAGCGCCAGCGTGAACGCGTGCTCGTGGGTCGCGCGCAGGTGGCCCGTTCCCGGCAGGGGCTCGGCGCTCACGCGCGCGCCTCGCCCTGCTCGACCAGGCGGTGGCTGTCCGAGGCGTCGAGGTCGAGGTGGTAGACCTGCTTCAGCATCCGGATGCGCGCGAGCGTCGGTTCGGAGAAGGGAGGCTTGTTCTCGAACGCGTGCAGGCAGATGCCCTCGAGCAGGTCGCCCAGGTAGAGGTCGTGGTATTCGGCGACGCCCTTCAGCACCTTCAGGATGCGCTTCTCGATGCGCAGCCCGGTCTGGACGCGCTCGATCGTGCGGGGGGCGGCTGCGTGCGCCGGCCGCGCGGCCCCCAGGGCGCGCGGCGCGGTCTTGCGTGGCTTGCTCATTGAGGTAATTATATACCTCGGTACCAAGATGTCAAGTACCGGCCAGCGAGAGGCTGGTCGAACGAGGATGAGGCCGCAGCTTTCGGGGGCCTATCTCGCTTCGGATGCCGCCGCCGGGGCGCCCGGGACGCGCGCCTGGCGCCGCTCCATCGCGACGAGCAGGCCGTTCAGGATCGCGGAGGGCCGCGGCGGGCAGCCCGGCACGTACACGTCGACCGGGACGACCCGGTCGACCCCGCCCACGGACGCGTAGGTGCCCTCGCCGAAGATCCCGCCGCTGCAGCCGCACGCGCCCACCGCGACCACGGCGCGAGGTTCGGGTGTCGCCTCCCAGGTCCGGCGCAGCGCGATCTCCATGTTGCGCGTCACCGGCCCGGTGACCAGCAGCACGTCGGCGTGGCGGGGGCTCGCCACGAAGTGGATGCCGAAACGCTCCAGGTCGTAGACCGGGTTGACCGTCGCGGCGATCTCGAGCTCGCAGCCGTTGCAGCTTCCGGCGTCCACCTGGCGGACGTGGAGCGAGCGTCCCAGCCGGCCCCGGACCCGCTCCCGCAACCTCGCGGCCGACGACTCCAGGCTCTCGCCCGCGACCGCCTCCAGCGAGCGGAAGCGCGCCGTGCCCGTGGCCGGATCGACGTCGAAGGACGCCCGCTGCGTGAGCTGCTCGCGCGAGTAGGCCGTGACCTCGAAGTCCCGCTCGGCGCGAATCGCTCCCTCGGGGCACGCCTCGACGCAGGCGCGGCACTGGATGCAGGCCGCGTAGGAGAGCGACAGCGTCTTGCGCTCGGGCGGGCCGGCAGCAACCGAGATGGCGGCCGTCGGGCACGCCGCGACGCATGCCTCGCAGGCGTCGCAGACCTTGAAGTCGATCAGCGGGAACCCGAAGGCCGGCCGCAGCGCGAACGGATCTCGCCTCGTGAGGATTCCGGTCCTGAGGCTCCCGGAGAGGATTCGAAACACGATTCTCCTTCTCTCGTCCCCGCCTAACGATCGTTGCCCGAGTAGGACAGGTTGAAGCTCTTGTTGATCACCGGGAAGTCCGGCAGGATGTTGCCGGGCACGGCGCGGGCCAGCCCCGGCCAGTTCTTGAAGCTGGGATCGGTGATCTTGACGCGCGCGACGCGGCCCTGGTCGTCCGTCTGGACCCAGTGCAGGCACTCGCCGCGCCAGGCCTCCGCCCAGCCGAGCGCGGAAGCCGCGCGCGGCAGGACCTCCGGCAGCCGGGCCAGGCTCGAACCTTCCGGCAGGTCCTCGAGGGCGTGGCGCAGGATCGACAGGGACTGCTCGACCTCGCGCGCACGCACCATCAGGCGCGCGCGTGCATCGCCTCCCTCCTCGACCGCGACCAGGAAGCGCAGGTCGCCGTACGCGTCGTGCGGCAGGTCCCGTCGCAGGTCGACGTCGATGCCGGACGCGCGGCCCGCCATGCCCACGATCCCGAGATCGCGGGCGACCTGGTTCTCCAGGATGCCCGCGCGGTCGACGCGGTCGGTGAAGGTACCCGAGTCGATCAACAGCGTCACCAGGTCGTCGAACTCCTGCCCGAGGCGCTCGAGGTGAGCCGCGAGCTCGCGCCGGCGCCCGAGGGTCAGCTCGCACGCGACGCCGCCGAGCACGACCGTCCCCCGCAGCAGACGCGACCCGAACAGCCGCTCGTGAACGCCGACGAGCTCCTCGCGCAGCGCCTGCGCGCGGCTCGCCGGCACCGAGAAAGCGACGTCCGTCGCGAGCGCGCCGACGTCCGCGACGTGGTTGTAGACGCGCTCCAGCTCCAGCAGGACCGTTCGCAGGTAGCGGGCGCGCAGCGGGACCTCGACGCCCAGCAGGCGCTCGAACGCGTGCGCGTGGGCGAGCGCGTGCCCGACGGCGGTGTCGCCCGAGATCGACTCGGCCAGGAAGATGCCGTGCCGCCACGGCAGGGTCTCGAAGCGCTTCTCGATGCCCTTGTGGACGTAGAACAGCCGCAGTTGCAGATACAGCACTGGCTCGCCGGCGACGCCGAAGCGGAAGTGCCCCGGCTCGATGATGCCCGCGTGCACCGGGCCGACCGGCACGTGGAAGACACCCTCCCCAGTGACGGGACGGAACGGATGATGGCTGCCCGAGGCGCGCGGGACTGCCTGCGCGGCGTCGAACGCCTTGCGCAGCACCCAGGTGTCGTCCGGCCAGTCGTCGTGAAGCGCTACCGGGAAGGGATTCGGATGGCCTTCGGGCACGAGCCCGAAATAGTCCATCACCTCGCGCTCGAACCAGTTCGCCACCGGGTGCCTCGCCGAGATCGACGGGAAGCGCGGCTCCTCGGCGGGGACGCGAGCCCAGATCCGGACGAAAGCAGCCGGCCCCGGGGAGATCCACACGTGGTGCAGCGCGAAGCCGGGCGCGCCCTCGTCGGTGGCGAACAGCGTCGCGAGCCGGCATCCCGCGGCGCTGGCTCGATCGGCGAGCGCCGGAAGCCGCGCCAGCTCCACCTCGGCCGCCAGCTCACCGGCGCGCAACTCCTGGAGCGCGGGCAGCTCGAGCTTCTGCCGCAGCACCTCACGCGCGGCGCTCATCGGCCGCTCCCCACGACCTGCACCGCGGCGTGGATCAGGTCCAGCAGCCCCTGGGGCAGGTAGAACGCGGAGCCGACCGCCAGCACGGCGGCCACCAGCGTGACGGCCTGGCCGACGTCGGGCCGCTCCGCCTCCGGAGCCTGGCGCTCGCTCGTGGGCTGCGCGCCGAGCACGAGGCGGCCGACCTGGTAGAAGAAGCCGCAGAAGAGCAGCACCAGCGAAGCCAGGAAGATGCCGATCGCCAGCGTGTGCGGGCCGGCGAAGCCGGCTTTCAGGATCGTCAGCTCGCTGAAGAACAGCCCGAAGGGCGGCGAGCCGGTCATCACCACGGCGGCCAGCACGAACAGAGCGCTCGCCACCGGCGTGCGGCCGAACGTGCCCGGGCCGATCGCGTCGAAGTTCGAGGAGCGGTGGAGCTGCGCGAGCGTGCCGGCCGAGAAGAACGCGAGCGGCTTCGCCAGCGTGTGGTAGGTCATGTGCAGCAGCGCGCCGAAGGTCGCGGCTTCGGCCCCCAGCCCGACCCCGAGCGCCATGATCCCGACGTGCTCCACGCTCGAGTAGGCGAGCAGCCGCTTCAGGTTCCACTGGATCAGCATGAACGGCAGCGCCACGGCCACGGACAGCAGGCCGAGCCCGAGCAGCAGCCCGCCCGAGAACTCGGGGCCGAGCGCCGCGCTGGAGATCACGTGGATGCGCAGCAGGCAGTAGAGCGCTCCGTTCAGCATGCCCACCGCCATCAGCACGCCGGCGGGCGTCGGCGCCTCGCGGTAGGCGTCGGGCTTCCAGGTGTGCATCGGCGCGAGGCCGGCCTTGGTGCCGTAGCCGATCAGGGCGAAGACGACGCCGAGCTTCAGCGTGAACGGGTGCAGCTTCGGGGCCAGCGCGACGAGCGTCGTCCAGTCGAGCCCCGACATGCCCTCGCCCAGGACGCCGCGGCCCGACGCGAACAGCAGCACCGTGCCGAGCAGAGCGAAGGCGAGGCCGAGGCTGCCGAGGATCAGGAACTTCCAGGCGGCCTCGAGCGAGGTGTCGCGGCCGTGGAAGGCGATCAGGAAGACCGAGACCAGGGTCGTCAGCTCCACCGCGATCCACAGGACGCCGAGGTTGTTCGAGACGGCGACCAGCAGCATCGCGAAGACGTAGAGCGGCACCAGCGCGTCGAACTCCCGGCGCCGCGCCGAAGAGACGAGGCCGAGCGCCTCGTAGCGCCGCAGGTAGCCGATGCTGTAGGCCCCGGACAGCAGGCCCACCAGGGCCGAGAGCACCAGCACGAGCGCGGAGAGGCCGTCGACCCGCAGCGCCCCGTCGAACGCCGCCGGCACCGAGCCGGCGAGGAACTCGGAGGCCGTGGCGGCCGCGAGCGCGAGCGTCGCCGCGAGCCCGGCCACGAGCTGGGCTTCCTTCAGCCAGCGCGGCAGGCGCAGCGCGCCCAGGAGGCCGGTCACGGCCGGGGCGAGCAGCGTCAGCACGAGCAGGTTCAAGCTTCGCCTACCCCTTCAGCTTCGAGAGCTTGCTGACGTCCATCGACTCGAAGCGGTCGACGATGCGGTGCACCAGGATGCCGAGCACCATCACGGCGACGATGACGTCGAACGAGATGCCGAGCTCGACCACCAGCGGCATGCCCGAGGTGGCGCCGAGCGCCACCAGGAACACCGAGTTCTCGACCGTCAGCAGCGCGAGGATCTGGGTCACGGCCTTGCGCCGCGTCACCATCAGGAACAGGCCCATCAGCAGCATCGAGAGCGAGACGCCGATCACGTGGTGGGCGGCGCCGCGGGCCCCCTCGGCGAGCCCCGTGCTCACCCGGTAGCCCACCACGGTGAGCCCGAGGCAGATCAGCAGCGAGGACGTGGCGTTCACGAACGGCTCGATCTCGCGGTGGATGCCGATCCGATCGATGGTGCGCATCAGGAACCAGGGGATGAAGACCCCCTTCAGGCCGATCGTGAGCCCGGCGCTCCAGAGCAGGTGAGGGCGCTCGCCCCCCAGCGCCATCGCCAGCGCGACGACGCCGAGCAGGATCGATTGCAGGCTGTACAGGCGGATCGCGACGAAGAGCGCTCTCTGCCCCACCATCAGGTAGGCGGTCACCAGCATGCCCGCCGCGCACAGGATCACCACGTCGTCCATCAGGGCGGGCCTCACAGGAAGCGGATGGCCAGCGCCAGGAAGCCCAGGCCGAGCGAGACGGCCATCAGCTCCGGCACCCGGAAGAAGCGCAGCTTCGCGTTGGTGCTCTCCACCACCGTCACCGCGACCGCGAGCAGGAACAGCTTGCCGAGATAGAGCGCGGCCGAGATCGCGACGGCGGCGGGCTCGGCCGAGACGGCCAGGCCGAGGGGAAGGAAGAGGTTGACGAGCAGCGTCATGAACAGCAGCTCCTTGAGCGCCGAAGCCCACTCGACGAGGGCCAGGTCGGGGCCCGAGTACTCCAGCAGCATCGCCTCGTGGATCATCGTCAGCTCGAGGTGGGTCGCGGGGTTGTCGACGGGCACGCGTCCGGCCTCGGCGAGCAGCACGATGAAGAGGGCCGCGGCGGCCAGCAGCTCGCTCGGGTGGGCGGAGGGCCCGCGCAAGGCGGTCGTGCGCACGAGGTCGCCGAGGTTCAGCGAGCCGCCCCAGAGCGCCAGCGTGAAGAGCCCGAGCATCAGAGCCGGCTCGGCGAGGGCCGCCACCGTCATCTCGCGGCTGCCGCCCATCCCCCCGAAGGGGCTGCCGGTGTCGAGCGACGCGGCTGCGAGCGCGAAGCGCCCGAGGGCCAGCAGGCCGACGAAGACCAGGATGCCGCCGGCCTCCTCGAGCGGCGCCCCGGCGAAGAGGACGGGGACGAGCGCCGTGGCGGCGACGGCGGTCGCGAAGTAGACCCGCGGCCCCGCGACGAAGACCCACGAGGACACTTCGGATCGCACGGGCTGCTTGCCGAGCTGCTTGCGCAGGTCGTAGTAGCCCTGCAGCAGCGGCGGGCCCTGTCGCGTCTGGAAGGCCGCCTTCATCTTCTTGATCGCCCCGCGAAGGAGCGGCGCCAGCGCGAGCAGGACCGCCGCCTGCACCAGGGCCTGGGCGAACGACACGGCGAGGCTCAACGGCCACGTCCCAGCCACAGCAGAGCGATGCCGAGGGTCAGCGCGCAGGCGAGAGGGGCGTAGAGGCCTCCGGCCAGGATGGCCTTCATGCGGTGGATCACGTCAGCCTCGCAACCAGACGAGCAGCACCAGGCCGAGCACCAGCGCCATCACGTAGGCGAGATAGGCGTGAAGGCTTCCGGCCTGGATGACCTTCATGCGGTCGGCGAGCGCCAGCACGCCGCGGGTGAGCGGCGCGTAGACGAAGCGCTCGAAGGTGGGCTCGATCTGGGCCTTGTAGGTGACCTCGCGCGGGAAGTGCGCTTCGCCGAGGGCCTGGACCTCGCGCGTGGGCCGGTAGATCGCGGAGAAGATCAGCATCAGCGGCTTGGAGAAGGCGGTGGCGGTGTACTCGGTGCGCGCAGACAGCTCGCCTCCGCAGCCCCAGGTGGCGGCTCGTCTGGCGCGATATCTGGCCGCGAGCGAGAGCAGGCCGGCGAGCCCGGCCGCCGCCAGCGCCGCGATCGCGACGAGCGCCGGCTCCAGGTGGTCGAAGTGTCCCGGCCCGGGAGCGATCGCAAAGGCGCCACGGACCATCTCGGGGGCCGGCTGGACGCCGGGCAGGGAGGCGGTGACGCCGAGCAGCACGTCGAGCACGAGGCCGGGGAAGAGACCGAGTGCCAGGCAGGCGAGCGCGAGGAACGCCTGCGGGGCGAGCATCAGCCAGGAGGACTCGCGCGCGTTCGCGGCGCCTTCGCCGCGCGGCAGGGCGAGGAAGGTGATGCCGAAGGCCTTGACGAAGCAGGCCGCCGCCAAGGCGCTCGTCAGCGCCAGCAGCGCGCCCGCGACCGGGAACAGGAAGCGCACGAGCGCCTCGGGCGAGAGCTGGAAGCCGTAGAGCAGCGCCTGGAAGAGCAGCCACTCGCTGACGAAGCCGTTGAGCAGCGGCAGGCCCGAGATCGCCATGGCTCCGACCAGGAAGAGGATGGCCGTCCACGGCATGCGCTTGATCAGGCCGCCCAGCTCTTCGATCTGGCGCGTCCCGGTCGCCATCACGACCGAGCCGGCGCCGAGGAAGAGCAGGCCCTTGAAGACCGCGTGGTTCAGCACATGGTAGAGGCTCGCCGCGAGACCTACCGCCGCCAGCTCGCCGCGCCCGGCCGAGAGCGCCATCATCCCGGCGCCGAGGCCGAGCAGGATGATCCCGACGTTCTCGATGCTGTGGTAGGCGAGCAATCGCTTCAGGTCGTGCTGCACCAGCGCGTAGAGCACGCCGAGCATGGCAGAGACGCCGCCCAGCAGGAGGATCAGCACTCCCCAGCTCGGGGCGGGAGTGCCGAGACCGAAGGCGCAGACGCGGAAGAGGCCGTAGATCCCGGTCTTGATCAGCACGGCGGACATCAGCGCGGAGACGTTGCTGGGAGCCGCCGGATGCCCCTCCGGGAGCCACACGTGCAACGGGATGACCCCCGCCTTCACACCGAAGCCGACCAGGAACAGAACGAACACCACATCCCGGCGCGTGCCGTCGAGCGGGGCGTCCACGAGCATTTGGGCGAAGCTCAGCGAGCCGGTGGCGGCCGACAGGATCAGGAACCCCGCGATCAGGCACCCGGTGGCCACGTGGGACATCGCGAGGAAGAGGAATGCGGCGCGCCGCGCCTCGCCGCCCTCGTGCTCGGTCGCCACCAGCGCCGCGGTCGCGAGCGTCATCAGCTCCCAGGCGAACAGGAATCCGACGACGCCGTCGGCCGTGAACACCAGCTCGACGGCGCCAGCCAGCACGCTGAAGCCGATCGCCACGAAGGACGAGCGTCGCTCGAGGGCGCCGTGCGCGAGGTAGCCGAGGCTGTAGACGGCGATCGGGATCGCGAGCAGCGACAGCGCGAGCAGGAACCAGGCCGACAGGCCGTCGACGCCGTAGCCGAGGGCGAAGCCGGAGGCGCCGTGCAACAGGAGGTTGCCGCTCACAGCTCGACCGCTCGCCAGGACCGACACGGCGAGCGCCCCGGTCGAGAGCGAGGCCAGGCAGGAGCCGGCGAGCGCGACGGCGCGGCTGACCGCGGGCCGGCGAGCCGAGGCGAGCGCCAGGGCGATGCTCCCGAGCCGCAGCGCCAGGGCGGCGGGGAGCAGGGCTGCCGGGTCCGGGCCTCCGCTCACGGGACCGGCTCGCGCGTCGCCGTGGCGACAGCCATCAGGAACGGCCGATGGCCACGCCGCCCCGCGTCCGGCGCGGCGCCCGCTTCTTGGCCGGGGCCGGGGCGGGCGGGGCCGCCAGCTCCGGCTCCAGCAGCACGGGCCAGAACAGCATGCGCTGGCAGTGCGGGCAGGTGAGCACCGCTGGCGCGCGGCGCGCGCGGGACACGATCATGGTGGGAAGCCGCAGGTGGCAGGCTGCGCAGGTCTCGCGCTCGATCGGCACGATCGTGGGCCGCCTCCCGGCCTCGAACAGCGCCTCGTGGCGCGCGACCAGCCTGGCCGCCAGGCTCTTGCGGAGCGACTCGCGCCGGGCGGCCTCCCCCTTCGCGAGCGGTGCGTCCCCCGGATCGTCGAGCGTCGCGAGCTCGATCAGGCCGCGGATCTCGTCCAGCGTCGCCTCGATCGTCATGGTCTCCTCTGATCGCCCGGGACCGCATCGCCGCTCTCGATCGCCTGGCGCAGGGCCTCGGCTGACGCGGGCCACGACAGGAAAGCCGTGGCGCCGCTCTCGAACGCGCGCTTGAGGTCGGGCTGGGTGGGTGTCTGCGTGACGACGACGATTGCCGTGCGCGGGGCGTCCGCGCGGATGCGCCGCAGGAGCAGCAGGTCGCTCGCCGCGAACGGCCGCGCGGGGACGAAGATCGCCCGGATGCGGTCGTCCGCCAGCAGCGGCGACGCCAGGGCCAGCTCCGTCACGTCCTCGACCAGGTACCCGGCGCGGCCCAGGCTGCTCTCGAGGTCCGCCGGCCAGTCGGGGCTGCCGCCCACGAGAAGGGCGCGCTTCACGGCGAGAGCCTCGCCCAGCGTCTTCGCGCTGCCGGCTCTCTGTCGGGTCACGCAGCGAGCAGTAGCAGGCGGCGTGCCGTCTGCGGGCACCTGGCTCTATGTCATTGATTCGAATAGTTCCAGATCGATTCCAGCATCCCCTCCCGCGACCGCTGGAATCTCGAATCGTGCCGATTCGGCACGAGGAGGCTGGTACCCAGCGCAACCGAGCGCCGATCTGGCACTCTGGAGGCCGCCGGGGCCCCCCGAGATGCCGAAGCCGCACACCGCGGCGTCAGGAGCGGCCTCGCAGACCGTAGCGCTGGATCTTGCTGTGGAGCGTGCGCAGGCCGATCCCCAGCACACGGGCGCTCTCCTTGATCGTCGGGTACGCCGCCAGCGTCCGCGTGATGAGCTCGCGCTCGGCCGCGTCGAGCGTGGTTCCCACCGCGATGCGCAGCTCTCCGACGGCGAGCTTGCGTACGTTCGCCGGCAGGTCGGCGACGTCGATCGTCGGCTTGGGGCCCATCAGGGCGACGCTCTCCATCACGTTGCGCAGCTCGCGCACGTTGCCCGGCCACTCGTAGCGTGCGAGCTGGGCGAGCGCCTCGGGCGTCAGGTGCCGTTGCGGCAGGCGTGCCGTCGTCGTGACCTCGTCGAGGAAGTGCTGGGCGAGGACCGGGATCGCCTCTTTGCGCTCGCGCAGCGGCGGCACCTCCAGGCTCAGCACCTTGAGCCGATAGTAGAGGTCCGCGCGGAAGCGGCCGCTCGAGACGCAGTCCTCCATGTCGACGTTCGAGGCGGCGCACACGCGCAGGTTGACCTTGATCTTGCGGGTGCCTCCCACGCGGCGGAACTCGCGCCGCTCGATCGCGCGCAGCAGCTTGGCCTGACAGCCCAGGCCCATCTCGTTCACCTCGTCCAGCAGCAGCGTGCCGCCGTCGGCCGTCTCCATCACGCCCGGCTTGGCGCGGTCCGCGCTGGTGAAGGCGCCGCGCTCGTGGCCGAACAGCTCGCTCTCGAGGATGTGGTCCGACAGCGTGGCGCAGTTGACGGCGACGAAGGGGCCCGCCGAGCGCGGACCCAGCGCGTGCAACGCGCGCGCGATCAGCTCCTTGCCGGTGCCGCTCTCGCCGAGGACCAGCACCGTCGAGTCGTGGGGCGCCGCCCGCTTCAGCGCGTCGAACAGCGCGAGCATCGCGCGCGACTCGCCGACGATCCCGAGCTGGCGCATCTCGGCGGCCGCCGCGCTCGGCGGCGTCGAGACGGCCCCGCTCAGGCCCGCCTGCTCGACGCAGCGGTCCAGGATCGACAGCAGGTTGTCGACCTGGATCGGCTTGGTCAGGAAGTCGGAGGCCCCGCGCTTCATCGCCTCGACGGCCATGTCGATCGATCCGAACCCGGTCACCACGATCGCCGGCAGGCCCGGCGCTTCCTCGAGCACGGCGTCGAGCACCGACAGGCCGTCCATGTCGGGCAGCTTCAGGTCGAGGATCAGCGCGTGCAGCCGCTCGTGGCGGGCCAGCACCAGCGCGGCGCGGCCGTTCGGCGCCTGGAGCACGCTCTCGCCGCGCTTCTCGAGGACGTAGGCGAGGCTCGAGCGGCTCTCCGCGTGGTCGTCGACGAGCAGGATCCTGCGGCCGCCGGGCACCTCAGGTCTCGCGCGGCGCCGGGAACGCGAGCGAGACCGTCGTCCCGCCGCCCGGCGAGGCCGACAGCTCGATCGAGCCCCCGTGCTGCTCGACGATGCGGCTCACCAGCGGCAGCCCCAGACCCGTTCCCTCCGTGCGCGTCGTAAAGAACGGCGTGAGCGCCTGCTGCCTGACCTCCGGGCTCATGCCTTCGCCGTCGTCCGCGACCGCGACCCGCAGGCAGCGCTCGTCTCCCGCCGTGCGCACCACGATCCGGCCGCCGGAATGCGTCGCCTGCAGGGCGTTCAGCACCAGGTTGAGGATGGCCTGCTTGAGCTGGAAGCCGTCCACCAGGGCGGACTCGGGACCGCGCAGGTCCATCTCGAGCGCGACTGCCTTCTTGGAGCACTCGGGCGCCATGAAGGCGACGAGGTCGCTGACGAGCGGGGCGATCCGCACCCGCTCGCGGTTCGGCGCGGGCGCGCGCGCGAAGCGCAGGAACTCCGAGACGAAGTCGTCGAGGCGCTTGATCTCGCTCGCGATCCCGCCGAGGACCTCGAAGACGTGGGCGGAGCGGTCGGGCAGCAGCTCCCCCAGCTCCTGCTCCAGGATGCCGACGTTGATCTGCAGGGAGTTCAGCGGGTTGCGAACCTCGTGCGCCACGCCGGCCGCCAGCGTCTCGATCAGGCCCGGCGGCTGCGGCGCCCCAGGTTTCATCGCTGGGCAATGCTATACCGCCGCTCCTCCCCGGGGCCCGCGGGCGGACATGGAGCTCGTCCGGGACGAGGCGTGGGGGATCGAGGATCGGAGCCTGGCGCGGTCAGGCCACGCGCGTGCGCGGCAGGACCAGCCGGAACGTGCTGCCGGCGCCGACCTCGCTGTGCAGCTCGATCCGTCCAGCGTGGGCCTCGGCGGCCCACCGCGCCAGGGCCAGGCCGAGTCCGGCGCCGCCCGGCGATCGCGCCCGGTCGCGGTCCACGCGGAAGAAGCGGTCGAACACGCGCTCCCGGTGTTCGGGGGCGATGCCCGGTCCGTCGTCGCGGACCGCCACGCTCACCTCGGCCTCCGTCGCCCTGACCTCGACCTCGACGCGGCCGCCGACGCGGCCGTACTTGATCGCGTTGTCGACCAGGTTCATCAGCGCCATCCGCAGCACGACGCGGTCGCCCTGCAGCGGAGCGGCTCCAGCGGACGTGCACGTGAGCTGCTGCCCGCGCTCTTCGGCCAGCACGGCGATCTGGGCCACGACGCCCGCAGCCAGGTCCGCCGCGTCGAGGCTCTCGAGGGCCAGCGGGCTGCGGCCCGTCTCGGCCCGCGCGAGCTGGAGCAGCGCGTCGACGAGCCGGGTCAACCGGTCCGCCTCCTCGAGCATCGAGGCGACGACCTCGCGATACTGCTCGGCCGAGTGGCCGGGAGCGAGCCCCACCTCGCCCACGCTGCGCAGCGCGGTGAGCGGCGTCCGCAGCTCGTGGGAGGCGTCCGCCGTGAAGCGCCGGAGCTGATCGAAGGAGGCCTCCAGCCGCGCAAACGCGTCGTTGAAGGCCTCCCCGAGCTGCTCGAGCTCGCCCCCCGCCCCGCGGGCATCGAGCCGCTCCGAGAGGTGCTCCGCGCTGATCCGGCGGGCCCGGGCCGCCATCGCCGCGAGCGGGGAGAGGGCGCGGGCGGCGAGCGCCCGCCCGCCAGCGGCAGCGAGACCGAGGACGACGGCCAGGCCGAGGCCGAGGCCGAACAGCAGCTCGCGCAGCCGCGTGTACATGGGCGTTTCCGAGATCGCGACCCGCACCCGCAGCGGCGTGCCTTCGACGTTCCGCTCGCGGGTCAAGACGCGCAGGGGGTGTTCGCCGAGACGGCGGCTCTGCGGCGCCGCCGCCGCCTCGCCCGCCGCCGGCGGCGGCCCCAGCTCGAGGGGTTCGGCAGTCGTGCCCGCGAGGAGCAGCTTGCCGGCCAGGCTCCAGAGCTCGACCCAGTGGCCTCGGCCCGGCTCGGAGGAGCCCCCCTTGTGGTCGTCGGCGTGCCGCCAGCGGACCTCGCCCGCCGGGCCGAGCTCGGCATCGCGCACGGCGCGCTCGACGTCCTCCTGCAGGCGGTGGTCGAGCTCGACCCGGGCGTGCCGGCGCAGGATCACGTAGGTTCCCGCGCCGTACAGCGCCAGGGCCACCGCCAGCAGCCCCGTGTAGTGGACGGTCAGGCGCCGGCGCAACGACCACGAGGTGCTCAGCGGCCCTCCCCGGGGGCCTGCTCGCCGAGCAGGAAGCCAACCCCGCGCACGGTGTGGATCAGGCGCGGCTCGAAGCCCTGGTCGACCTTCTTGCGCAGCCGCGCCACGTGCACGTCGATCACGTTGTCGAGCGGCGTGCCGCGCTGGGTCTCCTTCCAGACGTCGCGGGCCAGCATCTCGCGCGAGACGATCTGGCCGCGGTGACGCACGAGGTATTCGAGCAGCTCGTACTCGCGCGGCGTCAGCTCGATCGCCTGGTCGCCCCGCGCCACCTCGCGCCGCGCCACGCCGACCCGCAGGTCGGCCACCGCGAGCAGCAGCAGGTTGTCGCCGCGCCCCCGGCGGAGCAGCGCCCGCAGCCGGGCCAGCAGCTCGGGGAACGCGAACGGCTTGGCCAGGTAGTCGTCGGCGCCCGCGTCGAGCCCGGCCACTCGCTCCTCGACGCCGTCGAGCGCGGTGAGCAGCAGCACGGGCACCAGTACGCCCTTGCGCCGGAGTGCGCCGAGGATCGAGAGCCCGTCGCGTCCCGGCAGCACGCGGTCGAGGACGATCGCGTCGAAGCTCTCGGAGGAGGCCAGGAAGAAGCCCTCCTCCCCGTCGCGGGCCGACGCCACCACGAAGCCCGCCTCCTCGAGGCCCGAGCGCAGCGCCTCCGCGACCTTGGGCTCGTCCTCGACGACGAGGATGCGGGCGGGGGTCTCGGCGGGCATCGGATCGGCGTCGAGCATAGCCTCGCCCTCTCGGAAACGGAGTGGCGGCGGCGGCCCGGCAAGCGGCCGGCGCCCCCGCCGCCAGGACCGCCGCCTAGAAGCGGTAGCTGAAGGCCGCCCAGGCGACGTGGGCGTCGTAGCTCGGCGCGAGGTCGCTGCCGAGGTTGAAGAACCGGTTGCCCCACTGGTGCGAGCGGGAGCTGTCGCGCACCAGGAACTCGCTGCCCACGGGCTCCGACCACGGCTGCTGCGCCGACTGCTGCCAGTCGTCGGTGCGATAGCGCTCGAAGCCGTAGCCGATCGTGGCCATCACGTCGCGCAGCAGCGGAAACTCGAGCCGCACGTCGACCACGTGATAGTCGTTGCTGACGATCGGCGGCGCCGCGGGGAACTGGAACTGGTGGTTGGGCGGGAACGGCGTGCCGTCCCAATTGGTGACGCCGTAGCCGCCGTAGGACAGCTCGATGTCGGCGAGCGACGCCGTGTAGCTGGCGCTCAGCGTGACCCGGTCGCGCAGCGTCAGGTTGGCGCCGATGCCGGCGCTGAGCGCCCTGTCGTCGAAGTCGGCCGTCCACTGGCTCGAGGCGCGGGTCCAGGGACCCAGCTCGGCCGTCGCGACCGTGCTCGGGTTCAGCTTGTTGTTCTCGTTGAACTCCAGCGAGCGCTGCAGGCTGGCGCCCTTGTCCCAGGCCACGAACGCGTTGAACGTGGCCTTCTCGCCGACCATGTAGAAGGCGTCGACGCCCAGCCGCAGTTGCTCGCGCTCGAGCAGGCCGAGCTGGTCGCCGGGCGAGGTCGCGCCGACCTGGCCGACATCAGCCACCCAGGGCTGCACGTCGGAGGCGAAGTCGTCGTTCATGTAGCGCAGGCTCCCCGTCAGCGACCAGGTCTCCCCGGGCGCCAGGCTCAGCGACAGGTCGGCCTGTTGACGCAGGCGGTCCGCCACGTCGTAGCGAACCATGTCCGGGTGGTTGCTGAACGCGACCTTGGGGTTGTCGAGATCGTTGGCGGCCGCCAGCGGATACCAGTAGCTCTGGCGGGTCACGAAGGGGTCGTAGTCGCCGTCCCGGCTGCCGTAGGCGTAGCGCGCGCGCAGCCGCGCCCACTTCGCCGGGCGCGCGCGGAAGCTGGCGACCAGACGGCTTTCGTCGGTGTCCGCCTCGCGGTAGTCGCGGTCGACGCCCTCGTACTCGTAGCCGAGGCCCAGGCTGCTGTTCCAGCCGTCGCGCAGGCGGAAGGTGGCGGTGGCGCCGGCGTTGGTGCGGTCCTGGGCGTAGGCCAGGTTCACGCGCATGTTCTTGTACGAGACGGTGCCGGTCGTGCCGGGCGTGTCCGAGGTGACGTACTGCCACTGCGCCATCGGGGTCTCGTTGTCGAGGCCGTAGTAGCGCAGGTAGGCGCGCAGGTCGACCCGCGACCCGACCGCGACGACGTAGTCGAGCAGCACCTGGGTCGTGGTCATGCTGGCGTCGGCCGTGGCCTGCGGCAGCGTCCTGTTGACCAGGATGTCGGCGTTGTAGCTGTAAGGCAGCAGCGCCTGGTCCTGCTGCATGCGGCCGTACGCGAGCGTCGCGCTCAGCAGGCTGTCGGCCGGCAACTCGACGGCGAAGCTGCCCTGCAGCTTGTGGAACTGGTTGTCCGGGGCCAGCGGCCGGCGGCCATAGGTCGAGACGGCGCGATCCCACACGTCCGTCGTCGCCCCCGGCGCCTGCGTCGCGTACAGGTTCTCCCAGGTGAGGGTGTCGACCTGGTTGGCGAAGTCGGAGTACTGATAGGAGAGCTGGGCCTGGTAGCGGCCGCTGACCCAGTCGGCCGACAGGGTCAAGTCCTGGTTCAGGTGATCGACCGGCTCGGTGAGCTGGACGCCCAGCGTGCGCGGCGGGCGGTCGCCGATCGGGCCGTAGCCGACCTTGAGGCCGTCGCGGGTGCGCCGGTCGTAGACGGCGCCGAGGGTCAGGTGCTCGATGCCCGCGTACTCGAAGCCGAGGTTGCCGAACCCATTCCGGGTCGCGAGCGGCGTGGGCGCGAGGCTGCCGGCCTGGTAGGCGGCGATCAACAAGTCCTGGGCCAGCACGCTGGGCGCGTCCGCCGCCACCGTGTTGAGCTTCTTGAAGGTGATCGGCACGTTCGAGCTGACCTCGAGCAGGCCGGGGCCGCGCAGCTGGTACGGGGTCTGCGCCTTGTTGCTGTAGTCGTGGGGGACGTTCATCCAGTCGACGCTGGCGCGCCAGGCTCCGAACTGGCCGCCGCGCGCGAACAGGCGCTGGTCGTCGAGGCTGACGTTCGAGCCGCTGAAGTCGAAGTAGCGCCGGTTGACCGTGTCGAACACGCTGAGCGTGAGCTTCGGCACGAAGGCGTCGTCGTCGAGATCGCGGTACTCGGTGAGCTTGCTCGAGTCGGTGTCGTTGTCGACGGCCCGGCCCCCGGTGCTGACGGTACCGGAGACCTGCACGGTCTTCGGCTCGTCCGCCGCGGCGACGGCGCTCAACAGCAGGCCGGCGGCGAGGATGGCGATCTTCTGGTTGGCGTTCATGGCGTGCCTCCTCTACCGCGTCTGCTTGGCGCCCGACGGGTGGTTCGAACCGTGGGTCGTGATGTGGCAGTTGACGCAGCCGCCGCCCAGGGGGTTGTTCGTGCGGTTGTAGCGGGGCAGGTTGATGTGGCCGCCGTAGGAGTGGCAGCTCAGGCACAGGAACGAGTCCTTGGCGGCCAGCAGGTTCCGGTTGCTGGAACCGTGCGCCTCGTGGCAGTTCGCGCAGCTCTCGCGCACCGGCGCGTGCTCCCACAGGAAGGGCCCGCGCTTGTCCGAGTGGCAGGTCGTGCAGGTCTCGTTGAGCGTGTTCTTGACCAGCAGCGCCTGCTTCGAGCCGTGCACGTTGTGGCAGCTCGCGCAGTCCATAGCGCCCTCGCGGACGGGATGGTGGGAGGTCTTCATCATCTTGCCGCGGACCTCGCCGTGGCACTGGTAGCAGGTCTCCGGCCCCGACGCCTTCTTCAGCATCGCGCGCTCGCTCTTGTTCGCCATCACGTCGTGGCACGACGTGCAGCTGACGTCGCCCTGGCCGTGGGCGCCCGCCTTCCAGCCCATCCGCGCGCCGCCCTGGTGGCACTGCAGGCAGACGGCGGACTGCTGCGGCGTCGTCAGCTTGCCGAAAGCCAGCTCGTCCGACGGGTTCTCGACGTGCTTGCTGCGCGGGCCGTGACAGCTCTCGCACTGGTTGGCTTCTGCGGACCCGTGCCCAAGGGCCTTCGCGTGGAGGGTCGGGCCGAAGCCCTTGACCGCCTCGTCGTGACATGTGGCGCAGGTGGATACGTCGTTGACGAAGGTGGCCCCGTCGAAGGCGGGGTTCAAAGCGACCCAGTCGACGGCCTTGGCCGGCGTTTTCGCCGCGGCCACGGCCGACACCAGGGCCAGGCAGCCCGCCAGCCCGAGCCCCACGGCCCGGCGCTGACGATCGTCGTGTCTTCGCATTGCTCCTCCACTGCCAGGCACCGGCTCCGAGTGGACGCGGAGCGAGGGCCTCGCCCGTGAAGAGGATCGGCCGGGGCGGTGTCTCACGCCACTGAAGAGTCCCTGAACAGGCGTTCAGGAAGGCGCTTCACGCCTTAGGGACGTCGATGGACTGCTCCGGGCCGGCGCGATCGGCCTCGGAGTGGGGTAGGGCCGACTGGAAGCGCCCTTGGCGGGTCACAACTCGATGTGATAGGAGTCGCCCGGAACACGACCCCGGGCCTGTTCTCCGCTCGCGCTCGCCGAGCACGTGGGCGAGCCGGGCCCCGTCCGGGCTGAACGCGATCCGCGCGGCGAAGTTCATGCCTCGCTCGCCCGGGAAACCGCGGACGGTCTTGCGGTCGACGACCTCGACGATCCGCGGGCACGGGATGCCGTCTACAACCACGGGCCGCCCGGAGCGACTCCGGCATGCCGGCGGCAGCGGATCGGCGGCCCGCCGGTGTGACCTTGACGCCCGCCGAACAGCGAGCGTACCGTCTGTTTCGAGCTTCATTGCGGACCGGAAAGGGCGCTCTCGTGCGAGAACCGGCATCCCGTGGCCCCAGGTCAGCCGCGTCAGCGCCGCTGCACTCGCACCAGCGCGGCAAGCCGGCGCCCGGCGCGCGCGGAGGCCGGACACATTCGCCGCCGCCGCGTTCGGGGGGCTCGTGACGGCGGCCCCGGCCGAGGACCTGCGCCAGGCGGAGGAACGCCTGCGCATGGCGATCCGCGCAGGCAACGTCGGCCTGTGGGACTGGGATCTGCGCACGAACAGGGTCCGCTACTCCTCGGAGTGGAAGCGCCAGATCGGCCACGAGGACAGCGAGATCGCGGACGATTTCCGCGAGTGGGAGTGTCGCGTTCATCCCGACGACCTGCCCGGCGCCCTGGCCGCCGTGCGCCGCTACATCGCCGAGCCGTGGCCCGACTATCGGATGGAGTTCCGCTTCCGGCACAAGGACGGCTCGTATCGCTGGATCCTGGCCCAGGCGTCCCTCGAGTACGACGACCGCGGCCAACCCGAGCGCATGCTCGGCTGCCACATCGACATCACGGAACCCAAGCGCGCGCAGGCCGCACTGCAGGAGCGCGAGGAGCAGCTTCGGCTGTACGCCGAGCACGCCCCGGCGGCGGTGGCGATGTTCGATCGCGACATGAGGTACCTGGTCGTGAGCCGGCGCTGGATGCAGGACTACAGGCTGGGCACCGAGCCCATCCTGGGCCGCAGCCACTACGACGTCTTCCCCGAGATCCCGGCTCGCTGGCGCGAGGTCCATCGCCGCTGCCTGGCCGGCGCGGTCGAGAAGAGCGAGGAAGAGGGGTTCGTGCGCGCCGACGGTGCGACCGACTGGATCCGCTGGGAGGTCCGGCCGTGGCGCCGAACCGACGGCGAGATCGGCGGCATCATCGTGGCGACCGAGGACATCAGCGCGCGCAAGAACGCCGAGTTGGCGCTGCGGCGCGAACGCGACACCGTCCAGCGGATCGCCGAGAGCAGCCCGGTCGGAATCGTGCGCGCGGACCGCGAGGGAAGGCTGGTGTTCGCGAATGCCCGCGCGGAACAGATCCTCGAGCTGACTCGAGGCGAGATCGCCGGGCGAGCCTACAACGCCCCTGCCTGGCGGATCACGGACCACGACGGCGGCCCGTTCCCCGAGAACGAGCTTCCCTTCGAGCAGGTGAGGACGACCCGGCAGGCGGTCCACGACGTCCGGCACGCCATCGAGTTCCCGGACGGCAGGCGGCGGCTGCTGGCGATCAATGCCGCTCCCCTCGAGGACGACGCGGGCTTCGACGGCATGGTGGCGGCCTTCGACGACGTCACGGAGCGCGTGCGGGCCGCCGAGGCGCTGGCGGCGGCGGACCGCCAGCGGGCGACCCTGCTCGAGAGCATCTCCGACGCCTTCGTCGCCCTGGACCGCGGCTGGCGCTACACGTACGTGAACCGGAAGGCGGCGGAGCTGTTCGGACGGCGCGCCGAGGACCTCCTCGGAAAGCACATCTGGACCGAGTTCCCGGAGGGCGTAGGCCAAAAATTCTACCACGCCTACCAGGAAGCGATGTCTCGAGGCGTCGTGGTCGAGATCGAGGAGTACTACCCGCCCTGGGATCGCTGGTACAAGAACCGCATCTACCCGAGCGAGGGCGGTCTCTCCATCTACTTCACCGAGATCACCGAACGCAAGCAGGCCGAGGCGCTCATCCTCGGGCAGAAGCGGGTGCTCGAGATGATCGCCGCCGGCGCCCCGCTCGGAGAAACGCTCGACGCGCTGCTGCGTGTCGTCGAGGCGCAGTCGGCCGAGATGCTGAGCTCCATCCTCCTGCTCGACGAGGACGGCGTCCACGTTCGCCACGGAGCGGCGCCGCGCCTGCCGCCGGCCTTCACGCAGGCCATCGACGGCTCGCCGATCGGTGAGCGCGCGGGCTCGTGCGGGACGGCGGCATTCCGGCGCGAGGCGGTGATCGTGGAGGACATCGGCACTGACCCGCTCTGGAACGACTACCGCGCGCTGGCCGCCGCTCACGGGCTGCGGGCCTGCTGGTCGACGCCGATCTTCGACTCTCAGAGAAACGTCCTGGGAACCTTCGCGCTCTACTTCCGGCAGCCCGCCCGCCCGACGGAGCGCCACCTGCGCCTGATCGACGTCACCACCCACACCGCGGCGATCGCGATCACCCGCAGCCGCGAGGAGGCCAGCCTGCGCGCGAGCGAGGCTCGCTACCGCGAGCTGAACGCGGAGCTGGAGCGGCGCGTCGCCGAGCGCACGGCCGAGCTGGACGCGCGCACCCGCGGGCTCGAGACCTTCGCCTACTCCGTTTCGCACGACCTCAAGGCGCCGCTGCGCGGGATCGACGGCTACAGCCGGCTGCTGCTCCAGGAGCACGCCGAAAGGCTCGACGAAGAGGGGCGCAGCTTCCTCCACAACGTCCGCCAGGCCACGGCCCAGATGGGGCATCTGATCGACGACCTGCTGGCCTATTCGCGGCTCGAGCGGCGCCACGTCGAGACCGGACGGATCGACCTGCGGCCCCTGGTGGAAGGCATCGTCGCCGATCGAGCGGGCGAGATCGCGGCGCGCGGAGTCCACCTGAGCCTGGAGGTGCCGGCCGCGGCCGTCACCGGGGACCGGGAGGGCCTCGCGATCGCCCTGCGCAACCTGATCGAGAACGCGCTGAAGTTCACGCGCGACGCGCGCGCGCCCGCGATCGAGATCGGCGGCCGGCTGAGCGAGGCGGCCTGTCTTCTGTGGGTTCGCGACAACGGCATCGGCTTCGACATGAAGTTCCACGATCGCATCTTTGAGATCTTCCAGCGCCTGCACCGATCCGAGGACTATTCCGGCACCGGCGTGGGTCTCGCGATGGTGCGCCGCGCGCTCGAGCGGATGGGGGGGAGGGCCTGGGCGGAGAGCCGCATCGGCGAGGGCGCGACGTTCTTTCTGGAGATCCCGAGGCAGCCATGACCAGGAACGGTCCGATCCTGCTCGTCGAAGACAACGCCATGGACGTCGACCTGACCGTGCGCGCGTTCAAGCGCCGCCACGTCACCAACGGCGTCGAGGTGGCGCGGGACGGCGAGGAAGCTCTGGGCTGGCTCGCCCGCTGGGAGGCGGGGGCTCCGCTGCCGGCAGTGATCCTGCTCGACCTCAAGCTGCCGAAGGTCGACGGCCTCGAGGTGCTGCGGCGGTTTCGGGCGCATCCGGCATCGAGCGCGATCCCGATCGTCGTGCTGACCACATCGGCGGAGGACGCCGACGTCCAGATGGCCTACCGGCTCGGCGCGAACTCCTACATCGTGAAGCCGGTCGATTTCGACTCCTTCGTGGCCGTCGCGGAGCAGATCGACCTCTACTGGACGATCCTGAACAAACCAGCGCCGTGAGCGACATGAGGATCCTCTACGTCGAAGACAGCCCGGCCGACGCGGACCTCACGCGGATCGAGCTGGCCGGCTACGACCCAGCCGCGAGCCTCGAGACGGCGCCGACCCTGGCCGAGGCTCGGAAGCGCCTGGCCGCCGACGGTCCCTACGATCTGGTTCTGATCGACCTGCGGCTGCCCGACGGAAGCGGCATGGACCTCCTGCACGAGATCCGCCGGAGCGGCCTCGGCGTGGCCGTGGTGATCCTGACGAGCGTGGGGGACGAGGAGGTGGCGGTGGCGGCCTTGAAGGCCGGCGCCGACGATTACGTCGCGAAGCGCGAGGGCTACGCCGCGCGGCTCCCCACCACCCTCGAGGCGGCGCTCGCGCGCTTCCGCGCCGAGAGGCAGCGGCGGTCCGGGACGCTGCGCGTCCTCTACGCGGAGCACCATGCTTCGGATCTCGCGCTGACCGAACGCCACCTGGCGCAGCATGCTCCCCACATCCGCGTCGAGGTCGTCGACAGCGGTGAAGAGGCGTTGCGCCGGCTTCCCGCCACCCCCGGCCAGGCATGCCCTTGCGACGTCCTGATGCTCGATTACCGCCTGCCGGGGGATACGGCGCTCGACGTGCTCAAGGTCATCCGCGAGGACCGCCGTCTGGACGTGCCGGTCGTGCTCGTGACGGGCCAGGGCGACGAGGAGGTCGCTGCCCAGGCCCTCCGCCTGGGCGCGACCGACTATCTGGTCAAGAACCCCAACTACCTCTACGCGCTCCCGGCCGCGCTCGAGAACGCGCATCATCGCGTGCTGCTCGCCCGCGAACAGATGGCGCTGCGCGAGAGCGAAGCCCGCCTCGCGGGCGTGATCGACTCGGCGATGGACGCGATCGTCTCGATCGGCGCGGACCAGCGGATCGTGCTGTTCAACCCGGCCGCGGAAAGGATGTTCCGCTGCTCCCGCGAGGAGGCGGTCGGCCGGCCGCTCGACCGCTTCCTCCCCGAACGGTTCCGCGCGTCGCATCGCGAAGCAGTCGACAGCTTCGGCGGGACAGGAATCACCAACCGGGCGATGGTGGGTTTCCGGACCGTATCGGGGCTGCGGGCCGACGGCGAGGAGTTCCCCACGGAGGCGGCCATCTCCCGCACCCAGGCGGGCGGCAAGCCCCTCTTCACCGTAGTCCTGCGCGACGTCACGGAGCGCGCACGCAGCCTGGAGCAGCTCAAGGAGAGCGAGGCCAGGTTCCGCCAGATCACCGACTGCATCGACGAGGTGTTCTGGATGACCGACCCCACCAAGCAGCAGATGCTCTATGTGAGCCCCGGCTACGAGCGGATCTGGGGTCGCACCTGCGAGAGCTTGTATGCGAGCCCGAAGGACTGGCTGGATGCCGTCCATCCCGACGATCGGGCGCGGGTGGCGGAGGCGGCGGTCACGCGCCAGGCCGCCGGCACCTTCGACGAGCGCTACCGAATCGTCCGGCCCGACGGCGGCGTGCGCTGGATCCGCGACAGGGCCTTTCCGGTCGCGGACGAGTCTGGGCGCGTCCACCGGATCGTCGGCGTGGCCGAGGACGTCACCGCCCAGGACGCCGCCCAGCAGGCCCTGCGCCACCAGGAGGAGAAGTTCTCCCGGGCTTTCCAGGCCAGCCCCGACGGCATCGTGATCTCGAGCCTCTCCGACGGCCGGCTCGTCGAGGTCAACGACGTGTTCGTGAGGCTCTCCGGATTCTCGCGTGAGCAGGCTCTCGGCCGCACCACGCTGGAGCTGGGCGTGTGGGTCGACCCTGGCGAGCGCGAAACGTACCTGGCCCGGATCCGCGAAGCGGGCACCGTGCGCGAGCAGCCGGCCGCCTTCCGCGACGCGTCGGGTGGCGTCCGCGAATGCCTGGTGTCGGGCGAGATCATGCGGCTCGGCCAGGAGGCCTTCGCGCTGACAACGATCCGGGACGTCACCGAGCTGAAGCGCTCGGAGGCCGAACGGAGGGCTCTGGAGGCCCAGTTGCGCCAGGCGCAGAAGATGGAGGCGATCGGCCGCCTCGCCGGGGGCGTAGCCCACGACTTCAACAACATGCTGGGCGTGATCCTCGGATACGCCGACATCGCGCTGCGGAAGGTCCCCACGGTCGACCCGGTGCACAAGAGCCTGCGCGCGATCCGCGACGCCGCCGAGCGCTCCGCCGACTTGACGCGTCAGCTCCTGGCCTTCTCGCGGCGGCAGACGATCGCTCCCCGTGTGCTCGATCTGAACGCCCAGCTCAAGGGCATGGAGCGGCTGCTGCACCGGATCATCGGCGAGGACGTCGAGCTGCGGTTCGTGCTGGCCGCGGAGCCGTGGCCGGTGCTGATGGACCCCTCGCAGGTGGACCAGATCCTCGCCAACCTGGCCGTCAACGCCCGCGATGCGATGCCGGACGGCGGCACCCTGACGGTCGAAACCGCCGCCGTGTCGCTCGATGCCGAGTATTGCGAAACGCACCCCGGCTCGCGGCCGGGGGAGTACGTGCTGCTGACCGTGACGGACACGGGGATCGGCATGGACGAGAGCACCCGCGAGCGCGCCTTCGAACCCTTCTTCACGACCAAGCCCGAAGGCAAGGGAACGGGGCTCGGGCTGGCGATGGTCTACGGCGTCGTGAAGCAGAACGAGGGATTCGTCGAGATCGAAAGCGAGATCGGCCGGGGGACGACCTTCAGGATCCACATCCCCAGGACGCGCCTGGAGCGGCGGGCGACGGAGCCGGCCGCGACCGCCGGCCCGCCGGCGCGCGGGCGGGAGACGGTGCTGCTCGTCGAGGACCAGCAGCAACTTCGCGAGATCACCCGCGAGTTGCTCGAGAGCCTCGGATACGCCGTGCTCGAAGCTCCCAGCCCCGGCGACGCGCTGACGCTGTGCGAGAAGCACGGCGGAGAGATCCACCTGCTTCTGACCGACGTCGTGATGCCGGTGATGAACGGCAAGGAGCTGGCGGAGCGCGTCAAGGCGATCAGGCCGCGGATCCGCACCCTCTTCACCTCGGGCTACACGGCCGACACCATCGGCAGGCGCGGCGTGCTCGAGCCTGGGGTCTGGTTCATCGAGAAGCCGTTCTCGCTGGACTCCCTGGCGCGGAAGCTGCGCGAGGTCCTGGGCGCCCCGTGAGCGGTCCGGCCCCGCAATTGCGAGCGGCGCGTGCAACCTTCCCCACCGCCGCGCCCGCGCGCGCCATGCGCGAGGCCCTGGATCGGCCCCCGGCTGCGGCGCTGGGCGCCCTGGCCGTCCACGGCCTGAGCCGGGGCTAGACTCCACGAAGCCGGCTCGGACGCCACGCCAGCGACCGGCTTGGAGAGTGTCGATGGCCGACGCGATCGGGCCGCGACCGAGCTGGCGCGAGAGGCTCGCGTCGGCTCGCTGGCTTCCCTGGTTGACTCTCCTTGCCGGCTTCACGGGAACCGGCGGGCTCTGGCTCTCGGTCGTGGCCGATGAGCGCGCGGAAGCAATCACGCTGGCGGCCCTCGCTGCTCGGAGCACGGCCACCGCGCTCGACGCGAACATGCGCGGTTACGCCGACAGCCTGCTGGGCATCGCCAGGCGTACCGGCCCCGCGCTGGCCGAGGAGGGCCGCTGGCAGATCGGCATCAAAGGCATGAGCGCCGTCGCCTGGCTGGCGCCCACCGGCCGGATCGGCTGGGTTCTACCGGCCGGATCGCCGGCCGCCGGTCTCGAAGACGCCCCGGCGAGCGAGACGGATCGCACGACCATGCTCGCGGCAGTGCGGACGCGAGCGCCGACGTTCACCAGCCCGGAGCCCGCGGCCGGCGGAGGCCTCGGCTTCCGGCTGTTCGTCCCGGTCTTTGCCGGCGACGAGCTGGCTGGCTTCCTGGCCGGCCGGTTCGAGACCCGGATCCTGTACCCGACCCTGATTCGGGACATCGCCTCCGGGCTCGCGATCGAGCTGACCTCAGGCGAGGTGGAGGTCTGGCGCCAGGGGACCTTCGCCTCCGGTGTCTGGCTCGCCGAGGCCGTCACGGCCGGGCCGGGTCCGCGTCTTCGCGTTCGCGTCGGCCTGGCGGCCGATGCCGGCCAGGGCCTCGGCCTCGCGCCTGCGGCGGCACTGGCCGCCGGTCTGATCGCGACCTTGCTGCTCGCCGCTGCGCTCGCGCTGGCGCAGGCGGCGTCGCGCCGCGCCCGCGAAGCAGAGCGGGCCCGCCAGGCGCTCTCGAGCAGCGAGGCTCGCTACCGGGAGCTGTTCGAGTCGAATCCGCATCCGATGTGGGTCTACGACCTGGAGACGCTGGCCTTCCTCGCGGTCAACGACGCCGCCGTCGCGCACTACGGCTACGCGCGTGACGAGTTCCTGGCGATGACGATCGCCGGGATCCGGCCGCGCGAGGACGTGCCCCGGCTCCTCGACCACCTCGCGCGGGGCAGCGAGGGCCTCGATCGCGCCGGAGCCTGGCGCCACGTCCGGAAGGACGGCGAGACCATCGAGGTCGAGGTGACTTCCCACGCCCTCGCGTTCGACGGCCGCTCCGCCGAGCTGGTCCTCGCGCACGACGTCACCGAAAGGCAGCGTGCGGAGATGGCGCTGCGCCGCGCCAACCGCGCGCTGCGCACCATTAGCGAATGCAACCAGGCCCTGGTGCGCGCGAGCGACGAACGCCAGCTCCTCGACGACATCTGCCGGCTGGTCGTCGATCACGGAGGCTATCGCCTGGCGTGGGTCGGCTTCGCCGAGCGGGACGAGGCCCGCAGCGTGCGTCCCGCCGCACAAGCCGGCATCGAAGCCGGATACCTGGCCTCGGCGGGGATCTCGTGGGCGGACACGCCGCACGGCCGCGGGCCGACCGGCACTGCCATCCGGGAGCGCCGGCCGGTGGTCTGCCACGACATCGCCGCGGACCCCGCCTACGCTCCCTGGCGCGCGGCCGCCCAGGCACGCGGGTACGCCGCGTCCATCGCGCTGCCGCTGCTCGCGGGCGAAGGGGACTGCCTGGGCGCGCTCAACATCTACTCGTCCGAGGAGGGGGCTTTCGGCGGGGAGGAGGTCGCGCTCCTCACCGAGCTGGCGAACGACCTCGCGTACGGCCTCCGCTCGCTGCGCGACCGCGGCGCGCTGGGCGCGGCGGAGAGCCGGCAGGCCGCCACCGCCCGGCGGCTGGGGCAGTTGCTCGCATCGAGCCCGACGGTCATCTATTCCCTGCGCGCCGCTGGCGGCGGCCTGGAGCTGAGCGAGGTCAGCGACAACGTCGAGCGCGTCCTGGGTTGCAGCGTCCGTGAAGCGCTGCACCCGGGCTGGTGGAGCGCGCGCCTCCACCCGGAGGACCGCAAGGCCGCGCTGCAAGCGGCCTCCACCTTGCCCGCGCGCGGCCATCTGAGTCACGAGTACCGCTTCGCGCGCGAGGACGGCGGCTACATCTGGGTGCACGACGAGGTCCGCCTGACGCACGACGCCGAGGGCCGGCCGCTCGAGGCCGTGGGCACCTGGACGGACGTCAGCAGCCTGCGCCGCGCGCAGGAGGAGCGCCACCAGCTTCAAGCCGAGCTGCTCCAGGTGCAGAAGCTCGACTCGCTCGGGCGCCTCGCCGGCGGCATCGCCCACGACTTCAACAACATGCTCGGCGTGATCGTCGGCCGCGTCGAGATGGCCGAGCGCCGGGAGTCGTTCGATGCCAGGCTGCGCCGCGATCTCGCGGAGATCCGCAAGGCCGCGGAGCGATCGTCCGGATTGACGCGCCAGCTCCTGGGCTTCGCCCGCAAGCAGACGATCCAGCCCCGGCGGATCGACGTCAACGAGGCGGTCTCCGGCATGCTCGGCATGCTGCGCCGGCTGATCGGCGAAGACGTCGCGCTGGCCTTCGTCGGCGGCCACTCGCTTCCCGCGGTGAGGATCGACCCCTCACAGCTCGACCAGGTTCTGGTGAATCTCTGCGTGAACGCGCGGGACGCGATCGCCGGCGCCGGCCGCATCACGATCGAGACCGGAATCGCCAGCGTGCCCGAGCTGACCAGCCTGCGCCGGCAGCCGGTGGGCGAGCACGTGCTGCTGTCCGTGAAGGACGACGGGGCGGGCATGGACGAGGAGACTCTCTCGCACATGTTCGAGCCGTTCTTCACGACGAAGGCGCCGGGCAAGGGCACCGGGCTGGGGCTGGCCACGGTCTACGGGATCGTCAAGCAGAACGCCGGATACCTCGCTGTGGAGAGCCGGCCGGAGCACGGCACGACCTTCCGGATCTTCCTCCCGTTCGCGTCCGGTGAGGCCGACGAAGCCCCGGCCGTGGCAGACAGGCCCCTTCCGCGCGGCAGCGAGACCGTGCTGCTCGTGGAGGACGAGTCGGCCCTGCTGGAGATCGCGCGCGAGGCGCTCCAGGATCTCGGCTACCGGGTTCACGCCGCCTCGAGTGCGGCCGAAGCGCTCGGCCTGGCAAGCAGACAGCCTGAGCCGATCCACCTTCTCTTGACCGACGTCGTGATGCCGGAGGTCAACGGCCGTGAGCTCGCCGACAGTCTGCGGGCGCAGCGACCGGGGTTGCGCTGCCTGTTCATGTCGGGGTATCCGGCCGACGTGATCGCCACCCGAGGGGTGCTGGAGGCCGGCGTGAACCTGCTGCAGAAGCCGTACACCGCGAAGCAACTGGCCGAGGCGGTCCGCAAAGTTCTCGACAGCTGAGGTGTGGGCAACTTCCGGCTTGCCCTGAAGTCGCGGTCGCTGGTCGACAGCGAAAGGGCGTGCTCGAGGGCGATCTGGGCGATCAGGCAATCAGCAGGGGCGCCACTCGGCCTCGTCGCGCGCGCCCTGGAGCACCGCGCGCACGATCGGCGGGGCCAGATGGAAGGGCACGGCATCGTCCACGAGCTTGACCAGCAGGGCGACCGCCGGCGACCGCCGGCCCGACAGGGCGCCGACGAGAACCGAGATGTCGACCAGGATCTGCTCAACACCGCCGAAGGCTGCGGCCGTCGGGCTCGGCGCGATCGGGGCAGGTTCTTCTCCATGGCGCGGGGAAGTGCGATGGAGTGCGGGGCGATCGTCGACATCGTCGAGGTGCGCCGCTGCGCGCCGGTCGTGGCGGTGCGGCAGGCGCGGGCGGTGCTGGTGCGGATCGTCAGCATGCTTACGAAGCTCGAGCTGCGAACTCGGCGTTGAGCGGGCACGTGGGTCTCTTCGAAGCTCAGCGACGAAGGTCGAGCACGTGCACGAGCACGCCGACGAGGCTGAGCCGAGGCTAGCCGAGGAGGGAGCGGGTCTTCGCCTTCGGCAGCTCGCGCAGTCTGCGCAGGAACGCCTTCTCCGTCATCAGGGTCGGCCAATCGAGATTGGGCTCGAACTCGGGGCCTTCGTCCGAACGATGGACGCGGATGGCTTCGAGGTGAACGAGGTTGCTCAGGTCGCGGGCGAAGGCGGGCGAGGGGCGCTTGAGCGGGGCGTAGTGCTCGGACCAGAGGGCGCGGCGGATGCTCTCCAGGGGGAAACGGCCCTCGCGCTCCAACAGGACCTTCAGGATCGCGAGCTGGCGTTCGGCGAGCACTCTCGTGCGCTTGGTCTTCAGATGGCCGAACAGGTCGATCGCCATCCCACGGAAGAGCGCCTTGCGCATTGCAGACTGGATCGATACGAGAAGCCGTTGGACCTGGCGGGCGATTCCCTGGAGGCCGAAGGCGAGGAATGGATCGAGCGAGTGGCCGCCTGCGCGCGCGTCGGCCAGCGCCTGGAGGTATGCCGTCTTCTCGTCGTAGTAGTAGTTCGACATCGCGATGAAGCAGGTGTCGCGAAGGCCGGCGCGTTGCAGGAGCAGTGCTTCGAGAGCGCGTGCCGTGCGGCCGTTGCCGTCGAGGAACGGGTGCATGGCGGCAAGGTGGTAGTGAGCCGCGAGGGCCTGGACCAGGGGGTCGTGGTCGCGGAACTCCCTTGTAATCGCCTGTGAAAGGCGAGCGAGGGCTTCCGCGCAGGGCGCTCCTCCTTCCGCGCCTCTGTGCCGAGGCGTCCCGAAGGTCACGTTTTGATCCGGCCCGCGCAGCTCGCCCGGCGGGCAATGGTCGTCGTCCGCGCCCGTGACGATGTGCCGATGGATCTCACGAATCAGATCGGGAGTGACGGGGCGGTCGTCGGGGATCTGCTTGATCCACTCGTAGGTCTGGAGGGCGGCGAAGGCCTGCCGCTGAGAACGCGTGAAGAGCTGTTCGGGGTTCTCCCTCGTGCCGCGCAGGACGGCATCCAGCTCGTGCTCCGTGAAGTCGGCGCCTTCGATACGGGAGGTGCCCGCGATCTCCATCTTCAGTTCGATCTTCTGGAGTTCCTGGACCCAGTCGCGCTGGTAGGGGATCGTGCGCAGCGACAGGGCGGCCGCCTTCGCTTCTGTCAGGGCCGGGGCGATGCCGCGAGGGTCGTAGTGGATGAAGGACGTCGGGGTCTCGTAGCGGATCACGAGAAATCGTAGCGCGGTTTGTGGCCAACTCAAAGGCGCTTCGTTGATTAATCTAGTCAATATATTCAATCATTTACAGACATGGTAATCAATTCGCTGACACGTTGCTGCATTGTAGTTGCACCGTCGAAGTTAGGCAGGCTTCTTCGAAGGACAGCTACGAAGGTCGAGCACGAGCAGGGCGGCCGTGGACGTGGCGAGCGATGCACGGGCACGAGCATGGCGGCGCGGACGGGTTCAGGCTGGCAGGCCGGCGAGCACGCGCTCGGAGAGCTGGCCGGCCTCGGCGACGCAGTTGTTGATCGCTACGCCGCGGTAGGCGTTGCCGGCCAGATGCAGTCCCGGCTGTCGCTGCGCGGCCGCCTCGATCCGGCGCAGGCGGTCGAGGTGCCCGACGGTGTATTGCGGGATGCCGAGCTCGTGGCGGAAGACGCGCGCGAAGACGGGGTCAAGCTCGAGCCCCATGGTCGCGCGCAAGTCCCGCCGGATCGTCTCCAGCAACCTTGAGTCGTCCAGAGTGACGGCCTCCGGATCGTGGGCGCCGCCGAGCATGACGCGGATCAGCGCGCGTCCCGCTGGCGCGCGTCCCGGGTAGATGCTCGAGTCCCACAGCACGCCGAGGATCCGAGGACCTTCGCCGCGCGGGACGAGGAAACCGAAGCCGTCGAGCGGCCTGTGCAGGCGTGCCTCGTCGTAGCCCAGGCAGGCGACCACCATCGGGGCGCTCGGGATCTCGCCCAGGGCCGCGGCGAGAGCGGCGTCGAGATCGGTGACGATGCGGGCGCTGACCGAAGCAGGCCCGGCGAGGACCACCGCGTCGGCAGCCATTGGCGCCACGCCCTGCAACTCCAGCTCGAATCTCCCGTTGGTTCTGCGCAGCTCGCTCACACCGGTTCCCGTGCGCAGCGACGGCCCCAGGCGCGCGACGAGCGCCGCGATCAGCTCCTGGCTGCCGCCCTTGAAGGACGTGAGCCGACCCGCCGGCGAGCCGATCGGCCCGCGAGCCTTGCGCCGCTCGCGCACGAGGGCGAAGAGC
Source organism: Vicinamibacteria bacterium (assembly GCA_050246895.1). Lineage (GTDB taxonomy): Bacteria > Acidobacteriota > Vicinamibacteria > Fen-336 > Fen-336 > JBFWVE01. Next base: position 291,847 of record JBFWVE010000001.1, on the reverse strand, counting down.
GCCCTGAACAGGCCGCCGTGGTCGGTCTCCATCCGCCACATCTTCGGGAAGCAGGAACGCAGAGAAAGCCGCCGCGCGTCGCCGCCGAAGACGCCCGAGACCATGGGATCTATCAGCACGTCCGCGGCCTCGCGGCCGACGCGGCGAGCGGCGAATGCGTGGATCGTCTCGTCGACCCCTTCGGGCCGCCGGCGCGCGAACGGCTCGAGCGCCATCCGCAGCTTGGCCGGCAACGAGAGCAGGCCGCTCGCCAGGAAGGCGCCGGGACCGGCCGGCAGCTCGTGAAGCCGGCCGCGCCGGAAGATGAAGCGCCGCCGTGCGCGGTCGTCGCTCACCTGGAGTCGTTCCTGGAGTCCCAGATCGCGAACGAGCTCGAGTGTCTCCGGCACGCTGTCGAGAAAACCGTTGGGGCCCCACTCGAGCGTGTAGCCGTCCTCGACGTCCGTGCGGATGTTGCCACCGGGCCGCGCCGCCCGCTCCAGCACCACGACCTCGACGCCCCGCTCCTTCGCGCCGCGCTTCCCGAGCGCGTGCGCAATCGAGAGCCCCGCGATGCCGCCGCCGACGATGGCGATCGTCTTCACGCCGCCGCCCCGCCGCGCTCGCGCAGGTGACGCTCCACGAGCTGTCCGAGGGCTTCGATGAAGAGCGGGTGGCGGTTGAGCGCGTCGCTGCGCCGGTAGTCCACGATCCCGGCTCGTCGGGCCTCACCGGCGAAGAGCTGGTCCAGCTCGTACAGGGTCTCGATGTGGTCGCAGACGAACGAGATCGGGACGACCAGCACCTCGCCTACGCCTTCGCGCCCGAGCCGACGCAGAACCGTGCCCGTGCCCGGGCCGATCCAGCGCACCGGACCGGTGCGCGACTGGAAGCCGAGCTCCTGGCGGTTGGGGACGCCGAGGCGCACGAGGACGCCGCGGCGGGTTGCTTCCGTGTGTGCGACGTAGGGATCCCCACGCTCGATGAAGCGCTGGGGCAGGCCGTGGGCACTGAACAGGATCACAACGTGTTCGCGGCGGTGCAGCGGGAAGCCCTCGAGGCCGCGCCGCACCGTGTCGGCGAGCGCGTCGAGGTAGAGCGGCTCCTCGGGCCAGGCGTCGATCCCGGACACCTCGAAGCGGCCCTGCCAGCGCGGCCGCGCCAGCACGCGCTCGAGCTCGCGCCTCGACGAGCCGGTGGTCGCCGTCGAGTAGTGCGGGTAGAGCGGCAGCGTGACGATGCGCCGCACGCCCGCCCGCTCGAGCTCCGCGAGCGCCGCCTCGGTGTCGGGCTGCCAGTAGCGCATGGCGATCGCGACCTCGACCGAGCGGCCGGCCCGGCGGAGTCGTGCCGCAAGTGCCGCAGCCTGCTCGCGCGTCAGGCGCAACTGGGGCGAGCCGCCTCCGATCGAGGCGTAGTTGCGCCGGGCCGCGGGCGCGCGCAGCTTCGCGATCAGGCGGGCCAGGAAGGGCTGCGCCCGCGGCCCGAACGGCAGCTCGATGATCTCGCGGTCCGAGAAGAGGTTTCGCAGGAAGGGCTCGACCGAGGCGAGGTCGTCCGGCCCACCCAGGTTGAAGAGCAGGACCCCGAGGGGGCCGTGGTCGCGGGCCGGCGAAAGGCGGACCGCAGGCATCAGACGGTGCGCGAGAAGACCGGCTTGTCGTCGCGCTTCGCGCGCAGGTAGCGATCGAAGCTCATGCAGACGTTGCGCACGAACAATCGGCCCTCTCCGGTCACCCGCAGGCTCGCCTCATCCATCTCGAGGAAGCCGTCGGCCACGGGACCCGCGCGCAGCTCGGCGAGCTCGCTGGCGAAGTAGTCTTCGAAGTCCACGCCGAAGCGCTCGTCCACGGCCCGCAGTTCGAGGCGGAAGTTGCACATGAGCTGCGTGATCACGTGGCGCCGCAACAGGTCGTCGGCGTCGAGGCGGTAGCCCCGCTCGACCGGGAAGCGTCCGGCGTCGAGGGCCGAGTAGTAGCTGGAGAGCTTCTTCGTGTTCTGGGCGAAGGCGCCGGCCACGTCGCCGATCGCCGAGACGCCGACGCCGACCATGTCGGGCGCGGGCTTCACCGTGTAGCCCATGAAGTTGCGGTGCAGCGTGCCCGCCTCGGAGGCCCGCGCGAGCTCGTCGCCGGGCAGCGCGAAGTGATCCATGCCGATCGCGACGTAGCCGGCCTCCAGCAGACGCTGGCGCGCCTCGGCGAACAGCTCCAGCTTGCGCTCGGGCGCCGGCAGCTCCTCGCTGCGGATGCCCTTCTGGTGGGCGCGGATCCACGGCACGAAGGCGAACGAGTAGATCGCCAGGCGGTCGGGGCGCAGCGCGATCACCGCCTCGACGGCCCGGCCGAAGGACTCGACCGTTTGCAGCGGCAGGCCGTAGATCAGGTCGACGTTGATCGAGTGGAATCCCAGGGCTCGGGCCCGCTCGAAGAGCGCCCGCGTCTCCGGCTCGCCCTGGATCCGGTTCACCGCGCGCTGGACCTCGGGCGTGAAGTCCTGGACGCCCAGCGAGAGGCGGTTGAAGCCCAGCTCGCGCAGCAGCTCGAGCTGCTCGAAGCGCGTGACGCGGGGATCGATCTCGACGGCGCTCTCCCCGGACGGGTCGATGTCGAAGTGGCGCGTGACCTGCGCGTGCAGCGCGCGCATCTGCTGCGTCGAGAGGTAGGTGGGCGTGCCGCCGCCCCAGTGGTACTGGACGATCCGGCGCCGTCCGCCGAGCGCCTCTGCGAGCAGCGCGATCTCCCGGTACAGGTACTCGAGGTAGCGGGCCGCGACCCCGTTCTTGCGCGTGATGATCACGCTGCAGCCGCAGAACGAGCAGCGCTCCCGGCAGAAAGGCAGGTGCGCATAGAAGGAGAGCGGGGACTCCACGTCGCGGGCGGCCCGCATTAGATGCTGGCGGTAGGCGCTCTCGTCGAAGGCCGCGTTGAACTCGACCGCGGTCGGGTAGGAGGTGTAGCGCGGTCCCGGCTTGTCGTAGCGGCGCAGCAGATCGACCGTCAGCGCGCGCGCGTCGTGGCCCGAGGCGGGATCGCGCCGTGGGATGCCGGCGTCCAGGCTCATTGCAGGCTCCTCTCGGACAGCTCGCGCACGGCGTCCACCAGCGCCCGGGCGTGCTCTGGCGGCGTTGCCGGCAGGATGCCGTGGCCCAGGTTGAAGATGTGGCCCGCCGCGCTGCCGGGGCGCTCGCCCGCGGGAGCTGCGTCGGCTCCGCGCGCGGCGCGCAGCACCGCCTCGGCGCGGCGACGGATCTCCGCGGGCGGGGCGAAGAGAACACCCGGGTCGAGGTTGCCCTGGAGCGCGACCCCTTCGCCCAGACGGCGCCGCGCGACGTCGAGGTCCACGCGCCAGTCGACGCCGATCACCTCGGCGCCGACTTCGCGGGCCGCCTCGAGGTAGCCGGCCGGCTCACCCGCGTAGTAGATGCGGGGCGCGCTTCCGGCCCGGGCGACGATCTCGAGCGCGCGCCGCGCCGCGGGTAGGGCGAAGCGGCGGTAGTCCGCCGGCGACAGCAGCCCCGCCCAGGTATCGAACAGCATCGCAGCCTGCGCGCCGGCCTCCACCTGCGCGGCGAGATAGCGGCCCGCCGTCTCGGCGCAGATCCCGAGCAGGCGCTCGGCCAGCGCGGGCTCGCCGAAGAGCAGGCCCTTGATCGCGGCGAAGGACTTGGAGCCTCCGCCCTCGACGAGGTACGTCGCCATCGTGAAGGGCGCGCCGGCGAAGCCGATCAGCGGCACGCGGCCGTCCAGCTCGCTGCGGATCAGGCGCACGGCTTCGAGGACGAAGCCCGTCGACTCGCGCGGATCGGGAACGCGCAGGCGCTCGACGTCGGCTTCGCTTCTCACGCTGCGCTCGAGGGCCGGACCGGGCCGGAAGTCGACGCCGATGCCCATGCCGGGCAGCGGGATCAGGATGTCCGAGAAGAGTATCGCCGCGTCGACGCCCAGCCGCCGCACGGGCTGCAGCGTGATCTCGCAGGCGAGCTCCGGGGTGCGGCAGGAGGTCAGGAAGTCGTGCTTCTCCCGCAGCGCGCGGTACTCCGGGAGATAGCGGCCCGCCTGCCGCATCAGCCAGACCGGCGTGCGCTCGACCGCTTGGCGGCGGCAGGCACGCAGGAACAGCGCCTGTGTCTCCGCGGTCTCAGGCAAGAGCCACCTCCAGCGCGGCGCGCGCCGCTTCCAGGGTCGCCTCGACGTCCCGCGCGGTGTGCGCAGCGGAGATGAAGTTCGCCTCGAACTGCGAAGGCGCCAGGTACACGCCGCGCTCGAGCATGGCGTGGAAGAAGCGGCCGTAGCGCGCGCGGTCGCAGACGGCGGCCGTGGGCCAGTCCCGCACCTCCCGCTCGCTGAAGAAGAGCGTCCACATCGAGCCCACCCGCTGCATCCGCGCCGCCGCGCCGCGCCCTGCCACGACCTCGCGCAGGCCCCGCTCGAGTTGGGCGCCCAGGGCCTCGAGCCGCTCGTACAACGTCCCGTCCGCCTCGATCGCGCGCAGGGCCGCGAGGCCGGCCGCCATCGCGAGCGGGTTGCCCGACAGCGTCCCGGCCTGGTACATCGGGCCGGCCGGGGCGACCAGCAGCATCAGGTCGCGCCGCCCGCCGTAGGCGCCCACCGGCAACCCGCCGCCGATCACCTTGCCGAGCGTCGTCAGGTCCGGGGTCACGCCGTAGCGCTCCTGCGCGCCGCCCCGTGCCAGGCGGAAGCCGGTCATCACCTCGTCGAAGATGAGCAGCGCGCCGTGCTCGGAGCAGACCGCGCGCAGGCCCTCCAGGAAGCCGGGCTGCGGCGCCACGACGCCCATGTTGCCCACCAGCGGCTCCACGATCACGGCCGCGATCGACTCTCGCTCTGTGGCGAACAGCTCGCGCACGCCCTCGAGGTCGTTGAAGCGCGCGCTCAGCGTGTCGCGCGCGGTGGCCTCGGTGACGCCGGGGCTATCGGGCGTGCCGAAGGTGGCGGCGCCGGAGCCGGCCTTGATCAGAAAGGCGTCGGCATGGCCGTGGTAGCAGCCCTCGAACTTCACGATCCGCGCCCGCCCGGTGGCCGCGCGTGCCAGGCGCGCCGCGGCCATCGTGGCCTCGGTTCCCGAGTTCACCATGCGCACCATCTCGAGCGAGGGCACCAGACGCACGAGCGTCTCGGCCATCTCGACCTCGAGCCGGGTCGGGGCGCCGAAGGAGCAGCCGCGCTCGGCCTGCTCGCGGATCGCCGCGACGACGGCGGGATGGCCGTGACCGAGCAGCATCGGCCCCCAGGATCCGACGTAGTCCAGGTAGGCGTGCCCGTCTTCGTCGAAGACGCGGGCGCCTTCGGAGCGCGCGATGAAGCGGGGCGTTCCGCCGACGGCGCCGAAGGCCCGCACGGGCGAGTTGACGCCGCCGGGAAGCAGCCGCTCGGCCCGCTCGAAGAGCTGCTGGCTGGCGGGGATGCGGCCGTAGAGCGTGGTAGTCGTGGTCATGGTTTGGGCTCCTCGCGGCACTTTCATCCGGCGAGCAGGCGCGCCGCCTGTTTGGCGAAGTACGTGAGGATGATGTCGGCCCCGGCGCGCCGGATCGAGATGAGCGACTCGAGCATCGCGCGAGACTCGTCGAGCCAGCCGTTGGCCGCCGCGGCCTTGACCATGGCGTACTCGCCCGAGACGTTGTAGGCCGCGACCGGCACCCCGAAGCGGCTCTTCACGCGCGAGACGACGTCGAGGTAGGCGAGGGCCGGCTTCACCATCACGACGTCGGCGCCCTCCTCGAGATCCGCCGCCACCTCGCGCAGAGCCTCGTCGGCGTTCGCGGGATCCATCTGATAGCCGCGCCGATCGCCGAAAGCCGGGGCGGAGCCCGCCGCTTCGCGGAAGGGGCCGTAGAACGCCGAGGCGTACTTCGCGGCGTAGGAGACGAGAACGATCTCGGAGCGGCCCGCGTCGTCGAGTGCGCGCCTGATCGCGCTCACGCGCCCGTCCATCATGTCGGAAGGAGCCACGACGTCGGCGCCGGCCTCCGCGTAGGCGAGCGCGGCTCGGGCGAGCAGCGGGAGCGCCCGGTCGTTGTCGACCTGCTGCGTCCCGTCCGCGGCGGCGCCGATCGGACCGCAGTGCCCGTGGTCGGTGTACTCGCACAGGCAGACGTCCGCCCACAGCGAGAGGACCGGCAGCTCCCGCCGCAGCGCTCGCAGCGCGCGCGGCACGGGGCCTTCGGGGTCCCACGCGGCGCTTCCCTGTGGGTCCTTCGCGTCCGGGATGCCGAACAGGATGACGCCGGGCACGCCGAGCGTGACGAGCTCACGGCACTCCTCGACGAGCGCATCCACGCTGAGCTGGTGGCAGCCGGGCATCGCCGCGATCTCGCGGCGCACGGCGTCGCCCGGGCAGACGAACAGCGGCGCCACCAGGTTGTCCGGCGACAGGCGCGTCTCGCGCACCATGCGGCGCAGCGCCTCCGTACGGCGCAGGCGGCGCGGGCGGTGAAGGGGATAGCTCATCGCGACGCTCCTTGTCTCGAACCGAGGAAGGCCAGCATGGCCTCGGCGAACGTGTGGAGTTCCGGATCGGGCGACTCGACGTGCGGAGGCGCACCGAGCGAGGCCAGCGCGGCGCTCGTCGTCGGGCCGAAACTGGCGACGGCGGCCTGCTCCCGCAGGCGGCCCAGGCGGTCTCCTTCGAGGGCCGACGCAAGCCCGAAGGCGGCGGACGGTGAAAGGAACGCGACGGCGTCGACCGCGCTGCGCCGAAGCGCGCCGGTGAACCAGTCCGTTTCCTCCGGCCGGACCGGCAGCGTACGGTAGGCGATGGGCGCCACGACCTGCGCTCCCGCCGCCTCGAGCCGCTCGGCCAGGTCTGGCCGCGCCCGGTCCGAGCGCGGCCAGAGAACTCGCGCGCCTCGCAGCTCGCCCCGCTCGGCGTCGATCAGCCCTTCCGCCAGTGCGACGCCACCGGGCCCCGCGGAGACCAGGTGCACCCGGGCCCCGGCGTGCTGCAGGCGCGCCGCCGTGGTGCAGCCGACGGCTGCGATCCTGGGATGCGTGCCGCTCTCCCAGACCCCGCGCCACGCGGCGTGAGCCGTCAGCGCCTCGACGGCCCGGGCGCTCGTCACCACGAGCCAGGCGAATGAGCCGAGCTCCCAGAGGGCCCGATCGAGCGGTCCGCGGTCGTCCGGCGGCGCGGTGCGCGTCGTGGGGAGCGCCTTCGAGCCGCAGCCGCGCGCGGCCAGCGCTCCGCGCAGGCCGTCGCCGGGACCCTCCTCGCGCGTGACGACCACGAGCGGCCGCCTCACTCGCAGGCTCCGGCAATGCCGCCGCCGGCGGCGCGGATCTTCGCCAGGATGGGACTGGCGCCGGCCTCGAGCAGGCGCTCGGCGAGGGCCGTCCCGAGCCGCGCCGCCGCCGTCGCGTCGCCGGCGACGCCTTCGGTCTCCTCGCGTACGACACGGCTGCCGTCGATGTCGGCCACCAGGCCGCGCAGCCTCAGGCGGCCACCCGCGATTTCGGCCAGGGCGCCCACCGGCACCTGGCAGCCGCCCTCGAGTCGCGCGAGCAGCGCTCGCTCGGCGGCCGTGGCGAGGCGCGTTGCAGCGTGGTCGAGGGGAGCCAGGAGCCGGGTCACCCGCTCGTCTTGGCGACGCAGCTCGACGCCCAACGCTCCCTGACCCACCGCGGGCAGCATCACCTCGGGCGCGAGCACCTCGGCGATCCGGTCGTCCAGCCCGAGGCGCATGAGCCCCGCCCGCGCGAGCACGGTGGCGTCGGCCTCGCCGCACGCAACCTTCTCGAGCCGCGTGGGGACGTTGCCGCGCAGGTCCAGCACGACCAGATCAGGCCGCTGCGCCAGGAGCTGCGAGCGGCGGCGCAGCGAGGAGGTGCCGATCCGTGCGCCCGCCGGCAGCTCGTCGAGGCGCCGGCCGCCGTTCGAGACGAGCGCGTCGCGCGGGTCCTCCCGCTCGACGACCGCCCCGAGGTCGAGGTCCGCGGGAAGCGTGGTCGGCAGGTCCTTCAGGCTGTGCACGGCCAGATCGATCCGGCCGGTGCGCAGGGCGTCCTCCAGCTCGTGCGTGAACAGACCCTTGTCGCCGATCCGCGACAGCGCCTGGTCCAGCACTCGGTCGCCGGCCGTCACGATCTCCACCCTCTCGACGACGAGGCCGGGGTGCGCGGCGCGCAGCAGCGCAGCGACGTGATCGGCCTGCCAGAGTGCCAGTCGGCTGGCTCTGGTTCCGATCCGAAGCAGGCGCGGCTCAAGCGCCATGGTCGGCCTCCTGGCTGTCGAGCGCGAACAGGTCGCGGGCTGCCTCGATCCGGTTGCGACCCCGATCGGGGGTGTTGGCGCAGTCCTTCAGCCGCATCGTGGGTCGGTGCAGCAGCTTGTTGACCAGGGCCCTCGTCAGCCGCTCCACGCGCTGCCGTTCCGACTCAGGGAAGTGCCGCAGGCTCTTCTCCAGCTCGGCCGTCCGCACCCGCTCGAAGTGCTCGCGCAGCTCGCGAAGCACCGGTGTCGCGTCGCGAGCGCGCAGCCACTCGAAGAGCCTGCCGCACTCCTGCTCGACGATCGCCTCCACGCGCGGTACCTCCGCCTGCCGCCGGGCGAGGCTGCGGTCGACGAAGGCGTTCAGCGCGTCGATCGAGTGCAGGAAGACGTTTTCGAGCTGTGCCACCTCCGTGTCGACGTCGCGCGGGACCGCGAGGTCCACCAGCACCAGCGGCCGGTTGCCGCGCCCCTTCATCGCGCGCCGGACCGCCTCCGCCGTCACCACCAGGCCGGGGGCCGACGTGGCTGAGACCGCCACGTCGACCTCAGCGAGCGCGGCGCACAGCGATTCCAGCCCGAGCGCCCGGCCGCCCGCCTCGCGTGCCAGCGCCTCGGCCCGCAGGACGGTCCGGCTGGCGATGAGCAACTGCCTGGGCTGCCTTTCGGCGAAGTGGCGCGCCGCCAGACTGCCGATCTGCCCCGCGCCGATCACCAGCACGCGGCGCTGCTCGAGATCGCCGAAGACGCGCGTGGCGAGTGCCACGGCAGCCGAGGCGATCGACACCGCGCCCTCGCCGATCGCGGTCTCGGCGCGCGCCCGCTTCCCGGCGTGGACGGCCGTGGCCAGCAGGCGGTCGAGATGGAGACCGAGGGAGCCCGCCTCGCGGGCCCGGTCCCAGGCATCCTTCACCTGCCCGAGGATCTGCATCTCGCCGAGCACCATCGAGTCGAGGCCGGCGCTGACACGGAGCAAGTGGCGGGCGGCGGCCTCTCCGCGCGCATCGAGCCGGCGGGCAGCCGGGGACGGCTCGGCGCCCTTCGCCTCACCCAGCATCGCGCGCAGGCGCGCCGCGCCCGCTTCTGGCGAAGGCGAGAAGGCATAGATCTCGACGCGGTTGCAGGTCGAGAGGATGAAGGCCTCGGGCAGAGCGTCGCCGCGCTGCGCGAGCGTTGCGACGGCCCGTTCGGCGTCGAAGGCCAGCCCTTCGCGCGCGGCGACGTCGGCCGTCCGGTGGTTCACGCCCAGCAGCATCAGCTCCATGGCGGGCCTCACGCGAACACGTGGAAGGAGGCGAACAGCAGCCGTGACGCCAGCACGGCCAGCACGAGCACGCTGAAGCCGCCGAGCGAGATGCGGATGGCGCGCCGCCCGCTCCACTGGCGTCCGTAGTGCAGCCAGACCGCGCAGACGTAGATCGACCACACCGCCAGCGTCAGCAGGAACTTGGGGTCCCGCGAAAACCCGGGGAACCTGGCGGCAGCCCACGAGCTGCCGATCGCGATCGTCGCCGTCAGGAAGGCCACGCCGAAGAGCGCGGCGCGCAGGCTCATGCGCGCGAGCGTTTCGAGGGGAGGCAGGCGGTCGTAGACGAGGCCGAAGTGGCTCCGCTTCAGGTCCCAGTGCAGGGTCAGGTAGAGCGCTCCGTAGACGGCGGAGACGGCGAAGGCGGTGTACCCCAGCACGGCCGCGACGGTGTGCGCCGCGAACAGCGGGCTGCGCAGCAGCTCGGGGAAGCTCGCGCTCGGCTCGATGAACGCCGAGGACAGGGTCTGGAGCATGAAGCTGAACGAGACGACGAACGCGCCGGTGCTGCCGACTCCGCTGCGCCGCTCCACGAAGACGTACGTGGCCGCGGCCGCGAAGGCCACCGTGGTCAGCAGCTCCGCCGTGGAAGCCAGCGGCACGTGGGCGTAGCGGGCCGTGAGCAGGCCCAGGTAGCTCGCGTGCAGCGCCAGCGCCAGCTCCATCGTGCGCCGGGCCACGCGCCCGGCGAGCCGGTCCGCTCGGAAGAACTCCAGCGCGTAGGCTGCCACCGAGAGCGCATAGGCAATCGGCAGCAGCACGTTCAGCAGACGAATGGCCGTTTCTGTCACGTCGCCTCCTCGTCGTCCTCGGACGACTCCGGGCCACACGAACCGGCGGTTCCGGCAGACAGGCCCCGGGCTCAGCCGCGAACGTCTGTTCTCTTGGCGGAAGAAGGGCGGGCCGTGGGCCCGCGGCGAGGCCTAGAGCGGAGGGGGACGGGCGGCGAGCGCGAAGACGAAGCCCGCACCAAGCGCCGCGCTGCGCAGGGCGAGCGGGATGCGGCTGATGCGCCAGCGCGGGACTTTACGCGGAGTGCCGCTGGGCACGCCCGCCAGCAGCGTGGCCACGAAGACGAGCGAGACGACGCTCGCGGGCACGCCCAGGATCAGGTCATCGAACTGCGCACCGCGGTCACCCGCCGCCGTCGCGCTCCAGTGGAGAAGCAGGACGAGCAGCCAGAAGACGAACGCCTTGCGCCCTCGGAACAGCGACACTCCGGCGCGGCGCAGGCCGAGGAGGGCCGCAGTCAGCCCGAAACCCGCGAGCCACCGCAGAGCGACGGCGGGGTCGCCGAGGGCGCCCTCGGCCAGGCGGAGCGCGAGCAGCCAGCCGTGGAAGGCGACGAGGGCAATGGCGACGACGGCGGAAACGGCAGGCAATCCGAGTGCGAGCGGGCGCCTCAGAACACCCGCCGCCGAAGACGCGGGCACATCGCACCGTCGCAAAGTTTGCGTCATCGCGTCGCTACGCAACCCAATTTAGCAAACGTCGTGCCGTGGAGGGCGCCGAATGGCCGGCGAGGTCCGCTCGATCGAGCTAGTGCGCCGGGCGAGCCGGGCGCCTCGGCGACAGACTTTCAGCTCGCTGCGACCCTCGCCAGCAACCCCGCCACGTCCGCCGGATGCCGTGAAACCGCAGCGGCCCAGCGGCCGAAGCCGCCATGGGCGTTCACGGCCTGCACCCATTCGTCCAGGAAGCGGCGCTTGGTGCGGTTTTGGTCGCTGTCCTGGCCCTTGACCTCCAACACCAGCATCACGTCGTTCGTGAGCCGGACCAGGAAGTCCGGTCGGAACTTCCGCACAACCCCTTCGAACACGTAGACGATCTCGGACCCGAGGTGGTCGTTCTTCACCCAGGCGCGGACGTGTGGGTCGTGGTCGAGAGCAAAGGCTTCGCAGGCTTCCCAGGTGCTGTCGAAGACGCACCGGTTGATGTGCGAGCGCTTCGTGTACTCCCAGGGCCGGCCGGTACCCCAGGGCAGCATGTCGCCCGTGCTGCGGATCGGCTTTTCCGCGTCGAACACCGGCTGCAGGGCTGCGCGGTTCTCGAAACGGATCGCCTCCCACATGTGGCGCACGATCTTGTTCATGTTGAGCGCCAGCACGATGCGTCGCCGAAGCGGGTCCTGCATGAACAGCTCCGGGAACATCATGATTCGGTCAGAGGCGAGGAAGCGCTCGACCAGGCCGACGACCTGGGCCAGCAGCCACTCGCGGCGGCCCGTCCAGCCGCTCTTCATCTGGTCGAAGACCTCGGCCGCGACCTCGAAGGCGATGCGCTGCATCCGGAACTCGCGGGCCAGGCGCTCGAGGTCGACCGACTTGATGCGTGAGACGTCCGGCTTGCCTTCGACGATCGGCGCCAGCTCGGCGAGGGAGACGGTGTCGGTCGCGAACAGCTCCAGCGGCTTCAGCCGGTCCAGTTCGAGCGTGAGCTGCGGCCGCAGCACGTTCTCGATCCGCAGGACGTTCGGCCACGAGATCTCGAACTCGGCCTTTGCCTGGTCCGGGGCGATGATCGACTTCGGCTTCGGCGGCGGCGGAACGACGTCGGTGTCGCTGCCCTCATGGGGCAGGAAGGTGAACGGGATGCCGAAGATGTTGACGTACTCGGGCTCGAAGAGGCCGGACTTCTCGTCGACCTCGTAGGACGTCCGGCGCAGGCCGCGGCCGACGACCTGCTCGCACAGGAGCTGGCTGGTGAAGGCTCGCAGGCCCATGATGTGCGTCACCGTCCGCGCGTCCCAGCCCTCGGTGAGCATGCCTACCGAGACGACGTGCTGGATGTCCGCGCCGGGCTGGCCGAGGCGGCCGACCGTGTCGACGATCCTGCGCAGGTGCTCCGCCTGCTGGTCCTTTGTGAGCTTGCGGGCCGGGCGCTCCTCGGCCGCGTCGTCCTCGTCCCCCTCTTCGGTGTCCGTTTCGGGCGGCGCGAGGCTCAACTCCTCCTCGTCCTCCCGGGCCTCGGCCTTCTCGAGCACCTTCGAGTCGATGTGCAGGGTCCGGGTCGGGTCCTTCAACTCGTCCACCGGGATCTTGCCGCGGTCGAACGCGTACTTGACGCGGGCTGCGGTCTCGGTCCGGTTGGCGACGGTGATCATCACGGGCGGCGTGTCGCGCCGCTGCTGGTTCCAGGTATCGAGTGTCGCTCGCCAGTCGGCGCCCAGCAGGACGTAGGCGTTGCGCACGAGGTCGGGCAGTCCCTCGTGTTGCTCGGCCTTGCGGTTGAGGTCGGCCTTCACCCAGTTGTAGATGTGATAGAGCTTCGACTTGTAGTCCTTCGAGCCCGGCAGGGCGTCGTCGCGTACCACCACGCGCGGCGTCTTGACGAGGCCCGCCTCGATCGCGTCGTTCAGGCCGAAGTCGCTGACGATCCAGCCGACGAGGGCCTCCTCGTCGCTCTGCTTTCCGGAAGGCACGAACGGCGTCGCCGAGAAGTCGTAGGCGGCCAGGATGCCGCGCGAGCGGTGGATGCGATCGAGGCCACCGACCCACTTGGTGGCCTCGTCCGCCTCGGCCCTCGAGACGCCCGCGACCTTGATTCCGGCCGGCAGCCGCCAGGCGTGGTGGGCCTCGTCGTTGAGGACGAGGATGTCGGAGGCCGCCGCCATCTCGCCCAGCACCTCGCGCACGTAGGCGAGATCGCTCTTCGCGCCGCGCTTGTCGACGCTGCGCTTCCTCGCGAGCTGCTCCTCGCTCTCCCAGTTGAGCGCGTGCCAGTTGCGCACGAGCACGCGGCCCTGGCGCAGCTTCTCGCGCAGCGACGCCGGCACGAGGTCGAACTGGTCGTAGTAGTTGCCGGGCGCGGCCGGGACCAGGACGGCCAGCCGCTTGCGGACCGTCAGGCCGGGCGCGACCACGAACACGTCCTTCGAGAAGCGAGGGTCCTTGTCGTTGGCGACGCGGTTAAGGACGTGCCACGCGATCACCATCGCCATCACGATGGTCTTGCCCGAGCCCGTGGCCATCTTGGCGCAGAGGCGTCTGAACGGGCCGCCGTCGCCGGGGATCTCGAGGCCCTGACGCTCGGCCGGATCCGCCTCGGTCAGCCAGACGAGGGTCTCGAAGGCCTCGAGCTGGCAGAAGAAGAACCGCCGCGTCTCGTTCAGCTCCGAATCCCGCCAGTGCTCGAGCAGGCGGCGTGTCACGCCCGTGATGCCGGGATAGTTCGCCGCGCGCCAAGCCGCGACGCGCGGCCGGATCCGGTTGGGGATGGGGAGGTCCTTGAAGACGCCGGGGTCGTCGAACGACTTCGAGCCCGGCGTGGCGACCACGTAGCCCGCGGGCCGCCGGCCCTTCGTGCGCGTGAAAGTCCGGCTCTCGCGCTCGTACTCCCAGTGCTCCCGCGGCTCCTCGTACGGCGAGTTGATGATGAGCTGGTCGATCGCGCGGGGCATCGGGCGCTTCGGTCTACTCGACTCCGACAATCTTGAGGCTCTCGATTCCGCGGTCGTCCACGATCTTCACGCCGACCTGGCGCCGCTCGCCCGGCTCGAAGGGCAGCGAGACGGTGCCGCGGTAGGCCTCGATCTTCTCCTCGTCGATCTCGGCCTTCAGGTTCCGGGCGAGGCGCGCCCAGCCGCCGGCCTCGTCGGCCAGCGGGAAGAACACCTGGCGCGGATAGAGCGAGCGGCCGTCGTAGTCGGTGTCGAGCATCCACAGCGCGATCTTGCGCGTGTCCCCCGACTCGATCTGCCCGGTCTTGGTGTTGTAGTAGTCGAAGCCGCGCACCTCGATCTCGTAGAGGCCGGCGTGCTCGCCCTTCGCGATCCGCCGCAGCTCGACGTCCGGTTGGCCCATCAGCCAGAAGGACTCGTTGCTCGCGCGTTTCTTCTTGAGGTCTTCCGTCAGCAGGTCGGGGTTCATCTGGGCCTTCAGGAAGGTCATCCCCGTCTTCTCGGGCGTCAGCTCGTCGATGTCCTTGGCGGCCTCGGGGTCGAACTGGAAGGCGGCGAAGACGATCAGCCCGGGCCGGGGCGAGAGCTTGCGGGCCTCTTCCCAGGCCATCTCGACCTGCTTTTGCTCGAGCGGGGCGTGCTCGGGGCCGAAGGAAATCACGACGCGCTGGACGCCGGAGCCCCAGGGGCCGCCCTTCTCCCGGACGTGGTCGGCGCCGGCGTCGTTGGGCAGCAGCTCGGCGTCGGCGTGCAGGAAGCGCGCGCCGGCGAACGGCTCGACGCGAGAGAAGGTGAGCATCTGGCCGTTCTTGCCGCGGATGCCGGTCTTCAGCAGCTCCGCGCGCCATTCGGCCTGGCGCAGCGTCTCGCCCGAGCGTGCGACCGAGGCGTCGCCGGCCGGAGCCTCGCCGACCTCGCCGATCGGGATCACGGTCGGGGCCGGCACGGCTTCGACCGTGAAGGGCCCGGTGACGCGCACGCGGCCGCCGTCGACCCTTGGCTGGTCGTAGAGCGTCTCCTCGCCCGGCGGCTCGTCGTTGGCGATGCTCTTCAGGGTGACGTGGGGGACCTTCTTGTAGACGAAGCCGCTGGCGACGCCTTCCTTCGGGTGGGCGAGCTCGTAGTAGTCGAAGACGGCCGTCATCAGGCGCTGCTTGGCGAGCGTGACGGCGACGCGCGAGGTGTCGCAGGTGATCCAGCGCCGGCCCCACTGCTCGGCGACGTAGGCGGTGGTCCCGGACCCGCAAGTGGGGTCGAAGACGAGGTCGCCGGGGTCGGTGGTCATGAGGAGGCAGCGCTCGGAAACGGAGCTGCTCGTCTGAACGACATAGACCTTGTCGGGAGCGCCGGCCACGTCATCCCAGACGTTTGTGATCTCGTACGCGGGGAAGTCGTCGAGGTATCGAACGTAACGGATCGTACGGCCTGCCTTCATGATACGTCGCTGCCGAACCAGGCGATCAAGACCCTCAGGCGTGGTCTTCCAGCACGAGTTCGGACCAGGGTGGTAGGTCTCACCATCGAACTTGTATGGAACGGTCGTGTTCTCGCGGTACGCGCCGGAGATAAGGGCGGTCAGTTGAAACGGCCGCCAGCCCTCGGGAATGCGGTCCGGAAAGTCTCGCTCCTCAGCCGACATGGGCCGCCGCGTCTTGCGATCCGGTGACTCGAGTTGGTCGTAGCGCGTGCCAGTACCCTCGCCGACGCCAAGGCGCTTGGTCCTCAGAAGCTGTCGATACTTGACCTGTCCGGGGGTCTTGCCGTACCACACCAGATAATCGGCGACAGCCTTGAGCCCGGTGGTGCCGAGTCCTCCAGTCTTCTGAACCACGACAAGTCCGGCGAAGTTCTTGGCCCCGAACACTTCGTCCATCAAGTTCCGGACGAGGTGGACGTTCTCGTCGCTGATCTGCACGAAGCAGGAGCCGCTCTCGTGGAGCAGCTCGCGCGCCAGCAGTAGGCGGTCGCGCAGGTACGTCAGGTACGAGTGGATGCCCAGCTCCCAGGTGTCGCGGAAGGCCCGGATCATCTCGGGCTCCTGCGTCAGGTCCTCGTCGCTGCCGTCCTTGACGTCGCGCTTGTTCACGAACGGCTGGAAGTTCGAGCCGTAGCGGATGCCGTAGGGCGGGTCGATGTAGACCATCTGGACCTTGCCCGCGAGCCCCTCCTTCTCGACGAGCGAGTTCATCACCAGCAGCGAGTCTCCGGCGATCAGCCGGTTCGACCAGGCGTGCGCGTGCTTGTAGAAGTCGAGGGCTTCGCGCAGCGGCCGCTGCTCCTCGGGCGCTTCGAAGAGCCCGAGCTGTGCCGGTCCCTTCGACCCGTTCTTGCGCTTGACGGCATCCATCACCGTCTTCGGGTCGATCCGCTCGTGGACGTGGAGGGAGACGGTCGGCAGCTCGAAGGACGTGTGTTCGGTCTTCCCTGCCCATTGGAGCTGCGGGTCGAAGTGTGGGTCGTAGGCGTAGGTCTTCTTGCCGTGGTCCTTGTCGGTCTCGGGGGTCACCAGGCCGACGGGAGGGTTGTTGAGCCGCTGCTTGTCGTCGTGCTCGTACTGCTCGATGGGGCGCTTCTTCGGGGCGGAGGGCGTGGAGGCGATCTTCGGGGCCTTCAGCCTCGGCGGCTTCACCTTCGCCGCGGGCTGGCGCCTGGACGGGCGGCCGCGCTTGGGTCCTGGGGGCATCCACTCCTCCGGAGAAGTGTCAAAGAGTGTAGCCGGGGAGCGGCGGCGAGTGGCTGCCCGAGGCGTACCGCCTCGGGCGCGCCTACATTCAGGGTGACACAGGAGGGGGCGCCGCTCCTGCAGCGACTTGGTGGTTCCTGACCTCGCGAGCCTATTCGGAATGGAGCCGAATCGGTGTTCCCCCGAGCTCGAGCTGGCGCAGCTCCGCCCTTATCGGCGCGTAGAAGACGAGGGTCAGCCTGCACCCCTCGCCCCTGCAGGTGATGTTCACCAACTTGCACTTGAGGGGCCCGGTGTCGGCCATGAGCACAGCGTCGTCGGGCTGGGGGGTGTCTGCAGAGGGAATCAGGCTGGCCTTCAGGCGCACAGCAGCGAACTCAAACCCCGGCGCCGGTGCTCCGGGCGACGCTACGCGATCCTGGGCCAGATCGGGAGGGAAGACAGCCAGACGGGCCAGCGCGACGAACTCGTAGTCGCCCCCCTTGAACACTACAGTGTCACCGGCCCCGACGGGCGGCGCCAGGACGAGCAGAAAGAAAGCCAAGCACCAGCGACGTTCTTGTTGAGCCACGGCCCAACCTCCCCCTCACTTGCTCAAGGACGGACGGTCGCGAGGATCACATCATAAGAGAAGCGCACCTTGGGGGCGTTCTCGGCGGCAACCCTCGCACGGAGTATGAAACGATTCCCGTTGCCATCCTGTCGGCGGGCTTCCCTTGCCTCTACAGACAATCGCATGATCCCAACCGCATGCAAGGGCACAAGTTCGGCCGGCTCGCTAATGCCATTCCTGTTGCCATCACGCCAAAGCCTCAAGTTGCGCCAGAGAGAATCGCTGTCGTCGATCCAGCCGTCTCGGTTGGAGTCCAGCTCGGCCAGCGCCTCGTATCCATTCGATGGGTACCGGCCGCTGACGAGGGGGGTTGTATTGCCGAAGAGCTCCGCGGCACTGTCGAACAGAGCGTTTCCATTGCGGTCTAGGAACAGGAACGCGTCGTCAACCGGCGCCGCCGGCCACGCCACGCGGTGGCGCGCACCGAAGCCGTTGATGTCGATCACGACGCCGTGCGCAGCGTCGCTCAAGGTGAACCTCTGGAGTCCGCGAACATCGATCAGGATCGGCGTGAAGTTCACGCAGCAGTTGCAATTGCTCGGGTCCGGCTGCTGATCCCCCACGCAATCGTGCGTGTAGCCGGGGGGGCAGCCCCCACCGCTGCATGGATCGGGGCAGCTTTCGGACGCTGATCGCTGTGATGAGGCACCCGTCGACAGCTCACAGAGATCTGCGGTCTCCTGGCATCCCGAACTCGTGACCGCGCAGCTCGCGCCGACTACCCGGTGCGTCTGGGGGTCGTAGTTGATTCCCGCCTTGCAGTCGCGGGTCTCGGGCGGGCTCTCCCAAAGCGGGCAACTGACCGAGCACGCCGGGAGATTCTGTTCGGCGGGGCACTGCGCCTCAACCGCATCAGAAACCGCGACCGTGATGGCGACAGCCATGAGAAGGCGGAGGAAGCTCGTGGTCATAACGACTCCCTGTTCATAGAATTCATATAGTAAAGGTACGTATGTCGCCCCACGGCGTCAAGACGAAGAACCGGCGAAGCGCAGCGCCATCGGGATGCACGCCGCGGGGCTCGGGCTGGAGGGAGGAGCCAGAAAGGTCGAGCGGGAGCACGCCCTTAGGAGCACGGTGACAGCAACGCTGCCGCACGCGCCGCGCCCGGTCGCTGTTCGGCCGGGCGACCGGGCACGCCGCGTGCCTCGCGACTGGGGTGGCGGCGCGAGCCTCCCTGCGCGGCCTCTTGGCGTGCCTTTCGTGAGAGGCGCGCCGGCGAGGCCGCCTCGGCAAGGGAGGCTCGCGATGACAGACACCCCAGCCGCCGTGGCTCACGGCGAATCGTCCCTTCGAAGCTCAGCTACGAAGGTCGAGCACCAGCACGAGCACGTGTCGCTGACTACTTGCCCGCGGCGGCCTTGGCGGCGGACTCCGCGATGCGGATGACCTTTTCGCTCGCGCCGATTTCGCGGAGGGTCTGGACTTGACGCTGGAAGGTCTCCAGTCGTGGAGTCGGGGGCGGAGTCGGCGGCGCTGGCTTGGGTTCGTTCGCCATCACATCACCTCTCGGCTGCGTGCCCTCAATTGCGGTTCGCAAGGAGTAGCTCGACAGACACCGCGGTAGCGCGGAGCCGCTCCTTGATTCCTTCGATATTAACGCTTCCGGGAGCGCTGCGGGGCGTGTCGAGGGACACACATCCCAGGTATCCCCCCTGTCTATCGAGAATCGGCGCGGCAGCGACCCAACCGAAGCTGTCCTTCGTCTTCGAGAACTCGTCGAAGCTGAGGCCAAAGCGGGTCTGCGCGTCGAGCCGATCCCACTCGGCCCGGCTCGAGCCGAGATACGGCCCGAAGCAATCGCGCAAGTCGACGGCGACGTTCGTGCGGGTCTCCCAGCAGCGTCCAATCAGCCCTTTGCCGACCGTCCATTCGATTCCGGAGGGAGGCGGTGAGAAGGTCAGCTTCACCCGCGCCAATCGCTTCTGATGTTGCCTGACCAGAGGCCGCCGAAGCCCGAATCGCCGGCCGACGCGGAAGGCATGCACACCGGTCGTCGTGCAGTCGAGATCGGGGTTGGCGCGAACGACGTCGACGAGGGCGCCGGTCAAAAGCTGCCGTACTGCATCTTCGCGTTCCAGACCGCGTCGTCTGCCCCGTTCGCCGTGGTCGACAACCCAGGTTTGCAGGGGCGGAACCACGAGAGTTGCGAGGGTTGCTCCGAACGCTGTGAGCGCCCACTCCGCCCAGAACGCCTTGTCCGGAATGTCGTTTCGCGATGCGGCAAGGGCCACCGCTCCCACGAAGTTCACGGTTCCGAGGACGAACAGCAGGATTCGCATACTCGTCTTGTGGTGGCCAGATTCTGCGACGCACGTAGCCGCCGCGGGACCGAGTTTCCAGGCGTTGCGCCCGGTCGGGGTTCGGTTTGGGCGACCGGACGCGCGACGCACGGGCCTCTTGGCGCGCCTCCTTATGATGAGAGGGGCGCCGCCGAGGCCGCCTCGGCAAAGCAGGTTCGCGATGACAGGCACCCCAGTCGCCGTGGCTCACGGCGAATCGTTCCTTCGAAGTTCAGCAACGAAGATCGTGCACGAGCACGAGCACGTGCACGCCGCCGCCCCGGCCGGCCGCCAACGTCCGGGCTAGTGCGCTGGCCCGAGCAGCACCGCGTTGATGAAGAGCAGCATCGTCGCCTCGGCGTAGGCGCGGAAGTTGGGGTCCTCGGCGAAGGCGATCACGTGGCCTTGGCCGACGGGCTCGTGAACCAGGTAGGCTTTTTGCGCGAGCTGGGCCTGGCCTTCGGGCCAGACGAGGCCGCTTGCGACGAGCCGGTCCTGCTTCGCGTAGAGGCCGACGTTGCGGCCCTTGTCGAGGCGGATCGGCGCGAGCACGCGCTGGCCTTCGACGATCGCCTGGATCTCGCCGTCGCTGCCCGCCGACAGCCAGTGCGCGGCGTCGAGCGCCACGCGCAGCAGGGCGCCCGGCGTGTTCTCGGGCCGCTCGCGCTCGGGCGTGATCGCCTTCTCGAGATCGAAGGGGCCCTTCGCGGGCTCCGATTTCCCACGCTCCTCCGCGCTGTCCTCGGCGCGTCCGTCGCGCAGCTCGAAATGGCTCGAGAGCAGGCCGGTCTTGTCGCGCGCGGCCCAGCGCGAGGCCTCGCCGAGGGTCACCAGCGTGCCGCCGCGGCGCAGCCAGTCCTTCAGGCGCTCCAGCGCGTCGCCCGCGACGGCGCTCGCGTAGTCTCCCGAGGGCGCCACGATCACGTCGTAGCGCGACAGCTCGACGCGCCGCAGCGAGGCGACGCGCACGGCGCTCACGGCGACACCGTAGCGGCGCTCGAGCACGTAGCGCGCCCAACCGGCAGACAGGCTCTGGGCCGGGGTGTCCCACAGCAGCAGCACGCGCGGCGAGGCGAGCGGCACGACCTGGTTGCTGCCGAGCGAGAGGCCCTCTTCGACGAACGCCGAGTCGAAGGGCGCCGTCTCCGCTCCGTGGCGGGCGGCGATCGCGGCGAGGCGCTCGTGCAGGTCGAGGTTCTCGGAGGCGCGCAGGATCGCCGTGCCGCCCGCGTAGCGCCGTCCCGCGAGGCTGAAGGGCAGGTCGGCGCTGCGCACGCGCAGGCCGGCGCCGAGGGCCTCGACGACAGCCGCCGCGGTTGCGCTGTTCCAGGGCATCAGGTAGCCGACGCGCGCCGGGGGCAGCGAGGCGCCTGCTACGGCCGGCGGCACGAACGGCTGCGGCTCGCCCGGCGGCGTCTCGACCGGCGTCGAGCGGACGGTCAGGGGACGTTCGACGGCGACGCTCTCGACGTCCCACAGCAGGGGCAGGCTCCAGGCGGTGACGTCGTAGATCTGGTCGTTCAGCCGCAGTGCCCGCCGCCGCTCCTGCTCCTTCAGGAAAGCCGGCTCGATCGGCGCCTGCGGGTCGAGCAGGTTGCGCACGAGCCGGCCGGACGGCTGGGCCAGCGGCACCGCGTAGCTGCCGGCCGGCAGCGTGCGCGCGCCGGCCGTCACGGGCTCGTCCAGCCGCCGCACGGAGGCGCCCTGCGCGACGAGCAGCCGCGCGAGACGGGCCGCGCGCGCGGGGTCGCCGCCCGGCAGCAGCACGTACTCCTTCGTCGCGCCGCGCTCGCCGTCGGCGATCGCGGTGCGGCGGAAGGCCAGGAAGTCGCCG
Organism: Vicinamibacteria bacterium; assembly: GCA_050246895.1. GTDB lineage: Bacteria > Acidobacteriota > Vicinamibacteria > Fen-336 > Fen-336 > JBFWVE01. The sequence continues at coordinate 270,525 of JBFWVE010000001.1, read as the reverse complement.
AGCAGCCGCTCGCGGTTCGCCGCGGCAGTGGCGGCCGTCTGAAGCGCGGCGGTGAAGTGGTGCAGCACGCCGTCGCCGTAGCTGAGCAGCGTGCCGTCGCGCCGGCGGTAGACGAGGCCGCGCGAGGACGCCTGCTCGTAGGTCATGCCGATCGAGCCCTGCATCATCGGCCAGGAGGTGCCGTAGCCCGGGTAGAAGGCGTCGAACACCTCGCGGATGAAGTAGGCGAAGCCGCGCGCGTCGAAGCGGTCGGCGTTGGCGCGGCCGAAGGCGTCGAGCCACTCGCCCTGCTTCGCGCTGCGGTGCGGATTGGGCGGCGGCGCCGCCGGCGGGAAGTAGTAGGTCGAGTCGCCGCCCATCTCGTGCAGGTCCACCGTCACCTGCGGCTGCCACTCGAGCCCGACCGCCACCCGCCCGCGCGACTCGGGGTGCGCGAGCGCGAACCAGTCGCGGTTGAGATCGAACAGGTAGTGGTTGGAGCGGCCGCCCGGCCAGGGCTCGTCGTGATCGGCCGCTGCGGGCTCGGCGTCGGGGACCGACGCGCGACCCAGCCGGTGCTGGAACACGAAGCGCGCCCGCCCGTCGGGGTTCTGCATCGGGTCGATCAGCACCACCGACTCGCGCAGGATGCGGTCCGCCTCGGCGTCGCCCTGCGCCGCCAGCAGGTGGTGGGCGAGCGCCATCGCGGCGCCGCCCGAAGAGGCCTCGTTGCCGTGGACGCCGTGGATCAGCCAGGTCACCACCGGCAGCTCGCGCACGAGCGCCTCCGCCTCGCCCGCGGGCAGGCCGCGCGGGTCCGCCAGCCGGCGCAGGCCCGCCTTCACGGCGTCGATGCGCGCCATCCGCTCGGGCGACGCGATCGCCAGGTAGTAGAGCGGCCGGCCTTCCCACGATTCCGCGTACCGCACGAGGCGCGTGCGCTCGGGCGCGGCCGCGGCGAGCGCCTTCAGGTAGGCCACGATCTCCTCGGGGGAGCTGACCTCGTCGCTGACGGCGTGGCCCGCGACCTGCGCGAGCGTCGGGATGCGCGAGTCGTAGCGGGCGCCGGGAGCGAGATCGGGCAGCGGCGGTGCGGCAGCGAGCAGCAGGAGCGGGATGGCGGCGAGCATGAGCGGTCTCCTTTGCGGATTGGAGCTTATCCGGTGTTCTGACGGCCATGGGCTAGCATGACGGCTGCGATGCAGGTCTTCGCGGACAAGGTCGTGCTGCTGACCGGCGCCTCCACCGGCATCGGGCGCGCGCTCGCGCTCGAGCTCGCCACGCAGAGGCCACGGCTGGTGCTGGCCGCCCGCGACGAGCAGCGTCTCGCCGCCGTCGCCAGTGAGTGCCGCGAGCGCGGCGCGCAGGCGCTCGTGGTGCCTACCGACGTGGCCGAGCCCGAGGACTGCCGGCGCCTCGTCGAGCGCGCGGTGGCGGAGTGGGGCGGCGTCGACGCCCTGGTGAACAACGCTGGCATCGGCATGATCGCCCGCTTCGACGAGCTGCAGGAACTGTCGGTGTACGAGCGGCTGATCCAGGTCAACTACCTCGCCTGCGTGCACCTGAGCTGGCACGCGCTGCCGCACCTGAAGCGCAGCGCCGGACGCCTGGCGGTGGTGGCGAGCCTGGCCGGCCTGACCGGCGTGCCGACGCGCACGGGCTACTCGGCCAGCAAGCACGCCGTGATCGGCTTCTTCGACTCGCTGCGGATCGAGCTGCTCGAAAGCGGCGTCAGCGTCACCATCGCCTGTCCCGACTTCGTCGTCTCCGAGATCCACCGGCGCGCGGTCGGGCCCGACGGGCGGCCGCTCGGCCGGAGCCCGATGCAGGAGGCCCGCATCATGAGCGCCGAGGACTGCGCGCGCCGCATCGTGAGGGGGCTCGAACGGCGCGAGCGGCTGCTGGTGATGTCGGCGCGCGGCCGGTTCGGGCGCGTGGTGCGGCTGTTCGCGCCCGGCCTGATCGATCGCATCGCGGCGAAGGCCGTGCGGGAGGGGCGATGAGGACGCGCTTCATGTGGACAGGACTGCTGGCGGCCGCGCTCGCCGTCCCGGCTCCGGCGCAGGCAGCGGAGCCCGCGACGCGCGCGCGCGCCGTCGTGCTGATGATCGGCGACGGCACCGGCCTCGGCCAGTGGAGCGCCGCCATGGTCGCGGGGCGCGGCCGCCTCCAGATCGAGCGCTTCCCGGTCGTCGGCCTGCTCAAGACCTACGCCTCCGACGCCCTGATCACGGACTCGGCAGCCTCGGCGACCGCCTACGCCACGGGCGCGAAGACCTACAACGGCGCCATCGGCGTCGACGACCAGAAGCGCCGGTTGCAGACGATCCTGGAGCTGGCGCAGAAGGCGGATCTCGGCACCGGTCTCGTCGCGACGTGCAGCCTGACCCATGCGACGCCCGCGGCCTTCGCCGCCCACCAGCCGAGGCGCGGCATGCAGCACGAGATCGCCGCGGACATCGCGACGACCGCTCCCGACGTCCTGATCGGCGGCGGGCGCCGCTTCTTCGTGCAGCGGCCGGACGCGCGCGACCTGCTGGCGGAGATGCGGCGCGCCGGCTACGCGATCGTCGAGGACGCGGCGCAGGTGGGCGCCCTGTCGCTGCCGCGCATTGCGGCGCTGGTCGCCGACGAACATCTGCCGAAGCTGAGCGACGGGCGGGGCGACTACCTGCCGCGCGCGGCGGGAGACGCGCTGCGCATCCTCGGCAGGCGCAACGGCTTCTTCCTGATGATCGAGGGCTCGCAGATCGATTGGGGCGCCCACGATAACGATGCGCCCTACGCGATCGCGGAGACGCTGGACTTCGATGCGGCGATCGGCAAGGTGCTCGACTGGGCCGCGGCAGACGGCCGGACGCTGGTCGTCGTCACGGGCGATCACGAAACGGGCGGGATGTCCGTCAACGGCGGTGCGCTGGCCGACGGCAGTGTCAGGGCCGCCTTCACGACGAAGGGCCACACCGCAGCCCTGATACCGGTCTTCGCCTACGGCCCCGGCGCCGCCGCCTTCGCCGGCATCCACGACAACACCGCGGTCTTCCACCGGATGAAGGCGGCGCTCGGGCTATGACGATGCCTCAGAGCGGCCCCCGAGTAGCGCGAGCCGAGCAGGCCTGGAGCCGGCCGTGAACTACATCGTGCTCGCGATTCCGGTGTTCCTCGGCATGATCCTGGTCGAGGTGCTCGCCGCCTGGTGGCAGCGCCGCGGCGACGTCTACCGCCTCGACGACTCGATCGGCGACCTCTCTTGCGGCATCGTCGACCAGATCGCCGACGCCTTCATGAAGACGGCGCTCTTCTGGGGCTACCTGACGCTCTACGAGCGCGCGCGCGCCTTCAGCATCCCGTTCGCCGCCTGGTCCTGGGCGGCGTGCTTTCTCGGCGTCGACTTCCTCTACTACTGGTTCCACCGCAAGAGCCACGAGGTGAACGCCTTCTGGGCGGCGCACGTGGTGCACCACCAGAGCGAGGAGTACAACCTCACGGTCGCGCTGCGGCAGAGTGCCTTCCAGGGGGCGGTGTCGTGGATCTTCTACCTGCCGCTCGCGCTGCTCGGCTTCGCGCCCGCGATGTTCCTGACCTGCGTCTCGCTCAACACGCTCTACCAGTTCTGGATCCACACGCGGCTCGTCGGCCGCCTCGGCCCGCTCGAGGCCGTCTTCAGCACGCCCTCGAACCATCGCGTGCACCACGGGCGCAACCCGAAGTACATCGACCGCAACCACGGCGGTGTCTTGATCGTGTGGGACCGGATCTTCGGCAGCTACGCGCCGGAAGAGGAGGAGCCGGTCTACGGCATCACGACGCCGCTGCGCAGCTTCAACCCCGTCTGGGCGAACCTCGCCTATGGTGTCGAGCTGGCGCGGAAGGCGGCGCGGGTCACGCGCGTCTCGGACGCGCTGCGCTATCTCGCCGCGCGCCCCGGCTGGAACCCGCAGGAGCTGGGCGGCTTCGTGGGCGCGCCCGAGGTCGACAGCGCGAGCTACCGCAAGTTCGAGGTCGAGACACCGCCCGGCCTGCGGGCCTACGCGTTCGCGCAGTTCCTGCCGTCGCTGCTCGGCGTCTGGGCACTGCTCTCGGCGCAGGATCGCCTGCCGCGCGCCGAGCTCCTCGGCTGGTCGGCGCTCGCCGTGGTCTCGCTCGTGTCCATTAGCGGGCTGCTCGAGCGCCGCCGCTGGGCGCTCGCACTCGAGTGCGCGCGGGTGCCTGCGCTGGCGCTGCTGGCGGGCAGCATGCTGCCCGCGGCGGGCGCGGCGCCGGTCGTGGGCCTCGCGCTCGCGGCCGCCGCCCTGCTCGCGTGGCTCCTGCGGTACCGCGAGATCTTCTTCCCACGCGAGGCGCCCGCGCGCGCCGGCAGCGCAAGCCCCACGGCCGAGCCCGCCGCCGGGGACCGCCTCAGCGCGCCGCGATCGCTCCGAAGGGGACGTCGAGCAGCGGGTACTGACTCCAGTCCCGGCAGTTGAAGTGCCACCACTCGTTGGGCTCGACGCTGAAGCCCTCCGCCTCCATCGCCGCGCGCAGCAGCTCGCGGTGCGCCCGCTGCTCCGGCGTGCCGCCGGTGTAGTCGGGGGACGCCTTCTCGCTGAAGTCGTCGTAGGAGCTCGGCATCGCGACCTCGCGCCCGTCCGCGAGCCGGTAGAGCGAAAGGTCGACGGCGCAGCCGCGGTTGTGCTTCGAGCCCTTGGCCGGGTTGGCGACGAAGTCGCGCTTCGCGGGCGGCGTCACGTCCCAGAAGCGCTTGGTGACGCGCCACGGGCGGTAGCCGTCGAAGATCAGCAGTCCGTAGCCGCGGGGCGCCAGCGCGCGATGGACGCGCGCGACGGCTTCCGCGGCCGGGCGCTGCAGGAAGGCGCGGGCCTCCTCGTAGACCGCCTGGCCGGTGAAGTTGTCAGGGGTGGCGTAGCGGATGTCGAGCTTGAGCCCGGGCTCGAGACGCACGAGCTCCACCAGATCGGCCTCGCGGAAGCGCCCGGGCTCCCGCGGGGGGCCCTGCGGCTCGGCCGCTCGCGATGCGGCGACAGGCGCCAGCAGCGCCAGCACGACGATCAGTGCCTTAGCCAGCATGCTCGAACCCGAGGCTCCTCGTCTCACCGGCGCCTCCCCTTCGACCCCCTCCCGCCAGCGCGCGCCCTCAGGCGCGGTCCTGGCCGAGATCCACGGCCTCGAAGCGTACCCGCGACTGGCCGGGCACGAGCTGGGCGATCCGCGGCAGGTCCGCCGCGATCACCGTCGCGATCTTGGGATAGCCGCCCGTCGTCGGCCCGTCGCACAGCGCGACGATCGGCTGGCCGTCCGGCGGCACCTGCACGCAGCCTTCGAGCATGCCGTCCGAGACGATCTCGGCGGGGCCGGCGTGCGAGAGCGGCGGGCCCTCTAGCCGGCAGCCGACGCGGTCCGAGGTCGCGCTGACCGAGAAGGCGGCGCCCAGGAAGCGCCGCAACGCCTGCTCGTCGAAATGATCGTCCTGCGGGCCGAGGACGACGCGCAGCGTCAGCACTTCCGGCGGCTCCGAGAACGCGCCGGCCGCGCGCGCCGCAAGGGTGTCGCGGGCCGCGTCGAGCTCCAGCAGGTCGCCCGCCGCGAGCGGGCGCCCGTCCTTGCCGCCGAAGCCCGCCAGCCTGTCCGTCGAGCGCGAGCCGAGCACCGCCGGCACGCGCACGCCGCCCGCGAACGCGATCACCGCGCGGCAGCCGGCCCGGCGGCCCGCGAACCAGAGGCGCTGTCCGGGACGCGCCAGCACCGCCCCCGCGGGCGGCACGGGCCACGCGCCGAGGTCGTCGCGCTCGAGCCGGGCGCCGAGGTCGGCGCCGGCGACGGCGAAGCGCGTCGGCCGCAGGAAGCGCAGCCCGGGGCCGGCCAGCGTGCACTCGAGCGCGGCCGCGTCCCACGCGTTGCCGAGCGCCGCGTTCGCGGCGGCGAGCGCCTGGAGATCGGCGGCTCCGGCGCTGCCGACGCCGAGCCGGCGCAGGCCGCTGCGGCCCGCGTCCTGGATCGAGGTCAGCAGGCCGCCGTCGAGCACCTCGACGCTGGCGCCGCCCGTCGGTTCGGGCTCGCGCCCGGCGCGGCGGGGCGCCGGGCCCAGCTCCTCGACGCGCACGAAGCGCACGCGGTCTCCGGGCTCGACGAGCGCGGGCCGTTCGGCGAGCGGATCGAACAGCAGCGCGTTCGTGCGGCCGATCAGGTGCCAGCCGCCGGGCGACGCCTCGGGGTAGATCCCGGTCTGGCGCGCCGCCAGCGCGACGCTGCCAGCCGGCACCCGCGGGCGGGGCGTCGCACGCCGGGGCAGCGCGAGGCGCTCGGGCAGCAGGCCGAGGTAGGGGAAACCGGGGCGGAAGCCGAGCATGAAGACGCCGTAGACGCTCGCGGCGTGCAGCGCCGCCACCTGCGCGGGTTCGAGACCGACGGCCCGCGCGACCGCCTCGAGGTCGGGACCGTCTTCGCCGCCGTAGCGAACCGGCAGCTCGTGCAGGCGCCCCGCCGGCGCCTCGCGCGCCGCGCACGCTTCGAGGGCGCGCAGCAGGCCGCCCCGCACGGCGTCGAAACGGACGCGACTGGCGTCGAAGCGCACGAGCAGCGAGCGGAAGCTCGGCACGCACTCGAGCAGGCCTTCGAACGGGGCGCGCCGGAGCTCGGCGTCGGTCGCCAGCACCCGCGCCGACAGCTGGGGCAGCACGGCGTCGCCCAGCTCCAGGCTGGCGGCGGCGTCGCCGACGCGGAGCACGCGCGGCCAGCGCACCGCTAGCGCGCGAAGGGCGCGACCTCGACGCCCGCCTGCTCCAGCGCCTGGCGCACGGCCCAGGCGATCTCTTCGGCGTTCGGGTTGTCGCCGTGCAGGCAGATCGTGTCGGCGACGAGCGGCAGCGCCTGGCCGTCGGCCGCGATCACCTTGCGCTCCGTCACGATGCGCAGGGCCTGCGCGGCCGCGGCCTGCGGGTCGAGGATCACGCCGCCGTCGAGCTTGCGCGACAGCAGCGAGCCGTCCGCTGCGTAGCCCCGGTCGGCGAAGGCCTCGGCCGCGTAGAGCAGGCCCTCCTCCTCGGCCGCCCGCCGCAGCGCGCTCGAGGTGGCCGGCCCCACCAGGCGCAGGTCCAGGCTCACGCGTGCGACGCCGCGCGCGATCGCGCGCGCGAGCAGCAGGTCCTCCGCCGCTTGGTTGTAGAGGGCGCCGTGCGGCTTCACGTGGGTGAGCCGCGCGTCGTAAGAGCGTACGAAAGCGTGCAGCGCGCCCACCTGGTAGACGACGTCGCACTCCACCTCGGTCGGCTCCACCTCGAGCGGACGGCGCCCGAAGCCCCGCAGGTCGAAGTGGCTCGGGTGCGCGCCGATCGCGACCTTCGCCCGCACCGCCATCGCCACGCTGCGGTCCATCACGCGCGGGTCGCCGCCGTGGAAGCCGCAGGCGAGGTTGACCGAGGTCACGAAGGGCAGCACGCCGGCGTCGTTGCCCATGCCCCAGGCCCCGAAGCTCTCGCCCATGTCGCAGTTGATGTCGATCCGGCGCATCACGTCTCCGAGCGCAGTCTCTGCGAGGCGGCGCCGGGCGCGCAAGCGCCGCGGCCGTCAGGGGCGGAGCGTCGCGGCGTGGAAGCGCACTTCCGTGGCGTCCTCGCGCGTCAGCGTGAGCAGGTTGTCGCCGCGGAAGAGGGCGCGCGCGGGGAGCCGCAGCCGCGAGCGGACGCCGCCCGGACCCGCGGGCACGCGGCCGACGGGCGCGCCGTTGAGCGCGACCGTCAGCGGCACCGTCGTGTCCGCCTCGAGCTCCAGCTCCAGCCCGAGCGCCCGCGGCGCGAGCAGCGGCACGAGCAGCACGGCCTCGGGCGCGGCCATCCGCACGGCGCGCTCGGGCGTCAGGCTCCAGCCGCGGCCGAAGAACCAGCCGAGCTCGTAGACCAGCTCGTCCTGCCGCGCCCAGGCGCTCGTCTCGCCCGCGTCGAGCACGACCTGGCGTCCGCCGGCGAGCGCCTCGGCCGCGCCGCGACCCTTGCGGACGAGGTCGAGCAGGCGCGCCCCGACGCGGCCGTCGAGCTCGGCGCGGCGGTAGGGATCGAGCGCCAGCGGCAGCAGCGAGAGGGCGAGCGCCAGGCCGTAGAGCGCGCGTTGCAGCGCCGCGCGCGGAGCATGCCCGGGCACTGGCGCTTCGCCGGCGCGCAGCAGCCGCCGCAGCGGAGACAGCGCGAGCGGCAGCAGCAGCAGCAGCGGATAGACGGCGTAGCGCGGGAGGTCGCCCGCCAGGAAGACGGTCGAGGCCGGGTACGGCAGCGTGTAGAGGAACGGCAGCGCGAGCAGGACCAGCAGCACCACGCCGTAGCTCCGCAGCAGCGGCCGCGTCGCCGGCGAGAGCGCCCCCAGCAGGGCCAGCGGGCCGAGCCCGCCGAAGAGCAGCCAGTCCCCGCCGTTGACGGCAAGGGCGGCGAGCAGGTTGCGCAGCGCGTCGAGGTCGAGGGCGATCCGCGGGCCGCCCGCCCAGGGCGCCCATGCGCGCAGGCTGACGAGCAGCAGGCAGCAGGGCGCCGCCACCAGCAGCGCGTCGCGGAGCGCTCCGCGCACGCCGCGCTCCTCGCGCCGGGCGAAGAACACCGCCGGCAGCAGCACGAGCGTCAGCTCCTTCGAGAGCGTGCCCAGGGCGGCGAGCAGAGCCAGGGTTCCGAGCCCGGCCTGCGCCTGCACGGCCAGCAGGAAGCCGGCCGCCAGCGCGACCGTCACGGGGTCCACCAGGAAGGGGTTCGCGAGCAGGAGGCCGGCGGGCGGCGCCAGCGCGAAGATCGCGACGCCCGTGGCCGCGAGGGCGAGCGGAAAACCGGCCCGGCGCAGGAACAACCCCAGGCACACGGCAGCGAACCCGAGGGCGCTCCAGGTGACCAGGCGGAAGCCGCGGCCCTGGTGGACCGGCAGCGCGTGGACGAGCAGCGGCGTCAGCAGGCGGAAGCCCCACGGCGGCGTCGTGAACACGCGCGGCTGCTCGGCCATCGCGACGTAGACGTAGGTGTCGTAGCCCGGCAACGCGCCCAGGCGCGGGAGCCAGCGCCCGCCCGCCTGGCGGCCGGCGTTCAGCTCGAGCCCGGCCGCCGCCAGGGCCGCGAAGGCGAGCAGCTCGAGGGCGGCGCGCCTGCGCATGCGGCCTTGCGTCAGACGCCGACGACGCGGTTGCGGCCGAGGCGCTTGGCTTCGTACAGCCGCAGGTCCGCGATCGCCAGCACCGACGTCGCCTCGTCGCCGTCGGCGGGGAAGGCGGCGACGCCGGCGCTCACGGTGATGTAGTCGCTCCTGCCCTTGGCGACGGCCACCTCGAGCCCGGCGATCGCGCGCACCACCTGTTCGAGCTTGAGCGTCGCCTCCTCGCCGCCGGTCTCCGGCAGCACCAGCGCGAACTCCTCGCCGCCGAAGCGCGCCACCGTGTCGGTCCGCCGCGTCTTGCTGCGCAGCAGCTCGGCGAGCGCCTGCAGCGCCGTGTCGCCCGCCACGTGGCCGTGGGTGTCGTTGAAGGGCTTGAAGTGGTCGACGTCGATCAGCGCGATGGTGAAGGGGCGCTGATAGCGGCGCGAGCGGATCGCCTCCTCGCGGATGCGCTCGTCGAAGAAGCCGCGGTTGAAGATGCCGGTCAGCCGGTCGAGCGTCGAGAGCTGGCGCAGGCGCTGGGCGCGCAACACGATCGCGACGCTCAGGAAGGCGGCAGCCAGCAGGATCACGAGTCGCGAGATCTGGACGTTCCACAGGATCGCGAAGCCCGGGAGGCCCTCGAGCCGCGACGCCCAGCCGACCAGGGCCGCGTACTCGGCGACCGCGAGCAGCCCGGCCACGCCGCAGATGCGCCAGTCGTAGCGCAGGCTGGCGCAGCCCATCGCCAGGAAGTAGCACTCGAAGACGGCACGGGAGTGGACGGCGTTCTCGGGCTTGCCCAGCAGCAGGAAGCCGACCAGGCCGGCGGTGACAAGGCTGACGTCGATGCAGGACGACACGACAGCGAGCCAGGGCCGGAAGTAGCGCAGCGAAAGCACGAAGACGACGAGAGCGAAGCCGAACGCCACCAGGATCAGCGAGAGGCCGACGTAGTTGTCGCGCGGGTCGGCGGCCGGGGCGAGCTGCGTCACCAGCAGCAGCGCCAAAATCAGCAGGCGGATGCGCGCGACGATCCGCTCGCCCTCCATCGCCGCGTCCGCCAGCAGCGGATCCTGGTCCGGCAGAAGCCGCCGCCAGGGGCCGCTCGGCTTCTCGCCTTGCTGGTGGAGTGGGCGCCTCAGCCGTCGGCCCCGCTCAGGGCAGCAGGAAGCGCAGGCAGCGCGCGAGCGTCTTCTTCAGCTCGCGGCGGTCGACCACCAGGTCCACCATGCCGTGCTCTTTCAGGAACTCGGAGCGCTGGAAGCCGGCCGGCAGCTTCTGGCGGATCGTCTGCTCGATCACGCGCGGTCCGGCGAAGCCGATCAGCGCGCCGGGCTCCGCCACGTTCAGGTCGCCCAGCATCGCGAACGACGCGGTGACGCCGCCGGTCGTGGGGTCGGTGAGCAGCGAGACGAAGGGCAGGCGCGCCGTGTCGAGCCGGGCGAGCGCCGCCGAGATCTTGGCCATCTGCATCAGCGACAGCGCGCCTTCCATCATGCGCGCGCCGCCGGAGCAGGACACCACCAGCAGCGGCAGGCGCTCCTGCAGGCAGCGCTCGATCGCCCGCGTCACCTTCTCGCCGACCACGACGCCCATCGAGCCGCCGATGAAGCCGTACTCCATCGCGACCACCACGCAGCGGATGCCGTCCAGCTCGCCGCGGGCCGAGACCGCCGCGTCCCAGGCGTTCGATTTGGCGCGGCCGTCCTTCAGGCGCGCCTTGTAGGGCTTGGTGTCCTGGAACGCCAGCGGGTCGGTGCTGACGAGGCCGGCGTCGAACTCCTCGTAGGCGCCGTCGAACAGCATCTCCAGCCGCTCGCGCGCGGAAAGCCGGAAGTGGAAGGCGCACTTCGGGCAGACCGAGAGGTTCTGGACCACCTCCTTGCGGTAGATGATCTCCTTGCAGGACGTGCACTTGACCCAGAGGCCCTCCGGGACCCGGCTCTCCTGCTCGCCCGGCGGCAGCGCGGTCTGCTCTCTGCGGAACCAGGCCATGGGACGAAGTGCCGAGGATCCTAGCATCGAAACGGCGGCCGGATCAGGCGAAGCGCTTGAGCAGGCGGTCGAGCGACAGCTCCGGCAGGCGCACGGGGCTCTCCTCGAGCGCCTCCGGCAGCTCGCCCTCGCCGTCGAAGTCGATCTCCAGGCCGGGCGCCGGCTGCGGCCGCGCGAGCGACGCGCTCGCCCCCGACTCCTTGCGGCCGAGCAGCACGCGCAGGAAGCGCCCGAGCTCCTTCTCGTCGGGCGCGCCCAGCTCGACGCGCAGATCCTCGAGCTCCTGGCGCAGCTGCCCGGCGTCGCGCTGGCGCTCCTCCGGTTCCTTCTGCAGCGCCCTCATCACCACGCGCTCGAGGCGGGCCGGGATCGCGGGCGCCAGCTCGGACGGCGGGGCCACCTCGCCCTGGCGCACGCGCTCGAGCAGGCTCATCTCGGAGCTGCCCTGGAAGGGCCGCTGGTCGGCGAGCATCTCGTAGAGCACGATGCCCAGCGAGTAGAGGTCGGAGCGGTGGTCCATCGCGCGGCCCCAGGCCTGCTCCGGGCTCATGTACATGAGCTTGCCGCGCAGCGCCCCCTTCTCGGTCACCGAGGCCTTGGTCGCCGCCTTGGCGATGCCGAAGTCGGTCAGCTTCACCTCGCCGTCGAACGAGATCAGGATGTTCTGCGGGCTGACGTCGCGGTGCACGATGCGCATCGGCTGCCCGTCGGCGTCCTTCTTCTTGTGCGCGTGGTCGAGCGCCGCGGCCAGGCGCGAGGCGATCAGGGTGGCGAGATCGATCGGCATGCGCAGGCCCCGCTCGCGCAGGCGCTTCATGATCGAGCGCAGGTCGGCGCCGTCGACGTACTCCATCGCGATGTAGTAGGTGCCGCCGATGCGGCCGAGGTCGAAGATCTGCACCACGTTCGGATGCTGCAGCCCCGCCACCATCTTGGCCTCGTCGATGAACATCTCGACGAACTCGCGGTTGTACGAGAGGTGCGGCAGGATGCGCTTGACCGCCACCACCTTCTCGAAGCCCGCGACGCCGCTGCGCGTCCCGCGGAACACCTCGGCCATGCCGCCGACGGCGATCTTCTCGACCAGCCGGTAAGGGCCATAGAGCAGCCCCGGCGCCGGCTCGGGCGGCCGCGGCGGAACGAGGCCGGTGGCCGCGCCGCTGGCAGGCGTCGCCGACTCGATCGCGTCCTCCGCGACGGCGGCCAGATCCACGGGCCGCACCAGCGGGTCGGTCGGGTGCTCGATCGCCGCGCGCGGCAGCCGGCTCGTCAGCCGCGCCAGGTCGGAGCGCGCCTCGGCCTCGGCGGAGAGCGCCTGCGACTCCTTCAGCTCCGGCAGGTCGGGCAGCGGCTCGACGTCGATCGGCGTCGGCGTCAGCATCAAGGAGGGCTCGGTCGGGACGTCGGTCCGCGTCGTCAGACGCACCGCGACGGCCGGGGGAGGCTCCACGGGCGTGGGCTCCGGCGGCGGCCCCGGGTTCTCCGTGCTGTCGCGCTTCTCGTCGAAAGTCGCCATCAGCCGCTCGAGATCGGCTGCCAGCGCCGGCGACATGGGCGCTTCCGCTTCCGGCGCGCCGAGCCTCACGCGGATCGGTCCCCGCTCGTGGCGCTCCGCGCCTTCCACGGGGGCCGGAGCATCGACGAGGTCGCCGAAGAGATCGTCCGACGTCAGGCCCTTCGGTCGGCCCGGGTCGGGTTTCCTGCCGGTCATGGCGTCTCGCGCGGGCCCGCCATCGGCTCGTTGATTGATGAAGCGGGGCCCGGGAGCGAGTATAGCCCTCGCCCGGAAGGCGCCCCCTCGGCCCTGTGAGGGCTCTCACAACGCGGGCCGCGGGGCCCGGGCGGCCTATAATCCGAGACGCTCCTGCACCACGAGCGTTCCGAGACCATGGACTTTCTCCAGAGCATCCCGGTGATCGGGCCCATCGTTCCGCTCCTGATCGGCGCGGCCGTGCTCTGGTTCGCCTGGAACGCCCTGGCGCCGAGGCTCAACCTCCCGCAGATCGACGTCGAGTCGCTGAAGGCCCGCCTCTCGGCCGGCGGCTCGAGTGCCCACCCGGCACAGCGCCAGGCGGACCGCGAGCGGCGGGCCGGCAACCACCTGATGGCAGGCAAGTTGTACGAGGACGCCGGCCTGCAGCAGCAGGCCCTCGACTGCTACCTCGAAGGCGAGGAGTGGATCGCGGCCGGGTTCGTCTGCGAGCAGATGCCGGGCAAGTCCGAGAAGGCGGCCGAGCTGTTCCTGAAGGGCGGCGACTGGAAGAAGGCCGCGAGCGTGTTCGAGAAGATGGGCAAGCCGGGCCGCGCGGCCCAGCTCTACGAGGAGAAGAACAACAACCTCGACGCCGCCCGCCTCTACGCCTCGGCCTCGAACTTCGCGAAGGCCTCCGAGCTGTACCTGAAGAGCGGCTACCCGCTGAAGGCCGGCGAGTGCTTCGAGAAGAACGGAGACCACCAGCGCGCGGCCGAGTGCTTCGAGCGGCACTTCATGGAGAACGTCGCCTTCGCGACGACCTATTCGTCGACGGCGGCCAGCACCGACTCCAAGTACGCGCAGGTGGCCGGCAAGCTCTACGAGCAGGCGGGGCTCGCCGAGAAGGCGCGCGAGATCTACGTGCGCGGCTTCTACTTCTCGGATGCCGCGCGCGTCAGCATGAGCCTGGGCCAGTTCGCCAAGGCCGCCGAGCAGTTCCTGCGCGCCGAGAACCTCGAAGGCGCCGCGGAGGCGTTCGAGAAGGCCGGCGACGTGGCGAAGGCGGCCAACTACCGCGGCGAGATCGCGTTCAAGGCCGGGCGCCAGGCGGAGGCCGCTGCGTTCTTCCAGAAGGCCCGCGACTTCGGCCGCTCGGCCGAGCTGTTCGAGCAGCTCGGCATGGCGCGCGAGGCGGGGCGGGCCTACGAGGAAGGCGAGAGCTTCTCCGCCGCGGGCGGCAGCTACCTGCGCGCGGGCATGCCGGACGAGGCCGCGAGCTGCTTCGAGCGCTCGGGCGAGTACGAGACCGCCGCCAAGCTGCGTGAGGAGCTGGGCGACGAGGCGGGCGCCGCCGCCCTCTACGAGAGGGCGGGGCAGACCTTCAAGAGCGGGCTGGCCGCCGCCAAGGCGGGGCAGCAGCAGAAGGCGATCGCCCTGCTCCAGAGGGTGACGCCCGCGGACGAGCACTACGTGCAGGCGACCGAGCAGCTCGCCGAGCTCTTCCTGCGCGGCGGCATGGCCGGACTCGCCGTCGAGCGCCTGCGGAAGGTGCTCGCGGGACCGGTGCCGCCCGGCGCGGCGCTCGACCTGCATTACCTCGAGGCGCTCGCCTGCGAGGTTGCGGGCTCGAAAGCCGAGGCGCTCGCGACCTACAAGAAGGTGCTCGCCGAGAGCTTCCAGTTCCGCGACGTGGCGCAGCGGGTCCAGGCGCTCGAGGCCGGCCGGAGCCTGCCGCTGCCGTTCGCCGCCGCGGCGCCTCCGAAGCCCCCACCGCCGGCCGCGAGACCCGCGCCCGCGCCGGCAGCGGCCCCCGCGCCGGCAGCGGCCCCCGCGCCGGCAGCAGCCCCCGCGCCGGCGCCCGCGGTCGCCAAGGTGGCGGCCGTACCGCCCGCCCCTCCCGCCCCCGCTCCAGCAGCAGCCCCCGCCGCGAAAACCCCGGCCGCCGTGCCGCCGGCACCAGCCTCCGCCATCGGAACGGCTTCGGCGACCGCTCCCCGGCCGGCGCACCAGGCCACTGCCGCGGCCGTGGCGACCGCGCCGCCGAGCGGCAAGCCGCGTTTCGTCCCCGGCCCCGAGATCGGCCGCGGGCCGCTCGGCGTCGTGCGCAGCGGCACCGACGGCGCGACCGGCAAGCCGGTGGCGATGCGCCTGCTGGCTTCGGCCGACGCCGCGCTCGGCGCGGACTTGAAGGCCGCGGTCGCCGTGGTGCACCCGAACGTCGCGCGCATCCTCGGGCTCGTCGACATCGAGGGCCAGCGCTGCCTGGTGACGGAGCTGGTGCAGGGGGCGAGCCTGACCGGGGCGCTGCACAACGGCAAGCGGCTCCCGCCCGCACAGGCGCTGGGCGTCGGCCGCGTCGTGGCCCAGGCGCTCGCCGCGATCCACGCAAAGGGCCTCGCCCACGGCTCGGTGCAGCCGTCGAACGTCGTCTCCGCCTCCGGCAGCCTGCGCCTCACGGACGTCGGCCTGGGCCGGCTGCACCACGCGCTCGTGAAGTCGAGCCCCTACCGCGCGCCCGAGGGCCAGCTCGACGCCGCGGGCGACCTGTACGCGTTGGGCGCGCTGCTCTATCACGCGCTGACCGGCGCGCCTCCGCCCGCGGGCGAAGCGCCGGCGCCTCCGAGCGCGAAGGCGGCCGGCCTGCCTGCCGTGCTCGACGCGATCGTGCTGCGCTGCCTGGCGCGAGATCCGAAGCAGCGCATGGCGAGCGCCGAGGCCCTGCTCGCCGAACTCCAGGCCGTCCGCTGAGCGCGGGAGCCCCGTCGCGATGAGCTGCCCGCTGTGCCGCTCCCGCAAGGGCAAGCGCCGTTGCCCGGCGAAGGAGGCGCTGATCTGCTCCCCGTGCTGCGGCAGCAAGCGCCGCGTCGAGGTCGACTGCCCCGAGGACTGCGTCTACCTGACGGGAGAGCATGCCGGCGAGTGGAGCGGCCGCGAGGCCGGGCGCGAGCGCGACATGCGGCGCATCGCGCCGTTCATCGAGCGGCTCGACGCGACCCAGGGCCAGCTCTTCCTGGTGGCGCTCGTCGGGCTCTCGGGCCTGCGCGCGCAGCGCCGCGGCCTCCGGGACGCGCTCGTGCTCGATGCCGTGCGGGCCTGGCGCAAGACGGTCGAGACGCGGGCCAAGGGAGTGCTCTTCGACCACGCCCCCGACGACGCCCGCGCGGGCGAGCTTCTGGTCGAGCTGCGCGGCCTGTTCGAGGCCAAGGACGGCTCGGGGCAGATCGTCCGGCCCGACGACAAGCACCTGCTGCCCGTGCTGGCGGCCCTCGAGGGCGCTCTCGACGCGACGCGTCGCGAGCTGGGGGCGCCCGACGCCTTCCTCGAGACCGCGGGCCGGATCGCGGCGACCCTGCAGCGCCGGGCGGAGCCGGCGTCGAAGCTGATCGTCGCGCCCTGATCCGCCGGGCGGTTGACGCGCGGGCACGAAGCGTGCTTTGATGGTCGAGTTAGGCGTGGCATGACGAAGTTCTTGCGTGCGAGCACGAGCCTGCTGGCGGCCCTGGCGTTGATCGCCACAGCGGTCGTCGTCTGCCCGTGCCCCGCCGGCACGGCCGTCGAGACCCAGGCAGGGCACGCCTGCTGTGCCTCCGAGGGGATCAAGGCCGCGAGCGTTTGTTGCGACGCAGGTTCTGCGCGCCACGAAGAGACGCTCGTCCCAACCGCGATCCCGACGGTCGCGCCCTCTGCCTTCGTGCCTCTCGCACTGGCGCCCGAAGCGGCCCCTCACGCCGCCGACCAGGGCGTTCCCGCGCCGTCCGCCTTCCGCTCCCCGCCCGTCCTGCGCATCTGATCCCGCGCGCGCGGGCCAGCCGCCCGCGCGCCTCAGCCGTCATCTCGCAGGGGTCGTGCGTTTTGGAAGCGAGCCCGGACGGCCGCCCGAGAGGGCCGACCGCCGTGGCGAGCCGGGGAGGACCAATGCCGTACCGCAAGCAGTACGCCGCCGTCGCCGCCGCCATCACGGTGCTGTTCTGGCTCGCCGCCGCGCAGGCGTGGGCCGAGACCGCGTCCGCGCACGGCGCGCCGGCCTCGCCGGCGCAGGAGGACCCGCAGCTCGCCGCGCTGATCGAGGAAGCCCTCGCGAGGAGCCCCGAGCTGCAGGCGGCCCAGGCCGCCGCCGACGCAGCGCTCGAACGGCCCGCCCAGGCACAGGCGCTGCCCGACCCGATGCTGTCGCTCGGCTACACGAACGACGGCTGGGGCATCTCGCTCGGCGACGAGCCGATGACGAGGCTCGAGCTGATGGCGCGCCAGAGCCTGCCGTGGCCCGGCAAGCGCGACCTGCGCGGCCGCGTCGCCCAGAGCGAAGCGCTGGCCGTCGACGCTGGCGTGGCGCGAGCCCGGCTCTCGCTCGAAGCCTCGGTACGCCGCGCCTACGCGGAGCTGTTGCTCGCCCGCCAGCTGCTCTCGCTGGTGGCGGAGCAGTCAGAGGCGCTGCGCGAGATCGAGCGCGTGGCGCGCGCTCGCTACGGCGTCGGCCAGGGAGCCCAGCAGGACGTGCTGCGGGCCCAGACCGAGGTCACTCGCATCGAGCAGCAGCGCATCGAGCAGGCCACCAACGAGCGGCTGAAGCTCGCGGAGCTGAACCAGCTCCTCGCGCGGCCGATCGATGCGGCGGTCGGGCCCGGGATCCCGCTCGCGCTCGACCGCGAGGCCCGCCCGCTGGACGCCCTGGTGGCCGCGACGCTCGAGAAGAGCCCCGAGCTGCGCGCGGCCGCCGCCCTCGTCGAGCGCGAGCGCCTGGCGGGCGCGCTCGCGCGCAAGGATTTCAAGCCCGACTTCCAGCTGCAGGCGGGCTACATGAACCGCGGCGGGCTCGACCCCATGTGGCAGGCGGGCGTGGGCGTGAACCTGCCCGTGCGTCGCAAGCAGCGCGAGGCGGCGGTCGCCGAGTCGCAGGCACGCCTTCGTGGCGCCGAGCGCCGCATCGAGTCCCTGCGCCTGCTGCTGCGCCTGCGCAGCGAGGAACGCGCGGCGCTGCTGCGTTCGATCGAGGAGCAGGTCGTGCTCTTCGGCAGCGGCGTGATTCCGCAGGACGAGATGTCGGTCGAGGCGGCGGTCGCCAACTATCGCGCCGGCAAGGTGCCGTTCATCACGGTGCTCGAGGCGCTGGGCTCGCTGTACGGCGACCGAGGCGCGCAGCTCCGCCTGCTCGCGGCCCACCGCACGATCCGGGCGAGCCTCGAGGAAGCGAGCCTGGCGGCAACGCCGACGCCGAGCTTCGGCGCCGGATCCAGCCTGACCGCGGGCTCGAGCGGGTCCCAGATGTCCGCAGGAATGGAGCGTTAGCCATGGCCACGTCCAGCAAGCACCCGTCGTTCCGCACGCCGTTGCTGCTCGCCGCGCTGGCGGCGTCGCTGCTCCTGTCCGCAGAGGGCTGCTCGCGTCGCGAGTCGCCGGGCGCGAAGCAGGCGGATGCGGCGCGGGCCAGTTACCACTGCCCGATGCACCCGCACTACACCTCGGAGCACCCCGGCAAGTGCCCGATCTGTGGCATGGACCTGGTGCCTTCCGAGCGCGCTCAGCCCCAGGCCCAGCCCAGCCGGGAGCGCAAGGTCGCCTACTACCGCTCTCCGATGGACCCCGCGATCCACTCGGCCGTGCCGGCGAAGGACCCGATGGGCATGGACTTCATCCCGGTCTACGAAGACGAGACCGGGCCCGGAAGCGGGGTCTCGGGGCGCGCGGTGGTGACGCTGCCGGCCGAGCGATTGCAGATGCTCGGCGTGCGCAGCGAGCGGGTGCGCCGGGCCCCGCTCCTGCGCGAGATCCGCACGGTCGGCCGCGTCGCCGTGGACGAGCGGCGCATCCACCACGTCCACACCAAGTTCGAGGGGTACGTGGAGCACCTCTACGTGGACTTCATCGGCAAGTACGTTCAGAAGGGCGACCACCTCGCCTCGATCTACAGCCCCGAGCTGTTCGCGACGCAGCAGGAGTACCTGCTCGCCCGCCGCGCCCAGCAGCGGCTGGTCGACTCCGGTCTGGCCTCCGTGGCGCAAGGCTCGGTCGACATGCTGGCCGCGGCGCGCCAGCGGCTGCTGCTGTGGGACATCCGCCCAGACGACATCGCGGAGATCGAGCGCACCGGCGAGGCGCGGCGCACGCTCGACCTGCACGCCGAGATGAGCGGCTACGTGATCGCCAAGACCGCGCTCCACGGCATGCGCGTGACGCCGATGGACGAGCTGTTCGCGATCGCCGACTTCTCGAGGCTGTGGGTGCTGGCGGACGTCTACGAGTCGGATCTGCCGCTGGTGAAGCTCGGCATGAGCGCGGAGCTGACGCTGCCGTACCTGCCCGGCCGGCGCTGGCGCGGACCGGTCACCTTCGTCGATCCGAGGATGGAGGAGAAGACCCGCACGGTGAAGGTGCGCGTCGAGGTGGACAACCAGGGCCAGCACCTGAAGCCCGACATGTTCGCCGACGTGCTCTTGCGCGCCGATCTGGGCGAGGGGCTGCTGGTGTCCGACTCCGCCGTGCTCGACTCGGGCGACCGCAAGCTGGTGTTCCTCGACCGCGGCGAGGGCCGCTACGAACCGCGCGTGGTGGTGCTCGGCGCCCGCATCGGCAGCTCCTTCCAGGTGATCGAGGGGCTCGTCGAGGGCGACCGCGTCGTCACCGCCGCGAACTTCCTGCTCGACTCCGAGTCGAGCCTGAAAGCCGCGATCTCGGCGATGAGCCCCTCCAAGTGATCAAGGCCATCATCCGTTTCAGCGCCGAAAACCGCTTCCTGGTCCTGCTCGGGACGGCCGTGGCCGTCGCCTACGGGATCTACACGCTCAACCACATCCCGGTCGACGCGATCCCGGACCTGTCCGACACGCAGGTGATCGTCTACACGCGCTGGGATCGCAGCCCCGACATCATGGAGGACCAGGTCACCTATCCGATCGTCAGCGCGCTGCTCGGCGCGCCCAAGGTGAAGACGATCCGCGGCTTCTCGGATTTCGGCTTCAGCTACGTCTACGTGATCTTCCAGGACGGCACCGACATCTACTGGGCGCGCAGCCGCGTCCTCGAGTACCTCTCGAAGATCCAGCCGCTGCTGCCCGAGGGCGTGCGCACCGAGCTCGGGCCGGACGCCACCGGCGTCGGCTGGGTCTACCAGTACGCGCTGGTGGACGACTCGAACACCCACTCGCTCTCGGATCTGCGCAGCTTCCAGGACTGGAACCTGCGCTACCGGCTGCAGTCGGTGCCCGGGGTCGCCGAGGTGGCTTCGCTCGGCGGCTTCGTGCAGCAGTACCAGGTCACGGTCGATCCCAACCGGCTGAAGGCCTACGACCTCTCGATGATGGAGGTGGCGGCCGCCGTGCGGCAGAGCAACCAGGAGGTCGGCGGCCGCCTGCTCGAGTTCGGCGGGCGCGAGTACATGGTGCGCGGCCGCGGCTACGTGAAGGACGTCAAGGACCTGGAGCAGGTGGTCCTCAAGACCGACGACCGCGGCACGCCGGTGCTGCTGCGCGACGTCGGCTCCGTCAGCCTGGGCCCGGAGATGCGCCGCGGCGTCGCCGACCTCGACGGCCGCGGGGACGTGGTCGGCGGCATCGTGGTGATGCGCCACGGCGAGAACGCGCGCGCGGTGATCCGCCGCGTGCAGGAGCGCCTGCGCGAGATCCAGCCCTCGCTGCCGCAGGGCGTGCGCGTGGTGACGACCTACGACCGCTCGGGCCTGATCCAGACGGCGATCGACACGCTGAAGCACGAGCTGGTGGTGGAGATCCTGATCGTCTGCGCCGTGATCCTGGTCTTCCTGTGGCACATCCCGTCGGCGATCGTGCCGATCATCACGATCCCGGTGGCGGTGCTGCTCGCCTTCGTGCCGATGGCGCTGATGGGGATCTCCTCCAACATCATGTCGCTCGCCGGCATCGCGATCTCGATCGGCGTGCTGGTGGACGGCGCGATCGTCGAGGTCGAGAACGCCTACAAGAAGCTCGAGCTGTGGGTCCACGGCGGGCGACAGGGCGACTACCACCAGGTGCGCCTCGAGGCGCTGCTCGAGGTGGGCCCTTCGGTCTTCTTCTCGCTGCTGGTGATCGCGGTCGCCTTCCTGCCGATCTTCACGCTGGTGGACCAGGAGGGCCGGCTCTTCACGCCGCTCGCCTGGACCAAGAACCTGACGATGGCGATCGCGGCCGTGCTGGCGATCACGCTCGATCCCGCGCTGCGCATGCTGTTCACCCGGATGGATTTCGCGGCCTTCCGCCCGCGCTGGGCGTCCTGGCTCTACAACCAGGCCACGGTCGGGACCTACTATCCGGAGGAGCGGCACCCGATCAGCCGGGTGCTGTTCGCCGTCTACGATCCTGCCTGCCGCCTGGTGCTGCGCTGGCCGAAGGCCACGATCGCGGTGGCGCTCGGGCTGGTGATCTCCAGCGTGCCCGTGTACCTGAAGCTCGGCCGCGAGTTCATGCCCCCGCTCAACGAGGGGACCATCCTCTACATGCCGACGACGCTGCCCGGCATCTCCGTGACCGAGGCGTCGCGGCTGCTGCAGCTGCAGGATCGCATCCTGCGCTCCTTCCCCGAGGTCGCGAGCGTCCTGGGCAAGGCGGGGCGGGCGGAGACCTCGACCGACCCGGCGCCCTTCTCGATGATGGAGACGACGGTGGTGCTGCGACCGCCCGAGGAGTGGCGGGCGAAGCAGCGCTTCTACTCGGACTGGGCGCCGGAGTCGCTGAAGGCCGTGCTGCGCCGCGTCTGGCCCGATCGCATCTCGTGGGAGGAGCTCACCGCCGAGATGGACCGTTCGCTGCAGATCCCCGGCACCAGCAACGCCTGGACGATGCCGATCAAGGCCCGCATCGACATGCTGACGACCGGCGTGCGCACGCCGGTCGGCATAAAGGTCTTCGGCCCCGACCTCGAGAAGATCGAAGCGGTGGGCCGCCGGCTGGAGGCCGTGCTGCAGGGCGTGCCCGGCGTGCGCAGCGCGTTCGCGGAGCGGGCGGCGGGCGGCTACTTCGTGGACTTCGACCTGAAGCGCGACGCGCTCGCGCGCTACGGGTTGTCGATCGACTCGGTGCAGTCGGTGATCATGTCCGCCGTAGGCGGCGAGAACGTCACCACCACGATCGAAGGACGCGCGAGATTCCCCGTCAACGTGCGCTACCCGCGCGAGCTGCGCGACGACCTCGAGCGGCTGGGCCGCGTGCTGGTGATGACGCCCGACGGCGCGCAGATTCCGCTCTCGCAGGTGGCCGATCTGCGCACCGTGACCGGCCCCTCGATGATCCGCAACGAGAACGGGCTGCTGGCCGGCTACGTGTACGTGGACACGGCCGAGCGCGACATCGGCGGCTTCGTCGAGCGGGCCAAGGCCGCGGTCGAGCGCGAGATCCCCCCCGAGCCCGGCATCAGCCTCGAGTGGAGCGGACAGTACGAGAACATGCTGCGCGTGCGCGCGCGGCTGCAGGTGGTGGTGCCGATCACGCTCTTCCTGATCTTCTTCCTGCTCTACATGAACACCGGCTCGGGCGTGAAGGCCGGCATCGTGATGCTGGCGGTGCCGTTCTCGGTGATCGGCGCCGTCTGGCTGATGTACCTGCTCGACTACAACGTCTCGATCGCGGCCTGGGTGGGCATGATCGCCCTGATGGGCCTCGACGCGGAGACCGGCGTCTTCATGCTGCTGTTCCTCGACCTGTCGCACGAGGAGGCGCGCCGCGCGGGCTTGCTGCGCACGCGGGCGGAGCTGGTCGAGGCGATCGTCCACGGCGCGGTCAAGCGCGTGCGTCCGAAGATGATGACGGTCACCGCGGCCTTCATGGGCCTGATGCCCATCATGTGGTCGACCAGCGCCGGCGCCGACATGATGAAACGCGTCGCCGCCCCGATGGTCGGCGGCCTGGTGACGTCCTTCCTGCTCGAGCTGCTCGTCTACCCGGCGATCTACCTGCTCTGGAAGCAGCGGGAGCTGCCCGGCCCGATGCCGGGCGAAGCCCACGCGGCATGAGGGCCGCTGGGGACGCTCGCGCCGTGGAAACGAAGCTCGAGGAGGCATGATGGGGCGCCGGGCGAAGGTGGTGCTGGCCGGTGCGGGCCTGCTCGCGGTCGTGGGCGGCGTCGCGCTCGAGCGATTCCTGGCGCACGGCGTCAGCGCGCGGGATCAGCCGACCGCTCTGGAGGCGTTCGTGGCGCAGCGCCTGCGCCACCTCGCCGTTCCGCGCGCGCAGCGGGAGGCCAGGAACCCGCTACCGCTCGCCGACGAGACGCTGGCGAGCGCCCGCGCCCACTTCGCGGACCACTGCGCCTCCTGCCACGGAAACGATGGGCGCGGCCGCACGCAGTTGGGCCAGAACCTCTACCCGAAGGCGCCCGACATGACGCTGGACGACACCCAGCGCCTGTCCGACGGAGAGCTGTTCTGGATCGTCAGGAACGGGGTTCGCCTCACCGGCATGCCCGCCTGGGGGCGTGGCACGCCGGAAGACGACCGGCAAACTTGGGAGCTCGTTCATCTCATCCGTCACCTGCCGGAGATCACCCCGGAGGAGCTGAGCGAGATGGAAGGCATGAACCCGCGAAACCCGAAGGAGATCGAGGAGGAGCTGCAGATGAAGCGCTTTCTCGAAGGGGGCGGCCGCTAGACCCGAAGGAGGTCGAGGATGAAGAGAGTCGCTGCCGTCACGTCGCTGCTGCTCGCGCTCGCGAGCACCGGTCGGCTCGTCGCCCACGAAGGGCACGCGCACAAGCTGATGGGCACGGTCTCGGCGATCGACGCCGCCAGCATCGAGGTCGTCCGACGCCAAGGACGGGAAGAAGACGAAGCTCACGCTGACGCCGGCGACCCGGTTCGTCAAGAGCGGAGCGCAGGCATCCGCCGCCGATGCAAAAGTCGGTCAGCGGGTGGTCGTGACCTACGTGCTGGAGGAGGACGGCGTCAAGAAAGTGCGGGAAGTCGCCCTGGGGATCGTCGAGAAACAGGAGCAGCCCCATGCGAAGCACTGAGCGGTCCCTGATGCTGGCCGTTGCCCTCCTGGCGGCCTCCGTGCCCCTTCGCGCACAACCGCGGGATGAGGCCCAGTCCATCAAGACGTGGCTCCAGTCCTACGACGCCGCCTTCAACGCCAAGGACCTCGAGCGCCTCGCCGGCTTCTACCACCCGGACGTCACGATCTACGAAGGTGGCAGCGTCAACAACGGCTGGCTGGACTACCGCGACAACCACCTGGGCCCCGAGCTGAATGAGTTCCTCGAAGTGCAGCTCTCGCACGCCGGCGTGACGCCTCACCTCATGGACGCGGCCGGTCGCGCTGCGTACGTCACGTCCGAGTATCGCCTCAAGGTCAGGATGAAAGAGCGCGACATCGACACCGGCGGCCTGGAGACGCTGGTCCTGGTGAAGACCGACGATGGGTCCTGGAAGATCCGCCACTCCCACACGTCGTCGCGGCGTCGGCCGGCCGCTCCTCCACCCGGTGCTCGGCCCTGAGCCGGGATCCGTCCGCGCCCGGCTCGCTTGATACGCTCCTCGGACTGCACGAGGGAGGTGCCACGGATGGTCTCCAGGAAGCGGTTCCCGCCGGAGCTGGTCGCGGCACTGCGGAGCGGCAAGATCCTGGGCCTGCGCGCCGGCAGTGCGCCGCACCGGTTCATCGGCATCTGGGTCGTCGTGGTCGAAGGCCGCGCGAAGTCGCGCGCGACCACGACCGAGCTGGTGCCCCGCTAGCGGGCCCATGCTCCTCGTGTGAGTTCCGTGGCCGACCGACTGGGCGACGAGGAGCGCGACCGTCTGCGCCGGATGTCGGACGGCGAGCGCGTCGCGGAGGCCCTGGCTCTCGGAGAGAGGGCGATCTCCGCCTACGCTGCCGCCCACGGACTCGACCGCGGCGAGGCTCGCCGGCGTCTCGAGCGTGCCGCGCAGGCAGGTCGCCGGCGCTCGCGCGCCGCGCTCGCCGCCATTCGATGAGCCTGTTGGCAGATGTCGCTCACCTGCTCGAGCGCAGCTCCGTCGAGCACGCGCTGATCGGCGTCCGCTACTCGCAGCGCAGCGCCGCGACCGGGTCGATCCGGGCGGCGCGGCGGGCCGCCAGGCGACGAGCGCCGACACCGCCAGCAGCAGCACCAGCGCGGCCAGATGCACGGGGAGGCTGCGCGCGTCGACCTGGTAAAGGAGCGCGCCGATCAGGCTCCCGCCGGCCAGGGAGGCCAGGCTCCCCGCCGCCAGGCCCGCGCCGACGACGGCGCCGATCCGCCGCAACACCAGCCACACGACATCGCCCCCGCGCGCGCCCAGCGCCACGCGCACGCCGATCTCGCCCGTGCGCCGGGCGACCGAGAACGCGACGACCCCGTAGACCCCCACCGAGGCCAGCAGCAGGGCGAGCAGCCCCAAGCCGCCGGAAAGCCACGCGATCAGGCGCTCCGTGGCGAGCGAGCGCTCGAGCTGGGCGGCCAGAGTGCCGGCGGCGGACAACGGCACCTCCGGATCCAGCGCCGCCAGCGCCGAACGCCCGCTCGCGAGCGCCTGGTCTGCCGCGCCGTCCACGCGGACGTGGAGCGTCAGCTCGAACAGCCTCGGCACCTGGGCGATCGGAACGTAGAAGTGCCGCGGCGTCGTTTCGCGCAGGTCCACGTACTTGGCGTCGCGAACGACGCCCACGATCTCGATCTCGTAGCCGCCGTTCGACTCGGTGCTCATCCGCCGCCCGACGGCGCTGTGCTCGCCGAAGAAGTAGCGCGCCATGGTCTGATTGACGATCGCGACTTTCGGGGCGCCGCCGGCGTCGCGCCCCGTGAAGTCGCGGCCCTCGACGATCGGCACGCCCAGCGTCCGGAAGTGGTCCGGCGTCACGAGCGCGGCGTGCGGGTTCATCTGCTCACCTTCGCGCGGCGTGTATCCCTCGATCGCCACACGCTCCTGGTCCCAGCCGCCGGACAGGGCGGAGTCGGAGGCGAGGCTCGCGCTGCGGACGCCCGGCAGCGCGCGCACCGCCGCCAGAGCCTCGCGGTAGTAGGCGGCGACGCGCTCCGGGGAGTAGGCGTTCAGCGAGGGGTTGAGCGTGCCGACGAGTACGCTGCCGGTGGCAAAACCGGGAGCGATGCCGTAGATGTTGCGCAGGCTCTGCACCAGGAGCCCGGCACCGACGAGGAGCGGCACCGACAGGGCCACCTGGGCGAGCACCAGGCCCCCCCGCAGGCCGAGGACCCGCTCGCCGCCGGCCACTGCTGGCGCCTCGCTCCGCAGCGTCGATGCGACGGCGTCGCGAGTGGCCTGGAGAGCGGGGGCCAGTCCAGCGAGGACGCCGGCGGCCGAGGCCACGGCCAGCGTGAAGGCGAACACGGCGGGATCGAGCGGCGCATCGAGGACCGCCTGCGGACGGGTCGGTTCCTTAGCCGGTGCCGCCGGAAACCGGCCTCGGGGCGGTCCCCGCAGGACAGGCCCCCGTATACACTTCCCGGGCAATCTCGTCCAAGGAGGCGCCCATGACCGCGGCCAGCGAGCTCTCGATCAAGAAGCTGATTCTCGTCCCGAGCGTGATCACGCTCGCGATCACGCTGCTGCGGCTCGTTGGAGAGCTGCAGCGCTGGTCGCCGACCCTCTTCAGCCGCGAGGCCGGAGGCGCGGGCGCGCTCGTCGGCATCGTCTGGCTGGTGCCGGTGTTCGGCATCCTCTTCGCGCTGAAGCTGGGCAAGGCGGGTCAGGGCCCCGCGGCGGCGGGCAAGGCCCTCGGGCTCTGCATCCTCGGGTTCGCGCTGGTGCCGATCGCGGGCGTCGCCGCGGCCGGGCTCGGCGTGTCGCAGGAGAGCTTCACGATGTTCGGGACCTTCGTGGTCGCCTCGATCGTGGGCGGCGTGATCGCGTTCCGGGCGTGGCCGGCCCTGGGGCGGGTGCTGTTCGCCTATGGCCTCGCGGCTCGCATCCCCGTCGTGATCGTGATGCTGATCGCGATCCTGGGGAGCTGGGGCACCCACTACGACGTGGCGCCGCCCAACCTGCCGGAGATGAACCCGTTCGCCAAGTGGTTCGCGATCGGCGCGCTGCCGCAGCTCACGATCTGGATCTGGTTCACGATCGCCGTCGGCGGGATCTTCGGCTCGGTGGCCGCCCTCGCCACCCGTGGGAAGAAATAGCGAGCAGCGGCCTACGCCTGCGGGATCTCCGGGACCTCGGAGAGGTCCACGAGCGGCGTGCCGCGCATCAGCAGGCAGTAGAGCAGGAAGGCGACGCCGAAGCCGACAAACCAGGCGTAGTCGTAGAGCGGCCGCAGTGACGGCACCACCAGGCCGATCAGCGCGACCACCACGCCGGCCGCCAGCGACACGAGCGCCTTCCAGTTCCAACGGCCGTAGATGCCGTCGCTCGCGTAGAGATCCGGCAGCGACAGCCGCGCGCGCCGCACCACCCAGTAGTCGGCGATGAAGATGCCGGCGATCGGGCCCAGGAAGCCCGAGTAGCCGATCAGCCAGCCGAAGATGTAGGTGCCGTAGTCCGAGAGCAGCTTCCACGGCATGATCGCGATGCCGATGATGCCGGTGAGAACGCCGCCGCGGGCGAAGTCGATCCTCTGCGGCCACAGGTTGGCGAAGCCGTTGGCCGGCGCGACGACGTTGGCGGCGACGTTGGTGGTCAGCGTCGCCACCAGCAGCGCGAAGAGCGAGATCAGGATCAGCATCGGGCTCTCGATGCGCGACAGCAGAGCCACCGGGTCCCAGATCGCCTCGCCGAAGATGATCGCCGAGGCCGAGGTGACGGCGACGCCGATGAAGGCGAACAGCGTCATCGTCGTCGGCAGCCCGTAGAGCTGGCCGCGGATCTGGGCGCTCTGATCCTTCGCGAAGCGCGAGAGATCGGGAATGTTGAGCGCGAGGGTCGCCCAGAAGCCCACCATCGCCGTCAGCGACGGCACGAAGAACGTCAGGAACTCGCCCGTCGTCTGGAACTTGCCCGGTCGCGTCAGGACCGGGCCCAGGCCGCCGGCGCGGGACATCGCCCAGGCCAGCAATGCCAGGCCGGCCGCGATCAGGAACGGTGCCGCGTAGGCCTCGAGCTTCTTGATCGACTCGCTGCCGCGCACGACGACCCACATGTTCCAGCACCAGAAGATGAGGAAGCCGAAGGCCATCGCGAAGGGCGGCTCGTACTGGGGCAGCGCGACCTTCATCATGGTGTAGATCGCCTGGCCGCCGATCCAGGTCTGGATGCCGAACCAGCCGCAGGCCACGATGGCCCGCGCCAGCGCCGGCACGTTCGAGCCCGTGACGCCGAAGGACGCCCGCGCGAGCACGGGGAACGGGATGCCGTAGCGCGTGCCGGCGTGGGCGATCAGCACCATCGGGATCAGCACGATCAGGTTGCCCAGCATGATGGTGCCGACCGCCTGCCACCAGTTCATGCCGCCCTGGACCAGGCCGGCGGCCAGCATGTAGGTCGGGATGCAGACCGACAGGCCGACCCACATCGAGGCGATGTGGTAGGTGCTCCAGGTCCTCTGTCGCACGCGCGTCGGCTGCAGGTCGGCGTTCGAGAGATGCGCGTCCTGCGGCGGCTCGCGCAGCTCGTAGAGGTCGCCGCGCACCCGCACCATCCCTGGAGCCGCCGGGATCGTCGCTTTCGCATGCCGCTGATCGTGCATCAGTAGCTCCGCTCCTCTCCCAGCGCCAGAGCTGCCGAGCGCCACGGCGCCCGGCTAGCCGATGCCCGGGTGGCCGCCCTTGCGCTTGATGAACTGGCCGCGGCCCTGCGTCCCCAGCCACTCGCCGTGGTTCACCAGCAGCTCGCCGCGCGAGAGCACGTAGGCGGGGCCGCCCTTCACGACACGGCCCTCGTAGGGGTTGTAGTCCACGCGCATGTGGTGGGTGGCGGCGGACAGCGTCGTCTCCTTCTCGGGATCCCAGATCACGATGTCGCCGTCCGAGCCGACCGCGACCGTGCCCTTCTTCGGCCACAGGCCGAACATCTTCGCGGGTGAGGTGGAGACCAGCTCGACGAAGCGGTGCATGTCGATCTTGCCCGTGCGCACGCCGCCGTCCCACAGCAGGTAGAGCCGCGTCTCGATGCCGGGGGCTCCGTTCGGGATCTTCGAGAAGTCGTCCTTGCCGAGCGGCTTCTGTCCCGCCTCGTTCATGCAGAACGGGCAGTGGTCGGTGGAGACGACCTGCAGGTCGTTCTTCAGCAGGCCCTTCCACAGCGCGTCCTGGTTCCACTTCTCGCGCAGCGGCGGCGACATCACGTACTTGGCGCCCTCGAAGCCGGGCCGCTCGTAGTCGTCGTAGGAGAGGAACAGGTACTGCGGGCAGGTCTCGGCGTAGGCCGGCAGGCCCATGTCGCGCGCCTGCTTCACCTTCTCGAGCGCGTCCGAGCAGGACAGGTGCACGATGTAGATCGGCACGCCGGCCATCTCGGCGAGCGCGATCGCGCGGCCCGTGGCCTCGCCCTCGGCCCGCGTCGGGCGCGTCAGCGCGTGGTACTTGGGCGCCGTGTGGCCCTGGCGCAGGGCCTCCTTCACCAGCGTGTCGATGACACCGCCGTTCTCGGCGTGCATGCAGACCATGCCGCCGTTCTCGCGGGTCTTCAAGAGCGCCTTGAAGATGGTGGCGTCGTCCACCTGGAAGACGCCGGGGTACGCCATGAACAGCTTGAAGGTGGTGACGCCCTCGTGGCGCACCATCTGGTCCATGTCGTGCGAGACCTGCTCGGTCAGCTCGCGCACGATCATGTGGAAGGCGTAGTCGATCGACGCCTTGCCCTCGGCCTTCTTCATCCAGCCTTCGAACGCCGGGTAGAGCCCCTCGCCGAAGTTCTGGATCGCGAAGTCGACCACGGTGGTCGTCCCGCCGTGGGCCGCCGCGATGGTGCCGGTCTCGAAGTCGTCGGCGGAGGTGGTGCCGCCGAACGGCATGTCGAGATGGGTGTGGACGTCGATGCCGCCCGGCATCACCAGCTTGCCCGAGGCGTCGATCACGGTGTCGGCCGGCAGGTTCAGGCCCTGGCCGATCAGCGTGATGGTGCCCTTGTCGATGTAGACGTCGGCATCGTAGCGGTCGGACGCCGTCACGATCGTGCCGTTGCGGATGAGGGTGGTGGTCATGGCCGCTCTCCGTGGAACGTAGGCTCGCGTGGGTCGTTGGGGCCCCATTATGCACCCGGCGGAGCCGCCAGCAGCGCGGCGAGTCGCGGCGGCGAGTGGCGGGCCCTCGCAGAGGGGTTACGCTCGGCGTTCATCGGAGGAGGGTCGAGCGTGCCGTCGCCCTGGACGCTGCCGCCCGAGCTGGCGATCCTCGGGATCGTCCTGCTGCTCTGCCTGGCGATCGGCGTGCCGCTGATCAAATCGGGCATCTGGCTGCCGCCCGAGCTCCAGTTTCAGACGCTACGAGACGACGAGCTTGAGCCGGCGCAGCTCGCTCACTACCAGCGTTTCGATCTGTTCCTCCAGCCCGCCGCCTACCTGCCGCGCTTCAACTTCCGGGTCACCAACATGCAGGGCCCGACGCTGACCCGCGTCTACCTGGCCGACCACGATCACGCCGTGCTCGGCGCCCACCTGTTGCGCGGGCACAACGCCGCCGACCCGGAGAGGCCATCGGCCCATGCCTACCTCGAGTGGGTGACGAAGCATCAGGACGGCACCACGCTGACGACGCGCAACGCCGACGTCGGCGACGTCTTCGACGCGCTCCCGGAGCAGGTCCGCCAGGACTGCGTGGGCGTCGCGGATCCGCTGGCCCTGAAGCGGCACCACGACCTGCGGGCGCGCGAGCTGCTGGTTCGCGGTCCCGTCTATGCGCACGGGCGTGACATCCTGGGCGAGTTCCAGGAGTTCCACCGTCGCTTCTGCGACTTCCAGCAGTCGCGCGGCCTCCTGACGCTCGGCCACGACGGCCGCTGGCACCCGACGACCCGCACCGCCTTGCGGGGCGTGGGGCGCTTCTTCAACCCGTTCGCCGACAACTTCACGCTGCCCCGTTTCGCGCTCGCCCTGATCGTGGGGGCCGGGCCGCCGCTGCTCGCGGCGTGGCTGACGACGCCCGACGCGGCCCTGCGACCCGAAGGGCTCCCCGTCGTCGGCGCCGAGCCACTGGCCCGCTACGCGCTGCTCGGCGTCGCCTACGCGCTCGGAGGCGCCGCCGTCGGCTGGCTGTTCCGGGGCAAGGCGTTCATCTGGGCGCTGCTGCTCGGCTACGTGCCGCTGAGGTTGCTCACGCCCGAGCCGTTCCTCGCCGTCGGGCTCGCGCTCTGGATGGGGACGGTGGCGGACTGGGCCGCACGTGCGCGCGAGCGCAAGCTGCTGAGGCTCGCGCCGAAAGACTGAGGGCGCGACACGCCTCGCCGGCGGGCCGCGCCCCCTAGGTGGCGCCGGGCGGCGCTCTGCCGCCCAGCGATCGTGGTGAAAGGCCCTAGAACATGTAGAACATCCGTACGAACACGGTGTTGCCCGTGTACGGGCGGTTGCCGTAGCCGGTGAGCAGGCTGCCCAGCCAGTCGATGCGAGCGACGTCCGTCTGCGCGCCCAGCTCGGCGCGAGGCAGCGTCTGCGGTCCGGCGGTGTTGATGGTCGCGTAGTCCTCGACGTCGAACTTCTCGTACCACCAGGCGGCCCCGAAACCGAGCTTCTCGGACACGTTGTACCGGAAGTCGATGGTTGCGCGGTGCCAGCTGTTGGTCACGTTCGGCAGCGCCACGAACGTCCCGGCCGGCGCCGCCGCCGTAGGCACCGACAAGCTCGCGATGCGCGGGCCGCCGTGCTGGAAGCCCTGGTCCGAGTCGCTGTAGTCGTAGCTCGCCCGGATGTCGGTCTTCTCGAACGCCTTGACCAGGTTGAGGTAGACGCTGAAGTTGTTCACGGTCTCGTCGTTGAACAGGGTCCAGTTGCGGTTCGGGTCGGTCCAGCTCGGATCCGGCGCCGGGTTGGCGTTGCGCGACTGCTGCAGTGCTTCGAACTTCTCGTAGCCGTAGTCGGCGCCGAAGTTCACCTTCGCGCTCGGCGCGTAGCTGACGCCGACGCTGTAGGCGGTGTTCTCGTTGTTGAGCAGGCCGAACTGTTGCTGCGGATCGGCCTCCTGGTAGTCGTCCTTGCCCATGGAGTACGAGGCGTTGAAGCCGAGGCTCGAGGTCGGCGTGATCTCGGCCGCGAACGTCACCCGGTCGCGGTTGCGGGACGCCTCGTCGTAGAAGCGCGCCGCCGGCTGCATCGCCGCGTGGGCGAGGGCCTCCGCGCTCAGGTCGATCGCCTCGCGCTCCGTCATCTCGTACATCGCGCGCAGGGTGAAGTACTGGTTGCCCACGGTGTCGAACGAGACCCGGAAGGTGTCGTCCTGGTAGCCCTCAGTCGTCCGCACGCCGTGCTCCAGCTTGTAGTACCCGTAGCCGACGCGGATGGCCGTGCGTGGGATCGGAGTGAACGACACGTTGGCGTCGAAGCTGTTTCGATCGACGCTGAACGGCTCGGTCTCGCCGCCCGTCTCCTCGGGTACCGCGTCGAAGCGGACGTACTCGACCGCGTCGAACGGATGCGTGAAGTCGCTGCGGCCGTTGTAGCGGTAGCGGGCGTTCAGGCTGACGTACTTGTGGGGGCGCGAGCTGAGGCTCATCGTCGCAGTGGTGTAGTTCACGTGCATGTTGGCGGTGTCGCGCGGCAGCTCGGCGAGCGCCGGGAAGGTCGCATACACAGCCGGGTTGGCGATCACGGGGTTGGTCGTCCAGCCGATCAAGGCCTCGTCCTGGCGGTTCGTGCCGGCCGAGAAGGTGGCGTTCGCCGTCGTGCGGGCGGGCAGCTTGACCATGCCCATCCAGCTGAAGGTGCTCAGGGTGTTGGACGGCGCCATCGCCATCAGGCCGTCGTTGGGCCCGAGCCCGTTGCTGTAGCCGCTCGGGTGGTAGCACGTGCCGGGCGCCTGGCCCGAGATGCCGAACTGGCAGTAGTCGGTCGCACGGATCGGGTTGTCGAAGGTCAAGGTCGGGATGGCCTGGTCGAACTTCGAGTGCTGGTAGTTGACCCTGAACATGCCCTGGTGGCTCGCCCACTCGGCGCCGACCGAGACGTCCGTCTCGCGGTTGTCGATCTCGAGCGGCAGCTCGGAGAGGACGCTGAACGCGAAACCCGCGCCCCAGGGCATGTTGCCCGTCCGCTTGTAGGTGTCGAAGCCGAGCGTGAAGTCCAGGTTGTCGGTCGCCGAGATGCGCGCCTCGCCGGCGAAGGTGTCGCGGCGGGACTGCAGGTCGAACTGCCGGGCGATCGTGTTGTAGATCGAGCCGCCGGCCAGCTGGCCGACGTTCATCGGAATGCCGACGGCCCGTCCGGCCTCGACCTGCGCGCGCAGTCCGGCGTCGAGCGAGCAGTTGCCGGCCGTGCAGGCGAACGGCGTCTTCGTGTAGTACGCGTAGTTCGTCGGCGTCTGGTCGAAGGACAGGGACAGCTTCACCCTGGAGCTGTTGAAGTTCAGCAGGTAGCGCTGGTCGCGGTAGCCGGCGTTCAGCGCCTTGACGTCGAAGTTCCAGTCCTCGGTCTGCTTCTTGTAGAGCAGGTTGATGTTCGCTCCGTCACGCAGGTCGCGGTAGCGCTCGTAGCGCGCCTCGTCGCCGTCCGTGGAGGTGAAGCGCCCGCCGAGATCGAGCGTCCCGCTCGACGAGGTGCTCTGCTGCGCCGACGCGAAGGTGGCGGAGGCGAGCAGGAGCGCCGCGGCTCCAATCGTCAGTCTGTTGTGCATCGCTATTCTCCTCACCTACCGCAGGAACGCTTTGCCCGACGGGGCATTCGATCCGTGCACCTGCTGATGGCAGGCGGCACAGGACCGGCCGTAGATCTTGTTGGCGTTGGTCGAGTTGTTCAGGAGGTAGCCCTCGTAGACGGTCGGAGGATGCCGCGACGTCACGTGGCAGCGCTGGCAGAGGAAAGGCTCCTTGGCCACCAGCATCCGCTCGTTGTTCGAGCCGTGCGGGTCGTGACAGGTGGTGCAGCCCTCGGTGACCGGGAAGTGCTCCCACAGGAACGGACCGCGCTTCTCGGCGTGGCAGGTGACGCACGACTCGCCGATGGTGCCGCCGGCCTTCAGCAGCTTCACGTTGGCCGTGCCGTGCACGTCGTGGCAAGAGGAGCACGACAGTTTCTCCTCGCGCACCGGCATGTGGTTGAACTTGTTCTGCTTGTTGACGATCGTGCGGTGGCACGAGGCGCACAGGCCGGTCTCGTCCGCCGCCTTCAACTGCTTCTCGCCCTTCGCGGCGTGGATGCTGTGGCAGGAAGTGCAGCCGACGCTGCGCTGGTCGTGCTGGCTGCCGCCCCACTGGGCGTGCTTGGTCCGGAAGTGGCAGCTGACGCAGGTCTCGCTCGCGTCCTGCGGCGACTGCGCCGAGATCTGCTTGATCTTGCTCTTGTCGCCGCCGGCCTCCGCGTGCTCCTTGCCGGGGCCGTGGCAGGCCTCGCAGCCCAGAGCCGCCTTGGTGTCCGCATGGCAGGCCTGGCAGCCCTTCGGGGCCATCGGCGTGCCGGCACGGTACGCGCGCGAGTGCGCGCCCGTCTTCACCGATGCGGCCTGATCCTCGTGACAGGTGAGGCAGGTGTCGGTTCCCGCGTAGTCGGCGTGCGGGGTCTGGATCTTGGGCCCGTCCTGCGCCGGCGCGGCCGAGACGTTGCCGGCCACCGCGAGCCAGCCCAACGCCAGCGCGGCGACGCCGCCCGCGACGGCCAGGGTCTTCCTAAATGAATCCATGACGTGCTCCTTGGCTCCTGATCGAATGCGCTAGGCCGTTACTCAAAGTGGAATGCCTCCTCGGGCGACTCATGGAAGATCGAGGAAGTGCGGAGAATCACGGCCTGCCGCGCCCGCCGGCAGCCGCGTGGGGCTCCTCGCTCCGGAACATCTGGGTGCGGATCCCCTCGACGACGGAACGTTCGAAACGGTGGTGTCCGCCCAACGTCACACGACATGCGATCCGGCGCTCGCGCGCCCAACGCGTCACGGTCGTCGGGGAAACGCCCAGCAGTTGCGCCACGCCGGAGCGCGTCAGCAGCTCGTCAGGTTTGGGCTCGGCTTCACGCGCACTCGTAGCTGTCGGCATGAGCATCGGCCCTCCTCGCAGGGACTCTAAGGAGGCGTCTTGGTCGCCGTAAACGATGCAGGTGTTTCAGGCCGATAGGGCATCCGTATCAGGCCGATGCCCGGCCTTCGCGTTCAGCGAGGTCTCAAATGCCGGCGCATCAACGGCTTGAGGCGATGCTGGCCGGCGAGCCGTCTCGCTACGACTTCTCGGACTCCCGCTCCGCGTAACCCTCGGCCTCGTAGCCGCCGGCGTACTCGGAGGCGTCGGGCCGGCGGATCTTCGAGTGGGGCACGACGCGATCGCGGCGCAGGCCGCGGAAGTCCTCGAGCCTGGTCCAGCCGCGGTCCGCGTTGCGCTCGAGGAACTCGCGCATGCCGCCGACCAGGCGCTTGATCACGTTGGGCCCGATCGCGTGGTCGAGCATGGCGGCGGTGCAGACCTGGACGGTGCCGCAGCCGAGCAGGAAGTAGTTGAGCGCCGTCGGGAAATCGGAGATGCCGCCGATGCCCGAGAAGGCCTTGTCGGGGAAGGCCGCGGTCATCTTGGCCATGTTCGCGAGCGAGAGCGGCAGGATCGCGGGCCCGCCCAGGCCGCCGCTCGAGACGAGGCCGTCGACGTTCATCTCGAACTCGAGGCTCTGCGGGTCGATCACCGGCAGCGAGGGGAAGGTGTTCGACGAGACGACGGCGTCGGCGCCGCCGCGGAAGACGGCGCCGGCCTCGACGGTCATGTCCGCGGAGGCGGGCGTCAGCTTCGCCCACACGGGCACCTTCGCGACCTCGCGCACGACCTGGGTCACGAACGAGCACTGCGCCTGGTCCTTGCCGATGTTCGAGCCCATGTCGGGCCGGTCCATGTGCGGGCAGGACAGGTTGAGCTCGAGGCCGTCGGCGCCCTCGTCCTGGCAGGCCTTCGCCAGCGTGCGCCAGTGGTCGAGCTCCTTGTCGTTGCCGGAGCCCGCCATGATCGACGCGATCAACACGCGGTCCGGGAAGGCCTTCTTGATGCGGGCGATGCGCGGCTGCCACCAGTCGAGCGGCTTGTCGGAGATCAGCTCCCAGTTCCACGACGAGTGCAGCACGCCCGCGCGGCCCTTGTTCATCGACAGGGTCCCGGTCTCGGGATCGACGCGCGTGAACTTCGTCTTCGGACCGGCGACGTTGACGACCGGGTGCATGCCGATCGTCTTCGTCACGACGCCGCCCCAGCCAGCCTCGAAGGCCCTCAGGATGTTGCTCTCCGACTCGGTCGGCGGCGCCGAGGAGAGCAGGAACGGGTTCTCGAAGCGGATTCCGGTGAACGTCGTCGAAAGGTCGATCATGCGACCTCCTGATCCTCGGTCCGGGTCAGCGTGCGGAGGGTCTAGGGCTGAACCAGCGGCCCGTACTGGTCGGGACGGCGGTCCCGGTAGAACTGCCAGACGCCGCGGACCTCCTCGATCATGTCGAGGTTGAGGTCGGCGGCGACCACCTCGTCCTTGTCGCGCGAGGCCTCGGCGACGATCTTGCCCCGCGGATCGCAGAAGTAACTCTGGCCGTAGAACTCGCCGATCTTCCAGGGCGCCTCGTGACCGACGCGGTTGATGGCGCCCACGAAGTAGCCGTTGGCGACGGCATGCGCGGGCTGCTCGAGCTTCCACAGGTACTCCGAGAGCCCGGCGACCGTGGCCGACGGGTTGAACACGATCTCGGCGCCGGCGAGCCCGAGCGCGCGGGCGCCTTCGGGGAAGTGGCGGTCGTAGCAGATGTAGACGCCGATCCGCGCGAAGGCGGTCTCGAAGGTCGGGTAGCCCAGGTTGCCGGGCCGGAAGTAGAACTTCTCCCAGAAGCCCGGCTTGCAGTGGGGGATGTGCGTCTTGCGGTACTTGCCCAGGTACCTGCCGTCGGCGTCGAGCACCGCGGCGGTGTTGTAGTAGACGCCCGGCTGGTCCTCCTCGTAGATCGGGACCACGATCGCCAGCTTGTGCTTCTTGGCGAGCTTCTGCATCAGCTTGACCGTGGGGCCTTCCGGCACCTTCTCGGTCAGCTCGTACCAGCGCGTCTCCTGCTCGGCGCAGAAGTAGGGCCCGTAGAACAGCTCCTGCAGGCACAGGATCTTCACCT
Source organism: Vicinamibacteria bacterium (assembly GCA_050246895.1). GTDB lineage: Bacteria > Acidobacteriota > Vicinamibacteria > Fen-336 > Fen-336 > JBFWVE01. The sequence goes on along the minus strand of JBFWVE010000001.1, from coordinate 233,672 downwards.
TCTTGCGGGCCGCCTGCTCGATCAGCTTGACGTGCTTCGCGATCATGGCCTTCTTGATCGCGGGCAGACCCGCTTCCGGGCCGAGGACGTTCCTGGCCTGGATCAGCCCGCAGCGCACGAGGCGAGGCATAGGCGCTCCTCCTGGAGTTTGGTCGAAAAGCTCAATTTACGCCCGCCGCGGGCGCTTTTCATCAGCGGGCCGGAGCAGGCTCCTCGCGCCGGTAGGCCGCCCCCTGCTCGTCGGGTGCCGGATCACCGGGTCGTCCCAGCGCAGCCAGGGATCGGCGCTAGCCGTTCGTGCGCTCGAACTCCTGCATGAACTGCACGAGCGCGTCGACGCCGGCTTCCGGGAACGCGTTGTAGATCGACGCGCGCAGGCCGCCGACCGAGCGATGGCCCTTGAGCCCGTCCATCCCGGCGGCGGTCGCCGCTTTCGCGAAGCTCTTCTCCAGATCTTCGCTCGGCAGCCGGAAAGTGACGTTCATGCGCGAGCGGCTGTCGGGCTTGGCGTGGCCGCGATAGAAGCCGCTGCGGTCGATCTCGGCGTACAGCTTGTCCGCCTTGCGCACATTCGTTCGCTCGATCGCGGCGAGCCCACCCTGCTCGACGACCCACGCCAGCACCAGGCGCATGATGTAGATCCCGAACACCGGCGGCGTGTTGTAGAGCGACTGGTTCTCGGCGTGGACGCCGTACTGCAGCATCGTCGCCAGCGTCTTCGGCGTGCGCTCCAGCATGTCCTTGCGGATGATCACCAGCGTGACGCCCGACGGCCCCAAGTTCTTCTGCGCCCCGGCGTAGATCAGGGCGTGCTTCGAGACGTCGAGCGGCCTGCTGAACATGTCCGACGACGTGTCGGCGACGAGCGGCACCGAGCCGACCTGGGGGACGTAGTGGAACTCGGTGCCGTAGATCGTGTTGTTGGTGGTGTAGTGGACGTAGGCCGCCTTCGGATCGAGCGACAGCTCGGCCTGAGCGGGCACGCGCGCGAAGTTCTCGCTTTCGGTCGAGGCGGCGATGCGGACGCCGCCGACGCGCTTCGCCTCCTTGACCGCCTTCTGCGCCCAGACGCCGGTGACGACGTAGTCGGCCGAGCCGTCCGGCTGCAGCAGGTTCATCGGCACCATGGAGAACTGCAGCGAGGCGCCGCCCTGCAGGAACAGCACGTGGTAGTCGTCGCCGATGCCGGCGAGCTTGCGCACGTCGGCCTCGCAACCCTGGATGATCTCGTCGAACGGCTTCGAGCGGTGGCTGATCTCGAGCACCGACATGCCGACGCCGGGCAGCGCGATCAGGTCTCGCCGCGCCTGATCGAGGACCGACAGCGGCAGCACCGCCGGACCGGCCGAGAAGTTGAAGATGCGGTTCGCGCTCGACATCAGTGCCCTCTCCTCACAATTGCACGACCTGCAGGTCGAGCACGTCGGGGCTTCCCGACTTGATCAGCCCGCACAGGTCCGCCGACGGCTCCCCGTCCAGGTTGATCCGGGCGACGGCCGCCTCGGCTCCCTCGAACACGATGTTCTCGGTCTCCTGCACGTTCAGGCTGGCCCGCCGCAAGGCGTCGAACACGTGCGCCAGCACACCGGGCCGGTCCCTGTGCCGCACGACCAGCATGTGCGTGGCGGGCGTGCGCGTCGCCAGGTTGACGACGTTCGGCACCCGCCCGGTCTGCCTGTAGCTCTTCACGATGCGCACCGTCTCGGCGGCGATCGCCTCCTGGGCCTGGTCGGTGGAGGCGCCGATGTGGTGCGTGCCGTAGACGCCGGGCTGCTTCAGCAGCTCGTCGGAGAACTCGCCCTGGGCGGCGGCCGGCTCGCTCGCGAAGACGTCGAGCGCCACGCGCAGCCCCTTCTCGCGCACCGCGGCCGCGAGCGCCGCATGCTCGACCACCTCGCCGCGCGCGGTGTTGACGAAGAAGCCGCCCGGCCGCAGGCGGGACAGCAGGTCCGCGTCCACCAGCCCGCGGGTGTCCGGCGCCAGCGCCAGGTGCACGCTCAGCACGTCCGCCTGGCCGGCCACGTCGCCGGGCGTCGGCGCCAAAGCGACGTGGACCATGTGCGCCGCCGCCTCGACACCGAGCTCGCGCGCCTCGTCCTCGGACAGCGGCCGATCCTCGCCGTCGAAGCGCCGGCTCCAGACGACCACGTTCATGCCGAAACCGGCGGCGCGGCGGATCATCTCGCGTCCGATGCTGCCGATGCCGAGCAGGCCCAGCGTGCGCCCGAAAAGCCCCTGGGCCTTCGAGTACTCCTTCTTGTTCCAGCGGCCCGCGCGCAGGTCCGCCACGTTGTCGGGCACCCGGCGATCGAGCGACAGGATCAGCGCGAAGGCCAGCTCGGCCACGGCGATCGCGTTCTTGCCGGGGCAGTTCGACACGTAGATGCCGCGCTTCGAGGCGCCGGCGACGTCGATCGTGTTGTAGCCCGCGCCGGCGCGCACGATCAGCGAGAGCCGGCCCGCGTCGAGCATCGCTGCCGTCACCTTCGTGCTGCGCACCACCAGCACGTCGGCGCCGGTCGAGCGGATCGCCGCGGCCAGCGCGTCGTCCTTCAGCTCGGGCTCGTAGACCACCTCGCAGCCGCAGGTCTTCAGGCCCTCGAGGCCGCTCTTCTCGAACTTGTCGGCGACCAGCACCTTCATCGTGGTTCCTTGCTCAGATGACGTGGGTCAAGAGCCCGTCGCGCAGCTTGGGCTCGAACCACGTGGACTTGGGCGGCATGATGCCGCCAGCGTCGGAGATGGCGATCAGGTCGCCGACCTCGACCGGGTGCATCGAGAAGGCCACCGCGGCGGCGCCCGAGTCGACGGCCTGCTCGAGCGCGCGCGTGCCGCGCGCGCCGCCGACGAAGTCGATCCGCTTGTCGCTGCGCACGTCGCCGATCCTGAGCAGGCGCTCGAGCACGTGACGCTGCAGCAGCGCGACGTCGAGGCTGCTCGCGCGCGAGGCGTCCTCCCGCTCGGCGCCCGTCAGGTCGATCGCGTGCCAGCGCCCCCCCAGGTACATCGCAACCTCGCCCTTGCGCCGCGGGGTCGCCGGCCCTTCGGCCACCGGCAGGCGCTCGCGCAGTGCGGCCAGGAACTCCGCGGGCGCGCGTCCCGCCAGATCCTTGACGGTGCGGTTGTAAGGCAGGATCTGCACCTGGTCGTCGGGGAAGGCCACGGCCACGAAGCTCTCCGCCTCGCCTAAGGCGCCTCCCGGCAGGCCCCGCAGCTCGGCGCGCGCGCGCGCGGCGCTGGCGGCGCGATGATGCCCGTCCGCGATGTAGAGCGCCGGGATCTCGCCGAACGCCGTGACGAGCGCGCGACCCGCGTCGGCGTCGGCCCGCCAGAGCGTGTGGCGCACGCCGTCGGCGGCGGTGAAGTCGTAGAGCGGCGCGTCCTCCGTGACGCGAGCCGCCAGCGCGTCCACCTCGGACGAGGCGCGATAGGTCAGGAACACGACACCCGTCTGCGCCCGCGTCTCCACGATGTGGCGCGTGCGGTCGTCCTCCTTGTCGCGCCGGGTGCGCTCGTGCTTCTTGATCCGGTCGGCCTCGTATTCGTCCACGGAGAAGCAGCCGGCGATCCCGAGCTGCCGGTGCTCGCCCATGCGCAGTCGGTAGAAGTAGAGCGAGGGCGTCTCCTCGGTCAGCAGCGGGGCTCGCTCGCGCAGGGCCTGAAGATTCTGCCTGGCCCTTTCGTAGACCTGCGGCGCGTAGGGATCCGCGTCGGGCGGCAGGTCGATCTCGGCGCGGGTGACGCGGAGGAAGCTCAGCGGCTCGCCGCTCGCGAGCTGGCGCGCCTCCTCGGTGCTGACGACGTCGTAGGGAACGGACGACACCTCGGGCGCGCACTCGGGCGCGGGCCTCAGGGCGCGGAAGGGGCGGATCGAGACCATGGCGCTATTCTCGCCGATCGGCTCGCAAGAGCGGGGCGGCGCCCCTAACCCCTCCCCACATACGGGGGAGGGGGAATCACTCGCGGGTCGCGCCGCGACCTGACGGAGCGTCGCGACCCGCTGCGCCTGCAAGCGGCGCCGGTCAGCGCCCGGCGTCGGCCGCCTGGGTGCCGACCTGGACCTTGACGACGTTCGAGTCGACTGTGCGGTCGTCGAGCTTGTAGCGAAGCTGGACCTTGTGGGCGCCGGGCGCGAGCTTCAGCTCGCAGCGACCCTTGCGGTCGGCCGAGGAACCAAGATCCACGTTGCCGTTGGCGTCGGCCTCGAAGGGGGCGCAGGTGAGGTCGGCCGGGGCCATCTTCCCGTCCTCGTTGGACACCAGGACCTGGGGCGCGGCCGGCAGGCTGAACGGCCGTGTCGTCACGGCGCGCAGCTCGAGGACGACCGGGGCGCCCTCGGCGACGCGGTCGGCGACCGGCTTCACCTTCAGGAAGAGCCCGCTCGCCAGCGCCGGGGCGGTGGGCAGCACGGTCAGGGCGACGATGGCCAGGGTCCGAACCTTCACGAGATCCTCCTCAGGAATGCGAGCGGGCCGGCTTCGGCCCGGACGATCTCCCGAAAGTCGGACGAAGCGGCCTATCCGTCTGGCCTGGCGGTGCGAAAGGCTCGCCGAATCCGAGATCGGCGACCCCTTCGGGGGGTCAACCGACGGTCGGGGGTGGTGTGGCGCTCGGCGGCAGGTGCCGGATGCGGAACTCCGAGGGCGTCGAGCCGGTCAGGTCCTTGAACGCGCGGTTGAACGGGCCGAGAGAGCTGTAGCCGACCTCGAAGGCGATCTGCGCGATGCCGAGGTGCCGGCGCTCGGGGTCGGCCAGCAGGCGGGCCGCTTCGGCGATGCGGTGCTGGTGGAGGAAGGCGTTGAAGTTGCGGAAGCCGAGCTGCGCGTTCACGTGGTCGCGCAGCCGATGCTCGCTGACGCCCAGCCTCCGCGCGAGCCCCGCGATCGTCAGCCCGTCCTCCCGGTATGCGCGCTCGACCTCGACCGCATTTCGGAAGCGCTCGGCGAGCTCCGGGTCGGGCGGCGCCGCCCCCGGTCCCGGCGAGGCCGGCTCGGGCCGCAGCAGATCCGGCGTGAAGCGCAGCGCCAGGACGCAGACCAGCGCGACGATGCCGAAGGCGCCGACCGCGTGCACGCGCTCGGCCACCTGCTCCGCCGCCGGCGAACGGGGCAGCGTTTCCGCGAACAGCTCGAGCAGCATGTAGCTGCCGGTGACGAAGAGGACGCGGCGCCGCTGCTCCAGCCGAGGCACCACGAGATCCGCGCGCGCCCCGACGTACACGTTGAGCAGCGCGTGCACCAGGACCACGAGGCCGGCGGCCTTCGGCAGCGCGTGCCACAGCACGCGCTCGTCGACGGGGGCCGCCTGCTCGGCGCGCCAGCACCAGTAGCTGAAGGCCAGGATCGCCGCGGCGCCGGCCCAGTGCTCCGGCCGCCAGCGCGGGTCGTCGTCGAAGTGCGCGCGCGCCAGCGCCCAGAAGACGACGGGCACGGCGAGGCCGGCGATCACGACCAGCTGGACCGCCAGCGCGCCCGCCCCGAGACGCGCCTGCAGCGGGCCGAGGATCAGGTGGTCGGCGACGCAGATCGCGAGCGCCGCCGAGAGCTGCGCCGTGCGCTCGCGGGGGTGGTCGAGCAGGGCGCGGGCGGCGAGCAGCAGCAGCAGGCTCGACGCGCAAGCCAGCAGCAGCTCCGTGGTCGACCACATGGGCGCGATTCTACGGGGCGGAGCTCTCCGTCAGCGGATAGCCGGCGCGGCGCAGGTGGTCGCGCACGGCCCCGTGGCTCCACCAGGGCAGATCGAAGCGGACCTCGCGCGCCGCTTCACGGCGCAGCTCGAGCCGCAGGCCGCCGCGCAGGCCGCGCCGCAGCGCCACGGACCCGATCAGCGCCCGAGGGTAGACGGTGACGGGCCGGAAAGGCTCGACGCCCGGCCAGCGCGGATGCGACGCGAGCTCCGCCGGGGCCTCCGAGGACCAGCAGGTGAACACGTCGCGGATCGAGTCGAGCGAGGGTGTGGAGCCGGGCCTGAGGTAGAGGCGCGTCGGTCCTCCCGGCAGCCCGGCCCAGTCGACGAGCGCCGCGAGGGGCGGGCCGACCACGGCGCCCGCCAGCAGCAGAATCGTGGAGACCTGCCGCAGCTCTTCCTCGGAGCGGCGCTCGACCCGCAGGATCGCGAGATCCGTCACCACCAGGTGCTCCGAGTAGGAGCGCGAGACCGTCAGTTCCACGGAACGGAAATTCTCGCACTCCCAGCGATCGGCTGCGCGGGCGCTACTTCATGAGGCGCAGGGTGACCTCGGCCTTCAGCAGCTCGCCGTTCACGGGATCGGCGGCCGACGTGTGGAGCCCGGTCTGGCCGTCCCTGAGGACCAGGGCAGCCTCCGAGCGGAAGCTCCGGAACAGCGGCACGCTCGGGGGCTGCGTGCCGCTAGGCACCACGCTGTCTGCTCCTGCGGGCGTGGTGCCTGCGTAGACGGACGACTGCTCGAAGTGGCAGGTGACCCGGAAGCGCCCGGCGTCGAGCGGCTTCACCCAGCAATCGAGATTCGTCCCGACGTCGCGGTACTGCACCTTCTCGGGCTCCCCGCCTATGCGGATCGGCATCTGCACGCCCATCCGCACGCGGGCCTTGTCCTTGTCGTCCGCGAGCGACAGCGTGTAGGGCAGGCTGCTGATCCTCTGCTCGCCGCGATACCGCGAGAGCACGATCTGGAGCTGGAGCGGCGCGCCCTCGCGCGCCTCCTCCTTCTTCGGCGGATCCAGCATGGGCTGCTGCGCGCCCACGCCGCCTGCTGCCAACAGCAGGCACGCCAGCGCGACCCGCGTCTTCTTCGTCGTCATCATTCGGTCCTCCCGAGAGGTGTCATCGTCAGGGGCTCGACCGAGATCGAGCCCAGGGCCAGGTCTTCGAGTGGCGGCGCGTCCGCGACGCCGGCGAGCAGCGACCCCGGCTCGACGCGCCGGCGCTGCAGACCCGCGACGAAGAGCAGCAGCGCCCGCTCCTCGTCGGCGGGCACGAGCACCCGCGGCAGCGGGGCGATGCGAAGCGCGCCCGCGCCGCCGGGCCTCCGTGGCCCGGCCGCCGGCACCGGTGGCTGCGTGGCGGCCTCGCGCGCGTTCATGGCGGACGGCGAAGCCGGCGATCCAGCGCTGGGCTCGGCGCTGGCCCGCGGTGGCGCTGCCTGTGCCGGCAGCGCTCGAGCCACCCGCGGCTCGGCGGTCGGCTCGCGCGGGCCGCCGGCCCGAGATGCCAGGAATGCCCCCGCCGCGAGCGCCAGCGTTGCGGCCGCCCAGCCGAGCCATCTCGGCACGAGCAGGCCGCCGCTGGCTGGCTCCTCCACGCGGGCCCGCACGCGCGGCAGCAAGGCCGGCGAGGGCTCGACCGCGAGCGTCGCGCGCAGCTCCTCGTCGATCGCCCGCGAGAGCCGGCGCGCCGCCTCGAGCTCCGCGCGGCAGCTCGCGCAGCCGGCGAGATGCGCCTCGAGAGCGGGCGAGGTCGGGCCGCCCACGCCGGCATCGGCGAGCGCCGAGCGAAGGCCCGCGCAGGTGTTCGTGCTCATCTCAGCGCCTCCGCCAACCGCCGCCGCGCGTGGTGCAGGCGCGACTTCACGGTGCCTTCGGGCAGGCGCAGCAGCTCCGCCAGCTCGCGCATGCCGTGGCCCTGGATGCCCGCCAGCACGATCACCACCCGCTGGTCCTCCGGCAGCTCGTCGATCGCGCGCCACAGCCGCTCGCGGAACTCGTTGCCGGCCGCGAGCTGCTCGACGTCCGGGGCGTTCGTACGCGCGAGGAACGCCGTCTCGCGGCGCTCGCGCCGGAGCGCCGCGCGCCGGTGATCGAGCGCGAGCCGCCAGGTCAGCCGCACGAGCCAGGGTCGCAGGCGCGAGGCCTCGCGCAGCGCCGCCAGCCGGCGGTGAGCGCGCACCAGGGCCTCCTGCGCCACGTCCTCCGCGTCGCCGCGCTGCCGCAGCACGCCGAACGCCACGCGAAAGGCGAGGGCGCCCAGCTCGGGAAGCCGCCGCTCGAACTCGGTTTCGAGCCGGGAGGCGGTCACGAGGCCGAACGGGGCGGGAGGGGCGAGCGCATGCATCCTTCAACAGGCGAGACGCCGCCGCCCGCGATCCGGTTCACCCCACTGGTTCGAGCCGGTAGACCTCGCCGTCGTAGTCCACGACGTAGACCTCGCCGTCCGCGTCGATCCCGAAGCTCGAGGGGTTGCGGATGCCGCCGAGCGCCGCGGTCCAGTCGCGTCCCTCGGTCGCGCGGCCGGCGGCGAGACGGAACGAGCGGACGAAGCCGCTCACGAAGTCCGCGTAGAAGTAGACGCCAGCGTAGCCGGGCATGCGGCAGCCGCGGTAGACGACGCCGCCGGTGACCGAGCCGCCCTCCGGATGGGGGTACTCGACGACCGGCAGCGTCAGCCCGGACGTGGCGCAGCCGCTCGCGGGGCGGAAGCAGCGCGAGCCCTCCATCACGTTCCAGCCGTAGTTCTCGCCGCCCGCGCGCGGGGCGGCCGCGACGTCGATCTCCTCGATCGCGGCCTGGCCGACGTCGGCGATGTAGAGGTCGCCGTTCGCGCGATCGAAGGAGAAGCGCCAGGGGTTGCGCAGGCCGAAGGCCCAGATCTCGGGCCGGGCTCCGGGCGTGCCGGCGAACGGGTTCGATGCGGGCACGGCGTAGGGAGAGCCGCCGTCCACGTCGATTCGCAACAGCTTGCCGAGCAGGGTGCCCAGGCTCTGCCCGTTCCCGAGCGGATCACCGCCGCTGCCGCCGTCGCCGAGCCCCAGGTACAGCATCCCGTCCGGCCCGAACGCGAGGCCGCCGCCGTTGTGGTTCGAGAACGGCTGGGCCACCGTCAACAGGGTGCGCTCGCTGCCGGCGTCGGCCGCCTCGGCGCCGGTTGCGCGGAACTCCGCGAGGTGGGTGTCGCCACCGCGGTCCGTGTAGTTCACGAAGAAACGGCGGTTGCCGGCGAACTGCGGGTGGAACGCGAGGCCGAGCAGGCCCCGCTCGCCGCCCGCCCCGACGCGGTCGCGGATGTCGAGGAGCGTGGCCGCCACACCGCCGCCGCGCAGCACGCGGATGCGCCCCGCCTGCTCGACCGCGTAGAGCCGGTCGCGGTCTCCGGGGGCGTGCTGGAGGTCGAGCGGGTTCGCAAGCCCGCTCGCGACGAGCGTCGCGCGCAGCGCCGGCGCCCCCTGGACCACGGGGCCCGCGGCGCAGCCGGCCGCCGGCGGAGTCGACGGATCCGACGGTGCGGGTGAGTCGTCGCCCCCGCAGCCAGCGGTCGCCAGGAGCGCGGCGAGCGCCGCCCTGGTTCGTCTCAACGCAGCGCCCCGGAGTGCATCGACGCTCGGCTCAGGAGCGGCCGGTGGCCTTGGCGAGGATCCAGAGCGGGCCGACCAGCAGGTGCGTCAGGTTCTGGTAGAAGGCCGGGGCCTTCTTCTCGTAGACGTAGTGGCCGATGAACTGGAGCACCCAGCCGACGACGAACAGGCCGATCGCCGGCCACAGCGGGATCGCGCGGCCGATCGCCGCGAAGGCGAGCGAGACGGCCAGCATCATCAGCGCCAGAGGCCGGTCGAGCGTCAGGTAGTAGAGCGTGACCAGCGCCAGCAGCAGCTCGGCCGCCGTCAGCGTGACGCTCCCGGCGGGCACGATCTCCAGCTTGGTGAGCGCCGCGAGCAGCGTCAGCACGATCAGCGGGATGCCGACGTAGTGGCAGGCCTGGTTGCCGCGGGTCGCGTGAAAGGCGGCGTAGTCGGAGAAACGGCCGCGCAGAACTGGGGACATCCGGCGACTCTACTACCCCTCCCTCACATCTTTTTGCGGGAGACGCGGGCCTTCCGGCTTGGAGGCCGGCGCCGGCCGGCTCAGAATCCAGGCATCGGTTTCGTCCGGATCGGTCAGGCACCGAAGCGCTTCGCCAGGCCGCCGTCCCGCGAATCCCGCGACAACATCGAAGGAGCCCATGCAGCCATCGGAACGCACCCTCGCCGTCTCGCTCCTGATCGCTCTCGCGGCCGCCGGCTGCGGACGCGGCCAAGACGCAGCCGCCAACGGCGGCAAAGGGCCGGCCGGGCCGCCGCGCGGGATCCCCGTGAAGGCCGCGCCGGTGGAGGTGCGCGACGTGACGTACACGGTCACCGCCCTGGGCTCGCTGGAGGCTGAAGAGCTGGTCCAGGTGGTGGCGGAGGTCGAAGGCGCCGTGAGCGAGGTGCGCTTCCGCGAGGGGGATCGTGTGACACCGCGGACCGTGATCGCGCGCATCGATCCCGACCGCTACCGCCTCGAGGCGCAGCGCGCCGAGGCGAACTACCAGAAGGCCCTCGCTGACGCGCAGCGGGCCTCCGCCGACTTCGAGCGCCGCGAGGCGCTGGCCCGCGACCAGCTGGTGGCCGCCGAGGAGCTGAACCGCTCGCGAGCCGAGACGGACCGGCTGAAGGCCGAGGCGGTGGCGATGAAGGCCGCGCGCGACATCGCCTCGCAGAACCTGGATCGCTCGGAGGTGCGCGCGCCGCGCGCCGGTGTCATCGACACGCGCACGGTCGACACGGGCGCTTTCGTGCGCGCGGGGACGCCGCTCGCGACGCTGGTGGACACCAGCCGGCTGCGGCTGCGCTTCAAGGTCTCGGAGGCCGAGTCGCTGCGCGCCCGCACCGGCCAGAGCGTCAGCTTCTGCATCGCCGCGCTGGCCGCGCGGAGCTTCAGCGGCGAGGTGTACCACGTGGGCGAGATCGCCGACGCCTCGACGCGCCAGGTCGAGGTGCTCGCCCTCGTTCGCAACCCGGGGCCGCTCAAGCCGGGCTTCTTCGCCGAGGTCTCGCTGCCGACCGAGAGCCGCAAGGGCGCCATCGTGGTGCCCGAGACCACGGTGCAGGCGAGCGAGCGCGGCTTCGTCGCCTACGTCGTGGAGGACGGCAAGGCGCGCGTGCGCCCGGTGCAGATCGGCATGCGCACGGGCGACGGCGGGGTCGAGATCGTGACGGGCCTGAAGCCAGGCGAGTTGGTGATCGTGCAGGGCTCGGACCGCCTCGCCGAAGGCGTCCCGGTGAGCCTGGCCGGCGCCACGGCCGAAGCGCCGTCCCCGGGCAGCCCGGCGGCCGGCGCAGTTCCCGCCGCCAAGCCGGCGCCCCAGGGAGGCAGCCGGTGAGCACGCCGCAGAAGCCGCAGCTCGAGCCCGAGGAGGACCCGAAGGCGATCGCCACCGGCCTCACGCTGGCCGACATCTCGATCCGCAACCACGTCTTCGCCTGGATGCTGATGTTCGGGCTGATGCTGTTCGGCTTCGTCTCGTTCTCCGGCTTCGGGAACGTGGTGAAGGGCCTCGGCATCAGCCAGAACCCGGACGTGGATTTCCCGGTCGTGAACGTCTCCGTGAGCTACGAGGGCGCCTCGCCCGAGATCATGGAGTCGGACGTGGTCGACCCGCTCGAGGACGCCGTCACCTCGATCGAGGGCGTCAAGGAGATCACCTCCACCTCGCGCCAGGGCTCGGCCAACCTGACGATCGAGTTCGAGCTCGAGCGCAACATCGACGCCGCGCTGCAGGACGTGCAGTCGCGGGTGGCGCAGGCGCAGCGCAACCTGCCGCGCGAGATCGACCCGCCGGTGATCAGCAAGACCAACCCCGAGGACCAGCCGATCATGTGGGTGGCGCTCTCGGGCAACCGCCCGCCCACCTTCCTGGCCGACTACGCGCGCAACGTGCTGCGGCCGGCGCTGCAGACGGTGGCCGGCGTCGGCGAGATCTCGCTGGGCGGCTACCGCGAGCGCAACGTGCGCGTCTGGTTCGACGCCGGCCGCCTGGAAGCGCAGGGCCTGGCGGTGCAGGACGTGATCGCCGCCATCCAGCGCGAGCACCTCGAGATGCCCGCCGGCCGCATCGAGAGCGAAGGCCGCGAGATGAACGTGCGGGCCGAGGGCGAAGCGATCGATCTCACGCAGTTCCGCGAGCTCGTCGTCACCTACAAGGCCGACGCGCCGGTGCGGCTGAGGGACGTGGCGGTGGTCGAGGACGGCCTCGAGGACCGCCGCCGCGTCTCGCGCGCGCTGGGCGAGCCCGCGGTCGGCTTCGGCATCCGCAAGCTGCGCGGCGCGAACGCGGTGCAGGTCGGCCACGACGTCAAGGCCCGGCTCGAGGTGCTGAAGCACCAGCTACCCGAGGGAGTCGGCCTCGGCATCAACTTCGACGGCACCACCTTCATCGAGGAGGCGATCGACGAGATCCTGTTCACCCTGATGATGGCGGCGCTGCTGACCGGCTTCGTCTGCTGGCTGTTCCTGGGCTCCTGGTCCACCACCATCAACGTGCTGCTGGCGATCCCGACCTCGATCCTCGGCACCTTCATCGCGATGTACTTCTTCGGCTTCACGCTCAACACCTTCACCGTGCTGGGCCTGTCGCTGGTGGTCGGCATCGTGGTGGACGACGCGATCATGGTGCTCGAGAACATCTACCGGCACCGCGAGCAGGGCGAGGGCAAGGTGAAGGCGGCCTCGATCGGCGCGCGCGAGGTCACCTTCGCCGCGGCCGCGACCACGGCCGCGATCGTGGCGATCTTCCTGCCGGTGGCCTTCATGAAGGGCATCATCGGCAAGTTCTTCTTCCAGTTCGGCGTCACCATCTCGGTGGCGGTGCTGCTCTCGCTGCTCGAGGCGCTGACGCTGACGCCGATGCGCTGCTCGCGCTTCCTGGCGGTCGGCGAGCGCCAGGGCTGGCTCGGACACGCGATGGATCGGCTGTTCGCCAGGCTGTCCGCGGCTTACATGCGCGCGCTCGAGCCGGCGTTGCACCACCGCGGCGCGGTGATGGGCGGCGCCTTCGCGATCTTCGTGGCGTCGCTGGGGCTGCTCTGGGTGCTGCCGCAGGAGTTCACGCCGCGCCAGGACATGAGCCGCTTCATGATCCGCTTCCTGACTCCGATCGGCTCCTCGCTGGACGTCACGGACGGCGTCTTCCACGAGGTCGAGGCCTTCCTCTCGAAGCGCGGCGAGGTCGACCGCTACTTCGGCGGTGTCGGGGGATTCGGCGGCGGCGACGTCTCGACCGGCTTCCTGTTCGTCACCCTGAAGCCGAAGCGCGAGCGGCCGCTGGACCCGCAGTCGGGCCGGCGCCTGAGCCAGCAGGAGTTCATGGACGTGGCGCGCCGCGAGCTCGGCAGGATCCCCGGCGGCCGCGTGCTGCTGCAGGATCCCTCGCAGCAGGGCTTCACGGCCGGGCGCGGCTTCCCGGTCGAGTTCTCGATCCGCGGACCCGACTGGGGGACGCTCGCCCAGAAGTCGAGCGAGATCACCGAGCGGCTGCGCCAGGCGAACCTGATGCAGGACATCGACAGCGACTACCGCGTCGGCATGCCCGAGGTGCAGGTGGTGCCCGACCGCAACAAGGCGGCCGATCTCGGCATCTCGATGGCCACGATCGGCTCGACGATCAACGCCGCCGTCGGCGGCGTGCGCGTCGGCAAGTTCAAGGAGGCCGGCCGCCGCTTCGACATCCGCGTGAGGCTGCTCGGCCAGCAGCGGCAGACGCCCGAGGACATCAACCGGCTGCTGGTGCGCTCGCGCGACGGACAGCTGGTGCGGCTCGGCGAGCTGGTGAAGATCGAGCAGAAGCCCAGCCTGCAGGCGATCACGCGCAAGGACCGCGAGCGCGCGATCACCATCTACGGCAACATGGCCGAGGGCGTTTCGCAGGCGCAGGCGATCGAGGAGAGCCTGAGGATCGCGCGCGAGCTGCTGCCCGACAACTACCGCGCGCTGCCTTCGGGCTCCAGCCAGGCCTTCCAGGAGTCGTTCGGCTCGCTGCTGTTCGCCTTCGTGATGGGCCTGATCGTGGCCTACATGGTGCTGGCGGCGCAGTTCAACGCCTTCACCCACCCGTTCACGGTGCTGCTGGCGCTGCCGTTCAGCATCTCGGGCGCACTGCTCATGCTGTGGCTGTTCGGCCAGTCGATGAACGTCTACTCGATGCTCGGGCTGATCCTGCTGATGGGGATCGCCAAGAAGAACTCGATCATGCTGGTCGACTTCACCAACCAGATCCGCGCCCGCGGGCGCGAGCGGCACCAGGCGCTGCTCGAGGCCTGCCCGATCCGGCTGCGGCCGATCCTGATGACCTCGATCGCCACCATCGCCGGCGCGCTGCCCGCGGCGCTCGCGATCGGGCCGGGCGCCGAGACGCAGCGGCCGATGGCGCTGGCGCTGGTGGGCGGTATGGCCGTCTCCAGCGTGCTGACGCTGTTCGTGGTGCCGGCGGCCTACAGTGTCCTCGACGACGTCGTCGACTGGAACAGCGAGCGCCGGCGGCGGGGCGCGGGCCTCTTCGAGGCCCTCACCCACCGCGAGCGCCCACAGCACGGTTAGCTTGGGTCCAACGTGACCCGCATTGCTGCCGTTGCGACCGCGCTGCTTCTCGCCGCGGCCACGAGCGGCGCCCAGGTTCCGGTCTTCCCCGCCCAGACGGAACGGGTGGTCGTGGACGTCGTGGTCAGCGACGCCCACGGGCGGCCGGTCGCGGGGCTCTCGCGGGACGACTTCGTGATCGAGGACGAGGGCGTGCCGCAGGCGATCGAGGAGTTCGAGGCGGTGGACGTTTCCGTCCCCGTCGCGGCCGGGGCGGGAAGCGACGCGGCGTCCCGCGTCGTGACCAACGAGCCGACGGGCGCGCCGGCGCGGGCATTCCTGCTCGTGTTCGACGACATCAACCTCTCGCCGGCCAGCGGGGAGCACGCTCGCCGCGCGCTGCGAAAGTTCCTGGAGCTGCAACTGCGGGAGTCGGACTGCGTCACGGTGGCGCCCGCGGCCGGGGGCGCCTGGTGGAGCGGCTGCCTGGGCAGCGACCGGGAAGACCTCGATGCGGCCCTCGCCGCCATGCGTGGGAAACGGCAGCCCGACCTGACCCGCGAGCGGATGTCCGATTACGAGGCGATGAGGATCGAGGTCGACCACGATCGCGAGGCCCTGTACCACGTGGCCGAGCGCTACGTGCAATCCGGCCTCTCGCTGACCGGCGGATCGATGGGCCGCTCCGCCCAGCAGCAGGCCGACGACACGGCGGGGATCCTCCCGCTGGTGCGCACGACCGCCGCCGCCGTCTACACGCAGGCCCGGATCCGCAACGAACGCACGCTGAGCGCCCTGGAGCGGGGCATGCGGGCTCTCACGGGAGGCCGTGGCCGGCGGATCGTCATCCTGGCCTCGAACGGGTTCATTCACGACCACCGCCTGCCCGGCTTCGAGCGCGTGCGTGAAGCGGCCCGGCGCTCGAACGCCGCGCTGTACTTCGTGGACGCCAACCTCGCGGACGCCGGACTCGAGCTGAGCGCCCGGCCGGGCCCCGTGAGTCCCCGCTACGAGCCAATCGCTCGCCAGTACGCGACCGAGGAGAGCGCCGGCGCAGAGGTCCTGGCTGACGACACGGGCGGCTTCACCGTTCGCGGCACGGATCTGCACCCGGGCCTGGCACGGATGACCGCGGAGTCGCGAGTCTTCTATCTGCTCGGGTACGCGCCCTCCCAGCTCGGCAAGGACGGGGGGTTTCGCAAGCTCAAGGTGAGGGTGAGCAGGCCCGGCGTCAAGGTGCGCGCGCGCTCGGGTTACTACTCCGGACGATCGGCCTCGGACGCGGTCGCGGGATCGGGCGCGCCGCCGCAGCAGGCGCTGGATGCGCTCGACGACGCGCGGAGGCTGTCTCTGCGCATGGCGGTCTACGTGCTGGGCAACGCCAGCGCGGGCCGCATCTCCGTGCTGCTGCACGCCGAGGCGGACATCTCCGACCTGCGGCTGGAGCCGAAGCAGGGCCGGATCACCGGCGCTGTCCAGTCCTATTCCAGCGTCGCGTTCCGGGACACGGGCGAGCGGGGCGAGAAGGAGCGCGTCCACGACCTCGCCCTCCGGCCCGAGGATCTGCCGAGGATGGCCACGACCTGGCTGCCGGTGACCCACCTCTACGAGCTGCCGCCCGGGCGCTATCAGGCGCGGATGCTCGTGGCGGATCGCGCCGGCGGCCGCACGGGCAGCGTCCGGCGGACCTTCGACGTCCCGAGCGCCGCCGACCTTCGCATCAGCACGCCCGTGCTGACGGACGTGCTGGCCCCGGCCGGCGCCCCCGATGCCGCGCCGCGCCCGGTCCCCGTCGCCCGCCGCTCGTTCAGGATCGGGACTCGCCTCGTCTGCGGCGTCGAGGTCTGGGGCGGCCGCGCCGTCCCCGAACGCTCCGCCGTCGACATCGTCTACGAGGTGCGCCGCGCCGATGGCAGCATCGTCGCGCGCACGGACCCCAAGCTGCTCGCCCGCGAGGCCACCGGCGCGCGCCCGGACCTGTTCAAGCTGACGCTCCACCGTGCCGGCGAGTACGAGCTGCGCCTGCGCGCGCGCGACCACGCGTCCGGCGAGGAGGCCACCGCCGTCGAGATCTTCCGGGTGGGCGCCGAAGACCCCTCGTAGACGTCCCTCGTTCGCGGCCTAGAACGTCACCCGGGCCGAGAGGCCGAACGTGCGCGGCTGGTTCGTCAGGTAACCCACGCGCGCGCGCTGGCCGCGCTCGCGGTCGAGGGCCAGGAAGGCCGTCTCGTCGGTGAGGTTGTTGGCGTAGAGCGCCAGGTCCCACCTGCCGACCAGCACGCCGAGCCGGGCGTTGACGATGTCGTACGAGGGCATCTCGGGGTCGAACGTGAAGGTGCTCGCCGTCAGCGGGGCGCCGATCGTGCCGGCGCCGAAGGACAGGAGGTTCACGACGCCGGCCCCGGGCTCCTCGTCGCCGACCTGCGTGTAACGCGAGCCGACGTGCTGGTAGGTCCCGGTCAGGTAGCCGCGCCAGTCCCCGCGCATCTGCCACTGGTAGGTGGCCGTGGCGGACATCTGGAACTGGGGCACGCTGGGCAGGCGGTTGCCCTCGCGGATGCCCGCCACCACGCTGGTGGTGCCGTCCGCGGCCGTCGAGGTGAGCGTCGAGCGGATCTGGGAATCGTTGAAGGCGGCCGAGAGCGAGAAATCGAAGCTGTCGCTGGGAGCTGCCGCGAACTCGATCTCCCCGCCGGCGCTGCGGGACTCCGGGACGTTGAAGATCACGCGCGACGAGCAGGAGCCGGCCGTCACGGTCGCCTGCAGGTTCTGGATGTCGATGTAGAACGCCGACACGTTCAGCGAGCCCCGGCCTCCCATCACGCGGGACTTGGAGCCGAGCTCGTAGTTCCACGCGGTCTCGTCTTCCCAGCTGTCACGGCCGCCGAAGGTCACGAGGTCCGCCGGGGTGCACAGGGGCACGTTCAGCGGGTCGTTGATGCCGCCGAGGCGGAAGCCCTTCGCGACCTGGGCGTTGATGTTCGTGTCCGGGCTGACCTTGAAGGTCGCGATCAGCCGCGGCGCCACACCGCTCGCGTCGGTGGAGGCAGGGGCGGCGCTCGGGTCGGCGAAGATGCCGTCGAAGACCTGGGTGCGGTCCTCGTTGAAGTCGTAGTAGCGCAGGCCGGCGGTGAGGTCGATCCGGTCGTTGAGCGTCAGCGTCGCCTCGCCGAACAGCGCGAACTGGCTGAGCTCGTAGTGGAGGTCGGAGTAGAACAGGATGTCCTTGCCGGCGCCGCGGCTTCCCGCCGTGGGAATGCCGCTGGCATCCTCGAAGCCGGCCACCAGCAGGCTCTGGCCGTAGTCGCGCGTGGTGTCGGAGTAGAAGCCGCCGAGCACCCACTTGAGCTTGTCGCCGGCGCCGGAGAGACGCAGCTCCTGGGTCCAGACCTTGGCCTCGGTCGCGTCGTCGAGGGGCGCGTCGATGCTGTAGATGGGCTCGGGCAGGCCGATGCTGCCGCCGGTGATGCTCGAGGTCAGGGCGCCCGCGTCACGCACCACCAGCACGTCGCGGTTGGTGTAGGACGTGATCGAGGTGAGCGTGGCGCCGCCGAAGGCGTAACCGAGCGTGAGATCGCCGAGCGTGAACTCGTCGGTGAAGGGCTCGTCGATCTGGACGAACTGGCGGCGGTCGCCGAGCGTCACGGCCGGCCGCGTCGTGGTGAACGGGTTGGCCAGGATGTTGAAGTCGTCGATGCGGTTCCAGCCGTCCATCTCGACCTTCTGGTAGACGATGCGCGGCGTGATCGTGAGGTTCTGGCTGGGCAGGATCCTCAGCGCGGCGCGCACGCCGAAGCGGTCGCCGGAGTTCACGTCCGTGACCTCCGAGCCAGGATCGGGTCGGATCGACCCGTTGCTGGTCCGGGTGATGCCCGGCGTGTCCATGTAGCCCGCCAGGTGGCTGTAGTAGCCGGCGACGCGGACGGCGGCCTTGTCGCCCAGCGGCGCGTTGAAGCCCAGCTTGAGGTTGCCGCCCTGGCTGCCGCCGTCGATGCTGTTGCCGCCGAACTCTCCGAACACCTTCTTGACACCGATCTCGGGCTGGTTGCTGATGTAGCGGACCGTGCCCGAGACGTTGCCCGAGCCGAACAGCGTGCCCTGGGGCCCGCGCAGGACCTCCATGCGGGACACGTCGAACAGGTCGAGGTCGGGCGTGAACAGCGAGAGCGAGATGACGGATTCGTCGAGGTACGCGGCGACCTGCTCCTTGACGCCCGGCTGGTCGCGGGCGATCTGTCCAGACGACACGCCGCGGATCGCCACCTGGCTCTGGCCCGGGCCGAGATTCTGGACGCTGAAGCCGGCCACGTCCCGGGCGACACCTTCGATGTCGTCGATGCCGCGGGAGCGCAGGTCGGCCTCCGTCGGCGCGGCGATCGAGAAGGGCGTCTCCTGCACGGTCCCTTCGCGCTTCATCGCGGTGACCGTGACCTCTTCCTCGCGGCGCGGGTCGAGGGTGAAGTCCGAAGTGGCGCTGGCGCCTGGCTCGACCTTCAGGTCCCTGTGGCTCTTGCGGCCGAAGCCCTTGAGGGTCACGGCGACCGAGTAGGTGCCGGCCGGGACGCTCAGGTCGTAGCTCCCGTCCGCTCCGCTGGTGGCCGTGAGGGTGGCGCCAGTCGCCTGATTCGTCGCTGTAACCGTGGCGCCCGGCAGGCCCGCGCCGCTCGAGTCGCGCACGACACCGTGGACGCGGCCGTCCTGGGCCTGCGCATCGCGCGGCAGGCCGCACGCGACCACGAACGCCAGGAACGCAACGAGCAGATTGCGCCGTGAAGCCATATGAGCCTCCTCGCTCAAAGGCGATGCAGCGACCCCATTGAACGGATCCTCTTGTAGCGCCTTCATAGAGGAGTCGTCACGCCCTTGTCAAGAGGAAGCTGCGCAGGGTTCTGACCACACCCGAGCGCAGCGCGATTCACTCGCGCGAAGCGCAGGGGGGATCTGGGGGGGGTGCGGCGCAACACGCCCTGAGCCACGGACGCGGAGCGCAGCGCGATTCACTCGCGCGAAGCGTAGGGGGGGTCTGGGGGGTGCGACGCAGCACCCCCCAGCTCAACACGCCGTCTCTAGTGCTTGCCGGCCTCGAGGGGGACGCCCTTGCGGGTCGACAGGATGTAGGCCTCGACGACGCGCAGGCGCGGGTCGTCCTCGGCGAGCGGCTTGCCCTTCAGCGGGTTCTCGATGCACCAGTTGATCATGTCGCGCAGCAGCGCGACCTTCTTGATCTGAGGCTGGTACTTCGGGTAGGTCTCGGGGTGGGTGTTGCTGCCGTCCGGGTGGCACATGTCGCACGAGATGCCGATCGTCCCGCCGAGCGTGCTCGCATTGTGGTAGGCCGCGTAACCCTCGTCGACGAACTTCTTCTCCTCGCGCTTCCACAGCATCTGGTCGCGCGCGGTGAACTTCGTCGGCTGGGCCTCCTGCGACGCGGCGGGCGCCTGGGTCGCGGCCGGCTTCGCCAGCGCGGCGCTCTGCTCGACCGCCCACGACGCCCAGCGCGCCTCGCTCTGGGTTTGGCGCCAGGCCTGGAGCATCTCGCCGGCGGCCCGGCGCGCCTCTTGCGGCGCGAGCGCCTGCCCGGGCGCCAGCCCCTGCAGGGTGACCGTGCTCTGGCCGTCGCACAGGCTGACGGTGGTGGCCGCCTTCGGGGTGGCTGCGTCGTCGCCGCGCAGCGCCGGCGCCAGCGCGAGCGCCGCGACCGGCACCAGCGAGGTCAGGAAGAGACGGCGGAACGTCCTCGGTTTCATGCTCCTCCTCCTCAGTAGTTGACGTCCGTCTCGCGCGCCGGCTTGTCGGCGGCGCCGTCCGAGTCGAGGTAGGCCGCGCTGACCCGGACGGGGTTGCGGCTCCACAGGTTGTAGTGCTTGTCGACGTGGCCGGCGGCCAGCACGTCGACCCGCCCGTCGCCGCAGCCGTCGAACTCGTCGAACGGGTCGGAGCGGTTCATGCGCACGGTCAGCCGGGGCAGCCCCTGCGGGGCGTAGGGCCAGGGCCAGGCCGTCGAGAGCAGGCCGTGGAAGTGGATGTTGCCGATGCGGTTCGTCAGCATCTGGTGGGTGTGGCCGTGGATCACGGTGGCGCTCTTGAAGGGCGCCAGCAGCGCCTGCACCTGCTCCGCGTCGTCGGTCCAGAAGTTCCAGGGCTTGTGGATCTTGTAGAGCGGCGAGTGCGAAAAGACCACGAGCGGGGTGTCCTTCGGCAGCTTGGCGAGGTCGTTCTTCAGCCAGTCGCGCTGCGCGTCGCCCACCGTGAAGGGCCGCCCGTTCGGGTTGTCGAGCTGCGCCATCGCCAGCATGCGCTCCATCGGCGTCAGCTTCGGGCCCGTCCAGTAGTCCTCGACGATCACCGAGTTCAGCACCACGAAGTGGACGCCCTTGTGGTCGAAGGAGTAGGTGTCCTTGCCGAACTGCTTGCGCCAGCCCTCGCCCATGTCGAGGTACCAGTCGTGCTCCCCGACCATCATGTAGGTCTTGGGCTTGAGTGCTCTCAGCATCTGCGCGCCCTCGCCGAGCTCGCCCGGCTGGCCGAGCTGGGCGAGATCGCCGCCGAACAGCACGAAGTCGGGCTGTGGGTCGAGCGCGTTGACGTCCTCGATCGCCTTCAGCGCCGAGCGCACGAAGCGCTCGTTCAGCTTCTTCTCGTAGAGGTGGGTGTCGGAGACGTAGGCGAAGCTGAAGGACTTCTCCGGCCCCGCCGCGTGCACGACGTCGACGGCCTGGAACGAGTGGGGCGCCAGCTTGCCGGCGACCAGGCTGCCGGCGGCGGCCGCGCCGGCGGCCTGCAGGAAGCGCCGCCGGTCGAGGCGCTTGACCTCCTCGAAGTACCTGCGCCGCTCCTCGAGATAGTGCTCGAAGCGGTCCTTCATCGCGAGCCCTCCTTGCGCTTCGGGTCGAGCAGCTCCGCCCGCTTCGGCGAGCCTTCGCCTTCGCCCGTGAGCGCCTCCATGAACGCCACCAGGTCCTGCTTCTCCTGCTCGGTCAGCTTGAGCGGCACGACGCCGCCGTCCAGGTTGGGGTTCGGCTCGCCGCCGCGGTCGTAGAAGTTCACGGTGTCGAGCAGCGTCGCCTCGCTGCCATCGTGCATGTAGGGCGCCGAGAGCGCGACGTCGCGCAGCCCGGGAGTCTTGAACGCCCCGATGTCCTTCGGCTGCCGGGTGACCACGAAGCGGCCGAGCTCGCTGAAGTCCGGGTGCGAGGCGAGCTTGACTGGGTCCTGGATGCTCGCCGCCTGCCGCGCGAGCGCGCCGAAGTCGCGGGCCTTGGCCGCGACGCCGATGTTGTGGAACTTGTTGTCGCTGAAGTTGGGCGTCGCCTCGCCGAACGGGTGGCAGGTGTTGCAGCGGGCCTTGCCGTTCCACAGCTCCCAGCCGCGCTTCGCGGAATCGCTCATCGCCGCGGCGTCGCCCGCGATGAAGCGGTCGAACTTCGCGTTGCCCGAGAGCGCCGTGCGCTCGAAGCTGGCGATCGCGGCGGCGACGTCGTCGATGCCGACGGCGCGGCCGAACACGCGCTGGAAGTCGGCCGCGTACTCGGGGATGCCCGCCAGGATCGACACCGCCTGGGCGTGATCGGCGAGCGCCATCTCGACCGGGTTGACGAGCGGCCCCTTGGATTGCTCCTCGAGCGTGCCCGCGCGCCCGTCCCAGAACTGGAACTCGTTGAAGACCGCGTTCAGGATCGTCGGCGAGTTGCGTGCGCCCTTGGCGCCGCCGACGCCCTCGGCGACCTTCTTGGCGTCGCCGAAGCCGTGCTCCGGGTCGTGGCAGGTCGCGCAGGAGACGCTGCCGTCCTTCGAGAGGCGCTTTTCGTAGAACAGCTTCCGGCCGAGCGCGATCTTCTCGGCCGTGAGAGGGTTGTCGGGCGGGAGCAGCAGCTCCCACAGGTCGGCGGGCAGGCCCTTCGGGACCCTGACCGGGGCGTCGGCGGCCCGGGCGCCGCTGCCGAGGATCGCGTGTGCCACCACGAACGTCGTCGTCAGCGCGAGGCGTTTGGCCATCGGTCGTCCTCTCCTCGAACCGGTTCAAATCGGAAAGACACGCGTCTAGGCCGTTTATTCCCCTTCGCCATCCGATTTCCATGGGACTAATGATCCAGGCCCGCTTGTTATTCTCAGGACGGGACATTGGAACCGCGCGATGGGACGAGCGACAAGGACGACTTCCGGCAGCGGGCGCTCGCCTGCCTCGACGGCCTCTACGCCTTCGCGCTGTCGCTCGCTCGCGACCGCAGCGTGGCCGAGGACCTCGTGCAGGAGACCTTCCTGCGGGCCCTGCGCGCCGCCAACCGCCCCGGGCCCGACGAGAACCTGCGCGCCTGGCTCTTCACGATCCTGCACAACGTCTGGCGCAACGAGCGGCGGCGCAAGGCGCCGCGCTCGCTCGACGCCGAGCCCGCGCTGCAGGCCAGCCTGCCCTGCATCGCGCCGTCCGTCGAGCAGTCGCTCGACGCCGAGGGCCGCTCGCTGCGCCTGCGCCGGGCGATCGACGAGCTCGGCGAGCCGTACCGTGAGGTCGTGATGCTGCGCTTCGGCGAGGGACTGAGCTACCACGCGATCGCGCAGGCGCTCGACTGCCCGGCGGGCACCGTGATGAGCCGGCTGGCGCGGGCGCGCGCGCACCTGCACCGCGCGCTCGGCGGGCCGCGCCGCTTGAGGAGGCAGGCGTGATGGACTGCGAGAGCGCGCGCGGCCTGATCGCGGCCGAGGTGGACGGCGAGCTGCTCGGCGAGGAGCGCGCGGCGCTCCTGGCGCACCTGCAGGCCTGCCCGGCCTGCCGCGGCGCTCACGAGCAGGAACAGGCTCTGGCCGCGGACCTGCGCGCGGCGCTGGTGGCGCCGCCGGCGCCCGAGGCGCTGCGGACGCGGGTCGAGGCGCTCTCGGCCCCTCGTCGCCGACCGTGGCTGGCCGCGGCCGCCGCCGCCGTGGTCGTCGTCGGGCTGGCGTCCCTGGTGCTGTTGCGCTCGCAGGAGCGGGTGGACGGGGCCTCCGGGCAGCCGAGTGGACGGCAGGCCTTCTCGGAGTTCGCGCAGGTGGCCGTCGATTCGCACCTCCGCTACGGCTCGGGGCGGCTGCCGCTCGAGGTGCGCTCGCGCAGCGCCGCCGAGGTGTCGCGCTGGTTCGAGGGCCGCGTGCCGTTCCACCTGACGTTGCCGGACTACCCAGTCGGTCCCGGCGAGCGGAAGTTCTACGAGCTCGAGGGCGCGCGGCTGGTGTCCGCCGGCGGCGACTACGCCGCCTACGTCGCCTACCGCATGGAGCAGCGACCGATCTCTCTGCTCGTCGCCTCCGCCGAGCGCGTGCGCCCGGGGGGCCGCGAGACGATCGTCTCGGGCGGGCTCAGCTTCCACCTCGACGCCGTCTCCGGCCTCAAGGTCATCACCTGGTCCGACAACGGCCTCACCTACGCGCTCGTCTCCGATCTCTCGGTGAGCGGCGCACAGACGTGCCTGGTCTGCCACGGCGCGCCCCAAGAGCGCGGGAAGATCGAAGGCTTCGGGAGCTAGCGGAAAAGAAAGAGGGGGCCCGGGTGGGCCCCCTTGCCGTCAAAAGGGCCGACGCTGCTAGAAGCTCACCCGCGCTCCGATGAAGGCACGCCTGGGATCGCTGAACGTGAGTCCCTGACCGAAGGCGATGCCGCCCGTGCCGGCGACGAGGTCCTGGTTGCGCGTGGCGTCCTGGTTGTTGAGCACGTTGAAGATGTCCAGGAAGATCTCGCCGGTCGCCTTGCCGAAGCGCCGGTTGTACTCGATGCGCAGGTCGAGGATGCCGTAGGACGGGTTCGTGAGGGCGCCGACCGTGTTGGGCGCGATCCAGCGGTCGACGATGCCGGCGAACTCGAAGGCCTCGGTCGCTGGCACCTCGATCGGCAGGTTGCGGCCCGAGGCGCGGAACGTCCTGCTGGCCAGCGTGCCCGAGTTCCAGCGGTAGAACGCGCCGAGCTGGATGCCGAACCGGAACTGGTACGAAGCCATCGCCTTGAACAGGTGCTTGATCGAGCCCGGCTGCGGCCCGAACTGGTTCGGGGCGCGCGGATCGAGGAACAGCACGTCGCCCTGGAAGTCCGCGTTCGAGTCCGAGTTGGTGTTGCCCTCGGCGTCGTTGTAGGTGTACGAGACGAGCGCCTGCCAGTTGTCGCGGTGGCGCCGGCGCAGGGTCAGCTCGATGCCCTGATAGTCGCGCTTGCCGCCCTCCAGCGTCCCGATGAAGAAGTTCGCGACGCCCGGCAGGCCGGACGCGGGGAACCCGAAATGGGTGTAGGGCAGGAACAGCGAATCCGGGTGGTCGATCGGCCCGGGGTAGACGTCGGGATCGCTGTAGAGGCTCGGGTCATAGTCCTCGAGGATGTCGCGCGTCCAGCGCTTGGTGTAGAGCGCGTCGAACGCCAGGCCCTTGCCGAGGTCGATCTGGTATCCGATCTCGAGGTCGTCGGTGTAGGGCGTCTTCGTCTCCGGCGCGAAGATGGCGTCGAGGCTGGCGCCGCCGCGGACGCGGTAGGTCACCCACTGGCCGTTGGCGAAGACCTGCTCTTCACGCGTGCGGCCGCTGTGAGAGCCGGCGAACTGGGTCATGTTGTTGCGGATCGGGTCGTAGTAGCGGCCGAAGTACCCGGTGACCTTCTGCCTGCCGTCGCCCATCAGGTCGTAGATGAGCGCCACACGCGGGGCGATCGTCCAGTCGAACGTGTAGATGTTGTCGCCCAGGGTGTTGAAGTGCTTGAAGCGCTCGGTGCGGACGCCCACGTTGGCGGTCAACCGGCCCATCTGCACGGCGTCCTGGGCGAAGAAGCTCAGGCCCTTCGAGCCCAGCTCCTGCGGCCCGTCCGCCGACTGGAAGGTGCGGGAGTAGTTGATTTTGCCGTGCGGGTTGCCGGCTGTGCTGTTGTAGAGCAGGGTCGCGCCCAGCTCGGCCTGGCTGATGACGCCGTCGCGGTTGACGTCGTAGGCGGCGTAGAAGGCGGCGCGATTGGGCAGGCCGTTGATCGTGTTGATGAACCCGTTGAAGTCGGACGCGTTGGTCGGGTTGAACAGCACGCCGGTCAGGCCCTGGGTCGTCACTCCGAGCGCGGAGATGCCCGACAGGCCGTTCGCCAGCGACGAGTACGAGGACTTGGTGTCGCCCAGCGTCAGCGCGTTGCGGAAGCTGTCGTTCTGCAGGTACTCGACCCCGGCCTTCACCGTGTGGCGCCCCTTGTTCACCTGGATCGCGGCGCGGTAGGTCTCGGTGTCGCGCTGGTCGATCAGGTCGCTGCCGAAGCCGCCGAGCTGCTCGTCGGCGAGTGTGCGCACGTCGGTGCGGCGGAAGATCACCGTGTTGGACGACTCGCGGATGACCGAGAAGTCGGACACCTCGCCGTTGTGCTTGTTGTAGCCGAGGTCGACGATGGCGGAGCCCAGCAGGCGCGAGTAGTTGACGCTGTAGCGGCCGCCGCCCTGCTCGCGGCTGCGGTCGCGCGCGTTCGTGACGCTGCGACTGCTCTGTCCCGAGATGGTCGTGGGATCGCTCATGTAGGAGGCGGTCAGGGTGTCCCGCTGGGTCGGGGCCCAGGTGGCCTTCAGGTACGCCTGGTTCTGCTCGTTCGTGACCGTGCGCAGGAACTCGTCCGTGTCGAGGGTCAGCACGTCGTCGTCGCGCTCGATGCGGCGGAAGCTGCCGAAGAACCAGGCGCGGTCCCGGACGATGGGGCCGCCGAGCGTAGCCGCGCTCTCCCAGGTCGAGAACGTCGAGCCGCCGCCGTTCTCGTTGTCGGCGACCAGGCTGTCGTTCTGCGTGAAGTAGTTGAGCGAGCCGTGCCACGTATTCGAGCCCGACTTCAGGATCGCGTTCGAGATCAGCCCGGGCGTCCCCACGAACTCGGCCGGGATGCCGCCCGTGATCACCTTCTGTTCCTGGATGATCTCTGTGTTGAGGTTGGCGCCGAACGTGCCCGTGACCGGGTCCGTGACGTTGATCCCGTCGAAGTAGTAGAAGTTGTCCGCGGACTGGCCCGTGGTGCCGCCGATGTCCGAGTAGTTGAGGCCGGACTTCGAGGCCGGGTTGCCGGTCTCGGACGGCATCACGCCCGGCACGAGCTGCAGGTAGGACTGGTAGCTGCGGCCGGTGGGCAGCGACTCGGTCAGGTCGAGGGTGATGTCCGTGCCCGTCACGGCGCTGGTGGTGTCGACCAGCGGCGTCTCGGCGGTGACCTCGATCTGCTCCGTCTGCGTGGAGACCGAAAGCGAGATGCGGAGCGTGGTCGTCTGGCCGGAGCGGATCAGGACCTTCTCGTTCTTCCTCGTGGCGAAGCCCGGAAGCTCGGTGGTCACGAAGTAGTTGGCGGAAGGAACGAGGTTCAGAAGCAGCGCCTCGCCCTGGGAGTCCGCGACAGCGACGCGGCGGGTCGTGACGTCGTCCGCCCACACGGTGACCGTAGCGCCGGGGAGGCGGCTGCCGTCGGAGGCTTCCACGATGACGACGGCCGTCCCGGTCGAGGTCGTCTGCGCCCGAACGACGCCGGCCGTTGCGAGTACGGCCAGGCCACACAGCAATAGTGTCCGTTTCATTCCAGTCGAGCCCTCCTGGTTTGGTGCGGAGACAAACGTCGAGGTTTGCCGACCGAAGAGCAAAGCAGCCGCCAGGGCGGGTGCCGGATGATCTCCGGTGCCAAGCCATTGACTGTGAGTCAGTTAGTTCGTCGACACGCCAGGATCAGCCCGTCCAGCATTCCAAATTCTCGTACAATTGGTTGTATGAGTCTCCATTGCATTGGATATTCTGCGTGGCGGCAGCAATCCGTTCGCAAGGGGGCGTACCGGCGCGAAGGCAAGTACTACCGGCCGACCCAGTGGCCACGCCGGGCTTGCGCGTGTCCAGATCCGCCTGGCAGCCCGAGCTCGAGCCCGCGCGGAAAGCCCTTCGCCGCGTCGCCTAACGCATGCTCGGCGCCGGGCCCACGATCGACTGGTAGACCAGGCTGCGGAAGGTCTCCTGGAGGTTGTCGCCACGGGCGGGGAGGAGCTGGGCCATCATCACGGCGACCAGGCGCTCCTGCGGGTCCACCCAGTAGGTCGTGAAGTAGGCGCCGCCCCAGCGGTAGGCGCCCTCCGAGCTGTAGCTGGCCGTGCGTCCGAGCCGCTCCGTCACCGCGAAGCCCAGGCCGAAGCCGGCGCGGCCCTCCTCGTAGAGCGTGCCCGTGTGGTTCGCGGTCATCAGCTCGACCGTCTTCGGCGAGAGCAGGCGCACGCCGTCGAGGCTGCCGCCGTTCTCGAGCATCTGCAGCAGGCGCGCGTAATCGCGGGCGGTCGAGAGCAGGCCGGCGCCGCCCGAGAAGCACTGGCGCGGACCGTCCACGTAGGCGCCCTGGCCGGTTCGAGCGTCCGGGGCGCGCTCGAGCGTGCCGTCCTCCTTCGCCGAGTAGACGGCCGCCAGGCGGCCGCGCTTCTCGGGCGGCAGGAAGAAGTGGGTGTCGGCCATCTTCAGCGGCGCCAGGATCCGCTGCTGGAAGAAGGCGTCGAGGCTCAGACCCGAGACCGTCTCGACGACGACGCCGAGGATGTCGGTGTTGTAGCCGTAGACGTACTTCTCGCCCGGCTGCGCGTCCATCGGCAGCGCGGCCATGCGCTCGACGACCGCGGCCACGGGTTCCGCGCGGTCCGCGAAGTACCAGCCCTGGATGCCCGCCTGCTTCCACTGGGCCGCAGCCGGGCCGTAGCCGTACCCGATCCCCGCGGTGTGGGTCAGCAGGTCGCGGATCGTGATCGCGCGCTTCGCAGGCACCGCGCTGACGGGGGAGTCGGCGACGGCGCCGGCCGGCGCGGGCACCGCGACGGAGGTCTTCTCGAAGGCGGCGATGTAGCGCGAGACGGGGTCCTGCAGGGCCAGGCGCCCCTCCTCGACCAGCATCATCACCGCCACGCTGGTGACCGCCTTCGTCATCGACGCGATGCGGAAGATCGTGTCCGTGCGCATCGCTGTCTTCGATTCGACGTCCGCCATGCCGAAGCTCTCCTCCTGCACGACGCGGCCGCCGCGCGCGACGAGCGTGACGGCGCCTGCGATGCGGCGAGCCGCGACCGCCTCCTTCATCGCGCGCGAGAGGCGCTCCAGGCGCTCCGTGGAGAGGCCGGCGCCTTCGGCCGTGGCTCGCGCGGGCGGTGCCCCGGCGAGCGGCGCGGCCAGCGCGAGTGGGAGAGCGAGGGCGAGAGTCGCGAAGCGCGGGAGGCGAATGGCGAAGCGGGCGTTCATCGCGTCCTCCTGTTCCGGTGCGAGCCGCCGGCATCGTAGCGCAGGCAGAGCCACCTGCTCCGCCGGCCGAGGGCCGCAGGCTACAATCCGCGCACTCGCGCGATGGCGTTTCCCAAGACGCGCCACTCGGTCCTGCTCGGCCTGCGCAGCGACGACGCGGGCGAGCGGCGCCTCGCCGGCGAGTCGCTGGTGGGCGCCTACTGGCGCCCCGTGTATGCCTACCTGCGGCTGCGCTGGAGAGCGCGGCCCGAGGACGCGGAGGACCTGACGCAGGGCTTCTTCGCCCGCGCGCTCGAGAAGAGCTACTTCGACCGTTACGATCCGGCCCGCGCCCGCTTCCGCACCTTCCTGCGCACCTGCCTGGACGCCTACGCGCTGAACGAGCGCCAGGCCGCGACCCGGCTGAAGCGAGGCGGCGGTGCTCTCGTGCTGGGGCTCGACTTCCAGACCGCCGAGGGCGGCCTCGTCGCCCGCGAGATCCCGGACGGCACGGACCTCGACGCGCTCTTCCAGCGCGAGTGGGCGCGCGCCCTGTTCGCCGACGCGCTCGGCGAGCTGCGCCGCCGCTGCGACGCGCGCGGCAAGCCGGTGGCCTTCGCGCTCTTCGAGCGCTACGACGTCATCGGCGAGGACGCGGGCGCGCGCCCGACCTACGAGGAGCTGGCCCGCGAGCACGCCCTGCCGGTCACCCAGGTCACCAACCACCTGCACTGGGCGCGCCGCGAGTTCCGCGCCGCCGTGATCGAGACGCTGCGAGCCGCGACGGCGTCCGAGCAGGAGTTCCGGGCGGAGGCCCGGGAGATCCTGGGAGTCGACCCCGAATGAGCCCGCTCTCCGATCGCGGCCTCGACCGGCTGCGCGCGCTCGTCGACGAGCCGGACCTGTCGGGCACGCGCTACCAGCTCGTCGGCCGCGAGGCGGAGGGCGGCATGGCGAGCGTCTGGCGCGCGCGCGACACGGTGCTTGCGCGCGAGGTCGCGCTCAAGGTGCTGCCCCCCGAGGCCGGCGGCAGCGAGCTGGCGGCGCGGCTCGCCGAGGAGGCGAGGATCCTCGCGCAGCTCGAGCACCCGGGCATCGTGCCGGTGCACGACGCCGGCACGCTGCCGGACGGGCGCGTCTTCTACGCGATGAAGCTCGTGCGCGGGCGAAGGCTGGACTTCCACGCCCGCGAGAGCGCCTCGCTGCCCGCGCTGCTGCGCGTCTTCGAGCGCATCTGCGAGACCGTCGCCTTCGCCCACGGGCAGGGCGTGCTGCACCGCGACCTGAAGCCCGAGAACGTGATGATCGGCGCCTTCGGCGAGGTGCTGGTGCTCGACTGGGGCATCGCCAAGCGCGTCGGGGAGCCGGCCGGTCCGCCGGCGGCCGCCGGCCCGGCACGCCCTGGCACGGCGCACGGCGCCATCGTCGGCACGCCGGCCTACATGGCTCCCGAGCAGGCGCGCGGTGAGCCGGTCGACGCGCGCGCCGACGTCTACGGCCTGGGCGCCGTCCTGCACGTGCTGCTCCACGGCGCGCCGCCGCCCTCCGAGGGCGCCGCCCTGCCGCGCCGCCGGCTCCCTCGGCCGCTCGACGCGGTGCTGCGCAAGGCTCTGGCGCCAGCGGCGGCCGAGCGCTACGCGGGAGCGCGCGAGCTGGCCGACGAGATCGGGCGCTTCCTCGACGGCGCGGCGGTGCGCGCGCTGCCCGAGGGCCCGCTCGACGCGGCCGCCCGCCTGCTGCGCACCCAGCGCCTGCTGGTCGCGCTGGTCGCGACCTACGTGATCGTGCGCGTGCTGCTGCTGCTTCTGCGCTGAGTCGCGGCGGCGGGCCGTCTCAAAGGCGCCGCTGCTCGCGCGTAATGGGAGATTCGAGAACGACCAACGGAGGGAACGGAACATGAACAAGCCCGTCTACGGCCTGCTGCTCGGCGGCGGCCTCGGGATCCTCGACGGCCTGTCGGCCCTGGTCTCGGCGCCCGAGAGCGCGCCCGAGATCGTCGGCATCGTGATCGGCTCGACCGTCAAGGGGCTGATCTGCGGCCTGCTGATCGGCGCCTTCGCGCGCCTGGTGAACTCGCTGCCGCTCGGCATCGCGTTCGGCCTGATCGTCAGCCTCGCCTTCGCCTACTGGGTGGCGCACATGCAGGAGACCGAGCTCGGCCGCAACTACTACTGGCAGATCATGACGCCCGGCGGCCTGCTCGGCGTGATCGTCGGCTACGCGACGCAGCGCCACCAGCCGCGCGCCGCGGCGAGGAGCTGAGCGCTTCCGCCCGGAGCCGCGCGCTGCGATAGCATTCGCGGCACCGTGCGGCTCGTCCTGATCGCGGCCGCCTCGCTGGCGCTCGCCGGCTGCTCGCGGCGGGGGCCCGAGGCGCCTCCCGCCTCCGTCCTGCTCGTCACGATCGACACCCTGCGGGCCGACCGCCTGGGCTGCTACGGCGACGCGCTGGCGCAGACGCCCGTCGCGGATGCCCTGGGGCGCGCCGGCACCGTCTTCGAATCCGCCTTCACGCCGTCGCCGCTGACGCTGCCGGCGCACGCGTCGCTGATGACGGGCCTGCTGCCGCCCGCTCACGGCGCCCGCGCGAACGGCAGCTACGCGCTCGGCCCCGGTCCCACGACGCTGGCGGAGGCCCTCTCGCGCCGTGGCCGGCGCAGCGCCGCCTTCGTCGGCGGCTTCCCGCTCTCCGCCCGCTTCGGCCTCGCGCGCGGCTTCGACAGCTACGACGACCGCATGCAGAAGGCGCCCGGGTTGAACTTCGACTTCGCGGAACGGCGCGCCGGCGCGGTGGCGGCCGCCGCCACCGAGTGGCTCGGCGCGCATCCCGGCCCGGTCTTCGTGTGGGCGCACTTCTTCGATCCGCACGCGCCTTACGACGCGCCCGGCGCCCGACCCGGGGCCGATCCGTACCGCGAGGAGATCGCCTTTGCCGACGCGGCGCTCGGACGGCTGCTCGCCGCCTGGGACGCCCGCCCCGAGACGTCGCTGGTGGTGCTGGCCTCGGACCACGGCGAGGCCTTCGGCGAGCACGGCGAGTGGAGCCATGGCCTGCTGCTCTACGACACCACGCTGCGGGTGCCGCTCGTGGTGCGGGGCGGCGGATTCCCGGCCGGCCGGCGCGTGAAGGCCGCGGTCGGTCTCGCCGACGTCGCAGCGACGGTGATCGAGGCCGTGGGCGGGGCTGGTCCGACCCTGCCGGGTCGCAGCCTGCGGTCGGCGCTCGCGCCTGAGACCGCGGACCGCGATCTGTACGCCGAAGCGCTCGCCCCTCGCCTCGACTTCGGCTGGGCCGAGCTGCACGCGCTGCGAAAGGGAGGGCTCAAGCGGATCCGCGCACCGCGCGCGGAGCTCTACGACTGGCGTGCCGACCCCGGCGAGACGCGCGACCTGGGCGCCGCCGATCCCGCCGCCGCGGAGCGCCTCGATGCCGCTCTCGACGCTCTGCTGCGCGCGCAGGGCGAGCGCGAGACGCGCCACGCGCAGGACCGCGAGACAGGCGAGCGGCTGCAAGCGCTCGGCTACCTGCAGGGGCCCGGCGGGCGTGGCAGCGGCGCCGACCCGAAGGACAAGGTCGAGCTGGCGCGCCGGATCGCAGCCGCAACCGGTCCCTTCGAGAGCGCCGAGGCCACGGCGCGCGTCTATCGCGAGCTGCGCGACCTCGATCCGCAGAACCCGCTGCTCAACCTGCGCCTGGCCGACGCGCTGCTGCGCGGGGGCCGCGCCCGCGACTCGCTGGAGGCGTACGAGCGCGTGATCGCGTCGGGACCGCGCGGCGCCGACGCCCACGTCGGCCTGGCGACGGCCCTCGCGCAGCTCGAGCGGCTCGACGACGCCCGCCGCGCTCTCGAAGCCGGGCTCGCCGTGGACCCCCGAAACGGTCAGCTCCACTACAACCTCGGCGAGATCGCGCGCGTGCGCGGCGATCGCGCGCTGGCGCGCCGGCGCTACGTTGAAGCTCTCGCAGACCCGGTGACGGCCGAGCGGGCGCAGCGGCGGATCGAGGAGCTGAAGTGAGGCCCGCTCACTGCGCGACCGAGAAGCGGAAGTGAGCTCCAGGAGGCGCAGCCGCAGCCGGCGGCTCGTGGCTGGCGGGGCACTCGCGCTCGTCGTCCTCGTGCTGTGGTTCGCCGCGCGCGGCCGCGCGCCGGCTGGCGCCGCGCGCGAGCCGCGGCCGAGCCTGCTGCTCGTCACGATCGACACGCTGCGCGCCGATCGCGTCGGCGCCTACGGCGGCCCGCAGGGCCTGACGCCGGCGCTCGACGAGCTGGCGCGCAGCGGCGTCGTCTTCGACGAAGCGCTCGCGGCCGTGCCGCTGACTCTGCCCTCGCACTCCACGATCCTGTCCGGGCTCGAGCCGGTGCGCCACGGCGTCTACGACAACGGCACCTACGTCTTCCCAGCGTCGCGCGAGACGCTGGCGACACGGCTTGCAGCCGAGGGCTACCGGACGGGCGCTTTCGTGGCCGCGTACGTGCTCGACCGCCGCTTCGGCCTCGCGCGCGGCTTCTCGCTCTACGACGACCGCATCGCGCGCCGCAGCGAGGGCATGAACCTGCTGGAGTCCGAACGGCGCTGCCCCGAGGTGGTCGCAGCGGCGCGCCCGTGGATCGAGAGGCAGGCCGGCCCCTTCTTCGCATGGGTCCACCTCTACGATCCCCACGCGCCCTACGATCCGCCAGCCGCCTTCGCCGCCCGCGCGCCGCGCGCCCCTTACGACGGCGAGGTCGCGGCGGCCGACGCCTGCACGGGCGAGTTGATCGCCGCGGCTCGCGCGAAGGCCGGCGAGGCGCTGGTGGTGGCGGTGATGTCCGACCACGGCGAGGGGCTCGGCGATCACGGCGAGGCGACCCACGGCCTGTTCGTCTACCAGTCCACGCTGCGCATCCCGCTCCTGCTGTCAGGCCCGGACCTGCCGGCCGGCGCGAGGCGCGGCCTCGCGCGCTCGGTCGACGTGATGCCGACGTTGCTGGGCCGGCTCGGCGTCGCGGCGCCTGCCGGGCTCGACGGCGCGGACCTGCTGTCCGGCCCGGCCCCGCGCGAGGCGTACGCCGAGTCGCGCTACGCCGCGAGCTTCGGCTGGGCGCCGCTGCACGCCTTCCGCCTGGGCTCGCTGAAGCTGATCGATGCGCCGCGGCCCGAGTTGTTCGATCTCGCCACGGACCCTGGCGAGGCTCGCAACCTCGCGGGCGAGCGCGCGCGGGACGTGGAGCGGCTGCGCGGCGCGCTGCGGGCGCTGCGCTCGCGCGAGGTCGCGGCCGGGCGCGCGGCCAGCGACCTCGAGACCGCGGAGCGGCTGAAGGCGCTCGGCTACGTGGCGGCGCCCGCTGCTCCGGCCCGTGACGCTGGCACGGCGGCCCGCGATCCGAAGGACGCGTTGCCGCTCTATCGCGCGTTCGAGAACGCCGTCTGGGCGGACGCGCGCGGCGAGTCCGCGGCGGCGGCGAGCGAGCTCGGCAGGCTCGTGGCGCAGGAGCCGGGCAACGCGAGCTTCCGTCGCACCTACGCCTCGGTTCTCCGCCGCCTGGGTCGCGCGAAGCAGGCTGCGCGAGTGCTGGACGAGCTCGAGCGCGTCGCTCCCGACGACGCCGTGGCCTGGCACGATCGCGCGCTGGCGCTCGCCGAAGCGGGCCGGCCCGAGGAGGCGCTGCGCGCCGAGGAGCGCGCGACCGCCCTCAACCCATCGCTGCCCGAGCCGCACAACCATCGGGGCGCGCTGCTGGCCTCGGCCGGTCGCTTCGCCGACGCTCTCGCCGCCTTCGACGCCGCGGTCAGGCTCGACCCCAACAACGGCCAGGCCTGGAGCAACCGCGCGAACGTCCTGCGCGCGCTCGGCCGGCCGCAGGAGGCCGCTGAGGCCTACCGCCGCGCGAGCGAGCTGCAGCCTTCGGCGATCGACCCCCTGAACGGCCTCGGGGTCCTCGCGGTGGAGGCCGGGCGCCTCGACCAGGCCGCGGCACTCTTCGGGCGCGTCCTCGAAGTCGACCCCTCTTATCAGGAAGCGCGGCTCAACCTGGCCGTCGTGGAGGCGCGCCGGGGTCGAGCCGGCGTGGCCCGCGCCCTCGCGGCCGAGGTCGCGTCCCAGGCGTCAGACCGCGATCTGCGGGCCCGCGCCCGAGCCCTCCTTCACGACCTCGGCAGACCCTGAAACCTGTTGACTCATCCGACTTTATGGATGAGATCCAATCCAATCAACGGTAGACCATCCGGACCGTTGAATGTCAGGCAGTCATAACTTCTGATGAGCCAGTGACATGGCCTCACAGGCACGGCTGGCTTTCTGATTGCACTCCACACCAGCAGCTATATCCATTGGGCAGCCCGGACCGCGCTCCGGACCCAGTAATGAGTGTCTTTCGAAAGAGGAGCACTTCTGTGATCAGACGACTTCGCCTGCTGGCGATGGGCCTATTGATGCTGGCCGCCGTCCAGCCCGCCCTCGCCCAGGGCACGAACGGAACCCTCGAAGGTGTGATCCGCGACGAGCAGGGCCTGGCCCTCCCCGGCGTGCTCGTCACCGCCCAGAACAGCGCCACCGGCTTCTCGCGCTCCGCGACGAGCGACGCCAGCGGCAACTTCCGGCTGCCCGGCATGCCCATCGGCTCCTACGAGCTGAAGGTCAGCCTGCCCGGTTTCGCGGCCCAGGCCAAGAAGACCACGGTCAACGTCGCGGCCACGACGACCGTCGACTTCGGCATGTCGGTCGCCGGCAAGACCGAGCAGATCACGGTCACCGCCG
Source organism: Vicinamibacteria bacterium (assembly GCA_050246895.1). Taxonomy (GTDB): domain Bacteria; phylum Acidobacteriota; class Vicinamibacteria; order Fen-336; family Fen-336; genus JBFWVE01. The sequence goes on along the minus strand of JBFWVE010000001.1, from coordinate 198,452 downwards.
AGGCCCCGCTGATCGACTCGAAGGACTCGGGCGTGGGCGAGATCGTCTCCTCCACGCAGATCGAGAACCTGCCGCTGAACGGCCGCCAGTTCGCGAACCTGGCGGCGCTCGCGCCGGGCGTCAGCCTGGGCTACCACACCGACCCGACCAAGTCGACGCAGTTCGCGCCGCAGTCGGGCGGCGGCGGCGGCCGCAACATCAACTACCTGATCGACGGCGGCGACAACAACGACGACACCGTCGGCGGCCTGGTGCAGAACTTCCCACTCGACTCGATCGGCGAGTTCAACTTCCAGACCCAGCGCTTCCGCGCCGAGTACGGCCGCGCCAACGGCGGCACGCTGAACGTCGTCACCAAGAGCGGCACCAACGAGTTCCGCGGCTCGGCGTTCGAGTACTTCCGCGACAAGTCGCTGAACTCGCAGACCGAGACCGAGAAGCTGAACGGCGTCGAGAAGGGCGAGTACCGCAAGCACCAGTTCGGCGGCAGCCTGGGCGGCCCGATCGTCAAGGACCGGACCCACTTCTTCGGCTCCTTCGAGCGCATCCAGCAGGACACGACGCAGTCGGTCAGCACGCTCGGGCTGTTCCCCGAGAAGGACGGCGTCTACACGCTGCCTTTCCGCGAGAACATCTTCGTCGGCAAGCTCACGCACCAGGTGAACAACAACAACTACCTGTCGGTGAGGTACGGCTACAACAAGCAGGCCCAGGTCTACGGCGCGAGCCCCCAGGCGGCCCCCGAGTCGTGGGGCGACAGCACCAACCAGTACCACTCGGCCAACCTGAACCTCACCTCCAACCTCAGCAACGGCAAGCTGAACGAGTTCGTGTTCCAGTACTCCTACTTCCTGAACACGATCACCGAGCGTTCGAACCTGCCCGCCGAGACCTTCCCGAACGGCGTCTTCGTCGGCCAGAGCATCAACACGCCGCAGAGCACGGAGCAGCACAAGTACCAGTTCCGTGACGACTTCACCTTCACCATGGGCCGGCACCAGCTGAAGGCGGGGGTCAGCTTCATCTACGAGCCGACGCTGGACATCACGTTCTCGACCGGCCAGGCGCCGCTCTACACGCATCTCGAGGACAGCCGCAGCTCGGCGATCTCGAACGTGCAGTTCAACGGCTCGATCGGAGAGGGCCCCGGCGGCACCATCGGGACGATCCCGAACAGGCAGTATGCCGGCTACATCCAGGACGCCTGGCGCGTCAACGACAAGCTGACGCTCGACCTGGGCCTGCGCTACGAGCTCGTCACCGGTTTCGCCTTCGACCAGGACGACAGCGTGCTCTACCAGGAGGTCCAGGCCGCCGCCCGTGCCGGCCAGCTCAACGGCGTGATCGGCATGGAGGACTTCGGCGTCGAGCCGACGGAGGACAAGAACAACTGGGCCCCGCGCGCGGGCTTCACCTACGACGCCAACGCGGACGGCCGCCTCGTGCTGCGTGGCGGCGCCGGCCGCTACTACGACTTCGCCTACACCAACGCCAACATCCTGTTCGCGGTGATCTCGGCGCAGTCGGCGTTCGGCCAGGTCTACCAGCACGACGACCAGGCGGGCATCCGCAACGCCAACGGCACGCTGTTCCAGGTCGGCGACCCGCTGCCGCCCAACCAGCTCACCAACCTGACGCGCCCGAGCTTCAACCACGTGGCGACGCCGCTGCCGAAGCAGCCCTACACCGACCAGGCCAACCTCGGCTTCTCGAAGGCGCTCGGCAGCTCGTACGCCGTCGAGGTCGACGCGGTCTACGCCGAAGGCAAGGACCTCGGCGTGCGCCCGCGCCTCAACGTGCGCATCAACGGCGGCGCGCGCCGCTTCTCCGCGATCCTGCCGAGCTTCGGCAACTCGAACTTCGCGGTCGACGTGCCGCGCGGCCGCAGCCACTACAAGGCCGTCAGCATCGCCCTCAAGAAGCGCTGGGACGGCAAGCTGAGCTTCAGCGCCTGGTACTCGCTCGCCAAGTCGACGGCCACCAGCCGCCGCGCCACCGACGAGTTCATCGGCGACGTGCTGGTGGACGCGTTCGACCCGTTCGGCGACGTGCAGGAGGGACCGACCTTCAGCGACGCGCGTCACCGCATCACGGGCAGCGCGGTCTGGATGCCGGGCGCCGGCTTCACGATCGCCCCGATCTTCCGCTGGCGCTCGGCGACCCCTTACAACGCGATCACCGGGACCGACGACAACCGCGACGGCGTCAACTTCGACCTGCCGCCCGGCACCGAGACGGTCAACTCCCGGCGCGGCTCGGACTTCAGCCAGCTCGACCTGCGCTTGTCGAAGCGGTTCCGCCTGACCGGCCGGCTCAACCTGGAGCTGATCGCCGAGGGCTTCAACGTGCTGAACGACACGAACCCGGCTGGGTTCGTCGAGAACCAGCGCGCGTCGAACTTCGGACAGCCCACCCTCTTCGCCGGCGATTTCCAGCGCGGCGAGCAGCGCCTGTTCCAGCTCGGAGCCCGGATCGAGTTCTAGCCCTCGACTCCGGTCTCGCGTCGTGACCGAGGGGCCCTCACGGGCCCCTCTTTCTTCTTCGAGTCGAGGCACCGCTCCCACGGCCGAGTGCCGAAGGACCGCGGCGGGGCTCACATCCCATCCTCGCGGTATCCTCATGGTCGTGAAGTCCGCCGGCTCGACGCGCTTCGGCTTCCTGCGGGTGGCCGCCGCCTGCCCACGTGTCCGGGTGGCCGATCCGGAGGCCAACGCGAACGCCATCCTGGCGAGCCTGCGGGCCGCGGCGAAGCAGCGCGCCCAGGTGGTGGTGCTGCCGGAGCTGTCGCTCACCGGTTACACGGCGGGCGACCTCTTCTTCAGCCTCGACACGCTGGTCGGCGGCGCGGAAGCCGCACTGGCCCGCCTCCTGCGCGAGACGGCGCGCCTCGAGCTCGCCTTCGTGGTCGGCCTGCCGGCGCTCGCCGACGGACGGCTCTTCAACGTGGCGGCCGTGGCCCAGGCAGGCCGCCTGCGCGGCGTCGTGCCCAAGACCTACCTGCCCGGCTACCGCGAGTACTACGAGGAGCGCTGGTTCTCGAGCGCGCGCGACGCCGTCTCGCGCGAGGTCCGGCTCGCCGGCCAGCAGGCCCCGTTCGGCGCCGACCTGCTGTTCCCGCTGGCCGGCGCGCCGGAGGCCGTGCTCGGCGTCGAGATCTGCGAGGACCTGTGGGCGCCGGTGCCGCCCTCGTCGAACCAGGCGCTCGCGGGCGCCACGCTGCTCGTCAACCTGTCGGCCTCGAACGAGCTGGTCGCGAAGGCGCAGTACCGGCGCGAGTTGGTCGCGCAGCAGTCGGCGCGCACGCTCGCGGCCTACGCCTACGCCAACACGGGCGTGCACGAGTCGACCACCGACAGCGTCTTCGCGGGGCACCTGCTGATCGCCGAGAACGGCGTGCTGCTCGCCGAGAACCGGCGCTTCGAGCGCGAGGGCGCCCTGCTCGTGCAGGACGTCGACCTCGGCCGCCTGCTGGTCGAGCGCGTGCGCCAGACCTCGTTCAGCGAGGCGGCGCACGCCGCGCCGCCTTTCCGGCGCGTGGACCTGGATCCGGTCGCCGCGCCCGCGGCGGGGCTGCTGCGCCGGATCGACCCACACCCGTTCGTGCCCGAGGACGGCGCCGGCCTCCACGAGCGCTGCGCCGAGGTGCTCTCGATCCAGACGGCCGGTCTCGCTCGCCGCCTCGAACACACCGGGATCTCGCGGGTGGTGCTCGGCCTCTCGGGCGGGCTCGACTCGACGCTCGCGCTCCTCGTCTGCGCCCGCACGTTCGACCTGCTCGGCCTGCCGCGGCGGGGGATCCTGGCGCTGACGATGCCGGGCTTCGGCACCAGCCCGGGGACGCTCGCGAGCGCGCGCCGTCTCGCCGCTTCAGCCGGCGCCGAGCTGCGCGAGCTCGACATCCGGCCTGCCTGCGAACGCCACATCGCCGACATCGGCCTCGATCCCCGCGACCGCGAGAGCGTGACCTTCCAGAACCTGCAGGCGCGCGAGAGAACCCAGGTGCTGATGGACCTCGCGAACCTCGAGGCTGGCCTCGTCGTCGGCACCGGCGACCTGTCCGAGCTGGCGCTGGGCTTCTGCACCTTCGGCGGCGACCAGCTGGCGATGTACAACGTCAACGGCGGCGTGCCGAAGACGCTCGTGCGGCGGCTGGTGGCGTACCTGGCCGAGCACGACGCTCGCCCTGACGAGCGCGCGGCGCTCGTGGCCGTGCTCGAGACGCCGGTCTCGCCCGAGCTCGTCGCCGCCGGGCCCGACGGCGCCCCGGCCCAGCGCACGGAGGAGATCGTCGGCCCCTACGAGCTGCACGATTTCTTCTTGCACGCCTTCGTGCGGCTGGGCGCGGGCCCGCGCAAGACGCTGTTCCTGGCGGAGCACGCCTTCGCGGGGCGCTACCGCGAGCGCGAGCTGCGGCGCTGGCTGCGCGTGTTCCTGGAGCGCTTCTTCGACAACCAGTTCAAGCGCTCGTCGCTGCCCGACGGTCCGAAGGTCGGCTCGGTCAGCCTGTCGCCGCGCGCGGACTGGCGGATGCCGTCCGACGCGTCCAAGCGGGCCTGGCTGCGCCAGCTGGGCGACGCCCGAGCACGACCGCGCGCGCGTGGCCCTCGCCGCACGTCCTCGCGCCGTCGTCGCTGAAACTTCGCGGTCGGCCGGCGGACCGCCGAGCGGCTTGCCCCGGGCGCTGTCAGAGGCCCAAGCGGCGAGCCAGCTCCGCGAAGCGCGGCTCCTGGCGCAGCTCCGCCAGCCGCTCGTCGACCCGCAGCACGCGCGCCCCGCTCTGGCGCTCCTCCACCGCCTGCTCGAGGCCGGCGAGCGCCGCCTCACGATCGCCCGCCGCGAGCTGGGCCACGGCCAGCTCGTAGCTCGAGACGTACCGCTCGCGCGCCTCCGCCAGCATCCGGTCGCGCAGCCGACGGGCCTCGGCCCTGCGGCCCGCGACGGCGTAGCCCCACGCGAGGGTGGCGGCGTACTGCGCCTGCAGGGTGCAACGCTCGTGCGCCTGCGCGAGCAGCCGCAGGCCCTCCGCGACCCGCCCGGTATGAACCGCCACGCGTCCCAGGCCCCAGTAGGCCGGGCAGTAGCCGGCGTCCATCTCGAGCGAGCGGCGGTAGTACGTCTCCGCCTCGCCCAGGCGCCCGACGTAGAAGAGCGCGGTGCCGACGTTGTTGTTGATCATCACCGACAGAGGGTCGAGCTCGAGCGCGTGCCGCATCTGGGCCAGCGACTCCTGCAGGCGGCCCCGCGCGCGCAGCGTGTGAGCGAACCAGTGGTGCGCCGTGCCGTAGTTCGGGTTCGCGCGGATCGCCGCCTCGAAGCCGGTCACCGCCTCGTCCCAGCGCCACTCGTAGCTGCCGCGGATCATGGCGACGGAGGTGAGCGCCTCGGCGGAGCCCGGGTCGAGCTCGAGCGCGCGCTCCGCGGCCCTGCGCGCCGCCGGCAGCGCCTGTCCCGGCGGCACGTGGCCGTGGTCGCCGAGCACGATCCAGGCGTCCGCCAGGCCGACCCAGGCCCGCGCCTCGCCCGGCTCGCGGGCGATCGCGCGCTCGAAGTACTCGACGGCGCGCGCCAGGCCCTCGGCGTCGCGCCGGTTCCAGAAGAAGCGGCCCCGCAGGTAGAGGTCGTAGGCGACGCCGTCGGCCGCGCCGTCCGCGCGCCCCGGCTGGCCGGCCCCCGGCACCAGCGCGAGCTCGACGCGGCGCGCGATCGAGCGCGCCACCTCGCCCTGCAGGGTCAGCAGGTCCTCCGGCTCGCGCTCGTACGTCTCCGACCACAACTGGGTGCGATCGGCCACCTTGACCAGGCTCACGCTGATCCGCAGCCGGTCGTCGCCGCGGCGCACGCTGCCCTCGACCAGGTAGCCGACGCGGAGCTCGCGGCCGATCTGCTCGACGTCGCTGCGGCCGTCCTTGTAGCGCATCACCGAGGTGCGCGCGATGACGCCGATCCGCTCGGGCGACAGGCGGCCGAGCTGCGCGATCAGCTCTTCCGTCAGGCCCTCGGACAGGTAGTCCTGCCCGGGATCCGCCGAAAGGTTGGCGAACGGCAGCACGGCGATCATGTGACGCCCCTGGGCCGGAGGGCGCAGCTCCGGCCGCGCCAGCAGCACCGCCGTGCCCGCCGCCGCGAGCGCAGCGGCCGTGGCGAGCCCGGCCAGCAGCCGGCTTCGCCCGCGCGGGCGCGGCGAGCCGCCAGACCCGCCCGGCGGCTGCGCTGGAATCGCGTCCGCCTGCGGCTCGCTCTCCGCGCCGCGCCGCTCGACGGAGGCGACGAAGCGATAGCCGCGCCGCGGCAGCGTCTCGACGTAGCGCGGCGCCTCGGCGTCGTCGCCCAGGGCCGCGCGGATCTCCTTCACGCAGTAGTTGAGGCCCTGGTCGAAGTCGACGTGGGTGCCGTCGCCCCAGAGGGCGCGCTGGATCTCCTCGCGCGAGACGAGCTCGCCGGGTCGCAGGGCGAGCTGGGTCAGCACGCGGGCCGGCTGCTGCTGCAGGCGCACCAGCGCGCCGCGGCGGCGCAGCTCGTGGCTGCGCGGGTCGAGCTCGAACGGGCCGAAGCGGAGGATCACGGCCGCGGCCGCTCAGTCGCCCGCGTCCGGCCTCGGCGGCACGTCGGGGCCCGGCGCCCGCGCTCGCAGCGCGGCGGGCTCCAGATCCGGCGGCAGGCCGAGGCGCGCGAGCAGCGCCTGGAACGCGGGCTCCCCGCGCAGCGGGTCGAGGCGCGGGTCCACCGGCAGCGTGGCGACCAGCCAGGGCCAGCGCCGCTCGTAGGCGCGTTCCAGCCAGCGCAGCGCCTGCGCGGGCTGACCGGCCTGGATGCTGGCGACGGCCCGCAGGCCGAGCCAGCGCCCGTCGGGATCGCGGCGCTCCAGCTCGCGCAGCCGCCAGCGCAGGTGCTCGTGCAGCCCCGCCTCGCCACGCAGGCCCGTGAGCTCGGGCGGCAGTGCGCCGCTCGCGCGCGCGGCGGCGCGCAGCTCCTCGAGCGCCGCGTCCCAGCGCCCGCCGGCGATGCGCGCGGCGATCAGGATCTCGCGCGCCATCGCGTCGGCAGGCTCGAGATCGAGCGCGAGGCGCGCGCGCGCCTCGGCCTCCTCGAAGCGCCGCGCGCACAAGGCGTACCAGGCGGCGTCGCCCCTGACGGCGGTCGAGAGCGGGTCGAGCTCCTCCGCGCGGCGGATCGCTTCCCGCGCCCCCTCGAGCCGGCCGGTCACCGACAGGTAGCTCGCGTGCCAGTAGTGCGTCTCGGCCAGCGCCGGAGCCTTCGCCAGCGAGCGCTCGAAAGCGGCGCCGGCGGCGGCGAAGTTCCAGTCGTGGTACAGCGCGATCTGCGCCTCGAGGCGCAGGGCGATGGCGGAGCCGGGGTCGAGCTCGAGCGCGCGCCTCACCGCGGCGCGCGCCTTCTCGTAGCCCTCTTGGGGCGCCAGGCCGTCGCGGTTGGCGCTGGCGATCCACGCCTCGGCAAGCCCGGCCTGGGCGAGGGCGCTCCGCGGGTCGAGCTCGGCGGCTTCGGCGAAGAAGCGCAGCGCCTCGGCGACCCCGGCAGCGCCGGCGCGGGCGAGATGGTAGCGGCCCTTGAGCAGCGCCTCCTGCGCGGCGGGGGCCGCGCGCCGGCCGGGGTCGGGCGCCAGTCGCACCGAGAGCGCCGCGGCGATGCGCGTGGCGAGGTCGTTCTGCAGCGCGAGCAGGTCTTCGCCGTCGGCGTCGAAGCTGCCGGCCCACAGCTGGGCCTGGCCGCGCACGCGCACGAGGCGCGCGGTCACCCGCACGCGCTGGCCGGAGCGGCGCAGCGCGCCCTCGAGCACGTAGTCGACGCCGAGCTCGGACCCGATCCGCGCGATCGTCTTGCGCGAGCCCTTGTAGGCCATCGCCGAGGTCCGCGCGATGACGCCGAGATGTTTCGGCGCGACGCGCCCGAGCCCGTTGATCATCTCCTCCGTGAGGCCGTCGCTCAGGTAGTCCGGCTCTGCGCCGCCCAGGCTCTCGAACGGCAGCACCAGGATCATGCTGGGCGCCGCCGGCCGCGGCTCGCGCTGCGACGCGCGCGCGGGCAGCAGCAGCGAGGAGACGAGGACGAGCAGCGCCCCGAGCGCCGCGGCCAGCAGCAGCGCCGGCGCCCGCCGGCGCGCTTCGGGCGCGTCGAGGCGCTGGACGGCGGCCACCAGCCGATAGCCGCGGCGCGGCAGCGTCTCGACGAAGCGCGGCGACAGGGCGTCGTCGCCGAGCGCCGCTCGCACCTGGCGCACGCAGAAATTCAGCCCCTGCTCGAAGTCGACGTGGGTGTCGCTTCCCCAGATGCGCGCGCGCAGCTCGTCGCGCGTGACGAGCTGCCCCGGCCGCTCGACGAGCGCCGCCAGCACGCGGAAGGGCTGGTGCTGCAGCTTGACGCGGGCGTCGCCGCGGACGAGCTCGCCCGTCTCCAGATCCAGCGTGAAATCCTCCAGGCGCACGCGGGGCATCGTAGACATTGTTTAATGCGCGTACAGGTGGCCGCGCAAGGCTTTTTCCCGTCAAAGAACGTGTCTCAAATCATTGGATTCGTGAGACTTGTGCGGGAAGGGCGTCCAAGCCTCTGGAGGCGTTTTGCCGCCCTGGAGGGGGCCGTTCAGCCGGGCGAACTCGGACTCTGCAGCGGCGCCTCAGCAGAGGCGTGCAAGTGCAGCCGCTGCCGTGCGTTGCCGCTTCACTCCGGATTCACGCCCGGCGCATCGACGCTCTATGGGCTGAAGTCGCGCCGGCTGCGTAGCTTGCTGCATGCAGAGAGACCTTCGTGAGCTGCTCGACGATTACGAACGCAGGCTGATCCTGCTGGCACTGGACGCGGCGGGCGGTCACCAGCGCCGCGCGGCCGCCTCACTCGGAATCCTGCCCTCGACCCTCAGCGAGAAGATGAAGCGGCTCGGCCTGCGTGTCGGGCGTCACGAGACGCACGGAGACCCGGTGCCGCTGCGGGAGCCCGCCGCCTCGCCGTGACCCGGCTCCGACCGGTGAGCGGCGTCACCGGCCGCGGCGGACCCGTGACCGCCGCCACTCGGAATGGCGTGTGCTCGTCCTAGCTTGGGAGCATGACGACGCTGCTGCTCTGCTCCGAGTCGCCGCTGGAGCCGGCTCTCGCCGGCTCGGCCCTGCTGCGAGACGGGCTCCTGCGCGTCCACGCCACGCGTCTCGGGGAGGCGCGCGCTATGGCGATCGCGTCCCGCCCCGACCTCGTGCTCGTCGACGCCGATCTGTCGCGCGGCCTCGACGTGGTGGACGCGCTGAGGCAGGATCCGACCACACGGCCGCTCTCGATCGCGGTGCTGGTGCGCCGCGCGTTCGAGACGCGGGACGTCGCCTTCCTCGAGGCCGGGGCCAATGCGGTGCTGCCGCTGCCGCCGGCGCGCGACTTCGACCAGCGCCTCGGCCGCCTGCTGCGCGTGCCGCTGCGCCGCGAGGCGCGGCTGCCGGTCCGGCTGTCGGTCGACTCGCTGCGCAGCGACGCGGTGCAGGACGCCCGCGCGCGCACGCTCAACCTGAGCGAGTCCGGCATGTTCCTCGAGGCGCTGGCGCCGCTGCGCGTCGGCGACGAGATCGCCTTCGCGCTGCGCCTCGGCCGCCGCGGCGCGGCCGTCGGCGGCAGCGGCCGCGTCGTCCGCCAGCCGCGCGACACGTGGTACGGCGTCGAGTTCCGCGTGCTGTCCGGCGAAGGCCGCCAGCGCATCGGGCAGTTTCTCGCGCAGCACGCCTGACCGGCGAGTGACCCCGGGGCGAGTCCCGCCGGGGTGGCTGGCCTATAATCTGCCTTCTTGAACGCCCGGCCTTCCCGGATCCCCGAGATCCTCACCCTCGAGATCGCGGACATCGAGCTTCCCCCGGAGCTGGGGCGCTTGCGGGAGCTCGCCTACGACCTGTGGTGGAGCTGGAGCCCGCAGGCCACGCGCCTGTTCGCCTGGATCGACCCCGAGCACTGGAAGCGCTACCAGAACCCCGTCCAGCTGTTGATCAACGTCGAGCCGATGCAGTGGGCGCGGCTGCTGACCGACCCCGAGTTCGTGCGCCTGTACGAGTCCGTGATGCAGTCCTGGGACGTCTATCGCGCGCGGCCGCGCTGGTTCGATCCCCAGGCCGACGCCGTCGGCGGCCCGATCGCCTACTTCTCGATGGAGTTCGGCATCCACAACTCGCTGGGCGTCTACTCGGGCGGCCTCGGCGTGCTGGCGGGCGACCACTGCAAGGCGGCGAGCGACCTGGGCGTGCCGCTCGTCGGCGTCGGCCTGCTCTACCGTTCGGGCTACTTCCGCCAGACCGTGGACCCCGACGGCCTGCAGCAGCACATCTTCCCCGACTACGACTTCGCGCGCCTGCCGCTCAAGCCCGTGCGCTCTCCCGAGGGCGGCGTGCTGACGGTGCCGGTGGACCTGCCCGGGCGCATCGTGCAGGCCGCGGTCTGGAAGGTGCAGGTCGGCCGCGTGCCGGTGCTGATGCTCGACACCGACATCCCGCTGAACGACCCGGCCGACCGCCCGATCACCGGGTTGCTCTACGTGCGCGGGCGCGAGATGCGGCTGTGCCAGGAGCTGGTGCTCGGCATCGGCGGCGTGCGCGCGCTGCGCGCGCTGCGGCTGCAGCCCGCCGTCTGGCACATGAACGAGGGCCACGTGGCCTTCCTCGGCTACGAGCGAGCGCGCGAGCTGGTCGCCCGCGGAGACGGGCTGGCGGACGCGCTCAAGTCGGTCGCGCGCAACTGCGTCTTCACCACCCACACGCCGGTGCCCGCCGGCAACGAGGTCTTCGAGCGCGAGCTGGTACGGCGTTACCTCGAGCCCTGGACGCGCGAGGTCGGCTGCGAGGTCGACGACGCGCTGGCGCTCGGCCTCGACGGCGACCGCTTCAACCTGACGGCGCTGGCGATCCGCTTCTCGTCGCACGCCAACGGCGTCAGCAAGCTGCACGGCGACGTCAGCTCGGCGATGTGGCGCCACCTGTTCCCGGGCCAGCCCGACAAGGCGGTCGCCTACGTCACCAACGGCGTCCACACCGAGAGCTGGGTGGGGCCGGAGATGCGCGCCTTCTACTCCCACTACCTGGGCCCCGACTGGGAGCAGCACCTGCTCGAGCCCGAGTTCTGGACGCGCATCCGCGAGGCGCCGGACGCCGAGCTGTGGGCGGCCCACCGCTCGCAGAAGGAACGGCTGATCCGCTTCGTGCGCGAGCGCGTGCGCCAGCAGGGCGCCCGCCACGGGCTGTCGCCCGAGCAGCTGCGCGAGGTCGAGGGGCTGTTCGACCCGCACGCGCTGACGATCGGCTTCGCGCGCCGCTTCGCGACCTACAAGCGCGCGGTGCTGGTGTTGTCGGATCTCGATCGCATCGGCCGCCTGGTCTCCGACCCGGCGCGGCCGGTGCAGCTGCTCTTCGCGGGCAAGGCGCACCCGGCCGACCGCGAGGGCCAGGACTTCATCAGGCGCCTGTTCCTGCTCACCAAGGGGGACCTGCGCGGGCGCGTGCTGTTCCTCGAGGACTACGACATCGAGATGGGCCGCATGCTGGTGCAGGGCTGCGACGTCTGGCTCAACACCCCGCGCCGGCCGCAGGAAGCGAGCGGCACCTCGGGCCAGAAGTCGCCCGTCAACGGCGGTGTCAACGTCAGCATCCCCGACGGCTGGTGGGCCGAGGGATTCCGCGGCGACAACGGCTGGTCGATCGGCGACGGCTCGACGCTGGCCGACGTCGCCGAGCAGGACAGCCAGGACGCCGCGAAGCTCTACGCGATCATCGAGGAGGAGGTGGTGCCCCGCTTCTTCGAGCGCGACGAGAACGGGCTGCCGCACCGCTGGATCCAGCTGATGAAGGCCTCGATCGAGTCGGTGGTGCCGCAGTTCAGCGCACACCGCATGGTGCGCGACTACGTGGCCGACGCCTACCAGCCCGCCGCCGCCCGGCGCTAGATATAGCCGGCCTCTTTGTCCGCGCGGGTGCGGGCTTCCAGGAACACCTGATAGACGCGTCTCTTCTCCGCCAGCGTGTTGCGGAAGACGACGTCCGCGCCCGCCACGTCCTTGCTGGTCAGCACCAGGTCGGCCTGCAGCACGAAGGCCTGACTGCCGTCGCCGCTCTTGACGTTGTCCGCCGCTACCACCAGGAAGATGCGCCGTCGAGCCTCGGCGCCCAGCCGGCAGGCGCGCTGATAGAGGCTCTCCTTGCCCTGGGCTCCGGCCACCGGCGCCGTCAGCACCACCACGTGAGAGCTCTGCTCGAGCAGGCGGATTGCATCTTCCGAGTCGTCGACGGTGTCGACCGCGTAACCGAGCCGGGTCAGCATCAGCGCGGCGTTGCCGGCCTGGCCGCCGGGCAGCCCCACCAGTGCCCGCTCGCCGGCGTGCGCGACCTCGCCGGCGCCGCCGCCCATCTCGCGCCGGAGCTGGGCCATCATCTGCGCCTTCATGGCGTCGGAGTCGAAGCCCAGCACAGGACCCGCCGAAGCCGGCTCGGGCGGCTCGGCCGCCGCGGCCGAGCCCGCGGCCTTGCCGGGGAACTTGACCGCGTTCTGGCACTTCGGGCACTTCACGCTGAAGGCCCGCTCGGGCACGCGCGCGTCGTCGATCACGATCTTGTAGGTGCAGTGCGGGCAGCTCGCCTGCATGGGCTACCTCTCGATCAGGTCGTCGAGCTCGTTCTTGGGCTCGGCGGCCTTCTTGGCGGGCCTGGACGGGGCGGGCGGCGCCCCCGCGGTCTTCAGCGTCGGCAGCTCGGCGGTGTCGGCATTGCTGTCGAGCTTGAGCTGGAGGTTGGTGCGGTTCGACGAATAGGTGAGGCCGACCTCGCGGTCGATGATGCCCGCGTTGATCAGCCGCTCGAGCTCGAAGTCGAACGACTGCATGCCGTCGAGCACGCCGTCGTTCATGGCGTCGATCAGGCTCTTGCCCTCGCGCTCGCCCTCCTGGATGTACTCGCGGGTGCGGGCGGTCGAACGCAGGATCTCGCAGACGCCGATGCGTCCTCCGCCGAGCTTCGGCACCAGCCGCTGCGACACCACCCAGCGGAACGACTGCGAGAAGCGCGTACGGACCTGGCGCTCCTCGTTCTTCGGGAAGACGCCGACGATGCGGTCGATCGTCTTCGAGGCGTCGATCGTGTGCAGCGTCGACAGCACCAGGTGGCCCGTCTCCGACGCCTCGAGCGCGATCGAGATCGTCTCGACGTCGCGCATCTCGCCGACCAGGATCACCTTGGGCGCCTGGCGCAGCGCGGCGCGCAGCGCGAGCGCGAAGGTCTGGGTGTCGGTGCCCACCTCGCGCTGGTTGATGGTCGCCTTCTCGTGCGGGTGCATGTACTCGACCGGGTCCTCGATCGTGATGATGTGCATGGCCTTCTCGGAGTTGAACTTCTTGATGATGGCCGCGAGGGTGGTCGACTTGCCCGAGCCGGTGGGACCGGTCACCAGCACGATGCCGTTGCGGTCCTTGACGATCTCGCCGAGCTGCGGCGGCATGCCCAGCTCCTCGATCGTGGGGATCTTGGTCGGGATCACGCGCAGCACGATGCAATAGCTGCCGCGCTGGGCGAAGATGTTGACGCGGAAGCGCGTGCGCCCCGCCAGGCTGTAGGACAGGTCGGTCGAGCCCGTCCGCACCAGCTTGTCGGCCGCGTCCCGCTTGCCTTGCAGGAGGCGCATCACGACCTGCTCGGTCTGGTAGGGAGCGAGCTTCTCGATGCCCGCGTACGCGACTCCCTTGAGCTGCCCGTCGATCTCGACCTGGGGCGGGCGCCCCACCGAGATGTTGAGGTCCGAGATTCCAGGCGACACGTTCAGCATCGCCTCGAGGAGAGGATCGACGTCGAAATACGCCATCGGGGACCTCCGCGGTGGCAGGATCTTACAATACCCCGCAGTCGCTCCGGCGGGGCGGTCGTGCCGGCCGGCCTCGTCCGCGTCGGCGCCAACTTCCGGGCCGTCCTGATCGGCGTGCCCCTGACGAGGGAGAGCTAGCGCCGCCGCGAGCCTGCTCTCGCTCCGGCGGCGACGAACGCCGCGATGCGCGCCTCTCCCTCTCCCTCGAGCGCGTAGAAGTGAACGCCGTAGCGTCCCTTCGAGTCGCGCCGGACGACGCGGCCGCAGCCGGCGATCTCGTCCCCCGAGCCCGGCAGCCCGAACCTCACGTCGAGGTCGGTGCCGACGTCCAACGGGAGCGCGCACTCGACGAGCATCCCGCTGGCGCTGACGTTGGCCGTCGATCCCGTGATGCGCTGGACGGCCCCGCCGACGCTCGCCACGAAGTCGATCCGCACCGGAAGCCGGGCGCGGCGGCGGCCCGCGACGTTGATCAGCCGCGCGAGGCGTTCGTCCCAGCCGGGGTCGGCGGGAAGCCTGAGGATGGCATTGGCGCCCAGGTCCAGCAGCTCGATCTCGGAGGGCCCGACGTCGCCGCGCACCACCACCGCGATCGAAACGTGGCGCGTCGAGCGCTCGCGCCGCAGATCCCGGAGCAGGCGCTCCGACTGCGGCAGCTCCCGCTCGACGAGCACGAGCTGCGGGCGCGCGGCCACGGCGACCATCAGCGCCTCGTCGAACGTACAGGCGACGTGGCGCTCGACGCCTGCGCGCCACAGAAGCGTGCCGTGGAGCTCGTCCATCAGCGGGTCGCGCGCGCAGATCAGGACGCAGGGCAAGCAGCGCGAGTCTAGTACGCCCGCCGCCCCCGTCCCGATCGCGGCTTCAGGCGGCGCCGTTCCGGCTCGCGCCGCCGAGCCCGCGAGCTGCGGCTCGCCGCAGGCCCTCGCGCAGCGCCTGGGAGACCGCGTCCAGCGTGAAGGGCTTCGCGAGCCAGATCGGTTCCTCCTGCGGCAGCCCCTGCTCGGCGACGGCCTGGCCCGGGTACCCCGAGACGTAGACCACGGCCAGGCCCGGCCTGCGTGCCAGCAGCCGGCGCGCCAGCTCGACGCCGCTCATCCGCGGCATCACGACGTCCGTCAGCAGCGCGTCGATGGCGCCCGTCTGCTGCTCCGCCACGGCGAGCGCCTGCTCCCCGTCCGCCGCCGCCAGCACGCGGTAGCCCAGGGATTCGACGACAGCCGTCGTCACCTCGCGCAACGCCGCGTCGTCCTCCACCACCAGCACGGTCTGCTCCACGGACGGCGCGGGCGGGCCGGGCTCCGCGGCTGTCGGCCGCTCGCCGCCCGCGTCAGCCAGGCAGGGCAGGTAGATCCGGATCACTGTGCCGCGGCCGACGGCGCTCTCCACCTCCAGCTGGCCGCCGCTCTGCTCCACGATCCCTTGCACGGCCGCCAGGCCCAGTCCCGTCCCCCGCCCCACGTCCTTCGTGGTGAAGAAAGGTTCGAACAGCCGCCCGAGACTCGCCTCGTCGATCCCGTGGCCCGTGTCCTTCACTGCCACCAGCGCGTACCGGCCCGGCATCCCTGCGCGGGAGTCCACGCGGCCGGACTCGATCGTCAGGACGCCGCCCTCGGGCATCGCGTCCCGGGCGTTGGCCGCGAGCGTCGTCAGCACCTCGTCGAGCTGGGCCGGGTCCACCCACACGAAAGCCGTCTCCGCCGCAAGTTGCAGGCGCAGCTCGACGTTCTCGCCCAGCGCGGGCCGCAGCAGCCGCGTGGCTTCGGCGAGCGTCCGATTCAGATCCACGGCCTGGGGCCGCAACACCTGTCCGCGGCCGAACGCGAGCAGCCGGCGCGTCAGGCCGGCCGCGCGCTCCACGGCGCCCAGCAGCTTCAGCAGACGCTCACGCCGCAGATCCCCCGGCTCGAGACCCAGCAGCAGCATCTCGGCGTAGCCCTGGATCACGCCCAGCAGGTTGTTGAACTCGTGCGCGACGCCGCCCGCCAGTTGGCCCACCAGGGCCAGGCGCCGGGACCGCTGAAGCGCTTCATCCAGCCGTGCCCGCTCCTCCTCGGTCCGCTTGCGCCCGGTGATGTCGGCGCTGATGCCTCCCATCAGCACCGTGCGGCCCTGTTCGTCCCTGAGCAGGCTCTTGCTGTCCTGGACCCAGCACACGCTGCCGTCGGGGCGGACGATCCGGTACTCGGCCACGGCGCGCCCCTTCTGCATGAGCGACTGAGCGCTGGCCTCGGCGATCGGCCGGTCCTCGGGATGCACGGCCTCCACCCACAGCCGCGGATTCGCCTCGAACTCGCCGACGGGACGCCCGTACAGCCTCTCGAACTCCGGGCTGGCGTCCAGGAACTTCGAACCGTCGGCGCTGGCGATCCAGAACGCGTCGCTCGTCTGTGCGAGCAGCAGGTTGAAGCGATCTGCCCGCTCGCGCTCCAGCGCCTGCGATCGCTTGAGCGCCGTGACGTCCCGCGACACGACGAGCCAGCCGGCGTGCTTGCCCAGCGGCACGACCGACGTCGCCAACCAGCGTTCGCCCGCGGGGAAGCGGTAGGGGCGCTCTTCGTACACGGGCGCCGCGCCCGCCGCCGCTTCGTCGAGGGCGCGCCGCTGGCGCTCGGAGTCCTCCGCCGGAAACAGCGCCGCGTGCGGCCGGCCCAGCAGGGCCTCGCGGGGCTGGCCGATCATCTCGGCCGCCGCGGTGTTCACATACTGGACGCGCCTGTCCTCGCCCAGTTGCACGATCACGTCGGGCGTCGCCTCGACGAGGCGCTGGAAGCGCTGCTCGCTCCGCGAGAGCGCCTGCTGCGCCTCGTCCGTGCGTTGCGCCAGGGCGCGCAGCATGGCATCGAAGTGCGTCCTCACCTCCCGCACTTCGAGGATCGGGCTGCGCGCCAGGGCTTCGATCGCCGCGGCAGCCCCCGGGTGCGCTTCGGCCGTGGCCGCCGCCGCCCGGCCCAGGCTGACCAGCGAGTCTCGAGCGGCTCTCGTCAGCACGGCGCCGAGCGCGTTCAGGACGCAGAGGGCCGTGGCGAACAGGAACAGGATCCACTGGACCTCGACCCTCATCTGCGCGTCGAGGCTCCATGCGGGCCGGTCCACGAGCAGCCCCCAACCGGCCAGGGAGACGGCCTCGTACGTCGAGTAGCGGAAGTCCAGTCCCAGCCGCCCGTGCGCGTCGTCGGGCGGAGGGCTGTAGGAGAAGACGCGCGGCAGTTCCGGCCAGCCCGCCGCGAAGGGCAGGTAGCCCGCGAGGGCCCTGCCCGGAGCGAGCCGCGGGTCGAGCGAAGCGATCACACGCCCCGTTCGATCGAAGAGCGTCGCGAGCTGGCCCCCGGCGGCGACCCGCTCGGCGAGCATGCGCTGGAGGATCCTCGCATCGAGAGCCGCGATCAGCGCGCCCCGGAAGGCCGGCTCGGCGTCGACCAGCGGCTCGGCGATCAACAGCACGGGCTCGGCCTTCGACGGCTCCCTCACGTGGAGCCGGCCGACGATCACGGCGCCGTAAGCGGTGCGCAGATGGTCCCGTGCTTCGCGGAAGTAGTCCCGCTTGGCGAGGTTCCCGGTGTCGATCGGCCGTCCCAGCGCGTTGCGGGGCGGGTCCATGTCGAGCAGGTTCCCCCGGGCGTCCACCAGGCCCACGTTCAGGTACTCGGGCCACGCCGCGTGAAAGGCCTGCAGCCGGGTGCTGCGGCCTGGCCCCTGCGCGAGCCAGTCCTTCTCGATCGAGCGCGCGAGGATGCCGAGCGGCGCCCGCCGTCCGGCGAGGTAGCCGTGGATGCTGGAGCCGATTCGGCGCGCCGTGGCCGCGTCCCGCGCCCGGGCTTCGTCGAGGCGCCCGGCGTAGGCGCCGCGCGCTTGCAAGACGCCGCTGGCAAGGCCCAGCGTCGCACCGAGGAACGCGACGCGACTCGCGACGTACTGGCGCAGCGCCACGCCGTCCGCCAAGGGTCCGGCGCCGAGGGCGCGGAGCGCCAGCTCGGCGACGAGCGCGTCGAACGTCCCGTTGAAGACCTGCTTCAGGAAGAGCACGAACACGTGGTCCGTGGCGATGCCGAGCCAGCGTCCGTACACCACCGCGTCGACCAGCCAGCCGGCCCCGAACCAGAACAGCACCGCCGCGAGCGCGAGGCTGTGCAGGCGGCGCCACAGGAGACGGACCGCCAGTCCCTCGATCACGTAGACGAGCGTTCCGAACCCGGCCGCGTCGAGGCGAACGAGCAGCCCCGCGAGCGAAAGCAGCGTCGTCAGGATGCCGGCGGCAGGCCCGAGCCAGACGAACGACACGAGCCCCGCCCAGCCGCCGAAGAGGAGGTGGGGCGACTCCGGGCCCAGCAGCGGCGCCTCGATCTCGTTCAGCCACAGCCCGGCCAGGCCGAGCGCCGACGCGCGAACGGGCCAGACCGAGAGGGCGTAGGCAAGCGGCGCCCGAGTCACTCCCGGCCCCCGTCGCGGAACTCCCCGCTCGTGTCGCGCGACACGAGGCAGCCGAGCGGGTCGTCCTCGAGGTGCAGCACGCGTGCTCCCGCGGATGGCCGTTCACGACCTCTAGGTCACGACGCGGCTCCGCAGAGTACCACCCGCGCCGTCGGCGCGGACACGCTCACTCCGCCGTCGGCAGCGCGCCTCCCGGCGTCGCCTCGGCGGTCTCGGCCCGGCGCCGGCGGCGCAGGCCGAAGAACTCGCGCACCGTCTCCGGCCGCAGGCCGTCGAGGTAGGTGTAGACCACCGGCACCACGATCAGCGTCAGCAGCGTCGAGGTGATCAGGCCGCCGATCACGGCGCGCGCCATCGGCGCGCGCATCTCGGCGCCGGCGCCGATCGCGAACGCCAGCGGCAGCATGCCGAAGATCATCGCCAGCGTCGTCATCACGATCGGCCGCAGCCGCGTGCTGCCCGCCCGGACGAGCGCCGCGTCGCGCGCGAGCCCCTGCCGGCGCGCCTGGTTGGTGAAGTCGACCAGCAGGATCGCGTTCTTGGTGACGAGCCCCATCAGCGTGATCAGGCCGATCATGCTCATGATGTTGAGGCTGTCGCCGGTCGCGAGCAGCGCCAGCGCGACGCCCACCAGCGACAGCGGCAGCGAGAGCATGATCGCGAAGGGGTGCAGGAACGAGCCGAACTGCGAGGCCAGGATCAGGTAGATGAAGATCACGGCGAGCGCGAGGGTCTGCAGCATGTTGCTGAACATCTTCTTCAGCTCCTCGGAGTCGCCACCCGGCATCACGTCGTAGCCGGGCGGCAGCTTCATCGCCGCCGCCGCGGCCTCGATGTCGGCCGCCACCTCGCCCAGGCTGCGCCCGGAGTTGGCCGCCGAGATGCGCACCTCGCGCTGCAGGTCCTTGCGCCGGATCGTCGAGGGGCCGCTCGCGGGAACCGCCCGCGCCACCTCGCCGAGCGGCACCAGGATCTTGTCGCCGTCGGCGTCGTCCTTGTCCGTCGGCACGTGCAGCGCGAGCAGGTCCAGGGAATAGCGGCGCTGGTCGGCGCGCAGGCGCACGCGGACGTCGTGGGTCTCGCCGGCGGCGTCCTCGATCGTGGTCGCGACCTCGCCGGTGACCGCGGCGCGCAGCGTCGTCGCGACCGGGGAGACGTTGAGGCCGAGGTCGCCCGCGCGCTCGCGGTCGAACTCGACGCGCAGCTCCGGCTTGCTCTTCTCAAGGCTGGTCTCGACGTCCTCCAGGCCGCGGATCCGCCCCATCGCCTGCACCAGCTCGCGCGAGATGCGGTCGAGCTCGTCGATCTCCGGCCCGCGCACGCTGTACTGCAGGGGCTTCTGGCCGAACGGCCCGGCCTCGGTGAAGGCGTAGGTGAGCCCGGGCACCTCGGAGACGGCGCGCCGGCCCTGGTCGAGCACCTCGCTGAAGGTCTTGCCCTTCGACGGCTTCAGCTTGACGTAGATGACGCCCTCGGTCGGCGGCCGGCGCGTGATCCCGGCCTCGCCGATCGTGGTGTAGGTGTACTCGACGTCGGGCAGCGCCTTCAGCCGGCGCACCACCTGCAGCGCCCGCTCCTTCGTCTCGGCGAGGGTGGTTCCGGGCGTCGCCCGGATCGACACCTGGTACTCCCCGCGGTTGAAGTCGGGCATGAAGTCGCCGCCGATCCAGCCGAGCCCCAGCGGCCGCGGCAGGATCATCGCGAGGCCGAGCGCGAAGGAGGCGACCGCCATCGCCAGCACGCGCCGGCGGCGGCCCAGGCACCAGCCGAGCAGCCGCTCGTACCGCAGGTGCAGGTCGTCGAACCAGCGGTTGAAGCGCTGCAGCATCCGGCCGACGAGGTGGGGGTGGTGGCCGCGCTCGATGTCCGGGTCCACCCAGCGCGACGAGAGCATCGGGTCGAGCGTGAAGCTGACGAACAGCGAGGCCGCCACCGCCGCCGCCACGGTGATGCCGAACTCGTAGAACATCCGGCCCACCATGCCGCCCATGAACGCCACCGGCACGAACACCGCGATGATCGTGAACGAGGTCGCCATCACCGCGAGGCCGATCTCGGCCGTGCCGTCCCGTGCGGCCTGGAAGTGGTCCTTGCCGCGCTGCAGGTGCCGCACGATGTTCTCGCGCACCACGATCGCGTCGTCGATCAGCATCCCGATCGCGAGCGAGAGGCCCATCAGCGTCAGCACGTTGAGCGTGAAGCCGAAGGCCCGCATCGCGATGAAGCCCGCCACCACGGAGATCGGCAGGGTGACGCCGGTGATCACCGTCGAGCGCCAGGAGTTGAGGAAGAGGAAGACGATCAGCACGGTCAGCAGGCCACCGATGATCATCGTGGTGTTCACGTCCTCGATCGACTCGCGGATGAAGTACGAGTCGTCCTTCACGATCGAGAGGCTGACGCCGGCCGGCAGCTCCGCCTTCATCTTCTCGACCGCCTCCAGCACGCCGTCGGCCACCGCCACCGTGTTCGCCCCGGACTGCTTCTGGATCTCGAGCGCGAGCGCCGGCCGCTCGTCGAGGAAGGCCGCGTTCTTGGCCTCCTCGACCCCGTCCACCACCTGCGCCAGGTCGCGCACGTAGACCGGCATCCCGTCCGGCTGCTTGACCGGGATCCCGCCGATGTCGGCGGCCGTCCGTCCGCGCGCGGCCACCCGCACCAGCGCCTCGGTCGCGCCCCGGTCGGCGCTGCCGGCCGGCACGTCGACGTTCTCGCGAGCGAGAGCGGTCACCACCTCCGCCAGCGAGACGTGGTACGCCTCGAGCCTGACGCGGTCCACCACCACCTGGATCTCGCGCGTCGACTCGCCGACGAGCGCGACCGAGCCCACCCCGCGCACGTTCTCGAGCCGGCGCTTCACCACCTTGTCGGCGAAGTCGGTGGCGGCCTTGGGCGTCAGGCCGGGCGCGTTCACGCCGACCGACAGGATCGGCATCATGGCGAAGTCGATCCGCTGCACGATCGGCTCCTCGATCTCGCGCGGCAGCTCGCCGCGGATCGCCGCGATCTTGCCGCGCACGTCCTGCGAGGCGTCCACCGAGGAGACCTCGAGCTCGAACTCGATCACGATGTTCGAAAGGCCCTCCTGCGAGATCGACTCGATGTGGTTGACGCCCTCGACGGTGTTGATCTCCTCCTCGATCTTCTTGGTGACCTCGCGCTCGACCGTCTCCGGGCCTGCGCCCGGGTAGACCGTGGTCACCGTCACGACCGGGATCTCGACCTTGGGGAAGAAGTCGACCTTGAGCTGCGCGTAGGAGGCGATGCCGAGGACGGCGAGCGCCGCCATCATCATGGTCGCGAAGACCGGCTGCTTGATCGACAGGTTGCTCAGGAACATGCCGCTGCTCCTACTTCGCGGCCGGCGCGCGGCCGCCGTTCTGGAGCTCCACCGGCGCTCCCGAGCTGAGCGCCGTCGGCGGGTCCAGCACCACGACGTCGCCCGCCGCGAGCCCGCTCGTGACCTGGACCCCGTCGGGCGCCTCGACGCCCAGCGCGAGCGTCAGCTTCTCGGCCCTGCCCTGGCGCACCACGAAGGCGGCCGCCTTCAGCGGGTCGGATCCGTCGCGCACCAGCGCCGCCGGCGGGATCACGAGCGCGCCCTCGACCCTGCCCACCCGCAGCGCCGCGCGCGCGAACAGGCCGCCCACGAGGCCCGGCCGCCCCGGGACCTCGATCACGGCCCGGAACGAGCGCGAGCGCTCGTCCACCAGCGGCTCGATCCGCGCGATGCGACCCTCGATGCGGGCGTCGGGCAGTGCGTCGATCGAGAGCAGCGCGCTGGCGCCGAGCTTGACCTTCGCGAGATCGCGCGAGGCGATCTGCGCCTCGAACTCGAGCAGCGAGTCGTCCACCAGCGTGAACAGCGACGTGCCGGCGGCCAGCATCGCCCCGGCATCGGCGTGCCTCCGGGCGACGCGGCCCCCGAAGGGGGCCGTCACCTGCGTGCGCCCGAGCTGCGTCGCCGCGATCTCCGTCTCCGCGCGCGCCTGAGCCAGCGCGGCCTCCGCCACGCGCAGGTTGACCTGTGCCGCCAGGTGATCCTTGTCGGTGACGCCGCCGGTGTTCAGCAGGTTGTCGGCGCGCTCCTTCTCGACCACCGCGTGCTGGCGGTTGGCCTCGGCCACCTCGAGCGCTGCCCGCGCCCGCGCGTGCGCCAGGCGGTAGTCGGTGTCGTCGAGGCGCGCCAGCAGCTCGCCCTTCGCCACCCGCGCGCCCTCGTCCCTGGAGATCGCCACGAGCCGCGCCGCCACCTCGGCCACCAGCTCGACCTGCGCCCGCGGCTTCAGCGTGCCGGTCAGCAGCAGCGTCTCGTCGAGGTCCTGCTTCTCGGCCCGCGCCGTGCGCACCGGCACGCCGCGCGGCTGCGCGTCGCCGCGGGCGCCCTGCTCGCCGCCGCCGCAGCCGGCGGCGAGGGTGGCGGTGGCGGCCAGCAGCAGTCCTGCGATGCGGGGTCTCATCGGCGGTCTCCAGTCGTGGTGTCGCCGGCGCCCGGCGGCGCCGGTGCCATCGGCTCGGGGTCCAGCGGGTCGCGCGCCATCACGTAGCGCAGCTGTGCGCGGGCGTTGGCGTGCTGGTACAGGCCCTGGATGCGGATGCTCTCCGCCTGCGTCAGCGAGGCCTGCGCGTCGAGCACGTCGAGGTTGGTGGCGGCGCCGTGGCGGTAGTTCGCCTCCGTCATGTCGAGGGCCTGCTGCGCCTGGCTCACGTTGAGCTCGGCGGCGGCCAGCACGCGCGCGGCGACGCGCAGGCGATCGACAGCGTCCTTGGCCTCGATCCGGATCTGGTTCTCGATCGCCGTCTTCTGGTGGCCGACCTTGGAGCGCTCGGCCCGCGCCTGCACCAGCTTGCCCTTGGTACGGAAGCCGTCGAACACGGGCACCTTCAGGGTGACCCCGATGCTCCACTTGGTGAAGTCGTCGCCGAAGAAGTTCGAGGGCTCGCGCACCGACCAGCCGTAGCTGCCGAAGAGATCGAGGCTCGGCAGCTTCTCGGCGTTCGTCGCCCGCACAAGCTGGTCGAAGGCCTTCTCGCTGTAGGCGACCGAGAGCATCTCGGGACGGCTGGCGAGCGCCTCCTGCAGCGCCTGCTCCAGCGAGACCTCGAACGGCACGAGAGCCAGCGAGTCGGACGGCTCGACCCGCGCGTCGATCGGCCGCAGCATCACGGCGTTCAGCGAGCCGAGCCGCAGGTCGGCGGCGCCGATCAGGGCCTCGAGTGTCGCCCGCTCGTTCTCGACGTCGACCCGCGCGCGCAGCACCTCGAGGTCCGTGGCGACGCCTGCCGCGCGCCGGTTGCTGGCCATCTCGAGGTGGCGCTGCTTCTGGCTGACGCTCTTGCGCGCGACGACGACCTTCTCGCGCGCCAGCAGGTAGTCGTTGTAGGCGAACACCGCCTCCAGCGCGAGAGCCAGCCGCGCCGCGCGCAGGTCCTCCTGGCTCATGCGCTCGGCCTCGCGCGCGCCGCGGACGGCCGCCCCCACCTTGAAGCTGAACAGCGTCTGGCGGAGCTGTGCGACGCCTTCGTAGAGGTTCGCGGGCACCGGCTTCAGGCTGTCGCGCAGCTCGGGGGGGAACGAGTCGAAGCTCGAGCTGTTGAGCAGCGCCGGGTCCCGGTAGCGGTTCCAGGAGCCGTACACCGTCAGCTCGGGCAGCGCGTCCGCCAGCGCCTCCTGCTTGCGGCCCTCGAAGATGCGCAGGTTCTGCTCGGCCTGGCCGGCGCTCGGGTTGAACCGGAGCGCTCGGGCCACGGCCTCGCGGCGGGACAGCGTCTCGGCGGCCGCCGGAGCCGCCAGGGCGAAGGCGAGCAAACCGCTCGCGGCGACGGTGCAGTGGAGGGTTCTCATGGGTTCTCAGGCTCTCGCAGCGGACCAGCCGTCGAGGACGGTGTCCACGATCTCGTCGGCGAGGCGATCGTCGAGCTCGGGCCGGCCCAGGATGAGCTGGCCGCACATCGCCTCTCCGAGGGCTCCCATGAAGACGAGCATGCGCGGCTGCAGCGGGCCCGGGCGCAGCTCGCCGGCCGCGACGCCTGCCTCGACGGCGCCGGCGATCCGGCGCACGACGTCTTCGTAGAAGCGGTTGAACTCGAGCGCCGGCGCGGCGCCCGTAGGGTTGTGGACGAGGCTCAGGATGAAGCGCATCAGGCCGCGGTTCAGCAGGGAATACGCGAAGTGCCAGCGCGCCACCCGGCGCAGCCGCTCGCGCGCGCTGCCGGGGGTCCCCAGCTGGCGCACGAGGGTCTGACGGTACTCCTGAAGCGCACCGTCGACCAGAGCCCGATAGACCCCCTCCTTGCTCTTGTAGAAGTGGTAGAGGGTCGGCTTCGTGATGCCCGCCGCTTCGCAAAGCTCCCGCACCGACGTCCCCTCGTAGCCCTTCCGAGAGAACAAGTCCAGTGCAGTCATGAGGATGCGATCCTCGGACCTGCCGACATGCGGCGCCATCGCTGACTCTATACGTACCGGACGGTATAGAAGTTCCAGAACGGCCGCCGGAGCCGCCTGGACGCCTGTGGTAGCCTGACTTCGTCAAAGACAAGGCCCCGGGCCTGACCCGGCATCTCCGCCCCGCCGACACCCCGGCCCGCCGAGGGGGGTATTCGGCCTACGCCTCGCAGGAGGAAGCACTAAGTTGGCAGTCAGCAACCAGGACGAGCAGCGCATTGCTCTGTTCATCGACTTCGAGAACATCGCCATCGGCGTCCGCGACGCCCACTACCGCAAGTTCGACGTCAACCTCGTGCTCGAGCGCCTGCTCGACAAGGGCAAGGTCCTCGTCAAGAAGGCCTACGCCGACTGGAGCCGCTACTCGGACTACAAGCGCAGCTTCCACGAAGCGGCGATCGAGCTGATCGAGGTGCCCCAGAAGTCCGTGGGAGGCAAGAACTCCGCCGACATCCGCCTGGTCGTGGATGCGATGGACATGTCCTTCCAGAAGGAGCACATCAACTGCTTCGTGGTGGCGTCGGGAGACTCCGACTTCTCGCCCCTCGTCAGCAAGCTGAAGGAGAACAACAAGTACGTGATCGGCGTCGGGGTCAAGAACTCGACCTCCGACCTGCTGATCGAGAACTGCGACGAGTTCATCTTCTACGAGGATCTCGTCCGCGTGCAGCAGCGGCCGATCGCCAAGATCGCCAACGTGTCGGAGAAGCTGCAGGAGTGCTTCTCGCTGCTGGTCGACTCCGTGGTGGCGCTCCAGCGCGAGAACAAGGAGGTCCTCTGGGGCTCCATGGTCAAGGAGACCATGAAGCGCAAGAAGCCCCAGTTCAACGAGACCTACTTCGGCTTCCGCACCTTCAGCCACCTGCTCGAGGAGGCGCAGCGGCAGGGCATCGTGACCCTGCGGCGCGACCAGCGCTCCGGCAGCTACGTGGTCGACGATCTCGGCGCCGCCTCGCGTGAGACGACGGGCGGCCAGGCGTCCGGCGCGCCCGCCGCGCAGGCCGCCGCTCCGCGCCCGGCCGAGCCCGCCGTCGCCGCGGCCTCCCCCTCGACCGCGGCCTCCGCCAACGGCCCGGCTGCCCAGGGCGAGGCCGGAGCCGCTCGCGGTCCACGCCGACGGCGCGGGCGCGGGCGTGGCCGAGGCCGCGACGTGTCGCCGCTCGCGGCCGGGGCGTTCCCGGACGCCGGTGGCCCGCAGTCGGCCGAGGATGCCGACGTCGGGGACGAAGCGGACGACGAGATGGACGACGGGGCGGAGGGCGCCGACGAATCGCCCAGCCGGGAGGTCGAGCCCGCTCCGTCGCGCGACTCGCTGCGCCCGCACCTGCACGAGCCTTCCGAATCCGGCGAAGAGCGGAAGCCCGACGAGCCGCGGGCCGCAGGCCCGGAGGCCGAGCAGGGCCGCTCGCCCTTCTCGTTCTTCTCCTCGTGGATGCGCCGCGAGGCGCCAGAGGAGCAGCCGGAGGACCGCGAGGAGCCCGGCCCCGAGAAGCCACCCGAGCGGTAGCCCGGCGGGTCGTCCCCAACCTATCGAACGGGGCGGTGCCTGGCCGCCGCTACGGGCTGCGAGCGAAGCGGGATTAGCCAGAAAGGACTCTCGCTCGGGCTGCGGCTCGTAGCTGTCGGCTGGGCGGCGCCGGGGTTCACGCCCTCCTCGGGACGCTGCGCGGCGCATCGCTTTCAAATGGAAGATCAGCGGTCGCGCCGCTCCGCTCGGTTCAGCGCGGACGCCGTGGCGCATCCGGTGCGTTGGGATGCGCGCTTCACACGCCCTCGTCGTGCGTGACCCACGCCGCCGCCCTTCGGCCGGGGTCGTAGCTGTCGCCCAGGCGGCGTCGGGGTTCACGCCTGCGCGGAACGCGGTGCAGCACCTTCGAGGTCGAACTCAAGGCGGCCGTTGACGTTGCGCAGGCCGACGGGGGCCACCGGGAATCGTCGGGGTGGTCGATGAGGCCGGCTTCCATGTGACGAAGGCCACTCGAGGCCGCGTGAGTGAATCCCTGGGCCAGCCTCGCGTTGGCCGCGCGTGCAGGAGTCGAACCCACACCTGAAGGTTATGGGCTTCGCGAGCAGGCCTCTGTTCTACCGCGCTCCCCGAAGACAACAGAGCCCCGGCCTCCTTCCGTTGGAACGCGGGGCTTTCTTACGGTCGCCAGCAGCCCTGCCAACGTGACTCTACCGGCGGGCTCACTGTCAGCTGACCTCCGATATGCGTTGTCGCTCCGCTCCCGTCAACCGCTGATCTCCATGCGGAGATGTCGCGATCGCTTTGAATCGTTCGCTACGGGCCGGTGAATGCGACTGGTCCGCACGCTCTCCGAATCCGCACCGAGGAACTTTGTCGCAACCGCCTCGAAGATATCGCTTCCAACGACGGCGATTGCCAGGGCCGCCTTGTCGACGAACTGAGCCCCGATTGGGACAGGGCGACCAACCGCTTGGTGGCACTTGGTCGCGATCCGATACTCGGGGCTGATTCGGCAGTCGTTGTGCACTACGAGGTTTCTGATCGCAGCGAGAGCCTCAAGCGTCTCTACCTCGTGCTCGGGGACCGTGACAACGAGTCCGTACTCTCGATCGAACGCTTCGAACTTCTTTCTGAGCGACTTCCAGTCGAAGTTGTGAACGTGTTGCTCCACGAGGTGCCCCATAAGGGCCTCCCACGACCCGCTCGCAAGGACTCGCTCCCAGCTCACTTGCCTCTTCGCCCGCTTGAGGACTTCGGGCCGGGCTCGGGCGATCGTGCGAACAGTGTCGCCCACGAAGGCCTCGAAGTTGGCAAAGAGCATCACGACTTCTTGGGCGCGGATGAGGTACCCGAGATGGCCGAACGTTGGTCTTGACTTCCCGCTACGGTTGAGCCCGAGGTGGTTCCCGGCTAGGAACAACCGGATGGTCGCCACGGCGAGGCGGCTTGGGGCGCGCAGACGCCAAGTCTTGTGTGGCGTAGCGCCCATTTCCCGTTCCGCATTGGTGGCGGCGTCTCTCAGGGCACGGCTGACTTGCCCCATGAACGAAATGACCCCGTTCCGAGTTCTTGGAGGCAGACGATGAGGGAACGCTTGTGAGACCTCGGCGGTAAGCAGAGAGAGGAGCCTCGTTGACTCGACCGCCCCAAGGAAAGCGCGGTATCGTTGTCTATAAACGTCGAAGGGGCGGCTCTCGGCCATCCTGAATCCGCTTGTGAAGTTGCCTGCCTACCGTACCATGGCCGCCGCCCCTCCGCCGGGCGATCAGCCGGGCGGATGTTTTGTCGCCTTCCGACCACGGTGTTGCCGGAAAGCACGCCACCAAAACGACTCGTAGCCCAAGTTCCCGATGTCCGTTTGGGAGCACTCTCCGCCACCTGGTCGATGATCTGCTCGGCGATCCGCAGAACGCGTCTGCAAGCCTCGGCCGAAGCCCGTAGCCGTCGCCTGAGCGCCGCTGGAGCCGGGCCGGAAGGCGCTCCGCGGCGATGAAAGGCGCGGGGGATAGCGCGGCCCGCAGCGAGGAGCGCGCGATCAGCTCCTCTAGACTCCTCACGGGGTGGGGGCCCCGTGTCCGTCCTCACTGAAGACATGCGCGCTCCGCAGCAAGGGACGCGCGCCCCCGCGCCAGCCCCGCGACCCTGCGCCTTCCGGCATGACCTGCACCGCCGCCCTCGGCCGAAGCAGCCCGGAGTGGGGTCTTGGTGGGTGCGAGGCAGCACCCCCCAGCTTCAAGAGGTCGTGAACAGGCGCAGGCGGCCGTCCGCGAGGGCGGCCAGCAGCCGTCGTCCGTCGTCGTAGATCTCGATGCCGACGTAGCAGTCGCCCGCCGGGGCCCATAGGGCCGCCACCGGTTCGGCGGCCCCCACCTCCCACACGCGGATCGCGTCGTCCTGCGCGACGCCGGCGAAGTGGCAGGCTCCAGGGAAGAAGGCGATCGCCACCAGCGGCCGCGAGCCTGGAGCCGCGGTGGTCAGCAGCTCGGCTCTCGACTGCAGGTCGTACACGCGCACGCCGCGGTCCCGGCTTGCGGCGGCGAGGCGCTCGCTGCCTCTTGCGGCCACCAGCAGGTGGACCTGCGACTCGGGCCCGCGCAAGGTCGAGACGAGGCGTCCGCTGCGCGCGTCCGACACGCGCAGCACGGGCTTCGCGTGGCCTGTCACCAACAGGCGCCCGGCCTTGCCCGCGTAGGTCAGCGCGGTGACGCCGGACGGCTGGCGGTGCATCTCGCGCCGCGCCTCGCCCGCGAGGGCCCCCCGCACGTCCCACAGCTTCAGCACCGCGTCCATCCCGCCCGAGGCGAGCGTGGCGCCGTCGGGCGAGAACGCCACCGAGGTGGCCAGCGTGTCGTGGCGCAGCCGCACCGCGACCTCGCGCCCGGCGGCCAGGTCCCACAGGTGAACGGCGCCGTCGGCGTGGCCCGACGCCAGCAGCGCGCCGTCCGGCGAGAACGCGAGGCTCAGCACCGCGGCGTCGTGCCCGGAGCGCCGGTGCAGGTCGCTGCGCAGGTGCCGCGTGCGGACGCGCGTGGCCGGATCCCAGACGCGGATCGCGCCGTCGCTGCCGGCGAGCGCGACGAGGCCGCTTCTCGCGCTGCGCGAGGCGAGCGCCGTCTGTGCCGGCTCGCCGAAGAGCGCCTCCTCGCGGAAGCTCGCGGCGCCGAGGCGGGCGAGCCGCGCGCGCAGGTCCTCGGGCGCGGGAGGCGCGGGCGTCGCGACTTCCGCGGGCGTGGCGGGCAGGATCACCGTCGCGGCGAGGACGGGCTCGAGCGCCGTCCGCGGGATGCCGCCCGACGGCGTCGGCAGCAGGCCGAGGAGCGCCTGCGCCATCGCGGCCATGTCCGGGAAGCGGGCGTCGCGCTGGCGCGCCAGCGCCCGAGCCACGATCGCGTCGAGCTCCGGCGGCGCGCCGTGGCGCGCGGCCTCGAGCGGCGCCGCCGGCTCGTGCACGATGCGCCAGGCGAGCGTCGGCACGTCGGGAGCCGAAAACGGCCGCCGGCCGGCGACCATCTCGTAGAGCAGCACCCCCGCCGACCACATGTCGGCGCGAGCGTCGAGGCCGGTTCCGAGCAGCGCCTCGGGCGAGAGGTAGGCCGGCGTGCCCATGATGACGCCGGTCCTCGTCATGCCCGCGTCCTCGAGCCGCGCGATGCCGAAGTCGACGATCTTCACCGCGCCCGCGGTCAGGATGCGGACGTTGGCCGGCTTCACGTCGCGGTGGAGGACGCCGTGCGCGTGCGCGTGGTGCAGCCCGTGGCAGATCTCCACCATCGCGCGCAGCCGCTCGGCGAGCGCCAGCGGGGCCGGAGGGCGCAGCGCCGCGGCCAGGTCGCGTCCCTCGAGCAGCTCCATCGCGATGTAGAGCAGGCCCTCCGCCTCGCCCAGCTCGTGGATGGTGACGATGTTCGGGTGCTGCAGCCGGGCGGCTGCCCGCGCCTCGCGCTGGAAGCGCAGCACGGCGTCCTCGCGCCCGAGCGCGCGGGGAGAGATCGTCTTGAGCGCGACCAGCCGGTCGAGCCCGGGATCGCGAGCGCGGTAGACCGTGCCCATCCCGCCCTGGCCCAGCTCGTCGACGATCTCGAAACGGCCGATCCGCCTCAGCCTGCGCCCCCAGAGGCCCGGGAGGGAATGGCCAATGATAGGCCCTCTACTTGGAGCTCAGCGCCGCGCAGGCCGCGGTCTGCGACTCGTCGCCGGCCGAGAGCGCAACGCCGCGCTCCACGAGCTGCCGCCGCAGCACCAGGAAGGCGCCGTTCGTCCAGCCGAAGCCGATCTCGTTGCTCGAGTAGCCGAAGCGCAGCCCCTGCGCCACGTCGCTCTCGCGGCGGCACAGGTCGTACTTCTCCACGATCGTGCCGTGCTCGTCGAACTCCTTCGCGACCAGCGAGAGAAAGCGCCGAGCCAGGCGGTCGGCATCCGCGTGGAAGCCGTAGCGCCGCAGGCCCTCGACGGCGACGAGCTGGAGCGGCGCCCAGCCGAACGGCGCGTCCCACTGGCTCCCGCTCACGCGCGGGCTGGTGAGCACGCCGCCGGGCGCCTCGAAGACCGCGAGATTGCGGCGGACGCGCTCGGCCTGCGCCGGAGAAGCCGCGCCCGTCCAGAGCGGGAAGAAGGTGGTGGCAAAGGCGTAGTCGCTCGGCCGCGAGCGGCGGAAGTTCCAGTCGAGGAAGAGGCCCTTCTCGTCGTTCCAGAGCAGACGGCCGATCCGCTCGCCGCGCGCCTCGGCCTTCGCGTTCCACTCGCGGGCGCCGGCCGCGTCCCCGAGGCGCCGTGCCAGCTCGGCCGCGTCTCGCTCGAGCTGGAACAGCAGCGAGTTCAGGCAGACCGGGGCGTGGTGGACGATGTCCACGCTGAACGGCCCGAAGCGGAAGGAGGGGTCGAAGCCCGACTCGCGCATCGCGCGGTCGCCCTCGAAGAAGAGCGGCGTCAGGCGGCCGGCCTTGCGATCGTAGAAGAGGCGGAGGTCGTACGCCGTCACCTCGTGCGTGCGGTAGTACTCGAGCGCGCGGTCGTAGTGCGTGCGGCCCTGGGCGTCGCGCTCGTGGACCAGCACCTCCGGCGCCGGACCCTGGCCGGAGTCGTGATAGCGCGACAGGCCGAGGCCTGGGACGAGGTGCGGCTCGCGCGTCCAGTACGCGTGGTACGCCGTCAGCGCGCCGCGCACGCGGGCGAGCCAGCCGTCGTCGCGGGTTCGGTCGTGAACCTCGAGGATCATGCGGCCCAGGAACGGCGGCTGCGAGCGCGTGAGGTAGTAGCTGCGGTTGGCGTTCAGCACCGTGCCGTAGTGCTCGACCTCGTAGACGTGGTTGTCGACCAGGTCCCGCGCCGCCTCGACGCGGCCCGCCTCGAGCAGCCCGCGCAGGATGAAGTAGGTGTCCCAGCCGTAGAGCTCGTTGAAGCGGCCGCCCGGGACGACGTAGGGCTTCGGCACGTAGAGCAGGCCGTGCCGGCGGAGCGACTTCGTGTCGGCGGGCAGCGTGCGAAGCTCGATCTGCGCCAGATCGGAGGTGGGCACGCTCAGGCGCAGCTCCCGCTCGATCGCCGCCCGATCCTCCTTGGCGGACACGTAGACCGGCCAGCGGCCGCCCGCGGGCGCCTCGACCTTCTCGTCGCGCGCGGCAGCCAGCAGGTCTCGCCGCGAGCGCGTCAGCGTGCCCCAGGCTTGCTCGACGTAGGCGAGCAGCCGCGCCTCGACCGCGGCCGGGGCGCGATCCGGGGCTGGGACGGCGGGCGCCAGTGCGCCGGGCGCCAGGGCCAACGCCGCCGCCAGCAAGACGCGTCGGTTCATGAGCCTCTCCCTTCGTTCGCTGCCGGATTGTCCGCCAGCGCCGGCGGCGCAGCCACCCGGGCGGCGCGGCCTCCTGCGAGAATCGGCGTCGATGAGCGCCCGGCCCCTCCTGCGGATCGCGCTGGTCGGTTTCGGCCACGTCGGCCGGCGTTTCGCGGAACTGCTGCGCGGACCCTATCGCCGCATCCTGCGCGACGCCGGTGTCGAGCCGGTCCTGACCGGCGTCGCGACCGCGCGCCACGGCATCGCGATCGACGAGGGCGGCCTCGACCCGCGGCGGGCGGCATCGCTCGCCGGCCGCGGGCGCTCTCTGGCGCCCCTGCACCACGGCAGGGCGGTCGGCGACAGCCTCGAGTTCCTCCGCCGCGTCCCCGCCGACGTCCTCGTCGAGCTGACGCCGCTCGACCCGCGCCGGGGCCAGCCGGCGCTCGATCACGTCCGCGCGGCGCTGCGTCGCGGGCTGCACGTGGTCACCGCGAACAAGGGGCCGCTGGCCTTCGACCTCCACGGCCTGCGGCGGCTGGCGGCGCGCGAGGGCCGGCTGTTCCTGTACGAGGGCGCGGTGATGGACGGAGCGCCCGTCTTCAACCTGGTCGAGCGCTGCCTGCCGGGCGCGCGCGTGCTCGGCTTCCGCGGCGTGCTGAACACCACGACCACGCGCATCCTGGCGCGCCTCGAGCAGGGCGCGAGCTTCGAGCGCGCGCTGCGCGAGCTGCAGGCCGCGGGCATCGCCGAGGCCGATCCGCGCCACGACGTCGACGGCTGGGATGCCGTGGTGAAGGCCTGCGCGCTCGCCAACGCGCTGATGGGCGCCCGCCTGACGCCGGATCGCGTGCGCAGGCGCGGGATCGCCGGCGTCGACGCGGCTCGCGTGCGCGCGGCCCGCCGGTCGGGCAAGCGCTGGCGCCTGGTCGCCCGCGCCGTGCGGATCGCGGGAGGTGTTCGGGTGAGCGTCGGTCCCGAGCGGCTCGCGTCGGGCGATCTGCTCGCCAGCGCGGGCGCCGACGGCATCCTGGTGCTCGAGACCGACCGCATGGGCGAGATCGGCGTCTGGCAAGGCGAGTCGAGCGTCGAGCAGACGGGCTACGCGATCCTCTCGGACTTGGTCTGGGTGGCAAAGGACCGCTGAGCCTCCGTCCGGCAGACTCGTTCACGATCCTGCGCATCACGTCCCTTTCGCCACGGAACACTTGGCTTCGGATCGCGCTGGCGACGAGGCTCGCGGTGGGAGCAGGCGCGTGCTGTCCGCCTCCCGGCGAGTCGGAGGAGTTCGTGCTCGCGGCATGCGATGCCTATCGTCGCGGAGATGCGGCCGCCGTCGAGGCGGCGCTGCCTTCCGAGGGCCGTAGTGTGGCCAAGCGATGTTGCGTGGGTGGCCTCGCCATCAGCCGCCTGCAGGGCAACTACGGATCTCCCGGAGAACCTCGTGTCGCGCGAGGCCAGGTGCCTGGGGCAGGGTGAGGACGGCTACGGCGCCGAGCTGCGGACGGTCTGGCGTCACGGTTCGGAGCAGAACACGCTGTGCCATCACTTCAGCCTCAGCAGCGGCAAGGAAAGGTACAAGATCGATGGCTTCAGGGACCCAGCTCCCTGCGATTGAGGGTCGGCACGCGAAACACGCTCGTTGGACCTGTCTGACGCAGGCGTGTAGGGATTCTCGGCCAGCGTCTGCGCCCCTAAGAACTCGAAACGGCCTTTCCAGCCTTCCCTAATGCGGCTACCACCTCCGCGCGCAGGTCGATTGGCGCTGTTTCGTATGGTCCGTGCCCGACGTGGACGGGCAGTTGCTCCGCCCTGGAAACACGCCAACCACCCGGCTCCATTTCCACAAGGTCAACCAGCAGCGCCACGCCGATCGTGCGGACGATCTCGATCCAATCCGGAGCGTCGCTGGGCGGCCGTGCCGGGTGTAGGTCATTGTCCAGCCAGCGGACGATGGGTCCTCTTTGAGTCATAGGCCGCCTTCTGGTGGTGTTCGGTACGAAGGCTAGGACTCGTACCCTGGCTCGTCAGTATAGGGCGGCCCAGCGGAGCCTCGCAGATGTAGGCTTGCGGGGCGGAGGGACGATGCGACTCGCTATCTGCGCGGTGGTTCTTGCAGTGCTCACCCCTGCCGTCCACGCCGCCTTCAGGGATGGCAACGCGCTGAAGCGCGAGCTTGAGGTTGCAGAACGGGTGTATCAACTACGGGACTCGGCACCAGAGGATTACCCCCCAGACATGTCTCAGTTGACTGTTACGGCTGCGGCAGGGTTGGGTTATATCCAAGGCGTGCACGATTCTGTACAGGCTGCGGGCGCCATCTGCACGCCGCGGGGCGCTGAGGTTGGTCAGCTGTCAAGCGCGGTCCTCAAGTACCTCCGTGAGCACCCCGAACAACTGCACACGAACGCAGCAGCGCTCACCGTTTCGGCTCTCGGGCAAGCGTTCCCGTGCCCCAAGAGGTAGATCCCGCACCGACCTCGCGATCGCGCGACTCTGCTGCCAACTCGGGACTATCGTGCCGAAAGGCGCGATGGACCCATGCAGCGCGGGCCCCGACATTTCACGGCAACACCGCGTGGGCGTTACTTCGTCTTGATGCCCAGTGGGCAAGGGGCTGTGGGGTGGGCTCCGCTTCAGCGCTGCGCTGCGTTTCTCTTGGCCCTGGTGTCTCGCCACTGAATGGAGTGGGCGCTCATCGGCAGGAATGCCGCGCGGTTCTCAAACTCCGTCGGATCGTGCGGCGGCCTCTTCATCGCCTGTACCGAACGATGTGGGATGTCGACCCGCACGTTCATCCATGCCGGCTTGTTGACCACTACTTTTTTGCCAATTGTGGGATGACTGGAGAAGAAGGCATCTGAGTTTTCCCGCGAGAAGACCTGTCGTGTCTCGCTCCAAATCTGCGAGGGCCCGCCCGAGGACAGGGGTGGGACCCAAATACTCCGTTCGAAGATCTGCTCGAAACCTGACGGCGAGGGAGCGCCCAAGGAGACGCCGGCGGCGGAACGTTCGTTGAAGTCGATCTTCTTGCCGGACTCGTCAAAGACGTTGCTGGCTCCGACATTCTCGATGCTCGCGATCTGCGTGCCGTCCGGTGTCGGGGTTTTTTCGACCAGGACCAGGTGGCGAAATGGGAGGGGAGCGTCGGAGATGTTCTCAACCTTGTAGTGCGTCCGGGCTTTCAGGATGACGCTATCGGGGTCGTCCGGGTGCTCGGAGATGTCATAGGTGACGCTCAGGTCTCGCCGGAAGATCCGCAGCGAGCAGAGGTAGTGAACTTCGTCGCGAAGCTCGGTGGGGATATTCGCGGACATTAGGAAGGGCGAAAGATCTCGCACGACGTCGCTGGTTAGGCGCTTCTTGATGTACAAGTCTACGGTTGCTGCGAGGAGCGCAGCGATGATGGCTGCTTCCCCGACCTTGACGCAGAGGTCCCAGGCAATATCCCCGATGGCGTGCGGGGACGGAGCCAGCAGTGATGGCAACGCGATCAGCAGAACGCCGATGGAGGCCATCGTTCCGAGGACTACACGAAGACGCACCACTCCACGATTCACTCGAGGACTCCCCCGGGCAGGCAACCCGCCGCCAACATGTGGATAGAGCCTGCGGGAGTGTATACGTAGCTCGGGGCAAGAAAAAAGGCGCCCCGGCGGGCGCCCTTTTGGAAAGGCCTTCTTCGAATTCTCAGACGATCTGAATCCTCAAGTACCCTCCACTCAGTTCGGCACTCTCCCCCTACCGACGCTAACGAGTATAGGTCAAGAAGAGTTCCGGTTGTTACACCAGGACGGGGGCCCAAGTCAAGGCGCAAGGGCGGGAAGAAGACGCCCCGGGACGGCTGGGGCTCGGAGGCCCCTGGGCGAAGATGCTCCTCGCCCGTCAGGCTCGCCGGCTTTTGTCGCTGGCGTCATAGCGCTTGGGCCGCGAGGTCGCCGAGGGCCCCCCGTACGAGGAGAGGCCCGGGTTTCCCCGGGCCTTGCAGAGCACCTAAGTGCTTGATATCAGGATGGTAGCGCTACAGGGAATCGAACCCTGGTTTGATGGCTGAGAACCATCCGTCCTAACCCCTAGACGATAGCGCCGCTCGAAACTATATCGAGCGTCCCGGAAGACTGTCAACCAGTGACGAGGCGCACCGCCCCTGCCGTCCCGCGGCCGTAGGGTGAACGAAAGGGGGCGCCGTACACTGGCATTCGAGGGCACCTGGCGCCGCCCGGCGCCCGATTGGGTCAGGAGGCAAGATGAGACGAGCGGTGCTGGCGATTCTGGTCTGCGCGCTGGGCGCGCCCCACGCCCTCGCGCAGTCGCGCGAGGAGGCGCGCCCGCGCGACCTCCAGCGGCTGGACGAGGACCTCGCGAACCTGGACGAGGAGCTGAAGCTGCTCGAGCCGGGCGATTCCAAGACGGAGGGTTTCCGCCAGCGGGCCGAGGAGATCCGCGAGGAGACGATCTTCCTGAAGGTGAAGGCGCGCAAGCACGAGCGCGCCGGTGGCGAGGGCCTCGGCATCGCGAGCGACGAGATCGGGGAGCTGCGGCGCCGCATCACCGACCTGCGCGACGACATCGAGGCCTCGTTCGGCCGGGCCGCGACGAAGAGCGAGCGGCGGATCGACGAGGGCGTCCGCATCCTGGTGCGGCTCGACGAGGCGGTCTCCTCCAGGACGGCCCGGCGCGAGGACCGCATCGAGGCGTCCGTGTTCCGGCCCGTGATGATCGGCAGCGACATCGCGATCCCGGCAGGCACTCGGGTGCGGGCGGTGGTGCGCGACGTCGAGCCGGCGCAGCGACCGAACAAGGCCGGGCGGCTCGAGCTCGTCTTCGACTCGCTCTACCTGGAAAGCGGCCGGCTCGACGTGGAGACGCGCGTCGTCTCGGTCGGCGAGGGCGCGGCCCGCGGCAAGACGGCCGAGAAGGCCGGCATCGGCGCCGCGATCGGCGGCGTCCTCGGTGCGCTGCTGGGTGGCAAGGAAGGCGCCGTGATCGGCGCGGTCGTGGGGGGCGGCGGGGCCGTCGCGGGCACCAAGGGCGAGGAGGTGAACCTGCCCGCGGGCACGGTGGTCGCGATCGCCGCCCTGAAGCCGATCGTGCTTCCGGCGCCGATGGAGCGCTGAGGCTCTTACGCGAGCAAGCGCCGCACGGCGGCGAGCAGCGCACCCGGCGTGAACGGCTTGTGCAGGAAGGCGTCCGCCCGCTGACCGGCGAGGCGCTGGTCGGCTTCGTGGGCGTCGTAGCCCGAGATCACGATCACGTTCAGCTCCGGTCGCAGCTCGCGCAGCGAGCGCAGCGTCTCCGCGCCGCTGATGCCGGGCATCGAAAGGTCGAGCACGACGACACCGACCTGGCCGCCCAGCTCGCGCAAGAGCCGCAAGGCCTCGCCGCCGCTGGCGGCGCCCCACGCCGGCAGGCCGGCCTCGCCGAGGACCTCCAGCAGGACCTCTCTCAGGTCCGATTCGTCGTCGACCACGAGCGCGCCTCCGACCGCGACCCGGTCTCTCGGCTCCGCGTCGCGCCTCGTGGCCGCCGTGATCGGGAACGCCAGCTCGAAGCGGCTGCCCTGGCCGGGCGCGCTCTCGACGCGGATCCCGCCGCCGTGTCCGCGCACGATGCCGAGGACCGCCGGCAGCC
The DNA here is from genome assembly GCA_050246895.1 of Vicinamibacteria bacterium. Lineage (GTDB taxonomy): Bacteria > Acidobacteriota > Vicinamibacteria > Fen-336 > Fen-336 > JBFWVE01. The sequence continues at coordinate 160,889 of JBFWVE010000001.1, read as the reverse complement.
CGAGCCCGCGGCCGGTGAGCTTGGTGGTGTAGAAGGGCTCGAAGATGCGATCGATGGCCGCGGCCTCGATGCCGCAGCCATCGTCGTTCACCTCGAGCGTCGCGTACGTCCCTGGCACGAGCGGCGCGCCGGTGTGCCGCCAGAAAGCCGCGTCCTCGGCCCCGACCTCGCGCTGCCCGACACGGACGAGCACCCGGCCCCCCGCAGGATCGGTAGCCTCGGCCGCGTTCTGCACGAGGACCAGCAGCGCCTGCTCCAGCTGCGAAGGGTCGGCCTCGATCTCCGCGACGGCCGCCGCGGGCGGCAGCTCGAGAATCACGTGTTTGGGGATCGCGGACTCGAGCAGGGCCTGGCGCTCGCGAGCGAAGGCGGCGAGCTCCAGCCGGCGCAGCTCGAAGCGGCCGCGCCCCGAGAACGCGAGCATCTTCCGCGCCAGCTCGGCCGCCCGCTCCGCAGCCGACTGGATCCGCCCGAGGTGACGCAGGGCCGGCTGATCGGGGCCGAGTCCCCTCTTCGCGAGCGCCGCATGCCCGACGACGACGCCCAGCAGGTTGTTGAAGTCGTGCGCGACACCCCCTGCCAGCACCGCGAGGCTCTCGAGCTTCTGGGTCTGGCGCAGCAGCTCCTCGATCCGCCGTCGCTCCGTCACGTCGAAGAGCACGCCGACGAGGTGGTCCCCCGCACCGTCTTGCTGCACCCAGATCCGGGTCTCCAGCCTGCGCGCCTGGCCTGCCTTGCTGACGACCGGGCACTCCTGCCAGAAGCCGGTTTCGCCGCGGGCCACGCGCTTTTCGATCTCTCCGACGACCCGGGATCGGTCCTCCGCGCGGATGAAGGCCTGGATCGACCGGCCGACCAGGTCCTCGGGGGCGTATCCGTACTGCCGGATGTTGTCCGAGATGTACTCGACGGGCCAACCTGCGGCCTTGGACAGGCGAAACGCGATCGCGGAGCTGCCCGTGACGATGGTCTCGAGCTCCTTCAGGCGGTCGTTGGCCTCCTGGAGCGTTCGCTGGGCGCGCACGTTCTCCGTGACGTCGGCCAGGATCCCCACGGCCCCCACGACCTGGCCCTCACCGTCGTGCAGCGGAGCCGTCGAGATCGAGACCTCGATCGGCGTGCCGTCCTTGTGCAGGCGCACCGCTTCGAGCGCATTCGACTTCCCGGCCAGCGAGCGCTCGAGCCCCTGCCGGAAGGCGTGTCGCTCTTGGGCCGGCACCAGCGGGTTGGAGCGGCCGACGATCTCCTCGGCCGTCCAGCCGAACATCCGCGCCGCGGCCGGGTTCCAGAACAGTACCCGCCCCTCGGCGTCGAGGGCCATCACCGGGAGCGGCGATGCCGCCAGCAGCGCCGCCAGGGTGTCGGAGGTCCGACGCGACTGCTCCTCGGCGCGCCGCTGCTCGGTCACGTCGTGGGCGTTGACCACCATCAGCGGTCCGCCTTCGGCGGGCAGGATCGCGCCCTGTGCCTCGAGCTCCCGCCAGGAGCCGTCGCGGTGACGCGCGCGCAGATCGATCCGCCGCCTGGCGCCCGGCTCCTGCGCGATGGCGCGCACCGAGTCCCGTACGCGGTCCGCGTCCGCGGGATCGACGAAGCTCCAGATCGATCTGCCGAGGGCGCTCTCTGCTGCGTAGCCGAGCACTCTCTCGAGCGCGGGGTTCGCGTACACGATGCGGCCTTCGCGGTCGAGGACGACGGTGATCTCACTCGAGCGCTCGACCAGCTCCCGAAAGTCCGGCGCACGGCCCGGTTGCGGCTCTGTACGGCGCGGCATCGCGACCTCTGGCGGCCCCATCCGGCCCAGTCTGAAGACCGGTCGTACGGACGCGACCGAGGGAGAGGGTGCAAGCCCCGCGCCAACCAGAGCCGTACCACCAACGTGCTGACGCTGCGGCCGTTGCGCCTCGCGTGGCCGGCCGGCGGCTTCGACGGGTGGCCGAGATCCGGCCAGCGGCGCGTCCGGCGCGGGCTCAGCGACCGCCCGCTGCCGCGAGCAGGCTCGAACGAAGCAACATCCGCTCGAGCTCGGGCCGCTGCCCCGGCGGCCCCTGCGTCTCGCGGACGACGCCCAGTCCGGGCGCGATCCAGAGCACCGAGTGCGTGCCCGGGCCCCGCAGCGCGACGCGCAGCGTGAGGAAGCGGCCGGCGGGCGCCTCGATCTCCTCCTCGGCCTCGACGCGCCAGGGAGCGCCGTCGGGCGAGGTCACGGGACCGGCGCGCCCCGGTTCGAGCGGCAGCGGCAGCGCGTCCTCGCCGGTCCACGGCGCCAGGCGGATGAAGCCCGCGCCGCGCTCGACCGGGCCCGAGGCCGGGTCGAAGCCGCCCGTCTGCAGCAGGAACGGGCGGCTGCGCGTGCCACGCACCTCGAAGCGCGTCTCCTCCTCTTCGAGCGCGTCGATCCCGCCGAGCCGCTCCGCGTAGGTCTCGCGGTAGACCCAGTACGTCCCCTGCGCGAGCGGGAAGGGATCGAGCGCGTCGGGCGCCTGCGCAGCCGACGGCGTCGCGCAGAGAAGCGCGCAGAGCAGCACGCGCTGCGTCCGGAACGTCCAGCCCTTCGTCATCGGCAGCCGGGTTATATCATCGCGCTGCGCCGTACCCGCCCCTGCGAGGTGCCCTTCATGTCTCAGCGCGCTCTGAAGCTCGCCGCTCTGCTGCCCCTCTGTCTCGCCGTGTCCGCGCCGCCGGCCGAAGCGCAGACGCGCACGCTGCGCAGCGACGACATCTTCGCCCTCAAGACGGTCGGCGACCCGCGCCTGTCGCCCGACGGGCGTTTCGTCGCCTACACGGTGACCGCGCTCGATCAGAAAGAGGACTCGAGCGACACCGACGTCTGGCTGGCGCCCGTCGAGGGAGGCACGGCCCTGCGCCTCACTGCCAGCCCCAAGGCCGAGACCAGCCCGCGCTTCTCGCCGGACGGCCGCTTCCTGGCCTTCCTCTCGGGCCGAGACGGCAAGGAAAGCCAGGTCTTCCTGCTCGACCGCCGCGGCGGCGAGGCCGTGCGGCTGACCGACTTCAAGGGCGGGGTCTCGGCTCTCGAATGGTCGCCCGACAGCCGACGCCTGGCGCTGCTGGTGAAGGACCCCGACCCCGCCGCGCCGGAAGAGCCGAAGGACGCGGCGAAGGACGCCAAGCCGAAGACGCCGAAGCCGATCGTGGTGACGCGCCTGCAGTTCAAACGCGACGGCGAGGGCTACCTCGACGAGCGACGCACGCACGTGCATCTGTTCGACGTGCAGGCCAAGACCTCGGTGCAGGTCACGAGCGGCCCGTACGACGACTCCGATCCCGCCTGGTCGCCGGACGGCCAGTGGCTCGCCTTCGCCAGCAACCGCACGAGCGAGCCCGACGCGAACCGCAACAGCGACGTGTTCGTGATCCGCGCCCGCGCCGGCGAGACGCCGCGCGCGCTGACCCGCTCTCCCGGATCCGACGAGTCGCCCCGCTTCAGCCCCGACGGCTCGTTCGTCGTGTATCTGGCGGGCGGCGATCCGAAGCACATGTGGTACTCGACCAACCACGTGGCGCGCGTGCCAGTCGGCGGTGGCGCATCGCTGCCGCTGACGGCCGCACTCGACCGCAACGCGAGCGACCCGCGCGTGTCGGCCGACGGCCAGTCGGTCTTCTTCCTGCTCGAGGACGGCGGCAACGTCCAGCTCGCGCGCGTGCCTGCCGCGGGCGGCGACGTGGTGCCCGTGGTTGCGGGCGAGCGCGAGATCGAGCGCTACGACCTGGGGGCGCGAGGCGAGCTGGTCGTGCTCGAGAGCCAGTCGCACACGCCGGCGGAGATCTCGCGCGTCGGCGACGACGGCGCCCTGGCGCGGGTCACCCGCGTGAACGACGGCTTCCTGGCGGGCATCCGCCTCGGTCGCGTCGAACGCCATCGCGCGAAGAGCAAGGACGGCACGCCGATCGACTACTTCCTGACGCGGCCGCCGGACGCGCCGGCCGGCAAGCTGCCGGCGATCCTGCGCATCCACGGCGGCCCGGTCTCGCAGTACACGACGGGCTTCGAGCTCGACTGGCAGCTCCTCGCGGCGCGGGGCTACGCGGTGATCGCGGCCAACCCGCGTGGGTCCTCCGGCTACGGCCTGGGCTTCAGCCGCGCGATCTGGGCCGATTGGGGCAACAAGGACTACGACGACGTGATGGCGGCCGTCGACCACGCGGTGGCGGCGGGCGCCGCCGATCCGGAGCGGCTCGGCGTGGGCGGCTGGAGCTACGGCGGCATGCTGACGAACTACGTGATCACGAAGACGACTCGCTTCAGGGCCGCGGTCTCCGGCGCCTCGGAGGCCAACTACCTGTCCAACTACGGAACCGACCACTACCAGCACGAGTGGGAGGCCGAGCTGGGGCTGCCGTGGAGGAACACGGCGCAGTGGCTGCGCATCTCGCCGTGGTTCCAGGTGGAGCGGGTGAAGACGCCGACCCTGGTGATGGTCGGCCAGGACGACGTCAACGTGCCCGCGCTCAACTCGGAGCAGCTCTACCAGGCGCTGCGCCGGCTCGGCGTGCCGACCGAGCTGGTGCTCTACCCCGGCCAGCACCACGGCATCCGCACGCCGAGTTACCAGAAGAACCGCTACGACCGCTACTTCGCCTGGTACGACGAGTACCTGAAGCCGGCGCCGGCCGTGGCCGCAAAGCCCGCGCGCCAGCCCGAGGCCACGTCGCAGGGCGGCGTCCCGCTCTACGCGCCCGAGCTGGCGCCCGAGACGCGCCGCGCGCTCGAGGCCAACCTGGCGCAGGCGATGGCCGACTTCGCGAAGGACCCGGACTCCGCCGACGCGATCATCTGGGTCGGCAGGCGTCTCTCGTACCTGTCGCGCTACCGCGAGGCGATCGAGGTCTACACCCGCGGCATCCGCCTGCACCCCGACGACCCGCGGCTCTACCGCCACCGGGGCCACCGGCTGATCACGACGCGCCAGCTCGACGCCGCGATCGCCGACCTCGAGAAGGCCGCCTCGCTGACGGCGGGCCGGGCCGACGAGATCGAGCCGGACGGCGCGCCCGGCCGGCGCAAGGAGCCGACCTCGACGCTGCGCTTCAACGCGTACTACCACCTCGGTCTCGCGCACTACCTGAAGGGGGACTTCGAGCGCGCCGCGGGCGCCTACCGCCTGTGCATGGAGTCCTCGCGCGCGAGCGACGAGAACCTGGTGGCGACGAGCGACTGGCTCTACATGACGCTGCGGCGCCTGGGCCGCGCCGAGGAGGCGGCGAAGCTCCTCGAGCCGATCCGGGCGGACCTGGACGTGCTCGACAACACGGCCTACCTGAACCGGCTGCTGCTCTACAAGGGGCTGAAGCAGCCGGAGGAGGTGCTCGACCCGGCGACCGACGACGGCGTGCAGATCGCGACCCAGGGCTACGGCGTCGGCAACTGGTACCTCGTGAACGGCGACGCCGCGAAGGCCCGCGGGATCTTCGAGCGCGTGGTGGCCGGCTCGCAATGGGCGGCCTTCGGCTTCATCGCGGCGGAGGCGGAGCTGCTGCGGATGAAGTGACGTCTAGCGGGCGCCGCGCGCCGAGAGGACGGCCGGCAGCGTGCGCAGCAGGATCTCGACGTCGAGCAGCAGCGACCACTCGTCCACGTAACGCAGGTCGAGCCGCATCCACTCCTCGAAGCCGACGTCGTTGCGGCCCGAGACCTGCCACAGCCCCGTGATGCCCGGCTTCATCGACAGCCGCCGGCGGTGCCAGCCGCGCAGGGCCGCCTGCTCGCGCAGCGGCAGCGGGCGCGGTCCGACCAGGCTCATGCTGCCGGCGAGCACGTTCCCCAGCTGGGGCAGCTCGTCGAGACTCCACTTGCGCAGCAGCCTGCCGAGCGGCGTGACGCGCGGGTCCTGGGTCATCTTGAACGCTGGCCCGCCCGTTTCGTTGCGCGCGAGCAGCTCCTCGCGCTGCGTCTCGGCGTCGCGCACCATCGTACGGAACTTGAGCACGCGCAGGCGGCGGCCGTGGAGCCCCGCCCGCTCCTGGCCGAACAGCACCGGCCGCCCGGAGCTCAGCAGGATCGCGAGCGCCAGCAGCGCGAAGAGCGGCGACAGCACGATGAGCAGGAAGGCGGCGGCCAGGAAGTCGAAGGCGTGCTTGAACGCGAGCGCCGCCGGCTCCTTGGGCGCGACGCGGTAGGTGACGAAGGGCGTGCCGTGCAGCTCGCTGAGGCTCGGCGCGACGTCGAGGCCGGGCGGCCGAGGCACCGCGAAGCGCGCGGTCACGCCGAACTGCTCGAGCGCCGCGAGCAGCGGCGCCACCGACTCGGGCCGCTCGTAGGGCGCGAAGAAGACCAGCTCGTCGACCGCTTCGGCGGCGAGCACCGACTCGAGGCCCGAGACCTCGCCGAGCCAGCGCAGGGGCGCCGTGTCCGCCGCCGGACCCAGGCGACCCACGAGCTGCGGCGGGAACGGGTCCTCGGCCGCGCGCGCCAGGAACGCCTCGAGGTCGGGCCCCGGAATTGCGGCGACCAGGAGACGCGTGCGCCCGTGCCCGCTCTCGTGCTGGAAGCGGCGCCAGCGCGCGAGCAGGCGCCGCTCCAGCAGCATCAGCAGGAAGCTGGTGCCGAGGAAGAGCACGACGATGCTGCGGTTGATCACCGCCTGCGTCAGGAAGGCGATCAGCGCGATCGCGACGAGAGCGAGCAGGTGCAGGCCGAGCAGGCGCGCGGCCGCCTCCGTCCAGTCCGCGTCGGTTTCGAGCGAGCGGTCGAGACCGAGCGCCACGATCAGCGCCACCCAGACGGGGACGAGCGACCAGCCGAGCGCCGCGTAGCTGCCGAAGGACGGCGGCGTGCGCAGCATGGGCAACTGCCCCCGCAGCAGGGCATGGCAGCCGAAAGCGACGGCGACCGCCAGCGCCAGCAGCAGCAGGTCGCCGAGGAGCAGGGCGCGGCGCAGCGTCTGACGCTCGCGGCGTTCCATTTCGCCGCGAGACTAGCACGCGGCCCACGGGCGGCCGGGCGCTGCGCCGGGGCCGCCGGCCCGCGCGGAATCAGCCCGAGGGGGCCAGCTTGCGGCGCACGAACGCGAGCAGCGGCTCGAGGCGCGGGCCTTCCTCTGGCGTCCAGGTGAACACCCAGGCGCTGCGGTCGGGATAGCGCCGCCGCCACAGCTCCACGTTGCGCTCGACGTGGCCGTCGAACGGCTGCAAGCGGAGGTAGAGCACGTCGTCGTCGAGCGACGGCGAGTTGTGTCGCGGGTAGTAGGCCCAGCTGAGCTGCGTTTCGGACGGCACGCTGCCCCGGTGGAAGACGAGCGCCCGCCCGGCGTTGGCGCGGGCGACCAGGCTGGGCAGCAGCAGCTCCGCCTCCGCCATCCGCGACAGCGCCGCGACGCGGGCGGGCAGGAACAGCGTGGCAGAGGCGAGGGCGCCGGCCGCGAGCAGGCAGGCGGCGAGGCTCGTGTCGAACCGGAGCCCGAGCGGCAGGCGTGCGGGCTGGCGCGCGAGCCGGAGCGTTCCGTCAGCGACGAGCAGGCACAGCAGCGGGAGCGCTTCGTGGAGGTAGATCGACCCCGTGCCGCCGACGCCGACCTTCGGCACGAGCAGCCGATAGGCCAGGGTGACGCCGACGAAGCCCCAGAGCAGGCGCGTGGCCGCGTCGCGGCGGGCCGCGAACGCGAGCGCCGCCGCGAACGGCCAACCGAGGAACCAGCCGTCGAAGCGCAGCAGGCTGTGCAGGAGCGCCACCGCGCGCTGCGTGAAGCCGGTCTCCAGCAGGAACACGAGCCCTGACCGGCCGGGCCGGTGAAAGGCCTGCTGGCCGCTCTCGAGCGCGTTGCCCGACTGGAGGGCGTTGACCACGACGACGACCGAAGCGACGGCCGCGAAGGACGCGAAGAGCGCGAGCAGCTCGCGCGCGCGTTGCCGTCCGCCCTCCGGGCGCCGCGCCACCACGACCGCGGCGAGGGCGAACCACAGAGCTCCCGGCAGCGGCCGCGCGAGCGTCGCGAAGCCGAACGCCGCGCCCGCCAGCACCGCGGCGAGCGTCCCCGGGGCGAGCAGGCAGGCGAGACCCGCGAGCAGCGCCAGCGTGGATGTCGGCTGCGAAAGGTACGTGGCACCCGTCAGGAGCGCCGCCGGTGAAAGGGCGAGGAGCGTGGCGCCGAGGAGGCCCGCCTCGGCACCGAGCAGCCGCCCGCCGAGCCACCACACGAAGGGCACGCCGAGCGCAGTCAGCAGGGGCACCACCAGGCCCTCCATGCCGAGCGCCTGGCCGAGGGCCAGCAGCAACGGGTGGCCGATGGTGTACTTCCCGTAGCGCGCCGTCCCGGTCGTCACGACGAACTGCTCCTGGAAGAACTCGAGGTCGGCGCCCGGCGAGGGAGCCGTGAGACTGCCCGTGCGCAGCGTCTGCGCGATGAAGCGGTAGGTGTTCTCGTCGTCCGTCGTGACCTGTCCGCGCAGGGCGAGGCGGCCGAGCCCGGCGCAGGCGGCGAACGTGAACAGGGCGAGCAGGCCGACGCTCACCTGGGGCCGAGCCGCGGCCGCCCGCGCGGCCCCGAGCAGCCCGCGGCCCGCGCCGAAGCCGTGCAGCGCCAGGCCGCATCCGAGCGCGGCCGGCAGGCCCAGCAGCGCGTAGTGCGCGATCTGGTTGATCTCCGCCGGCATCAGATACGCCATCCCCAGCCCGTGGGGAATCCGGAACCCGTCGTAGTACGCCGATCCGATCCCGAGATAGGCGGCGGCCGCTGCCGCGCCGAAGAGCAGGCCGACGAGCCCGAGGCGGCGCTGGTCCATTACGGCCAAGCCTAGCTCGGCCCCGAGCCCGCGCCCGGCTCGGCCGGAGCCGGCGGCAGCGGGAACGCTCGCAGCCCGCTCTGCTGCAACGCGAAGTTCCAGAGGAAGACGGCGTTCAGCAGCGTGTAGCGGCGGAAGAGGCGGAAAAAGTCCCGCGAGAAGAGGCGCCACAGCCACTCGAAGCCCGAGCGCTGCACGAAGCGCGGCGCCTGCCGCACGCGGCCCCCGAAGAAGTCGAACGCCGCGCCCAGCGAGAACATCACCGTCCCCCGCACGCTCTCGCGATGGGCGTCGATCCAGAAGTCCTGCTTCGGTGTGCCGAGGCCGACGAGCAGCAGGTCGGGCCGCAGCGCCGCCAGCTCGGCGACGAGGGCCGCGTCTTCCTCGGGTGTCGCCGGTCTGAACGGCGGCGACTGGCGGCCCGCCAGGCGCAGGCCGGGGAACCGCCGCGCCAGCTCACCGGCCAGCTTCGCGCTGACGTCCGGTGCGCCGCCGTAGAGGTAGACGCTCCAGCCGCGAAGCTCGGCCTCACGCATCAGGTGCAGCATCACGTCGGGGCCGTACAGGCGGTCGCAGGGCACGCGCAGAGTGCGCCGGATCCAGCGCGCGAAGGGCATGCCGTCGGGGCCCGCGACGTCCGCGCGGGCATAGACGCACCGCAGCGACTCGTCGTAGAGCGCGAGCGTGACGCAGTAGGCGTTCAGGCAGGCCACGTGGCGCGAAGGCCCACGCTCGCTGACGAGCCAGCCCGCCACCCGGCGCGTGAGGTCGTCCAGGGTCAGCGCGTCCACCCGCGTCCCCAGGAAGTTGGCGTGGGCCACGCGCGGATCTTGACACGCCCCGGGGGTGCGTTCAGTCCCGCGGGGCCGCCAACGATCGGAAGCGCTGGATCGCCTGGCTGTAGACGTCGATCAGCTGCGCGCCGTTGATCTGTGGCGAGTAGAGCGAATCGTACTCGGCGCGCGCCGCGCGCGACATCGCGAGCGCCGCCACCGGCTGCTCGACGATCTGGCGGACGCATCGGGCCAGCGCGTCGCTCGATCCCGCGTCGTACGCGAGGCCCGTGACGCCTTCGCGCACGAGGCCGGCCATCGACCCGATGCGGGGAACCACGACAGGCCGCCCGAGCGCGAACGCCTCGACGATCACGCGCGGGAAGCCCTCGTACCAGCGGCTGGCCATTACGAGTACCGCAGCCCGCCCGATCGCCTCGAGGCTCTGCGGGTGCGCCAACTGGCCGAGGATCTCGATGTTGGGCGAGCGCTTCGCTGCGCTCTCCGCCTCGCCGCGGAGCGGCCCGTCGCCGACGATCGTGAGCGGCACGTCGGGCAGCGCCTGCCACGCCCGCAGCAACAGGTCGACGCCCTTGTCCGGCGACAGACGGCCGACGAAGACGGCGCCCCGCCCGGGCGGGCGGACCGGACCGGGATCGAGCACGCTGTTCGGCCGGACCAGGATCCGGTCCGCGGGCAGGCCGCCAGCCACGTAGCGGCCGCGCGCGAACTCCGTCAGCGCCACGAACGCGTCGACGTCGCGTTCCCAGGTCCCACGCCGGCGGTTGTGCGTGATCATGCGCGCGACGAGAGCGCTCAACGGGCGCGAGCTGTTGTAGCAGGCATGGGCCACGCCCCGCCACGGCGGCTTGCCCACGCACTCCTCACAAGGAGAACCCTCGCGCAGCAGCATCCCGTTGACGCAGAGCAGCCGGTAGTTGCGCAGCGTCTGCACAGTGGGAACGCCTGCGTCGTGGCAGGCCGCGTGCACCGAGGGCGAGAGCGCGAACCAGAAGTTCTGGACGTGGGCGACGTCGGGCTGGTGCTCGCGGCAAAACCGGACCACGCGCTCGTAGACGCTCCGGTTGAAGTGCGAGCGGAGGAGCGCCAGCGCGGCGCCCGTGCGCGGGCCGGCGAGAACCTCGCGATTGGACGCGCGGTAGGCGACCACCTCGACGCCGCGCTCGCGCAGCAGCGCCGTGTCCATCGCGACCGACTCGTCCTCGCCGCCCGGCAGGGCGTACTCGTTGTGGAACATCGCGACGCGGGCCACCGCCTCGCTCATCGGCGAGCCCTCAGCCGGTCGATGAATGCCAGGATGGACCGGGCCCTGCTCGTCCACGTGTATCCCGGCGCCGCGGCCCGCGCCTGCCGCGCGATCCGTGCAGCGGCCTCGGGGCGGTCGAGCAGCGTCAGGACGCCGTCGCCGAGGGCAGCGCCGTTCGCAACGGGCACGAACCAGGCCGAGCCGTCGTGCTCCAGCACCTCGTGCAGCACCGGCAGGTCCGAGACGACCATCGGCCGCTCCGCGGCCATGTACTCGAAGACCTTGAGCGGCGAGGTGTAGCGGGCCCAGCGCAGGGCGCCGGAGTAGGGTGCCACCAGCACGTCCGCCGCCGCCTGATACAGGCGCGCGTCGTCGGTGCGAACGGGCCCCACCAGCACGATCGCGAGGCCGCGGGCCCGCGCCCGCTCGCGCAGCGCCGCCAGCTCCCGTTGCTGCTCGGCGGGCTTGCCCGGTGGCGCGCCGACCAGCAGCAGCTCCGCTCGGTCGCGCAGGCGTTCCGCTGCGTCGAACAGCATGGCGATCGTGTCCGGGTGCAGCCGGCCGGTGTAGACGGCGAGGGACCGCTCGGGCCGGAGCTCCAGCCGGGCCCTGGCGTCGTCGCGGCCGATCGGCTCGAGCCAGGCGTCGGGCACGCCGTCGGGCGCGACGAGCATGCGCGCGGCGGGGAAACCGAGGCGCTCGTGAAGCTCGTCGGCGGTCGCGCGCGTGATCGCGACGATCGCGTCGACGTGCCGCAGCGTGCGCGCGCGCGCCTGGTCGCGCGGGAACTCGTGCGCCTCGAAGACCACCAGCGGCCGTGTGCGGCCGCGCAGGCGGACCAGGTACGGCATCACCGCGGCCGCGGTCGCGCAGCGCGTGTAGATGACGTCGCTCCGCCGCGAGGACGGTGCCAGCGCGTCGAGCACCGATTCCCAGGCGTACGCCAGGAGCTTGGCGGCCGGCAGGTAGGCGGGCGTCGTCATCAGGCTCGCGCTGAAGGGCGCCGCCAGGCCACGCAGCTCGAAGCGGTTCTCGATACCGTAGTACGCATGGCACTCCAATGCCGCGACGGCGTTGCCCCAGAGGTAGCGCGGATAGTGGAGGACCACCTCGGCGCCCTCGCGCGCGAACGCCTCGCAGACGTGCATCGTCTGCACCGCGTTCGCCGCCGGGACCTGGACGTTGCCGCTGTGGAAGCAGTGGATGCGCATCTAGGACGTGGGGCCCGTGATCCAGGTTCGGTACCACTCCTCCAGGAACCACAGCGACCAGACCTTGTACCAGCGGCGCTCGGTGTAGTTCGCCACCATCCGCTGGACGAACGCTCGCTCGATCAGGCCGTCCCGCACACAGTGGCCGTCGAGGATCCGCTGTCTCGCGATCGGCCAGAGCGACGCCTTGAACCAGGCGGTCGTCGGCGGGCTGAAGCCGCGCTTGCCTCGCTCCAGCACCGACGGCGGCAGCAGGTCGGCCGTCGCCGCCTTCAGGAACGCCTTGCCGCCGCGCTCGTCGCGCTGCCGTGACGCAGGCACCCGCAACGCCAGCTCCGCGACCTCGTGGTCGAGGATCGGCGGACGCACCTCCAGCGAATGCGCCATGCTGGCCCGATCGACCTTGACCAGGATGTCGTCCACCAGGTACGTCTTCAGGTCCAGCCACTGCAGGGCCGTCAGCAGCGGCAGCTCGGGCCGGAAGAACTTCCGGAAGAGCCACAGCGAGTCGTGTCCGCGAAGGGCTGGCGCCAGGCTCGGACCCGCGAGGTGGGCCAGCTCCCACGCGTCGAAGAGGCCGACGTACTGGTGGTAGCGCCGGATCGGATCCGGCTCCATACGGCGCAGGAAGACCTGCAGCCGCGCGAGCCCCGTCAGGCCCCGCAGCCCGTTGACGAGGCCGGCGGCCGCGGCCGAGGTCACGCGGGTTGCCAGCATGCGTCCGTACCGGCCGTAGCCCGCGAAGAGCTCGTCGCCGCCGTCTCCCGACACCGCCACCTTCACGTGGCGGCGCGCGGCTTCGCAGAGGAGATAGGTCGGCACCGACGACGGATCCGCGAGCGGCTCGTCGTAGCTGCTTACGAGGGTGCGGAGCAGCTCGTCGACGCCGCCGGCCGTGACGCGCTCCTCCTGATGGTCGGTGCCCCAGCGCTGGGCGACGTCACGGGCGAACGGCAGCTCGGAAGGCCCTTCGTCGAAGGCGACCGCGATCGTGCGGACTCGCGTCGCGCTCGCCTGGGACATCAGCGCCGTGACCACCGAGGAGTCGACGCCGCCCGAGAGGAAGGCGCCCACCGGGACGTCCGCGATCAGGTGCAGGCGGACGGCCTCGGTCAGCTCTTCGCGGAGGGCGGCCGGCGTGGGCGCCGACGCGTCGTTCGCCATCGGCGTGAAGGCCCAGTACTCGGACAGAGCGAGCGCGCTGGCCTCGCGAGTCAGCAGGTGCCCGGCGGGCAGCTTCCTCACACCAGCGAAGATGCAGCGGTCGTGGGGGACGTAGCCGTAGCTCAGGTAGTCGCCGAGCGCCTGCGGGTCGAGGCGCGCGCCGAGCGCGGGATGCGCGAGCAGCGCCTTGGGCTCCGACGCAAAGGCCAGGCCGCCGGCAAGGGGCGCGTAGTAGAGAGGCTTGAGGCCGAGGCGATCGCGCGCGAGCAGCAGTCGTCGCAGGCGGGCGTCCCAGATCGCGAGCGCGAACATGCCCCGCAGCCGCGCGACGCAGTCGAGGCCCCACCTCTCGTAGGCGCGGACGATGACCTCGGTGTCGGACTGCGAGCGAAAGGCCCGGCCGTCCGCGGCCAGCTCCTTCCGCAGCTCCCGGTAGTTGTAGATCTCGCCGTTGAAGACGACCCACACGGCGCGGTCGTCGCTCGCCATCGGCTGATGGCCGGCGGCGCTGAGGTCGATGATCGACAGGCGGCGGTGGCCGAGCCCGACCCCCGCCGCGGGCCAGCACTCGAAGCCGGCGTCGTCGGGGCCGCGATGGGCGAGGCGGTCCGCCATGCCGCGGAGCGTCGCGCCGAGGTCGGTGCCCGGTCGATCGACGGCGCCGACGATGCCGCACACGTCTAGCTCATGCTCCGGTGTGCGGCCGGCGCGGCATCCGCAGGGCCGACACGATCGACGCGCGAACGCCGACTCGCGTCGCCACCTCGTGATGCAGCCACAGCATGACCACGATCCAGGAGACCAGGTTCGCCGTGGCCGCTCCGAGGATCCCGAAGCGAGGGATCGCCGCGAAGCTCAGCGCCGTGCCGAGGATCGTCGTGACGGCGAAGGCGCGCGCGTTGTAGGCCTGGTGGCCGGTCATGTCCAGGAAGTATCCCACCGCGCCCATGCCCGCCTTGAAAAGCTGGCAGGCCGCGAGCGTCAGGAGCGCGGCGCGGCCGGCGACGAACTCGGGCCCGAACAACGCCAGGATCGGATCGGCCAGGGCCCAGACCACGGCCGCCAGCGCGAGCGACGGCCAGAAGCTCAGGTGGACGATCTGGGCGGCCAGCTCCTGCAGGCCGGGGGTGTCGCCGCGCGCGTGCAGCGCCGCGATCTGCGGGCTGGTCACGATCGTCACCGCCAGCGGGACGAAGCCGATCAGGCTCGCCACCCGGATCGCCGCGCTGTAGATGCCCACCTGCGCCGGCTCGAGGAAGAGCCCGGCCACGAGCAGGTCGATCTGGCCCAGCAGCAGCACCAGCAGCGAGACCGCCACCAGCGGCAGCGCCACCTGCATCCACTCCCGGGTCCGGTACTCGGGCCTCGCGCCCGCCACCAGCGGCGACAGCACGCGCGCGAGCAGCGCGAACTGCAGCAGCGCCACTGCGCCGGCGGCCACCACGCCCGCCAGGATCGCCTGGCCGATCGAGAGCGTGCCGTTGGCGGCGTAGAAGGCCGCGGCGACCGCGAAGCTCGCGAGCGGCCGCAGCACCTTGTCCGGCACCTGCGACAACTGGGGCCGGCCCAGGCCGCGCGCCAGCTCCGCGTTCAGGTTCACCAGGCTCGACAGCGGCACCAGCCAGGCGGCGACGACGAGCCAGGCCGGCGCGCGGGAGGACGCGAGCGCGACGGCGGTGCCCACGATCGCGACGAGCGAGCCGGCGGCCAGCACGGTCTGGCGGAAGCGCCGCACGGTCCCGCGCAGCAGCGCCGGCCGCGCGGTCGCCCGGTACTCCGAGACGAAGCGCACGCCGCTGACGGGCAGGCCCAGCGCCGTGGCGATCGCGAGCAGGGCGGTCCAGGCCATCGCGTAGGCGTAGCTGCCGTACGCGGCCGCTCCCATCCAGCGCGCGAGCGCAACGTGGACCAGATAGCCGGCGCCGACGCCCGCCACCTGCACGACGAGCGCGAGTGCCGACTGCCGCGCGCGCAGGCGAAAGGACGCCGGCATCTAGCCCTGGGCCACCCGGAGTCCTCGCACGGTCACGGGCCACGGATAGCGCAGCGCGCGCATCACGACGCGCTTCAGCGGCGAGGCGGAGCTGAAGCCGCGGTTGGTGCGCTCGACCCGGTAGCCGGCGTCGGCATACCAGCGCTCCACCTCGGGATAGGTGTGATGCGAGGCGACCGGCGCCGCGTACCAGTCGAAGATGCAGTGCGGGTGGTCGTCGAGGCGGAAGAAGCAGGTGATCACGGGGCGGATGCAGAGGCGGTCGGCCAGGCGCCCCAGGCGGTGCAGCCGGTCCGTCAGGGCGCGCAGCTCCGGGATGCCGAGCCGCGTCGTGCGCGCGCGGACCGTGCGGTCGACCCACTCGTAGACGGCGTTGCCGACGCCGTAGACGTGGGCCGTGAAGCTGCCCCCGCGGCGCACCTGGCCCGCGACGGATTGCCAGGCGCGCCGGGCGTCGCCCGTGTGCATCAGCACGCCGATCGAGAACGCCAGATCGAAGGTCTCGGGCCGGAAGGGCAGGCGGAACAGGTCGCCCTGCACGATGCCGATCGAGTCGACGTCGCGCGTGTTCTGATACGCCGCGTCGACCGCCTGCGTGAGATCGACGCCGATCACGCGCCCGCCGTAGCGCGAGGCCCAGTACGAGTAGCGTCCGTTGCCGCAGCCCGCGTCGAGCACCAGCTTGCCCGCGAACTCGGCGGGCTGCATCAGCGACTTGAAGTTGAAGACCGCTTCCTCGCTCGCCAGGTTGTACTGCGGATCGTCCCAGCCGTGTCGCGCGTAGGCCGTCCACTCGAAGCCGAAGTTCTCCTGCGTGTGGGACTTGACGGCGGAGAGCTCGTCCGCCGGGGGCGCCGCCGCCGGGGCGCTCACGATGCCGGCGGCGCGCAAGCGATCCGCGAAGCGCCGCTCGAACTCCGCCGCCAGCTGCCGGCGCAGCTCGAGCGGCACCAGGCGCGGCACGCCGCCGCTCACCGGGTACCAGCCGGCGCAGCCCGTGCAGCGCAGCGCGCCCTCGGTCAGCTGCTCGCCGTCCCGCTCGAGCTCCGTCCAGGCGAAGCCGCCGCCGCAGGCGGGGCACACGAGCAGCTCCAGCAGCCAGGCGCGCACTCAGTCCTCCGGGCGCGCGCTCACTTGCGCGCCGTGACCAGGTACCCGATCGTGACGAAGTCGGTGGCGACCAGCTTGCCCAGCAGCCAGGCGAATGGCGCCGCGGCGAGCGCCGCCAGCAGGGCGAGCGGCGCCAGCAGGCGCGCGCCGCGGCCCGGTTCGAGCGCCAGCCGCACGCCGAGCGCGTTGATCGACTCCGCCCAGCTGGCGCGCGGCGTGATGCTGACGTCCCGGAAGTCGCGCAGCAGCAGCTCGAGCCCGTAGCGCGTGAAGCGGAAGTAGTCGCGCGGCCGGTCGTGGATCGGAAACACGAACGGCGTCGTGAGGATCAGCGCGCCGTCGGCTCGCAGCAGGCGATGGACGTTCTCGATCGCCTGCTGCGGCGCCTGCACGTGCTCGAGCACCTCGCCCATCACGATCGCGGCGAAGCTGCCCGGCCGGAACGGCGACGCGCACAGGTCGCCCACCACGTCGGGCCGGCGCGCGGCGTCGATGTCGAGCGAGGTCAGCGCGAAGGGCCGGGTGCGAGCGTGTGGATACAATAGCTCGTTGAAGCGGCCGCCGGCCCCGACGCTGAGGACGCGGGCGCCGGGCGGGATGCGCGCGTACTCGCGTTCCAGGAAGCGCGTCAGTCCCTTCCAGGTGAACAGGGAGGAGAGCCTGTAGAGGGCCGCCGAGTACAGGCGCGCGGGCAGGCTCATCGGCGGACGTTAGCGCGAAGGCTCCCGCGCGCTCAAGCTGGCCAGGAGGTCGGGCGGTGGAGGCGTACCCGGAGACGTTCTACAGCACGTCGTGGCAGCGCGCGTCGCGCTCCGCCCGGCGCGTCGTCCCCCTGCTGATGCAGCTGGTGGCGCCGCGCAGCGCGGTGGACGTCGGCTGTGGCGCCGCCGCCTGGCTCGAGGTGCTGCGCGAGTCCGGCGTCGACGACGTGCTCGGGGTCGACGGTGCGCACGTGACCGGGCTGCTGCGGATCCCGCCCGCCCTGTTTCACGCGCACGATCTCTCGCTGCCGCTGCGGCTGCCGAGACGCTTCGAGCTCGCGCTCAGCCTCGAGGTCGCGGAGCACCTTCCTCCGACGGAAGCTGAGCGCTTCGTCGGCGACCTCGTGGCGCTCGCTCCGGTCGTCGGCTTCTCGGCCGCGATCCCGGGGCAGGGCGGCACGCGCCACGTCAACGAGCAGTGGCCCGAGTACTGGGCCGCGCTGTTCCGCGCCCGGGACTACCTGGTCGTCGACTGCCTGCGTCCGCGCATCTGGCACGACCCCGACGTGGAGTTCTTCTACGCGCAGAACATGCTGCTGTTCGTCGCGGCCGACCAGATCGAGCGCTACCCCGCGCTGAAGACCGAGGAGGAGCGGCGCCGGGGCGAGCCGCTCGCTCGCGTCCATCCCGCGCGCTGGGCGGCCGCGCTCGACCCGCGCCGCCAGCGCCTGTCGGCCCAGGCGCGCGGCCTGTGGATCGCACTGATGCATCGTCTCGGCGTGAGGCGATGAGCGCTTCCAAGCTGGGGCTGCTGCTCGGGGTCCTGGCGCGGGATCCGCGCGAGTTCGCCGATCGCGTGCGGGCCGTGCTGGAGGTGCGAGCTGACCGCTGGCTCGGGCGCCCGGAGGCCTACCCAACCCAGCCCTGGCCTGACCTGCTGCGCGGGCTGGGCGCTACCCTCGGCGTGGACGCCGCCGGCTTCGATCGCGAAGTGGACGAGAGCGGCATCGAGGCGAGGCTCGCCGAAGGCGTGACGGCGCTGGGCGCGTCGCCGGGGATCGCGCTGCGCCACAACGCCGACACCCGCATCGCGCGGCTGTGTTACATCGCCTGCCGCGCGCTGCGGCCGCAAACCGTGGTCGAGACCGGAGTCGCCTACGGCGTCACCACGACGTTCGTGCTCACGGCCCTCGAGCGGAACGGCCACGGCCAGCTGCACAGCATCGACCTGCCCCCGCTCGCGCACGACGCGGACGACCTCGTCGGACGGCTGGTGCCCCACAGCCTCCGGTCGCGCTGGACGCTCCATCGCGGCGCCAGCCGTCGCGTGCTCCCGGCGCTGCTCGCGCGACTCGGCACTCTGGACGTCTTCATCCACGACAGCCTGCACACCTCGCGCAACATGGCGTTCGAGTTCGAGCTGGCCCACCGGCACCGAGCGTCCCGCTTCGCCCTCCTCGCCGACGACATCGAGCAGAACGGCGCCTTCGCGGCCTACGCCAGGCAGACCCGAGCGACGCTCGCGTTCGAGGCGACCTGCGCGGCGAGCACCAAGGACGGCCGCGCGGGGGCCTGCGTGCTCCTCGCGCGCGCGTGATAGCCTTCCCGTCTCGCCTCCGGCCCGCGGATAGCCCGACGCGCCGTCGTGCCGAGGCGCGCCCAAGATGACCACCCCCGTCCGCACCCGCATCGCGCCCTCGCCGACCGGCGACCCGCACGTCGGCACCGCCTACGTCGCGCTCTTCAACCGCGCGCTCGCGCACAAGCACGGCGGCCAGTTCGTGCTGCGGATCGAGGACACCGACCGCGAGCGCAGCCATCCGAACAGCGAGCGGATGATCTTCGACGCCCTGCGCTGGCTGGGGCTCGGCTGGGACGAGGGGCCGGACGTCGGCGGGCCGCACGGGCCGTACCGCCAGAGCGAGCGTGGCGAGATCTACCGCGAGCACGCACGCCTGCTGGTCGAGCGCGGCGCCGCCTACCCCTGCTTCTGCACGCGCGAGCGGCTCGACGCGCTGCGCGAGGAGCAGAAGGCGAAGAAGGCGAACTTCGGCTACGACGGGCTCTGCCGCGGGCTCGCTGCGGACGAGGCGGCCCGGCGCCGCGCGGCAGGCGAGGCGCACGTGATCCGCCTCAAGATGCCGCGCGAGGGCGAGGCCGTGGTCCACGACCTGCTGCGCGGCGAGATCCGCTTCCCGAACCAGCAGATCGACGACCAGGTGCTGCTGAAGAGCGACGGCTTCCCGACCTACCACCTGGCCGTGGTGGTGGACGACCACCTGATGGGCATCAGCCACGTGATCCGGGCCGAAGAGTGGCTGTCGTCGCTGCCGAAGCACTTCGAGCTCTACCGCGGCTTCGGCTGGACTCCGCCGCTCCACTGCCACCTGCCGCTCCTGCGCAACGCCGACCGCTCGAAGATCTCGAAGCGCAAGAACCCGGTCAGCATCGACCACTACCGGCGCGCGGGCTTTCTGCCCGAGGCGCTCGTGAACTACCTCGCGCTGATGGGCCTCGCGATGCCCGACGAGCGCGAGGAATTCACGCAGGAGGAGTTCACCGCGGCCTTCGAGCTCGAGCGCATCTCGCTGGGCGGGCCCGTGTTCGACGTGCGGAAGCTCACCTGGCTGAACGGCAAGTACCTGCGCCGCCTGTCGCCCGAAGGGCTGCTCGGCAAGCTGCGCCAGGGGCCGCTGTCGGACGAGAGCCTGCTGCGCGTGCTGCCGCTGGTGCAGGAGCGCGTCGACACGCTCGAGGGCTTCTTCGAGTACGCGTCCTTCTTCTTCGTGGGCGAGCTGGGCTACGACCCGGCGGCGCTCGCGGAGCTGGTGCCGAAGGGCCGCACGCCCGCCGAAACGGCGAAGGCGCTGAAGCAACTGCTCGAGGACCGCATCGACGGCCTGCTCGACTGGAGCGCCGCGAGCGTCGAGGCCGCCGTGCGGGCCGAGGCCGAGGCCCGCGCCTGGCCGGCGAAGGAGCTGTTCATGTCGCTGCGCGTCGCCGCCACCGGCCGCTCCGCGACGCCGCCGCTGTTCGAGACGCTGGCGGTGCTCGGCAAGGAGCTGGTGCGCCGCCGTCTGAAGGGGGCGATCGAGGCACTGAGGGCGGTTCCGGCGCGCCAGCCGGGCCGCACGGACTAGGGAGCCATGACCGAAGACCAGGCCGCGGCCGTCAAGCCGCTCGACTTCATCCGCGAGATCGTCGCGGCCGACCTGCGCAGCGGGAAGCACGCGGGGATCGTGACGCGCTTTCCGCCCGAGCCGAACGGCTACCTGCACATCGGCCACGCCAAGTCGATCTGCCTCAACTTCGGGATCGCTCAGGAGAACGGCGGCCGCTGCCACCTGCGCTTCGACGACACCAACCCGGCGAAGGAGGAGCAGGAGTACATCGACTCGATCGAGCAGGACGTGCGCTGGCTCGGCTTCGACTGGGGCGAGCACCTCTACCACGCCTCCGACTACTTCGAGCGGCTCTACGAGTGGGCGGAGCACCTGGTGCGCGCGGGCAAGGCGTACGTCGACGACCAGAGTGCCGACGAGATCCGCGAGCGCCGCGGCACGCTGACGGAGCCGGGCCAGCAGAGTCCGTACCGAAACCGCAGCGCCGCGGAGAACCTGGACCTGCTGCGCCGGATGCGGGCGGGCGAGTTCCCGAACGGCGCGCGCGTGCTGCGCGCGAAGATCGACATGGCCTCGGGCAACATCAACCTGCGCGATCCCGTGCTCTATCGCGTCCTGCACGCGCCGCATCCGCTGACCGGCGACGCCTGGTGCATCTACCCGACCTACGACTACGCGCACGGGCAGTCGGACGCGATCGAGGGCATCACCCACTCGCTCTGCACGCTGGAGTTCGAGGACCACCGGCCGCTCTACGAGTGGTTCCTCGAGAACCTGCCCGTCCCCTCGAAGCCGCGCCAGATCGAGTTCGCGCGCCTGAACCTCACCTACACCGTGCTGTCCAAGCGCAAGCTGCTGCAGCTCGTCAACGAGCGCCACGTCAGCGGCTGGGACGACCCGCGCATGCCGACGCTGTCGGGCCTGCGCCGGCGCGGCTTCCCGGCCGAAGGCCTGCGCGTCTTCGCCGAGCGCATCGGGCTCGCCAAGCGCGACAGCGTCGTCGAGGTCGGCATGCTCGAGCACTGCGTGCGCGAGGTGCTGAACCGCGAGGCGCCGCGGCGGATGGGCGTGCTGCGGCCGCTGAAGCTGGTGATCGAGAACTACCCCGAGGGCCGGGTCGAGGAGCTCGACGCCGTCAACAACCCCGAGGATTCCGCCGCGGGCACCCGCAAGCTGCCGTTCTCGCGCGAGCTGTGGATCGAGCGCGAGGACTTCATGGAAGACCCGCCGAAGAAGTTCTTCCGCCTCGCCCCCGGGCGCGAGGTGCGCCTGCGCTACGCCTACTTCGTCAGCTGCACGCGGGTGGTGAAGAACGCCGCGGGCGAGGTGGTCGAGCTGCGCTGCAGCTACGACCCCGCGACGCGCGGCGGCGACTCGCCCGACGGCCGCAGGCCCAAGGCGACGCTGCACTGGGTCTCGGCCGCGCACGCGATCGAGGCGCAGGTGCGGCTCTACGAGCACCTTTTCACGCGCGAGGATCCCGGCGCCGAGGGCGACTTCCTCGCCGACATCAACCCGCACTCGCTCGAGACGCTGTCCGGCTGCAAGGTGGAGCCCAGCCTGGCGGAGGCGGCCGTCGGCCGCACCGTGCAGTTCGAGCGGCTCGGCTACTTCTGTCCGGATCCCGACTCGCGGCCCGGCGGTCTCGTCTTCAATCGCACCGTCACGCTGAAGGACACCTGGGCCAAACTACAGGCGAGCGGACGTCACGACTAGCAAAGGGGGCGCGCCATGTTCAGACGCCTGGCCGACTTCGAGAAGAGCTGGGAGTACGAGAGCGGAGCCACGCTCAAGCTGCTGCGCGCGCTGACCGACGCCTCGCTGGCGACGGCGGTCGGTCCGCAGCACCGCACGCTGGGGCGCCTCGCCTGGCACGTCACGCAGACGATCGGCGAGATGATGCGCCGCACCGGCCTCGAGGTGCAGGGCCCTGCCGAGCACGCACCGGTGCCCGCCCACGCTGCCGAGATCGCCGCCGCTTACGAGAAGGCGGCCGCCTCGCTCGACGAGGAGATCCGGCTCGACTGGTCGGACAAGAGCCTCGAGAGCGAGGACGACATGTACGGGCAGCGCTGGAAGCGCGGCGGAACGCTGATGGCGCTGATCGCGCACCAGGCGCACCACCGCGGGCAGATGACCGTGCTGATGCGGCAGGCGGGGCTGCCGGTCGCCGGCGTCTACGGGCCCTCGCGGGAGGAGTGGGCGGGGATGGGCATGGAGGCGCCGGCGATCTGAGCTACGGACGTGAACGGGAACGGGGCAGCCTGCTACGGACGTGAACGTCAACGAGCAACGTGAACGTGAACGTGGAGCCTGCGCCCTGAGGACGCCCTAACGGCATCGCTGCACGCTCCGCGCCGCCGTGCGACTGCATCCGACGAACCGACCGATCACGCACGGCGTCACGGTGCGTGCCCGGCCACTTGCGCGGGGCGTCACCGGCCATGCTGTGACCTTCGTTCCGCTCGGGCCGGCCTCCACCTCGTGAGAGGCCGGCCCTCGCCGGCCCGAACGGAGGTGACAGATGGCACAGCCCGACGCCGGTCCCGCAGCCGGCACCGCTCCCGCCGGTGTGTCTGCCGCTCCCACCCGCGCGTGCCCGTTACCCGCTGACGGTCGAGAGCCGCTGCCTGACGCCTGGCTGGAGCACGACCGGCTCGATGCCTATCGCGTCTCGCTCGAGTTCCAGCAGCTCGCCGCGCGCCTTTGCCGGGGCCGCGGTCTCGGCGCCCTGCGCGATCAGCTCGACCGCGCTTCCGTCAGCATCTGCCTGAACACAGCGGAGGGTGCTGGACGGTCGTCGCCGGCCGAGAAATGCCACTTCTTCTCGATCGCCCGCGGGTCGGCCACTGAGTCCGGGGCCGCGCTCGACCTGCTCCTGGCCCGCGGCCTCGTCAGCCCAGGCGACCACCGCCGCGGGCGGTCCCTGCTGATCCGCATCGTCTCAATGCTGGTCGGCCTGATGCGGCGGTTCTCGGTGCGCGACCGATGACCGACGTCGATGTATCGGTTCGACACAGCCCAGCGGGCCTAACGGCGCTACACTACTCGACCAATCCCTTCGGTTGATCTGGAGAGTTCGCCGATGCCCCGTTCCCTCAGACGCTTCCAGGATCGCCCGCAGCGCTAATGGACCATCTTGTCAGCCGACTCACTTGTTCGGCAGACATGGGGCGCACATAGCGTGAGGGCTCGAATCGTAGGTCGACTGCTCATCCTGTTCAGCGCCGCAGCTGTTACAGCGTGTGCTCACACGGCCTTCGTAATGCGCCCGTTGGAGACAGAAGCAGTCGTGCATCTGCGCGTAATCGTCAGCTCAGAGGCCGCCTACTCCGCGAACAACGGGTGGTACTTCGACAGCCCCACTTGCCTCCTCGACGCCCCGAAGTGCCTACCAACCTGGCCCGCTACTGCGCCCCCGTTTCTGACTCAGGAGTTTGCCGCGGCACCACCTGGGTACAGCGCTGCATTCCATCCTGGTCCGGCACCTCAAGCGAGTGCACTAGGTCCAACGATGTCCAAGTCGAGCGTGGAGTCCTACGCCTACACCTTGGAGCCCACCGTGTCAGGGGGTCGCTGGTTCTGCGCCGACAATCGCCCTACCCTCTGCTACGCGGAGCGTCCTCTGCCGATAACGGCAGCTGGACGATGTCCCCAAGGGTGCACGAGCATCCTGCCGTGATGCTGCCGAACAATCGGATGAAGCTGACGAAACCCCCTCGCGCCGCCTTCGGCGTCGCGTGCTCGCCCTTCGGCGAGCACCGGGGGTTTCGCTGCTTATCCGTGTGTTAGACCGAGCTTTGGGGGAGGAGCCGGAATGCGGCAGTGGCTGAGGGCCGTCCTCGATAGTCTCACGCCCATGGCTCCCGCCATCGTCAGCTATCTCGGAGGGCTTGCGACGGCGCTCCTGCTGGAGCCGCTCCGTGCATGGCTCTTCGCGCCGAGGCTGGCGCTGACATTTGAACAGTCGAGCTACTTCCTCACCAGAACGCCCGAGGTCGCGGGAGACACGCAATACGAAGCGCTCTACCTGCGCGTGAAGGTCCTGAACACGAGGTGGGTGCTCGCGAAGAGCTGCCGCGCTTATCTGGTCAATATTGAGCGTCGAGCAGAGTCGGGTGGGTTCCAGGCCACCGAGTACTGCGAGAGCTTTCAGTTGGGGTGGGCGTCCCAGGGCGACGCGGCTTTTGGGGCACTCAACCTCCCCAAGGGTGTTCCTCACTTCGTGGACGTGCTCTCCACGCGATCCGTGTCTCCGACCATCAAGCCCCAGGTCGTGGCTGTGCCCATGCGCTACGCGGCACTCTTTGCAGCCCCCGGCGAGTATCGGTTCACAATCACCGTCTCTGGAGACGGGGTTAGACCTTCCTCGATGCGCCTCGCGGTGGTATGGAACGGCGAGTGGGACAAGTTGGCTGTGAAGTGTGCGTAGGGCGCGAGGGCAGTCGAGAGAGCAACGAGTTGCACCTGACGAGCTCGGCGCAAGCGCTGGACGCTCGCAGGTGAACTCGGGGTGTTAGGCGGACCTTCGTGCGAGTAGTTCGAGAGAACGTGCCGCGAGAAGAGGTCATACGCAGATACGTTTCCTACGACCTACGCAAGAAGGGCAAACCACAGCTGACGGACTTGGACGGCTGGCCCTGGAACAGCGCCGAGGGTCTGGACGGCCAACTGCGTAGAAACGAACTTGAGGATGGCGTTCTGGCGGCCTATCGCACGTGGCACTACGTCCAGCTCCCTTTGTCGGATCTTCTCAGCTGCGCGATTGTCAATACGATGTTCCCTGGAGAATCTCAACTGCTTGGTCACCTCCTCCTCCAGGGGAAGCTCGCGGAGTGGCTACCGAGGGGCGCGCCGGAATGGTGGCCCTCGTTATCGAGCGGGGCAGAGCTCACCCCAGAAGCTGCTCTGATCCTGCGTCCCAGAGTCCATACTGAACGCCCGGCAAAGTGGTACATCGAAGACGGCAGCGGCCGCGCCCTTGCTCTGGTTCAAGGTGCGCTACGACATGCAGAGACCGACCGAACAGCCTGGGCGTACGTTGGCGTTGCACCGGACAAGAGCAGCCCCTTCATGAAGTCGCACGACGAGTTGTTGCATGTGACTGGAGGATTGAAATGAGGGCCAGTCTCCTGGTCGCGATGGCGGTCCTGAGCGGGGGCGCCTCGAGCGAGACGAAGAACACAAGACCCACGATGGAGATCGGTGGCATTGCGCTTCGCCTTGGTATGCCACAGGACCGCCTGATAGCCCAACTCGCCGACCAGTTCAATCTGCAGAAGTTAAGTGAGACGGGACCAAATACTGGATGGATGGTGACGGCGAAGGGCCCAGGCGGTGGGGCTGTTGCGAACGTCATATTCACTGCTGGCAGACTTGCCAGCATCAGGCGCTACTGGAGCCCGGAGGACCAAACTCAGGGTGTCCCCCTTGCGAAGGCCGTTCATGCCGTGCTCGAAGGATTCGCACGAGAGGGGAGACGTCAATGCTCCCTGCTCACGGGCACAAACCGCCAGCCAGGCGCCGAGGTCCGAACTGCTGTGCTTGACTGTTCCGGAAGGCGCCTGGAAATCACGGTAGTCGCAACGTCGACAACTGATGAGGTTGCTACCGTAGACGAGATTCTCGAGGCCCGGTAGCGCAGGAGTCTTCCCCCATGCGCGCTAACAACAGCATGCAGCGGGCGGCGCTGCACGCCGCCGCTGATGCTGGGCGTCATTTGTTACAACCCTGTTTGTTCGGCACCTCCTTTGAGAAGTGAATGGAGGCAGTCATGGCGAGGCGGATCGCCCAGTGGAGAGCAGCCTGGGTGGGCCTCGCCCTCGCGCTCGGGCTGCACGTTACCGATGAGGCGTTGACCGGGTTCCTCCCCGTCTACAACCAAGCGGTCGAAGGAGTCCCGCGCCAGGTATCCGTGGGTAGCCCCGCTGCATCACTGGGGTGCGTCGTGACGGTTGAACAGGCCGACGTTCGCGCCCGGGAGGATCATGCATGACGCGCACAGGAAACTCGCGACTCGCCGGAACCACCTTTCTGCTCTACATCGCGACCGGAATCGGGAGCATGTACATGATGAGCCAAGTCACAGCGGGGGCGGAAGGCGCCGCAGCGAGGTTCGCGGCCATCGCCGAGCACGAGATGGCGCATCGCGTGAACGTGCTACTGACGCTGCTACAAGCGGCGTGCGCCGTGATTCTCGGTGTCACGCTGTACGCCCTTACCCGGGACGAAGACCGCGAACTCGCGCTGCTCGGACTGTGCAGCCGGTTCACCGAGGGCGTCATCGCAGTTGTCTCTACCGTCAACGGGCTTGCCCTGCTGCGGCTCGCGACGGCGAGCAGGGGGGCGACCGGCGCGGACACATCTGTGCAGGGTCTCGAGTCGCTGCTCAAACAAGCAGATGGTGCGACTTTTCTCATCGGGGGGACGTGTTTCGCCATCGGCAGCACGCTGTTCTGCTACCTATTGCTGCGCGCGCGGACCGTTCCCGTATCGCTCGCGTGGGTCGGACTGATCGCGTCGGTGCTGCTGGTCATCGGCCTACCCTTGCGGATTCTGGGCATCGTTCAGGACGGCATGACGATTTGGATGCCGATGCTGGTGTTCGAAATCTGGTTCGCGTTCTGGCTGATCTTCAAAGGGGTCGCGGCGCCGCAGGCGCGCAGCATGAGGACGGCTTGATTTCCTCATCGTGATGCGGGCATCGAGTCGCGTTTCGCAGCTGAACGCCGGTGTTCGCCAGACTAGTATGGGAGACATGGTGCCTGAGTTCCTGATCGACACGGCGTGGGCTGGTCCGCTCCTCTGGGCCCTGGCCTATCTGTCAGACAACCTGCTGACCATCGCGTGCGCCGTAAGGTACCGAGCTCAGGACAAACTCGTCTTCGAGGGTAGCTACGAGCTGACGCCGCTGTGGGTGGCTGACGTCAATGCCCTTCGCAGGCTCAGCCCCCGCTTCGGCCTGGCCCTCGTCGGAAGTACGCTCTACGTGATCCTGGTGCAGCGCGCACTCGCGCCCAGCCCAGACCTCCGGCACGTCTATCTGGGCATCCTGGGCGCGCTGCTTGGTCTGCAGATGACCATACACGTGCGTCACCTGAGGAACTGGTATCTCTTCACTCGAGGCATCCAGCACCTGCGAGGGCGCATCGAGTATCCACGGGCCTTCATGTTCCGCGCGTCTGCTCACGAAATGGGCCTGTTCGGCGCCGTCTACGCCATCGCGTTCGCCGTCTCTCAGAGCCCATTCCTCCTGGGCGCCGCACTCGCATGCGGGGTGCTGGCACTCAACCATCGATTCCTGGCACGACGACATGAGAAGGCACTTGCAGGAGCCGCCTAACGGAGCGGATGCCGCTGGCAAAGCGCCGGCCAGCACTGTAGGTGAGCCCGCTTCGCGGGCCGGCGTCCATCGGCCGCGGGTCGCAGCTGTACGCCCGCGTGCGACAGGCCCCACGAGGACCTCGTGAGGGTCTGCAACATCCGCCTGGTTCTGCCGAACGGACCTTCAGACGCTGTCATGTACAGTGTCGTGAGACCGGTGTGAAGGTGCTTGGGCTGTCGAACAAGCGCATCCAGCAGGCGAGGCGCGATCACTCTGTAGGCGGACCCGGCACGGCGCGCCGGAGCCGGGCCAAGTTCACCGAGTCGCGCTTCGCAACTGACCCTTGGTGTTCGGCGGACAGATGTCTCACGAGCTCGCGTGGTTGAGCTTCTGAGCGAGTTGCTGCTCATCCTGCTGGAGTTCGTCGCCGAGTTCTTCGGCGAGGTCCTCCTGGAGCTCGGCCTATCCGGCCTGAAGGAGGCGTTTGGAAGACGGAATCGAAGTCCCTACCTCGCAACCGTCGGCTATCTAATCCTGGGGCTGGGCGTTGGGTGGCTGTCAGCGATGATGTTCCCTGAACCGGTGTTCCGGAGCGGCCGGCTGCCGGGCGTAAGCCTCCCAATTGCCTTCTTCGGGGGTGGGAGCGTGATGCACTTGTGGGGTCTGTACCGGCGGTCTCGAGGGCACAGCCCGACGAACCTCGCTACCTTCCACGGCGGCGGGATCTTCGCTCTCGCCGTCGCTTTCGTGCGGTTCGTCTATTCTGACTAACTAACGGAGGGCTGGTGGCGGAGAAGCGCTTCTACCATGGCACCCGGGCGGACCTGAAGCCTGGGGACCTGATTCAACCCGGCTATGCCTCCAACTTCACTGAACGGAGGTCGCCTTGGGTCTACTTCAGCGAGACGCTGAACGCGGCCACCTGGGGAGCGGAGCTGGCAAAGGGCGAAGGACCGGGCCGAATCTACGAGGTGGAACCGACTGGCTCGTTCATGGATGACCCCAACCTGACAAACAAGAGGTTTCCAGGAAATCCCACGAAGTCCTATCGCTCCAAGGAGGCGCTGCGTGTCGTGCGCGAACACCTGGACTGGCAGGGACACTCCCCAGCGGAAATCCAGGCAATGAAGGACGGTATCGCGGGCAAGGAGCCCATCGACGACTGAGCTGCTGGGGTCTATTCTCCAGAGGAGTCCGCGAGAAGGCCGCCTTTGGGTTGAATCCGCCGCGCGGAGCCTCCCATCACGGGATGGCCTGAACTGATGGAGACGTGGCTTGGGACGATCGGGATCGTCGCGAGGTAGCTCAGGGCGCGCCGTCGAACCAGGCGCTGCCGTCCTCCGGTTCTCCGGCGGTGCGAGGCGGGATCCCGCCGTCGAGTCGTGGCTCGACGGGCAGCCGGAGCATCTGCGGGCGCTCGTGCGGCCCTGGTTCGAGCGCATGAGGCAGTGTGGTTCGGACGTCCGAGAGCTGATGCACGACGGGTGCCCGACGGCGTGTGTCGGCGACGCAGGCTTCGCGTACGTCAACACGTACCGGGCACATGCCAGTGTCCTCTTCTTCCGAGGTGCGGTGCTGCCCGATCCGGCCCGTCTGCTGGAGGGAACCGGGAAGCTCGGTCGTCACGTCAAGCTCAGGCCCGGTACGAGCGTCGACGCCTCCGCCCTGGAGGCCCTGATCGAGGCGGCGTACCGCGAGATCAAGAGCCGGCTGCGGCTCGGCCCAGCGTGAAGCGGAAGTAATCGCGGGCGTTCTCGAAGCAGACGGCGC
Organism: Vicinamibacteria bacterium; assembly: GCA_050246895.1. Lineage (GTDB taxonomy): Bacteria > Acidobacteriota > Vicinamibacteria > Fen-336 > Fen-336 > JBFWVE01. Next base: position 131,715 of record JBFWVE010000001.1, on the reverse strand, counting down.
GCACGAGGCGGGCCAGTAGCTCCGGCTCCTCCGGCAGCAGCCCGCGGCGCACGTCGTCGCCCAGCAGGGTGCACAGCAGCCTGCGGAAGTACTCGTGGCGCGAGTACGACAGGAAGCTGCGCGAGTCCGTGAGCATGCCCACGAAGCGCGAGAGCAGGCCCATGTTCGAGAGCGCGTCGAGCTGCCGGCGCATGCCGTCGAGCTGGTCCAGGAACCACCAGGCGGAGCCGTGCTGCAGCTTGCCCGGGACGCTGCCGTCCTGGAAGTTGCCGATCATCGTCGCGAAGAGCTCGTTGTCGGCCGGGTTCAGGTTGTAGAGGATCGTGCGCGCCAGTTGGTCTCCCTCGTCGAGGCGGTCGAGGAAGCGCGCGAGCGAGCGAGCCTGCGAGAAGTCGCCGATCGAGTCGAAGCCGGTGTCGGGTCCGAGCCGCCGGCGCATGCGGCTGTTGTTGTTGCGCATCGCGCCCAGGTGGAACTGCTGCACCCAGCCCCTGGCGTGGTCGAGCAGGGCAAGCCGGTGGAGCAGCGCCGACTGGTAGCGGCGGGCCTCGCCGGCGTCGAGCGTGCGCCCGGCGCGCAGCTTCTCGAACGAGGTCGCCACCTCCGCGTCGCTCCAGGGCTCGGCCTCGATCCGCTCGAGCCCGTGGTCGGAGGCGCGGCAGCCCAGCTCGTGGAAGACGGCGTGGCGGGCCTCGAGCGCGTCGAGCAGAGAGGCCCAGCTCGAGATCGAGCGGCCCGAGACCGCCTCGAGCTTCTCGAGCCAGGCGGCGAAGGCGGCGGGATCCTCGACCGCGAGGGCGCGGTCGGCGCGCCAGGTCGGGTAGACGCAGGTCGCGGGGTCCGGGCGCGCCGCCAGCGTCCGGTGGGCTTCGAGCGTGTCGGTCGGGTCGTCCGTCGAGCAGACGACCGCCACCCTGAATCCGGCGAGCAGCCCCATGGCCGTGAAGCCGCTCTCGCCGAGCCGCGCGTTGCAGCGATCGAACGCCTCCCGCGCGGTCGCCGGCGAGAGCAGCAGCTCCACGCCGAACGGCCGGCGCAGCTCCATGTGCGTCCAGTGGTAGAGCGGGTTGCGCAGGGTGTCGGGCACCGTGCGCGCCCAGGCCTCGAACTTCTCCCAGTCCGAGGCGTCGCCCGTGCAGAAGCGCTCCGGCACGCCGTTCGTGCGCATCGCGCGCCACTTGTAGTGGTCGCCGTCGAGCCAGATCTCGGTGATCGAGCGGAAGCGGTGGTCGCGCGCCATCAGCTCGGGCGAGAGGTGGCAGTGGTAGTCGATGATCGGCAGCCCCGCCGCCACGTCGTGGTAGAGCTTCGACCCGAGCGGCGTCTCGAGCAGGAAGTCGTCCCGCAGGAATGGCCTCACGCGCGCGTGGCCTCCAGGTCCCCGAGGTCGGCCGGCGCCAGACGCGGGCACAGCCCGTGGATCGCCAGCAGCGCGACCAGGTAGGTCGAGCCCGCGATCACGAAGACGGTCACGTAGCTGCCGGTCATCTGCAGCAGCCAGCCGGTCAGCGTGGCCACCAGCATGCCGCCGATGCTGCCGAACATGCCGCCGAAGCCGACCACGGAGCCGACCGCCCGCCGGGGGAACATGTCGGAGACGAGCGTGAACATGTTGGCGGACCAGCCCTGGTGCGCGGCCGCGGCCAGGCTGATGATCGCGACGGCGGTCCACAGGTCCTTCACGTCGGACGCGAAGGCGACCGGCGTGACGAGAAGCGCGCAGACGAGCATCGCGATCTTGCGCGCCGCGTTGACCGAGTAGCCGCGCTTCAGCAGCGTGGAGGAGAGCCAGCCGCCGCCGATGCTGCCGACGTCCGCCACCAGGTAGATCGTGATCAGCGGCGGGCCCAGGCTCGCCAGCGACAGCCCGTGGTTCTCGTTCAGGAACTTCGGGATCCAGTAGAGGTAGAACCACCAGATCGGGTCGGTCATGAACTTGCCGAGCGCGAAGGCCCAGGTGGCGCGGTGCGGCATCAGGCGCAGCCAGGGCACGTGCGTCGTCGGCTCGGCCGGGTCGGAGCGGATGTGGGCGAACTCGGCGCGGCCGAGCCGGGGATGCGTCTCGGGCGTGTGGTACAGGGTCGACCAGGCGAACAGCCACAGGAAGCCGATGGCGCCCGTGATCACGAAGGCCGCCTGCCAGCTCCAGGTGAGCGCGATCCAGGGCACGATGGCCGGCGCGATCACCGCGCCGACGTTCGACCCGGCGTTGAAGATGCCGGTGGCCAGCGCGCGCTCCTTGCGCGGGAACCACTCGGCCACGGTCTTGATCGACGCGGGGAAGTTGCCGGCCTCGCCCAGGCCCAGCGCGAAGCGCGCGACGCCGAAACCGAAGGGCGTCTTCGCGAGCGCGTGCGCCATCGCCGCCAGGCTCCAGAAGAAGAGCGCCGTCGCGAAGCCGCGCTTGGTTCCGAGCAGGTCGAGCAGCCGCCCGACCACCAGCAGGCCCAGCGCGTAGGCGGCCTGAAAGGCGGTCACGATGTAGCCGTACTCGACCTCGCTCCAGCCGATCGAGCGCTGCAGCTCGGGCGCCAGGATGCCCAGCACCTGGCGGTCGATGTAGTTGATGGTGGTGGCGAAGAAGAGCAGCGCGCAGACCACCCAGCGCACGTGGCCGCGCTTCTCCGTCCCGTCCGCCGCCGCCACGCTCGCCAGCTCAGTCACGCTGCCCCCTTCGGGAATTCGTACTCGTCGAGCGACGCGGCCTTCATCTGGATGCTGTAGCCGGGCAGCAGCGGCGCCGCGTAGCGGCCGTTCACGATCCGCACCGGCTCCACGAAGTGCTCGTGCAGGTGGTCCACGTACTCGCAGACGCGGTCCGTCAGCGACGCCCCCACGGCGATGTAGTCGAAGATCGACAGGTGCTGCACGTACTCGCACAGGCCGACGCCGCCCGAGTGCGGGCAGACCGGCACGTCGAACTTGGCGGCCATCAGCAGGATCGAGAGCACCTCGCTGACGCCGCCCACGCGGCAGGAGTCGACCTGGCAGAAGCCGATCGCGTTCGCCTGCATGAGCTGCTTGAAGATCACGCGGTTGGCGCAGGCCTCGCCGGTGGCGACCCGGATCGGGGCCACGGCCTGCGCGATCGCCGCGTGGCCGAGGACGTCGTCGGGGCTGGTCGGCTCCTCGATCCACCAGGGGTCGAAGCGCTTCAGCTCCGCCATCTGGCGGATCGCCTCGCCGACGTCCCAGCACTGGTTCGCGTCCATCATCAGGCGCGCCCGGGGCCCGATGATCGAGCGGATCAGGCCGGCGCGGCGCAGGTTCGAGTCGAGGTCCCGGCCGACCTTCATCTTGAGGTGCGACCAGCCGGCGGCCAGCGCCTGCTCGCAGAGCAGGCGCACCTTCTCGTCCGAGTAGCCGAGCCAGCCCGCCGAGGTGGTGTAGGCGGGGAAGCCCTGCGCGCGCATCTCGGCCTCGCGAGCCGCCCGGCCCGAGAGGTTGCGCTGCAGGATCCCGGTCGCCTCGGCCGGCGTCAGCGCGTCCGTGATCCAGGTGAAGTCGATGCAGGCGACCAGTTGCTCGGGCGTCATGTCGGCGAGCAGCTTCCACAGCGGCTTGCCCTCGCGCCGCGCCCACAGGTCCCACACCGCGTTCAGCAGCGCGCCGGTGGCCATGTGCAGGACGCCCTTCTCGGGGCCCAGCCAGCGCAACTGCACGTCCTGCGTGACGCGCTGGTACAGGCCGCGCATGTCGCCGGTCAGCTCCGCGAGGGAGCGCCCGGCGAGGTGGTGCGCCAGCGCGCGCACCGCGGCGACGCACAGCTCGTTGCCGCGTCCGTTGGTGAAGGTGAGCCCGTAGCCTCGCAGGCCGCAGTCGGTCTCGAGCGTCACGTAGGCGGCGGAGTAGTCGCCCTGGTTGAGCGCGTCGGAGCCGTCCCGCCCGTCCGTCGTCGGGAAGCGGATGTCGCGCACGCCGACGCCCGTGATCCGGGGGCTCACTTTCCGTCCGCGGGGTCGGTCTCGCCCTCGCGCGCCTGAGCCTGGCGGGCGAGGTTCAGGTGCTCGCTCATCTCGTGGCGGGCGCGCTCGGCGTCGTTGGCGCGGATCGCGCGGTAGATGCGCCGGTGCATCTCCGCAGATTCCTTGAGATCGGTCGCCCGCTCGACGGTGCGCACGCGCGTCTCGAAGACGAGCTCGGCCAGGGTGTCGATCAACGTCGCCAGCACGGGGTTGTGGGAGCCGGCGGCGACGGCGCGGTGGAACTGCACGTCGTGTCGCAGGAATTCCTGCGGCTCGCCGAGCGAGGCGAACATGCCCGTGACCTCCTCGGCCATGATCGTCAGCTGCTCGGCGCTCGCGCGCTCGGCCGAAAGCCCCGCGCAGCCGACCTCGAGCACGCGCCTCGCCTCGAACATGTCGTCGCGCGTGAAGCCGTGCAGCGCGGCGAGGAAGCGCAGCGGGCCCTCGCCCAGGCGCGGCGGGCCGTCGGCGATGAAGGTGCCGGCTCCCTGCCGCGAGTGGACGACACCCATCGCCTGCAGGCTGCGCAGGCCCGAGCGGAGCGAAGGGCGGCTGACGCCGATCCGCTGGGCCAGCTCGCGCTCGGGCGGGAGCTGGTCGCCAGGGCGCAGCTGCCGGGCCTCGATCAGCCGCCGCACGTGCTCGACCACTTGCGCCCCCGCCGCGGTGACTGTCCCGTCCGTGTGGTCAAGTCTGGTGGCGCGCGTGTTCCTGGAGGTCCGACCTGTCAGCCGCCGCTGCCTCTGCGCCACCCCTGCTTCCTAGCATGCGGATGTCACTGTCGTCAAGCCGATTGCGTCGGGGCGTCGCGTCTCCAACCGAATCACCGGCTCAGCACCGAGTTCTAAAGATGGTCATACCAATCGAATCGCTCCGCGATGTGACCGTCCATTCGGATGGAAGGAGCGGCTCGTCACTCCCCGCGCTGTTTCGCAGGGGCAGGCGGCGCCGCGTCGGGCGCATGCCGGGCGGCCCAGGCGGGGAACTCCTGCTCGAGCAGGCGCCGCGGCCAGTCGACGTACCAGGCGTAGCCCACGCGGCGCTCGTGCTCGATCTCCGCGAGCGAAGCGCGCGTGACGCCGTCGCGCCCGACGAAGAGCGGCCGGCCGCTGGGGATCTCGTAGAAACGCGCCCACAACGGGAGCGCCGCGGGGTCGAGGCGCACGACGCGGTCGCTCCCGCCCGGCAGCCCCGGCGCCGCCACACTCTCGACGCGCAGCCCATCGATACGCATCTCCCTGAGCCAGGCGACGCCGGCGACGACGGCGCGCACGATCTCGGCCGAGGGCCCGGCCTCCCCCATCAGGAAGCGCAGGATGCCGACGCTCTCGCCGCCGGAGAGCGAGACGGGTTCGAAGCTGCGCGCGGCGGCCGGGGCCAGCGTGCGCTCGTCGTGCTGGGCGCACCAGGCGGTGAGCTTGCCTTCGACCAGCACCTGAGTCTTCAGGATGCACTGGATGCCGCGGGCGACGGCGGCCTCGGCGCGCGCGCGGCGCGGGGCGTCGACGAGGCCGGCCGGCAGCCGGCCGGCAGCGACGTCGCGCAGCAGCTCCAGCACGCCGACCATGGCGCCGTCGTTGTAGGTGATGTGCGTCCGGTAGCCGGTCGCTCCGGGATGGAACTGCGGCCAGCCGCCGTTCGCGTACTGCGCGCCCTGCAGGTAGTCGAGCCCGCGCGTGAAGGCCGGCGCGAGCTCGCCGTCGCCGGTCGCCGCGAACACGCGGGCGAGAAAACGCAGCTCCGTCCAGGTCGCGCCGTTGTCGATGGTGCTGCCGCGCTCTCCGCTGAGGTCGGACAGGAGCTCGCGAATCTGTGCGCCCTCGAACGGCCGCGCGAGGTCGATGTTCTTGCCCCAGCCGCCGCTGGCATGCTGGAAACGGAGCACCTGGCGGGCGATGCGCCGGGCCTCCGGCGAGCCATACCAGTCGGCTGGCTGCTGGAGCGCTTCGCGCCAGCGCAGCGCGGCAGCCGGTGCGGAGGTCTGTGGGGAGGCTTGTACGGAGTTCGGTGCTGGAGCCTGGGCAGCGGCGGCCGCGCAGGGCGCAGAAGGCAGCAGGCCCGCGCAGGCGAGCAGCGACACCGCCCGGAACGAGGCGGCCGTGCCCAGCTAGGCCTCGATCGGCGTCAGCGCCGTGCGGATGCCGACGATCGTGCCGGACGCGTCGTGCAGATAGCGCTCGACCAGCGCCATCGTGAGCGCCGCGCCGTCGGCGCGCTTGAAGGTGCGCACGAAGGGCGTGAGGCCGCCGCCCGCCAGCTTCTTGTCGGCCGCGCGCTGCGAGGTCTCCTGCAGCACCGTGAAGCGCCAGGCGGGGTGGCCCACGACCTCCTCCCGCCGGTAGCCGAGCAGGGCGAGCTCGGCCGGGTTGACGCGCTTCACGGTCTTGTCGAGCTCGATCTCGTGCAGGCCGATCTCGGCAGGCGCGCTGTCGAACAGCGCGTCGTAGGCGGCTTTCCCGTGGGCTGCGTCGAGGCGATCCTGATATGCCGCCAGGATCTGGATGGCGGCCTCGCGATGGGGCAGGCTCATTGGTTCACCGCACTTGCCAGGAAGCCGCCGTCCACGACCAGCACCTCGCCGTTCACGAAGCTGGCGGCGTCGGACGAAAGGTAGATCGCCGCGCCCTGCAGCTCCTCGACGCGTCCGAAGCGCTTGAGCGGCGTGCGCAGCAGGAACTCCTTGCTGCGCTCGGTGCTCTCGAGCAGCCTCTCGTTGAGCGCCGTTCGAAAGACGCCGGGCGCGATCGCGTTGACGTTCACGCCGCGCGGTCCCCACTCCACCGCCAGCGACTTCGTGAGCGCCGCGACGCCGGCCTTGCTGACGTTGTAGGCGGCGGTCTCGAAGAGCGCGCTGAACGAGGACAACGAGGCGATGTTGATGATACGCCCCCGCCCCCGCTCGAGCATGTGCGCTCCGAAGGCGCGGCAGGCGTGGAGCGTGCCGGTCAGGTTGGTGGCGATGATCAGGTCCCAGCCGGCCTCCGCCATCTCGAGCGTCGGCACCCGTTCGGTGCGTCCCGCGCTGTTGACCAGCACGTCGATCCGTCCGAACGCGGCCAGCACGGCGTCCCGGGCGCGCTCGAGCGAGGGCGGATCGGTCACGTCGCATTGGACGCGCAGGGAGCGCCGGCCCAGGGCCTCGACGGCGCTCGCCGTCTCCTCGACCCGCTCCGCCCTGCGCGCCATCGGCACCACGTCGGCTCCCGCCTGCGCAAGCCCGAGCGTCAGGGCCCTGCCGATGCCCGTGGTGCCGCCCACCACCACTGCCAGCTTGCCCGTGAGATCGAGTCCGGCGAAACCCATGATCGGTGACCTGGCGATCCCGAGCCGAAGACTGCGCCTTCGCGATGGTGGACGGGCCCATTGTCGATCGACGATCGCCGGAGTGTCAAAGCAGCGGGCGCCAAGCCCGCTGCGCGGGAAGAGTCTCAAACTGAAGAAGATGACGCCCCGCCGATCTTGACAGGTGGGGTCGGGTGGTCTTACACATCTCGGCCATGTCAGACCAGCCCGCCCGATGCGACCAGAGAGCTCACGCCCGTTTCGCGCTCGCCGGATCCACGGCTCTCGTCACGGGTGACGCGCGCGGCATCGGACAGGCGGTCGCGCTGGCCCTGGCGGAAGCCGGCGCAGACGTGGTCGGCGTCAGCCGCAGCGGCGCAAGCGAGCAGACGGCGGCGCGCGTGCGGGCGCTCGGCCGCAGCTACCGCGGCTACGCCTGCGACCTTGGAGAGCGCGCGGCGCTGCACGCGTTCCTCGACCGCCTGGGGTCGGAGGTGCCGGGCGTCGACCTGCTGGTGAACAACGCGGGCGTCATCGTTCGAAAGCCCGCCGCCGAGCATCCGGACGCCGACTGGGATCGGGTGATCGAGACGAACCTGAGCTCCGCCTTCGTGCTCTCGCGCGAGCTGGGCCGCCGCATGCTGGAGCGCGGCTCCGGCCGCATCGTGTTCATCGCCTCGTTGCTGAGCTTCCAGGGTGGCATCCTGGTGCCCGGCTACTCGGCCAGCAAGGGCGGCATCGTGCAGCTGATGATGGCGCTCTCGAACGAGTGGGCCGGCCGCGGCGTGACCGTGAACGCCGTGGCGCCCGGCTACGTCGAGACCGACAACACCGAGGCGCTGCGCGCCGATCCCGTGCGCAGCCAGGCGATCCTCGACCGGATCCCGATGGGCCGCTGGGCCACGGCCGAGGACATCGCCGGTCCCGTCGTCTTCCTCTGCTCGCGCGCGGCGGCCTACGTCAGCGGCCACGTGCTGGTGGCGGACGGCGGCTGGATGGCGCGCTAGACGCCCAGGCCGCCAACACCGCGGGCTCCAGATCGCGAGCGTCGCGGCGGGAGGCGTGCTCCTGGCCCTGCTCGGCGCCCGCTAGCCGGCTGCCTGGTGTTAGCCTGTCGCGGCTCTCAATGCTCCCGCTGCCGCTCGTCGGGCCCGATCTCACCGATCGCGTCCCGCTGGGCCTGTATCGCACGACGCCCGACGGCCGCATCCTCGCGGCCAACGACACGCTCGCCGAGATCCTGGGCTTCGAGAGCCACGTGCAACTGCTCTCCCTGAATGCCGCCGACTTCTACGTGCGCTCCGAGGATCGCGAGCGGATGAAGCTGCTGGCGGCCCAGCGCGGCGTCGTGCGCAACTACGAGACCGAGATGCGGCGCAGGGACGGCCGCGGCATCTGGGTCGAGATGAACGTCCGGGCCTTCAGCGGGGACGGCGGGCTGGTGGAGTACTACGAGGGCGCGATCCTCGACGTCACGGAGCGCAAGCTGGCGGAGGAGGCGCTCTGGGAGAGCGAGGAGCGGCTGCGCCTGCTGGTGGAGCAGGTGCCGGCCGTGCTGTGGTCGACCGACGCGCGGCTGCGCTTCACGCTGTCGCTGGGCGCCGGCCTCGCCGCCCTGGGCCTGCGCCCGAACCAGGTGGTGGGCATGAGCATCCAGGAGTGGATGGGCTCGCACGATCCGGACCACCCGGTCGCCGCCGCGCACCGCGCGGCGCTGAACGGCGAGTCGCTGAGCTTCGAGGCGGTGCTCGGGGGCCGCGCATTCCGCGCCCACGTGCAGCCGCTGCGCGACGCGCAGGGGCAGACGCGCGGTGTGCTGGGCGTCGCGCTCGACGTCACCGAGCGGCGCGCGGCCGAGGCGGCCTACGAGGATCTCGTCCAGTCGGTCGGCGCGATCGTCTGGCGCGGCAACCCCGAGCTGTTTCGCTTCGAGTTCGTCAGCCGGGGGGCGGAGGTGCTGCTCGGCTACCCGGTCGAGCGCTGGCTCCAGGAGCCGGAGTTCTGGTATCAGCACGTGCACCCGGCCGACCGCGAGAAGACGCTGGCCTTCTGCCGCGAGGCCGCGCAGGAAGGCCGGGCGCACGAGGTCGTCTACCGGATGATCGCGGCGGACGGCCGCATCGTCTGGCTGCGGGACATCGTGCGCTTCTTCACGGACGCCAATGGCCGCGTGCGCCAGAGCCTGGGCGTGATGGTGGACGTGACCGAAGAGCGGCGCGGGCAGGCCCTGCGCGCCGCGCTCAACCGGGTGAGCGAGGCGGCGGCGGCGGCCGTCGACGTGCAGGAGCTCTACGCCAAGCTGCACGCGATCGTGGGCGAGCTGATGCCGGCGCGCAACTTCTACATCGCCCTCTTCGACGAGCGCCGCAACCTGATCGAGTTCCCCTACTTCCGCGACGAGCGCGACCAGAGCCCCCAGCCGAAGGTCCCCGGCCGCGGCCTCACCGAGTACGTGCTGCGCAGCGGCCGCTCGCTGCTGGCCTCGCCCGAGGCCTTCCGCAGCCTCGAGCAGCGCGGCGAGGTGGAGCTGATCGGCGCGCACTCGGTCGACTGGCTGGGGGTGCCGCTGCGGACGCAGGGCCGCACGCTGGGCGTGATGGTGGTCCAGAGCTACGAGGAGAAGGTCCGCTACGGCGAGCCGGAGCGTGACGCGCTCGCCTTCGTCTCGGACTACGTGGCGAGCGCCATCGCGCGCAAGCGCGACGAGGAAGAGCTGAAGCGGACGGTCTCGCTGCTGCGCTCGACGCTCGAGTCGACCGCCGACGGCATCCTGGTCGTCGACCGCGCCGGCACCGTGGTCACCAGCAACCGCCGCTTCGCCGAGCTGTGGCGAATTCCGCCCGCGCTGCTCGAGACGCGCGACGACGCGGCCCTGCTCGGCTTCGTGCTCGGCCAGCTCAAGGACCCGGACGCCTTCCGCGAGAAGGTGCAGGCGCTCTACGACCGGCCCGAGGAGGACTCGTTCGACGTGCTGCAGTTCAAGGACGGGCGGGTCTTCGAGCGCTACTCGACCCCGCAGCGGATCGACGGCCAGGCGGTCGGCCGCGTCTGGAGCTTCCGCGACGTCACCGAGCGCCGCCCGCCCGAGCCGTAGGCTCTTCGAGCCCGCTCAGCGGCCCAGCCAGCCGCCGTCCACGACAAGCACGTGTCCGTGGACGTAGTCGGAGGCCGGGGAGGACAGGAACACGACGCCGCCCGCGATGTCCGCGGGCTCGGCCCAGCGTCCGGCGGGGATGCGGTCCAGGATCGCCTTGTTGCGCACCGCGTCGGCCTGGAGCGGCGCCGTGTTGGCGGTGCGCACGTAGCCGGGAGCGATCGCGTTCACGTTGACGCCCTTCGCCGCCCACTCGTTGGAGAGCGCCTTGGTGAGCTGGGCGACGCCGCCCTTCGACGCGGCGTAGGCCTGGACCAGGATCCCGCCCTGGAACGCGAGCAGCGACGCCACGTTGACGATCTTGCCGTGCCCCTGGGCGAGCAGATGGCGTCCGGCGGCGCGGCACATGCGGAAGACGGCGCTCAGGTTGACGTCGAGCACCGCCAGCCAGTCCTCGTCGGTCGTCTGGTCCGCCGGGGAGCGGCGGATGGTGCCGGCGTTGTTGACCACGATCTCGAGCGAGCCGAGGCCCTTCAGCGTCTCGCGCACCAGCCGCTCGGGCGCCTGCGCATCGGTGATGTCGGCCTGGAGCGCCAGCGCGCGCCGTCCGAGCGCGCGCACTTGCTCACACGTCGCCTCGACCGGAATCCGGTCGTGGACCGCCACGTCGGCGCCGGCCTCCGCGAGAGCGACGGCGTATCCCGCGCCGAGGCCCGCCGCGGCCCCGGTCACGATCGCGACCCGTCCCTCCAGCGAGAACGGGCTGCTCACCTCGGCCTCGAGGCTTCGAGGCCCGAGCCTCCCTGGGCGTACTCGGGCTGCACGTTGACGACGCCGAACTGGCGGTCCTCGCCCTCCCGGTTGGCCGCCATCATCCACAGGAAGTTGATCTGGCTGCCCGGCGCCGCGACGTTCGGGTGATAGCCCTGCGGCATCAGCACGCAGTCGCCGTCGCGGACGACCGTCACCAGCTCGGGGTTGCGCGGGTCGGTGTAGACGAGCTGCAGCCCCCAGCCCGGAGCGGGCATGTCGATGTAGAGGTAGGCCTCCTCGAGCATGTTCGCGTGCTCGTGGGGCGGCCAGGAGGTCCAGTTGCCGGGACTCGAGAAGGTGACGCCGGCCATGATGCGGCCGGCCTCGACGTTCTTGCCGAAGACGATGTTGAGGCTGCGGCGGGAGGCCTCGCCCCCGGCGCTGAAGTGCAGCGACGGGTCCTGCTGGACGTCCGCGAAGCGCACGAGCTGGAGCGGGTAGCGTCTCTCGACGGGAGCCGCGATCTCGGCGAGGTCGCAGCCCTCGGGCCCGGGCCGCACCGTGACCTGGGCGTCGCGTGGCACGTAGAGCCCGTCGTAGCGCACGAGCGAGTGGCTGGCAGCCTGGGCCTCGACGCTGGCCGTACCCTTCAGGCACAGCAGGCCCGTCTCGCGGCCCTCCGTCGAGAACGAGAGCGGCGCCGCCCCGGCCGCGAGGATGATGCGGCCGTAGTGCAGGTGGCGGGCTGCTGTCTTGCCGGGCACCACGGAGAGGTGCCGGCCCTGGCGCGAGGCCGTGTCGCGGACGACACAGCGCTCTGCCGTGATGGGTTCCAGTGGCGCCTTCATGCTCGACTCCTCTTCCTCACTCTTGCGCGATCTCGATGCGGAGCGGCGAGCGCAGGCGGGCGGCGAACGCGTCGAGATGGCGATCCCAGTCGGCGGCCTCCTCGAAGAGCCCGCCGCCGTCCCAGCCAGTGCCGGCGTAGTACCGGGCCGGCTGGCCCGCGGCCGTCCGGGTGACGATCAGCAGGTTGCCTTCGCTTTCGAGGACCTCGACCGGCGACCCCGGCTCGGCGACGACGCCGCAGCCCAGCCAGCCGTTCTCGCCGTAGCGCGTCTGGTGCTCCCAGCTGCGGGCGATGCCGAGCTCGCGGCTCGCGCGGGTCGAAGCGCCCTTCTCGACCTTGGCGCCGGCCGCCCACGCGATCGGCCCCGCCTCCCCGGTCTCGTAGACGCTCTCGAAGCGGTTCAGCTGGCTGCCGGCGTCGAGCGTCACCCGCCTTCTCTCGCGGATGCCGCCCTGCTCCCACGCCGGGTAGTCCAGCTCGAAGACCAGCCGGATCGGCCCGGCCGCCAGCACGCGCGAGCCGCGGAAGTTCTTCGAGACGACGAGCGCCCCGTTTCGCCACAGGCCGCTGCCGCCACAGCCGCGCGACTTCCCTGCAGGGTAGAAGTCGCCGCCCTCGCCGTGGTCGTGGTGGTAGTCGTCCGCCATGTACCACTCGTTCAGCACCAGCCGGCTCGTCTTCTTGCTCCAGGCGTCCACTGCGCTGCTCGTGAGGGGCTCGCGCTGCCAGGTCTCGAGGGCTTCGCCGTACACGCGGAACGCGACACGGTCGTTTTCCCACGCGAAGTCGTCGAAGCGCTCGCGCACGAAGCGGCCGTAGACCTTGAAGTCGTCCTTGCGGTAGGCGCGCCGCTCCCCGACAGCCAGCCGGAAGCGCTTCGTCTGCTTCGGGGCGAAGTCCGCCTGGAACACGAGCAGCTCCGCGGCGAGATCGTTGTCGAGGTCGATCGCCTGGACCAGAAGCTCGCGCCCCGAGGGCTCCTCGAACGCGCGCACGCGGCCCAGCAGCTTGTCGCCGAGGACGGAAGCGAAGAGCGCCGCGGGCAGCTCGACCGTCTCCGCGGAGCGCGCGGCGTCGAGATCGTTGTGGACGTTGATTCGCAGCGCCTGGTCCTGAGCGGCCAGCGGGACGGCGAGAGCGAAAGTGACGGCGAGCGCGAGTGCTGCGGGCCGGGACTGCGCGTGGCTCATGGCGACCTCCGAGCGGTGGGGGACGGTCAGAGCGCTTTGTGGTAAGTCCAATTCGAGAGAAATACTCCACGCCCGGTCGGCCCAGTCGCCTTGTAGCATGGGCCGAGAAAACTTGTCAACCGTCGCTGCAGCCTGGCGATCATCGGTGAGAATCCATAATTGGCGCGGGTGCCGAGCCTGTCGGCGAGCCAAAGCGCCGGCGTGGCGTTCGGGCCCGCCGCCTGGCGGCGTCCATGGCCCGGAAAGCTGTGGTATGACCACTACGGCACCGGGAGAACCGAAGGCCCCTTCCGGCAGCGGCCGTCGTCAGCGGCTCCGGGGAGCGGCGCTCCGGGAGCTGTCGATCGCCGCCACCTCGAAGCTCTCGAAATCCGCGTGCCCCGCGTCCCTCGCGCCCGCCGCTGCCACGGCGAACAGGCCGATCTTCGAGCCGATCCAGCGTCCGACCGTCGCCTGGAAGCCCTTCCCGAGCGGGGTGAAACGGACGCCGTCCTCGCTGTAGCTGAACTGGCAGTGCGCCCCCTCGCGGACCTCGACACGCAGCGCGACCGCCGCGGTGCGCAGCGCGGCGCTCGCGGCCTCGACCTCGGCGCCGCCCGCACGGGCGTCGTTCGCCACGACCTGGCGCACGCGCAGCCCGGCTGCCGTCTTCTCGACGCCGATCCAGGCGTAGCTGTCGCCGAACACGATCAGGCCGGCCTTCTCGCCGGTCGCGGCCGGCGCGAAGCGCAGCGAGGTCTCGGCCACCAGCTCGGGTGCGGGGAGCTTCTGGAGCAGCAGGTTCGGCTGCGCGTGCAGGTTGCCGGCGGCGGGCTGGGCGCGCAGGCGCAGCGCGCCGGGGCTCTCGCTCTGCGAGTGCCACTCCGGCTTCGGGTTCGCGGGCCATTGCCACTGCAGGCCCAGGCCCGGGCCCTCGAACGCGTCCGAGGTCGCGGGCACGACGACCGCCTGCGTACCCCGCACCTGCGGTTTGCGGGAGCTCGGCACGGGCTCGCCGGTGCCGTCGCCGTCCGCGTCGGCGCCGATCACCGGCCAGCCGTCTTTCCAGACGGTCGGCTGCAGGTGCACGATCCGCCCGTACGGGCCCCTGTCCTGGAAGTGGAGGAACCAGGACTCGCCGCCCTGCGTCTCGACGAGGGCGCCCTGGTGCGGCCCGTTGATCTGCGTCGCGCCCTGCGCCAGCACGATGCGATCCTCGTAGGGTCCCTGGATGCTGCGCGAGCGGAACGCGGACTGCCAGCCCTCGCGGACGCCGCCCGCCGGGGCGAACACCCAGTACCAGCCGTCGCGCTTGTAGAGCTTCGGGCCTTCGAGCGTGCGGTAGCCGGGGAGCCTGTCGCCGTCGATCACGACGCGGCCCTCGTCGATCACGCGCAGGCCGTCGGCGCTCAGCTGGTTCAGCGTCAGCACGTTGTTGAAGCCGGCGCGGCTCTTCGCCCACGCGTGCAGCAGCCAGGCGCGCCCGTCGTCGTCGAACAGCGGGGTCGGATCGATCAGGCCGCGCCCGGGCTTCACCAGCACCGGCTCGCTCCAGGCGCCCGCGGGGTCGGTCGCCGTCACGAGGTAGATGCCGTGATCCGGGTCGCCGTAGTAGATGAGGTAGCGGCCCTGGTGGAAGCGCAGGCACGGCGCCCACACGCCGTTGCCGTGCTGCGGCGTCGCGAAGAACGCCTCGGGGGCGAGGCGGGGCAGCGCGTGGTTGATCAGCCGCCAATTGACGAGGTCCTTCGAGTGGAGGATCGGCAGCCCCGGCACGGCGTTGAAGCTCGAAGAGGTCAGGTAGAAGTCGTCGCCGACGCGGATCGCGTCGGGGTCCGAGTAGTCGGCGAACAGGATCGGGTTGCGGTAGCGCCCGTCGCCCGGGTCCGGCACCCAGGGCGCTCGCTCGCCGCCACCGGCGAGACCCAGGAGCAGCACCGAGAGCGCGATCGCAGCTACCCGCATGGAAGCCTCCGCCAGGCACACGCCGCTCGATGCGTCGCGGCGAAGCGTACTACCATTCGCGAGCGCGCGACGCCAAGGCGCGGCGCGCCACCGGGGAGGCCGAGTGACACCGAGCGCAGACATCCTGGCGCGCGCCGCGCGCGTCCGGGCGCTGCTGATGGACGTGGACGGGGTGCTGACGGACGGCCGCTACTGGCACGTCCCCGACGGCCGCGGCGGGCTGGCCGAGGCGAAGGCCTTCGACTCGCAGGACGGCATCGCGCTGCACTGGCTGAAGCGGGTCGGCATCCGCGCGGGTGTGATCAGCGGCCGCGTCTCGGCGGCGACCGAGGAGCGCGCTCGCCAGGCTGGTTTCGTCTGGACCTACCAGGGCCACGTCGAGAAGATCCCGATCCTCGAGCAGATCCTGAGGGAGGGCTCGCTCGCTGCGGAGGAGGTCGCCTACGTCGGCGACGACTTCACCGACGTCGTGATCATGCGCCGCGTCGGCTTCGCCGTGGCCACCGCCAACGCGCGCGCCGAGGTGAAGCCGGCGGCCCACTACGTGACGAGCGCCCCAGGCGGCCAGGGCGCCGTGCGCGAGGTGGTGGAGCTGCTTTTGAAGGCGCAGGGCCGCTGGGACGAGATCCTGCGCCACTACGAGCTGGAAGCAGGGCGCTAGTTCGAAGGTCGCTCTGCGTCGCAAGCCCCCCTACACGCTGTAGGTGGAGGCCGAGGTGGTTCCGCCGCGGCCGGTCCAGTTGGTGTGGAAGAACTCCCCCCGCGGCCGGTCGACGCGCTCGTAGGTGTGGGCGCCGAAGTAGTCGCGCTGCGCCTGCAGCAGGTTCGCGGGCAGGCGGTCCGCACGATAGCCGTCGTAGTAGGCGAGCGCCGTCGAGAAGGCCGGCACCGGCACGCCGTCGAGGACGGCGGCCGACACCACGCGCCGCCAGGCCGCCTGGCTCGACACCAGCTTCTCGCGGAAGAACGGGTCGAGCAGCAGGTTGCCGAGCGCCGGGTCTTTGTCGAACGCCTGCTTGATCCTGTCCAGGAACGCCGAGCGGATGATGCAGCCGCCGCGCCACATCAGCGCGATGCCGCCGTAGTTCAGGTTCCAGCCGTGCTGCTTCGCGGCCGCGCGCATCAGCGTGTAGCCCTGGGCGTACGAGACGAGCTTGCTGGCGTAGAGCGCCTGCCGCAGCTCCTCGACGAAAGCCTCGCGGTCGCCCGCGAAGCACGGGCTGGGCCCGGCGAGCCGCTGCGCGGCCGCGACGCGCTCCTCCTTCATCGAGGACAGGCAGCGCGCGAAGACCGCCTCGCCGATCAGCGTGAGCGGAACGCCCAGGTCGAGGGCCTCGATCCCGGTCCACTTGCCCGTGCCCTTCTGGCCCGCGGCGTCGAGGATGCTGTCGACGAGTGGCTGCCCGTCCTCGTCGCTGTGGGCCAGGATCTCGGCGGTGATCTGGATCAGGTAGCTGTCGAGCTCGCCGCGGTTCCACTCCGCGAACACCTCGTGCATCTCGGCAGCGGACATCCCGAGCACGCGCCGCAGGATGTCGTAGGCCTCGCAGATGAGCTGCATGTCGCCGTACTCGATGCCGTTGTGCACCATCTTCACGAAGTGCCCGGCACCGTTCTCGCCCACCCAGTCGCAACAGGGTGAGCCGTCCTCGGTGCGCGCGCAGATCGCCTGGAAGATCGGCTTCAGCTGCGGCCACGCCGCGGGGGAGCCGCCGGGCATGATCGAGGGTCCGCGCAGCGCGCCTTCCTCGCCGCCCGAGACGCCGGTGCCGATGTAGAGCAGGCCCCGGGCCTCGGCTTCGGCGGTGCGGCGGATGGTGTCGGGGTAGTGCGTGTTGCCGCCGTCGATCAGGATGTCGCCCGGCTCGAGCTGCGGCGCCACCTGGGCGATGAAGTCGTCGACCGCCTTGCCGGCCTTGACCATGATCATGATCTTGCGCGGGCGCTCGAGGGCGGCGACCAGCTCCGGGAGCGAGTGGACGCCGAGGATGTTCCTGCCTTTCGCACGGCCGTTCACGAAGGCGTCGACCTTGGAGACGGTGCGGTTGTAGGCGGCCACCCGGAAGCCCTTGCTCTCCATGTTCAGGATCAGGTTCTCGCCCATCACGGCGAGCCCGACCAGCCCGATGTCGGCCTTGCTCATCTGAGGTCTCCTAGCGCTGGATGCGGGCCGAGCCGCCCTGGGCGAACGCCCGGACCTCCTCGGCGCTCGCCATCGTGGTGTCGCCCGGGAACGTCGTCAGCAGCGCGCCGTGCGCCCAGCCCAGCCTGAGCGCGTCCTCGGGCGCCTCGCCGCTCAGCAGGCCGTAGAAGAAGCCGGAGGCGAAGCCGTCCCCGCCGCCCACGCGGTCGAGCACGTCGAGCTCGGCCGTCGGCGCCACGAAGGTGCGGCCCTCGGCCCAGGCGACGGCGCTCCAGCCGTGGCGGTTCGTCGAGTGCACCTCGCGCAGCGTGGTCGCCACCAGCTTGACCCGCGGGTAGCGGGCGCTCACCTCGCCGATCATCGCGAGGAACGCGGAGGGGTCGAGCTTGGACTTCGCGGCCAGCTCGGGGCCCGGGATGCCGAGGCCCTTCTGCAGATCCTCCTCGTTGCCGACCAGCACGTCGGCGTTCTCGGCGATGCGCCGCAGCACCGCCGCCGCGCGCTCCTCGCCGCCCGAGATCTTCCACAGCTTGGCGCGGTAGTTGAGGTCGAAGGAGACGACGGCCCCGGCGGCGCGCGCGGCCTTCATCGCCTCCACGATCAGCTCCGAGGTCGTCGGCGAGAGCGCTGCGAAGATGCCGCCGCTGTGGAACCAGCGGACGCCGGCGGCGAAGATGGCGGACCAGTCGAAGTCGCCCGGCGCGAGTCGCGCCGCGGCCTCGTTCGAGCGGTTGTAGAAGACGACCGGGGCGCGGACGCCGTGGCCGCGATCGCTGTAGACGGCCGCCATGTTGGGGCCGGTGACGCCGTCGTGCGCGAAGCGCTTGTAGAAGGGTGTCACGCCCATGGCACGCACGCGCTCCGCGATCAGCTCGCCGATCGGGTAGTCCACCAGCGCCGTCGCGATGCCCGTCTTCAAGCGGAAGCAGTCCGCCAGGTTCGCGGCGCAGTTGAACTCGCCCCCGCTGACGTGGATGTCGCAGCGCACGGCCTTGCGGAACGGGACGACCCCCGGGTCGAGCCGGTGAACGAGCGCCCCCAGCGACAGAAAGTCCAAGGCGCCCTGGGCCGGGATCTTCAGTCCGGTCGACATGCTCCTGCCCCCTTCGATCTCCGCGAATCCGCCGGCACCTCGCGAGACACTAGGCGTGCCCGGCGCCGCTCGGCCGCACCCGGTAGAGGATCTCCCCGGCGCGGGGCACCACCAGGACGCCCTCGTCCTCGCGGCCCTTCCATTCGTCGACGTTCACGCCGGCCGGATTCAGATAGCCGAGATTGAGGCGCCGGCAGCGCTTCTCGGGGATGCTGGTGGCCAGCGTCACCCGCACGCGAGGCGTCTCGACGCCGCTCGCGGCGTCGTAGCGCCCGAGCCCCTTCAGGTGCGTCGAGTGGGCGAGGATGCCGCCCGGATAGCCCTTGAAGCGGTCCCACTGCGCCGTGAAGTAGTCGCGGCAGTGGTAGCCGATCTCGTCCAGCAGGCGGCCGTGGGCGTAGCTGACCTCCGTGAGGTGGGGTGCGAAGATCACCACCTCGCCGCCGTCCGCCACCACCGGCTCCACCTTGTACATGCCCTTGGCCGCCGTCCACAGATCCTCATACATGGTGGGCATCACCGAGAGCACCCGGCGGAACGGCTTCTCGGCGTAGACGACGTGGACTCGCGCCGACAGCGCGGCCGCGGCCGCCCAGGCCTCGTGCGGCGTACCGAAGTACAGGCCGGCCACCCCGGCATGGGTCACCACCAGCGCCAGGCAGCTCTTGGGGCGATCGATCAGCGCGGCCGCGCGGTCGATCACCGCGCGCACCGGCGTGTATCCCGAGCCGATCACCTCGTAGCTGCTGATGAGCGCCCCCAGCCAGTGGGTGAGGTTGATCACCTCGGGCCCTGCGATGCCGGGGAAGAAGTACTTGTTGCCGCCCGAGAAGCCGACGACTTCGTGAGGGAAGACGGGCCCGCACACCAGGAGCTGGTCGTATTCGAGCACCAGCCGGTTGAGCCGGACCGGCACCTCTTCGTTCAGGCGTCCCCCCGTCAGCTCGGCGACCTCGCGGGCGGCCAGCGTGCCCAGCAGCGCCAGCGCTTCGGGGTTGTGGCTCTCGTGGTTGAAGACGCGCGCGCGGCCGGCTCGACCCCCGTTCACCGGGCAGCCCAGCAGGCGGCTGAGCGCGGCGTCGGTCATGGGCCGGTGCGTTCCGAGCGCCACCAGGTAGTCGAGCGCATCCACCCGAGGGGCGAGCAGCTCCTCGATCAGTCGTCGCATCAGCGGCATCGGCATGCTCCGGGTGCCGTCGGGGACGAGGACGAGAACCCGCCCGCCTCGCTTGGCGAGCGCCTCGGCCGCCTCCGCCACCACGGCGCGCAGCTCCGCCTCCAACAGCGTCCGGTCCGCCTGCCCGGAACCGATCACGCCCATACTTGGAGAGTGGCTATACCACTGTGCCAAACGTGATGCAAGAGGTTCGCTCCAGGCGATTCACGCGCGGACCTCAGCAGGGGTGGGCCGGTCGGGCTCACAGCTCCGCAGTATCTTTCAAAGCTGCTTCAATGATGCCTGAACCCGCAGCGCATCCCATGAATCCGCTTGACAGGCGCGCGGCGAAGGTGGTAACCCAGCGCGATGCCAAGAGCACGAGCAGGCTCGAGCGGCAAGACCTTTGAGCTCTCCTCGACAGCAATTGGACTGTCCACTGATCGACAGGTCGCGGAGCGGGTGGTGCGCCACGTGCGGCAGCTGATCGAGGGCGGCGCGCTGAAGCCGGGCGACCGGCTGCCGCCGGAACGGACGCTGTCGGAGACGATCGGAGTCAGCAGGCCGAGCCTGCGCGCGGGACTGCGCGCGCTGGCGGCGATGGGGGTCGTGAACATCCGCCACGGCTCCGGGACCTACATCACCGGCGGGCCGATCACGCTGGTGCCCGAGCCCCTGCGCATGCTGGCAGCCCTTCACGGCATCCGGCGCGACGAGCTGTTCGAGGCCCGGCGCCTGCTGGAGGTGGGAGTGGCGGGGCTCGCCGCGGAGCGGGCGACGCCGGAGCAGCTCGCGGTGATGGCCGACGAGGTAGCCGGGATGTTCGCGGGCCTGGGCGACCCGCAGCAGCACCTGACGCACGACGTGCAGTTCCATCGTGCGGTGGCCGCCGCCGCCAACAACGCGGCGGTGGGGGCGCTGATCGAGATGGTCTCGGGCCTGTTCTTCGAGCTGCGCCGCAGCAGCATCGAGCACGCCGCGGACCTGCGCGAGTCGGCCGAGCAGCACCGTCGCATCTACCGCGCGATTCGCGCGCGCGATGCGCTGAAGGCCCGCGAGGCCATGACCGAGCACCTGCTCTCGGCCCAGGCCAACCAGGCCGCGGAGAGCGCCAGGGCGAGCAGGAGCGCCGCGCGCGGCGGACGCAGCTCCGGGGGAGAGGCATGAGCGATCTGTTCGACCTGTCCGGCAAGCGCGCGGTCGTGATCGGCGGGACCGGCGAGCTGTGCGGGGCGATGGCCGAGGGCCTGGCGCGCGCCGGCGCCACGGTGGTGCTGGTGGGACGCAAGCCCGAGAAGGCGAAGCCGCGCCTCGAGCGGATCGCCCAGGCCGGCGGCCAGGGCTATTTCCTGCCCTGCGAGGCGTCTCGCAAGGCCGAGGTCGAGACCCTGCTCTCGCGCGTCGTCGAGCGCTCCGGCGGCGTCGACATCCTGGTCAACGGCGCCGGCGTCAACTCGGCGCGGCCGTTCCTGGAGATCCCGGAGGAGGAGGTCGACGCGATTCTCGCGACGAACCTGAAGGCCACCTTCTTCGCGTGCCAGGTGTTCGGCGCCTGGTTCGTGGAGCGCTCCAGGCGTGAAGGCACGGGCGCCAGCATCGTCAACGTCGGCTCGGTGTCGGGGGCGGTGCCGCTGTCGCGCGTCTTCACCTACTCCGCCTCGAAGGCGGCGGTGCACAACCTCTCGAAGAACCTGGCGCGCGAATGGGCGCCCTTCAAGGTGCGCGTCAACGTGCTGGTGCCGGGCTTCTTCCCCGCGGAGCAGAACCGCAAGGTGCTGACACCGGAGCGGGTCCAGTCGATCCTGGGCCGCACGCCGATGGGGCGCTTCGGCGAGGCCGGCGAGCTGGTCGCAGCGACGCTGCTGCTCGCTAGCGAGCGGGCGGGATCGTTCATCACGGGTGTCGAGCTGGTCGTGGACGGCGGCTTCGGCGCCATGAGCATCTGAGGCGAAGCATGAAGACCACGGCCGGCATCAACCGCTTCCTGGTGGAGAACGGCATCCGCATTCGCGAAAACCCCGCGGTCTCGCCCGACCTGTGCCTGGACGTGCCCGCCCTCGCGCGCGCCGTGCGCGAGGCGCTGCCGCGGCTGCAGGCGCTGGCGGAGGCGAAGCGGCAGCTCGGCCTGGTGGCGGCCGCCGGCGGCATCGACTTCTTCCCGGCTTCCGAGCTGGCGCTCGGCGGACGCCGCCTGTTCGTGGTCGAGGAGCGCGCCACCGGCGACGCCGGCCTGCTCGTCGCCGGGGGGCCGCCTTTTGCCCTCGAGGGCGCCGTCCCGCTCGCCGACGGCTGGCAGCTCGTGCCGCTGCTGTGGGCGAACCTGGCCCCGCTGAAGAACCTGGTGCAGGAGACGGACCCCGAGAGCACGCTCTTCCCGGTCGCCCGTGGTGCCCTCGAGCACTCCAGCATCGGAGTCGGCGCGCGCTTCACGACGCTGCACTGGCCCGCTGTCGCGTGGGCGATGAAGGAGCTGGCGCTGCCCCTCACCGCCAACCAGAACTCGATCCCGCGCGAGCTCGTCTACGACGTGGACGCCATGCTCGAGGACCGCCTCGCCCAGGTGCCGTTCCCGTTCATCGGCGGCCACGTGCCCGAGGGCCACCAGGGCCAGTCGGTCCAGGGCATGAGCCACGCCTGCATCGTGAGCTACCTCAAGTGCGGCTTTCACCGCCGCCGCATCCCGTGGGGCTTCAACGCGGACCATCAGCCGATCGGCGGCCGCTACGACGCGATCGAGGACGAGCTGGTGCGCGGCTGCGCCTTCGCGAGCTACATCACCTTCGACCTGTCGCCGGAGCTGGCCGAGCACCGCCTGATCGAGAACGCCGCCGAGCTCGAGCAGGCGTTCGTCGCGCTGGGCGAGCAGCAGTTGTTCGCACGCGTGCTCGGCCGGCTGACCGCGCTGGGTCTCGCCCCCGACACGACGCAGGCCCGGCGCAGCTTCTGCTTCGTGATGCCGGCGATGCGAAAGCTGAAGCGCAGGGACGACGCCTACGCCCGCCTCCGGCACGAGCTGTTCACCACGGAGGCCGGCCGCCGCTACTTCCGCGAGCTGTCGATCGACGAGCTGCCCGGCCTGACGACGCCGGAGACGCTCGCGCTCAGCCTCGCGATCGCCGAGGCGCTCGAGGTCCGCATCCAGTTCGTGGCGCCCAACATCGGTTTCCAGAAGAACTTCCCGTACCCGGACGACGCGGAGCTGGAGCGCCGGGTCGCCAGCCTGTACGCGGTCGCGCGCGGCTTCGGCGTCTCGATCGGCTTCCACTCGGGCAGCGGGAAGTCGGCCGCCAACTACGCGGTCGCCGGCCGCGTCACCGGGCAGAACCTGGAGATCAAGACCTCCGGCCGCTACACGTACGAGATGGGGGCGGCGCTCGCGGCCTCGCCGGAGGCGAGCGACCAGGCGCTGTGGCGCGACTGGTACGGCTTCACCCGCGAGCTGGCGATCGAGGGGGCGTTCTCGGAGAACGCCGTGCGGCGGAAGTTCGCCCGCGAGTTCGTCCTCCACGCGCTCGCCCACGAGAAGCGGGCTTCGGACGGCGTCTTCGAGAGCAGCAGCCGGCTGCGGCAGGCGCTCGAGGCGCTGCCGGCCTCGCCCGACCACATGTTCTGGTTCGAGTACAACTTCCTCTACGTGCTGGCGGCGGCGGGCGCGACGTCGCGGCTGGGCGATCACGGCCCGGCCGGCTACGCGCAGCGCGCCCGCTTCTACGCGGTGAGCCCCCAGGCGCGCCTCGCCTTCGCGCGCAACGTCGCCAGCTACATCCTGTTCGTGGCCGAGACGACCGGGCTCGCGAGCTCCGCCGCCGTCGCCGCCGCGCGGCGCAAGCTCGACGGCCTGGGTGACCTCGGCGCCTTCGAGCGGGATCTCGTCGCCTGATTCCCCGTGACTCGAAGGGGAGGGGAGGCTTCCGTGATGAGAACGTTCAGCCCGTGTGTCCTGGGAATCGCGCTCGTGGGCGCGCTGGCCGGAGAACCGGCCCGCGCGGCCGAGAAGCCGTGGTCCGTTCGCATGGCCGACTCGGAGCTGGCCCGGACCCCCGATCCGCTGCTGCTCGACGTGGCGGACAAGCCCAAGTGGGAGTACACGCAGGGCCTCGTCCTCAAGTCGATCCTCGAGGTCTGGCAGCGCACGGGCGACCAGCGCTACTGGGCGTACGCGCTCGCCTACTACGACGGGATGGTGAACGCCGACGGCAGCATCGAGACCTACGCCCTCGAGGAGTACAACATCGACCGTATCAACGCCGGCAAGGTGCTGTTCCTGCTCCTCGAGCGGACGAAAGCCGAGAAGTACCGCAAGGCGATCGAGCTGTTGAGACGGCAGATGCGCGAGCACCCGCGAACCAGCGACGGCGGCTTCTGGCACAAGAAGCGCTATCCGCACCAGATGTGGCTCGACGGGCTCTACATGGGAGCGCCCTTCCTCGCCCAGTACGCCGCCAGCCTCGGCG
This sequence comes from Vicinamibacteria bacterium, assembly GCA_050246895.1. Classification (GTDB taxonomy): domain Bacteria; phylum Acidobacteriota; class Vicinamibacteria; order Fen-336; family Fen-336; genus JBFWVE01. The sequence continues at coordinate 107,791 of JBFWVE010000001.1, read as the reverse complement.
AGCCGGCCTTGCTCGGCGACGTGATCACGCAGTTCGTGCTGATGGAGAAGCACGCCCGCGACCCGAAGACGGGCCTGCTGTACCACGGCTGGGACGAGAGCCGGCGGCAGAAGTGGGCCGACCCGAAGACGGGGCGGTCGCCCGCCTTCTGGGGCCGGGCCATGGGCTGGTATGCGATGGGCCTGGTGGACACGCTCGACTTCGTGCCGGCGGGCCACCCGCGGCGCGGCGAGCTGATCGCGATCCTGCAGCGGCTGGCCGAAGCCGTGACGCGCGTCCAGGATCCGAAGAGCGGCGTCTGGTACCAGGTCGTGGACCAGGGCGCCCGGCAGGGCAACTACCTCGAAGCCTCGGTCTCCACGATGCTCAGCTACTCGCTGCTCAAGGGCGCGCGCCAGGGCCACCTCGACGCGAAGCACCGCGACGCCGGGCGGCGGGCGTACGAGGGGATCATCAGGGAGTTCCTCCGCGTCGACGACGAGGGCCTCGTCAACCTCGACCGCGTCTGCCAGGTGGCGGGGCTCGGCGGGGACCCGGAGAAGGAGAGGTACCGCTCCGGCACTTTCGACTACTACATCGGTGAGCGCATCCGCAGCAACGACCCGAAGGGCGTCGGCCCGTTCATCCTGGCCAGCTTGGAGATGGAGGCGCTCGAGCGTTAGCGGGTGAGCGTCTCGTCGCGGCGACGGCCGTTGATGCGGACGTTGCGCAGCGTCAGCTCCGCGACGCCTTCCAGCACGTCCGGCTTCTCGACGCCGTCGAAAGCACAGTCGACGACGCGCACGTCGCGGATCGGGTCGTGGGCATAGCCGCGCAGCAGCAGCGCGTGCCTGCTCTTGCGGCTGGTCACGTTGCGCAGCTCGACGTCCCGCACGATCGGCGGGTACTGGCCGGCGTCACCCTCCTCATAGAAGAAGTTGACGGTCAGCACCGCCTCGGCCACCTCGCCGACGGTCACATCGCGCATGTAGACGTGCTCGATCGTGCCGCCGCGCACGGAGTTCGTCTTGAGCCGCAGCGCGCGATCCAGGTTGGGGCTGCTCATCCGGCAGCGCTCGGCGAAGACGTTGCGCGCGCCGCCCGAGATCTCGCTGCCGATCACGACGCCGCCGTGGCCGTCCTTCATCACGCAGTCGCGTACGATCACGTTCTCGACCGGGACGTTCACGCGCCGCCCGTCGTCGTTGCGGCCCGACTTGAGCGCGATGCAGTCGTCGCCGGTGTCGAACGTGCAGCCTTCGATCAGCACGTCCTTGCAGGACTCGGGATCGCAGCCGTCGTTGTTGGGGCCGTGGGTGTCGATCGTCACGCCGCGCACCGTCACGTTCGTGCACAGCACCGGGTGGATCTCCCACATCGGTGAGCGCACGATGCGGACGCCTTCGATCAGCACGTTGCGGGAGCGGTAGGGCTGGATGAAGTTGGGCCGCAGGTAATGGCCGTCTCCGAAGACGCGCTCCGCGACGGGCACGCCGCGAGCGGCCATCTCCAGTAGCCGGCTCCGGGCGGGCGTCTGGTTCGGCGGGCCGCCCGGGTCGCGTCGCCCCTTCCAGGGCCACCAGTGCGCCTCGTCCGCCTGGCCGTCGAGCGTGCCCTTGCCCGTGACCGCGACGTTCTCCTGCTCGAAGGCGTAGACGAGCGGGCTGTAGTTCATCAGCTCGACGCCCTCCCAGCGCGTGAAGACGGCGGGCAGGAAGTCGCGCGGATCCTGGCTGAAGGCGACCGTCGCGCCCTCGGAGACGTGCAGATTGACGTTGCTCTTCAGGTGGATGGCGCCCGTGAGGAAGCGGCCCGGCGGCACCACGACCCGGCCGCCGCCGGCGGCATGGCAGGCGGCGATCGCGTCGCGGAAGGCCTTCGTCGCGAGCGTCGCGCCGTCGCCAGCGGCGCCGAAGCGGGCGACGTCGAAGTCGCGGTCCGGGAACTGCGGCGGCCTGATGCGGGCGAGGATCGCTTCGACGCCCGCCCAGGCATCGACCGGCGCAGCCGCGGCGGGCGCCCCCCCCGTCCAGGCGCCCAGGGGTGTGACGCCCGGCAGGCTCAGTCCGAGCCCCGCGGCGCCGGCCTGGCGCAGGAAGCGACGTCGCGAGGTCACCTGCATTCGGCCTCTCCTCAATCCTCCGCCGATGCGAGCCGCCCGGGCGGGCCTCGAGCCGGATCCGGCTCGGCCACGGAGGCAGCCTAATTCACAATTGGTAAGACAACCACTTGACAATCGCATGAGTGGTATTACAAAGTTTGGCAGCGTGTTCACCCTCCGACCCCGACCGGAACGTCTCAAATGCTGGTGCCTAGTGCCATCGATCGATTCGCGGCCCTGGCTCCTCCGAGAGCGGTTGCCCGTTCGGGTGGTCCGACCAGTTGCTCACGACCGTCTCAAGGGGGAGCCATGACAGTTCTCAGACGCCAAGGCGCGATCTTCGCGCTGTTCCTCAGCGTGCTCGCCGTCGGGGCGAGCGCTCAGGACATCCGGGCCCGTCTGCAGGGCGCGGTGTCCGACACCACCGGCGGCGTCCTGCCCGGAGTCACCGTCGTGCTGACGAACGACGGGACCGGCATCAGCGCCAGCCGCACCTCGAACAACGCCGGCCGATATCTCTTCGACTTCGTGGAGTCCGGCACCTACACGGTGAGCGCGGAGCTCTCGGGCTTCAAGACCACCGTTCAGAAGAACATCCGGGTCCAGCAGCGCGGCGACGTCACCGTGGACCTCAAGCTGGAGGTGGGCGGCATCGAGGAGACGGTCACCGTCACCCAGCCGACGCCCACCGTGGAGTTCAACACCGCGAGCCACGACCTGACGATCGAGCAGGAGATGGTGAAGGACCTGCCGTCGTCCACGCGCAACCCGCTGCAGTACGCGATGCTCGACCCCACCACGATCCAGCGCGGGAGCACGATCGAGACCCAGCCCTACCACCACCGCACCGCGAACGAGATGGACATCGGCGGCGGCACCAAGTACCGCAACGACGTGCTGATCGACGGCACGCCGCTCACCGCAGGCAACAAGCTCGGCTACACGCCGCCGATGGACGCGGTCAGCGAGTACACCATCCAGCAGAACTCGGTCGACGCCGAGTTCGGCCACAGCGCTGGCGGCATCGCGCTGGTGACCATGAAGGGCGGCACCAACCTGGTCAAGGGCTCCGCCTACTACTTCGGCCGAGACTCCAGCCTGAATGCGACCACAAACCGCGTGCTCCAGACCAAAAGCAACGCTCCGTACTGGAACGCCGGCGGCAGCATCGGCCTGCCGATCGTGAAGAACAAGCTCTTCGTGTTCGGCGTCTTCGACGCCATCAACAACACGCAGAGCTCCGACATCCTGTACACCCTGCCGACCGAGCGCGAGCGCCGCGGCGACTTCTCGCAGTCCTTCAACGCCAACGGCACCCTGAGGGTGATCTACGACCCGCTGACCTCGCGCATCGTGAACGGCGTGCAGGTGCGCGACCCGTTCCCGGGCAACATCATCCCGGCCGATCGCTGGGATCCCGTGGCCTCCAAGATCCTCGCCGGCCTGTGGCAGCCCAACAACGCCGGCGACGACCGCACCGGCTTCAACAACTTCAAGGCCCAGCAGGAGCAGACCTTCCACTACCTCAACTTCTCGACGCGCGTCGACTGGAACGTCAACGACCGCTGGAAGGCCAATGCCCGCGTCAGCCGCATGAGGACGAACCAGGACGCGAACGACTACACGGACGGCAACGACCCGCTCAAGCTCCGCAACACCGTCGGTTCGAAGCGCAACGGCTGGAACATCGCCGCCGACACCGTCTACACGATCGACTCCACCACGGTCCTCAACCTCCGCGGCTCCTTCTACCAGGTGGAGGACAAGCGCGAGTTCCCGGACATGACGGTCGGCGAGGAGGGCTACTCCAGCCTGTGGCCGAACGGCTGGTGGCAGTCGTACGCCGAAGGCCGGCCGCTGATCTACTCGCCCTACATCGTCGTCGACGGCACCTCGCGGGCGCAGTTCGGCGTCCTGAACTTCTGGTACCAGGAGCCCAAGGGCTACAGCGCCCACGCGCGGATCAACAAGTACCTGAACGAGCACTCGCTCAAGGCGGGCACCGAGGTCCGCTGGAAGCGGGGCGACGCGGCGCGCTTCTTCTACGGCGACCTGCGCTTCGTCACGGGCACGACGGGCAATCGCTGGACGAGCCCGGCCACGAACACCGGGCACCCGTGGGCGAGCTTCCTGCTCGGCGCGATGGACCCCGGCACCTCGAACGTGCAGTACCGGCAGCTGCAGATCGCCAACTCGGAGTTCTACGGCTTCTACCTCCAGGACGACTGGAAGTTCAACAAGAGCCTGACGCTGAACCTCGGCCTGCGCTACGAGTACCAGGGCGGGCTGTGGGATCCCGAGTACCGGCTGCCCCAGCAGCTCGACCTGGCGGACCCGATCCCGGGCATGGCCGAGGCGATCGACCCGAGAATCCCCGCCGACATCCGGGCGGCGATGGGTCAGTCGCAGGGCGCCAAGAGCTACACGTACAACGGCGCCTTCTACTTCACGGAGGAGGGCGACAAGCGCAAGACGAACGCCTGGGCCGGCGCGATCATGCCGCGCATCGGCCTCGCCTGGCGGGTCGACGACCGGACGGCGGTCCGGGCCGGCTACGGCCGCTTCGTCACTCCCACGGAGCTCGCCAACTCCGAGCGCGACACCCTGGGCGAGATCGACCTCGCCGCCTTCAACCCGCGGACCAACGTGCTCTCGAACGTCAACGGCGTGCCGGTGGCCTATCTCTCGAACCCCTTCCCCCAGGGCCTCACGCCGCCCTACGGAAAGAGCTACGACCGCTACACGAACCTGGGCGACAACGTCTCGATCGACGAGTACGACCAGCGCACGCCGATCAGCGACCGCTTCAACCTGTCGATCCAGCGCGAGCTGCCCGGACGCATCGTGGCCGACGCCACCTACTTCATCAACTTCATCAGCCACGACTACTACAACCAGAACCTCAACCTGATGGACCCGCGGCTGCGCTACAGCCTGGGCAACTACGTCGACCAGGCGGTGCCGAACCCGTTCTTCAACTACGGGACCGAGGCCACCTTCCCCGGCGCGCTGCGCCGGACCGCCACCGTGCCGAGGAGCCAGTTGCTGCGGCCGTACCCGCAGTACGGCAACATCATCCAGACCGGCACCGACCTGCGCAAGGCGAAGTACCAGTCGCTGCAACTGCGCCTGCAGAAGCCGTTCTCCAACGGGGTCTCGTTCCTCGCCACCTACGCGTACGTGAAGCAGGAATCGCAGTGGTACTTCGACGAGCAGGACGAGTACGACGGCAAGCTCACCTGGTTCGATTTCTCGGTCACCCAGTCGGGCAGCTCCGGTAACCCGCTGGTGACGTCGGACCCCAAGCATCGCTTCGTCGGGGCGGTCAGCTGGGAGCTCCCCTTCGGCAACGGCCGGAAGTACGGCTCGGACATGTCGGGCGCCCTCGAGGCGATCCTCGGCGGCTGGCAGATCTCCGGGATCTTCACGTACTACTCGGGCGTGCCGATCGTCTTCACCGGCACGATGCTGGCCCCTGAGTCGGTCAGGAAGATCGGCGAGGTCGGCGCCGACAAGTTCTGGTTCGACACCACCGGCTTCGCGCGGCAGCCGGCGTTCACTCGGCGCAGCAACCCGTGGACCTACGACGGCCTCACCGGTCCGGACTTCAAGAACGTCGACCTGACCCTGCTGAAGAGCTTCAAGATCAACGACCGCATGCGCCTGCAGGTCCGGCTCGACGCCTTCAACGCCCTCAACGGGATGAACTACGCGGACCCGTCGGTCACCATCACCGCCTCCAACTTCGGACGCACCAACGCGCAGGAAACCGGCTACTACGGCCGGCAACTCCAGTACGGCATCCGGCTCGAGTTCTGACGCCGTTCCCGGGGGCGCCCAGCCTCACAGCGCCCCCGGGACCTGTTTTCGCCTCGAGGTGCAACGCACGTCGCACCCCTCTTCGTTTGGTCCCCTTGCCGGATCCCTGCTGGAGGATCCCATGACGGCACCTCATGCACCGGCGTCTCGCGCGGGGCTGGCGTGCCTGCCGGCCGTCCTCCTTCTCTGTCTCGCCTGGGCGTCGAATGCCCGCGCCCTGGTGCCTCCCGGCTGGCCCGCCTACGCCAACGCCGTCGTCGCCGCCGACGGCAGCGGCCAGTTCCGCTCTCTGCAGGACGCGATCGTCGCCTCGGCGGCGGGCCGCCCCGGAAGGCCCTGGGTCATCCACGTCCGGCCGGGCACCTACAAGGAGCGGCTCTACGTCCAGCGCGAGAAGCGCTACCTCACCATCGTCGGGGAGGACCCGGAGCAGACGATCGTCAGCTTCGATCTCCACGCGAACGTCCCCGACACCGACGGCAGGCCGATCGGCACCTTTCGCACGGCCACGGCCCAGATCGACGCCGACGACTTCAGCGCCGAGGGGCTGACCTTCGAGAACGCCGCGGGCCCCGTAGGCCAGGCGCTGGCGATCCGCGTCGACGGCGACCGGGCGACGTTCCGCAACTGCCGTTTCGTCGGCTGGCAGGACACGATCCTGCTCAACCGCGGGCGCCAGTACTTCGAGCGCTGCTTCATCTCGGGCCACGTCGACTTCATCTTCGGGGCTGCCACGGCGTTCTTCGAGAAGTGCGACCTCCTCGTCCGCCGCGACGGCTACGTGACGGCGGCCTCGACGCCGCAGGAGGAGCCGCACGGCTTCGTCTTCTCGCGCGGCACGCTGCGCGGCGAGACGCCGGAGGTGAAGGCCTACCTCGGGCGGCCCTGGCGCTCCTTCGCGAGCGTCGTCTTCCTCGACACCGAGATGTCGCTGATCGTGCGGCCGGAGGGCTGGCACAACTGGAACCAGCCCGATCGCGAGAAGACGGCGCGCTACGCCGAGCACGGGACGACGGGGCCCGGGGCGAACCCCGGAGCCCGCGTGCCCTGGGCGCGCGCGCTGACCGACGCCGAGGCTGCCGCCCTCACCTCGTCCGCCGTGCTGAAGGGCAGGGACGGCTGGGATCCGGCGGCGCAAGGCAGCACGGTCCCAGCCGGGCCAGCGGCCCCGGCGCTCGAACCGGCGCCCACGTGCCCGCAGCCCGCACGGTTCGAGCCGGGCGTCGAGTACGCACGGCCCGGCGGCGAGAGCCTGAAGCTCGACCTGTGCCGGCCGGCGGGGAAGGGCCCGTTCCCGGCCGCCATCCTCGTCCATGGCGGCGGCTGGATCGGTGGCGACCGCACGCAGGCCGCGCGCGCGCTCGTGCGCCCGCTGACGCAGGCCGGCATCGCCTGGCTGGCGGTGAGCTACCGCCTCGCGCCCAAGGTCACCTACCCGGCGCCCGTCGAGGACGTCCTCGCCGCCATCCGCTGGACGCGGAAGAACGCGCGCCGGCTGCACCTCGACGCGCGGCGGCTCGCGCTCGTTGGGGAGTCGGCCGGCGGCCACCTCGTCGCCGACGCCGCGGTCCGCACGACCGACGACACGCGCGTCGCGGCGGTCGTGCCGTTCTTCGCACCGGTCGACCTCGAGTCCGACAGCGACCGCCGCGGCGGCATGAGCCGGTCGATGCGCGCCCTGTTCGGCCGCGCCGAGCTCGACGACGTCGCCCGTCAGATGCTGCGCGACGGCTCGCCGATCCGCCGCATCCACCCCGGCCTGCCGCCATTCCTGCTGGTCCACGGCACGGCCGACATGAGCGTTCCCTACGAGCAGTCGGTGAGGCTGCAGAAGGCGCTGCGAGAGGCGGGTGTCGCGTGCGACCTGATCAGCGTGCCCGACGGCACGCATGGCACCCGGGACTGGGGCGACAAGCTCCCTGGTTTCGAGGACCAGGTGGTGGCCTGGCTCGTCGCGAGGATTGCCCGCTGATGCGCGCTTCGGCCGCGGCCGTCCTCGCTCTCGCCCCGCTGCTGCTCGCTTCCCCGCTCCGCGCCCAGGACCGGCGGCACGTCACGGAGCCAGTCGAGCCGGCGACATGCACGACGCTGGCGGCTCGCCTCGCAGCGCCCGCGGGCGTCCTTTCCGAGGCCGACGAAGGCCGGCCCGACACCGCACGGATCCAGGCGGCGGTCGACGCCTGTCCCGCGGGCCGGGCGGTGAGGCTCAGCCGACGCGGAACCGCGAACATCTTCCTGAGCGGCCCGTTGCGCCTGAAGGCCGGCGTGACGCTCGTGATCGACGCGCACACCGCCCTCTTCGGCTCCCGCGATCCGCGCGACTACGACGTCGAGCCCGGCAGTTGCGGGATCCTGGCCGAGATGGGCCGCCGCGGCGCCGGCTGCAAGCCGCTGCTGCTCGCCGAGGACGCGCCCGGCAGCGGCGTCATGGGCCGCGGCGCCATCGACGGCCGTGGCGGCGCGGTGATGCGCGGCCAGGACCTGACCTGGTGGGAGCTCGCGAAGAAGGCGAAGGTCCTCGACCTTCACCAGACCTGCCCGCGCCTGCTGGTCGTGCGGCGCTCGAACGGCTTCACGCTCGCCGGCCTCACGCTGCGCAACTCGGCCAACTTCCACGTCGTGGCCGAGAGGACGGACGGCTTCACAGCCTGGGGCGTGAAGATCGAGACGCCGAAGACCGCGCGCAACTCGGACGGCATCGACCCCTCCTCCTCGACGAACGTCACGATCGCCCACTGCCTGATCGACACCGGCGACGACAACGTCGCGATCAAGGCGGGCGCCACGGGGCCCACCACCCACGTCACGATCGCCCACAACCGCTTCTGGAACGGCCACGGCATGTCGATCGGCAGCAACACCGACGGCGGCGTCGAGGCCGTGCGCGTCACGGATCTGACGATCGACGGCGCCGACAACGGCCTGCGCATCAAGTCCGACCGCAGCCGCGGTGGCCTCGTCGAGGACGTGGCGTACGAGAACGTCTGCATGCGCAACGTCCCCAACCCGATCGTGCTCACCTCGATGTACACGACGTTTCCCGGCACGCTGCTGCCCGTCTACCGCGACATCCGGCTGACGGACGTGCGCAGCGTGAGCGGGGGCTGGACGACGCTGCTCGGCCTCGACGCCGAGCACCGCATGGGGGTCGTGCTCGACAACGTGCACGTCGACGGCCAGCGGCCCGAGCAGGCGCTGGCCGCGCAGGCCGACGTGCGCATCGGGCCGCGGCGGGGGAGCTTCGTGCCGAGCGGCGAGACCGTCTCGGTGGACGATCGCGGCGCCTCGCCCGGCGCCCCTCTCGCGTGCGACGGGCGCTTTGCTCCCTTCCCCGACCTTCCCGAGGCGCCCGCCGCGGCGGTGAAGGTCCCCGACGAGGACGCGACGCTCTACGTGGCCGCCAGCGGCAACGGCGACTACTGGTCGATCCAGCGCGCGATCGACGTGGCGCCGCCGGAGGGGGCCGTGATCTCGGTGGCCCCCGGCACCTATCGCGAGAGCCTCGTGGTGACGAAGCCGAACATCGTGATCCGCAGCCCGTACGCCGATGCGCGCCGGACGGTGATCCTGCCCGGCCCGCGCAGGGGAGCACCCGCGCAGGCGGCGGCGCCAGCGGCGACCGTCGAGGTGGAGGGCGACGGCTTCCACCTCGAGAACGTCACGATCGGCATTGCGGAGAGCACGACCGTGCCGCCTTTCGCGCTGCGCGTCAGCGGCCAGCGCGCGAGCCTCGCCAACGTGCCGCTCCTCGGCGCCGTGGACGGCCGCGTGGAGATCGCCCCTCCCGCGCCGCCCTCAGGCGACCTTTGCCAGGCCCGCTCGGGAGCGGCCTGGGCGCGGGGCGTCGAGGGCCAGCGCCGGGCGGATCTGGGCGACGGCTGCTTCCTCAACCCGATCCTGGCCGGCGACCACCCGGACCCGTCGGTCCTGAAGGACGGCGACGACTACTACATGACGTTCTCGTCGTTCGACGCCTATCCGGGCCTCGTGGTGTGGCGTTCGCGGGATCTCGTGAACTGGCAGCCGATCGGCCCCGCGCTCTTCCGCAACGTCGGGTCGGTCTGGGCGCCCGACCTCGTGAAGCACGGCGGGCGCTACTCCATCTACTTCCCGGCACGAACGGCGTCGTACCGCTCGAACTACGTGGTCTGGGCCGACCGCATCTCCGGCCCCTGGAGCGAGCCGATCGACCTGAAGCTGCCGCTGATCGACCCTGGTCACGCCGTAGGGGAGGACGGGCGGCGCTATCTCTTCCTTTCGGGCGGCCGCTACGTGCCGCTCGCCGACGACGGCCTGAGGACGGCCGGCGAGGTGAAGAACGTCTACGAAGGATGGCGGTATCCCGACGACTGGATCGTCGAAAGCTACTCGCAGGAGGGCCCGAAGATCCTGAAGCACGGCGAGTATTTCCACATGATCCTCGCCGAGGGCGGGACGGCCGGGCCGCCCACCGGGCACATGATCGTCTCGGCGCGTTCGAAGTCGATCCACGGGCCCTGGGAGAACTCGCCCTACAACCCGATCGCGCGCACGCTATCGGCCGCCGAGCGCTGGTGGTCGAAGGGCCACGGCACGCTCGTCGAGGGGCCGGACCGGCGCTGGTACGTCGTCTCCCACGCGTACGAGAACGGCTTGCTGACCCTGGGCCGCCAGACGCTCCTCGAGCCGGTCGAGTGGACCGACGACGGATGGGTGAAGCTGGCCGGCCGCGACCCGGCCCGGCCGATTCGCAAGCCCGCCGACGTGCACGGCGCCGAGCACGGCTTCGCCTTCTCGGGCGACTTCACGGCGAGCCGCATGGGCACGCAGTGGAGCTTCTACGACGGCGGCACGGGCGATCTCGAACGCCATCGAATCGAAGCGGGCGCGCTCGTTCTGAAGGGAAAGGGCAGCTCGCCGAAGGACGCCTCGCCGCTCTGGTTCGTCGCGGGCGATCCTGCGTACGAGGTCGAGGTCGAGGTCGAGACGGACGGCAAGGCCACGGCGGGCCTGCTCGTCTTCTACAGCCGGCGGCTCTACGGAGGCCTCGGCTTCGACGACGAGAGCCTGATCCTCCACCGCTACGGCCTCGACCGGCGTGGCCAGAAGCTGGAGGGGCTGGGCCGCCGGGTGTTCCTGCGCCTCGTCAACGACCGCCAGCTCGTCTCGCTCTACTACAGTGCCGACGGCCGCGACTGGAAGCGCTACGACACGCGCATGGACGTCTCGAGCTACCACCACAACACCGCCTACGACTTCCTGAGCTTGCGCCCGGCGCTCTACGTCTCCGGCGAGGGCGAAGCGCGCTTCCGCAACTTCCGCTATCGCGCCTTGCCCTGAGAGGGGAGCCCGGGCTACGGCCCCGCGGCTGTCGGCTGGGCGGCGTCCTGGGTTCACGCCTCCGCGGGGTCGCTCCGGGGCGCATCGCATTCAGAAGGAGGATCAGCGGTCGCGCCCCTGCGCTCGATCGGCGCGGACGCCGTCGCCAGGTGGGTCGTGTCCCATGCGCGCCTCAACGCCCCGCTCCGGCGTGACCCATGCCGCCGCCCTTCGGCCGAAGCAGCTTGGTTACGCGACACTTCGTCCATCGCGGGTGGCCGAAGGCCGTGGGCGCGCGGGAATGACGGGCGCCAATGAAGACGCCGTATTGCCGGCGCCGGCTCAGCGGAGCGAGTTTGGCGGAGAGGGGGGGATTCGAACCCCCGGTACAGGCTTTATACCCGTACAACAGATTAGCAATCTGCCCTGTTCAGCCACTCCAGCACCTCTCCGCGACGGCCCTCGGGTGCCAAGGCTGAGGGAGCGACAGGATAGCACGGGCCCGTCAGGGCTTCTTGGCGGGCTCGGTGGGCTCCACGAAGTCCTTCAGCCAGGCCATGTCCGCCGTCTTGGCCCCGCGCTTCTTCTGCTCGGCGACGAGCCAGTCGCCGCGCGCGTTCAGCGTCGCCGGCAGGTTCTGGCCATGGCACTGGATGCAGTTGAGGTCCCTGTAGCCGAGCTGCTTGACCCGTTGCTTCATCACCGCGACGGCCTTGGGCGAGGCGTGGCAGTAGTGGCAGTTCTCGATCTTGTAGCCGAGCTCGCGAGCCTGCTTCTGCATCGCCACGGTCGCCAGCGCCGGGCGCGCGGCGCCGGCCAGCGCGCCGAGCAGGATCGCGCCGACGATCGGTTCCAGACGGTATCTGTGTCTCAAGCTCGGGCGCCTCCTCAGGAGGGCACGACGAGCTTAGCAAGTTCGAGCGCTTCGCGGCGGTAGGTCAAACGGCCCACGCCCGTTTGCGCGGCCCGGCGATGTGCGGCAGACTCCGGCCGATTTGAATTCTCTGTTGACCCGTCTCCGCCTGGGGCACCCGGCGCTCCCCCCGTCGCGAGTCTCGCGCCCCGTCCGACGCTCGGGCTCGACGCTCCAGGTGCGCAGATTCGAGGAGGTCCGAATGCTGTCGTCGTCCGAACGCGTCCTTCGCACAGTCATGGTCCTTTCCCTGCTCGCCCTCGCCCTGCCCTCGTTCGCGCAGCAGACCGGCTCCATCATCGGCACGGTGACCGCGAGCGACGGCTCGGTGCTTCCGGGTGTCACGGTCGAGGCCCGCTCTCCGGTCCTGCCCGGGCCGCGCGTGACGGTCAGCGGCGGCAACGGCGAGTACCGGCTGCCCGCGCTGCCGCCCGGCGCGTACACCGTCAAGTTCGACCTCTCGGGCATGCAGAGCGTGACGCGCAAGGCCCAGGTCGGGCTCGGCACCGAAACCTCCGTGAACGCGGCCCTCGCCGTCGGCGGGGTCAGCGAGGAGGTCACGGTGACCGCCGAGGTGTCGCTGGTCGACAGGGAGTCGCCGACCATCGTGAGCGCCATCTCGAACGACCAGATCCAGGCGCTGCCGGTGGGCCAGGAGTACCGCGACATCCAGAAGCTGATCCCCGGCGTGCAGTACACCGAGGACACCACCCGCGGACCGAGCGCCGGAGGCAGCGGCCAGGACAACGTCTACCAGTTCGACGGCGCCAACGTGAACCTGCCGCTGTTCGGAACCCTCTCCGCCGAGCCGGCGTCGCACGACATCGCGCAGGTCACGGTCACCAAGGGCGGCGCGCGAGCCGTCGACTTCGACCGCTCCGGCGGCTTTTCGATCGACTCCGTCAGCCGCTCGGGCACGGACGCCTTCCACGGCATGCTGAGCTACCAGTTGATGGACAGCAGCCTGGTGGGCGAGCAGAAGGCCGGCGTCAACTCGCGCTTCGAGCAGGACCGGAGCTGGCTGACCGCCAACCTGGGTGGCCCGGTCGTCAAGGACAAGCTGTACTTCTACGGCTCGTACTACCGCCCCGAGCGCACGCGCGAGAACGCCGCGAACCTGTACGGCGACCTGCCCGACTTCGACAGCACGAAGAACGAGGGCTTCGGCAAGCTGACCTTCACGCCCTCGCAGTCGTTGCTGTTCAACTTCAGCTACCGCGACGCGAAGCGCGAGGAGAAGGGCGATCTCTTCGCCTCGGCCGCCTCGGCGACGACCGGCACCGGCGCCGAGTCCCGCCTCAAGATCGGCACGGTCGAGGGTTCCTGGGTGATCAACTCCAAGAGCTTCGCGACCGTCAACTTCACACACTTCGGCAACGAGACGTCCGGAACGCCGGACTTCACCGCTGACGTGGTGCCTTCCACGGCCGTGGGCACGCGGATCGACGTGAACGCCCTCGACACGCTGGGCCGGCTCAGCGTGCCGGTGCCGGTCTCGACAGCCCCCGCGTACAACGCGTTCATCCAGCCCCTGATCGACCGCTACGGCTACACCCTGAACGGCGTCAAGACGGGCGGCGGCACCGTGGGCTATGGGTCGGAGTTCAACGACCAGGACTTCTTCCGTGACGGCATCCAGCTCGGCTACAACCTCACGCTGGGCAGCAGCGTGACCCACGACCTCCACCTGGGCTACGAGTGGTACAAGGACCGCGAGGAGCTGGTGCGCCGCTCGAACGGCTGGGGCCTGATCTCGGTGCCGGGCGGACGCCTCGCAGCGATCGCGGGCACCGGCCAGTCGGCCTTCTACACCGCGCGCATCCAGCAGCAGACGACGGGGCAGGCCGTGCCGATCAACTCGGACTACGTCTCGAACAGCTTCGAGATCAACGACACCATCAAGTGGAAGGACTGGGCGTTCAACCTCGGCGCCCTCGTCAGCCAGGACAAGCTGTACGGCCAAGGCCTGCGTGAGGATTCCTCGACGCTCTCGGGTTACGTCAAGGCGCCGGGCAACCGCTACCTGATGTACACGATCCCCTGGGAGAAGATGATCCAGCCGCGCCTCGGCGTGAACTGGGCCTACAACGGCAAGGACACGCTCTACGCGAGCTACGCCAAGTACAACCCGGCGGCCAGCTCGCTGCCGCGCGCGGCCTCCTGGGACCGCAACCTGACCGGCACCTTCGTGGACGTCCACTTCGACCAGAGCGGCGTCGCGTTCGCCGCGGTGCCGGTGGGTTCCTCCTCGGGCAAGCTGTTCGTCGAGGACATGACCCCGCGCACGGTCAACGAGTTCCTGGCCGGCACCGCCCGCCAGCTCAACCGGAACCTGTCGGGCCGGCTCTACTACCGCCATCGCCGCGGCAGCCACTTCTGGGAAGACACCAACAACAACGCCCGCGTCGCCTTCAACCCGCCGCCCGGGATCCCGCGCGAGCTGTACATCCCCGACCTCTCGGCCAGGCTGGCGCAGATCGGCAGCGGTTCGAGCTACGTGATCGCCGAGCTCGACGGCTCCTACACCCGCTACAACGAGGTGACGCTCGAGATGGAGTGGCGCGGCGACAAGAGCTTCGTGCGCGGCTCCTACACCTGGAGCGAGTACTACGGCAACTTCGACCAGGACAACTCGACGACCTCGAACGACCAGAACATCTTCATCGGCTCGTCGAACATCGCCGACGCCGCTGGCCGCCAGCTCTGGGACTTCAAGGACGGCACGCTGCGCGGCGACCGGCCGCACATGCTGAAGGTCTACGGCTTCCGGCAGCTCCCCTGGAACGGCAGCGTCGGCGCGTTCTTCGTCCTGCAGTCGGGCCAGCCCTGGGAGGAGTGGAGCTTCGAGCCCTATCGGGCGCTGACGACGTCCACGAGCTCGACCAACCGCTACGCCGAGCCGGCCGGCTCGCGCCGGTCCGACACCCACTATCAGCTCGACCTGAACTACACCCAGAGCTTCAAGCTGAGCGACCGCATCAACTTCCAGGTCGTGGCCGACCTGTTCAACGTCTTCGACAAGCAGACCGGCTACAACATCGACCCCTTCTCGACAGGCTCGACGTTCGGTGACCCGAGGTCGTACTTCGAGCCGCGGCGCCTGCAGGTCGCGGCCCGCCTGCAGTTCTAGTATTGGCCCCCCACCCCTATCCCCTCCCCACGGAGGGGGAGGGGGAATCACTCGCGTGACGCCGCGTCCCTTTCCTGGGGCGCGGCGTCCCGCTGCGTCTGCGAGGGGCCGATTGCCTTGTGTTAGCGCGTCTGCTGGAAGAGGCGCTCTCGCTCGATCAGTGCGGCCGTGGTGGCGTCGGCGTGCTGGCGGGCTTTGGCGATGCGGGCGGCCTGGTCGGGCTCGCGCAGCAGCACGCTGACCTGGGCGCGCTTGAAGAGCGCCATCGCGTAGCCGGGGTGCGAGGGCGGAACGCGGTCGAGCCGGTCGCGTGCCTCGGGCAGGCGGCGCACGGCGAGGTAGAGCACGCCCAGCTCGAGGTCGTTGCGGAAGGCGTCGGGCCGCAGCGCGCGCGCCTTCTCGAAGGCTTCGAGCGCGGGCTCGGTCTGCCCCACGCTCATCGCCAGCTGCCCGAGCCGTGCGAGCTCCACCGGCGTCGCGTCGCGCAGGGCATAGGCCTTCCGGAGCAGGCCGACGGCCTCCTTCATCCGGCCCTGGCGCTCCCGCACCCGCGCGAGCGCCTCGACTGCCGGCAGCCGGTCCGGCGCCTCGGCGACGACGCGCTCCAGGAGCGGCGCCGCGCGTTCCCACTGCAGGCCGCGCTCGTAGTGGAGCCCGAGGTAGGTCCGCACGTCCTGTGAGCCGGGCGCGATCGACTCCGCCTTCTCGAACGCCGCCAGCGCCTGCCGCTCGTGGCCGAGGCTCGAGTGGGCGCTCGCCAGCCGCAGGGCAGCGTCGAGGTTGCCGGGGTCGGCCGCCAGGATCTGCTCGAGCAGCGGAATCACGCGCGCGTACTCCGCACGAACGAACAGGTCCGAAGCCTCGTCGAGAGAGCCGAACAGCCGCGCCATGTCGGCCGGACGGGGCGCGTCCTTGCGCACCACCGGCGCCGCTCGGGCGCTGACGTAGCCCAGGCTCGCGAGCTTGCGCCGCTCCTCCTCGCCGAGCGCCTTCGTGGCGGGCGCAGGACCGCCGATCGGCGGCGGCGGATACTCGCGCAGCGCGTTGCGCAGCGGGCGCGACAATTGCGCCTGTTCCGCGATGTCGCGCGCCTCCTGCGGATCGGCGACGACGTCGTATGCCTCCAGGCGGCCGGCCAGGATCGCCTTGTGCCGCCCCTCGACCGCCATCACCTGCGGCTGCCAGCCGTACGAGAGGAACGGCTTCATCGCCTCACCGAGCACGACTTCCCGCGAGGGCCCGCGCAGGCTGTCGGTCGATGAGATGCCGGCGAGGTCGAGGATCGTGTGGAAGATCCGACGGATGCTGACGGGCTCGTCGCTGCGGCCCGGCGCGACGCCCGGTCCGAGGAGCAGCAGCGGCACGCGCATGGTCGCCTGATACAGGAGCTTGCCGTGTTGCGACTCGCCGTGCTCGCCGAGCCCCTCGCCGTGATCTCCGGCCACCAGGATGGCGACGGGCCCCGGCGCCTGCCGCTCGAAAGCCAGCGCGAGACGCCCCAGCTCCGCGTCCATCGCCGCGACCTCGCCGAGGTACGGGGTTTCCGCGTAGCGGCTGCGGAAGGGCTCGGGCGGCTCGTAGGGATGGTGCGGATCGAAGTAGTGCACCCACAGGAAGAGCGGCGCTCGCGAGGGCTCGGCGAGCCGCGCGAGCGCGCGATCGGTCGTCTGCCTCGCCGTGCGCTCCGCGCGTCCGGCGGGCAGCTCGTCGTCGTAGACGTCGAACCCGCGCGCGAGGCCGAAGCGCCGGGCCAGCACGAAGCTCGAGACGTGCGCCACGGTGCGGTAGCCGGCGCGCCGCAGCTCCTCGGCGAGAAGCGCCCGCGTCTCCGGGACGGCGCGGGCGTTCTCGTGAACGCCGTGCCCGGCGGGATACAGGCCCGTCAGCATCGAGGCGTGCGCCGGCAGCGTCTCGGGCACCGTCGAGTAGGCTTGACGGAATAGCCGTCCGCGCGCGGCGAGCGCGTCGAAGCCCGGTGTCTGCACGCCCCGGGCCTCGGGCCCGATCGCGTCGGCGCGTGTGGTGTCGAGCGTGACCAGCAGGATCGAGGGGCGCGCCGCGGACGCGTCGGCCGGTCGGGAAGCCGCGGCTCCGGACTCCGGCTTCCGGCTGCAGGCGCCGAGGAGCATGGCGCCCGCCAGCGCGAGCCGCACGCCTCGCTTCCTGCTCGCCTCGCCCCGCCTCATCGCCGTCAACGATAGATCAGATGGCGCGGGCCGAGCGCCTCCGCGCCGGCCGGCCGCGACGATCCGCCCTCGGCGCGGCGGCGAGTCGCATAGGATCTCCTGCGCATGCCGCCCTCGAACGGCGTCCCGTCCGGCCGCGCGCGCCTCGGCGCGCTCGGCGCGGCCGTCGGCGTCGCGCTGCTGGCATTCGCGTTCTCGCGCATGCTGGCGGCCTTCGAGCCCAGGCTCGAGCCTGGGACGAGCGCCCTCGCGAGCCTGCTGGCGGGCGCGCCGCAGGGCCGCGTCGCCGAGCTGGCGCTGCTCCGGCTTCCCGGTCTCGAGCGGCGGGCGCCGCGGGCGCTGGTTCTGCACGGCGCAGCGGCGGACGGCAAGGCCGCCACGCTGTTCGTGGCCATCGATGGCGGCGTGCCGCAGCCGGTTCGCCTCGGGCCTTCGTCGCCGGCGCTCGTCGCGCTGCCGGCGGCGCTCGCGCCGGGCGCTCGCGTCTCGTTCCGCGGCCCCGACGACGCCGTCGCCCTCTCGCGGATCGAGATCCAGCCTGCGCCGCGTGCGGTCGGCTGGCCCGAGCTGGCGGCCGCCCTCGTCACGCTGCTCGCCGGACTCGTCGGGACCCGCCTCGGCGGAGCCCGCCTCGCCCTGTGCCTCGGGCTCGCCGCGCTCGGCCCCGCCGTCCTGATCGCGACGCCGGCGCTCGCACTCGCCGCGTTGCCGGAGAGCCTGCCTGCGTTCGCTGGACCCGCGCTGTCGCTCGTCGCCGCCGTGGCAGTGGCCGGCCCCTCGCGCCGTCGCCCGGTCGCCCATGCCGCCGGCCTCGCGGCGCTTCTCGCGCTCGGCGTCTGGGCGCGGCTCTTCTTCCTGCCGTCCACTGGCTCGTGGGACACGGACTACTGGAAGGCGTGGATGTTGCGCACGGTCGATCGCGGCCTCGCCCGCGCCTACGGCGAGCCCGCGCCGATCGATCTCGGCCGCATGCGCGCCGAGCTGCGCGGCGAGCAGCCGATCTTCCAGCCCGAGTTCGAGGGCCGGCGCTTCGTGATCGACCAGCCGCCGCTCAACCTGTCGCTGCTGGCCGGCGCCCACGCCGCGATCGCCTGGCTCGACCCGCCGCTCGGCAGGCTCGAGGCGCTGAACGTCGCCGTCAAGCTGCCGCCGGTGCTGGCCGACGTGGCGACGCTCGGCGCGCTCGTGCTGATCCTGCGGCGCCGGCCGCTGCGCGCGGCGTGGGTCGGCGCGCTCTACTGGGGCCTGCCCGTCTCGTGGCTGTCGAGCGCCGTGCAGGGGTTCTTCGACGCCGCGGTCACGCCACTGGTGCTCGTGGGGCTCGCGCTCGCCGGCGAAGGCCGCTCGCTCCGCGGCGGCGCGGCACTGGCGCTCGCCGCGCTCGTCAAGCCCACCGCCCTCGTCGTGGCGCCGGCCGCTCTCGCGGCGCTGCGGGCGCTGCGGCGTCCGCTTGCCCCGTGGTTCGTCGCCGTCGCCGGTGTGCTGGCCGTCGCCGGGCTGCCGTTCCTGCTCGCCGGCACGCTGGGCCAGGCGTTCGTGCACGTGGCCCGGCTGTTCTTCCAGGAGCGGCTCTCGGGAGGCTTCCCGAACCCGTGGTGGCTGATCGGTCACGCGCTCACCTGGAGCGAGTCGCCGCTCGAGGCGGTGCGCTTCGCGCGCATCGAGCTCCTGGCGCTGCCCGCGCGGCCGATCGGCACGGCTCTGGTTCTCGCGGCGATCGCGCTCGTCTGGCTCCGGCTGCGGGACAAGCGCGGCGCCGAGGCGGCCTGCCTGGCCGGCGCCACCCTGTTCTTCGCCTACGGGATCCTGGCGGTGGGCGTGCACGAGAACCACCCTCACGTCCTCTACGCGCTGCTGTTCGCGACGGGGCTGCGCCGGCCCGCGCTGCGAACGATCGCGTCGGCGGCGTCCTGCGTCTACGTGCTCAACATGCTGATGCTCTCGGGCCTCGGGCGCTTCCACGGCCTGCGCTACCTGGCCGTCGAGCCGCTGCTGCCGCTGGTCGCTTCGCTGCGGATGGGGATGGGCTTCGACGCGACGCTGCTGCTCGCCGTGGTCAACACGGCGCTGTTCGCGGCCCTCCTGCTCGCGCTGCCGGCGGAGCTCGAGGCGCTCTCGCGCGAGCAGGAACCGCTGTCGCAGGCGCGGGCCGATGAGGGATAATCCCAGGCGAGCGGCCGGCACGCACGGCCGGCGGCCACGGAGGGCTAGCCTAACGGTAAGGCAGGAGCCTTGAAAGCTCCCGGGTGCAAGCCCTTGGGGGTTCGAATCCCTCGCCCTCCGCCAACCCTGATCGGCGATGCAACGCGGCGGACTGCGTTGCCGCTCGCTCGCGTACGAAACGCGCGTCTCAGTCGCTCGCGGGCGCCTGGTCCGGCGGGCCCCTCGCCGCTCAGGGTCTTCGCGTCCGCATCGGGCCGAGCGAGCGGGCTCGTAAACCGTTACAATTCAGCGGCCTGAGAGCGGGATGAACACCGAGCGTCTGATTCGCGAGATCGAGAGGCGGCTCGCCGACCTTCCATGGAGGGCGCGCGAGGAGGCTCTCGACGCGATTCGCGAGGAGATCGGACGCGAGCGCCGCCGTTCCGAGCCAGCGCCGACGATCGAAGGCGAGCGCTCGCGCCGGATGGAAGCCGAGACGCTGCGCGAGGTGCTCGAGGCCATCAACCGGCAGGCGCGGCTCGTCGAGACGATCCACGAGGTTCTCAAGCAGCTCGCGCGCATCGTCGTCTTCGACTCCTGCTCGCTGTCCCTGCTCGGGCCGGACGGCCGCTTCCGCATCCTCGCGGTGCGCGGCCTCGACGAGCCTTCGCGCTACGAGGGCCTGATCTTCAAGAGCCCGCTGACCGACGAGGTGCGCACGACTCAGGGCGTGCTCTCGCTCGCCGACGTCCGCGACGACGGCCGCTTCGGCGCCGTCGGCGGCATCGAGATGGTGCGTTCCTGGGCCGGCATCCCGCTGCTCGTCGAGGGCGAGGTGATCGGCCTGCTGACGCTCGACCGCCACCGCATCGAGCCCTTCGACGACGAGGACCTGCACCGGGCGAAGGCCGTCGCCTTCTCGGCGGCGGCGGCGATCCGCAAGGCGCGCCTGCTCGAGCAGGTCCGCCGCTACGCCGCGCTGATGGAGCGCACGGTGGCTGTCGACCATGCGGTCTTCACCGGGCGCAGCCTCGACGAGATCGTGAGCATCGTCCTGGAGGGCGCCGCGCAGCTCGGCTCCTACCCGGGCGGATTGCTGGCGCTCGGCGAGGGGCCCGCCTGCCGCGTCGTCGCCACCGTGGGCGACGCCTTCGCCCACGCGGAGGTGGTCGGTCGCACGCCGCCGCTGCTGCTGCTCGGCAGCGAGGAGCGCCGCCTGTCCGCGGAGGCCACGCTCGCGATCGGCCGCGAGCTGGGCCTGGAGCTGCCGGCCGTCGGCCTCTTCGTCGTGCCGCTGGCCACTCCCGAGCACCAGCTCGGCACGCTCGCCTTCCTCGACCCCGACGGCGACAGCGCGGACGATCGCCTGATGCACGCCTACGCCTCGCGTGCCGCGACCGCGTACCTGTACGCGAGTCAGCGCGGCCACTGAACGGCTATACTCCCCGCGCCCTCGATCTCCGACAGACTCCTCGCTGACGCAGCAGGGCCGTGCCGCGCGTGCGCGGCGTCCATCGTCCTGGAGGCGACATGAAGCTTCGAAGCGTGCTTGCGCTGGCCGCGCTCGCCGCCGCGCCGGCCGGCGCGGCCGGCCACACCACGAAGACAGACGTCTACGCCATCGTCGGCGCGCGCATCCTGCCGGTCTCGGGAGCGGCGATCGAAAACGGCACGCTGGTGATGCGCGACGGCCTGATCGTCGCAGTAGGCGCGGGCGTCCAGGCGCCCGCGGGCGCTCGCGTGTTCGACGGCAAGGGGCTCACCGTGACGCCCGGCCTGATCGACGGCTTCGGCGGCATCGGGTTGACCAGCGGCGGCGGCCGCCCGGGGGCCGGGTCCGGCCCCGGCGCAGGCGGCGCTCCGGCGGCCGCGGCCCTCCCGGCCCTGAAGCCGCTCGCCCCGGAGCAGAGCGCGCTCGAGCGGATCCGGGTCGCCGACGCGCTGAAGGCCCGCGACCAGGGAGTGACGACGGCGCTGGTGGTGCCGCGCGAGGGCGTGCTGCCCGGCCGCAGCGTGATCGTCAACCTCTCCGGCGACGACGCGGACGGCATGGCCCTGCGCCAGCCCGCCTTCCTGCACCTGCACCTCTCGACGCTGCGCCGCGAGTACCCGGCGTCGCTGATGGGCACGCTCGCTCTGGCCCGCCAGTCGCTGCTCGACGCGGCGCGCTACCGGGACGCCTGGGCCGATTACGAGCGCGTGCCGCGCGGCAAGACCCGACCCCGCTTCGACGCCTCGGCCGCCGCCTGGCAGGACGTGCTGGCCGGGCGCCAGACGCTGATGGTGACGGCCTCGCGCGAGAACGACATCCGGCGCGCGCTCGCCCTCGCCGACGAGTTCAAGATCAAGATTGCCGTGGCCGGTGCGCCCCAGGCTCACCGCGTCGCCGAGCTCGTCAAGCAGCGCAGACTGCCGCTGCTGGTGACGGTGAACTTCGATCCGCCGCGCGCGGCGTCGTTTGGAGGCTTCGGCGGCGGGCCCGACGACGAGCAGGAGAAGCGCGAGATCGAGGAGGCCGAGACGAACCCGGCCGAGCTGCACAAGGCCGGCGTCGGCTTCGCGCTCGTCTCCGGCCACGCGCCGAGCTTCCTTTCCGGCCTGCGCCGGGCGGTCGAAAAGGGGCTGCCGGCCGACTCGGCCCTCCGCGCGAGCACGCTGGCTGCCGCCGAGGTGCTGGGCGTCGCCGACCGCACGGGCAGCCTCGAGGCCGGCAAGATCGCGAACGCCGTCGCCTGGTCCGGCGAGCCGTTCGCGAAGGACAGCAAGGTGAAGCTGGTGTTCGTCGACGGGCAGCTCTACCAGCCCGAAGAGGAGGCGCGCAGCGGCGGTCGCGGCGCGCCAGCCGGCCCCGGCGCTCCGCGCCCCGTCGACGACGCCAAGGCGGCGCCTGCGGCGACTCCCACGGCCGCCTCGGCGGCGCCAGCGGCCTCGCCCACGGCGGCCGACCAGGCGGCGGCGCTTGCCGCTCCCGCTTCCGGCGCGATCGCGATCACCGGCGGCACGATCGTGACGATGGGCCCGCAGGGCACGATCGAGAAGGGCGTGCTGGTCCTGCGCGACGGCAAGATCGCCGCCGTCGGCGCCGGCGTGCAGGTGCCGGCCGGCGCGCGCGTGATCGACGCCGTCGGCCGCTACGTGCTGCCGGGCCTGATCGACGCGCACTCGCACACCGCGATCGAGGGCGGCGTCAACGAGGGCAGCGCGATCGTCACCGCCGAGGTGCGCATCGCGGACGTGCTCGACCAGCACGACGTCGACATCTACCGCGAGCTGGCGGGAGGCGTCACCACGATCAACGTGCTGCACGGCTCGGCCAACTCGATCGGCGGCCAGAACGCGATCATCAAGCTGCGCTGGGGCGTGAAGGACCCGCAGGAGCTGCTGCTGAAGGGCGCGCCGCGCGGGATCAAGTTCGCGCTCGGCGAGAACCCGAAGCGCGCGAACTTCAACGTCCCCGGCCAGCGGCGCTACCCGGCGACGCGGATGGGCGTCGAGGTCTCGCTGCGCCAGGCGTTCGCGGCGGCCCGGGCCTACCAGCGCGAGTGGGCCGAGTACGAGCAGAAGCTGAAGGCCGCGGGGCCGAAGGGCGAGAAGCCGCCGGCGCCGCGCCGCGACCTGCGGCTCGAGACGCTGGGGGACATTCTCGAAGGGCGCATCGACGTGCACGCCCACTGCTACCGCTCGGACGAGATCCTGATGCTGATCCGGGTCGCGGAGGACTTCGGGTTCAAGATCCGAACCTTCCAGCACGTGCTCGAGGGCTACAAGGTCGCGAGCGAGATCGCGAAGCACGGCGCCGGCGCCTCCACCTTCTCCGACTGGTGGGCTTACAAGATGGAGGCCTACGATGCGATCCCCTACAACGCCGCGATCATGGCGGAGAAGGGCGTCGTCGTCTCGATGAACTCGGACTCGAACGAGCTCGCGCGCCGGCTCTACTGGGAGGCGGCCAAGGCCGTGAAGTACGGCGGTGTCTCCGAGCAGGCGGCGCTCGAGATGGTCACGCTCAACCCGGCGCGGCAACTGCGGATCGACAAGTGGGTCGGCTCGCTCGAGACGGGGAAGGACGCCGACGTCGCGATCTTCGCCGCCCACCCGCTGGCGCCCGGTGCGCGCGTCGAGATGACGCTGGTGGACGGCAAGGTCGCGTTCGACCGGCAGGCGGACCTCGCCGCGCGTCCCGCGGCCACGGCGGGAGGTGCGCGATGAAGCGGGCGGCGCTGTCGATCCTCGCGATCCTGGCCGCACCGCTGGCCGCGAGCGCGGCGGACGCCCCGATCGCGATCCGCGGCGGGCGGGTCCACACGGTCTCCGGCGGCGTGATCGAAGACGGCACCGTGCTGATCGCGAACGGCCGGATCGCCGCAGTCGGCCAGGACGTCTCGATCCCGCCCGGCGCGACCGTGGTGGACGCCAGCGGGATGCACGTCTACCCCGGCCTGATCGACGGGCTCACGACGCTCGGCCTCACCGAGGTCGGCCAGGGCGCGCCCGGCACGGTGGACACGACCGAGACGGGGGACGTCAACCCGCACGCGAAGGCGTGGGTGGCCGTGCACGCCCACAGCGAGCTGATCCCGGTGGCGCGCGCGAACGGCGTGACCGTCGCGCTGACGGCGCCCGCAGGCGGGCTGATCTCCGGCCAGAGCGCGCTGATCAGGCTCGCCGGCACGACGCAGGACGAGCTGACCGTGAAAGCGCCCGTCGCGATGCACGTCGTCTTCCCGAGCGGCCGGCCGGCGTTCGACTTCGCGACGTTCTTCCAGGACCAGCCGGAGAAGACTTTCGAGGAGCGCCAGAAGGAGCGCAAGCAGAACCAGGAGAAGGCGCTCAAGCGACTCGCGGGCCTGCTCGCGGAGGCGAAGGCCTACGGCGAGGCGCTGCAGGCCGCGAAGGCGGCCGGCACGCCGGTCGAGCCGGACCTGCCGCTGGAGGCGCTGGCGCCCGCGGCGCGCGGCGAGCTGCCGGTCGTGATGCGGGCGGATGCCGAGGACGACATCCGGGCGGCGGTGGCGTTCGCGGGCGAGAACGGGCTGAAGCTGATCGTGGCCGGCGGGATCGAGGCGTGGCGCTGCGCCGAGCTGCTGAAGCAGAAGGACGTGGCCGTGCTGGTGAACGTCGACCGCCTGCCGCGGCGCGAGAGCGATGCCTACGACGCCGCTTACACGAACGCCGCGCGCCTGCAGCAGGCGGGCGTGCGCTTCGCGATCGTCTCCGACGACGCCTCGCAGTCACGCAACCTGCCCTACGAGGCCGCGATGGCGAACGCCTTCGGCCTGCCCGCCGATGCCGCGCTGCGCGCGATCACGCTGTCGCCGGCCGAGATCTTCGGCGTCGCCGACCGCATGGGCTCGCTGGAGGTCGGCAAGGCCGCCAACGTGTTCGTCGCCACGCGCGACGCGCTCGACCACCGCGCGCTGGTCACGCACGTCTTCGTCGAGGGCCGCGAGCAGTCGCTGGAGACGAGGCACACGCGCCTCTACGAGCAGTTCCGGAAGCGGCCCTGACCCCCGTCCTGTTCCTGGCGCACGGCAGCCCGATGAACGCCGTGCGCCGGAACGCGTTCACCTCGTTCCTCGAGGGCTACGCCAGGGAGCTCGGGCGGCCCCGAGCGCTGCTCGTGGTCTCCGCGCACTGGGAGAGCGCGAGGCTCGCGGCTTCCACGGCCGAGCGGCCCGCGACGATCCACGACTTCTACGGCTTCCCGCCCGAGCTCTTCGCGCTGCGGTATCCGGCTCCAGGTGCACCCGACGTGGCCCGCCGCGCGCTCGAGCTGCTGCGGCAGGCTGGCCTCGAGGCCGAGGAAGCGCGTGAGCAGGGCTTCGACCATGGCGCCTGGTCTCCGTTGCTCCGCCTGGTTCCTGCGGCCGACGTGCCCGTCGCACAGCTCAGCCTGCTCTTCCGCGCGCCGCTCGCTCGCCACCTCGAGGTCGGCCGCGCGCTCGCGCCGCTGCGAGACGAGGGCATCGTCGTGATCGGCAGCGGGAACGTCGTCCACAACCTGCGTACCGCCGACTTCGGCTCGCCCGACGCGCCGGCCGAGCCCTGGGCGAAGCAGGTGGACGACTGGGTGCGCGACGCCGTCCTGCGGCGGGATCACGCGGCGCTCGCGCGGCTGCCCGGCGACGCGCCGCACGGAGCACTCGCGCACTCGACGCTCGAGCACTACGCGCCGCTGCTCGTGGCCGCCGGCGTCGCCGGCCCCGCCGCTCAGCCGAGCTTTCCCTTCGAGGGTTTCGAGCACGCGACGCTCAGCATGCGCTGCGTGCGCTGGGATTGAGCGCTCGGGCTAGACTCCGCCCGTGCTGCGCATCAAGGGAACCGTACTCAAGTCACGGCTCGGTCTGGTCGAGGAGATCGCGGGCAGCGCGGGCGCCGCGAAGGTGACGGCCGCGCTCGACCCCGCCGATCAGGCCGAGTTGAAGGGCCTGCTCGCCAGCAAGTGGTATCCGTTCGAGCTCGGCAAGCGCCTCGACGAGGCGATCGTGCGCGAGATCGGGGGAGGGCGCCGCGACTTCTTCGAGAAGCTCGGCGCCGCCTCGGCCGAGAAGAACCTCGGCGGCGTGCACAAGGACTTCCTGGTGCCGGGCAACGCGCACGCCTTCCTCGAGAAGGCGCCGCTCGTCTACTCCTTCTATTACGACTCGGGCCGGCGCGAGTACCGCAGGACCGGCGAGCGCGAGGGCGTGCTGACGACCTTCGACGCCACCACCTTCTCCGCGCCCGACTGCCTGACCGTGGTCGGCTGGTACAAGCGAGGGCTCGAGCTGTGCGGCGCCAGGAAGCCCCGCGTGGTGGAGGAGGAGTGCCGCGCGACGGGCGGCGCCGTCTGCCGCTACCGCGTCGCCTGGGAGTGAGGCGGTGAGCGGCGGCCGGGGCCTCACGCCGCCGCAGCTCGCCGAGGTCCGGCGCCTCGCGGCGGCGGACCAGAAGATCGCGGCGATCAAGCTGTTCCGGGAGCTGACCGGCGTCGGGCTCGCGGAGGCGAAGGCAGCCGTCGAGGCGTTCGAGCGCGAGGGGAAGCGCTCGGCGGCGCCTCACGCAGCTTCGCAGCACCAGCCGGCTGATCGCGCGGCGCTGGCGGCCCGGGCGCGCGACGCGGCCCTGGCAGGGCGCACGCTCGAGGCCGTGAAGCTCTACCGCACGGCGCACGGCGTTCAGCTGTTCGAGGCCAAGCTCGCCGCCGACCTGATGCTCGCCCTGCCCGACAGGCCCCCGCCCGCTCCGGAGCTGGTGCGCCGCGTGGGCGATCTGATCGCGCAGGGGCGGCGGCAGGACGCGGCCGTCGAGCTGGCAAACGGCTTCGGGCTCGACCCGCAGCGCGCGGAAGAGCTGACGGGCCGGCTCGGCGGTGGCGGCTGCCGGCGGGCCGTCACGCTGCTCGCGGCCGCCGCGCTGCTGGCGCTGGCCGCGCTCGTCGG
Organism: Vicinamibacteria bacterium; assembly: GCA_050246895.1. Taxonomy (GTDB): domain Bacteria; phylum Acidobacteriota; class Vicinamibacteria; order Fen-336; family Fen-336; genus JBFWVE01. Next base: position 80,802 of record JBFWVE010000001.1, on the reverse strand, counting down.
GCTGCTGCTGGAGTAGGCGCCGCGCCGCCTGAGCGGCTACTCCTCGCGCAGCGCCGCCAGCGGATCCAGGCGCATCGCGCGCCTCGCGGGCAGCGAGCAGGCGAGAGCCGCGACGGCCAGCAGCACGAGGGCCGTCGCCGCGTAGCTCGCCGGATCGAAGGGCGTGACCTCGTAGAGCAGGGAGGCCAGCAGCCGCGCCAGAGCGAGTGCCGCCGCGGTGCCGAGCGCGACTCCCAGCAGCGCCAGCCGCATGCCGCCGCCGAGGATCAGGCGTCGCACGTCCCCGGCCTGGGCGCCGATCGCCATGCGCACGCCGATCTCGCGCGTGCGCTGGCTGACCGCGTACGCGACGACGCCGTAGAGGCCCACGGCGGCGAGGAACAAGGCGATCAGCGCGAACAGGCCGAGCAGCAGCATCGAGAAGCGCCGGGGCGCGACCGAGTCGCTCACCGCGTCGGCCAGCGGGCCCATGCGGGACGCCGGCAGGCCGCCGTCGATCTCGCGCACCGCCAGCCGTGCCGCGCCCGCGAGCTGCGTCGGCTCGCCGTCGGTGCGCACCACCATCCACATGCTGCTGAACACGTCCTGCTGGAACGGCACGTACATCGTGGGCGCCGGGTCCGCGTCCAGGCCGTCGTGGCGGACGTTCGCCACGACGCCCACGATCGCGTAGAAGCCCTCGGTGCCGTTGCCGATGTCGAGCCCGAGCCCGATCGGATCCTGGTTCGGGAAGTGGCGGTCCGCGAAGGCCTGGTCGACGACGGCGACCATCGGAGCGCCCGCCACGTCGCGCTCGTCGAAGCCGCGCCCGCGCAGCAGTGGGATGCCGAGCGCCTCGAAATACCCGGGGCTCACCGAACGGTGTCTGGCGGAAGGCTCCTCGCCCTGCTTCGCTGGCGGACGGCCCTGGATCGCGAACGACAGCACGTAGCCGCCCCGCATCGGCAGCGTCTGCACCATGCCCGCGGCCCGCACCTGGGGCAGCACCTCCAGCCGCTGCAACAGCTCGTCGAAGAAGCGGATCCGGTCGTGCTCCTTGGCGTAGGTCGCCTGCGGCAGCGACACCTGGAAGGCCAGCACGCGCTCGGCGTCGAAACCGGGGTTCACGCTGGTCAGCCGGTCGAAGCTGCGCAGCAGCAGCGTGGCCCCGACGAGCAGCACCATCGAGAGCGCCATCTCGCCGACCAGCAGCGCGCTGCGCGCGCGCCCGCCGGCCGCCGCAGAGCCGCGGCTGCCTTCCTTGAGGGCCTCGCCGAACGCCGCGCGTGACGCTTGCCATGCGGGCGCCAGGCCGAAGACGACGCCGGTGAGCAGGGACGCCAGCGCCGCGAAGGCCATCACACGGGCGTCGATCGCCACGTCCTCGACGCGGGGGATGCTGCCTGCGCTCAGCGTCTGGATCGCGGGCACGGCCAGGTACGCGAGCAGCACGCCGAGCGTGCCGCCGGCGACGGCGAGCAGCACGCTCTCGGCCAGCATCTGCGTGACCAGCCTGCGGCGGCTCGCGCCGAGAGCCGCGCGGATCGCCAGCTCGCGTTCGCGGACGGAGGCGCGCACCAGCAGGAGATTGGCGACGTTGGCGCAGGCGATCGAGATCACGAAGCCGACCGCCGCGAACAGGGTGAGCAGGGCCGGGCGGATGCGGCCGACGACCTGCTCGTGCAGCGGCACGACCGCGGCCGACTCGCCGGCGTTCGTGTCCGGGAACTCGCGCGCCAGCCGCTCCGCAACGGTCTTCATCTCCGCTTCCGCCTGCCGGACCGAGACGCCGGCCCTCGTCCGCGCGACGACGCCCAGGTAGTGAGCGCCGCGGCTGGCCTTGGCGGGGTCGAGCGCCAGCGGGCTCCACAGCTCCGCGTCCCGCGACGGGAAGTAGAAGCCGGCCGGCATCACGCCGACGATCGTGCAAGGCTGGCCGCTCAGGGTGAGGCTCCGCCCGAGCACGGAGGGATCGGAGCCGAAGCGGCGCTGCCAGGTGCCGTGGCTCAGCACCACCACGCAGTCAGCGCCGGGAGCGTCCTCCTCCTTCGTGAAGGCGCGGCCGAGCGCGGGTCTCACCCGCAGCACGTCGAACAGCTCGGCCGAGACCGCGGCCGTCGGCAGCCGCTCCGGCCCGTCACCGCCCGTGAACGTCACGCTGCTCCCGGTGTACGCGGCGAGGCTCTCGAAGACGGTCGACTGCTGCCGCCAGTCGAGGAAGGTGCCCGGCGCCACCGAGAACCGCCCGTACTGCGGCACGACCTCGTGGACCCGCACCAGGCCGTCGGGCTCCGGATACGGGAGCGGCCGGAGCAGGACGCCGTTCACCACGCTGAACATGGCGCTGGTGGCGCCGATGCCCACCGCGACCGTCAGGATCGCGACGGCGGTGAAGGCCGGCGTCCGAGCGAGCTGTCGCAGCGCGTAGCGGGAGTCGCGGAGCAGGGCTGAATCCATTTCTTTGGTCCTCCTCGGACCCGTCCGGGCGCCGCGCACACCGAGAGTGTCTTTCCAGCGTTAGACGCGCGCGGCCGCCTTCGGGTTGGCTGTCGGGACCCACTCCGTGGCGATTCTGGTGCAGGCCCGGACCAGCAGGCCGGCGAATGCCCTGTGACAGAAGTCGCTGTGCACCGAGAGCGGCGAGGCGCTAGCGTGCGGTGATGCGCTCGAGCCCGCCCATGTACGGACGCAACGCCTCGGGCACGACGACCGTGCCGTCGGCCTGCTGGTAGTTCTCCAGCACGGCGATCAGCGTGCGGCCGACGGCGAGGCCGCTGCCGTTCAGCGTGTGGACGAAGCGGGTCTTGCCCTTGGCCTCCGGCCGGTAGCGGATGTTCGAGCGGCGGGCCTGGTAGTCGGTGCAGTTCGAGCAGGACGAGATCTCGCGGTAGGCGTTCTGGCCCGGCAGCCAGACCTCGAGGTCGTAGGTCTTCGCCGCGTTGGAGCCCATGTCGCCGGTGCACAGCGTGACGACGCGGTAGGCGAGGCCGAGGCGCTTCAACACCTCCTCCGCGTCGGCGAGCATGCCCTCGAGCTCGGCATACGAGCGGTCGGCGTCCGTGAGCTTGACCAGCTCGACCTTGTGGAACTGATGCTGGCGGATCAGCCCGCGCACGTCCTTGCCGTAGGAGCCGGCCTCGGAGCGGAAGCAGGGCGTGAAGGCCACGTACTTCCGGGGCAGCGTGTCGCCCTCCAGGATCTCGTCGCGGTGCAGCGCCGTCAGCGGCACCTCGGCCGTCGGGATCAGGAACAGGTCCCGGTCGCCCGCCTTCGTCCTGAAGAGGTCGCTCTCGAACTTGGGGAGCTGTCCCGTGCCCAGCATCGTCTCGGGCGTCACCAGATACGGCGGGATCACCTCGGTGTAGCCGCGCTCGCTCGTGTGCAGGTCGAGCATGAACTGGATCAATGCCCGCTCGAGCCGCGCGGCGGCGCCCCAGTAGACCGTGAAGCGGGCGCCCGAGACCTTGGCCGCGCGCTCGAAGTCGAGGATCCCGAGCGCGGGACCGAGGTCCCAGTGGGACTTCGCCTGGAAGTCGAAGCGCCGGGGCTCGCCCACGCGCCGGACCTCGCGGTTGTCCTTCTCGTCGCTCCCCGCCGGCACGCTGTCGTCGGGGACGTTCGGGATCACGTAGAGCGCCTGGCGCAGCGTGTCCTCGAGCTCGGCGAGGCGCGTCTCGAGGGCCTTGATCTCGTCGGAGACGCTCTTCATCTCGGCCTTGAGCGCCGAGGTGTCTTCCCTCGCGCGCCCACGCCGCGCGATCTCCTCGCCGGCGGTGCGCTGGCGGTGGCGCAGCTCGTCGGCCTGCTGCTGAGCCTTGCGCCGCTCCGCGTCGAGCGCGTAGAGGTCGCGGCCCGCGAGCGGCGAGCCCTCCAGAACCTCGGCCAGCGTCGTACCCCGACGCGCGAGCGCGGCCTCGAGCCGCGGCTTGTCCTCGACGACCCACTTCAGATCCAGCACGCCTGGGAACCTCGCTTCGAAGGACGGGGAGATTAGCACGGCGCCCCGCGCCAGCATGCTATTCTGCGCGCCGCGTGCAGAAGATACGCAAGGCCGTCTTCCCCGCCGCCGGCCTCGGCACCCGCTTCCTGCCGGCGACCAAGGCGCAGCCGAAGGAGATGCTGCCCCTGGTCGACAAGCCGATCATCCAGTACGTGATCGAGGAAGCCGTCCAGTCCGGCATCAGCAACATCATCATCGTCACCGGACGCGGCAAGAACGCGATCGAGGACCACTTCGACGTCTCCTACGAGCTCGAGAAGCTGCTGCAGGAGCGGGGCAAGACGGAGCTGCTCGAGGAGGTCCGCCGCATCTCGAACATGATCACGGTCTCCTACGTGCGCCAGGGCGAACAGCTCGGGCTCGGCCACGCCGTGCTGATGGCGCGCGATCTGATCGGCGAGGAGCCGTTCGCGGTGATGCTGGGCGACGACGTGATCGACGCCGCCGTGCCCTGCATGAAGCAGATGATCGACGTGTTCGACGCCCACGGCGGCCCGGTGATCGCCGTCCAGCAGGTGCCGAAGGCGGAGATCTCCGCCTACGGCGTCATCGCCGGGGACGCCGAGGGGCCCAGCGGGCGCGTCTACCGGATCCGCGACCTGGTCGAGAAGCCGAAGGCCGCCGACGCCCCGTCGGATCTGGCGATCATCGGACGCTACATCCTGACGCCGGACATCTTCGAGGCGCTGGAGAAGACGCCGCGCGACAAGGGGGGCGAGATCCAGCTCACGAACGGCCTGCGCGACCTGAAGGAGCGGCGCGCTCTCTATGGCTATCGCTTCGAGGGCCGCCGGCACGACGCCGGCAACAAGCTGGGATTCCTGAAGGCGACCGTCGAGTTCGCGCTGAAGCGCGAAGACCTCGGCGGCGAGTTCCGCGCCTACCTGAAGGGCCTGAAGCTGTAGCTTCCCGCGGCTGGTCGCCACGCAGTCCCACCCGCCGTACGTCATCTTCGGGATGCTGATGCTGCTGGCCCTGGCCGGCGGGCTGCTGGCCGGCTACGGCATGGCGGAGGGCAGGGGCCGCAACTGGCTCCACATGGCCGCCTTCGCCCTGACGATGGCGCTCGCGGTCTACGTGATCCTCGACCTCGAGTATCCGCGCCTCGGTCTGATCCGCGTCGACAGCGCCGACCAGGTCCTGGTGGACCTGCGGCGGACCTTCGACTAGCAGCAGGCCCAGGATCTGCTCGCGGCCACGAGGTGCCCGATCAGGAGCTCTTGGTCGGCGACGTCGAGCCAGAGCCGGCCGGCGTTGTGGCCGCGCTTCCGGACCTGGATCCGGAGTCGCTCGAGCCCGCCTTGGACTCGCCACCTTTGGAGTCGGACGCCTTCGATTCCGGAGCCTTCGAGTCGCCGCCCTGGGCATCGCCGCCCTTGGAGTCGCCGCTCTTGGCGTCAGCCTTCTTGGCGTCCGCGGCCTTCGGGTCGCCGCCCTTGCGGGCGTAATCGGTCACGTACCAGCCCGAGCCCTTGAACTGGATGGCCGGCGACGAGAGCAGCTTCTCGACGGGCTGTCCGCAGGTAGGGCACGCCTCGACCGGCGGATCCGAGAACTTCCGGATCAGCTCGAAGCGCCCATCGTTGACGCACTCGTACTCGTACAGCGGCACGGACTCTCTCCCTCCCGACGCTCCAATGTAGCACTCGACCCCCGAGAGTGCCAAGTGCCCCGCCCGGGCCGGGCGCGGAGGCCGACCCCTTCCGTGGGGCCGGCCCGCGAGCGCAGAATGCGCTGCACGAAGCAGCATCTCGACCGGGAGGGCAGCATGGCCGGAGCCGAAGCGCCGATCCGCCGCATCGCGATCAACACGGGCGGGGGCGACGCGCCCGGCCTGAACGCCGTCATCCGCGCCGTGGTGGTGACGGCCGTCCGCCACGGCATTGAGGCCTGGGGCATCCGCGACGGCTACCACGGCGTGCTGCTGCCCGGCGAGTACCCCGACGGCTTCTTCCGGCTGACGCGCCAGAGCGTCCACGGCATCACCCATCTGGGCGGCACCATCCTCGGCACCACCAACGTCGGCAACCCGCTGAAGTACCCCGTGAAGCAGGCTGACGGCAGCATCGTCGAGACCGACCGCTCCGACGAGTTGGTGGAGGCATTGCGCGCGCGGGAGGTCGACGCGCTCGTCGCGATCGGCGGCGACGGCTCGCTCACGATCGCGAACGTGCTCGCGCGCAAGGGCGTGCGTGTCGTCGGCGTGCCGAAGACGATCGACAACGACCTCGACGGCACCGTGATCACGTTCGGCTTCGACACCGCGGTCGCCTTCGCGACCGAGTGCCTCGACCGGCTGCACAGCACCGCCGCCTCGCACCGCCGGGTGATGGTGGTCGAGGTGATGGGCCGCTACGCGGGCTGGATCGCGCTCAACAGCGGCGTCTCGGGAGCCGCGGATGCGATCCTGCTGCCCGAGATCCCCTACGACCTCGAGTCCGTCGCGGCCAGGATCCGCGAGCGTCAGGCCGAGGGCCGCAGCTACTCGATCGTGGTGGTGGCCGAGGGCGCCCGGCCGAAGCAGGGCGAGCGCTCCGTGCTCGAGCGGCCCGTCGGCCGCGCCGAGCGCCTGGGAGGCGCGGGCGAGAAGGTCGCGCGGGCCCTGCAGGAGGCGACCGGCAAGGAGGCCCGCCACGTCGTGCTCGGCCACCTGCTGCGCGGCGGCTCGCCGACGACCTTCGACCGGCTGATCTCGCTGCGCTTCGGCTCGGCGGCGGTTCGCGCGCTGGTCGAGGGCCAGTCCGGCGTGATGGTCGCGCTCGACCCGCCGACCGTCCGCTACGTGCCGCTCGAGCAGGCCACGCGCCGCATGAAGACGGTGCCGCTCGATTGCGACACGGTGCAGACGGCGCGCGAGCTGGGGATCTGCCTGGGCGACTAGGGCCTAGTGCGCCTCGGCCCAGTTGCGTCCGAGGCGCGCGTCCACCACCAGCGGCACGTCCAGCTTCAGGGCGCCCTCCATCCGTTCGACCACGAGCGCGCGCGCAGCGTCGGCCTCGCTCTCCGGCGCCTCGAGCAGCAGCTCGTCGTGGATCTGCAGGATCAGCCGCGTGCGCATGCGCCGCTCGCGCAGCTCCGCGTGCAGCTCCACCATCGCCTTCTTGATCAGGTCGGCCGCCGAGCCTTGCACCGGCGCGTTCATCGCCTGGCGCTCGGCCTCGGCGCGCACCTGGAAGTTCTTGGCGTTGATGTCGGGCAGCCGGCGCAGGCGCCCGAGCAGCGTGCGCACCTCGCCGGTGCGGCGCGCGCTCGCGAGCGTTTCGTCGATGAAGCGGCGCACGGCGGGGTAGCGCGCGAAGTAGGCCTGGATGAACGACTCGGCGTCCTTGCGCGGCACGCCGATGTCCTTCGCCAGCGTGAACGCGGTCTTGCCGTAGAGCAGCGCGTAGTTGATCATCTTCGACACCCGGCGCTGCTCGTCGGCCGGCATCGGCGAGAAGGGCCCGAACACCTCGCGCGCGGTGCGGTCGTGGATGTCCTCGCCGCGCCGGAAGGCGTCGATCAGGCCGGCGTCCTGCGACAGGTGCGCCAGCACCCGCAGCTCGATCTGGCTGTAGTCCGCCGACAGCAGCAGGTGCCCGGGTTCGGCCACGAAGGCCGCCCGGATGCGCCGGCCCTCGGCGGTGCGGATCGGGATGTTCTGCAGGTTCGGGTCGCTCGACGAGATGCGGCCGGTGGCGGCGACGGTCTGGTTGAGCGAGGCGTGGATGCGGCCGGTCTCGGGATGTACGAGCTCCGGCAGCGCGTCGACGTAGGTCGACTTCAGCTTCTGGACCGCGCGGTAGTCGAGGATCAGGCGTGGCAGGTCGTGCCCGGCCGCCAGCTCCTCGAGCACCTCCTCGGCCGTCGACTGCGCGCGGGTCTTGGCCGTCTTCTTGCCGCTCTTCAGGCCCAGCTTCTCGAACAGGATCTCGCGCAGCTGGATCGGCGAGTTGAGGTTGAACTCGCCGCCGGCCAGCTCGTGGATGCGCGTGGTCAGCTCGCCGATGCGTGCCTCCATCTCGGCGCTCATGCGCGCGAGCAGCTCGCGGTCGACCTTGACGCCGGCGCGCTCCATGTCGGCGAGCACGGGCACGAGCGGCAGCTCCATCTCCTGGTAGACCGGCAGCAGGCCGGCCTCGCGCACGCGCGCGAGCACCGCGTCGGCCAGGCGGAGCAGCAGGTCCGCGTCGGACCCCGCCAGGTCGGCGGCGCCCTCGACCGGCAGCGTGTCGATCGCGGTCTCGGGCCGCGGGCGCGGCTGCGCGCCGAGGAACTCGAGGCACAGCTCGTCGAGGCTGTACGCCCGCTTGCCGGGGTTCAGCAGATACGCGGCGATCAACGCGTCGAAGGCCAGGCCCTCGCAGCCGCAGCCCGCGCGCGCCAGCAGGATGCGGTCGTGCTTGGCGTTGCCGCTGAGCTTGGCGAGCTTCGGGTCCGCCAGCAGCGGCTCGAGGGCCGCGAGCGCCTCCTGCTGTTCCTTCGCCGACGGTCCGCCCAGGCCCTGGTGGCCGAGGGGGACGTAGGCAGCCTGGCCCTGCGCCCAGGCGAGGCCGATGCCGACGGCGCGCGCCCTCATCGGTTCCCGCGCCGAGGCCAGCAGCGACAGCGCGACGCGGCCGGCCGCACGGGCCGCCGCCGCCACCTCGCGCACCTCGGCCGCGCTGCGCGCCACGCGCGTGCTGGAGCCGGCCAGCCGCACCTCGGGCGCGAACTCGCGCGCGAAGGCCTGGAACTCGAGCTCGCTGAAGAGCGCGAAGGCCAGCTCGCGGTCGGGCGCGCCCCGGCGCAGCGTGTCGAGCTCGAGCGACACCGGCGCGTCGCGGTGCAGCGTGACGAGCTGCTTCGAAAGCAGGGCCGCCTCGCGATTCGCCTTCAGCCCCTCGCGATAGCTCGCGCGCTTGATCTCGTCCGCATGCTCGAGCACCGCTTCCAGCGGGCCGAACTCGCGGACCAGGTCGCGCGCGCCCTTGTCGCCGATGCCGGGCACGCCGGGCACGTTGTCGACGGCGTCGCCGACGAGCGCCAGCACGTCGACGACGCGCTCGGCCGGCACGCCGAACTTCTCCTCGACCGCTTTCGCGTCGAACAGCGTCGCGCCCGAGCCCTCGCGGCCCGGGTTGAGCACCGTGACGTCGCCGTCGACCAGCTGCAGCAGGTCCTTGTCGGCCGACACGACCACGACCCTCAGGCCCGCCTCGACCGCCTGCCGCGCCAGGCTCGCGATCACGTCGTCGGCCTCCCAGCCCGGCACCTCGATCATGCGCAGGCGGAAGGCCTCGCAGACGCGGCGCACGTAGGGAAGCTGGACGGCCAGCGCGTCGTCCATCTTCGGCCGGTTGGCCTTGTACTCGGCGTACTCGGCGTGGCGCTGGGTGCGCCCCGGCGGGTCGAAGCAGATGCCGACCAGCTCCGGCTTCTCGTCCGCCAGCAGCTTGCGCAGCATGGTGGTGAAGCCGTAGCTGGCGTTCGTGGGCAGGCCGCGGCTGGTGGCGAGGCCGCGGATCGCATGGAACGCACGGTGGATCTGCGCGTTGCCGTCGACCAGGTAGAGCGTGCGGCGCGCGTCGCGCGAGGGAGCCGCCACTCGCGTCAGCCGCTGACCAGCCGCATGGCGTCGGGACGGGAGTAGTGGCCGGCGACGTCGAGCAGCTGCCGCCCCTGCGTCACCTCGCCCAGGTCGAGCTCGGCGGTCAGGATGCCCTCCTCGCCGTACAGCGGTCCCGCGAGGTAGCGGCCGTCGGGCGCCACGATCGCGCTGCCGCCGCGGCAGAGCACCTCGGGCGCCGCCTCGAGCGCCGCGCGCAGCTCGAAGTCCGCCGGGTACATCGCCCGCGTGACGTACTGGTTGGCGCCGATCACGAAGACCCGCCCTTCGAGCGCGACGTGGCGCAGGGTCGCCTGCCAGCCGTCGCTCGCGTCGGCGGTGGGCGCCAGGTGGATGCGCTCGCCGCTCCGATACAGCGAGAAGCGCGCGAGCGGCATGTAGTTCTCCCAGCAGGAGAGCTGGCCGATCGGGCCGAGCTCGGTGTCGACGGCCACCGGCGCCACCGCGTCCCCCGGACCCCAGACCATGCGCTCGTCGTGCGTGGGCACCAGCTTGCGGCGGGCCTGCAGCAGGCGGCCGTCCGGGCCGAAGAGCAGCAGCGTGCAGTGCAGCGTGCCGGTGCGCGTGCGCTCGTTGACTCCCACGCACAGATGGGCCTTCGCCTCGGCCGCGGCCCGGCCCAGGCGCTCGGTGGCGGGCCCCGGCACCTCGACCGAGTTGCGTGCCAGCCGCCGGAACGCCGCCCCGGCCGCGGCGTCGAAGAACCCGCCGAACACGGGACCGAAGACCGGCGAGGCGGGGTAGGCCGGCACGAAGGCCTCGGGCAGCACCACCAGCCGCGCTCCGCGCGCGGCGGCTTCGGCCACCAGGGCCTCCGCCCGCGCGAGCGTCGCCTCGCGGTCCAGCACGACGGGGGCGGCCTGCACGGCGGCGACGACGACCCGGCCCTCGAACACGCCCATCGACAAGCCTCTCGCGGGGGCGTGCAGTATAATCCGCGCTCCTGCTCGTCTCGCTCTCGCAGAGGCTTCCTAAACATGAACATCAAGCTCTCCTTCACCTCCGTCAGCGACAGCCCGGTCGATCTGCTGGCGGTGGTGCTCGATGCCGACAAGACCCTGCACCAGCTCGCCGAGCCCGCGCTGCGCGCTCACGTCGAGCGGGCCGAGCAGGCCTTCCGCGACCGCTCCCTGAAGCGCGAGTACTTCGCGACGCTGCCCGACGGGCTGCCGGCGAAGGCGATCGTCGTCTACTGGAGCCCGCAGCTGCGCGCCTACAACCTGTGGGAGAACGTGAAGACGCTGACCGCGCGCGCGCTGCGGCTGGCGAAGGACTACCGCCACGCGAAAGTCGGCGTGCTGGTCAACACGCCAGACGCGGCGCCCCTCGTCGGCAAGGTCGTCGAGGGCGCCTGGCTCGGCGCCTACAGCTTCGACAAGTACCGCCAGGAGAAGGACGACTTCCTGACCCGCGAGTGCCAGCTCACCGTGTTCGCGCACCCCGACCACAAGCCGGACGCGGAGGCCCGCAAGGCCCGCTACGCCTGGGTCTCGGAGAACGTGAACCGGGCGCGCGACCTGATCAACGAGCCCGGCTGCGCCGTGACACCCGAGGTGATCGCCGAGCGCGCGCGGGAGATCGCGAAGGAGCTCGAGCTGGAGATCGAGGTGCTCGGCCCCGACGCGCTGAGGGCCCGCGGCTACCAGGGCTGCCTGCGTGTCGGCCAGGGCAGCCCGCACCCGCCGCAGCTGGTGGTGCTGCGCCACGTGCCGGCCAAGCCCTCGGCCGAGACACTGGCGCTCGTCGGCAAGGGCATCACCTTCGACTCCGGCGGCATCAGCCTGAAGCCGGGCGACCGCATGTGGGAGATGAAGGGCGACATGGCCGGCGCCGCCGCGGTGCTCTACAGCATGCGCGCGATCGGCCGCCTGCGCCCCGGCACGAAGGTGGTCGGCATCCTGTGCTGCGCCGAGAACCTGCCCGACGGAAACGCGCAGCGGCCCGGCGACATCCTCACCGCCAAGAACGGCAAGACGATCATGGTCGACAACACCGACGCCGAGGGCCGGCTGGTGCTGACGGACGGACTCGCCAAGGCGGGCGAGGAGGGCGCCACCCACATCCTGGACGTCGCGACCCTGACCGGCGCCGTCGTGCGCGCGCTCGGGCCGTCGGTCGCGGGTGTGATGGGCAACGACCCCGAGCTGGTCCGCCGCGTGCTGCGCTCGGGCGAGAACCAGGGCGAGTCGTTCTGGGAGCTGCCGCTCGTCGAGGAGTACCGCGAGTCGCTGAAGACGCCGTTCGCCGACCTCAACAACATCGCCTCCGGCGGCCTGGCGGGCGCCATCACGGCGGGCCTGTTCCTGCGCGAGTTCGTGCCGGAAAAGGCGGCCTGGGCGCACCTCGACATCGCCGGCCCGATGTTCCGCGACAAGGACTGGAAGTACTACGAGGCGGGTGCGATCGGCTTCGGCGTCAAGACGCTGGTGGACCTCTCCGAGCGTTTCCGTGACCCCGTCGCCTGAACGGGCGAGCTTCGACCGCATCACCGATCACGTCCACCTGGGATCGAGGATCGCCTCGCTCGACGACTACCACCGCCTGCGCGCGTACGGCATCCGCGCCTGCGTCGACATGAAGGACGAGGGCGCCGATCCCTGGACCTTCGAGGCGTTCCTGTGGCTGCCGACCGTGGACCACCAGGCGCCGAGCTTGCAGAACCTGCAGCTCGGCATCGGCTTCCTCGACCGCTGCGAGCGCGCGAAGGTGCCGGTGCTGGTGCACTGCCTCGCGGGGATCGGCCGCTCCACGACCCTGGTGCTCGCCTACCTGCTGGCCACCAGCCACCGCGGCCGGCCGCCGCGCGACGTGCTCGACCTGATCCGGCTGCGCCGCCCGCTGGCGAACCCCAACCCGCCGCAGCTTCTGGCGGCCGAGGAGGCCGCGCGACGCTTCGAAGCCTGAGCGAGGCGCGCGCCGGATTGCGTGCCGCGCCGTTCGCTGCGCGCCCGCGCGGACCGAATGCACAGGCCGGCCCCGGCGCCGGCCTGTGCCGGCGTTGGGCTGGCTCAGTTGAGGCGTCTGACCGTCATCGAGCCCTGTGAGCTCCCGAAGGAGAAAGTCCCCGAGAGGGTGTAGTTGGAGCCGCTCGCGGACATCGAGCCGGTGGGGCCAGAGCCCGACACGCACGTCAGCGTGGCCTGGAGGCTCGACGCGTCCGCGCGGCCGGCGAGGCGGAGTGTGTTCGGCGTCATCACGGACCAGGTCTCGTTGAAGGAACCGTCGGATTGCAGGGTCACGTTGCCGCCGCCGAAAGTCACCGATCGGCCGGCGCAGACCGACACGTCGATCCCAGGTGGCGACGGCGAGAGCTCGATGCTCAGAAGCACGAGGCTCGTGCCGCCCCCGCCCGTCGAGCCCGACCCCGGCCCCTGCGAGGAGCCGCCGGTCGTCGAGGAGGAGTCGCCGCCGCCGCCCCCGGAGGCCACCGCAACCCCCACACCGGCCGCACCCGCCGCGGCGATTCCGACGATGAGCCCGGTCGAGGCGCCACCCCCGGCGGCGCCCGCAGCGGCCGCCCCCGCCACCACCGCGCCGCTGGCCGCGACGAGACCGGAGCCGGCGAACCCGGCAGGGACCGCTGGAGCGCCGGCGGGAGCGCCGACCACGACGCTGGCCGACGAGGCCACCGCCGCCATCGCCTTGCCCTCCCCGCAGGTCTCTCCCGAAACGACCGCCGCGCCGTACTCGGCCGTGCGGCTCTGCGTCATCGCCTCGTCGAGCGCCTCGATGTAGTAGTCGAAGCTCTTGGTGGATCTCTTCGGCTTCGGGAGCGCCGCCGCGTACAGGCCGGCCTCGGGCTTCATCTCGACGAAGTACCAGGTGGCGGTTCCCGAGGCCCGAAAGTAGACGCGCGCGCGTCCCGTCGCGTCGGGCAGGCGCGCCGTCAGGCGCGGAAACCGCTCCGCACGGACGCAGCCGACGGGATCGTGCTCGATTGGCGGGCCTTGCGCGAGGAGCGCACCCGGGAAGGCATACGAAAGCAGCACCATGGCCGAAGCGACGAGGGTCCGAAGGCGCACGCAGCACCGTCCTTACAGGTTGTCTGAGGTGCGGAGAACATCTCAGACGCCGCGGCTCCCGGTCAAGTCCAATCTGACGTGCCAGCCGTTGCTTCCCCGGGCGCGCGCATTTCGGCCCGCGCGCCTCGACGGGGTATCCTGATCCGATGTCGGAGCCGCAGCAGACGTACTTCCAGAAAGGGTTCCAGCTCAAGGGCGTCGTCGCCCCCGCGCTCGAAGCGAGCTACGCGAGCAAAGTGGTCGAGCGCCTGCGCGAGCTGGGGTACGCCGCCCGGGCCGGCGACGTCAGGCTGAAGCTGGCCCGCGAGTTCGGGTTCTGCTACGGCGTCGATCGCGCGGTCGAGTACGCGTACGAGGCGCGGGAGCGGTTCCCCGACCGGCGGCTCTTCCTCTCGGGCGAGATCATCCACAACCCCGACGTGAACGGCCGGCTCGAGGCGCTCGGCATCCGCATCCTGCCCGAGGAGCAGGACGTCGAGGCGCGCTACCGGGAGGTGACGGCCGCGGACGTCGTGATCCTGCCGGCCTTCGGCGTGACGATCGCGCAGATGCAGGCGCTGCGTGCCAAGGGCGCCGTGCTGGTGGACACCACCTGCGGCAGCGTGCTGAACGTCTGGAAGAACGTCCACCGCTACGCCCGCGAAGGCTTCACGGCCGTCATCCACGGCAAGCACGACCACGAGGAGACGCGCGCCACCGCATCGCAGGCGCTGACCCACGAGGGCGGCCACTACCTCTGCCTGCGCGACCTCGAGGAAGCCGATCTCGTATGCGGCTTCGTGCGAGGCAGCCGAACCGCCGCGGACGTCCTCGCACGGCTCGAGCGCGCCGCCAGCCCCGGCTTCGACCCCGCCCGGCACCTGCAGCAGATCGGGCTCGCCAACCAGACGACGATGCTGATGAGCGAGAGCGTCGCGGTGCAAGAGCGCCTGCGCGCGGCGTTCCGCGACCGCTACGGCGAAACGGAGCTCGCGACGCGCTTCCAGGCCTTCGACACCATCTGCTCGGCGACGCAGGACCGCCAGGACGCCGTGCAGAAGCTGCTCGCCGACGGCGGGCTCGACGTGATGATCGTCATCGGCGGCTACAACAGCTCGAACACGAAAGCGCTCGCCCGCATCTGCGCGGAGCGCGTGCCGACCTGGCACATCAGCGGGCCCGAGGGGCTGCTTGGCGAGGCGATCCGCTTCCGGCCTGTCTCGGCGCCCGCCGGCGTGGCCGTCGAGGAGCGCGCGGCGTCGTGGCTGCCCGCGGGCCCGGTCACGGTGGGCCTGACGGCCGGCGCGTCGACGCCGAACAGCATCGTCGGCCTGGTGGTAGAGAAGATCCTGGCGCTGCGCGGCCTCGGATCGGAGGACCTGGGCGCGGTCTGAGAGGTGCCTGCAGCGGCGGGCACGGTGCTACGCTCGCCCCGATGGACGCCCCCTCGCTCGACACCTCGGCGCAGGCGCACGAGGCCCAGATCACCGCCTACCGCCGCATGGGCGGGGCGGGGCGCACCGAAGTGGTCTTCCGGCTGAACGAGCTCGCCCGCAACGCGGCGGAGGCCGGAATCCGCTCCCGGCATCCGGCGTACTCGGACGCCCAGGTGCGCTTGGCTCTGGCGAGGTTGCAGCTGGGTGACGAGCTGACGCGGGCCGTCTGGCCCGCCCAGCCGCTCGTCGAACCGTGACGCCAGAGCAGCGGGCGCTCGATCAGCTCGTGGGCCTGCTCGACGAGCTGCGGGTTCCGTACATGGTCACGGGATCGCTGGCAAGCAGCCACCACGGCAGGCCTCGCAGCACGCACGACATCGACGTGGTGTTGGATCCGAGCGCAGAGAGCCTCGAACGGCTGGTCGAACGCCTCGCCGGCGCCGGCTTCTACGTCGATGCCGACGTCGCGCGCGACGCCCTGCGCCGCCGGCGCCAGTTCAACGCGATCGAGACGACGAGTGGGTCGAAGCTCGATCTGATCATTCGCAAGGAACGTCCGTTCAGCATCGAGGAACTGGCTCGCCGCCGGACCGTGCGGCTGCCAGGCGCCAGGGCGATGGAGTTCGCGAGCCCGGAAGACATCGTGTTGTCCAAGCTCGAGTGGGCGCGCAAGGGCGGCGGCTCCGAGCGACAGCTTGCTGACGTGCGAGGCATTCTGGAGGTGAACGGCGCGGAGCTCGACCGCGCCTACATCGAGCGCTGGGCTCGCGATCTCGGCGTGCTCGATCTGTGGCAGCAGCTCCTCGGTGCCTGACGGGCTCGCGGCCGATCCCGCGGGCCCCGGCTAGCCGCGGCGCAGGGCTTCCATCGGCTCGAGCTGGGCCGCGCGCCAGGCCGGGTAGCAGCCGAAACCGATGCCGACCGCGAACGCGGCCAGCAGCGCGAGCAGCAACGGCCCGACCGCCAGCGCCATGGGCCAGCCCGCGACGCGCTGGATCGCGAACGCTCCGGCGCTCCCGAGCAGCAGGCCGACGGCCCCGCCGACGCTCGTCAGCAGCGCCGACTCGACCAGGAACTGCGCGGCGACGTCCCGTCTCGACGCGCCGATCGCCCGCCGAATGCCGATCTCGGCCGTGCGCTCGGCGACCGAGGCCAGCATGATGTTCATGATGCCAATGCCGCCCACCAGCAGGCCCAGCGCCGCCACGCTGCCGGTGACGACGGCAAACACGCGCCGCGCGCGCTCGCGGCCGCGCAGGATCTCGCGCGGAACCACGACCTGGAAGTCGTCCCGCCGCGTCAAACGCACCAGCGCCGCGCGCGTCACGGCCGCGGCGCCCGCGACGGCGTCGCCGCCGGCGACGCGGAGCACGATCTCGTCGAGCGCGTCGGACGCCAGGCCGCGGCCGCCGACGAGCGCGGGCAGTGGCACCAGCACGCAGCCGTTCACGTCCCGGGCGGGGATCGGCAGCGCCCGGCCCCGTGGCGAGGCGCGCGGTTCGAGGACGCCCACCACCTCGAACCAGTCCCCGCCCACGCGGATCGCCTCGCCGAGCAGAGCTCCGGCGGGGGCCAGGCGCCTGGCGACGGACGCGCCGACGACGGCGACCCGCTTGGACTCCCGCAGGTCGAGTGGCGTCAGGAAGCGGCCCTGCGCGAGGCGCAGCCGGCCGACCTCGGCGAAGGCGGGCGAGGTGCCCAGCGCGACCGCTTGAAACCGCTGCGTTCCGAGCTCGGCCGCGAGGGGGAGCTCGCGCACGGGAGCCAGCGCCTCGAGCGCCGGCACGACGCTCGCGAGGCTTTCGGCCTCGCGCAGGGTGAGGCGCGCCGGCCCGTCCCGGACGCCCGGCTCGATCGGCGGCCGTACGATCACGTTGTCGATCCCGAACGACTCGATCTGGGCCAGCAGCTCGCGCCGCGCGCCCTCGCCGACGGCGGACATCGCCACCACCGCGGCGACGCCGAACAGGACGCCGAGCACGGACAGCCCCGAGCGCAGGCGGTGCGCGCTGAGACCTCGGACGCCGAGGCGCAGCAGCGCTCGGCGCTTCACGCGCCGGCCTCCCCGGCGACCACACGGCCGTCGCGCAGGCGCAGCTGACGCCCCGCGCGCCGCGCGATCGCCGCGTCGTGCGTGACGATCACGACCGCGCGGCCCTGCTGCGCGAGGCCCAGCAGCTCGGTCACGATGTCGTCGCCGGTCGCGGAGTCGAGGTTGCCGGTGGGCTCGTCCGCCAGCAGGAGCACGGGGTCGCTGACCAGCGCGCGGGCGATCGCCGCCCGTTGCAGCTCGCCGCCCGACAGCTCGCTCGGCCGATGCGCCGCGCGGTGGGCGATGCCGACGCGTTCGAGGCACGCTCGCGCGCGGACACGCCATTCGCGCTCGGGCCAGGGCCCGTAGGCGAGAGGCGCTTCGACGTTCTCGGCGACGCTCAACTGCGGGATCAGGTGGAACGCCTGGAATACGAAGCCCACCGTGCGATTGCGCAGGCGCGAGAGCGCGCGGTCGTCGAGACGGGCGACGTCCCGTCCCTGCAGCCGGCACTCGCCCCTCGTGGGCCGGTCGAGGGCGCCCGCCAGGCTGAGCAGGGTGGACTTTCCGGAGCCGGAAGGCCCCATCACGGCGAGCGATTCGCCGGCGCCGAGGCTGAAGCTGACGTCGTCGAGGGCGCGCACGACGTCGCCGGCCCCACGCCGGAACTCGCGGCCGACGCCGCGCAGCTCCAACGTGGGCGGATCGCTCACGGCAGCCCGGCCGGCGCGCCCTCCCCGGACTCCGGATCGCGCAGCGCCACGCGCTCGGAGGCGCGCAGGCCGCTCTCG
Source organism: Vicinamibacteria bacterium (assembly GCA_050246895.1). GTDB lineage: Bacteria > Acidobacteriota > Vicinamibacteria > Fen-336 > Fen-336 > JBFWVE01. The sequence goes on along the minus strand of JBFWVE010000001.1, from coordinate 62,976 downwards.
ACGACCACGAAGTCCCGGTTCGAGGGCCCCAGCTCGACCTCGCGCCGCGAGAAGCCGCGCAGGCCGGCGACGAAGCACACCAGCCGGCCTTCCTTCTCGAACACCGCCTCGAGCGGGACGGAGAGCGCCTGCTCGCGCCGCTCGACGCCGATCTCCACCCGCGCGGTCATGCCGGGCCGCAGGCGGGTCTCCGAGGCGTCGAGCTCCACGTGGACCGCGAAGAACTTCGAGCCGCGCCGCTCCGGATCCTCGGTTGCCAGCGTGCCGATCAGCCGCACCTGCCCCGCGAGCCGCAGGGCCGGGAAGGCGTCGACACGCACGCGCACCTGCTGGCCCGCTGCCACCCGGTGGACGTCCGTCTCGCGGACGCGCGTCTCGACCAGCATCCGGGTCACGTCGGGCAGCGTCAGCAGCGCCTGGTTCGCCCAGACCTGGTCGCCCACCTGGGGTCGCCTCCTCTCGGAGCCGAAGAACAGCTCGTTGTACACGACGATGCCGGGCACCTCGGCCCTGACCTCGGTGCGCGCCAGCTGCTGGCGAGCGAGCGCCAGCTTGTCGCTCGCCTCGCGCAGCCGGCTCTCGGCCGCCTCGATCGCGGCGCGGCGCTGGCTGAGCTTGGAGCCGGCGGCGGCGGCGCGCTGGCGCTCGGTCTCGCGTGTCGAAAGCGCGCCCGCGCGGGCCTGGCTCAGCTCGAGCGGCCGTCCGTAGTCGACGAGCGCCGCGTGCCGGCGGCGGGCGAGTGCCAGCTCCTCGCGCGCCCGCGCCACCTCCTGCTCGGCGTGCTCCAGCTCCTGGCGCGTGATGAAGCCCTCCGAGAGCAGCGGCTTCAGGTCCTCGTAGGCGGTCTGCGCCTTGTGGAGCTCGCGCTCGGCCACGACGACGGCGCGCGCCGACTCCTCCTCCTTGACGAGGCCCTGGCCGGCCGTGGCGTCCTTCAGCTCGAGGGCGCTCTGCTCGCTGCGCTGCCGGGCGGCCGCCAGCTCCTCGGAGTTCTCGATCTCCTGCAGCCGCAGGTCCTGGCGCGCCTTCTGCAGCTCGGCGGCGGCCTGCGACGTCGCGGCCTCGCTGCGGCGGATCTCCTCCTCGAACGGCGTCGCATCGAAGAGGATCAGCAGGTCGCCCTTCTGGACCTGCGAGCCCTCGGGGGCGAGCGCCACGATCTTCGCCTGGTTGCTCTGGATCGAGGAGCCGTACGACGCGGAGCGGACCGGGCGCAGCGTGCCCGTCTCGAGCAGCGTCACCTCGAATGGGCCGTTCTTGACGGCGGCCGTGGGCACTCTGGCCTGCGAGCCCGGCGCGAGCCCGAGCAGGCCCAGCCCGAGCCCGAGCGCGGCGAGCATCAGCCCGGGCAGCCAGCGGTCGCGCCAGCGCGGGTGCCGCGGAAGCTCGCGCACGCGCCGCAGCAGCCGGCGCAGCCGGGTCGCGCCGGGGAAGGCCTCGCGCGGGCGCGGCGGCAGCTCGTAGAGCGCGTTCACGGCTCGAGCTCTCGCGCCAGGTCGAGGCTGCCGGTGGCGCGCTGGAGCTGCACCCAGGCGACGCGCTGCTCGGCGAGCAGATCCACCAGCGCCGTGCGCGCGCCGACCAGATTGCCCTCGGCGTCGATCACGTCGAAGTTGGACGCCAGGCCGCGCTGGTAGCGCAGGTTGGCCAGGCGCTGCTGCTGCTCCGCCAGCTCCACGCTGCGCTGCTGCAGCTCGATGCTCTTCCCGATGCGCTCGAGGTTGCGGGCGGCGGCCCGCACCTCGCCCTCGATCGTGAGCTGGCGTTCGAGCACGCCGCGCTCACGAGCCCCCAGGTCGATCTCGGCGCTCGCCAGCGCCGAGCGGTCGGCCGAGCGCTCCACGGGGTAGGAGGTGGACACGAAGACGCTCGCGCGCTGGTCGTAGCGCCGGAACGCGTCCGAGAAGGAGCTGCCGAAGCCCACCCGCGCCAGTTCGACTCCGACGTCGAGCTGGGGCAGCAGGTTCTGCCGCGCGAGGGCACGGGCGCGCTCGGCGTCGCCCACGCCGTCGCGGGCCTCCTGCAGCTCCAGCCGGTTCTCCAGCGCGCGCGCGATCAGCATCTCGATCGGCTCGAGCGGGGCCGTGGCGCCGGCCTCGAGCTCGACGGCGACGGGTTCGACGAGCTCGCCCGGGGACAGGCCCAGCAGCAGGCGGAACTGCTCGAGCGCTCCGTCGAGGGCTGCCTGCGCGGCGACCGCGGATTCGCCGGCCTGCGCCGCCTGCAGCTCCGCGCGCAGCACGTCGAGCCGGCTCGCGAGGCCCACCTCCATGCGAGCCGCGGAGGCCGCCCGCAGCTCCTCGCCCCGCCGCTGGCTCTGGCGCGCGACCTCGACCAGCCGCCGCTGGCGCGCCACCTGGTAGAAGGCGGCGGTCACCTCCAGCATCAGGTTCTGCCGCGCGAGCACGACGGCGCGCTCCTGGCCCTGCAGCGCTCGCCGCGCGTTGCGCAGATCGAACCGGGCCGTCGCCGGCCCGAAACCGCGCAGCACCGGCTGCGTCAGCCGCAACGTGACGTCGGAGGCGCGATCGCCGAGCGGGCCGATCGGTGTCGTCAGGTAGCGAGCGCTCGCGCTGAGGGCGGCGCCCGTCCAGGGTACCTTCTGCGTCAGCTCGAGGCCGAACGCGGACTCGTTCTCGGCGCGGGCGTAGCGCGGCACGAGCTGCGGATGGAAGGCGGCCGCGCTCACGCCGACCCGCAGCCGCGCCGTCCGCTCGGCGTCGCCGCTGGCCAGCAGCCCGAAGTTCCGCTCGAGCGCCAGCGTGACCGCCTCCGGCAGGCTGAGGCGCGCCGCCTCCGCGCTCGCGGCGAGCGGAGCGGAGCTGGGCTCGCCGCCCGCCGGTGGCGGAGGGGACGGCGTGGGCCCCTGCGCAGAAACCCCCGGCGCGGCGGACGCCGCGAAGGCGAGTGCGGCGCGCAGAAACCTGCGGCACAGGGGCGACATGAGTGCGACGGACCGAGAGCCGGCAGCAGGCTAGGGCAGCGTGCCGCCGCCGTCAACCGATGCCGGCCAACTGGCGCGGACGCACCCGGGCCTAGCGGGAGGCTTCGCCCTCGAAGAGCGCGCGGTACTGCCCGTAGCCTTCCTCTTCCAGCTTGGCGGCGGGAATGAAGCGCAGCGATGCCGAGTTCATGCAGTAGCGCAGGCCCGTCGGCGCCGGACCGTCCTCGAAGAGATGGCCGAGGTGCGAGTCGCCGCGCGCCGAGCGCACCTCCGTCCTCGGCACGCCCAGCTTGAGATCGGTGCCGGTTCTCAGGTTGGTGGGCTCGAGCGGGCGGGTGAAGCTCGGCCAGCCGGTGCCCGAGTCGAACTTGTCCTTGGAGCTGAAGAGCGGCTCGCCGCTGACGACATCCACGTAGATGCCCGCCTCGTGGTTGTCCCAGTACTCGTTGCGGAAGGGCGGCTCGGTGCCCTCGCGCTGGGTGACCGCGTACTGGATCGGCGTCAGCCGCTTGCGCAGCTCGTCCTCGCCCGGCTTGTCGTGCTTGCCGTCACTCAACGCTCGCCCTCCTGCTCCAATGTAGAACGGCGCCGGCCGAAAGGCGATTCCCGTCACGGCCCCCGGGGCGAACCGCCGCCCGTGCTACGCTCGCCGCCGCCGTAAACCTTCCGATGCCCGATCCCGCATCCGCCTCGCCGTTTGCCTGGAGCCTCGCGCTGGGCTCCCTCGCCGCCCTGGCGAACGTCGTCGGCGGGCTGGTGGTGCTCGCGCGCAAGGAGTGGAACGAGCGCTTCTTGAAGTACTTCGTGGCGCTCGGCGCCGGCTTCATGCTGGCGGCCACGCTTCTGAGCATGCTGCCCGCCTCGCTCGCTCTCCAGGCGGACGCCCCGCTGCTGATCCTGGGCGGTTACTTCCTGGTTCATTTCTTCGAGCACACGCTCGCTCCGCACTTCCACTTCGGCGAGGAGGTCCACGGCGAGGAGATGCTGAGCCCCGCCGCCTCGCTGTCGGCGGTGCTGGGTCTCGCCACGCACACCTTCTTCGACGGCGTCTCGATCGCGGCCGGCTTCCTGGTATCGCTGCCGCTCGGGATCCTGATCTTCTTCGCCGTGATCCTGCACAAGCTGCCCGAGGGCTTCACGGTCGCCTCCATCACGCTCGCTTCCGGGCGCAGCAAGCTCGAGGCGTTCGCCTCGGCCTGCGGCCTCGCCGCCGCCACCCTGCTCGGCGTCGTGCTGACGAATCGGCTGTCCGGAGCCGTGGTCTGGGCGTTGCCGCTCTCGACCGGCGTCACGCTGTACGTGGCAGCGACCGATCTGATGCCCGAGGTGAACGAGGAGCGCGGCGTCCGCATGGGGCTGGTGGCGTTTCTGGGCGTCGCGCTCTACTGGGCCAGCGAGCACGCGCTCGAAGCGCTCGGGCTGTCGTAATCTAGGGCGGCCGTCCCCGACGCGCTCGCAAGAAGCGAGGTCCAAACGCATGAACACGATTCGCCGTGCCCTCTTCGCGGCGCTCGCCGCCGCGCTGCCGCTCGCCGCCGCCGCCGCCGACAAGCCCGAGATCCAGGTCGAGGAGTTCCGCCTGGGCAACGGCATGAAGTGGCTGCTGTTCGAACGCCACGACTCGCCGACGATCAACGCGGGCTGGCTGGCCAAGGTCGGCTCCGCCAACGAGCGGCCCGGCATCACGGGGCTCAGCCACTTCTTCGAGCACATGATGTTCAAGGGCACCCACAAGCTCGGCACCACCGACATCGAGGCCGACCTCGAGCTGATCGCGGAGCAGGAGCGGATCCGCGGCGCGATGCGGGCCGAGCAATCGCTGATGCGCGAGCGGCTGCGCCGCGGCGAGATCGACGACCTTCAGAAGCCCGAGAACAAGAGCGAGCGCTACCGCGAGCTGGAGCAGCAGTTCGACGCGCTGGTGCAGAAGCAGCGCGCGACGATCGTCAAGGACCAGCTCGACCAGATCTACACCAACAACGGCGGCGAGTTCCTGAACGCCTCGACCAGCGAGGACTGGACCGTCTACTTCGTGCGGGTGCCGGCCAACAAGCTCGAGCTGTGGACCTGGCTCGAGTCCGACCGCCTGCTGAACCCGGTCTTCCGCGAGTTCTACTCGGAGCGCGACGTCGTGTTCGAGGAGCGCCGCATGCGCACGGAGTCGACTCCGCTCGGCAAGTTCGACGAGGAGTTCAACGCGATCTTCTGGGAGGCGCATCCCTACCACTGGCCCGTGGTGGGCTGGGCCAGCGACATCCCGAGCTACACCAAGGCGCAGGCCGACGAGTACTTCGCGACCTACTACGCGCCCAACAACCTGGTCGGCGTGCTGGTCGGCGACTTCGAGAGCGGCGAGGTGAAGCCGCTGCTCGAGCGCTACTTCGGGCGCATCCCGCGCGGCAAGCTCGAACCGCCCGAGGTCGTGACGCTCGAGCCGAGGCCGCTCGCCGAGAAGCGAATGAACGCGGAGGCCGAGACCTCGCCCACCGTGCGCGTGTGGTGGCCCGGCGTGCCGTTCGTGCACAAGGACGGACCCCCGCTCGACGTGCTGGCGGACGTGCTGTCCGGACGCACCGGCCGGCTCTACAAGGGACTGGTCGTCGGCAAGCAGATCGCGAACGAGGTGTCCGCTTCGCACGACCAGAAGAAGTACGGCGGCAGCTTCGAGGTCGAGGTCACGGTCAAGGACGGCAGGCAGCCGGCCGAGGTCGAGGCCGCGATCTACGAGGAGCTCGAGCGGCTGAAGCAGGAGGCGGTGCCGGCCGAGGAGCTGCAGAAGGTCAAGAACCAGCAGAAGGCCAACGCCTACAGGAGGCTGGCCAACCCCGTCTTCATCATGTTCCAGCTGCTGCTGTTCGAGGGGATGGGCGACTGGCGCATGATCAACAGCTACGCCGACTCCGTCGACGCCGTGACGGCCGAGGACGTCCAGCGAGTGGCGAAGGCCTACTTCGACAAGGAGACGCGCACCGTCGGGGTCTTCCTGCGCAAGCAGGGCGCGGCCCCGGAAGACGCGGAGCTGGCGGCGCTGCCGCCTCCGGCGCAGGCGATGGCTCGGCAGGCGCTCGCGCAGATCCTGAAGGAGCAGGATCCCGCCAAGCTGCGCGAGGGCATCGCGCGCATGCAGGCGATGGCGGGGCAGGCGCCGGCGGAGATCAAGCCGGCGCTCGAGCTGGTGCTGAAGCGCGCCCAGGCGCACCTGGCCGGGCTCGAGGCGAAGAAGTGAGCGGGGAGGAGAGGACCATGCACGCCCACGTCAAGAGCACCGCCGCAGCGCTCCTCGTCGCCTGTGCGTTCGCGGCCCCGGCGGCCGGGCAGCCGGTGCCCGAGAGCCCGGACGCCCTGAAGTTCCAGCCCCTCGCCTTCGAGCCGCCGCGCGCGAAGGACCACCGGGTGGTGCTGAAGAACGGCATGGTGGTCTACATCGCCGAGGATCGCACGCTGCCGCTGGTGAGCATCGCGCTGACGATTCGCACGGGCGGCTACCTGGATCCCGCCGGCAAGGAGGGCCTCGCGGCCCTCACCGGCTCGCTGCTGCGTCGCGGCGGCACGAAGAGCCTCAGCGCCGAGCAGCTCGACGAGAAGCTCGACTACCTGGCGGCGCAGGTCGGCGCCTCGATCGGCGACACCGCCGGCTCGGCCAGCCTGAACTGCCTGTCCGACAACCTCGACGAGTCGCTGCAGGTGTTCGTGGAGATGCTGCGCGAGCCGCGCTTCCAGGAGGACCGGCTGGCGCTCGCGCGCGAGCAGGCGCTGCAGGAGATGCAGAAGCGCAACGACGACTCCGCCGTGATCGAGCGGCGCGAGTGGGGCGTCCTGCTCTACGGCGAGAAGCACTTCTCGAACCGCTTCACGACCGCCGCTTCGATCAACGCGATCGGCCGCGACGAGCTGGCGGCCTTCCACCGCAGGTACTTCCACCCGGCCAACATGATCGCGGCGGTCTCGGGCTCCTTCTCGAAGGCGGAGATGCTGAAGAAGCTCGAGGCCTCATTCGCGGCCTGGCCGACGCCGAAGCCCGTGGTGCCGCCGGTCGACGCCACGTACGAAAGCGCCGCCCCCGGCGTCTACCGGATGCAGAAGGACGTCAACCAGGGCCGGGTCTCGATCGGCCTGGTGGGAGTGAAGCGCGACAGCCCGGAGATCTACGCGCTCGAGGTGATGAACGAGATCCTCGGCGGCAGCGGCTTCACCTCGCGCATCACGCGCACCGTGCGCTCGAACGAGGGCCTCGCCTACTCGGCCGGCTCCGGCATCAGCTTCGGCGTCCACTCGCCGGGCAGCTTCCGCGCGAGCTTCCAGTCGAAGAGCCGCACCGTGGCCTACGCCGCGCAGCTCGTGCTCGAGGAGGTCCGCAAGATCCGGGAGCAGCCGGTGAGCGCCGAGGAGCTGGAGACGATCAAGAACAACCTGATCCAGACCTTCCCCAGCCAGTTCGCCTCGCGGGGCCAGGCGATGGCGATCTTCGCCTCGGACGAGTATACGAAGCGGGCGCCGGACTACTGGCCCCGCTACCGCGACCGCATTCGCGCGCTGACCGCTGCCGACGTACAGCGAGTGGCGAGGGCGCAGCTGGCGCCCGAGAAGCTGATCGTGCTCGTGGTAGGCGACCAGAAGGAGATCGACCTGGGCGACGAGAAGCACCCGGTGAAACTCGCCGAGCTCATGCCGGGCGGCAAGCAGGTCACGCTGCCGCTGCGCGATCCGCTGACGATGAAACGGCCCTAGGGGGGGGAGCCTCAGACCCGCTTGCCGAAGGCGGCCATGAACTCCTTGAGCAGCAGCGGGTTGTTGCTCTTGATCTTGCCGGTGATGAAGTCCATCGCGCTCGGCGTGTAGCGGCCGTTCCAGATCTCCAGGAACAGCGCCTTACTGCCCTTCAGCACGCAGTCGGCGCTCTCCGCATGGCCTGCGCCGACCGTGCATTCCTCGGCGCTCAGGGTCACGTGCCACTTCTCGTCCTCGTCGAGAGAGAAGTAGAAGACCCGCTTCTGCTGGATGCCGTTCGGCACGAACCTGGCCGGCAGGCTGTTGAAGATCTCGCCGATCTCGCTCATCTGCCCTACGCCTTCGGCAGTTCCTTGATGTAGTCGTCGACGAGCTTGCGCTGGGTCTCGGGGCTGAGCGAGGACGTCACGATCTTGGCCGCCGCCTGCATCGCGATGTCCGCCACCTGGCTGCGCAGCTCCTGGATCGCCGCGTTCTTCTCGCGGTCGATCTGTTCCCGCGCGCGCTCGACGATCTGCTCGGATTCCGAGCGGGCCTTCGCCTGCAGCTCCGCCTTGAGCTTGTCGGACTCGGCGACGGCGCGCCTGATCATCTCCTCGCGCTCGCGTCCGGCCTCGCGCAGCAGCTCCTTGTGCTTCTCGAGCAGGGCGGCGGCCTCCGCGTTCGCCTTCTCGGCGCTCTCGACGGCGTGGCGGACGCTCTTCTCGCGCTCCTCGATCAGGTGGAGCAGCGGGCCCCAGGCGAACTTGCCGAGCACGAAGGCGAAGATCAGGAACAGCACGACCGTCGCGACCGCCAGGGTCGTGTCGATGTCCGTGAGACCTCCGCCCCCCGCCGCGAGCACGGCGGGGAGGCCGGCCGGAAAGGTCATGGCGCTCTACTTGATGGCCAGCAGGATCGTCACGATCAGCGAGAAGAACGTGACGCCTTCGATCAGGCCGGCGGCCACGATCATCGCGCCGCGAATGTCGCCGGCGGCGTTGGGCTGGCGCGCGATGCCCTCCATCGCGGCGGCGGCCAGGCGGCCGATGCCGGCGGCGCCGCCGATGATGGTGAGGCCGGCGCCGATGCCGGCAGCGAAGTACGCGATGGCCTTGGGGTCGGTGGGCATTGTCTTCCCTCTCCTTGCGAAGCGTTAGTGCGCGGGATGCGCGTACATCCCGATGAAGATGGCGGTCAGCAGCGTGAAGATGTAGGCCTGGATCAGCGCCACCAGCAGCTCGAGCAGCATGATGAAGAGCGCGAGACCCAGCGAGACCGGCATCACCGCGATGCCGGCGTAGGGGCTGATCTGCGCCATCAGCGGGATCAGCATCAGCAGCGCCGTGATCACCATGTGACCGGCCAGCATGTTGGCGAACAGCCGCACCATCAGCGCGAACGGCTTGGTGAACATGCCCAGGATCTCGACCGGGATCATGATCGGCAGCAGCCACATCGGCAGCCCGTGGGGCACCATGTTCCTGAAGTGGCCGACGGCCCCGTAGTTCGAGATGCCGGCCCACTGCTGGGCCAGGAAGGAGATGCTGGCGAGGCCGAGCGTGACCGCGATGTTGCCGGTCGAGGTGGCGGCGAATGGCGTCAGGCCCAGCAGCGCGGCGAACAGGATGAAGAAGAAGAAGCTGCACAGCAGCGGGGTGAACTTGTGGCCGTCGTGGCCGATGTTCTTCTCCGCGATGTCGTCGCGCACGAAGAGCACCAGCCCCTCGACGAAGGCCGCGAAGCCGCGCGGCACGCGCTTGGCGTCGTAGCTCGACCTGGCGGCTTGCAGGATGCCGATCACTACGATCGCCGCGAACAGGAAGAACGCGAGGTGCTTCGAGGGGAAGCCGTGCCACGGCTTCTGGTCGAGCACGTGGTGCATCAGCACCTCGGCGGGGCCGGCAGACTCGTGGCCTTCCGACGCGGCCGCGTGCTCTTCCGGCGCGGCGGCCGCGTGCTCGGCGGGTTGCGCGGCAGCCTCGGGAGCGACAGGCGCCTCGCTGGCCTCGAGGGCCGCGGGCTCGTGCCTGCCCGTGGCTGCAGATGCGCCGGGCTCGACGGGAGTGGCCTCCGTCTCGGCGGGAGCCGGGCTCGCCTGCACGGCGGGAGGCTGCGCGGCGGCCGGCGGTTCCTGGGCGGCGGGCGCCAGCGTCAGCGTGAGGACCAGCGGGAGCAGCAGCATCACGCGTGGACCCGGGGCGTGGTCTTCTTGTGGAGGATCGCCAGCTCGAGCACCAGGAACGCCACGAAGTAGGCGAGCAGGCTGAGCGCCAGCGGCAGCTTCGGCAGGCCGAGCAGCAGCACGCCCGCGACGACGGCCGCGAGCAGCAGCGCCATGCGGCCCAGCATGCCGCCCAGCACCGCGCCCAGGAAGACGCTCGTCGAGCGGCGCTCGGACCAGAGCACGATGGCGTAGGCCCCCAGCGCGTTCAGCACGGCGAGGCCCGCGCCCGCCGCGGCGGCCAGGCGCTCCCGCTCGCCCAGGAAGCGCCCGAGCAGGGGCCACAGCGCCGCGGCGGAGCCGCCGGCGGAGGCCAGAACGATCAGGCTGTAGCGCGCGAAGCTCACGGCTTGCGATCCACCACCATCTTGTAGAACTGCACGAACGCCGTCAGGATTCCGAGCGCCCCGCCCGCCAGGAACAGCCACGGCTTGGTGCCGAGCTTCCCGTCGAGCCAGTAGCCCGCGCCGAGACCCAGGAGCACCGACGCGGCCAGGGTCGAGCCGAGGCCCAGCAGCGGCGCCGCCTCCCGGAGCGCGCGAGTCCAATCGGCGCGGCCCGGATCGGGCGCGCCCGACGACCCGTCACGCTCTTCGCGAGGCTCCGGAGTCAAACGGCGCGGAAGGCTATCACACGCTTTGACGGCCGGGCAACTTGCTGTCGATCCAGCAGTTTCCGAGGCGCGCCGCCCGCCGAACACGCGGCCGAGCCACCCGTACGCTCAGCCCGTGAGGCCCCTGAAAGTCGCGTCGGCGGCGGCGACGCTGGCCCGCAGCCGCGCTCGCAGAAGGTCGCCGGGGGTCAGCACGCCGAGCACCCTGGGCCTTTCGGGCGACTCGACGACGGCACAGCGGGTTTCCCCTGCGGCGCCGAGGCGCAGCGAGACGCGGTCGAGCGGCTCGTCGGGCGTGGCCAGCACTCGGGCAGAGTACATGCGCTGGCCCACCGGTTCGCCGGCGGAGGAGTTGGCGGCCGCTCCCGCCAGGGCCTCGCGGTCGATCAGGCCGAGCAGCAGTCCGGCGGTGTCCACGACCGGGTAGACCCGGTGCGAGTGCCCCGAGACCCGCTGCCAGGCCTGGGCCGCCCGCTCGTCCGCGAGCAGGCAGATCGGCGGCGCGCTCATCACGTCGCGTGCGCGAAGCTGAGCCAGCGGATCGGCGCCGGCGTCGGCGCTCACGCCCTCGGACTCGAGCTGCTGCTCGACGAGGGTGGCCGGCGAGAGCCGGCGCGCGACGACGCTCGCCAGCACCACGGCGAGCATCAGGGGAGCGACCAGCCCGTAGTCGCCGGTGAGCTCGAACACGATCAGCACGGACGCGATCGGAGTACGCAGGAAGCCGGCGAAGAACGCACCCATGCCCACCAGGGCGTAGGCGCCGGGGTCGATCACCGCGTTCGGGAACAGGTCGTGGATGGCATGGCCGAGCGCCGCGCCCACCGAGGCCCCGAGAAAGAGGCTGGGAGCGAAGACGCCGCCGACCAGCGGCGTCGCCAGCGCCAGCGCCACGGCCGCGAACTTGACGGCGAAGGCGAGCCCCGCCTCGCCGGCGCTGCCCCCGCCGTCGAGGAAGCGCGAGATGACCGGGTAGCCGATCCCGAGCGCGTCCGGCGAGAGCAGGCCCAGCAGCCCCACGTAGGCGCCGGCGAGCGCGCCACGCGCCGCGTCGTCCAGCGGCCGCCGCGCCGGACGCCGCAGCGCACGCAGGCGGCGCACGGCTCGCGGCAGCGCGCCCGCCGCCACCCCGGCGACCACCCCGAGCAGGGCGAAGCCGATGAGCTCCGGCGCCGACCGCCAGGCGCCGGGAGCGGCGGGCAGCAGGTGCGCGCCGCCGAGCAGCTGCTTCTGCACGACGGCCGCGGCGACCGCGGCCACGATCGCGCCGCCGAGGACACCGCGCGAGGCGGTGCCGATGACCTCCTCGAGCGCGAAGACCACCCCCGTGATCGGCGTGTTGAAGATCGCCGCGATGCCCGCGGCCGTTCCGACGGGGATCATCCCGCGCACCACCCGTGGCGGCAGCTGCAGCGCTCGCGCGAGCGCGACCGAGATTCCGCTGGTGAGCACCACGGTGGGTCCCTCGGGACCGAGTGGAACACCGGCGCCCAGCGACAGCGGCGTCGCGAGAAAGGTGCCGCCGAGCGTGCGGCCACTGAGCCGGCGCGGATCCCGCGCGTAGGCCCCACGCACCAGCGACAGGCCGCCGCCGGCCTGCGGGGCGAAGCGCGGCACGAGCGTGCAGAGCGCAGCGCCGACGGCGATCGGCAGCAGCAGCAGCGCGGCGGAGCGCCAGGGACCGGCGGGCAGGCCTCGGGCCGAGCTCAGCAGCAGCGACTCGGCCCCGGCGAGCGCCCCGTGGAAGACGACCGCGGCGAGCCCCGAGAGCACGCCGCACACCACCAGCAGCAGCAGCAGGAAGCGCTGCGCCTCTCGGCGAAGGCCGACCTGCCAGCGGCCGCCTCTGCTCACGACGGGCGTCCGCCGGCGCGGGTCAATCGGCGACGTCGAAGAACGGCGCCTCCAGTCGGTCGGCCTCCGTGCGTCGCACGATCTCGGCCAGCGTCTGGCTCAGCTGCCGCAGCCTGGGGGACGGCATCGCCTCGAGCGCGCGAGCGAGCCCCACCTGCACCGGCGGAGGGCTCGCCTTCAGCAGGCGCCGGCCCGCCGGCGTCAGCGAGAGCACGACGCCCCGGCGATCGGAGCGGTTGACCTCCCGCGCGACCACGCCGCGCTCGACCATGCGATCGACGACGCCGCAGACGGTCGAGGGATGGGAGTACATGCGCCGCGCCAGCGCGCCCAGCGCCAGACCCGGCTCGTCGTCGAGGATGCGCAGCGCCCAGGCCTGCGGGGAGGACAGGCCGGCCTTGCGCTGCATGGCCTTCGAGTACTCGCGGATCGCCTTGAACAGATGCCGCAGGTGATTCACCACGGCCGCCGCCTCGCCGCGCTGGTGGATCGGCGCCGGCTGCGCGCGGCCGGATCGCCCTGGGTGCCGCGGGTTCGCCGATCCCGGCCTCGTTCGCATCGCGCTGACGGGCGCCAGTCTAGCACCAGCCGGCAGGATCGTTTGATCACAAATCATTTGTGACAAAATGGCTGGATGGAGCACGGCTTCCGGTTCTGGGGCTGCTCGGAGATCCGCGAGAGCCTCGGCCTGCGGGCGGACAGCGAGCGCCACCTGATGGAGCGTCTCGAGACGATCGCGGCGGATTCCATCTACTACCACTCCGTGCGCGCGTTGCTGCGCCGGCAGGTCGTGCCGTCGCCGTTCCCGGACGACTTCTCGCGCTGGGTGGCGCTCGAGGTCCAGGACCGGCCGCTCGCGGAGCGGCTGGCTCTCGCCTCGCCCTTCGACTTCGCTTCGATCGAGGCCTTTCGCGAGCACCTGCTCGAGGTCCTCGACGACCACCTCTCGCGCATGGCCTTCGACCCGCGTCCGATGCTCGGGCGGCCCTTCTACTTCCTGCGCGGCCACCTGACGGCGGTGCCGCTCGAGATCGAGGCCCACGACGTCCGGGAGCTGCGCGCGGCGCTGGCGGCTGTCGACGACGGCTCGATCTACTACCACCTGGTCGAGGCGATCGGGCGCCTGGACCGCCCCCGCAACGACTTCGCCGCCTGGGTAGACGAGAGCCTGGGGCTGCCGGAGCTCGGCACGCGGCTGGCGCAGGTGGATCCGTTCGCCGTCAACCTCGACGGAGCGCGCCGGCAGCTGCTGGCCGGGCTCGACGCGCAGGCGTGGTCGTGACGGCCGTCCGCCTCGCCGACTACGAGGGCATCGCGCCGCCGGGCGCCCTGAACGCCGTTCGCCATCTGGCGCGCGACCTGAGCGGCAGGAGCTTCCTGCACGTCAACTCGACGCGCCAGGGCGGCGGTGTCGCCGAGATCCTGTTCCGGCTGTTGCCGCTGCTCGACGAGCTCGAGATCCGCACGCGCTGGGAGGTGATCGGCGGGCCGCCGGAGTTCTACGAGGCCACCAAGCGCATCCACAACACGCTGCAGGGAGCGGACCAGCCTCTGACGCCGGCGATGCGCGAGGCGTACCTCGCGGCCAACCGCGTGGCGCGCCAGGCGCTCGATCTGGACGCCGACCTCGTGATGATCCACGACCCGCAGCCGGCCGGCCTGATCGACGCCCGGCGCGAGCACGCGCGCTGGATCTGGCGCTGCCACATCGACCTGTCGCGCCCGCAGCGCGGCACCTGGACCTTCCTGGAGCCGTTCGTCCGCCGCTTCGACGGGGCCGTCTTCCACCTCGCGGAGTTCGCGCGCCGGCTGCCGATCCCCAGCTACCTGATCCACCCGAGCATCGACCCGCTCTCCGACAAGAACCGGGAGCTGTCGCGCGCCGAGGTGGAGCGCCGCGTCGCCGCGCTCGGCGTGCCGCTCGACCGTCCGATCCTGCTCCAGGTCTCCCGTTTCGACCCCTTCAAGGACCCGCTGGGCGTGATCCGCGCCTTCCAGCTCGTGAGGCGCGCGCGCGACTGCGTGCTGGTGCTCGCGGGTGGCGGCGCCGACGACGACCCGGAGGGCGGGCGCATGCTCGCGCGCGTGCGCGAGGCGGCCGCCAGCGTCCCCGACGTCCACGTGCTGGAGCTGCCCTCGGACGCGCACCTCGACATCAACGCGCTGCAGCGTGCCGCGCGCGTGGTGATCCAGAAGTCGACGCGCGAGGGCTTCGGGCTCACCGTCGCCGAGGCGATGTGGAAGGGCAAGCCGGTCGTCGGCGGCGCCGTCGGCGGCATCCGGGCCCAGCTCCACGACGGGGTCACCGGCTTTCTGGTCCACTCGGACGAGGGCTGCGCCTACGCGGTGCGCAAGCTGCTGAGCGACGGCGAGCTGCGCGAGGGCATGGGCTCGCTCGCCCGCGAGCACGCGCGCCGGAACCTGCTGATCACGCGCCATCTCGCCGACTACCTGCAGATGCTGAGGCTGCACGCCGCGTGACCGGACCGCGCCGGCTGGTGGTGGTGGCCCACCGCCTGCCGCTGATCCTGCGCCGAGCGGGAGAGGCCTGGATCGCCGAGCCCAGCGCGGGCGGCTTGGCGACGGCGCTCGCCCCGATCCTCGAGCGCAGCCGGGGGCTGTGGATCGGCTCGCCCGGCGACGCCCCGCCCCAAGCCGACGCCCGGCGCGATGGCCTGATCCGGGAGTGGGGCGAGACCCGGCGCTTCCACGCGGTGGCGCTGCCCCGCGAGCTCGGCGCGCGCTTCTACGACGGCTACGCCAACCAGACGCTGTGGCCGCTGTTCCACGAGTTCCCGTCGCGCGTCGTCTTCGACGCCGACGCGTACACGGCGTACGTCGAGGCGAACCGGCGCTTCGCCGACGCGGTGCTCGCGCAACTGCGCCCGGGCGACCTCGTGTGGATCCACGACTACCACTTCCTGCTGCTGCCGCGCATGCTGCGCGAGGCGGCGCCCGAGGTCGCAATCGGGTTCTTCCTCCACATCCCCTTTCCCTCCGCCGAGATCCTGCGCGTGCTGCCGCAGCGCGAGGAGCTGCTGCTGGGCCTGCTCGGGGCCGACCTGCTCGCCTTCCAGACCCACGGGCACCTGCAGAACCTGCGCCGCTCGCTGCTGCGCGTGCTCGGTCTCGACAGCCGGATGGATCGCGTGGGCACGGGTGGCCGCGAGCTGCGGCTGGAGGCGTTCCCCATCGGCATCGCACCCGAGGAGTTCCTGCGTCCGCTGACGAGCCGCGGCGGACGCGAGCAGGCCGCCGCGGAGATGCGCGCCCGTTTCGGCGGCCTGCGCGTCCTGCTCGCGGTCGACCGGCTCGACTACACCAAGGGGATCCCCGAGCGCCTGCGCGCCTATCGCCGCCTGCTCGAGGCCGCGCCGGAGCTGCGCGAGCGGGTGGTGCTGGTGCAGGTCGCGGTGCCCTCCCGCGAGCGGGTCCCGCGCTACGCGGCGCTGCGGCACGAGGTCAACGAGCTGGTGGGTGAGATCAACGGCGCCTTCGCGACGCCAGCCTGGTCCCCGGTCGTCTACATACGGCGCGGCATGCCGCGCGCCGAGCTGGCGGCGCTCTACGCCGCAGCCGACCTGGCGCTGGTGACGCCGCTGCGCGACGGCATGAACCTGGTCGCCAAGGAATACGTCGCCTGCCAGCAGGGAGGCGCGGGCGTCCTAGTGCTCTCCGAGTTCGCCGGCGCGGCCGCGGGCATGGGCGAGGCGCTGCTGGTGAACCCGTACGACGAGCAGGGCACCGTCGCGACGATCCGCAGGGCCCTCGCCATGGAGGAGCCCGAGCGCCGCGACCGCATGGCCGCGCTGGGCCGCCGCGTGCTGCGCAACAACGTGTTCGCCTGGGGCGAGCGCTTCCTGGGCGCGCTCGCCGAGGCGGCCGAAGGACGCAGCGCGCCTGGCTACGTCGAGCCGCCGCTCTTGCCCGTCGAGTCGCTGGCGGCGGCGGCCCGCGCCGCCCGGCGGCGCTTGCTGCTGCTCGACTACGACGGCACCCTGGTGCCTTTCACGCGGCGGCCGAGCGAGGCGACGCCGCCGCCCGGCCTGCTGTCGCTGCTGGCCCGGCTGGCGGCTCGCGAGGGCGACCTCGTCGCCATCGTGTCGGGCCGCTCGAGTCGGGAGCTCGAGACGTTCTTCCCGGGCGTGCCGGGCCTGTGGCTGGCGGCGGAGCACGGCGCCCTGCTGCGGCCCCCGGCCGGGGGCCGGTGGGAGGCGCTGCGCAGCGGCTCGCCGTCCGACTGGAAGGCCCGGGTGCTGCCGGTGCTCGAGCACTTCGTCGACCGCATGCCGGGCTCGCTGCTGGAGGAGAAGGAGTACGCCGTCGTCTGGCACCACCGGATGTCGGATCCGGAATCGGGCGAGTGGCTGGCCGGCGAGCTGGTCGCCATGCTCGACGACATGCTGGCGGACACCGAGCTGCGCGTGGTGCGGGGGAACAAGACGGTCGAGGTCCGCGTCGCCTGGGCCCACAAGGGCGAGGTGGCCGCGCGGCTGCTGGAACAGGCGCCCGACGCCGACTTCATCCTGGGCGCCGGCGACGACCGGACCGACGAGGACCTGTTCGAGCGGCTGCCCGCCTCGGCCGTCACGGTGCACCTGGGCCGCGGACATTCTCGCGCCGGCTACCGGCTCGACGCTCCGGAGCACCTGGTCGGGTTCCTGGAGCGCCTGGCTCCCGAGGCCGCCTGATGCCCTTGGTCGAGCTGCCGCCGCCGGCGCAGCTGCTGCCGTGGCTGGGCCTGATCCTGCTGGCCGTCCCGGCCTGGGGATTGGGGCGCCTGCTCGGGCGTGGCAGCGTGCGCCTGCTCGCCCGGCTGGCCGCGCGCACCGACACGTCGTGGGACGACGCGCTGCTGGCACAGCTCCACGGCCCGCTCGCGCTCGCCTGGTCGTTGGCGGCCGCGCGGGCCCTGCTCGTGCCGCTCGCGTTCCCGGCCTCCCTGGAGGCGCAGGCGACCGCGGTGTTGAAGGCCGGCGGGCTCGTCGCGCTCTTCTGGTGCGCTTGGGCCGCGATCGCGGTCGCCTCGCTGGTGGCCCGGGAGCGGCAGCTCCGAAGCGGCAGTCCTTCGCTGCTCTCCCTGCTCGAGATCGGCGAGCGCGGCGCCAAGGTCGCCGTCGCCGCTGCCGGTCTGGTGGCGGCGCTCTCGGCACTCGGCTACCCGGTCGCCTCGCTGCTGGCGGGCCTCGGCCTGGGCGGTCTGGCGTTCGCGCTCGCCGCGCAGAAGACGGTGGAGAACCTGTTCGGATCGCTGTCGCTGGCAGTCGACCAGCCCTTCCGCGTGGGCGACTTCGTCAAGATCGAAGACTTCGTCGGCACCGTGGAGGCCATTGGGCTGCGCTCCACGCGCATCCGCACGCTCGACCGCACGCTCGTCTCGATCCCCAACGGTCGGCTCTCCGACATGCGCATCGAGTCGTTCAGCGCGCGCGACCGCATGCGGCTCGCCTGCACGATCGGGCTCGAGTACGGCACCAGCGCCGCGCAGATGCGGGAGGTGCTCGCCGGCCTCGAACGAGCGCTGCGCGAGCATCCCAGGATCTGGCCGGACGCCGTGGTGGTGCGCTTCAAGGAGTTCGCCGCCAGCTCGCTCGACATCGAGGTGATGGCCTGGTTCGAGGTCCCCGACTGGGGGGCGTTCCAGGCCTGTCGGGAGGAGGTGCTGCTCGCCTTCATGCGGGTGGTGGAGGAGGCGGGCACGAGCTTCGCCTTCCCGACGCGCACCCTCCACCTCGCCGAGCCGGCGGCGGCGCGGCTGGCCCGCTCCCGGCAGCCCTCCTAGGCGTCAGCCCTCTCGCAGGAGCTGCCTGCGGGGCCGGCAGGCTCGACTCAGCCCTCTGCGAAAGCCCGCAGGACTGCACGATTCCAGCCAACGGGCCCGGGCGCGTGCGCGCGCTCGGCGCCCGGCAGACCGCGCGTGAGCGCCGGGTCGAACGTGCCGTCGGAACGCGGAACCAGGATCGCCCGCTCGGCCGCACGGAGCAGCTCGAGGTCGTTCGCCGCGTCGCCCAGCGCCAGCGTGCGGAAGCGCCGGGCCTCGGCCGCATAGAGGCGGAGCAGCTCGACGAGCGCGCGGCCTTTGTCCGTCTCGCCGTGCAGGTGGAAGAAGCGGCCGCCCCGCGTCACGCGCAGGCCGCGCCGCTGCGCGCTCGCGGCGACCAGTTCCGCGGCGTCCCCGGGATCGGGGTCCTCGACCAGGAACGGCTCGTCGTGCTCCCGCGCCAGCGCGAGGCGGGCGGCCTCGGCGTCGAGGCCGGTCAGGCGCCGCAGCTCGCGCACGCCGAAGGCCGAGAAGCCGCGCAGCCGCAGGCCCGTCTCGGCGGAGATCTCGCCGAGCGCCTTCACCAGACGCTCACGGGCGACGCCCAGCTCGACGAGCTGGAAACCGCGCACCTGGCGCGCGCCCGGCACGATCCGCAGGTGCCCTTTCGGGATCGTGAGCGCGCCGCCGTTCTCGACGATCGCGGGAGCGCCGATGTCGAGCGCGCGAGCCAGGGGCCGCAGCTCGGCCCGCGTCTTGCTGGTCGCCAGCACCAGCGGCACGCGCCGCCGACGCAGCAGCGAGAGCGCCTCGCGGGCCGGCTCGAACGAGTAGCTCGAGGCGTCCAGCAGGCAACCGTCGAGGTCGCTGGCCACCAGCCATGGCAGCGACCCCGTGCTCACGCCAGGGCTCCGGCCCCCTGCCGCACCGCCGCCAGCAGGCGCGCGCCCGCGTCCGGGGCGCCGGCCCAGACGCGGACCCAGTTCGGCACCAGCGGCGCGCCCAACGGGTCCTGCAGGAACTCCTCGATCGACGTGCGGAGCGAACCGGCGAAGACGTGGACCGTGCGCTCCTCCTCGTGCCGGTCGAACTGAAGGCCGTTGACGAGCGCAACCGCGTAGGAGTCGGACACGGCGTCCTCGGCCTCGCGCTGGTAGGCGGCGAGCAGGCTGCGCAACACGCCCTCGGTCAGCGTCACGCCCTGCGCGGCGAGCGTGCGCAACAGGTGCTTGACCACGTCCTTGGCCATGCGGTTGAGGCCCTGAGACGGGTCGTCGGGCGACAAGTCCTGATGCTTGTGGTCGTAGCGCTCGGCCAGCTCCACCTGCGCGATCCGGTTGGCGTCGCGATGGCGCAGCGCCTCGAACAGCGTCACGATCTCCAGGCCCCAGTCGCAGGGCAGGCGCATCCGCTGCAGCAGGTCGCACTTCACCGCGAACTCTCCGGAGAGCGCGTAGCGGAACGACGAGAGGTAGCGCACGTAGGGGTCGACGCCGATCAGGCGGTTGAAGGCCATCAGCAGCGGCGTCAGCAGCAGCCGCGTGACGCGCCCGTGGAGCCTGTCCGAAACGCGCGCGTAGTAGCCTTTCACGAAGTCGAAATCGATCGTGGGATCGACGGTCGGCAGAATCAGCCGCGCCAGCATCTCGCGGCGGAAGTTCACGACGTCCGCGTCCTGGAAGGCCACGTACTCCACACGCTCCTCGGCGAGCACGAAGCCGGCCGCCAGCCAGCAGGCGCGGCCCTTGCCGGGCTCGCCCGTGTAGAGGCCCGACGACTTCAGGTGGGCGAGCAGAGCCTCCACCGCCGGCGACTCGCTCCAGACCACGACCTTGCGGTGCGGGTAGCGCTCGAAGAACTCCAGCGTGCGCGCGTAGTCGTCGAAACTCGCGCGGTTGAGCGAGATCACCAGCGAGTCGAGATAGTCGACCCGCGAGATCTCGTCGAGGATGCCTCGCAACGCGGGCCGATCGAGCTCGGCCGGCACCATCGGGATCACCAGGGCCACGGGAAAGCGCGGCGTGAAGCTGCGGATGCGGCGCTCGAGGTCCTCGATCGGCCTTTCGATGATGCGCGGCAGCGCCGTGACGGGTCCGCTCTGGTGGAAGTCGCTCATGGCTTCCCTCCTTCAGCCTGCGCGAGCCGCTGCTCGCGCCGCATCGCCCACAGCAGCAGCGGCGGCGCCGCCATCGTGGTCGCCACGACCATGAACACGGCGGCGGCGTAGGTGTCCGGCGCCACCACGGGCACGCCGTCGACGACCAGGGTGGCGCCGATGCCCGCGAAGATCAGCCCGACCTCGCCGCGCGGCATCATGCCCAGGCCGACGACGAGCCTCGACATGCCGCGAGGCACGCCGAGCCCGCAGGCCAGCTTGCCGACGATCGCCGCCAGCGTCAGCACCAGCGCGAAAACCAGCACGGAGCGCGAGGCGAACGACGAGAGGTCGACCAGCATCCCCATGCGCACGAAGAAGACCGGCACGAAGAGCGCGATCAGCGGCTCCAGGCTCTCGTGCAGCGGCTTCTCGCCGCGCTGGACGAGGGCCTCGAAGTGGACGTCCTCCAGCACGAGGCCGGCCGCGAACGCCCCGACGATCGGCGCCAGGCCCGCCTTCAGGGCGAGCCAGGCGAGCAGGAAGCAGAAGCTCAGGGAGAAGGCCTGCACGATGCCCGCGGAGCGCAGCGCCAGCGCCGAGCGGAACAGGCGCGGCGACACGAACGACCCGATCACGAGGGCGCCCACCAGGAACAGGAAGGCCCGCAGCACGATCATGCCGATCGATGCCATCTCCATCGGCACGCCGCTGCCCGCCGCCGTGATGACGCCGGAGATGACGGCCAGCACCAGCAGCCCAAGCACGTCGTCGATCACGGCGGCGCCCAGGATGATGCGGGCGAAGGGCGTCCGCAGCGAGTCGGCGTCCTTCAACACGCGGGCCGTGATGCCGACGCTGGTGGCGGCCAGCATCGCGCCGAGGAACGCGTGGAGCATCCACGACTCGTCCGGGTGCAGCAACGCGCCCGTCAGGTAGCCGAGCAGCATCGGGGCCACGACACCCAGCACCGCGACGAGCGTGGCGCGCCCGCCGACCGCCAGCATCTCGCGCGGCGTCGACTCGAGCCCGACGTGGAAGAGCAGCAGCACCGCTCCGAGCTCGGCCAGCACCACGATCGGCTCCAGATCGGCGACCGCGCGCATGTCGGGCCCGCCGAGCAGGACGACGTTCCCCAGCAGGATGCCGGTGATCAGCTCGCCGAGCACGGAGGGCTGCCCGAAGCGCTCGAACATCTCGCCCATCAGCTTGGCGCCGATGAACACCACGGCCAGGGTGAGCAGGACGTCTGGCACGGCGTCGCCGTGGCCGGATGCGGCAAACAAGAAAGGGCTCACGCGTCGTCTCCAGGTCGACGATTCGGCGTCGACTCGAGTCGGGGAGGCGCCGACGCGGCCCCGGACCGCCGGTCGTGCCGGGTGCTCGGCGAAGCCTCGGGCGGACGTGGAGCTAGCGCGGGCGGCCGGTACGTCGGCCGGCGCGTCGGGCGTCGAGGCGGCGTCTGGCAGGCAGGCATGCGCTCATCCGAAGGCTTCGGCGCGATCTTAACCCGGGCCGCTCAGGCTCGGCCGGCGAAGGCCGAAACAGCGGCCAGCGAAGCCAGCATCAGCAGGAAGGCGCCCACCAGCAGGGCGATCTCGCGGATTGGAGCTGGCGTCTGCGATGCTGGGGCGAGCTGGCGAGCCAGCGCGGGCGTCCTGGTGGCCGCCAGCGTCAGCGCGACCGCGCCGGCCGTCGCGGCTCCCGCCGGGTTCCACCACAGCCACGACACCCCGGGGGCCAGCCGCGCCAGCAGCAGGTTGGCGAGAAAGCCTGCCGCGAGCCCCGCGACGGCTTCGCGTCCGCCGACCCGGGGCGCCAGCACGCCGAGCGCGAAGACCGCGAGCACGGGACCGTAGAAGGCGGATCCCACCTGGTTCACCAGCTCGATCACACCCGCGCCGCTGCGCGCGAAGGCGAGGCCCGAGATCACCGCGAAGGCGCCCCAGGCGAGCGACAGGCCGCGGCCGAGCCATGCGCTGGTGCGCTCGGGGTCTCGCCCGAGCACGTCCTCGAGCGTCACCGCGGCCAGCGAGTTGAGCGCCGAATCGACCGAGGACATCGCGGCCGCCAGGATGGCGGCGAGGAACAGGCCGCGCAGGCCGTCGGGCAGGTAGGACATCATGAAGATCGGCACCAGGCTGTCGTGCGGGCGGCCCTCGAGCAGCCCGGCGAACGCCGGATCCACCCGCAGCAGGCCGGCGAGCAGCAGGCCGAGCCCGCAGTAGCTCAGCACCAGTGGGAACCGCAGCAGGCCGTTCAGCAGCAGCGCCCGGCGGGCCGCGCCGTCGTCGCGCGCGGCCAGCAGGCGCTGCGCCTGGCTCTGGTCGCAGCCGTAGTACGAGACGTAGAGGAAGAAGCCGCCGCACAGCATCGGCAGCAGCGCGAAGGTCTGCCCGTCCCCGAGCCCGGTCGCTGCGAGCACCAGCGGATCGACGCGCTCGCGCGGCACGGCGGCGATCAGCCCCGGGCCCGTGTGCCAGAAGACGTAGCCGGCCGCCGCCAGCGTGCCACTCCACAGCAGCACGAGCTGGACGACGTCGGTCCAGACGTCGGCGGCCAGGCCCCCGACCGACGTGTAGGCGATCGCCGCCAGGCCGACGGCCAGCAGCGAGGCCACCAGCGTCCAGCCCAGCGCCTCGGCCACGACCAGCGCGGACGCGTAGAGGATCACACCCAGCGAGAGCCCGCGCGAGAGCACGAACGCGCCGGCCAGCGCGCGCCGCGTGCCGCGCCCGAAGCGCAGCTCGGCGTAGGCGTAGATCGAGGCCGCCGGCAGCCGGCGCAGCACGGGAAGGATCAGCGCGATCAGCAAGGCCATCGCTAGGGGCAGCGCCAGCTCGTACTGCAGCCAGCGCAGGCCGCCGCCCGGGCGCAGGGCGACGAAGGCGGGCGCGCCGACCAGGCTGATGGCGCTCGCCTGGTTGGCGACGATCGACAGCGCGAGGGGCCACGCCCCCAGGCGGCGGCCCGCGAGGAAGTAGTCGGTGCCGGTGCGCTGGCGGCGGGCCAGCAGCACTGCGAGCGCGAGCATTCCGAGCAGATAGGCGCCGACCACCGCCGCGTCGAGCGGGGCGAGCCGGCCCAGGCTCACGCAGTCGCCCGCGAGAGCAGGTAGAGGTAGCTGGCGTAGGCGAGGCAGAGGATCACGCCGCCGCGGCGCCCGAGGCGCCGCCCGAGGCCGGCCAGCGGCACCAGCAGCAGCGCGAAGCCGGCCATCACGGGCATGTCCTGCCGCAGCAGGGCGGGGTCCACGCGCAGCGGAGCGATGCTGGCGGTGGAGCCGAGGATCAGCAGCAGGTTGAAGATGTTCGAGCCCACCACGTTGGCGATCGCCAGCCCGTGATGGCCCTTGTAGGCGGCGGCGCCGCTCGCCACCAGCTCGGGCAGCGAGGTGCCGACGGCCACCAGCGTCAGGCCGATCACGCGCTCGCTCATCCCGAGCGCGGCGGCGATCGAGGACGCGCCGCCCACCAGCAGCCGGGCTCCGAGGCCGAGGCCGGCGATCGCCAGGACGATCGCCACCAGCAGCGCGGGCACAGGACGGCTCAGCAGCTTCTCGTGCTCCGACTCGAGCCTCGCCCCCAGCTCGGCGGTCGTGGCCTCGGCCCGGGCGAGCCGGATCGACAGCCCCAGGAAGGCGGCCATGCACGCGAGCAGGAACAGGCCCTCGGCGCGATCGAGCCGGCCGTCGCGGCAGGCGAGCGGTACGGCGAGGGTCGCCAGCAGCATCACCGGGTACTCGACGCGCATGGCCGAGGGCGTCACGGGCAGCGTCGCGATCAGGGCGCAGCAACCGAGGATCAGGCCGACGTTCGCGATGTTGGAGCCGATCACGTTGGCCAGCGCGATCTCGGGCGAGCCGCGCAGCGCGGCCGTCAACGACACGAACAGCTCGGG
This sequence comes from Vicinamibacteria bacterium, assembly GCA_050246895.1. Taxonomy (GTDB): domain Bacteria; phylum Acidobacteriota; class Vicinamibacteria; order Fen-336; family Fen-336; genus JBFWVE01. The sequence continues at coordinate 38,878 of JBFWVE010000001.1, read as the reverse complement.
CGCGGACGTCCCCGCGGCCACCACCGTCAGGCCCACGACGGCGGGCGTCACGCGCGCCCGCCGTGCGAGCGCCGCCGACGCGTCGACCAGTTGGCTACCGGAGAAGGCGAGCAGGGCGGCCCCCGCAGCGACGAGCAGCAGGTCGAGCAGCATCAGCGCACCCTATCCGCCCGCCCTGCAACGGGTCAATCGCGCCCCCCGGCGGAGCGGGCCGCGAGCTAGCGCGCTGCCGGCGCCGGGGGCGTGCTCGCTGTCCGGCCGGGCTCGCCGAGCGAGGCCAGCACGTCCGAGATCGAGGCGTGATCGCCCGCGGACTCGTCGATGTGCTTGAACGCGATCGAGCCATCGGGCCGCACGACCAGCAGTCCGCCGTTCTGCCAGGGATCGCCCTGCCCGGCCGAGGCGTGGAAGCCCGAGCGCAGAGCCCGTAGCGTCTTCTGCCAGGAGGTCGCCGAACCGATCGTGACCGCGATCCCGTGGCGCATGCCCAGGGCGCGGTAGCTCTCGCGGGTCGCGTCGACGTAGACGGGGGCTTCCAGCCGGAGCGCCTCACGGAACTCGCGCGCGAACTGCACGTCGCCGTTGCCGACGAAGAACAGAGCGGCGCCGAGCGCCGCGATCGACTCCCGCTCGCGGTGCAACTGCACCGCCCCCTCGCGGCAGATCATTCAGCCGAAGTGGCGCAGCCAGGAGATCACCGCGGGGCGCTCCGACCACAGGGCCCGCAGCTCGACGTTCGCGCCGGCGAGGTCAGTGACGCGCGCGCCCGCCGCGGCTTCGGGCAGATGCTCCACGCCGATCACGCTATCACGCGGGTTGCATCGCGGCAGGCGAGCGCACTCGCCGCGTGGGACGGGATGATCGCCCGTCCGCCCGTGCTAGTGGCCGACCGGCTCGTCCACGAAGGCTTCGCCGTCGACGCCGCCTGCGGGGAGCTTGGCCATCTCCTGCTCGACGAGCTGCTGGTGGCGGACCTCCTCCTCCCGCAGCTCCTCGAAGAGCGTCCGCACCTCGGCGTCCTGCAGGCCCGGCAGCGCCGCGACGAAGAAGGCGTGCGCCTTCTGCTCGCAGCGCAGCGCGACCTGGAGCGCCGCGCGCGGCGTCATGAACGCGCGGGCCTCGTCGTACTCGGGCGCTTCGACGTCGAAGAGCGCGGCGCGGCTCACCGCGCGCGGCGCGTCGCCGAAGCGGGCCTCGCGGCGCTGGCGCAGCTCGAAGCCGTGCTTCTCCTCGTTCGTCGCCATCGTGCGGAAGAAGGCGGCAGCCTGCGGCGTGCGGTGGGCCTCCAGCTGGTCCGCCAGCTCGAGGTAGCGCTCCTGCGCCTCCTCCTCGATCAGCACGGCCAGATCGAGCGCGTCCTTCAACGAGAGCCGGGAGAAGTCGATGCCTTGCGTCGTCATCGGGCCTCAGTCCTTCTTGAAGACGTCCAGGATGCGCTCGCGCGGCAGCGCAGTCTGCGACAGCTCGGCCTGGCGCCCGCGCACGAGCGCGTCGTAGGTCGGCGGCGGCTGCGGGTTGCGGTAGAAGACGCCGGTGTACAGCTCGCGGCCGTACGCCTGCGCCAGGTCCATCGCGCGCAGGCGGTCGGCCGGGTCGTGGCCGAGCTGCGCGAGCGGCTTCATCTGCGCCTTGTGCGCCTTCAGCTGCCAGTCTTCCTCGCCGAAGGTGACACAGGGCGACTGCACGTTGACGAAGGCGAAGCCGGGGTAGCGGATCGCTTCCTCGATCACGGCCGACAGGCCCGCCATGTCCGCGGGCGTGCCCTGCGCCACGAAGCCGGCGCCGTAGGCGAGCACGTAGAGCAGCGGGTTCACCGGCTGCTCGAGCGAGCCGTAGCCGGAGGTCACCGTCTTCAGGCCGACGTGCGAGGTGGGCGAGAGCTGGCCCTTGGTGAGACCGTAGATCTGGTTGTCCATCACCACGTAGGTGAGGTCGACGTTGCGGCGCACCGCGTGCGGCAGGTGGCCGCCGCCGATCGAGAAGCCGTCGCCGTCGCCGCCCGCCACCAGCACCAGCAGCTCGGGGTTGGCGACCTTGATGCCCTGGGCGATCGGCAGCGCGCGGCCGTGCACGCTGTTGAAGCCGTAGGCGGTGGTGTAGCCGGGGATGCGGCTCGAGCAGCCGATGCCCGAGACGAAGGCCACCTCGTGCGGCGGGCGGCCGACCGCCGCCAGCGCGCGGTAGAGCGCCTGCACCACGCCGAAGTCGCCGCAGCCCGGGCACCAGATGGGCTTCAAGTCGCTCTTGTACTCGCGGGGCTCGGCGGTCCGCGGAACCGACACTGTCGCGCTCATCTCGTCACTCCTGGGGCTCGAGGGCTTCCTGCTTCTGCCGTTGCAACGCGAGCGCCGCCTCCTGCAGGCGGGTCGCCACCTCGCCGGGCAGGAACGGGTTCGCCCCGCTGCGCGCGAAGGACTGCACGCCCTTCGGCAGGTCGAGGTACATGCGCAGGATGCGGTAGAGCTGGCCCTGGTGGGACTGCTCGACCACGAGCCCTGCCTGCACCGAGGCGAAGAACTCGCGGTAGACCTCCTCCTGCACCGGGAACAACAGGGTCGGCACGAGCAGCTTGGCGCGCAGGCCCTTGGCGCGCGCGCGCTCGATCGCCTCGCGGCAGACCCCGGCGATCGAGCCCCAGGCGACGAGCCCGAGCGGGGCCGAGGCGTCGCCGTGAATCTGGACCAGGTCGCGCCGCCGCAGCAGCGGGTCGAGCTTGCGGAAGCGCTTCTCGTTCATGCGCGAGTGCACGGCGCCGCTGGCGGTGGGCGCGCCGCGCTCGTTGTGCTCGATGCCCGAGGCCAGGTAGGCGCCGCCGGCCATGCCCGGCTCGCTGATCGGGCTGACGCCGCCGTCGCCGATCCGGAAGCGCTGGTAGTCGGCGAGCTCGCCTTCGCTCGGCCTGCGCCGCTCCTCGATCGCGAAGCGCGCGGTGTCGATCGGGTCCACCGTCTGCTTGCGCTGGCCGATCTCCTGGTCGGAGAGCACGATCACGGGCGTCTGGTAGCGCTCGGCGAGGTTGAAGGCCTCGACCGTCACGTCGAAGGTGTCGGAGACGCTGGTGGGCGCCAGCACCGGGCGCAGCGCGTCGCCGTGGGCCGAGAAGGCGGCCTGGTACAGGTCGGACTGCTCGGGCTTGGTGGGGATGCCGGTCGAGGGCCCGCCGCGCTGGACGTTGACGACGACCAGCGGCAGCTCGGCGATCGTCGCCAGGCCCAGAATCTCGCTCTTCAGCGACATGCCCGGGCCCGAGGTCGCGGTCATCGCCTTGCGTCCCGCGAACGACGCGCCGACCGCGGCGCCGATGCCGGCGATCTCGTCCTCCGCCTGCACCACCGCGCCGCCGTACTTCCAGATCTCGCGCGTCAGGAACTGCATGATCTCGGTCGAGGGCGTGATCGGGTAGCCGCCGAAGAAGCGGCAGCCCGCGAAGATCGCGGCCGCGCCGCAGATCTCGTTGCCGTCCGTGAGCAGCTTGCCCTTCGCCTCCGGCGCCGTCTTGGTGACCAGCATCGACTCGCGCAGCGGGTGGGCCTCGGCCCAGGCGACTCCGGCCTTGAAGGCGTTCTCGGCGGCCTCCAGCACCTCCGGGCCCTTCTTCGCCAGCCTCTTGCGCAGGCCGACGAGCAGGGTGTCGCTGGCGACGCCGAAGAAGCCGGCGATCAGGCCGAGGATCACGCTGTTCTTCGCCCGCTCGGTCTTCGCGTGCTCCTTCGAGAGGTCGGCGATCGGCACCGCGATCGATTGCGCCGGCGTGACACCGACGAGCGGCAGCTTGTCGGGGGCGACGCCCGTGCGGCTGTCGTAGAGCACCACGGTCTGGCCGCCCACCGGCAGCTCGGCGCCGAACTTGAGGAAGTCGTCCCAGTTGAGCGCGATCGCGACGTCGAGCGTGCCGCCGGGGTTGAAGATCTCGCTGGTCGCGATGCGCACGCGGCAGGACGACTCGCCCCCGCGGATCTGCGAGCCGAAGCTCTTCGTCATGATCGCGTAGTAGCCCTCGGCGGCGGCCGCCGCGATCAGCGACTCGCCGGCCGAGACGATGCCGTCGCCTCCTGAGCCGGCCATGCCGAGGACGAGATCGGTCCGCATTCGTGCGCTCCTTTGCTGGACGACACACCGCCATCCGGGCGGCGACGGCCGTCGGCAGACCGACCACGGAGCAATGCCGGTGCCAAGCTCCGAGGGGCGTCGATTTTCGACCGCCGGCCCGACGCCGCGATGGAATTGCGCCCGGGCGCAGATCGTGCGGGATTGGCCCTGCTGTACACTCCGAAGGCCCGCTCGCCCTTGCAGAACCACTTCGCCTCGCCGCATCTCCGCCGCTCGAGCGAGCCGTCGTCCTCGGCAGCCGGACGATGATGCGCGCTCGCGCCACGCTCGCGCTGTCGCTCGTCGTCGTGGTCGCGGCCGGCGCCGCTGCCGCGCTCGGCCCGCTTGCGCCGTCGCTCACGATCGACCGCGAGGGCGACTGGCGCCGCGCGTGCCTCGGCTGCCGGCGCGACGGCGGCACGGACACGGCGCTTGCCGTCGCGCGGCGCGCCCTCGTGCACGTCCACGGGCTCGACGGGCGCGCGGGTGGCGTCGACCTTCTCCTGTCGGCGCGCGCGGAGGCCGTCGAAGTGGAGGTCGCGGCAGGCCCCGACGAGCCGCCCCTCGTCACGGGGCGGCTGGGATCGTCGCCCGAGCGGATCCGGCTCCCGCTGGCGCCAGGCCAGGGCGACCTCGACCTCTGGCTGCGTTTCGGGGGCGAGCGCGGGGTGCCGGGGCTGCTGCACCGGGCCGTGATCGAGCGGCGCGCCAGCGCAGCCGATCGCGTCCTGCAATGGCTTCCGCTGGTGGCGGGCCTCGCGACGCTGCTGCTCGTGCGCGGCCGCGGTCTCGGGCTCGCGCTGACGTTCGCTCTGGCCGCGCTGGCGGTCGCGCTGCTCGCCCTCGTCGTGCTGCGGGATCCGGCGGCGCTCCTGGAGCTGCCACCCGCGGCGCGCGAGCGGCTGCAGGCGTGGCTCGTTGCGGCGGTCGCCGCGGCGGCCCTCGTGCGCGTGCCCGATCGGCGCCTCGCTTGGGCGGCGATCGCGCTCGTCGCCTGGCTCGCCTATCTGCCGTCGGTCAACGACGCCCTCGTTTCGGACGACTTCCTGTGGGTGCGGCCCTGGACCCTCGCGGAGGTCGGCTCGACGTTCGTCGGATCGGAGGATCCGAGCGGGGTCTCCAACGTCTACTACCGCCCGCTCGCGAGCACGGTCCATGCCGTCGAGTACTTCGTCTGGGGCGACTTCGTGCCCGGTGTGCATCTGACCAACCTGTTACTCGCCGTCCTGTCGGGCGGGGCGGCCATGGCTTTCCTGGGGCAACTCGGGCTCTCGCCCCGCGCCTCCCTGCTGGGCGCGCTCGTGTGGACGATCCACCCGATGTCGGCCTCGGCGGCCGCGTGGATCAGCCAGCGCACCGACCTCGTCGCGACCCTCTTCTATCTGTCGAGCCTGGCGCTGCTGCTCTCGCCGCTCGGTCGCCGCGGCTGGCCGCCGCTCGTGCCGGCGCTCTTCGCCCTGGCCACGAAGGAGCTGTCCATCTCGCTCGTGGCCGTCGCCGCTCTCGCCGTCTTCCTGGCGCTGCCGACCGCGGAGCGCCGCGCCCGCTTGCGGGCGCTGGGGGCGCTGGGCCTGCTGAGCGCGGCCTACCTCGGCTGGTGGATCCGGCTGTTTCCGCTGAAGGCCGCCGAGCGCCTGTTTGGAGAGGGAGGCGCGCCCGCTGCGGATCGGCTGGACGCCATCGTCAGCGGGCTCGCGAGCATCCTCGGCTCGCTCGTCTGGCCTGTCGGCTACGAGCGCTGGTGGCGGGAGCGGCTCGACGCCTGGAGCCTGCCCGTGCTGGTCGCCTGCCTCGCGGCCGCTCCGCTGCTGGCCCTGCTGTTGGGTCGCTGCCCGAGCTGCCGCGAGCGGACGGCGTTCGCGGCCGCTGCGCTGGCCGTCGCCTGGCCGATCCTGGTCGCGCTGCCGCTCTTCGGCATCGACCTGGTGGACGTCTACCGCCTGGGCCGCTTCCCGAGCTTCGGCTTCGCGCTGGTGGTCGCAGCCGTCGCTCACCACCTCGAGCACTCCCGCCCGCGCTTCGTCGCGGCGCTCGGTCTCGCCGTCTCGCTCTGGCTCGCGCCGCTCGCTCTGGAGGCCGCGCGGGCCTGGGGGCCGGGCGGCTTCTACTACGAGATGTCGCTGTCGCTCACGCGCAAGGCGCCCGATTGGGTGCCGAACTTCGCCCCGCGGCCCCGCGAGCGCTTCGAGCACCAGTGGGCCGCGCGCGAGCACCAGCTCGCGGCCGAGCGCTGGGTGGCTGCCCGCTAGCTAGTTCTCGGGGTGCCGCGGGAACTTGACGTAGGGGAGCCGGGCGCCGCGTACGGTCAGCCGGTCGCAACGCCGATCCTCGGGCGCCTCGAAGCCCTCCGAGCCGGCGCTGGCGATCAGATCGTCCTGGTCGACGCCGTCGCCGCTGACGCCGACGGCGCCCGCGAACTGGCCGCCCTTGAAGAGCGGCACGCCGCCCGGGAAGATCGTGATGCCGTTCGGCAGCGCCGGCACGTCACGGTTGCAGCGCACGACCGGCAGGGCCTCGCACGGGCCGGGCGGCTGCAGCGCCGCGAGCTGCGCGGCCGTGATGCCTGACGCGAGGATCTCGCGCACACGGTCGAGGACGAGCTCGAGCTGCGCGCCGGTGTTGAACGGGCTCCACTCGTCGATCGGCAGCGAGAGCGGGCCGTGCGTCGTGCCCGCGATCCCCGGCGGGTAGAGCGGCTGGGCCAGGAAGCCGACCGCGCGCGTCGAGTAGGCGACGCTGCCGTCGAGCGGCACCTCGCCGGTGACGAAGCCGGGCAGCCGCGCCCGCCGGAGCGCGTCGGCGGCGCCGGGCGCGCTGAAGAACGCGGCGGTGCGCGCCTTCTGCACCGCGACGTCGAGGCCGAAGCGCGGCGCGTCCTGGTTCTGGAACACGCCGAGGATCGTGCCGTCGGTGTCGACGACAGAGATCGAGACGCGGGCGAAGTCGCCGAGCGGCTGGCGGATCGCGCCGCGCGTGCGCGCGGCCTGCTTGCCCGCCGCCGCCAGCATGCGCTGTACGTCGGCCGCCGTCAGCAGGCTCCCGGCGCGAGTGGGGAAACGGGGGTCGGTGAAGCCGGCCGTGCCGTCGAGGCTCGTCGGCTGCAGGCACGCGCCACCCCCGTCGCGCGGCGCGACCAGGAAGGACGTGGCGACGAGCGCGGCCGGCGCCACCTCGAGCGCCCGCGCGTTGACGAACGGCAGCGCGATCCCGTCGACGAGGATGCGCTCGGCCCGGATCTCGTCCGGCGGCTCGAAGCCGCGCGCGCCCGAGACGGCCGCGACCTCCTCGGGCGGCGTGTCGAGATCGGAAGGATCCTCGTCGACCAGGTAGCGGCCGTCGCCTTCGACGCCCAGGCCGCCGACCAGCTCGCCGCCTTTGTAGACCGGGATCCCGCCCGGGTCGCCGGCCAGGCCCAGCGGCAGGTTGCGCACGTCGGAGCAGGGCAGGCTCGAGAACTGGACGCCGAAGAGCGGCCCGCCGATCGGCGTGAACTCGATCCCCGGGGGGAAGTTCGGCTGCACGATGAAGCTCGCCGTGCGTGTCGAGAACGCGTGCCCCCCGGTCGAGAGGAAGGCGCCGGTTCCCGCTTTCGTCACGGCGACCAGGTCCGAAGGCAGCGCCGTGCCCTCGAGCCCGTTGCCGACGCTCCCCGGGATCGTCGACACGAGCGTTGCGCCCGGCATCCGGTACACGGCGAGGATCCGGCCCTCGCGATCGGTGACCGCGACGGTGGCGCTCATGCCCTGCTGCGCGGATGCCGCCACCGCCTGCGCGACGAGCCGCGAGACGTCGGCCTGCGTCAAGCGCTGCTGAGCCTGGGCGAGCGGCGCCGCGAGCAGGAGGGGGGCCAGCAAGGCCGGCACGACATGCGAGAGCCCCCTCGGCACGAGAGACATCCGCCGGGTGGCCATCAGCGACTCCCTGCCTTCACGGCCCCGGTTTCCTCGGGGAGGCGCTGGCGCTTCAGCAGCTTCAGCACGTCGGCGGCCGCCAGCGGGCGCGCTCCCCGGCGGCCGAAGACCGCGATCTGGTTGCCGGTCTCGTCCACGGCGCGGTCGCGGTCGAGGCCGCGCGAGAGCGCGACCGCCGGGCCGTGCGTGTGGTAGGTCGCGATCCACGTCGGCTGCGGTTTCGGGCTGAAGCCGTAGGCGCCCGGCGTGCCGTTGGCCGAGATGATCTGCACCACGTGCAGGCCGTTCCTGCCGTCGGCCACGTAGGCGAAGCCGCTGCCGTTGGTGAAGCCGATCTTGACGTCGTGGGCGTCGCCGATCCGCCCTTCCGCCGTGTAGTACGTGACCTTGTCCGGCCCCAGCTTCTGCGGCCGCTCGATGTCGACGATCGCGAGGCCGTGGCTGCCCGCCGCCAGGTAGGCGTAGGTGCGGGCCAGGTACAGCGAGCGCGCGTCGGCGACCGGCGCGGACGCGACCAGCTTGCCCTTCCAGGCGCGCGGCGCCCTTGGGTCGCTCGGATACAGCAGGCCCTGCACGTCGAGCACCTTCAGCCCCTCGGCGTCGGCGACGAACGCGTAGCGGAACTGCACCGCCACCGCCCGCGGCTCGCGCAGCCCCTCGCTGACCGTCGCCACCAGGCGCGGCCGCGCCGGAACGTCGAGGTCGAGGATCACGACGCCGCGCGGGGTCGTCACGAAACCCACGGTGCCCGCGAGCGTCAGCGAGGTCGCGCCGGTCAGCGCGCCGTCCGGGTTGAACGCCGGCTTGCCCTCGATCGTCACGCGCGCGAGGAAGTTGTTGCGCGGGTCGCCGTCGAGCAGCTCGTGCAGCGGCCCGACCACGATCAGGCCCTCCTCCGCGTCCGTCACGAAGGCGTGGTCGTAGAGCGGGTGGATCGGCTGCTCCTGGTTGGCCGGGAGCTGCGGACGCGAAGGGTCGACCGTCATCGTGGCCGGCAGCGCCACCGAGGTCGCGTTGCGCGTCTTCACGTAGAGCTTCTGGCCGAGCGGCGAGACCGGGGCCGACACCATCCGCTCGCTGAAGCCCTTGTGGTCGATCTGTGCCACGTCGTAGACGCGCAGGCCGTCCTTGCCCTGGGCCGCGAACAGGTACTCGCCGCGAAGCTGCAGCGAGCGCACGTCGCCGCCGTGGTGGTAGCCCTCACGCAGCTGGCGGTTCGCCCTGGTGAAGGCCGCGAACTCGCCGGGGTAGGCGAGCTGGTGCAGATCGCTGCCGATCACCGCCTGCGGCTCGCTGCGCTCGGTCACCGCCACCGCCTCGAAGCCGTGGCTCTCCTCGCCGACGTAGGCGTAGCGGCCGACGAAGTTCATCAGGCCGGTGCCCTGCATCACCAGGCTGGCCAGCCAGGCGTTGTTGTCGTCGTCGGCCGAGACGTGACAGTCGGTGCAGAGCTTTGTGTCGCCCTTGCCGCGGACCGTGTGGGGGACGAACGTGGAGAAGGCCTGGCCCGAGTAGCCGCCGCCCGAGACCGTCTGCTGCTGCGAGTAGATCCACTCGCGGTTCTGGTTCTGCGAGGAGACCAGGATCGCGCAGGCGGAGCGGGCAGGGGCGATGCGGTTGCCGAGCCGGACCGGCTTGCCGTCCGCGCCCAGCAGCGGCTCGCCCTTCTCGTCGCGCTCCAGCGGGCCCACCGAGCCGTCGCGCGCCAGGAAGAAGATGTCGTCGCGCAGCGTCTGGAAGTTGTAGCTCGTCCAGTTGCGGCTGTCGCCGCCCTCGTTGTGCAGGTTCGGCTTCTTCTCGTTCGCCCGCATCGACAGGTGGCAGCCGAAGCAGCTCGTGGTCCAGGCGGTGTGGCAGGCGTAGCAGGTGACCTTCGAAGGCGGGTGCTTCTCGGGGTCGTGCGATTCTTCGACGAGAGCCGACTGTCCCGCGCGCGTCGTCGGCGGGATCCTCCAGGTCCTGCCGGGCTCGACCAGGCTGCGCTGGAGCACGACCCCCAGCTGCTCGTCGACCTCGAAGCGGGAGCCGCCGGGTGCTTTCAGCTCGCGCAGGTCGTGGGCGGCCAGCCCGGGAGCAGGTGCCGCCGGTCCTGTCGCGACGAGACTTGCGGGCCGGTCGAAGCGAGTCGTGGTCGGCGGCGCGTCGCCCGTGCCGGGCTTCACGCGCAGCACCGGCGTGCCGTGGCAATCGGCGCAGTCGATCTCCACCGCCGAGCGCGGCTCGTTGTAGAGCTTGCCGTTGCCGTGGTTGTCCTGCTCGAAATGGCAGTCGACGCAGTGCATCCCCTTCTCGAGGTGGATGTCCTGCAGGTGGACGGCTTTCCTGAACTTCGCGGGATCGTCGTCCGCGATCGGCTTCCCGGCGCCGTCGAGCAGCGTGCCCTTGCGGTCCTTGCGGTAGACGCCGCGGAAGATCCAGCCGTGGCCGTGGAAGTCCGCGAACTGAGTCGTCTTCATCAGGGCGTTGCGGCCCGAGACCTCGGCCAGGTACTCCGGGTCGCCCCACTTGCCGCGCAAGGCAGCGCCTTCTGGGTTGTGCGCCTCGATCTTCGCCTGCTCGTCGGACGAGAGCTCGCCGGGCCGCTCGCGATACATGCCCGAGGCGTCCGCCTCGTTGTCCCACCAGGTGTAGCCGAGGTACGTCGTCACCATGTTCGTGCCGGGGTGCATGTGGCAGGTCATGCACTGGCTCGAGGGGATCGCGGTCGTGAAGGTGTGCTTCAGCGGATGACCGGACTCGTTCTTCGGAATCGTGGGGTCGCTCGTCTGCGAACGCGCGCGGTTGCCGAAGGCCGCGTAGCGGCCCGAGTTGGCCGGCGAGCGGTCGTTCGCGTAGAGCACGTGACAGGCCGAGCAGCCGCTCGAGCGGTAGTCGCCCGGATGGTCGTTGGTCCCGAGCAGAGACAGCAGTGGATCGACGAGTCGCGTCTTCTGCGCACCGAGGATCAAGGGGTCCGTCCGGTTGAAGGTGCCGGGGCCGCGCGGCGACAGGCCCTTGTCGGGCTTGCCGGGCTCCTCGAAGAGGTCGGGCAGCCCGATCTCGAGCCGGCGCCGCCCGCCACGCTCGAAGACGCGGAACGGGTTGCCGGTCTGGCCCAGCTCCCAGCGCGGGAACGGCCAGATCGCGCCGAGCTCGCCGGTCTCGAGCGTGGTCTGCGCCGAAGGCGCGGAGTCGGCGCGCAGGATGCGCGGCTTGCCGGTCGCGGGGTCGTAGCTTTCGCCGAAGACGCCGTTCTTGAAAGGCACGACGCCGTTGTTGTAGAGCGCCGCCGCGTAGAGCATCCCGCCGTGCGTCATCGCGGACATGTGCACGTTGCGCACGATCTGGTCCTGGCGGTCGGGGCCGAAGCCGTGGCAAGGGGCGCAGTTCCGCCCGGCCACCCGCAGGTCGCCGGGGTTCACGAAGCGCACGAAGCGCAGATCCTCGTGGAGGATCGCGGAGTAGCTGCGCTCGGGGTTGGCGCTCGACGTCCACAGCTCCGGCTTCACCAGCGGCGGCAGGTCGTGCGCGGCGCGCTTCGCCTCCTCGTCCGGCCGGTCGCCCTTCTTCACGTCCGCTCGCCCGCCGTGGCAGTCGGTGCAGCCGATGCGGGCCGCCTCGTGCATGCTCGGCCGGTCCCCGAAGCCGTCCTCCTGCTTCATCACGTGGCAGGTGAGGCAGCCGGCGCTCTGGGCGCTGGCGCGCGCGCGGATCGCCTTCTCGCAGGCCTTGGCCTGCGCCTCGTCGAGCTTCGCCGGGTCGTAGCCGGTGCGGAGCGGGTCGAAGACGGCGCAGGCGTCGGCCGCGGCCAGCGGCTCGGCGCCCTGGGCCGGCGAGCCCGGCACGCCGAGCAGCGCGACGAGCGCGAGCGTTCCCACGGCCGCACCGAAGATGCCGGCGCCGAGGGCGCGGGCTCTGGTGTGGTTGGCGGACATGGCGGCGGACATCCTCCCGGTCATCAGTAGGTCAGCTTGATCTGCAAGAAGGCGTTGTAGAGCCTGGGCGTCGAGGTCGCGCAGCGGGCGGCGCCGCACGGCGACGAGAAGAGGTCGTCGAAGGACGCGCTCGGCAGCAGCGCCGTCAGGCCGGCGCTGATCACCACGTTCTCGCTGAGGTCCGGGCGCCACAGCACCCCGGCGCCGAGGTCCCAGCCGATCGGCTGGCGGATCCCCGGCTGGAACAGCAGCGTCTCGAGCGACTGCGTCTTGTGGAAGCGCAGGTAGCTCGCGTTCAGGATCGCCTTCAGCTTCGGAGTCAGCTCGAGGTCGAGGCCCAGGTTGGCCAGCAGCAGCCCGGGGTTCACGTGATTGGCCTGGCCCTCGAACTTGTTCGTGCGCAGGTTCGGCAGCAGGCTGCCGGGCGCTTTCAGCAGCACCGCGGTCTGCGTCAGCGGGATCGCGGACCGGCTCCAGAAGCTGAACGGCCCGCCGGCGAAGTTGCTGGTGTCGTAGATGGAGTCGAAGCCTCCCGCCCGCTCGTCGTAGACGTCGCCGTCGCCGCTCGCGAAGAAGCCCGAGGCGCGGAAGCGCGCCCAGTCGCGGTCGACGCTGAGCTCGAGGGCCGCCATCGCCGCCCGCACGTCCTGCGGCCCGGCCAGCGGGTGGTCCTCGTCCTCGCCGAAGACGTAGTACGCGGCGTAGGAGGTGTTCGTGCGCCCGAGGTGGCCGTCCCCGGCCAGGCCGACGTAGTTGGTGGTGACGTCGTGCAGACGCGGCGTGCCGATGCGCGCTGGCCGCACCAGGAAGTCGTTGCTGTCGAAGTGCGGCTCGTGCGACGCCTCGTCCTGGCTGCGGTGGTAGGAGAGCTCGAGGGTGTGGCCCAGGGCGAGGAAGTCCTGGCGGTACAGGTTGGCCACGAGCACCTTCTGCTCTCGCTTCTCGAAGCTGTTGAGCTCGCTGTTGGTCTCCTTCTCCAGCAGGTCGAAGAAGGCCGCGTTGTACTGCCAGCGGTTGCCGCCAGCGTTGCCGAACAGGCGCGCGCCGAGGTTGAAGTCGCTGAAGACGAAGCCCCGGAAGTCGGACACGAACGGCTGGATGCCGACGCGCGCCGACAGCGTGTCGTAGCGCGGCGACAGGTCCAGCAGCTTGAGCTCGCCGAACGCCTCCTCCAGCGAGAAGCGCGTCTTCGTGCGCGTGCGCCCCTCGCGCGGGTCGACGTTGACGACGTTCTGCTCGTTCGCGCGCAGGTAGTTGAGGTTGCCGGCGCCCGTGAGCTTGAGCGCCCAGGTCTTCGGCCGGAAGGAGGTCTGGCCCTTGAACAGCTCGAACGACAGCGTCGCGCGGGGCGAGCTGGAAGCCAGATCGCCGTCGCCGAAGAACTCGGGCCGGCCCGGCTGCGCGGCGCTGATGCCGCTCGGCAGCGGCACCCGCCGCAGCTCCGACACCGCGTCGAGCGAGGCCGTCAGGACGAAGAAGAGGTCGTCGCCCGCGATCGGCTTGTCGCCCTTGAGCGTGTTCTGGTTGTAAGGGTCCTTGCCGCTCGGGACGATGCGCACCGCCTTCAGCGTCGGCTCGTCGAGCTTCAGCTCCGCGAACAGCGCCTCGAAGACGTCCCAGCGGTCCTCGAGCACGTCGCCAGCCGCGAGCGGCGCCGCCGCGGGGGGCACCGGCTGGCCGGCCGCCGGCGGGGGCAGCGCGACGGGCGCCCGTCGCACCTGCGCGGGCGTCGCCGGCGCCTCGGCGACGGCGGTCGTCGCCGTCGGCAGGGCTGCCGGGTCGGGCGCCACCACAAGGGCGAGCGGGATCGTGCGCCCCTGTCCGGGCTGGCCGCTCGGCAGCATCGGCCGGAAGCGCACGGAGTCGCCCTCGCGCGCCAGGTCGAACACGCGCAGGTCCGCCGTGCGGCCGCCCTCGCGCAGGCGCAACAGGAACGGGATCTCCTCGACGCGCGGCGAGGTGACGAGCGCCAGTGGTATCGGGCCCTGCTCGCGGCCCGTCCCGCCGGAGGCGGTGAGCGGCCGGAAGCGCACGGCTTCGCCCTCGCGCGCCAGGCCGGTGACGCGCAGCTCCAGCGTGCGCTCGCCCTCGCGCAGGCGCAGGCGCTGCGGGATGTCGGCCACGGCGGGCGCGATCACCAGCGCCAGCGGCACGCTGCGCTCCCGTCCGACGCCTCCCGCCGCGGTCACCGGCCGGAAGCTCACGCTTTCGGCCTCGCGCACCAGGCCGACGACCCGAAGGTCGAGGGTCGTCTCGCCCTCGCGCAGGCGCAGGGCCACGGGCCGCTCGGCGCTCGCGGCGGGGGGCTGCTGCGCGACCGCGTCGCGCGCGAAGGCCGCGCCGAGCAGCAGACAGACCGCCACCCGCGCCCATCGAGGAACCGTCCGCGCGGTTCGCAGCGAGGAGCTCCGCATCAGGCGCGAAGGTCCGGTTGACAGGTTGGCGTGCCGGAACTCTACGTGGGCCTTCTCGTCGGCGTCAATGATCCAGGTCACACCGAGAGTGAGGCTCAGCTTGACTTGCGTGCTCGCTTGACCCGATAAGATACCTGCTCTGATCGCTCCTCTCATGAACGGGTTCTCAACGACGGCGAGAGCGCGTCTGCTGGGGCCGGTCCTCGCGGCCGCGCTGGTGGGCCTCGCGATGGCCTCGCCGACGGCGCTCGCGCAGGGCTTCGTCGGCCCCGACCGCTGCCTGAAGTGCCACAAGAAGCTGGCGGGTCCGGCGTGGAAGCTCCATCGCGAGAGCGGAGCGCAGCTCGACCCCGCGAGGAAGCCGAACGCCGCCGTCTACGCGGGGGCGACCGGCGGCAACCCGAGGGCCGAGGCGTGCCGGAAGTGCCACGCGCCAGACGCCGCCAGCTCCCCCGCGACCGTGTCCTGCGAGACCTGCCACGGACCCGGCAAGGAGTACAACGATCCGCACCAGGAACGCGCCTTCTACGACGGCCCCAACCTGTTGGGCCTCGTGATGCTGTACGACCAGCCGGGGCGGATCGCGGGGCTGTGCACGCGCTGTCACGTGCTGGGAGCCGAGCACAAGGCGATCGTCGACCTGGGCCATCCGACCGGTGACACGTTCAAGGTCGGAGCGGCCCTCGAGAAGATCAAGCACTGGCCGAGCGGGCAGGAGAAGGACGTTCGTCCGCGCGCCTACGCCGCCGCCTTCCTGGCCCAGATGGACAGGGCGGCCGCGCCGCAGCTGGCGAAGGCGCTGAAGGCGACGCGTCCGCCGGCCGCCACCCGCGCGCCCGCGGCGGCCGCCGCGCGCCCGGCCGAGGCACGGCCCGCGACGCCCACGGCACCCGCGCCGGCGGGCGGCGTCCTGGCGGCGCTCCTCGACGACCTGCGCGAGGAAGGCGTCGAGGTCCGAACGTCCAACCTCGCGGACGAGGCCCCCGCCGCGTTCGTTCCGCCAGCGCCGCCAGCGCCGACGCAAGCCCGCGCCGCGGCGCCGCCCTCGATGGGGGGCGGAGCAGCGGCCCCCGAAGCCGCAGCGCCCGCGCCCTCGGCGGCGCCCGCCCAGGCGCCCGCCGTGCGCGACGTCTTCGAGCTGCGCGGCCGGGCCGCCGCGCGTCTCGCGGCGCTGCTGCGGCTGAAGCGGAAGCTCGAGATCCCCGCGCCGGCCCCGCCGGCGCGTTTCGCCGGGCCGGACAGCGAGCTGCTCGTCCTGCAGGACGAGGTCCTGGCGCTGGCGCTCGAGGCGCTCCGCAGGAAGGACGCCGAGGGCAGCCAGCCATGAGCACGACCATCAGCTCCCGGCGGCTGGACCGGAAGCCGCTCGCGATGTCGATCGCCGAGCTGGCCGGCCACTGGTTGTTCTCGGGGGTTCCCGAGAAGGCGCGCGAGAAGACGGCCGAGAAGTACGCGAAGTACTTCGAGTGGGTGGAGCTCGAGCCCGGCGACCTGATCCTCGAGCGCGGCGGCTACGGCGACACCGCGTACTACATCCAGCAGGGCGCCGTCGAGGTGTCGAACGTCGTCGCGGACGAGGCGGCGGCGCCGGTCGTGCGGGGCGGAGCGACACCGCCGCGCCGGTCGCGCAAGCCGAGCGCGGAGGACAAGGCGCTCCTCGGCCGGGGCCAGGCGACGTCGAGCACGGTGATCCTGTCGGCGTCGCTCGGCGACAGCTCGGGGCGCCGCGTGGTGCTCGAGGCCGGCGAGCTGTTCGGCGAGATCAGCGCGCTGTCGCGCTACACGGTCTCGGCCGACGTCACGGCACTCACCAAGGTCCGGCTGGTGCGGGTGCAACTGCGCGGCCTGCGCACCTTGATGCAGGTGTCGAAGCCCTTCAAGAAGTTCGTGGACGACCGCTACCGGGCGCGCACGCTCGCGGTGCACCTGAAGCAGGTCCCGCTGCTGTCGGAGGTCGACGACGCGTTCCTGAGCAAGCTCAGGGATCGGGTGGAGCTGCTGTCCTACGGGCCGGGCACCGTGATCGTCGCGGAAGGCGTGCCTGCCGACGGCCTGTATCTGGTTCGCGGCGGCTACGTCAAGGTCGGCGTGCGCGCGGGGGCGGCCAACGTGGCGGTGACCTACCTGCGCAAGGGCGACCACGCCGGCGAGGCGGCGCTGCTGCTCGACCAGCCGTGGCCGTTCACGCTGCAGGCCCTCGAGCACGTCGAGCTGGTGAAGCTGTCCAAGGACGACTTCCAGGAACTGCTGGCGCGGCAGCCGGAGCTGAAAGCACGGCTGTGGGCCGAGATGATGGCGCGCCTCAAGGAGCGCGGCGCCGCCGCGGACGACCCCGCCTCGGCCGACCACATGCAGGTCGCGATGGACACCGGCCTGATCCACGGCGAGAGCGTGCTGCTGATCGACCTGACGACCTGCGTGCACTGCGACGAGTGCGTGCGTGGCTGCGCCGAGGCCCACGCCGGCGTGCCGCGCTTCGTGCGCGAAGGCGAGCGGCTGGGCAACTGGCTGATCCCGACGGCCTGCTACCAGTGCACGGATCCCGTGTGCATGATCGATTGCCCCACCGGCGCCATCACGCGCGAGAGCGGCACGCTGGTCGTCACGATCAACCCGCCCGAGCATCCGACGCGCGGCTGCATCGCCTGCAACGGCTGCGTCGAGCGCTGCCCCTGGAGCAACATCGTCTACACGCCGGTCGACCCGCCCTTCGGCCCGCGCAAGGTGGACAAGCGCGCCACCAAGTGCGACCTCTGCCACGACCGGCCCGAAGGCCCCGCCTGCGTGCAGATGTGCCCGCACGGTTCGGCGGTGCGCGTCTCCTTCCGCGACGTGCAGTCGGTGATCGCGACGCTGCGCGGCTGACTCGATGGAGCTCTCGCTTCCCCGCGTCGTCCGGCCGAAGCAGCCGCGGAACCTCCTCGCCACTTGCGCGGCCGCGGCCGGTCTCGCACTCGTCTACCTGCTGGCGGCGTCCGGCGGCTGGCCCTGGAACCCGAAGCGAGGGCTCGGCCTGCTGTTCGGCTTCCTGGGCGCGGCGCTCTTCCTGTTCGAGATGGCTTACCCGCTGCGCAGGCCGAAGGCGCGGCCGTTCGGGAAGGCGCTCGGCTGGCTGCAGGCGCACGTGTACCTGGGCGCCCTCGCGCTGCTGGCCGTGCTGATCCACACGGGCTTCGCCCTGCCCCACGGCGCGCTCGGATGGGGGCTGCTGCTGCTGTCGCTCTGGACGGTGGGCAGCGGCCTCGTCGGGGTGCTGCTCCAGAAGTGGATCCCCACCGCTCTCGCCGAAGGGCTCAGCGTGACGGCGCTCTTCGAGCGGATTCCCGAGCTGCTGGAGCGCCTGGCCGCCGAAGCGGACGTCGTCGTCGAGGGCGCCTCCGACCGGCTGGACAACTACTACCACACGCAGGTGCGGGAGCTGCTGCTGCGGCCGCGCTTCTCGCTCGCCTACCTGCTGAACGTGCGCGCGGGACGCGAGGCGGCGCTCGGGCCGCTGCGTGCGATGACGGCCGCTGTGGACCCGGGCGAACGGGAGAAGGTCGACGACCTGATCACGATCTTCACCGAGAAGCTGGAGCTGGACGCGCAGTACTCTCTCCAGCAGCTCCTGCGCTCCTGGCTGGAGCTGACCCTGCACGTGCCGGCGGCCGGCCTGCTGATCGGGCTGCTCGTGGTGCACGTGCTCTCCTGGGCTCTCTACTGAGATGGCGCGCCGTCTCTCCTGGGGCACGCCGGGCGGCCGCGCCGACCGCTACTTCCAGCCGCGCCCTCCCTACACGCGCCTGCTGCTGAGCCTCGCGCTCGGCGCGGCCGTGCTCGCCACCGGCGCGCTGCTGGAGCTCGGCGGGCGCTTCCTGCACCCGCTGCGCGTGCCGCTGATGCCCGGGGGCCTGATCGCGCGCCACGCCTCCGAGTCCGGCGGCCGCTGCGAAGCCTGCCATTCCGGCGCCAGCGTCTCGAACCTCCGCTGCCAGCGCTGCCACGACGAGGCGGGTCCAGGGCGGATGACCCACGTCGCCCACGCGGGGCGCCACTACGACCGGCTGCGCCAGGGAGACGCCGCCGCCGCCGCGAGCGTCTCGAACCTCGAATGCGTCCGCTGCCACGTGGAGCATCGCGGGATCCAGGACCAGGCGGCGCAGCGGCTGGTGGCGATCGAGGACGGCCAGTGCGTCGGCTGCCACGGCGCGAGGCGCCGCGGCAGCGGCGGGGAGCGGCCGCTGGTCCCGAGCTGGAGCGGCCACCCGGAGCTCGCCGTCAAGCGCGAGGGGGCGGGCGAGCCGCGGCTGGTCGGCGCGTATTTCAGCCACAAGAAGCACGTGCTGCAGGCGCGCAAGGCGCTGCAGTCGAAGCAACCAGGCGCCGCGCCGAGCGACGAGGCGGTCTGCCGCTCCTGCCATGCCCTGACGGCCGGCGAGACCGGCCACCGCGACTTCGCGCCGGTATCCTCGGCCGCTCACTGCTTCGGCTGCCACGACCACCAGGACGACCTGAAGATGGAGCCGATCGCGCGGGGCGGGGCGTCCCCGGACGGGCCCCTCGACCCCTGCGGCGGGCCGGCCGAGGAGCGCCGCGGCTTCGAGTGCGAGGGCGGCCTGGTTCGCAAGACGGCGGTGGCGCACCGCGACCCCTGGATCCGCTCGCGGGTCGACAGGCTGCGCAAGGAGCTGTATCCCGAGGCGCACGAGAAGGAGGTCGCGGAGCTGCTGGCGAGCCAGTACCGGCTGGCGCGGCGGCTGTTCCTCGGCCAGGGGCTCGCGACGCTGGAGACGCCGGATCTCGAGGCCCGGCTGGCGGACGTGCAGGCGGAGCTCGCCGCTTTCGAGGCCCGCGCCGAGGCCGCGGCGGGCGCGGCCACGCCCCCAAGCAAGCGCGTCGACGAGATCCTCGCCGCCCTCGCCGCGTCCGGAGAGACCGACGAAGCGCTCGCACGCCAGCTCGAGGCGCTGCGCGGCCAGGCCTCGCCCCCGGCGGCCGCCGAGTTCGAGGCCCGTCGCGCGGAGCTGTTCGAGACGCTGGATGCGGTCGTCGTCGCGGCGCCCGCGCTCAGGCAGCGCGCCCAGGCGCTGCGGCTGCGGCTGATGCTGGCGGCGCCGGGCGACTCGGCCGGCAGCAGCGACCGGCGCGGCGAGGCCCAGCGGCGCGAGGACCTGGCGCGGCTCGAGGACGAGCTGGGGCTGCGGCGCGCCGGGCTGCCGCGCCACGCGCTCACCCAGCGCGCGAGCGAGGACCAGGCGCGCGCCGTCGCCGCGCTCGGCCGGGTGCGCACCAGGCTCGCGGAGCTGCGGCCGATCGAAGCGGTGCCGCCGGCGGCGCCGGGGGAGCGCGCGCGCAAGGAGGCGGCGCTGCTGGCGCTCGTCGGCGAGGCGCACGACACGGGGTGCGCGCGCTGCCACGTCGTCGAGAGAGCGACGTTCCTGCCCCTGTCCCTGGCCCGTCCGGTGCTGACACTCGCCGAGTTCCGGCACGAGGCCCACATCGGGGCCGCGACCCCGAAGGCCGGTGTCCTCGCACGCATGCTGGGACGCGGCGGGCCGGCCGGGACGGCGCCCTCCGGAAGCTGCGAGAGCTGCCATCCCGGGATGAAGCAGAGCGAGCAAGCGCAGGACCTGCACCTCGAAGGGATCGCGAGCTGCAGGGCCTGCCATGGGGTCGGCCTGTCCGACAAGTGCCAGCTATGTCATCGATATCACCCGCCCACCCGCAGCTGAGCGCCGAGCTGCGTTGCCAGCTCCGCCCGGGCCGGGTCGAGAGCTTCCGCCTGAGCGGCGGCGAGATCGTGCTCGGCCGCTCCTCGGAGGCAGGGGTCAAGATCGCGGCCGACGGCGTCTCGCGCCGCCACGCCAGGATCACGCTGCGCGACGGCGCCTACTGGCTCGAGAACCTGAGCCAGGCCGGCACCTTCCTGAACGTCCACCGCGATCGCGGCGGCCGGCTGGCGGGGCTGGTGGTGCGTCCGCGGCGCCTGCGCCATCTCGACGTGATCACGCTCGCCAAGAGCGTCGATCTGCTGTTCCTGCTCTTCGCGGAGGAGCGCCCGCGGGCAGGCCGGGTGGGCGTGCGCCGCGCGCTGCTCATGGCGCAGGAGGGCGAGGCGCCCGAGGTCGACCTGGGCGTCGGTGAGACCACGATCGGCCGTTCCTCCGCCGCCAACGTCGTGCTCGAGGCTTCCGTCGTCTCCAGCCTGCACGCCCGCATCGAGCGCGACGCCGAGCGCGTCGTGCTGCGGGACCTCGACTCGGCCAACGGCACCTTCCTGAACCGCGAGCGCGTGACGACCGCGCTGCTGCGCGACGGCGACGTCGTCTCGTTCGCCAAAGTGGTTTCCTTCCGCGTGACGATCGAGATGGGGGAGTTCAACTCGGGGGAGTACCGCGTCTTCGACGCGGGGGCCTTGGGGCCGGGCACCCAGCGGCCGGTCACCGGCGTCTACTCGCAGCAGTGGAAGACGCGCTACGAGTGGAACTCAGCCGAGATGAAGGAGATCGCCGACCTGCGTGCGCGGATCGAGCAGCGCGTGGCGCAGAAGGCGCAGGCCGGTGCGGCGCAGGCGTCCCCGCGGCCCGCGGACGGCGCGAAGGCCGCGGCAAAGCCGTCCCCGCCGAAGGCCGCGCCCGCGCCGGCATCGCCGACCGCGCCGCTCCCGAAGCTGCCGGCGGCCGCGACGGCTCCGGCTCCGGCGAAAGCGCCCCAGCCGATCGTGCCGGCACCGAAGGCCGCGCCCCCGGAGGCGGCCACGCCACCCGTCACGCCCGTGGCGGCGCCCGCGCCCGCCCCGACGCCAGTCGCGAGGGCCGCGGCCGATCCGATCCGCGAGGTGGTCCTGAAGGCGAGAGGCTCCGAGCTCGCTTTCACGGTTCGCGAGCCCGGCGCGCACGAGCTGGGACGCGCGAAGAACGCCGCGCTGCGCATCGATCACCCCACCGTCTCGCGCCGGCAGGCGCGCATCGTGCTGAGCGCCGACCGATTCCAGGCCACGCTCGAGCACGCGGGAAGCGCGACGGCGACCTACCTGAACGACACCGTGGTCGTGGCGGCGATCGTTCTCGGCAGCGGCGACACGATCCGCTTCGGCGCGATCACCCTGGACGTGGTCGTGGATCGTGAACGGAGCGTCCGGGCCTAGACTGCGCGCGTCGTCTGCGACCGGAGGACCATGCTCGAGCTTCGGACGGCACGCACGGCCATCGCCTTCTCCATCGCCGCCCTCGCGGGGCCGCGCAACACAGACCCGACATCTCCGGAAGCTGGCAGCTCAACAAGGAGATCAGCGACGACGTGAAGGCCCAGATCGAGAAGGCCGCGGGGCCGGCCAGCATGAAGGGCGGCGGCTACGGCCGCCCGAGCACGCGGCAGCCCGAGGCCGGTCCCCGGCTGACCGGCAGCGTGCGCTGGGAGGGCGAGCAGCTCGTCGTCGAGGAGTCGGGCAAGGAAGGCTGGACGATCGTCGAGGTCTACACGCTCGTGCCCGGCGGCGAGCGCCTGAACGTCGCCCTCCGGTTCGAAGTCGACCTCTTCGAGGCGCCGATCGACCTGAAGCTGGGATACGTGCGCGCCAGGGCGGAGAGCGCCCGCTAGCGCTCGATCGCCTCCCCCTTGGAGCGACCCGTGCGTGGCTTCCGCAGCCTCACCACGCGCCTGATCGTCTGGGTGCTCGGCGCCGGCGGCGCCGTCTTCCTCGCGACGCTGATGCTGTCGAACGGCATCGCCCGCCGCATCGTGGTGGCGGCGGCGGAGCGCGAGGCGCGCAACGAGGCCGAGGCCGCCACGGCCTCGATCGACCTGGCGCTGCAGCTCGTCGAGCTGGGCACCCGCACGCTCGCCGTCTCGCTCGAGACGCTCGCGCCCGACGAAGCCGGCGCGCTGCGCCTGCTGCAGGCGAACGTGGCCGCGCGCCCCCGGCTCTACGGGTCCGCGCTCGCGCTGCGGTCGGAGCCCGGCAAGCCGTGGCCGCGCGCGCCCTACGTGCGCCGCGACGGCGAGCGCCTGCTGGTGGACGACCTGTCGAAGCCGAGCTACCGCTACTGGGAGCGCGAGTGGTTCACGAAGCCGCTCGCCTCGGGGCAGGCCGCCTGGTCCGAGCCCTACTTCGACGAAAGCGGCGGCGGCGTCTGGATGGTGACCTACTCGGCGCCGCTCTACCGCACGGGCGCGGGCGGGCGCGAGATCGCGGGCGTCGTCACCGCCGACCTGTCGCTCGACGTGGTCGACGAGGCGGTCTCGGCGATCCGCGTGGGCCGCACGGGGTACGGCCTCATCGTGTCGGCCGGCGGCCGCATCGTCTCGCATCCCGATCCGAAGCTGGCCCGTGCGGGGCGCGCCGCCGAGCCGCGCCCGCGCGGCGAGGTGGAGCCGATCCTGCGCGACATGCGCGCCGGGCTGTCGGGCTTCCAGCCGATCGACGACCTCTGGCTCGGCGCCCGCGCGCGGGTGGCCTACGGCCCGATCCCCCGGCCCGGCTGGTCGCTCGCGGTCGTCTATCCCGAGAGCGAGCTGCTGGAGGACGTCGAGGCCCTGTTCCGGCGCCAGGCTGCCCTGGTCGCGATCGGCCTGCTGCTGCTGGCCACGGTCGTCGTGCTGCTTTCGCGCCGGCTCACGCGGCCGCTCGGCGCCCTGGCGGCGGGCGCCGCGCGGATGGCGACGGGCGATCTCGAGACGCCGCTGCCGGAACCCGGCTCGCGCGACGAGGTCGGCACGCTCGCCGCGTCGTTCCTGAACATGCGCGACTCGCTGCGCCGCCACGTGGCGGACCTGCGCGAGACGACCGCGGCGAAGGAGCGGCTGGAGAGCGAGGTGCGCGTGGCAGGCCGCATCCAGCAGGCGATGTTGCCGTCCGCGACCGGCTCGGGCGAGGGCTACGAGTTGCAGGCGCACCTGAAGCCGGCCCGCGACGTCGGCGGCGATCTCTACGACCACTTCGTCGCGGACGGCCGTCTCTTCTTCCTGGTCGGCGACGTCTCGGGCAAGGGCGTGCCGGCGGCCCTGTTCATGGCCCGCACCAAAGCGCTCTTCGGCACGATCAGCGCGCGCCAGTCCTCCCCCGGGCGCATCCTCGGCGAGCTGAACCGCGCTCTGTGCGCGGAGAACGACGCCGGCATGTTCGTGACGGTCGTCTGCGGCGCGCTCGATCCCGCGACCGGCGCGCTCGTCTGCGCCGCGGGCGGGCACGATGCGCCGCTGCTGGTGCGCGCCGACGGCGCGCTGCGCACGGCGGCGCTCGAGGGCGGCTCGCTGCTCGGGCTGATCGACGGCGGCGAGTTCCCCGAGACTCGCCTCCAGCTCGCGCCCGGAGAAGCGCTGGTGGCGTTCAGCGACGGCGTCAGCGAGGCGCTCGACCCGGCGGAGCAGCTCTTCACCGTCGAGCGCCTGGCGGCGGCGCTCGAGGGGCGCCCGCAGGCCTCCGCGCAGGAGGTCTGCGGCACGGTGCTCGCGGCCGTCGAGGCCTTCGTCGCCGGCGCGCCGCAGTCCGACGACCTGACGCTGCTCGTGCTGCGCCGCGCCGACACCGCGGCCGCCCCGGCCGGCAGCCCCGGGGAGGTCCGGATCGAGGTGGCGCCGCGCCTCGACGCGATCCCCGACGCGCTCGCGCGCCTGGCGGCCTGGCTGTCGGCCGCGGGCGTCACGGCGGCGCCCGCGGCGGACCTGCGTCTCGTTTCGGAGGAGCTGCTGTCGAACGCGGTTCGCCACGGCAGCGCACGCTCGCCGATCCTGCTGCACGCCGTGCGCGAGGCCGCCCTCGTGCGGCTCGAGCTCCGGGACGACTGCCCGGCCTTCGATCCCCTCGCGGCGCGCGCCCCGGGCGAGCGGCCCGCCGACGAGCCGGGAGGCTGGGGCTTGGCGCTCGTCCGCGAGCTGATGGACGAGGCGAGCTACGCCCGCGAGGGCGACCGCAACGTCGTGCGGCTGGGCCGCCGCCTCGACTCCTAGCCGGCGGCAGCTCGCTGGTTCCACCTCGGGAGCTGGTCGAAGCCGGCCGCCCAGCGTTTCCGCCTGCGCTAGCGTCTCGTCGCCGGCACGCTTAGGGGCGCTTCGGCTCCGGCGTGGGGCCGTTCGCGGGCCGCTTCAGCATGTGGATCTCGGTGCCGCCCTTCTCGAAGCGCACCTCGTCCATCAGTTGGTTGATCAGGAAGATGCCGCGCCCGTGGTCCGAGAAGACGTTCTGGCCCACCACCGGGCTCTGGAGCTGCGAAGGGTCGAAGCCCAGCCCCTCGTCACGGACCACCAGCAGCATGCCCCGGTCGGGATCGCAGGCGACGCAGCACTGCACCTGCTTCGAGGGATCGTTGCGCGAGCCGTGGCGGATCGCGTTCGCCAGCGCCTCGCGCAGCGCCGTCTCGATCTGGAACTCGTGGCCCGCGGCGCACTCCAACTGGCCGACGATCGCCATCACCTCGGCGACGGCGGCCGAGATGCGCGCCACCTCCGCCGCCAGCGTGAGCTGCAGCTTGCCCTGCAGCTTGCCGGCGTCGAACTCGCAGATCGGGAGCGCTTCCTCGCCCATCGCTACCATGATCACCCAACCGACCCCGGCTTGTCGCGCCCACCCGGGGGGCGCCGGGGCCGGCGCCGGTCCGTCCTGGGCGGCGCGCTCGCTAACCCGATACCGGCCGGGTGCGACGCACCAGCGGCCGCAGCAGCGCCATCAGGATCAGCATCAGCCCGAAGGTGCAGACCATCGTCGCGCCGGTCGGCAGGTCGAGGTGGACCGAAAGGTAGATGCCGAGCACCGACACCACCGTGCCCATCGTCCAGCCGATCGCGAGCCGAGGCCCGATGCGGTCGGAGTAGAGGATCGCGGCGACGGAGGGCACGATCAGGTAGCAGAAGACGAGCAGCACGCCGGCGATCGCGACCGAGGACGTCACCACGAAGCCGAACGAGGCGTAGAAGAGGAAGTCCCAGAGCCGCACGTTGAGACCGGCGGCCTCGGCCTTCCGCGGGTCCATGGAGATCGCCAGGAACGGCCGGCGGCAGGCGTAGTGGAAGGCGCCGATGGCCCCGTAGAGGAACGCCGTCTTCCACACCTCCTGCCACGAAACCGCCAGGATGTTGCCGACCAGCATCTCCTTCAGGTGCTCGCTCTGGGCGGTCGACTTGCTCATCGCCAGGATCGAGGCGGCGGAGGCGACCGCGTAGGTGATGCCGATGATCGCCTCCTGCGGGATGTTGGCGCGCTGCCCGCGGATGGTGGAGAAGATCGCGGCGCCCAGGAAGGTGAAGGCGAGGCTGACCCAGTAGACCCAGGGCCCGTGCGGATCGCCGTCGGTGAACGGCAGCAGCACCGTGATGCTCGCTCCGAGCGCCGCGATCTGCGCGAGCGAGAGGTCCACGAAGATGACGCCCCGCTCGACGACGTGCACCCCGAGGTAGGCGTGGATCCCCGTCAGGATCAGGCTCGCCACGAAGGGCGCCGCCAGGAACTTCAGGATCTCCAAGTCCATCAGCGGGCTCCCGTCTCGCGGATGGCGGCGAGCAGCAGCTTGAGGTCGTAGTCGAAGAGCTGGATGAAATCCGTCACCGCCTTCTCCCCGCCAACCGAGGGCAGCATCACCACGACCTTCCCGCCGGTCTCTCTCGCGATCGAGTCGGGCGTCCT
Organism: Vicinamibacteria bacterium; assembly: GCA_050246895.1. Classification (GTDB taxonomy): domain Bacteria; phylum Acidobacteriota; class Vicinamibacteria; order Fen-336; family Fen-336; genus JBFWVE01. Next base: position 12,954 of record JBFWVE010000001.1, on the reverse strand, counting down.
CAGGTCGAAGTAGGGCTCGACCAGGATCAGCTTCACGCCGTCGCGCTTCATCGCCTGGATCAGGTCGAGCGTGTGGCTGGGGGACGGGGGGATCCCGGGCCGCGGCTCGACGTAGCCCACGACGTCGAGGCCGAAGCGCTCGCAGAAGTTGGGCCAGGAGCGGTGATAGGTGACCACCTTCAGGCCCCTGTAGGGAGCCATCAGGGCGTCCCAGCGCTTCTCGGCCTCGGCCAGGCGTCGGTCGAAGTCGGCGTAGCGCTGCGCGAAGTACGGGGCTTCGGCGGGCGCCATGCGGGCGAGCGCCGCCCGGATGGCCTCCGCGATGTGGCGGCCGTTGCCGGGGTCGAGCCAGTAGTGCGGGTTGCCCTGCGGATGCACGTCGCCCATCGCGCGCGTGATCTGGCCCGTCGGGATCTCCAGGATTCGCGCGGTCAGCGAGGCGTCCAGGTAGCCGGCGCCGCCCTGCTGGATCCTCGGGTTGCGGCTCTGCTGGACGAGTGGCGGCAGCCAGCCGATCTCCATCTCGCGGCCGACCAGCACCAGCAGATCGGCCGAGTGCAGCTTGAGGATGAAGCTCGGCTTGGCCTCCACGAAGTGCGGGTCCTGATAGCCCTTCGCCAGCGCCTCCACCTTCACGCGCTCCCCGCCCACCTCGCGGGCGAGCGAGGCGAGGTCCTCGGTGGTGGTCACGACGTTGAGGGCGGCGCTCGCGCGGGGCGCGGCGATCGCGGCCGCGAGTGCGAGGCCGACGGCGATCCGGCTGTGCGGTTGCATCGCGCCTCCTCTAGAAGACGTGGGCGCCGTGGGCGCCGATCGAGAACAGGAACTGGAACAGCAGCTCGTTGGCGGTTTGCCGGTCGGCGTACTTCGTGCGGCGGTACTGCGCCCGGATCTGGCTGAACTCGCTGGGCCAGAAGGTCAGCAGCAGCGACTGGCCGCTGTCGCGCAGCGCCGCGTCGTCGGCCCGATCCGAGAGGTCGTAGCGCAGGCCGGCGAACCAGCGGCGCGCGAACTGGTACTCGCCCGAGGCGTAGAAGCCGAAGCCGTCCTGGCGGCCGCCCTCCTGCTCGCGCCGGCTCCAGACGAGTTCCGTGCGCGCGAGCAGGCGCCGGTAGATCGCGCGGCGCAGCGGGCGCCAGCGGAAGGTCGCGTCGGCGCCCCAGAGCTGCGTGCTGCTGGTCTCCGTCACGCCGTTCTTCCCGGAGCTGAACGAGCCGCCGAGGTCGAGGTTCGCCGACTCGGTGAGGTCGCGATACGCGCGCAGGCGGCCGAGCCAGGCGACGTCCTGGCGGCGCGCGCCGGCGTAGAGCTCGCTCTGGCCGCGGTAGACCTCGCCGGTCGCCTCCAGGAACAGGAACCGGTTCGGGAACAGCCGCGACAGCGAGACGCCGGCGTCCGAGATTCCCTCCTCGCCGCCGACCAGGTTCTCGGTCACGAGCGGCCGGTCCGTCCAGGCCAGGCTGTGGATGTGCGAGGCGTTGACCTTGCCGAAGCTGGCTCGCAGCTTCCCGGCCTTCATCAGGAAGCCTCCCGGGAGCGTCGGGAAGCTGACGAAGCCCTCCTCGATCTCGACGCCTTCCGGGCCGAAGGCGAAGAAGAAGTCGGCCCGCGCGTAGGGATCCACCGCCGCCTGGAACGACGCCTCGGCCTCGTGCATCTCGAAGCTGGGCGGCGCGTTCTCGCTCTCGTTGGTGCCGACGGCTCCGAGGAAGTCGCCGATCACGGCGATGTCGGGGTTGAAGACCTTGGAGGAGACCGGCGCGGGCCCAGCCGGTGCTGGCGCCGAGTAGGGAGCGGGTGCGGGTGGCAGGGCGGGCTGGGGCAGTGCCGCGAGCCTCTCCTCCAGCCCGCGCAGCCGCTCGGCGTAGTCGCGCCGCAGGTTCTCGAGCTCCTCGCGGAGCCGTGCGACCTCGGCCGCCAGGTCGCCGCTCGCCGGGTGCTCGGCCGGTGTCTGCGCGGCGGCTCCACCCGCCAGCGCCGCCGCCAGAGCCAGGCCCTGGAGCCGGGCCCTCCACGTTCGTCCTCGCATGCTGCCTCCTGAGAAAACGAGGGACCGCGAGCGGTCCCGCACGATTCGCCGGCGCCGCGCGCCGGAGAGACGCCTCAGGAAGCGGAGGGCGGCGCGCGCCCGGCCGACCGGGACGGCAGCAGCAGGGCACTGCCCTGGACGGCGAGGGGGCCGACATCGCCGGACCAGGCGAGCTCGACGCCGAGCGCCGCGAGCGACGCCTGCACCTCGGACCCCTGCGGCTGCGCGAGGCAGGCGACGCAGTGTTGCGCGCTCTTCAGGTGGCAGTCGAAGTCGTGGTGGAGCAGCGGGCTCGCCAGCAGCACGAGCGCGTACAGGCAGGCGAACAGCGCCAGCAGACGCCGCTGCCGGCGCCGATCCTCGCGAGCCAGACTGTGGGGCACGTTCCGACTATAACGCTGTCGCCCGCTTCGGCTGCCGTGGCTGGTCCGAGCCGCCTGGCAGCCCGCAGATCGTGGCGCCCCTCCGCGGACGACCGCTAGCCGCGGCCGGAGACGATCCTCTCGACCACGGGCTTGCTGCCCTCGAGCGCCGTGCGCTGCATGTAGAACAGCATCCCGCGCGTGCCGCCCAGCTCCTCGCCGCCGCCCGCGCGTCCCGGCCCGCCGTGGACCAGCGACGGCAGCACCGCGCCGGGCCCGGGCGACAGCTCGGCCACCTTGACGCTGCCCAGGAACACCCGCCCGTGGTACGGCGCGAGGCCGAGCGCGACCGCGGCCGCGAAGTCGGCGTCCTCGCTGTAGACCGAGGAGACGAGACCTCCGTTGCCGCGCGCGACGAGGCCCGTCGCCTCCTCCGCGCCGCCCGAGTAGGGGACGATCGTGGCGACCGGCCCGAACACCTCGCGCGAGTGGACGCTCGGCCCCTCCGCTCCCGGCTCGAGCTCGACGAGCGCCGGCCCGACGAAGAAGCCTCGGCCCTCGGGCACGCCCACGGGCGGCTCCTGCCGGCCGTAGACGAGACGGCCGTCGCGCACCAGCAGGTCGATGCCCGCTCGGACGTCCTCGTGCTGCTGGCGCGTGGCCACCGGTCCCATGCGAACGCCCTCCCGCGCCGGGTCGCCGACCACGACGCCGCGCAAGCGGTCGATCAGGTCGTCGCGCAGCCGCTCGGACAGCGCCTGCGGGACCAGGATGCGCCGGATCGCGGTGCACTTCTGGCCCGCCTTCTGCGTCATGTCCCGCAGCACGTCCTTCAGGTAGTAGTCGTAGATCTCCGAGCCGGGCTCGGCGTCGGGGCCGAGAATCGCGGCGTTCAGGCTGTCCGCCTCGACGTTGACGCGCACGGACTGGGCGATCACGTTCGGCAGCGCGCGGATCTTCTCGCCGGTGGCGCCCGAGCCCGTGAAGGCGATCACGTCCTGCGCGCTCGCGTGCTGCAGCAGCTCGCCCGCCGCGCCGACCAGCAGCTGCAGCGCGCCCTCCGGCAGCACCTGCTTCTCGACCAGCGCCTCGACGATGCGGTGCGCCACGAGCGCGGAGCTGGTGCCCGGCTTGCTCACCACCGGCATGCCCGCGAGCAGCGCCACGGCCGCCTTCTCCGCCAGGCCCCAGGCGGGGAAGTTAAAGGCGTTCACGTGCAGCGCGACGCCATGCCGAGGCACCGCGACGTGCTGGCCGTAGAAGCGGGGCGAGCGCCCGAGCACGACGCCCTCGCCGTCCGGGAGCACGCGCGTGGCGCCGAGCTTCTCTCCGAGCTCGGCGTAGCTGGCGAGCGCGAAGGTGGCGCCGTCGACGTCGAACTTGGCGTCGCCGCGCGTGTTGCCGCCGTTCGCGACCGCCAGCTCGATCAGCTCCTCGCGGATCGCCCGGATCGCATCGCACATCGCCTTCAGCCGAGCGCCGCGCTCGGCGAACGTCAGCGCCCGCAGCGCCGGCCCGCCGCGCTCCCGCGCGTGCTCGAGCACGGCGCGCCGGTCGATCCCCTCGCTCGCCGCCTCGGCGAGCGGCTCCTCGGTCGCCGGGTTCAGCAGCGCCTCGCGCGCCCCGTCCCCCGCCACCCACCTGCCAAGGACATAGCTGGTCAGAAGTCTCACGCGGTGATTCTCAGGCATCTCCGCCCCACGTTCACGTGGCCGTTGTCGTTCATCGTTCACGTTGACGTTGACGTTCACGTTCACGTTGACGTTCACGTCCGTAGCGCGCTGCCCCTCCCCCCGGCTCTCACCCCCGCTCCAGTGTCCTCAGATGGTCGGCCGCCTCGTCGAGGCGCGCCTCGCTGAACACCCGAATACCGTGCCGCTCGAGCAGTGCCGAGGTCACACCGTGGGCGATCTTCCGCTGACCCGTGAACGAGCCATCATGAATGAAGCTGCTCCCGCACGAAGGACTTCCTTCCTTCAGAATCGCGAGCCCGACGCCCTGTGAGCGAGCCATCTGAAGCGCCAGCTCGGCGCCGCGCACGAACGCGCCGGTCACGTCGTCGCCGTCGCGCGTCAGGACTCGGCCCGTTCCGTCCAGCACCGAATTTCCGCCGCTCCCGCGAATCTCGGCTGCCGGCCGCGGCACGCCGAGCCCGCCGGCCACTTCAGGACAGAAAGCCACGACTCGCCCCTCGGAGAGCCAGTCCCCGAGGACCCGACTCCCAAACGCGGCGTCCGCTCCGTCATACCGGACCTTCTCGCCCAGCAAGCAGGCGCTGACCAATACGCGGATCATGCTTCGGCTCAGGCGTCGACCTTCGTGTAATTCCCGAAGTCCGCCTCGATACCAAGCTCGGCGATCAGCTCGCGCGGATTCACACCCATCTCGTGATGTCTCTTCGCGACCGCTTGCCTCGCGTTTTCCAGGGCTTCAGCGCTGTCCCATTCCACAACCGTCACGAGGTTGAATCGGCCAGCTCCGGACACCCGCTCCAACACGAGATTCTGGAGGCATCCCTCCACTGCCCCCAGTACTCGATGTGTCTGGCTCACGACCTCCAGGAACCGTGCGCGGGCCGCCGCTGGAACCGCGAACTTGTCGATCCGAAACACAGATTGCTTCGAGCTTCCCGTCTCCGCCATCGATCCTCCGTTCGTCCGCCCCTCAAAGTCCGTCCGACGCCCGCATGGGTGTAACCAGCTCTACGCTCCCGTCGATCCGACGCTATGCTTCGTTCGTGAGGCGCTTCGTGAGTCTCTTCGCCGTTCTCGCCTCGGTAGAGTGCGCTAGCTGCACCACGGCCTCCTCGCCGATACAGCTCCCGTCGGGGACCTGGGGTGGCGATCATCTCGCCTTCACGGTGACGGCCGAGGGAGCGACCGCGGAGTTCGACTGTGCGCACGGCTCCATCGATGAACCGCTCCTGCTCCAATCAGATGGCCAGTTCAGCCTGAACGGAACCTACGTCCGCGAACAGGGAGGCCCCGTCCACGACGGTGAGCCCGAAGATCGCCACCCCGCGGTCTACCTCGGGCGACTCCGGGGTTCCAGCCTGACGCTCTCCGTTCGGTTGACCGACGACGGCACGCTGGTCGGACCCTTCTCGGCCACGCGAGGCCAACAACCGAGAGTCTTCAAGTGCCTCTAGCCCTTCGGGCGGCACTCCGATCGTCCCACTCTCGATTCGCGCGCCATGGAAGCGATCCAACTCGCCGCGCTTCCCGATAGCCAGGCGGATGCGGCGAATGATCTCGGCGTGCTCCAGCCCCGCCCTAATCGCCGTCGCCGGATTGAACCACCAGAGCATCTGGCGGGTTCCCGGCGGCTTGAAGATACGCTTTGTTGGACCGCGCCTTCGATAATGCTCGCTCCTGCCCGCCGTATGGCCGGCGCACCAGATGCTCGATCTCGCTCCGCTGAACTGGGCCCAGACGAGCGCTCGGGTCCTTCCACGCTCATCCCGCTTTGCGACGGAAGTGGAGCGCCTGCACGCCGGACTTGAACCGCTGCGTCGATAGGAGCTCGAGCTGCCGCGCGCTCGACAGGCCATGAAACAACGTCGGCCCGCGGCCACTGATGATGGGATGAACGACGATGCGGTACTCGTCGATGAGCCCCAACTCCTCGAGCGCAGCCGCGAGCTTGGGCGCTCCGACGAGGACACCCCGCTCGGTCTGCGCTTTCAGCGCCGAGATCGCCTCGCGAAGGTCACCCTCCACCTTGATCGTGTTCTGCCACGGAAAGGCGCTCCGCGAGCCCGACACGACGTACTTCGCCTTCGCCTCGAGCTTCTGTGCCCACTCGCGCATCGCGCGCGGCGCCTTTTCGTCGCGTGCCACCGCGGGCCAGGCTCCCTCCATCAGCTCGTAGGTGTTGCGCCCGAAGAGCATCGCCCCGCTCTGATCCATGAGCTCCGTCCAGTAGTCGTGCAGCTCGTCGTCCGCGATCCCCTGGGTGTGATCGATGCACCCGTCCAAAGTCACGTTGAGACCGAAGGTGAGGAGGCCCATGGCGTGGGATTCTACGAAAAGCGCGCCCAGCGCGCAGCCCGAGCCAGCGACGCAATGCCCCATCGCCGGTGGGTATCGGCGCGCAGAAACTCGACACACACCGAATCGCATCCCCCAGCCCGATCGCCTGCGCGACTGGGCACACAGGCTCTAAGTCACGGTTGCGCCTTTGGCTCGTCCCGCAGGGGCCCGCAGCGCCCCCCACCTTACAGCCACTAGCGTCACGACGATCTGGACGAGAATGACTGTCGTGAGGAGAGCTGGGCGCCCGGCGAGCCACTCCTCGGGTCCTGGGACAGCAGCGAAGAATAGCGACAGGTTCGCCAGATTGAAACCGACGATCACCGCAAGCAACGATCCTCCGCCGCGGTAGATCCGCCAGCAGAGCAGGCCGTACCCGAGCTCCAACAGGAATGCAGCACTTGGGAGCCGGGCGTACAAGTATGTGCCGAGCTTGGGCGCGGTGACGAAGGGCGCCAGGGCAATGTCCCCATTGTGCGTCGCGAGATCGAGCACGAGGTGCGACGCGACACCGAGTCCGACAGCCGCCCCAAGCCGTGGCCGCCCGGCCGCTAAGGCCAGGAGCCATACGGCGGCAGCTACGCCAACCATGCTGGCCACGGAATGTGAGAATGGCATGTAGGCCAAGTGAATGTCACCCACGTACCGCACGACGGGCTCCGTGGTCGTGCTCTCGACTCCCAGGTAGTTGAGCGCCACCCAGAGGAGCTCCATAGCCTGGACAGAGATGAGCATCGGGACGAGCGGCACGTCCGGGTACCGGCGCTTGATCAGGACCGCGGTCGCGGCGTGATTAATGGCGAACATGGCCGATCTTCGGTCGCACAGAATCCCGACGGTCTCGGTTCCCGCATACGTACGCCCAACGCCGAGGATCAGCTGCGAAACGTGACTGAATGATGATGGCGCGCGAAGGCGCGCCCACCGACAAGACCTCGCGTTTCGTCAGCTGCATCCGCTCGTTCGACGGCGTCATCGGCGCGTGGGGCCGTCGACTCTCGCGCTGCCATGCTCAGGCAGGGTGACGCGATACTCGACGATGCCTCGGCGAAGAACTAACCCCACGACCCGGCCTCCCGTTTCAGGTCGGCCACCTTGATACGTCAGGTCAATCCCATTGACGTCTACGCCCTTTAGCGGGCCGAGCGCCTGTTCCTTCAGCTCACAGCGCCGGCCGAACGCCTCTACTATCAATAGGGACAACCCCTTCTCGGTTTGGGTTCCCGAGACTGTAACCACACTGCCTGCGCCCAAGACGTTCGACTCCAGCCTGAAGGTTGATAGAGGCAGGATTAGCTCCATCGAGGCAGTGGGCCCTGAGCTACAAAACACCAAGACGCCGAAAGCAACGGTCAGCCTGGGCAACGACATGAATCCCCTCGCAACGCGATTCGAGCAAGACGTCCGTCGAACCATGGGCAAACCTGCGAAGCGCGATTCAATGAAGTGGTCCGGCGCAGCCGGCCCCGGTGGCACGCGCTTCGTCAGGTTCATGCCCTTGTTCTACGGCGCCTTCAACGATGTTGAATCCTGAAAGTCGATCGAGCCCAAGCGCTCCCGGAGTTCCTCTGCGCTTGCGACCGGATACGAGAACGCGGGAACCGATGATGGCACTGTAAGGTCGTTGACGATCGCGGGAGGATCGAAGCCTCCCAGGAAGACGATGGATGCCGCTCGTTCCCGGTCCAGCGCACCGAGAGGCTCACACGACAAGAGAAGCAGGCGGTCCGGCCCTGGAAAGTGGTCGGGTGGGGCACAAACGAATGTAGCAGTTACCTTGCCATCAGGGTCCATGGCATGACCCTTCGGCTGGATCACGCCGTCGGGAGCCATTTCAGCTACAGCTTCGAGCGAATGCAAGCGGCCCACGAACTTGACCGAGGCGGGCATCGAGTCCTCGAACCGGTAAACCAAGCGGGTTCGCCGTGGGCTTGGGACAGCGTTGCGAAGATCCTTGGGCGTTGCTTCGGCGAACTCTAGCAAGCCCTGGGCGTGCAAAGTGAAGACGTGCCCCTCGATCACCGAAAGCGGCACACCTTGCTTCCGGACTGACGAGAGTACGCGTCCTGTTTGCGAGAATAGGACCGTCCCGTCCGGATGATGGGAGTACTTCACCAGGTGAGAACTCACCTTCCCGCCAACCTGGAGCGCCAAGTCCGCCTGCCTCGGGCCGGCGGGTATCGTGGCCTTACTCACCAGACCGTGCGTGTGCGGAAAGTACGGAAAGCAGACACGCACCGAGCCGTCGCGGGAGCTGAACTGGACCTGGAACAGGTTTCGTTCGCGTTCGCCGCAACCGGCAGCGATCACGAACCGTTCGCTCTTGAGCACGGAGCCGGTCAGCGGCATGCTGCCGTCATCTCCGCCCTTCGGGCTTCGCGGGTTGGTGATGCATCCGTAGAACACGGAGTTCACCTGCGAGGGGCGGCGCTCCAGACAGCGCCCCTCGTCAGGTGCAACTCCTTGTTAGACGCCTCGCTGACTTCTCTGGACCTCAGTCCTCCCGCGTCCTCTTTGGCTCCTTGAGGCCCAGGAATGCCCTGAACATCGGATGGACATGAAAGCGAGGGGCGTTGCGGAGATTGAGCGATGAGACTTGGTGAGAGCCCAGATACTCGCTCCCGCTGCGCCGACGCGCTTTCATCCCACCTACGGCCTGCGCCTGCAAGAAGCCGATCCGCCACAAGACCTCGATCAGGTCGTCGGGCTCCATCGTGCTGCACCAGTCTTTTGCGGCCGGGTCCACTCGGTAATCACCCATCAGAATCCCGAGGCACTGGACCTCGAGTTCCTCCCGTTCGAATGAGTAGGACTTGCCGCGAAAGGATTCAAAGACACTGCCCAGGCCTGGATACTGGAAGCGGTACTCCGCTGCAATGTCCTTACAGCGGGCTTCGGAGTATTGATGCTCGGCCTCACCAATGATGCGATACGTTGCCGGGAGGCCGGCCGCTTCGGCGATGACCGCATCCACCGCGGCCTGACACAGCTGGATGATCTCGCGCGGCCTGTAGAGGGTCCGGTCAACCAGGTAGTTGAAGGACTTCGTCTGCCGATAGTCCAGGGTCTCGCCGAAGGCCAGGTTCCACAGGTCGTTGTCGTCTCGCCTACCGAGCTCTCGAAATGAGTGTGCAATACGCCTGGCCACGAGCTTAAGAAGTTCCGGTTCGTTCCACTCGATCACTTCGATCCAATCGCGGACCTTCTGGGCGTCATCGTACAGAGCGGGAATGCTCTCGTAGAGTTCCCTACGGAGGGACACCAACACCCGCACGTTTGGCGTGCGTGCCTGGATCGTAGTGGCTGCTTGAAACAGGCCTGCCACGAAGGCCTTCGCGTCTTCGGAGGCATCCCAGCCGCGGTCAAGTTCGTCGACCAGCACGGTCACGCCGTTTCTTCCTGCAAGCGTATTCAGGTCATCGAGGAGGGTGCCGATCTCCTCAAGCCGATACAGCTTTTGGAGTTCGCGTGCCTTGATGCCGGCTTCAAAAGGCCCCACCTTGATGCTTTCGAGGCGTTTCAGGTACGAGATCAATGCACCAATCGGGTTGACCGGAAAAGTGTCGTGGTTGTCGCGGAGGTAGTGGTAGATCCGCTTGGCGGGGCCGGTCTTCAGCGAAACGCCAGAGCTCGCAAGGTCCTTCATCGCCAAGACGTAGATCACGTACTTCCACGCCGCGGCGTACGCGCCCTGCTTCGCCCAGGCGCCGCGGTCTTCGGGCGTCATCGTGCGACTCAGCAGCTCGTAGGAGAAATCCTCGGGCGCAAGCTCGATCACCCTTGCCTTCTTGGTTCGGTGCCCGCGGAGGTGATCGGCGATCATCTTGAAGATGGCGGTTTTTCCAGAGCCCCGATTCCCGAGGGCGACGATGCGTTCGCCATCGCGCAGGCGCTGATAGGAGGGAGATTCGATGAAGTAATCCTTCAAGCCGCGCTGGATGTCATTCTCCGCGGCCAGGGCTCCAAAGGATAGGCGCGTTGGGTCAAGAATCATGCGACTCCTCCGGACGGGCGACTCAAGTGCGTCTAACACTGGAGTTAAAGCTGCGAAGCTCCGAAGTTCACCAGGCTTCGTCAGCTTCAACTCCTTGTTGGGCGGCGTCGTGTTCATCGCGAGAGCGCTCGCGAGGTCCAGCGATAAACGCCAACGGCCACAGCCAGAATGGCAAGGACCTCCAGGCCGAACTGATAGATGTAGGACTTGAAGTCGCTTGGAGCAAGACCGAGATACGCCTGGGTCGCGAGGCTCGCCGTGTAGCGCAGATGGTACTGGAACACCAGTACGATCGTGATCACGACGAGCAACGCCGCACCGGCTCCGATGAGTCGGGCACGAGTCGACGGGCGTGTGGCGAGTCGTGCTTGCTGAGCATCGGGCGCCGTCTGCCGTTCGAGGGGCCTCTCCGGTGACGTGAAGTTATGGCGACGACACGCAGGGCACGTGCCCTCCGCGGTGGGCAGGACTCTGGTGCCGCAGACAGGGCAGATCTCGAGTGGTTCAGCCATGTTGCCTCTTGCCGCTCACCCGGCGCTCACTCAACTTCGTCCGCCCAACACGGATAAGCTGCAAAACCCCCGGTGCTCGCCGAAGGGCGAGCACGCGACGCCGAAGGCGGCGCGAGGGGGTTTTGTCAGCTTCATCCGATTGTTGGACGGCACAGGCGCACCCTATTTCGACCCGTTTGCGTCCTGCGCGTCTTGGGAAGTGCGTGCTGATTCGTGTGCGCTCAGTGACAAAAGCGTCGTGGCCTGGCTAGTGTCTGGCATGAAGCCAAGCCTGTCTATCAGCCACATGACGCCGCATGCGATGGCGACTACAAGACCAAAGATCGCGTGATAGTGAAGGCGCTGAAACTGCCTCACCTCCAGGTACGCCAGTAGGAGCCCAATTGGCACCGCTATCGCGAGCGATACGAGACCCCACATGATGCGGCTCATGCGATCCTCCCTAGAACAGCCTCTGCGATGCGCCCGCGACCTGCATGTTGGTAAACGGCAACGGAGTCATCGTCGTTGCGTGCCGTTCGGTGGTGCTTCTGGGTGTCCGTCCAACACCGGAGATCAGCTGCAAAGCGGGACTCAATAGAGATCGCCGGCCGCGGTGATCGCAGCAGCCGGCGCACCTACACGATACCCCGCTTTGTCAGCTGCATCTCCTCGTTAGGCGCCGCGGCAACCATCTACTCCTCCTCGGCCGCCACCACGCGGGTCGCGATCAAGTGCCCGCGGTGCTTCTTGAGGAAGGCCGCGAGTTGACCCAGGTCGTCTTCAAACGGAATGCATCTATACATGTCGTCGTCGACGACAGCACAGACACGTTCGAACAGCTCCGCCTCTGAATCTGTCACCGGGCGTTCCGCTCGCTTCTGGAGGACCCCTGCGGATTCCGTACGACGGCGCTTCTTGCACGTACGGCACGCAGCCTCCAAATGCGCGTACTCCCAGCCTTCGGGAGGCTCATCATCCCAGTCATCGTCGGCCCCTTCCGGTTCGCCGTCGCTGGGCCACTTCTCAAACTCCGCCTCCGCCGGCCCACCGTCCGACATGGTATCCAAGTCATGCTTGGCGTGGGCCAGCAGGAACTGCTGGAACCGGAGCATTTCAAGCGTCACGGCACCAATTGCTTCGAAGGCCGAGAACACGTAGCCAAATGACTGGGAATCGCGGCTGTGAGCGGTCGGATCGGCGCTGGGGTGTCCGGTAAAGCCGCCTTCGCCATCCCCAAGGTCGGGCGCCATTTGGTGACAGGTCCGGCAGAATGTGAATATGTTCACTCCCATCGGTCACCTCATGTACCCAGCGTCCGTCCAACACTGCGGATCACCTGCGAAGCGCGACTCAATAATGCTGGGCCGCGAAGCGGCCCTACCTCCAGTAGTTGCCTCGCGCTTCGTCAGCTGCATCCGCTCGTTCGACTGCCCCTTGCCGTGGTCCTCGAGAACCGGTCCGTGAGCCACCGAGGTTGTACGCCTGGCCACGTTGAGCCTTGCCACTTGTCGGGCCTGCGAACCAGAACGCCCGCAAAGCCGGACGAAAAGCCCGCCGAGGTGGGCATCATCCTCTACGTGGTGGGCCTGTCGATCGTTAGCGGGCGCCGAAGCCCTGCTGGCTGAACCGAGGGCTTCGTCGACCGCGTCAGATCGACAGGCCGACTTCGTGAAGGCTAGTTCGCCCTCCCGCGGCTTTAGGTCCGTTTGAAGCCAACTTTCTTTAGCCAGCTCTGGACCCGTCCTGTCACGCCGACCTTGCCTCCGGTCAGTCGAACACCTAGGATCAGCTGCGAAGCGCGACTGAATAAGGCTGGGCCGCGAAGCGGCCCTACCTCCAGTAGTTGCCCCGCGCTTCGGCAGCTGCATCCGCTCGTTCGGCCGCCTCTACTCGATCGGTGGAGGGAGCCGTGACGCACGGAACACGGTCACGATCTCCACAACACCCGCTCGATAGCGGTAGACCACGCGATAGGGTTTGACGACTACCTCGCGAAGCTCATGCACGTTCAGCTCCGGTACCACCCGCCCCGACTCCGGGAACC